>CAVRGX010000006.1:0-10649 GCA_963720815.1 uncultured Acidobacteriaceae bacterium | reverse complement strand
CTTCGTGATGTCGTGCCTGTCGTATTTTATGGTCGCGGTTCTGGTGCTGGGCGCGCTCCTCGCGAAGAGCCAGTTGTACTCGATCGGGTTTGGTGTTGCCGCGGCGGTCTTGTTCGTCGGCGGCATGCTGCTTCTTTGCCTGGGTGTTTTGGGTGAATATCTCGGCCGAGTCTACGACGAGGTGCGCAACCGGCCTCTCTCTATCATCAACCGCGTGTACTCCGCAGCGGATATGATCTCCACCCAGGCCAGCATGGAGTACGAGGAAGCGGAACGGGCAGTGGCCCAGTCTCGCGCAGCGTGGGATTTGAAGTATCCTCCCGCAGCTGCGGCAGAGCAGGAACCGGTACGCTTCCCAGCGCCGCAAGAGGCTTAATCGTAGTTGTGTTGGTTGCAAAACAGACGGGCACTCTTCCGGGGTGTCCGTTTTTGTAACGGTTCCCAAAAGGCCCCCACTTTTTGCTTACTGCTGGTCTGCCGGTGATTTAAAGCGTTAGCAGGCCAACCCCGACGGTAAGCTACTGGAAGATCCGATCGTTGTATCCGGCTTGAGAGCTCCCTGGAGCAAACAGGTCTTCTCCCGAACATGTTTTTGGAGGATGAGCGATGTCAGTGATCGAATTCGGCCATTTCGTACTGACCATTGCGGTGCTGCTCATTGCCGTGCATGGTCTGGGCTATATCGCCGAGCGCCTGAAGCAACCGCGCATCGTGGGGGAAATTCTGGCAGGTATCCTGCTCGGACCGTTCGTCTTAAAGCTGCTGCTTCCATCGGCCTTCGATAAGCTTTTTTTGTTCTCGCCCAGCGCCGGCACGGTCATGGGTTTTTTGTATCAGTTGGGCCTGGTTCTGCTGATGTTCTGTTCCGGCGCGGAAACCCGGCGTCTGCTGGCGAAGGAGAATCGGCGCAACACCTTTCTTCTGCTGACAGTGTCTGACCTGGCAAGTTTTGCGCTCGTGCTGGGGCTCGGGTTTTCTGGCCTGCTGCCGCTGCGTCTGCTTACCGGGCCCGCAGGCCAGCCAATCTCGACCTTGCTGATTGCCGCGATAGCGACGGCTGTTTGCTCCATCCCGGTGATCTCGCGCATCTTCTGGGATCTCGGCATCATGAAGACGCGTTTCGTCAGCCTGATTCTCGGCTACGCGCTGCTGGAAGATCTTGCTCTCTGGGTCGCGTTGGCTTTTGCTACTGCTTTGGCCACTTCGGCAAAGGCCGGCGCGCAGCATGTAGCCGGATCGGTCAGCTGGCATGTGATAAGCACGATCATCTATACGCTCATGGGTCTGATGGTCGCGCCGGGTGTGCTGAAGCGGCTCAGCGCGGCGAGTTGGAACGTGCTGTACAAGGCTTCCCCAGTTGGCTACGCGATGGCTGTGCTGATGACCTATTGCGCGGTGGCGGCGCTGATGGAAGTGAATGTACAGTTTGCTGCGCTGCTTGCAGGATACGGCATCGTCGGGGGCTTGTACGGCAGCGAGCGTGAGCGCTTTGCTGGACCGGTGGACGCAATTTCCAAGGTGTCGTTTGGAGTGTTCGTTCCGATTTACTTCGGACTTATCGGTTATAAGCTGGTCTTCGGGCGTGACTTCTCCTTCAGCATTTTGCTGGTGTTTCTCGTCGGCTCCTCTCTGATTTCGATTTTTTCCGCAGGCCTGGCAGCATGGTTGGGGGGATTCCGCGGACTCGACATCATGAATATCGCCATTACTACGAATGCACGTGGCGGGCCGGGAATTGTACTGGCCAGTGTTGCTTATGATGCGGGCATTATCAACGCAACCTTTTACACCACGCTGGTGATCACCGCTGTGATTACTTCGCAGATGGCCGGGGCATGGTTGAGGTTCGTTTTGTCGAAGGGTTGGCCATTGCTCTCAACTAACCCCGACGAGACATGGAAGATCGTTGAAGCCGCGTCCGAAGCGGTCGCGCCGGCACATGGGCCCAAATCCGCGACCGTCTAGCGAGAGTGTGCGGCGCGGTCGCGCTTTTCTCGGGCCCGCTCATGCCAGCGAAACATTCGATACTCCTCTGGAAGTTGCCGATCAGAGCAATTTCGTCTCCTCGCCGCAGCGAGCAATGTGTACCCGCGGCTACCGCTGCGTGTGCCTGGCTTTCTACAGCCATAGCTGACCCGCAGCTGGATAAAGCAGACGGGGGTGGTTCCAGGGAATGACGATGAGGGGGAAGAAAACCACAGATTTCTCACTCCGCCACCCCGGATTTCCTGTCGAGGTTGGTGGCGTTGGTGGACTTCATGCGGTTTTCCTTAAGAGAAAACCACACACGTGGATGCCGGGTGACGCAACGTAGCAGGAAATCCGGGTACGCTTCGGTCCCGCGGCAAGCCGGGGCAGGCGAGATGACAATTCAGTTTGGGGTCACCGCAGGACACGGATAATTTTTAGCTCCGTCGGGTATACGCTGCTCCACCGCCGTACCTTCTTCGTAGTCATTCCATGTTTCGACAAACAGGAAGGGCAGAGGATTATCAGGTGGGGAATATTCACGAAAGAGCTTACAGGTGTCAGCGAGGGTCTGGCCGTCGCGTGCCGAAATGTGGCGGTTGAGGCTCCACGATGCCTTGCTGTCATCGAAACCTGCCCACACACCGCCGACGGCAATCTTCTCCGGATACTTCGACTCCATCGTTTGATAAAACTCTTCGAGATACTGCTGGCCCCAGTTACTGCCGTCGGCGGTCCAGCCTTTTCCCCCCGGGCTAACCCAGGCGTAGTATCCATCGATCGCATCCGGGTTTTTTCCCGGCGGATATTCATTGACCAAAAACGGAGGCGAGGGCCACTTGTTCAGCTCTGCACGCACACGGTCCCAATCGGTGTGACCGGTTTTGGGAAAGATGAAGATGACAGGCCGTCCTTTGTAAGTCAGGTACGCCTGTTGGCCGGGTGCGTCCGCCGCAAGGTAAGACTTTAGAAATAATTTGAAGTCTTCAATGGCCTCGTCCGTCGCGCCATCCGCGTCATCGGTTTCGTCGTACATCATCGCGACGTGAAACTTTTCCTTGGCGGCGGCGGCCTGCATCAAGGCATAGCTTTTGTCGATGAAGGGTTCGCGATATCCATACCAATCCACCACAAAGCCGGTAATGCCTACGGCTTTCGCGCGGCGAATCTGTTTGCGCAGCGCCGCCGGATCCTGCGACGAATAGCCAACGGAGATGTGTCTGGGATGGCCGAACCATGCTTCGTATACAGCCAGAATTTGCGTGGGCGGGCCAGGGGTACGACGGTTTACGATCGGGCCCGGGTGCGAGCCCTGGGCTCCTTGATCGGAGCATCCGTGGGGGAGAAAAAGCAGCAGAAGGAATCCAACGATTGCGCGAGCCACCTACTAAAGATACCGCGTTTAGAAGCCAAGAAACACTTGCGTTTGTCATGACGGAAGCGTGAACTCAGGTAATGATCGACCGTATGCAGCCCGCGTGCCTGAAGGCCGGGAGCGAGAGTGGCCATGCTAAAATAGCCTCTGTTCAACTTTGCGGCTTGTCACAGCCTGCGCTGCCTTTTTGTAGGGCCGTATCGAGACTTTTCCCTTACTCATATAGACTCCCCGATGCTATAGCTGGAGCCCCAAGACCGTGGTGAATGGCCCGACTCAGAAAGCTAAAACGCTGCATGCCCGCATTCTCTCGGGAAGTTATGTGTTGCTCCTGGGATCAGGACTCGCAGCGGCTATTAACTTTGCTTATAACATATCTGTCGCTCGTTTTCTGGGTCCGACGGCTTTCGGACACGCTACCGCCGTTTACACGCTGCTCACGCTGATTTCAGCGGTTACACTCTCGTTCCAAATTGTTCCCGCAAAAGTTGTAGCGCAGCAGAGTACCGCTGAAGCGAAGAGCGCCGTGTACCGCGACTTTCATCGCGGCGCATGGGTGTGCGGCGCCGTTGTCGCGCTGCTGCTGTATTTTTTCGATCAAGGCATCGCTCACTATCTCAGGTTACCGAGCCCTGTACTGGTTGATCTGATCGCCATTGGAGCCGCTTTTTACGTTCCGCTGGGAGCGCGTCGCGGCTACATCCAGGGTGCTTACGGCTTCCGCAACCTGGCGAGCAATCTTATTCTCGAAGGCCTGGTTCGCCTGGGCGGATCCCTGTTGTTAATGCTCTTCGGTTTTGGCGTCAACGGAGTGATCGCGGCCAACGCCGCCGCAATGGCCGTTGCCTACTTCGCAGCCTCTCCGAAACTGGCGGCTGCGGTTCCGAGTCAGCTGCGGCTCTCCTATGCGCTGCGCGAATCGCTCCAGGCTATGGTCTTTTTCGCCGGCCAGGTCATCATCAATAACTGTGACATCGTGCTGGTGAAGCATTTCTTCACTCCTACGACGGCTGGTCTTTATGCCGCCGTGGCGATGGTCGGGCGCGTGATTTTTGCGCTCTGCCAGGCCGTCGTCAACTCGATGTTCCCTCTGGTGGCCGGCACGAAAGAGGAAGAAAGAAAAGATTTGCGGGTCATCGCAACATCGCTCCTCCTGGTCTTGACAATCGGTTCGGTCATCGCCATCTCGTTGCGCTTTGCCCCGGCATTTATCTGGGCGAAATTCTTTGGCGCCGGTTTTGATGTGTCCGGTCCCTTCGGCCTTCCCTATCTCTTGTCTTTGTATGCCGTCACCACCATTGTTTATACGTTGAGCGTGGTGATGATCACTTACGAGATGTCGTACAAGATTGCCAATACAAGCTGGGTACAGTTGGCGTTCAGCGGCGTAGTGGTCGCCGGTATTTGCCAGTTCCATGCATCGCTGCGCCAGGTCATCCTCGTGCAGCTGATCCTCATGGTCGGCCTGCTCATCTTTGTAGCGTTGCCGTTCCTGATCTCGTCTCTGACCGATTCGCGAGATATGCAGTCAAGCGGCGCCGGGCAACCTGTGCGGGTCTTGTGGCACGTGTCAGAGGACGAAGTGATCGCTGAGTTTCTCAAGAGTGAATTTAAAAACCCGGCATTTCGCACATATCAGGACTCCATGCGCGACATTGTCTACCAGCCGAATTTTGAAGACGCCAGTGAAAACCAGAAGCGCAAGGCTCTTTTGTTTATAAGGCATCTGGCTTTGTGGAAGGAATTGCCGGAAGGAACAAACTGGTACGAGGTAGAGGTGCGGGAGACGGACCTGAGCCACGTCAGAGTGTTTCCCAGAGCGCAGTGGCTAAATCTGGCGCGTGGCAATTTCTCCATCACCGAAGTGGTTGAGCGGATGCGCGCCCGGCAAAGTGTCGAGGAAAGTGCTTTCCTCTCGAAAATCGACAATATCCGCGAGCGGCTGCAGAATGACGACGACAACCTGGGCACCGTCATTTTGATCGGCGTGAGCGAGAATGAACCGTTGACAATTCTCGATGGAAATCATCGCATGGTTGCTTCCATACTGGCGACGCCAAGACGCGTGCAGAAGCTTCGCTTTCTCTGCGGCCTTTCTCCACGCATGAAGGAGTGCTGCTGGTACAACACGAATCTTGTGACGCTGTCGCGTTATGGGCGAAATGTGTTGAAGCATGCGCTGCGAGATCCTGAGGCCGAGCTTGCTCGTCTTTTAGAGAGCCCGGGATAGAGCGAGGCGGCGGTACCGCCGTGAGATGTGAGAGCCAATCAGTGACGTTAAAGTGACGTTAAGTGACATGGGATGGCCAGATAGGAACGTGAGTTCATGACAATGCAAAAGCGGTCCGTCGTCGTAAAGCAATTGCCCGCGACGTTGAGCGGCAAGCAAGAGAAGATATTTCTGCGCGAGATCGAGGCATTGATGAATGCCGGGCGGCCTTATCTCGTGCTTGATTGTTCCAACATCGGCGCCGACAGCAGCATGGATGGCAGCGTGATCCATCTGCTGCTTTGCTGCCTGGAAGAGGCTCTCAAGCGAAACGGCGACGTCAAGCTTTCCGCCGTCCCCGCAAGCGCGGAGGGCATTCTGGAGCAGGCGGGTGTGTATCGCCTGTTTGATATCTTTGAGACGGCGGATGCGGCAGTGACCGGTTTTCACCAACCGCAACGTGCGATGATGACCCAGGCGACGGTGCTCGATGTGGTCTCGTCCCGCACAGCAGAAAGCGACAAGACTGCGTCGCACTGGTCTTTCTGGCGGGCACAAAGCGTGGGTGGGTTCGAGGAAAATTAATGAGACTGCCGGGCCATAGGGTGCACAGCGCAATCGCGGGTTGTCTGGCCATATCACTGGCGCTGCCGTTCACTGCCACTGCGCAAACGCAACAGGATCCCGCCGCGCAGTCGCAGCCGCAAAACCCAGACAACAACGCTGCACCGAAACCGGATGCCGGCCAGTCTGGTGCTCCTGCCCGTCCCATCCTGCCGGTGAATGATGGGACGCAACAGAACACCGCTCCACCGTCGACGACCGCGCCGGATACGACACCCAAAGCTCCTGTCGGTACCGCTGCTGCGCCCTACGAAAAAGGCATTGGTGTAGCCGCATCCAGACCTGCCGGCGCCGTCATTGCACCTGCAAAACAGAGACGGACACGCACCATTTTGATCAGAGTCGGGGTGATTGTAGCTGCCGCCGTCGCCGTCGGAATCGTCGTTGCGCTCTCCAACGCGAGCCCCAGTCGCCCGCACTAAATCTGTCTAACACTCGGTTGCAGTTTTGGGAGCTAGAGCATGCCTACCAACCTTCAGAATCGACCCGCGATGTTCGTTAGCTTCTCCGGCATCGATGGCGCAGGGAAAAGCACCCAGATCGAGAGCCTTCGTGCCTACATGACGGAGGCCGGTCTACGCGTCCGCCTGATCACCTTCTGGGACGATGTCGCCCGCTTGACCCGCCTCCGCGAGGTGAGCGGACACAAGTTGTTCAAGGGCGAAAAGGGTGTTGGCAGTCCGGAAAGGCCCATCAACCGTCAGGACAAGAATGTACGTTCATGGAAGATGACGCTGGTACGGTACTTCATCTATTTCGTTGATTCAGTCTCATTGCGCCGTGTGGTCAAGAGGGCGATCAAGTCCGACGCCGACTTTGTTATCTTCGACCGCTACGCCTACGACGAGCTGGCCAATCTGAACCTTCGCAATCCGTTCGCGCGGGCCTATGTTCGCTTCATCATGTCATTCGTCCCCAGGCCCCATGTAAGTTACATTCTCGATGCCGACCCGGTTGCCGCACGTGCGCGCAAACCCGAGTATCCGCTTGAGTTTTTGCACAGCAGCCGTGCGTCGTACAAGACTTTGAGCGACCTGTTGGGTGGTATGACGATCGTTCCGCCAATGGCGATCGAGGATGTGAAGCGGCAGGTTTTGCAGCACGCACTGAAGCAAATGCCGGAACTGCCGTCGCTCGAAGTGAGTGGCCAGAAAGTCTAGAGCAGAACCAGCACAACCGTACCCAGCGGCAAGGACGCTTGACTGGATTTTTCATCAAGAAAAATCCAACTTCCCCGATGTCAACTGGGTACACCCATGCTGGTTCTGCTCTGAATTAGGCGTGAAGAAAAGCGGCTGAACGGTAGGTATCCGTTCAGCCGCTTTTCTCGTTTACGAAGCTGGCTACGTATCAAGGCCGCTTAAAGACAATGGAAAAACCTTTTCTGCAGCCTACCGGAAACCACCAGAACTGTACGTGGACGTAACAGCCCTAACCGTGCTGACCTGGCCCGCGATATCTGGAGGAATCGAGATCGTAAAGCCAACCGGAGTCTGCGGCAACAGTGCACGGTCGACGTACTGGTCCGCCACCCAGACAAGATTACCCGTCTTGTCATAGAACGTGCCCAGCACATGGGCTACGTTCACAACCTGGCCGCTTTGATCGACCAGTTTTCCGGTGAACGACGCGCCAGGCGCCGGATTCAGCTTCTGATCGCGGATTTCAATAATGGGGTCCGCGGAAGCTGCGACCAGCGAAGAGGATGGATCCATACGAACGCTGGTGACCTGGTTCAGCGCGACATCATGAAAGTAAATAAAAAATGGCGTGACCTGCTTGGGCAGCAGGAGGTGCGAGATCTTGTCGAAGCTGTCTTCGGTAGCGATCGCTGTTCCATTCTTGGCCAGTAAGGTGGCCTTGACGGAAACATAGGCGGGCACGACGTCTTCGTTGAGCAGTTCGCCCATGATCACCACGCCATCGCCGCGTTCAATGGGATGCATGTCCACGATGCGCACATGCGGTGCTTCCACGTCCTGTGCTCCCCAGTCATCTTCAGGGCCGCGGTAGATCACGTCCCAGCGAAGATAATTGACGGCGATCACCTGGGGGGGCACGCGAGGCTCTTTGACGAGAGGCCACAAGGGCTCCCAGTGGTCACCACTGCGCACGACCTTCAGATCCTTGACATCGGTAAACGAGCCGACGACCGTAGACCAGCGAAGCCTGAGTTGCACCAGCGCATCGTCCGCGGAGGCGTGCAACGGTCTTACATCGAAGCCATCGAGCGTCGCCGTGTTGCGAAGACTGAGGTAGCTGCCGGTGATGTCGTTGCGGAATTCCGACTGACTGAATTCACTCTTATTGCCGAGACTGGAGTAGGCTCTTTCCCAGGCACGCTGCCCAATGGCGTGCGCCAGGCTGTCCACAGCGGCTTGCGGCGTAGAAGAGGCGTGCCGCAGACTTGTGTCGCCCCAACCGGAGATGGCGACCGCAGACTGCATAGGCGCCACCGTGCCGATGATGACTAACAACACGGTTGCCGCGGTAATGACGATGGCGAGCAGACGGCCTTTGTTCATCGCGTTAGGCTCCCTGGAGCAAGCTCTTCAGCCTCAACAGCAGGCGTCGTCTTCACGGCGCTTGAGCAATCGCTCCTCTGGTATCAGCAGCACCAGCAGGGCCAGCAAGCTGCTGCCAAAGGGAAGTGTGCCCCACATCAGACCTTGCCACGAGGGCGGAATCTGCGCGGAATTCAGCGGTACAGCGGGAGGCGTGCCCTCTTTGCTCCACACGGTGATGGTCTTATCTTCCAGATCGTCGACACGGCGCCAGCCGGCAAAGGATAAGAGCGGTTCGTAATACGGGTCACGTACGAAGACCCATTTCAACCCGTAACGGTCTGCGTGGTAAAGCATGGCGCGCAACGCGTCGAGGCCGCCCTTGTTGAAATACTTGGAATTTGAAAGGGAACCGCCACTGTTCTCTGTCAATTCGGGAAGCGTACGTCCTGAGTTCCATTCACCGTCAACACTGCCGGCATCCGTGAGGACGGCTAACCTTGAAATCTTGTTGCCGAACCCAAGCGTGATGAAGCGGTACTTATCGTGCCCATCGCGGTTTAGCCACGCAGCCACAGAGTCCACCTTGAAGTCGGCGGCGTCTGCCGGATGATAGGTAGTCCATGCCACGGCAAATCCGCAGGTAAGGGCGGCTCCCGTCGTCAGACCGATGATCGCCTTCCAGCGGAAGCGATCGATCAGTTCAGCAGACATGAGCCCCACGAACGGCAGAGCGAGCAAAGTTGCCCAGTAAGTGAAGCGCTCCATGGTGAGCACTTCGTACGCGCGGCCGAGCATCAGGTGGCCTGCTGGTGTCGTGCCGCCGAGACCTATCAGAAATGCTAACCAGAAACCCAAAAGCAAGGGGCGCAGGCGCACTGACTTTGAGCCACGGATCACGATAAACGGTAGGACCAGAACCAGCGCTCCCCACGGAATCACAAAGTAGTTCAGCCCTAACGCCGGGCTGAGGATGTAGTTCGCGCGGCTGCCGTGAGGAATGGGAACCTGCTTCACCGGATTGTGGATCAGCGCAATCCAGAATGGAAGCAGCACAAGGGCGATGGCCACGCCTACAACCACCGAGATGGCGATCGTCCGGGTGATGAAGCCAGCGGTAGAAGTCTTTTCCCCTTCGTTGCGTTCGATGAGCACCAGCGCCAGCACCGGAAGCGCAAAAAACATGGATCCGAACAGCAGCGTAGCGTGGTGCGCAGCGGCGGCAGCCATAAACAGCGCGGTGCCCTTGATAAAAGAGCGCCACTTGCCGTGCCGTACCCATTCATAGAGGTAAGGCAGCGCATTCAGATACAGAGGAGCCGCAGAGGTGGTCGACAACTGGCCTGCGGAGTAAACGAGAAAGCTTTCTGTACCAAGAAAGACACTGGCCAGCGCGGCGAAGGACGCGGCGCGCGCGTTCACCCAAAGCAGGGAAAAGCGATAGACACCCACGGCGAGAAGCAGAATCGCAACGAACTGCACCGCCATGTACGCCAGATCCAGGCCGAGAACGTGGGACAGTACGGCGATCCACTGCTGCGGGAGCGGCGGATAGGTCGTCTGAGAGAAGCCTGCATACCACTTCGCATTCCACGGGTCGAACCAGTGATGTACATAGTGAGAGGCGAAGAAAATATGAAAGTTCGTGTCATACGAGTGTAGCGGCACCTCCATCAGGAGGAGCGGGAGATGCACTGCGCAGGCCACCAACAAAATTAGAGTTAAAGGTATGGGCCGTGTGGACGGGGCTACAGACTCGATTCTCTCCAAAGTCCCCTCTCGAAACGCTTTACATACGGAACTATAAATCAGCGTACTGGTTACGAATAAGTGTCTTCCGTGTAAACTCCCGCGCCGTTTGCGGAAACTATGGTGCATCCAATGCGGCGCATCGGTAAGCTATTATAGGCCGTCGTAACCCCTTGAAACGACCGCCTGGTGACGGCTTGATTACTAGTAATGGACTGAA
>CAVRGX010000005.1:677500-1086121 GCA_963720815.1 uncultured Acidobacteriaceae bacterium | reverse complement strand
CAAGACGGCTGCAACTGCGAGATAGATTACGACTTATAAGCCCTGCAGCCGGCTTCGGACACAAAGTTCTTAAGCCTAGGCTTCCGCCCTGAACCTATGGCGAGGTTATAAGCCGATACAAATGCTTTACCTTGAATCCATTTTTCATCGGCAGCGGATCCACTTTGCCCCATAAGGCGTAGTTCCAGGTGACCGCCCGCAGTCCCCCGTGGGTCGATTGAAAACCGTGGAAGGCTATGATGGCCTGTCCTCTTCAGCATCGAAATGGAAGACGACCTGGTCACCAGAATCAACTTCATGTCCAAACAAAGTTATAGCACGATTTCCCACGCCTTCTATAACAGTCGCGCTGCGCTGCGCTCCTAAACTTAAACTAATGAATGGAGCTGCCTCTCTAGATTTGCTACTGACCGGCAAGTTTGGGTGCGCTGCTGAACTGTCAGCGAGTGAGATTGAGGAAGAATGCCACATGACAACGATGTACTTAGGTTGACGGAACTCCAGATGGTCGTACAGACTCATACACATAACCCCTGACAATCTACTGAGCGATCATGTTGGTTGAAAACAGAGCCTATTTCCATCAGACTCCGCGAGGCTTCTCTTCAATTAGACCCCGAATAGTCAACAGGAGTTTCAGGCAACCTTTTCCCGAACGGCGGCAACACCTTGTTCCCCATCCATTTCTCTTAGGCATGGATGGCTATCTCTTTAGAGCATTGGACGGCGGTCTCATGCCTTCACTCCTGACATAGTCGACGCTTAAATCGTCAATTTTGTTTAGTGAAGTAATGACTCGGGACACTAGTGTAGTGTCTCACGCAGATCGTCTTTTATTAAGTGCGGTCTTAGCGCGCGTTACTTTTTCGAGGATGTCGTTGGCCTTTGCTGTCCAGATGAAGGGCTTAGGATTCTCATTGTGGCCGTCGATGTATTCTCCGATGGCCATGATCAACTGTTCGAGGTCCTGAAAGACTCCGCGCCGCAGCCGGTTCTGTGTGAGGTCGCGAAAGAAGCGTTCCACCATGTTGAGCCATGAAGCCGAGGTGGGAGTAAAGCGGACGTGGAATCGCTTGTGCTTTCCCAACCACCGTTGCACTCGTTCATGCTTGTGGGTGGAGTAGTTATCGCAGATCAGGTAGATGTCTTTGCCTGCGGGTATGGTCTGATCGATCATGCGCAGAAACCTCAACCACTCCTGATGACGGTGTTTCTGCTGGCATAGGCCAAAGACCTCGCCAGTGGCGGTGTCGAGGGCGGCGAACAAGGTGGTAGTACCGTTTCGTTTGTAGTCAGGGGTCATGGTCTGCCCACGCCCCTTTTTGAGAGGCAGTCCGGGCTGCGTGCGATCCAGCGCTTGAATCTGACTCTTCTCATCTACAGACAACACCAGCGCATGCTCGGGCGGGTTGAGATAGAGCCCGACAACGGCCTCCAACTTATCTGCGAAGTCGGGATCGTTGCTCACCTTGAAACTCTCCACGCGATGCGGCTTCAAGCCGTTGGTCCGCCAGATGCGCGACACCGAAGCCTTGGAAATGCTCATTTCTTTGGCCATGGTGCGCGTAGACCAGTGCGTGGCGTTGGCCGGGGTACTCTGAGTGGTTTTTGCAATCAGGGCGGCAGTCACTTCTGCGGAGATCGATGGGTTGCGTCCAGGCCGTGGCGCATCTTTCAGCAGTCCTTCGATACCCTTCTCCAGGAAGCGCCCGCGCCAGAGCGTGACCATGCGTGGAGCAATCTGCAGCTTCTGGGCGATCTGTTTGTTCTGCAGCCCCTCACTAGCCAACAAAACGATCCGGCTACGCATCACCACACGCGCCGCCGTCGAACGGCCACGCGACTGCTGCTCCAGCTTCCGCCGGACATCTTCCTTCAAAATAATGGGACGAGCAACGCGCACATCGAGTCCTCCTCATCATAAGATGAGGCCCGATACATAATAGACTCTATTAATGAGACACTCCACTAGGCTATTCGGTGCAAACGGGTTTATCCACCTAAGCGATAAGAACGCAACCGACCATTTTATAAGTTACGCGTGTAAGAATTGCGGCAAGAGCCGTAAGACATATGCGGTCCGTACCTGGTTTAGTGGCGCCGATCGTGAAAATGTATTGTTCGTAAAGTTTGGCGAAAGGCCTCGTTTCGGACCGCCCGTTTCGCCGCGCCTTGGGGAGGCGGGACAGGCAGGACGTTTCCCTCTGCCTCGATGATCTTGGCGCACCGGTAAACGTTCCATCTGTCCCGCCACTTCCAATTCTTTAATTCTCCCCTTGAGACCGACGCCGGAATATCGTGGGAGCACGATAGGATGAACGATATGGTTAACCGTCGTGAGTTTCTTATCGGTTCAGCGGCAGTAGTCAGTGCGGCCACAGCGTGGGGGCAGCCCGCAGATCGAGCCAAATTGGATCGCATCGCGGTGATGAGCTACAGTTTTGATTCCATCGTCAAGTGGGGCGCGCATGCGGATGCTCCGGGTCGCACCATCGACATCTTGGATTTTCCAGCCATCATCGCCCGACGCTACGGTGTTCATCATGTAGAAATCCAGCACAGTCACTTTCGTTCGACCGAGCCCGACTACCTGGAGGAGTTTCGAAATCGGCTGAAGGAAGCTCAATCGCAGATGACTCAACTCGTCCTGGAACTCGGCGAGCTGAATATTTCGTCTCCCGATCCGGTGCTCCGGGTGGAAACGATTGACTTGACGAAACGGTGGATCGACCACGCGGTAACCCTCGGCTGTCCGCGGGTGATGGTGAACCAGGGCACGCTCGCCCCCGAGGTGCGTCAGACCGCGATCGACACCTTGAAGAAGATTAACGCCTACGCCAAAACCAAGAAGGTCTGGGTGACCATGGAAAACCGCGACGATCCCCCGGGGGAAGGCGGACGTGCGGCCGCAGGCGCAGCGCCGGCAGATTGGCGTGACGAGTATGAAGTGATCAAGGCCGCTGGAATTTGGGCCAACCCCGACCCCGGTGGGTTCTCCAACGAACAGGCGCGGTCGGCGGGATTGCGTGCGCTGTATCCGTTGTCGTCCGGCAGCAGCCATCTACAATACAACCCGAAACGGTGGAACGAGTCCAAGGTGATCCAGATTTCGAAGGAGGCCGGATACAAAGGGCTGTTTTCGATCGAAGCCGTACCCGAAGTGAATGGCAGCGATCCCTACAAGGCGGTGCAAAGCATTTTGGACGAATATCTCCGGGACATTTAGTCTGAAGCACCCTCGTGGCGGCCGTGCCCGGGGTCTCGGCGTCTCGGGAACAGTCATTGAGACCGTTTTAGGTTTCACAACCTCATTTTCTGGCAAGTAACTGACACATGTCCGGTCATCCCGAATCATCAGGAGTTGAGCTCACTCCGTGATATAACCGTCCGGTCCGGTTTAGTGAATTTGTGATTTGCAAACCAAAATGCCTCCAGTCATTCGAGTCTCCGGAGTCCGCAAGACCTACGGCCGAACGGTGGCTGTCGACGACGTGTCGTTCGAGGTAAACGACGGCGAGATCTTTGGTTTAATCGGGTTGAACGGCGCTGGAAAGACCACCACGATGGAGTGCATCGAAGGTATACGCAAGCCCGACCGGGGGACCATATCGGTTCTGGGTCTGGATCCCTTTCGTCACGTCTACAAGCTGCAGGACCGTATCGGGGTTCAGCTGCAGCAGGCGCAGCTGCAGAAGCGAATCAAAGTGTGGGAGGCGGTAGACCTCTGGGCTTCGCTTTATCAGAAGAAAGCGATAGACGGCGAACACCTACTCGAACAACTCGGACTCACCGATAAGCGGGACGCCTGGTTTATGAATCTCTCCGGAGGCCAGAAGCAGCGGCTGTTTATAGCCCTTGCGCTGATCAACGATCCGGAGGTGGTGTTTCTTGACGAGTTGACCACCGGGCTGGACCCTCAGTCGCGGCGGGCGATCTGGGCCCTGGTGCGCGGCATCCGCGAGCGCGGCAAGACAGTCTTTTTGACCACTCATTTGATGGAGGAGGCCGAACGGTTGTGCGACCGGGTTGCAATCATCGAGCACGGACGGATTATCGACATCGACAGGCCAGAGACGCTGATCGACCGACACTGCCCTGAGCGAACCGTTGTTCTCACTACGGATGATCCGATCGCTGTAGAGCGCTTTCGGGCGCTCCCGGGAGTTGACACGGCGATCTGCAGTGACATGCGAGTCACCATTCGCGGCCGGGGCGACTTAGTCACCGAAGTGATTCGTTGTCTGTCGGAGAATCGGATCCGAGTCACGGATTTCCGCACGATTCTCCCCAACCTTGAGGACGTCTTTCTCAAGCTGACCGGTCATTCGATTCGCGAGTAGGTTCGATCATGATGCTGCGTGGACTCTGGAAACTGACTTGGATCGAGATCAAGATCTTCCTGCGCGAACCGCTTGGCGCATTCGGCACGATCGTTTTCCCTGTTCTCATCTTTTTCGTGTTGGGCCGAATAGGTGGTGGCCGTAGACTGGCATCAGGCTCACTGGCCGCCAGCAGTTTGGTCGGCGCGGGTCTACCGATTCTCGTGTCGCTTCTGATCGCCATCAGCGCTGTGCTTTCGCTGGTCACGATCATCTCGATCTACCGCGAGGGCGGCATCCTCAAGCGACTCCGCGCCACGCCGCTGCGCCCGCAAACGATCCTTACTGCTCACGTGATCGTAAAGCTGATACTCACCGCGGCTACACTCGCCCTGACGATCCTGGCAGGCAAGCGCTACTACCCGGTCGGCGTTCATGTTCCATGGTTCTCGTTCACGATTGCGCTGCTGATCAGCACTTTGAGCATCTTGTCGATCGGCTTTCTCATCGCCAGCATCGTTCCCACGGCCCGTTTTGCGCAGCCGATCGGCGCCATTATTCTGTACCCGATGCTCGCTGTCTCGGGACTCTTCGTGCCCGTTGACTCCCTGCCGTCAGTGCTTCACGCGGTGGCCCGAGTGCTGCCGCTCACCTATGCTGTGCCCCTACTCCAGGGAATCTGGAACGGCGACTCGTGGTCGACTCACCTGGGAGACCTGGCGGCACTGGCCGTGGTGTTTGCCGTTTGTACGGCGCTCTCGGGGAAGGTTTTTCGTTGGGAGTAGCAGGATTGCTCGATGCACTCTTTGGCTCCATGCCGATATACGACGCCAACCGAGCACAAGCGGACTTAACCGGAGTGGCGGGGGTGGTGTTCTCCATCTAAGCGGGAACCTTAGCTTGAGCGTGCTTGCCGCAGAAAGCGGCTAGATTCCGTATAGCTTCATCTGAGAGTAGTTGACCGGACGATGGCTGCTGCTGCTGCCACACTCAAATCATGACCAACCGGCCTGAAGTCGGAATGCGAAGAATCCACATCACGGGACAGGCTCTTCAAAAGCTAGTGGCGCAATTACTAGCACTGTTGTGAACGGAAAATATTCGTGAACGAGAGATAACAAGATGCCGTGAGTCGCTATCACGATAGACGCCACCGCTCCAACTTTGCTCACCTCTCGCCGGCTACAAAGAAAGATGGACACAATTCCAAGCACAAGCAAGGAATAGAAGACCATCTGCAGTGTTCTTTTTTGAGACGGCCAATGATGCGCGGCGAACGCTGCTCCGCCCCCCAGAACTGCGCTTGCTAGTATCATCCTTTTTCTTTTGCTCATATTTTATTGGGCGTAGCTCCCGACGTTATCATTGAAATACGAGTTGCTGTCTTGTACCGCGGTATATACCGAGGAAACCGCTGCTGTTATCTTGCAGTACACGCCAGATGACAAAATGGGTTTACGACAGGACCTGTTCTTAGTTACTGCTGGATGGAACGGTCTGAACATCTGTTATTTTGCCATCGGCGTAATTGATGATCCATTCCGATGGTTCAGACTCATGCATTCCGAGCTTGCCAAGATTGCGTTCCTTGGCCCAGCGGTAGCCCCACATTATGCCGTACTTTGTGACGTCCGTATCCGGGATGGAATAGGCAGGGTCGTGTTGTGCTTCGCTCAGACTGACGAACTTGTAGCCGCGATCACGGAAGAGGCCTAGAACATCATCGATGCTGTCGGCATTGAGCAGGCTGTCATGAATGAGCATGACCTGAGGAGGTTCGTAACCGAGAACGCGGCGGTTCAACGAAGCATAGTAGTCAATTTCAGTTGCGCTATAGGCGAGGTATTCCTTGCGAATACGGTCTGTCAGCCCCAGGTCTTTCGACCCAACCGCACGGGCATAGGCTTCGGCGAAGATGTAGTCAGACGTGTCGATAGTGCACGTGGCCACTTGATAGCCATTTGCTTTCAGGTAAGCGGCAAAATCGTCGTGTTTGGCTTGTGTATCGCCCGTATCGTTGTAGGGGAAACGAAAGAACTGCAGTACGCGCGCATTCGCCTTCAGAAGAGGTCGCAGCATGGCATCCGCACGTGCAACGTCAGATTCCATTTGAACGGTGCTGATGTCCGCGAAATTCGGGTGTGAGTAGCTATGGCTTCCCAGATCGAAACCGGCATCTAGCCAGAGCTGCAGCACGTGCTGACCAATGGGACCGGCTTGTTCGATACCTTTTGTGATCACGAAGCCGGTAGCAGGAGCATGAGCACGGACGAGACCGGCAATCAGGCGTTTGTTCGCCTCGTCGATCGAACCCTGATGAGGCGAACCGGGCGATGCGAACGGTTGACAATTAGCACATGGCAAATCATCGACTGTCACGGCAACTGTACGTGTCTGGGCCGTGGCGCCAAGAGACAATGACACCAAAAACGCACTCCACAAACGCATACACGGATTCTACCGCGCATCAAGTCAACTCGCCTGGAGTCGGCTTCTCGCAGGCGCCTAATCACACCAAAATCTGCGCGGGTTTCGTAACAGACTCGAACCTCCGTCTGGTCACGAATTATGTTCGATGCACACACACTGGTTTGCTATTTCACGCCGACACCGATGTTGCCGCGGAGAATTGTGAGTGAAGCCTTAGGCAACTGATAGAGCGTATCCGCGCTGGCGTTCGCTGTGGATCTAAGCGGAGGGCCATCAGGGTCGGCAGCCCCGTCGAGCCACCTGGGCGCCATTGGTATTGGGCTTCTCCAAGAGTCGTCTGGTCGACGGGACCGGAAAAGAAGCTATTCTGCCCGGCTTCCGTATTCACAAACTTCAACTTCACAGCGTGACCGTGGTCGCGATCTCTGTTGACAAGCATGACGGACCAGTTCCCATCCGGCCGCTTGATTGGATACGCAGTGACCAGTATGTTTCCCGATTCGTCCGTTATGTCGCTCGACGCCTTGAATAGCTGGTGAGTCGCGTCGACCGGTTGCGCCCAGTCCCGGGTAATCATTTGTGTGGCGAAATATTGCGCTGGATAGCCAACCACTCGATAGTTCTTGTCCACAGTAACAAAAGGACCGGGATGGCCGGGTGTGGGTATGTAGTGAAAATAGAAAGTGCCGTCGGCGCCAGCCGTCATCATCGAGCCGAGATAGTCGGCAAGCCAGAGCGCCTGCCTGATGTCCGCGCCCTTTTCGTAGTTCTCCATATTGCCTTCGGTCATGAGGAATGGGACGTCGGGCGGCAAACCATCCTCTTTCCAGACTTGAACGATGTGGTTCACGATTCCGGGTTCGCGATACAGGTCGTTCCATGAATTGCTCGGCGGATAATGCTCGAAAGAAAAGAAGGTGAAGTCGTTCAGACGGTGATGAGCTTTTAGATAGTCCAAGAAACGGCCGAGAAAAGAAGCGTTCCCGTTTGCGTCCGGCCATACCTCGACATCGCCAAGAGTTCCTTCGAAGGATGGCCCTCCCAGCTTTGCGTTGGGAACGAGGCGATGAATCGCAGTTGCGAATTGTAGGTAGAGGGCTGCGTAATCTTCCGGGAGCATCCTCTGCCCATCCGGCTCTTCCCCCATTTCGATCCGCGATATCGGATAGTGCCGTTTGTCGAGATAGGCGATCTCATTTGCGGCGTCCTCGGGAGTTCCATACAGCATCGCGATCGGCACCATGGCCGGGAGGCCGCGAGTGATTCCACTATGAAAGAAGAAATCGAATCCGATCTGGTCTCCCAGCGTCACGTCAAGATCGGACACGGAATGCCAGGGGTCAACCGAAGAAACCCAGGTGACGGTTTGTTTGCGGCTGGGTACATGGTGGATTACATCGGTGAACTTACCGGCCGAGGAAAGGGTGCCGATAGAGAGTTCGTGGATCGCGTATCCGACGCAATTGCGCTTGTCGTTTGACTCGGTTGCACTTGAGCCGCTTGCACTTGAGTCGCTTGCAGCGCAGGTGTTCGATGACCTGGTCATCCAGATACGGAGGTACCGAACGGGCATCTTCCCGTCGACGAGCTTCAGCGTTGCCGTTCCACCTTTTTCATCCGTAACAGAACCTTTGGGGAACGTTTTCCATGTGCCCTTGGTGGTTCCGTCGTAGAACGGTTCCAATTCCCCTGTCCAGAACTGCACCTTGTAATCCAGCGCGTAGGGAGTGGCCCAGGCAATCTGAATGGCGTCGACGTCCACCTTCTTGCCTAGATCGATCAGCACCCATTGCGGGTGCAATGCATCGTCCTCCCCAGTAAAGGAGCTTGCCAGATAGGGATTGCTTTTCCAGTAGCTCTTCGGATCGCCGTCCGTCAGCCGAGACCATCCGTCGCCGTCGCCCTCGGTGTTGCCTCGACGAGGAAGTGGGTAGGCCCACGAGTGATGTATTGGTTCCGTCGGCTCGGCGCTGCCGGTAAAGTAGCCATCATGCTGGGAAGCGTTGCTCCATGTGCCAGTTGGATTCCAGTGCCATGCCTCGATTTGCAACTCGGTGTTCTGCCGATAGGTTACGGGCTGCCATCCGCCGGAAAGGATCGCAGCGAGCACTGAGCCTGATAACAACTGATCGGTGTTTCTCTCCACCTCTTCTTTGGTGATGTCGCGACGATCCAAGTCAGGAGCGCCCTCGCCCGCTCGTAGCCTGTCTACCCCCGCACCCAGAGCTTGTAACGGGCTGAAGGCGTTGGCAACATGCGAAGGCGAGGCGTCCACTACGATTTGCTGCGCTTGCGCGAGCTGAGCAGAGGCGCAGAGGACAAACATCGCTGCATAACTTGCTATGAAGTGAAGGTTTGTCCTCTGGGCCACGCTATATCTCCTTGATGCTACGATGCTTTGCTCTGCAATCATATGTCAGAACCACGCGTCAGAACGATATGCGCGCATTAAGCTGCATCCAGGTTCCCCAGGTGAGCCGCGGTTTGGCCGTAGGCGACTTGTTCAATTAGGAGGCCGCAGAAAAGTTGAAGTCGCTGCGGAGCTGGCCGAAGTGCTCCAGCGCCCGTTCCGTGCGGGAGAGCCACCACGACAAGAGCACCCCATCCACAAGCCGGATGTTTGCGCACGGAGCTCCGGGGAATGTCTGCCGATCTTGCTCACTGAAGGCGTAGGGCTCGCTCGGCAGCAGGATAACTTCCGGCTGGTCTGGCAATGCCAGAGTTCCCGCCGCTGGAGTGCCCTGGAAAGAGACTCGTACCCACTTCTTCTCCGTGGAGGTCATGATGTTGCGGAATCCGCACTCCGCCAGAAGCGACTCCATGTATGTTCCTGAACCGCTCACGATCCAGGGATCGCGCCAGACCGGAATGAGCGTGGGAAGCCGTCTGACGCCGCCCAACAGACGGCGGTTGAGATCGCGGGCCGCTGCCAGCCGGTCGCGATATTGCTGAGCTTCTGTTGCGGTTCCCGTCGCTTCGCCGAGCACCCTCCAGGCGGCCTCGACCTCATCGAGAGAGTCCGTCTGCGTAACCAGAACGTTGAGGCCCCCGGCCAGCAATGCCTCATGCGTCTGCAGCCGGTTCTCGTCCGTGTTGACGATGACCAGATCGGGGCGAAGATCGAAAATATCGGTGAGACGCGGATTTTTGGTGCCCCCAACCCGCCGCTTGCTGCTCACCACCGACACGGGATGCAGACAGTAATCGGTAATGCCGCAGATGGAGTCCCCCAGCCCGAGCATGCACAGTGCTTCGGTGATGGACGGAACGAGACTGACAATGCGCATGATGGTTTCGCGATCGTGAAGTGAGAGCTTTAAATTGCTCTAGCGGACGGCCAGGGATAGTTAGTTGGTTGCCCCCCAGGGATTCGAACCCCGATAGGCTGCTCCAGAGGCAGCTGTCCTACCATTGAACGAGGGGGCAATGCGGCAAAACAGAGGAGCCAGCAGACATGCCTGACTTCCCTATATTAAAAGCACGGCCGGATTCGGTCAATCTACACTCTCTTCCAATACAAGATGAGCCTGAAGGACGGATTTGATTCCAATACAAGATGAGCCTGAAGGATTAGGCATGCTGGAGATTGAAGATCAGCGTGCACGAAGCCGAGAAGTTGAGTTTGGAAGCGATTGGTAGATTCGTTGAGGCGAGCGAGGAAATCCGGTTTGAGAGCGAAGACCGTCAACAGGTCTATAGCTGGGTGGAGCGCGTGCTGGTCGAGCAGGAGTATGCCCGACAAGGCAAGCCAGTGCGGGGCCTGTTGCGGCGCTACGTGGAGAAGATGACCGGGATTAGCCGGGCGCAGGTTACCCGGCTGATCGCTCGCTACAGAACGACCGGCCGGGTGCAGCCAACTATGTATCGGCGGTGCCGTTTCCCCGAGCGCTACACACGGGCCGACATCGAGCTGCTGGCCTCCGTCGATGAGGCGCACGAGACCTTGAGCGGCCCGGCGACGCGACGCATTCTCGAACGCGAGCTCGAGCTCTATGGCAAGCAGGAGTATGCGCGGCTGGCTACGATCTCGGTCGCTCATCTGTACAACCTGCGCCGCAGCCAGCGCTACCGTGAGCGGCGTTTGAACTACATCAAAACGCGGCCCACCACGGTCTCGATCGGGGAGCGGCGCAAGCCTCAGCCGCAGGGCCAACCCGGCTATCTGCGCCTGGATACGGTGCATCAGGGCGATCAGCCGGCAGGCGGCGGCACCGCCAAGGGCGTCTATCACATCAACGCCGTCGACGAGGTCTTGCAGTGGCAGGTGGTGGGCTCGACACCGCGCATCTCGGAAGCCTACCTGGAGCCTGTGCTGCAGGCCATGCTGCGCCAATTCCCCTTCCATATCAAGGGCTTTCACACCGACAACGGCAGCGAGTTCATCAACCGAACCGTCGCCGCGCTACTTAACAAGTTGCTCATCGAGCAGACCAAAAGCCGTCCCCGACAGAGCGGCGACAACGGCCTGGTGGAGAGCAAAAACGGCGCCATCATCCGCAAACACATCGGCTACGGCTATATCGACGCCAGCCACGCCGAGCGCATCAACGACTTCTATCGGGAGTACCTGAATCCCTATCTGAACTACCATCGCCCCTGCGCTCAGGCCGATGTCGAGATCGATGAGAAGGGTCGAAAACGCGTTCGTTACAAGCGTTACCAGACGCCGCTGGAGACCTTGTTGGCGCTGGATAAACCGGCACAGTACCTGCGCCAGGGGCTTAGTTAGCATCAACGCCTTGAAGCGCATCGCCGGCGCCCTCAGCGATACAGAGGCCGCGCGCCGTATGCAACAAGCAAAAAGCAAGCTGTTTGAAAAACTGCGCCTCACCGGGTGAGACCGAAAGCTGGGAAAAGGCGCCGAGAAAATGACGGTCCATGGAAAAGCCTACGGGGAAAAAGCCCCCTATGGCTTTCCCAAGGACCTTGGAAATCGAAAGTACCGATTCCCACATCTCCTCCGCCCCCCGACCACGACTGCTAATCTGAATCAAATCCAAAAGCCAAAAGGAGCCTTCCCCAGTTCGCCTGACCTTCGCTCCCTTCAGGCTCATCCTTCAATTGGAAAAGACTTCTACCGGCTAGAAGCCGGTCCTCCCGCATTTCATGTCGAGGTTGGTTGCGCCGATACACTTCGTACGGTTTTCTTTAGGGGAAAACCGCATACGTGGATGCCGGATAGCGCCTGATGTGGCGTCCTCATAGCGAATGCGAATTCTGCGCTCGGCGCGCCAGTGGGTCACGGTCCAGCCATTCCTGGTGGGTGATGGCGGTGCAAGGTGTGTAGCCGCCTTCCCCAGGCGCCCTTCAGCGTGAGGCAAGTGGGCGGAGGTATTTGCTGCCCGGCCGGCTTATACTGCGAGTCTTGGGCCGCGCCATCGAGGCCCAGGCGGCCGCCGCAACGAGAGCTACAGCTATCCGCTTTCCCGGCATCTTCTTCGTTCCGCTGGTTTTCATTCCTGCGCTTCCCTTCATCGCTTCCCTCATCTCTGCCGTACCTGCGCAGCCGCCATGATCGCGTCTACTTCCTCCGTCGTTGGCATGGAAGGTTGCGCGCCGGCGCGGGTCACCGAAACGGCTGCTGCAGCCGCCGCAAACCTTGCACTCTCCTCGGGAGAATGTCCCCGAGCCAACCCCACGGCGAATGCCCCATTGAACGCATCCCCGGCGGCGGTCGTATCCACCGCCTTCACGCTCACTGCGGGCACATGCAAGTCCAGACCCCCCTCGCTGCGCAGGTACGCACCTGCGGCACCGAGCTTCAACACGACCTTGCGCACTCCCTGCCGCAAGAGCTGCTCCGCGATCTTCTTCGGAGGACTCCTGCTTCTTGCCACCGGCGTAGAAACAAGCTTCCGTCTCGTTCGGAGTGAACCAACTGACTTGTTTCATGACCATCGATGAGAGCTCATGCGAAGGCGCCGGATCGAGCATCAGCGGAATATCTTCGCGTTGACAAAGCTCCGCCAGGTACTCGATGGTATCCATCGGTGTTTCCAGTTGCGCAAGCACGAGGCCGGCGCCGCGAATCATCTCGAGATTTGCATCCAGATCATCCGGCCGCAACGCTGCATTCGCGCCTGGCGTTACCACGATGATGTTGTCACCCTGCGGAGAAACAACAATCACCGCGACGCCGGAACTGTCTTCAACGGTCGTGACCGCCGAAACATCCACCCCGGCTTGCAGCAGACCCGATCGCAATTTGTCTCCAAAGGAGTCACGACCGACTTTGCCGATCATGCGAACCGGATAGCCGAGTCGTGCGACGGCGACCGCCTGGTTGCCGCCCTTTCCGCCCAGATGCGTTCTGAACTCGCTCCCGAGAACTGTCTCTCCCAGGACCGGGATGCGATCGGCTTTTGAAACGAGGTCGATATTGATACTGCCGACCACGACAATCGGTTTTTGACTGCGCGACATTTCCCTGCCTTTGTAAAGGTACGGACTAGTAAAGAGGCGCCAGGGCCACAAGCGTGAGCCCCACCAGAAACAGGACAAACATCCAGAACAGATACTTGTTCGCCCGCGAAGAGGCGGAAGAGAATTCCCGCCAGATGAAGACACCCCACGCGGCAGAGACCATGGTGGCGCCTTGACCGATGGAATATGAGACTGCCGGCCCCACCAGTTGGGCTCTTGACGCAACGAAGTTGAGGACGGCGCCGGTACACCAGATGACGCCACCCAGAATTCCCCACAGATGCCAGCGAGCCGGAGCGCCGGTAAAGCCCGCCATCGAGACGGGACTTTGGCTGTCGAGCGGCTTGCGCATCAGCAGGTAGTTGGCAGGGATTGCACACACGGCTACACCGAGCACGAAAAACAACGAAGTCGCATAGGGTCCTGGAGCATGCGGGCCGGTCATGGCGCGAGAGACAAAAGGATAGAAGGCGCCCATGAGCAACCCGGCGATGAGGCTAATGATCACGCCTCTGCGGCTCGTCGCCTGGTGATCGCTTTCACGCAGGCGATAGGCGATGGCGTCGCATACGATGGCAGCTACCACCAGCGTGATGCCCCCGAAGAGCATGGCAGGATTGCCATGAGGAGAGAGAATGTAACTGCTGCCGGCGCCTATGACCAGGGCCAAACCTATACCGACCGGAAAGGCAACCGCCAGCCCGGCGATCTCGATCGCCGCCACCAGCAACAGATTGGCCACGTTAAAGATCGCTCCCCCCAGCAGCGCAAATGCGATGTGAGACGCTGGAGCGGCCTCGACGTCAGCAAGGAACGATTTGCCTGTCGCCCCCGCGGACCCAAGGGTGAACCCCCAAAGCAGCGCACCAGCGATCAGGCCAACCACATAATCCCAATAGAAGAGCTGGAACCGGTAACCCGGACACAACTTGACGGTATTGGCCCACGATCCCCAGCAGAGCATGGTGAGGATCATGAAAAAGAGTGAAATGGCGTAGGTTTCAGGCTGGTACAAGTGGTCCCCTTGGCGAACGCCGTTTACATAGCGGTTGTCAGGCGTTGCGCGATACGCATTCTCCTCAGCCAAACCTGACTAGAAGACGATTTTTGCGACGAGCGAAATGATACGCCCTTCGCGGCCTCCGTTTACCTGCCCGAATTGGTAACCCGAGACTGTATCGTTCAGGGTCGTATCCACGCTGTTCCATTGGGTGTGATTGAACGCGTTGAACATGTCCGCACGAATTTCCGCGTGCAGCCGTTCATAGAAGGTAATGTTTTTGGCGAAGGAGATGTCCCAATTCTCCTGCCCAGGCCCACGAACGCTTCCTGGCGAAGCAGTTCCGCGCACATTGGCGGCCGGTTCGACGAAGGCATTCACATCGAAGTACTGCGTATACGTCCGCTGCGAGCGGCCCAGGTTCGGATTACGAATCACATTCGGCGTACCGAAACCCGCGGCATAATCCTGCGCGAGGTTGTTCTGATCGGTGACCGTAAGCGCGTTGCCTGACTCGTAGGTTCCGATCGCGGAAATGTGCCAGTCTCCGAGTGCCGGCCGCAGATACGCGGGCAAATGCTGCGCGTAATCCGGCATGTAGTTGGCCTGGAACAGGAAGCGATGGCGGTGCGAAAGCGTCGACTCGCCGCGGAAACGAAGCACGCTCTGCGGGTAGTTGTAGCCCAGACTCGTGAACTGCCCGTTGAGTCCTCTATCCGAAATGGTTTTCGAAAACGTGTAGTGGGTAAGAATTTGCACACCGTGGTTCATGCGCTGTTCGTATTTCACAATACCTGCGTTGTAATTGCTGTTCAAGCCGGCCCGCTGCGCATAGATATCGCCGAACCTGCCCGAGTTGTAAGGGCGCGCCGCATTGAATGTGTTTTGATCCGGATATCCCGTCTGGTAGGCAGGAACGTTCAGATCCTTGTAGAACCAGCCGTTTCTGCCCAGCGCACCGATGTAGGACAGGGTGAATACGGAATTGGGCGATAGCTCCTGCTGGATATCCGCCAGGTAGCGATGGAAATAGGGTGTGGAAACCGACTCGTTGATATCGTTCTCATAGAGAGTGGTGTACTGACCGTCACCAAAATAGCCCTGCGCGGGACCGGTTGAGACGGGATAGGTGCCGAGCACAATCGCGGGAGACGCCTGAAAGACCTGCGAGAGACTGGTGATAGGATCTTCATCGTTGCCGCCGAGAGAGGTCGGCGTCACTTCATCTCCAACAAATGCGCCCGGTACGTTGCCGCCGGCCGTGCCCAGGCTGTTGGAGATCTGGCTCGCTCCCGAGTCGTAGTAGAGACCGTAGCCGGCGCGTAACACCAGCCTGGGCCTGGCCTGGAAAGCCAAACTGAAGCGAGGCGCTAAATCGCTTTTGGGGGTCGATATGTAGTGCAGAGGCAGTCCGGGTGCTCTTCCGGGGATGGCCAGGTCGTCGGTCGCCGGGCGGTAGATAGCGTTTCCGTATTTGTCGCTGGTATAGAGCGGCACAGGCAAATCGTAGCGCAAGCCCAGCGAGATCGTAAGCCTAGGTGTGAACTGGATCTTGTCGTTGAAGTAAATTCCGTAGTACGGAATGATCTCTGTCGGCTCTGGAGCAAAAGCACCGGAGCCTGTATAGCTATACCGCTGATGAATGACCTTGGGTTTGCCCAGCAGCACATCTGCGAAACCGTCTCCGCCCACCTGGCCGAGATCGGAACCTGAACCGGTGAAGGTATCGCGTCCGTTTCCGCAGTAAGCACCTGTACAGCCGAAGTCTACAAAGCGGACGTTGTCAAAATCCACCTCCTTCTTCCGGATATAGTTGAACCCGAACGTCATGTTGTTGCGTCCGCGAACCCAGTTCACATTGTCGGAGAACTGCAGAGAATCGTTCTCTGCGCGAAAATATTCGTTAAAGCCCGGGGTCGCGTATCCATTGATGTTCAGGGCGAGTATCCCGATATTCCCCTCCACGCCTGTGTTGCCAAATAGCTTGTTGAATGGATTGGCGGCACTATTCAGATAAGAGACTTCTGACGGCGCCAACGTGACCAAGGCACCGCTGCCGGTGGCAAAAATGAACTCGTTGGTAATCTTCGGGCTGAAGATGTGAGCTTCGTCGACAGTGATGAGATAGGCCTGGTCACCGACGTTGCCAATAAATTCCGGAAAGACGCCGCCGGTATTGTTCGAAAGACCGCTGTATTTCGACCAGGTCACGAATGCGTTGTCCTTCGCAGTGATGCGGTAGTCGAAACGGCTATCGAAGGTGTAGCTGGTTACTGCCTGGGTGGACACATACTGGTAATTCTGTCCGCCGTTGGCTGCTGTTTTGGCGGTGTTGGCGTGGGGGAACAGTCCCGTGATGCCGGCCGATGCGGGATCGATCGCCGGGGACCCGTCTGACTGGGTGATGTTATTGAGGTTGTTGAAGGGCACGGGTTGGCGTGCGAAACCAGCAGGCACATTCGCGTTGGTGTAGGGGTTATAGAGTTGCGCGGTCGGATCGGAACATAGGCCCTGGCTATCGAAGGTTCCCGAAGCGGCACACAGTTCGCCAAAATCGCCCGCCCTCTCCGCATCACTTGGCACAATGGCGTAGTTGTTACCACCGGCGAGCGATTGCGGGAAGCGTTCGTAATTAGCGAAGAAAAAGGCGCGATCTTTCAGATTGAGAATGTGCGGAATGTAAACCGGGCCGCCCAAACCCCCGCCAAACTGGTTTCTGCGATACGCGGATTTGATGGCCGCTCCCGGAAGAGCTCGCACTTTATCGAAAGCATTCAGAGCGTTCAATGCGTCGTTCTCGATAAAGTCGTATGCCTCGCCATGAAAGACGTTCGTGCCCGCTTTGGTGGTTGCATTGAAGTTGGTGAAATCACGGCCATACTCTGCTGAGAAATCGGCAACGCCGATTCTGGCTTCGCCGATGGCCTCGGCTGACGGCTGAAAGCTGATGCTGCTCTGATAGTTCTCATTGGCATTTACGCCGTTGATGTAAACGCCATTGTCGCGCGATCCCTCAGTGATGCCGCCGGCGGCAAACTGCACTCCCCCGGAGGCGTAGGTCGCACCCACATCAAAGGTGCCGCCCACGTTGATATTGGTGCGAGGAGTCGTGCTGATACCGGCGGACAAATTAGCTAATGAGGTAAAGTTGCGCCCGTTGATCGGCAGGCTGTCGATCTGCTGTTGATCGACTTTCTGATCGAGGCTTGCGTGGTCGCTCTCGAGCAAAGGCCCGGAAGAGGTCACCTCAACGGTCTGTGTTTCAGCACCGATTTCGAGATGAATGTCATAGCGGAGGGACGCCTGAGAAGTGACCTGCAAGGCGTCGGAAACCGACTTCTTGAAACCCTTGACCTCCACGCTGACCTGATACCGGCCCACCACAAGCTGCGAGAACTCGTAGTGTCCGCCGGCATCAGACCGGGCCGAGCTTTTCTGGTTGCGGTCCAGGTCGAGCAGGGTGACCTCGGCGTTGGGAACAACTGCATTGGAGGACTCCACCACAATGCCTGCGATATTGCCTCGCTGCGAGAACTGTGCGATCGACATCTGACATGCTGCCAACAGAAACGCAGCCGCTGCGATGACTGTCTTTCTCATACGAATTCCCATCATTTCTCTCCCCGGCCGCCCGCAATGAAAGCTTTCATTTAAAAGCGTGTACAACACTACGTCCGCCTAAAGTCGCTTGTCAATGAAGGAATGAAAGCTTTCATTTATTAAAACGGTTTCCCCCCTAACCCGGATATCTCACAGGCGGATTGTCGATTTGGGTGATTCGGGAAGCAGGAAATAGCTGGAAAGGCCGTCTTTTCTGTGTCATAACTACGTTATCGAAGCGAGTTGTGACTGCGGAAAGGGCGGCCTCTCACATGACAGAGTGTAATCAAGAAGTCTTCTCGTTTGCATCACATTTTTCGCGCCGGGTGGAGGCCAGTTTCACAGCCGGTCAGGTATCGACCGACGGCGGAGCGTTGTTGTTGCGTCAGGCCGATGTCAAGATCGGTATGCTGAAGCGGGTAGCGTCTTGTTTCACCGACCGGCGGTCGCCGCTGCTGGTTCAACACCAGCTATCGGAGATGCTTTCGCAGCGCATCTACGGGCTGGCGCTGGGCTACGAGGACCTTTGCGATCATGAGCAGTTGCGCCACGATCCGCTGATGGCGGTGCTGTCGGGCCAGCGCAAGTTGGAAGATCCCTTGGCCGGCAAAAGCACGCTGAACCGGTTGGAACTTCCCGGCGGCAGCAAGCGTTATCACAAGATCGATTACGCGCCGGCGAAGATCGACGCGCTGTTGTGCGATCTGTTCATCGAGTCGCACGGCGAAGCGCCGCAGAGAACCAGGTAGACTTCCTGTTCGGTCTGGCGCGCAACAGCCGGCTGCAGAAGATCATCGGCAAGCAGATGCACGAGGCCAAGCTGCTGCACACCGAGACCGGCAAGCCAGCGCGTGTGTTTACCGAGTTCGACTATCAAACGCGCAACAGCTGGGCGCGGGCGAGGCGGGTAGTGGCCAAGGCCGAGTATCTGGACAAGGGCGAAAACCCACGCTTCGTGGTTACTTCACTCGGCACCGGCGAGTGGGCGGCGCGCCAGCTGTACGAGCAGTTCTACTGCCAGCGCGGTGAGATGGAGAATCGTATCAAGGAGCAGATGTGCCTGTTCGCCTATCGTCTCTCGACGGAAGAAATGAAGGGCAATCAGCTGCGGCTGTACCTGTCGGCGCTGGCTTATACGCTGGTTGAAGCGCTCAGGCGGCTGGGGCTGAAGGGAACCGAGTGGGCTCAGGCGCAGGTGGACACGATCCGGCTCAAGCTGTTCAAAATCGGTGCCCTGGTACGCATCAGCGCCCGGCGCGTGTGGCTGGAACTCAGTTCCACCTATCCGTGGAAACATATCTACGCTCGGGCCTTCGACGCGCTGCGCTGCTGAGCGTCTCCACCCCGGCCCAACAACTTTTCCACACAAACCCAACCGGCGGCCTGGCGTAGCCATGCGGCAAATCCGACTTCGATCTGCCATCAGCCTCCCCGCACACTTGCCGAACCTATCGCCAAGCCGATTTCAACCCGGTCGATGGCTCTTCCCACATGCTTCGCGCCGCCGACCGACAGCAAATCACGACCCTGTGAGAAATCGCGGCTAAAGGTGACCCCTTAGCTCGCTGCGGCGAAACCGCTCGCCGCGGCGAGGCCGATGTACACCCATCGGGAAACCGCCATGGCTGCCGCCCTTCGCCAAGGTTATGCTTTAATCAACGGCGTGAGGCCGGCCAATCGCTTGATGAAGACTTCGCGCCGTTAACAGCATTTTCACAAATGGTGTAAGGGAAGAATATGCTCTGGACGCAGGTGTTCCGTCAAAGAACACCTGCACATAACTACCCCCACCCCATCACAGCATTTGTGAAAATGCTTTAACAGCCGCTGTCGTACTCATCGAGTCATGCTGGCAACGCACCGAGATTACGAACAGGATCCGTTACTCAAGCACCAATAGGGAGCTGCCTCGACCACCATGGCCAATATGAACGACATCGCGCGCATGGCCCGCGTTTCGATCGGTACAGTATCGAACGTCCTGAGTGGCTCGGCGGTAGTGAGGGAGCCGCTACGGGCTCGCGTCCTTGCGGCGGTCGCGGCCATCGACTACCAGCCAAGTCAGCTCGCGCGGGGCTTGCGGCGCGTAAAAACCAACATGGTGGGCATGATTATCCCCGACATCACGAACCCGTTCTTCCCCGCCGTGGTCCACGGCGCCGAACGCGTCGCTTTCGCCAACGGCCTTCGCCTGATTTTGTGCAACACGGACAATGATCACGAAAAAGAGATCGTTCATCTCAACGAGCTACGCACCTACCTTCCCCAGGGCCTCATCGTCATCCCTTCGAACTTCAGCGAAATGACGGAGCAAGCAGATTCGTACCGCCGGGCAGGAGCTGCTGTCGTGTGCATCGACCGCAAACCGCGAGGATGGAAGGGAGACACCGTCACGGTGGCGAATGAGTTCGGCGCACGCCGGGCCGTGCAGCACCTGGTCCAGTTGGGGCACACACGCATAGCCATGATCAGCGGTCCCCTGCACCTGACAAACTCGCAGGATCGGCTGAAGGGCTTCAAGAAAGCATTGCAGGCAACCGGGATCGCAGTGCGGCCCGAATATTTGCTGGAGACTTCTTACAGCAAAGCGGACGGATACTCGGCGGCCATGGCTTTGCTGAGAACTACTCCACCGCCCACCGCAATCTTTGCCGGCAACGACCTGATCGCACTCGGCGTGTTGCAGGCGATCAGAGAATCTGGCCTCTCATGCCCACAAGACGTCTCGCTGGTAGGCTTTGACGATCTTGAGATTGCCTCGATCACCAATCCTCCCATCTTCAGCGTGTACCAGCCCGGATACGAACTCGGAGCAACCGCCATGCGACTACTGCTGCAACGGATTGCCAACTGGGACGCGCCGCCACGCCATGTCGTGCTCAAGACAGAACTGCGTATTCGGGAATCGGTTGCTCCACCGGGCATGTCCGCAGGTAAGACAAGAACGCCAGTTCAAGCGAATGAGCCCGGACGTTCCGGGCCGGCAAAACGATAGCAGTTTCGCAGCCTCGCCGCAGCGAGCAAAGCTACCGATCTTTGCGTGGTTTTCTCTCAGAGAAAACCACACCTCGCTGCTCTTACTACACCACAGGCATTGCGAAAATGCTTTAGAACGGATTTCGGCCCAGTTTTTCTATTCTTCCCTTAATATCTGAAGCGGCTTCTGGCCCAGAATGCGATAGCTGGCGGCCCAGCCGGTCACCGTCGCGAGCACGGCTGTGCCCACCAGGGCAATCAACGTCGCACGCCACTCGATATGGAACGCAACATCGAGCCGGTGCAAGAGCACGCGCGTCAGCAGATTTGCGAAAATCACGCCGACCAGCCCGGCCAGCAGCCCAAGCACAATAAACTCCACGCTGAAGACCGCGCCGATATGGCTTCGCTTGGCTCCCAGCGTCTTGAGCACGACCACCTCGCGCACACGGCGAAAGTGAGTGCTGGCAATGCTCGAAGCCAGAATGATCGCGCCCGAAAGAATGGAGAACCCCGCCAGAAAGCGCACCACGACCGTGATCTGCTGCACGACACTCTGCACGGTCTCAATGACATCCGCTATGTCAATGACTGTGACCGTTGGATAGGCATTGAACAAGGCTCTTTGCACAGCGCCCACCTGTTGTGGATCTACGTGGGCCGCACCGTCCCAAATCGCCGGCAGGCCGGCCAGGGCCGGCTGCGGGAGAATAAACTCACTGCGCGCGTACACATGCTGGCCGTTGTGACGGATAATCGCTGCGACCCGGGTCTGGAAGGTTCGTCCGTTCGAAGTGAACACGATGACCGAGCCAAGGTGCAGTTGCAACCGCTCGGCGATGTGCTCGGTAACCGCGAGCGACTGGCTATCGTTCGCACTCCACCATTTGCCGGAAACCAGCTTCGCTCCCGCAGGCAAAGCAGGAGACCAGGTGAGCGAGACTGCCTGCAGCAGACGCTTGGGATAATTCTTCAGCCGGAGCCCTTCAGCCGCTGTGCCATCGACAGAGACGAGGCGACCCGCAACGGATGGCCGCGCCTCCATCACGCCGCGCAGGGCCGGTTGTTGCGCGAGCAGATGCTTCACTCCCTCCAGTTCTTTATTGCTGATGTCGATCAGGAAGATGTTCGGCAGATCGGGGCCCGACGTCAACTTCATTTCGCCAATGACACCGTGCTGCATCAGGTAGACCGTGAGAATGAGCATCACACCCATGCCCAGGGCAGCTAACACGGCTGCGGACTGATTGCCGGGGCGATAAAGATTGGCCAGTCCATGACGGAGCCACGATCGCAAGTGGAGCCGGGTGCGCGAAAGAAACGCGCGCACGATGCGCAGGGTAAGCGCAGCCACACCCAGGATGACCGCCAGGAGTCCACACAACGCTCCCGCAAACCAGCGGCCTACCACAACCGAATCGGAGAGAGCGGCGGCGATCAAGCCCAGACCGGCCAGGATGACGATGGCAACGATCCACTGCGCCTTGTTCGTACTCACCCGTACCCACCAGCTTTGCTGCGGGCCGGGCTCCTCCACCAGCCTGCGCAAAACCAGGTTGGGGCGCACGCTACGGATCTGCAACAGCGGCGGCAGACAGAAGAGAACGGTGGTAAGAATGCCGGTAGCCAACCCGGCCAATGCGGAATGCCAGGGAAGACGAAGATCGGCTTGCACGGTGATCAACTTGCCCAGCAATAAGGGAAAGATCCACTCCACACCTAACCCAAACAGAACGCCGATCAGCCCGCCAGTCAGGCCCAGCAGCACGGTTTGCAGGAGATAAATGCGCAGAATGTCTGACGAGCGGGCGCCGATCGACTTCATGATAGCCAGCACCTCCACCCGTTGCTGCAGATGGGCGCGCATGGCCATCGCCACGCCAATTGCACCCAGCACCATCGCTACCAGGCAGATCAGGCTGAGTAAACCAGTGGAGCGCTTGAGCCCGTCGGTCAATGCGGGGTTGCTCTCGCGAAAGTCCGTCACCTGCGCATCCGGCAGCACCTGTTCGAGGCGGCTGCGGGCCGTGGTGACGTTGCCGCCGGCCGGCGATAGCTTGAACAGGAATCGCGCGCCCGAGCGGCTGCCCTGTTGCAACAGGCCGCTCTTTTCGAGAGAAGACTGGGTCATCATGACCCGCGGCCCTAGACCCAGACCGGAACTCATGCGGTCAGGCTCGCGCACCAGGACGGCGGCGATACGAAAGTTGGAGTTGCCGATCTTCAGGCTTGCGCCCACCTGGGTATGCAAACGGATGAGCAGGTCATCGGCAACTACCACTGTTTCATCTGTGAGCACCCGGCGCAAATCGCCGGCGGGTTGCAGTTGGACCGCGCCGTAGAACGGATAGCGTGCGGGATCGACGGCCTTGAGAGAAACCAGCAACGGCACCGGATCACCCGGCGACGAGACCATGGAAACCGTCTCAGTCACCTCGGTGCGCTGCACGCCATGCGAAGCCATGGCATTCAGCGCCTGTTCTTCTTCCGTCGTCGGCTGGCGGAACATGCGCGCAGAAAGGTCCGCGGCCATGATGGTGCGCGCCTCGCCAAGAAGGGTCCGCTGAAACGAATCGCTGAATCCACGAACGCCGGTCAGTGCCGCCACTCCAATGGCCACCGACAAAATGACAAAAAGAAACTTTGTGCGCGAGGCCTGCAGTTCGCGCCAGGCGATCTTGGCGGCAGAGGCCCAGGCTAAGGAAGGTTTTTCGCTCAGCGCCATCAGGCCGGCCTCTGCATCGTGTCTTCCACAATGGCGCCGTCGCGCAGAATGATGCGGCGATCGGCATGCACCGCGACCTGCGGGTCATGCGTAACCAGCACCAGCGTGGCGCCGCTGATGCGGTTCCTGTCGAGCAGCAGATCGAGCACATGCGCACCGTTTTCAGAATCGAGATTCCCGGTGGGCTCGTCAGCGAAGATGATAGGCGGCGTGAGAACAAACGCACGGGCCAGCGCTACCCGCTGCTGTTCGCCGCCTGAGAGCTGGATCGGGTAATGGTGCATACGATCCCCGAGACCGACGCTGCGGAGAAGATCGATGGCTGCGGGGCGGCCGTCTCCAGAGGCATTCAGCTCGTGCGGCAGTAGAACGTTTTCGAGCGCGGTGAGCGTTGGAATCAATTGAAATGACTGAAAGACGAAGCCGAGCTTGCGGCCGCGCACTTCGGCGAGCTTGTCTTCGGGCAAATGGCTAATCTCCTCCCCGTCGATCAGCACTTCGCCTTCCGTCGGGGAATCGAGCCCGGCAAGCAGGCCCAGCAAGGTGCTCTTGCCGCTGCCTGATGCGCCCATGATGGCTACGAATTGCCCGGAAGGCACCAGCAGGTCGATCTGCCTGAGGATCTCCACCGTTCTGTTGCCATTGCTGATCGACTTTTTCAGCCCACGCACTTCAATCATTCTCGATCTTCCTTTGGTTGTCTTGGCCAGTGTGCATTCGATGATGTCCTTCGCATTTCTTTGTACTTTCAGTCGTCCCTCCCACGGCTACGCCGGGGCAGGTCGGGGCTGTTCCAGATCCGTTTCATTCCTCAACGTCTTCGCCCGGCTGCGGGCCGAGGGTGGTTGTACCCCACTCAAGCCAACACCAGGCTTGAATGGGCCGCCCGGCCGTTCGTCGCCCCGCCATTCGTCGCCCAGACGCGGGCCACCCGTGTGCGGCTCCTTGCCCGGTTTGTACTCTCGTACTTTAGAGTTAGGGTGTGCGCTATCGACTCATTTGCCTCATCGTTGCCGCTTCCCTGCTTGCGGGTTGCCGATCGCAAGCTCCCGAAACAACAGCTTCGCCAGTGGCTGCGGCTGCGCCTGCCCCTTCGAGCGAGGCGGCGCCCGCGCCTGACAACCGGCCCGTCATCCTTGCCTTCGGCGACAGCCTCACCGCGGGGTTTGGCGCCGATGCCGGCAGCAGCTACCCGGACTACCTGCAGAAGGATCTCGATGCGCAGGGATACAGCTACCAAGTCATCAATCAGGGCATCAGCGGAAACACTACGAAAGACGGAGCCGATCGTGTGCAAGACGCACTGCAGCTCAAGCCGGTCCTGGTCATCGTTGCCTTCGGCGGCAATGACGGCCTGCGCGGACTGCCGATTGCCAGCACACGCGCAAATCTCGATCTGATCGTTTCTACCCTTATGCATGCCGGCGTCAAAGTGGTGCTGGGCGGCATTACCCTGCCGCCGAATTACGGCGCCGACTACATCAAGCAGTTCAACCAGACCTACGCGCTGCTGGCATCCAGATATCACGTTCCCATGCTGCCCTTTTTGCTGCAGGGGGTGTACGGCGTTGCCGGAGGGATGCAGGCCGATGGCATTCATGCGACAGACCAGGGCAATGCCCAGGTGGCGAAGAATCTTCTTCCCCTGATTGTGCCCTTGCTCAGGAAGCCCTAGACGTAAGCCGCAGAGCATCAGCCGAGGACCACGATCGGTTGAAACAGTGTTCCAGCGACACGGCGAGCAATCGCCACCAGGTCGCGCTGGCCCGCAAATACCTTGGCCAAAGGAGCCGTAGAAAATTCTGGAAGATTGACTGCGTTGCCATTTCTCAAGCGGCCAGCGACCCACAGATCGGCAGTTGTGGACGGCAGGTCAGGCAAGAGCGTCCGAGGATGAGGCAAAGACGGCTCCAGAGAACCATCGGCCGCCCTGGCACAGATTTGTTCAAGCGTGAGCGCATCACTCAGCGTAAAGGGCCCCGCAGCCACACGGCGCAACCGCGCCAGGTGCGCCCCGCAGCCTAATGCAAGTCCCAGGTCGTGAGCCACCGATCGCACGTAGCCGCCGGAAGAGATGCTCAACGTAAATTCGGCATAGCCATCAGCGATTTCACCGATCACGAAGTCGTCTACCGTAAGGGTGACTGGCTTTAAGACCACGGCTTCGCCGCGCCGCGCAGCCTTGTAGGCGGGCTTGCCACCGATCTTCTTGGCGGAAAATGGGGGCGGGGTCTGCACGATCTCTCCGCGAAATGCCCTTGCCGCCGTTTGTATTTGCTCATTCGACGGTAGAGGAACATCCGGTTCGGAAGGGGAAACAGGAATACCCTCCGCATCGTAGGTATCGGTGGCAAATCCAAACCGGATCGCGCCAGTATAGGTCTTGGTGAGTGGTCCAAAAAACTGGGCCAGCCGGGTGTATTTCCCCATCAGCATGGGGAGCACACCGGTCGCCATCGGATCCAGTGTGCCGAGATGGCCGATCGCGGATTCTCCAGTGGCACGGCGCAAATAGGACACCACGTCATGCGATGTCATACCGCCCGGCTTATCGATGACTACGAGCCCATTCACAGTCTCCACTATAGAGATTCTGTCGCGGGTGAGTGGGTGGATTGGCAAGGAAGAACTGCTCCGGAGATTGCGGGCATTCAAAAAGTGGCACGTTCAGGTTCGTGTATCCCACCCGGCTGCCGGTGAGACGAGAGGGCCGTGAGTTTTCCTGAGGAGTCGTTGCGGGCACCCGTCCTGCTTTAACCCGCATTTGTGTCTGGTGGAGCGAACCGCAGATCTCTCCACTTCGGTCGAGATGACAAAGTAGTTTTTGAGACGGGGCTGATCGAGCCCGGCTACAGGGCGCTGTGCGCGCGTGACTGCACCAGTGAAAGGAATTCCGAGCGGGTGTTCTGCTCCTGGAAGACGCCGAGCATCGCCGAGGTGACGGTCGAGGATTGCTGCTTCTCCACCCCGCGCATCATCATGCAGAGGTGCCGCGCTTCCATCACCACACCAACGCCACGGGGCTCGATCGCCTCCTGAATGGTGTCGGCAATTTGCCGGGTCAGCCTTTCCTGTACCTGCAAGCGCCGGGCGAACACGTCCACCAGGCGCGGAATCTTGCTCAGACCGATCACTTTGCCGTTGGGAATGTAGGCCACGTGGACCTTGCCGAAAAACGGCAGCAAATGGTGTTCGCACAACGAGTAGACCTCGATGTCGCGCACGATCACCATCTCGTCATAGTCCACATCAAAGAGCGCGCCTTGCAGAATCTTCTCCGCGTCCTCGCGGTAGCCCTTGGTAAAAAAGGCCATTGCCTTCTCGGCTCGCTCGGGCGTCTTCAGCAGGCCATCGCGCCCAGGGTCTTCCCCTAAACGCGTGAGTATCTCGGAATAGAGCTCTTCGGTGGAGTATCCACTGAGCTCCTTGCCGGCTTGAGGCTTACGAATGACTGCTGGGCGTGCCATGCTTTCCCCTTCCCACATACTCGAAAAAATTGTTTCTCGTCTCTTCCACCCTTACTCGTTCCAGTGCGGCGTGGGGAAAGTGCTCCGTGAGCAGGTTGTGAATGACGATACAGAGATTCTCAGTGGTGGGCGCCTCACGGGAGAAGTGCTCATCCGTATTTAAATTGGCGTGGTCAAATCGATCGATCACCGTTTTCTGCACACACCCATCCAGGTCAGCCAGGTTGCAGACCATGCCCGTTACCGGATCCACCTGCCCCCCCACCGTAACCTCAACCACATAGTTGTGGCCATGGCCATGGGGATTCGCGCACTTGCCGTAGACAGCACGGTTACGCTCTTCGCTGTATTCCGTGGAATACAGGCGATGCGAAGCACTGAAACCGTATCTCCGCGATAAGTAAGCTCTCATGCTTCACCGTAGTAGTCAGCGAACAGGTCGGGCATTTCATATACGCGGATGCGGTGCAGCTTTGCTCCCGGAATGCGATTGTCCAGCCGCTTCCAGATGGCTACTGCGAGATTCTCAGTGGTTGGAAGCATGCTCTTGAATTCCGGAACCTCAAGGTTGAGATGGCGGTGGTCATATACGTCCACCACTTCGCGGTTCATGATGTCTTTTAGTTCCTTCAGATCCACCACAAAGCCCGAAACCGGATCTATTTCACCTTCTACCGTCACTTCGAGGGTGTAGTTGTGGCCATGTCCATTTCGATTCGAGCATTTGCCGAAGAGACGCAGATTTTCCGCCTCCGAGAGTTGCTCAGACCAGTAATAGTGCGAGGCGGAAAACTCAGCCTTGCGCGTAAGGAGAATCATAGGCAGTCGACCATCGCACCTCTTAGTATATCGGCTTGATAGCACTGTTGGTGGATGCCCTGGACAGGCTATCTCGTTCATTATTTTGCGGTTGATTTGCTTTCATTGAGAAAGGGACGGTTTTCTAGCATTGCATAAAACTCTAGTCAATAGAGCGTGATTACCGATATCTCGCCCAGGATTGCATCCTGGGTAATTTTCAGCCGTCCCTCCCACGGCTACGCCGGGGCAGGTCGGAGCTATTCGGTCGTAATGCGAAGATCGGTTTCGCTTGTGCAGAGTTCTCTTTGTGCGGGGCCGGCTGCCTCTGTACCCCACTCAAGCCAACACCAGGCACCCGGCTTTTTGGGTACGCATGGCAGAAAGCAAAACATACCGGCCGTTCAACGCCCAGAGGTGGAGTAGTCCCGGCCCTTCCAGACGACTTTGCCGCGCACCGTGTGCTGCCACCAGCTCACCACCAGCAAAAGGCAGAAGAGCGGCACAGCAAAAATCGAAAGCGCGCAGTCAAGCGCGGAGAAGTTTGACTTCGCCACCCGCGAATAGAAGCGCCATAGCACCCGCACCCAAACCAAAGCCAGCCCATAGCGTTGAATCGGAAAGGAGAAGTAACGCCATGTAAGCACCGGCAGGCCGAAGAGCATCAGCAGGTCAAGCCCCCTCCACAACGCCATCATTACCGGATTCGGGAAGAGCCGCGCCAGGTTCTTGGTCCAACCCTCGACCATGCCGCCAAAGCTGCGATACATGCGCGTGCTCAGAGCATCGGGGGCGTAGCGAAAGCGCAGGGCGTACTTTCTCCGTTTGAGCAGCGAAGCCAGATCCACATCCTCAAGCAGCGAGCTGGATACGGTTGCATGGCCACCCACATGAAAGTAAGCATCCCGTTCCACCATGAGAAATTGACCGTTGGCCGCAGCCAGACGTGACCCAGGATCAGACACTTTCGCCGGCGGATAAACAGTCGCCAGTTCGGAGAAAACCAGCGGCATGAGCGCGCGCTGCCAGAAACCCGTGACGACCTGGCGCGGGGAGTAAGAAAGCATCGCCACCCGCGCATGCTCCGCTTCGTGCAGGGCTCGACGCAGGTCACCGGGCTCATGCACGGTGTCGGCGTCGGTAAACAGGAGCCATTCGCCCTGGGCTACGCGGGCGGCGGTCCATACTGCGTTCGCTTTGCCGGTCCAGCGCTTTTTGAGCGGCTCAGGATCGAGCACGGTTACCCCCAATTCGAGGGCAATCGAACGGGTAGCGTCGGTCGAGCCGTCGTCCACGACCAGAATTTCCCAATCCTCTGCTAAGACAAAGCCCTGCTCGGACTGAATAAGAAGAGATTGAAGGCACGACCGCAGAACGTCCGCCTCATTGCGGGCGGGCACGATGACTGAAAGAAGCATGGATTCCTCTTCCCGGAACTCCGGAGTAACTTGGGTAAACCATTGTAAACATTATAGAAATGCCGGCTATCGAGGTTCGGTTCGACGGATGACCTGAAAAGACACCTTGCAACCGTCGATACCTGTGGAAGACTTGTCTCTCTGGCCCCCCGTGTAGCCCCCACCAGCACATGAATCGCTTTGCGGCGCGGAGGTGCTTAACTCGCTATGGAAACGACGCCAGGAAAGACGCAACTAGACTCCCCAGCTACGACCGGTAAGGTCTCCGGGGTGGCTCCACTCGTCTCCGTGGTCATTCCCACCTACAACGGCACCCGCTATCTCGCCGAGACGCTGGAGAGCGCCCTGGCGCAGACCTATCCCAGGATAGAGATCATCGTGATCGACGATGGCTCCTTCGATGACACTGCCAAAGTCGCCCAATCCCACCCGGTTACCTACATTTACCAGGCGAACCGCGGCATCTCCGCGGCACGCAATGCAGGGATCAAGCATAGCCAGGGCGAGTACATCCTGTTTCTGGACCACGACGATCGCCTTCTGCCGGAGGCCGTCGCCACCGGCGTGAAGATTCTGGAGGAGCACCCCGAGTGCGCGGTTGCTGTGGGCGAGCATCGCTATATCGGCGCCGATGGAAAAACGATGGGCCGCTCCAATAAGCGACCCATGGGACGCGATCCCTATCTGCTTCTGCTGGAACACAACTTTGTCGAGACTCCGTGCTCCGCGCTGCACCGGCGCTCTGGATTATCAACAGCGGGCGTTTTTGATGAAACCGTGCAGGGCGCAGAAGACTACGAGCTTTATCTGCGGACAGCGCGGCAAAGCTCGCTGATCGCCCACGACGCCACGGTCTCTGAGTATCGCCTGCACAACGCAAGCACATCGCGCAATGCCGAGGCCATGCTGCTGGTGAGCCACCGCGTCATGGAGATGGAACTGCCACATCTGGAGGGCGACCCGGCAAAGCTGCGCCTGCACCATCGCGGAGTAAAGTTTATTCAACGTCATTTTGGGCGGCGCCTGGCCCAGGAGTTGATCCGCAACCCCAGCCTGGTGCAAGCGGAATACCGGCGCAAACTGGACCTGCTCAAGCACCACTACGCTCCGGGCTTTGCCGCCGTCGTCATGAGCCGGCTGTTGCCGCCCTGGCTGCGCAAAAAGGTGCTCGATCTGCGGGCATGGCAGGTCGCAGCGAGGGCATCGTAGCGAAGGACTATCTCTGAGCTAAAAGCCTCACACTTTATTTATGATGGATAGCGTGACCCAACGTTTCAGCGCTTTCGTCTTTCTGCTCGCACTCTTACTCGCCTCCGGCTGCGACCGGGGTGACCATCCCAGGCAGCTAGGCCAGCCGGCCCCAGACTTCAGCCTGAACGAAAGCGGGCGCACACTCCAGCTAAGCAGCTACCGCGGCAAGGTGGTGGTGCTCAATTTCTGGGCAACCTGGTGCACGCCTTGTATCGAAGAAATTCCTTCGCTGAATCTGCTACAACAGCAATTGCCGCAGTTGGTAGTACTCGGCGTTTCGGTCGACAAAAGCGACGATGCCTATCGGCGTTTTCTCGGCCGGCACCGCGTGGACTTCACCACCATTCGCGATGACGCGCAACACGTCAACACGCTCTATGGAACCTCGCTGTTTCCTGAAACCTATGTCATCGATCGCAGCGGCCTGATCCGGCGTAAGTTTATCAATGCCCAGGACTGGACCTCACCCGAGATTCTCGATTACCTTGCGCGCCTGTAGAAGGGGATGAACGGCTTGTTATGATGACCTCATGACGACCAATCTCGACGCTCTTTACCGCTACGAAATCCACCCTGCCGAAGCAGCCATGATTGCGCTGGACAAGGTGCGTGGCGTGTACGGAATTCGCAAAATCGCACTCGATGAAAAACAGAAGACCATGCGGGTAGAATTCGACTTCACCCGGCTCAACCGCGCATCCGTTGCGGAGTTGTTACGCAGCGCCGGCATCGACATCGTGGAAGAAATTGCACTGGCGCCGCCTGCCGAGCCCGTTGCCCCAGCCCCGACGCCTGCCAAGTAAGTTCGGCCGATAGCCCGAGAGCTTAAAACTCTCGAGGTACGTTCTTGCCGGGGAGAAAAGCATACCTCAGGGCCTGAAGGCCATTGAGTTTTGCTTTGGATGGCATGGCCTGAAGGCCGTGCCCTACCTAACGCGATCGCGGCGCGGAGGCAGGGAACGAATGAGCGAGTCTTTCTGCAGCCTGTACGAGTTGCTTTGGCTCAGGGCGTCTTCGTGAGTCAGGCTTTAAAAATCCGCGGCGCGTGGAGCATTGATCTCCAGGTTGTCGAAGTCGCGCCACTTGTAAATGGCGATGGAAATGATCCAGCTCAGCACAAAGAGCGCCACGATGCCGTAGCCCAGCATGCCAAAGTGTTCGTTGAGCCGGCTCACCATATTCCAGAACGCGCCCGTTAGCTTAAGCTGGCGGGCGAGCAATCCCCCCGCTTCAAGTCCGCCGACGGCAAACGCTACAACGACGGATACGAACGTGATGGTGATGTTGTAGTACAACTTGCGCACCGGCTTTACAAAGGCCCAGCCGTAGGCTCCCAACATGAGCACGTTATCGGTGGTATCGACCAACGACATACCCGCCGCAAACAATGTGGGAAATACCAGAATCGACCACAGGGACAAGCCGCGCGACGCTTCACCCGCGGATATACCCAATAGGCCGATCTCTGTCGCCGTGTCGAACCCAAGACCAAAAAGAATACCCAGCGGATACATGTGCCAACTGGATCGAATCAGGGCGAAAACCGGCCGGAATAGACGAGAGAGAAAACCGCTCCCGGCAAGCAACAGGTCAAAGTCCTCTGCAACATACGGTTCGCCACGGCGAACCCTGGCAAACGCCTGGCATATTGACCAGAGCACGAGCAGATTTACCACGCCAATCGCCAACAGGAAGACGCTCGACACGCAGGTGCCGACGATTCCCCCGATCTGCTTTATTGCGGCAATCCGATGCTGCAGCGAAAGCGCCGCGACGGCGATGAGAATCGAACCCACCACGACTACGGTGGAGTGCCCAAGCGAGAATAGAAACCCGACGGCGACAGGGCGCTTGCCCTCCTGCATCAACTTACGCGTGACGTTGTCGATGGCGGCGATGTGATCCGCGTCGACCGCATGGCGAAGACCGAAGCTGTAGGCAAGAAAGGCAGTACCCAAAAGTATCGGGTAACCGCGGAAAGCCAGGACAGCCCACAACCACGCCCCCAGATTGAATACCAGAAGGAAAGCGTAGAGGGCCATGATTCTGCTTCTGGTGTTGCCCGGGGTGTCGCGAAACAACGAGCGGAACGGACCGGCCATCGGGCTTTCTTCAGGCGGCGATACGGACCCGGGAGTGAGCAAATCAGGGAGCATCTGTAGCACGTATTATATAAGCGTAATACTGCTGCCTGCAGTCTCGTTCAGCGGGTTAAGAGGCTGCGGGAAAGTCCGTACCCTTCAAAGCGTTGAGGGTTCCCGCAGCCTGTTTAACGGCTCAGGTACGTTTTCCTCGCGTCGCCATATTGCCCAAGAAGCGAGAACGTACCTCAGGGGCTAAAAAGCCCATCGAGGTTTATGGGTCGTTGGCATGGCCTGAAGGCCATGCCCTACCTGGAACGGTTTCCGCGCGAAGGCTTGGAGTGTGTAACGAGTTTTTCAGCCTGTAATGCTCGCTACGGCGAGGCAGTTCGTACTCTTCAAGGAAGTGAGTTTTGCCGCAGCCTCATAAGCCCCGCTTGCGGCCGGCGCCAATGCCGGGGCGCCATGTGTCCGCTTCCCCTGAAGCCGCGAACAACCATGCCGATAAAGCCAGTGGGATGTTTGCACCCGGCTCGTGGGGCGCAGTGCGTCCGCCAGGTTTGCGTGGGGTACTTGCATGAGTATGAGAGCGAAGCATCGAGTGTGCTCGTGCTTCCAACGCTACCTCACGCCGCTCGCGGTGCTGCTTTTTCTGTTGCTGACAGGAAGCAGATCGATCCTAGCGCAGACGAGTGAAGCGCAGCCGAGTGAAGAGGAGTATCAGGTAAAGGCAGTCTTTCTCTTTCACTTCGCGCAACTTGTGGATTGGCCCCCGGACAGCGAAGAAGGCGGAGATCATTCCTTGATGCTCTGCACTGTGGGCGACGATCCGTTTCACGGAGTCCTTGAAACTACGGTCGAGGGTAAAGCCATCGGGGGGCGCGTGCTCCGCATTCGACACCTGCAGCCGCCGGACTCGACTTCCGTTTGCCAGATTCTCTTTCTTGGCAAGGAGGAAAACGTGCTCGCGCCTGAACTGTTGGCGGCTCTGAACAATACGCCGATTCTCACCGTGGGTGAGGCGGATGGTTTTTTGGACGCGGGAGGCATGATCTGCTTCCTGGTGAAAGAGAACAAACTTCGCTTTGCCGTCAACCTGGAAGCTGCCGAATCCGCACATCTCAAAATCGGGTCACGGTTGCTGATGCTGGCCGAGAATCTGTCGCGCGAAGACCGAGGCAAGTAGCGTATGAGCTTTCGCGATCTCCCCATTCGGCGCAAGCTGGCTCTGCTTATTCTTACAGCAAGCGTCCTTGCGGTTGGCCTGGCCTGTGTCGGCTTCGCGATCTATGCGCGCCAACTTTTTCGGGCCCACATCGCGAGCGAGCTGACCGCCCTCGCCGATACGCTCGGCGCCAACACGGCCGCGTCGCTGGCGTTTAACGACCCAAAGACAGCAACAGAAATGCTCCATTTTCTTGGATCGGATCAACACATTCTGGGCGCCTACTTATATGACGAACGGGGATCTCTCTTTGCTGAATATCGCCGCCCCGGCACCCCCCATACACTTCCCAAGCCGTCATTGCACCAGGACGGAGCACGATTTGACGGGAACTCCATCACACTTTTCCGCGGCGTCTTTCTCGATGGAGACAAGATGGGATCCATCGCCATCGCGTCCGATCTGAGTGGATCGCTCGGCAGATTGTTGCAGTATCTCAAGATCGCCATGCTGGTTTTGGCGATTTCCACGATTGTCGCCTACCTTGTATCCGCGCGCCTGCTGCACATTGTGAGCGACCCGATTGTGGATCTTGCGCAAATTGCCAGACGGGTCACCAGCGAAGAAAACTATTCGCTGCGCGCCATTGCGCGGGGCAGCGACGAAACCGGCACACTCGTGCGCTCTTTCAACCAGATGCTGGAATGCGTTGAGCAGCGCGATCGCGCGCTGCAGACGGCGAAAGACGAGCTGGAACGGCGCGTAGAGCAGCGCACCGCCGATCTGCGACGTGAGGTGGCTGAGCGCATCCGGGCTGAGGAAGAAATGCGGACGGCAAAAAATGCGGCGGAAGTCGCCAACCGTGCCAAAAGCGAATTTCTGGCCAACATGAGCCACGAAATTCGCACGCCGCTGAATGGCGTCATCGGCATGACCGATCTGGCACTCGATACCCCGCTCAACGCTCAACAAAAGGAGTGCCTGGAAACGATCAAGCTGTCGGCTGACTCCCTGCTCACCGTCATCAACGATGTGCTGGACTACTCCAAGATCGAAGCGGGCAAGGTAGAGCTTGAGGCCATCCATTTCAACTTGCGCGACTGTGCCGAAGAAACGTTGAAGACCTTCGCCGTGGTAGCCGACGAAAAAGGGCTGGAGCTGCTTTGCGACGTGGCCCCCGACATACCGGCCGTTGTCGAGGGTGACCCGGGCAGGCTGCGCCAGGTCTTGCTGAATCTGTTGAGCAATGCCATCAAGTTCACTCCTCATGGAGAAGTGCTGTTGCAGGTGGCGCGCGAGCATGCGGAACAGGACGACGGCCTTATTCGCTTTACTGTGGCCGATACCGGCATTGGCATTCCGGAATCGAAGCAGACATTAGTCTTTGCTCCCTTTACGCAGATGGACTCCTCGACCACGCGCAAGTATGGGGGCACTGGACTCGGCTTATCCATTTCGTCACGACTGGTGGACATGATGGGCGGGACCATCTGGCTGGAAAGTGAGTTGGCCAATGGCTCCCGGTTCCACTTTACGGCACGCCTGAAGGTCGTTGATAAACCGGCGGGGTCGCGCCCCGCTGCGGCGATGGAAACGCTGAAAGCGCTGAAACTTCTCGTCGTCGACGACCACCAGACGAACCGGAGAATTTTAGAAGAGATACTCAAGAGCTGGGGAATACGCACGGGGTGTGCGGAAAACGGGAGAATGGCCCTAGCCGCGCTGCTCTCGGCTTGCTACGCGGGGGAGCCCTACTCGGTCGTGGTTACCGATAACAACATGCCGGAGATGGACGGCTTTCTGCTTGTAGAGGAAATACGCCGAACTCCCGAGCTTTCTCCCGTCACCGTGATGATGCTCACCTCGGCCGGCCGCCATGGAGATGTTGTCCGTTGCCGTGAGCTTGGTATTGGTTCCTACTTGTACAAACCGGTGCGCAGGCACGAGCTGCTCTCAGCGCTGCTTGCCGAACTCGGGCCGAAGCAGGCTTCCCCTGCCGATGCCGGTAGGACAAAGGCCGATTTTCCTGCTCGGCCCGAGGCCCTGCGGATACTTCTTGCTGAAGACAACCGTGTCAATCAGATGGTAGCCACGCAAATGCTTGAAAAGATGGGCCACTCGGTGATGCTTGCGAGCAACGGCCACCTGGCCGTGCTGCTGGTAGCTACCCGGCATTTCGATCTTGTGCTGATGGATATACAGATGCCGGAAATGGATGGTTTGAGCGCCACGCAGCACATTCGCAAGAGTGAGCACACCACGCATCGTCACATACCGATCATCGCCATGACAGCCTATGCCATGAAGGGCGATCTTGAACGCTGCCTGGAGGCCGGCATGGACGGCTATGTTTCCAAGCCCATCGACATGAATACCCTGGAAATCGCCATCATCGATTGCGTGAGAACCCATCGCGACAACAAACCCGCTTCGTTTCTCGAATCGCCACCGCGAGACACCGTGACCACAGGTACGACGGGCTGCGACTTGAACAAGGCTCTGGAGCGCCTCGGAGGCAATGAGAAGCTACTTATCGACGTGATGGAAATCTTTATGCGCGAAGGCCCGCGGCACATCGCAGGACTGCGTCAGGCTGTTGCCCAAGGCGACGCCAATGCCATCGAGAAGATTGCTCATACGTTGCGCGGCGAACTGGGGTACCTGGAGATCAGCGAGGTCTCGCGCACAGCGCGCACCCTGGAGGAGTTGGCGCAACATTCACAACTGGACGATGCCGCGGTTCTCTCGAAGCAATTGGAAGCAGAGCTGGGCGAAGTGTTGACGTCACTCAGCACCGCCCTTGGAACCGGCACTTTGACACACGCCGCCGCGGACGGGGCAGACGCCCGCGCATGAAACTGAACACACCTGGCAATAGCGGCGGTCCGGAATCTGAGAAGCCCGGCGTTTCCTGCAATCGGATCCTGGTAGCGGAAGACGATCCCATGTTCCGCAGGATTCTTGAGAGCTGGCTGTCGGAATGGAACTATCGGGTTACGCTGGCCGAAGATGGCGCCATGGCCTGGGAGATTCTGCAGCAGGAAGTACCGCCACAGTTGCTGATTCTCGACTGGATGATGCCCGGGATTAACGGCGCGGAACTATGCCGCAAGGTGCGCGCCTGGAATCGGCCGCCCTATCAGTACATTCTTCTTGCTACGGCAAAGGATGCCAAGCAGGATCTGGTCAGGGGTCTCGAAGCGGGCGCCGACGACTATCTGATCAAGCCCTTCGAGCGAAGTGAACTGCGAGCGCGCCTGCGCGCCGGCAACCGGATTCTCACTTTGCAGGATGACCAGATCCGGGCCCACGAGCAGCTGCGTTTTCAAGCGACGCATGATCCGCTCACGGGGGTCTGGAACCGGGGCGCGATTCTCGATACGCTGCGTCACGCAATCGAACAGGCGGAGCGTTCCCGAACGACCCTGGGTGTATTGTTGCTCGACGTCGACCACTTCAAGCTGGTCAACGACCGGCACGGACACCTGACGGGCGACGCGGTGCTGAAAGAAGTGACTCAACGCATCCAGAAGGCGGTTCGCGGATACGATTCCGTAGGGCGCTACGGCGGCGAAGAGTTCCTCATCGTATTGCCGGGTTGCAACCGGGAGCAAACGGACCACGGCGCCGAAAGAATTCGCTCAGCGGTAGATGACGGCCCGATCCTCGTCCATGGAGTGAAGGTAAACGTAACCGTAAGCATTGGCGCCGCAGTTACGACGCGAAGAAGGATCAGCATGACGGAGATATTGACGGCCGCGGATGGCGCGCTCTATCACGCCAAGGATGTAGGGAGGAATCGCATCATTTTAGCTGACCTTTCGCCCAGCCAGCTCGGCGCTGTTCCTCTGGCTTCGATTCATTGCAAACCAGATGTTGGCAGCTCCGAATAGTATGCACAACACATTGATTGTTACGTTTAATGCGCCGCGCGCGAAAGAACCGGTGTATTGCCCGTGCCTGAGGTTGCAGGCTGTATCGAGCAGGCCGAGATAGACCAGCGAACTGCCGGCTACGGCGGTGGCGATGCCCGCCCTCGCGTCGTCCGCTATCAGCCAGGCGCTTGCCACACAGAAGGCTACGGCAATCCATAGCAGGTCGGGCACCAGAAAGCACCACTCAAAATCGGCAATGGCGGGGGGCAAATCGCTGTGGTCGACCCAGAAAGAAATCCAGAATAAAACCAGAGCCAGGGCGGCGATGCGCTGAGCCCAGGCCACTGTACGCGGAGAGAAGTTCACTCGTCGATTCCTCTGTGGCGATTCAAACACGGGCGATCGCGCGGGAAAAGGAAAACTGCAGAGCCCCCATAGGATCGGGACAGGCAGGTGACGATTTGCTGATTGAAGAGGGAACCTGAGGAGGGAGAATGCCGTGTGTTGGTGACTGGTGTAGTGCTAAAGCATTTTCGCAATGACTCTGATCCGGCAAGAGCAGCAAGGTTTGGTTTTCTTTGAGAGAAAACCACGTAAAGGCCGGTTGCTTAGCTCGCTGCGGCGAAACAGCTCGCTGCGGCGAGGCCGGTCTACACCTATTGCGAAAATGCTGAATGGTGCGCGCGGAGAGATTCGAACTCCCGGCCTTCTGGTTCGTAGCCAGACGCTCTATCCAACTGAGCTACGCGCGCAGGCGCTACCAAACAAGACTACCAAACGGGGTCAAAAACTCCAAGTTTTTCGGAACAATTGGCAACGGGTCAGACCGAATCCACAGGGGGGCTGCAGCGGCTAGAGCAGTCTCGCATCCCCCGTAGCGAGCATCCCACCGCAGCGAGCTGAGGTATCGGCTTTTACGTGGTTTTCTCTCAAAAAACCACACCTCGATGCTCTTCCCGGACCACAGTCATTGTCTGCAGATGTAGCGAACCGCAGATCTCTCCACTTCGGTCGAGATGACAAATCAGTTGGGAGGGGGGGGACGTTCGCTTCCATAGTTCGGATCGCATGACGCCCGTAGTTCGGATCGCATAAGGCCCGTAGTTCGGATCGCATGAGGCTGGTCTCAGTTATAAGACTCACGATGGCGGGACCCATGCCGGGAAAAGGAGAACTGGGCTTCCGGTTGACCTGCGCCCAAGCATCCTCTAACATCACCTTTCTCCGGGTCCCTTTCCGACGAGATTCAGCGTAAGGTGCGCTTCCGCGCGCCGAGGCAGGTTTGTATCGCTAGTAAACCGGTTGAGGCAAAGCGTGCCACGGGTCACCTGCTGCGCGTTCTCGGCGCGGGTTTCGGTGTCGCCATCGGCGTGGGCGCTTCGATCGGTTCCGGCATTTTTCGCACGCCGGGCGACGTCGCCGCGCGCCTCAACAGCCCTCTCCTCATCTTTGTGGTATGGGGTCTGGGAGGCGTCTATTCGCTCCTATGCAGCAGCTCTGCTTCAGAACTTGGGGCCATGCTGCCTGGCGCAGGCGGCTGGTACGTCTACGCACTGCGTGCCTTCGGACAAAGAACCGGCTTTGTTGTCGGCTGCATTGACTGGATCAATAAAACCGTCGCCACCTCGTACCTGAGCGTGGTTCTGGGGGAGTTTACGGTAGAACTCTTCCCAGCCCTTAACGGCTACGCTAAATGGATCAGCGCTACCGGCTTGCTGTTGCTTACATTGCTGAACTGGCTTGGCGTGCGGCCGGGCAGCCGGGCACAAGAAATTACCAGCCTCGCCAAGGCGCTCGCCCTGACCGCGCTAGGCATTGCCGCCTTCACGCTGGCCCCGCATGCGTCCACTACAAGCGCTGCGGCGCCGCTGTCAGGTGACCATCACAGTTTCTTTTTGGCCCTCATCGTTGCCCTGCAGAGCGTGATCATCACCTACGACGGGTGGTACTCTCCCATCTATTTCGCGGAAGAAGACAAAGACCCCGGGCGCAACCTGCCCCGCGCCATGATCGGCACTGTCCTGGCCTGCATCGCCATCTACATGCTGATGAACGCCGCTATGCTGCATGTGCTGGGGTTCAACCATCTCGCGGCGACCCACGTGCCGGCGGCAGAGACCGCCCTGGCGATCTTCGGCAGCTATGGCAGGCGGCTCATCCTGGCCATCTCGCTGATTTCGGTGCTCAGCGCCGCTAACGCAACCATGATGATGACACCGCGCATTCTCTTTGCTATGGCACGCGATCGGTTTCTACCCCAGGCAATCACGCGCGTGAACAAAGGAGGAACGCCCGCTACTGCCCTTCTTCTCAGTTCCCTGACTAGTCTTGGGCTGGTGCTCACCGGCACATTCGACACGCTGATCGCTATCGCTGCGATTCTCTACGTGGCGGTCTATGTATTCGGCTTTGTCGCCTTGCTGGCTCTGCGGCGGCGTGAGCCGGGGCTTGCCCGGCCTTACCGGGTGTGGTTTTATCCCTGGACTACTCTATTGGTCGTAGCTGTTTCGGCTGCTTTTCTTATTGGCTCAGTGATTGGCGATCCGCAACACAGCCTGTTGACCGCGATCCTCATCCTATTGAGCTATATCGCCGCTGTGCTCATCACGCGCAGGAGAGCTTAAGCCGGGGAAACAAAGGGGGCAGGGATGGCCGGCAAGAGCAAGAAAAGCGAGAGTACGAAAGCGGTAGGACGGAAGAGTACAAAGTCGAAAGCGCAGAGTCCTTCTCCCGCTCCGTCATCCTCGACCCTCGTCGACGAACAACTGGCTCGGTATCGCGCAATGCGGGACTTCACCAGGACCGCTGAGCCAACTGGCGCACCAAGTGGCCGGCCAAGTGACAAACCGGGCGGAAAGTCCAAACCTCAAGAAGCAGAGCGTCAAGAACCAGAAAAAGGCGGCGCGCTGCCCTTCGTGATTCAAAAGCACGCGGCCACGCGATTGCATTACGACTTCCGGCTCGGACTGCACGGCGTGCTTAAAAGTTGGGCCGTCACCAAAGGACCGAGCTATGTGCGTAGCGACAAGCGGCTCGCTGTCCAGGTGGAAGACCACCCCATGGAATATGGCGGATTCGAAGGCGCCATCCCCAAAGGCCAGTACGGCGGCGGCACCGTGATGCTGTGGGATGAGGGTACGTGGGAACCCATTGGAGATCCCGATGCAGCGCTTGCCAAGGGCGATCTCAAATTCATCCTGCATGGAAAGAAATTGCAGGGTAAGTGGGTGCTCGTGCGCATGGGAGGTAAGGCGGCGCGCGAGGCCAAACCAAACTGGCTCCTGATCAAGGAGCGCGACGAGTACGACCAAACCGCGGACGAAACGCCGATCGTCGAGAAAGCGCCCAACAGCGTGCTGACAGGCCGCGACCTCGACGCCATTGCGCGTGATCAGGATCACGTGTGGCAGTCGAATCATCCGGAGACCGGTGGAAAGAGTGGGCAGACCGATCAGCCTCGCGCTGCGGGTGCTCGCTTTGCTCCTGCGGATCTTCCTGGAGCGAAGGAATCGCTGCCATCCTTTATTCAGCCGCAGCTCGCCTCAGAAGCGGCCGCACCACCCACAGGCCCGCAGTGGCTTCATGAGCTCAAGCTCGATGGCTACCGCATCCAGGCACATATCGATAAAGCGCATAAGGTCCGGCTGTTTACCCGGAGTGGCCTCGATTGGACTCATCGCATGCCCACCGTTTCTCATGCACTCGGCGGCCTTTCTGTAGAGAGCGCCATTCTTGACGGAGAGGTGGTCGTTCTCGATGAGAAGGGGATAAGCAGTTTTGCCCGTCTGCAGGCCGCCTTCGACGAAGGCTCCACAAACCCGCTGACTTATTTTGTCTTCGACCTGTTGCACCTCAATGGACATAACCTTCGTAAGCAGCCACTTACCGAGCGCAAACAGATTCTGGATCAGTTGATTGAGAGCCTGCCTCCGCAGGACGTCGTTCGGTACGGTCAGCACCTGGAGAGCGACGGCGCTCCGATCTTTGCGCAGGCTTGCCACCTCGGCGCGGAAGGGATTGTTTCCAAGCGTGCCGACAGCACTTATACCTCTGGCCGCGGCCCATCATGGATCAAGATCAAGTGTTTTCGCCGGCAGGAGTTTGTGGTGGGCGGCTTTACCAAGCCAGCCAACGGAACCGATGGCATGGGCGCACTGCTGCTCGGTTACTACGATGGGAAAAATCTGATGTATGCCGGGCGTACCGGTACCGGATTCACCCAGGAGAGTGGACGCGCCTTGCGCAAAAGTTTGGAGGCCATGCGGCAGACGGCAAAAGCCTTCACCGATGTACCCATGGCTGCCGCTAAAGGCGCAATGTGGGTGCGGCCGGAGTTGGTGGCGGAGGTGCAGTTCACCACCTGGACGACGGATGATCTCGTGCGGCAAGCAAGCTTCAAGGGGCTGAGAGAAGACAAGAAGGCAACCGAGGTAAGGCGCGAGGTGGCTGATACGAAACCGCCGCATACCGCGGAGAATCCGGTCGCCGCAGCGGCATCTCATAAAGCAGCCAAATCCATGAGCAAACCGCTGCCAGCCATTCGCCTTACGCATCCGGATAAGGTTCTCGATCCGGAAACGGGTGTGACCAAGAAGGCGCTGGTCGACTACTATCTCGCCGTCGCTGGTCGCATGCTGCCCCATATCTCCGGCAGACCGCTGTCTCTTGTTCGCTGCCCTAACGGCGCAGGAAAACCCTGCTTCTATCAAAAACAACTTGGCCAGGGGATGCCGGCCGGCATCGAGGGAGTGGAGATTCCAAATGCCAAAGGCGGGGCCACGGAAACGTATGTCACCTTACACACGGCGGAGGGCTTAGCCGGGTTGGCACAAATGAACGTACTCGAAATCCATCCCTGGGGATCGACGAACGCGGACCTGGAACATCCGGATCGCATCATCTTCGATCTCGACCCGGATGAGGCGGTTTCGTGGTCTACGCTTTGTGCTGCGGCACTCGAGGTCAAAGAGCGGCTAAGCCAGTTGGGCCTGCAAAGCTTCGTCAAGACAACCGGAGGCAAGGGATTGCATGTGGCGGCTCCCATTCGACCTAAGCTCGATTGGGACCGTATCAAAGCCTTTACTCACATGTTTGCGGTGCAGATGGAGCAGGACAATAGCAAGCTCTACATCAGCAAAATGACCAAGGCGGCGAGGAAGAACAAGATCTTTGTGGACTACTTGCGGAACGATCGGGAAGCCACGGCGGTAGCTCCTTATTCGAGCCGGGCGAGGCTGGGTATGGCTGCGGCACTGCCGCTGGAGTGGGCTGAATTGAAGGAGAGCCAAGCGCCCAGGTTTTTGATCGCAAAATTCAGCGAATGGAGTGGCCGGCTCACAAAGGACCCCTGGAAGGCTATGCTGTCGAGCAAACAGGAGATTCCGGCAGGGTTGTTCAAGTGAGTTTCAGGGTGCTTTTGGATCTCAACGCTCACGGTTGTGGTAACCCATCCTGTTTTTATCCTGGAGTTTTTGCTGGGACAGAGTTAGAGATCGAGGTTTGACGTATCCCACATCTCGTAACAACACGAGATGTGGGGCACCCACAGGTTTGTTGCGCTGCTGTGTTTGAAAGACAGGCTGCTTCTAGTAGATGCGGAAGTTTACTTCGATGTTTACTTCCACGGGCACGGCCTTGCCCTGCAGCGTAGCGGGCTTGAACTTGTACAGCCGCACCGCCTCGACTGCCTTTTCGTCCAGCCCCATTCCCAGGTGACGCACCACCTGCACGCGCTGCGGGTTCCCCTGCGCGTCGACGATCAGCGAGACCACGCAGACGCCCTGATACTTGGCGCGGCGGGCTTCGTCAGAGAACTCGGGATCAGGAGCGAAGACCAGTTGGGGAGCCGAAACACCGCCGCCCACGTGATAAGGGCCGCCGCCATATCCACCGCCTGAGCCTGGGCCATAGCCATTCCCGCTGCCGGAGCCGATGCCTCCGCCGGAACCGGTGCCTATACCCGCTCCGCTGCCGCTTCCGTTTGAGGCCGGACCGGTCACGGTGGTACGAGGATCGCCCAGGTTAGGCAGGTTGTTGTTGGGCAACTGAATGTCTTTCGGCATCATGATCGCCGGGTCGACCGCCAGCTTCGGCTTTTCGTTGACGATGACCATGGGAGGCGTGATCGGTTGCTCCTCGAATTTGGGCAGCCTCCCTTTGGGTGCCTGAATAATGTCGTGCGACCCGCCGCCACCGCCGCCGCCCATTGCCGGCCCCTTGGGTGCAATCGGCAGAAATGGAGGTACGTCGATGTTGGTCAGCGTCAGAGACTTTTTGGTGACGACTTTTTTTACCGCGAGGAAAGCAAAGAGAATCAGACCCATGATGATGACGTGGGTGACGATGGAAATGATCGTCGAAGCCTTGCCGCGGTCCTCCTTCATCGGGTCTTTGACCGGGATGGGGGTGGACGTCAGTACGAGGGGAGGCAGCTTCCTGGGGAACAGGAGGTCGTAGACGTTACCGGCAATCGTCTTCCACGCCGGTTCATCGATGATCTCGGCGAGCAGCTTGGGCTCTCTTGCCTGATCCTTCAAATCCGGGGGTAACAAAACCTGGTTGGCCATAGAAACTGTATGAGAAGAGAAACCCCTTGAGCCTCTCTCCGCCTATCTCCTCATTATGGACGACTGTCGTCCGGCTTGTCTCTCTCCATAAAGAAGGAGTTTGCCCATATTGCAAAACTGTTAAAAAGCATTAGACACCTTTTTTGAGCCGGAGGTAAGCAGGTCAATTAATTTTGGCTTCGGCCTGCGCTTCGAGCTTTCACTCCGCGGTCAAGCGCCCTCCCGTTCGTTGCAGCTAACCCGGATACAATAAAGGGATTGTTTGTGTTTTTTTGACTGGAGAAAGAATGCCGGCTCCGCCCGAACTCAAGGCGACTCTTAACCTTCCTCATACCGACTTCCCCATGAAGGCCAATCTGCCCCAGAACGAACCCAAGCGGCTCTCCGCCTGGGACGAGGCGCGGATTTACGACCAGATTCGCTCGGTTCGCGAGCATGCGCCAAGCTACGTGCTGCACGACGGGCCTCCCTACGCGAACGGACCGATTCATCTGGGTCATGCTCTGAATAAGTGCCTCAAGGACTTCGTAGTGAAATCGAAGAGCATGGCGGGGTTCGATGCCCCTTTTGTCCCCGGCTGGGACTGCCATGGCCTCCCGATCGAAATCAAGGTCGACGAACAACTAGGCCGCAAGAAACTCGAAATGCCGGCGATTGCCGTGCGCCGCGCCTGCCGCGAGTATGCCCAGAAGTATCTCGACCTGCAGCGCTCCCAATTCCAGCGTCTGGGCATTTTCGGCCGGTTCAGCAACCCATACTCCACCATGACGCCGGAGTATGAATCAAAAATCATCGATACGTTCTTCCGCTTCCTGGAGAAAGACTTCGTTTACAAGGGTCTTAAGCCAGTCCTGTGGTGCATGCACGACCGCACCGCATTGGCAGAAGCCGAAGTTGAATATGAGATGCACACAAGCCCCAGTGTGTATGTCCGGTACCGGCTAACAAGTTCCGCTGAAGCCATCGATGCCCGGCTGGCCGGGAAACGGGTTTCCACCATCATCTGGACCACTACCCCCTGGACGTTGCCGGCGTCACTGGCGGTGGCCTTCCACCCGGATTTTGAGTATGTGGCCCTCGAACAGCAAGGGCAGGAGGGAGAAGTCTACCTTGTGGCCGAAGCCCTGGCGGTGGCCACCCGCGCGGCCTGCGGGCTTGAAAGCGCGCACGAGATCGCGCGCTTCCCCGGCGCCAAGCTCGATCGGGTTACCTTTGCGCACCCGTTCCTCGAGCGTTCGATCCTCGGAGTCAACGCCAACTACGTCACCACCGATCAGGGCACGGGCGTCGTCCACACAGCACCTGCCCACGGCGTGGATGACTTTGCCACCGGCGGGCGCTATGGGCTGAGCCAAGTGTGCGACGTGGACGATGGCGGACATATTCGCAACGGGCTGCCGGAATACGACGGTATGTTCGTGTTCAAGGCCAATGCGCCGATCATCGACCTGTTGATTGCCCGCCACGCCCTGATGGGGCGTCTGGACGTACACCACTCCTACCCGCACTGTTGGCGCTGCCACAGGCCGGTCATCTTCCGGGCAACGGAGCAGTGGTTCATCCGCATGGAAACTCCCATGACGCACGCGGACGGCTCGGTGACCACATTTCGCCAGCGGGCGCTCGATGAGATCGGACGGGTGAAATGGGACCCCGCGTGGGGTCAGGACCGCATCTCGAACATGGTGTCGAGCCGCCCCGACTGGTGTATCTCGCGCCAGCGCATCTGGGGCGTACCGATCGCCGTCTTGCTCTGCGCCGGTTGCCGCAAGCCGCTGCAATCGCCCGCGGTGAATCAACGCATTGTTGACCTGTTTGCCAAGGAAGGCGCCGACGCGTGGTATGTGCGCGAGGTTGCGGACATTCTGCCGCCGGATATTGCCTGCGGGCACTGCGGGGGCCGCGCGTTCCAGAAAGAAATGGACATTCTCGACGTGTGGTTTGAGAGCGGCGCCAGCCAGGCAGCTGTTCTCGGCATCGAGAAAGACCTCCCCTGGCCGGCCGATCTCTACATCGAGGGCGGCGACCAGCATCGCGGCTGGTTCCAGTCTTCCCTGCTGTGCGCCATTGGAGCGCGGGACGCTGCTCCCTATCGTATGGCCGCTACCTGCGGCTGGACCCTGGATGAGCAGGGGCGCGCCATGTCGAAGAGCCTGGGCAATGGAGTCGACCCGGTGGACATTGCCCAACGCCTCGGGGCGGAGATTGTGCGTCTCTGGGTAGCTTCCGTCGACTTCCGCGAAGATGTCGCTGCCAGCGAAAACCTGATGCAGCGCGTTTCAGAGACCTACCGCAAGCTGCGCAACACGTTCCGTTTTCTGCTCAGTAACCTCAACGGCTTTTCGCCCGAAAGGGATGCCGTGGCCTGGGAAGAGATGCCGCCGCTCGACAGGTACATGCTGGCGCGCACGCGCGAACTCACGGAAAAAGTTCTGCGCTGGTATCAGGACTTCGAATTCCATCGCATTTACCACGCCTTGAATGAGTTCGCGGTCGCTGAACTGAGCGCGCTTTATATTGATGCGGTCAAAGACAGAATCTATACGTTCGCGCCACAGAACATCGCTCGCCGCTCGTCGCAGACTGTTTTGTGGAAGATCGCCGAAGCCCTGGTACGCCTGGTGGCCCCTCTGCTTAGCTTCACGGCGGACGAAGTCTGGCAATACATGCCGCACGTTTCGAATCGCCTGCCCAGCGTGCATCTGGAACTATTCCCAGAACCGGCGAGCCTCGCAGCGAACGTCGATGCGGACTTCATGAACGATTGGGCAACGCTGCTGATGGTTCGCGATGAAGCGCTCAAGAGCCTGGAGGAAGCGCGCAAGGAGAAGAAGATCGGCAAGGCGCTGGATGCGAGACTGGTGCTCGAGGTTCCGGAGAATATGGGTCCCCTGATGGAGCGCTATTTTGACAGCTTGAAAGAGCTCCTGAATGTTTCGCAGGTGGAGGTGGTGATCGGATCTCCCGAAATCGGCTCTCAGAAGATCAGCGCCGTCACTCTGCCGGCCTACGGAACCAAGTGTGAGCGCTGCTGGAATTACTCTGTGCACGTGGGCGAGGATCGGCGCTGGACCATGGTGTGCGAGCGGTGTTCGGCTGCACTCGATCAAATCGGTTTCCCGCCGCTGGGTGATGCCCCGCAAGAAAGCGCTTCGATCGCATGAGCAACGGCAAGAGAGACTACCGCGGCTGGCTGCTTGTGCTTTCACTACTCATCGTGGTGGCGGATCGCGTCACCAAATGGGTTGTGGCAAAGAAAATTGAGCTGGGCGATCAGGTGATCGTGATTCCCCACGTGTTCGCTATCAGCCACGTGGAGAACCCCGGCGCAGCGTTCAGCCTGTTCAACGATTCTGGTTCCCCGCAGCGAGTGCGATGGACGCTGCTGGCGTTTTCTCTGCTCGCAGCCATTGCCGTGCTGATTGCGCTGGTGAAGCTGGGGCGCAAGATTTCGGCGACTTCGCTGGCGCTGGCGCTGATTCTGGGCGGGGCGCTGGGCAATGCGTATGACCGATTCCGCTTCGGATACGTCGTTGATTTTCTCGAAGTGCATATCGTGCATTACCACTGGCCGGATTTCAACGTGGCGGATTCGGCGATTGTGGTGGGCGGGATTTTGCTGCTGTTCGATGCGATGTTCAGATCAGAACCAAATTAGGTGCACCCGGCCAACTTCTGGGGAGTTGGATTTTTCTTGATGAAAAATCCAGTCCTGCGTCCTTGCTGCAGACCCTGCCGCAGAGAACGGTTGTGCTAGCCGGTATTTCTCACGCGGCTGAGAATAATAGAGAGACGCGGCTCGATATCGCTTGGTGGCAGTGCAACAAACCTGCGGGTGCCCCATCCTTCGCTTTTTCGCGAAGGGTGGGTTACCAAGACAGTGTGCGTGGAGATTTGTTGCTTCCCACCCTTGCCGGAAAAGCACCGTCAAGGATGGGGCACCCGCAGATTCATTGCGCTGCAGGGCACAGCACAACACAGCCTCGCCGCAGCGAGCTGCCGCGCCGCTCCTCTCCTCCCTGCTGGGTAGAAATCCAGGCTAGTTCTGCCGCAGTTCGAGTAAAGAGAAATCGTAACTGATACTGAAACTTATCATGTCTCCTTGGCCGCAAACCGTCAGGTTTTTTGTGGCCGGGAAGAAAATTCAGAGGGTCTTCAGATATTCCTTGGCTTTTGCCCATTCGGGGAAGAGACGCTCTTCCAGTTGGAACTCGCGGGGATGCACGCAGCGGCGGCCTCCGCGCACCTTGACCGGGTGCTTCAGGTGCAGCATCTCGTGGTAGAGCAGATACTCCACCGCATAGAGGGGCGTGTTCTTGCGGTCGAAGACACGGCTCACGACGATCGTGTTGTGCGCAGGATCGTAATGACCCAGGCTGCGCCTGGCTACGTGGCCGCTCCAGGTAAGCAGTGGGCGGCCCATCAAACCATGGAAGAAGCGGTGATTTAAGCTCTCGAAGATTTCGTCGAGATTGTAGTGCTGCCCCTGCGGGCCCAGCATTTTCTTGCGGCCGCGCGACTGGCGGATCAACTCAGTCTGCCGCATCACCGCTTCGCTCGAAGCGAATCGGCGATAGCGGTTCGTATGCGCCGCGTCCAGAGGTTTGCGGTAAAGCTTGGCTAAAAGAATGTGAGCGATGGCCCGCAGAACGCTCTCGGGCGCGCCTTCTAATAGATCCGACAGATGCACATGCATTTTGCCTTCACGCAAGCGAATGGTCGTGTTCAGGCTGGTGAAGCGGCGGAAGCGAATCTCAAGCCCGGGGATGGGCGCGCGCGGCCGAAGGGCCCGGTACTCTTCGGCAAACCACACATGCAATTCGGAACTCACCTTGTTCCAGCGTAGCAGGAGTTGCGTTCAAAAAAAATCGGGTTTGAAGAGCGATCAGCATACCGGTGTCAGAGCATTTTCGCAATGCCCGTGTTTTGGTAATGGCAGCGAGGTGTGGTTTTCTTTGAGAGAAAACCACGTAAAGGCCAGTAGTCTCGGTCTACACCAGTTGCGAAACTACTCTACCGCGTCTCCCGTTCTTTCTCTGCTGCCTTTTCTGCTTCCTTCTGAGCCTTCTTGAGTTCGATGAAATATTTCACCTGCTCCGGCAGCATGGTCGAGGCGGTCTCGTGGGCCGTCTGGTTGGTATCCAGCGCCGTCTTGCGCGCAAAGTCGTAGCGTGCACTTGGAATGGGCTCGTTCAGTGCAGTCGTCCATTCGCCGGTCTTGTCGATCGTTTGCTTGAGCACTTTGCGTAAATCCGCGTGCTGGTCGTTGAACGCGTCCATGTTGTCCTGCAGTTCATCGGAGAGCCGGGTGAACTCTTCATACAGATCATGCAGGCGCGCTTCTTTGTTCTGCGCGCGGGCGTCGGTACTGAGACTGTGAATTCCCTTGGCGCGTTCGTCGAGGTAACCGATGTAGAGAGAGAGCCTCTCGGCAGGGTTGTCCCCGGCTTCACGTACTGCTTCAACTTCTCGCTCGGTGAGAGGATCTTTCCTCGATTGCGCGAAAGCGAACGAGCCTTCAGGAGCAGTGCCCAACCCCATGCCCGATAAAAGGGCCAGCGTGATACAAGCAACAGTAACCGACCGAATGATATTCATCGCAGAGATATACCCAGGTGCACGGCGGAGGGGAGACGCATGAGATAAGCTACTTCTTGAAGACCTGCAGCATGAGTTCGGTCTGGACCTGCTCCAACTGCTTCAGCGTTGTCTGCAACGTCTGGCGATCCTCATAGGGCGAGGCATCGAGAATGCCGTGCAGTCGATAGGAAGTATGCGCGATGAGCTGCTCGGCGTTCTTCATTTTCTTTCCGTCCTCGGCCATGCTTATATGGATCTTCTCAGCGTATCGCTGCACCAGCTTCAACGTAGCCGACGCTTGATCGCCATCGCCGGAACTCAGCTGCCGACCTGCAAGCTCGGTCATATCGTGGACCAGCTCCGCATAGAGAAAGCATTGATCTTTGGGAAGGGCCTGTTCGGCCTTCAGCATGAGCGCAGCCATGGCTTGCGGATCTGAGGATACACGCTCGTCGATTGCGAACAGGCGAGCACAGGATAGGTTGAGGGTTAAAGCAGAAACTGCGAGGGTCGTAAATACGAACCGCATAGCGCACCTCCCTGAGGGCTTACTACGGGAACGTCTTTCGTTAGTGAAGTCCGCCAAGAGTAACGAGTCGATGTTTGGCTTGCCATTCCTGGTCGGGAAACTTTCCGCCAGCGGCTGCGAGGAACTTGTTGTAGTACTCTCGCGCCTGTTTGTACAGGTGAAGACTATCGTACGAGATGGCCCAAAGGAAGTAAGAAGCTGGGGTCTCCTCTAAATACTTTGCTCGCATGGAAAGAGCATCCAGTGCCCGGGAGTAGTTTTTGCTTTTTGAAGCGGCAAAGGCGAGGCCGCTCCAGGCGTCACCATCCTCCGGTTTGAGTTTAACCGCGCGTTCGAAGGCCGCCTGGGCCTGCGGGTAAAGCTGCTCCCGGAGGTAGTTTTCCCCCTGGCCGGCCTGCACGTCTTCGTTCTCAGGATGGGCCAGAACCATGCGGGCATAGATGGGATCGGCCTTTTCCGGGTGTCCGGCCTGGGAGTATGCGTCCGACAGCATCTGGTCTACCGAGGCATTGCCCGGTTCCAACTGCCGCAGGGTCTCGAGGACAGGTAACGCTTCGTCATTCTTGCCCTGGCTGAGCAGGGCCTCGGCTAACTGCGCGTTAAGCCCTGGATCGTGCGGGTCGCGAGCCAGGGCGCTCTTCAGCAGCGGCTCCGCATCGCTGTATTGCTTTTCCTTGAGCAGAAGTTGCGCCAGACCGGCGTCCGCCTCGGAGGCTATGTTGTCAGATGGGTGGCTCGTTAGCAGCTGTTGGTAAACCGTCTGGGCTAGGTCGTCATCCCCATTGGCTTCGGCAATCTGGGCGGTCAGCAGGCGGTCTTCAGGGGTTTCTGGGCTAAGACGCAACGCGGTCACGAGGGCGTCCCGAGCCCCCGCAGGATCGCTGGTGCGATTCAGTCTGGCCAGGGTCCGGAAGGCTTCAGCCTTCGCTGTGGGGTTGGACGGAGTGGGTTCGAGCAGCGTTGCCTGCACGATTTGTTCACGGGCTTCGTCAAATTTGGCCTGGTGGGCGAGGAGCAGACCCAGGGCCAGACGTGACTCGAACTGCTTTGGGTCGGCGGCGATCGCCTTGCGATACGCGGCGGCAGCTTCCTCGGCGTGGCCGGTCGCGTCCTCGATGTAACCGAGGTCGAAGAGGGCGCGGGCATCGCCTGGGTTCTGAGACAGGTGCTTAGCGAGCAGCGGCCGCGCGGCGTCGTAATCCTTCTGCTCCATCTTGCTTTCAGCAGCTTCCCGGTCGGGTTTGGCGGTTGGCGACAGGCGGGTTTCAGTGGCTGCGTCCGTGACTGCATCCGGGGACTGCGTGCCGGGCGGCAGTTGGTTCTGCGCCGCGGCGGAATCACCGGATAACAGCAAGGCGAAGGCCAGAACGATTACTTCGGTGAGCTGGGGCGCCTGCCGGCGCCAGAGCCCCCATTTCGATGCGGGCTGAAGGTTTGTGGCACGGTCCTTCATGGCTCGGTCCTTCATGGCAGGGGAATTCATGGCATAGGAATTCACAGCGCGGTCCTTCATGGCGCGGTCCGCTCTTCCTGGGCGGCCAAGGCCTGAGCCAACCAGTAACCGGTGTGCGAGCCCCGGGCTTGCGCGATCTGCTCGGGGGTTCCCGCTGCCACCACTTTGCCGCCGCCGGCGCCGGCTTCCGGGCCCAGATCGATGACCCAGTCCGCCGATTTGATCACGTCAAGGTTGTGCTCGATGACCACCAGTGAGCCACCGGCATCGATGAGCCGCTTGAACGCCGTGAGCAGCTTGCTCACGTCGTCGAAGTGCAAACCTGTCGTCGGTTCGTCCAGAATGTACAGCACTCGGCTACCGATCTTCTTTGGAGTTGGGTTGCCGTTGGCATTGGCGCTGGCCGATGCCCGCACAGAAGCGGTACGGCCCATGGAAAGATGCGCTGCCAGTTTCACCCTTTGCGCTTCTCCGCCGGAGAGCGTGGTTGCGGACTGGCCGAGCCGCACGTAGCCCAGACCTACCTCGTCGAGGACGGCGAGCTTTTCCAGGATCTTCTGCTGGCCGGCAAAGAAGCGCAGGGCTTCCTTAATGGTCAGGTTGAGCACCTCGTAGATGCTCTTGCCCTTGTATTTCACTTCCAACGTGCTGGCCTTGTAGCGGGTTCCGCTGCATTCTTCGCAAGGCAGCTCCACATCGGCGAGGAACTGCATCTCCACAGTGACCGTGCCGTCGCCCTCGCAAACGTCGCACCGGCCGCCGGGCACGTTGAACGAGAAATGGCCGGCGGCGTAGCCCCTGCGCTGCGCTTCGGGCTGCGAGGCAAAGAGCTCGCGAATGGCATCGAATGCCTTGATATAAGTGACCGGATTGGAACGTGGGGTGCGCCCAATCGGCGCCTGATCCACCAGGACGATATCGTTCAGCCGCTCCGCTCCCGTGAGCTCACGGTAGAGGTGCGAAGGATCGCCGCCCTCGTTCTTGCCCAGTGCGTGCGACACCGCCGGATAGAGCACATCATGCACCAGGGTGGACTTGCCCGACCCGGAGACACCGGTGATGCAAACAAGCATGCCCATGGGGATCTCGACGTCGAGCCCGTTCAGGTTGTGGATGCGCGCGCCTTTCAACACCAGCTTCTCCCGCATCGGCTCACGCCGCCGGGTGGGTATGGGAATGGTGAACTGCCCGCTCAGGTAGCGGCCGGTGATGGAGTCAGGGTTCTTCTCCACCTCCTCGACCGTGCCCGAAGCAAGAATGCGGCCGCCCAACTCACCGGCGCCGGGACCGAGATCGACCAGCCAATCGGCCGCGCGGATCACGTCAGGATCATGCTCTACCACCAGGATGGTGTTGCCTAGATCACGCAGCTCTTCGAGAATGCGGATCAGCTTCGCGGTATCGCGGCTATGCAAGCCGATCGACGGCTCGTCGAGCACATAGAGGGCTCCCACCAGCCGTGAGCCCAGCGAGGTGGCCAGTTGAATGCGCTGTGCCTCGCCGCCGGAGAGCGTGGAGGCCAGACGGTCGAGCGTGATGTACTCGAGGCCTACGGCGTCGAGAAAGTGCAACCGCTGTTGTATCTCAACCAGGATTCCGCCGGCGATTTCCTGCTGCTGCGGGGTCATGGAAAGCCCTTCGAAGAAACGGTTCGCCTCGCGGATGGTCAGGCTGGAAACTTCGCAAATGTTACGGCCACTGATACGCACGGCACGGGCCTCGGCCCGCAGACGCGTTCCCTTGCATTCGGGGCACTCCGCATAGCCGCGATACTTGCTCAGCATTACGCGCACGTGCAGTTTGTATTTCTTGCGCTCGAGCAAGGCGAAGAAACCATGCACGCCGAGAAAGCTGCCGTGACCGTCGAGTACAAAAGCCTGCTGTTCTGCGGTCAGTTCCCTCCACGGTACGTCGAGAGGAATGCCGTGCTGCAATGCCGCCTTTCTCAGCTCGGATTGGTAGGGGCGGTACTTGGGTCGGGTCCATGGTTCAATCGCGCCGTCGTTCAAAGTCTTCTGCCGGTCGGGAATAATCAGGTTGAGATCGAAGTCGATGGTGTTGCCAAAACCCTGGCAGCGCTCGCAGGCGCCATACGGATTGTTGAACGAAAAGAGGCGGGGTTCGGGTTCGCGATAGATGCGGTGACACAGCTTGCACTCAAATGCCTGGGAGAAACGCAGGCGTTTGGGCTCGGCTTGCACATCACGCGAAGCGGTCTCGAAGACAATCTCTCCCGATTCGCGAAATCCGATCTCCGCTCCATCCACGATGCGCGCGCGATTCTCCGCGGAAACCACCAGGCGATCGACCAGGGCATAGACTGCCTGGCCGAAGTCCAGGTCGAGCAGGGATTCCGGCGTAGAGAATTCCACGATCTTGCCGTTCTGGTAGAGACGATTGAAACCGCGCGTACGCAGTTCCGTCAGGCGCTCTTTAAACGCGTCGTTGGGTAGAGCCGGGTTGACTGAGCTTTTGGATGCCGCTTTTTTCTTGCGCTTTGCGGCGGGCGCTTGTTCGGTGACAGCGGGCGCCTTCGGTGTCACCGGGAAGAGAGCGTACAGCCGCGTGCCCTCACCCAGGTCCAGGACGGATGCGGCAATCTCATCGACCGTGTCCCGCTTGACCACTCCGCCGCAAACGATGCAATGCGCCGTGCCGCAACGCGCGAAGAGCAGACGCAGATAGTCGTAAATCTCGGTAGCCGTCGCCACGGTGGATCGCGGATTGCGGGTAGAGTTCTTCTGCTTGATAGCGATGGCCGGAGCGAGACCGTCGATCAAGTCCACATCGGGCTTCTCGATGCGCTCCAGAAACTGCCGGGCGTACGCAGAGAGAGACTCGACGTAGCGGCGTTGGCCCTCTGCGTAGATGGTGTCGAACGCGAGCGAGGATTTCCCGGACCCTGAAACACCCGAAACCACGGTGAGCTTGCCGTGGGTCAGATCGCAGTCAATGTTCTTCAGGTTGTGGGTTCGTGCGCCACGAATGGTGATCAGATCATTCAATGTTGGGGCCTGTTGTTAGGTTATAGGAGGCAAGGCTCCCAGCCAAAATGCGCGGTGAGGGGATGAAAGATTCGCTCCGTGTGCGTTCCGTTGCCAGATTGGAGACGCGTACGAGGGGTAAGGCTTCAGCCGTGCCCTTCTGCTGAACTCGTTTTGGGTGCGCTGCTGAGGCGGTGCGAAAAAGGAATGTTCGATCTCGCGCTCTCCGCCAATCCGCGCAACTCAACCGGCTAGTTCGCCGCGCACTTCATCGGTGGGGTTATCCATCTCGGCATCGAAGCCGGCTTTGATGCGGCCCAGCATCTCCATGGGATCGCGCCTCTCTGACTGCTCGAAGGCAGCGGCAATGTGGCGAGCCAGATCGGCCAGCATCATGCCCCAGGCTTCCGGTTCCTCCCACACGCCCACACGCATGCTGATGTGCTGATCCTGATGGGCAATCCAGACGCGCAGCAGTTCAAACGACTTGGCGTCGGTACGAGCAGGATCGGGAACGCGAAGTTGATCAGATTGAGCCATGGTTCTCCTCTTTGGTGGAGCGATACCAGCGCTGCGGCGGGAAACGCTCTATTGACGGGATGCAGCGGTGACCGCGCCGGCAGGGCCTGAGGCCCTCGCTCCGCTGCGCATCCGGGCCCAGACAACAAGTAATGCACCGGCAAGAATCGAGCCCAGACTGGCGACCTGCGCATTGCTCATGCCCCAGTAGATGCGCGGATTGATGCGGATGAACTCGATCAGAAAGCGCGCGACCCCGCTCAGGATCAGATATTCGCCCGTAAGCTGCCCCAAAGGCAGTGCACCGTCTCCGCTGGTCTTTGCTCCCCTACGCCATAAATAGGCGGCGATCAACAAAGCCAGGATCAGTTCGTAAATCGGCGTTGGATGTACCCTCTGGGTCGTGGGAACGAGTCCGTTAGGGAAACTCATACCCCAGGGGAGTTGGGTGGGAACCCCGTAATCGCCATCGCCGGAGATGAGACAGCCGAGCCGGCCTACCCCGTAGCCAACGGCCACGGCGGGCGCAGCCAGGTCGAGCATACCGAGGCCACCGAGCTTCCCTGCTCCAGTGATCAGGGCCTGTCGCCCTTGCCAGAGCAGGACCGCGATGCCCACCAATAAACCGCCGAACCAGGCAAAGCCCGCGCGGTCGAACAGAACCAGGGTGGGCTGGTGCATGAGCAGCGTGGGATCTTCGAGGACGTGCCAAAGCTTGGCGCCGATCACCCCGCCAACGGTCGTGTAGGCGGCGACACCCACCGCGTCGGCATCCACTCCGTAACGCTGAAAATTGCGGTAGAGCACCCAACAGGCACACACAGACGCCAGCCATAGGCAGAGGCCAAAGGTGCCGATGGAAAAATGTCCGAAGTGAATGAAGGGATACATGTGAATGTCTGCCTAACAGTATATCCGGCAAATCCGGCGCTCCATCCGGTTCTCTGGGCGGTCAACGCAAAGTGGGGCCGCCGCGTTATATGCTGTGCAGGTGTCCGTTACCGCTGCCCATGAGAGCCGATGAGAGAACCTAAGCACGACATGTTGTTCACCCGCGACGAGATCGCCGCCCGGGTCGCTGCGATGGGCGCGCAGATAAGCAAGGATTTTGCGGGCGAAGCCATTTTGCTGGTCGGCGTTTTGAAGGGGGCGGCAGTCTTTTTGGCGGACCTGGCACGAAGCATTACCGTCGAGACTACCTTCGACTTCGTGGCCATCGCCAGCTACAAAGGAGTGACGACCAGCGGCGCGGTGCGGTTGATTAAAGACCTGGATACGCCGATCGGCGGTCGGAACGTCATCCTGGTCGAGGACATCCTCGACACTGGTTTGACGCTGGTTTTTCTGCGCAAGCTGCTGCTGCAGCACAAGCCCAAAACCCTGCGGATCGCGACCTGCCTGGACAAGCCGGGTCGCCGCATTGAGAAGATCAACGCCGACTATGTGGCCTTCAGCATTCCCAATCACTTTGTTGTCGGTTACGGGATGGATTACGAAGAGCGCTTTCGTAACCTGCCTGACATACTAATTTTTAATCCAGACGAAGCTTCGCCTCTGGCATCACATTGAGGTTGATCTTTCTCCGCACAAGGGCATAAAGTCCCTGCGGAACCAGTTGGGAAAAAGGGAGCCTGTTTCATGACCACCAAAGTGCTGCAGCCGGAGATCGACTACGGTGCCCCATACTTCGATGTGGCCGGCTTTGCCGCGTCCGCCCTGGCAAATGCTCAGACGCTGGCCGCGGTCTTTGACCACACCTTGTTGAAGCCGGAAGCGACCCGGGAACAGATCGTCCAGTTGTGTGAGCAGGCGGCGACCTACCGCTTTGCCTGCGCGATGGTGAACCCGGCGTGGGTCTCGCTGGCGCATTCGGTGATGGCCGGCAGCGGAGTGCCCGTGGGCGTGGTGGTGGGTTTCCCGCTGGGCGCCAACCTGGCCACAACCAAGCGTGAAGAAGCCATGGCCATGATCAAACTGGGTGCGCGCGACCTGGATATGGTGATGAATTTAGGCTTGCTGAAGTCGGGCATGAACAGTCTTGTGGAGCAGGATATCCGTGGGGTGGTGCAGGTAGCCCACGACGCCGGCGCAGCAGTCAAAGTGATCCTCGAAACTTCTCTGCTGAGCATGGAAGAGAAGCTTCGCGCGTCTGAGCTGGCATTGAATGCGGGGGCCGATTTTCTCAAAACCAGCACTGGATTCTCGACCGGCGGAGCGACGGCCACAGATGTCGCCCTGCTGCGCGGAGTGGCCGGAAGCCGTTGCGGAGTCAAGGCCTCGGGCGGTATCCGCACCTTGGCCGACGCAAAGGCCATGCTGGAGGCGGGAGCCACCAGGATCGGAGCCAGCGCCAGCGTCGCGATCCTGCGCGAGTACCAGGCGGGGTAGTAGGGCGGGACGCAAAGAGCCGTTTCCGTACCAATGCTGGACACACAAGGCAATCGGTGAGGGAAAGAGCTGAGCTCTACGAAGGGCATGGCTTGCCTCGCCGCAGCGAGCATAGCCATGCCAAGAAGCCGATGCTCACAAGCGGCTCTACTGGCTGCGGAAAAACTCAACTGTTTTGAAGGGTACGGGCTACCTAGCCGCAGCGAGCATTAGCCCGTACGTAACTCCATTGCAATGAGTCCGGCTTTAGCCGCTGAGGTACGTTTTCCATCGACTTGCCACGCTGCCCAGAGAAGAAAGGACGTACCTCGGGGGCTAAAAGCCCTCCTTCTATTCCCCATCTTTCGGCACGGCTGAAAGCCGTGCCCTTCGTAAAGAGCCGTTTCCGCGCCACGGCTTGGAGTGTGTAATGAGAGGTCTTTAGTCCCGGAATCGATGCTGGATACACAAGGCAATCGCTGAGAGAAAGATTTGGGCCCATCCACAGGCCGGCATGGCGTCCCTCATCTTCGTTGGCAGCCATCTTTGGGTTTCCTTCAGCGGTTCCTTCCGCCTGGTTTGCAAACCGATGCCCGGGAATCAGTCTGCGGACGAAATGCTCTATGATGACTCGATATTGGTATGATCCCTCCTCGCCCACCTGACGACGCTGAATCCGAGCAAAAAACGGCGCAAGTGATTGCTACGCAGTCGTTTGAAGGCGATTACCGTCCCAGCTCCGACGTTTCGCCGAAGCCGCCTGAGGTCCGCGTGGAGCCCCTCCAGACCGAGTTCCTGACGCGACTGGCGAATGCCCTCAATACCACCCTGGATCTACAGACCCTGCTGCTCCGCACCGCTGACCTGGTGCGTGCCGTCATTGACTACAAAATATTCGCCATCTTGCTGCTCAACGAACGGACCAACGACCTGCGCATGCGTTTCCAGATCGGCCACACTCCGGAAGTGGAGCGATTGAAGATCCGCATGGGAAAGGGCGTTGTGGGACGAGCCGCCGAACTGCGGGAGCCTGTCCTGATCGAAGATACGCGGCTCGAAAATAATTACATCAGCGCGAATCCAGAAGTTCGCTCTGAGCTGGCGGTGCCGCTGATTGTCAAGAACCGAGTCATCGGGGTGATGGACATACAGTCGGAGCAGGTGGGCTATTTTCAGCCCGAACACCAGCGTTTGCTGCAGCTTACCGCCTCGCGTATTGCCCAGGCCATCGAAAATGCGCGCCTTTATACCCGCGTGGCGCGCCAGGCGCAGACATTGGCGGTGCTGAACGAAATCGCCCGCGAAGTGACATCGATTCTCGACCTCGATCCCCTGCTGGAACGCATTGCCGAACTGCTGCGCCGGCTGATCGACTACCAGATGTTCAGCATTCTGCTGCTCAACGAGCGGGAAGAGGTGCTCGAAATCCGCTATTCCGTTCGCTTCGGCCACCCGGTGGAGTCGTCGAACAACGTTCCCCTCGATCGTGGCCTGGTAGGGACGGCGGTGCGCGAACGCCGGCTGATCAGCAGCGGAGATGTACGCAAGGATGCGCGCTATTTCATGATGAACCCGGAGACGCGTTCCGAAATGGCGGTGCCCCTGCTTTACAAGGACAAGGTGATTGGCGTGCTCGACCTGGAGCACGTCCGCACCAATTACTTCAACGAGGACCATCAACGAACCCTGGTGACCCTGGCCTCGCAAATCGCCGTGGCGATTGAAAATGCACGGCTCTACCAGCGGATTACGCTCCAGGAACAGAAGCTGGAACATGATCTCGACATGGCGCGTGAGGTACAGTTGCGGCTGCTGCCGCCCAAACCGCCGCGTAAGCCGCACGCCGAGTTTGCCACCCGCTTTCTGCCGGCACGCACCATTGGCGGCGATCTTTACGATTTTCTGCCCTACGACGATCAATGCATGGGCATCGCCATGGGTGACGTGAGCGGTAAGGCTGCGCCCGCCGCTCTGTATGCCGCGCTGATCAGCGGCATCATGCGCGCGGCCACCAGCCAGGCGCTCTCGCCGGCAGCCATGTTGAAGCAGCTTAACGACTCGCTGCAGGAACGCAAAATGGACGCCCAGTACGTGACCATGGTCTTCGCGGTGTGGAACGATGAGAAGCAGACGCTGCAGATCGCCAATGCCGGGGCGGTGCAGCCGCTCTTTTGCCGTGGGCGCCAGGTAGAGACGGTGCAGGCGGAAGGATTTCCGCTGGGCATGTTCAAAGATGTTCGTTACGAAGAGTTCACCCTCTCTTTCCGGCCCGGCGATTCGATTATCTTCTTCAGCGACGGCATCGTGGACGCCGTGAACGAACAGGAAGATATGTTCGGGACGGAACGGCTGATGGCCCTGGTCAACAGCCACCAGAACGAGTCGGCGGAAGAAATAGTAGAGGCGATTTACCAGGATCTATCGCAATTCCAGGGTGGCGTGGAGCGCTTCGACGATGAAACGGTGATTGTGCTGAAGGTGTTGGGTACGGAAGGTTCTGGCTCCGCCAAGTTAGGATAGTAAGCGGGAGACTGGAGCCCCGGAGCATTGGCTAATACACCCTCGATCGAAAAGACCACGGAACGAACAATTCGCCCGGCAAGCAACCTGCTGGGCACCCTGCGCCTGCCTGGCGACAAAAGCATTTCCCACCGCTATGCGCTGCTTTCTGCCCTGGCGGAAGGGGTAAGCCGTTTTCATAACTTTTCTACCGGCGCCGACTGTGCCAGCAGCCTGGCCTGCGTCGCCCAGATGGGCGCAAAAGTGACCCGCACCGCCGATACGGTCGAGGTGGAAGGTTGTTCCGGGGTACTCAAAGCACCGGCTGCAGTGCTTGACTGCGGCAACTCCGGCTCAACCATGCGCATGCTGGCCGGGATGCTGGCCCCGCAGGATGGCGATTTTACTCTCGAAGGCGATGCCTCGTTGAACCGCAGACCCATGGAGCGGGTGCGTAAGCCGCTGATGGAGATGGGTGCGTCGATCACCTTGACCGAGGGCCATGCCCCAGTGCAGATTCACGGGGTAAAGCTGCGCGGCATCACCTATCGCACACCCGTGCCCAGTGCCCAGGTGAAAACCGCTCTGCTGTTCGCCGGATTGCAGGCCGAGGGCACGACCACGGTAAGCGAGGCCGTGCGCACGCGCGACCACGGTGAGTTGGCTCTGCGCGCCTTTGGCGCAGAGGTGGCCCGCACCAGCGACGCAGTGAGCATCGTCGGAGGTCAGAAACTGCATGCGATCGAAGCGATGGTGCCGGGTGACATGTCCTCGGCTGCGTTCTTTCTGTGCGCGGCTGCCCTGTTTCCGGAGTCGAATCTCGTACTCGATCAGTTGGGGATGAATCCCACAAGGGCCACCCTGCTCGATGTGCTGACAGCGTTGGGCGCGAAGATCAATGTACTGAACCTCGAAGAGAACCGGGGCGAGTTGATTGGCAGCGTGCAGATCGTTGCGCCTCCGCAAGGCATGGGTACAACCGAAATCAAGGGGGCGCTGGCAGCGCAATTGATCGATGAACTGCCGGTGCTGGCGGCCATTGCGCCGTACACGCGGGGAGGTATCCGGATTCGCGACGCTCGCGAGCTGCGTGTCAAGGAGAGCGATCGCATCGCGTTGGTGGCGGCCAACCTGCGCGCAATGGGTGCAAAGGTGGAAGAGTTTGAAGACGGGCTCGATGTGCCGGGTGGACAGCCGTTGCACGGTGCCGTCATCGATTCCGGCGGAGACCATCGCATTGCCATGGCCTTCTCGATTGCCGCCCTGCGCGCCCAAGGAGACACGCTCATTCAAGGTGCTGAGGCCGCCGCTATTTCCTTTCCTGAGTTCTTCGAATTGCTGGAGCAAGTGACGGAACGATAGTCACGTTACTTATGGTCTCGCGACGGGCATTTTGCAACCAAGCAGGCGTGGTGGCGGCCGGCTTGGGCAGCCCGATCATTATGTGTAGTGAGTGCAGCATCGAACGATGTTAGGAAATCGATCGATGCCTCCCATAACGAAGCGCCACCGAAGTGTGAGTCTCAACCCCGAAACGATCGAGACAGCCCGAGCACTTGCTGAACAGATTGAACCGGTTGTAGGCACCGAAGAAGCTTATCAGCGAGCCCTTCGTTCAGCGCTCGATCTGATGAGGCAAGGCCTGCGCCTTGGAAAAGGTCCATTGCTCTCACGAGACGAAGCTCATCAGCGTTAAAGCCTAAGGATTGAACGGCAACCTGCGCATTCCCTTGTAGGCTGGGTCCGCCCAGTCCCTCGACTTCGCTCGGGATGCCAATCTGGATCTTTTTCAGTCGTCCCTTCGGGACTGGATCAATGGATTGAACCTACCCAGGACTACGTCCTGGGCTACTATCAGCCGCCCTGTCGGGGCTGTTCGGTTTCCGCACGAGGCCGGTCTCGTTTTATTCAGAGCCGTATAAGTACCGGGGCAGACCGTGGCTGAACCCCATTCAAGCCAACAGAAGGCTTGAATGGGCCACCCAGCCCAGCTTTTGAGGTAAGACGAGGTCCCTATATGACACAGATTCTGTGCCATATAGGGACGCTTAAAGCACAGCTACTGTTGCGGAGCCGGCGGTGGGGCGCCCGGCTCAGGAGTTTGGTCTGGGGCTGGCAGGTCTTGTTGCTCCTGCGGGGTGAGTTGAGGCTGCGGAGGCAGGGTCGGCAGCTTCGGCATCTCTTCGGTGCGCTGCAACTGCTGCTGCTGTCCAGGTACCGAAGCTTCGGGCGCTGCTTTTGCAGGTTCCAATCCGGGTATGACCGGCTCCTTTGTTACCGTGCCGCTGACCGCGTCCGATAACTGAATTCCATATTGATCCAGGGTTTGTGCCAGCAACTGTTCGAGCGAAGCCCGATCCTTGGCGTATGTGGCCTCGGTGGAGATTACGTTGTTCTCCGCTGTGGCCAGATTACGTTCCTGCTGCAAGACGTTCGCCGTAGTCGAAGCGCCCAATCTCAGCTTTTTAACTTCGGCCTGATAGGACTGGTAGTTATATTCACGGGCAGCAAGAGCTGCCTGTACCGATGCCCGGTCATTGGTGAGAGCATACTGGCCGTTGATGACCTGGATTCTTACCTGAATGTAAAGCTGCTGAAGGCGCATTTGCGCCTGCCGGTACTCAAGCACCGCGCGCGCCTGCAAGGACTGTGCCTGGCGATTGCGTAACGGAATATTGATGTTCACGCCGGCTCCCTTGTCGGAACCGGTGCTATTGAAGAGATTCGTAAATACCGTACCGTAACCGACATTGGGAACATCGCATGCCGCAGCGCCGAAAAATGCAGTGGAGCACTCCGCATTCCTTGCGCCGCCGAGAGCTGCGGATCCGTAGAACCCGTATAGGTCCACCGTCGGCAGCAAGTTATTTTTGAGCGCCTTCAATGTAATCTCGTTGTTGCGAAGATTCAGAATATTCTGCTCGATTTCCGGACGATTGGCATAGGCCTTCTGCACCAGATCCTCAACCGGCGTGCGCTCTTCAGGCATTTCCAACAGCGAGACGCGATCCGTAGGGATAATCGGAGCGGCGGAAAGAGCAGGATCGCTCAGGTTCCGGCTGATTGCCTGCTTTATGATCAGCTGCTGATACTCAAGGGCGGTTTGCGAAGTGATCAGCGCCTGGGTATCGGTCGAGACCTGATTGTCGGCGTTCAATACATCGAGCGGCGCCAACGTGCCAATCTGCAATTGCTTACGATTGTCCGAGGCTAAACGGGTGGACTGATCGAGCGCGCGTTGCTTCGCCTGCACATCCTCATAGTCGCCCACCAATATCCAGTAAATATCCTCAATCTGATTGATGGTGAAGAGAATCTGTTGGCGAAATGCGGAGTCGGTAATGCGCCGATCGTTCTTGGCTTCGAGAATGAATCGTCCATTGAGGCCGGGACCAAACCCATTCAACAAGTGCTGGGTCAGCGTCGCCCTGAAGGTAGACTGCAGTTCCGGACTATATGCATTGAAGATGCTGTTCGTGGTGGTACGGGAATTGTTGAAGCCCACCTGAAGCGCCGTGCCGGTAATGAAGCCCTGGTTGTAGTTGAAATTGTATTGATCGAGATTCTGATTCAACTTGGGGCTGCCGCTGACGAACGGTGTGGCCTGGGGCGTGGTGGTTCGTTCCAACTGGACGGTTCCCGTGATCGAGGGATCCAGGGTTTCCGGTGTGGGGCCGCTGCCGTTGGTGGTAAATACAATGCCGCCCGACCCGGCGCCGGCGCCCCCGACCGCAGTGGAGGTACCACCGGGGCCGCCGCCAGAATTGAGCGAGCTTGCGCCGCCACCCGAACCACCCAGGGTGCCCTCGACAAGACCACTGCTCACGCCCAGCAGACCGGCGCCGGAGCGTGCGCGCAGTAGATCGGTGTCCGCAATATCGAGGTTGTAGCGCTGAATAGCAATGTCGTAGTTGTTCTCGAGTCCGAGAACGATGGCGTCAGCGAGGCTGAGGTAAATCTTCCCGTCGTGGACCAATCCATCGAGACGCTGCGAGTTGGCGGTTATCGGCGCAGCGACCGTGATCGGTTCCCAGGTCTTGAGAAAATTAGGAAAAGCGTGATGACTTTTGGTGAAGTCTTCTGCACCGGGCCGCATAAAAAGTGGTTCGGTAATAACGGGCTGGGGCGCGGGAGGCAAACCCGGTGTAGGCGGAGTGGCGGCCGGGACAGCCGCGGCAGGCTGTTGCTGGGCCGCAGCCGGCAGAGGCACATAGGCGCTGAGCACGGCGACGATCGCCACGGTGGCCTGAAACTTTTGAAAAAATTGGCTGCCGAACCGACCAGACCGGACTGAAAGAGACTGGGGAAGGTGATAGGAGGTATGACGGGACTCTGAAGTTTTCATCGTGAGGTCAAAATCTCGGGGGTCAGGCCTCGGGCCATCGCCGTTCTGTCGGGATAGATTATGAAGCGAGCTAGCATGGCAGATGCAGCATGATCGCCCGATGACTCTAGTTTTCGTTCGCTTTTGTTAGATGAGCGACCGCTGTTCTGTCATAAGCCGCAGCTTTCTCTCCCCTGGAAGGAAGTTGCGCGACTGGTGGACGATTCGTTCCCTGGTTTCAAGCTATTGGTGCAAGCTTCGAATGCAAGCTTTGGTTTCGAGCTTTGGTTTCGAGCTCTGGTTTCGAGCTACTGGTTTCGAGCGACGCCTTGGGGGAGTATATCGTAGCGAAGGTTGCGATATACGCTGGGAACGTCGCCAGTCACAGAAGTTTTGGGGAGAGTTTCATGTGGAAGCTAGTGCTTGCCTACGATGGTTCCGAGTTCCACGGATGGCAGGTGCAGCCCGGGTGTGTGACGGTACAGGGCAAACTGCGCGATGCCCTGGCGCAGGTAACCGGGGAAAAAGTACTGCCGCAGGGTTCGGGACGCACAGACGCCGGTGTGCATGCGCTGGGGCAGGTGGCTTCGTTTGCACTGGCTGCTCCCATTCCTGAAGCGAATCTGGCGCGCGCCCTCAATCGCACGCTGCCCGCATCTATCCGTGTACTGAGCGCCGAACGGGTTCCCGATGACTTTCATGCCCGGCACAGCGCCCAGGCGAAAACCTACGAGTACAGAATCTATCGTGGAGCCATTTGCCCGCCCTGGCAATCTCGTTACGTCTACGCGTTCAACTTTCGTCTGGACGAGGATGCCATGCAACGAGCCGCCGCCCTGGTCTTGGGTGAACACGACTTTACCTCCTTCGCCGCCAGTGACCCGGACCGGTTCGAGCGTGACTGCGAGCATAACCAGGAGCAGGACCATCGCAACACGGAACTTCGCGGCAACATCCGCTGCGTGCATAGTTCGCAGTGGACGCAGGATGGGGATCAACAACTGCTTGTCTATCGCATACGAGGGAACGGCTTTCTGCATCACATGGTGCGCAACCTGGTAGGCACTTTTCTTGCGGTGGGCAGAGGCAACATGGACGCAGATACGATTCCGGGGATATTCGAAGCCCGGTCGCGCCAACAGGCGGGCTCCATGGCGCCGGCACGGGGATTGTTCCTGAAAAGTGTGGAATATCGCACGGAGAAACCAGTGCTACTCTGAGAATCTGTTATGCCCGCAGCCATCGGTCACTCAGCATTTTCCCGTATCGGCCATCTGGCTTCGCTGCCGCGCGTGCATGCAGCCTTCCAGTGGTTTCATCTGCACGAGCGCAGGATCATGCAATGGCAGCAGGAGCTTGTGTCCATCGCGGCCCCGCCGTTTGGCGAAGCGAGACGCGCCGAATGGCTGGCCGAACGCTTTCGGGAACTGCATCTGGAAGAGGTGGAGATCGATTCTGAAGGCAATGTGCTCGGTTGCTATCGCGGGACCGAAGCGATTGCCGGTCAGCCTGGCGTCCTTCTATCGGCGCATATCGATACGGTATTTCCCTTGCATACTCCGATCACCCCATTGGTTACTGAAAATCGGCTCGAAGCCCCGGGCGCCTGCGACAATGGCGCCGGTGTGGCCGGAATTCTGGCGCTCGCCGCCGCCTTGCGGAGTTGCGGAATAGCTCTGCCCTGCGATTTGCTTTTTGCCGGAAATGTCGGCGAAGAAGGCGAAGGAGACTTGCGGGGCATGCGCTTCCTCTATGGGCGGTCGCCCTGGCGGGAGAGAATTGGCGCCAACGTGATCCTCGATGGCGCGGGTTGCGAGGTCGCCGTGACCGAGGCATTGGGCAGCCGGCGTTACCTGGTATCGGTGCAGGGCCCCGGCGGCCATTCCTGGACCGACGCCGGGACGCCAAACCCGATTGTTGTCCTCAGCCGGGCGATCGCGGCCATGAGCGAACTGGTTCTTCCGGTCTCGCCTCGCACTACCTGGAATGTCGGGACGATCGAAGGTGGAAGTTCAGTGAATGCGATTCCTGAGCGGGCCACGGCACGCTTCGATCTGCGTAGCCTGGAAGCCGAACAGATTCTCCGCCTGGAAGTTTTGCTCCACCGCGCCGTCGAAGATGCGGTCATTGCAGCCAACCTGTCGGCGCAGAATCGAAGCGGCAGAGGGAAAAGCCCGCTCACGTTGCAGTTTGAGATCACCCGCATCGGCGATCGGCCGGCAGGAAGCCTGGCCGCCGGCTCGCCACTGCTCGAAGCTGTGCTTGCGGTGGACCGGCACCTGGGGATTCGTACCGAGCAGCGGGTCGCCTCGACCGACGCGAATATCCCGCTTTCGTTGGGTATTCCGGCGCTGAGCATCGGGGCAGGTGGAGACGGTGGCGGCATTCACACACGAAGCGAGTGGTACGACGCCACCGGCCGTGAACTCGCACTCAAGCGCATTCTGCTGCTGCTGCTGCTTTCGTTAGAGCAGGCTTCGCAAGCTTTTTCCGCTGTCGGAAAAGAAGGATGACGCGACCCGGGTTGGCCTGGGCTGCGAAAATCGTACCTAAGGACCTAATGCTCGCTGCGGCGAGGTTGCTCGCTGCGGCGAGGTTGCCCGCTGCGGCGAGGTTGCCCGCTGCGGCAAGGTTGCTCGCTGCGGCAAGGTAGGCCGTACCCTACCCAGTTTTGAGTTGCCGGAAGACGGGAATCAGGAGAATTGATCTCGTTGCAAGCGCTTTCCTCTTTCGGCTTATCACCAAGGTAACGTTACAAAGGTCACTTTTTACTGGCTCTATCCTTTATATATATGCCACGAACATTCAGGCCCGCGTTCAGCCGTTTCTGGCGCCGACCTGTCTGGTGTCTTCCATCAAGGGTTGAATGGCCGCACCGGTTGTGTACGTTACTGATTCTGGCAGAAGTGGTCACGATCGAGTTGGTAGGGCAAAAGCTACTCAGTAACCCATACGCGTCAGAGAGCGTCTAAAATTATGACGCTGCCAACTTCGGCGGCACCATGCAACTCGGCACCATGCAACTCGGCACCATGCAACTCGGCACCATGCAACTCGGCACCATGCGACGCAACACCCGCGCGCTCCACGTGCTTGCTTTTGGCTATACTAAGAGAAGGCGTTCAGTGACCGTGCAGCCGCGATATAAGCTATGCAAGTTGCTCTCGTTCTCTGGCTCACGCGATGCGTGTGATTGCTTGATGAGGTATAACCCCTTCTAGCCGCCAGCCTTTGAATGTTTCCCAACCGACGAGGTTCGACCCTGATGAAACCGCTGCTCGAACGGCTTCGCTTAAGCCGTCTCGCTTCCACCTTTACTATCCTTGGCACGCTCTCAGCCGGCATACTGATTGGTTCTGTCGCGGTGCATGGGGTTCGCGGAAACGAAACGCAAACCGATAGCTCCGATGCCACTCCGCTCAAGATACCCGATCCGATCTCGCTCTCGACGACCTTCACCAAGATCGCCAAGGACGTAGGACCGGCGGTGGTGAACATCAACACCGAGACCCTTCCGCAGGAAGACAAGAGCCAACGCCGGCGCAACCCGCACGGCGCACCGGTTCCTCCAGGCGCCGGGGATGACGACGATGATAATGGCCAAGGCCAGGGCGGAGGTCAGGGCGGCGACCAGAACTTCCAGGACTTCTTCAACCGGTTCTTTGGTGGACAAGGCGGACAAGGGGGCGGCGCATCACCAGGTGACCAGATCCGCGAGTCTCTTGGCTCAGGCTTCATTGTCGACCCGCGCGGCTACATCATTACCAATAACCACGTGGTCGAGAAGGCGGACAAGATTTATGTGAAGCTTTCGACTGACCCGGAAGGCTACCAGGGCCGCCCCGGCAAGGTCGTCGGCGTGGATAAAGACACGGATCTGGCGGTGGTTAAGATCACCACCACGGAGCCGCTGCCTACCGTGAAAATGGGGAACTCTGAATCGGGCCAGGTGGGCGACTGGGTGGTTGCCATCGGCAGCCCGTTTGCATTGTCCCAGACGGTAACGGCTGGGATCGTGTCCGCCAGGAACCGCACGATTGAGAAGGGTGCGGCCGGCCAGTTCCAGCACTTCATCCAAACGGACGCCGCCATCAACCCCGGCAATTCGGGTGGCCCGCTGGTCGATATGGCCGGGCAGGTCATTGGCGTCAATACTGCCATCCTTACCCAATCGGCTGGGTATGAAGGCATTGGCTTTGCCATGCCTTCCAACACCGTCATTGACGTGTACAACGACTTGATTGGCCCCGAGCACAAGGTGGTCCGGGGTTCGATCGGCGTCCAGTTCCAGGCTGCGCTCTCCCCAGCGGTGCAGCGTGTTTACGGCTTCAAATCCGGCGTGCTCATCAATGCGGTTTCGCCGCACGGTCCCGCAGACCAGAGTGGGCTCAAGGCAGGGGACATCATCACCACCGTAGACGGCAAGTCGATCAAGGATGGCGATGAACTGGTTATGGACATTGCCAGCCGCAAGCCGGGCTCGATCGTGAAGCTGGGCTACGTGCGTGCCGGGCAGACTTCGACGGCTACCCTGACGATTGCGGATCGCGCCAAACTGTATGCGGCGCAACCTGCATCTCAAGGGGGCGGGGGTGGCTCGGAAAGCGCTCCGAACGCCTCTGAAGGCAAACTGGGTCTTACCGTGGAAGCGGTACCCGGTCCGCTGGCCAGCAAGGGGATCAAGGGTGTACTGGTCACCGCGGTCAAGCCGGGCTCCTTCGGTGATGAAGCCCAGGTGGTGGCAGGTCTGGTCATCACGGAAATCAACCGGCAACCGGTCACCAGTCTGGACCAGTTCCAATCCCTGGTTTCTGCCCTGAAGCCCGGGCAGGACGTCGGGTTCCGAGTGGTCGATTCACGCAATCCGACCGCCGGCGGGACCTACCTTGGAGGCACGCTACCGTAATACTGCGTGGTAAACGTGGGCAAGCGATGCGAACGGTATCGCTTGCCCAGTAACCATTACCGGTGGAGTGAAATCTTGCGCTCCCGGCCCTCCTCGTCATTGCAAACTTTCCGGTCACCTTATAAGGTGACAAAAGCAAGAATTTCCCCCCCAGGTTATGAGGTATTCATGCTATTTTTTCGAACCGGCCAGGCTTTGATTCTTGTTTCCGCCCTGGCTATAGTTCCCGCATTTGGCAGCCGCACACACCGGCCGCCGACCTCCGGTCATTCCCGGACGAGTACATCGAAGAAGGGCAAGGGGAAACCCAGCAGGATCCATGGTCAACGCACGATCGATTCCAGCCGCGCGGTTGAAATCCAAAATGCCTTGATCAAACAGAAGTACCTCGGTGGCGCCCCGACCGGACAATGGGATACGCAGAGCCAGGTCGCCATGCGGCAATATCAGGCTGACCACGGATGGCAAACCAAGCTGACTCCCGATAGTCGCGCCTTGATCAGCCTCGGACTTGGACCGGCCCACACCGAAATGCCAGCTCTCGGCCATAGCGTTGCGGGAAATGCATTTTCTTCTCCGAAGGAACCAACTGCACAGGCGCAGTCCGCAGAACCACCCGCGGCGGAAAACAGCCTGGCTGCTGTGCACTCCATTTCTCAGTAGCGCTTGGACAAGGTTCAGAAAAGGCCCGGGCTTTGGCTCGGGCCTTTTGTGGTCTGCCGAAAGGTTCGACTGCAGGCGCGACTGTTTCATGAGCTGGGTAACTTTACCGGGCGGATTACGAACCACCCTGAAGACAGCACTGCCAGCGGCACTCGTGGCCCACTCAAGCCAGAATCGGCTTGAATGGGCCACCCGGTATTTGAGGCACCCTGGAAAATTGGCGACGGAGCCTGGTGTACTTCGTGAAGTGTGCCGGCCGGACGATGGTTCGAGGTTCGGGGTATTTCCGGCTCGGTTATTTATAGATGGGTGCCGGGCAGCAAAGGTGAGTGTACCCCACTCAAGCCGAAATCGGCCTGAATGGGCCACCCGGTATTTGGGGTGCCTTGGAAAATTGACGACGGAGGCTGGTGTGCTTCGTGAAATGTGCCGGCTCGGACGATGGTTCGGGGTTCGGAGTATTTCCGGCTCGGTTGTTTATGGACGGGTACCGGCGACAAAGGTGAGTGTACCCCACTCAAGCCAAAATCGGCTTGAATGGGCCACCCGGTATTTGGGTATCCTGGAAAATTGACGACGGAGGCTGGTGTGCTTCGTGAAGTGTGCCGGTCGGACGATGGTTCGAGGTTCGGGGTATTTCCGGATCGGTTGTTTATGGACGTGCGCCCGGCGGAAAAGGTGAGTATATCCCACTCAAGCCAAAATCGGCTTGAATGGGCCACCAGGGATTTGGGGCAGCCCGGAAAAATTGGCGACGGAGCCTCCGTTAGAGCAGACGGAGTTCGGGTCCGATTAGGTCTCGCATCGTTTCTCTCCGGCGGATCAGTTGCGCTGACTTTCCCTGAACCAGAACTTCGGCTGGTCTGGGCCGGGAGTTGTAATTCGAGGTTTGGGACATTCCGTAAGCACCGGCATCGAGGATCGCAACCAGCTTTCCCGGCTTGACTTCAGGCATGGTCCGGTCCCGGGCGAAGAAGTCTCCGGATTCACAGACCGGGCCGACCAGGTCAACGACTCCCGATGGGGCGTTCGGATCATGGATGACCGGTAAGACCTCATGCCAGGCCTGGTAGAGTGCCGGCCGGATCAGGTCATTCATGCCTGCATCGGTGATTACGAAAGTCTTACTACCATTGCGCTTTACGTAGAGAACCTGAGTGAGCAGTGCGCCCGCCTGGGCAATAAGGAAGCGACCTGGTTCCACCAGGAGCTTTACTTCCAAACCGGCCAGGGCTTTCTCGATCGCCGCGGCGTACCTGGTCATTTCCCGGGCGGGGTCGAAGGCTGAGGATTGGGACTTGCCTTCCTGGATATCCCGGACTCCGTGGTAGTTGATACCCAACCCGCCCCCGGCGTCGACAAACTTGATCTGAATTCCATCGGTCGCCAATTCTCGGATGAGACCGGCCACTGCGTCGAGCGCCGCCCCGAAGGGTTCGGCCGTCTGGATCTGGGAACCGATGTGCACGCTGATCCCGACCGGATCCAGAAATCTGGATTTTTTCGCTTCCCGGTAGACCGCCCGGGCAGCCTTGATGTCGATGCCGAATTTGTGCTCCCGCAGACCGGTGGATATATAAGGATGCGTTTCGGCAAAAACGTCCGGGTTTACCCGGAGGGCGATCCTCGCTCGAACCTTGCGCTTTTTTGCTCGCTCAGCCAGCAACGAAACTTCGGCTTCGCTCTCTGCATTGAAGAGCAAGATTCCAGCCTTCAAGGCCAAGTCGATCTCGTCAACGGTTTTTCCCACTCCCGAGAACACGACTCTGCGGGCGGCTTTCTTGTCGACCTCGAGGATCCTGAGGAGCTCGCCCCCGGAGACAATATCGAAACCCGACCCCTGCTTAGCAAGAAGCTCCAGAATGGATAGATTTGAGTTTGCCTTTACTGAATAGCAAATGAGGTGATCTCGATGGGCAAACGCTTTGGAGAAAAGCTTATAGCGATCGAGAATCTGTCCGCCGGAATAGACATAGAGAGGTGTCCCATGCTTCTTCGCGAGCGCAACGAGCGGAACACTCTCGCAATGCAATGCGGACTTGCTTTTGGGGTAGTGGAAGGGGCGATCAGGGAATGCTGTCTGGTATTTCAAAAGCAAGTAGCCTCGTGCATGGGAGAGTGGTTTTAGAGCAGTTTCGCGTCCTTGCCGCGGCGAGCAGTAGATATAGTCCGTGGCTTTCTCTCAAAGAAAACCATTCCTCGCTGCTCTTACCAGATCGGAGTAATCGCGACACGCTTTGATTCAGCGTATCCGGGTTGGTGCGATTTTCCAAATGGATGGCCGGAACGGGGGCTTCATGGCTTTCGGCCGGAGATCAGTCGTTCGAAAACCTTGCTGGGAAGGGGTCGAGCTGAAACCAGAGGTAACCCGGCGGATTCGAATCACCCTGAAAATGGTACCGGCGGCGGCAAGACCTAGCGCAGGGTGAAGGGCACCCTGAGGTATCTACGGGCATAGTCGGCCTGCGCCGAATCACTGTCTTGCCGGAGGACAGCTTGATACTCTCGTACTGCCATATCTCGTTCATTCAAAAGATCATACATCTTGCCGGAACTTAGCTCGCAGCGGCCTTTCAGATCGATGCTGATGGCCGGCTGGATCGATGCCTCGTTATAGGCTGTAGCCGCTTCGGCATATTCTTTTTGTCCCTGCAGGGTGTCGGCAAGGCCGAACCAGGCGAGTTCAAGCCGGGCGGAAGGGAAAAAGCCGGGCGTCTTCGCCTGGTCCAGGAGTCGCTGGTATTCCGCGATGGCAGCCTGCCCTTCGCCGGCATCTTTTGTAAGGTTAGCCAGTTCGAGGCGAAAGAGGAAATTTTGCGGATACTCGTCGGTGAGGGATCGGGTGACCGTGATGGCCTGATCGTATTTGGCTTCCCGGCGGAGAAAGAGCGCCAGGGCAGTCCTCGCCTCTACAGAAGTGATGACCCCACTATCCCCCGCATCGCGTAAGTCCTCTATTCCCTTGGACTTCGACCCGGTGATACCGGCTACGCCGACTACCAGCTTGAGCCCTAGAGGCAGGCTGCCGGTCACATATTGGTGGAAGCCGACGATCAACTTGGCATCCACATAGCGCGGATCGATATGCAGGATCTTCTCGTCGTCTCCGCGCGCCTGCAGGGCGATATGTAAAGCCGAAACGACGGCCCGATCGACCATGCCGAGATACACCGCCTTGAGACTGCGCGCCCAGCCTCTGGCAAATAGCGCGTCGACGTCGTTGGGGTTCTTGTCCAGCTTTCGCCCTGAAAGCTCTATCGCCTTGTCATATAAGGTGTTAATCCTCTCGGCGACCGCCGGATCGGCAACGACCCGGTGTTTGCCGTTAAGGAATCCGTCGTGGGCGTAAAAGGTGGTATCCAGAAGGTCGAGCTGGTAAAGTTCGCGAAAGATGACCGTATACAGGACATAATCAATGGCTAAGGCCTTGTCGGGATTCTGGGCCTCGATCTTTTCAAAGCGGGAAAGGGCGCCGTCAAAATCGAGCGTGTAGAAGCGGGCAAAGGCCTGGTGCACCTGGGGGGCGAGATTCAAGGAATCGGTGTGGACGCCCGCGGGAGTGGCAACCATCCCACGCCCGGCCACAGACTGAAAGGCGAGGGCACCCACCAAACCGATGATTATTATGGATTTAGCTAGACTTTGGAACATACTGCTGGGCACAGGCAGAGGCAAGAGGCCGGATCGTGGCCCGCTGCGGACTAGTGCTACAGACGAATGCGGCGGGCCATTGAGACAGACCGAAATGAGATATTTTCGAATAATTTTCATCCACGAGTCATCAAAAGCGAGACACTTACCGCATAACTAAGTAGAAAACACTGAGTTGATTTGAGTCACACAAGCCTCCTTTAAGGTATCTGCGGAAACCCGGAGACGCTATGACCAGGCAGGAACTTCTTCGCGTTCTCATTCGCCAAGCGCGTGCGAACGATTTTGCATTCCGTCGATGGTTTCAGACGACGATCGATCCAACCTGGAGCAGTTTTGACCATGCGATCGAACTTCTCGCGCAGGGACGCCGTTACTACGCCCTGCTCTTTGCCCACGAATTTGCCCGTTCCTTCTGGAAACAGGGATCCCAAATCAGCTTTGTGGTTCCCTCTGCCACCTATACCCGCACCGACAAACAGGGCCGCGTCGTTACAGTGACCCGCAAACCCTTTACTCGTCGCACACTTAAGGCCGATGCCTGGAAATATCACTTGCGCGAGATGGCCGCGCATGACGAGCCGCTACGCTATATCCGACGATTTATGGTCATTGAGGGAGACGTGCAAAACTCCAAAAGCGTCACTTTCTAGTTACCTTCCGGTGATTCGTTCTGCGACTTTTTTGCAACCAAAGGGTGATATACTCCCGCTCTCGGACAGCCTACTCTCGTGATGTAGAAATCGGTAGAGGAATGGTAGTCCGGAAGTCGAGCAACGGCCCCCCGCCCCAGCCCAGTTTCCGCCCCTCCATTCTGAGATAAAGCCGCATTTCCGCCCTCCCCCAAGTCACGGTAATAGAAGACATGGCTTTCGGTGTCGCTAAGCGAAATGCGAGCACAATCTGCCCGATTCTCTAACGGGAGGGACCCAATCATGAAGATAGCTTTGGCAGCGCTATTCGCCGCAACAGTGGCCACCACTACCGGATCTGCGTTTGCGCAGGACCTGGCTTCGCTACCAACTGAGATCGTTCCGGCCGGCGTTCCTTTGCGGGTGGAACTCGACAAGAGCTATCGCATGCGGGTGGGAACCAGAGTAGAAGGCCACCTGACCGAGGCAGTTTATCTGATCGACCACGTTGCGGTTCCGGAGAATTCTAAAGTCTATGGAATGATCACGGGCAGGCATGGCGTGGGCCGCCAGGCACGTATGGCGGCGATGTTCAACGGCGATCTCACGCCCCTGAAAGGCGCTGACGTGACTTTCAGCGAACTTGAAACCCCAGACGGCCGGCATTTTGAGATTACGACGGATGCCACCGAGCGCACGACCCAGACCGTCCGTATGGCCGGCCCCCAGGACGCAGGTTCGGCTCCACACCGCTCTTTTGGACAGAAGATTGCCGACGCTTTCCGCTGGACCAAGCGGGAAACCACGGCGCAGTTGACCGCCCCTCACAAATGGGACAAGGCACGCCAGACCCTGTACGCACAGATCCCCGTTCACCCTCAGGAAGTATGGGCCGGCACGCAGTATGACGCGGAACTGACGCAACCATTGGAGTTAGCAGGACAAAGCGTACCGGCCCCAGTGGAAACGGCGGAACTTACAGAATTGAAGCTGAACGGCAATATCGAAGCCCGTCTGGTGGATCCAGTGGATTCCAGCACGGCCGTCGCCGGCATGCCGGTCGAAGCGGTCCTCACCCAACCCCTTTTTGAAGAAGAAGCTACGCCATCCCCCGCGGACGCAAGCTCGACGGCTCCCTCGCAAGGCCACGGCAAACTGCTGTTGCCCGAAGGTACCCACCTGATCGGCAGCGTTGTTCAGGCGAAACCTGCCGGCATGTTTGGACACAACGGCACCCTGCGCCTCACCTTCCGTAAGGCGGAACTTCCCGAAGGCGACGAGCGTGTGGTTCACGGCCGGGTCATTGCCGCCGAAACGGTCAAGACCGACCGGATCCAGATCGACAACGAAGGCCAGATGAAAGCCGGCGGCGGCAACAGGTTTCTGGCGCCCATCAGCCTCGGCTCCCTGGCAGCGGTCTCTGACAACACCGGCGCAGGACTGCTCCGCGAAGTCATGAGCAGCAACGGACTCGACCTGCTGGCCCGTGTCGTGGGTACGGCATCCTCGAATGGAGGATTGATTTCCGGATTTGGGTATTACGAAATCGGTAAGGTGATGTTCGATACCTTTGTCGCCAAGGGACACGAGGTGGTCTTCGCCAAGAACACACGGCTGGAAATTGAACTAGCGCAACGATAGGTATAGCCTGCCGAGTCCGCTCCGGGGACTGGTCTTCGTCCCCGGTTTCGAAAGTTAACCCTCCCCCCCAAACAGAATTACCCTCCCCCCAACAATCTAAGAAAAGCGACCTTCCCTCTCTGAGGGAGGATCGCGAACGCTGGAGGCTATATGGCGATTGGCAAACTGCATTTGGCAATACACAGACCTCAAGAGGAAGTCCGGTTTGAGACCGAGCTTTCCGCAGCAGTTCGCTTCAATCGCACGGCACGGCAGGATAGGTTTATTGATACCCGAGAAGACAGGTACTCCATCGGGACCTCAACCGGGGTGAGGAAATCCGGAAGCCCTTCGCTGCCTTTTGCCCGGGTCCATGATACCTCGTGAATTGCCACCCCGACGCAAGGAGCTGGGCTCGAGCAGGCGGCTTGCTCCCGGTCTGCTCTGGAGCAATAGAAAAAGGCAAATGGCAAACGGCCCCCGCATTCGATAACACCCAACGATTGGAGGGATTCCAGATGTTCAAACGCATAGCCAACTTTTTGGTGACGAAGTCTCAAACCGCTCGACGTAGGCAGAGGGCGGAACCCAACCTCACACAGCACCGGCGCCTCCAGTTGTAAGTGCCCGGCTGATCAAGAATCCAGAAACGCATTCGATCAATCGCTCATTGGAAGGATGGATTGAAATGAGCAAAAACGTGATCCATACCTTTTCGTATCAGAGACGACTACTCATTCCTGGCGCTGACTTACCTCTGAGGTGGGATGAGCCAGAAGCTGATCAAGTTCTCCGTCCCGGTTTAAAACCGGGCTCGAATCGTAGGTTAGAGGCGGCAATTCGTAAGGCCAATGACGAAGAAGGAATGAACGGTCAGAAACGGCATTCGGTCGGTAACTAATCGAAAGGATGAATTTGAATGAGCAAAAACGTGATCCATACCTTTTCGTATCAGAGACGACTACCCATTCCTGGCGCTTGGCTTACGTCTGAGGTGGGAGGAGGGAGAAGCTGATCAAGAGCACCGCCCCGGTTGAAAACCAGGCTCGAACCCGTAGGTTAACGGCGACAATCCGTAAGGCCAATGACGAAGAGGGAATGAATGATTAGAAACAGCATTCGATTCATAGTCAACCGGAAGGACAAGTCGAAATGAGCAAAGATGTGAGCCATACCTTTTCGTATCAGAGCCGGCTACCTATTCCAGGTGCCTGACTACCTCTGAGGTGGGAGGAGCTAGAAGCTGACCAAGTACCTGTCTCGATTGGAAACCAGGCTCGAACCGGCAGGCTAACAACGGCAATTCGTAAGGCCAACGGAGAAAAAGGAATGAATAATTGGAAACAGTATTTGATTCATAGTCAACCGGAAGGACAAGTCGAAATGAGCAAAGATGCGAGCCATACCTTTTCGTATCAGAGTCTGCTACCCATTCCGGGGAGACTGACTACCTCTGAGGTGGGAGGAGCTAGAAAGCTGACCAAGTACCCGTCCCGCTTGAAAACCGGGCTCGAACCGGCAGGCTAACGACGGCAACTCGTAAGGCCAACGGTGAAGAAGGAATGAATGATTGGAAACAGCATTTAATTCATAGTCAATCGGAAGGACGAGTCGAAATGAGCAAAGAGATGTGGTCCATACCTTTTCGTATCAGAGTCTGCTACCCATTCCGGGGAGACTGACTACCTCTGAGGTGGGAGGAAACAGAACCTGATTCAGCAGCCCACTGAAGTGTCATAACTCACCCCTCATCGGGCATGATCCGTACCTTTTCGTATCAGAGCCGGCTACCCATTCCAGGTCCCTGGCTTACCTCTAAGGCGGGATGAGATAGAAGCTAGTTCGGCAGCCCACCGAAGTGTGACAACACATCCCCCATTGGTTCGGCGGAGACAATCGACGATATCAATTGAACATTATAAATGGTAAAAGACGATCACCATTTCCAACAGACATGACAGCGTGAACGATTGCGAATGATGAAACATGAAATCGATTTGTTTTGTAGCTGGGACTGATACCTGTTCGGATGGCTGGCTGGTCACCCGAAAGCATCGGCACCCTGGACGGAAGCAAGACCAAGCGCCCGGCGAAGGTCCAGTATAGCCACAAGATCTTCTCATCGATCGTCCGCGATTATGGACGCATGCAAATGGAGAATCGGAATAAGCATTGAGGAAAAGATCGAACGGCGCCCATGAGCACAATCGTCGAAGATGATTCGCATACCGGGTTGGGTCAGAGACTACTGCCCCGAACGCTTGGGTACCTACCTCTGAGGTGGGACGGAGGAAAATCCCCCTCTCCATGCCAACCCGAACGGGAATCCCCGTCGATGGGATCATCCTAGATCTGACGAAGAACACCTGAATGGATAGCCGCGCATTTGGGAAATCGAGAGGAGGCTTTTGGTCGAGTTCCATCCGCACAAAGGTTTGCACCCCCCTTTGTTATGGCGCTGGAACAGGCAGCCAAGATCGAGTGCCGATTGGCCCTGGCGCCTGGAGTCGACGGTTCATCTTAGAGTTGGCGATATCCGATTTGGCAAAAGGGATTTGCGTGAGAGACCGCGGCTTTTGGACGGATCTCCTCAGATGAGGATTGCTAAAACAAATGGGGAATGTGGCGGCGCCATTTGGCGTTGGTCATCCGAACCACTCATTCCGAATCACCTAAAGGGAGCGAGTTTGCCTGAGCAGTGACTGCTGATGGAGAAAACCGCAGATCTCTCCACTTCGCTGCGCTTCGGTCGAGATGACAATTCAGTTTGGGGAATAGCTTTTATTTCGTCCCTCAGACGGGGGCTTTCGAACGGATCTCCTCAGATGAGGATTGCTAAAACAAATGGGGAATGTGGCGACACAATTGGCGCTGCTCATACGAGCCGCTCATTTCGAATCACCTGGAGGGAGCGAGTTTGCCTGAGCAGTGACTGCTGATGGAGGAAACCGCAGATCTCTCCACTTCGCTTCCACGGCAAGCCGGGACAGGTCCACGGCAAGCCGGGGCAGGTCGGTCCCACGGCAGGCCGGGGCAGGCGAGATGACAATTTATTTGGGGGAACAGCCCTTTAATTTCGTCCCTCGGACGGAGGCTTTCGAACGGGTCTCCTCAGATGACGATTGTTAATACAAATGGAGAATGTGGCGGCACAATTGGCGTTGCTCATACGAGCCACTCATTCCGAATGGGGTAAAGGGAGCGAGTTCCCTGAGCAGTGACTGCTGATGGAGAAAACCGCGGGTCTCTTCGCACTGTCGAAAAGCATTTCCAGGAAAGGCATGGAGAACTGCAGATCCCTGGACTTCCACGGCAAGCCGGGACAGGCCGCTTGGGATAACAAAGGGAATAGCAGCGCTTCCATAAAGACCATGCGTTGGAAACAATGAGTATCACCGATCGAAGCTTGCAATCGGAAAAGGCAATCGGCTATTAGCGCGGATCAAAAGGAAAGAGGTGATTCATTGGCCCTTTTCCTTGCCCTATGCGATAGGCCGATCGAAGGGCAGCGGTGACATAGGCCTTGGCCGCGGAAACCGCCTCTGTTCCATCACGGCCGGAAATGAGCTCACAGAGTAGAGCGCTCGAAAGGGCACAGCCGGTTCCATGGGTCGCCTGGGTTTCGACCTTTTCTCCAGATAGCCAGGTTCCCTCCCCCCGGGCAGTCAGTAGAAAATCGTCGGGACGCGTGAGATGGCCTCCGGTGACTACGACGTTCAACTCGGAGTTTCCGCCGCGCGCCGCGATCTCCTTCAATCTGGCGGCGGCCGCCGGAATCTGGCTTCGATCCACTGGACCTTCACCTTCGCCGATGAGTATGGCCAGCTCATCCAGATTCGGGGTAATCCATCCGACCCGATGAAGCAGCGTCTCGGGGATCAGGCCGACTCCGCCCGAGTCGATAAGCGCCGCACCCGAGCTGGAACGTAGGACAGGATCGAGAACGACCCGCTCCCGGGGAATGCTTTGCGACTGAGCCTCAAGAAACCCGCTGACTTCGCCCACCACTCCGGAGCTGCCCAGCATGCCGATCTTTACTCCAGAGATGGCCATGTCTTCCACCAGACAACGGAGTGTCGCCTCTACCAGGCCCGCCCGGAGAGGTTCGACTCCCCGGACCCCCAGGGTGGATTGCACCGTAAGCGCCGAGATGCAGGACACACCATACAGACCGTGGGCCGCAAACACTTTTAAATCCGCGGTGACGCCGGCGCCGGAACTGGGGTCAAAGCCCGCTACGGTGAGTGCTATAGGACGGCTGGGCCCAATTTGGGACATGAAAGGCTCTTTCCGCAGGCCGGGAAGGTTAAGGCCTTGTTTTCCACAACTTTCGCTACTACCGCACGCATAAACCCTTCTGAAAGTGTAATCTACGGCGATAAAGAGGCGCGCCGCCGGTCTTCGCCCGGGTCGCACCCGCCACCGGAGCGATGACCTTGGTGAGAAGGAATTGGCATCTCCGTGCAACGCGCCCCGGGCGGATGCCGTCTAATAGTTCCATGACCGAAAATCGGTCACGGAGGCTCGCAGCCCTACCACACCCGAGCCGGTTTTGAAAGGGAGGATACAACTATAAGTAATTGATTAAATTTGACTTAAGCCAAAAACGCTCTCTAGAATAAGCACAGGAGAAAAATGTCAACTATCGCAACTAATTCTCATTGGCCCCTTGGTCCAGCACTCCTCGCCGGCGCGGTACTGTCCGCTATCTGTATCAGTCCCGGTTCCACACTCGCTCAACCTGATTCGCATCAGGACACACCGCAGGCAGAGGTCCAGGCTGCCACTACCGCGACTGCCCCCATGGGTCATCGGCACTGGCTTCAGTTCGGCCGAGCCTCCTGGTATGGACGTCCCTTCCAAGGTCAAACCACGGCAAGCGGCGAACCTTACGATATGAATTCCATGACATGCGCTCATCGCAGCCTGCCCATGGGAGCCTCAGTTCTAGTAACCAACCTCCGCAATCACCGGTCCGTTCTGGTACGAGTCAACGACCGTGGCCCTGTGCCCGAGTCAAGGGTGGTCGACCTGTCTTATGCCGCCGCCAAGATTCTGGGTTTTCGTGGTATTGCCCCCGTGCGTATCGATCTCGTGGATCCAGCTTTGAGTCCAAGCCAGATCGCGGCGCTCAGTTGGCCAGCACAATTCCAGAGGTGATTCCGCTGGGCTTTCTTTACAATTAGGAATCGTGGCGCTGTCTGAACCAGTCCCTTTGCATGCATCCGCCAGACGGGAACTGTCTCGTCTGGCTCCAGATTCCCCTTCCGATCGGCTCATTGTCGCGTTGGACTTTCCTGACGCGCGCACCGCGTTGTCCCTGGTCGATCAACTGGAAGGGGCTACGCGCTGGTTGAAGATTGGCCTTGAGCTCTACATCGCCGAGGGCAATGGCCTGGTGGCAGAGGTGCAGCGGCGCGGCTACTCAGTCTTTCTCGATCTGAAGCTTCACGACATCCCTAATACTGTGGCCTCGGCGGTGCGTTCCGCGAGCCGGCTCGGCGTTCAAATGTTGACACTTCATGCAAGCGGCGGTCCAGCGATGCTGTCTGCCGCGGTTGAAGCGGCGAGGGAGACGGAGCGCAGCCCGGCACTTTTGGCGGTCACAGTTTTGACCAGCATGGATACTTTTGAGCTCAACGCGACCGGGATCAACGTGAGTGCGGCCGAGCAGGTGGATCGATTGGCCGGTATGGCAATGGCCTGTGGCCTGGAGGGTTTGGTTTGCTCTTCCATCGAGGTGGAGAGCTTGCGAGGCAAGCTTGGGCCAAAGCCGCTGCTGGTGATTCCCGGGATTCGGCCCGCCGGTGCAGAGCTCGGGGACCAACGACGAGTAGCTACGCCAGGGTCGGCGATTGCGTCGGGGGCAAGTTACCTGGTGGTGGGGAGGCCGATCACGAGGGCAAATGATCCGGCGGCGGCGGCTCGGGCAATCGTGGCAGAGATCGAAGCTGCCAGTTCTTGAAGTAGCCTGCAGTGTGGAGATTGGTGGCTTCCCACCCTTGCCGGAAAAGCACCGTCAAGGATGGGGCACCCGGAACTCGGTTGTCGGTAGAAGCTTCTCGCGTTCGTACGAAAGCGCTCCGCGAACTTAGAGTTTCTCGTAGAAATCGCAGGTTGAGCAGGAGATGTAGACACCGCCCGGTACGCCGCGCTCACGATCCTTAACTCGCTTCACGATGCGCGTCGCCTTGCTACATTTGGGGCATTCAACACCCTTGGAAGTGTCCATCACCTTGGAACGATCTGCGGTCTTGGCTATCTTGGCCATGATTCTTTCTCCTCTTCGACAGGCTTACTGCCACCCTTCATCGGAGGCGCAGGTTCAGCGTCGCGGAATACTGTCAGTGTGAAATGAATTTCGAGCGGCGTGGTCTCCCGGACTGTACCGCTACCGGGGTGGAACAGAAGACGCTACTGTTGGCTAGTTTACACGATCCTGCACGTTCGCCGACAGGTCCACCCACTGAGACGGAGCCGCTCCAGAAGGTGGCGGAGGCGGCGGTATCGGTCGGGGCTTGTCGTCGGGAAATTGCACAGGCTTCAACACGCGATCCTGGTTGACGACGTTCGGCAAGTCCTCGCCTGGCTTCCGCAAGGTGGGCGCAGCGGCCGGCGCATGCTCGTCCCCGGGCCCCTTGGGAGGCTGATCTCCCAAACGAACCTGATGCACGAACTGCCCGCCAAAGTAGTTATCGGTTTCGTCCTTGTCGCGGATGACCGGCGGCTGGCCGACATCGGCAATTTCGAGCCGGACGACCCGGTTGCCGTTGAAGCGCACGAACTGGACTTCGTGGGGTGGCTGGCCATAGATCCACTCTTCAAAGGGTATCTGCCCTTCCGTTTCGCGCACTTTCTGGTCTGGTTGTCCGACGGCCTTCAACACCATCTCGCGATTCATCCCGACCAGAACTTCGTGGTTCAGCACGGCGCCCTTGAGCTTAGGCGGCAGCGTGTCGGCATAGGCCTCAACCGGTGTTTTGAGAGAAAAATCGATCATCGGCGCGATGAGGTATCGGACCTGGGCGGCCGTCATCTCGGGAACAAACTTATTGAAGACCAGGGCCATGCGAGAGCCGATGGGCACGTGGCCGTCATCCTGGGCCAGCGGAGATGTGCTCACCCCGGCGCCGACTTCGATGTGCTGCAAGATGTGGTGGTGCTTCTCAGGACCGTCGTTGAACTCAAATAGAATGCGGTCTGCCTTCACCTCAAACTTGGTGATCACAACGCGATCGCCGGGTTTGGCAGAGATACCGTATTTCTCCAGTTCCTGTGCGTAGCCCTGGCCTGAAGGACTCAGTGGCCCATTGGCATGGAGCGTCACACCACGGGTTCCAAGCGGGAGGGGGCGCACCGCGAACGCTTCATCTGCCTGGAAAACGCGGATGAGCTGCTGTCGCGTGCGTTCGGTGAGCGGAGCTGTATCGAGTGCAACAGAAGTCGGTTGAACGGTGGTGAGGTTTGCGTCCCTCGACCCGAGGTGTTCCCGTTCCACCGTAAAGACCTGAGCATGGCAAACGCCCGTGATTACCAGCAAAAGCGCAGCGCCGGCGGCAGCGCTTTTAACTTCAGCAGGAAAGCATTTCTTGGTCCCGAGCCAAACCATGGCGATTCCCCACATCGCCAATCATGGTCCTACCAAGAGTGATTTGCAAGAGAGCCTTTGAGCGCGCCGACAAGAAAGTTTCAGGGCAGCAAATTGGATGGTCGAGAGCTCAGGGCTGGCGAATTTTAGGGTCGGACGAAGAAGCTGCGGGAAGTATCTGAACCAGGGTCGCTCCGGCAGGAGCCACCGGGGGATCCACTGGATGATGGGGCGCCAACTTGCTGCTCATGCCATCGAGATCCACCGGGATACCGGCAGCAACAATCACCGGCTGATTGTAGAGATAGGCATATTTGCGGGTTGCACGATAGACCACGAAGAGGCCGGCCAGCAAAACAAACGCGGTCACGGTGCTCGCTTCAGGACCGTATTCGCCACCTGTGATCCACAGGGGCCCCACGGTATTGCTTTGGATGACCGGCGAATATTCTGTCAAACCGCTGATCGGCAGTCCAAAGAGAAGGCACATGCTTGCGTTCCATGCGAAGTGCCAGCCCCAGCATACCCAGAGCGCCCGCGTACGCAGGTAGGCAACGGACAAGAGCCAACTGGCCAGGATGGTAACGAAGAAACTGGCGCGGCTGGCATTAGGGTTAAACAAGTGCAGGCCGGCAAACACGACAGAAGAAACGATGGTGGCCAGCGTGGGCCCCATAGCCTGGATCAGCCGTTGAAAAGGATAGCCGCGAAACACAACTTCTTCCGCGAGCGCGGCCACGGCCAGCATGGCCGCATCGATGCACAGGATGCCGAACTGGCGGGGAACGGCCCAAAACGTGACAATCAAGCCGCCGGTGAGCACCATGGGAAGGATGCTGACCAACAGCATTCCCCAGCCCATGGCAGCGCCCAAGCCAAACTCACGCTTCCAGCCTGGACGGAACGCCAGCCCCATCTCGCGCAGGGGGTGGCGTTGATGGTTGAATACGCGGCCCATCGCGCTCCACCCTACCAGCAGCAAAAATAGAAACATGCCGCGGTACAGGAGCGGAGCCCAGACTCCCCCGGCAAAGCCGTTCGCAGCGTGTGCCGCGACGTTCTGAGCAAAGTAAAAGAAGATACCGGCGATGACGACGTAACCGAAGGCACGGACACGATCGGCAACGGTGAATTGGGTCAAGCGAATGCTCCCCACGTGCGCAACGACTGGTTCTCAGGCGTTGGTATAGAACTGGGCAATGTTCCGGAACTTGGCCAGACGACGCGCGATCAGTTCATCGATCGGCATGGCCCGCAATTCATTGAGATGCCAGACGAGTTTCTCATCGAGCATGGCGGCAGCGGCGGCGGGGTCGTTTTGTGCTCCCCCAGGCGGCTCGGGTACTACGTCGTCCACACAACCCAGACGCTTCACATCTTCGGAAGTGATCTTGAGAGCAGCTGCCGCCTGAGCGCGCTTGCCGGCATCGCGCCACATGATGGATCCGCAGGCCTCAGGCGCGATGACCGAGTAGACCGCGTTCTCGAGAATAAGAACGCGATCAGCCACAGCCAGAGCGAGCGCGCCGCCGGAACCACCTTCGCCGGTAATGGTAGCGATGGTAGGAACCCGCAGCCGGGCCATCTCGCGTAGATTGCGTGCAATCGCTTCGCCCTGTCCGCGCTCTTCGGCGGCGATACCGGGGTTAGCGCCCGTAAGATCGATAAAGGTGAAGACGGGGCGATGAAACTTTTCTGCAATCTTCATGGCGCGCAAAGCCTTGCGGTAGCCTTCCGGGTTGGGCATGCCGAAATTGCGACGCACCTTTTCTTTCGTTCCCCGGCCTTTTAGGTTCCCGATGGCCATGACCTCGTCACCGTGGAAGCGGGCCATGCCGCAGGCCATTGCCAGATCGTCGCCGAAGGCGCGGTCTCCGTGGATCTCGGAAAAGTCGGTAAAGATGCGCTGGATGAAATCCATGGGGTAGGGCCGCTGTGGGTGACGCGCGAGTTCAGTCTTGATCCACGCTGGATTCGCCGGTTCGGCAACTACCTCTGCTGGATCAAGATTTACTGCTGCCTGGTCGCTCATGAGACTTCGCATCGCCTGTGCCAGCGCGAAAAGTCTGACGCTTGGCCGTGGATCTGTTGATTGTTGGATTATAGCGTTTTTTCGCGGGAATCCCGGGCGCTGGGCCGTTACCAGTACAGTCCGTCACACAGATGGTCGTTTATCCCGGGATGTAATCAAGCGTCCTAAATCTTACCCTGCCATGGACTCGGGTGGGCGGGATCAAACTCCAAGTGCAACAAATCGTGGGAACGTGATTCTTCTGGTCTTCAAGAGAGGAAGGGCAGCAGCAGCAGCCGGGTCTGTGGGCAAAGTGGGAAGCGTCCTTTGCTTTCCAGCTTTTCCATAGACCAGTTCAGCGCATCGCCCCCTATCTCACTCCACGCATTGCGCTTATGTGCGGATCAACGTGAAGCTAATTTTGTTGCACTTGACCCTTGAATCCGCCGTGCCCCATATCTCGCTCTTGTTGCGAGATGTGGGGAATTCAAGGACCTTAGCCGACCAGTCTTTGTGGTGAGTCGAGAGTTTCGGGGAGAGAGTGACTCTTTTCCCACATCTCGCACAAGTACGTGCGAGATATGGGGCACCCGAGTCCGCGGCTAGACGAAATCCTTAAAGCCACACCCACGACATACATGATCGTATTTGTGACGCACTACACTAGTACAGCCCTGCTTTGGGACATAGTGTTTCTGAGAATTTCGCGCGCGCATTCGTTGCGGGGATCGGAGGCTTACTCGAAGGCCTGGACGGTGCCGTGGCCCAGCAGGGCTTCAGCGCGCTCAATGAAGCCGCGATCGGCAGCGACCGAGAGAGTTTCATCGGGCTCCAGCATGACCAGGTATTCCCCTCGGCTTTCGAGGTTGATCATCAGCCGTCCCGGTCCCGGAGCGGCGGTGATCATGGCCTGCAACGAGCCGAGCGTGGCCTCGCTCGCGTTCTTCGAGCGGAATGCGAATCCGCACATTCTGCGGCAGCCTGATCTTGATGTCTTCAAGAGGCTGCACGCTGGAAACCGAAAGCTTGGGGGCGGACTCGTCGTCATCCGCACGCAGTACACCTTTGACAAGAACAGGCACCTCGATCTTGAGACTCTCTGCGAGACGCGCGTAGTCCTTGGGGAAACAGATGAGGTCGATCTTACCGACGGTATCTTCGAGCGCGGCCTGCGCGTACATTTCTCCAGAACGCTTCGACTTGCCGACCTTAAGTCCGACGATCACTCCGGCGATGGAGGTCAGGTTCTCCGGTTGCTCGCCGCGCCGGCGCCCGGTCGAGGGCGGCGCCTTCATTTCAAGCGCAGTGGCGGTGTCGACTACGTTGAGATTGCGCAGCTTCTCAGCGTACTTATCCATTGGGTGACCGGAGACAAAGAAGCCGAGCACTTCCTTCTCTGCCTGCAGCCGCTGGTTCTCATCCCAATCGGGAACGTTGGGCAGGTCGTCCACACTTTTGTGAACACCGTTCGCCTGTTCAAACATGCCGGCCAGTCCGGCAAATAGCCCATGCTGGCCGGCTAGTTCATCCCGTTGTGCCTGCTGGGCACGCTCCATTGCGCGATCGACCGCTGCCATGAGTTGCGACCGGCGCCCGAAGGAATCGAGCGCTCCACTCTTGATAAGCGATTCGAGCACCCGCTTGTTCATCAAACGGAGATCGACCTTTTCGCAGAATTCCCAGAAGTTGGCGAAGGTCTGATTTTGTTCTCGTCAACGTCGCCCGGGCGGCAAGAATGGAGTCGATGGCATTGCGGCCGACGTTCTTGATGGCCGTAAGTCCGAATCGAATGCCGGTCGAGCTGGGTGTGAAGTCGGCGCCGGACACTTTGACATCCGGCGGCTCCACGGCGATGCCCATTTCGCGGCACTCCTTGATGTACTTCACCACGTTCTCGGGCTTGGAGATTTCCGAGCTGAGCAGCGCCGCCATGAACTCTACGGGAAAGTGCGTCTTCAGATACGCCGTGTGGAAGGCCAGCAGAGCGTAGGCCGCGGAGTGGGATTTGTTGAAGCCATACCCGGCGAACTGCTCCATCAGGTCGAAAATGCGAACGACCTTATCCTTCGGATGCTTACGCTCGATCGCTCCTTCAACAAAGCGAACGCGCTGCTTAGCCATTTCCTCAGGATTCTTTTTGCCCATGGCGCGGCGCAGAAGGTCGGCTTCACCCAGCGAGTAGCCGGCGAGCAGGTTGGCAATCTGCATCACCTGCTCCTGATAGACGATGACTCCCAACGTCTCCTTGAGCAGCCCTTCCAGTTCAGGTAGTTCGTAGCTGACGACTTTGCGGCCCCACTTGCGCTCGATAAAGTCATCGATCATGCCGCCCTGGATCGGGCCTGGACGATAGAGCGCGTTGAGAGCGGTGAGATCTTCGACGGAGGTGGGCTTATAACGCCGCAACACATCGCGCATGCCGCCGGACTCGAACTGAAACACCCCTGAGGTGAGCGCGCGGTGAAAAACCTTTTCGTAGGTCTCAACATCGTCGAGCGGAATCAAAGAAAGATCCAATGCGCTGCCACGCTGCTTCTTGATGAGCTTGAGCGCATCGTCGATCACCGTCAGCGTGGTGAGGCCGAGGAAGTCCATCTTCAACAGCCCGAGCTTCTCCACCGCTTTCATGTCATACGCGGTTACAATTTCGTCGTTTTTGCTGCGGCAGAGAGGAACCAGTTCGGTGAGCGGCTGCGGGGCAATGACGACGCCGGCAGCATGCAGCCCAGCGCCACGCACCAGGCCTTCCAGCTTGCGTGCGGTATCGATCAGTTCCCTTACCTGCGGCTCCTTGTCGTAGGCCTCTTGCATCTGCGGTGAATCCTGCAAGGCCTTGGCGATGGTTACACCGATGGTGGCAGGGACCATCTTGGCCACGCGATCCACTTCCCCGTAGGGCAAATCGAGAGCGCGTCCAACATCTTTAATCGCGGCCTTGGCAGCCATGGTGTTGAAGGTGATGATCTGTGCGACCTGCTCGCGGCCGTATTTGCGGGTGACATAGTCGATCACCTCGCCGCGCCGGTTCATGCAGAAATCGATGTCAATATCCGGCATGGATACGCGCTCAGGATTCAAAAAGCGTTCAAAGAGCAGAGCGTTCTGCAAGGGATCGATGTCGGTGATTTCCATGGCATAGGAGACCAGCGAACCAGCAGCCGAACCACGACCCGGGCCAACGGGAATGTCGACCTCTCGGGCGTACTTGATGAAGTCCCAGACGATGAGGAAGTAGCCGGAAAACTTCATCTGCTTGATGCAGTCGATCTCGCGCTCCAGGCGCTCTTCGTAGTCGGAAATAGGCCGGCGGCGGAGACCCCGCTCGCCCAGATGACGAATGGCTGTGTCGAGGCGTTTGCGAAAACCAGCGCGGCACACTTCAGCGAAATAGCTGTCGATGGTGTGGCCAGGGGGTACGGCAAATTCCGGGAACGGATTCGTGACCTTGTTCAGTTTGAACGAACAACGTTCGGCAAATTGCATGGTGCGGCTGACCACTTCAGGAGCATGCGAGAAGATGCGTTCCATCTCTGACGCGCTCTTGACGAAGAACTGGTCGGTATCGAATTTGAAGCGTTTGGGGTTGTGAATAGAGTCGGCGGTTTGCACGCAAAGCAGCACTTCGTGCGCATGATGATCGTCTTCACAGAGATAGTGGCTGTCGTTGGTGGCGACCAGCGGAATGTCCAGCTCTTTCTCCAGACGAAAGAGGTCGGCATGAATCTTCTTTTCGAGTTCGAGGCCCTGGTCCTGAATTTCGAGGAAGAAATTGCCGCGTCCAAAAATGTCCTGGTACTGGCCTGCGGTAGAACGAGCTGCCTCATACTTGCCCTGCATCAGATTGCTGCAGAGTTCGCCGGCAAGGCAGCCGGAAAAGCCAATCAGGCCGCTCGCGTGCTTCGCCAGGTAGTTTTTGCTGACACGGGGTTTGCGGTAGAAACCGTGCAGCGACGCCTCGGAAGTGATGCGTACCAGGTTGCGGTAGCCTTCTTCATTTTCCGCCAACACCAGCAGGTGGTGATACTTGCTGTCTTTTCCCGGCGTGGAGCGATGGTCTTCGTCGGTGGAGATGTAAAGTTCGCATCCCAGGATCGGTTTCACTCCCTTGGCTTTGGCGGCTTCGAAAAAATGCACGGCGCCGTAGATGTTGCCGTGGTCAGTGATAGCGACAGCCTTTTGACCGATGCTGCTGACATGTTCGACCAGCTTTTCTACATCGCAAGCTCCGTCCAGGAGCGAGTAGTCAGTGTGCAGATGAAGGTGGGTGAACTCAGCCATGGGGATAGTTTCAGTTTAGACGGAAGGAGTGGATGTGCAGAACCGGTTGGGCTGAGGAAAAGCGGGATGGAATTACGCCTGGAAGCTCGAGAGAAGTCATTTTCTCGCGAGCTTCCAGGTAAAAGAGCAAAAACGCAAGCTGATTGAGCGCCGAAAAGAGAAGCGCTCGTTGGGGGAAAAAACCTACGAAACCAGAAGAAGATCGAGTTCTGGCACGTTGCTGCCCACGAAAGCCCTGCGAGTTAACGAGACGTGGCCGTCCTTTGCGAACATAAAGTCATACGCCACGTGGCATTCCCCACAGAGCCAGAAGTGCTCCACCTGAACCTGCCCCTCGTTTCGGCGAATGGTACGAATGACTCTGCCGTTGCGCAGGTAATGCAGTTCCTTGTGGCACTCCGGATTCATACATTGGGAAATCATGTAGGACCTCTCGGATTACTGGGGTAACTATACTCTTGCAGAGTTACGCTAGTTGTGACCTTCTTGCACCAAAGTTGTACGCTGGATCGAATTTATTTCCGCTTTAAGGAATCGAGATGGATAACGCCCCAAAGCCGAACAGCGTGTATTGACTGCTAACGCTTGATGACTGTTCAGTAGTGACTCTTAGTGATGTGATGCAGCGTCGGGTGCAGAGGATGGCAAAGTCAGCAGGCCGTCGTTCTGGTCCTACCTTTAATCCTTATACTTCGGCAGAGTTGCCCGGATGTGAACTTCTTGCACTCATTGCTGTACGCGGGTTGCACGCGCATTCCATCTATTTCCGTTTCGGGGAACGGTGTGTACTCGTTCTTAACATTGGATGACTGTTAACCAGCGGCTTCTAACCTCGCGATGCAACGCCAAGGGCAGAGGATGGCTAAGTCAGCGGACCACCCACATGGTCTCACTTTAGATTCCTATTACTCCTACAGAGTTGCCTCAGATGGTGAACTGCAGTTGTACGCTGCATCAAGTTTCTTTCGTTTCAGGGGAGCCGAGATGGATAAGGTCTCTAAAACGGGCAGCGTGTGCTCGTGGTTAACGCTCGATGATGCCTCTTAGAGCGTCTGACGCAGGGTTCTGAGCTCCTATGAAAGCATTTTCGCAATTACTGTGGTCCGTTAAGAGCAGCGAGATGTGGTTTTCTTTGAGAGAAAACCACGTAAAGGCCGGTTGCTAAGCTCGCTGCGGCAAGACAGCTCGCTGCGGCGAGGCCGGTCTACACCCATTGCTCGCTGCGGCGAGGATGCGAAAATGCTATAGCCTCCTCCCGATTTGCGAAAATTTGCTACGCATGGGGCGACCCCTTAGTCGATGCGGGTGGCACCGGCGGAGGCACGGCAAAGGTATATGGCGGCATCGATGCCGGTCGCTTCGCGGTAGGCCAGGTGGATTGCCTCCTGGAATTGCTCCGCCTTGCTCTCTTCGACCAGATTGACGGTGCAGCCGCCGAAACCGCCGCCGGTCATGCGTGCTCCATAGCAGCCGGGGAGGCTGGCCGCGACGGAGACCAACGTGTCGAGTTCACTGCAACTCGCCTCGAAATCATCGCGCATGCTCTTGTGCGCCTGGGCCATGAAATCGCCGAAGGTTGCCAGATCGCCGCTCTCGAGTGCGGCCGCCGCCAGCTCGACTCGCCTGTTCTCCGTGATGATGTGACGGCAGCGGCGAAACACATGGGCGGGCATCTCATGCCGGCAGGCTTCGAGCTGCGCTTCATTGGCGTCGCGCAGCCATTCGATCGCCGGCCAGCGGCGATGGAGGATGCGGGTACCCTCTTCCACCTCACCCCGGCGTACGTTGTAATTCCCCCCGGCATGCTCGTGTCTGACCATGGTGTTGCAAATGATCAACCGTACGTGCGCCGGAATGGGCAAGAGCCGATAGGCAAGCGTGCGGCAGTCGAGCATAAGGGCATGGTCCTGCTGACCTGCGCAGGCGATGAACTGGTCCATGATGCCGCAACGCGCCCCTACAAAAAGGTTCTCGGCCCGCTGGCAGGCGAGCGCAATCGTTTTGAGGGGCATGACAACCCCGGAGAGTTGCAGCATGGCAAACGCGGTAGCTACTTCGATCGAAGCGGAAGAGCTAAGTCCCGCTCCAAGAGGAACATTGCCCGCAAGGGAGAGATCGAAGCCCCCCAACCGCACGCCTTCCTGCGCTAGGCTCCAGGCAACCCCGATCGGATAGTCGCTCCAGTGCTGGCGTGCGGTTGCGGGAAGCGGCTCAGCCGGATACGAAACCTGCTCGGACATATTCTCCGATGAGAGAACAATCTGGCCGTCGCTGCGTGGACGGATGGTTGCCACGGTGCGAACGTTGATCGCCGCGGGCATGACGAATCCACCGCTATAGTCAGTATGCTCACCAATCAGATTGACTCGGCCCGGAGCGGCACAACGGATCACGGCTTCGCCGGACAGAGAGATGCTTGCTGTCGTATTGTCCGAAGGGGTCATGGTCTGGTTTTTGTGTTCGCCGCGCTGAGAAGTTGATCGAACAACACGGTGGCAAAAGGATCGCTACCGTAGCTCTCAAAACGAAAGGTCGTCACCAGCATACGGCCGGACCCCTGCCGCAGGTCAGCCAGGTACGCGCGGTTACTATTAAGCCATCCATAGAAGACTCCGGAAAGCACATTTGGCATGTCCTGCTCCCCGATGCCCTCGATGACAAAATCGGGCGTCACGGAAGCTGCTTCCCACCCAAGGATTCCATCTTCAATCACCGGGGCCAGGGGCTTCCATATTGGACTGGAAGATGCAGCCCAGTTGAAGTTGCTCACCCAGTCACCGCTCAGGTCAGAGCCGGCGCGGGGCACGATTCGCAAGGGGCCTGCCTGGGGTATGGCCTCGGCGTCTGCCGCCAGCAAGAGAACCTTGCTTCCCTGCTTCAACCTGGCTTTCGTTTCTTCATCGAGCCTGGAGGAAATCCATATGACCTCTTGTGTTGGGGACGTGCCGGCATCGGTGACTGCGATGCCATGTTCGGTGAGCGCGGCGTGAAGGCTCTGCAGTTCGTGCGACGGATCGTGAATAACAACCGTAATACCTGGTGTCGCAGGCCGTGCAGGATAGACGGCGTACCGGTAGCGATTTTCCTCGATCGTCACACCAGCGGCGTTCACTAACTGCAACCGCAGAAACTCCACGGTGGGAGCCTGCACCTGCGGTGCCTTCATCTGGAGGACGCCTTCTGATGCAACCTTCGCAGGACCAGGCAAATTGACCAGGGGCAGCACGCCCGATTGGCCGCCGGTCGTTTGCCACGCGATCGTCGCTCCCTCCAGATGCGCGCCGGAATAATGCGAAAGCACTAGGGGGAGTTCCACTTGCGAACCGGCCGTGAAATTGCGAGTGGAGAAATTGGCCATCAACAAGTCATCCTGCTGCAGCTTGCCCAATTCGGCGGCGAAGATTTTGGGCTTCCGCCACATGCTCATCAGGCCGTTCGCTTCCCAATTGGCATCGGTGAGTTCGGTGATGACATAGCCCTGGATGGATGGCTGCTGCCGCATCTGCTCGATTTCGTATTTCAACGCCAGGTACTCATGCTTTTCCGTAGCCAGGGCGAGCGCGTCATAGTCAGGAAACACTCGGTTCAAGCCAAAGGTGTTCAAACGATCGAAGACCCCGGCGGCGCGGGTGATTTCGCGGCCGTTAAAGTCGCGCGGAAACCACCAGGGAAGCTGCTCATGGGGCGGGAGTTGCGGCAGGCCCCAGTTGCCGAACTCAGAGACGAGCAACGGTTCCTCTCCGCTCGGCCGGGCGTCACCGTAGGAACTGAAGAGCCATTTGGGACGGCTGCCATACTCCTCAACCCACCTGGCCCACTGCGCAGCGTGGTCAGGGATGGAATAGTAGGTGTGCCAGTCGGCAAAATCCGATTGCAGGTGGAAGCCCTCGCAGCATGCGCTGTCGTCGGTGATGAGGCGGCCGAGTGGTGCGGTAAGCTGCTTGAGGTCGACAAAGGTCTTCAGCAACCACGCTCGCTGTTCTGCCTGGGATGGATCCATGCCCCACTGCTCGTTCATGATGCTCTGAATCACGATCGAGGGATGATTCCAGTCCCGCTCCACTTCCGCGTGAAAGGTATCGACGCCGCGCTGCGCGGCTTCCGCAGTCCAGTGGTGTTCGTCGTTCCAGGCGGGGATCTCATACCAGACCAGCATGCCGGTTTCATCGGCTGCTTCAAGGTAGCGCGGGTCGGGCACCTTGATATGGCAGCGCAGCATGTTCAGTCCCATGGCCTTCGAAACGAGCATCTCCTGGCGGATAAACGCGGTCGAAGGCGGCGTGTAGATGCCCTGGGGATAGAAGTCCTGATCGAGCGCCGCGCGCATGTACCATGGCTTGCCGTTCAGAAAGAGCTTGCCGCCGGCCGTGGTGAGCTCTCGAAAACCAAAGCGTGTGCGCAGCACTTGGGAGCTGGCTCTTGCCTGGTTCTGCAGCTCCAACGAATATAGGTTCGGGTGTTCGCCGTCCCAGAGCATGGGCTGGTTTACGTGCGTCTTGCCCTGGGCTACGGTTCCGTCCACGGCAAGTTCCAGATTTGCGACGGTTGCGCCATAGGGATCGAAGAGAGTGACGTTGAGAGGACCGGTGTCCGCGCTCCCGGCCAGCTTCGCTTCCACCGTTACGTCACCGCTATTGTGCGGAGTTACGTGAACCCATTCGACATAGCGCAGGGGTACGGTTTCGAGCGTGACGGGCTGCCATAATCCGCTGGTCTGCACGTACCAGTCTTGCTTGCCGTGGGGAATCTCGTGGTACTTGTATTTCTGGTCGAGCGCAGTGGAATTATTTTCATGCTCGGGCGGATCAAACACCCGGACGAGCATCTCGTTGCTGCCTGCGTGTACTTTGCCGGTGAGATCGAAGCTGAACGGCGTGTAACCGCCCTCGTGCTCACCCAGCCGTGTGCCATTCACCCAGACTTCAGCGAGGTAATCCACAGCGCCAAAATGGATGAGCTGCCGGGTGAACGGCTGCGGCGCGGGCAGATGCACGGTAACCCGATACCAGCCAATGTCTGCGTAGTCCCGCAGGTCTTGAAATTGCGCGTTCCAGGAAAGACTGGCGCGGCTAGGCCGCCATTGGGCGGCGCGGTCGACCGTAGCCGCGGTCAATTCGGCCTTGCTGTCGGGAGCAAACTGCCACCCCTGATCGACCGCACGACTTTGCGCCTGGATGAAAGATCCGCACGCCAAAAGGATCGGGAACGCGATCACCTTCACTGCCTTGCAAGCGTTTGCAACAAATCTTCGCATGGGGTGTCCTGGGGTATTCGGCAACAAGAACAGCGGTGGTGCTTTGAGCATGTCCGAAAGCATATAGCAAGGGGGCGACCTGGCTGTCCCTGCGTGAAACAAACACAGGCAGGGCACGGTCTAATGCTCGCATGGGCAAGGAGGCCCTTACCCTGCAAAGAATTCAGGGGTTGCCGAAAGAGAACCGCAGATCTCTCCACTTCGCTGCGCTTCGGTCGAGATGACAATTCAGTTTTGGTTCTAGCAGGCTGCTGAAAAACCCCACTTCTTTGAAGGGTACGGGCTTCAGCCCGTACATAACTCCCTTGCAATGAGTCCGGCTTTAGCCGCTGAGGGAGCGATTTCTCACTTACAAAGACTTTTTCCGCAGCCTGCTAGGCCTCAGTTTCAGGCGTAGCTGCTCACCGCGGCGAGGTAGGCGTGCCCTTCGTGGAGGCGCTCAAAAAAAGACAGCGCTGTTTTAAAGTGGAGCGCAGAGAACTGCATAATGCTCTGCTTCGCACGCTTTTCTCTACAACTTGTTCGGGAACTCGACCGTGATCTTCGTGTGACGATAACCCTTGGCTGCAGGGACTGGGTCTGCTGTCAGTTCGTAAAGGTCATCGGAGATTTTCATGAGGGTGGCGCCTTGCACGTGCAGCGGCTTTTCTTCCGTGCGCAGGGTGATGATCGAGTGCGGCTGCGCCGGAGAAATATCGGCATCTACAACCAGACTTCGAGCGTGAAAAGCCACGGCGGTTATCTTGAGCGCTTGGCTGGCATCACCTTCGAGAGGGTCGGGGCGGGTTACGCTCACGTACACTCCGCCTGCAAAGTGGAGGAGACAGTGGCTCGTTCCGGCAGGCAGCGAAAAGCTGAGGGCGGCGTGCGTATCTTGCGCATGGTCTTCTCGCCGCGCAGCCACGTTCTTGCCAGAAAGTTCTGCGCCGATCACGCGCGCCCCGAACGGAATCTCCGGCGAGAAGAGAAAGTCGACCGGCTCGCCGCCGTTGTCTGCATCGAGACGGAAGCCCGCAGGCACGCGGGATAGGCGAAGCGCAATCTTGCCTCCCCTACCCTTGATGTTTTCGACGGAAATTGTGTTCCAGGCGGCGGGCAGATGCGGAGCGAATTCCAGACGATTGGCCTGTGCATCCCAGGTCAGGCCAAGGAGCCCGCGCACAGTCAATGACACAAACGCTGCGGACGACCAGGTCTGTTCAGGGACTGACTCTACCTGCGGACGATAAAAGTCGCCCGCAAGGACTTCATGTATATGCCCCATGGAATCGAGGGTCCCCCAGGGCAACAATGCGCTCCAAATGGGAAAGGCAGTCGCAGGCCTGTGGTTGGACCAGAGTGCGGATGCTACTCTCGCAGTTCCGGCCGCCCAGACGCTTCCTTTGGCGTAAGAGACGGGATCGAATTCACTCGAACTCGCTGAGAGCCCGCGCGTTCCCCAATCGGTTTGGAAATCGGCAGAAGAGAGCTGATCGAGAACCAGGTCGCTGCGCCGCTGATCGAGAATGCCGTTCGCCAGCAGAGAAAGTCCACCGGTACTCTGGCGGAACACCGCCTGGCCCGCCGCGTTGTAACCGTCGCCCCATGAATTTCGCTCATCGTTCCAATATCGGCGGGCGGCGGAAACGCGGGCTTTTTCGCTTCGTTGTCTCGCTTCTTCCGCCTCCGGCGCATGCCCGGCTAACTCAGCCATACGGGAGAAAGCTGCCGCGGCTTGCACCCAGCTTGCGGACAGACCCGGGTCATCGGACATTTTGTCCTGTTCATTGCCGCCCGCTTTGGTCGCGGGAATGCGCGGGAGCCCATCCTGTTCGTTCAGAAGGGAGCGGCAATAGCCATAGGCCGCAGCAATTCCGCTCCAGTGTTCTTTGAGGAATTGCTTGTCTCCGCTGCCTGTGACGTAGTGCCCGACACCGATGAGATAGTCGAAGGTTATGTCGACATGCACAAACATGTACGGATATTTCGTTGCCCAGTCCGCAAGATCGGCGCTCTGCGAGATCTCATGCCAGACCATTCCACTCGCCGCATCCTGATATTTGGCGATGAAAGCCAGCTCTTCCCTTGCCCGATCGTAATCGCCGCTGTTGACCAATGCGTCGATCGCAACCAAGCCGTCACCGGCAAAGAACCAGTCGTATTGCGGACGCCGGGCAGTACGCGAGGGACCATAGCCGGCCACCAGGCCGCAACCCAACACGTCATTGCATACCCAGGCCTGATCCAGGGCTATCTGTGCCCATGACCATTGCTTATTTACGGCACTGTCAGGAGTTTCGATGTGCAAAGAATGGGCGAGGAGGTCTGTGTAATGCTGTTTCGCTTCCGCCTCGTAGCTCGTCTGAGAATGCAGCAGTTCTTTCATCCGAACAGATGGAGATGCTGATGCTGAGCCGCTGCGAGCAACTACCACCGTGGCAGAAGAAGCGATCTCCCCTCCGGCCCGCATGGCAAAAGCCAGGCGGTTGCCCGGCGTTCCAGGTTGCGCGCTGTTCATCGAATCATCGTGCGATATTACATCCGGAGAACCGATCCATGCCCGGTATTTACGGGTGCCCTCTACGAGTGCATAAGCGGATGCTGTCGCGTCCCAATGGGCGCTCTGCCCGCCGAGAGAAGCTGGCCACATGAGGTCGAGAACCGGTGTGAAGTGGACAACGATGTCTATGCTGTGGCGAGACTCGACGGTATAGGTGATGAAGATAGCCGGTTCGTTGAGGGGGACGAATAGTCGCTCTTTCACGATGAAGTCAGGGCCGATGTAGGTTCGGACAATCGCCGCAGGCTCATAGGTGACGCGGCGAAGCAGCGTTGCACCACTTATCTCGGTTGTGCTGCCGGTGGAGCGGAAGCCTGGTTCGTATCCGTTGACCAGTTGCAGTGGGTACGCCCAGAGTTCGAGCCCGCTCGATGCGTAGCCGAGGGCGATTGCCTTGCGCCCGTGAGCGGCGATAAATCGGCCTGGCGAAACTGCGTTGGTGTCGAATGCAAGTTGGGCTGGGAGAAGATTCGGATAGAGGAGGAGAGCGAGGAAGACCAGGAGGGGTTGCCGAACACGCTTTGTTTGGCGGCGATACATGAATGGTTTCTCTATCGTAGACCGGGATTCGCGAGTCTGTGCACCTGGCTTAGAGAGGGCGGTGATAACGGTGAGCGTTGCCCGTCGATTGGCTGCTTCATAACGAGAACCGCAGATCTCTCCACTGCGCTAACGCTCCGGTCCCACGGCAAGCCGGGGCAGGCGAGATGACAATTCAGTGAGAGGTCCCAGAGTTGCCGGTGAAGATTTGTGAATTCCCACCCTTGCCGGAAAAAGCTCCGTCAAGGGTGGGGCATCCGCAGGTTTGTTACGCTGCCTGCCTCCGCACAACACAGCCTCGTCGCTCCCCGCTCCCCTATCCTGACTCAAATGATTTGCTGCTCGTCCGATTACCAGGTGAACTTTATTGTCTTTTCTACGTAGCCGGGGCCGGGGCCGAAATCGATTTGCGTTGGGCGGAGTTCCGAGGCGGTACTCTGCGTTGTTTCGGAGGGTTCCGCTCCATCGATATGGAGCCTGATGTGGGGATCATTGATGCGCAGCATCAACTGCTGCCTGGTATTTGCCTGGGCTGCCAGCCGCAAAGTCAGCGAGTGGGCTGCGTATTGCTGATCGAGAACCTTCATCTGCTGTGTCGTCTCTCCGGGTTCCGGCAGGCCATGGGTGAGACCTGCTTCGACCGCGGGCAACGGAATGCGCAGCACTCCGCCAGAATACTTTGCCCCCGGAGTCCGCGAATCCAATACCACCGAGGAACCACGGGCCCTTACCTGCAGCATCGTTCCGGAACGCGTGATCTCTAGATCGACCTTGCCGCCGCCTAGAGGGACATGCCGCAGGGCCGCGTGATCCCACTGCGCGGGTAGACTGGGTGTGACGATCAGCTTGTTTGGCGCCGCATCCCACTCGACACCGAAGAGGCCGCGCACTACAGGCGATATCACCATGGCCGAGGACCAAAGTTGATGCGAGGTGCTGCGGCCCAGCGGTGCGAAGAACTGGCCGGATAGCAACTCGGTGACAGCGCCCAGATCCTGTGACCAGGTAAGATCGGCATTCTGCATCAGGTGAGCGTAGCCGGAGAGACTGCGGCCGTTACGATATTCCGAGAGCGAAACCCAGCCAGTGTAAAGCGGCCACACCGTTCCCTGGTGATAGCTGATGGGATCGAAGAACGAGACCGTGGGACTGAGGTCACGCGTGCCCCAATCGGTAGAAAACTCCTGCGATGCCCAGCGATCGAACATGGGTTGCGCGTGCTGCAGCTTATAACTGCCATCCCAGGACGCAACGGATGGAAAGATGGTGGGGCTGGCATCTACGCTGCCATCCGCGTTGCGGCTGAAGGCGTAGAATCCGCCGCCGGGCAGCAGGTATTCTTTTTCGATGGTCGCGCCGATTTTGCTCGCCCGCGCTTCTGCCTGTTGAGCTATTTCGGTGTGGCCAAGCGAACGAGCGAGCTCCCACATTGCGGTGCTCGCCTGCTGGTCGAGCGCCGCCAAATAAATTTCCTGATGGGGCATGCCAGGGGGCCAGGATTCTACCCAGCCCGAGCCTTCGGTGTTTTCGTAGATTCCATCGCCATCGGAATCATGCGAAGTCTCAAACTTCCATGCCTTGGCCAATGCGTCCCAGTGGGACTCGATGTAGTCCTTATCGCCACTCGTCTTGAGATAGTCGTTGCTGGCCATCAGGAAAAGCGATGTCGCGTCGGCCGAGGCGCCGGCGTAGGGCAAACTCTTCCAATCGACCAGTTCGGCGGTTTGCGCCCACTCGTGAATGATCTTGCCTTCAGGGGTCTGCCGCTTGATAAGGAAATTCAGTTCATCGCGAGACAGCTTAAAGTCACCGTAACTGTTCACCGCGTAGAGCGTCCACAACGCATCGCGACCGAAGTACCACCCGAAGCCAGGTCTGGCGGAATCTCCGGAAGTATAAAAGCCGGCTACGAGCGCTGTTTCAGCATGCGAAGGAGTGGTCTCGACGCGCAATTGATCGATGGCCACTTCGGCCCACGAGAACGCTTGATTGAGGAGTGCATCGGGCGTGTCGATGCTGAGATGTTCTGCGGAGAATTTTGCGAAGTGGTCTTGCGTTCCGCTGTAGAGCGAGACAAATGACTTGCCGAGCGCTGTAAGTTGTGTTTCCAGGGCGGATGGTGTGGCAGTCGCGGGCGTGTCGCCCAGGGTCATGAGCAAGGGATAGAGCTTGCCCGCATCCTTGACCGGATCGAAGTGCACGACGAACTGCAGAGGATAGTTTTTCGGCCGCTCCTGGTAGGGTGCGAGGATTCCTGGCTGGGCTGTAGGGATTGCCAACGCCGCTGCCTGGTTGGGAGTATCCAAGTGCAGAATGTAAAACCCGGACTGCCCTCGTTGCACCCATTCCGGTGACGGGCGATCGTCGGAAGTGGCGGGCCACATGCGCAACATCTCCGGCTTAAAGCTGAAGGTAAGCGTCATGGGGCGCACCGCTTCGATTTCATAGAATGCGAGGGCGCCTGCGCCGTCGGGCGCGTCCTGCGGCGCGAACAGAATCTCGCGTATCGTGAAGTTCGCGTGGGAAAAGGTGATGGTAGTGTGCCCTGGTTGCACATCGATCGACGCGGCCTGGGCATTCACATCGATGGGCACGTCGTAGTCTTTCATGTCCGCAGTGATGCGCATATCGCCGAGAATTTTCCAGGGAAAGATCCAGGTTTCAAACACACCATCCTGCTGGCCGAGCAGCGCGCCGCGCGGGCCGGTCACCGTGAAGGGCTTAGTCGCGGTAATGTCGCGATGGATTGCCAGTTGACCAGGCTGCGTTGTGGCAAAGGCGGGGATCAGTGAAAGCGAATCCGGCTGCTGCGCTCCCAGCATGCCGGCAGATCCGAACAGAAGCGATAAAGCGAAGTACTTCATGATTCCATCAGCCACGCGCACGAATCCACTTTCTTAAATCGCCAACCTCTGGAGTCCACGCCCGGCGAGGACGCAGGGCGTGGACTCCAAAGGTTTGATTGTACGGTCATGGGGGAAGAGTTGGGAGGCGGTGAGGCGGTGACTTTTAAAGCCGCCGCCTCCCATTTGCTTAGAAGGTGAATCGTCCGGAGAATTGCAGGCGGCGCAGGGTGGTTCCATCCTGCGAGGAGAGCGTGCTGGAAATGGTGCCCGCATTGCCGTCCTGGCAATCGACGCATGAGTCGGGGCCGCCCAGGTTGACGTGGTTGAAGGCGTTGAATGCCTCAGCGCGCAACTGGAAATGCACCCTCTCAGTAAAATTGAAATCCTTCGACAGAGAGATATCCGCATTCCACAAGCCAGGAGCAAAGAGTGAGTCACGTCCGAGGTTGCCGAATGTGCCTGCTGCCGGCCGGGCGTACGGTCCAAACGAATTTTCCGGGCCGGACGGCTGCAACACATAAGGTGACGGAGTGAAGTACTGCACCTTATGCGTGATGGGGTTTAAGGAGCTGGCGTGGAGGCCAAATCCTCGCTGGCTCGTCCTGTTAGGGAAGCCGATGATGTCGTTATCACTTGCGCTGGATGCATAGCCCGGAGTGTAGGGTAGACCGCTCTGGATCGAGACCGCGGAGTTCAGAGCGAAGCCACCGATCACCTCGTTGACCCATCCAGGAGCGTTGCCACCAACCAGCCTGCCTTTGCCGAAGGGCAGATCATAGTTGCCGGCAAATACGAACGCATTCTGGATCGATCACGCCAGCGGTGCGGGTCTCGGCGAAGTGGAAGTTGCCGGAGCGGACGTTGTTGTTATCCAGACCGACCAGGTGGTTCTTGCCGTAGCGCAGATCCCCGCCGAAGCGAATGTTGTGATTGCCGACGGTGTGGGACCAGTTGTTCACGAACTGATACTGGCTGGAGTTTTGCAGGAACTGTGCGGCGGAGGTTCCGTACAGAAGATTGCCGCCACCGTTGGTACCGTTGCTCGCGTTGTCGATGTTGAACTGCGGCAAGCCGCCATTCAGCGTGAGATCACCCACGTTGGCATTAGGAATGCCCAGTTGGTTACCCAACGCCTGGTTAAAGTCCGGCCCATTTTCATCGATATGCACGCGATAATAGCCGAATCGCACGTCGGTCAGCCAACGAGGAGAGACCACGTAATCCATACCACCGGCGACGCTTTGATCGCGCGCGGTATCGGTGCCGGCGAATCCGCCGCTGCCGAAGCCACCTCCGCCGGCTGCGCCGAAGTAAGGCGCACCCGACAAGTTGGCGCCGAAGTAGGTGTAGCGTGCGAAGAGGTGCAGCTTGGTAGAAAGCTGATAATCCACACGACCGTCGGTCTGGTTGGTGTCAAAGATGCCTGAGCCGGACGCCGAATAGTTGTTGACGATGCCTGCTCCCGCGACATTCGGAGCCGGAAGCAGTTTGAAGAAGTTGACGGCAGGAGCGGAAAGGCGGCTCGCTGGAATGATGTTGCCGACAAAAGGCGTGCGGCCGGACAGAGCGTTCTGGTTGGTAGCCGGGTCGAAAATCTGCCCTTGACCGCCCTGCAGATATTCGCTGAAGTCGCAAGCTCCCCCCGAGATGCAGCTTGTGCGAGCCAGTTCCGTTGGAACGGTGGTCAAGATCGCAGTTCCTGTCTTCTCGCGAAGGCCTTGGTAGTCGGCGAAAAAGAACACCTTGTCTCTGCGGATAGGTCCGCCCACCGATCCACCAAATTGATTGTGAAGGTTGGGTGCGAGGTAGCGGCCGGTGAGCGGGTTGGGCGTCGACTCAGAAAATGGGTCGCGCGCCTGCTGAGCATCCGAACGGCGATACTCGAAGGCCGATCCGTGAAACGCATTGCCACCCGACTTGGTTTGGGCTGTGACCAAACCCGCAACAGCTTTACCGAACTCCGCGTCGTAGTTTTGCGAGGTCACCTTCAGCTCTGAGGTAGCGTCCAGGTTCGGGTTGATGACGGCGACGCCGATAATCGGATCCTGATTGTCGGTGCCATCCAACTCGTACCCGGTAGCGAAGGGCAACTGCCCGTTCACTTCGATCTGCTGGCTGCGCTGCGGGTTATTTGCTTCGCCGACGTTCCAGCCGATGAAGCTGGTTCCGGGCGTCAGGAGTTCAAAGGCAGTGAGGTTGCGATTGAAATTGGGCAGGTTATCGACAGCCCGTGCATTCAAGATGGTGCTGACCTCTGACCGGTCAGCCTGCAGCAGTGGGGCGCCGGCGGTGACGACCACCGTGTTGGATGCACCGGCTACGGAAAGCTGCAGGTCTACCTTGGGCGAGGTGTCGGCAAAAACCACGACATTTTCGGTCGTGCTCTTGGCGAAGCCGGTTGCCTCTACGTCGACCCGATAGGTGTCGGGGATCAGGTGTTGCACCAGATAGTCGCCGCTCGCCCCGCTTACCGCGGTAACGGATGTGCCCTTAGCAACGTCAGTCACAGTGATGTTCGCGTTGGGTATGACGGCGCCGGTGTCGTCTTTGACGGTTCCGAAAATGGAGCCGTAAACTGCCTGGGCCTGGGCCGCGGGCGTTGACGACAAGACAAGCACGGTTAGCGACAAGCACAAGGAATCGAGTATTTTGCGGAATGGTTTGCAATACATGGATCGCCCTCCAAACGGTTTGACAAGTGGCTGACTATACCTGCTCTTTTCGATCGACAGGCTGTTTCAGGAGAGAGAGAAGTTGCGTCGAACCAATAACTTCCGCAATCCTGTTTTGGGTAGGTTGCATCCAACCTACAAAGCCGTGCCTGGGGGATGCTTACGCGCCTTTCCCCGAAGCAAGCGTGCGGTGGCTAGTAGCTTTCCACAGCCGCACAAGAGTCTTCTTGGCACTGCACAGCTGGCAACGTTGTTTACGGTGAATTGACAGTGAAAACCAGTCAAAGCAGTTCAGCTCTTAAGCATGCAGAGGACGCACCGGAGCCGTTTCACCCGTCAAACGACCCAAGATGGTCGCTGATTGAGCGGATCCGGGTTAGTCCTCAATTCCGCGGCTCTCAGCGGCTCAGGGAATTCCTTCTCTACATTGCCGAGTGCGCGCTGAAGAAAACTCCCGAATCGGCCACTGAACAACAAATCGGCGTACACGTATTTCAACGGCCCCCCGGATACAACAGCAGCGAAGACAGCATCGTGCGTACGCACGCCCGGCTGCTGCGGCAGAAGCTGACTGAATATTTTGCAGCAGACGGGGCGGCGGAGACCATTGTCATTGAAGTACCCAAGGGACATTACCTTCCTGTTTTTCGATCACGCCAGTCCGATCCGCCTCCGGCTCAGATTCCCCTGCCGGCAGGGACAACACACGTGCCGGTGGTGGAAACTGCGCCGCGGGCGCAACCCGGCCGCCGCGGAAATGAATGGAAGTCAGTCCCCCTGGGTTCGGTTTTATGGAAACTTCTGGCCGTGATCCTGATTCCCGTCCTGGCGGGCGCCGCATTCCTGTTCGCGCGCGGAGGTTCGCACGCATCCGCCGTCAAGACGCCAGTAGAAATTTTCTGGGGACCGTTCTTGTCGGGCGATCCGCCCGTAGTGATTTACAGTAACGCCCGTTTTCTTGGGAATTCGAAGACTGGCCTGCGATACGCGCCGGCTGGAGTCGACCCCTCGAATGAGGCAATCGTCGACAATTACACGGGGATTGGAGAATTGACCTCGGTCTATGAGCTGACCAGGCTCTTCGACGCTTACCGCGCTAACTTCATCCTGAAGCGGAGCTTGCTCGTCACCTGGGATGAGGCGAAGCAGAGAAATCTGATTTTTATTGGGTCGCCGGCAGAAAATCCCTCATTAAACGCCGTACCTTCGCCCACAGATTTCACCATGGTGTCGACGCCCTCATCGGCAGGATTCACCAATAACCATCCCCGTGCCGGGGAGCCCGCACTTTATTCGCGCCCGGAACACCCGCTCACCATGGACTACGCGGTCATCGCGCTGATGCCGGGGGTTCAATCGGGCAAACGGACGCTCATGTTCAGTGGGCTCACCACGCTCGGAACTGAGGCAGTTGTCGAGTACGCCTCGCGTAAAGACACACTTGCGGAACTATTGAAGACGGTCACTTCGCCGAATGGCGAAGTGCGGCCCTTTGAAGCTTTGCTCGCTGTCACGGTGGAAGGTGGCGTTCCTCTGCAGAGCAAACTGGTTTCGGTTCGAGTTCATTGAACAGGCTGTAATTTGAGTTGGCTTGAGGCATGGATCTGAGAAGCGGCATCGAGTTCCCGCTTCGCATCCTCTTCTTTGCCCAGAGCGCGATAGGCCTGGCCCAGCAGGGTGTGGGTGATATAGTTCTGCGGGTCCATCTTGAGCGCGTGCTGCAAATACAGGGCTGCGCTTTGCGGGTCTTTACGGCGCAGGAAGACCTTGCCCATTTGAATGAACGGGCCGGTCGTCGAAACATCGAGTGAGATGGCGCGTGTAAGCGCTTCCTGTGCTTCCTGGTACTGGCCCATCCTGGTGTACACGTCGCCCAGGCGGTCATAGACCGCGGGATAAGCGGGATTGACGGCGCGTTCCTGTTCGAACTGCTCCAGAGCGTGAGCTACGTCTGACTTGTAAAGGTAAACCTGGCCCAGCATGAAATGCGCGAGGGGTACGCCAGGGGTGATGGAGAGGGCTTTTTGTGCATCCTGTGCGGCGAGTTCGGGCAGATCTGCGGCGAGCAGCATGTCGCCGGTGAGCAGGTACGCGGCTGCCGAGTCGGGGCCTACTCCGTACTGCGCCGCGAATGCGCCGCGGGCATCGTCGTAGCGCCGGGCGTTCATGTAGGCGAGCCCGAGCACATGGTTCGCGTCCGCATTCGCATTGGGCATCCACTGCCGCACACGTTCAAGATACGGAATCGCCGCTGCCGGCTGACCCAGCCGGTAGAGCGTTAGTCCGCGCATCTGGATGGATTCAAGATCGTTTGGATCCTGCGCCATGGCGGTTGCAAAAGCTTTTTCCGCATCGATCAGTTTGCCGCTGCGATAGAGGGCGACGCCCTGCTCGCGTGGCGAGTCGTTCCCTGTCGCCTTCTGCTGCGTGTCGTTATTTGCCGCCACAGGTCCGGCTGCCGGTGGAGTAGAAGCTGCTTGCCCCAGGCACAAGGAACACGCGAGTACGGCGAAGACAATTTGACGGAGAAATCGCATAACCCAAATCAAAGAATACGCTTTTGCCCGCGGGCGCATCGCTTTGCACAACCGGCGCTGACAAGGTGTGGCTTCTTTTGCGAGAAACCGCGTAAAGGGCGACTTCGGTGTACATCCATTGGGAAACCGCTATAGCATCTGCAAAATGGCTTTTCTCGATCGATTGCCGCACCTGCCGCTTCTCTTTATCATCGCGGCCACGGTCCACGCACAGGCTCATCCGCCCTATCCCGCAAATACCCAGCATCCGCTACCCGCATGGTTTGTCGATATTGCGCCACAGGCCGGGATACAAATGCAAAACGTAAATGGGGAAGCCGATAACAAGAAATACATTATCGAGACAACGGGCAGCGGAGCAGCGGTGATTGACTACGATCACGACGGCTGGCCCGACATCTATCTGGTGAACGGAGATTCGCGCGCAGCTCTTTCCCCACAGGACAAAGGAGCACACCCTTCAGGCCACCTCTACCACAATAACCACGACGGCACGTTCACCGATGTGACCCAGCGCGCCGGCTTGACCGCGAACGGCTGGGGACAAGGCGCGTGCGTCGGCGACTATGACAACGACGGCTTCGATGATTTGTACGTGACCTATTACGGCCGCAATCGCCTTTACCACAACGAGCATAATGGGACATTCAAAGACGTGACTGCCACGGCAGGCGTGGCAGGAAGCGGTGGTGAGTGGGGCTCCGGCTGTGCGTTTGTCGATTACGACCGCGACGGCAAGCTCGATCTGGTAGTGGCGAACTATGTGCACTTCGACGTGAAGACGGCGCCGCGTCCAGGGGAAGGCCAGCTGTGCATCTGGAAGGGCGTTCCCGTGATGTGCGGTCCGCGAGGCCTTGAATCTACCCCGAATGTGCTTTATCGAAACCTGGGTGGTGGGCGTTTTGCCAACGTAAGCAAGGCCAGCGGGATCGAGAAAACGAATGGACACTACTGCCTGGGCGTTTCCACACTCGATTACAACCGCGACGGTTGGCCCGACATCTACGTCGCCTGCGACAGCACGCCCAGCATTCTCTATCGCAACAATCAAGATGGCACTTTTACCGACGTGGCGGTGAATGCGGAAGTCGCCTTCGATGAAGATGGCCGCGAGCAAGCTGGGATGGGCGCCACCGTGGGTGACTTAAACGGGGACGGATGGCCGGATATTTTCAAGACCAACTTCTCCGACGACACTTCGTCCCTCTACCAGAACAACAAGGACGGCACCTTTACCTCAAAAGTGTTCGATGCCGGGCTGGGTTTGAACACACAATATTTGGGCTGGGGAGTGATGTTCTTCGATATGGATAACGACGGCTGGCCCGATCTGCTGGTGGCCAATGGCCACGTCTATCCCGAAGTCGATACGGCGCACCTGGGGGCGAGTTACCGGGAGCCGCGGCTGGTGTATTGGAACCAGGGGAATGGGAAATTCAAGGACGTGAGCGCCAGTTCAGGGCCCGGGTGCACAGAAGCTGCGTCGAGCCGGGGACTCGCAATTGCTGATTTCTGGAACGATGGGCGCGTTTCCGCGGTGATTAATAATTCCGGAGCGAAGCCTATGCTGCTGGTAAATCAGGCGGCGAATACGAACCACTGGCTGGGAATCGGTACCGTGGGCACGCAATCTAACCGCGACGGCATTGGCGCCAGCGTAAAGGTCACCGCAGGCGGCAGAGAGTTCGTTCAGGAAGTTCGCAGTGGGTCGAGTTATATCTCGAGCAGCGATCTGCGGCTCCACTTTGGCCTGGGCAAAGCTGAGAAAGTGGATCGGGTGGAGATCGATTGGCCCAGCGGGCGCAGGGAGACGTTTGTTGTTCCTGGAGTGGACGTGATCGTCACGGTCACTGAAGGGACGGGAAAGGTTATCGAGAAGTGACCTGTGTTGGGAGAAGTGAAGTGGATTTTGGCTGGATTCTTCAAGATGGAGATTTGTCTCTGTGGTTTGCGGGTTGAATCCGAGAGAATTTCAGCTTGTTGAGTGCTGCGGCGGCGAAGGCTATCACGATTGGGAAGCACTCCAGGGTGTAGCGAGGTTCAGGGGCTTCCAGGGTTGTGAGTAATGCGCTACGGAGAAGAACATACGCTACCATGACTGCGCGATATCTGGGCCAGTAAAACGCGCCGATCAGCGCCGCGAGCAGATAAGCCAGGTTGAGGGCTCCGTAGGCATAAGAAATTTGCGTCTCGTCGTTGTGCAGGTAGTACTGCCACCATCGTAGTTCTATATTCAGCATCTCGACCCTTGGCCGGAGCCACATGTCTGTCAGCCGCAGGACCGGCAGGGTTACGTAGTACCGGAATGGGTGTGCGTGGATGCGCTCCGCAGCCAGCGCGGCGAAGCCAGCATCGATCTGTGGCGTGAATACCTTGCCGTCGTTGTATTGCGCGATGAGTTTTCGGGTTTGGTCTTCGGGATCCAAGGCTCGCGCAGGCAACGCCCCGCTATCGAAGTCGTCGCCCGGCACGTTCCAATAGATCTCGTACGTGGAGGCGAAATCGATGAGCCAGGTTTTCGTCCATCGCTGATAGCCCAAGGGCGTGAACTCGCCGGGATCGTTGGCGTAACGCGGCGCCAGCGGCTGAAACACATGAAAGGTGCGCCAGTTGCGTGCGGTCCAGGCGGCAAATGGTAGGGCGGCGAGCACGGCACAGTACGCGGCGAGGCGCAGCGAACGCGTGCGGCCAAGCGTGCGGGCGCCAAGCAGAATCAGCCCCGGGAAAAGGACTGCGCCCAACAGTACGCCATCCGGCCGCAGCAAGGCTGCATAGCTACAGGCAAAGGTCAGGGCGAGCATGGGCCACGGACGCGGACGCTCGAGCACCGCAGCAAATGCGTAAAGACCGAGAGCTACGCAAAAGATAGACAGCGTTTCGGTGAGCGGCATGGCCACGTAGTTCGCCGTGAACGGGCAAAGTGCGGCCAGCCAGAGGGCGATCAGCGCAGGTCTGCGACCACAGAGTTTATCGACATATAAGGCAATGAGGACGCAGGTCAGCAGATCGATCACGAGTTGGAGATAAAGAACGGCCTGATAGTTCTCCATGTCAAAGACGGCGAAGCAGAGCGCAAGAAAACCGGGGTATCCCGGTAAGCGGATGAGCGTAGGTGAAAAGGTGGTCGCGGCGCCGGCGTGGAGATCAGAGCGTCCGTAGATCCCGTGCGTCAGCCAGCTTTTGCCTATGTCACCGTAGAGGAGCGAGTCGCCCTCGATCTGCGGGAAAGCGTGGATGAACCACAGACGTAGAGCGGTCCCGGCGGCGACTGCTAACAGGACGGAAAGTACGGTACGCAAGCGGAGACGGGGCATTCCCCGAAATCATACAGGGTCAGTTAGAATAATCGGGTGGCAGCGAGCGGGAGTAGCTCAATGGTAGAGTAGCGGCTTCCCAAGCCGTTGGTTGCGGGTTCGATCCCCGTCTCCCGCTCCACAATCGCAATCTTTCCATTCCAACCAATCTCTCCCGGTTAGCCTTTTGCTCTATCGACGACCCATAGCGGGTTCTGCCGGCGTATTGGCCAGAGTGCGCGCCCGCTCGAAAACATTGACCAGCATGCTGCGCGTGAGCTTGCCGGTATTGGTGTTTTGCAAGGACGGGTGAAAGCTTGCGATCAGGTACGGACCTCCGGGAATTTCGTATTCCGCGCCATGGGCAAATTTGAAGCGAGGCTTGCGTTCGCATTTGCCAGTGCTGACCAGATGCCGCAGATAGCCATCGAAAGCGATGCGGCCCAGGCACACCACAACGCGCAGATTGGTAAGCAAGGCAATCTCCTGATCTAAATAGGGCGCGCACTGGTCGAGTTCGCTATTTTTTGGCTTGTTGCCTGGCGGCGCACAGCGGACCACTGAGTTGATCCAGCAATCATGCAATTGCATGCCATCCCCGCGGGAGACCGAATTGGGTTGGGATGCGAACCCTGTCTCATGCAAAACGGGATACATAAAATCTCCCGAGCCATCCCCGGTAAAGGGGCGGCCGGTTCGGTTCGAACCGTGCGCACCCGGAGCGAGGCCGACAATCAAGACACGCGCCTTCTCGTCACCAAAGGACGGCACCGGCCTGCCCCAATAAATCCAGTCGGAGTAAGCGCGCCGTTTGCTGACCGCAACTTCCTCACAGTACTTTCTCAGCCGCTCGCATTGTTGGCAGGCAACGATCTGCTGATTGAAGAGAACAAGGGGACTGGGTTGGGGACTGGGTTGTGCCGGAATGGGGCCCGAAGGACTGGCCGGGGCGGGTTGAGAGAGAAGCGGATTCACCCGCGGGATAGTGCCCATAGAGAGATTGTAAGGCTCAAAATTGCGAGGCTCAAATCGTAAAGCTCAAACCAAGGGTAAGATGATGGCTGCTTTTCCACAGGTGTTTCGCGCTGCTTCAATTGCGCGATGACGGAATGGCGTAACGACGGGCCGGTGCGATGACGATTTCTCTTTCGAGGACACCGATGCACAACACAAATAGATGGTTCGTACCAATTCTGGCGGCAGCTGCCCTCGTGGCCGGTTGCCAGCGACAAAAGCCCGCACCTGTCGCCGACCAACCGGCCGCGGCACCGGCTCCGCTCAAAATTGGCGGAGAAGATGTAGTAACACTCTCGCGCAAGGCGACGAGCGGCGGCGGTAAGCCCGAGTTCCTCTCTGTAACGCTGCTCCCTGGACGCGCCATGAACATGTTTCAGGTGACAGCGGCTATTCCAGGGAAAGGAGAAATTCCGTTGCTGCACTCGCCGTCGATTCAGGAAGCCGCGAGCAAGCTCACAGGTACAGGACCGGATGCGTTGGGCAATCTGTCCTTCAGCCTTGGAGGCGCGTTTCTCATTCCCTACCCCAACCGCATCGTTGGCCAACTGTCGTCCGACGGGAAGTCAGTGGTCACGCAATGGCGCGGGCACACACTGGCGCTGCCTGCGAATTTTCCCAGCAAGCGGCCAGGCGGACCCGTCGTGGCGATTCACGGTTTGATCAATAAGACGCCGGTCGAAGACTTGAAGACAGAGAACACGGCCGATGGGCAGACGATAAGCGGCGTGATCCATGCAGGAAATTTTGACGGGCACTGGATTTCAGACACCGACCTGAACATGACGGTCGCCCTGACAGGGGATGCGGTGGAGGCGACCATCACGGCGAAGAACGTAGGCAAAGAGCCGGAGCCGATATCCATCGGCTGGCATCCCTATTTCGAAATTCCGAGTGGTCATCGCGCGCAGGCGCGGGTGCATATCCCCGCATCCGTGATGGCCATAGTGAACAATTACGGCGACGCATTTCCCACGGGACAATTGAAGCCGGTCAAGGGCTCCGAGTATGACTACAACACGTCGGACGGCGTGGCGCTCGACGACCATTTTCTCGACGATAATTTCTCCCACCTGCAACGGACGAGCGGTGCAGCCGACGTGAAGGTGATCGACCCGGAATCGAATTATGGGTTAACGGTTTCCGCGCGGTCGCCGGAGATCAGGACCATCCAGGTGTATTCGCCGAAGGAGACGACCTTTGTTGCCGTGGAAGACCAGTTCAACTACGTTGATCCGTTTGGCAAGCAATGGAAGGGTATGGATACGGGCATGGTGACGTTGCGACCGGGTCAATCGGTCACCTGGAAGGTTCGGCTGGAGCTTTTCAAGCCGTAACACTGGAGCTGTTCAAGCCGTAACACCGGGTTGAGGGCTTACGGGTGGAAGGGTGGAGTGCTTACGGTGTGGGAAGCAAACTCGTGAAAAGCAGGACGGTGGGGCCTGCTCAAGCCAAAACAAGGCTTGAATGGGCCACCCCGCCCGTTGAGGAAAGGGAAAAGACCAACGGAGTGAGTGCCCATTCCGTTCACGGCGTTGCCCGTGCGCGGGGTGGCCTGTGCGCGGGGCTGCCTGGCGCATTACCTACGTAATACATTCCACGCTCTCTGCATCTTTTCGTTCAGAGGATTCGGAGCGTACTTCAGCTATGCGAACAGCAACCGCTGCCCGCTGTCTGTGCTGCGGGTACAGAACGCTCTCCGCGCCGGATGCAGGCCGCGGCAAGCGAGAACTTTAGAATTCCGCAGTACCCGTTCCTCTTCAAACACCTCCAAATGTAAACAAGGGAGGATCCGCAGGGGGTACCCGCAAAAGGTGTATCGTAATAAATGGCGGCCTCGCCTCCATCGCGCTGTGGTTTGACCCTCCCGGGAAAGCCCCATACGATGAAAGCAGGTTGTTTACAGGCCGGTAACGCATACATCGGATTCGCCATTGCAGCGGCGCCGAGAGCGAGCAAACCTAGAAGGCGTACAAAGTTGAGCCCAACTGAGATGGATACAAAATCGCAATCGGCCGGTGAGTCGACCGCCATAGAGGAAGCCGTACCAAATGCCATCGAGGGCCATGACCATGAAGGTCACGACCACGAAGGCCATGACCACTCCCACGGCGCACCGACACTGAACCCGGATTGCACGCGAGAAGTAGATATTGAGGTACCCGCGGACGAGGTCACACGCAACTTCCGCTCGGTCATCAAACGCTATCAAAAGATGGCACGCATTCCCGGCTTTCGCTCCGGCAAAGTGCCCGAGTCGCTGATCCGCAGCAGATTCGACACACAGATTCGTCAGGATGTGATGGAGGCGATTCTTCCCGATCACTTTCGCGCCGCCATCGCAGAGAAGCAGCTCAAGCCCATCTCTCAGCCCCAGGTGACCAAAATCGAAATGGAAGAAGGCAAGCCTTTGCAATTCAGGGCCGCCTTCGAAGTGCTGCCGGATTTCTCGATGGATGGCTACCAGGACATCAAGGTGGAGAAGCCCGCGGCCGAGTTGACCGATGCCGAGTTCGACGCCGAGATGGCACGCATCCTCGACTCTCGCTCTACGATGGAGCCGGTCATAGAAGAACGTCCGCTGGCCGACAATGACTTTGCCCAAATCAGCTTTACCGGAATCGTGCAGGCAGCAGAAGTGGAAGGCGAAACCGCAGCCGCCGCGCAGCCGCCTATTTCCGGAGAGGATGTCATGGTCCAGGTAGGCGGACCCAACACGCTCGATAGCTTCAACCTGGCTTTGCGTGGTGCGACCGTAGGGCAACAGTTGAAGTTTGAGGTGACCTATCCCGCTGACTTCGGCGAGCAGCAACTGGCCGGAAAGCATGTGGCCTACGACCTTGAAGTGAAGGGCATCAAGAAAAAGGTCGAGCCCGAACTGAACGATGACTTTGCCAAGGAACTCGGCGAGTACGAGAGCCTGGCGGACTTTCAGCAACAGTTGCGCGCACACCTGAGTGCGGAGAAACTGCGCAGAGTGCAAAGCGAGACGACGAATCAATTGATCGATGTGATGGTCAATCGTTTCCCTTTCCCTGTGCCTGAATCGCTCGTACAGCAACAGATCGACGCGCGTCTCGATCGCGGACTGCGGGCCCTGGCTGCGCAGGGCATGCGTACAGAAGACATGCGCAATCTCGATTTCGATCGCCTGCGAGCGGCGCAGCGTGACTCTGCTACGGCTGAAGTAAAGGGCTCTATCCTTCTGGACCGCATTGCCGATGTGGAAAACATCCAGATATCAGAGGCAGATGTCGAAGGCGAACTGCTGGCAATTTCGATGCAACTGCGTGAGCCGGTAGAAACCCTGCGCACGCGTTTGACTGAGGACGGCAGCCTCGCTAGAATCCGGGAACGCTTGCGTAGGGAGCGGGCGGGCGCGCTTTTGTACGAGAGACTCGCGTCCTGAATCTTGGGCAGTATTCACACCGGGTGTAAGCGGCCCGCGGGAAATAGAAGCAAGGGAGAGCATGGCACTAGTACCTATGGTGGTCGAGCAGACGAGTCGTGGCGAGCGAGCCTACGACATTTACTCCCGTTTGCTCCGCGACAACATTATTTTTCTGGGCACGCCGATCGACGATCAGATCGCGAACCTGGTCATCGCCCAGATGCTGTTTCTCTCTGGCGAAGACCCAGAGAAGGATATTCAGCTTTACATCAATTCGCCGGGCGGTTCGATCACGGCGGGTCTGGCGATTTACGACACGATGCAGTTCATTCGCAACGACGTGGTTACCTATTGCATCGGGCAGGCGGCGAGCATGGGAGCGTTTCTGTTGATGAGCGGCAACAAGGGCAAGCGGTTTGCCCTGCCCAACTCGCGCATCCTGATCCACCAGCCATCGATGGGTGGTCTTTCCGGCCAGGCGACGGATATTGATATTCATGCGCGCGAAATTCTGCGCATTCGCGAGATCACCAACAAGCTGATGTCCAAGCACACCGGGCAGCCGCTGGATCGTATTGAACGGGACGTTGAGAGAGATTTCATCATGAATGCCGGCCAGTCGAAAGAGTACGGCATTATTGACGAAATCATAGACCGGCCGCGTACCTAGGGGCCGTTAAGGCCAAAGGAGTTGCAGCATGAAAACGCCGAGGGGAACAGACGATACGCTCCGCTGCTCGTTCTGCCATAAATCGCAGGACGCTGTTGCTAAATTGATCTCCTCACCCAGCGACTATCCGCGGGCATACATTTGCGATGAATGCGTTGCGGTGTGCAACTCTATTCTGGAAGACGACCGGGGCGAGACACAGCCCGGCGCGGCTCCCGCGCACTTGCCAAAACCGCAGGAGGTCAAGAGCTTTCTCGATGAGTACGTGATCGGGCAGGATCAGACCAAGAAGAAGCTGGCCGTGGCCGTCTACAACCACTACAAGCGCATCCAGATGAACCGGACGCGCGGCAACGATGTGGAGCTCTCGAAATCGAACATTCTGCTGGTAGGCCCTACCGGGAGCGGCAAGACATTGCTGGCGCATACCCTGGCGAAGATGCTAGATGTACCCTTTGCCATCGTGGACGCAACTACGCTGACCGAAGCAGGCTATGTCGGTGAAGATGTGGAGAATATCATCCTGAAGCTGCTGCAGGCAGCCGACGGTGACGTGGCGCGCGCGCAAACCGGCATCATCTATATCGACGAGATCGACAAGATAGGCCGTAAGGACGAAAACCCATCCATCACTCGCGATGTTTCGGGCGAGGGCGTGCAGCAGGCCCTGCTGAAGATTCTTGAAGGCACGGTGGCCAACGTTCCGCCCCAGGGCGGACGCAAGCATCCCCACCAGGAATTCACTCCGGTCGATACGACCAACATCCTGTTCATCTGCGGTGGCGCATTCGTAGGCCTGGAACGCATCGTGGGACGCCGCGTGGGCAAGAAGGCTTTAGGTTTCAAAGCCATCTCCGACAAGGATGCGCAGGAAGCGACGGCACTGCCGGCGCAGCGCGATACCGAGTTGCTTCGCCAGGCGCAGCCTCAGGATCTGATCAAATTCGGCCTGATCCCCGAGTTTGTCGGGCGCCTGCCCGTGATGGGCATTCTGGATGAACTCGACGAGGTAGCCCTGGTGGAAATTCTTACCAAGCCTCGCAATGCGATTCTGAAGCAGTATCAAAAGCTGTTTGAGTACGAAGGCGTGCGCCTGGTGTTCGCCGAGGACGCTTCACGCGCAGTGGCTCGCGAAGCCCTGAATCGCAAAGTAGGCGCCCGCGGCCTGCGCATGATCCTCGAAGAATTGATGCTCGACCTGATGTACCACCTGCCCAGTAACAAAAAGATCAAGGAACTGGACATCACCGCTGAGATGGTGCAGAAACGGGATCTCTCGGTCACTCTTCTCGAAAAAGCGGGATAGAATCTTCTACCCCTCTCGAACGTCTAATAAAGCAGCACCGGTGCCCCACCTCGCGCGAGCGATCGTGGGGCACCGCCCTTTGCACAGGATTCATCTTTAATGTTCTGTTGACCGGTTGAAGCCCCGGCTTCCGGGGCATTGGCACAACTCCCTTTTCCTATGTATAAGGGAGTTAAGTGAAAGGAAACTCGCGTGACACAAGCAAAAGAACCCCGTGATAAAGGCGAGCTTCGCAAGCTGCCCATGATGCCCATTCGGGACATGGTGATCTTTCCTTACATGATGACGCCGTTTGTCGTAGGGCGTGAGTCAAGCGTAAGGGCTCTCGAAGAAGCACTCACCGGAGACCGCAAGATCTTCCTCGCTACACAGCACGACGCTGGTATCGACGAACCGCGGCCGGAAGATATCTATTCCGTCGGAACCATCGGCAACATCGTCCAGAGCGTAAAGATGCCGGACGGCAACATCAAGGTGCTGGTCGAAGGCCTGGAACGCGCCAAGGCCGTCGAGATGAACGACGCGGATGGCTTTTTTGTCGCCACCGTGCGCGTGGCTAACCGGCAACTCGAGATGAGCCCCCAAATTGAGACGGTGATGCAACGCGTCACTTCCCTTTTTGAGCAGTACGTCAAGCTGCAGCAGTCTTTGAATTACGAGACCATGATTGCCGCGGTGCGCATGGATGAGCCGGCGAAACTCTCCGACACCATTGCCGCCAACCTGCAGCTTTCGATTGAAGAGAAGCAGGAACTGCTGGATATATTCGATCCGAGCGAGCGCTTGTCACGCGTGGCCGATGTGCTCGATATCGAAATTGAAAAACTCAATATGGATCGCAGCGTGCAAAGCCGCGTGAAGCGGCAGATGGAGCGCGCCCAGAAAGAGTACTACCTCAACGAGAAGATCAAGGCCATCCAGAAGGAACTCGGCCGCGGTGAGAAGAGTGAGTTCGACGATTTACGCAAGAAGATCGATAGCTCGGGCATGCCGAAGGAAGTCTTCGAGAAGGCTATCCAGGAGCTGAAAAAGCTTGAGGCCATGCCGCCGATGTCGGCTGAATCGACAGTCTCCAGAAACTACCTGGATTGGCTGCTGGCGGTGCCGTGGAAAAAGAAAAGCAAGGAAACCCGCAGCATCGATCACGCGGAAAAGGTTTTGAACGCGGATCATTATGGGTTGGAGAAGATCAAGGAGCGCATTCTCGAGTTCCTGGCGGTGCGGCAACTGGTCAAGAATCCGAAGGGGTCCATCCTGTGCTTTGTCGGGCCTCCGGGTGTGGGCAAAACTTCGCTTGGCATGTCGATCGCCAAGGCCACGGGCCGTAAGTTCGTGCGTATGTCGCTCGGCGGCGTGCGCGACGAGGCGGAGATCCGCGGACATCGCCGCACCTACATCGGCGCACTGCCGGGCCAGATCATCCAATCCATGAAGAAGGCAGGGACCAAGAACCCGGTCTTCATGCTGGATGAAGTCGACAAGATGGCGTCTGACCTGCGCGGCGACCCCGCATCGGCGCTGCTCGAGGTGCTCGATCCTGAGCAGAACACCAGCTTCACGGACCACTACCTTGACGTGGACTATGACCTGTCGCAGGTCTTGTTCGTGGCTACGGCCAATGTGCTCCACACCATTCCGGCGCCGCTGCAGGACCGCATGGAGATTCTGCGGCTGCACGGCTACACCGAAACGGAGAAACTCGAGATCGCCAAGCAGTACCTGGTCAAGAAGCAGCGCGAGAATACAGGCCTGACCGAGAAGAACGCCATATTTGACGACGGCGCGCTCGCTGACATTATTCGCGGTTATACGCGGGAAGCCGGCGTTCGGAACCTGGAACGCGAGATCGGCAACGTGTGCCGCAAGATTGCTCGCCGGGTGGTGCGCAATGGGGCCAAACACAAGGAAGAAATAACAGACAGCAACGTGAGTGAATTTCTGGGTGTGGCCAAATTCCGCGACTCCCAACTGCACGAAACCAGCGAAATTGGTTTGGTCACCGGCCTCGCATGGACCGAAGTGGGTGGAAGCATTCTCTCGACGGAAGTGCAGGTACTGGACGGCAAGGGGAAGTTGACCCTGACCGGCCAGTTGGGCGAAGTCATGCAGGAGTCGGCCCAGGCGGCTCTCTCCTACATTCGCAGCCGGGCACAACACCTCGGGCTCCCCAAGGACTTCTACCGCAACGTGGACATTCATATACACGTGCCGGAAGGGGCAATTCCCAAAGACGGCCCGTCCGCCGGCATCACCCTGGCGACTGCGCTAGCCAGTGCCCTGGTCAAGGTGCGCGTACGCAGAGACATTGCCATGACCGGCGAGATTACGCTGCGGGGCAAGGTGCTGCCTATCGGCGGCCTGAAAGAAAAGCTGCTGGCGGCCCATCGCGCCGGCATCTTCGAAGCCATTCTGCCGCGAGCCAACGAGAAGGATCTGGCCGATCTGCCGGAAGCCTTGCGGACTGCCATGAAGCTGCACTTTGTCGATCAGATGGATGAAGTGTTGAAGATTGCACTCGATGGACCGCTCCCTGAGCTGCGCGAAGAGACGCCGGAGGCGCTGGCTGCGGTAAAGACTCCAGCACCCGTCGACCAGCCGCGCGCCCAGTAAGCCGTGCATCTCGTCACGAAGTTCCTGCTCTCGGCGTTGGCCCCAGAGCAGTTCCCTGCCGCGACCGCGCCGGAGTTCGCCTTCCTGGGGCGGTCGAACGTCGGCAAGTCCAGCTTGATCAATGGCCTGCTCGGAGAGAAGGCGGCTAAAGTGTCGTCTTCGCCTGGCCGCACGCGGGCTATCAACTTCTTTGCTCTCTCCGATTCACCTTCTTCGCGGTTGCCGCGGCTGATGTTTGCCGATCTGCCGGGTTACGGGTACGCAAAGATATCGAAGGCCATTTCGGCGGAGTGGCCTAAATTCATCAACCCATACCTCGAAGAACGGCCAAACCTCGTTCTCTGCGTCTGCCTTGTCGATAGCAATATTCCCGTGCAGGCGAGCGACCAGCAACTGATCGCTTCGCTGAAGAGCATGGGACGCAGCTTTCTGGTTGTGGGGACAAAAGCCGACAAGCTCTCAGGGAATGAGCGGACCAAAGCGCTTGCACGCCTGAAGCAGGGGCTGGAACTAAGCGAGATCCTGCTGTGCTCCACCAAGACGGGCTATGGCATCAAGGAGCTGTGGAAGCGGATTCTTGAGCAGGCGGAAGGCGAAGCCGAGTCCTAGATCGATAAGACAGATAAGCTAGAGAACCTAGTGTAGTGCGTCCCACCTATGGATGTTTATCCCGGGATGTAATCAAGCGTCCTAAATCTTACCCTGCCATGGACTCGGGTGGGCGGGATCAAACTCCAAGTGCAACAAATCGTGGGAACGTGATTCTTCTGGTCTTCAAGAGAGGAAGGCAGCAGCAGCCGGGTCTGTGGGCAAAGTGGGAAGCGTCCTTTGCTTTCCAGCTTTTCCATAGACCAGTTCAGCGCATCGCCCCCTATCTCACTCCACGCATTGCGCTTATGTGCGGATCAACGTGAAGCTAATTTTGTTGCACTTGACCCTTGAATCCGCCGTGCCCCATATCTCGCGCTTGTTGCGAGATGTGGGGAATTCATGGACCTTAGCCGAGCAGTCTTTGCAGTGAGTCGAGAGTTTCGGGGAGAGATTGACTTTTTACCCACATCTCGCACAAGTACGTGCGAGATATGGGGCACCCGAGTCCGCGGCACCCACAACATACACGATTGCATTGGTGACGCACTACACGAGCAGAAGACCAGACAGAGCGGGAGCCGTGGGGCCTGGCAGGCTCTCGCCTACCAACTGGAGTAGGGCTGGCCGTCGCCTCCGACCTCATCGGAGCCGCTATTGACGTCGGTTATACCGGGGTCGGTCTGGTCGACGCTTTGCAACGTATCGTCGGTCTTGGGGACCCAGGTACTGTTGGCCTGGGTCATCGGATCCTTGGGGATGGACTTCAGATATCCGCCGGTGACCAGGTCATCCAATGCCTGGGGCGCCTTGTTTTTGTCGTTGGTGTAGGAATCGATGGCGTTGCGCATGACGTGCAAATCTTCTTTCAACACGGCTTCTTTGGCCGCGCGGATCGATGCCACATACGCCGGCACCGCAATCGAGGCGAGGATGGCGATGATGAGCATCACCACCATCAACTCGACCAGCGTAAAGCCGCGCGAGCGAGCGTGTTCCGTACGAAAGTGGAAGCCGGTTTTCCTCACAAGCCTACCAATCTGAGTACTTCGTTCCATCAAGCCCTGTCTGCTGCGACTTGGAGGCGACATCGAATACATTCTGCCCTCCCCATGAATCGCTGTTGGCATCGTCCTGCATGGAGCGCAACGTCCACTCGGCTTTCCCGGTCATGGGATCCACCGGGATACGCCGTAGGAATTTCAGCTTCTTGCCCTGGGCGTCCACGCCTTTAACCAGGGTGTCGAGATCCGGCGGATAGCCTTGGCTATCCAGCTTGATCTGGAACGCATGCTTGTCGGCCGCGTCCTTGTAGTGATCGATGGCGTCGCGCATCTGCCACAGGTCGTAACGCAGTTCCCTCTCCTTGACCCGCTGTGCCTGAAACCGGGCCAGCGGCACGGCAGCGGAAGCAAGGATCGCCAGGATCGCAACCGTTACGATCAGCTCGACAAGCGAGAGGCCCGACTCGGCGTGACGGCATGAACGTAGATTGGACTGCATAACGGGACCCTATTGCACGTGTACTGCGGTTTGCGAACCGGTGATGTTGATGGATTGCTGGGCGCTGTTCTTCGTCGAGGCGCGCACCACCTGCAAATTCGCATCTCCAGTCACATTGGCCTGGAAGGTTAGGATGCAGACGGTTCCCGATCCGTTGACGCCAGCGACTCCGGGCGGACGCGAAGCCGAAATCACCACATTCCCTGCCCCATCGTCGCGATGGACCAGGGCAACGGCCTGTCCATCGTGGCCAAGGAAATCGCCGGTGTCGACGTTCACCAGGGCCACCTTGCCGTTGTCATAGTGCAATTGCATCGGTACCGAAAAGACGTCTTTGCCGCCGCTCAGATTGACCGCGACCTGAAACGTGCCGCCTATTTTCGGAGGCGCCGCTGGCGGAGCAATCTGCAGAGTCACGGAACCGGGGATGACCGGTACCGACGCGGGAATGTTGGATGCTGCACCCGCGGCAGGAGCCGGGGCATGCGTCTGCAAGCCGGCAGGAACCCCGCCCACCTGACCGTTGGCGTTTGCAGACACATGACGCAGTTCGACATTCGCACCGGTACCTGTATCGATTTCCTCCAGGTTCAGCGGGGTGATATCGGTTGCACGCACGACGTGCGGCGTGAGCATGAAGATGATTTCGTCATCCACCACCTGGTGCTGAGTGGAGGCGAAAATCCATTTCAGGATCGGGAGCTCACCCAGGAAGGGCGTCCCGCCGACGCTCACCAGTTCCTGCTTTTGCAGGAAGCCGCCCAGAATGTTCACTTCGCCTTCTTTCAGACGCACAACCTGATCAGCCGTACGCTGACTGATGATGGGCTCAATGATGCCACCGATGTTGGTGTTGCCCTGCTCCTGAGAGGAGACGATCTTGATTTTGAGGGTTACGTCTCGGTCATAATGCACGATCGGCGTGATCTCGATTTCCACGCCAACGTCGAGATAGGTGAACTGAGTATTCACCAGCGAGCTGACGACAGCGGTGGCTGCGCCCGTCTGGTAAGAGCCAGTGGCCACCGGGATACGCTCGCCGATCTTTATATCAGCTTTCTGTCCGTCGGTTGCGCGGATGCTGGGATTCTGCAGAACCTTGGTATCGGAGTCTGAAAGCAGAAAGTTGGCAGTTGCCTGACCAATGGTAACGGCAAAGTTGGTGGCATTGAGATGCGCGATATTGTTCAGCGTCAGGTTGTTGGTGCTGCTGGTCGTCGTTCCCGTGGTGGCGGTGGTGTTCCCGGTATTCGTCGTGTTCGTATTGGTGGCATTCGGCGGCTGCAATTGCACGCTAACGGTGCCCGGTAGTTGTATGCCGATGGTGCGCGTCTTGTCGCGATTGACTTCGAGCAACGCGACGTCGACCACGACCTCAGGCCGCGACTTGTCGAGATCGTTGATAAGCTTCTGCGCCAATAGCAGTTCGTCCGGCGTTGCCCTCATGACGATCGCGCTCTGGCTGGGTACTCCGTACAACTTGGCGTTTACCAGCAGGTTGCGCAACGCCGTCTGAATGTCGTTCAAGTCGTTCTGCTGCGCCGTGTTCGCGAGATAGAACGTTTGTACCGCCTCTTCTTCCAGCTCCTGCCGCTTGGCGCGAGTATTCATCGCCACGAAGATGGTGTTGGCGGTAACAGGATGCCAAAACGTGCCGGAACTGACGCCAACGATGCGCAAGGCGTCCAGCAGCGATACGTTGGCAATGTCGACCTGGATGCGCTTGGAGGTGTATTCGGGATCGAACAGCACATTGATGCCCGCAGCCTTGCCTACGGTGGAGTAGACGATCTTGCTATCTTCCGACATGTGCAGGGTGAGCGGGTCATTGGAGATTGGCTTCAGCCTGACCGGGGCGCCTACCTCGGTCAGTTCCTCCGACCTGCTTTCGGGTATCGAAGTCTCGTGGCCGGCTGTAGGGGCTTGGTTGGCCAGCTTTTCTCGCGCGTGCTGGATATCCTGGTGGGCCAGTTCGTTGCTCGGGTCAATTTCAAGAGCCCGCAGATACTCGGTCAGAGCACCGCTCACGTCGCCCTGGTCGCTTAGCTTTTCACCCTTGCTGATATGGGCAGAGGCAGCGAGAAAGCGCAGGCGCGAATACGCCGTTTTGTAACGCAGGTTCTTGGGTTCTTTTTGAAAAGCCTGGTAATAGTTCTCGTAGGCCGTGATGGGGTCATCTTTGGCTTCGGCGGCCTGCCCGTGTGTGTACAACGTTTTTGCGCTGGGGCCTGAAGCAGCCAGACAATTGGCGCTGAGCGAGAGGAGCAGGGTAAGCGCAAGAGAGGGGGCCCAGTTTTTTTGACGGCGATTCATCGCACTCCAAATAATCCAACGGCAAGTTTCAGGAACGAATTGACGTGCCCACAGAGTGACCGCACGCGCCTGTTTGTTCAACATAAACAGTCCTGAATCAGCGCGATGCTCTCCCCGGATAAGGAGCTTTTCGGGTTGCTAATATGGGTCGAGTATACCATCCGGGTAAGGCCGCCTTTTGCTGCCAAGTCACGTGCTAGCATGAAGATTCGTAACCAAATGTATGCCCCGGCAATCCAGTCAAACGACGGCCCCATCCCCGCAAAAAAACAAGCCCCGGGAACCTATCGCCGCGGGTGATCGGGATGCTGCCGTAAACCGTTCCGCAGGACACAATTACTTTCTGCTCGACAAATTCGAAGCCGGCATCGCGCTGCGAGGAACCGAAGTAAAGTCCATTCGCGAAGGCAAGGCCAATCTCAAGGATGCGTACGGCATCATCAAAGACGGTGAAGCGTATCTGCTGAATGCGCACATCGGTCCCTACTCCCACGGAAGCACCTATAACCATGACTCGCTGCGCACCCGCAAGCTGCTGCTGCATCGTCTGGAATTGCAAAAGCTCATGGGGAAGACGCAACTAAAAGGTTTAACGCTCATACCCACGCGGCTTTATTTTCGCCGCGGCCGCGTGAAGTGCGAACTGGCCGTGGCCAAGGGCAAACAGGATTGGGATAAACGGGAAACGGAACGGCGCCGTGAAGACGAACGCGAGGCCCGGGCCGCAATTGTGCGCGCCCAGAAATAGCCTTTCTTGCCAGGGCAACTACCTGGCTCCGCAACCAATAGGCCATCGATCGTCATAGACTCAATCGGGACAAGGAAGTGTCGCTAGCCATGCAGACAAAGCTCGTTTCCAGCAAGATTGACCAGGTCGCCAGCAAGCTGCTGGTGATTTTTGTTATCGATACCTCAGACAAGAAGAGGAAACCGGCCGAGCCGGCTTTGAAGGCGTTGGCCGGAAGCGCCGCCTCCAAGACCACGAAGATGGTCCTCGAAAGCGGTGAGTTTGCCGCCGGTAGCGGTGAGACCCTACTGCTGCATGCGCCGGACGGAGTGAAAGCCGAGCGCATCCTGTTGGTGGGTTTGGGTAAGCTCACCACGACGGAAGTACGCAAGGCGGCTGGGGTAGCTGTCCGGTTTGCCAAGCCGCGCAAGCTGCGCGAAGTATCGATCGTCCTCCCGGAAGGGCTTGATCCAGTGGCGGCTACCCGCGCTTTAGTGGAAGGCGCCTACATCGGCGATTTCGATCCCGATACTTACCGTTCCGACCGCAAGGACCAAAGCATCGAAACACTCAACGTGATCAGTAACGGGGAGGATGGGGGGAACGGGGGTGCGATTGAGGGCGGGTTGCGCGAGGGAGTGATTCTCGGGGAGGCATTGAACTTTACCCGATCCCTTGTGAACGAGCCGGGCAATGTGATGACGCCGACGGTGCTCGGCCAAAAGGCAGCGGAAATGTGTGGCCGTTACGGGCTCAAGTGTGAGGTATACAGCACCGAGAAGCTGAAGGAACTGAAGATGGGCGCCTTCTGGGCGGTTGCCAAGGGCTCGGAAGAACCCCCGGCGCTGATTGTGATGACCTACGAGCCGGCAAACGCGCGCAGCAGCGAAGTTCTCGGCCTGGTTGGGAAAGGTATTACCTTCGACACCGGCGGCATCTCCATCAAGGGTGCGGACGGCATGGAGAAGATGAAATACGACATGGCCGGCGGAGCCACCATGATCGGAGCCATGCAGGCCATTGCGCAACTGAAGCCCGCAGTCAAAGTGATCGGCGTCGTGTGTTCTGCGGAAAATATGCCATCAGGCAAAGCGATGAAGCCGGGCGACGTTGAGATTGCGATGTCGGGCAAAAGCATAGAAATCATTAACACCGATGCGGAAGGCCGGTTGGTATTGGCCGACGGCCTCGCCTATGCCCGTCAGCTTGGGGCCACCCGGTTAATCGATGCCGCGACCCTTACGGGCGCCTGTGTCGTAGCCCTGGGTACGTTCAACGCCGGCGCCTTCTCGAACGATGACGAGACCTATCGCCACTTTACCGACGCGCTGCAGATTTCAGGAGAGCGCTTCTGGCGCCTGCCCGTGGAAGACGAATATCGCGACATGATCAAGTCGAATATCGCGGATATTCAAAACACCGGCGGCAGCCGCTGGGGCGGAGCCATCACGGCCGCCATGTTCCTGAAGGAGTTCGTGGACGATACACCCTGGATCCACCTGGATATCGCCGGCCTGGCATGGGTGGAGGAGCAGAAGCCCTGGATTGCCAAAGGCCCATCGGGCGTCGCGGTAAGGACGATCACCGAGTGGGTGCGAAGCTACGCCGATTAGGTAACAGCATCTGTTTCTTTTTCGGGCGGAAGCCCCGGGCTTCTGCAGCATGGACCCTGTCTGGCGCATGCTGGTCGCGCCGGATAGGGGAAATTCTCCGCAATGAACCGGGATTTCTGGGAGCCTGACGAGCCGACTCACAGTGCCGCGACTCTAAGTAAGTTTCCTCAACGCGCCGGGGTGGCCCATTCAAGCCCGGTTTTGGCTTGAGTGGTGTAAAGCAAACCGTTAAGTGGCCTTCTTTCTTCCTTATTCGGGAGAAAAGTCTTGCTCTGATCCAGCCTGCATTTCTCCCACGGTTGAGAACGGTAGAGAAACGCGGCTCGATATCACTTGGCGGGTAGGGCAACACCTGCGGGTGCCCCATCCTTCGCTTTTTTTTGCGAAGGGTGGGATACCACGACCGTGTGCGTCGAGATTTGTGGCTACCCCCCGCCCTTGCCGGAAAAGCACCGTCAAGGACCCCGGATTTCCCGCACGCTAAATTGGACACATCAGCGTGTGCGGCTTTCTTCAAAGGAAAGCCGCATGAAGTACATCTGGCTCACGAAACTCGACGGGAAATCCGGGGGGATGGGGCACCCGCAGGTTTGTTGCGCTGCCGGATTGTCCCCAGCCAATCACATCACTTCCGGAACGTTGATTCCCAGCCAGGAGAGTGAGCGCACCAGCGCCCGTTCAGCCACCGCAGCGGTGGCTAAAAGAAATTGTTTGCGCGCCGCATCTTCCTCGTTGAGTATGTGGTGGCGGTGATAGAAGTTGTTAAAGAGCTGAGCTAACTGAAATGCGTGCCTTGCCAAATACGCCGGTTCCGCCGCAGCAATGCACTGCTCCAGCAACAGGCTAAGCCTCGAAGACATGACCCAGAGCTCCCATAGAATGGCGGCTTCCGGCCCTTCCAGATAACCGGCTGCATTCACCTCCGCGAGGGCCGCTTCCGGCGTTGTCCCCGCCTTGCGGAAAATGTTACGGGCGCGCACCACGGCGTACTGCACATAAGGGCCCGTCTCCCCTTCAAAGCTGAGCGCCTCTTTGAAATCGAACGCGATCACTGTGTTGCGCGTGAACTTCAGCATGAAGTACCGCAGAGCACCCACGGCAATCTGGTCCGCGATGCTCTGCCGCTCCAGGTCGCTGAGTTCCGGGTGGCGGCTGTCCACTTCTTCTTTCGCGGCAGCCGAGAGCCGGTCGAGCAGTGCGTCGGCTTTCACACCAAAGCCCTTGCGGCCGGAAACTTCGATATAGGAACGGCCCTGATCTTCCTCGGAAATCTTGTAACCCAGTTCCATGGCACAGCGCGGCGTGAGGGCAACCATCTCATACGAGAAGTGCACGTAGTGGGAAGCAGCGTCGGCATAACCCAGCCCGCGGAGAGCCTCAATCACGTTCGCCTGAGGATCGGCCTGCCGGCTATCGATTACGTTATAAATCGACTGCGCGCCCCCAAAGTCAGGATGCTTTGCTTCACCATGCTCTGTCGATATCCAGCAGGTGTGGTCTGTGTAGTTGCAGAATGACGCATAGCCAAAGTCACGGCCGAGCAAGCCAAACTTCCACAGATGGTAGGCGATGTCTTTGCCCACGTAGGTCACGGTTCCGTTGGAACGGACAATCACCTTGGCATCTTCGTCCGGCCCTTCGGTCGCGGCCTCGGTTGTGGCTTCGCTTGCGGCCCCGGTCGCGATCTCCGTCGCGGTCGACGCGCGCCGCATCACCCAACAGCCCTTGTTTTTCCCCTCGGTTTCCAGGTACAGCACACCCTTGGCCTTCAACTGCTCAAAAGCCAGGTCCCAAAACTTGAGATGAAGAATCTCGCTCTCGCGCGGCAGAAAGTCATACTCGATGTCCAGGCGAAGCATCGTTTCGAGGTGGCGGCGCAACACAGCCGTCGAAAGCAGATCGGCTATCTGTGCCGTCTCATTTCCGCCAGCCTCAATCGCGTGCAGGATTTCCAGGCGAATGTTCCTACGCGTCTGTTTCTCCGGCTCGGGAACGTCGTACCACTGCGAAACACGCGCATAAAGATCCCAGCAATAATCATCGATCCGCTCACCACGAGCCTCGAGATCAGCCAGCAACTGCTTCACCCCGGTGAGGTCGAGACCGTCAAAGTGGGTCAGCCCAACGACCACATCCGCGACCTGCACGCCGGTGTTATCGATGTAGTTCTGTACATCGACTTTTTGCCCCGCGGCACGAAGCAGACGGACGAACGTATCGCCAAGAATCGCGTTACGCAAGTGACCGATATGCGCAGCCTTGTTGGGATTGATGCTGGTGTGTTCGACCAGGGAATGCACATGGGAATGCTCCGCAGTGGCGTCGTCTTTAGCAATCAGCAGAGCGGCCGCCTGGCGGTCGAGCTTGCCATTGATGTAGCCGGCTCCGGCCACGGAAAAGGACGCAAAGCCTTCGAGCGGCATCAACTCGGTGACCAGTTCGGCGGCAATCATCTTCGGTGCTTTTTTCAGGCGCCGGGCCAGTTCAAAGGCAACCGGCAACGCATACTCACCGAGAGCGAGATCGGGCGGCTGCTCAATAGCGATCTGTGGCAGTTCTATCTGATACTTCGTGCTGAGAATGGAGCGAAGGCGCTCGCGAAGAAGTTTTTGCTGTTTGCGATACACGTAGATTCACCGGCTGGCCGCGCGCTCAGTAGCCCCTTGGATTTCCCGCACACACCGCATACAACGCAGTGCGCGCGGCTCTTGATGAGCTAAGCCGCATGTAGCCAGGCGCTTGCATCAAGCCAAATCGAGAGACCCGAGGAGATCGCGCAAAACCCTTGATTTTCTTGCCGATTCTAGCAGACGGACGGCCGCGGGCCGGGGTAAGACAAATTCGAGCGCGGCATCACCCATCAAGATGGCCTGTTAAGATTGAACCGAGTGTAGCGTCTGCATGCATTGAACGCACCACTACCCTGCTCATGCCCAAGACCTCAAGCTTTTACATCACCACCCCTATCTACTACGTGAATGCCCGGCCGCATATCGGTCACGCATACACCACGATCGTGGCCGACGCGATCGCCCGGCGCAAGCGAGTCCAGGGCTTTGACACACGGTTTCTGACCGGGACGGACGAACACGGGCAAAAGATCGAACGCTCCGCCCGGCTCGCGAACCAAACGCCGCACGAGTTTGCCACCGCCGTTTCCGCCCAGTTCCGCAGCCTTTGGGATCGCATGGATCTCAGCTACGACGACTACATTCGCACCACGGAACAGCGCCACCGCCAGGGTGTGCAAAAGCTCTTTCAGGTGCTGCAGGAACGCGGCTTCATCTACAAGGGCAGCTATACCGGCCAATACTGCGTGTCTGACGAGTTGTATGTCGATGCCCCTCCCGGTTCTCCCTGCCCCGACTGTGGACGCATTACGGAAACAGTCAGCGAGGAAAACTACTTCTTCAAGCTCTCAGCCTTTGAGCGCAAGCTGCTGGAGCTTTACGAAACACATCCGGAATTTATTCGCCCGGAAGCGAGACGCAACGAGGTCATCTCGTTTGTGCGTGGCGGACTGAAAGACCTGTCGATCAGCCGGACCAGCTTCGACTGGGGTATCCCGGTCCCCGGCGATGAAAAGCACGTGATCTATGTGTGGATGGATGCGCTGGCCAACTACATCACAGCCCTCGGCTACGGCAGTGAACTGCCGGAGGACAAGGAGCGGTTCGCCCGGTTTTGGCCGGCGGACCTGCAACTGGTGGGCAAGGAGATCATCCGCTTCCACTGCGTCTACTGGCCTGCGTTTCTCATGGCCGCGGACTTGCCTCTTCCTAAGAGCATCGCGGCCCATGGCTGGCTGCTCTTTGAGCAAAGCAAGATGTCGAAGTCACGGGGAAACATTGTTCGGGCGGAGACGATTGTCGAGATCCTGGGCGCCGACGCATTGCGCTACTTCCTGCTGCGCGAAGTGGTTTTCGGACAGGACGGCAGCTTCTCCTTCGATGCCCTGGTGCAGCGCTATAACGCCGATCTGGCGAATGGGTACGGCAATCTGACCAGCCGCACTCTGGCGATGATCCATAAGTATTTCGAAGGCGTGGTCCCCGCCGGAGAGGCCGACCCGCGTATCGTCGCCGCCACCGAAACGGCAGCGAAGGATTTCGCGCAGCATTTCGAAGCTCTCGACTTTTCACGATCGCTTGAGGCGCTCTGGGCGTTAGTCGCCGTGGTCGACGGTTACATCACGGAAAAAACTCCCTGGAAACTGGGCGTATCCCAGGAGGCAGACGCCCGCAAAGCCCTGGCGGGCATTCTCTATACCTGCGCGCAAGCGCTCCGCGTCCTTACCGCTCTCGTGTATCCGGTTCTGCCTGACGCCACCACGCGCATCTGGTCCCAACTGGGCTTGGGGGAGATTGGGCAGGCGGATCTTAAGCATGTGGCCTGGGGGCAACTCGTGCCAGGAACCAAACTCGGACCCTCAGGCCCCATCTTTCCCCGGGCAGAAAAGGACACGGTCGATCGCATGAACGAACTGGAGAACAGCAACAGCGGCAAGAGCGCGGCAACGGCACCTACGTCTGAAGCCGCCGTCGCTCCCAACGTGCCGGCAGAGTTGACGACGGCGCCTACGCCCATCGCAGAAAAGCAGGCGGCGAATCTCGCTGCACAGGCTGCTACAGAAGTGGCGGCAAAAGCGCCCGCAGCGTTGACCCCGGCGGCGTCGCTCGGGGCTGTCGCGGGCCCGTCGCTTGAAGCCGCCGCGGTCCCCGCGGCGGCAGCCGAAGCCTCGCAGGCCAAGCCTTTGATTACCATTGACGACTTTGCCAAGGTGGAACTACGGGTCGCCCAGGTGGTTACGGCAGAGCGAGTGAAGGGCGCTGACCGGCTGCTGCGGCTCGAAGTAAGCCTGGGAGATGAAGTGCGGCAAATCGTCGCAGGCATTGCCGAAGCCTACGAGCCGGAAAAGCTAGTGGGGCGCAAGGTGGTGATTGTGGCCAATCTGCAACCTAGAAAGCTGCGCGGTCTGGAGTCGAATGGAATGATTGTCGCTGCTTCAGTCGGCGAAAAGGGTAAACCGGTTCTGGCGGGTTTCCTTGAGGATATTGAGGTTGGAGCACGGCTTAAATAAGGGAAGGCTTTAGGGCATATGGCGCTGGTTGACTCACATGCGCATCTCGACAGCCCGCGGTATGACGCCGATCGGGACGAATTGCTGGCGCGCGCCTGGCAAGAGGGCGTGCGCACTATTCTGTCGATCGGCATCGGCGAAGGGCCAGGCACGATGCAGCAAGCACTGGAACTCAGCCGCAGCTACGCCGGCAAACAGGGAATCCCGCGCATTCTCGCGACTGCGGGAATCCACCCCCACGAGGCCCAACTCGCCGATCCGGCTGCCCTCGAGAAGCTGGACGGTTTGCTGACCAGTCCAGACGTCCTCGCCGTGGGTGAGATCGGCCTGGATTATTATTATGACCATTCGCCCCGTGAACAGCAGAAAACAGCCTTCGCGCAGCAGATGGAGATCGCAGCCGCCCATAAGCGCCCGATCATCATTCACTGCCGGCCTTCCGACGGCAGCACCAATGCCTGGGACGATACGTTGACCATGATCGAAACCCATTGGACTGGCACTGCACTGGGCGGCATTCTGCACTGCTTTACCGGAGAATGGGATCACGCCGTGCGCGCCATGAATCAAGGGTTTCTCATCTCCTTCGCCGGGAATATCACCTTTCCCAAAGCAGAGGGCATACGTCAGGTGGCAGCGCGCATCCCGCTCGACCGCATGTTAATCGAGACCGATGCCCCGTTTCTTGCTCCCCTGCCCCACCGTGGCAAACGCAACGAACCGGGTTGGGTAGGCCGAGTCGCGGAGAAGGTGGCGGAACTCAAAGGAATCTCAGCGGAGGAAGCGGCTTTGGGCACTGCCAACAGCTTCTTTCGTTTTTTTGGTGTTTCGCCGGAGGCATGTGCTTAGCGGTTTCGCAATTGGTGTAGACCGGCCTCGCCGCAGCGAGCAAAGCTACGGGTCTTTACGTGGTTTTCTCTCAAAGAAAACCACACCTCGCCGCTCTTACCAGGCCGCAGTCATTGCGAAAACGCTTTAAAACACAGTTAGACGACAGCGTTTGCGCTCATAATCGAGGAAGGACGGCAACATGGCGGCAGATAACTCGTTCGATATAGTAAGTAAAGTCGACGTCCAGGAAGTACGAAACGCGATGGATCAGGCCATCAAGGAAGTACGGACGCGCTTCGACCTGAAGGACTCTCACTCGGAAATCAAGATTCTTGAGGGAGATGAGACCATCGAGTTGGCCTCGTCAGACCAGTACAAACTCAAAGCAGTCACCGAAATCCTGCAGCAAAAATTCGTCAAACGGGGCGTGTCGCTCAAATCTCTTGAATACGGCAAGATCGAACCGGCTTCGGGTTCCAGCGTCCGCCAGAAGATCACCCTGCAGCAGGGTATCCCCAGTGAAAAGGCCAAAGAAATCGTCCGGCTCATCAAAGACTCCAAGAAAAAGGTACAGGCGTCGATTCAAGGAGATACAGTGCGCATTACGGGCAAAGATCGCGATACCCTACAGGAGACGATTGCACTGTTGAAGGGGCACGATTTCGGCATCGACATGCAATTCACCAATTACCGGTCGAATTAGAATCGGGCATTCCCGGTCGAATTAGAATCGGGCATTCCCGGTCGAATTAGAACCGGGCATTCCCGGTCAAGTGAGAGCCGGGCATTACCGGTCAAATGAGAGCCGGGCGTTACAAGTCGGGAACCAGCATCTGGAGCGTGAGTGAGCACACAAGCGATAGCGACGGCGAAAGAAGTCTTCGAACTGTTACGAGATGACTTGATCGCCATCGAAACAGAACTGGTGCGCGACGCCGTCTCCAGTGTAGGAGCCATCACCGACATCGCCGACCATCTTCGTGAAGGCGGGGGCAAGCGTATTCGCCCTTCCCTTTTGTTGCTGGCTGCCAAGGCTCTTGATTACCACGGCACGGGCATGGTGCGTCTCGGAGCGGTGGTCGAAATGGTGCACTCCGCAACCCTGGTGCACGACGACATTATTGACGGAGCGGACACGCGCCGCGGCAGGCCTTCGGCCAACACCACGTGGGGTAACTCCAAGTGCGTACTGGCGGGCGACTGGCTTTATATGCAGGCCTTTCACCTCGCCCTCGAAGAACGGAATTTCAAGGTGCTCGACCTGCTGATTGGCCTTACCCAGCAGATGGTTGAGGGCGAGTTCCTGCAGATGGAAAAGCTCGGCAGGATGGTGGGTGAAGCCGAGTACTTCGATTTGATCTACCGCAAGACAGCCTGTCTTTTCCATGTCTCGATGCGCCTGGGCGCCGTTCTGGCGGGAGCCTCGGAAGAACTCGAAGAACAGTTGGGTGAATATGGCAGGAACCTGGGCATAGCCTTCCAGATCGTGGACGATGTGCTCGACCTGACAGCCACCGAGCGGGTGCTGGGCAAGCCGGTTGCCAGCGATCTGCGCGAGGGCAAAGCTACCCTGGCGGTGGTGCATGCATTCGAACATGGGACACCGCACGAGCAGGATGCGATTCGCAAAGTGCTCGAAGACTTGAGCTTCGCGCGCACCAGCCACCAGGAAGTCCTCGACATCCTGGAACGGCACGGGTCCGTGCAATACGCGCTGCATGCGGCATATCAGTATGCCGAGGTTGCCCGCGCAGCCATCGCCGGTCTAGCCGAGTCTGACTCCAAACGCGCCTTGCTTTGGATGCCAGACTTCGTTGTGGCACGCGACAAGTAGAGCCGCACGGAAGCCTATGCCCGAAGATGCAGATCTCCGCCCTATACGAGTTCTGATCGCCAAACCAGGCCTCGACGGTCATGATCGCGGCGCCAAAGTAGTTGCCCGCGCCCTGCGCGATGCAGGCATGGACGTGATCTACACCGGACTGCGGCAGAGCCCTGAGATGATCGTGAATGCCGCCCTTGCGGAAGACGTAGCATGCATTGGGCTGAGCATGCTCTCGGGCGCCCACAATACGATCGTGCCCCGGATGCTGGCCCTGCTCAAGGATCAGGGCGCAGAGGATATTCTCATCGTCCTCGGCGGCACGATTCCCGCCCCTGACATCGCGGTGCTGAAACGGCGCGGAGTGGCCGAGGTGTTCGGCCCCGGTACGCCACTCGCTACCGTCGTCGCCTTTATCCGGACCCACTCTCGGGCCCACTCCCCGGTCCGCGCATTGAGCCTTTCCTAAAGCATTTTCAGAAATAGACTAGAGCAGTTTCGCAATCGGTGTAGACCGGCCTCGCCGCAGCGAGCTGCCTCGCCGCAGCGAGCTAAGCTACCGGTCTTTACCTGGTTTTCTCTCAAAGAAAACCACACCTCGCTACTCTTACCAGGCCACCGTAATTGCGAAAATGCTTTAAAGCGACTGGCTGATGGCTTAAACCAGAAGTAGTTTTCTGGCCGCAGATGTTTCGTTAAGAAACACTGTATCTATTTGCGACAAACGCGCTGGCCACCCAAAACAGCAACCTTACCTTATGGCTACTACAGCGGACTTTCGTGGGATGTACGAGAATAGCGCCACTCCACGCGATTCTCGTATTTGCCACTATAATTGTGGCATTTTTACGACACGCGATAAATTTATATCACCACCAAAGTTACGAAATACCTGCTCTTTTCTCTATTAGACACCATGACAGGCACGTAAAAAGTCAACGGGGCGCAACGTATCACAATGGCGGATATTTTTCGCCCTGAATCCACAGATTATCCACACTGTGGATAACAGGGTAACCCTGCCAAGACAAATGACCGTCAGGAAGCCGGGGAAAAGCTCCGGAGCATGGCATACGCCAGGGCGTTTAGACCCACGACAGCGATGGCCGGCACCGAAAAGCTCGGGACCCACTGCTTGAATCCATACCATGCCAGCCAGCAGGTGAAGAGGTGAAGCAGCAGGAACACCAGGGTGCGCAAGCCGCGGAGATCGTACGACACGGCGATGAACCAGGGCAGAGCGACAAAGTAAAAGGGCCAGCCATACTCCACCAGGCGGTCGGCGCTGGCGCCGAGCAAGGGGGCCATGAGGATGCTGATGACTCCGTAAACAATACAGAAACGGAAGACGACGATCTGGCCGGAAGAGAACTCTGCTCTATGCGGGCCAGGGCCGGCCGAGACATTCGCGGGGCGGAGCCAAAGCTGACCAGCGAGAGCGGAGCGCGAAAAGATTTTCCGCCGGAGCGCCCAAACGAATGCCGGACCTATGCCGAAGACACCAAACCACGCCATGAACAGGCGGCTCGGTCCCCACGACGAGGGTTGGCACAATCCAATCTGCCGGATCGCTCCCAGGGGCAGCCCTGACGGCAAAGCTTTCACCCAGATGGGATTGCATTCCGGCAGAGTATTGCTCCACAGAGGCAATCCGAGAAGGTTCTTGAAAAGACTCCAGATGAGCTTGCCAAGGATATATACCCCGCCACCCAAACCGTGGACGCTGGCCGCTCCGGACTGACCATAGTGGCGGCTAACCAATCCGCCGCAGAGAATCGCCAGAAAGCCTACGGCAGCGGAGCGCAAAGGGATGCGCCGCCAACCGGCGAAGATCAGGCAGACGGCCACCAGAATCGTAGATTCGCGCGTCAGGTACGCCGGAAACAACAGCAGCATGGCCAGCGCCGTCTGCCCCCAAAACAGACATAGCAGGATGGCAGCCAGAAAGGTGGCGTGGAGCAAGTCGGGCAGATAGTAATCGTGGAAAATGTCGACCCAGAAAGGCATGAGGAAAATGGCAGCGCAGATTGCCAGCGGAGCGCGCCAGGACCCAAGCAAGCTCGCAGTCAGGGCAAGGAAGAGGACCAGGCATACGATCCCCAGTATCAGGAATCCGTGGTCAACGCCAAGACCGGTGAAGCGGCCCAGCCAACCGGCAAGATACGGACCCAGGAGCCGGGCGGAGAAGGGCGCAGGGACCGCTCCGCGCTGCCCGAGCGCGAGCAGGCGATACCACCCGGAGTCTGGCGTGTATAGGACCTCGGGCCGGCCAAGCAGGATGGCGAAGCATAGGCACCCAGCAGGAAAAAGCAAAGTAAGGGGTCGCGTGCCAGCCGTTTCGGGCACGCTCAGGGTGCGAGACATGAGTGCAGGTTAGATCATTTCCCTAACCCAGGTAATAGGAGAGCAGGTGCGGGGGACTACGAGACGGCTGGAGCCTTTGCCCGGGAGGCAAATTGCTCGAGCGCGTCGACGTACTTTTGTGGCAATGCTACTTTGCGCAAAGAGCGGTCGACGATCACATGGGTGGTTTCGCCTTCGGCAAGCAAAGTTGCCGTATCGCCCTCCGGACGGAGAAGGCGATAGCCGAACTTCAGCACCGAACGCCGCATCGCCATCACGTACGTTTCCAACAACAACTCGTCATCGTAGCGTGCTGGAGATTTATAGCGGCAGTTGGCTTCGACGACTGGGATATAGCAGTCATCCTGCAGTTCCATCTGTTTGTAGTGGAAGCCGATCTGGCGGAGCAGTTCAACCCGGCCTACCTCGAACCAGATGAAGTGATTAGCGTAATAGACAACGCCCATCTGATCGGTTTCGGCGTAACGGACACGAATCGTAGTTTGGGAAACGGACATGAATGTAGTTCAAGTGTAGCGAATGACGGATGACGACAACGGCGCCAGCGCCGCCCGTAGCAAAGGTGCACAAATTTGGTGAGATCTCCCTCGGAGAGATTTTTTGGGGGGGGTGAGACGGCGTGCAATGAGAATCGTATTTCTCGCTCAGTTGGTTCTGATGAGGCGGGGCTCTGAGGGTTTCACCCTCCGATGTATTCAGTCGTCCCTGCGGGACTTGATCCCGGTGCGTACCCTACCCAGGACTGCGTCCTGATTACATGACAGCGTCGGCTCCCCTCGACCTGAGTAGACTGGTTGCTGCAAAACGACCACGAGCTCGGGAGGAAAGGAGCCGAGCATGATGATTATAGGCTGTGATTTTCATCCTCGTTTTCAGCAGATAGCTCTCAAGTCGGCTTCGCAGGCACGGCGGCCTCGCCGCGCGGGGATTCTTACGGCATCGAGCTGTCTCGAGGTAGCTAGTTGTCTCGCCGCAGCTAGCTACCTCGCCGCAGCGAGCTACCTCGCCGCAGCGAGCTTGGCCGTGCCCTTCGTTGCATGTGTTTTTTGCGCAGCCTGCTACGGCTTGAGTTTCGAGAAAACCTGGAGCTTCGAAATGTCGTTGAACATAACGAACGCCGCGAAGATCAGCAGAACGACAAAGGCGGCCTGATAGATCCGCTCTTTGAACTCCTGGTTCAGATCACGGCGCATCGCGCCTTCAATCAATAGCAGGACAATGACACCGCCATCCAGAATTGGAATGGGCAGCAGATTGAAGATGCCAAGATTGAGACTGATGATGGACATGAGCCCGATGATCGGCTGCCAGCCCGGTTGCTGCACAGCGAGTCCGGTTTCCCGCGCGATGCCGATCGGTCCGCTCAGATCCTGCACAGCGAATCGCCGGGTCACCATGCGGTGCAGAACCTCGAGGATCAATCCGGAATAGCGCATGTTGAAATGCACCGACTGGCGCACGGCCGCCGGCAACGGAAGCTGCTGAATCCTGAAAGGTGGAAGGTTCGGCGCAAAACCAATCCGGTAGAGCTTATGGCCATTGCCCGCATCCGCCATGATGGGTTGCAGCATCACATCGAACGTCTTGCCGTCACGCAGTGCGGTCAATTGGATGGGCTGCCCGCCGCCCTGCTGCAGAAAGGCCAGCATGGCATCCACGGAGTGCAGCGCCAGTCCGTCGACGGTAACAATCTGGTCACCCGCTTTTAGGCCGGCTTTTGCTGCCGGCATATTCGGCTCGATCTGACGAATGCGAATCGGCTCCTGCTGCATACGGGGAACAAAACCGACGGTGTCGAAGTCGAAGTCATCCGAGCCGTGAGGGTTGGGAACCGCCAACTGGGTAGTGATCGTCGCGCCATTCCGCCTCACGTCGACCGGGATGGTTTGTCCCACGTTCACGGCAGCCCGCAGAGAGAGTTGCTCCCATGTCGGGTTGTTGACGTTGTCGAAGCGAGTGATCAGATCGCCCGCCTTCAGGCCGGCAGCGGAGGCAGCGGTGTGGTCGGATACAAAGTCGACGTCAGCCGGTTGCGAACGGAAGGCTTCGACCTCGTTGTGCATCATGTAGAACCCGGTCATGAGCAGCAACGCGAGCAGAAAGTTCGAGACTGGACCCGCAAGACCGATAAGGATGCGCTGCCAGCGAGGATGCGCATTAAACTCTGCCGGATCGCCGGTGGATTCTTCTCCGGGAGACTCACCCGACATTTTGACGTAGCCGCCCAAAGGCAGCAGGCTCAAACGGTAGTCGGTGTCGCCGCGGCGAAACCCGAAGAGGCGTTTGCCGAAACCCACGGAAAAGACTTCGACACGTACGCCGCATAACTTGGCGACGGCGAAGTGACCAAACTCGTGCACCAGGACCATGATGCCGAGCACAACGAGCATGGAAACTGTGCTGGTTAGAAAAAAAGACATAGAAATTCGCTCAATGACCTCTCTGCCGGCTCAGCCTAATTGACTGGGACATCCAACACACCCGAGTTTGAACTGGAAATAGTCGTACGCGGTGAGCACATGCCGGAAAAACGATTCAACGCATCACAGGAGAAACCCCTGATACCACGCTGTGGGCAACGCGCCGCGCTTCCTCGTCTAGCTCAAGGACCTCCTGGATCGTCTCAGGATGCTTCGAAGGCGTTACCTCAAGAACTTGTTCAATTGTACGCGGGATGCTGGTAAACGGAATGGCGCCTTCTAGGAATGCCTTAACAGATACCTCGTCCGCAGCATTCAGCGCGATGCATGCCGCGCCGCCCGCCTCGGCCGCCTCATAGGCCAGCCGAAGGCAGGGAAACCTTTCCAAATCAGGCGGTTCGAAGTTCAACTGGCCGAGCGTGGTCATGTCGAAGGTGAGTTCGCTGGGCACCCGCTCGGGGAAGCAGAGCGCGTAGAGTATCGGCAACCGCATATCCGTGACCGAAACCTGCGCCAGAATGCTGCCGTCGACAAACTCCACCAAAGAGTGAACCACCGATTGAGGATGTACGGTGACACGGACGGCGGAAGGGGGCAGATCGAACAGACGGCAGGCTTCGATGACTTCCAAGCCTTTGTTCAATAGGGTGGCCGAGTCGATGGTGACACGCTGCCCCATGACCCAGGTAGGGTGCTTGAGCGCCTGCTGTACGGTGATGTGCTGGAACTGGTCGGCCGGGAGTTGACGAAAAGGACCGCCGGACGCGGTCAGCCAGATGCGGCGAATCTCCTCGGCTGTTCCTCCGCGCATGCACTGGTGGATGGCGTTGTGCTCGGAATCGATGGGCAGAAGGGGTACTTTGCCGCGGCGGGCTTCGCGCTTAAGAATCTCGCCGGCAGCCACCATGGCTTCTTTGTTGGCCAGGCCGACTGGTTTGCCCGCAGCCACCGCCGCGTAGGTTGCTTCAAGGCCTGCCAAGCCGACGATTGCGGAAACGACGAAATCAACCCGGGCCAGCGTAGCCGCACGCACGGTGCCGGCAGTGCCGTAAACCACTTCAATCTCTTTGAGACCTGCGGCCTTGAGACGCGACGCCAGTTCGGCGGCCAGCTCATCGGTGGCCATGGATATGAGCTGCGGCGTCCAGCACCTGCATTGCTCGAAAGCCAGATCCACGTTTCTGCCCGCAACCAGAGACGCGACTGCGAATCGCTCAGGATAAAGCTCAATGATCGAGAGGGTGCTGGTCCCGATGGAACCCGTAGAACCGAGGATGCAGATGTACTTCAAAGCAAGCTGACCTATTGGTAATACCGCTGAATCCATTGAGCGTACCACAGCACGGGGGCGGCCAGCAGCAGCGCGTCGATGCGATCGAGAATGCCTCCGTGACCGGGCAGTAGAGCGCCCGAGTCCTTCACGCCGGCTCCTCGCTTCATCGCAGACTCGACCAGGTCGCCTACCTGCGCGAACACATTCAAGACGAAGGCGAGCAGCAACCAGCGCACAAGCGGACCCGTGAAGTGGAGGATATGGGTGGAAGGCGCTGAGGAAACGAGCAACCAGGTAATCAGCAGGCTGCCGGCAAGCGACGCGGCACTTCCCTGCCAGCTCTTATTCGGACTGATGCGCGGTGCCAACTTGGTTCGACCATACGCGCGGCCGGCGTACAGTGCGGCCACATCCCCAGTCCAGACGACACAGAAAAGAAAGACGAGAACCGAAGGGCCGTCTGGCTGTGCCCAGACCAGCGGCAATGTGGCGAGAGTCAGGCCCAGGTAGAGCAGCCCGAAAATCGAGTACGCGGTATCGGGGAGGACCCTCTCAAGCGGCGACCGAAAACTGCAGAAAATGAACAGGACGAGACCGCAAGCCCCGATCGCCGGCAGCAGCAGAGCAGGGCTTTTGAAGGCGGCCGCAAAAAGGACCGCGATGGCGACGAGAACCAATACGCGCGGAGTGCGCGCTCCGTGGGCGTCCGCGATCGTGAGGTATTCCCACGCGGCGAGTCCGGCGACCAATGCCGTTAGCAGGATCACCATCAAAAATGACCCCTTGAGCAGAAGCAGCAGGACGAGAGGGATGAGGACTGCCGCGGTAAAGACCCTTTTCATATTTTCAAGAGGATACACGGCTGGCGTGAATTGTCTGGAATGGAATGGAATGAGTGAGAGCCGCTGACGCGGATCTGCCTTTAGCCTTCCTTCTCTCTGCGTTTCTCCGCAGCCGGGAGGAGACGAGTGACGAGGCTGCTCGCTGCGGCGAGGCTGCTCGCTGCGGCGAGGCTGCTCGCTGCGGCGAGACTGCTCGCTGCGGCGAGACTGCTCGCTGCGGCGAGACTGCTCGCTGCGGCGAGACTGCTCGCTGCGGCGAGACTGTGTTGTGCGGTGGCCGGCAGCGCAACCAACCTTCGGGTGCCCCATCCTTGACGGTGCCTTTCCGGCAAGGGTGGGAGGGCGCAAATCTCAACGCTACAAATCTCAACAAACAGGGTCCTGGTAACCCACCCTTCGCAACAAACGCGAAGGATGGGGCACCCGCAGGTTCGTTGCATTCCGTCGCCAAGCGATATCGAGCCGCTTTTCTCTATCGTTCTCAACCTTGTGAGAAATGCAGGCTATGTCTGAATGACTCCGGGGTGGAACTTCGCTACTTCCGGATTGAGCGCCACGGCCTGGAGCGCGGTGAGCAGCACATCACGGGTCTTCGCCGGATCGATGATGGCATCGACCCACAGCCGTGCGGCAGCATAGCGGCAGTCCGTCTGCTCCTCATAGCTGGCTTTGATCGAAGCGATGACCTGGCTCTTCTCTTCTTCGCTCAGCTGCTTGCCGCCTCGCTCCATCTGGCGGATTTTGATCTCGACCAGCGTGCTGGCCGCTGAGGCGCCGCTCATGACCGCGTAGCGCGCCGTCGGCCAGGCAAATATAAAGCGAGGATCATAGGCCTTGCCGCACATCGCATAGTGACCGGCTCCGAATGAGCCTCCAAGGATCACCGTGATCTTGGGCACGGTTGAGTTGGCAACGGCCGAAACCATTTGTGCTCCGGCGCGAATGATGCCGGTCCATTCCGCATCCCGCCCCACCATGAAGCCGTTGACGTCGTGAAGGAAGATCAATGGAATGAGGTTTTGGTTGCAATCCATGATGAAACGGGCGGCCTTGGACGCGCTCTCCGCGTAGATCACGCCGCCAAACTCCACCCGCTTTTCCCCGGTCTCGCTGATATGCGTCTGGTGGGTCTTCTGGTTGGCCACGATACCTACCGCGAAGCCGCCGATACGGCCGTACCCACAGACCACTGTCTTTCCGTAGTCGGCCTTGTATTCATCGAATTCCGATCGATCGACCAGGCGCGCGATCACTTCATGGACGTCATAGCTATGAGCCGTTCCCTTGGCCGTGCCGGTTTCAAGCAGAGCGTAAAGATCGCCGGAGGCATACCGCGGAGCGTCTTTTTGCGGGTCAAAGGCTGCTTTGTCGAAGGGCGCCGCAGGCGGGTGGCCCAGCCGGGCGACCAATGAGCGCAGGCGGGCGAGGCACATAGGATCGTTGGGCTCCTTGAAGTCCACGGTGCCGGAAATCTCCGAGTGCATGGTAGCGCCGCCCAGTTCCTCGGCTGAGTATTTCTGGCCGATCGCGGCCTGCACGAGCGCCGGCCCCGCGAGAAAGAGCCCGCTGCCCTCGGTCATTAATATGTGGTCGGTCATGACCGGAAGATAAGCTCCCCCAGCCACGCACATGCCCATGATGGCGGTCATCTGCGGAATGCCCTGGGCACTCATGACAGCGTTGTTGCGAAAAATACGGCCGAAGTCATCCTGATCGGGGAACACATCTTCCTGGAGCGGCAGAAAAATACCTGAAGAATCCACCAGGTAGAGCGTCGGGATTCGGTTCTCCAAGGCTATGGTCTGAGCCCGGATTACCTTTTTGGCCGTCATGGGGAAGAAGGCGCCCGCTTTCACGGTGGCGTCGTTGGCCACGATCATGACCAGTCGCCCGGCGACCCGGCCCAGGCCGGTCACCACTCCGGCGGCCGGCGACCCACCCCACTCCTCATACATGCTGTATGCCGCGAATAAGCCCAGTTCCAGAAATTCTTCACCGGGGTCGACCAATAGATTCAGCCGTTCCCTGACCGTCAGCCGGTTCTTGGCGTGTTGGCTCTCCGCCGCTTTCGCTCCCCCGCCCTGGCGAAGACTGTCTTCCTGCTGCTTCAAAGCGAGCAACAGGTTCAGCATGGCTGAGGCGCAGCCGCGTCCCTTGACGCTCAGCGGGTCGAGGGTCGAGGGAAGGGTGTTGGCGAATCTGGGAAGTTGCGTGTTATCAGTCATAAATATCCGATTGCCTAGCATCGCAGTAACGGCGCCGTTGGACAACCCGCGCCCGCCCGACCCATGCGCGCTCGAAAGGGGCGGACCCTACGTTGGGCGGAAATCCGTCATTCCTAACAGAATGGGAGCCAGAACGGGGAAGGAATTGTTTATGGCACACTTTCTCCCTTTCCAACATCCCCCGATGGTGGCATAATTCCTCCAAATTATCTTTTGGCCAGCCCCCGTAGCTAAACGATTTGCAAGAGGGATCGATTATGCCCAACTTCTTTCGGAAACTTACACATGCGCGTTCCTGGCCGACCACTGAGGGTACCGTGAACTCATGCAAGTGGATTCCGTTTCACGACCATGTGGGGGGAGCCGCAGGTCACTACCAGGTAAAGCTCAGCTATCGGGCCAACGGCCAGACTGAGGTGCATTACGGGGAATTTTGTCATCAAGGCAACCAGCACATCGCGCCGTACTCGGTCGGCGAACACCTTGATATTCAATATGATCCCCAAAAGCCATGGCGCTATCACTTCGAGGGTGCCGCTTCGAACTATGAAAAGTTGGAGGCCATTCTGGTTATGACGGTTTTTGCCTTGCTGGCCGGCTACGTTCTATACACCTTTTAGAGCAGAATCCGCGTCTATGAGAGCAGAGTCTACGTCTATAGAGACGATCGACATCCCGCAAGGTTGGGCTTTTCTGGATGAGGAGCCCGGTCTGACGAGGATTTTGCTGGATGCTCCAACCCTGCTCTAAGCCTCGGTTCTTTCGTTGTTCGTTGGTAAGGCGCACTCCTTGAGTGCGCCTTCGGCGTTTTCAGGCTTTGTATTTCCCTTGCGGTTGATGACTTGTTAAACGAAGGGATGCACTAGGATGGTGTGGACCCAGGTGGAACGTCCTGCTTTATGAAGGAAGAAAATCGAACATGCGACTCTCCCCTGCTCTCTTCCTGATCTCGATCATCGGATACAGCGCACTCTTCACCATCGCGCAGGTTTCTACCAGAGAAAGTGTTTCCTCCGACGACATCAGCGTCGCCGAAGGCCTCCAGCTACCCACCTACGGACACGTCTGGACGCTCGATACCTGGAAAGGTGTCCGTGAGTTGGTCCGGCTCAGGCCGCCGGATGCCACCACTGACGATTCCGGCTTCTCGCTCAAGCTTCGGCGTTCCATTGACTTTAAGGGTGAAGCGTCGATGATTCGTGTCCATGACACGCAGCCGGTGTTTTTTGTGCGGGGCGTTTCGGGAGACGATGGCCGGTCCTACCTGGTGATCGCGCGACTTGTGCTGGATGGCCAGCGACGCGCGGTGACAAAAGAAGCTATGGCGGAGATCAAGCAACGGGCCAAACACGCAGATGTTCCGTCTTCCGACTTGATCGGCATCAAGCAGCAGCGCATAGGAACGACGGACTGGTACCGGTTGGCGCCGCAGCAGGCGCTTACGCCCGGAGAGTATGCATTGATCCCTTTGCCGTCGAGTCCAGGGTTTGCCGAAAACGAGGTTTTTGATTTTGCGGTGGATCCCGAAGCCCCGGAAAATGCGGATCCACTGCGCTCAGAACAGAACCGGGGCTCGGAATGAATCACACCCGCCAATAACACGAAGATGGGACGGAAGTTTCCATTCATCGGAACAGTCGCCCGCGACATCGCAGGCGGTAAAAATGACGCGGAAACGAGCGCAAAAAAGCAGCGCCCCGCGCCTCTCTCTCCATTGCCAAACGCGAACCGCATTTCGAATGCGGCCTACATTCGACGCCGCATTCACCGCCGCATTCGACATCCCGCTGTTGTGACAATGACTCACCGCGCAGAAGAAACAAAGACAGCGGCGCTGATCGATAAAGACGCATTTACAGTTACGTTAAGGGCGAGCTTCGCGCGGCAAAACGATTTTATTGGGAGTCGTCCAGCTCATTCGTTTTTGCCGGCCGAAGAAAGAAATCTTTTTGTAGCCGGGAGGGACGCAGGAGTCACACCGTCGAGTCACAGCATGGTCGCAGGTTTGCGCGTGGCTTCGATACAAAAGAGAATAGGGGCGTCCAGATCGAGCTCTCATTCCTGCGCCCCGAGGACGATGCCCGCGCGTTGCACACCACGCGCGAAACCCTTGTCTTTTCTGTTCTTGAGCACACTCCGCACATCCACGTCGAAAATGGATTGGCTGACTTTCCCATAAAAAACGGCTGTCGAAAAAACGGCTGGTTCATCACATGCGAAGAGAGACTTCGCGAGATGACTCACGTGCGGGACTCCGGAGTATTGTGCGTGTCCCATGATGGCTTCGCGCATGTTTTTGGACCATCCTTGGTCCGCAAGAATTTTGTTTCCGATGAGAGATGCTGGTCGGCGCCGGAATATTTTCCGTAGTCGACATCATGCAACAGACCTGTCATGCGATAGGTGGCGACGAGTCCATTTGCCTGCTCGATGCAAGCGTGCGCATCCATGCGTGCGCGGCAAGCATTGCATCCGTGCAAGGGACTCTGTGCAAGCCTCCATGCATGCTTCGACAGCGCGTGCGTGCTTAAGTAAACTTGCCGATTTTGTGTGTTCGTTGAGGAGTATTCAGGCTTCGGTTCGTATGTATTTTGTTGCGGGCATTGCGTACCTTTTTCATACAGGGGACCCGGCTACTCCGGGTTTCTTAGGTTTTCTTCCGAAATTCTTACCACGTTTTCCGCTTTGTCCCTACTTTTTAACTTGACAATACAAATACCCTGCATCACTGTAAACATGAATCAGGTAGGAACCGTCGCTGAATGAATACTTGGCATGAAGGCATGCAAGGTGATCTAAAAGCGGCGCTCTTACCGGGACCGCCCTGCTCTGGCGCTCCGTTACAAACTTATGGCAACTACCCTAGCAACCGTCGAGGCGCGTGAAGTTCTACGGTGCGAGCGCTGCACATTGGTGCAGTTCCGCACGGCGAACTCTCTATGCAGACGCTGCCACAAACCGCTCGAAGTAGAAGAGCCCGAAAGGCTCGTACCCCAGTTCGCCGGCGAACCGGAAGAAGCTGTGGCTGAAGACAACGGTCTGCAGGTTGCGCGCGCGGTGCGCGATCTTCGCAAAGGCCGCAATCTGAGCCAACGCCAGCTTGCCGGACGCATGCAGGTTCCACGCACCTACATCTCGAAAATCGAGAATGGCAAGGCAATGCCGACTCTCTCTTCGCTCGCCCGTTTGGCCAGCGCACTCGAGATTGACATTTGCCACTTGCTACGTGATGCGCGCAGCCGCAAGCATGAGGAAACGGCGTCCATTCTTGGCGATCCGTTCCTGGCTGAACTGGCCCCGTACATCTCGCAGATGGATACGCTCCAGCGCTCGATGTTCCTGAACCAGGTGCGTGACCTGGCGATGGGCAGGCGCAGAACAGCGTAAGCTGCGAACGGCCCTTCCTCGTCTGCTTTTCCTGGGTTTCTTGCACCCGCCATCCCGGCTTGCCTGACGGCTTGCTTGGACGGCCAAGGGTGGTTCGCCCCGGAGAACGTAACGCAAGCGAAGAAGTGCCCCGCAACCTAACCATCCTGAGATCTCTGAAACATCCGCCCCATAGGGCGGGTGGCCGTGCAGTCGTGTCCCTCTCCAACATGGCTGCATGACCCCACTCGCCCAGCGGGTCTTACGCCTTTGCGGGCGGAGCGCGCCATGTGCTACGGTCGTAAAGAAAGGCAACCGTTTTGCGCTTCCCGCCAGCGAGTCGCATAGCCGAACTTTCCCCCGACGAACAGGCCATCTACCGCCAACTGGATGCAGCTCGCATGCCCAAGCACGTGGCCATCATCATGGATGGCAACGGCCGCTGGGCGGGCAAGCGCAGCCTGAAGCGCTTCCTTGGTCATCAGCAGGGCGCTACTTCGGTCCAATACGTGGTGGAGACGGCCTCGCGCATCGATCTTCCCTGGCTTACGCTTTACGCCTTTTCGCTCGAGAACAACCTGCGCCGCCCCAAGACGGAAGTCAGTTTCCTCATGCGCCTTTTGCGCGCCTATCTGATGAACAACGTCCAGCGCATGAACGACAACAATGTACGCATTGCCTATATCGGCCGCACCGACGACCTGCCTTCTGAAGTGCGGGAAAAGATGCAGTGGGCGTCCGAGGCCACCGCACACAACACCGGCACGGTATTGACGCTTGCACTCAATTACGGCGCCCGCTGTGAGCTGACGGATGCCTTTCGATCGCTCGCTCGCGAAGCTGCGGCAAAGAATCTTTCGCTCGAACACATTCGCGAAGAAGATGTGAGCCGCCACCTTTACACGGCGCACATGCCTGACCCGGATCTGGTGGTCCGCACCAGTGGGGAATTTCGCGTATCGAATTTTCTGCTGTGGCAGATGGCGTATTCAGAAATCTACGTCACGGATCGCCTATGGCCCGATTTTCGCGGCACCCATTTACTCGAGGCTATTGCGGACTATCAACGGCGCGAGCGGCGCTATGGCGGCTTGAACAAACATCCAGAGTCGGACGAGGCTCCGATCCCCGATAGCTTGCTGGTTCCGCGATAGGTTCTTCTCCTCGACAATTTCAGGCTCCCGGAACCAGGGGCATGCCCTCGTCTGCATTTCTCACACAATTGAGAACGATAGAGAAACGCGGCTCGATATCGCTTGGCCGTGGAGCGCAAAAAACCTGCGGGCGCCCCAGCCCCCCGGATTTCCCGTCGAGTTCCGTGAGCCAAATGTCTTTCATGCGGCTTTCCTTTGAAGAAAGCCGCACACGCTGATGTGTCCAGCCTAGCGTGCGGGAAATCCGGGGTCCTTGACGGTGCTTTTCCGGCAAGGGTGGGGCACCACAAATCCCAACGCTACAAACCTCAGCAAACAAGGGTAACCCACCCTTCGCAAAAAAAAGAAGGATGGGGCACCCGCAGGTTGGTTGCACTCCCCGGCCACCGCACACACAGCCTCGCCGCAGCGAGCTGCCTCGCCGCAGCGAGCTGCCTCGCCCCTCGCTAGCAGCCCCCTTGTCTTGAAAGATAAGGAAGCGGTTGCTTTTGGCGTGATCAGAAAGGTGCGCCGTTTTTGCAGCCTGTGCGATTGAGCCGCGTTCCCGCATACCGGGCTTTATCCTCGAAACATGAGCTCGCAGACACTGCCGCGTCCCAGAAAAGCTACCACCGGCAATAAGAGGAAAAAGAAGACACGGAAACCCGGCTGGATCGGCTGGTGGCCGCTGCTGGCAGGCATCGCCATCACCCTGGCCGCGGTCAAAGTTGCAGAGATTTTGCCGCTCATGGGCCCGGATGGTCTTTTGCGGCTGCGGCTGCTCTATCCCTTTGCGCTGCTGCTCAAGCAGCCGCAGTTGGGACTCTCTGAACAAACGGGCGACAGTTGGTCTCAAATCATGCTCTACGCGCAATGGGTGCTTTATGGCCTGTATGTAAGCATCGCCACGCGCTGGAAGCCGGTCTGGTCTGTACTGACGCAGGTCTTGGTGATTCACCTGCTGGGTTTCGGCGTATTGTGGCTGCTGGCAGTGAAGTAAGGCCCGGAGATCGCTCGAAGTGAGCCCGCAACGGATGAAGATCATCGAGTGCCCCCGGGATGCCTGGCAGGCTATGCCGCAACTGATTCCCACAGAAGTGAAGGCCGCCTACCTGCGCGCCCTGGCTGAGGCCGGCTTCCGGCATATCGACGCTGTCTCGTTCGTCTCGCCTTCCGCCGTGCCACAAATGGCCGATTCCGAACAAGTCCTGGCACTGCTGGGTCCGGCCTTCGATGCGGAAATTATCGGCATCGTGGTGAATGAGCAAGGAGCAGAGCGAGCCATCAACACTGGATTGGTGCATACTTTGGGGTTTCCCTATTCCCTCTCGGCCACCTTTCTCGAGCGTAATCAGAGACAAACCCTGGAACAAGCACGGCGCGTGCTGGAAAGGATCTTTGCGCGGGCCACGCAGGCAGGCCTGGGCGTCGTCGCCTATCTCTCCATGGCCTTTGGCAATCCTTACGAGGAGCCATGGCAGCCGGAGCACGTGGTGAAGGCCTGCCGCGACCTCGAAGCGATCGGTCTACAACAGATTTCATTGGCCGATACGGTGGGGGTGGCCAGCCCGGAACAGGTTCGATCGCTTCTGGAGGCAGTGCGGAACGAAGTTCCCGAAATGGAACTGGGAGCCCACCTGCACGCCCGCCCCGACCGTGCCAGAGCGGCGACAGCCGCAGTGTACGAGGCAGGCTGCAGACGGCTGGACACGGCATTGGGGGGCTACGGGGGCTGCCCATTCGCTCAGGACGCCCTGGTAGGTAATCTGGCCACGGAGTCGGCCCTCGCCGAACTCGACAAACTTGGCGCACAGCTACCGCGTCTGGAACCGTTGGATACACTGCTGACTGCGGGCCGGGACATTGCCCAGAGATACGGCGGTCCCGATCCCCGTTACACTCATTGAGGAGCATTCGAGAGACCGTGGCAGTCAATTACTCAACTCTACAAATTCGAGAAGCCGACGGCATCCACACCATCACTCTGAACCGCCCTGAGCGGAGAAATGCCCTCAACCCACAATTAATCGCCGAACTCACCCATGCCATGGGTGAAGCTTCGGTCTGCGACTGCGAAGTGGTGGTATTGACCGGCGCCGGGACAGCTTTCTGCTCTGGCATGGATCTGGAAAATCTAAGAACGCTGACGGATCAACGGCCAGAGGACCAGCGAGTAGACGCCGAGTCGATGATGTGGATGATGCGCCGGCTCTACGAGCTGGCAAAGCCGACAATCGCAGCAGTGAACGGACCAGCCATTGCGGGGGGCGCCGGGCTGGCAACTTTGTGTGACTTCACCCTGGCTGCGTCACACGCTAAGTTTGGCTACACCGAGGTGAAGATTGGTTTTATTCCTGCGATTGTTTCCGTATTCCTTCTGGAGATGATCGGAGAAAAGATAGCCAAGACGTTGCTGCTGTCGGGAAAAATACTCGATGCGCAAGAAGCGCTGGCGCTGGGCCTGGTGACCGAGGTGGTCCCTGAGGGCGAGCTGATGCAACGGACGAATGCCTTGGCGTCCACGCTATTGAAGAACAGCCCGGAATCGATGAGTGCGGTAAAGAAACTGCTATGCGGTTTTGCCAAGGAGCGCCTCGACCGCGATCTCGCGCGCGCGATGCGATGGAATGAAAAGATTCGCAACAGCCCTGATTTTCGTGAGGGCCTGACGGCGTTTCTCGAAAAACGTGAACCGGTGTGGCCCGGGCGCAAGCCGAAGTAAGCGAGCATGCCCCGAAGATTTTCGCTCCCCGCGCGTTTCCAGATATCATCGGCGGTATGCAAAACAAAGTTCGATGGGGAGTTCTGAGCACGGCGGCGATTGGCGTTAAAAAAGTCCTTCCGGCGATGCAGAAGTGTGAGTGGGCTGCGGTCAGCGCCATCGGCTCGCGCGACCTGAGCAACGCTGAGAAAGTTGCCGGCAAACTCGGCATCGCGAAAGCCTATGGCTCGTACGAGGAGCTGCTGGCCGATCCGCAGATTGAAGCCATCTACAATCCTTTGCCAAACCAGCTCCACGTTCCCTGGACCATCAAGGCAGCGGAGGCAGGCAAGCACGTGCTCTGTGAAAAGCCGCTCAGCCTGACCGTGGCCGAAGCAAAGACGTTGCTGGCGGTGCAGGAACGAACGGGCGTCACCATCGGTGAAGCCTTCATGGTGAGAACGCATCCGCAATGGTTACGTACTCGCGAACTGATTGCCTCAGGCCGCATCGGCGAACTGCGCAGCATCCAGGGATTCTTCAGTTACTTCAATACCGACCCCGCCAACATCCGCAACGTAGCCGAGTATGGCGGTGGTGGACTTATGGACATCGGCTGCTACCCGATCAATACTTCGCGGTTCCTGTTTGACGCGGAACCTGTGCGCGTTTTGGGCCTGCTCGAAAATGACCCTGCGTTCCAGGTGGATCGGCTCACGTCGGCGATGCTCGAGTTTCCGACGGGCCAGGCGGTATTTACCTGCAGCACACAACTTGTTCCGTATCAGCGCATGCAGGTGTTTGGCACGAAGGGACGTATCGAGATCGAGATCCCTTTCAACGCGCCCAATGACCGGCCCTGCCGAATTCTTATCGACGACGGACGTGACCTGATTGGAGGCGGCATTACCGTGGAAACATTCCCGGTCTGCGACCAATACACACTGCAAGGCGACGCTTTTTCGCGCGCGGTACGCGAAGGGCGCCCGGCGCCGGTTCCGCTTTCCGATGCGATCAAGAATATGGCAGTGATTGAGGCGGTATTTCGTTCCGCGCAGACCGGCAAGTGGGAATCGCCCAAGGTTTGACAAAACAGGCCTGACAAAACAGGCCTGACAAAAATTGTTTTCTACGCGGTCAGCGCTTCACCGGATACTGGAGCATCGAGCGGCAGGATGAGAATACTTTACTTTTTCATGGAAAGCTTTATCAACGGATTCGGCATCACCCGGCCCCGGCCGGAGCAAGAGCGAACGGTGGCATTGATCCTAGGCGGATTTCTGCTGGTGTTTTTCTGCGGCCTGATCAGCTTGATCGTCTGGATGCTGTTTGGACAGCATCGCTAGAGCAGTTTCGCATCCTCGCCGCTCTTACCGGACCACGGTCATTCGAGAAAATGCTTGAACGCACGGCTTCTGACCGTTCAGCGCGAACACGCGGAACGGTCAGAGGCCGTGCATTTCTGGGAATTCAGACTTTACCGTTGTTGGCGGCAAGCGCTTCAACAGCCTGGGCGCCGGATGCCGGGACCGTGCCAGCGGCCTTTTTGTGCAACTGATGGTGCAGGCAATAGAGGGCAAGCTCCAGACGGTCTGAAACGCCCAGCTTGTCGTATACCTTGCGCAGATAGTTCTTGATCACCTGCTCGGTGGTGCCGAGCTGATAAGCAATTTCCTTATTGCGCTTGCCCTGGGTGATGCAGGTAATGATAGCCAGTTCCTTGGGCGAAAGGCGCGGCTGGGAGCGCGGGCTGGTCAAAGCAGTCGCCTGCGAACGATAAGCCTCAATCACCCAATTAATCGATTGGTTATCAATCCATGTTTCGCCGGCAGCGATTTTGCGCACGCACTTGACCAGAAGGTCGGGCGAAATCGAGCGAGGAATGATCCCTCGCACCCCACGGCGATAGAGTTCTACGGTGTTCGACTCATCGTTGAGGGCCGACTGCACAATGATTTTCAATTGCGGCGCGCGGCGAACCAATTCAGGAATGGCGTCCACAGTGCCATTGATGAGGTTGCCCTCAAGCAGGACCATGTCTGTGGGAAAGCGCTGAATGGCGCCGTGAAGACCGGCCAGATTGTCGACCTGCGCAACGACACGGATGTCGTCTTCGAGTGCAAAGATCTTCCGGATACCTACCCGGTAGATTGCCTGCGAGTCGGCGAGGACGATGCGGATCGCAGCTGTTTCTGCGCCCTCATCGGGTTCGAATCCGCCGTCAGGCTGCACGGCATCGGGATAATCGGGCTTGGCAGATACCATAAGGTTCAAAGACCTAAATAGCTTCAATGACTAAAGTGATATTCATCAATAACCGCGGCAACGTGGTTCGTATGCGCGTCTGTTTTCACATCTGGTGTGCAGCGTACCACGCGTCCGGTGCAATGCAATACGACATCGGTGGGTGTGCCCATGGCCTCAGCCGGCATGGCGATGGTAAAGCTAACGGGACTGCCGGCTGCCAGAGGAACGGCAATTTCAAAAAGAACCCCGTTGGCTGAGATGTTTTCCGTAACTGCCGGAAGATCTCCTGTTCCCGTGCAAATAGTAATCGGAACGCAGAGCGGAAACCGCACCGCTGAGCGGAGTTCGACAGCACGTTCAGTTGGAGCTGCCACAGAGGAATCCATTGCGTGATCATAATGAGAACCCGAAAGAACGGGAATCCCCTAAAAATGCCACCCTCTCCGGACAATAGTACTAAAGTTACCCACTTCGGTGTCTCCTCGTTTCACGATCCGTAATGAGTTTGGGCCCACGGATCGAGGTAGTCACCGGCAAATGGTTTCCCAGCGTCGCGAGAAAAGGTTACCTCAAACCGGGCTTATATACTAAGTATTAATCACACGAAAGTTGTAGCGGCCGGTCACACTCAACGGTAATATCACTTTGCGCTCTCTCTGCGCTCTTGGAGCCTCAAGTGAAAATGACTCTCGTTCGTGTCCTGACCGTCGCTGGTCTTCTCGCCTTGTCTCTTTCCGCCCACGCTAGCCCATTGATCTATTTCTTTCCGATTTTCCGCTAGTCGGATAGCCCGATAGCCCGATAGCCCGATAGTCCGATAGTCCGATAGTCCGATAGAGCGCCGCCTCAGGTAGTCGAAGCGTCATCTGCGATTGGCGCTCTTTCGTTTATGCTGCATCCAAGGGTGCAACGTGAATCTTCAAGCTTTGTATGCGGGGCTTGGCTTTTTCGGTTTGGTCGCGGAGGTTGGCCTATTCGCGATCCTGCTGATCCGGCGCCAGTACAAGGTTTATCCGGTTTTTTTCACGTATATCGCTTTCAACCTGCTAAGCGATTTCGGCCTCAGCGCGCTGGCAGCAGCGTACCCCCCACACGTGGTGCGTTCCGCAAATCTCACCCTACTCCCCCTGCAGTACCTTTTAGAGTTAGGGGTTCTCTTCGAAATTGCCTGGAACGTGTTGCGTCCGGTCCACGTTTCGCTCCCGAAGCCGACAATTCGTGTATTTATTACACTGATAGTGATAGCCCTCCTCGCGGGCACTTTGCTCGCAGGCCGTGTCCACGATACGGGCAATAGAGTTACCGACCTCGAGGCAACACTCAATCTAACGATCGGGCTGTTGCGCATGCTGATTTTTACCGCCACCGCCGGCTTCGCCCAACTGCTGGGTATCGGCTGGAAAAATAAGGTGTTACAGCTCGCCACAGCGCTTTCTTTTTACAGCGCTGTCGATCTCATCGTCAGTCTCGCGGAGCGCCACGCCGGCGCATCGGACACACTGGAGCCTTTTCGGGCGCTCGCTTACCTTCTGGAGATCGGTTTTCTGATCTGGGCATTTACAACTAAGGATGTAGTCCGGCGCGAATTCAGTCCACAAATGCAGCAATTTTTAGTTACACTTGCAGGACGAGCGAAGGATGCTCGGACGGCACTCGCACGGACACAGGTGAAATAAGCACATGATTTTGCCCATGCTCCAGGTAATCCTTACCGCACTCCTAGTTGCCTACGCAATTTTCTGGCTGAAGCAGCAGCTGCAACGCCGCTCCAGGAGCTGGAACAGCATCATCGGTCAGTTGCGTGGCAACGACTGGGGAATCGAAGAGATCAGCGAGCGCTTCCTCTACAAAAGTGATGTGCAGGTGACGCCGGCAGACGTGTGGCAACGCATCCAAGGCTCCAAGGGCCTTTGGGCCATGTACAAGAATTCGCCAGTGCTGGTTCAACTAGCCGATTACGCAGCCGAACATGGCGAAGACGTGAATCAGGAAATGCTGGAAGCGCTGCGGCGAGATGCCTTTCAGATCCGGCTTCACGTGCTGGTCGCGCTGGCCCAATATCTGCTGTCTGCCTCTTCGATGGGAGCAGCGGTCAACGCACACCGCGCGGTTTCGACCTATAGTGAAATGCTGGTCAGCCTCACATCCTTTATCCAGGAATATTCCACACCGCTGTTTCCCAGTTATCTGGACGCGATCGCGTAGTCGAGATTTTGCTCTCACTTTTTTTTGAAGCATTTTGAGCGAACCGCGTCCGTTCGTGCTCGCGACTTGCGAAATGACTCAGATCCAGAGATACTTAGGAGTTGGGAAGTATGCGCCTGAGCGATTAAGCTATTTCGCTCGTCACTGCCCCAAACCCACCCGGATTTCACCCCATCAGGGAAGAAGATCTGAAAGGATTTACGCCTGTGTTGATGATTCGTCTGGCTCGCTTCGGTGCTCGCAAGCAGCCGTACTACCGTGTTGTCGTGATTGAGAAGGACCGTGCGCGTAATGGCCGCTCGATTGAAGTTGTTGGCACCTATAACCCCCGTACCAATCCAGCGACTGTGGATCTGAAGCGTGAGCGCATCCAGCACTGGATCACCAATGGAGCCCAGCTCTCCGAGCGCGTGGGCAAGTTGCTTGCCGCGTACCAACCGGCAGCGGTAACAGCCTGAGAGCCCGTCCCGCTTTCCGCACAGAAGCTACGCACGCCTCGTGCTCGCAGCTTTTGCTTTCCGTCTGCGTAGCAGCTATGCAGCATTGCTGGTACGCAGACGGAAATGGCTCTGGACACAACCACAACAAAAGCGGTCTAATGCTCGGGCATGAAGGATCCATAGCCACTGCCGTTCTCTGGCAGTACTTCAGGCAGACCGAAGATTGCTCACACAATCTCGATTTGGTTGGCTCTTTCGAGGTTGCTTCGATGACGCAAGACGCGAATCACGATGATATGCAACAACTAGTCACGGAAATCGCCAAAGCGCTGGTGGATGACCCGCAAGCTGTCGAGGTTGAGATCGTCTCGCGCGAAGAGAACACGGTGCTCCGCCTGCGCGTCGCCGGATCGGATGTGGGCAAGGTGATCGGCAAGCAAGGACGCACCGCGCGCTCCATGCGTACGATCCTGAGCGCGGTGAGCATGAAGTTACATCACCGCTACACGCTCGACATTCTCGAAGAGGGCGATGCCCAAAAACCCACCAGCGACTAGCTCTTCAGAATCTGCCGAAGAATGGGTTCTGCTCGCCCGTATTGTGCGCCCGCAAGGCCGCCGTGGCGAAGTGCTCGCAGACATTTTCACCGATTTCCCCGAACGCTTTACTGAGCGGAAGCACATCTTTCTTCGTCCGCCGGCGAGTGGAGGTTCTGCTGCCATGCGCGAAGCGCAGGTGGAAGCCAACTGGCTTCACCAGGGGCGCGTGGTGCTGAAATTTGTCCAAATCGATTCCATGACGGAGGCGGAGACACTGCGCGGCCACGATGTGGTCATCCCGCGAGAGGCCCGTATGCCGCTTGAGGGCGATGCTGTCTACGTTAGCGATCTGCTGGGTGGACACGTGATCGATGTAAGGAACGGTGGGGCCTTGGACGCGGGCGAAATCGTCGACGTCGAACCTGCGGGCCTGGGCCCGTCCATGCTGGTGCTACGCACACCGGCGGGTGGCGAAGTGCTTATCCCCTTTGTCCGCGCTTACCTTCGAAATATCAACGTTGCGGCCAAACGGGTGGAAATGGAACTGCCCGAGGGGCTGATCGCCATGCAGGCCCCGTTGACAGAAAAAACCGGCTCCCAGTCAGCGGATGAGACAGAGTGACCAAGGCAAAAATACTAAATGCGCTTCGACCTGATTACCATTTTCCCCGGCTTTTTCGCAGGCTTCTTTGAGCATGGCGTGGTCAAGCGCGCCATCCATACCGGCTTGCTCTCAGTTGAGGTGCATGACCTGCGGCAGTTCACCCACGACCGGCACCGCACCGTGGATGACCGGCCTTTCGGCGGCGGGGAGGGTATGGTGTTGAAGCCCGAGCCCCTCGCGGAGGCGGTGGAACATCTGGGCATATCTCTCAAATCAGAAAGAGCTGCCTCCCGGGAAACCGTGATCCTGCTTTCTGCCCAGGGACGACCCTTCTCCCAGGCGGTGGCTCGTGAATTAGCCGGGATGGATCGGGTCGTTCTGTTATGCGGCCGCTATGAGGGAGTGGACGAACGGGTCAATGAGCTCATTGCCGACCAGGAACTCTCGATTGGGGATTACGTCCTCTCCGGCGGTGAGTTGGCCGCGGCGGTGGTGGTGGACGCTACCATGCGCCTGGTGCCCGGCGTTCTGGGCAATGAGGCTTCGTCTGCTTACGAGAGCTTTGGGCCTGCGGACTCACTGCTGCAAGGCAAGGCAGGCGAGACCCTTTGCTCGACCCATGGGGCCGGAGGGCTACTGGATTACCCCCATTACACCCGGCCAGCCGAATTTCGTGGGCTGGCAGTGCCCGAGGTGCTGAGCGGTGGCAACCACGAACAGATTCGCCGCTGGCGGCGGGAACAGGCGCTGAAAAAGACCCTGCGGAACCGGCCCGACTTGCTGCGCGGCGCCGAGTTAACCGCGGAAGATCGCAGGTTTCTGGGTACGCTCGAAGCCGCCGCCGGGGGCGCGCAAAACAAGGATTCCGTGTAAACTAAGAACTTCGACGCTCACGCGATTTTTCATCGAAGCAGAACCAAACCAGGAACGAATTATGTCTATCCATCCAGTCATGCAACGTCTCGCCGACAAACTGCGGCGCACCGATCTGCCCGCGTTTGTACCGGGCGATACGATTCGAGTACAGGTCAAGATCAAAGAAGGCGACAAGGAACGCCTGCAGGCGTTTGAGGGCATCGTCATCGCGCTCAAGAATGGCGCGCAAGGCAGCTTCACCGTGCGCAAAATGAGCTTTGGCCAGGGCGTGGAACGCATTTTCCCCTTCAACTCGAAGGTGGTCGACAAGGTAGAGAAAGTGCGCTCTGCCCGTGTTCGCCGCTCCAAGCTGTTCTACCTGCGCGGTCTGCGCGGTAAGGCCGCTCGCTTGAAAGAAGTCGAGCGCAAGTAACCTTCGTCCCAAGCCCGTAACATTTTTAAAGCCCCGGAGGCTTCGCCTTCGGGGCTTTGCTTCGTCTGTTGCTGTGCTTTGCTCATTGAGAGCAGAATCAGCATCACCGCAGAGCGCACGTGCTGGGGGTGTCGCGATTGTTTTCCTGCGGCTTAGGTGTACCCGGTGGACATCCGGGAAGTTGGATTTTTCTTGAGGAAAAATACAGTCAAGCGTTCTTGCCGCTAGGTACAGTCGTGCTGATTCTGCTCTAGCTGCATCGCTGCTTCAGAGGAATGGTCTACACTCGATTCTGGCAATGCAACCCTCCGTAGAAGATCCAGCAGAGTGCAGCCTTTCCCCCGCAGCGCGCAAGATGCGCATGCTCCGGTCGCTGGTGTGCGGCAGCCGGTATGAGCGAGCGGCGCGAGCTCATGGCGCCAAGGTCATCGCTGGTGTTGACGAGGTGGGCCGCGGCGCTTTGTTCGGACCGGTCGTCGCTGCTGCGGTCATACTGCCGGAAGGCTGCCGCATTCCCGGCTTGCGCGACAGCAAACAACTGTTAGCCGAAGAACGGGAACGCCTGGCGCGTATTGTAGAACGCAAGGCGCTGGCCATGGCCGTCGAGGAAGTCGACGCCGAAACCATCGACCGCATCAACATTTACCAGGCAACGCGCGTCGCGATGACGGCGGCGGTACGCCGGCTCCCCCTCGAACCCGATCATCTGCTGGTGGATGCCATGCGGCTAGATCTGGCTTGCGCGCAGACGAGCATCATCTATGGCGACTCCCTGAGTATTTCGATCGCCGCCGCTTCTGTACTGGCCAAGGTTTACCGCGATCGGCGCATGCGGGAACTCGATCGCGACTACCCTGTATACGGCCTGGCTTCCCACAAGGGGTACGGCACACCGGCACATAAAGAGGCTCTCCGGACACACGGGCCAAGTCCGCTGCATCGCAGAAGCTTTCGCCCGGTAGCGGAAACCTGCCTCCCCGGGGACTGATCACACTCGATTTTCTTTCAGGAGGTTGAAGTGGGCTTCCGGCTCATGTGTGTCACCGCGCACCCCGACGATGAGTGCGGAGGCTTTGGCGGTGCGTTAATGCTGGCCCACCGGCGCGGCGTTGAAACCAGCGTCGTCTGCCTTACCGAGGGCCGTGCTGCCTCGAACCGGGGAGAAGCCCGCGACGAACAGGAGTTGGCGGCCTTGCGACGGCGGGAGTTTGCAGCCGCCCTGAGGGTGCTCGGCGTTGCGCATGGCGAGGTGCTGAACTTCCCCGATGGCCAACTGGCACAACAGAGCTTTATCCAGGTGGCGACCGCTCTGGTCGAACGCGTGCGCCGGTTTCGCCCTCACGTGGTGTTGACGTTCGGCGGCGACGGAAACGTCAACCTGCATCCCGACCACACGATGGCTTCCTGCTTTACGACAGCCGCCTTTCATTGGGCAGGCCGGAACAATTTTGGCCCGGAGCACATGGAATCGGGACTGCTTCCCTATCGTCCTCAAAAGCTGTATTACGCGGCCGCTCCGTTCCTCGCATACGCCGATGCGGAGCAGGCGCGGCAGATTACCCTCGTGCCCGCCTCGCTGGTTCTGGCGGTAGAGGATCTTAAAGCGAAAAAGATCGAAGCCTTTATGCAGCACACCACGCAGGCCGGAATGCTCGCCAAGGTAAAGGCCGTGTTCGAGGCGACGGGTGGTGAAGAAAGGTACCTGTTGGCTGCCAGGCGCGGCATGGCTGCGTCACCGATGGAGACGGATATGTTTGCCGGGGTTGAAGCGGATTAGTCCAGGCGAAAAAAAACGGAGTCACCTTAAACCAGTTACTGCGTCACCGTTTGCCTCACAGCCGCCTGGCGCATGGACCAGACGACGCGGGCGAGCAATAGCACCACCAGTACGAGCGTAATGGTGATGGGCGTGCGCACACCGCTCTTGACGATCCACCAGTAATGAATCACGCCTGCGCTGGCTGAGACGTACGCTAGCCGGTGCAGGGCCTGCCAGCGCTTCCCTCCCAGCTTACGAATGGACCAGTTGGTGGATGTAGCGGCCAACGGAACCAGCAGAAGCCATGCCGTGATGCCTGCCATGATGTAGCGGCGTTTGGAGATGTCGTCCACCATGGCCGCGACGTTGAATCCGGAATAAAGCCAGAGATAGGTCAGAAGGTGCAGGCATCCGTAGAAGAAAGCAAAAAGACCGAGCAACCGGCGAAAGCGCACCAACCACGCGAGCCGTGGTGAAAGCCTGCGCAATGGAGTCACCGCCAGCGAGATGACCAGCAGGCGGAGCGTGGCAAAGCCGGTAAAATGTGTAACCGTCGCTGTTGGGTCGGGGCCGAGATTGTTTCGCAATCCTTGGTAGACCAGCCAAGCCAGCGGTGCGAGGCAGGCAAGCCATACGGCAATCTTGAGTCCAGCGATCGTGCGCTTGTTCATCGTTATCCTGGCCCTCGGGCAGGTAGATACTCTACCAGACCACCGACATGGCGAAAATGCTTTAGAGCGGAACCGGCACAACTGTACCCGGCGTGTACCCGGCGTGTACCCGGCGTGTACCCGGCGTGTTACCCGGCGACGGCCCTTGACTGGATCTTTCATGAAGAAAAATCCAGCTTCCTCTATGACGGCCGCCTACCCTGTGCCAAATGTAGTGCGTCCCACAGATTCAGGACGTTTATCCCGAGCGCTTATGTGAATCAAGCGTGAAGCTAAATCTTACCCTGCCATGGAATCCGCGTACCCCATATCTCGCGCTTGTTGCGAGATGTGGGAATTCATGGACCTTAGCCGACCAGTCTTTGCAGTGAGTCGAGAGTTTCGGGGAGAGAGTGACTCTTTTCCCACATCTCGCACAAGTACGTGCGAGATATGGGGCACCCGAGTCCGCGGCTAGACAAGATCCTTAAAGCCACACCCACGACATTAGCAACGGGGAAACTGCTTTAGAAATACTTCTTCAGATCCATGCTGCTGTAGAGACTCGCGACCTGTTGTCCGTAGCCATTGAACATGAGGGTGGGCTGCCGCTGGCTGAAGAGTGAGGAGCCAATGCGGCGCTCCGAGGCCTGGCTCCAGCGGGGATGGTCCACGCTGGGATTTACGTTGGAATAAAACCCATACTCCTGCGGAGCCATGTCGTTCCAGGAGGTGCGCGGCTGGTCGGCGGTGAAAACGATCTTTACGATCGACTTCCCCGACTTAAAGCCATACTTCCACGGCACGATGATACGAACGGGGGCTCCATCCTGGTTGGGCAGCAGTTCCCCATACAGGCCGAAGGTCAGCAGGGTCAACGGATGCATGGCTTCATCCATGCGCAACCCTTCGGAATAGGGCCAGTTCAGGTTGATCTCTTGTAGTCCCGGCATCGAGCTTTGATCGACGCGCGACAGAAACTGCACGTACTTTGCCGTGGGCAGAGGCTCAGCAAACTTGATCAGTTCCGAGAGCGAATACCCTGCCCAGGGAATCACCATGCTCCACGCCTCGACACAGCGGTGCCGGTAGACGCGCTCCTCCATGGGCTTGAACTTCAGCAAGTCATCAATGCTGACCGTCTTCTTCTGCTTGACCAGTCCATCGATCGTCACAGTCCACGGACGGGTCTTCATGCGCCCAGCGTTCTGCGCGGGATCGCCCTTTTCGACGCCGAATTCGTAGTAGTTGTTATAGGAGGTGATGTCCTTATAAGAAGTGAGCGTCAATCCGGGGGTCGAAAGCGGACTTTTCACCGTCTGTAGCTTGGTGGCGGCTGCAGCCACGGACTGCCCCGGGTTCATCACTTCGGCAAGACGATCTGCGCCTAATCCAGCCACACCGAGAGCCGCGGCCCCAGCCATAAAGGCGCGCCGGTTGAGGTAGTCGCTTCGCGGAGTAATTTCGGAGTACGGGATGTCCTTCGTTTTTTTAATCAGCATGGCTTGTATCAATTGGATGCTTCTGCTTGCAATAAGTTACGCCCGTGCTGCCGCCTCTTATCCCTACAATGGAAGGCGTGCGGGACTCGCGGAACACGCAAGTGCTGGACAATGAGAACGCCCGAGGGAGCCTGATGGATCACATGCAGAAGAAAACGTTCCGTGGAGCCGATAAAGATCGCCTCCACCAGGCGGCAGAGGTGCTGCTGGAAGCCAGACGCACTCTGCGACCCATTGATGACTTACCGGCGGACCTGCGGCCAAAAACGCTCGATGAGGCCTATTTTGTGCAGGATCTGATGCAACAGGCATTGGGGGAGACCGGCGGCTGGAAGGTAGGCGCAGCCACCCCGGACGCGACACCGCGATACGCTCCTATGCCGCTCGAGACCTTTGCCGGCGATGGGGCGGTCATCGAGAGTCCATTTGTCAGGTTACGAGGAGTTGAAGCAGAAGTCGCCTTTCTCCTGGGCAAGGATCTGCCTCCTCGGTCAACACCGTACACCCGGCAGGAAGTGACGCAAGCTGTTGCCAGTTGCCATGTTGCCATTGAGTTGCTGGAATCGGCCCTCGTCGACCCGGATGCTGCGGACAAACTGACGTCGACGGCCGACCTGCAGTCAAATGGCGGATTTGTGACGGGAGCCGCAGTGCAGGGCTGGCAGGACTTCGACTTCAGCCAAGCAACCGGGGAAATGGTGGTGGACGGATTCGTGCGTGTAGAACACGGCAAGAACACAGCCGGCCCGGACCCCCTGCGGCTGGTGGTTTGGCTGGCCAACGAGGCAACCGAACGCACGGAAGGATTGCTCGCCGGCCAATGGATAACGACCGGAAGCTGGACCGGCAAGATTCTTACCGAAAAGGGATCGGTGGCAATCGCCCGATTCCCTCACTTCGGGGAGTGCACCGTCCGGTTCGAGTAACCAGTCCCGCGCAGCAGTCCGACGAACGATTTCGACGAACGGTTTACCCGGCGCTACAACCGCGCAATCGGACCCCGGCAGGCGCATCCGCCCCCTGTTAAAGACCGCGAGCCTCTCAAAATAAAGGCTTTGCACCTCACTTTTCGAGGGGGTTTCAGGCCTATTTCTTGCGTTATTCATGGCAAATTCTTCAGATATTCATGGATGGCTGAGAACCTACTGACTAGTCAACCTAATCTAGTGTGGCATTTCAGTCACCTCCAATTGAAGAAAGAGGACACGCCTTGCGCAAACTTTTTTCAAAAGATTTTGCCGCCCTCATCGTGATTGCATTGCGACCCAAATTAAAGAGAGACGCCAAATGAAGAATCAATTGAAGACGCTGGCTACGCTGGCGCTTGTTTCGGCTCTTTACGCGACACAGGCCCAAATAACAGCGACCGGCACCAAAAGCCCGACTTCTGCCACCCACAAGCGCACCACCACCAAGAAGCCTGTTGTCAAGAAGCCTTCGGTGGAGGACCAGATCCAGTCTCTGCGTGAAGATACGCAGGCGCAGATTCAGCAGCTGAAGCAACAGTTGAGCGATCGCGATACGCAATTGCAACAGGCCCAGCAGGCAGCAGCAGCAGCCCAGGCGGCGGCCACACAGGCCCAGCAAGAGGCAGCCCAGCAAAATGCCACGTTGACCGAAAATAGCGCTGCCGTGAGCAACCTGCAGGGTGCGGTGACCGACTTAAAGACCAACGGCGTTTCCCTGGCCAGCACGATTCAGGATGAGCAAGCCAAGGTACAAAAGCAGATCTCGAATCCGGAGGTGCTGCACTATAAGGGTGTGACCCTTTCTCCAAACGGCAGCTTTGCGGCGGCTGAAACAGTCTATCGTCAGCGCGCTACGGGCGGCGACGTCAACACCCAGTTCACTGGAGTTCCGCTGAATGACGCAGCGGCGGGTCACTATTCCGAATTCTACGGATCGGGCCGGCAGTCACGTATCGCCTTGTTGGCCGAAGGCAAGGTCAGCCCTGCCTTTCTGCTGCGTGGCTACTGGGAAGCTGACTGGTTGAGCGCTGGTGTAACCTCGAACAATAACGAGAGCAACAGCTACACCCTCCGTCAACGGCAGATCTGGGCTCAGGCTCACCATAACTCGCTGACCTTTACCGGTGGTCAGACGTGGTCGTTGGCGACGGAAACCACCAATCTGACGCAGGTCAAGTCGGAAATTCTTCCACAGACCATCGATGCACAGTACACCGCCGGTTTCGTGTGGGAGCGCCAGTACAGCTTCCGCGTGAGCAAAGACTTCGGCACCAAGGCGTCCCTCGCCGTGTCGGCGGAAAACGCACAGATTTTAGGCATTGCGGGCCACAATCTGCCGATCACGACGGTCATCGGACAGCCGGGTAACGGCGGCGGTCTGTACAACGCGTTCAGCGGGAATTACGCCTCGAACGTCGCTCCTGACTTCATCGCCAAAATTGCCTTCCAGCCAGGTTGGGGACACTACGAAGTGTTTGGCGTAGGCCGCTTCTTCCGCGCCCGTGTGTATCCAAATGCCGCTGCTCCGAAGCCGTCGGCTGCTGGCGCTTATAACGACACAACGACTGGTGGAGGCATCGGCGGAAGTCTGCGGGTTCCGATACTGGCGAAGCATCTGGATGTGGGCCTCAAGGGACTCTGGGGTGATGGCGTGGGCCGCTACGGCAGCAGCACCATCGCGGACCTGACCCTCAGGCCCGACGGCCAGTTGGCCCTGATCCATGCATTCTCGGCTCTCGGCACTCTGGATTACCACGTTTCTCCGCGTCTCGACATCTATGCCAACTACGGTGGCGACTACGTGGGCCGCCGCTACTTCCTGACCAGCGCAACCAGGTCCGTCGGTTACGGTTCGCCTCTGAACGTACAGACGGGTTGCGGCACGGAACCGCCTCCGCCCAGCACCAACGCTGGTTTCACCGCCGGCACCCAGGCCAATTGCACGGCCGACACCAAGGACGTGCAGGAGTTCACCGCAGGATACTGGTACAACTTCTACAGTGGACCTGCAGGCCGTCTGCGTCAGGGCATTCAGTACGCCTACTTCCAGCGCAACATCTGGTCTGGCGTAGGCGCCACCCCGAAGGGAACCGACAACGTGTTCTTTACTTCCCTCCGCTACTACCTGCCGTAAACGGCAGTCTCACCGCAGGACACAAAAAGGCACCCCGGGCGGGGTGCCTTTTTGCTTTGGGCGCCTACCCTGGATCTAGCCGACGCTGGATCGTTTTGCCGGGAACTGCATCTACTACGCAACGGAGAGAACCGCGGCTCCCGGGGATGTACCCTGGGAGCCTTTCTCTTAGACCGAAATCGAGGACGGAAATCGAGGCGCTTCATGCCAAAACCCATCGCCGGATTACATCACGTAACAGCCATTGCTTCGGACCCGCAACGCAATCTCGACTTCTATACCCAGGTGCTGGGGCTCCGCTTCGTCAAGCGCACAATCAACTTCGACGATCCTGGAACCTATCACTTCTATTTTGGAGATGATGCGGGATCGCCCGGTACCATTCTCACCTTTTTCCCCTGGCCTCACGCCTCACGCGGCAGCCTGGGCGTGGGAGAAACTTCTGCGACGGCGTTCAGCGTGCCTGTCGCATCGCTGCCGTTCTGGGAGAAGCGGTTGTTGGCCGGCGGCCTTGCGGTCGAACGTGCGGGTGAGCGGTTCGAAGAAGAAGTGCTCAACTTTGCAGACCCGGACGGCATGCGTCTCGAAATCGTCGGCCATCGGGATGCCGGCGAGGCCAAGGCTTCTCGGACCAGTGACGTTCCGCCAGAACACGCAATCCGCGGCTTTTTTGGCGTGACGCTGAACGAAGCGAATCTCGACAGAACAGCAGCTGTGTTCCACACCCTGGGCTTCCGTAAAATCGGCCAACACGAAAATCGGTTCCGCTTTGCCGCGGACGGGAATGCCCTCGGCAACCACGTCGACGTACTGGTACAGCCGAACCTGAAACACGGGCGGCTTGGCGCGGGGAGCGTCCACCATATCGCATTTCGCGCGACGGATGATGCTTCGCAGGTGGAATGGCGCGAAGTACTTGGCGCCAGCGGACTCAGTGTGACGCATGTGCTTGACCGCACCTATTTCCACTCCATCTACTTTCGCGAACCGGGAGGTGTGCTGTTTGAGATTGCCACCGATCCGCCGGGGTTTGCCTTCGACGAGCCGATTGAATCGCTGGGCGAAGCGCTGAAACTGCCACAGTGGCTGGAACGTGAACGGTTACAGGTCGAACGGGTGCTGCCTGCGATCACCCTGCACAAGCAGACGCAGGAGACCAGCAAGTGACCGACCCTCATCGAGACCAACCAGTACTCAGACAGGGAGCAAAGGTTGCCGAAGCATCTGCCGCGGTCATTCTTCTGCATGGCCGCGGCGCGTCGGCAGAAGATATTCTCGGCTTGGCAGAAGAGATGTACGACGAGCGGGTGGCCTATCTCGCTCCGCAGGCCGCGGAGCATAGCTGGTACCCGTACTCTTTCCTGGCGCCCATTGCTCAAAACGAACCGTGGCTGTCTTCCGCACTGGCCAAGGTGGCATCGACGGTGCAGCTTGCGGTGGATGGGGGCGTGGTGCGTGAGCGTATCGTGTTGTGCGGCTTCTCGCAGGGAGCCTGCCTGGCTACGGAATTCGTTGCCCGGCATCCGGCGCGCTATGGCGCGCTGGTCGCCCTGACCGGAGGGCTGATCGGGCCGCCGGAGATGGACCTGCGGCGCCCGGGCGACCTCGCGGGGACACCTACGTTGTTTAGCTCGGGCGACCCTGACCCACACGTGCCCTGGAGCCGCGTTTTGGCTTCGGCGGAGCAGTTAGCCGCGATGGGCGCGGTCGTCGAGACTCGAAGGCACGCGGGGCGGCCACACACGGTTCTCTCGAGCGAAACCGCTTCCGCGCGCGAGTTGCTCTTTCGTCTGCTGTAGAACACCTGGTCATTCAAAAGATTATGAATGCCCCACCCATATCGCTTGGCCGGGGGTGCAACCAACCTAAGGGTACCCATCCTTGACGATGCTTTTCCGGCAAGAGTGGGTAGCCACAAATCGGTGGCTCCCGGTTATTTGGCTCAATAAGAGAAAAAGGGGTTTTAGCTCTAAAAGGTGATTTTTTATAGAGCTATACTGACAGAATGTCAACACCAAAGTTAGCGGCTGGTGCAAATCGACATCCAGGACGCGCCAGGCAAGTTCTCGGGAACGACATTGCGAACATGTCAATAAGTCAATATCTTTCTTTAGGTCTAATTACCAGCGTCTTGCTGCTGCCGCAAGTGTTATATGCGCAAAATGCCTCTAAGGCCTCTCCGTGTGCCAGCCTGCCGCACTCAGACCACCGAAAAGTAACGCTGGCCAACGGAGAGATGAAAGCAGTAATTTTTCTGCCCGATAAAGACAATGGGTACTACCGCGCGACGCGGTTTGACTGGTCGGGCATTGTTGCGTGCGTCGCGGTGAATGGGCACAAATTCTTTGGAGAGTGGACGCCTTACGACCCATCGAAGGACGATTCCATCACCGGGCCTGTCGAAGAGTTCCGCACCGATGACGGTGAGATGGGGCATTATCCTCCGACCTCGCCATTGACCACGATCCACACCGAGGCTATCGGCTACGACGAAGCCAAACCCGGTGAAGCTTTCCTGAAGCCCGGCGTCGGTATGCTTCGTAAGATGAATGGTCGTCCGTATGGCTCCGGAACGCATTACCCCATCGTGGATGGTGGAATCTGGACCACCAAGGTCAAGAAGGACTCGATCTTATTCCAGCAAGTATTGAACAGTCCTCTGGGCTATGCCTACGTGTATGTCAAGACGCTCTCTCTTGACTCAGACGGCAAGGGAATGACCTTAGAGCACACACTGAAGAACACTGGGACAAAAATGCTCGATACCAACGTATACGATCATGACTTTTTTCTCTTCGATGACCAGCCGGCTGGCCCAGGAATGGTCATCCGGTTCAAATTTCATCCCCAGTCGGTAGATCCGATGCCGGACATGGTCAAGATCGATGGAAATGAAATTCAATTCCAGCGCAGTGCAAAACCACACGAGGAATTTAATGCCTACATAGTCGGATATTCGAACAAGATTTCCGACGATGACATAACAGTTGAGGATACGCGCCGGCATATCGGCGTCGAACAAACCTCCGATATGCCAATTTCGCGGATTCTGTTTTGGACCAACGGAACTCCAGTTTGCCCAGAAGTCTATCTACACGTCCCTGCTGCACCTGGGAATGCTTCACACTGGAAAATACATTATCGATTTTTTACTCCCGGCCAGTGAATTGTTTTGAAGATGATTACACCCCGTAATAGAGTGCCCTTTGGTTGCAGGGGATCAAGAGCAGGTCACTGTTGCACGAAGTCCACGTACCCGTGCCGCTGCAGGAATTTGAAATAACCCACCCAGTCAAAATTATTTTGCGGGCCTAACTCCATTTCCGTGTTTTGGATGACCTCAGCTAAATTGCGCTTTCCGTCGCACCAAAAAAGCGCTGCGGTGGTAGGCAACCAGAAGCCGCTGTCAGGAAATCCTTCTCGCTGGCTGAGGGGGATTTCATCCAAGGGAATCTCCCCTATTCGCTTGCGGCGAACGACGATCTTTTCGGCATCGGCATCGATCTTCGGGGCCATCGGCTGTATCGTTCCCAAATGCAGTTCCGTTGCACGTTCCTCGATGGCGCCTTCGATCCGCACCTTCTGCGCAGCGGCAAAGGAGGCCAGCGCCCCTAGCTCCTGCGGAAGATCGTCGGCCTGTTTCACTGCTTTGGTTTCCCGAGCCAGGTCGTAATCCACGCGTGCCGTCTCCCAATAGCGCAGATGGCCCAGACTGTCGGCGTCCTGCGCTGCAGCCACCAGGTCCAGGCTGTTTCCCGTCGCAGTGATGATCTGATGATACCCGCGCTGCACAGCTAATTCAGCCATCCAGTGCATTTGCTCCGGTCTCGCCGATGCCAGAAAGTACACGTAAGCCGCGTTCATCACGGCGAGGTCGCGAAGAGATTTTGGGTCCACCTGGGCTGGAGTATCGAAGCTGGTATGGTGAGCCGGGATTCCGTGCCCGCTATGCGGCGAGGCTGTCGGAATGCCGATCATCGGCTCTCCGAGGTCATCGTCCGTTCCGCCGTTGTACTCGCCCCTGTTGTACTCGCTCCATGAATAGGGGCGGCGCACCATGGGGTAATATTCCGCGGCAAGGCGCACGGTAAACGCATCCACAAATGAACTGACCGATTGCGGATTCATGGACCAGTCAAACTGCGTTCCTGCCAGGTATTGCCATCCTGCGGGCGTGTCGACGCACATGGCGGCGATGGTTCGCTTGGTTCGATCCTGGTGGGCATCCAAATACGCTAACGTGCCATAACGCTCGCCCATGGTGAGGAGGCGGATGGTCCGCTTTGGTCTGGGCAACTTGCCTTCCTTGATCAGCCGGTTCAAAGTGGCAGTGGCTTCAAGAATGGATGCAACGCCGGCGGAGTTATCGTTGGCGCCCTCTTCATACAAATGGCCTAGCGAGAGCACCTCCTCCGCGCCAGCACCGTCGGTGCCCCGGATGACTCCTGTTACCCAGGGATAGTGGCCGCTGTAGTAACGGGTGTTCACGTTGGCGCGGACCTTCACTGGGCCCTTCTTCAGCAATTCACGAAGGTACTGATCGGATCGCGGCGTAATGGAGAAACACACCAGAGGCGTGTCGTTTTTGTTGAAAGCCCAGCCGTTATCTCCGTAATCGTTCTCCCAGTCGCGCTCGTCCAACAGCGTCGGGTTCACACTGCTCTCACGAACCAAGCCCAGCGCGCCTGCCTGCTTCAAATTTGTCTTCGAGATGCGGTGGCCAAGCACAAGTTTGCCTTTCAGGTCCGCATTGCGAATGTCATTGGGCCGCAGCACGATCTCCGTCTCTACGCCTCCGGCATCAGTGGGGCCGCTCCATTGGCACAGCGAGGTAGGAACTTTCTGATAGTCGGCGAGAACGCGCATGTTCTCTGGGACCTCGGGCGAAACAATTTCCAGCGTGGCAGACTCGGCGTCCCACGCAATGGGCTGCGTCCAAAAGCCGTCCTGCGTCACACCATCAGCTGGCCCCTGGCCTATCTGGACGTCGTCCAGTCCTGCCTGCCGCATTATCTCCGCGACATTCTTTGCGGTCTGCTGAAAGTGGGCAAAGTCAAAGTAGCGGTCGGTTGCCCACATTGCCTCCATGTGCGTCATGGCTTCCGTCGAATTGACGTTGGCCAGCAGCAGCTTCAGCAGGTCAGTGACAGGACTCGGGCCCGAGGGGCTGGGGTCGTGCCCCGAAATCTCGTGTTCGGCAGTAGTGAGGGCGGCTAGCGATGGCGCGGGAAAACCTGTAGGAGGCGCGGATGAATCAACGGCACGCTTCCCGGTGCCGGTCTGTCCCCAAACAAGACCTACAGTTACCAGCAGGAACAGAGCGACCCGCTTATCAAGCTGCATCTTTATATGCCTCATTGTTGTCCCCCTTCAACAGAACAACCACTTTAAACCCTCTTCAGGCTCGGTTCATTCCGAAGACTAACATTCAGAATGGCTCGGAAATAACGAGGGCGATCCACCCCCGCCCCATTTATCATGAGTCTTGGCCACATAGATAGCACCCGTAGGGGCCAATCCATCGAGCAATGCCGCAATTGCCCGCTTACTCATATACGGCGGTTTCCGCTTGATTCTCTCGCTTTCCGGGTCGCGTTTCGTCATGGTTTCTCAACCCAGGTCGAAGTCACGGTTTACGCTGGGCATCCATTTCGCTTAATCGGCCAAACCTCGGTGGGCCGACTAAGCGCGCTAGAATGTGAAGCGGCCACTCAAATTGGATCAAACGCGGGCTGTTGGTCTGGCTGTAAACATGGCCGAACGATGAGGAGTTGTCTGCCTGAGTGTTGGGCAAAGCGAACTGGGTCCTGTAAAGAGGTTAAAGGCTTCAACTCTGAAATCCAGTGTGTAGCGGTCGCGGAAAGTCATGTCCTTGGCTGCCGATAAATCGGTGCTGTAGAACACCTGATCCTGCGAAAGATCGTGAATGCCCCATATCCGCATGAGTGCGCGATGTGGGGCATTCCTTTTGATTGCTGCCATAGTCGTACGGGCTAGTATTGAGAGCTCCAGGGCGCCGCGAATGCGATCGCGCCCACGAAACGTCCTCTTTCCAGCATGACGCCCATCATCGTTCTCGAAAACAATAAGGTCCGCTTTGTGATCGGTTCTCCGGGCGGCCCCCGCATCATCACGACGGTGGCAAATACTTTCCTGAGCGCGTCGGATGGCGGATTGAACATTCAGCAGGCAGTGGATGCACCCCGATTTCATCAGCAATACCTGCCGGATGTTGTGTACGTCGAACCGGGATTTCCGGAGAAGACGCTGCAGAGGCTGGAAGGGATGGGGTACACCATCAAAGGCGGTGAGGGTGAAGATCACCATTGGAGCGACGGAGAATGCATCGCGATCGATCCGAAGAGCGGATTGATTTTGGCCGGACAGGATAAACGACATAGTTTCGGGAAGGCCGCGGGATATTGATGGGGCTGGTCGATGCGCAAACAGGGCTCAGCCGATTAAAGTAGAAGAGCGCGAGGAACAACTTGGAGATAGAGTTTGCGTTTGGTCAACACGGGTTAAAGCTCAATCTGCCTGACGGTCCCCGGTACGAAGTGATTGAAAGCCGCTCAGCATCCGCCTTGGAAGATGTGAAAGCGGCATTGGACTCGGCGCTCGATCACCCGATCGGCAGCAAGCCTTTGCGGGAACTGGCGACCGGTAAGAAGACCGCGGCGATCTCGGTGTGCGATATCACTCGACCCGCGCCCAACTGGCTGACGCTTCCGCCGCTCTTGAAGCGCCTGCACGATGCAGGCATCCCTGTCGAGGGCGTGACCATCCTGATCGCAACGGGACTGCATCGCGAAGCCACACCTGGCGAGATCAAGGCTATTCTGGGCGAGCAGATCGCGGCAGAATATCGCGTCGTAAACCATTACGCGCGAGACCTGGCGCAGCATCGATGGCTGGGGGAAACGCGACGCGGAATCCCTGTCTACATCGACGAGCGGTTCATGGCCGCCGAACTGCACATCACGCTTGGCTTTATCGAGCAGCACCTGATGCTCGGGTTCTCGGGTGGCCGCAAGCTGGTGGCCCCCGGCCTGGCAGCGCAGGAGACGATCAAGATGATCCATTCTCCGTTGTTCATGCGCGAACCCAAAGCAACGGAAGGATCGATCAAGGACAACCCCCTGCATGCGGAATTGCTGGAGATCGCCCGGATGGCCGGACACCACTTCATGCTGGACGTAACCCTGACCCAAAGCCGCGAGGTTTCCGGCATCTTCGCCGGCGACCCGGTAGAGGCGCACGCGGCGGGTGTCGACTTTCTTCGCACCACCTCGCTCGAACGCCTTTCAGGATTGGCGGATGCCGTCATCACCAGCGCCGCCGGCCATCCCTTGGACCTGACTTTTTACCAAACGGTGAAAGGCCTGACCGCCGCGCAGCACATGGTAAAACCGGGGGGACGGATTCTGGTGATGGGCGAGTGCGCGGAGGGCGTGGGATCGCCCGAGTTTGCGGAAAAAGTGGCCGGATTCACCAGCTACGATAGCTTCCTCGATGAGATACGGTCAGCCCCGGTTCAGATCGACCAGTGGCAACTTGAGAAGCTGGCGCTTACCGGGCAAAAAAATGAGCTTTTCTTTTATGTTCCGGGGGTGCCGTTGAACCAGCTCGGTGCCCTTGGGGCGCGGTGCTACCGGGACGCGCAATCCGCCGTCGCCGCCTTGCTGGATGGCTTGCCGGGGGGCGCGCGCATAGCGTTGGTACCGGAAGGGCCGTATGTGTACGCCCGGGTGGATGAGGAAACATCCGATGCGCACGTAGAAGTGCATCAATTATCATGAGTAAGCATCTACGCTTAGAGCGGTACGCAAGAGTGTGGCGCAACGAGACGCGAAAGTGGCGAAATTGGCAGACGCACCAGACTTAGGATCTGGCGGGGCAACCCATGGGGGTTCGAGTCCCCCCTTTCGCACCAACTGATGTACGAATGATCTCCCTCGCCTAGTGCGCAGAAGGCCGCTTTCGGCTTTCCGCGGAGAAGATTCTTCAACAAGCAATGCATTCGGACGGCCGCATCGGGCGGAAGGCCCCTGCGCCTTAATCAAGATGAATATTGAACTGCGTCGCGTTGTAGTGACCGGGGTGGGTCTGGTGACCCCCGTGGGTGTGGGGACCGAAGTTACGTGGAAGGCTCTGCTGCAAGGGGAGTCGGGCATCGACAAGATCAGTTTGTACGACGCATCCGGCTTCAGTTGCCAGATCGCCGGCGAAGTGAAGGACTTCGCACCCGAGAACTACATTGAGCGAAAAGAGATCAAGAAAATGGGCCGGTTCATCCAGTTTGCCCTGGCAGCCTCACAGTTTGCTATGGAGCAAGCCAATTTGAACCTGGCCTCCGAAGATGCCGGCAGGATCGGAGTTTACGTAGGCAGCGGAATCGGCGCCTTCGAGGTGATTGAGCGCGAACACAGCAAGCTGCTTGCCGCGGGTCCAGGGCGGGTCTCCCCTTTCTTTATTACGGCTACGATCGCCAACCTTGCGGCCGGCCAAATCTCGATTCGGTATGGCGCCACGGGGCCTAACCTCACCTGCGCCACAGCCTGCACCACGGGAGCGCATGCCGTGGGCGAATCCTATCGCGTGATCCAACGCGGGGATGCCGATGTGATGATTTGTGGCGGCAGCGAAGCCGCGGTCACACCGCTTTCGGTCGCTGGATTCGCCGCTATGCGTGCGTTGTCCACCCGCAACGACGATCCGGCAACTGCGTCCCGTCCGTGGGACGAAGGACGAGACGGATTCGTCGTTGGTGAAGGGGCCGGCATTCTCGTGCTGGAAGAGTATGAGCATGCGGTCAAACGCGGCGCGACGATTCTCGCAGAGCTTGTGGGGTACGCCGCAAATAGCGACGCCTACCATACCAATGCTCCGCCGGAAGATGGACGGGGAGTTCGCAGGGTGATGGAACTAGCGATACTCGATGCGCGGATTGGCCCGAGCGACATCAACTATCTCAACGCGCACGCTACCTCGACCCCCCTGGGCGATCGAGCGGAGGCGCGGGCCATTGTTCACACGTTTGGCGAATCGGCTAAGAACCTGCTGGTGAGTTCGACGAAATCGATGACGGGGCATCTGCTGGGCGGAGCCGGCAGCCTGGAAGCAGGAGTCACGGTATTGGCGCTGAGAGATCAGGTGGCTCCGCCGATGACCAATCTGCAGAACATCGATCCGAGTTGTGAATTCTGCCTGGTCAGGGACAAAGGCCTGCCGGCCAAGCTCGAGTACGCGATGACGAACTCGTTTGGCTTCGGTGGTACGAATGCTTCGCTCATCTTCAAACGGTTTGCCGAAGAGGGCATTTGAGCGGCAAACCCTCTTCCACTTCGTGAAGGGGAAGGAAAGCCGCCGATCTCTCCACTTCCACGGCAAGCCGGGCCAGGCGAGATGACAATTCAGTCTTGGCGATGAGGTTTTGTTTTCACGCGGGCTGTTGAGGCAGGACGGCTTCGTCTCCTTCCAGCAAACGCAGCCCAGCGAATTGTTCTACTCTATAGGCACAATGAGCCAGGAACCTTCTCAACCCAACGTTGTTCTGGAGCGGACGTCCGACTACCGTGAGGGCTACGCCAACAGCGTTCAAGTGCAAAAGAGCGTGTGGGACTTCCGCCTTACCTTCGGCACCGCGTTCCAGGATACTGCCGAACAAATCACCATCAACGCGTTCCAGACGGTTTACCTCAGCCCGCAGCAGGCGAAAGCTTTGTGCAACGTGCTGGGTCAGAACCTGATCCAGTACGAGCAGACATTCGGCGCCATCTCGCTCGAGCCCCGGCCACCGATCATGCCCCAGGGTCCAGTCCACTAGGCATTTTCATAAATGGCGCCAGGGAAGAATATGCCCTGGAAGCAGGTGTTCCGTCAAAGAACCCTGCACCTAACCACTCCCGCCACATCGCAGGGTTTGTGAAAATGCTTTAGAAAGCTCCGCAGCATGGCTGAGGAGTGGGAGACAAGGACTCGTGGCTGTTCCCGCGAAAGAACAAGCACCGTTCAACCGGCCGCTGCCGCTGCGGCTGATCTTTCCCCTGCTCTTTGTGGGCGTCTATCTGTCACACCTGTCGCTGCTGCGGCTGCCCTACTATTGGGACGAAGCGGGATACTACATCCCCGCGGCCTACGACTTCTTTCGCACGGGCGACGTCATCCCTTCGACCACGCTGGCGAATGCGCATCCGCCGCTTCCCTCGCTCTATCTTGCGCTGTGGTGGAAGTCAGGCTTTACCCCCGCCGTCACACGCACGGCGATGTGCCTGGTCACGGCCCTTGGCCTGCTTGCCGTGTATCGCCTGGCCATGCTGCTCAATGGCCGGATCCGCGTCGCGGTGAGCACCACCCTGCTTACCGCGATCTATCCCATCTGGTTTGCCCAGAGCACGCTGGCGCATGCGGATATGTTCGCAGCCGCCGCGACGCTATGGGGACTGGTCTTTTTCTTTGAAGGGCAACGTCGAACACGGGTTCTATGGGCAGCTACGGTGTGTTTCGCTGTCGCCGCTTTGTGTAAAGAAACCGCCATTGTTACACCCTTTGCCATGGGGCTTTGGGAGATATACCTCGCACTGCGCAGCAGCAAGACGCTGCGCCTTATTCACTTTCGCGCCACTGTGGCGCTGTTCGCGCCGATCGCCGCGCTGCTGGCCTGGTATGGCTACTACCACCATCGCACAGGCTACTACCTAGGTAATCCCGCATTCCTGCGCTACAACGCGACCGCCAACTTTTCGGGATTGCGCTTCGTGCTGGCACTGGCGCATCGCCTGCTGCAACTTACCGCGCATATGAATATGTTTGTGCCGGTGCTGTGCATGCTGGGCGCAATGCTGCTGTTGCCCCTGCACGCGCGGGACGGTTCACCGAGGCCCCGGGTATCACCCGCCGACCAGGCGATTCTCTACGTCGTGATGGCGGCCAATGTTGTGTTGTATTCCGTGCTTGGCGGCGCCCTGCTGACGCGGTACATGCTGCCGCTTTACCCGTTGATGTTGCTGCTATGCGTCTCTACGTTCTACAGGCGGGTTCCCTACTGGTGGGGGCTGGTGGTGCTGAGCGCCATGGCCTTCGTGATCGGGCTCTCTGTCAATCCGCCGTACAAGTTCGCGCCAGAAGACAATCTGAATTACGCCGAAGTCATCCGTTTACATCAACAGGCGATTCGCCAGATCGTTACCCGCTTTCCTGGGAATACTATCCTGACCGCGTGGCCGGCAACGGATGAGCTTACCAAGCCGGAACTAGGCTATGTCACAAAGCGGCATGAGGTCGTCGCCATAGCAAACTTCTCGCTCCCCGAGATCCAAAAAGCCATGGCTTCTGGTCAGGACTTCAGCGTGGGGTTTGCTTTTTCGACCAAATACGATCCGCCACGGTTGCCTATGGACCTCGGCGCACGCAACCAGGCTTTCGACACACGTTTTTTCGACTTCCACCGGGATCTGGCGCCTAGTGCGATCGCCCATCTGCTGGATGGCAACATCGTATGGCGTGACGAGCGGGAAGGTGAATGGGCTGCGGTGATGCACTTCAACCGTCCGCAGGTCGCGAGTTTGGATACTCCCTGGTCGCTTCGCTGACGAGTTGCCGATCGAGAGCTGTGGCCCCCACTCAAGCCAAAATCGGTCTTGAATGGGCCACCCAGGGTTCTTTTGCTGCCTGGCAGCCTCGTGCGATGAGATGTGGCGTTCTTCGCCCAGGGTTCCGTTCCCCGGGGTTCTACTTAACATACGGCACGATAATCTGCGATCATCCGCAGGTCAGAACTATACTTGAGGGGTGCCCGCTCGCCCCTCATCGCGTTATCTGCTGCTGCTGATCGCAGCGCTTTGCTTCAGCTACGGAGTCATGGGGCAGAAAACTGCGCCGTTGGCCGCCAAACCCGACACGGCAAGTTCAACCTCCAGCGCCACATCCGGTCCCGCACCCATACCTGGCCCCTTGCCGGGACGGTTGCTATTGGTGCTCCCGTTTGACAATCGCACAGACCAGCTCAATCTGGACTGGATCAGCGAAGCCGTCCCGGTTTTATTGAACCGGAGGCTCGCGTCGGCAGGTTTTTTGCCCATCAGCCGCGACGACCGGCTGTACGCTCTCGACCATCTGGGTCTGCCCTCTACCTTCGACCCTTCACGCGCGAGCGCGATACGCCTGGCCCAGACACTGGATGCTGACTACATCGTGATCGGGTCCTTTACCACCACCGGTTCACGCATCCAGGCAAAAGCGCAGGTGTTGAAGATGGACGCGCTGCACATGTCGCCCCCGATACAAGAGGAGGCGGATAGGACGCACCTGCTCGACGTGCTGAATAGCCTTGCCTGGGGGCTGGCCAGACAAATCGATTCCAAGTTTGCAGTCGCGCGGAACACTTTTCTGGCCACTGGCGCCGGGGTGCGTGTCGATGCATTTGAGAATTACACGCGCGGACTGGTGGAAACCGATCCGGAAGAACAGATTCGCCACCTGAAGGAGGCGGTGCGGCTTGACCCGGCCTTCTCTCCTGCTCTGCTGGCCCTGGGCAAGGCGTATTTTGCCAACCAGGCATTCGAGTTAGCCGCGTCCACGCTGGGCCGCCTGCCGCGCAACGACCCCAACGCCCGTGAGGCCGATTTCGACCGCGGCCTGGCCTATTTTTACATCGGCAGCTACGCCAAGGCGGAAGATGCGTTCGCATTTGTGAGCAAGCAGTTGCCGCTACCCGAAGTGGTGAACAACCAGGGCGTCGCGGCCAGCCGCCGAGGATTGGACGCGACGTCGTTCTTTCAACAGGCCGTAGCTGCCGACCCCGACGATGCGGATTATCAGTTCAATCTGGCTTTGGCCTTGAGCCGCAAGAAAGATACCGCCGGCGCGTTGCGCGCCGTGGGTCAGACGCTGAAGCTGCGTCCGCAAGACAGCGAAGCACAAGCTTTCCAGGCGTCGCTACGCCCAGCGCCCAGCAATCGCGTGAATACGGGGTTTGATCCGGCCGCCGGGGCGGTGGATAGTCCGCCCCTGGAGAGAATCAAGCGTACCTTCAACGAAGCGTCCTTCCGCCAGGCTGCGCTGGAGTTGGAGGATCTGGAAGAGACTCGCCTGGCGATGCTTCCGCCACAAAAACATGCTGCCGCCCTGAATGCAGCGGGCATGCGCTTTTTCAACCAGGGATTGATTCTCGAAGCCGAGCGTGAGTTTCAAGCAGCGCTCGAGATCGACAGTGGGAATGCCGAGGCACAGGCTGGATTGGCGCTGCTGCGGGAGCGAGACGGGGACAGTAACGAAGCGCGCCTGCAAGCGGAAGGATCGCTGCAAGCGAAACCGAATGTTGCCGCTTACCTGGTACTGGCGCGGCTGGATTTGCAGGCAAACGATAAGACCGCAGCAACCACAGATGTGACCAACGCACTCAACCTGGAGCCACAGAATAGCGCTGCACGCTCACTGCGGCAACAGATCGAGAGCAAGGGGCCGGCAACACCATGAGAGACTTGCCTGAGCAAGCGTTGCCTGAGCAAACTGGGCACGGCCCGTGGCGCAGGCTCGCCGTAGCGCTTGTTCTGCTGGCAAGCCTCTGTTGCGCCCACCGCTGTCTCGCGCAGCAGCCGCGTGTGGTCATGATTCACCTGGACGACACGATTCAGCCCGTCAGCGCCGACTATGTGGCGCGGGGACTTGATTTCGCAGCGGCGCAGCATGCCAACGCGGTGCTGATCGAAATCAACACGCCAGGTGGCCTGCTCGATTCCATGCGGCAGATCGTAAGCAAGATCATCGCCTCTCCTGTACCGGTCATCGTGTACGTCGCCCCCGCAGGCAGCCGAGCCGGATCGGCAGGTTTTTTTATCCTGCAAGCGGCCGATATTGCGGCGATGGCGCCCGGCAGCAACGCGGGGGCAGCGCACCCGGTGGTAGAGGGAGCCAAGCTCGACGACACCATGAAGCAGAAGCTGGAAAACGATACGGCTGCTTTCCTGCGATCGTATGTGTCCCGCCGAGGCCGTAATGTATCCGCAGCTGAAGATGCGGTGCGCGCCTCAAAATCCTACAGTGACAAAGAAGCACAGCAACTGAATCTGATCGACGCGATTGCGCCGGACGACGCTGCATTGCTGGACATGATCGATGGCCGCAGCATCACTCGGTTTGACGGCTCCAAGACGGTGCTGCATACGCGAGCTGCACAGCTTTTGCCGGTGGATCCGACGCTGCGCGAAAAGATTCTGGACCGGCTCACCGACCCCAACCTTGCCGTGCTGGTCCTCATGGTTGGCGCTCTGCTGATCTATGTCGAATTCAATACGCCAGGCACGATCATTCCGGGAACGCTGGGAACGATTCTTGTGTTGCTGGCACTCTTTAGCTTGAACCTGCTGCCGGTGCGCTACACCTCGGTGATGTTGCTGGCGGCCGCGTTTGCGTTGCTGATTCTCGAAGCCAAATTTGCGACGCATGGTGTTCTGGCGGCAGCAGGCATCGTCGCATTGGTGATCGGTGCGCTCACGCTGGTGAATGGGCCGATTCCAGAGTTGCAGGTGCACCTGGCAACTGCGCTAAGCACGGGCGTGGCCTTTGGATTGATCACCGTCTTTCTATTGCGGCTTGCCGTGCGCGCGCGCCACAGCAAGGTACGCGTCGGCGGAGAAGCGATGATCGGGCAGATTGCCGTGGTCACGCAACCGCTCGAACCCAGCGGGCAGGTGATGGTCAACGGCGAGCTATGGCAGGCGGAATCCGTTACCCCCGCGGCCAAGGGAGAGCAGGTTCGAGTGCGAGCATTGCGTGACCTTACGCTGTTGGTGGAGCGGGTTCCCTAAGCTGGCAAGAACCTTCTGCCTTACTGCCCGTCCTGTACAATTCTGCTGAGCGAGGCCCCTTGCTCAGCGAGGCCCTACGATGGATATCGGCATTCCCGGCCTGATTGTAATTCTTGTTATCGCTATCTACCTGATCAACTCAGTCAAGATTCTCAGAGAATATGAGCGCGGTGTCGTTTTCCGCCTGGGGCGTGTTTTGCCGATGCCGAAGGGCCCAGGGGTCATCCTTATTTTTCGGCCCTTCGATCAGATGGTGCGCGTTTCTCTTCGCCAGGAAGTCCTCGAAGTACCGCCCCAGGACATCATTACCCGCGACAACGTAACTCTGAAGGTGAATGCTGTGATCACCCTGAAGGTGATCGACCCGTCGCGCGCGGTGATCGAAGTGATGAACTACGTGTACCAGACTTCGCAGTTTGCCCAGACCACGCTGCGCTCAGTACTGGGTGAAGTGGAGCTGGACGAATTGCTCTCGCGGCGCGAGTCGCTGAACCAGAGAATCCAGACCATCATCGATCAGCACACCGCGCCCTGGGGTGTGAAGGTCGTGAACGTGGAAGTGAAGCAAGTGGACCTGCCGGAGTCGATGCTGCGCGCCATGGCCAAGCAGGCCGAAGCGGAACGTGAGAAGCGCGCAAAGGTGATCCATGCCGATGGTGAGTTCAGCGCGGCACAGCGACTGGTAGATGCTGCCGCACTGCTGGCTACGCAGCCCATGACCCTCCAATTACGCTACCTGCAGACACTCACAGAAATCGGCGTTGAAAAGAATACGACGATCGTGTTTCCGCTGCCGCTCGAGATGATGAGCCTATTCAACAAATTGGGTGATCTGCGCACGTCCACACCCAGCGTCGTAGAGATCAAGCCGGAGAGATAGCGATGGGTTCCCGGCTCGACAAAGAAGAGAGCGACGCACCGGAGATTACGCTCAGCACCGCATCGCTGCTGGGAATCTTTTTCGGGCTGGTGTTGATCTGTGGGGTGTTCTTTGGGTTCGGGTATTCGATGGGCCGTGGCAGCGGCGCATCGAATAGCGCCCCCGTCGCCACTGTTGGCGATACCGACGGACCTGCAGCGGGGGGAAAGCCTCAACCGGCAGCGCTCGCGTCGGCGGAGCCGGCAGTGAAACCGGTGATCGATGTACCTGCCGATGCGTCCGCGCCTTCCGTCGTGGTCAAGCAGGAGGAACCGGTTGCCGAAGCCCCTGCCCCCGAAGTACGCGCAGAGGAGAAGCCGGCCACACCCATCGCGGCGCAAACCATTGTGAACAAGCCGAGTGCCGGACGGGAGACGGCAGTGCATCCAGACGGCACATCTACTGCTCCCGCAGCCACCCCTATTGCGGCCACCTCTGTGGGCAAACCGATGGTTCAGATCGCAGCGGTCGCCCGACAGGAAGATGCGGAAGCGCTGGTGTCTGCCCTTCGGCAACGGGGCTACGGAGTGGTTGTCCGTAATGAGCCACAGGATAAGTTGCTGCATGTGCAGGTGGGCCCGTTTGCGGATCGTTCGCAGGCTGCAGTTATGAAGCAGAAGCTGATGTCGGATGGATATAACGCCATCATCAAGCAGTAATCCTCGCAGTAGTCCTGGCTATCGAAGTGCGTGGTTGCTAGATCATGTTTCTTGAACTTGCTCTGTTTCGCTCATTCGTAAAAGTGTTTGAGGCGTTTTGTTTCTCACACGGTTGAGAACGATAGAGAAACGCGGCTTGATATCGTTTGGCCGGCAGTTTAAACAAACCTGGGTGCCCCATCCTTCGCTTTTTTTGCGAAGGGTGGGTTACCACGACCTTGTATGTCGAAGTTTGTGCGTGGAGATTTGTGGCCTCCCACCCTTGCCGGAAAAGCACCGTCAAGGATGGGGCACCCGGAATTCTGCTGGTTGGGACGGGTACTTAAGCACTTTAGGCTCCGGTCGCTTACCTTCTGCCGGATACCTCCGATTGCTTCAGGCAGGCGATTGCGCGCCCATCCAGGGGGGCAGGGCGGAGGCTATGGCTTCGCGCACCGCGGCCATGAGTTCGTCTCGCGTGGCAAATTGTTTTGGATACAGTGGCGGATGAAAAACCAGGTGCGCCGTGCCTGGCTTGATGCGCAGGCTGCCTTTGGTCATCATCGTTTCCGATCCCCAGATGGAAACAGGAACGACCGGAGCGCCCGATTCCATCGCGAGGAAAAAGGGCCCCTTTTTGAAAGGCAGCAACCTTCCGTCGCGCGAGCGCGTGCCTTCAGGAAACGTCGTGACGCTTACACCCAAAGCCAATACTTTGCTGCCCGCCTGCATACTCTCGAGCGCCGACTCAAGGCGGCCATCGCGATCCACAGGGATGAAGTTGGCCAGGCGCATGGCCAATCCGAGAATCGGTATTTTGATCAGAGAACGTTTCAGAAAGAAAGCTGTGCGAAACGGAAGCTCCGGAAACAGGATGGGCGGATCCAGATTGGAGACGTGATTGGCCATGAAAATCGCGGCCTGGTTGGGAATATGCTCGCGGCCCTTCACGTCGATCCGAATGCGGCCGAGCTTTGAAGCGGCGCGCATGATAGCCATGCTCCAGCGGTAAAGCGGGCCGATGTTCTTGGTCAGCAAGGTCCAGGGGATGCCCACAGCCGCCGCCAGCAGCCCAAGGACCATATACGTAACTACAATGGTGATGGAACTCAACATGCTCAGGCTTGCTCGAGAGCGCGGGGCAGCTTCTCGTAGATGCCATCGAAGCCGCCGTTGGAAAGAATGGCCACGACGTCACCCTGCCTGAGGCGAGGCGTGAGGCCCTCTACGATTGCACCGGCAGTGGGATAAAACGTGGCGTCATAGCCCGCCCGGGCGAGGTCGGCAACTACCTTTTCCGGATGCATTCTTTCCTTTTCAGGAATACTCTCCTGTTTGAATACTCCGGCCAGGACGATTCCATCGGCGAGAGCGAGGCTCTCTACCAACTCGCGCTCAAAGACATTTCTTCGCAGCGTGTTGGAGCGCGGTTCCAGAACAGCCCATAGCCTCTGCGCGGGATAGGCCGCGCGCAAGGCCTTCAAGGTTTCGCGGATAGCCGTCGGATGATGGGCAAAATCATCGATGATGGTGACGCCGGCGGCGACCGCGCGCACCTCGAGCCTCCGCTTGACGCTATGGAAGGTGGACAGCGCTTCTACGATCGCGGCTGTGTCGATCCCCTGCCCTGCAGCCAGCGCCGCAGCAGCGGTGGCGTTGAGGGCGTTGTGTTCGCCGGGCATGGGCAGGCTTACGTGCAGCCATTCCTTGTCCGCGCGAAAGATCTTCCAACTTGCATTGCGGCTGTCATGCGTGAGGTCCTGAATCCGCCACATGGAGCCAGGCTTGAAGCCGTAACGTTCGACGGTGCAGAAAGCGCGCGCAACACAATCATCCACGTTGGTGCTGCCGTCGAAGGCGACGATCCTGCCGCGCCGCGGAACCAGATTTACCAGGCGGCGGAAAGCGGTCTTGACCGCATCGAGGCTGTCGTAGATATCGGCGTGATCGAACTCCACATGGGTGAGAATCAACTCGTCGGGAAAATAGTGCATGAACTTCGGCCCCTTGTCGAAGAAGGCCGTATCGTATTCGTCGCCCTCGAGGATGAAGGGCTTGCCCTCACGCACCCGGAAGCTGGTGCCGAAGTTCTCTGCGATGCCGCCAATCAGGAACGATGGAGCGACCTCAGGCCGAGTGCGCGAAGCTACTTCGTAGATCCAGGCAAGCATGCTGGTGGTGGTGGTTTTGCCGTGTGTGCCGGCAACCACGAGCGAGTCCTTGCCAGGAAGAAATTCATGCTGGACGGTTTCGGCGAGCGACCGAAACGGAATGCGCTGGTCGAGCACGTACTCCAACTCCACATTGCCGCGAGAGATGGCATTGCCGACGATGACCAGGTCAGGGGCCGGGGAGAGATTGCCCTCGGCATAGGGCTCGCTGATCGGTATGCCCAGGGACTTCAGCAGATCCGACATGGGTGGGTAGGCCGCCGCATCGGAGCCGGTGACGCGATAGCCGCGCGCCAGAAGCATACCGGCGAGTGATGCCATGGCTGAACCGCAGATGCCGATCAGGTGGATGTGTTTCTCTTGCGCCATAGGTCTATTTCTCAGTTGCCCGTTCCATAAAGCTCAGCACTGGCGCCCGCTCCAGATGCAGTTCCGCTTCGATGCCAAAGGCGAGGGTTACATTGCGCCGTGAGACATGCCCGGAGCGCAGGCCGATCGCAATCGGCCCGTGGAACCAGTCGAACACGCGCAGGATCACCTCGTCCAGCATGCTGGCCGTTTGCCCAGGGGCCACGCATTCCAGCATCTCGCCGAAAACGATGCCCGTGACGCCTTCGAACTTTCCGGCGAGCATCATCTGCCGCAACAGTCGGTCCAGCTGATATGGCTTGACGTCGCGGTCTTCGATGAAGAGCAGCTTGCCTTCGGTCTTGGGCGCGTAGGGTGTGCCCAACGATGCGGCCAACAGGGTGAGGCAGCCGCCATAGAGCACGCCCGCGGCTTTGCCCGGTTGCAGGGTGCGAAGGCCTGAGCCTTCCCCTACGAACCAGCGCTCGCCACCCAGCGCAGCCAGCAGGCTGGGTTCATCGACTCCTTCAGGAGAAGAAAGATCGCCAGCCACGAAGGGTCCGTGGAAGGAGATGAGGCCCGCCTGATCGAGAAGCCAACTTTGCATGCAGGTTATATCGGAATAGCCAATCAGAGGTTTAGGATGGCTGCGCACCAGATCGAGGTCGAGCCCCTCAAGAAGATAGTTGCAACCGTAACCTCCACGGCTACAAAAAATGGCGGCTACCGTCGGATCGAGGAAGGCGGCATGTAGATCTTGAAGCCTGGCAGGCTCCGTACCGGCAAAATAGTGATGTGCCTTGGCCAACGCGTGACGACCAACGGAAGGCAAATAGCCGAGCTTTGTTAATGCATCCACCCCACTCGCCAGCCGCTCGGGCTGGGGGTAGCTCGCAGGAGAAAGCACGGCCACACGCGACCCACGGCGTACGGCGGGGATACTCAGGTTGGGGATAGGAGGGACGCTGCTCACCATGCCTCAGTCACCATGACTCGTGCACCAGGCCTCGCCGAAGCAGATGAGTTCGGCCGGGCCGGTCAACAGAATCTGGGAGCTGGGTCCAGACCACTCTACTTTTTGCGGACCTCCGGGAGCCATCACGCGCAGCACTGGCGCAGCTCCGCGCAAGGCGATGGAAGCACTCGCCGTCGCACACGTCCCTGTGCCGGAAGAAGAAGTAGGACCGACGCCCCGTTCATAAATGCGTATCTCGATTTCATCACGGCTGGCCATGCGCACGAATTCCACATTCGTCTGATGAGGAAAGTGCGGGTGGTTGCAGAGTTCGGCGCCGATCGCCTCCCAGGAAGAGCCCTGCACGCTGAAGTCGGGATGGTCGGCAAAAATAACAAAGTGGGGGTTGCCTGTCGAGACCACTGCGCCTTCGATGCGTTCCCCGTTGGCACGCAGCAAACTGAGGGCCTGCACGTGAGGAACCCCCATCGACGTAGTGATCTGATACACAGGTCCGGTGCAGGCATCGATGCGACAGACGCGCGGCCCAGCATCGGTTTCGAGCGTAATCTCGTCGCCCGGCCCCGCCTCGGTCTCATAGGCGATCCAGGCAGCGACGCAACGAGTCCCGTTGCCCGAGATTTCGGCGATTGATCCGTCAGCGTTGTGCAAACGGATTGCGCCCTGACGGTCGCCTTCCCATGTTAAGAACTCGACTCCATCGGCGCCGACGCCCTCGTTCCTGTGGCAGAGACGGCGGGTCAGTTCCGCCCAGCCATCAGTACCTGCGAGTCTTGCCTGAACGACTAAAAAATCATTTCCGCAGGCGTGTGCCTTTACAAACGGAATCACTCATCCTCCGCATCATGGTAGGTGATCAATTGTCCGATGGATGGCGAGGCGCGCAGATGAGCGATCAGCAGCTTGTGCTGGCTCTGAGTGCCCAGCACGGAAAAACTGACGCGTTGGATCTGAGCGATCGTATCCCGTTCCGGTTCGAATAAACGCTTCCCCTGTGAGTCGAGAGCTTTCAAGACAGCGGACTCGATTTCATTGCTGTCTGAGCCACGCACCTCGTACACCAGCGAGAACATTTTGATGTTAAACCGAGTTTCCAGCATACCGATCGCCGTGAGCGCCACCAGAACGATGATTGTGGCCAGGGCGGCGGGAGCAAAGAGACCGGCTCCACAGGCCATGCCGATACTGGCTACGACAAAAACGGTGGCCGCATTGGTGAGGCCGCTGACGCGGAAGCGGTTGCGCATGATGAGCCCCGCGCCCAAAAATCCAATCCCCTGCACGATATTCGAAGCGACGCGGCCTTTATCCGGATTGCTGTCCCCGGCAAGGACGGCGGAAAGGAAAGTGAACATGGCGCAACCGGCGCAGATGAGCAGGTTGGTGCGGAGCCCAAGCGACTTCTTGTGCCACTCGCGCTCCATGCCGATGGCTCCGCCCAACAGGCAGGCAACAAGCAGTCGCGTGCCGACAACACCGCCGAGCAGCATCTGCTCGCAACTCATTGAAGTTAAAACCGCGGACGGGCTGTTCGAAGATCAGTACGCTCAGAAACATCGCTTGAGCGTGATGCTAACATCGCGCGGCTCAGCTTGTTCGCGACATTGCGGGTGCGGTGTAACCAGTTTTGTTCTTTCGAAGAGGGGGTTGTTGGTCTAAAGCCAAGCATTGCGGCCTATGGGGTGTTCGAGGGCTCCGGGCGATAGATGGAGCGATAGATACGGGCGCAGGGCTGGCCGGTCGAACAGATGAGGTTGGTCAGTTGCAGGCCCCCTGGATGGCTCTGAATGGCCTGGGCAACGGGATCTCCGTCGACCGCAACGATCGTAGAGGCCGCGCGCGACGGATCCTCAAGCGCGTGCTGCCAGGTAAGATAATCGCCCTCATTCACGATGCGGCGAAGCGGAATCGCAGCCTGCTGCACTGCGCCGACATCGCTCGAAACATGCATGAGAATCAGGCCCTGATCCGGCAGGCCGAGCAACACGTTGGCAAGTGCCGATTCAAAGGCCACACGGGAGCGTGAGTTGGCCACGGCCTCCTGAAATACCAAGGGACGCGCTCGAAGCAAAACTACACTGTTAATACAGACCAGAAGAAGAGCCGCGGCCGGCAGATAGCGCTGGAGATTGGGCCGGTAACACCCCAGAACGCCCACCAGGCAACCGGCGGAAAGGGCGAAGGCAGGCAGCAGCTCCATGCCATAACGCGTGTTGTACCAGGAATACGGCTGCAAGACTGGAATGAAGATGGGCACCGATCCGTAGGCGACCGAGTATGCGTAGAAAGGCAAGGGCAACCAAAGCAAGAGCACAGGCCAGAACTGCTGCCGGCGGAAGACCCAGCATGCCGCGAGCGTACCGGCAGCACTGAGCCAGCAAAGCAGTTTGCCGAACGCCACGGGAGCGGCGCCCAGCTCAGCAGCTTTCAGAAAATAAAAAACCGACACACGCATGTTATGCAGGCCGGGGCGAGGCGATGAACCGGGCGGCGTCGTGGCGGCCTCAATGGCACGGGCTGAGAAGGGCCCGCGCATGAAATCCAGTGGGTCGCCAAATTGCTTTGCGTTGTAGGCCAGCCATAATGCCGGGGCGGCAAGCAGCAAGGCGGTGAAGAAAACCCATGCGCCGGCGATCTGCCCTCGCCAACGGCGGCTTTCCCAGATTCGATAGGTGCGCAACAGGGGCCAGGTGGCGAAACACCAGGCCGCCGCGGCATAAATCCATCCGTCGTAACGGGTAAAAACGGCACAGACCAGAACGAGACCCGCACTGAGCAGAAGCCGGGGGCGGGGCTCGTGAGCGGCCACAGCCCGCTGATGCTGGACAATCCACAGCAAGGCCCAGACCATTTCGGCGAGGAAGAGAGGCTCGGTCATGGCCGTGGTGGCAAGGTAAAGCAACCCTGGGTTCAAGCCATAAAAGGCAACAGCCACGATCGCAGCAGACCGGTCCAGCCACATGCGCGCGAGACGATAGATGCCGGCGCACCCCAACACGTAGCACGGTACGGAAAGGCAGGCTCCGGCGAGGCCGTTGTGCCACCACGCCATATTTGCGACGAAGGGCAGCAGCAGGATATGGGGGAGCGGCAGCCAGACAGAACCAAGCTGACGATAGCCGGGAGTGATGGAATCGAAGACGCGCCGCGCGATGTGCAAATGCGCTACCGCGTCACCGAACAGCAGAAGCGTGCCGTGGCGGACACCGTAGGCAAGCGCTACCAGCGCCAGCGCCAGCGCAGCCCAGGAGACGAGCAGAGTCTCGCGCCGAATCTCAGAGTCGTCGTTTCGTTTCTCAGTCAAGGTGCGACAGCTCACGAAAGAGAGCGAAACGTTGATCGATCTCCTCTCGCGTGAGCGATTGCATCTGCTCTGTACCGAAGCGCTGCACCGCGAAGGAGCCCATCACCCCGCCGTAGAACATGGCCTTTTTGAAGGCCTGAGGAGTGACCTCCGGCTGGGACGCGAGATAACCGAAAAAACCGCCTGCAAACGAATCGCCTGCTCCGGTGGGATCCACCACTTTCTCGAGCGGCAAGGCGGGAGCGCGAAAGGGGAGAAAGAGACCGCCATCGCCCGCTCCGTTAAAGGCGCGATCGCTGAAAAATGCCGTGGCCCCGTATTCCCCGTGCTTGACGATGAGGGCCTTGGGGCCCATGGCAAGGATCTTACGAGCAGCCAACAACAGGTTGTCATTATCGGCCAGCAGCTTGGCTTCGCCATCATTGATGAGCAGCGCATCGAGTCCGGTGAGCACTTTGGAGAGATTTTCGCGGTGACCGGTGATCCAATAATTCATGGTGTCGCCGCATACCATGCGCACATGGGGCATCTGTTGACGTACCCGGCTCTGCAATACGGGATCGATGTTGGCGAGAAAGAGGAAGTCACTATCCTGGTAAGCGGCCGGCACGTTGGGAGAGAAGGTCTCAAACACGTTCAGCTCAGTCTTGAGAGTCTCCGCTTCGTTCAGGCTTTTGACGTAGGAGCCTGTCCAATGGAAGCTTTTCCCCGCAGTGTGTTCCAAGCCCCGCGTATCGACTCCGCGGGCTGTGAGCACGGCCTCATTTTCCGCGGTGAAGTCTTCCCCGACGACGGCGATGACGCGAACGTCGGTAAAGTAACTGGCGGCGAGTGCGAAATAAGTGGCTGCTCCGCCGAGGCAACGGTCACGCCGGCCCTGGGGAGTCTCGATGCTGTCGAATGCAACACTACCTACTACCAGAATGGACATGGGTAACTTTCTTCAGGCCGGGACTATCAATGTTGAGCAAGGCCGTCGAGTAAGGCCGACTGACTTTGGTGGAATGTCTGTTGCGCGATTACGAAGAGAACGACTCGCTTCCGCTCTCATCTACCGTGAACCTGCGGGAGGATAATACTTGCCCAACAGCAGATCCAGCTTTTTGAGCGTGTTTGCAGGTATCGCTTCAGGAGCTGTGAGTACGGCGTATTTGAGGGCCGAAGCGCATGCGCAGGCACGGCCTTTCGGCATGGCGGCAACCGCCGCTCGTACAGCCTTGGCGGCATTTGCGGAGTTCTGATGCAGAACGGCCACCACCTGCTCCACGGTGACGGCGTCGTGCCCTTCGTGCCAGCAGTCGTAGTCAGTCACCATGGCCATGGTCGCGTAACAAATCTCTGCTTCGCGAGCTAGTTTGGCTTCCTGCAAATTGGTCATGCCGATAATGTCGGCGCCCCAACTGCGATACAGATTCGATTCAGCACGCGTGGAGAACTGCGGACCCTCGATACAAACATACGTTCCGCCTTGTTTCGCCACGACGCCGGCGCTGTGCGCACCTTGCTCAATCGCTTTGGCCACCGTGGCGCAAACCGGATCGCCAAAGGCTACGTGACCGACAATGCCTTCTCCGAAGAAAGTGGAGGTGCGCAGCGTGGTGCGGTCGATGAACTGATCGGGGATTACGAACTCGGTGGGCTTGTGCTCAAGTTTGAGGGAACCGACGGCGGAGACCGAGATGATGCGCTCGACCCCGAGCTTCTTCATGGCGAAGATGTTGGCGCGGAAGTTCAGTTCGGTGGGCAGAATTTTATGGCCGCGGCCGTGGCGGGCGAGGAAGACAACCTGCCGGCCTTCGAGTTCTCCGGTGACGAATACATCTGAAGGATCGCCGAAGGGTGTGGATACCTCAACCTGATGAGAGTTGGTCAATCCGGGCATGGAATATAGCCCGCTTCCGCCGATGATTCCTATTTCCGCCTGCTGCAAAACTCGGGCTCCGCACGCGTCCTGCATGGCTCGCGTGTCCTGGGGATAAATTGTGCTACTGGTTGAGTATACCTGCGGGGATAAGGGGAGGATGGATTGCCGCCCTCATGACAAGAGGGGACGGTGGCCACCTTGAGTCATGGCTCGGGGTAAATAGAACTGCAGACCCCTCGGCTTCGCTCGGGATGACAAAGGGGAGAGCGGTTCTTCCGTAAAGAGCAGTTGCCGCATAGCGGAATTTTTCATCCTCCTGGGTGGACCGAAAGACCATGGCCAGTTGGGCGGAAATGACAATTTTGTGGAAGGCCTAAGAGTGGCACGTGGAGTTTCGAGGTACCCCGCATACCTGGGCCACCAGTCTTGATTGGCCTTCGTTTGGGACAGCAACGGGCAGGCTAATGGCGCAGTGACGCCTTGATCATGCCGCAGCTTGCCAGCAAGCGGGTGAGGTGGCTTGTGAGTTCAGTGGGCGACGGTGTGGCGTCTGCTGCCTGCTGTATCTCGCCGCCCGTCTGTGCGCCGAAGAACAGGAATTGTAGTTTGCGGGCCGTGGTCAAATCGAAGCTCTCACTCACGAACACCTGTTTGCCCTGGCGCACGATCAACAATGGGCCTTCGCTTCCGTTGTAGACCTGCTCGTCGCTCGATGACTCGGCAACCGGATCTCGCACTACGTGCGAATACTTCTTGTTGAACTCCCGGCCGTAGAGCTTCGCAAACTCCTTGGCTACGCTCTCGCTGCGCCACGCGGAAAGATAGAGCAAACGAACCGATGATGTATCGGCCTGCTGAGCGTGAGTAACCGCGCTGCGGCTTTGCACGGCGTAGTAGAGGCCGCCTCTCCACTGCGGCGTGTATACGGCGGCCGCATCCGGACCGCCGAACAGCTCGGTTAGGATGCGCACATCGAGCTCGCCCATGATCCCAATATCGTAGGGCTGATACTCCGTGTCCAGCAATCCATGCACGTCGGGCATATGCAGCAAAGGCACCGTCGCAGATCGCTCGTAATCGTGGGGATTCATGATTTCATAACTGGTCGAAGGAGGACGATCGAGCACGCCGGCAAATGCATACTGCGCTCCCTTGTCCTTTAAGAGCTTTTGCTCAAAACCCAGGCCGTCCCGGTAAGGAAAGAGGAGAGATTGCTGCAGCAACAGGGGAGCGCGTGCCATGACCGGTGAGCCGTCAGAGAGATCAGTGGCGTCCTGCGGCGTACGCATCACGTCGGGTGCCGTCACCAGGCTTTTACCAGCCGGCTTGAGCATGTAATCGAGGTAAACCGCCATGGCCTGGCCTTCAAGCACGGCATCGCGCGCGGTATCGCGCTCATCGATCTCGAGATGCTGGTTATCTTCTGTTACGTTGCTGGCAATCTTATCGGGGTCGTCTGGTTCCCAGCGATCGAGATCGATGTGCTGATCCTGCAGCGCATGGGTCAACTCATGGGCCATGATGGGCTTCTGCTCCTCGGGCGAAACCCAGTCGAGCAGGTTGACCGTTTTTGTTTTGTTGTCGTAATAACCGGCAATCTGTTCTTTCAGCAAACTCACCAGGAAGGGCTGCAGCTGAAAGTCGCGGTCAAGCAGACCGAATTTCTTGAGTACTATCTCTTCGCGCTGCATCCGCTTCGCATCCTTGTCCTCGCGGAATTTCTCGAGGATGTACTTCTCTATTTCCTCCCGCGTGATCAGCTTGCGTTTGACCTCATGCTTGATCGGTAGCTGGCTGTCATCGCTGGCAAAGGAAAGGATCTGATTCAACGAACGAAAGAGATCCTTCTTCTGCTCAGGAGTGATGCGGGCTTCCTTCTGCGGGGTCTGCGGCGACGGGGCTTGCGCCGCTACGGAGACGGGGAACGCCACGGCCAGACCTAGAATCGGGACCAGTATCGGGATTACGATCGGGCCCAGCATGGGACCCAGGATCGGAGGAAGGACCCGTGAAATGGAACCGCCGCACTTCTTGCTGAGAAGCTTCATTCTGCAACCTTTTCCGGGCTCTGCCCTGACGCCTTGCAGCACTGACTCTGCTGCAAGGCTATAATTTTATTGTGTTTTCTGCCATGAGTTCCCCGGATTCCACGACCGCTCAGAACGCTTCCTCAGAAGGCACGCGCACGCCGGTCAGCACTCCCCTGAGCGCGGCACTTGCTGCGCAAGGTTCCACGGAGGAGCTGGCGCTCTATTGCGGCGCGTGGACGCCGCGCGTGTTCGACGCGGTTGCCGAGGAAGTTCATGCCCTTCTGCACTCCGCCGGCGTGAGCGACCTGGGCTGGCGGGGAAAAATCCTGGTAACGGGAGGCGACCGTCTCCGCTGGCTAAATGGAATGGTCTCGAATACGGTGCAGTCACTGCCCGACAAACAGGGAAACTACAGCTTTCTGCTGAGCGTACAGGGACGCATTCAGGGTGACTGCTACGTGTATCGCCGAGCCGATGACCTGTTGCTCGATAGCAGTTACGACCAGATCCCCGGGCTGATGCGCCATCTTGACCACTACATCATCATGGACGATGTAGAGCTTGCAGATGTTAGCCAGCAATGGACAGCAATCACGCTGGCCGGCCCGAAAGCACGCCAGGTACTCGAAACTCTTGGCTTCGATGCTGCCGGCTTCGATGCGCCCGTAACCCAGGCAGAAATCGCCCTCGGGGGCAACCTAAGGATGAGCAGCGGCCGGATCGGCGAAGTAGCCTGCACCATCGTTGAGAGTTACCATGTCGCGGTTCCCCGCTACGAATTGTGGTTTCCACCCCAGCAGGTGATGGCGGTCTGGGAAACTCTGCAGGCGGCCGGAGCCGTGCCCTGCGGCCTCGAAGCGATGGAGGCCTTGCGCGTGCTGGAAGCGATTCCGCTGTACGGCGTGGACCTGAACGATCGCGATCTACCGCAGGAAACAGGCCAGACGCGGGCGCTCAACTTCAGCAAAGGTTGCTATCTGGGCCAGGAGATTGTGGAACGCATTCGCTCTCGCGGCAAGGTAAATCGCCAGTTCCGGCAGTTTGTATTGCAGGGGGATCAGCCTGCTGCGCTGCCCGCCGATCTTCACAGTGCCGAGCAGTCGGTCGGCCGTTTGACCAGTTTTGCCTCTCTTGCGACCGCCGGGCAGCCGAAGCTGTTGGCGCTGGGCTTTATCCGAGTCGAAGCCATCCGAGTCGAAACCGCCCGGGTCGAAGTCGCCGGGGTCGAAACTGCAGATCGCAACGACGCCCAGAACGGGGCCATCACTTATGACGGAGGAGTGGCGACCGCCTTGACTACTCCGCCGCAAATTGCCGGGCCGGCTGCCTCATCCCGCTAACCGAACAACAACGATTGGAAAGACATATGCGTGAGAAAGAACCCCAGTTTACGGTAACCGACCGTCGCAAATTTACGGCGGAAGGTGAGTTGCGTGAGGGCGAAGGCAGTTCCAGCGAGAGCACACCGGCCGTCACGGAACGAGTAACGCCGGCGGCCGACCCGCAGACGGCAACCACCGAGCCTGACTTGGCAGCGTCTCCAGCGATGGACGATGCGGAATTGATTCCCGAGCCCACCGCCGCCGAATTTGCTCAGTTGAACATGGAGTATCAAGCGGCCGCGCTTCGGCTGAACGAGATGGTGCAAAAAGCGAATCCCGGCCAGCCGGTTCCGCCGCCCATGAGCTTCGATCGCCTGGTGGAGTCGCTCTATATGACGGCGGCGATGCAGATGGGCGCCGGCGCTACTCCCAATGAACAGCCGCGCATCGACATTATGGGCGCGAAGCAGAGCATCGACACGCTCATGGTCTTGCACGAAAAGGCCACGGGAAACGTCAACGACACCGAGAAGCGCATGTTGCAGAACGCGCTCTTCGATTTGTGCGTGTCATTTAAAGAGATTACCGATGCCATCTTCAGTTCGGCCCAGCGTGCACCCAAAACCGTAAAACCTCACTGAAACGTGCTCTACCCATCTGTGAATGCAAGCAGAGATCACCATTCTTGGCAGTGGCACTTCCATGGGTGTTCCTACCCTGGGGTGCACCTGCGCCGTGTGCACATCGCACGACCCGTGTGACCGCCGCACACGGCCGTCGATCGCTGTCGCCTGGGCGGGCCATCGAGTCATCATCGATACCGGGCCGGATTTTCGCGCACAAGCGCTACGCGAAGGCATCGATCACGTGGACGCAGTGCTTTATACCCATGGGCACGCGGACCACGTTCTGGGTCTGGATGATTTACGGCCGCTCAGCTTCAAGAAAAAGATTCCTCTCTACGCGGACGACGCCGCAGCCAAAGTCATTGAACGCATTTTCGATTACACGTTCGACCCGGAATCCCTTTACCCGACGCGTGCCCGGGTAGAGATGCATCGCCTCGGTGAGTCGGTGACCATCGAGGGAGCTGTCTTTGTGCGCGTTCCCCTTATCCACGGCAGGCTGGAAGTCGCCGGCTTTCGCTTTGGCAATGCAGCGTATCTCACGGATATGAACGACATTCCGGAAAGCAGCTTCTCGCTGCTCAAGAATCTGGACGTAGTCATCCTGGACGCGTTGCGCAAGCATCCTCATTCCAGCCACGCCACGCTCGATCAGGCTCTTGCTTTTGTGCATCGCATGCAACCCCGGCGCGCATTCTTTACCCACATGGCGCACGAGCTGCCCCATGCCCAAACCAACAGTGAACTTCCTGAGCACATTCAGCTCGCCTACGACGGCTTGCGCGTGCGATTCGAGATATGACGATGGAAGTGTTCCGCAGCCTCGAGCAAATTCCGGCAGAGTCCGGGCCAACGGTGGTAAGCATTGGCAACTTCGATGGCGTTCATCTTGGCCACCGGTTTATTCTCGAACGCCTAAGAGCCAGTGCGAGAGAGCGCTCGGCTCGCTCCGTCGCGGTCACCTTCGATCCGCACCCGCTGCGCATTCTGCGGCCCGAAACCTGCCCGCGGCTGATTACCCCGCTCGCGACGAAACTGGAGCTGCTCGCGGAGACTGGCATTGACGCTGCGCTGGTGCTTCCCTTCAGCGCAGAGCTCTCTCGCGTGCGTGCAGCGGAATTTGTCACTACGATTGTTCACAATGCCTTGCACGCGGTGGAAGTGCACGAAGGCGCCAACTTCCGCTTTGGCCATCGGGCCGAAGGCGGCATTGCCGAACTGCGTCAACTGGGCAGCGAACTCGGGTTCGATGTAGTCATTCATGATGCCTGCCGGGTGAGAGGTTTTACTGTTTCGAGCAGCAGGATCAGGGAATTGCTTTCGCAAAGCGAGCTGAGCATGGCTCGCGCGCTGCTTGGTCACGGTTTCTTTGTCGATTCCACACCGGCGAGCGGCCGCGGCATCGGCGGAAAGCTTACCGTACCCACCATAAACCTCGCGCCCTATCAGGAGTTGCTCCCCCCAAATGGGGTGTATGTGACGCAACTACGTGTCGCTGGAGAGTGGTTTGACGCGGTGACCAACGTCGGCAATCGGCCCACGTTTGGAGCGGACTCATTCGCGGTGGAGTCATACCTGCTTAGCTTTCGCCCGATGGAGTTGCAGCAAGACACCCCGCTCAGGCTTCTCTTCCTTCGGAGACTGAGAGAAGAGAGGCGCTGGCCTTCCCCTGAGGCGCTGAAAGAGCAGATCTTGCGGGATGTCGCGCGGGCGAAGCGGTATCTGCACTGGATGCGGGTGCTGGCAGGAAAGTGAATTGGCAACTGTCGTTGCTTGCGGCCGCTGCTACAGAGTGGCTACTGCGGAACAGCCGCCGGCTTGGCAGCGGGACCATTGACGGCCACGTTGTTAGGTGGCGGCAGTCGCAAATCGCCAGGAAAGTGTTCATCGGGATGGTCGGCGACGGCGACTCTCATAAAGTCGATCCACAGCGGTAACGCTGCGTGGCCGCCACTTTCCTTTTCACCCAGTGTTTGACGGTTGTCGTAACCGACCCAGACGCCAGCAGTCACCGATGGGGAAAAGCCAATGAACCAGGCATCGTTGAAATCGCTGGTCGTGCCCGTCTTGCCGCCCAAGGGATGATTGAGCACAGCCGCCGTAACGCCGGTGCCGCCTGGCGCCATCACCGACTTAAACAGGGTCATCATGATGCGTGCGGTCTTCACGCTGGTGGATTCTGCCACCGTGGCTGGGCTCTCTGAAAGCGTGAGCCCATCCGCGTTGGTTACTTTGCGAATCAGGTGTGGCCCAATCCGCACCCCGTCGTTGGGGAAGCTGCTATAAGCAGCAACCTGCTCCTGCAAAGTAGCCTCCGCGGCGCCGAGCGCCACGGGAAGAAAGGGCTGAATCGTGCTGCTTAAACCAAACTGGTGTGCTGTGGCGATGACCTTGCGTATGCCAACGCGCTCGGCGAGCTTCAGTGCAGGGATATTGCGGGAATCGGAAAAAGCACGTAGGAGCGAAATGGAGCCTTCGAACGAACCATCATAGTTATGCGGCGTATAAGGACCGACACCCGTAGAGAACGTAACCGGAGCGTCGATAATTCTGTCATCCGGCCGCGCACCCTCATCGACTGCCGTCGTGTAGACATAAGGCTTGAACGATGATCCTGTTTGCCGCTCAGCCTGGGTGGCACGATTGAACTGAGACAGATCAAAGTCGCGGCCGCCCACCATGGCCAGCACTTCGCCCGAAGTGTTGTCGACAGCCATCAAAGCACCCTGAACGCCGGAATCCTGCTCCAGCACTGCACGGAACACCAGGTTGGAATCGGGCGACGGAACGATATGCACGTAGATGATGTCACCGGGATGAAGAAAATCTTCCGCATCGCGTTCGCCGGTCCAGGCAAAATCGTCAGGACCGAGAATGAGTTGTTGCTGACCGATACGCGCCGTCACCTGGTAGGGCAGGACATTGGTAACCAGGGCATGGACATAAGACCCTGGCGCGATCGGCTGGCGCCAATCGGGATGGCGAAAGTCATCCAGACGGCCGCCCGCGGCGAGCACGTTCAGCAGATTGCCTTTCCACCCATGACGGCGTTCGAGAACCGCTAGTCCATTGAGCACAGCCCGATTGGCGGTTAGCTGCAGATCCAGATCGAGCGTGGTGTAGACGCGCAAACCCTCTTCATGCACCTGTTCGCTGCCAAACTGCCGCTCCAGTTCGCGACGTACATCTTCAACGAACCAGGGAGCGACGCTGTTTGTCGGAGGCTCGATGTGCAAACCGAGCGGAGCAGCCTTGGCCGCATTCGCCTGTGCGTTGGTGATGACGCCATCCTCCAGCATGGAGTTGATGACCACGTTGCGGCGCCGGAAGGCTCGATCCGGATTCAGGACGGGCGAGTATCCAACGGGCCCCTTGGGTAACGCCGCCAACAGAGCGGCTTCGGGTAGCGTGAGATCAACCGCGTGCTTGCTGAAGTAATACTCTGAACCGGCCTCAAAGCCATATACGCCCTGGCCCAGGTAGATCTGGTTGGCATACAGGGTGAAGATCTGCTCCTTGGTAAACGCCCGCTCGATCTGGATGGAAAGGAAAACCTCCTGCAGCTTGCGGCCAAAGGTTCGCTCGCTCGATAGAAACAGGTTGCGCGCGAGTTGCATGGTCAGAGTGGAGGCGCCCTGAGCCCGCCCATTGGCGGTAAGGTCGTGGTATGCGGCCTCGAGAACGCGATAGACGTTGACACCCCAGTGACTCTCGAAGTTTTTATCTTCGATGGAGATCACCGCCTGACGCAGGACGACAGGAAGCGCCTCATACGGAACGACCACGCGACGCTCAAGAGCGAAGGAGCCGAAGACGCGCCCGTGCACATCAAAAAGTTCTGTTGTCGTGATAGGCCGGTAGCGTTCCAGATCCGCGATCTGGGGTAGGTTGACCGAGTACACCAGCATCAAGCCGGCCAATGACCCGGCGACGATGGCGAGAACCAGAAGAGCAATGAAAGTGATGCTGCCAGCCAGCTTGATCGGTGCGGACCCACCTCGCGCAGCGGGCGGGCGGAAGCGATCTGCACCCGAAGATGTGGTTTGGCCGTTCAATGATTCTCCCGCATCGCGCCGAGCATAAGTGGCGAGAATAACACGGACCTAACGCTGGGACGGTGACAGATTGCCGCGACACATTCTGAACGTCGATTTAAACGTCAATGCAAACGTCACAGCGATCGTGTCAAGTAGTCTTTTGCTTCAGAACGTCGAGCGCCTTAGTCAACTGATCATCCGGCTTGGGCGATTTTGTGGCGCTCTGGTCGTCGTTCTCCTGAGGACTGGACGCAACCACAATGTTGGGCGTTACCGCTTCGTCCTGAATCTTTTTGCCCAGCGGACTGGAATACTTGGCAACGGAGAGGATCAAGGCGGCGCCATCGGGGAGTTCCATCGTCTTCTGCACGGAGCCTTCGCCGAAGGTGCGGTCGCCCACGATATCGCCGCGCTTATGGTCGAGCACTGCGGCTGCGACAATCTCACCCGGTCCTGAAGTGCCATGGTTTACCAGGACAACCAGGGGTGCGTTGGTGATGAACTTGGAGGCGTCGGCATTAAACGCCTCGTAGGGATACTTTTGGCCGGACAGCGTGGCGATCGCGCCGGATTCGATGAAGAAATTGGCCAGGCGGATACCCTGGTCCTCATCGCCTCCAGCCACGTCGCGCAAGTCGAGCAGAACCTTTTTGTTGCCGTTCTTCTGCATCGCCTTCAGGCGGCCAGCGATCTCCTGCACGCGTTCCTTGGTCAAGATGCCCGGCTTGAGGTAAAGAATCGTGCTGCTCTCATACTGGGTTTCGCCCAAGGGCGGCATAGCGGAAACGGCGCGGGTAAGGGTGACCTTGTCTGGCTCTGCCTTGCGCGGACGAACCAGGGAAAAGGTGACGTTGGCGCCCGGTTTGCCTTCAAGCAGGAGGCGGATCATCACCAGCGACATCTCTCGCGTGGAATGACCGTCGATGGCTTCGACGATATCGCCGTCTTCGATTTGCTCCTTCTCCGCCGGGCTGCCGGGTTCGACCGAAACAACGGTCGCATACCCATAGCGCTTGGAGATATTCAAACCGATCTGCGCTGTGCCCGTGCGCGAACGGTCTTTATAAGCCTTGTACTCTTCCGCGGTCAGGTAGCTGGAGTTCGGATCGAGCGATTCAAGCAGACCATGCAGCGCGCCGACCGTTACCTTGCTCATGTTGGGATCGACGACGTAGTCCGTCTGCACCTTCTTGAGGACCTCACTGTAGACTTCCATCTCGGCATACGCACCGTCGGACTGCGCATCCGCGCGAACACGGCTCGGACGCAAGCCACCGAGGAAGACAACTGCGACGAGCAGGATCGAAAGACCGAAGACGGCACGCTTGAAGGTTCGAGACATAGCTCCACTTTGGACCAGAAAGAGGGTCTAACTGAATAATACTACTGGGTTAGAGCAGTTTCGCGATGGATGTAGATCGGCCTCGCCGCAGCGACCGAAGCTAGCCTTTACACGTGGTCCGCGGTTGATCGGTGGGGGGAGGGGTCTGTGGTGGCGGCGAATGGAATCGAACCATCGACCTACGGGTTATGAGTCCGTCGCTCTAACCATCTGAGCTACGCCGCCCTGCGTTGATTCTACAACAGTTGCGAAGGCACGTGGGTCCCTTCCAGCAGGGGCGATCCGGCGGCCATAAGAACCGGGTCTCGATTACAATAATGCCTGTTATGCCTTTCCCGGTTAAAACCTGTGTCGTTTGCGAAGAAGAGTTTGAATTGAAGCCGGACAAGCCCGGTTTCGCCAACCGCTGCCCTTCCTGCAGTGAGCCCGAAGAGATAGACCCCTTGACCAAACGGCCGCTGGATGCCGATGAGCGCAAAACTGAGAGCGAAGCCAATGAGGCCCGCCGCCATGCCATGCGCGATCTGCTTTACCGCAAGGACAGCTAGACAGCTCTGAGCCGTCCCACTCGAAGCTGTTCCACGCAAACCAACGATGACCGATTTCGCCAAGAGTACCGCTAACAGCGACACCGGGCTTACGCGCGTCGAACGCATTGTGGCGGTCATCCCCGCACGCATGGCGTCGACGCGGCTTCCAGGTAAGGTATTGCTGCCTATTGCCGGGGTCCCCATGGTGGGTTGGGTCTATCGCGCGGCACTCGCCTGTCCGCAGCTTGACCAGGTGCTGATCGCGACCGATTCCGAGGAAGTGGCCGCCTACGCCGATTCCGAGGGTTGGCCCAGCATCATGACATCTTCGGAGCTCGTCAGCGGTACTGACCGGATACACGCCGTGGCAGCCATGGTCGATGCCGATATTTACGTGAATATCCAGGGCGACGAACCGATGATTCGCCGCGAGCACATCGATGCGCTGCTTCGGCCTTTTGCACTGCCTGGCGTTGAAGTCACCACGCTTTCCACTCCATGCGCGCCTGAAGAGGTGGATGATCCAAATGCGGTCAAGGTGGTCACCGCAAAGGACGGCCGGGCGCTCTACTTCTCTCGCGCCACCATTCCTTACAACCGGGGTGTAGCCGTGGCGCCGCGCAAGCACCTGGGCCTTTACGCCTATCGCAAGGCTGCACTGTTGCGGTTCGCCTCGCTCGCCCCGAGCGCGCTCGAAATGGCCGAAAGGCTGGAACAACTGCGCATGCTGGAAAACGGCATGACCGTTTATGTTGAGCACACAGATCTGGTCACTATCGGGGTCGATACGGAGCACGATTTGCGGGCGGCCGAGCAGATGTTGCGGCAGCAGGCCGGCGGATAACCCTTTCTGCCTATTGACCCTTCCGTGAACAGGCTTGATTCTGCCAAGATAGAAGCGATGCCAACAGCAACGAAAATCTTCGCCGACCGAATCAGCCGCATTGAGATTTCGGCCACCATGGCCGTTACGGCCGAAGCTGCGCGTCTGCGCGCGCAAGGAACGCAACTGGTTGACTTTGGCGCTGGTGAGCCCCATTTTGCAACCCCGCGTCATATTAAAGACGCCGCCATCGCGGCCATCGAAAGCAATTTCACCCGATATACGGTGGTTGCCGGCATCCCTGAGCTACGCAAGGCAATCGTCCAGCGGCACGCGTGTGACTTTGGCTCCGACTACACAGCGGATGAGACGGTCTTCACCACCGGTGGAAAGCTGGCATTGTTCAACGCGGTCCAGGTGCTGGTAGACCACGGCGATGAAGTGATTCTGCCCGTGCCTTACTGGGTATCGTTCAAAGACATCATTCGATACGCAGGCGGCAAGGTCGTACTTCTGCAAACCGAGGAAGCGGAGAATTTCCGCATCACGGCGGATGCCATCGAACGCGCGATTACGCCGCGGACCAAAGTCATCATCCTGAATACGCCGTCGAATCCGGCGGGATCTGTGATTTCCCCTGTTGACCTGGAACGGATTATCAAGCTGGCCCATGCGCGCGGCATCTACGTGCTGCTCGACGAGTGCTATGTCTACCTGCAGTACGAGGATAGCCCCGTCTCAGGCGGTTCCTTTGTAGAGGCAAAGGAGCATGTAATCGTGCTCGGTTCCCTCTCTAAAACCTATGCGATGACCGGCTGGCGAGCCGGCTTTGCGCTAGGACCCAAGGCTGTGATCGCGGCCATGAGCAAGCTGCAGAGCCAGTCCACGTCTTCAACCGCCGCCGTCGTACAAAAAGCAGCGATCGCAGCGCTGAACGGGTCGCAGTCCTGCGTGGTCGAAATGCGCGCAGACTACCTTAAGCTGCGGGACCGTATCCTTGCAGGGTTTGCTGAAATCCCGGGCATCACTTGTACCAGGCCTGAAGGCGCCTTTTACGTCTACCCCAACATTTCGGCATTTTTAGGCAAACCCGGCGCCATGACGACGACCGAATTGGCATCACGGCTGCTGCATGAGGCGCACGTGGTGACCGTTCCAGGAGAAGCGTTTGGAACGCAGGAGCACATACGCCTTTCCTACGCGGTTTCGCTGGCCGATGTAGAAGAAGGTCTGGTTCGGATGAAGACGTTTTTTGCCACTCTTTCCTAAGCAGGAGCAGATGAAACCCAAAGTCGAATTTCACCCGGTTATCCTGGCTGGCGGCAGCGGAACACGCTTCTGGCCGCGCAGCCGCCGTTGGCGGGCAAAGCAGCTCCTGGTTCTGGATGGGGCACGTACCATGATCCAGAGTACGGTGGACCGGCTGGGCAACCTGGCTACTCCGAAAGAACTCTGGGTCATCACAAATGACTTGCTCTCGAAGGCTATCTCAGAACAACTGCATACTCTGATTGGCGAGCAGATGATCTGCGAGCCGGCAGCACGCAATACGGCGCCCGCGGCGGGCCTGGCTGCTTTTCTGATTGAACGCACCGCGCCCGATGCGGTGCTGGGAATCTTTCCCGCCGACCACGTCATTACCAGCGAGAAGAAGTATCAGGCGACCATCGCCCAGGGCATCGCGCTGGCCGCTGAAGGGGAAAATATCGTCGTGCTGGGGATTAAGCCGATCAGGCCGGAAACGGGATACGGCTACATCGAGACCGGCGACGTTCTGTCGCACGGCGTGATGCGCGTGCGCCGCTTTACCGAGAAGCCCAACCGCGAGAAGGCAGAGGAGTTTATCGAGGCGGGTAACTATTATTGGAACAGCGGTATCTTCCTGTGGACCGCGCGTACCCTGGCCCGTGCGATCCGCGAGCATCTGTCGGAGACCGCACCTTATCTACAGCAGATTGCCGATGCCTATGGCACGCCAAAGTTCAACGAAGTGTTTAAAGAGCTTTATCCGCTTTGCGAAAACATCAGCATCGATTACGCCGTATTGGAGCCTCGCTCCACCAAAGGCGAGCACCACTCAAACATCTACTGCCTGCCGGCCGAGTTTGGCTGGAATGACCTGGGCTCGTGGGAGGCTCTTTACGAGCACCAGCTCTCGCGGGGCAATGCCCAGGAAGGCAACGTGACTGAGTCGAAAGACCTGGTGGCAATCGATGCCCGTAACAATTACGTTTACAGCCCACAGAAGCTCGTAGCGTTGGTCGGGGTAGACGACCTGGTGGTTGTGGAAACCGACGACGCCATTCTGATCACCACACGCGCGCGTTCGCAGGATGTTCGCCGCGTCGTCAGCGAGCTCGCCGGCAAGCACGACGAATTGCTTTGATCTCACCCGTTCATTTCGGCACAGACGGCTGGCGAGGCCTCATCGCCGACGATTTTACTGACGCTAATGTGCGGGTGGCGGCGGCCGCCATCGCCAGCTATGTTTGTGCGCACGAGGACGCCACGCGCGGCCTCTGCGTCGCGTACGACACGCGGTTCCTCTCTGAACACTTTGCCCGCATCGTCGCAGAGGTTGCAGCGGCCTCCGGCATCCCGGTACGCTTCGCCGACCGTATCACCCCGACACCCGCCCTCTCTTACGCAGTCAAGCATCTGGGCGCGGCCGGCGGCGTGATGATCACGTCGAGCCACAACCCCTACCAGTGGAATGGGGTGAAGTACAAAGCGAGCTATGGCGGCTCAGGCAGCCCGGCCATCATGAAGACGATTGAAGGCCTTCTCGGCAAGACGCCTCCACCGGCGACGCGGAGTGCCGTGATCGTCGAGACGGACTTTCTCAGCCCGTATGTTGAGGCCATCTCGGTGTTCGCCGATCTCAAACGGATCGCCGCCGCCGGGCAAAAATACGCCGTTGACTGCATGTACGGCGCCGGCCGCGGTGTACTGTCGGGCATCTTCACGCGGATGGGCATTGACCATGTTGAGATTCGCGGCGAGCTGAATCCTCTTTTTCCCGGCATTCAACCGGAACCGATTCCGCCGCACATTCACGCGCTCGAGACGACTGTGCTGGCGGAGAAATGCCAGGCCGGCTTTGCGACCGATGGCGATGCGGATCGCATCGGCGCAGTCGACGAGGCGGGACACTTCGTCGATGCCACCAAGATTTATTGCGTATTGCTGGAATGGCTGCTGAAGCGCAAGCAGTGGCCTGGAGACGTGGCGCGGGCCTTCAACACGACGAAAATGCTGGACCGCATCGCTGCCCGTTATGGACGCAAGCTGTACGAGCACGGTATTGGCTTCAAGCATGTATGTGAGCTCATGCTGGAAAAAGACATCCTGATCGGCGGCGAAGAGTCGGGCAGTATAGGGATCAGCAGACATCTGCCGGAGCGCGATGGCTTGCTCAATGCGTTGTTGCTGGCCAACATCATGGCGGAAGAAGGCCAAACGCTTGGTTCGCTGGTGGAACACCTGCAGCAGGAATACGGTGAGCACTATTACGGCAGGATCGATCTGCATATTCAAGATCCACTGAAGCAATCGGCGATACGCCGCGCCGCCGCCGGCGTGAAGGAGTTTGCCGGCATGCATGTATTGCGTATGGAAACGCTGGACGGGCTCAAGTTTTATCTTGAGAATCCGGAGGCAGCCAATCAACCGTTAGCAGCGGAAAGCTGGTTGCTGTTGCGTGCGTCGGGCACCGAGCCGCTGTTACGTATTTATGCGGAGAGTGGCTCCCCCGCATCGCTGAATGCTTTACTGGAAGCAGGGCGAATGTTCGCTAGGGGAGATGCAGCATGAAGGTAAGAACCAAAGGCCTGCTTTTTGATATGGATGGAGTGCTGGTCAGCTCGCTGGGGTCAGTGGAGCGAAGCTGGCAAATATGGGCGGAGCGTCATGGACTTGATGTACGGGAGACGATCAAGGCGGCGCATGGCATGCGCGCGATTGAGACGGTGCGTACGTTGAGGCCGGATGCCGATCATGCTGCGGAACTTAAGATCATCGAAGACCTCGAAGTGGAGGATACTGATGGGCTCCAGGTACTTGAGGGCGTGGTTTCGATTCTGCAGCTAGTCCCGCAGAAATTCTGGACCATTGTTACTTCTGCCACGGAGCGTCTCGCTCGCAGCCGGCTGGCGTTTGCGGGCATTCCTGTGCCGGAACATTTCGTGACGGCGGATTTGGTCACCAACGGCAAGCCGCACCCTGAGCCCTATATCAAAGGCGCAAAGATTCTCGGTCTGGCGCCTGCGGACTGCATCGTGATTGAGGATGCGCCCTCGGGCAGCAGATCCGGCCATGCGGCGGGGTGCAAAGTGTTGGCTACAACCTTTTCCCACAGGGTCGATCAGCTCGAAGCAGCCGACTGGATTGTCGAATCACTGGGAAAGGTCACAATCACGATTCTGCCGGACGACGAAGGGCTGGAGTTGGAGTTCACAGCGGTTGCGACGAAGGGGTGATAGGAAGCGGGCTTGCTCGGAGAGGCGCCGAGTCCATTTACAAATCTCAACGCACACGGTCGTGGTAACCCACCCTTCGCAAAAAAGCGAAGGATGGGGCACCCGTCGGTTCTTGCATGGTTTCTTGCATCGTCGGCCAGGCGATATCGAGTTGCGTTTCTCTACTCTTCTCAGCCGTGTGAGAAATGCAGGTTTGTCCATCCGGCCAGATCGTGGCGCAACTTATCTCCCCGGTCAGGTTCTGGCTTGTACGGCGCGGCGAAGGGCGAAACGCGCTAGCAGACCCGTGGAATCGAGTGTGGGCAGCGGAGAGTTGCTGTCGTTCATAAGTAGCGGAATCTCGGTGCAGCCAAGCACCACGGCATCGCAACCCTCTTCTTTCATACGGCCAATCACCTTCTGAAATCCGGCGACGGATTCGGGCTTGACGACGCCGTAGACCAACTCTTCCATAATGATGCGGTTCATCTCTTCCCGTTCCGCCGTGTTGGGGCGCACGTACTCAATGCCGCGAGCCTTCAGCCTCTCCGGATACACTTCGCTCTCCACGAGATAACGGGTTCCCGTAAGTCCGAGCCGCCGGAACTGCCGCCCGGCTGCCTGCGCGGCCACGGCGTCGGCGATGTGTAACCAACGCAGAGGCAATTGTTCCTGGACCAAAGGCAGTGCCTGGTGAATCGTGTTATCGGGGCAGATCAGAAAATCCGCGCCGATCTTTGCGAGCTTGTTGGCCGAGGAGAGCATCAATTCACCCACACCCTGCCAATCATCACGTTCGATGTGCTTCAGGTACTCGGCCAGAGGATGGGTATGCATCGAGACTTCGGGATGGTCGTGGGGACCGAACAAGTTTGCGCCGCCAAGACAGATCGCGCGATAGCAAAGAGCGGCTCCTTCCGCGGAGCAGGCAACAATACCGATGTGCTGAGCCATGGGTTGATTTTACAGGCGTGAGCGTGCCGTGATGCGCACTCCCCGGGATGCGGCCTGGAACCTTAAGATAAAGGGAATGCACGTGCGCAATGCGGTCTGCCTGGTTGCTTTGAGCCTCCTCTGCCTCTGTCTGCACGCGGAGACAGGAGAGGAGGGTTGGCTACGTTACGCTGCCCTTCCGCCACAAATTGCGCAGCAATACGGCAGTCTACCGCAGCATATTGTCGCGGTTGGACAAACAGCGATTGTGCATAGTGCATCGAGTGAGTTCGCTCGTGGCCTGAATGCGATGCTCGGCCATAATCCCAAGGTCTCCTCCACACTGCCGCAAGCCGATGCGTTCGTTCTCGGTACGCCGGAAGAGATCCACCACCTTCTGCCTGGCTGGGAATCCCCTTCGCCGCTCGAGCCAGAAGCCTTCGCGTTCATGCCGTTTACCGCGCAGGGCCGCCACTACTGGATACTTGCCGGCGGTAGCGATCGCGGCGAGTTGTATGGTGTTTTCCGCGTTCTGGAAATGATTGCGCAACAAAAGTTTCTCGCGACTGGTACCGAGTATCCCTCTTCACCGATTCGGTGGGTCAACCAATGGGACAACTTCGACGGCAGCATCGAGCGCGGCTACGCGGGACGCAGCATTTTTTTTGATAATGGCCACGTGCGATCCGACCTTCGCCGCGTTTCGGAGTATGGTCGGCTGCTCGCATCGGTCGGCATCAACGGCTGCACTGTGAATAATGTCAACTCCGATCTGCACACGCTCGATCCGGAGATGATCCGCGAACTTGCACGCATTGCCGACGCATTTCGCCCATGGGGCGTGCGGATGTCGTTGTCTGTCGATCTTTCCAGTCCGCAGGCGGTAGGCCATTTGCGCACGTTCGATCCGCTGGACCCAGAGGTCGCCGCGTGGTGGCAGGCGAAGGTGAACGAGATCTATCGAGCCATTCCTGACTTTGCCGGATTTGTCATCAAAGCGGATTCTGAAGGCCGCGGGGGGCCGTCGAAATACCACCGCACGCCTGCGCAGGCGGCCAACACTGTGGCTCGCGCACTCAAGGCCCATGGCGGCCTGGTGTTGTATCGCAGCTTTGTCTACAACAATCATCTCGACTGGAAAGACCCCAAAGCCGATCGCGCACGTGCCGGGTATGACAACTTCCACGCGCTCGATGGCAAGTTCGATAAGAACGTAGTCATTCAGATCAAACATGGGCCGATCGACTTCCAGGTACGCGAGCCGGTCTCACCTCTGTTTGCCGCGCTGCGCCACACCAACCAGGCCGTCGAACTGCAGATCACCCAGGAGTACACCGGCCAACAGCGCCACATGGTCTTTCTGGTGCCGATGTGGAAGGTCGCCCTGGACACGGATATGCGCGCGGAGAATCGCTTCACCCCGGTGGGCCAGATCGTCGAGGGCAAGAGCTTCCATCAGCCGCTGGGCGGTTTTGTCGGCGTAGCGAATGTGGGCCTCGACGCCAACTGGCTGCACCACCCGATGGCGATGGCCAATCTCTACGGTTTCGGAAAGCTGGCATGGAATCCGGGCCTGACCACGACGGAGATCGTCGACTCATGGACCAGGCTGACCTTCGGCAACGATCCGAAGGTGGTCTACATCGTGAACGGACTGCAGGAAGATTCGTGGCGAGTGTATGAGCAGTACACAGGTCCGCTTGGCATGGGAACGCTCACCAATATCCTCGGCACTCACTATGGCCCTGGTATTGAATCGGCAGAGCGCAATGGCTGGGGGCAGTGGTTCCGCGCAGATAAGCAAGGCATCGGCATGGATCGCACGGTGGCTACGGGTACGGGCTACATCGGGCAATACCCGCCGCAACTGGCGAAGGTCTACGAATCCCTGGATTCGTGCCCTGACAGTCTGCTGCTCTTTATGCACCATGTGCCTTATGACCACATGCTGCAAAGCGGCAAGACATTGATACAGCATGTTTATGAATCGCATTATGACGGCGCCGCCACGGCCGCTACTTATCCGCGCCGCTGGAGGTCGCTGCATGGTTTGATCGATGACCAGCGCTACAACGAAACGCTTGCGCTCTTTGAGTACGAAGCAGGGCACGCGGTGGTGTGGCGTGATGCGGTGACGGCTTGGTTTCAGAACATTTCGGGTATTCGAGACAAGCTGGGACGCATTGGCCAATACCCCAATCGCATCGAAGCGGAAGCGATGCAGGCGGATGGATACACTCCAGTCGATGTGACACCGTGGGAGACTGCGTCCGCGGGCAAGGCGGTGGTCTGCAACCGGACGGCTCCATGTACATTAACCACCAGGCTTGGGCGGGCGGCAGGTAGCTATTCCATCGGGGTCCGCTATTTCGACCTGCGCACCGGCGCTGCTCAATACGAACTGTTGTTGAATGGAAAGTGGTTGGCCCATTGGACGGCGGATGCGGCACTGCCTCCCGCGGAGGTGGACCCGCACCTCGATGGCAGCACCAGTACTCGGTTTGTCGTGCCGGACGTGGAGTTGAGGCCGAACGACACGCTGACGTTGCGGGGAGCGCCGAATCAGGGCGAGCCGGCTCCTGTCGATTTCATCGAAATAGAGCGGCGATAGGGCATTTTCGCAAGATGAAGATTACCGTGCATGAAAAGATGTACGCGTGACCATCCAGTGCGTACCGCAGCAGATCCTGTTCTGGGGGCTTCGGCGGTTGAAAAGCTCCGAACAGCATGGGGAAGATAAGCTCCGCCGGGGTTCTTCGACTCCGCGCCACAAGCGCTGCTACACACGAAAAAGCTGTGAGGCGCTCCGCTCAGAATGACGATTTTGTGTGGGTTTGGACGAAAATTTCCCCATAAGTTAGCGCTTATGGGGCTGCGTCGTGGGCTACTTTCAGACGCCCCTCCGGGGCTACGTCGGGGTAGGCCGGAGCTGCTCAGATGTGGCCCCCGGTCTCACTCTAACGGGGAGCTGATCAGCGAGGTTTGTTTGCGGCTACTCTCGTCTTCAGGCGGCTGATTACCGTGTCGGGAACCAGGCCCTCGACGGAGCCACCCAACTCAGAGACATTCTTGATCAGGCGCGAACTTACGTAGGAATACTTTTCGTCCGCCATCAGGAAGACGGTTTCTACATTCGGCGCCAGGCGCCGGTTCATCAATGCCATCTGCAGCTCGTACTCGTAGTCGCTGATGGCTCGCACGCCGCGCAGGATAGCAGTGGCCCTTTGTTCCAGTACGAAGTCCACCAGCAGGCCGTCGAAGGTCGCGACAGACACATTGCCGAAAGGTTGGACCGCTTCCGTGATCATCTCGATGCGCTCGGAGATGGAAAAGAGCGGGGCCTTTTCAGAGTTCTTCAGGATGGCTACGACGAGGTGGGCGAAAATCTTCGAGCCACGCGCGACCAGATCCAGATGACCGTTGGTCAAGGGATCGAAGCTGCCCGGATAAATGGCTTTTACAGTGTTCAAGGCAAGAGGATTGTAAGCGGTAGCGGCTGGGTGGGCAAACCGGCTGGGTCAGGGATTGCCCCAGCCGGCTACCGCCTGCTTTGGTTACTGACGGCGCGCGGGCGCCTTGACGGCTTCCACTGCCTGCGCTGAGCCGTTCACCGGCACAGCCGGGATGTCCGCCGGCTTGACGCCCGTGAGGCCGAGCTTTTGCCGCAGTTTGGAGTCGATGCTGGCGAAAATCTCCGGGTGATCCTTGAGGAAGCCGCGGACATTTTCCCTGCCCTGGCCTATACGCTCACCAGAGTAGCTGTACCAGGCTCCCGACTTCTCCACGATGTTCTGGGCGACCGCCAGGTCAAGCACGTCGCCTTCACGCGAAATGCCTTCGCCGTAGAGAATGTCGAACTCCGCTTCACGGAAGGGCGCGGCGACCTTGTTCTTGACGACCTTGATCTTGGTGCGCGAACCGACGACTACGTCGCCTTCTTTCACCGCGGCGATGCGGCGGATGTCGATGCGCACGGAGGAATAGAACTTGAGCGCGCGGCCGCCGGTTGTGGTTTCCGGATTGCCGAACATGACGCCAATCTTTTCGCGGATCTGGTTGATGAAGATGAGCGAGGTGCGCGACTTGGAAACCGTGCCGGTGAGCTTACGCAACGCCTGCGACATCAGCCGCGCCTGCAGGCCCATGTGCGAGTCACCCATTTCGCCGTCAAGTTCCGCCTTGGGTACCAGCGCGGCGACCGAGTCGACCACCAGCACATCGATGGCGCCTGAGCGCACCAGTGCTTCGGTGATCTCCAGTGCCTGCTCGCCGTAATCGGGCTGGGAGATGAGCAGGTTGTCGATGTCCACACCAAGCTTCTTGGCGTATTGCGGGTCAAGCGCGTGTTCCGCATCCACAAAGGCCGCCATGCCGCCCAGCTTCTGCGCTTCGGCGATGATCTGTAGGGTGATGGTGGTCTTACCCGAAGATTCAGGACCGAAGATCTCGATCACGCGGCCACGGGGAACTCCACCCACGCCCAGTGCCGCATCGAAGGAGATGGAACCGGTGGAAATGACGGAGATGGGCACGATCGCCTCTTTGCTGCCGAGGCGCATGATAGAGCCCTTGCCGAATTGCTTCTCAATCTGCGCTAATGCGAGGTCAATGGCGCGGGAACGATCATCTGCCATGAATGGTCTCCAGTACGGAAGAATGTAATGCCCTGAAAAGAATGTTAGAAGCGCCTGGGGAAGAAGTTGCGCATACGAAACGATTCACTTTGACCGGACAAACTGTAGTGGATGATACCACCCGCCAACCGGGCTATCTTTGCAGCATATCCACAGGCTGATGGATGTCGGCGACACGAAAATAGGGGGCGAGCGCGGGGTGCTTGCGAGCCACTGCCTGGTACATCTCCCAGGCAACCCGGCGGTAAGAGAAATGACCTGCAGGCGTCGAGCGCAGCTCTGCGATGTAGAGTGCCTCGGCAAAGTCCATTTTGAATAAGGCGCGGCAACGCGTGCCTAGGGGAAGCACGTAACGCGCGTTTTCGACCAGACCGGCGCCGGCCAGCTTGTCGAATGCAGAGTGGGCCTGCGTCATGGCGGAGTTGTATTGCTCCAACACACCGGCCTCGGACATACCTTCGGGCACTTCGTAGCCATGAGCATTGGTAAAGGCCTGCAGGATCTGCACACAGCGGCGATGGCGATGCATGTCGCGGAAGCCGCCAATATCCATCAGGATGTCGAAACGCAGCCCCTGGCCCGCGGAAAACTCGCGCAGCAGCTCGTCGTGGCGGCCGCGGTTGCGCGCGCCAAGAGCGATGATCTCACTGCGCGCCGGCTCGGAGAGCGACGCTACCTTGCGGGCAATTTGCCGGTAAGAGTAGTGCGTAGCGCCGTACAGCAGAGTCGTCGCCAGGTCGATCTCGAGCGGTTGGTCGTCGACCAGATCCACCACTTCAGAAGTCTCCACCGGCGCATTCTCCATCAGCTCAGCGGCGGCCTGCGCCAGTTCGATCCGGGTGGCCAGAAGGTAGCTGTTGGGCGCGGCGTATTTCACCAATGTGGGGGCGGTTTTCACGTTGCGGATCAGCAACGCCTCGGCCCGCTCGCCCAGAATAGGGTCAAGGGCGGCAATCTCCTGCTGCAGGGTGCTGAGCGCGTCGCCCTGCACGTTCCACGCTGAACCAGCCGCAGCTTCTCGCAGACGTTCGCCCAGTTCGCGCACTTCCTGGTGGGGATCGGAGAGGAGGCGCGAAATCTGCGTCTCCAGCGTGCGTGCATTCACGATCTGGCCCAGCGAGGTGTTGGTAGCCAACGGCAGCAGGTAGCGCGAAACATCAAAAGCGCGAGCCCGCAGGGTTCGGCTATAAGCCTCTTCCTTCATCTCCTGCGGGCGCGGGGTACGCTCGCGCAGAGACTGGTAGATGGCTTCTGTGCTTACGTGGTACTCAGCAAACAGAGCCTCGACGGCCTCGGTAAACTGCTGACCCGCGGCAGGGTTCGCAGAGAAATCGGGCAGATACCAGCCGCTCTTGCGGAAGTTCTGATAGCGGGTGGAGCGTTCCTGGCCATCCCAGCGCTGCTCGTCTACCAGGATGATGGCCGCAAGCAGTGACAGGCGCTCGATGGCAAAAGCTACATGGGCCAGATCGGCGATGGAACGATGACCGTACTGAAAGTAAAAAGTGTTAAGGAAATGCTCCGCCCGCTGGCTGGAGATCTCGCGCAGAGACTCCTTCATGGAGAGCGAGGAGCGGGAGTACTTGGCCATAGCATAGGCCAGGACCTCGGGGTCAGCCCCATGAACGGCGTATACCTCGGTCAGATTTCGGGGTGCTTCGGGCGATGCCGCGGAAGCTGGGGGCGCTACTTCGCTCTGAGCCATGCTTGAGGTTCAGCATAGAGCATTCCTGTGTGGATCGCTCGACCCGCACCTTCTTCTGCCGCAACCTTCTTCTGAAAGGGGTAGCCCACCCTTCCCTGCCCTCCCAGCTGGGACTACGATAAGATTGGGTTGCAACCGCCGTGCGGATTGAGCCTTATCAAGAGTGGGTTCGCGCCTATGGCCACAAGCCGCAATTCCCATCCTGAAGAACCATTGTCGGTGATCCACCACCGGCCTTACGCGTTGCCGAAGCGTCCCTGGACGATGATGCAGCGCTGGAACGATCTGCTGTTCGCACATTGGCCGATTCCTGCCGCAAAAATTCAAGCGCTGCTGCCTTCCGGCCTCGAGGTGGATACGTTCGACCAGTCGGCCTGGGTGGGCGTAGTTCCCTTCTGGATGGACCGGGTCCAATTGCGCGGGGTGCCCCGTATTCCCGGCGCCAGCCGCTTTCCTGAATTGAACCTGCGCACGTATGTGAGGGAGCGGAACACCAATCGCACCGGGGTGTATTTCTTTTGCCTGGAGGCGGCGAATCCGCTCGCCGTGATGGTTGCGCGAACGGTTTTCCATCTGCCCTATCACTGGGCCCGGATGTCGATCAAAGCCCGCAGCGAAAAGGAATTTACCTACCAGAGCGAGCGTCTGCTCAGCAGCAAAGCTGTACGGTTTCGGGCGCATTACCGCGGGCTGGGGCGGCTGCCGACGATCGACCAAAGCAAGCCAGGAACAATCGAGCACTTTCTCACGGAACGATATTGTTTGTTTACGACGACGCGGCGCGGACAGTTGCTGCGTGGAGATATCCACCATGAGCCGTGGCCGCTTGAGGCCGCGGAAGCGGAGATTGAATGGAACGATCTTCCGGCTATTTATGGAATTGAGATTCCGCACACCGAACCCCTGTTGCACTACTCGCGCGAGCTGGTGGTGTATGTGTGGTCGCTCGAAAAAGCGTGGGGAAAGCTGCCTGCACTCGAGGCGGCGGCGGCGCGGACTGCGGAGATTGTTTAAGGGCAGCCGGTCTATTCCGGCTATTCCTGCGAAGCGTTTGTGAGATGTTCCGAAGGCTACGTCGAGTCATCGATCAAAGCTCACATGAACCACGAAGGGTTCGCGAGCGTCGGATTTTCATGGGTCTCTCAGCCGTCCTATCTGTTACGCTCACTTTTTCGCGGAGAGTAAAACAGACTCATGGAAAAGCTTGAAGGCAAGACGGCTCTCGTTACCGGCGCATCCCAGGGAATCGGCCGCGCGTGCGCGCTGGCGTTGGCAAAGATGGGGGCCCGGGTCGCCGTCGTGGCGCGCAATGAGGCCAAACTGGAGGCCGTGGCTACAGAGATCACGTCCGCAGGCGGCCACGCTAAAGCGTTCGTCATGGATGTGTCCGACGAAGCTTCGATCCAGTCCACAGCCAAAGCCACGATCGCTCATTTCGGCAGCGTCGATATCCTGGTCAACAACGCCGGCATCACGCGAGACACGCTCCTGCTGCGTATGAAACGCGCCGACTGGGATGCAGTGATCGGCACCAACCTGACCGGAGCGTTCCTGCTGACACAGGCCGTGCTCAACCCAATGCTGCGGGCTCGCTGGGGCAGGATCATCAATATCACCAGCGTGGTGGGGCGCGCCGGGCAGGCAGGCCAGGCAAATTATGCCGCCAGCAAAGCCGGACTCATCGGCTTCACGTTTTCCATGGCCCGCGAATTGGCGTCGCGCTCGGTGACCGTCAACGCAGTTGCTCCCGGGTATATCGAAACAGCTATGACGGCAGTACTCGACGACAAGCAACGCGACGCCATGCTGAGCCACATTCCCCTGGGCCGCGCGGGCAGCGACGAGGAGGTTGCCCATGCTGTCGCTTTTCTCGCTTCTCCGCAGGCCGGTTACATCACGGGACATGTGCTAGACGTTAATGGCGGCCTGTTTATGAATTAGTTTTCATGAATTAGTTTTCATGTTCACCTCGCATAAGTTCGCCAGGGAACGATTGCAGACCAGCAAAATCCCGAATCCGGAAAATAGAAAGGAATGGCCGAAGAAAAATCTTGCTAGTGCTTACTTCGGCGTGTTAACTATGCTGCCAACACCTGTCAAAGAGCCAATTTTCGGTGCAGGGGCAATCAACGTTGCTTCTGATCTATTAGGGCGAAAGTGTGAACGAGGCTTTATGAAGATAGGAATCACCATCCGGGGATACCGGCTGCAAAAGGGTCTTTCGCAGGGAGACATCGAGAAACGCACAGGCCTGCTGCGCTGCTACCTGTCGAGGGTTGAAAACGGTCACACCGTTCCCTCACTCGACACCCTCGCCAAGATTGCACTGGCGTTGGATATTCCGTTGGCTCAATTTTTTGCCGAAGACTCGCTGGGCCGCGAGATGAACACCCAGAAACTCACCGATGATGAATTGCGGTTCCTGACCCAGATTCGTCGCTATGCTACAAACCTGAACGATAGCGATCGCAAGCTGCTTCTGGCGATGGTCAAGAAGTTCGCGGCGACTGCCGTTCGCTAAGAGCAGAACCAGCACAACCGTACTCAGCGGCAAGGGCGCTTGACTGGATTTTTCATCAAGAAAAATCCAACTTCCCAGATGCCTACCGGGTACAGCTATGCTGGTTCCGCTCTAAGAGTTTCCGCCTACTCATTTCCTTCAGCGATTTTTCCCGGTGTCACTAGCCTTTCACTCGCCTGCATTTCTCACACGGTTGAGCAGGATGGAGAAACGCGGCTCGATATCGCGTGGCCTGCAGTGAAATGAACCTGCGGGTGCCCCATCCTTCGCTTTTTTTTGCGAAGGATGGGGCACCACGACCGTGTACGTTGAGATTTGTGGCTTCCCACCCTTGCCGAAAAAGCACCGTCAAGGATGGGGCACCCGAAGGGTTGTTACGCTGCCGGCCATCGCACAACACAGCCTCGCCGCTCCCCACTCCCTGCTGGTGAAAAATCCATGCTAGGTCGCCATGGGTATCAGAACTTAGTTGGGCATCGGCAGGGCTTTGGACCAGTAGGAGGCGATGCCGTGGGCAAAGGCCAGCAGGAGCAACGCCATTACGCCATAAGCCGCCCAGGAGCGAACTGCGAATTGACTCCGCGCTGAGCCGATTCTGGGCACCAGCGGCGCCCCCAAAGATAAACCGCACAGAAAGCCACCCAGATGGGCCATATTGTCGATCTGAATGCTGGTGCGGAGGAACATCGTGGTGCCCCCGATCACGAAATTAAGAACAGCAAAGTAAATTACGCTCTTGCGCAGCCGGTTGATCTCCTGCGGCGGCACGGGAAGGAATTTTGCTTTCAGCAGAAGGATCAGCACGCCGGCAAGTCCGAAGACCGCACCGGAAGCACCCGCGCCCACGATCTGGGGATGCACCGCTGTGCTGAGCAGGTTTCCGGCAATGCCGGTAAGCGCGTACACGGCGAACATGCCGGCCGGACCAAGGAGCGGCTCACCCAATAGCCCCAGGTTCCACAAACACCACATGTTGGTGGCCAGGTGGATGATTCCTACGTGCACAAAAGCCGCAGTGAGCAGGCGCCACCATTCACCGGCAAGCACAAGGCCGCCGAAATTCGCTCCCCAGTCCACCAGGCTCTGCACTGAGGGGTTGCTGGGCGAGACTCCGCGCAGAACCATGGCGATGTAGACCGCGCAGTTGATACCGACCAGGGTGTATGTAGCTGGAGCGGACGCCCAACCGGTTCGTCTTCGCGGGCTCGGAAGAGGCGGCGGGGCACCGTCATAGCCTGGCATTCTGCCGTAGGAACGAGGATCGGTACGGTCTTCCGGCGGCAAAATCTCTGGCGTGCCGGGCGATGCTCCGGTTCCGTCCCACTTTATCGACATAGGGCTAAGCTATCCTGATCCAGGGGCTCTGACAATGGAAGCAGGTCAGAGCGAGCCCCACACATCGCAATCAGGAATAGGTTTTTTGTGAACGATAAGCAGGTACGGCGGGCTCTTCTAAGCGTTACAGACAAAACAGGCCTGGTGGAGTTTGCCCGGCAGCTCAGCGGGATGGGCGTAGAACTCGTCTCCACCGGGGGGACGGCGAGCGCCTTGCGCAGCGCTGGACTGACAGTACGCGACATCTCCGACCTTACGGGTTTCCCGGAAATGCTCGATGGCCGGGTGAAGACCCTGCACCCCAAGGTTCATGGAGGCATCCTGCATCGGCGCAGCAGCGATGAGCACCGTGATGCAGTGGCCGCGCATGGTATCGAGCCCATCGACATGGTGGTGGTCAATCTTTATGCCTTTGAAGAAACGGCACGCAAACCAGGCGTTCCATTCGGAGAGCTGGTGGAGAACGTCGACATCGGCGGCCCTTCCATGTTGCGTTCGGCAGCGAAGAATTTTGAGGACGTTGCAGTAGTGACGGCGCCGGCGGACTACGATGCCCTGGCAGCCGAAATGCAAGCCAACAAGGGTAGCCTCTCCTTTGAAACGCGCTGGCGGCTTGCGCGGCAGGCCTTTGCATTGACGGCAGCCTACGATACAGCGATCTCCCAGACGTTTAACAAGATTGCGGCCGAACAGCAAAGGAACGAACAGCAGAGTAACGGAGACGTCGCTTCCGGCGAAGGCAGCGGTTTTCCTGAGACTTTGCGGATCGCCTATCGCAAGACTGCCGACCTGCGCTATGGAGAGAACCCCCACCAGGATGCGGCACTCTATGGAGACGGCAGCGGCGCGGGTATCGCCGCGGCGCGACAGCTCCAAGGCAAGCCTCTCAGCTATAACAACCTGGTCGATCTGGATGCCGCCTGGGAGCTGGTGCAGGAATTTAGCCAGCCGGGCGTGGCCATCATTAAGCACAGCAACCCGAGTGGCGCGGCGACCGGAACCTCGGTGGTCGAAGCCTACCAGCGGGCGCTGGCGACCGACCCGGTTTCCGCTTTCGGAAGTGTGATTGGAGTGAATCGCGAGGTAGATGAGGCGGCGGCCGAGGAGATGGTGAAACTCTTTGTCGAAGCCATCGCGGCGCCATCATTCAGCGAGGGGGCCAAGGCGAAGCTGAGCATTAAGAAGAACCTGCGGCTGCTTACCGTCAAGGCAGCCAAAACCGAAAAGATGATCAAGCAAATTTCCGGGGGCCTGCTGCTGCAAGACGCGGACGTCGAGAATATTTCCGAGGCAGGGCTGAAGGTAGTTACGGAGCGTCAGCCCTCGGCCGAAGAGAAGGAAGCACTGGATTTTGCGTGGCGGGTCGCCAAGCACGTGAAATCCAACGCCATTGTTTATGCACGGAATGGCCAGACGATCGGAGTAGGCGCGGGCCAGATGAGCCGGGTGGATGCAGCCAAATTTGGCGCAATGAAGGCCGTGCTGCCCCTGGCCAACTGCGTCGCCGCTTCCGACGCCTTCTTCCCTTTTCCAGATGGGCTGGAAGCCGTGGCTGCCGCAGGAGCTACGGCCGTGATTCAACCCGGAGGATCGGTGAGGGATCAAGAGGTGATTGATGCCGCCAACCGGCTGGGTTTAGTCATGGTGTTCACCGGGACGCGGCATTTCCGGCATTGAGCCCATTGAGTCTGGTGTTTATGGCGACATGGAAAAATCGCTGCGTTGTGCCGAATCGATCATGTCCAGGGGAAAGAAAAATGGTCTAAACTCAGAGATGGTGGATTAGCCAGATCCAGGAATCGAAGTCATGGCGAAGTTCCTGCATGAGAACGAATGAGTGAGTGCTTGGAGTTTTGGGGAGCAGTACGATCGATTCTGTTCTAGATGGTGCGCTGGCGGCATACGCGGGCACATACGACAAAAAAAATGCGGGGTCCTCTGCACCGCGTTTGGACCTCCGGCGTCCGTTCTGTAGAGAGAGCTGAAGCCGGGCACAGGAACTCCCATAAATGAGCAATCAGCCGAAGCCACAGGTTGGTGACAGGATTCGCCAAGCATATCTATCTCGCATCGCGCTTGTCTGCGCAGCCGTCCTTTTGCCCGGCTCCGTCCTGGCGCAATCGGCAGCAGGCAGTTCCGCGCAGCAACCACCCCAGACCTCCGCACCCCAGAGCCACGAACCGGCAAAGGACTCTTCCGGTCCCGCCGGCAGCCCTGCGACAACGCAAAAGCCCGACCGCTCGGCAGCCTACTACCATTTCGGCCTGGCCCACGTGTATGAGGAGACGGCCACCAACTATGGCCGTCCTGAGTACGCCACGCGTGCGATTGAAGAATACAAGCTGGCGCTTGACGCCGACCCCAACTCGAAATATCTGAACAACGGCTTGGCGGAGCTTTACCTGCGCACCGGGCGCGTCCGCGACGCTGTGCTTGCCGCCCAGGAAATACTGAAAACAGAGCCCAATAACCTCGAAGCCCATAAGCTTCTGGGCCGGGTTTACCTGCAATCGCTGGGCAATGTTCAGAATGGCGAGCCTTCGGAGAAGGTTCTGCAGCTCGCGATTGCGGAGTACACCAAGATCGTGGAGCTCAAGAGCAACGACATCGAAAGCCGGTTGCTGTTAGGTCAGCTCTACACGCTGGCCCACGATACGCCGCATGCGGAAGAGCAATTCAAGGCTGCACAAAACATCGATCCGAATTCAGAAGATGTTGTGCTGAATCTGGCCCGCCTCTACAGCGACGCCGGAGACACGACGCAAGCGATTTCTGTGCTCGGCTCTGTACCGGCTGAAGACCGCACAGCCAAGATGGATTACGCGCTGGGCATGAGTTACGACCAGCTCAAGCAGAACAAGAATGCCATCGATGCCTACACCAAGGCGTTCGAGATGGAACCGGATAACCTGGATGCGGAACGGGGTCTGGCCCAGGCGCTGTTGAACGATAACCAGCTAAGCCCGGCGCTGAAACACTTCGAGACGATTTCCGCGGCTGACCCGCAGGACGCGCAGACCTACCTGCGAATCGCAGAGATCGAACGGCGCCAGGGACACTACGAGCAAGCCCTGACCACGCTCAAGAAGGCCAAGTCGCTCGCCTCCGATTCACTCGAGATCGGCTTCAATGAAGCACTGATCGACGACTCCCTCGGCCGCTACGATGAAGCCGCGCAAACACTGCAGAACCTGGTAAAAGAGACCACTCATCCGGATGGCCAATATGCGGATGCGGAGAAGAATAATCGCTCCATCTTTTTGGACCGGCTGGCCAACATCTATCGCGAGCAGAACAAAACCGACCTGGCGGTACAAACGTATCAGTTGATGATCGCCATGGGCGGTGAGTATGCCGAGCGTGGGTATCAGGGCCAGGTGGACGCTTATCGCGATGGCAAGCAGTACGACAAGGCAACCCAGGTGGCCGAGCAGGCCGTCCAGGCGATGCCGAAGAACAAGAGCATCCAATTGATGCTGGCCGGCCAGCTCGCGGATACCGGCAAGCCGGACGAAGGAATCAAGCTGGCGAAGGCGCAACTGAAGGGGAATGCGGAAGATCGCGATACGATCCTGGTGCTGGCACAGATCTACACACGTTTACGGCGCTGGAAAGAAGCGTCGGAGCAGATCGACGCGGCAGAAGCTCTCTCCACCAAGACGGACGACAAAGTCTATATCTACTTTCTGCGCGGTGCGATGGACGAACGGCAAAAGCACTACGATTCTGCCGAAGAACAGTTCCGCAAAATTCTCGCCATTGATCCCGGCAACAGCATGACCCTGAATTACCTGGGCTATATGCTGGCCGATCGCGGAGTGAAGCTGGATGAGTCGCTCACCATGGTGCAGAAGGCGGTGCAACTCGACCCGCAGAACGGCGCCTATCTGGATTCGCTCGGCTGGGTCTACTTCAAGATGGGCCAGTATGCACTGGCAGAGGCAAACTTGCGCAAGGCAAGCGAGCGCATCTCGACTGATCCCCAGGTCCATGACCACCTCGGCGAGTTGTATGAAAAGACGGGCCGGCTGAAGCTGGCGGCTTCACAATGGGAACAGAGCGTGCACGAATACTCGCGCACCGTCGCGGCGGACGCGGAGCCCGGTGATGTAAGCAAGGTGCAGAAGAAGCTCGACAGCGCCCGGGTAAAGCTGGCGAAGGAAGAATCGGCGGGCGCCAGCCCGAAGCAGTAAGTGGGCATGGCCCGGAACACTAGCAGACATAGCACGGGCAGACAGCACACGCGCGAAGGTCTCGTACCAGCCCTGGCGCTGCCGCCCGGCTGCAGGGTCACCGAAGATGCGGGCAGTGTGCTGGTGCTGCGGGAGCACCCGGAAGCCGACCATCCCTATCGAACTCCTTTTCAACGGGACCGCGCGCGTGTAATTCACGCGCGCTCCTTCCGTCGCCTGGCGGGAAAAACACAGGTCTTTACTCATCGCTACTCCGATCACTTCCGCAGCCGGCTCACGCATACGATGGAGGTCGCGCAAATCGCGCGTGCGATTGCGAATGCACTTAGCCTGAATGAAGATCTGACAGAAGCTCTGGCGTTGGTGCACGACATTGGGCACCCACCGTTCGGCCACGCAGGCGAAAAGGCGCTCGATGAGGCGATGCGGCCGTTCGGGTTGCGCTTCGACCACAATCTGCATGCGCTGCGTATCGTGGAATATTTCGAGGTCCGCTATGCGGCATTTCGCGGGCTGAACCTTACGCTCGGCGTCCGCGAAGGCATCGTCAAGCATTCAAGGGATTATTCTCTGGCCGAACATCCCGAGCTGAGCGCTTACTTCCTCGATCAGCGGCCCCCTCTCGAAGCACAAATTATCGATCTCGCCGATGAAATTGCCTATCTGACAGCGGACCTGGATGACGGCATCGAGGCGGGGATACTGCACGCAGAAAGCCTTCGGCGGCACGTGCGCATCTTCGATGATTCGTTGCGCGCGGCGGAGCGTGAATTTTCAACGGCGACCGAGAAGCTGCTCACGAACGAAGCCCTGAAGAAGATGTTGAACACGCTGGCGGATGATCTTATCCGCGAAACGTCACGGAGTGTACACGCCTCCGGGGTTCGCACGCTGGAGGACGTTCGAGCGTGGCCGGAAAGACTGGTAGCGTTTTCTCCTGCTATCGAGGAGATGCGCCGGGAAGCCAAACAGCACCTCTACGCCACGCTCTATAGCAGCGATGAGCTTAAGAAAGATATGCAGGAAGCGACTGCAGTGGTGCGGAATCTCTTTGCCTGCTGGGTAAACGACCCGTCACTGTTACCGGAGAGCTACAAGGTCCAGATCGAAAGCCAGGGAGTCGCGCGGGTGGTGGCAGATTACATCGCGGGAATGACGGATCAGTACATCCTGCAGCAGTATGCGGATTGGAGCAGGGGCAGAAATGAAAGGGCAGCAGGAGACGCAGGGATGCTGGCGAAGAGAATGATGGATCCCTCCACCTCGCTATGACATTTTTATCGTCCGAACCAGCGCAACCGGCTGCGAAAAAGCCCTGACTCAACAGTCCGCCTGAAAAGAAAGCCTGCCCCCCAAAACTGAATTGTCATCTCGACCGGAGCGTAGCGAAGTGGAGAGATCTGCGGTTTTCTTTCCCCTCCTCATCACCACTGAAACCACTCCAATCCATTTGGACGGGAAATCCGGGGATGTGGGGCATCCGTCGCTGTTGCATTACCTCTGTCTGATTCGGAACTGCTCTGCCCTAAAGGTGGACGATGCGCTCCGGGCTTAGCCTGCCACAAAGAAGATCGCGAAATGCGGTGAGGTTTCCGCGAAATCTTCCCAGCCGATCCACGTAAACCTCCGGTGCAAAGCTGCGTACCATATTTTTAAAAAATGGCCCCATGATGAACCGAAACACGTTGGACCAGAGAAACGTTCCTTTACGAGCAAGATAGATTGGATTAGCCACCTGCGCGTAGCCCATACGGACTCCGCTGATGCGGCCGATTTTGACGCTTAGGTGCACGCCGCACGCGTTAGAAATAACGACGACGGTACCGAGTGATGCCAGACGTGCTGAGTAATCCCAGTCTTCATACCAGCCGTAGAGTGGAAGCCTCTCGTCGAAGCGAAGGCCGTGCCGGCGGATAGTCTCCATGCGAAGACACATGTTGCAGCCATAAGTAAAGACCGTAGGGACGAGTGACTGCGGCCCCTGTGCCACATCGCTCGCGGCCAGAATTGCCTTCGCCGCCGGCACCGTCAAGCCCGGTCCTTTTACATCGTCTGCGAGCACACAGCCAGTAGAGCCAACGACGTCGGGATTTTCCATGAAGACACGTTCTGTGACGGCTAGATAGTCCGGCTCAAGGTAGAAATCGTCATCCATGAAAAGCAGGAGATCCGCATCAGAAACCGCTCGGAGGATGGCATTACGTTGCCGGGTAAGGCCTAGTGGAGCCTGAATCAAAGTTACGTGCGGAAATTGTTCGGGAATATCGGCGATATCCGCCGGTTCGGCGTAGGCAACAAGGATGCGATCCGGCCGCCGATTCTGCACGGCGAGAAAGGCGAGCGTTTCTGCCAGGATTGCAGCGCGTCCACGGGTAGGAATGGCCACGACCAGATGGATCGCGCCGGACACTAATTCGCCGGCCACTAACCCGCAGGCCATTAACCTGCACCCCACGGAGGAAGTTTGGCGGAAGCAGCCCAGGGTGGCGCGCCGGCAGTATGCAACTTCCGCCGATACACTTTGCCTCCCCCCGCGACATACAGGTGATCGAATCCGTGCCCACCAAAAGCGAGGCTTGTTGCCGCAACATTTCCAGGCAAAGGGAGAATCGCGGCGACGCGGCCGTTGCGATCGAAGACCTGCACTCCCATACGCGTTGCGACGTAGGCTCGTCCGTCGCGGTCCATAGCGACCGAGCCTGCGCCGCTGTCGTCCGCCCCCACGGGCACGTAGAAGTCATAAAAGGGTTGCGCGGCATCGAGCATTCCGTCGGTGCGAACGCGATAGCTCAGGCCAGTGCGCGACAGGCCCTGGGCGACGAATAGCCATAAGCCATCGGGTGAGAGGGCTAGTCCCGATGCTCCCTTGATCTCTGTATCCTGCCAGATCGTTTGGCCATTGGGGCGGATGAGGCAGAGCTTGCTGAGGGAATCATGGGTGCGCGTCACAGCGTAGATATCGCCGCTGCCGCGAACAGTCAGACTTTCGATACGCAGACCTTTGCCGACCATCGCGGGGGGCCGATGACCGGCAGGATCGGTCACGCTGATTCCGCCTTCGCGCAAAGGCCTGTAAACCCTGCCGTCTGCGCCAAAGGCAAAGGAGCCAGCGCCGGCCGACGAATGGCAGTGGACGGGCTTGCCCTCAGCAGAGTCAAGGCCCTCGAGACCCCCTGCAGCTTCGTAAAAGGCCTGCCCTGATGGATTGGCTGCGATGCCGTTCACCGCTGCGCAACCTTCCGCCGCAATCTGCCAATCCTCGCCCGGCTGCAGAATATCTTTGAGGACGGGGTTGCCGGGCGGAGGGGTTTTGATGGGCGCCGGCCAATCCCTCCACAACCAGCGCATCGCTTCCGGAAAGACAGCAGCGGCCTGGCTGTCATTGTGCGTACCCGCACCCCAGACATGGCGCACATCATAGCCGGCAAATTCCAGCGCCCGATTCATGGTGAGGTTCGACATCCACCAGTCGCCCATCTCCGGGCCTCCGCGCCACTCGTCGTGGATGCCATCCTGCATAAAGACGCGCAGCGGTCTGGGCTCGGTCTTGCGCACGAGCACGTAGTATTGCTCGCCGCCGCGCATGCCTACGTAGGTTCCGATCGAACTGAAGACACGGCGAAAAGCGTCCGGACGTTGCCAGGCGACGGTGAAGGCCGCGATGGCTCCCGTACTTCCGCCACCGATGGCCCGGTCGTTCGGATCGGCCGATAGTCTGATTACATGTCCATCCGGAGTCTTGCGCTGCTCCACCGCGGGAATCACTTCTTCCAGTAGGAAGCGGGCCAGCCGCTCGCTCAGGCTATCGAATTCCAAGCTGCGATCGAAACGAGGATTCTGCGGAGATTGGGCGGACGGCACTTCTCCCGGAGATACGCCGATCGCAATCGTAACCGGCATGGCGTGTTGGGCAATGAGGTTGTCGAAGACCGTTGCCGCGTTGAACCCGAGCCCATCGAACCCGACATAGACACAGGCCGGCTTATCTCCCGTGTAGCCTGCGGGCACATAGACGGTGATCGTGCGCTCAGTTCCGGGAAACATTCTGGAATCGCTCAGCTTAAAGCTAAAAGTATTTCCACGCGGAACGGAGGCTTGAAGGTGCGAATCAGGTCCTAACGGATAGTTGTCGGATGCGGGAGGCTCGGTTTCGTCAATCACACGAGGTACAGCAGGGGCGCCAGCCGACTGGCACATCACGGAAATAGGGGCCGACAGGAAAAGCCCGGCAACCAGAAGTTCGCACGCGCAACGGAAGAAAACTCTCGTGAGACGAATCATCGTAAACTTTCTGCGACGCCTACGGAAGAGCGTAACCCAGCAGTTTCCCCGTCGCGCTTCCTTCGCATGTGGCTTCCCGGCTGACAAAATTGTCCGTTGCGGTCGTGCAACGGTAAAGAGGAACGAGATTGAGACCCGCGACAGGTTCGGAGTAGCCATATCCATTGACCCCAAGAATGCGAGATCCTTCGCAGTTCACGTCGAGGGACACGAAGTAGTCCGTCGCACCCTCCTTACAGCCGTAAAACGCTACGGTCGCCTGTTGTTGAGGAGTTGGATAGAGATGGCCGAGCGTAGACTCCAGAACGAACCCTCCGTTAGGATCCACCCAACCCGTCGTTACCTCATGCACCGCTTGGTTGCGATACCGGTTGAGCCCTTTGAGCGGTTGACTCCGCGACCATGGAACAGACGAGATATCCCATTTATCGATATGGCCGGAAAAGCCGGCCTGATAAGGAGTAGAGTTCCATGGGGGCGGCGGATTGGAGATCGATGTGTATATCTGGACCGACGGCTGCGAACCGAAATTCAGATTGCCGTAGGCATCCCGCACAAAGCCGGGAATGAAGTTGGCTTCATAGCCGGTTAACAAGGTATCGATCGTTGCGACCAGTTCCCACGGCGTAGCTCCCGTCAAAAGTGACGCATCGGGAATCCGGTAAATCTGAATGCCGTATTGACTCCGCTCGAGGAAACCACCCGTAGTCGATGTGGATCGAAGGGGAAGGTTGAAGCCGGCGTACCAAGAGCCCGTTGCCGGGTCGTAGGCCATATCTCCCCAACTGGGTTGCGGATTATTCGGGTCAATGCCCTGAGTCGTGAGTACGCCGAGTGTTTGAAAGTGTACGCCATCCGTTGAGATCGCTTCGAGATGTGCGTTAACCGGATCGATTCGCTCATAGAACAAGCGGATCGTCGAGCCCCCATCGGCATTGAACACCGCGGGTTGGCCGACTCCATACACTCCCTTCTTAGCGATCGAAAGTATTGGGTTCGGGTACTTCTTCCAGGAAGTCCCGTTATTCGAAAAGGCTACGCCAATGCTGTTATTTAAACCCTCGAGCGAGTCGGTTGCGGCGTAGTACATGGCGTAGGTGTAAGTTGCGCCGTTACCGAGGGGGTTGACGAAGGAACCGCGCACCACCTTTGGATTGCAGGTGTAAACCGAGTCCCACGCACCCTGGGTTTCACCCAAAACGGCGAATGGGCCTACTTGAGCGTGGGTCGCCAGATCGACGGATTCATATTCAATGCCATCGGAAAGCTGTGTGCGATCGGTCGCATTGTCATCGTTACCGCACCACCATAGCTGGAGCAGGTTCCCTGATTGAATTACGGAGGGAGAATAGTCATAAGCAGAGTCTCGTCCGGCGAAGGAGCCTGCAGGGAGATGTTCGAAATGAACGCCGCAACCAACAGCGCTCACAAGGCAGAAGGCTACTGTGGTTGTGATGAGCAGACGTACGAGAGTCATCGTGTTGTTATTGCACCGTACCCTGGGGCCGCAGTCTGCGCAGTTCCTGTGCGCACTCCACAGCATTCCATGCAGTGAGTTCGAGGTTGTCAGCGGAAGCCCACAGCCACAATCGCCGGGATTGCGCCAGATTTTCTTCGTCGAAGCGAACTCTCACCGAGACATCTCTGTCACCGATCGAGTGGAGACTGGCGGGCGCATCGGCGTCACCAAGGATCACTTCTATATGCGGCGCCGAAAGGGACGCCTCGATCTGCTCGACAGTGACCGGCTTCTCGAACTCGACCAAGATGGAAAAGGAATGGCCGTGGAACACAGACACATGCACCAGCTGCAGGGAGACTTGCGGCAGCCGCCCACCCGAAAGCAGTGCGTAATGCCGGCGAATGCGCGCTTCGCCATCCGCGAGACCGACTTTGGCGTTTTCCCCAAAGGCAGCGACAGCGTTGAACGCTACCTGCACGTCGTAGACTTCGGTCGGAACACTCTGGAAGGAAAGCAGAGCCACCGTCTGCTGGTGCAGTTCGTCGAGCGCGGCACGGCCGTACTCCGACGCAGGTTCCATCACGGTGGCAGAAGCCAGATGAATGGCTCCTACCCGCTGCAAGCGTTCCAGCAACAGAGCCATGACCAGGGCCGCGGGATGCGCTGGAACGACAGCCGGCGTACGGAGGTTAGGCGCGATGGCCGCAGACCCTTCACCCATCGCCTCATAAAGCCATGGCGCACAGACCAGCACACCCGCTTCGCCTTCCAACTCCGCGGAAAGATCGATGATGCTGGAACCGGCTCGCTGCGCCGATTGCCAGTGCCGGCGTGTCAGCTCTGTTGAGCCACAGAAAAAGGTGAAATCAACGCGCTCAAACGAGTCTTGCGTGATCGGTTGGATGACCGTCATCTCGTCACCTACGACTTCGAGTTGCCCGATTGCCTGCTGATCGTCGAGAAGCAAAACCTCGGCGGCGGCAAAGCCGGACTCGGAAAGCGACTCATTCAATTGCTTGGCTCGAATGGAGGCCGCGCCCACAATGGCGATGCGATAGTTGGTAGTCATCAATTCCCTAGCCTGCTCATGGATGCACCGTTGGGTGCGAGGGCGGTGTGGGGCGATTGTCTTCACCGCCGGTTATGGCTTGCGAGCCGGCGGGTGGTCTTCTTCCGGACTTGAGATTGCGCTGCCAGGAATATGCCGCCCGCGCGAAGATGCCGGAAAACATGTAGGAAAGAGCCATCAACAGCAGGATGATCTGCGAGAACACGACGGTCGAGTAGATCGCCAGCCCCAGCACGACGATGGTTTGAAACGGATGGCGATTGGAGAGGTTGATCTCTTTACCGCTCCAGAACCGCCAATTGCTGACCATGAGCAGCCCCACCAAAAAAACCAGCAGCATCCACATGATGGCGACCCGCCAGTTGGGCACAGGCGTTCCGGAGAAGAAATGCACCACCGCGGCGATAACGCCGGCTGCCGCGGGAATGGGCATGCCAACAAAATATTTTCTTCCCGGGCGCCCGGGATTCGTGGGTAACGGGTTGGCGCTGATATTGAAACGGGCCAGGCGGCCAGCCCCGCACAACAGAAAGAGAAAGCAGACGAAGGCTCCCCAGTCCACCACCGTTTGCCGCAGATGAAAATCCATGGCCACCGGCAGAGAATGAAATCCCCAGGTAAAGGCCAGGAGACTGGGAGCGACCCCGAAGGTGATCACGTCGGCCATGGAATCGAGTTCCTTGCCGAAGTCGCTGGTGGTTTTGGTCATGCGGGCGATACGGCCATCGAGCGCGTCGAAAGGGATGGCAAACCCGATAGCCAGGGCAGCGTAGTTGAAGTGGCGCGGCTCCTGTACGGAGCCCTGCAGACTCTGCATGATGGCAAAGTAGCCGGCAGCGATGTTGCCCGCGGTAAAGAGCGACGGCACGATATACATGCCGCGACGCAAACGCCCCTTCTTCTTGCGATCGGCCAGCCGTGTAAGCTCGGCCGTCAAGCGAAACTCTCCGCGAATACACCGGCCGGTGACTCACTTTGCGCGGGCTGGATGTCAGCCAGAATGGAGGCGCCCCCTTTGACATGTTCGCCGAGCGCGACGCGCACACGCGCCTGGCCCGGCAGGATCACGTCGACGCGGGAGCCAAACTTGATGAGTCCGACGCGCTGGCCGCGTTCGACAAAATCGCCCACTTTGTAGCGGAAAACGATGCGCCGCGCCAGCAGCCCGGCAATCTGCTTGAAGGTTACATCGAAGCCCTCGCCTTGCACCGTCACCAGATTCTGCTCGTTTTTTTCGGCAGACTCTGGATTGAGAGCATTCAGGTACTTGCCCTTCTGGTAACGAACCTCGCGAAGTGTCCCGGCAATGGGTGAACGATTGACATGCACATTAAACACGCTCAGAAAAATGCTCACGCGGATACGTTCGCCGCCCGGCGTCTGGATGCGGGCCACCTCAGTGACCTTGCCATCCGCGGGTGAAACCACCAAACCTGGCTCCGCAGGTATCGTTCGCCTTGGATCGCGAAAAAACCACAAGAAAAAGCATGCCAGCAAGAGAGGCACGACTGCCCACATCCAATTGCCCGTCACCAGCGCTATGAGAACAGCGGCCGCAATGAACCCGAACCCGTAGAAATACCCATCACGTACCATTTGGTGAATTATAGAGGTCTCGAAGAAAGCAAGGGAGCCTCAAGCAAAAGCGCGTCTTCGACGGGCGCCGTATAGTAGGCGCGGCGCAGCCCAATGGATGTAAATCCATGACGGTGATACAAGCCGAGAGCAGCAACGTTTGAGGCACGCACTTCCAGGCGAATGCTTGCGGCCCCAGCCTTGGCGGCCCAGTCTTTGCATGCCGCAACCAGCGCAGTCCCGATGCCCCGGCGCCGATAGCCCTGCTCAACTACCAGGCTCTCGATTTCGGCTGCTTCCTGCCGCAACCAGGTGGCGACGGCAAAACCGGCCAAGCTGATTTCACGGCAAGATGGGCGGACGGCCACCACACCGTAGCGAGCCACGGGATCGGCGGACGGGCCGAGCAAAATCTTTTCATAGTCAGGGCGCGTCCATTGGGGCGCTTCAGCCGAGGCGGCCGCCATGCGCAGCATTGGATCAAGGTCCTGCGCTGCCAGGTCCCGCAGTATAAAGCTCATCGCGCCGCAGCGGCTGCACGCCCGGCAAGCACGACCTCGGCATCGGAGCGGCGGAGATAATTCGCCTGCAGGGTTTCGACATCGTCAAAGCGGCCGGCGCGAAAGCGGGCCAACGCGAATCGGAGGGCTTCCGCGGCATCGGGCGTTTGCACGGAGACAGGTCCGCATACGGCGAGTGCTGCACGGGCGGCGGTGGCCACGGTACCGCCATCGGCGAGGCTTTCCTCACAGACCACTACTCCCGCCCCCGACCGTCTGGCCGCGTCGAGGGTCTCGGCACCGCTAAAGAGTTTTTCACCCAGGTTCACGCCGTCGCGGTATTCACCGACATAGAACTCACCCCTGCCGGCATCGACGGCAGCCAGCACATTGGGCAGGCCGGTGGAGTTCGCAAGCAGGGCCAGGCGAGAGACGGCAATCAGGGGAATACCAGCGGCCTCGGCCAGTCCCTTGGCCGTGCTCAGCCCTATCCGGATCCCGGTGAAGCTGCCCGGCCCGCTGACCACCACGATCGCTTCGATATCACGCAGGGTCGCCTGCCTGCCGTCGAGCAGCGCGGCGATTTCAGGCACCAGGCGTGCCGCATAGGTGCGCACAGCGAGTTGAGCCGTGGCTACAACGTTTATCTCTTTGGGCCCGACGACGCCAAGGGCTATGCTGGCCGTCGTTCCACAGGTATTCAGAGCGAGCAGCATCGGTGGGTAACCTCAAACCGCGGCAATCCGCGGGCATCCGTAGCTCGAGCACAAGGCACTTCAAACCGCGGCAATTGGATCCTGGCAGATTTCCAACAGCACACCGTTGGCGGCGGACGGATTGACCAGGAAGTAGAAACGGCCATCCGCGCCGATTTCGATGTCTTCGGAAAGGAGCCTTACGCCCGCTTGCTTCATGTCTTCGAAAGAGCTGGAAATATCGTCTACGTGGAGAGCCATGTGGTGCAAACCTTCCCCGCGCTCCGCCAGAAGCCGTGCTAGAACAGAGGTCTTGTCGACTGGCTCAAGCAGACGCAGCCCGCTCTCTCCGAGCGGAATCATCACGCTGCGCACGCCGTCCTCCTCCCGTTCGTCATCGAGTACAGTGAGGCCTAACGTCTCGTACAGGCGGCGCGCCTGCTGAATACTGCTTACCGCAATGCCGACGTGATCGATCTTTGCCATCTTTCACCTTTTCCATTTTCCGCAATAGAGTATCGCCGTCGAGCGAGAATCAGTCACAAATTGTAGAGTGGTGACGATAGCGATACTTTACGCCACTCAAGCCAAAACAAGGCTCGAATGGGCCACCCAGGCGGTCGTCTTCGGTCCTACTTGTTGAGGATTTCGCGGGCGATAATCAGACGCTGGATTTCGCTGGTCCCTTCACCGATGGTGCATAGCTTGACGTCACGGTAGAACTTCTCCACCGGGTAATCCTTGATGAATCCATAACCGCCGTGCAACTGCACCGCTTCATCACATATCTTCACAGCGACTTCGCTTGCCATCAACTTGGCCATCGAGGACTCCAGAGTCGTCTTCTGGCCTGCGTCCTTCATCACGGCAGCACGCAGCGTCAGCAGCCGGGCAGCATCGAGCTGTGTAGCCATGTCAGCGAGTTTCCACTGAATGCCCTGAAACTCAGAGATGGCCTTGCCGAACTGGTGGCGCTGCTTCACGTAGCCGCGAGCAGCGTCGAAGGCTCCCCGGCCAATTCCGAGAGACAAGGCAGCGATCGAAATACGGCCACCGTCAAGAACGCGCATGGAGTCGACAAAGCCATCCCCCTCCTTGCCCAGAAGGTTCCCGGAAGGAATCTCGCAATCCTCGAAAATAAGTTCGGACGTATCGCTCGCGCGCAGGCCGAGCTTGTTCTCTTTCTTGCCTGGACGAAAGCCGGGGGTTCCCTTCTCCACCACAAACGCCGAGAAGCCTCGTGTACCTTTGGTCTTATCCGTAACGGCAATAATGACAGATACGTCAGCATAGTGGCCGTTGGTGATGAAGGTCTTGTTTCCATTGAGCACCCAGCGGTCGCCCTTGCGCACGGCGGTCGTGCGCGCGCTGCCTGCATCGGAGCCGGAACCAGGTTCGGTCAATGCCCACGCGCCGAGCCATTTACCCGAAGCGAGTTGTGGAATGTACTTCTGCTTTTGCTCTTCACTGCCGGCGAGAAAAATATGGTTTGTGCAGAGCGAGTTGTGCGACGCAACAATGATGCCGATCGAGCCATCGACGGCAGAGAGCTCTTCGACGGCGAGCGCGTAGTCGACATACCCGAGGCCTGCTCCACCCAGCTCCACAGGAAAGATGACCCCCATAAGGCCCATCTCACCCAGCTTCTTCACGACCTCCAGAGGAAACTCGCTCGCCTCATCCCAGCGAAGGACATTCGGAGCAATTTCGCGTGCTGCGAAATCACGGATCTCTTTGCGCAACTGCTCCTGCTCCTGGGTAAGAGCAAAGGAGTGGCTCGAGTCCTGGATGACCGGATCCGTACTCATGCCTGAACTCCGCGAAGCGCCTGATCGAGATCGTCGAGCAGATCGCCGGTATCTTCGATGCCAACCGAGATGCGCAGCATTCCGTCGGTCAAGCCGATCCTGGCGCGACCTTCTTCGCCCAGCGCGGCATGCGTCATGCTTGCGGGATGCGAGATGAGCGTCTCAACGCCGCCCAACGACTCACCCACGGTGCAGACTCTGAGGCGGCGCAACATTGCGTTGGCATTATCGAGGCTGCCCGTCTCAAACGTGATGAGCGCACCGAAGCCAGACATTTGCCGCTGCGCGAGAGCATATTGCAGATGATCTGGCAGGCCAGGATACATAACCTTAGTGACCTTAGGATGACCGGCCAGATATTCGGCAACCGCGCGCCCGTTCACCTCGTGCTGCTTCATGCGTACGGCCAGGGTCTTCACCCCACGCAACACCAGAAAGCACTCAAACGGAGAAAGAATACCTCCGGTGCATTTCTGCACAAAGGCAAACGACTCTTTATGCTCCGGCGTCGTTCCCACCAGAACGCCACCGAGACCGTCACTGTGGCCATTGAGAAATTTGGTGGTGGAGTGCATGACAATATCCGCACCCCATTCGAGCGGCCGCTGGAAATAAGGCGACATGAATGTGTTGTCGACACTCAGATCCACCTTGCCGTGCTGATGGCAGATATCCGCGATGGCGCGAATGTCGGTAATCTGCATCATCGGGTTGGTCGGGGTCTCAATATGCACCAACCGGGTGTTGGGCTTGAGGGCGCGGCGAACCTGGTCCGGGTCAGTGGTGTCAACGTAGGTAAAGGCGATGCCATAGTGAGCGATGATGCGATCGAAGAGCCGCGGAGTGCCACCGTAGACATTCGAACCGCAGATGACGTGGTCGCCGGTTTTGAGCATGGCAACCATGGCCGCGATCGCCGCCATGCCGCTTGCAAATACGTGAGCGGAGGTACCGCCTTCGAGCGATGCCAGATTTTCTTCGAGCGCAGTGCGGGTCGGATTCGAGACACGCGAGTATTCGTATCCGCGGTGCTTACCTATCTCCTCCTGGGCGTAAGTCGAGCTCGCATAAATCGGTACGTTGACCGCACCGGTCAACGGGTCGGGAGACTGGCCATCGTGGATGGCGCGGGTAGAGAAGCCGTGCTGCCTGGTGGTCATAGACCGCCCTCAAATATCTTTTTCGAAAGGTAGCGCTCGGCGGAATCGGGAATGATGGTGGCGACACGCTTTCCCTTGCCCAGGCGAGCAGCGATCTGCACGGCCGCCGCGGTGACCGCTCCTCCGCTCGAGCCGGCCAGTAGGCCCTCTTCTGCCGCCAGCCGCCTGACCATGGCGAAGGCTTCGGGATCGTTAATAGCAACGATCTCGTCACACCACTCACGACGGAAGGTTTCGGGGATAAAAGAAACGCCGATGCCCTCGACCTTATGGGGACCGGGCCGTCCCCCCTGGAGGATGGAACCCTGGGTCTCTACGGCGACGGTAAGAATGGCTGGGTTTTGTTCCTTGAGAAAGCGGGCGACGCCAGAGAAGGTGCCCCCCGTTCCGACCCCACCGAGGAAGGCATCGACGCGCCCTTCCATTTGCTCCCAGAGTTCGCGGGCTGTGGTTTCGTAGTGGAAGTCGGGATTTGCCATATTTTCGAATTGCAAGGCGGCAAATGCTCCAGGTGTTTCCGCCGCCATGGCCCGGCAGCGCTGAATGGCGCCAGCCATCCCTTCTGCTTCCGGCGTTCGGATCACGGTAGCGCCAAAACCGCGCATAAGAATGCACTTTTCTTCCGCAAAGCCTTCTGGAACGAAAAGTATGACCTTATAACCGCGATGTACGCCGACGAGAGCGAGCCCTACCCCGGTGTTTCCCGCTGTTGCCTCGATGATGACGGAACCGGAGTGCAGCAGACCCCGCCGCTCGGCATCGAGAATGATGCCCAGGGCCGCGCGATCTTTGACGCTGCCACCAGGGTTGAAGAATTCAAGTTTGGCGTAAATATCGGCCGCCCCTTCGGGCACGACCCGGTGGAGGTGGAGCATGGGGGTAGACCCCATCAACTCCGTCACATCTTCGGCAACACGCAGGGTGTGGGTTGCAACCGCAGGGCTTGAAGGAGTCATAGGTCAACGCTCAAGTGTAGCAGCGGGAGGCGAAATTCCTCATGGCCGGTGACACGGATCGGCGCAGGCCCATGGTGGAAAGCGGTACCTGCCGCTCCTTGGGGGGCTCGTGGTTCAGGCGGGTGAATTTCGCGGAAAAGTCCAGACTCAGCCAGCGATTTCTTCGCACAGAAACAAACACAGGTAGGGCAGGGCCTACTTCACCGCAGCGAGCCACCTCACCGCAGCGAGCCACCTCGCCGCAGCGAGCTTAACCCTGCCCTACCTCGCACAATTCAATCCGGATGGATTGCAAAGCCTAGTTGGAGGCTGCAGGTGGCGGAGTTGCAGGAACCGCCGCCTGAGGGGCGGCTGGAGTGCCGGCCTTTGACTTGGTGTTGGGGTAGTATCCGGTGCGGGTACGAACATCCAGTTTGTTGTAACCCTTAGCCTTGGCTTCCACCTGGACCCTGCGGAAACCACCCAGGCTGGCCGCCTTGCTGGAGTGGTAGCCAATGGTGTACTGCTCACGGATATCCCGGGCTACCTCGCCGGCGATCTCATCCACCTGATTGAGATTCTTGGGGAAGAACGAGACGCCACCCGTCTCATTCGAGAGCAGCTCAAGCGCCCGCTTCGCCCGGCGCGCCTCGCGGCCGCCGCCTGAATCGTCGTAGAGAAGGCCGATTGAATAAATCACGGGGCCCTGCAAGTCCTGGATACGGTGCACCGTCTCTTCGAGCGTGGTGCTCGAAGCATTGTCCTCGCCGTCGGTGATGACCAGAAGCACTTGCTTGGTGCGCTTGGCGTTCTTGGTCAGGTAGTCGGCTGAGGCCATGATTGCGTCGTAAAGAGCCGTACCGCCTTTGGAATCAATATGCGTCAGCCCGTCGCGGAGCTTGTTGACGTTGCCGGTAAAATCCTGGTCGATGTAAGCCTCGTCGGAAAAATTCACTACAAACGTTTCGTCGTCTTTATTGGAGGCGCGAACCAGATCTAAAGCCGAGGTATTGACGGCGCTACGCTTGTCGCGCATGGAGCCGGAGTTGTCCACCAGAATGCCCAGGGAAACCGGTATGTCCTGGTGCTGGAACGAGGTGATGTTCTGCACGACCCCGTCTTCGAAAACTTTAAGGTTGTCTTGGGTGAGGGTGCTCACGAGATGCTGCTTGTCATCCAACACCGTGACGTTGAGGATGACCTCATCGACGTTCCGTTGCAGGGTGTACTTTCCGCTCTCGCCCCGGCCAATGGCGGAGGAGCTCTCCGGCGCTTTGGGTACGATTGGCTCCGGCTTATCCGGAGAGGCGACCGGGTCGCGATCCACGTCGAGGGGTTGCTGCTTTTCAGCTACGCCCGGGGTTATGGAAGGCGCCGCGGCAGCAGACGACGGTGCACCCGCGACCTGTGCGAGGGTGGTGGCCGGCAAATGACAAAGCAGTAAGGTCGAAAAAACGAACAGCCAGCTACTGCAAGGGCGCATAGTATCCTGTACGGGCATGAACAGTGAGCTGAGGCAGCCCCTCGGGCGGAACCAGCTTTACCTTCAATTTACGCCACTTCCCGTCCCGTTTGACATCATCCGAACGATAGCCAATCACGTATTGGTTGCGTAACTCGGCACTTATCTTGGTGGCAATGTCGGCCATGTCTGCCAGATCATCTACACGGAAAAGCTGACCACCCGTTTCTTCGCTCACATCGTGCAGCAAAAGGGGCCCTAACTGCTCCTCGCGGGTGGGAGCATACTGGTCGAAGATGCCAATGGAATAGATCTGTACGTCCGACTCCCGCACGACGGCGCGCACTTCGTTCTCAGTATAACGGCTGCGGTTGTCGCCCCCGTCCGATACCACCAGCAACGCCTTGCGTTCGTTCTTGGCCTGCTTCATCTTGTTCAATCCAAAGTAGATAGCATCGAGAAGCGCGGTACGGTGGCCGGGTTTGACGGTTAACAGGCGCGACTCGATATCGTCCACGCTCGAAGTGAAGTCGGTAATCAACTCAGGACGGTCGTTAAACCCGATCACGAAGAATTCGTCCTGGGGGTTAGCCGTACGCAGGAACTCAAGGATCGAATTGCGAGCCCGATTGATCTTGTCGCTCATGCTGCCGCTCAGATCGAAAACGATGCCGATGGAGACCGGAGCGTCTTCCGCGGAAAAACTCTTGAGCTTTTGCAGCACATTGTTTTCATACAGAAAGAAGTCCTGACGTTCGAGCCCGGTGACCAGACGATTCAATGGGTCAGTGACCGTAACCGGAACCAGCACCAGGTTTACCTCGACGCGGATACGCTCGTTCGGTCTGGCGGTGAGCGCTTTTTTGCCTTCAAGCGGCGCCGGAGCCGTGGCAGTTGCTGGTTTCTTTTCATCCGGAGCAGTGATCGGCGCAACAGGCGCCGGCGCTGGGGGCTGCACGTGCACATCGTTTAGGGGATCCTGGGCAAAAGCCCCCGGACTGAATGCCAGCCATAAGAAAAGAGCTATGGCGGTTTTTCCGGCCGTGCTTTTTCCCGCCGTCCGCGCACACAACTTCGCTGTGCTGCCGTTGTTATCGGTCTTCCCCGGAACGCGCTCGATTGAGAGCGCCATAGCCTAGCCCTCGAGTCCCTGCCTGCTTGTGCAGGGATGGTAGCACGACGGCATCAAACCCGTGCCCCTCCTTTTGTAGGATGGCTTTGATGGCGATAACGGGGATGATTGGCCTTCGAAAATACCCACCTTATCTTACGCTGTTGCTTCTCGTGGGACAGCTGTTGCTTCTCGTGGAACAGACGCGATGTGAGCGTAAGGAAGGCTCTCCCTGTCAGGTACAATCTGGCAGGTATAAGAGAGCAAAGCCATTGACAGCGCATGTGGAGGCTGCCGATGTGTTGGAGCTGGAACCAAAGCATGGCCCGTATTTATCCCTTTCGCGCGTTGCGTTACAACCCCAGTATGGTGCGCGTGGAAGATGTCGTAACCCAGCCCTACGACAAGATCAGCCCGGCCATGCAGCAGGCATACTACCAGCGCAGTGTGTATAACCTGGTTCGAATCATTCTGGGACTGCCCGAGCTTTTCGATGAGCCGGGGAGCAACGATGTTTACACGCGCGCTGCACGAGATTTTGCCGACTGGCGGCGTCTGGGCGTCCTGATGCAGGAAAAGGACGCTTGCATTTTTGCTTACTCCCAGCGCTTTACGGTGCCGGGAGGCGACGGAACGGTACACGAACGTCGCGCGTTCATCGCTCTGGGTGAGTTGTGCGACTACAGCCAGCAGGTCGTCTTTCGCCATGAACAGACGCTTTCCAAGCCAAAGTCCGACCGTCTTAATTTGTTGAAGGCTACCCGTGCCCATTTCGGACAGATTTTCATGCTTTATTCCGACCCAGGTCAGACTGCGGAAAAGATCCTGTTCTCAGGCGCCGCAGCGCCTGAAATCGAAGTTACGGACGAATACGGGGTAACCCACCGGGTTTGGAAAGTCAGCGACATGAGCACCATCAATATCCTTTTGGGATCGATGGAAGATAAGAAGCTCATCATCGCCGACGGGCACCACCGCTACGAAACCGCGCTGACCTGTGCGCTGGAACATGCTCCAAGCAACGTGGCCCGCACGGAGCGAAACCTGGCCAACTCCACCGCCCAGCCCCCTTATCCGGAGGCGGCGGTCATGATGACCTTGGTGAATATGGACTCGCCCGGCATCACCATTCTGCCGACGCATCGGGTTGTTTTCGGGTTGAAGGATTTCGCACCGGCCGTCTTTCTGGAGCAAGCGCAGAAGTTTTTCGACGTTCAGCCAGTAGACGCGGGAGACGCAGGCGATCTCACCAGCCTGCTGGCCCGGCAATCTGGCACTGCCTTTATTGCAGTTACCAAACCTTCAGTCACCAGCGCTGGATACCACTTGCTCACAGCCAAGCCGGACATGGTGGGTGAGGCGCTGGCCGCGATACCGGGACGACGCCGGCGGCTAGACCTTATTCAGTTACACTCGCTGGTGTTGGAGCAGCTACTCGGCATTACCCAAGAGGCCATTCGCGAACAGCAGAACCTGCGCTACGTGCGCGACGCCGGCGAAGTGCTGGAGCAGGTGGCGCGAGGAGACGCGGAGGTCGCCTTCCTGACGAATCCGATCACCCTGGGTCAGTTGCGCGAAGTGGCGTTCGCCGGCGACGTGCTGCCGCAGAAATCGACCGACTTTTTCCCAAAACTTCTGAGTGGTCTAGCGATCTATGCGCTGGATTGAGGAGCGCGGTCTGCGCGCCTGCTTTGTCCGAACATTTGCTCTTACGGCCGTGATTGCTTTGACGGCCGTGATTGCGCTGACTGCCTTGATCGCCGGCACCCCTGGCGGCTACGCCCAACAGCCCCTGAATGGACCACCGCCTACCCCGGCGAGGCCCGCGGGCAGGTTTGTGGTGGTGATCGACGCAGCCCATGGCGGCGCAGATGGCGGGGTGCGGCTGACTGACAAGATGCTCGAAAAAGAGCTGGTACTGCCGCTGTCTGTCCGGTTGCGTTCGGTGCTGAGTGCGCACGGCATTTATGTTGTCACGACGCGTGAGTCCGACACCACCATCCCTGCTTTGAACCGCGCCGAGACGGCGAACCACGCGGCGGCAGCGGCCTGCATCACGCTGCACGCGACAGCCAGCGGCGACGGGGTTCACCTGTTTACGACTTCGTTGACGCAGATCCCTCTCACCAGATTCCTGCCTTGGGAAACAGCCCAGGGCGCCTATGCAGACCAGAGCATTCGGCTCGCTTCAGAGATCAACTCCTCCATGACCCACGCGGAAATTCCGGTGACGCTGGGCCGCACCGCCCTGCAACCGCTGGACAGCTTTACCTGTCCAGCCGTCGTTGCGGAAGTGGCGCCCCTTAACCGTTCCGCAGGAGTCACACCGCTCTCCGACTCGGAGTACCAGGACCGGCTAGTGGCAGCGATGGCCGCAGCGATAGAACAATGGCAGCGGGATTGGAGGCAGCAACCATGATCTCACGTGGGCAGCGCATCCTGTTCTGGACTCTGCTTATCAGCTCCGTGGCGATGTCCGTCGTGTTGTTGCGGATGCGGGAGCGGGCCTTCGACCGGCTGCTTGCTTCGGCCGAGACCATGCCCTTGAACCCGAGCGCGGGCAGGCCTGTTCAAAATGTAACGATGATCATTGCCAACGACTTGGACGGTTCGCTGCAACCGGCCGGTCAAAGTCTTGCACTGCCCATTGACGACAATGCGCGTGCCCATGTGATTCTGCAGCATCTGATCGCCGACTACGCACAGTCCAGAACCAAACACCCGATCGCGACAAATAAAGGGGTGAACGGAGTCTTTTTTATGAACATGCCGCCGGATCCTACGCATGCAACATCTCCTGGCACGCTCCCTGGCACGCTGGCCGTAGTCGATCTGAGCCAGTCCTTTGTTACCGCTCATCCTTCAGGCATTGAGCCCGAGACATTGACGCTGCTATCGATCATCGGGACACTGCACGCCAATTTTCCCCAGGTCGCTCAGGTTCGGTTTCTTGTGGATGGGCAACCACGCGACACGCTCGCCGGGCATGCCGATCTGACTCGCGTGTACCTGGCCTCGGACGCGCCGGGAGTGAAACACCTGTGACCGCCGGCTGCTTGAAAATCGGAGTGTTCGACTCGGGCTTTGGTGGCCTGACCGTGCTGCGCGCCCTGCTGCCCCTGGCGCCCCAGGCGGAGTTCCTATACCTGGGTGACACGGCCCGGCTGCCCTATGGATCAAAATCGCGCGCGACGATTGTGCGCTATGCACTCTCAAGCACGCGCTTCTTGCTGGACCAGGGCGCCGATTTTCTGGTGATTGCCTGCAATACGGCGACCGCCCTGGCAATCGATGAAATCCGCGAATCGACCTCTGTGCCGGTACTGGGAGTGATCGAGACAGGAGCCAGCGAAGCGCGAGCTTCTTCAGCAACCAGAGACATCCTGGTGATCGGCACCGACGCAACCATCAGCAGCCATGCTTATTCCGCAGCCTGCAAGGAGCGCGGACTGCGCTCGCTCGAGAAGGCGTGTCCGCTGCTGGTGCCGCTGGTGGAAGAAGGCTGGATCGACCACCCGGTCACAGCCGAAGTGGTGCGAATTTATCTGACCGAACTATTGGAGCAGGCGCAGGAAGCGGAGATGAACCCGGATACGCTGGTACTGGGATGCACCCACTATCCCCTGCTGCGGCCAATGATGGAGGCTGCCCTTTCGCCCGCAATCCGGGTGATTGATTCGGCCGAGGCGACCGCCGACCAGGCTGCCCGGATGATCGAAAAGCTGATCGAGAAGCAGATACCGGTTGCCGGTAAACGCTTCGACTCTGCGCGCCGCTGCCGCTTTTTTGCGACCGACTCGGTGGTCAAGTTCCAGAGGCTGGGAGCGCGCTTTCTGGGCAGTCCGATGGATGAGGTCGAACTAGTGGACCTGGGTGGTTGATATATCCTTACACCCGTTGCAGCAAATAAAGAGGAGCACAGGGCATGACGGATCTCAAAGGTCAAACAGCAGTGGTATTCGGGCTGGCAAACAAGCGCAGCATTGCGTGGGCCATTGCGCAGAAATTATCGGGAGCGGGAGCGCGCATGGCCATCTGCTACCAGAACGAACGACTGAGAGTAGAAGCCGAAGCGCTGGCGGCAGAGTTGCCCGATGCGGCGGTCTTTGAGTGCGATGTCACGAGCGATGAGGCAATCGATGGAGTCTTTGCGAAGTTAAAAGAGCGCTATGGCAAGCTCAACATCCTGGTGCATTCGGTCGCGTTCGCTCCCGCTGCTGAATTACAGAACGATTTTCTATTGACCACCCGCGAGGGCTTCCGCATGGCGCACGATATCAGTGTGTATTCGCTCATTGCGGTGAGCCGGGCGGCGGCTCCGCTGATGACCGACGGCGGCAGCATCCTGACGATGACGTATTACGGCGCGGAGAAAGTGGTTCCCCGCTACAACGTGATGGGCGTGGCCAAAGCCGCGCTTGAGGCGACTGTGCGGTACCTGGCGGCCGATCTTGGCCCTAAAGGGATTCGCGTCAACGCAATTTCTGCCGGACCGATCAAGACACTCGCAGCTCGCGGCATAGGCGGGTTGAGCGACATGCTGAAGGTGCATGCTGCCCGCTCACCACTGAAGCGTAACGTGGAGACAGCGGAGGTTGGCAATGCGGCGCTGTTTCTTGCTTCGGAGCTGGCTTCTGGCGTGACCGGCGAAGTGATGTATGTGGACTGCGGGTATAACGTGATGGCTTTCAGCACTGCGGAGCTGGAGCAGGTTCACGGGTAAGTGTGGCACAGGAGAAATTCAGGTCGTTCCATGCCTGAATTTTGTGGCAGGCGCGATAGGTTTCGGTCAGGGCAACAAACCTGCAGGTGCCCCATCCTTCGCAAAGAGCGAAGGATGGGGCACCACGACAGTGTTTGTTGAGATTTGTAGCGTTGAGATTTGTTGCTTCCCACCCTTGCCGGAAAAGCACCGTCAAGGATGGGGCGCCTGGAGTTTTTTGCCCTGTCGGCCTCGCCGCAGCGAGCAGCCTCGCCGCAGCGAGCAGCCTCGCCGCTCGTTTCTTCCGTGCTGGTGAGAAGCCGCTCTAGAGCATTTTCACTTCTACTCTGCACAGGAGGGTGCGGCGAAGTGCCGCTTTTCTTGAGGAAAAGCCGCCATGGGAGTCGTTGCTCTGTAAACACCAGAAGTGAAAATGCTTTAGCCGGGGTTGGGCGCGTCCGAAGTGAGCTCTTCGCGTACGTTTTTGAGCACGGCGAGTGACCGCTGCACGCCGACTTCTCCTTCGAGGATGGGGTCTTCGTTCTCGATGCTCAGCATGCCGTTGTAACCGACCTCCATGTAGGCAGCGATGATGTCTTTCCACGCGCTTGCGCCGCGCCCATAGCCCACGGCGCGGAAGAATTCGGATGCCTCAGCGTCCTCTTTGCCACCGAAGTTCAGTACGCCAAAACGATCTACGTTCTGCGGGAAAAACGCCGTGTCTTTCATGTGCGCGTGGTAGATTGCTCCCTGCTTGCCGAGAAAACGGATGACCTCGACCGCGTTGCACTGCTGCCAAAAGAGATGGCTCAAGTCGCAGTTTGCTCCGATCTCTTCGCCGACCGCTTCGCGCAGCCGCAGAAGTGTCCTGGGGTTGTACACAACGAAATTAGGATGCATCTCGAGTGCGATCCTATGCACGCCCACCTGACGCGCGTACTTCACCGTCTCACTCCAATAGGGAATGACCCTCTCCTTCCACTGCCACTCGAGCGCAATGCCGTGTTCAGGGGGCCAGTTGTAGACAACCCAATTGGGCACAGTTTCGGTAGCTGAACCGCCTGGGCAACCCGAAAACCCCACCACCGTGGGAATTTCCAGCATGCCGGCGAGCTGCAGCGTCTGACGAAACTCCTCGGTGGCCTGTTTGGCCTTGGCTGCATCCGGATAGATGGCATTGTTATGACAGCTCAAAGTCATGACGGGGATGCCGCGATCGTCGAACTTCTTTTTCCAGGCGCGCGCCTTCGCAGGATCCGCGATCAATTCCGGGCGAGGGCAGTGCGGGGAGCCGTTCGGACCGGCAGCACCCACTTCCACCGCCTCGATGCCCATTTCGGCGAACTTATCGAGCATCTGGTCAAGGGAAAGCTTGTTGAAGGGAGGATCAAAAACACCGATGGGCAATTTCTTTTTCGGTGCGGCCGGCTTCGCCTGCGGTGCGGCCTGAGCTGAAGCGGATCCGGAAAGCGGGGCGGATACTAACGCGGCTGCCGTGGTACCTAGAAATTCCCGACGATTCATTGCCGGGGATTATATGAATTGCGGAACGCTCAAGTCAATTTTTGGGAGCCGGTAGCTTCCGGTCGCTGCAACGAACCTGCGTGCGGTCACTGTTTACCTTCAACAAACCTTCGGGCGCCCCACATCTCGCGAAAAAGAGCGAGATGTGGGACGCCTCGAATTTGGACCTGCCGCCCTGGAATCGCCCGGGCTTCTTCCGAATGTACAGTTCGATGGGAGCAGAACCAGCACAACTGTACCCAGCGGCAAGGACGCTTAACTGGATTTTTCATCAAGAAAAATCCAACTTCCCCGATATCGACCGGGTACGGGTACACCTATGCTGGTTCTGCTCTAAGAGATGTGGAAATTGACTTCCACGTTCATCTCCACCGGAACCGATCTTCCCTGCAGCGTAGCCGGCTTGAAGCGATAGTGTTTTACTGCTTCGACCGCCTTCTCGTCCAGTCCCATACCCAGGTGGCGTACTACCTGAATCCGCTGGGTGTTGCCCTGGGCATCGACGACCAACGAAACGATGCATGTGCCCTCGAACTTGATGCGGCGCGCCTCGTCTGTGAACTCAGGGTCTGGCGCAAACAACAACTGCGGAGCAGAGACAGCGCCTCCTACGTGGTAGATTCCGCCACCGTAGCCGCCACCGACACCGGAGCCGAAGCCGTTACTCTTGCCCGAGCCGATCCCGCCGCCCGCACCGATCCCCATACCACCGGCGCTGCCGATGCCGTTGGATGCGGCGCCGACTACGGCGGTCCGCGGATCACCCAGATTAGGCAGATTGTTGTTTGCCATCTGGATTTCCTTCGGCATATTGATCGCAGGCGCAGCCTCTAGCTTAGGATGATTGTTCTCAATCACCATCGGCGCTGCAACGGGCTTCTCCTGAATTTCAGGCAGATGGCCTTTAGGCGTCTGAATAATATCGTGAGAGCCACCGCCGCCACCGCCTCCCATGGCCGGCCCCTTGGGAGGAGCAATCGGCAAATAAGCGGGCAGGTCAATGCGTGTGACGTGCTCTGGAGCTTTGGGCAACACTTTCTTGGTCGCGAGGAAGGCCCACAGAATAGCCGCAATGACTGCTACGTGGAGAACGACCGAGATGACCGATGAGGCGCCGCCCCGCTTCTCTGCCATTGGGTCGACGACCGCAATGGGCTTCGAAGTCAGGACGAGCGGAGGTAATTTGGTGGGGAACAGGAGCCCACGGATGTTGCCGACGATGGATTTCCACGCCGGTTCATCAATGATCTCAGGGAGAAACTTCGGCTCCCTTGCCTGCACCCGCTGATCTAATTCTGGTAATACCAAAGCATGATTGGCCATAGGGGCTAAATAAGTAACCAAGGAGCTGGCGTGCGAACCGCCGCTTGATTCTGAGAATACGGCTTTTGGGGGATTTCGCCAGAGTCCTTGGGTAATTCTCGGGCTGATTACGGTAACTGAGTTTAGTAATGGTTCGGCGGATAAGTGCTTCCCTGGGAATCATTTGCCAAATCCCTCATTGCGATGTGGTCGCGATCTTCTTGCGATCCGTAGCGACGCTGCGAGGGAGGTCAGCCCGATTCAACGAAAGTTAACGTGGCTGGCGAATACTAAAAGCTCGAGCAGAACCAGCACAACTGTACCCAGCGGCAAGGAACTTTGACTGGATTTTTCATAAAAATCCAACTTCCCCGATGTCGACCGGGTACACCTATGCTGGTGCTGCTCTAAACAGTTACCCATGGGCAGCCAGCAAATGCAGCACTCAGCGAAATCATTCTTTTGGATTGCCCTCGTCGCCCAATGCTTCGCACCCAATTTAGTTGCCCAGCGACCGGACTCGAATGCCTGCCCTCGCCCACGGATGGGAAGCGTCGTCGAGGAGCCGCGCGACCTGCGAAGCACGAACGGCGTTCTCGAAGCGCACCTGACAGCCAATAACGTAGCCGATACAAACGGCTCTGTCCGCTATTGCTATACCGATGCAGCCGGGACGGAGTCACCAAATCTCCGTGTCAACCCCGGCGATCTGGTGATTCTGCACCTAAAGAACGCTCTTAAAGAAATTTCGACCGGCGCCTCCGCAGTTGCGCCAGCGCATGCCCACATGCATATGCCGAGCAACGGATGTACAAGCGGAGTAATCAACGCAGTTTCGACCAATCTTCATTTCCACGGGCTTACCATTCCTCCTCTCTGCCACCAGGACGACGTCATGAAAACGTCGGTGCAACCCGGCGACGATGAGTTTGAATACCGCTTTCGGATACCAGAAGACGAGCCGGCGGGCCTGTACTGGTATCACCCGCACATTCACGGGTTCAGCAAGCAGCAGCTTTTGGGCGGTGCTTCGGGTGCACTGATCGTGCAAGGCATCGAACGTGCCAAGAAATCCGTTGCCGGACTTCCTGAACGCGTGTTCATCATCCGCGACCAGGATCTCGTAAATCCCAATGCGGCGCCCGCGAAGTCTGAGCCGGTGGTGCCTAAATTCCTGATCGACCGCGATGGAGACGCCGCGAATAACGGCACCGGGTTCGGTAAACCCGCCAAAGATCTTTCGATCAACTACGTGCCGGTTCCCTATCCCGACTACACACCTGCCGTGATCCAGATGAAACCGGGCGAACGGCAACTATGGCGAGTACTGAATGCGTCTGCCCTGACCTACCTGAATCTCTCCGTCCTCTTTCGTCGTTCGCCCCAGGCATTGGGACTGGTAGCCATCGACGGGGCGCCCATGGACCACAACGATCCGGGAGGTGGGTCGATCAACTGGCAAACGCACACCGCGCTGCCGCCCGGGGCACGGGTGGAATTTATTGTGAACGGTCCGGCGGAAGGCGAAACCGGATTGCTGGTGACCCGAACTGTCGACACCGGGCCCGGCGGTGAAAACGATCCCAACCGTATGCTGGCGAAGATTGTTGCGTCGCCTGCATCCCCAGAGCCCAGTTCAACATTGCCCAGGTCAATCTTGCCCAGCCATCCCGGCGCGCCCATTCCTTCAGCGAATGCGTGGCTCGGCGATGCCGCTCCGGTGCGCACCCGGCGTATGTATTTCTCAGAAAAGTTGGCCGACCCCAACGATCCCACCAGCGCCGTGGAGTTTTACCTCACCGTGGATGGGCAGGAACCCAAGATGTTCGACATGTCTTCCGATATTCCAAACATCGTCGCACAGCAAGGAACCGTGGAAGACTGGATCATTGAAAACCGATCGAACGAGCTACATGCCTTTCACATACATCAATTGCATTTCCTGTTGCTCGAGTACTCGGGGAAGCAGGTGAATGAGGGATTCCTGCGCGACACAGTAAATGTTCCGTATTATGATGGCCGGTCGCTTGTCTACCCCAGCGTTCGCTTACGCATGGATTTCCGCGATCCCAATACCGTCGGTACGTTTGTCTATCATTGCCATCTGCTGGAGCATGAGGATAAGGGCATGATGGGATCGATCCGGGTGGATCCCGGCCCTTCGGCAAAACCCGCTTCACGGTGATGACCTTTTGCTCGACGGAATATTTTTTCACTTTGCGTTCACCCTATAGATACACTCCGTTCACTTGACAGGACTATTCCTCGAATGGGTTCCGAGCCCCAAGCTCCGACTCAGGAGGAAGTATGACTGCAAAACATCTGGCAACGACGGCCATGAAGGCCGTGCGTACCGGGCTGGTTTCGACTGCAATTTTCCAGCTCGCCATTGGCAGCGCCTTCGCTGCCGATCAACCAGTAAATACGACCCGCGACAAGGAAACAAGCACGCCTATCAAGCACGTCATCGTCATCGTTGGCGAAAATCGCAGCTTCGATCACGTCTTTGCCACCTATGTGCCCAAGAAGGGCCAAAAGGTTTTTAATCTTCTGTCCGAAGGTATTGTGAAGGCCAATGGAACGCCAGGGCCGAACTTCCCCCTCGCCGAGCAGAAAGCGGCGGAAGATAAGAATTCTGACGGTTTCCTGTTGAGCCCGCCTCAGAGCACATTTTCCGGGTCGGTTCTTCCGGCGCCCCTCAACGGTGGACCTGTAGATTCCTATATCAAGAACGACAGCCTCCAGTTGGCGCTGCAGTCAGAGAACGGGCTTCCGCAGGACTACTACGGTTACCTGGTGACCGGCGGTTCTGGCCTCTCAGGCAGGATTCCCGATACCCGTATCACCAATGTAAATGCCCTGCCTCCAGGACCATTCCAGCTGACCAATGGAGATACGTTCAGCTACAACGATTACGCGGCCAGCCCGGTCCATCGCTTTTACCAGATGTGGCAACAGCTGGATTGCAGCGTTGAGCACGCAACGGCCAGCAATCCTTCTGGTTGCGACGAAAAACTGTTTCCGTGGGTCGAAACCACAGTAGGCGCCGGCACAAACGGCCTCAAGCAGCCCGCAAACTTCAGCACCGAGTACGCACCGAATGCCGTCACCACAGGTGAAGGCTCGACCGCCATGGGCTTCTACAACGTTCAGAACGGCGACGCGCCCTACTTCAAGTACCTGGCAGACACTTACACGATGAGTGACAACTTTCACCAGTCAGTGCAAGGCGGAACGGGCGCCAACCACATCATGTTGGGCCACGGCGACGCGATCTGGTTCAGCGATGGCAAAGGTCACGCCGCGGTTCCTCCGAACGGAGTGGAAGTGGCAAAAGGCTCGGCCAACCAGGGCATCGTAGGTGAGATCGAAAACCCCAGACCAGCTGCCGGCACCAACAACTGGTATAGCGAAGATGGTTATGGTGGCGGTTCCTTTGGCTCGGCTTCGTTCGGCGGTGGCTCTTACACCGAGTGCGCAGACACGAACCAACCTGGTGTGACTCCGATTGTGAAGTACCTCAAGTCACTGCGGACGCCGATCAAGTCGAACTGCGAAGCGGGTCACTACTACCTGCTCAACAACTACAACCCGGGCTACTTCGGAAACGGCAAGAATGCCTTTACCGATCTCAGCTCCAACAACACGGTCTTTACGATTCCGCCGTCTTCTGTCCGCAGCATCGGCGATAGCCTGATCGATAACCACATCTCCTGGAAGTATTATGGCGACCAGTGGAACAATTACGTACCCGACCCGTATCAGCTCAACTTTGGTGCGATCGGCAAGAATACCGATGAGTACTGCAACATTTGCAACCCGTTCCAGTACGACACCTCCATCATGGCCAACAAGTCTGTGCGCGAAGCCCACATTCAGGACACGCTGAACCTCTACGCAGACATCAAGGATGGAAAACTGCCGGCCGTCTCGATCGTAAAGCCGAGCGGACTGGTCGATGGTCACCCGGCATCCTCAAAGCTGGATCTGTTTGAAGGGTTCACCAAGAAGATTGTGGATGCAGTGAAGGCCAACCCGGAACTGTGGAAAGACACCGCGATCTTCATCACCTTCGATGAAGGCGGCGGTTACTACGACTCGGGATACGTTCAGCCGGTCGACTACTTCGGAGACGGCACACGCATCCCGCTGATAGTGGTGTCGCCTTACTCGAAGGGCGGCAAGATTTCCCACGAGTATTCTGACCACGTATCGATTCTCAAGTTCATCGAGGCAAACTGGGGACTGGAAACAATCACCAAGCGCAGCCGCGATAACTACCCGAACCCGGTTACCAGGGCAGACAATCCTTACGTCCCCGTCAACAGTCCAGCTTTGGACGATCTGGTTGGGATGTTTGACTTTAAATAAGACCCATTCACAGATACGTGTGGTAGATTCCTGGGGGCCGGCTTGCCGGCCCCCAGTTCTTTTTGGGGTCCAAGAGCTGGGGGTGCTTCCTCAGGCTCCATTGGTGATGGAGTGAACCCGAGCTTCCTCGGCTTCGCTGCCCGATAAATCTTCTGATTCTAGAAGATCAAAGACCTTGCCACGTTTCATTCATCTGCGGGTCGGCAACGCCGGTTGGGAAATGCACAGAATTCCGCAGGCAACTCCCTCTGTGACTAAACCGGGTGTGGAAAAGTCTTGACTCAATAATTTAGAGCATTTTCACTTCTACTCTGCACAGGATGGTGCGGCGAAGTGCGGCTTTTTTTGAGGAAAAGCCGCCATGGGAGTTGTTGCTCTGTAAACACCAGAAGTGAAAATGCTGTAGCGCCGTGATCACATTGGGTAGGGCACGGACTACCTGGCAGCACCCGGCTCGTCAGATATTGCTATTCGTCAGATGAGCCGGCTTCTTTTCCCTTGAAGGTGAGGGTGATATTGCGGGTGTCTCCCCCGGCGTGCTCGATCGAGATGTCGCCGTCACTGCGTTTTACTATGCTGGGAAACTTTTCGCCCCATTCGACGAGAATAATGGCGTCTTCGCTCGCTAGCTCGTCGAAGCCGATGGTTTCCAGTCCACGTTCATCCTCGATGCGATAGAGATCGATATGGTATAGCTTCACATCGCGATCCTTGCCCCCAACCTTGCAATGGCCGTCGTATTCATGGACCAGGGTAAACGTCGGGCTGGTGACTTCATCCGGATCGGCAGCGTCCAGAGCCTGGGCGATTCCCTTCACCAGCGTCGTTTTGCCAGCGCCGAGGTCCCCGCGGAGAAAAAGCAAGATAGGCGAGGAGAGCAAGTGGGCAATTTCTCCCCCGATCTCGACGGTCTCTCTGCTGCTGTTGCTAACAAAGCGGCGAACGCTCATTCCCTCTCCTTCAACATGCCAGGCATGCCCTGCAACCAAAAATATCCTGCCGGATCCTCGGCCCGAAAGCGATAAGCCTCATGCAGGTGGGACACGGTGTCCATCGCCAGCAGAGTATGTTGGTCTTGCCAACGTACAGCAAAATCGGCTGCCAGTCCGTGAAGATATATCGCAGTTTCGATGGCCTCGGCCGGCTGCTCGGGATACTGGGCGAGCAGGGCGGCCACGATGCCGGTCAAAATATCTCCGCTGCCGCCTTTGGCCATGCCTGGATTGCCTGTCGTATTGAGCGCCAAACCGCCGTCAGGGTGAGCGATGATGGTGCGCCATCCTTTCAGCACCAGGGTTACATGGTAGGTGGTGGCGAACCGCCGGGCGACGCCTTCCCTATCGGCCTCGACCTCTCGGATGCTGATGCCCGCAAGGCGGGCCATTTCGCCGGGATGCGGTGTAAGCACCAGGAGACGGCCACGACCATCGAGTTTGCCGGGGTTCGCGGCGAGGGCATTGAGCGCGTCCGCATCGATGACCATGGGAACTTTCGTCCGCTGGAGCAAGCCGAGGAAGAAGTCGACCGCTTCCCGCTCCTGGCCCAGGCCAGGACCGATGGCAATGACCGACTTCCTCTCGAGAATGGGGTCAAGGAGAGCAGCGTCCAGGTTGCGGCTGGAGATTTCTCCCTTGGCTCCTTCCAGCAGCGGCATGGTCATCAGCTCTGGCCTGACGGCGGAGACCGTGGGCAGGATGGATTCCGCGATGGCAGCGGTGACAAGGCCGGCACCGGCACGTAAAGCGGCGACGGCGCTCATCGAAGGGGCGCCTGACTTTCCCCGGGCTCCGCCAATCACGAGCACATGGCCGAAGAGGCCTTTGTTGGAGTCGGCAGAGCGTGGACGATCGGCCATCGTTTTCGATGCGCCCGCCCACAGCAGTCCAGTTGTGGATTCGATCGCTTCGGCCGGGGAACCGATGGGCGCCACCACGATCGGCCCCTGGCGAAGATTTGCGGGCAGAGTCAGGACACCTCCATGGGTGAGCATGCCGGAAACGTGGGCCAATTTAGGGGCGGTGAAGGTCACGACGGCATCGGCGCGATAGGCTTCCGGAGCTAAAAACTTTCGCGAGTCCGCGTCCCAGCCGGAGGGCAGATCGACAGCAACCACGGGTGTGCGCGGGTAGCGCTCAAGGAGTTCGCGGCCCAGAACTGCGAGACCGCGCAGCGGCGGACGGAATCCTGTTCCGAGTACGGCATCGAGAAAGACCTCTGCAGCTTCGAGTGCGGCCTTACAGGCTTCGCGGCGAAGATCAGCTTCTTCCTGAATCCCGATCGGGGTCACAGGCAGGCGCACCAGCATGACCTTGGCGTCGCCCCGCAGCACGGCTGGATCGCCCAACATGACGACGGAAACGATGCAGCCCGCTTCAATCAGATAACGCGCTGCGACGAGTCCGTCGCCGCCGTTGTTGCCCTTGCCGCAGAGGACTACGATGCGACGGCACTGCGGCAGCTCGCGCAGAACGAAACGGGCTACGGCGCGCCCAGCGTGTTCCATCAGTTCTAGCGAGGAAACGCCAAAGCGCTCGCTTGTTACCTGATCGGTGACCCGCATCTCTTCAGCGGTGAGGATCTTCATACCTAAGCATCGTAGAGCATCTGGTTGGGATGGCTCCGCTATCGTCCTGGGTGGGATACACGGAGATGGTAAGACCAGAATGCGAAGGGCCTCCCCTGCGGGAGGCCCTTCGCGTTCTACTGGCGGATCGCTTACTGGCTAATGCTGGCGCTTACGGCCGATGGATTGGTCGAAACCGGCTCTGCCGAAGCCTTCTCCGCGAAGTAACTGTGGTCCCACAGATTGTGATAGAAGACACCGGTCAGTTCGGCGGCTTTTGGACCGAACGTTGGGCGGCCACCTTCGAGGAAAAAGACGGTCACAATGCGGCCGTGGGAAGTATTGGCGAAGGAAGCAAACCATCCGTAGCGGGTGCCGTTGTTCGAACACGTCCCCGTCTTGCCCAGGACCGGCAGTTCACTGAAGTTAGCATGCAGCCGGCGAGCCGTACCGTAGTCGACCGCGCCTTCCATGCCCACCGTGACATCGGGGATGAGCTTGCCGATATTCAGGGTGCGCTTCACGCGTGGCTCAAAGTTCGCCACGTCGGCGCTCGAGGTGGGATGCTGCAGATAGTAAAGGGTACCTCCGTTGGCGATCGACGCTACCAATGCTCCTAACTGCAGTGGAGTCATGGAGATACCTTCACCAAAGGAGCACATGCGTCCGACTCCGCCTTCGCTCTCCGGTAGAACCTGTTCGGGATAAATGCCCAACTGCTCGCCCTGAATGTTCCAGCCGGCGAGTTCCCCAAGGCCGAACTGATTGGCATAGTGGCGCACGCGCTCAAAACCCAGGCGGCGGCCAAGTGTCTCAAAATAAAGATTGTTAGAGTGGGCCAACGCCTCCGTCATGTCCATGTGGAATCGTCCGCCGAGGTTGACCGGGGTATCCTTGGTGACGATTCCTTCCTGAAGAGCGGCCAGGGCTACAGAAACCTTGATGGTGGAGCATGGTTCAGCGCCGCTCGAGAGGGCCAGTTTCTGGTTGACCATGGCCAGAATGCGGCCGTTGCTGGGATCAATCGCGACCACGGTCCCATACATGTTGCCGAGCGCGTCAATTGCCGCCTGGCGTACCACCGGATCTTCACCGGCGGTGATATCGCCCTGGGTGAGATCGGAATTAGTAAAGGAACTGGCGGAGAAGTGTTCGTAGTAACGGTGACGGACGAGCGTGGCATGGCGCAGGTGGCCTGAGCGGGTGCGCACCAGGACAACTTTTCTCTCTGTCACTACTGGGCGGGCATGGCGTAACTGGGCCATATGCCGGCGGGCGCGCCCGCTCTCCTGCACTCGAGCTGCATGGGCGCGATGAACAGGACGGGCGGGGTGAGTGGGACGCGCGGACGCCGGTTTCGCAAAAGCAGCGGAGGCCAGACCGAGAATAAGAAGAAAATAGTAAACACGCTTCAGCACTTGTCTGTTCACCCTGCAGTAACCCCCGAAACCCTGCCTATAGCTAACGATACGCGACCCGACCATCTGACTTCTCCCGTGGAAATTACTCTGCAATGCCGGGCTCCCCAATGAGGCTTCCCCGTTTCTTACTCGTTCAGCATTCCTGTCACAGACTTCCAATGCCGGAACCGGAATGGAGATTCCGATTCGTCATTACTGACTTGCTATCACTATTTAACCCTAATTTGACATAAAGTCGGTCCGCTTTTCCATATTCCGACGAACTCTTCTCCATGTCCGTACCACAATTGGGTACACCAGCGTAACTCTAGCTCGCACCCAATCCTAATCCGTACCCTACGCTCAAAAACTCAATTCTTTGAAGGATACGGGCAGCCTCGCCGTAGCGAGCTTCCGCGCCGCAGCTCGCTTCCTCGCCGCAGCGAGCTTCCTCGCCGCAGCGAGCTCAGCGATCGACCTTCACGTGGTTTTCTCTCAAGAAAAACCACACTTTGTCATTCCAGGTGGTGCATAGCGACTGGCAAACCGCTTTAAACGGGGCGACGCAGGAAAGCGGGAATGTCGAGGTTCTCCAGATGAGACTCGTTTCCGCCGTCCGCGGCGTGCTCGTTGCGTCCGGTTTCGTATTCTGGCGAAGGCTTGCTGGGAACGAGACGGGCGTACTCCTCTTCAAAAGGTTCATCGAAGTCGACGTGGAGGATAGGTGTTCGCGCCGGGGGAGCAGACCAGGGAAGCTCAGGAACTTCTTCAATCAGAATTGGCTGCGGCTGCAGAGCGAACGGCTCGGGCACGGAAAATACCTCGCGGTCTTCAAAGACAGGAGCCGACACATGCTCAGGCGTTTCCCGCGACTGGTATCGTGGCGATGATTCCTCTTCCACAATCTCTTCGCTGGCAAAACGAGGAACAGCAGGACGCTCCTGCAGCGAAACGCGTGGTACCTGCGCCTCATTTGAAGAACGGATGCGACGGCCGAAATCATCCTGCCGGAAGCCTGTTGCAATGACCGTGATCTTGACGTTGTCACCCATGCTCTCGTCGAGCACCGCACCGAAGATGATGTTCGCATCTTCGTGCGCCGCGCTTTGAATGAGTGTCGAGGCCACGTTCACCTCGCTTAACTTGAGCGAGCTGGAGCCGCTGATATTGATGAGGATGCCGCGCGCACCGTCGATTGCGCCGGCTTCAAGCAGCGGCGATGCCATGGCCGCTTGAGCAGCGGCGACCGCACGGTTCTCGCCGCTACGCACGGCAGTGCCCATAACGGCATAGCCCATGCCGGCCATGGTGGTCTTTACATCGGCGAAGTCACGATTGATGATGCCGGGGATGGTGATGATGTCGGAAATCCCCTGGACGCCCTGCAACAGCACATCATCGGCAATGCGGAACGATTCGAAGAAACCGGCATCTTTCGCCACGGCAAGCAATTTCTCGTTGGGGATGACGATCATGGTATCGACCCCTTCGAGCAGTTCTTCCATGCCGCGCTCAGCCTGCTGCATACGGCGCTTGCCTTCAAAGCCGAAGGGGCGGGTCACGACGGCGACCGTCAGCGCTCCCATTTCACTGGCCAGAGAGGCGATCACAGGAGCTGCCCCGGTACCTGTGCCTCCGCCCAGGCCGGCGGTGACAAATACCATGTCGGCGCCTTCGAGCGCTTCAATGATCTTTTCGGAATCTTCGAGCGCCGCACGACGGCCGACGTCCGGGTTAGCGCCCGCACCCAGTCCACTGGTGAGCTTCACGCCGAGTTGCAGCTTCACCGGCGCCTGGGAGTTCTGTAATGCCTGCACATCTGTATTGGCGACGATAAACTCTACGCCTTCGAGCTTGGCGGCGATCATGCGATTGACGGCGTTGCCGCCACCACCGCCTACGCCTATGACCTTGATCTTCGCGCCGCGCGCAATCTCATCGTTGTACTGAATTCGAATTTCATCGGAAGGATTCATCGACTAACACTCCATTTCTAGTTTCTAACAGGATTCCGTCGTTTGCGTTCCTGTTTTTCGATCCTGATGAACTACAAACTGCCGGCGAATATGGCGCGCAGCTTTGCCCGCAGCCCCTGATCGTCTGCCGCACGCAGCACACTGGTGCGATGCGTATAGAGCAGCATGCCGATCGCGGTCGAAAACTCCGGCTGAATCAGCTCTTCCGGCATTCTAGAAAGCGGCACGGGATAGCCTAAGCGGGCAGGCACGCGCAGCACGCTTTCTGCCACTTCCAGCAGCCCCGCAAGACGCGCGCCGCCGCCGGTAAGCACGCAACCGGCGCCAAGCGCACCCAGCACGCCGCCCTGACGCAGATTGTCGCGCAGCAACTGGAAGAGCTCGCGGGCACGAGGCTCGAGAATTTCACTCAGGTAACGCTGCTTGATGGTGCGAATCACCTGCGTTCCGTCGGCTACCAATTCCAGTTCGCTGGACGACGAAACCGAGGTCACGACGCAGTGGCCGTAGTCGACCTTGATGGCTTCCGCTTCCTGCACATTCATATGCAGGCCGACCGCGAGGTCGTTGGTGAAGTGGTCTCCGCCAATCGGCACGACCGCGGTGTGGGCCACGGCTCCCTCAAAGAAAACCACCAGTTCCGTCGAGCCTGCCCCGATATCGATGAGGCACGCGCCGAGTTCGCGTTCGTCCGCGGAGACGGTGGCTTCCGCTGCGGCAATGGCCTCGAACACGGTGTCGGTCACTTCCAGCCCGGCCTTGTTGGCGCAGGTGATGACGCTCTGCGCCGCGCTGGCGGAACAGGTAGAGATGTGCAAATTCACTTCCAGACGGTTGCCGACCATACCCACCGGATCGTGGATGCCAGGCTGTTCGTCAAGGATGAATTGTTGCGGCAGCAGGTGGATAATCTCGCGATCGGCGGGGAGCGAGACGGAGCGGGCGCGATCGACGGCTGCGCGCACATCCTCACGCGTAATTTCGCGCAGGCGGTTGCCAAGGCTAATGCCGCCCTGGCTGTTTACGCCGCGGACATGCGGCCCACCCAGGCCCACCACGCAATGGGCGATGACCGCATTCGCCATCTTTTCGGCCTCAGTCGCCGCTTGGTTGAAAGCCCGGCTGGCGGGCTGCAAATCGCTGATGAGCCCTTTGCGCATACCGGCGGCATGGACCACGCTGTGGGCGCGGTAGCGCAGGGCGCCCTCATGCAGCTCAGCCACCAGAACGCGCACTCGGGAGCTGCCGGCGTCGAGAACCGTGAGAAGCTCTTCGTCCTTCTGGCTCATCTGTTTTTCGCCTTACCTGCCTTGGCAGTGTGGGCGGCCGGCTTGACGGTAGAGTGCACGGGATGTTTGACCGGGGGAGCAGTTGCGGTGTTTGTCTGAACGTTTGCCGGGGGGGAGGGCTGTTTCGCCATATCGAGTACTACCTGGTTCTCATAACGCATATCGACCGCTGCCAGGTGAGGATACTGTTGCCGCCACCCGGGCAGATGCTGCTGATAACTATGGTAGCGGGCGAGGAAGTCAGAATCGCCAAAGTGCACGAGGATGTCAGACCCTTCGGCAGGTAACAAGGCAGTGATGTCTTCAGGGTCGGAGACATCGACTTCGCTGAGTTGATTCGAAATCCTGGCGCCGCCGGAGTCAAGGTCGGCGACGAACTGTTGATACAACTGCATGCGCGCCGCGCGCACGGAAAGCGAATCTTTGCCAGAAATGCCGGAAAGCACCGGGAACGAATAGTGCCTGGCGGTCATGGAGGCAGAAGACATATGGAGTAGAACTCCGTGACCGTCGACCAGGCCGACTCCGTTGCCCTGGCGGACGAAGGCGACCGGCGTGCGCTCGACGATGGCGATACGCAGTTGATCGGGAAGAAAACGCATGAGGGTCGCGTGCTCTACCCAGGGGAGCTGCTCCAACGCAACGCGGCGCTCAGCGAGCGGGATGAAGAAGATGTTGCGGCCGAGGTCCGAACCAAACACAGACAGAAGCTCGGGCCGCGTGACCTGGCTGTTGCCAATGATCTGAATGGAAGACGACGACGCGATGCGGAAGCGAGGATCGTCACGAAAGAAATTTCGTATGCCGATGCCCAGCAAAACGAGCAGGCCCAGAACGGCGACGGCAACGGCGGCCGCTGCGACGCGACCCCAGCGACCGGGGGGGATGAGACCGCGCCTGACAGGTACGCGACGCCGCGCACGCAGAAACGCATCTTCTTCACGGTCATCGATGTCGTCGCTCGCGTGATTCGTGACGCGACGCACCGGGTTCCGCTCTGAAGAGGGATCTGTCTTCGTTCGGGCACGCGCCGGCGAAGCAGCCGTGGGGCGATAAAACTGCTCCATCGGTTCATCGTCCACGTATGCCGTTGCACGGCTTGGATGTGATTCGATTTTTGCCACGCCCGAGTCAGGTCGTGAGATTTGCCATCCAAAGCATAGCGTGCTTTGTCAGGGTTTGACTGCGGGCATTTGGGGGGAATCTTGGGCGTTATCTCTGTTGAAAAGAGAGCAACCGTTTTGTCTTGCTTGAATACACCTTGACCCAGCGATTGGACCCAGTGATTGGATCCAGCGATTGCGCACTTCTGGCTTGACAGTTTTCCCTTTCCAGTCGAGCACGATCGGATTCGTCTCCTGCTTCGGCATGTGGCAGTCCATGCAGTTTTTTATGACGGAATCATTTGCTTTGGTGAAAGTTGCAGAATCGGTCGCGAAACTGCGTCAGCCTGCATTTCTCAGACGGTTGAGAACGATAGAGAAACGCGGTTCGATAATCGCTTGGCGGGGAGTGCAACAAAGCTGCGGGTGCCCCATCCTTCGCTTTTTTTGCGAAGGGTGGGTTACCACGACCGTGTGCATTGAGATTTGTGGCGTCCCACCCTTGCCGGAAAAGCACCGTCAAGGATGGGGCACCCGAAGATTTGTTGCCCTGCCGGCAACCCCACAACACGGCCTCGCCTCAGCGAACAGCCTCGCCGCTCGTCTCCTCCTTGCTGATGAGAAATCCGAGTCAGTCCTCAGGCAGGAAATGAGCTTAAACCGGCAGCAAGCCGGCGAGCGATTGGAAACCATCGTTGCTACCGTGCGGTCAGTACTGCAGGTACGATTGCCGCCTCGTTTCAAAATCTCGCAAATCCTGCTGCCAGTCTTCGGCGATACGTTGCGGGTCGCGGCCGGCTTGCAGTGCGCTCAACACGTCACGGTTGGCCAGCAGGGTGTCGATCTTGTTCAATTGGAACTTCTCTCCAGACAGCTTGTAGAGGGCTGAGGCGATTTCGAGACCCAGTTCAGGCGTGTCGAGGACGTTGCGATTGGTCACGATCAGCTCGATGCCGTGGCAGAGTTCGCCAGCATAAGGATACGGCGCTTTCGGCGTGAACTCGACCGGTACAAAGCGAATTCCCGGCAGAAAGCGGGCATTCAGTGTTTTTGCAAGCGCAACGCTGTCCATCCACGGAGCGCCCACGTATTGAAACGGCGTATCCGTACCACGGCCTACGGAGACATTGGTCGTCTCGATGAGGCCGAGTGCCGGATACAGAGTGGCTTCCGCCAGACTTCGCAGATTGGGCGAGGGATTTGTCCAAGTGAGGCCTGTTGCATCGAACCAGTCGCCCCGCTGCCAGCCGGTCATGGCCACGACGTGCAACTTCGCTTGCAGCTTGAGTTCTCCGTTGAGGTAAAGGGCGAGTTCGCCGAGCGTCAGGCCGTGGCGCACAGGAATCGGCGCCACATTCACATAACTTTCCTTACCGGGGTCTGAGAGCGGTCCTTGCACGAACGCGCCGGTGATCGGATTCGGGCGATCGAGAACCACAATGTCTGTGCCCGTCTGGGCCGCCGCTTCAAGAAAATAGCGTACGACCGCCTCGTAGGTGTAGAAGCGAACGCCCGCATCCGCGAGATCGATCACGACCGCGTCGAGCCCACGCAGCACCTCTGGCGAAGGGCGCCGTTGTGCTGCCGAACCATAGAGACTCATGACCGGTAAGCCCGTGGACGGGTCAGTCGAATTCTGAATACCTTCTTTATCGAGGGCGCCGTTGATGCCGTGCTCAGGACTGAAGAGCAGATTGAGGGTGAGGGCGGGAACGGATGCTTTCGCATCCTTCGCCAGAATGTCGATGGTTCTGTGGCCCTGGGCGTCGAGACCGGTCTGATTCGTGAGCAGAGCCATCCTGCATTTGCCACCGTGACTGGCCGCTATCGCGGCCAGGGCGGCGAAGTGGTCCTGCTCCATGACATCAATGCCGGTCACAACTTTTCCGTTGCGATCTGGCCAGTGGCGCTCTCCGGACACCGACTCGTTGTAGCCGGTTAATGAAGCGGCTAGTTCGCCACTGTCGGGCTGCAGCTTTACCCAGCGCGCCACGGCGTTGGCTACTCCACCACGGATGGAGTTGATGCCGGTTGGGCCGTTGGGATAGACGGCATTCGAGAGAAACACGACGTATGTATCACTGGAGGGATCCATCCAGAGAGAGGCTCCCGTAAACCCCGTGTGTCCGAAGGAGCCGATGGGAAATAGCTCGCCACGATTGCTGGAGAAAGGCGAGTCTATGTCCCAGCCAAGCCCGCGCAACGCAGTGCCGGTCGCGGGCTGACCCGGGGCCGTCATCTTGGCGAGCGTCAACTGCTGTAGCGGAAACTTGCTGGGCCGGCCGGCCAGCCGATCGAGGAGATTCTGTGCATAGATGGCCACATCGCCTGCGGTGCTGAAAAGCCCGGCGTGCCCGGCGACGCCGCCCATACGGCGGGCTGTGGGATCGTGCACAACTCCACGCAGCATCACTCCTTTGTCGTACTGTGTGGGTGCGATGTCGGCGTGCCAGGACTGCGGCGGAAGATAGCGCATGTGCTCCAAACCCAATGGCTGCGCCATGTTCCGCTGCTGGTACTGATCGAGTGTGAGGCCTGAGAGTTTCTCAACCAGCGCGCCGAGGACAAGGAAATTGATATCGCTATAGCGGAACTGCACACCCGGTTCCGTGACCGGCGTGGACGTGAAGGCGCGGCGCAAGCCTTCTGGATTGCCCTCCCATGGGTCTTCCAGCGAAACATCGGGCGGCAAGCCGGAATAGTGCGTGAGCAACTGACGGATCGTAATGTCCTGCTTGCCATTCACCGCGAACTCGGGCAGATAGGTGGCTACGGGATCATTCAGCGAGAACCGGCCCTGTTCATAGAGCTGCATGACTGCTGGCGCAGTGGCGAGAACTTTGGTTAGCGATGCGAGATCGAAAACCGTGTCCTCGGTCATCGCTTCGGGTGTGGGTATAAGGGAGCGATTCCCGTAAGCGCGATGAAAGATGATTTTGCCGTTGTGGCCGGCAATGACGACGACGCCGGGAAACTTCTTCGCGGCGATGCCGTCTTCGACCAGGCGATCGATGCTGCGATCGATGCTCTGATCCATACTGCTGTCCAGGCCGTGATCCAGGCTGTGATCCAGGCTGTGAGGATCTGCGTCTTGTGCCGCATGCAACGGCACGCCTGCGGCGAAGACAAGAAGCACCAGCATCGCGACCTTTACGGTCTGTTTCTTAGCCGGCAGGAGCTTGCTCATGACCCATCCCAGGGCGAAGGTGAGCAGCGAGCCGATGAGGACGAACCAGGTCCAGGCCACTTTCGGCAGCGGTATGAATGCAGGTTGTTTCCAGAGCAATATGTTCACCACCAGACCGCCGATCATACCGATGATTGCACCTGCCTCGGTTGCAGTTTTGGTAAGGGTACCGAGAAGAAAGACCCCGAGCAACGCGCCATAGGCTACGGAGGCGATGGAAAGGCCCACTTCGACCACGTGGCCTCCGCTGCGCGACAGTAAGGCGAGCGCGAAGAGGAGAAACGCCCAGAACAGGGTCATGATACGCGACAAGCGGGCGCGCCGGCGTTCATCGGCGTCGGGATTCCAGGCCATGTAGAAATCGACCATGCTGCTGGAGCTGAGTGAGTTGACGGCCGCACTGAGATTTGACATGGCTGCTGCCAGAATGGCCGCGACCATCAGACCCGCGAGCCCGCGCGGCATCTCGGTGACGATGAAGGCAGGAAACACACGATCGGGGCTCGCGGGCGCTGCGGGGTGCATGCCGCTTCCGTAGAAGTAGTAGAGACCCGTACCGATGGCGAGAAAGAGAACAAACTGCACCAGGATGACTCCGCCACTCGCCAGCAGGGCAATGCGGGACTCGCGTAGATTTTTCGCGGTCAGCAGCCGCTGGACCATCAGTTGATCGGTTCCGTGACTTGCCATGGTCAGGAAGCAGCCGCCGAACAGTCCCGCCCAGAACGTGTAGGTAGTGCTAAGGCTCAAGGCGAAATGAAAGATGGTGAGCTTGCCGGCGACGCTTGCCATGCTGTGGATGGCATGCCAGCCCCCCGGAACGCGATGGCCCAGCAGGATAACGCTCACGAGGGTGCCGGCGATGTAGAGGACCATTTGCACTACGTCCGTCCAGATGACGGCGGCCATTCCACCTTCCAGGGTGTAGATCAGCGTGAGTGCGCAGATGATGCCGATCGATGTCACGTCTCCCGTACCGATGGCCAGGCCCACGACGATGGACACTGCGAAGACGCGGACACCTTCTGCAGCCGCCCGCAGAAAGAGAAAAAGAAAGGCGGTGAGTTTGTGCAGGCGGGCGCCGAAGCGCTGGCCGATCACCTCATAGGCGGTGAGGAGTTCACCACGGAAATAGCGTGGGAGGAAGAGAATGCACACCATGGTGCGGCCGAGGAGATAGCCGAGAACGATTTCCAGAAAGCCCCAGTCACTGGTGTAAGCGAGGCCGGGAACGCTGATGATGGTGAGAGTGCTGGTTTCTGCTGCAACGATGGAAAGAGCAATGGCCCACCATGGGATTTTGCGATCGGCGAGAAAATAAGATTTGAGGCTGCGGTCTTTGCTGCGGAATTGAAGGCCGAAGAGGGTGATGCCGGCGAGGTAGACGGCTACCAGCGTCAGATCGAGTGAACTTAACCGGTGCGGCATGAATCCCCTTGTCCATTTGGATTTGTCAATGGTACGTTATCGATCCATTCACTCTCGAGTTCGGATCGCCACATTCAGATCTGTTTGAGGGGTAAGTCAACCGCAGCTCTCTCGACCTCGCTCGACCATCCCCACGGCTCCTCATGACAAACGATGACGGGTGGCCATTCAAGCCTGGTGTTGGCTTGAGTGGGGTTCCACCGCTTTCTGCCATACAGCGTTCTGGATGCGACGAAACTGCAGGTTAAGCTCGGTGAACTTCCCACATCTGGCGCGGGAACCGCGAGCCAAATGCGGAACACCCGCCTTAAAGCATTTTCGCCATTACTGTGGTCTGGTAAGAGCAGCGAGGTGTGGTTTTCTTTGAGAGAAAACCACGTCAAGGGCGGCAGCTTCGGTCCAATCCAATTGCGAAACTGCTCTAGCTTCAGGTTTTCTTTGTGCTGTCGCCTTCGACGATGGTGACGTATTTGTCGATGGGCAGATCGCTGAATCGTTCCGTGAGTCCGCTGGGTTCGAGTTGGACTTTCATCGCCCTCGTTTGCTGTCAATCGCGTTGGTCGTGCAGGCTGCGGGATGCCAGTGCTTGTACAAATCGCCGATGAAGAACCTGGGTTTCGTACACACCAGAGAAAAGGGGCAGACGCCGGTTGAGCGTCTGCCCCTGAGTCTATCAGGCACTAGAAGTAGAACTTAAACGCGAATTGGATGTTCCTTGCAGGTTGTGAAGTCGTGATCAACCCAAAGGTAGTACTCGGGAAGTTTGTGTTGGGGTGTCCCAACTGAACGTTGTTGAAAGCGTTCAGGAAGTCGCCGCGGAACTGGAAGTATCTGGCCTCGGTAAGATGGAAGCTCTTCGAAAGACCGATGTCAGTATCCGTATAACCAGCTCCCGTCACTGGTCCTTGTGCAGGGCAGTTGCCAAAGGTTCCTGTGGCTGGTTCCGAATACCCATTCGGACTCATCCACTGATAGCCCTGGAAAGCACCGGCAAAGCTTTTTTGGCGACCGAACACTGTCTGCATGCCGCAGTTGGGACGGGGCCCGCGAGAATTAGTTCCCGAGGTGTCGGTGGCGTTGGAAACGGCGAGAGGAAAGCCGCTGTGGATGGAAATGATGGTGGAAGCCTGCCAGTTGCCCACGACCGCATTGAGCACCGGGTTCATGTTGTTGCCGATCACCTTGCCCTTTCCAATGGGCAGGTCGTAGGTAGCGTAGGCGGCGAGAATATTTTTCGAGTCAAAGTAGCAACTCGCGTAATCGGCATGAGGGTCGTACAGGTTTTGATAGTAGGGTGACGCGTTCGAGGCCTGCGTCGCGTTGCCCCCCGAACCGTAGTATCCGATGTTGTTGGTCAGGCAGTGCGACCAGGTGTACGCAACCTGTCCTTCCAGCCCGTTGGAAATGCGTTTCTGCAATACCGCCTGCAGCGCGTTGTAGGTCTGGAAACCAGTCGAAGAGGTGCCGGATACGTTGGAGAGTTCCGAAATTAAGGAGGGATTGTTTCGGAAGTACAAGCTTGGTCCAACCACCCCATTGTTTAGCGTTCCTTGCAGATACGGCGTGGGAACTACCAAGTGCGTCCCGTGCTGACCGACATACCCGAGCTGGAATGTTGTCGTCGGGCTAACTTCAGTCTGGGCGGTGAGGTTCCACTGCTGGACAATGGCGGGTTGAACGGTCTTATCCCATACGTACACGATGGCGCCCGCGAACGGATCGCCCGGGACGGCGCCGCCCGGACCTGACTGGGTCTGGACAGTCGGTTTGGTATAAAGAGCGCTGACTTCCGTTGGAGTGAAAGGAGGATTCCGTGGAAGGCGAAGGTTGGTGCCCGTTCCTTCCAGGTAGGAGGATATAGTGAATGCGCCGCGCAGAACCGTCTTGCCTTGCCAGTGTGCTGGCGTCCAGGCGAATCCGACGCGGGGTTGGAAATCCGGTCCTCCGTAGACCGAGTTATAGAGTGCACGGCTGTTTCCATCCTGCCCCGCGAACTCAAGTGCCCCGGTCACGAGGTTCAGGTTGTCCTGGCGGTTGTTGAGTTCCACCCAAGGGGTGTTCGCCTCGTAGCGCAGTCCGAGATTCAGAGTCAGCGTTGGTTTTATGCGCCAGTCGTCCTGACCGTATCCGCCAAATCTCCAGGAAAACTGGTGCCAGGTTCCACCGGTGCTGACGCCCTTACCGGTCGCAACCGGATAGCCAGTAAAGAAGTCCGATGCCGGGTCGCCGCTGAATGAGCCACCGAACAGGATGGAGCCGTACTCGCCGCTATTGCCGCTGTAAAAGGTATTGAGCCGGAACCGCCACATCTGGAAGCCTGCCTTGAAAACATGCTTGCCATGGGTAACGGTCACGCCGTCGTCAAACTGGATTACAGTGTCTGCGAAATTTTGGTTGATCACATTGTTGCCGATGCTGGCGATTGTCCCAGTACCGGGCGCGGGAGCCGTGCCGCCGCCAAAACCCAGCAATAGGAGGCCAGGACCGACGGTATTGGCGTTCGCAATCCCCAGCTCAGTGCCCAGGTTACCGATGCTGGAGTTGAAGGTGGTGCCGGTAAGAATCGTGATCCAGGACGCGCCAAAACGGGCTTCATTCAATATGTTCGGGCTCAGAGTATGAGTCCACGTCCCCACTGCATTATGGACGGGTGCATGGGTGAAGGTATTGCCCAGGATCAGCAGGGAGTTATTCGCAGGATCATTCTGGTATTGCTGCGAGTAGCGCGCGCTGAGACGGTCTTTTCCCGTGATATTCCAGTCGATCTTGGCATCGCCCTGGTCGGTGTCGAAGGACGAGTTGGTCTGGTTAATCGCATTGTTGGTGGGGTTGTTGTTGATTGGCGTGGGATAGAACTTGGAGGCGAAGAGAGCGGCCGCCACCGCATTTTCCTGCGCCAAAGGAATCTGGTTGCCAACGTAGGGCGCTCCCGTGATCGGATTCTTAAGCTGGGTCGTGAGCTGTGAGAAGTCGCCATTACGCTCGGCGTCGGTGAAGACGGTAATGAAATTGCTGCTGGTCGGATGGTCGAAGCGCTGCCCTTGATAATCTACGAAAAAGAACAGCTTGTCTTTCCAGACGGGGCCGCCGAGGGTACCGCCAAATATATTCCAGCGCAGGGCCGCCCTGGGCAATTCGTTGCCCGGCCCAAGGAATTTGTTCTCCCACTGGTTAGCATTAAGAACGTTATTGCGGAAGAACTCCCAGAAGTCGCCGTGGAACTGGTTGGTGCCCGACTTAATCGAGGCGTTGATGACCCCGCCCTGAAAATTGCCGAACTCAGCTGAGGCGTTGGAAGTGATCAGGTTGAATTCCTGAATTGCGTCAGGGGAGGGCGTGAAGCCCAATTGATTTTCGGAAGTTTGATTATTGTCCATCCCATCCAGGATGAAGTTATCGGACTGCTCGCGGTTGCCGTTGATGGACGGACGGCCGCCGTTCGCGGTGTTATCCCCGTTGTTGAAGGTGGAGTTATCAGGGGTAATGCTACCGGGTGCCAGCAGCGTCAGCTCGACATAATTGCGCGTGGCCAGCGGAATGCCAGTGATCGTATTGGCATCAATCAGGGTGCTGACCTGGGTGGTGTCGGCCTGAAGCTGCGGTGCTTCAGCGCTGACCTCTACGGTGTTAGTTACCGCGCCGACCTTCATCCTGAAGTCGATACGGGCTCTCTGGTTGAGCACCAGGGTGATCGGGGGCTGGACAGCGGTGTCGAAACCGGCCGCTTCCGCTCTGACTTCATAGGTACCGATGGGAAGATTCGAGAAGTTGAAGACCCCACCGGAGGTTGTCTTAGCGGTAGTCGAGGTACCGCGCTCGGTGTCGCTTGCGGTTACGGTCACGTCGTTGAGAGCTGCACCCAGTGCATCTTCGACAGTGCCGGTGATTGATGCGGTTATTTGCTGGCTCGACGCGGGAAGGCTGACGCCAAGCGTCAGCACGGCTGTTACGAGGGCTATGCCCCATAATAAGGACAAACGTCTCATACTCGCCTCCAAAACTAAACAATGTGTTGACCCGGGCCATGGGTAGGAATTGCTGGCAACTCTTGATGAAAGGCTGCTCTTGACCCGACGTACGACTTACTTTTGCGACTAACTTCAGTGACTGATTTCAGTGACTGACTTAAGTGACCGCAATATATGCCCAGAGTTAGTCCGTTGCAAGCAGGATTGTTGATGAAATCACTTGTTTTGTAATGATTACAAACAAAGCTGTGGAAACACGAAAACGCTTACCGCGCCGCGGGCGCCTACCCTTCAAGAAGGGTTTCGGAGAGCTTCGCGATGAGCAGATTTCGCTCGTTGTCTCGCTAGCGATGATTCGTCGAGGAATGACTAAACGGAGGACCTTTTCCGCTTCGCTCCTCATGACAAACCATGACGGGCGGCCCATTCAAGCCCGGCGTTGACAGCGCGAACTCGCTCTTCTTGCCATGACGGCTGCGAAGGGGGATTCTGTTAGCGTGTACGTAAAACATCATGGCCGAACTTCAAAATCCTGAAAACAACGAGAACCCCACGCCTTCCAAGGCCGGGGCTCCCCTTGAGACCGAGCCGCCGATTGCCAAAGAGCCTGTGATCGCCGGGCCGGTAGAGGCGCCCCTCGAAGTCGAGATGACCCCTCCGCTCACGGTTGAGAAAGCTGCGGATCCTGAACCGGTTGAACAGGAGCCGGTTGAGCAGGAAACAGCGCAGGAAACCACGCCCGTCATGCCAAGCATCCAACTGGACAGGAAACATCCGCTCGCGATCCGGTGGATGCATTGGGTTAACTTTCCTGTCCTGTTCACTATGATCTGGAGCGGGATGCTCATTTATTGGAACGATTCTGACAACGCCTACAAGCATCCCCATGCGGTTTACCGGATCGGCCTTGGATCTTTCACACTCTTGCGGTTTTTCCCGGAAGGGTTCTGGAAGGCGTTGAACGTTCCTTACCATGTGACACAGGGGCTTGGGTACCACTTCTTTTTTTTCTGGATTTTTGCGATCAACGGATTCGCTTATGTGCTCTACACCATCTTCTCGGGTGAGTGGCGCTTTGTCGTTCCCGACCGCATGAGCATGAAAGAGGCTGTGCAGGTGACGCTCAAAGACCTTCACCTGCGCAAGTACCTGCCTCCACAGACCAAGTACAACGGCGCGCAAAAGATTGCTTATACCTCGGTGATCCTGATGGGCGCAGGCAGCCTGATCTCCGGGCTCGCGATCTACAAACCAACACAGGTGCATTGGATCACCACCCTGCTCGGCGGGTATGAGATGGCGCGTTGGGAGCATTTCCTCCTCACGCTTGGTTTTTGCGGGTTTTTTGTAATTCACGTCGCTCAGGTGGCGCTGGCGGGTTGGAACAATTTCCGAAGCATGATCAGCGGTCTCGAAGTGAAGTCCATACAGGAGCCATCACTTGAGGCGGAAAGGAAGAGCTGGAGATGAGCGAACTGGATGACAAGCAGATGCCTGACGCGGCGCCAGACGCCGTGGCTACCACATCAGCAGCGGAACAAGAGGCCGCCGATGCGGCGGTGTTGCGCGAAAGCCGAAAACATACACGGCGCAGCTTCGCCATTGCCGCCGCCGCCGCGGCGGCGGGCTGGGGATTTTATGAATGGGTCGATAGCAGCCGGCGGCTAGAGATGCAGCCCGAACTTCTCCGCAAAGCGTTTCAGACGAATGCCGGGCTTTCGCGTGCGCTGTTCAACGATGGCGCCCTGGCGCCTACCTATCCCCTGGCCAAGGCAGAAGAGCTGCGGGTGAATGGGGTGGTGGGACTGAAACAATCCCTGATCCCCGAAAGTTGGCGGATACAAATGACGGGTGTGGCGCATGCGCGGAACTACCCACAGTTTGTGCCGGACGTTACCGCCTGGGAATACAGCTACTCCACGACGCAGACCCATGAAGACCAGGGGCATGACACAAAGTTGCCGCCGGGTTCCGGTAGAGCACAGCAAGGCGATTCCACGTCGGCCGGTTCCGATGGCATTCTTCGCGAGCGGGCAGGCAAGCCTATACGCGGTTTAGAAGAGGCAGGCAAGAGCCGGTCCACGCTGGCAGCAGGTTCACCCGGTCTGCTATTGAGCATGGACGATATTGTGAAGCTGCCGAAACATGAGCTGGTTACACAGTTCAAATGCATCGAGGGCTGGAGCCAGATTACCCATTGGGCCGGCGTGCGCATGGCAGACTTCATCGCTGCGTATCCGCCGGAACCGGGGCCGGACGGAAAGATGCCTCGCTATGTCTATATGGAAACGCCGAACGGTGACTACTACGTCGGTTACGATATGCATGTTTGCCTGCACCCGCAGATGCTGCTGGTGACGGAGATGGGCGGGAATCCTCTCACGCAGTTTCATGGAGCTCCGCTTCGGCTGCATGCACCGATGAAATATGGATATAAGCAGATCAAGCGGATTGGATTGATCGCTTATACCAACCTGAAGCCTGATGATTACTGGACCAAGCTAGGCTACGATTGGTACGCCGGGTTGTAAGCGGACCTCCGGTTGCATCGGTACCCCGCTGGGCAGTGCACAATCCCGTACCCTGCAACTTTCGGGACCCGTTACAGAATTGTCATCTCGACCGAAGCGTTAGCGAAGTGGAGAGATCTGCGGTTCTCCCCACCCGACTCAGTGGGCCGCACACAGCGTTCGGCTCTAGCTTTTCTGCTCCGGGTGACCGAGGGCTTCCATGACCAGGGGAGCAGCCTGCGATACGCTTCCTGCTCCCAGGGTGACGATGACGTCACCGTCTTTAGCCGCAGCTACCGCTTGGCCGACTGCCTCATCGAAGCTGGCCGCGTACTGCACGCCTTTGCGACCGATGGCGCGCACCAGCGCTTTTGCATCCACACCCGCGATCGGCTCTTCGCTGGCGGCGTAGATGTCCAGAACCTGCACTGTGTCAGCATCGCCGAAAGCAGTGGCGAATTCGGCCATCAGGTCGCGGGTGCGCGTATAGCGGTGGGGTTGAAAGATGACGTGTACGTGGTTGTAGCCCGATTCGCGCGCGGCATTCAGTGTAGCGAGGACTTCTGTCGGATGGTGGCCGTAGTCGTCTACCACGCTCACCCCGCGGGCGGACCCCTTTAACTGGAAGCGGCGGTCTACTCCGCGATATTCGCGCAGTCCTTTTGCAATATGCTCCGCCGAGATGTCCAACTGCGTAGCAATCGCCACTGCTGCGGTTGCATTAAGTACATTATGCCTGCCGGGTACGTTCAATGCGAAGGGACCCAGCACCAGGCCACCGGCCGCTACTTCGAACCGTGCGCGCACTCCCTCAGCTGCGGGAAGCATACGCAGCACGTAGTCGGCTGCGGGCGACATGCCGTAGGTAAAGACGCGGCGCTGCACACGCGGCAGCAACGCCGCAAGTTGTGGGTTGTCGATACAAGCCGTGCATGCACCGTAGAACGGAACCCGCTCCATGAACTGGAGAAAGGCTGTTTCCACATCTTCCATGTCGCGATAGCAATCCATGTGTTCGCGATCGAGATTGGTGACCACAGAAAGGATGGGCGAGAGTTTGAGGAAGGAGCGGTCGCTTTCATCGGCCTCGGCTACCAGGTATTGAGACCTGCCGAGACGGGCGTTGGAACCGAGGTGGTCGACCCGCCCGCCGACCACTACGGTAGGGTCAAGTCCGCCGGCGGCGAGAACGGTTGCGATCATGGAAGTGGTCGTCGTTTTGCCGTGCATGCCGGCGATGGCGATGCCGTACTTGAGGCGCATGAGTTCGGCCAGCATCTCGGCCCGCTGGATGACCGGGATCTTGCGCTGGCGAGCTTCCATCACTTCAGGATTTTGCTCATTGACGGCGGAGCTGGTTACCACGACCCCCGAACCAACCACATTGCCGGCCGCGTGCCCCTCAAAAACCGTGGCTCCCAGGCTGCTCAGCCGGTCGGTAATGCTCGAGCGGCGCAGATCGGAGCCGGAAACGGCATAACCAAGGGTGAGAAGAATCTCCGCGATGCCGCTCATGCCGATGCCGCCAATTCCAATGAAATGAACGCGTTGTGCTTTGGCAAACATGGCAGGCGAGGGTAGGTTGGTCACGGTCACTCCCTAATGTAACAGCCGGATTGGAAGCCGCTACCGAATGGAAAAGCAGAGCATCTAATGTGGAGTGGGGATTACGAGTGGTCCACGGCAGTTCGGCACTTGCCAGAATTCCCCAAGATAGCGCAACTTTGTAGTAAAAGCATGGTTAACAAAGAGTAGGCACTCCCAAGAAGATCTGAAGTGCCAGTAACGCCAAAGCGGTTGGTTACGCAAGCGAAATGCCTTGGCGAGGAGGTCTGACAAATGCGCTTCCTACGTTATTTTGTGCTGCTCGGCGCCATGGTGGTGCCCGCGGCGTTTCTTTCGACTCCCGCTCAGGCTCAAGTCGGTGTTGGTATCGGCGTTGGCGTCGATCCCGGGTACGGCGATAACGGGTACAGCGATAACGGTTATGGGGATTATGGCTACGGTTACCCCTCCCCTGTTTGCTCGTGGGGTTATTACTCCTATTACCCTTACGCTTGCGCCCCTTACGGGTATTACGGATCTAGCTGGTTCGTAGGCGGCCTATTTATCGGGGCAGGCCCCTGGTACCACGGATATTGGGGACACGGCTACTATGGACGCGCCGGCTATGGCTATGGACGCGGCTACGGATACGGTCGCGGTGGCTACGGATATGGTCGCGGTGGCTACGGATATGGTCGCGGTGGCTACGGATATGGTCGTGGCGGATACGGACGTGGTGGCTACGGATATGGTCGTGGTGGCTACGGACGTGGTGGCTACGGATATGTCGTGGTGGCTACGGCTTTGCGCGTGGCGGGGCTGGCTATGCCCGTACGGGTAATAGCTTTGGGCGGGGCGGCGGTGTTGGCGGTCACTTCCCATCTGGTAATGCCGGACACTCGTTCAGCGGTGGCGGCAACGGCTTCCACGGTGGTGGCGGCGGTGGTGGCTTCCATGGCGGCGGGGGCGGCGGCGGCTTCCACGGCGGTGGCGGTGGCGGACACCGTTAAAAGCGGTCGAGGCTTCGATCCAAGCTTCGGTCCAGGCTGAGGATGGAAACGGCTGGCAAAGATGCCAGCCGTTTTCTTTTGCGCGAAAAGCGGACGAACCGTTCAGGACGAGGCCAGTTGGGCGACCATCCCGGCAATTTTCGCCGCGGCGCCCGGGTGGGCGTAGGTTCTTGCGGCAGCTGCCATCTGTTGCAACTTCCCTGGATTGCCGAGGAGGCCTTTCAGGGATTCGAGGAGTGCCGCCGCAGTCATGTCCTGTTCGAGCAGCATGGCGGCGGCTCCACCCTGAACCAGCACCTCTGCATTCTTTCGCTGATGGTCATCCGCAGCCTGGGGGAAAGGCACCAGTAGGGAGGGTTTTCCGCTGGCAGCCAGCTCAGCCACGGTACTCGCTCCGCTCCGAGCCAAGACGAGATCGGCTGCCGCAAACTGTTGGGGCATGTCTTCAAGAAAAGGCTGGACCCGCCAGCGATCTGCGGGTGCTCCGCTGGCCGCATAGGCGGCTTCAGTCGTCTCGGCGTGGCGGGCTCCTGCCTGATGTAGGATGGTCAGTCCGGAAACAGCGTCCAATAGCGAGCGCGCGATCTCCGGCATTCTCTGGTTGAGCGCGCGGGCTCCCTGGCTGCCGCCCATCACAAGCAGGCGGGGTGCGCTTCCCGCAGGGCGGGGCGGCAGAGCGAAGAACTCGGTGCGGACAGGGATTCCGGTGATGTGGGCGTTGCGGAAGTAAGCGAGCGTCGGCGCGAAATTGACCGCCGCCGCGCGTATGCGCTTACCGATGAGCCGGTTCGCCATCCCTGGTACGGCGTTTGGTTCAAACGCCAGAGTGGGTACGCGTTGCACCAGTGCCGCCAGCATCGCCGGCCCTGATGCGTAGCCACCTACCCCCACCACGACCTGGGGTTGCCAGCGACGCAACAGTCTCATGCAATGCACGATGCTGAGCGGCAGGGCGGTCAGAGTCTTGACCCTGGTTGCCAGGCTCACGCGATTGAGCTGGCCTACTTCGATCAACTCGAGTTGGTAACCAGCCTGTGGCACCAGGCGCGTTTCCATTCCGCGCGAGGTACCCACGAAACAGACCTCCGCCTGATACAGAGATTTGAGCGCATCTGCGATGGCGAGAGCGGGGATGACGTGGCCACCGGTCCCGCCGCCGGCAATCATGACCCGCATACGGGTCAGTCGATCTCCCGCGTGAGGCTGAGCAATACGCCGATACTAGCCAGCGTGATGACGAGAGAAGTTCCGCCGGAGGAGATGAAGGGTAACGTAATGCCCTTGGTAGGGACCAGGGCGAGCACCACGCTGATGTTGAAAAATGCCTGAATAAGGATAGTCGCGGTGATGCCAAAGGCGAGAAAGCGAGCGAAGACATCTTTTGAAAGGCTGGCTGCCCGCAGCCCGCGATAGCCAAGCGCGATGAACAGGGCAATGATGGCCAGCGCGCCAATCAGTCCGAGTTCTTCAGCGATGTTGGCAAAAATAAAGTCAGTGTGCGGCTGCGGCAGATAGAAGAGCTTTTGACGCCCTTCCATGAAACCCAGCCCGCGGATGCCGCCCGTGCCGACCGCGATCAGTGACTGAATGGTGTGAAAACCAGAACCCTGCGGATCTGCCTCGGGATTCATGAAGGCCAACATGCGTGCCCTGCGCCACGGTACCCGGAAGAGCAAAAAGTAAAGCACGGGAGCGGATAACACGACCGCGTACCCAAAATATTTTGTCTCTGCGCCTGCGAGATAAAACATCATGGCGGCTACACCGGCGCACACCAGGGCGGTGCCCAGATCGGGTTCCTTCACGATCAAAAGGATGAAGATGAGGCTGGGCAATGCCGCCGGAATAAGCGTGTTGCGCCAGTCACGAATCGAGTCGAGCTTGTCCTGCAGGAACCAGGCAAGAAAGAGGACAAGCACCGGTTTGGCAATCTCCGACGGCTGAAACGAGAAGAAGCCGCCAAACCGCACCCAGCGGTGGGTATTGTGCGAGTCACGCAAAAGGAATACGCCCAGCAACAGCAGCGTGGTCACGGCAACGGCAGGAAAGACAACCAGCGGTTGGTTAAATTTGCGGTAATCAATCCGCATGATCAACGTCATGACGATCAGGCCAAGCACAGCCGATACCGCTTGCGACCTCACAAACGTATAGGGCGAGCCATAGCGGTCCTCGGCCATAACGGCCGAGGCGCTGAAGACCATCAACAGGCCGATAAAGACCAGCAGGACGGTCACGCCATAAAGCCACTTGTCGACGCCTACGCGCTTTGCCATGCGCCTGCTTTCTGTGTCGCAGCCTGACGAGCCAGCACCGTTTGCTTGAAGACTCTCCCGCGCTGTTCGTAATTTTCAAACTGGTCGAAGCTGGAGCAGGCAGGCGCGAGCAGCACCACATCTCCCGCTACTGCATGGCTGGCAGCCTGGTCGACCGCGGCTTCGAGGTTACCCGCACTCACGATCTTTACCACGCCGGCAAGTTGCCCTTCGATTTTTTCAGCGGCCGCGCCTATAGTGTAGATCGCCTTGACGCGGGCTTTCAAAAGCTCGTTCAGTTGTGTGTAGTCGGAACCTTTGTCTTTACCGCCGAGAATCAGATGGATGCTGCCCGGGAACGAGGCAAGAGCCTTGGCCGTGGCATCGACATTGGTGGCTTTGGAATCGTTGTAATAGGCGACTCCATGAATGGAAGCAACGAATTCGAGGCGATGTTCCACCGCATGAAAGGAAGCGACGCTGCGCGCAATCACTTCCACTGGGATGTTCGCGAGGCAGGCGGCACAAATGGCCGCCAGCACATTCTCGATATTGTGATCGCCTTTGAGCGGAATGTCGGTGACGGGCATGACCGGTACCGGAGAGGCCTGTTCCGACGCGCGGAACAGGACGATCCCGTTCATGACGAAGGCGCCCCGGCGAACGATCTTGCTGCGGCTGAACCATACCACCTGAGACTTTGCCCGGCTGGCCGCCTGCTGCACGACAGGGTCATCGCCATTGAGCACCAGGTAGTCTTCCGCGGTCTGGTTGGCAAAAATCCTTTCCTTCATGGTTACGTAATTCTCGAACGTGCCGTGCCTGTCCAGATGGTCTGGGGTGATATTTAGAATGACGGCGATATGGGGATGAAAGCTCTCGGTTGTTTCGAGTTGGAAGCTTGATACTTCGAGGACCGGCCACGCTGCGGCGGTGCTCTGATCGACGGTTTCAATGACCGGGACGCCAATATTACCGGCCACGATGGTCTTTAGCCCACCGGCGGTAAAGATCTCGCCGCATAAGGTGGTCGTGGTGGTCTTTCCGTTGGATCCGGTGATGGCGAGCACGTTTCCCTTAAGAAACCGCGCGGCCAGCTCGAGCTCGCCGATGATGGGGAGCCCCAGCTTGCGCACCTGTACCAGTTCAGGAGTAAACGACGGTACTCCCGGCGAAACGACAATAAGGTCCTGGCGGCGGAAGGTCAGCAGGCCATGCCCGCCTGCTTCGACGGAGATGCCGGCTTCGACCAGCGCAGGAATTTCCTTGCTCAATGCCTGCGCGCTTCGCAGGTCAGAGACGGTGACTTGCGCCCCGCGACGCTGCAAGAAGAGCGCAGCGGCAAGACCTGATTTGCCGAGGCCGACGACCAGTACTTTTTTACCCTTTAATTCCATCGAGCGATCCGTCTGTTCTTCTAGCGCAGTTTAAGTGTGGTGAGGGCGAAGAGAGCAAACACCAGGGCACCGATCCAAAAGCGCACGATGACTTTGGACTCTGACCAGCCCATCAACTCGAAATGATGATGGAGAGGCGCCATCTTGAAAATACGCTTCTTGCGCAGTTTATAACTTCCGACCTGCAGAATGACGCTGATGGCCTCGAGCACAAAAATGCCCCCGATAAAGGGCAAGAGCAGTTCCTGCTTGATCACGACAGCTACGGTACCGATGGCCCCACCCAGGGCGAGCGAGCCCACGTCTCCCATGAACACTTCGGCCGGGTGTGCGTTATACCAAAGAAAGCCGATACTGGCGCCCACCATGGCTCCGCAGAAGACGGTCACCTCGCTCACCATGGGCATGCGCTGCAGTTCGAGATAGTCAGAGAAGACGGCGTTGCCGCTGACATAGGTGAGTACCGTAAGTGCCGCGGCGGCAATGATGGTACAGCCGATCGCCAGGCCGTCGAGTCCATCGGTCAGGTTTACGGCATTACTTGAACCCACGATGACCAGCGTGACAAAGGCAGCGAAGGGCAGGAAGGCGAGTGCGCCGAGATGCGGGATCGCACCCAGCGCATGAATGGAAAGATCGGGGCGGAAGCGCTTGAGGAACGGCACCATCAGATGCGTGGAGTACCTGCCATCACTGCGCATCGCTAGCAGCACCAGGGCAATCGCGATCCCGGTCATGATTTGCAGGCCCATCTTCTGCGCTGCAGTCAGCCCAAGATTGCGCCGCTGGATCACCTTGATGTAGTCGTCAGCAAAACCAATCGCACCGAAGCTGAGGGTAGAACCCATCACCAACCAGACAAACGGATTCCCAAGATCGCTCCATAGCAGCGTCGGTAACAGGATGGCGATGCAGATGAGCACGCCGCCCATGGTGGGCGTGCCTGCTTTTTTCTGGTGATCCTTGGGGCCGTCTTCGCGGATGTATTGGCCGATTTGGAATTCGCGCAGTTTTTCGATGACGAAGGGGCCGATCAACAACGCAATCAGCATCGCGGTAAGACTGGCGAACGCGGTGCGAAACGTCAGATACCGGAAGATGCGGAAGGGCCTGAAGTAGGGAAAAAGTTTTTGGTAGAGCAGCCAGTAAAGCAAACTTCCTCCGCTATCCGTCTTCGTTTTACCCAGTGCTACCCGGAGATGGGGCAGTGGGTTTGTGGCTATCTTACAGGCCGTTGCGTGCGTCTCTGGGCTGCATTTGCAGACGTACCACAGGGGCCAACTAGAGCAGAACCAGCATAGGTGTACCCGGTCGACATCGGGGAAGTTGGATTTTTCTTGATGAAAATCCAGGCAAGCGTCCTTGCCGAGAAAACGAGCGAGGTGCGGCCCTCCGAAGACTTGTTAATGGACCTGAAGGTGATCCTCAGGCTCTGTCTTCAATCCTGCAGGGTTTTCAAGGCCTGCTCCAGGCCCACTCCTCTTGACCCCTTCAGCAGCACGGCGTCGTCTTGTTTCAGCTCGGCTTTCAACCATTCCCCTGCTTCTTTCGGCGAGGCAAAAAAGAGCGCTTCCGCACCGGCCTCCTGCGCACCGGCCACCAGATATTTCGCGTTGCCGCGGACACCGATGACGATGTCGATGCCTTGTTCCGCGGCGGCCTTGCCGCAGGCATCATGGAGCGCGGCAGCGCCCTCCCCCAGCTCCAACATTTCTCCCGCTACCAGGATGCGCCGCTTTGCCGGCATGGCTGCCAGAGTCGTGATCATGGATTTGAGGGCTTCCGGGTTGGAGTTGTAGCAGTCGTTAATCACTGTGGCCCCGTTGATATGCAGCACTTCGCCCCGCTTATCAGGAGGGCGAAGACGGCCGGCGGCCGCGGCGCACTCCCCGAGCGGAATCCCTGCAGCCAGACCAACGGCAATCCCCGCCAAAGCATTCCAGATGTTGTGCCGGCCCAGCAAGGCCAGCGTCACCGTCGCCTGCTCGTCGCCGGCAGTCACGGTGAACCTCACTCCTGCCGTGCCAAGTTCCTCAATGTTTGAAGCGCTGGGGTCGGCACACGGCCCCAAACCGAAATAGATGGAGCGGCCGTGAAAATCCCGGCCGAATTGCCCAACGTACAAGTCGTCGCAATTCAGAAATGCGATTCCCGATGCAGGCAGGCTTTGCACCAGTTCATACTTTGCGCGGGCAATGCCGGCTACACCATCAGGAAAATTCTGCGCGTGAGCCGTGCCGATGTTGGTGATGACACCCCAGTCAGGATGAGCGATGCGCGCCAGCGCAGCTATCTCGCCGATATGCGACATGCCCATCTCGACGACGGCGACCTCGTGCTCCGGTTCCAGCTTGAGCAGTTGCAGGGGCATGCCAAATTCATTGTTCAGATTTCCGTGTGATTTGAGCACATGGAAGCGCGCACCAAGAATTTCTGCGAGTGCCTCCTTGGTGGTGGTTTTTCCGGCGCTTCCGGTGACGCCGATGACGCGCTTGTTCCAATGGCGGCGTACGGCCGTAGCCAGCGTCTGTAGGGCTAGCAGCGGATCATCGGCCAGCAGCAGCGTGTGGGTGCGGGCCAGTTCGAGAAAATCGCTTACGTGGCTGCGCGCAATCACGGCCGCGCACGCGCCGCGCTCGAACGCAGTCGCGACGAAGTCGTGGGCGTCATAGCGCTCGCCTCGGATGGCAAAGAAGAGATCCTCTGGAGCAAGCGTGCGGGTATCGATGGAATAGCCTGTGGCCAGATGCTCAGGGCGGTCGCCTTCGCAAGTTTTGAGGTCAGCCCCGGTCCAGTGAGCGATGTCTTGGAGTTGCAGCTTCATTGATCCGTTCCCCGGGCCAGCAATATCTGCCGTGCGATGGCCACATCATCGAACGGTATCACCCTGTCGCCAATCGTCTGTGTTTTTTCGTGACCTTTGCCGGCTAAAAGCACCAGGTCGCCGGTCCGCGCTTCCGCGATCGCTCGTTCGATGGCACGGCGGCGGTCGGGCTCAACGATCACCCTGGCTTGGGCATCGCGCAACCCAGGGAGTACCTCTTCGATGATCGCCAACGGATCTTCTGAGCGCGGGTTGTCGGAGGTGAGCACAACCACGTCACTGCCGGCGCCGGCGGCCTGCCCCATCAAAGGGCGTTTGCTGCGATCGCGGTCGCCGCCACAGCCGAACATCGTGAGGACGCGGCCGTTTTTTCCGGAGACGAATGCGCGCGCCACCGAGAGGATGTTGCGCAGAGCATCGTCCGTATGGGCATAGTCAACCACTACAGCGAAATCCTGGCCGCTATCGACAGACTGGAACCGCCCTGGCACACAGTCAAGCGAAGCTGCGCCCGCGGCAACCTCATCGAGGGTGAGTCCGCGAGCAACGGCTGCAGCACCGGCGGCCAGCATGTTGTAAACATTCACGGCTCCGGTCAAGCGAGTGGTGAGCGGCAACCCGCCGAATGGAGTAACCATGGTGAAGCTCATACCAGAGGGTTCCATGTGCAGATCCTCGGCGCGGAAGTCTCCTTGCCGCAAACCGTACGTGTGGATTACCTCTGCGGCAGTGCTGTCCCTAAGTTTAACGCCGTAGGCATCGTCCATATTGAGGATGGCTGTCCGAGGCGGGGGACCTGCGGAGCCGTCGAAGAGTTTGCTCTTGGCGGCGAAGTAGTTTTCCATGGTGCGGTGGTAGTCGAGGTGGTCGCGCGTGAGATTGGTGAAGATGGCGACGTCGAATTCCAGGCCGGCGATGCGCTGTTGGTCCAGCGCGTGCGAGGAGACTTCCATCACGGCTTCCGTCGCTCCACCGTTCACGCCTTCGCGGAACAGTTCAAGGAGATCGCGCGACTCCGGGGTGGTGTGGGGTGCCGGGAAAACTCTGCCTGCCGCGTGGTACTCGATGGTGCCGGCCAGAATGGTCTTGCGGCCCTGATGCTGCAGCATCGACTCCAATAGGAAGGCCGTGGTCGTCTTGCCGTTGGTGCCGGTCACTCCGCTGAGCTTGAGTCCCGCTTCGGGGTGCTCGAAGAAGTTTGCGGAAATGGCGGCCAGCGCGCGGCGGCCCTGGGTAATTTCGCCGTGGGTAATTTCAACCACAGCGATGGAAGCATTCGCGGCGGCAACCGCGAATCCTTCGGGAGAGTCGGTAACGATGGCACGCGCCCCTTGCGCGATAGCTTGAGGGATGTAGCGATTGCCGTCTGTGGCGCCTCCGCGGAAAGCGACGAAGAGTCCGCCGCCGGAGACCCTTCGCGAGTCGTATTCGACGCCTGTGATTTCGGGGACCGGCCCAACACGCCGGATGAAGTCGACACCGCGCAAGACGCTATTCAGATCCAAGCGTTACGCTCCTTTTCGCGGGGCTCGGGTCCTGCGGGTGTTCTCGTCCCATCGATTGGACTCTCTGCTTTCCAATGTTAGTGGGTGAAGCGGACGACGATCTCAGTACCGGGAGACACCATGCTGCCGGGTGCGGGTGCCTGCTCGCGGGCAATGCCGCTGCCTACAATCTGCAACGCCAGACCCGCCGTCTGTGCTGACTCGAGTGCTGTGCGGAGCGATTGGCCCACGAACGACGGCACGCCGATACGACGCTGCGCGTCGACGACAACGCCATGCCCTGTGGCGTGAGGCGCGCTAGACGGGAGGGCGCTGGGGGAAGGCACACTTGCTTCCAAGGGCGGATCAGGCGTTGGGCTGTTTGCGCTGGCTGCGTTAGTTGCATTGGCCGAGTGTGTCGCCGGTGGTGGCATCGGCGCCGATAACGGCGAAGAGGATGCCGTGGTCACTGTGCTGTGCGAGGCGCTGCTCTTCAGCGGCTGGGCCGGAACAGGGGGAGAAGGAGGCGTTTGCGCTGCATTGCCTGCCGAGGCAACTTCGCTGGCTGCGGAAGGCACGGACTGCTGACCGCTAGCCGTATTGCGCAGTGGATCATCGGGGGGCAGGTTGTTGACTTCCGCAAAGAGCGCGTCGAGACTTCCTGTCTCCTGCGCAGGCTCTTCTTCTGGTTCTGGAACGGTCTTTGTCTTGGCCAGGTCGGCCGGCGCTACAAGCTCAGTGTCGTGGGGCACACCCAGGTACTCGAGTACTTCCTGCGCTACCTCGCGGAATACAGGAGCGGCGTTGATGTTGCCGAAGTGATTGCCTTCAGGCGAGTCGATGATCACTGCGACGCTAATGGCCGGATTGTTCACCGGCGCGATTCCAACAAACGATGCGATGTACTTGGTCTTGGAGTAGCGGTGGGTAAGAACATCGATTTTTTGCGCAGTCCCCGTCTTGCCACCGGAAGTATAGCCATTGAGTTGCGCTACATTCTTCGCGGTGCCGAACAGTACAACACCTTCCATCATCTTGCGCATCTGTGCCGCAGTCATGGTGGAAATGACCCGGTGCGCTCCTGTGGGGAGCGGGTCAGCAATCTCCATCCGCGGATGGAATGCGGCAGGCTTCAGCTTGCCCGGTGTTTGATCCGTGCCTTGCATCAGGATGTGGGGAGGCAGGTAGACGCCGCCGTTGGCGATGGTCGAAACCATGGTGACCAACTGAACCGGGGTCACGCCGACTTCCTGTCCCATGGCAATGGAGCCGATGCTGGAACCGGACCAGCGCTTGATGGGAGCAAGCAATCCGCGAGTTTCCGCAGGCAACTCAATATCGGTGCGCGCGCCAAAACCGTAATCGCGAACATATTTGGTAAAGGTGTCGGGGCCCATCCGCAGAGCGAGTTTTACGGCGGCCACATCGCTCGACTCCCATAGAGCTTTTTCGACGGTAATCACGCCGTTGGGGTGGCTGTCGTGGATGATTCTTCCGGCGAGTTCGATCTTGCCACCCTGGCAATCGATCAACTGGTCCGGAGTCGTCACCTTTTGTTCCAGCGCGGCCGAGTAGGTCACCAGCTTGAACGTGGAGCCGGGCTCGTACACGTCACTGACTGCGTGGTTCTTAAGCAGGCTGGTGGTGGCGTGACGAAAGTCGTTGGGGTTGAACGTGGGGCGGATGGCCAGCGCCAGAATCTGCCCAGTGTAGGGGTCCTGCACAACGACTGTGCCGTTCAGCGCGTGCGTACGCGCGAGCGCGGAATCCAGAGCACGCTCGGCCATAAATTGGATATTCTCGTCGATCGTGAGCACCAGATTTCGTCCGGGATCGGGTTCGTGCTCCTGGCTGTCGAGTACGTGACGGCGCGCATCGAGGGCCGTGAGCATGCGTCCGGGCGTGCCGTGCAGGTCGCGATCGAATTTGCGTTCCATGCCCCCGAGGCCGTTGTCATCGGTGCCCACGTAACCGAGTACCTGCGCAGCCAACTGGCTGTTGGGATAGAAACGCTTGAATTCCTTCTGGAAGTAAATGCCTTTGAGATTGAGCGCTTTCACGCGGGCGATCTCTGCCGGATCGAGCTTGCGCGCGATCCAGGCAAAGTTTCTTGAGGCGTTCAGCCGCGCGGCGATTTGATGCGCAGAGGTAAATTTGTCAGTCGGGTCAGTGTGCACGACCTTGGCGAGTGCAGCGGCAAGACTCTGGCGCTTGGCGTCGCCGTTGGGATCCTGGCGATCGGCGATTTCCGAAGGCACGGCATAGATGGAGTCGGCCAGGGTAGTCATGGCCAATTCGTGCAGGTTGCGGTCGTAGAGGATGCCGCGGCGGGGCGCGACTTCAAACGTGCGTTGTTGCTGCCGGGCGGCGCGGTCCACGAAGTCTTTGTGATGGATCACCTGCAGCCAGACCAGGCGGCCGCATATGAGCGAGGCCCAGCAAACAAAGAAGCAGGTGACGTGGAGAAAGCCGAGACGACGCGGCACGGTACCGGTTTGCACGGGAGCAGCAGGGGTCGCGCCCGGCCGATGCTCAGCAGCGGGGGGCCTGGTGCGTGTTTGATTACTAAAAAAGAGAAGCTGCTTCAACCCGGACCTGCTGTTACCCGTTCGCTTGAACCGATTGGTTACTCGTAAAGAGTATGAACGACCTCGCGAAAGTAATGGTCAGGCTTCGCCTGTCTTTTTCGCCCCATGTACGCTTCACGGCACAGTCATGACATTTCTGTTTAAGACTCGGCCTGCAACAAATCTCCGGTGCCCGACATCCGCTTTAATTCATTTTCGCAATTATTGGGGTCCGATTAGAGCAGCGAGGTGTGGTTTTCTTCGAGAGAAAACCACGTAAAGGCCGGTTGCTTAGCTCGCTGCGACGAGGCAGCTCACTGCGGCGAGGCAGCTCGCTGCGGCGAGGCAGCTCTACACCCATTGCGAAAATGCTTTAGCGCAAGCTGGCCATGACGGGTGCACTCGTACTTGATATGTCGTTACCGCGCACCACCTGGCCCGCCCTGGGCGCGTCGAGACCGAGTTCACGAGCCATGCGATCGATGCGGTGCGGATCACAGAGTTTCGCTTCTGCCAAACGCAGTTCGCGGTTTTGCTCTTCGAGCAGGCTGCGCTGCTGCTTCTCCGCTTCTACCTTGTAGCCGTACTCAATCGCGCTGAAGTGTTGCCAGCCGTAAAACATGACGAAGATGAACAACACACTCATGGCCGCGGTGAAGATGCGCATCTCGCGAACGCGCACCGGATCGGCGGCCTTTACCAGGCGCGAGTTGTCGAGCCGCTTGCAGCAAAAGACTTCAGGCGTGGGGCCGCGGCGCGCTCGCTGCTGCGCAGCAAACAGGTGCATGTTGCGATCCGCCACCTGCTGGCTGAATGTTTTCATTCCGAATTTCAGATCGTGCGCGATTGTTTGCGTTGCCATGTTGTTTCCGCCTTCTGGTGCCTCGCCCGTTTATTGATAGCCCGTCGTACATGACTCTTGATGCTTAATCCCCATGATCGGGGAGATGCTTACTGGTTCTTTCCGCAGCCCGCAGTTTCGCGCTGCGTGCTCTCGGGTTGCGATCCGTCTCCTCTTCGCTCGCCGTGACCGGTTTGCGGGTGAGGACTTCAAAAATCTCCTGCCGCGCTCCTTCGCGCAAAGCATCTTTTGCCAGCCGGTCTTCCAACGAGTGAAAGCTGATCACCACCAGCCTTCCACCAGGCTTTAACAACCTGGGCGCCGCCTGCAACAGCGCCTGTATCTCGTTCAGTTCGGCATTTACGTAAATTCGGAGCGCCTGAAAAATTCTGGTCGCTGGATGGATCGGATGGCGGCCTCGCTCAGATTTCATCATCGGGGCAGCGGCCGATAAGACTTTGGCTAGTTGTGCCGTGGTCTTGATCGGCCGTGCCCTGACAATGGCTCTGGCAAATCTCCGCGATCTCCTTTCCTCTCCGAATTCGTAAATCAGGTCGGCGAGCACTTTTTCGTCGGCCTGGTTTACCACTTGTTCGGCAGTCATCCCTCTGCGCGGATTCATCCGCATGTCGAGAGGTCCGTCTGCCTGAAAACTAAATCCTCTGTGCGCTGTATCGAGCTGCATCGAGCTGACCCCAAAATCGGCCAGCAATCCATCCAGGCTGCCGGCCGGGATGTGGCGGCTCATCGCGGAGAATTCTTCTCCGTGAAGCTCCCATTGCGGCATCTGCTCGCCCAACTCTTCGCCGAGCGCCTGAAACTTTGCCTGCGCCAACTCGAGGGCATCCGGGTCACGGTCGAAACCGATGAACCGGCCCTGCCCACCCAATTGCCGGACGATTGCGGTAGCATGCCCCGCAAACCCCAGCGTGGCGTCGGCATAGGTCCCGCCGGCCCGCACATTCAGATATCGGATCGCATCTTCTAAAAGAACCGGCACATGCCGCTCACTACTCGCCGCCATGTGCTCCCCCTGGGGGGCTTACCCTACAGCCCAAAATTCGCCATTGCCTGCTGGTTTTCCTCAGTCCATGGATCTGCATCCATCTTCTGCTTGAACTCGTCATGATTGGCCACTTCGAGAAACGTCTGCTGCCCAAATACCAACGCATCCCCGGCCAGCTTGGCGGTTTCGCGCAGGATCTGGGGAAGAAGTAAACGTCCCTGCGCATCCATTTCCGCCATCTGCCCGTAGTAATTGACCCGGTCGAGAAATTTCTTCTTCGCCGGATTCATGTTCGGAACCAGTGCCAGCTTTTCCTCGATCTTCTGCCACTCCGGCAAGGGGTAAATCTGCGCCCTCTGCCCATCCATGCTGGTGATGTAAAACTGCGTTCCGTAACGCTCGTCTACCAGGCGCTTGAATTCCGCCGGCACTTTGAGCCGCCCTTTCTCATCGACGCGAGTTGGGTGATTGCCACGAAACATTCAGTTCTCTTCCCTGCTGTGGAGCCGGTATTCTTTGCTTTGGCCACTTTTGCTCTCAACCTTGTGACTTGCCGCTTGGAACTACTAATTTCTCTCCACTTTGGACCACTTTTGTCCACATCTTAGAACAGCGGAGAGAGCTGTCAAAGCAGAAATTCCAGCAAATCCAGTGGAAAGAATGACTTTCAAGGCGGCGCGACAAAAAGCGCAATAAGGCGGATCACGGCAACCATACACCCCAACTGGTTGTGTTGACTTAGTTGATTCAGGTCGCGCTGGATGTACTTGTCAAGAAGACAAAACTCAGGCAAGCCATCTAACACTTAAGTGTTAAATGAAGGAAATCGCGTGCCATACTCATGGCCCAGCAAATCCCGGATGGCCCATTGAACGCAGAATGAACGAGAACCAGCATAGCTGTGCCGGGCCGGCATCGGAGAAGTTGGATTTTCCTTGATGAAAAATCCAGTCAAGCGTCGTTGCCGCTGAGTGCTGCTGTGCTGGTTCTGCTCTAAACCTTCTGTTGGCTTGAGCGGGGTATATCGACTGCTGTCTACCTTATTCAGCCGAGGTTGACTGGCGTCCGCGGCGGGCACGTACCTTTTCGTTGACTACATTAAGCAAATAGACGAAGACAGCCAGATTGAGCAGGCTCAATACAATCTTGAGCACGGTAACGTGGCGAATGATTTCATACAGTTCCCAGGGTAGGAAAGAGCCGGTGAGGATGAGAGTGAAGTATTCCGCCCAAACCTTTTCGAGCACCAGCCCGGTGCCTTCGATTACGTCGAGTCCGGCGTAGAGGAACATGGCAAAACTGATTTCCCTGAGCCGGTTGGGACTGAGCAATGCCGCTTTTTCGAGTAGAACGTTGACGAAATGATTTTCGGGATCGAATCGGAACGCCGTCGTTAGGCGCAAAAGGACGTCTCCCACATCCTTGTGTAACAGCCTGATGACACCAAAGCCCATCGAGACGAAGAGGATCGCCTTTAAAAGCTTCAGGACCCCAATTGCGATCAGCCAGCGATTACGATTTGGATGGGAATGCGTTGTCAAGGCACTGTCGTCAATCAACATGCATTCAGTGTGATGATACACCGTGGCGCCTGGAGCCGGGAGTGGGCCTTCGGGAGCAGCAGGCGCGAGGGAACGAAACTGGAGGCTGGGTTGCGTCATTTCTCAGGGCCGCAGGTGTGAATTTTTCAGATCGCACCCAGCTTTAACCGCCCGAGGAGACAAGTCAATGTCTCTGAGGATGTACGCCACCGGGTCTCAGTTCCCTGCATTGCTTCTCCCTGCATTGCTTCTCCCTGCATTGCTTCTCTTTGGATTACTTCGGTGATGTGCGATCGCAGCTCTCTGCTCGCTTCGTTATCAGTGTTTGGCCTGCATTTCTCATCAAGGTTGAGAACGATAGAGAAACGCCGCTCGATATCGCTTGGCGGGGGAGTGCAACCAACCTTCGGGCGCCCCATCCTTCGCTTTTTGCGAAGGGTGAGTTGCCACGACCGTGTGCGTGGAGATTTGTGGCTACCCAGCCGCAGGGTTGTTGCGCTGCCGGCCACAACACAGCCTCGCCGCAGCGAGCGGTCCCGCTCTAAAACGATCTCTTGTAGGGAAGTCTCTAAACCAAGGGCACGGCCATGCATAGCCGCGTGTGATAGCTGCTCTAGTGTGCGACAAGACGCTTGCGAGTCTTTTGCTGCAGATGCGGGGCCAGCCTTTCCATGGCCGCCTCTACGCTGATGCCATGCTTGGCGCGTAGCTGGTCGACTTTGCCATGATCGATGAAACGGTCAGGCCAGCCGATGCGCACCACCGGAACCTCGATCTGCATTTCGTTCAATGCTTCCAGGACCGCACTGCCAAAGCCACCCATCAATGCGTGATCTTCAAAGGTGACGACTAACCCCGTGCGGCGCGCGTACTCAGCGATCACGTCACGATCCAGCGGCTTGACGAAGCGAGGATTGATGACCGCTGCGGAGAACCCCTGCTTGTTGAGCTCGGCCGCGAGTTGCTGGGCCATGGGCAGCAGAGCACCCAAACCAAAAATTGCGACCTCATCGCCTTCGCTGATGATCTCTGCCTTGCCAATCGGCAGTGCCACGGGGCGCTCTTTGACCGGAGTACCAGGCCCAATGCCACGCGGGTAGCGAATCGCAGTCGGCCCCGGTTGCGACGACGCGGTGTACAGCATGTCGGCGAGCTCATCCTCGTCTTTGGGAACCATGTGGGTGATGTTGGGGATGCCGCGCAGATAACTGATGTCGAACAGGCCGTGGTGCGTTGGGCCGTCATCGCCTGAGAGTCCGCCACGATCCATACAGAAGACAACCGGCAGGTCTTGCAGGCACACATCGTGAACGATGGGGTCAAGGGCACGCTGCAGAAAGGTGGAGTAGATGGCGCAAAACGGACGATAGCCCATGGTCGCCAAACCAGCGGCGAAGATGACGGCATGCTCCTCAGCTATGCCCACGTCAAAATACTTGTCCGGATGGTGCGGCCGGAATAAGTCGAGCGCTGTTCCGTTGGGCATGGCCGCGGTGATCGCCACAACCTTAGGATTCTCATTGGCCAGCTTGACCAAAGTCTCTGCAAACACTTCAGAATAGGTGTGCTGGCCGGCAGGCGTGGTCTCGCCGGTATCCGGATCGTAGGGTCCGAGGCCATGGAACTTCTTCTGTTTGTCGAGCGCCGGCTGAAAGCCGCGTCCCTTCTGGGTAATGGCGTGCAACAGAACGGGCCTGTCCTGCAATTTGAGAAACTGAAATGTTTCGATGAGCAGACTTATATTGTGCCCATCGATCGGCCCATAGTACGTGAGCCCAAATTCCTCAAAGAGCATGGATGGCCACAACATCCCCTTGGCAGCTTCTTCCGCCTTGCGCACCATCTGCCTTGCCGTCTTGCCACCCAGTTTTTCCAGCAGGCGCGCAGCGGAATCATGCAGATTGGTATAGCGCTCGTTGGTGACGATCTTGTGCAGGTAGTTGGCGATCGCGCCCACGTTACGGTCGATCGACCACTCGTTGTCATTCAGCACAACGATCATGCGTTTGGTCTGCTGAGCGATATTGTTGAGCGCTTCAAAGCTGATGCCGTTGGTGAAAGCGGCGTCGCCGGCGAATGCGATGACATTTTCTTTGGTGCCGGCGAGGTCGCGCGCCACCGCCATACCCAGCGCTGCGGAAAGCGCGGTACCGGCATGGCCCGCCCCGTAGCAGTCGTGCTCGCTCTCGGTACGCAGGGCGAAACCGTTAAGGCCACCCGGTTGGCGCATGGTGTTGAAACGGGTGCGGCGGCCTGTCAAAAGTTTGTGAATATACGTCTGGTGGCTGACGTCGAAGACAAACTTGTCAGACGGGGTATTAAAGACGTAGTGCATGGCCAGCGTGAGTTCGACCACGCCGAGGTTCGGCCCCAGGTGACCCCCTGTTTTAGAGAGTACAAGGATCAACTGCTCACGAATTTCCTGAGCGAGCGTCTCCAACTCGGGAATGGTGAAACTCTTGATGTCAGCGGGCGCGTTGATCGTATCGAGTAGTTTGCCCATGATGTCTCGTGTGCGCCCTTGGAGCCCTTCCCCGATTTGATTTGTCTGCGCACTCCATCAAAAAAGACCCCGTGTGGGGCCTGCTGGTGCGCTTCCGCGCCGTCTGTTCCCGAGGCGCCTTCTGATTGGCTAGTATAACAAGCTTGTCCTGACGCCTCAGATTATCTTTACATCCGGGTTATCTTCACACCCGGACCTGCAGGCTACAGCATTTTCACTTCTCGTGTTTACAGAGCAACGACTCCCATGGCGACTTTTCATCAAACCGGGGTCCCCGGCAAGCTCGCTTGCTGGGGTGGAAGAAAAGCCGCACTTCGCCGCACCCTCCTGTGCAGAGTAGAAGTGAAAATGCTCTAAACTCGCCTTCCCAGCAAGCGGTCACAGCGGAGGCAAGGCCGTTACCGGCCACGTTGACGATGGTTCGAGCCAGTCCATCAGTCCATCAGCGCATCGATGCCCGGAATTACAAAGACCGGCCCTTCGGGCGCCAAGGCAACAGGACTAAAAGATGCGGTAGGCAATGCCTGAACTGAAACCGTTCGGATTCAGAGTGCCGCTCTGAAAATTGTGCCAGATCTGATACTCGTAATCGACTGCCCGGATGGTGAAGCGACCGTAATGAATGTCGAGCCCGCCTCCCGGTGCATAGATCAGGTAGCCACCGTGGCCGTAACTGAACGGAAAATTAAATTGGCCGTTGCCGATCATGAACTTGCCGTACGGTTCAAACCGGTGATAGCGCCAGCGATAGCGCGGCCCAATTTCGTAGGTGTCTTCGTGTACGTCGTACGTCTGATTGAATCGGAGGAAGCGGGCTTCTCCTTCAACACCCCAATGGCCGTGCAGGTTAAAGTCCAGCAGGGCGCCTGCGCCCAGCAGATGGTTCGCGCCGTAATCGGGGCTGTACACCGAAACAAAGCCTCCGCCCACCAGGTGGGCCCCACCATGGAAGGCAGGAACGACTTGCGCGTGAAGAAGGGTCTGAATGGAAAGAAAAAGCAGGCTTGCCAGAAGATGCCGTTTGAGCATGCACACCACGCGGATACAGCGTTTTCACTTCCGGTGCACACAGGGCGACCGTACCTGACGCAGCTTTCATCAAAAAAAGCCGCACTTCGCCACGTTCTCGCGTGCAGAGAAGAAGTGAAAATGCTCTAATTCCCCTGAACGCAGAAACGGGGTAGATCAAGTCTACCCCGCCACTGCATCGTTTTGCGTGAAGGACATCCGTTAGTAACGTACTGCCAGAGGTTTACTGCGGGCCCGGTTGAGCTGCCGAAGCCTGCGCCGGTCCTGCGCTCGGCTGCGTGTCGACAGCCGGTGCGGTGGACTGAGCCGCTCCGGTAGCTGCCGCCGGTGCAGCCGCCACGGGTGGCGCGTAACGGTTCAGGCGGAAGAAGACGGGGGTCACTTCGAACGGCATCTTATCCCGCGCGTTCATGATCGGCGGAATCTTTGCGTTCAAGCGGATGACCTTGTCGTCCCAGGGATCGATCTTCAAGTTGCTGCCCAGAGGAAGCGCGGCAATCTGATCGAGCTTGTTTATATCGAGCTTCGGTGCTTTGGGGATCAGTGCATTCAACCAGGGTTCGCCGGTCGGACGCAGCAACGAATCGCCGATTCTTGGTGTGTTGAGAGCAGCCAGTTGTTTGGAGCGTTCGTTCAACTGGGCCAAGAACAGACCAGGCTGAGCGAGTTGGCTCGCATAGACAGAGTGGTTCAGCAAATCGACAGCCTTCTTGGCAGCCAATTCGTTGTCGGGATCCGAGTGCGACATGTGGATGCGCTCGAAGGTCGCTTCATCAGGGAACAGAAGACGATCGTTAAACGCATACCGCGTGTCGATGTGGTGGCCCAGGACGATGTGAGCCAACTGGAACGCCAGAACCGCGCCCAGATCGGCTTCTGTCGGCAGCACGTCGATCAGGCCCTTGCTGAGGATGATGGTGTTGCCGACGGCCAGCGACTCCATCGGAGCGGTGAGCAGCACGCGGCAACGAATGTCATCCGTCACCTGAATGTTGTTGCCGATGATGATGTTGTTGGCAACCTGCTCGAGGATCTTGTCAAAGTCGCTGGGAGCCGCAAGCAAGCCGGCCTGTACCAGACGGTCGAGGACGTTCTCCTCTGCTTGTGAGATCCACTGACGCTGTGCCTGCAACGGGCTGAGGTCCTGGCTCTGGTCGCTCTGATCCTGCACATCGTCAATCTTGACGGATTCGTTGTCAGACTCGTGTGTGGGCAGCTTCAGGCTGTAGCCCCAGATATGGGTCTGGGCCTTGAAGGAGACCGGGTGCTCAGAGTTCTTCTGCGTCTCTTCGACATAGACCCCGACCGGGAGCCAGAGGCCAGGCTGAAGATTCTCGCGCCAGCTGTCGAAGTGAAAGTAGCTGGAGGTGTCGTCGTCCTGGTTGCTGCCGGTGTAGGTGCCGTTGAAGCGAACGATATTACCGTTCTGGTCTTCTACCCAGATGCGGCCAGTGAAGCGGCCACTGCCGGTACTCGGCTTGGGATGAACGTCAAACACCAGCGTGCGCACCGAACCGAGGAAGTCGCGGCGGACGTAGCTGAAGTCGTAGTGCTCCTTGTCAAACGCGACGGGGTCCAGGAACATCATCTCCATAAAGCCGGCGGAGATGTACTGCAGCTTGAACGCTTTGGTCAGCCCGCTGACGTACTTCAACGATCCCTTGAACAGGCCGTGGTTCGAGCCGCCGGTGCCCGCATACGCCGTGTCCGAGATCGACTTGCCGAAGTCGACGCGGCCCAGAAGATATTGGTCCGATTCCGGCACGGCATACAGAACCTGATCCGGCCTCATATTTTGGATATAGGTCTGGACCAGCGGAGAGTGCTTCTGAATCTCCTTGATGGTGACCTTTTCGGCCGCAATCGCTTTCGACACCAGGGCGCTTTGTTCCGGTGACAGAGGTTGTTGTGGCTGGTACTTGGCTTTGGCGGCCTGTGCTGCAGATGCGGTCAGCGTCAGCAGCAGACTGGTAATCCAAATTCGACGCAGGGTCATTTCCTGGCTCCTAAAACACAATGAACGATATCTGAAGTGAAAACAAAATCTGTGTAACTAAAGCTCGAAGAACCTGGGGTAGCCACCAGCTATGCGAGCTGGAAGGTCACGTGAATCAAAGTCGTGTGATCGACCGGATGCCCGTCTTTTATGGCAGGCTTGAACCGGATTTGCTCGGCGACGTGCTTTGCCTGCTCATCCAGACCATGCCCCAGACCGTTCACTACTTGCAATACCTCGACCTGACCACTAGCCAGAAAGCGCACCTGTAAAGTTACCTCGCCCTGAATCTTGAGTTGTGCCGCTTCCGCGGTGTATTCCGGGTGCGGTTCAGAAATAACCACTGGAGGAATGAAGGCTGGTTCGTTTGTCTTGAGGGCAACCTGAGTCGGTGCGCTGCCAACGTTGGAGAAGCCTGCGCTGGACACCGTACCGGTGCCTCCTGGCTTGCCCGTGCCGCCGACCACGCCATTGGCGAAACCGGCCGAAGCCACCTTGCCCAGGTCGCGGCCGCCGGGAACGCCGTTGGCCACACCTGCACCGAAAGCGGTACCGCCGACTGCAGCCTTGCGTGCTGCGCCAGCTCCCGTCGCTGCACCGGGGGCATTGGCGAATGCACCCACTGCCACCAGTTGCGACTTGCTGGAATCAGGATTTGTCTTGGCGCCAACCGGGTCACCGAAACCGCCGGTGTGGGCTGAAGGCGCAGTTTTGTTGTTGGCCACCTCGGTCGGCTTCGCGCTATCGAAGAGACCCACCTTGGGCGCCGGCGGAGGCGCAACCGCCTTCGGAGGCGCCGGCGGAAGCTTGGGCTGCTCGGGCGTATCCAGCTTCACCGGCTTGGGAATTTCAGGTGGCGGCTGGATCTTCGGCATCACGATCTTCGGCGGTTCCAGTTTGACTACTTCCGGTTGGGGTGGAGCGAACACCTTCACTTTAGGTATCACCACCTTGGGCGGTGGCGGTACTTCAGTCTTGGTGAAGACCATGGTCTCGATATACTTCTGCTTCTGCACCTTATGGACAGCAGCGGTCAACAACACCACCAGCACCATGATGGTGAGGTTGGTGACCATACTGACTCCAAAGGAGCCCCAACGGCCCTCTGGTTCTGGCAGAAGCCCAAAATTAGCGCGGATCGGAAGTGGTTCGTTCGGCATAATTGAAATCCCTAATTCTCTCTAGTCTTAAGGTGACGTGCGAGCCGCCAGGGTTACCACGAAACAGCGAAAAAACTCGTACCTTTAAACAGACGCGTGTCCGAGACAGCTGCTTGACTCTCCCGAACTCTTGCCGAGAAACCTGGAGCTACGTATCGACATCAGCACTACACCGATCTCTCGGTACGAAAGTACTTGCCGATAAGCAAACGATAGACGAGATTCCAATGGGATGCAGTAACCCAAAGGTGGAGCCGTGCGAAACCGAAGTGTATCGATGTGACATAGTGTGGGCCATAGATTTTTGAATCTCAGCTCGGGAGAAGACCAGAGCTTTTTCAAAGCCCTTGCGGGGGGCGCCGCCGTGCGTGCCTGCGCGGCACTTCCCGCAACCAGATGAGTGATGGCAACGGACGATTCGTTGCACGCGTGGCGGCCCTTAAAACAGTTCAACCTGATCTGTCAGACCAGGACGGCCAATTGTGGACGGCCAACTGTAGCTCTGTTGAAAAACCACATCAAGCACCCCCGCTTGGTTTACACCTGCGGGGAAACTACACTAGGCTCTCCTACAGACTACAAGAAGGGCTCGTGGACTCGTGAAGATTTTAGTGACAGGTGGAGCAGGCTACATCGGAGGGACCGTGACCCGCCTCTTGCTGGAGCGCGGACACTCGGTTGTCGTATACGACAATTTGTGCCACGGCAAGCGTTCCATGGTACCCGCGGGCGCCACGTTTATTGAAGGCGATGTTGCTGACAGCAAACAGCTTGAAGAAATATTTGAGGGCGATACCTTCGCTGGTGTGATGCACTTTGCCGCGCTCATTGAAGCCGGGGAAAGCATGAAGCACCCTGAGATTTACTTCCGCAACAATACCGCGGCAACCCTGGGCTTGTTTGAAGCCATGCTTAAAAAAAAGATTAACAAGTTCGTCTTTTCTTCCACTGCGGCGGTTTACGGGGAACCGGTCAGCACACCGATCAGGGAAGACGCGGCGCTTGCCCCAACCAATGCTTATGGAGAATCAAAGCTCCTGGTGGAGCAGATGCTTGCCTGGATGCACCGCGTGCATGGACTGCGGTATGCGAGCCTGCGGTATTTCAACGTGGCGGGGGCAATCCCTGGGCGCGGCGAGGCGCATGAACCGGAATCACATTTGATTCCTTTGATCCTTGACGTGGCGTTGGGACGGAGAAAAGACATCAAGATTTTCGGTCAGGACTATCCGACGGCGGATGGAACGTGCGTGCGGGACTACATTCACGTGGCCGATCTGGCAGAGGCGCATTTCCTCGCCTTTGAGGCACTCAACGAACGCGAGCGGATGATCTACAACCTGGGCAACGGACTTGGTTTTTCTGTACGCGAAGTGGTGGAGTCGGCACGCAGGGTGACCGGGCACGCGATTCCCGTGGAGGACTTGCCTCGAAGACCGGGGGATCCGGGCGTTTTGATCGCAAGCTCAGAGAAAATTGGAGTCGAGCTTGGATGGAAGCCTAAGTATGCGCAACTGGATGATATTTTGCGCAGCGCCTGGGAGTGGCACCAGCAGCGATACAAGGGAGAATAGGGCGGTCGTGCTCTTTTCCCTTCTTTCACTCTGAAGCAACGGCAGGTGCCCATTCAATGCCTTCTGTTGGCTTTCGTAGGGTCAATCAAGTTCGCCTTGCGCTTGTCCCCGTCCGCCGCAGAAGTCTAAGGAAGATTGCCGTTTCTTTCCTGGAACGCGATCAGACAAGCAAAAGCGTGCAGTGCTGAGTAGAATGTTTGAGATAGAACGTCGCGGGCTTCTGGCCTGCGATAGTCACGTTGCAACTATTACGGTTACAGATGGTGCGGGAATCATGGCGTCCGGAACGAATTCGCAGATAGATCCAAATTTAACTTCCAGCTTGCGCGAGCACAGGGTTTTTGGGCCGCCGGCTGAATTTGCCGCAAAGGCTCATGTAAAGAGTCTTGAGGAGTATGAAGAGCTGTATCGGCGCTCGATTAAAGACCCGGAAGGTTTCTGGGATGGCATCGCACGCGAGCTGCACTGGTTCACGCCCTGGACCCGGGTTCTCGATTGGCAGCCCCCGGTGGCCAATTGGTTTGTGGGCGGCAAGATCAATCTCTGCTACAACTGCGTCGATCGCCACGCTCTGAGCGAGAAAAAAGACAAGGTCGCCATTTTGTGGGAAGGCGAACCCGGCGAGATTCGCAAGCTCACGTACGCGGAATTGCTTCGCGACGTGCAAAAGTTTGCCAACGTGCTCAAAGGGCTGGGCATTCGCAAAGGGGACCGGGTGGCCATTTACATGGGCATGACACCGGAACTGGCGATCGCCCTGCTCGCCTGCGCCCGTATCGGGGCTGTTCATTCTGTCATTTTTGGCGGCTTCGCGGCGAACGCCCTGGTCGACCGAATCAACGACGCATCGTGTGTCGCGGTCATCACGCAAGACGGATCGTATCGCCGCGGGCAGGAAGTCCGCCTGAAGCCGATCGTTGACGAGGCACTCGTCCATTGCCCCACGGTGAAGAATGTCGTGGTGTACCGGCGCACCGGCTCGGCCATCGAGATGAAAGCGGGGCGCGATCAATGGTGGCACGATCTATGGGATAAGGCCGCGGCCGAATGCCCGGCGGAGCCCCTTGATTCCGAAGACCCGCTCTATATTCTCTATACCTCGGGGACAACAGGTAAGCCCAAAGGACTGGTACACACCACCGGCGGCTACTCGGTACAGACCTATCTCACGAGCAAGCTGATTTTCGATCTCAAGCCCGACGACGTTTACTGGTGCACAGCCGACATCGGCTGGGTCACCGGGCATTCTTACGTGATCTACGGAATCCTGCAGAACGGCGTCACGACCGTGATGTATGAGGGCGCTCCCAATTTCCCCGAGGCAGATCGGCTTTGGAAGATCGTGGATGACCACAAGGTCACGGTGTTCTATACCGCGCCCACGGCGATCCGCGCATGCATTAAGTGGGGCGACCAGTTCCCTCTTCGGCATTCGCTCGAAAGCTTGCGGCTGCTGGGTACGGTGGGCGAGCCGATCAACCCCGAGGCATGGATGTGGTATCGCGACACCATCGGCAAGGGGCGCTGCCCCATTGTCGACACGTGGTGGCAGACAGAAACTGGGGCTATTATGCTGGCGCCGCTTCCGGGTGCGGTCCCCACAAAACCTGGTTCAGCCACTCGGCCCTTTCTGGGCATCGAGCCAGCCGTCGTGAACCGCGAGGGCGAAGTCGTGCCGGCAGGCAGCGGCGGGTTGCTTGTCGTCCGCAAACCGTGGCCTTCCATGGCACGCACGATCTTCAACGATCCCGATCGCTATGCCAAGGCGTACTGGTCAGAGGTGCCGGGCAACTACTTCACCGGCGACGGAGCACGCGTCGACCAGGATGGCGATTACTGGCTCATGGGGCGCGTCGATGACGTCATCAACGTGAGCGGGCACCGGCTGGGCACCATGGAAGTGGAATCTGCCCTGGTGGCCCATCCTAAAGTGGCTGAAGCTGCCGTCGTGGGGCGTCCTCACGAGCTGAAGGGGCAGGCGCTCGCTGCGTTCGTTTCTCTGGAGAGCAGTCATCATCCATCTCCAGAACTGAAAGAAGAACTTCGGGCATGGGTGGCGAAAGAGATTGGTTCGTTGGCGCGGCCGGATGACATTCGCTTTACGCAGGCGTTACCCAAGACGCGCAGCGGCAAGATCATGCGCAGACTGCTACGCGAGCTTGCCACCAACGGAGAGATCAAGGGCGATACGACGACACTTGAGGACTTTTCCGTGATCGCGCAGCTGCGCGAGACCGAAGAGTAAGGCTGGGGCCGGAACAAGGCCCCAACACTCCAGATTTTGCCGGTGGCTCAATGCGATCGCGAAACCGCTTTTAGCGGCAGAACCAGCATAGGTGTACCCGGTCAACATCGGGGAGGTTGGATTTTTCTTGATGAAAAATCCAGTCGAGCGTCCTTGCCGCTGGGTACAGTTGTGCTGGTTCTGCTCTGACAGACTACGGAAAGACTTGCTTCTTGAAGGGTACGGGCAGGGCAGCCTTACCGCAGCGAGCAGCCTCGCCGCAGCGAGCTACCTCGCCGCAGCGAGCTATACCGCGGGATCGAGGCCGTCGTCAGCCTTGGCTAGGAATGGCTCTACGGTGAAGTAGAAGGTGCTGCCGCTGCCTGGATTGCTCTTTGCCCAGATGTGGCCGCCGTGCTGGTTGATGAGGCCGCGGCATAGGGCAAGACCAAGGCCAGTGCCGCCGCGCAAGCGCGAATCGGAAGCGTCTGCTTGCTGGAAGCGTTCGAAAATCATATCCAGCTTTTCCGTCGGAATGCCGGCTCCCTGATCCTGTACCTCAAACGTGACTTCTTTCTCGCCGGTGGCACGGGCAGCGAGACGAATCTCTCCACCCTTCTCGGAAAACTTGATCGCATTGCGGATCAGATTTCCCAGCACCTGCAGGATGCGATCACCATCCACCCACACATCGACCGGCTGTGCATCGATGCGGAAGGTAAGACCGGCGCGCGTAGCGTCGCCTCGTTCCAGATCCATGGCGCGGCGTAACAGCTCAATGGAATTCCATTCGCTGTAATGCAAGGGCAAGTTCCCGCTGCCAATGCGTTCGAAGTCGACGATATCGTTGACCAGCCGCACCAGCCGATCGCAGTTACTCAGCGCAAGATCCAGCATCTGCGGAATCTTTTCTGGCCGGCTCTCCAGGGCGCCCCCAGCGACCAGGCCCAGAGCCGCGCGCAGGGAGGTGAGCGGCGTGCGCAGCTCGTGGCTCACGGTGGAGATGAATTCGTCCTTCATTTGATCGAGGCGGCGCCGCTCTGTCACATCGGTGAAGGCGACGACAATACCATCCACGCGGCCATTCTCGAGCAGAGGACAGGCAACGTATTCGACCGGCAAGGACTTTCCGTCTTTGCACCAGAAGACATCGTCATCCACATGCAAGGGCGTGTCGCGTTTGAGGCTTCCCGAGATGGGGCACTGTTCCGCGGGATAAGGCGTGCCGTCAGCGCGCGCATAGTGCAGGAGAGCGTGCATATTCTGGCCTAGCAGCTCATGCGGCTCATAACCGAGCATGCCGGCTCCACTGCGATTGACAAAGGTGCAGCGGCCTTCAAGATCTATGCCCCAGATGCCGTCACCGACCGAATCGAGAATCGATTGGTGCTGCCGGGTCAGCACGTTGAGCTCTTCCTCGGCTTGCGTTTGCTCCGTAATATCGATGCCATGGCTGAGCACGAAGGGCTCGACACCAGGAAACTGCAGGAGCTTGTTGCGATAAGCAATGATGCAAAGCTGACCTGCCTTGCCACGCAGGTAAAAACGGCCCTGGTGGTCCTGATCCGGTTCCTGTTTGAGCGTGGCAAAGTAAGCCTCATACTCGGCAAGGTGGCCCGGGTCGACGTAATTGCTTAGCAGAGTACCGACAAGTTCCTCGGGTTGATAGCCAAGAATTTCGCATGCGTGCGAATTGATTGAGAGAAGCACACCCTCGAGGTTGTGCGTGCAAATGAAGCCCAGGCTGCTTTCCACGAGTTGCCGGTAGCGTTCCTCGCTGCTGCGCAGAGAGGCTTCTGCCTGACGTTGCTCGGTCACGTCGACGCCGGTCATGATCACGAAACTGACTTCGTTCTGCGTATTCGTCAGTGAAGTCGCGGTCCACGCGATATGCCGCATCCTTCCTGACTTGGAGCTCCAGTCGATCTCATAGGATTGGTTCGCATTGCCGGCGCGCACCTGTTCGAAAATGCGAATCGCGGTTTCGCGTTCCGATGGAGGAAACAGCTCTTCCGGAAAAGATCGTCCAGCGAGGTCGGCGAAGGTATATCCAGAGGTAGCTTCACATGCGCGATTGAAGCGCACAATGCGGCCGGCCGTATCAAACACCAGCACCAGGGCACTGATGGTGTTGAGCACGGCAGCGACAAAGTTCCGTTCGACTGTAAGCGCCTGCTCCGATCGCTGGCGCGAGCGGACAACGTTCTCGTGCACATGGCCGGTGGCATACAGTTCAAGACGAGTCACGATTTGCCGGGCGAGAATCTGCAGGCTTTCGAGGTGGTTTCGGCTGAAGGCATGCGGCTCCGAGGAGCAAACCGCGAGCGATCCGAGGATGGTTCCGGCAGGAGAAAATAACGGAGCGGCCGCATACGAGCGGCAAACAACACCGCGGTCGAGGAAGATGCCTGCGGGGGCGAAGCGATGGTCCGCCAGGGCATCGCTCACCAGCAACGGTTTACCTTCGAGCAGCAGAAACTGACAGGGAGAGCCGGTCCGGCGACTCTGGCGAGCAGTAAATCCTACAGTCGACTTGAACCAGATGCGAGACCAGTCAAGAAACCCGATGAACGCGTAGGGCGCATTGCAGATGGAACCCGCCATGCGAGCGATTTCATCGAACGCTGGATCGGGCAGCGTGTCGAGAATATCGTACTGAAGAAGAGACTTGAGCCGCTCCGTCTCATCGTGCTGCGTCGTGGTGGAACTAGTAAGCATCAGAATCTCTGCACCCTTGCGAAAACAAAGTGATGAAGATAGTTCGAGTCCCAACGGTAAGAGCAGCCTTCAAAATTCAGAGAATAGGCAATCGCCTGGGGGTGGGCGGCAAGGACTGGCTTCATCCTACCCTGAGATAAGTCTTCCAGTAAGTGATAAGCGCAGAACTATATCCCGAAGTAGCCAATCACAGGTTACCTACGTCTTATGTAGAGTTTTCGAGCGTTTTCTATCCCCGTAAAGTAACTGCTGGCAGTAACCGTTGGAGCCCTAAGTCACTTACTTCCTGGGGATGTCCAGCTACTATCTTTTGATTTCCCCCCGGGCGAAATGTTTAGCCTGCATTTCTCACCATCAAGGAGGAGAAAAGCGGCGAGGCTGCTCGCTGCGGCGAGGCTGCTCGCTGCGGCGAGGCCGTGTTGTGCGGTGGCCGGTAGCGCAATGAACCTGCCAGGCGATATCAAAGCTGCGTTTCTCTATCGTTCGCAACCGTGATGAGAGATGCAGGCGAGGGGCGGTCCGCGACATGTGCTGATCCTTCGAGATTTGCGATCGCTACGTCATGCTCGGTCACAGAGCAATCAAGCTCTTGGCGCGCAATACCTGCCTTATCCGCTAAGCATTTTCGCAATTACTGTGGTCTGGTGAGAGCGGCGAGGCGTAGTTTTCTTTGAGAGAAAAACACCTAAAGGCCGGTTGCTTAGCTCGCTGCGGCGAGGCCGGTCTACACCAATCGCGAAAATGCTAAGGCAAACGCAAGCAGAAGCGCGGCTTTCATTGAGGAAAGCCGCGCCGGTTATCGCAGGGAGAAAGGAAAGGGTCTTAAAAGTGGTAGGCGATACCGATGACCGGATTGGAAACATTGTAAAACCGGTTGACTTTCTCTGACTCGAGCCCAAAGTCCGGCGTCTTCAAAAGCTGGCCGCGATACTCTGCGCGGATGTCGAAGCTGGGACTTAGCTCGTACGCGACGCCGACGCCATACACGCCTCCGAGAATGGTCTGTCCCTTCGAGTCGAGCACCGTGGTGCTGGCGTCATCGAGTGGAGTAAAGATGAAAGCCGCTGGACCAGCTTCAAGAAACGGATTCCAGTTCTTGAATGTCTGGTTCAACACGTAGGCTGCGGAAAACTCCTGCAACCGGTCGTGCACGCGAATATCGTTGAAGCTGGTGTGGTACTTCTGCGAATTCTGAGCGTATTGATAGTTGACTTCGAGTCCGCTCCTCGGCGTGAGCATGAAACGATAGCTCACAAGTCCACCGAGTCCATAGGTTCCGGTCTGCTGCACCGCATTGTCGGAGATGAATGGCGGGAAAAGGCCGGTCACGCTCACGCTGATATCCTGACGACTTTCCTGGGCATGACTCGCTACTGCCATAAAGGGCAGAAGCAGAAATAACAACAGCGTTTTCTTCATTCGTTCCTGAACCTCTCGCCTGCGCTCCCGCGAGCAGGCTTTCCCGCCTCTCGGGCTCGTCGATTTTCCTTGTGGAGTCTATGGTAGTGACCCGCTTTGGCAATTGTACCTGCGCGCAGCAATCGAGGCGACTACGGCGACTGCGGCTATCTTTTTCACTTCCCCTGCGTCATCTGCCGCGGCTTGCGAGAGGTGTGAAAGCGACAGGCATGCGAACCCGCCTTGAGGGCGCGGAGCTTTGCAAGCGCGCTAGCCGGCTCGCTCGACACGAAACTCGTACGGCAAACCGCGCTCCACCGAAACGGCGCGTATTACCTTCAAAAATGCAACCGCGGCATGCGACAGGGTCGCGTCCTTACGGTGCAGGAGTCTGAGGTGACGTTCAAAACTGAGTGCTTCGACCGGCACCTTGACCAGTTCCCCGTGCGTCAATTCGCGCTCAACCGACAGGCCGGGAACCAGAGCCACTCCGTTGCCCATGGCGACGAAACGCTTCACAGCCTCTAGGCTCGGCAGCTCGACATTCATATTCAGCGGCGTTTTGTGCTTTTCGAAGGCAGCAACCACTCGCCGGCGCAGTGGCGAGGGTACGTTGTGGGCGACAAAAGTTTCCGCTCCCAGGTCTCTGATCGTTATCCCCTTTTCTTTTGCCAGAGGGTGCTCGGGGTTCACGACAAGTGCCAAAGCATCGGTATACACCACGAAAGATTTGAAGTGATCGCCCTCCGGCAGGAACGACAAAACCCCGATCTCCGCCGTCCGCTGGAGCAGGTCCTCCGGAATCTTACTGGCCAGCGCCCGCTGGATGCTGACGCTGATCTGCGGAGACAATCGGCGAAACCTGTCCAGAAAAGGCAGCAGGTAGAGACAGGTGAACTCATTGGCCGCGATCAGGAGCCGCCCGCGACCCAAGGTCTTTAGCTCCTCCATGGCGCTCGATGCTTCCAACCGCAACTTCAACATTCTGCGGGCATAGTCGCTCAATACTTCGCCCGCGGCAGTCAAAGTTCCATCCCGCGCACTGCGCTCGAAGAGAACTTCACCCAAATCCCCCTCCAGCTTGCGGATCACCTGGCTCACCGCCGGCTGGGTCCGGCGGAGACGCTTGGCTGCGCGGGAAAAGCCCTTCTCTTCCACAACAGCCAGAAAGGTTTCGAGTTGGTGGATATCCATAAGTTCATTCACCCTTGCTTTTGGCAAACTGCCACATCATAAGCATAACTTATGATTCATAGAAGAATAATAAATTTGATCTATGCCGCAAGATCACAGAAGATTAAGGCCAGGGACAAATGCGGGGGGCGCATTCATGAGTACAGTTACTCCCAAGCAAGAATCGACCGGCCAGGATCGTGTTCACTTCTTCGACACGACCTTGCGTGATGGGGAACAGTCCCCCGGCTGCAGCATGACTATCCCCGAAAAGCTGCGCATGGCCCACGCACTCGAGGCGCTGGGTGTCGATATTCTGGAAGCAGGTTTTGCCATTGCTTCGCCTGGCGACTTCGAAGCCATCCGTACCATCAGCCGTGAGATCCGTGGTGCGCGCGTCGCTTCCCTGGCCCGGGCCCGGACGGACGATATTGAGGCGGCCGCGCGGTCGCTGGAAGGCGCGAACCGTTCGCGCATCCACGTATTCCTCGCCAGCTCGGATATTCACCTGGAGCACAAGTTAAAGATCAGCCGCGAAAAAGCGCTGGAGCAGACCGACGCCTGCGTTCGGCTGGCCCGGTCCCATGTAGACGACGTGGAGTTCTCGCCGGAAGATGCCACCCGCTCAGACCCCGATTTTCTTTGCCGCATGGTTGCAGTGGCGATCGATGCGGGTGCAACGGTGATCAATCTGCCTGACACGGTTGGCTATTGCATCCCCAGCGAATATGGCGCGATGTTCCGCATGCTGCGCGAACGGGTCCCGCAGGTTGCCGGCATCACGCTCTCTTCGCATTGCCACGACGATCTGGGCATGGCTGTCGCCAACAGTCTGGCGGCCATGGAGGCCGGCGCACGGCAGGTCGAGTGCACTATCAATGGAATCGGCGAGCGAGCCGGCAATGCTGCCCTGGAAGAGTTAGCCGCCGCTATGCTCGTCCGCCGCGATAAGTTCCCCTGGGTCCATGGGTTGGTGCTGGAGCAGCTCTATCCGGCGAGTCAACTTCTGTCCGGACTGATCAGTTTTGCTCCCGCGCCCAACAAGGCCGTGGTAGGCAGCAATGCTTTTGCCCACGAAGCGGGTATCCACCAGCACGGGATGCTGGCGCACCCGTTGACCTACGAGATTATGACGCCTGCTTCGGTGGGTGTGCCCACCAACCGAATGGTTCTGGGTAAGCACTCTGGACGTAGGGCCCTGGCACACCGCCTAAAGGAACTGGGCTACACGCTGGACGCTGCCGATCTCGATACCGTCTACCACCGTTTTAACGAACTCGCAGATCACAGAAAGGCCATTTTCGACCAGGACCTTATCTCGATGATCCCCGCGCAACAGCGCCAGGCAGAAACAGTGGTAGCTGAAACTGTGCTGGACGAAGGCTTCGTTTCCGCTCCCCGCGCATAAATGCTTGCGCCTGGCGCAAGGAGGTTGCAATTGATGAAGTTGAAAGTGTTGGTTGGCGCCGGTGATGGCATAGGCCCCGAAGTTACAAGCGAGGCGGTGCGCGTTCTGCGTTCGGTGGCGGAGTTTGGCGGCTACGATTTTCAGTTCACCGATGCGCTCATCGGCGGCCACGCAATTCGCCAGGCCGGGTCGCCGTTACCGCGGGCCACTCTGGAAGCGGCGCAGGAAAGCGATGCCGTATTGTTGGGCGCCGTGGGCGGCAATGAGTTCAATGCGCTCCCTCCGGATCGCCGGCCCGAGGCCGGGTTATTGCAGCTTCGCCAGGCGCTGGGCGGGTTTGCCAACTTGCGTCCGTCGATTGCTTACCCTGCGCTTTCTGCAAATTCGCCTCTGCGCCCGGAAGTGACCGAGAGAGCAGATATTTTGTTCGTCCGCGAATTGCTGGGTGGCCTGTACTTTGGAGAACCACGCGCCTGGGACCGGGAAAGCGGCTCGGCGTGGAACACCATGCGTTATACCCGGGATGAAGTGATCCGGGTAGCTCATGTGGCCTTCCAATTAGCCGGTCAGCGGCGCAAGAAGGTTACCTCGGTCGATAAGGCCAATGTGCTCGAGGTGTCTCAGTTGTGGCGGGCCACGGTGACTGAAGTGGCCAAACAGTATCCGGCAGTGGCGCTCGATCATCAATATGTAGATGCCTGTGCCATGCACCTGATGAATACGCCGCGCAACTTCGACGTAGTGCTGACCGAGAATCTGTTCGGCGACATTCTCAGCGATGAGGCCGCGGTGATTACCGGGTCGCTCGGGATGCTGCCTTCGGCCAGCCTGGGCGGCGCCGTCAATCTCTATGAGCCGGTACATGGGTCGGCTCCCGATATCGCCGGAAAAGGGATTGCTAACCCGTTGGGCGCAATTCTTACCGCAGCGATGTTGCTGCGCCACTCCGCCAAGCTGGAACAGGATGCCTCTGCGGTGGAGTTAGCCGTGGGCAAGGTTCTGGAGCAGGGTTACCGGACAGCGGATTTGGTGCGCGAAGGGCAGCCAGGAAAGCGCGTCACGACACAGGAGATGGGCAGCCTGGTTCACCAGACGCTCAACGAGATCATCGATAAGCGGCAGGCTTTGCACGCAGTCTAGTACCTCGTTCGCGAGGTGGATTACCCAGGGGTTGTTGGCTCTAAAGGAAATTAACTATGGCACAGGATCCAAAACAAGGTCCGAAACAAGGTCCAAAAACGTTATTTGAGAAAGTCTGGCAGTCGCATCTGGTTGCGGCCCCGCAAGGGGAGCCGGCGCTTCTCTATATCGACCTGCATCTGTTGCATGAGGTGACATCCCCGCAGGCGTTTGAAGGGCTTCGCCTCGCCGGGCGCACCGTACGGCGGCCCGATCGTGCGGTGGCCACCGTTGATCATAATGTGCCCACGACGACCAACCGGCTCATTATTGAGGACGCCATCGCGGCCAAACAGATGGATACGCTGCGCGCCAATTGCGCTGAGTTTGGTATCCCGCTCTATGATGTGCAGTCACCGGAACAGGGAATTGTCCACGTGATTGGCCCGGAACTCGGGCTGACCAAGCCCGGCATGACGATCGTTTGCGGCGACAGCCACACCAGCACCCATGGCGCCTTCGGTGCGCTCGCATTCGGCATCGGTACTTCTGAAGTGGAGCATGTACTGGCCACCCAATGCCTGCCGCAGTCTCTCCCTAAGACCTTCCGCATTACGGTGGATGGTAAGTTGGGGCCGGCCGTTACGGCTAAAGACATTGCTCTGGGCATCATCGGCCACATCGGAACCGACGGCGCCAGCGGTTGCGTCATCGAATATGCCGGGTCGGCAATTCGCGCCCTCTCGATGGAAGGCCGTATGAGCCTTTGCAACATGAGCATTGAGTCGGGTGCGCGAGCCGGCATGATTGCTCCTGACGAGACGACCTACAAATACCTCAAGGGACGACGATTCAGCCCCACGGGTGCGGAATGGGATCGCGCCGTTGCCGCCTGGCAGTCTCTGGCTACCGATCCTGGAGCGACGTTTGATCGTGAACTGACTTTGCACGCTGAAGACCTGGCGCCCTTCGTCACCTGGGGGACCAACCCGGGGATGGTTGTCCCTGTGACCGATCGCGTGCCCGATCCGGCAGCCAGCCACTCCGCCTCGGAACGCCGTGCATGGGAACGCGCACTGGAATACATGGCGCTTGAGCCAGGCAAGGCCATCGAAGAGCTGGCCATCGATCGCGTCTTCATCGGTTCCTGCACAAACTCCCGCATTGAGGATCTGCGCTCAGCGGCCAGGGTAGCGAGCGGTTACCACGTTCACCCTCAGGTGCGCGCGATGGTTGTCCCTGGTTCGCAGCAGGTGAAGAAGCAGGCTGAAGAAGAGGGCCTTGACCAGGTATTTCTCGCCGCGGGATTTGAGTGGCGTGAGCCAGGCTGCTCCATGTGCCTGGGCATGAACCCGGACATCCTCGCGCCGGGCGAGCGCTGTGCCTCCACCAGTAATCGCAACTTTGAGGGCCGTCAGGGCCGCGGCGGCCGCACGCACCTGGTCAGTCCTGCGATGGCTGCGGCGGCGGCGGTCTCCGGGCACTTTACCGATGTACGCAAGTGGCAGTTCAGGCCGGTCGAAGTGGCCGCACCGGCGGAGGTACTCTCGTGAAACCTTTCCGCAAACACAAGGCGGTGGTCGCCCATCTCGATCGCGAGAACGTCGATACGGACCAGATCATACCCAAGCAGTTTCTGAAACGCATTGAACGCACCGGGTACGGGCCATTCCTGTTTTTCGACTGGCGGCGCATGCAGGAAGGGCCGGATGCGGGTTCTCCTGATCCGGACTTTGTGCTGAATCATCCTGATTACAAGGATGCTGAGATTCTGCTTGCAGGAAAGAACTTCGGTTGCGGTTCCTCCCGCGAACATGCCGCGTGGGCACTTTCCGACTATGGCTTCCGCTGTGTGATCGCATCATCGTTCGCCGATATTTTTCATTCGAACGCGGGCAAGAACGGTGTGCTGCTCATCACCCTGCCCGAAGAACAGGTGCAGACGTTGGCCGAGCGCCTGGCTTCGATTCCTCGCTATCAACTGACAGTTTCGCTCGAAGACGAGAGGTTGTACGACGACCACGGACTATCGATTCCCTTCTCCATCGACCCGTTCCGTCGCGAGTGCCTGCTTGAGGGCCTGGACGATATCGGGCTATCGCTGAAGCACGGCGCAGCATTGGAGCAGTTCGAACAGCATCACGACCGGCAACTCTGGTACGCACCTCGCCCGCTCGATACGGCGGCACGTGCCGGCGCTGCCGCCTCAAAGCAATAAGGTGCAAGCGGCAAGGCCAAGGAGCTTTATGACGAAGCAGGACTCACCTACAGACACGTCTATGACCGATCGGAAGACGATGCTCACCGGCGCAGAGATCATCTGGGCTACGCTTGAGGGAGAAGGGGTACGCGAGGTATTCGGCTACCCGGGCGGCGCTATTTTGCCGGCTTACGACGCGCTGCGCAAGTTTCCTGTTCGCCACATCCTGGTGAGGCACGAGCAGAGTGCGGTCCATATGGCTGACGGCTATGCACGGGCCTCGGGCCGAGTGGGCGTGGCCATTGCCACCTCCGGCCCTGGCGCCACCAATATGGTGACGGGCATGGCCACGGCGATGCTCGATTCCATTCCGGTGGTTTGCATCACCGGCCAGGTTGCCAGCAAAGTGCTGGGCACGGATGCTTTTCAGGAAGTCGATATCACCGGCATCACGCTGCCGGTAACCAAACACAACTATCTCGTCACGCGTGCCGAAGACGTGGCGCCTGTGTTGCGCGATGCATTCCGTGTCGCCGGCAGTGGCCGTCCCGGACCAGTACTCGTTGACATCACCAAGGACGCGCAACAGGCTACGGCGGAGTTCGATTTTGCCGCGGCGGCTCCGCAGAAGCACAGAAGTCACCCCATGCTCAACGTTTCGCAGCCTAGTCTGGCCGAAGCGGTCGAGTTGATCCGTAATTCTCAGCGGCCCCTGATTCTCGCCGGCCACGGAATCATTCAATCGGGCGCGATGAACCAGGTGCGCGCACTGGCGGAACGGGCGCAGATTCCCGTTGCCTGCACCTTGCTTGGCCTGGGCAGCTTTCCTGCTTCGCATGAGCTGAACCTGGGCATGATGGGCATGCATGGCGAATCGTGGGTGAACAACTCTATTCAAGAAGCCGACTTGCTCATTGCCTGCGGGATGCGCTTTGACGATCGCGTGACAGGTTCGCTCTCGACCTATGCACAGAAGGCCAAGAAGATCCATATCGACATTGACCCGGCGGAGATCAACAAAAACGTACCTGTGCAGGTGTCATTAATCGGCGACCTGGCTGTTGTTCTGGACCAGTTGTTGCCCTGCATCAACCCCCGTGACGGGGCGGCATGGCTACACGCCATCGATCGCATGAAGGGCGATGCGGCGGTCATCGACATCAAGAATCTGCCTGACAACGGCCACCTGTATGCCGCGCACGTGATCAATGATCTATGGCGCGCTACGTCGGGGAACGCCGTAATCACTACCGATGTCGGTCAGCACCAGATGTGGGAGGCGCAGTATTACAAGCATGACGCGCCGCGTTCTCTCATTACTTCAGGCGGCTTGGGCACCATGGGTTTTGCCCTGCCCGCCGCGATCGGCGCCAAAGTCGCGTGCCCGGAGAAGGAAGTTTGGGTCATTGCCGGTGACGGTGGATTTCAGATGACTTGTCCTGAATTGGCGACCATCGTCCAGGAAGGGCTTGATATCAATATCGCGATCATTAACAACGGTTATCTGGGCATGATCCGGCAATGGCAGGAGACGTTCTACGAGAAGAATTACGAGTGCTCTCCGATCTTTTCGCCAGACTTTGTAAAACTGGCCGAAGCCTTTGGCATTCGCGCCGCAGCGGTCACCACGCGCGCAGAAGTGATGAGTACCGTGGCTGCTGCGCGCGCACATAAAGGACCATTTCTGATCAACTTCATGGTGGAACAGGAAGACACGGTCTACCCGATGATTGCGCCCGGAAAAGCGCTGCACGAGATGATTCGGCGGCCGTCGCACAACCCGCTGATCGAAACGGCATCGGACGTTTAAAGCATGTTCGCAATGACTGCGGTCTGGTAATAGCCGCTGCGAAAATGCTCCGGACGTTTGCATCGGTTCACTTCCTGGATGGGTAGCACCCCAACCGGCCGGGACAGCAGAAGTAAGAAAGGTTTACATGCAGCACACATTCGTCGCCTACGTGGAAGATAAGCCTGGTGTGCTCACACGCGTGGCGTCGCTATTCCGCCGTTTAAACATCAATATCACTTCCGTCACGGTCGGCGGCTCCGAGCGTTCCGGCATTTCGCGTATGACACTCGTAGCCGATGCTCCTCCGGCTGCCGGACACCGGATCATGGCCTCGCTGTACAAACTGGAGAACGTGGTCCAGGTGGACGACGTGGGCCGCTTTTCTTCAGTGAGCCGTGAACTTGCTTTGATCAAGGTAGCGACCACACCGAAAACGCGGTCGCATATCTTCGAGTTGGTTAATATTTTTCGGGCGCGCGTGGTCGATCTTGCGCCCGGATCGCTCATGATCGAAATCACCGGCAGCGAGAGCAAGATCGAGGGTTTGCTGCAGGTATTAAATGAAAGTGAAGACCGCGTGCTCGAGATTTCGCGCACCGGCAGAATGGTGATGCGGCGCGGTCACCACACCAACCGTGTGCTCGAAGCATTGGGCGACGTGGAAACCGGAAATGGCGCCGTAAGCAAATCAGCCGGGACAACGGCGCCTGGCCCAGACGCCGAAGATTCTTCACCGGAAGAATTAGACGACTTTCACAACGACAGCGGTCTCCCGCACCAACAACTGTAACTACGACTGACAAAGGAAAGCTTAATGACTAAGACTTATCACGACCAGGATGCTGATCTCTCGCTGATTCAGGGCAAGAAGGTAGCGATTATCGGCTATGGATCCCAGGGTCATGCCCACTCACTGAACCTCAAAGACTCTGGCGTCGATGTACGAATCGGCTTGCCGACGAGCAGCCGGTCCATCAAGAAAGCCCAGGCAGCCGGCCTGGAAGTGCTTTCGGTAGCCGATGCCGCCAAGTGGGCAGATGTCATCATGATTCTTGCCCCGGATACTTCGCAGGCGAAGATCTACAACGAAGAAATCGCGCCTCACCTGGGTAAGGGCAAGACGGTGATGTTCGCGCACGGCTTCAACATTCGCTACGGCACGATCAAGCCTTCCAAGGATATCGACGTCAGCATGGTTGCGCCCAAGGCGCCCGGTCACCGCGTTCGTGAGGTGTTCACAGAAGGCGGTGGGGTTCCCGCACTGATCGCTGTGCATCAGGATGCATCTGGCAAAGCTCATGCTTTGGCGCTGTCTTATGCCAAGGGCATTGGCAGTGCACGCGCCGGTGTGATCGAAACCACCTTCACCGAAGAGACGGAAACCGATTTGTTCGGCGAGCAGGCAGTGCTGTGTGGCGGCGCGAGCGCTTTGGTAAAGGCCGGCTTCCAGACCCTGGTCGACGCGGGGTATCAACCTGAGGTCGCATACTTTGAGTGCCTGCACGAGCTCAAGCTCATTGTGGACCTCATGTATCGTGGCGGCCTGGCTTACATGCGTTACTCCATTTCCGACACGGCTGAATACGGCGACTACACCGCGGGTCCACGACTCGTCACGGATGCAACGCGCGCCGAAATGAAGAAGATTCTCACGGAGATTCAGGACGGCACCTTCGCCGCCAACTGGATCAAGGAGAATGAGACAGGACGCAAGTCTTTTGAAGCCATGCGCAGCAAGGAAGCGGAACATCCAATCGAGGAAGTGGGCGCCAAATTGCGCGCTGCCATGCCGTTCCTTGACCCGGTTACGGTCACGGTAGACAGCCCAGGGGCCGCGCCCCGCATTGCGGAGCCGGTCGGAGCTTAGGGCACGCTTAGGGCTGGGTCCTCAACATCAAGAAACCTGGTGTTGAGGACCCAGGTATCCCACATCTTTGAAGGGTACAGGCTACCTCGCCGCAGCGAGCATTAGCCCGTACGTAACTCCATTGCAATGAGTCCGGCTCGAGCCGCTGGAGGCGAGACTCCTCTCTCAACGCTTTTCCACGCACCCATTCGGCGGTTCGTCGAGTCTACTCATGCATGGACCGGTCAGCGGCTGTGCGCTTCTCAGTTTTCGCGTTGTTTTGCGGCGCTTCCTTCGCGGTGATGGCAGCGCAGGCGCGAAGAGAAGAGGCCGCCAGCGGATGTCCCACGCAACCAAACACACTGCGCGCCATGCGTAACTGCTACCGGCCGCTGTTGGTGTTTGCTCCCAGCCTGGATAATCCAAAGGCGGTGGAGCAGTTGAACCAGTTGAAGGCAAACCCAGCAGACCTGGAAAGCCGGAACATGCTCTATGTCCCGGTCCTTCCCGAAGGGCATAACCAGCCTATTCCCGACTCGCGGGTGCCCACAGCCGGACTGAGCGAAGATGAACTGGCTGCGACCCGTCACCGATTCAAGGTCGATCCTTCTCAGTTTCTCGTGGTTCTGTTAGGTAAAGATGGAGGGGAGAAACTCACTAGCCCAACTCCTGTGCCGATGGACAAGATCAAGGAATTGGTCGATTCCAAGCCGATGCGCAACAGCGAAATGCAGGACAACCCGCAAGGTGACGAGTAAGCGACCCAGGAACGGACATCCCCCCTTGCTCTACCCGTCATGATTGCCGTTCTCGCCGAAGGCCACGCCAACTGGATGAACCAAACCATACGAACCAGGGGCGCAACTTTTACGTATCGGCTAACATCAGAAGAGAGAACACCGTGAGGCGCCATGACGACGCAAGCACCCACCCCAGTTCTGCCTACGGCGCCGGCGCCTTATCGCGCGCCGCATGATCCCGCGCGGCTTCCTGAAATCGTGACCGCGCTCAAAAAAGTAAGCCAGCTCAACGGCCTGGAAGAGTCGGAGTACGAGTGGCTGGCCAGCCATGGGACTGAAGTGTTTGCCGAGACAGGGGCGATCATCTTCCGCGAAGGCGATCCTGCCCACAAGATGACCATCCTGCTCCAGGGGGAGATCTACGTGCGCCGCGAGCACGGAGGACCTGCTGCGCTGTTCATTGGTCGCTCCGGGGCAATCACCGGCCTGCTTCCCTTCTCTCGCATGAAGGCCTACGGTGGGCTGGGCTATACATCCGCTGCCACCTGGGGCCTGGAATTTGACAGGACGCTCTTCCCGGAAATGCTTAAATCCATTCCGTCGCTTACCGAGCGGGTCGTCGGCATTCTGCTCGACCGCGTGCGCGAAATCACGCGCATGGAGCAACAGTCGGAGAAACTGAACGCTCTCGGCAAGCTGGCCGGTAACCTGGCCCATGAGTTGAATAACCCTGCATCGGCAGCGCAGCGGTCTGCCGCCGGCTTGCTGGAAGAATTGCGCGTATACGGCCACGAACGCTTTAATCTCGGGGCCCTCTGCCTGGACCAGGAAAGAACGGGAAAAGTTCTCGCCTGGGAAGAGGCTGTGCGCGCTGAGGCCGAACGGCTGGGCAAGCCAGCCGAGCCGGAGCAGACCCGCCGTGAAGAGGACATCGTGAACTGGCTGCTGAAGCACGATATCGCGGAGACGTGGCATATCGCGCCCGAGTTGGCCGAGTTTGGCGTTGTGCCGCGGCAACTGGATCTACTGTCGGGCTCCCTCTGTCCAGTCTCCCTCGACGCAGGAGCCATCTCGGTGGTGCTCTCGCAGTTCGCGTCTTCTCTGCGTACGGAGAGGATCGCCGACGCCATGCTCGATTCCACGGCGCGTATTTTCGACCTTATCCGCGCTATCAAGGATTACTCGTACATGGACCAGATGCCAATCCAGGAAGTCGACGTCCCCCAGAGCCTGGAGAATACGCTGGCCATGGTGGCTTCCCGCCTGCGCAATGTCGTGGTGATCCGCGACTACGAGCCAAACTTACCCTGTGTCAGCGCATATGGGCGCGAGCTCAACCAGGTTTGGACCGCCTTGATTGAAAATGCGTTGGACGCCGTGCAGGATAAGGGCGAGATCAAGCTGTTGGCCCACAATGCAGGCGATATGTTGCTCGTGGAGATCTGGGACAATGGCCCGGGGATTCCAACCGAACTGCAGGCACGTATCTTCGAGCCGTTCTTTACGACGAAGGCTCCAGGAAGCGGGCTGGGACTTGGTTTGGATGTGGTGAGCCGGATTGTTCGGATGCACCGCGGTTACGTAACCGTTCAGTCAAAACCTGGCAACACATGCTTCCAGGTTCGGCTGCCCTTGCAGCAGGTTCAGGCTTACTGAGAAGAGAAAAAAACGCCCCCGCCGAGCGGACGGGGACGGAGAGAACCCACGTAATCGAAGAATTCCATCGCCTCTCAAGGTAGGCGGGAATTCTGAACGCTCGATACGTGAGGAGATTAAAGAAAATTTAAGACGTCTTGGCGATGACCGTGGTCCGGCGAGAGCGGCGAGCGTTAGGCCCTGCGCGGCCGCCCGCTCGATCACAAACCGGCTAGTGTAGTGCGTCCCCCAGATGGACGTTTACCCCGGGATGTAATCAAGCGTCCTGAATCTTACCCTGCCCTGGACTCGGGTGCCCCATATCTCGCGCTTGTTGCGAGATGTGGGGAATTCATGGACCTTAGCCGACCAGTCTTTGCAGTGAGTCGAGAGTTTCGGGGAGAGAGTGACTCTTTTCCCACATCTCGCACAAGTACGTGCGAGATATGGGGCACCCGAGTCCGCGGCCACACCCACGACATACACGATTGTATTTGTGACGCACTACACTAGTTTAGCGCCAAAAATCAGCAATGCAGAACCCAAGATGATGCGATAGATAGCAAAAACAACGAAGCCGTGGCGGCGCACCCAAAGCAGGAACCATTCCACCACACCCAGGGCCACCACGAACGAAACGACAAAGCCAATCGCGAGCACAATCCAGCCATGGGTGTTCATGACCAGCGGCACAATCGTGTCTTCACCAGGGATCTGCTTGGGATGAACCGTTTTCAGAAATTCATAACCGGTAGCGGCGATCATGACCGGGATGGAGACGAGAAAGCTGAACTCGAGCGCCGCGGTACGGGTCATTCCTGCCGCCTGCCCCGCCGCAATCGTTGACATGGACCGTGATGTGCCCGGGAAAACGGCCGAAGTCACCTGACAGAGACCGATCCAGACCGCCTGAATAAGCGACATCTGCTCTACATCTTTGGTCTTGAGGTCGCGACGAACGCTCAGCGCGTCCACCACCCACATCACGATACCTCCGATCAACAGCGCAAACGCCATCAACCGAATGCTTTCCAGATGCTTGCCAATCACTTTTGTCAGCACGAGCGACGGAACAGCCGTGCAGACAAAGGCAACCATCGTCAGGGTAAGCGGGTGCGTGTAGATCGTGCGATCGCCGTTTTCGCCTCGCGGAAAAGTACGGAAAAACTCGAGAATACGACCGGTGAACAGTAGGACGAGCGCAAGGATGGCGCCCAACTGGATCACCACGGTGTACATCTTCCAATAGGGACTGGCCAGATCGACGTGCAGCAATGCTTCTACGATCCTCAGGTGCGCCGTGGAACTGACAGGGAGAAATTCAGTAAGTCCTTCAACAATGCCCAGTAAGACTGAGAGGATGTAGTCGTTCAAGGGCCCTCCGCGGGCACACAACGTTAGAGGCGATCATTTAATAGCTATACCCGGTCGGCATCGGGGAAGTTAAGATTTTTCTTGATGAAAAATCCAGTCAAGCGCCCTTCCGCCGAGTACAGTTGTGCTGGTTCTGCTCCAGTGGGCGAGTCTATTGACGATCGGCGCCATAAATAGGAATTGATTCCTGCAACTGGTATACCAGACCTGCGGCACGGGCAGAATAGTCCGATTGGGGATATTTGCTGGTCATGGTACCTGCGAGAGCTATGGCTCTCCCTTTGGCTTCGGAGGCTTTCTTTTCGTTTCCGTCCGCAGTGTAGATGTCGTTCAGCGCGCCTTCGCGATAGACAGCGTTGTAGAGCGCTTCTGCAGCCCGAGGGGAATCAGGGTGCTCCTGTGCGTACTTCTCATACAGTTCGGCTTCTTTCTGCGGGCAACTGGTGGAACCCTGCCAATCCCCGCAAACCTTGTTATCCAGTATGTTCCAGTCCGCCAGGTCGGCCCATTTGGAATGGGGATAGTTCTTCTTGAGCTTGCGCATCTCTTCGTCGTCGATCTGCTCGCGCACCCAGTTGTCCTTCTCATGCGCCGACGGCAGCGAGAAGACATCGGCCTTTTGTAGCTGCCAGCGAATATCGGCGGAGCGCCAGGCCGCCTCAGGAGCTAACTGCGACTGGGGAAAAAAATCAGCCACGCGCTGGTACAGCAAGCGCGCATTTTGCGCGATGCTTTGGGGAGCATGCGGAAGCATCGCGTCTTTCTCCTCGCTTGCCGCCAAGCCGAACAGGACAACGTCTCCCTTGGGGGTCTCCGCGCTCACAACACCAGGAGCTTGCATCCAGCCAGAAACAGGGATGGCCGCTGCTTCCTGCCCGAAGACGGGCGCGTCCTGGGATTTGGAGATTTCTTCATCGGTGTTGGCGAAAACCCGCACCCATGGTCCGTTTCGTTCGGTAATAACCATTTCCCTGCCCGGGGCGATTTCGGCAATGCGCGCGGAACTGAGGTCAGGGCCTACGTAGAGGTTGGTGTTGCGAAAGACAGTCGCCTTCACTCCGTTTCTGGGAGCGGCAGGTTTGTCCGCCGCGATAGCAGGGACAGCGCATAGCAGGAGGGCTGAAAGGGCGAAGGATGCGGCGCGCATAGTTATTCCTCAGAATACGCCTTGGGGATACGCCTTGAGCGGGTGCAGGCTGAACCCGTGCGGGGTCTAAGCACGGGATTCAGGCACGGTACCCCTTAAGACGAAGGCAAGACGCCTTCAAGACGCAGTTTCGGCCCCTTCCAACAAACTTCGCAATAGGGCTGGCTCTACGTTGCCGCCACTCAGGACGGCAACCGTCTCTCTCGACGGAGGCAATTGGGCTCGGTGGAAGAGCGCTGCGGCCAGGGCCACCGCACCACTTGGCTCAGCTACGAGTCGGGTGGCGAAGAGTGTGCATCGCATCGCTTCACGGATCTCGGCTTCGGTCACGGTCACGATGTCATCCACGTAGGCCTGCATATGAGCGAAATTCAATACGCCGACCGTCTGCGTTCTCAGTCCGTCTGCCAAAGTCAGCTCACTCTGTTCGGCGGTGATGGAAACCAGGTGGCCTGATTTGAGGCTCTGGGCAGCGTCGGAAACAACTTCCGGCTCCACACCGACCATGCGTACGTTCGGCAGGCTGAGCTTGATGGCCGCAGCGGTGCCGGCAAGCAGACCGCCGCCGCCCACAGGAGCGAGCACCAGGTCGACCTGCGGCCGGTCGGCGACAATCTCTAACCCGCAGGTTCCCTGCCCGGCAATGATGTCGCGGTCATCAAACGGAGGGATCACGACGTAGCCGAATTCCGCCGCCAACTCAAGTGCCTTTGTTTTGCGTTCGGAGCTGCCAGGACCGACAATCACGATCTCGGCTCCCAGCGCCCTGGTCGCTTTGAGCTTTACCAGCGGAGCGTTGGACGGCATCACAATCACGGCCTTCGCCCCGATTACGCGAGCGGCATAGGCGACTCCCTGCGCATGGTTGCCGCTCGAGTACGTGATGACGCCACGGGCGCGCTCCGCCGCCGATAGCTGAACGATTTTGTTGAAGGCGCCACGCAGCTTGAAGCTGCCTATAGGCTGAAGGCTTTCGGGCTTGACCCAAAGATTGCCGGCTTCGCTGAAGCCAGGTTGACCAGAGCCAGGTTCACCAGAGTTAGGTTCACCCGGGACTTCGAAACGAACGAGCGGCGTATGCAGTGTGACACCGCGAAGCCGCTCGCGCGCCGAATGAAGCTCGGCAAGCGTGACGAGACCTGTCCGCTCGCCGGGCAAATCAGATTTCCAGAATGACCGGCATAATCATCGGCCGGCGTGATGTGCTCTTCTGGATGTAGCGCTTGAGATCGAGGCGAATCTTCTCTTTCATCACGCCGTAGTCCGCCTTCTCTTCAGCGGACGATGAATCCAGCGTGCGGTCGACGATTTCGCGCGCTTGCTGACCGAGCTCAACCTCTCCGGCTACAAAACCGCGGGTCACCACTTCCGGTGCGCGCTCCACTTTGCCCGTCCGTTTGTTGATGGTGATGATCGCCAGTACGAAACCGTCTTCGCTCAGATGCTTGCGATCGCGAATCACCAAATCTTCAACCACGTCGGTTGTGGAACCGGCATCGATACAGATACGGCCGACCGTGACTTTGCCTGCCTTCGTGGCGCTATTTGCGTCCAGTTCCAGAACGTCGCCGTCTTCGAGCAGCAATGACTGTTTCACTACGCCGACGCTATTCGCCAACTGGACGTGCTTCTGCAGGTGACGATAATCGCCGTGGACCGGAACAAAGAACTTTGGCCGCAGCAGGTTGATCATCAGCCTCATCTCTTCCTGGCTGCCGTGTCCACTCACATGGATCAATCCGGATTCGCCGTCGTCACAGATCACGTTGGCTTCGCGGCGGCAAAGGTGATCGATGACACGGTAAATGCTCTTCTCGTTACCCGGAATCACACGGGAACTCAGGACGACCGTGTCTCCCTTTTCTACCCGTGCGTGCTTGTGATTGTCGACCGCCGCGCGAGAGAGCGCGGACATGGGCTCACCCTGCGTACCGCTGATCAACACCATCACATCCGATGGCTGATAGTCCCGGATTTGTCCCGGGTTGATCAGTAGCCCCGACGGCAACGTCAGGTAGCCGAGATCCTGCGCAATTTCTGAGGACTCGACCATCGAGCGCCCAATGACGGCAACTTTGCGGCCATGCGTATGCGCGAGTTCGAGAGCCAGGCGCATGCGATAGATCGAAGAGGAGAAGCAGCTAAAGAACAGCTTCTGCTTGGTGCGGGAAAAAATCTCGTCGAGACGTGGCTTCACCGCCCATTCGCTCGGCGTGTACCCGGCGCGGTCTACGTTGGTCGAATCCTGCAGCAGCGCCAGAACGCCGCGCTTGCCGTACTCGGCGAACGCATGCAGATCGAACGCCTTGCCATCGGGTGGCGAGAGATCGATCTTGAAGTCGCCGGTATGCACGATGACGCCGACCGGTGTCTCGATGGCCAGGGCGACGCAATCCACCAGGCTATGGGTGACGCGAATCGGCTCAATGGTGAAAGCGCCCAGATGAAACTTCTGCCGCGGCGTAATTTCAATGAGCTCGGCGTCATCGAGCAGCTTGTGCTCTTCGAGCTTGCCTTCGACATAGGCCAGGGTGAACTCGGTGGCGTACACCGGGACGTTGAGCTCACTCAAAATCCATGGGAGGCCGCCGATGTGGTCTTCGTGGCCATGGGTGAGGATGATGGCGCGGACGTGCTGGCGGTTTTCAACGAGATAAGTAATGTCGGGAACAACAATGTCGACGCCCAACAACTCCGTCTCGGGAAACATGAGACCGGCGTCGATGACGATAATGTCGTCTGCCCAGCGAATCGCCAGGCAATTCATTCCGAATTCGCCCAACCCGCCCAGCGGGATGATTTGTAACTTGCTTAATGACATCAAGTTAAAATGCTATCACGCGGGGGCGCGGCGAATCAGCGAAGCAGATCCTCAAGGGCAGAACTGAGATCGGTTTTGTCGTCACGGTACTTTACGATGACCGGTGTGTATAAGCTCAAACCCCACTCGGCCGCCGGTCCGCGTTTCACCTCACGGGATCCCGGAACCACGACCGCTCCTTCAGGAATGACGAGCGGCTGATTGGCGTCGGCGCGCAGCACCTGGCCATTCACCAGGTCATACACGGGGGTTCCACGGGTGAGGATCGTTCCAGCGGCCAATACGGCTCGTCGTCGAACCACGGTGCCCTCATAGACGCCGGTGTTTCCGCCGATGAGCACGTCGTCTTCGATGATGACCGGCGTGGCGTTCACCGGCTCGAGTACGCCGCCAATTTGTGCCGCCGCACTCAGATGCACTCGCTTGCCGATCTGGGCGCAGCTACCCACCAGCGCGTGCGAGTCGACCATGGTGCCCTCGTCCACATACGCGCCCGCATTCACATACATCGGAGGCATACAAACCACGCCACGAGCGAGGAAGGCGCCTTCGCGAACGCTGGAACCGCCGGGGACGACGCGTACACCCTGCTCCACGCCGAATCGCCGCGCCGGATAGGTGTTCTTGTCCACAAATGAGAATTCGCCGCCCCCCATAGGGGCCAGCGTGCCGAGACGGAAGCCGAGGAGGATGCCCTGCTTAACCCAGGCGTTCACTTTCCATCCCAGGGTTGTTTCCGGGGCCGGTTCCGCCGAGCGGATCTCTCCGCCGCTCAGGGCAGCACGGAGTTCGAGAAACGCATCCATAGCGCCCTGGTCGCCGATCGCCTCTGCTCCGGCTGCAAAATAGCGTTCAATCTTTGCCTGTAGTTCTGTCGTCATCCCGTCTTTCCCATGGTTCAAACTGTGTAAGAGGTGAGGGGGACCCACCCAAGAAGATGAAAGCTCCGTTAAGCGGCAACTTCTCTTTATGAAAGCACCGCTCTCCCCTTTGTCATCCTGAGCGAAGCCGAGGGATCTGCAGTTCTACAGGCCTTTCCCGGGAATGGAGAACTCGCCCCCAAACTGAATTTGTCATCTCGACCGAAGCGTAGCGAAGTGGAGAGATCTGCAGTTCTACAGGCCTTTCCCGGGAACGGAGAACTCGCCCCCAAATTGAACTTGTCATCTCGACCGAAGCGTAGCGAAGTGGAGAGATCTGCGGTTCTACAGGCCTTTCCCGGGAATGGAGAACTCGCCCCCAAACTGAATTTGTCATCTCGACCGAAGCGTAGCGAAGTGGAGAGATCTGCGGTTCTACAGGCCTTTCCCGGGAATGGAGAACTCGCCCCCAAACTGAATTTGTCATCTCGACCGAAGCGTAGCGAAGTGGAGAGATCTGCGGTTCTACAGGCCTTTCCCGGGAATGGAGAACTCGCCCCCAAACTGAATTTGTCATCTCGACCGAAGCGTAGCGAAGTGGAGAGATCTGCGGTTCTACAGGCCTTTCCCGGGAATGGAGAACTCGCCCCCAAACTGAATTTGTCATCTCGACCGAAGCGTAGCGAAGTGGAGAGATCTGCGGTTCTACAGGCCTTTCCCGGGAACGGAGAACTCGCCCCCAAACTGAATTTGTCATCTCGACCGAAGCGTAGCGAAGTGGAGAGATCTGCGGTTCTACAGGCCTTTCCCGGGAACGGAGAACTCGCCCCCAAACTGAATTTGTCATCTCGACCGAAGCGTAGCGAAGTGGAGAGATCTGCGGTTCTACAGGCCTTTCCCGGGAATGGAGAACTCGCCCCCAAACTGAATTTGTCATCTCGACCGAAGCGTAGCGAAGTGGAGAGATCTGCGGTTCTACAGGCCTTTCCCGGGAATGGAGAACTCGCCCCCAAACTGAATTTGTCATCTCGACCGAAGCGTAGCGAAGTGGAGAGATCTGCGGTGATCTCGCGCCCCGAAGCGAATGCTGACGTAGACAACCCGACCCAAAACAAACCACCATCACGATGGCTCAATCAATCCCAACTCTCCGGCTAAGGCCGCGAGCTTCTGACGGGTTGCCGCGGTCACGGGCACCATGGGCAGACGATAGTTTTCTTCGAGACGGCCCATCATGGCCAGCACGCTCTTGACCGGCCCGGGACTCGACTCCCAGAAGTTAGCCGTGATCAGGCGGAAGTATTTGCGATGGAGCGTCCTGGCGGCAGCCCAATCTCCATCGATCGCGGCCTTCATCATGCGCGCCATTTCTGAAGGGATCTCGTTCGAAGCGACGGAAATGAGTCCGGCGCCCCCAAGAGCGATCACGGGAAGACCCATCAGGTCATCGCCGGCCAGCACGGCAAAGCCAGGGGGCACGCTGTTGATCAACTCCGCTATCTGCTGCAGGTTACCGCTCGATTCCTTGACTGCTCGGATGTTTGGCACGTCCTCGGCCAGCCGCAGGACCGTTGCCGGCTCAAGGTTGGTGCCGGTGCGCCCGGGAATGTTGTAGAGCACGACAGGGCAATCCACCGCCTCGGCGATCGCGCGGAAGTGGCGGTATTGCCCTTCCTGGCCGGGCCTGTTGTAGAAGGGATTCGCGGTCAACAGGCCGCTTACCCCGGGTAGAGAGGCGGCTTCCCTTGCAAGGGCCACAGCTTCGAGCGTTGCATTGTGGGTGCAACCAGCCAGAACCGGCACCCGGCCTGCTGCAGTCGAGATGACGATCTCGATGACGCGCAGCCACTCCTCGTGGAGCAGCGTGGGCGTTTCTGCCGTGGTGCCACAGGCGACGAGGAAGTGAATGCCGCTCGCGATCTGCCATTCGACGAGTTCGCAAAGCGATCCCTCATCGAGGCTGCCATCGCTGTGAAAGGGAGTGACCAGTGCTGTACCGCAACCGCTGAGGTTCATAACAAATGGAGTCTACTAGGAAATCCTGTTGACGTAACGTCGATGGGAGAGGACTACTGCATCTTGGGATAAATTTCCTTGAAGTCGTAGCATCCCGTCTTGCCGGCAAGCCACTCCGCCGCGCGCACTGCGCCCTCGGCAAAGCTGCGGCGAGAGAGTGCTTCGTGCCGAATCTGGATCACATCGTCTCCCAACCGGGCACTAATCGTGTGCGTGCCCACGGCTTCGCCTTCGCGATGGGAAACAATCTCGATCTTCAGCGTCGGGTCCACTTCGAGGAGCGTCTGCTTGATGGCCAGGGCCGTGCCCGAGGGCGCGTCTTTCTTTTCAGCGTGATGCGTTTCCGAGATGCTGATTTCATATCCATGCACCAGGGGCACCAGCTCCTGGGCCAGGCGGTACATTGCCTGCACGCCGACGGAAAAGTTCGCCCCGTAAAGCAGGCCGGCCTGGCGGCGCTCGCACAGGTCGCGCATCTCGTCGAGCTTGTCATACCAGCCAGTCGTACCGACGACGACCCGCGCGCCGTTGGCGAAGCAGGCTCGCAGATTCGGAATGACCGCGTGCGGCGTGGTGAAGTCGATGACTGCGTCGAAGTGATTCAGCATGGGACCCGTGAGCGCCGAGGCATTGGCGTTTTCTTCTTCGCCGATGACACGGACGCTGTGTCCGCGCTGACTTGCAACGTCGGCCACGACCTGGCCTGTCTTTCCCCGCCCAAGCACTAAGAAGATCACTGATGCACACTTTCTACGTTCGCTTTGCCGGCTTCCACTCTCGCCGCAACATCGAAGATTTGAGGATCTGGATCCGCAAAAAACGCGGCGTGCAAAGAGCGAACTGCCTCATCCACATCATCCTCGTCGATCATGAAGCTCATGTTGATTTCCGACGCGCCCTGCGAAATCATACGCACATTGATGTGACGTACGGCGTTGAACACCTGGGCTGCGATGCCGTTCTGACCGCGTATATTGCCGCCTACCAGGCAAATTAACGCCTTGCGCCCTTCGTAGGTCACGTCCGCCAGCTTGCTCAGCTCCGCCGCCAGCTCGGGCAGTTGTTCATTGGAGTCGACGGTAAGTGAAACGCTGACTTCTGAAGTCGACACCATGTCCACGGCGCATTTGTGCTTGTCGAACACTTCGAAGACGGCGCGCAGGTACCCATGCGACATGAGCATGCGGCTAGCTACCAGGTCAACGATCGTTAGTTTGCGTTTAGCCGCGATCGATTTGAAAGGACTCCGCCCATGGGTCGCGAGCGCGGTGATCCGGGTGCCTTCGTTTTCCGCATTGCGCGAATTGAGCACCAGCACAGGAATGTTCTTCCGCACGGCCGGCAGAATCGTCGCCGGATGCAGGACCTTGGCTCCGAAATAGGCCAACTCGGCAGCTTCTTCAAAGCTGATGGTCTTGACGCGCAGCGCGTCAGGACAGACTCTCGGATCCGCGGTCATGATGCCGTTTACATCGGTCCAGATCTCGATGGCCTCGGCATCCAAACCACCGCCAATCAAGGCCGCGGTATAGTCTGACCCGCCGCGGCCTAAGGTTGTTGTGGCGCCCTCGATGGTCGAACCGATAAAGCCGCCCATCACCGGCACTTGCCTCGCATCCACAAGAGGACGCAGATGCTCGCCGCAACGCGACTCGATCAAAGCGTCGTTGGGAACCGCTTTGCCATGCTGTGCGTCGGTCACGATGCAGGTGCGCGCGTCCACATGGACTGCCGGCATGCCCTGCGCGCGAAAGGCCTCTGCAACCAGGCGACTCGAGAGACGCTCACCGTAGCTCACGACGAGATCGTTGGTGCGGGCGGTCAGCTCCCCAACCGCGGACAAGCCGCGCAGAATTTCGTCCATCGCCTCGAACTCCTGCTGAATCCAGGCTTGCATTTCCGCCTGCCGCTCCGCCGGAACGAGTGACGCCGAAGTGTCACAATGGCGGTGACGAAGTCGCGAGCTGATCGCCAGGGCGCCATTACGGTCGCCACGGCCGGCGGCTTTGGCCGCAGCCAATAGCTGATCCGTCACTTTGGCCATGGCGCTCACCACGACCACTGGGTGCTGCCCTTTCGCTCGCCGCCCTTCGACGATTTTGGCAGTGCGTTGGATGGCAGTGGCGTCCTCGACCGAAGTGCCGCCAAACTTCATGACCACTGGCTTCATGCGGAAACAACCACGCTGTCGCGGGCGGCTCCTGCCGTTCCAATGTTGGCCGTTCCAGCGTTGGCCGTTCCAGCGCTCTCGATTGGAGCAAGCTTGCCTAGCGCGGCCAGCAACTCGCCATTCAATACCGCTGCGCCTGCACCACCACGGATGGTGTTGTGGGAGAGGACAGTGAACTTCCAGTCCAACAACGAGCACGGCCGCAAACGGCCCACGGTCGCTCCCATACCCTTGCCGCGCATGCGGTCCAGCCGCGGCTGCGGCCGGTCGTCGGCGGAGCTGAACTCTACCGGTTGCACAGGTGCGATGGGCAGATCGTAGCCGGCCAGAGGTGCAAATTCATTCCAGGCAGCAAGAATCTCTTCCCGCGTTGCCGTTTTCGTCAGCTTGATGCTCACGTTCTCGGTGTGGCCGTCTTCCACAGCCACGCGGTTGCAGTGCGCGCTTACGCGTGCGTTCAGCGGGACGATACCCATAGCGGGACTCTTGCCGGCCAGCTTGCCCAGCAGTTTCAGGGTTTCCGCCTCAAGCTTTTCTTCTTCGCCGCGAATGTAGGGGACAACGTTGCCCAGGATGTCGAGCGAGGCGACCCCCGGATAGCCGGCGCCGCTCACGGCCTGCATGGTGCTCACAAAAACGCTTTCCAGCCCGAAGCGATCAGCCAGAGGCTTGAGCGCGAGAACCAGTCCGATGGCGCTGCAATTCGGGTTGGTTACGATGTAGCCGCCGGATTGTTTGCGCCAGCTCTGCGTCTCCAGCAGATCGAGGTGAGACGCATTGACCTCTGGAATAACCAGGGGAACATCTTCCTGCATGCGAAAGGCGCTGGAATTGGAGATGACCGCGCAACCGGCTGCGGCAAACTTCGGCTCCAACTCACGCGCAATGTCGGTATCGAGCGCAGCGAAGATCACTGCCGGAGCGCCTTCAGGGTCGGCCGGAGAGACAATCATCGAGGCAATGCGCGGGGGAACCGGTGTCTCCAGTTTCCACTTCGCCGCTTCGCCGTACGTCTTGCCGCTGGATTTGTCGCTCGCCGCAAGCCATGTGATCTCAAACCATGGGTGATTTTCGAGCAACTGGATGAAGCGCTGCCCGATGACTCCGGTTGCGCCAAGAATGCCAATCTTGTGTCGTGTCTGCATAGACCTGTCGTAATGAAAAGATTCTATTGAAATTCTAGACTATTCCGCAGGCAACCGGGGGATACGATCCCCGTCTGCCTATGGTCTCGCGATCAAGAGGGACTCGGGTGCCCCATATCTCGCGCTTGTTGCGAGATGTGGGGAATTCATGGACCTTAGCCGACCAGTCTTTGCAGTGAGTCGAGAGTTTCGGGGAGAGAGTGACTCTTTTCCCACATCTCGCACAAGTACGTGCGAGATATGGGGCACCCGAGTCCGCGGCCACACCCACGACATACACGATTGTATTTGTGACGCACTCCACTAGAGAGCCGCGAGTAGGGCCTGCGTAAAGGCCTTGGTGCCGCTGGCGCCGCCCACATCGCGCGTAAGAGACTTCTTCCCCACGTAGACCTTTTCCATAGCGGCCTGGACGCGGTCGGCTGTGCCGATCTCGCCGAGATAACGCAGCATCAGAATGGACGACTGAAGCAACGCGGTCGGATTCGCGATGTCTTTCCCGGCAATATCGGGAGCGGAACCGTGAACAGCCTCGAAGATCGCGCATTCGGTGCCCAGGTTGGCGCCCGGCACCAATCCCAGGCCTCCGACAAACGCCGCGCACAGATCGCTCACAATGTCGCCGTACAGATTCTCCGTAAGCAGCATGTCGTATTGGTACGGGTTCATAACAAGCTGCATGCAGGTGTTGTCGACGATGTGCTCCCCATAGGTAATTTCAGGGAAGCCCTTGGCCACGTCGCGCGCGCAGCGTAGAAACAGCCCGTCCGACATTTTCATGATGTTTGCTTTGTGAATCGCGTGGATCTTATGCCGCTTGAATTTGCGGGCATATTCAAAGGCAAATTTCGAAATACGCGTGGAAGCTTTTTCGGTGACGATCTTGAGTGACTCCACAACGCCAGGCACGACTTCATGCTCGAGTCCGACGTACTCGCCTTCCGTGTTTTCCCGCACGATGATCAGGTCTACGCCTGGATAGCGGGTGTCCATTCCAGGAAGATTCTTGATAGGGCGAAAGTTGGCGAATAATTCAAACTTCTTGCGCAGATGCACATTGATGGAGGCGAAGCCCCCTGCAATGGGCGTGGCGACCGGGCCCTTCAACGCCAGGCGGTTCCGCTCGATCGAGTCGTACACCTCCTGCGGAATGTACACACCGTGCTTTTCGAACGCGTTCGCGCCAACGAGGAAAGGCTCCCAGGCAAACTTCGCACCCGATCCCTCGATGGCCGCTTCGAGTACGCTGACCACGGCACTGGTCACCTCCGGTCCGATGCCATCTCCGGCGAGCAGTGTCACGGTGTGCGTTCTGATCGAGCCCTGTACAGCTCCCATTTGCTACTCCTACTTTCTCTTGCTGCTTTTTCTCTTGCTGCGCTATCGTTTGCCGGCCTTGGCCGCTTCCCTGGTGTTCAGTAGCTGTTCCAGTTCTTCTTTGAACTCGCGTACGTCTTTGAAGTCGCGATACACGCTGGCGAAACGAATGTAGGCCACTTTATCGATCGTTCGAAGGTGGTCCATAATCAGCTCGCCGATCTGGTTCGTCGTGCGTTCACGTTCGGGTGAGTCGACCAGGTAGGCTTCCGTTTCATCCACGATCGCTTCGAGCTTGCTTGCCGAGACGGGGCGTTTTTCGCAGGCGCGCAGCAAGCCGCTCAGCACCTTTTGGCGCTCGAACTTCTCCCTGCGGCCGTCTTTTTTCACGACCATGTAGGGGATTTCGTCAATGCGCTCGTAGGTGGTAAAGCGCTTGTTGCAGCCTTCACATTCACGGCGGCGGCGAATGGAGTCCGCTTCTTTGCTTTCGCGCGAATCCACCACTCGATCCTGCGCGAATCCGCAATATGGGCATTTCATCGGTGAGCAAATTCTAGCAGTTATGGAGCTTACGGACCTTAGTACTAAAAAGCAGGATGCTGGTCACGCTTCGATCGGCCGCGCAAACCAACTCCGTTCATTCGAGCAGTACCAGCGTGGCTGTACCCGGCCGGCATCGAGGGAAGTTGGATTTTCCCTGATGGAAAATCCGGTCAAGCGTCCTTGCCGCTGAGTTTTGCTGGTCCGGCTCTAAGCTTCGCTCACCGCCGGCGTCTGATCGGCTTCGTCGTGGCCGAGATGCTCTGACTGCTCGGAAACTTTCTTTAACGAAACGTGCTCGACACGCGCCCATGTAAGGCCGATAGGTATCACGCACATAAAGGTCACGATCAGCAGCATGGCGCCGCAGGCCAGCGCCGGCTCAAACGCCACATGGAAGACCTTCTGCATCACCTCGGTGGTCACGCCAATCTGCGTAAACCAGCCAAGCACCGGCAACTGGACTATCGACCCAACCATGCTCGCGGCCATCAGCACCAGGCAACGCGCGAGCGTCATGGCGGAGAGTTCCGGAGAAAGCACGAAGGCCCTGGCGGTTTCGAGATAGGCGAGTGTCAGAAGGCTCCACATGAGGAGCGATATTCCCAGAGCGAGGACAAAATCACCCACGGTCGCAATGGAATCGAGACCATCGCGGAATGCGCGAATCTTACTTGCTACACTGTGTCCGAGCGACGGCGAAAGACGGCCCAGAGTCTTTTCCGTCAGGTTGGCCACCGCATTGCCCGAAGCGCGCACCATGACTGCAAAGATCGCCAGAACAATCGCCACGACTAGACCACCCAGGGCGGTATGCTGCAGCGCCTCATGGTGAGGCAGCGTGGCCCGGTCCGGCGCAAGGAGTAAGGCACCTGAAAAGATCAGCGCCATAGCGCCCAGATCGAACATTCGCTCGACCGTGTACACAGCCACCTGCGAGCTCAGCGATAACTCAGTCTTTCGCGAAACGAGATACGGACGAACCAGGTCAGCGAGACGGCCAAAAAGGGCGACTGCGGTGAAGCCGATCACCTGGGGGGCCAAGAGCGCCAGTGAGCTGACTTTCTTCTGCGGTTTAAGTAAAACAGCCCACCGGGCGGCGCGAAGCCAGTAACAGAAAAGGACCAGGCCTGTGCCCAAAGCGATACGCCGCCAATCCACATGTTGCAACTGGTCGCGAAAAACACTCCATTGAAAGTGAACCCGTGTGTGGACCAACCAACCCAACGCCGCCAGCAGAACGGCTCCCACCAGGTAGATCCATCGATTCTTCTTCAAGTGCGACTCCGGACTGCGGCTACAGAACGCTGAGATGTCGACGAGCTACTGGGGCGCAACGCTCGATTGGCTGGTTGGGACAGACGAGATGGGTGAAATGGACGAGATCGACGAAATCACTGCCGGGTGCAGCTTTTCCATCTGCTTTCTGCGGTTGAACTCGCCGATCACCCGCGCCACGTAGATACGTGTCTCGCGATAAGGCGGCACGCCGTGATATTTATCCACGGCGGCAGGCCCGGCGTTATAAGCGGCGAGCGCGAGCGCCAGTTGTTCGTGGTATCTCACCAGCAGGGCGTCCAGGTAAGTGGTGCCCCCGTTGATGTTCTGATCCGCGCGAAAGCTGTCGTTGACTCCCAGTTCGGTCGCGGTTCCCGGCATCAACTGCATCAATCCGCGGGCCCCCGTGCGGCTGACAGCGTGGACGTTTCCGCCGCTCTCTGCCCTTACGATGCTGGCCAGCAGGTCGACATCAAGATTGTGGGTCGCGCCGGCCTTCGCTATGAGCTGATGCACGTCGGCAGCAGTAAGCTTCGGCTCCGGCACGAGCTTCACCGGGGCGACCGGCGGCGGGGGAGGATCGGGGACCAGTTCCACTGAGGCGATATCTTCAGCATCCACTTCAACAAAATCATCACGATCGGGGTGAGTGAACAAACGCACTTTTCCGCCGGCCTGCTCCCGATGGTCGCAAGACAATTGGAATCCATTAACCAAAGTGATCTCTTCGGCGGCCTGCAACGGCACAGTCCCCAGCAAAGCCAGGAGACCCAGGCAGCTCCCGAAGATGAACACTTTTCTCATTGGGCAAACTCTACCATGAGCGTGCGGAGAACTTCGTCAACACCGTTACTTTGGGAATCTTGCGCCGCGCCAGCCTGCCGTACTACTTCCTCCACGGCCAGGGCTACTCCATCGTCATCGTTCGACGCTGTCGTTTGCCAGCCATGATGGCGGCCAAGAGCCAGCATCTCCTCACTTGCATTGGCCATCATCACTGCGTGACCCGCGTACTCCAGCATTTCCAGGTCGTTGAGATTGTCGCCAATAGCCATGATCTGGTTCGGGTCAATGCCGCGGATACGGGCCAGGCTGTCGAGCGCAGCGCCTTTGGAGCAGCCAGGCGGCAACAGATCCAGAATGCTCAGATTGCGCACGGCATACTCCGTGCGATGCATGGCAATCTGCGAGCCCACTTCGGTCAGGCGCAACCGCGCCTCGGCGTCTCTCATTTCCGAAACGGTGCCGCAGACCATACCTTGGATAGGTTCTTCCCCGCCATCGAAAGCTCGCTCGATGGGCTCAATCTCCGTCAGGTAGGGCCGATTCGCCTCTACCCAGCGCTCAATGCGACCCCTCAATTGCTGCATGTTTTCCATCACCAGGGAGCCGGCTCCTTCGCGGTCGAAGGTGAAAACCATGGTCCCGTAGCCGCGCAGCGCGCTACAGAGCTGCCGCGCGGACTCAATAGACAGAAAGCGGCGATCCAACAGGGTGCCGTCAAAGCCTCGTACGACTGCGCCGTTGGAGGAGATCATGACCGAAGCTTCGCTTAGCCCGATCTGGGATATAAGAGGCATCGCATAGGCCTGCCGGCGGCCAGTAGAGATGACGATCTCTATCCCAGCGGCCTCAGCCGCCCGCAGCGCCGCACAGTTGCGCTGGCTGATTTTGGACCCACTCGAAGGCATCAGCGTGCCATCGATATCGATTGCGATTAACTTGATACTCACTTCCCCATTTTACTCGTTGCCTCGCTGCTCTGCCGGTGGTGCAGTCAAAATAACAAACCATTCCATATCATAGACTTACATGCAGAACAGTGAATCTCAAGGTTGTCCTGAGGCACACTTTTCTCATATCTTGAGTGGCATGATCGTGAATCTGCCGCCGGAATTAGAAGCGCAAATTGCAGGCATGGCCGCCAGGGCCGAAACCACTCCTGAGGAGATGCTGGCACAGGTACTGGCTACTTGCGCAAACGGCGAACCGTTGGCCTTCGGCGTCGATAAGGCAAAACCCGCATCTATCCGCAGTGAGCCGGCGATCGTGCCGGAAGTAGATGGCAGAGGAAAGAAATTGCCTGCAAGGCATATGGCCGGCGGGATCATCACTCCGCAATAAGGCGCGCAGGGAGCGATTTCTCGCGTACAGATGCCTTTCCGCAGCCCTTATGCGCGCAGAGTGAACGTCGGGGCGAGCGAACTCACATGCACGATGGTGATCGTTCGACCCTGGGTGTAATAAAGAGCGATGACTATCAGAAGGCAGACCGCTACCAGTGCGATAGCGAGCACAAAATACCGCAGCAACTCCCTGCCATGCCTTTCACTCGCGGTCGGCTTGGTAATCACAGCACAATGAACAGATTGCCGCAGATCAGCAGAATGCATACCTATTTAGCACCCGCAGTGATTGGAACCTGCCTGAGCGCGTTCTCCTCCATTTTCATTTTTCAACTGTGGGTTAGACGGGCGAAACCTATCTCAGGTTGCGTCAAGGGTTGTGTGGATTCTGTGCAAAATAGTTACACCCCGTGAGCGCTGCCATGCGAGGTTGGCGGATAGCCTGCCGAAAACCACACCTCGCTGCTCTTAGAGCATTTTCACAAATACTGTGATGGGGTGGGAGTGGTTATGTGCAGGTGTTCTTTGACGCTCCTATCGGACCAGAGTCATTCGAGAAAATACCTTAACGGCTGGAGTGCTCTAAAATAGAAAGGTGACCGTCGATCTCAAGGAACCTTTACAGTCTGGCTTGGACGTCGTAGCCGGTGCGGCAACGGCCGGCAAACCGCAAAGGCCGCGTATTGGTTTTGTGAGCCTCGGATGCCCTAAGAATCTAGTCGATAGCGAAGTCATGATGGGGCTCCTCGACCGCGCCGGGGCCGAAATCACCAATCGCCCAGAACTCGCTGAGATATTGGTAGTTAACACCTGCTCGTTTATCGACAAAGCCAAGCAGGAGTCCATCGATACCATCCTGCAGATGGCCCAGCACAAGGCTTCTGGAAATGCCCGTAAGCTGATTGTCGCTGGTTGTCTGGTCGAGCGCTATCGCGACGAAATACAAAAAAACATGCCCGAAGTCGACGCTGTGGTGGGCACGGGTGAATTGGAAGCAATCCTGGCTGCAGCCGGACTCGAATCGCCCGCCCTTCAGCAACCAGAGCCGCAACTTTTTTCCATTCTGCCCGCTGGCGCGGCTTCCCAACCGGCTTCGCGAGCGGAGGGCGACTTGCGAGAGTCCCAGGGCAGATTTGCGCGCGAACAATGGGAAGGGGCCCAGGCGAAGCTCCCGCAATATCTTTACGACCATACCACCCCTCGCCTTCTGGCGACCGGTAAGTCTTCTGCTTACATCAAGATCGCCGAGGGCTGCGATCACCCTTGCAGCTTTTGCGTCATTCCCAACCTGCGAGGCAAATTTCGCTCACGGCGCTTTGCCTCGGTAGTCGCCGAGGCTGAACAACTCGTAGCCCAAGGCGTCCGCGAAATCACACTCATCGGGCAGGACACAACCTGCTACGGCGAAGACCTGGGCATGAAAGATGGGCTGGCCCAGTTGCTCGAGAGCCTAGCTCAAGTTCCCGGTCTTACATGGTTGCGCTTTTTGTATGCCTACCCCAACAAGGTGACTGGGCGACTTCTGGCGACGATCGCCGAGCACGAAAACATCTGCAAGTATCTGGATATGCCTCTGCAGCACGCCGCTGGGCCGGTTCTCAAGCGCATGCGGCGCGGGGGCAATGCCGATATCTTCCTCAAGACCATTGAGCGTGCACGCGCTACGGTGCCCGGCGTGGCCATCCGTACCACCTTCATTAGTGGTTTCCCCGGGGAAACGAATGAGGACCATGCGGTCCTGGGCGACTTCATCCGGGCGGCCCAACTCGATTGGCTGGGAGTGTTCAGCTATTCCGATGAAGAGGGCTCTGGCGCTTTTACGCTTGGAGATAAAGTTCCCTCGCGAACCATTGAGGCGCGTCGCCGTTCACTGATGCAACTGCAGCAATCGATCAGCCGCCGATCGAGAAAGGCCCAGATCGGCAGAACGTTTGACCTGCTGCTCGAAGGCCCATCGGAAGAGACTCCCCTCTTGTGGGAGGGTCGCACTCAGCATCAGGCTCCGGAGATCGATGGCAAGGTCTATGTCAATGATTTTGGACCCTTCGAGCAATTGCAGCCGGGTCAGTTTTATAAGTGCGAGATCACTGAGTCACAGGACTACGACCTCGTCGGCAGAATTGTTGGATAGCGATTCGGTTAGCAACCAAGGATTGCGGTCAAGAAACAAGGATTTTGTATGAGCGAACCTCGAAATAAGCTGAAAAGCCTGCGCTGCCCAACGTGCGGCCAGATTGTTACCGCAAAGGATTCGACCTTCCCTTTCTGCACCGAGCATTGCAAGACCATCGACCTTGGCAAGTGGGCCAGCGGCGCCTATCGCATCTCTTCGCCTGTGCTCGATCCGGAGCTTCTGGAAGAGATTGAGAGTATGCGGCCCCGTTCCGCCGGCGATGAGTGATTCCCGCGCAGTCAGAAAAACAAAGTGGGCCTGGATTGCGGGAACCTTCTTTGGATCAGGGCTGCTTCGCCCTGGACCGGGTAGCTGGGGATCCGCGGCAGCCGCATTGCTTTGGTATGGAACGGCAATCCACTTTCACGTCGCGTCTACGCCCCTTGCCTGGCTGACGCTTGCGGCCGCCTTGAGCGCACTGGCCGTCGGTGTCCCTGCCGCCACGCGGGTGGAGCAGGAGAGTGGACGCGAAGATCCGGGCCACGTCGTAATTGATGAGGTAGTGGGTCAGTGGATTGCTCTGATTCATTCGCAGGTAAACTTGAGTCACCTGCTGGCCGCATTTCTATTGTTCCGTCTATTTGACATCGTCAAACCATGGCCGGCTAGACAGTTGGAAAGCTTGCCTGCGGGATGGGGGATCATGTTCGATGATGTGGCGGCGGGCGTGTATGCTTTGCTGTTGATGCAGGTGCTGCAACGCTGGATTGGATAAAGATTATCGGCTCAACGACACCCTCCAAACAAGAATGCTTATTTACGGTTCGTTCAGGAATTTAAGCGATGCGATTTTCCAAGGAGTCACCCATTTCGAACTCGCCGAGGATTGACTCTGCCATGCCGGACGCGGCGCTTCCTGGCGGTGACGTAGAAGTTCATGGAACGCAATTGGGCGCGGTGCATTCTCGCGTGCCCGTGGCCCTGCTCGATGGAATCATTGCTCCGGTTCTGCTCAGCCGGGCGAACCGGATGATCGTTCGTATCCCCGACGACGTGCAAACGGGGAAACTGGAGATCCGGCAGAATGGGCAGTCCAGCAATAGCATCCGGCTAAAGATTGGGCGGTTGATCACGGCTAATCTCCACCCCGTCACCAATCCCGCGGTGGATGCCGATGGCAACATCTATTCCACAGATTCCGGTCCACGGGGACAGAAGACGGCGGTCTCGGTCTATCGCATCACGCCCGCCGGCGAGATGTCGCCGCTGGTGAGCGGCATCACCAATGCCACTGGCCTGGCCGTCGATGCTGAAGGCTATCTTTACGTGTCATCGCGGCTGGACGGCACCGTTCACCGCGTCTCGCCTGAAGGCGCCTCTTCGCTTTATGCCGAAGGTATGGGTATTGCCACTGGCATCGCTTTTGACGGTGCGGGAAACTTGTACGTCGGCGACCGTAGCGGCACCATCTTCAAGATTGCAAGTGACCGGCAGATCTTTGTTTTTGCGACCCTGGAACCGAGCATCGCGGCTTATCATCTCGCCTTTGGCCTGGATGGAACGTTGTTTGTGACTGCGCCCAGCACTTCGAGCTTCGACTCGATTTACGCCATCGATCAGGCCGGCGTAGTACGCGTGTTTTACCGTGGACTTGGCCGCCCGCAAGGGATGGCCTTTGACCTCGCGGGCAACGTGTATGTTTCCGCATCGTTCCGCGGAAGCCGCGGAATCGTCTGCATCACGCCATCGGGAGAAGCGTCGCTGGTCGTTGCCGGATCAGGCATCGTCGGACTGGCATTCGTGCCTGGCGGCAATGCAATCCTGGCCGCGAATGGTGCGGTCTATGATGTACCGTTGGGGATAGAAGGCGTGCGCCTGTTTTAAAGCGTTTTCGCAAGATGAATATCAACCTTGCTCAGGCATGATTGTAGGAGTGAAGGTTTTGTGTCAGGGCACAACTTTAGTCATGCCATAAATGCTGGAAAACCGATGTGGGCTTTACAGGCTGCGGAAAAACTCAATTCTTTGAAGGGTACGGGCTTCAGCCCGTACGTAACTCCCTTGCAATGAATCCGGCTTTAGCCGCTGAGGGAACATTCTTCGTTTGCGGCTAGTCTTTCGCCGATGCAATACCCGCTGCCTGAACAAGCTTAATATTCATTTTTCGCAATTACCGTGGTGTGGCAAGAGCGGCGAGGAAGCTCGCTGCGGCGAGGATGCGAAACTGCTGGAGCACTTTCGCCCTGAGCCTTCCGTAAAACTCTTCAGTGAAGCCAAGGATTGAAGTCCGGATGAATTGTGAAATTATCGCGGTCGGTTCAGAACTGCTCACGCCCTATCGGCAGGACACAAATTCCCTTTTTCTCTCCGAACGGCTGCTGAAGCTCGGCGTAAACGTCGTCTTCAAGACGATTGTCGGCGATCGTTTCGCGCATCTCGCCGCGGCCATTCGTATCGCGCTCGAACGGACCGACATCGTCATTACGATGGGTGGACTGGGGCCTACTGAAGACGACCTTACGCGCCAGGCGGTCGCCGAAGCCCTGGGCATTCGCCTGCGACGGAATGCTGAGATCGTAGGTGCGCTCTATGCGCGCTTTGCCGCTCGCCGCGCGCAGATGACGGAGAATAACGCCCGCCAGGCGGATGTTCTCGACGGCTCCCTCATTCTCGAGAATCCACGCGGCACCGCTCCTGGCCAGTGGCTCGACACCGTCTACGGAAACCATCGCAAGCTGGTGATCCTGCTACCCGGGCCGCCGTCGGAGTTGAAGGCCATGTGGGACGCGGAGTGCATGGAGCGGCTGCGGGCCGTGGTTCCCAAACGCACCATTGCCACCCGCACGCTCAAACTGGCCATGATCGGAGAGTCCCAGGCCGATTCAAGAATCGCCCCGATCTATACCAAATACAAAGACGTGGATACCACCATCCTTGCGCATACGGGTGACATCACTCTCAACCTGAGCTGTGCCAAGGGCGATCAAGCGTCCGCGCAGGCTCGGGTGGATGAACTCGCCGGAAAGATTGAAGAGGAATTGGAAGACTTTATCTACTCCTCGCAGGGTGAGTCGCTGGAACAGATTGTGATGTATTACCTGGGCATGCGTGCGTCAACGCTGGCGGTGGCTGAGAGCTGCACCGGCGGTTTGGTTTCTCAACGGCTGACCAGTATCAGCGGCAGTTCGCGGTCGTTTCTGGGCGGGGCGGTGGTTTATTCCAATTCGCTCAAGAGCTTGTTTGCGGGTGTACCTGCCTCGCTCATCGAGGCAAACGGGGCGGTCAGCAAAGAGGTCGCAGTGGCGTTAGCCGAGGGGATTCGCAGTAAAGCGTCGGCCACGTTCGGCCTCGGGATCACAGGCATTGCCGGTCCCGGGGGTGGCTCTGAAGAGAAACCGGTGGGTTTGGTGTATGTGGCGGTCGCCGATGGAAAGCAGACGGACGCCGTAGAACGGCGGTTCGGCGGCGATCGGGAGCACATCCGCTCCTGGGCCAGCCAGCAGGCGCTCGATCTCGTACGCAGACGCCTGAAATAGACCAGACAGCAGTGCCGCCATGGCCGGGTGCCGGGTACCCCTACCGCCGGGTGCCCCATATCTCGCTTCTTTTTGCGAGATGTGGGGGGCGGCCGTTGGCCGCCCTCTTAAACCCCAAGAAAATGCCAGAAGCAGAACGGCGAATCCAGAGTTCGCGTAAACTCCGCTTCCAATGCACCCAAAAACGGGAACCTCGCCGCAGCGAGCATTGCCGAACAAAATACACGATGGTATTTATGGCGGACTACCCTACATTTTGACCGGCTCTGACCGGCTCGTTAAGTGGGGCAGGCCGCCATGGCCGGGTGCCCCATATCTCGCTTGTGGCGAGATGTGGGGGGCGGCCGTTGGCCGCCCCCTTAAACCCCAAGAAAATGCCCAGAAGCAGAACGACGAATCCAGAGTTCGCGTAAACTCCGCTTCCAATGCACCCAAAAACGGGAACCTCGCCGCAGCGAGCATTGCCGAACAAAATACACGATGGTATTCATGGCGGACTACCCTACATTCTGACCGGCTCTGACCGGCTCGTTAAGTGGGGCAGGCCGCCATGGCTGCGGCCTCTGTGTCATAAACCTTGAACAGCGTAAGGATGCCGACCATCGTGAGGGCCTTTACCGCAAACGGGGACGGGCTGATGAGCTTGGCATCGCCACCCAGCTTCTTAGCTCGCCGCAAAGCGTCGACGATCGCACCGATACCGCTGGAATCGACGTAGGGCATCGCGCAAAGGTCCAGCAACAACTGAATATGTCCGCTGCTGAGAGCACCCGTGACGGCTTCGTCCAGTTGCTTGACACCTTCACCGTACCTGAGCGAGCCCTTAAGCTTCAGGCAACAGATATGGCCGCTCTGCCGAATATCCACATCCACGTCGTTCTTCTCCCCCGACGAGAAATTTCTTTGCACCCAAAATACAGCATTGTCATCCCGAGCCGAGCGCGCCCGTCAGTGTCCCCACACCTCTTGCAGAAAGAGGTAGCGGTCGCGATGTTTGTCCGGCGCGGCGGCAGCATCAGGAGCCAGCCGCATGACTTGCCACTTGTCTGCGTCGTTGTACGTGGGCCAGTGCGGCACACCTGCTCCGTTGGGATCACCTGTGCGAGCGAAGTTTGTCCAGAAGGTCTGTATCTGATCGGAAAGTTGGTAGTCTTCCGGCTTCCAGGCGGCTCCCTTGCGCGAATCGAGGTTGCCGAAGACATACTCGATCTCATCGGAGTGGAAGGCTCCTTCGGAAACGGCGTGGAACGGATCACCCGGAGAAGGCTGCGCAAAGTAATAACGGTAAGCCGGAGAGCCTGACTTCGCCTGCGCCTCAAGCCATGCCCATGTGGAATGGACCAAAAAGCGGTCGCCGGCAAAATCCTCGGCGGCGCGCAATGCCTCCGCGTCGTCATTCGCGTGGTAAACCGTGAGGAAGTCTTTTGCGCGCGGGCCGAATTCACTGGCCGCCGTCGCCCGCAGCCCATCCATCGTCCCAGATTCCGGATCGCTCACCACGCCGCCGGTACCTTCGTCCTGATTCCATCCCGCGATCAACGGAACGCGGGCCTGCTGACCCGCCTTGAAGATCGCCGCTACACTCTGGCGCAAAAAGTATCCGTCCGTATCCGGCTCGAAACTCGGCTTTCCCGGCTTCTCCTCACGACCGAGCTTTAGAATCTCTGCGCTGCTCATGGCGCGCAGCGCAGTCAGGCTGGTGTCGCTGAGAACTGTACGAAGGTAGCTTTCCGTTTGGGCCTGCACTTCAGCGAGCGGCGGAAATGTCGGCTCCTTGCTGGGAAACGCGCCCCCACTCTCTCCTATGGCCCGCGCAAAAAGATCTTTGGACAGAGGTGACGCCATATGGGCACTGACCGCAAACGAACCGGCTGATTCTCCAAAAATGGTGACGTTGTTCGGATCGCCGCCAAAGGCCGCGGCGTTCCGCTTGACCCATTCGAGGCAAGCCAACTGGTCCAGCATCCCGTAGTTGCCGGCCGAGTGATCAGCACCTTCCTCTGCCAGTTCTCGCGTAGCAAAAAAGCCGAAGATGCCGAGCCGGTAGTTCATCGAGACCACGACAACACCCTTGCGGGAAAGATGTTCCCCATCCTGCCGCGGCTCCGAGGTGGCTCCGCCCTTGAAGCCGCCTCCATAGATCCAGACCATGACGGGCAGTTTTGTTTTGGGCGCAGCTGCGGGCGCCCAGAGATTCAGAGTCAGGCAGTCCTCGCTCTCGCCGGCATCGCGAAACACCATATCGTTGAAAATTTCGTGCTGGAAACAGCGATGCCCGAAGGTCGTGGACTTGCGTACACCCTGCCATTTCACGACGGGTTGCGGAGCTTTCCAACGGAGCGGGCCTACCGGAGGAGCCGCATAGGGTATGCCGAGAAAAGCCCGCGTCTTGCCGTCGGCGCTCAGCGAGCCTTCGACCTTCCCTTCCATCGTTTTCACCACCAGGGGATTACCCGCCTGTGCGGGCAGTGCAATGATGGCAAGCGCGGCGGCCCAGAGGCCTCGCAAAACAAATCTGTTCAAGGTCGATTCTCCGAATTTGGGCAACGCCCTAATCTAACAGACCAAATTCGCAGACCAAATCCGCGCAGATGACTCACCGGGCACTGCCAGGCAGGAGACGGTCGAAAGCACTGCTACACTCAAAACCGGCAACCATGTCTCTTTCCCTGATCGTCGTTATCGTGGCCTATCTGCTGGGTTCCATCCCCTTCGGGTTCCTGCTGGTGTGGGTGGTACGAAAAGAAGATATCCGCGCCCACGGCAGCGGCAATATCGGCGCGACCAATGTATTGCGCTCGGGCGCAAAGGGTCTCGGAGTGTTGACCTTCCTGCTCGATGGCGGCAAAGGTTACGCCGCAGTCGCAGTGGCGGAATGGCTGGCCCGCAACGGCGGTGCCGAGACGATCAAAAGTGTCACCGTCGTGGCGACGCTGTTTGTCGTCCTGGGACATATGTTCCCCGTTTGGCTGCGCTTCAAGGGCGGCAAGGGAGTGGCGACCGCCTTTGGCGCCTTTCTCGCGTTCTGCCCGCTCGCTGCACTGACCGCGCTCGGACTTTGGATCGTAATTGTCGCTTTGACCCGCTATGTTTCGCTCGCTTCCATACTGGCGGCGGTGCTGCTTCCTTTTCTGACTCTCCGGCTATCGCACTGGAAATTTGGCTACCCAGGCGTCGCGGCCATATTTGCCAGTTGCTGGATTGTGATTGCAAAACATTGGCCGAATATAAAGCGGCTGATGCGTGGCACAGAGAACCGCTTCGGAAGCTCGAAAAAGGCGCCAGCGTGAGCAGGATTGCCGTCATCGGCAGCGGATCGTGGGGCACATCCCTTGCTCTCTGTCTGGCGAGGCGGGGCGATCACTCGATTGCCCTTTGGTCGCATTCCGCCGCGGTGGCCGAGGCCATTCGCACGCAGCGAGAAAACATTACCTATCTGCCCGGCTTTCCCATTCCGCCTCAGGTGATCTCTGAAGCGAATCTTTTCCGCGCCCTGCGAAGGCGCACACATTATCATCAGTGTCGTTCCGTCGCAGCATGTGCGCACGATCTATCGTCAGATGGCCGGCCTGATTCATCCTGACCAACTCATCGTAAGCGCCACCAAGGGCATTGAGGATGGGACGTTTCTGCGTATGACGCAGGTCATTGAACAGGTGCTGGCGGATGATGTTCGGGAAAAGACGAAGTGCGCTGTCCTGAGCGGACCATCGTTCGCACAGGAGGTAGCCGCCGGAGCTCCTACGGCGATCACCATCGCCGCAGCCGATGGCCGGCTTGCCAACCGCCTGCAGGAGGAGTTGAGCGCTCCCGGCTTGCGCATTTACACCAATGACGACGTGATCGGTGTCGAACTCGGAGGCGCGCTCAAGAACGTCATCGCTATCGCTGCCGGCATCGCTTCTGGATTGGGGCTAGGGCACAACAGCGCCGCTGCCATCATCACCCGCGGCGTGGCCGAGATCACTCGTCTGGCTGTCGCTTGCGGGGGGCGGCGGGAGACCCTGGCAGGGCTCTCCGGGCTGGGCGACCTGGTGCTTACCTGCACAGGCCCACTTTCCCGCAACCGCTCCGTTGGAGTTGAACTGGGCAAGGGACATCAACTTTCTGAGATTCTCGTCAGACTGCGGGGCAAAGTCGCCGAGGGTGTGAGTACGACCTCGGCTGCGCTTGGCCTCGCCAAAGCGCACGGCGTGGAGATGCCGATCACCGAGCAAATGTCCGCCATTCTGAATCACGGCAAGTCACCCCAGGACGCGATCCGCGATTTGATGGCCCGTCCCGGCCGGGAAGAATAAAACAACGATCCGGTCATGGCGACGCTGAGGTTTTCACCCTCTGAGGCATTCAGTCGTCCCTGCAGGACTTGATCTGGTTGCGTACCCTACCCAGGACTGCGTCCCATAAGCGCTAACTTATTTTGGAAGACATCGAAATCCGAGAAGACGCTGGTTTTTTGAAACTCCAACTCACCACAAAATCGTCATTCTGAGCTTCGCTCAGAATGACGATTTTGTGAGGGTTTGGACGCAAACTTCCCCATAAGTTAGCGCTTATGGGACTGCGTCCTGGGCTGCTTTCAGCCGCCCCTCCCACGGCAAGCCGGGGCAGGCCGGGGCTGTTCGTTTGTGGCCCAGTATCAGTCAAACTCTCACCTAAAGCCGCTGAGGGAGCGATTCAAAATAACCAACACTTAATTGCGCCAGACTTCATCTAATTTAACGACGCGATAGTGTGGCCTGAATGCCCGGAAGACTTAACGCGTTAACGCGTATTTTTGAGCCAATGCCCAGCGCGCCTATTGCGAAAATGCTCTAGTACACTCGGGGTATGCCGTATCGAGATACCTGGTAAATGATCCAAACCCTTTTTGGCAGCCTGGGAAGAACCAGAGAAAAAGAGTCTATTCGGCCGGATGAAAGAGGCCGTCTCGCGTACCCGCGAGACCCTTGCGGACCGGATCGACGGGATCGTTGCCCTCACCCACGAGATCGACGAAGCCGCCCTGGAAGAGCTGGAGATGAGCCTCCTGGCCTCGGATCTGGGCATCAACACATCGACCGAGATCATCTCGGCTCTACGCTCCAAGGTGAGACGGCACGAGATTCAAAATGGCGCGGAGCTGAAAGCCCTTTTGAAAACAGCGATACAGTCGCTGCTCGACGCCGAAGAGGAACAGAACTTCTTTAAGCCACGCTATACGGCGCCCCCCAGAGTCATCATGATGGTGGGCGTCAACGGAACAGGCAAAACAACGACGACCGGCAAACTAGCTGCTTATTTCCGGCGAGAGGGCAAGACAGTCTTACTGTGTGCGGCCGACACTTTCAGGGCCGCCGCCATCGAACAGCTTGAAGTATGGGGCCAGCGCAGCGGCGTGGAGATGATCAAGACGAAGCAGGGCGGTGATCCTTCCGCCGTACTCTTCGATGCCATGCGCGCGGCGCAATCTCGCTCGATCGATGTTCTGATCGTGGATACGGCTGGCCGGCTGCACACAAAAGACAACCTGATGGCGGAGTTGGCCAAGATGCGGCGAACGGCGGAACGTATTATTCCCAGCGCACCCCATGACGTTTTGCTGGTGATGGATGCCACCACGGGACAAAATGGCTTGCAACAGGCAAAGCTGTTTACCGAATCGGCCGGCGTTACCGGCATTGTGCTCACCAAGCTCGACGGCACCGCCAAAGGCGGCATTGCCGTCGCCATTGCCCGCGAACTCAAAGTGCCCGTCCGCTATGTGGGGGTGGGTGAGAAACTCGACGACTTGTTGCCTTTCGACAGCAAGGCTTTCGTAGATTCCCTGCTCGACAATTGAAAGATCATCATGCTGCCACCCGATCCACGGATTGACCTTCAACGGATTGACCATCACTGGATGGAGCGTGCCCTGCGGCAGGCGGAGCAGTCGGTCGGCCTCGCTTCGCCCAATCCTGCAGTGGGCTGTGTGCTCGTCCAAGGCGAGAAAGTAACGAACCAGAAAGTCGTGGGCGAAGGCTTCCACGTATACGACCTGTTAGACCATGCCGAGGTCGTTGCCCTCAGAGCAGGCTGGGACTTTGGCGCGCGGCGCAACTGCCTATGTAACGCTCGAACCCTGCTCTCACCAGGGGAGAACCGGTCCCTGTGCGGATGCGCTGATAGCCGCGGGTGTGGCCAGGGTGGTGGTGGCCACTGCCGATCCCAATCCTCTGGTTCGCGGCGCCGGCGCGGCGAGACTGAGGAAAGCGGGCATCGAGGTTCGTTTGGGTCTTCTTGAGGAGCCTGCTCGCAGGCTGAACGACGGTTTTGCCCGGCACATACAAACATCTCTCCCATTTGTAACCATGAAAGTGGCTTCTACGCTCGATGGCCGCATCGGTTCCGCGCAACAGTCCGCCGGCGTTACCTATTGGATCACCGGAAGCGACGCTCGCGCGGAAGTCCACCGCATGCGCCATGCCGCCGATGCGCTGATGACCGGAGTGGGCACGATTCTCGCCGACGACCCGTTGTTGACCGACCGCAGCGATTTACCCCGGCGGCGGCCGCTACTGAGAATTGTGCTCGATTCCACTCTGCGCATACCGCTCGATTCTCAACTGGTGAGAACCGCTGAGGACGATGTGCTCATCTTCTTCAGCCATGCCAGCGCCACTTCGCAAAACGCGCTCAAAGAGCGCGGCGTCCGGCTTTTGCAGGTGGAACGTGACAGCGAGGGGATTCTGCTGCAGGAGGTTCTGCTGAGCATGCGTGGAATGCAGATCACCAACCTGATGATCGAGGGTGGCGCAAAGCTTTACACGTCGGCCCTCAACCAGGGATTGGTCGATAAGCTCATGCTGTTCTATGCACCCAAGTTCCTTGGGCAAGGCGGGTTGCCCATGGTCGGTTCGGTGACAGGAATGCCGCAGGTGCAGCGATCGTCCTTGATGAAGTTTGGCGAGGACTTTGCATTCGAGGCATACTTGCGCGATCCGTGGCCCGCTCCGTAAGCCGATCCGTGCCTCGCCGCTCGCGAGGATGCGCCGAGCTCAGACTAGCCCTTCCGATGAGCGGATCCAGGATCCAGAGGGAGCAGCTCAAGCCGAGAGAGCTTCGCGCCGGCCTCTGGGTAGAATGTCCATATGTTTACAGGTCTTGTCGAAACAACGGGCACTCTCCTCTCTGTTGAGCAACGGGACGGTTCACGGCGGATCGCTATTGCCGCGCCGATCGGACATGGCATCGCTCTAAACACCGGCGACAGCATATCGGTCAGCGGCGTGTGTCTCACCGCGATTGACATCGAAGCCGACTCCACGCCGCCCCGCTTCCATGCAGATCTGGCGGCGGAGACGGTTGCCCGCACCTCCCTTTCTCTGCTTGCTTCCGGCTCTGTCGTAAATCTTGAGTTGCCCACGGCGGCGGGCGCCCCGCTGGGCGGCCATGTGGTGCAGGGCCATGTCGACGGCACAGGGACGCTTCTCGGCCTGCAACCAGTGGATGCACATGCCGACCCGGCTCTGACCGATTGGTGGCTCAAGGTGGCTGTTCCGGTCGAGGTCAGCCGCTTCATGGTAGAAAAGGGTTCCATCGCGATCGAAGGCATCAGCCTAACCATTGCTCGATGGGAGCCGGGTACGCCGCAGGGTGATCTCGTCCACGTTGCCATCATCCCTCACACCTATGCACGCACGAATTTGCATACCTTGAAGGCTGGCCAACCAGTCAATATCGAGGCCGACGTGCTGATCAAATTCATGGAGCAGCGTGCGCAAGCGCCCCGCTTCGAACTTAGCCTCGAATATCTGATTGCCAACGGGTATTAGGGAACCGTACCTGTTCCCAGGGAGTCGATCAGGGTCCCCACCCAGTGCTATCATCATGATGTGCCGGGCCCTACGCGACGCAACCCCGCCAACCCCGCCAGGTCCGGAAGGAAGCAACGGTAACGGGTCAGTGCGTGCGCAGTAGGCCCCCCGGTACATACGATAGCCCGTGAGCCTTCCAGCGCATCCTCTCCCCGTCGCCTCCCTGCACCGATCAGCTCATCTCTATCGCGGCGCAGGTCGAGGACACTCGACGGAAACCACATCTTGCCATTGCCGGTCGTCGAAAGCGACTCGGAAACCGCTTTGAGATTCCTTCTTTTGCCCTACGGAGAACATCATTGAGCATCGAACTGCGTCCTCGTGCGTTACGCCGTGCCAAAATCAGCGCCTTGGGAACGTATGTGCCGCCGCGCATCCTAAATAACGCAGACCTGGCGAAGTTGGTGGACACCTCCGACGACTGGATTATGCAGCGCATCGGGATCCGCGAGCGGCATCTGGTCGAGCCAGGTATGGCGACCAGCGATATGGCCGTGGAAGCAGCCAAGCGGTGCCTCGCCATGCGCGGCGTGCCGGCGAGCGAAGTGGAAGTTGTGATCGTTGCTACGGTCACTCCTGACATGTTTTTTCCCGCGACCGCATGCCTGGTTCAGGACAGAATCGGCGCTCGCGGCGCCTGGGGCTTCGATCTCTCTGCCGCGTGCTCCGGTTTTCTTTATGCGCTGCAGGTGGGAGCCAAACTGGTTGAGTCGGGAGTCCACTCCAAGGTTCTGGTCATCGGTGCGGACACCATGTCTTCCATCATCGATTACACAGACCGCACGACCTGCGTTATCTTTGGCGACGGTGCCGGCGCCGTTCTGATCGAACCTACTAAAGAGGGTGAGGTCGGCTTGCTCGACTATCACCACGAGATTGATGGTTCCGGAGCAGCGTCACTCAATATGCCCGCTGGCGGCAGCCTGCATCCCGCTTCGGCAGAAACGGTTGCTGAAAGAATGCACTACGTTCACCAGGACGGGCAGGCGGTCTATAAGTACGCCGTGCGCAAAATGGTGGAGACAGCCGGTAAGGTCCTGTCAGCCAACAATATTACTGGCAACGATCTAAGCTGTTTCATCCCTCACCAGGCGAACATGCGCATCATCCACTCCACGGCGGAGCGTCTGGGCCTGCCGCTGGACCGAGTGGTCATTAACATCGATCGATTCGGAAATACCACCGCGGCCACCATTCCCCTCGCCATGCAAACCGCGCTCGATGACCGTCGTTTGGAAAAAGGCAAGCTTGTTCTGCTGGCATCTGTAGGCGCGGGCTTCACCGTGGGCGCCTGCCTGCTTCGCTGGGAGATTTAGAACACCAGGGCTCGGCTTTTCGCTCGCCGATTGCCTTGTGTATCCAGTATTGATTCCGCAGTCACGAAAGCAGCGTCACCGGCTCAACCGCTGGCAGCGCACCGCACTCGGCGGCGTAGCGATAGAACGCATCGAGCCCCGCAAGGCAGGCATCATCTAATACGTAGTGAATATTGCTGGTCAGGTAGAAACGGATCGTTTCTCGAGAGACGGCAATACGCGTGGACCACTCCGTTACCAGGTCTTCGACGTGCGCGAGCCCATGGTCCCGCGAGGATTGCAGGTCGTCGATCAACTGCGCGGCGCGCACTCCGCTCTCTTCGAGAGCACTCGGCCGCAGCGCCCAGAACGCAGAAATCCATGGCAGGCCTGTAAAGCTGTGCCATTCATGGGCCAGATCGAGATAGAGCAGGGGTTCGCCGGTGCGGTCTTCACGCGCCTCCTTATCCTCGAGCGCGAGCAGCGCCGGGTCGCCAATCAGCAGGGCTGCATCGGCAACGGCGAGCATTGATGCAAGGTCGGGCGCGTGCGAAATAAACACAGCCGGAACCTTCCAGAAGATGTCGAAAAGAATTCTCGTATAGGCAAATGAAGTGCGCGACGAGGTGTCTGCCGCCACACGACGCACTCCGGACACACCCGTGCTTGCGCGCACGACCAGCAGGATCGAACGCACACGATCGAGCGAAGCTATGGTGCAGCCGGGCACGACCACCAGGGAAGGTGTCGTGGCATGAGCCGCCACCGGCACCAGGCCAATGTCCGCCTCGCCCGTGGCGAGTTCCGCTGCGCAGCGTGAGGGCGTGGTGTACTTGATCTCGTAGCGCGCACGCAGGCGGCTAAGCCCCGGCTCATGCTCGAAATCCCACATCAAAGGAGCGGGGTTCAAAAAATCGATTGCCGCCATGCGAAGGGGGCGACTAGGTTTAAGGCTCACTCGTCAGTGTACCGTGCTCACCTTGACATCGAGCGCCGGCCCGGCTAGTCTCGGCCCTACCAATCCCACTTGCAATGCACCCATTCGACCCAACACCTTCTCCAGGTCCGTCTTCGCCGCCATTGGCTGCGGAGAACCGGCTGGCCTGGCTTGCGCTCACGCTGACCCCTGGGTTGGGGCCCAAGCGCATCCTGAAGGCGGTACAGACGCTGCAGGATGTGTCGCGCCTTTTTCGCCTGTCTCTTACAGAACTGGAATCGCTTAAGTTTCCCGCAGCATCGGCCCAGTTCATTTTCACAGGCAAAGCCCGGAGCGACGCCGAACAGGAACTGGCTCGCGTTCACCAGCAGCGTGGGAGCATCCTTACCTACGAAGACGAAGAATATCCCGAGGGCTTGCGCGAAATTTTCGATCCTCCGCCCGTGCTCTGGGCATTGGGCGACACGAAGCTTTTGTCTCGCCCGGCGATCGCTATCGTGGGCACACGGCAACCAACGCCGTACGGTTCGGGCATGGCGGAAGTGTTGGGCCGGGATCTGGCCAGCCGCAAGCTGGTGATTCTGAGCGGAATGGCACGCGGCGTTGACACGGCAGCGCATCGCGGTGCTCTTGCCGCGAAGGGCAGCACGGTTGCTATTTGGGGTACGGGCATCGATGTGATCTATCCCAAGGAAAATAAATCCCTGGCAGAGAGCATCCTCCTGGGCGGGGGCGCCATCCTGTCCGAATACAGATTAGGCACCTTTCCCGCGCCGCAAAACTTTCCGAAACGCAACCGCATCCTGAGTGGTATCAGCATCGGCGTGCTGGTGGTGGAGGCGGGTGAGAACAGCGGCACGCGGGTGACGGCCCGCTGCGCGCTCGAGCAAAATCGGGATGTATATGCGGTTCCGGGCAATGTCACCACCAGGAACGCCTGGGGGCCCAACACGCTGATAAAACAGGGCGCTAAGCTGGTCGCCACATGGGAAGACGTGTGGGAAGAACTGCCCACGCGGATACGGCTGCAACTGGAGGCCGAAGCAGGATTTGCATCGCCGAGTGAGAATGGTGCATCGATTGAGCAGGAACTTCCGCTGCAACAACCGGAATCCATCGTGCTCAATGCGCTCCGGCACGACGAAGCTGTGCAACTCGACGAGCTGATCGAAAAGCTCGAGTCTACGTTGACCTCGTCTGAAATATTCACTGCTCTCTTTGAGCTTGAGCTAGCGAGCCGGATTAAACAACTTCCGGGCAAGAATTACGTCAGACGCATGTAGGCTTGCGCGATTGTACGCCGGAAAAACGAGACAACACTCCGTTTCTCGATGGCCTCCGAGTGCTCTCAGGGCATTGCCGAGAGAGGTTCCGGCGGCGACGCGGACCCCTATCAGTAAATGGCCGGGAAATGAGCTTGCACCTTCCAGGTGGTACAGTCAGTCCCATTGGAAGGCCTTTTCGCTGCAACCTGAGCCAAAGTTGTAGGAAAGGGTTGAGCAAGCCGATCCACAAAATTAGCGCCGGGGCGCCGCGTCGTGGTAGCTTCCAGACTTACCGGCGTCATGCGCGAGCCGGCTTGAAGACGCCGCAAACAGTTTTATTGGGTTTAACCATCGGGTTTAAGGAACGGGACTAAGGAACGCAATGAGTAAATCACTAGTGATCGTCGAATCGCCTGCCAAAGCAAAGACGATCAGTAAATATCTCGGAAAAGACTTCACGGTTGAGGCTTCCGTCGGGCACATCAAAGATCTGCCGAAGAATAAGATCGGCGTGGATCTGAGCGACGGCACCTTCGAACCTGAGCTGATCGTCATTCCGGGCAAAGAAAAGGTTGTGGACCGGCTCAAGAAGCTGGCGAAGTCCTCGTCCGTCATTTATCTGGCGCCCGATCCTGACCGCGAGGGAGAAGCGATTGCGGCACATCTTGAAGATGAACTGCGTGGTCTGTCCAAAGACAATTCGATTCGCCGCGTCACCTTTAATGAAATTACGAAGAAGGCGGTAAACGAAGCCTTTGAGCATGCACGGGATGTGGACCGCAACCTGGTCTATGCGCAGCAAACGCGCCGTGTGCTTGATCGCATCGTGGGTTACCAGATTTCCCCCTTGCTCTGGGACAAGGTGCGCCGCGGACTTTCCGCAGGGCGTGTACAGACCGTAGCCCTGCGATTGATCGTGGAGCGTGAACGGGAAATTCGGGCGTTCCAGCCAGTGGAGTATTGGACACTCGACGCACAGCTGACGCCGGCAAACGACAAGACTGAATTCACCGCGCGCTTTACCGGCATTGATGGCGTAAAAGCCGCGGTGGAAACGGTAGACGCTCCCTCCCTGCCCGGCAAGGTGGAAATGGACGCCGTGGTGGCAGCGCTCGAAAAAGCAAAATGGTCTGTCCAGAACGTAGAGAAAAAGGAGAGGCGGCGTAACCCCACCGCACCTTTCACCACCAGCAAATTACAGCAGGATGCTTCACGGCAGCTCGGTTTCAGCGTTCGCCGCACCATGGGTGTGGCCCAGCGTTTGTATGAAGGCATTGAGCTGGGAAGCGAAGGCTCGGTCGGCCTGATTACCTACATGCGTACCGACTCCACCCGCGTGTCAGCCGATGCAATTGCCGAGGCCCGCAAATATATCGAGCAGGTGCACGGTAACGACTATCTGCCGGCGGCGCCCAATACCTTCAAGAGCAAGAAGGACGCACAGGACGCACACGAAGCGATTCGCCCGACCAGCGTCACGCTGCACCCGGACGAGATCAAGCAGTACCTCAGTGACGAGCAGTTGCGCCTCTACCGGCTCATCTGGCAGAGATTCGTCGCATCGCAGATGGTGCCTGCAGTCTTCGATCAGACGACCGTAGAAATCGCAGCAAAATCCGATCGCACCTACAACTTCCGCGTCACCGGTTCGGTGATGAAGTTTGACGGCTTCCTCAAGGTCTACGAAGAGTCCAAAGACAAGAAGGATGACGAGGACGAGGAGCTGAAGAACAGGCTTCCTGCGCTCGACAACGCGCAGGCCCTGGAGCTCAACGCTTTGCTGCCCGAGCAGCATGCCACTGAGCCCAGGCCACGCTTCAACGAAGCCTCGCTGGTAAAGGAGCTGGAAGAGCGCGGCATTGGCCGGCCTTCGACTTACGCCACCATCATTAATACGATTCAGGAGCGGGAATACGTTCAGAAGGTCGGTACCGGCAGAGGCGCAAAGTTTATCGCGACCGAAATCGGCTTTGTCGTGACCGACCTGCTGGTCGCCAACTTTCCTTACATCTTCGACCCGCAATACACCGCAAAGCTCGAAGAAGAACTGGACGACATCGAAGAGGGCAAGGAAGCGTGGACAACCTTGCTGGGCGGCTTCTATGGGCATTTCGAGAAAGAGCTCGAACATGCTGGCAAGCACATGGAAAACATCAAGCGGATGGAGAAGCCGACCGACGAAAAGTGCGACGTGTGCGGTTCTCCTCTGGTCTTGAAGTGGGGCAAGTTCGGCAGCTTCTTCGCCTGCAGCGCCTACAACAAGAAGGACAAGAACAGCTGTACCTTCACCAAGGAGAACTTCGCCGCGAAACCGGAAATGAACACGCAGGAAGGGCAGGACGCGGAGCAGTCGGAAGAATACTGCGAGGCCTGCGGCCGTGTGATGGTGCTGAAGCGTGGGCGCTTTGGCGCTTTCATGGCGTGCCCTGGCTACAACGAAGATCCACCCTGCAAGACCACGCGCAAGCTGACCGCGAAGCAGCAACAAAAGGCGCCGCAGCCGCTCGATGAGAATTGCCCCAAGTGCGCATCGCAACTCGTGCTGCGCAATGGCCAGTATGGAGAGTTTGTCTCCTGCAGTGCGTATCCCAAGTGCAAGTACATCAAGCAAAACATTATTGCAGGGATGAAGTGCCCGACGTGCGGCGATGGAGACATCGCGGAACGAAAGGCACGGCGCGGCAACCTGTTCTACGGTTGCACCAACTATCCCAAATGCGACTTCACTTCGAACGCCAAGCCGGTTCCGGAGAAGTGCCCCGAATGCGTCAGCACTTACCTGCTCGAAGAAGACGCGTACGACCGGCGTGTACCTGGTCTGCCCCAACAATCGCAAGTCTGCCGCAGAAGAGGAAGCGCCCAAAAAGCGAGCTAAGAAAGGCGCCGCTGTGGAGGAGCCTGCAGAGCAAATCGTCTGCAGCTACTCCAAAAAAATAGCGGAACCACCATCGTCGGAGTCAGTCGAAGACCTGCAGTACCAGACCAAGGCCGAGCCGCTCCCGGTCGCCTGAAGGCCCCCGGTAGCTCGAAGGGCTTCAAGTATCTCGAAGAGGCTCAGGAAAAGCCCTCAGATATTTAAAAGCCCTATACAACCACCTCCTGATTCTTCCCTCTCTTGGGCTCATTTCTTTGCGTTCCATGGGGTGAATAGGGCAAGATGCCAGTGCAGCCCTCTCATCTGCTAAGGTGAAAGTAATAAGGTATGCAAGGATAGACCTAGTTATGGCAAAGGCAACTTGGAACGGCAAAGTCATCGCGGAAAGCGATACGATCGAGATGGTCGAAGGCAATCTGTATTTTCCGGAGGGCTCCCTCAAGCGGGAATACTTCCGGCCCAGTTCTACCATTTCGACCTGTCCGTGGAAGGGTCAGGCTCGCTACTACAGCCTGCTGGTTGACGGACAGGAAAATCAGGATGCTGCGTGGTATTACCCCGATCCTAAACCTGCAGCCCGCAACGTCAAGAATCACGTAGCTTTTTGGCGTGGAGTGGAAGTCGAAAAATAGCATGCCTGGCCCTGCCGACAACAAAGTGGCGGGGTGGAGCATGTCTACCATGCTCCTGATTCTGCTAGTGTCACCTTTTTCTCAAACGATTGCAGCGCAGGCGCCCTCCAGGTCGCAATCGGGTTTAGCCCCAGGCAAAAGTACCCCTCAGAGAGACCTCGAAGTCCTGCAAAGGCTCGAAGAGGAATATCTGCGCGCGGAGATCGAGGACGATACCGCGATCGCGGGAACGATCCTGGCGGACGACTACGTCGGCCTGAGACCGGACGGCATGACCGCAAGCAAGGCGGATGTTCTGGCCCGCCTCGACCTCCACGAACGCCGGCGCGAACCCTACCTGATCACTGCTACCAATATGCGAGAGCATCTATTTGGCGATGCGGCTTGCGTGACCTACACCAAGGTCTACACCAAGCCGGGAAGCAAGAACGCCTTCAGCGAGAACGTGCTGCATATGCTCATCCGGCGTGATGGCATTTGGCGGCTGCAATTAAGTAGTCCCTTGCCCGCGCCGAGACCCTGAGCTATCAGGATCTTCTCTCCGCTACCATCCATCAACCACCTCTGACTTGTCCTCGCGACCTCGTCCGACTTGGCGCCGCCTGATTCAGGCTGATGCAGGCTGAATCAGCCTGCATCAGCTTGGTGCAACCGGGTGGCAGGCGACTAGAGCAGAATCAGCACAACTTGTACCCAGCGGCGAGGACGCTTGACTGGATTTTTCATCAGGAAAATCCAACTTCCCCGATGTCCACCGGGTACACTTATGCCGGTTCTGCTCTAAGGGAGTCACGGAATCGATTCCCCATCCGGGTACAGAGCCGGGTTTTTGTTTTTTGGTTAGCTATCTCTGGGATAATGAAGCCACTCTGGCAGTCTGAATTGGCGCCGCCCTCGGTGTGTCCGGGCGGCCACGCACCGCGTATCCCCGATGAAGCCACTCGAACTGGCATTGACCCCCACGCGCAACCGTCGCCTGAATGAAGTGACCGGCATGGTACTGCTCGTGGCCGCGAGCCTCCTTTTCCTTGCGCTGGCCTCGTATTATCCGACCGATCCCTCATTCAATACCGTGGGAGGCGCCGGCAAGCAGGCTCATAACTGGACCGGGCTCATCGGAGCGGGCCTCAGCGACCTTTTGCTGCAGCTCGAAGGCGTTGCCGCCTTCCTGTTTCCGCTGATGCTGGGCGCAGTAGGCTGGACATGGCTGCGCTCGCGAGCCGCCGGGTCGGCCACTGCGAAAGCCGCCGGTGTTCTGCTTTACATGGTGTTCGCGCCTGCGCTCTTTGGCCTGCTTCCCGGCAATCTTCGCTGGTCGCATGCCTTGCCGCTCGAGGGCCTGACGGGGCGCCTGGTGGTCGATTCCCTAATTCACTACCTCAATCTCCCCGGCGCAGCGATCGTCATCATCAGCATGGTGGTGATTGCGCTCTATCTCTCCACCACGTTCAGCTTCAGTACTGCGCAGCAGTGGATGGCTATCCGCTTCGCGTTCGTCCTTGCCTGGCGTGATCGCTTCCGCAACTGGCGTTCTGCCTGGCTAAGAAGCCGCACGGAAAAGCGTGCCCTTAAGGCTGCCAAGGCGCAAGACCGTGCCCAGGTGAAGGCCCTGGCGACGGCGGAAAAACCGACATCGAAGAAGGCCAGGCGGACAGAGGAGCAGGCCCCCGCCTCGCGCCGCGGTTCCTTTGCCGAAATGGGTGCTCCCCAGGCTGAGGCGGCGAGCCCACATACCTCATCGCTGTGGAACCAGATGCCGCGCACCAGTATCCCCGATCAGGAGCCTGAAGCGCTTGAACCCGCTGAGTTTCTGGTGGAAGAAGAAGATTCCCTCCCGACGGCTATGCCCGCGCCCACGCCGGTCACGGCCAAGGCCACGCCGCCCTCCGGCCCCGCACCTAACTTGCTGGCTGCGCATCATGAGGCTCAGGCGATTTCCGTAAAGGGCCGCGCCGACGCAGAGGCCCGGACGGTTACGCTGACGCCGCGCAACGTGAGTGGCTTCCAGCTACCGCCGAGCACCTTGCTGCACCGCAGCGATGAGTCCCAGATCGTGCGCGAAGACGACCTGCGCACACAGGCCCGGGTACTCGAACAGAAGTGCGCCGAGTTCGCCGTGGGAGGCACGGTCGTACAGATCAATCCTGGACCGGTCGTCACCACCTTCGAGTTTCGCCCTGAAGCGGGCGTCAAGTACAGCCGTGTAACCGGCCTCGCGGAAGATCTGTGCCTAGCGATGCGCGCCGAGAGTATCCTCATCGAGCGCATGGCAGGAAAGAGCACCGTGGGCATTCAAGTGCCAAATCATGACCGCGAGACCATCTGGCTGCGCGACATCATCGAAGCGGAAAACTTTACCCAGACCAAGTCAAAGCTGACGCTGGCCATGGGCAAAGATATCAACGGGCGCATTGTGACGGCCGATCTGGCCACCATGCCCCACGTGCTGATCGCGGGCTCGACCGGCAGCGGTAAGTCGGTGGCTATCAATGCCATGATCATGTCGGTGCTCTACAAGGCCACGCCGCAACAGGTCAGGCTGATCCTGGTGGATCCCAAGCGGGTGGAACTGGGGATGTATGAAGGAATTCCGCACCTGTTTACACCCATCATTACCGAGCCGAAACTGGCCGCAAACGCTTTACGCAATGCGGTCCGGGAGATGGAACGGCGCCTCAAGCTGCTGGCTTCGCGCAGCGTAAGAAACATCGATCAGTACAACAAGCTGTTCGACCATCAGACACCGAGCCTCTTCGAAGACGGAGAGCAAGAGCAGCCTTTGCCGCACATGATCATCATCATCGACGAGTTGGCCGACCTGATGATGCTGGACAAGGCAAACGTCGAAGAAGCCATCACCCGGCTGGCGCAGATGGCTCGCGCAGTCGGCATCCACCTGGTGCTGGCCACGCAGCGGCCTTCGGTGGATGTGATAACCGGCCTGATCAAAGCCAACGTACCGACCCGAATCTCGTTCCGGTTGGCCACCAAGGTCGATTCCCGCACGATCCTTGATTCGAACGGCGCCGAGGCTCTGCTCGGACGCGGCGACATGCTGTTTCTTCCGCCGGGCACCTCGCGCCTGCAGCGACTCCACGCTCCGTTTGTGACCGAAAAGGAAATCGCGGCCGTGGTGGGCTTTTGGAAGAATCAGGGTGAAGCGGACTACGTGCAGGGCTTCCTTGAATCGCCGCGCGACGAAAAGGGCCGCGATCTGGATGCCGAGCCGGATGACGAGTCCAACGACGAGCTTTTTGAGGATGCGGTGCGGCTGGTGCTTGAGTTCGGCAAGGCCTCCACTTCCCTGTTGCAGCGGCGGCTGCGCATCGGCTATGGCCGCGCTGCCCACCTGATCGACCTGATGGAGCGCGACGGCATCGTAGGCCCGGCCGATGGGTCTAAACCCCGAGAGATTCTGAAGCCACCCGACTGGCTTAGCCAGATCGAGCCGGCTCTCCGCTGACCTCTCCCTCAAACCACAAATGCAGCCCCATCCACAGATGCGGATTGGAGCCGCCACGTTACTTTGGTAAAGAAGGGTAATAGTTGGTAGTACCTTTTTACACAGTAATGCCTTAAGGTAATCATTCGGGAGGGTCGGCCGCTTGACTACCAGCTCTACAGCAGAGCAGAACCGGTGCAAAGTCCTTTTGGTGGACGACGATGCCGTCAGCCTGGAACTCGCCGCCCTGCTGATCGCTCACGAAGGTCACGAGGTGCTGCGTGCACCGGACGCCGGGACCGCCCTGGAGCTGTTGGCCGCCGAAAAGGCAGCACGACCTAACGTCATGCTGGTCGATCTGCAGATGCCAGGCGTATCGGGAGGGCAATTGGCGCAGCGCGTTCGTGCTCTGGGCAGCCCTGAACCCCTCTTGCTGGCCATGAGCGCCACCGAAGCCCAACGGCAGCAATTACTGGCTTTCGATGGCTTTCTGCTCAAGCCGCTCGCGATTGAGGAACTGCGCAAGGCGCTCGACCCAGGGAAGAAAGGCCAACCAGGCACCCGGGCAAAGCGAAAGATTCCCACCTCCGCCGCCGAAGTGCTCGACATGTCGGTGGTGGGGAAACTGCTGACGATGATGCCGCCTGCAGCGCTACAAGACGTCATCTACGCGTGCATCGCCGATACCCGAACGTGCGTGGAGACACTCAGGAAACAGCGAAACGATCACGACGGCACGCGCCAGACCGCCCACCGCATCAAAGGAGCCGCATCGATGATCGGGGCTACACGCCTCGCCGGGATCGCGGCATCCCTCGAAAGTGGAAGTGGCAAGGTAGCGGCCACCTCTCGTGTTTTCGATGATTTACTGAGTGCTTGCAGCGAGCTAGAGGATATGCTTCTGGCAGGTAAATTCAAGACCACCTAGGGCCCCCCATGACCACCTCGATGACCACAGCGCCAACAAAAAGCAGCGACCGCCTACATCAGATTCGTATCGTTATCGCCGACGACCATCCAGTCGTTCGAATCGGCGTGAAGAACATGCTCCAGAGCGATTCCGGCCTCGAGGTAATTGGCGAGGCATCGGATGGCGATGAGGCAATCACCGGAACGCTCGAACTGCTGCCGGACATCCTGCTTCTCGACCTGCAGATGCCGCGACTGCCTGGACTCGAGGCAATGCGGGCCATCATGAGCGGGTCGCCGTCGGTGAAGATCCTGCTGCTGACCAGCACGATTACCACCCAACAGATCATTGAAGCGCTGCAAATTGGCGCCCGTGGCATTGTGCTTAAAGATGCCCTGGCCGATCACCTGACCACCGCTATCCGGGCCGTCTCATCGGGCGATTATTGGATTGGCGGCAAGCGGGTAGTGAACCTGGTTGGTGCACTGCATGAGCTGATGCAGCAGGCCGCCGTTCCCGAACGCAAGACCTATGGGCTAACGCCGCGCGAGTTGGAAGTGGTGGGCTGCATCGTAGAAGGCTGCAGCAATCGCGACATCGCCAAGCAGTTCAGCATCAGCGAAGAAACGGTGAAACGGCATCTGTCGAATATCTTCGATAAGACCGGCGTTTCGACCCGACTGGAACTCGCGCTCTTCGCCATTGCACACCAGTTGGTCGCTATTCAGTCGTAACATTTCTGCTTCCAGATAGTTACGCTAGCGGCGCTCGGCCGGGGAGTACAGCAAACCTGCGGGTACCCCATCCTTCGCTTTTTGCGAAGGGTGGGGCACCACGACTGTGTGCGTTGAGCTTTCGCGACTTCAAAATCGCCAAGCTTAGCCGCGGTTAAGACAATGCCCTACTTAAGCGAGAAGCGCGAGACGCGACTCGATGTCGGCCAAAGCTGCTTCCAGCGCCGCCCGGCGCACAGGGCTTGACGTGCGCTCAGAAAGAACGCGCTCACGTTGCAGGTCGAGTTCCTGCTTTTGACGTTCGCGCTTTGCCCGCTCTACACCACTCTTCTTTGCGGCATCTACGGCCACAGCTGAAGCCGTTAGATCTGCGGACGACTGTTGTTCCTCGACGGATTTGCTTTCCCACCCTCGTGCCATGACTCTATGTTACGTCAACCGAGAGCGATAGGCGATGGCGAAGATCACCGGCGAGGTGACCCAGGCCATCCTTCCGTCATCTGTTCGACCCTCCACCCCGACCCATCGAAGATGAAAATCCCAAAAAAATACCCTCTCTCCTGGCTGTTTTGTTTTGGGACATTGCAAAGGAATGAGCTCGCACGCCGGATCGCATACCACCCCATCCATGGCATGCTCCAGAAGTGGAGCAGCAAGTTCCAGAGAATCGTAATCCTCGCTGTTGCGTGTGCGCCATCAGTCACCTGCCGCAGGGGCGCTATCTAACTGAAATGGAAGGGCTACCAAAAGGTCAGTAACTTTCGGGTGAGAGCCGGGAACGAAAGCTGTATTTTCCGTACGACAAACGGGACATTTTCGTGCAGAATGCATCTTAACGGTACGACTTGGCAGGTCATCCCGGCGTTAGAGGGGGAGCTTTTTTTATGATGATTTGGATTCAAAATCTGCTTGGTTTTTTCTATGAAATCATGTTTGGCTGCCGCCACTGGAGTCAGACGCGACCGTTTACGCTGGAGCAGCAAACCTATAAAGTTTGCCTCGACTGCGGTAAACAGATTTACTACTCGCCGGAGCGTATGACTCCGCTCAATGCACGAGAGGTACGCCGCATGAAGGCCGCCGCCGTGGGCGTCACCATGATGGCGTCGCCCGCACACGCCGGCACGTTTATGACTCAGCGCGCGGACAACTCGAACGCAGCCGCCTAAAGCACGCCAGCGAGTTACCTGTAGCAAGACTTTGAGCTCCGTATGTTTGGCCCGCGAGTATGAGGCCAGGTACGGAGCTTCTCTCTGTTAAGCCTCCGTCAGGCGTTTATCGATGGAATGGACACTCGTTCTGTTCCGCTGTTCCTTCATCAACCAGAAAATGCTCTAATTACGCAGAGGGTGAGCTCCAGGTAGCGATTGTTACGGATTTCCTTCGAGGTTTGAATCGGTGATCGTCGAAATCCGTGGCTTGACCAAGATTTATGAAGAGAAACAGCGTGTCGTCGCCGTCGACGGCATCGACCTCTCCGTGCAGCAAGGCGAAATTTTCGGGCTGCTCGGCCCAAACGGGGCGGGCAAGACAACTACGATCAGTATCGCAACGACCCGGGCGCTGCCCACACGCGGCGAGGTAGCGATTGCCGGTATCGATGTGGTGGCGAAGCCGGCAACGGCGCGGCGTAACATCGGGGTGGTTCCGCAATACAACACGCTTGATCGCTCGCTCACCGTCTTTGAGAATCTCTATTTTCACTGCAGGTACTTTGGGCAGTCGAGCGCAGAGTCGAGGGCGCGCGCCCAATCGCTACTGACACAGTTTCATTTACAAGAGCGGGGCGCGAGTTTTCCTTCGCAGCTCTCGGGCGGCATGCAGCAGCGCGTGCAGATTGCGCGTGCCATCGCCCATCGCCCCGCGGTTCTGTTTCTTGACGAGCCAAGCGCAGGGCTCGACCCACAAAGCAGAATCGCCATGTGGGACGCCGTCAAAGGGTTGGGCGGCGAAGGCATCACCGTGGTATTGACCACGCACTACATGGAAGAGGCGGATGACCTCTGCGACCGGGTCGCCATCATGGATCATGGCAAGTTGCTCGCGCAGGACACGCCTGAAGTATTGAAGGCCACGCTCGGCGCACAAACCATTTTCGAGTTGAAACTGCGACAGATGGAAGGCCTATCCGGACTGATTAAGGCACTTCAACTGTTACCAAATGTAGCCGGAGTGGAACCTACGGCCGACGGCGTTCGTGTCTTCTCCAATGGCTCCGACGGCTTACTACCGCAGATCGTCCAGGCGGCCCAGAGCGCAGGCCTCCGCGACCTTTCGATCAACGAGCCAAGTCTCGAAACCGTGTTTATCCGGCTCACGGGGAGAGATCTGCGTGACTAGAGCAGGACCAACACAACTGTACCCAGCGGCAAGGACGCTTGACTGGATTTTCCATCAAGAAAAATCCAACTTCCCCGATTTTGACCAGGCACAGCTATGCTGGTTCTGGTCTCATTCCCTGCTCTCAGGAAAATGGTTTTCGCGATGACGCAAGCGTCTTACATTTCAGCCTTTATCGGACTCATGCTGCGCGACCTGCGCGTATTGCGCCGCGAACTGGGACCGTTTGTGATTCGCATTATCATGCAGCCGCTACTCTTCCTGTTCGTATTCACCTATGTGTTTCCTCACATGGGCCAGGGCAATCCCATGGCGACGGGTGGGGGGAATTTCGCAACCATTCTGCTGCCCGGCCTCATGGCAGTCGCGATTATGTTCAGCGGAATCGCGGCCGTGGCTCTACCGCTGTCACAGGAGTTCGGCGTAACACGTGAAATCGACGACCGCGTGATGTGTCCTCTGCCGGTGAGCGCGGTCGCGGCAGAGAAGATGTGCTTCAGCGCCCTGCAGAGTATTCTTGCTGCCCTGCTGGTTATTCCGCTGGCCTACTTCGTTCCCGCAGTCCCGGTGAAGCCGCAGGTAGAAAACTGGCCGCTGCTCATCATCGTTCTGGTGTTATCGAGCCTGGTAGCGAGTGCACTTGGACTCGCCATCGGGGCGAACATCAAGCCGCAGCAGATCGGGCTTATTTTTTCGATCGTGGTCGTGCCGATCACGTTCCTCGGTTGCGTCTATTACCCCTGGGCTTATCTGAACCATCTACGCTGGCTGCAAATGGCTGTGTTGGTGAACCCCATTGTGTATATGAGCGAAGGGTTGCGCGCGTCGCTGACGCCGGGAATTCCCCATATGCCGGCGCTGCTGATTATTCTTGCGCTTTTGGCATCATTTATCATTTTAGGGGGAATAGGAATCCGGGGCTTCCTCAAACGCGTCATTTCATAAACGTTTGCGCCCGGATAGTCTATCGTTACTCTTGTTACCACGTTTGCCGAGATGGACCTTTCTTTCCGGGCCCTCTGTGTGACCGTGACCGGGCCATGGTGGGGGCAGTCATGCGGAAATTGAGTATCAGACTGCTGCCCGCGGCAACACCCCTCGTCCTCCTGTTGGCCGCCGGCTGCGGAGCTGTCGGATCGGCTTCGAATGCCGGTCCAAGCCAAGGCCAAAGCCGCATCCCGGCCTCGCTGGTCATAAGCGCCGAAAAAGACACACTGAATACGACGCTCACAGACCAAATGACCGCCCGGTTGGTTTCGGGGGCATCCGCATCGGTGCAATGGAGTGTCGTCCAAGGGCAGAACGACGCCGCCCTGGGTCAGGGAACGATCAGCGCCAAGGGGAAATACACTCCGCCACCCTTGCTTTCCCAGGACAAGGTCCAGGTCGAAGTCCGGGCGACCTCCCTGACCGATCCCCAGGCGACGGCAAGCTACCTGCTCACAGTGACTCCTGGATTTGTCCAGGTACTTACGCCAGAAACCGCCAACCTGGCGCCAGGGGGCACGGTGCAGGTCAAGGGCGAGATCGCCGAGGTGAACGCGGGATCCATCCATTGGTCGCTGGCGACCAGCCCGACGGGCCAGGGGGAAACCGGGGACATCTATGGCAGCATCGGGGAGACAAATTGCTCCCGATCCAGCCACACATACACGAGTTGCACGGCCACCTACACTGCGCCGCGGTCTGCGCCGGTAGGTGGGCCTTCTGTGTACCTGGTGGCGCTCGCCGCCGGCAATGCTCACTCCAGGGCAGCGCTGCACATTCTGTTGAACGGCGCAGGATTCAATAGCTCTGCATTGCAGAACCAGGTAGCGCAGACCGGCTACATCGAGATGGGCTCCTCCGGCGGCAATGCCAACGACTACGACTCAAGGAAAGACGGCAACGGGCACGAGTATGTGAACGACTGCTGCGGGGGAACTCTGGGCGCCCTGATTTCAGACCGGAACAACAATCTCTACATTCTGAGCAATAACCATGTGCTGGCGGAATCGGACCAGGCCCGGACCGGCGACACCATCATTCAGCCGGCGCTGGTCGATTTGAACTGCAATCCGCAAGCCGGCCGCACCGTGGGGTCCTTGCGCTATGTCGTGCCCATTGAGAGCGCGCAAACGAATGTGGATGCGGCGCTGGCCGCAGCAACGCCCGCAGTGGATGGCACTGGCGGCATTCTGCAGTTGGGACCGCCGGTAAACGGTGTGCTTACCCCTGGGGCTCCCGCCGCCGGCGAGGGCGAGACGCTCTCTGCGAATTTGCTCAACCAGTTGCGCGTGGTCAAAAGCGGCAGGACTACCGGATTGACCTGTTCGACGGTCAACACCGTAAACCTGAGCGTGCAGGTCGACTACTACTACGACTGCGCTGAGACCCAGCCCTACTACACCAAGACCTATGTGAACCAGATCGGCATGCCGGGAGCCAGTTTTGCCGACAGCGGGGACTCAGGAGCACTGGTGCTCGATGCTGCGAATGCACAGCCATTAGGACTATTCTTTGCCAGCGGCGCCGATGACAGCAACCACGGGTTCAGCGTGGCCAATCCGATTCAGGATGTGCTGAGCGAACTCAGCCAGAAGAGCCAGGCAGAGGGACAGATCTTCCAGATTGCCGGCGGCGCGCAGCATCCAATCACCTGCTCCAGCTACGACGACCATACTTCCCCTATTCCGCCTGCCGTAAGCGCCTCGCGCATGGCAGCGGCGAAAGTTGCCGCGGAAACGGCTCTTCCGCAGCTCATACGGCCCGACAACGGAGTTCTGGGTACGGCAACGGGCAAGAGCCTGGATAGTCCGGGCCAGGCAGCGGTGATTGTCTATGTGGACAAGAACAAATCCGGTGTGACGGCGCCCAAATCGATCAACGGTATCAGAACCCTGGTAATCCCTACGGATACGGCCAATTTCAATGCGGGCACACAACCTACGACTCTGTCTGAGATAGAAGGCATTCACCTGCCGGCCGAGGTGATGAAGGCTGCCGCCGAGGTCCAACGCCAATTGGCGCCGCAGGTGATGGCGGATCCTGCATTCTTTGGAGTCGGGGTGACGCAGAGCTATGACAATCCCGCAGAGGCCGCGCTGCTCGTGCTGGTCGACTTAACAAAGACCCCAAAGTCGACGCCCAATCTGATCGGGGGGCTGAGGGTGAAGTATCTGCGCATGAACCGGCTGCACGTGACGCGCTCCAAGCTGTCTCCTGCAGCGCCGATTTCGCGGTGTTCGGCGATTCCGGCGGGTCCAGCCACCGCTTCAAGCCGCTAGGCTGGATTTCTCACCAGCAGGGAGAAGAGGAGCGGCGAGGCTGCTCGCTGCGGCGAGGCTGTGTTGTGCCCTGCAGCGCAATGAATCTGCGGGTGCCCCATCCTTGACGGTGCTTTTCCGGCAAGGGTGGGATGCCACAAATCTCGACATACAAGGTCGTGGTAACCCACCCTTCGCGAAAAAAGCGAAGGATGGGGCACCCGCAGGTTTGTTGCACTGCCACCAAGCGATATCCAGCCGCGTTTCTCGATTATTCTCAGCCGCGCGAGAAATACCGGCTAGGCTGGGCTAGTCCTGGCGCGCACCGGCGACAACGGCAGCTGCCGCGGGCTCGCCAATGCCGTCCTCCGGGAAAAACAGCATGAACACAGTTCCCGGCGGGTTACCATGCGCATCCCCCGCCGAGCGGCTGGCAACACGCACAGTAGCCTTGTGCTTCGCGATGATCTCGCTGCTTACCCACAATCCCAGGCCAGTTCCGGTGCTTTCTTTGGTCGTGAAGAAGGGCTCGAAAATCCGCTGGCGTGTTGCCGGGCTCATGCCACAGCCGTTGTCCGCGACAAACAAGCGAATGCCAGCGGCGCCGTCCACCCAGGAGCGGGATCGCCGCAACGCAATCCATAAATGCCCGCCTTGCGACATTGCGTCGATTGCATTGCCGATCAGGTTGGCGAAGAGCTGACGTATTTCTCCGGCAAAGCAGTACAGTTCGACGGGTGGCCGGTCATCGCGTGTCACTGCGATGTGCAGCGATTGCATGCGGCCGCTATAAAGGGAAAGAACGGAATCCAACAGCTCACCGAGGTTGCCGACCGCCGGCGACGTGGTTTGACGATAGAAGCGCAAGGTCTGCTGCGTCATCTCGGCGACGCGAGAAATTTCCTGTTGCGCCAGATCGGCGAAGGCAACCGCCTCCTGATCGAGCGAGGGCTGGTGCCGCAGCAGGTATAGAAGATTGGTGACCGCCTCCAGCGGATTATTGATTTCGTGCGCGATCGACGCAGCCAGGCGGCCAGCGGCAGCAAGCTTTTCAGTTTTCCGCAAAGCATCCTCAGCACGCTTGCGCTCGGTCGCTTCGAGAACGATCGCTCCCACCCAGCGAACTGCTTCCGACTGGGTCTTGACCGGATATACGTTGATGAGCCAGCTACGCACCTGCATCTCGTCACCAGGCGTGGGGATGCTGAGCTCAAACTGGCTTACCCGCTCACCCGTTTCAAACACACGCTGAATGCAGCCTTGGAGTATCTCAGCCGCGGACGCGGGAAGCGTCTCCTCGATCGTGCGTCCAAGGTGCCTGCCGATAGGGACATGGTTCATGTCGGCCAGAAACTGGTTCATGCGCACGTAACGGAACTTGTGATCGAAGAAGGCAAAGCCGATAGGCGCGTTTTCGAGCATCGAGTCGAGCAGCGCCAGCGTGTCGCTGAGACCGGCTCTTTGCTCGTCCATGGAAGTGACCATGAGATTGAAGGCGCGGGTGAGATCGGCCGCCTCGTTCGCCGAAGTTACTTCGAGCGGAAAGCCTTCCTTGGTTTCCGGATCGCGTATCAGCTTGCGGGTCGCCGTAAGCAAGGCGCGGAGGGGACGAGTGATGGACCGGGCAAGCACGCTGGCGATGATCGCGGTTCCCAGGGCACCCAGGCCGGCAAAGAGGATGGTGATGCGGATAAGCGAGTAAATCTGTTGCCAGGCCGCGCTCGCGTCCTCGTAGACCCAGGCAAATCCGCGGAGCTGGCCTTCCACATGGACGGCAACAATGGCTTCACGAGCCCCGCCCGGCGCACGGAAAATCACGGTGCCATGTGTGTCGGCAAGATGCTTCTTTTCGAGACGCGTGAGGGGATCTTTGCCATTAATCGTGGGATCGCTGCTGGCGATGACGCGGCCATTTGTATCTGTAACCATGGCTGCGCGGATGCTGGGGGAATTGATCATCGAGCGCAGAATCGGCTCCAGATATCCGGCCTGCCCCTGTGCGAGAGAGTCCTCGCTCTGCAGGGCGAGCAGATTTACCTCTGACTCAAGTCGTAGCCGGGCTCGCTCATGGATTTCCGAGGCCTGCTCACGCACCAGCAGGATGGCGAAAATGATCACCAGCAGGCCCTCAAAAAGAATCAGGCCGGTGATAAGCTGAGCGCGAATCGAACGAGGCTTGAGCCAACTCATGACACAGACCTCGTTGCCGGCAAACACCGCAACTTATGCAGGCCGCCAGGCGCGCAACCGCGCCAGCGCGCGAGAGGTGCTCGCAAGTCGTGCTTCGCCATGGCGCGCGATCTGTTCATAACCACTCAAAGTTCACGAAACGACGCTTAGAAACTATGCTTAGTGACGCTGTTTAGAGACGATGTTTAGCCAACCTTCATCGGCGTCCGGCCGGCAAGCTTCGATTCGATATCCTGCGCTATCTGGCGGCCATGGAAGCGGCCGTTCTCAATAAAGATTTCGTTCGTTCTGGCGCCGGCAACGATCACCCCTGCGAGGTAGAGCCCGGGGACATTACTTTCAAGTGATTGCGGATCACAGGCCGGGCAGAGGTCTGGCCCTTCCAGACGTACGCCGACAGAGGTAAGAAAATCGAAATCGGGGTGATACCCAGTCAGCGCGAATACAAAGTCGTTGTCGATCTTAAGAGGACCCTTCGGAGTGATTAGTTCGACCGAGTCCTTGGCAATACCGGTCACCGAACTGGAAAAGTAGGCAGTGACTTCTCCGTTCTTGACGCGGTTGTTGATGTCGGGCAGGATCCAGTACTTGACGTGGTGGTGCATCGCCTCGCCCCGATGCACCAGGGTCACATGCGCCCCGTGACGCCACAAATCGAGAGCGGCAATCGCTGCGGAATTCTTACCGCCGATGACCAGAACGTTCTGGTCGTAGTAAGGATGCGGATCGTGATAGTAATGCAGAACTTTCGCAAGGTCTTCGCCGGGAACGTCGAGATAGTTCGGCAGGTCGTAATAACCTGTGGCGAGAATCACCTTTTGCGCACCATAGGAACAATTGCGGCCAAACTTGTCGACAGTCGTGACGGTAAAATCGCCGTCCTCTCCGGTCAGGCTGGATACGGCCTGGTATTGACGAAGCTCCAGTTGATAGTGCTCAGCAACCTTGCGGTAGTACTCCAGGGCCTCATTACGGCTGGGTTTCTGGTTCGGGCTCGAAGAAGGGCATATCGCCGATCTCCAGTAGCTCGGGTGTCGTGAAAAAGGTCATGTTGGACGGATAGTGAAAGAGCGAGTTGCAAAGGCAACCCTTGTCCACGACAACGGCGCTAAGTCCCGCCCGCTGAGCCTCAATCGCGCAGGCCAGGCCAGTCGGGCCGGCTCCCACGACCAGAACGTCAAAACTCTCCCTCAGGCCGCTACGGCTGCACTCCATCTCTATAGCTTAGACGATGGATCGCCTTCCTAGGACCGATTCCCAATTCAGCTTGCTGCTCAGAGTGGGCGGCGTTCCCTGGCCTTCTCCCCGACGATGGTTTAAATCGCTATAATCAGGGGTTCTGCAGGTGTGTGTGGAGCAGAAAACGGTAGTTCAGGAGCCATCTTTTTATGTCTGATCTCCGCAAGGAAAAAGACTCGCTAGGTTTTGTGGAGGTGCCCGCGGGTGCCTATTACGGCGCGCAGACAGCGCGTGCGGTCGATAACTTTCCCATTTCCGGTCTGAGGGCCTTTCCCCCGCTGATTCGCGCGCTGGGCATGGTGAAGCGAGCCGCCGCGCAGGCCAATAAGGAACTCGGCCTGGTCGACGGCAAGCGAGCCGATGCCATCATTCAAGCGGCCCAGGAAGTGATCGACGGCAAATGGAACGCGGAGTTTGTTGTAGATGTCTTCCAGGCCGGAGCCGGTGTGAGCCTGCACATGAACTCTAACGAAGTCATTGCCAACCGGGCCAACGAGATTCTTGGCGGCAAGCTGGGCGAGTACACGCCCGTCCACCCGAACGACCATGTTAACTATGGGCAGTCGACCAACGACGTCTTTCCGACTTCCATGCGGCTGGCTACCCTTCTGGCCCTCGATAAGCTTTACCCTGTCCTCGATCAACTGGCGGCGACCTTTGCCCAGAAGGCAAAAGACTTTCACCACATCATGAAGTCCGGCCGCACGCACATGCAGGACGCGGTTCCCATGCGACTCGGGCAGGAATTCGCGGCTTATGGACTCGCGATCGAAAAGGGCAAAGCATTCTTGAAACTGGCCTCGGGCACGCTGCGCGAACTGGGCCTGGGGGGCAGCGCGGTGGGCACCGGCATCAACACGCACCCGGACTATCGCGTGAAAGCCGTGGCGCATCTGGCGGAGATCTCCGGTCAGGACCTCGTACCCGCTGCAGACATGCGCTGGGCGATGCAATCGAATGCCTGCATGGCCGATGTGAGTTCGGCCCTACGTGGCATCGCACTGGAAGCGATTCGTATTTCGAATGACATTCGCCTGCTGAGCTCAGGTCCTAATACCGGATTCGCCGAGATCTACCTGCCCAGCCTGCAGCCTGGCTCCTCGATCATGCCGGGCAAGATCAACCCGGTCATTCCGGAGTTGGTGGCGATGGTCAGCTTCCAGGTGATCGGCAACGATACTGCGGTTGCTTATGCCGTTCAGGCCGGCCAACTGGAGCTCAACGTCATGATGCCGACCATGGCCTACAACGTCCTCAAGAGCATCACCATTCTGACCAGCATGCTCAAGCAATTCGATGAGTATTGCATTCGTGGGATTACCGCGAACGAGCAGCGCTGCGAGATCTACGCGCAGAGCACGGTGTCTCTGGCTACAGCGCTCAACCCGTACATCGGTTATGCCAAAGCCGCGGAAATCGTGAAGGAATCGGTAGCCACCGGCAAGTCGATTATCGAAATTGCCCGGGCGAAGAAGCTGCTCAGTGAAGAGGAGATCGCGGAGATTCTGGATCCTGTCAGGATGACTGAGCCGCAATATCCCCTCGATTCCGCGAAGGAACGCGACAAAGCGGTGACTGCCTGAACGTTGTGGCGGAGTGAGCAGTGGCGGGGTGACCTGAACGAAGGGGATAGGAACCGCGCATTTGAATCAAAACAAGGAGGCTGCCCCAGGGCAGCCTCCTTGTTTTTGAGCAGATTCCTTAGGCTGTCTACAGCATTTTCGCAATAGGTGTAGACCGGCCTCGCCGCAGCGAGCTAAGCAACCGGCCTTTACGTGGTTTTCTCTCAAAGAAAACCACACCTCACTGCTCTTACCACACCACAGTCATTGCGAAAATGCTTTACAACACCTACTTGCGCCCAAACCGATACACGATGCCCGAAGTGAAGCCCAGGTTTTTCACCTGGGTTGAGCTGCCAAACGTCGTAAACCAATAGCTCGGCTGCAAACGTACCGCCAGCCCCGGACTGAGGTTGTAATCGACGGGTACACTCGCCGCCAGGCTAAAGCTCGTACCGCTCTGCCAGAGGCCGATCAGCGTCCCGGGTAAGAGCTCATTGTTTGCCGGGAAGTTACCTCTGCTTGCCCCTGCCACGACCTGCCCGCTGATCGCCCAGTGTTCCCTGCTCACCAGGCGGTATTGTGGACCCGCCATGAAGCTGTATTGGCTGATGCTCGGTTTGAAGACGTTGTAAGGGTTTGGCGGGGTGAACGCTGTACCGTAGTAGCCGCGCAGATCACCCGTGATTCCGAGCTTGCCACGAAAATAGTCGGTGAAACCCACGTTCCAGGCCGATTCGTTGATGTGCTGCAATGAGCCGCCGGGGCGGAAGCGAGTGTACCCTCCTCCTCCGTATACCTCAAATTTGTGGCTGTAGGTGTCCTGCACCACCCGCTGCTTTCGCTGATCCCGGCGCGCGCGGATCCTGGCCTGCGCTTCCTGGGCTAGGCGAACCTGGTTTTGTTGCGGATTTTCAGGCGCCGCCTCGGTCTGCGGGCCGGGGGTAGAACTGCCAGGGGTATTTTGCGCGATGAGCCGGGGTACCGCAAGAAGAACCAGAAAAAGAAGCGGATACACGTGGCATCCAAAACGCTTGCTCTGATGCATGAACCTGAAAGCCTCCACTGCTGCCGCCGTTGGGCGAGGAAAGTACGATTAATGTCCTGGTTAGTATTAGAGCATTTCTGAAGGTGCTATATCCTGCTCCAGGGCGGCGAGCACAGCATTTCTTTGTCCTGCCGCCCGGCTACCCGCCATTTGACCGCTCTAACGAGCGAAAAAAGAGAGGCAATTCGCATGAAGTCTTTCCTCCTTGGACTGCTGATCGGCTTGCTGGTCATCCCCATCGGTGTCTGGATCTATTTCTCCGCTGGTAATCCCCCCGTGGCTATCGGCGACCCACCCCTCCCCCTGGAGGCCAGAATCGTGCACATCCCCATGCATGCACGCATCGACCGTGAACTGGTCAAGACTCCGCCGGTCGAGCCCAGCCCCACCAACCTGGAAATCGGGGCTCACGTCTACCGCCAGCAGTGCGCAACCTGCCATGGTCTCTACGGTCTGCCGTCCAAGTTCGCCAAGGGGATGTACCCGGACGCACCGCAACTATGGGAGCCGCACAGCGATGGGGTCGTCGGCGTGAGCGACGATCCACCGGGAGAAACCTACTGGAAGGTTGCGAATGGAATCCGGCTTTCAGGCATGCCCTCATTCAACAAGGTGCTGACGCAGACGGAACTGTGGCAGGTTTCACAATTGCTGGCCAACGCGGACAAACCGCTCCCGCCCGGCGTGCTGACACTGTTGAAGCAGCCCCTGGATCTGGATCCGGGAAGCCAGCAGCAGTAGACAGGCCAACGTAAAAATGCCGGTGACCCGACCAAACGGGCACCGGCATTTTTTTGGTCGCACGCTTTTGCTTCTATTTAAGGGTGTAGGTAACCCCGGCAGTGAACTGGAATGAATTCTTCTTGCTGCCTGCAGCGGGGTCGTTCAAGAAGTTATCCAATGTTCCTATCGAAAAACCAAACCGCTTGTACACCGGGAACAGCAGTCCAGCGCTGCCGAGAGCTGACCATGCGTTCGACTGGTTGAACGCCGGGGTAATCTTTGCCCCTTGATCGAAGACCAACCCATGGGGCAGGTTCAGCATGTAGGTGTCTCCGAAATCGGCTCCGATCAGATTCTTGCCAGGACTGAGCGGCGGTGGCGGCTCGATGTTGGGGGTTATAAAAAACGACTGCCTCTCGTAGTGCACATCGAATTTGACGTCGAGCTCCTGTAACGGCGACTTGATCACGGTATAGCCGATTCCGCCGCCGTAGGTCTGCTGCAATTGCAGACCCTGGGAATAGTTGTGATCGAAAGACGCCCCGACAAGGAAGTAGAGGCGGGGAGTGAAGTACCAGTCATGCTCGGCGTCGAAATGGATGATATTCGTCCTCGTGCCCACGGTGCCAGGCTGGGTGACGTTGCCGTATGCCCCAGTGAAGTCGAAGAGAGTGCGGTTACGCGGATCGAGCCAGTCCGCGGTGGGGATGGTTCGCGCCAGCGCGGCGCCACCGGTAAAGTTACGGCTGTTCTGCGTCGCCTCCACCAGTGTTGCGCCCGCTGTGATCGAACCACTCCAGCCGTAGCCCCAGCCTGGATTTCCGTGTAATTCCTTGGTGTAGGTCGGCTGGTCGATCACGTATTGGGCCTTCTTTACGGGAATGTCTTGGGTGGCTCCGGTGCTGGCGGCCACCTTGACCTGATCATCCTCGACCTGCACTGCCCCCTGGACGACATCGGCATCGGCAGTCTTGCGGTTGACGTGCTGGCCCTCCTGGATGACAGCAAACTTCTGCGACGTGTGAATCGACTTAACTTTCTCCCAGGTCACCGTTACGTCTCCGGCAACGTCACTGTGAAAGGTCACCTTGTCCCCGATTCCGTGCAGTAGCTTGCCGGTGAGTTGATCACCATTGGTGAAAACGATGATGTCGGTACCTGGCGGGGCGGGAGCTGGAGTCTTCTGTGCATGCAGCGGAAGGGCGAAGGTTAAGCTGGCCAGCGCCAGCGACGTGACCATCAGCAGTCGCGAAAACGCGCAGCGGGCGGATTGCAATGGATTCATGGAACGGAACCTTTCGTCGAGGGAAATAGTTAAACCTAGCCCGACAAACAACACCAAAATGCGCTCATCGGGAGCCCGAAATCCTGACGTGGCAATGGCAGACCGTAGGATGCGAACCGGGTGGAAGGGTTGGCATAACCAACGAAAATCGGTTGCGATCAGGCGTAATCCGCTTACCCATCGCTTGTGGATCGCTTGCCCATCGCGTTCCATCGGCGCGACGCAAATCATACGTGGAATGCTCGGTGGCGAGAGCGTCTTACACTGTAATACTGGATTACCGGCTCCCATACCCGTAAAATAAATTCGTGGCGATTACAAGGCACCAGGCTCTCGACTACTTTCGCTCAGACGACCTCATTGGCCTGGGTATGGAAGCCGACGCACTTCGGCGTAAGTTGCATCCCGAGGGCGTGGTCACCTACATCATCGATCGCAACATAAACTATACAAACTTCTGCACTGAGTATTGCAGCTTTTGCGCTTTCTACCGGCCGCTGAAAGGAAAGCTCGCAGCCGAAGGATACATTCTCGATTTCGAAACGATTTATCAAAAGATAGCCGAGACAGTGGAGATGGGCGGTACCGGTGTACTGATGCAGGGCGGCCTTCACCCCGATCTTAAAATCGAATGGTTTGAACGACTGCTGACGGGCATCAAGCAGCGGTTCCCGCAGATCTGGCTACATTGTTTTTCAGCGTCAGAGATTCTGGCGATTGCCGAGTACAGCGATCTCTCGGTTCGCGACACGATTGCAAGACTGCGCGATGCAGGGTTGTCATCCATCCCTGGCGGCGGCGCTGAAATTCTGGATGATGAAGTGCGCCACCGCATAGCACGCCTGAAGTGCTCCACCGAGGACTGGGTGAACGTGCACCGGACGGCCCATCAGCTCGGCATGCGGACTACGGCAACGATGATGTTCGGCGTAGGCGAAACTTTCGAACATCGCGTGAACCACTTCGAACAGGTGCGGCGGTTACAGGAGGAAACGGGTGGGTTCACCGCCTTTATTCCCTGGAGCTTTCAGCCCACCAACACCGCTCTCGGTGGCCGCAAGTGGGACGAAGCAACGTCTGTCGAATATTTGAAGGTGCTGGCCATTTCACGTCTGCACCTCGACAACATCGAAAACGTGCAATCAAGCTGGGTGACGCAGGGACTGAAAGTACTGCAACTCGGTTTGCGCTTCGGGGGCAACGACGTGGGTTCGGTGATGCTGGAAGAGAATGTTGTCAAAGCGGCCGGCACGTCCAACTGCACGACGGAAGAAGAGCTGCGACATGTGATTCGCGGAGCTGGCTTCAAACCTGTGCAGCGAGACACGCTCTACACCACCTTCTTCCTCAATTAGTCTCTGCCCAATTCCCGCAGGCAGTGGGCCGAGTAGAGATTCAAAGGTTTAGCGATTTACCTGCATTCAGTACGGAGAAAGAGCTCTGTTGGCACTCGCGCATGATTTAATCAGTTTGCCGGTCGCGCTTATGCAAGCGAGGCGATGGGAGCTGTGTCTGAGTCTCGCTCCCAAGGGTCTGCAGCATTACCTGAGAACACACTATGCGGACCGCACCTTCGAGCACCTGTATCACTGGAACTCGTTTGATACGGCGCTGCTGATTCCATACTTCATCGTGATGGTGATTCTTGCCTTCTACGGGATCCACCGTTATCAACTGGTTTATCTCTATTACAAGAATCGCAAGAATGCGACGCACGGACCTAAGTCCTATTTCGCCGAGCTGCCCAGCATCACGGTGCAACTCCCTATTTTCAATGAGCAATTTGTTATTGACCGCCTGATCCAGGCCTGCTGCAACCTCGATTATCCCGCAGACAAGCTGGAGATCCAGGTACTCGACGATTCCACCGACACCACAGTGGACACGGCAAGCGAGACCGTAGAGCACTACCGGTCGCTCGGACATAACATCGTCTACATTCACCGAGTCAATCGCCACGGCTTCAAGGCTGGAGCGCTCGACGAGGGCTTGCAAGTAAGCAACGGCGAGCTGGTAGCAATCTTCGATGCGGACTTTGTGCCTCCTAAAGAATGGCTGATGCAGGTGGTTCACCACTTTGCGGATCCCGGGATCGGTATGGTGCAGACGCGCTGGACGCATCTTAATCGCGATTACAGTTTCCTTACGCAGGTGGAAGCGATCCTGCTCGATGGACACTTTGTTCTGGAGCATGGCGGACGCGCTCGGACCAAAGCCTTTTTTAATTTCAACGGGACTGCAGGCATGTGGCGCCGCACAGCGATCGACAATTCCGGCGGCTGGCAGCACGACACACTGACCGAAGATACCGATCTGAGCTATCGGGCGCAGTTAAAGGGTTGGAATTTTCTCTACCTGCAGGACGTGGAATGCCCTGCGGAACTTCCCATTGAAATGACGGCCTTCAAAACTCAGCAGGCGCGGTGGGCCAAGGGACTCATTCAGACTGCGAAGAAGATTCTTCCCCGATTGTTCCGCAGCGACATGCCATTCAGGGTAAAGCTTGAGGCCTTTTACCACCTCACAGCCAATCTCAGTTACCCGCTGATGATCGTCCTCTCGACACTGCTGATGCCGGCAATGATTATTCGCTTCTACCAGGGATGGTTCCAAATGCTGCTGATCGACGTGCCTCTCTTTATGGCGTCGACGTTTTCGATTTCTTCTTTCTACCTGGTTTCGCAAAAAGAGCTATTCCCCGGCAAGTGGTTCAGAACCTTTCTGTATCTGCCTTTTCTTATGGCGTTGGGTATTGGGTTGACGATCACCAACACCAAAGCGGTGATGGAAGCGCTTTTCGGTATTAAGAGTGCTTTCAAGCGCACTCCGAAATATCGAATTGAGAAGCGCGGGCAGGTTGCGCAGGCGGGCCAATATCGCAAGCGGCTGGGAATCGTACCGTGGATTGAGCTGCTGATCGGTAGCTACTTTGCACTGACCATCTGGTACGCCATCACCAACGAGAACTTCTTCACCATTCCGTTCCTGCTGTTGTTCGTTCTGGGGTACTGGTACACCGGCCTGATGTCGTTGCTGGAAGGCAGATTCGATCGCTTCCGCTTCCGTGCCAACACGGATGAATCTTCGCCCAAGCCATTTCCTGTCGGAGTTTAGGGTGAGGCATTTTCGCAAGATGAATATCAAGGTTGTTCGGGCAACGGGTGTTGCATCGGCAAAAGACTACAGCGTTTTCACTTCTGGTGCATACAGAGCGACCGTACCTGACGCGGCTTTTCATCAAGAAAAGCCGTACTTCGCCGCATTCTCGCGTGCAGAGTAGAAGTGAAAATGCTCTAGAGGCGCGGCTCAGAGGGTTTCACATCTCAGGTCGGGATTTGATCCCGTTGCGTACCCTACCCAGGATTTCATCCCATAAGCGCTATAGCAGTTTCACGGTAGGTGTACACCGAAGGGAAAGAACTTTACGTGGTTTTCCTACGAAGAAAACCACACTTCGCCATCCCGGTGGTGCATAGCAACTGGGAAAATGCCTTAACTTATGGGGAAGTTTCTGTCCAAACCCTCACAAAACCGTCGCTGAGCGAGCGCATCACAGATTTGTCGTGTTCACAGCGCTTGGTGCGCGCAGTCAGAAGAGCCTGTCCCGAGCGTAGCCGAGGGAACCCCGACGGTGCTTATCTTACCCATGCGGCTCGCAGCTTTTCAACCACCGAAACCCCAGAACAAGATCTGCTACGGTACGCACTTGATGGTCACGCGTGCATCTTTTCATGCACGGTAATCCTCTTCCATCCCCAGGTTTGTGCAAGGTCTTTGAATTCCGCATGGGTCGAGATGAGAGTGCGGCTCGGATCATGGGGTCTGCGCGAAGGCTTGCTGCAAGATTAGCTCGAACGCGGGACGGAACAATGGCAACGCCGATTCGGCGATATGGCTGGAGTCGGCAAAGATAGAGGCTCCGTCGTGGAAGTAGTCACACTGGTTTCGTTGGCATTGGATAAGGTCTGGCCGGATGAAGAGGATGTCGTTGCGGGAGGCGTAGTGCGCGATGACATCGCCTTGTTGGGCCATGAAGGTGCTTTGGGGGAGAAAGAGAGGCTCGTCGACCCTGTGACCGAAGGCGAGTTGGCGAGCGACGATCGAGGCGGATTCCCAACCGGGAGGGGAGATTGGGCCGACGAGCACGACGGTCTTACCTCGCTGCTTCAGGTTCTGAATGAGGTGGTCAAGACTCTGGGTCAAGGTCATGGAGAAGGCCGACTGCGATACCTGACCGGATGGCGTGACCATCCTTGGGTGGAAATCCCAGGTCATGGCGAGAATGACGATGCGGACATGGGGGAGGGCTTCTATTGCGTCGAGGTTTTTGGCGGCGAGCGTCATGCACTCTGTCGAGCGATTGAAGTCGGGCATCGGCAGGCAACCGTTGAGCGGGACGAGAATACCGGTGCGATGGTTGGCGCGCAAAATATCAGTGACCAGAGGCGCGTACATCTGGGCGTGAGAGTTGCCGAGAAGAACTACGGTGGCGTCGGCGAAATTGTGGCTGGGCAGCGACATGATGCACCCATGTGATGGACCGAAGGGGATGAATTCGTCTAGCGTGCAACGATATTCGGTACCGACTGCGGCGTTGATGCGCGCTGCGTCGGCGTGAAACCGTGATGGAAATCCGTGGTGGATGAGGATTGCAACGGATGCGGATGCTGTCACGAGGTAGCCGCACAAGACCCACACGAGGACGGAGCGGATGGGAATGGAGCGATTGCGAAAGGGACGCTCGACGAAACGCCAGGACAAGGCTGCTAGAGCAAACGACAAGGCAAGCGCGGCCGCCGTTTCAATCGGAGAGAGGGACTGCCGTACGAGATAGTAGCGAAGGAAGACAACGATCGGCCAATGCCAGAGGTACAAGGAATAGGAGATGAGGCCGATCCAAACGAAGGGGCTCCAGGATAGGCCGAGGGTGAGCCAACTGTCACCGGCGTTTCCGAGGTAGATCGTTAGAACTGAGCCGAGCACGACCCACAGGGTGGATGGAAGCAGCATGGCGAGCGGAGTTTGAAAGAGGCAGAGACCGGTAAGGAGAAGAGCCGCGGCGAGTAGAGCGAGGGTGTGACGTAGCCAGGGTTTGGCAATCTTCACGGTGGGTGACAGGGCGAGCAGAGCACCGGCGCCTATTTCCCAGGCGCGGGCTGGAAGCAGAAAGAAGGCGGGGCTGTCGGCTCCGGCTCGGATTGCGAGGATGTTGGCGACGAAGGAGAGGAGGACGAGAGCGGCGGTGATGGGCAGAAGGACGGAACGGCGCCAACGAAAGCAGAGGACGACGAGAAGTGGGAAGAGGATATAGAACTGCTCTTCGACTCCCAGGGACCAGACGTGGAGGAGAGGCGTTTCTGAGGCAAGCTGCGAGAAGTAGTTGGTGTCGCGCCAGAAGTAGATGTTGGCGCTACCGGTGAGGGAAGCAAAGACGCTCTTTGCATAGCCTTCGAGGGCAATGGGAAGCAGGAGTGCGATAGCGAGGCCGGAGATGAAGACGAGGAGGACCAGAAGAGCAGGGAGGATTCGGCGGATGCGGCGTTCGTAGAAGCGGGCGATGGAAAATTCGCGTTGGAGTGCCTCGCGCCAGATGATGTTGGTGATCAGGTAACCGGAGATGACGAAGAAGATGTCGACGCCGAGGTAGCCGCCGGGAAGGGCTCTGCCGGTGAGGTGATAGATGATGACGGAGAGTACGGCGACAGCGCGGAGGCCGTCGAGATCGGCGCGATATTTGGATTGATGGCTGTCAGCGGATCCGCGTGCGTCTGGGGCTTTCCTGCTGGTCATGCTTTGGCTTCCTTCTCTGCGTGAACGCTTTCGGCCAGTTCAAAAATAGCAAAGTGCGTGGCATAAAGCAGTTTCACAGTAGGTGTACACCGAAGGGAAAGAACTTTACGTGGTTTTCCTGCGAAGAAAACCACTCTTCGCGATCCCGGTGGTGCATAGCAACTGGGAAAATGCCTTAAAGCAGAAACTCCCACGCATGGGTGGGAGTTTCTGAATGACTAGCAGCTTCGATGCGCGGGTGCTTTGGATAGAGCATAACCAGCATAGGTGTGCCCGGTCGGCATCGGAGAAGTTGGATTTTTCTTGAGGAAAAATCCAGTCAAGCGTCCTTGCCGCTGGGAACAGTTGTGCTGATTCTGCTCTACCAGCGAAAGCCGAAGGTAATGGGGAACGAATTGACGGTTCCGGTCCCGATAGCGCTGGGCGAGCTGGCCGGCGAGTCGACCCAAACATAACGCGCCTCAGCATAGAATTTTGCGTTGCCATCAGCGTTGGGCTTGAAGGTCACTCCCGTACCAATATTCACCCCGCCCTGATTGCTGGAGAAGTGGCTCAGCGTAATGTTGGAGTATTGCGGAAAGCAGCCGTAGAAATAATCGCAGTAGGTACCTATATATATGGATTGCGTGAACGATGTAAGCTTGCGGTAAAATCCACCGCCGCCGGTTACGTAACCGCCAATGTGTCCACTGGTCTTGTAATAGATGATCGGATCAAGCGTCAGTGACCACAAGTGCACATTGCCGTTCGGCTCACCCAGATTGGTAAGCGTCTCCTGGGGAATGTTGCTGTCGTGGAAGCCGTACTCTGCCAGGATGCCGAGTCTCTTATTGAAGTTCCAACCGCCCCCCAGATTGATATTCCAGCCAACACTTTGAAAGGTCGTCGTGTTGCCAGACGGGACAACAAGGCCGCCACCCAACTCTACCGCGAGGTGATCCACTAAAGAGTCGCTGTGGTGTGAGTTGTAAGTAGACCTGTTGTACCCACCCTGGTTGGGATATTGATCCTGCACGATGGCATCGAACGCATCATGATATTGGGCACTTGAACTTACCTGCGCCAAGCCAGAAGAGGCCAGCAAGGATCCGGAAAGGGTCGCCATCACGGCTACTAGCCGGGGAAGAGAAACTCGATGCGACATCATCCTGTAATCACCCATGGGAAATAAATTTGAGAGACCCCAGAGCGGACCTCTCACTGTTAAAACACTGATTTGATGGTTTTGACTCGCAGAAGTTTGCAGGCCCTGTCGCTATTTAGAGCAGAACCAGCATATGTGTACCCGGTCGACATCGGGGAAGTTGGATTTTTCTTGATGAAAATCCAGTCCGGCGTCCTTGCCGCCGGGTACAGTTGTGCTGGTTCTGCTCAAGAACAACAGGGCCCTTGGGGATCCGATTCTAGTGGATATCGAACTGCTCTGGATGCAGCGCCGGATCGCTCTTGACGATGATGGTCTTGCCACTCATTTCTTCCAACTCATTCAGCCAGCGGGCGTTGGTTAACTTGAGGGTTTTCACCACCTCAGGATGGACACGCAGCAGAACATCCTGGCGCTCCAGATGGCGCTGCATCTTGCGCATCTCGGTATAAATCTCGTTGCAGACCGTTGTCGGACTCTTGACCATACCTGTGCCCGCACAGATCGAGCATTGAGTGCTCAAGGTTCGCTCCAGCGACTGCTTAACCCGCTTACGCGTGATCGCCACCAGGCCGAAGTCATTGAATTGAAGCACCTTAGAGGGTGCACGATCAGACTTGAGCTCTTCTTCCAGCGCCTGCATCACCTTGTTGCGGTTCTTGCGCTCATCCATGTCGATGAAGTCGATCACGATGATTCCGCCCAGGTCGCGCAAGCGAATCTGGCGAACGATTTCCGGGATGGCATCGAGGTTGGTCTTGAGAATCGTGTCCTCAAGGCGCGCCGTCTTGCCAACATACTTGCCGGTGTTGATGTCGATGGCGACCAGCGCCTCGGTCTGATTGATCACGATCGATCCGCCGGACTTCAGCCATACCTTCGATTTGAGCGCCTTGGTGATTTCGTCCTGAATACCGAATTGTTCAAAGAGCGGGGTCTCTTTGGTGTAGAGCTTGACGCGGCGCACCAGCGACGGCTGAAAGCGATTCAGGAAGCGTACGATGCGCTCGTACTCCACCTCGGTGTCGACCCAAATGGTCGAGAAGTTGTCGCTCACCTGGTCGCGCAGAATGCGCTCTACCAGATTGAGATCGTGATAAATCAACGCGGGCGCCTTGGCCGTGTCCGAACGCTGCTTGATCTCAGTCCATAAGCTGATCAGGAACCGGATATCGGCACGCAGATCGTCTTCGCTCGCTCCATCGGCCGCCGTACGGACGATGAAACCACCGCTCACTGTTCCCTTTTCACTGATGAGAATGCGCTTGAGGCGCTGACGCTCTTCATCGGAAGAAATTTTGCGTGACACGCCGACGTGATTGACCGTTGGCATGAAGACGAGGAAACGGCCAGGCAGCGCAATGTGGCTGGTAATGCGCGCACCTTTCTTCGCGATGGGCTCCTTGGCAATCTGCACCAGGATCTCCTGCCCTTGCTTGAGCAACTCGCTGATGATCGGCAGATCGCTGGTTTGGGTGTTCTGACGGCGTCCGTTCTGCCGTCCCCGGCTGCGGCCGTCGTTGCGTCCGCCACGCCCACCGCGACGCCCATCGTCACGAGGCCGCCGGCCGGGCTGTGGAGTACCCGCCGCTGCGCGGCCTTCCTCGTTTTCGCTCTCGGTTTCTGCTGTACCTTCAGCAAAGGTATCGAGATCGTCTTCTGTTTCTTCTTCTTCAATCGTGAAGCTGGAGGTCTCGCCTTCGACCCGCTGCTCCAGGTGTGTATCGCGCACCATCTCGCCAACCGAGGACCCTGCGGAAACCTCCTGGTCAAGCGTCTCTTCTTCGAGATCCTGCAAATCGTGGTCTGCGCTGTCTACGTAAAGCGGGGTGAAGTCATACTCCTCTTCATCGGTGACTTCTTCCTCCTCAACCAGTCCGGTTGCGGAGGCTAAGTCGTGCTCATCGTACTCATCGTCTTCGTCGTCCTCAGCGAGGTCGTCGAATTCCGTGTTCTCTTGCCCAGATGCGAGGCCCGGAGACTCAAGACTGGGGAAGGCCACCTCGGGCACAGCCTGCAACGCATTGTCTTCCGGCCGGAGGTCGACTGGATGTTCCGCCACCGTCTCAGGCTCAAATTCGTCAGCGGTCTCGGGCTGAGCAACGAACGCATCTTCCGCGACCAGCTCTTCCTCTACCGTTTCCATGTCTGCCGTTTCGACGCCTGGCTCTTCTTCTACGGTACTGGAGGGTGCCGCGAAACGAAATTCGCTGGGCGCCGCAGGGTCGAGTCGATACGAAGCAGAAGCTTCCTCGGGCTCAAACTCAACCGCCGCTTCCGGCTGTATTTCTTCGACCGAGCTGGTCTGTAGGTCCTCTTCGGTACGAACGACAGTCTCCGCCTCAAGCTCTTGCGCCTGAGCAGAAACCTCGTCATGCTCAGCGTATTCGAACGTTGCAGCATCTTCATGCGGTGCAACCTGATGGAAACCCACCTCGTGAAATGAGGCCGCCGGCTCAGGCTCGTGAGCAGAAGCCACTGGTTCCACCTGGGCTGCGGCAGCCCTGTCCGCCTTATCACCCCGATAGCGGGACATGGATTCACCTGGCATCAGGCCTTCACCAGTCCATTCGATGGGAGTCTCGATCAAAGTGGAAGGCTTCGAGAGAACGACGTTGACACGTGGCGCGGATGCGGCCACAGGGGTTTCCGCCTGTGGGGCAGCGGCAGATTCTGCCGGTCTTCCGCCGTATTTCGAGAGCGATTCCCCAGGAAGGGCCAAAGTTGACGCAGCCGCCCTTTCAAAAGGAGCCGACTCTATCGGGGCAGCCTCAAACGGTTCTGCCGACTCAGTCTCGGGGACCGGTGAACTAGCCGCCGCATGTCCAGATTGCTGGGATTGCTGGCCACTTTGCTGCGGACGGGCGCCTTTGCGGCGGCCGCGGCGACCGCGCCAGCGACGAGTACCGTCTTCAAACTCACCCGAAGGCGACTGCCCCTCTGCCGCAGGATGCCCGGCGGCGCCGTTACGCCTCGGCGCCGCTTCTTCTTCTGTGGAGGTTGCTACCTGAGCTGGTCGTTGAGGCGCGGCCTCTCGACTCTGGCGCTCGCGACCCTGAGACTCGCGGTTCTGATGCTCGCGGTTCTGGGACTCGCGGTTCTGGGGCTGCCGTTTTTGCTCACGCTCCTGACCGTTGGCTGTTTGGCCGCCGGTGGGGATACGTTCAAAGTCAGAAGAGTCTTCCTGCTCCTCCATGAAGTCAGTGACGTAAAGAAAAGCGTCACGCTCGAGGCCCAGATCGACGAATGCGGATTGCATTCCGGGGAGGACGCGGGTGACTCGCCCCTTGTAGATGGAACCGGCGAGAGTGTATTCGTTCTCGCGCTCGTAATAGACCTCTGTAAGTTGGTCGTCTTCGAGGATGGCCAGACGCGTCTCATGCGGCGTGCTGGAGATACATATTTCTTTGGACATGCTGCCTCTCTGTCCGGCAGGTCTCACCTGCGCGGACTGCCGAGCGGGCAGATCAGAGGGGGAGAGTAACTCCCGCTCCCGGAACACCGGGAAGGATTAGGTCAGCGAGAGAGCCTTGGGCAAAGGCGCGTGATCCATAAGGTGGAATCCAGCGAGATTCTTTGTACGGGGATACCGGCGGGGCAACGTTGTGGCCGAAAAAAATGGCCGTTGTGCCGGCTGGCAATCCGAGGCTATCTGGGCGCAAAGAGTCGGTGACCACTTCAGCCTTAATTCGAGGCGGGGCCGTTACCCTTCTTTGCGAGCTCATTCCTAAATCCTGCCCGGCCCCGGTGATTCACCTGGCCGGCGTCTTGAAAATCTGAATAACCTAAAGTTAGTGACACCGCTCGCGATGCGGTCGAACGTCGACCGGGATACACGAGCCAGCTGCTTTTAATTCACAAAGCGGCTCATACGAACGTTCATCGCCATACCCAGAGCCAGGAAAGTGAATAACACCGAGGAGCCCCCGTAACTCATTAAAGGTAAAGGGATTCCTGTGACCGGCATCAGCCCGATGACCATTCCGACGTTGACTGCAATCTGAAAAACGAGTACAGCGACAACGCCCATGATCAGGAAGGTGCCGGATACATCTGCGGCTGTCTGAGCATTTTGAATCAAACGCGTCAATATGAGGAAGTATAACAGGAGAACAAACAGGGCGCCGACAAAGCCGTGCTCCTCGGCGAAGGCGGCGAAGATGAAGTCTGTGTATGGGATAGGGAGGAAATCACCCTGTGTTTGCGTGCCTTTTGTGGCTCCGCGGCCCCAGATTCCGCCATCGCCCACGGCGATCAGGGATTGCTTTACTTGATACCCGCTGCCCTTGGGGTCGGTATCCGGATTCAGGAAGCTGGTCAGTCGCTGCTTCTGGTACGGCTTGAGGACCTTGGACCAAACAGGAACGACCAGGGCGAGGCCGGCGACGATCAGAATGAGCGCCTTCTTCCACTGCAGGCCGCCCAGGAAGAGACCGACGATCAGCACCGGCACGTAAGTCAGCGATGTCCCCAGATCGGGCTGCTTGAGAACCAGCAACATGGGCACGCCCACCATGAGACCCGCCTTGAAGATGTCGCTCCACGTGAGGTCTCTGCCGGCCAAGCCTGCAAAATAGCGAGCCATCGCGACGATGAGCACCACTTTTACCCATTCGGAAGGCTGGAAGTGGACACCGCCGGGTAGCTTGATCCAGCGCCGTCCGCCCAGGACCTTGGTGCCGAAGATCAGCACCCCGACCAGCGAGACCAGGCAAAAACAATAGATCCAGTGCACGGCTTCGAGCAGGCGGTGGTAATTGATGAGCGAAAAGATAAACATCGCCACCAGGCCGCCGATCAGCCAGAAAATCTGTTTGGTTTCGAAGCCCACGAACTTGGTATGCAGCGTGGCGCTATAAATCTCGAAGATGCTGATGACGGAAAGCAGCAGCACGAGGCCCAGAAGAACCCAGTCGAAGTCGCGAAATGAGATAAAGCGCCGCATGCCGTTTCGTCTTTCTCCTTAGCGTCGAGCTGTCATCGCCGAAGCATCATCGGCGAACCGTTGCCACCTGGGTGGCCGGAGCGGGATGGTGAACTCCGGTGGTTGCGGAGGGAGCAAGAGGCAACTCAAAGTGGCCGCCCTGCATTTTGGGAGGGGCATTCTTGTCGTTCACGCTGGCCACCTTTGCCGCATGGGAATTGTCTGCTTCCTGCTCGGGTTGTTCCGACCACACAGCGCCCACTTCGATCTTTGCCGGGGGTGTTTTCGCTTCTTCGATGTTGTTATTCAGGCGCCGCTGTTTATCCACAAAAGCTTCCACGACTCGTGCCGCCACAGGCGCTGAGGCGGATCCCCATCCGCCATGTTCCGTCAACACCACCACGGCAATGTCTGGGTTGCGACGCGGCGCAATGCCAACAAACCAGGAGTTGGCGCGCTCAGCGACGTTGGCAGAGATGCTTTTCATACCAGCGCTGTGGTTTACCACCTGTGCGGTGCCGGTCTTACCGGCGAAGTCGATGTTATCGAGATGGGCTGCGGCGGCTGTGCCGCCCACATGGGGATCGGTGGCGCCCGCCATGCCGTCAGTGATGGTCTCCCAAATCGCCGGCTGGATAGGCACGTTCACATCCCCACTGCCGGGGTAAGAGTCATCGAGAGCCTGACGAAATTCAGGGCTGAGCTGGTCCTGTTCGACCACGTGGGGGCGCTTGAAAGCTCCTCCGGAAGCGATGCCGGCGATGGCTCTGACCAGTTGAAGCGGCGTCACCGCGACCGCACCCTGACCGATCCCTACGGAGATGACTTCGCCTGCGTACCATTTCTCATGAAAGGTCTTCAACTTCCACTCTTCGGAGGGCATGATGCCGGTGGCCTCACTGGGCAAGTCGACCCCTGTTTTCTGCCCTAGACCCACTTTGTGTGCCCAAAAGGCGATTTTCTCGATGCCCAGGCGCTCCGCCATTGTGTAGTAGTAGGTATCGCAGGACCACGGAATAGCGTGATCGATGTCGACCATACCATGCCGTTTGTCACAACCAAAAAAGCGGCCGAAGAACGTGCCGCCACCATTGCAGACGACCTTGAGGTTCTGTGCCATGCCGTTTTCGAGGCCAGCGAGCGACATGATGATCTTGAAGGTCGATCCGGGCGCGAGCTGCGCCTGAATCGCTTTATTCAAAAGCGGATGACGCGGATCGGTAATCAGCTTGGCCCACTCGTTACGGGAGACGCGCACCGAAAAATCATTGGGGTCAAAGCTGGGACGCGACACAAGAGCCAGTACCGCTCCGGTGTGGGGATCTATGGCTACGATCGCGCCGTTGCGCGGCCCCATCGCCTTTTCCGCGGCTGTCTGAATATCCAGGTCAATAGTCAGCTTGAGAGCCTGACCCGGTACGGCAGGTTCCCTGCCAAGCAAACCAACTTGCCTTCCGTGGCTGTCGACGATAATGTCCTGCGAACCGTCCTGCCCACGCAGAAGCTGATCGTAGGCCTCCTCCACACCCGATTTGCCCACCACATCTCCCGGCTCATAGTAGGCGTAGCGCGGGTTGTTCAGCATATCGTCGCTGACCTCGCCGACATAGCCGATGAGGTTGGCTGCGAAACCGTTGCGGGGATAAAGGCGGCGCCGTTCGTCAATCGTTTCGAGTTCGGGGAGTTCGTCGCGGTGCGATTCGATGAACTCTACTTCGTCCGGAGTGATGTCCTGCTTAAGCGGGATGGGCTGGTATTTGGGCGCCAGCGCGTAGTGGGCCAGCGTGCTCTCCAACTGCTCGGTGGTCAGGTGGAGACCGCGCGAGATCATCGGGAAGTCAGCACGCAAGTCGCGACCCGGTTCACGAATGAGGAAGCAGGAAACCGAGGGATAGTTGTCGACGATCAGGCGGCCATCCCGATCGAACAGCTTACCTCGCGGCGCGAGGATCGGCACTTTGCGGATGCGATTTTGTTCGGCCAGCGTGCGGTAGTTCTGCGCGCCGATGACCTGCAACCGCCAGAGTCCGGAGAGCAGCACAAGAAGAATGGCAACGATCGCGTATTGGACGATCGTGAGCTTGAACGCCGGTAATCTCTCTTCCTTCTGCATTTGTGCTCTCTTACTTATTCTGTGACGTTTCTCAATGCGATTCGGTGCAACTTTTTGGTAGGGGCTTACGTTGCTACCCGAGCCATCGCTCCCTCAGCCCCGAATGAAGAACCGTCCATGGGTACGCCTACCATGAAATCACCTTAGTCTCGCGGCCTCAGACGATCGAGAACATCAAAGAAAAAGACGCCGATGATGGAGTTGATTACGGCTTTGATCACCTCGTGCAGCCAGTTGGTTCTCAGGTTCTGAGCCAGCATGTGATGCATGATGAAGATGTAAATGCCAATGTTCAACAAGGTGAAAGCGAAATTGATGAGCAGGCGTGTTCCGGGATTCTCGACATCAATTTTGACACCCAGAGAGGCAGCGCAAAAACCAACGATGCACTGCGAGATGCCATTGATGCCCAGGGGACGACTGGTCAGCGCATCCTGAACCAACCCGATGACGGCGCCGGTTACGGTACCGGCGATCGGATTACGCCAGCCTACAGAGAAATAGATCGTTACCAGGAGCGGTAGGTCGAGAATGTCGAACTTGGGAATGAACCGGGGAATGAGGGCCTGGAGAAAGATGGCCAACAAGGGGACGAGTACGACGACGAGCAGCGGGTAACGCTGTACGTCGAGTTCCCTGCGCGCCAGCGATGCCGACATTGCCATAAAGCTCTACTCCTCAAAGATTTCCCGGGTGACCTGATCGTGCGTTTTGTAACTGCCTGCTATTGAGGTGGAGTTCCTGTACTTGCCGGGGCCGTTGCTCCAGGTACCGCGGATTGTTGCGGCTGCTCCGCCGCCGGTGGCTTCGGAACCTTAGGTTTGGCCGCCGCCGGCGCATGCGCCGGGACAGTCGGAGGTGTCTTCGTTGCCGACGATGGTTTGGTTGCTGCCGACGTAGACTCCGCCGAAGCTGCGGTTTTCGACGGCTGTGAGGGTTGCGACGCGTACTTTTGATCGGTTACGGCCTGGCCAGGAGTCATTGCACTGGCAGGCGGTATCGAGTCAGGGGTGAAATGATCCGCATGGAGCGCCGGTGGCGGATGCAGATTCGAGTTCACTGGAGCGGCCGTTGGAACGCTGTTCGCTGAGGGCGGCGTGTCCGCGAGCCCAGCCGGATCGTCGATGCCGGGCAAGCGCTCCGCAAGTACGTCGGAGGCGCGCTGGAGAGTCGCGGCAACCTCTCCGGCCGCGGCGCTCTGGACAAGGTCCCGTTTCTCTTTCTGCGGCATCTCATCGGACGACTGCGTGATGACCAGCAGTTCTTCCAGATGACCCAGATTGGCGGCTGGTTTGATGAGGATGTCGACATAAGGGGGATTCTGGCTATCTTCGACGACTCTGTCGACGACCCCGACAGCAAGGCCGCGGGGATAAATCTGGTCTCCGCCGCTAGTGATGACTCGTTCGCCCGGCTTCACCCGCTCATCGGGAAGCATGTTGATGATCTGGGGCTGTCCCACGGCGTTTCCACGCAGGACGCCGCGGAGCCGTGTCGACTCGAGCAGAACACCTGCTCCGCTGGTTTGGTCGGAAATGACCAGAACCTGAGAAGTGTGCCCAAAGACGTCTTTCAGCTTGCCGACGATGCCGTCTGGCGTAATCACGGCCATGTCTGGCTTGAGGCCGTCTTTGCTCCCTTTGTCTATATAGAGAATGCGCGACTGATCGGTGCCCGCGGTACCGATCACCTGGGCCGCGACCGTGTTCGTAATGTACTTCTCTTTAAACGCAAGCAGCGATTGCAGCCGCTGCCCCTGGCGGGCGTCTTCAAGCAAGCTCGCCTGTTCCAATTGGAGGCGGCTCACCTGTTCGCGCAGGTCCTGGTTCTGCTGGCTCACGTGGCGCAGGTCGAGATAATTGGACCACAGGCCACGCACACCCGTACCGGTACCATGCAGGACTTTCTCAGGTGGCGACACCAGGCTGATGGCCCAATAGCGGATCAACCGGACGGAGGGCGCATCCGCGGCAGTGGGATTGGGCCTCCTGACTTGCACAGCCAATCCAATGATCTGGAAGACCAGAACACTCACCAGAAACAGTATGTTTTTATAGCGGCTCAAAGCGAGTCCATGGCTGCTTCCACGTGCCAGGCCGAAGCGATGCTTTCGGCCCTTCGTACCTTGTGATCGACCTGCTTAGATTTAGTCGATCTTGATCTTGCGCAGCAACCGGAAGTCGCTGAGCATTTTGCCGGTGCCCAGCACAACGCTGGCCAGCGGATCGTCGGCAATCGAAACCGGCAACCCGGTCTCTTCGCGGATACGTTTGTCGAGGTTCTTGATGAGCGCGCCGCCGCCGGTGAGAACGATTCCGCGATCGCTGATATCTGCACTCAGCTCCGGCGGGGTGCGTTCCAGCGCAACGCGAATCGCATTCAGAATGGTGGAGATACACTCCGTAAGGGCTTCACGAATCTCGCTATCATCGATGGTGATGGTCTTGGGCACGCCTTCGATCAGGTTGCGGCCTTTGATCTCCATGGTCAGCGGCTTGTCCAGCGGATAGGCCGAGCCAATGTCAATTTTTATCTGCTCTGCCGTGCGCTCCCCAATGAGCAGGTTGTACTTGCGCTTGAGGTAGTTCATGATCGCCTCGTCCATCTGGTTGCCGGCCATGCGGACGGAACGGGAATAGACGATGCCGGAAAGCGAGATGACGGCGATATCGGTCGTACCTCCACCGATATCCACAACCATGTTTCCGCTGGGTTCGGTAATGGGCAGCCCGGCGCCGATCGCGGCGACCATGGCCTGCTCTACCAGGAACACTTCACTGGCTTTAGCGCGGTAAGCAGAATCTTCTACTGCGCGTTTTTCTACCTGCGTGATCTCCGACGGCACGCCGATCACGATCCGAGGGTGCACCAGCATTTTCCGGTTGTGCGCCTTCTGGATAAAGTAATTCAACATTTTTTCGGTGATTTTGAAGTCGGCGATCACGCCGTCTTTCATCGGCTTGATGGCCACGATGTTGCCTGGCGTGCGGCCAAGCATCTCCTTGGCTTCTTTACCAACCGCCTCTACCTCACCCGTGTTCTTGTTGATCGCAACGATGGAGGGCTCGTTGACAACAATGCCCTTACCACGCGCGTACACCAAGGTGTTCGCGGTGCCTAAGTCGATTGCCAGATCGCTGGAAAAGACGCTGAACAACGAACGCACGCCGTGCGTTCGCGACGAACGCGAATGGAAACCGTTTGATGACATGTATGCCGGACTTATCCTGAGACCGATTTCATTGTACGTCCACGGTTGCCTTGTTGCCCCGCTACTCTTTTGAGTCGTTAGCACTACTTTTAGGGGATAAGCACCAATTTGACGCAACTTTTACGCGCGAGCCGCATAGATGCCGTGTGCAAGGCGCATGCGGTATTCTCTGCCTTAGCGAAGGGATATCGAGATGGCTACGACAATCTACAAGAACCTGATTGGCGGCAATTGGGTGAGTGCACAGAGCGGCAAGACCTTTCTCAGCCACAACCCGGCAAACGTCGACGATGTGGTGGGAGAGTTTCAGGATTCCGGTGAAGCAGACGTGGACCGAGCCGTTCGGGCAGCCCGCGCCGCCTATAAGAAATGGCGCCTGGCGCCGGCTCCCAAACGGGGAGAGATCCTCTACCGTACCGGCGAGTTGCTTCTGAAGCATAAGGAGAAGCTCGCCCGCGACATGACGCGCGAGATGGGCAAGGTTCTCAGCGAGACAAGGGGCGATGTACAGGAAGCGGCCGATACCGCCTTCTATATGGCCGGCGAAGGGCGCCGGCTGTTCGGCCAGACCACGCCTTCGGAACTGCCTGACAAGTTCGCCATGTCGGTTCGCATGCCGGTGGGGGTATGCGGCATGATCACGCCCTGGAACTTCCCCATGGCGATTCCCTCGTGGAAGCTCTTTCCCGCCCTGGTTTGCGGCAATACCTGCGTGATTAAGCCGGCGGAAGATACGCCGCTGTCGACGATCCATCTTGTGGAACTGTTGCTCGAAGCGGGGCTGCCCGACGGGGTCGTCAACATTGTGACCGGCTTCGGGCCGGAGGCGGGCGCGCCACTGGTTGCGCATCCTGACGTGAATGCGATTTCGTTTACCGGGTCGAGTGAGGTGGGCCGGATTGTCGGACAGACGGCCGCAGGTTCTTTCAAGCCGTGCTCGCTCGAGATGGGCGGCAAAAACGCAATGATCGTGCTCGACGACGCCAACCTCGATCTAGCCCTCGATGGCGCGGTTTGGGGCGCATTCGGCACCACCGGGCAGCGCTGCACGGCTACCAGCCGCATCATCCTGCATAAACACATCGCGGCCGAGTTCACTCGCCGGCTGGTGGAACGTGCGCAGGCGCTCAAGGTAGGAGACGGACTGAACGATCAGATCGAGATGGGCCCACAGATCAATCAAAAGCAGGTGGAGACATCGGAACGCTACACCGACCTCGCAAAGAACGAAGGCGCGGGATTGCTGACCGGTGGCCGGCGATTGACTGGAAATGGCTTGGACAAGGGTTTCTTCTTCGCGCCAACGGTCTTTGGTGGGGTTTCACCGCAAATGAGGATTGCCCGAGAGGAAGTGTTTGGGCCGGTGGTAAGCCTGATTGAGTGCGAAAGCTTTGAGCAGGCGATCGAATTTGCCAATGGAATTCAATATGGTTTGTCGACCGCGCTCTATTCACGGAACGTGAACTACGCGCTCAAGGCGGTACGTGATCTGGAAGCCGGCATAACGTATATCAACGCGCCGACCATCGGGGCGGAAGTGCATTTGCCGTTTGGTGGCGTGAAGCACACCGGCAACGGGCACCGCGAAGGCGGCACGGGCGCGCTTGACTTCTATACATCGTGGAAAGCGGTGTATGTGGATTATTCGGACAGGCTGCAGCGGGCTCAGATTGATACAGGGGAGTAAGCGCCGAGGGCTGGGTTGGTGCACGGAGCCACGATGAGACGCGACCATCACCATTTCGTCTACCTGATGGCCAGCAGGACCCGCGTCCTTTATTGCGGCATGACAAACAATCTGGTGCGGCGGACGGGGGAACACAAGTCAGGAACTGCTCCGGGATTCACTGCGAGTTATCGATGCGAACGGCTGGTCTGGTTCGAAAAGTTTCAGTATGTCTGGAACGCTATCGAACGAGAAAAGCAAATCAAGAGCTGGACTAGAGCTAAAAAGCTGATGCTTATCAATAAGGCAAACTCTGCGTGGATTGATCTGAGCGAGGAGTGAGGGGAATAAACTGCAGATCCCCGTTCGACTTCGCTCAGGGCAGGCTCTCGACTACGCTCGGGATGACAAAGGGGAGGTTTGTGGCTTGCAATTGCGTTTGCCGCCAAACGGTCGCTTCGCATCGTTAGTCCGTAGCGCATATCGTTGGCCGGCAACGCGATTGTGGTCAGGCAACGCGCATCGCTGGTCCAGGCAACGAGGGTAGGCTGGTCCGCCACTCTCCCCTTTGTCATCCCGAGCGTAGTCGAGAGCCTGCCCTGAACGAAGTCGAACGGGGATCTGCAGTCTCGGTCTCGGCCAGCCGAACCCGGCGCAGGACCGGTTTGCTAGCATTCCCTTGCGAGGGCTTTTCATGATCATCGGCGTACCGAAAGAAGTTAAGGACCACGAATCCCGGGTTGGCATTACCCCAGCCGGCGTGAAATCGCTCGTCGAGGCAGGCCATACCGTACTGGTGGAAACCCGCGCCGGCGAACTCTCCGCCCTCTCAGACGACGAATATCAATCCGCAGGAGCCGAGATCGTCGGCTCAGCGCATAACGTCTGGGGACTGGCCGACATGATAGTCAAGGTGAAAGAGCCGGTCGAGAAGGAATATGTCTTCCTCCGCGACGGACTCGTGCTGTTCACTTACCTGCATCTCGCGCCCCTGCCTGCGCTGACCGACCGTTTGCTGGCCACGAAGGTCACGGGCATCGCCTACGAAACCATTCGCGACCGCGCAGGCGCCCTGCCCCTGCTGACGCCGATGTCCGAGGTTGCGGGCAGAATGTCGGTCCAGGTAGGCGCCACTTTTCTGGAAAAGGAAAAAGGCGGACGCGGCGTCTTGCTGGGCGGTGTGCCTGGAGTTCCTCCCGCGACAGTATGCATCCTGGGTGGCGGCATCGTGGGCACCAATGCAGCCAAGATCGCGCTGGGCATGGGCGCAAACGTCACCATCGTTGATCTGAACCTGAACCGGTTGCGTGAGCTCGACGATATCTTCAATGGACGCGTCTACACGCTCGCATCCAATTCCTACAATGTGGCTCGCGCCGTGCAAGGCGCGGACCTGGTGATCGGCGGAGTATTGATCCCTGGAGCGGCCGCCCCCAAAATCGTGACTCGTGAAATGGTCTCGAAGATGAAAAAAGGCGCTGTTGTTGTGGATGTAGCCATCGACCAGGGCGGGTGCATAGAAACCGCCAAGCCGACGACGCACAGCGATCCCTCTTTTGTGGTCGATGGGGTCGTCCACTACTGTGTGACAAATATGCCTGCGGCGGTGCCAAATACGTCAACGCTAGCGTTGACGAACGCGACCTTCCCTTATGTGCTCCGGCTGGCACAACACGGCGCGGCGTCGGCCATCAAGACAGATCAGGGTATGGCCGAAGGGGTGAATACCTATGGCGGACAACTCACCTACAAGGCCGTAGCGCAATCACAGAACAGGGAGTGGACGCCGATACTGGACTTGTTGGCATAAACGGGGCCGCTGGCTTATAAAGCCTTCCGATGGAGATTTGAGGCGCCCCACGTCTCGCGAAAAACGGGCGAGGGGCACCCGGGTTGCGCCAGTTAGAGCAGAACCAGCACAACCGTACCCAGCGGCAAGGACGCTTGACTGGATTTTTCCTTAAGAAAAATCCAACTTCCCCCGGGTCGACCGGGTATACCTATGCGGGTTCTGCTCTACTGCTGCGGCGGCCCACCGCCACCCTGGAATCGTTGCTGCGCCCGCTCCTGCGCCTTCTGTTGATCTTCGTTAAATTGCTGCTTCTGAGTGTCATTCAGAATCGCCAGGATCCTGGTGTTGGAAGCATCGCGGAGGCTCTTCATCTTAGCTATTTTGTCTTCACGGGACCCAGAGGTGTCCTGACGCAAGGCGATCATCTGTTGTTGCTGGTCGACCAGAATCGGCCTGATCTGGGTCTGCTGATCGGCAGACAGATTGTAGCGTTGGGTCATGCGCGCGACCCGCTGATCAGGATCCAAGGGCGGGCGTCCACCTCCGCGTCCATGACCGCCGCCTGGCCCCTGCGTAGAGGCGTCGGGGGCAGGCCCGGCGTCTTGCGCAAACACTGCTGACGCGGAAAGAGTGAGACCGGTGGCCAAAAGGCCACTGAGAGCAAAACGGAATATCTGGTTTTTCATCGTATATCTCCTGGACATCGAAGCACAGTTATACAAACACGCGGTTCGTCGCCTGGTTGCTTAGGAACACGCCGTATATCTCACTTGACGTAAGAACGAGACGCGGAGATACATCAGAAAGTTAAAATTTTGGAGGCAGCGGCACCGGAGTTGTCCGCAATCCGCACGAAAGCAACCCCCCGGGCTGCGGACCTGCGGGGAGATACGCGTAGGCGAACACCACCTGGTATTCACGCTCCCCAGGATAGGAGCACATCTTGCAGCCCGGCTTGTACTCAAGCACCGGGTTTTGCTGCTGACTTTGCACCCATTCCCTGGATTGGTGGGGCGGCAGAATAACCCACGTTGGATCATCGCTACGCGTCACAGCAGGATAGACCACAACGCGGCCACGCTCATTGCCCGCGTCGAGCAGGCTTCCACCAGCTCCGCTGGACGCCCTCCAAAGCCAGCGCTCGTGGGCACGTGCGTACCAGTGAGAACTGGAGGGAACCGGTTCAGCAAGCCGTATCTCGCGGCTCGTGTTATTAGCCAATGTGAAGTGAAAGCCCGGTTCCTGAATAGGAGGCACTGCAGCAAGATAGCTCGCCGAGAGGGTGATTCCTGAGCAGAGGGGAACAGACCTGGAAGGCCCGGTAGCACTGCTGACCGCCGGACAAGCAAAGAGCGCGGCGCAGGCAAAGAGAACCGAAACGATGATCCGATGAGGAGCCATGATCAAAACAGACTCTATACTTCTGGGATAGCCGGCATCGCGAAACAGCAAAACCAACTCCATGCTGCATTGTATTTAAGATGAAGGCGCAAACGAGCGGGGACGGACCATGAGTGAACTAAGCGTTATCGCAGATTATGGGGATTTGTGCGGTGAAGGCCCGGTGTGGGATGCCGATTCCGGCTATCTCTATTGGACTGACATCGACGGACGCCGTTTCTTTCGCTATCACCAGGCGACGAAACAGCACGAAATCGTAAAGCAAGGACTGGAGATTGCGGGCTACGCCCTGAATCAGTCGGGCGGCTTCGTGATTGCGAACAGCGGCGGCATCTGGCTTTGGGATGGAATCGACAACCTGAGTTTGATCGCCGATAAGGCCGGCGACGCAAGGCTGCAGATGAACGATGCCATCGCGGATCCGGAAGGGCGGCTATTTGCAGGATCTAACTTCTTCGATGCGGAAAAAGCCTATGAGCTGGGCAAACTCGTGCGTGTGGATCGCGATGGATCCGTGCACGTGGCCGACGACGGCTTTCAGCTGCCCAACGGGCTGGCATTTTCGCCAAGCGGGACGGTGATGTACTTGACCGATTCTGCCGCGCGGCGGATTTATGCATACGACTATGACCGGCGCAGCGGGGCCGTTCGCAACCGCAGGATTCTGGTGCAGGTACCCGGGGATGAAGGAGTACCGGATGGCTTGACGGTGGACGCGGAAGGGTTCCTCTGGTCTGCCCAGTGGTACGGCAGCTGTATCGTTCGCTACGATCCTGATGGCAAGGTGGAGCGGCGCATCGCCACTCCGGCGAAGCAAACATCCTCCGTCGCGTTCGGCGGTGCCGATTTAACGGATATATTTGTCACCTCCGCCAGCAAATCATGGCCTTCGCCGCTTATGCCCAGGTCATACGATCCGGTGGCCGGAAACTTCGGGGGACAACTCTACCTCATGAATCTCGGCATCCAGGGAAGACAGGAACACAAGGCAAACATCACATTCCACGAGTAAAGCATCAACGTGCGCTCTTACCCTGGCTAGAGCAGAACCGTTCTCTCTTATCTGAGGGTTGCTTCCTGATGCAGTGCATCAAGGTGGGGCAGCAACACGACGCTTTCCTGTTCGTTCGGATCGGTGCGGGAGATGACGGCAACAGCATTTTCTGTCGTGCTGGGGTTGTAAGGCAGATGGGGCATGTCCGCCGGGATGTAGAGAAATTCAGTTGGATTGAGGATGGAGTGGTGTTCCAGGTTGTGGCCGTACCAAACGCCGGATACGCCGCTCAGCATATAGATGGCAGTCTCGTGGGAGGCGTGCATGTGGGCCTTGGCGCGGCCACCAGGCGGAATGGTCACCAGCTGCATGTGAATGGCGCGCGAGCCCACTGTTTCCGCAGAGATTGCCGGGGTATACATGAGTCCTTGTTTCCCCAGAAAAGGTTCTCCCGCGCGTACAAGGCGGCAGTCGAGTTTTGCGTTCGTTGCTTTGGTTGTGGGTGCCATGACGAACCTCTCGTGACGAAGTGCTTTCCTGAAACGCTTACAGGGTAGCGATTGAGCGGGCCGCTGTCGACCATTATGCCCGCTCCTGATCTCGACTCCTGGTCTCAAATCCTAATTTCAACTCTTGGTTCAGTTCCCTGCCGAGCTCCCGGCAGGGGCCCGCGTGGCGATGAGGGCAAAGTTGGCGGCGGTAAAAGTTGCGTGGAGTTGATGCGTCGCCGAGTCGAACCACCAGCCCTCTACCGCGACGGTTTGGCCAGTGCGGTTGAGGAGCGGCTTACCGTCTAGCTGCAGGCTGGTAGGCGCGGCATCCATGACTGCTATGACTTCGTAGAGTCTGGCCGTCGGCGACGTTACGGCAATCCGCAATGCTTGCTGCGTGACTTGCATTTGAGCGGTGGTTCCGTCGGGCAGGGTGAACTTGCCGCTCGCGTCTCCTGCGGCGGGCGGATAGACCTTCCATACCAGGGCGCCCGCCAGAAGGTTGGGGTCGCTCCAGTGCAGGGATGCGGTTTCTTTCTCTGGCTTGAAGGGCAGGATCGAGCCGGCCCGGACCAGGATAGGGATCTGATCGAGGGGAGCGGGAACGGTGAGGTCGGCTCCTCCCTGAAAGTGCTCGCCCGTCCAGTAACTCACCCACTCACCCGGGGGCAAGTAGAGTTTGCGAGTCAAGGCTCCCTGCTCGATGACCGGGGCTACCAACAGGCTTTCTCCCAGCAAATATTGGTACTCCGCGGTCGCGCTGCGCGGGTCCTTGGGGTACTCGAGCACCATGTGGCGCAGGATAGGCGTGCCCGTGCGATGCGCCTCCGCAGCATAGGTGGCAAAGTAAGGCAGGAGTGCGCTGTGGAGCGTGGCGTAGCGGCGGAAGAGCGCTATGGTTTCAGGGTCATGCCAGAGGTTGATGGAGAGTTCCGGCTTGGCCCACACGTGATCGCGCATGACCGGGGTGAGCGCACCAAACTCGGCCCAGCGCATCCATAATTCCCTGTCGGGCCCATCGCTCAGGATGTCAGGCCCCCACGTGGAGTAGCCAGACATACCCGCAGTAATGCCCGCGGTGACGACGGATGGCAGGCCGGTGTCCTTTGCCCAGTCATGCGATTGGTCGCCACCCCAGAGCATGGGAAATTGTTGCGTGCCGATGGAGCCGGAGCGGGCGAAGGAGACGACATCGGGGTTGATGGCATGCACGATGCGTGTTGTGACCTTGTGATACAGCAACGGATACATTTCCGACAGCCGTGTTCCGTCACCGGCGGCGAGATGGTCACCGTCATCGACATATTCTCCGAAGTCTTCCATCCAGCCGTCCCAGCCCTGGTCGCGCACGGCATGGGTGAGCATAGTCTGCCACCAGTCGACGGTATGCGGGTTGGTAAAGTCGAGATTGCCCGTGCGCACCGGCTCGAATGCCGGCCCGTGCGGCAGGCCGTCGACGCCGGTCACGAGAAGCTTTTCCGCGACTCCCTTTTGCCATGCGGGGCTTAGTGTGGGATAAGGGAGCATCTTTTCCCGCAGATAAGGATGCACGTAACCGAGCACCTTGTATCCCTGGGCATGGAGCTGATCGTTGAAGGCGCGCGGATCGCCGTAGTAGCTTGCATACCAGAAGGGCCAACCGAGATTGTCGGGCTCGTCGAGCTCATCGAACACCCAGAGCGCACTGGCTGGGATGCCTTCCTTACGGATTCTCTGGGCCATTTCCAAGACTGCGTCTTTTCCCTGCAGCGCGTTGATCCAGGGTCCGAATGTCCACAGGGGCGGGTTTTGCGGGCGGCCGGTGAGCGCGGTGTACTGCTCAAGAATCGCCTTGGGGCCAGCGGCAGAAAAGAAGTAGAAGCTTACGGGCGTGTTGGCGACCCGTAGATCGAATGAGGTACCGGCCCGGTTGAAGCGAAAATTCGTATCAAAGACGGTGTCGACATAGATGCCGAGGCCAGTGGGTGTGTAGACCAGGGGAACAGCGACATAGCTCCAGTTATGGCCGGGCTCGCCGGAGCGGTCGGCGGGACGCACATCAAAGTGGGCTCCGGCGAGGGAGGCCTGGAAGAAACGCTCTCCTAAGCCGAACCCGGGATCGGCGCCTACGACCTCAAGGATAGCCGGTGAGGCCGAGGCGGGCTGCACCGTGCCAGGGCGCGCGATCGATAGCCTGGCCATGCCGTCGTGCAGGATTTCCAGTGTGACGGTGCTGTCGCCCTCCGCTGCTTGCACCGCCAGCGTCCACGTGTTTTGCTGCCGGGTGATCTGGAGCGGCGCTCCGGGAATGGCTGGCGCGGCGGGCGCTCCGCTAGATGGGCTGACTGGTAGGGCTGGTTCGCCAAGAGAGAGCAGCCAGGTCGCGTGGGTTTGCACATTCAACAGAGCGAGGGTAGCGGCAACGCGATCGATGGTTATCTGCATCGACGCCGTTTTTAGCTGAAGTACGTTGCGGGTGTCGTGTGTCTGAACTTTCAGGGTCTCGGCGACCGGCCTTGCCCCGGTGGCGAGAAAAATAGGAGAAGGCGCGGGAGCCTGGAGTTCCCGCAGAATGCCCTGGTACTCCTCGGAAGCGGAAAATGTGGAGGATTGCGCAGGCAGATTTGCAGGGGAGAGGGTCACCAGGATGATGGCCACGCATCCGGTAATGCGCGGGCTAGAGCATTTTCGCAGCTTCGGCGCAGCGAGCAGCCTCGCCGCAGCGAGCAATGGGTGTAGACTGGCCTCGCCGCAGCGAGCTGTTTCGCCGCAGCGAACTGAGCTACCTACCTTTACGTGGTTTTCTCCCAAAGAAGACCAGACCTCGCCGCTTTTACCAGACCACAGTAATTGCGAAAATGTTTTAAAGACGGTTTTCATCCATCCAGCGTACACGGGGGGTGAGGGTGCTCCCGGCGGAGCGTTCCCGCCGGGTCTGTTCCTGTAGAACATTGAGAATTCGATAAAATCGCGAGTCTTGCCCTGCTTTGGCTGTATTCGCTGGGTGGGCCGTGCGTATACTTATGTTTCCCCCTCCCCTCCTAGGCCTGACTTGCACCCCCGTAGGAGATACATGCTCTTTATCCCGAAAATGCTTTCTCGCCCTTTACTGCGTTCCCCCCACCCATTGCTTTTGTCTGTCTTTGCCACCTCGCTTGGCGCCGCTCTCTCTGCGCACACGTTCGCCGCGGTCACCGTGGCGAGTCCGGTGAATGGTACGAAGATCACCTCTCCTGCGTGGATTCGGGCACATAACACGGGATGCGAGGGCGTACCTCCGTCAGCATTCGGATACTCGATCGACAGTGCCTCCGGCACTGTGATGGGTGCTACACCCAACGACATCGACGTCACCAGCCAAGCTATTCCTTCGGGAAGCCACACTGTCCACTTCAAATCCTGGACCAGCCGCGGCGCTTGCCCCACGGTCAACAGCACGGTTACCGTGGTCGGGACTTCTGCAGGGGGATCGGGTGTAACCAACGCTTCTGGCGGGTCCGACAGCATCCCTGCCAACGCCGTTTCTTCGGGCGATTTGGATGGCCGGTCAAATTGGCTGGGCATCCATGATGGGGGCACTCCAGGCTCGGCCAAAGGATCCACCGTTTATCCGGCGAGCACTCCCTTGTACGACGATGCTCGCAAGTTCTACATGACCTATACCGATAGGGCAGGCGAGCGATGGAGCCTTAATTTTGGCAAAGATTCCGAGGCGACGCACTTCGTGCTGGATACTTATGTGTTCCTCACGAATCCTTCGCAGGTGGAGAACCTTGAGCTGGACATCAATCAAGTGATCCCGAACGGAGAAACCGTCATCCTTGGAACACAATGCTCCGGGGAAATTGGGAAATGGGAATATGCGTATACCTCCGGTAAGGAAGACCATTGGAAGTCCACCAATATTAGTTGCGATCCGAAGAGTTTGAGCGCGAACCAGTGGCACCACATCCAGATCGGTATGCATCGCGACAACAACGGCGTGGTGACGCACGATTGGGTAAACGTGGATAGCACCCATAACGTGTTCACCGGCGAACCTATGCTGTCGGAACACAGTCTCGGATGGTCAGGCGGCGCATTGGTCGCGAATTATCAAATCGAAGGGTCGAGTGCCGGGAGTGGATCGGTCACTACTTATATTCACAAGATGACTGTATATCGGTGGTAGGTGGTCCCCACCTACCCGAACTTTTGAGTCGTAGCTCCTGTTGCGACCGGTAATCTTGCGATCCCCGGGTTTCCCTGTCCCCGGGTTCCCTAGGCCCCGGGCGAGCGATCGCACCGGGCCTGGCTTCAGCTTATTGCGCCTTCCAGAAGCCTGGGTCGCTTTTGACCCACGCGGCGGGTGGGTAGCTGATACGAGGATTGATTTCGAACAGGTTGGTGCTCGTCGCCTCCACACTGGCGGCTGTCAACTCGCTGATTTTCTGCATGCCGGCGGCTCCGAGTTCACTCGCGAATTTGTCGGAGTCCTGGATGCTCTTGTCGGTTTCGGCGAGAGACTTCATCAGGTTGAAGACGAGGAAGATGTGAGTGTACCGGGACATACGTTACGCTGTGGACCTGAGACATCCGTTACAAGCCCTTTGCGGTGGCGATGGATCGACTTGAAGGACATGAGAAGACAGATATCCGGTCGTCGAGGCCGTGGGAATGTGGGAATCCCTGAGGGATTTCCAAAGAGTGTGGGAGGGGTGGAAAGCCGGCATCATGGGTTTCCATACTCTGTCATTTCCATGGCCTGTTTTTTGCCACACGACGTGGATGCGCGAGCTACGCCATCGAATCCAAATGTGCCGCACCCGCCACGAACACCTACCGTCATCGGTTAATGAGTGCCTTGGCGATGATACGCCAACCGAGGTGCTTGACCAGTCGGCAGCCGCTTGTACTCGTTGGTAGATTCACTCGCTCTTCAATGCAATGAGCGGGTCGACCTTTGCGGCTCGCAAGGCTGGAATGGAGCAAGCCAATGAAACTACTACCAACAGACCGAACACAACGGTGACGAAGATCCACGGATCGTAGGCGCTGACCTCGAAAAGCATGCCGCGCATAAACCGCACCAGCATGACCGCCGCGATCGTTCCGACGCAGCCGCCGATCACTGCCCATCGCAATCCCTGGCCAAGGAAGAATCTGAGGATTTGGCCCCGCTGCGCTCCAAGGGCCATCCGGATCCCAATATCGTGTTTGCTCTGGGCAACGGTGTAGGCAAGCACCCCGTAGATGCCGATGGCTGAAAGAAAGAGCGCAATGGACGCGAAAAGCGAAAGAGAAAGCGTGGGAAAGCGGGTTTGGGACGTGGACGACGAGACAGTCTGTTCCAATGTTGAAACCTTGAAGAGCGCGAGGTCAGGGTCCATGCCCTTCAATTGACCACGGATCGCACCTACCATCTGCTGAGGTTCGACGGCTGTTCGGACCACAAGAGTCATTGAGCGCAGATCGACCCAGATTTGGAACGGCTGGCCGGTGTCGACGAGATACATCTCCGGCTTGGTAGCGACGTTCGGGCCGTGGTTCTTGACATCAGCTACGACCCCAACTACGGAAAACCAGGGATAGGCAGGCCCAAGCCTGATTCGCTTGCCGAGAGGATCTGTTACCGGCCAGATCTTCCCGGCCAAGGTTTGATTGACAATTACGGAGGCGGGTGGAAGATTGGCGTCCTCGTCATTCAATAATCGGCCCCGCAATAACGATATCCCCATCACTCGGAAATAATCGGGGCTGATGATCTGCGTATCTGCCAGGTTGATATCGGAATTCGACGACGGTTTGCCCTCGACGTCAAACGACGCATTTGCCCTGGCGTCGCTCATCGGTAATTGATTCACGATTGCGACTGCCTTTACGCCAGGGAGCGTTCGCACCCGTTCGAGCAACTGGTGGTAAAAAGATGCGGTGCGTGCGATGGAATAGCGAGCTTCAGGGACAGAAAGCCGCATGGTGATCACGTTCTCGGGATTGAAGCCGAGATTGACGTTGAGCAGTTGTCTCAGGCTGTTAATCATCAACCCCGCTCCCGTTAGCAGAACAATGGAAAATGCAATTTCCGATATCACGAGAAAACTTCGAATGAGGGTCCGGTGATGGCTGCCCATTGCATCCCGTCCGCCCGTCTTGAGAGTCTCACTGACATTTGATCGCGAAGCCTTTAGCGCAGGAACCAACCCAAAGAAAAGACCTGTCGCAAGACTGACGATTGCTGCAAACGCCAGAACCCGGAAATCGAGCCCAACTCCGCCCATCTGAGCGACACCAAGATAATCTCCTGCGGAAACTACTTTTAGACAGGCGAATGCGAGCACCAGCCCCAAAGCGCCTCCTCCCAGGAAGAGGAGTACGTTCTCGATCAGCACCTGATAGAGAATTCGCATTGACGTAGCGCCGAGGGCTGACCTGGTTGCTACCTCTTGCCGACGGTCTTCTCCGCGGGCCAACAGAAGGCTGGCAACGTTCGTGCACGCGATCAACAGCAAAAATCCGACTCCAGTCATCAGAACCAACACAGTCGGACGCGCGTTGCCAACCATTTGCTGGCGCAGGGGAATCAGACTCACCCCGAGTCCGACTGCACCCCCGTAATAAGTTGGATATTTGCGTTCAATGCGGTCGAGAATCGTCGCCATTTCTGCCCCGGCTTTCTTCAATGCGACTCCCGGTTTCAATTCTCCTATCAAGTTCAGATAGTGGTTGCCGATATTTGAGCTTGCAGGGGGGATCGGAAGCGGTTGCCATATATCCACGTCATCGCCCGGAAAATTGAAACTGCGCGGCAAAACCCCAACGACAGCGCAGCTTTGGCCGTTCAATAGGATCGATTCTCCAATGATGTCGGGGCGTGAACCAAAGCGGCTCTGCCAGAGCCTGTAGCTTAGAACAGCAACTTGAATGTGTCCGGGCTGGAATTCATCTCCTGTGAAGACTCGACCGAGCAACGGTTCGATTCCCATGACCTGGGGGCCTTTGCGGGGACGGACGGAACAATCACTATCGCACCGGACTGTCCGATACGCAATCGGGTAGACTCCGTCCGGAAGCCGTGAAGAAATCGACAAAGGGACAAATATAATAGCTGTTACGTATACGTTGCCGCAATAAAATGTGGGTATAAGCCATATGCCAGCCCCTACCTCACTTGGGTTGATATGCCTTCCTCCGCAACCTGTGAAGCCATGCCCTTAGAGCATTTTCACTTCTACTCTGCACAGGAGAATGCGGCGAAGTGCGGCTTTTCTTGATGAAAAGCCGCGTAGGGTACGGTCACTCTTTATGCACCAGAAGTGAAAACGCTGTAGTCGCCCTTCCGCTTTCCAGCGGACGACTCGGGCATATTCAGATCGCTTCGAAAGTTATTGGAACAGACCTCAAGTCAGGGGAAGGACGCGCGAAGGCCAAGCTCGTCTGCGACCTCGCCAAGTCGCCGGTCCCTGGTCCAGATGGAAATCGTCCTATCGAAGACGGCGCAGCATAGCAGTTGAAGATGAATGACCGGCGGCGCGGGTAGTGTCTCTGTGCGTAAAGAGTGTAGAGCGCGTAATGAGCGCGGAAAGGGGGCTTGCGCCGGTCTTACTGATTACGCAAAGGCAACCGTGGTTGTGTCGAAGCCAGGCCCCGGGCGAGTGATCGCCTGGGGCCTGGCTTCAGCTTATTGCGCCTTCCAGAAGCCTGGGTCGCTTTTGACCCACTCGGCAGGTGGGTAGCTCATGCGAGGATTGATTTCGAACAGGTTGGTGCTCGTCGCCTCCACGCTGGCGGCCGTCAGCTCGCTGATTTTCTTCATGCCGGCGGCTCCGAGTTCACTCGCGAATTTGTCGGAGTCCTGGATGCTCTTGTCGGTTTCGGCAAGAGACTTCATCAGGTTGAAGACGAGGAAGGTGTGTCCTCCCCCCGCCGTCAGCAAGGGGTTTCCGTACATGACTTCGAAGGTATCCCAATGGGCATCGGGAGCAACTTTATGGTAGGTGTCGATGTACATCTTGGCGAGCTCGGTGAAGTCGTGCACGTGCCCCGGTTTTACGACGAAGACGGTGATCTCAAAATAGCGGGTGCCGTTGATGCTGCCCTTATTTAGGCTGAGGTCGGGACGGAGCATCATAGCGGCGGAGTCGTAGCTGGTTAGCAGATCGCCATCCATCAGAGCGGCGTGGTCGAGTTTCGCAGTCAGATCCTTGTCGCTGCGTACGGCGGCACTCTCCTTTTCCCACTCGGCAAAGCTGTCGTAGGCGAAAAAGAAAAGACTACGGGAAACGCCAGAGAGGGAGTCCATGGCGAAGTAGTGATAGGGGGACTTTGCCTCCTGCATTGCCTGGACGAACGCGCTTTCTGAGCGGTCATGCAGCATCCCTCCTTTGCCGGGTTTAAGGTATTCGCGCTGAACGACCAGGACCTTGGGCGGCCCGTCCTCAGGGGCGTTCTGCGCGTTGAGAACGGGTGAGAGGGCGGCGGCGAGCGGCAGCAGTATGCAGCCGGTCAGAAGCTTCGGGACGAGAGCGTGCATAGTTATCCTCGGGACGGATGAAGTGGATCACCAGACAACTGGGCCCAGGGATAGATGTTCGCGCTACTGGGCCGGGAGGTAAGAGACGAGTGGGCCCATGGGGATAGCCAAGCAGCGAAAAGCTTGCTCGGTTGAAGCTGGTGATGCGACGCAAATTTAGTCTTACTCGTTGGACCTTGTCAATGCTTAATCTCCATCTTTAAGCTCTAGGCCTGACGAGCGTCTTAGATCGCGACGTTGGCGCCGTGAAACGGATCGCGGATGGTGAGTACTCCGAACCGCTGGCCATTCTGCATGTCGTCAGAGTAGAGAAGGCCGCAGCCTTCACTGAAAGCGGCGGCGTCGAAAAGGCCGCGGCCTTCACCGAGAACTGCGGCGAAAATCGCCTGAAGATATGGCGCGGCCATTCGCCCTATGGGCGGATTGTGGGCTGCATGATAATGACTGGGGAGATGGAGCGGGGCTCCCGAAAAGAGACCCTAGTCCGCGGTTGCCGCGACGGCGCCTTCGATTTCCTCTATCTCTTCCGAGCTCAGCTTTAGCTCATTCGCGCGCATGACACCATCGGACTGCAGGGCCGTGCGCGCGCCGACGATAGTTCCGGTGATCGCCGGATTGCGCAGCGTCCAGGCGATGGCCACGGCTCCGGGTAACACGTCATGGCGTTCGGCGACTTTGCGGAGGCACTCGACGATCGCAAGATTCTTGGAAAGGCGCGGTTCGCGGAACTCAGCATTGCGGCTGCGGAAATCTTCCGCGGGAAGATTGGCCGCGCGCTCCCGGGTCATGGCCCCGGTTAGCATTCCACTAACCATGGGGGCGTAAGAAATTACGCCGATGTCTTGCTTCTGACACTCCGTCAACACACCTCCCTCGATGGCGCGGCGGATCAGGGAATAGGCCGGCTGTAACGCCGTGATGGGAGCGATCTCCGCAGCGAATTGCAGTTGCGCGGCGCTGAAATTGGAAACGCCGATCCAGCGCACACTGCCTTCTCGCTTTAATTCCGCCAAAGTACCCCAGGCTTCCGCCAGTTTCTCGCGGTTGTCGTCGCTCGGCGGAAAGTGTATTTGATAGAGATCGATTGTGGAAACTCGCAGCCGACGCAGGCTGTCTTCGCATCCCTGGCGGATGCTGGCGGCCGAAAAGTCCGGTTGGATTTTTCCGGATTTGTCCCAGCCACGGGCACATTTTGTAAAAACGTAAGGACGCGGGCCCTTCCAACTTTCGAGCGCCTTCGCTACAACCTCTTCGGAGTGACCGAGACCGTATACCGCGGCAGTGTCGATCCAATTGACGCCCAGTTCCAGTGCGCGGTGAATTGAGGCGATGGAGTCCTGGTCGTCTTGCGCACCCCAAGAGAATTCCCAGCCCGGGCCGCCGAGAGCCCAGGCGCCAAAGCCAATCGGAGTGATATGCAAATCGGAGTTTCCCAGAACACGCGTGACCATCAGGCCCCTCTTTCAGAATGAACTTAATCCGCTAGACAACCGTTCGAACAAATCAGAAACAAATTGGACTTTACAGAGTTTACCCGATTGCGTATCAGAGAGTCCGGTGCGATAGTGATTGTTCCGTCCGTCCCCGCAAAGGCCCGTCCCCGCAAAGGCCCGTCCCCGCAAAGGCCTTTAGCACCCGCGATCATCTGAAATAGTCGTTCAACACAGTTGTGCCACTACCGACTCAACAGAAGAGCTATGTCGGTTGTCATAAACTTGCGCGACTATGCGATCTGGGAGGGACTTGCGAGGGGCACCAGGGAGGGCAAGCAGTGCGTCGCAATTCATCGATCTCCTGACACGCAACGGAGGTCGGGAGCCTGACGTAAATACACCAGTGGCGAACGTGCAGCAGGAGCTTGGGAACTGCACAAGGGGGCAGAGGGACGGGAAGCTGTGAAGAAATTGACGAATGTACACATACAGTAAGTGTTACGTATACGCGCCCCTCGTAGAATGAGGGCATGAGCGATATGCCAGCTCCGCCTCCGCATCGCCTGGCTTCGATTGACCGGTCTCAACTGGTTTTGCATACCCTTGACGTCGAGCGACTGATCGACGAAGACCACAGTGCTCGCTCGATCTGGCACCTGGTAGGGCGCATGGATCTGAGTTTGTATCATGCCAAGATCGCGTCGCTGGAGGGGCGTGCTGGCCGCGACCACACAGCACCGCAGTTGTTGATCAGTTTATGGCTATACGGCTACAGCCAAGGGATTAGCTCGGCACGTGAAATTGCACGCCAGTGTGCCTATGAGCCTGGATTTATGTGGCTGTGCGGATTGCAGCCAATCAGTCATCGAACTCTATCGGGGTTCCGGTCTGGTCACAAGGAGGGGTTGGAGAGTCTGTTTGTGCAAGTGGTGGGCATGCTCAGCGCAGAGGGGCTGATTACCATGCAGCGGGTCACGTTGGATGGCACCAAGATCAAGGCCAATGCCAGCGGTAATACGTTTCGACGCAAGGAAAAGATCGAAGCTCATTTGGCTCTGGCGCGAGAGCAAGTGCAGAAGATGAACGAACAGGCCGCGGAGGAAGAGAAAACGGCCAAACGTCAATCCGCCGCCAAGCGCCGAGCCGCGAGGCAACGTGTCAGCCGTCTGGAGGCGGCGTTTCGTGAAGTCGAGCGCCTGCAGCAGAGCAAGAAACACGATCGCGATGACTACGTAGCCAGAGCCTCTACCACCGACCCCGAGGCTCATGTGATGAGAAACGGTGAGGGGGGCACCGTTCCCAGCTACAACGTACAGTTGGTTACCGACACCACCCACGGATTGATTGTGAATGTGGAAGCGACCACCGATGCCATCGATTATCGCCAATTGGAACCGGCTCTGAGTCGCTGCCAGGAAACTGTGGAGTCTTTACCGAAGCAGATCGTGGCCGATGGTGACTATACCAATCATGCCTCGGTGAAAGCCGCGGAAGCGTTTAAGGTCGATTTCTACGGTTCCTGGCAGGATAGCTGGAAGCCGACCGAGCATGACGCGCATGGCCGCGGTGGAGAATTTATCAGTAGCGCGTTTCCATACGACGCTCAGCTGGACGTCTATGTTTGTCCCGCTGGCCAACGAATGACTCTCCATGTGGTAAAGAACAGCGAGCACGGTGTGCGCACGCAAGTCTACAGAGCACCGAAAGCAGCATGCCGTTGCTGTCCACTGCGTGATCCGTGCGGCCCTAAGAAGAAGGGCCCTGAATGGGTAAGATCCATCACTCGCAGCGAGGATCCTGCTGCAACTGCGGCTTTCAAAGCCAAGATGGAGACCGAAGAGGCAAAAGCAATTTACCGCCAACGATCCCAGATCGCTGAGTTCCCGCATGCCTGGATCAAAGAGCGATGTGGACTTCGCCAGTTTCGATGCCGGGGACAAGAGAAGACCTCGATGGAGGCTACTTGGGCATGCCTTAGTTACAACATCATTCGCTGGTTCAGCATACGACGCAAGCTCAATGCAGCAGCAGTAGCAACTGCTGCTTAAGTACTCACAGAAAAGCCTTCGTTAGCCGTTCTCATCCCAAAACAGGCGCAGGGAAGCTCTATAGCGCACTGTGTCGTCAATATCCCTTCATGCTGATCAGGCCATCGCGCCAAAACCAAACCCCATTTCCGTCGAAATCGTCAAAATAATGAATTCTTCACAGCTTCCGGACGGGATGTTTACTTAGTTGGCAAGAGAATTATTGCAAAGATAACGGCCCGTCTGTCCCGCCTTGGGGGCAGAGGGACGGACGGGATGTTTACTTAGTTGGCAAGAGAATTATTGCAAAGATAACGGCCCGTCTGTCCCGCCTTTACCAGATTTAAGACACCCGCTCCCTGCTCAGCCATCGCATGCACCTTCTGTAATGTTGGTGCCAAGAGCATATCATCCAGGTAACGTAGGCTATTTTTCGCACATTTGATTGTGTTGTAAGGTTGGAGGTTGGTACAAGCGGGAGGAGCGAGACCTCCGAGGGCGGGAATGATGGAGCCAACCAAGGAAGCAGGTGCTGTGGACCATGGTTCAGATCGACGAGGGACGGATTCAAGCGCATCTGGGGGCAGAGGGGGGGGCAGAGGGGGGGCAGAGGGACGGGGGCAGAGGGACGGACGGGATGTTTACTTAGTTGGCAAGAGAATTATTGCAAAGATAACGGCCCGTCTGTCCCGCCTTTACCCGCCTTTACCCCGCCTTTACCTTGTCCCGCCTTTACCTTGTCCCGCCTTTACCTGCCGTCGTTGGGAGTTGGTTAACGGCTAGTTCCCCAATAACCGACAAAAACAGCAACGAGCACAAATCTGTGGATCAAAAATAAAATCGCGAAAACTCCAGCTAATCATTTTTTTCACATCTTCCAGACCCCGGATTTCCCAGGTTTCCGCACGCCCCTTTCCCGACAAGGCGCAGGTTTACGCAGATTTGCGTAGTATGGCGGCCGCCGACTGAATGCCAGCCGAGTCCCGACTGCTTGTTGCATTCATCAATCGATTCACCTTCGGGTCGCGAATTGCAAATCCCTTTTTAAAGTATTTAGGAATGAGATCAATCCAACGAATGATCGGTTTTTCTTCGTGTGCCAACTTATCAAGAATTGACTTATCGCCCTGCAAACACTCGTTAATATAGTATTCCCACTGCTCCGTGCGAAGAGAGTCAAATATTTTTTCCGCCAATGGTGCGGAAGCGTAAGCATAATTCCATCTATTTCCCAACCAGACCGCCAGAGATGCTTCCATGACCCTTGCAAACGCGGGTTTCGGAATAGCAGTGCCTAAGTTTGCTAACACCAACATCGGCTCCTCTTCGGTGTAGAAATTGTTGTAACCGTAGTGTGCCGAGAGCACTTTCGAAGCAGCTTCAGTGAAGGTATTGGATCTCAGTGATTCGGGGACAAAGTCGAAACCGTGAACCTTGACGAGCGCAGCCTTCAGTCCAGTAGAAGCTGCACGCTTCCCTTCAGATGTTAGTTCCGCATAGGCCTGCCCGACTTGCCACTTCTCCGGCTGTCTTAGCAATTCCCAGATGATGGGCAAGACTACGGAAATGTTGCCGATTGCATGTTCATGAGCTGCTCCCTTAGCCGTCTTGATCAGAGACAAAAGCACGCCTAACGTAGTCCGCAAGAAAAAATAGGGCGACGCTCGTAGACCCGCGCATTCCTCCGCACGAAGGGTGGTCGAAGAAAGTTTTAGCCTGAAATCCGCAAACTTCATCGCGCCTTCAAAATTCGGACGACTCAGAATGCTAGAAACGCAGGTCTTCAAAAGACTTACAGCTTCCTCCGCATGCATAGCCTCCGATTCGGCTTCTTCAATTGAAAGTTTTGTGAAGTGCGTGACGAGAGCTAGCGCTTGGTTGAGGCGAAAAGCCGACGTGGGGGTAACCATACCGAGATCTTCCGCCAGCGAGACCGCTTCCCTATCGGAGAGCTTCGCGGTTGGATCTGAGTCTTCGTTTAGATCAGGCCGCCCGAGCATTTCGCCCACAAAACTCATTCCGAGCATCGCAACCTGTTTTTTTAAAACTGCGGCGGCCTTCGTCCAGACAAAGGTCGCTGCCATTTCGTAGCTCCCCAGCTCAAATGCCCCAGCAACTGCTTCGATGTCTTTTCTTGAAAGTTGGGGACTTGCGTAGCTAACGATTTGAGATGGACTTGTGGTGTCTATCATGAGGACTTCGTTGGTTCCCCACGGCTGAATACTGTTTTCCGGGCTCATCGCCTAACCTCACATCTGGTTTCACCGTCCTGCGAACGGTAGAAAGCTGCGACATATTGGGTTGGTATTCTCAGCTTCATCAGCTCAAAAGCTCGTCTTCGAGCGCCACCTTCTGAGGGTAGAAGAAGCGCTTCCACCGGCTCTGGCTTGATGAAAGATCTATAGGCTCTCACGGTGCCGTCCGAACCGAACACGACGATCCCATCGCTGGCGATCATGCCTGCAAGCAAGACTTCCCCCGCCCGCAGATCCGCGAGTGAGTCCGCGTCTCTGAGGCGCAATGCAGCGCCGTGCAGTTCAGCGAGGTCTATTTTAGGATCGGGCCGAACGGCATTACCAATCGAACTCGGTGTGAGCCCATCGAAAGGTGGTATCACTGCCAGTAAAGTTCCATGGCAATGCTGGATGGTGGTTGACAAGATGCGCCTTAAGTAAGCGCGGAACTCGAAAGCGTCGTTCAATGACTCTGCTGCAAAGTCGGCAAAGAGCTTAATCTGTGAGTCCATTCCGAGGTGAGAGGCTGAAGCGATCCTGAATACAGCCGTGAGCCTCGAGCCTAATGTGTTGTGAAGCTCCACGGCTTGATGACCGCAATTTTTTATAAGCATCAATTGAACTGACTGGCCCAGATCGGCTATCACTTCATCTGCACCAGTTGACAAGGAATGGCGCGCGGATCTGAAGATGCCATATTTTAGATCGATCGCGCCGTTTGAGAATACATAGGCTGCCCAACCCTCCTTTGCCAGAGGGGCCAAATCCTTTAGCAGAATAGATGCGGCGTCAGCTGTCTGCGGGATGGAACCGATCGCGATCGGGTTCCCAATCGTGAAAAGAGGAGCCAGATCGTCTCTAGTGTTTGCCACGTAAACGGGTGGGAACATCAAAATATTTTCTTCACGATATGATGATAGTAAGACAACCAAGTCCCGTATCAAGTCTTCAAGGAAAGTCGATCGAAACCCGCTCTCGCGAATGAACGTCTGAAGGCGGCCCTGTAGGGATTCGCGTATTGAGTAAACCTGACTCATCTCGCCACTCACTCTACCAGCCTCTTATTTTGTGCGCCGATGCAGCGATAGACAGACGCGGGACCTAAGGCAACCGGAAGGAAGAACACCATTCCGGTAACGCGGGTGAACGGTCCAGCCGATCAAAGTTTAAATAGAAGGTCGATCTCGAAGATACCGCACAGCTGTGCCCAGACGACCGAGAACCACTCAAATTAGCAAGCCAAAGCGGCCAACTGCACAGACCGACCACGCACCCACCGCATCCCCAGAATCAAAACAAACCCGTAAATCCCCGATTTTCCGCAACCTGTTTAGCCGCCAGATCGCTTCCGCCGAGCGCTACCAGCCTTCGAGCCGCTTAAAGATGAACAAAACGGGTGAGGTCCTCTCTCACGAAAGCTCCTTTCCCTCACCAACTTCTGCACAAATGCAGAAAGGCCGCCAGAGTTGCCTCTGGCGGCCTTTAGGTTAATGCCGGCAATCACCTACGCTCCCACACACTTACGCGTGCAGTACCATCGGCCCAGCGAGGCTTAACTTCCGTGTTCGGGATGGGAACGGGTGTGACCCTCGCGGTATATTCACCGGCAAATCTAGGTGTGCTGCAGGACTTTGTAACTTCCCGCGTGTGCTCTCAACAACCTCAACCAGAGCTGTAAAAACACACCTTTGAGCTTTTGTGGCGCTTGGCAGAGTTTCCCCTGCAGCAAGCCCGTGGACAGGCTGTTTATCCTGATCCATGGGCGGCAAACTGGCGCCATGCAACCTGATTTTTCACAACGAAACCGATTGGGCTAGATCATTTACTTCTTTTTATGCTGATCATTTAGATCATTACATAGGCTTGTTGAATATCTCTCTGATACTGCGCAGAGTTAATTCTATGGACAAGCCGAACGGGCGATTAGTACTGGTAAGCTACATGCATTACTGCACTTCAACCTCCAGCCTATCAACCAGGTGGTCTTCCTGGACCCTTCTTGACCCTTTTGGGTTGGGAGATCTCATCTTGGGGCGTGCTTCCCGCTTATATGCATTCAGCGGTTATCACAACCGAACTTCGCTACCCAGCCGTGCCTTTGGCAAGACAACTGGAACACAAGAGGTTCGTCCATCCCGGTCCTCTCGTACTAAGGACAGCCCCCCGCAAATCTCCTACGCCCACAGCAGATAGGGACCGAACTGTCTCGCGACGTTCTGAACCCAGCTCACGTACCGCTTTAATGGGCGAACAGCCCAACCCTTGGAACCTTCTACAGCTCCAGGATGCGATGAGCCGACATCGAGGTGCCAAACCGGAGCGTCGATATGAACTCTTGGCTCCGATCAGCCTGTTATCCCCGGCGTACCTTTTATCCGTTGAGCGATGGCCCTTCCATACAGAACCACCGGATCACTAAGGCCTGCTTTCGCATCTGCTCGACTTGTAGGTCTTACAGTTAACCACACTTATGCCTTTGCACTCGACGGCTGATTTCCAAACAGCCTGAGTGTAGCTTCGCGCGCCTCCGTTACAATTTAGGAGGCGACCGCCCCAGTCAAACTACCCGTCTTACTATGTCCCTCTCCCGGATCACGGGAGGAGGTTAGAATCACAGCACTCGCAGGGTGGTATCTCACCGGTGGCTCCACCAAATCCGAGAATCTGGTATCAAAGCCTCCCACCTATCCTGCGCAGCAAGAGCCATAATTCATAGTAAAAGTGTAGTAAAGGTGCACGGGGTCTTTCCGTCTAGCTGCGGGTAACCGGCATCTTCACCGGTACTACAAGTTCGCCGAGCAACTCCTTAAGACAGTCGTACGATCGTTACGCCATTCGTGCAGGTCGGAACTTACCCGACAAGGAATTTCGCTACCTTAGGACCGTTATAGTTACGGCCGCCGTTCACCGGGGCTTCAATTCAAAGCTTCGCCTTGCGGCTAACCTCTCCTTTTAACCTTCCGGCACCGGGCAGGCGTCAGCCCCTATACGTCGTTTTCGACTTAGCAGAGACCTGTGTTTTTGTTAAACAGTCGCCGTACGCGTTTCACTGCGGCCCCCTCGAGCTTTCACTCTACCGGGGCGCTCCTTCTCCCGAAGTTACGGAGCTAATTTGCCGAGTTCCTTAAGAAGCCTTCACTCGAGCGCCTTTGGATATTCTCCTCGTCTACCTGTGTCGGTTTGTGGTACGGTTCCCAATCTCTCTCCTTAGAGGATTTTCTTGGCAGCGTGGAATCGGCAGCTTTCAGCCATACGGCTTACTGCTTTGCGCCTCACTGTTAAGCCCACCTGGATTTGCCTGGGTGAACCAGCTTACGCGCATCGAACCTCATAGCCATAGGAGGTCCTGCTTATCCTTCTGCGTCTCCCCGTCGTCAAACGAGATATTGGGAGGTCCGGAATATTAACCGGATGTCCATCAGCTACGCCTTTCGGCCTCACCTTAGGGACCGCCTAACCCTGAGCGGATTAACCTTCCTCAGGAAACCTTAGACTTTCGGCGTGGGTGGTTCTCACACCCATTATCGCTACTTATGCCGGCAGGGTCTCTTCTCAACGCTCCACCTGTCTTCTCAGTCAGGCTTCGCTGCGGTTGAGAATGCTCTCCTACCACGCACACTCAAAGAGTGTGCATCCGCTGCTTCGGTGTACAGTTTTAGCCCCGTTATATTGTCGGCACCGGACCGCTTGACCAGTGAGCTATTACGCTTTCTTTAAAGGATGGCTGCTTCTAAGCCAACCTCCTGGCTGTCTGAGCGTTCCGACTTCCTTTCCCACTTAACTGTAACTTTGGGACCTTAGCAGGCGGTCTGGGCTGTTTCCCTCTCGACAATGAAGCTTAGCCCCCATTGTCTGACTCCCGGACTGGTTGTCGCTGGCATTCGAAGTTTGATTGGATTCAGTAAGCCGGAAAGCCCCCTAGTCCATCCAGTTCTCTACCACCAACGCAAATCATCCGAGGCTAGCCCTAAAGCTATTTCGGAGAGAACGAGCTATCACGGAATTTGATTAGCCTTTCACCCCTACCCTCAGCTCATCCGAGCTTTTTTCAACAAACACCGGTTCGGTCCTCCAGTAGGTGTTACCCTACCTTCAACCTGGCCAAGGGTAGATCATCCCGCTTCGCGTCTATTCCTGCCAACTTATTCGCCCTATTCAGACTCGCTTTCGCTACGGCTCGCTTACGCTTAACCTTGCTGACAAGAATAACTAGCCGGCTCATTATGCAATAGGCACGCGGTCAGACATTCCCTTGCGGGCATAGTCCTCCCACTGCTTGTAGGCACACGGTTTCAGGTACTTTGTACTCCCCTCGCAGGGGTTCTTTTCACCTTTCCCTCACGGTACTGGTTCACTATCGGTCAGAATCGAGTATTTAGCCTTACGGGATGGTCCCCGTGGATTCAAGCAGGGTTTCACGTGCCCCGCCTTACTCAGGTATCCGCTTCGAGTCTCGATGGTTTTCGTCTACGCGCCTGTCACGCTCTATGGATCCACTTTCCAGAGGATTCGACTAACCACGAGATTGGTAACTCTACTGTTGCGGACCCTACAACCCCCGTCACACCGAAATGCAACGGGTTTGGGCTATTCCGATTTCGCTCGCCACTACTCTCGGAATCGAGGTTTCTTTCTTTTCCTTCAGGTACTGAGATGGTTCACTTCCCTGAGTTCGCTTATGCCCGCCTATGTATTCAGCGGGATATACGACGGTTTTGCCGTCGTGGGTTTCCCCATTCGGAAATCTCCGGATCAACGCCTGTGTGCGGCTCCCCGAAGCTTATCGCAGCTTGCCACGTCCTTCATCGCCTGATTCTGCCAAGGCATCCACCGTGCGCCCTTAGTAGCTTGACCATAAAATTAACTCTCGCGCAGCAGTCAGAGCGTTACAACGTGCGTAACGTCCTGCGATACTTTGCTAAAGAGCTAATAGAATTAGTCTCTTTTGTATTGCCGCCTGCATGTGCTGTCCCCTCTTGCGAGGATCGAGCCACACGCTTAATTATCCTAAAGACACTCAACTCAACACGACTGATCCCATCGCGAAACTGCGATACTGCTCTTCGCGCTTACATGGGAGCAATCCTGCTCAGCCTTGTAATTTTCATTTACCCAATCGATTTCGTTGTCAAACATCCAGTTGCACCGGAATCATCCGGCGCCCACCCTGGGGTGGGTTGAGCAGCTATAGGACCCTTGCGGGTCGTACGCTGTTCAAAGATCAGCGTCTAAGGGTTTAGACGTTCATCTTTGAACAGATGCGCTGTTCGTGCGAAGCCTTTTCGAGAGTTCCCTCAGCGGCTAATGCTCGCTGCGGCGAGGTAGCCGGGTTCGCTTGAAGGTCTTAATGTACGGGCTAAAGCCCGTACCCTTCAAAGACTTAAGGGATGGTGGAGCTGAGCGGGATCGAACCGCTGACCCCCTGCTTGCAAAGCAGGTGCTCTCCCAACTGAGCTACAGCCCCATTTAAGGTTGGTGGGCCTGGGTAGATTCGAACTACCGACCTCACCCTTATCAGGGGT
>CAVRGX010000005.1:0-675000 GCA_963720815.1 uncultured Acidobacteriaceae bacterium | reverse complement strand
ACTCTTGCAACTTTTTAACTCTATCAAGCTTCGTTGAATTTCGCAACTGGCAGCCGGTTATTTTGTTTCCGGTGTGCATGCCAAGACGCTTCGTCTCAACGACTTCTGTGAGAGTACCAAGGGAGGTTGGGTTTCGCAAGGGTTCTTGCTGTTGAAAACGCTGGCTTGCTGTGGGAAAAGGGGTGCGGGGTAAAGAAAGATGCTCTGTGCTACCTAAGTGAGGTCTGCGTAGCTCGGGGATGGTTTTTTCCATTGGCTCAGAAAGACGCGTTAACGCGGTAAGTCCCTTTCCGGAGGGTTTATCGACTTTGTCGGTGGCTGCTCACCCTCACAGACAGACCTTCAGCGAACATTTGTTTAGATGGATTCTTCGAACGTAAAGTAGCGCGATATGTTTGTCGGGTGCGGGGTTCAGGCTCGCTGCGGCGTAGCGCGTACCGTTAGTCGTGGTTGCTGTTACCAGAGCACAGTCGTTCGAGAAAATGCGTTCGTGGGTTCAGGTAAGGTGCGGCTCAGAGGGTTTCACCGCTCCGAGGCGTTCAGTCGTCCCTCGGGGACTTGATCCCGTTGCGTACCCTACCCAGGACTGCGTCCATGGGCTACTCTCAGCCGCCCCTTCGGGGCCGTTCGGGTGTGGCCCCAGTGGGAGTCACATCGTCACATAGGGCTCCTGTCGGTTTAGAGGCCGTACTCTTCAGAGAAGTGGGTTTCTCCGCGGCCTGTTGAAGAACTCGTGGTTGCTCTATGGCTATGACCCCCTGTTCTACTTTGTAGGCTACCAAGACATTCGGACAGCTTCGGTGGTTGAAAAGCTCCGAACAGCATGGGTAAGACGAGCACCGCCGGGGTTCTTCGACTGCGCGCCACAAGCGCTGTGACGCACTTCAAATTTGTGAGGCGCTCCGCTCAGAGGTTATGACTTTTTATCTTCCGGTGTAATTTGCGGTCGGAAAGCCCGCAAGAGCATCTGCCAGCAATCATCGCCGGGGTCCTTCGACTCCGCGCCATAAAGTCCTTTGTTCTGCAATAGATCTGCGAAGCGCTTCGCTCAGGATGACGATTTTGTTGGGGTTCAAGAAGGTCTGGTCGGGTGTGCCAAAACACGGGAAAATCAAAAAGGTCACAACCTCTCAGAATGACGACTTTGTGAGGGTTTGGAGGAACACTTCCCCATAAATTAGCGCTTATGCGATGAAATCCTGATGGGCTACTTTCAGACGCCCCTCCGGGGCTGTTCAGATACCCCTCCCACGGCAAGCCGGGACAGGCCGGGGCTGTTCGGTTGTGCCCACAGTATCAGTCACACTCTCGCCTAAAGCCGTGCGACTCGTTCGCGGGTGTTCCGGGTCGAAGGCTTGGAATGTGTAGCCGGGGTTATGGACGCGGGGTATAGAGACGGATCGGCTCGCACGGTCCCGCACGGGCGGAAGATATAATCGGAGTTTCAATCGAAGGGAGCTGTCGTCGATGCCCATCCAGCCAACCGCCAAGATATGGCACAACGGAAATCTTGTGCCGTGGGAGAAGGCCCAAATCCATGTAATGAGCCACGTGGTTCACTATGGCTCGTCTGTTTTTGAAGGCATTCGCTGTTATGCACAACCACAGGGCGCGGCTATTTTTCGCCTGCCTGAGCATATGCAACGGCTGCTGGACTCAGCCAAGATCTATCGCATGCCGCTGCCCTATTCGCTCGATCAGCTGACGAGCGCCGTGGTGAGCCTGGTCGAGAGCAACGGTGTCGCGCCCTGCTATATCCGCCCCATCGCGCTCCGCGGGTACGGAGAAATGGGCGTGAGCCCCAAGGGCACTCCGACCGAAGTATTCATTGCCAACTACTCCTGGGGCAAATATGTGGCCGGGGACGAAGGCGCGGATGTGTGCATTTCGTCATGGAACCGCATGGCTCCAAATACCCTGCCGGCCCTGGCCAAGGCGGGCGGCAACTATTTGAACTCGCAATTGATACGCATGGAAGCCGATAGCAATGGCTACTCAGAAGGAATTGCGCTGGATGTTTTCGGAAACTTGTCCGAAGGGTCAGGCGAGAACCTGTTCATCGTGCGGAATGGGGTGCTGTACACAACGCCGCTGTCGAACTCCGTACTTTCGGGGATAACACGGGATGCTGTGCTAACGATCGCTCGCCACATGGGCTTAACAGTAGTAGAACAGTCGCTGCCGCGCGAACTGCTCTATATTGCCGATGAGGCGTTCTTTACCGGTACGGCGGCAGAAGTTTCGCCGATTCGTTCGGTGGATCGGATTCCGGTGGGCGATGGAACGATTGGGCCGATCAGTAAGCAGATCTCAGAGGAGTTCCTGGGGATCGCTCACGGTCTACGACCGGATCGGTTCGGCTGGCTAACGCACGTGAATGTAAATACCAACCAGCCGGTGAGTGTTTAGGGCTCCGGCCGAGTTTTGATGCGGAGAGGGGCGCACCACAGGTCCCTCCACTGCGCTTCGCTCCGGTCGGGATGACAATACTCGTTGTACGGTTAATAAGCCCCTACCTCTCTCGGCACTGCGCTTCACTCCGGTCGGGATGACAATTTCGTTACGGTCAACAAAAATCCCTACCTCTGGACCACTGCGCTTCGCTCCGGTCGGGATGACAATACTCGTTGTACGGTTAATAAGCCCCTACCTCTCTCGGCACTGCGCTTCACTCCGGTCGAGATGACAATTTCGTTACGGTCAACAAAAATCCCTACCTCTGGACCACTGCGCTTCACTCCGGTCGAGATGACAATTTCGTTACGGTCAACAAGAATCCCTACCTCTGGACCACTGCGCTTCGCTCCGGTCGAGATGACAATTTCGTTATACGGTCAATAAAATCCCTACCTCTCGGCCACGGGCGCTTCACTCCGGTCGAGATTACAATACTCGTTGTACGGTCAACAAAACCCTACCTCTCGGCCACTGCGCTTCACTCCGGTCGAGATTACAATTTCGTTATACGGTCAACAAAATCCCTACCTCTGCGCCACATCCCTACCTCCGCACCACATCCCTACCTCTGCGCTACGGCCCTACCTCTGCGCTACGGCCCTACCTCTGCGCTACGGCCTTTGGTTCTTCCGCCGGCAACGCGCCAAGAAGGGGTGAGGTGGTATCCATGGGAGCTCGGATGATCTGGGGACGCACCCCCGTCTGCTGACCCCAGCCCGGAAGCAGCGGGCTGCCGGTGATGAGGCGGGCACCGCGGTTGAACGTGAGATAGGTCCAGGCCCAGGAGGAGAAGACCGCGAAGCGATTGCGGAAACCCACCAGGAAAAACAGGTGGACAGAGGCCCAGGATAGCCAGGCCAGGGTTCCCGACCAGTGCGCTTTTATAGGCCAACGGACGTCGGCTACAGCAGCCCGTCGGCCGATGGTGGCCATGTCTCCCTTGTCAAAGTAGTGAAATCTGGTGCGTGGCTTACCGGCCATATCCTGGCCGATCATTTTCGTGGCATGACGCCCCATCTGCATCGCGGGCTGGGCAACCCCAGGAACCTGGCGGCCGTTTTCTTCCACATGCGCGAGGTCTCCGCAGACGAAGATTTCGGGGTGTCCTGGCGGGTTGAGGTAGATATCCACCATGGCGCAGCCGCGCCGATCGGTCGGCACACCCAGCATCTTGCCCAAAGGTGAAGCCTGCACACCGGCAGCCCACAGCGTCACCACCGCGTCCAGGCGCTTACCGCCAACCATCACGTAGCCGGGCTGCACATCCATGACGCTCTGCCCGGTATGTACTTCGACCCCAAGATGGGCCAGTTGCTCGACCGCCTTCTTCGAGAGGTCTTCTGGATAAGTGGCGAGGATGCGGGGCGAACCTTCAATCAGAATGACCCGCGCCTTGGAGGGATCGATATGTCGGAAATCATGCCGCATGTAGAGCTTCGAAATGTCACTGATCGCGCCGGCAAGCTCTACACCGGTAGGGCCCCCACCGATGACCACGAAATTCAGTGCGGGATGAACGCCCGTTTCGACCATTTCCCGTTCCGCCAGCTCGAAGGCCAGGAGCACGCGACGGCGGATCTCAATGGCGTCTTCGACGGTCTTGAGGCCGGGGGCATTCTGTGCCCAATCATCGTGTCCGAAGTAGGAGTGCGTGGAACCAGGGCCAAGTATCAGGTAGTCGTATTCAAGTTCCGCGCCACTGTGCAGGATGATGCGGCGCTGCTCGGGCTCGAGGTTCACAACCTCGTCCATCAGAACCTCAATATTTCGCTTTTTCGAAAGAATGTGGCGAATGGGCTGCGCGATGTCTGCCGGGGAAAGTACGGCGAGCGCCACCTCATAGAGCAAGGGCTGAAAGGTGTGGTGGTTGCGGCGATCAATCAGGGTGACGTCCACGCGCATATCCGCGAGTTCCATAGCGGCGCTGAGGCCGGCGAAACCTCCACCGACGACGACCACGCGGGGACGCCGCGGCAAATCTTTCACTGACGGCGGAGTGACAGGCGTTGTGAGAGCTTCAGCCATTCAGACACTCTCCTGAGGTGGCACAGCAGTCTGTCTCTAAGATACATAGGGCGACTGAAAGGGTTCCCCGTTTCGGCATGTTTTGCCAGACAGACAAAAATGCGGCTCTTTGGGGCTTGCTGTAGACCGGCCTCGCCGCAGCGAGCTTAGCTACGGGCCTTTACGTGGTTTTCTCTCAAAGAAAACCACACCTCGCTGCTCTCACCGGGGCACAGCCATCGCGAAGATGCTTTAGATTTCGGGGTAGAAGTCGAAGAAGGCCTCGATGCTCTGCTTTAACTGATTTTCAATCTGTTCACGGCTGCCTTCGAGCACGTGCATGGTAACGTGCGCCTGTTTGCCGTTTTTGAGCGTCACCAATGCATCGCCCACTTCGACTGCTTCCTCAGAGGGAAGCAGCCTCATGCCGTAGATCAAAGTCAGATTTGCCATGAGGTCATCTTACTGCCCTTCCGCTTGCTCCCGTCCCTCGCTCGCATCGCTTGATGCGTAGAACCAATGACTTTACCTGCCGTGCTTCTTGACGCCCGTTGAGTGTTTCCTGGCGCGTCCTCGACGTCTTAGAGGCTTCGCTGCACGCCGCGATGAATCCCACTCAAGCCAAAAGCGGGCTTGAATGAGCCACCCAGGCTGTCACTGTGGTCGGGAAAAGGCCAGTCCGCCTGCACGGTCCGTTACGAAGCGACGGTTTTGAGAAGCCCGGCCGACTCGCTTCCCCATGGACGATTTCTGATTATGTAATTGAATCGATTACACTTGGATGGGGATGGACAGGCATGGATGGTAGAATGAAAGACTCTACCTCTATGCCAGACAACATACGCGATACAGTCATTCTCGGCACGGGTTGCGCCGGCCTTACAGCCGCCATCTATGCCGCCCGAGCAAACCTCAAACCGCTGGTACTCGAAGGCCATGAGCCGGGTGGCCAGCTCTCCATTACTACGCTGGTCGAGAACTTTCCGGGCTGGCCCGAGGGGATCCAGGGGCCCGAGCTTATTGAACGGATGAAGCTGCAGGCTACGCGTTTTGGCGCCGAACTGATGATGGGGCACCTGCAATCGGTCGATTTTTCCGAACGGCCACTGAAACTCCACATCGGTAAGGAAGTGGTGCATACGCGCACGTTGATTATCGCCAGCGGAGCCTCGGCACGCTGGCTGGGGCTGCCCAGCGAACAGGCACTGATCGGCCATGGCGTGAGCTCATGCGCTACCTGCGACGGTTTCTTTTTTTCCGGCAAGGAGATTGCCGTAATCGGCGGGGGTGATTCAGCTATGGAAGAGGCACTCTTCCTGACGCGCTTTGCCACCAAAGTGACGCTGATCCATCGCCGGGAGCAGTTCCGCTCGTCGCGCATTATGCTGGATCGCGCCATGGGCCACGAAAAGATCCGGTTCATGACCAACACGGCGGTAGAAGAAGTGCTGGGCATGGAACGGAAGGAAGTGACTGGCCTGCGCCTGCGGAATACCCTTACCCGTGACGAGTCGGTTTTGCCGGTGAGCGCCATGTTCCTGGGCATTGGACACGTACCCAATGCCAGCATGTTCAAGGGACTGATCGATCTCGATGATGATGGGTATGTCCGCACCACAGACCAGGTGTTCACGCGCGTCCCTGGTGTGTTCGCCTGCGGAGATGTGCAGGATCGGCGTTACCGGCAGGCGATCACTGCGGCGGGTTCGGGCTGCATGGCTGCGCTCGAGGTGGAGAAATACCTGGAAGAGCATGGCCATTGAGCATCCACCCCGTTGAGCGGGAATCGTTGACGGAGGCGGCGGAAACAGTGTCTGCAGTGCTGGCCGAGAATCTGAGCAGGATCGAAACGCAGATCATGGCGGCTTGCCAAAGCGCCGGCAGGCCTCGCGATGAGGTTACGCTGATGGCCGTTTCGAAGATGCATCCGGCGGCAGCAATTATCGCGGCCGAAGCCCTGGGCATCCGGCTTTTTGGTGAAAACAAGGTGCAGGAGTTTCAGGAGAAACGTGAGCAACTCGGGGCCGCAGCGAGTGGCGCCGAGTTCCACCTGATCGGCCACCTGCAGTCGAATAAGGCGGCCCGGGCGGCGGAACTTTTCTCGTCCATCGACACGCTGGATTCCGTGAGTCTGGCTGAGCGGATCAACCAGGCAGCGGTCCGCCTGGGGCGCCGGGTGGCGGTGTTGATTGAAATCAAGTTGAGCCCTGAGGAGTCGAAGGCTGGGGTTGCTCCCGAGTCTCCGGAGCTCGAGCAGTTGCTGGAGAAGATGCCTGACTTTTCTGGCCTGGAGATGCGCGGTTTGATGACGGTACCGCCGTTTCTTGAGGACCCGTCTGCCGTACGCCTTTACTTTACCCAGCTGCGGAATCTGCGCGACCGGTTGGCTGCGGTGCATCCACGGCTTTCGTTCAGCGAGTTATCGATGGGGATGTCGCACGATTTCCCCATCGCCATCGCGGAAGGCTCAACCCAGGTGCGCATAGGCACGGCGCTGTTTGGAGCTCGGGCCTATCCTAAGTGATCCCCATCCGTGACCATCCTTTGGGCGCGACGTTTGCCGTGCGCGTGCAGCCGCGGGCCGCGAGGACTGCGATCGGCGGCACGGTGGGTGATGCGCTGAAGATCTCACTTTCCGCTCCCCCTCTCGACGGCCGGGCCAATGGGGAGTTGGTGGAGTTCTTTAGTGAGATTTTTTCTGTGCCGCGATCTGCTGTGCAGGTTGTAACCGGTGAGCGATCGCGCAACAAGGTGATCCGCGTGGCGGGGCGCACGGCGGCGGAATTGCTGTCGAAGTTACGGGATCACTTTACGGTGTAGGCGGAAGTTGTTCTCTTGCCTGTAAGACCCCATGCCCAAAAGCCGTACCCCGGGGATAAGGCCGCGCCACTTCGACTGGCCTTTTTTCGTAGCCCGTTTAGCCTCCCCCTTCGACCATGACACAATCAGCCTTTGGCCTGTTTAGAGCAGAGCCAGCATAGGTGTTCCCGGTCGACATCGGGGAAGTTGGATTTTTCTTGATGAAGAATCCAGTCAAGCATCCTCGCCGCTGGATACAGTTGTGCTGGTTCTGCTCCAGGCGCGGCCAAAGCCGGGCCCTTAGCCTGCAAAGGAAAACCATGTCGAGTCATGCTTTGTTCGCCGGGGTACTTGGCGTTATTGTGCTTACCCTGCTTACGGTTTCGCTCTCACGGCTGAATAGAACCAAGACCAAGGCGGACTACCTGGTCGCCGGGCGTTCGCTCCCGGCATTCGTACTGGTCTTTACACTGCTGTCTTCATGGATCGGTTCCGGATCGCTCCTGGGGGGCGCCGAGAACGCGTACAACCACGGATTCGCCGCCCTTTGGCAGGCGGGTGGCGGATGGGCAGGACTGCTGCTTATCTATTTCATCGCTCCGCGCGCGCGCAAGTTTGCGCAATTCACGATTCCCGACCTTCTGGAGGCTCGCTACAATCAGACCGCCCGCGTTCTGGGCGTGGTTGCTATTCTCTTCGCCTACACGGCGATCACCAGCTATCAGCTCATCGGCGGCGGCGACATTCTGCATCTGGTCTTCCCTACCGTGATCACTGCGGATCTGGGTAAATACATCATCGCGGCGTTTGTGATCGCGTTTACCGCCATCGCGGGCATGGCGTCCGTGGCCTATATGGATGTTGTGATCGGCATGCTCGCGGCTATCACGCTGACCCTGGCGCTGCCTTTTGTGCTGCATGCAGCGGGCGGCTGGGCCAACGTCACCCATGTATTGCCGCCGAGCCATTTTCAGGTGCTGGGAGACTTCAGCTTCGCCCAGGCACTTGAACTTGCAGTGCCGACCATGCTGTTGATGATGGGGAACCAGTCGATGTATCAGAAGTTCTTCTCGGCAAAGTCGGAAAAGGATGCGCGCAACGCGGTAGTGGGCTGGATTATCGGAACCGTCATTCTGGAGACTGTGATTGTTGCGCTTGCCGTGTTCGGGTCGGCGCTGTTTCCGTCAGGCGAAGTGCATCAGCGGCCTCGCGAGATTATTGCCTACACGGCCCTGCATGGAGTACCCGCTTGGCTCGGCGCTTTGCTGATGGGTGCGGTGTTCGCCAAGATTATTTCCACGGCGAATAACTATCTATTTTCCCCCGCGACCAATCTGGTCAATGACGTCTTTTCTCGCTACCTGGCGCCTGATGCTTCGAACAAGCGGGTCATCATTGTTTCGCGGCTGGTGGTGGTGTTTCTCGGTCTGTGGGCGCTTTATCAGGCACTGAATACGCATTCAGTACTGGCGAAGACGCTCTACGCCTATACGATTTACTCTGCCGCGCTTACGCCGGTGATTCTCGCGGCGTTTTACAGCCGCCGCGCGAATGCCCAGGGAGCAGTGAGCGCGATTGCCGCAGGCACACTGGTGACTTTTTTCTGGGATGTGGAAGGGGTCAAGCGACACTTGCCGGCGGTTCTTGCGCAGCGCGACGCCATCTTTCCGGCGTTGGTGGCAGCGGTGCTTTGCCTTGTGGTAGTCAGCGCGTTGACACCGCCTCCCAGGTCGGAGCAGGTGGCGCTGTTTTTTTCCGAGTGACCTCGGCTTATTGCGTATTCTGCAATTCCAGTTGCGGACGGGCGGATTCGTAGGTGAGGGCGATGCCTTCAGCGAGGCTTGTTTTGGCGTGCCAGCCTAGTTTGTGTATTCGGGACACATCTAGCAGCTTCTGGGGCGTTCCGTCGGGACGCGTGGTGTCGAAGACCAGGTCGCCGTCGAAGGCTAGCGCCCTGCAGACCTGCTCGGCCAGTTCCCTAACGGTTACGTCAGAACCGGTGCCGATGTTGATCAACGGCACGCCTTCCAGCAACGACGAATAAACTTCATTGTTGAGGTTCATCAGGAAGACGCAGGCTTCGGCGAGGTCTTCGCTGAACAGGAGCTCCCGGCGCGGCTTCCCTGTTCCCCATACCGTGATTTGCTTCTGGCCCTGAGCCTTGGCCTGGGCAACCTTGCGCATGAGCGCGGGGAGGACGTGCGAGTTCTCGAGATCGAAATTGTCGCCCGGCCCGTAAAGATTAGCGGGCATCGCCGCCAGATAACGCGTGTTGTATTGACGGTTATAGGACCAGCACATCTCCACGCCGGCAATCTTGGCCAGCGCGTACGGGCGATTGGTCGGCTCGAGGGGGCCGGTGAGCAGATATTCCTCTTTGATCGGCTGCGGGCAAAGCTTGGGGTAGATGCAGGAGGAGCCCAGGAAAAGCAGACGGTCGACCCCGGTGCGGTAGCAGGCATCGATCACGTTGGTCTGAATCATCAAGTTTTCGCGGATAAAGTCCGCAGGGTACCGATCGTTGGCCAGGATGCCCCCGACCCTGGCGGCCGCCAGGACGACATGCGCCGGATGCTCCCGCTCGAAAAAACTGCGAACGGCAACGGCGTCCGTAAGGTCGAGTTCGGCGTGCGAACGCAGGAGCAGCCGCGCAAAGCCCTGCTGTCGCAGGTTACGGCAGATGGCCGAGCCCACCAGGCCGCGGTGGCCGGCTACGTAAATGAGGCTATTTTTCTCCATAGGGCTCCGCTCCCACTTAAAGCATTATCAGCGTTACGGCTATGTGTTCAGGGTGGTTATGTGCAGCCGTTCTTTGACGGAACGGCTGCGTGGGGGGCGATTGCTTCGATTTAGATCGACTCTGATAACGCTTCATGATTCGTGAAAGTTGTAGGCAGCGTATCCATGCTGGGTAACGAGGGCGTCGCGCTCGGCGGCCTTCAAATCCTCGGTAGCCATCTCTTCTACCAGCGTGCGGAAGTCTGTTTTGGGCGACCAACCGAGTTCCCTGCGCGCCTTGCCGGCATCGCCGAGCAGGGTTTCGACTTCAGCGGGGCGAAAGTAACGGGGGTCTACAGCCACGATGGCATTGCCATGCTGGTCGTACGCCTGCTCTTCAAGACCTTCCCCCTTCCACTCAAGATGTATGTCAAGACACGCCGCAGCCATGGTGACAAACTCGCGAACACTGTATTGCACGCCGGTAGCAATCACGTAGTCCGTGGCAATCGACTGCTGCAGCATGAGCCACTGCATTTCAATGTAATCGCGGGCGTGGCCCCAGTCGCGTTTTGAATCGAGGTTGCCGAGATATAGCTTTTGCTGCAGGCCAAGCTTGATGCGCGCCATGGCGCGGGTGATCTTGCGTGTAACAAAGGTTTCACCGCGCATCGGCGACTCATGATTGAACAGGATTCCGTTGCAGGCAAACATGTTGTACGACTCGCGGTAGTTGACCGTGATCCAGTAGGCATACAGCTTGGCCACACCATAGGGCGAGCGCGGATAGAAAGGAGTTTTCTCCGACTGCGGTACCTGCTGCACCAGACCGTACATCTCCGAAGTGGAGGCCTGATAGAAACGCGCCTTCTCAGTGAGCGAAAGGATGCGAATGGCCTCAAGCAGGCGGAGCGTTCCTAACGCGTCAGAGTTTGCCGTGTATTCCGGCTCTTCAAACGACACCATGACGTGACTTTGCGCAGCCAGGTTGTAGATCTCATCGGGCTGCACCTTTTCGACGACGTGGATGAGGCTGCTCGAGTCCGTCATGTCGCCGTAGTGGAGCACCAGGCGCCGTTTTTCGCGGTGCGGATCCTCGTAAAGGTGATCGATGCGATTGGTGTTGAGGAGAGAAGTACGGCGCTTGATGCCATGTACTTCGTACCCCTTCTTTAGAAGGAACTCGGCGAGATAGGCGCCATCCTGTCCGGTAATGCCGGTGATCAAAGCTCTTTTCAAGAAGGAATGCTCCTCTTTGTGAGCCGTGGCCGGCGCACGCATCTCATTTTATGCCACGCAGGTGCGGCTGCTCGCAGACTCGCGCGATCCATCGTGGCTGTCGTGGCTGGTATCTTGGCAGTGACGATGAACCCGCAAACCTCCCAACGATCACCTGAGCCGGGTGAGCCGCCGCGACTCAAACGGCTGCTGCATATCGTTTCCTCGTTCTCACCGGCTGCCGGCGGAACGACAGAAGGCGTTCGCAAGCTTGCCGAGAGCAGCGTAGGTGTGTCTACCGTTGAGTTGGTATGTCTCGACGATCCGGGAGCCGCGTGGGTGCAGGGACTTAGCTTTCCGGTGCATGCTCTCGGGCCGGTTCGCAGTAACTACGGCCATACTCCTCGGCTCGATGCATGGCTTAAGAAGCATCTTGTCCGCTTCGACGGGGTAGTGATCCATGGGCTTTGGCAGTACCACGGATACGGGACGTACCTCGCTGCCCGGCCGCGGCTTCCCTATGTGGTCTTTCCTCACGGGATGCTGGATCCGTACTTCAAACGCACATTTCCGTTGAAGCATGTAAAGAAGCAGCTCTATTGGCTGGCGCGGGAGTACCGCGTGTTGCGGGATGCCCGCGCAGTTTGCTTTACCACCCCCATCGAACGGGATGATGCAGCGGGAACGATGTGGCCGCAGAGGTGGAATCCGGTGGTGGTATCGTTTGGCACCTCGGAGCCCGAAGGCGATCCGGCGGTGCAGCGGGCCAGTTTTCTTGCTCGTTATCCACGCTTGTTGAAGCGTCGATTTTTGCTGTTTCTTTCGCGCATTCATCGCAAGAAGGGATGCGACCTTGTGCTCGAAGCCTTTGCACGGGTGGCGCCGGCGCATGGCGATTTAGACCTGGTAATGGCAGGGCCCGATGAAGAAGGATTGCGACCTCGGCTGGAAGCGCAGGCTGCGCGACTCGGCATTGCGGATCGAGTGCTTTGGACAGGCATGCTGGAAGGCGACCGAAAGTGGGGCGCATTTTATGCGGCTGAGGCGTTTGTGCTCCCTTCTCACCAGGAGAATTTTGGGGTGGCGGTGGTGGAGGCCATGGCTTGCCGGCTGCCTGTGCTCATCTCAAACAAGGTGAATATCTGGCCGGATGTCGCCGCCGATAAGGCGGGGATTGTGAATCCGGATACCGTGGATGGAACCTATCGCGGGATGGAGACTCTGCTTGCGATGCAACCTGAAGAACGAGAACGCATGGTGAGCAATGGCCTTGCGTGCTTTCGAGCGCGGTATGAAATGAAGCGCACGGCTCGGGCGCTTGATGATTTGTTCCAGAGCAGGAATCAGTTAAGGGGAGAATGAGCAAGACCCGCGTCCTGTTGTGTGGGCACCCGAAGGGTTACTCGTTCCGTCTGCAGCTTCGCTTGTTTCGAAGTTGGTCGTCATGAGCAACCCTTATGATGCCAGCCCCTATGAAGCTTGGAGCAGAACCAGCACAACTGTACCCAGCGGCAAGGACGCTTAACTGGATTTTCCATCAAGAAAAATCCAACTTCCCCGATCTCGACCGGGTACACCTATGCTGGTTCTGCTCTAAACGTGAGCCAGCTTCGTCACCGCCGACGGAATCGCCTGCTCATACACGGCTGCGTGGCTCAGACTCTGACCTGCCAGATCTTTGACCGAGAGAATGGCGTGGTCTTTGCGAGGCCAGGCGATCTGCAGGGTTGGGTCGTCCCACAGGATGGTTCGCTCGTGCTGGGGTGCGTAGAAGTCGGTCGCCTTGTAAAGAACTTCCGCGGTTTCCGACAGAACCATGAAGCCGTGCGCAAAACCGGGCGGTATCCAGAGCATCCGCCGATTGCGGCTGCTGAGTGTTTCGGCGACCCACTGACAGAAGGTGGGCGAATCTCTACGGAGATCGACGGCGACATCAAAGATCTCTCCGTTGATGCAACGAACAAGCTTCCCCTGCGGCTGCTGAATCTGGTAGTGAAGGCCACGAACGACACCGCGCAGCGATAAGGATTGATTGTCCTGCACAAAAGGACCGGGGATGCCGAATTCAGCCAGAACCCGTTCGTTATAGCTTTCGAAAAAGGATCCGCGACTGTCTTCAAAGACCCTGGGTTCAATGAGCTTTACTTCGGGAATCCTTGTCGCTACTACTTTCATTCGATTCATGCTCCCTTCGGTTTTGTGCAGCGTTTAACTTACTGACTTGCTTGCTGGTCTCCGAGCGGTCAGTGCGCGACCTGCAAGCCGACTAAGACCTCTTCCAATTGCGTCTGCCAGGGCGGAAGGCGAAAGCCAAACGTGTGAGCAAATTTGTCATTCGAAAGGACGGAATTTGCCGGCCTCCGCGCTGGGGTCGGATAAGCTGAGCTGGGAATCGCCACGACCTGCGGCGGTGCGCTGAGAATACCTGCGGCGAAGATCGCGCGAGCGAAACCGCACCACGAGGTCTCGCCACCCGCCGTCATGTGATAGATGCCAGAAGGAACGCTCGTACCGGCCGCACCGTAGCTTTCTACCAGACGCACCGTTGCTTCGGCAATGGCTCCGGCCGAAGTGGGAGCACCCATTTGATCGTCCACTACGCGCAGCTCGGGGCGCTCAGCGCCTAGCCGTAGCATAGTGCGGAGAAAATTCTTGCCTTGACCGCGATAAACCCAACTGGTACGCAGAACCAGATAGCGTGCGGCGGTTTCCGCAATCGCCGCTTCTCCAGCAGCTTTCGAAGCACCGTAGACGCTTACCGGACTGATCGGGTCGGTTTCGAGATAGGAAGTCTGCTTCTCTCCGTTGAAGACGTAGTCCGTCGAATAATGCACGAGCAGAGCACCAAGCTTTGCTGCTTCTTCCGCCAGGACGCGCGGAGCGATTGCATTGATCGCGTAGCAAAGATCGGTTTCCTTTTCCGCCAGGTCGACTGCGGTGTAGGCTCCGGGGTTGATGATGACCGTAGGTTGAACGCGTTGAACGAAGTCCCGGATGGATTGTGGGTTGCCGAGATCACATTCGTCACGGCCGGCCAGAACCACGTCGTTCCGAGAGTGATACAGGCGGGCAAGTTCCCCCCCCACCTGTCCGTTTTTTCCGGTAACCAAAATTCTCATGCGTATGACCTTAGTGTAGAGGAACTCGTGCGGCAATTCCGCGAAATCGGGGGTGTCCAAAGTGCAGCGACGGATCGCGTACCGGTTCCAGAAAAGCACGGTAACGTGTTTTCCATAATGGATTTGCGCCGATTCGCATACGGTGAAATGCCTGACCTGACCTTGTTGAGCGCACGCATACGTAAAGCCACCAGCGTCTCCTTAGTAACTTATGCCCGCCAGGACGATAGGCTAGAATTCTTCTTTAGTGAGCGAATCGACGCAACTTTCGGAGATTTCTGGTCCCGGGCCGAATATAGCCCAGGTCGATCCGCCCCATCCGTTCAGAAGCATCCTGAAGGCGCTGGTCATTGCCGCCGTCGTGATGAGCATCGCTCTGGGCGTTTATGTCTACCTGGGCCAGAAACCGCCGGTCGCCGCGGGCGAGATTTTGAGTACTTCCGTGTACCCGATACACACGCTGGTGAACAATGGCGGCGGCCGCAGTGATGCGGGAATGGCGGGTTCGAACGAGTACTCAGACGAGTTGATTATCCTGGCCAACGTCAGAATAAGAAATCAGACAAATATCCCACTCTTTCTCCAGGATATTTTGTCGTCCATCAAACTCGAAGACGGAACCGAGCAGGAAAACATCACGGCCAGCAATCGAGATCTGGACCGTCTGTTCCAGGCATACCCGGCATTGGATTATTTGAAGAGCGATTCCATTCCCCGGGATATCACCCTTTCGCCGGGTCAGTCCACCGAGGGACTGACGGTCTTTCACTTTCCACTGTCCAAAGAACAGTGGGATAAATTGCAGTCGGCCAAAGTGGTGGTGGCGTTTTTGCACCAAAAGAATCTGGATTTGCCGATAACTCCTTCGGCCGCTAAAACCATCGACAAATAGGGCGCGATTCGGGATCCTGCATCAAAGCCCTTTGCATCACACTACAAGCGAAAAAGGGAGTGGTATCCCTCCTGCGGGTTTGCTAGAGCATTTTCACTTCTACTCTGCACAGGATGGAGCGGCGAAGTGCGGCTTTTCTTCCACCCCAGCAAGCAAGCTTGCCGGGGACCCCGGTACTTGAGGAAAAGCCGCCATAGGAGTCGTTGCTCTGTAAACACCAGAAGTGAAAATGCTGTAGCCGCAGCGGTGCGGTTTTTCTCTTCAGGCTCACCCCGAGCGTTGCGCCAGAACTCTTCCCAGCCTGTTAGGCGAGGCCCTGTTTCTTCGAAGAAAAGCCGCCTGAGATGGGTCTGACTCACCCGGCTCGACGGAGAAATCCGGGGATATCGGGACATCCGTCGCTGTAGATCCTACGGCCTGCTGGCCGCGCGCGGGGGCTGGCCCGCGCGACATTAAGGGGCTGGGGCAGTCTTGGGTGTTGCCAGATACCCGATCACCTGGTTCTTATTGATGGTGTTCACCACCAGCTCATACAGAAGCTTGTCTTTCCCGGTGTAGAACTGGATGGGTTCATCGAGATTCTTGTCTTTCTTCTCGATCTGCTTATCGTCCGACTCAACCAGCAAGGTGTACTTCGAATGCTTGGTATCGGCCTTCTTCAGGCTGAGTTTGATGCCGGAGATGTTGGTCGGCTTGGCTCCCTTGCTCAGGGTCAGATCGTAATAGTTACGATCGCCCTTGTGCTTGAGCAGGTCGAGTTCCTTGGAGTTGGTCGCGACCAGCCCGCTGGTGACACCGAGATCACCCGTTACCCTGCGTAGTTGGCTTTCCGCATTCTGCAATTCGGACTTGGTGGCGGCTACGTCGGTTTTGACTCCGCCTACATCGCTCTTTACCGCTGTCACGTCACTCGAAACAGCGCCGATCTGCTTCTGGTCTTCTGCCTGGGCTTCCTTTTGCTGACGCTCAAGACGGCTTGTTTCCGCCTGCTGACGCTTGAGGAATTCGCTGGCGCGCGCTTCCAACTGCCGCTGGGTGAGCCCCACACTCTGACCCAGGGTTTCAGAGGTGACGCGCAGCTTGGCGTTGGTCTCATTCAGCCCCTCGGCCAGCTTGTCATTCTGTTGCTGGGCATTGGCGAGAGCCGTCTGTGACTTTTCCAGGCGAGTCTCCAGCGTGTAGCTCCACACCAGCGCGCCGGCAGCGGCCAACGCGGCGAAACCGAGGATGGCAACAAATAGTCCAGATTGGGTCCGTTCGGCTGTTTCGTAAGTCTCGTCGCTCATGCGTTTCGCCTCTCTCGCGTGCTTCGTTTCAAAAAAACCTCCTGCCAGCAGGTTCCACATCATTTGGCGGCAGGACGGGTCAGTTATTTTCCATCCTACAATGGACGTGTGCAGACTGCAGAAGTCATCGTTGCGGGTGGAGGCATTATTGGTCTCTCCGTTGCCCTGGAGTTGGCACGGAGCGGTCATCAGGTGGTTGTTTTGGAGCGGGGGCAGGTGATGCGCGAGGCGTCCTGGGCGGCCGCCGGAATGCTGGCTGCTGAAGACCCGGAAAATCCCCCGCAAATTGCGGAACTCGCAGCGTTCAGCAGGCGGCTGTATCCGGAATTTCTGCGTCTGCTCGAAGAGTTTTCAGGACATGCGGTAGGACTGCGCACACGGGCGACGCTGATGGCGAGCGAAGCGTTTCACTGCGATGCGACCGCGACCCGGTATGCGATCAGCACAGACGAGGCGGCAAAGCGGGTACCCGGTCTGGTGACCAAAGGGCGATCCTTTCTGTGGCTCGAAGAGGCTAGCCTCGACCCACGAGATTTATGTGCCGCGCTCCCCCGGGCAGTCGCCGCCTCAGGAGTTACGGTGCGGGAGGAAAGCGAGGTGCTTTCCGTTTCGAGGCGCGGCGCCTCCGTAGAAATAAAGACCAGCAAGGAAACGCTGAGCGCGGGCGCGTTTGTGAATTGCTGTGGAGCATGGTCGGGCGAGTTGCAGCAGGCGGCGGGATCCGTTGGCCCGTGGAAGGGGCAGATGCACACGGTTCGCCTGCAACCGCCGCTGAACCTTTCCTGCGTCTTGCGCACGCCGGAAGTCTACCTGGTGCCGAGAGGCGATGGCCTGATCGTTGTTGGGGCGACGGTCGAGCGCGTAGGTTTCAACCGCGAGGTTGAGCCAGCGGCAGACGCCTGGCTGCGTGTTCTTTCAGCGGAGCTGTGGCCCCCCATCGCTTCGGCCCCGATGGTTGAGAGCTGGACAGGGGTTCGGCCGGGCACAGAGGATGGACTACCGGTCATTGGCAGCGCCGGAGAGGGGTATTGCTGGGTGGCGACGGGACACTTTCGTAATGGAATCCAGCTCGCTCCGGCCACCGCCCTGGTAGTTCGGCAATTGCTTGAGGGCACGGTTCCGGAGGTTAGCCTGGAGGCTTTTAAGCCGGGACGATGACCATGAGGATGACCAGGACGATGAATGGATGGGCCTCAAGAACCAGTATCCGGAGCGACGCCGGGTGCGTCTAAGTGACAAGATTCAAAGCCCTGCGCTATAAAACAGACAGTGCTGAGCGTTTGCACGGCCCGGGTTGGATACCGGCAAAGAGAACAGTTCAATTGGGGAAATAAGAGGAGCGTTTCGGCATGTCGACGGCAACGGTAGCGGGCAAGGGACTTGCGGGAGTAGTAGCAGCCAACTCAGGCATTTGCTGGATCGACGGCGAGGCCGGGGTGCTGGCATACCGCGGCATCGACATCCATGAGCTCGCCGTGAAATCGACTTTTGAAGAAACGACGTACCTGCTGTGGTTTGGGCGGCTGCCCAACAAGGCCGAACTGGCAGATTTCAGCCAGAAACTCGCCGAAGCCCGTGAGGTCAATCCCAAGATCATCGAAATGCTGCGTTCCTTCCCCAGGAACGCAACGCCGATGGAGGTGCTTCGTACCGCCGTCTCGGCCCTGAGCTTCTACGACGCCGACGAGAACAATAACGAGCATGACGGCAACGTACGCAAAAGCTTCCGCCTGACCTCGCAGATTGCCATGCTGGTAGCGATGTATGACCGGTTGCGCAAAGGCAAGCCGGTGATCGAGGCGGATAAATCGCTCAGCCACGCGGCAAATTTCCTGTGGATGCTGAATGGCGAGAAGCCGTCGGAGACGGCAACGAAAACCTTCGACCTCGCACTGATTCTGCATGCTGACCACGAGCTGAACGCCTCCACGTTTGCCGCCCGCGTCATCGCCGCTACCCTTTCCGATATTCACTCCGCCGTTACCGGCGCCATTGGGGCGCTGAAAGGTCCGCTGCATGGGGGCGCCAACGAGGCGGTGATGCGCATGTTGTTCGCTATCGATAAAGAGGGAGCTGATCCGGTCGACTACGTTGCAAAGCTTCTGGCGGAGAAGAAGAAGATTTCCGGCTTCGGCCATCGCGTTTATCACACGGAAGATCCGCGGGCGACCCACCTGCGCAAAATGTCAGAAGAGTTGGGCGAGTCGTCGGGGAACGCCAAGTGGTTCGAGATGTCGCGCGCGATTGAGAAGTACATTCTTGCGGAAAAGAAACTCAACGCAAATGTGGACTTCTATTCGGCTTCCACGTACACCATGCTGGGCATCGACCTGGATTTGTTTACCCCGATTTTTGCAGTCAGCAGAATCTCCGGCTGGGCGGCCCACGTTATCGAGCAACTGGATGACAATCGCCTGATTCGTCCGCGGGCCGAATACATTGGTCCGGAATACCCGATGGAATACGTTCCGATCGAAAAGCGCTGAGCATTTTCGCACTTTCGCTGCAGCGAGCTATGGGTGTAAACCGAAAACTAAGAGCCGTTACGCGGTTTTCTCTCAGGGAAAACCACGTAACGGCTTTTAGCAGACCGCAGTCACTCGAGAAAATGCTCTAAGCGGACTACTTCTTTCGGCTGGCTGGTGGGACGATGTCGTTCATGCGTAAATAGAGCACCATCTGGCCATAGTGGTCGTTGGTGTGTGACAGGATGAAAGCCGCCACGCCGGCGCGGGTGGTCTTGTCGTCTCCAACTTCTTCAAAGGCGTTTTGTTCGGTCATCGTGGCAATGGCCCGGCCAGCGAAGGCGTAGGAGTCATTCAGGGCTTTGATGATCGTATCCTTGCCCTTCAATTTCTCAACAGCATCCACATCGACGCCCGACTTGATCCCAAAATTTTCGAAGTAGTCGTACTGTGCTCGTGCGATGTGGGCTACCTGCTGACCAAAGGTGCGAGCTCCTTCAAAGCTTCCCTTGGTGGGCGCGAAATCGTATTTATCCGCCGGCATGGCTTCCGCCGCTGCAACAACTTGTTTCTGCTGACTGGTGAAGAGTTTTCCGTAAACCTGGGCCGGAGATTGCTGGTGGGCTGCGAGGGATGGTGATTGCGCTATCAGAATGGATGCTGGGCTCAAAAGGCAACACAGTGTCAGAGTAACGAGTGCTCTGGCTTTCATGAACGATCTCTCCTTAAAGCGCAAGCGCGCTTTGTAAGGAAAGCCTAGCAGGTTTGTGGTGGACGGGGTGTCACTCACCAGGGCTGGCAATCGGGTCTTTTCGTTCCCTTTTTGTTCCTGATGATTCGCGGGCGAAGTCATGCCCCGGATCATCGATTTTCCAGCGCCCGCTTTGCCGTATGACCAGCCTGCCTTTATCACACGGTTGAGAACGATAGAGAAACGCCGCACGATATCGCTTGGCCTGGGAGTACGACCAACTTCGGGTCCCCATCCTTTGCTTTTTCTCGCGAAGGGTGGGTTACCGCGACCTTGTTCGTTGAGATTTGTAGCATTGAGATTTGTGGATTCCCACCCTTGCCGGAAAAGCACCGTCAAGGACCCCGAATTTCCCGCACGCTAAGCTGGACACATCAGCGTGTGCGGTTTTCTTCAAAGGAAAGCCGCATGAAAGACATCTGACTCACTGAACTCGACGGGAAATCCGGGGGGATGGGGCACCCGCAGGTTGGTTGCGGTACCGGCCACCCCACAAGGCTGCTCGCCGCAGCGAGCAGCCTCGCCGTCTTCTCTTTTCTGCTGGTGGAAACGCAGGCTCTCTGCATTTCAACCCCACTCAGCCAAAACCGGTTTTGAATGGGCCCCCGGCCATTCCTTTGCATGAGCTTGAGGGCTCCTCTGACTCCGCCGCACGGAGGGTCCTTTTAGCCGGAGGAATTGCCTGTTCCCGTAGAATGTAAGGTGTGCGGCGAATCTACCTGGATGCGAATGCCACCACACCTTTGCTTCCTGAGGTGCTGGAGGCGATGCGCCCGTTTCTACTGGAGCAGTTTGGGAACGCGTCCTCGATCCATCAGGAAGGCCAGCACGCCCGGTGGGCGGTCGAACAGGCGCGGGCCAGCGTTGCTGGCTTGCTCCATTGCCGTGCGTCGGAGGTCGTTTTCACGAGCGGCGGGACAGAGAGTGACAATCTTGCCATCTTCGGATCGGTAAAGCCCGGGGACCACGTCATTACCAGCGCAGTGGAACACCATGCGGTGCTCCATGCCGTGGAGCGGCTGGGCGAGCGCGGGGCGGTGGTGGATTTTGTGCCAGTCGATGGCCAGGGAGTGGTTTCACCCGAAGATGTGCGTCGCAAGCTGCGACCCAACACGCGACTGATCAGCATCATGATGGCTAACAACGAGACCGGGGTTTTGCAGCCGGTCACCGAGATTGGCCAGGTGGCTGCCGAAGCCGGGGTTCGCTTCCATGTGGACGCTGTGCAGGCAGCAGGCAAGATTCCGCTCGATGTGCAGGAGCTCGGCTGCCACTTGCTGACGATCTCCGGACACAAGATGCATGCTCCGCAAGGTACGGGAGTGCTCTTTGTGGCGCGCAACACCCGGTTAGAGCCTCTGTCTGCCGGTGGCGCGCACGAACGGCAGCGGCGCGCAGGGACTGAGAACGTTGCAGGCATTGTGGGTCTGGGCAAGGCGGCGGAGTGCGCCATGGAAGGGCTGCGCAAGGATGTTCCTGGCAGGGTAGGCGTTTTGCGGGACCGGCTGGAAGCGGGGGTACTCGGCCGAACGGCGGAGGCCGGCGTGAACGGCGGGATGGCCCCACGCGTTCCGAATACCACGAACCTGTGGTTCGATCATCTGGAAGGCGAAGCGTTGGTGATCGCGCTGGACCTGAAGGGACTGGCCGCATCAAGCGGGGCAGCATGCTCCTCCGGCGCCAGCGAACCCTCGCATGTGCTGGAGGCGATGGGGCTTTCTGCCGAACGGGCGCGCGCCAGCCTGCGCTTAAGCCTAAACAGGCAGACGACGGAAGAAGAGATCGATGCCGCCATTTCGTTGGTCACGGCCCAGGTGGCCAGATTGCGCGAAGTATCCGCGGTAGCGGTCAGGTGATGGAGATGCAGCAAGAGCAGAAGACCATAGCGGTGGCCATGTCCGGTGGCGTTGACTCGTCAACGGTTGCGGCCATGCTCAAGGCGGAAGGACATACCCTTGTCGGCCTGACGATGCAGTTGTGGAACCAGCGACGGCTGTCGGATCATGACGGGATGCCCGAGCAGGTGCAGGGACGCTGCTGCTCGATTGACGATGTATACGATGCGCGGCGAACGGCAGAGGTACTGTCGATTCCCTACTATGTGGTGAATCACCAGGAGCGGTTCGAGCGGGATGTGATCCGTCCCTTCGTGGACGAGTATCTTGCGGGGCGCACTCCGATTCCCTGCAGCCTTTGCAACAACCATCTGAAGTTCGACCAGCTATTGCTGACCGCGCGTCAGATCGGCGCGGACCTGATTGCGACGGGGCATTACGCCCGCAATGAATACGATCCGCAGCGGGGACGCTGGATTCTTAAGCGGCCTGCGGATGCGACCAAAGATCAGACTTATTTCCTGTTCGGCCTTACCCAGGAACAGTTGGCGGGTACGCTCTTTCCTCTGGGTGGCTTTACCAAGCCGGAGGTGAGGGAGCGAGCCCACGCACTGGGACTGGCGTCGGCAAACAAGCCTGATTCGCAGGAGATTTGCTTCATTCCCGGAGGCGACTACAAGAAGTTCATCGACGCCTACCTGGAGGAACAGGGTGAGGCGTTGCCTGATTCCTCGGGAGAACTGGTGACCGTGGGTGGCCAGTCGAGGGGGCAGCACGAGGGTGTGCACAACTTTACCGTTGGGCAGCGCAAGGGGCTTGGTGTCGCTTCTCCCTCACCGCTCTATGTGATCTCGATCGATCGGGAGAGCAAGAGGGTCACCATCGGCGCAGAGGCTGAGTTGATGCGTGACTCCCTGCGCGCGCAGCGGCTGAATTGGATTTCGATTCCGCGGCTGTCAAAGGAGATGCGTGCCAAGGTGAAAATACGCCACCGCCACGAGCCGGCGTGGGCCACCCTGCGGCAGACCGCGGAGGATGAGGTCGAAGCGCGCTTCGATGAGCCGGTGCGGGCCGTGACCCCGGGCCAGGCAGCGGTTTTCTATGACGAGGACGAAGTGGTGGGCGGCGGCTGGATCGTTTAGAGCGCGAAGCGCTTGCCAGCGAGTGCAAACGAACAGCAGGTCCGTTTGCACTCGGCTGAGTCAACCAGCGTTTTTTTGCACAGAAACAAACACAGACAGGGCAGGGTACGGCCTGTCTCGCCGCAGCGAGCTGTCTCGCCGCAGCGAGCTTTAGCCCGTGAAGCGGAAGTCCAAAACCTAAACTGAATTGTCATCTCGCCTGCCCCGGCCAGCCGTGGGACCGAAGTGGAGAGATCTGCGGTTCTCTTTCGGCAAACCCTCAAAAGCCCGCGAAGCCCGATTGATTGCTTAGACGAAGAGATCGTCTTCGGGGCCCGCATGGTCGGTGGGGGTCTTTTTGCGCAAGACTTCGACTCCGGCACGAAGGCCGTTGAGGACTCCGCTTAATTGGCGCATGGGTACCGCGATGCCATGTTCGACCGCCTGCGCGGCGTAGGTGATCTGATCGAGGGTGCCTCTCACCATGTCGTCCACGCGCGCGGTCTGGGCCTGAGCACGGTTGGTGACATCCCCTACGAGTCCGCCTACCTGATCCGACTTAACGCGTAGCGTGTCGCTCACCGCAGTGAGGTTTTCTGTAATGCGCTTCAGCTTCGGCGTAAGATCCTGGATCACTTCGCGCGAAGACATGATGGCAGGCATTGCGTGAATGCGGACGTCATCGACCAGAGCCATGACCTTTTTTTGCGCCTTGCGGGCGCCAATGGCCATGGCCAGCATCGAAAGACCCTGCAACAGCAGGCTGAGCGCAGCCACGGCAATAAAGATCACCAATAAAGTCTGCGTATCCATTTCCTTCTTAACCTTCGCTTGGATGCACCGGCCGGAATGGCCGACCGGGCTTCATTAGGACGTGAACATTCAGGGGCCACAGTAACACTACTCTTGAGAGGGCGGGGCACATACCTAGCCCCAGCTTCGCATCAGGCGAAGTTGCTCCGTGTCAGATTCGTTAGACCTGAGTGTCGCCCGCAGTGGTCGCGGCATAGGCATTCTTGCCCGCATCGACCGCCGCCGAGACCTTCTCGGCTTGTTTGGCTACGGTTTGGCGTCCGCGTTCGACGTACGTGTTGACCTGGGTCTTCGCGGAATCAACCACTTGTTTACCGCGCTCTACATAATCGCTGAGCTGATCCTTGCCCATGTCAACGTAGTTGTTCATCTGCGCTGCGGCAGCTCTGGACTTCTGCTTCAGAATCTCCGCCTGCTCACGCGCGTTCTCAGACAGATTTTCGCGAGTTTCCGTTCCAGGCGCAGGGGCGTACAAAATACCAACTGCCGCGCCGATGCCGAGCCCAACCAGAAACCAACCGAAACCATTACTTCTGCTGCTTCCACCAACATTTTCGTCTGCCATCGCTCTTTCCCCTTTAGTTGGAGTACTCGTCCTCATCAATATACATACTGCTTTCGCCTTCGGGCGGGTTTAGAACCCGGGTACCAGAAGAAGATACTTTGCCAAGCTTTCGCTTCAGCGTTAACAATGGGATGCAGGATAGCCCTCTGGCGCCGCCAGGGCGCAGAGAAAGCGAAATGAACCGAACACCGCCGCCTGCGAATATAGGCCCTCCATGTCAGCCGCTGTTCTGTTTCCTTCGTCCAACAAGGGTAGTCTCTGTGGGCTCGCACGACTGGGAAGACACTCCCGAGCATGAATCCAACACTGAGGATTTCTATGAAGACTGATTTTCTGATGCAACGCAGTGTTCCTCTGGCAGTTTTGACCGGCATCCTCGTCCTCGGAACAGGCTGCAGGAATCCGTTTTTACCCAAGGAAGAGCCGAAACCGGCCACGCAGGCGGCTCAGCCGCAGACTCCCGCGCCAGCTCCACGGGACGATCAGCAGATCAACAACGACATCCAGGCGAAGATTGCCGCCGAATCCGCTCTGAACGGCCAAAGCATCTCGGTGGCTACTGCCGGTGGTGTAGCCACGCTGACGGGGAAGGTCGACAATGACGCGTCGCGAGCGCTGGCGTCTGCCGATAGCGCCACCGTCGATGGGGTCAAGACGGTGGTGAATAACCTGGTGGTGGAGCCACCGAAAGTAGCCAGGGTTCCAGACAAGCGCCGCAAGGATGTGGCCGCCGAGTCAGCACCGCCACCGCCCGCTGCTGCACCTGAACCTCCTCCTCCGCAGGAACAGGTCCAGGTAGTGGCTCCTCCCCCGGCTCCGCCTGCCCCCGTAGTCAGGACGGTGACGATCCCCGCCGGCACAGTGATCCCTATTCGCATGACCGATGGGCTGGATAGCCAGACGACGCAACCGAACACAATTTTCCATGCTTCCCTGGGGGGCGATTTGATTGTGGACGGCATGGTCGCCGCACGCACTGGGGCATCCGTCGTCGGCCGGGTCGTCGCAGCCAAGGATGCGGCACACTTTACCGGCAGCTCAGAGCTATCTATCGAGTTGACTCGGATCGATACGGTAGCCGGACAGATGAATGTGGTGACGGACGCCTACACCAAGCAAGGGGCTGGCCGCGGAAAAAATACAGCGGTCAAGACTGGCGGCGGCGCGGCACTGGGGGCGATTATCGGTGCGCTCGCCGGCGGCGGCAAGGGTGCAGCGATCGGAGCCGTGGCAGGCGGAGGTGTGGGTGCTGGTGTCAACGGCGTGACTCGCGGGCAGCAGGTACAGATTCCCACGGAGACGCTGGTGAGCTTCCATTTGCAGTCGCCTGTCAGCGTGACCACCTCGAAAACGGTTGGCGGCAGAGGCGAATACGGCGGCGACGGTTTGCAACAGCGGCAGTAGTTGTTCGTTGATATACGAGGGAAGCAAGGGCACAGCTTTCGCTGTGCCCTTTGTTTTTGGAGGGTCGCCTCTTTCCTCAGGGTATGCTCGACGGGTGAACGGCGGCCCGCCTGCATTCAAGCAGAGCCTAGGTCCAGACTCCGTACTCTGCAAGATGATCTGAGATTTTACGCGCTTGAGCGTAGACATCCTGTGGAGTATGACGGGATAGGCGGCGCACAATGGCCAACTGGACGCGCAGCGCGTCGCCTTCAGCCACGGCAGCGACAATTCGACGTGCTGCCAACTCAACGATATCCATTGCCTTGGCGGCGTACAGTTGAACCATCCCTACCGCGGTATCGGCAAGAGGCAAGTTGCGAGATTTCAGCTTACGAGCGCGCAGCAGAGCGGACTCCAAAGCGTAGACCTGGATAATGATATCGGCCAGGTCAGCCATGACCTCCTGCTGTTCAGCCAAAGCGTTCATATATTTCTGCGACGCGGCGCCCGCCGTGAAGAGCGCTAGCTTCCTGGCACTCGCCAGAAGCTTCGATTGCTCATACAGCGGATCGCTAGAATGATCGGCTTCCTCCTCGAAGGATGGCGGCTCCAAAACTTCGTCCATCAGCTTTTTGATTGCGGCCAGAAGAGGCAGTTGGCCGGCCATGGCTCGCTTCATCAACCAGCCCGTGATGATGAGGCGGTTGATTTCGTTCGTGCCTTCAAAGATGCGATTAATGCGCGAGTCGCGATAGGCTCGTTCGACAGGATATTCTTCGACATATCCGTAACCGCCATAGATCTGTACGGCGTGGTCAACCACTACGTCGAGCATCTCAGAACCCGAGACTTTCAGAATGGAACACTCCACGGCGTACTCTTCGATACGTTTCTGGATTTCGCGCGGATTTTCGGCTGCATCGCCCAGAGCGGCCAATGCATCGTCGATCATGCCCACGGTGCGATAGGCCATGCTCTCCACAGTAAAGAGCTGCGCAGCGCAATCAGCCAGTTTCTGCTGAATGAGTCCAAAGCCAGAGATAGGCTTGCCGAACGCCTGCCGCTGTTTGGCGTAAGCGATGGCATGACCAAGCACCGTGCGGGCTGCACCGACACATGCGGCGCCGAGTTTGAAGCGGCCTATGTTCAAAATGTTGAAGGCGATGTGGTGGCCCTTGCCCACCTCACCCAGCAGATTTTCGACCGGCACCTTGCAGTCGGACAGAATGAGTGGGCAAGTGGATGAGCCGCGAATGCCCAACTTGTGCTCCTCATTGCCGATCGAAAAACCGGGCGTTCCCTTCTCGATCAGGAATGCGGTGAACTTTTCTCCGTCGACCTTGACGAAGACGGTAAACAGATCAGCGAAGCCAGCGTTGCTGATCCACATTTTCTCGCCATTGAGCACGTAGTGGGCGCCATCTGCCGAAAGGGTAGCGCGAGCACGAATGTTCATCGCGTCGGAGCCGGAAGTGGCTTCGGAGAGAGCGTAGGCGCCGATGCAATCGCCGGTGGCGAGTTGCGGCAGAAACTTCTCCTTCTGCGCATCCGTGCCATACCAGACAATGGGGAGCGTTCCGATGCCGACATGGGCGCTGAACGCGACAGAGAAGCTGCCCAATTGCGAGAGATGGTCGGCGACGATGGCGGAAGTGACCTTATCCATGGCCAGGCCGCCGTATGCCTCGGGAATATCGACCGCCATCAGCCCCAGGTCTCCGGCTTTCTTCAGCAAAGCGCGGGTCACGTCGAAATGCTTGGCCTCGATTTCGTCCGCCGCCGGAACCACTTCGTTGCGAACAAAGTCAGAGGCGGTTCGGGCAATCTGCCGCTGCTCGTCGCTGAAGTCTTCAGGGGTCATCACCTCTTCAGGCTTGCGTTCCTCGATGAGAAAGCTGCCCCCTGAAATGGAGCGCTCAAGAATTTCAGTCGCTGTTGCCAATCTGTCCCCCTGATCGTCGAATCGATCGGTTTCTACTGAAGTGATTCAAAGATGCCTGCGGCGCCCATGCCCCCACCGACGCACATGGTCACCAAACCGTATCTTGCTTTGCTGCGACGCATGGACTGCAAGAGTGTTGCGGTAAGCTTCGCTCCGGTGCAACCAAGCGGATGGCCCAGCGCGATGGCGCCGCCATTTATGTTGACCTTTGCCGGATCCAGACGGAGTTGCTGCATCACAGCCAACGATTGCGCGGCGAAAGCCTCATTCAGTTCGATCAGGTCGATCTGGTCGAGGGTCAGGCCGGCTGACTTGAGAGCTTTCGGAACGGCGTACACCGGGCCAACGCCCATTTCCTCGGGCAGGCAGCCGGCCGTTGCGAAGGACACAAAGCGGGCCAGAGGCTGGAGGCCAAGCGCGTTGGCTCTCTCCGCAGACATCACTACGCTGGCAGCAGCGCCATCCGAAGTCTGGGACGAGTTCCCTGCTGTAACAGTTCCCTTTGCATGGAATGCAGGCTTGAGGGAGGCAAGCGCCTCAAGCGAGGTGTCTGCGCGTGGGCCCTCGTCGATGGTGAAGGCCTTACTCGTGAGTTGAACTTTACCCGCAGTGTTGCCGGCACTGGTCACGGTAACGGATACGATTTCTGTAGTGAAGTGACCGGCCTGGATCGCGGCCAGCGCTTTTTGATGGCTGGAGAGAGCAAAAGCATCTGCCTGCTGGCGAGTAATGCCGTAATGCTGGGCAACACGCTCCGCGGTGAGCCCCATCGAGAGATAGGAATCGGCATAGTGATCAACAAGCCAGGGGTTGGCGCTTACCTTGTTGCCGCCCATGGGCACCATGCTCATGGACTCGGTGCCGCCGGCTACGATGACTTCGGCGCCGCCACCGCGGATGCGCTCTGCCGCCATGGCGATCGATTGCAGTCCCGAGGCGCAGAAGCGATTGACGGTCATGGCGGAGGAAGACACGGGCAGACCGGCGCGCAGGGCGGCGATACGGGCCACGTTCATTCCCTGCTCGGCCTCGGGCATGGCACAGCCGAGAATGACGTCGTCGATCTCGTTGCGGTCGAGTTGGGGTAGACGCGCGAGAGCGCCTTCGATGGCGGCCGCGGCTAGATCGTCCGGGCGCGTCGTCGCGAGTGCTCCCCGGCCAGACTTGCCGACGGCGGTTCTTACGCTGCTGACGATTACGGCGTCTCTCATGTTTGCATCCCGTTAATTGCGAAGCGGCTTGCCCGTCTTCAAGGTGTAGGCGATGCGCTCCTGAGTCTTGCGTTCGCCGCAGAGCGACAGAAAAGCCTGACGCTCGAGGTCGAGAAAATATTGCTCCCCAACGAGGGTACCGCCGGGAATTGCCCCTCCACATAGGATGTTGGCAACGTGGTTGGCGACCTTCTGATCGTGATCGCTGATGAATTCGGATTGCCGCATCAGGTGCACACCGAGCTTCAGGGTGGCGAGTACGCTTTCTCCGGCGGCAGGCACTTCTCGGGGCGCCGGCGGCGCATAGCCCGCGCTCGCCAGTGTGACCGCCGCCTGACGCGCGTCATACACGACACGATCGCGATGCGCCGTGATGCGATCGGACGGGCTCAGATAGCCGAGCAGACGCGCATCGGCGGCGGATGTCGAGACTTTGGCCAGCGCGATCAATTCGAAATTTCGCTTCAGGGCATCGAAGTACTCCGTAGAACCGGCGAGCCGCGCGTTGGCATCGCGGCCCGAGGCAGACAGGACGCTTACGGCGGAATCGACGGCGCGGAGGACCATCTCCTTTGTGCCCCCACCACCGGGCACAACGCCCACTCCAGTTTCGACCAGGCCCATATATAGCTCGGCATGCGGCTGACGGCTGGCCGCATGGAGCGCAATTTCCGTTCCGCCGCCCAGGCAAAGCCCAAAGGGCGCGACCACCACCGGACGAGGGCAGAACTTGATGGCCGACGTCATCCGCTGAAAGGCGCGAATGGCAAAGTCGAGATCTTCCCATTCGCCTTCCTGAATGAGCAGCAGAACCTGCAGCAGGTTTGCGCCCACAGAAAAATTCGCGCCGTCGCCGGTGATCACAAAGGCCTGAAAATCACGAACGGCGTCGCTGCCGGCGTTCAAGACCTGCGTGACGAGCCGGGTAATGTCTTCGCCCACCGCGTCTTTTTTTGAATGCAACTCGATGGCAGCGATGCCATCCCCCAGATCAATGAGCGATGCGCCCGGATTGCCTTTGACGATGCCGTGCGACTTGCGAAAGTCGGCGATGGAGGCGATACCGGCAGGCTGAGCGACGATCACATATTCCCCTCGCTCGGGATCGAACACCTGCCTGCTGTTCTTTTCGTCGCGATACCAGCTTGAGCTTCCAGACTGAAGGAGTCTGTCTAATGCTGGAACGGCGGCCACACCAGACTGACGCATGCGAGCTGCAGTCGCCTCCACGCCCACCGCATCCCACATTTCGAATGGGCCGAGTTCCCAGTTAAAGCCGGTGCGCATAGCTCGGTCGATGCTTGCAGGCTCTGCTGCGATTTGCGGCAGGCAATTGGCCGCATAGGCAAAGAGGCGGCTGAGCAGTTGGGATTGAAAAGCGGCCGCTTTGTCTTTACGGGGATCGCCGGCCATGAGCATGCGAAGACGCTCGGGGAGTGATTCGGAGTTTTTCGCCAGCTCGAGCGAGGCGAATTTGGGACGCGTCGCAGGACGATAGGCAACGGTTTGCCAATCGAGCGCGAGACGAACTTCGTTTCCCTCTGCATCCTTCTCTTTTTTGTAGAAACCCTGGCCGGTCTTGTCGCCCAGCCAGCGCCGCTCGAGCATGGTGGTGACGAACGGCGGAAGACCGACCGCTTCGCCCGCGTTCGATTCCGCGAAATTCGAGACCACGTGAGCCAGAACGTCTAAGCCAACCATGTCCGCGAGGCGAAAACTCCCAGTACGCGGCCATCCGATGGCAGAACCAGTGAGCACGTCGACTTCTTCGACAGTGAGGCCCTGTTGCTGCATAAGTTCAATGGCCTGCGTCATGACGAAAACGCCGATGCGGTTCGCGATGAAATTGGGCGTATCGCGCGCATAGACGACTGCCTTACCGAGACGGCGGTCCGCAAAGTCCGCTACCGAGGCGATGGCTTGAGGATCGGTCTCGGGCGTCGGGATGATTTCGAGCAACCGCATGTAACGCGGAGGGTTGAAGAAGTGCGTACCGAACCAGCAACGGCGGAGTGGAGCGGGTAGCTCGGCCGCGATGCTGCCCACCGGAAGGCCGCTGGTGTTGGTGGTGAGGATGACGCCTGGCTTGAGGAACGGTGTGATTTTTGCGAGAAGCCGTCGCTTAATGTCCAGATTCTCGGTGACTGCTTCGATCACCCAATCGCATTTGTTAAGCAGCGCCAGATGGTCATCGAAGTTTCCGGGCTGAATAAGACGGATCGTATCTGGGTCGTAAAATGCGGCTGGCTTGGCGCGACTCAGGGCCTGTAGCGCTACTTCCGCGATCGATACCCCGCCGCCTGAAGCCAGATCGAGCAGCACGACCGGGATGCCGGCGTTGGCAAGATGGGCTGCGATGCGCACACCCATGGTTCCTGCGCCGAGGACTGCAGCCTGCTTGATCAAGGCTGGACGTTGCGCCCCAGATGCGGCCGAAGGAGAAGCGGCGAGTTCCATAGAAGGCGCTGAGCTCATGGGACTTCCTCTTCTTAACGTTACGCTTTTCGTGTGGGCGAAGAGAAATGGCCTGCGTGAATTTGGGGTGAAAGGTGAATCGTTCGGTACCGATTTTGCCAATGATGACGGGTGAGTGAGATCGGGGATTTGCCTTGGCTTCCAGAGTTGCAGGTGAAACGGCGCTGCGGAAGCAACTGGATGAGCGTTGGTGGTGCTATATCCTTGGCAAGAAGCAGTTAAGGGGACAAAGCATGCAACTCGCCATCGTCATCATGGCCGCGGGCAAAGGGACTCGGCTAAAGAGCAAGCGGCCCAAAGTGCTACATGAAGTAGGCGGCAAAACGCTGCTGCGGCACGTAGTCGACGCGGCACGGCAGATCGTGCCTCCGGAAGATATCTACGTGATCGTAGGGCATCAGGCCAGCCTGGTGAAGGACTCGTTCGGCGCGCTGGGCGTGCAATTTGTAGAGCAGACGGAGCAGCGTGGGACCGGCCATGCCATTCAACAGACACGCCGGGTGGTGGAAGGCTACGAAGACATCATCGTGCTTTCTGGCGATGTACCACTCATTCGGACGGAGACAATCAAGAAGATACGGGATTTCCATCTGCGGGAACGGGCGGCCATGACCGTTCTGACAGCCGCCCCGGAAGACCTTTACGGTTACGGACGCGTGGTGCGCAAGGCGGGTTCCCAAAATGAAGTGCAGGCCATTGTGGAGCAACAGGCGTTGACACCGGAATTTGCAAAAGCCCGTGAAATCAACTCGGGCATCTATGCTTTTGCCACAAAGCCTCTGTTTGCACACATCGATAGCCTGGGAACGAAGAACGCACACGGTGAACTTTATCTGACAGACATGGCCGGGATTCTGGGTGGCGCGGGCGAGCGCGTCGTGGCCCTGGAAGCGGAGATTGCGGACGAGGTATTAGGCGCAAATACGATCGCGGAGATGATGGCGATCGATGAAAAGCTCCGCATGGCAACCGCCCGCAGGCTTATGGCGGAAGGCGTGACTATTTTTCGACCTGAGACTACTGTCATTGACGCTGACGTAACGGTGGGAGCAGATACGGTGATCGAGCCGTTTGTTCAGTTGCTGGGGGAGACCAGGATAGGAACGGAGTGCCGTATCCGTTCCTATTCTGTATTGGAAAATGCCACCGTGGGCGACCAGGTACTGATCCAGCAGGGCTCGATCATCTCGCAGTCGCGCATCGACGACGGCGCGCTGATCGGACCGTATGCGCACCTCCGTCCGGAAAGCGAGATCGGCGCAGGGGCACGTGTGGGCAATTTTGTAGAGACCAAGAAGATTCGCCTGGGCAAGGGCTCCAAGGCCAACCATTTGACCTACCTGGGAGACGCAGAGATTGGCGAGGGAGTAAACATTGGAGCGGGCGTCATCACCTGCAACTATGACGGCATCAGCAAGCGCAAAACGATTATTGGCGACCGCGTATTTGTGGGCAGCGACTCCACACTGATCGCACCGGTCACGCTGGGAGATGGATCGTACGTGGCGGCGGCATCGTGCATTACCGACGATGTGCCGGCAGATTCGCTGGCCCTGGGAAGGGCAAGGCAGACGGTCAGGGAAGGTTGGGTCTCAGCGCGGCGGGGCAACAAATAGTCCTGAGGCTTTCAGGATAGATCCATTTCAGGACGGATCCGATTCAGAATGAATCAGGCAGCTTCGACTCTGGCCTGCTCCGCCAATATCTGGCGCAGACGAATACGAGCCGAGAAGCAAGTGCGCACGACCTGTGCCTCGGTCATATCAAGCAACCGGGCGATCAGTGCCGGGTCGTACCCTTCGACGTCGCGCAGCAAAAAGAGTAGGCGCTCATTCGGAGGCAATTTGCCGACCGCAGCTTCGAGCTCCGTACGGCGTACGTTGCGCTGATGGATGCCGCCCCCCTGCGAGACAACCGCAGGAGCTTCTTCCTCTTTGAGCGGAAAGCGCTCACCCAACTCCGTCACGAGGGCTGAGTCGACGGCAAAAGCGTCGGGATTCTCGTTTTGCTGAAAAGCACGGATGAACGTGGTGGCGAGAACTTCTTCCGCTTCCATCTCGTTGCCAGTCATGTAGAACGCGAGAGAAAAAGTACGGTGACGGTGACTTTCGTACACGTCCCTTTGTTGCTGCTCGCACGATTGTTTGGCAGCCTGCGACCTGACCAGATTGGATTCGCCTGAAAACTCGCGTTTAAAGTTGAACATATCTACCCCGATTTGAGCCGTTTTGCGGGAATGTGAAGACTAATATACCCCGATGGCGGCTCGAATTGGTCATGTGGGAAATTAGGGATGATGCAAAACGGAGTATAGCAGTTGTCAACTCATGGGCCATCCTGGGAACTAAGAATTCACACCGAACGTACCGGATGCAGATAGACTCGATGCAGATAGACTCGAAGCATGAGCATGCGGGAGGGCGTCACCAGCTCCCGCCTCGATAAGAGCCCATGCCGTGGTCGCATTTTGGGGTGGTTTGGAATAGGTTGCCCAGTACCCACAATTGATAACAGCAGCAAAAAAGAAGAGGACATTCCGGGGGGACCCGGATGGCGGGCCAACTATGGGAACAGCACGCATCCTAGTGGTCGATGAGCCGTTACATTTTCGAACCGTGATCGACGGCACGCTTGCAAAGGATGAATTCACCATCGTGGTCGTGTGGGGAATGCCGGAGGCAATCGGGCAAATCGAACGGGATTCCCGTTTTGATTTGATACTGGCTGACCTGGGAGTATCTGGCGGAGACATAACAGGCTCGCTGGAACGCGTGCGCCGCGCACAGCCCGACATTCCGCTTGTAGCGATGAGCTCCGACTCCAAGACCGGGTTGATGGCAGTGCGACAGGGCGCCTATGAGTATCTGCAGAAACCCTTTGATAAAGATCAATTGATCACCGCGGTGAGGCGCGTGGTGGACTATCGGCGTCTGCTGCAGCAGAACGCGATGTACCGGCAGGACCTGGAGCAAATGGTGAGTGCTCGCACGGAAATGCTGAACCAGGCCATCACTGACCTGGAACGCTCCTATGACATCACGCTCGAAGCGCTGGGCGACGCGCTGGACCTGAAAGATGCGGAAACGGAAGGCCACTCGAAACGAGTGACGGCCTTTACCATCGCTCTGGCGCGGGGCGCTGGAATTCCTCCACGACAGATACCTGTCATTGCGCGCGGGGCTTTTCTGCACGATATCGGCAAGATGGCCATTCCCGATGCAATCCTGCTCAAGCCCAGCAAACTGCAGGCTGAGGAGCAGAAGATCATGAGGGAGCACTGCGCGCGCGGCTACCAGATGTTGCGCAAAATTCCTTTCCTGCAGGAGGCGGCGGAGATCGTATACAGCCACCAGGAACATTTCGACGGCAGCGGATACCCCCGCGGTCTCAGAGGAGACCAGATTCCGGTGGGAGCAAGAATTTTCGCCGTGGCCGACACCCTGGACGCCATTACGTCCGACCGGCCATACCGCAAGGGGAACAGTTTTTCTGCCGCGAGAGCCGAAATCAAACGGTGCGGAGGCACGCAGTTCGACCCCAGGGTAGTCGACGTGTATCTGAGCCTGCCTGATCAGTTGTGGGAGGATCTAAGGGCGGAGATCACCCAACCGGCGAAAAAAGCATCGACCCTGCAATTGGAGCCCAGGGACCGTAGCAAGGCACGCAATCCTCTCGCGTGAGGCGCGATGGCCGGCCAGATCCGGTCGTTGGGGCGTAATGTGTATCGATGAGCGTATTGGCCACGGAAATTGTGGAGAAACGACTGCAATCGCTTCCTGAGTGGAAGCTTGAGGGCAAAGAGATCGCCCGGTATTACGAGTTCGCCGACTTTGTGGCCGCCATGGCTTTTGTGAACCGGGTGGCAGCAGAGGCAGAGAAGGCAGGGCACCACCCGGATATCGATATCCGCTACAACAAGGTGCGGCTGGCGCTGATTTCGCACGACAAGGGCGGGATCACGGAGCGGGACATGAAGATGGCCGCGGCCTTGAATGCGCTGTCTTAGGTTCTCGACCGCGGCCTGATGGTCTTCCCAAAAATGACTGGGTCCGGAAACGAGAAGAAGTAGCTCAGCTCTCCTGTTTACTCTTCGGCATCCGCAGACGCATCGATCTGCTGGCGCATCTGCGCCAGGGTCCGGCGATTCCAGATAGCGACAGCGATGCCGCCCAAAGCCGCTGAGGTCGCCAGCAAAAGGCTGGTCCGCAACAGGCTGCGGGGCTCGGCTGGACTGCCCTGCTCCGCCTCTTGAACTGTAGACGCTGGGGTCGGCCTGGGGACGGGCACAGGACCGCGTTTCTCCGGTTTAAAGAATCGAGAGGATGGAAAATTCCGTAAAGGCATAGATATTTGACGAAAAAATGCAGTAAATCTGGCTCGCAAGCAACTTATATGCGGAAAACGCGTCTACATGAATGAAAGAGTTGAGATCTTGCTCTTCCCGAAACATACAGGAATCGGGATTTAAAAAGTTCTAAAAGACACTTTTTTACGAAATTTTGTATTTACACCCTTAAGTTCTGCTACTATCAATTCAGTCGTGGTTGAGCAGATTGCTCTAGCGGCGAAGGTTTTAACACAAGTTGCGTCACTGGCCTCCCGGCACGGACAATAAAACGTTCGTGCCGCCTTTTTTTGTGGGGTCATGCTTTCCTGAACAAACCCTTCTCCAGACAATACAGCAATCTTGTCGCCGAACTCGCCCGCGGTGGCGAATACGCTGGGGCCGCGCTACACTTGGCTTTTAAGGAGTAGGAACATGCGACGTTTGATGGTGTGCCTGGCGGTTGGAATGATGACGGTAGCGGCTTCTGCGCAATGGGTCACCGATCAGGATGTTCCTGCTTATCACCCTACAGCGCCGGCCCACGCGGCCAAGCTGCCGGCGATTCTCTCCGGCAATCAGCTCACCGGGCCGATGTTCCAGTATCCCTGGCAGAAGACGGTGTATCAGGATGCGGCCAAGGTGCCCAACGTTCTTTACCAACTGCCCTGCTATTGCCATTGCGACCGCAACATGGGACATACCAGCCTGCACAGTTGCTTTGAGGGACTTCATGGAGCCGAGTGTTCGACCTGCGCAAAAGAGGGCTACTACGCCTACCAGATGTCGCTGAAGGGCAAAACAGTGAAGCAGATTCGCGACGGCATCATGCACAAAGAGTTTGAAAGAATCGACCTGAACGCTATTGGAACGTAGTTTCTTCGGGCGACGCCAAGCCAGCTGCTCTGCCCGGACCGCCGTCCCTGGCGGTTATAATGAAGCGAGGGCCAGGTTGTGGCCTTATTCCATGGGATGGGGGCGTCACGGTTTCGACGGGATCGATTAGGTTGAGAGGCATGCCGGGGTGTGAGCACCCGTAATCGCTTGCAAAAACAATAATTGCTAACAACAACCTAGCACTTGCTGCTTAATTAAATAAGTAGCCGTTCTCCGTGGCTTTGCCTGTGGGCTGCGAAAGGACGTCGCACAGCGGGCTGGTTTCTGAGGCGCGGTCCGAGTCGCAGAAACGAGATCATCGGACTAGCGTTACGCGCATCTTGTCGGTTCTGAGCGCGTCGTGCGAAATCTTTGGAACTCGACTAAGCATGGAGTCTCTCTGCTGACATGGATTTCGGACGCGGGTTCGACTCCCGCCGCCTCCACCATTTCCACCGACCACACCATTTGTAAAACTGCTCTGGCTCAGGATGCCCGGGGTTACGGAATAGTTGCGGTTCCACAAACAGGTGATCTGCACTGCATTGACGCTCATTTAGCCCGCTGATATCGTTTTATTAACAACTTTGGCGATGGAGTTCGCCGATGATGCTCGGTCACCTGGCCGATGCTGATGACTCCTAGAAAGATCAGGAGACCCATTGAGCAAAACACGCATCGTCAAAGTTATTTCCGATCAATTCAACATGTTGCTATACCTGGCCCGGTGGATTCCCGTTTCCGCCGCGGTGGGCGTCATGGCCGGTTCGGCTTCTGCCCTTCTCCTGGTCTCACTCGATCTTGCCACTCGCGTTCGAGAGAGTCATGTCTGGTTGATCTTGCTGCTTGCGCCGGCAGGCTGGCTTGTCGGGCTCGTCTACAAGCACTACGGATCTTCCGTCGAAGCGGGCAACAACCTGATCCTTGAAGAAACGCACGATCCCAGCACGATGATTCCGCTCCGGATGACCCCGCTGATTCTGGCAGGCACATTCATCACCCACCTTTTCGGTGGCTCAGCAGGGCGTGAGGGCACCGCGATCCAGACGGGCGCCTCTCTGGCGGATCAACTTTCGCGACCGCTCCGTCTCATGCCGCAAGATCGCCGCATCCTGCTTATGGCAGGCATAAGCGCCGGGTTTGCATCCGTGTTTGGAACCCCGCTGGCAGGCGCTTTATTTGGCATCGAAGTGCTGGCGATTGGAAGGATCAGCTATGACGCCATTGCTCCCTGCTTCATGGCAGCCTTTGCCGGAGACCTTGTGACCAAGGCTTGGGGCGTCCATCACACCGAATACCTGGTCACGGGAGTTCCGGCGATGAGCATCAAGGGCGTGCTCTCAGCCATGGTCGCCGGCGTCGCATTCGGGCTGGCGGGGATGGGTCTCGCGAAGCTAACGCACCTGGTTTCTCGTGCGGCCCGCAGGTATATTCCCAGTGCTCCGCTACGCCCCGCAGCCGGCGGACTGCTCATCACGATCGCTGTTTTTGGCATTGGTACGTCAAACACGCTCAGGTACCTCGGCCTGGGAATACCAACGATCGTCGCGTCCTTCCATTCGCAACTGCCACCGTATGAATTTGTGTTCAAGACGCTCTTTACCGCGGTGACGCTGGGTACGGGACTGAAGGGTGGCGAGGTTACGCCGCTGTTCTATATCGGTTCAACCCTGGGCAATGCTCTTTCGCATCTATTGCCTCTACCCTCTTCCCTGCTGGCGGGGATGGGATTTGTCGCGGTCTTTGCCGGAGCAGCCAACACTCCGATCGCTTCTACGTTCATGGCCGTTGAACTGTTTGGAGCCGAAGCGGGGGCCTTTGCGGGCATTGCATGTGTGATCAGCTATCTTTTCTCAGGACACGCAGGCATCTATAAGTCACAAAGGGTAGGAAGGAGCAAACACCTCAGTAACGCTGCGGAGGAAGGTCTCTCACTGGCAGCAGTTGCTAAAATGCGCGATGTGCCGAGAGACGTGTCTCTTGAAGACCTGAACGGCTTTGTCTCCATAGGAGAAGATGCCGTGGAACAGCCTGCCGTTCTCCGCATGTATTTTTCCGCGTCAGAGATGAGACAGGATGGCGATTGGTGGAACCGTATTGTGCCGCAGCCGCTGAGTGCATTCCTGCTCCAACAGGCAAAGGATCATGGCATCGAGCAAGCCCTGCTTCAGCGCGTCATTGGCGGCTATTTGAAACGCAAAAACCTGGCTATGGACGCGGCTGAAATTCCACTCCTCCCGTTCCCCCAGTGCCTCGAACTCCTGGGAGATGAGCACAAACTCCAGACCTTTATCACACAGAACGAGGCTCACCTGAAGAACGTCCGCATGGTGTTTCTGCATGGAAAAGAAGCAGAGGCAGCCGTTGAACGCGAGGAATTAGAAGCCGCCCTGGAGACGGAGTAAGCCGAGGGACTGCATTTTCCGGCCAACGAAGGCTGATTCCCACGGTGCCGTGCGGATCGGCAGTGGAAGCGGTACTTTGTGGAATAGAGGAGATGTCTGTTGACCACTTTATGTTACGTAGAATCCGGCAACAGCAAGTCCTTCCTGTTGGCTCTTCGCCTTCGCGCAGCCCGCGCGTAGTGGCGGGCAACTGGTTCGTTCTTCTGGAACGTCCACCGGAAAGTCCGATTCTTGCTCATACCTACGCTTGACACCATATCGTTCACCTAGGCACTCTGGACTGCACGAGGAGGTGTATGCCTTGTTCAGCATCGCGTTGCGGCGGTTCTTTTTCCGCGTCCACCTCTGGACAGCGATGTCGTCAGGGCTGTTCTTTGTTGTCCTCGCGGTGACCGGTAGCCTGCTCGGATTTCAGGAAAAAATCGACCGCGCGCTGCATTCCCGGCTTTACGAGGTAGTGCCTGCGCCTCAGTACTTGCCACTGTCGGAGATTCTCTCCTCCGTCCAGAAGGCCTTTCCTGTTGACGACGTTGTGGCAGTGACGATGCCGGTGTCGCCTCGGGGCGCGTGGGAGGCGGCGCTGCCAAGCGGGATCGCCTCCATCGATCCTTACACAGGTAGAGTTCTTGGGCTACGTCAGCGAGGGACGGCGTTCGTTGGCTTGATCAGCCAGATTCATGTGTCGTTAGCGTGTGGGCGCATCGGACGGACGGCGGTGCGGTGGATAGACTTCGCAGCCCTGGTGCTGTTGCTATCCGGGATTCAGCTTTGGTGGCCGGTGCGTCGGATTGGGATTCGGCGCAGAGCATTCTCGGGTGCACAACCGGCGGTCACAAGACGATTCTTGGCCGACGTGCACAACTCGGCAGGTGCGCTTTCGTTCGTCATCCTGATGGTTCTGGTCGCGACCGGAGCGGTGCTGAGTTGCGAGGGTTCGGTAGTGCGGTTCCTCGATTGGATCGATCGACACGATACTCATTCCGCGGCAGTCTTGGTTCAATCTTCGGAGGGCACGCCGTACATTTCCGTCGACCGGGCTCTGGAGATTGGGAAGGCTGCATTACCGGGAGCGATGCCGACGCGGATTCAGATGCCAGCCTATGGAGGAACCTACAGGGTTGAGATGACGACCTTGGCACGGTTTGGTTCGGATGCTACGGACTTGCTCACTCTAGACCCCTATTCGGGCAGGATTCTTGCAGATGTTTCGTCGCGCAATGCATCGCTGGCGGAGCGCGTGCTGACAACAACGGTGGCGCTCCATACAGGGTCGGTCTTTGGAGATCCGGGGCGAGCAGCCATGGCTCTGGCGAGCCTCCTGGTCGCCCTGCAGGCGTGGAGCGGCGCGATGATGCTGTGGAAAAGACGATTTGCACACAAAGGGAATTCAAGATGAGATGGACAGCTATTTTGCTCCTGCTCGCGATGGGCGGGTCGGGAGACAGTATCAGCGGCAAGTGGCACGGAGAGTTCCGGCCGACGGGTGGTGATCACGACGTGGCGCAGTTAATTACCCTGCAGGAGTCGAGTACAGCGCTGAGAGGATCGGGAGGACCCGATGCATCGGAACAGTACCCAATCGCCAATGGGCACATTACGGGCGATCGAGTGCATTTCGAGATCACGACAGGGGAATGGAAGTTCTTCTATGACCTCAAGTTGTCTGGACAGACGCTGGGAGGCCGGCTGACACTGAAAAGCGCGACGGAGACGCGGAGCGCTCAAGTGAAGTTGACACGAGAAGAATAAGGAATAGCAACTGTTTCCTTATAATCGTGAGTCGTAGACGGACGCTGCGTTTGAGTTGGACTTTGTACCAAGGAGTGCGTTATTAGAAAAGAACGAGTGCTACAGGTTCTGTTGGCGCTGACTGGCTTGTTCTTTGCGGCTGGTATCTATCCACTTCTCACGTCGATACCGCAGCACCAACAATCGGACTATGGCGATCAGATGATGCTTGCGGTTTATTTTGTGCTCGGCATCTTCCTACTGTTGGCTGTGCGAAAGCCGTCAGCCCATCGCAGTCTGATTGCCTTCACAGGATGGGGTACGCTGGCGCACGATGCCGTGATGGCAGTGCAAGCTTCTCAGTTGAAACAACTGCGTTCCGAACCCCTGCCGTTAATAGTTGTTGCGCTCCTTTGTGTCGCGTTGATCGTGCTAGTCCCGCCAAAGCCAATGGTGCCGTCGGACCAAAGATCGAGCTGATTCACGCTCGAACTGAGTATCGGCAAATACTAACGCGGCCCAATCCGACGAAAGTCAGTGTTTGCCTTTCGCGCTGTGGGACGAGGAGCCAGCAGGAGAGACTTGCAATCTGCCCGGATTCCACATAATGCGCCGAACGATCACGCTGCAGGAGCCAAACTGCGACGCAATTCACCGGGCCTTCGGGTGCTGATTTTCCAGGGTACTACACATATCGCGTCGGGGACGAATATGGTCTTTACGTTCCCGATCATTGCCCGAGTGGAACGAATCTCGCAATCCCGGCAGGCTGCGGCTCGGGCGACGATGATGGTAGGCAGCCTCCGCAACGCTGAGGGGGAGGGTGCACCTAGTGTAGTGCGTCGCCCATATGGACGTTTATCCCGGGATGTAATCAAGGGTCCTAAATCTTGCCCTGCCCTGAACTCGGGTGCGGACTCGGGTGGGCGGGGCCCCATATCTCGCGCTTGTTGCGAGATGTGGGGAATTCAAGGACCTTAGCCGACCAGTCTTTGCTGTGAGTCGAGAGTTTCGGGGAGAGAGTGACTCTTTTCCCACATCTCGCACAAGTACGTGCGAGATATGGGGCACCCGAGTCCGCGGCCACACCCACGACATACACGACCGTATTTGTGACGCACTACACTAGCGCACCTTCCCGCGGGCAGCGACGCGCCAGGTGCCGACGACCTCTTCCTTGCGCACCAGGAAAACTTCATCGTGCATGTTGATACAGGTGCAGACGTGATTGGGAATGACGGTGACAACATCTCCCACGGAAAGACGCGCCCCTTCTATATTGCGCAGAAAGCCGTGTTCTTCGTTCATTTTGGCCAGTTGTACTTCAGGGTGCTCGACGACATAGCCGAAGCCCGTCATCGGTCCGGAACCGAGCTGATCGCCGGAAAAGGTTTTGGAGCCGGCATCGATGATCGTCTGGTCAGGAACCGCGGTCGAAACCACACTGGCCAACACGCGGACCGCACAATCCTCGATGCTGCAAAGCCCTTGGTAGTAAGTGTTTAGATCGTTGTAAACGTACGTGCCCGGCCTGACCTCGGTAAGCCCCGCAAACGTTTCAGGCATAAGAGAGGAAGGCGTAGAGCCACCGGAAACAATCTCCACAGGAATTTTGGCAGCCGCAAAAAGCTCGAGTGCCTGCTGCACAACAGGTGTGACGATCCCGGCTATTTTGGTACGTTCCTCTGCTGTTCCCCATACGTTGCCGAAGTAGGTCATCAATCCGCGAAAATTGAGGCCAGGCAGCGCGGAAACGGTGCGCGCGAGATTTACCAGACCGCCGTCTGCCTTGACGCCACAACGATGACTGCCTGCGTCGAATTCCAACAGCACGCCAAAGGTCACGTCATTAGCGATCGCCGCGCGCGAAAGCTCTTTGGCCACGAACTCGCTGTCTACAGCGACAATCACTGGCTGGTTGTGAGCCACTGCCGCGAGCCGGCGAAGTTTTTCCTGCCCGAGAATAGGGTGGGCCACAAGGATTTCGTTAGGCCCGGCGGCAGCCATCACCTCAGCTTCGCCAACCTTGGCCAGGGTAAGGCCGACGGCGCCGCGCTCCATCTGCATGCGCGCAACCTCGACGGTCTTATGCGTTTTGGTGTGAGGTCTGAGACCGACACCATGGCCCTTCAAGAAGGAAGCCGTTCTATCCAGGTTCTTCTCAACGACGTCGAGGTCGATGATGACGGCCGGAGTTGACAGTTCTTGATAATTCATTTGTCCTTCACTATATATGAGCTTCGGTTCGCTCGTTTTTACCCCTCTCGTCAAAAAGCTGCAAGAACGTTATGGCAGCCGCCGCCAATACGAGCGCATGGAAGATTCAGGCGCGGCATCGCACGATTGCTTCACGCCATTCGAAATAGAATTCCTGGCAACGCGAGATAGCTTTTACATGGCGACCGTGGGAGCGACGGGTTGGCCTTATACCCAGCATCGTGGCGGCCCCCGCGGATTTCTCAAGGTGATCGATGACAAGACGATCGCGTTCGCGGATCTTCGTGGTAACAAGCAATACATCAGCACCGGGAACCTACTTAGCGATGATCGCGTTGCCATGATCATGGTCGACTATCCTCGACAGGCTCGGCTAAAACTTCTCGGCCGGGTAGAGGTTTTCGAAGGCGATAAGGCGGCGAGTTGGCTCGATCGCGTTCGCATGCCGGAAGAGAAGACTGCGATCGAGAGAGTCGTCATCATCCACATGGAAGCTTACGACTGGAACTGTCCGCAGCACATTACTCCCCGATATACAGTCGGGGAGATTCGCGAAGGGATGAAGACGCTCGAGCAGCATGTGGCTTCTCTCGAGTTGGAGAATGAAGCGTTAAGAAAAGAGCTTACCGCGGCGCGCAAGCAAGATAACGAGGAGAACGTCTCATGAATTCCCGTCCCCCTTTTCCTCCCTTTAGTCAGGAGACGGCTATGCAGAAAGTGCGCATGGCGGAAGATGGCTGGAATACGCGTGAACCGGAAAAGATCGCACTCGCCTACACGGTCGATTCGCGCTGGCGGAATCGTGCGGAGTTTCTCACCGGCCGTGAGCAGATCGTTGCCTTTCTAAAGAGAAAGTGGGCAAGAGAGCTTGATTATCGACTGATCAAAGAACTGTGGGCGTTCACCGGCAATCGTATTGCGGTGCGGTTCGCCTACGAATATCACGATGATTCCGGCAACTGGTTTCGAGCCTATGGAAATGAGAATTGGGAGTTCGATGCTCAGGGTCTCATGGCGGCTCGACACGCCAGCATCAACGACCTACCGATCAAGGAAGCGGACCGCAAGTTCCATTGGCCACTGGGCCGAAGGCCAGACGAGCACGAGGGCCTGAGCGAACTCGGGCTTTAAAGTCTGCCCGATTTGACGCCGCGATCAGGATGGGTAGAGCACGGCCTACCTAAAGCGGCTCAAGCCGAATGGATTCCGAACCATGTGTACCAGCAGAACGCTCGCTACGGCGAGTGGACGCCGTGCGTGATCTGTACCGCGTTTCTTATGGCCGCGATCCTTGCCCCTGCTTTGCGTCCACGCGCCATGCGGGAACTAGAAGCTCAACCCGAACCTTTGAGAGGCCGGGGCTTGTTGCTTGTTTTTGTACGACGGCCGGGAGAGCCTGCTATACGAGCCGTAGACTTTCAAACGGTTTGCCCAACTCGACACACAGAGCTTCCACAGCCAGTTGATGGTCTTCACGCTCCGGCAGACCGGATACCGTGATTGAACCAATGACCCCCGCACCTGACACGCGAATGGGAAAGCTGCCTCCGTGGGTGGCGTAATCACTGACGGGCAGTCCGTAGCGATCCGAGATGTTAGAGTTCTTCTCGGCCATTTCCCGGCCTATGGCGTAAGAGCTGCGGTGGAAACGAGCCACGACGTTGCCCTTGCGACGGACCCATTCGACATTGTCCGGCGTTGTACCCGGCAGCGCAGCATAGAAGAGGGGTTGTCCAAAGCGGCGAACGTCAACCACGAGCGAGAGTTCGCGGGCAACCGCCACGTCACGGATATACGAACCCAACCGCCAGGCAGTCTCCTCGTTAAAGGAGGCAAACTGCAGTTGCTTTTCCTGAAAAGCGATACGCGCAAGATCGTCAGCTATTGGCATAGTTAAGACACCTTCGATACTCTAAAGCATTTTCTCGATTATCGCCGCAGCGAGCATGACTGTGGCCTGGTAGAGCATTTTCACAAATGCGGTATGGGAATAATATCCCCCGGACGCAAGGTGTTCCGTCAAAGAACACAGTGGTTTGGTTACGTACCTCAGGATCTCCACCCTTTGGTGGATGCTTAAACGGTGCGGTCGCGCGTAGGATGTTGCTTCATCGCCAAAGGAGTTTCCACCGTGCCTCATATCGCCCTTCCCGAAGGATTGCCAGGTATCACCAGTGGGTTTGCTTTTCGCCCCGAAACCGCCAAGCCCATGCGCGAGCTGGCCCATGTCCTGTTGCATGGACCCGGCACACTGAGCCCCGGAGAGCGGGAGCTTATTGCGACCTATGTATCTAGCCAAAATGATTGTTACTTCTGCCAGACAAGCCACGGAGCAGCGGCTGCCGCCCATCTGGGCAAACAGGCGGGGGTAGTGGACCAGATCAAGCGTGACTTTCTCTCAGCGGACGTCTCCGACAAACTGAAGGCCTTGCTGGCAATTGCCGGCCAGGTGCAGCAGGGCGGCAAACGGGTCACCTCAGAGAGCGTCGAGACTGCGCGCCAACAAGGAGCGACCGATCTGGAAATCCATGACACCGTTCTGATCGCCGCAGCCTTCTGCATGTACAACCGCTACGTCGACGGTCTGGCCACTTGGCAGCCACGCGAGCCGGAAATGTACGCGAACATGGGAGAGCATCTGGCGACCCATGGTTACATCGAGCCTTCGGTTGAAGTTGTTTCACGATAGGTTCTGTTTAAGTTCGTCAGCCGGCGAAGCGCGAACGCCCTTCGCCGGCTGATATACGGGTGGCCAACATGCTTGCGGCGCAAGTCAGCCGACGTAATAAACTCTGGCTATGACCTCGAAGCCGGATCCGAACCAGAAGCTGCAAACGCTCAGCATCCACTCCGGGCGGCATATCGACCCAGCTACCGGCTCGGTCACGGCCCCTCTATACACCTCCACCACATTTGAGCGTGATGCCGACGGAGCCTTTTCCCGTCACTATTTCTATAGCCGCATCGACAACCCCAATCGGAATTCGCTGGAACAGTGCCTCGCTGAATTGGAAGGTGGCGAAGAAGCAGTCGCCTTCAGTACGGGTATGGCGGCAAGCCTTGCTGTGTTTCAGGCGCTGTCACCGGGCGACCATGTGGTGCTTCACAGGGATTTGTACTTCGGCGTGCGAGAGCTGGTAACCGGCCTGTTCGCCCGCTGGGGCTTGAAGCATTCTTTTGTTGATATGCGGAATATTGCAGAAGTCCGCAGTGCGTGCCTGCCGGAAACCAAGCTGCTCTGGCTGGAAACACCCACGAATCCGTTGATCGAGGTGGTCGCCATCGCGCCGATGGTCGAGTGCGCGCGCAGCCTGCAGATTCCCCTGGCCTGCGAAAATACGTTCGCTACCCCTGTGCTGCAACGGCCGCTGGAGCTGGGCGCTGACCTGGTAGTGCATGCGCTCACCAAGTACATTGCGGGACACTCTGACGCCATGGGCGGAGCAGTCATCTTTGCCCAAAAATCACAGCTTTCGACACGCGTAAAAGATTTTCAGCGGGTGGGTGGAGCGGTGCTCTCTCCCTTCGACTGCTGGATGATCCTGCGCGGCGTACAGACGCTCGTGCCGCGTGTGCGCCTGCATTGCGAAAACGCTCGCCGGGTTGCGGAGTTCCTTTCCACGCATCCGGGTGTCTCGGTGGTTCACTATCCGGGTCTTCCCAATGACCCGGGCCACGGGGTTGCCGCCAAGCAGATGCGCGACTTCGGCGGAATGCTCTCGTTTGAAGTGAATGGAGGACGTGAGGAAGCGTTTGGCGTCGCCGCGCGCTTGAAATTGATTGTCCGCGCCACCAGCCTGGGAGGTACGCATTCACTGATCGAACATCGTGCTTCGATCGAGGGCGTGTTTTCCCGATCGCCGGAATCATTGTTGCGGCTCTCCGTTGGACTCGAAGGGGCCGAGGATTTAATCGCAGATCTGGACCAGGCTCTGCGCGGGTAAGGTTCTGGCCGGCTGCGAAGGTTCCATGGGCTAGCAAGCTGGGGCTGTTTCGTTACGGCCTCTGAGTTATTCACCCGTACCGGTTGGCTAAGCGCTTATTGTGAAGTAGGATGGTAGGCACTTTCGGACGGTGTCCGCATAAGGTGACGTTATGACGCGCAGACTGACCATGGCACAGGCCATCATTCAGTTTCTCAAGGTGCAATCCATCGCTCGCGACGGCAAAACGCAAACATTTTTTGCCGGGTGCCTGGGGATTTTCGGGCACGGCAATGTCGCCGGCGTCGGTCAAGCCCTGCAGCAGAATCCTGACTTTCCCTATTACCTGTTTCGCAATGAGCAGGGCATGGTTCACACGGCAACAGCTTTCGCGAAGATGAGCAACCGTCTACGGACCATGGTGTGCACCTCCTCGATAGGGCCGGGGGCGACCAACATGATTACGGGCGCGGCGCTGGCGACCATCAATCGCATTCCTGTACTGCTGCTGCCAGGCGACATCTTTGCAAAACGCAATGTGGCGCCGGTACTGCAGCAACTGGAGTCCACTGCGAGCCAGGATGTTTCAGTCAATGACTGCTTCCGGCCCGTCTCACGTTACTGGGATCGCATCCAGCGGCCGGAACAGATTCTCACGGCTCTGCCGGAAGCGATGCGCGTGTTGACCTCGCCGGCGGAAACAGGCGCCGTGACACTGTCGCTGCCGCAGGACGTACAGACGGAGGCTTATGACTACCCGGAAGAGTTTTTTGCACCGCGCGTGTGGACGGCGCCCCGCTCACGAGCTGACAGTGAATTGATCAAGCGGGCTGTCGAGTGGCTTCGCGCATCGCAGCGGCCCCTCATCGTTGCGGGCGGCGGCGTTATCTATTCTGCGGCTACGGAGGAATTGTCCCAGTTCGCCAGCCGGACCGGCGTTCCGGTAGCAGAGACCCATGGCGGCAAGGGCTCGCTGCATGCGGACCACCCGCAATTGGTGGGTGCTATGGGAGTCACCGGGACCTCTGCAGCGAACCAACTCGCCATAAAGGCGGATTTGATCATCGCTATCGGTACCCGACTAAGCGACTTCACCACCGCGTCCAAAACAGCGTTTCAGAATCCTACCGTACGATTTCTCAATATCAACGTGGCCGAATTCGACGCGTTCAAGCACGCTGCGCTGCCGCTCACAGCCGATGCGCTGGCAACGCTGGAAGAGTTGAGGACGGCGCTGTCATCGTGGCAAGTGCCTGCGGCGTACCTGAGCGAGGTGGCGAAACTACGCGCTGTTTGGGACCAGGAAGTGGACAGGATCTATGCCCGCCGGCATGGGCCGCCACTCAGCCAGGGCGAAGTCGTCGGCCTGCTCAATGCGACACTAGGCCCGCGCGACGTTATCGTGAATGCTGCCGGGAGCTTGCCGGGAGATTTGCACAAGCTCTGGCGTACACGTGACCCCAAGGGCTACCACATGGATTACGGGTTCTCTTGCATGGGATACGAGATTGCCGGAGGCTTGGGCGTTAAGATGGCAGACCCCAGCCGCGATGTGTACGTACTGGTCGGAGACGGATCGTACTTGATGATGGCGCAAGAGATCGTCACCAGCCTGCAGGAGAAGATCAAACTCAATATCGTGCTGTTCGATAACCACGGCTTCTCAAGCATTGGCGGATTGAGCCGGGCAGTGGGCAGCGGGGGCTTTGGCACTGAGTATCGTTATCGCGAAGAAGGGCTCACGGGACCTGTTATTCCGGTTGATTTCGCGGCGAATGCAGCCAGCCTGGGCGCTTATGGCGTGAAGGCGCGGACATACGAGGAGTTGGGTGCAGCTTTGGCTGAGGCAAAACGGCAGTCACGCACTTCTGTCGTCGTGATTGAGACGGATTATCATGATCGCGTCCCGGGGTACGACTCGTGGTGGGATGTTCCGGTCGCGGAAGTGTCAGAGAATCCGGCAGTGCAGGCGGCGCGGGCGACTTATGTTGAAGCAGTCAAGAAGGAGCGGTACTTCTGGCCAACGCCGGAGGTGAAATAGTCGCGCGGAACCATCAACCGCAGAAACATCAACGACAGAAACATCAACTACACAACCATCAACCGAAATTCGGGTGGGCGGATTCAAGGGTCAAGTGCAACAAAATTAGCTTCACGTTGATCCGCACATAAGCGCAATGCGTGGAGTGAGATAGGGGGCGATGCGCTGAACTGGTCTATGGAAAAGCTGGAAAGCAAAGGACGCTTCCCACTTTGCCCACAGACCCGGCTGCTGCTGCTGCCTTCCTCTCTTGAAGACCAGAAGAATCACGTTCTCACGATTTGTTGCACTTGGAGTTTGATCCCGCCGTGCCCCATCCTTGCCGTTTCTTTCGGCAAGGGTGGGATGCCACAGCACTCGACTTCCAACTCTCGTATCAGTCAATGATTTCGTGTGCAGGAATCAGTGGACGTTGAGGTAGTGGTCCAACTCCCATTTGCTTACGCTGTTGTGGTAGCCTTCCCACTCGTCGGTTTTTATCTGGATAAAGTAGTCAGCGTACTCCTTACCGAGCGCGTTGCACACGACCTCATCCTTCGATAAGGCCTCGACTGCCGCCTTTAGTGTATCGGGAAGGTGGCCGATGCCCCTCGCCTGTAGTTCTTCCAATCCCACCTCGTAGAGATTGTCCTGGCTGGCCACGCCCGGGTCAATCTTGTTATCGATGCCATCGAGTCCGGCTGCCAGCATCACCGCGCAAGCGAGGTAAGGGTTGGCTGCCGCATCCACCATGCGGTTCTCGATCCGTCCCGGAGCGGGTACGCGAATCATCTGTGTGCGATTGGCGCTGCCATAGGTGATGTAGACAGGCGCCCAGGTGGCCCCGGAACGAGGCTTTCCACGGAGAAGGCGTTTGTAGCTATTGACCGTAGGGGCCAGGACCGCACTGAGTCCGGGCGCGTGTTTCAAAATACCGCCCATGAACCAGCGAGCCTCGGGCGACAAACCGAGAGCATCCTCTTTGCTGTAGAAGACATTCTTCTTTGTGGCGGCATCGGCGAGGCTCAAATGACAGTGCGAACCGTTCCCCGTAAGGTTAGCAAAGGGCTTGGGCATAAAGGTCGCATGGAGCCCATAGTCTTCCGCGAGAATCTTCACCATCCATTTGAAGAAAGTCTGCCGGTCGCAGGTGGTCAGCGCATCGGCGTATTTCCAGTTGATTTCAAACTGGCAATTTGCGTCTTCATGGTCGGCTGCATTCGGCTCCCAACCCAACTCCTCCATGTAGCCGAGCAATTCAGTCAACAGATCGAGGTTGCGATGGAGAGAACGCATGTCGTAACAGGGTTTGGCAGCATTGTCCTTGTCATCCCAGGGCGCGTAGGCGCCGTCTTCCGCCTGCTTCAGCAGCATGAACTCGGGCTCTGCCCCCACCATCAATTCGTAACCGCGCTTGCGTGCTATCTCCAATTGATGCGCCAGGATGCGGCGTGGACAGTACTTCGATGGCATTCCCTCAACCTGCAGCATGCCGGGAACCCAGGCGATGTTCTTCTTCCACGGCAACACGATCATGGCGTTCATATCAGGCACAGAAACCAGATCGGGGTCGTGCGGACCCTGGCCAACATGCCCCGCGGCAAAACCGGCGAACCCAGCGCCATCGCTCACCATATCGTCGAGCACGCTGGCTGGTACGAGCTTGGCTTTGGGGATGCCGCTCATCTCCACGAATGAGCACAGAAAATACTCGATGCCTTTTTCCTCTACGAGCGCCTTGAGATCGTCGGTCAAGTTCGTTTCTCCGCAAATAGGATTGAGATCGATCAGCTTTGCTACTGCGAAACCGAGGCCGCTGCTTTTTCTCCGAGCAGCTTTCCGCTGGAGAAGCGGGCGGAGGTAAAGGGTTCGATCAGCGTCGCGGTCTTACCGGTGGCGATGGTCTCAGCCAGGCACTTACCGGCGATCGGGCTTGCCTTGAATCCCCAGGTACCCCAACCCACGTCCATGAAGAAGTTATCCAGTTCCTGCGCTGGACCCATGATAGGTGCATAATCCGGGGTCATGTCGCACACGCCGGCCCACTGGCGCAGAATCTTGATTCCATGAAGCTGGGGAAACAGTTCCAGCGTATAGGTAGCCATCTGCTCCAGGGTGGGCAGCGTGGAACGAGTGCAGTAGGTCTGGTACGGATCGACCTCGGACCCGATGACCAGCTCACCCTTTGCCGTCTGGCTGACATACACGTGCAGGTTTGACGAGACGATCACATAATTCAAAAACGGTTCGATCAACTCTGTGACGCAAGCCTGCAGCGGCTGACTGACGATGGGCAATGGCACATCCGCCATGTCAGAGATCGTGGTGGCCCAACCGGCGGTCGCGTTCAGCACCGCTCCTGCGGAGAGATCGCCTCTCGTCGTCTTGATGCGGGTCACCTCGCGACCCGTCACTTCAAGCCCGGTGACGGTGGTGAATTGGTGGACCTCGATTCCCATGGCATCACAAGCATGGCCATAGCCCTGCACGACTTCATCGTGACCAATGGTGCCGCCCGGCGGATGATAGAGCGCGGCAAGGACAGGGAGCCGCGGCTTTTCAGACATATCCATCCATGGCACCATGCGGCATATCTCGTCGCGATCGACCATGCGGCTATCGACGCCCATCAACCGATTGTTTTCGGCGCGGATGCGCAGACCGGTGATGGAAGAGTCGGAATGTGCCAAGGTGAAATGGCCGCTCTGGTTGAAGTCCAATTCCCAACCCAGATCTTCCGTGAGGCCTTCATAGAGGCGAAGCGAAGCGTCATAAAACGCGATGCCGGGAAAGGTGCGATAGTTCGAGCGCAAAATGGCCGTGTTGCGCGTGCTGTTACCGCAGCCGATATACCCTTTTTCGAGCAGCGCTACTTTGCGTACGCCGTGCAATTTTCCCAGATAATAGGCGGCGGCAAGACCATGCGCGCCCGCTCCGATGATGGCGACATCATACGTCGGCTTGAGCTCTTGCCTGCCCCACATCACGGGTTCCGGCTTATGCATGGTCATGATGAAACCCCATCCACTGCTGCTGAGCTGTTACGCCGAAAGGCTCGGCACTCCACTCCTCGCCTGCGTGCAGCAGTGTGCTCCAAACGTGTTCCGCTACATCGCGTGTGTTCAGGATGAGAAACCCCGGAACACCCTCACTATCGATGCGCAGGAGCGTTGCATTCACGTGGGCCAATCGTGTTTGGCGAGCCGCACCATCCGGCATGGCGCTGTCGCGCACGTTCAGCGTCGTCAGCTTTTGCAGCACTGCTCGAGAGCGGGGACCTGCGAGCAGAATGCCGCTGTAGACCGAGGTGACATCGGTGAAGAAGGGCGACGGAGTGAACGGAATGGGTAGCGGCGAAGTGATCAGGGAGTGTGCGGAGGTCAGCTTCCAAAGCCTGGCAGGCGATGCGAACGTCCACTCGCCGCCGGTACCTCGCAGATCGAGCTTCGACAAATAGCTCGCGTCTGAAATGCCGACGCCGGCACGCACTTGTGCAAGCTCACTCCCTCCGCCGGTGTACGACGCGGGGAGTTGCCAACCGGAGAAGTTCTTCCACTGCGGGCGCGCCGCGACGTGGCAGGAATGCAGAGCCGATTGCCGTTGGATATCCATCAAATTTTCAACCGAGTCCCAGTGGGATCGTAAAACACTTCATCCACTACGTTCGCAGCAAAGTCCTCGCCGTCGGATCGCAGGGTGATGCTGGTTCCCTGCTTCGCCTCTTCTGGAGTGACCCAGGCCATGCCAATCACTTTCTTCTTTTCCCACGAGTAGCGAACACTCGTGGCCCAACCCACCGGTTCCTTATTCACCAGAACGGGTGAACCATCGGGCGGCGCCACCAAGCCCGCCAACTCGAAGCCGACCAGCACTCGCTCAGGAGGGGTTTGCTTCAATCGTGTCAGCGCTACCTTGCCAATAAAGTCCGGCTTGTCGAGTTTGGCCACCCAGGCCATTCCTGCCTCATAAGGATTGCTCAGAGCGTCGGTGTCGACGCCGACAATGATGTGTTTTTTCTCGAGTCGCAGAACGCGCTGCGTTTCCACGCCGAAAGGGCGAAGGTCCACGTCTGCGCCGGTGCTCAGAATCTGTTGCCAAAGATGGCTTCCATATTCTGCCGCGACGACAATCTCCCAGCCCATCTCACCTACGAACCCGATCCGCATCATGGTGGCAGGAACGCCGCCTACGTTGGCTTGCCGCCAATCCATGTAGGGAAACGCTGCGGTTGAGAGATCGCAGTCTGTCAGCTTCGCGAGCACTCCGCGTGCCAGAGGGCCGGCCAGGTTCATGGAGGCCAGGCCGGCGGTCAGGTTGGTGATCGTCACCTTCCAGCCTGCCGCGGCGGCCCACCACTCCAGCCATTGATGAACAAAGTCTGCGTTGCCGGTCGTCGTGGTGACGAAAAAAAGCTCCTCGTCCATGCGGGAGATGGTTCCGTCATCGACGATGGTTCCCAGCTCATCGCAGAGCACCGAATAGCGCACCCGGCCCTTGGGCAACGTAGAGAACTTGTGAGTGAAGACCAGATCGAGCAGACGGCCGGCATCGGCGCCCTTGACCTCAATCTTGCCGAGGGTGCTGACGTCGATCACGCCTGCGCGTTCACGCACCGCGCGATATTCCTGCTCAACGCACTTGTCTTGATTGGACAGGGCGGCGGGATCGCGCAGGGCGGCACGATCGTTCTGACCAGTCGGGTCATAATAGCGCGGGCGCTTCCAATCGCCCAGATCCATCCACACGGCACCCAGTTGATCATGTAGTTCGTGCATCGGCGTCTTGCGCACAGGGTGATGCCGCATGCCGGCGAGTGCGCCAAGAGTTACGGGCGGAGCAGGCGGCCGCGCGACCGTTGTACCCACCTGGGCGATGCTCTGCCCGGTGATCTGCGAAGAAAGCCGCGCGGCAGCCGTCTGGCACATGCGCCCCTGGCAGGCACTCTTACCCAGCTTGGTGAACCGCTTGATGATCTCGATGTGCCCCATGCCGGCATCGATCGTGTCTTTTACATCTTGACCGGAAACATCCATGCACAGGCAGGCAATGGCATTTGAAGTTTGCGCAGACGGTGGAGGCGTATAGGGTTGATTGACGACGCCCTCGCCCGCGGCTGCTCCGACCACGGAGACGGAAGCCGGCAGAGAGTCGGCAAGAAAAACACCCTGCTCCTGGCTCCAGCGCAACGGCGCGCGCGTCTGGGCAAGCAAACCCACATCCGGCACGAGAGGGCCGCACATCACTACCAGGTCCGCGTCATAGGCACCGGTATCAGTCACTACTCCAGTGACGTGGTCTTCGCCCCTGGCGTTCACCACAGATTCGACGGGCAGGGTCGCGACCACTGCGACGCCGGCAGCGACCAAATCGGCTTCGACAGATATGCAGCGAGGCGCGTCGCCAATCAGCACGGCGCGTTTGCCGGGCACGATGGAATGCTGATGCAGCAAGCGAAGCACAGCCGTCGAGAGCATGATGCCGGGCAAATCGTTATTAGCAAACAGAAGCTGCGTCTCGTAAGCACCCGCAGCGACCACTACGTTTGCGGCACGCAGATGCAATAGCGTCTCCGCATTGGGCTTCGTGTGATCGACTTGCACGGCGCCCAGCAGATTGCCTTCATACAAGCCGAAGCAACTGGTGTTCACAAATGTTGCGATGTTCGCATGCGCCTGGACTTGTGCCATCAGCATCTCGATCGACGGCGCCGGCTGGCTGGTGCTGCGCTCGTGGCCACCGAGGGCAGGTTCCTTTTCAAGCAAAGCGACCTGCACGCCTCGCGCGGCAGCGGCCAGGGCCGCTCCTAAACCACTGCGGCCGGCGCCCATCACCACCACATCGAATTGCAGATAGACGTGCTCGTAGTGCTGTTCAGACTCGACAAGCTGCGGAGCGGGCGCAAAGCGCTTCACTACCGGCGAATCGAACCCGCGATAAACATTCTGGTTCTGGGATAAGACCGTCAGGCCTGCACGCACGGGCACCGTGCAGCTACGCACGTTCGGTATGCCATCGACGTTGACCATGCAGTTGGGGCAGCTGCCGGTAAGGCAGAGCAGCCCGCGTGGACGCCCATGCTCATAACTATGGGTAAAGGTGCGAACGCCGGAGCGATAAAGAGCAGTCGCCACAGTATCTCCGGGCTTTGCTGCTACAGCCTTGCCGTTGAAAGCGAAGAGCACATCTGGCTGGTTCATTAGCCGATCTTTTCCTCATCCTGCGGCAGCACCGTCTGGTGTACCTCGTTGGTCAGCGTATTACGGTTCGCTTTGAACCATTCGCCACAGCCTCCGCGGTGGTACCACCACTCCCATTGCACTCCGGCGACGTTTCTTTTGTAGAGCGCGTAGGAGGTAAATGCATCGTACCCAGCATCGAGTGCAGGTCTCGGCCGCACCTCTCCACCGAAGCGAAACTCGTATACGCTTCGCTCGCCGCAGTTTGGGCACTTCAGCAGGAAGGACATGTTCGATTATCTTCCAACAACCTTGCGGGTACCGGCCAGGGGAAGGCCAGAGATCATGGAGGCCTCCATGGTCAAAGCTGCCATATCTTCCGGCTCCAGGTGATGCACGTCAGACTTGCCGCAAGCCCGAGCCAGCATCTGGATCTCGAGGGTCATGGCGCGCAATAGATTCATCGCGCGCTCGGCTCCCTCTTCGATATCGAGCCGCTTCATCAACTCAGGATCCTGGGTGGTGATCCCTACCGGGCAGCGCCCGGTGTGGCAATGATGGCAACGATAGGGTTCGGTGCCCAGGGCCTTGTAGTCATCAAGGTAGATTGGCTTGTTGCAGTTGAGGCTGATCAGCGCCGCCGTGCCGATGTAGACTGCATCCGCGCCCAGGGCCATGGCCTTCGCGGCGTCTACGCCGTCGCGGATGCCGCCGGCAATGATCAACTGCACTTCGCCGTACATGCCGATGTCTTCGAGCGCTGCCCGCGCTTCACAAACGGCTGCCAGCGTAGGAATGCCGGTATGCTCCTGCAGGATCGCAGGGGATGCGCCGGTGCCGCCTTCCATTCCATCCACAACAACCACGTCTGCGCCGGCCTTCGCCGCGAGCTTGACGTCATCGTAGGTCCGGCTTGCGCCCAGCTTTACAAAGATGGGCACCTGTCCGTCGGTCGCTTCGCGCAGCTCTTCGATCTTGATGACCATGTCATCGGGGCCGAGCATGTCAGGGTGCCGCGCCGGGCTGCGCTGGTCGACGCCCACAGGCAAATCGCGTTGATGCGCAATCGTCTCTGAGATCTTTGATCCCAGAAGAAGTCCTCCGGTACCAGGCTTTGCTCCCTGGCCGATGGTCAACTCGATGGCGCTCGCTCCGCGCAAATCATGCACATCAATTCCGTAGCGCGAAGGCAGCACCTCGTACACATAGTCCTTGGCAAACTCACGCTCGGCTGGAGAGAGGCCGCCATCGCCCGTGGTGTTCGAAGTGCCCACCCGGGCCGCGGCTTTGGCCAGCGCGGCCTTGGCGTTATAAGAGAGAGCTCCCCAACTCATACCCGTAATCATGATCGGGATTTCGAGTTCCAGCGGCTTCTTCGCGAAGCGGCTGCCCAGCACCGTTTTGGTCGAGCACTTTTCGCGATAACCTTCGAGCGGAATACGCGTGAGCCCACAGGGCAGGAAGGTCAAGTCGTCGAAGGTGGCCCAGGTTCGCTTGCGCAGGGCGCCGTAGCCACGAATCTCGTAGATGCCGGTCTCCGCCTTGGTGTGGATGCCCTGCATCACATCAGGCGAGTAGGTGCCGCTGGTCTGGGTAAGGGGGCGAGCTGTGTTCTGCGACGTGTCAGTCATTAGAGGGCATCCTGCCAGGCTTTCCAATTGTGCTTGTCAAAGTTCCAGAGCTTGCGGCCGGCGACGACTTTGGTGAAGTCTTTGCCCGCGGGCTTTTGTGCGCGTTCTGCCGGCGAAAAGTGTTCGGCGAACAGATCGTCGAGCATCTTCGCTTCTTCATCCGTCAGCGGCTCAACCACAGCGTCGGTGCCGAGGTTGCCGATCTTGCCCCCGACAAAACAAGTGGTGGCATACATGGAGTCAGCAAAGGCCGCGCCGGTATTGCCGCAAACCACGAGTGTTCCCTTCTGGCCCATAAAACCGGCCATGTAACCGCAATCGCCGCCCACCAGCACAACGCCACCCTTCATGGAGACTCCAAGCCGCGCCGCTGCATCCCCGTGGATCACAACCGTACCTCCACGAATCGCCGCAGCTGCGCCGTTGCCGGCCCCTCCCTGAACGATCACGCGGCCATGGTTCATCGATTCCGCCAGGCCCCAGCCGGCGCTTCCGTCCACGTGAATCTCTGAGCCATCCATGAGGCCGCCGCAATAGTAGCCCACGCTACCCAGAAAGCGGACGCGGCCAGGTTGCAGCAGGGCTACTCCGAGGTTGTGGCGCGCATTGGGGTGTTTGATAACGACCTCCGCGGCCCCGGCCTTCAGGCGCTCACGGATAGCTGTATTCACTTCGCGCACGGAGAGTACCGCAGCATCAATGACATCGGTTGCTATCTCGACCAAACTCGCACCTCCTCGACCTGGGCCTCGGAAACCTTATAGTCACCCGGAATCGCCGAACGGATGGCTATCTCTTCCGTTGCCACGGCTGCGAAATCATCGGTCTCGGCAACGACTAACGGTTTGAATGCGTAAGGGTCCTTCACGAAACCCATTTCTGTCGCCGTCACCGCCAGGCAGGAGAAAGCTCCATCCATATCTTTCAGGACCCCATCCAGGCTTTGGCGTAGCGTCTTGCCTTTATTCAGGTTTTCGGCCAGATAGACGGCCAGCACCTCGGAATCGTTCTCGGTGACAAAGCGAATGCCGCGCTGCTCGTACTTGCGTCGCAATTGGTGATAATTGGTGATGTGCCCGTTGTGAACGACGGCTACATCCGCCGCGCCCCGTCCCCAGAAAGGCTGGGAGTGGCTGAGGTCAACGATAGACTCGGTGCAAAGGCGGGTATGCCCGATGCCATGTGAACCGGCAAAGGCTGAAATGTGGTGCTTGCCTTCAAGCAAATGCGGGGTTCCCACTTCTTTTGCAAGCTCCATCGCATGACCGATGCTGATCACCTCGACGCGCTCGCCGAGGGCCTCGATACTGCGCGTGAGCGCAGGCAAGTCGACGTCCCCTGCAAGCACAAAGCGCACATAGACGCCGCTGCGCGAGCGATCAGAAGCGCCATCAAGCTCGCTGATGAATGCCTCGATGGATTCAGCGTTGGCCTCAATGGCCTGGGGACTCATCTCCAACTCGTCGCCCGCTTGCACGCGAACGATGTAGCTGCCGTGGCGCGCTGCGCCCACCATTGCCACGCCAGCGGAGTCAGGACCGCGCCGGCCCAGCGCTTCGAGCATTTTGAGCATGGTGGCGCCGAGGTGACCGTCGGCGCCGCCGGTTTTTCGGAAATAGCCTAAGATTCCACACATAGAGACGCCATCCCAGCTAAGATACTGTTCGTATACGCTTAGTATACCAGAGCAAAACAAGACCGGAGGAACACTTGGAAAACACTGCCACGCTGCTGCTTTATTGTGAGGACCGCAAGGGCATCGTCTTCAGCATTGCGCGGTTCATCCTGGAGCACGGCGGGAATATTGTGCATGCCGATCAGCATCAGGACACCGCGCTGGGGTTGTTTTTCATGCGTATCCAGTGGTCCCTGGCCGGCTTTGACCTCGGCCAGGAGACGTTCGGCGCGGCATTTGCCCCACTGGCAACGGAATACGGCTTTACCTGGCAGGTCGCTCTGGGACAGCGGCAGCCTGCCGTCGCTATTTTCGTATCCCGTTACCAGCATTGCCTGGTGGATCTGCTCTATCGCCACCAAACGGGAGAGTTACCCTGCCGCATTGCCATGGTGGTTAGCAATCATGAAGACGCTCGTGATCTCGCGAGCTTTTACCGCGTGCCGTTCCACCACATTCCGGTGAGTCCGGCGACAAAGGCAGCCGCTGAAGAAAAACAGTTCGATCTGCTGGCAGAGCATGGCGTGGAACTCATCGTACTTGCGCGTTATATGCAGGTGCTTTCGCCGGAGTTCGTGACGCGCTATCCGCAAAAGATCATCAACGTGCACCACTCTTTTCTGCCTGCCTTCGTCGGCGCCAAGCCTTACCACGGTGCGTTTGAACGCGGAGTGAAACTGATCGGCGCCACCAGCCACTACGTCTCGCAGGTGTTGGACGAAGGTCCGATCATCGAACAGGATGTGACACGCGTGTCACATCGCTATCGCTTGGAAGATCTCGTCGGCAAAGGGCGCGACATCGAACGGATCGTTCTTTCACGTGCTGTGCGCTGGCACCTGGAACAACGCATCCTCTGCTACGGGAACAAGACGGTAGTGTTCGACTAGTGTTCTGTCTCTCGAATTTGTTGATACGTTCGAGGCGAAGAAATGGCGCCTCCCCTCGGAGCTTTGACGCCAGAACAATTCAAACTACCTTGGCTGCGAACTGAGCCATATGCAGGCTTCCCGCACTTTGGCCGCCTGCACCGCATTGACGCTAAGAAAATATCGTCGGCCTTGGGTGCTGGGCTCGAAATGACTAGCTCCATTTGCAGAGACCCTAACGTTCCCACGGGGTGAAACATTGAAGTAGCCGCGATCGGAGCGCAGATCGTAGAGCACGGTTGTTAGATCCCATGTGGGGCGATCATAGGGCATTTTGTCGTAGGCGCGGTATGCCTCCGCGACCGGGTTACCCGCTGGGAAATCGTGCTCGATGCTCGATGCGGGGTAGAGTATGGCGTTTCCTACCTCGTAGCCACTGAAATAGATGTCGGTCGGCCAATCTGTAAATACTTTGGTGGCGGCCGGCACATCCGTCATCACGTTGTACTCGGGTTTACCGTCGGCGAAGTTCCCGGCCATCACCGTCAGCAGACGGACTTTCTTCTTGATGAGTTCTATCCCGCTAAGCTTGCTGTAGGCATCGGGAGCCGATTCCAACAGTCGCGCGAGGTTGGTCGAGAATCCGACCTGAATCAGGGTAACTGCTCCATCCTGCTCGGCAGCGAGTGTCTTTCTCAGCAACTGCACGGCATCGGGCGCGGGAGTCTTGCTGAGACCGCGGTGGTGGAGCTCGCACACCTGCCTTACGTACAAACCGTCTTCGGGCGTTTTGCCCTCGTGCACGAAACCGACAGGGATCGTACCTCGACCGTAGTACTCGTCGACAAGACGCACATACTCGACCGCCCAGGGAGTGCCTTTGCTAACAGTAACGGCCAGCAGCTTCAGCTCTCCCCTGCTGGCAAATGCATGCAGCATGGCGAGAGCCAGGGCGTCATCCACGTCATTGCCCATATCGGTGTCGAATATTACGCGCAGGGGAGGCGCAGCAAAGGTGGGCGCGGTCGTCGCTACCAAAAACAAAGCGGCCAGAATCCATTTCATCATTGCCGGAACTCCTGCAAATACTTATTCCACGCGGACGGTTGGATCGATGCGATCACGCGCGTACCTGACCCAAGCAGGAAATGTAACCGTCACGATAGAGCCAAAGATTTTGCAGTCTACACTCTGCGTAACGGACGATGCTACGAGCGTCGTGCCTGTTGCACCATCTCCACCAGCACTTTTCGGGTTTCATTTGCATTCGCCACCTCATTGAGGAACCCGATGCGTGCACCCTTTATGCCGTCCTGGGTTTTCATGCGCACGTGGAAGCCGAGACGATCGACCGACGTCATCACTGCTTCCTCCGCTTCTATGCCTGCATGCACGCGTGCCAGCAGGATCAGTGCATCCTGATGATCGGCATTCATGTGCTGCAGAATGCCGTCGGCCGCGTCCGCTAACGGATCAGGATGTGCCTGACCAAAGTCGGTGGCCGCGATCCAGCCCATCACCCCGAATCCGCCCACGTAGTACACATCGACCACATCCATGCGGAAAAAAGAAAAATCATCGAAGTCTACCCAGTACTTGCTGTTGGGTTGGCGTTCCAGATAGAGGCGGCGGGGGGCTTCGGCTTCGGATTTCGCAACAGCCGTGGCATTGCCTACAATCGTGACCCGTGCGGCCCCTAATGGGTCGCCGGCGGCTTCGGACTGCGTTACCAGCAGACTGGCGCGCGGATCCTGCTGCAGATTCTGCGTGTGCATAGCCATCGTGCTTATAAGGAAGATGGGGCGTCCCTCGCTGTCCAGCGCAAAGGGCATCAACGAACCGAAGGGAAAGCCCGGGCACTTGCGCGACAGGGTGGAGAGGCTGCCGACGCGGCCGAGGTGCAGCAGCGTGCGTGCACGCTCAGCGAAGGATGGCTCGGGGACGGGAGGCTGATTCCCCGCCGCTGGCGAACCCGCGTGCTTTCTGATCGTTGGAGTAGACATGACGCCCCCACTCGAAGTCTAAATGGTATAAGACAGGGGAAGAGGGGAAGCCCATGTATACGCCGAAATCCTTTGAGGTAACCGACCTCCCTCTGCTGCATGCGGCCATGAAACAGAGCGATCTGGCGACGCTGGTCACGACGACAAAAGGCGGTCTTGTAGCAACTCACCTGCCCCTCCTGCTGGACGAAGGCAGCCGCCCGTACGGCACCCTGACGGGGCACGTTTCGCGCGCCAACCCGCAGTGGAAGGAGACTGATCCTGATGCCGAGGCGCTCATCATTTTCCTGGGTGTTGACGCTTACGTGTCCCCTTCCTGGTATCCCGCGAAGCAGGAGACAGGCAGAGTTGTGCCGACCTGGAACTACGCGGCCATTCATGCCTATGGCCGCATCACCTTCTTTGAAGATCCGGAACGGCTGAGGCAAGTAGTTACTGAGCTGACCACGCGGCACGAGGCCTCGTTCCCTGCTCCCTGGCAAGTGACCGATGCCCCTGCGGTCTACGTCGACGCACAGCTTCGGGCGATTGTCGGCTTCGAATTTCGTATCCTGCGGCTGGAAGGCAAACAGAAGTTCAATCAGAACCGTTCAGCGGAAGATCGGAGCGGGGTGATCGAGGGGCTACGTGCGCTGGGAGACGAACGCAAGACGCAGGTCGCCGAATTGATGGAAGAAATCGAATCCCGGCGCAAGGTGAGCGAAGGCTAGCTCTCTACTCGCTTCCCAAGGCGGTTTCGGCCGGAATCTCTGCTTCTGCGGTCTTCTGGCGAGGCTTAACGGGCTTGGCAGCTTTTACTTTGGCGGGCACGGCCTTGCGTCGCTCCTGCGAGGCTTTCACCACTGCCTCGATGCTCTTGAGAAATTCGGGCAGATTCATCTGCTCGCGAAACCCGTCAAGAAATGGCTGAATTTTCTCAAACTGAAAGTACATTTCCTGGCAGGTATCAAGGATCAGCGCCTCGTCGAGCGCGCCATGAACGACAAACGCGGCCACCATGTCCCAATAGCCATAAACTGCGAGGATATGTCCGCTGGGCTTACCGCCATCCTTGACCAGGCTGACAAAGTCTTCCACCGACTTCGGTTTGAATTCACCCCCAACATAATCGCGCGACGCGCGCAGGGCTGTTTCCCGGCGAATTTCGTACAACCTGACAATGAGTTCGGCTTGCTTGAGGGCGTTCTTGGCTTTCATATTGATTTCCTTGAGTTACGGAAAAAATTGGCGTGCGATGAGCAGCAGGTTGGCCGGACGCTCCGCCAACCGCCGCATCAAGTAGGGATACCAATCGGCGCCGAACGGAATATACACGCGCACACCATAGCCCTCTGCTCTCAGCGACTTCTGCAGATCTCGCCGCACGCCATAGAGCATCTGAAACTCGAACCGGGCTGGATCGATATCACGCTCTTTGGCGAAGCGGCAGGTAGCCTCAATCATTTTCTCATCGTGCGTCGCAATGCCGTGATAAATCCCGCTGGACAGAAGCATCTGCATGAGCTTTACAAAGTTGGCGTCGACATCGGCCTTGCCGGCAAAGGCGAGGTTTGCCGGCTCCCGGTATGCGCCCTTGCACAACCGAACGCGGATGCCCTCGGCCACGAGCCGCTCGATGTCCGCTGCACTCCTGCGGAGATAGGCCTGGATGACCACTCCAACGCGGCCGCGATTCTGCTCACTCGCGTGCAAACGGCAAACCAGGTCGACGGTGGCCTGGGTGTAGGCCGAGCCCTCCATGTCGACGCGCACAAACCCATTGGCAGCCGCCGCATGTTCCACCATGCCGGAGACGATGGAAGCCGCCAGATCCGGGTCAAGATCCATGCCCATCTGCGTGAGTTTCACACTTACATTGGCATCGAGTTGGCGTTGTTCGATGGCATCGAGCAGGCGGTGGTAGATATCGGCGGCATGCTGCGCTTCGTGGGGAGAATGAACATTCTCTCCCAGACTGTCGAGGGTGGCGGAGATTCCCTGGCGGTTCACCGCCTCGGCTACAGCAAGGACCTGCTCGATGCTGGTACCGGCAACGAAGCGGGCAGAAACCCTTCCGCCGAGACGGGAATGCTCCGCAAATCTGCGCAAGGATGCGTTGCTGGAAAGCGCGATCAGGGCCGGGCGCAGGATGGCCATGGAAACTGCTGGTTCTCGTCTAGCCTTTAGCGACTGGCCACTCGGGTGTGAACTCGACGACCTTTCGGTCGTATGCGCCGGCGAAAGCTTCCCAGCGGATGTAGGCAATCTCTTCCAGCATCTTGATTCCGTCTTTTAAGTAGCTAAGCCGCGAACGCTCATCGTGACCCCAGGTAACAGGCACTTCCCGAATCGTGTAGCCACGCTTCAATGCGATAAAGAGCAATTCGGGATCGAAACCCCAGCGCTCGATCCTCTGTAACTGAAAAATGGTCTGCGCGACCGGGCGGCGGAATGCCTTGAACCCGCACTGCGTATCGGCAAAAGGCAACCCCATGACCAGGCGGGTGATGGCGTTAAAGCAGCGGCCAAAAAACTGACGGTAAAAGGGCTGTTTCAAGGTCTGGCGATTGCGCTCGAGCCAGCGTGAGCCAATGGCAATATCCGCTCCATCGCGCAGCGCCTGGAACAAGCGCTCGGCTTCTTCCATGGGGGCGGAGAGATCGGCATCGGTGAACATTACCGTTTCACCCACGGCGTGCAGAACTCCCTGACGCACGGAGAAGCCCTTGCCTCGATTTTGTGGCCTATTCAGCAGGCGTACTTCAGGATTTTGCTGGGCGAATGTCTCGACAAGCGCGGCCGTGTTGTCGGTAGAGCCGTCGTTGACGACCAGTATTTCGGCGTGCCAGGCGCGCTCATGGACCACGCGCAGGACTTCTTCGAGAGCCTTCCCTATACGGGCGCCTTCGTTATAAGCCGGGATCACGATACTGATCAGGGGACGTTCCACACGCGCTTCCATTTGATACGTGGTCGATTCTACGCTACTCTGCTGCAAACCGTGGCGCAGCACGGCTGATTTTGGAAGCTCGGCCGCCCGGCTTTAAGGCAACCCTAGTTGGACTCAAAAAGAAACCAGTTGGTTATCAGGGACATCCGATGCACAGGGAAATCATATAGTTGCTATTCTTTCGATGTAACATCGAATTGCTGCATCTACTATAGCTGACACGGGTTACCCTACATTCGGAGAAGATAGACCATGACCAAAGCAGACCTCGTCGAGGAAGTGACCCAGCTAGGCGACCTGACGCGCCGGGATGGGGAAATGATCGTGGATACCATCTTCGATTCCGTCATTCACGCTTTGCATACCGGAGACAAGATCGAGATTCGTGGCTTTGGCAGCTTTCGCATTCGACAGCGCAAGCCGCGGACCGGGCGCAACCCCAAAACGGGAGCAAAGGTAGAGGTGCCAGCCAAACGAGTGCCCTACTTTAAGCCCAGCAAGGAACTGCGCGATCTGGTTAACCCCAAGGCCGGAGGCACGGAACCGGATGCCGGAAGCGGCGAAGGCCACTCCGCAGACTGATCGCCTACAGCATTTTCACTTCTGGTGTTTACAGAGCAACGACTCGCATGGCGGCTTTTCCTCAAGATCCGGGGTCCCCGGCAAGCTTGCTTGCTGGGGTGGAAGAAAAGCCGCACTTCGCCGCACCCTCCTGTGCAGAGTAGAAGTGAAAATGCTCTAAGGCTGGCTTAAACTGGACGGCCGGCGACGCCGATCACGCTCATCATACGGCCGGTAAAACCGCGTTCCATCCGGTGAGAAAAAAAGCGATCCGTATGGCAGCCGGTGCAGTGACCGGTCATGGAGATCGCGCTGTTCTTCAGTCCTGCTGCCAGTAGCTGGCGGCGATTCGCTTCCGCTAAATCCAGATGCACGCGTGGTCCGATCTCGCTATGCCCGGGGGCACGGGCGGTGAGAAACAGCATCGGATACTTCTCTCTGACAGGCTCAGACTCATAGACCTCGCGAAAAAGTGCTGAGGCATAAGTAAACTGCGAGGCAAAGCCCTCCTGCACCTCTTCTCCCACGGAATAGCAGCAGTGCCCGATAGCCGGCCCGATAGCAGCGATCAGATCCTCCGGTTTCGAGCCGAACTCAACGCGCATCCGTCCGATTCCCGTTTCCACGATGCGGGCCAAGGTGCCGCGCCACCCGGCGTGGAAGGCTGCCACGGCGCGCTTTCTACGATCCGCGACAAGCACGGGAATACAATCTGCCGTCTGGATTCCGAGAATCACTCCAGGCTCGTCGGTCATCAGGCCGTCCCCCTTCAGCACCGCCGGCGCGTCTTTCCTACGCACATCCCCTGAGGTCACTCGCCGAACCAGGGAAGAATGGATCTGCCGCAAGGTGACCATACCGAGGATTTCTTTGTCTTCGGACGCTATCTTCAAGAACAGCTTCCGATTTGCGGTCACGATGGCCCGGTCATCGGAATCAGTGAAACCCAAATTCAAATCGGAAGCTTGCTTCGCTTCAGGCCGGTACACCCTTGTTTTTCCGCCCATCCGGGTACTGAATCCGTGGATCAACCAAGACAGCCGGGGCTTGGAACCGTCTGACCAGCCCGGCACGCGGACGATCTGCGGCGCTTCAGATTGGGTGGCCGGGGCGTTTCGCGGGCGGGGCATGCACCGTTCATCTTACGCGGTTGCCGGGGCGCCGCTACAGCCCTTTTCACTTCTGGTGCTTACAGAGCAACGACTCCCATGGCGGCTTTTCCTCAAGGAAAGCCACACTTCGCCGCACCCTCCTGTGCAGAGTAGAAGTGAAAATGCTCTAACCTGGGCCATGGGTTCGAGACACAGGTCCGCCTTCCGGCGGACCTTATCGAGAGGCTTATTGGAGAGGAAATTTCAGGGACGCGTAGAGGAGGGCTCGCCGAGGCAGAGCTTACGGTTGAGGAAACAAATGTCGAGGTAGGATGATTATGAAGTAGCCTCTTTGGTTACCTGACTCAGATGGCTGATATCTGAACAGAGTTGCCGCTCAAAATATTTTTTTTGCTGTTACCAAGATAACGAGGCTTAGCCGGGCTTAGCGAAGACTCGGCGGACGGAACATTTTTTCCACGGCCGCGGTGACCATCCGTCGAGGAACAAATCGTTGCGCAAATACCTGGAGGCGGCCGGCCAGGTACGGAATAAGAGACGGCTTGCCCTCTACCAGCGCCTCCAAGCCAAGCCTTGCGACGTCGACGGCGGACTGCAAGGGTCTCTTATCCCCAAAATCCACGCCGGCGACCTGGCCAAATTCGGATTGCGTAGGTCCCGGACAGAGAGCACTGACGCGCACTCCGTAGCGCTTTACTTCCTGAGCCAGGGCTTCAGCAAACATGCGATCAAAAGCCTTGGTTGCCGCGTAGGTTGCCAGGTAGGGAACCGCCTGGAAACTTGCAGTCGACGCCACGATCAGAACGTCGCCCCGGCGCCGCTCGACCATCCTGGGAAGAAATAACCGGGTAAGATGAACGACCGCCCCACAGTTCACCTGCACCATATCCACCTGCGCGGCGAGGGCACAGCGCACAAACTCGCCATACTCGCCAAAGCCGGCATTGTTGACCAGTAGTTCCACGGTCAGTCCGGCGCCCTCGGTGGCATCGAAAATTTGTTGGGGCCCCTCGGGCAAGGTGAGGTCAGCGACAACGACCTGCGTCTGAATCCCGTATTCAGCGCGAATACGCTCGGCCAGCCGTTCGAGCCGGTCTTGCCGGCGGGCGGTAAGGACCAGGTTTACCCCGGCCTCGGCCAATTCGACCGCGAATGCTTCGCCGATGCCCGCACTAGCTCCGGTCACCAGGGCCCACTTCCCTTGCCATGCTTTACGGAGAATGACCGAGGCCATTTGCTTCCCTTCCTTGCTGCGGACTAAAGCGGTTTAACTATATTGTCTCTGCACGAAGCGCACAGCTTGAAGCCGCGTGTGATTCCGCCAATGCCCGGGTGGCCCATTCAAGCCGCTTTTGGCTTAAGTGGGGGAAAACGCTCTAACGGCTGGTGAATTCTTCCCCGATCCACGCAGCAAAGGCATCCATACTTTGTTCGCGTCCGAGGAAATCCTCGATCAGCTTTGTCCCCGGCTTCGATCCGCCTGGTTCGAGAATGGCGGTTCGATAACGCATGGCCGCCGGCCCCTCCAGCAGATTTGCGGAGTCGAACTGGCGAAAGAAGTCGAGAGCAATCACCTTGTCGAACATGTAAGTGTAGTAGTTCGATGTGTAGCCAATCAGGTGGGTGAAGCTCGCGTACATGCGATTTCCTTCGACCCACTCATAGGGCATCATGCGCTTGTAGCCTTCCTCTAGCAGCGCGTCCGGGTCAAGGGTCTCCGCCGGCAGGCTGTGTACGTCGAGCGAATAGCCGGTGTAGAAGAGCTGGGTGCGCACGCCGTCTGCCCTGCCGAAGGCACTGGCACGATTCATGCGCTCGACCATCGCTTCTGGAATCGGCTCACCCGTCTGATAATGCCGGGCAAACGACGCCAGAAGCTTCGCATCGTGGAAGAACTCTTCCAGCATCTGCGACGGCACCTCAACAAAATCACCTTCGGTAGCGATGCCACTCACGCCAGCCCACGCCTGCCGGCCACCAAGAATGGCGTGCATCAGGTGCCCAAACTCATGAAAGAACGTCACAACGTCGCTGTACTGCATCAGGCCCGGGTCTTCGAATTTTGGGTCGTCAGCTTTTGAATCGTCCGACTTTCCCCCAGGGAAGTTACAGATCAGAGCGGCCTCGGGTAGCTGGCGACCGGCGATGCCTGGAATCAGGGGCGCCGCGCTGAACCATTTGTCCTTGCCTTCGCGAGGGTGCATGTCGAGGTAGAAGTGGCCGCATAGCGTGCCATGGTCGTAGACATCCCAGGCCGTGACCTGCGGGTGCCACACGGCTGCCTGATGATTGCGCTCGAAAGTGACGTGAAACAACCGGGCCGCCGTCTCAAGGATTCCCTTCTCCACGGAATGGTAGGGAAAGTAGGGGCGTACCGACTGAGAATCGAAGGCGAACGCTTCGCGGCGGTATTGCTCGTACCAATAGCCGCGGTCACTGCTCCTGAGCGCTGTCAGCCCGGGCTGTTGCCTGCGGGCAAAGGCGAGCACCATGGCATATTCCTGTTCAGCCCCGGAGCGGGAAGCCTGCTCCAGCTCGCCAATGAACTTTCTCAGGTTGGCCGCCGACCCCATCATCTGGTTGGCAGTAGCCAGATCGGCCCACGATGCGAAGCCGAGAAGCGAAGCAATTTGCTGGCGAACCGCGAGCAACTCGAGCAACAGAGGCCGATTGGCCGGGTAAGCCCGGGTGTTGTAGGCGCGGAACATGCGCAGGCGAAGGTCTTCGCTACGGGCAAAGGTCATCACCGGCTGCATATCCGGATAGTCGGTGGTGAGAAGGACGACACCCTCGGCATTCGGCGGGTGGTTGCGAAGATAGTCCTCCGGCAGCCCTTCGAGTTCGGTAGCATCACGCACTTCGACCTGGTTTGCACCCTCTTGTACGTTTTTTGAAAACAGCAGTGACAGCTCGGTAGCCTTGTCTGAAAGCTCGCGCACGCGGGCACGCGTGGCCTCGTCTTTGTCCACTCCGGCCAGGCGGTAGTTGAGCAATGTCTGACTCACATAGTGTGCAGTGGCTGGATCTGCCGAAGACAGGTCGATGGCCGCCAGGGCGCGGTAGACCCCCTGGTCGAGCGACAGGGCGGTCGCCACTTCGGCTACCGCCTGGGTCAACTCCCGCGCTTTGTCGCGAACCGCTTTATCGGGGTACACGCTATCGAGCAGCGAAGCCAGCGAGCCGGCCACGCTCAGGGTAGCCACGGCATCGTCATACGGGCGGAGGGTATTTTCAAGGGTTCGGGGACCGCTCACCGACAATAGACGATCGATCTGTTCTTGCTGCCGGGCCAGTCGCTCCCGAGCCCATGTTTCCAGTCCGGGAGCGTCGATGTGCCCCTTCTCTTCCGCACCGCCGGTGGTATGGTTCGCCCAGGGATGCGGGCGGATTGTCTGCTCTGCCGATCGATTCACTAGCGCTCCTTCGTCTCTCTTAAGGGTACCGCAGCATGAAAAATGGATTTCAGGCATAGAATACGGAGATTGCATCCGGGCGATGTCGCCGGTAAGATGCCCAGATCGTCACCATGAACGCTGCCGCTCCATCCTTGTCGCAACAATACTTACGCTCACGTATGGGCAAGGTTTGCGTGGCCATCATTGGATCTTCGGCCGCGGAAATGGTCGACCGCGCCACTGAGGCCATCCGTGACAGCCAGTTTCTGGAATTCCGGCTGGATTATCTGGACAAGCCGCTTACCGCTCTGCCCAAGCTAAAGCAATTCTTTTCGGAGAATACGGTAGTCACCGCCATCGCCACCTGCCGCCGCGCGGCCAACGGCGGAAAGTTCAAGGGCGCGGTCGCGGCAGAAGTGGAAGTGCTGCAAAAAGCACTTGATTCGGGTTTCCACCTGGTGGACGTGGAGCTGCAAACCGCAGAGACGCTCAAGACGGCCGGCCTCGAAAAACTGCGCTCCAAGGGCGCTTTGATTCTTTCCTGGCACGATTTTGAGGCGACTAGGGATCTTGACCGCATCTTCGAACGAATTCGCCCCTTTGAGCCGGAGTTCATCAAGATCGTATCCACCGCCCAGTCGCTCTCTGACAACGTGGCGATGATGCAGTTTCTCGAACGCACTGGGGATATAGCCAACATGATCGGCCTCTGCATGGGCGACCAGGGAATGATCAGCCGGGTTTTGTCGATCCGCGCCGGCAGCGTTTTTACCTTTGCCGCCGCCACGCAGGGTGAAGAGACTGCTCCTGGCCAGATCACCGCACGCACGCTCACTGACAGTTACCGAATCGGCCGGATCGATGCGGCGACGCGAGTGTATGGGGTCGCGGGTAACCCGATCAAGCATTCCCTTTCCCCTCTCATGTTGAACACCGCGTTCCATCGCGAAACAGTGAATGCTGTCTATCTGCCATTGCAGACCACCAAGCTCAGCGACCTGCTTACGCTGGTCCGTGATGTGCCGCTTTCGGGCTTGAGTGTGACGATGCCCCTCAAGCAGGAGGTGCTTAAGCATCTGGAGAATATGGACGCTGTCTCTTCTCAGATCGGTGCGTGCAACACCATCGTTCGAGCACATGACGGCAAGCTTTACGGTTTCAATACCGACGTGGGGGGAATCGTGCGTCCGCTCGAAAAGCGGCTTTCCCTGGCCGGGGCGAAGGTTCTGGTGCTTGGCGCCGGCGGTGCGGCTCGGGCAGCGGTGTTCGGGCTGGTGAACAGGGGGGCCGAGGTCCTTATTCTCAACCGAACGCCACAGACTGCTCAGAAGCTGGCGCGCGAAGCCAAGGCGAAAACCATTCGCCGTGAGCTGGTGGCCAAGACCAGCTTCGATGTCATCGTCAACGCAACCGCTGTCGGCATGCATGGCATGAAAGAGCAGCAGATTCTGGAACCCAAAGAGCTCAATGCAAGGCTGGTGTTCGACCTGGTTTATAACCCAGTGGAGACTCCGTTGCTGCGCATGGCTCGCCAGAAGGGCATAGCGGTCGTGACCGGCGTGGAAATGTTCGTGCAGCAGGGCGCACGGCAGTTCGAGATATGGACGGGCAAGCGAGCTCCGGAAGAAGAGATGTTGCGTGTCGTTGCGCATGCTTTGCGCCAACGAGCAGAAGCCGCATCGTCGCACGCTTAAGGCATTTTCGCGATTACTGTGGCCCGATAAGAGCAGCGAGGTGTGGTTTTCCTTGAAAGAAAACCACGTACAGACCTGGTGGCTAAGCTCGCTGCGGCGAGGCCGGCCTACACCAATTGCGGAAATGCTGTAGCCCGCATTTCCCACGCGGTTGAGAACGATAAAAAACGCGGCTGGATATCGCTTGGCTAGGAAGTGCAACAAACCTGCGGGTGCCCCATCCTTCGTTTTTTTTGCGAAGGGTGGGTTGCCACAAGAAAATGCCTTAAAGCCTACCTCTTAAAGCAGAACCCGCATAGATATACCCGAACAACATTCACGAAGTTGGACTTTTCTTAGTGAAAAATCCAGTCTGGCGAGGATTTCGCCGGATACAGTGTTGCAGGTTCTGCTCTATCCCCAGTAAGCGGCATCCCCCACAAACACCTGAGGGCGTTCGGATGCGAGCTTCACGATCAGTTCTCCAAAAAGCGTGTTTGCCCAGGCGAACCACGGCCGGGTAAACACGCTGGGATCATCTTTTTGAAATGTCTCGTGCATGAAGCCGGTATGGGCAGTCGTATTACGCAGCCAGCGAAGACACTGCCGGATTTCTGCGTCATCGGTCGAACTAAGTGCGCGCATGATGATCGACATGGGCCAGATCATGTCCAGCCCTTCATGCGGACCGCCCACGCCTTCAGCCGCTTTGCCACGGAAGAAGTAGGGGTTGGCATCACTCTGTGCGAACTGACGGGTGCGCTGATAAAGAGGATCATCCATCCGGCCACAGCCGAGATAAGGCAGGCTGAGCAATCCTGGAGCATTGGCATCATCCATCATCAGGATGTTTCCATATCCATCCACCTCGTACGCCCAAATCTCTCCGAAGCGCGGGTGCTGTGTCCTGCCGTACTTCTGGAGAGCAGTCTCTACTTCCCTGGCGAGCGCCTCAGCGTCTTCCGCGAGCTTCGCATCGTTAAACACGCGCATGGCCAACGTGGCTAGCTGGCGAAGACTGACGACGGCGAAGAGATTCGCGGGAACAAACAACGGATAGATGCAAGCATCGTCCGAAGGACGGAACATGGAAAAGATCATGCCCACTGGCAGTGCCGGGTTCCCGAATCCCCCCAGCGGGAGTGTGTCGGTTGAGCTCTCCGCTTCGCGCTGGAATGAATAGGGCCCGTGGCCCTGTTTGCGTTGTTGCGCGCGAAATGTCCGCACGATCGTCCAGGCCGCCTCTTTCCATTGTGCGTCGAACGGTCCGGTGTCGCCAGTCTGCTGCCAATATCCGTAGGCCAGCCGAATGGGGTAGCAAAGCGAATCTACCTCCCATTTCCGTTCACCCACTCCTGGGTAATGCTGTGTCTTATCTTTCACTGCCCAACTCAGCGGGGCTGCAGAAGCGTCCCGCATGAAGGCGTTTGCATACGCGTCGATCAGGATCATGCGGGCCTGACGGCGAATAACCCCTTCCAGAAGTTCGCGCAGTTTTCTGTCCTGTTTTGCCAGAGGCAGGTAGGGCCATACCTGTGCCGAAGAATCGCGCAGCCACATGGCGTCGATGTCACCTGTAACCACGTAGGTGTCTGGCTTCCCGCCATAGGTGCCGGGCCAAACGGTCGTGTCCAGGGTATTAGGAAAGCAGTTTTCGAAGAGTGTCGCGAGGGCTGGATCGGGAATCTTTCTTTGAACTTCCCGGATGTTCGTCTCGACCGCTTCGCTGGAGAAATGCCGTGCCGCTGCCGCCGGTCTCGCTCGCGGCAACTCGACCGTGGTTGCTCCACCCAACGCATCCGCTGCCCAAACCTTGGAAGTAAGCGCCAGGGAGGCCACCGCACCCTGCAGCCATGACCGCCGGCTGATCTCGACCATCTGCATCTCCTCGCATTTCACGGGGGTGCACCTGTCGCATGAACCCCGCTGCTGATTCTACGCGGACCGATTTCGGATCGATTTTGAATCGACTGCAGGTCTCTTCGCAGGTCTCTTGCTGGTCTGGCTCCTACAGCATTTTCACTTCTGGTGCATACAGAGCGACCCTACCTAACGCGGCTTTTCATCAAGAAAAGCCGCACTTCGCCGCATTCTCGCGAGCAGAGTAGAAGTGAAAATGCTCTAGCTCCAGTAGCTGCGGTCGAGCGTGCGGTATTGGATCGCCTCGGCGATATGTCCTACGGTGATGTCAGCCTGTCCATCGAGGTCGGCGATGGTGCGGGCGACTTTGAGGATGCGATCGTGCGCGCGCGCACTCAACCCCTGCTGCTGCATGGCGCGTTCGAGAAGGCGTTCCGCTTCTGCCGAGAGTTCGCAGTGGGTACGGATCTGCCGCGTCTGCATCTGCGCATTGATATAGATGCGCTCGGCCGTGAACCTCTGGTGCTGGCGTTCCCTCGCGGCGAGCACCCTTGCGCGAATTTCCGTTGAGCCTTCGTTGGCCGCCGGAGCGCGAAGCTCGCGGTATTGCACTGCGGGGACCTCGATATGGATATCGATACGATCGAGCAGTGGGCCAGAGATCTTCGAAATGTATCTCTGCATCATGGGCGGGGTACAAGAGCACTCGCGCGACTTGTCGTTGAAATAACCGCACGGGCATGGATTCATCGCCGCCGCCAGCATGAAGCGGGCCGGGAAGCTGAGAGACATCGACGCACGAGCGATGGTCACCGTGCCATCTTCGAGCGGCTGGCGCATCACCTCGAGCACGCTGCGGGGAAACTCCGGGAGTTCATCGAGAAACAACACGCCATTGTGCGCCATCGATACTTCGCCGGGGCGCGGAATACTTCCACCGCCGATCAGGCCGGCGTCGGATATGGAGTGGTGCGGCGAGCGAAAGGGACGCTGCGTGACCAGACCGGCGTCCGCATCGAGCACGCCGGCGACGGAGTGAATCTTGGTTGTTTCCAGCGCCTCTTCCAGGCGAAGAGGCGCGAGGATCGATGGCAGCCTCTTGGCCAGCATGGTCTTGCCTGAGCCGGGAGGACCAATCATCAGGATGTTGTGGCCCCCGGCGGCAGCTACTTCGAGCGCGCGCTTGGCTGTCTGCTGCCCGCGCACATCTTTGTAGTCCAACGCGAAGTGACGATGCTCATCCAGCAGATGCCTGGAATTCGCCTGAAAAGGCTGGGCGTGAATGCCACCGTTCGCAGCTTGATTCAGTAACTCTCGTACCTGCATGAGGCTGCGTACCGGATAAACGTTCACCCCTTCGACCACTGCCGCCTCGGCCGCGTTACGCTCGGGCACGATGAGGTTGGCGATGCCGCGCTGCCGCGCTGCCACTGCAATGGGTAGCACGCCGGGAACTCCGCGAAGGGCTCCATCCAGTCCCAGCTCGCCGACCAACAGAAACTGTCCCAGATCTCTTAATTGCAGCGCGCCATAAGCGCCGAGAATGCCGATGGCCATCGGGAGATCGAAGCCCGAGCCTTCTTTCTTGAGATCAGCCGGAGCGAGATTGATGGTGATTTGCGTCGGCGGAATATCAAAGCCGGAATTCTTGATAGCCGCACGAACCCGGTCGCGGCTTTCACGCACGGCGGCGTCCGGTAAGCCCACGGTATGAAAGTGATCCTGCTCCATCCTGATGCCGGAGAAGTCGACTTCCACATCGATAATGTGAGCGTCAATGCCGTAGACAGCAGCACTGAGTGCTTTGAAAAGCATGAAGTGGCTCCAGGAGGATTCAGTTGGGCGAGTATAGCAGCGTGCGGCTTTCTGAATTTTCGTTCATGCTTCCTCGCGCCGTCAGAGATGGTCATTGCTCCAACAGAGAGAGGACACTGCGCGACACAGGCCGAAAAAAACTCAATTCCCTGAAGGGTACGGGCTACCTCGCCGCAGCGAGCTGCCTCGCCGCAGCGAGCATTCAAGTCCGCGTGAAAACAAAACCCGGCCTCCAAACCGAATTGTCATCTCGCCTGCCCCGGCATGCCGTGGGACCGAAGTGGAGAGATCTGCGGTTCTCATTCCCCCGCTCTCATCCAAGTTCTCTATCGTTCAACCGCCATAGCGACAGAGTTTCCTCCGCCGAGACAGAGGGCGGCGACACCGCGATGAACGTCGCGGCGTACCATCTCATACATAAGCGCGACCAGAACGCGCGCGCCGCTCGCTCCGATCGGATGACCGATCGCGACCGCGCCACCATTTACATTCACCCGTGCACGGTCGAGACCCACTTCCCTCATCACGCCGATGGCCTGCGCAGAGAATGCTTCATTCAATTCGTATAGGTCGACTTCATCCTTTGACCAGCCCGCCTTTGCCAGAACGCGCTGGATTCCCAGAACCGGAGCGAGCATCACCCACTTGGGATCGATGCCACTCGTGGCCTGGGCACGAATATGAACGATCGGCGTCAACCCGAGTTCCTCCGCTTTGACAGCAGACATCACCACCACGGCGGCGGCGCCGTCGTTGACCCCCGGCGCGTTGCCGGCAGTCACGGTTCCATCTTTCTTGAACGCCGGCTTCAAGGCGCGGAGCGCTTCGATGGTCGCATCCTCGCGCACCGATTCATCCTGATCGAAGACGGTCGAGGGCTGGCCGTTCTTTTTCGCCGGGATTTCGATAGGTAAAATCTGTGACTGCAGGTAGCCTTCTCGCCAGGCGGCCGCGGCTTTGCGGTGCGAGTTGAGCGCGTACTCATCTTGCTCTTCGCGTGAGATCCCGTGCTTCTCTGCCACATTTTCGCCGGTAACACCCATGTGGTAGTCGTTGAAGATCTCCCAGAGGCCGTCATGCACCATGGAATCGACCACCGTCGCATTCCCCATGCGAAAGCCGCTGCGGCCCTGCGGAAGAAGATAGGGAGCATTGGTCATCGATTCCATGCCTCCGGCGATGACGATCTCCGCGTTGCCTGTCTGGATCGCCTGCACGGCGAGACCAACCGCTTTCAATCCCGAACCGCACACCTTGTTCACGGTAAATGCGCTGACCGCAGGAGAAAGTCCGCCATAAATGGCGGCCTGGCGCGCGGGGTTTTGTCCCAGGCCTGCCGAGACAACGTTGCCCATAATACATTCGTCAATTTGCTCGGGACCCAAATGCGCACGGTTCAAAGCTTCGCGAACGACGAGCGAACCAAGCTGCACTGCAGAAAAACCGGAGAGCGTACCCTGAAACTTTCCGACCGGCGTCCGTACTCCGGCGACAATGACTGCGTCTTCCATTGAAGTGGCCTCACTTCTTTAGATGCCAGGTAACGGTTCACAATAGCAAGGGCAACCCCGCGCGGGCAATGCAAGCGATGCAGTGCCGGCAAGGAACGCGCGGGAGAAGAGGATTCGCGAGCATGACGACAACCGAACCGCCGCAACCGGCAACGGATCGAACCCAGCAGAAAGCTGGTCTACTGGCTCCATGGTGGCACACAGCGCTGATGGTGCTGCTGATCCTCGGTCTCTCTTTGGCGGGTGTAAGGCACTTGAACCGTCTAGGGAATCAGCCCCTCGATCTGACAGCGAACTACATTCTCACCATCGCGTATGAATGGATTCTGGCGGCGCTGGCAGTGTGGGGCATACACATGCGTGGCGTTCCGTTACGCCAATTGCTGGGTGAGCGAAGGCCAGGGGGGCGCGCCTGGCTGACGGATCTCGGGGTGGCGCTGGGCTATTGGCTGGCTGCGATATGTGTACTCGCCATTCTGGGCAATGTGCTGATGCGAGTCTCTGGATCGCACATCGATCCACAAAAAATCGGGGACGTGACCCAGAAGCTCGCGCCGGTAACGGGCGCTGAGATGTTGCTCTTTCTGGTGCTGAGCCTCTCCGCCGGAATCTGCGAAGAACTGGTTTTCCGTGGTTACTTCCAACAGCAGTTCGCTCGCATCGGGCGAAGCGTCTGGACGGGCGTCGTACTTTCCGCGCTGGTGTTTGGCTGCGCGCATGGATATGAAGGCGTCGCTGGAGTGATGCTCATCGCCGCGTATGGCGCGATGTTTGGCGCACTCGCACTTTTTCGGCGAGGCTTGCGGACAGGAATGATTGCGCACGCCTGGCACGATTCGATCAGCGGTCTCGCTCTGGTGTTGCTGCGACATTATGGCGTCCACGTCGCAGGAAAGTGAGTGCGTTTGGAATTTGACGTTGGCTTTAGCGATTCCGAACAGCAAATTGATTTTTACAATTTGTGATTTTTTTCTTGACACTATTTTTCCTGGATTCTATACATTCGTTAACTGCAAAGTATCTCTTGCAGGTTCGATGTCGACTCGACAAAGGGAGAATAGACACAATGGCAACCAAGAAAGCAGCAGCAAAGAAGCCAGCGAAGAAGGCAGCCAAGAAAACTGCAAAAAAGAAGTAAGCAGGCAACGTAACAGGCAACACATACGGGGGACGCCAAAAGCGTCCCCCGAAGTGTTTTTGCGTATCGCGTCTGCGCCTTTGTTTATGCGGCTCTGCACACGATGGGTGCTATGGATGAGCGCAACGGCATAAAGGTGATGGGGCGCTTCCCGGCTTTCCGGTGTCCCCCCATCGCGCGCTCCCAGGGAAGATTCCGCCGATCACTCTTTGTACTTTGCTTTCTCCCGCGCGCACATCGCTCTGGGTGCGGACGAGGAAGATCACATATCTCCGAGCGTGCAGGCAGCGGCCGAAAAACGCGACGTGCTGAAGACCTTGGCGCGCTTATGCTTACCAAAGTGGTAGTTTGCCATCACACATTAGAGGAGAGGTACAGCCATGACGCGAAGACGGTGGATTGCCGATGACTGGGATGGGACGAGCGCCTCGCTCAAAGGGGAGCAGGCAACTCATCTGATTCGTGTTTTGCGCGCGCAAACCGGCATGGAGTGCGACATGGTGGCCGGCGATCAAGTCTGGCGCGCCGTGATTTCCGGCATCAGCGGCGATTCGGTTCGTTTCACACTGCTGTCCGAAGTTGAGGCAGAGCGGGCGCTCCCCGTGACCCTGTTGCTCTCGATCTTCAAGTTCGACCGGATGGAATGGATGATCGAGAAAGCCACGGAGTTGGGTGCGGAGAGATTTATTCCCATGGCTGCGCGGCGAAGCGAGAAGCATTTAGTGCAAGCGGCGGCAGCCCGCGTGGAGCGCTGGCGCAGGGTGGCGCGTGAGGCGGCGAAGCAGTCGCGCCGATCAGATGTGCCTGTGGTGGAAGATGTGATCCCGCTGAAGGCGGCCGTTCGCTTGCGGCCGCCCTCACCGGGATTGAGTTTACTGCTGGCGGAACAGGAACGCTCCACCACCTTGTATGGAGCTATGCAGGCGGCACTGCAACAGGAAACCGTGGAAAGGCCGGTCGTTCATTGTGCCGTAGGGCCGGAAGGCGGCTGGACTGCAGAGGAAGAATCTCTGTTCGCCTCAGACGGTTGGCGACCGGTAAGTTTAGGTCCGAGAATTCTGCGCGCAGAAACGGCGGGGATCACCGCGATGGCGGTGATCGCTGCGATGCTTGGCTAAAGCATTTTCGCAATGACTGTGCCCTGGTGAGAGCAGCGAGGTGTGGTTTTCTTTGAGAGAAAACCACGTAGAGGCCGGTAGCTTCGGTCTGTACCCATTGCGAAATTGCTGTAGGTTCGCGAGCAAATTCCGTCCGTGGAAGTTTCGGAGAGGGTGAAAGCGCACACGTCACTCACTCCTAAGAGCGGATTCTCTTCCCGCTCCCCCCAAAACCAAATTGTCATTTCGCCTGCACTTCTCACCAACAGGGAAGAGACGAACGGCGAGGCTGTGTTGTGCGGTGGCGCCTGCAGCACAACCAACCTGCGGGTACCCCATCCCCCCGGATTTCCCGTCGAGTTTCGTGAGCCAGATGTACTTCATGCGGCTTTCCTTTGAAGAAAGCCGCACACGCTGATGTGTCCAATTTAGCGTGCGGGAAATCCGGGGTCCTTGACGGTGCTTTTCCGGCAAGGGTGGGAAGCCACAAATCTCAACGCAGACTGTCGTGGTAACCCACCCTTCGCAAAAGAACGAAGGATGGGGCACCCGCAGCTTTGTTGCACTTTCCGGCCAAGCGACATCGAGCCGCGTTTGTCCATCGTTCTCAACCGTGTGAGAAATGCAGGTTAGGAAAGCAGCGTTCGCGTCGAAGACAAGAGTTGACTCTTGAAAGCAACGTTTGGCCAGGGAGATGACAATCCGGAGGGGAAAGCCCGGGCGATGGAACAGATTTCCTGCGGGCCGCGCTCGATGCAAATGCATATGCGCCTTCTTCGCGAAAAGAGGCGCATACGTTACCAAGCCACCGAGATCGACAGGAAATTCAGTGAAGTAAGCAGGCGGTTGCCTGCCTTTGCCATCCAAATCCGGCGGCGACCGCGCACCACCGGTTTAGCTGAACAGATCCTTCATCTTGCCCAGGAGGTTGCGTGATGTCGGCTTGTTGTCGATCTGCATGGTCTCGCCAAGTTGACGGAGCAGGTCGCGTTGCGCCTTCGAAAACTTCTTCGGCGTTTGCACGACAATCTGCACCACCAGATCTCCGCGGCCATGCTCGTTCAGGTGGGGTACACCCTTGCCTCGCAGACGGTACTCCTTGCCTGACTGCGTGCCCTCGTGAATGCGAAGCGCGGTATCGCCTTCAAGTGTCGGCACCTGAATTTCATCACCCAGGGCGACCTGCGGGAACGATACGAAGACGACGCAATGGAGATCATTGCCCTCGCGTTCAAAGAACTCGTGCTCCTTTACCGACAGCACGACGTAGAGATCACCCTTGGGTCCACCAGCACGCCCCGCATCGCCCTCGCCCTGGTAGCGAATGCGCGTTCCATCTTCCACACCGGCCGGTACGTTCACGCTGACGGTATGGCGACGATCGGTCAATCCCGCTCCATTGCATGTAGGGCAAGGATCGGTGATGATCTGACCGGCGCCGTTACATATCGGGCAGGTGCGAGCGATCGAGAAGAAGCCCTGCTGGTAACGAACCTGTCCGCGCCCGGCGCATTGCTTGCAGGTTTCCGGACCACGGCCTGGAGGTGCGCCGCTTCCACGACAATCGACGCAAACATCGGCGCGCCGAAATTGAATTTCGGTTTGCTTGCCGAACACTGCCTCTTCAAAAGAAAGAGACAGGTCGTAACGAATGTCGCGGCCTCGCTGCACACGTCCGTTGCGGCGGCTGCCGCCCATGTTGAACATCTCGCCGAAAAAATCGCCGAAGATGTCACCGACATCGGCGTTGGCAAAACCTTCAAAGCCTGCCCCACCCGCTCCGCCGCCGACTCCGGCGTGGCCGTAGCGATCGTAAGCCGCGCGCTTTTGCGGATCGGAGAGGACCTGGTACGCTTCGCTGGCCTGCTTGAATTTTTCTTCCGCACCCGGATTATCCGGATTGCGGTCAGGGTGATACTGCATAGCCAGACGGCGATAGGCGGTCTTTAACTCCTGATCGTTGCAGTCACGGGAGACGCCCAGAAATTCGTAGTATTCGACTTTGGTCACGTTGGATGTAGGACTCATACTTCTTTCTGTTGCGGATTGTCTACGATGCGGACCAAAGCAGGACGGAGCAGCCGGTCGCGGATGCGGTATCCGCGGCGAACCTCTTCCAGGACCTGGTGATCGGGCAGGTCATCGCGCTCGACACTCTCGAGCGCCTCATGCACACGGGGATCGAAGCGCACACCTACCGCTTCAACCGGCTGCACGTTCAACGAACGCAATACCTCTTCCATCTGTTTCACAATGAGATCGACACCGGTACGTAACTGTTCGACGGAACCGGCGGAACCCAACGCAAGGTGGAAATTATCGAGTACCGGCAGAAATTGCTCAACGGCCCCCGAGATGGCGAAATCACGAAAATCTGAACGTTCGCGCGCTTCCCTCTTGCGGGCATTCTCGAACTCAGCCTGCATCCGGGCCAAACGGTCGATGAGCTGGTCGCGCTCACCTTTCAGGCGATCGAGTTCGCCTTGCAAAATCGAGTTTTCCGCACCGCTGCTCTGTGTGGCCTCGGCTGGGTTTGTTGCAGATTCAGTGAGTTCGACAACCGTATCGGCTCCTGGCTCATTCTCATAGCCGGGCTCGTTGCCTTTGCGCGCATTAACCATAGGGAAATTAAAACCTTTCACATAAACTTGATGCCGCATCGAGTGTAACGATGCAGAGTGCTCAACACGCCTTCGGGGGATTCTGCGTTGCAAACCAGTGCGCGATCTCTAGGCCCTCGCCCGGAAAAAGCAACCGGGGCCAACGCTACACCTGCATAAGAAATTCTCTATTGGGTCGGTAGAATCCTGTCCGAGAGCTGCGCAATAAAAGACACTGCGTTGATCGTATCCTGATACGCGATGCGGGTGGAACCAATCACCGCCACCGTCCCCAGGCTCTGCGGGCCCAATCGCGCCGACGCACCGATCAGCACCAGGTTGCGCATCTCTGGAATGGTCTCCTCCAAACCGACCACGACGCGCACTGCCTGCTGGCGGGCATCTACATACGCATCAAGCAGTTCGATCAGTCGCTGCTTGGTTTCAAGCGCGCTCAGCAGTTGGCGCAGCCGTTCTCCGTTGGCCTCACCGGAAACAAGATTGGCGACGCCAACAATAAAGATGGGTTGCACGACACTCTCTTGTTCGAGAGCTCCCTTTCTGCAGAGCTCATCGATGGAACGCATAAGCTGATCGTATTCACTGCGTTCCTGCTCCTGGAGGCGAGCGAGTTCGGTACGAATCCGCTCAATCGACCAGCCACGATAGTTCTGGTTAAGAAAGGCCGCCGCTCCCTCGAGTTCGGCAAGCGAAAGATCGCGATCGAGCGCCAGCACACGATCGAGAACCACGCCGGACTTGGTCACCACCACAGCAAGTACACGCCCCGTCGAGACCCGGGAAAAATGAATATGGTCTAACCAATACGTCTCCGGTTGCGCCGCCATGGCCACGCCGACGCCACTCGAAATCAGCGCCAGCACGTGCGACGTGCGTTCCAGAAACTGCTCCCGGCTGCTCACGCCGGTAAAGCTATCTTCTATTTGATCTCTGCGTTCCTGGGTCAGCGAATGGGGCGAAGTCCGTACCCCGCCGTTCAATTGCTCCACATACAGGCGAAAAGCCTGCGGCGTCGGGCAGCGCCCTGCCGAGGTATGCGGTTGCTCCAAAAAGCCTGCGTCCGCCAGCGCCGCCATCACGTTCCGGATGGTCGCCGCGCTCATGCCGTCCTTACTATCAAGCTGGCGAGCTACGGTTTGGGATGCAACAGGCTCCCCTGTCGCGATGTAGAGTTCGATGATCGCGTTAAGAACCAGCCGGTCGCGGGGGCTGATTCGAAGGTCGGAAGACATCGTCCACCTGCCCTAAGACACTCATTGCACACTGGTTTATCTTTGAACAGTGCAAAAGCTGCTTAGCACAAGTTTAGAATCTTGAGTGTGGCACTGTCAACATTTGACCGGGTCCCAACATAATAAGACAAGTTCCCCCTCACAGACCTCTAAAACATTTTCGCGATTACTGTGGCTTGGTGGAGCACTTTCACAAAGGGTGTAAGTGAAGAAGATGCCCTGTACGCAGGTGTTCCGTCAAAGAACACCTGCACATAACCACTCCCACCACATCACAGGATTTGTGAAAATGCTCTAAGAGCAGCGAGGTGTGGTTTTCTTTGAGAGAAAACCACGTAAAGCCCAGTGGCTTTGCTCTACACCCATCGCGAAACTGCTTCAGCTGATTTCAAAGATGTTCTCCTCCTTCGCCGACTGAGCGAGTGCACGTTCCACGACCGCCCGAGCGACCTCAAAGAATTGCTGAGCGTGTCGGTTTCCTTCACCTGCCAGCACGATGGGCAAACCGTGGTCGCCGCCGTGACGAATCTCCGGATCGAGCTCGATTGCGCCGAAGAATGCCAGCTTAGCCTGCTTCGCCAGGCGCTCTGCGCCGCCACGGGAGAAGATATCGATAACCTCGTGGCAGTGCGGGCAAGTGAACTGGCTCATGTTTTCTACCAGACCAAGCACTTCGACGTTGACCTGATGGAACATTTCAAGCGCCTTGCGAGCGTCCTGAAGGGATACATCAGACGGCGTAGAAACCACAACCGCTCCGGTAAGCGGAACGGTTTGCACCAGAGAAATGACAACGTCGCCGGTGCCCGGGGGCAGATCGACCAGTAGAAAATCCAGCTCGCCCCACTGCACCTGCTGCAGAAACTGGCGAATGATCTGGTGCAACATGGGTCCGCGCATCACCAGCGGCTTATCGCCAGGGGAGATAAAGCCAACGGATATCAGCTTTACACCATGAGCCGTCAGCGGTTCGATCTGATTGTTTTCGAGTACTCGCGGCTGTTGGTTTATGCCCATCATGAGCGGCACATTGGGACCATAGATATCCGCGTCGATCAGGCCGACGCGCAAGCCCATTTTCGCCATTGCCGTAGCAAGATTTACGGCGAGCGTGGTTTTGCCCACTCCCCCTTTGCCGGAACCGATCGCAAGGATGTGCGCAACGCCGGGGATGGTCTGTGGTCCTGTTGGTGGTTGCATGTGTGCCATAAAAGCCTCTTTCAAATTGCTTTAGCCCATTCCGGGAAACGCTGGAGACATTTTTCTATTGCTCCGCTGATAGCTAGGAACCGGCCGCGGCCAAACTCGCAGTACGCGCACCGCTTTTGCGCCTACGCTCTTCTTCGCCTTGTTCGCGCCGTCGTCCTGCGTCATCGTAGCGGCGCTTTTCCTCAACGGTTTCCGGTTCCAATGGGGGCACTCGTACGCGGCCTCCCTGCGGATTCACCGCCACGAAAGTTAAATACGCCGATGCTACGTGTCGCATCGTGCCATTGATCGTATGCTCCACCCAAACCTTTACACCGACTTCCATCGATGTGCGAAAAGCGCGGTTCAGGCTGGACTTGAGAATCAGCAGATCGCCAACATGCACCGGCGCGATGAAGTCGATGTGATCCATCGAGGCGGTCACGACATGGGCCCGTGCATGGCGATAGGCCGCCATCGCTCCCACGAGGTCGATATAGTGCATGAGCCGGCCACCGAGCAGGTTACCCAAGGTGTTGGCGTCATTGGGCAGGACCAGTTCGGTCATCTCCGAGCGTGATTCCGCGACCTTGCGGGGCGGCAGGAGCGGATCGCCAGATTCCATTGAGTTGTGCCTCATAAACATCGCGTGCCTGTTGGTGAAGGCCTCTTTTAAGTTTGGACAATTGCCGCAACGAATGCAAATCCGCCAGTTTTCCCGCAGCCTCTAAGACGAAGGCTTAAAGTAAGAAGACGCTATGGACAAGATCGCAATGCTTACCGAAATCCTTACCCAGAACCCTGGAGACGCCTTCGCACGCTACGGGTTAGCTATGGAGCATGCCAACCAGGGCCAGGCCGATGCAGCCTTGACCGAGTTCGAACGGCTGCTGGCTACCCATCCGGACTACACCGCCGGATACTTTATGGCAGCGCAAACCTTGGTGAAAGCAGGACGGACGGATGACGCGAAAGCGCGTCTCGCTCAAGGGGTGGCCAGCGCGCAACGGACAGGAAACCGGCACGCGCAAAGCGAAATGGAGGCGTTGCTCGACGAACTAGAATAACTTGCTAGAAAGCGCCAAATCCAGCCAGCGGATCTGACAAAACGGGTATCGCAGCGGATCAAAACCGGGGACTGGACACAGGGCTGCGGCGCATGAAAGACGAGCATAATAAACAAAGCATGAAGATTCCCTTGTTCCCCCTGGAGGTAGTGCTGTTTCCTGAAGCAGCGCTCCCACTGCATATCTTCGAAGACCGGTATAAGGAGATGGTTGCTGCGTGCCTCGCCGGCAAGACGGCTTTTGGCGTCGTTTGCGCACAGCGTGAAGGCCTGGCGGTGGTCGGCTGTACTGCGGAGATCATTCGCGTTCTAGAGACCTATCCCGACGGCCGGCTCGACATCTTGTGCCAGGGCGCGAAACGTTTCGAGATCGAGAATCTGGACAACTCCCGCAACTTTCTGCAGGCAGAGGTCGACTTCTTTGAGGATGAGGGACAGCCCGCCACGCGCGCTATGCGCGAAGAATGTACCGCACTCCACTTCGAAGTTCTGGAATTGATGGGCGGAGATCGCGCACACAGGGCGCTTGATCTCAATGAGCCTGTTGCCTTTCGCCTCGCGTGGACGTCTCCCACCGATCTCAGCTTCCGTATCGAACTACTGGCGTCCCGGTCGGATGGCGAACGCACCGAACGGTTAATCGCCCTCTATACCGCAATGCTGCCAAAATTGCGCCGGGGCGCGCTGGCAAGTGCGACCGCCGGCCGCAACGGACATCTCATGTAAGGTAGCGGCCCCGCCGCGCACAAGATAGTCTGACTGATAGAAGATCCTCTGACGCATAAAGAGCACTTGAAGGAGCAAACACACATGGCTTCGTCGAACCGCCTTCCCCAAACTCTGGGTGAGCTCGCAACCAACAAGGAATTCTGCGAAGCGCGCGTGAAGACACGCAGCGTGAAAGATGAGCTGCGCGAAAATCTGATCGACCGGCTCAAGAGCAAGGAGACGATCTTTCCCGGCATCGTGGGATATGAGGATACGGTCGTGCCACAGATCGTGAATGCCGTGCTCTCCCGGCAGAACTTTATTCTGCTCGGACTGCGCGGGCAGGCCAAAAGCCGCATTCTTCGTGGGTTAACGGAGTTGCTCGACGAGCAGATGCCTTACATCGCGGGCTGCGAAATCCGTGACAACCCTTACCACCCGATCTGCAAGCGCTGCCGCGATCTGATCGCAGAAAAGGGTGCGGACACTCCCATCGCTTTTTTGCCGCGCAAGGATCGCTACGTCGAAAAACTGGCGACGCCTGACGTAACCGTCGCCGATCTGGTAGGTGATCTTGATCCCATCAAAGCGGCGCGCGGCGGGCAGGATCTGGCCAACGAGTTGACCATGCATTACGGCCTTCTTCCCCGGGCCAACCGCGGCATCTTCGCCATCAACGAGTTACCCGATCTGGCGGGCAAGATCCAGGTAGCGCTGTTCAACATCATGCAGGAAGGCGATGTGCAGATTAAGGGATATCCTGTGCGCCTGGAACTGGATATCGTTCTTGCGTTCAGCGCCAACCCAGAGGACTACACTGCCCGGGGCAAGATCGTCACTCCGCTGAAAGATCGCATCGGGTCGGAAATTCGCACCCACTATCCCGAGACGCTGGAAGAAGGTATGGCCATTACGGCGCAGGAAGCCTGGAGCGAACGCGGCCACAGCAAGATCGCGATTCCGCTCTACCTGCGCGAGGTGATCGAGCAAGTTGCCTTCAGCGCGCGCGAAGATAAAAAGGTGGATAAGCGAAGCGGCGTGAGCCAGCGCTTGCCTATCTCCACGATGGACCTGGTGGTTTCGAATGCCGAGCGGCGCGCCCTGCTGCACGGCGAAACGTTGGTGTCTCCGCGGGTGAGTGACCTTTATGCCGCTCTCCCAGGCATTACGGGGAAAATTGAGCTGGAATACGAAGGCGAGATGCGCGGCGCCGATGTGGTCGTGCGAGAAATTATTCGCACAGCCGTCGGCAAGATCTTCGATAAGTATTTCTCCGGCGCCAACACCCAGCAGATCGAGCAATGGTTCAACCTTGGGGGCACGGTGCGCATCGACGACGAGCAGCCGTCGCAGGCAATACTGGAGGATCTGAAGCAGATTCAGGGGCTGTTTCCCCAGTTGTCTCCTCTGTCGGTAAAAGTATCGGATGCGCCGGAGACCGCGGTAGCCGCGGCGGAGTTCCTGCTGGAGGGCATGTACGCCCACAAACGGCTGAGCCGAAGCGAGGAGCGCGGTTTTACCGCCCAGGAGAAAACTGCGCGCAAGCAGGAGCGCTCAGAAGATCGCGAATATGACGAACTGCAGCAACAGCGGCGCACCCGTCGTGGCTTCAACTAGAGCGGTTTCCCAATCCCTTGGCGCCACTGGCAACGTCAAGGTGTGGTTTTCCTTGAGAAAAAACCACGTAGAGGTCGACAGCTTCGGTGTACATCCATTGGGAAAACCGCAACAAAGCGCGCCCGCACCGATGATCGGTAGTTGAGTCTTCCGAGGATGCATCGATGAAACGAATCCGCTACACGAAATACAACGGCGACCCGGCCTCGGAGATGAGCATGGAAGACATGCTCCAGGCTTTGTCGGAATATCTGCTCGATTCCGGCTTTCAGGACCCGTGGTCGCAGTTTGCCGAACTCGATGGCCAGCACACCATGGAGAATCTTCGCGAGGCATTGCGGCAGGCGCTCGAGGCGGGTGATCTATTCGAGGGCGATATGCAGCAGCGCATCGACGAGATGTCCCAGAATGGTGAGCTTGACCAGCTCATCGACAAGCTGATCGAGCGGATGGAGCAGGAGAATTACATTTCCGTCGAAGGGCAGCAGAGCCCGTCACCCCAATCGGCTGGGCAGGCCGGGATGGCCGAGGGACAGGTTCGCTTCGAAGTAACCGACAAGAGCCTGGATTTTCTGGGCTTCAAGACTCTGCGCGATCTACTCGGCTCGCTGGGCAAGTCAAGCTTTGGACGGCACGATACCCGGGATTTCGCAACGGGGATCGAAGCCAGCGGCGCCTCCAGGCCGTATGAATTCGGCGACGTCCTCAACCTGGATACGACAGCCACTCTTAGCGCCGCGATTGCCCGCGAAGGCATTACCCTGCCGCTCAACCTTGAATATTCCGATTTGCATGTACACCAGTGTGAGTATCAAAGTTCGTGCGCCACGGTGGTGATGCTCGATTGTTCTCACTCCATGATTCTTTACGGAGAAGATCGATTCACGCCGGCCAAGAGGGTCGCGATGGCCCTGTCGCATTTGATCCGCACACAGTATCCGGGTGATTCCCTCTCGCTGGTTCTGTTTCATGATTCCGCCGAAGAAGTACCAATTTCCCAGATTGCCCGCGTCAAGGTTGGGCCGCACTACACCAATACGCGGGAGGGGCTGCGCGTAGCCCAGCGCATTCTCGAACGGCAGCGGAAAGACATGAAGCAGATTGTGATGATCACCGACGGAAAGCCGTCGGCGCTTACCCTTCCGGATGGGCGGATTTACAAGAACGCGTTCGGACTCGATCCGCTGGTGGTGAGCGAGACACTGGATGAAGTGGCCCACTGCAAGCGCTCGAACATCATGATCAATACCTTCATGTTGGCCTCGGATCTTGGCCTGGTGCAGTTTGTGCAGAAGATGACAAAGATGTGCAACGGCAAGGCCTACTTCACCACCCCGGATACGCTGGGGGAATACTTGCTGATGGATTACATGTCGCGCAAGATGAAGACTATTCACTAAACTATTTTCGCAATCTTACCGAACCAGAGTCATTGCGTGGATGCTTTAGACGGTTCAGATGAGGCGCAGCAGTGAGGGTTTCACCCTCTGAAGCATTCAGTCGTCCCTACGGGACTTGATCCCGTTGCGTACCCCTACCCATTTCATCCTGGGCTACTTTCAGACGCCCCTCCGGGGCTACGCCGGAGCAGGCCGGGGCTGTTCGGTGTGGCCTCAGTATCAGTCACACTCTCACTTAAAGCCGCTGAGGGGACAATCTCTCGCTACAAAGACTTCTTCCCCAGCCTGTTTAGCGGCTGAGCGCGTTGCCTGAACAAGCTTGATATTCATCTTGCGAAAATGCTAAGGCAAAGTTCTTGTCCAGTTTTTACATCGCTGCGGAGAAACTCAATTCTTTGAGGTGCGAATCTTTGAGGCGCGAATCGCGATCATTGTCCCGCGGCAGCGAAAGTAGAAAAATAAGCCTCCAGAGCGGCAATCGTTTGATCGTCGTAGCCCGGGCTGGCGGCCATGTGACTGCTCGGATTCATTGCCTGCGGATTGCGTACATACTTCGCAAAAAAATCAGGGCTGCTCTTGGCCATCATGCCCAGCACCGGCCACGAAAGACCCGCCATGTGGCCGCCCTCGTCACCCATGTTGTGGCAGCGATAGCAGTTCTGCTGCGCGATACGGTAGCCATTCCTTACGGGTGAACCCGCAGCAAAGTCACCGTGCGGTGCAATCGCGCCCAGCACCTGCTTCTCGCTGCGGAAGTCGAGACGTTCTACCTGAAACGGAATCTGCGCTTCGTCCGTATGCGAAAGAACCTTGAATGAGGGCGTGAAGCTAGGATTGGCGATGACGTAAGGGCCCAATTCTGCACCGCCATGCGCTTTCGGCCAATCCTGCTGCGGCTTTCCATTCACGGTAAGCACCAGCACCGGATGATGGGCGGCAAGATACTCCGCGGGATAGTTGCTGCGATATCCATCTGTGCATATGGCCACGACCATATCCGCGTCGGAACCCAATCTCTTCGCGATCTCACCGAGGGCCACTCCGCCGATCTTCGTGGGACCGGGAAAGTTGGAGTCATCGACCGACATGAAATTGACGTGGGGCAGCCTGAGGAGATCCTGGTAGGAGATGAATTGCCCTGTACCGGCGGGCACCCCGGGAATCCCCACCACCTCAAGATCGGTAGGCGCCTGACGCGATGCATGCAAAATTGGACCCGGCTGCACCGTTTGCGCAGAGAGCAGCAACGTGCCGGTGGCGATCAAAGCGGCAATGACTCGTTTCATTGCGCCATACTAACGTGCGCTCATCCTTGGTCGACAGGTATAGAATTTCCCACCCTGGGAACGGCCCCGGTGGCACAGTCTCAAGAATCTGGGCATGGAAGTAACGCCAGAGTCGTTAGATCGCCAGGCGACCAATCCGGAGAGAGGAACCGGGCAGTGCTATTGGAATAGTTCACTCATGCCGCAAAGCCTCCATTGGGTTGATCGCTGCCGCACGGATGCTGGGAACCAGGCACGCAGCCAGCGTTCCGACCAACAGCAGAAGAAACATCAGCGCATAAGTCAGAGGATCGGTTGCCGGCACACCGTAGAGGAATCCCGCGAGCAGCCTTGAGATTCCCAACGACACAGCAAGACCAATGCCCAATCCGAAGCCGAAAAGCATGAGGCCTTCTCCAAGTACAAGCTTCACAACCCCCATTCTTCTGGAGCCCAGGGCCATTCGAATGCCCAACTCGTCCGATCTCTGCTCCACGGAGTACGCAAGCAGACCATACAACCCCACCACAGCAAGGAGCAGTGCCATTACGGAAAAGGCCGTGAGGATAGTCGTCTGAAAGCGCCGTCGCGCGGTCGCTTCAGCGACCACTTCGCTCATGGTGCGTATATTCGCAATCGGAAGACGCGAATCCAGGCTTTGAACCACCGAGCGAATTTGCTCGATGACCGTGCCGGGAGGAAGACTGGAGCGAACAGCAATGTAGATTCCATTCACGGGCGCTTCGTTCGTGTCCGCCTGCCAGAGGTGGGTGTAGATCTGTGGAACGGGAATTGTTTCCAAATCCATATTTCGCAGGTCGGCTATCACACCCACAACCGTGATCCATGGATCGCTCGTCGACATGCGAATATGGCGTCCGGTGGCATCGCCCTTGCCAAAATACTTTGCAGCAAATGCCTGGTTCACGATGACCGATCCGGGATCCCCCGGTCCATCTGCGTTACTAAGCCCCTGGCCATACATCAATGGAATCTGCATCGCAGAAAAATAACCCGGCGTGACTCGGCGGAACTCCGCCCATTGATTTATCTCATTGGGATATCCCTGGGCTTCAAAGGAAGTTAGATTTTCCGCACGGCTTAGCGGAAGGTAATCAATCAGCCCTGCAGCCACGACCCCATGACTCTGCTGCAACCTATCTACTAATTCACTGAAAAACACCTTCCGCTTTTGCGACGTGTCGTATCGCGGATTTGCTGCTACGCCGGCCAGCTGAGAACTGAACTGAATGCTGGCGGTAGTTGTCGAAGGAGAAAATCCCGTTGGGGTACCGAGTACCTTTGCATAACTACGTAAAAGTAGACCCGCACCTGCGAGCAACACGACTGCCAGAGCGACCTGCGTGGTGACAAATCCTCTTCGCATTCCTCTTCGGTCGCCTACGGTTCCGCGCATCCGACCACGCTTGATCGCTTCGAGGAGATTGCTTCGGGTGATCGCGTAAGACGGGAATACCCCAAACAGCAAGGTCGTGAGCACTGTGAGGCCAACGAAAAATATCAGGACGGTGGGATTGAGCTCCGCATCTTCCATGCGCGGAATATCCCCAGGATTGAGCCACAGCAGCGCAAGTGGCCGGGCAATTGCCTCTCACGAAGCGGCGCGTCTCCCCGCTGCGTAAGGTAATGCGGAATATCCACTGCGAATACCCAAGCTATACGGGTTATCACACAAAAAAAAATATCAGGAAGTGCCTTGGCTGTCCCCGATCGTTCCCGATCGTTTTCACCGCTCCCGTTGTAACCGTTGTAACCATCTGCCTCTTCGGGCTTCAAACATGCGGCAAGATGAGGGCACTCATTGAGACCCGAATGCACTCTCCCTGGCCATCTGCAGCTGGTGATAATTAATTTCCCGTGGCATAGAATTTATGCCCGAACAGACGAAAGGAATACTTCATGAAGAGCAACAACGTAAGCAATCTGGTTCTGGCCGCGGCTGTCGCGGGCCTTCTGGGCGGAACAACTGCCCGTCTCCACGCGCAGCCTGTTTCCGGACACTCTGACGCAGCCTCCAGCTCCTCCGCAATTGCTGGTGTCGCGGTAGCCGACGATCAGAAGCCACTGCCCAAGCACGTCTGCAAGGGTCATAACGATTGCAAGGGTCAGGGCGGACCTACTGGCTCCAAGGACGCCGGCAAGAACGCTTGCAAGGGCCAGGGCGCTTGCGCTACTGACGGTTCCCAGCACTAGAACTAACCCCAACTCATGTAGGAGATCCAGCTGTCGACGGATCTCCTACACGAGCCTTCCGCCTCATTCAGCATCGGAGTGCGGGTGCCTTCGAATCGTTTCAATGGATACACTGACTACTCCATCGTTACCTATCGTTCCAGCGCGGGTTGACCATCGGACGCGGCACCCTACAGTAATGGGCATGGAGACACGATGACCAAGCTGCCCGACTGGAGACCTGCTCCTCGCACAAGCCGGATCGCTTCCGCTTTTATATTTCTGCTCGTCTCGACATGCCTGCTCCCACACTGGGTAAAGGCAGAGACAATCCCCGGCCTGGGGACGGCCACGTTTCCAACCTCGACCCACTCCGCCGCCGCGCGACACGACTTTGTGCGGGGCTTGCTTTTGCTGCACCTCTTTGAATATGAAAACGCCGAGGAGTCATTTGTCGCCGCTGAGCGCAAAGACCCCGGCTTTGCCATGGCTTACTGGGGCGAAGCGATGACCTTCAATCATCCGGTCTGGAACGAGCTGGATACAAAAGCCGGACAGGCTGCTCTGGCCAAGTTCGCTCCCACGCCCGACGCGCGTGCACGGCGTATTGCCGACCCACGCGAGCGGGCCTTTATGAGCGCGGTCGAGATTCTCTACAGCGGAGACGGCACCAAGCATGAGCGCGATGTGAAGTACGCGGCGGCCATGCAGCAGTTCAGCCAGGCTTATCCCAAAGACGATGAGGTGCAGCTCTTCTATGCGCTGGGGCTGCTCGGCCAGAGCGAAGGCGTACGCGACGTTCCCATCTACCTGCAAGCTTCTGCCATCGCCAAGGCAGCCTATATGAGGAATTCCGATCATCCGGGCGCCGCCCACTACTGGATCCACGCCATGGACGATCCGCAACACGCCGCAGGAGCACTGCCGGCGGCGCTCACGCTGTCAAAGATTGCGCCCGACGCGGGCCATGCGCAGCACATGTGCGCGCACATTTTTCTGGCCCTGGGCCGCTGGGACGATGTGGTTCATGCCAACCAACTGGCCACCGGCGTGAACAACCGCGAGGCAGCCGCCGACGGCCGGCCGCCGAGGGGCTGCGGCCATTACAACTACTGGCTCGAATACGGTTATCTGCAACAGGGGCGCCTCCATGAGGCAAAAAGCGCGCTTGCCGGTTGCCAGGCAGAGGCGAGGGCGCCGGGAATGGCGGCGAGGGCGCGCGACACAGTCGACCCCGACACATCGAGCGTGGGTTCCTTTGCGGAGATGCGTGTGCGCTACCTCATCGACACCGGCCATTGGGACGACGACAGCACCGCATGGACTGTAGACATGAGCGGCGCATTGGCGCCGCAATTCAATACCCTGTTCGGCGCCGCTTTTGCTGCCGCTCAGGCTGGCGATTTGCCCACGGCCAGAAAGAGGCTTGCGGCGATGGATGAGCTTCTGCCGCGGCTTCCCGCGCTTTTCGAGCAGTCCGGAGTCCCCGCCGACGATCCTTTGCGGCGCACGCCGGAGATTCAGAAGCTCGAAGTGCAGGCTGCCATTCTTGCTGCCGATGGCCATCTCGATCAGGCCGTTGCCACGATGCGGCAGGCGTCCGCAATCGGCGGAGATTTGCCGTACGAGTTCGGGCCGCCGAGCCCGGAAAAGCCGGTCGACGAATATCTCGGCGAGCTCCTGCTGAAACAGCGCCAGCCCGAACAGGCGCGCACCGCGTTTGAGGCTTCTCTGAAACTTGCTCCACTTAGAACCGAGTCACTGCTCGGCCTGGCGCGTGCGGAGACCGCGATGGGAGACACCACAGCCACGCAAAACTCTTACCGTGAGCTGCTGCGGATTTGGAAGAATGCGGAACCGGGCTACGCTCCGAAAGAAGAAGCACTCCGCTCCGTCTCCGCGACGCAGTAACCCAGGATGAAATCCTGGGTGCTCTTGGATCCCACAAAAAGCTCTCTGGATCGCCGAACCCCAACTTCATTACGCGACACTCTCCGCAGCCAATTTGGACAGCTCTGCCTGCACATAGCCACTCTCACCGCATCCTATGTATTTGTGAAAATGCGATAATGCGATGAATTACAACCAGCTATGAAGGCGCCACTTCTTTGATAGGCGACATGGATCCCGCTAAGTTAACCCGGCGTCAGTCGCCTTTGCCGAGGTAGGTGTCAGCGCTGGATCCGTTGCTGACGACTACATCGAGCCTGCCGTCGTTGTTGAAGTCACCGCTGGCGAGATTCGGCGAAGTGCTGCTTGTACCTTGGGTGTAGGGTATTCCCGAAGCTGAGACCGGGGTGAAGGTGCCGTCGCCTTTGCCCAACAGCACGGCGCCGTTGGAGCAGATGAGATCTTTCTTGCCGGTATGGCGGAGGTCAGCGGTGATGAGGTTAACAATGGGCGTGGATCCGTTGCTCGTAAAGCCGGGCAGGGTGGGGGCTGCGAAGGTTTGGGCAGCGGCAAAAGTGCCGTCACCTTTTCCCAGCAGGACGGAGATCTGCTGGGTGCCGATGTTCCCAACAGCGCCCCCGGTGTTGGAGACAGTGACGATGTCGAGTTTTCCATCTCCATTGACGTCATCGATAACCGCCGCGACGGTGGCGGCTCCGGCGGTTGGGTATGGGACGCCCGTCTGGAACGTGCCGTCGGGGTTGCCGAGCAGGACGTAGACGGAGCCGCTGGTGGTGAAAACACTGTTGGTAATGACCAGGTCGCCATTGCCGTCCCCGTTCAGGTCTCCCGTAGTCAATGCGCTGGCCGAGGCCAGGGCGAAGTCGTTAAAAGTGAGGCTCGTGGTCCCGGCCAGGATCCAGAGACCGTTGCTCGATAGGTTCGTTTGGCCAATGGCTGCGAATACGGCGACTCCGGTAGTTGTGTTGCCCACGAAAACGCCTGGCGCCGAGCCGGTACCTGGGTTGGCTGCTGAGCACATTTGGCGGCAAAGACATCGGGGGTCGTGGTGAGACCCGCCTCGGAGTGCAGCACGCGTTCATAATCATGCGTGCTGCCGGTTTGCGTATACTTTTCGGCCCCGATCAAGTAGCTGCCGGTCACCAGCGTCAACGAGCAGTCTAGCTCGCTAGCGAGTGCAAGAGCTTGCCCCGGTGCGGCCGAGATGGCCGTGAAGTTGCCCTGAAAACCGGCGATGCCGGTCGTGGAACCATTGTCACCGGTGAATAGGGGCTTGGCAGAACGCCTGACGACGGTCTTCGGTTGCCCGGTGGCCTGTGCGTGCAGCAGAAACTGCCGCGGGAAAAAGCCGACCGCAAAAACAAGAGCGACCAAGGTAACTTAGACGTTAGACGATACCTTTAATAGTTTCTGCATGGCAGTAAGTCCCTTCCAGGCACAAAATCTACATATTCCGGTAACAAACGTAACCTCTGTTTCGTCTTCCTCTAAACCACTGGAACCTAACTCCGGCCAACGCTTGCATAACCTGCTCCGGTATGTGCTCCCTGGGTGTGGTGAGAAAGCTTGCTGTACCGGTCGCGGCATAAAGCGCCTCAGCCAACGCAATGGGGAGTAGGCAATGCCGACGGATACATCGAGGCCGGTTTTTGGAGTACCGGCAATGACCGCTTGCTGTGAGCCGGTACCCTGAGTTGGGGGCACTCAGGCGGATGCAGAGATATCAGGAGTCGAGGTCAGGTGACAAAGTTTAAGTTTCGGGTCCGACAAGTTTCGGGTCCAGACGGAACTGGCACTTTTAGAAATACCCATCTCCCATTCCGCAAGATGTAACTTACTCTTACTTTCCCAAAGCGCCACATTCCTCAGTCACCATTCATCCGCCGCTTAACCTCGCGGGTAGAAGGTGGTTCGAAGCTCATGCCGGAGTTAAATCATTTTCGCAAGCCCCGGGCCGGACCTCCATTGACGTGGAAATCCTCGCCCGGCTGTTGAGCGACGTGGTATACACGAACCGATATGTCTCACTTGACGGAATTTCGAACTCTGTTAGCCACACGTGGGCCGGCCTCAATGGCGCAGGAAGCATTGAGCCGCGCCAACAGCAATGCCGGGCATAACGTATATCTGGCCCTGGATCCGCCACGCGTGCTCGCCGAAGCTGCGGCCCTGAACAGCCGCTTTCCCAAAGCAGAGCAACGGCCTCTCCTGTTCGGCATTCCTGTAGCGGTCAAAGACTGCTTCGATGTAGCGGGCTACCCCACGACCTGCGGCTCACGCTTCTATGCGGAGAAAAACGGCATCGCCGGCGTTGATTCGGCAGTCGCCGCCCGGCTTGGGCAAGCAGGCGCAGTCATCATGGGTAAAGCGCATCTGCACCAGCTTGCCTACGGCGTCACCGGTGAGAACAAAGATTACGGCGACTGCCTTCAGCCTAGCGATCCTGCAAAGCTGACCGGCGGTTCATCGAGCGGGAGTGCCGCCAGCGTTCAGGAAGGTTCGGCGGTTGCCGCCATTGGTACCGACACGGGCGGCTCCATCCGTGTACCGGCTGCACTCTGCGGAGTGGCCGGGTACCGGTCTACTCTCGGGCTGGGCGGCAAGGAGATATGGGAAGGCGGCGTGCATCTCGCTCCTTCCTTCGACACCGTGGGATGGCTCTTCCGCGATCTGCGTGACGGTCCGGCACTTGCGGCGGCCCTGCTTGACGTGGAGCGTGTCGCAGCCCCACATTCCGTGACCATCGCAACCGTCGGGGAGGCTTATCTGCATGACTGCGAGCCCGCGGTCATGGCCGTGTACCGCCGATGGCAGCAAGATCTACGCAGCGCCGGCGCGGTGCTCAAGGTTTTTGACCCTCTGTTCTGGACCGACGCACGAGAAATTTTCTTAGGCATACAGGGGCATGAGGCAGCCGTGCTGCACCACGGCAACTTCGAACACTTTGAGCCGGTGATTGCGGCACGGCTCGCCCGGGACGAATCTCTCTCCGCCGAAACCATCGCAGGCTTGCGCGAGCGGCACGTCATTTTTCGCGCGCAGATGGATGACTTGCTGGCGCAGCATGACTTTTTGATTCTGCCCTGCGCACCCGTGAGCGCGCTGCCCGCTGGGGCCGATCACTCAGCCACGCGGGTAAAGCTCCTGCGTTACACCACGCCTGTCAGCCTCGCAGGTATGCCAGCGGTAACTTTGTCAGCACCCGGCGGCGGGGTCCAGTTAGTTGGAGCACGAGGCAGCGACGCTCGTCTGCTCGCGCTCGCAGCCGGCCTGGCAGAAACAATCGCCGGCCGTAGTTGAATTGTGAGATCGGCGACAACCTACGAGCGGAAAGCGCTGTCCTGCAGGAGCGTGATGAGCTCCAGTAGCAGCAAGAGAATCAGGCTGGGCATGCAATAGACCATTGCATGCTCCGTCTGCGATCATAGCTGCGTATTGGGAGGGCGCACGCAAAGCGATGGCATCTGAAATCCCGCACCCCAGGCCATCCCGCGTTCGCCGGATGCGTTTTTTCTCCGTCGCTTTCCTCTTTGTCGCCGGCACCGTCAACTACATCGACCGCAGTTCCTTCTCCATCGCGAATACCAGCATCCGCGCCGATCTGCACCTCTCAGGTACGCAGATTGGAGCACTGCTTTCGGTGTTTTCGCTGGCGTACGGCATCACCCAGCTTCCCGTCGGGCTGATGCTCGACAAGATTGGACCGCGCTTGATTCTGGCGGTGGGCATGTTTTTGTGGTCGCTGGCGCAAATGGCCACCGGCCTGGTAAGCAGCTTCGCTGGATTTCTGTCGACTCGCATCTCGCTGGGTATAGGTGAGGGGCCGATGATGCCCTGTGGCGTCAAGGTGATAAATGACTGGTTTAGCGTTCGCGATCGCGGGTTCCCGACGGGGCTGCTGACGGCCTCCAACACGCTGGGGATCACGCTCGCTCCTCCTGTCCTGACGCTGATCATGCTCTCCTTCGGCTGGCGAGCCATGTTCGTGAGTGTCGGCATCGTCAGCTTGTTGATCTCCCTTGCCTGGTATCCGCTGTACCGTGATCGCGAAAGCGTTGCGCTCAGCGACGCCGAGGCTGATTCCCTGGGGCTTGAGGCCGTACGGCCACGAAGCGAGATGTCATGGCGTACCTGGAAGCGGCTGTTTCGCCTGCGCACCGTCTGGGGAATGATGCTGGGATTCGGCGGCGTGAACTATATGACGTGGCTCTACCTGTCATGGCTACCGGGGTACTTGCAGGCAGAGCGCCATCTGACGATCGCGAGAACCGGGTGGGTCGCCACGATCCCCTACCTCTTCGGCACCATCGGTTCCGTCGCCAGCGGAGCGGCGGGCAATCGACTGATCCGGCAGGGCTTCGCCCCTGTCGTCGCCTGTAAGATCCTGATCGTCAGCGGCATGTTTTGTGCCGCGCTCAGCACCCTGGGTGTTGCCTTTGCACCCACCGCAACACTGGCAGTGGCCTGCGCAAGCCTGGCGATCTTTTTCATCTATTTCGGCGGCAATGCCGGCTGGGCAATGGTCCAGGCTTTGTCGCCTGCGGGCATGGTCGGCTCGGTCGGCGCTATACAAAACTTCGGCAGCTTTGTCTTCGCCTCCATAGCGCCGTTTACCACCGGCTGGCTGCTTGACCGGACCCATTCCTTTCATATCGCCTTGGTGCTCTGCGCAATGGTTACAAGTCTCGGCGGCTTGTCTTACTGGTTCATCGTAAAAGACCCGATCGATCTGCAGGTAGAGGCAACAGTTCCGGCTTAATAGGCTGCCGAAAACTCAATTCTTTGAAGGGACCGATTTCTCGCTTACAAAGACTTTTCCCGCAGCCTCTTAAACCAGCATCCATGCGGGTTCTGCTCTAAGATGGGAACTCGAATCGGAATAAAAATCCGGCATGGGTGTAACCAGCAAAATGACATCGCTTCGATCCCAATTAAATTACGAACCCCACCCGCTCGGCTTCGGAACCAGCGGCCGCCGAGGCAAGGTTGCGGACCTCACGCAACTGGAGGTCTACGTCAATGCGTTGGCCGAGTTCCAATACCTGCAATCGCTCGCACACGCGGCGGGCGGAATCCGGCAGGGTGACACTTTCTATTTCGCTCGTGACTTGCGCCCAAGCTCCAGCGAGTTCGTGCCCGCGGAGCAGGGCCGAGGACAAATTGCCCAGGCCATCGTTCAAGCCATTCGTGATGCAGGCATGCAGCCAGTGAACCTGGGCCTTATCCCCACACCCGCGCTCGCAAGCTTTGCCCTGTCGCGCAACAAAGGCAGCGTCATGGTAACCGGCAGCCATATCCCCTTCGACCGCAACGGTTACAAAACCAACAGTAGCCGCGGAGAATTGCTCAAAGAGCAGGAAGCACCGATCAACGAAAAGGTGAGCGAGGTACGCAAGCGCCTTTACGATCAGCCATTCGAACAGTCATTGTTCGATGAGAGAGGCATGCTCAAGAGCGGCTCGCAAAGCCTGCCGCCGGAACAGGGCGCAGCCCGCGCTGCTTACATCGAGCGCTTTGCTGTGTTCTTTGAAAGCTACTCGCTGAGCGGAATGCGGGTCCTCGTGTACCAGCATTCCGCGGTAGGACGTGATTTGCTGGTCGAACTCCTGGAGCGGCTCGGCGCAGACGTGGTGACCGGCGGCCGAAGCGATACCTTTGTGCCGATCGATACCGAAAATATCGACGCGGAGCAACTGGCCGTAATCCAGAATCTGGCCGACGAAGCTGCTACCGGCGGCCCGCTGCATGCTGTTGTCTCGACAGACGGCGACAGCGATCGCCCGCTGGTCTTGGGCGTGGATACTGCAGGAAAAGTTCATTTCTTTGGTGGAGATCTGGTCGGGATGGTGGTGGCGGAATATCTTCAGCCTGATGCAGTGGTGGTGCCAATTAGCTGCAATGACGCTGTAGATCGAGGAACGCTCGCGCCGGTCGTTGAAGTAAAAACACGCATCGGATCACCCTTTGTGATCGCGGGGATGGAAACCGCACTGGCAGAGGGGAAAAAGCGCGTCTGCGGATGGGAACCGAATGGCGGCTTCCTGACCGGTTCTGCTTTTGCGCAGAACGGTGCAGTGCTCGAGCCGCTCTTGACGCGGGATGCGGGGCTACCTATTCTTGGCGTGCTTTTCGCTTCAGAGCGCCACGGAATCTCACTCATCGATCTATTCGCGCGCTTACCCGAGCGGTTCAGCAAAGCGGCTCTGCTGAAGCAATTTCCGCGTGCAACAGCGTTGAAGATTGTTGCCCGCTTCTCTTCACCCGACGGCAAGGCAACGCCTTCGATCCTCGAGGATCTGGCGCGGTTCTTTACCGCGGCGCGGGGGTTTGCCAACATCACACATGTCGACTACACCGACGGCGTGCGCATGCTCTTCGCCAATGGTGAAGTGGCCCACGTGCGACCTTCAGGAAATGCGGACGAATTGCGCATCTATGCAGTTGCCGATACGCAGAGCCGTGCCGATGCCATCGCGGCGATGGGTATCGCGGAGCCTGATGGAATTTTGCGCAGCATGGAGAAGGCAGTCCATGACTGAGATCGGCGTAGAGACGTTACAGGGTGCTGTGCAGCATTACGACTGGGGCGGTTACGACTTCATCCCCGGCCTGCTGGGCGTAGACAACACTGCGCACAAACCGTTTGCTGAACTTTGGATGGGGGCACACGCCAAAGCACCCTCTCTGGTAGATATCGACGGTGTAATGACCCCGCTCGACAAGTGGATCGCAGCCGCGCCGAAGGCCGTTTTGGGGCAGGCCGCCAATGCCCGCTTCAGTGGCCGGCTGCCTTTTCTTTTCAAGATTCTCGATGTGCACAAGATGCTTTCCATCCAGGCGCATCCTACGCTCGCTCAAGCCGAAGCCGGCTTTGCGCGCGAGAATGCGGAAGGCATACCGCTTGAAGCGAGCAACCGAAACTACAAGGACGATAATCACAAACCGGAAATTGGCGTGGCGCTCACCGACTTCTGGATGCTGCACGGTTTTCGTCCACTGGAACAGATTGCCGCAGCGCTGGAGCAGACTCCGGCGCTGCGTCCGCTGATGACTGACTTCTCTCAACGATTGGCTGCTGCTGCTCACGATCATGCCGGCCGCCGCGCATTGTTGCGCGAGCTTTACGGCAAGGTGATGTCCATGCCTCAGGAGCAGGTAGACTCGCTCCTCAATTCCCTGCTCTCGCGTCTGGCGGCGCAACCGCGCGCTGCGAAGAACAGTGCCGACTATTGGGCCCTGCGCGCCGCTGAGGATTTTCCGTTGCCGGGCGGTCATCGCGATCGCGGCATCTTCAGCGTGTATCTGCTGAATCTGGTGCATATGAAACCAGGGCAAGGCACCTTCCAACCCGCGGGAGTTCTCCACGCATATCTCGAGGGAGTGAATGTCGAGTTGATGGCCAACTCCGACAATGTACTGCGCGGGGGCTTAACGACGAAGCACGTGGACGTACCCGAGCTACTCAACATTCTCACCTTTGAAGGAGGCGCGCCCGAGATCCTTGACGGAGTGTTGCTGAACAGCCAGGAACGCAGCAAGCAACGCGTCTATCGCACCCCGGCGGAGGAGTTCGAACTGAGTCGCGTCGCCCTTGCGCCACACAGCCGGTATGCAGGCGAAGCCATCTATGGTCCAAAGGCGATCCTGGTCTTGGAAGGCTCCGCTACGCTCTCTGCGGGCAGCAGGAAAATGCCTCTCGTGCGGGGATCGATTGCTTTCGCGCCTTGCGGCGTCCCCTTCTCCCTGGAAACCCAGAGCGACGCCCTGATCGCATTCCAGGCTGGCCTTCCGCTTCACGCGCACGGCGCCGCTTAAGCGGCCTGCCGAGAGAGTCAGTCCTTCCGAGAGCCTTTCCTCAGGGGCTAGCCTGCATGTCTCACCAGCAGGGGGAGACGAGCGGCGAGGCTGTTCGCTGCGGCGAGGCTATGCTGTGCCGTGGCCGGCAGCGCAAAGCCGAGCATGATTTGTTGGAGGTTGGAGGCGCGGGCTGGAATCGAACCAGCAACAAAGGCGTTGCAGACCTTTCCCTGGCCGCTTGGGTTCCGCGCCATCCTTGGCTAACCGCCCATGTCAACACTGGGCTGTCTTGAAAATGATTCTAGAGCGGCAGGGCGAACAATCCACGCGGGAATTGAAAGGCTCTGCTTCTTTTCGTAACTGTAATGCCACGCTTTACGACAGAAGCGCTCTCGGATCAGAGGGCGCCAGGCAGGCCGCATCGGGTCACCGACGCCTCGTGCAGCTTTGCCCGATCGAACAATTGCTTCGTAATCAATCCTTCCCTGGAGATCCCTGTAGGCGGTACTCTTATCCGCACTTCACAGGAGGACTTTCATGAAGAACAGGCGCAGAGACTTCCTCAGGTTAGGAGCGTTTGGCCTGGCCGGTTTAGCAGCCCCTTCCGCGCATGGAATGTATCAGGCGCAACGTGATGCAATCCAGCGACCTGACACTCCCGAAGACGCACTTCAGCTCTTGATTCAGGGAAATCAGCGTTTCGTAGCGCAGACACTCGTCTCCTTCAAAGAGGATCTGGACATTCTCAAAGCGGGCTCCGAAGAGCACCAGGAGCCGTTTGCAGCGGTCCTTTCATGTGCCGACTCCCGCGTGCCGCTTGAGCTGGTCTTCGATCAAAGCATTGGCCATGTTTTCGTGGTCCGCGTCGCGGGGAACATTGCCACGCCGGACACCATTGCCAGTCTTGAATATGGCGCGGCGGTGCTGGGCGTCAAGGCGATCCTCGTCCTGGGGCACACGAACTGTGGCGCGGTGAAGGCCACTCTCGCGGGTAAAGCGGTCCCCGGGCAGATCAGCGGACTCTACCAATACATCCAGCCAGCCATTGCCGGAGCGAACGGTGATCTGAAAAAGGCAAGCGCGCAGAATGCGGGCTTGCAGGCATCCGTCTTGCGAGAAACCTCGCCGGTTCTGTCTGAGCTCGTGAAAGCGAAAAAGCTGCTCATTGGTGCAGCTATGTACGACGTAGGCAGCGGTAAGGCTACGATGATCGAAAATTGAACAGCGGAAACCTCTCGGACGCTGGAGAAGACGGCAAATCCGCCGGCTGCTTTCGCTATGCTTTAGAAGTTGAAGACGGCCTGCAGAAAGATACTACGGTTCCCTGCTGAGGAGGCGCCGAAGAATCCGCCGGCGGCGAGCGACTGGGATTCACCGAAGAATGGGGAGGAGAGCGTTCCATTGGGCGACCCCAGGTTCTGATGGTTAAACAAGTTGGCCGCGTAGGCGGACATGGTCAAGTTGTATCGGCGAGAAGTGGTCTGATCGATACGGCCCGGGCCGCCGCGATTGCCGCTCAAACCTCCAACACCGAGACCACCGCCCCCACCGCCCCGGCCGCCGCCATTGCCGCTTCTTGCCGCGTGCTCCGCGCCCACTTTCGGACCGATACCTATCACCTTGCTTACGCGCAGGTTCAGGCTCACGTTGGAAGGCCCGGTACCGATGCCGAAGGGGATGATCTTTTCGTTCGTGCCGAAGGGATTGGTGTCGAGACAGCCAAACGCCGTCTCGACAATATTGGCATTTGGCTCGCTGCAGCTCGCGGCGAACGTCGGCCGCGCGTTGAATTGATTGTTCCTGGTCAAGTCGCTGCCGATGGTCACGTTATACGGCGCACCGGAGTTGTAAGCGAAGAAGGGAGTGAGTGAAATAGCATACGGAGCGGAGAAGCTGCCCAGGATCACAAAGCGGTTGCGCACATCGAAGCTCGATCGCCCATAGTCCAGGCTTGGGCTCTGCGCGACCGAGGGCACATAGGTAACCCCATTCGTATTAGCTTTGGCGGCGTTAAAGGTGTAGTACGTGAAGAAGCTGAATTTGGGATAAGCCGCCCGGACCGAAACAACGAGCTGGTCTTGCCGGTACACCGCTCCTGATTGGTACTGCAGATTGTTTTCTTCAGCGCTGGGTAGTGGAGCGGCTGGGTAAATCCCCTGCTCGGCCGTATCGAACTCAGGCGCGCCAATATTATTTGTCAGGTATTGATGTACTCCCCGTCCGTAGAGATAGGTGAAATTGCCGGTAATCCGCTTGGCTATCTGACGATCGACGCCCACCGCAGCCTGCAGGTCAACAGCCGCATGAAAATGCGGGTCGATGGAGTAGAGCGTCGGTGCGGTACTCACATCGCTGCCAGCCATTGTGATCGTAGAAACCGTCTGGTTGACCCCATTCTGATGAATCGCCTGGATCACATAGGGAGTACCGGCATTCGAGCCAAAACTATTGGGGACGGTAAATCGCTCGTAAAACCAACCGTAACCGGCGCGTAAGACTGTCTTCGGCGGTTGCTTGCGGTCTCCATGGCCAAGTGCATAGGCGAGTGAAAAGCGCGGCGCCCAATCGCTCTTGTCGTTGATCCGATTCTGCGTCTCCCAACGCAGCCCATAGCTGAAGGTAAAGCGTGGATTCACCTTCCAGTCGTCCTGGTAGAAAAGAGCGCCATCGAACAAAATGGCGCGCGCCGTGTATTGGTTGACATGCGTCACCTGGTAGGTCTGCGGCGAGTTGTTCAGGTAATCCTCGAGCGATTTGAAGATGAATCGGCCGTTGGTACCTCCATTGGTGAAGTTTGTATCCCGATAGGCACGCAGACGTGCGCCGAAGTTTAACGAGTGGTTGCCTTCGGCCGCTGCGAAGTAATTTTGCAACTCGTAAATATCCTGGTTGTCGCGTACCGTACCTCCGTTGTTCCCTCCGGAGTTGAACGCCCCCTGCACCGTCACCGTAGGCGAAGTGTCTAACGCGGTGTTTTCATAACGGAAGCGGCGGTATTGGAATCGGATATCGTCGACCAGCTTCTTGCTAAGCACCAGGCTGTCGCTCACCTGCAGAGCGTTCTCCATGCTCTGTGTGTTGGTCGCCTGCGACGGTAAAGCGAGGGTGCCCACTCCCCCATTGGTAGTGACCGAGCGAAAGAATTCATAGCGAAGCGTGAGCGTGTTTGCCTGCCCGAGTTGCAGGTCGAGCCGCGGACTGAAGTCTATGCGCGAGCTCGGGTTGGGATAGGCCTCGTTCAGGCGCGTTCCCGCAGGGTTATCGAGCGTGACGCTGGCCGGGTCAATCGCGTCAATCACGCTTACGTTCTGATTATTTCGCCCAAAGGCACTCACAAAATACGATGCATTCTTTGCAATCGGCCCACCGACACTCCCTTGCACGTTGTACGCGTAGTAAGCCGGCTCGGCACTTTGCAAAATGGGATTACGCGAATTGAATGAGGAATCGTTGCCACGCACCTCAATCTGGCCATGCAGCTTGTCTGTTCCGGGCTTGGTGAGGATTTCGATTCTGCCATAGCCGAGGCGATCGAACTCCGCTGAGAAGGGATTCTGGTTGACCCGGATTTCTCGAATCGAAGACTTGGGCGGAATCTGGCCGCCAGTGAAACCGTCTATATAGACCTCGCCGCCGTTGGGGCCGGCAGCGGGGCCGGCCAGTGCCTGCAGTTGGCTCTCCAACTCATCGGGATCATCGGAAAGAGCATCCAGATCTTTCCCCTTGATGACAACGGCGTTGGCATTTTGGTCAGGACCTGTATCGACTGTGGGTGCTTCGGCCTCAACCTGCACCTGCTGCTGTTCGATTTGGATCTGCAGCGCGATATTCAACGTTCTGCTCTGCCCCGCATCCAAAGTGACGGTAGAGGTGAATGGCGCAAACCCAGCAGTCTCCGCATAGACCGTGTACGTACCTGCAGCCAGCCCCCGCACCTGGTAAGATCCGGCAGCATCAGACAACGCACTGGCAGGAGTTCCCGAGCTTGCCGTCACTGTGATCTGCACCTGTGGAATAACCGCGCCCGAGGGATCGAGCACTTGCCCTCGAAGTGAACCGGTAGCCGATTGGCCAAGCGCCAGAACGGGCGCCATAAGTACGCCGAAGGCGAAGGCGATCTGAAGTAAGCAGCGTTTGACGCGTTTCATGATTTCAGCCAAGCGGTCATCGGATGGAACACCCTATAGCGCTACTCAATGGACGGCTTCGCCGGACCCGAAGTTTCCCGATGAGGTATTTCGGAGGGCACACAAACCGGCCTTCCATGCATATTCCGCGACATGGCCCGGGTCGTTTGGCCCCCAGCGAAGGATTCTGCCTACGTTCTGCTTTAGCGTCTAGCCATCGATAGGTGTCTGGCAAGCAGTGTCTGGACCATCCCAGTGATCGCGATGGACGCAGTATCGGTGGATTTACAACCGTAACCGCCCACTCCAACAACCCTCACACAATCACGACCTGAACGTCAGACCCCTTGAAGGCCCTGGCAGCCTCGTCGGAAATACCGTCATCGGTAATCAGGATATCGATGTCCGTTACCGGACAGATGACCGCGGGACTGATCATGCCAACTTTGCTGGAATCAGCGACGATCACCACTTGCTTGGAGCGCCGGCTCATCGCGCGGAACACCGCCGCCTCGTCGGCTTCGATGATGGTCGCTCCTCGCTCGGGATCGACACCACATACACCGACAAAGACCTTGTCCATCACCACTGTATTGAGAGACTCGATGGCGGTCGGACCGATAAGGGAGAAAGCGCCAGGCCAACGCAGGCAGCCTCCGGTAAGCGTGGTTTCGAGCCCAGTGCTGGAACTCAGTTCCATGCCGATGTTCACCGCATTGGTAATAATGTGCAGCGTCTTGCGCAGGCGCAATCCACGCGCCACCTCGGTCGTAGTTGTGCCTGCGGTCAAACCGATGGTGTCGTCGTCTGACACAAGATCGGCTGCGGCTGCAGCGATCCGTCGCTTCTCGGACGCGAAGCGTTCCTCACGCACATGGAAGGACGCATCGAAGCGGAAGGGCTCGTAGATCTGGCCGGCGAGCATCGCTCCGCCGTGGGTTCGATGGACCAGTCCTCGCTCCTCCAGACGCACCAGGTCGCGCCGCACACTCGCGGGCGAGGTCTCAAATAGCCTGGTCAACTCTTCGACGGAGGTTTTGCCGTGGCTGAGCAAGAGCCGCAGAATCTCCTTCGCGCGTCTGTCTGTCTTTGAAGACATGCCAACCTTCCACTTGCCGTTTAATGACGAGCGTTCCTAGTTTACGGATTGTGCGCAGAACCGCAAATGCGGCTGATCCTCTGGAAGCAACAGACGAAAGGCATTCGTCTTCAGGAGGCTTTCAACAAACTTCAAACAGGATTGGGGGCCGCGTTGTATGTTGCATCCATCGCTTGCCGCAACATACGGACGTCTTCGATCGAGACTACATTGCGCGCATAGTCATCCAGCCCTGGATCGCCCAGGTGCACGCTTTGCACCTGATGCAACACGGGACTCGGCAGAGTACTCCGCATGGCCGAGTGAAATTCAGCCGCTCCGGTAAGACGCGCAATTTCCTGTACATTTTCTGGGCGCACGCCGCCTCCGGCCATCAGCCTGATCCGTCCGTCGGCCCTCTGTACCAGCCGGCGAAGACGGGCGGAGCCGAGCAACGCGGTCTGCTCTCCACCGGAAGTGAGTACCCGGTCAGCACCTGACACGATGACGTCTTCGAGTGTTTTTTCAAGATCGCGGGTCATATCGAGCGCGCGATGAAAGGTGACTTCCATCGGCCGGGCCAGCTCGACCAACTCGCGCGTCTGCTCAACATCGACGTCGCCGTCGGAGGTAAGCAGACCCAAAACTACGCCCTCCACTCCACATTGAGCGGCGAGCGCTATGTCGTCGCGCATCACAGCCAGTTCCTCATCGGAATAAAAAAAGTCGCCCCCTCTCGGGCGGATCATGACATGGACTCCGATGCCAATGCGAGATCTGACAGCGCGGATCAGTCCAAGGCTCGGCGTGATCCCCCCTTCGATGAGCCCACTGCACAACTCGACCCGCTGCGCTCCGCCAGACTCGGCCGCTGCCGCCGATTGCACCGAGTCGACACAGATTTCAAGATCCATCATTCGCGCTTTACCTGTTTCAACAAATTTCAGATCCTTCGCTGTGCATCATATCGCGGCCCGCGGACCGACAATGAATTGCGGCCACCAGAACCATACTTCAAGCGTGCGCCCGCCGCCGAGGAGTGCTCCCTGGCGGCGGCCGCGTTGGCTAGAAGCTGTATCGTAGCGAGAACTGCAGGTGGCGTTCCACCGACCGGATCGAGTTCTGCTGCACAATCTGCCCGAAGCTCGAGTCGTTGATGCCGACATCCGGATTGCCAGGGCTCAAGATGTTGAACGCGTTGAAGGCGTCGAACCGGAAGCCCAACGTATGCGATTCCGCCAGGTGGAAATCCTTGAATGCAGAGGTGTCCACGTTCACGTATCCCGGGCCGCGAAAGTTTCCATTCCGCCCAGTGCCGAAGGTATTCGGCGCAGGCACGCCGAACGCGCAGACCCCGTTGTCCAAGCCCGGGGTCAGGCAGGGCAGCGCGGAGGGATCGGTGCCAAAGTAGTTTTGCAGCGTGCGACCCACGACCTTCAGCTTGCGGTACTGGTTCGGCCGCGCGTTCCCGAAGCTGTTGGCGTTATTGTTGACGCCCGTGGTGACGGTCTGCGGGAAGCCCGAGTAGGCCACCCCGGATACAGCGAATTTCCACCCCCCGACCGCCTCATCCACCCAGCGGTTGACGCCGGAAAGAAACTGCTTTCCTTGTCCCACCGGCAATGCGTAGACCCCGGTCCACGATAGATTGTGGGTCACGTCGTAGCCCGAGGGGCCGAAATCCGCCGCGCTGTCGTAGTAGTTCTGGAAAGCGCCGCTGAATCCATTGACGTTCAGGGCGTAGTTACCGAGGGTATTGGTGAGCGACTTGCTGTAGGTGTAATTCAACGTAAATTCCAGGCCGTGACTCTCACGCTGGCGCAACACGGCCTGCAAGGCGTTGTAGTTCGATGCCCCCCGCGACTCGGTCACCAACAGCGAACCGGACCCGATCCCCACCGGAGAACTCACCCCGATGTACTGGTTGTTGTAGAAAGGCGCCGAGGTCGGATCTCCGTTCACGAGATATTGGTTGAGGTTGCCGTAGTCTTCGATATGTTGGCCCTGTTCGCCCAGGTACCCCACCTGCAAAGAGAGCGTCCGGTCAAGTGCATACTCCGTAGTCAAGTTCCACTCCTGCACATACGCCGGTTGAATGTTCTTTGGATACACGTTGTAGGTGCCGCTGCCGCTCACCGCGCCGCCTGCAAAGCCTTGCTCTGCAGTGCGCGGCGTCCCCGGCTTGCCAGGCGACGGGGCAACCGTGGTCACATTCACTGCCTGAATAAAGGGGGTGATCGACGTTAAGCGTTGATTCGAAGAGTTGCCTTCAAAGAAGCTGGTAGCTCCGTAGCCTCCGCGCACCACAAACCGGTCGTTGGCCTGATACGCAAATCCCAGGCGCGGTAGAATTTGGGCGTAGTTCGCGTTATAGCAACCACGGTTGCTGCAGACTCCGGATCCCGCCGGCGCGCCCGCGGGAACGCTACGAGCATAGAGTACTTGGCCGGTCACTTCATCGATATTGCCCGTCTTGTTGTTTTCTTCCTCCCACGGCTGGTCATATTCATACCGCACGCCGACGTTGATGGTCAGGTTGGACAGGAGTTTGTAATCGTCATTGGTATACCCCGCTGCCCGCCATTGCCTTTGTCCTACGTTGACGCTGCTCAGCGTGGCCGCCGCGCTGGTCACTCGATCCAGCAGAAAGTCCGCGGCCCCATATCCGGCCGCGCTGACAGAGGCGTTGGTGACAGAGGGATTGCTGGTGAATTGCCCGCTATAGGTCAGGTTGCCCAGGTACCCGTTATTGTTACTCGTAGGATAGTTGTTCTCATAGCGCAGCGCCTGCCCGCCGACAGTCACCTGGTTCCGTCCGTGCTCCCAGGTCACGTTGTCGATGTAGCTGAAGGTATTGTCGATAAGGCCGCCGTCGAAGGCCGGCGTGCCTACTGAGTTGAGGCCGGTGTTGCTGAGGTTCTGGGAAGAAAAACCGTTGAAACGCTGGTCCGGGAAGGTAATGCCGACCTTCTGGTTGCCGGTAGTTCCGAACTGCCCGGTTGTGTCGATAGGAAAGCCCTGCGTCCAGTTGGTACGGGTAAATCCAATGTGAACCGAGTTCAGCAGCGTCGGTGAAAACGTATGCACCCAGTTTGCTCCCGTGACCTTGGTGGGATATCGATTCTGCCCGGGAAAGGTAATCGGCAGCACCGCAACGGTCCCGTCGTAGGCCGTCGAAATCGAAAAGAATCCGGTGACCTTGTCCTTCTCGCGAGGGGCCCATTCAATTTTGATATCGCCCTGGTTGTTGGCGTTGAAACTGCGTGTCGGGGCCTGGTAGTTGTTGGCCGTGATGCCGTCCGTGGGCGTGGCATTGGGCAAGGGATACAGTGACGGATTGGCCAACAGGAATTTAGCCACCGGATTCACCACCGTCACGCCGGTGTTACCGGCAAAAGGCGCGAAGTTGTTTTGCGGGTCATAGAGCTGAATCGGGTTCGAGCCCTGGAGCAGTGCCGAGAAGTCTCCATTGCGCTCCGCCTGCGACAACACACTCGCGTGCCCTGTCCCTCCGCTGTGCCTGCGCGACCCCAGGTAGTCGACAAAGAAAAATAACTTATTCCGTAGGATCGGTCCGCCCAAGGTTCCTCCAAACTGATCCTGGGAGAAGGGATTGATTGGGGTTCTGTCCGTCCGGTTATTGTTGGCAAACGAATTGGCGTTCAGCCGGTAGTCCTGCACGTACCCATAGGCAGAACCGTGGAACCGGTTAGTGCCGCTCTTGAGCACGTTGGCCACCCCGCCGCCGTTCACGTTGCCGAATTCAACTGGAGAATTAGCCGTTAGCACCTTGATCTCTGCCAGCGACTCCGGCGCCGGGCTATACGAGATCAAGTTGTTGAACGTCTCGTTCAAGTCGATGCCATCCAGCGTGTAGTTATTCGCCTGCGCCCGGTTCCCGTTCAGATTCACCGAGTCGCTGTAGTACGTGCTTCGCTCGATACTCGTTGTACCTGAGGTGCCGAAGGTGCTGACCGCACCGGGCACGTACAAGGTCAGCGCCGAAAAATCCAGCCCGTTCAGAGGAAAATTTTGAATCGTGTTAGCGGTAAAGGTCGAGCCCAATGTGGGGTCGCTGGTATCCAGGATAGGCGCCGCCGCTGAGACGTTAACCGTCGTGGCGGTATTGCCCACCGTCAGCTTCAAGTTGACGGTCGCTGTTTGCAGAGCCTCGAGAGCGAAGGGCTCGACGGTGCCCGATTGGAACCCCGGTGCGCTGACCGCTAACTGATACCGGCCGATCGGCAACAACAAAATGCGGTAGAAGCCCTCTGCATTGCTGGTTGCGGTAGTGTTCACCCCGGTGTCAACATTGGTTGCCACGACGTTGGCGCCCACAATCACTGCGCCGCTCGGGTCGGTTACCAGGCCGGTGATCGATCCGGACACCTTCTGCGCCTGGGCGGCGGTTATGCACATCAAAATGACAACTACCCAACTGGCCATCCACTTAAGGGAATTCGTATTGATAGTCATGGGCTCATCGCTCCTTTTGGTTGCGCCTCAACAGGGCTTCTTTTCTTTGCGCGAGATCGTTCCAGGGGCCTCCGTGCTACCTGAGCTGGACCTTCTGCTGCTCTCTGCGGACCCTGGGGCACCCACCCAGGCAACCGGATGCCGGGAGTTTGCAGCAGGTACGACCCTTTTCAGGGTTCGTAGAGCAACGGATCTAGGAATGACACGTGAAAAGTACAATAGACCAGAAATGATTCAATCGTCCACTAAAAATGACGAATGTATGCAAATACGGACAAAACCATAGAGCGTTTTTCCGTTTTTCCCAATAAACTCGTCTTTCCCTCAATCAGGGGTTCCATGGAAACGAACAAAGTAGTCATTTTCTAGATCGCGGGAAGCCGCAGCTCTGGCTCATTTTGGGGAAATACTGACGAGATCTCGAGTGAACGGGCGGCTCGAAAGCTGCCTTCCTGGGGTATTGGGTTATAGCATTTCTACAAATACTCTGGTGTGGCGGGATTGGTTAGTGTAGGCGTTCTTTGGCGGAACGCCTCCTTCCAGAGCAACTTCTTCCCTTACACATTTGCGAAATCTTTTTGGCCGCGCGAATCGAATCGGCAAGTCGGAATAAAACGCTTTGGTCCCTGTTCCTTTTGATCCGGATCAAAAGGAACAGAAAAATGGATAACACGTCAGCGGACTCTTCAATTCTCTTCCGTTCTTCAGTGCTCGAAGGGCCATTCGTTCACCATGCGGAAGCCCCGATTGAGCAGTAGATATCGGTCAGAAAGAGGAACGCTCGTCAGATAAATCTCCTCTTTGGTCGAATTGTCTCCGGCGGGTGTAAGAACCAGGTGGCTTGGATCGGGCTGAGAATAGTTGAACGTGAGCGGCTCTTGACCTTCCCGGTAAAGAGCGAACGTGCGGTCCTTTTCATCTATCGCTTTGCCGGCGCGCCAAAGTACACCTGATGCATCACGCAGCGTGACGCGGCCGTTGGGCTCAAGATAGAGATCGGTAACAAGCGATCCATCGCCGGTGACGATCTTTCCCTGCTCCTCTTGTCCACCGTTGTTTGACCTATCCAGATGCCATTGGCCGGTGAAGGGTCCAGGGTTACGTAGTTGTTTTTGCGTAAGTGCAAAGCTCTGATAGTGGCCAGAAATTGAGGTGAGGATCATCAGGGCAAGCAGGATCTGGAGCACGTTCGTGGCTATGCGCAGCCCGCGTCTTTCCGCCGCAGGAACCAGCGGTGCAGTGGGAGTGGCTAGCTTGTGCTGCCAGAAAAATGTCCACAGTGCAGAGGCATCCGGGGCGATGATTGCGATGGCAAAAAGAACAAGGTGCGCTGAGTAGAGTTTGACTGGAACGTCGAAGAAGAGATTGTAGAGCAGGACGTTGCCCATGACACCCAGCGTGAGCAGCGCGCCCACCAGGGCGGTGCGACGAAAAAAGAGCAGGGCAGCAGCCGCGACCTCGATGCCACCACATACCATCTCATAGGCGGGGTTGAATCCGATCAACGTCCAAAGCAACGTCATCGGTGAAGTGCTGCCTACCGGTTCATTGAGCACAGCCAGAGAAGGCGGAGCCATCTGCATCGGAAAGAGCTTCGAGAATCCGTAATTCGCCATCGCGAGCACCAGCGTAAGCCGAATTACGAACCGCAGCCACGCCGCCGTGTTGCGATACTCATGGCGACGGCAAAGCAACAACCAGATCACCGCAGCGGCCAGAGCGTAGACCAGCATGACCGCTGTGGCGATCCAGTCGATGGCCGTATCTCCGGAACCGGTTGGGTGAAGATTTGCGCCGGCGCCTGTGATGTGAAAGGTATGCTGCGCCAGCCATACGGCCGGACCATACGATGCTCTCGACAGCCATGAAGCAAGGATCGCCCCGAGCTTAGGCACGACATAGAGCAGATTGGCGTTGCTGGAGCTTAAGGCGTAGAGCAGCAAGTAACAAAACGCTAACCGGAATCCAAATTCGCGGAGCGTCGTCCAGCGGTCAGGAGAGCGAGTCGCAGAAGTGTCAGGCATACTTCCTGACGATCTTAAGCGATCTTTCCTTGCCAGGTGGTGCTTATATGAGCTGATTGTGGAGGCGCGGGTCGGGATCGAACCGACGCATAAAGGTTTTGCAGACCTCTCCCTTACCGCTTGGGTACCGCGCCATCTCCTCGACAATTCTACCGCCGAGCCGGTTAACAGGCGGTGGGGCAAGCGACTTTGAGCCCACTGCGGCTCATTGTGGAAATCAGTCGCTGCCGACTGCACGATTTCCAAAGGACGGAAGAGGCTTAGGAGTCAGCCACTTGGAGCGGGAGACGGGACTTGAACCCGCGACCCTCGCCTTGGCAAGGCGATGCTCTACCACTGAGCTACTCCCGCATACGTCCTCAAGCAGTATATCGGTCGGCTCGCCGCTGGGTCAACGCCAAGGCTATGCGGTGCCCCTCAGATACTCCTCAATGGCGTCCAACTGCCCTTCAATCCCAAGCGTCGTATCCACCCGCAGCTTTGGCTGAACGATCGGTTCGAACTGCTTCTGAATGGTGCGGTAGAGCGCAGGATCGCGGTTTTGCGCGGGGTGGCTGGGGTCTTCTCGCGCGAGCCGGTTCATGGCCACCGCATCGTCACACGTCACGTGCAGGATGCGCCAGTGCGCCCCAGCGTGCTCCGCGGCGCGTAGCACCTCGTCCACTTGCACGTGCATTGAGAACGTCCGCCCGTCGAAAAAGATGTAGTCTGCGCGACCGCGCTCGGTCAGGTAGGTCGCCGCCTCGAGCATCGCCCGCATGCACAATTGCGCTTGCTCTGCGGTGTAGTCGATAAGCGGCCCAGGAAAGAGCGCTGCCCGCACCTGGTCTTTATCCAGCACGGCGGCGCCCATGCGCCCAGCCAGCGCCCTGGAGAGTGTGCTTTTGCCTGTGCCGGGCAGGCCGGCGAACAGCACCCAGGTGGTCATGATCGAACTCACTCCCGGCGAGCGTTTATTCGCTCAGCATGTGGCCGTCGCGCATGTGCAGGATGCGGTCGCCTATGGCCGCGGCCTCGGGGTTATGCGTGATCATCAACACGGTCTGCTTGAACTCCTGGTTGGAGCGTCTCAGCATGGCGAGCACCGCGTCGGAATTGGCCGTATCGAGGTTGCCGGTGGGTTCGTCCGCCAGAATGATGGCCGGACGGGTAATGAGCGCGCGAGCAATCGCTACCCGCTGCTGCTCTCCGCCTGAAAGCTCTGAGGGACGATGATCGAGCCGGCCGGCAATACCCAGCATCTCGGTAAGCTGGTCCAGCATTTGGCCGTCTTTCGCTGCATGGCTCCCGGCAATTTCACGCGCAATTTCGATGTTGCCTCGCGCTGTAAGCGTGGGCAGCAGGTTGAACTTCTGAAAGACGAAGCCAATTTTGCTCTTACGCAGAATCGTTCGCTTGGAATCGCTCAGCGCCGCAAAGTCAACGCCATCGATCAACACACTGCCCGAAGTGGCCCTCGTCAGACCGCCAAGAATATAGAACAGAGTGGACTTGCCGCTGCCCGAAGGTCCAACGATACTAACGAACTCACCCGGAGGGACCTCGAAGGAGACGTCTGTGAGGGCAGGCACTTCGATCTTGCCCGTTCGATAAACCTTGCTCAGGCTCTTTGCCGCAATCATGGGCTGCACGTTTTTGATTGTAACCGGCCCCGATGGATGGCCGGTCAAGCGCTCGCTCAGCACCCGCGGTCCGGAGTATTCGACGTGGGTGCGAGAAACTCGACCAGACGCGAAGCAAGTCGAGACATCAAGAAACCACCTCTGCCGGCCATCTCGCAGTCAGTCGACTTTTTCCGTGGGGTGTTAAGCACTGACGACAACCGGGTCGCAGGTCTCTACGTCATGCTCCTGCACCAGCGGACGCAGGCTGTTGGCTCTCTTGGGGCCACGCTTGCGGGCAACCATCACGCGAATGCGCTCCAACATTTCTACCGGAGAGCAGGCCCCTTTGGGCAGAAAGGCGTCGGCCCGATTGGCGCGGTCGAACGCCCTCACGCTTCCACTGATGAGAATCGCAGGTACTTCCGGCGCAAGCTCCTTCATGCGGCGAATCAATTCGTTGCCGTCCATGTAGGGCATCACCAGGTCGCTCAGAACGAGGTCAATGCCGCCTTCGCGGAACAGCTCCAACGCTCGTTCACTACCGTTCGCGGTGAGCACACGATACCCGCGGGTCTCCAGCATGAATTTGCGAACGGAAAGCACCTGTTCGTTGTCATCGACGCACAGAATAGTTTTCTTCGGCCTCATAGGCTCCTAAACTTCCCCTCGCATCAGGGGCAATGAAATGCGGACCACACATCGAGTGCTTATGTCCGCGAGATTGGAAAGAACGGAATCATCCGCATCCCGCATGCGTCAGAGGATGGCCGCTCACCGTGCATAGAATTTCTGCTTGTGGTCGCCTTGTTACTTCCAGGGACGGCAGATTCTCTACGCCAGCGTCAGCGCGCATACCTAAGCAATCGGGCGCGTCCGTTCTGAATTCAGTTGTCAGATTTCAAGACCGACAGTTGCGTTACCCTCACGGCAACGCTTGCACAGACTACGTACAGCAAGGCGATGTGTAAACGGAGAAGATGAAGCGAAGTACCGCTTGCTTTTTGACTCAGGTTCCACCGCACAACGGCGTAGTGTTGCCAGTGTTGCGGATACGCGGTTTCAGCCCTGTTGAAAGCATGTGAATCCTCTAAGGAAAAGCCGCTATTTTGCTTCACGATCAGTGCTGCTCTAAAAAAGAAATCACGCAAAAGTTGTGCGCGCCTCTTTCTCTTGACGACGAAAAGGCTTTTCCGAGACACGGCGGAGTCTGGCGGAACATAAGCAGACGTTGGCCAGCAGAATGGGCAGCGTTTGACACCGTGTTCCGCCGGTTCTATTGTGGAAACAGTTCCAGCATTTGGCACTCTTAAATCATGGCGTTCAACTCACACCACTCCGGCTCCCTGTTTTGCGGCTGTTGTTTTTGTCGCACGCCGCGGGTGTGTCTCTAGAGCGAATCGCCAACTTCGCATCCTGACATACGATACCCATCCACCCGCAGCAGACTACGTGCCGCGGGCTCCTCATGCCTGAAAAGCAGATTGCGAAGCGACCAACGGCGACGGAGCTGGATTGAAAGTGGAAACCTGGTATCTGGCAAAGAAGACTCTTGCCTGGAACGCAAGATAAGATAATCTCTGAAGGGCCGCTTCGCCTGAACGACGCGGTCTTCAGAGTGATGAGCACCGGTGGCGAAGTGGCTAACGCGCTGGTCTGCAAAACCAGTATTCGCCGGTTCAATCCCGGCCCGGTGCTCCAAAACATGCCATCTCGCCCACACAGTCCCTAACGCTTGCGCGGAATCGAAAGATCGACGTCGTTACCCGTGAGTTGCTTGGTCAGCAGAATGATCTGCCCCTGATGCAACTGCAGATGGCCGACGCCGCGAAAAATTGCCTCAACGATGGTCATGGGCCCCCAATTACCACCCGGCTGAGGATCGATCATTTCCAACATGCGCTCCGGAGGGAGTGCATCGATCACTTTTCTGCATTCTGCCAGTGTGCTCGAGAAACGCTTACGAACCTCCTGGGATGGAAGAGACGGTTCAAGTGCGAATTCCGCGTCGCGCACGCGTACGTCGGGCTGACCATCCATGCCGTGCAGAAACCATTGACGAAGGTTGCCCTCGAGATGGAGAAGAAGGTTGGCGACGGAGTTTTCATAATCCGCTCCGCGATGCCACATCTGCTCCTCAGATAATTTGTCGAGACAGCGATCGATGTCATCCTCTGAAAGCTGTATACGCTTCACGGCGGCTTTTACGAATACATCGCTCAGTTGAGCCGACATGGACACATCCCTCCGCACAGCAAGTTCCGTCGCCGGCGCATGCAAACTTCGCATCGTTCACGGCGAGTCATCGCATCATAGAGCATTTTCGCAATGACTGTGGTCTGGTGGAGCGTTTTCACAAATGGTGTAAGGGAAGAATATGCCGTGGACGCAGGTGTTCCGTCAAAGAACACCTGCACATAACCACTCCCACCACATCACAGTATTCGTGAAAATGCTCTAAGAGCAGCGAGGTGCGGTTTTCTTTGAGAGAAAACCACGTAAAGGCCGGTGGCTAAGCTCGCTGTGGCGAGACAGCTCGCTGTGGCGAGACAGCTCGCTGTGGCGAGGCCGGTCTACACCTATTGCTCGCTGCGGCGAGGCTGCGAAACTGCTCTAGCCGCGGCCGGCCGCATTGTTCAAGCGCGATGGCGATGAAGAGTAGTTATTCTGCATCCGGCAGCCGTCAGCAGAGATCTACTCATAGGCATCACTTTCATGTTTTACCAATTCGTTCGATGGCAAGCGAAAGGAACTTCATGGCAACCGAGCAAGGTCTGGTCCAGTCAGCACTCACCGCGTGGAAGATCAATATCGAGAGAGCAGAACGGGTATTCTTGCCTCTTACCGAAGAGCAGCTGCAAAAGGAAGTGGCTCCGGGAAAGAATCGCCTGATCTACCTCTGGGGGCATCTCACGGCTGTTCATGATCGCATGCTCCCGCTGCTGGAAATCGGCCCACGGCTGCATCCAGAATTGGATGCGCCTTTTTTGAGCAATCCTGATCGCACGGTCTCCGAACTGCCGTCGGCGGAGGAGCTAAAGAAGTACTGGCATGAGGTCAACGGCAAACTGCTTGCAGGGATGGAGAGTATGCCAGCCGCCGATTGGCTTAAAAGGCATGCTTCTGTGTCCGAGGAAGACTTTGCGAAAGACCCGCAACGCAATCGCTTTTCTGTTTTTCTGAGTCGAAGCAGTCACGTGCCCTTCCATTTGGGGCAGACTGCGTTAATTCCCAAGTGAGAACGTCACTCTCACGGTGACTCACTCAAAGAGGCAGCTTCTGCAGAAAAGGTTCGAAGCGCCTCACCTCGACATCCGCCAAACAAGGGCTCGATGCCCAGCATGTTCATGCCCTTGTCGTTTGTCGTGGTCCTGATAGCCTTCGTCCAGCCAGTGCATGTCTATGTCTGGCTGGCGAAGGGCGCACCGGCCAAGAGCGATAGACAAGAGCGATAGAGTGGATCTACTTTTCCACGCTGTCGAGCGTCCCCTGGTTCCACAAGAACCGGCTGCGGAGCCGAGCGTCGCGCGCATTCACATTGACCGTTCCATACGGGTGACGCGGCAGTTCTCGAAGTGGAGCGGCAGTCCGTACTGGTGTACGTGGCTTTCAAGATCGAGTGAACGGCCGCCGGCCGGAGCATAATGGTGATGAGGCTGCAACCTACCCATGACCGCACAAGCCCTCGAATCCACGCTCTTGCCGACGATCGACGAGATCAGAGAGGCACAACAACTGGTGTATGCGGTGATGCCGCCCACGCCACAGTTTGTCTGGCCGCTCCTGTCTGAGCGTCTGGGCGCTACCGTGTGTGTAAAGCATGAGAACCACACACCGATTGGGGCCTTCAAGGCGCGCACCGCGGTCGTGTATGCTGCCCAGCTCTTTCAACATCCCAGCTCGGCTACAGCAGTGGTCACTGGGCTGGTAACGGCCACGCGCGGCAACCACGGCCAGTCAGTGGCGTTAGCAGCAAAACGCTACCACGTGCCGGCCTTTGTCGTCGTACCCAAAGGCAACAGCACAGGCAAGAACCGAGCGATGCGGGCACAGGGCGCGACGCTGATCGAGTTTGGCAATGACTTCCAGGAGTCGAGAGAGCACGCAAAGAAGCTGGCGGAGGAGCATGGCTGGCACGTTGTTCCCAATTATCACCGCGACATCACCAAAGGTGTGGCCACCTACTGGTTGGAATTCTTTTCTGCCGTGCCCGATCTCGACGTGGTGTACGTGCCTATCGGGCAGGGGTCGGGAATCTGTGCCTGCTGCGCGGTGCGCAACGGCTTGAACCTCAACACAAAAATCGTGGGAGTCGTGGCCGAGGATGCTCCCGCCTATGCTCTCTCCTTTGAGGCAAGAAAAACCATCGTTGCGCCGGCGACGACCCTAATCGCCGATGGAATGGCTTGCCGTGTACCCGACGAGGACGCGCTCCAGGTCATCCTCCAAAACGTCGACCATATCGTGCGCGTGAGTGAAGAAGAGATCCGCCAGGCCATGAAGTTCTACTTCACCGACACGCACAATGTCGTCGAGGGATCGGGTGCGGCTGGGTTGGCCGCTGCCCTCAAGGAGAAGCCCGCTCTGCAAGGGAAACGCGTTGGCCTGGTTGCCACGGGCGGCAACGTGGACCTCGAAATATTCGCCAGAGTGCTTGAGGACTAACCAAAGAAACAGGGAGCGCCCGAGTGATCGGCGGAAGAGTGAAGTCGGCGGAAGAAGATATCCGCCAGAACGGCACGTTTCAGTTCAAGCGAATCCTAAACGGGGACAAGGGCCCACCCTCGCTTCCGAGCAAGAGGTATGGTTTGTCTCACCGTTACCGCTCGCAACTCACCGCGGGTTAAGCAACCCACCCAGCGAGTTGCCCAGTGGATTGCTCTTGGTTCCGTTCTGTTTGCTGTTTCCCTTCGGCAATTGCTGAGCCGCGCCAGCGCCCACGCCGGACGCCACGCCCCGCAAATTTGGCGCGAAGGTCGGATTGCTAGTCGTACCCCCGATGGCGACCGGCACTCCGTTCTTCAGAAAGGCTGTCGCAATGCCCCCCAACGAGCCCAGGCTACCCCCCGCGGCGCCGCCGCCCAGCGCTCCCGCCAGGCCACCCAGCAAACCGCCTGCGCCCCCGCTACTCGCCGCGGGCTGATTGGCTGACGGGCCGGCCGTCAGGCCAGTGAGCTTCAGCACCATGTTGTAGTTGAGCGCTCCTGCAGCGCTCACTGTGCCCGCGCCTGTCGCCGTGCCCACCCCTGCGACGTCGAGCGCGATGTTGTCCGTCTGAATCGCGCCGCCCGCCTCATGCACGTTCATGCTCAGCGAACGGATGTTGGTTCCAGAGCCGGTGGCCGAGGCAATTTTCCCGCCTGTCAATTGCGATAGCGTTTGCAGTTTTGCTCCGAGGTCGAAGCCCGCGAGTTGCGTATTATTCAAACGGACCGGCCCGCTAATGACCGGGTTCGCTGTCGATCCGGAGACCGTCAGCGTCGTGGTCAGCGTGCCACCCCTGAGCTGCGAACCCTGCGGCAAGCGCACGCCGAGAGCGGGCAGAAACGCCTCGATCTCGTCGATCGGCACATTATCGCCATTGACCTTGAGGTTGATCGCCGTGGTAGGCCCAGCCGTCTGGTAGGTGCCCGCCGTGTTGATGGTCGCGCGCCCCACGGTGAAGGTGGCATGTTCGAGCTGGCCGGTCATCGCCTGTTCGTTATGCGTGACGGCAAATTGCACCTGGACAGGCTTCGCCGAAGGTTGGCCATTTTTCGCGAGTTTGATGCCGGCAATCGTCGTCGAACCGGTCGCGTTCAGGATTTGCCCATTCGACTGCACCTGGGCTTCTAAATCCGCGGTGCCGGCGATCCCCGCATCGGGCGGCAATACGCCTGCTGTACCAAGTTCCACGTGTTTCAAAGTCACGTGGGCATTCACTGGTGTAGCCGCGTTGTTGTTGTAGTTGATCGGGCCCAGCTTACCGTTGGCGTTCAGGCTTCCACCACCCGGTAGCTGCGCACTCAGGGTGAAAGGCGATTGTGTTTTGGGGGTCAGGTTTTGGATCTGCGCGTTCAGTTGCTGATACACCGCCGAACCAGGCTGCCCGACGGTGGTGAGGGTGACCGTAGCGTCCTTGATCTCCGCGTCATCCACCGATAGGTTCTGCAGCATAGTGGCGCCTTCTGCATTCGGCTGCGGCGCTTTGGGCGGAGCGGGTGCATTGCTCCGCGCCACGGTCAGCTTGGGGCGGAGTACCAGCAGTTTGGCAACATGCATCTGTTGCCCATTCCAACTCGCATCCAGGGTCAGGCTGTCCACGACTCCAGTGATGCCCGCAGAGGAGTCCACCAACCCGGCTGCCAGCGGATCGATGTGCTTCATCTCCAGCTTTCCGGCAAAGGGCGTCGCCGATGCATCTTGCTGATTGATGAGCCCCGCTGTTCCCGTCAGGCTCACGATTCCGTCTCCCGGCAAGTGTGCCGACACGGTAAAGGGAAAAGAATTTCGGAAGCCGAAGTTCTTTGCTTCGAGATTTACCTGGTCATACACGCGCACAGGAGTGCCGGCCTTACCTGCTATCGGCTGGTTATCCACCGTAAAGCGGCCGTTATCGACGGTCACGTGGCCCACAGTCAGATCGGGAAAGGCCTTTTTCGTATCTTCATTCTGAGCAGCGGGTTTAGCGGCCGTTCCGCCAAGAGTGGAGTAGTTCCACGTGCCGTTCGCTGCGCGCAGCAACTGCACCCTGGGAGACTCAAGCGAAAAGCCGCGAATTTGCACCTCCTGGCTCAAGATGAGCGGGAGAAGTTCGACGCCGATTTTGACGCTCTCCGCCTGGATGAATGGCTGGGTGCTGAATGCGGGGTCATCCGCAACAGCGGTGTTGGTGGCAACCAACCCGCCTGACCAGATGGAAAGGTCCAGCTTGCCGATCGACACCTTACGGCCAAGGGACGTTGTCAGTGTCGATTCGATGCGCGCTCGAAAGCTGTCTGCATTGAGAAACAGGGGCAGGCAGACCGCAGCAAGAATGAGTAACGCCAGGACGGCGCCAACTCCCATGAGAGTAAAGCGAACGCCTCTTGTCATACCGTAACCTCGCTTGCCTGTGAAACGTGTGATGCTCGGCGCCACACTTTTGTTGCGCCCACACAGCATAACGAAGAAAACGAAAGACTACGACCCCCATGTGCATTGGAGAATCACTCCTTTTGACTGGGTGAATTGCTTGGCTGGGCGTGGCTCGACCGGCGTATGATCTGTTCGTCATGGGGAGGCAGCGGATGGTGAAACGATTGTGCACTTTGCTGGCGCTGGGTCTGCTGGCCAGCTCCGGCTTCGCAAAGGACAAAACGAAACACCTTCTTCCGGCCTACGTCCTGCAGGCGCGGACCGTCGCCGTAATCATCGACCCGAACGCCGGCTTCTCCATCGACGAGCCACAGGCCAACGAAACCGCTCGCAAAGATGTCGAAGCAGCGCTGCTGAGCTGGGGCAGACTTGAGCCCGTCCTCAATGCGCAGAACGCTGATCTTGTCATCGTCGTGCGCAAGGGGAACGGGCGCCTGGTAAACGACACAGTGCTCGATGACAGGCAGAACAACCGGCCCGGATCGATCACCTCGACAGACAACGCGATCTCTCTCGGTGGCCAGCGGGGCCGCCCCATAGACCAGGCGGGGGACGCAAGCGTAGCTGGCGCGGGCGCAGGACCGGGTCCAGGCTCTCCCCGGCCGCAAACGGAAATTGGAGGAGCGGACGATTCCGTCGCCGTCTACCAGGGCGGCAGGGACGGGCTGAGTAGTACCCCCGCCTGGAGGGACCCGGGCAAAGATGGCCTGCTCCATCCGTCGGTTCCCGCAGTCGCGGCTTTCAAAAAGGCCATAGACGATTCAGAAAAAGCCGCAGCCAAAAAGCCCTGATAGCGAAACTGCGGCTCGTTGCGGCGAGGCTGTGTTGTGCGATGGCCGGCAGTGCAAAAAACACTGCGGTGCCCCAGCAACCAATCTCAACGCTCACTGGAGTGGTCTCCCATCCTTCGCAAAAAAGCGAAGGATGGGGCACCCGCGGGTTTGTTGCACTCCCCGCCAAGCGATATCGAGCCGGGCTTCTCTATCGTTCTCAACCGTGTGAGAAATATTAGGTTAGCGGTGAGACAAATCGCGAATCCAGATGTCTTTGAATTGCATGTTGCCCTTTCCGCCGGCGTGCAATTGCAGAGCAATTTTGCCATCCGGAGCGCTCGCCTTGGGATCGGTAAAGTCGACCATGGTCACGCCGTTCAAACGCGAACGGTAGTGGTTTCCTTCGACCACAAGCAGATAGTCGTTCCACTCGCCCATGCGCACCACACTCTCGTTTTCCGGTGAAGGCCATACGAGCCAGTGGCTACCTTCCTCCGTATATATGCCGCCGGTGTGATGCATCATGGTGCAGTCGATTTCAAACTGCAAACCCTGGGTCACGTCCGCGGTGCCCGGCTTGAATGCCGTATGGAAAAAGACACCGCTGTTGCCATCGTCTACGCACTTGAAGCGCAGAGCGAGCTGAAAGTCCTTGTAATCTTTTTCTGTCTGCAGGTAGCCGTAGTCTTTCGTCAGACCTTTACCGTGGATCAACCCATCCTCAACTTCCCAGCTTTCGTTGCCAATCTTCGTCCAACCGCCCAAATCGGTTCCGTTAAATAGCTGGATCCAATCCTCACCTGGCAGCTTCGTCTTCTGCGCTCTCACCACGCACGTGGTGACGCTCGCCATCACCATAACAAGGGCAACGGCAATAAGAATATGCAAACGTCTCTGTGGTGTATGTGATTTCTCACGGCTCTCGGTCATCTTCAGCTCAGTCATGAGAAACACAATATCTCAAAAGCTGCATCGCGGATTCGATTCGCAAAAAAAAGCTGGAGCGGCAAGCCCACAACCGGGCGTTTGATCTGCCGCCCGGCAAGCCAAGCCTGGTATGACAAACGTCACGGCCCAGAGAATTGGCCGGCGAGTTCCGTGAGCTTCTACTGCGAAGCACAGAAACAAACACAGGTACAGCGCGGCCCACGCGGAGCGGCCCACTGTCTGCTAGAGTCGTTTGCTATGAAGAGTCACACTGCGATCCCTTTCCTGTCCCGAGCTCTGATACTCCCACTCATGCTCGGTTCCGCACTACTGCTGTCTCACGCGCAAACTCCCGACCAAAGCGTACCTGCTGTCCCCGACTGGGCCCAACCAGGCTCGCCCACACACAAACAGATACCGCCGCCAGCCGATTTCCACCGCCCCAGCAGGAATTTCGATACACCGATCGGCGTATTTGAGGGCCAGTCGGATATCGGTGCGGCAGTCGTGCCGGGCAGCGCGACCTACGACTCCGGGACGAAGCAGTACACGATTCACTCCGCCGGCTATAACATCTGGTACTCACGCGATGAGTTTCGCTTCCTCTGGAAAAAAATGAGCGGCGATGTCTCGCTGGCGGGTGACGCCAGCTTTCCAGATCCCAACGGTTACGGTGACCGCAAGGTAGTACTGATCATTCGGCAAAATCTTGAAGATGATTCCCCGGAAGCCATGATCGGGCAACACGGCGCTGGCTTGATTCACCTGGCATGGCGCTCGGAGAAAGGCGCACAAATGAAGGACGCCCAGTTTCGCTTTGGAGGAACTCTCGCCGGGATCAAAGCCAACCGTATCGGCATTGAGAAACACGGTGATGACATCGCCATCTTTATCAGCCTTACCGGCGAACCCATGCACCAGTACGGCCCGCCGATCCATCTGCATTTCGATCAGCCGTTCTATGTCGGCATCGGGTTCTGCTCCCATCTGCCCGCTACATCTGATGCCGCCACGGTTTCAGATGTCATTCTTGAGAATTCCGCAGGCGCCGTCCGCTAACCCCGGACGGCAGCAGACTCTGCCGGATAACAGCCTACCCTTTACTACACCGGCGCCACACTGGTTTCGAGCGTGGTGAAGGGTAGCTCATTCAGGAGATACCGTTTGCGCATACTGCCTTCCCTGCTTGTCGCCGTTTTGACTCTTTCCGCGAGCGCCCAGGCCCAATTGCGCGGGGTGCCGGTCGAGAACGTCGATCGCAGCGCCAATGCCTGCGAGGACTTCGACGTGTACGCCAATGGTCAGTGGCGCGCGACGCACCCCATGCCTGCGATCCAGTCCAATTGGGCTATTCGCATCATTACCCAGGAAGAAACACGCGCCAGGCTGCGAGCCATCGCTGAAGAGGACGCGAGCAAAGCGGCGTCGCTGCCCAAAGGCTCGCCCGGTCAACTGACCGGCGACTTCTATGCAGGCTGCATGGACGAGACGCGCATCAATGCCCTGGGATTGAAAGCGCTGGAGCCCCTGTGGAAGCAGATCGAGAACGTGCACGACGCCAAGACCCTGAGTGCAGAGATCGTGCGCCTGCAACAGATCGACATACAGGCTCCCGTCGAGCTTAGCGCAACGCAGGATCTGCACGACCCGACCCACACCATCGCAGAAATCGAAATCGCGGGCATGGGGCTGCCCGACCGCGACTATTACCTGCGCGATGAACCCCGCTTCAAGGACGCGCGCGAAAAGTACCTGAACTATGCGCGGAAAATGTTCATCCTTTCCGGAATGAGTGACGGCGAAGCTACAGGTGCGTCCGCGACCGTACTCAAGGTCGAAACCGCGCTGGCCCAGCCGCGCCTGACCCGTGTCGCGCTGCGTGATCCGAAGGTGCAGGATCATCCCATGAGCGTTCTCGAACTGAAAGCGCTTGCTCCGCATTTTGACTGGGACGAAGAGTTTCACGCTCTCGGCGTCACCAAAGAAGGGCGCGTCAATGTACCCCAGCCCAAACTCGTCGCCGCCTTCGACGCCCTGCTCACCAGCGTTTCGTTCGATGACTGGCGAACCTACCTGCACTGGCAATTATTAAACAATGAAGCATCTTCTCTTTCCGCTCCGTTCGACGAAGAACATTTCGCCTTCTTCTCCACAGCTCTCAACGGCGTCCCCGAGCAGCGTCCCCGGTGGCAGCGGTGTGTGATTCAAACCGATCGCATGCTGGGCGAGGCGTTGGGACATGAGTATGTCGATCGCTATTTGCCGCCCGAGGCGAAGGCACGCGCACGCACCATGGCGGTGAATATCGTGAACGAGCTGAAGCTGTCGATCGAGGCGCGTGACTGGATGACGGCGCCTACCAAAGAGAAGGCACTCGAAAAGGTAAACGCTCTTAACATCAAGGTGGGCTATCCAGACAAGTGGAAAGACTATGCCGGCGTTGTGACTGACCGGTCCCAATATCTTGATAGTGTGCTCAGTGCAGCGCGCTACGGCGTGCAGGATGATCTCGAACAGATCGGCAAGCCGGTCGATCACGGCCGTTGGGATATGACACCGCCCACGATGAACGCTTATTACAGCGCAACGATGAATGAGATCGTAGTGCCTGCCGGATACCTGCAACCGCCAGGATTCGATCCCAAGGGGCTGGACGCCATCAACTATGGCGCTGTCGGCGTAAGCATCGGGCATGAAATCTCACACGGTGTCGACGATGCAGGCGCGCAGTTTGCTGCCAATGGCAAACTGGAGAAGTGGTGGACCGATGCCGACTACGCCAACTTTCAGTCGCGCACGGCCTGCACGACGAAGCAATACGACGGCTACTTCGTGGAACCTGGCCTGCACCTCCAGGGCAAACTGGTCACCGGCGAGGCCCTCGGCGATCTCGGCGGAGTTAATCTCGCCTATCGCGCCTATAAACGTTCGCGTGACGGCAAAGGCCCGGAGCCTACGGTAGACGGTTTTACGCCCGACCAGCAATTCTTTCTTGCTGAAGCACAGTGGCGCGGAATGCTGGTGCGTCCTGCAGCGGCGCGAACGGCCGTTTCTGTCGATCCGCATCCGCCCGGCAAATTTCGTGTTCTCGGTCCATTGAGCAACATGCCGGAGTTCGCGAAAGCCTTCCAGTGCAAGCCCAGCGATGCCATGGTGCGCACGGAGTCGGAGCGCTGCTCGGTCTGGTAGAAACCCAGCAGAACAACAGCATTGCCGCCGAAGACCACCTGTCCTAAGACCGGCAGGCTGCGAAAAACAGCCGGCACTTAGAGCAGAACCAGCATAGCTGTGCCCGGTCGACATCGAAGGGTACGGGCGGTCTCGCCGCTGAGTACGTTTTCCATCGAGAAAGAACGTACCTTAGGGCCTAACGCTCGCTGCGGCGAGGCTGCTCGCTGCGGCGAGCCTAGCCGTGCCCTTCGTTTAAAAGAACGCAATTCCCGTAGCGTTAAAGCGTGCGCTTGAAAAGAGGCGTAGCAATCAAGAGCGCGCCGATGCCAAAAGCAAACAGGAAAAACAGGTCCATCCGGATCGCTGCGAAACCTCCATCTTTGATCAGAATGGCCTTGAAACCGTCCACCGCGTACGTGAATGGATCGATTGCGGCAAATGTGCGCAGCCATTTCGGTAAACCGGAGACGGGAGAGATGGCGCCGCTGGGAAAGAACAGCATGGTATTGAGCACGCCAAACATGGCGCGAGGCACCAGTGGATCCTCCACCCTCACCATCATCAGAAACATCATTCCGTTGAACGCGACGGAACTGGAGATGATCAGCAGGAGCAGAAGCAAAGCGCTCATGGGATGAAAAATGACTCCCAGCCCTGCAAAAAGGGAGCCGATGACTGTTAGGCATATGCCTGACAGCACCGCCTTGATGGTGCCCGCAAGATTCAGACCCATCACCAGTTCGAGACGGGTAATGGGAGTCACCAGAAAACCTTCGTGGACCCCGCGCGCTTTGTCATCGATATAAAGCATGCCGCCGCCGATCATCACAGCCACGTACATGGCCAGCGATATTGAACCGGCAAGAAGATACTTCATATATTCCACGTAAGGATAGAGCTCGACGATCTCGAGCGTGATCTTCTGCGCAACCTTGGGTGGGACCCCCGGCGCATTCTCCGCGTCGACCACGGATTGCAATTCCGCTTCGAGACTGCCGCTCATGGTCTGGTCGGAGTTATCTACGACCAAACCGAGCGCCGGCGCATCGCCTGCAAGCACACGCCGCGAATACTGCGCTGGAATGATGACCGCGGCATCGATTTTTCCCGTGCGCACATCTTCCCTGGCCTTGTCTTCATCGTCATAGGCCACGGTGGTGAAGGTACGGATGTTCGCAGCGATTGCGTTGAAGTCCTCTTCCACCTTCAGGGCCTGCGACCCGCGATCGTAGTCCACCACGGCCACGTGCGCGCCGCGTATCTTTCCGCCCAATGCGTTGCCCAGCACCAGCAATTGCACCAGCGGAAGCGTCATCGACACCATCATCAACGCGGGAGAGCGGAAGAACTTGCGCATCTCGCGTTCCACAATCGCCATCATCCGTTTCATGGTTGCATCCCCGGGCGCGGCGGCATGACAAAGCCCTGCGCCTTGACCTGCTCATCGCGAAGTTGCCGCCCCGTATAGTGCACAAAGACATCATCGAGCGTCGTACTCTGCACGCTCAATGATTTGATGGCTTCGCCAAGCTTTGTCACCATTTCTACTAACTGCGTGGTGGCCGCCGGACCGTTCGAGGTGAGCACGCGGTACATGCCGGCGCTTTGCGACTCGACCGACTCCACATCGGCCAGTTGCCTGAGTCGCGCAGGCCATTCCGCTGAGTCGCGCGTGAACTGTACCTCGACCACGTTGGTTCCCGGGACGCTGGCCTTGAGAGCCATCGGCGTATCGAGCGCCACCAGTCGTCCGTGGTCGACAATAGCAATGCGATCGCACAGACGATCGGCCTCATCCATGTAATGGGTGGTGATCAGCATCGTCAGATGGCGGGTTTCCTTGAGATGATTCAGCATCTCCCATACGGCCACGCGCGAGACCGGATCGAGCCCGGTGGTGGGCTCATCGAGAAAAAAGATGCGCGGATTGTGAACCAGTCCACGTGCGATCTCCAGCCGCCGCCGCATTCCGCCGGAGAGCGTTTTGGTTTGCGCATGACGCCACTTCAATAAGTCCACGGCTTCCAGCAGCTCGTGAATATGGCGCAGGCGCTCCGCCTTAGGCACCTCGTAAAGCTTGGCATAAATGGAAAGATTTTCTTCGACGGTAAGATCGATATCGCTGGTCAGCGCCTGGGGAATGACGCCAATGGTCCTGCGTACGGCATCGGCATCGCGCGATACATCGTGGCCCGCGATGATGGCCTTACCACTGGTAACGGGAATGAGCGTCGTCATCATACGAATCAGGGTGCTCTTGCCGGCGCCGTTCGGTCCCAGCAGGCCAAAGATTTCGCCATCGGCGACTTCGAAGCTGACACCCTTGACCGCCTCGAAGTCTCCATAGCGCTTGACGATGTTCTCAACCGCGATGGCTACGCCTGCACGGCCGGCGCTCATCGGTTCACCAGCTTGCTCTTTGGCACATAGACTTCGGCCAGCATCCCCGGCACGAAACGCATACCTGGGTTGTCGATAAGCAATTTCAACCGCACGGTCTTTATGTCGCGTTTGCGGCGGCTCACGTCGCGCTGCGTGGCAAAGTCTGCTTCTGCGGATTTCGCAATGACCTTGCCCTGGATGGTCGTGCCGCTGGGCATCACCACCCGCAGGCTATCGCCTATTTGCACCGAATCTGCTTCGGTTTCAGGCAGAGGCGCGTAAATCCAGGTCTGCGTCAAGTCTGTGATGGTGACGATTGGAGTTCCCGCTGAAACCACCTCGCCCTGTCGCGCAGCCTTTACGTTGATCTTGCCCGCAACCGGAGCGGTGACTTGTGCGTAGCTCAGTTGAATTTTTGCCTGATTCAGCAACGCTTGAGCATTTTGCATATCGCCCCGCGTCGCTGACACGGTTTTGGCTGCCGCCTGCGCCTGAATCGTATTGGCGACCGCAACCTTGAGTGAGGCCTCGGCGGCAGCAACATTCGCCGTGGAGGAGTCGACTGTTGCCTGGGCCGCGCGCAGCGCGGTTGCCGCTTCATCTCGCGCTTGGGCACTCATGATGCCCTGCGCGGCCAATGCAACGGTTCGCGAAGTATCGGCGTTTTGATGCTCATATTGAGCCTGCGCCTGCACCAGCGCGGCCTGCGCGCTACGCAGTTGGGCCTCGGCGTTGCTTACCTGGCTTGTGGTGCCTCCACGGGTCTGGCGTTCGGTATCGCCTGCTCCCTGCAATTTGAAATGCTGGCTTGCCGCTGTGGCTTCGGCTGCCAGGCGAGCCGCAGCCAGATCTTCACTCTCGATGGTCGCGACCGTTTGCCCGGCACGTACATCGTCTCCCTCTTCGACCGTGAGGGTCTGCACTCTACCCGGAATGCGGGAACTCACTACGACCTCGTTGGCATCGACTGTTCCGATGAGTTGCAGATCGTCGGAGCGGTCCGTGGAAAGGAAGTACCACCCAAGTCCGATCAAAAACAGGAGACCGAGGAGAATCAGAATTCGGTTGCGCGCGTTCATAAAGGCTTTCTCCAGAAATTCGCTTTCCCGGCTTTAGGCATGGGCATTTCGGCAAGCACTCGTCGAGCGAGCTTTGTGCCGTGGGCTCGGTCTACAAACAATGCGTTGCCCAGGAAAAGCACGGCATTGCTGCGGCGGCCTTCGATCGCTTTTGCTGAAAAAGGATCGAAGGGCAGCAACAGCCTGAGCATGGGCGCACTCAGGAAATAAAACACATTCGCACCCAGAGCCGAATAGACCACCTGCAGCCAGTCCACCTCGCACAACTCGCCAGTCGCGATGCCCTCTTGCACTGCCTGCTCCAGTTTCGTCATCACAGGCTTTAACACGTTGTTCACCATGGGCGGCACTTCGTTGCTCTCGCCGCGCCGCAGACGAACCATCTCCTGCTGCATCAGGTTTTGAAAGTCACGTTGGGTGAGCACTCGATCGAAGTGCTGCAGGGCAGTGCGAAGCAAGCGCTCCCCAGCACTGCATTTGGGATCGAAGGCCGCAAGCGCCCGCTCCACAACCCCTGCCGATCCCTCTTCGATCGCCGCCGCGTACAGTTCGCCTTTGCTCTTGAAGTAGTAGTAGAGCAGGGCTTTGTTGACCTTGGCCGACGCGGCGATTGCGTCGGTGCGGGCGCCGGCCAGACCGTGCGCGCTAAATTCACGAATGGCAGCGCTGAGGATTGCCTTCCTTGTGCGGTCGGAGCGAGTTGTATTCGGACTCTTCACTGAATTTAATTAACCAGTTAGTTAAAATTATACCAAAATAGACGCCAGCGACTTCAAGTTCGTACCGGCCGAATTTTCCTTCTGCACGCCTCCCGCCCCGCCACGCATTTCCGCTCGTACTCGCTTTCACGGTCCCAGAGTCCATGGCTGGCCCCAATCACTGGCCCCGTGTCACCTCACTCCAGATCTCAAAAGTTTTCATGGAGGAGAGGGAGTGCCGCCTGCCTTTTAGTTCTGGACAAAAGAAACAAAAAAATATAAAGAGTAAGCATTCGATATTCGCTCGCTCTAGCTTTCGAAACCGGTAAAATCCCCGAGATCAACGACTGCGTAGCGATTGTTCGGAACCGCGGTGGCGGGGTGGAAATCGCGGACGGCATGACTGTACGCGATGGAAACTCAGAGCAGAAATCGAAGTATGCGTTACCCAGTACAGTGAGTGGGCTTAAAGCCAGAAGCTTCAAGAGTATGGCTCACCCACTCTGCGTCTTAATCCTGAACACGGCGTGTAAGGGTAGACCATGACGAAAGCGTTATCTTCGGTAGTCTTTTTCGCAGTGCTATCTATGATGGGCCAGTCCACTGCGCGCCCGGATCCTAGCACGGCACGTCCCACGACAGGTTCCGCATCCTCCGCCTCTATCGAGAGCCCAAGACTTCGTATCGAGTTCGACAAGAACATGCGGAGCCGCGTGATTGCACGGGTCAATGGAAAGGAAGTTCCCATTGGCGCCTGGGCTGCTTCCGAGACCGTCAAAGGTAACGAGCGATCCAGCGAGCGATCTTGGACCGACTTTGCTCTGGCCTCGCAGGCGCGAGAGCGCATAACCGACGTCTACGGAGCGGGACAGAAACTCACCCTTGCCGGCCGGTCCGGCACGCTGAGGAAGAACCTCTCGGTCACCATCTACGACGACTTCCCCAATCTTGCGGTCTTCGATGTCAGCTACACGAATACTGGAAAGGCTCCGCTGAATATTCTCGAGTGGAGCAACAATAGCTATACGATCGACGCTCAGCGCATCGCGTCACAGACTCCCTTTTGGTCTTTCCAGAGCGGCAGTTACGAGCGCCGTCCGAACTGGTTGGTGCCGCTTCACCCAGGGTTCACGCAGGAGAACTATCTCGGCATGAACGCCAGTGACTACGGCGGCGGCACACCCATCGTCGACGTGTGGCGTAAAGATGTGGGCATTGCGGTGGGCCATGTCGAAGCTCGTCCTCTTTTGATTTCGCTGCCGGTTTCCATGCCCAATGCGCGTCAGGCCCGGGTCAGCGTGCAGTATCGTCACGATCGATCGATGGACCCCGGCGAAAGCTTCCACACCTTTCGCACGTTCGTCGCTGTGCACAATGGAGACTACTTCGAAACGCTGCTTACCTACCGCCGGTTCATGGTGAAACAAGGGTTCCAGATGGCCAAAGCCCCCGACAGCGCCTATGGAGCGATCTGGTGCGCCTGGGGCTACGGGCGCAACTTCACACCGAAACAGGTGTACGACACGTTGCCCACCGTGAAGCGCATGGGATTTAAATGGGTCACGCTGGATGACGGGTGGCAGAACAACTATGGCGATTGGCAGCTTGATCCGAAAAAGTTTCCCAACGGCGACGCCGACATCAGGGCGATGGTGAAGCGCATTCACCAGGAAGGATTCAAAGCGCAGCTTTGGTGGTCCCCACTCAGTGCGGTTCCGGACTCAAAGTTGTTGAAAGACGAACCTGAGCTGGCATTGGAAAATCGCGATGGTTCCCGGCGAAAAATCTCATGGTGGAACTCCTACTATCTCTGCCCTGCCAACTCGCGGGTTGTGGAGTATCACAAAGCACTGGTGCACAAGATCCTCGTCGATTGGGGATTTGACGGTCTCAAGCTAGACGGCCAGCACATGAACGGCGTTCCTGCCTGTTACAACCCTGCCCATCACCACAAAACCCCTGAGGATTCGGTTGAGGCTTTGCCGCAGTTTTTTCGTGAAATCTACGACGCCGCGCAACAGGCCAAGCCTGGATCACTGGTGGAATTCTGCCCCTGCGGGACTGCCTATTCGTTCTTCACCATGCCACATTTCAACATGTCGGTGGCTTCCGATCCGGAAAGCTCCTACCAGGTACGGTCGAAAGGCAAGACCATCAAAGGGCTCATGGGCGACGATGTCCCTTACTTCGGTGATCATGTCGAGCTAAGCGACAATCACGACGATTTTGCTTCCACGCTGGGTGTGGGAGGGGTGGTAGGCACGCAGTTCGTACTGCCCTCTTTGGTCGAGAAACACGGTCGCCTCGATCTCACACCCGACCGTGAAAAGCTCTTCCAAAAATGGCTGGAGCTTTATCAGCAAAAAGGTCTTTCGCGCGGCCAGTATCTGGGCACGCTCTACGATATTGGTTTTGATCTGCCCGAAACCCATGTCATCCGCAAGGACAAGAAGATGTACTACGCGTTCTTCGCTCCAGACTGGAAAGGCGGCCTGGAGCTGCGCGGACTGGACGATCGCCCGTATCACGTCGTCGACTACGTGGACGGGAAAGACTTCGGAATCGTCCGCGGTCCGGTCGCGCATCTATCCGCGGACTTTTCGAAACATCTACTGCTCGAAGCAACTCCGCAATAGCATTTTCTCGAATGACTGTGGTCTGGTAAGAGCAGCGAGGTGTGGTTTTCTTTGGGAGAAAACCGCGTAAAAACCGGTAGAGCATTTTCACATCCTCACTACGGCGAGGATTGCTCGCTGCGGCGAGGTGCGAAAATGCTTTAGTACTCGCAATCGACCAGACAAATACCGAACACTACGAAAGAAACGACGTTCTGACAAACTTTTGCTAACGCCGGATCCATCCACAAGGACAAAGGGAGAACGAAATGAAACAGTTAGCGATCGCAGGGCTATTTCTGGCCCTGGCGGCGACCGGGGCAGATGCGCAGATCAATGCAGGCGCACAAAAGCCCGAGCCAAGCCTGCCTTTCAACATGGTTCAGGTAACGAGCCTCAATCTGCCCTGGCGGATTGCCTTCCTGCCTGACGGGCGGATGCTCATCACCGAGAAGGTCGGTGCTTTGCAATTGGTCACACAGCAGGGAGCCAAGACCCCGGTCGCGAACGTGCCGGCCGTTTTGAGTAGAGGACAAGGCGGCATGCTCGGCGTGTTTCTCTCGCCGCATTATGCCAAGGATCACAGTGTTTACCTTACCTATTCGGAGCCGGGCGAGGGCGGCTCGAGCCTGGCTCTTGCGCGGGCCCAGTTGAAGATTGGCCAGGATTCCGTGAGCCTCGAGGATCTCAAGGTGATCTGGCGCGATGGAGAGAGAGGCAAGGGCGGACAGTTCGGTGCCGCGATAGCCTTCTCCCCGGATAGCAAATATCTGTTTCTCACGGTTGGCGATCGGCAGCGCATGACTCCAGCGCAGGATCCTAACCAGCCACTTGGCAAGATCCTGCGGCTAACCCTGGATGGCAAGCCTGCTCCCGGCAATCCGATGGCCGGGAAAATAGGAGCAGCCACCGTGCCCGTGATTGATCCGCCGGCGGACACCGAGGCCGCAAAGACGGCTCCGATCGTGAGAACTTATACTTTCCCCGGACCGAACCTGACACTGGAGGAAACCTGGAGCATGGGACACCGTACGCCCTATGGTCTGGCCTTCGCTCCCGACGGACGGTTGTGGGAGCTGGAGCATGGCCCGATGGGCGGCGATGAGCTGAACCTGATCGAGCCCGGCAAGAACTATGGCTGGCCGCTGGTTTCCTACGCGACCAACTACAACGGAGTGCCTATCCCGAGTCCGGACACACGACCTGACTTGACCAAGCCCGTCATCTACTGGACGCCGGTCGTTGCGCCAGGCAACCTCATGTTCTACAACGGCGCGCTGTTCCCGCAGTGGAAGGGCTCGGGCTTCGTGAGCGGCATGGGGACCACCTCGCTCAACCGCATTATCCTCGACGGTCAGGGCGGGGCCAAGCCTGCCGAACGCTGGGATGTTGGTCACCGAATCCGCGACGTAGCGGTCGCTCCCGACGGCTCACTGTGGATGATCGAGGATGACAAGCCAGGTGGTCTGTTTCACGTGACGCCGAAATAATCCTAAGTCTCTCCTGTGCCAGAGCAATGTCTCATGGCACAGAAGATCGACTCGCAGGCCCGCTATCTCAGCCGATGGTGGGCCTGTTTTTTTTAAGTTGCTGAATTGGGCGCATTGCAACTACCTAAGGCAGTTTCACAGTTGCTATGCACCACCGGGATCGCGAAGTGTGGTTTTCTTCGCAGGAAAACCACGTAAAGTTCTTGATTGAGCGCCGTAGGTGCGGCACCATCTAAATTTATTTTCACAATGAATCGCTCTCGTATAGGACCCAGGTCGCTTGAACCAGAGCCATGAGTATCGCGGTTTACCCGCCTCTTTCCGTGGCCTAGAATGACGTTATGGTGAATTTCGGGTTGCAGGAGTGCAAATGACCTTTCCTGAGCATGAGTTGCACTTCTTTCAGCGGTTTGGACTGACCGGGCGTCTGATTGAACGGTGCCTGGGTGAGGCGCTCTCAGCCGGAGGAGATTTCGCCGACCTCTACTTCGAATCCATCGCCTCCACCTCGATTTCGGTCGATGAATCGCTCGTCAAATCGGCCAGCCAGGGCGTGAGTGCAGGTTGCGGCATTCGTGTTCTTTCAGGCGACCGCACCGGATACGCCTATACCGATGATCTTTCCGCCGAGCGGCTCATGCGCGCTGCGCGCACCGCGGCGCTGATTGCCGACGGCCCCAGCAAGCAACAGGTTGCCGGCTTTCGCGAAACTCCAAAAGCCAGCCTCTATCCTGTCTCCGCTGCTGATACGGACGCAGGCATCGCACCGAAGCTCGCGTTGGTCATGCGTGCCGACCGCGCCGCACGCGCCTATGACCCACGCATCGTTCAGGTGCGCGCCGGCTTTAGTGATGAGCTGCGCCACATTCTCGTCGCCGCATCCGACGGAACCTTTGCCAGCGACACCCAGCCGCTGGCGCGCCTGAACTGCTCTGTGATCGCCCGCGACGGATCGAAGAACTCGCGCGGCGGTTCAGGCGGTGGCGGCCGCGTCGAACTCGACTTCTTCGCAGGCGACAAGTCTCCCGAGCACTTCGCGCGCGAAGCAGCGCGCCAGGCCATCCTGCAACTGAATGCGGTCCCGGCGCCGGCCGGCGACATGGAAGTGGTTCTGGGCCCTGGCTGGCCTGGCGTTCTGTTGCATGAGGCAGTCGGTCATGGGCTCGAAGCAGACTTTAACCGCAAGAAGACCTCGGCTTTCGCCGGCCTCATCGGACGCCAGGTTGCCAGCTCCAAGGTGACCGTGGTCGACAACGGCGCCATGCCTTCACGCCGCGGATCGCTGAACGTCGACGACGAAGGGTCCCCCACACAGGAAACCGTGCTGATTGAAAACGGAATTCTGAAGGGGTACCTGAGTGACAAGCTTTCCGCCCGCCTCATGGGCATGGCCGATACCGGCAACGGACGCCGCGAGAGCTATCAGCACATCCCCATGCCGCGTATGACCAACACCTATATGCTCTCCGGCGAAGACAGCCCGGAAGATATTCTGCGCAGTGTGAAGCGCGGCCTCTACGCGGTAAACTTCGGCGGCGGGCAGGTGGATATCACCAGCGGCAAGTTCGTTTTCTCTGCGTCCGAAGCCTACCTGATCGAGGACGGTAAGATTACCGCTCCCGTGCGTGACGCAACGCTCATCGGGAACGGTCCGGAAGCGCTCAAATACGTATCTATGGTAGGTAACGATCTCGCCCTCGACGAGGGCATCGGTACCTGCGGTAAAGACGGACAGAGCGTACCTGTCGGCGTAGGCATGCCGACCATCAAACTGGACCGCATGACGGTCGGCGGTACTGGCCGATAATGTCGACAGCCACTTCCAGCGCCGCGGCGGAAAGCAAAACCGATCTGCAACAGCTTGCCACCGACGTGGTTGAGCGCACCCTTCGTGCCGGAGCGGCCGAAGCGGAAGTCGTGATCCGCGAAGGCGACGAATTTTCTGCACTGGTGCGTCTGGGCCAGGTAGAGACGCTCAAGGAATCGGGCGCGCGCGGCATCGGCCTGCGCGTATTTCTGGGAACCGGCGGCTCGTATCGCACGGCTAATACCTCAACCAGCGACTTCTCCGCCGCGGGTCTCGATCACATGATCCGAGGCGCGATCGATCTGGCCAACGTCACATCCGAAGATCCGTTCGCGGGCATGCCCGAAGCGTCTGCAATGGGCCAGATTGCCGGAGACCTGGACCTTTACTACGAAGACGTGTATTCCCTTCCCCCGGCGGAACGAATCGATTACGCGCGCCGGGCCGAAGCCGCGGCCCTCTCCGCCGACCCTCGCATTCAACAAGACAAAAGTGACGGAGGCAGTTTTGACGCCGCGACCGGTCACAAAGTCATGGCAAATTCTCGTGGCTTTCGAGGGGAGTATCGCCGCTCATCCTGTTCGGTCTCCACCATGCCCATCGCACAGACGGAGCAGGGTGGCATGCAGAGAGACTATTGGTATTCGAGCGCGCGCACGCTGGCGCGTCTTGACTCTCCAGAGAGCGTAGGCGCCGAAGCGGCCCGCCGCACAGTGCGCCGCCTGAATGCACGCCGCGTACCCACGCAATCGGTACCCGTGGTCTTTGCCCCCGAGATCGCCCGTTCGATTGCCGGCAGCATGTTCGAAGCCGCTAACGGCGACAGCATTTATCGCGGCGCCTCTTTCTGGGCCAACCATTTGGGCCAGAAAGTCGCCAGCGAAAATGTAACCGTGATTGATGATGGAACCATACCCGGCCTGTTCGGCACCTCACCCTTCGACGGAGAAGGCCTGCCGACCCGGCGCACCGTGATCGTTGAAAATGGCATCCTCAAGAACTACCTGCTCAACACCTACACGGCGCGTAAGCTCAACATGCAAAGTACGGGCAACGCGTCGCGCGGGCTGGCAGGTACTCCAGGCATCGGCGCGGGCAATTTGTTTTTGGTGAACGGTTCCGTGTCGCCCCAGCAACTGCTGGCTGACATAAAGGCTGGTTTCTACGTCACGGAGTTGATGGGATCCGGCGTCAACATGGTGACCGGCGACTACTCGCGCGGCGCAGCCGGCCTGTGGATTGAAAACGGCGAACTCACCTATGCGGTCGAGGAAGTCACCATCGCCGGCAACCTGAAAGAGATGCTCAACAACATCACCTCGATCGCCAACGATCTTATATTTCGCGGATCGGTCGCCTCGCCCACATTGCGCATCGACGGCATGACCATCGCCGGAGAATAGAATTTTCGCAATTGGTGTAGACCGGAGCCACCCGCCTTTACGTGGTTTTCTCTCAAAGAAAACCACACCTCACTGCTCTTACCGGACCACAGTAATTGCGAAAATGCTCTAATCATTCCATTGTGAATGCCGGCCTGGTTCATTCCATCCATTTCGATCCGGCCAACCCTGGCGCCAGCCTGGGCGAGCTGCCGCAGGCGCCTGCGGTTTTTGCGCTTTGCGCCGCCGACCCCGCCGCGGAACCGTACCTCAGCAAGACCCCAAACCTCCGCCGCCGCCTCATGCGGTTTCTGCGCGGTCCCCAAACCAGTACCGGGCAGGGCGAACCGCCTCGCACCAAGCGCCTGCAACTAGCCCACATGGTCGACCGCATCGAGTACACCATCACCGGCTCGGAATTCGAGTCTTCGCTTTGCCTGTATAAGGCATCGCTCGGGGCCTTCGGCTCGCGGGCACAAAAGCGCCTGCGCCTGCGCCCTCCCGCGTTTCTGCGCATGTCGGTGGAGAATGCTTATCCCCGGGTATACGTGACGTCAAAAATCAGCAAAACAGCGGCCAATGCCCTGTTCGGTCCCTTCCCGTCTCGCGCCGCCGCGGAGCGGTACGCAGACGAAATGCTGAACCTGTTCCTGCTGCGCCGCTGCACCGACGATCTCCATCCCGATCCGTCTTTCCCCGGTTGCGTCTATTCGGAAATGAAGATGTGCCTCGCGCCCTGCTACAAGGGCTGCTCCGATGAACGCTATGCGCAGGAGTCGGCCGACGTTTTCGCGTTTCTTTCGACACGCGGCGCCTCCATGGTGAAACGGCTGGAAGCCGAGCGGGACGCAGCCTCCGAATTCATGGAGTTTGAACAGGCCGCGGCCATCCATCAGCGGATGCAGAAGGTGCAGAATGTAATCCACCTGGCGAGCGAGGCGGTGCACCCACTTGCGCGGCTGAGCGGTCTCCTGGTGCAGCCTTCGTCTGAGCCCGATGGTGTAGCGCTGTTCTTGCTGCAACGCGGGGTATGGAGCGGGCCGGCTCATTATTCGATCATCGGCATGCGCCTGGCGAACGAACGTTCGGGGTCCAGTTCGTTGTTCGCACATCCTGTTGCTGTGGAAGCGGTACCGCTGGACGGACCGCCGCCCGTAGCCGCCAAAGGATCTGCTGGAGGCGCGGCTGGAGGAGGCCTTGTCGGCGCTGAGGCAAGGCGCGCCGAAAACCGTGTCTTCGCAGACTCTGTCCGATCACCTGGCCCTGTTCACGCAATGGTTTTACCGGCCCGCGGCTCGCTCCACGGGTGAGATGCTGTTTGCCGGAGAGGATGGAGAAGTAGCGCGCAAGCCCCTTCTCCGGGCGATCTCCCGCGTAGCAGCACGCGCCGTCAGCGCGAACCCTGAAGAACTCGCCAAGCCGCCGATCCAGTGGCACGCTTAGCCCATCGCTTAGCCAGTATTTCTCACACGGTCGAGAGCGATAGAGAAACGCTTCTCCATATCGCTTCGGAGTGCAAAGAACCTGCGGGTGCCCCATCCTTCGCTTTTCTGCGAAGGGTGGGTTACCACGACAGTGTGCGCTGGGCTTTGTGGCTTCCCACCCTTGCCGGAAAACCCCGTCAAGGATGGGGCACCCGTAGGCTTGTTGCACTCCCCCGCCACCGCGCAACACAGCCTCGCGCAGCGAGCAGGCTAGTCTAGTCACGTTCCATCCACCAGCCTGCTACACTGGGCACTTTGAGGGGGTTCTTGTGGTTGAATTGGTGCCATCCATCCTCTCTGCCGACTTCTCCAAACTAGGGCTGGAAATTCAGGCCGCGGAGCGGGGTGGCGGCACAGCGATCCACGTCGACATCATGGACGGCCACTTCGTCCCCAATCTCACCATGGGCCCGCCTGTGGTCAAGTCCCTGCGCAAGGTCACCCGCCTGCCGCTCGATTGCCACCTCATGGTCGAAGATCCCGATGAATTTATCGAGCCCTTTGCGGCCGCCGGCGCCAATTGGATCAGCGTTCACTATGAGGCGTGCCGGCACCTGCACCGCACTCTGCAACTGATCGCCGATCACGGCATGCAACCCGCCGTCGTCATCAACCCGGCCACCAGGGTAGATTTCCTCATCGAAATCCTGCCGATGGTGCACCATGTACTGGTGATGAGCGTCAATCCAGGCTTCGGCGGCCAGAAATTCATTCCTTTTTCGTTGGATAAAATCCGTCTTCTGGCCGAGCTCCGCTCCCAGCTAGGCCTCCATTACAGAATTGAGGTCGATGGCGGGGTTGCTCACGACACCATCGCATCGGTCGTCGAAGCAGGAGCCGACCTGCTCGTCGCCGGCAGCGCCGTTTTTGATTCGGGGCAGCCCGAAAAGGAAGCCCGAACCCTGCTAGCCTTGGCGCAAGAGGCCGAGCAGCACCGTTTGAGCCAAAATTTCCACTCCGCACGGGCTGGCGCCATTTAACATTAAGTCATCTGGGTCGCGGTCGCCGGGCAGCACTGCCGATTCAAGTCCTGCGCTCCCTGGCGGAGCTTCTGCCCATGAGGTGCTATGCAGCGTTTTCTATTACGGATCTCTACCCTGTGTCTGCTTTGCGCGCTACCCGCGGCCGCTCAGTTCGGCATCTTCAAGCCTTCCAAACCGGCGACCACTCCTACGCCGAATGATCCCCTTGCCGGCCATGCCTCCAAGCAGCCGGATAAGGAACTCTTTGACAAGGCCGAGACGGCCATGAAGAAGGGCAAGTTTGACGTGGCCCGCCTCGATCTGCAGACCCTGCTCAATACCTACCCGGAATCGGAATACCAGATGCGCGCCAAGCTGGCGGTCGGCGATGCCTGGTTCAAGGAAGGGGGCACCGCCGCTCTGACGCAGGCGGAGGCCGAATACAAGGACTTCATCACCTTCTTCCCCAATCAGCCGGAAGCGGCCGAAGCGCAGATGAAGGTCGCCGACATCTACTACATGCAGATGGAAAAGCCCGACCGCGACCCCAAGAACGCGACCCAGGCCGAGCAGGAATACCGCAACATGATCAACCAGTTCCCTGATTCCACCTTCGTGCCCCGCGCCAAGCAGCGACTGCGTGAAGTGCAGGAGGTTCTGGCCGAACGCCAGTACCAGATCGGGAGCTTTTACGCTACGCACGAGAACTGGGCCGCTACGATCGCCCGCCTGCAGACGGTATCCGACAGCTACCCGCTCTACAGCCACAGCGACCTTGCGCTGATCGGCCTGGGCGATGCCTATGCGGGCGAAGCGCGCTTTGTGCAGGGCTTAGCGAAGATTGACCCCAAGGCCAGGCAGGCACTCGAGAAGGCCTACGATGATCAGGCTGCCGACGCCTATGCTCGTGTGGTGACGCACTACTCCGAGGCTGCCCATGTGGAAGACGCACGCGAACGCCTGATCGCCTTGAATCGCACCGTTCCGGAACCCTCGAAAGAGGAGCTCGCCGAGAGCGAGGCGGAAGAGCAAAGCCGCACCGGTATTACCTTCAAGGATCGGGCTCTCATTCTGGTGAAGCGTGGTCCCGTCACGGTGAATGCGGCGCGTATCGGCGAACCCACGCTGGTCGATCCACCATCCATCACCGCACCTGCCGTGAGCAAGCGCAACCAGGAGCTCTTTACCGCGGCTCTCGCTGGAAAGCCGTTGCCCTCGGCGGCTCCTGTTGGACCGGCTGCGACGGCCGTGGCGAGCGAATCCGTCGCACCCGCGGCTGATTCCGGCGCCCCGCTGCAACTGGAGAATGTCACCGGCGCGGAGAACGCACCGGCCGGTGGTGGTGGAGCCACGATTGGCGCCAGTATTGTCAGCACGGGTGAAGGAAGCGGAAGCACGGCGGCGCCTGCAAACAATCAGCCACCCCGCGAAGTGGCTCCTGCGCCAGATCCGGGCGTGGCCGCAGCCGCTGCGGCTGCCGGCGTTCCGGGAGCTGAAAACCCTGGCGGATTGAAGACAGTCGGCCCAGAAAATTCCGCGCCCTTGCCGCCCGTTGAAAAGGCGGCGGAGGCCCCCGCCCAGACCAACGATGTACATAACGCAGCCCAGGTACAGACCGGCACAGATGCCGGAACCACGTCAAAAAAGAAGAAGACCGCGGCGCCCAAGTTTGACTCAAGCGACGAGTCTTCGAGCAAACACAAGAAAAAGAAGGGGCTTGACAAGCTCAACCCGTTCTAAAAGCTGATCGAGAAGTACGCTGGCGCCCGCGGACAACAATCACTCAGACGAAGGGCACGGCTTTTAGCCGTGCCCTTCCTTGTGGCATAAAAGGGGCTAAAAGCGGTGCCGTTCGTGCAAAGTCATCGCAGCTTTAGAGTGTGAAGCGAGTTTCCTTCAGCCTGCGAAGCCGCGCGCACTGCAAAATAAATTGAGTAAGGGCTTCGCGCCCATACCCTTCAAGTGTGTTGAAAGAGAACGTCCCCATGCCCCGTGATCTACCCAAAGCCTACGACCCTGCTGCCATCGAAGACCGGTGGGCAACCTACTGGGTCGAACAGGAGCTATTCGCACAACCACATACCGGGGCTACGTCTGCACCCGTGTTCACCATGCTGCTGCCTCCGCCCAATGTGACCGGCCGGCTGCACATGGGGCACATGCTCGAACACACCGAGATGGATATCCTCACCCGGTGGCGCCGCATGTGCGGAGACCTGACTCTCTGGCTACCCGGCACCGACCACGCCGGCATTGCGACCCAGTTGATGGTGGAGCGGCAAATCGCCGAAGAGGGCAACACGCGCCAGCAGATGGGCCGCGAAGCCTTTGTGGAGCGCGTCTGGCAATGGAAGCAGCACTACGGCGCAGCCATCCTCGACCAGATGCGGCGGCTAGGCGCCAGCGTCGACTGGTCGCGCGAATACTTCACCATGGACGAGCCCCGCTCCACGGCAGTGCGCGAAGCCTTCGTTCGGCTCCATGAGCAAGGACTGATTTACCGCGGCGCCTATATCGTCAATTGGTGCCCGCGCTGCCAGACCGCTATCTCTGACCTCGAAGTCATTCATGAAGAACAGCAGGGCAAGCTGTGGGAGATTCGCTACCCCATCGTGGGCGAACCTGGCTTCATCACCGTCGCCACCACGCGTCCTGAAACCATGCTGGGTGACGTGGCCGTAGCCGTACATCCTGAGGACGAGCGCTATACCCACCTGCACGGCAAGAAACTGCGCCTGCCGCTGACTGGGCGCGAAATTCCCATTGTGACCGACGGCTGGGTGAGCCGCGAGTTCGGCACCGGCGCAGTGAAGGTAACGCCTGCGCACGACCCCAACGACTTTGCCCTGGGCCAGCGTCATGGCTTGCCCTCCATTAGCGTGATGGATGAGACCGCTCACATGAATGCGGCTGCCGGTGCTTTCGCTGGCTTTGGCCGTTACGAAGCGCGGCAAAAGGTTTTGGCTGAGCTTGAAATGGAGAAGGTTCTGGCCGGCGTACGCGACCACGTAAACTCGGTCGGCAAGTGCGATCGCTGCAAGACCGTGGTGGAGCCGCTGCTTTCGACCCAGTGGTTTGTGCGCATCCAGCCGTTGGCTGACAAGGCCATCGAAGCGGTGGAGCAGGGCTATATCCGGTTTACGCCGGAGCAGTATTCGAAGACCTACTTCGAGTGGATGCGCAACATCCACGACTGGTGCATTTCGCGCCAGCTCTGGTGGGGCCATCGCATTCCTGCGTGGCACTGTGCAAAATGCAGCGAGATGACCGTGGCCCGCACCACGCCTGAAGTCTGTGCGCACTGCGGCAGTGACCAACTGGAACAGGAGAAGGATGTGCTCGACACCTGGTTCTCCTCCGGCCTGCTGCCCTTCTCCACGCTGGGCTGGCCCAATCACCCGCCGGATCTGGATGCGTTCTACCCCACCCGCCTGCTGGTGACCGGGTTCGACATTCTCTTCTTCTGGGTCGCCCGCATGATCATGCTGGGTTGCCATTTCATGCTCGAAGAGCCCATGGCCGATGGAAGCAAACGCACGCTCAAGGACTCGGTTCCTTTCCGTGAGGTGTACATCCACGCATTGGTGCGTGACGCTGATCGCCAGAAGATGTCGAAAACCAAAGGCAACGTGATCGACCCGATTCAGGTCGTCGAGAAGTTTGGCACCGACGCTGTGCGCTTTACGCTGGCGGCGATGGCTGCGCCCGGTACGGACATCGCCTTCAGCGAAGATCGCACCGACGGCTATCGCGCCTTCGCTAACAAGATATGGAATGCGGCGCGGTTCATCTTCATGCAAATGCAGCGCGCCGCCGAGTCAGGGATCGTTGTTGACCTGAGCCAGTTGGCAACCGTGACCGCGCACAACGCTCCGCTTGAGGCTCGTTGGATTCTCTCCCGGCTCAATCGCACTGCGGGCGAAGTAAACCAGGCCTTGAGCGAGTATCGCTTTCACGAGTCCGCCAATACCCTCTACAGCTTTTTCTGGGGCGACTTCTGTGACTGGTATCTCGAAGTCGTCAAGCTGCGTCTCGACTTCAGTGGGCCGCCGACACCTGTGCGCGAGGCGCTGTCTACTCTGCTGCATGTGTTTGAGTCGGCGCTGCGCCTGCTTTCTCCCTTCATGCCCTTTCTCTGCGAAGAGATCTGGCACGCGCTCTATGACAATCGTGTACCTGCCAAATCCATCGCCCTCACGCGCTACCCGCAGGGCCACTCGGAATGGGTCGATGACGCGGTCGAGCAGCAGATGGAGCAGATGAAAGAGCTCATCGTGGCGGTGCGCGATATGCGCCGCAAGCTGAGCGTCGAAGAGAAGGCAACGGTGCCGATCCTGCTGCGGGTCGCCTCCGCACAGCGCGGCGGGATAGAAGACAACAGCGATATGATTGGCCGTCTGGCCAGGGTTTCGGGGATTGAATTTGTCGAGGCCATGCCGGAAGGGGCAAGCGTGCGCTCCGCTCCGGGCTTCGACGTAGCCGTTATCTACGAGCGTACGATTGACGTTGCAGTCGAGTGTGAACGTCTTTCGAAAGAACTGGTTCGCTTTGAGAAAGAAGAGTCGAACGCCGGGCGGCAGCTCGCGAACGAAAGCTTCCTGGCCAAGGCCCCCGCGCCGGTGGTAGAAGGATTGCGTCGCCGGGCCGCTGAGCTAAGCGTACTGATTCCCAAAACCCGTGCCGCATTGGATAGTCTCAACTGCAACAGTCAGAGCCAGGCGGCGCACTAAGGACGACTCATGGATTGGAAGAGCAGGCGGATCGAGGCCACCCTGGAACAGGCCCTGATGGAAGACAGGGCCACCAGCGACGTGACCACTGCCGTGACGATTGAGCCTGGGCTACGGGCTTCAGGTACCGTGATCGCCAGGCAGGATTGCGTCATCTCGGGCCTGGGGTGCATTCCCCGCTTTCTTGAGATCTTCATCCGCCTCGACAAGAAGAATACGAGCCGCTTCGAAGTAATCAACCACCCGGAGATGTTCGACGGCGTGCGCGTCAAGAAGGGCCAGGCAGTTGCGGTCATCCGCAGCAATGCCCGCGTCATTCTTGCCTGCGAGCGCGTGATCCTGAACCTGATGCAACGCCTGAGCGGTATCTCCACCAGCACACGGGCGTACGTGGATGCGGTTGCCGGAACGAAAACAAAAATCCTCGACACGCGCAAGACCGCTCCCGGCCTGCGGCTGTTGGACAAATATGCAGTGCGTTGTGGCGGAGGAGAAAGCCACCGAATCGACCTTTCCGACGGCATTTTGATCAAGAGCAATCACATCGGCATCGGCGGCGGAATTCCTGCAGTGCTCGCGCGGGCGATGGCAGCGCGCACGCCTGGCCAGACGATCACATGCGAGGTGCGCAGCCTGGCCGAGTTGGAACAGGCGCTCGAAGGCGGAGCGGAGGCGCTGCTCCTCGACAATATGACCCCGGCGGAAGTGAAGAAGGCCGTGGCCATGGTGCGTGACATGGCGCGTGGCATGGTGCGCGCTGGCGGCAAGGCGATTCCGCTTGAAGCTTCCGGTGGCATCACGCTCGAAAATGTGCGCAAGTATGCGCTGGCCGATGTCGACTTCATCTCGGTCGGAGCATTGACGCAATCAGCGCCTGCCGTGGAGCTGAGCATGCGCGTGACGACAGATATCTTCTAGTGGGACGGTTCGAGTTGCACTCCACAGCCAGTCGCAAAAATGAATTGTCATCTCGCCCGCCCCGGCCTGCCGTGGGACCGAAGCGTACCCGGATTTCCTGCTGCGTTGCGCCACCCGGCATCCACGTGTGCGGTTTTCTCTTAAGGAAAACCGCAGGAAGTCTACCAATGCCACCAACCTCAACAGGAAATCCGGGGTAGCGTAGTGGAGAGATCTGCGGTTTCCCTTTCCCGTACCCATACGCTGAACCCAGGATTCGCCAATGCTCAACCCCGCAGAAGAAGATCCATACGACCTGCCCGCACTGAGTGCAGTGCTGACCGGCACTCCGTTTGCCGGCAACATCCGCTACTTCCCCACCATCCACTCCACCAATGTGCTGGCCATGCAGGAGGCCGCCGACGGAGCACCGGAAGGAATGGTCTATTTGGCGGACGAGCAGACCGCCGGGCGCGGAAGAGGAGCCCACACATGGCATTCCGCCAGCGGCGCCGGCCTCTACGTCAGCATCCTTCTGCGCCCGCGGGTGGCGCCGGCCGACATCCTGTGGCTTTCGTTGGCGGCAGGGCTCGCGGTACGCGAAGCCGTCCGCCAGGTGACCTCGCTCGATGCCGACATCCGCTGGCCCAACGATCTGCTCTTCGGCCGGAAGAAATTTTGCGGCATCCTGACGGAGTTGAATGCGGAGGTGACACGCGTACGTCACGCGGTGGTCGGCATCGGCATCAATGTGCATCAAGAACACTTTCCGCCTGAACTGGAGCCGCTCGCCTCTTCCCTACGCATCGAAACAGGCCGGTCATGGGCGCGCCAGGATGTGCTCATCGCTTTGCTACAATCGCTTTACCGGGAAGCACAAGCACTCAGTGCAGACACCGCCGGCGCGTCCTCGCATATCCTCAGCCGCCTTGAACAGGCTTCCTCGTGGGTTCACGGTAGGCAGGTGCATGTGGATGAAGAGGGAGGCTACTCCGGCGTAACGGCTGGCCTCGATGTGCGCGGATTTCTCCAGGTGCGAACACCCCAGGGACTTCGCACGGTGCGCTCCGGCGGCGTCCGAGCGGAATAACGGAACCCTCTATGCTGCTTACCCTCGACGTCGGCAACACCAACACGGTTCTCGGCCTATACCGCGACGGCTCTGATGAGCTGGTGACGCACTGGCGCGTCAGCACGTTACGCACCCAAACGGTCGACGAATATGGCGTGCTCTTTCTCAACCTTTTCGCAATGCGCAAAGTCGATGCGGCCGAGGTATCGGCCATCATCGTTTCTTCCGTCGTTCCGCCGCTCGATTCCACATTGCGCCAGGTATGCGAACAATACTTCCACATCAAGCCCATGTTTGTGGAGCCCGGCATCAAGACCGGCATGCCGATCCTGGTCGACAATCCGGCCGAGTTGGGCGCCGATCGCCTGGTCAACGGTGTCGCAGCCTATGCGAAGTATGGCGGCCCCTGCATCGTGGTTGATTTTGGCACCGCGACCACCTTCGACGTGATCACTGGCAAGGGCGAATACGTCGGGGGAGTGATCGCCCCGGGTCTCGCCATCTCCGCCGAGGCTCTCTTTTCCCGTGCAGCAAGGCTCTCTCGCGTCGACGTGAAGAAGCCGGCCAAGGTCGTCGGCACAAACACCATCGCGCACATGCAGAGCGGGCTCTATTACGGATACATCGGTCTGGTGGATGGGATTCTCGAACGGATGCTCAACGAAACCCGGAACCCCGACCTGCCTGCGCCGAAGGTCATCGCGACCGGCGGCCTCGCACGTCTCGTTGCCGATGATTCACGCTTCATCGAAACCATCGATGACATGCTCACGCTTGACGGCCTGCGCCTGATCTACGAGCGCAACCGCGCCATCAAGCCAAGGCACACCCCCAGCGAAGCTACCGCAAAGCACGCCTGACCCTGTCTTGCAAAATTACTTCAACTACTTCACCGAGATAGAAGAACACTTCCAGCGCCGCCGTGGGTCGCTTTTGCTGCTTTCCACGCTCGACTGGGCACTGATCGAGACCTGGCGCGAAGCCGGAATCCCTCTGACGGCCGCGCTGAAGGGCATCGATACTGCGTTCGACAAATATGATGCACGCAAGAACAAGTCGCGCGTGCGGCGCGTGAACGGCCTGGCGTACTGCGCGCAGGAGGTTATTTCTGCGTTTGAAGACATGAGAGAGGCTGCGGTCGGAGCAATCCCCTCTAAGCCGGATACTGCGGAACAGGGCTTTGAGCAGGCGCGCATCGCCACGCATCTTGAAGCGGCCGCGCAACAACTGCGCGCTGCGGCCCAGGCAGCATTGCTCGCCGAGATCGCAGATCGCCTGCAAGCATTGGCTCAGGAGACCAGAACGGCTCTTCCGCAGTTAGAGCAACTGGAGCAATCGCTCACCGTGCTCGAAGAAAAGCTCTTTGCCCTTCTGCTCACGACCACTCCCGAAGCGATGCTGCTTGCCCTGCGGCAGCAAGCCTCGGCGGAACTGGCTCCCTATCGCAGCCGCATGCCGGCGATGCAGATTCGCCAGGTGGAGCAACAGTTTCTTCACAAGCGCCTGTTGGAGCAGTTCGATCTTCCGCGCCTAAGCCTGTTCTATATGAGCCAGACATGAAGCTGCGCATTGAAAAAGCCATCTACGGCGGTGCAGGCCTGGCACACATTCCGCTCGACGATGCAGGCGGTGGCAAGACCGTGTTTGTTCCAGCGACATTGCCCGGAGAATTAGTCGAAGCACGCCAGACCGAAGACCGGCGCAGTTTTGCCAATGCCGATCTTCGAGCGGGTCGTCGAGTCTTCCCCGCAGCGGGTCACACCAGACTGCGAGTATGTTCCGCGTTGCGGCGGCTGCCAATATCAGCACGCCCGCTACGAGGCACAGTTGCAAATGAAGTGCGACATCCTGAAGGAGACGTTGTCGCGGGCACACGTGCCTGTTCCGCAGGAAATCGGACTGCTCTCCGGCCCCGCATGGGGATATCGCAACCGTATCCGTCTGCGTTTCGTGAACGGGCAGAGCCTCGCACTGGGTTATCGCGAACCTGCATCGCACAAGATCTTGCCCGTCACCCATTGCCCCATCGCGGCCCCGTTGCTTGAGCAGGCGATGGCCGCTGTCACCCGTGCCGGTGCGGCCACCGGCATCGAGAAACTCTGCGAAGAAGTGGAGCTGTTTACCAACGGCGCGCAGGATCAGCTTCTGATTTCACTTTGGCCGGCCGGCGAAGACAAAGCCGGAAAACGAAGCAAAAAATCTCCACTCTCTAAGCGCCAGTACGAACGCGCCCTTGAAACATTTGCCGAGCAGCTAAAGCTGGAACTTTCGGCGCTCACCGGTGTCGCTCTTTTTTTTGAGGGCGAGATCATGCATTGGGGCCCACGATCGCTCACCTACTCCGTTGCGGAAAATGCCTACCAGGTAAGCTTCGGCTCGTTTTTCCAGATCAATCGGTTTCTTGTGCCCGGCTTGTTGCAATTGGTCACGGGCAATGGCAAACGTTCAGGACGGCTCGCCTGGGATCTCTACTCCGGTGTAGGCCTCTTCGCTCAGGCGCTCGCTTTTGAAAATGTAACTGCGGTGGAGTCCGCAGGATCTTCGGCGGATGACCTGAAAGATAACCTCAGCAGCCGAGCCCGGCGCATGACCCGCTCGAACACGCTTGATTTCCTGCGCAGTCAGACGCGTGTTCCCTCACGGATCAAACCGGATCTCGTCGTCGCCGACCCGCCCCGCGCGGGCATGGGAAAAGACGTGTGCACTCTGCTCGGAAATGTCGGCGCGCCCACGATCGTTTGCATCTCCTGCGACCCGGCCACACTTGCCCGAGATCTGCAATCGCTTTTGCCCTTTGGATACACGATCGAAGAGCTTCATCTCGTAGATTTGTTCCCACAAACGTTTCACATTGAAACAGTCGTGATTCTAAAACGAAATTAATTTTATTCCTCGTGAGCTAGCCAGAACTGCACTGTATATTCCCTCTTGTACTCCCTCCCCCAAAGTATTCGCCCATGCTGAAATTGGTACGATCGGCATGGGTGAATACCGCATCCCTGGCGTAGGTTGCGTTAGATAAGGCGCCCAGACGTGCGGCCCAGAAATACGGTTGGAAAACGCGGTTAAGAAATGCGGTCAGGACATGCGGCCAGGAGAGAAATGAATCGGCTTTCCTTCTCTACCGCGCCCGCGCTCTATGCTGCCGTATGGCTTTCTGCCGGAATCGTGGTGGCACAGTTTTGGTCCGAGCGCGGATGGATCGCGCCCGGCCTATTGATCGGCAGTCTCATCCTCACTGCTTTGTTCTCTATCCTGGCCGCGCGGCGAGCAGTCCGGGTCGCGTTGCTTCCCTTGGCATGCACCTGGATCCTGCTGGGATGGACCCTCCGTGAGATTGCACCCGCACCCGATACGCAAACGCAACTGCGACTGATTGCGGAAGGTGGTGGCGAGGTCGCCGTGGACGGTGAAGTTATGCGGACAAACCCCGTCCAGCGAATCGATGCCTCTCTTCCCTTCGGCCATGCAACGCGTGCGGAACAGAGTGAGAGTCTTGACCTGCGCGTGATCACCGCCGGCGGCCATCCCACGCCCGGCGGTCTGAGAGCTACTCTGTACGGATCTGCCGAGCAGCCGTTTCCCGTCATCCACTGTGGAGACCGTATCCACGCGAACGTCGCCTTGCACGTCCCGGAGCGCTATCTCGATCCTGCAGCGTGGGATGGGACCGCGTGGCTGCTTGAGCAGGGCATCGGCGTGGTCGGCTCACTCAAGGTTTCCGGCGTCACCATCACTTCCTCGTCCGCGGCCGGCAGCATCCACTGCCGGCTCCATGCCCTGCAACAGGCGGGCAGCGAACGCCTGTTGCACTTCGCCGATGCCACCTCCACCAGCCGCTTGCCTGCCCGGTTGCGGCTGAGCCCCACAGACGCGGGCATGCTGGCGGCCATGATCCTCGGTGACCGTACCTACCTGAATCATCAGGAACGCATCGGCTTCGAGCGGACCGGTTCCTTCCACCTGCTGGTCGTCTCCGGCATGCATCTTGCGATCTTCGCCTCATGTATCTTCGCGCTGGCTGCCCTGCTAAGGCTGCCCCGCGCCTGGTCTACCGTGGTTACGATTGCCTGCTCGTTCGCCTATGCAGGGCTTGCGGGTTTTGGCGAACCCGTGCAGCGCTCTTTCTGGATGGTGACGCTCTACCTGCTGGCGCGGCTGCTCTTTCGTGAACGCAACAGTCTGAACGCCATCGGCTTCGCGGCCCTCTGCCTGCTTGCGCTCGACCCGCGAGCGCTGCTCGGCGCGAGTTTCCAGATGACGCTGCTGTCTGTCCTGATCGTCGCCGGCGTCGTAATCCCGATTGTTGAGCATTCGTTTGGACCCTACCTGCAGGCGGCGCGCAACGTTGGCTTAATCGCCCTCGATCCTGCGCTGCCTCCTAAACTGGCGCAGTTTCGCGTCACGCTGCGGCTCATCGCCGGCCATTTGGAATTCATCTTTGGCCGCCGCCTGTCCCGCTGGCTTCCGGCCGCCTTTGTCCGGCTCACACTGCGCACGTTTGAGCTGCTGTTGGTTTCGGCCTTGATCGAGCTGGCAATGTCTCTGCCCATGTCGATCTACTTCCACCGCGTCACCGTGCTCGGTTTGCCCGTGAACCTGCTGGTCGTACCCCTGATCGCGCTGGCGCTTCCCTCGGCTCTCATCACGTTTGCAACGCTGCTCCTGCGGCCTGCACTGGCCGTGGCGCCGGCCGCCGTTACGGCAGCCCTGCTGCATGGCATCAACGGCATCGTGCGCTCGTTCAGCGGCATGGCCGCGGGCGACATTCGGATTGCAGGCCCGGGTGTCCTGGCCGTGGCGGCTGGTATCACTATGATCGGCCTGGCAGTTTGGGCTGCCCGCAACAGCCGCTTCCCCGTGATTCTCCCGATCGCCGCCCTTGCCTGCTCCGCCGCGTGTGCCGTCTATCCCCGCGCGCTCGTCTACCATCCTGGCGTGCTCGAGGTGACGGCGATCGACGTTGGGCAGGGTGATTCCCTGCTGCTGATCTCGCCCCAGGGCAAGACCCTCCTCATCGACGCGGGTGGCCCCACGGGCGGAACGCACACCTCCGCCGGCAACTTCGAAATCGGCGAAAACGTAGTCTCGCCGATGCTCTGGTCGCGCAATATTCGCCGTCTCGATGCCGTTGCTCTTTCTCACGCTCATAGCGACCACATGGGCGGAATGATTTCCGTGCTGCGAAACTTTCGGCCACGGGAGCTTTGGGTGGGCAAGAATCCCGAGATCCCGGCCTACACGGCTCTCCTCGACGAGGCTCACCGCCTCGGCGTTTCGGTGAAATCGCTCTCTGCAGGAGAGGGATTTGCCTTTGGAGGGGCGGATGTCCGCGTGCTTGCCCCGGCCAGCAGCTACGTCCCGGGACCGGCCGCCAGCAATGACGATTCCCTGGTACTGCATGTGGCCTTCGGCCAGACTTCGGCTCTGCTGGAAGGCGACGCACAGGCAGCGAGCGAGCAGCAGATGCTGTCTGAACCACTGCACGCAGATCTGCTAAAGGTTGGCCATCATGGCAGCAAGACCTCGACCACGCCCCGGTTCCTTGCTGCTGTTGCCCCGAGCTACGCCGTTATCTCCGTTGCGCATCGCAATCCTTACGGCCACCCCAAGTTCGAGACCCTTCATCGGCTACAGGACAATCGCGTCCGCACTTTCCGCACCGACGCGGAGGGCGCCACATCGTTTTATCTCAATGGCGCCTCGGTGACTGGCCAGTCTCTCGCCGCAAAGTAACCGCCTAATGACCCGGCTCCGCCTTTTTGTGTTTCCTATGCCGCCGTTTCGGGTATACATTCGCAAAAAGCAGGGGAAGATCGACAGATAAACCACAATTCGGAGGAAGGCTATCTCATGGGGTCACGCGAGTCCGGTCGCAAAGACAAATGCCGCACGATGAGTTCTTCACTTTCCCCGCAAGTCTCCGAGCCTTCGTCCAACTTGCCATCGGCTCAATCGGTCCAGGAAAGAATCGACGAGCAGCGCAAAATCCGCAGGCTGCAGATGATGATGGATATGGTGATGTCGGTCATCAGCCAGGACCGAAGTTTGACTGTGGATCAGGCTGCCGAGTTGGTCGCCGATACCAAGAAGGCCGCGCTGGCCATGTTTCCAGATAAAGAGCTCGCTTACAACATCATTTACAAACCGCGCCTGCAGCGCTTGATGCGCGAACGATACCGCATCCAGTAAGTCACTGGCACGCCCGGGCAGCTTACTTCGAAGCTGCGGACACTAGGCGCATCGTGATGGTGCCCCAGAAGAGGCGAGCGCGCATCTGCACGGGCATGTGACGTTCGTCGTCGGTATACCAGATCCAGATATTGCCACGGTTCTTGACCACGCCCGCATCGGCGATCGGTTGTACCCGTATGGTTTGAAACGTTCCGGCAGCGGTTACAACTTGCTCGCGCGCCTCTGCTTTCATGGTTACGTCGACCACGCGCATCGCGTCAGCTACCGGCATGTGGAAGCTGCCACCGGGCTCGAGGGACTGCGATCCTCCGTAGAAGATGGCAGACATCAAATCAGTCACGCAAGAGGGAATCGAGGCCTCCTGTTGCTTGCTTGTTCCCGTTACCAAGTTCTTCTCATCCAGCGCCTGCCTGCCCTCACTCGACAGAAAGCGTAATGTGCTCACGATCTGCCGCCGCCCTTCCTGCAATTGCTTGGAGAAGCTGGTGGAGCAACCCGTGGTTCGATTGAGGTAGGACTCGAAGTGATCGTTTACGCGGAAAAGCAGGTTCACCGCGCCGATGGACTCGCCCGTAGCGACGATATGCTGCACGTTCCCCATCTGTTCCAGGTGGAACGTCGCCGTCCCAGCGGGGAACACGCGCCAATCCACAGCATAGGTAAGCGTTTGTTTGACGGGGAAGGAGAAGTTCGCGGCCGGAGCAAGCAGCGGAGGCAGAGGGGGTTTGGGCGGCACGGTTTGTGCCGCGATGATGCCTGCGACAATCGCGCAGAAGCACGTCCATCGCACGACAGATCTGGGAAACCAATTCACCGTCTACTTACTCCCAACAAATCAATGGCGCGGCTCAGTGGCGCAGCCACAGAGCCGCCACCAACCCAGCGTATACGGCACAGGCACCCAAAACTGAATTGTACTCGCGATGTTTGCGATAAAGGTCGCCTGAGAAGCTACCCTCACCCTCCATTCGCGCCGGAATCGACCGCGGCCAGAGTCGAGGCAAAAGACGAGGCACCCGTTTAGCGTAGTTTTCGAAGTCGGGGAAGGTATTACGCAAAAACTGCTCCTCGCTGAGGATGGTAGGCACGTAAATGATGAGGAAGAGCAGCGCCAGCAGGCCAACGATCCACAGGCTGCGGGAGGCGCCAGCAAAACCAAACGCGATCAGCATAGAGCCCAGGTAGAGCGGATTGCGCGTGTAGCTGTAGGGTCCGGTCACAGTCAACTCGGCGTTCTTCTTCACATACCCTGAAGCATAAGCCCGCAACAGGAGCCCTGGAACCACAAGCGACAAACTCAACGCCAGTGAAAGCGCGCTGGGCCGGGCGCGCCAGAGATAAAACGCGGCAAAGAGGAAGCCGAAAGGCACACGAATCCGGCGTGCCACGCGGCTCCAGCTAGTCAGCATGCGATCCCGCCTCCGGCTTTTCCCCTAGCAGTTCCCTGGCAGCCTCGATCACCTGCTCCGGGGTGATGGTCAGCAAACCCGCCTCCGGTTCTGCGTGACGCGTATGATCGCGCTTGCTTTCCGGGTGGCGCAGCACCCGGAAGGGCGCCCCAAAGGGGCCATTCCGCCTGGGGTCGGTGGGGCCATAGATGCCTACGACCGGTTTCCCCAGTGCGCAAGCCAGGTGGAGGGGGCCCGTGTCCCCGGCAATCAGCAGGCAGATGCGGCGGGTAAGCGCGATCAGCCTTTCGAGCGTAAACTCCGGCGCCAGCGCCACCCCGCCGCTCGCGCGAATCACCTCCGAAGCCAGCAGACGCTCCTCGGGTCCGGCATTTACCAACACCAGGCAGCCTTGCGCAGACAGCGAGGCCGCTACAGCGCCGTAGCGCTCCGTGGGCCAGCGTTTCGCGCCCCAGCCCGCCCCCGGACTCAGCAGAACCACCGGCCGCCGCTCGGCCGCGCGCAACACCTCTTCGGCCCACAATTCCGCCCCGGGGTCTACAGGCAGAGGAGGCAGCAGGGGGGAAAGCCGCTCCCCGGCCACGGCTTCGCAAACTTCCACGGCCTGCTCGATCACATGCACACCCTGGGTCGGGATACGCTCACCAAAAAGCCACCGCGCCGCCCACTCACGCGGGGCGTCTTCCCCGACCATGCGGACAGCCCCGGCCAGCCGGCCGGCCAGAGCAGAGCGTACGGCACCCTGAAGATCGACGCACACATCGTATCGCTCAGCGCGCAACGCGCGGCGCAGTTGGCCGATCTCGCTGCGCGTCTTCGACCGCAACGGAGCACGGGCCCACTCCTTTGCAGGAACCGTATGGATGGCATTCACCAGCGGCGATTTGCCGTCGGATGCGGCAAGCAACGGGCGCCAACGGGGTTCGACCGCCCAGCCGAAGTACCACTGAGGATGAGCCTGCCGCAATGCGGCTACCGCCGGCAACGCGTGCAGAATGTCACCCATCGCGCCCAGCCGCACGATGAGTACCCGTAACTGCTCCATTTGCTGTGACAATGGGTGATTTTCTCACATCCGCAGCAGCGCCGAGAGCCGGCGAAGAACAGCATCTTCCTCGGCAAGCTCAACCGTCAGCTCTGCCGTATGCAGAGGCGCTACCCCGCTGAGCCGCTCCCGCATGCCGGCATCGATCTTCACCGCATCCTTGGCCGTCGTCACGAACGCATCGCACCCGAGACGCTGACCCAGGCTGGTCAAACGGTCGATATCCGCAATCGTATAGCGATGGTGATCGCGAAAGGTGACTCTCTCCGCCGCTGCCACTCCTGCCGTCTCCAGGCCGGAAAAGAATTCATCGGGACGGGCAATAGCACAGAAGGCGACGGCTCGCTTGCCGGCAGCCGGAACACTGAGGACACGGCGTATTTTCCAGAACAGGCACTGGCTGCGTACATGCGCCTGCAGCTCCGCCTCGAGCCCCGCATCCTCTTCCCGCAGCACAACGACGTCTGCGCGTCCCAGCGAAGACAGTGGCTCGCGTAACCGCCCTGCCGGCATCAAGCGCGCCTGCAAGTCACTGCGATGCACGACGACGATATCGACCGTGCGCGCCAACTGCCGATGCTGAAAGCCGTCGTCCAAAAGGTGTACGTGGGGCAGGTGTACGTGCGTCCCGCCGCCGGGTTCTCTTTCCGCCAACAGCCCGGCCTCGTACCGGCTGGCGCCGACATAGACGGGGACTCCTGCGCAGCGCGCGATCAGCAGCGGCTCATCTCCAAATCGTGCCGCAGTCCCCGCAGGGTCGACCCGTTCGGTTTGCTTGCCCGCCCTCCCGTAGCCACGCGAAAGCACGTCCGGGCGCCATCCCGCGCGCGCCAGCAATTGGGCCAGGCAGATCACCAGAGGCGTCTTCCCTGCCCCACCCACGGATAGATTGCCGACGCTGACCACCGGCCACTGCAAACGCTGCGCTGCCGTCCGGTCGAACCGTGCATTTCTGGCACGAACGAGCGATGCATAGACCAGTTCCAGAGGAGCTAGCAGCATGCCTGTCATCGCGGTAGCAAGCCCAGCAGCGCGGTAATCGCTCGACCGGTGGCCCCGGATTGATGATGGAACACCTCCAGCGCCCGCACGCCCAGCGCGTTGGCCGCTTCTTCATCGATGAGCAGATTCGTAAGGATCGGCGCCAGTGTTTCGTTGCTCGCCAGCTTCAGAGCTTCGGCATACAGTAACGTGTCGATGATGGCGCGAAAATTCGCATAGTGCATGCCCATCACGACCGGTATCGCGAACTGCGCCGGCTCCAGCGGATTGTGACCACCGGCCGGAACCAGGCTGCCGCCAACGAATGCGACGGAGGCCAGCGAGTATACCGACGCCAGCTCGCCGATGGAGTCGAGAAGAACCACGGCGCCGGGCTTGATTTTTGCCGGGCGCTTCATCCAATTGGACCGGCGCACACTCGGTAGGTTGCGCGCCTTGAGCATCTGCGCGACACGCCCAAAACGTTCGGGATGCCGCGGCGCAAGAATCATGACGCAATCGGGTATGCTTTCCCGCACTTGCTGAAAAGCATCGAGCAGTATCTCCTCTTCCCCTTCAAGCGTACTGCCGCACACCAGTACTTTTGTGCCGGCGGCGATTTTCGCGTGCAACGCAGTCGTGATCGCGGCCGGCTCGGCGCTGCGTACATCGAACTTGAGATTCCCGCTGAAAGACACCCGGCCGGCCGGCGCGCCAATGGCCTTCAGGCGCTTGGCATCTTCCTCGCTCTGCGCAAGCACGATCGACACGCCCGACAGAATTTTCGTCCATAGCCCGCGCAGCCGCAGATAGCGGGGCAGGGAGCGATCCGACACCCGCGCATTAACCACTGCTACGGGAATGGATGCGCGGCGGCAGGCAGAGAGCAGATTGGGCCAGAACTCAGTTTCCACCAACACCAGCAGCACCGGGTCGAGCCGCCGCAGGTAGCCGTTCACGATCCAGGGCAGATCGACGGGGAAATAGAAGGCGTGATCCGCACCGGCGCGCTCCCGCGCCAGCCGTTGCCCGGTACGGGTGGTGGTCGAGAGCAGAACGCGATACTGCGGCGCGCGGGCGGTGAGTTCGTTTACCAGGCGGCTGGCGGCCAGCACCTCACCCACCGAGACGGCATGCACCCAGATGGTCTGCCGTGTGTCGCCGGCACGTAATCGGCCGGGCACCCAGCCCAGCCGCTCACTCAGTCCCTCGCGGTACTTGCCGCTGGTGGCCATGCGAAACAACCAATAGGGCAGCCCCAGAACGAGCACCAGCAGCAGCGCGCAGCTATATAGAATGAGCATTCGCCGGCTCGCCCTCTTTACTCAAGACAGTTTCCTCGCAACGCATTGCCCGCAAGAGCTTTACTCGCAACCGTACGGAAGCTCATAATCGCGGGAATGCCTCGCCGATTTGTTCTTTCTGCATGGGTTATCGTTTCGCTGTTCTGGCCGTTGCTGCGCCCCGCTTGCGCCGAACATGCGGCGAGCCCCGCAGGCGTCGCCACCAACTATCCGGCGTTCGATCAGCACGCCAACGAGCAGGTAGCGATTGCGGCCGATCCCTACAACACTCCAGACAAAGCTTCTCTCTTCAAAGTCAAATACCTGCAATACGGTTTCATGCCGATCCGGATCATTGTTACTAATAACGGCGACAAGGCGATTTCTCTGAACGATGCCCGCATCAACTTCATCACTGCAGACGGAGATAAGGTCCCTGCGGCCGAACCCGAAGATATAGATCGGCGCATCGGCGGCATCAAGCGCCCCGATAGCGGATACAAGCTGCCTGGCCCCTTGCCCCGCATCGGAAACAAGTCTTCTAACAAGAACAAGGACGTGGCGGCCGACTTCAAGACTTTTGAATACTCGGCGGTGACGGTCGAGCCGCACACCACGCAGGCCGGATTTCTTTTCTACGATGTGGAAGGGCTGGGCAATCCGCTGGTCGGGGCGAAGCTCAACCTGCGCCTGTTGCGCAGTGCGGACGGTAAAGAGCTGTTCTACTTCGAAATTCCGTTCGACAAGTATCTGGCTACGCAGGGCGCCACAGCTTCTCAATAGGTTTTACTCGTAGTACGTGGCCGTGGTTGTGTCGGTCTCCCAGATGGTGCAGTCCTTGACCGTGACACGGCCTGCGGTCATCTCGCTCAGTTGGCGGCCGGTCTCATCGTAGAAATAGCGCGCCAGGTTTTCCGCCGACGGGTTCAATTTGATGAACGGTTCGAGATCGTTGAGCATCTGGTGGTCGATGCGATCGATCACCGGACGCATGACCTGCTTGAGCATCTTGAAGTCGAGCAACAGGCCTGCGGTATCGAGCTCCGTGCCGCGGAGCGTGATACGAACCTTATAGTTGTGCCCGTGCGGATTCTCGCATTTGCCCCGGTAGTTGCGCAGATAGTGCCCCGAGGAGAATCCCGATTCGACGGTTAATTCGTACATGACCTGTGTTGCCCTCTTCCTCTACTGATTGTATTCACTTGCGGGTTTTGTGACGACTCAGCTCGGCGAGGTCCCGCTGCAACTCACGCCGCATGCGCTCCTGATTGCGGCGCTCTACCTGCTCGAACATGTTGGTCAAGACGGCCGCAAGGGCGGAGACCAGGGCTATGACAAACAAAACCAGGCCAAGCATCTTCCACAGGGAACCGTTGACCGGAAGCCCGGGTTGAAGCGGATTGGGCAAAAACGCCATTCCACACGAGATAAACGACAAAAATAGGAACGAGGCTGCCAGCACGTAGAGATTGCGGGACATCACGCCGGAGCGCTGGGTGGTCATACGAGCCTCACTTCAGTAGCTTAACCGCAGAGCCCCGGTGACATGGGCCTTCGCAGGCTGCGGGAAAGCTCGCTTCTTTGTTCGGAGTGCCTTTTTCCCGCGGCCGTCTAAATTGTACGAGGATGGCTCGCTCGTACCGGGCATTTTCCATTGGCTCAGAATTACGCGTTAACGCGGTAAGTCCCTTTCCGGTGGAATTTATCGACTTTGAGGTCTACCTGCTCACCCTCGCAGACAGACAAAGGGGGAGAGTGGTGGTCATCTCATTCATTTTGGTTGCGGGTGGGGTGAACCGCAGATCCCTCGGCTTCGCTCGGGATGACAAAGGGGAGAGTGGTGCTTCTACTAAGAGCAGTGCGGCTCCGAGGGCGAAACCCTCAGAGCCGCGCCTCATCTGAACCGTCTAAAGCACCTACGCAATGACTGTGGTCCGGTAACAGCGGCGAGGTAGCCCGTACCCAACAAACATATCGCGCTACTTTGCGTTCGAAAAATAAATCTAAACGGGTGTTCGCTGAAGATCGACCTTGGCCGGCCCACTGTCGTTCGGTCATCCCGAGCGAAGCCGAGGGATCTGCAGTCCTACCTCTGCTCGAAGAAGCTCTCCACTTCCCCGATATCTCGCGTCAGGCGATAAGGCGGCAGGCTCTCCAGAAATACCTTGCCGTACCTCTGGCGCTCGATGCGCGGATCAAGCAGCACCAGCACGCCCCGGTCTTCAAGAGAACGGATGAGTCTCCCGAACCCCTGTTTCAGCGTAATAACAGCCGCCGGCACCTGGTAATCGAAAAACGAATTGGCTCCGCTCGCAGCAACCGCCCGCATGCGCGCCGCAACGACCGGATCGGTCGGCACCGAAAACGGCAATCGATCCACAATGACGCAGCTCAAGGCTTCCCCTTGTACATCGACTCCCTGCCAAAACGAAGAGGTTCCGAACAGCACAGCGTTCGGCGTATTGCGAAACTCCTCCAGCAAGGCTTTGCGCGGAGCGGTGCCCTGCAGCAGGCAGGGATAATCCAGCTCCGGCAGCAGACGCTCGTAGAGATCGCGCATCTGCTGATAGCTGGTGAACAAACAGAAAGCCCGGCCTCGCGTGATGTCGAGCACGCGCCGGATACTGCGCGCCGCCTGCGCTTGAAAGCCGGGCTCACGCGGATCGGGCATACCTGGCGGCAGATACAGCAGCGCCTGCTCTTCATAGCGAAAGTGAGACGGCACCACCAGTTCCCGCGCATCGCGCAGCCCCAGCCGTTTGCGCAGGTGAGCGAAACCTCCCTGCACGGTCAGCGTCGCTGACGTGAGCACGACACTGGGTATCTGCTCGAACAGCAGCTCAGAAAATAACTGCGAGACATCGATGGGCGTCGCCTGCAAATAAGTATTGCGCGTGCCCTGGCGCGCCGAGCCGCCTCTGCGCTCAATCCAGAACACGGTGTTGACGCCCTCCGCCTCCAGCAGGAATCGTAGATGCTCGCGGATGTCGGCCACGCGCTTCTTCAGCCCCGTAGCCTCGTCCACCCCGCGCACCCTATCGAGCTCGCCTTCCAGCCGGTGCAGCGCATTGGTCACCGCCAGATAAACGTCCCCCTGCTCCTCAAGAAACTGCTCTCGCCCCTCAAAGGGCATACGGCCGTCGCCCTGAAAGCTGCCTCGCGGAAGCGCCGCAAAAAACATGCGCGAGCGTTCCCGTAACAGGTCGCCGCAACTTTTGAGCGAGGTGGAGTGAGCGTGGCTGGCGCGCAAAACCGCTTCCATGTCGCGCACCAGCTCCTCGATGCGCACATTGCTCAGGCTGATGCCAAAGTAGCTCGACGCAATGTCTTCAAGCTCATGGGCTTCGTCGAAAATGACGGCTGCCGCCTCTGGCAGCACGCCCGCATCGGGAGCCGACTTTGCCTGTTGCTTGATCGACAGATCGGCAAAAAAAAGATGGTGGTTCACGATGATCACGTCGCTCTCGAGCGCGCGACGGCGCATCTCGGTGATGAAGCAGCGCTCGTAGTCAGGGCAGCTTTGCCCCAGGCAAGCCTCGGCGCGCGCATCGAGCTTGGTCCATACCGGGCTGGCTTCAGGCAGAGCGTCGATCTCGGCCCGGTCTCCCGTCTGCGTGGTCTTTTCCCAAGTGGCAATCTGCTGGAACTGGTCGATCTCTTCCAGGCCATTCAGGATCGGTTGATCACGCAGGGCATACAGCTTGTTGCGGCAAAGATAATTGGCCCGGCCCTTCATGTAGCAGACGCGCAGCGGCCCCAGCAACGATTCCAGAAAGGGCACGTCGCGGAAAAACAACTGCTCCTGCAGATTTTTCGTTCCCGTCGAGATAATCACGCGTCGCCCGGTGCGCAGGGCCGGCAGCAGATAGGCCAGCGTTTTACCGGTGCCCGTACCCGCTTCGACGATCAGGTGCTTGCCTTCCTGCAGGCTGCGTTCCACCGCCCGCGCCATCTCCAACTGCCCACGCCGGAACTCGTAGGGCAGCGACGAGTTCGCGAGCATCCCTCCGGGAGAGAAGAAGTCGTGCAGCGACGGCAAGGGTTGGGCGGAAATGGCAGTCGTGGTCGACAAGGGCAAGATTCCGGGAGCGTGGTGGCGAAAGACGCTGAATCTCTAAGTCTAGAGCATTTTCACTTCTACTCTGCACAGGAGGGTGCGGCGAAGTGCGGCTTTTCTTAAGGAAAAGCCGCCATGGGGGTCGTTGCTCTGAAAACACCAGAAGTAAAAACGCTACATACGGCGCCCTGGCTGTTCTATGAAAGACTAAAGTGAGCGAAAGGGCCGTCAGATGAAGCCAATCAAAGGAACCAAAGGCAGAAAGCCCAAACCGCACTCCAAGGGCGGCAAGCGAGCGGAAGTGGCAAAGAATGCCCGCCGCGCCACCCCGGCCACGCGCGGCGAACATTCTCGCGCCGAAGTGAAGCGCAAAGTCACCGCGAAAGCCGCTGCAGAAGCCACCGAAATCGCCCGTTTGGGCAAGATCCGCAAACGGCCGGTGCAGCGCCAGGGCCCCATGGGCCGCATTGATGCTGAACTTACCCCGCTCGCGATGGAGCAGGCAGCGGAAGAGGCCGTACGCGCCACCATCCGGCGTGAAGCAGCGGTCGACACTTCAAAATGGCCGGTCTTCGCCATCGTAGGCCGCCCGAATGTGGGCAAATCCACGCTCTTCAACCGTCTCACCAGTTCGCGCCGCTCCATCGTTGGCGATGAGCCGGGCATCACGCGCGACCGCATCTACGGCGAGATCGAGTGGACGGGAAAGCACGTACGGGTGGTGGATACCGGAGGCATCCTGCCCGATGACCCTGAGCTGATTCCCTCAGAGATTTTCAACCAGGCCAAGGTCGCATTGGAAGAGGCTGACTCGATCGTGATGGTAGTGGATGGCCGCACACCGCTCGCCGCACCGGACTACGACCTGGCCCGCATCCTTCTGCGCGGCGGCAAGCCCCTTCTGCTCGCCGTGAACAAGATCGACACGGAAAAGATGGAAGAACAAACCGGCGAATACCGCCGGCTGGGTATTCGTGAAATGCTGCCTATCTCCGCAGAGCACGGAGTGGGCATCGGCGATTTGCTCGATCATGTATTCGCAACTCTTACTTTTCCTGAAGCGGAAACCAGCACGGCCACGCCGGTTGCAGCGGAACCCGAAGAAGAGGAAGAAGGCGAATCGCTCCACCGCACGCATGGCGAATTCCAGCAACACGAGACCTCCATCGCCATCATCGGACGCCCCAATGTAGGCAAAAGCACTTTGCTTAATATTCTTACCGGCTCATCGCGCGCGATCGTCTCGCCCATTGCCGGCACCACCCGCGACGCCGTGGATGAGCTGATCGAATACGACGGAGACATGCTGCGCTTCGTCGACACTGCCGGTATCCGCCGCAAGGGCAAGACCAGAATGATGGCGGAGAAGCTCTCGGTGGTAATGGCGCGCCGCCACCTGGAAGCAGCCGACGTGGCCCTTCTGGTGATCGACGCCACCGAAGGCGTCACTGCCAACGACGCCACCATCGGCGGCTATGCGCACGAGAGCGGGCGCTCCGTGGTGATGGTCGTGAACAAGTGGGATCTGGTGACCACCGGCAGAACTGACGGCAAACCTCCTGCCGACAAGGAAATTTTCGAAGAGCAATTGCGCAAGGTGCTCAAGTACTTGTCTTACGCGCCGGTCGTCTTTATTTCCGCAGCCGAGGGCAAAAACATACACACGGTACTCAAACTGGTAAAGGAGGTTGCGGCGGAACGGCGCAAACGCGTCTCCACCGGGCAGATGAACCGCTTCCTCGAAAAGATCGACTTTCAGCGTGCCACCGTGCCTGCGGCCAACAAGATGCGAATCTTCTATATGACGCAGGCTGCGGTGGCGCCACCTACGTTCATCCTGTTCACCAATCGACAGGTGAAGTTGCACTTCGCATTTCAGCGCTTCTTAGAGAATCAGATTCGCGCCGCCTTTGGATTTCGTGGTTCCCCCATCTGGTTCAAGGTGCGCGCCCGGGAAAAGTAACCGCGTCTGCACCTTTCTTGCTATTCCGCGCCTCATTTTTTCGTGGGATCGTCGATAAATTCGTTATCGCGGTTCATGCTGTTACGTCTAAATGGATAAGGAGTAAAGGCAATGTTGAACTCCCTCGGTGCATGGTTTTGCATTATGAGCCTGGTTGTCGGTCCTTTCGCCATCGGTATCCTGTTTGAAGAAAAGCTGCAGCGCGCCAACCGCGAGCTCGGCTCCAGGTTGTTGCGCAGATACTAATAAGTTCTCGTCCGGTTTGACGGCGCCCTGAATTCTTCTCTGAGTGGAGGATTCAGGGCGTTTGCACAAGCTTTGGCTCATCCTCAAAAGCTCCCCGTCTGTGCCAGGTCTGATCCCTGCCCCCAAGGTATTCAGTCATCCCTCCGACGGCTACGCCGGGGCAGGTTGGGACTTGATCCCGGTGTGTACCCTACCCAGGATTTCAGTCCCATAAGCGCTAACTTATAAAAGCTTTCGTCCAAACCCTCACAAAATCGTCATTCTGAGCAAAGCGCCTCACAGATTTGTCGTGTGTCACAGCGCTTGTGGCGCGGAGTCGAAGAACCCCGGCGGTGCTTATCTTACCCATGCGGCTCGGGGCTTTTCAACCACCGAAGCCGGCACCGGCGGTTCCGCCACGTCCTCCCCCGGGGCCGAGAACGTGCAACCTATGGCTGCAACCGCCTGCTCTACATTGAAAGCTAGGAAGACATTCGAACAGCCATCGCTCGGGAAAAACAACCTAAAGGCTGGCGGCGCGAAAAGAAGCTCAACCTCATTCGCACGCTCAATCCAGAATTCAAAGACCTTGCTCAAGTGCGTACCGTAGCAGATCCTGGTCTGGGGCTCCCGTGGTTGAAAAGCCCCGAGCCGCATGGGTGAGATAAGCACCGCCGGGGTTCTTCGACTGCGCGCCACCAAGCACCGTGGCACCCGCACAATCTGTATAGGCGCTGCGCTCAGAATGACGACTTTGCGGTGAAGTTGGAGTTTCAAAAAACTAGCGTCTTCGCGGATTTCGATGTCTTCCGAAACAGGCTAGCGCCTATGCGATTGCATTCTGGGCTACTTTCAGACGCCCCTCCCACGGCGCCGGGGCAGGCCGGGGCTGTTCGGGGCGGGTCAAGGCTGTTCGGTTGTGGCGCCAGTAGCAGTCACACTCTCACCTAACCGAACTTCCGCAGAAACCGCCACGAAAAAACTTCCCGCTCCGACTGCGGAAGTTGGGCTGGCCCGCTGAGGGAGCGACTTCTCACTTACAAAGACTTTCTTCGTAGCCTCGAAAGGTGCACCGGCACGCACCTGCTCCGGCGCGAACCTGTGAAACCAAACATGCACCACGCCACGCGAGCTACATTGAACTACCATTCGTCGTAACTCCCAGACTGCGGGAACGGCATCGAATGCGGAGGAGGTCTCTATGAGCAAAGCGAAGTGTACGCATGTAAAAGACCATGTGAAGAACGTGAAGCCGCACACCCGGGGCTGCGAAGAATGCCTCAAGATTGGGGATACGTGGGTTCACCTGCGTATGTGCCTGGAGTGCGGAAAGGTCGGTTGCTGTGACTCCTCCAAGAATCGCCATGCTACGGCGCATTTTCATGAGGCCGGCCATCCCATCATGCGCTCGGTCGAGCCGGGGGAAGACTGGCGCTGGTGTTACATCGACGAAATCTACGTGGACTAAGGCGATATAAACTGGAAGTCGATGTACTCGATTCGTCCTGCTACCCCTGAAGATGTTCCTCTGATTCTTGACCTGATTCGAGCCCTCGCTGAGTACGAGCGGGAGCCGGACGCCGTCAAGACCACCGAAGCCGATCTGCTGCGCGACGGCTTTGGTCCGCATCCTTCCTTTGAATGCCTGATTGCGGAAACCAGTTCAGGCGAGGGCGCCGGGTTTGCCCTCTACTTCTGGAACTACTCGACGTGGCGTGGCCGTAGTGGAATTCATTTGGAAGATTTGTTTGTGCTGCCGCGGTTACGTGGGCAAGGCATCGGCAAAGCTCTGCTGGCCAAAGTAGCCGCCCGCGCCGTGGAGCGCGGATGTGTGCGCCTGCAATGGGATGTCTTGGAGTGGAACCAGACCGCCATCGACTTCTACCGGGGGCTGGGAGCCAGGTTCCTGGATGAGTGGCGCATCATGCGGGTGAACGATGAAGGCATCCGTGAACTGGCTATGGCCACGGAGCAGGCAAATTGACCGCCCCGCGTATTAAAGTCATCGGCGGCGGCCTGGCCGGCCCGGAAGCCGCGCTCACCGCGGCCCGCCGGGGATGCCAGGTCGATCTGTACGAAATGCGTACGGTTGTCGATGGAGCCCTGCGCTCCACACCCGCGCACCAAACCGCGGACTTTGCCGAACTGGTTTGCTCCAATTCCCTCAAGTCGGAAAGCGAAAGCAGTGCCCCGTGGCTGCTGAAGCAGGAGATGCGGCGCGCCGGCAGTGCCCTTCTGGCGTGCGCTGACGCCAGCGCCGTTCCCGCAGGCCATGCCCTGGCAGTCGATCGGGTGGAATTCTCCCGCCTGGTAGCCGAAGCGATCGCGCAGGAGAGCCGCATCACGGTTCACCGCGAAGAAGTAACGGCCCTTGATGAAAGCGATGAAAACCAGCTCACCATTCTGGCCACCGGCCCTCTCACCTCACCGCCCTTGTGCAGTGAGCTCGTCCGGCTCACCGGCAGCGGCCAACTGGCGTTTTATGACTCCATCAGTCCCATCGTCGAAGCCGATTCCATCGACATGGAGCGCGTCTACTTTGCCGCCCGCTACGACAAGGGCACGGCCGACTATATCAACTGCCCCATGACCAAAGAGGAATACGAGCGCTTCTACGATGCCCTCCTGGCCGCCGAGGCGGTCGAAAGCAAGGAATGGGAGAAGCTGGAGTATTTCGAAGGCTGCCTGCCGATCGAGGAGATTGCCCGGCGAGGCCGGGAAACCCTGCGATTTGGCCCCATGAAGCCGGTCGGCTTGCGCGACCCGCGGACCGGCAAGATCCCCTGGGCCGTGGTGCAATTGCGCTGTGAGAACCTGCGCGCCGACTCCTACAACCTGGTGGGACTGCAAAACCACCTTAAGTTCGGCGATCAGGCACGTGTTCTGCGGCTGATCCCGGGCCTGGAGAACGCCAAATTCCTCCGTTTTGGGCAGATTCACCGCAATACCTATGTCAACGCGCCCCGCGTGCTCACGGAGATGCTCGCGCTGCGGGACCATCCTGGGATACTGATCGCGGGACAGCTTTCCGGGGTCGAGGGGTATACGGAATCGATCGCCACTGGCATGCTCGCCGGCCTATACGCGGCACAAATCGCCCAGGGCCAGCCGGCTGCTGCCGTGCCCCGCGGAACCGGGCTGGGATCGCTGGTTCACTACATCACCCATGCCGAGGCCAAGGACTTTCAGCCGGCAAACATCACATTTGACCTGCTGGCGCCGTTGGAGGAGGAGCTGCGAAAGAAGGTCCGCGATAAGCGGGAGAGGCATCGCCTGCAGTGCGAGCGTGCCCTGGTCCTTTTCGATGCCTGGTGGCAACCCATGGGGGCATCTTCCGTTATTTAGAGCAGAAGCATCACGGCTGTACCCGTTCGGCATCGGAGAAGTTGGACTCTTCTTGATGAAAAATCCAGTCAAGCGCATTTCCACCAAGTACGGTTGTGCTGCCTCTGCTGCAAAGCATTTTCGCAAGGACCGTCGTCTGGTAAGGGTGCCGGGGCGGTCCGGCTTGAATTGTTGGTGCCCTTCCATTTAACTTTATGGGTGCTTCATGGGTGGAGTATGGTGTCGTGGCGTAGCCCTTCACTGCGATCCATTTCTACCAACCATGCACCCGCTGCCCGATTCGAGGAGATATACCATGCGTTCGAAGCTTAGTTTCTGGCTGGCACTGACTGTGTTCGCCATTGTTCCGGCCCTGGCACATGCCCAGAGTGCCCCGGATCCCACGAAGGCCATGATTCATGGCCACGCGCAAGATCCTGCTAACACACCGATCCCAAACGCCACCGTCGAGCTCAGCACGGATGGGAAGACCCCGCTCTTCTCGTTTAAGACAGACGAGAACGGTGATTTTAAAGGCGGAGGCATCAAGCCCGGGACCTACTATGTAACGCTGTTCTCGATGCCCAATAAACCGGTCGACCGTGCCGACAACATAAAGTTCGTCGCCGGCACCGATACCTTGCAGGACTTCGATCTGAGCCGCGAGGAGTACATCAAGAAGCTCCCCCCGGAAGAAAGAAAAGCGCTGGATGATGCCAAGAAGCGGAACGCGGACATTAACAAGGAAAACCAGGGCGTCGTCAAGCTCAACGATCTGCTTAAGCAGGCGCGTGCAGCCAATGCAGCCAAGAAGTATGACGAAGCGGCGACCGCGATGCAGCAGGCCGTAGCTGCCAAGCCCGATGCAGCAGTGCTTTGGCTGGAGCTGGGTGTCGCGCAGACCGGGCTGAAGAAATATGACGATGCCGAGACTTCCCTGAAGAAGGCGCTGGACCTGGATACGGCCTCGAAAAAGCCGAATCCTGAGATAGAAGCGGCGGACGACAACGCGCTCGGCGAAGTTTACGCCAACACCAACAAGATCCCAGAGGCTACGGCATCGTACGATGCCGCAGCCAAGCTGCAGCCGGCGCAGGCGGGCTTGTACTACGGCAATGAGACCATCGTGCTCAGCCGTACGGGACAAACCGACGCGACCATTGCCGCGGCGGATAAAGCCATCGCCGCCGATCCGTCCAAGCCAGTTCCCTACTATCTGAAGGGCCAGGCGCTTATCTCCAAGGCAACGGTCGACCCAAAGACGCAGAAGATCGTCGCGCCCCCTGGCACGGCCGAGGCCTACAACAAATATCTCGAACTGGCTCCGAACGGACCGCTGGCGAACGAAGTGAAGGCGGTTCTGGCGGAGATCGGCGAGAAGGTGAATTCGACGTACAAAAAGAAATAACTGCGCACGGCAGGTAGAGCAGAACCAGCACAACTGTACCCAGCGGCAAGGACGCTTGACTGGATTTTTCATCAAGAAAAATTCAACTTCCCCGATGTCGACCGGGTACACCTATGCTGGTTCTGCTCTAAACGAGGGCAAAGGGGCGCGGAAGCGTCCCTTTGCTTATTTGGGGTGGAAGTTGCAGAGTGAAGAGCCAAGTCGAGTAGTCAGTTTCGCGGACGCGAGCCAGATGGTTCGCTATCATGCGGTTCGTGTGGCCGGAACGCGGCGGCCTGTCGAATCCGTTGCGTTGCCGGAGGCTTTAGGCAGGGTTCTGGCTGAACCGCTGCTTGCCGATCGAGACCAACCTCCGTTCGCCCGCTCCATGCGCGATGGGTTTGCCTGCCGTGCAGCCGACGCAGCCGCAGGCTTGCCTCTTACCATTCTCGGGATGATTCGCGCAGGCTACGCAGGGGCCGCCATCACCGTCCATGCCGGTCAGGCAGTCGAGATCATGACAGGCGCGCCCGTACCCGCCGGCGCGGATTGCGTGGTGATGGTCGAACACGTGCAGCGCGACGGCTCTACCATCCGTCTGCTCCAGGAACACACCATCACTGCAGGCACCCACATCGTCCCCAGGGGAGCAGAGGCTCGCGACGGCAGCTTGATTCTGCCCCAGGGCACGCATATCACCGCAGCGCATATCGCCGCGGCGGCCGCTTGCGGTGGAGCGGAACTCGGCGTCTTTGCCCGTCCCCGAGTGGCCATCGTCGCCACGGGCGACGAACTCGTGGAAGTAAACCAACAACCGCTTGTCCACCAGGTTCGCAACTCCAACAGTTACTCGCTCGCTGCGCAGGTGCTGGCCGCGGGAGCGCAACCCGTGCGGCTCCCTATCGCTCGCGACGAGGTCACGGACCTCGACCGCATCATCCGCACAGCGCTCGAAGCCGACCTGCTGCTGCTCTCCGGCGGCGTCTCCATGGGCAAATATGACCTGGTGGAGGAGGTCCTGCTTTCGTTGGGTGCGCAGTTCTTCTTTACCGGCGTTTTGATTCAACCGGGAAAGCCCGTTGTTTTCGGGAAGCTCCCTGTTCCAGAACGCGAGTTGTACTTCTTTGGGCTGCCGGGCAACCCCGTATCTACCATGGTTACGTTCTCGCTCTTTGTGGAGCCCCTGCTGGGAGCGCTTTGCGGCGATCGTGAACGCACGCCCCGTTTCGCGCAGGCCCGCCTGGGGAGCGATGTCCGGGTGAAGACGGGTCTGACGCGTTTCTTGCCCGCGGCGCTCGAAGCGGAAGGCCTCGATGTCACGGTAGATCTGGTCGCCTGGCAGGGTTCGGGCGATTTGTCCAGCACCAGCCGTTCCAATTGCTTTCTCGTGATTCCCCCGGATCGGCCCTCGCTCGCCGCCGGTGAGACGGTCACGGTACTGCTGTAGCAATTTCGAATACGATAGTGTGACTATGAACAAGCTCTCCCATTACGACGCAGAAGGCAACGCGCACATGGTCGATGTGAGCGCCAAAGCACCAACGCGGAGAGAAGCCGAGGCCTCCGCCTTTGTCGTGCTGACAGAAGCAGTGCTGGCCGCGCTCCCGCAGAACCCGAAGGGCAATCCTCTGGAGGTAGCGCGCTTTGCAGGCATCCAGGCGGCCAAGCGCACGGCGGATCTTATACCCATGTGCCATCCCCTGCCCTTGAGCTTTGTCGACGTGTCGGCGACCGTGGTGAAGGGTGGTATCGAAATTCGCAGCACGGCAGCGACAGTCGCCGGCACGGGCGTCGAAATGGAAGCGATGACCGCCGCCGCAGTAGCCGCGCTCACCATTTACGACATGTGCAAGGCGCTCGACAAATCGATCGCCATTCGAGAAATTGTGCTGGTGCGCAAGTCCGGCGGCAAGAGCGGCGACTACCTACGCGACAGCGGTTAAAGCATTTTCGCAATATCGCCCCAGCGAGCTGCCTCGTCGCAACGAGCATTAGATGCCGCAAAAAACTCCCGGCTCAAAAGCCCTGAGGTACGCGTTGGCCTTGGGGAAAAAGCCATACCTCAGGGCCTGACGCTCGCTGCGGCGAGGCAGGCCATCGAGTGAAGCGGTTTGTTGGCACGGCCTAAAAGCTCGCTGCGGCGAGGTGGCAGTGCAACAAACCTGCGGGTGCCCCATCCTTCGCTTTTTTTGCGAAGGGTGGGTTACCAAGACCTTGTATGTCGAGATTTGTGGCATCCCACCCTTGCCGGAAAAGCACCGTCAAGGATGGGGCACCCGCAGATTCATTGCGCTCGAGGGCACAGCACTACACAGCGTTGCCGCAGCGATTTCTAGGCTCGCTGCGGCGAGGCAGGACACCGCATCCTTGACCATTCCGGATGTCCTTCATCATGCGGACCTAGACATGGTGGGCAGGGTGAAATGAAATATCGCGCCTGAGCCCGAGCTTCCGGTGGCCCATATGCGGCCGCCATGTGATTCGATGATCCTCCGGCTGATGGATAGTCCCATACCGGTGCCCTGCACTTTGGTGGTGAAGAATGGGTCGAATACGGATTCAAGTTTGTCGTCCGGAAGGCCGATGCCCGAATCAGCCACCGCAACCAGGATTTGGCTATCCCCGGTGTTTCTGGAAGAGACGGCCAGTTCGCCGCTCGTATCTTTCATGGCCTCGATGCCGTTCAGCATGAGATTCAACAGTACCTGCTGTAGCTGTACGCGATCGGCGGGTACCGTCGCAAGTTCCGCATCGAGCTCGGTACGGATCGAAATCAACTGCTGATGCGCCTTATCCTGCAGGAGAACGATCATCTCTCGAATGAGTTCATTCAGGTCAACCATCTCCCGTTTGGGCGTATCGCGCCTGTACAGTGAGCGATTTCGGTCGATGATGTCGGCGGCGCGGTTTGCGTTTTCGACAATTCTCGATACGGCGTCGCGAGCCTCTTCAATCTCAGGGGGCTCGCGCTGCAGCCACCGCAGGCCGACTTGGGCATTCGTCACAGCTGCAGCGATCGGCTGCTTGATCTCGTGGGCGAACGATGCAGTTAACTCTCCCAGTGTGGCTACCCGGCTCATATAAGCCAGGTCGGACCGGAGGGTCTCGCGCTCTTGTTCTGCCCGCTTGCGTTCGGTGAGGTCGAGCACGAAGGCGACACCCTGCGTGCCAGCTTCATCGAAGGTCGCCGCACCGATAAGCACAGGGACGCGGCTGCCATCTTTCCGGAAATACTCCTTCTCGAACGGCTGGAGGGATCCCGTTTTCTGCATCTCCGGCACCAATTGGTGTGTGTCGCGCTCGAGCCATTCCGGTGGTGTCAGATCCGTCCAGCGTAGTCGACCTAAGACGAGATCCTCGCGGTCGTAGCCGACGATCCGGAGGAACGCGTCGTTGGCCTCAAGAATTCTACCTTCAACATCAAACATGAAGATTCCGATGATGTTGGCGTCCATCAGGCGCCGGATCTTTGCTTCGCGTTGTTCGAGATCGCCGTACAACCGGGTATTTTCAAGTGAGATGGCGGCCTGCGAGGCGATGAGCTTCAGCACCGCGATACGGGCCGGCGTGAAGGCGCGGGTAGTCAAATTGTTTTCGAGGTAGAGCGCGCCGATGAGCTTGGCCTGGTTCGTCAAAGGCAAGCAGAGAATGGAGCGCACGTGACGCTGGCGGATGTAAGGATCGGCGGCAAACTCGGGTTGGGCCGAGGCATCGTCGAGAATGACGCTTTCGCGTGTGCGCAGGACGTAGTGGAGGACCGACTCCGGCAGCACCGCCGCGGTCACCGGCACATCGCGCAGTTGCACATCGCGCATTTGTACCTGGGCCGTGTCGCTGCCGGTCGTCGCTTCCGCTGCGATGCGCTGCTCACCGCCCCGCGGCAGGATCAACAGCCCGCGCTCGGCGCCAGCCTGCTCAATCGACGTGCTCATGAGCGTATGGATCAGTTTTTCGAAGACAATCTCGCCCGAGACGGCCTGCGAGACCTTGATCACGGTCGCGAGGTCGAGGTGTTCAACCGGCGCCGCGATCGTACCCGTCGGGCCGGGCGCAGGCTCTTCCGTCCTAAGGTGCGGATACAACTCTTCGAGTTGCCGCACCTTGCCATCGGCTCCCCAGAGCAGGTAGCAGTGGCGGGCCTTCCTTAAATAGAGATGCGCGAAGTCCTCAAGCCCACGCCCCGCGTAGAAGCGCGCGGCCACTTCGTAGGCGAGTGCCTCATTGTGAACAAAGCCATTGCTGCGCGCCGAACGAATTGCCTGTTCGTACAGGCGCATCGCGTCGACATCACGGTCCTCGATGCGCGCAAGCTCAGCCCCCACCAGTGCGGCGCGGTTCTCAAAATTCTCCGGGCCGTTCTCCTCCCAGACCAGGAGTTGCTGGTGATGCGCAGCGAGAGCCTCCAGGTGCTGCCGCCGCTCGTCGGCTGCAGCACCGTCGCAATGGGCGGCTTGGGCCAGCGCGCCGTAAAAGTGATATTCAGCTTCCTCTAAAAGCGACGGTGAGGTCCAGATCAGCTGTTTCGCCTTCGCTGCGGCATCCAGGGCCGCCGCATAGTCGCCGGCAATATACCGCGCCTGCAATTTCCGGATCCAGTACCAACACGCAGCGATCGCCAAGGCTGGGTTGCTGGACAACTGGTATTCGACGCGAAGCTCATGAAACTGCCCGTCGTCAAAGCGACCGAATGTTGGCGTCAGGCCGCGGAGCGTTCGTATCAGCGCCAGCTGCGCGCTGATGAAGTCAATCGCAAGGCCGAACCGAGCCTGCTGAACGAACGCAAGACCGTGTTCGGCTTCGCCTTGTACGTCTGGCAGCGGGTCGCCAGCGAAGAGCAGGTCCGAGTTGAGAGTGCAGCACGTGTAGGCTCCAAACGTGAGGTCTCCGATCCGGTTCGCCGCGTCTAAAGCGCGGCGCAGCAGGTCACGGCAAGCCCGCACGTGTTTCATCCAGGCCACGACGACACCCGCGAAGCCGTGATAGGTGCCGGCCTCGAAGCGTTTTAGACCGCGTCGTTCGACAAGTTCGTAGCCGAGTTGGCCGAACCGAAATCCGGCTTGGTAATCGCCGAAACGCGGTCCGGCGAACCTGGGGAACATGACATAGGCGAAGCAGGAAGCATCGCAGTTGCCACGCTCGAGGCTGAGATTCATCGCCTTGCAGATCGTCAGGGAAGCCAGGTTCGCATCGGTAAAAAGGGCCGGCGGGAAGAGCTTAATCAGAACCTCGACGGTTACGAGAGATGCTGGGTCGTCCATCAGTGGCAAATCGATCAGTTCCTCGATGGTCCGGCCCCCCAGCAGTGACCAGATGCGCTCGTACTCACGTCTCAGCTCCTCGTCTTGCGGATGGGGGGACCACTCAATACCGACATGCCGGAGGTAGTCAAGACCGACGGCGATGGCGCGGCCGCTCTGATCGAGCGTCGTGCAAACATCCATGTGCAAGCACGCGACCATTGCTTGTTCGACCGTCGTCGTGGCGCGATTGGATAGCGCCGCCAAACGCTCTTCTGCGACTGACAACTGACCCGTCAAAAACTCGCATTCGGCCCGGTTCAGCTCCAGCGCAAAGATCAGCTCATGTCGCCGCTCCCAGCGATCCTCCGCCAACAGCGCCGCACCGGCATTGAAATAGGTGAGTGCCGAGGCATAGGCGGCCGCCCCCTTGGCGCGCTTGCCAGCGATCAGATTGAGCTCGGCGAGTTGGTTCCGTTCCGGGTGTTCGGTGATCAGCGCCGCGCCGCGGTTAAGCTGATTGACGATCTCGAAGATCGCCTCCTCCCGTTTCTCGGGGGGCGTCTGCGCCACCAGTAGCCGCCCTATCTGCAGATGGATCTGAGCGCGCAATGCCTCCGGGATCAGCGAATAGGCGGCCTCTTGCACCCGGTCATGAATGAACCTGTAGCGGCCTTCGAGGGGCTCGACCAGTTCCTGACGGACCGCCGGCCACAACGCCGCGTGCACCCGCTCCTCCGGAGTCTCCAGAACGATGGATAGCATTGCGACCGAGGCGACGTTGCCGAGGCAGGCGAGCTGCTGCAACGCCTTCTGTGTTCTAACCGGCAAGCGGGTGAGCCTGCCAAGCATCAGCTCTACCACATTGTCGGTGTAACCTTTGGCGTGAATGCGATCGAGATCCCAGGACCAGCAGGCCGCGTCATGATCGAAGGAGAGCAAACCCTCGTCGGCGAGCGAGTAGAGAAACTGAATCACGAAGAACGGATTGCCACCGGTCTTCTCACGCACAAGTTGAGCCAGCGGTGCGGTGCGCGCCGGCGCGCAGCGAAGCGCATCCGCGATCAGCTGCTCGAGGTGTTCATGCGCGAAGGGAGCGAGCCTGATCTCTTCTACCTTGGCCCCGGCCTTCTTGATTGTTTCCAGCTTGCGCATCAGCGGATGATTGGAACCAACTTCATTTTCCCGATATGCGCCGATGAGCATGAGGTGCTTCAGGTCGGGCCGGGTCAGCAGATCCTCCAACAGATCGAGCGTCGCTCCGTCCAGCCATTGCAGATCGTCGAGCAAGAGCGCCAGAGGATGTTCAGGGCGGGCGAATACACCGATAAGCCGACGGAACACGAGCTGGAATCGGCTTTGCGCCTGCTGCGGCTCAAGTCCTGGAATCGGCGGCTGGTCCCCGATGATGAGCTTCAGTTCGGGGATGAGATCGGTCATGAGCCGTGCATTCGGCTCCAGCGCCTCCAGAAACTCGCCGCGCCAGCTCGCCAGCTCGGTATCGCTCTTTCCCAGAAGCGGCCGCACAAGGCTTTGAAAAGCTTGAACGAGCGTCGAATAGGGAATGTCGCGCTTGTACTGATCGAACTTGCCCGAGGCGAAGAGCCCACGGGGAGGAATAAGAACCTTGTGCAGTTCGTTCACGACAGAGGATTTGCCGATGCCTGAGTAGCCAGAGACAAGCACCAGCTCCGGCGTGCCCGTCGCGGCAACGCGATCGAAAGCTGCCAGCAAGGTCTCGACTTCCCGCGCCCTGCCATACAACTTCTCGGGAATCAGCAGCCGATCTGGCGTGTCGTGTTGGCCAGGTGGAAACTCATCGATGCGGTGGTGGGCTTCCCATTCGGCAAGGCAATGGCGCAGATCACTCTCAACGCCTGCGACGGTCTGGTAGCGCTCCTCGGCCGTCTTGGCGAGCATCTTCATTACGATTTGGGAGACCGGGATCGGCACAGTCTCCAACCGCTCGCTGGGCGACACCGGCCTTCTGGCGATATGGCAGTGAACCCATTCCATGGGATCGGACGCGGTGAACGGCAGGGACGCGGTGAGCATCTGATAGAACGTGACGCCGAGTGAGTAGAGGTCGCTGCGGGAATCGATCGAGCGATTCATCCGCCCGGTCTGTTCGGGAGCCATATAGGGGAGCGTCCCGGCGAATGTCTCGGGCGGTTCGGGCGCCTGTCGCTCGCGCGGCAGGCGGGAAGCCAATCCAAAGCCCGACAGCCAGGCCTCGCCCGTCGAGGTGTTCACAAAAATGTTCGCGGGTTTTATGTCTTTATGAAAGAAGCCGTTCTGATGCAGACGCCCCAGCGCTCCGGCTATGCCGATACCCACCCGTAGAAACAGTTTCAATTCCCACGGTTTGTCGAGGCGGTCGGCAAGCACCGTGCCGCCGTGATCTTTGATCAGCAGCGCTAGTTTTCCATTGTCCGTCGACAGAGTCCAGGCAGCGTCTTCGTCAATGACCGAAGCAACAAACTGGTAGCCTCGTTTGGGCAAAGTTTCAATAAACCTAGGCTGGTCGAGCCGGTCTCCCAAGGCCTTACGGATTTCCTGGATATATTTTCTTAGGATTTGGGGAGTTACATAGGTATCAGGCCACAGCGCCTCGAGGAGCTCATCTTGGGTAACCAGGCGCCCAGGGTGCTCCACCAGATAACTCAACACTCCAAACATTTTGGGAGCGAGCGCAACTCGAGCTTCGCGATTCCAGAGACGCTGATTTGCTGTATCGAGCCTGAATGATTCAAACCGTCTCATCAAGCACCCACTCTAGATAATCCGGCGCAATCCTGAATACGGCCCAGGATTTGCTACATGATAGAGGCAACGACTGTCCCACTCGTAAGGTTGCTCAAGTGGCCCTGCGTGAAGCCCGGCTAACTGTCTTCAAACGCGCTGGCCAACAATTCGTAGAGTGCAAGGCGATTTTACTCCTCAAAACACCAGTCAATCCGCGCGCCACACGAGCGCTGTTCCTGGTAGCCGCGTTGACCGTCTACGACATGTACATGTGCAAGGCGCTCGACAAATGGATCGCCATGCGCGTGGGAGACCTGTGGGGGCTATTTTTTGGGTGAAAACAAGCAGGTAGGGCACGGCCTACCTCGCTGCGGCGAGCATTAAGTTCGCTGCGGCGAAGCGGCCATGCCCTACCCGATGCAGGAGTGCCCGTTCAGCCATCACGGCGAAAGCACTTCGCATGATGATCGTTGACCATGCCAGATGCCTGCATCCAGGAGTAGACGATCACCGGACCAACAAACTTGAACCCGCGTTTTTTGAGCACGCTTGAGACTTCTTCCGATAAGGGAGTTTTCGCCGGCAACTGACCAGTTTTGTTTCTGATCGGCTTACCGCCCACCAGCTTCCAGGCAAACCCGGCGAAGTCTTCGCCGCCACGCTTCATTTCTTCATAAATACGCGCGCCCTGGATCGTCGCCTCAATCTTTGCGCGGGCACGAATGATGCCCGGATTTTCCATGAGTCTCGCTACATCAGCCTCGCCGTAGGCGGCGATCTTTTTCGGCTGAAAACCGTGGAACGCTTTGCGAAAAGCGTCGCGCTTGCGGAGCACCGTTATCCACGAAAGCCCGGCCTGAAAACCCTCAAGCATGAGAAGTTCCCATAGCGCGCGGCTGTCGAATTCCGGGACACCCCATTCTTCATCGTGATAGGCCTGCATGAGTGGATCGTTCTCTGCCCATGCACAGCGATGCAATTCAGTCATCGGTTTTACAGACCTGGCAGTATCTGTCCCGCGATCCAACCATGAAGCATTGGAGGGTATCACTGCATGCATCATCTTCGCACGTTCGCGCGGCAGGGCCGTGGTCTCTATGGCGCTTTATCTTTGACTGGAGATTAGATTCGCGATCTGTTCATTGAGACCCACAACGCTCATGGCTCCCGGCGAGCTTGGTGCGTTTGCATTTCTCGCCACGGCGGATCCAGTGGTCGTGATCTGGTATGACTCGTATTCAATCGTAAGCGTCGCCACGCCACCCATGCGGACACTGGTCACGGTCTTATTCTCTTTCGGCAAATAGAATCTGCCGTCTACCTTTTGATAGGTGTGGTGGATAGCCGAGTGAGTCGTCCAGAATGAGGGATTGCGTGCCGGCTGAGCTTCGATGCGCGTCACGGCGAAATCCTGTGCATCTACCCAAATCTTGCCCCGATAAAGAAATCGGCTCTGCACCTTTGGCTCAACATTGAGCACATAGTCGGTTCCCTCCGTGCCGGCCAGAGAGAAGGTGTAGTTGGCGGAACTGAGTTCGCTACGCGTGCGGTTGCTTTCGTCCGCGGCCTGCTCTTCACTATCCAGCAGGGTAGTGAAAACCCGGTCTTGAACCAGTTTGGGTCCGGTCGCAGAGATAACTGTAAAGCGTTTGGTAGAGGGAGCGTCGAAATTGACCTGCACTTCCATGGTCGCGTCCGCAGAGCGAGGAAAGCCCCGGTACGCGAGACGATAGCTGCGCCTGGCTACGTAGTGCTCGAGACCCTGTGCGCGCTCCCGGTTCTGCTCAGTCAGCTTCTGCACAACCTGCTCTGCTGAGAGTGCAGGCAATGCGGGCTCGGCTTGCGGCTGGGCTGCCGGTGCACTCATCAGGGTTACCCCAACCAACAGCAGAACCGGCAAACCAGAGCCGTATGCGTTCCGGCGTATCGTCATGTGGTCGGTCACCTCTGTCCGCGAGCTGCCCTTGTAATGCTCCACCCAAGTCTGCTCCCAGGCGCCACGGATGTCGGCCCTTTTCTCGAGCAGACAAGTTACCGATGGCACGGGCGGCACAGTCCGACGGGGTATCTCAACTGAAGTATCGTCGAGCTTTGACCAAGGGCAGATTAAGAGTCGCCCAATAGATGAAGAACAGATTGTGACTCGCGGGCAAACCTACTTAGTTACAACTTGGCGCTTGCGTTATAAAGCGAACCCGTTGTAAAGCGAACAGAAGACATCCGTCACAGCGAAGTGAAACCTCGATGGTTCTTGGCTTGGGTCGGACGAACGATGGTGCGGTATGCCCTGGAAAAAAGGTCGTATCGCGGATCCACAATCGCGGATCGACGATTGCAATTTCTATCCAGAAATCAAGAAGAGGAGCTGCCGGTTTCGAATCCGATCGTTATGCATCACACAATTGACACTTGAGCCGCCGGAACGTAGCATCGAACGTTGTCCGGTCCGCTTTCATGCCACGCACGGCCGGAGATTTCCCCAGCTCAATGCGATGCCAACATCCAAACTCTTCACGCCGCGCGACGCAGCACAAGTTATCGGAATCAGCTACCCCACGCTGAAGCAGTGGATCTACAAGAAGAAAATCTGCTCCGTGAAAACAGCAGGGGGGCATCACCGCATTCCCCAAAAAGAAGTCGATCGATTCCTCTATCGAGCGAACGAGGGCGCGGAAGCTTCCGCGGGTGGGCGCAACTTTCGACGGATCAGCGGGCGCAATCAGCTTGTGGGACGCGTGACCGGCATCAAGCTCAACGGCCTGATGGCCCAGGTGACCCTGTCGATCGGTGGTCAACTCATTACGTCGATCGTCACCGCCGATGCAGTTCGGGAAATGCGCTTAAAAGATGGTGAGACCGTGGCCGCGCTCATCAAGTCAACAGAAGTGATGATCGTTCGGACGTAATCTCTCGATTCCTCGCGCGATTCCCTGGCAATTGGTTCTCAAAACTCCCTCGCCTGCAACTCCATGTCGAAGCATTGACTCGCTTGAATATTGACTAAAAATCGTATTAAGTCGATTTGACTTGTCATGTCGAATCGCGTAAATTCGCAATTCCGGTCTCTGACGATCGAGCGATTCAATCCAACCGAACGAAAATAACAGGAGAAACAGTGGCGCAAAGAATAGCTGGCGTTGCAGCGCTTTTTATTTGTCTCTGCATGAGTGGCGCCGCGTGGGCGCAAACGGGAGCGAGCCTTTCCGGCGTCGTGACGGACCCAACCGGCGCAGCCCTTCCCGACGTCGCGGTAACAATCAAGAACGTCGATACAGGTGCTACACGCACGATCGCAACGGACGGCGAGGGGCACTATCAGGCGTCTGGCCTGCCCGTGGGGCGCTTCGAGATGCATGCCGCAAAACAAGGGTTCGGTGATGAAAAGCGCGCCGGAATCAGCTTGGCGATTGGCCAGGTACCCACCGTCGACATTAAGATGCAGCGGAGCACTCCCGAAGCCTGCGCGAGCGGCCACGAGTTCGCCACCACCGATTGCACGCTAACCTGGCACGGCATCACGCTGTACGGCGCCTATGACGTCGGCGGCGGCTGGGTCAGCCACGGCTTACCAGAAAACGGCTATAACTACGAAGGCGCATCTCTGGTTAACCGAAACGGATATCAAAGCCGGTTCCTCATCGCACCGAACAACCTGCAACAGACAGGTCTGGGCATCAGGGGCACGGAAGAATTTTTTCCTGGCTGGTCCGTTCTATTCAACGCTTCCACTGGCATCAATCCGCAGTCCGGCCTGCTCGCCAACGCGTCAGCCACCCAGACCATCAACAACGGCCTTCCCAGGGCCAGCTATTCGTACTCCATTGACGGCGCACGCGCGGGCCAACCCTTCAATGACGAATTCTACGGCGGCGTATCGTCCACTCATTTCGGCACGCTGACCTTCGGTCGCCAGCGCGCTCTCGGTACCGACGCGGTGCTCGTTTACGATCCGGCCGGCGGCAGCTACGCCTTTTCGTACATTGGGTATAACGGCACGGTGGCCGGCGGCGGCGACACCGAGGACAGCCGTTGGGACGACGCCCTGAAGTATCGCCTCACCTATGGCCCGGCCCATTTCGGCGCGGCGTATAAATTTGCCGATGGTTCTGGCGGCTGCTACTCGGCCTCCAAAACCTGGACTGGCGCCAACTGTACGCCGGAATCGGCGCATAACAACGCGTATGCATTCGACCTCGGCGGAAACTACAGCAAGCTCTCCGCCGACATCGTCTACCAACATTACAACCAGGCGATCAGCGTATTGAACCCCTTGCTGGGACCTCAGAGTGTGACGCAGTCGTATCAGTCGACCACCAACAGCATCAATACAAACCCCATCAGCGGAGTCAATCTGATCGGAACGACCAATACCGTATATGGCATCGTGACCGACAACAATGGCGTTCTAGCCGCTGCCAAGTACACGTTGGACCCGTTCAAATTCTTTGCCGGTTACGAATACATCTGGCTGAATAACCCGACGAATCCGCTGGGCGTGGGCGCCTCGGGCCAGGGTGGTTACATCCTGAGCGGCGTCGAAGACAACAATCTTGATTCGGAAAGGCGCTTACATGTCTGGTGGACAGGCATCAAATACGCTGTCGACACCAAAACCGAGGTCACTTTGTCTTGGTATGAGCAGCGGCAGAACGACTTCCGTATTCCGCCGGCCTGCTCGCCCTCGGCCGGTTTCCGCGCTTCCTGCGCGGGCGCCCTCGACGAGGGATCGCTCTATGTCGATCATCATTTCACCAAGCGCTTCGACGGTTTTGCCGGACTTGCGTATTCCTTCGTAACCGGCGGCATGGCCATCGCCATTCCCCATGGCCCCGGCGTTCCCTATCTCCACAACAGCAACTTTGCTCCGGCAATCGGTGGTCGTTTCGCCTTCTAATCGTTCCCCATGCGGGCTCCGTCGAGAGCCCGTATGGGGAACGGCAACGCACTTGCGGAGCACCGGCGCTGCAGCAAGTGCGGTAATGAAACAGTGATTGCATCTGCCGTCATACAGCGATACAACTTAGTGTAGTGTCTCAAGGATTGAATCCATTTTCCGCCCCCGGCAAAGAGTGAAGGCAACCAGACAGCCTTCCCTCAGCGGCTAAAGCCCCATTGATTTGGAAGGCTTACGTACGGGGCTGAAGCTCGCTGCGGCGAGGTAGCCCGTACCCTTCAGACCGGATAAACCATCATCTGCGCGAGACACACCTCTAGCACTCCTGTATACCCACATCTCGCAAAAACGCGAGATATGGGGCACCCGATTCAGGGAAGAGCGGATGTGGGCCACCCGGCAAAGAGTGAAGGCAACCAGACAGCCTTCCCTCAGCGGCTAAAGCCCCATTGATTTGGAAGGCTTACGTACGGGGCTGAAGCTCGCTGCGGCGAGGTAGCCCGTACCCTTCAGACCGGATAAACCATCATCTGCGCGAGACACACCTCTAGCACTCCTGTATACCCACATCTCGCAAAAACGCGAGATATGGGGCACCCGATTCAGGGAAGAGCGGATGTGGGCCACCCGGCAAAGAGTGAAGGCAACCAGACAGCCTTCCCTCAGCGGCTAAAGCCCCGTTGATTTGGAAGGCTTACGTACGGGCTGAAGCTCGCTGCGGCGAGGTAGCCCGTACCCTTCAGACCGGATAAACCATCATCTGCGCGAGACACACCTCTAGCTATAGGGTACTCACCGACAACGCCTTGCGCACTTCCGGGGCGACACTCTCGCCGAGAATCTCGATCGCTCGCCGCATCTTCGCGTGGGGCAATGTCGACACCCCCATCTGAAAAGTAATGCGGGAGATGCCACCCAGCGCCTCATCGATGTACAGTACCTTCTTCGTGACGGTTTCCGCGTCTCCGACAATCAGTGCTCCCGTGGGGCCGCGCAAGGCATCGAACTGCGCCCGCGTGGTGGGAGGCCATCCTCTTTCTTTGCCAATCTCGGTAAAGGTGTGCGCGTAGCCCGGATAGAAATCGTCGGCAGCCTGCTTTGCCGTCTCTCCAACAAACCCGATGCAGTGCAGGCCCACACGCAGTTGGCCGGGAGTGAAGCCGGCCCTGCGGCCCGCTTCCCGGTACAGATCAATGTGCGGCCGAAAGCGATGCGGCTCGCCGCCGATGATCGCCACCATGAGCGGAAGTCCCAGCGAACCGGCGCGCGCAAAAGAAGCCGGCGTGCCTCCGACGCCCATCCAAATAGGTAAAGGATCCTGCAGCGGCCGCGGATAGATGCTTTGCCCCGTCAGCGGAGCGCGATGCTTGCCCGACCACTGAACAACCGTGCTCTCACGAATCTGCAGCAACAAATCGAGGTTCTCTGCAAACAGCGAATCATAGTCCGCCAGATCGAGACCAAAGAGCGGGAATGATTCAATGAAAGAGCCGCGCCCGGCAACAATCTCCGCCCGGCCCTGAGAAATCAGGTCCAGGGTCGCGAACTGTTGAAACACACGGACCGGGTCAGCCGCGCTCAGCACCGTCACCGCGCTGGTAAGCCGAATGCGCTTGGTCAGCGCAGCAGCGGCCGCGAGAATCACCGGAGGAGCCGAGTCAAGAAACTCATGCCGGTGATGTTCGCCAATGCCAAACACATCGAGCCCCACCTGGTCAGCCAGGGTCATCTCTTCCAGCAGGTTCTTCATGCGCTGCACAGGGCTCATGGCCACACCGGTCACCGGGTCTGGAATGGCTGCCGCGAAACTATCAATGCCGATTTGCAATAGGGACTCCTTGATCAAGCCATTGGATGCGCTGCTCCTGCAATAGTCTCAGACCATGCCACGCGATATATGACTCCAGGACACAGGAGCCATATATATGCCGGTACTCGATGCGATCGAGAACTTGCAAAACCAGAATTTCTAAAACCAAAAATTGCCAAACGAAGAATTGCCGCCGGGGGTGAAACAAGCGCATCCAGGATTTTTGGGTTTTTCACATCGCCTGTTGTAATCGGACCAAAATTGTCGTATATTAGATCTATTGCGAACTAGTCGCAACTAGACAATGACGCTGAAACGCCGTGACCTATTGAATGCGTTGGAGACGAAGGGTGTTCGCTTGACGACACAGCGACGCGCGTTGATCGAAACCATCCAGCAGGCCGAGGCCCATCTTGACGCTGCGACCCTGCTCGATCGCGCCCGCCAGAGAGACCCCAACATCGATCGTGCAACGGTCTACCGGACCCTTGAGCTGTTGAAACGGCTCGGCCTGATCGACGAGTTGGATCTGATGCACTTGAACGGCGAAAAGCACTATTACGAAGTCAAGACGCAGAAAGACCATCTGCATCTGGCCTGCTTTCGTTGTGGAGAAATCGAGGAGTTCGACAGCCCGACATTCCAGCGCCTCAAGCGAGAGATCGCCGCACAAAACGAATTTCAGGTGCAGGTCATGCGTCTCGAAGTGGGAGGACAGTGCAAGCGGTGCACTGCGCAGCAAAAGGCTTCCTGACGATTTTTTGAATGAAAAACCCGGACCCTCGCGGCAATCTCTTGGCGGAGACCGCGAAGACCCGGGGAACCACAGCCAAATAGACTGCGGGCTTCCTTCACTATAGGACCCCACCCGCAACGTTTCAACTGTTACTATGGCCGCCGCTCATTCTCGCGTGGCCATAGTACTCAACGTGTGCCCAGCGCGTACCTCGTGAGGCCCGGGAAATGAACGTGATGGAACAACCTGATCGTGCACGCAGACGTGGGCGTTTGCCATTCCAAATCTCCTTCGTTGCGAGAATCTTTTTAGCCCTTGCAGTCTTGTCCGGTCCATTCGCCCGGGCCAGTGTGGGCGGCAGTATCTCCGGCAGTGTCAAAGATCCCTCAGGCCGCTTGGTTCAGAACGCCGACGTGAGCGTCCGGGAAGCCAGCACGGGACTCTCCTACCAGACGCACACCGACGGCCGCGGATACTACACCTACCCGGTTTTGCCGGTCGGCCGCTACGAACTGACGGTGCAGGCTCCCGGCTTTTCCGGCTATCAACGCACCGGCGTCGTGCTCGATACAAATGCGGCGCTCACACTCGACGCTTCCCTTCAGGTCGGCGGGGGCGCCGAAACGGTGAGCGTGGCCGACAATACGTTGCACGTCGAGACTACGAGCACCCAACTGGGACAGGTGATTACCGGGCGGCAGATCACTGCGGTTCCACTCAACGGCCGCAGCTATACCGACCTGCTCTCTCTGCAAGCCGGAGTCGCCCCGCAAACATCGATTACTTCGACCACCGTGCAGGACGTGGGCGCGACCGTCCTCAGTCCCTCAGGGACGCTCAATCCCGGCACGATCTCAGTCAATGGGCAACGAGAGTTCGCCAACTACTTCAGCGTGAATGGCGCCGATGTCGAAGAGGACGTCAATGGCGGCACAGCGATCGTGCCGAACCTCGATGCGATCGACGAGTTCCGCATCATTACCAGCAACTTTGACGCCGAATATGGAGAGTTCAGCGGCGGTCAGATCAACGTCATCACAAAATCCGGCAACAATAAATTTCACGGAAACGCATTCGAATTTCTACGCAACACCGATCTCGACGCTCGCAACTATTTCTCTCCAACTCGGGGCGCATTTCGCCAGAATCAATTTGGCGGAACGGCCGGCGGACCGATTCGCCGCGACAAAATATTCTTCTTCGTGGACTACCAGGGCACGCGGCAGACTCAGGGCATCGATACCGGAACCATCGGCGTGCCCTCGAATGCGGATCGAAGTGGCAATCTTTCCGATCTATCCAGCAACCTGACCGGAGTGGTTGGCGGCCCTTACTTCGCCAATCTGCTCACGCAGAAACTGGGTTATGGAGTCCTCCCGGGTGAGTCCTACTATTTGCCTGGGTGTGTCACCTCGACACAATGTGTTTTTCCTCACGCTACGATTCCGCAAGCAGCGTGGTCGACTCCGGCGCAGCGGCTGCTCCAATACATTCCAGCTCCGAATACCGTCAACGGCTATGCCACCTCGTCTTTCAATCAGACCGTACGCGACGACAAGGGAGCCGTCCGCCTGGATGCGAATACCCGCGTCGGCCTGTTCTCCGGTTACTACTTCATCGACGACTTCGATCTTGACGATCCGTATCCGGTGGCGCAGAGTGGCGCCACCGTCCCTGGCTTCGACGCCATCACCACAGGCAGGGCCCAACTGTTTGCGCTGGGCCATACCAAGACTTTCAATGCCACGACTGTGAACGAGCTCCACGTCAGCTACTTGCGCAACTTCACCAATCTCGGCCAGCCGGTGGGTGGCCGTGGCGTGAGCCTTACCTCCCAGGGCTTCGAGAATGCGGATGGCTCTCCCAGCATCGTCGCTCTCGATCCCAAGGGACAGAGCGTCATCAATCTGAACTTCAACGCATACTCCACCGGCGCCGCAGCCAACCAGTTGATCCAGGTCAACAACACCTATCAGGTCGCCGATACGGTCTCCAAGGTAGTCGGCAAGCACACCATTAAGTTCGGTGGCGAGTTCCATGCCGACCAAGTCAATGCTCACCCCATCGCGCAGTTCAATGGCAGTTTTGTTTTCTCAGGGACAGAGACCGGCGTCGATTTCGCTGACTACCTGATCGGCGTGCCCAGCCAATACAACCAGAGCCAGCTCAATCCCTTCTACGCGCGCAACAAATATGTTGGTCTCTTTGCCCAGGATAGCTGGCACGTTCTGCCTAACCTCACGCTGAATTACGGCCTTCGCTGGGATCGCATCGCGCCGTGGTCTGAAAAGTACAACCAGATTTCTACGTTCGTTGCCGGTGCACAGTCTGTCGTCTTTCCCGGGGCACCTGCCGGCATCCTTTACCCAGGGGATGCCGGTGTACCGAATACGCTCGCTCCGATCGGCAACCTCAGCTTCGCGCCGCGCCTCGGTGTCGCCTGGTCGCCGCAAGCAGAGCCAGGCAGCTTCCTGGGAAAGATCCTGGGGGCGCCCGGCACGACCAGCGTGCGTGCAAGCGCCGGAAACTTCTATACTGCGATCGATGCGCTCTCCATCAGCGCGCTGGCCGCTAATGCGCCCTATGGCGTCACCTATACCAGCCCAGCGCCGCCGCTCTTCGCGACACCGTTCATCACTGCGGCCAGCGGTCAAGACAATGGCCAACCTTTCCCGTACAAGTTCGCCCCGCTGAATTCCTCGCGCAAAAACCCCGATCCCAATATCGACTGGAGCACCTACGAGCCGATTGCAGGCATTCCCGGATACGACATCCACAACCGCACGCCTTACAGCGAAGAGTGGATGCTTTCCATTGAGCGGCAGGCCGGACCGAACACAGTGATCAGTGCGACTTATGTCGGCACATCCAGCCATCGCCAGCGCGTTCTCATTGAGCCCAACCCAGGGAATCCAGCGCTTTGCCTGAGCCTCAGCCAGGCCAGCGAAGTGCAACCAGGAACGCTCACGTGCGCGGCAAACGGAGAGGACACCGTGTATTACCCAATCGGCGGTGGCCAGGTGAATGGTACGCGCGGTCCTTTGGGATCCAACTTCGGCAGCAATGCGCTGCAGTCCACCATCGGGCACGCAAACTACAACGCGCTGGAACTGAGCGCCCGCCACACCAGCGGCCGCCTTGAATTCTCCGGCGCCTATACCTACGGCAAGACCCTGGACCAGTCGTCGAACATAGCCGAAGAAGTAAATCCCTTCAACCCCGCACTTAGTTACGCCCTCTCCTCGTTCGATGTGAAACATAACTTCGTCGTCAGCTACGAGTACCAGCTCCCCTTCGATCAGTTGTTTCATCCTGACCGCCTCACGCGAGGCTGGTCCGTCTCCGGCATCACGCGTTTCTCAACCGGGTTCCCGGTGACCTTGGTGAATAATGGAGACAATTCGCTGATCGGAACCAATCCAAACGGAATCAACAACAGCAGCATCGACGAGCCGGACTACATCGGCGGCCGGCTTCACCTGAGCGGGAATCCACGGAAAAACGGGAACAACTATTTCGACACTACGGTCTTCCCGGCGAATGCGCTCGGCACGCCAGGCAACGCCAAGAGACGCTTCTTCTATGGCCCCGGAACAGACAACTACGACATGGCAGTTGCCAAGAAACTGGCGCTGACAGAGTCGAAATCCCTGCTCTTCCGCGTGGAGGCGTTCAATGTCTTCAACCACACGCAGTTCAACGGTCCCAGCGCGGTCGACGGCAACATTGGCAGCTCAACCTTTGGAAATGTGATTAACGCTGCGGCGCCGCGCATTCTTCAGGGCGCGCTGAAATTTAACTTTTAAAGCATTTTCGCAATTACTGTGGCCCGGTAAGAGCAGCGAGATGTGTTTTTCTTTGAGAGAAAACCGCGTAAAGGCCGGTTGCCTCGGTCTACACCAATTGCGAAAATGCTAGAGAAGAACCAGCATGGGTGTACCCGGTGGAAATGGGGGAAGTTGGATTTTCTTGATGAAAAATCCGGTCAAGCGTCCTTGCCGCTGGATACAGTTGCAACCGCTCCATCCAGTCGAATGAACGGTTGCTGCGCTGACGGTTCATGGAAGCGGTTGCTGGCCGCGCAATAAGCGTTCGAGGATGTCATGCACCCGTATAGAGGCGAAGGGCTCGCCTACGATCTGCTCTTGCTGCTGACCTGGAGAGTGGATCATGAGAACCGGGCGCGGGTCAAAACGGCCATGGCTGGCAGCTTCATCTTCGGGTGACCACGACCCGCCGGTCCGCCACAATGACAGGCGCCAGGAGTGATCGGAAGAAACAATGACCGTGGTCTTCGAAACTGAGCCAGTCGCGTTCACGCTGGCCATAAAGTCACCCAGTAATTTGTCGGCCAGGGCGAGATTATCGATATAGCTGCCGGGCGCTCCATAGCGGCCTGATCTGCGGTCATATATCCCTGGAGGATGAGGGATCGGAAGATGAATGAAAACGAACCGGATGCTTTCGTCACGCAGCAGTGCCTGGGCCTGAGGCATGATTGCCGCAAGGTCCTCAGAATGCTTCACCTGCACCAAACTTGGCTCGTTCCTTAACTCCCGCAGAGCCCCGGCCATTGGCGTCAGCGCATTCTGCCACGCAGAAAGGCCGGGCAGCGCTCCCTCTGTCTGGCCATCGCCCATGCGCCAATAACAGTAGTTCAAAGTTCCGGCGAGAATGCGACAGTAGGGGTTGTACCAGCCCACCACCCCGGTGGTCCATCCCAGGCGTTGGGCATCGGCAAAGATGGTGGCGCCCGCGTCAAAAGGCCGCCACGGCTTGCCGGAGACACTGATGACCGGGACACCGTCGAGGTCGCTGCGAATATTGTCGACCTGCGCACCGAGAAAGAAGGAAGGGATGACGCGATCTGTGTAATAGCCCGCCGGATCCAGATCGGTGAATAGCATGCTCTTGTTCTTCAAGCTGTCGAAGGCCGGCATCTCCAAACCAGGAAATCGATGCTCGAATGTTTGCTCATAAGACAACTCGTCGAAGAGGAGCCAGACGATACGCGCGTCGGATCCGGCAGGGTCCGGCATGCCGGATGCGGCAGTGGAATGCGAAACCGGAACAGCCACGTCTGCCCGCTGTGTACGCAGGCCCTGGTACAGAAGCTGCGGAATCATCCACAACATACTGCAGCCCAAAAGCGCCAGAAGCACACCGAGCCCGCGTACGGCGTAGCGGTAGGCAGCCGGCCGAAACCGGCACAGAGCGAGCGAAGCCAGCAGCGTTACCCAAAACGCCGCGCGCGTGCTGAGATAAGGTAGCGGCGCACGACGCATTGCGACGCCGGCCGTGACCATTGCCGAAGCGAGCTCGGCCGCGACGAAAGCCCAGATCACCGCGCGCAAGCCCGTCTCGGTCTTTTCCAGATAGGCAAACAGCAGGGCGGCGAGCAAGCTGACCGCCACCAGATCGATCAGCACACCCCACACCACACTCTGCAAGGGCAGAAAGCTGTGATAGATCACAGGATGGTAGCGTGACAGATGAGGCCACACCCTGAGAATCTGTATCAGTATGGCTGCTCCAAAGCCCTGAACGATGGTCTTAAGCTTCATTCTTTCTCTAGCAGGAAGAGTACGCGGCCATTGCTTAAGAGCTCGCGAGCTTTGATGGTGAAGTGGCGGCTGAATTGGGCAATGAAGAACTCTTCAGTCAGATGCTCATAGAGTTGATCACGCCCGCGGCACAGATCGATATAGCGTACATCGGTTTGCGGGACCCACTCCACGATGGCCCAACGGCGCGTGAGCGAAGCCAACAGTGCGGCGATATCGCCCATGGGTATCTGGTCTGCCAGCAACAGATGATGGATGATGCCCAGCATCATTACGCAGTCAAAACGGTTTCGTGCCCGATCGAGCAAGGCGAGCGATTCCGCGTTGCACCAACCAACCGCGGGGGTGGGCCGCGCGGCATCCGCAATCAACGGAAGGACCGGCAAGCCCGCATCCCGGGCCGCACGCCAACTGCGATCGGAAGAGGCCACATCGGTATCCCAGGCGACGACACGCGCTCCCACACTCGCAGCAACCCGCGAATACTGCCCGGTATTGCCGCCGATATCGAGCACCGAGCCGGGTCGTAACGACTGCATGGCCCGCTCGACAAAGGCCTGTTTGTCACCGCGTTGCCGGTCGGTGTAGTGGTCGGCGGCAGTCTGGTAGTCACTCCAGCGGGAATCGCGTCCCCTGGGTTCGAGCGCGCGCAGCGTTTTCGCGAATCCTTTCAGATTGCGCGCTAACACTGCGGACGCAACCTCCGGTTGCTGCTGAAATTTAGGCGATGCGGATGCACCACCTTTTCGTTTTTCGAGCAGGTAAGGAATGGTCACCAGGGAACGCAGCGGTGCTTTCCAGCGCTCTGCAGTCGAGAGGTGCGGAAAGAGGTCGACCGGCTCATATCCGTCGCGCCGGTTGAGCGTGGATGACAAGGGCCAGCCCAGGTATTTGTAGGCCGCAAGCGGCAAAAGAAATGTGCGGGCAAATTGCCCGTAGGCAATCCACAAAGGACTCCGAGGATCACGCCGCTCGATAGACAAGACATCCACAAAAACCGGGCGCGCGCCGTCAAAGAGAATGTTCAGCGGTGTGGCATCTTTCAGGATCCAGCCGTCGTGGAGCGCCTCCTGGCAAAGCTCAAGCGTCAGTTCGCCTGCAACCACCCATTGCCCCGGGGTCCACTCCCACGGATAGGAAGGGAAAAATATGCGGGGATGCTCGAGCTCAAGAGGCTCGCCCTCTTGTGCGGACAGCACCTCGGTCGAGACGAGGCGACCTTGCGCCACCCAGCGGCGCGCCAGATCAGAGTGAAGAAAGCGCAAAGACTCGGCTGCGTGACGCGGATGAACCGTTCGCAAAACCCGTTCGCCAGTGATATGAAGGGATCCAGCCGGGTCACGGAACGTCGCAATGTCCTGCGACGCACCCTGGATCATGGCCGGTTCTCAATTACCTCAGACTGGGTAACGACAGGTGTAGAAACTTTCTTGGAGCCACCTATGGAAGAGACGATTCGCTTGATGCTGTGGCGCAGATAGTACACCGCCCCCGCGACCATGGAACCTGCGACTTGCAGAAAAACGAACCCGGACCCCGGATCAACGTAAGCTTGCGCAGGACGCTCCGACGCGATCAACAGGGCCAACACCTGCAATACACCCAGGAGAAACAGACAGGAACGCAGAACACTGGGGGAGCCAAACAGTTTCTTCACGAATCTCCTCTAGGCGCGAGTGGATGTTATCTTTTCAAACGATTGAAGGGAGCCGAAAGTTGCGCTTTCGTTCCTATTTTGTCACTATCCACTCATAATGTCATCGTCTATTCATAGAGATGGATACGGCTTATTGATAGACGGAAAAGATCGTGCCGGGATTACCATGACTTATGCTTCCCTCGGGCGACCGGCATCTGGTGCAGATACTAGACACAGCGTTCGCAAACGCCGCGCAGCGGAGCGGTGATTGGCTGGTTTGTAAGCCCGGCTGCACGCAGTGTTGCGTGGGTGTATTCGCGATTCATGCGCTCGACGCGGCTCGACTGCGACAGGGCCTAAAAGAACTGGGCACGTGCGATCCAGACCGCGCTCACCGGGTTCACCTGCGCGCGCAAGAGTCAGCAAAGCGGTTATCAATTGGGTTCCCAGGCGACCCTCTGACGGGATTGCTCGATTCGTCGCAAGAGGTTCAGGAGCAGTTCGAAGACTTTGCCAACGATGAGCCCTGCGCGGCGCTTGACCCTGAAACCGGTCTCTGCGACTTATACGAGTCCAGGCCCGCGACCTGCCGGGTCTTCGGGCCGCCGGTGCGCTCAGAGCAGGGTCTGGGCGTTTGCGAATTGTGCTATCACGGCGCTTCTGAAGAAGAGATTGCCGCTTGCGAAATGCCGGTCGATCCCGATGGACTCGAAGAAAAATTGCTGCAAGAGTTCGAACAAGCATCCGGCAGGCAGGGCCAGACCCTGGTGGCTTTTGCGCTGACCCGGTAACCAGTGTAGTGCGTCCCCCAGATGGACGTTTATCCCAGGATGTAATCAAGGGTTTTAAACCTTACCCTGCCATGGACTCGGGTGCCCCATATCTCGCGTTTGTTGCGAGATGTGGGGAATTCATAGGCCTTAGCCGACCAGTCTTTGCAGTGAGTCGAGAGTTTCGGGGAGAGAGTGACTCTTTTCCCACATCTCGCACAAGTACGTGCGAGATATGGGGCACCCGAGTCCGCATTTGTGACGCACTACACTAGCGCGAACTCCTGTTTGTGAGTCCTTCTCTCGCTGTCTGAACCATCAGGCAGGTCCGAATCACCCCGAGCGTTACAATCGGAAGGTACACTCCCCGCAGGAAAGTAGAACTTATGTCAGCTAACTTTGTATCGAATTTGAGCGTGTCACTTGGCGCCGCCGCGGCCAACGCCGGCCTTTCCATCCTCTCTTCGGAGCAGGGCGTCGATTTCAATGGCCGCCCCACCGCCATCTTCCGCATCGGCCTCACCCCAGACGCTCCTTCCGAGCGCACCCTGAGGCTCGAATTAAGCGAAGATCTCGACTTCAACCGGCCAGAACTATTGCCGGAGATGACTTCTCACCTGCGCGATGAAGCCAAGCGGCTACGAAATCCGCGGCCAGATGCCTATGTGACCGTGGCCGGCATGCCGATCACCTTCGGCGATTTCCGCTGGCCTTTCCACCGCTCTACTTCCGGAGCGGATAGCTACATCGTCCACGGCGTCGTCCACGTAGCCGACGGTACCGATTCCCCGCTGCACGCCAAGATCTCGGCCAGCATGACGGTGACGTTTGCGGAGATCGTGTCGGCTCCTGAACAACCCTACGCGGAATCGTTCATCTATAGCGCGATACGCAAGACGCTGGACCAGGGTCAGCTTGAGCTGCTGAAGAGCGGCAACCGCCAGCCCGTGCCGGTCACCACCCGTTACTACAGCCGCTGGCAGAAGAAGTTTTTCTTCACCGATTCGGATGACCAGATCCGCCAGCAGTTCTTATCGGTAAAAGCGTTCTGGCTCTCGGGTGTTCTGGGAAAATCGGAGCCTGTCTGGATCGCCGATCCCAGGGACGCACAATACCTCAATACCACTCCGGAGGAACTGGTGCGCGCCGCAGCCGCGCTTGCGGCCGCCGGTTTCTTGACCTTGGCCGCCGACTCGGAATTTGCCTCCGCCACACCTGCCCTGATGGCGCGGGAAGCTGAATTTCGCGAGCATTTGCAGGATGCATTTGCGCTCACCAAGCCGGCATTCAATGAGGAGATGCGCGCCGGCCACACCAATATGTAGGGCAAAGCACAGAAAACTGTAACTCTCCGGCAGGCGTCAGCGTCTCATGCGCACCGGAGAGTTATCTATATGAACATCCAACGCGTCGCACTGGGAATCGCCATTTCGATGATGGCCGCGAGCACCTCTTTACAAGCGCAGAGCACCGGGAACCTGGCGCCCAAAAGCATCGTGCTGGTAGAGCTTTTCACCTCTGAGGGCTGTTCCAGTTGCCCGCCTGCGGATGCATTGCTCAGCCGGGTGAACGGAACCGATGCAGGCGGAGGTCGGCTCATCGTGGGCATCAGCGAGCATGTCAACTATTGGGACTCGCGGTTCGGATGGACTGACCCGTATTCCGCGGCGATCTATACAAATCGCCAAAGTGCTTATAGCGAAAGATTTCACCTGGAGGGCGTCTACACACCGCAAATGGTGATCAACGGCGCCGAACAAATTGTGGGGAGCGACCGTGCGGCGTTCGCGAGGGCTCTGGAAACGGAGAGGCAGCACCCTCCTCGCATGTCTCTACAGATCCTCGCGGCGACCGTTTCGGGGAGTGCCTTGACCGTGCATTTCTCCGCGCACGGTGAGATACCGGCTCAAGGGGCTGATCTTATGGCCGTGCTCGCAGACGACTCGGATCGGTCGAACGTTCTTCACGGAGAGAATTCGGGGCAGGTGCTATCGCATGTTGCTGTTGCGCGTTCCCTGTCGCGTGTTGGCCAGATACAATCTGCTCAAGAGGGAACGGTGCGGATACCGCTGCCGTCTACTCTGAATGCATCACAAAAGCACCATCTGATCCTCTTCGCGCAAATCCCAGGCAACGGGCGCGTGCTCGGAGCGGATACTAAACCTCTTTAAGGGTCGAGGCACACGTGGCAGAAGCGAGCGTAGTGCGGGATGAAGCACAGATGATCACCTCAATCCTCGGGGGGAATGCGCAGCTCTTTCACGAACTCATCCGTCCCTACGAGCGCCGAGTCTACGCCATGGCTCTGGGACTTCTCCACAACGAAGCGGACGCGGAAGATATCGCGCAGGAAGCCTTTCTCAAGGCCTTCCGCAATCTGTCTACTTTTCGCGGCGAAGCCAAATTCGGCACGTGGCTGGTGAGCATTGCCTTGAACGAGGCGCGAAGCCGCATTCGCCATCGCGATACGATCCGGATGGAATCGCTCGATGAACCAGGGGAAGACCATGGACACATTTCTCCAGCACTTTTGAGAGATTGGAAAGAGATACCTTCCGAGACCCTGGAGCGAAAAGAAATCAGGCTCTTGCTAAGCAGAGCTGTCACCGCTCTGCCGCTGATCTATCGTGAAGTGTTTCTACTGCGAGACATTGAAGAACTAAGCGTGAATGAAGCTGCGGAATCGCTGGGCATCAGCATAGCCTCGGTGAAGGTCCGGTTACACCGGGCACGCATCATGTTACAGAAGTGTCTGGCGCCACAGCTAAAGCAGGCTGACCCCAAACGGAGGAGGTTCGCATGGTAATCGAGTGCAAACACGTTTGGGAGCACATCTCCGGCTACCTGGACCAGGCCCTTCCGCCGGACGTACTGGCACAGGTACAGAAGCATCTGGATCACTGCGAGATTTGCTCGGCTATTCTCGACTCGACTCGGAACGTTCTTATCCTCACCGCGGACGAGCGCGTATTTGAGTTACCTCTTGGCTTTAGCGAACGGCTGCATGCACGGCTGGAAGAGGAAATGCGCCGGGTAGGCGGCTAGAGCATTTCCGCGTCCTCGCCGCAGCGAGCATTAGGCGATGAGATTCTCTCTTCCCCAATCCGACACGTACCGCAGTGACTTAAAGGTGCTGCGGAAGAGGTCCTGACCCAAGCTGATTTCGCGGCGCTATCAGCTTGGGTAGGGCACGGCCTTTAGGCCGTGCCAACAACCCGCTGCAATGTGTGGCCTTTAGGCCCTGAGGTACGTTTTCCATCGACTTGCCACGCTGCCTGGGAGGAAGAACATGCCTCCGGGCCTAATGCTCGCTGCGGCGAGAATGCTCACTGCGGCGAGAATGCTCACTACGGCCACCAAGCGACCAACGGCGCAAGCCAGACCGACGAAACAGGCCCGAGGTTACACGTTGTGAACGATGCTATGCGTGATCCATTCGGCCACGACGAGCAATAGTGTGACCACCGCGAGCACGATCTGGAATACTTCCGCTCTTTTCTGCTTGGCCGTCGCTGGAACCATGCGCCATTGGGAAGACGGCCGAGCGCGCAGGCTGCGAATCCTCCAGATGACATACAGGTTGACGAGGGAGCCCACCACGGCAATCGCCATCATGGGGATACGAATGGCGTCCACATGAAGTCCGGTCGCGGGACTTTTTAAGCCTGCCGCTGCCGCCAGCGCTCCCAACCCGATAACGACCCTTACTCCACTAATGGCAATGACGGCGGTGCAGGCGCTTTGCAGGAGGATGAATAAAAAGCTGGTCACACCGAGTATCCACGGACGCCCAGCTTTGACTTCGCTCAGATTTTTTCCTTCAGCGACCATCTTCTACTCACGATACACCAGACGCAATCCGCAGACACACGGATCAAAGCATAGGTGTTTCACCTGTCGCAGGCCGCGTATGGAATTCGCCAGAAATACGCTTTCCGAGAGTCTGAGATCTTCGAGCGTTAGCACACATTCCTGCACGGCCGGATCGCTCTCAAGAAGATGACGCCGGTACACCCCAGGCAGGACACCCGACCTAAGCGGCGGCGTCAATAATTTACCTTCACGCAGAATGAAGAGAGTACTGATGGCCCCTTCGGTTACCTCATCTCTTTCGTTCAGAAAAAGGACGTCATCCAAGCCGTCCTCGCGCGCCTCCCTATAGAGCCGGTCGTAGACCTCGCGGAGTGTCGTCTTGTGTCTAAGGAAGACGTCTCCGGAGAAGGTTCGCTCCTTAGCGAAGGAAACACATCCCCTTGAAGTCTCCGGAAGAAGTCTTGCCTCAGTCACCGTCGTCCTGCCTGCGGAATCCAGCAAGAGCCTCACGCGGTGATGCTGGACGCGAGCAAACCCTTGCGAGAGTTTGATAAGTTGTGAGGTCACGGCCTCGCGGTCAAAGAGAAAATCAAAGTATGCTGCGGATGCCTCCATCCGGTCGAGGTGCATAGCGAGGAGCCTGAATTCACCATCCCAAAGCATGGTTTCGATCAATTGGAAGTCCCCAGGTGAGCGGATCAGGAAGTCTGCTTTAAGAAGGCATTCCCGAAATTCCTCTCGCGGCTCTGAATCCGCGACAATGCCGCTCCCCACTCCCATGCGGGCGTGTCCGTCCTTGAGTACCAGCGTTCGGATGGCTACGTTGAAAGTAGCCGATCGATCCGGGGAGATGAAACCAATCGCGCCCGCATACACTCCACGGGGCCTTGGTTCCAGTTCACGAATGATTTCCATGGTTCTGATTTTCGGCGCACCCGTGACCGAGCCACAGGGGAACATGCTGCGGAAGATGTCGTAGTACGTGAGCTCCGGTAAGAGCGTGCCCGAAACAGTAGACGTCATCTGGAACAGTGTTCTGTATTTTTCGACGGAGAACATAGCCTCGACTCCGACGCTTCCCATGGCGCAGATACGGCCAATGTCATTGCGTAGAAGGTCGACGATCATCACATGCTCTGCACGATTCTTTTCGTCGTTTTTGAGGCGAGCCATCGCTTCCACATCCTCAGCCGTATCGAGACCGCGGGGCATCGTACCCTTCATGGGGCGGGTTATGATCCGGCCGTCGGCGATCCGGAAGAAGAGCTCCGGAGAAAAGGACAGAATGTGTTGATCCCCAGCATGGAGCGAAGCGCTGTAAGCCACAGGTTGGCGACGTAACAGGGCCGCGAACGCCTCTTCGGCAGAACTCGCAATTTCAAGCCCCACGCTGTCCGTAAAATTCACCTGATAGGTATCGCCAGCTTCGATATAGCTTTTGATTCGGCCGATCTTTTCGCAATACACCTCTTCAGGGAGCGTAAGCAGGGGAAGGCCAGTGATGGCCGCCAGCGCCCCGACCCTCGAAAGCGCGGGCAGCAATGACGAGTCGCCTTCGAAACGACCCGACCTGTGATCGAAAATCAGGGGATCGCGATAGACGCCGAACCAGGCCAGAGGCAGGTCAAAGTGATCAGGGGCAATCGTCTCCAGCGATTGAAAATGATAACCGCACTCATACCCGACAAATCCGGCGACATGAAAGCCCGCCGCGAGAGCCTCCTCGAGTTCTTCGAACAACGTTGGTATCTGATCCAGGGTCGACACCGACAAAACTCTTGCGGGATGCAGGAAGAGAAGACTCCGGCTGTTAGCAGAATCGAAGTGCGCCGTCTCGAGTAAGACAGAGCCCGGCGCGGCGGCTGCCACACGCCATTCCCCGGGAAGCTGAGACCACCGATTCACGACATCTCCAGTGTGAAGCCTACGATTGGGTACGACAAGCGCCGGGAGTGCAACAAACCTGCGGGTGCCCCATCCTTCGCTTTTTTTGCGAAGGGTGGGTTACACGACAGTGTGCATCGAGATTCGTGGCCGCCCGCCCTTGCCCGGTTTCTAGAGGACTTGCACCTCCAGGTGTAAGTGCGCCCGGCCGGGCGCAGTAAACAAAAAAGGAAGGCCGCAAGCGGCCTTCCTTTTGGTTTGTGAAACATACAGCAGTTACTCGGCTGCCATCTCTTCGGCTTCGCCTTCCTGCCGCATCAACTCCAACTCGCGCTCGGCTTCCTCGAAGGCTGCCGTTACTTCTTGCTGCACACGGGCAGCGGCCTCTTCGAGTTCCTGCGAGAGTTGAATGTTGCGGTAGTACTCCATACCCGTACCTGCCGGGATGAGGCGACCGACGATGACGTTTTCCTTGAGGCCGCGCAGGCTGTCGACCGAGCCGTTGATGCTGGCTTCGGTAAGTACGCGCGTAGTCTCCTGGAACGATGCCGCCGAGATGAAGGAGTCGGTCGAGAGCGAAGCCTTGGTGATACCGAGCAGCAGCGGACGGCCAATCGCCGGCCTGCCACCCTTGGCAATCACACGCTCGTTCTCTTCACGGAAGCGGAACTTGTCGATCTGCTGTTCGAGCAGGAACGACGTATCGCCGACTTCCTCGATCTTCACCCAGCGCAGCATCTGGCGGACGATGGTCTCGATGTGCTTGTCTGAGATCGCCACGCCCTGCAACCGGTAGACTTCCTGGATTTCGTTGACCAAATATCCCTGCAGTTCCTTCTCGCCAAGCACAGCCAGAATGTCGTGCGGGTTCAGCGGTCCGTCCATCAGCGGTTCGCCGGCCTTCAGGCGCTCGCCTTCCTGCACGTTGACGTGTACACCGCGCTGCACGGAGTATTCCTTCTCCTCGCCGTTGTCCGCAGTGACGTAGATCTTGCGTTGACCCTTGGCCACTTCACCGAACTTCACTACGCCATCGATCTCGCTGATGATCGCAGTTTCGCGGGGCTTACGCGCTTCGAACAGCTCTACGACGCGCGGCAGACCGCCGGTGATGTCCTTGGTACGGGTGGTTTCACGCGGGATCTTCGCCAGCACATCGCCAGGGAAGACTTCGTCGCCATCCTGAATCATGAGGTGGGAGCGGCTGGGCATCAAATAACGCTTATTGCCCTTGGCGCCCTTGATCACGATGGCCGGTTGCCGCTTCTCGTCCGGTGCTTCCGCAACTACCAGACGCGACAGGCCGGTCACTTCATCGACTTCTTCATTCAGCGTGATGCCTTCCTGCAAATCCTTGAACTGAATGGTTCCGCCGATTTCGGTCAGAATCGCAAACGTGTAAGGATCCCACTCGACCAGGGTCTGGCCCAGGGTTACCTGTGCGCCGTCTTCGACCTTCAGCTTGGCGCCGTACACCACCTGGTAGTGCTCCTTCTCACGGCCACGCTCATCCACAACCGCGATAGCGCCGGACCGGTTCATGGCCACCAGGTCGCCCGACTTGGCGCGCACCGTGACCATGTTGATGAAGCGCACGATACCGTGGTTCTTGGCGTCGAGTGAAGACTGCTGCGAAACACGCGAAGCCGTACCACCGATGTGGAAGGTACGCATCGTCAACTGTGTTCCCGGCTCGCCAATCGACTGCGCCGCGATCACACCGACTGCCTCGCCCAACTCCACCATGCGGCCCGAAGCCAGGTTGCGTCCGTAGCAGAGAATGCAAACGCCACGCTTGGATTCGCAGGTCAGCACCGAACGGATCTTCACCTTCTCGATACCAGCACCTTGGATCGCATTGGCAAGCTCTTCAGTGATTTCCTGGTTCACTTCGACGATCACGCTGCCTTCGTAGTCCTTGATCTTCTCAAGCGATACACGGCCGATGATGCGGTCGCGCAATGGCTCGATAATCTCGCCCGACTCGACGATGGGACCGACGTAGATGCCCTCGACCGTTCCGCAATCCTGCTCGCTGACGATGACGTCCTGCGCCACGTCGACCAGACGGCGGGTAAGGTAGCCCGAGTCTGCTGTCTTCAATGCCGTATCCGCCAGACCCTTACGAGCGCCGTGGGTGGAAATGAAGTACTGCAGCACGGTGAGACCTTCACGGAAGTTGGCCGTGATCGGCGTTTCAATGATTTCACCGGAAGGCTTGGCCATGAGGCCGCGCATACCGGAGAGCTGACGGATCTGTTGTTTCGAACCACGAGCGCCGGAGTCAGCCATGATGTAAATCGGGTTCATGGTGCCTTCTTTGTCGGCGTTCTTCATGTTGTCGAACATCTCGTCGGCAACCTTTTCGGTTACAGACGACCAGATCTGGATGACCTTGTTGTTGCGCTCGCCGTTGGTGATGGCGCCGTCCAGGTACTGCTGCTGTACGGCAATCACCTGCTTTTCGGCATCGCGCACCACGGTGTACTTGGTGTCGGGAATGACCATGTCATCCAGTCCGACAGACAGTCCGCTGCGGGTTGCGTAATTGAAGCCCAGATCCTTGATGCGATCGAGCATCTTGACCGTGACTTCGAGACCGAGGTTCAGGTAACAGTAGTTCACCAGCTGACCAATGCCCTTCTTCTTGAGCAAGCCGTTGACATAGGGCATGCCATCAGAGAGCGCATCGTTCAGAATGGCGCGGCCGACGGTGGTTGAAATGTACTGCTTGTCGTACATGATCGGCTCCGTGTGGGTCAGATCCTGATCGTCATAAGCAGTGGTCATGTCGAGCACAGGGCCGGTGAAGCGCAGACGAATCGGTGTCAGCGTTTCCACTTCCTTCGCTTCGAGCGCCATCAGCACTTCTTCGGTGTTGGCGAACACGCGGCCTTCACCCTTGCCGCCCTTCTTGGCCTTGGTGAGGTAATAGAGACCAAGCACCATATCCTGCGTCGGCACGGTGATCGGCTGACCAGAGGCGGGCGAAAGAATATTGTGCGACGCCAGCATCAGTACGCTGGCTTCCACCTGCGCTTCCGGCGACAGCGGAATGTGCACGGCCATCTGGTCACCATCGAAGTCTGCGTTGAACGCAGTGCAGACCAGCGGATGGATCTTGATTGCCTTGCCTTCTACCAGTACCGGCTCAAAGGCCTGGATACCCAGGCGGTGAAGCGTAGGAGCGCGGTTCAGCAGAACGGGATGGTCCTTGATGACTTCTTCCAGGATGTCCCAAACGATAGGCTCCTGCATTTCGACCATTTCCTTGGCTTGCTTGATGGTCGTGCAGTGACCGGTCTGTTCCAGCCGATGATAGATAAACGGCTTGAACAGCTCGAGCGCCATCTTCTTCGGCAAACCGCACTGGTGCAGTTTGAGCTCAGGGCCGACCACAATGACGGAACGGCCGGAGTAGTCGACGCGCTTACCTAACAAATTTTGACGGAAGCGGCCCTGCTTGCCCTTGAGGGTATCGGAGAGCGACTTCAACGGACGATTGTTGGCGCCGCGCAGTACGCGTCCGCGACGGCCGTTATCGAACAGCGCGTCCACGGCTTCCTGCAGCATGCGCTTCTCGTTGCGCACGATCACCTCAGGCGCATGCAGATCCATGAGCTTCTTGAGGCGGTTGTTGCGGTTGATCACGCGGCGATACAAATCGTTCAGATCGGACGTGGCGAAACGGCCGCCATCCAGCGGCACCAGCGGGCGCAGCTCAGGAGGAATGACCGGGATCACGTCGAGAATCATCCACTGCGGCTTGTTGCCCGACTTGCGGAATGCCTCGACCACCTTGAGACGCTTGGCATACTTCAACCGCTTCTGCAGCGAGGTCTCAGTCTTCATGCGCTCGCGCAGTTCGATGGCGAGTTCGTCCACCACCACACGCTTGAGCAATTCCTTGATGGCCTCGGCGCCCATCATGCCCTTGAAGCCGGTGGGGCGGTACTGCTGGTCGAGCTCGCGGAAGCGAGCTTCGTCCTTGATGATTTCGCGCTCCTTCACCGGCGCATCGCCTGGATCGACCACCACGTAGCTCTCGAAGTAAAGAACGCTTTCGAGGTCACGCAGCGAAATGTCGAGCAGGTGGCCAATGCGTGAGGGCAAACCTTTGAAAAACCACACATGCGAGCAAGGCGACGCCAGCTCGATGTGGCCCAGGCGCTCACGCCGAACCTTGGAAAGCGTCACTTCCACACCGCACTTGTCGCAGATCACGCCGCGATGCTTCATGCGCTTGTACTTGCCGCAGAGGCACTCCCAGTCCGTGACGGGGCCAAAGATGCGGGCGCAGAAAAGTCCATCGCGCTCGGGCTTGAACGTACGGTAGTTGATCGTCTCCGGTTTGGTCACTTCACCGTGCGACCAGCTGCGAATCTTTTCCGGAGAGGCAAGAGAGATGCGGATGGCATCGAAGTCGGTAATAGGGCTGGTCAGTTCAAATGGGCTGGAACGGTACAAGGCGACCCTCCTTGGCACATGGCTTCAGTACGTCTGAAGCGTGCCTGTTACGTTCCCGGGATACATTCTGCTCGGGTGTACTGTCCTTCCCGGGAGCGGTTGGCTCGTGAGGACAAGACCCGGTTTCATCTTTTTCCTCAGCATTGTTGTCTCGGTTCGAGACTTCGGTGCTGAGATTTGCTTACTTCCCACATCTGGCGCAAACCGCGCGCCAGATATGGGGCACCCGAATGGGTTACGGGTGCAGGTACGGCAAGTGCGTTAGTCCGCCGCTGCGACAGCCGGCGCCGGAAGTCTCTTTTCCGGCTGCTTGATCAATTCCACATCGAGACAGAGCGACTGCAACTCACGAATCAGCACGTTGAACGACTCTGGAACGCCGGGCTCAATGGCCGCCTCGCCCTTGACGATGGCCTCGTAGATCTTGGTACGGCCATACACGTCGTCAGACTTGGCAGTGAGCAGCTCCTGCAGGATGTAGGCCGCGCCGTATGCTTCGAGCGCCCACACTTCCATTTCGCCGAAGCGCTGGCCACCGAATTGCGCCTTGCCACCCAGCGGCTGCTGTGTGATGAGCGAATACGGTCCGATCGAGCGAGCGTGAATCTTGTCGTCGACCAGGTGCGAAAGCTTCAGCATGTAGATGTAGCCCACCGTTGCCGGCTGCTCGAACTCGACGCCCGTCATACCGTCAAACAGCGCCGTCTTGCCCGAACTCGGCAGCTCAGCCGCTGCAAGCAGCGCCTTGAGCTCCGATTCCTTGGCGCCGTCGAACACGGCAGTACCGAACCAGATGCCGTGCTTCATGCCGGCTGCTACACGCAGCAGCATTTCGTCATCGAGCTCGAGTAGTTGGCGCAGCGTCGCCGTATTGGCAAAACGCTCCGTCACCATGGCGCGAACTTCGTTGGCGTCGTGGTTGCGCTCCACCAGCGCAGCGATCTTCGCGCCCAGCTTGTGTGCGGCCCAGCCCAGATGCGTCTCCAGGATCTGTCCCACGTTCATACGGGAAGGCACGCCCAGCGGATTCAGAACAATCTCCACCGGTGTGCCGTCGGGCAAGTAAGGCATGTCTTCCTCGGGAAGAATGCGGGCAATGACGCCCTTGTTCCCGTGGCGGCCGGCCATCTTGTCACCGACCGACAGCTTGCGCTTCATGGCGATGTATACCTTGACCAGCTTGATCACGCCTGGCGCCAGTTCATCGCCCTTCTGCAGCTTGCCGATCTTCTCGTTAGTGATCTTGCGCAGCACATCGATCTGACGTGAGGTCATTTCCTCGATCTCGTCGATCTGCTCATTCACCCGCGGGTCCTTGTCGGCGTAACGAATACGCTTCAGGTTACGGGTGGAGATGCGCTCGATCGTATCGCGATCGATGATCTGTTCCTTCACGATGAGGCGCTTGTTGGTGCGCTCGTCGTGCAGGTCAGCCAGCACTTCCTTGCCGCCCAGAATCGATTCCAAACGCTTCAACCGCTCGTCGGTCAAAATGCGGATTTCGTCTGCCAGGTTCTTCTCGAGCTTGGCAATCTGCTCGCCTTCGATCAGCTTGGCGCGCTCATCCTTCTCCTGACCCTTGCGGGAGAAGATGCGAACGTCGACCACCGTACCTTCGATACCCGGAGGGCACGTTAGCGAAGCATCGCGTACATCACCGGCCTTTTCACCGAAGATGGCGCGCAGCAACTTCTCTTCCGGCGTCAGCTGGGTTTCGCCCTTGGGCGTTACCTTGCCTACCAGAATGTCGTTGTGCTTCACCTTGGCGCCGATGCGGATGACGCCGCTCTCGTCCAGGTCGCGGAGGGCCGACTCAGAGACGTTAGGGATGTCACGCGTGATTTCTTCCGGCCCCAGCTTGGTATCGCGGGCTTCGATTTCGAACTCCTCGATGTGTACCGAGGTGTAATAGTCATCGCGCACCAGCTTTTCCGAGATCAGGATCGCGTCTTCGAAGTTGTAACCGCGCCATGGCATGAAGGCCACGAGGACGTTACGGCCCAGTGCCAACTCACCTTGCTCGGTGCAGGGACCGTCAGCGATCACCTGCCCCTTGAGCACCCGGTCGCCCTGGCGCACAATCGGCTTCTGGTTGATGCAAGTGTTCTGGTTGGAACGCTTGAACTTGATCAGCTGATAGATGTCTGAACCGACTTCGCGCGACAACTGCGTGGGATGATGCTCACCTTCCACGCGAACGATGATGCGCTCGGAGTCGACCGAATCGACGATGCCGTTGCGCTTGGCCAGGATGACTGCTCCCGAGTCACGCGCAGTGACGCCTTCCATACCGGTACCGACCAGCGGCGCTTCCGCCACCAGCAGAGGAACCGACTGGCGTTGCATGTTCGCGCCCATCAGTGCGCGGTTAGCATCGTCATGCTCCAGGAACGGCACGAGCGATGCAGCGACCGAGACCAGCTGCTTCGGGCTCACGTCGATGTAATCCACTTCCGCACGGTTCACCAGTACGAAGTTGCCCTGGCGGCGAGCGTTGACCAGATCGTCGACGATGTGACCGGTTGCATCCAGCTCGATGTTCGCCTGTGCGATCGTGTGGCGATCTTCTTCCCACGCCGACAGATAGAAGGAGAAGGGATCGAACTCGATCGGACGCTTGCCGTCCTGCTTCAACTGCTGGTTCAGGCGTAGCGCTTCCTTCTTCTCCAGCGGATCGCCGACACGCAGACCGCTCTCACCGGCGTTGTTGACCTGTACGTAATCGAGAATGAAGCCTTCACGCACACGCCGGTAGGGCGACTCGATAAAGCCATATTCGTTAATACGCGCAAAGCACGACAGTGAGCTGATGAGGCCGATGTTCGGACCTTCCGGCGTTTCGATCGGGCAGATACGTCCGTAGTGCGTAGGGTGTACGTCGCGCACTTCAAAGCCTGCGCGCTCGCGGCTCAAACCACCCGGCCCAAGGGCGGAAAGCCGACGCTTGTGCGTGATCTCAGACAGCGGATTGGTCTGATCCATGAACTGCGAAAGCTGCGACGAACCGAAGAACTCGCGGATTGCAGCCATGACCGGCTTGGCGTTAATCAGGTCGTGCGGCATCGCCGTCGACATCTCCTGATACACGCTCATCTTTTCCTTGATTGCGCGTTCCATGCGGACCAGGCCGATGCGGAACTGATTTTCCATCAATTCGCCTACGGCGCGGACGCGGCGGTTGCCGAGGTGATCGATGTCATCCACTACGCCGATGTTCTTGCGCAGCTTGAGCAGGTAACGGATGGTCCCGTAGAAGTCCTCGGGCGTCAGGGTGCGCTTGTCGAGCTGGGTTACATCCTGCGACTCGTAGAGCTTGATGTTGAACTTCAACCGGCCTACGCGCGAAAAGTCATACTTGCGCGGATCGAAGAACATGCCTTCGAACAACGCAGTCGCGGTATCGAGCGTCGGCGGATCGCCCGGACGCAGCTTGCGGTAGATCTCGATGAGAGCCTCTTCGGGCTTGCGCACCGAGTCACGACGCAGCGTGTTGGTGATGATGTTGCCTACGTCATCGCGATCGGGGAAGAACACCTGGAACGACGTCACGCCGCTCTCGATGATCTTGTGAATCTTGTCTGCCGTCAGCTCGTGGTTAGCCTCGAGCAAAACCTCGCCGGTCGTCGTATCGACCACGTCGGCCAGGGTCATCGCTCCGTCGAGTTCCGCGGTTTCGATTTCTACCTTGGTAACCTTGTGACTGCGCAGCGCCTTCAGGATGGTGGGCGTAATCTTGCGGCCGGAGTGAGCGATCTCTTCACCCTTGACCACCACGGCGTGTGCAGGTTTCGCGCCGAGAAGATGCGTGCCCTTTTCCGTGTTTTCCTGTACCTGCCACAAGAGCTTGCCGCTGCTGACCGAAATGGTATCGCCCAGGTAGAAGGTCTTGAGAATGTCTTCATCGGAACGCAGGCCGAGAGCGCGCAGGAAGATGGTGCCCAGGAACTTGCGCTTGCGATCGATACGCACGTAGAGCGTGTTCTTCTGGTCGTACTCGAACTCTACCCAGGAACCGCGGTAAGGAATGATCTTGCCCAGGAAGTAGGTGCGGTTGCTCGCGGTCTCAAAGAACACGCCGGGCGAACGATGCAACTGGCTCACGATGACGCGCTCGGTGCCGTTGACGATGAAGGTGCCATTCTGCGTCATCAGCGGAATATCGCCGAAGAACACTTCCTGCTCCTTGATGTCGCGGATCGACTTTGCGCCCGTCTCCGGGTCCTTGTCGTAAATGGTGAGGCGGACCGTTACCTTGAGCGGCGCTGAGTAAGTCATGCCGCGCTCTTCGCACTCTGCCTGGTCGTACTTCAACTGCAGACCGACGGGATCACCGCACTTGTTACAAAAATCGGGGGTGTTCTTGTTGTAGGTGCCGCACTGCTGGCAAAGCACTTCGCCGGGATGGAACGGGTCGGTAATGACCATGGCCCCGCAATTGACGCAGGCCGTACGCAAGTGATGCAGTCCCTTGAGGTGACCGCACTTGCACTCCCAGTTACCAATCGAGAAGTCGACGAAATCCAACTGCGAAATATTGCGGAAGTCGGTGATGGGGAATACCGAGACAAAGACAGACTGCAGTCCGTTGTCTTCCCGCTCAGAGGGCAGTTTATCCATCTGCAGAAAACGCTCGTAAGAGCGGCGCTGCACTTCGATCAGGTTTGGAATCTGGATCGCGGTTGGGATCTTGGAAAAGTCGAGTCGGCTACGAAGGGCGCGGTTCTCGTTCGGCATGCTTCACTCCTGAGACTCGTGGGACGCGCGGTAAGCATGAGAAAACCGCCGAGTCCGCGGTTTCGCAGCTGTTTCTTACTTGCGCCATAGCGTGTCTTCGCCGCCTCGCTTCGGCAAAAACACTGCGCTTTCTTAGGTTCGGGCAACACTGGCTGACAAACGAACGTCAGAAGCAATTGCCGGTATTTTCAAACCATGCTTTACGTCGCCAGATTCGACCGGCAGCAGTAAAGAGTGGCCAGCGAGCCACCTGCCGCACTACGGATCTGATTCAAGGCAACAGAACGTTTGGTCGGGCCCGAGGCGGTGTAGGTGGGCTTGGCAATCAGCGGAAAAGAGCACAGCATTCGAAGACGGCAATCGCCCGCAGGCACAGAACTACCCACGAGCGTCACAACCGAATTGTGCACTTGACAAGATATAAATTTCCGAATCTCGCTGATTCCAATAAGCCGCGTGTTCGCCGCCCTACAGCAGATCGTTCACCGCACCTTGAAGTCCGCCGCCCATTTCGAAGGTGCGAGCCGACGCAGATCGCGCCGGAATACTTGATCGCATACGAACCACTGCTATCTCTTCACGAGATCGTATGCAAAGAAACCGCTCAGCCGAGTAAAAACAAGCGTACCCAGCGGAACGCGCTAAAGAACATCATAGCGCGTTCCGCTTTGGCATGCAACTTGCTAGCCATTCAAGGCTTCACTTTTTACTTGACTTCGACAGTGGCGATGCCATCGAACTTCTTGCGGACGGTCTCAGCCTCTTCCTTGCTCACGTTCTCCTTGAGCGGCTTGGGAGCGCCGTCGACCAGGTCCTTGGCTTCCTTCAGGCCGAGCGCCGTGACTTCGCGTACTGCCTTGATGGTGTTGATCTTGTTCGCGCCGGCATCCTTGAGGATGACGGTGAACTCGGTCTTCTCTTCCACTGGCGCGGCTGCTGCCGCACCGCCGCCGCCGGCCACGGCCACGGGGGCCGCCGCTGCTGCTGAAACGCCAAGCCGCTCTTCGAGCTTCTTAACCAGGGCTGCCGCGTCGAGCAGGGTCAAGCTAACGATCTGATCTTCCAACTGCTGTAAATCCGCCATTTTTCTCTCCACTTGAATCTAAACTTGGTAACGCTTATTTGGTTCAAACCACCCGGCTGCCTGTTGAGACCGCCGACCCGACCCCGAGCAGGTTTCCGATATGCCCAGACATGGCATCCCCGCACGGTTCATCCCGTAAAATCTGATAACGAAAGGCTTAGCCCTCAGTCGGCGCTTCAGTAGCCGCCGCTGCCGTCTGCGAATCTTCGTTTGTCCCGGCTGCTTCCGCCTCGGCCGCCACGGTTTCAGCTACCGGCGTTGCCGATTCGGCTACCGGTGCTTCCGCTACAGCCACAGGCGCCGCTGTTTCAGCTACTGGTGCTTCCGCTACAGCTTCTGCCTTTGCCGGAGCCGGCGCGCCCGCAAACTTACCCTGCTCGACCGCCTGGTTCACGACCACTGCGAGATCGCGTCCGGCAGCATTCATGACCGTCACCAGGCGCTGAGCCGGTGCGTTGATCAGGAACAGCAGCTTGGCAAAAATCTCTTCCTTCGCAGGCATGGTTGCCAGCCGCTTGACCTCGTCCACGCCGAGGAGCTGCCCATCGACGATGCCCAGCTTGAACGTAAACTCGGCGTTGTCCTGCATCCAGGTGGAAAGTGCCTTGGCCAGGGCGACAGGATCGCCGTCGGTGTAGGCCACCGAGGAAACGCCCTTCAGTCCCTGCAGAGCCGCTTCAACCCTGGTGCCCTTGGACGCACGTGCCGCAAGCTTGTTCTTGACTACCCGGTAACGTCCGCCCGCGCCCCGCACCACCTTGCGCAGCTCAAAATCCTGAGAAACGGTGAGCTTGGCAAAGGTGCCGACAATAGCGCTTGTGGAGCCTTCGAGCTCGTGCGCCAGATGATCGATCTGTACCGCTTTTTTCGCCTTCGTGAGTGCCATAAAAAACCTTCTTTGTCCCGCACTGCCGTTCCGGCAGCAACCGTCTAGCCTCCAGCCACGCGGGTTATCCGGCGCAGGCTGGAGCATTCACAATTCCTTACGAGGGTTTCGCGGCCGCTTCGGCGACCTGATTATCCAGCGAAATGCCGGGGCCCATCGTCGAGCTCAGAGTGATTCCGCGGATGTACTTGCCCTTAGCCGCGGAAGGCTTGGCCCGAACCACGCTGTTGATGACCGTGGTAGCGTTGTCGATCAACTTCTGCGGCTCAAACGAGAGCTTACCCACGGGAACATGCACCAGGGCCGTCTTATCCGTGCGGAATTCGACCTTACCGGCCTTGATTTCGCGGATAGCGGCTGCCACATCGTTGGTGACCGTACCGGTCTTGGGATTGGGCATCAGGCCGCGAGGACCAAGCACCTTACCCAGACGGCCGACCGACTTCATCATGTCGGGCGTGGCGATCAGGGCATCGAAATCGGTCCAGCTTTCCTTCTGGATCCGCTCAACCATATCTTCGCCGCCAACGATATCGGCACCCGCTGCTTCCGCTTCGCGGATGCGATCGCCAGAAGCGATGACTGCTACTTTCTTGGTCTTACCCAGACCGTGGGGCAGCACGACTGTGCCGCGAACCATTTGGTCAGCATGCTTGGGGTCGACACCGAGACGCAGCGTAAGGTCGACGGTTTCGTCGAACTTCGCATACTTCACTTTTTTAAGGAGGGGAACTGCATCCTGCAGCGAGTACGACCGGTCTTCGACCTGGGCGCGCACCTTCGCCATATTCTTGCTGATTTTCTTTGCCATGCTTCCTCTGTCTCCCACCGCCTGGACACTGCTGCCGTCCCGCCGTGGTATGGGCTGCTATTACGAGTTGCGCAGCCGTTGACTTGCGTCTTGATTCATATCAAGAGATACAACCAAAGACGCATTTTTGATTATGCCACAAAACCCGCATCGAACGCGCAGGTTCTGCAGCGAAACTCACCCACTGGAATCGAACCACTGGAATCGAACTTGGCGCCGCTTGCCCAGATCCAAAGAGTTTCTGGCTTCTCGATGCTAACGAAGGTAAAAGCTACGCCGTGATCTCAATACCCATCGAGCGAGCCGTGCCCTTGATGCTCCTGACTGCCGACTCGACCGAGACGGTGTTCAGATCGGGCATCTTCTGCTTGGCGATCTCGAGAACCTGGGCCTCGCTCACCTTGCCGACCTTGTCCTTGTTCGGCGTACCTGAGCCCTTGGCCAGATTTGCAGCCTTCTTCAGCAGGATCGCTGCCGGCGGCGTCTTGGTGATGAAAGTGAAGGTACGGTCAACATAGACCGTAATCACCACGGGGATGATCAACCCCGCCATTTCCTTGTTCTGCGTGCGCGCGTTGAACTGCTTGCAGAACTCCATGATGTTGACCTGGGCCTGGCCGAGAGCCGGACCGACCGGGGGTGCCGGTGTGGCCTTGCCCGCTTCAATCTGTAACTTGACTGACGTCTGTATTTTCTTAATCGGAGGCATCGCAATAACCTTTCTACTGGGCGCGCACAGCGGCTGCGCCTTAGACTACTTTTTCAACCTTGCCAAATTCGAGTTCGACCGGGGTCGAGCGGCCGAAGATAGTAACCATCACCTTCAGTGTTTCGCGGTCCTCGTTCACTTCATCCACCACGCCATTGAAATTGGCGAACGGCCCATCGGTAATACGTACCGATTCGTTCTTCTCAAACTTGATCTTGAGCCGCGGCTTGTCTTTCGAGACATCGGTGCGGAACAGGATCGAGCTGACTTCCTGCTCGCTCAACGCCACAGGCTTGTCGCCCGTCCCTAGAAAACCAGTCACGCGCGGCGTGTTTTTCATCACATGCCACAGGTCGTTATCCAGGTCCATTTCGACCAGTACGTAACCGGGCAGAAACACCCGTTCGATGGTCCGCTTCTTACCGTTGACTACCTCGGTGACGGGCTCGGTCGGGATCATGACCCGGCCGATCCTGTTCTGCAGGCCAAAGGCCTCGACGCGGCCCTCGATCGACTCCTTCACCTTGCGTTCGAAACCCGAATACGCATGGATGATGTACCACTTGAAGCGATCGTTGGCAGACGGCGTGAGCCCTTCTTCAGGGTTGGGGCTTTCGCCCCCAGGATTTGTTTCTTCCGTCATCGATTTCTCTAATTTCTCTTTGACCACTTACTGCACCCCGCCCAACGTATGCAGCAGGGTCTGGACACCGCGGCTGAGTATCGCATCCACGATATAAAAATAGGCGGCGAAGGCGAACACAGTCACGATCACCACGGTGGTCGTGGTCTGCACTTCCTGCCGCGACGGAGTCGTGACCTTGCGCATCTCGCTGCGGACATCCTTGAGAAAGTCCGAAGTTCTGGTGTAGAGCCCGGTCAGCTGATTTCCCTGTACAGAGACGTCGTGCCCGCGCTCCGCCAGCTTGTCCGCTTTTGACACCTTGGCCAGAGACTTCTCCGGCTGAGACGTCTGGTTCTCGTCGCGAATCGCTGTGGTTGACTTCGCCATAATGTTTCCTTCTTCCCAAACACTCACGAACTGGCAGGGGCGGAGGGATTCGAACCCCCAAGTTCGGTTTTGGAGACCGACAGTTTAACCGTTGAGCTTACGCCCCTCTATTGCAACTACTTAAACCTATGCCAACCCTCGAAACGGCGACGCTCCGCCACAAACCCCGTTTTTCCGTGCGCCCAAAAAGCACCAGGGGTCGAGAAGTGGCAAAACTCCAGCGGTTAACGCCAGAAACAACGATCTATTTCGTTTCTTTGTGCGGGGTGTGCTTACGGCAGCGGTTACAAAACTTCGAGAACTCCAGACGGCCCGTGGTCGTCTTCTTGTTCTTCGTCGTCGAGTAGTTCCGCTCCTTGCAATCCGGACACTGCAAAGTAATTATTTCACGCATAGCCTATATCCTAACCGATTCCGGGGCATGTCTGCCCCTGAAAATACCTTCCCCATCAGCCAATCGGCCCACCGGAGCGAATCTGACTGCAAAAACCGCAACCCATCCGGACGCAGGGCACGGATTCAGCCGTGCCCTGCGCCTCTAACAGGCTGCGGAAGAAGTCTTTGTAAGCGAGAAACCTTCCCTCAGCGGCTAAAGCCGGATTCATTGCGAGGGCGTTACGTACGGGCTGATGCTCGCTGCGGCGAGGCAGCCCGTACCCTTCAAAGAATTGAGCTTTTCCGCAGCCCGTGAAGTCCGCTTACTTGATGATTTCACTGATGGTGCCGGCACCCACGGTGCGTCCGCCTTCGCGGATAGCAAAACGCAGACCCTTCTCCATCGCTACCGGCGTATGCAAGGTAATCTCCAACTGCACATTGTCGCCAGGCATCACCATCTCCGTGCCTTCTGGCAGCTTCGCCGTGCCCGTTACGTCCGTCGTGCGGAAGTAAAACTGCGGACGATAGCCGTTGAAGAACGGCGTGTGACGGCCGCCTTCTTCCTTGCTCAACACGTAAATCTCACCCTTGAACGTGGTGTGCGGCGTGATCGAACCCGTCTTCGCCAACACCATACCGCGCTCCACGTCTTCCTTCGCAATACCACGCAGCAACAAGCCCGCGTTGTCCCCGGCAAGTCCCTCGTCCAACTGCTTCTTGAACATTTCGACGCCGGTCACCACCGTCTTGCGCGTATCGCGGAATCCAACAATCTCCGCTTCCTCGCCCACCTTCACCTTGCCGCGCTCGATACGGCCCGTCACTACCGTGCCGCGGCCGGAAATCGAGAAAATGTCTTCAATCGGCATCAGGAATGGCTGGTCAATCGCGCGCGCCGGCAGCGGAACGTTCTTGTCTACCGCGTCCATCAAATCGTCGATCTTCTTTTCCCACTGCGCTTCGCCGTTCAAACCACCCAGCGCTGAGCCGCGAATCACCGGCACATCGTCGCCTGGGAAGTTGTACTTCGACAAGAGCTCGCGGACTTCCATCTCCACCAGGTCCGTCAGCTCTTCGTCTTCCACCGCATCGCACTTGTTCAAAAACACCACGATGTAGGGAACGCCTACCTGGCGGGCCAACAGTACGTGCTCCTTGGTCTGCGGCATCGGACCGTCGGTCGCGGCCACCACCAGGATCGCGCCATCCATCTGCGCCGCTCCCGTAATCATGTTCTTGATGTAGTCGGCGTGACCAGGGCAATCCACGTGCGCGTAGTGACGGTTCGCCGTCTCATACTCCACGTGCGCCGTCGCAATCGTAATTCCGCGCTCACGCTCTTCGGGCGCGTTGTCAATCGAGTCAAACGAACGAAACTGGATCTTCGGATTGTGCTTCGACAATACCTTCGTGATCGCTGCCGTCAACGTCGTCTTGCCGTGGTCAATGTGCCCAATCGTGCCCACGTTCACATGCGGTTTCGACCGGTCAAACTTTTCCTTCGCCATCTCGTCTCTCTCTCCTCAAACTGGTTAGTACAACACAGTGACTGAGCCAAAATCTTTGCTTCCCCTCGCTAGACATCGGAAGGAAAACCGCCAATCCGCCGCTCCCAAACGGTTAGGCCGCTAAACCGCCGGTCCAGCACATCGTAGGCAGTCGCATTAGTGGCGAGAAACATGTCCATGCCGGCTGCCGAGCCCCAGTGGTCAAGTGTGAAGTACCGTGCCGCGTTCTCCGCACTGCCCAGGAGCTCCACTCCCAAAAACTCTGGGGATCGCCGGAAAAGCCGCGCCCATTCCCCATCGGGCCCATAGGCCGCAACAAACTCTTCCTCGCACTCCGCCTTAACCTGAAACTCCCATACGACAATGTAGGTGCTTTCCCGTTCTACCGGCAAAACGATCTCAGTAGTAGGCATACACCTTCAGGAATCTGCTGCGCAGTTCGAGCGGAACCTGCTCGACGAGCGAGAGGTACAATTCACGCGCCTGGCCACGGTCGGCATCTCCCAGGGCCTTATACGCTTCGGCAGTGGATGACCCTAACAGTCCCCGCTGCAGCAAGCCTTCGTAATCGCGTACGCGCAACTTCGACTGGTGTACCCGCTTGAGGAATCCGGCCACATGACCCGAGGCAAACAGGGTTTCGAGCGATGCCTTCACCGCGGCAAAGTGTACTTCGTCATTTACGGGTAACGCTGCTTGTACAAACATTCTTGGGGGCTCTCACATTAAAAAAATCTGGAGCGGGAGACGGGAATCGAACCCGCGACCAACAGCTTGGAAGGCTGTGACTCTACCACTGAGTTACTCCCGCGGGGTCTCCACCAACTACACCGACTTCCGCAAATCCACCACAAATCCTGGAGCTGCTGCTTCGGTCTGCGATCACACAACCGACCTTTACTCCTTCGTACACACCTTCTGCAAATCCTGGAGCTGATGCTTCGGTCTGCCTTGGCACGGCAGGCTCTAGCTCTCTCCGACACTCTCACTGCAAATCCTGGAGCTGATGCTTCGGTCTGCCTTGGCACGGCAGGCTCTAGCTCTCTCCGACACTCTCACTGCAAATCCTGGAGCTGATGACCGGGATTGAACCGGTGACCTCTCCCTTACCAAGGGAGTGCTCTACCGACTGAGCTACATCAGCCTTGAAACGTCCACCGCTACTTTTGTCATGCTATCGCGAAGCGGCCGCCATCAGCACGATTCGCAACGCGAAAAAACCCAATAGCAGCAATACCACCGAGCGAACCCTGCCGGGGTCGATCGTTTTAACAGCCAGGCCGCAAAGAACAACCAGCAAACCCAGCGCCATCCACTTTCGCCCTGCCGATCGCGGGGCGAACTTGCCCGCTTCTTTACCTGGCGCGTCCTCGTTCAACAATGCACCTCGAATCCCACCGCGGGATTCGTAATTTCATGGTGCACAGGGGAGGATTCGAACCTCCGTAGCTCCAAGGAGCGGCAGATTTACAGTCTGCTGCCATTAACCGCTCGGCCACCTGTGCACAACCGCAGACCGGACCCAATAAATATCCGGCCTAACCCCAAAATCGCCCGTCCGGCAACCATCCACACAATCCCACTCCGCAGACGCTTTCCTACGCAGTCAGCGCAAACGGAAGAGCAATACGTCGGTGTGGAATGACTCCGGCGGGATACCAGCGAACGAAACTCTGGAGCTGGCGAAGGGACTTGAACCCCCGACCGTCTGATTACAAATCAGATGCTCTACCAGCTGAGCTACGCCAGCCCTGACAGCCATGTTTCCCGCTCGAAAAAGAAGGCCCAGGACGCGGCCAAAAAGCGAGATCACAGTTGCCAAGGTTACCACACGGTAGAAGCGCTCGGCAATGGACGCGGCTGCCTCTGGCTCCCGCTCCGCTCTCAAGCTTATGAACGTGGATGCCCTCGGGAAGGCCGCACCGGCAGAGGTCGAAGGAAAGCTCGCATTCCTTGAAAATCCCTTAACAAGGAGAAGGGTCGGGCAGGGTGCTATGATTCCACTTCGCATGCCCAGGCGCACCAAGGCGACCATTCTCATCGTGATTCTAGCGCTTGTGCTGCTGGCGTTGGCAGCCTGGCTGCGCCGCAAGGCTCCTCCCGAGGCCGCCCGGCTTCTTCCCGAATCTGACTGCATCCTCTATTTCAATCTGCGGCCGCTGCGCGCCTACACTCATTTTGACCGGACGAAAGTGCCGCACGACCCGCAATACCAGAGCTTTATCGACGCCACGGGCTTCGAATTTGAACGCGACCTGGATGAGGTAGCCTTCGGCCTGCACCGCATGTCCAACGCCCTGGGTCCCAACGGGCCGATGGCCTTTTCAGAAGTCTTTATTGGGCACGTCGACGGTCAGCGCCTTACTGCTTATCTCAGCTCGATCGCCACGCAAACGGAGGAATACGCTGGACACACCATCTACGACATCCCCAGCCAGGGGCGCACCGTCCGCGTCACTTTGCCGGGCTACGACATGGTGGCCGCCTCCAATACACCGACGGCGGAGCAGATCCACTCCATGCTGGACCGCTATCGCACTTCAGCGCTTCCTTTTTCCGGCTCTTCCCTGCTCACCGATCACTACCGGGAGGTTCCGCTGCTCTCGGCAGCCTGGGCCATCGGCAAGATCAACGTCCCGCATGACGCCTGATGGCATCCGCGTCATGGGGTTCCATTTCCCCGTGGAACTAAACACGACATTCATCGGGTCGATCCGCTGGGCAGGCGCCCTGCGTCTGCGAGTGGAAGAGATAGCCCCGACTGAGATGGCAGCCACCGCCTCATACGACGCCCTCAGTGCCCTGGTGGCGCTCGGCCGCGCGGCCGAAAACAATCTGCCCGCGGCCATGACCAACGCCGATCTGCGCGACCTGCTCAACTCCACCAACATCGAGCATAAGAATGATCGCGCGGTGGCGACCGCTACCCTACCGGCTGCCCTGCTGCAGAAACTAGTGACGGCGCCGAATTCCCTGCGCTCCCTGCCCCAGCCCGCCACGCCGGCGCCTGAGCCACAGCACTAAACAGGCTGCGGAAAAACTCAATTCCTTGAAGGGTATGGCCTAGGTTCGTAGACCAGCGAAGTTTTTGGGCACAAACAAACAGGTAGGGCACGGCCTTCAGGCCGTGCCAATAAGTCACCCGTCATCAAAGGGCTTAAGCCGCCGAGGTACGTTCTCCATCGACTTGCCAACGTTACCCGAGGAGGAAGAACGTACCTTGGGGCCTAATGCTCGCTGCGGCGAGGATGCTCGCTGCGGCGAGGATGCTCGCTGCGGCGAGGAAGGCTCGCTGCGGCGAGGAAGGCTCGCTGCGGCGAGGAAGGCTCGCTGCGGCGAGGAAGGCCGTCGAGTGCTGCTGCTCTAACGGCACGGCTACCTCGCCGCAGCGAGCATAGCCATGCCCTTCGACCCGATAGGAACCTGTGTTAGACGAGTCCTCGTCCGAATGGAGTTATCATCGTTGCATCTAAGCGGTAAGATATTCGCGCATCGAGGGGGACAATCATGGCCACGATCGCCACCACGAAATCGAAAACAGAAACCACCCAATCGCTCGAAATAGTCCCCCACTGGATTGGCGGCAAGACTGTCGCCGGTGCTTCGCAGTCGTTCGCCGACGTGTTTAACCCGGCCACCGGGAAGGTATCACGCCGCGTTCCGCTGGACGGCACGGCGGAATTAGAGCAGGCCGTGGCCGTGGCCGAGGCTGCTTTCCCTGAATGGTCGAACATGCCTCCTCTGCGCCGCGCGCGCGTGCTCTTCCGTTTTCGCGATCTGCTCGAGAAGAATACAGACCGCCTCGCCGCCATCCTCACCGCGGAGCACGGCAAGGTGCTTGACGACGCACGCGGAGAAGTGACGCGCGGGCTTGAAGTGGTTGAGTTTGCCACCGGTATTCCTCACCTTCTCAAAGGTGAGTTCACCGAGCAGGTCGGCACCGGCATCGATAGCTGGTCTTTCCGTCAGCCTCTGGGCGTGGTCGCCGGCATCACCCCGTTCAATTTCCCGGCCATGGTTCCCCTGTGGATGCTGCCCGTCGCGATTGCGACCGGCAACTGTTTCATTCTCAAGCCGAGCGAGCGAGATCCCTCGGCATCGCTCGTATTGGCGGAACTGCTCAAGCAGGCTGGTCTGCCTGATGGTGTCCTGAACGTCGTCCACGGCGACAAGCGCGTGGTCGACGCAATACTCGACCACCCTGGCATTTCCGCAGTCAGCTTTGTCGGCTCCACTCCGGTAGCCGAGTATGTGTACCGCCGCGGCACGACCGCCGGCAAACGCGTGCAGGCCCTGGGCGGAGCGAAGAACCACATGATCGTGATGCCTGACGCCGATATGGACCAGGCGGCCGACGCACTCACCGGTGCTGCCTTCGGTTCCGCCGGAGAGCGCTGCATGGCCATCTCCGCCGCCATCACGGTAGGCGACGGCACCGCGGAGGCGCTGCTCTCGCGCATGAAGGAGCGCATGGCAAAGCTCAAGGTTGCCGACGGCGCCGTGGCCGGCGCCAAGATGGGTCCCCTCGTTACTGGAGTACATCGCGATAAGGTCGCAGAGTACGTTAAAACGGGCGTAAAGGAAGGCGCGGAACTCTTTGTCGACCAACACACCAGGGACACCCTGCCCAAAGGTGGCGGTTTCTTCCTTGAGCCCTGCATGTTCGACCACGTGACTCCTCAAATGACGATCTATCGCGAAGAGATTTTTGGCCCCGTCCTGGCGGTATTGCGTATACCGAGTTTTCAGGATGCGCTGAAGCTGGTGAATGATCATCCATACGGCAACGGCGCCTGCATCTTCACGCGAGACGGCGACACGGCGCGCGCTTTCGCGAACCAGGTGCAGGTGGGCATGGTGGGTATTAACGTGCCGATCCCTGTGCCCATGGCCTTCCACAGCTTTGGCGGATGGAAGCGTTCCCTTTTCGGCGACCACAACGTGCACGGCATGGAAGGCGTGCGTTTCTATACTCACGTCAAGACCGTCACCGGCCGTTGGCCTACCGGTATCCGCGCCGGGGTAAGCACCGTGATGCCCACCCATGGGTGAAGCCCGGCCGCATAAAAATCAACCGAGCAACCACTGACCGCACCGTGAACGTGGGGTGCTTGCATCTCGAACGCTGTGTCGGGGAAAGTCGTGGAACCCCACTCAAGCCAAAATCGGGCTTGAATGGGCCACCCGGTCCGTTTGTTACTCGGCTCGTTTTTATTCGGCTTGACTTTGTCCATAGGCATAGAGATCATATGCCTATGACGGATACCCCTAAGCGCGGATTGCCCACCGGAGCGCTCGTGCTTCTCATCCTGCGGGTGCTCCATGGCGGCCCATCTCATGGCTACGCCATTGCGCAGCGCATTCATGTGCTCTCGCGCGAAGTGCTGCAGGTGGAAGAAGGTGTCCTTTATCCAACGCTCCAGCGGATGCTGCTCAAGGGACTCGTCAAAGCCGAGTGGGGCATTTCCGAAACCAATCGCAAAGTCCGCTTCTATGCGCTCACGCCAGCCGGCCGAAAGCAGTTGCAGGCCGAGCTCTCCGACTACCAGCGAATCAACGAGGCCATTCAGGCCATTCTGCGCACTGCCTAGAGGAGTCTCCCGATGAGCGAGTTCTTCCGCCGCCTGCAGTACCTGCTGCACGCACGAAAGCGCAACCAGGAACTCCAGGACGAAATGGATTTCCATCGCGGGATGATGCCGGAGCAGGATCGCCGAAACTTCGGCAATCGCACGCGGCTGCGCGAAGTGTCACACGATGCCTGGGGATGGACCTGGCTCGACCGCCTGGGTCAGGATCTTCGCTATGCCATCCGCCGCACGCATAAAACTCTTGGCTTTTCTGTCACCGTCATCGTCACGCTTGCCCTCGGCATGGGCGCAAACCTTGCCGTGTTCCAGCTTCTTGAGGGCTTACTGTTCGCTCCCCTGCCCATCGCGCACCCGGAGGAATTGTATGCGCTGCACGCGGTGAAGTCTCCGTTCGACGCCCAGTGGTTCTACTCCTACCCGGCGTATGAGCGACTCAAGAATGCCACTGGACTTGCGGCACCGGTCATCGCGCGTTCGGGTATCGGCAGCGGCATTCTTCAGGCAAACGATGGCGGGGCCCAACAAGCGACGCTGCAGATGGTTTCCGCCAATTTCTTTCAGGTGCTTGGCCTTTCCCCCGCGGCCGGGAGATTCTTTGTGCCGGCCGACGATGCGGATTTGCAAAGTGAAGTACCGGTGATCCTGCGCTATGACTTTGCCAGGAACAAGTTCGGCTCGACCGGCTCGCTCATCGGCAGAAAGGCAGTGCTCAATCAGGTGCCTGTGGTGGTGATCGGGGTGGCGCCGCCGCGCTTTTCGGGCGTCGTGCAAGGCGTCGCTCCCGATGTGTGGCTGCCGCTTTCCGCACAAACGACCGGGCGCTTCTTTACCTGGTTCGATTCCTTCGGCCCGGGATACCACATCGACCTGCAGGCGCCTTACCGAAACCAGGACGGTCTTTTCTGGCTGTGGGTGATGGCGCGTATCCCCGGCAGCGCTCAGCGCAGTGCAGGGGCCCAGCCCGCCGCCCTGTGGACGGAGGCTATTCAGCCCGACCTGCAACTGATCGGCGCGGCCACCAAAGATGCCAAGGAACGCCGACACATTCTCGGCGCGCAGGTGCAGCTGGTCTCCGCGGCGCGCGGCGAAGGCACGATGGGCTTGGAATACAAGCGTCCGCTGTTTTTGCTGATGGGCATGGCGGCCATGTTCTTCCTGGTGGCTTGCCTGAATCTGGGCAACCTGCAACTGGCGCGTCTGGCTGCACGCCGGCGTGAGCTTGGGGTGCGCATCGCCCTGGGGGCGAGCCGCGCGCGGGTTCTGCGACAGTTGCTGGCTGAAGATCTTTTGCTCCTCGCCCTCGGGAGCGCGCTGGCGCTCGTCACCTGCCGGGTGGCGAGCACCGTTCTGCTCCATTGGGCGTCGGGGCGCGAAAGGCTCATCCCGCTGGATCTGCGGATGAGCTCCACTTTCTTTCTCGTGGGCGTCGCTCTACTCGTGATCGCCCAACTAGGATTCAGCGTCCTGCCCGCGTGGCAGATCACGCGCCGCCACCCCGGCCTCAGCATGCGTTCCAGCGCCGGCAACATCGGCAGCCAAGGCAGGGGCGAAGGCCGCTGGGCCATGCTGCTGCTGACCGGGCAGGTCAGCTTGTCGCTTTTGCTTCTGTGCATGGCGGCGCTCTTTGCCCGCACGCTGCTGAATCTGGGCACGCTCGACGCCGGGCTCGATCGTGACCACGTGCTCTCGGTGCATCTGGATCTCATGAGTGGCGGGCTCGACAAGCAGGATCTGCGCGATTTGAACCAGCGCATGCTGGGGCGGCTGAAGGCCTTGCCCTTTGTGCGCGACGCGGCGATCCAAATGTGCCGCGTGCCCAACTGCATTTGGAACACCGCCCTCCACGTTTCCGGCCATCCTGAACTGAGCGAAGCGCAGATTCATGGAGAAGAAAACCACGTCAGTGTCGATTACTTTCACACCATGGGCATTCCCGTCCTGCGAGGCAGGGCGTTCGCCGGCGCCGACCAGCCCAAAACGCAGGGGGTGGTGATTCTCAATCGGGCCTTCGCCCAGCGTCTATTCGGCGATCAGGATCCCATCGGCCACTTCGTCGGTTACGAAGCGCCTCCCGGCGATCACAAATTTCTCGTGGTGGGCGTGGCGGGCAACGCGCACGTCGATGGGCTGCGTCAGCCCGCGCCCCCCGTTGCCTACTTCTCCCTGGACCAGGGCAGCGACGGTGGCACGATCGAAATCAGCACCACCGGCTCACCGGCCGCGGCAGCGGAAGAAGTTCGCCGCGCGTTGATGTCAGTGGATCCCCGGCTCCCCATTTCCGACATGGTTCCGCTCAAGACCGAGTTTGAGGACGGCCTCTCGACAGAAAAGCTTCTCGCCCGGCTCACGGCTACGTTTGCCGGCCTGACGCTGGCCCTGGCCGCCATCGGGTTTTATGGGCTGCTCTCCTTTCAGGTGGTGCGCCGCACACCAGAAATCGGGATTCGCATGGCATTGGGCGCCACGCGCCGGCAAGTGATCGGTCTATTTATGAGCCAGACGCTCTTCATCCTGGTGAGCGGCATTCTTCCCGGAATCGCTTTGACGCTCTTGGTGGGCCGCAGCGCAAGGACACTGCTTTTTGGCGTGCGCGAAACCGATCCGTGGGCAGTTGCGGCGGCATGCTGTGTACTCATCGCCGGGGGCCTGCTCGCTACAGCACTCCCCGCGAGAAGAGCTTCGGCCCTCGATCCCGTGCAGACGCTGCGCGCGGAATAACTGCGGCAACGCTTTCTACTGCGCCAAATGCGCCAAATTTATCAAGCATGCACGTCTGCCACTGGAGCGAGTGGTACCCTCGGTTCTAAACTGAAGTGGCGTCTGGAGGATCTACCATGAATGCGAATCGAATACCCGCGGCCTTCCCGTGCCTTCTGCTCACGGTCGTCTCCCTGCTTGGGACCGGGGTTTTCACCGCGATGCCTGCCGCGGCGCAGGAAACTCTGACTGGCCAGGCGGCCTTCACCGACTACACCAAGGAACATCCCGGTGTTCGCCGCAAGATCACCGTGGCGGATTTGCCGGCGCCTTACGCCACGCCCTCGGCCAATAACGGATCAGTGGCCGTACCCCGCCCCGAGAACGCGTGGCCCAAGGCTCCTGAAGGCTTCAAGGTGGAGCAATTCGCCACCGGCCTGGAAGGACCGCGCCTGATGCGCATGGCCCCGAATGGCGACATCTTTGTTGCTGAAACTTCCGCCGGCAAGATCCTGGTTTTTCACGGCATCGGCGCCGATGGCAAGGCGGCCAAGATGGAAACCTTCGCCGGCGATCTCAAGGCTCCCTTCGGCATCAACTTCTATCCGGCAGGGCCTAACCCGCAATGGCTGTACGTGGGCAACACCGAGTCCGTCGTCCGCTTCCCGTACAAGAGTGGCGACCTCAAGGCCGGCGGCCCCGCGCAGACCCTGGCGTCTTTGCCTGGCGGCGGTGGTCACACTACACGCGACATCGTCTTCACTCCCGATGGCAAGCACATGCTGGTTTCCGTCGGTTCCCGCTCCAATGACAGCGATACCGACACCTCGCCCGAAGAGTTTCATCGCGCCGACGTGCTCGAGTTCACTCCCGACGGGAAATTCGAGAAGGTCTATGCCTACGGCATCCGCAACTGTGTAGGCGAGACCATCCACCCGAAAACCGGCGACCTGTGGTGCTCGACCAACGAGCGCGACGGCCTGGGCAATAACCTGGTGCCGGATTACATCACCCACGTACAAGAGGGCGGCTTCTACGGCTGGCCCTGGTTCTACATGGGCCTCCAGGACCCGAGACAGATGGGCAAGCATCCCGAACTGAAGGCCAAGGTCATCGTGCCCGATGTTCTGCTGCAGCCGCATTTCGCGTCTCTGCAACTCCAGTTCTATGAGGCATCGCAATTCCCCGCCACGTTTCATGGCTGGGCCTTTGCCGCCGAGCATGGTTCGTGGAACCGCGACCCACGCGGCGGCTACGAAGTCATCGCCGTGCCGATGAAAGACAACAAAGCCACGGGAGAGTTTCAGGACTTTCTCACCGGCTTCGTAACGGCGGAGGGGAATGTTTGGGGACGGCCGGTCGGCATCGCGGTAGCCCAGGATGGATCGCTGCTCGTCTCTGACGACGGCTCGAACACGATCTGGCGTGTTAGCTACACGGGAGCAAAAACCGCATCCAAAGCTGGCGAATAGTTAGCAGGCGGTTACTTTCTCTCAATAATCAATCCGAGGTGCTCCACATCTCGTTTTTCGCGAGATGTGGGGCGCCCCAGAGCCGGTCGCTATCAATACGTAGTCACAGGGACCTCGCAGAACGAAACCATTCCCCTGCGCCAGATTCTTATGGAACAAATGGTCGTAGGCAAAAGTGAACAAAGCGGGTTTGCGCTTGCTGAGAATCTGGTCGTAGATAGTTCGCTCCTTCGCCTGCACCGCCGCACGGGAGGAATCATGTGCGCCAGAATCGGATATGCGAGAGGTTCTGGAACGAGCGAACCGATCAGGCGCTGAGCTTCAACCGGCCGTAAGCAGCGATGCCATGGCTGCTAAGTGGGTACTCAATGCGGTGCCCGGGGGCTCAGGTTGTACAAGCATTGGTCCTCCAGGACCGCCGGAAGTGCTCTAATGTCAATGACAGCGGTGCGCGCATGGGCAAGAATCTGGCACGTTCCCGCTGAAGCACATGCAGCTCTGTCCTCGGCCCGGATACCAGGGTCTGAACCAGAGCCCGGAGACCCCATGCGATCGAAGTCTTTTCTCTATGCCGTTCTTGGCCTGTTTGCCTGCCTTGCTGTCCACTCGGCGCGAGCGCAAAGTCCTTTTGCGGGCACCTGGAAGATGAATCAGGAACTGAGCCAACTGGCTGGCGACACCATGAAGTTCATCCCGGCGCAAGGCGGTGGCTTCGAACTGACCGCCGGGGGCGAGACTTACTCCTTCCGCACCGACGGCAAGACCTACGGCACGCCCTCAGGCAACGTCGCCATCTGGCGGCAGAGCAGCCCTGCAAGTTGGACCACCGAATATCGCAGCATTGAAAACAAGCTCCTCTACAGTGACGACTGGAAGCTCTCACCCGACGGCAAGACACTCTCTTTGATCACCACCGGCGTGAAAGCCAATGGAGATCTGTATACCGATACGGTCACCTATCAACGGGACGCAGGCGCCAGCGGGCTACTGGGCTCGTGGAAGAGCACAGACGTCAAGCTCAGTTCGCCCAACGAAATGATCATTGAGGTAGCGGGCCTGGACGCGATGATCTTCAAGATCCCGGCAATCAAAGCTATGTGCCGTGCCACTCTGGACGGAAAAGATGCCTCGTTGGACGGACCCGACATCCCGGCCGGACTGCGTATTTCCCTCACCCGGAGCGGCCCTTACAGTTTTCAAATCGTGCAGAAGCTGAGTGGCAGCGTCATTTCAACCTCGCAATACACGGTTTCTCAGGATGGCAAGACGATGACCGAGGTAGGCGGCGCTCCCGGCGATCCGACCTCCACTACAGTCTGGGAAAAGCAATAGAACCGTAGACTCTTCCTTCTGCTCCAGAAATCTCGCGGAACGCTGGACCGGGTTTACCTGCACCTCCACCGAAAGGAGGAGTGCAAATCCCTCCCCTGGGTCCAAGACACAACTCATGCAGCCGCCTATCTTAGAACCAATCGCAGTACATACCCATTCTCCAGGCGCTCTCTAACCAGAGCGCCTTTCTTTTGCTTTTCGGCACCCCATTCCAGAGCGCTTCAGCAGAGCGCCTTTTTTTTGCTTGGCGGCACCCCCAAGATCGGAGCGCTTCAGCAGAGCGCCTTTTTTTTGCTTGGCGATAGCTTCATACTGGAGCCCGACAGGAACCTCAACATGTTCGGAAGCCAGCCGGCGATCGATCGCAAGCAGAAAACCGGTTCTACCCTGTGTGCGCTACTGCTCGTCGCCGTTCTGGCTACGCAGCTCGCGCTCGCGCTCCACCCGAAGCGTTCCCTCGATCATTACGGCCACCGGGTGTGGCACAGCGACTCCGGCCTGCCGCAAAACACGGTCCACACGCTTCTGCAAACCCGTGAAGGCTATCTCTGGCTGGGAACGGACGGCGGCCTGGTTCGCTTCGACGGCGTGGACTTTGTCACCTTCAATACCGAGAACACTCCACAGCTCAAGAGCGACCTGATCTACGACCTGCAGCAGGATGGCGCAGGCACATTGTGGATCAGCACAGCGGCCGGGTTGGCCGGCTATCGCGACGGCGTCTTTCAGGCCTACACCCGAGGCGAGGGAATGCCCGCCGACACCGTCTGGTTCAGCTATGAGGACGGGCATCACCGGCTTTGGGCCATCACCTCGGCCGGCCCGGCCTTTCTGAGCGGTACGAGATTTGTGCCCTTGTCTGGAGCTGAATCCGCCGCTCCGCTCAATCGCCACGCCCTCGCCGACGACGGGCACGGCATGCTCTGGCTGGGGGGCGCCAGCGGCGTCTACGCTATCGACACGCGCCTGAAAACCCCGAGGATAGCGCAGCATCTGCTCCCAGGCAGCCAGGTTGCAGCGGTCGAGCTCGACCGCGCAGGGGCTGTCTGGATCGGCGCCAACGATGGCCTCTCCAAATATGCCGGCGGACGGCTCAGCCCGGTTCCGCTGGCCCCTCTCCCCGCCAGGACCGAGATCACTGCCCTCGCAACAGATAGATCCGGCGCCCTGTGGGCGGGTACCTCCACCGGCCTGGTGCATGTAGGCAGCAACGGAGTGGCCGCGGTGTCGCAGGGCAACGGGCAGCCGGCTGGCCATGTGGATCAGCTGTTTGTCGACCGGGAAGGCGTGCTATGGCTGGCCGCCGAGCGCGGTGTCTTCCGTCTCGCTGCCGACCAGCTCGAATCCTTCGCGCCCCTCTCTGCTCTCTCCGGCAGCCGCGTGCTCTCCATCTACGAAGATCGCGAAGGAGACCTCTGGCTAGGCACGGACTCGAGCGGACTTCACCTGCTGCGCGACCAGAAGTTCATTAGCTATACCACCAGCGATGGCCTCTCGGGGAACCTGGTGCGTTGCGTCTTCCAAAGCAGCAACGGCGATCTCTGGATTGGTACCGACGGCGCGGGATTGAACCTCCGTGCCAATCAAAGAGCCGGTAGCGGAACCGGCAACGAATTCGTCCACTACACCGCTGCCGATGGCTTGTCGAGCAATGTCATTCTTTCGCTGGCCGGCGGCGCCAATGGCGATTTGTGGATCGGCACCCCCGACGGACTGAATCTCCTCCATCCAGTGCAATCCGCAGGAAAAGCAACCGCCAAAGGCAAAATAGAAAAGTTCACCTCCGCCGATGGGTTGCCAGACGACTTCATTCGTTCTCTTTACTCGGATCCGGACGGCAGCCTGTGGATCGGAACCCGGCACGGCCTGGCGCATCGCGAAGCAGGCAAGTTCACCACCTACTCTTCGCTCGATGGCCTGGGCAGCGACTTCATCGGTGCAATCCAGCGCCACGATCGTGATCTTTGGGTAGGTACCTCCGGTGGCCTTAGCCGTCTTCGCGACGGCGCATTCACCAACTACACCGTCCGGCAGGGGCTCAGCGACAACGTGGTCACGGCCATCACGCCAGGCAACCCGAGCGAAGGTGGCGCGCCGCCCCTGTGGCTGGGCACCCATGGCGGCGGTCTGAACCGCATGCTTCCGGCCGGCATCGCGTCCTTCCCTTCTGGCGCGCAGTCGCTGCCCGGCACCATCTACGGCATTCTCGACGATGGCCGCGGGCAACTCTGGCTCTCATCGAAAACCGGTATCTACCGCGTTGCCACCGAAGAGTTGAACGCCTATGCCGCCGGTAAGACAAAGTCGCTGGCCGTCACAGCCTATGACACGGCAGACGGCATGAACATCCGGGAGTGCAGCGGCGGCGGCCACCCGGCAGCGTGGATGTTGAACGACGGCAGCCTGTGGTTCGCCACCCTCGACGGGGTCAGCTCGATCGATCCCGCTCACGCACTCGAAAACCGTGTCCCTCCTCCCGTGGTGATTGAAAAAGTCCTGGTCAACGATCAGCCGCGTAGCCCACAAGGAGAACTGACGCTTTCCCCCGGAGCCAACCGTCTGGAGTTTGCCTACGCCGGGCTGAGTTTCGTAGCTCCGCAGAAGGTACGCTACCGCTACTGGCTCAAAGGCTTCGATCGCACCTGGATTGACGCCGGCAACCGCCGCTCAGCCTTCTACACCAACCTCCCTCCAGGCCGCTACCGGTTCCAGGTCATGGCGGCCAACAACGACGGAGTTTGGAACACCACGGGCGCCTCCTTCGATCTGCATCTGCTGCCGCACTTCTACCAAACCTGGTGGTTCTATTCCGCGCTCGTGCTGGCCTGCGTGCTTCTGGGTTACTTGCTCTATCGCTGGCGCGTTCTGCAAGTGGAAGCGCAGTTTGGCGCCGTGCTCGCCGAGCGAGGACGCCTGGCGCGAGAAATTCATGACACCCTGGCCCAGGGCTTCGTAGGAGTGTCTGTGCAATTGGAGCTGGTGTCTCGCCTGATGGCCACCTCGCGGGAAGCGGCGTTGATCCAGCTCGACCAGGCACGCGCGTTGGTGCGCACCAGTCTGGACGAAGCGCGCGCCTCCATCTGGAACCTGCGCTCCCAGGCCGATGGGGCCAGCAACGCGGCGGATGACCTGCCCTCACGGCTGAGCCAGAGCTGCAGCCGCATCGCCAGTTCCTCCCCGGCCAGGGTGTACCTTCAGGTGAAGGGGACTTACCGCCCGGTGTCGCGCCAAATAGAAGATGAACTGTTACGTATCGGGCAGGAGGCCGTGGCCAACGCCGTACGCCACGCGGCAGCCACGCGCATTGACGTGCAGCTTATCTATGAAGGCAAGCGTGTGACCCTCGAGGTGCAGGACGACGGCCGCGGATTTCAGCCATCGACCAAACTCACGGGACCCGAAGGGCACTACGGTATCCGCGGCATGCACGAGCGGGCGGGCGAGATCCATGCCGCCCTGGTGCTCGAAAGCGCACCTGGGGCAGGCACCCGGGTTTCCGTAGAGACGCCGCTGGCATGAGAGCGAACTTGCAGCGGTCCGTAAAAGAGAGAGTGATCACCATGAGCGATCCGATCCGGATCATGATCGTCGAAGACCACGCTGTGGTGCGCCAGGGGCTGGCGGCCCTGCTGCGTACGGTTCCCGATTTCGCCATCGTCGCCGAGGCGCCCGACGGGCGGCAAGCCATCGACCTGTATCGCGCGCATCAGCCCGATATCACTCTGATGGATCTGCGCCTGCCGCAGATCAATGGCGTCGAGGCCATCTCCCGTATTCGCCAGGATTTCCCTCAGGCAAAGATCATCGTTCTCACCACCTTCGACGGCGATGAGGATATCTACCGCGCACTGCAGGCAGGCGCACGCGGCTATCTGCTCAAGGGCATGACTGGCGAAGAGTTGATGGAGGCCATCCGCACCGTCCACTCCGGCAAATCGCGCATCCCCGCGCTTGTGGCCGAGCGTTTGGCCGAGCGCATGAGCGCCCCCGCGCTGACCGTACGCGAAACTGAAGTGCTGCAACTGATTGTGGGCGGCAACAGCAATAAGGAGATTGCCTCCGCCCTCTTCATCTCTGAGGCCACAGTGAAGACCCACATCAACAGTCTGCTGAACAAACTAGGCGTGACCGACCGCACCCAGGCGGCTACGACCGCACTGCAGAGGGGGATCGTCCACCTTGACTGATCTCGACCCAAGCCGCCGGCGTCTGCTGCCTATGTTCCTGTTGTTGCTGGCTGCAAGCACCATGGCGCGCGCAGCCACCTGGCATAACGCCAGCGAAGAAGAACTGAAAGCGGTCATCCCTGCCCGCGCCCCGGTGATCAACGAGCGCATTGAAACCGAGTTTCGTACCGCTTCCGGCATCGCCGACGGCAAGGGGCACACCATTGCGGGCGTGGTGCTGATCACGGCCGGCTATTCAGCCGACGGCAAATACTCGCACTACTTCGTTTCCCAGGTTCCACTCAAAGTGGGTGACGTGCTGCTGCCCCCCGGACAATACCTTCTCGGCTGGGTGCGCGAACAGGACACACTCAAAGTGACGTTTTACCTGGCGCAAAGCGGGAAACCGATAGGGCAGGTGGATGCCACGCGCAACTTGTCCATCACCCGGGTCGAATCCTTTCGCATCTGGCCGCCGAGAGACAAGTCGCTGATTCAACTCGGGCGTTTTACCTTCAGTTACGCGCTCCCGTAACCAATCCGGGGCTACGGCATCCTATAATGGATCAGAAGTTCAGATAAAAAGTTCAGGCAGGTTTCTATGCGCCCACAATCGAAATGGTTCCTTTCCGCAGCAGCTACGTGCGCCCTGTTCGTCGGCGCGGGCCTGGTTTGGCATGAGTTCGCCTCGAGCGACGCACCTGGCACGGCGCAGGCTGCCGAAGAGCCGGGCCACGCGGTCATCTACCCCGATGGGGCCGAGGCCAAAGCCGACCTGACTGCCGCGCTGGCCAAAGCGGCAAAAGAGAAAAAGCGCGTCCTGCTCGATTTTGGCGGCAACTGGTGCGGTGATTGCCAGGTACTCGAAATCTACTTTCACGATGCAGCCAACCGCGGCCTGCTCGAAGCCAACTTCGTTCTGGTGCCGGTCAATATCGGCCGCTACGACGTGAACGTGGACCTGGCCGCAAAATACGGAGTTCCCGTTCAAAAAGGAGTGCCCGCCCTGGCGGTGCTCGACTCCAACGGAAAACTTCTCTACAGCCAGCGCAACAACGAGTTCTCGGCGATGCGCAGAATGGACTCGTCCTCCGTGACCGAGTTCCTGCAAAAGTGGAAGGGCTGAACGGCTGCGTAATAACTCGTTTTTGCGGCCCCGCGACAGAAGCTTGGATGGCCCATGCAAGCCCGGTTTTGGCTTGAGTGGGCTTGCTCTGCTGCCGGCACAAAGTCTTAAAGCTGCTGCAAATGAAAGCAAAACACGCGCCACTACATCCAGCAAAATCCTCGTCTGAACTTCTTTGAAGGGTACGGGCTACCTCGCCGCAGCGAGCATTAGCCCGTACGTAATTCCATTGCAATGACTCCGGATTTAGCCGCTGAGCGAGCGATTCCTCTATTAAAGTGACTTTTCCCAACCTGGAATACCCGCAAGAAAATCCAAGTTCTCAGTTCTCGTTCGGTCGCATCTATGCGAATTCTTCTCTTTGGCCCGGATTTCTGACCAGCAGGGAGTGGGGAGCGGCGAGGCTGCTCGCTGCGGCGAGGCTGCTCGCTGCGGCGAGGCTCTACTGTGCGGTGGCCGGCGGCACAACCAACTTGCGGGTGCCCCATCCTTCGCTTTTTTTGCGAAGGGTGGGAAGCCACAAATCTCAACGTATTTCTCTATCGTTCTCAACCAGGTGAGAAATGCAGGATAAAGGACGACTCGAGCAGACACGCAACCACGTGAAACTCGTCTTGGCCCCGCACCGAGGTTCATGTACCTTCGATGGCATGGCGCGTGCGCTCCAAAAAATCCGTCTTGCCCTGGCGGCTTCTTTCTCGCACGATGTTTTCGGCATAGCCAAGGGCGCTGCCTACTCCGCCATCCTCTGCCTGTTCCCCACTCTTCTGGTCCTGACTACCTTGCTCGCGCTGACCCCGGAGTCCGTTACCCTGCGGGGCGAGATGCGCGCGGCTTTCGCGGAAGTTCTGCCGGCCGACACCATGACCCTTCTGCATGCCTACTTCACCAATCAGAAGGTCCGCTCCGAGCAGGTTCTGGGAAGCGCGGTTCTGGTGAGCCTGGTAGCCGCCATGGGAATGTTGCTGTCTCTGATGGAGGGCTTTCGCCGGGCCTACGACTTGCCCCGTCACGAATGGGGGTTCTGGGTCGAGCGTCTGGTCGCCCTGGCCCTGGTTCCGCTTTGCCTGGTACCGATGGCATTTGCCACCGTAACGGTAGCTTTTGGTCACCAGATCGAACAGTGGGTGGTCAGCAACAGCTATCACGTACTCGGCCCGCTGGTGCTGTTCATCTGGCGCATGGTGCGCTGGACCATTGGCCTGGCGACCACCATCATCGTGCTCGCGGTCGTCTACCAGTACGGGACGCCGCGGCGGCAGGCATGGAAATATGTATTGCCCGGCGCTTCGGGAGCGGCCATCATCTGGTTTCTGGCTACCCTGAGTTTCGGCTTCTATCTCACCCGTTTCGCAGACTACTCCGTCGTGTACGGGCCGCTGGGGGCTGTCGTGGCCACCCTGGTCTGGCTCTATATCTCAACCGTGAGCGTGCTGATTGGGGCCGAATTCAATGCCCATATCTTTCCCAAGCCGGGCGGGACGGTTGCTGAGCCGAAGGAACCATCGCCGCAGGAAGCATCGCCGATGGTCGCTGCCACTCCGCGTGATCGTGTCGACCGCGCGGGGTAGAGCAGTTTCGCAAATAGTCGTTCGATCCATCGCCGCACGGCTCAAGAATTATGAATATTCTGTGCATCGGCCCAGCTAGAGCCCCTTCGTATCCTTGCTACTAACACGCTAGCGCCGTCGACGCAGCAACTATGCGTAGAATGGAAACTACCGGAGGCTCTTTCCGCCTTCGGAACGCAGTTTGGGGGACGAATGAGTTTTACCCTGTCATCAAGCCAGCAGACCAATGAACCGAGCAGTACCCTTCCCGCAGAACAACGCCGCCGCGCCAAAATTGTCGCCACCCTTGGACCTTCCTGTAATCAGGAACCGGTCTTTCGCGAACTCGTACGCGCCGGTCTCGACGTGGCACGGCTGAACTTCTCTCACGGCACCCATCCTGAGAAACTCAAGCTCATCGAAATGGTACGCAAGGTCTCGGTCGAAGAAGGCAAGCCCATCTGCATTCTGGGGGATCTGCAGGGTCCCAAGATCCGCACCGGCCGGCTGAAGAACCGCATTCCCGTGCAGCTTAAGACCGGCCAGAAGCTGACGATCACCCCACGCGATATTGCCGGCACTTCCACCCTGATCGCCACCACCTTCCCCACACTCGCAGAGAATCTGGAGCCGGGCGCGCGCATTCTGCTTTCCGACGGACTGATCGAGTTGCATGTCCTGGCCGTGCACGGCCAGGACACCGAGTGCGAGGTGATCAACGGCGGCATGCTGGGCGAGCACAAGGGCATCAACCTGCCCGGGATTCCAGTACGCGTACCTTCGCTCACCGCGAAAGATGAAGAAGACCTGGACTTCGCCATTAAAAACGGCGTAGACGCGATCGCCGTCTCCTTCGTGCGCACCGCGGAAGATATTCGCCTGGTGCGCCACCGGGTCGCCAGCCTGGGCGCGGAAACCTGGATTATTGCCAAGCTCGAAAAACCGCAGGCCATTCAACACCTGGAAAGCATTCTCGAAGCCGCCGATGGCGTCATGGTGGCGCGCGGAGATCTGGGCGTCGAGATGCCGCCGGAGAAGGTTCCGGCTATTCAGAAGCTGGTTATCCGCCGCGCCGGGGAATATCGCAAGCCGGTCATCACCGCCACGCAGATGCTGGAATCGATGATCGAAAATCCCCGTCCCACGCGCGCCGAAGCAAGTGACGTGGCCAATGCCATCTATGACGGAACCGACGCGGTGATGCTTTCCGCCGAAACCGCCGCCGGCAAATACCCGGTCGAAGCCGTCAAAATGATGGCCAAGATCGTGGTCGAGACCGAGAGCCAGGATGGTCTTGCGCGCGTCAGCGACCGCACCCAGCCCAGGCATCTACGGCTCTCCGTCGCCGAAACCATTTGCGAATCGATGGCCCACGCCGCCGAGGACCTGGATATCAGCGCCATCGCGGTGTTCACCGAAACCGGTACCACGGCCCGCCAGCTTTCCAAGTACCGGCCTAATTCTCCTATCTTCGGGCTGAGCAGCGTGGAACGGGTGATCAACCGCATGACCCTTCTCTGGGGCGTACACCCCATCCTGTGCAACAAGCTGGCTACCGCCGAACAGATGGTGGAAACGGCCGAACGCTTGCTGGAAAAGGCAGGCCATGTGCAGCCGCGCCAGATTCTGGGTATCGTTGCCGGCACGCGCACCAAGTCCGGCTCGACAAACTTTCTCCGTCTGCACGTGATGGGCGACACGCTCACGGAAGCAAGCTCAGCACGCGAAGACGCGGTTCCGCACTCACGCGGCACACGCCTCACCAAGACCAAGCGTCCGGCACAGGCGCTGCGCCGGGTACGCTCCGGCCGCTAGTTTAGAGCGGTTTCCCAATAGGTGTACACCGAAGAAGTAGCTCTCTATGTGGTTTCCTCTCAAGGAAAACCACATAGAGGAGTCGCCGGTGGTTCGATCTTTGTGAAGGGAATGGGTGCAAGGCGAGTGGGAAACCGCTTCGTACCCTCCCTCCTATCCTGCGCTTTCCGTCAACAGGATCCCGGCGACGCCGCCAGCTTGTTTTTCTCACACGCTTGAGAACGATAGAGAACGCGGCTCGATATCTCTTGGCCGGAGAGTGCAACAAACCTGCGGGCGCCCCCATCCTTCGCTTTTTTTGCGAAGGGTGGGTTACCACGACCTTGTACGTTGAGATTTGTGGCGTTGAAATTTGTGGCTTCCCGCCCGCCGGCTGGAAAAGCGACGCTCCGCTGTGGGAAATCCGTGCCCTCCCGAAGGGCACAGGGGCGCACTGCCGGTGACTTCCCTGCTAGCCTTAATCCAGCAATGAATTAAGGCAACTCTCCTATGGGCCGCATCCACATCCTTTCCGACCAGGTAGCCAACCAGATTGCAGCCGGCGAAGTCGTCGACCGGCCGGCCTCGGTGGTGAAGGAGCTGCTCGAGAACTCGCTCGATGCGGGCGCGACGCGCATCGTCATCCATGTCGAAGCCGGCGGACGCAAGCTGATCCGTATCGCAGACAATGGCTGTGGCATGATGCGCGACGATGCGCTGTTGGCCTTCGAACGCCATGCCACCTCCAAGCTCCGCTCGAGCGACGACCTGCTTTCGATTGCCACCCTTGGCTTCCGCGGAGAAGCCCTGCCCTCGATCGCCTCGATCGCCCGCGTCGAGTTGGTCACCCGCGCCGCCGAAGAGAGTGCGGGCACACGCATGGAGATTGCCGGCGGCAAGCTGCTGCTGTGCGAGGACGCAGGCGAGCCGGCGGGCACCACGTTCACCGTGCGCGACTTGTTCTTCAACACTCCGGCGCGGCGTAAATTCCTCAAGACGGAAAACACCGAGTTGGCACACGTCACCTCCATGGTTACCAATTACGCCCTGGCTCACCCGGACAAGCATTTTGAATTGCACTCGGCGACGCATGCCCTGTTGGTCGCAGCCCCGGTACGGGAACCCGCCGAGCGTATCTTTCAGCTATTCGGCAAAGACACGCTCGATCAACTGCTACCCGTCGCTGCCGAAATGGAACTGGAGCGCACGGGCCTGCCGGAGCCTCCACCGTGGAAGCAGCCCGCGGGATACCAGCCGGCTCAGCCGGGACGGCTGCGCCTGAGTGGATTCACCTCCAAACCCGAGCTAGAGAAACTGAACCGCAACTCGATCTATTGCTTCGTCAATGGCCGCCTGGTGCGCGACCGTGTCCTGATGCATGCGGTCAGCGAGGCCTATCGCAACATCCTGCCACCCACCTCTTTTCCTGTGGTGCTGCTGTTTGTCGAGATGCCGCCGGAGGAAGTCGACGTCAACGTTCACCCGGCAAAGACCGAAGTCCGCTTTCGTCAGGCAAGCTGGCTGCATGACTTTGTGCGTGACACCCTGCGCAACAAGCTCATCATGGGGCGGCCTGCGGCGGGCTTTCTGCGAGCGCTCACCGCTCACCCCAGTGCATCGTCAGAGCTGATGGTTGACGCCTCGCCAAGCCCCGTACTCCCAGAAGGCGATTCGGAAACACCGCCCTCCAGCGTCTGGGCTCATACCAGCATGTTCGATGGGGTTCCGTCAGCAGACGGCTTTACCCTGACCGCCGCTCCCATCGCTCCGTGGACGGAGAGGCTGCCCTTCAACCCCTCAGCTCCGGCGGCACACGCAGAGAGCCCGAACGGCGAATCCGCAGCCGCGGCAGTGGCCACGAGTTTTGTGCCCGCACAACCGCTCCCGGCCATCCCCGGCGGCTCAGCCCGCTCATCCCACTGTGTCTCGGCGCAAAATCTGACAGACCTGACAGACCTGACCGGCAATATCCAGCAAGAGAACCCCTCGCTGCACGGTCTGGCCACCTTACGTCCGCTGGGCCAACTACGCGATTCCTTCATCCTGGCGGTCAACCAGGAGGGGCTGTGGATCATCGATCAGCACGTCGCCCACGAGCGCATCCTGTTCGAGAAAGTGCTGCGCGAGCGCCGTGTGGAACAGGTGCAACGCCAGCGGCTGCTCATGCCGATGCTGGTGGACCTGCTCCCCGCACAGATGGTCACCTTCGCCGCCATCGCTCATGAGCTCGAAGCCAACGGATTCGAGGTAGAGCCCTTTGGGCCGCGCACCATCGCCATCAAGGCAGCTCCAGCGGGCCTTGATGGCCAGGCGTTGGAGCACATGGTGGTCGAAGTGCTCGAACAAGCCGGGGCTCTGGAGCAGGCAGAGAATCTCGAAGCCGCGCGCCACCGCATCGCCGCCTCCATCGCCTGCCATGCAGCCATCAAAGTCAACACGCCGCTCGACCCCTCGCGCATGGAGTGGCTGCTCTCCGCGCTGGCCCTAACAGAGCACCCGACGAGCTGCCCACACGGTCGGCCTATCGTACTGCGGTATGCTTGGAAGGACATCCAGCGGGCATTTCACAGGATCTGATCCCGGTAGTTCCCAGAGTGGTTTGGTTTCTGGCCAGAGTTTCCGGCTCCTGTTTCATGGTCCTCAGCGAGCCATGCAATGAATCCGCGGGATGCCTCTTTCTTACCCTGTGCTTAGCAAGAGCAGATAGAAAGCGCTCAATCTCCCAACATTCGATCGCCGACTCCGGGGTCGTGGATCACCATGCGGGACGAGTCTCGCACGAAAAGGAAGTTTCTTGATAGCAGAGCAGCTCCAGGCAGCACGGGCGGCGCACTGGCGCCAGAACCAAAGTCCCATCCTCACTCTCGACGACGCGCAAAGCTGGATGACCCAGCATCCCTTGTGCCTCTATCTTCCCCGGCACGCGCAACTGCCTGCACCGGCTCCCTCGTTCGTCGAAGCCTGCCTCGGCAAGCTGCAAACGGCGCCAAGCCTGGCGAGCATCGAGCAGGCACACACTCTACTCATTCGTCTGGTCGCCTCCGGCACCGTTGTGCCGTTGAATCTATTCGGAGTTGTGGGCGAGCAGCCCGACTTTCTGGCTCATCGCGACGCCCTCCCCGCCGTGCTCTCTTTGCGCGCGGACCCCGATTGGAAACGGGCTCCGCAGAAGTCCTCCGGCCACAAGGTTTCCCCCTTGGTGCTGGAATTGTGGAAAGTTCTCGACAAGGAAGGCACCGTCACCGCTGAGCAGGCACGGGAAATTCTCGGCCGCGAGCTCACCGAGGCGGCTGTGCTGCGCGCCTTGTGCGAGTTGTGGCAGGCGTTACGGGTAAGCCCCGTCTATGCGGAGCCGGGCCAACCCGCCCGCTGGGAGCTGTTGCGTGAACACCACCGCGACGCTCTTGCCAAGGCCGGCTCGACGGGACAGGTGACGGCCATCTCGTTGCTCGTCTCTATGTACCTGCAGTCGGTCTACTCGGCCACCAGCGATGAGATCGAGATTTTTCTTTCCCCTGTGACTTCGCGTTCGCGCGTGCGGGAAGCCGTGCGCGGATTGTCCGCGACACGGCAGATTCAGTCCCTTTCCATGGACGCCCAGACCTATTACTTCCTCGAGAACGGCTTGCCGGAATTTGCCGAGATCGCGCCGGCTGCGGAAACTGAGCAACCCGTAGCCGCCCCTGGCGAAGCGATCCGCCCGTATGTGCCCGCGCGGCCCACAACGAGAAAGCGGCAAGCTACGACGCCCGCGGCTGCTGCATTTCCACCAGCAAGCTCGGCAGGATCGGAGCCGATTTTCCGCCGCCCTAAGCCGGAGATCAAGCCAGAAGCGAGACCAGAATTCAGACCCGCGGCAAAGGCCCCTGCATCTGCTCCGGCATCCAGAGCAGGCTGGAAGAGCCAGGGCCGCCCAGCAGCACCGGGCCGCACCGGCTTCGCAGGCCGGCCGCCACGGCCACAAACCGACCGACCCTCCGCAAGCCGCCCACGCTGGGGCGCCAGCGACGCGGACAGATCCCGTCCCGCATCCGGTACACGCCCCCCTTTCCGGTCCACTCGTCCCTTCACTCCTGGTGAGGGAGCAGAGCGGCCGGCAGCAAGTAGTGCGCCACGGCCGGCAGGTCGTCCGCAGAGTGGAACTCGCCCCTATGCGCGGCCGGCAGCAGGAGGAGCGAGACCAGGTGGAGCAAGGTTTGGCGGGGCAAGGCCAAGTGGAGCAAGACCTGGTGGAGCGAGACCTGGTGGAGCAAGACTCGGTGGAGCAAGGTTCGACGGAGCACGAACCGGCAATCCCCGCTCAGCGGATCGCTCAAGGGATCGGGGTCCAGCAGGATCGGGCGCAGCACGGCCCTATACCCGGCCGGCTGGGACAGGATCGAGACCGCCATCGAGACCCGGTGCGCCTCCCAGAGCATGGGCAGGGACCGGAAAACCTACCGAGTCGAAACCCTGGGCCTTGCCGGGCCGGAAGTCCGGCTCTACTTCCCGTCCTCCGCGCACCGGCGGCCGCAGCGACACTCCGTTCCGCTCGGCGCCGCGGCGTTACGATCGTCCCGCAGCCGGTGCAGGTCCCGGCAGCACGGGAGCAGAATCTATTCGTCCCCGCGCGCCCCGCAGTGACCGCGGATCGGGAGATGCCTATCGGTCACGGCCAGCGCGTGAAGCCGATTCCACTTCAGGACGGCCTCCTGTGCACTCTCCGAGACCGCCTGCTGCCTACGGCGGTTCCCGCCCACCTGCTTCGGCAGGACGCCCCGCAGGCAGCGGCAGGCCTCCGTATCGCGCTAACCCTGAACGCCGTGGACCAGCGGGCACCCGGCCCAGCAGCCGCAGGCCGTCATCAAGCAGCGGAGAAGCGTCCAGCCCAAGGCCGAGATCGGGGCCGCCGCGTGGCGAGGGGCCAGCCAGGCCACCTCGTGGAAACCGGCCAAGCTTTGACCGGCCGCGGCCGGGCGGCTTTGCCAAATCTGAAACAAAATCCGGGTCGGACAGCCGCGACCCAAAAGGGCGGCCGCCCTTCAAGCCCGGATCCCGTCCAGCGAAGCCTTTCTCTGCTGGCACTGGCGCCGCAAAACCCTGGTCACGGACGGGTGGATCGTCTCGAACTCCCGGCGGGAGACCGCCTGCGGGAAGGACCGGAGGAAGACCCGGCAAACCCTCGTCCAGTTTTCGAGGACCGAAACCAGATAGGAAAAAGCCAGGCGAATGACGCAGATAGGAAACTCATCCCTGGTGGTGACCATCGATGGCCCTGCGGGCGCGGGCAAAAGCACGGTTGCGTCGCGTATCGCGGCCCGCTTCGGTTTGCTCAACCTCGAAACGGGGGCCATGTACCGCGCCTTCGCGCTCAAGGTAATTCAGACCGACGGCGACCTCGATAACCCGGAAGAGCTCGACCGGCTGGCGCAGCGAACCCGCATCCGCCTGCAACCGGCGTCATTTGGTAATCATGTGTTTCTCGACGAGGTGGAAGTCACCAAGCGCATTCGTGAGCCCGATGTGACGGCCGCCGCCTCACGCGTAAGCGTCCATTCCGGTATCCGGCAGTGGATGGTTTCCATGCAGCGCCAGCTGGGCGCCTCCAGCGGCATCGTGATGGAAGGGCGCGATATCGGGACCAAAGTATTCCCCGACGCCCAGATCAAGATCTTTCTTGACGCCGCGGCCGAGGTGCGCGGTCAGCGCCGCTATCAGCAAAACGGTCCTGGCGCGACGGTGGCTGCGGCCGAGGTGATCGAGGAACTGCGCGAGCGAGACCGCCGAGACCGCACGCGTGCTGAATCGCCTCTGCAACCTGCGCCCGACGCAGTCATCATTGACTCCACGAACCTCACGCTCGATGAGGTGGTGGCTCAAGTCGAATCCATCATCACGAAACGGCTCGAAGGGCAATAGTCTCCCTAAACAAACGCCGGGACAGCCTTTTTTCGCAGCTTCTTAAACCCTTACTGCACCACAGGCGGAGCCGGAGGTTCCGTGTTGCCCTGCGCGTCTTTCGTGGGCTTGAGCCGACGCAATCCCTTCGCCCCAGGTACCGGAGGCACAGGTGGCACCGGAGGCACAGGTGGTACCGGAGCAATGATCGCCGCATCGATCCTGCGGATTTCGATATCGCCATGGTCGGCCGTCAATTCGATCCTGGGGCCGCCCGCACCCACCTTGCCAGAAATCGTCTTTCCATCGCCGGCGTCGTTGATCGGCAGGTCCAGCTTAGCGTCGATGTCCCCGTTCTTAGCCGCCGCCTCTAACTGAAATCCGTTCTCCCGGGGCACGGTCAGGCTAATGGCGCCGTTGCGGTTGTGAATCTGCAATTGGCCTAACGGCGCCATCGCACCGACGGAAATGTCTCCATCGCCCGCTTCCACCCGCAGGTCCCCGCTGATCCCGCTGCACTCTACATCCTTGGCGCTGGTCGATATTCTTGCCGGACCGGTCGCATTGTTCAATTGCAGCTCATCTTTGTCGATCGCCAGGTCGCCCGGAACCGTGGCTACCTCTACGTCCGACCGGGAAGAGTGGAAATGGACGGGCGACGCGATATGAGCCAGATCGGTGCTACCGAAGAACTCACCATCGAGCGCCACGAGGCCCTGCACATCGGAAATGGAAACATCATCCAGCCGGCCTTGCAGAGTCAGGTCTCCGTTGATCGCGTGCGCATCGAAATCGCCCTTGCCCATACGCACATGCAGTCCACCGGTGAGCTTATGCGCCTTGAAGTCGCCCCGGTCAGCCGCTACCTCCACCGGTCCGGCCAGACCTTCGAGCGTCACATCTCCATGGCCAGCCGTGATCTTGGGCGTGGCGCCCACCGGGATTTCGATTGTCAGATCCGCACGGCCGTCCCTCGCGTCCGCGGCCCGTAAGGTCACGCTCTTTCCATTCACGGCCAGGTGCGGAGCGAGCGCGTCAAACGCGCGACGGGCGTTTCTCTCGTTGCCTGTATACACCACCAGGTGGGCCTGTACGTGTATCTGGTCGTCTCCCGACTGGGTCACGGTCACGTCGCCATGCGGCACCTGGATATCGATCGCTGCGCCGGCCGGAATCGACTCGTTCAGGCTGCGATCGTCATTGTGCTCCTGGCCCACCATGCGGGAGAACAGATCATCCTGCTCGTCGTGGTCGAACAGATGCATGCCATGCAGTCCACGCGAGGTCATGTCTGCGACGTAGCCTGCGGCCGCCAGGCAGAGAATCAACACAATCAAACCCGCATGCGACCGGCGGCCGGTACTCACCGAGTTTCGCTCCAACCACCACTCACCCAGCGAGAGAGCGCCCACGCCAATCAGCAGCAGCGGCCACCAGCGCATGTACCAGGCCCACAGCTTTATTCCATCCAACTGGTTGGTTTCGACCAGCAGCGCGATCACCCCGAGGATGATGAGTACGATCGGGCCGACCATGGAGGGCCGGCGGAGGGAGCGGCGATAGTAGCGTTGCGCTCTCTCCGCGTCCCGCTGGGACGGGGGTGGGGGTATGGTGGCCATCACGGCCTCTCTTTCGGATCGGTAAGCTCTCCGGCCTCAGGGGCCGCGCTCGCCGGCGTGCTGTAGCTGGGCACGATACTGGTCGTGCTCGAGGCATACCCCCCGTAGGGCGCAGGAGGCACGGGGGTTGCGGTGAGAGCTGCCCGTTCCGCCAGGCCAAACGCACCCGCGAGGATCAGGTACAACGGCCAACTGCGCCCGAAGCTCAGAACACCCCATTGGTTGAGGAGCGCGGTGATGCCTATCAGGATCAGCAAGGCGGGCCCACGCAGACGGCGGATACGCAGCCAGGCGTTCATCAGAGTCCCCCTCGCGGTGTTTCCCGCGTTCTACGGATCAAAAGCCACGCGCCGATCCCGATGATGATCACCGGCCATACCCGGCCAATCCACTCCGTATCGAAAATGCCCAGGGTTTGCAGCAGCAAGACCACTCCAATGGCGATCAACACGACGGCGCCAACAGGCGTGCGGCTGGGTTCCAACCCAGGTTCAAGCCCTGGTTCAAACCTGGGTTCAACGGAGCCTGGTACCCCATAGGGCGACGCGCCCGGAGCCGGTGCAAACCCTTGCGGCGGGGGCGGCGTGTAGTGAGCGCCATAGGAAGGCGGTGGAGGCGCCGGCTGCCAGCCTGTACCTGAGCCCGTGCCGGAGGCCGCCGGATCATGCGGCGCAGCAGGACCGCCGGTAGCTGCACTCCCCGCGGCAAATCCGCTGGCATAGGAAGAAGCCGCCGGAGACGTATTCATCCCCAGCCTGGCTCCCAGGTCGTTCAGGCCGAAGGGATTGGGCAACGGCAACCCATCCCTTCGCGCCTTGGCCGTCTGCGCCGCGTCGAAGACCTGGTAGAAGACGAACGCGGCGACCAGCAGACCAAATACATCGCTGTGGTGGGAGAGGCTGACGAACACCGCAAAGATGAGCACATGGGCCAGCGCCTTGACGAACTGCCCGTTGTACATCGCGCCGACCCCGGGGATAAAACCCAGGAGACCGGCCAAAAGAGGATGCGCATGCAGGCCGGATAAATTCGCCGAAGGCATGGCCTGACCAGCGCCTGGTGGCGGGGACATGCGCGCCACCAGGCAGGGTTCGCAATACACGACGCCTCCTACGGTACGCATGCACGCGCTACACAGAGGCCTTCCGCAGCTCTGGCAATAGGCAGAAAACGCTACATCAGGATGGTTGACACAGTTCATACCAAGCTCCTTTCCGCTTGGTCTTCAGTCGTGGAGTGCAAAGCCCTGAAAACCTCTCTCTTACTTTTTCCCGGTTCGAATCCTGGTCTGAATTCTGGTCTGAATTCTGGTTCGAAACTAGCCGGCGCCTGCCTGGGAAACTCACTCTCAGCCTGGGGTACAACCTGGGGCATGACTGGCTGCTGAGGCGCCGCGTGCACCATCTCGACTGGACTCAGAACGTCGCCCTGGAGATGGGTCCGCCGATCCTGATCTTCATGCTGGTCTTCCTTCTGGTTCCGATGCTGCGGCTGGGCCTGCCCACTGGGACTCGCGCCGCCGCCGTCCCTCGGAGATCGCTTCGGCGAGTCATCAAGCGAAGACGGGGGGGCGGACGGGGGGACGGAACGGGGTGCGGACTCGGGGGTGCGCCGTAGTTCCCTTACCCGCGCCTCCATCTCGTACACCAGCCTCAGATTCTCGTAGTACTTCATGACCTGTTCGTTGGTGGAGTAGTACTGCCGGGTCAGGTTGGCGCGCACGCGCGAAGGGTGCAGGTCAGCCGCCCGAATCTCGGTCAGCTTGATACCAGTCAGGTTCAGCGTGAGCGCGATGGAAAAGAAAGCCATGGCGACCGTCATCATCAGCCTCGGCTCGAACACATGCCGGGTAATGGGCACAAGATGAGGCGCCATGCGCTGCCATGCAGGCCGCGCGTTGACGGAATGCCCCATGGCGGCAATGCCTGCCGGATCTCCAGAGGCCACGCCGGCTCCAGGAATCTCGCTGGTGCGCGCAAGAATTTTCTGAAGCATATCTGCCGGAACCTCGGGCTCCACCGCCAGATACTCCATCCAGTCCTTGCCCTGATGAGCTTCCTTGAACATCTGGGCACACAGGGCGCATTCGTCCTGGTGGCGGGCGAAGGCTGCCGCATCCGCCTGGTTCAACGTGCCGTCGAGAGCATCGGCGATCAAGTCTTCCCACTGGTCGCACCCTAGCACCCGGCCGGTCTTTTCCGTTTTTTGCTCGCCCGTATTTTGCTCGCGCTCTGACATCTACATCACCTGCCCTTTAGTACGTTCCAGCAACCGCGCCAGTTCCGCGCGGCCCCGGCTGATCCGGCTCTTCACGGTTCCCTGGGGAATCGCGAGAACCTCTGCAATCTCTTTGTAATCCATATCCTGCAAGTCGCGCAGAATCACTGCCTCGCGCAGCTCCGGCGACACCTTGGCCAACGCCTTTTGCACCAGTTGCTGCAATTGGTTCTGGACCGCGTGCTCGAGGGGTGTGGTTCGCTGATCGACGATGGGACGAGCCAGTGGTCGATCCTCGTCCTGTTCCCAGCCGGCATCTATGGAATCTGTCAGCCGCTGCTGACGCGACCGGCGAAAGTGGTCCACCAGCAGGTTGCGCGTGAGGGTGGTTATCCACGTGGTAAAGCTGCCCTTGGCCGCATCGAAGCTGCGCAGGTTCCCATAGAGCTTGACGAAGACGTCCTGGGTCAGGTCTTCCGCGTCATACGCGGACGCGGTAAAGCGATAGCACAGCGCGTACACCCGGCGCTGGTGGCCTGCAACCAGCTCAGCCCAGGCTGCAGCATCTCCATCGAGGCATCTACGCACCAGCGCGGCCCAATCGACCTCAGGCGCCCCGGCTGAGCCGGACTTGCGTCCACTGCCCTCCCGATCCGGCGGCATGTGCAACGAGGGATTCAACGCGGGCGTTCCTCGGCCAGTAGGATACCGCCTCTCCGGATCCGTCTGATACCGCTCGCTCCTGGCCCCCAGGATGGGGTGGTGCAAAGCGAAGGTGGCTCCCTGACTCATGGGTGCTGATACGCACAAGTACAGCCTGCGGTTCCATTTGGGGGCGCAGTCCCTACCGGGAGATTCCCATCCCGCATCCCGGGTGGCCCATGCAAGCCTTGCCTGGGGTTTAAGAGGGCGGCCAACGGCCGCCCCCCACATCTCGCTAAAAATAAGCGAGATATGGGGCACCCGGCACCCGGCTGAGTGATGGAGCATGGGAGGATAAGTGACTATCTGCGTGGCGGACTGCCCTAGTGGGTAATAGGGAGGAAAAAGCGTTCGATGAACCAGGAAACGAGATAAAGGAGGAAGATGGCGCCAGCCGCCCACCAGAAGACCATCATGGGCAGCGAGGTGACGATACTGGCCGAGCGCGCGCCGGCCCGCTGTTCCCATGCGCGAAAGATCGTTCCACTCCCCATGCAGACAGCCGCTGCCAGCAAGAGCATCCCCAGCGAAGGCAAAAGCCGTTGCTCGCAATTACTGGCCGGCGTAAAGAAAGCGGCATGCAGCAGCGCAACCAGCGAGAGCAGGCTGAGCAGCAAAGACGCGAATTTGGACAGTTCCAGAAACACGACTGAACGACCGTTTTGAACAGAACCAGCATACCGCTGCGTGCGGTGCTCTATGGGGAAATCCACTGGATCTTATGCCTCCGCAGCCACCAGCACGGTGTCTGCGACTGATGGGGAAAAATCGACCCGGCGCAAGACTGCGTCACTGTCCCCAAATAGTCGAATTGTTCTTTGCGGCCTTTGAGCGGAGTCTTCAGGAATTGTTCCACCTGCACACTGGAGGTTCCCTGTTCCGCGCGAACGCGGAGAACCAGCCAGTCCCCGGCATAGAGAACCACCAGAATCGCCAGCAAACCCTGAAGGATGCGTAACAATAGCCGCTTCATCGTGATTGCCATCCTACTCTCAACCACCAGCCGGACGAATAAGGCCGGGGAGCCCAAAGGGGGGTGAATGGCTAGGCGAAGAAGCCCTGATCAGCCCTGCTGCATAAAGTCCGGCGAAACGGGATTTTCATACAGCGAGTAGTCGCGCGTAACCACCGTCAACCCGCTCGGCGTGACGAAATAATTGCGCAGGTCCGCCTCACGGTCGTAGCCGATCACCGTACCTTCCGGCAGGTGCACGTCGCGGTCGATGATCGCCCTCCGGATACGGCAGTGGCGGCCGATATCCACGTGGGTGAAGATGATGCTCGACTCCACCTCTGCATAGGAGTTCACGCGCACATCCTGCGACAGGACGCTGTTGCGCACCACCGCGCCCGAGATGATGCAACCCGCCGAGATGACCGAGTTGATGGCCATACCTGTGCGGCCCGGCTCACCGAAGACGAACTTGGCCGGTGGATACTGGCGCTGCCGCGTCCGCATCGGCCAGGCTTTGTCGTACAGGTTGAAAATCGGAGAAACCGACGCCACATCCATGTTGGCGTCAAAATAGGCGTCGAGCGTACCTACATCGCGCCAGTACAGCGCGTTCTGCTTGTTCTCGTCGACGAAGTTGTAAGCGGTAATTTTGTATCGCCCGAGAATACCGGGCAGGATGTTGTGGCCGAAATCGTGCTTGGAATTGGGATCTTCCGCGTCTTTCATCAACGCCGGCAGCAGCACGTCGGTATTGAAGAGATAAACGCCCATCGAAGCGTCGACCATGTTCGGATTGAACGGCGAACGGAGAGTTGGTGGTCTTGGGTTTCTCCTGGAAGGCGATGACCTCGCCCTTCCGGCTTACTTCGACGACCCCGTAGCTTGAGACATCCGCTGGATTGACGGGCAAGGTAGCGAGGGTGACGTCCGCGCCGGCCTCGAGATGATGCTCCAGCATCAGCCCATAATTCATTTTGTAGATATGGTCGCCGGAAAGGATGAGCACGTGCTTCGGCTGCTCGGCGCCGATCGAGTAAATGTTCTGGTAAACCGCATCGGCCGTTCCCATGTACCAGTTGGCGCTGACCCGCTGCATGGGCGGCAGAATTTCAATGAACTCGCCCAGTTCCTGGGCCACGATGCCGGTCCAGCCTTCGCGTATGTGGCGATTGAGCGAGAGCGCCTTGTACTGGGTGAGGATGTAGACCCGGCGCAGGTCGGAATTGATGCAGTTGGAAAGGGCGATATCGATGATGCGGTAAGTCCCGCCGAAAGGCACTGCGGGTTTCGCCCGATCACGCGTCAGAGGGAAAAGCCGTTCACCCGCTCCCCCCGCCAGTAGTACTCCAAGTGTGTCTTTCATGCCGTATCCGCGGTCCCCATTCGCTCCCAGGCCCGTGGCCCGCCTGCGAAGCTGTCGTACGCTCTAGAGCTGAAGGTGTGATGCGCGAAAGTACGTCGGTATCAACCCTCTTCGACCGAGATACGCAGGGAGCGCAGAAAGTGCAGATCCTGCGCGTTAAACGTCTCGTCGCTTTGCGGATTTTCGCTTACCGGAGCCTCCAGCTCTGACACGGGCTGGTGTTCGACCTCATTTAACCCGATCGTCGCCTCCAGCATAAGCAGCACATCGAAGCCCTGCTTACGGATGTCCTGCACCACCTCGGAGATGTGCTCAGACTCGGAGACGGATTCGTGGATCGCTTCCCCCAACTGCTGGATGAGACGGCGAAGTCGCTGGTTCAAGAAATATCCCCCAATCCAGTCCGCGCAGACGCGGTCCTATTTACCTTACTTCTGATGTTACAGCGGAGCAATCTGAATCCTCCGGCTGATAAACTTTTGCGATGGAGCCAAAGAAGGTAGGCCGTGTGCTCGGAATCGGTGCTCGGGTGGCCTCCAACATGCTCCGCGAGCGTATCTCCCAGGCGGCCAACGCGCAGCCACCCGCGCCTAATCCGCCCCCGGAAGCCCCGCGTCAGGCTTCGATGGCGATTCCCGCTCCTATTCCCCAAGCTCCACAAACCAACAGGGATACGGCTCTACCCACCGGCCGGGCCCAAGCCTCCGTTCCCTCCAAAAGCCAGCCAGCCAGAAGCCAGCAGGCCAGAAATCAGCAAGCCAGGGTCCGGCAAGGCGCCGATAAAGTGGGCAACGCAAAGCAGGGCGTCCGCGCATTTGGACGTGCTCTTCTGGGCCCGTTTACCCACGCGGGAAGCATCCTGTGGCTGGAGATTACAGGCCTTTTTTTTGCAATGTTCGCGGTGTTCTTCGTACAGAACATATACCGCGTGCATCTCGCCTGGAGACAGGGTCCGGAGCATAGCCACTTGCTCCTTTACTGTGCGCTGGCCTTGCTGTTCGCATGGTTCTCGGCCAGTTCCTTTCTGCGCGCCCGGCGCAAGAGCAGGCGTGGCCCCGCTGGAAGATAGAAAACCGGTCTACCGGCCGGAGGATCTGGCCGGCTTCGACCCGGACCGCGACCTGGGTACCCCTGGCCAATTCCCGTTTACCCGGGGCATCCGGCCCACCATGTACCGGGGCCGTCTGTGGACCATGCGCCAGTACTCCGGGATGGGCGATGCGGAGCAATCGAACCGGCGCTACCGTTTCCTTCTCGATCAGGGCAGCCATGGGCTTTCTGTTGCCTTCGATCTCCCTACGCAGATCGGCTACGACTCCGACTCTCCTTGGGCGGCCGGCGAGGTAGGCCGCGCCGGGGTGGCGATCGACTCCATCGAAGACATGGAGCGGCTGTTCGCCGGCATACCGCTCGGCGCGGTGTCGACCTCCATGACCATCAACGCCACCGCCGCCATCCTGCTCGCCCTGTACGTAACCGCGGCCAGGCGCAGCGGGGCAAAGCCGGAGTCGCTCCGGGGCACAGTACAAAACGACATTTTGAAGGAGTACATCGCCCGGGGGACCTATCGGTACCCACCGCGACCGAGCCTGCGCCTGATGACCGACGTATTTGCCTGGAGCACCGAACACCTGCCCGAGTGGAACCCCATTTCGGTCTCCGGCTACCACATGCGCGAGGCCGGAGCGACCGCCATACAGGAAGTAGCCTTCACCCTGGCGAACGGCCTTGCTTATCTCGAAACCGCGCGCGAGGCCGGTCTCGAGATCGTCCAGAGTGCGGCGCGCTTTTCTTTCTTTTTTGCCGCGCATAACGATCTTTTTGAAGAGGTCGCCAAGTTCCGCGCGGCGCGGCGCCTCTGGGCGCGTCTGCTCAAGGACAGGTTTGGCGTAACCGACCCCGCTGCGCAGTCCCTGCGTTTCCACACCCAGACCGCCGGTTCCACCCTCACGGCGCAGCAGCCCCAAAACAACATCGCCCGCACCACCTTGCAGGCGCTCGCCGGCATTCTGGGGGGCACGCAGTCAATGCACGTCAACAGCTACGATGAGGCGCTCGCTTTGCCCACAGAGGAAACGGCGCGGCTTGCTCTACGTACCCAACAGATCCTGGCGCACGAGTCGGGTGTGGCCCATACTGTCGACCCCCTGGGCGGTTCGTATTACATCGAGTCGCTCACCTCGGCCATTGAGCAAGGCGTTCGTGACTATCTTGAAAAAATCGAGGCACGCGGAGGCATGTTGGCCGCCGTCGAAGGGGGTTGGGTGCAGCGGGAGATCGAAGCGGCGTCCTATCGCCACCAGCAATCCGTGGACGCGGGAGAAACGGTCGTCGTTGGAGTAAATGCCTTCACTGGCCCCGGATTCGCCGACCCGGATGCGCCTACCCAGGATTCGCCGACTGGGAGAAGAGGCGGCGAGCCTGGCCGCCCGCACGGCGGGCGAAACCGTAGAACATGCGCAAATCGAGCGTGTGCGAGCGCTCCGCCTGCGGCGTGATCCGCAACGCTGGCGGGCGGCGATCGAGCGTGTCACCGAACAGGCGCGCTCCACAAACAACCTGATGCCGGCCATCCTGGAAGCGGTCGAGAGCTACGCCACCGTAGGCGAAATCTCCGAAGCCCTGCGCCACGTCTTTGGCGAACACGAACCTAGCCAGGTTCGATAGCTCTCGCGGTCAGCACTCCCTCAGTAAGAACTCCCCAGGTGCCCACATCCCCGGATTTCCCGATGAGGTCGGTGAGGCAAAATCACTTCATGCAGCTCCCCTAGAGACCCCACGATCAGGTTGGTAGGGCTTCATGCGGCTCCCCTAGAGACGCCACGATCAGGTTGGGTAGGGCATGGCCTTTAGGCCATGCCAACAACCCACAACGCTCGATGGCCTTTAGGCCCCGAGGTACGCTTTCCCCCCAGTCCAAGACGTACCTCCGGGGATAAGGGCCAAACGAACCGTCGGCTTCAAACACTAGAGAATGTTCACCGCGCGCGCCGCCAGCAAGGCCAGCGTCGCCAGCGAGATGCTGGACTGAATCATCATCAGCACCTTGGCCCAGCGGGAAAGCACTGGAGAATCGGTGGGCGAGAATGCGGTACTGGTGTTGAACGCCAGAAAAAGATAATCGATAAAACCAGGAATCCAGTCAGGGCCAACGGGTTTGCCCGTCTGCGGGACGATCGTCATCTGCGGAAAGAGAAAATCTCCTTCCGTGTGGCGGCCCCGCACGTGACGCGCATGGGGACCGCCAGCGTCCAGCCGCCAGTACCAGGAAGCGAAAACCAGGATGTTCGTCACCCATAGCGCCGCCGACGACCGCAGAAGAACCGCGGGGACCAGCTGGTGCCCGGGAAGCGAGCGAACCAGTAGAAACAGTGACCAAAGCATGTCTGAAGTCACCACGCCGAGCAGGACGTACCCCAGCACCTGGTTCACGGCAAACGAACCGCGCGAGCGGGCGATGAGCACCGGCGCCAGCATAAAGGCAACCACCACCAGCAATAGCCACGATGGGCCAAAGGTTAGCGGTTCAGGAAGCGAAAGATGCAGGCCGCCTACGGCCAAAACGGCGATAGCCGCAGGCCAGGGCGGCTCGGGAGCTTTGACGGGTTTTACCGGGGCGAGGGCCATATCGTTCTAAAAACAGCTTAATGCGTAAGTACGGCGATCCGTTCTGCCAACCCTCCACCTGCGCAGTTATAATTCGCTCGCCATGAAGAAGCCGATGCCCTTGTACCGTCTGTTGTACCGTTCGCTGTTCGCCCTGTGTTTCAGCCTGTCTCTTATCTTCCTTATGACCCATGCTTCCGCCGCTCCCGCAACCTCCGCAAACACTCTGCTGGTAGCCACGAACCAGGGTGGCCGCGACCTCAGCATCATAGACCCGGTCACGGCGAAGCAGATTGCCGCCGTGCCTGAGGACGGCGTGACCGGTCATGAAGTTGCCACCTCGCCCGACGGACGCCTTGCCTACGTGCCCATTTATGGCAGCTCAGGTGTCGGCCAACCAGGCACCGACGGCCACGATATGGTGGTCATCGACATCGCTAGCCGCAAAGTCATCGATCGCGTCGACTTTGGTCACGGCGTTCGGCCTCACTGCCCGGTTTACGACCGTGCCAGTGGTTTGCTCTATGTCACCACCGAACTGGACAACACGGTGACCGCCATCGACCCGAAAACACTGAAAATCGTGGGCGCCATCCCCACCGGGCAGAAGGAATCGCACATGCTGGTGCTGTCCCGGAACGGCCGGCTTGGTTATACCGCCAACGTGGGCGCCGGCACGGTCTCTGTTCTGGATATGAAGGGCCACAAGACCGTTGCCGTCATTCCCATCTCCAAGGTTACGCAGCGCATCGCTATTTCGAACGACGACAAGATGGTCTTTACCTCCGACCAGACGAAACCTCAGCTTGCCGTGATCGACACCGCCACCAACAAGGTCAAGACCTGGGTGCCATTGCCTGACCTGGGTTATGGAACCTCGCCCACCCCCGACGGCCGCTTTCTGCTGGTCACTTTGCCGCATGCCAACAAGGTTGCAGTGGTCGATCTTGCAAGCCTGACCGTCGTGCGCACCGTGGATGTGCCTACGGGACCGGTCAAAGTACTGGCCCGGCCAGACGGCAAAATAGCTTATGTTTCCTGTTCGGCTGCTAAACAGATCGCTGCCATCGATCTGTCACAGTGGACGGTACAGTCGAAGATTGATGCCGGCCCGGGCGTAGATGGCCTGGCCTGGGCGTCACCCGCCTCACCGCTGGGGACACACTTCCATCACCAGACGCAGGCCGGCAATCCGATTCTCAAATAGCGTCTGATCGATCGGCCAGAGGTCGCGAAATAAGACGAAATAGAACGAAATCGTGCGCGTTCCAGCGTCCGGCCCGCCCCGTCCGCGCCCAAGTAGTGATGCCGGGCGCCCCATCCTTCGCTTTTTTTGGCGAAGGGTGGGATACCTCGAACCTAACCGGGCAACTCTTGATTTTCAGCAAGCCCATCCCGGCGCGCCATGAAGCAAAAACCGCCTCATCACGTAACCCTCCAACCTTCCCCGCCCGCCACAAAAGCGTTTTCGGCGCCTCAATTCCACAACAATCCCTCGTAGCCTCATCACAGAAATGCTCCTCGCGTCCGTGCTACCGTGGAGCTTAAAGGTACTTAAGGAATAACCCGTGTCCTCATCTGTTGACTCACTCTCCGCTTCCACCCTGCGCAAGACCGCACTCAACACTGTCCACCGCCAACTCGGGGCAAAAATGGTCGACTTTGGCGGATGGGATATGCCGGTCGAGTACTCCGGCATCACCGCCGAGCACCTGGCGGTGCGCACCGGCGTAGGACTGTTCGACGTCAGCCACATGGGCGACATCCAGTTCCGCGGTCCGGGCTCGCTCGCTGCGATCCAGGCACTCTCCATGAACGATGCATCGAAGCTGGCCGTGGGACAAGCGCAATACTCCGCGATGCTCAACCCCCAGGGAACATTCGTCGACGACATCCTGGTGCACAAATTCAGCGACAACGATTACCTGCTGGTGATCAACGCCGGCACGCGCGAGAAGGATTACCAGTGGATTCGCTCCCAGGTCGGCTCTTACGCCGGCGTGCACATCAGCGACTACAGCGACCACTACACACAACTCGCCATTCAGGGCCCACGTGCCGCCGAGACGCTGGCCACACTGACCAAAACTGACCTGAGCAAGATCAAAAACTATTGGTTTACCTGGGGTACCGTTTGCGGCGTGTACAACACGCTCATCGCGCGTACTGGCTATACCGGCGAAGATGGCTTCGAAATCTATATTCCCTCGGACGAGGCCACCAGCGCCCACGTCTGGAGCGAGATTCTCGAAGCGGGCAAGCCCTTCGGCATTCTCCCCTGCGGCCTGGGAGCACGCAACACGCTGCGTCTCGAAGCTTCGATGGCTCTTTACGGCCACGAAATTTCTGAAGAGATCAACCTGCTCGAAGCCGGCCTCGAACGCTTTGCCAAACTGGGCAAGAGCGACTTTACCGGTTCGCAGGCGCTGCTCGAAGTTCAGAAAAGCGGAGGCCCCAAACGCAAGCTGGTCGGCCTCGAAATGATCGATCGCGGCATCGCGCGCGATGGCTACAAGGTATGCAGCCTCGAAGGGGAAGCGATCGGCTATGTCACCAGCGGCTCGCCCTCGCCTTTCCTGAAAAAGAACATCGCGCTTGCCTACGTTCCGGTGGACCGTACTGCGGTGGGCACTGAAGTTGCCGTGGAAGTGCGTGGGAACTTGGTGAAGGCCAAGGTAGTGCCGACACCCTTCTACCGCCGTGCGAGAAAGCCCTTGCAGGCAACTCCTGTTTAAGCTGTGACCAAAGAAAGCTTTGAGTGGCCTCAAAGCACGCATCCGGACCGCGCCACCCTAACCAGTGAAGATTGCACGAGCACAGAAAACGAACGCATAATACGAACCCGTAAAATGAAAGAGGAGAACCAGACGGATGGCTTACCCAGCAACCTACCGCTACACCAAGGAACATGAATGGATCGAGGCGGGTGGTAAGACCGGCAAAGTCGGCATTACCGATTACGCCCAGAGCACCCTGGGAGACATTGTCTTCGTCGAACTGCCCAAGGTTGGCTCCAAGCTGGAGAAAGGCAAAGTTTTTGGCAGTGTCGAGTCGGTCAAGGCTGTCTCCGATCTCTACTCGCCCGTCACCGGCACTGTACTCGAAGTGAACGAGGAACTCGCCACCTCTCCGGAAAAGATCAATACAGATGCTCACGACGCCTGGATCCTCAAAGTGGAAATCACAGACCCGTCCGAAGTAGATCAGTTGCTCGATGCAACGGCCTACGAGACGTACGTCAAAGAAGAAACCCACTAAAGCTTTCTCACGCGGGTGGATGGTTCCGTCATCGCGCTCTACCGTCACCGTGCTCTACCCTCAGCCCGCTTTAAAGGATTTGTACATGCGCTATTTGCCAAAATCGCCGGGCGAACGCATCGAGATGCTTAAGCAGATCGGTGTCACCTCCATCGACGATCTGTTCTCTACCATCCCGCAGGAATATCGTCTGACCCGCGATCTCGAAGTTCCTCGCCAGATGGGCGAATCCGAAATCGTGGAATATTTCCGCAACGCCTCGGCCAACAGCGCTCAGGGCTACTCCAGCTTTCTCGGCGCCGGCGCCTATCGCCACTACCGGCCCGTGATTATTGACTCACTGGTGCAGCGCGGTGAGTTCCTCACCTCGTACACGCCTTACCAGGCGGAGATTACTCAGGGAACCCTGCAGGCCATTTTTGAGTTCCAGACCATGATCTGCGAGCTCACCGGCATGGAGATCGCCAACGCTTCCATGTACGACGGTTCGACGGGCGCCGCCGAATCCGTCACCATGGCTGTACGCATTACCCACCGCACCGGCGTCTTCGTAGCCAAGACCGTACACCCGGAATACCGCGAGGTGATGCATACCTACGCGCAGCACCAGGGGCTGGAGGCAGCCACCATCGGTTACGGCGAAGACGGAAGGCTCGACCTGGCCGCCCTCGAACAAAGCGTCACCGAGGAAACAGCCTGCGTGCTGGTGCAGTCGCCCAACTTTTTCGGCGTGATCGAAGACATCCCCACCATCGCCGAGATCGTCCACAAAAAGGGCGCACTGCTGGTCGTCTCCATCGCTGAAGCCATTTCGCTCGGCGCCGTGCGGCCTCCGGTAGAAGCCGATATCGTCTCGCTCGAAGCGCAATCGTTTGGTGTGGCGCTCAGTTACGGTGGCCCTTATTGCGGCGTCATCGCCGCCAAGGAAAAATACCTGCGGCAAATGCCGGGCCGGCTGGTGGGCGAAACCCTCGACAGCCAAGGCCGCCGTGGATTCGTGCTCACCCTCTCCACGCGCGAGCAACATATTCGCCGCGAGAAAGCGACCTCGAATATCTGTACGAACCAGGCGTTGGTGGCCTTAATGGCGACGATCTACCTCGTCGTCTACGGTAAAGAGGGCGTTCGCGAACTGGCGATGCACAATCTGGCCAAGGCCAACTACGCGGCCCAGCAGTTCGCCACCATCGGTGGCGCGCGGCTTCTCTTTAGCGGGTCTCCGCGCTTCCATGAATTTGTGCTCGAGACGCCCGAATCACCGCAGCAGCTCAACGCGCAGTTGCTCAAACAGAAGGTGATCGGCGGCCTGCCGCTGAATCGCTGGTATCCCGAACTGGGCAACGCCAGCCTCTGGTGCACCACCGAACTCAACTCGCGCGCGCAAATCGACCAGGCCGTTTCGCTCCTGCAGCACGCCTCCGAAGAGGCCCTTACTCGGGCCTGAAAGGTATCGCCATGGCAATCACCACGCATGAACCCGCAGCCAGCAAGACCGCCGTGCCTTTCGAAGGCGTGCGCCACAAGGTAAGTTCGCACCTGAGCCAGAACGAGGCCCTGGTGTTTGAAAAGTCTTCCCCAGGTAAAAAGGCATACAAGATGCCGCCGCTCGATGTGCCGGCAGTCGATGCGGTGGCATTGCTTGGCGAAGCTGCGCGCGGCGATCTGGGCATGATGCCCGAACTGAGCGAAATTGAAATCATTCGCCATTTCACGCGCCTCTCTACCTGGAATTACGCCATCGATCTCGGCATGTATCCGCTAGGTAGCTGCACCATGAAGTACAACCCGCGTGTCAACGAATTCGTCGCCCGCCTCGAAGGCATCGCGGAAGCGCATCCCTACCAACCCGAGTCTCTTTCGCAGGGCGCATTGGAAGTGATGCGGCTGCTGCAGTCCTGCCTGCTCGACATCACCGGCATGGATGCCATCACGCTGCAACCCGCCGCTGGCGCACACGGTGAGTTCACCGGCATCCTGCTGGTACGCGCCTATCACCAGTCGAAGGGGAACCCGCGCACGAAGATCATCATCCCCGACTCTGCCCACGGGACCAATCCCGCCACGGCCGCCATCTGCGGCTACCAGGTTGAGAACCTTCGCTCCAACTCGCTGGGCATGGTCGATGTGGCGCAACTGGAGCGGATGGTGACCGAGGAGACCGCCGCCCTGATGCTGACCAACCCCAGCACCATCGGCGTCTTCGAGAGCGAGATTCACAAGATCGCAGATATCCTGCACGCGAAAGGCGCCCTGCTCTACATGGATGGGGCCAACATGAACGCCCTGGTGGGCAAGACGCGCCCGGGTGACTTCGGCGTGGACGTCATGCACCTGAACCTGCACAAGACCTTCTCCACCCCGCATGGCGGCGGCGGACCCGGCTCTGGCCCGGTAGCAGCCAAGAAAATTCTGGAGCCATTTCTGCCCACGCCGGTTGTTGTGGAAGGCGAACCGGATGCAAACGGCCACCGCATGCTACGTCTCGACTACGACCGTCCCCACTCGGTAGGCCGTGTCCGCATGTTCTACGGCAACTTCGGCATGTTCGTTCGCGCCCTTGCCTACATCATGGCGAACGGCCCGGATGGGCTGCGCCAGACCACCGAAGATGCGGTACTGAACGCTAACTACATTCGAAAAAATCTTGAAGACGTGTATGAGCTGCCCTATCGCACGCCCACTCTGCATGAGGTGGTGTTCAGCGATCGAAAGCAGACCCAAAAGGGCGTAAAGACCGGCGATATCGCCAAGCGTCTGATCGACTACGGTTTCCACCCTTACACCACATCTTTCCCGCTGATTGTGCCCGGCGCTCTGATGATCGAGCCGACCGAGAGCGAGTCGAAGGAAGAGCTTGACCTCTTCGTCGATGCCATGCGACAGATTGCCCGCGAGGCGGAGGAGAACCCGGAGTTGGTGCTGCAGGCGCCCCACGCCACACGCATCTCACGCCTGGACGAAGTGACCGCCGCCCGCAAGCCAGTCCTTCGCTACACCAAGCCCTCGGACCAACCAAAGCCGTAACGCTCTGCCTATAAACTGGCAGAGGCGGCCGGGTGCCCCATCCTTCGCTTTTTTTGCGAAGGGTGGGATGCCCAAGCGTTTGGCAGCGAACTCTTCAACACCCATCGGAAACCAGGAAAGCAGGAAACATGCCCGCACCCCAAGCCGCGATCGCCCAAAGGCGCGAAGATCTGGAGCGTTTCGAGTTCATGATGGGCGCGGAGCGTGGCCGTCTCGCGGTGACGCTCGACATGCTGACTGACGCCCTGATTCTCATCGGGCAGCACGGCGTCTATTGCGTCTCCACCCGCAACCCGGCAAAACCCAGTCTCGACCTGGAAGCGGTTCTGGCCGAAATTGGAGGAGCGAAAGAGCTGATTCAGTCCGTCATGGAGCAGCTCCGGGTGAAGAGCGAAGCCGCGCTGCCGCGGTAGAGCAGAACCAGCACAACTGTACTCAAAGCATTTTCGCAATGACTGTGGTCTGGTAAGAGCAGTGAGGTGTGGTTTTCTTTGGGAGAAAACCACGTAAAGGCCGGTTGCTAAGCTCGCTGCGGCGAGGCAGCTCGCTGCGGCGAGGATGCGAAAATACTCAGCGGCAAGGACGCTTGACTGGATTTTTTATCAAGAAAAGTCCAACTTCCCCGATGCCGGCCGGGCACAGCTATGCTGGTTCTGCTCTAAACCGTCCGAATCAGCCGCCACTGTTGTATCCTTAGGTTGCGCGCCCGTAGCTCAGCTGGATAGAGCGAACGCCTCCGGAGCGTTAGGTCGGGAGTTCGAATCTCTCCGGGCGCACCACGAACATCCATCGCACAACAGGTTGTAGGTAACGTGGGCACCTCACCGCGATGGGTCGCGGTTTTTGCCTTCCCGAGCTAACGTTTTTAGGCGTCGAGTTCGGGATGACGTCAGTAACACCGACCCATGCCCTTTGATCCTGACGCATCGATTCCTGGGTTGCTTTGATCGCAGCCTCGGAATTCTTAGCCATCGTTTCAAAGTCTCTTTGGGTCGCCGCGACATTTCGGTTTATAGCAGCGGCAGAGGTTGCAAAATCACTGGCGGCCTTAGCGCTTTTCTCAGATGCGCCGACCATCTTTTGAGTATCCTGTCCCGATTTAATAACGAGAATAATCCCGACTACGCCTGTGCCCGCGATCACCACCGTCAAGACAACATTGACCCACTCAGGCTTACTGAGGAACTTCAATGCACTCTTCAGGCGTGCCCATCGCGGTGGTGGGATTGGGTAGATCATGCGCAAGGTCTCTTAGGGAATGCTGACATCCTACTCCAACGGAAGATAGACGGTGCTGTATTGCGAAACACCGAGGCCGGGCGCCTACGCCCAACGCTGAGGGTTTGTGCGTAAATCCGTTACGACCTGGGTGCCTGCCGCTATCGCGGCTGTACGGGGGACAACGCATGCCAGCTGCCCTGTGGCGATCCCTGTTCCTGGTGGGATAAAGAGCGCACCGTGTGCTCGCGTAACGATTGCGTGCGCGCGTGTCTCAAGGCGAGGGCCGATGGCAGTCCGATGAAGAGGCCTCTGCCCGCAGGGTCGGAGAAGTAAACGTTGCACTCAGGAAGTTCCCTTTCATCTGCGTCAAGGTTCGGGTAGAGGAACGTTACCAGGTCCGCGTCGATGTACTCGCCATTGATGTGATTGAATCGTGCCATATAGTGCGCCTTTATAAAACAAATCTAGAAAGGTGGGCTTTAGCGGAGGCTGTCGAATTCCGGGCAATCGGCGATCGCTCCGGAAAGGAAGGTGGTCTTGCAATAGTTCGTATAAAACGGGTTTCCATGAACGTCGTTGTAACAAAGCCTTCCGATCACCACCGTGACCTGGTCGTGAGTATTCATAAGGTAAGGTCTGCATCGGTGACCTCATCATCTGAATACATGTCGGTAAAGCCTGCGGGGGTTGTGGTCGGGGGCGTGATCGTACCCGGTTGATCAGGCTTAGCCGGCGGCAGCGTGTATGGGCCATGAAACTAAGCGCTTTGCCCATGGCGTTCGGGTCAAAGTCTACCTCTCCATAGTTGAGAAAGCCGATCGCCGGTGTCTTCCGGTATGGTCAAATAGCCGACCTTCGAATGAACTCTTCTGACCGACGTAAAACACTGGCCTGCCTTTCAAGATTGCCTTGCCTGCCTTGTCGGTCAAGTAGGGGTCGATGAACATGTAAGGACGCTGCTCGTCGATGAAATTCTGCTCGCCCTGGAGCGCCATGTCGTGCGTCGCCTCGGCGAGCGTATGGGTGTCTCCCCCGCCGCTATGCATCTCTCCAAGCTGATTCCAGAGGATAAACAGGGTCCCGATGCTCGTCAGTGCCAGGAACAACGTGAAGATCGCCATCCAGACGGTCGCGTTCGCCGTAAGGCGCGCTGTCTGTCGACCGGCTGTTCTTTCGGTTCTGGTTTGGGTTCGGGTTTCGACTGAGGCATCGGTTTGGGTTTGCGCTCTGGGCATGCATCGCGCCTTTCAAATTTGCAGAGTGTATCAGACTGGAGAGCGCGATGAGCGTGCGGGTGATGACAGCGGTATGGGACAACACCCTAACGAGGGTGGCGAGCTGCTGGTGCTGCTGCTGATCAGACCCAAAAACAATGCCATATGAAATATCGAGTTATTCTGGCGATCGGGAATTAGCCAAACACATAAAATGCCCGGAAGGGAAAAACTAGATCACAACCCTGCCGGCGTGCTGGCCGTGGCCCCTTCCACCACTCGGAAGTGTCCATCGCCGAGTCTCGTGAGGGTAGGAGCGTAGGTGCCGAGAAGCTCGCGCCTCCACCACACGCCGGTCGTGCGCTTCTCGTCAAAGCTCGAAAACCAATACTGCCAGAGCACGGCGCGCACAAAGCGAGGCGGAGCAATCGGGAATGGATTCCCGGCAAACAGGCCGAGTACAGCGCGGTCATTCTCCAATAGCCGCTCTTCGGTCCGCGGAACAATTTCGTTTCGCTGCCACGAACCGAGAGAGGCAAACCAGAGATTCCAATCGAAGCGGGGCTGGAAAGGCGCATAAATGCGTGGCCGCTCCTCAACGTTCTGCGGCTTATAGCCGAACGGATAAGCGACCCAACGCTCGCCGTCGTTCGACCCTTGAAACTCAATCTCGTAACGATGAGGCGTCATCACCGCGAACAGGCCATATTGGTTCGCAATGCGAAAGGGTTCAAGCCACACCACGGGAGTCGTGGGCAGCGGCACGTCGCGCCAGAACATCTGCAGTTGCAGAAGCGCCGTCGCGTAGAAGGTCCATATAAGCGCCACTGCGGCCACACGTTCCTTCACCAAAGAAAGAACAGGAAACCGCGAAGGCGGCTTCTGTACCTCCACCTTGGAATCTGACGCTTCGGAGTTCGCAGCGTTCGCAACGACAAGGTTCGCCTTCAATTCTTCCCGCCAGCGCAAGGGAATGAAGCGGCGCAAGAACGTGTCGTCCAGCAGAAGGAGTGCCAGCACCAGCACAAGGTAATTGAGAAAGGCATAATTGGCGGTGGCAATCGCCACCACCTGCCATACCGTGACGATGAAAAAGCATGCCGTCTTCCATCGCCCGGGAAGGAAGGCCATCCACACGAGAATCAGTTCCATGGCCAGCGTCAGCGCGGCGCACGCGATATGAAACCAGTGTGGCAGATGCTGCAGATACCAGCCGATCCACGTGGGCAGAGGACCATTCTGGTAGTACTCATACAGAGCGGTCAGGTTTCGCCAGGTTGGGTCTCCGCTTTCGAGCTTGACCGCGCCCGACTGAAAATAGATGCGAAACCATTCCCACAAAAGCAGAAGCAGCGCCGCTCGCATGGGCGGGTCTTTCTTCCCCAAACCTGGACGCAGCCCGGATGGCGCGAGAAACAACGAGAGGAAGCCGGCCTCCAGCAACATTCCATCTGACTGGTATCCGGAGAAATCCTGTGCGGCGCTCACGAACGAAAGAAAACACACGAAACAAACCAGCAACATGACGCGCGGCCACACATTGGCAACCAGCGCGATCGAGGCGATGAGACCCGCCCAGCAGACGGCCATCAGCAGAGGATCGCCGGTCGAGAGCCAGAATAAGGTCGGTGCGTACCAGAAGCGAAGAACGCCGAGGCCACGTACGGCCTGCAAATATTCCACGGCGGGCAAAATGCCTTGCGGCCCAATGAGTCCGCGTATCTGGAATAGCAGTGCGAAGAACGCCGAAAAATAAATCAATCCGAGGGATCGCAGAAAGAGCCAGCGGGCGAGGAAGTGATTCGACGAACCGCGTGCCGGTTCGAAGAGATAGCGATATAAGCTCTTGATACGCATCATCGCCGCCTTCGTTGATTCACTTAAGATGCAGTCCACTTAAGATGCAATCAGGGATATTCGCATCGCACGCAACGATACCCAAAGAATCGCTACCCGGCAAAGCCTAACACTGCACCGACTGCCCGGCCTGCCGTGGGACCGAAGTGGAGAGATCTGCGGTTCCCTTTCGTCCTCAGCCAATGCACGGGTGGGTACTCAACCGTCCCTTTCTGATCACGAATCGCTACACTGGAAGCTTCCGAGGCATTCCATGACAACCGCTACGATCATCGGTTCAGGCCCGAACGGCCTCTCGGCAGCAATCGTACTCGCGTCTGCGGGAATCGCAACGACGGTTGTTGAAAGAAATCCTCGCATCGGCGGTGCTTGCTCGACTGCGGAAACAACCCTTCCGGGCTATCTGCACGATCTGGGCTCCTCGGTCTATCCAATCGGTATCGCCAGCCCTTTCTTTCGCGGACTGGGCATCGACATTCCCTGGATCCAACCCTCCGCGCCCTGTGCCCATCCGCTCGATGACGGCACGGCCGTGCTGCTCGAACACTCCATAGAAAGTACGCTCGAGAATCTTGATACGTGCGACCGGCGTAAATACCGCTCGCTGCTCGCCCTCCTCAGCGAGCGCTTTGCACAGCTGGCTCCTGAGCTGCTGGGTCCAATTCTGCACTTGCCCCGGCACCCCTTCCTGCTTACGCACTTCGGATTGTCTGCCTTGTTGCCCGCAGCGTCGCTTGCTCGTTCCAGGTTCTCTGGGGTGCGCGCCCGGGCGCTGTTTGCCGGCATGGCCGCTCATTCCGTTCTGCCGCTGGAATCGGACGGTTCCGCAGCCGCCGCACTCGTGCTGATGGCTGCTGGCCACGCGAGCGGCTGGCCCATCGTAAAGGGAGGTGCGCAGATGCTTAGCGATGCGCTCGCTCACCATCTGCAATCGCTCGGCGGCCGCATAGAGACCGGCCGCGAAATACAGCAGCTGCCTGCAACCGATCTTGTTCTTGCCGACGTTACGCCACGCCAGCTTCTGCGCATCGCCGGCTCCGAGCTGCCTGCGGCATACCGCCAAAAGCTTGCGAGTTTCCGTTACGGGGCAGGCGCTTACAAGATCGACTACGCGCTCAACGCACCTATTCCGTGGACGGCGAAAGAGTGCTGCCGCGCCGCGACGGTTCACCTGGGAGGAACCCTCGAAGAGATCATCGCCTCGGAGAGATCATTTACTTCCAACTCTCCCTTCGTCCTCGTGGTGCAGCCGTCGCTGTTCGACCCGTCGCGTGCTCCCAGGGATCAGCACACTGCATGGGCCTATTGCCACGTGCCGAACGGAAGCGATGGCGACCGGGTGAGTGTGATCGAGGCACAGATAGAACGATTTGCTCCCGGCTTTCGCGAATGCGTCGTCGCCCGTTCGATCTCGTCGCCGGCGGCACTGGAGCAGTGGAACCCCAACCTTATCGGGGGCGATCTCTCGGGCGGGAGTATGGATCTTCGGCAACTGCTCTTCCGTCCCACGGCGTCGCTCTACAACACTCCCGTAAAAGGCCTCTACCTCTGCGGCGCGTCGACACCTCCGGGTGGGGGCGTGCACGGCATGGCTGGGTTTCACGCAGCGACGGCTGCCCTGCGGGATCTTCATCGTTGAACTTGTGTGACGGCATCCCGCCATCTAAACCGAAGCGAAACCAGTATCCTTACATCTAATTACCCATGAGTTCGCCAGATCCTCCCATCGTCGCGTCGCCTATCCCCGCCGTCCCCGGCGGCGAACCGGTGCGTATCGGATTCTCGAACACCTATGCCCAGCTGCCAAAGAATTTCTATGCCCGCGTGCTGCCAACACCGGTAGAGGCTCCACGCCTCATTCAAGTAAATGTGGAATTGGCACGGAACCTGGGGATCGATCCCGAGGCACTGGCCGGCCCCGAAGGGGTTGAAATCCTGTGCGGCAATCGCATCGCAGAGGGCTCCGAACCTCTGGCCCAGGCGTATGCCGGCCATCAGTTCGGCCACTACGTGCCGCAGCTCGGTGACGGCCGCGCGATCCTGCTAGGAGAAGTCATTGCGCGTGACGGCATGCGCTACGACATCCAGCTCAAGGGCCCTGGCCCCACCCCCTTCTCCCGGCGCGGGGATGGTAGAGCCGCGCTAGGTCCGGTCCTGCGTGAATACATTGTGAGCGAGGCCATGGCGGCACTGGGCGTGCCGACGACTCGCGCCTTGGCCGCAGTCACCACGGGTGGACAAGTATTTCGCGAAACAGTGTTGCCCGGAGCCGTCTTCACGCGAGTCGCAGCGAGCCACCTGCGCGTGGGCACCTTCCAATATTTCGCTGCACAGGGAGACAAAGAAGCCACGCGCACCCTGGCCGACTACGCCATCGCCCGCCACTACCCTGAGGCTGCACATGCAGCTCATCCCTATCGCGCTCTGTTGCAAGGCGTGGTCACGCGCCATGCTCACCTCGTCGCGCAGTGGATGCTGCTCGGCTTCATCCATGGCGTAATGAACACAGACAATACCTCCATTTCAGGCGAGACGCTCGACTACGGCCCTTGTGCCTTCATGGAGGCATACGACCCCGCCATGGTGTTCAGCTCCATCGACAGCTACGGACGCTACGCCTACGGCAACCAGCCTCGCGCCGCGCTGTGGAACCTGGCCCGCCTGGCCGAGTCGTTACTTCCTCTTCTCGAAGAGGAAGAAGGCGGCCAGGAGCCCGCGCTGGCCAAAGCCACAGAAGTACTCTCCACATTCGACCCGCTGTTTGAGCAGGCGCGTACCGCAGGGCTCCGCCGCAAACTCGGTCTCTTTACCGCGCAGGAAAACGATGCGGCCCTCGCTCAGGACCTGGTGGACCGCATGGCAGCGAACCGCGCCGACTTTACCCTGACGTTCCGAAGGCTGTGCGATGCAGCGGCCGGCCCGGAGGGAGACGATGGAGTGCGCACCCTCTTCGCGGATTCGGCTTCCTATGACCCCTGGTCTGCTGCGTGGAGACTGCGCCTGGCAAAAGAACCCGTCTCAGCAAGCGAGCGCGCGGCAGCGATGCGGCTCGCAAACCCGGCGTTCATCCCACGAAACCACCTCGTGGAAGAGGTAATCCAGGCTGCTGTCACCCAGCAGGACTTTACGCCATTTGCGCGATTGCTCGACGCCGTTTCACGGCCCTACGAAGATAGGCCCGAGCTTGAGCGCTACACCCAGCCGGCGCGTCCAGAAGAGCGTGTTACCCAGACGTTCTGCGGAACCTAGCCTGTATTTCTCATCACGGTTGAGAACGATAGAGAAGTGCAGCTCGATATCGCTTGGCCGGGGAGTGCAACGAACCTGCGGGTGCCCCATCCTTCGCTTTTTTTTGCGAAGGGTGGGATGCCACGACCTTTCTTTGATGAGATTTGTTTGTTGAGAGATGTGGCGTTGAGATCTGTGGCTGGGGCACCCTTACCGGAAAAGCACCCTCAAGGGGCGCTCAGCCCCCTAAATATTGAAAACGCGAGTCTATTTGCAGCCGCAGTTCATCTCTAGTGCGGAGGTTATTCGATGACAGCAGAAAAGAAGGTTGCGCTGATCACGGGAGCAAACCGGGGAATCGGTTTGGAAACGGCCCGTCAGCTTGGACAAAAGGGAGTTTCGGTGGTGGTGGGTGCAAGGTCTTTCCCGGCCGCTCAGAAAACCGCAGCTACCCTGCAAGCAGAAGGAATCGATGCATTCCCGGTGCAACTGGACGTGGCCAGCGCATCTGACCGAAAGACCGCCGCGAAAACAGTCGCCGATAAATACGGCAGGCTCGACATCCTGATCAACAATGCGGGCCTGGGTCCGGAAGAAGGACTTGGCGTACCCAAGACCATCGAGACAACCGAAGACGAATTGCAAAAAGTGTTCGGAACCAATCTATTCGCCACCGTCGCGGTGACAAGGGAATTTCTGCCGCTGCTCAGGAAAAGCTCTGCCGGGCGCATCGTGAACCTTTCGAGCATTCTTGGATCGATGACGCTGCAAGCCGACCCGAACGGTCCGGTCGCCGGCTCAAAGTATCTCGCCTATGACGCTTCCAAAACTGCGATCAATGTCTTCACGATACATCTCGCAGCGGAGCTGAAGGATACTCCTATCAAGGTGAACTCGGCGCATCCTGGCTGGGTAAAAACCGAGATGGGCACAGACAACGCTACTATGGAAATCGAAGAGGGCGCGAGGACAAGCGTCGACCTTGCGCTGCTTGGCCCTGACGGACCAACCGGCCGCTTTATCCATCTGGGCAAAGAACTTCCCTGGTAAGGGAAGCTCTCGTGTGCACCTGTCACATGAAACCCAGGTTCGCCCCGCCTGCCGTCATCACGGTTACATAAAACGTCAGCCAGAAAGGGTGCTGCGGCCTGCGCAGCAGCACCCTTCCCCTATTTTTAGTTTTTCGCGAGTTCCGTTTCCAACGCTTTCACCAGCGCCGGGTCGTCAGGCGTCGTATTCGGAGCAAAGCGAGCCACTACTTTGCCGCCGCGATCCACGACAAACTTTTCGAAGTTCCACAGAACCTCAGGTTCGGGATTCGTCTCAATCCCATATCGCTTCAGCTCATCGCTGAAGTGCTCCTTCGAGGTACTGACCGCTTTGGGTTGGGCCGCGATCAGCTCTTTGTAGAGCGGGTGCTTCCCGTCGCCCACGACCGTGATCTTTTCAAACAATGGAAAATTGACACCGAAGTTGCTGGTGCAGAAATTGGCGATGTCTGCATTGCTGCCAGGCTCCTGCGCCTTGAAATCATTTGCAGGGAAACCCGCAACCACGAGTCCCCGATCGCGATAATCGCGATAGAGTTTTTCCAACGCTTCATACTGCTTGGTGAGTCCACATTTAGAAGCGACGTTAACAACGAGAAGCACTTTTCCGCTGTACTCGCCGAGGGTAGTATCTTCGCCGGTGATGCGGCGTACCGGAATTGTCTGTATGGGAGTGCTCATAGCTCGATTGTAATCGTTGGCAATTTTTTACACGCCGGTCCGGTCCGCGCCACAACCGCTCTGGCGCAACCCGGACCGCGAGTAAACATGCTACTACCAGCGGAACGCATTCGTGTCTGTTCCGGGAGTAAGCGACACTCCGCGAAGCACTTCACCCAAATTGCGCACCCTCTACCTGAAAGAAAGGCAGATGCGACGCCACAGACGGGTTGGTATTGGGCAGAGAGTCCACCACGACAAACAGCCGGTTCGGATCAGCACCTACATCGCCGTTTCCGCTGACCGTTGAAGTGACGGCCCAGATCGCGACCAGTCCATCGGGACCTACAAGACCAGTAATATTCCGCAGGCCATCGGTAGCCGGAGCCCAGGGAAGGTTCGTCGCCGAATTGCTGCCCGTCGGGTATTTGGCCACGGTGTAGGGCGTGCCGATACCGAGACCGTTCTTCAGCACATAAGCAAGTTGCCAGGTTTTTGTAGTCGCGTTAAAAACCCACTTTTGCAAACCCGCCGTAGTTTGCGCTGCGGCGTGCGTATAGAGATCGGCGCCGCCGGTGTAGCCGTCGCCCTCATCTGCTACGTACAGTGTGTTCTTGTCTGCAAACCAGAGCCCGAAGGGAAAGCTGCTCGTCGACGTCTTGGCCAGGATCGAAGGAAAGCCGGCAAGAATACACATGTTGTTGGGCAAGCCAACAGTCGGGAGCGTACCCAGATCATAAGCGAGTGGAGTGGTAGGCAACTTCGCGCCTGGAACAGGCAAGCCGATTCCCTGCGGGCAGGCAGTACCGGTGGTATCGACAAAGTAGACCGTGTCCACGCCATTGCCGCCGCTGCCCTTGGTGTAATAGAGCACGTTGTCAAAGATCGTCATCCCACGGAAGTTGTCGTCTTTCCCGATCTTGTCAGCCTTGTCGCCCAGTTCGGTGACGGAGAAGCTGGCCACAGGGGACGGAAGACCGGGAGTCTGCGACTCCTCGCTCTGCGGCTGAAACGGCGCCAGCTGCGCACCTGCGCCGAGTACCACGCCGTTTGGCTGCGGATTGTTGCCATTGCCGGCATTGCCGGCCGTGTAGAAAACACCCGCACGTTCATTGAAGATCGCTGAGCGACCGTTGTTGCCGCTGTAGGCGTTGGTCTCGGTAAAGTGGAACACTCCATCCCTTCCTACTCTCGCGACGGCGCGGTAGGTAGGTGTTTGTCCATCAGGATTCGTGGGGTCGATCACCAGCGGAGTATTCGAGTTGGACACGTCGAGGGCATTCACCGGCGCCACATACCCCATAAACGTCAGGTAGTTGCCATCCGTAGAGAGATGGAGCCCGAGTTCTGACTTGGAGCTGAAACTCGTTACCAGATGATCCGCCGAGGAAGGGCCCCGCTCATCGCTGTTCGGCACTTCGATCGAGCTGAAGCGCCAGCCGCTCAGGGTCAGCTGGTCAAGAAAGATTTTCGATGTAATGCCGAAGCTGCCGTCGAAAAGATCGTTGTTAAATACCGTCGGATAGGTTCCGTTAAAGGGCGCGCCTGTCGAGGCCGAGCACCCACCCGTAGTAAGGGCGCAGTTCGGCGGCAGAATGGTACCCACCGTCACATTACTGGCATTATTGTCGTAAACGCTTCTGCTCACGACAAGGTTATTCGGGTAAAGCCTTTGCGTAAAACCGCGGGTTTCTTGTTGTGCACCGGCCATAAGCGGCGTGAGCGCCGCGAGGCCGGTAAGAACGCCGAAAACAACAGGACGAGAGAATGTCTGCATCAATGATCTCCTCAACTCTGGACGGCGGATGCCTTGTCCAACCTGGCAAACTGTACCAGTTCGTTGTGAGAACATCGTTACAATCGCGTTACTGGGGGTGACGACAAAGACATTTTTCGCAATCTGAAACCGTCACTTTTTTTATCTCTACAAATGAAACAAAAATGCGATCGTCATCGTCTCATTTGATCCCAACAACCATCGAGTCGGGTCCGGCCAGAGGCTGCACACGCGTTTCGCGAAAGCCTGCGTCTTTCATCCAGCCGGCGCAATCGCTTCCGGTGTAATCGAAACCGCCCGGCGTTTCGATCAGCATATTCAAACTCATGAGCAGTCCGAAGGTGTTGGTCGAGCGGTCATCGTCAATGAGACTCTCATAGACGATGAATGCGCCCCCTTCCGGTAAAGCGTCCCAGGCTTTCGCAATCAGCATGCGCTTTGTTGGCAGGTCCCAGTCGTGCAGAATGTGGCCCATCATCACCACATCCGCCTTGGGCAATGGCTGCTTGAAGAAACTTCCCGGGCAGAACTTGACCCTGCCGGAAATTCCATTCGCTTCCACATACTCTTCGAAACAAGGGCCGACCGCCGGCAGGTCAAAACCAATTCCCTGCATGTGGGTATTGGCCAGGGCAACCTGCGTAATCAGGTCGCCTTGCGCCGTACCTATGTCGGTGACAGAGTGATACTGACCCCAGGGAAAGTTGTGCGCGATGGCCAGGTTCGCTCCGTGACTTACTCCTGTCATCGCCCGCAAGAAATCCTTTAACCGAACGGGATCGGCGTAGAGCGCCAGAAATGGGTCCGGAGCTCCATCCTTCGATTCGTTTTGCGGCAAGCCGGTGCGTAGAGCCTCAGTGAGGTTTGCCCAGGCCGGGTAGAGCCGTTGGTTCGCCATCTCCAGAACGCCGCCGATATAAGAAGGCTTGCGCTTATCGAGGAATAAGTCGGCAGACGGGGTGTTGCCATACGTACCGTCGCGGCGCTCGAGAAAGTTGAGCGCAACCAGGGCGTCGAGAAAATCGCGCGCCGCGCGGGGATGGAGGCCAAGCCGGCCCTGTAGCGTTTCCAGGTCTTCGGGATGTTTCGCCAGCTCAGTGAACAGGCCCATTTCCACAGCGCTGAGTAACGCCTTTGAAGCCCAAAAGCCCATACCTACCTGCAAAATGAAACCTGGTTCCGGCTCGCGCAAAAATGCCCTCCATCGTACGAAAATTGTGGGGTTGATTCGCTTTCGAATACTACGCTATTCGCTGGATGGGAAACACATCAGAAAGCAGCGGCCTGGGCCCCGCTCTCCAAATGAAACATATCTCAAAATAATAAGAGTTAATCTTAATTTAACTGAACTGCAACGCCCTCGACACATACCGAAGGGAGCATGATCCCGGAGGTAAGAATGAAAAAGTTGGTTGCTGTACTTTCCCTCGTAGCTGCGTGTTCGGCAGTTTCCGCATTCGCCCAGGACAATGACTGGAGCCACAGTCGCATCAAGCGGGTGCTTTTGATCAGTGTCGACGGCATGCATGCAGTGGATTTCAAGAACTGCGCCAACGGCATCGGCACCGTAAACAACGGCGAGCCCTACTGTCCAGCAATCGCTGCCCTGGGTAAGACCGGCGTCAATTACGTGGCTGCCAGCACCTCGAAGCCATCTGACTCGTTCCCAGGACTCACAGCCATCGTCACTGGCGGAAGCCCAGCGCTTACCGGCGTGTACTACGACGTCGCTTACTCGCGCAACTATGATGCCCCCGCAAAGACCACAGGCAACGGCGTAGCAGCAGGCCCTTGCACCCCCTTCGCCACGCCGACCGGCACGAGGACGGAATACGAAGAAGGCATCGACATCGATCAAACCAAATTGAACGGCGGCGCTCCCGGCGCATCGCTGACCGATGGTGGACTCAATTCGATCGATTTCAAGCGGCTCCCTCGTGATCCGAATAACGGTTGCAACCCTGTCTTACCGTGGAACTTTGTCCGCACCAACAGCATCTTCAGCGTCATTCACAAAGCGGGAGGATACGCAGCCTGGGTCGACAAGCACCCCGCTTACGCTTCCGTTTCCAGTGGACTTGGCCCCGCCGCTCTGGACGACTTCTACGCCCCGGAAATCAACTCCTCCGTCGTAGCCCTGCCGGGTGTGAAGACGCCGACCGGCGTTTCCTGCTCGACCGTCCTCGATCCTGGATCAGATGTTACTTCCTGGACAAATAGCTTCCAGAACATCCAGTGCTACGACGCCTTGAAGGTCAATGCAATTCTGAATGAGATCGATGGCAAGGATCACCTCGGCAACAAAAAGACCCAGGTGCCCAACATCTTCGGCATGAACTTCCAGGTAGTCAGTGTGGGCCAGAAGCTCATTGAAAAGAGCAATGGTGTTACCGGCGGATATCTGGATGCCGCGGGCACTCCGAGTGCTGCTCTCCTGGGGGAATTCAAGTTCGTCGATGCATCGATCGCTGCATTCGTCGACGAGCTGAAAGAGAAGGGCCTCTACGACTCGACTCTGATCGTCGTCACTGCCAAGCACGGTCAGTCGCCTATCGATCCCAGCCGCTACGTCTCTCAGCTCAAGAACGGAACGTCACCGGTCACGCTGCTCTCGAATGCAGGTTTCATTCCGTTCTCTGAATCGACCAATAACCCAACCGGCATCGGCCCAACCGAAGATGACCTCTCGCTCGTCTGGCTGAAGAGTTCTGCTGACACTGACGCCAGCGTCAAAATTATCGAAGAAAATGCATCCGCCACCGGTGTCGCGCTCGGGCAGATCTACTACGGCCCCTCGCTTTCACTCAACTTCAACGATCCCACGGTCGACCCACGCACGCCGGATATCATCGTAACCCCGAACGTGGGGGTCACCTACTCCGGCAGCAGTGCAAAGCAGGAAGAGCACGGCGGATTTTCTCACGACGACACCAACGTCATCTTGCTGCTTTCCAATCCTTCGTTCCAGGCCAAGACCGTCCACGCAGAAGTAGGAACTGTCCAGGTAGCGCCGACCATCCTGAAAGCACTCGACATCAATCCCTCGGAGTTGTTTGCGGTGCGTGTCGAAGGCACCGGAGTTCTCCCTGGCGTCGACCTCCACTAAAACCCACAAGCAATTCAAGTAACTGCTGGCGGACGCCCCTCAGGGGGCGTCCACTTTTTTTGCCCCGCAGCGCCACTTTACTTGTTTATCTCGACAAATAAACAGTGAAGGTTAGTCTTGCCCGGTCAACACTCGCTGTAACACCCCTGATAGAAAGCTATGGCGTGCGGACCAATGCGACCGCGGTCAGATCTTCGTTTTCGCGCTGCCTGCGCACGAAGAGGAAGTTGTAGACGCGCGACCAGGGGTGATTGCCGAAGTCGTGAGCCTCACGCAAAATCGTGTCACAGATCCGATCCGCGGTACGGCCTTTGGAACGGGCCAGCAAGCGCTCCACACGCTTTCCGCCAAATTGCGCCGCGCCCCTGCGGCGCCCGGTGACCCCTTTGGTGACGAGCAGAAGCCTGTCCTGCGGCTCAAAAGCCAAAACCGCTGGCTCATACGTGACGTGCGTAAATAACCCGAGAGGAACCCCGCCTCGCTCGAGAGCAGCGGCGCCGCCGGCATCGTGAAAGACCGCAAGAACGCGGCCCGCGTTGCAATAGGTCAAGACGCCCAGGGTCGTGTTGAAGCAAGCTAAAAAGGTTGGAGTAAAGCGCACGCCGTTTGCCGCTTCCATCAGCGCGCGATTCACGTCGTGCGCGAGTATCGCCAGAGCATCCGATTCATTCACCTCAGGCGAGCTGAATAGATCCGACGCACTCTTCCTGGATGTAACCTGCGCCTCGGCGGCAATCGCGTTTGACTCGGCGCGAACCGGCGATATCCATCAGCACGAATACCTGGCGAAAGCCCAGCGTCAGCCCGTCGAAGAAATCTCCTGCGCAGCGATCTGCGTGGTAGCGGGCGCTGATGTCCAAGCCACGCAACTTCTTCAGGCTGACTGGACAAGGAGTGGTAACCTTTACTGCTTGAGGGTTGATTGCCAACTCTGCAAGAGCAGAAACCATGGTGTCCTTTCGTCCAATGTGCCTGACCGGGGTGCGCGCGATCGATGGGACCGATGCCGGAAGGTTGGCACTCCGTACCGCATCGTCCAGATTGCTTGCGAAGCTCCTGGGGCCTAACGTAATTAGGCTGGCCAAACGGATCCCAGACAATACATCGAGCGGGTGATATCGCCAAAGCCCCGCTCCAGCGACCGGAGACGCCGATGAGCGCTGAAATCAAGATTCCTCCTATCCTCAAGATCGGCGGCGGATCCTTCGCCGAGGCCGGTGAGCTCCTTGGTCGCCTGCAGTGCAAGCGGCCTTTGATCGTTACAGATCCTTTTCTTAAAGAGAGCCAACTCGCGGAACGGCTCCAGGCGCAGATACGAGCGGCCGGCATGGGCTGCGCAATCTTCCATGAAACCGTCCCCGATCCGACGACCACAGTCGTTGAAAAAGGCGTTCGAAGGTTCGGCGAAGGCCGGCATGACAGCCTGGTGAGCCTGGGAGGGGGAAGCCCCATCGATACGACCAAGGCTATTGGCATGCTTGTCGCCAATGGAGGCAGAATTCGAGACTACAGGGTTCCGCAACCGATACCGTTACCTGGTCCGGTCCATGTAGCGATCCCAACCACAGCGGGTACGGGGTCGGAGGTGTCACGCTTTACCGTCATCACAGAGACGGAAAGCAAAGAGAAGATGCTCCTGACGGGCGACACACTCCTGCCATCTGCTGCAATCGTTGACTACGAACTTACTCTCACCATGCCTCCTCGTCTTACTGCGGATACAGGCACGGACTCTCTGACGCACGCGATCGAAGCCTTCGTCAGTCGCAAGGCGAACCTTTTTACCGATGCGCTCGCTCTTACGGCCATGCGGACCATCTGGCGTGAGCTGCCAACCAGTTTTCGCGAACCCGGTAACCTGAAAGCACGAGAGGCCATGATGCTGGCGGCTACCCAGGCAGGCATTGCCTTCTCGAATGCCAGCATTGCCCTGGTCCATGGCATGAGCCGGCCACTCGGCGCTCATTTCCATATAGCCCATGGACTCTCGAACGCCATGCTGCTGCCCGCGGTCACTGCCTTCTCCGCGACAGCGGCGCTCGCCCGTTACGCAGAGTGCGCCCGTACCATGGGCATAGCCGACGAAGCGGACACGGATGAACATGCAGCCGATCGATTGCTTAGGGGATTGTATGAGCGAAACGCCCAACTCGAGGTGCCTTCACCCAGGCAGTATGGCGTGCCAGAACAGAGTTACATGGCCTTGATCCCAACCATGGCGGCGCAGGCGCTCGCCTCAGGTTCACCGCAGAACAATCCGCGCATACCGACGTTGGACGAAATCGAAACAATCTACCGGCAGGTGTGGCAATAAACCAGCCGCACTCAGCCGGGCCCGCCAAGCAGAAAGCAAACCATCGCCACGAGAAGCGCCAGGACACGCAAGCGGTGAAGTGTGTCCCATCGTTTATGGGCCCGCTGCATGTCTTCAGGAAAGGAACCAGGAGGCATAGCGGCAACCCGATTGTTGATCGGTACGAGAACGAGTACGGTGATCACGATGACGACAAACCAAATGGCAGCGGCGGCGATCAACAGAACGCTTCCCGTGGAATGACGCCGGACGATCGCTTCAACGATGAGGAGTACCAGACTAAGCCCATACCAGAAAGGCATGGCCGCCCCAAGCCTCACCGCAAACAGGCTGACAGCTCTTGCCCGCGCACTCTCATCGAGCTTTTCGAGGACCGGATTGATGAAGGCCGAAACTGCAAACTCGGTGCCGATCAAGAGTCCGATACTGATTGTTGTAACGACATCCAACAAGGTCATCGTGGCTGCGTTCACGTGTGTTCGGATGCGGCGGGGGGGCTGATAGGGTTTTCTCCGTACCCGAGGGTCTAGCTGCTCCGAACCAGCGCCAGCGCCGTCAAATCGTCTCGCCGTTGCAGTTCTCCTGAATGTAGAAAGGGATGTAGAAAGCCAAGGAGGCGTGCCCACGGGTGATTTGCGTGGTCATAGGCTTGCTGGAGCACGGCGTCACAGAGTTCAGAAGCCGAACGGCCACCTGACTCTCTGAGCAAACGTTCGACTCCTTCCATACCGAATTCGGCTGATCCTCTGCGGCTTTCAATCACTCCTTTGGTGACTACCAGAAGTGCGTCGCCCGGCTGGAAGGCAAGCACGGCCGCTTCGAAGGTGGTGTGCGTAAAGAGGCCCAGGGGCATGCCGCCCGATAGCAAAACGCTCACCCCGTTCGCGTCTCGAACCGACGCGAGCAGATTGCCTGCATTGCAGTAGCTGAGAATGCCAAGCGCACTGTTGAAGCAACCGAGAAACGTGGGAGCAAGACGGACGCCGTCAGCCGCTTCGACCAGCGATACATTCACCACGTGAGCCAGCGCGGCGAGTGCGTCCGACTCATTGACTGCTGCTTCACCGAAAATCTCCTGTGCCCGTAGCCGGAATGTCGTTTGCAGGGTCAACGCCACCCCACCCGCCTCCCCTCGCGGACCGGCAATATCGGTAAGCAGAAACAGGACACGATGGCCAACGGGAAGTGCATCGAAGAAGTCACCGCCGCGGCACTCCGCATGCGACCGGCCATACAGGTCCGTTCCTCCGAACCCGGACCACTCCACCGGGACGAGCATTGGACTGGCCGTTTGCGCAACAGACCTGGCCAGAGAAGGATTCATAGTCAAACTCCCGCAGCGATTACCTTTGTTGGTGAATGCATCATAGACAAAATCTTCTTCAAGCAGAAAGGAAGTCTCAGATTATCTTTGTGACCCTCTCCGCTTCTTGTTTGCAGCGAGAACACTCTCCTCGATTGGGGTTTACGCTGGCAGTCTGATACTCTGCCCTCGAGCCCGACAGACTTTTCATGGCAAACCACCTCATTTGGGCCGCTGGGCTCCTCACGCATCTGCTTCTTCTCACCGTGCTGTTCATGCGCAAGCGTGCCGCCCGGTTCCCTTGGTTCACGCTGCTGATCGTCTTCTATGTTGTGCGTTCGGTCGGCCTGGTGACTGCTCTGCACGCTACCGGTCACCCCGCCCAACTACTCGCGATGACGATCATCGACCTCGTCGACATCCTGCTGCAGTGCGCTGTCCTCGCTGAACTCTGCTGGGTTGCCCTGGGTACCCTGGGTGGCCTTCGCCGTGTGACTTTGCCCTCGCTGCTGCTGGCGAGTGGCGTTGCAATCGTGCTGCGCCTTTCACCGCCAGGCCCCATCACAGTGCGAAGCGGGCTGGTGCTACTGCACTTTATGCTCTCTGTGCTGATGGTGGAGTGGGCTCTCGTGATGGCCTTCCTTCTGCGGCCCCTGAAACTTTCCTGGCGCAGTCATGTGGCGGCCATCAGCCTGGGGTTCAGCGTATATTCAGCAGCCCTGCTGGCTGGAGGCGGGTATTTCACCAAGGGGCGGGAGATGCGAGACTACGTCTTCTTCTCTTTCTTTCGCATCGCCGTCTATCTGCTGGTTGTGCTGTGGTGGTCGGCGGCGCTTTGGTTCAGGGATCCGCCCGTCGCGACTTAAAGCATTTTCGCAATCCAGACTTAAGTAATATTTCAAAACAATCGGAACCAGGCGCAAATCCGCAGGAAACAGGACGGGTTCCCCTTCAGCGTTCACCAGCCAGCGCACGGCCAGCCGCCGCGCCTGAGGCCCAGGCCCACTGGAAATTAAATCCCCCAAGGTGGCCGGTCACATCGACCACTTCACCAATAAAGTACAGCCCTGGCACTTTGCGGCTTTCCATGGTCTTTGCGCTCAGTTCCGCAGTATCGACCCCACCCGCGGTCACTTCTGCCTTTTCGTAGCCCTCTGTCCCGGCGGGGTAGAGCGTCCACTGATGGAGTGCGCCTTCCGCTTCATCGAGAGCCTGGTTCGTCCACGCTGCGGGCGGATGGAGCGCCAGCCATTTGTCGGCGAGGCGATGCGGAACAATACCGTGGAGCGCAGTCCGTGCCAGAGAAAGATCACGCTGCGATATGCTGGCACGCACCGCACTCGTCCAGGCACGGCCTGGAGCAAGATCGATCACCACTGGCCTACCGGCCTGCCAATAAGACGACGCCTGCAGCACCGCTGGTCCACTTAGTCCACGGTGAGTGAAGAGCATCTTCTCACGAAAGCGCCCGGCCCCGGCCGTGGCCACCACTTCGGCCGAAATGCCTGCAAGGCTGGCAAAGCGGGCCAGGTCCTGGGTCGTGAATGTCAGCGGGACGAGTGCGGGTCGGCAGGGCTGGATAGCCAACCCGAACTGCGTGGCTACCTGGTAACCAAAATCCGTTGCGCCGATCTTCGGAATGGATAACCCTCCGCTGGCCATGACCAGGGAGCTCCCGGAAAAAACTCCGCGATCCGTCGTCAAATGGAAACCGTCGCGGTGACTTACCTCACGGACCGCCGTGCCTGCCTGGATAGTGACGCCGGCGGCGGTACACTCGCGCTCCAGCATGTTCACGATATCGCTGGCAGCGCGGTCGCAGAAAAGCTGGCCCAGAGTTTTTTCATGCCAGGGGATCTCGTGCTTCTCAACCAGAGCAAGGAAGTCGGCCGGCCTGTAACGGGCAAGAGCGGACTTGGCAAAATGCGGGTTGGCGGAAAGAAAATTCGCCGCTGTAGTGTGAATGTTGGTGAAGTTGCAGCGGCCCCCGCCGGAGATGAGGATCTTTTTGCCTATCCGTGCCGCATGGTCGAGCAACAGGACGCGGCGTCCTCCCCGGCCCGCATGGATGGCGCAGAAAAGACCGGCGGCGCCGGCGCCCACGACAAGTACATCGTAAGTCCCAGCGCCGCCCGTGGTGTTTTGCAGACTAGCTATGGCAGGAGAGCGCGCCGCGCTTCTCCAGATACTTCTGGTGGTACTCTTCCGCGCGCCAGAAGGTCTCCGCAGGCGCCACGTGGGTGACAATCGCCTTGCGAAACGCTTTCTGCTCCGTGAGCCGGGCGATGGACGCTTTCACGGTCGCTTCCTGCTCAGGTGAATGGAAAAAGATCGCACTACGGTATTGCGCTCCCCAGTCCGGCCCCTGGCGGTTGAGCTGGGTCGGGTCGTGCAGCTCAAAAAACAGATCGAGCACCTGCTGATAGCTCACCTTCGCCGGGTCAAACTTCACTTCCACCACTTCCGCGTGACCGGTCCCGCCGGTACAGACGTCTTTGTAGGTCGGGTTATCGAGCTTGCCGCCCTCATACCCTACGGCGGTCTCAATCACCCCGGGAAGCTGCCGGAAGCGCTCTTCGACCCCCCAAAAGCATCCTGCGCCAAATGTCGCTGTTTCCATAAATCCTCCCTCCCTGAACCTTTTAGCCATTAGATGATGCTTCAGGCTTTCGGGCGTCTCACGGGGCTTCGGGACTGGCTCCGCCCCGGAGCGCGCTTTCGGGCAGGCCGTGGGAGCGTCGCAGGCCCGGATCTCGGCCGGCGGGCAGGCTTCTGCGACTGCCCCGGCCCACCAGACCCGGCACTGGGTTTTCTGCGGGCGGCACGCTTCAGTTGGATCACCTCGTCCTCACTCAGCTCACGGGTTTCGCCCGGAGTCACGTCGAGGATCAGGGGTCCAAAGCCAACCCGTCTCACTTTCTCTACAAAGTGGCCTATTTCTTCGAACATTTTGCGAATTTCGCGATTCTTTCCCTCAATCAGCACGACCTCGTACCAGGGATTGTCAGTATCGCGAACCAGGCTGATCTTTGCCGGCGCAGTCATCACGCGCCCTTCCCGCTCGCCGCGACGGCCGCGCTCGATCATTACGCCGCGACGCAGCTGCTCAAGCGCCGCCTCCGTAGGAACCCCGCTCACCTTGACCAGGTAGGTCTTCTCCACGTGAGAGGAAGCGCTGGTAAGGGTGTTGGCCAGGTCGCCATCGTTAGTCATGAGCAGCAGGCCTTCACTCTGATAATCGAGGCGGCCTACGGGGAACACGCGCGCACCGACACGCGAGAAAAACTTCATGACCGTCGGCCGGCCTTCGGGGTCTGAGACCGTGGTGACCACGCCTTTCGGCTTGTTGAGCATGAAATAACGGAATTGCTCGGGCTTCTTGAGCAGTTTGCCGTCGACACGGATGTGGTCGCGCTCTGCGTCGGCCTTGGTGCCCAGTTCGGTCACGACCTGGCCATTCACCTGGACGCGGCCCGAAGTAATCAGCTCTTCGGCTTTGCGTCGCGAGGCGACGCCGGCGGCAGCGACAATCTTCTGCAACCGCTGCTCGTTCCGCCCCTCATTCCCCCGGTCGTTACCAGGTTCGCCCTGCTCGTGTGCATCGCTCATGGCTCACCTGCGGTCTCCGCAGAGGATAGGGATAGTTCCTTCGGCTCTTCTGCTTGCGACTCGGCTGTCTCTGGTTCGAGTTCCACGGACTCTGGTTCCACGGACTCTGGTTCCACGGACTCTAGTTCGGTGGACTCTGGTTCGGTCGACTCTGGTTCCGCGGAATAGGTTTCCGCCGTGGTCTCCGCTTCTGTGATCTCTGCCTCTATGATCTGGGCCTCTGCGTTCCCCGCCTCTGCAGGCTGTGGATCCGCAACCGCCAGCGCGGCCGGTTCAGCAGCAGAACGCTCCGTAGAAAGTTCAGCCGCCGGCGCGTCCTCTTCCTCGGCCGTGTGATCCACCGGAGCCGCTCCTTCCTCGCTGAAAGGTAGCTCGGAGGCGGAGTTTGCGGCGTCCTGCGCTTCGCCTTCGGCCTCGGATTCGGCCAACTCGCCCGCCATCTTTTCGAATTCTTCCATGCTGGGCAGCTCGTTTACATCCTTGAGGCCGAAACGCAGCAGGAATTCCTTGGTGGTTTTGTAGAGGATGGGGCGGCCGATCACCTGCTTCCGGCCGGCCGTGGTGATCAATTTGCGGCTCACCAGGCCGCCGAGCACGCCGCCCGAGTCCACTCCTCTTATCTCGCTCACTTCGGGCGCCGTGACGGGCTGCTTGTACGCGATCACTGCCAGGGTTTCGAGGGCCTGCAGCGACAGCTTCATCGGCGGCTTGAGGCTCTTCACAAAGCCGCGCACCGCATCGTGGTACTCGGGCTTGGTCGCCATGCGATATCCGCCGGCTATCTCGCGAATCTCCATACCCCGCTCGCCGTTTGCATAGTCGGCAATCAGTTCATCGAGCACCGTCTGTAACTGCTGCCGTACCTTTCGGTCACGCAACTTGGCCGCCTTCTTTTCGGCGCCTTCTGTGGATTCCGCTACCGGAGAGGCGGGCTCAGCCGACTCGGACTCAGCGGGCTCGGACGGAGCAGCCGGCTCTGAGGCTTGGGCCTCTTCCGTCGCCGCGGGCGCAGATTCGGCCTCAGACGGTTCCGGGGCCAGCCCGGTCAGGGCAATCTGCTCCTCTCCCGGAGCCTCTGCGGACTCCTGGGATACAATCTCATCCCCTTCGGGAGAGATTTCATCGGCAAAAATGACAGCGAGCTGGGCCAGTGTGACTGGTTCCTCTGCTGCGTAGACCACGGCTTCTACTTTGGCTTTCAGGCTCATGAAGGGATCAACGGCGGCAAAAAGAAAGGCGCCTCGATTCATAGTATCGAAGCGCCCCTTTTTTCGCTTGTACTCATTCGCAACCTAAGGAATCATGCCAGCCTCATGGATGGCGTTCTCGGCTCTCCACGCCTGCCATCGACGCCTCCCAAAAGGAAAAGGCGCCTCGATCCTTACGATCGAAGCGCCTTTCCCCGGTGCGTTTCTTAGTTGTGCTAGTGTAGCCCGCCACACAGATGGTCGTTTATCCCGGGATGTAATCAAGCGTCCTAAATCTTACCCTGCCATGGACTCGGGTGCCCCATATCTCGCGCTTGTTGCGAGATGTGGGGAATTCATGGACCTTAGCCGACCAGTCTTTGCAGTGAGTCGAGAGTTCCGGGGAGAGAGTGACTCTTGTCCCACATCTCGCACAAGTACGTGCGAGATATGGGGCACCCGAGTCCACACCCGAGTCTTGGGCTAGACAAAATCCCTAAAGCCACACCCACGACATACATGATCGTATTTGTGACGGACTACACTAGTGCCCCTTGGGTACAAACTGAACGAACACCCAGAACAGGCCCGCCGACATCAGCGCCGCAACCGGCAGGGTAAAGATCCAGGCAGCCGCAATGTTGCGGATGGTTGACCACTGCAGCCCGCTCTTGTTGGCCAACATGGTGCCGGCCACACCGGAGGAGAGCACGTGCGTCGTACTCACCGGCAAACCATAAGTATCTGCCGCGAGTATGGTGCACATGGCCACGAGTTCTGCCGACGCGCCCTGCGCATAAGTCAGGTGAGTCTTGCCGATCTTTTCACCGACCGTCACCACAATGCGCTTCCAGCCGACCATGGTGCCCAGACCGAGTGCGATCGCAACCGCTACCTTGACCCAGGTGGGGATGAACTTCGTAGCGTTGTCCAGCTTTTTCTTGTAATTGGTCAGCCACGCAGTCTCTTCTGCGGTAAACGCGGGCTTCTTCGATTTAGCAAACAGACGCAACGTCTCGCTCGAAATGTACATATCGTTGCGTACGTTCGACTGCTGCTTCGCCGGAACACCCTTCAACGTCTTATACTGACCAACCTCGTGCTCGATCTCAAGAATCATCTGCCGCTCGGCCAGGATGGTGGTCGGCGTTTCTTTCTTTGTTTGCAGATATTCTGTCAGATCGGCACGCGGATCGCTGATCTCGGCATTGGTATCCACATGGGCGGTCATCACTCTGGCCGCCTGTTCAGACACAGCGATAAAATCCTGCACCTGGCTATAGCCAACCGCGTGGTTCAGAGCGTATGCGGTGGGCACCGTTCCGATGAGGATCAGCATGATGAGCCCCATGCCTTTTTGTCCATCATTGGAACCATGGGCAAAACTGACACCCGTGCAGGTGCCTACCAGCAGGGCACGAATCCAGAACGGCGGTGGTGCATCTGCCTTCGGAGCTTCAAACAGCCGGGGATCGCGAACCAGGGACTTGAACGCCAGCAACATGAGAGCGGAAAAGACAAACCCGACGACCGGTGAAACCAGAAGCGCCTGGAACACCTTGCCGACCTGCGACCAATCCACGCCCGTCGTGCCGGTTGCGCCTGACATGAACTGGTTGGCGACACCGACTCCGATGATCGAGCCAATGAGAGTGTGCGAGCTGGAAGCAGGCAGACCGTACCACCAAGTGCTCAGGTTCCAAATAATGGCCGAGACGAGCAGCGCAAAAACCATGGCGAAGCCTGCGCCGGAGCCTACCTTGAGAATCAGTTCGACAGGTAGCAGCGAGATGACGGCGAACGCAACGGCTCCGGAAGACAGCAGCACGCCGATCAGGTTCCACAAGCCCGACCACATGACGGCAATGTGCGGTTCCAGCGAATGCGTGTAGATGACCGTGGCTACGGCATTAGCCGTATCGTGAAAGCCGTTCACGAATTCAAAACCCAATGCGATCAACAGCGCAATTCCCAACAGTAAATACGCCGCCCCGGAAGCAGTACGCCCACTGGCGAACAGGTCGGTCAGAAATTGCGACGCAGCCCATCCGATGCCCCCGACTAGAACAACGGCGAAGATAGCCATCGGCAGCTTGCCGGCTTTTCTATTCAGTTTGTGTTCGAGGACAGAACTTCTCCCAGGCGGGGTCAGAACAGCATTTGGTGAATCGCTCACGTGCCACACTCCAATGTGTCCGAACGTTAGCAAAGTCGGTTCGTGTGGGTGATGAATTGTTTCGCCAGAAATATTAAAGTTTTGCAAATTTGGACAGATTGGAAGGCGAGTCTTCCTAAACATTTTCTCGAATGACTGTGACCTAGTAAGAGGAGCCGAGGTGTGGTTTTCTTTGAGAGAAAACCACGTAAAAGCAGGTAGCTTAGCTCGCTGCGGCGAGGCTGCGAAGTCGCCTAGCGCCAGTCGTCGGTAGCTTGCAGGAGGCCCTGGTTCAGGATGGATTCAAACGATGGGTGCTTCTTGATATAAACCTCGCGGAAGTTGCCTTCCTGGCGAAGCAGAATAGCCTGCAAACGCACTAACTCAAGCATTGCCAGGAACATGCAGATGAGCGCCCGCTCAGAACGGGTATTTTTGAGCAGGCTGCTCAACGACACGGGGCGATCTTCCATCATGAGGCGCCGCTTCACATAATCGAGCATCTGGCCAACGGTCACGGCCTCTTCGTCCACATTCAGGACCGGCCTCTGCCGGGCACGATCCAGAATCTCGCGAAATACGCGCACCAGGTCAACCGTGTCGGCCGCGATCTCGGGCTCCGATCCCGCTTCATTGCGGAACTGGCGAATGGCCGGATTCGTCCACGTGGCCGCTTCGATCTGCTGCTTTTGTAACAGCATCTGTGCGGCATTCTTAAACCGCTCGTGCTCCAGCAGCCGCTCCACCAGTTCGCGCCGCGGATCTTCCTGCTCGCCGTCTGCCCCATCCGCCGGCGTGCGCGGCAACAGCATGCGGCTCTTGATGTGAATCAGCAGCGAGGCGACGTAGATAAAGTCAGCCGCGGCATCCACTTCGGTCTGCTTCAGGCCTTCGACGTAAGCGAGAAATTGAGCCGTGATGCGCCCGATAGGAATGTCGTAAATATCGATATCCTGCTTGCGGATCAGATCGAGCAGCAGGTCGAGAGGGCCGTCGTACACCTGGCCGACCGTGATGCTGTAAGGGGATGCGCTTTCCGCCGCTTCCCGCTTCTGCGCCTGCTTCTCGGTTTCGACGCGTGCTTCGCGGACTGGTTCTTCACTCATTGGGCGCGCTCTCCATACTCCGGTTGCAACAGGTGCATCGCTTCCCTTACCTGCCCCATGGTCTCTTCTGCCCTGGCCCGCGCGAGCGCTGAGCCCTGGTGGAGAATGTCATGCACCAGGCGCGGCTGCTCTTCATACTTTCTGCGCCGCTCCTGCATGGGCAGCAACTCGGCTACGATCGCGTCCGCGGCCCATCCCTTGCATTCGATACAACCGATGCCGGCGGACCGGCACCCCGCATAGACCTTTTCAAGCGTGGCCGGCGAAGAGAAGACCTTGTGCAGATCGCCTACCGGGCATAGGTCGGGATCGCCCGGATCACTGCGCCGTACGCGGGCCGGGTCGGTCACCATGGTCTTGAGCTTCTGCCGTACCACCGGCTCGGGATCTGTAAGCATGATGGTATTGCCATAGCTCTTCGACATCTTCCGCCCGTCGGTCCCCGGCAGCTTCGGCGAGGGCGTCAACAATACCTGCGGCTCAGGCAAAATCGCAGCCTCGCCCGGTCGCCCACCTACTCCCCCACCCACTCTTGGATAGAAATGATTGAAGCGCCTCGCTATTTCGCGCGTAACTTCCACGTGCGCCACCTGGTCCTGGCCTACCGGCACAAAGTCCGCCTGGTAGATCAGGATATCGGTTGCCATCAGCAGGGGATAGCCAAGAAAGCCGTAGGTGGTGAGATCCTTACCCCCCGCGGCGACATCGCCCATCTGTAACTGTTGCTCTTTGTAGGTGGGCACGCGCTCCAGCCAGCCCAGCGGCATGATCATAGAGAGCAGCAGGTGCAACTCCGCGTGCTGCGGCACGAGCGACTGCACGAAGATGACGCACCGCTGCGGATCAAGCCCGGCGGCCAGCCAATCGAGCGCCACTTCCACCGTGTTCTGCCGCACGTTCGAAGTGTCGGCATAGTCCGTGGTGAGGGCGTGCCAGTCAGCCACGAAAAAGTAGCAATTGTAATTGTGCTGCAGGCGCACCCAGTTGTAGAGGGCGCCCATGTAGTTGCCCAGGTGGAGCTTGCCGGTGGGTCGCATGCCGCTCAGCACGCGTTTCAGTTTGTTCGTATCTGCATTCACTGGGTCGATTGTACGGAAAACTTTAAAGCGAGAGCAGCAAAACGCGGAAGAAGACCAGCACCGGGTTGATCATCGCCATGGTGACGCGGCCACCGAAAAAGAGCATAAGAAAAAGGCTCAGGATTCCCAGGCGGTCATAGACCGGCAGCCAGCGGTAGGGCAACAGATGGCGGAAGATGTGGCTGCCGTCGAGCGGCGGCAGAGGCAGCAGGTTGAATGCGGCCAGAAACAGGTTCAGCAGCATGCCGAAATAAAAGATCAATGCAAGTGGATACGCCACCGGGCTGATGGCCATCAGTTGCGGATCGGGCCCGCTCATGCCGCGCATCGCGACCGAACGTACGCAGGCCAGACCAACCAGCGATGTCTTCGCGATGACGATCAGCACGATCAAAGAAACGACCGACCCAATGATGTTGCTGGCCGGCCCGGCAAGCGTGGTGAGAATGTCGTCGCGTTTGTAATTTTTGAAGTTGCGGGAATTTACCGGGGTCGGCTTGGCCCACCCGATCAGGGGAATGTGGCTCACCATGGCCACCAGCGGCAGCATCACGGTTCCGATAGGATCGATGTGCTTCAGGGGGTTCAGCGTGATGCGTCCCAGCATGCGCGCCGTCTGGTCGCCTAATCGCGAAGCCATCCATCCGTGCGCAGACTCATGAAGGCTTAGCGCAAACAGCAATACGACAAATTCGAATATCCCCAGGACAATATCAGGTGTTTGCATCAGAAGCCTGATGGTAGCACGCCAAACGCGGGCTAAGTGCTTTTGCTATGTGTGCGGTGAGGGCGCGCCGAAAGCACGACGCAGAGGCAAATTCGTTGCCGGCCGGAAACCCCAGCAAGGTCCCACCAGCAAGCCTCCACCGGCAATCAAGGCCGGGTGGCCCATGCAAGCCCGGTTTTGGCTTGGGTGGGGTTCCAGCACTTCCTGCGGCAAAGTGCTGGACCCCGCCTATCCTTTTTTCTTGATCTCCCGAGCAGGCACGCCTCCCCAGATGGCGTGCGGAGGAATGTCATGGGTGGCGACCCCATGCGCTCCCAGCATGGCGTCCTCGCCTACCTTCACGCCGGCCATGACGGAAGAGTGATAGGTAAGGCGCGTACCGGGCCCGATCTCCGTGGTGCGGTTCTCCACGTCGTAGTAGTTCTCCGCCTTGTGCCAGTGGGAGTAAATCGCGCCGTAGTCGGAGATAGACGTTCCCTTGCGGATGATGAGCTCGCCCCGGTCGTCGAGCATCACGTACTTGTGAATAATGCAGTCATCTTCAATCGTAAGGTTGTAGCCGAATGTGAATTCGACACCGTGAAAGATCTTCACGTTCTTACCGATGTGCTTGAAGATGTGCTTGCCCAGCATTTTGCGAAAGCGAAAGCCCAGCCAGTGGTTCAAGCCCAGCGGTGAACGATCGAACATCTGCCAGAAGTAAATCAGCGGCTTGCGTTCACAGTATCTCGCAGCGTCCACGTCGCCGTAGTACTCCGGCTCCAGGGTCACGTTGGCGGGGTCGAGCGATACCTGCATCACATTGCCCGAGAGCTCAGAGACGAGCGACGTGTTCAGCTTGCCCCCATGCGGGCGCCCCAGGTAGATCTGATAGAGCGCATCGCGCACGATCTCGTTGCGCAGGCGCGGCTCCTTGTGCCGGGTAAATTCCTCGTCGAGATGGCAGAGCCATCGCCGGTAGAGATCTTCGGCCTCGGCCGACGGTTTTAAATCACGGTACTCGTATATCGCCATGGATGAAGGTCCTTCCGTCCAGCATACGACGTGGGCTACTGAATACTGAACACGGCGTACACCGTGGCTGAAGTGGTGACCTTTTGCGGGCTGATGCTGAGAGGCTCTACGGCCTTAGCCTGGGGCGGGCCCGCAAAAATCTGGACTCGATCGAGCGCCGGCTGCGGCCTCACCTGCGGCGCCTCATTGCTGGCGTAAACCAGCGGTCCCAGCGTCGCGCTCAGGCCGCCGGCCATCTGCTGGGCAATCTGGCGGGCGCGTTCCAGCGCCAGCTTGGCCGCCTTGGCCTGCAGGGCATCCTGGTCGGCAACGCTCCAGGACATCTGCCCGCTCTGGTTGGCGCCGGCCTTGACCGCGACATCCAGCACCTTGGCGCCATTGGCGGCTGCGGTCTTCACGCTCCAAGTTTGCTGCACCTGGAACTTGCGCGCAGCCTTCTCCGCCGGCGTCAAGTCGTTATTGCCGTATTGCTGCACCGGGGAAATACCCTGCGACTCGCTCTGAATCGCGTCCGTAGGCACGCCCGCCGCCTTCAAAGCGGCGGCAATGGCGTTCGAATTCTTCGATCCCAGTGCGTAGGCGGAAGCCTGATCGGCCCCATAGACCAGAAAGCCGATCTGGACGGTAACCGTATCGGCGTCGGCAGTGGCTTCAGCACTGGTCGTCACCGCGATGGTCCGGTTCTCTTTACTGACGACAATTTGCTGGGCATAGACCGGAAGAGCGGTGGCCGGAAGAGCACCGGCTGAGACAAGCAATCCGGCGCAGAAGACGGCTGTGCGTTGCAAAGGAATCGGCATGAGCAAACCCTCTCTTACGGAGCGTTCTGTTTCACGGAATCAGCCACGGCAGCGCGATCGAAGTTTCGCAACTGTTCGAGCAGCCGCAGACCGGCACCTGAGTCTATCGCGTCAGCGGCACAGCGCACACCGCCGGCAAAGTCAGCGGCACGGCCGCCAATGATCAGGGCTGCCGCGGCATTCAGCAAGACTATATCGCGCCGCGGGCCGCTTTCGCCCTGCAGAATGGACTGAATCAACCGGGCATTCTCACGGGCATCGCCGCCCGCCAGGGCGGCAAGCGGCGCGGCCGCCAGGCCGGCTTCCGCGGCCTCCAGGGTGAAATTGCGAATGACCCCATCGCGCACTTCCGCCACATCGCTCTTGCCATTCAAGGTGAGCTCGTCCAGGCCATCCTGCCCGTGGACGACCAGGGCGTGCCGTACACCCAACCGAGCCAGGGTTTGGGCCAACAGCCCGACCGCGTTGGGAGCGAACACGCCCACGACCTGCGACCTGGCCCCCGCGGGATTGGTAAGCGGGCCGGCCAAATTGAAGACAGTACGAAAACCAAGCCCCCGGCGCACCGGCTGCACCCGCTTCATCGCCGGGTTCAGGGCCGGAGCATACAGGAACATGAATCCGGTCTGGCGCAGGCACTCGACCGCTCGTTCCGGCTCGAGGTCGACGGGAATGCCCAGCGCCTCCAGCACATCGGCGGAACCGCATTTTGAGGTGACGCCGCGGTTGCCGTGCTTGGCGACCTTGACTCCGGCGGCGGCGGCGACCAGTGCCGAAGCGGTCGAAATATTGAAGGTTCCCCGGCTGTCCCCCCCGGTACCGCAGGTGTCGACCAGTTGCTCCCTCTCCTCTTCATTTAAAGGGAGTGGGCGGCTCATGGCCCGCATGGCCTGAACGAAGCCCGCCAGTTCATCGACGGTGACGCCTCGAACCGCAATGGCGGTCAGCAGCCCAGCGATTTCGATGTCGCCTGCCTCGCCCTCGAGCATTTCCCGAAGCGCGGTATACCCCTGCTGCTGCGTGAGGGTGCCGTGGTCTTCGACGACATACTTGAGCAGCGGGCCTAGCTGAGACATCGGGCGATTCCTTCCTCGGAACATCCTAACCTCTCCCGTCATGCGGAAGCCCTTCGGGAAAAATCCTACGTACCGCAGGGGCTAAACAGTCTGCGGAAAAACTCAATTCATTGAAGGGTACGGGCTACCTCGCCGCAGCGAGCATTAGCCCGTACGTAACTCCATTGCAATGAATCCGGCTTTAGCCGCTAAGGGAGCGATTTCTCACTTGCAAAGACTTTTCCCGCAGCCTGTAAAGCCCTCCTTAAAAAACGAGCCCTATGGCATCACCCCTTTGCCCTGAACCGGCATTCCCTTTAGTATGGAAGTTCTGCCCGATCATCACTATCCGTCAGAAACCGAAGATCAAACGATGAAAATTCACGAGTATCAGGCAAAAGACATCCTGGCGGAGTACGGCGTTGCCGTCCCCAAGGGTGAAGTGGCCAACACGCTGGAAGAAGCGTTGGACGTGGCCAAGCGGCTCTTTAGCGGAGGCGCCAAAGGTGTCGTCGTCAAGGCACAGATCCACGCCGGTGGACGAGGCAAGGGCGGCGGCGTCAAGGTCGCCAAGACCCTGGCCGATGCCGAGGAGTATGCCAAGAACATTCTCGGCATGCAGCTCATCACCCACCAGACCGGGCCCCAGGGCCAGAAGGTACAGCGGCTGCTGATCGAAGAAATGTCGCCGATCGCCCGCGAGCTGTACCTGGGCATCGTGCTCGATCGCGCCACGGCCAAGCTGGTTTTCATGGCCTCCCAGGCGGGCGGCATGGAGATCGAAGAAGTCGCCGCGAAAGATCCGGACGCGATCTACAAGGCCTATATCGATCCCGCAGTCGGTTTCCAGCCTTACCAGGCCCGCAAACTGGCCTTTGCGCTGGGCCTCAAGCCGACGCAGATCAACGATGCGGTCAAGTTCATGACCGGTCTTTATAAGGTGTTCCTCGAGACCGACGCTTCCCTGCTCGAGATCAACCCCTTCATCACCACCACCGACGACCGGCTGGTGGCGCTCGACTGCAAGATCAACTTCGACGACAACGCCATCTTCCGCCATAAAGATCTCAAGGAACTGCGCGACACCGCCGAGGAAGATCCCTTGGAAGTGGAAGCCTCGAAGTACGCGCTCAACTACATCAAGCTCGATGGCAACATCGCCTGCATGGTGAACGGCGCCGGCCTGGCCATGGCGACCATGGACATCATTCAGTACGCCGGCGGCTCGCCTGCCAACTTCCTCGACGTAGGCGGCGGCGCCAACCAGCAGCAGATCGAGCATGCCTTCGAAATCCTGCTCTCTGACCCGAACGTGCAGGCCGTCTTCATCAACATCTTCGGCGGTATTCTGCGGGTCGATACCCTGGCCCAGGGCGTGGTCGAAGCGGCCAAGAAGACCAATGTGCAGGTTCCCGTGGTGCTCCGCCTCGAAGGCACCAATGTGGAGCAGGGCCGCGAGATTCTGAAGAACTCGGGCCTCAACTTCATCATCGGCGAGACCATGCAGGACGCGGCGGCCAAGGTGGTCGCGGCAGCCAAAGAGAAAGCCGCAAAGAAGTAGACCTGAACCCGTAAAGTCTGGAGCAATCTATGTCAGTGTTAGTGGACGAACATACGCGGCTGATCGTGCAGGGCATCACCGGCAAGGAAGGCACCTTCCACGCCAAAGGCTGCGCCGAGTATGGCACCAAAGTCGTGGGCGGAGTGACGCCAGGTAAGGGCGGCGCCACGCATGAGGGCTGGCCGGTATTCGACACCGTTTCCAAGGCCGTTTCGGAGACAGGCGCAAACGCCACCGTCATTTTTGTGCCGCCGCCGTTTGCGGCCGACGCCATTCTCGAAGCGGAAGACGCGGGACTGCCGCTGATTATCTGCATCACCGAAGGCATCCCCACCAATGACATGGTCAAGGTGTGGAGCGTCCTCAAGGATTCGAAGTCGCGCCTGATCGGCCCCAACTGCCCGGGCGTGATTTCCCCAGGCAAGGCCAAGATTGGCATCATGCCGGGCCGCATCCACAAGCAGGGCACGGTCGGCATCGTTTCCCGCTCGGGCACGCTGACGTATGAGGCGGTCTATCAGCTCACGCAGCGCGGCATCGGGCAGTCGACAGCCATCGGCATCGGCGGCGACCCCATCATTGGGACGACGCACGTCGACGCGCTTAAGCTGCTGAATGAGGATCCGGGAACGGAATCGATCATCCTGATTGGCGAAATCGGCGGCACGGCCGAAGAAGCGGCGGCTGCTTACGTCAAGGAGCACGTCAAGAAGCCTGTGGTTGGCTTTATCGCCGGGCAGACGGCGCCTCCAGGCCGCCGCATGGGCCATGCAGGCGCGATCATCTCGGGCGGCCAAGGTACGGCGGCCGACAAAATGAAGGCGCTGACGGAAGCCGGCATCCACGTGGTGCAATCGCCCGCCGCGATCGGCGAGACGCTGGCCAGGGTTATTGGGAAATAAGATCCGAAATAGGGATCTGAAGTAGGAATCCGAAATAGGAAACAGGGGAGCAGGAAAATTCATGCAACGCACGTTCAGCATCATCAAGCCCGACGCGGTCCGTAAGGGCTCTTCTGCCGCCATTCTCGCGGAGATCGAAAAAGCAGGCTTCAAGCTTGTCGCCATCAAGAAAATGTTCCTGTCGAAGTCGCAGGCCCAGGGCTTTTACGCTGTCCATGCGCAGCGGCCCTTCTTCGATTCGCTGGTCACCTTCATGTCTTCCGGCTCGATTGTTGCCATGGTGCTCGAAAAAGAGAACGCCATTGCCGACCTGCGTAAGCTGATGGGCGCGACCAATCCGGCAAACGCAGACGCGGGCACGATCCGCAAGAAGTTCGCGGAGTCGATCGAAGAGAACGCGATCCACGGGTCTGACGCTGAGGACACGGCAGCGTTTGAAATTGGTTACTTCTTTGCGGGTTACGAACTGATCTAGTCAGATTGCGCAGGCTGTAACCTTATGCCTGTGCCTTGACATGAGCTCACGGGCCAAGCAAACTTGCGCAAATGGGCTTATGTCACAAGGCCCGGCGCAGTAAACGAGGACAGCCAATTGGGTGGATCACAAGCGATTACCTATAAACTCGAGTCCTCGCTCGATAGCGTTAACCGCGTAGAACAGACCGCGGAAGAGATGGCCAGGAAGGCCGGGCTGGAAGAAGAGGAAATCTACCGTGTGGCCATGGCTGTCCGCGAAGCCGCTGTGAATGCGGTGCTGCACGGCAATGCATACGATCGAGAGAAGCAGATTACCGCTTCCTTCGAGACGACGGCCAACGATCTGGTGATCCGCATCGCCGACCAGGGTAAGGGCTTGAATCCTGAGGCGGTGCCCGATCCATTGGCGCCGGAAAATCTGTTGCGAGGCTCAGGACGAGGTATCTTTATGATCCGCTCGTTCATGGATGAGGTACACTTTCGACAATTGCAGCCCGGCACCGAGCTTACCCTCATCAAACATCTAAGAACTGCCCGTTCCGCAATTTAAGGAGGAGTTTTCGTGAGCATGAAAATCAAGACCCGTCAGGTAGACGGGATCACTATTGTGGATTGCAGCGGTCGCATCACCCTCGGAGAAGGCAGTGTCGTGCTGCGCGACTCCGTGCGCGACCTCCTCTCTAAGGGCTCCAAGCAGATTCTCTTGAATCTGGGCGATGTTACATACATCGACAGCTCGGGTATCGGAGAACTGGTGAGCGCATATACCACGGTCAAGAACCAGGGCGGCGACCTGAAGCTGCTGAATCTGACCAAGAAGGTCCACGACCTGCTACAGATCACCAAGCTCTACACGGTATTCGACGTCAAGGACGACGAAGCCAGCGCCATTGCATCGTTTGCTCGCGCTTAGAGTATTTTCACAGTAGGTGTACACCAAAGCGAAAGAACTCTACGTGGTTTTCCTGCGAAGAAAACCACACCTCGCGATCCCGGTGGTGCATAGCAACTGGGAAAATGCTTTAAACAGAACCTTTTCGCTCTAGACAGACAAATGGCGGGTGCCTCTTCGCGAACGCAGCGGAGACCGGGCATTCGCCATTTTGCTTTGGTGCGCCCGGACTTAAATTGGCAGCGGGAAATTGGACCCGAAAATGGGACCACTAAATGGGATTTGACAATACAGCTTTCCCATTTTATGTTCAGGTGCATGCGAACGACCGTAACCTTGGATAGCGCGGGGCGTGTCCTCATTCCCAAGAGCCTGCGTGATGCCTTGCAACTCGAAGCCGGCGATACGCTGGAGCTGCAGTCGGAGGGCGAGCAAGTAACGCTGCAGCCTATTCGTTCCGCGTCGCCTATGAGAAAAGTGCAAGGGGTGTGGCTATTTAAAACCGGTGTTCCGTTATCTGCCGCGGAGACGGACAAGATCTTGGCGGGCATCAGGCAGCAACGTGGATCCGAGAAATGAAGGTGTTTTTCGACACGTCCGTGCTCGTGGCCACCTTTTATGCCGATCACGAACATCATGCACCGAGCTTCAAGCTGTTTGTCGAACAGACCCCCAAAAGTGCGGTGGTTGCGGCGCATAGCCTGGCGGAGGTTTATGCGGTTGTCACCGGGATGCCTGGAAAAAATCGCCCTACCCCGGATGAGGCTTTGCTTTTTCTTGAAAACATTCGTGAACGCTTCTCAATGGTTGAGCTGTCCGCAGAACAGTACGTTCGGGCGCTGCAGGCCTCGGCCGCAAGCGGCATCATGGGAGAAGGCATTTACGATGCGCTCCTTGCACATGCCGCAGTGATCTCCAAAGCCGCGATTCTGTACACCTGGAACGTGAAGCACTTCAGCCGCTTCGGTCCCGAGATCGCGCACCGTGTGCGGACCCCATGAACGGGCGAGGCTTCTGCGAAAATAAGTAGAAAGCGGTTCGATGGCGTTCCAAGAGGGGTTCCACCTATGGTGAATGCACTCATTGCCCCACACCAAGCTGAGGTGGAGAAGCTTTGCAGGCAGTTTCACGTGCAGCGTCTCGAACTATTCGGTTCGGCTCTGCAATTGTCGTTCGATGCGGAGCGCAGTGACCTTGATTTCTTGGTGGAGTTTGGCCCGCTTGCCTCTGGCGAGTACGCATCCAGCTTCTTTGGCCTCAAGGAGGCGTTCGAGCAGCTCTTTGGGCGGCCTGTCGATCTCATAGATCTTAAGCGCTGTCTGTGTTGCCAGGGATCGGTCACGGTTACGGAAGGCTTCGACCAACTTGTCTGCCTGCGCCTTCGTCAGCGTCTTCGGATCGGGCACACGGATGCGACGCAGATATTGCGCCTGAAATCGAAAATAGCCGCCGCGCATACGAACACCATAGGACGCGACAAAGAACTGGCCGATCGCGGAGATTAACAGGCCGCCCAGCACCTCGAGGTCCCACACATCCGATTGGATGAAATAGAGGTTATGGTGCGGATAGGTTTCGCCGTTATCCAGCACGGGATCGAGAATATTTTTGATGTCGGCAATGTAAAGTTTGGGCTTTGCCGTGAGCGTATGGCTCACGCGGTCGATGGTTTTATACCAGGCATGCACGCTCTTGATTGCCGTATGACGTTTCTTCAGCGCCGCCCCATGCTTCTCGAAATACGCATCCAGCCGCGGATATTTATCCAGAGTCACCAAGCCGGCGCTATTCCACGGGTCCACCAGATAGTGCCCGGACCACCGCATCGCGCCACTGCTAATGTCTTTGGCCATCGCGAGCTTCAGCAGGCGCGACGGTTCTACCAGGTGAACATCTTTGGTGACGAAGACCTTGTCATTGCCGGTCGCAACTCCGATTCCTACTTTCGCATTGGCTTCGAGCGGCGGGAATTTGTCCTCTAGCCGGCGCAGCAGCGCCAACTGCTCGGGTGACTGGCAGGGCCAGGGATCACCGCCCTTGAACCAGCTATCGACGCGGGCAGCACGCAATCCGCCTAGCATCTTCGGCGTCGTGCCATTTGCGCTCTTCAGCAATGTCGCGGCCAGCGTCCCCGAGGGAAGGCGGTCCACTTCCGGGCCGGCGCTTGCCACAATCGTGCGGCCCTGCTTCTGGCGACGGATCACGGTGATGGCGGGATAAGCGTCCACTTCATCGTGGAAAGCGTCGGCATTGTGCATCTCGATGACGACATCCACCGCAAAAGCTGAGGTGACCAGCTCGCGCAGCTCGGCACCATACTGATTGCGCATCCAGCGGTCGGCGCAGATGAAGGCGCAGGCGCCATCTTGCTTCAGCTGGCGTAACGCAGCCTCAAAGAATGCCACATATAGGTCCGCCCGGCCGTACATCGTAGGGTAGGCTTCACGGTAGAGGAGGGCGGTCTCTTCAGGGATCTCCTCGAGTCGGATATAGGGAGGGTTGCCGATCACGAAATCCGCCTCGACAGTCATCGAATCGAAGAGGTAATCGCCGGTGCGCACCCAGGACTTGGCAAGATTTTCGGCTGCAGATGCAGCGACTCCGTGCTTTGCGAGCACCTCTACAGCCAATATCCGCGCCCGCGCGGCGCTCCCGTCATCGAGCTCGTAGGCTATTAGCGAATGGTGGCAGTCTGAAATCGGCCGGCCGAGACGTCGGCAGGAATCCGCGAGCCGCTCAATCATTGGAGCCAGGAACGCCCCTTCGCCGGCCGCTGGCTCGACGGCAACGGCATCGACGAGATTAGCGCCGACGGTGTAGCCGGCAAGATCGAGCAACAGCTCTACCACCCAGCGTTTGGTGTACACCACGCCTTTGGGCTCGAGGGATGCCAGGCGCGGAACTAGCGCCGGGAGCAGAAGCGACTGCTGGATGCCACGCATCGTGCGTATCGCTGTCGGAGAAACTTCCACTATGACCTCGGATTTCTGTCTTTCTCATGCTAAATCCAGAACCGCATGATGGCGGATGTTATCCGGCTGCACTGGTGCTTGCAATCAAGATGTCAGCCGCAAGCGGAGCTGCCGGAGGATAAGGGGGAGGATAAGGGGACATGATGCCTATCCCCGGTGCTTTTTCATCTGAAATCCTGACGGAGGAGGTAATGAGAGAGATCACGGACCGTATGCTATGGCAATAAGTTTAAGGTGCCCCGTCCATCGCCCTCGGGCATTGATGAAATGGGTGTCGCGCCGATGCGCTTCCCCGACCGCCAGTCCGAGACCATCGGCTCGCATCGGAGTGAGAATCAGGCGAATATGATTGGGCATGAGACAGTATGCCCAGACCTCGACCCCGGCTTTGCGCGTCTGCTCAGCCAGCAAGTCTCGATAGATCTCCTGGTCACCGTCCTCGAAGAAGATCGCCTCCCGACGATTCCCACGCTGCGTAACGTGGTGCGGAAGGCGAGAGACCACGAACCCCGGATGGTTACACAGCCGTACGCGCCAATCGTGCCATGCGGAAAATTAGCACAAATGACGGAAGCGGGGATATGTATCATGTCCCCTTATCTCCCATGTATCATGTCCCCTTATCTCCCCGTGCCGTTCGAGTAGTACCTGGCCCCGAAGTAGTCGTTACCGGATTCTGTATCTCTTTCTTTGCCGGTAAAATGATGTTCCGTGGCGTCGTCGGCGGTAAGTGCTGCCCCTGATGCCGCGGCTGCATTGAATCCATCGCCCAGATTAGTGTGAATAGGTATCGTGTCCCCCCCCAATCCCCCAATCGCGAACAACTCCGCATGACTCGGGGCCAGTGTAGATCGCTAATCTTTCACTGTATGACTCTTGCATTCACTACACCTCGCCGGTTTAACCGGCGCACTAGGGCTCTCTCATCCCCTACAATGTGCCGGTTTATCCCGGCGCTCTCTGTCCCGCCTCTGTCAAGCTCGCTCTGAATGCGCGGTAGCGGAAGCGCTAATGAACCGAATATTCGATTTTTGATCAAGGATGGGGAAAATTCGGCATATTGGGTGCATACACAGCAGGGTGGTGAAATTTCTGGCTAGCGGTCTATGTGGGGTACAAGAATGACCTGGCGTTCCATCGGTGCGAATCTAGATTCTCTTGTCCCCAACTCAGAAGTGGGTTTTGGCGACCTGCCCCTCGATCCTCCGACGTCCGAAACCTCATTTCTTAGTTTATTGCGCCAGAAATTTGCCTCGGACGAGGAGCTGGCAGAACAGTTGCAGAGCGGTAACGCGGATGCGTTGACCGTCTTGTTCAAGAGACATAGTCCCCTTCTATTCGGCATTACTCGGCGCATTTTACGGAACGATGCCGAAGCCGAAGACGCTGTGCAGCAGATTTTCTTGGACGTGTTTCGGTCCATTCAGCAATTCGATCCCGATAAGGGAGCATTTAAGACCTGGCTTTTGATGTTTGCCTATCACCGAACTTTTAACAGCCGGCGCTACCAGATCTCACGTAGGTTCTTCGATACCGAAGCTCTCGTAGACGACGTCACAAATGAGAACGACCAGCCGGCCTGGGCGCGAGGATATTCCCCTGCTGAGAACAGCATCCTGGTCGAACAAGTTTTGAGGACGTTGCAGCCGCGGCAAAGACGCACCCTAGAGCTCATCTACCGCGATGGTTTAACAGCTGAGGAAGTCTCCGTGCACACAGGGGAGAGCGTACGTGTCGTACGTCATAACCTTTATCGCGGCCTAGAAAAGCTTCGTAAGACCTTTTCCGAGCAAAAACCAATTACGCCTAAGCCGAAAGGAGGGTTGCGATGATCCACGATGAAAAACATTACGAGGTTTTGGCGGCATTAGCTGTTGCCGGTCAGCTTGTTGATACGGAGCTCTTTGAGCTCGAACAGCATGCTATTCGCTGTTCTTCCTGTACTCGACGCATAGCCGAGATGGAAGCAACCAGCAGGCGACTTTTTATGTTAAGTGCACTAAAGAGCAAAGCGCTCAGTACACCTGCAGGCATGCAGGAGCGATTCTCGATATGCGCCATTAATGCTGGCGTGCCTTTAAGTAGACGGCCTTCAGTGTTCATTCATCCGATGGCCTTTCGTCTAGCCTCTGTTATTGCCTTGATCGTTGTTCTCAGCGTGTTCTGGAAAATCGTATCCGAGAACGCTTCAACAGCGGCGAAGGTCACTGTGAATCCTCCGACAACAAGTGGCAGGGCGCCCATTTTGCGCGCAACGTCTACCGTAGACAGAAAAGAGGATTTGGCTGTGAGCCAGCCTGCCAAAAGACGGCCACTCAAAACACGCGCCACTCAAATGCAAACTCATCTTCTGACATTCAATTCATCGGAAGGAAACCGAGCACATAGAAAAGCTCTTTTTGCCCTGAACCCCGCATTATTTCCAGGGAACGGCACCACTATCGGCGCTTTAAGCAGCATCCCTAATCGCTTTCGCGTCGCTGCTGCTGGCAATTTCACCTTAGGGGCTGCTCTATCGCCAAAATCTTCTGCTCCTAGAACATCCGTGCCAAGTCTGTGGGACATCAGTGACCAGAAGGAGTCGGGTCAGCGCGTGTTCCACTACAACTCAACCGTGGCTTTTCTCTCGTTCCTCGACTACCAATCAGATTTTAAGTCAAAGACGCACGCCCCAGACTTTTTCATTTACAGTGCCGGCAATCCGACTCGATCTCGGTAAATCGGACCGCTTTCGAACAAGAAGGAAGACATTACGATGAAGCGATCGGGACAAATCACGCTCACCCTGTGCGTACTCTGCTTGGCAAGTATGACAGTTGCTCAAACACCAGGATCTGCACCGTCCGGGCAGGCAACCCCAACCATCGTCACCGTCAGCTTCAATGAAGCGGTTCTGGCGACGACAGAGGCACAACGGGATCTTGGTGCTTTGCGGACGAAATTTGGACCTAGGGAATTACAGCTTCAAAAGCTCAACGATGCAATTGAAGCTGAGAAAAAGCAGTTGAGCGATGGGGCCATCAAGCTGAGTGATTCTGATAGAAATGCCAGAATTCAAGATTTAAATAGCAAGGATAAGCAGCTTCAGAGGGAGGCCGAAGACTTCAAGAATGATTCACAATCTGAATCTCAGCAGGTGTTCCAGCGGATAGCGCAAAAACTTTATGCGCTCCTTCAGGAGTATTCGCAGCAACACGGGTATTCAGCCGTTATTGAACGTGGCACTGACTCGGCGCCTGTTGTTTGGTACGCCGCCAGCAATGTAGACATCACAGAGCAGATTGCCAAAGCATATGATTTGAAATCGGGAATCGCTCCGTCAAATCTCCCTGCCGCGCCATCTTCAGGTTCGCATAATCAAGACAGTCCAGCTAGGCCTTCGTCTGCAAAGCCTAGTCCTCGTTGAGCTAACCTAGACTGGAAAGCACCGCACATAAGGGCTCACTCTTGACCGTCGGGTTCAGAAACCAAAGGTCTGTATTATCGCCGATCCGGAAATTAGTACAGTAAGCAGAGTTCCGTGGGAATTCGATTGAATCCGGTAGGCGGGTGGGCCACCCATCTTTTCCATCTTCATTCTCCTACCATCGAGGGTGCCCCATCCTTGGCGCGGCTTCATCGCGCCAAGGGTGGGAGAGTACCAAACTCAACCGTCCTTTTCAGAGTAACGGAGATGTTCTGGTAGTCGATTCTCTCGCCGGGACGCCGTCCATTGCGATTCGATCTCAACCTCACCCACTTCGCTAAACGCGTAGTGACGGAAACTGGACCAAGGCCAGTCTTCAGGCTTTTCAACCAACCCCCGATTCACCGGGTTGCGGTGCATATAGCGCAGTTTTTCGACGCGCTTCTCTTCACTCCAGACGTTGAAGTCGTAGTAACGGCGCTGCCAGAACTCAACCTCTTCAGGTTGCTTCAGCCGGCGCGATGTCTGCTGCTTTAAAACCTGAATAGCAATCGACAGCGACGACCTGCTCGGCTCTCCGACCAGCAGATGCACATGCTCCGGCATCACCACGTACCCAGCAACCACAAAACCATAGCGGACACGCACCGCTTCAAGCTCGCGCTCAAAGACACCGTATGCCGAAGCGTTGGTAAACAATGGCTGACGACGATAACAACTGAAAGTGAGAAAGTGAAAGCAGCCGCACTGCTGGTATCGGACCAGCTTCACCATGACGGAAAAAGCTTACACCCAGTCAGATGGTTGAGGTTTGTGGTCTCCCACCCTTCGCTAGAAAAAGCGAAGGATGGGGCACCCACTTCATTGGCCAGGAAAGGATGGGCCACCCGCCAACATCGACCATGCCAGATCAGCCATCGGTGAGTTCCTCCACGACGTCTATAATCGCCATCGACTCCACTCTGCTCTCGACTACCTGTCACCGGTCGAGTTCGAACTTGCCTCGCTGACAGCTACTGCTTCAACCGCAGTCGTCGGCGCCAACCTATAACAACTAACCTGCCTGTCCCCCTATTACCGTGTCTCACTTCAGGGGTTCACTCCAGTATGTAGTGGACCCCAAAACTGAGACACGGTTACAGCAAGAAAATCGGGGACATTTATCGGCCATAATGGAGCAGGCCGATGAAGAAGAAGAAGCCGAATAGCTACAGCACAGATTTTAAACAGGACGCGGTGCGCCGGATGGCGCAGGCCACGAGCATCACCGGCTTGGCCGAGGAGTTAGGTATCCGCCGGAAGTTCCTGTACCAGTGGCGCCACCAGTTTGAGGCTGACGGCAGGGCGGGGCTGGAGCGACGCCGAGGTCGACCACCGGGGAGCAAGTCACAGACGGTATCTCCGCCAAAACCCAGTGCAGCCGAGTTGCGGATTGCTGAACTGGAACGGCTGCTCGGGCGTAAGCAGCTGGAGGTGGATTTTTTAAAACGAGCCTTCGAGCAAGTCGGGGGAGCAGCGTCGAGTCGTACCAGCGGTGGCGGCAAGGAGTCTATCGCTCGATCGAAGTCTCGCTCTCGCTCGAAGGAGTAGCACTGACCGTGGAACAGCAATGCCAGGTGGCCGAAGTAAGTCGTGCCGGCTTCTACCGCTACTTGCAACAGACTGCGCCAAAACAGGCAGACCTGTTGCTGCGCGCTCGCTTGCAGGAGTTAGCAGTCGCCCATCATCGTCTTCGGGGCTACCGCATGTTGACCGCTCTACTTCGACGTGAAGGGCAGCTCGTCAACCACAAGCGTGTACTGCGCTTGATGCGAGAAGACAACCTGCTTAGTTTGCGACGGAGAAAGTATGTGTTTACGACCGATTCGGCGCATGCTTTGCCGATCTATCCAAACCTGGCACGGCGCGTGAAACTAACCAAGCTCAACCAGTTGTGGGTGGCCGACATTACGTTCATTCGCCTCCGCAGTGAATTTGTCTATCTGGCTGTTGTGCTGGATGCATACTCACGACGGGTGATCGGCTGGGATCTGGGGCGGACGTTGGAAGCTGAACTGGCGATTCGGGCTTTGCAGATGGCGCTGAACGGGCGCGATTGGAAAGCAGAGGAGCTGATCCATCACTCGGATCGCGGCGTGCAGTACGCGTCGGGCCATTACACGCAGCTGCTGGAGCAGGGTGAGATTCTGATCAGCATGAGCCGACGCGGCAATCCCTACGACAACGCACGCGCGGAGCGGTTTATGCGAACACTCAAACAGGAGGAGGTTTACGGAACTGACTACCGTGATCTGGAAGATGCACGCATTCGGATAGGTGAGTTCCTGGAACAGGTTTACAACCGGCAAAGGCTGCATTCCGCGTTACGCTATCTAACACCGGAAGAGTTCGAGCAGGCCAGCGAGGCTCGCGGAAGGGACGGCGCTGATGGAAGCGGTGGAAAACCAAAAGCAGGTTTACCACCGCTCCCACAGGCCTTGGAAATCCCCTCGGGATTCCCACACTCCCGCGGCTCGACGACTGCTTATGAATAAAACGAAACCAAAACCAGCCGAGGTGTCCCCCATTTAATGGCCTTCGAGCGTGTCTCAGCTTAGGGGTGCACTACAGTGAATGCAATCACACAGAGAAATGCGGCAGCGCGTTGCCAGCCAGTGAACCGCCATTGGCGAAACTCGATCTTCCAGCGTAATAAAATCAATTCGAGTCGCAACATTCCGAGATCATCTCACCACCCTATTCAACAATGCAAAGAATTTGGAACGGGCTACTCGAAGGATAAGGGGACATGATACCTATCCCCGGTGCTTTTTCATCTGAAATCCTGACGGACCGTTTTCGGGGACGGACGGGATTTCCCCTGAAGCGCTCTTGCTCACAACACCGGGCGTGAGCAATCGTTCATCGCCGAAGTTCCGAGCAAAGCACCTGAGCCATGGTGCGTCGGGATCATAAAGTTGAATTCATATTTCGGACAAGGGGAATTTAAGCAGCTCTGCGGAAACTAATCATCAGCATCTCAACCAAACGCGGTGACGGCGGCGAGCGAAAGGGAGTGCTTTGGCAAGCAGGACAATCAGGGATGAGACAGGTCTAAGGCAGTTTCCCAGTTGCTCTACACCACCGGGATCGCGAAGTGTGGTTTTCTTCGCAGGAAAACCACGTAAAGTTCTTTCGCTTCGGTGTACACCTACTGTGAAACTGCTATAAACGCTGGTACGCGTCTGCGGGGCCGGTCCAGGGAAAGATCTCCGGGTGGAGGATGTGGGCCATCAGCTCCGTTCCTTCGATTACCCTCGGTCCCGGACGGGCGAAATAGGAGCTCGCGTCCACTGCGTACACTCTTCCCTGCTGCACCGCTGGAAGTTCACGCCAGCCTGGCATCGCACAAAGCTTGGGAGCTAATTCGATGACCTGATCGAGATGGAAGCCGCAGGGCATGATAACCAGAACCTCCGGCCTCCAGGCTAAAACCTCGTCCCACGGTACGCGGACAGAATCTGAACCTTCGTGCCCCAGATGGTCCACTCCGCCGGCAATTCTTACCATTTCGGGTACCCAATGACCGCTGCAGTAAACCGGGTCCAGCCACTCCATGCAGAAGACGCGAGGCCGTGAAGAAGCGGCGCGGGCCCGCTCTGCTATCCGGTCGAGGATGGCGCGGCCGTGAGCGATGAGTTCCTCCGCTTTTTCAAGGCTGCCGGTCGCCTCGCCTATCTCGCGTAGATTATCTGCAATTTGATCGAGGGACTTAGGCGTCAGCCACAGAATCTGCGGCTTCTTCGGCAGCGCGGTCAGCGCCTGGGTTACTTCGTTTCCTGATGGCGCGCAGACTTGACACAGATCCTGTGTCAAAATCAAATCGGGCGCAAGCTCCTGCAAGAGCTTTTCATCTACCTGGTAGAGGCTCTGGCCGTTTCTTAGCCGCTCACTCACAAGGCTGTCGATCTCTGCCTGAGTCATCGTGGCCATGCAAATTGCGCTGCTCACAACCACGGGCTTCTGACGTCACCGACGGTGGATAGTCACATTCATGCGTGATTCCGACCAGTTGATCGCCTAAACCTAAAGCGCACGCCATCTCCGTTGCAGAGGGAAGGAAAGACACGATGCGTGCAGCGGTGGTCATGAGCAAACAGTACCATAGGCAGGAGAGGATGATTCCACTGCAATGAAGGCTTTCCTGATCGGCGGAACAGCGAGCGGAGTGGGCAAAACGACAGTGTCCCTGGCGCTGTGCGCTGCTTTTCGCGCACGCGGGTTGCGGGTCCAGGCGTACAAGTGCGGCCCGGATTTTCTCGATACCGGACACCTCTCGGCGATGTCAGGACATCCGGCGAGAAATCTGGACACGTGGATGCTCAGCCGGCAGGCGAATCAGGAGATCTTCGCCCGTGCTTCGGCCAAGGCCGATATCGCCATTGTGGAAGGCATGATGGGGCTCTTTGACGGGGTCTCCGGAGGAGGAGAGAACGGGAGCGCTGCGGAGATCGCGAAGCTGCTTTCGTTGCCCGTGATCCTGGTGCTGGATGCGTCGAAGAGCGCACGAAGTATGGCCGCAGTGGTGCACGGGTTTGAAAGCTTCGATCCACAGCTTCGCTTCGCGGGGTTGGTGCTGAACCAGGTTGCCGGAGAGTCGCATTTTCGTTTGCTCGCAGACGCAATCCGTTCGAGCTCGCAGACTCCGCTGTTGGGATGGTTGCCGCGGGAAAACGCCGTGGTCATTCCGGAGCGCCACCTGGGCCTGCGCGGCGCAGAGGAGGAATCTTCTCCCGGTGAAAAGACGCGGTCCTTTGCCGCGCTTGCAGAGAAGCATCTTGACCTCGATCGATTGCTCAATACCGCGGAGGTGATTCCCTCCGCTCAGCCGCCGCATGCGGGGTCGCAAAGGGAGAGCAGAATTTCCCTGGGCATCGCTCGCGACCCGGCATTCTGTTTCTATTACCAGGACAATCTCGATCTACTCGAGGCGGCCGGGGCAAAGATCGTTCCCTTCAGTCCACTGGCAGACTCTGCACTACCGCCCGGCCTGGACGGGTTGTATTTGGGCGGCGGCTATCCAGAGCTCTATGCGAAACAGCTCAGCGGTAACAGCCGATTCATCGATTCGCTGCGCTCGTTTGCCGCGAGCGGCAGGCCGATATACGCGGAGTGCGGGGGAATGATGTACCTGGCCGAGAAGTTGTGCACGCGTGAAGGTGATGCGTTTCCCATGGCGTCCGTGCTTCCGCTGCGCGTCGAGATGACTGACAGGCTGGTTCGCTTCGGCTACGTAGAGGTGGAGTTTGCGCAGGATTGCTTTTTGGCAGAGAAAGGCACGATGGCGCGAACGCACAGCTTTCACTACTCGCGCGCCATGCCGAGCGGCGAATCTTCTGCTCCCTTTCATGCCCGCTATTCGCTCTCGGGGCTCAATGACGCGGAAGGCTGTTTGCTGGGGAACGTGCTCGGAAGCTATTTCCATCTTCACTTCGCGGGGAATCCATCGATGGCCACAGCGTTTGTGCAGGCCGCGGAATCGATCAGGGATTCTCTCTTGTTGACCGGGGAGAGGGTGGCTCGGGGAGACAAATGACGGAAGCGGGGATAGGTATTATGTCCCCTTATCTCCTTCGGAGTATCCCCCGCAGCGAACGTTAGGGGGTGCGTTTCGAGTTCTCCAGTATATTGCTGAGATGGCCGACTCACATCCACCGGACCCGCAGCACAAAGGCGGACGGCTGCGCCTTTTCTCTCTGATCGCCGCGACGTTCTTTATGGTCTCCGGTGGCCCCTATGGCATCGAGGACACACTCGGAGGCGCGGGGTACTTCGGCGCGCTGCTAATCCTCGCCATCGTTCCCTTCGTGTGGAGTCTGCCCACGACCCTCATGATCGGCGAGCTGGCCAGCGCCATGCCCGCCGAGGGCGGCTTCTATGTCTGGGTGCGGCAAGCCTTCGGCCCCTTCTGGGGTTACCAGGAGGCGTGGCTCTCGCTGGCCGCCAGCATCTTCGACATGGCCATCTATCCCACGCTGTCCGTCCTCTATCTTGGGCGGCTGTTTCCCACATGGACCGCGGGCAACCGCGCAACTCTGTGGGCGGTGACCTTTGTGATCCTGTGCTGCCTGTGGAACCTGGGGGGAGCACGCACTGTAGGCCGGAGCGCGATCGTACTCTTCGTTGCCCTGCTCGCTCCTTTCGTCGTGCTGGTGGGCTGCGGCTACTGGGTTGGATGGCATCACCTGCTTCAGCATGTCTCCTATCCGCAATCGGCCGCGCCGCACGGCGCCAATCACTACGGCAACATCACCACGGCCCTGCTGGTCGCGATGTGGAACTACATGGGCTGGGACAACGCCTCGACCGTCGCGCAGGAGGTGGAGAATCCGCGACGCAATTATCCGTTGGCGATGCTGGCGACTTGCGGAATCGTCGCGCTGTCCTACATTCTTCCGCTCAGTGCCATCGCTGCGGCCGGTATCCCGGTAGATCAGTTCACAACAGGCTCGTGGACCGATGCGGCGCGCCTGCTTGCCGGACCATGGCTGGCGGTCGCCGTCGTCATCGGCGGCATCATCAACGGCGTGGGCATGTTCAATGCGCTCACCCTCTCCTATACCCGGCTGCCGGTAGTGATGGCGGAGGACCGCATGATGCCTTCCGCACTGGCGCGGCGCAACCGCCGGCGCAGCCCCTGGGTAGCCATTCTGCTGTGCGGCCTCGGCTGGGCACTGGCGCTCGGATTCACCTACGAGCGGCTCATCTCCATCGATCTGATCTTGTATGGCGCCAGCCTCGTGCTCGAGTTTGCAGCGCTCATCGCGCTGCGCATCAAGCAACCGGAGATGGTGCGGCCCTTTCGTATTCCCGGCGGCATGGTCGGCGTGTGGGTGGTTAGCGTCTGTCCGGTGGCGCTGCTCGTGTACGCCGCTTACGCATCCCGGTCCGAACAGGTAGCGCATATGCCGGCGTTGCTATTCGGATTGCTCGTCGCTGCCGGCGGGCCCGTCTGCTATCTGCTCTCGCGGTGGTGGTGGGGCAGACCGATCCCCACACCACAACCCACAGAGATTGCTGCGGACTGAATGGTGGGAACCTCGGGGTCGGCCTTGCTTGTTTGTCACCGACCTGGTTCCAATAATTTGTTGGTTACAGCGAATCTTCTGCTCCCTTTCATGCCCGCTATTCGCTCTCGGGGTTCAGCGACGCGGAAGGCTGTTTGCTGGGGAACGTGCTCGGAAGCTATTTCCATCTTCACTTCGCGGGGAATCCATCGATGGCCACAGCGTTTGTGCAGGCCGCCGAATCGGTCAGGGATTCTCTCTTGTTGACCGGAGAGAGGGTGACTAGATTTGACAGGAGATGGGTATCATCTCGCCGGATTTCGCCGCAGGCGCGAGGGATGCTACTCCGCGCGCAGTGCCTCGCTAGGCTCAATGGTGGCGGCGCGGTGGGATGGCAACCATGCCGCAAGTCCCGCACAGAGGAGAAGCACGATACTGACGGCAAATAGCGTGAGCGGGTCGCGTGCCTGTATGCCATAAAGATAACTGCCAAGCAAACGGGCCGTGAAGAGTGACGCGATGAGCCCGATGGCAAGCCCGGAGGCTACGAGGGTGAAGGCGCGACGCAGAAACAATGCGACAACCTGGGAGCGCTGCGCGCCCAGCGCCATGCGGACTCCGATTTCGCGCGTGCGCTGGCGAACCGAGTAAGCGATGAGGCCGTAGAGGCCGACCACGGCGATGACCAGAGTGGCCGCGGCGAAGAACGAGATAAGGCGCGCAGCGAGCGTCTCCGAGCCAAGCGAGTCGGCGACAATCTGCTGCATAGTCTGCACGTCGGCGAGAGGAATCTCCGGCGCGACCTGATGCAGCACCTGCTGGATCGGCTGGGTGAGATCGATTGGCGTGCGAGTGCGGACAGCGAGCTGCGCAAAGCGGGTCGCGACGGAGTTGAATTCTGCGTCGGGGCCGAGCTGCGTGGTGGCGAGATAGATGGCGGGAGAGGATTCCTCGCCAACGCTGTCGTCATGCGTATTGGCGAGCACACCCACGACCGGCACCGACGACCAAGAGGCCTTGTCGCCCATGGCGAGATGAGCGGTGAGCGGGTCCATACCGCGCAGGTAGTGGCTGGCGAAGGCGTGATTGACCACGACGACGGGCTGGGAGTCGAGCGTGTCCAAGCCCTGGCGGAAGAAGCGTCCGCGCTCCATGGCGATACCGAAGGTGGCGGAAAAGTCCGGGCTGGCAAAGCGCAAATTACCCTGCGGCTTGTCCTCGGGGCGCGCGGCCTCGCGGCCGGTGATGTCGAACATACCGTTCATGGTGAAGCTACTGTTGAGCGGCGTGGTGGAGCTGATCGCTACCGAGTCGACACTGGGGAGCTGGCGCAGGCGCTCCAGCAACGGCTCGAAGAGAGCGGCATCAATGCTGCGATGGTCGTAGCGCCCAGGCTCCAAAGACATGGATGCGGTGAAGATATTGTCGGTGCGGAAGCCGAGCGGCACATGGTGCAGACCCTGCAGCGAACGCAGCAGCAGGCCGGAGGCGACGAGCAAAAGGACCGTGACAGAGAGCTCGGCGCCAATGAGGATGTCGCGTAGACGGCTCTGGCGCGGCGTGGGACCGCCGGCCTTCGCCTGCAGTCCCTGCCGCGCGCTGGAACGCGCGGCGGAGAACGCGGGAAGCAGTCCGAAGAGCAATGTGGATGCAAAGGTGAGCGCGACAATGGCAGCAATGACGGCGGAGTCGATGTGGAGGGCGCTCGCACCGGTCGATGCAACACTGCGCAAAATCGTGCGTTGGAAGATGCGCAACAGTCCAACGGAGAGAGCGGCACCGAGCAAGCTGGCGAAGGCGGAAAGCAACAGACATTCCGTGAGGAGCTGGCGGACTATGCGGCCACGACCGGCACCGAGCGCACTGCGAACGGCGAGTTCGCGCTCGCGCGCCGAGTTGCGGGTTAGCTGCAGGCTGGCGACATTGGCACAGGCGACCAGCCACACCAGCAAAACAGCGACGGCAAAGGCCAGGAGCGCGGGACGCACATCGCCAACAACCGTGTCCCACCAACGTTGGATGAGAACGTTATCGGCTGCCGGCTGTCCATTTTTCTCGTTACCAGTGCGGCCGTGAGCAACGTGGCCCTGGATGGCGGAGAGCTCCGCCTGGGCTTGTGCGATGGAGACGCCGGGACGCAGGCGGCCAAGCACGTTCAGTGATTGATTCCCGGGAGGCCAGCCGGGTGGGGTGTAGACGGCAACACCATTTCCAGGCCGCAAAGTCTGGTCCCTGCGCCAGGACACCGATGACCCGATACTCCACCTTGTCCAGCCGGATGCTGCGGCCGAGTATGCGGGGATCCTGGTGAAAGGCGGTGTCCCAGACGGGATAGCTGAGGATGACGGTCTTCGTCCGCTCCTTTCATCGTTTGCGGTGAAGTCGCGTCCCAGCATCGGACGGATGCCGATGGTGGCAAAGAAATTGGCGGAGACCGCTTCGCGATCGACCGTCTGCGTGCCGCCCGGAGCTTGGAGAGCGCCAACCGTTCCACATCGCCAGGACAGCTGCTGGAAGGCATGCTGGACCGGCAGCCAGGCGCGGAAATCCTGCGGATCCACATCCCAGAACCCGGGCACGGGTCCGCGCGGTTCAACGACCGTGACCAGAGAGCGGGGATGCGAGAACGGCACAGGCCGGAAGAGAACGCCGCGAAGCACAGTGCACATGGCGGTGCTGATGCCGATGCCAAGCGCAAGAACGCCAATGGCGAGCATGGCGAAGGCAAAGTTGCGGCGAAGCTGACGAAAGCCATAGCGAAGATCGGCGATGAGAAAAGACATGAGGAATCCGCGTCCCCCTCTTAAATCTTACGAATCGTGGGCCACTCTTTGCCCGTCCACACGGAAGGGCTGCTGCGTTGAACTTCAGCATGCGCCGCATCGCATCCATACTAATATGGACTGCGCATCCCCGTGGAGCAGTTACCTTTTCTCTATCTCGATACACTCAGGCCTCTTGAATGTAAGGATCGTGGGATTCTCATGCTGCGTAACGTGGTGAGGAAGCCTAACGACCACCGTACGCGCCAATACGTGCCATGCGGCGGTAATGCGGTGACAGCATACCTATTCCCGCGAATCAACGCTTTTGAAGGTGAATTGGTATCATGTCGCCGTATTACTGTCTCGACCGTCGCGCAGGAGGTGGAGAATCCGCGACGCAATTATCCGTTGGCGATGCTCGCGACTTGCGGAATCGTCGCGCTGTCCTACGTCTCCGCTCAGTGCCATCGCTGCGGCCGGTATCCCGGTAGATCAGTTCACAACAGGCTCGTGGACCGATGCGGCGCGCCTGCTTGCCGGACCATGGCTGGCGATCGCCGTCGTCATCGGCGGCATCATCAACGGCGTGGGCATGTTCAATGCGCTCACCCTCTCCTATACCCGGCTGCCGGCAGTGATGGCGGAGGACCGCATGATGCCTTCCGCACTGGCGCGGCGCAACCGCCGGCGCAGCCCCTGGGTAGCCATTCTGCTGTGCGGCCTCGGCTGGGCACTGGCGCTCGGATTCACCTACGAGCGGCTCATCTCCATCGATCTGATCTTGTATGGCGCCAGCCTCGTGCTCGAAGTTTGCAGCGCTCATCGCGCTGCGCATCAAGCAACCGGAGATGGTGCAGCCCTTTCGTATTCCCGGTGGCATGGTCGGCGTGTGGGTGGTTAGCGTCTGTCCGGTGGCGCTGCTCGTGTACGCCGCTTACGCATCCCGGTCCGAACAGGTAGCGCATATGCCGGCGTTGCTATTCGGATTGCTCGTCGCTGCCGGCGGGCCCGTCTGCTATCTGCTCTCGCCGTGGTGGTGGGGCAAACCGATCCCCACACCACAAGCCACGAGATTGCTGCGGACTGAATAGTGGAGGTGTGGATAGCCTTGCCTTGTGGACGTTAGGAGTGGAGTGGAGTGGACATCGCGGATCAGGCTGTCCCGATTTCCCCTCGGTCGCCGCATTCAGGTAAGAGCGGTTCACGGCGCTGTACTCATTCATTACGGGTTCTATCTAGTCTGTCGCGCATCCCCAGGTGAATTGGTAAGGTGTCACAGAATTACCGCCTGTATGGAAACACGGCGGAGCGCGGGACGCGCGGGGCGGAACGAAGTACCGCCTGCTATTGTTTGGTGTTATGGCTCGATTAGGTCGCGTTGTACCGTCCGCTGGGGAGGCAAATAGGGCCGGCCTAGTGGAAATGGGGGAGGAGCGACGAAAAGTAACTCCCCAGAGAGGCTGTCAAAATGGTTCCATCTCCCAGTCGCCGAAGTGCATTCTTCGGCATGATCATCGGTTTGGGTTTGATTTTTGTTGTATTGGGCGTTGGATGGCTGCTGCGAAAAGAAGTCTGCCCCTCCGTGAGTGCGCCCCACTCTCGTTTCGTCAGGGCAGCGGGGAATAAGAAGGTGATCATTTTTGTGCACGGCGTTCTGGGGGACGTCGACAACACTTGGTCTAACGCTGCAACCCATACTTCTTGGCCCGACCTAGTCAGCCACGATCCTGCGATGAAAGACTATGACGTGTACGTCTACGGCTATAAGTCGTCCTGTGGTGGCGATACCTCAGACATCACCGAGATCGCCAACCGAATGGGTCAGCAAATGCAGGATGAAAATTTCTTCTCAAAATATCAGGAGATAGACTTTATCACCCACAGTATGGGCGGCTTGGTGACGAAGCGAATGCTATCCCTGCTTAATACGCCGAGAGACTCTCCCAAGCTACAGCGTGTCCACACAGTGCTCTTCATTGCGGTGCCGGCAGCGGGTGCACCGGTGGCGTCGCTTGCTGCATGGTTGAGTGATAATCCGCAGTTCAAGAATATGAACGCGGTCGACTCTCAAGCTTACCTCCAATCGATTGACCAGGACTGGGGTAACATGAGCAGGGCCAGAACGCCCGACCACCCATTTCCGCAATATTACGTCGCGTACGAGACCGGGGATGTAGCATCCCCTAAAGATTGTTCCTGCCCTCTACTCTTCCGCAGCATCTGATCTGTCGCCGATCGCCTTCGACTACAACCACATAACCATTGTTAAACCGGCTTCTACCGACGATGACATCTACAAGTGGGCCCGAGCGAGGATACTAGAGTCAACGCTCGAGAAGCCCAGCTTCTGTTCAGACGAAAACGAAGATGAGCCACCGGTACAAGCTCGTTGGTACGATTTTCTAGATGAAACTGGAAGCCTGTTGGCGGGAGTGCGCGTGGTCCTACCTAGTCTCGTTTTAATCCTCGACAAATCAGAAGTGGAGGTTTGAACTGAACGTTCCTGCGGCAAACCAAGACGGCGAAGACCTCGTCGCCCAGAAACAAGGCTTTCAAACCGCTCGCGTAAATCCAACTCTGGAAGACACAATGTGAAGCCTATGCTCCAAAAGGATCCGTAAATGCGCCTGCCCGTTGCCATTCTGCTTGCAAGCATCCTGGCGTCCGCGCGGGTGCCCAAGCGCAGCGTCAATTCTTGGGCCGGCCGTACCGGGCGATCAGCCGTCGCCGGTGCCTGTCGCCAACGCTAAGGTAGTCCTCGACGATTCCGGTCGTCACGACGTCAGTGACAGCGACGGCTTTTTTCGCCTTTTTCTCCCGACATGCTCCGCGCTGGCAATGAGATCACGGTTACCGTTACCTACCCGGATACGCCATCTTGGGGCCTCCGGGAGGAAGGTCCGCATTCCGGCGCAGTTGAAGCGCGATCGAGTTCTTACTCAATTCTTGCCCAAAAAATCGCCTAAATTTTATTCCGACGCTCAGCTCCGCGCCCTGATCGAACACGGCCAACGAGAATCCGTGCATAAGATTACTCAGTCGGAGAAGGGTGATGCTCCCGACCTGGATAGCTACCTTCGCGATTGGTGTGAAAGATCGTCTTGATCCGGATAAGACGAAAAAGGAGATCACGCAGTCGGCAACGGCAATCGAGAAAGATAGCTCCAGCCATATCAACCTCATCTCGCCGCCTTTGCGACGCACATTTCCTTGAAGCTCATGACCGAGCGCTAATCGCTGCCCAGGAGGGGGAGGCCAACCTCGGTCGATCTAAAGAAGCAGGAAACGAAGAGCTTGATCATATTATTCACGACTACACGTTGGCTGGAGACCCGGCGTTTCGCGGCCTCTATCTTTAAGGGTGCTTCCGAAGCATACGGCAAGGCTATCGCTCAATCCCGGCGGAACCAACGCAGTCCGGTGGCTGACCTTCAGCTCCGTTTTCGACCTCAGAGGCTAATTTAATCTCCCGTTCACAGCAGTCCCATCGACGGCGCTCTAAATCGGCGAAAAAGCATACGGCTCCGCTCTTGAGGTCTATACCCGTGCTCAATTCCCGCAGTACTGGGCAGAGGTTCAGAATGCTCTAGGAGTTTTGTTTAGCGATCTGGCGAGCTCGAGTTAGGATGCATACTTCCTCCTACCTCAAGAAATCCGAGGATGCGTACCAAAACACCCTCGGGATTTATACCCGTGATCAATCCCAAAGTTCTGGGCAAAAACTCAGAACAATTCGGTGTCATACTTCTCTATCTCGCTAAACGGACCGGCGGGAAGCTCGGTAGGGTCTATTTGGGAGAATCAGAAGCAGCTCTTCGTAACGCATTGGAGGTCAGGACCCGCGAGCAGCTGCCCCAAAAATGGGCAGCGAGCCAAACGAATCTTGGGAACGCACTTCGAGAACGCTCCTTGGAAGTCCCAGCAAACGAAGCACCTTTGTTGCTAAACCAGGCAGTGGATGCATACCGCAGCGCCTTACTGGTCAGGAGTTTTGAAGGACAACCTGAGGATTGGGCGTCGACGCAGCTCGACTTAGGAAATGTGTTCCGCTTACGCGCGGAACTGGACAAGCAGGACCAAGCCATTTGTGACCTGCATCAGGCGATGGATTCCTACCAACATGCACAAAAGGTATATACACGCGAACATCTCCCACAGAATTGGGCGATGACTCTGGCCAATTCGGGCGACGTGCTTTGCGCGCTCGGGCTGCGGAGCAGCGCCGGAGAGGCCCTAACCTATTTCGGGGAGTGCTCAACTTCCTACCGCGATGCTCTGGAGATTTTTACTCGCGACCAGCTGCCTGAGCGCTGGGCTGAGACGCAAAGGGGTTTGGCGGATTCGCTTGGCTACCTCGCACAGGGGAGCCAAGGTGAAAAGGCCTTGACGTATTTTCGACAGTCGGCGGACGCCTATCAGAACGCTTTGCAGATCTACAGCGAGAATGATTTTCCAACACTCTGGATGCAAACCATGGAAGATCTAGCGCAGATCTATGAGGCTCAGGGCAGGCCGACAGATGCAGCTCGGATCTATCAGGATCTCTTGCAGCATGATCCCCGCAACCCAAGATGGCAAGCCAAAGTTGAAGAGCTTACTGGAAATCATGGAGATCGGGGACAGCCGAAGTGACCCCGGACTCCGGCCTCCTTTAGTAGAAGGATGGACGGTGGTGTATCAAACGTCCCTGTCGGGGCGCGCAGCCGCCTCTTCTTTCGCTTCCATCCAGCCACGCAAAATCACAACCGCCGCCACCTGGTCGATCACCTGCTTGCGGTCGCGCTTGTCGTGCCCCGATTCATCCAGCATCTCGTGGGCCGCTACCGAACTCAACCGCTCATCCCAGAGATGTGTGACAAGAGATGTGTGACAGAGATGTGTGACAGAGATGTGTGACAGACGAAATAACCCCCATCGAATGCGATATGGCATTTGGTGGTTACTTCGTCTGTCCCGCGTCATCTCGTCTGTCCCGCGTCATCAAAGTATCTTTCCTCGATATATCGTTCGGTCTACAATCTGCTTTGCTGGCAGGCTCAGGCCAGTAACTCCAATTTTCGAGGAAAGCCTACTATGAAAGGTCATTTGCTTGCCTTGGGTTTGTTGTGCTTTTTGGGAAGCGGCGCTTATGCCCAACAGATAGTTGCCATCTCTTCTGACACCCACACGACCAGCGACGACAAAGACGGTGACACCCAGATTCGCGATCGCATCGTCTGTGACGGGCAGGATTATGCCAATTGAGATGACAGACGGGACGTTCACCGCTGTGCTTCTAGGTAAGCTCTACATAGAGCCGTGAACCTCCCGTCTGTCGTCGCTGCTGGGTAAACGAGGTGAACGTCCCCGGGCTTACCAACGAGGTGAACACCCCGGGTTTACCCCGGTCCAGATTCTCTTCAAGGGTGATCCAGCACCTCCGACCATCCGTCGTACATCCCGCTAAAGTATGTGGCCCGTTGAACGTGGCTTCGGCGCAGCGAAAGCGCGTTTCCAAAGCGCTGAAAAGATCTCAGAGCAATCCGGCGCGGATCAGCCGACATTCTATGGGCAACCCGATTAGGGGAGGTGATTTGTCGAATTGCAGTTGAACAGTGCCGCGGATCCCAACGGAGAGGTGCAGCGCCAAGCCGACTCTTAATGAGCCCTCTTATTGCAGGTTGAGACTTATAGTGGTCGACGCAACAGACTTCCCGCTGGTTGCGGTGACAACTACTTGGTAGTTCCCCGTTGTCGTGCCTGGTGTGGAGTGGCTACCGCCGCAACCAAGCACTCCACCTATCACCGTCACCCCCAAGAAAACTAACAGCATTCCGCCGCGCAAGCGTCGGCGGGGCAAAACTCCCACAAACAACAAGGCAGCGAAGACCAACCCCGTTGATTTGAAATAATTATCATGTGCGGCTGACCCGGTCGTTGCCGTGGTAGATACCGTAAGCGTGCTTGGACTCGGCGTGCCTTGAGCAATCTGCACCTGTGCCGGATCAAGAGAACAGGTCGGCGGATCTGTCGGTGAAGACTGGCCCTGATAAGTAACAACACAGGTGAGGCTAACAGTGCCCGTAAAGCCATCGGCAACTGATAGCTTGATGGGAGTCGTGGTGGAACCCCCTTGAGATGCGATCGTCAATGCGCTGGAACCTGAGGAGAGCGCAATCGAGGGGCCACCCACGGCCACGATCACGGAGACTGCGTTCGATGTGGCGGGGGCGAAGTTGCTGTCGCCGCCGTAGGCAGCGGTAACGTTGTCGGTTCCAACCGGCAGCGATGCGATGTTGAGCGTGGCGACTCCGGAGGAAAGGTTTCCGGTGCCGATACTTGTGCCATTGTTGGAGAAAGTAACTTTCTCGTTATTTGTCACCAGGGAATCAAAGGAATATGGGGTGATTGTTGCCGTCAGTGTTAGCTGTGTGCCCGCAGAGGGGCTGGCAGCACTCGAGGTAAGCGACAGTTTCGAAACGACCGGAGAAGCAATCAGTGCGATTGCGCTCGATGTACTCGCGCTAAAGTTGGTGTCTCCCGCATATACGGCAGTTAAGCTGTGCGAGCCTGTGCCCGGAACCGTCACATTAGCCAGCGTCGCAACTGCAGTTTCAGTGTGTTCGGTGAAATACACGGTGACATCCCCCGCATCGGAGTTCATGCCGACAAGGTCCGGTAATCCATCGCCATTCAAGTCGCCGAAAACGACCGCTTCCCAAACGGGATCTGTCTCCGCACCTGAATCAGCAGCCTCCGCCACAGTGAAGGTTCCATCGCCATTACTCAGCAATACCTGCGCGACGTCATCATTAAGCACCGCCACATCGGCTTTTCCATCGCCATTAACGTCCTTGACAGCTATACCTCCACTACTGGAATGGCCGGTTTGACCGTTGAACGTGGGGGAGGGAGCAATAGGGATCGCGGGCCCAAGGGTGAACGATCCATCTCCCTTTGAAAGCAGCGCCATGAAACCATCCGAAACTGCGGCCCCTTTGGTCACACTACCTTCAATTGCCAAATCACTCTTGCCATCACCGTTAATATCTCCTACAACCCCATCACGCCCGTGAGGGGTCAACTGGCTGCCGATGTGCGTGCTCACCGGCGACTGAAAGGTCCCGTCTCCATTACCCAGCGACACTTCTACTGAAAGATCAAGTGCTAAGGGACTGTCCAAAACGGCAAAATCTGGCTTACCGTCCCCGTTAAAATCCCCAACCACCACACCATAGGTGACTCCTCCGGAGAACGGGTTCCCCGCTGCGCTAACAAAGGAGCCGTTCTTCTGGCCCAATAGAATAACCGTAGCAGTGTTATTCGAACCGACGCAGACCAGGTCAGCGTTGCCGTCCCCGTTGAAGTCTGCTGACGCAAAACAAGATAGATAAGGGTCGAACGGTGTCAATGAAACCGACTGCGCAGTGAAAGTTCCGTCCCCATTACCGAATTCCACCAAATAGCTGATTCCTGACAGGCCAACGGCAATATCTGGCTTGCCGTCGCCATTGAAGTCACCGATGATCAGGTCGTAGTGGCCAGCAAAGCTAGCGGATTGAGTAAACGTCCCGTCGCCGTTGCCCAGAAATACCGAAACCATTGGAAAAAGGCAATCCGGATTTGTACAGAAGTTAACCGCCAGATCGAGCTTACCGTCACCATTGAAGTCCGCGACTGCTTCTTGCGTAGGTTCGGTTCCCGTAAGGTGCGAAGGCCCATTTGCGAGGCTCAGACCTGCTGTGCCGAGGCCAAGCGCGGCTTGTCCCAGCGATATGCCGTTATTCGTGGTGTCAAGGAACGAGACCGTTCCTGTCGGTGAGCCCGCACCACGAGTGCCGGTCACTGCGCCTGTCAACGTATAAGCACCGGTGAGGCCAGATGAGGCGGCCACCGCACTACTCGATCCGATCCCTGCCGGCGCGGCAAAGCCCGTCAACGCCACCGTCTCTGGCGAGTTGGCGGCGTTGTCCGTGACCGTGAGCGTTCCGCTTCGGCTACCCAGCGCGATTGGTGTGAAGGTTACGAAGATGTAGCACTGACCACCGCCAGGCACGCCTGTGCCACAGGTGTTAGTTTGAGAGAAGTCTCCGGAAGTCACAATCGAAGTAATGACTAGAGTATCTGAACTTGAAGTGTAGTTGCTCAGCGCTATAGTCACAGGTAAGCTGGCTGCACCAACGGGCCGGGTGGGAAAGTTAACTGTAGCCGGATCGAGCGTCACCTGGAAGGATGCTGCCGAGGTGCGTGGCTTAGCCACCTTTTGTCGCACACTGGAACTAGTAAGCCCGAACGAAGGTAGAACTGCCAATGAACCGAAAATAAACAGCAAGCAAAGTGATCTGAAGATCTTGAGTTTCCCGTTCTTGGGAAGCTCCCTTTGTGAGTAAGCGAATGCTCTTTCTGGATTCTGCGCGGATACCCAGTTGCGTTCCTTCGCAAGCATGTGCGCAAAGCGAGACTTAAAAGCTCCTGCCATGATCGAACCTTCTTTTTCCCCAAGCCGCTCGGCTCGATTGTCGCTAGATGCAGCATGGTGAATGTATGGCCATTAATCATCTGATGGCATCCCCAAAACATGGGAAATCCTGCTTGCCTAACAGGCAAGACGAGCGTTTCTCCCGCGCTCGCGCTAGGCTAATTTTGACTCTGCGGTTTGTCAAGGCCGGAGTAAAACTAGGCCAGTGTGGCGGAGCAAAAGTAGGCCAGTTGAAGGGGGAGAAGGTGTTGAGGTATTCAGGGGTGAATGGCCTCTGGAGCGTAGCGGAAGAGGCTCTTCGCCCCTGAGAGTGCGTCTTGGGGCTCAGCGTTCTGAGAGTTTCGAGAGTTTAGGAGAGTTTCGGAGTTCGGAGTTCGGGAGTTTCGGGACAGGGAGTTTCGGGACAGGAGTTTCGGGGAGTTTCGAGGAGATCGGGGACGGAGATCGGGGACAGACGAAGTAACCCCAGACTCCGGCCTCCTTTAGTAGAAGGATGGACGGCGGTGTATCAAACGTCCCTGTCGGGGCGCGCAGCCGCCTCTTCTTTCGCTTCCATCCAGCCACGCAAAATCACAACCGCCGCCACCTGGTCGATCACCTGCTTGCGGTCGCGCCGGTCGTGCCCCGCTTCATCCAGAATCTCGTGGGCCGCTACCGAACTCAACCGCTCATCCCAAAGCTCGATCGGCAATCCTGAACGCGTACCCAACTCCGCAGCAAACGCCTGCACCTTCGCCGCCCAGGCGCTCACCTTGCCCGACAGATGCAGCGGATTCCCCACCACGATTGTCCTAACCTCATGTTTGCGCAAGAGCCGCATTAGACTCCGCAGATCCTCGCCCCGGCTCTTGCGCCACAGCGTCAGCAATGGCTGTGCGGTATAGCCCAGCGGGTCTGAAAGAGCGACACCTATCCGCACCTTACCCACATCCAAAGCCATCACTCGCCCCGCAACCATGATCCGCCCCATCTTTCGCCGTCAGGCACAAGTCTAAGGCAGTTTCCCAGTCGCTATGCACCACCGAGATCGCGAGGTGTGGTTTTCTTCGGGGGAAAACCACGTAAAGGTCCTTCGCTTCGGTGTACACCTACTGTGAAACTGCTATATCGCAGTTTCCCAGTTGCTATGCACCACCGAGATCGCGAGGTGTGGTTTTCTTCGGGGGAAAACCACGTAAAGGTCCTTCGCTTCGGTGTACACCTACTGTGAAACTGCTATATCGCCGCCTGAGACCGAAGTCCCGCACCATGCTTGTTCACCACAGCGAATCACCGAATCCAGCGATTGGAACCGGAGCGGGCTGATGTGTTCATTAACCTGGTGGGAGTGTCCAAAGAGAATTGGTTCTACGGCAACGGCGAAGCACAGTAGGTGGTGGGCACGCTGTAATCGCAATTGGAGACTAGTGATATGACTACCAAGGACGGGGGTCCTCCATGGTTTTAGAGCATTTTCACTTCTACTCTGCACAGGAGGGTGCGGCGAAGTGCGACCTTTCTTGGGGGGTAATGCGACGACAGCATAGGTATTGTCAGAAAACGAGCGCCCTTAAGGGAAATAGGTATCCTGTCGACGCATTTCGACCAGGCCGATCCCACCCGTCTGGGAACTTACCGAAAATGCGACTTTTCGGGAAGGCCTTCAGGCTAGATCTTTGTCGCTCCTGTAAAATCGGCACGGATGGCGAGAACACAGCACAATTCGCTACGTCGCTCGCTGTTGGTGTTCGCTGTCGCAGCCACGATTGCCTTTCTGCTGTTGTTCTCCGTCACACTCGCATCCTCAGACGGGGCTGGTCTCTACCACTTAACCCTCGATCTTCCGGTGTTCTTTCTTCTTCTCGTCCTGATCGCTTGCACCGGTGGCTGGTCCCAGACAGAAGACACGTTCTTTCCGCCTAGGCCCGATGCCCCCGCTCCTCCCACCAGAGCGCCACCTGCTTCACTCCTTTAGAGATATTCGGTAAGCCGCAGCGCAACTTGGCTTGCCCCTCAGCGCAAACAAACTGGGCAGAGCCCGGGAAGGAAGCGTGTCTCTTGTCTGAACACGGCGGAGAAGAAGTGCCTGAAAACGCGACACAGAGGAAGGCCGATTTTTTCCCTAAAACCATCGGCTTTTTGCGAAACGTGAAACAGGAAATGAGGCTGGTCAGTCGACCTTCCTGGAAAGAGGTTCGCGCGACGACCGTAGTGGTCATTGTCTTCGTTTTCCTGTTCGCCTTCTATCTACGAGCCTTGGATTGGATCTTCAGTCCACTCGCTAGTTGGCTTTACTCGCAATAGCCTGGAATCTCAACCCACAAAAACATGTTGTTCCATGCAGGCCCGACCAAGGGCCCGCATGGAACGCGATGCTATGCCCTTCACCGCGACACCCAGTCGGCATGTCGGAGAAGTATCTCTTTCCGATTCGCTTGAAAACCAGACTTTGCAGGCAGATGTGTGAACAAGACGGGAATGCTAGAGCCAGGGGGGTAATGCGGCGACAGCATAGGTATTGTCAGAAAATGAGCGCCCTTGAGGGAAATAGGTATCCTGTCGATTCATTTCGACCAATGTGCTCGATCACCATTCACAAGGCGCTTGAGAAGGTGCCGGGAGTTATTGAGGCAACGGTGGACTACGACCATAAGACTGCAACAGTGAAGTACGACGCGGACAAAACAAATCCATCTGCGCTGGTGAAAGCCGCTACGAGTGCTGGCTTTGCCTCGACCCTGCATGGTGGAGGGCCAGAAGTAATGACGACGGCGACTGCGATCATGGAATCAACCCTGACTTGTCCGCGATGTGGCCATGCGACATTGGAGGAAATGCCCCTCGACTCGTGCCGCTTTTTCCATGAGTGTGTTCAATGCCACACTGTGTTGCGGCCCAAAGCCGGAGATTGTTGTGTCTTCTGCTCTTACGGCTCCGTAAAATGGCCGCCGATCCAGTTGCAGAGTCGTTCTTGAAACGATTGAAGATTGTTTGCGATCTTCGGCACTACAGCAGTTTCACTTCTGGTGTTTACAGAGCAACCACTCCCATCGCGGCTTTTCCTCAAGAACCGGGGTCCCCAGCAAGCGGGCTTGCTGGGGTGGAAGAAAAGCCGCACCTCGCTCGACTTTCCAGTGCAGAGTAGAAGTGAAAATGCTCTAAACACATCCTTTTCTCGAAGTTCATGGGGCACCTGGACCGACCATCGCCCGGATGTCGCGGTTCTCCAGAATTACGTGTTCCGTTCTCGCACCTGTACGGATGGCTATATCCACCATTGACTTAGCCAGGTCATCGGCACGAATCACCTGGTTGGGGAACAGGAGCTGAAACACGGGGTACACCGACCGCAGCAAGCGGTAGCTGAAATTCGGTTCCTTCCGTGGTTCCACAGGATAGATGTAGGCTGGCCTGAAGATGTAGAGCCGAGGAAACCCCGATTCGAGGAGTGCCTTCTCGGCCTCACCCTTGTAACGCGCAAACGCCATGCGACTTCGTCCCGTAGGATCAGCGCCGCTCCCGCTCAAGAACGAGAACGATGCGTCAGGGCTGCTGCGGCGAAAAACTCGCGCGAACTCGACCGTGTAGTCGACGGTGATCGTTCGCATTTCGGCGTCTGGCACCGTTCCGGTATACGTGCCCAGGCAAAAGACCGCTGCGTCCTGACCTGCCAGCGTCTGTGCGAGTTCGGAGCAGTCGCTAAAGTCCTGATGCAGGACCTCATCGAGCTTAGGGTGCGATATACCAGTCTTCCTGCGGCTGATCGATGTCACGCGTTCCACAGCGGGGAGGTCCAGTGCATGGCGAAGAGCGTAGCCGCCGACCATGCCCGTCGCGCCCACGATGACGAGCCGCATGTGACCCGCCGCCGGAGTGTTCGTCACAGCGCACGCTCCTCAATCCAGTCAACGTAGAGCAGGCGCTCCGCAAACAACCACGCGCCGCCAGCCTTCACAAAGGTGTCATGGTAGCGGAGGTAGGCCACCATCAGGCGTCGCTTTTCACCCTCCACCGTGAGATGGTGCGCTATGCAGTAAGCCTCCCCGGTGGCTCGATCGCCCGTCAGCGTGAAGATGGTGCTCTGCCCAACGAAGTGCATCGTCGCATCGTATTTGTTCAGGTCCGCGAAGACGGGAGCGAGTTCCTCGCGCGAGTGCAGTTCCTGCGAGGGTGTCGAGTCCTTCGCATTCATATACACCACGAAATGCGTGTCCACCGTAAAGAGAGACATCTGGCCTTGCGCATCGCGACGGTCCGCGCAATGCGCGTACGCCTCGACCAATTCCCGGATAGCAAGTCGGTCCGCGGCTTCCTGAGGTGAGATGTCAACGTGTTTGCTCATGGTCCGGCTTCCTCTTCGTCGGTTTCAGTATCGAGCGGCCGGTATACTTTCGCAATAAGGCACCTTTTGTGCCCGTACTAACCATGAGGTAACTATTGAAGAAAATCAGCCCAAAGCCGCAATTTAGCTGGGAACATATCAAGGAATTTTGCGAGACCCTTACGGACGACGAGGATTCACTCACGCGTGAGATGGTCGCGTGCATTGCTGACAAGTGGTCTCTCTGGACGATGAGCGTTATCGCTGAATACCGACGCCCGATGCGTTTTTCACGCATCATGGAGAACGTCGCCGGCATTAGCCAGAAATCCCTGACCAAGACGCTTCGCGGCCTCGAACGCGATGGCCTCATCACCCGCGAGGTCTTCGCCGAAGTACCTCCCCGCGTCGAATATGCGGTTACACCGCTCGGCGCCGAGATGCTCGACAATGTCGCACCACTTTGGCTATGGGTCGCAAAGAGCGTACATCGGTTTCAGGACGCCCGCGCGGCTTTCGATGGGCGCTCCACGCGAGTTTTGTAATATGACCGCGGTTGGGGCTATGAGTCTCTAGGGTGCGGATACGCATGACGATTGAGAGGTTGAAAGCGGCTGTATCGAGCTTCCCCACAGCCAGCTCAGTACGTTCGTCGCCATCACCGTGATTCCCGTGCCTGCGGTGACACCGGCGAGCGTCTTCTCGGGCTAATACGGATCGCGTTTCTTCTGCCTTTTCAGGTGTCGAATGTCTGTAGAGGGGGTATGAACAAGTATTTTCCTGCCTCCTTGTGTTCAACCCCGAGATCTGAAGCAATGCTTGACATTGCTTGTCAATGTTTTACAGTGTCAGTTATGCGTACCGCAAAGACAGTCTCGATCACGCTTCCCCCGGATCTCCTGATAAAAGCACAGGAGTTTGCCCAGCGGGAACACCGCACCATGAGCGAGTTGTTCCGTGAGGCGCTACGCCGATATATGACCGGCGATGCGGAATGGGACGCATTGCTCAAACGGACCCGTGCTAAGGGCAAGGCATCGGGAATCAAGAGCGAAGCGGATGTGGAACGCCTGTCCGATGAGTTCCGGCGCGACAAACGCTGATGCTCCGCGTCGTCGCTGACACCAACATCTTCATTTCAGCCCTGATGTTTGGTGGATTGCCGGGTTCCTTTCTTGATCTCGCCTTCCTGCGGTCGTTCGTACTGGTGGCCTCCCCCACCCCTGCTCGATGAACTCGACGAAAAGCTGTGCGGTAAATTCGAGGTATCGCGCAAAGATGCGAACCTTATCCGGACACGGCTGGAAAGCTGCGCCCTGGTCGTGACACCAGGCATCGTCCTTCAAGTGATTAAGGATGATCCCGATGATGACCGCGTTCTGGAGTGCGCCGTTGCTGGCAAAGCGGACTACATCGTGAGTGGTGACAAGCATCTGTTAGGCAGGGTTCATACGGCGCACAGCGATAGTCTACCGCCCGCAGATTTCAGATGCCATTGAATCGCCCGCCGACGGGTCGCTGATCCGCCTTTTTCGCTTCCCGAGACGCGCCTGGTCGATCGCGCCTACTGGCAGCTCGTTGCGTATCGGGCCAGGTACACCGTAGATTCCTTAGCACCGAACCGGATTCCGACTGCCGTACGATACCGCGGACTTCAGGTGCGACTCGCCTTCATGGTCGACCAACGCAACCGACTCCTGAAATCATGGCCCATCCATCGGCCACGCGCATTGACGAAGTTGGTGTATCGGCGGTGCGTCTCCCCCCGGCAAGGTGTGTTCCCGCACATGGCGGTGCGTTTCTCCCCATTTCACGGTGTCAATGCCTCTGCGACGTCGGGCACCAAGACCACGATCGATTTGGCTCGGCCTCGATCAGCTTGGCGCATTGGCAAAGGGTATTGCGCAAAGCTTCGCGCAGAAAATCCGCTACTTAATCCTTCGAAAGCGTATCCAATACTACAGGAAGACCTATGCCCGCCCTTACCAGGGGAGCTTAACGCGTATAACGCGTTTTCTGTGACAATTGAGGGGCGAGGAGGACGGGGGCCATCGAGGTCGTGGTTTATTGGCGGGGCGATGCACGCTGCGCCGAGGGTAGCTGGTTCTGCTTGGCACCGAACTGGGGATTTACTACGGTGCGGATGTTGTCGGGGTAGAAGGCCCCGGCGGCCGTTGCGGCCGCCGGGGTTTCTGATGTTGTTAGAAGCTGACCTTGGGTGCGTTCTGCGCGCCAGGGCTTGCCTGGAAGTAGTCGTTGTTGCGCTGGAAGCCGCCCATGCTGGCCCAAATGCTGTTCGGGAATTGACCGATGAAGGTGTTGTAGTCCTGGATGGTCTGGTTGTAGCGCCGGCGCGAGACGCTGATGCGGTTTTCTGTACCGGCCAGTTCGTCCGATAGGCGCTGGAAGTTTCCGTTCGACTTGAGGTCAGGATAGTTCTCCGTCAACACCAGCAGCCGGCCCAGCGCTGAGTCGAGCGTTCCGTTGGCCTGGATCGTTGCCTTGGGATCGCCGTGCGCGTTGAGCAAGCCGGCCCGCGCATTGGCGATGTCGCCGAATACCGTGGTCTCCTGCTTTGCGTAGCCCTTGACCGTCTCCACCAGGTTCGGGATCAGGTCGGCACGCCGCTGCAGTTGATTGTTGACTTCACCCCAGGAGGCTGTGACCGCCTCCCGCTTGGTCACCATCTGATTCTTTGCGCTCACATAACTGCCGAAGACCAGCAGCACCGCCAGGACAATTACGCCTAAGATTGCGATTCCTACCCAAAGGCCACGTCTCATGCCATTGTTCTCCTTATCCTGCTCGTCGTTTTGCAAATGTCTTGTAGGGGCCCCACACTACCAATTTCCTGAGGCACCACCACCGCCGGAACTCCCTCCGCCAAAGCCACCGAAGCCGCCTCCGTCTCCATCACCGCCGCCACCGAAGCCGCCGCCTCCTCCACGATAACCGCCCCCACCACCGCCGCCCATGAACATACCGATCAGGAAGCCGAGCAGTCCGGACCCGCCAAAGCGCGCCAGGAAGAAGATGACCAGGAGCAGGATGACGCCGAGTACGAGTAGTTCGCCCAGGCTCAGCGGGCGCGGCTGCTGCGCGGTTGCGTAGCCGCCCACGCGGCGCGGGCCGGTCGAGATGGTGACCCCGGCGTCAGCGGCGATGACACTCACCACCTGCTGCACGGCCATGGTGACGGCCGAGTCGTAGTCGTTCTGGCGTAGGTATGGCGCCATCTGGCGACCGATGTCGCCTACGCGGCCATCCGGGAGAATGCCCTCAAGACCGTAGCCGACCTCAAAGCGGTACTTGTGGTCTTGCGTGGCCAGGAGGAACAGCAGGCCTCGGTCGGTTCCCTTTTTGCCTACCTTCCACTTGTCTTCAAGAGCGGTGGCGAAGTCCTCGATGGGTTCGTCGTCGAGCGATTTGATGGTGACGATCGCGATCTGCGCGTGCGCCTGGCGGTCGACCTGCAGGCATAAAGCGTTCAGGGATGCCTGGGTCTGTGGAGAGAGGACATTGGCGAAATCGCTTACGTAGTTCGTGGGCTGGGGCAGGTCCTGCACTTTCTCGGCCCGCACAATACCGAAGCAGGCGGGGAGAAGCAGGAAGAGCACAAGCAGGTGTTTGCGCATTGCCCCAATTGTACTCAGGAGGCGGTGAGGGAGTTGTAAAGAGAGGTGCTTCCTTGAGAGAGGACGAAAACCGCAGATCTGTCCACTCCGCTACAGCATTTTCGCAAGATGAATATCGAGCTTGCTCAGGCAACAGGTGTTGCGTCGGCGAAAGAATAGCCGTAAACGAAGAATGTTGTGAATCACCGCATTGGCGACGCAGAGGATTACAAACACCACCAGGGCTAATGCTCGCTGCGGCGAGGTAGCCCTAAGTTTATACACCCGAACGTTCTCGCGGGTTTGAAAACCCGCTTCCCCGGACTAAAGTCCGGGAAGCCCAGGTCAAGCCTCCAGGCTGTTAACTGAATAGCGTGCCTGATCGGCTTACTTCCTGGCTACGTCTACGTTCTGGTCTTTGGCTATTTGTTGCGCCAACTGCAGGTGCTGAGCGATGATCGGGCTGCTCTGCGTCGCCGCAGCCTTCACTGCTGGATCCTGACCCGAGGAGGCTTCTAGCTGGAACTCGCTTAGATCCTGCTTGTGGTCTTTCACCATGTCTTTGATGTAGGCCTGATCGTAGGCGGTACCGGAAAGGTTTTGCAGCTTGTTCATCAACTGTTTGTCTTTCTTGGAAACTTCTGTCGGGACTGCGACGCCCAACTGTTGGGCGATCGGCTTCATCTGCTCACCCAGCCTGGTGTGGTCGTCGATCATGCGCTGGGCGAACTGCTTTACCTGATCGTTGCTGCTTTTCTGCAACGTGAGCTGGCCCAATTGCACCTCGGCCATGCCGCCCTGCAGGGCACTCTTCACGAACGTCCGATCCTCCGGTGAGGGCTGGCCGGGAATCTGACCGGCGTCCGCTCCACCAAGGGTCTGGTTCGGGTTCTGGTTCTGGTTGGGGATTTGGTTCGGCGTCTGGCTGGGAATCTGGTTCGGTGTCCGGCCCACCTGGGCCATGGCCGGAGTGGCCCACATCGCTCCGCTGAGAAGTAAAGCGCTGAGGCCGGCAGTTGCTTTCTGGTAGGTTTTGGCGTTGTTCATCATTCACTCCTCTCTCACTTGGATGCCAAACGGCGCGGCGAGGCCACCTCTGGGCGCGTGGGGAGATTATCCTTAATGGATCTATGACTTTACAGCCGCCCATCGCCCGCAAGCAGGAAACCGTAACCAGCCTCCACGGAACGCAGTTGCCGGACGATTACGCCTGGCTCCGCGAGAAGACCAGCCCTGAAGTGATTGCTTACCTGGAACAGGAGAACGCTTACACCCGCGCGGTGATGAAGCCTACGGAAGAACTGCAGGCGAAGCTCTATACGGAAATGCTCAGCCATATCAAGGAGACCGATGTCTCGGTTCCCTTCCGCGAAGGCGCGTACTACTACTATTCCCGGACGGAACAGGGGGCGCAGTATCCCATTTTCTGCCGGAAGCATGGGTCACTCGATACGGCGGAAGAGATCATGCTCGACATGAATGAGCTTGCGGCCGGCGGGGCGTTTCTGGCGCTGGGCGCATTGACCGTTTCGGACGATGGCAGCATGCTCGCCTATTCGACCGATACCACGGGCTTTCGCCAGTACACGCTGCACATCAAGAACTTGGCGACCGGCGAGGCGCTGGCTGACCGGGCGCAGCGGGTGGGCTCGGTGGTGTGGGCCGCAGGAAACGAGACGCTCTTCTATTCCGTGGAAGACGAGGAAACGAAACGGCAGTTTCAGCTCTTTCGCCACGGAGTGGGCAAGCCGCAGAGCGAAGACGTGCTGGTGTATGAAGAGCAGGACGAGCGCTTCAACGTGGGCAGCGGCCGTACCCGCGATGGCAAGTACATCGTGCTCGAAAGCAGCAGCCACACCACCAGCGAACAACAGTTTCTGCCAGCCGATGAGCCCGCAGGCGGCTGGACGCTGATGGAACCTCGTCGCGAAAACATTGAGTATTATGCCGATCACCGCGATGGGCTCTGGTACATCCGCACGAACGATACGGGCAGAACGTTCCGCCTGGTGACCGCCCCGGTGGCCACGCCGGGACGTGCGCACTGGCGCGAACGGATGGCTCAGCGAGACGAGGTGATGCTCGAAGAGCTGGAGCTTTTTCAGGATTTCGCCGTGGTGGTGGAACGCTCGAACGGGTTGCCGCAGTTGCGCGTGATGTCGTTCGACCCGCAGGGATCGTTTGAGGCGCAGTCACGCCAGATTGCTTTCCCTGAGCCGACCTACTCTGCGCACCCTGGCGTGAACCGCGAATTCGTAACCGATACGTTTCCGCTATGGGTATCAGTCGCTGGTTTCGCCCACTTCGATCTATGAATACGACGTGCGGACGAGCGAGTCGAAATTGCTGAAAGAGCTGGAAGTGCCGGGAGGCTTTGACCGTTCGCAATACCGGTCGGAGCGGGTGTTCGCTACGGCGCCGGATGGTGTGGCGATTGCCGTGTCGCTGGTTTATCGCAAGGACAAGAAGGGCGCGGGCACGAACCCGCTGTACATCTATGGGTATGGGTCGTATGGGTACGCACTGCCGGTGGGCTTTAATTCCAATCGCCTGAGCCTGCTTGACCGGGGCTATGTGCTGGCTTATGCGCATATTCGCGGCGGCGGAGATATGGGCAAGCCATGGCACGATGCGGGCCGGCTGATGCAGAAGATGAATACCTTTACCGACTTTATCGCGGTGACAGAATTTCTGACGGGGCACGGGTATGGAGACCCGAAGCGCGTGGCCATGGAGGGCGGGAGCGCCGGCGGATTGCTGATGGGCGCGGTGGCAAATTTGCGGCCTGACCTCTACCGCGCCGTGATTTCGCATGTTCCGTTCGTGGATGTGATGAATACCATGCTGGACGCGTCGCTGCCGTTGACGGTTGCCGAGTATGAGGAATGGGGAAACCCGAATGAGCCCGATGCGTTTGCTTATATGCTGCGGTATTCCCCGTATGACAATTTGGCTGCCCAGGATTATCCGGCGATGCTGGTGAAGACTTCGCTCCATGATAGCCAGGTGATGTATTGGGAGCCGGCGAAGTATGTGGCGAAGTTGCGGACGCTGAAGACGGATGGGCGTTTGTTGCTGCTCGAGACGAATATGAGCGCAGGGCATGGTGGTGCTTCAGGGCGGTATGACTATTTGAAAGAAATTGCGCTGGATTATGCGTTTTTGTTGATGGAGTTGGGGGAGGAGTAAGCAAAGAGAGGCCCGCGGGTATGAGCCGTGGGCCTCTTTGCTTCTTGTTTTTGGATGTTGCGATTTAGCGGCGTTCGTGTTCGTGTCCGCCGCCGCCCTGTTGTTTTGGCGCCTCGTGAGAGGGCTCATTGTGCTGCTGGTTATTTTGCGGCGGAGCCTGGTAGTGCTGCTGCTTGTTTTGCGGCGGAGCCTGATAGTGCTGCTGGTTGTTTTCGGGCGGCGGCGCCTGATAGCGCTGCTGCTTGTTTTGCGGCGGTGCCTGGTAGTGCTGCTGGTTGTTTTCGGGCGGCGGTGCCTGATAGTGCTGCGTGTTCTGCGGTGCGGTGTTGACAGGCGCCCTGTTGCCAGGGCTTGCAGTGTTGTTGTGCTCAGGATGGCTCGCCTGGTTTGCATTGTAGGCCGGCCGGCTGTTGTTGTTGACTTCGCCACCGTGGTTGTTGTTATTGAAGTTGGCTGAAGTCATGGGCCGGGCTACGGCTGCTTGTGCGGGCCTTCCACCGTTGACCGAGGCAAAATTAGCCCGGTTCGCGGCAGCGAAGTGCTCGTGGTTCACCTGCTCAGACGTGGCTTGCATGTGCTGTTCGTGGAAAGCTGCCTGCTGCTGCGGAGTGGGACGTGCGTTCGTTCCGCCAGGACCATTGAAGCTGGTGCGGTTTATGACGGTCGTGTTGTGGATAACCGTGTTGTCGATATACGTGTTGTGGATCACGGTCCTGTCCACATGCAGGACAGCGGCGTTATACGCGAAGTGATCGCCTTCCCAGTGTCCGCCGTAGAAGCCATCGCCACCGTAACCGTAACCGTAGTTCACGCCACCATAGAAGCCGACGTGGGGACCCCAGTAGCCGGCGTGCCACAGGTATGCGCCATCACCCCAGCCCCAATAGCCGGGGGTCCAGAGGAAGCCGGGCTGGGGAGCTAGAACCCAGGTTCCGGGGACCCAATAGTAGCCTTCTTCGCCGTAAGCCCAGTAGCCGGGGGTCCAAAGATAGTCATCGCCGGGGGCAGCGGGTTGCGCGTAAACAGGGAGGACGGGAGGTGCAAGTGTGATGGAAAGAAAAACGCCCGCAAACGACGACGCGGGGATGAGAGATACCAGAGATGCGAGGAAGAGAGTACGTATCGCTCGGAATGTACGCATTGCATTGCTCCTTGCTGCTGCCCGGCTCCAGTGTCGCCAAAGTGCAATGGCGTCACAGAGTTCAGCCGGGATTGCCAGCTTGACCGGTGAGTACCCGGCCGCTCTGTATGAACTCCAACCGGGATATTATGTTGCTGCCGATTTCCACCAGGTGCCCCACAAGTAACGGGGCGCGCCCATTCGATCGAATACGATCGCAGCGCCGCGACGTGGTTAGGCTAGCTCGCTGGTATTTTGTTGGTTATACAACGTTTGTGGCTGCGAAAAACGAGGGCGCGCTCCACCATGGCCGGTGTTCCCTTCTCGTCGAGAAAAGAATGGCGGCGGAGCGGGGTTTTCGACCAAATAGCAAAGGTTCGCGATACCTCACGGTGGCCAGCCGGTAGATTATCCCGTCGGGTGCAAGGGTTTGTGATACACCCTTCTGGTGGCCGAAGAGCTGCCCGGCAGGAGCTCAAACGATCGCACACCAAACATGAAGCTTCTGCGCTCTCTCTACGGTTTCACTATTTTCCTAAGTGCCTTTCTCCTCTTTGCCGTGGAGCCCATGGCGGCGAAGCAACTGCTGCCTACGCTGGGCGGATCTTCGGCGGTGTGGACGACGTGCCTGGTCTTCTTCTCGGTGTTGCTGCTGCTCGGCTACCTGTATGCGCACTGGCTGAGCACACGCTGCACGCTGGTGCAGCAAGCGATCATCCATATTCTGCTGCTCACCGCTGCGGTGGTGATGCTGTCGAGTCCACCGATCCGGCCTGACCCGGCCGCAGTGACATGGCACCCGGCGCTGACGGTGTTCCGGGTGCTGGGCACATTGCTGGGGCTGCCTTATCTCGCGCTTGCGGCGACTACGCCTTTGCTCACGGCATGGTACGCGGCCACGTTTGAGGGCCGATCGCCGTACCGGCTCTTTGCTCTGTCGAACTTCGCTTCTCTGCTGGCGCTGGGGAGTTATCCCTTTTTGATAGAACCGCAGCTCACGATGAAGCAACAGACTGCGTGGTGGGGCGGCGGCTTTGTGCTGTTCGCTGTGCTGTGCGGAGCGATTGCGTGGCAGGGGCGGGGCCGTGGAGTTGCTTCGGTTGAGCCGCTGGAGGTAGAAGCAGCGGTTTACTCGCTTGCGCCGGAGGTGTTGTGGTTTGCGCTGGCGATGGGCGGCGGCATGTTGTTGACGGCGGTGACCAGCCATATGAGTGCGAACGTGGCCGCGATTCCCTTGTTGTGGCTGCCACCGCTCGCGCTGTATCTGCTCACCTTCATTCTGGCTTTTCAGGGTGCGTGGCCTCCGATTCGATCGTCGATGCTGCGGGTGGTGCTGCTGGCGGTCGCTTCGATGGCTTATGTTCTTCGGGATATTCGCGCGCAATTCCCGATCATGATCAGCGTGCCCCTCTTCCTGATTGGGTTGTTCGTGACCTGCTTTTTTTTGCACGGAGAGCTGTATGCGAGGCGGCCGGGCCGCGCGGGGCTTACCCGCTTTTACCTGATCGTCTCGGCGGGAAGTGCGGCGGGAACTCTGCTGGTGGGCGTGATGGCTCCGCTGGTGTTGCGGGCGAACTACGACCTGGCGTGCACCCTGGTGGTGGTCGCGTTGATCGCACTGGCGGCCACGTGGCACGACGGCTGGACGCTGCGCATGCTTTGGGTAGCAGGAGCCGTGGCTACCGTGGTGGTGCTGAGCTACCAGGTGAGGCAGTACGACGAGGACGCCGTCGCGCTGATGCGTAACTTTTACGGAACGCTACGCGTGCGCGAGTCGCACCTGCCACCGCAGTCGGATACGGATCGGCAATTGCTGAACGGCACCATCGAACACGGAGCGGAGTGGTTTGCGCCGCAGTTTCGTGGGCAGCCGCTGACTTACTACGCGCCCAACTCGGGATTGGGACTGGCGATGCGGTTGTGCTGCGGATCGGGAACCAAGCGCGTGGGAGTGATTGGGCTGGGAACAGGCACGGTTGCGGCGTATGGCAATGCAGGGGATGTGATTCAGTTCTATGAGATCAATCCGCTGGTAGAGCGGCTGGCGCGGCACTGGTTTACGTTTCTGCACGATACACCGGCCAGGACAGAGGTGATTTTGGGCGATGCGCGGTTGTCTCTGGCGGCGCAAGGTCCGCAGCGGTTTAATGTAATTGTTGTGGATGCATTTTCAGGCGACGCCATTCCGGTGCACTTGCTTACCAGGGAGGCGCTCGCTCTGTACAGGCGGCATCTTGAGCCGGGCGGGGTGGTGGTTTTCCATGTTTCGAACCGGTACATCGATCTGGAACCTGTGGTCGCAGGGATTGCCAAGGATGCGGGGATGTATTCCATTTCTGTGCACTCGCATGGGGATGAGCAGAATGGGTTCTATTTTTCGGACTGGCTGCTGGTGACGACGAACCGGGAGTTTCTTGATCGGCCGGAGATCGTGAATAATGGCTACCCAACGCCGCTGCGGGCGGGGGTTCGGGTGTGGACGGACAGTTACAGTAGTGTTTTCCCGGTGCTGAAGTGGGTTAACCGGTAGTAGAGGTGGGTGGTAGCCGGTAAGTGAGGGCTTTCTCTGCTTTGACCAGGGTTCGTTTGATGTGCAGCGTTACAGGTTGAGGTTTGAGGCATCCCACCCTTCGCACAAAAAGCGAAGGATGGGGGCACCCGGGGAGTTGGGGCTGATCGAAAGTAGACAGCGACTAGACTAGTCGCCGAAGTTGATACGGAGGCCGAAGTGGGCTACGCGTGGGGAGGCAAGAGTGAGCGAGGGCGTTTTGCCCGCTTCTATGGCGCGATCGAAGAGATTGTCTCCAGCGGCGAAGGCGGTGAGGTGACGGCCCAGGTCGTGGGAGGCGTAGGCGCCGAAACGGAAATAGCTGTGGAGGAGAAAGCGATTGGCGTCGTCATCGAACTGGTGACCGCTTATGCGCCCTTGCAGGCTGAGCAGGCCGAGGCGTCGTTGAGAGAAACTCAACTGCGTGGTGGCCAGGTTGCGCGCTACCTGGGGAATCCAATTGCCGACGAGATTGGGCTGCCTGGCGTTGCTGGTGACCGTTGCATCGGCGTATTGGTAACCGCCCTCGATACTGATCCACCTTTCGGGACGTGAAGCGAAGTCGAGAGAAATACCGCGGCTCTCGATCTGGCCCAGGTTTTCCCGTTGGAGAAGCGAACTGGTGGGCGTGGTGCTTAAGGTGAGGGCGGTGATCGGGCGGTTGATCTGAGTCCAGAAGTAGCTAACGCGCACGGTGGAGCCGATGGACGGCAGGTCCGCGTGGACGCCCGTTTCCCATCCGGTAGCACGCTCCGATCGCAGGTTGGGATTGGGCAGCGTGGTTTGCGAACCTACCTGACCGGTGCGATAAAGCTCATTCTCGGTAGGTGCGCGGTAGGCACGGAATGCGGACGCGCTGACGGCGAGGGCTTTGGTGAGACGACGGGTAATGCCGAGGCGGGGATCGAAGACGGTTTCGGTCAGGCTCGGTAGCTGTCGTGGAGCCGTCGCGGTCTTATATTGTGCAGCAGCGAAATTGGAAAAATAATCGACTCGTCCCGACAGACTGAATGTCCACTGCGGCGGGGTGAAGAGGATCTCACCGTAGACGCCGGTCAGGCGCTGCCGCGCGGTGGTGTTGAGATAGCTGCCGGCTCCGGTATACAGCGTCTCATAGTCGGCCGCGCGCACGTCCAGAGTGTCAGCACCCGCCAACAGGAGGAGATGGGTTCCGACGGGTTGATGCCAATGTCCGGCGGCGCCCAACTGTCCTGCCGGGTCTTTGCCCAGACGGGTCAAGGTTTCCGCAGTGCGGGAAGCAGCGATGCTGGAAAAGGTTTGCGAGTAGTGCTCGGTGGCGCCGAAAAGGCGAAGCGTCCAATGGGTCCAGTCCGTTCCGGCGGCATAGCGCCAGAGACGCGTGCTGTTGATCTGGATCGGCGTACCGTTATGCCGATCTTCATTGAGCACGCCGCCGCGAAGAAAAATGCGGCCACTATGACTCAGTCCACGATCGAACTCGGTCAGACCATTTTGCGCATGCACGTTATTCGGGGTATCGATGGGGCCGCGGACATTGGGCGCGATGAGAACATAGCCATCGGTCGCGATGAGCTGCGCACTCAACAAGCCGGACCACTGGCCCAGCTTCACCGACCCGAGAAGAGAGTTATCCGTAGTTACTTCAGACCCGTAACTGGTGGAGAGTTGAAAGCGATTTGCCTCGGGCCGAACCGGAACGATGCTGATGACGCCGCCGATAGCACTCGATCCGTACAGGTCGGACGCCCCGCCACGCACCAGTTCAATGGAATGAATGGCCGGTGGGGGTAGCTCCTCCCAATGGATCCAGCCACCAAAGGGGTCGGCAATGGGAATCTCGTCGAATACGACAAGCGAGCGGCTAGCGGCGGTCGACCCCAGGCCACGCAGCGATACGCCTTCCGTAGTGGGGTTGGCAACCAGCGAACTGGTGCGGCGAAAGAGTTCGAAGCCGGGCGCCTGACGTAACTTGTCGTCGAGAGAGATGCCGGCGGCCTGTTGCAGATGCTCCGCGGTGAGGATACGTGTGCTCGCAGGGTTGTCTGCGGCCGCCAACGGCGAACGAAATGCGATGACCTCCACTGTTTCCAGAGGGCGCGCCAACTGCACGCGGACAGGGCCTGCACCTTCGATCAGAACAGATGCGGGCTCGAAGCGCGGAGCGGCGATCTGGACACGGCCAGTACCAGCCGGAACGGTAAACGTACCGTCGGCTGAAGAGGTAGCCAGCAATACTCCGCCTGGACCCAGAACCTGAGCGGCGGCGACCGGTGTGTTGCTCTGCGCGTCGACGATTGTGCCTGAAATACCAGCGGGGGCAGCCTGCGCGCATACCCAGGAAGAAGGCGACAGGAGAAGGAGCGCCGCAAAGAGAAAGAGGCGGCGGCAGGACTGCATGAAAAGCTCTGTAGGAATATAGGGCACGATGCAGGAGGCCGGGGCTGAAAGCCCTTGGAGCCAATGCCGAATCATACGATATTTAAAGCGATCTCGTGGAGACAGTGCAGCGGAAAAGCATCAGGAAACGAACTGCCTGCTGCTTGCAGCAGAATGCCGGCGCCGGCAACAGGCAGAAACGAATCATTCACTACTAAGAATATTTGCAGAGGGAACGATGCGGAGTGCGATTACGACTTTGCCGCAGCAACGCCTGCCTCGGCAACGGCATGGTCGTCTACACCGGATCCACCGCTCACGCCGATGGCGCCTACAACGTGACCGCCGCGCTTGATAGGAATGCCGCCGGCAAAGATCATGACGTTGCCATCGTTCGAAGCGTGGATGCCAAAAAACTGCTGGCCGGATTGTGAGTTCTCACCCAGCGACTTGGTGTCGATGTCGAAAGCGCGCGAGGTAAAGGCCTTTTTCTGAGCGATGTCGATGCTGCCAAACCAGCCCCCGTCCATGCGCTCGAAGGCTACCAGGTGGCCGCCCTCGTCGACGACGGCGATGTTCATCGCGCCTTTGATCTCGGTTGCTTTCTTAATAGCGGCCGCGATGATGTGACGCGCTTCTTCCAGTGTGATGCCAAGTGCTTTTCCCATGAGAGTCCCCTTTTGGAAGGCATTTCTGCCAGTTCTATGACTATCACAAGCGGCGGTATGGAACTTTACTGCTTTATTTAAATGCCGCGAGGCCCTGGATGCCCTAGGTGCGGAGCTAGATGCGGAGGCTTATTTCAGTTCTTCGAAAAGTTTTTCGCCTTCGCCCGGAGCCAGGAAACGATTGGCCTCAACCCCGTGCTGGCGTGTGTAGAGGTCGTAGTAGCGACCGCCGAGGGCATATAGGCTTTCGTGGGTGCCGCGCTCCTGAATGAGGCCGCCTTCGACCACGAGGATTTGATCGGCACGGCGAATGGTCGACAGGCGGTGAGCAATGACAAAGGTCGTACGACCCTGCATCAGGTAACTGAGACCGTTTTGAATCATGGCTTCTGACTCGGAATCGAGCGAGGAAGTGGCCTCATCTAGGATGAGGATGCGCGGGTCGGCCAGGATAGCGCGCGCTATGGAAAGACGCTGGCGCTGGCCGCCGGAGAGCTTGACCCCGCGCTCGCCAACCACGGTGTCATAGCTTTCAGGAAAGCGCTCGGCGAATTCATCGACGCGGGCGATGGCACAGGCATTGAGAAACTGCTCCTCGGTGGCATTGGGCCGGGAGAACACGACATTCTCGCGGATGGTTCCGTCGAAGAGAAACGATTCCTGCAGGACCACACCCAACTGGCTGCGATAACTGTCAAGGCGCACGGTGGAAAGGTCGACGCCATCCACGAGTACCCGGCCTGAGGTGGGCTCATGAAAAGCGCAGACCAGGCTGATGATGGTCGACTTGCCCGAACCCGAAGAACCAACCAGCGCGGTCACCGTGCCGGGGCGGGCATGGAAAGAAATGCCATGCAGCACAGGCTTGTCGGGCTCATAGGCAAAGCGCACATCTTCAAACAGAACGTCACCGTCGATCGTTCCCAGGGTGAGGGTACGGTTGGGCTCGTCGTCCTCTTCTCTTTCGGCAAGGATCTCGCTGGTGCGGTCAAGGCCGGCGATGGCCTCGGTGAGTTGCGTACCCACGTTCACTACCTGAAATACGGGCGCCACCATGAAGGCAAGAAACATGGTGTAGGTGAAGTAGTCGCCGAGGGTGATGTGGTGCGCCATTTCCTGCCGGGAGCCCAGCCACATGACGATGGCGCCGACGATGCCGAGAATGGCGGTTGCGGCAAGGGATAGCAAAGAAGTTGCAGTGAGCGAGCGAACGACATTCTGGTAGAGGCGTTCGACGCCGGTCGCGAAGACACCGGCTTCGCGCGCTTCAGCGTGGTAGCCCTTAACGACGCGCACGCCGCCCAACGATTCGGTAAGGCGGCCGGTGACTTCGGCATTGATTTTTCCGCGTTCGCGGAAGATGGGGCGGATGACGCCAAAGGCCTTGCGCAGAATGAAGACGAAGGTCAGCACGAATGCGAAGGAGATCAGCGTGATCTGTGGGCTGATGCGCATGAGGATGAAGAAAGCGAGGACCGCGGTCAGCAGGCCTCCGACAAAGTCGACCAGGCCAGTGCCGATGAGATTGCGCACGCCTTCGACGTCGGTCATGATGCGCGAGACCAGCACGCCGGTGCGCGTGGCGTCGTAGAAGCTTACGGAGAGACGCCCAATATGCTGTTGTACCTGCATGCGCAGGTCAGCGATGAGACGCTGGGCGGCCTTCGACAGCAGTTGGGTCAAAGAAAACGAGGTGACCGCCTGGATGGCAGTGGCGAGAAGCACCGCGCCGACGATCAGCGGCAGTTTCTCTGCCTGATGCTTGACGAGTACGTTGTCTACGAGGAACTTGGTGGACGCGGGCAGCACCAGGCCGGAGACCCGGTTGATGACCATGAGAACGAACCCGAACGCTAACAACCACCGGCGCGGCTTGATGATTGTCCAGATTTCGGGCAACACCTTGCGCAGAGGCGGTCTCTTTTTCTTTCCGCCGTTTTTTTCGTCATCTCCTGCAGCGCGTGCCCGGGTGCTTCGCTCGGCGCGGATGGCCATTCCTGCTCCTGAGCTGGATCGCAAACTCACTATGAATGACTCCTAAACTCTGGAACGGCGCGCAGCGATAAACGAGCGCACGCAGAGTACTACATAGATGAGCAACAGGAGGGACATCGCTGCTTTTTCTTCGATTTTTGGGTGATCGAGGAGTAGCTTGCCTTGAACGATCTGGACTACCTTGTATATTGCCGGAGACGTAAAGAGGCAGCCAAGCAGACCCAGCGTCACAGCAATATGCATGAACAGCATGCGTTTGCGCGAGTCGGGGGTTTCCGCCAGCAGCCCGAGAACGATGAGTATCGCTCCGACACCAGATGGGATCAGAGACGTGTAATGAATATGGCCGGTCTGGACAAAGTAGAACACGCCGAGAACGATGAGAAGAACGCCGAAGAGAACAGTAACTTTTGCCATTAGGAAAGAACGCCTCTGGGAAGCTTAGATTTCATAGCAGCGCCAGACCTCGTTGAGGTCGAGCACAAATCCTTCGACGGGACCCTTACCGCGAATCGTCTTGCCGGATTCCACTGAGGCTTTCAGGGCCGGTTCGTACACATAAACCTGCTGCTGATAGGGATCGATCAACCAGCCTAGCGTGGCGCCGTTCTCAATCCAGCGCTCCATTTTTTGCTGGGACTTTGAGAGACTGTCGGAAAGGGAAAGCAGCTCGACGACAAAATCAGGGCAAAGGCGGGGGAAACCGGTCAGGTCGTCCCTGCTCAGGCCCTTCAGCTTCTGGGGCAACACGTAGGATGAGTCCGGGCTTAGTACCGAACCATCAGGAAGAAAGAAGCCCGCACTCGAGTCGTATACGGATCCCTTCCGGTGGGTTATCCACCAAATGTAGAGCTGACCGCTTATCAAGGAATTTGCCCGGCTGGTAAAGCCCCCGACTGGAGCGTGCATGAGGATCTCGCCTTCTCTCGTGCGTTCAAAATGAATGAGATCGTTGGCAAAGCAGAGGGCTTCGAACTCCGCATCGGTCAGCGGAGGATTGAGGACCATGGTGCGAGGCGTTTCTGCGCCAACTGGGAGAACGGTACTCACAGGCTTGATTTTACTCCGGTTAGCAGGCCGGGGCCATGTTCCTTACAGGGTAGTCATGCCTTCGCTCACCAGCAGTTTGTCGAGGATGCACTGTACGATCTGCTGCGGGGGGCCTTCTGCTCGTACGCGCATGAGGTCGGGCGTGGTTTCGAGGGTATCCAACTGACTTTGCAGGAGGCCCGGACTCATGTAGTGGTTCTTGCGGGCTGCAAGCCGTTGCTCCAGTACGGGACGCGAAACATCGAGCAGGACAAAGCGCATATTCACGGGAGGTATCTGCGCGAGAAGAATTTCGCGGTAGCTCTGGCGGAGCGCGGAACAGCCCAGAATGCCGCTTTTGCCGCTTTCGTACCAGCCAAGAAGCAACTGATGCAAGGTGGCCAGCCAGGGCATGCGGTCCTCATCGGTGAGGGGAATACTGGCGTGCATTTTGTCGCGGTTGGCTGCGGAATGATAATCATCGGCATCAGCGAACTGCCAGCCGGTCTCCGACGCGAGCAGTTGGCCTACGGTTGTTTTGCCGGATCCGGTTACTCCCATAAGCACTAAGATCATGACTTTCTTTACTTGCTCCCCTGCTGCGGCGCTGCTGAACCGGCTAGGTCAAAATCTACCTTGTGCGCCCGCTTGCGGCAACTGGGCCCCCTGCTTGTGGGGATTTGGCTTGCGGATGGGCCGGCGCACGCCCGTGGCCTGTCCGCGATGTTTTACGCAGGACCTGCCTGGGCGAGGGCCTGCCTCATGTCGTCGACTACGGCTGAAGGTTGCCAGTCGTTGGAAGGGTACCAACGGAAGATCTTGCCGTTGGGAGCGATGACGGCAGTCGAAAGGGAGTGAGTGAGCGTGCTGTTCTTCCCGGCGGTGACGCCTACGTCAAAAAACTGGTCCAATCGATCCAGATCTGCGGCCGAGGGTGCGGCGAAATCCCAGAGTGCGAAGCTACCGCCGTTGTACATGCGGCCGTAGCTGGTGAGGACCTTTGGCGTGTCATACTCCGGGTCGAAACTGATGCTGAGCATATGGGTCCGATTGGCGAGATGAGGATCCTCCGCCAACTGCTGCTGCACATCCGCGAAGTTGCGGCTCATGCGTATGCAGTAATCAGGTAATGGGCAGCGCGTGTAAACAAACGTAACCAGCAGGACCTTTCCGCGGAACTGCTCCATCGTAATGGCCTTGCCGGCTTGGTTGATGAACCTGAAATTGGGGACCGACTGGCCCGGAGAGGGGACGTTGTAGAACTTGTTGGGCTTGTAGTCTGGCTTGGCCTGCGCGGTGACAACAATCTGGTCAAGCAAGCTCGCGGTATCTGAGACGCGCAGCCGGGCGGTGATGCTGTCACCGGGATGGAGTTCTGTTGCGATGTTAGGCTGAGCGAGTTTGAAGGGCATGATCATCGCGCCCATCAGACCGGGGATCGCTGCTGAGTCAACCATGACCTGGCCCTTGGCGGCGTCGGAGCTGACCACGATTCCCTTGAGTTGGTAGGTCGCCGCGTCCGCTGTTATCGCGGTGGGAGGTTCATCGGAGCCAGGTGCTTCGGTTCTGCAGCCTTGCAGCGCGAAGAGAGAAAGAAACAGGATGGCTGGGAGTGTACTTTTCCTGCGGATGAATGGCTGCATGTTCCCCCTCGCTTCTATCCTAAAACGTCTGGCTGGACGGCGCACATGCGGGTCAAGCTACGGTCCTCGTCGAAAAAGAAGAGAGGGTGAGTATTTTCCCGGGGTATTCGGTCAATAGTGGAAGCGGTAGCGGATCTCGCCGTAGAGCTGGCGTGGGTCGTTGTAGTGGAAACCGCCGAAGGTCAGACTGTTGTCGAGCAAGAGCCGTCGATTACCGACATTCAACGCAGTTACCGATACAGATAGGTTTTCGCTGACTTTCTTGCCCAGGCTCAGATCGAACGCCGTATGCCCGGGAAGGTATTCGCCGCTGTAAGGGGACGGAGGGTTGGGATAGCCATTGCTGAAACCAGAACCGTAGTACGCATTGGTAGAACCGGTGATGCGCCACGGTAGGGTCGCGTTGAAGCCGACGTTCAAGGTGTTTCGTTGATCGTGGTCTACCGGGGTGTAGTGAAAACCAGCGTCACATGCTGGAGATCCGATCGGGACGCAGACGAGACCGCCGGTGATGTTTCCTCGTTGCTGCGCGATCTGGTTGGAGTAGGCCAGGTGCGCTTGTCCAAAACGGCCCACGCGCGGGGAACGTAATGTCAACTCCCAGGCCTGGATCAATGCGCCATCGAGGGTGACGGGGTAATAGATACTCGAAGCACCTATATTCGAGTGATCCAGAAAATTGTTAACCCGGTTCTGAAACGTGTCGGCATCGAGCAGCCAGCCCTTAAAAGGAATCTGCACACCAAACTGATATTCCTCGTCCCGCTCGCCGCGTAGAGGGACAAAGCCGGTGTTGTTGGCATTCGCGTAATCCACCACAGGCCCGGCGGCGGTCAACAAGGGTGGAGGCTGGTAGAAGCGGCCGTAAAACCCGCGGAAGACCCAATGCAGTCTCGGTATTTGGATCGCAACGCCGACGCGAGGATCGATCACGTTTTCAGTGAAACTAGAGATAAAGTTTGCCTGCCGCAGGCCGCCGATGAGGGTCAGCCACGTAGTGGCTTTGAAGTTGTCGGACAGGTATTCCTCAATCAGGCCGCCGGCGGCGGCGGCGGGAATGCTGAAATTGGTGAAACTGGCGTCGTTGAAGATGGAGCCATACACGTAGCTGTCGTGCTGACCAAAGCTATAGACACCCGCCTGAATGGTATTTCTGGCGACGTTGGTGGTGATGTTGGCCTGGACGCCTCCATAGTGAGAAGCGCGATCGGAAGTGGTGGCTACCGGAAAGTCGCTAGGGTTGGAACCATAGCTCGCGCTGTTGTAGTGATAGAAGGGCGAGACATCGAGAAGGGTCGAAGCATTGAAGGTGTGCGCCCAGGTAAAGGCGCTCAGTCCGTCGGTCTCATGCTGGCCGTCGCGCAGGCCATACGACGGAATCAACTGATTGCCATAACTGTCGGGATCGGGATCGTAAGGAATCTGAAAGTAGTCTGTTCGTAGCTGGCTCACCCATCGCAACTGATCCCTGGGGGTGCGGTTGTCGATCAGCGACGCGAAGCCGCCGTAGCCATTGGCCGCATCATGCAGGACCTGGCCGACCGGCGGCGCCAGCCCGTAATCGGTGCGATTTCCATTGAGGCTCGCGTAATAGGCGAGCTTTTCCGAGTGGTCGCCAAAGTTCAGTTGAGCGTTCGTCTGCAAGAAGCTGCCGGCACTCAGCACTAACTCAGCCTGGCGGTTGCGCTCGAATCCCGTTCGCGGCGAAACATTGAAGACCCCGTAGGTGCGATCTCCTACGTCGGCGTTATAGCTGCCCCGTTGCACTTCAAGAGAGTCGATGTCTTTCGGGTCGATCTGCGGGCCGAGGTTGCTGGCAATATTCGTGTTGGGAATCTCGACGCCATCGATCAGCCAACTGACCTGGTGGCCACCGCGTACGTGCAGCAGATCATGGGTTACATATGCACCCGGCACATAGTCGGTGAGCACTTGCATGCCGTACGTGCGGTCCGCGCCGGGCGTGCGCTCGATGTCTTGCCGGTTCAAGGTGGTGGTGGGAGTTACCGAATCCACATTGGCATCGTTCGCTTGGCCAACAATCGAGACCGATTCCTTCACCGTTGCAAGAGAGAGCTCGAAGTGAAGAATGGGCGACGTGCCCGAGGCAAGCGATATGGGCTGAGTGAACGACGCAAAGCCGGCCTGCGAGATCGTGACAACATATTGGCCAAACGGCACCGCCTGAAAGCGGAAACTACCGTCGGTATTGGTGTTCGCCGATTGGGCAAATTCCGACGTAGCATTTTTCAAGAGCACTGCGGCGCCGCCAAGCGGGCGATGTTGTGGATCGTGCACAACGCCTTGGACCTCGCCAAAGATAGTGGCGAGTGCGGGACGAGGTGAGAATAAAAACACTGATAGGATTGCGAGCGATAGCAAACCTGCCAGTTTGCGCATAGACATATGAAGCTCCGCGTCACGAGCGTGACGAAACCAGCTTGGTGAAAAGAGTCCCATCTCCGCAGAGAGCTTGCTGCAGAAAGCACAAATAGATGCCGGGAGACACTGCTAGCTGGCTAAACAGGCTGCGGAAAACTCGCTTTAAGAGAGGAATCGACCCTTCGGCGGCTAAGGCCGGACTCATTACAAAAAGGTTGTGTACGGGCTAATGCTCGCCGTGGCGAGGTAGCCCGTCGCCTTCAAGAGAAGTGAGTCTTCCGCAGCCTGTTTAGACAGAGAAAGCGGAGGGCGGTCCGCGGGGAGCGGAACGGAGGAGCATGCGGGTGGCCACAGCATCGGCGATCCACTGCCGCTCGATAGATACAACGGCTAGTCCAAAGCTGGCGCGGGAAGCGAAGTCCGCAGAAAGGGTGACGGTGGTGAGGGCGTGCAGAGAATGATCGAACGGGCAGCCTGGCTGACGCAACGCCGGGGCCGCATTTGACGACTCGTCGTGCCCAGGGCCCATGATGCAGCCATGCATTCCGTGTATGCGGCAGCAAATGGGCAGCAGCCGCTGCGGCGCGGCGAGGGCGGCGACCGTTGCCGAGGGCAACAGTGCTGCGAAAACGCCCAATAACAGCAATGCCGCCATCCGCCTCATGCAGTGAGTGTACACGCGCTGCGACCCCCGGCGCGGGCGTGTGCTTTGCGGTATAAAACAGAGATGCCTTTGCCCGCAGCCATCGCCGCAGCCATCGAGGCCGGGGAAACGATCCTTACTTCAAGTGCGCGCGCGGCCCGCGCCTTGCGGCGCATGCATGGAGAGGCACAGCGGGAGCAGGGCCGCCAGGCATGGAAATCTCCAGACATTCTCGACTGGGAAAGCTGGCTCCATCGCCTGTGGCAAAGGAAGCTGCGCTCGGGCGGTGAGACCCGGCTGCTGCTGACCCCGCTGCAGGAACAACAGGTCTGGGTCCGGCAGATCAAGCCTGACATTGAGAACAGATACCTCATCTCAGTCATGAGCGTTTCAGAACTGGCACAGGAAGCGTATGCGCTGCTTTGCGCCTACCGCGCTCTCGACTTTCTGGGCGGAGAACTGGGAGTCAGCCGGGATGTGGAAGAGTTTCGCAGATGGGCGAAAGGTTTTGAGCAAACCTGCCGCAGAGAAGGGTGGCTGTGCCGTGGCCAATTGCCCATGGTGCTCTACGACGCAGTGATCGCAGGCCAAATAAAAGTGGAGCAACGGCTGGTGCTGATCGGCTTCGACCGGCTTACGCCGGCGCAGGAACACCTGATAGAAGCGGTGAGGGAGAGTGGCCAGGCAATCGAGTTAGCCGAGGCTTCAGCGGAGTCTCCGCTGGATGAAGTCCTGCTGGTCGAGGCGGAAGATCGCCGGCACGAAATCACAACATGCGCCCTATGGCTTCGGCGCACACTGGCAGCCCGGCAAGCGGCGCCACGCATCGCGGTGGTGGCGCCAAGCATTACCGGCATGCGGCCGGAGATCGAGCGGATTTTTCGCCAGGTCCTGGCGCCGCAGGCAGTCGCTATCGGGCCGAATGACCTGCCGCTTCCATTTGAATTCTCCCTTGGCGTGCCTCTGGCCAAGGCGCCGATGGCGCGGGCGGCGCTGCTGTTGTTGCGTTGGATGCAGCAACCGATACTTCAGGACGAGGCTAGCTGGCTGCTGCTCTCAGGGTTTGTGAGCGAGGATCAGGATGAGCTACTGTCGCTGGCACGTTTTGACGCGCGTCTACGGCAACAGACGATGCGACAGCCGGAGCAGGAGCTCGATGAGCTCTTGCATCATCTGGACAAATCGTGGCGTGAATCGATTCCGTTGGTTGGGCTGCGCAACAGGCTGCGTAGAACTCAGCGCATGCTTTCAAAAAACGCCCTGCTGAGTTATGCCGAGTGGGCTGGGCTGGCCCAGGAGATGCTCGAAACAGCCCACTGGCCTGGAGCGCATGCGCTCGAAAGCGAAGAGTTTCAGATACAAGCCCGATGGTCGCATCTGCTGGATGATGTGGGAGCGCTGGCCTTCGATGGAAGCAGGGTAAGGTATTCCGCTTTTCTCGACGTGTTGGAACAACAGGCGAATAAAACCATTTTTGCGCCCGAGTCGCGAGAAGCTCCGATACAGATCCTGGGACCGCTCGAGGCCGCCGGACTCACGTTCGACGCGGTGTGGTTTCTGAATGCGGACGATGCCAGTTGGCCGGCGATGGGGCGCCCTCATCCGTTTCTTAGCCGGTCGTTGCAGCGCAAACATGAAATGCCCCACGCCAACAGCGACGTGGACTGGAAGCTGGCGCAGCAGGTAACGCTGCGGCTCGAAAGAAGTACTGCGACGTGTGTGTTCAGCTACGCGGCACAGAATGCGGAGGGAGCGTGCCGGCCTTCGACGCTCGTTGCGCCGGGCAAACAGGTTGTTCGCGCGGCTGCGTTTCGCACATCGATGGGTGACGAGGGCGAGCTTTTGGACAAACACGATTTTCCAAGCGACCGGACGGAGGAAGAGCCGGCGGTCATCGCACCCTGGCCGGCGGAAAAAGATGCGGGAGGATCGGAAGTGCTGAAAGACCAGGCAGCATGCGCTTTTCGCTCGTTTGCCACCCGACGGCTGGGGGCGCGAGCCATCGATGACGGCGACTGGGGACTCGATGCGCGCAACCGGGGCTCGGTGGCGCACACCGTACTTGAGAATCTGTGGGCGGAGCTGAAGAATCGAGACAGCCTGGTCAAGGCTCGCTGGGAGGGCCGTTTACCGGAGATCGTGGGACGCCACGTGACAGAGGCCTTACAGCGCTACAAGGCGGACGGGCCCAAGCGCAGTTGGAACCAGGCATATCTCGAAGCAGAACGCGAGCGCATTGTTTCTCTGATCGAAGAGTGGCTCGCATACGAGGAAAAGCGTGCGGACTTCTCGGTCGAAGCGCGCGAAGACAAGCGGGCTTTAGCGGTTGGAGATTTGAAGTTGCAGGTACGCGTGGACCGTATCGACGCAATTCAGGGCGGACGCGTCATCATCGACTACAAAACGGGCGAGGTGAAAACCGACGTCTGGAAAGGCCCAAGGCCGGATGAGCCGCAATTGCCTCTCTATGCGAGTTATGGCCAAGTCGACGCCCTGCAAGGGGTGTTGCTGGGGAAGGTCGTGGAGAACAAGGTAAGATTCGCCGGCTGTGTGGAAGATGCCGATGCCGTGGCTCCCGGAGATTCTGTTTTATCGAAACCGCCGTACAGCGAAGAGATGCTGCGCGGCTGGCAAGGCGTATTGCTCGATCTGGCCCAACAGTTTCTTCGCGGCGAAGCGCAGGTGAACCCTAAGCAGTATCCCAAGACCTGCAGGTTTTGCGACCTGCAGGGACTGTGCCGCATAGCGGAAAGCAACCAGGCCGTTGACGAGGATGTGGAGGGTGCGGCGAACGGAGAACCCGAGTGATGGGCGATGAAATGCTGCCGGTCGATGGAGCGGAACGCGCAAGGACGCTCAACACAAGCGAATCCTTTCTCGTGCAAGCGCCGGCGGGTTCGGGTAAAACGGAGCTGCTGACACGCCGGCTGCTCAAACTACTCGCCCAGGTGGACGAACCGGAACAGATTCTGGCGATCACCTTTACGATCGCCGCCACTGCGGAGATGCGCGGGCGGGTACTGGATGCGCTGCGGGCTGCGGAGCGACAGGACAAGCAGGATTCCGAGGTGGCGGAGCTGGCCCGGGCAGTGCTCGAACACAACACCGCCCGGGGATGGAATCTGCTGCAACAGCCGGAGCGACTGAATATTCTGACGATCGACGCAGTCTGCCTGACGATTGCGCACGAGACTCCCTTGCTTTCGAGACTCGGCGGGTCGCTTAGCCCAACGGACAAGCCACAGCCGCTGTACAAGCTAGCGGCGCGGAGAACCCTAGCGCGCCTGGGCGATGAGCCTGCTCTTTCAGACGCCCTGCGCTCGCTTTTGCAACTACGCTCCGCGAGCTTGTTCGACTGCGAAGCCCTGATCGCCGACATGCTGGACAAGCGGGACCAGTGGGGACGTGTACTGCCCTTCGGGCAGGCGGACGTTCCCTGGCAAGAGGTACGCAACAAGCTCGAAGAGCCGCTGCGCCGGTTGCATGAAGAAACGGTGGAACACGCGCAGTCGCTGTTCGCTGGACACGCGGAACTGGAGCCGGAGTTGATGTATCTGCTGAGCCATGCATGCGGCAACGTGGGTGCTGACTCTGAGCTGATGCTGTTGCGAGACGTAACGCAACTTCGCCACCTGACCACGGTGGAACACTGGCAATCCTTTTGCCACTTTCTGCTGACGAAGAGCGGCAAGTGGCGGAAGAGACCCACAACAGAGACGGGCTTTCTGTCTGGCAACGAAGGCAAGGCGGCAAAAGAGCGGTTCGCTTCGCTTTTGGAGAAGCTGGCGACGAGACCTGAACTGCAAAGCATATTGCGCGAGCTGCGGGTTCTGCCCCCTGCCCGCTATACAGATGAGGAAAGCCAGATGCTCGGGCATCTGATGCTCATTCTGCGCTTCGCAGTCGCCGAACTGCTCGTGGTGTTCGCAGAGCGCCGCGTGGTGGATTTTGTCCAGTTGGGGTTGGCAGCGCGAGCGGTATTAAGCGACGATGGTGCGCCGAGCGAACTGGCAGCCGATGTTGCCGGGCGATGGAAGCATCTGCTGGTAGACGAATTTCAAGATACTTCGCGGAGCCAGTATGAACTGCTTACGCTGCTCGCGGGAGAGTGGGAGTCTTCAGAAAGAGGCACGTGGTTCCTAGTAGGCGACCCGATGCAATCGATCTACATGTTTCGTCAGGCCGAGGTGGAGCTTTTTGAGCGGACGAAACGTTACGGCCTGGGGGAGGGTACGGCGGCGGTGAAATTATGTCCGTTGCAGTTGCAGATGAACTTTCGCTCACACGCGGGGCTGGTGGATCGGCTGAATGGGATTTTCGAGCAGGTGTTTACCCGCCGCACCGATGAAGAAAACGGACGGCACTACCAGGTAGGTTTTGCCCCTTCCTCGGCTTTTAATCAGAGCCCTCGCCCCGAACCAAGCGTACATATCTGGCCGCGGCTGCGATCCTCGACCGCGAGCCCCGAAGATCGCGTGACCGCTGCAGAAGCAGAGGCCCGGCAGGTGGTAAGCATCATCGAGGGTCACTGGCCAGAGGTGGAGAAGGCGCGGCGCGCGGGTGAGGAGTTTCGTATCGCGGTGCTGGTTCGCGCCAAGTCGCACCTGGGGCTGATTACGAAGAAACTGCGCGACGCGAAGATTCCCTTTCGCGCGGTGGAGATCGAACAGTTGGGCGAACGCCAGGAAGTGCGCGATCTGGCGGCGCTGACCCGCGCCCTGCAGCACCCGATGGATCGTATTGCGTGGCTTACCGTGCTGCGCGCACCGTGGTGCGGGCTCACGTTGAGAGACCTGCATACGCTCTGTGGAAGTGACGAGAAGGAGTATGGCGGGCAGCCGGTCATCGGTCTGCTGCGGGAACGAATCCCGCTGCTGAGTGAGGATGGGCAAGAGCGGGCGAGGCGAGCGCATGGAGTTCTCGAAGACGCGGTGCGCGGCGAACACCGCCAAATTTCTCTCGCACAATGGGTGGAGCGCACATGGATCACGCTGGGTGGAGAGGCGTGCGTCAACCAGGCAGGCTACGAGAATGCGCGTACTTTTTTTACGATGCTCGAAGAGATCGGTCCGGACGCTCAAGGGTTCGAGGACAGAATGGAAGCACTTTGCGCGCAACCCGATCCGCATGCGAGCGAACGCTGCGGAGTACAGCTCATGACCATCCACAAGGCCAAAGGACTGGGCTTCGACGTGGTGATCGTGCCCGGCCTGGAGCGAGCGACGCAGGGCGATTCGCAACCGATGTTGCGCTGGATTGAGCAAACACGGCTGGTGGGTCCGTCGGAGGAAGTGGAACAGGAATTTGTTGTGGCGCCGATCGGACGCCGTGGGCAATCGAGCGGAATCTATCAATGGATCGGCAAGCAGCAGACGCGACGGCAGGATGATGAAGCCAAGCGCCTGTTTTACGTAGCGGCCACGAGGGCGCGCGAGGAACTTCATCTGCTGGGAACCGCCATCGTGAAGACGCCGAAGAATGGCGAACAGGAAGTGGGTCCGGGAGATAAGCATAGCCTGTTGGGCATCGCCTGGGAGGCTCTCAGGGGCGAGTTCGAGAGAGCCCATGCGGAAGAAATTGTGGCCGCAGGGGGAGTAAGTCCACTACAGACGGAACTGGCATTTCCCGAGCCTTCCTCAACGCTTCGGCTTCGCCGATTGCCGGCAGGCTGGAAGCCCCTCGTGGTTACGAAGCCGATCGTTTTAGAGAAAACACCACATGCGGAGATGGCGCGGCCACAGGGTTCGCCGGCGGCACGCGCTTTTGGCACGGTGGTGCATGGGTTGCTGGAAGACCTAACGGGGCTTGTGGGCATCTCGGGGGATGGGATATCGGGTGAAGTTGTTCAGGAAGTTCGTGGGTGGCGCGAACGGGCGTTCACGTTGCTGCGCGCCTTCGGGCAGGCACGTGCGGAAGCGGAGAGTCAGTCGGCAGAGGTTGTGAACGCTCTGCTCGGCGTGCTGGGCGATGCCACGGGACGGTGGATCCTGGGCGCCCGCGCAGGCGCGGAGACTGAGGTCTCGTGGTCCGCCTGGACGCACCATGAAGACGGCGGAGAAACGGTGAAGACACTGCGCGGCGATCGCATTTTCTATGCGGGGGAAACGCCTGGCTCCGCAGGAGAAACGCATCTTTGGATCGTCGACTATAAGACGGCGCGGGCGGGCGGGGCGGGTATCGACGCGTTCCTGCAGGAGGAAAAGGAGAAGTACCAGCCGCAGTTAGAAGCGTACGCCGAGGTGATGCGCAAGGTGCATGGAGAGAGTGTTCCGGTGCGGCTTGCGCTTTATTACCCACTGCTCAAGCGGATGGTTTGGTGGTAGTCAATTTGTCTGCGGGCCTCAGGTATCGCGATTACGTCCGCGATGGCTTTACGCTCGCGCAGCCAAAGGCGAGCTGAGGCCATGTCCACAGTCCGCTGGGCATAATAGGCTGCTCGGCCGGCCACACACCCTCAAAGCCATTCCGCCCTGCCGCGAGGCCCTGTTTCTTCGCTTGGATCGCGCTTGGCTTAGGACAGCTTGTCGAAGAAGAGATAAAGGGCGGCGATCCGGCCGTCCCGGGCGACGATGAAATCCGTTCCGGCGTATTCCGGCGCATCGCCAGGGCGGCCCGATACCCATGGGACCCGCCCGCCGTCGCCAACTTCCTCGGGCTCGGCGATGGGCTGATAGGTAAATTCGGGATGAGTTGCCTTGATGGCGCCTGCGATGCGATCGATCTCGTCGCGGCCACGATAGGCACCCTTGCCAGGATCGTAGAAAACCGCATCTTCGGTGTAGAGTTCGTCGATCGCTGCGCGTCTCCGCTCCGGGTCGTTTTCACCGAAGACATCCCGAAGGTTCCGCAAAAGCAAGGTCGAAATGCTGTTCGACATCATTGTCTCCTCTCTTGAAGCGATTTGACCCACTGGAAGCTCGTCACGAATGCTGTGGTGGATGGATCGCAAACTGTACATCTCATCATCCGTTGCCGGCCTCTACGGCTGCACATCACGTTCCGGAAACATGAAGACGAGCAGCACAATGCCAACGATTGTGAAATCGCGAAAGGCGGTTTCCTCGCCGTTCCACGCCCGCGATTGCCACATGAGGAACCATTCCCCGCCAACTGAGGTGAACGCCACCAGCCACATCAGGAGCGATAGCGTCAGCGCAATAAACGGGTATTCGCTTGGCCGCTTCAAAGTTCATGGCCGGGCCCCGGATGGCGCGCGATAGCGCCACGCAGCCCCACCACAGCAGAATTGCCGTCACGATCTCCCACACAATAATGGCGATGTAAAACGAATAGTCGGCGGCTGATGACGTGAGGGCACGCCACATTCCATGGTTCCCGGGAAAGGTTGTGTCCATCATGAGGACGTGGCGTACAAGCTGGTAATTCGAGTTGAAATCAGTCAGATTGTTGTACACGACGAGCGAGTAGAAAAAAGCGACTCCTGCAAGGAGCAACAGCTTCGCGCTGCGCGTGATCACGTTCTGTCTCCTTAGGTTGGAACTGAGGCCGGGGCGTTGGGTTTCATGCTAACTTGGAGTCCCCAACGCTTCAACGACAAACTTCTCGCACACCGGACCAGCAACTGCTCCTGATCTGGTGTCCGATCTCGGCGAGTGCTGAATCACCAATGCGCTCATCGAGTTTTGTACAAGCTCAACACCCCAGGCACTCCTGAGGGATTCAATTCCCGCACTGCGGAACGACTCACTCGCCAGCATGGTGATCTATCAGGATCATAGTCGATCACTTAGATCAAACAGGCTGCGGAGAAGGTCTTGTAAGCGAGAGATCGCTCCCTCAGCGGCTAATGCTCGCTGCGGCGAGGTAGCCGGACTCATTGCAAGGAAGTTACGTATGGGCTGATGCTCGCTGCGGCGAGGTAGCCCATACCCTTCAAAGAATTGAGTGCGGAGTGGGTGTGTCGGGCGAAAGCGGCGGGGGAGCGTCGCTGCGTGAGTTGGCGATTTTGCCGCTCGTCGAGAAGCGATGCGGCTCCGTTCCAAGACCGTTTGCCCGGAAAGCCGGTCATCGGCCCACAAGAGTTGTGGTTGTGCAATTCAAAGAGTTTGCGTTAGTTTAGGCGCATGCTTCGCATCTCTTTTTTCATTGCTCTTGGAATCGTCGTGTTCAGTTCTGACGCCCGGGCACAGCTGAATAAAACATCTGTGCCGATTCGCAATGCCGTCGCAAATGCACTTGGGAAGGGATCGCTGACTAGTGAAGGCGCACGGCCATTTCACGTCCGTGTCACCGTTTCTGAGCCGGAGAATCCTAACTCGCCGTACCAAGGCTCAATCGAGGAGTGGTGGGCATTCGCCGGATCAATCACGACTTCAGGTAAACGCGAAGAACGGAATGCGTGAGACCGTCGTGATCGCAAACGGCAATAGAACCGAGAAGGACGAAGGGGACTATTTTCCACTTTGGCTGCGCGGATTCGTCGATGCGGTCGGGCAATACGCGCGGTCGCCTAGCCATCTATATCTCCGCTGACACGGACGGCAATGTACACGAGGCGTGGCCACTGAACTCGGACAACGCCGGACTCGAAGACCCCGCGCGCGAACAGGTGATGCGCTGGAAGATAACCCCGGCTGTCGATAAAGATGGCAAACATCTGCAGGTGGAGGGTGGAGTTGGCTTCGCTTTCGATACAACGATCGCGAACCCCTTGCCCGAACTCAGCGACAGCGAGATTCGAGCACTCGCCACAAAAATGGTTGAGCCTACTTGGCCTTCATCGGGACTCACACAAGGCCAGGTCGTTAAGCTGGGAATAAGCGTTAACGAGAAGGGTGAACTCACCGGAATCGCAATGCAAGGCGTACCACCCGCAGCTGCCCGACCGTTGCTGATTGCTATTCGGAAATGGCAATTCCGGCCTCTGATTCGAGACGACAAACCCCAGTACTTTCATGGGAATTTGGAATTTACCGTGAAATGACCGCTGTTTCATCCAAGCCTGAGCCGTCTAAATTTTGCGTTGTGGTCGGATTGTCGGCTTTCCGGACAAGACCTTACCAGATGACCGATAACGCTTTTGCCTTTCGGATCATCCTGTCTTTGGTTACCAGAGGAAGGCCACGATCCAGTGCGGTCGCTCCGATAATTCTGTCCATGGGATCGAGAGGGTAAGGCGAAGGAAGCTCCACGGCGATGCGCGTGACGGTCGCCGTGATCGGCAGGATGACGAAGCGAGTCTCCACCTCAACCAGAAATGCCTCAAGGGAAGTCTTTAGCGCGATTCGCTGATTCCTGGCCAGCCACCCCAACTCAAACAGGGAGATGCAGGAAATACCCACTCCGCCGTTCTCTTCGAGCAGTTCGAATCGCATCGGTCGCCGCCGCCGAGAGCAAACTGGGATCCGAAGCAAGCCAGATTACTACACACGTATCGACGACGATCACTTGAGGCGTTTCCAATACCCTGGCGGAACCGAAGGAGCCTCGATATCGCCGCAGATAGCCAACTTTCCGGCATAAAAACCGAACAGACTATCCTCAACCTCTTCGACCGGGATCATTTGGACAACAGGCTTTCCGTTCTTCGTGATAACGAATTTTGTCTTTCTGGCCTGCACTTCATCCATAATCGCCAGGCACTTGGCTTTGAACTCTCCCGCCGCGATTGTTTTCAAGAATTACACCTCACCATGGTCATGATACCATGGTCACATATTTTGAAAGCGTGCGGAAACATCCAAGAGGACGATTTTGCGGTGAGTTGGAGTGGCAAAAAAACAGCGTCTTCTCGGATTTCGAGGTCTTCTAAAGCAAGTTAGCGCTTATGGGACTCGCGTCTTGGGCTACTTTCAGACCCATCCCACGGCTGTGCCGGGGCAGGTCAGGGCTGTTCGCTTGTCCAGACATCAGTTTCGCGCGAGCCAGGCCGTCCGATTGGCCTGGAGAGTGCTTCTAGTGAACCATGACGACGGGCACCCTAGGGGTTACGGTGCGGCCATCGTGAAAGATGGTCACGATGGATCGAGTGTTGGTGATGTCATCCAGAGGATTGGCGGCGAGCACGATCAGGTCTGCGCGCTTGCCGGGTTGCAAGGTTCCGCGCATGCGATCGATGTGCAGCAGGGCGGCGTTGTTCTTTGTCGCACAAACAATAGCCTGCATGGGCGAGAGACCCGCTTGCACCATATCTTCCAGTTCGCGGTGTTCTGAAAATCCTGGGATGCGCGTCGGCATTGCGCCTGAGTCCGTACCGAAACCAATGTGCACACCGGCGTCATATAGGGCTTTTAGATTCTTTTGATCCATTGCAAAATCCGCTTTGTGCTGCGCTGTCTTCGGGTCGTCGCTGATTTTCTGGCTGTAGGCATCGCTGGTCCACATGGCGAGTAGATTCGGGGCGACAGAAGCCTTGAAGAAATCAAGCTGCATAAAGCCAGTGTGTTCGCCGTAGATATAGAACGATTCGTCCACGGTAAACGTGGGAATGTACCAGATACCCCTGCGTTTGATCTGCGCCATGAGTTCGGGATCTATGGCCTTGTCGCGCACGCTGTGGGCGAGTACGTCGACACCATCGTTGACCAGTGATTTTGCATCGGCGAGGTAATAGATGTGCGCGGCCACGCGCAGGTGGTGCTTGTGCGCCTCATCGATCACCGCGCCGTAAATCTCAGGGGACATGGAAGGCTTGGTACCACCGGCATCGTCCACCCATACCTTGACGAGGTTGGCGTGCCTTTTGGCCATCTCGTCTACGATGGAACGGGCTTCAGAGGCAGTCGCCGGCCGCGCAATCTGATCCGGCGCAGCCGGCAGCCCTGGAGCCGCATTGGGAACGCCGATGCCACGGTCCGCCGTCAGCACGGTGGCGCCGTCCAGTTTGCCCTGCCTTTGCTGCTTGCGCAGGTCGTAGAGTAGATCGCGGTTGGCCCCGAGGGAAAGCATGGTCGTAACACCATAGCTCTCGTATTGGCGCAGGTTTGCGAGAACATTCTCCGCCGTGTAGGCCGTAGCCGAGCTCTCTCCGTCGACAACCAAACCCAGATGTCCGTGCGCGTTGATGAGACCAGGCATGACGGTGTCGCCATGCAGGTCCTCTACCTTGGCGTCCGCAGGCAACGCGGCGGTCGACGACTGTATGGCTGCGATGCGATTGCCCCGGATGACCACGGTTGCGTCTTCAAGCGGCGCGCCTCCGTTCCCGTCGATCACCCGCACATGGGTGAGAGCCGTAATCGATACATCTTGTTTTTCAGCGGCGTGGAGCGAGAGCGGGACCAAGGCTAGCGGGACCAGGGCGAGTGATGCCACGGAGAAGCAGGCCGCGGAAAGCCGGAGGTGGGGTGCACGCAAAAACAGAGCCATTCGTTACTCCTGTCCTGTGCTCGCGTTTCCTGCGGATGGCGCAGTCCGCGGCCTGGGGTGATCTTTCGATACCGCCTGCCTCTTACGCTATGCGCAGGGCGGCGGTGATGAGATACTCTCCGCGAGGTGCAGGTCTATGTGGCTGGGAATAGCTATCTTTTTCGTTCTGCTTTGGGTCGCGGCGTTTCTGCTCTTTCACATCGCAATTTTTGCCGTACACATACTGCTTATTGTCGCGGTGATAGCCCTGATTGTTCAAGCTATCAAATGGATAGGCAGAGCTGTGTAAGGCAACAGCCCTGCCTCCCTACTCACTCGCTACTCACTGTAATGCAGCAGGCTGAAGACGTCGTATTCGCTGAATCGATCACGTCCGTGCAGGAAGTCCAGTTCGATGGCAAAGGCGAGTCCGGCAATTCTGGCTCCCAGTTGGCGCACGAGCTTTACCGTGGCCTCCATCGTTCCGCCAGTGGCCAACAGGTCATCCACGATCAGAACATTCTGGCCGGGCTCGATGGCATCGATATGGATCTCAAGCGCATCCGTTCCGTATTCGAGGTCATAGGTCACGCGCGCGGTTTCGCCGGGTAACTTGTCGGGCTTGCGCACGGGGACAAAGCCTGCATTGAGGCGATAGGCGAGCGCAGGCCCGAAAATAAACCCTCGCGCCTCGATACCGAGCACAAGATCCACATCGGCCAAACCGATGTAGTGCGCGGCAAGCGCATCCACGAGAGTTGCGTAGCCCTTCTTGTCTTTAAGCAGCGTCGTAATGTCGTAGAAAAGAATGCCCGGCTTGGGAAAGTCCGGAATGGTTCTAATGAGCGCCTTAAGAGGCTCACAGCTAATTGGTTCTTGAGACATGCGAACTTACCAGGCTCCTTCAATCTGAAATGATTCGAGACTGCCGGCGAGTGACTCGTCCATATCTGTTTCGAGGACTACGTCCACCCGGCTGCCGCGCGATCCGCGTTCAAGTACTGTGCGTAGGTCGGCCAGTTGCTCTTCACCGCCGGCAGCCATGACTTCGACTTCAGCGTTATCGGTGTTGCGCACCCATCCTCTTAGTCCGCGGGCTGCCGCTTCCTGATGAACGAACCAGCGAAAGCCGACTCCTTGCACACGACCTCTGACGACGTAAAAGCGGACCATAGTTTGGTTTCAGTCTTTGATGGCTCGGCCGTATCCAGGCTGCGGAAAAACTTCTGTCATCGGCTGACACCGCGCGTACTTCAAGGCTCTCGCTCGCTATGCCCTGGAAAGATAGGCGCCTTCCGCAGTATCGACCCGAATCTTTTCGCCTTCGTTAATGAACGGCGGCACCTGCACGACGAGGCCAGTTTCAAGCTTCGCCGGCTTGGTAACCGAAGAGGCGGTTGCCGACCTCAGGCCAGGCTCGGTCTCGATCACGGTCATTTCTACGGTTCCCGGCAACTCGATACCTACAGCCACTCCATCAAAAAAGGAAACCTTGATTTGAAGATTGGGGATGAGGTAGTCGATGGCATCACCCAAAGTTGCTCCCTTTAGATGGGTCTGCTCGTAGTTTTCGTTGTTCATGAAGAAATAGTCGTCGCCGTCGGAGTAGAGGAAGTCCATGGCTATTTCGTCGACGATGACGCGCTCGATTGGATCGGGCGAACGAAAGCGGTGCTCGAACATGGCGCCGGTACGCAGATTGCGGAGCTTAGCTTGAATGAACGCACGCAGGTTCCCAGGAGTGCGATGCTCGACGGCGAAGACCGTATGCAGCTCGTTGTTGTGCTTGATGATCATGCCCGGACGCATTTGTGTGGCGGGAATCGCCATAAAAGAAGAACTCCTTCGTCGCTCGCTGAAATAGGTGGGGCGGAACATGGCGGCCCCAACTCCCGATTGTACAGGCTGATGGATAGGCCTTATTTGCGCGGTGGCGGGCAGCGCAACAAACCTGCGGGCGCATCATCCTTGACGGTGCTTTTCTGTTAACGGGGGGGGGAAGCCGCAAAATCTCAATGCTACAAATCTCAACAAACAAGGTCGTGGTAACCCACCCTTCGCAAAAAAGCGAAGGATGGGGCACCCACGGGCTTGCTGCACTCTCCGGCCAGGCGATATCGAGCCGCGTTTCTCTATCGTTCTCAACCGTGATGAGAAATGCAGGCTAGTCTGCGGCCAGGTTCTTTATTGGGCGAAGATTCGCGAGAAGAAGTGGCCGATGCGGCGGAAGAGATTGCCTCCACTGGGAGCGGGTTTGGCGGAGGAGACGACGGGAGCAGACGCGACCTCGGTCTGTGGTGCTTGCTGAGGAGCATTTCCAATCGCGGGCGGATTGGGCTTTGGCTGCTCGGGCTCTGCCCTGGCGACCTGAACTGGCGGGGCACTGCCGGCCGCCGCAGCGGGTGCAGGATAAGCGGATTCCTGATGAGCCGGCTCAGATATTGCCGGCGTAGGCTCCGCGGTCGCCGTGTCGGGCGGGAGTGCTGGTGGAACCTCTCCATTGTAGGTAAGGGGGACGGTTACCTGCGCCTGCGGTTGCCCGGTGGGCGGGACGGGTACATTTCGTGGAGCGGGGGGCGTGGCTAATCCCTCGCTTACCGCGATGGGGAATGTGGTGTCGGCGGGCGTGGAGGAAGGGCCACCGACCGGCTTTCCGGGCGCGACGGGCACGGCTCCGGAAGTCCCGCTGCTCGCGACGGAAATCGCCGGGGCGGGCGGGCAGCCGCAAGGCTCCGGCTCATGATCGACGACTTCCCGCAGACTGCCGTGTTGAAAGCTGACGCGCTGATCGGGCAAGACCCGGTATGCCCCGCCCTCAAACTGGCTGCTCACCGTGACATAGGGCGCCTCCGCGCCGTGATTGTCGATGCAGGTATCCCCTTTGGCGTTTACGCGAATGCTGAGATCGGCGTGCCCCGGGCCGGAGATGATGACACGCAGGTCGGCGGTGAGCAGCACGTCAGAATACTTTCCCACCGCATAGTTGGCCTCGATCGCGCCATGGTCCAGGGCCATGAGCAGGGCGCTGCTCGCGGGATCATCGACGGAGCGATCCTTTGCCAGGTGAACGCTGCTGGTGGAGCAAAGGCGGAGAGCTCCGCCGCGCTCGAGAGAGATCTGTACAGGCTGGCTTCCGGCGGTGATTTCGCTGCCGTTGCCCAGCAAGGTCTCTCCGTGGGAAATGTCTACGGCGCCGGAAACCTTGACCTCGGTAGCAGTGGTGCGCCCGATCGGCTGTTGAGCGAATAAAGGCGAGAGACAGCCGGCTATGGTTGTGATCAGCAGGGGCAGTCTTTTGGCAGACATGATTCCCACGGCGCTCAAAGAGAGAGGAAGTTCCGGATCAGGCTCTTCCCATCCAGCGTCAGAACGCTCTCGGGATGGAACTGCACGCCCTCGATGGGAAAGCGGCGATGGCGTAAGCCCATGATGGTGCCCTTGCCATTTCCGCTTTGCACGCGCGCCGTCACCTCCAGATCCCCTGGTAAGCCCTCGTCGGCGACGATCAGCGAGTGGTAGCGGGTACAAGTCATGGGACTGGCGAGGCCGGCGAAAAGGTTCTTGCCGTCGTGCTCTACCGGGCTGGTTTTGCCATGCATCAATTGCGGCGCACGGATGACCTGGCCACCGAACGCGGCCCCGATCGCCTGATGCCCCAGGCAGACGCCAAGGATCGGCACTTTGCCGGCGAAATGACGGATCAGGGGAATGCTGATTCCTGCTTCCTGTGGCGTGCAGGGCCCTGGCGAAAGCACAATGCGCTCGGGCTTCAGGTCTTCGACCTGCTCAACGGTCAATTCGTCATTGCGGCGAATGACCATCGTTGCGCCCAACTCCCCCATATACTGCACCAGGTTGTAGGTAAACGAGTCGTAATTGTCGAGAACGAAGACCATGCCTGCCCCTGGCTTTAGTGTATTCCCTGACGCCGATGCGCACACCCGGTCGCAACGGTTACTGCCGGATGTAGATTCGATAGCCGGAAGGCGGTACGGTTCGATTCCACCAGTAGATGCTGTGCAGCGGCATGCGCTCGACGTAGAGCCGGTAGTGCTCCGCCAACAAGGCATTCGCTTCCGGCCAGCGCTTTAGCTTGTCGTAGCCGTCGGGCCCGGTTTGGCAATACTGGTTGGTCACCACGACGACCCGGGGAGGATTGCGCAGCAGTGCCTCCATGAAGGCGGTGCGGTAACGATCAACCGTCCCAGTCATCGCCGTTCCGCGCGGAGCATAGGCATAGCAGTCATAGAAGAAGCCGGTTGCCTGGACCAGTTGGTCGCGATACAGGGTGTTGATACAGCCGGCGACCGTGTCGAGACATTGCACATGGCCGGAAAGCGTGGAGCCGCCCAGATCGTTGAGGTCGCTGCTCAGCATGGAGATGAATTCCTGATTGCGCCAGTCGAATCGGGCCGCTTTGATGGCACATTGCGGAGCCAGAATGAGCAGGGCATACACGGTGCCGAGAGCGGCGAAATAACGCATCACCGGTTGGCGGAAGGCAGCCATGAAATCAATCGCCATGAGCAGCAAAAGGAAGAACAAGAGCGGATAGCGATGGTAAGGAAAGCCGCGCGCCTGCCCACAATAGGAAAGCAGGCCGAAGAGGACGCCTCCTGCCAACAGACCCTTTTCCCAGTTCCACTGCTTCTGGGTGAAGAGCAGCAGCAGCCAAATCAAAACCAGTGCTCCTATCGGAGCGACACTGTGTTGCAGAAGGAAAACCAGCCCCCTGCGGTACATGCCGCTGTGATAGCGCGTAAGACCAAGCATCGTGGCGATGAAGGCGCTTACTGCATGCTCGTATAACAGATAGGCATACACGGCCAGAAGGGGTAGCAGGAGGCCGACACAACCATATAGGGCTGCGCGGCCCCACCGCATGGCCCGGCTTCTGCGGTGGAGCATGGCCAGCACGACCAGAGCGACGCCGGCAACGATCGTTAAAGGCTTGATGGTCGACGCCAGGCCCGCCAAAAAAGCTGCAAAAAAAATCAACCACTGCGCGTCGCGCCGCCACGAGAGGATCAAGAGAGCGCACGCCCAGCCGAGAAGTGCGGTCATGATCAGGTCGCGTTCTCCGGGAAATGCCACTCCATCCTGCCCGTGAATCAGCGTAAACAGAGCGGCAGCGGCAAAACCGGCAAACCAGCCGTAAGGCCTTGCGATAAGGATCATGGCCACACCCGCCGCGGCCATTAAAGTGAAATCGAAGATCCGCCACGCGAGGGCGCCGGCGCCAAACGTATGAATGACGAGCCACTCGGCGAGGTAGCTGCCCGGCATATTGATTTCGACAATCTGCCGGTAGGGGGCGAGACCGTGGTCCATGAGAAAGGCCACGTAATGGAAAAGCGAAGCATCACCGACGAACGGCCAGTGCCAGGTCGAATATACGAAAAAAAGAAGGCTGGCGGAGAGAGTGATGCCCAGCACTCCATACGCAAGCGTCGCGGTCAGCCGCATAGACCGGTGCATAGTCTGGTGCGGTTCACGTGTGGAAGAGATGTGCGGCATGAGTTTGGCGCCTTTCATCGAGATGGCTGAAGGATTAAAGCATTTTCGCAATAACTGTGCTCTGGTAAGCATTTTCACAAGTGGTGTAAGGGGAAAATATGCCCTGGGCGCAGGTGTTCCGTCAAAGAACACCTGCACATAACCACTCCCACGCCATCAGAGTATTTGTGAAAATGTTCTAAGAGTGGCGAGGTGTGGTTTTCCTTGAGAGAAAACCACGTAAAGGTCGGTAGCTTAGCTCGCTGCGGCGAGTCCGGCCTACACCGATTGCGAAAATGCTCTAGCGGCTGACGTCTCCGCGCGCTTTCTCGACGGCCCGAACCACCGCCTTGGCTTTGTTCACCGACTCCTGATATTCCTCCTCGGGCACAGAGTCGGCCACGATGCCTCCACCGGCCTGGATGTATCCCTGGTCTCCCTTGAGAAGCATGCTGCGAATAGCGATGCAGGAATCAAAGTTTCCAGAAAAGTCAGCATAGAAAACGCTGCCGCCGTAGATGCCGCGTCGTGTAGGCTCCAGCTCTTCGATAATCTCCATCGCTCGAATCTTGGGCGCACCGCTGAGCGTACCGGCCGGGAAACAGGAGCAGAAAGCATCGACCGCTGACAAACCCTTCTTCAGCGTGCCGGTGAGGGCGCTGACGATGTGCATCACGTGAGAATACCGTTCGATGTGCATCAGGCTCTTGACCCGTACGCTGCCAAATTCGCATACCTTACCGATGTCATTGCGACCCAGATCTACCAGCATGACGTGCTCGGCACGTTCTTTTTCGTTGGCCAGCAGCTCCTGCTCAATGCGGAGGTCTTCTTCCTCGTTGGCCGCTCGGGGACGCGTGCCGGCGATCGGGCGGTACTCCACGTCGCGGCCCTGTACGCGGACAAGCAACTCGGGCGAAGAACCTACCAGGCAGGCTGAGGAGGATTTCACGCTGGATTTCACTCTAGATCGCCCCCGAGTGTGTCTGGCCCCCGGCGCCGCAGCCAGGGCGGCCCACTCTTTTTCGAGACCAAAGCGCAGAAAGTACAGGTAGGGCGAAGGATTGACGATGCGCAGAGAGCGATAAATGGAAAAGGGGTCAACCCCCGGCTTTACTTCAAACCGCTGCGAAAGCACGGCTTGGAAAATGTCGCCTGCGGCGATGTATTCCTTGATTTTTGCCACCGAGGCCAGAAAATCCTTCTTTAGGGTATGGCTGGTGACGGCGAGTTTGCCTCGGGGTGGGGTTCTGCGTGATTTGGGGATAGGCCGGGCGAGGCGGGTTTCCAGTTTGGCCAGCCAGGCCTTTGCGTCGGCGTATGCGGCGGCAGGCTTCTTTCGGGTGACATCCGCGGTCACGATGAGCGAAATCTGCTTGCGAACGTGGTCGAAGGCCAACACCTGATCAAAAAACATGAGGCAGGCGTCGGGCACACCGAGATCGTCCTCCGCATGTTCCGGCAGGCGCTCAATTTTTCGCACCACGTCGTAGGCAAAGAACCCGACGGCGCCTGAAGTGAAGGGCGGCAGGCCGGCGATCCGCGCCGGTTTTTGCCCGGCCAGGAGCTCCTTGAGGAGCGCAAACACGTCTCCTTCGACCGACCGGCTCTTGCCTTCTTCGTGGATAACAATGGAATTTCCGCGGGACAGGATGGTGCGATAAGGGCGGACGCCGATAAACGTGTAGCGGCCCACCTTTTCGCCGCCTTCGACCGATTCCAGCAGAAAAGACTGGGGCTCGTCGGAGGCGAGGCGCAAGAAGGCCGAAACGGGGGTTTCCAGGTCGGCCGTGAGGGTCCGGTAGACAGGGACCAGGGTATGGGTTTCTGCCAGTTTAAGAAACTCAGCACGCGACGGCGAGATGATGGTGTCTGACGGCATTCCTGCTCATACTAAATGGCCATAGCGGTTGACCGGTAATGAGTAGAGGATTCCTGCTGAAGATGGGTACCCCTTGGCGGCGCCTGAGTCCAAGAGAGGGCAGGACACGAGAGGGCAGGACAGGACAGGCAGGGCGAGGGGTGGTTTGCCCGTACTTCTTGAGGACGCCTATACTCGACGGGTTTGGGGTAGAGCAGGAAAAGAGATCCCGGCCGAGCGGCGGACGAGCCTGATTTCTCGAGAGCCCCGTCGAAGCGCCTGCGCCGTCCCGCCCGGGCGCCCACGGCTCAACCATAATGGGACCTGGAGGACTGTCCACTCAGTCCATTGTTTAAAGAATGTTTGGAGAAATTCATGCAAACCATTTCGCTCGAGCAGGAAATCAACCCCTGGGAAGCGCAGGCTGCTCGGTTTGATTTTGCGGCCAAGAAACTCAACCTGGATGAAGGGCTCTGGAAGGTATTGCGCTACCCCTCGCGCGAAATCATCGTGCACATCCCGGTGATGATGGATAACGGAAGCATTGAGGTTTTCACCGGCTTCCGCGTACAGCACTCGATTGCCCGCGGACCGGGCAAGGGGGGAATTCGCTATTCCCCCGATGTGACCCTGGATGAAGTGCGTGCCCTGGCGAGTTGGATGACATGGAAATGCGCCGTGGTGAATATTCCTTTTGGCGGCGCTAAGGGTGGCGTGATCTGTGACCCCAAGAAGATGTCGATCGGTGAGCTGGAACGCATGACCCGGCGCTACACGTCGGAGCTGATCGAGTTCATCGGACCGGAGAAGGACGTGCCCGCCCCGGACGTGAACACCAACGAGCAGACCATGGCCTGGATCATGGATACCTATTCCATGCACATGCGACAAACGGTGACCGCGGTGGTCACCGGCAAGCCGCTCAACATCGGCGGCTCGCGCGGCCGGCGGGAAGCGACGGGCCGCGGCATCGGCGTAGTGTGCGACGAGGCACTGCGCTACCTGAATCTGCAGCGTGAGGGCTGCCGGGTAATTATCCAGGGCTTTGGCAACGTGGGCTCAAACGCCGCCAAGCTGATGATGGAAAAAGGCTACAAGATCATCGGTATCGCCGAATACGATGGCGGACTCTTCAACCCAAACGGCATCGACATTCACTCGCTGCTTGAATATCGCCAGAGGAACGGTACCGTTCTGGGCTTTCGCGGCGCGGAAGCCACCGACTCCGCAGAGTTGCTGGTTTCTGAATGTGAAATTCTCATCCCCGCAGCTACGGAAAATGTCATTACCAGCCGTAACGCGGACCGCATCAAGGCGCGCATCGTCTGTGAGGGCGCAAATGGTCCAACCACGACCGTGGCGGATGAGATCCTGGCGGATAAAAAGGTCTTCATCATTCCGGACATCCTGGCCAATGCCGGGGGCGTCACGGCCTCTTACTTTGAATGGGTACAAGACCGCCAGGGATATTTCTGGAAAGAAGCGGTGGTGAATGAGCAATTGGAAAGCATTATCGCGGAGAGCTTCGGCGACGTCGTCCGCTATGCCGAAGCCCATGCGGTCAACAATCGCATCGCCGCCTATATGCTGGCGATCGACCGAGTCGCTTTCACCATTAAACAGCGTGGCATTTATGCCTGAGCGCGCGCGTCAGCGGACCAGCCTTAAAGATTCGGCAGGCTCCCTGGTGCATAATGATGACAAGACCGCACGCGGGTCTTTTTTCTACCAGCCGAGTCGATCGTGAACCTGCCAAACTCCATCACGATGAGCCGCATTTGTTGCATTCCGCTGCTCATCTGGATGCTCTCCAGCTACTTTCCCTTTCGGGGTCATGGAGAGCAGGAGATTGCTGCGTCCCTGTTATTTATCCTGGCTTCGATTACCGATGGAGTCGACGGCTATCTCGCACGCAAGCGGGGTCAGATCACCACGACGGGCATGCTGCTCGATCCGCTGGCCGACAAGCTGATGGTGACGGCGGCGTATATCTGCCTGGTCCAGTTCAACCCCCACCTGATGAAGGCCTGGGTCGCGGTGCTGGTGATCGGACGTGAGTTTCTGGTGAGTGGGCTGCGTTCGATTGCCGCCTCGGAAGGCTTCACCATCGAGGCGAGCGATCTCGCAAAGCTCAAGACAGTCATTCAGATTGTTTCCGTCGTGGCAGTGATCCTGGCGCACGGGTGGTATGCCTGGCATTTCGGATTTTTCATCATACCCGTAGAGTGGATCGCCTTCGCGGCTATCTACTTTATGGTTCTGGTTTCGATTATTTCCGCAGTGGACTACTTTGTGGCATTCTGGCGGCAGATCGACCATGCAGCCGCCGATCGCCGATCTGCCGGGAGTTTCGTGCTCAGCCGCAGAAAAGATATGCCTGCGGCCAATGCGGCCAATAAGGTTGTTTAGTTCGCAAATACAAAACCCCGGCGCTGGCCGGGGTTTTGTATTTCTCCAGATGGAGTGGTGTTATGCAGGTACCGCATGGCCATGCGCCGGGCGGGTGAGCCGTTGCACGAAGTGATAAGGGGGCCAGGGGCCAGAGAGCTGCATGTGGCAGTCCTTTAACTGCTGGCTGGCGCTTGAATACTTGTTCTGGTAGCGCTCGATTCCCTTGTGGTCGATGAGGTGAGCGATGTCGAGCAGCATTTTGCCGGAATCCATTCTGCGGCAACTGATCTCTTCATCAAGCGGACTGAACATGCGATGCATCTGCACGGAAACAGCCCGTGCCTTGGTCTGCCGCTCACGCTGACGCGTGGCGTTCTCTCGCAAGCTGGACAAGTATTCCTTGCCAACCTGGTGGTCCACGGAAACGGGACTGCCCTGTTCACGGCAACAGTCGTCGAGCAGCACCTTGAGGTGCATCTCCGCCTTACCACGCAAGCGCTCCACGTTGGCGAGAAACTGCCGCTGGTTGGAGCGAATCGACTTTCTAAGGGCTTCGTCATCCGCAAAGACGGTGCCGAAGCGGAAAGGGAGGACGGTGGATACCTTGAAACAGTCCGCGATCACGCGCGCGTGCTCGACAGCTGCTTTCTGATCCAGGTTTTCCAAAGGGTTGTGTTCACTGACGATCACTGCTAGGTCGCTGGCTGGATAGAGGAAGATCTGATTTCCTGAGATGCCCATCACCGCATCCATCGGAATAGGTTTTCGATGGCGGCTGAGTTCAGGAAACGCCTGTTTTTCACTAATACAGTAGGCATACCATGCCATAGAGAGGTCACTCCGCACACGCTGACGCAGAAAGCCGCCAGCTTTTCTTTGCAATCCTGAGGCTTGGAACGACTTCGTAGGGGAGGTCTGGCACGTCCAGAACAGGACTGCACCGAACTACCGCGTATCCTAGTCCCGCGTAAATACAACTGGCAACAGAAACGCCACCGGGACCCGTCCCAAAGCCATTTACCCCTCAAGTCGCATTGATACGGTCAACATTTAATTCATCCACATCAAAACGCGTGTCAAAAGAAAACACCCTCAAGGACTGGCTATGGGTGCATCACCAGAAACACAAGAATGCCCACGGAAACCACCAAGAGAGTGACGATCACCACAGCCAGGGTAATCATCCAGCGGCGGAAAGAACGGATTTCTGCCACTAGCGACTGGTTTTCTTCCATGCTGGTCTCGTGCACGACGCGCAAACGTGCAAGTTGCTGCTCGATTCGCTCCATCTGGATAGCCTGATTCCTGGCTTGCACTTCCAGTTCCCGGTTACCCCTGTGCACAGCGGCAATTTCCTTATGGAGTTCGCCCAAGTCAGCCGCCGGCTTGATAAGGCCGCGATCGAGCAGGGGCGCCAGACGGGCGAGGTACGGCAGCAAAACGCGCAGTTGCAGTAGTAATTCCCACATAGATCGTTGCGGGCCTTTCTCGGCTTTCTCGATGGAAAGTGACGGTACGGCTTCTTCCAGGGCGGCTTCGTTGGGGAGGCTTTTCTTCATGGGTGAGATACGAAATAACCTTCGTCCATGGTACGCAGCCGCCTAGAGCTTGCCTAGCGAAGCTAGGTGGCAGCCACGATATAGGGTTATCGCGGGCCCCGATCGCGGCCTGGAGCTATATTCCATTTTCAGGAACCAACCAAGTAATTTCTATGAAAAAAAGTGTTGACCCTCAGATTTGATCGCGATAACTTCTACATGTCTTACCGCAACACGACGTTCGGGCCTGAGCCCTATGCCACCGTCAGTTTGACTCCCTCTTCCCGGTCAAGATCAGAACCAGGATTTAGGAGAAGCCAGGCAGATTCTGCTCTGGCGCCCTCCTGTGGTCCTCAGCTGAAGTGGAAGGTATTGAGCGTCCAGAGTCGGAATGCGTTAAGGATAGTAGCGCTGCAGTGAGTTCGAACGAGGAATTCCGCCGGAAGCGACCGTTTCGATGGCAAGGGCTGCATAGCGGTTAGCTCCTGTGGAACAACTTGAAACCCCAGACGGGAAATTGCGTCTAAGCAAATAGAAAAACGACCGACGCTGCGCAGAAGGCAATATTTTTGCCACGAATAGAAGCGTACATGGACGGTCAAAGGATGAAGGAGAATAGAAATGCGCTCTGATCTTATCTTTGGGGCACTTGCCCACGTCGAGAACCGTTACACCCTATGTCAGCTTGCCTCCAAGGCCACCCGCAAGCTGCACAAGCCTAATACGCGTTTACAAGACACGGCTAACGAGGTTTTCGAACGCTTCCAACACGAAAGCCCGGCGGCAGCAGCCGTTGCCACACAAGAAGTAGCTCAGCACCAGCAGCGCCGCGCAGCATAAGCGCGGCCCTGCCCTGGGCTTCTGCCAACGACCTTCCCCACATACCAGAAACCTGCTAACAACCAGCTAGATTCCTTCCGGTTAAACCCCTCCACAGCTTCCTCCCGTAGGTGAAAATGACAATTTCCGAATTAAAAGAGAAAAATATAACGGAGCTCAGCCGCATCGCGCGCACCCTGGAAATTCCCGGCGCCAGCGGCCTCCGCAAACAGGATCTCATCTTCAAGATTCTCCAGGCCCAGAGCGAAAAAGAAGGCCACATCTTTGCCGAAGGCGTGTTGGAAATACTTCCCGACGGATACGGTTTCCTTCGCTCGCCCGATTACAACTACCTTCCGGGCCCGGACGATATCTATGTCTCGCCCTCGCAGATCCGCAAATTTGACCTCAAAACCGGCGACACCATCAGCGGCAACGTTCGGCCGCCCCACGAGGGAGAAAAGTATTTCGCCCTGGTCAAGATTGAGGCAATCAACTTTGAGTCTCCTGAAGAGACGCGCAACAAGATCCTTTTCGACAACCTGACTCCGCTCTATCCGCAAGAACGCGTGAAGATGGAGACAGTTCACGAAAATACCAGCGGACGTGTGATGGATCTGCTTACGCCGGTGGGCAAAGGACAGCGCGGCCTGATCGTTGCTCCGCCGCGTACCGGTAAGACGATGCTGCTGCAGTCGATCGCCAACTCGGTGACCACCAACCATCCTGAAGTGGCCCTGATTGTTCTACTTATCGATGAACGTCCGGAAGAAGTCACGGACATGCAGCGCTCGGTGAAGGGCGAAGTCATTAGTTCGACATTCGATGAACCGGCAGCACGCCATGTGCAAGTGGCTGAAATGGTGATCGAGAAGGCCAAGCGACTGGTGGAGCACAAGCGGGACGTGGTGATCCTGCTGGACTCCATTACCCGACTGGCGCGTGCCTACAACACTATCGTTCCGCCCTCCGGCAAGGTTCTCTCAGGCGGCGTCGATTCCAATGCACTGCAGCGCCCCAAGCGCTTTTTCGGCGCGGCGCGCAACATTGAAGAAGGCGGTTCGCTGACCATCATTGCCACGGCACTGGTCGATACGGGATCGCGCATGGATGAGGTCATCTTCGAAGAATTCAAGGGTACGGGCAATATGGAAGTCATCCTGGACCGCAAGCTGGTAGACAAACGCGTGTTCCCGGCAATCGACATTCAACGGTCAGGAACCCGTAAAGAAGAGTTGCTCATTCCTAAAGAGGACTTGCAGCGGATTTGGGTTTTGCGCAAAGTGCTTAATCCTCTGTCTCCCGTGGAAGCCATGGAACTGCTGGTGGACCGGTTGGGGAAGACACGCAACAACGCTGAGTTCCTGCTCAAGATGAATTCGCTGTAGGGATGACGAAAGGCGGAGAGAAAGCTCCCCCTCCCCGCTTTTCCCTTTCATAAATCCCCGGGTACCCTACCCTTGGCGGTGCTTTTCCGGCAAGGGCGCCCCAGCCACAAATCTCAACGCTACAAATCTCAGCCAACAAGGTCGTGGTGTCCCGCCCTTCGCAAAAGAGCAAAGGATGGGGCACCCGCGGGTTGGTTGCACTCCCCGGCCAAGCGATATCCAGCTGCGATTCTCTGTTGTTCTCAACCGTGATGAGAAATGCAGGCTAGCGCGGACCGCTTGTTGCCGTCGCCAGAGTAGATCGGTTAGCTTCCGTGTTCAGAACAGAGAAGTTGGCTGTAATCTGTTACACACACGGGGGATCGCATGGGAACAGAGGGCCAACACCGCCGGAGTGCGGTCGTAGCGCTCGGCGGCGGTATGCTTCTACTAGTGCTGGTGCTGGTCGCACTCAACGCGTTCAACCCGCTACCCGGGTTCCTCGATCCGCACGGCTCCGGCCAGATCTTCCTCTTTACTGCGCTTTCTGTCATCGCTTTCCTGCTGCTGCTTACCCTGCTCGTCTTGCTGTTCCGCAATATCGTCAAATTGCTGGCCGACCAGCGCAGCCGCGTACTGGGCTCACGCATCCGCGGCCGCATGTTAGTCGGTGCTCTGCTGCTCTCCTTTGCGCCGGCTGTGTTCATGTTCCTGTTCAGCTTCGGGTTGCTCAATCGCTCGATGGAACGCTGGTTTTCGCTGCCGGCTAGCCAATTGCGCCAGGACTCGACCCGGGTCTCGCTCGAACTTTCACAGTATGCCGCGGCCAATGCCCGGGCAGAAGCGGAGTCTCTGGCGAGCTCAGCCTCCTTGAGTCGAGCTGTCGAAAACGAGGATACGGCAGCCCTGCTACGCGAGATGGGCACACACCGTATCACTCTTGAGGGTGGCTTCGTCGTTGTCTTCCGCAATGGGACAGCGATTGGCCAATACCAGCTGCCCCGTGACAACGGCCGGGCGATTATCCGCTCCTGGATGGATGACGCGGAAAGCGACGACGTGGCGCAGGAACAGGAAACCTTAACCGCCACGGTCCTGCAGGCCGCTCAACGCAGCGACGCTCCCATGTTGGTGACCGGCAAGAATGAATATGTGTTGGGTGCGGCCAGCATTGGTGACGGCGGAATCGTGGTCGCCGGCCTGCCGCTTCCGTCCGGACTAAGCGCCACGGTACAGGATATTCGCTCCGGCTCGCGTGACTATCAAATACTCTACCGTGCGCGCAATCGAATCCGCAGCACCTATCTGTTGTTGCTGTTTTTGCTGACCACCCTGGTGTTTTTTGCCAGCAGTTGGCTGGCCCTGTTTCTTTCGAAGCAAGTAACGCGGCCGGTCGAAGCGTTGGCCGATGCCATGGACGCGGTGGCCGCCGGACATTATGCGCACCGGGTGAAGGTGGATGCGACGGAGGAACTGGGAGAACTGGTGCACTCCTTTAATCGGATGGCGGCGGATCTGGAAGAAAGCCGGGCCCTGGCGGAAACCTCCACGATCCAGCTTTCGGCAGCGAACCGCGCGCTCGAAGAACGGCGCAGCGAACTGGAAACAGTGTTGGAGACAATTCCCAGCGCCGTGGTAACGCTTGACCCGCAGATGCGTGTGCTGCAGGCAAACCGCGCCTCACGCAACCTGCTCAGTCCGCGCGAGCGTCGCGATCTGGCCGGCATGCCGCTGGAGTCTATTCTGCCTAACGAAATTGCCGGCGAACTCATCGTTTTGCTGCGGCGCAGCAAGCGCATGGGCGTGGCCGCCACGGAGATCGAGCTGCCCGGTCCGCGCGGGGTACTCAACCTGACGGCCACCGTCGCCAGGCTGGAACTGGGCAAGGATCGGGAGGGGTGCATTCTCGTACTCGAAGATGTTACAGATTTTCTGCATGCCCAGCGGCAGGTCGCGTGGAAAGAAGTAGCGCAACGGGTGGCCCACGAAATCAAGAATCCGCTGACGCCGATTGCCCTTTCCGCTGAAAGGATTCGCAAGCATGTCGATCGCCCCACGGCGGAGTCAGACGTGGTCATTCGCAAGTGCAGTGAGGTGATACTTGGCTCTGTGCAGACCATGCGACGGCTGGTCGACCAGTTCGCCTTGCTGGCGCAGTTCCCTACCTCGCGGCCGCAGGTATGCAATCTTAACTCTATTGTGGAGAGCGCCCTGGCTCTGTTCGCCGGCAGACTTCACGATATTCGCATCGTGCAGCGCCTGGGCACTGGTGTCCCCCCGGTGCTGGCCGATCCCGAAGCGTTGAAGCGCGCGCTGGCCAACCTGATCGACAACGCAGCAGAAGCGATGCAAAGCAGCCTGCTGCGTGAATTGACCGTCGAAACGGGAGTGATCGAAGGCCACACGACGGCGGAAATTGTGGTTGCCGATACGGGTCACGGCTTGAACGATGAAATGCGCGAACGGCTCTTTCTGCCTTACTTCTCTACCAAGCAGCGCGGAACCGGCCTGGGCCTGGCCATCGCTTCAAAAATCATTCAGGAACACAGCGGGGCCATTCGCGCGGAACAAAATACTCCTACGGGCGCGAGATTCATTATTGAACTGCCGCTCGCCGATGCCAGGAGCGCACAGGACGCAGCTCTGGTTGGGGTGAACGGCAGGGCTCAGCCATGAACCATATTCTGATCGTCGACGACGAGGCGGAGATTCGCGAGTCGCTGGGCGAGATCCTCAAGGAAGACGGGTACGCCGTGACCAGCACGGCATCGGCTTCCGAAGCTTTGGTGCTACTGCAGGATGCGTCTTATGACGTGATGCTGCTCGACATCTGGCTGCCCGATCGGGACGGGCTGGATGTGCTGATGGAGATCCGCTCTCTGCCCACGCAGAGCACGCCGGAGGTCATCATTATCTCCGGTCACGGCACCATCGAGACGGCCGTCCGCGCTACTAAGCTGGGCGCGTTTGACTTTCTGGAGAAGCCGCTCTCGATCGATCGCACGCTCATTCTGCTGAAGAATGCTGTGGAAGCCCGGCGGCTGCGCAGCGAGAACCAGGAATTCAAGCGGCAGCTCCTGATGCGGGTGCCGATCACGGGTGAGAGCGTTTCGATCAAGGCCCTGCGCCAGCAGATCAAGCTGATGGCGCCTACCAACGGACGCGTGCTTATTTATGGCGAATCGGGTTCGGGTAAGGAACTGATTGCGCGTGCGATTCATAGTGAGAGCCTGCGGAGTGAACGCGTCTTTGTGGAATTGAATTGCGCCGCCATTCCTGAGGACTACATCGAGAGCGAAATCTTTGGCTATCGCCACGGTGCGATTCCCAACGGCCCGATGGAAAAGCTGGGGACGTTTGAGCGCGCCGATCATGGGACCCTGTTTCTGGACGAGGTCGGCGACATGAGTCTCAAGATGCAAGCCAAGGTCTTGCGCGCTTTGGATGAGCAGCGGTTCACTCCCGTGGGCGCGACACAGGCCTTGCAGGTGGATGTGCGGGTGATCGCCGCTACCAATAAAGACCTTGAGGAAGAGATCGCCAAGGGAAACTTCCGCGAGGACTTTTTCTATCGCTTGAACGTGATTCCTTTTTATGTGCCGCCGTTGCGGGACAGGAAAGAGGATATCCATCTTCTGGTTCGGGAATTTCTGCAGGAGTTCGGCCGCCAGTACGGGCGTCCGCGTATCGAGATGAGCGATGAGGCGATTGCCGTGCTCAAGCAATACCATTGGCCTGGGAATGTGCGGGAGCTGAGAAATGTGATCGAACGGGTGATGATTTTGAACCCGCAGACGGTTCGTATTGAGCGGAAACATCTGCCCATGCTCGTCTTCCGCGGCAACAGCAGGAAGGGTGAAGAGTTCAGCACGCTGCACCAGGCACGGGAAGCCTATGAGCGCGACTATATTTTGAAGAAAGTCGACGAGTGCCACGGTAATGTGAGCCGGGCAGCGGAGGCGTTAGGCCTGGAACGCAGTCATCTTTATCGCAAGATGAAGAGTTTAGGGATCAGTGTGCGTGAGTAGTGCAGACCGGCATCTAGTCTCAGTCGTCCCTGCGGGACTTGATCGGTTGCTCACGCCCAACCCAGGACTGTGGAGTGAACCCTTTGGGTTCACTCCACTGCGTCCTGGGATACTATCAACCGCCCCTTCGGGGCTGTTCCGCAGGCACGCAGCTTACTTCCCAGGACAGTCAGGGACAGCCATCCCTTTTGTGATGCAAGCGTTTCTTGGTGCACCGGACATTTATGAACGAGAGCTGGGCTTGACGGTTTCGACGACGGGTTCCTCTTCCGTGCCCGCGTCGGCCTTCGCCAGATCTTCCAGCTGCTTTCGCCAATCAAGGGAGTCGACGAAGTAGCGCGACTCTCGCCAGTTTTCCTGGACGATCACGTGCAGCTCAAGATAGACGCGCGTGCCCAACAGGGACTCAATTTCCTTGCGCGCAGCCGCGCCGATACTTTTGAGTTTGCTGCCACCCTTGCCGATCAGGATCGCTTTTTGGCCGTCGCGCTCACAGTAGATCACCGCGGAAATGCGCGTCAGTGGAAGTTTTGCTACGCTCCCAGGGCGTGGAGGCCGAGCCGCAATCTCCGGCTCTTCAAAACGCTCGACCACCACCGCCGATGCGTACGGAACTTCCTCCCCGGTCTCGAGCAAGATCCGCTCGCGGATAAGCTCGGCAACCATGAAGCGCTCAGGCTGGTCGGTGAATTGATCTTTCGGAAAATAGCGTTCGCCCTTAGGCAGATACTCAACCAGTTTCGCCAGTAAGGTGTCGAGGCCATCTTTCTTGCGTGCGGAAATCGGGATCACCTCCGCAAAAGGATGGAGGGCGCTGAATCGCTCAATGATGGGCAGCAGCTTTGCCCGTAAGACCAGATCGATTTTGTTGATCACCAGGAATACAGGGCAATCGAGCTTCTGAATCAACTGCAGGACGAACGCATCTTCACTCTTTTCGCGTTCGGCACGAGCTGATTGTTTCGTTTTCGTCAGCCCCGGTTCGGCCTCCTGCTCAGGCACTTCGCTGTGCCTGGAAGCATCGAGCATCAGGATCACGATGTCGCGGCTCTCCAGAGCCTCATACACTTCCTGCATCATGCGGCGGTCGAGCTGCGAGCCAGGACGATGAACGCCAGGGGTGTCGACGAAAACGATCTGCGCGGCGTTCTTGCCCTTGCGCCCGGGTACTTCGACGATTCCCTGGATCCGGTTGCGTGTGGTCTGAGGCTTGTTGCTAACGATTGCGATCTTCTCGCCGATGAGCGCGTTCAGCAGGGTCGACTTGCCTGCATTGGGACGGCCAAGAATAGAAACAAAACCAGATCGCACACGACACTCCCCTTACTGGAACACTTATCTAGTGTAGTCCCGGCGCGGGGCTAGAGCACTTTCGCAGCCTCGCCGCAGCGAGCAATGGGTGTAGACCGGCCTCGCCGCAGCGAGCAGCCTCGCCGCAGCGAGCAGCCTCGCTGCTCCTACCAGGCCACCGTCATTCGAGAAAGTGCTTTATCTGCTGGCGGTCTCAACGGCGGATACGCGTACCCTTTCTATTCTGCGGTCGGTCGATGCCACGACTTCAAAACGCAACGAGTCGGCCACGATGACCTCGCCGGGCAACGGTATACGGCCGGCAATCTCCGTGACCAAACCAGCGACCGTTGCCGCCTGGTACTCCTGATCGATCTGGTGGCCGACGCTTACCAGATCTTCCAGCCGGGCGACTTCGAGGTCGCCGGGGACGAGCCATGTGCCACCAGCCTCGTGCAAGGGTGCATTGTTCTCGCTGTCATACTCGTGCTCGTCGCTGATTCGGCCAACAATCTCCTCCAGCAGATCTTCGATGGTTACCAGCCCGGAGACGCCACCGTACTCGTCGATCACGATGCGCATGTGCTGCTTCTCGCGTTGCATCTCGCGCAGCAATTCGTTCACGCGCTTGGTTTCAGGGACCAGTGCTGCCTTGCGCTGAATACTGGCGACGGTCTGGGTGCTGGCAGCCGCATCGGCGATATGGAGCAGGTCGTGAGCGAAGATGATCCCGGTGACCTGATCGAGCGAGCCCTTGAATACCGGGACGCGCGAATACGGATGTGTTTTGAGCCCGGAAATGAAGTCTTCCAACGTCATGTCTCCAGGAACGGCGAAGACATGGGGCCGCGGAGTCATGACTTCGCGAACCACCTTGTCGCCGAACTCCACGGCGGAGCGAATCAGATCGCGGTCGCTCTCTTCAATGATTCCTTCTTCTTCTCCCGCTTCAATAAGAGCCTCGACCGCAGCCTCACTCGGATCCTCCTCCGTATCCCCGGGGCGCTGCTCCGCCAGATCGGCGATGGAAAGCAGAAAGGCCAGAAGGAGGGTTACCGGCAACACCACGTACAGGAGCACCCGGATGACCCATGTGAGGCGTACAACCCAGAACCCCACCGTGCGGGTAAAGAAAACGAAGGGGAGGAACTGGTTGAAGAGGACAATCACCAGCGCGGCCCCAAGAACGGCTTGCGCTACCTCGGGCGCGCTGGGACGGATACCCGCATTTCCCGCAAAGAGGAGGACTCCAAAATAAAGGGCCAGAGAGGCGAGCGAGAGCTGGGTGAGGACATTGGCGGAAAGAGCAACGCGGTCCCGGCTGAGCCCTAGTCGCGGCTCAACTTTCGCTTCCCAAACGTCGATGTTTTCCTGAAATTCCCCGGAGAGGAACTTGCCCATCTCGGCGTACAGCCTGGAGATGTACGACGAAAGCGTAAGAATGGCGAGCAGGACGGCGATGACCAGGGCAGAAACAAGGGTCATCGCTTGCCACCTCGCAGCTTGTTGCCTGAGATGCCTCTGGGCTTGGCTTTGACTGCAGGTTTGCCCGCTCCATCAGCTTTGGCTCCGTCAGCTTTGGCTCCGTCAGCTTTGGCTCGACCGGGCTTCGCTCGACCAGCGTTGGCAGTCGCTGCAGGGAGCCGCGGCCGCCGCTCCGTTCGCTCGACCAGACCCGCAGTCAAAGCAAAGCGCTTGCGCAGTAGGGTCTCCCGGCGCCTCATCCGGCCCTCATCGGTCTCGTGATCATAGCCCGCCAGGTGTAACAAGCCATGCAGAATCAATATCTTCACTTCCATTTGGAGGGGGTGGCCGTGTTCCGCCGCCTGCACGGCAGCGGTTTCGAGCGAGATGGCAAGATCGCCGCCGTGGCTGGCCTCGCCGACCTCGGAAAGTCCCGGAAAAGACAGCACATCGGTGGCTTTGTCCATGCCCCGAAACTGAAGATTCAATGCGCGCAGACGTTTGTCTCCCGTCAGAAGGACGGAGAATTCGCCGGTGAGGCCGAGCGCCTCCGTGGCGGATGCGAGAAACCGGTTCAGGTCACGCTTACCCAAAGCAGACACAAGCTTTGCTCGGGGAGCTTCGATCACGATCATCTTGCCAAGCCGGTCTGGGGTTTGCGTATCGATGGACTGATGGATCGACGAATCGGCAAACCCCAAGCCCCTTAAGGGCGAACTCCCAGCTCTATTGTAGGGCACGCACCTGCTGGAGCTTATTGTGGTTTCGGCACTGGTTTGGCCGGCCCACTCTCCCGCATGGTGAGCGGCAGTTCCCTTTGCGCCTTGCCGAAGCTGTCGTAGGCACGGATGACCCGCTGCACGAGGTGGTGACGAACGACGTCGCCGTCTTCGAAGTGGCAAAAGCGAATGCCGTCCACCCCGCGAAGGATTTCGATGGCCTCGACCAAGCCGCTCTTTTTGGGGTTAGGCAAGTCGATCTGGGTGACATCGCCCGTAATTACCGCCTTGGAGTTGTTACCAAGACGGGTCAGGAACATCTTCATCTGCTCGCTGGTGGTATTCTGAGCCTCGTCCATGATGATGAAGGCGTCGTTGAGGGTACGGCCGCGCATAAAGGCCAGCGGAGCCACTTCGATCACGTTGCGCTCGAGCATTTTGTCTACGCGCTCCTGCTCGAGGAGGTCGTACAGTGCGTCATAGAGCGGACGCAGGTAAGGATCGACCTTCTCCTGGAGTGTCCCGGGCAAAAAGCCGAGGCGCTCCCCTGCTTCCACGGCAGGTCTGACCAGGATGATGCGGCTCACTTTCTTAGCCAACAGGGCGGAGGCCGCCATGGCAACGGCCAAGTAGGTTTTGCCGGTTCCGGCAGGTCCGACGCCGAACACCATATCGCATTCTTCGATCGCTTCGATGTACTGCCTTTGGTTCATCGAGCGAGGCTGAACCATGCGCTTGATGCCGGCGGAGCGCCGATTGCCGCTCTCCACCAGGCTACGCAGAGTAACCGCCGGATCGGCAGTCACCAGCTTGAGCATGGCATGCAGCTCCCCGTTGACGAGTTGCATTCCATTGCGGCGCAGATATTCATAGTCGGCAAACACACGTTCAAACCGGCTAATCGCCTCCGCAGAGCCCTCGACATGCAGGGCATCGGATCGCAAATCGACGCGGATGTTCAGGTTTTGCTCAAGGAGTCTGAGGTTCTCATCGCGAGGCCCGAACAAGGGCTCCAGGTTGGGCGTGATTTCCAGCGCTTTTTTCATCAAGCGGTGAAATAACCTCCTATCAGATCCTTGCGGACTGACGTGTTTTTTGGGGATGAAGAAGATGAACCGTGGAAGGGCAGCGGGACAGGAAACTGCGTGTGCAGCATGTACTTTATCGGGTTGGCGATAATCACCAGATATTTCCCGTTGATGGGCACAGACTAGCGTTTGGCGGTCACCGCGTCAACGCCTAATCCGTGAATTCTTGCTGTATTTGATGCACAGTGAACACGGGGCGGTGCAGCGGATTTTGGGCCTGGGTTCGGGTCTGGGTCAACCCAGAAGGAGATTGACCCAAGTAGGCAAAGCCCGTAAACTTAAGGTTTGCGGGCGAGCTTGGATTTCTTTCCGCCTGCGCCAAAGTTTAGGAAAGTTAAGGGTTAACCATGGCAAATCATGTGTCGGCGCTGAAGCGCGCCCGTCAGACAGTCAAGCGTACCGCAGTGAATCGCTCCAACAAGAGCCACGTTCGCAAGTCGCTACGCGCCCTGCGCGAGGCCATCACCAAGGGTGATTCCTCGGCAGTCGCCAAGCAGTATAGCGAGACGGTATCAGCGCTCGATAAGAGCGTGCAAAAGGGTGTGCTCCATAAAAATACCGCCTCCCGGTATAAGAGCCGCCTCAATGCCCGGGTGAAGGCGCTTACGACCAAAGCTGCCTAAGGCGGCTTTGGATTGGGACCGGTGGGATTTCTGCCGCCGTTCAAGGCTCACACTGTTCATCCCACGCAAGCCAAAATCGGGCCTGGATGCGCCATGCCAAGCTACTGGCAGCCCGGCATTTGTGTTTAGGCCGGGTGCACCCAGGATTTGCATCCTGGGAAACTTTCAGTCGTCCCTTGCGGGACTTGATCGAGAGGCCCCCAACCCAGGACTACGTCCTGGGCTACTATCAACCGCCCCTCCGGGGCTGTTCGGTCGCGACGTCTCCGCTCGTCTCCTTTTTGCCGCGGTTAGCTGTCAGGGCGTCCTGGGCCTATGCGTCATGGGCCTATGCGTACTGGGCCTATGCGTACTGGGTCTGTGCGTCTTAAGTCTGTGCGTCTTGGGCTGGTCAGTTCCCACATCTGGCGCGAATTATGCCGGCTCTCACTTCTTTTTGGCGTCGGGCGAAGCGCCTTGCGCTACTTCCGTCGTCGATGGCACCCGATAGATCTCAAGGGCGCCTTCGCGCAGAACCGCCAGGTGCTCACCGTCCCCCGAAAGGGCGAAGTTGTCGCCCACCGTCAGAATGGGCGACGCGTTGGTGGTCATTAGAAGTGTTCCTGTGGCTGTGTCGAATACCTGCACCAATTGCGCCCGCACATCTTCGTCGTTGAGCGAGTCAGCCAGATTGATGGTGTGCGCCACTTGCAATAGACCCTGGGCAAAACGATCGCCTGTCGTTGCACTCGCGTACGTAGGCCATACCAGGCGGCCATCGCGACGGCCGCTCCATAGCCTCTTTCCTTCGATGGTCCATACATCGAGAAGAACATCGGCGGACTTGGGACCGCAGCTTTCAATCACCAGCGCCTTCTGATTGAGAAAGCTTTCGTGCGGCGTGCAGGTGGACGTCACTTTTCCCAGGACCACCGGGTCACCCTTAAAGGGGATGAAGCGTATGACGAAATCGTCCTCTTCGTTTCTCTGTACCCCGATGTATCCGTTTGAGGTAATGGGCACCCTGACCGGCAGATCCGTTCTAAATGAGGCGAGGACCATGCGCGACCCGATATCGACCAATGTGAGCTGAGTTCCCTCGGCAGGTGGCGGCTCGCCATACTTCGCCGCCTGCTCTTCTAACCTGCTGTGCTGATCGGCGGTGTGCTTCTCGTATTCATGCTCGATCACCAGCGTGCGCCCGTCTGGACTCACCTCCGTCTCGAGTATCTGTGTGGGGGCCTGGATGTATGGGCTAAGCACCAACGACGCATCGGTCACCAGGTATGTATTGCCCCTGCGGATGAGAAACTTGCCACCGCCCAGGGACCACAGATAGTGCGACCGGTCTGGCATACGCCATTCGGTCGAGGCAACCACTTCCCCACCCGGCAGGCTGATCACCATGGCACGGATCATCTGCCCGTTGTCGGAGCCGCCAGAGCTCTCTTCCCTGTGCAGCAGGCCAGCTTCTCGAAAGGTGAAAAGCAGGTGACGATTGTCGATAAAGTGCAGGGAACCGAAGGTACGCCCCGACAGAAGATAGAACTGACCGGGCGGCCTGTAGCCGAGAGGGCCTACCAAAACGCGCGTCTCAGGATCCCGGCCAACGACCGGTTTTACTCGGTGCTCTGCTGCAACGATCGTCCACGGCGCGCCGGCCAGACACAACGTAAGGACGGCATTCGAAACAATACGGCTTGGCAACATCCGGCGATTCCTTCTCGCCCTCAAGTGTAGAAGAAATCGCGATCGCTTTTGTGCTACCACTCCATCGCGTATTGAGCTCCCGCAACGGCGGAGGCGCGGGCCCGCGGCTCGCTGGCCAGTTCCATGATCAGTCGCTCCAGGACAAGGCGCTTGTCAGGCGGCGAAGATCGCAACTCCAGGTCGGCGAGGGCGATCAAGCGAAGCATCTGGGTGAGTTCGCGTCGCGAACTATAGCGGCGGGCCTGGCGGATGAGGTCATCGGCAGCAAAGGGAGGCATGCGGAATCCTTGCCAAAGCGCCTGCCAGATAGCGCGGGAGTCACGCACATTCTTTTCCAGGATGACCACCATCTGGCGAAAGGTCCGGGCCAGCATGTAGAGATGCCCGATGGCTGAGTCCTCGCCACCGTCGGAAGCATTCAGCAAACCGTGCAGCAGCGCCAGAGCCCGGGGCTTATCGCGGGCCGAGATGGCATCGGTCAACTCATAGAGCGAACGCTGCTTGGCGGCCAGCACCATGGTCTCGACGTCTCCCAGGGTGATGTGCCGGCGTTCGGAACAGTAGAGCATCAGCTTCTCGAGCTCGCTCGAGATCAGCATCATATCGGCGCCCAGGGCATCCGCCAGCTCGCGCCCGGCATCGGGATCGAGCTTTATATCGCGGCCGGCCGCGGTCGCCATCAACCAGCGCACCGCATCCGCTTCCTCCACCCTGGCCAGTTCCACCATGCCGCAGTCATCCCCCAGGGTCTCGCGGATGCGCTCGTAGCGATCCTTATCCTGCATATCCATGCGCCGCAGATCGGCCGGCAGCCGCAGGTGGTCAGCGACGAAAATGAGGACGGCCTGAGGGTTGGGCGAGCGAAAATAGTTTTTGAGCGCTGCGAACTCTTCCTTCTTCGCTCCGCGGGTGTAAAGACTCTTTACGTTGCGAATGAAAATGACCTGAAATGGCGCCATGAGGGAAGGCGTCTGCGCCAGGTCAAGGATGTGAAAAATGCTGGTCTCCGCCAGGTCAAGATCGCTCAGAGAGAAGTCGCGCAGCGCGGGGTCGACCAGCGAGTCCACTACGGCGCGACGGCAGCGTTCGTAGAGAAAAGTTTCATCGCCGGCAAGCACGTAGCCGGGCCGCAATCGCGTTCCCGAGGAAGCGGCCTTGATCTCGGCGACGAAGCGGTCCGAGGAAGAAAAGCTGCGGATTCTGCTTGCGTCGTCCGTAGGCATGCGTCTTAGAAGGATTCCAGAATATCGCTCACCAGCGTCTGCGCAAAGTCTCGCGACAGCCGCTCGACTGCCGGAGAATCTTCCTCGATAAAGCTGCCTGTATCCGAGGAGGTCTCATACTGCTCGTGGAAGACGTAGTTGTTGTGCTGGTACAACACCCGCTGGTCACGATCGGTCACCAGGACATTGACGTTGATGGTGATCAGGAAGCTGGAGGTGACGCTGGTGGTCTGCCCCGCCGCCTGGGCGGTGGTAGTTTCCGTCCGGTAGGTGAGCGGCTGAACCGATTCAGAGAGGATCGTCCCATAGACCGTAGCATCGGCGCCCTCGCCAGCGGTAGGCGTTACATGGAGCCGGGTGCGATCGGTCAATTCGCGGACCACTGCCTGGGTCATGGAAACCTCGGTGTGGTAGAACTGCGTCTTGTTTTGGAAGATCGGCACAGCAAGGGTGTGAACCGTATCTGGAAGATGAGCGGCCGACCCCAGGGTGTGGTATCCGCAACCCGAGACCCAAGGCAAAGCAAGGGCAACCAGAAGAACAGAAGAGCCGCGCATATGCTGTGCCTATTGTCGCATCTTGCGGATGGGTAAGAATATGCAAGGCGAAGCCCAAGCGACCGCTTTCGCTTTCCTGACCGCCGGTCCCCGGGTGGAATAAAAGAGCCCCGCTTCGCTGGAAGCGGGGCTCTTGGTTGGTTCTGTGAAAAGGCTATGCGGGTGAAGGCTGGCTTTCGCCGCCAAAACCTGGCGCCCGGCCGGGCTCCGGCTTAATTACATGCTGTACATCGCCAGTCAGATTTCCTGACGGTGGCAGCGGTGGCAGCGGCGGCAGATCCTTACCTTCGATGATCATGCGGATATCGTTGGCATCCAGCGTTTCACGATCCAAAAGGGCCTGCGCCATGCGGTGCATGATGTCCTTGTGGTTGTCGAGGATAGAGTAGGCCGACTTGTAAGCCTCATCCACCAAGCTGCGGACCTCCGCATCGATCTGGCGAGCCGTCTCTTCAGAGAAGTCGCGGTGTTGCGCGATCTCACGACCGAGGAAAATCTGCTCTTCCTTCTTGCCGAAGGTCAGAGGACCCATGCGGCTCATGCCGTACTCGCAGACCATCTTGCGTGCCAGGTCAGTGGAGCGCTCGATGTCGTTACCGGCACCGGTGGTCTTGCGGTTCATAAAGATTTCTTCGGCGCAGCGTCCACCCATCAGGATGGCGAGCTGGGTGTCGAGGTAGTCCTTGGTGACCGTGTGCTTATCTTCTTCAGGCAACTGCATGGTCACGCCCAGAGCCATGCCACGAGGAATAATAGTTACCTTGTGCAGCGGATCCGCGTGATCGCGCATGGCCGCAACCAGAACGTGGCCTGCCTCGTGATAGGCCGTATCGCGCTTGTCATCCTCGGACAGGAGCATGGACTTACGCTCGGCGCCCATCATGACCTTGTCCTTGGCCAGTTCAAAGTCAAACTGGTGGACGGCCTTGCGGTTGGCGCGCGCTGCATTCAGTGCCGCCTCGTTCACCATGTTTGCCAGATCGGCGCCGGAGAATCCCGGGGTTCCACGTGCAAGGATGCGGAGATCGACATCTTCTGCCAAAGGAACTTTCTTGGCGTGCACGCGCAGCACTTCTTCGCGGCCACGAACGTCGGGCCTGCCCACTACGACGCGGCGATCGAAACGGCCAGGACGCAGCAACGCGGGATCCAGTACGTCGGGCCGGTTGGTCGCAGCGATAAGAATGACGCCGTCGTTGGATTCGAAGCCATCCATCTCGACCAGCAACTGATTCAGGGTCTGCTCGCGCTCGTCGTGACCGCCGCCCAAGCCGGCGCCACGGTGACGGCCAACTGCGTCGATTTCGTCGATGAAGATGATGCAAGGCGCGTTCTTCTTGCCCTGTTCGAACAAGTCACGCACCCGGCTTGCGCCGACACCGACGAACATCTCGACGAAGTCGGAACCGGAAATCGAGAAGAACGGAACGTTTGCTTCGCCGGCCACTGCACGGGCAAGCAGAGTCTTACCTGTACCCGGAGGTCCGACGAGCAGAACTCCCTTGGGAATACGGCCGCCGAGCTTCTGGAATTTCTGCGCTTCCCGCAGGAACTCGATGATCTCCTTCAGCTCTTCCTTGGCCTCATCGACGCCGGCCACATCCTTGAAGGTGATCTTCTTCTGCTGCATGGAGAGCAGGCGGGCGCGGCTCTTGCCGAACGAGAGCGCCTTGTTGCCACCGCTCTGCATCTGGCGCAGCATGAAAAACCAGAGAGCTGCGATCACGATGATGGGAGCGAAGTTGAGGAGGATGGGCAGCCAGGAATTGCCCTGCGTGTCCTTGACCGTGATGCTGACCTTGTTGTCCTGCAGGATCTTGAACATGTCAGGATAGTTGGCCGGCACGGTCGTGTGGAACGCTTCACGATCCGCAGCAAAGTGACCATGCACTTCGCTGTTGATGACGGTTACGTCACTGATCTTGGTCGCCTGAGCATCCTGCATGAATTGAGAAAATGAAATCTCTCGGTCATGGCTCATACCCGTGCTCTTCTGGACGATCTGCCAAAGCAAAACCAGGCAAGCCAGGATGAAGACCCAGAAAATAATTGTCTTGACCGTCGAATTCACGAAAAAACCTCTTTCTCCCGCGCCTCATTTAAGAGAAGGGACCATTCCGGGCGAAAGCGACACCCCTCCGGAACGCTCTTGCAGCCTTGTATACCTATTAGACGGTCGTAACCCGCCTTGGATTCTTGCCACGTGCCGGGTGGGTTGGATACGGCGAATAACCGTATGCGTACCATGCTAGCCCAGACGCCCCTTCATTCTACTCCCGGGAGCCGGCAAAGAACGGCCAAACCTCAGGAAAGGGTGTCCGATAGTTATACGCGGAGGGCATCGATTACCAAGTAACTCCCGCTTATGGCTGGTCTCGCGGTATTCAGGCGAGAAACTCGACAGTAAACCGGAGTTGAGGCGCTTCCACTTCGACCCCGCGCATCCAGACGATCGCGCCTTCCAATTCCTTGCCTTCCAATGGGTCGCCTTCCAATGCAACGACTGGCCAGCCAAGCCTATCCTTCCCCGTGATGTGGAGCCGGTCGAGCACATCGCTCACCTTCTTGGGCCCCCGGCTGTGGCGCAAGGTTACCCGGTCGCCAGCCCTCCACGGTCGCAAGGTGGCTCGAAATGACTGGGATTCCGCATGCTCCTTCGCATGCTCTGGGGCATTCTCCTCCGCGTACTTTGGGCCAACGCACTCGACGCGCAGGCGCAGGCCAAATTCCGGCGCCTGCACATCGCCGGGGACGCGGAATACATAGGCCGGGGCGTTCTCCAGCGGGTGCGTGGCGGCGCGGGAGAGACGGATTTCCCGCAGCGTCCGTTCGACGGTGATACCGCCCGGGAGATCGAATTTGCCGGCACGAGAGGCCGGGCGCGTGCTTTCGCTCTGCACCAGCGCCATAAGCCGTTCCGTGTGTTCAAAGTTCAGCCTGCTACCCAGGCGGCGAGCCGCAGCGCGCAAGACACGGCGCGCCACGGCCGGTTGCAAGGCACGCAAACGCGCATGTTCGATAGCTATGGTCTCTTCTTCAGGGTGTGTACTGATCGACCGGCCGCCCCCTCGGCTGGGCTTCCCTGGAAGCAAAAGAGATGGCAGAAGACGCTCTACTTCTCGTTGCCAGTAGGCTTCTTCATCGGCGCAAATCGACGCGAGACGCGCCAGTTGCTCCGCCATGCGCGGATTGAAGGTGCGCAGAAGCGGCAGTAATTGCCCTCGGATGCGGTTGCGGGTATAGACCATGTCCCGGTTCGTTTCATCTTCGCGCCATGGCTGCGGCAGCCATTGCAGCCACGCCTCGTTGGTCGCGTGGCTGTTTTCCAGGAAGGGTCGCAGGATGCTTTTGTTCCCGGCTTTCAGGACAGGATGAATGCCGCTCAGCCCTTCAGTCCACGCTCCGCGGACCAGCTTGTGCAGGACAGTTTCGGCCTGGTCGTCGAGGGTGTGTGCAGTAGCAACCGCATCTGCCCGGCCGTCAGCCAGCAACTCGCGGAACCAGGCGTAGCGAAGGTTACGAGCCGCCTCTTCCAGGGTTTCGTGGAGGGCTTGGGCGGCGGCCGGAGCATTGGTGCGATGCAAATGGAAGGGGAGATCGTGAGCCGCCGCCAGGGCGCCGACGAAAGCTTCGTCCTCCGCAGATGCGACTCCACGAATGCCGTGATTTACGTGGGCTACCGACAGAGTGATCCCCAGGGCCCGTTGCTCCTGCAACAAACGCCGCAGCAAGGCTACGGAATCAGCGCCTCCCGAGACGGCAACCGCGATGTGCTGGCCGGGCCGGAAGAGGTCGGTGCGGAGGATAGGGGGAGGCGGTTGCATGGCTGGGGCTATGTTAGAGCAGAGCCAGCATAGCTGTACCCGGCGGGCATCAGGGAAGTTGGGCTTTTCTTGATAAAAAGTCCAGTCAAGCGTCGTTGCCGCTGAGTACAGTTGTGCTGGTTCTGCTCTAAAGCGATTTCCCAATTTCATTCCGCCAAGCGGCTACGACCGGGTGCGGTTTTCGTTCCTGCCGACAGCGTCGTCATCCATACCAGTCCTACCCAGCCCTTGAGGTGAAGGAAAAGACGAACGCCGGGCGCGCCCAGGTTCCATCGCGCGTCTATACTGCGGGCATGTACCAAACAAGAACGGCGACGCCTGCCGACGCGGCGATCATTACTCACCATCGGCGGCGCATGTTTGTCGATGCGGGCCGCCAGGACAATCGGGTTCTCGATGTCATGGCAGAGAACTTTCAACCCTGGGTGGAAGCCAGGTTGGCGGACGGCCGATATCTCGGATGGCTGACGGTGGAGGAAGGCAAGGTAGTAGCCGGAGCCGGCCTGATCGTGCTAGATTGGCCGCCGCATCCGCTGGACCCGCGTCAGGATAAGCGCGGATACCTGCTAAACGTCTACGTAGAACCGGAGCATCGTCGGCGAAAACTGGCAAGCCACCTCATTGACCAGGCGCTGGCTGCGGCGCGCAAGCAGAAAATCCGGGTGGTAGCTCTGCACTCCACGGACGCCGGCAAGCCGCTCTATGAAAGCAACGGCTTCCGTGAAACGAACGAAATGTTCTACGTGGAACACGTAGAGGGTTGAGCTGAGAGGCCGGCTCAGGCGGCCGGCAGGCTCCGGCCTTGCTGTATACTTCAATGTTTATGCGGGTTTTCGTTATCCTTCCAGCCGCGGGCATGGGCACACGTATGGCTCCCGGTCTCGCCAGTCCCAATGCTCCGAAGCAGTTTCTCTCGCTTCAGGGCGTGCCCGTCCTGGTCCACACGCTGCGGGCGTTCGCCGGAGTAAAACGCATCAGTGGGATTTATGTGGCGGTCCGCAAAACGGAAATGAGCCGCATGGAGGCATTGATCGGCGATCACGACCTGGCATCGCGGGTGCAGGTGGTGGAAGGGGGAGATACGCGGCAGGAGTCGGTGAGTCAAGCTCTCAAGGCGCTTTCCGCCGACGACGATGACATCATCCTGGTGCATGATGCGGTACGGCCGCTCATCGATCCCGCGACGATCGAGCGAACGATCGAAGCTGTAGAAAATCACGGCGCCGCTATCGTCGGGCTGCCCGCGGTAGATACTATTAAGCAGGTGGAGCGTACCGCCCACGGGGCTATTGTCACCGCGACGATTCCCCGGGAACACATCGTGCAGGCGCAAACTCCGCAGGGTTTCCGGTGGAGCATTCTACGCAAAGCCTTCGCCGACGCGGAAGCGGACGGATTCATCGGAACGGACGAGGCCAGCATCGTGGAGCGCTCGGGCGCACAGGTCGTGGTGGTCATGGGCTCCCCGGCGAATCTAAAGATCACACACCCTGGCGACCTGAAACTCGCAGAGTTTTACCTGCAAGAACGGTCTTGAACGAGAAAATAATGAGCATGAGAATAGGGTACGGCTGGGATTCGCACGCATTTCAGGCCGGCGTGCCGCTTAAGATTGGTGGCGTCGCCATCGATCACCCGGAAGGCCTGGCTGGCCACTCGGATGGCGACGTGTTGCTGCACGCAATTACAGACGCGCTGCTTGGCGCACTCGCCGTGGGCGACATCGGGAGCTTCTTTCCGCCGGGAGATGCTCGCTGGAAGAATGCCGATTCTGCGATTTTTCTGGCCCTGGCGTTAGAGGAGTTGCAAACGGCCGGCTATCGCATTGTGAACGTCGATACAACGCTGGTATTGGCCGCTCCCAAGATCGGACCTATCTCCGGCGATATACGCCAGCGCGTCGCGGAGCTTTTAGGTATTGCTCCCAATGCCGTCGGCATCAAGGCCAAGACGCCTGAAGGGCTCGGTCTGGACCATGTGGCCCAGGCGCACGCTGTGGTGCTGCTCGAAGCGGCCGATGACAAGAACGGGCTAGCCACGCTCGAGGCGCAAATCGATGACGAGGAGAGCCTGGACGAGATGCTCACCAATATGGAAACGAGCCAAGGCCTTCATAGCAAGAGCAGGCGCACGGTCCCGGTTCCCATTTTCGATACCGAAGACATCACTTAGAGCATTTTTGCTTGGCCGGGGAGTGCAGCAACCCTGCAGGTGCCCATCCTTCGCTTTTTTTGCGAAGGATGGGCACCACGACCGTGTGTGTTGAGGTTTGTGGCTTCCCACCCTTGCCGGAAAAGCACCGTCAAGGATGGAACACCCGCAGGTTTGTTACGCTGCCGGCAACCGCACAACACCCCCTCACCGCAGTGAGCAGCCTCGCTGCTCGCCTCCTCCCTGCTGGCGAGAAATCCCGGCTATTTCTCGTCAAATGCGGAGGAATAGTTTTCTGCGGTACATCCAGAAGAGCACCAGCCAGAAGGTGAGCATCACGGTTATACCCAGCAGAAGGGGCTCGAGGCCCGGTCCGAGGATCCGGAAAATCTGGTAACCCAGATGGATGTGGAGACTGCTGACGATGAAGTGCTCCCATAGGTGGGCAATCAGATAGGCAGCGATGGAATTGAGGCCAACGACCACTAGCGGGAAAGCCCAGCGACGGTACCCCTTTACGTCGATCACCCATGAGAAGGCGGCGAGGAAGAAGAAGCAAACACCTCCACTGAACAGAGTCCAGGCGGGCGTCCAGATGCGTTTGACGATGGGGCAGATGCCCGTGAAGTGCAACAGCAGACCAGCGGCTACGAGCAACGCCCCGGCGGTCAGGAATTTTCTGATGGGAATCACAGGCGCTTCCGCGCGGAACCATTGGCCCGCAAAGAGGCCGAGCAACATGGTGCCCAGGGTCGGAATAAAGCTGAGCGTCAGGTAACCACCCTCGTTGTAGGCAAAAGGCGATTCGGTGCGAAACAAGTTCAGGAACCACACGTCGAAGGCCTGGCCCAGGTTGCTGTTCTTATTCCAGTGCGAAGCAAAACCGGTGAAGTTATGGTGCCAGTCCGCCGGTACGCCCACTGCGGCATAGTCGAATGCCGGTCCAGGAGCCGGGTAGAGCGCCCATGCGAGCCAATAGCCAAATAAGATCGCGCCAAACGCGGTCCACTGCCAGCGCGGACGGCAGAAGGCGAGAAGAAAGGCGAAGGTATAACCCAAACCAATTTGCGTAAGGGTATCTTCGAAGGTGAAGTAGGTGATCGTACTGTCGATCGACCGCAGGAAGATGCCGAGCGCGACCAGGAGAATCGATCTCCAGATCGTGTGCGCAAACAATAGCCGGAAGCTCTGTCCTTTTTGCATTCTGCTGGCGATGGAATAGGGCATCGCGACGCCAACCAGAAACGTGAATGAGGGCTGGATCGTGTCATGCAGAGACATGCCCGACCATTCGACGTGCGACTGGTTGTAGGCCAGCACGCTCCAGAAAAAGCTGTGTATATAGGCACTGTGGACTGCGGCGAACCTCATGATCTCCCCCATCATGAGCAGCATTACCAGACCACGATAAGCGTCGACGGCAATGTTGCGCCTGACAGGTTTCGCTGTGGCCACGGCGGAGGTGGAGGATTGCTCAACCCCCGACACCACTGCGGAAGAAACTACGGGATCAATGACAGTAGGGTTCACGTCTAACCTCGTTGATGTGACTTGCTGTTCCGGAGCTTACGCTTTCTTACCGAATACTTCTCTTTTCAGGGGATGGTAGCACGGGCTTGCGCATTCTGGCTCCGGAGTGGCTGCCTTTCGTCGCGGCGCCCTCAGGATTCGGGCTTCCACGCTCCTCGACGCGGGACGAGCGGCGCCTCAGAGACTGCGCAACGAAAGCAGTTTCGCATTCTCGCCGCAGCGAGCAATGGGTATAGACCAGCCTCGCCGCAGCGAGCTTAGCTACCGGCCTTTACGTGGTTTTCTCTCAAAGAAAACCACACCCTCGCTGCTCTTACCGGACCACAGTCATTGCGAAATGCTTTGAAGAGCGCCGAGGTCAAAAGATGTTGTTGACATGGCAAATTACAGAAAATAGACTCGTCTCGCGAAACAAAGACAAAGAATAGGAAACATCTATAGGGCCCAATTCAACGTAAAAGGAAATCTCTCCCTATGCGCATCCTGTTTCGGACTCGTTGTCTCACCCTTCTGGCCTTACTGCTCCCCACTTTCCTCCTCGCACAAAAAGATACAGCCTCGATTACGGGGCAGGTGTTGGATAGCGCCGGGGCAGCCGTGCCTGCGGCGGGGGTCGACGCCGTCAACCTGGACACGAACTACACCTATCACGCCCAAGCGAATGCCACCGGCGAATGGACCATTAGTCCTGTGCGTATCGGGAGCTACAAGGTGCAAGTGACGGCCACGGGCTTCAAAAAAGCAGAGGTGGGGCCAGTTAGTTTGAACGTGCAGCAGCGGCAGCGCGTCGACGTAGCTCTGCAGCCAGGGGAAGTGACGCAAACAGTGTTAGTCAAGGAGACCACGCCTTTACTCGAATCAGACAACTCGGAGCGAAGTCAACTGATCGACAGCCGGACGTTGCAGACACTGGCGCTCAACGGACGCAACGCGGTGGCGCTTGCGCAGCTTACGGCGGGCGTCACTGTCAGCGAGCCGGGTGCGCGAGATGAGAGCGGCTTTGGATTCAGCGCAAACGGCGCACGTTCCCTGCAAAACAACTTCCTGCTCGATGGCATCGATAACAACTCGAACCTTGCCGATCTGCTCAATGAAGCGAACTACGTAGTGCTGCCATCGATCGATGCACTGCAGGAGTTTCGCGTCGAGACGAACTCCTACGCTGCGGAATTCGGCAGGGCCACCGGAGCCGTGGTCAACGCAACGATCAAGAGCGGGACGAACCAGTTCCACGGTGTGCTTTACGAGTTCGTACGCAACCAGCTGTTCGACGCGCGCAATTTCTACGATAGGTCGCTGCCTCCGTATCACCAGAATCAGTTCGGCGCCACGCTAGGCGGACCGATCCTGCGTAACAAACTTTTTTTCTTTATCGATTACGAGGGTCTACGCGTAAGCCAGAGCCAGACGGTAACGTCGCTGGTGCCGACTGATGCGGAGCGCACGGGTGACTTCAGCGGTCAGCTCGACCTCACCTCTCCGACCGGCGTGAACGATTGCAATGGCCAGCCCACGTACGCCGGAGAACTGTTCGACACCACACAGACACAAGTGAGGGCGTCGAGTCCCAGTGGCTATTGCGGTGTACCTTTCGGTTACGCGGGCAACGCAGCGCCCTCAAACGTCATTCCCGCTGGCAGGCAGGACGTTCTCGGAGCAAAGTTAGCTGCGCTCTACCCGGAACCTAACGTGAGCGGGAACGGGTACAACTACCTCTCAAATCCTCTGGACACGCGTGAGCGCAACCAGGGAGATGTGCGCGTCGATCAGGTGATCACGCCGAACGACAATGCGTTCTATCGCTTCAGCATGTCACGGCAGCCGGCTACACTGCCGGGACCGTTCCCTGGCATTGCGGATGGCGGTGGATTCTTCACTGGCGTGGAAGAGAACAATGGCTACAGCATTGCCGCCAGCGAGACGCACATTTTCTCTCCCAAGCGGGTCAACGAACTCCGCCTTGGCTACAATCGGCTGCGCTCGGCCCGCGAACAGTTCTTCTCGACCGAGGATGTGTCGGGGCAGCTCGGTTTCCCGGGCGTTCCGTACGAGCCGGGCGCCAGTAATGGCGGTCTGCCTCAGATTTATTTCAACGATGCCTCCACGCTGGGCAGCCCCACGTATCTGCCTTCGATCGAAGTGCAAAACACCTACACATACGCAGACACGTTCACGCTGATTTCCGGGAATAACAGCTGGAAATTCGGCGGCGAATTTCGTCCGGAAGAGTTCACCATCTTCCAGCCTGCGGCGCCCCGCGGGACCCTCACTTTCGGAACACAGTTCACGGATAATCCGGCAGCCCAGGGCACAGGCGGGAGCGGCTTGGCGACACTGCTTACCGGCCAGCCGGCGGGTGGCAATATCAATAACCTGAACAACGTGGATTACTTTCGCCACGTCTACTCGGTTTTTGCGCAGGACGACTGGCGCGTAACGCCGAAGCTGACGATCAATGCAGGTCTGCGTTACGAATTCTTTTCTCCGATCACCGAGAGAAACAATGCCCAGGCGAACTTTAATCCCATTACCGGAGACCTCGACATTCCGCATAACAGCAACGTATCGCTGACCCCCACGCTGGCGCTGACGTTGCCAGTGAACCACAACGCATCCGACCAGTTGATCCAGTCAGACCACCGAAATGTGGGTCCACGTTTCGGGCTGGCCTACCAGTTCTCGAAGAAACTGGTCTACCGCAGCGGATTCGGCTTGTTCTTCAACGGCGATGAGAGCGGTCCTTACAGCAATCCAAGCCCGGGATTCAATCCACCGTACTTCAACACGCAGAGCTTTAACACCCAATGCGGGCAACCAAACTATCCGCTGTGCTTCATACCTGGGCTGCAGCAACTTTCCAATGGCTTCCCCGCGAATTCGCTCACCGACCCCAATACGCCCAGCCTGTTCTCACTGCAAACAAACCTGAGCACGCCTTACGTGCTGCAGTGGCACGGCAGCCTGCAATACGAACTGGGGCAGAATACGCTGCTCGACGTGGCGTATGTGGGTTCGAAGGGAACGAAGCTCTTCACGTTCTACAACCTTAACCAGGCTGCTCCCACGGCTGACTCGTCGGTGGCCTTTGCTCCGCGCCGGCCTTTCCCTTACGTCAACTCATCGATCAGCTACCTGAACTCGGGCGGGTATTCCACGTACAACGCGCTCCAGCTGAAAATCGAGCGGAGACTGGCTGCGGGCATCAGCGCGCTGGTGAACTACACGTATAGCCACGCGCTGGGTGATTCTTCCAACGCGAACCTGGGTGCGCAGAACAACGATGGTTTCCGTTACGGCAACCACCTTCACGAGTACGGCAATCTCGACTTTGACGTGCGCCACCATCTGACCTCGAGCTATACCTGGGAACTGCCTTTCGGCCACGGCCGCAAGTTTGCAGCGAATACAAACACTGCGACAAATATCCTGATCGGCAATTGGGAAGCCTCCGGAATCGTCACGCTCTCTTCCGGCACCTGGTTCACAGTCACCGACTCGCATGCCAACTTCGCCAACTCCGATGGGCAACAGCGCCCCGATGCCGTGCCGGGACAGAAGGCAAGCGGTAAACCATGCGTTGCGGGAACGTTCTTCAATACCTGCGCATTCCAGGATCCGCAGCTTGGGTCCTTTGGAAATGTAGGGTTGAATACGCTGCGCGGGCCGGGCGTGGAAAACTGGGACGCTTCCCTGCTCAAGTCTTTCCCCCTGGGAGAGAGCCGGCGGCTGGAGTTTCGTTCAGAGTTTTACAATCTGCTCAACCACACGAACTTTCTGTTTGCCGCGCCGGGGCCGCAGAATGGAAACAACAGCACGGTTCTGGGTTCCTCTACTTTCGGGTACGTTACCGCGTCGCGGGCTCCGCGGCAAATACAGCTTGCCCTCAAACTCTACTACTAACAACAGCGCCTGACTGCAACCGTAACGATCTACTTACAAACGGAAGCATCCGCGCAGGAGAAGCAATGACCGATTTTTCGAATGATGGCAACGGTGTTTCCAGACGAGACCTGCTTCGCCTGGGAGCTTTAGGTGCAGTCGCGGGCGCAGTCGCGACCCATGCAATCGATGCTTCAGGTTCACCTCTGCCCCCGGCCTTGCCCTTGGGGGCGGCCGACAATAAATCGACCGCCGCCACCATGATGAACGTGCCTTACACGGCTATCCCGGATGGCCCGCGCATCGGGATCATTGGCGTGGGCGGACGCGGGACTAGCCTTCTGCGTAATCTGCTTGGCGCCAACGCCAAAGTTCTCGCAGTCTGCGACCTGGTGCAGGAAAAGGCCGATCACGCGGCGAGCCTGGTGGAAAAATCGGGACAAAAGGCGCCCACGCTCTATACCTCGGGAGATCACAGCTTCGAATCACTTGTCGCACGCGACGATCTCGACCTGGTCATCGCAGCGACTCCCTGGAACTGGCATGTGGAGATGGCTGTCGCAGCCATGACGCACGGCAAACACGTGGCTGTCGAGGTGCCGGCCGCCACTACCATCGAGGACTGTTGGAAGCTGGTGGATACCTCCGAACACACCCGCCGCCACTGCACGATGCTCGAGAACTGCTGCTACGGGGCTAACGAAACGCTGATCCTGCGCATGGTTCATGCCGGGCTTTTCGGTGATCTGCTCTATGGTGAAGGCGCCTATCTGCATGACCTGCGATCGGAACTGTTTTCCGGAAAAGGAGAAGGTCTTTGGCGGCTCGCGTTTCATACCGAACGCGACGGCAACCTGTACCCCACGCACGGACTAGGCCCGGTCGCGAATTATATGGGCATTCAGCGAGGCGACCGCTTCGATTACATGGTGTCGATGAGCACTCCGCAGCATGGGTTGGAGCTGTATCGCAAGGAACATCTCGATAAGTCCAATGCTCATTGGTCGGACCGATACATCACCGGGGACTTGAATACGTCGCTGATCAAGACGGCGAATGGGCTGACCCTCACTCTCAAGCATGACGTCTCCAACCCCCATCCCTACAGCCGCGTGAATACCATAGCGGGTACGAAGGGAATTTTCGAGGATTACCCGCCGCGTATTTACTTCGACGGAACGGGTAAGGAGGAGTGGGGCAGCATCGACCAATACAGCGAGTATCAGCATCCACTCTGGAAAAATGAAGGCGACCTGGCGAGGCAGATGGGCGGTCACGGAGGCATGGACTTTCTCATGCTGTACCGCCTGCTGCAATGCATGAAAGAAGGGCTACCACCGGATATGGATGTTTACGACGCGGCGGCGTGGTCGGCGCCCGGCCCGCTCAGCCGCCAGTCGGTGGAGAACGGAAGTGCACCGGTCAAGTTCCCTGAATTTACGCGGGGACATTGGAAGGATCGGACGGCTTCGGCGATCGCTACACAGTCTTGAGAACGAAGGCTTGTTGGGTGCTCGTCGGGGAGAGATAACCGCAGATCTCTCCACTTCCACGGCAAGCCGGGCAGGCGAGATGACAATTCGGTTTGGGGGCGGACTTAGTTTTCACGGAATGCGGCTGTTTGTCTGCTCATAAAACGAACACATCGCTTTACAGAACCGGGCGGCAGAACTTTGCCGCCCGGTTTCTCCTTGCTCCGTATGGCCGTGCGCGGTAAGCTGGCCAACACCTCAGCGCGGAGGCATAAACCATGCAGTCAATCTATGGATTCGATCCGGCACACTCGCCGATTCCCTTTCTCTTCTTTGCTTTCTTCGGCCTCGTAGTGATTCCCGTCGTCCTCGTCCCGTACTGGTTTATTTTCAAAAAGGCGGGTTTCAGCCCCTGGCTGGCTCTGCTGATGTTCGTGCCGCTGGCCAACCTCATCATGTTGTACGTACTGGCTTTTGCACGGTGGAATGTCGTTCCTGTGTCGCAGGTCTACCCGGCGCCTCCACTTCCCTATCCGCCCCAGGTTTGAAAGATTCACGAATACTGCCATTGAGCATTCCGTTCGATCCGCCGTGATTGCGCTTGATGGCCTCTCCACCCACGAGGACGGTCAAATGTTCTAGCATCGTAAGGAATGTCAGACACTCAGCAAACACCTCGTGTTCGTTTCGCGCCTTCACCCACCGGCTATCTACATGTAGGGGGCGCGCGCACTGCCCTTTTCAATTGGCTCTTTGCCCGGCACTTTGGCGGCACACTCATTCTGCGCATCGAAGATACGGACTTCGCGCGCTCCTCACAAGACATGGTGCAGGGCATCCTCGATGGAATGACATGGCTCGGCCTCACCTGGGACGAAGGACCGTTCTATCAATCCCAACGGCTTCCTCTTTACCAGGCCACGGCTGAAAAGCTGCGTCAGAGCGGCCACGCTTATTATTGCTTCTGCACGAAAGAGGAACTGGAACAACGGCGGACAGAGGCGGTCGCGGGCGGTAAGCCTCCGATGTACGATCGGCGCTGCCGCGCGATCGATCCGGTTACGGCAGAACGACGGGTGCAGGCCGGGGAGGCCGCAGCCCTGCGCTTCGCCGTGCCCGAGGGCGGAGCGACCACGTTTGACGATGCGGTCTTCGGCAAGGTGGAATTCGCGAACGCCGGTTTGGAGGATTTTGTGCTGCTGCGCTCCGACGGCATACCCACGTATCACCTGAGCGTGGTTGCCGACGATGTGGACATGCACCTGACGCATATCATTCGAGGCGCCGATCATATTTCCAACACGCCAAAGCAGGTGTTGCAATACCTGGCATTGGGAGCGCCTCTGCCGGTCTTCGCTCATCTGCCGCTCATTCTCGGACCCGACAAGAGCAGGCTCTCCAAACGACACGGCGCGACCAGCGTGATTTCTTATCGGGAAATGGGAATCGTTCCCGAGGCCTTCCGCAATTTTCTGGCGCTGCTCGGCTGGACTCCGAACACCGCCGCGGTAGCGAAGGATCGGGAGATCTTTAGCTCGGATGAGTTGATTGAGTTGTTCTCATTGAGCGGGATTTCGCACTCGAATGCAGTGTTCGACAATGACAAGCTCGCATGGTTTAACACCGAGTGGATTCGCCGCTACTCCGCGCAACAGTTGCTGCCGCTGATTCAGGAAGAGTGGGCGAAGGTGGGTTTTATACCCGACCGCAACGGCGACGACATACTCGCGGCGATTGCCCTGTTGCAACCCAGGGCGCGCAGCCTGAAAGACTTTTCAGGAGCGTTCCGCGGCTATTTTGGCGATGCCTACGAATACGATCCTGCGGCTGTGGCTAAATTTCTGGGGGATGATGCGAGCCGAGGGCTGCTGATGGAGTTGGGGGGCCGCTATCAGCAATTGGATGAGTTCTCAGAGGCTTCTGCAGAACAGTTGTTGCGCGCATTTGCCGAGGAGAAAGGCATGAAGGCCGGAGCGCTGATCAATGGATCGCGGGTAGCGCTTACGGGACAAGGCGTGGCGCCAAGTCTGTTCGCGGTGATGGCGTCGCTGGGTAAAGAACGTGTGGTGCGGAGGCTTATGGCTGCCGGTTCGATAGCTGTTCCCCTAGAAGAATCGCGGGTGGGGTAGAGGGTCTGCCTCGCCGCAGCGAGCAGCCTCGCCTTAGCGAGCATTAGGCTCTGAGGACCATTCCTTCTCCTTTGGCAAAGTGGCAAGTCGATGGAAAGCGTACCTCGGCGGCTAAAGCCGCTCCCAAACGATTGCATATATTGGCACGGCCTAAACAGGCTGCGGAAAAACTCCATAAGTAAGCACAAAGGGTACAAATTGGGGGATAGAAAACCATCACCCGAGGCTTCCGGATCGCTCCTGGGGCATTCTGACGCCATGCATTTTTCATGCTTTCAGCAAAAGTGAGTTTTTCCGCAGCCTGTAAAGGCCGTGCCCTACCTGGAACTCTAAAACAGGTTGCGGGTGGCCGATCCTTCGCTTTTTTAGCGAAGGATGAGATGCAACGACAGTATGGGTGAGATTTGTTGTTTCCCACCCTTGCCGGAAAAGCACCGTCAAGGATGGATCAACCCGCAGGTTTGTTGCGCTACCGGCCATCGCACAACACAACCTCTTCGCCCGTCTCCTCACCGTTGGTGAAAACCCAGGTTAGGTTTGGGTTAGGCCCTGAGGTACATTCTTCTCTCAGGCGGGAGTGGCAAGTCGATGGAAAACGTACCTCAGCGGCTGAAGCCGTTCGGGGGCAGGGGTTCTTTCGGCATGGCTAAAGCCATGCCCTTCGTAGAGCTCGGCTCTTTCCCTCAGCGATTGCCTTGTGCATCCAGTATTGATTCCGTTTGAGGGCTACTGCGCGATGATGCTCACGGCCACAGGGATGGTGTGGGGCGGCATGCAGGCGTTTGCATCGCAAGCCTGATAGCGCAGCCCCCCGTTCAGCAGGTGGCTGCCCGGCTGCGCCGTTACGTGAGCCTGTAGCACGAACTCGCCCGTGTACACGCTGAGCTTCTCCTTCGGCGCTAGCTGCAAGGCATAGTCCGTTCCTGGCGGAAAGTCGACGGCTGTGACGTTGAGACCAGACTCTTCTACGATTGCCAACCGTGCCGGAATCAGTGACGTGTCCAAAGGCTTATGCGAGTTAATGTGGAGTCCGTCGACTACGCGAAAGTGAAGCTCTATCTGCGTGGCATGGCGAGCAGGAATGGTCACTTCTTCGGGATACAGAAACTTCACCGCGGCAGCAGGGTCCGGCGCCCGGTGGACACCCTCCGGTAAGGGCAACGGCTGATTCTTCAATACCTGAGCGCCGCAAAACAAATCGCACAGCATCACGATGGTCGCTGCACGGCGCAACACGCTACTCGCCTCCGGCGGCAAGCGCCTTCTTGATACTGGATTCCACTTCATCCTTCGAAACCAGGCCGGCGGTTTCGGCAACAATTTTTCCGTCGCGGCCTACGAAGTAGGACGTGGGAAGAAACTCAACCCCGCCGTACTTGCGCGATACAGCGTCATCGCCAACCAGCAATGGATAGTTCAGTCCCTGCTCCTGTCCGAATTTCAGCAGCTTGGCGCGCGGGGTATCGGTATCGTCTTCCGAAACGCCCAGAATTTCAAAGCCCTGACTGGCGTACTGATTGTGCAACGCAACGAACCATGGCATTTCAATCTTGCAGGGTGCGCACCACGTTGCCCAGAAATTGATCAGGACAGCCTTCCCCTTGTAATCGGAAAGTGAAACCTTCTTGCCGTCGACGGTTTTTAAGGTGAACTCAGGGGCGCGTTTACCGCGCAGATCAGGAATGCCTTCGTCCGCGGCAACATCCTGTTGCACCGTCTGATTATTGGCGCTCTCCGGCACCAGGGAGCCTTGTGCCGGATGCTGGGCAGCAGCGTGTTTGCGGCGTTGATAGTTGGCATAGCCGGACCAGACCATGAGCGCAAACGCCGCCAGGACCAAAACGATAACCCATTGATTGCGCTTCACGTCGAGGGGAACCTTTCCACCGCTGCACAAAAAAAGCCTCTTCTATTCTAAATGAACCACGCTGCCTCATCGGGAGCGTCGGCGGGATTGAGACTGATACCATCAATTGTTTTCATAATCAGGAATCGATGAACTCACCAACACCTGCCCAATTGATACGCATAGAAGCCGAGGCCCTGCTTCGACTTGCGGCGCGCCTGGAAGACGGAATGGCGGCGGATTTCTCACGCGCGGTGGAACTGATGGTGGAGTGCGGAAACCGCCGCGGGCGTGTTGTCGTGACCGGGATGGGCAAGAGCGGAATCATTGCGCAGAAGGTGGTTGCTACCCTTAATTCGACCGGCACACCCGCGCTGTTTCTGCATCCTGCAGATGCCGTGCATGGAGACCTCGGCATGCTGGCGCAGGGTGATCTTGTGCTGGCGCTGTCGTCCAGCGGAGAGACCGAAGAGATTCTGCGTTTGCTGCCCGCGCTCAAACGAATCGGCGATAGTCTGATCAGTTTCTGCTGTGCCATGCGCTCTACCCTGGCCCTGGCCAGTGACGTGGCACTCGATCTGAGTGTGGAGCAGGAAGCCTGCGGTATGAACCTGGCGCCGACCGCCTCCACGACGGTCATGCTCGCCCTGGGCGATGCCCTGGCCATAGCTGTGTCACTCAGGAAAGGCTTTCGCGCAGAGGATTTCGCCGAGCTTCATCCGGGTGGAAAGCTGGGGAAAAAACTGGCCAAGGTCCGGGAATTGATGCGGGCGGGCGACGCGATACCGCGAGTTTCCGTTTCCACGCCGATTCCCGCAGTGATTTATGAGATGAGCCGCAAAGGTTTGGGAATGACAACGGTAACTGAGGGTCAGACCCTGATTGGAATGCTGAGCGATGGCGATTTACGGCGCTTGCTGGAAGCGAAAGGACCGGATGCGCTTGCTTTGACGGCAGGCGACGCGATGAATACATCGCCCAAAACGATCGGCCCGGATGAGTTTGCGGCGCGGGCGCTAGGCATGATGGAAGAGAAAAAGATTACTTCGCTGGTGGTCGTGGACGCCGCGCATTCCGTGGCCGGCGTGCTGCATCTTCATGATCTTTGGGGACTTGAACTGATGTGAGCGAGCGCAGATCGCGGCTCGTGCCTTTCCTGGCATTGAGGCCAATCATGCGCGGCTCGCTTAGGAAGTGGCTGATTCTGCGGCTTCGATGGTGTCGTAGCTTTTGACCAGGGTGTTGGCGTGGGTCAGTTCCAGCAGGGCGGCTACGCGATAGTTGACCCCGACCAGTCGAAGCTGACGGCCGTGCCGTTTGCCGGACACGTAGTAGTTGAGCAGGATGCCGAGGCCGGCAGAGTCCATGTACGGCGAATCCGTAAAGTCCAGAATCGTCAGCGTCTCCTGGCCCTCCGCTAGCACCTTCTGAAACTCGAACATGTTGCTCAGGGTAATGGGCCCGTGCAAACGGATTACGCGCGCATCCGGCTTTTGGCCGGGAACCACATCAAAGCTCAAAGGTTCGTTATACATAGCATCAGTGATTCTAAGAACGACAGGGCCGCGTTTGATGACAGTACGGTAAAAACCGCCCGGATTCAAGGGAAAGGCCGCCGGGCGGTTCCGGCTCTGAACCGTGTGAACTGAGGCTGGACCATTTAGAATTGGGAGTCGCTACTCGAGAAAGTGCCCCCATAGAATGCATCGTTGGTCAAAGCTGTTTATTCCTACTCTGCGTGAAGCCCCGGCCGATGCCGAGGTAGCCAGCCACAAATTCCTGTTGCGCGCCGGATACATCCGCCAATTGGGCGCAGGCGTTTACTCCTACCTATTCCTGGGCCAGCGCTCCATCAATAAAATCCAGGCCATCGTCAGGCAGGAAATGGACCGGATCGGCCAGGAGTTTCTTTTGCCGGCGCTGAATCCACGCGAGTTATGGGAGGAGAGCGGACGCTGGACCATCATGGGTCAGAACCTGTTCAAACTCCAGGACCGCAAGGGCGCGTGGTGGGCTCTGGGCATGACCCACGAAGAGGTGATGACCGACATCGCCCGCAACGAGCTACGCAGCTACAAGCAGCTGCCCCAGATCTGGTATCAGATCCAGACCAAGTTCCGCGACGAGCCCCGGCCCAAGGCTGGTCTGCTGCGCGTTCGCCAGTTCATCATGAAGGATAGCTATTCCTTCGACCTGGACGACGCCGGCCTCGATATCAGCTACAACAAGCACGACGCGGCCTATCGCGCCATCTTCACCCGCAGCGGCCTGAGGTGCATTGCCGTAGAAGCTGACTCGGGCGCGATCGGCGGCTCTCAGTCGCAGGAATTCATGGTGTATGCCGAGGCCGGCGAAGACCTGATCGTCAGTTGCCCGCATTGCAATTACGCGGCAAACCTCGAAAAAGCGACATCGCAGTTGTGGCCGGTTGAGGATCTTCCGCCCTCCGGCGATGGCTCGCCGGAACTGGTGCATACACCGGGTCAGCGGACCATCGAAGAGGTGGGGACATTTCTGAAGCTGACCCCGGTCCACCAGATCAAGACCATGGCATACATGGCTCTGAGCAATCCGCTGAAGGACGGCGGCCCTGAGGTCGCAAGTCCTGTGGTCGTGCTGTTGCGCGGGGACCACACTCTGAACCAGGCGAAGCTGGCCTCCCTGTTGCCCAATGCCCGGGAACTGCGGCCTATGGTGGCCGACGAAATTCTTTCTGCCTTCCAATCCCCTGCCGGCTATCTAGGCCCGATCGGTCTGGATGGCGTGACAGTTATTCTGGATCGCGCGCTCGATGGCCGGAAGAACCTGGTGGCGGGCGCGAACAAAGAGGAGTACCACCTGCGTAATGTCACGCCGGGCCGGGACTTTAGCCCCAGCATGACGGCGGATGTGCGCAACGCTATCGAAGGAGAGAATTGTCCGGAGTGCCCGGCCGTTCCCGGGAGTCCGCTGAAGGTGGCCAAGGCGATTGAAGTAGGACATATCTTCAAGCTGGGATACCGCTATTCCGATGGCATGGGCGTGCGTATCCTCGACCCTCATGGCAAAGAAGTTACCCCCATCATGGGCTGTTACGGAATCGGGATTGAACGCATCCTGACCGCAGCGATAGAACAGAACTACGATGCGAACGGCTTCTGGCTGAATCGTTCGATTGCCCCCTTCGATGTCGTCGTGACGGTAACGAATATGGCGGATGGCCATCTGGCGGCTACCGCGGAGCAAGTAGCGAAAAATTTGGAAGATGCGGGTTTCGATGTTTTGCTGGATGACCGGGACGAGCGGGCCGGCGTCAAATTCAAAGATGCGGATCTGATTGGGATTCCCTACCGGATCAACATAGGTAAGAAGGCCGCCGACGGAAAGCTGGAACTGGTTACGCGTGCGAAAGCGACCAGCGAAGATGTGGCGGTTGCTGAGATTGTGCAGCGGTTGCAGGAAGTAACTGCTGGGTAGGGTATCGGCTCCAGCGGAAGGCGGAGTTTCTCACTTGGCACTCAAGATCAAGGTAGCGAGCGCAAACTTCATGAAGCACCCGGTGCGCAACACTCTCCTCACCACGGTGGGGGGATCTTTGCTGCTCGGCTTCCTCATTTGCTGGTCGATCTTCGGCTATTACTACCTCAAGTACGAACACATTGTGGACGAGCGGCTGCAAAAGCCTCTGTTCGAACAAACCGCCAAGATCTACGCCGCCCCAAAAGAAGTACGCGTGGGCCAGAAGCTGAGTTCGCGCTCCATCGCCCAGCAGTTGCGCGATGCGGGTTACAGCGTGGACGGGCAAGGCGACCGTTCGGGCATGGGCACCTACTTGCTGAACGAGGCGAGTATCAGCATCCGGCCCGGGCCGCAGTCCTACCACTCCGAACAGGGCGCAACCATCAGCTTCAATAAAGGCCTTGTCGACAAGATTTCTGGCGACGGCGGCCAGGGACTGGACGCCTATGAGTTGGAGCCGCAACTCATCACCGGACTCTCTGACCAGAATCGCACCAAGCGCCGCCTGATCACCTATAACGAGCTGCCGCCGAACCTGGTCAATGCTGTTACTTCGATTGAAGACAGGCGTTTCTTTGAACATGGAGGCGTCGACTACTGGCGTCTGCTTGGCGCCCTGCGTGATGATGTTCGCTCGGGACGGCGGCGCGAGGGCGGCTCGACACTCACCATGCAGCTGGCGCGTGGATTCTTTCTTAGCCCGGAAAAGAAGCTGAAGCGCAAGATCATCGAAATCGCCATCACCTTTCAACTGGAAAGTCATTACAAGAAGCAACAGATCTTTCAGATCTACGCCAATCAGATCCCGCTGGGACAGCAAGGCAGTTTCGCGATCAACGGATTCGGCCAGGCGGCGCAGACGTACTTCGGCAAAGACGTAAAGCAAATCGATCTTGCGCAATGCGCGATGCTAGCGGGCATGATCCAGCACCCCAGCTATTTGAATCCCTACCGCCACCCGGAAAGAGCCACGCAGCGGCGCAACCTGGTCATCGACGCCATGGTGGATACAGGCAAGATCACCCGGCAGCAGGCCATTGAGGCCAAAGCGGAACCGCTCAACCTGACACCGGTCGCCATCGACGCCGGCGAGGCTCCGTACTTCGTTGACCTGGTGCGCGACCGGCTGGTGCAACACCTGGGTGACACGGACTATAACAGCCAGGGTTTGCGCATCTACACCTCACTGGATCCGGATCTGCAACAGGTTGCCTCGGAAGCGGTGACCGAGGGCATGAAGACGGTCGATGCGCAGGTAGAAAGGCTGCACGCGCGCAGAGTCAAACAGGGGGATAACACGCCGATCGTGTATCCGCAGGTCGCGCTGATCGCGTTGAACCCTCATACCGGCCAGGTGTTGGCCCTGGTGGGAGGAAGGAGCTACGGGGCCAGCCAGCTCGATCACGCGGTGCAGCACCGGCCCCCCGGTTCTGCATTCAAGCCGTTTGTCTATGCAGCGGCGTTCAATACCAGCCTGGCTGGGACCATACTGACGCAGCCACCTCCGCAGCCGCAGGCAGACGCAGAACAGGTATCCACCGCTCAGAACCCCGCCGGGGCAGTGGTCAGAGATCCGGCTCCTCCCGATCCAGGCAGGCCGAGCGGGATCTTTACCGCCATCACCAAGCTGAATAACAACCCAACCGTCTTCGAAGACGGCTACGCCCCGGCCAATTACCACCACGACACGCGCTTCCTTGGGGACATCACCGCGCGCACGGCTCTTGCGGAGTCTGAAAATAACGCGGCCATATCGCTAGCGCAGATGGTTGGTTACAACAACGTGGCGGCGTTGGCCCGGGATGCCGGGATCAAATCTGCCCGCGGCACGCCCTCCGTCGCGATAGGCACGTACGACGTCACGCCACTTGATTTGGCCGGAGCCTACACCGTCTTCGCCAATGGCGGAGTGAAGATTGATCCGTGGATGCTGGCTTCTGTGCGCTCAGCTTCTGGCGATGTGCTGAATGACTACACACCCAACTCCAAACCGATCCTCGATCCGCGTGTGGCCTATTTGAGCGTGTCGCTCATGCAGGCGGTGATCAACTCGGGGACGGCCGCAGGCGCGCGTGCGGCCGGCTTCACAGCTCCTGCAGCCGGCAAGACGGGCACCGAACACGATGCATGGTTCGCTGGGTTCACCAGCAATTTGCTCTGCGTGGTCTGGATAGGGAATGACGACTATACCGACCTGAAGCTGGACGGAGCCAAGGCCGCTGTGCCGCTGTGGGCCGCGTTCATGAAGCACGCTGTCCAGTTGCCGCAGTACTCTGACACCCGCGAGTTCGCGGTGCCCGCGGGTGTCTCGATCGTGAGGCTGGATAAGGTCACCAATCTGCTCGCTGACCCGAGCTGCCCCACAGACTACGACATTGCCTTTCTTGACGGAACGGCTCCGACCCAGACGTGCGATGAGGCTGCCGGCGATCAGCGGAATGTGTTCCAAAAGCTGTTCGGCATCGGCAAGCAGGCAACGGTGGCTCCGGCGCCCCTGAATGGCTCGCCCGCTTTGCCCCAGCCGGTTACGGGCGCACAGGCTGCGCCGCCGCCGGCCACTGCTGGCAATGGCGAGCCTCCTGCGGAACAGCAGCAAAAGAAGAAGCGCGGGTTCTTCGGACGGCTCTTTGGCGGGAAAGATAAGCAGACACAGAGCGATTCCGACCCTCATTAAGAGCGGTTTCGCATCTCGCCGCAGCGGACAGCCTCGCCGCAGCGAACAATGAGTGTGGACTGGGAAGAGCAGTTAGAAAGAGAACCGCAGGTCTCTCCACTTCGCTTCGCTGCGGTCGAGATGACAATTCAGTGTGCGAACCGGGTAAAAGCGGTTAAGGCTGCTTTGGTTTTAGCTTGAAGAGCTTCAAATCGATCACATCGCCCATGACCTTGTAGCCAGTGTCGTTGGGATGAAGATAATCGCCCGGTTGATCGGCGGGGAGAAGCGTATCAGGATGTTGCGGGTCTCTGACGGCCGCGTCAAAGTCAACAGCGCCGTCAAACTTACCGCTGGTCCGGATCCAGTCGTTCACAGCTTTGCGAATGGCCTCGCCGCTATCGGTGTAGTAGTCCGCGCCATGGTAGGGCGTGAGCGTGCAGCCTATGACCGCTATGCCGTGCGCATGTGCGCGCACAATCATCTGATCGAGAGCGAAGATGAGGTCGTCGGCCGTTGTGCCCGCATCGGGAAGCCCGTGCAGGCGGCCAATATCGTTAATGCCCTCAAGAATCATCAGATATTTGGCGCCGCTCTGTGCGATGACATCACGATCGAACCGGGCCAGCGCGTTAGGTCCGGCGCCATCCACCAGAATCTTGTTCCCGCTGATGCCCACGTTCAATACCGACAGCGTTCGGTACTTTGCGTCGCCTTGCAAACGTCGCGCGAGTTCGTCTGGCCACCGCTGGTTCGTATCGATGGTCGATCTGGCGCCGTCGGTGATCGAATCACCGATGGTAATCACACTCCCCGCATCGGAGGAAGCCAGCACGTCGACCCCGTTCAGGTACTCCCAACTCGTTACGGTTGCCGGCGATTCCAACGTAGCGCTGGTTACGGCGTTCCCATGTGCGTGGAAGCTGGTGGAGCTGCCAAGTTGATGCTCCGTGATCGGACCCGACGGATTCGGCAGGTAGATGCTAACCGTAAGATCAGAGACCGGTGCGAGCTTGAAGGAAACGGAATCGCTCACTGCCAGGGCGCCCGGCGGGATCGAAACTGAGGGCTTTCCATGAAAGCTGAGTGGCTTGTTGGTGTCGGTGACGATCGACGCGCCCTTGCGTGTCTGAGCAATTTCTGCCGCGGCAATCACCAGTGGGCTCGTGCCGTACAAGTTGGAGAAGCGCACGCGCAATGTCTCTCCGCCCATGCTGACGTGCACCACTTCGCGCAGTGTGGCGCCCGTGACCCCAGGCTGTGCGCCGGCGGTAAAAAGATCCTCGGCATTCTTGCCGTGAGGATCGAGCAACGGCGCAGAGGCCCAGGTACCAACCCACTGATTCGATTTGCCAAGCAGGGGCTGTACGCAAACTACCGCAGCCACGGCCACGGTCAAAATGCTTCTACGAATGCTCATGGACAGCAACTCCTGCTGGAAATATGAGTGAAATTAGAACCGTAGGTAAGCGCCCAGACCTAACTCATTGGTTTGCCGCTTTGCACCGGTTGTAAGAATCGGCGCATTGAAATCGGGCGTGCTGTAGACCAGTCCGCGGTACTGCAGACGAAGGCCCAGGTGCGAGGTGACAACCGGGTAGTTGACCCCAACCTCATAGAGAAGCGGCACGCGCGTCTGCTCGCTATACTTCTGGCCGCCCGTGGTTGTCGGCAAAAAGATGAGCGCCGCCGTGCCTACCGTAGCGAAGGGCTGCAGGCCAAGAAAAGGAAGCGTGGGCCCCTGCAGCAGATACGCAACGGAAACCTCATGCAGATTGTTCTGCACCTGCGCTCCAAGCGGCAAACCGATGTTGTACCGTTCGGCAAAGCGGGTATATCCGTAGTTGATCTCGTAGCCCAGCCAGGGATGAAAAGACTGACGCACCGTGGCGAGTGCGCCAATCGATTCGGTTGGATTGTCCTTAATGCCGTTGCCGCTGGAGCTGCCGGTCGACTGCCCGTAGACGGTTACCGCACCTTCGAGGTTCTTAAGCGTCTGCCCATGGGCCTGATTGCCCAACCACGCGGAGGACGTTGAAAGGGTGAGAAGGACGGCTAAGGAAAGAGACCTGCGGACGGTTTGAATGCACATCAAGTAAAGACGCTCCTGCGTAGAAAAGGGAATGAAAAAGGTCGAGCCATCATCTTTCAACCCAAAGAGATAGCATACGCCAGCGCACCCGTTGGCCCACTCACTGGGAACCTGCCCCGCCGGCCGCTTGCGGGTCGAGGTACTGCTCGATGCACTGTTCGAGGATGCCGCAGGCCTGCAGAACGAAGTCGACCGCATCCCGGCCCGCGCCCTGGCCTCCCGCGCTGGGCGTGACGTAGTGGGCTACGGCCTTCACCTGCTCGCGAGCGTCGGCGACGGCAATGGCCAGCCCACAAACGCGCAGCACAGGCAGGTCAATCACATCGTCGCCCACGTAAGCGATCTGGTCGAGGGTAAACGAACTCCGCTGCATAATTTCGCGAACGGCTTGAATCTTGTAGTCCTGCCCCATGTAGACGTACTCCATGCGTAGCGCTCGGGCGCGTTGGGCGACTGTTTCAGAAGTGCGTTTGGTGATGACACCGGTATGTATACCGCCGATACGGGCAAGCGAGACGCCTACCCCGTCATGGGCATGGAAGCCTTTGGGCTCAAACATCCTTGTGGCCTGTTCCGGCGCCCCAGGTTGGAGCTGGCTCGCAGCGGTTTCGGGCAAAGACCAGATTTTGCCGTCAGTGAGGACGCCGTCGACGTCGAAAAGGATCAGGCGGATGCGGCGGGCGCGTTCAGCGGCAGAAAAATCCATCTTCCTATTGTAGGGAAGACGGTGCGAATCTGGGGAACGGGGTTGGATTGCTGAGGGTGCAGCTCTTCTGCGCGTAATAAGCATCCCGTAAGTAACGACTGCCGGTTGTAGCCAGGTCAGTTGTCCACGCCGGTGGTTGGGCTATTCGCAGACCTTTTACCCGTGTTTCAGACGCCCGACCGGGCGCGGCAACGGGGCATTACGTCGGTCGCTTCGCCAGCTTTTCCGTTTCGGGTGGGCGCGGGCCGAGAGTCGATGGCTGTGCATCTTGCTGGGAAATTCTGCGCCTAGAATGAAACCCATGGCTACCGCCCAGTCCCGCGTTCCCGTTATCGAGCAAAACGACGCCCTGGCCTGGGCGCACCCCGTGGTGCGGGAGTGGTTCCTGGGGAAATTCGGCTCGCCTACGGCTCCGCAGGAACTCGGCTGGCCGCAGATTCTCACCGGCAGGCCGACGCTGATTTCAGCCCCAACCGGCTCGGGCAAGACGCTCGCCGCCTTTCTCATTTGCATCGACCAGCTCATTCGCAAAGCGATCGAGGGCTCGTTGCCGTCGCATACCACCGTGGTCTACGTTTCGCCGCTCAAAGCATTGAGCAACGACGTGCAGAAAAACCTGGAACAGCCGCTGCGGGAGATTCAGGAACTGGCGATGGAGCGAGGCTACCTGTGCCCCGGCATCCGCACAGCGGTGCGCACCGGCGATACGCTGCCCGCGGAGCGCCGCAACATGCTCAAGCGGCCGCCGCACATTCTGGTCACGACGCCGGAGTCTCTTTACATCCTGCTGACCGCGGAAAAAAGCCGTAACAACCTCTCTGCCGTCGAGACGGTGATCGTTGACGAGATTCATGCAGTGGCTGACGACAAGCGTGGAGCGCATCTCGCGCTGACTCTGGAGCGGCTCGACGCGCTGGTGTGCGGCGAAAACAGGCTCAGCCCCGGAGCGCTGATCACCGGCAAAGCGAAGCCACCCTTACGCATCGGTCTTTCGGCGACCCAGAACCCGGTCGAACTGGTGGCCAGCTTTCTGGGCGGACGGCGCGGACCCGAGGTGGCCGTTGTGCAGGTGGGGCAGCACCGTGCGCTCGACCTGAGCATCGAGTTGCCCGGGGAAGAACTAGGCTCCGTGGCCTCCAACGCGATTTGGGACGACATTTACGAGCGCATGGCGGAGCTGGCGCTGCAGCACCGGTCGACATTGGTCTTTGTGAATACGCGCCGCATGGTAGAGCGGCTGGCGTTTTGCCTGGGTGAGAGGCTGGGACCGGAAAACGTGGCCGCGCACCACGGAAGCCTTTCAAGAAAACTCCGCTTCGAGGCGGAGCGCAAGCTGAAGAACGGCGAGATTCGTCTGCTGGTGGCGACGGCCTCGCTCGAGCTGGGCATCGATATCGGCAGCATCGATCTGGTGTGCCAGGTGAATTCTCCGCGTGCGATCGCGGCGGCGATGCAGCGCGTGGGCCGGGCCGGCCATTGGCGTGGCGCCATCCCCAAAGGCCGCTTTTTCGTAACCACACGCGACGACCTCGTAGAGACTGCGGCGCTGATCCGCGCCATGCGCGCCGGGGTGCTTGACCAACTGGAAATCCCTGAATGCCCCATCGACGTGCTGATGCAGCAGATTGTTGCGGCCTGTGCGGCGGAGCCCTGGGAAGAAGACGCGCTCTACGAAGTGTTGCGGCGCGCCCATCCCTATCGTCAGCTTGCCCGCAAGGAATATGACGAGATTCTTTGTCTGCTGGCGGAAGGCATCGAATCGAGCAGAGGCCGCTACGGTTCATACCTGCTGCGTGACCGCGTGAACGGGCGCATGCAGTCTCGGCGTGGGGCACGCACCATCGCTGTTTCAAATGGCGGCGCCATACCCGATACGGCGCTCTACTCGGTCATTGTGCAGCCGGAAGGCGTTCAAATCGCCACCCTCGATGAAGATTTCGCCGTCGAATCTTCAGCCGGAGACGTCATTCTGCTGGGCAATACAAGTTGGCGCGTCCAGCGGGTAGAGAGCGCCGGGCGCGTACTGGTGGAAGATGCTCATGGCCAGCCGCCCAACGTGCCGTTCTGGCGAGGAGAAGCTCCGCAACGCACTCTGGCGCTCTCAAGCTTTGTTTCCCGCCTGCGCCAGGAGATCCATGAGCGAACTGGCGATGTGCTTCCCGGCTACATCAGTCAATCGCACGCGCAAGTGGCTGAGACCGTCGCGTGGCTCAAGCACGAATGCTGCGTAGATGACGCCGGTGCGGAGCAGATGATCGGCTACATCGCCGCAGGCCGCGCTGTGCTGGGCGCAGTACCCTCGCTCGATACCATCATTGCCGAGCGTTTCTTCGATGAAGGCGGCGGCATGCAATTGATTCTGCACGCACCCTTTGGCGGCCGTATCAACAAAGCCTGGGGTTTGGCGCTCAGAAAGCGCTTTTGCCGGGGATTCAATTTCGAGCTGCAGGCGGCTGCGACAGATAACGGGTTGAACATATCGCTGGCGGAACAGCACAGCTTTCCGCTCAGCGACGTATTCGATTTTCTTACCGAGCAAACCGTCACAGAACTGCTGGAACAGGCCTCGCTCGACTCACCGATTTTTCGTGCACGCTGGCGCTGGGATGCCGGCCGCAGTCTGCAACTGTTACGGTTCTATAACGGAAAAAGAATTGCACCCCAGGTGCAGCGCACCCGCTCCGACGATCTGCTGGCTAGTGTTTTTCCGCAGGTAGCTGCCTGCCAGGAAAACATCGAAGGCGATATCCAGATACCCGATCACCCTCTCATCAAAGAAGTGATGAAAGACGTGTTGACCGAGGCCATGGATCTGGCGGGGTTAATTCGCCTGCTGGCGGGTATTCGCAGCGGCGCCATTCGCTGTCTTGCGGTGGATAGTACGACTCCCTCGGCCTTCGCTCATGAGCTACTCAATGCGAACCCTTACGCATTTCTCGATGATGCTCCGCTGGAGGAGCGGCGGGCTCGCGCGGTAAGCATGCGCGGCATGGTTCCCGACAAGCTGCTGGGCGAGGCGGGGCGGCTTGACCCGGCTGCCATCGCCGAGTTACGCGATGAATGCTGGCCGGACGTGCGCGACGAACATGAACTACATGACCTGCTCAACTCGCTGATCGTGGTGCCGGCAGATATTCAATGCTGCGCAGGCGCGGTTCACTGGTCCGGGTTCTTCGAAAGGCTTGAGGCGCAGGGACGCGCTACCGTTGCCGAGCATGGCGGCCAGCAGTACCTGGCGGCAGCAGAAAGACTGACGCACCTGCGCCTGTTATGGTCGGCGGTTGCAATCAAGCAGGAGCTTGCTTGCCCGGCAGAAGCGAAAGAGCTGTTGCCCGGCGACGTTATACGTAAGACGGTGCAGGGCTGGATGGCGCTCCTCGGTCCAGTCACCTCGCGGACTCTCGCATTAAGGCTTGGATTGGAGCCGGCCACCGTTTGGGCGGCCATGCTGACGATGGAGATGCAGGGCGCCGTTCTGCGTGGCGTGTTTGAAGGGCAAGGGGCGGCGGGCAGCGATGAAGAGGTGGAGTGGTGCGAACGCAGGCTACTGCAGCGCATCCACAAGAGGACACTCGCTGGCCTGCGCAAGCAGATCGAGCCCGTCACTCCAGCCGTATATATGCAATGGCTATTGCGCTGGCAGCGCGTGGCGCCGCGAACGCAGCTCAGTGGAGAGTCGGGAGTCCTGGAGGCTTTGCGCCTGCTTGAAGGCTTTGAGGCTCCAGCCATTGAATGGGAGCGGACCCTGTTGCCACAGCGCGTCGCCGGGTACGATCCGCGATGGCTCGATGCCCTCTGCCTGGAGGGCGTGGTAGGTTGGGGCCGCATCTCCCCGCATCCGGCATTCGCTACCCATGGCGCCGACTTCGCCGCGCCTAAGCGCGTGGTGCCGACCAGCATGGCGCCTGTCACCTTCTTCCTACGCGAAGAGGCCTTGTGGATGGACCGCTGCCTGGGCGAACGCGCGGTTCCCGAACCGGCCCTGCAGGCGTGCCTCAGCGAGTTGGCATGGCGGGCCCGCAGCCACCTTGCGCAATTTGGCGCGACGTTTGCCGGTGACCTGGTGCGCGTGTTGGGCGCTGCTGCCGACCAGGTGAACCGCGCGCTGTGGGAACTGGTAGCAGCCGGCCTGGTAACCGCCGACGGCTTCGATAGCCTGCGTGTGTTGATCGATCCGCGACGCAAGGCGGTTTTTCAGGGCGCGCAGAAAGACGGTATGCGGAGTGTCAGACGGCCACGCAATACCGTGGGACGGTGGAGTCTGCTTTACCCGGCGGCCGGAGCTCTGGAAACCGCAGGCGCCCAGGCCGGGCGACGCGAGGCGGAGATCGAGTCAGCGTGCTGGATGCTGCTGCGGCGCTACGGTGTCGTCTTTCGGGATGTGTTGGAGCGCGAGACAACCGTTCCGCGCTGGCGAGACCTGCTGGGCATGTTCCGGCGCCTGGAGGCCAGAGGAAGCGTGCGCGGAGGCCGTTTCGTGAATGGGTTTGGCGGAGAGCAATTCGCCCTGCCGGAGGCGGCGGAGTCTCTCCGCGAGGCACGCAACCGCGCTGCAACGCGCAACGGGGCGCAAGACGATGAGGCCGTCACCGTGGCTGCAGCCGACCCGCTCAACCTGGCAGGCATCGTGATTCCAGGAGAGAGACCGGCGGCCGTGCCGGGAAAGACTGTTACCTTTGCTGGAGGTACCATACGGCTAGAAGAGGTTGACTTGGCAGCCTCAGCCTTCTAGACACAGTCTCGAATCATTTTCCCCGGTTTGCTAATCTAACTTGCCTAACCAGGAAAGGGGGGCGAAATGCACGCAACACTCATTGTGGCGGCGATTGTCATCTGGAGTGCGTTGGCAGTGATATGGGTGCGCAAGCTAAAAGAGCGCCGCGAGATACAAGGGCTGAGCATTACACCCGAGGAGCTGCATGATCTGCTTGCGGCCCACCACAATATCCTGGTGATCGACGCCCGCCAGCCGTTGGATCTATTGACGGATTCCGAAATCATCGAAGGCGCGCAGCGCATCAGCCCGCAGGACGCGATGGAAAACCCCTCGGTGATTCCCAGGGACAAGGAACTCGTCGTTTACTGTACCTGCCCCAGCGACAAAACCAGCCGCGCTATCGTTTTGAAGGCGCAGGGTGTATTGCCTCATCCGGATACGGCGCGAGTGAAGTTTCTCAAGGGCGGATTAGCGGCCTGGAAAGCGAGGGGCTATCCGGTCGTGCCCTACGACAAGACTTTTCACCTGGACACGGGAACGTAAGGGCTCGTTCACACGCCAGGACCTTTCGAGGCTGCGGAAAAGTCTTTGTAAGCGAGAAATCGCTCCCTCAGCGGCGTAGCCTGTTGGGCAAGGCCTTGTTTCTTATTAGTCCCCCGCCAATTGTTTCTTTATGCCTCGCTGAGGTGAATGACTGTATACGAGCCATACAGGCTATGAGCATGTGGTCAACCGAATGGCATGCGGCGCGACGCGCACCACCTCGAGCCTTGGCGTTACAGCGATAGCTGGCAGGAGAAAACGATGAGCCGTAACACTGCAATATTAATTTTGCTGCTTGCTGCGATGCTGGAAGCGGGAGGCGACACGATCATCCGCGTGGGGCTCCATTCGCACGCAGCCTGGCAACGCTATGCGCTCTTTGCCGCCTCAGCCGTCATTCTGTTTGCCTACGGCTGGACGGTCAACTCGCCACCCTGGGATTTTGGCAAGCTTTTGGGTCTTTATGTCGTCTTCTTCTTCGTGATCGCTCAACTCATTTCATGGGTCTTTTTTAAGCAGCCTCCTTCTCCCATGGTGCTCATGGGCGGAGGGCTAATTGTCGCCGGCGGCATTGTGATCTCACTTGCGAATGCCTAGAGCATTTTCACTTCTACTCTGCACAGGAGGGTGCGGCGAAGTGCGGCTTTTCTTGAGGAAAAGCCGCCATCGGAGTCGTTGCTCTGTAAACACCAGAAGTGAAAATGCTGTATTGCCCGCGGATGAAAGCTAAGCCGGGCTCTATTTGGATGATTGCTTTAGATACTGGACCAGGTCGCGACGCTCCTGCGGCTTCGGCACGTGGAATTCCATGTTGTTGTTCGGGACCAGCGTGTCAGGGTCGGTAAGCCATTGTTCAAGCGACTTTTCATCCCATACGATGTGCGCATCAACGAGTGCTTGGGAATAAGAGAATCCCGGTACGGTCCCCGAGGTTCGTCCGTAGACACCTCGCAAATGCGGGCCCTCCCTATCCGTCTCCATCGCGTGGCAGCCGGTGCACCGTTTCTCAAAAACTTCTTTGCCTCGCACGGGGTCACCGTCTTCGGCGGGCTGCGCTTCAGAAAGATCAGCTGGAGTCCCCGGCGTATTGCGTGCCCATCGCGTGAAGGCCAGGACATCGGCATCCGTGATACGCGTGTCCCAGTGAATCATTCGATATTGCGGCAGCGGCATCCGGTGCGTCTTCGTCTGTTGCACAATTTCCGCTTTGAACATCTCCTGCTGCTCGGTGGAGTAGGTGTCCCATAGGGAAAAGTTGATCTGTGCGCGACCCTTCACGATGTCGCGCTCCATCATCCATGAAAGAGGAGCAAAGCGTCCGTAGACAGGCAGACGTGTCTGCATCGAATGGCAATCTGCACACTTGGCGGCCAGGGTCGATCGCACTTCAGGGGGAATTGCAGAATGCTCCATGAGGATCGAAGGCGTAGTTTTCGCTGCGTACGAGGCCGCGTCCCCAAAGGGGTGAACGCGACCCAGTAACAACGAGGTCATGCAGAAAAATGCGAAACCAACAGCGACGATACGAATACGCTTCATGGTTCACCGGCCAGGGAAGCGTCAACGATCGCCAGATGGCTATGCTTGGCAATGTATTTCATTTCGGTCATCATGCAGCTAAGAAAATTTGGCCGGTCAATGCCATGGCCAATGCCACGGCCGGACTCGGATTCTCGGTTTTTTTGCTCGCCTGATTGAGGCAGACGCTGCACGCGTGTACCGTTGTACGTATCCTTCATGATGTACATCCTTCATGGATGCAAACCGGGGAGTGGCCGATTTATTCCGGGAATAAATTGGCAAATTGCCGGTTTCCACCTGTGGAGCGGAGAAGTGGCCTTCGATGACCTTGTTGCCGTGGAACCGCGCAGTCCGCGAACGCAGTTCTCAAACCAGTGCGTTTGAGGATCTGGCGTTGCCCCTGCTTCCATCCCTTTACAACGTCGCCTTCTGGCTATCTCGCAACGCCACCGACGCCGAGGATCTGGTGCAGGAGACCTTCTTAAAGGCTCTTCGGGGATTCACTACGTTCGAGCCAGGCAGCAACTTCAAGGCATGGATCTTTCGCATCCTCAGGAATACGTTCCTTACTTCGCGTAGTGGACTCGCAGCCAGACGTACCATCTCGATCGAAGAGGAATGGAATGAACGGGCGGAATCGGGATCGCCTCTCTATCCCGAAGGCGCGATCGATCGGCAAACGCCGGAGATCCACTTGATGCGGCTAAGCGATCGCGCCGCCCTGCAGGCCGCCCTGGAGAAACTGCCTCCCACCCTGTTGGAGGTCATTCTTCTCTGCGACGTGGAAGAGTTGAAATACAAGGAGATCGCCACCGTGCTCGAAGTACCCATTGGGACGGTCATGTCTCGCATCGCGCGTGGACGCAATGCTCTACGCGACGCATTACAGGATCAAAACAGACCGAGGGATTTTCGCTCATGACCGATCACCTGTCTCCCTTAATCGTCACTGCCCTGGTCGACGGAGAGCTCTCGGCCGACCGCTTCGCTGTGGCAAGCGATCATCTTGCGGGTTGCTCCTGGTGCACGACACAAGCACTTCATCAAAGCTTGCTCAAGACCGCAACTGCGAGGGCAGGACAGCGATACACGCCACCCAAGGATCTGCAGCGGCGTTTGACCGAGTTGGCATCGTTTGCCGGTTCAACATTGCCAGAGGCGATGCCATCCGGCGCAACCGTCGCCGCGTCACGCGGAAAGAGGCCGTACAGAGAACTTGGCTGGGCCGCAACCGCAGCGCTTCTGTTCGTCTGCGTTAGTCTGTTATTTCTTCAACACACGACAGGAAAGTCAGAAATCGCCTCGATAGAAGGCGCTGCGCTGCAAAACGAAGCGTTCGATCAGCATATTGCGACGCTCGCCGGGAATGCACCGCCGCAGGTGCTTTCAACGGACAGACATACGGTTAAGCCCTGGTTCCAAGGGAAATTGCCGTTCAGCTTTAACTTGCCGCAAAGCCTGCCGGCAGACACGACGCTCGAAGGGGCAAACCTGGCTTACCTGCACGACCGGCCTGTTGCGCAGTTGCTCTATAGCATCGGGAAACATCACGTCTCAGTATTCGTGGCGCAGCGGTCTGAGAAAACCACGACCAGGCAGTCATCTACGGAGCATTCGGGATTTCACGTGGCGAATTTCTCGACAGACGAGCTCGAATTCGTAGCAGTCAGCGACGTAGACCCAAGCCGCATGGCGGAGCTGGAGACCCTAATCAGGCAGTCTCAAACGCAAAATCATCTGTAAGGACGCAAAGCCGGAAGCCAGACTGAGAGAATAAAGAATGCCTGACGAGGCATCACAAGCGCTGCCGCCGCATCCGCCAGGAGCGCTCAAGCTCGGGGAAGATTACTACTACGACGGCCCGTATCTCGTGTTTACCGAGCACTACCACCTGAAGCGCGGAACATGCTGCGACTCTGGTTGCCGCCACTGCCCCTACCGCAGCACTTCCAGCCAGTAAGTCGCCACCGCCAGCCTGCATTTCTCATCACGGTTGAGAACGAAGAGAAACACGGGTTGATATTGCTTGGCTGGGGAGTGCAACAAACCTGCGGGTGCCCCATCCTTCGCTTTTTTTGCGAAGGGTGGGTTACCACGACCTTGTACGCTGAGATTTGTACGTTGAGATTTGTGGCGTCCCACCCTTGCCGGAAAAGCACCGTCAAGGATGATTGCATGACAGCGTCGGCTCCTTCGACCTGAGTAGACTGGTTGCTGCTAACGACCGGAAGCTCGGGAGGAAAGGAGCCGAGCATGATGATTATAGGCTGTGATTTTCATCCGCGGTTTCAACAGAATCTCCTATTTGCTTGAGGAAACAGGAGAGTGTGGGCAGCGGCGCTTGATGCACACGGCGGAGGCGGTAAAGTACTACCGCTCGCTGTGCGGCACCAGGATGCGAGTTGGCATCGAGGCCACCGGGAGCTATGGCTGGTTTCGACGCTTGATGAGTGAGCTGGGCTATGAACTTCTAGTGGGAGATGCGACCCAGATTCGCGCCTCGAACCCGCGCCGGCAGAAGACCGACAAGCGGGATGCGGAGCATATTCTGCGTTTGTTGATGGAGGATCGTTTCCCTGCCATCTGGCAGCCGCCGGCAGAGAACGAACAGCTGCGGCAACTGCTGTTGCATCGCTGCCGCCTGGTCAGGTTGCGCACGCGGGTGACCAACCAGTTGGACGGGATGGCCAAGAACGAAGGGCTGATCATTCCAGGCCGATGGAGCGGAAAACGCCGCCAGGCCATTGAAGCCTTACCGCTGCCGGGCTGGTATGGCGAGCGGCGCAAGGATCTGCTGGCTCTGCTGGACCGGGTTGAGGAACGGATTGCGCCCTTGAACAAGGCGGTAAGCCAGGCTGCGGCCTCCAACGCCGAGGCTTGTCTGCTGATGACGCATCCGGGCGTGGGTCCGGTGGTTTCACTGGCCTACGTGCTGACGATCGGCAACTGGCAGAGGTTTCCGCGCGGCAAGCAGGTGGGCAGTTATCTGGGGCTGATTCCGTCTGAGGATTCCAGCTCCGACAAGCGCCGTCTGGGACACATCTCCAAGCAGGGCAACACGCTGCTGCGCTGGTTGCTGGTGGAGGCGGCGAGCACCGCGCAGAGGTACGACGCGAGCTGGCATCGGCAGTATGTGCGCCTGTCGATGGAGAAGCATCATGGCGTGGCGAAGGTGGCCATCGCGCACAAGCTGGCAGTTAGGTTGTATTGGATGTTGCGCTCCGGGCAAGATTATCAGCACGTCAGGGAGCGCGGTTCACATGCGAGGCAGTCCGAGTGCCCCATTGGTCTCAGCAAGAGACCGGTCGAATGATTGGACGCCTCGACTCTTTCTGCGAGGAAAGAGTTTGAACAGGAAATCATGGTGCAGTACCGGACCGAATACATGGCTGATGGAACCTGATGGTTCTATCGAAGGTGATTGAATCAACGTGCGAGCTCGGGTCGTTTAGCAATGAAGGACGGTTTTCCAATTATGGTTCGAATCTCGGAAAGTACGTCCGCGATTCGAACCAAGCTCAATGGTCGGAGTGATCGGAGCGGGGGTCAAGGGTCAAGATGAACGCCTAAGTACGGCGCCCTTGACCCCGCACCGATCACAACGGGAGATTCTGTGCCTTTCTCCCTTGACAGGAGTGCAGGCTGTCATACATGGGGCACCCGCAGGTTGGTTGCGGTACCGGCCACCGCACAACACAGGCTCGCCGCAGCCTCGTCGCTCGTCTCCGCCCTGCTGGTGAGAAATGCTGGCTAGGCCTGCGGGTGGCCTTTCTTCAGGGAGTCAACAACACTTTTCCGACTCCACCCTTTTCTGCTATGACATGGGCCTGCTGGATCTCCGCGAGTTTAAACCTCTTGCCGATCGGAATCGTAAACTCTCTTCGCTCAATGTCGTGGGCAAGCTCTTCAAGACGCTTCGCGTCCGGAACGGCATATACCTCTCGTACCTGCACATCACGCCCCTCCGTGGACTTCGGTCTGCCCAGAACGGTCGCCAGCACACCGTTTTTCCGAATCCGGGGAATCAGACGATCGATGACATCATGGCCGACGGTGTCTGCGACAGAATCCAGTTCCTTCAAGTTGCGTAGCTCATGCTCATCATCGACGGCTACCACCTCATCCACATCCAACTCTTCCGCTTCTGCCCGCTCGCGTACGCGTACACCGGCGATTACGTAAGCTCCCAACTTTTTCGCAACGTGGACCGCGGTGCGTCCTACACTGCCCAATGCACCAGTGATCAGCAAACGTTCGTTCGGGCTCGGGCGGACTCCCAGTTCGATGAGCTGCGTGCCGGTGAGCAACACAAGAGGCAGAGCGCCCGCGTCGACACGGTTAAGCCCCTGCGGTATGCGCGCCAGGATTTCCGCCTTGCATGTCACATAATCCGCATCGGTGTGGCCGGCCAGACCTAACACGAGATCCTTGACGTCCAGAGCTGTCACACCCTCGCCCAATGCCACGATCTCGCCAGCAAGATCCCATCCGAGGATGGATGGGAGCTTCAGCGGCATGACCGCTTTCATGTCACCGCGACGAACTTTGTAGTCGATAGGATTGATGCTGGTGGCAATCAACTTGACGAGCACTTCACCAGCGGCGGCCACGGGAATCGGCACATCCTCATACGAGAGCTGTCCGACGCCTCCATAGTTTTTCAGCAGAACTGCTTTCATGATGTCTCCATCCAGGAATAGCCCTGAGCGACCATTCCTGGATGAGATGCCGCTTCGGGATTATGCGTCGCGGCTTCCCATCGATTCCTGACGTCCAAATTCCTGACGTCTAAGTTCTTAATGACCGGGAGGGAGCGAACCGTTGGACGGAACTGTCGATCCCGGAGCGGGAGCGGATGCCGGCGCAACCAGGGCGGGACGCACCAGCAGAGCCTGGCGCGGGAAGCTGAAGCTGCCGCCGGTATCGTCGATCACGTTGACCTGGCAGATATATAACCCGGCTGTGAGGCGGTCCAGCGGGATGTCGAAGGCAAAGGCGACGGCGCCGCGACCGGGCACATTCACGCTCGTGGCCTCAACCAACGGTGTTTCGAAAACCTTGGTCGTGCCCTGGAGAAACTCAATGCTGGTCAGAACCTGTACGCCTGCCTTTCCTGTGGAGGCAGGCGTTGCAGAAGGTTCGCCCGTTTTTGCGACACTGCCCGCTGCCCGGACAGACGCAGGATCATAGACCTCATACAACAGGTACAAATGCTGGTCCGTACGGAATACATGAGCCACATTCGGCACCCAGGTAAAGCCACCATTCGAAAGCGGATCGTTGTCGCTCTTCTTCGGGGCCGGCGCGCGCTGGCTCGAGAGCACCACGGAACTGAGCTTGAGCGGAAATTTCTTCAAATCAGGGAGATTGATATCCGTTTCGAAGGAGCCCATACGGCCAGTCTGGTTTTCGCGGACGACGAACTTGAGATGGTATTTGCCCAGAGGGAGACTGAAGCCGGTGGTGTATTGAATGTTCTTGCGCGACACCTGTTGTGAGTCATCGATAGCAAGCTTGACGGTCTGGCGGATTTCCGCCATGTCCTGCCCGGCGGGGTTCTTCAACTCCCCGATGATATCGAGCGTCGCCTTGCTGCGGTCTCCCCCTTTGACAAAGGGAATCTGCGAACCAGGCACGATCAAGGAGACGGGCACATAGAAGCGCGGCGTTCCGCCGCCCGCATCACTGCGGAAGTAATACGCCTGCAGGTAGACTTCAACGTCGGTCGCCGGCAGATCGCTGGCCAACTGTTCCTGCAGTTGACGTTCGCGTTCATCCTTGTTGGCATGGCGATAATCGGAGGGAGCATAGTACCCCGGCCGGTACTCGAGCTTCACGGTCTGGCGGTTGATCTTGATGCTAAGCCTGCGATAGCGGCCGTCGCGCACAGTATCGGTCGGGCGGAAACCAATCACGTAGTACGCCGAAGTATCCTGTTGGATGCGCTGGAAAGCAGGGGAAAAGTCATTGGAGTCAAAGAAGGCTTTGCCCCCCGTATCGGAGGAAAGCGTTGCCAACACTTCCTGCGTGTTGAAGTTGGAATCGAGGTTGTTTTGCAAGGCGGCGCCGTTATAGCCGCTGGTGCCGCGCAGACTCCCTGTAGACGCATCACCGAGAGGAGAAATCGCTTCGAGCCCGCGCGTGTCGACGGAATAGATCGACATGTTCGCACGCACAGACGCATTGATGGCCGCGTGCAAAGAGGCTTGGTTTTCGATGCCGTCGCGCTGGATGCCACCGGAGAAATAGAGCAGCGACTTCTTTTCGTTAATGTAGGCCAGCGAGTGCGCAATATCGGTAAAGGCAAATAGCTCGCGGTCGGTATTTACGTCGTTGTATTCCTGCTCATCGGCGGTAAAGGCGGTGGTGTCTTCGACCTGGTTGGTGGTGCTGGTTGCCCCCGATTGAAACCCGGCTCCCTGCGTTCCGGAGTAGCTGTTTACAGCATTCAGCAGCAGTTTCTTATTGGCGGTAAAGTCGCGGTCGAGAGAGAGGGACGAGTCCAGCGAAACCACGGCGACCAGGTCCGCAGGCTGCATCTGGCGGTTAATGTAATTCCGCGCTGCATCCTGCGCCCGCTCCAGGTCTTCCGGCTGCATCGAGGTGATGTCGAAGAACATGACGATCAGGCGATGGTTACGGAGCTCTTGTGACGTAGCGCTGCGGTTCAGCGTGCCCAGGATGCTGTTGGGCGCTTTGCCATTGACGGTGGCCTCGTTCAGCGGCGCAGCCTGATCGACACTCTGGAAGTCGAAGCTGATGATCTTTTGCGGCTTTCCATTCTCCTGTATCTGAAAGTCTTCCGCTTTAAGCCCCTTGACGACTTCTCCGGTCTTCTTGTCGCGCACGACGATGTTGGTGAGTACGAGATCGCTGTCGACCTTGAGCGTGAAGGCGCCTTGCGCATCTGGCTGAGACGGCGCCTGGTCCTGAACCTGAACCTGAGCCTGAGCCTGAGCCTGGGCGAGCGTTGGCATCGTCACGCCCAACAGCGCGATGGAGGCAAATCTTCGCAGGTAGCCAGCGGCGGTCATCTGTCCTTCTATCCTCTTTAAAAGCGGTAGCGAGCGTTAAAGGTGAATTGGCGCATGCCTGCCGCTGAAGTCACCTGACCGAAGGTTCCCGAGCCCAGCGTTGTGTCGACCCCGGAATATTGAACCGTATTGAGCACATTGCTGGCCGTGCCCCGCATCTCGAATGTACGTGTCTCTGAGAAACGAATGGTTTTCGAAAGCGATGCGTTGAACGAGACAGTGCCCGGCCCCGCGATGGAGAAACGGGATGCGGTTCCGTACGTGCCTGCCGGAGCGGTAAAAGCACTCCTGTTAAACCAGTTGTGGAGCGCGCCGCCCCCGGCGGTGACTGAAACTCCAGGCACGAGGTCGGGCCGCTGCGATGCCGTGGTGCCACGGGCTACTTCCGCTACCGTCGCCTCGTAGTGCGGTGTCAACGGCTCACCGGTGGCGAAATCAAACGTTCCGGAAGCGGAGATACCGCTGAGCGCATGTGCCATCCATCCAGTAGTGATCCAATGCTCGTCGGGCCCAAACGGCAACTCATAGAGAAAGTTGCCGGTCACCTGATGGCGAATATCGAAGCTGGAGTTCGATTCTTCGGCCAGCAGGTTTTGCCAGTTCTGTGCCACCACGGTTGCTGATCCTCCATTGCCGCCAATGGAGCTGGCGTTGTCGATCGAGTGACCATAGGTGTAGGTGGCTCCCAGGGCAATTCCCTGCTGCAGGCGCTTGCGCACGCTCACCGTCAATGCGTTGTAATTCGAAAATGCAACCGAATCCTCGTAGTCATAGAAAACACCGCTCAATGAGGAATTGGGTGACCGGCCCGGAGCATCCACAATGTCGAGGCGCGTGCCCTTGGAGCCGTTGTAACCGACATTGAGCACAATGCCCAGAGGAATGGTGCGCTGCAGGTTCAGATTCCACACTTGCACGTAGGGCAGCCGGTAGTTCTTGTTGACAGCGTAATTCCCCTCCGTTTGCGGCGAGGGGAAGCCATTGGCCAGACTGATCTGTGCGCCAGAGGTTACTTCGTTCGTCTGGACGTTGGCGAAAGGAGGCTGGAAGGCGAACTCCTGAATGAATTTTGCGTATTGGCCGTTGGCGTAATTAATGCCGTAGCCTCCGCGCACCACGGTGTCTTTCGCGGCACGCACCGCGATACCGATGCGTGGAGAAAAGTTGTCTCGCTCGGGATAGACGAGATCCCGTGGAAACTTGCCGGTGTAGGGACCGACTCCTCCGGAAAGAACCGTGGCTACTGAAGTAAAGCCGTTCCCCGCGTCCAGAGTGGAAAGGCGGTCATACTTCTCAGAATAGGGTGAATAATTTTCGTAGCGCAGACCAAAGAGCAGGGTGAGATTGGGCAGCACGCGCCAACTGTCCTGGGCAAAGGCATCCCACGCATTCTGACGCAGATACGATTTCTGATAAGGGGCCTGCAGAGTGGTCTGCTGCGGCAAGCCGAGCAGCAAATCAGCAAGCGAAGAGCCGGTGGTAGACGTGCCGCCACTGATGCCGGTTGAGCCCGGCTGCTCGGTGAAAAAGCCCGTGAACGTGTACGTTCCCGTCAGGTTGCCCGTGCTGCCAAACAGATCGTTGTGAACGCGGCGAAAATCTCCGCCGAAACGAATGTTGTGCTTCTTGTGGACCCATGAGGAGGTATCGGAGACGGCAATCGTCTGATTCGTTTGAAAGTTCGGCTGCTGTTCGTTCAGGCTGGTGAACTGATTGAGTGTGACATTCGGCAAGCCGAAGAGAAGCGGATCGGTGGGCAAACCGCTCAGGCCAATATCGCTGGCAATGTCAGTTTTGCTGGTGAAATTGTTGGTGAGCTGTGATTGACTGCGCGTCCAGTTCAACCCGAGATTATTGTTTAGCCTGCCCTCACCGATGGAGTAGCCAAGAGCCAGCGAGTACTGATTCGTCTGTTGTTTGCCGCCGAGGTCGGGAAAGAGACTTAACTCATCCGCCGCCTGATGGTTGTAGTTGAAATTTGCATTGACGCTCTGATGAATCCCGCTTCCCGCTTGCCCGAGATATTGGCGGATGAGGCCTCCGAGCGGTGAACCGCCGGAACTGCTACCGAAACTGTGCACAAAGCGGAGGCCTACGCGGGTGGTGTTCGATTCGGAAGAAGTGAGGCGCTGGTAGTTCTGGAACTGGCCCGGCAGGTTGGGCTCCGGAATGTAGCCAATCAGAGCGGTCGCCTGGCTTGCGATGCGGTCCGCCGGAATCTGGTTATTAGGAAAAGGCAAGCCGGTGCGCGGGTCGTATACGGTGATGGGCTGGCCTTCCTGGGTGGTAAGCCCGGCCAGGTCGCCTCCACGTTCAAGAGTCGTCGGCACGCTGCCGTACTGGCTAAACGGCGAAGAGGAACGCTGCCCGGAAAGATTGAAGAAGAGTATGTCTTTTGTATCGTGTTCGATCAGGTGCGGAATATAGGGGGCGCCCATGAAGGTGAGGCCGAACTGATTTTGCGCGTAGCTGGGCTGGGGCTCCCGTTGCGTTTGGATGGGGAACGGCGTCGCATTGAGCGCGCTGTTGCCGCCGGTCCAGAAGAAGGCTCCGTGCGGCTGGTTGGGCTTGAAGTTGCGGAAGTTACCGAAGCCACCGCCGCCGCCACGGCCACCGCGGCCTCCTCCACCCCCGAAGCCACCGCCTCCAAATCCGCCACCACCACCACCGCCTCCGCCACCGCCCCGCCACCGGCCCCACCGGCACCGCCCCCCGGCCCTCCCTGGCCTCGTCCGCCGGAGAGGGATTGGTCGAGCTCCGCGTTCTGACGAAGCTGGTCTAGATCAATGCCGGCGAAGGGATTCGTCGTTCCCGCCTGGCCGGTCACAGCAACGGAATCCGTGGAGAAATCGGAGTTGTTGGCCAGGGAAGGCAAGGCTGCCCCCGTAGCGCCACTATTGATGCCGGCATCGGCGGTGCCCGCGAGCGCAGCCAATAAAGCAAGGTTTTGGGCTCCGCTCGCGTTGTTGCGCCGGACGGTGCTTCCCTGCCCTGCGCCGCCCGCGATACTCTCCTGAGGGCTCTCTGGGGCGATGCGCGAAGCCAGGGTAAGAGCGAAATCGACCTGCTGGCTTACCGGTGCGGTGGCCGTAGGTGCGGTGGCCGCAGGTACGCCGGCCGCAGATTTGATGAGCGCCACTTTCGTCTCAGGGGCGAAGGCGGCGAGCGCTGTCTTGATTACAAACCGGCCGTTCACCGGAATGGTCATGGAATAGTTGCCATTGATGTCGGTGATGGTGGCGTAGCGCTGACCCGTAAGCGTATTGGCCGCGACGACGCTGACCCCGGGAAGCGGGACGTTGCCTGCCTTGACCGTGCCATGGACGAGGCCGCCGGTCGATACCGCAGGCAGAGAAGCACCCGGAGTCCCGCTGGAGGCCGCCGGCTGTGCGGCAGGAGGCGATTGGGCCCAGGCGGAGGCAAATGCGAAGCTGCAGAACAGGCATGAGAGCAGGCCTATGCCGCGCATCCTGCGGGATTTTGCATGGCAATTCACAACCACTTAGACCTTCCTCGGGTCTGGATGTGCGTAGACTCCGATGCGCCGCTGATTCGCCACGGGACCATCACTAAATCATCACTGAACATCACTGAACATCACTGAACAGGAGCAGGAGCGGTAGAACCAGCATCGCTTAGCGGCCCGTGAGGAGGGCCCCATCCAGGCGGGTGACCAGGCCCCCCCGCCTGGGGCGTCGAGATGCGCATGGTCGTGGCGGTAAATGTGTCGGCGTGCAAAGCGCCCTGAGCAGTAATAAAATCACCCACCTTTATGTCAGTCAGGGTGACGTCTTCGCGGTGCTTGCGGAAGGACGTGTTTTCGTCCACGGCCACAACCTGCGGCTCCTTATCATTGGCCCGCTCGATGGTGATCTTGAGGTCATGGATGGCCGTCACTTTGCCCGCGACCCACGTCTTGCCAAAGCCGGCTCGCGCGTTCTTTACGTCGTTCGCGTCGATGTCAACGATGAAAACCGCCCCCACAGTTTTGGCCTTGGCGTCGACCAGTCCGCCGGCCATCAACATGTCACCGACGTGCACGTCGGTTGCCGGCAAGGGCTGGCGGTTTTTCATCAAGCGGGTATTGGCGCTGTACAAAACCTGGTAAGTTTCGCCTTCATCGGTGTGGATGGTGAAGCTATTTGCGGCCGCGGCCGTGACGGTGCCGCGCACTCCGTTGCCGCCGCCGAATATACGCCCGAAGCCCTCGCCGCCAGCCGGTGGACCGTCCCCCTCACCCTGCTGAGCCTGAGCGGCGGACGCGACCAGAACCACCGTCAAGCACGCCATGAGGATTGCTTTCGAAGTGCGTTTCATCGATCCACCTAAAGCTTTCAGCGGGGCCTCGGCTATGAACCATCGGCTGTGAACCCATGTAGACGGCGCCTGCATGTGTTAGGACGCAGGCGCCCTAGCATCCGTTGTCACGATAAAACAATAGGATAAACTGCCCGGATGCCGACTGAGATCCATTCCGCCGTGCCGTCCGGTCCCCCCAGCCACGTGGAAAGCCATTTTGAGTCGACTGCCCTGGTTCGGGACGTCGTCATTGGGATGTCGGACGGTTTGACTGTTCCCTTTGCGCTGGCAGCAGGGCTTTCGGGCGCCGTCGACTCCCCACGTGTCGTAGTGCTTGCCGGTCTGGCGGAAATTGCCGCCGGCGCGATTGCCATGGGGTTGGGCGGCTTTCTTGCGGCGCAGGGCGATGCGCAGCACTATGCCAGCGAGCGCCTGCGGGAAGAGCGAGAGATCATCGAGCGCACCCGCGACGAGGAAGAAGAGATCTACGAGATTTTCGAGCAATATGGCGTGCAGCGCACAGAGAGCGCGCCCGTGCTCGAGGCGTTGAAGCGCAAGCCCCAGGCTTGGGTGGACTTCATGATGCGCTTTGAACTGGGCCTGGAAGAGCCGCAGAGAAACCGCGCCACGCGCAGCGCCATCACCATCGCCATCTCGTACATTATAGGAGGCCTGGTTCCCCTGCTACCCTACTTGGCGGGATTGCGTTTGCCCGCAGCGCTGAATGCTTCGGTGGCCATCACGCTGGCGGCCCTGGTGCTGTTTGGTGGGGTTAAGGGCAGGCTTACCGGAGCCGGCACGGTGCGCAGTGCCGTACAGACGGTGGTCATCGGTGGTCTAGCGGCCGGCGCGGCTTATTCGCTGGCCCGTTTGTTGAGCGCGCATTGAAGCGGACACAAGACGATTCTCTCAACGGGCAAAAAAAATAGGCAACATCCAGACGCTTCTGGTCTCTAAGTAGAGGGGAGAACACGATCGATGACACCAGCCACCGAAACGACGGAGAAGACTGCCTGTCTATTGGAAGATTTTCTTGAAGTTCGACGTCAGAGCGAAGCACTCTGCGAACCCCTTTCGCCCGAAGACATGATGGTGCAGTCGTGTGAGGAGGCGAGCCCGGCCAAGTGGCATCTGGCGCACACCACCTGGTTCTTTGAAACCTTTTTATTGCGCGAGTTTCTCCCCGGCTACCGCGAGTTTCATCCTGACTTCCACTGGCTGTTCAACAGCTACTACAACTCGGTTTCTGACCAGCCTGAAAAGAAGCTGCGCGCATCGTTTTCACGTCCGCCGGTCGAAGCCATTCTTCAATACCGCAAGCATGTGGAGGCGGGGATCCAGGAGCTGCTGTCTTCGAATCCCCCTGCGGAAGCTAGCCGCAGGATCGTCCTCGGCCTACACCATGAGCAGCAGCACCAGGAATTGCTGGCATACGACATCAAGCACGCTTTGTGGAGCAATCCGCTTCGCCCCGCTTACCTCGAAGAAACCATCGACTTCCACAAAACCTCACCGACGCGGACCCACTGGCTACCATTCGACGGAGGTCTTTTCGACATCGGATTCGGCGGCGAGGGCTTTTGCTTTGATAATGAGCAACCGAGGCATCCACAATACCTTCGGCCGTTCGCGCTGGCATCCCAACTGATTACCTGCGCGGAGTATCTGCAGTTCATCGAAGATGGCGGCTATCGGCGTCCTGAGCTTTGGCTGTCGGCCGGCTGGGACACGGTGAAAAGTGAGGGCTGGCAGGCGCCGCTTTACTGGCGCAAGCAGGATGGCGCGTGGCTGGTGTACACCCTGTATGGTGAGCGGCCGTTGCATGGATTGCTGCAAACGCCAGTGTGCCATGTGAGCTACTACGAGGCCGATGCTTTTGCGCACTGGGCGGGCAAGCGGCTGCCCACGGAAGCGGAGTGGGAAATTGCTGCACAGGGTCTTCCTCTCGAAGGAAACTTGCTGGACCGTGGCTTAGACCATGACCTCGACCGTGGCTTAGGCCGTGGCATCCTTCACCCACAGGCTCTTTCGCAGCAGCCCGCCGATAGGCCCGCGCAAATGTTCGGTGATGTATGGGAGTGGACGCAGAGCCCTTATGTCGGCTATCCCGGGTTCGCCGCCGTGCCGGGCGCGCTCGGAGAATACAACGGCAAATTCATGAGTAACCAGATGGTGTTGCGCGGCGGGTCGGTGGCTTCGCCTGCTTCGCACATCCGCTCCACCTATCGCAACTTTTTCTCTCCTGTGACACGCTGGCAGTTTTCCGGCATTCGTTTGGCGAATCTCTAAACTTTTTGTTCTTACCGGAAGGGCGCGGAAAAATCCATGTCTGCTATCTCGTTACCGAACTTGCCGGCCATTGCGTCAAGCCCGTTGGCTATGGAAGTTGTGAACGGGCTCACCGATTCCCCAAAAACGCTGTCTCCCTGGCTGTTTTACGACCAGGAAGGTTCCCGTTTGTTCGAAGCCATTACCGAACTACCGGAGTACTACGTTACCCGCACAGAAAGACAGATTCTCGCAGAACATGCGGACGAAATGATTGCGGCCGCCGCGGGTGGCCATGACCTTTCGTTGATTGAGCTGGGCGCAGGTACGGCCACCAAGACTGGCCTGCTGCTCAAAGCCGCCGTCGCTCTGCAGGGGACCGTGACCTATTCCCCTATCGACGTTTCAGAAAGCGCACTGCAGCAAGCACGCGCCCGGCTGGAAGCGGAGCTGCCGCAGGTGAAGGTTGAACCGATCGTCGCCGACTACACCGAAGGCATGCGGCAGAATAAGGCCGGCAGCGGCGCCGGTGATGGACGCCGGCTGGTTCTTTACATCGGATCAAGCATCGGCAATTTTTCGCCGGGCGATGCGGTGGATGTTCTTCGTGGCGTCCGGTCACAACTGGCGCCGGGCGATTGCCTGTTGCTGGGAACAGACATGGTGAAGAACGAGCGCATGCTCCACGCCGCCTACGATGACGCCGCGGGCGTGACGGCGAAGTTCAACAAGAATGTACTGGTCCGTATGAACCGCGAGTTGGATGCAAACTTTAATCCCCAGCTGTTTCGCCACACGGTGCGCTGGAATGAGCAACATTCACGGATCGAGATGCACCTGGAAAGTCTAGTGGCGCAGCGGGTGAGTATCCGTGCGGTCGATCTGGATGTGCATTTTCGTCTTAGGGAAACAATCCACACCGAGAACAGCTATAAGTTCACAGATCAGCGAGTGCTGTCTTTGCTCTCACGTGCCGGTTTCCGCTTGCGGCAACAGTGGACCGACGCGGATCATTGGTTCACCGTTTATCTCGCCACCACAAACTAGACGGCAGTTCTTGCACGGTGTACTGGAAGGCGCCCTGCCCGTAGGTTGCACACGGGCTAAATGCTCGCTGCGGCGAGGTAGTCCGTACCCTTCAAAGAAGTGAGCTTTCCGCAGGCTGTTTAGGCCATGAAGTGTGGTGGTTTGTTGGCACGGCCCTAAAGGCCGCACCATACCCAACGTGATCGCACCGCGAAACCCTTGAGTCAGGACTCCTGCAAGTGACCCGATAGCTATTGGTCACTTGCCTTGTTGGGGGCCAACGGCTTCAGGATTTCATCCAGCAGATCGGGGGTTCCCTCCACCCGCTCGAGCTTCGGATACTTTTCGCCATCGTGATAGTCCAGTTTGACGACGCGGAATTCGTTTTCATCGGAGACGATCAACTCGATCGGGTTTGTGCTGCCCTTCGCTTCGCGAATCGCCTGCTTGAGGATGTCTCCACTGAAGCCGTGCCCGTTGACTGCGATGAGCTTGGTTGCCGGGCCGAGTCCTGATTGGAAAGCAATAGAGTCCATCCTCACGTCGCCGATCGTGCCGGTTGCGTCGATCGTAAGGCCAAGAGAGAACCACGCATCGATCTGCTTGAAGTGGTCGTTTGTTGCCGTTTCGAACTCCGTGGGGTCCGTCCCGTAGACCAGGCGATAGCCACCATGATCGATGCCGCCAAGCGGGGCGTGGGCTGCATGAGACGTGAGGCGCTCCGTCAGGAAGGCACGCCAGTCGTACGGCGCTACGGAGTTCAGATCGGCCACAATTTCGTCAAAGGTGTAGGGCAGAACCATGGGCGGCGTGTTTCCACCCACACCTAGAAATTTCACGCAAAAGTCGTTCAGCGATTTTTTGTCATTGGTCAACTTGCGAATGGTCGTGTCCGCGTCCAGCCAAACCAAGGTTCCTTCAAAGTAATAGTCCTGGCTCCGCCGCCAATTCGACCAAGCCGCGCTACCCCCTCGCAAAATTTGAGAAGAGATGGCCGTGTCTTCCAGGTTGCGCCAGATGCGGCCCGGCTTCGTGTCGAGCCTGGCGGCATGCCAGGCCAGGTGTTGGCGAAAAACGTCTGGCGTCCACAAGCCGGAACGAGCAGCCAGTACGTTGCCCCAGTATTGCGTCATGCCTTCATAGACCCACAGAAGATCGCCCTTCATCGGGGTCGCATAATCGGGCGTCGCCAGGCCTGCCGGCCGGCGATACTTGCCGTTCCATGAATGGGTGAACTCATGCGGCAGCAGATCCCCGTTGAGCATGGCTAATTTGGCGTCCGCATACCCCTGCTTTTCAACGCCGTTGTCGCTGGATTGGTGGTGCTCGAGTCCCTCGGGTCGCACGACATCACTCAGGCTAAGCAGGAAATGGTAAGTCTCGTAGTGACGGGATGCATAAAGCGGGCCGGTCTCGCGCACCAATTGGCCGAGTGCGTGAAGCATTTCGGGCTTAAGGTCGATGTCCGCCGCGGTATCTCCGGCTACATCGAGGTAGTGTTTGGGCGTTATTTCAGGAGCGAGGGGAATTTCGCGAAAGTACTTTCCAGCGATCAACGGTGAATCGACCAACTGCTCGACAGAAACCGTGGCAAAGGAAGTCTCGGCTTCTTTCTTTCCGGTCACGGTCAATGCGGCGCCAAATTTCCAGTCTGCAGGCATGCTCAACGACGCCGTAATCGGAATCTGCGCTACGGGAATATGCGCGGGATACATGACTACGGAATTCCACTCGAGCACGGTCATGTTGCTGCTGGTGGCGCCGTCCATGTCTGACCCGGTGAACCCGGGGGTGGCGAGAAAATCGAGGGCCACGTCGAGCCGGCTCACTCCGGCGGGAACCTCAACATGGATGCCATACACATCGACATCGTCACGCCTCCAGGGCAGGTCCTGGCCATTGGCACGGATGAACAGGCCGGCGAGGTTGTCGATGGGACCGGTGGGGCGGTGGTCGCCGGGAATCCACTGGGGATACTCGAGGGTGAGCGGACCGGCGCTGACCGGTATCTCCAGGTGAGCATGCAGAAGATGGCGCGGCGCATCGTTGAGATCCACATGCAACACGATAGGGGCCTGGGCAAGGCAGTGCGCACCAGCCAGCACCAAGGAAAGGCTGGCTGTAAGACCGGCGATCCATTTCTTCATGGCTCAATCATTTCACAGGCAACGCGAGATTTTGCGCGGCTGCTCACAGTCTTTTCCAATTGAAGGATGAGCCTGAAGGGAGCGAAGGTCAGGCGAACTGGGGAAGGCTCCTTTTGGCTTTTGGATTTGATTCAGATTAGCAGTCGTGGTCGGGGCGGAGGAGATGTGGGAATCGGTACTTTCGATTTCCAAGGTCCTTGGGAAAGCCATAGGGGGCTTTTTCCCCGTAGGCTTTTCCATGGACCGTCATTTTCTCGGCGCCTTTTCCCAGCTTTCGGTCTCACCCGGTGAGGCGCAGTTTTTCAAACAGCTTGCTTTTTGCTTGTTGCATACGGCGCGCGGCCTCTGTATCGCTGAGGGCGCCGGCGATGCGCTTCAAGGCGTTGATGCTAAGCCCCTGGCGCAGGTACTGTGCCGGTTTATCCAGCGCCAACAAGGTCTCCAGCGGCGTCTGGTAACGCTTGTAACGAACGCGTTTTCGACCCTTCTCATCGATCTCGACATCGGCCTGAGCGCAGGGGCGATGGTAGTTCAGATAGGGATTCAGGTACTCCCGATAGAAGTCGTTGATGCGCTCGGCGTGGCTGGCGTCGATATAGCCGTAGCCGATGTGTTTGCGGATGATGGCGCCGTTTTTGCTCTCCACCAGGCCGTTGTCGCCGCTCTGTCGGGGACGGCTTTTGGTCTGCTCGATGAGCAACTTGTTAAGTAGCGCGGCGACGGTTCGGTTGATGAACTCGCTGCCGTTGTCGGTGTGAAAGCCCTTGATGTGGAAGGGGAATTGGCGCAGCATGGCCTGCAGCACAGGCTCCAGGTAGGCTTCCGAGATGCGCGGTGTCGAGCCCACCACCTGCCACTGCAAGACCTCGTCGACGGCGTTGATGTGATAGACGCCCTTGGCGGCGCCGCCGCCTGCCGGCTGATCGCCCTGATGCACCGTATCCAGGCGCAGATAGCCGGGTTGGCCCTGCGGCTGAGGCTTGCGCCGCTCCCCGATCGAGACCGTGGTGGGCCGCGTTTTGATGTAGTTCAAACGCCGCTCACGGTAGCGCTGGCTGCGGCGCAGGTTGTACAGATGAGCGACCGAGATCGTAGCCAGCCGCGCATACTCCTGCTTGCCATAGTGGATAAAAAGCAAAAGAACAAGCATGATGGATTGGTTCCGAAAAGAGGCTTTCACCATGGCAGAAAAAATCCCGCAAACGCATGCGAACCACGCCCGGCTCGACCCTGGCTTTCACTATTTGCTCGCTGCCCTGGTTCTTACCTCGTTTGTGCTGAGCGTCATTTTGTTGGTACGACACCCTGGCATCGATTCTGTGCTCCTGGTGTTGCTGGTGGTTGCGGTGCTCGTCGCCGGAGGAAAAGCTCGCGGCTATTCGCTGAAAGTGCAGGACCGTGTCATCCGCCTGGAAGAGCGCCTGCGCCTGTCGCTGCTTCTGCCGGCGGCCGACAGAGCCCGCATTGCAGAGCTTACGGAATCGCAATTGGTCGCGCTGCGTTTCGCCTCTGACGACGAACTGCCGGTGCTGGCTATGCGCGCGCTCAATGAAGGTCTCACCAACAAGCAGATCAAAGCCTCCATTGGATCCTGGCGGCCTGACATCTTCCGGGTATAAGGCCACCGGCTACGTACCGATGCGGCCGAGCCCCAGGCCGATGACGTAGGTGACGACACCTTCGACGGCCCCTACCAGCGTCATCTCCAACCCGCTGCTCCACCAGGAGCGCACCGTAACCAGCGACTTGGCCGCGCCTACGGCGAAATGAGCTGCCAGAGACACTACGGCGGAAACAATCACTGCTCTATATCCGCTGAGGAAAAAGAACGGCACGATGGGGATAAACGCTCCCGCCGCGGTCGAGAGTGCCCCCGATATGGCTGAAGTGAGTGGATTGCGGAGCGCCTCTTCGGTCGAGTTGAGCCGCTCGGCCGCCAGCGCACGCAACATCTGGTCTGGGTCTTTCGCGATGTGGTCCACCACACGGTCGGCGTCTTCTTCCGGCAATCCCTTCACCTGGTAGTAGAGCGAGAGCAGTTCGCGCGCCTCTGCGCCATTCACGGCGATCGCTTCGCGTTCGCGAGCGAGTTCGGCTTCATAAATCTCGCGCTCGCTCTTGGCTGCCAGATAAGCGCCTGAGCCCATGGAAAGAGCGCTCGCGACCATGCCCGCCAGCCCTGAAAGTAAAACCCACTTGCTGTTGCCCAGGGTCGCGCCAGAAACGCCGGAAACGATACCAAAGATAGAGCCCAGTCCGTCATTGACTCCGTAGATCGCGTCGCCGATCCAACTCGCGGAGTTCGACTGGCCTTGATTGCGCTTGGCAAGCATCTGTTCCAGCAGCTTCTTCGGTTCAAAGCCGGGCGGGTGCATTTTGCCCCGGGCAGGCTGGCGGCGGATGAGCAAACTCAGTTCACGATAGTGCTCCTGCTCATCTTCGATCACCCTGTTCAATATCTCGACGCTTGGTGCGTCTCCCAGCGCCTTGAGCTGCTTGCTATAGCGGGCGATGTCGCGGCTCTCGTCAATTTCCAGCCGGCGCAGGGCCAGATCCTGGCCGCCAAAACGATTCTTGAGGCTGTCGGCATCGCCGGAGGGGCTACCCCGGTAGACAGGGCAGGGTGCAGCCAGTTCGCGTAATCGGGCCGCCCACAGGCCAGCATGATCCTTCTCTGCCTGGGCCAGGTGTTCGAGGGTCTGCTTGTGCTGCGCGTCTGGCTCCCTCTCGGCCAGCGTGCGATAGGTGTAGTAGCCGTTCATCTCCGCCTGCCAGTTTTGTTCCAGGATCTGGAGCAGCCGTGGGTGGCGAGGCAATCCCGGGGTGGCTTGACCGTCTGCGTGCAAGGAACCTCCCGATGAGGTATCGCTTTACGGCACAGCGTAGCATCCCGGCCATCATCCACTAAATGCCGGCGGCGGCTGAAGCAGTTTCGCATCCTCGCCGCAGCGAGCAATGGGTGTAGACCGGCCTCGCCGCAGCGACCGAAGCTACCGGCCTTTACGTGGTTTTCTCTCAAAGAAAACCACACCTCGCTGCTCTTACCAGAACACAGTCATTGCGAAAATGCTTTATGCCGGCCTTACGCACACGCAAAGAGGCACCTTACAATACTTGGCAATGATGAAGTTTGAGAATCTGCTCACCGAGACACGCCACCCGGACACGGCCCGTATCGACCTGCTCCCCACACGCGAAATGCTGGAGGTGATCAACGCCGCCGATCGCACCGTGGCCGACGCAGTCCACGCCGAGCTAGGCCGAATTGCGCAGGCCGTGGACGGCATTGCGGAACGGATGGAAAAGGGCGGCCGCCTGTTTTATATGGGAGCCGGAACTTCAGGCCGGCTCGCAGTACTCGACGCCTCGGAATGTCCGCCGACCTTCAACGTCGCCCCTGGACTCGTGGTAGGGCTGATTGCCGGGGGAGATTACGCCCTTCGCCATTCCATCGAACTCGCGGAGGACGACCCTGCCCAGGGCGTGGAAGACCTGAAACAGCACAGCTTTGGGGCAGGCGACGCGCTCGTCGGCATTGCCGCAAGCGGACGCACCCCGTACGTTTTGGGAGGCCTCGCATACGCAAACAATCTCAGTGCCCTGACGGTGGGCCTCAGTTGCGTTCCTGGCTCTGCTGTGGAGCGCGAGGCGGTCATTGCGATTACACCGGCGGTCGGCCCTGAAGTGATTACCGGTTCAACCCGCTTGCGCGCCGGAACAGCCACCAAGCTGGTGCTGAATATGCTGAGCACCGGCGCGATGATTCGCACCGGCATGGTTTACGGCAACCTGATGGTAAACGTGCAGCCTACCAACGAAAAGCTCAGGGACCGAGCCATACGCATCCTTGGCGAAGCCACCGGAGTGGACCAGACAGAGGCGGCCCGGCTGCTGGCGGAGGGTGGTTCCGTTCGGGTGGGCATCGTCATGCAGAAGTTGGGAATCACCCGCGAGCAGGCAGAGCAGAAGATCGAGGGCGCTCATGGACGGCTGCGCGCGGTATTGGACGAGGCGGCTCAGTAGTTTCGCAGCCTCGCCGCAGCTAGGGACCGAGCACAGTCATGGCGAACATGCTTTTAGACGGTTCAGATAGAGCGCGCAGCTCAGAGGGTTTCACCCTCCGAGGTATTCAGTCGTCCCTGCCACGGCTAGCCGGGGCAGGTCGGGACTCGATCCCGTTGCTTACCCTACTACCCAGGCGTCCTGGGTTACTTTCAGCCGCCCCGTCGGGGCTGTTCGGTTTTGGCCCCCAGTATCAGTCTCACTCTCATCACGGTCTCCGGCCGGATTAGAGCAGTTCTTCATCCTCGCCGCAGCGAGCAGCCTCGCCGCAGCGAGCTTAGCAACCGCCTTTACGTGGTTTTCTCTCGAAGAAAACTACACCTCGCTGCTCACCAGTAACCCTTACCGTCGCGGTCGAGTCTATTCAAGAAAGGCGGCGCACGGAAGGCGCATAATAGGGCCATGCCCTAGCCAAGGGATGGGAGACAGATCTTGCGCACTCGCTTGGCGAAGTTACTGACTTTATTGGCACTGATGCCCGTAGCTGTGACGCCCCTGCTGGCAGGGACGAAAGACCAGCCGGATCAGGGGTTCGGGCCCATCGACACCAGCGCTCCCGCCACCCCGCCGGCACAGATTATCCAGCAATTCGCGGCAAAAGAAAGCGAGTTCCGTCGTGCGCTTGATAACTACACCTACCAGCGTGACGTGCGGATCCAAACCCTTGACGATGACGGCAAGGTCGATGGGGAGTACCACGAGGTGGTGCAGATCACTTTCGACACCACCGGCCGCAAATCCGAGCACGTGATCTTTGCTCCGCAGAATACTCTGGAGCGCATCACCATGAGCCCTTCGGATGTCTCCGATATCGAGCAACGGCTCCCCTTTGTGTTGACCATGGAAGACGTGGGGCAATACAACCTGGACTACGTAGGGCGCCAGAAGGTGGATGAAGTAGACTGCTACGTTTTCGACGTAGCGCCCAAGGTGATCGAGAAGAACAAGCGCTATCTGAAAGGACGCATCTGGGTAGACGAGAAAGATCTGCAGATCGTAATTACAAGCGCGAAGAACGTTCCGGACGACTTGCGCAAAGGGCATGAGGATCTATCGCCCCCCTTCACTACGTACCGTGAACAGGTCGATGGCAAATATTGGTTTCCCATATACACGAAAGCCGATGCCGAACTGCATTTTGAAGGCGGCGCGGGGACGATTAGCCAGGACACGCGCATCCGGGAGATTGTGCGATATACCGATTACAAGCAATTCCGTTCGACGGTCAAGCTGATCTTCCAGGGACAGGATGTGACCGGCAAGCCGGAGCAGCAACAGCCTGCTAACCCGCCGGCGAATGGCCAACAGCCTCAGGCATCCCCTCCCGCCGGGTCTGCTCCGCACTAGATGTTGGCATCTGTCTTCGTCGCGAACCTGGGTGCCTCATGCTTTTGGGCCGCACAGCATGAAGCACCCAGGTTGCGGCTCTAGGCCAAGCTAGGCGTTGTAGGTGGACGACGAGACTCTGCCTCCGCGGCCGGTCCAGTTGGTATGGAAGAATTCACCGCGCGGCTTGTCGACACGCTCATACGTGTGCGCGCCAAAAAAGTCTCGCTGTGCCTGCAGCAGATTGGCAGGCAGTCTTGCCGTACGATAACCGTCATAAAATGCCAGCGCAGTCGAAAATGCCGGCATGGGTACGCCGATACGGATGCCCTGGATGATTGCCCTCCGCCACGATGCCTGATACTTCGTCATTGCGTTCGTGAAGAATTTGTCCAGCAGCAGGTTTTCGAGCTTCGGGTTCCTGTCGAAGGCGGCTTTGATGTCACCGAGAAAAATACTGCGAATAATGCAGCCGCCACGCCACATGAGCGCAACACCGCCCATGTTCAGGTCCCACCCCTGTTCTTTTTCAACCGCACGCAACAGCATGTAACCCTGCGCATAGCTCACAATTTTGGAACAGTAAAGTGCTACCCGCACCTCTTCAATAAATCTCTCCTTCGCATTTGCGATCTTGCGCTTGCGTGGTCCCTTGAGGACTTTGGCGGCGGCCACACGCTCAGCCTTCAATGCAGAGAGGCAGCGCGCGAACACACTCTCTCCAATCAGGGTGACCGGCTGGCCGAGGTCGAGCGCAGAAATCGCCGTCCATTTCCCGGTCCCCTTTTGGCCGGCGGCATCCAGAATCTTGTCCACCATCGGCTCCCCGTCCTCATCCTTCTTGGCAAAGATGGTCGCGGAGATATCGATGAGATAACTGTCCAGTTCGCCCTTGTTCCACTCCGAAAAGACCGCGGCCAGTTCATCGACCGTGAGCCCGAGGCCGTCCTTCAGCAACTGATAGGCTTCGCCGATCAACTGCATATCGCCGTATTCGATGCCGTTGTGCACCATCTTCACATAGTGACCGGCGCCGTCTTCACCAACCCAATCGCAGCAGGGGGTGCCGTCTTCCACCTTGGCCGCAATTGCCTGGAAAATTTCCTTCACGTGCGGCCACGCTTCTTTGTTGCCGCCGGGCATGATGGAAGGTCCGAAGCGCGCTCCCTCTTCGCCACCCGATACGCCGGTGCCGATGAACAGAATGCCCTTCGCCGCCAGGTCCTTCGTTCGCCGCGTGGAGTCTGTGTATAGGGAGTTGCCGCCATCGATCAGGATGTCGCCCTTCTCCAGGTAAGGCAGCACTTGTTCGATTGTCTGGTCGACCACTTCTCCGGCCTTGACCATAATCATTACGCGACGCGGGGTCTTCAGAAGTCCGCACATTTCTTCCACCGAGTGAGCACCCACGACCTGGGTTCCCTTCGCTTCATCGGCGAGGAAGTCATCCACTTTGGAAACGGTGCGATTGAAGACGGCAACCTTATAACCGTGGTCGTTCATGTTCAGCACGAGGTTTTGGCCCATGACCGCCAAACCAATCAATCCGATGTCACAATTTGCTTCTGCCATACTTGTTCTCCCTTGCATTCACCCGGCTGTCGGGTCTTCCACCCAAACCGGGGACGGACCGCGCGATGATACCTGATCGGCGAAGGCGTAGCAAAGCCCGCCAAAGGGCGCCGTTTCCTCCTGGCAACGCAGGCGCGCTGCAATTGCGCAGATGGACATTGCCTCAATACCGCACATCCCCCAAAAGTTCGCTCCCCAAGTATCGACTTAGTTCACAGGCAGTTCTTTCAGTCTCGATGTTCACTAGCCCCTGAGTCGGGCCTATTCCATGTAATTGTTATAGGGTCGCGACGATTTTTTGCAATCCCGCGTGCAGTATTTGCACTCGCTCAGACCCGCATGAATAAAGGGCGAAAACATTCCTGCTATTTCTTGAAGTGAAGGCTTTCTATCTCGGATCATGTGTGTATTATGCGGTTAGGAAATTGACTCGGAACTCCTAGTGACCACCCACATCGGGACTGCAAGTTAGACTTGGCAACGGCCAAGCCCGCTGTGGGGAAGCCTTCGTGAAGCCGTTCTCTTTTCGAATTCAGTCGAATGCGCTGAGGCTACGCCTCTGCAGTTAGCCCATCTGTGGCAAGCAGCAGTCCGTGCCCCATGCAGGCGACTCTCCCCCGCGAAGAAGGTATGGATGTGAATCTGTTCAAGAAATCTCCCCCGATCCTATTGTTGTCCCTCATCGTTGCGATACCCGCATTTGCAGGCGTAAACGTAAGCAGTCCCGGAAATGGCACAGAAGTCTCCTCCCCCTTCCAAATTTATGCCGATGCCGCGACCTGCTCGGATCAATCCGTAAGTACGATGGGGTTCTCGCTCGACAGCAACACGGACACCACGGTCGTCGACAACAATTCAATTAACGCCCAAGTCACTGCGACGGCCGGTACACACACGGTGCACGTAAAGGCCTGGGGCGATCAGGGCGCATCCTGCGTCGAAGATGTAACGATTACGGTCGGCAGCGCAAGCGTTGCGCAGGTCTCGGCCAGCGTGACACCAAAGGTTGCAGCAACTAGCTCCAGCTCAGTAAGTGTGAGCAGTCCTGCGAGCGGAGCCTCGGTTACCTCTCCCTTCACCCTCAGTGCGAGCTCTTCCTCCTGCTCCTCTCAGAGTGTGAGCGCCATGGGTTATTCACTCGACAGCAGCGCAAACACGGCCATCGTGCAAAGCGCTTCAGTGCGTGCGTCTGTCACCGCGTCGACGGGTGCGCACACGCTGCACGTAAAGGCCTGGGGCGGCCAGGGAGCGGCGTGCGATCACGATGTCGCCATCACCGTAACATCACAGTCCACCACGAATATCAGCGCGAATGGAGTAACGATTCACACGCCCGCAGCGAGCGCGACCGTGAGCTCGCCGTTTGCCTTGTCTGCAACGGCTGCCACCTGCTCCTCTCAGCCGGTGAGTACGATCGGTTATTCGTTGGATAGCAGTTCGAATACGACCGTTGTGAGCAGCGAAGCGATCAACGCGCAGGTCTCAGCCGCGGCAGGCTCGCACACGCTGCACGTGAAGGCCTGGGGCAACAAGGGTGCTGAATGCACCGCGAATGTAGCCGTTGTCGTCAGCGGCAGTTCTAATGGGGATAATCAGAGCGTCGCCACCAGTAGCGGTGGTGCTTCGATTCCTTCGAATGCAACCAGCGCGAGCAGTATTCAGACCTATGGCAATTGGCGGGCAAGCCACGACAAGGGCGGCCCAGGAAGCTCCAGCGGTAGCATAAGCGTAGTCACTTCCCCGTCGCTCAGCGGACACGCTCGCAAATTTGTGACCGGCTATACGAATGCCGGCGACGAGCGTTACTCCGTAAGTTTTACTGACGATGCGAACGCTTCCAACTTCGTCTACGACGCTGAGGTGTTTGTCGCCGGATCCACCAGCAAAGTCGCCAATCTGGAACTGGACACGAATCAGGTCACGTCCAACGGGCAAACGGTCATCTACGGGTTCCAGTGCGACGGATATTCGGGCAAGTGGGCGTATACAGAGAACGCGGGAACTCCGACCCATTCCGCCGCTCACTGGATATCGTCTGGAGCTTCCTGCAACGTACGTAACTGGAGCCCGAACACGTGGCATCACATCCAGGTGAGCTATTCTCGCAGCAGCACTGGCAAGGTAACCTACCACTCGGTATGGCTTGACGGTAAGGAACAGACAATCAATGCCACCGTGCCCTCGTCCTTTGCGCTTGGCTGGGCCCCAATCATCTCCACCAACTTCCAGGTGGATGGGCTTGGATCAAGCGGGTCCGTCACCATGTACCTGGACAAACTGACGATCTATCGCTGGTAGTGGATCGCCGGCGAACCATCATCACCGAGCGGGGGATCTTTGGATCCCCCTCTCTTCTTTTGGGCCAAAGTGCCTTTGTTCAAAAGGCGCGCGACTGCAAGCAACAACCGAAAAAGGAAAATGCTTTAGACTGTCCTAGGCAGTTGCCCTTCCCTGCCGTCACGGGCCTATAGCTCAATTGGTTAGAGCAGCGGACTCATAATCCGTTGGTTCCAGGTTCAAGTCCTGGTGGGCCCACCAAGCCTTACCTCTCCGCTTCGCAGGTGCACAATGCGCCGAGGTGCTTTGCCGTGCTCGCGGCTCTGATTCGAAGAAAGCGGGAAGATAAGGGCCGATAGGGACAGCGAATAGCTAATTCCCCTTAGTGAACTTCTTCAGTTTCGAGGACAGCACTTGTTGCGGCGTCGATATCCACCCGATAGGTTGCGCCGTTTCGATAGACCTTAAAGACCACTGCGAACGCGGTCGGAAGCGGCGACTTCGGCGTCTGAAACCAGACATATTCCCCTGCCTCCTTGCGTGCTGCGAACTCCGCGGTTCCGGGGAACTGCAGGATATTCTGAAAAGTTTCCTGGATCGTTCCGTCCGGCAAATACACCCGCAGCGTCGCGCGATCGCCGGTCGCATCGGTATCCTCGAGCACGGCGAGGTACTCGCGGCTGGGAACGACTCGTGAAAGTAAGCCATAGGGGCTTGTCAGTTGGATCGGATGTCCGTGCCAATCCCATTGCAGGCGCAGGACCTTGTCCGGTTTCCAGCCGGCGATGAGCATCTGCACGCCCGTCATCCCCTCCGGGATCACTTTGCCGTCCCGGCGAGTCTCCTGGAAGTTCGAAATCACGTCGTGCCGCTCGCGAGGATTGCGAGTTCGACCGCGAGGACAATCAAGATGGACTCACCCCCGTTACCCATCGCGATGACATTGCCGTGGAGGATGTTCCAGTTTTGCGCTGAAAATGAAAACCCTTGCTGCCCAATCGAATGGTCGTCTCTCATCTCTTCTCTTCTTCGTGGACATGACAACTACTCTCCGGGCCTGCGAACTCACTTGATAGATTGATCCGTTCGGTGATGGATTGAAAATCCCAAGTTTGGCTCAGCCCACCAGGAGGTCAACTTTTCACTCTTCCGATTTCCCAGGAAATGTTTCTGCTTTCATGTTGCGTACTCCTTTCAGAAACGATTGGCCGTTTTCGTCTTGAGTGAATTCGGCCTCGCTGAGATCGTTGGCTTCTTTCTATTGACCGGTCAGCAGCACGATGCGGAAGCGCGCTTTACCCTCCATCATTCGCTTGTAAGCTTCTTCGGCTTTCGCCAGCGGCAGGGTTTCGATGATGGGGCGAACCTCGGCGAGTACGCTGAAATCCAGAGCGTCCTGGGTCTCGATGGCTCTTCCTGTGAGGCTGCCGGCAACCGAGCGTCCGCCGAAGATGAGGGGTACGCCGTTGAGCGGGATTGCATCCTCCGAGACTCCCACCACCACGAGTTGACCGCGAACTGCGAGACCGCCCAGCAGGCTACCGATGGCGGATCCGCTCGGCGCGGTCGCCAGGATGACATCGGCGCCTCCGAGTTTTTGCAGTGCTGCCGCCGCATCCTCCGCCTTGGCGTCGATGTAGATATGCGCCCCTAGCTTCTTCGCGAGATGCTCTTTGTCGGGACCTCCACCAATCGCCACGGTACGAAAGCCCATCTTTCGCGCAAACTGCACTCCAAGGTGGCCAAGCCCTCCTATTCCCTGGATGGCAACGGTGTCGCCGGCACGTCCGGCGTTACGGAGTGCGTTAAAGGTCGTAATGCCGGCGCATACCAGCGGGGCCGCATCTTCTGACTTAAGTTCGTCGGGTATGAGAACCAGAGCACGCGCCTCCGCGATCATCATCTCGGCGTAGCCACCGTCGCTCGAGATGCCGGTTATGATCGGATTCTGGCAGTAGACTGTTTCTCCGCGGCGACAGGCCTCGCAGGTTCCGTCTTCGCCCCCGAAGAATCCGACTCCGACGCGCTGGCCAACCTTCCAGGTCGTGACGCCTGGACCAATCTCCTCGATGCGGCCAACAGCCTCGTGACCAGGAACACGCGGATACGACAGGCCGGGCCATTGCCCTTCCACAGTCGCTGCGTCCGAGTGACAGACTCCGCAAGCCTCTACGCGGATACGTACCTGTCCGACACCTGGCGCGGTAATCGGCCTCTCGACAAGGCGAATAGTCCCGGGCGCTGATACTTCGACCGCTTTATAGGTAGTTCCCATTTTCGTCTCCTCTGTGTCTATAAACTGATCTGGAAATTGATCCGGAAATTGATTCACCAAAACTCACTTGGCTGCGCGGATCTCCTCAGGTTTTATTGCAACCTTGACGGTTCCGTAGCTCAGCTATACATAGCGTGGTATTTGTCAGACCGCAGACTCTCGAAGCAGGTTCTCGACTTTAGAATCCAGGTCCCGGGCGACTGCGCTGGCGTCCGCGTTTCCGTAAGGGGCCAGAAAACTTGCCATCCTGTCATAGGACAAATGCACGCAATCGCTCCGCTCATCCACGAGTACGGTGACCGGAGCGTAGGAGCCCGCATCGGGCACGTGCTTGGCCATTTCCTTCATGACGAGCGGATTGCCGATCACAAGCCTCACCATCTTTGGTTTGGCGAGACCCGTTTCCTTGCGTAGAACCGCGCCATGATCCAGTTCCAGGAACAACATCAGACCTGTCTTCCCCATGTCTCGATCAATCACTTTTTCTAACCCTGCGAAAGTGGCCGCCGACTTGGACTCTTTCGCGAACTCGACCAGATCCAGCCGCCCGACGCCTGATTTCAGAGCGGCCACGACGGCCTCGAATGGCTTCGAAGACGTAATGCTGAATCGCTCTATCTCGAACCTTCTTATCGACATTCCATCCCTGCTTTCAAAAACAAAACTACAGCGTGAGCATCGCATCATAGGATCCGTGAGCAGCTCAACTGCATAAAACAGGGTGCTCCAGGTCCTCGATCGGAATTTAGAAACTATTCTGGAAAGTTGTCGCCAAACATGGGAAGACCGCTCTTGGACGATGAGCGCGACGCTTCGTCCTGGATCACATCCCAGTGCTCTGCCAGAACTCCATCCTTGATGCGAACAATGTCCGCCACGATCCAGTTAACGGGCTGGCCGATGCCCGAATATCGCCCGTGTACGATCACGAGATCGTTCTCGGCGAGAATCTCTCCAGATTCATACCTGAGAGTTGGCGGAATGCTCTTGACGAGACTAAAGAGGCCATCGCGACCAGGTGGGATGTGGGCGCTGTGTTGAATGTAGTCAGACGACCAAAACGTTTCAGCGGTAGCGTAATCGCGCTTGTTAAACAACGTGTCGAATGCTTTAAGGACAAGCTCTTTGTTTTTCGATTCAATTGTCTGCTTCATTTTTGTTCCCCAGTTGCCTCTACACGTAACAGTGAAGGTGGTTGCGCGCTCCGTGCGGCCGATTCCACATTCTGCTTCATCTCCCTGATCGCGAATCTCATCCTTTCTTTGCCGATCGTTCTCGCAGCATCCACTCCCTGATATAGGGTGAGCCGTTCAACACCGATATGCCTTCGGCCTCACGCTCGTTAAGAAAGCGAACGCTTTCGACATCCACGAGATCCACTTCTTCCAAATCCAAAACCATTGCTCCAGCGCGCTCGATCTCGGCCTTTACCTGATCAAGCTGGTCAGATCGAAATTCCCCGCTGAGCCGAATCCGCGCTCTGCGTTTACCGGAAATCCGCTCGATTTTCAGCGTCATGGGGTTTTCCGACTCCGAGGCGCTCTACCGTAAAGGCAGGCGCGGGGCCATTCTCAATCAATTGAAAAGATGGGGCTTAGGGCTGATGAAAATCCTGAAGTTTCAGGAATTCCTGTAGCGTCAGGAAATTGCGCCCGATTTTCAGGTTCCTGCCGCGAATCAGCCGGCCTGTGTGCCTTTGAAAAGATATTTGTTGATTCCCAGGCGCTCGATCTTTGAGTCGAGCGTACGCGTAGGAAGCCCCAGCCTGGCCGCAGCACCCAATGGGCCTGAGATTCGCCCGCGGCTCTCCGCCAGCGCGGCTTCAATCATTTCCTTTTCCTGCCTGTGCAGCACACCATTCAGCGCAACGGTTGCGCTCGCGGCGCTTTGAGCCGGCTCCCGCTTGAGCCACGTCTCGTCCACGGAAAACGTATCATCATCGCTCAGTATGACGGCCCTCTCGATTACATTCTGTAGCTCACGAACATTGCCCGGCCAGCCATACGCCTGGAACAGTCTGAGAGTTCTTTTATCGATGGCTCTAAACTTTTTCCCAGATTTTTTTCCAAAGCGATCGATGAAGTATTCGACCAGCAAGGGAAGATCGGGGGCCCTCTCGCGCAACGAGGGCATCACAATGGGCACGACATTCAGCCTGTACAGCAGATCCTGGCGAAACTTGCCTTCGGCCACGAGCGCATTCAGGTCATGATGGGTAGCGGCAAGCACTCTGACGTCGACGGAAATTGGTTTGCTGCTGCCGACGCGTTCGACTTCACGTTCTTGCAGCACCCGTAAGAGTGCGATCTGGATCTCTGGCGGCAAATCGCCGACTTCGTCCAGAAAAATCGTCCCGCCATTGGCCGACTCAAAGCGCCCCAGGCGCCGTTGTGTCGCGCCTGTGAAGGCGCCCTTCTCGTAACCGAAGAGTTCTGAGGCGATCAAGGATAGCGGGATGGCGGCGCAGTTTACGCCAATAAATGCCCGCTCCGCACGCTTCGATCGCTTGTGAATAGCGCGCGCAATCAACTCTTTTCCCGTACCGGTTTCGCCCAGAATCAGAACTGTGGAATCGGAAGGCGCTACCTTGGCAACCTGGCGGAGAACTTTACCCAGCGCTTCTGAGGAACCCACAATGTCCTCAAACATCGAGTCCCGATCAATTTGCTCTCGCAACGCCAGGTTTTCGTTGCGCGTTCTCTCTTCCGCTTTGACGCGATCATCGATATCAGTTCCCGTTGCATACCAGCGGGTGACGCGTCCCTGCGCGTCGCGGAAAGGATTGTAACGAATCAGGAACCAGCGATACTGACCATCCTTCCGCCGTGCTCGCTGTTCCATTTCAAACGGAAGTCCGCGTGCCAGAGCTGCCTTCCGCACGTCCTTCAATCTCTCCATATCGTCCGGATAAAAGATTCGTTCACGGAAGCCCGGAGTAAGAACGTCCTCGATCGTGAGTCCGGCATAATCGAGCGTTGCCTGGTTGGCGTAGAGAGGAACGCCGCTCGGGTCCTGGACGACGATGGCCTGCGGAATTGCGTCGGTGATCTGTCGAAGCTCACGTTCATCTTCTCGCAGGTTTTGTTCCGTTTGCTTGAGGTTCTCGATGTCCGTGCTGGTTCCGTACCATCGGATGATTTTGGCGGTCTCGTCGCGTAATGGCTCGATACGAATGAGAAACCAGCGAAACGCTCCATCGTGGCGGCGAACACGCGCCTCCACCTCACCCGGTTTTCCTGAGGCCGCCAACTCCCGCCATTTGTCCCCTATCCGCGGCAAGTCTTCAGGATGAACTGCAACCTGCCATCCCCAGCCATACGATTCATCCTGAGACAAACCTGTATAGTCACGCCACTGTTTGTTGAGAAACTCCTTCGAGCCATCGGGCAAACCGCACCAGACCAGAGCGGGAATGGTATCGATGATCGCCCGGAGATCGACGTCCAACTTATTCAACGGGGTTACGGTCGTCGGCAAATTCTCGCTGACTGATTGCACTGGCTCCCCATTCTCTCCATCCAGCCGCGTCTTGCGATTCGACTGGAAGCTACGTTCCGGGGTGTTTTTCATTTCCATGGCAGGTACTGCCGCGGTCGCGCGAGTTCAGGATACTCTCCGAATCCGATCGCGTTCCAGCCGCCCGGATTCGGTTGGCAAGGTTACTCTTCTCCCACACTGGGTATCGCTGTGCATGGCCCCGGAACCCTACTCAGTAGACGTCGCGGTGATAACGATGCTGCTCCTTGAGCGAGTGGATAAATGCCTTTGCTCCCTCTGCATCGAGACTTCCGTGCTGCTCGACAATGCGGTGCAGCGCCTGGTCTACGTCCTTCGCCATGCGGTTCGCATCGCCACACACATAGAGGGTCGCTCCATCCTGCAGCCAACTCCAGAAGAGCGCGCCGTTCTCGACCATTCTGTCCTGCACATAAATCTTGTGCGCCTGGTCGCGAGAGAAGGCGGTGTCGAGCCGCGTTAGATGACCATCGGCCAGCATGGTTTGCCATTCATCGCGATACAGAAAGTCGGTAGCCGCGCTGCGATCCCCAAAAAATAGCCAGTTGCGGCCCGTGTGTCCCAAGATGCGGCGGTGATAGAGAAAGCTGCGGAAAGGAGCAATGCCCGTACCGGGACCGATCATGATGATGGGTGAGGACGAGTCCTGCGGCAGGCGGAATTTCTTGTTCGCCTGGATGTAGATCGGCATCTGCTCGCCTACCGAGACCCGATCGGCCATGAATGTCGAACAGACTCCACCACGCTCGCGCTCCACGCTGCGATAACGTACCACCGCCAGAGTGGTATGCACTTCGCCTGTGTGCACCAGGGGACTCGATGAAACGGAGTACAGCCGCGGTGTGAGCCTGGGCAGCATGGCGGCCAGTTCCGCAGGCTCTTTGATGACACCGGGATATTCGAGCAGCAGGTCGATGAAATCCCGGCCATATGTATAAGCGTCGAGATGCTTCTGCTGCTCAGCCACCAGCAAGCCCTGGAGAAGACTGCAATTGCCCTTGCCGGCGTAAGTGCCGATCAGCTTGCGGCTCAGCTTGGTGACAAGCAGATGATGCAGCAGAGCATGCCGCAAATCGAGCGTACCGACCCTCGCTAGCTCAACCTGTTCCTGGCCGCTGAAGGAGAGAAGCCTGAGCATCTCATCTACCAACGCGGGATTGTTCTCGGCAACCACGCCCATCGCGTCGCCCGGCTCGTAGCCAAGGTTTGAATCTCCCAGCGAGAGGGCGAGGTGAAGGGTCTGCTTGCTGGAAACGTCTTGAGTGAGCGAGTACTTATCGACCAAAGTTGCAAAGTAAGGATTTTCGCGGGTATGTGCGGACGCAACCGTCGCTGAGGTACTGGCAGGACTATTCAGACTGGCCTCCGGTCTCGGTGGAGTATGGTTTGCCGGTGCCGGCAGGTGATGCCGCACCGAGCGGACGCTCGAGCGCCTGTTGAAATTGAGGCTGATAAAGCGGGAAGAAATTTATGAGAACGGGCACGACCGGCTGGAATCCCCTGTTTGGGCTCAGATTACCTTAGGTCTCTTTGCAATACAACCGCTACTCTCTTCCGTTCAGGGGGCCCTTGTTAAAGCATCCATTACTCGCTGCGGCGAGGCTGCTCGCTGCGGCGAGGCTGCTCGCTGCGGCGAGGTTGCGAAAATGCCTTAGCCGCGCCATATCGGAAGCACTTCGAGCGATTGAGTCCGCAGCGTTTCGAGATTTGCATGATGTGGGCTGTAGCTGCAGACCGGATCGATGGCCGCGGGATCGCCGGTCAACAAAAAAGCCTGGCAGCGGCAACCGCCGAAGTCGACCTCCTTTCGAGGACACGCAAGGCAGGTCTCAGGCATCCAGGAGTCACCTCGGAAACGCTGGAAAGCCGGGGATTCACGCCAGATCCACTCAAGCTCGCGTTCGCGGACATTGTCGAAGCTCATCCCGGGGATTACCCCAGCGGCGTGGCAAGGGAGCGCCTGCCCGATGGGATCAATCAACATCGTCTGCCGTCCCCACCCGCCGACACAAGCCTTGGGAAAGCTCCCGAAATAGTCCGGAACCACGCTCTCCAGGTGAATCCTGCCCTTCAGGCGCTGCTTTGCTTCCTCGACGATGCGGATCGAGCGATACACCTGTTCCTGGCTGGGCATCAGCAAGCCACGGTTCTCGAGCGCCCAGCCGTAGTACTGCACGTGGGCAATTTCCAGCCGATCGGGGCCAAGCTGCTCCGCCATGGCGATGAACGGCTCCAGGCGATCGAGGTTCATGCGATGAACGACAAGGTTGATCGTTAGAGCGAGAGGAAACTTCCTGATGATCGGAACCAGGGCCAGCTTGAGATCGTGTGCTTTGGCGCCGGCGACGTGGTTGGCCGTGATTGCGTCTTCGGCCTGAAAACTGAGCTGCAGATGTTCGAGCCCCGCATCCACCAGCCCGGATAGACGATCTTCCGTGAGACCTACGCCGGAAGTGATCATGTTGACGTAAAGCCCCGCAGCGCGGGCGGCGGAAATCAGTGCTACCAGATCTTTGCGGACAAGCGGCTCTCCGCCTGTGAGATGCAGATGCAGTGCTCCCAATTGTCCGGCCTCAAGGAAAACACGCTTCCACTCTTCCGTGGAAAGTTCGTTTTCCGCAGACTGCAATGCTTTTGGATTGGAGCAGTACAGGCAATGCAGAGGGCAGCGGTGGGTCAGCTCCGCGATCAGCGAGAACGGAGATGCTGGAATTTTCGGCTTGTTTTCGAGTGGCATCATCGCGCCGCCCGTACGACGCCGCGCTGTTCGAGACTTGCGAGCAAGGCAAGTACATCTGCGCGTATCTCCTCTGCCGGGGCATCCGCATACTCCAGCAGAAGTTCGTCCACGATGGCCGTCACGGTATTTTTTCCATTCACACGAGTCAGCACATCGCGCGCTGGACCGGCCAATTCAAGCGTGCCCTCGGGAACCAGCAGAACATCCTGCACGGGGTGAAGACGGCAACCGGGAGCGAGTGACGGAATAGAGGTGATGTCCATAGCAATCCGTGGCGATCAGTAGAAACAGTGTTGCAGCGGAACCAGCACAACTGTGCTCAGCCATGCCGGCTCCGCTCTAGTTACTTGTCTGGAACAAAACACCCTGGCGGTATGTTTCCAGGCGCGACATACGCGTAGTCGATGGCGTCGAGTTGCGCCCACAGAATCGCGCATTTCTGTTCCAGGGCGTGAATCACCTGCTCCTGCTGCGCACGCGTGGTGGCGTGAGCGGACACATAATCGAGGGCAAAGTCAGCATCTTCCGGCGCCTGGGTGAGACGCCCGACAAAGTAGGCCAGCCCCGGCGTCAGATAAGGGTAATGCACCTTCATCTTGTCCATGCGGAGGGAGATGAGGTTGCGCGAAAAAAGCTCGGTAAGCGACGACGCCACAGCCACGAGCAATGAGTTGTCACGCACCAGGGCGAGATAAGCATCCACGGCATAGCGAACGCCCGGCAAAACGCCCGTGCACGGCAAGACCTGGTCACGGGAGAGCCCCGAAGCTTCTGCCAGCCGGATCCACTTCTCGATGCCGCCATAGCCATCCTGATCGCCATCATGATCAAGTATGCGCTTTCGCCATGCGCGCCGAAAGGCTGGATCGTCACTCTTGGCCAGCACCAGGGCGTCCTTGATGGGAATACGGCTCTGGTAATAGTAGCGATTGAGAGCCCACGCCTGAATCTGACCTCGATTCAGTTCGCCTTCATGCATGCGGAGATGAAAGGGATGGCGGTGGTGGTAACGGCTCTCTCCGACGGCGAGCAGCCGCTGGTGCAGTGCGTCGCGCGAAAGAAGTTCCATTGCGTCCACATTCGTCGTCACAGTGCCAGTTGCCATCCGTCATGCCCTATCTGCCACCCTGCGTCGATGACTGCCCGATACGCGTTGCTGCGCGGATCGAGCACTGGGTTGGTGTTGTTCAAATGCACAAAAACCTTGTGCGGGACATGCAAGCTGGAGAGCAGCGCGAGCGTGCCCCCCTCTCCGCTCATCGGAATGTGACCGATGGAACGCGCCAAGGGCGTTCCGGCATGCGTATCACGCAGCTCGGTATCACTCCAGAATGTACCGTCGACCAGGATCGCGTCGCAAGAGCGGTAGATGGCGCACAGATCCTTGGATATCTCGGGAATCGATGGGGTGTAGGCGATGCGCTGGCCATCGCGCTCAAGCAATAATCCCAGGCTGGCCTCGCCCGGCTCACAGGGGCCAAGCTCCTTGGCATAGAAAGGCATTTCCCCGGCCAGGGGGATGGGGGTACAGACGATTCCACTGCTGCCGAGCGAAAACGGCACGCCTGCATGGATCTCAACCCAGGAAAGCTGGTTGGGCACCCGCTCCAGCATTCTGAAAAAGCTGTTGGAGACGAGGGCCCGACGGACCTGAGCGGTGGCATAGACCACAAGCGGCTGAAATTCCCGCAGAAGAAGAAGGCCTAGCGTCTGATCGAGATCGGCGGTAGTAAGAACGATGCCCTGAATAGGCGTGTTGCGGTAGCCTTTTTTGCTGTCAGGGTGAAGCTCAGGGTTAGCTTCTATTTGGAATCGCAGGTCGGGGCAAGCATTCAGAAGGAACCACTCACCTTGCTCGCCCCAGACGGCTGATTGGAGCTGGAAACGAGGCTTAACAACCGCGGGTTCTCGCCGGCAGAGTGTACACATCGTGCAGGCGCAGTTCCACTGGGGAATGCCGCCACCAGCAGCACTCCCTAGCAGCCTGAAATGCAACATCCTTTAGATTTCGGCAGGGGCGTAGCAGTTAATCTCGCAGCCAAGGCTAACTTCTTTAAATTCAGGGCGGGTCCATACCTTCTTCATTGGCAGTCTCCAGTTTCTCTATGAATTTTGCAGCGCGCCGACGTGGTTCGCTCTTTGCTACGGAGAATTATACGGCCTGGTTTCGGGTTCGACCAGCTCTTTTGCCTTTAACCGACCGCTTTCACCGCCGACCGATCGCTTGATCGCTACATCAACTCTTCTACAAACGATTTCGCCACATTGGGAGGAATACGGTAGCTCTGCTTGACCAGGGGCTCGGTTCTCAGCACCGGCTCAGAATCATGCAGTGTGGGTACGTCGGTGCGTTCAAAGAATTTGCCAATGGGAATTTCATCGCCCCACAGCAGCGCTTTCTCCATTGCGGCCATCCAGTTGGTCGAGTCATAGGAAGCATTCTCTTCGAGCTTTTTCACCCGCGGCCGGAACCACTGGAAGGTATTGTCGTGGTTGTAGGTTACGCAGGGGCTGAACACATCGATGAACGAGAAGCCCTTGTGCTGGATCCCCTGCTTGATCAGCTCGGTAAGGTGCTTCTGCTCTGCACTGAAACCGCGGGCGATAAATGTAGCGCCCGCGGACAGCGCCAGCGAAATGGGATTGATCGGTCCTTCGACGCTGCCAAACGGCATGCTCTTGGTCTTCATGCCCAGGCGGCTGGTGGGCGACGTTTGTCCGGTGGTGAGGCCATAGATCTGGTTGTCCATGACGATGTAAAGCAGATCGACGTTGCGGCGCATGGTGTGCATGAAATGATTGCCGCCAATGCCGAAGCCGTCGCCATCCCCGCCGGTGACCAATACCGTCATGCCGTGATTGGCCATCTTGAAGCCGGTGGCCACGGCCAGCGATCGGCCATGCAGCGTGTGCATGCCGTAGGTGTTGATGAAGCCGGGGAAATTTGAGGAGCACCCGATGCCGCTAATGGTGGCAACCTCATGATTCGGAATCTGCAATTCGACCAACGCCTTCTGCACCGCTGCCAGCACGCCGAAGTCGCCGCATCCTGGGCACCAATCCGGATCGACCTTGCCTTTAAAGTCTGCCATGGTGGTCAGTTTTGGGGTCGCTATCTCTGTTGCCATCGTTTTCTTCTCCGGGATCTTCTTCTGTTGGATCTTTCTTGGGTTGGATCTTCTTGCGCTGGATCTTGCTGGTTTTAGACCATGATTTCGTGCGTGGGAATGGAGAGGCTCGTAGTGCCCATGAGCTGCTCCTTGACTGCCTCCACGATGTGGTGCGGCATGAAGGGTTCGCCATCGTATTTGCGGATGTGACCGTTCGCTACGAAGCTGGTTTCGCTGCGCAGGTACCGGGCAAACTGACCGCTGTAGTTGTTTTCGATAATGATGGTGTGGCGCGAGCGCTTCAGCAGGTCGACAATCGCGTCGCCGTGCAGTGGAACGAGCCAGCGCACCTGCAACTGATTTGCCGTAATCCCCTGATCTTTGAGCTGCTCGCGTGCCTCTTCAATCACGCCCTGCGTCGATCCCCAACCGATCAGGGTTACATCGGCATCGGCCGGACCCTGCAGCTCTGGCGCTGAAACGGAGGCTTCAATACCCGCGACCTTGCGCATCCGCTTTTCCATCATGGCGCGGCGCTTGGCCGTGTTGGTGTATTCATCGCTGATGAGTATTCCATCTTCATCATGCTCGTCGCTCGAGACCACGTGAGTGTGACCGGGAACTCCGGGAACGACACGGGGAGAAACACCGCTCTCTGTGATCAGGTAGCGCTTGTACGACCCATGGCCGTTGCCGTTGCTGTCTGTGATCATCTCGCCGCGATCGATCTCAGGGTTAAAATCCAGCAGACTGGGCTCGACGCTCAGGCGGCCTTCAGCCAGCAACAAGTCGCAAAGCACAATACCAGGGCATTGAAAACGTTCAGCGATGTTGAAGATTTCGGGAATCAGCGTGAAACAATCGCCAATATCGAGCGGAGCGGCAATCACGCGAGGATAATCGCCAAACGCCGCGCCCAGCATCTGCCAGAGGTCTCCCTGCTCGGTTTTGGTGGGCACCCCGGTCGACGGGCCCGCACGCTGACAGTCGATCACGACCACGGGAATCTCCGCCTGGGCCGAAAGGCCAAGCCCTTCACTCATCAACGCGAAGCCTCCCCCGGAGGTGGCGCACATGGCGCGAACTCCGGCATGTGCCGCGCCGATCGCCATGTTAATCACGCCGATTTCGTCTTCTACCTGGCGCACCATGATGTTCGCCTTGCGTGCGTGCTCGGCCATCCAATGCAGCACCCCGGTCGACGGGCTCATGGGGTAAGCGCAGTAGAACTTGACCCCGGCCGCCGCTCCGCCCATCGCCATCGCGGCATTCCCGCCCAACACGGCGTAACGGTGGTCCGTCATGGGCAGTGGATTCGCAAAAGGCTTGAAGTTTTGCGTAGCGTAGTCATAACCCGCGCGCGCCAGGCTCACGTTCTCGTCAATCACCGCCTGCTCTTTTTTGCGGAACTGCTCAGCCAGCACGCTCTCAAGCGCTTGAAAGCCGACCCCGGTCATGCTGAGGGCGGCGCCGATCGCCAGCGTATTCTGGGCGATCTTGTTGCGGCTGATGTCCGCCAGTTGGGAGACCGGCAGTGGGCAGAGCTGGACACCGTCCGCTGCCTTGCCCGGCTTGATCGTATCGGAATTGTAGATACAGGCGCCGCCCGGCCCCAGCAGGCTCAGATGCCGGTCCATCGTGTCCTGGTTCAAGGGAATCAACAGATCGATTCGATCACCCATGTTGGTGATCTTTTCCGGCCCCGTGCGGATGGTGAGAAACGTATGGCCGCCCCGGATGATGGATTGATAGGCGTTATAGACGTTCAGGTGCAGCCCGCGACGGCTGAAGATTTTCGCGAAAATGTCACCGGGGGTGGCCACGCCCTGACCCGCGGCGCCTCCTATAGCGATAGCGAAGGACTGCCTCATGCATTTATCTCCAGGCAATGAAAAGATCCCGCTTCACCTCCCCACTGCGTGGGACAGCCCTGCGGACCCCGGCCCTCATTTCCGTAATTCACGACAAAATGGATGGACCGTTCGTAAACGCCGACAAGCATACACCTCGCTTCTCTGGTCTGGCATCTCCGGCCTCCCCTAAAAGCCGTAGAGGCCGCCAATCCTATGATTTCAAGGAAGATCCGCGCAGCAGCGTTTGACAACATTGGTTCGCGCGCCGATTCGGCCTGGATCGCGTCCTCTTGTCCCGGTGAAGAGGGCGTAAGCTGAAGGGGTTCAGCATTGCGTGAATTTTTCAAGCGACAAAGCGAACAGAGAAAGCTGAATCAAGTCGAGTTTTGCGAGGATATTTCTTCGTGGCGCCCGTCTTATGAATAGCGGGAAAGCGCCGCTTTCACTTGGCCTAACCGCAATTCGATTGACAAACGTACCCGTCCAGATCCGCAGAGGGCCGCCGGGGCGCATTGGTGAGCAATGGGCAACAGTCTTCCGATAACTCCGGTCGAGCATCCCTGGGTAACGATCGTTGCGTTGCTGGGTGCAGCCATTGTGTTTGGAGCGATCCCACTGTCGCTGGCCTGGGTGTGGGCGAGAATGTTTTCACCGGCCAAGCCCGGCCCGCAAAAGAATGCGATCTATGAGTGCGGACTCGAGGCAAAAGACGACGCGTGGGTCCAGCTCAACGTCTCCTACTACCTGTACGCCATCGTTTTTTTGGTCTTCGATGTAGAAGTGGTCTTCCTTTTACCCTTTGCCGCGGCGTTCTCTGGGCTCTCCCTTGCCGCCTGCCTGGCAATGCTCGTTTTTTTGTTTTTGCTGGTAGAAGGCCTGGTGTGGGCCTGCCAGAAAGGTGTGCTCACGTGGGCGTGATGAGGTTGGCATGGACCAGGATCTAAAGACCGAGCTGAGCAAGCACGGCATTTTTGCCACCTCGTTTGAAGAGCTCTATAACTGGGGGCGAAAGAACTCGGTGTGGCCGCTGACGTTCGGTCTGGCGTGCTGCGCGATCGAAATGATCGCCACAACCATGGCACGTTACGATCTCGCGCGGTTTGGCGCTGAAATATTTCGCCCTTCTCCCCGTCAGGCCGATTTGATGATCGTATCGGGTACGGTGACGAAAAAAATGGCTCCGCAGGTTGTGCGTCTCTATAACCAGATGCCTGAGCCGAAATACGTAATCGCCATGGGGGCGTGTGCTATTTCCGGCGGTCCCTTTCGCGATGGCTACAACGTACTGAAGGGAATCGATCGTTTTATCCCGGTCGATGTACACATCCCCGGCTGTCCTCCCCGGCCCGAGGCTCTGATCGATGCCTTCATGACCCTGCAGGAGAAGATCAGCGCGCAGCCCTTGACTGGCGAGTCCAGACCGAGACATCTGCAGGCAGACCTTCCCAGTGAGTTCCCTGTGCCGGCCTTTGGCGAGCACGGCCTGGAACCAGCGCAGAACGATGACGTCTTCCACAATCCGTTCAAGGTGATTCAGGGATGAGCCTGGAGGCAATTACGCTGGAAGAGATCAGCAGCCGGTTGCAAACGGGCATTCCAGGTTGCCGGGTGGAGATCATCGTCAATGGAAGCCCGTCTGCACAAAACTCCTTACTGGTCGATCGCGAGCATGCGCTCGATGCCGCCAGGATGCTTTCCTACCGCCTCCAACTCGACTTGTGCTCCAACGTGACCGCGGTCGATTGGCCTGACCGCGAGAAGATTGACAAGGTCAAGACCAGACAAATGGTCGATGGAGTGGAGAAGGATGTCGAAGAGACCATAAAAACGAAGATTCCCGGTTATCTCGAAGTGGTCTATCACCTGTACTCCATTGCGACCAGGCAAGGCCCTGTCGTGATAAGGATGCGCACAGGGAATCGCACGGACGATGTAACCCTGCCGTCGCTTACGCCGGTCTGGAGGAGCGCGGAGTTTCAGGAGCGAGAGGCCTTCGATCTGTTCGGCGTCGTGTTTGATGGGCATCCCGATCTGCGGCGCATTCTCATGTGGGACGGCTTTGTAGATCACCCCATGCGCAAGGATTATGTGCCGCCGCCCGATGACGATTTGGAAATGATGGGGCAGCGATGAGCCAGATTGCGCCTGCGGAGCTCCGGCAAGACGACCTCATGGAAATATCCATGGGGCCGCAGCACCCATCGACCCATGGCGTCTTCCGCATGGATGTGCGCCTGGATGGTGAGCGTGTACTTCGACTGAAGCCGGTGTTCGGTTACCTGCATCGCAACCACGAAAAGATCGCAGAGGCTGTCAGCTATCTGGCGTCCATACCCTACACCGACCGGCTCGACTACCTCTGCTCCATGACGAACAACTGGGGCTATGCTCTGGCCGTCGAGAAACTGGCTGGCCTTACGGTGCCGGAGCGCGCCGAGTATATCCGTGTGATCGTCTCTGAGTTGACCCGGCTGCAGAATCACGCCGGCATGGTTGGCTTTCTCATGCAGGATATGGGCGCAAGTGGCACACCGCTCATGTACGCCTTTCGTGAGCGGGAGCGGGTTCTTGATCTGTTCGAAGCGCTGAGCGGCGCACGCATGATGTGCAATTACATGCGCTTTGGCGGCGTGCGCGTCGATTGCTCTGCAGAATGGCTCAAGGAGGCGGGGAAAGTAGTCGCCGGTTTCAGTGGCTTCCTGGATGAGTTCGAACGATTGCTGACCGGGAACGAAATCCTCATGGCCCGTACCCAGGGAGTCGGCGTGCTGCCTGCCGAGCTGGCCATCAATGCAGGCGTCACCGGACCCGGACTGCGCGCCAGCGGGGTGAATTACGACCTGCGTAAAGTGGATGGCTACGGGGTGTACGAACGCTTTCAGTTTCGCGTGCCGCTCGGTGAGCATGGCGATGTTTTCGATCGCTACATGATGCGGGTACTCGAAATGCGCGAGTCGCTCGGGATTCTGGAGCAGGCATTACGCGACATTCCGTCGGGGCCGATTATGGATCCGAAGGCGCGGCTGCGAGGGCTGCGTCCCAAGGTGGGCGAGGCCTATGCGCGGATTGAATCGCCTAAAGGCGAGCTGGGGTTCTATCTGATCAGCGACGGCTCACCCAATCCTTATCGTTATCGGGTACGGCCTCCCAGCCTCATCAACCTCACCGTGCTTGAAGATATGTGCCTTGGGCACAACATCGCGGATGTCGTCGTCATTCTGGGCAGTGTCGATATTGTTATGGGAGAAGTGGATCGTTAGGAGCCCGTACCCTTCCATGCGGGCCGTGTGTGTGTTTTAAGTTTTCAGAACGAGGGCAACAAGGATGTTAGGCCAGGGCATTGTCAAAGGGTTAGCAGAGACCGCACGGAACTTCTTCGGCAGTTTTGTCGATAAGGACCGGCTGGTAACCGTGCAGTTTCCTGAGGAGCGGCTGCCCGTGGCCGAGGCGGCGCGCAACTTTCCGTTCCTTATCTACGATGGGGTTGATCCGGAACAGGGGCTTCGCTGCGTAGCATGCCAGATCTGCGAAAAGGAATGCCCGCCACGCTGCATCACGATTGAAAAGAGCAAAGAGAAAAAACCGGACTTTGTCGGCAAGCAGCAGGCCTATCCTGCCGTGTTCGACATTGATGTATCGGTCTGCATGAGTTGCCAGATCTGTGTAGAAGTTTGCCCCTTCGACGCCATTCGCATGGATAACGATTTCGAGCTGAGTACAACGGATCGCTTCGGGGGCCTGCTATGGACTAAAGAACAGCTGGCGAAGCCGAACGAATACTACATGGCAATCCACCCCACAGAGGCCGCTGAAGTCGAAGCAAGGCGAGCTGAAGAAAAAGCCCAGGCCGAAGCCAAAAAGACATCCCAGCCAGCCACGGTGACGAAATCCACGGTGACCATTTAATGTTCGACCAGTTATTCGTCTTGCTGAAGCACTGGCTCGTGGGTCTCTCCCCGGCAGCAGTACAACCGGCTATCTCGATTCTGTTGACGATCGTGCCTATCCTCCTTGTCTTCCCTGTTCTGTTTGCCCTGACCACCGTTCTGGAGCGCAAGGGGTTGGGCAGAATGCAGAACCGCTACGGCCCGAATCGCGTAGGGCCCTTCGGCATACTGCAACCCCTGGCAGATGGAATCAAGTCGCTGACCAAGGAAGATCTGGTTCCTGCTTCCGCAGACGGCGTGATTCATTTTCTGGCGCCGCTGGTTCTGCTGGCCGTCTCATTTGTGCCGTATGCCGTATTGCCCATCGGTCGAAATATGATTGCCGCAAACCTGGATGCGGGTGTGCTTTTCTTCTTCGCGATCGGAGCCGTCTCGGAACTCTCGGTTTTTATGGCTGGATGGTCGAGCCGGAACAAGTACTCGCTCCTGGGCGCGATGCGCGCCGTAGCCCAGATGATCAGCTATGAGGTTCCCCTGATCATTTCTTCTATCGCCGTCATTATGGCCGCCGGATCGCTGTCGACCGTGGAGATCGTGGAGAAACAGTCCGGCTTCAGCGGAGTTTTTCCGCACTGGTACGTGCTTACGCCGTGGGGGTTTGCCGGCTTCATTCTGTTTATGATCGCCGCGACCGCCGAGACGAACCGTTCTCCGTTCGATCTGCCGGAAGGCGAGTCGGAGATTATTGCCGGCTACTACCTGGAGTACTCCGGCTTTAAGTTCGCCCTCTTCTTTCTGGGAGAATACCTGGGCATGTTCGCTATCAGCGGCCTGGGCATCACGCTGTTCCTCGGAGGGTGGTCGGCTCCCTTGCCCTTCCTCACCTGGATACCTTCATGGGCATGGTTCTTCGGGAAGCTTCTCGGACTCATTGTTGGGTTCATTTGGGTGCGCGGCACACTGCCCCGTCTACGGATGGATCAGTTGATGAGCTTTGCATGGAAGTTTATGTTGCCGATGTCACTGGTCGTCGTTGTTTCTGCGGGAGCATGGCGTTTTTTGCCGCAGGGCGTGACACGATGGTTGGTGAGTACTGCCTTTATCGCCGTCGCGTATTTGCTATTGGCGCGTGGGGTAGAGACAAGAAACAAGATCGCGAAACGAACCTACCGTTTTGCCGAGTAAGGCGATTGGCATGATAGAAGAGCGGCAAGTGGATGTTTCGCCAGATACCTATATTTCAGGTGTTGGACGCTCCCATTCGTCGTCGAGACAGAACGCTGAAAGGCTTGGTTCTTCGAAACGATGAGCGTTCCCTTCCTCATTCTCGCGACGGTCACGCTGGTTGGCGCCGCCGCCACGATGCTATTCCGCGGTTTGGTGCACTGCGCGCTGGCCCTGGCCGTTGCGTTTGCCGGCATCGGCGTGCTTTATCTGAACCTCGACGCTCAGTTTCTGGGCCTTGCCCAGTTGCTGGTCTACGTGGGTGCGATTGCGGTTCTGATTGTCTTTGTCATTCTGCTCACGCACGGCGGGGAGAGTGATAGGCCGCCATCGACTACAGAACCACGGCCCATCGCGGGCGTTCTCATCGCCATAAGCCTCTTTGCCGTCGTCAGCTGGGCCATTTTGCATAGCAGCCTGATGAGAACAGCTGTTCAACCCGCTCCGTCAACCACCATCCGGCAACTTGGAGTCGCACTGATGCAAGGCTATGTGCTGCCGTTGGAAGTGATCGGATTGATGCTGACAGCAGCACTGATAGGCGCGGTCATCGTTGCCATGAAGGAGAAGCCCGGCACACGATGACTCCGCTCGTAGCGTGTTTGCTCGTTTCTTCCATGCTCTTTGCCATCGGGCTTGCGGGTGCATTGACCCGCAGAAGCACCATCCTGGTGCTGATTGGCATTGAGCTGATGTTGAATGCCGCCAACCTCAACTTCGTTGCCTTTTGGCGCTTCCGCCCACACCCTGGAGCGCTGACTGGAATCATCTTTGTACTTTTCTCGATCGGCGTTGCGGCGGCGGAAGCAGCCGTTGGACTCGCGCTCATCCTCGCGGTCTACCGGCACACCAGGACGACCGATCTGGGCCAGCTCACCGGGAGGCAAAAGTAAGTCATCCTATGACCGCCTCGCCTTGGGTCCTTCGTTATCTCTGGCTAATCCCGGCATTCCCGCTCATCGCGGCGGGTGTAGGCGCACTGTTGAAACAGCGCCAACGCACGTTCGCGGCCGCCATTGCCGTGGCCGGCATCAGCTTTTCGTTTGTACTGGCAGCCATCGCCTTTGGCTCTGTGCTGCTCGAACCCCAGCGACTGTTCTTTAACTTTCCCTGGCTGCAATTTGGTTCTGACTGGATCAAGCTCGGCTGGATGCTCGATCCGCTCGCCGCCGCCATGCTGTTGATGGTCACATTCGTCGCTTTGCTGGTGTTCATTTACAGCACGGTCTACATGCACCACGATGAGAACTTCACCCGCTTCTTCTGCTTTCTGTCTCTCTTCGCATCGGCGATGCTTGGCCTGCTGATCGCCAACAGCCTGCTGCTGCTCTTTATGTGTTGGGAAGTGGTCGGCCTGACCTCGTACCTGTTGATTGGCTTCTGGTATCAAAAACCTGCTGCTGCAGCCGCCGCTAAAAAAGCTTTCATCACTACGCGGATCGGCGACCTCGGTTTGTTGCTGGGCATGGTGTGGCTTTACGGGCAAACGGGCACTTTGCTTTTCTATGACAACGGCGCGGGCTGCATCGAGCCCGCGGCTCTTCTGCATCTGTCTACCCATCTCGGGGCCTACGGTATGGCAGCCTCCACCGGCATTGCCCTGCTGGTCTTTTGTGGAGCGGTAGGCAAATCAGGCCAGGTGCCGCTACACGTCTGGCTACCCGACGCGATGGAAGGCCCAACACCCGTGAGCGCCCTGATTCATGCAGCCACGATGGTTGCTGCCGGCGTCTATCTTGTAGCCCGCGTCTATCCGCTGATGAGCGTGTCGGCCGCTGGGACGAGTACGGCCCTGCAGGTTGTTACCTGGGTAGGCGCTGTGACTGCTATCTTTGCCGCCCTGGTCGCCGTGGCTCAGGAAGACATCAAGCGAATCCTCGCATACTCAACCGTTTCACAGCTTGGCTACATGATGATCGGGTTGGGCGTAGGTGGGGTGGCCGTCGGAGTATTCCACCTGATCGCTCATGCCTTTTTCAAAGCGCTGCTTTTTCTCGGCGCCGGCTCGGTGATCCATGGATGCGCCGGCGAACAGGACATTCGCAAAATGGGTGGACTCCGTAGATGGATGCCCATAACCTTTGCGACATACGCGGTTGGCATGCTGGCTCTTTCGGGATTCCCTTTGTTCTTCTCCGGCTTCTGGAGCAAAGATGCGATTCTGCATGCCGCCTACCACTGGAACATCTCCCGCATACCCTTCTGGCTGGGCTCCCTCGGCGCTTTGCTTACCGCCTTCTACATGACCCGCCAGATCTGCTACGTTTTTTTCGGGACGCGGCGCAAGGGTGCGGTACCGGACCCGATCGCACCCTCTGAAGCAGAGACGGCCGATGCGCATGGTGCCGCTCATGAAAGCCCGGCGGCGATGACGATACCGCTTTTGCTGCTCGCAGCGTGTGCAGTCCTGCTGGGCTTGATCGCAACTCCGGCGTGGCCGTGGTTGCAGAGCTTTCTGGAGATGCGGCCTGCTCATCTCGGCCTGCACGCGCTTGCCGAGGATGGTCTGCCGCAGCTCATGCTCGGGTCGTCCCTGTTGGTCTTCGCCGGCTTAGGCCTGGGGTGGTGGATGTATGGCCGCCGTCCAATACGACACGCAGCAGATGCCGATGCCCTGCAGAGACTGCAACCAACGCTGTTTCATGCGCTGCAGCAAGGTCTGTTCATCGACCGGTTCTACGCCCTCACCGTGGAGCGCCTCGCATGGAATGCCGCCAACGTTGCCAACTGGCTGGAGCATTGGGTGTGGAGCAGACTCGCTCAAGCCGTGTCGACCATGGCCAAAGGACTGGGATGGATCGACTCTTCGCTCGATCGATGGGCGATCAACCAGGGTTTCGATGCGAGCTGTAGCCGCGTCGGCGAGGGTGGACGGTTGCTCGCGCACCTGCAGAATGGACGGATCCAGAATTACCTGCGCGTGCTTGGCGCCGCTGTCGCCGCGCTCGCTTTATTTTTGCTTTTAGGGCACAGGGGATGAACAGCTTGCAGCCCATTCGTTTCCCGTTCATCACTGTCTTGACCCTGCTTCCTTTTGTTGGAGGGTTGACCGTATTGCTGCTCGAACGCGCCGGCCGTTCGGTTGCACGTATCGCGGCAGCAGGGTTCGCCACCGCTGCTGTTGCAGGTACAGGTGTGCTGTGGCTCGAGTTTCAGCGTTCCTTCACCGGCATGCAGTTTGAAGAGCGGCACGCCTGGGACTCGGCGATCGGATTGCAGTATCACGTTGGCATCGACGGCCTGAGTTTATTGATGCTGGCCCTTTCTTCGATCGTCGTACTGATGTCTGTCTGCGCGTCATGCATCTGCGGGCCACGGAGCAATGCAAAGCAGGGGTCAGCCTATTTCGCTTTCCTGCTCTTTCTTGAGACCGGTTTATTTGGCGCCTTCACTGCTCTGAATTTCCTGCACTGGTTTCTTTACTGGGAACTGAGCCTGATTCCAGCCTTCTTCATGATCCGGCTATGGGGTGGCGCAGGAAGAGCGCGCGCAGCTACCCAGTTCTTCGTTTACACCATGGTAGGCAGCGTCTCTCTGCTGTTAGCTTTTCTCGCTATCTTTCTTGCCGCTGGAAGCTTCGACTTTATTGACCTTACCCAGATGGCGCAGACAGGGCAGCTTACGGCCGCGATTGGACAAAACCTGCACTGGGGCCAGTGGGACAGCGGCCACATCAACATGTTCCTGTTTTGTGCAGCGTTTCTGGGATTCGCCGTAAAAACGCCAGTGGTTCCCTTTCACGGTTGGTTAAGTTCGGCCTATTCCGAAGCGGCGCCTGAAACCACGATGGCCCTGACGGGCGCTCTTTCGAAAATGGGTGTCTACGGATTCTTGAGAATCCTGCTGCCTATCTTCCCCGAGCAGATGTGGAGGGCTCGCAACGTTCTTCTATGGATCGCTGTTGCCAGCATCGTGCTGCCCGCCTTTACCGCGTGGGCCCAAACCGACCTGAAGAAGATGTTTGCCTTCTCTTCGATCAACCACCTGGGATATTGCATTCTTGGCATCGTTGCGGCGGCGGGCTCGACAGGAACAGCTGTGAATTTCGCTAGTGAAAAAGCCGCTGCACTCACGGGAGTGATGTTGCAGTTGTTCAGCCACGGCATCACCGCGGCGGCGCTCTTTTGGTTCCTGGCTCTGCTTGAAAGGCGCAGCGGTGGGCTGCTGGGACTGAACGATTTTGGCGGTCTGCGCAAAGCTATGCCGGTTTTCAGCGGCCTCATGGGCATCACTTTGTTCGCGTCGTTGGGTTTGCCCGGGCTTATTGGCTTCCCCGGGGAATTTCTAATATTTAAGGGAGTGTTCCCCATCACAAGTTGGGCGGCATCGGTCGCAGTGATCGGTTTGCTTATCAGCGCGGTATGGATTCTCAGCGTGATCCAGCGCGTTTTTTCGGGTCCCTTGCCGGCGCAATGGCGCGGCATGCCCGATTTGACTGTGGCTGAACAATGGGTCATCGCGCCGGTCATCGCTCTATCGTTCGCAGGCGGTCTCTATCCGCAGTTCATCAGCAGCATTCTGAGCGACACGGTCATGCAATTTATCACCTGGGTGAGGTTCTAACGATGCTCGCCTGGACGATCTACCTTTCTTTTCTGGGTGCAGTCGCGGTGACATTTACACCGCGCGGCCGTCCCCTCGTTACGCGTGTCGGCGCACTTCTCACGGCGCTGTCTGGCCTGGGCATCGCAGCGCTGGCGGTACTGCACGGCGACCCTGACGGGCAGTTGATCACCATCGCGAGAATGCCCTGGGTTCGCCAGCATGGGCATCGAATATCACCTGGCCGCGGATGGCATTAGCCTGACCATGGTTCTGCTGACCGGTATAGCGGCGGTGGCGGGCATCCTGTTCTCCTGGAACGTTGAGCACCGGGTAAGAGAATTTTTCGCGCTCTATCTTGTACTGATCGGCGCCGTCTACGGTGTTTTTCTCAGCTTCGACCTCTTTCAGCTCTTTGTGTTTTACGAGATCGCGATTATCCCTAAATATTTTCTGATCGCCATCTGGGGATCGACGAACCGCGAGTACGCGGCCATGAAACTGGTCATCTACTCCTTTGCGGGCAGTGCCATGGTCCTGGCCGGCATGGTGGCCGCCTACGTCGTTGCCGGCCAACACACCATGAGCCTCGAGTCGCTGGCTCACTTTCCGTTCCCGGTCCATTTTCAGATGTGGGCTTTCCCCCTGGTCTTCGTTGGTTTTGCCGTACTCGCCGGCATGTGGCCCTTTCACACCTGGGCGCCCACAGGGCACGCCGCGGCGCCCACCGCAGCCTCGATGCTATTAGCCGGAGTGGTGATGAAACTGGGCGCGTACAGCTGTCTGCGGGTCGCCATGATGCTGTTTCCACGCGGACTCGACCCGTGGGGATTTCGCATACTCGGCCTCGGCTCAACGCAACAGGTCTTCGCCCTCTTGGCGGTGATCGGCATCGTCTATGGCGCCTCGGTAGCGTTGGTACAGAAAGATCTCAAATTTGTCGTTGGCTACTCCAGCGTGAGCCACATGGGGTTCGTGCTGCTGGGCTTGATGACTCTGAATCAGGTCGGCCTGGCGGGTGCGGTTTACCAGATGTTCTCGCACGGCATCATCGCCGGGCTCTTGTTTGCCGTAGTGGGACGCATGGTCTACGACCGCACCCACACGCGCGACCTCGGAGGAACTCTCGCGAATACCCCTGGCGCGTCTTCTACCCTTCGCGGCGGTGACTTTTACCATTGCCTGGATGGCCTCGATCGGCCTGCCTGGCTTTAGCGGCTTTATTGCCGAGCTGGAAATATTGACGGGCAGTTGGCGCGCTGTGCCCTGGCTGAGCTTCTTCGCCGGCATCGGCATTCTGATCGGCGTTGCGTTTTCCTGGCGCGCTTTGCAAGCCACTTTCTTCGGCGAGCCGGCGACAGAAAAGAAGGTGGAGCGGCCGCTCCCCGCGATCACTCTGCCCGAACGTCTTGGAGCGTACCTTCTACTGGCAAGCACCATCGTGCTGGGCCTGTATCCCAAGCTGATCATGGATCTGGTTCTGCCCAGTCTCAACTCTCCCTTATTCGAGCAATTGCGCCGGGGTGACTGGAGATGACCGCAGCGGCCTATCCAGAACTTCTACGCGTACTTCTACGTTTGACGGCGCCCGAAATCGTGGTGGCGCTGACCGCGCTGTTGATACTCATTCTGGATCTCGGTTTTCTGCACGGCAAGACGCTGGCGATCCGATCTCGCGCAACTGCCACGGTGGCTATTGCCGGATGCATCGTCTCGTTCCTGACGCTGGTGAGGTGGCCTGCCCAGGGCAGCCTGACTGCCGGCATGCTCGTGATCACCCCGCTGACACAATTGATGCAGGAGTCGCTCCTCGCGCTCGCCATCCTGATCCTTCTGTTGGCGGCCTCTGCACGCTTCACCGCCCACGCAGGCGAATACTGCGGGTTGATACTGTTTGCCACCACTGCGACGATGCTGCTGGTAAGCACCCAGAACCTGCTGATCCTCTTCATCACCATTGAGTTTTTAAGCCTTTCGCTCTACATCCTCACCGGCTTCGATAAGGAGAGCGCACGTTCGGCTGAAGCGGCGCTGACCTATTTCCTCTTTGGCGGCATGTCGGCGGGCATTCTGCTTTTTGGCATGAGCCTGCTCTACGGGATTTCCGGCTCGCTCGCGCTCTCATCCATCGCCGTGGCCGTGCAGAGTGACCCTGGTGATCCATTGCTGACGATCGCCATCGTAATGATTTTGGCAGGCTTTGGATTCAAGATTGCGGCTGCTCCCTTTCACATGTGGGCTCCGGAGGTGTACCAGGGCGCACCGACACAAAGCGCTGCCCTGGTTGCCTCCAGTTCGAAGATCGCCAGCTTCTTTGCCTTGTTCGTGGTCTTTTATTCGGGACTGATGGCAGCGGCCGGCAGCGCGGCGTGGGGGCACTCTTCAGCCGGCTGGGCACCGCTGATCGCTGTGCTCGCTGCCGCATCGATGGTGTGGGGAAACCTTGCCGCCATTGCGCAAACGAGTGTCAGGTCGTTGCTTGCCTACTCTGCCATCGGCCATGCGGGCTACATGTTGATTGCACTCGTGGCGCACAGCCGGCAGAGTTTGATCTCGTTGGTCTACTACGTCATTACCTACGGCCTGGCCACGGCAGGCGCGTTCGCTGTGCTCGCTGCGCTGGAAGACCAGGGTGTCGACCGGGGGATCCACCGCGGCGTCGACCGTATTGCGGATTTCCGTGGACTGGGCAAGCGGGCACCGGGCCTGTCGTTTTGCCTGCTGATTTTTCTGCTTTCGCTCGCGGGCATCCCTCCACTGGCGGGCTTCTTTGGCAAGTTCTATCTGTTTACGTCTGTGCTCGAGGATGGGATCCATTTCGGGTTGCTCTGGCTGGTATTGCTGGCGATCGCCATGAGTGTGGTGTCGTTCTACTATTATCTGAAGGTGCTCAAGCAGGTCTATGTCGTGGAGCCCGTGGCTGGGGCAGAGTCAATCCACTCGCCGCTGGGTACCCGCGCGGCAGTATGGGCTATCGCCGCATTCGTCATCGTTCTCGGCTGCCTGCCAGATTTGCTTCTGAACAGGATTGCCGCCGCGTTTCATTGATACTCCACAGCGCTGATGTTGGCTTTTCAGGCTGCGGAAAAACTCACTTCTTTGAAGGGTTCGGGCTACCTCGCCACAGCGAGCATTAGAGCATTCTCACCTCTACTCTGCGCACGAGAATGCGGTGAAGTGCGGCTTTTCTTGATGAAAAGCCGCGTCAGGTGCGGTCGCTCTGCTTGCACCAGAAGCGAAAACGCTGTAGTTCATACATAACTCCCTTGCAATGAATCCGGCTTTAGGTGAGAGTGTGACTGATACCGGGGCCACAACCGAACAGCCCTGGAGGGGCGGCCGAAAGTAGCCCAGGATTTCATCCCATAAGCGCTAACTTATGGGGAAGTTTCCCTCCAAACCCTCACAAAATCGTCATTCTGCGCGGAGCGCCTCACAGATTTGTCGTGTGTCACAGCGCTTGTGGCGCGGAGTCGAAGAACCCCGGCGGTGCTTATCTCACCCATACTGTTCGGAGCTTTTCAACCACAGAAGCCCCAGATACAGGTCGCTGGTGACGCCAATGTAAAGCGTGGCTGTATGGCTGCTAGTCTTTCGCCGATGCAGCAGCCGTTGCCTGAACAAAATTGATATTCATCTTGCGAAAATACCCTAGCCGACTCGCGAAAACACTTCGCTGCGCGTCATGGTGTGCGAAGGTTCCCGCCTGACTTCCTCGGTGGCAACGCCTGAACCGAGCATCTCTCGAACCACAAACAAAGGCCGTTGCTTAATCTCTGTGTAGATGCGGCCAATATACTCGCCCAGAATGCCGAAGCAAAACATTTCCACGCCGCTCGCCAGAAGAATCGCCAGAATCAGGGTCGTCCAACCGGCTACCCAATGCGCGGTGAATATACGCACCGCGAGAGAGTAGAGGATACCCAATCCAGACACCACTGCCGTAATTCCACCGAGTGCCGTAACGGAACGCAAAGGAACCGTAGAGAACGAGAAGATCCCATCCAGCGCAAGATTAAGCATCTTGCGAAGAGGATACTTAGTCGTACCCGCAAAGCGTGCTGCGCGATCGTACTTCAAACCAAATTGGCGGAAGCCAATCCAGCTCGACATGCCACGCAGCAAACGGTGCCGCTCGGGCATTGCAAGCATGGCATTGACAGCGCGCCGGTCGAGAAGACGGAAATCGCCGCTATCTAAAGGTATCTCCACATCAGAAAGCTTATTGATGAGACGGTAGAACAGTTGCGCGCTGCGCAGCTTGAACCCGCTTTCGCCTGCACGCGTCTCACGGACGCCATAAACGACCTCGTAGCCTGCCTGCCACCGTTCGATCATTTGGAGAATCACCTCCGGCGGATCCTGCAGGTCGGCGTCGATCATGACGGCGCACTGACCAGTTGCCGCGGTCAAACCTGCGGTCACGGCTGCCTGGTGGCCGAAGTTTCTAGACAGCATCACCACCCGTACCTGGGGATAGCCGTCGTGCAAGTAGTGCAGCAATTCTTCAGTGCGGTCTTTCGAACCGTCGTTGACGTAGATCAGTTCGATTTCGCTCTCATGATACCCCTCGAACACCTCAATCAATCGGGAGTGGCAGGCAAGAAGTACCTCCTCCTCGTTGTAGCAGGGAATGATGACGCTCACGATGGGAGTATGCGATGGCATGTGCAACCTCAAGGCTTTCGAAGTTAAAGCAAGCAAGACGTCAGGGGGGTAAATAGAGCTATAGTCGATGATTCTTTGTTCGCTTCACTGTGACATTCTTCAATGACCGGATCATAACCAGAACGTAATGGAAAACAAAGGCAATACAACTTCAGGGGCGACCTATTCGTGACTGCCTCGAATGTTACCGTAACCCCCGGGGTAACCATTCCAGACGAACCAAGGAGTGCCCGTTACCAGAATTAGGAAAACCGTACCAGGAGCATGCATGTTCTAGTTGGATACATAAAGTCCCATGGATATATCTGCTCGCCATCCCGGCGCAAGCCGATCTGATCTCGCACCCACAAGGCATGGGCGGGCAGCAGATGTTGGCTGCGTGTGTCTGCTCGTGCTCTTAGCGGGCCTGGTCCTGCTGTTGCGCAATAGCACTCTACCCATACAGCTTTGGGATGAGAGCCGCAATGCCAACAATGCTCTTGAAATGAGCCGGAATGGACATGTGATAGTTACTTATTTCAATGGCGCACCCGACCATTGGAATACGAAGCCGCCACTCCTTATCTGGTGTATGGCGCTGCTGCTTCGCCTGGGGCTGCCACCCTTGGTGGCCGTGCGTCTTCCCTCCATTATGGCTGCAACGGCAACGGTTCTTGCGGTTTGGACCTTTTGGCCGAAACTACCTGTACGATCGGCTCGCTGGCCTCTTCGCCGGGCTGACACTACTGTCGGCTCCGCTCTTTGTGGGCTGGCATGCCGGCAGAACCGGCGACTACGATGCACTCGTCTTCTTTTTCACCCTGCTCTATACGCTGGCCTTTTGGAGATATCTCGAAAGTGAGGGCCGGCAACGCATCCAGTCGATTTCTTTGACTGGGCTTGCCGTAACCTTGAGCATCCTGACAAAAGGAGCCGGGGGCGTACTTGCACTGCCGGGTTTGCTGGTCTACACGATCGCCCGCGGCCAATTGCTCAGAGTGCTGCGTGACGGCTGGCTCTGGCTTATTCTGTTGAGCATCTCCCTTGTTGCCTCCGGCTACTTGAGCCTGCGAGAGCATTTCGACCCGGGATATCTCCACGCCGTCTGGATCAATGATTTGGCCGGACGGTATGTTATGTTACGGTCAACCCCATCGACCATGGCGGACCGCTCTTTTATCTTAGGGTTCTGGCCACCAGGTTTGAGCCTGGGTTTCTGCTGCTTCCATTCACCCTCATACCTTTGTTCCATCGCAATCGTCGCCGGCGTTCGGTTGCGTCGTGTTGCCTTGTAGCTGCGGCTGCCTTGTTCGCCGTGATCACCAAGTCACAGACCAAGTTTTTTTGGTATATCGCGCCGGCAACGCCGTTGTTGGCCTTGGCCGCTGGTATTGGAATTTCTGACGCTTTGCAATGGTTAGCCCGGATATCTCACAGGCGGATTGTCGATTTGGGTGATTCGGGAAGCAGGAAATAGCTGGAAAGGCCGTCTTTTCTGTGTCATAACTACGTTATCGAAGCGAGTTGTGACTGCGGAAAGGGCGGCCTCTCACATGACAGAGTGTAATCAAGAAGTCTTCTCGTTTGCATCACATTTTTCGCGGCGGGTTGAGGCCAGTTTCACGGCGGGTCAGGTATCGACCGATGGGGGAGCGCTGTTGTTGCGTCAGGCGGATCGCAAGATCGGTATGCTGAAGCGGGTAGCGTCTTGTTTCACCGACCGGCGGTCGCCGCTGCTGGTCCAACACCAGCTATCGGAGATGCTTTCGCAGCGCATCTACGGGCTGGCGCTGGGCTACGAGGACCTTTGCGATCATGAGCAGTTGCGCCACGATCCGCTGATGGCGGTGCTGTCGGGCCAGCGCAAGTTGGAAGATCCCTTGGCCGGCAAAAGCACGCTGAACCGGTTGGAACTTCCCGGCGGCAGCAAGCGTTATCACAAGATCGATTACGCGCCGGCGAAGATCGACGCGCTGTTGTGCGATCTGTTCATCGAGTCGCACGGCGAAGCGCCCGAGCAGATCGTTCTCGACCTGGATGCCACCGACATCCCGCTGCACGGTCATCAGCCGGAGCGGTTCTTTCATGGTTACTACGACAGCTACTGCTACTTGCCGCTCTACATCTTCGCCGGCGATCAACTGTTGTGTGCACGGCTCAGGCCGGCCAACATCGACGGAGCGGCTGGTGCGCTCGATGAAGTCAAGCGCATCGTGGCCCAGTTGCGCTCCATCTGGCCCAAGGTGCGCATCGTGCTGCGCGGCGACTCGGGCTTCTGTCGCGAGGAACTGATGGCCTGGTGCGAGGCCGCAGAGAACCAGGTAGACTTCCTGTTCGGTCTGGCGCGCAACAGCCGGCTGCAGAAGATCATCGGCAAGCAGATGCACGAGGCCACGCTGCTGCACACCGAGACCGGCAAGCCAGCGCGTGTGTTTACCGAGTTCGACTATCAAACGCGCAACAGCTGGGCGCGGGCGAGGCGGGTAGTGGCCAAGGCCGAGTATCTGGACAAGGGCGAAAACCCACGCTTCGTGGTTACTTCACTCGGCACCGGCGAGTGGGCGGCGCGCCAGCTGTACGAGCAGTTCTACTGCCAGCGCGGTGAGATGGAGAATCGTATCAAGGAGCAGATGTGCCTGTTCGCCTATCGTCTCTCGACGGAAGAAATGAAGGGCAATCAGCTGCGGCTGTACCTGTCGGCGCTGGCTTATACGCTGGTTGAAGCGCTCAGGCGGCTGGGGCTGAAGGGAACCGAGTGGGCTCAGGCGCAGGTGGACACGATCCGGCTCAAGCTGTTCAAAATCGGTGCCCTGGTACGCATCAGCGCCCGGCGCGTGTGGCTGGAACTCAGTTCCACCTATCCGTGGAAACATATCTACGCTCGGGCCTTCGACGCGCTGCGCTGCTGAGCGTCTCCACCCCGGCCCAACAACTTTTCCACACAAACCCAACCGGCGGCCTGGCGTAGCCATGCGGCAAATCCGACTTCGATCTGCCATCAGCCTCCCCGCACACTTGCCGAACCTATCGCCAAGCCGATTTCAACCCGGTCGATGGCTCTTCCCGCATGCTTCGCGCCGCCGACCGACAGCAAATCACGACCCTGTGAGAAATCGCGGCTAGACAGGCACGAGCAGGTGCTCCGGAATCAACGCAATTGTTTGTTCCATGGTGGGCATAAATGGAAGACTCGATGGCTCGTCGCGAAGCGGACGGGCAATTTTCTGGAGCCGCTTATGCTGTATCAACTCCCCGCATACTTGCGCCACCTCGTCTGCCAGGCGCTGCACTCTTTGGCGATCTGTCTCGTTCACTGGCTCCGCCCTTTCAGCAAGGGCGACGCGGAGAGCAGCGGCAAGGTCTACCAGACGGCCAGTCAGGGCTATGGCTACGCTCATCTGGACTTTGAAATGCGGGCTGAACCCTGACCGCAGTATCAGTCTGCGCAGTCGCGACGTCCCCACGCTTGCGTACAGCGCAAGCCTCTTTTCTGTTGCAGCATCCAGAGGTTGCTGGTCTGCTGCAGAGCGCAAGCTTGTCTCCACCGTCTTCAAGCGCTCTTCTATACCTTCGAAAAGATCGGTCGCTGGATGAACTCTGCGAAACACATACTCGACCGCCACCGTGACCACCACGCCGATAGCGACCACACCCGCTGCCCACAGTGTGTTTTCCATGCGCTGGTTAACAACGAAGCTCTCGATTACTTGAGCAGAACCCGCATAGATGTACCAGAACAACATTTGTGAGGTTGGATTTTTCTTAATGAGAAATCCCGTCCAGCGAAGACTTCGCTGGGTACCGTGTTGCGGGTTCTGCTCTATCGGAAAGAGACGTGGTGCTGGGGGCCGCCGCCGGTAGGGATCGTGCCAGATAATCCGTGATCTGTAACAGCAGGGGAGAGAAAAGCAAACCGAATACGCCGGACCAGAGCAGTCTGACTCGATGGGATCTACCCTTCACAGCGATGCGCCCTCTGCACTGAGCGTCGCGTTGAGCGTCGAGTTGAGTTGGTCGAGACCGCGCTCCTTCTCCCGCTGGCGACCGGCGCGCTCCGGGTCGAGATAGAGCCAGCACAACCCCGCAATCACGTCGGAGGCGATCATCAAATGGATGAGGGACGACCAGTTACCAGATGTCTTCTGCAGGATCAATCCGCCCACGACCGGCATCACAAATCCAGCGAGGTTGCCCATCATGTTCATGGTTGCCGCGACGGTAGCCGTGTACGAGCCACCGATCTCGACGCACGCATTCCATGAAATAGGCATAACCAGGTCGCTACACAGGCTGGCGCCCGCCATACACAGCATGGCGGGCAACGCCGCCTGGGTACGAAGAAAGAGGTAGAGCAGCAGCGCGGTCGCCTGCAGGGCAAAAAATGCGATCCTGCGTCGCGGCAAACGGACGGGCGCCAGACCGGTGAGCAGCGAACCAAAGCCACCGAACAGCAAGGGCAGCACAGATAAACCGGCTGCGTGCCCAGCCGTCAGGCCTCGCCCCTCGCGCAGATACGTGGGGAGCCAGGTGATGTAGAAATACCAGGTAAACGAAACACAAAAATACTGCAGGCACAGCAGGAATACTTCGGGTGTCAGCAGAAGAGAAAGCCACTTTTTCTGCCCGGGCTGGTGGGTCATAAGGACCCGCGACATCTCGAGCAGTTCCCTCTCGGCATCATTGACCGATCTGTGTTGGCTTGGATTGTCCTTGTACCAGAACCAGAACACCGCAGACCACACCAGACCGAGGGAGGCAAAAGCCGCGAAGGAATATCTCCAGCCCACGAGCCCGATACAGGCCAACACCAGGGGTGGCGTAAAGGCTCCGCCCCAGCGGGCGAAGGCCCAAAGCATACCTTGCGCGGTCACGCGTTCGCGCGCCGGCAGCCACATGCTGAGCATGCGCGTGAGGATAGGGAAACACCCGGCCTCACCTGCGCCAAACAGAAAACGGATGATCCAGAGCGATACCATGCTCCACGCCGCACCGGTGAGCGCGGTAAACAGGGACCAACCCAGCACAATCTGCATCAAGACGCGGCGGACGCCTATCCGGTCGCCTAGAAAGCCGATAGGAATTTCGAAGAAGGCGTAAGAAAGCCCAAACGCCCCGAAAACCAAGCCCATTTGCGCCTTGTTAAGGTGCAAATCGTGAGAGATGGGTCCCGCCGCCTGAGAAATGGCTACACGCTGCACGTAGGAGAGGATAGCCAGCGCGATTGCCAGCCCGACAATGCTGTACCGCGTTCGACTCGCCTTCATTGCCAGGGGCCTCGTGTGGTCACATAAAATTCCGCCCGGTCAGGTTACCAGCAACAATGCATGCAGGGCGAGGGCTAGCAGCGCAGCCGTGCTTTAATGAACCGTTGCAGCGACTGACTCTCCGGAAAGGCCCACGTCGCCAGAGAGAAAGGGAAGGTGACATGAAGATTGATCTTTCTGGCCGGACGGCGGTAATCACCGGCGCAAGCCGAGGCCTCGGAGAAACGATGGCCAAAGCATTGGCCGAATCAGGCGCAAACATCGCCCTGGTAGCGCGCGATGTGAAGCGTCTGGATCTCGTGCGGGACGCTATCGCCGCGCAGGGCGGCACGGCAGACGTGTTCGCCGGCGACGTAACACGCGAACAAGACGTAGCCGCCGTAGCGCGCGCTGTCAAGGAGCGCTTCGGGCATGCTCAGATCCTGATTAACAACGCGGGAACGAATCTCCGCAAGCCGCTGGTCGACTTTACTCTGGACGAATTTCGCAGTGTGGTGGACTCGAGCCTGATTTCCACGTTTCTCATGTGCCGCGCGTTCGTTCCGGGCATGATGGGCTCGGGCTATGGACGCATCATCAACATGTCTTCGACCATGGGTCACGTCTCGCTGCCTGGTCGCACCGCTTATTCCTCCGCAAAGGCGTCTTTGCGCGGCCTTACGCGTTCCCTTGCACTGGAACTGGCTGCGGAGGGCATTACCGTGAACACCATCAGCGCCGGACCCTTCGGTACAGACATGAATTCCAGCATCAAAGACGATCCCGAAGCCAATGCTGTTTTTCTCGCGAACCTGCCCGTCGGCCGCTGGGGAAAAGTCGAAGAGATAGGCGCCCTGGCGTGCTACCTGTGCTCCGAGCTTTCCGGGTTTATGACCGGCTCTGACATCATCATCGACGGCGGTTGGACTGTTAGATAAAGCATTTTCGCAATTACTGTGATCCGGCAAGAGCAGCGAGGTGTGGTTTTCTTTGAGAGAAAACCACGTAAAGGCCGGTGGCTAAGCTCGCTGCGGCGAGGCCGGTCTACACCCATTGCGAAAATGCTTCAGCTGGCGGCGGAGTCACTTCAGGTTTAGATACTGGCGCGCATGTCTCTTAAGTCTTGGTCCGCAGGATCGGCCGCCGCCTGCACTGCGCTGGTCAGCTTCGATGGCTCCTTCGTCGAGATAACCGCCTGGGGTTTGTGAAGCACCTCGATCACTCGCTCATACAATCGGTTGCGCACGGTAAGCCGATCGGCTGCGCGAGTCACGTAGCGAATAAGAACATCCACGCCGGAACCTACCGGACGCAGATTCACGAGTGCGCTGGCATTGGCATGGCTCATGCCATTCTTCCGAGGCAGGCGTTTCCATTCCTCTTCGGCCAGCCGCGAATCCTGTTCGGTTTCTTCCTCCACCGCTTTCTGAAGCAGGGCGACCTTGGCATACGATTCAGCGCTGGCCGGAATGCTGACGGAGATTTCGTCCCACATCCATTGGCCTACCGTGGAGAAGTTAAAGTACTGGCCGGTGATGGCGAAATTGTTGATAAAGGTTGCCCGGCGTCCCGTAGGGTGGCCTTTCTCCGCCCAGTTGCTGGTTTCAAGAATCGTGGTGCGGAACAGGGTAATCTCCACGACTTCTCCAGCCACTCCGTTGATCTGCACATAGTCGCCCACACGGATGCCGCTCGTACCCATGAGGATGAACCAGCCGAAGAACGCGAGGATATAGCTTTGCAGTGCAACCGTAAGCCCCGCAGTAGCCAGCCCAAGAATGGTGGAAATCTGGCTGGGAATGCCAAACGTAACCAGCAGGACACATACGAGACCGATGAGTTGCACACTTAAGCGCAGAATCGTTCGCAACGTGTGCTTGCGCCGGCGATCCAGGTTTTGGTGCTCCAGCAGGTGTGTGCCGAGGGTTTCGCAAACGATTGCGCAAATCAGGATGAAAACCACAGTAGCCAGCGACTGCATGCCCATGTGCATCACAATGCGGTGCTGCAGCAAGACCTGGGCAGCCCATTTGTTGTATACGACTGCAAGCTGCTGCTGCGTTTGAATGCGGTCGTCGTAGAGAGTGAGGAGCTGCCGCTGTTCTCTTCTGCGTTGCAGACTGGCCAGCCTGGCGGCATTGGGCTGTGTCGCACCAACAGAAGCATCCCCTGCGCTGGCGATCGATTCGAGCGCATTATGCTGCAGGGTCAAGCTGGCCGCGTCTGCTCTCGCTTGCTGCAATGCCTGCTGGATCAGATCGTAACGGGTTCGCTGATTGATCCACGCCTCGAGGCGGCCAGCGAGTGTTGCGTATTGCCGAGTCGAGAGAACGGCTAATTGCGTAGTCCCGTCGGCACGGCCAACGGCTTTGGCGGTCGCTGCCTTGTGCGCTGCAAGCTCTTGTTGGATTTGCGACCGCACATCCCCTGAAGTCCGCGCCAGATCTTGCTGCGCATCGTTCAGCTCATCTTGATCAAGATCCAGTTGGGCCTGCGCAACCTTCAGGTCATCCTGACTACCGGCAGGTTCTGGCGCCCCACCTTGCGGCGTTAAACTCCGCACGCGCGCCTGGTCGTCCTTGGTCGTATGCTGCAACTGTGTGATTCTTTGGGTGAGAGCAATGGCTTCCCCAGAGGGCGCCGCGTGCTGTGCTGTCGCCTGGCGTAGAGCTGCGGCGAATGCCTGGTCTACTTCGTAACCGGCCAGCCGCTCTGCCTCGCGCGCATATTCCTCCTCTTCGCGACTTACGGCGAGTGGAGAGAGTGCTTGTGCGATTTGCCACGGGTGGGTATCGACGACCCCTGTCTGCGGGGTTGCACCAGCGCCACGCTGTGTTGCGGATTTTAGAAAGGACAAATGCGCCATCGCATCGCGCGTAACCCAGGAGAATGCTATACATATCGCCAGCACTCCACAAAGAGCCACAAGCGACCAAAACCTGACCGGTCCGAACGTGCCCTTAAGCGCGGTTTGCCCCAGAGTTCGAGAAGCGGCTGGGTTTGTAACCATGGCCAATTATGGCAGTTTTACCGGCCCCTCGGTAGACCTCGCTCGTTGTAGCTGCAGAACGACGGCGCAGCTTTCACTCATCCGCAGTGAGGCGCCCTCGTCGACGCCCTGATCGACGCCCTGATCGAACAGAGAGGAGACGCCGCCGGGCTTTGCGCATCCGCTCGGCTTTGCAAAGTGAATCGTCAGTGCCTACTATGAATCTTCGCGAGAAAGTTGCGTCAAATCGATATGCATTCCACACCTGTGGGCATGGAACGCCGAGAGAATGGAGAATGTCGCTGACTACACAACTGAAACTCAAAGAGCCGATCTGTCTTGCCGCTACAGGAGACGCGTGTGGTGAAGGAATTCTGTGGATGCGAGAGACGCAATGCATCTACTGGACCGACATCAATCGCTTTCTTGTGCATCGCTACTCGCTGAAAGAGTCCTCCCTCAAGACCTGGTTCTTTTCTGAACCGATAACCTGCGTCATGGAGACCAGCCGCCCTGACACTCTTGCCCTCTCTCTTGGTTCAGGCATCGCCTTGTGGAAGCCAGGCGCCGATCAGCTCCCCGCACCCCTGTTTGCATTGCCCGGCTGGCCCTTTGTGCGCTGCAACGATGCGGCGGTGGATCCAGGTGGCGCCTTGTGGGTAGGATCCATGCGAAACAATGTTCTGGAGAATGGCGATGCCGGTGCGGCCGGTGGCACAGACGGTGTTCTCTACCGCGTCGAGGGGAACGGTGCAGCCACCGACTGGAAGCGTAACCTGGGCATCTCGAATACGCTGCTGTGGAGCCCCGACAAGTCGCGATTCTATTTTGGCGATAGCCTGCAGAATTGCATCTGGTCGTATGAGTATGAGCTGGCCAGCCGGTCTATTCGCGGGGAAACACCTTTTTTTCAAGGCTTTGATCGAGGGGTGCCGGATGGTTCGGCTATCGACAGCGAAGGATATGTATGGAATTGCCGCTATGACGGCGGCTGTATCGTTCGCGTAGCTCCCAGTGGAGATGTGGATCAAGTGATCGATCTACCGGTGAGCAGGCCGACCAACTGCACCTTCGGCGGCCCGGAAGGCAACATGCTCTACATTACTTCCGCCTCTCCTGAGGCGGGCCGCTGGGAGCGCTTTGGCGGCTGCCTTCTGGCTATTGAGACGAACGTGACCGGCTTGCCCGACAACAAATTTCTTTTACCCTGACAGGCCGCGCCAGAGCAGAACCAGCACAACCGTACCCAGCGGCAAGGACGCCTGACTGGATTTTTCATCAAGATGAATCCAACTTCCCCGATCCCGACCGGGCACGGCTCTGCTGCTTCTGCTCGATAGCATTTTCGCATCCTCGCCGCAGCGAGCTAAGATACCGAACTTCACGTGGTTTTCTCTCAAAGAAAACCACGCCTCGCCGCTCTTACCGGACCGCAGGCATTGCGAAGATGCTCTAACACACCATGTAGCTGTGACGCAAAAAGCCATCCGTGCCCAGGTTTGAGCATGGATGGCTTTTTTCTTGATGCCTGTTGCGCGTGATGCAAGGCACGCGCAACTTTTGGTTAGTGGCTCAGGTGGATCGTGGCCGGGGTGGCCGCGAATGCGTTGCTAGTGAAGGTCAGCGTGTCGCTCGCTGGCCCGGCGGTGTTTGCATACGTCACGGTGATGGTGCAACTTCCGCCGGCCGGGATCGACGCCGACTTACACGTGTCGGTTTCGGTGAAGCTGCTCGGCGCACCAGCGAACGTCAACCCTGTGATGGCCAGAGACAGGTTTCCGGTATTCGTCACCGTGGTGGTTTGTGACGACCCGATCGTAGTGAACTTTGGCAGTGTTCCCAGGTTCACCTGCAGTTTCACAACCGTACCGTTCAGATCGCTCACGTAGACGTTGCCTGATCCATCCAGCGTCAGGCCCGAGGGGTTGCTCAGACCGGTGATCGGCAACTGCGTGGCCGGGGCACTCGCCGAGTGCGCACTAGGTATTAGGACTACGCGTAGATTCGCATCGATAACAAAGAGGTCGCCATTGGGATCGAACGCAAAGCCGGCGGGTGAGAGGAACGAGCAAGTCGTGATGGTTGCATCGCACGGTGCAAGCGATACGACCGAGGTACCCGTACCATTCAGATTGACCTGCAGCACCTGGTTGCTAACGCCATCGCCGACATAGAGATTGGCGCCGGCATTATCGACTGCGAGCGCTACAGGGAAGGTACTGGTCTGACTGCCCAGGCTCAACTGGCTTGGCGTATACGATGCGAACGTCTCGCCCGGAATCTCGATGATCTGCGGCGTGTTGCCTCCATCGGCGATATACAAGTTACCCCCGAAGTCGGTCTTCGCTGCGGTAGGCAATCCGAGGGTAAAGGTTCCGGTGTTCACTGTGCTTTCGACCAATGCCGGATTGAACTGCACAACCTTCGCTCCCAATGGATCGGTGACGGTGAGGTTCCCCAGCGGATCGAACCCGAGGTCAGCGGGGTAGATCAGATTGGTGGAATTGGCCCCGTTCCATCGCGTGAGTGCTCCACCAGACGACGCCAGGGTGTCGATCTGGCCGGCATTCGGCTTGGCATTCGCGTTGGCCACGTACAGTGTCGAGCTGTTGATGTCGTTCGGGTTAAACACGAGACTCTGTGGCTGATTCAGCAGAGCGTTCAGAGTTGTTTGCGTGGCGCTGCTCAGAGAGATCTGTGCTGCCGATCCCAAACCGGTGAGGAATAGGTAGAGCTTAGGATCTGCCACACTTGCGGCTGACGTGAAGTCTACCTCCACTACGCCCTTGCGGATTCCAGGCAACCCTGGCTTGAAGGAAACAAAGAACTGGCAAACAAAGCCCGCCGGTTCCTGCACCCCAGAGGCACAGTTGCTTGAAGAAGTATTGGTGAAGTCAGCGACCGAACCATTGCTCGGGTTGAAGTTGAAGGTCATGCTCCCTGCCACAACGTAGGTGTAGGGAATGATAATCGTTGAGCCACCACCACCCTCAGTTGCCGGATTGGCAATAATGGCTGGGTTGCGCAGCGGAATGACCGCCGAATTGCTGCTGGGGACGTAGTTAGTGTCTCCAAGGTAGTTCAGCGTCACGGTGTTGTTGCCCGGAACAAAGAAGGTGCTGTTCAGCAACAGCGTGACCGCTGAGTTCGCACCCGATGTCGGTGAAAGCGTGCCTGTGCCGACGGTGTGCCCGTTGAAGACCACGGCCACGTTTCCGGTAGGTACAATGGCCGATCCGCCTACCGAAACGGTGTAAGGAGTGAGCTGACTGAAGAAGCAGCAGTCAGAAGTGGGATATAACAGGCCTCCGCTGACGCCAGAAGTCCCGGTGCCGACCACGATCTGGACGCTCGCGCTCGCCGTCGTGTAGTCGGTCGCATCCGTGGGTGTAAACAGCACATTGAGCGTGTACGTTCCCGCCGTGGCGAAGGACGTGCCCGCCACCGGGGTGTATTTATACGTACCGGCCAGGGGTGAGCCGCCCACCGATGCGACCGCATTCAATTGCGTTCCGCTCAACGGAGTGCCCACAGAAATTGCGTCTGGCGTTGGCCATGTGATCACGGGCACGGCTTGATTGACCTGGATGGTCGTGCTTCCCTTCGCGGGGGTGTAGCCGGATGTATTGGTCGGTGCAAACGCGACATTCAGGGTCTGCAATCCAACCGGGAGCACAGTAGCGGCCACCGGGGTGTAGGTATACGTACCAGGCACAACTACCTGGGTATTCGTGCCAAAGCCCAGTGCCAGAATGACGACGTTCCGCGTGTTAGGAAGGCTGACGCTGACCAGAGTTCTAGTAGGATCCGCAGTGAGTTGGTATCCGTAGAGATCGAAGGTGCCGGCTACCTGGCCGCCAGCCTTCGTGTTCATATAGGGTGTCGTGGCAACGATGGTTTCTCCGGCAAAACCCGCGGACTGCGCCCATGAACTCAGGCTCACGGTTTGCGTCACCGGGATACCACTATCCGCGTAGGTCAGAATAAATGGTTGATCGGTCTGCCCGTTCGTAGTCGCAGCGCCGATTAAATAGACCGTGGAATAGTTGCCTGCGGTCGGCAACGTGTAGACGGCGCCGTTCGTGATCGCGTTCGGCACCGCGGCACTCGAGCCGACCGTAAAGCTCGTCCCCGCGAAGTTCACCTGACCGTCGTTCAACTTCGTCCAGGAATACGTTCCTCCCGCACCATCGAAGCCGGGTTGGTTATAGGTAGAACCGTCTGCCACGGCGGCAATGACTGACACCTGGCTTGTGGGGACGACCGGCGTGGGCCTGGGCGCACCCATCGCTACTGCGTCGAGTTGGGTAGCGCTCAAAGGCGTGCCAAAGCTGATCGGAGCAGGCGGAGGCCACGAGATGGTAGGCGTGACGATGGGCGTAACCGGCGTCTCAACTAGCAACTGCACTGTGGCGGTCGCCGGCTGAAAGTCGATGCTGTCGGTCGGTGTGAAGGTGACCGACAACGTATCCGTCCCAACCGGCTCAATCGTGCCGGCAGGCGGGGTGTAGGTAAATGTACCCGGTATCGGAGGCGTCACGAGGTCCATTGCCAACATCACGATGTTGCGGTTGTTTGGCAGCATGATGCTCGCGACCGTTTTGGTGGCATCGAGCGTGATCGAATACTCGTAAACGCAGACCGAATCCGATTGTTGCGTACCGTCTTTAAAGTTCCGCTTTTCACTGCAATTGACGACCGACTCACCTGGCCATCCAGCGGCGTTGAACCAGTCACTCATCTTCTGAACGAGCGTGGTCGTCGTGTTATCCGTGTACTTAACGACAAAGGTCTGGGTTGGTGCGATGTTATTCACCAGCGCGCCCAGCATATACAGGCTCGCGAATTTGCCGGCCGGCAGGGGAATCGCTGTGCCCGTACCAAAGACAGCGTCCAGCGCTTGCGCAGGACCGATGTTAAAGGTCAGACCGTTAAACACTACCGTTGAGCCCAGGGTCGTGGTCGAGTAGGTAAAGCCGTCATTGTCGAACCCCGCGTTGTTACGAACCGTGTTGGCTGGGGACCCTGCGTGGTTATAGCGCACGCCGGGTGGGTAGATTGCGAAGACGTTGTAGGGGAGCGGTACCTGGACCGTGCCACCGTTTGCCGTGGCATCCAGTTGGAAGCCGCTCAGCGGCGTTCCGAAAGTGATTGCCGTGGGAGTCGGCCAGGTGATAAACGAGGGGTCCTTATTCACCGTAAGGGAAACAGTCGCTGTTTCTATTGCAAAGAGCGGGCTCGCCGGAGTAAACCTGGCCTGGAGAGTTTGCGTTCCGGCCTGAAGAAGGGCGCCTATGGCCGGGTTATAGGTAAAGGTTCCCCCGCCGGCAGCATTATCCGTTGCATCTAACTGGGTTGCGCTGAGCAACGTGCCATAAGAGATCGCTGCCGGCGTCGGCCATGTAATGGTAGACGCTAACAACGTGGTGCCCGCCACCGGCGTAAGATTTGTGCTCCCATTGAATGCGCAATCACCTGCATAAGTGGCTGTGTAACTGTCTATGCCGCCCGGAGGTACCGTATTGAAAACGGCGATGCCGTTCGTGAGGATGGCCGTTCCGAGGGTGAGGACGCCATTCTTGAAAGTGACCGCTTCTCCGTTCGTCGTCGTCGAACCATAGCTAGAGGGTGAAATCGAGGCCGTCAAGGTGACCTGCTGTCCCACCGCGCCATTTACCGGACTCGCGCCAAGAGTCAGGGTAGTATTCTGCTTGGAAGGCGCCAGGGTGATCGGCGTAGAAGTGCTCGTACCGTAATTGCCGTCGCCAGCATACGTAGCAGTGACAGATTGCGTGTTGCAACCATTGATGGCAATGTTCGCAAGCGCGGCCGATTCGGTTTGTCCGGACAAGAGAACACTCAATCCAGTAAGCGTCACCGCGGTCAGATCGACCTGGTCGTCACCGTTGATGTCGCCCGCATTGGTGAAAATGGCGCCGGAGCCTACAGAGTAGTAGGTGGGGGTGGCAAATGCGCCTGTGCCATTGCCAAGAAGAACAGCCACGCCCTGTGTCGCGCTGTTGTTGTTCGCCGAAAGGATATCGAGCTTACCATCCCGGTTAAAGTCGCCGATCGTGAGGTAGTAAGGAGCGGTGCTCAACGTATACGTCACGGGCGCCTGGAAAGTGGGGGTCGCCGTTTTCTGGTTGAGGAGAATATAGAGCGAGCTGTTGGGCGCGCTGGTCGACGCGAGATCCGGAAATCCATCCCCATTGAAATCACCAATGGCTACCGATCCGACCTGGCTTCCTGGCGTGGCAATCGAAATGAATGGCTTGAACGTTCCGTCTCCATTGCCCTGCAGCACCGAAATATTGCTGCTGAAGTCTGAAGCAACCGCCAGATCGAGGAATCCGTCCTGGTTAATATCGCCTACAACGACATTCCAAGGCCCTCCCGCCACGGTATAGAACGAGGGCGCCTGGAACGAGCCGTTGCCAACGCCCAGAAGAACGGCAACCTGGCTCAGAGCCGAGTTGGTCGCTACCAGATCCTGAATGCCATCCCGGTTAAAATCGCCAACCGCCAGCAGTCTCGATGCCGAGGTTGACGCCGCAACGGGAAAGTTGAGAGGAGCTTGAAACGTTCCGTTCCCATTACCGAGATAGATGTTGACGGACCCGATGCCTTGACCGCTGAGCACCGCAAGGTCCTGATTGCCGTCTCCATTGAAGTCGCCTACCACGACAGAGGTGGGCGTAAACGGAGAGGTCGTGTTCAGCGGTGTCCCCGTGGTGAAGGTGCCGTTGCCACTGCCAAGCAGAATGACGACCGGGCCGCCATTCGTGGGAACAGCGTAATCAGGCCGTCCATCCTTATTGAAATCGCCGATGGCGGGCCCGACGGTCTGACCGGTAGTGCCATTGTTCACGTTCGAGATGGGATATCGCGTGAAGGGGGTGAAGCCGTTCTGCAGCGTGCTTGCGTTCAAGGCTGCTGTTCCCAACGTAAAGTTCGACGTGGTGTCCGTGAACGTTACATTTCCCGTCGGGGTCACGGGACCGAAGGCGGATACGGTCGCCGTAAACGTATAACTGGGAGCCGAACCGGCGCTGGTTAGAGCGGTAGCCGAAAGATACGGCGCCAGGAAATTGACGGCTTGAGACGAAGATGTACTTGTGGCAAAGGTTGCCGTGCCGTTATAGGTAGCGACGAATTGGTGCGACCCGACGCCTCCAACCTCCGTCGCGAGAATCGCCGTGCCTGCTGCACCATTTGTCGACTGAACCTGCACCGTCCCCAGCTGCTCAGTCACGCCATTATAGATGTCGGTAAATGTCACGGAACCACCCGCGACCGTCTGCTCGACGGACGATACCTGCGCTGTCATCGTGATGACCGCCCCGCTCGACGGATTAACCGGCGTGGTGAACAGCGAAGTCGTGGTGGTCGTCTGCCCCCATGCCCCTGGTGCGCTGGCGACCAATGCGAGAGCCCCTAACAGCACTGGCATCCATCGGCCAGAAGAAAACTGTCGGGAGGTCATACGGCGCTTAAGGGAAATGGCGGGGACGTGCATCATGGGATCAGATCTCCAATTCATAACTGTTGGTTCGCAAGCGTGATTCTTTGGTGAACAAACGCCTGGCTGCCAGGGCAATGAATGCAATACAGTTTTCGTGCCGGCGCACCTGAGGTAATCGTCTGTGTCAGTTTGCGTCAGCTCCTGGAGAATACCGTCCGTTTTGGGACATTGTTATGACTCTTATGGGGTATTCAGGCTCCAGATTCAGGTTACGAACCGGAACGGTAACCACCCATAGTTACCTGATGCGTTACGGTGGAGAGAGTAGGCTACGCAGCCCGCGGTATGCTTCCGATTGCAGTGCTTTGGAAGAGTCAAAACGATGGACGAGAGAGAGCTTTTGAAGACTGCCGGCGCATTCCCTGCCGGTTCAGGGTTGTCGCCCCTCGGAGAGTCGCACCCCGGGAAGTCGTACGGCGCGGCACGCACGAACTGGTCAGGAAACTACACGTACAGTACCGATCGCCTGCTGGAGCCAAAAACACTCGCCGAGGTGCAAGAAGCGGTCAGGAGTTGCCACAAGCTGAGAGCGCTGGGCGCGCGACACTCTTTCAACGGCATCGCCGATAGCGCGGCAAGCCAGATCTCGTTGAACCATCTAACGCAAATGACACTGAATACACAGGCACGCACCGTCACCGTCGGCGCAGGAGTAACCTACAGCGAACTCGCTCCGTATCTGGACAGTCACGGGTACGCATTACATAACCTCGCCTCGTTACCCCAGATTTCCATTGCCGGGGCCATGGCCACCGCTACTCACGGCTCTGGAAACTACAACGGCAATCTGGCCACGGAAGTATGCGCGATACAAATTGTCACAGCCACGGGTGAGGTTCTGGTTTTCTCCCCCGACCACGAGGAAGAGCAGTTTCAAGGCGCGATGGTCCACCTGGGCGGCCTGGGCGTAATCACAGAACTCACCCTGAACGTTCAACTGACCTTCCAGGTCAACCAGGTTATCTATGAAGATCTGCCGATCGATCCGTTGGAGCAGCATCTCGACGAAATCTTCTCCAGCGGTTATAGCGTCAGCCTGTTCACTGACTGGCAAAAGCATCGCATCAGCCAGGTATGGGTCAAACGCCGCGTCGAGCCAAAGGATGGATCAGGGCCTACGCCGGAATTCCCCTCGGAGCTGTTTGGAGCGAAGTTAGCGACGAAGAAGCTGCACCCTCTGCCTGGCCATCCGGCGGAAAGCTGCACGGAGCAACTGGGTATCCCGGGCGCTTGGTATGACCGGCTGCCACACTTCCGTATCGGATTCACGCCGAGCAGCGGCGCCGAATTGCAGTCAGAGTATCTGATTCCCCGGGACCGGGGCTACGAGGCCATTCTGGCGATCGAAAAGCTGCGCGACCAGATAACGCCCCATCTCTTCATTTCGGAATTGCGGACCGTGGACGCGGACCACCTCTGGATGAGCACCGCTTACGGAAGACCTTCGATGGCGATCCACTTTACCTGGAAGCCAGAATGGCCGGCGGTGAAGCAGCTATTGCCTCAAATTGAAGCGAGCTTGGCGCCTTTCGAAGCTCGTCCCCACTGGGGCAAGCTCTTCACCATGACCGCGCGGCAGATCAAGCCTCTTTACCCGGAAATGTCTCGCTACCAACAGCTTCTGACACACTATGACCCGCAGGGAAAATTCCGCAATGAGTTCATGAGCACGAGTATTTACGGGGCTTGAGCAGGCTGCGAAAAAGCCTTTGTAAGGGATAAATCGCTCACTCAGCGGGCTGAAGCCGGACTCATTGCAATGGAGTTATGTACGGGGCTAGAGCATTTTCACTTCTACGCTGCACAGGAGGGTGCGGCGAAGTGCGGCTTTTCTTCCACCCCAGCAAGCAAGCTTGCCGGGGACCCCGGTTCTTGAGGAAAAGCCGCCATTGGAGTCGTTGCTCTGTAAACACCAGAAGTGAAAATGCTTTAACGCTCGCTGCGGCTAGGTAGCCCGCTGCGGCGAAGTAGCCCGTACCCTTCAAAGAATTGAGTTTTGCCGCGGCCTGTTGAGCAGTGGGAAGGACCGCGAGACAAACGCGGCTTCTCAATGGACGTGCACCGAAGCAATGGACTATAGGTGGTTTTCCCCGAGGGAAAACCGGCCTTTGCAGCGGTTCGCGGCGCAAAAGGATTGGGAAACGGCTCTAGAGATCGTCTTTCTCTTCCCGCGCCACGGCTTCTTCGATTTCCATGTCCCGGTACTCGTTGGAGTCGAATACCTGGCCACAATCCAGGCACTCAACATATTCGGCGTCTTCTTCACGCGCTACGATGCGGACTTTAGGGTGTTTGCAGACGATATCCATGAGGAGATTTGAGTGTTCAACCTGTCCTTCTCGGCAAGATTGTAATTGGCCGATTCCGACTGTCAAAACTGTTTCTGTGCTTTCGATGCAGGTTTCTGGAAATTCATAAAGGACAAGATGCAGATAATTACCAGACCCGTGCGTCTCCCTGCCTCATCCCCTGCGCCCAAGGCCGATGGGCACAGCACCAAAACGGGGAAAACAGGAGCCCTACGGAGTAGGCCGACCGCACGGGCCATAGGCAAAAAGGTCATAGGCAAAAGCCTGGTATCCACGAACAAAAAGAGAATCCCTAAGCCGCTTGTGCGGCTGAGGGACTTGGCAACACCACCGTTGCCCCAGAGCAATACCAGCACAACTGTACCCAGCGGTAAGGACGCTTGGCTGGATTTTTCCTCAAGAAAAATCCAACTTCCCCCATGTAGACCGGATACCTATGCTGGTTCTGCTCTAGTACTTGGGCACGCGGGAATCGATCTGATCGCTCCAGGCCGTAATGCCTCCGGCAAGGTTCTTGACCTTGAAACCAGCCTGCTGCAGAAACTCTGCGGCCTTCTGGCTGCGGCCGCCCGACTTGCAGTGGACGACAATCTCGCGGCTCTTATCCAGTTCGCCTACGCGGTTCTGCAGGTCACCAAGAGGAATAAGGTGGCCCCCGATCTCCGCGATCTTGAACTCGTGCGGTTCGCGCACATCGAGCAGGAACGCATTCTGTCCGGCATCCTGCTGCTTTTTGAATGCGGTCACTTCGATCTGTTCCACGCCGTTGATCTGCTTGGCGTCGGCCGCCGGCTCGGGCTGGATCCCGCAGAACTGGTCATAGTCAATTAGTTCGGTCACTGTGGGATGAGTACCGCATACCGGGCAATCCGGGTTCTTCCTGAGCTTCAGCTCGCGGAAACGCATGCTCAGCGAATCCACCAGCAAAAGGCGCCCGATAAGCGGCTCGCCCTGCCCCAAAATCAACTTGATGACCTCGGTCGCTTGGATCACGCCGACCAGACCGGGCAGAATCCCCAGCACTCCACCTTCCGCGCAGGAAGGAACCAGACCGGGAGGTGGCGGCTCCGGATAGAGGCACCGGTAGCAAGGACCTTCTTTGGTGGCAAACACGCTGGCCTGACCCTCAAAACGGAAAATCGAGCCATAGACATTCGGCTTGCCGCTCAACACGCAGGCATCATTCACCAGGTAACGCGTCTGAAAATTGTCAGTGCCGTCGGCCACGATGTCGAAACCCTTGAAGATCTCCATGGCGTTGTCGCTCAACAGCATTGTGTTGAACTTCACAATGTTCATGAAGGGGTTCAGCGCCTTCAACTTTTCTTCCGCCGAGTCGAGCTTGGGCCGTCCGACATCCTTGGTGCTGTGAATGATCTGCCGCTGCAGATTGCTGAAGTCGACAACATCGAAGTCAACCAATCCCAACGTCCCAATACCCGCCGCAGCCAGATAGAAGGCCAGGGGCGAGCCCAAGCCACCCGTCCCCACGCAGAGGACTTTGGCGGCCTTTAGTTTCTGCTGCCCCTCCATGCCGACTTCGGGCAGAATCAGGTGGCGCGAATAGCGCGCGATTTCATCGTTACTCAGCGACGGCATCGTTGCCGCGGGTACTTCAGTCCATGTCGCCATAGGTCATCCTCTTTCGGCGCGCCTCGCACGCCCTCTGGTGCGAATTTTCTACAAGCTGGTCCCGGTCGAGCCACCGGCGATCGAAGGGATAATCGACAGGCTGTCGCTCTCTTTCACTGTCGTATTTTCCTTGTCGCTTAGGTAGCGAATGTCTTCGTCGTTCAGGTACACGTTCACGAAGGCGCGCAGCTTGCCTTCTTCCGAATACAGATGCTTTTTTAGTTCCGGATGGGTGGCTGTCAACTCCTCGAGCGCCTGGCCTACGGTCGAGGCCGCAACCGTCACCGTGGCCTGCTTGGCGGCGAACTGGCGAAGCGGAGTAGGAATATGAATCTTCATTCGTCGCGTCTCTCTTTCAGAACTCGTTGTGCAGAACTCATTAGGTTTGATCGACATGTTTGATCCACATGTTTGATCCATTGGATCGGCTGTTCGATCGAACACTCAAAAATATGCAGGGATGACAGTGCGGGGAGCGATCGCTTCACTCTACGCTCATGCGTGGGGAAGGGGGCCGGCGATCAACAGCGCTTCAGCCCCACTTCAATCTCTTCGTCTTGAAATCGCTTGTCTTCCTCTCCGGTACCAGCGAGGAAAAACGAGTTGGTCTTGATCGCAACACCCGCGTCCACACTCGTGATCACGTAGGAACAACCGATCCAGTGTGCCTCGTTGAAGTCGGTCGACGACCACTGTGCCGGGTGGTCGGGATGCGAGTGATAAAAACCTACGATGTCGAGATCGCGGTCTCGCGCCTGGCGTTGAATGCGAATCAGTTCCTGGGGTGCGATGTGATAACGATTATGCGCGGAATCCGTACGGGTATTGCCCGCGCGGATCGCTTCTTCCACTTCATTTCCGCTGTCTAGCGCCTTACCGAGGAGCACGCCGCAACACTCATGGGGATACGTCTCTTCGCCATGTTTGCGTAACTGCTCGTAAATGGCGCCGCTGATCTTCAGCATCTGCTTCTTCTGCTCCAAAACAGGGTTGGGACTCACCCTCACTGCTCCCAAAAGCGTTCGCTCAGATATTTATCCGCCGAGTCGCAAAGGATAGTAACAATCACGGCGCTTCTCCCCGCCCTATGTTCCTCTTCCGCTATCTTGAGGCTGGCTGCCACCGCCGCCGCCGCAGAAATGCCCAGCAACAGGCCTTCCGTCCGGCCCAGCCTCTTGGCCATTTCGTAGGCCTCCTCCGTCGACTGCCCCACATGGCGATCCGCCAGGTTGGCATCATAGATGGGAGGCACAATGGCGGTCGGCATATATTTCAAGCCCTCCAATCCATGGAACGGTGAATCGGGCTGCATCGCAATGCACTGCACGGCAGGGTTCAGTTCTTTCAGGCGGCGCGTGGTTCCCATAAACGTACCGCTCGTCCCTAATCCGGCGACGAAGTGCGTCACTTGTCCCTCGGTCTGCTTCCAGATCTCATTGGCCGTGGTGTGATAGTGCGCTTTCCAGTTGGCCTCATTGCCGTATTGATCGGCGTAGTAATACCGCTCTTTATCTTTCGCCAGCTCGCGCGCCTTGCGGATCGCGCCATCCGAACCGTCGGCCGGATCGGTCCAGACCACGTTCGCCCCGTAGGCTGCAAGAATCCGCTTCCGCTCCGGAGACACGTTCGACGGCATGCACAGCGTTACCGGAAAGCCCTGGGCCGCGCCCAGCATCGAATAGGCGATTCCGGTATTCCCACTGGTTGCATCCAACAGGTGCTTGCCGGCCAGTAACCCTTGTCGATTGGCTGCCGCCACGATGGCGGAAGCAGCCCGATCCTTAACCGAGCCACCCGGGTTCGCCCATTCGGCCTTACCGAGCAAAACTACGTCCCCTAGATCAGCCGTCAAGCGATCAAGGCGGAGGAGCGGAGTATTTCCGATCCTTTCGAGAATGCTACTGCCCAGGGCCTGCGGCGTCGATCTCACTTCCGTTTGCACTTCGGTTTGCATATTTCCCGTTCAAAGTCCCTGAGTAAACTTGAGCCTCAAGCTGACCCGTCGTTGCGGCCATCAGCGCTGGTGTGCGAAAGTTAAAGGGCAGCATTCCTAGTGTAGCGTTCTGAGGAAAGCTGAGGCAATTCGCGTCCCTCGCAAACTATGCGAACAAAAGTTCATTTCCTGTCATTCGATGAAGTACTGAGCGCCCTTCGCACCCAGGGATTTGATGTACAACAGGTGTCCGGAGTCGCAAACCAAATATTCGTGCGCAAATACGGCGCCGGCGCCATTCTGTCCCAGGCCGGGACGGGAGACAAAAAAGTGCCCCACATTGCCGTTGGCTGGGTGGAGCGCCCGGGCTTCCTGGTGGCCGGCTCCGTAGCGACCTTGCTCGACCGCGGTTACCAGAAGTTCTGGCAGACGCCCAAGCTGGAGCTACCCGCCACAGCCGATTCCCTGCAGGCCGTGCATCGGTTTGCCGAGGAATTGCGCGAGGTTGTGGGCGAGCCGAGCCTCTACAACGAGTCCCTGGGCACAACCAGCGACAGCTATCTGTACGACCGGGTCGAGGGGCGCGAATCAAAACCCGTCGTCTAAAGAGCGGCTCAGGGATGAGCTTTTGTGATTGACCCGGGTTTTCCGGGTTGGCCAGACTTTTGCTTGACACGCTCGCGTTGGAACTCGCGATAGACATCGCTCTTGGACAGGCCGCGATCGCGTGCCACGCGCTTGAGCGCATCCTTCTCATCGAACCCCGCGGCCATCCATTGCACCACCTGTTGACCGACCGTGCCGCCCGGCGTAGATGATTTGTCAGGGGGAGTCGCCTCAATCAGCAGCACCATCTCACCCCGAATCCGCTCCCGCGCTGCCAGTGCCAGGCGCACTTCCCCCGCGGTACCGCGCAGGAACTCTTCGTGCAATTTGGTGAGTTCGCGGCCGATTGCGACCCTTACCGACTCGCCCCATACTGCTTCCACATCCGTCAGTGTCTCCAGAATGCGATGGGGAGCCTCATAAAGAACCAGCGTCCGCGGTTCGGTAACCGAAGCAGCCAGGGCCTCCAACTCTCCCCGGCGCGCCCCGGGTTTTGCCGCGAGAAACCCAACGTAGAGGAATCGATCCGTCTCCATCCCTGAAGCGATCAATGCGCTCAGCGCCGCATTTGCCCCTGGGATCGGGATCACGCGTACCCCCGCGGACACCGCCGCCCTCACTAGCTCGAGCCCCGGGTCTGAGAACGCCGGCGTGCCCGCGTCGCTCACCACGGCGACACGGCCGCCCCGCTGCAAGAGAGTCAGCAGTTCTGCCGCGCGTGCCTGCTCATTGTGCTGGTGGTAGCTGACCGTTGGGGTCGTGATGGCGAAGTGGTTCAGCAGCTTCTGCGTCTGCCGCGTATCCTCGCAAGCGATCCGGTCCACTTCTTTCAAGACCCGGAGCGCACGCAGAGTGATGTCTTCGAGATTGCCGATCGGAGTAGCGACCAGATAGAGCCCGGGTTCTAGCGGTCCCGTCTTCCGGGCGGCAGGTGCAAGATCTTCCAGCGATTCGGCCTGGTCGTCGTCGTTTGGCAACGATTATTCCTGGCTCTGGCGGCGCAATTTCCGGCTCTCCGCCAGCAGGCTCATGGAATGCATCAGGTTCTGTAGCGTCACAATGCCCACGATGCGTTCCCCTTCTGTCACTGGCACCAGCGACAATCCGCGTCCGGCGAAGCGGCTGATCGTCGTACCCAGCGAGTCTTCCGGTTGGGCAACATGGAAGCTGCGCGACATAACAGCCTGTACATATCCATTGCCCTCACTGCGCAGCGCAGAGAGGATGCTCTGGCGCGAGATGATGCCGACCAGACTGTCGCCGCGAACTACGGGGAAATCATCCTGCAGACTATGGATCGACTTGTGCAACGCGTCTTCCAGCGTGTCAGACGGAGCGAGCATGGAAAACTCCGTCAGCATAATGTCCTGCATGTTGACGGTATCCACTACGCTCTGGAACAGCACACCTTGATCTTCCAGTTGCGCACCGATGAGGATGAAGCAGCCCGCCATCAACAACCATGCATTCATCAGCACCAGCCCGGCGATGATGGCGACCATGGCGAGGATCTGCCCCAGGCCCGTGGCAACGCGAGACCCCTGCGCTCTGCCCTGCGCGCGGGATACTCCACCGCGCACCACTCTGCCCCCATCCAAGGGATAGGCCGGCAACAAGTTCAAAACGCCAAGAAGCACATTGAGCCATACGATACTGCGGATCAGGTGGGCAGGTGTAACCCAGGGCTGCTGCAAAAGGTTCAACGTCGGTGACATGCCGAGTACCAGCATGGCCACCACCAGAGCGAAGCTCAGGTTAGCGATTGGCCCAGTCAACGCCATGCGCCACTGCACTTTAGGAGCGCCGGCGTTCTCTGCGCTCTCCGCGTTGGCGTAAGCCACCAGGCCGCCAATAGGCAGCAGCAGGATGTTTCTCAACTGCAGCTGGTGATAAGCAGCCAGCACCATGCGCGCCACTTCGCGCACCAGCACCGCGCTCAACAGTATCAGCCACAGGCCCACTCCCCGGAACATGGAAAGGTGGATGCTTTGGGTGTAAGCCATACAGATGCCCAGCAACAGAACGAAGAAGGTGTGAATACGAATTTCAACACCCATCCAACGCCCTAACGGGAATGACCATCCACGCATCGAATCTGTCCTGCTTCTTTCTTGAGCTGCTTTGCTACTACTGCATTGTAGAGCTTTCCTATCGGCACAAGCCTGAGGATTCATCTGTCCGCAAACGATTCATTTACCATCAAACCCCATGCGGGTGATCGGCGGCACATACCGTTCGCGGCGTTTGAGCGCACCCCGCGGGGTGGCCACCCGGCCTACCAGCGATCGCCTGCGAGAAACTTTGTTCAACGTACTGGCTTCGCGTATCGAGGGCTCGGTCTTTGCCGATCTGTACGCAGGTTCCGGCGCCGTGGGTATTGAGGCGCTCAGCCGCGGAGCCAGCATGGTTTATTTCGTGGATCAGGCGGCCCCCGCCGTCGCGGCGATCCGCAGCAATCTAGCCGAGCTCGCGATCGGCTCAGGATTCAGAATCGAATCGACCAGCGTCGCTGCCGCATTGCGCCACATGGCGGAACCGGGTATTCAGCCCCGCTGCCAAATCATTTTTCTCGATCCACCCTACGAAGCCGCCAAGGACTATGCGCAAACCCTTAACGGCATCGGCCGTAACGCGCATACCCTGCTCGCGCCCAATGGGATTGTCATCGCCGAGCATAGCCGGCTGGCGCTCGAAGAAAGATACGCCGGGCTGCACCGGTATCGCGTTCTCGAACAGGGCGATGCCAGCTTGAGCTTTTTCCGCGTCCAAGCGGACGTCCAACCAGATCAGGGTAAATAGCCACCGCCGCGGTGCTCGCCGGTCTTCAGATCGACCTCAAACTCCAGTTCGCGATCCGATTTCATCTCCCAACCCAGGCCATAGAGCGTATCGCCACGCACCTCGGTGATCCGGATCCCATCCCAGGTAAGGCGGCCTGTTTGCCATGCCTTCCCTGCGCGGCCCCAGGCGAGCAGAGAATGGAAGCCTGAAAAAATCAGGAGGCCTTGTCCCGAGCCTTGTCCCGCGATCGCTCTTACAGCGGTCACGGGCCGGTATTCCAGTTGTTCCCAGCGCGCCGGATCGTTGGCGTCGATGAGATAAGCGTAACCGCCTGCAACCACGCATATCCACTCTGGGTTGGGGCATGCCCAAACTCCTGTGGGGACCGCGGGATCGGCAAATCCCAGGGCACACGTAGCTAGAAATGGAGGTGCGCCAGGCAGAGGCCGGATCATCACCTCCAGCGCTCCCCGCTCCACTTCTTCCACCTGCACGGGATAAACATACTGCCGCCCGGGAAGGATGAGCGGCCGGGAAGCGAGGATCTCTGCCTGCCACGTATGGGCGAAGGTCGCATCGATTTTCGAATCGGTCTTCAAATCAATCATGAAATCGATCTTGGAATTCAGGCCACTTCGCGCAGCAAGAGAGACTTCAACTGCGAATATCGGCTCCTGAACTCGCCTCGACGCGCTCGCGCACGCTCAGCACAGGCGCGGGCAAGTTGAGCAGGCTTCCCTCTTCCCACACCGGAATCAGCTTGTCGAACTCCGGGCCGGAATGCACTCCGGTCAGAATGATGCGTACCGGATGAAACAGGTCTTTACCTTTGACGCCCGTCTCGGTCTTGACCTGGTTCATGAGCTCCTTGAAACCAAGAGGAGTGATCGGACCTGCTTCTGCCCTGACCTTCGCCGCAAAAACCTGCGCTACTTTCTGTCCTGCTTCCGAATGGAGCAGAGCCGCATCCTCCTCGCTCACCGGTGCGATCTTCCACAGGTTTGCGGCTTTATCGGGCAACTGCTGCAGTTGATCCGCAGCGGGTAGAAACAGTTCGAGCACGCGATCGAACCACTGCACCGTCGAGCCGGTTGCCGAAGAGACCGGCGGCAACCACCCCCGATCTGAGAAGTAAGGCCAGGCCAGTTCCCTCAGCTCGGCCAGCGGAGCGTGCTTGATGGCATGACGATTGAGCCAGTGCAGCTTGTCCCAATCGAAAACAGCCGGCGATGGAGTGACCCGCTCCAGCTTGAACTCCGCCACCAGCTCGTCGCGAGTAAAGGTCTCGCGTGTTCCACCTTCCGCACCCCAGCCAAGAAGAGCCAGATAATTGGCAAGCGCCTGAGGCAAAATGCCCATTTCGCGAAAGCTGGCCACCGACGTTGCCCCATGGCGCTTCGAGAGGCGCTCGCGATCGCTGCCCAGAATGGTCGAAAGATGGGCAAACTGCGGCAGGCTCCAGCCGAATGCCTGGTAAATGGCCACCTGCCGTGGAGTATTGGAAATGTGGTCGTCGCCCCGAATGACATGCGTAATCTTCATCAACGCATCGTCGATGGTGACCACGTAGTTATAGACCGGCATCCCGGACCCGCGGACCAGAATGAAATCACCGACCGCTTCGCTAGCGAACTCCACATCGCCGCGCACGATGTCGTGAAATTGCAGCGGAGTGTCCGGAACGGCCAGCCGGACGGCAAACGTTTCGCCCGCAGCCACCTTGCTCTCGGCCTCGCCTGCGGGAAGATTCCGGCATTTACCGGAGTACACCTGCGTCCGATGCTGCTGGATAGCCAGTTGCCGTTCCTGCTCCAGTTCCTGCGTGGTGCAGAAACAGCGGTAGGCTTTGCCTTCGGCCAGTAATCGCTCGGTGTGCCGTTGATAAATATCCTGCCGCTCGCTCTGCCGGTAGGGTGCATAGGGGCCGCCGATCTGCGGCCCTTCACTCCAATCCAGCCCAAGCCAGCGCAGATCTTCAATCAACTGGGTTTCAAAACGCTCCTCGCTGCGTTCCACATCGGTATCTTCGATGCGCAGCAGGAACTCTCCTCCGTGGTGACGGGCGAAGAGCCAGTTGTACAGGGCGGTGCGGGCATTGCCCACATGCAACATTCCGGTAGGGGAGGGCGCGAAACGCACCCGGGGGGTCGGATTCAACATAAGGTCTGCTCTGATGCTATCAAGCGGACAAGTCAGCTGCTCTAGCTAGTTCCCGGCACGGAATGTTCCCGCCCACGGTTTAAAATTGCTCCGCAAATGCCCGAGAAGAATTTGGAGCCGGAGCGGCCGCCCAGGCGCCACGACTGAGAAGCTCCGCTGCTGGCGGCCACAGCTTCATCGGTTCATCAACCCTGTCCGCTTGCCGCCCTCAGGTACTCGGCAACGGCCATCCCAGCATTTGATTATTGCAGTTCATTGTTCATTGCCGAACAAGGCGTAAGGTTCGGCAGCATCGCAGCGTCTTCAATGCCAGAATTTAAGGCCCCGATCATGGGTGGCGTTTGGTTTGCCCCTTCGATTCCCATACCCAGAGGTCACCGCGTACGCTACGGTGTCCGTGGGGGACAAAATTTGGGGTAGATCGCCTTACGCGGGAACGGACTGCATGGCTGTTAGCGGAAATGCCCTGTAAGCTTTCTCAATTTCGCTCTTAATTTGGTCTTGGCTTACGCGAGACTCCAGAATGAGTGGCACGTGGTCAGGAATGAGGTCGGTTACCTCAGCAAATGCACGGATGGCAGCAAAAGACAGAGGATCATGGCGGCTAGCAGTGTTGACCTCGCTCACGTGCACCTGACACAGACGACCTGAGTACGCCCGGAGAATACGATAAGACTCTGTCATCGTAGTGTCGCATTGCCGAGCATGTCCTATATCGAAGCAAAACATGGCGTTGGGGAGTTCTTCAAAAATAGCATTGAGCTCTTCCAACGTCCGGCCAATCGGCTTCCTACGGTCCATATTCTCGACAGCGAGTTGTTTCCCGAAATCATTCCAAGCGGAAAAGTCATGAACAGTATCAGGATGAAGAATGATGGGCCAACCCGTCGGCACATAGCGCCGCAAGAGTTCGATAATCTCGGCTTCCTGCTTAGCGTCAAAACTGCTGGGAGCGTGGATGGATTTGTATCTGTACGAAGCAAGAGGGAGTGTTTCGAGAGCATCCAGCAGCGGCCGTAGCTCTCGATAGCGCAAAGCTGACAGCTCGATCGAATCGACAGGTTGCCCTTCTAGCTCTTCAAGTGCCAGCCGGAAGTCGGCAAAGGCCAACGCTCCCGTGGAAAACCCAATAGACCGCATCAAAAAACTCCGTATCGAATCGTCGCGTTGTAGAGTTCAGACTTCGGGTCGAGGAATATCTCTGTCAATGCTCTCCCAAATGCCCGCCGGATTTCCCGTGCTTCTCCGTAAACAGGGTCGGTCTCCAGACTCGCAACGTCAAGTGTCTCCAGATGCTCCCTTGGAGACTTGCCATCGAAAACAGGAACTTCATCGGCCATCAGTCCGATAAACCGATCATAGGCGTCAAAAAGCCGCTTTGCCGGTTCCAATAAAGAGTCGTACCCGATCAGTGCCGCAGCTAGTCTCTCCAAAGGTGTTCGTCTAAACATATCCCGAAGGTGCTCGATCAGGAGTTGTGGACTTCGCGAAGTGGAAAGTGTTCCCCAGTGCTCGTCCGGAATGTCGAAATAACAGCTAAAACAGGCCAGCAGCCCAGATGCATAGATCAATTTCCGCGAAAGCCCCAATTTAATGCTGCGAAGGGCGTATCCCTGATTGGCCCGCGTCCGTTGCTTGTAAGCAAAGTCAACGACCATGATTCTCCAGTATCGGGCAATGTCGTTCAAGAGAAAAAGCGGTACGCCTCGATCCTTCGTCTTCTGCCAAAGACCGAGATCTTCGGTCAAGTACCGGCTCAGGACATTATTCAGCACACGATCACAGGCTTCAGGTCTGCCAAGAGGTTGTGATTCAAGCAGCAGGAGCATACGCCGGGTTGTGTTGGCATTGGAGTCGTCCTCGCCCCCTATCCAATGCAGAATGTCATGGCTAAACGCCAAATTGCCAAAAGTTCCCTCATTGCCTGGCGGCTTGACTTGCATCTCAGCAACGCGCCTTGAAATTTCTTGGGCCACATTCAAGTGCTGCGGATCAGCGATCCCATCGACGAGGAGCGTCCAGTCGATGTCGCTGTTTGAGGTAGCCTCGTCTCGGGCTAGAGATCCGAAGACCACGATACTGGTGTCCTCCGTGTCGAGTCCCGTAAAGCTTTGCGCCAGCTTCAGACGATGTCGTCGTGTAAACTCCCGCGCCGTGGCGAGGTTTTGCCAGTCTCCCCCACTCTTCGCGGCGAGCAGATCGATAGGGTTCTTCGCACTTCCTGCAAGCTCTATTTTCTTAGCCATTCGTAATCATTGAGGACACGATTAACCTCTCCTGGTCTGAAGGGTACCAAAACTCGCATCGAGAGAAGTTCCAGCGGCTGGCAGGGGTGCAGGCAATCCCACTGCACGGTAAGGCCTTCTGATTCGCCTCTAGCGGAAGTGCTCCCAACCGTCGGGGGCGAGCGCCGTTCGCTTCCCATCGTCATTCAATTCAATGAGCGGGGCCTTGCGCCGCTTCTTCATGCGGCCAATGGCATGGACGCTCACTCCCCCTAATGCGGCGGGGATCTTGGTTTTCGGCCGCGCGGTAAAGAGCAGTTCGTAATCCTCTCCGCCGTGCAATGCCTGCTCCAGCGTGGCCCGGCTATCGACCGGCAGCGCCTGCGCATGCAACTCGGCGGCGAGATCGCTCTCTTCGCACAAATGGGTGAGATCGGTGGAGAGACCGTCGCTCAAATCGATGGCCGCCGTGGCCATCGCATCCCGCATCAATTTGCGTCCGGCAGACAGCCTGGGTTCCGGATACAGATGGGGGTGCCCAGCCGTACCTGTATCGCGAGAAACACGCCGGCGGCCTTTCAGTGTCTCCAGTTCCGCCGCAGAACCACCCAGCGCGCCCGTGACGTAAATCAGATCTCCGGCTTGCGCGCCCGAACGGAGGAGAGACCTGCCTCGGGGCACGCTGCCCAGCAGGATAATATCGGCGACGACCAGGCCTTGCCGGCCTCGGCCCACACCAGAAGGTGACTTGGCAGTGTCGCCGCCTGCCAGCGGTACACCCAGTCGCTCAGCCAATGCCATAAAGCCGTCAAGATAGCCTTGCAGCCACGCTCCGGTAAGTTCGGGCGGGAGGGCGATCGACAGAAAGGCAGCTTCCGGGCGAGCCCCCATGGCAGCCAGGTCGCTCAGGCCGCGCGCCAGGCAGCGGTGGCCGACAGATTGCGGAGGATGCCAGTCGCGGCGGAAATGCACATTTTCGAGGGTGAGGTCCGTGGTGACGACCAGCTCTTCTCCGCGCCGGGGCCGCAGCACGGCGCAATCGTCACCTATGCCCAGGGACAGAATTCCTCGCCTTCCGCCGGCGTGGATTCCGCCGGCCAGTTGGTCTGCCCGGAGCCTGATGGCGGCTATCAATTCTCTCTCGGCTCTCTCGCCAGTTTCAGTTACATTTCGTTTCGGAACGGATTGGTTTCCTTTGGCAGTCACCCCGCCAGCATATCTTGACTGTCGCAGAAAGTGACAAAAGCGGTATACTTCATCCCACCTTCAGGGTTTGACCCAATAGATTCACTCTGTTAGCTTCAGAGTTTGGGTGTCGTACATTAGTACTGCCTGGTTCCATAAGGCCCAGCCGAGTTAGGGCTGAAACTCCACATCCCCTTTCGAGTGAGCTATTTGCGCAAGCGTCACTACATTATTTTCGTGGCCCGTCAACATGACGGTGAATTGCGCAAGATCCCAATTCCCCTTCATTACGCTTACGTCTTCGTCGGAGCAGCCGTCATCGGCCTGTTTACGGTCACGGGAATGGCCGGCTCGTATAGCCGTATGTTGTTGAAGACAGCCAAGTTCAACCAGATTCGCACGGAGCGCGAGACCATCCGCCACGACTATTTGCAGATGGAGCGGGTTGCGCACGAGAAAGACGTGCAGGCGGCATCCTTGGGTTCGCTGGCCAGTGAAGTCACCGCTCTTTACGGGTTGAGGCAAGGCAGAGTAAGCAAGCCCGCGGAGCAGAAATTGACCGCGACCGTTAACTCGGCCGCGACGGACGGCATCAGCGACCAGCAGTACACCCAGTCTCTCGATCAGCTGCTTTCGCTGCGTTCCTCCGCCATGTCCGGTGAAGTTACTTATGGCCTGGACTTCTCGAGCCGCTTTCCTCTGAACCTCAGCTTCGCAAGCCTCACAAACCTTGAGGATGCCCCTTCGCTCTGGCCGGTGCAAGGCGCTGTGACCAGCTCGTTCGGCGCTCGCCTCGATCCTTTCAACGGCGAGGGCGCATTCCACACAGGAATTGATATAGCCGCCTTCCAGGGAGATGCCATCCGCGCTCCTGCTGACGGCGTCGTCCTCAAGGCTGGAATGGGCACAGGATATGGCCGCGAGGTGGTCATCGATCACGGCCACGGCATTCACACCCTGTACGCCCACCTGTCAGGGTTTGCCGTGACAACGGGTCAGGAGATTCGCCGCGGCGAGATCCTGGGCTATGTCGGTTCTTCGGGGCACAGCACGGGTCCCCACCTGCACTACGAAGTACGGATTCACGACACGCCGGTCAATCCGTACAAATATCTCCGTGCCGGCGTACGGCAACTGGCGAGCAACCCTGCTCCGGCAGCGCTGGCTACCGACGGTGGGCAGTAAAGCTTCCTTCTGCTCCGTAATCAAACACATGTGGTGGTAATGGAACAGCCCCGAAGGGGCGGCTGAGAGTAGCCCCTGACGCAGTCCTGCGTCCACGTCAGGCAACGGACCTAGTTCCGGGAGGAACGACTGAGTAACTCGGAGGGTGCAACCCTCTGAGCTGCGCTTCCTCTCAGCCAGCCGCGCAAGAAACCCAAACCCGATTTCAACCCAGGCCTAGTCTAGCTATCCTGCAACATGCTGGGTTCTTCAGGAGCCCGCAGCCGGACCAGGCGGTCGATGGCGTAGGGAGCCCGGTGCGATGAGGTGTGGTAATGCCTTACCTGCAACTCGCCGAGAAGACCAATGGCAAGCATTTGAATCCCCGCGAGAATCAATACTCCGGCGACCACGAACAACGGCCCGTGGGTATTCATCACGGCTTGATGGGTAAAGACTTTCAAGCAAGCCAGCGCCGACCAAATCGCGCTGCCGAGAAAAATGCCCAGCGCGCCGAATGTTCCGAAGAAGTGCAGCGGCCGGGTCATGTACTTCAGCAGGAACCGAATCGTCAGCAAGTCAAAGAAAACACGCACCGTACGCGAAATTCCATAGTGCGATTTACCCCGCTCACGGTTCACATTCTTGATCGGAATCTCGCAGATGCTGGCCCCATACCATGAGGCGAGCGCCGGGATAAACCGGTGCATTTCCCCATACAAGGGAATGTTGTGGATCACTTCACGACGATATGCTTTGAAGGTCGTGCCGAAATCATGAATATTCACCCCGGAGAGCTTTGCCATCAACCAGTTAGCGCACCGTGACGGGAAACGGCGCATAACGAAATTATCGATGCGCTCCCTGCGCCAGCCGCTCACTACGTCATAGCCCTCTTCCAGCTTGGCTACAAACTCGGGAATCTCAGAGGGATCGTGCTGCAGGTCACCATCCATGGCCAGAATGTAATCACCCTGAGAATGATCGAATCCCGCCGCCAGGGCGGAAGTCTGGCCGAAGTTACGCCGCAACTTCACCACCAGAACGCGGCTGTCTACGGCGGCAATCTCTTCCAGGAGCTTGTACGTACGGTCACTTGATCCGTCGTCCACCAGTACCAGCTCGAAGCTGTCGCCAATCTGCTCCATCACCGCTTTCAGGCGGTCATAGAGTGCGGTAACGTTCTCTTCTTCGTTGTGGAAGGGTACGACGATCGAATACTTTGGCATCCTACTAGTATAAAGCCAACGTATGGGGCGTTTCGCATCATAAAACGCCGATCCCCTTGACCTCGTCAAGAGCAGAATCAGCATCACCGCAGAGCGCACGTGCCGGGGGTTGTCGCGATTGTTTCCCTGCGGCTTAGGTGTACCCGGTCGAGATCGGGGAAGTTGGATTTTTCTTGATGAAAAATCCAGTCAAGCGTCCTTGCCGCTGGGTACAGTTGTGCTGCTTCTGCTCAAGCGCCTGCGCTATAGCGGTTTCGCATCCTCGCCGGAGCGAGCAGCCTCACCGCAGTGAGCAGCCTCACCGCGGTTTCGCATCCTCGCCGGAGCGAGCAGCCTCACCGCAGTGAGCAATCTCACCGCAGTGAGCAATCCTCGCCGCACCGAACAAGCTCATCGCACCTGAATGAGCAGATCCTGCTCCTCCGGTTCCTTCTCGGCGAGGAACCGGGCGAAGACTTCATTGGAAAGCAGTACTCCACGCCGGGTAAGGCGCACCACACCGATTTCATCGCTCGCCAGGCCAAGATCCACCAGTTCCCGGACCAGGGGCCGGAAGGGTTCCACCCGATCCGAGCCAAACTCCTCAACCAAATGCTTCCAGGCGACACCGTCGTTCAAGCGCAGGCCAAGGAACCAGGCCTCTTCCAGTTCGTCTGATATGCCCAGCGGTTCGAGCGGCTCGGCCACCTGCCCGCCGCTGATATATTCGGCCAGAACGGGTGGATTACAGAAACGGAGGGCTCCTCCACGCTCCGTGTGGACCATGGAGTGGGCATCCAGGCCGAAACCCAGGTACGGCTGGCGCCGCCAATATTTCAAGTTGTGGCGTGATCTGCTCCCAGTTTCGCCAACGGTGCGGCCAAAGTTCGAAATTTCATATTGGGGCAGGCCGTTTTCCTGAAGAAAGGCGATTGCGCCCTCATAAAACTCGGCCGTCAGCTCTTCACTCGGCACAGTCCCGGCGCCGTAACGTTCGCCGCCTGCCAGCAATTCCCTGCCTAGCCGGGAGTCGTCGTCGATCTCCAGCATGTAAATGCTCGCGTGACCGACTCCGGTCGATACCAGGCTTTCCAGAGACTCCTGCCAGCTTGCCGCTGTCTGGTGGGGCAGGCCGGCGATGAGATCGAGGCTCAGGTTGCGTACTCCGGCGGAGCGAACTCGCTCCAGATCCTGAAGAACGATCTCTCGCGTATGCGACCGGCCCGTTGCCCTGGCCTCCCGATCCACCAGCGATTGCACACCGAAACTGATGCGGTTTACGCCCAGGCCAAGCATGGCTTCCAACGAGGCATCTTCCAGTTGCCCTGGCGCCGATTCCAGCGTGATCTCAGCGTCCGGCGCGATCACAAACTCCTGGCGCAAGGCCTGAGCCAGTTGGCGCACAAGAATCGGGGAGAGGATGGCTGGAGTGCCGCCGCCCAGATAGATACTGTCCACTCGCTCGGGAATTACGGCGCCCGCGATCCGTTGCCGCACGCCGCGAATCTCTCCGCAGAGACGCGCTACATATTCCTCATGGGCGCTTACCGAAGAAACGCCCGAAGCAAAGTTGCAGTAGGTGCACTTGGCGCGGCAGAACGGAACCGAAATGTAAATACCCAGAGAATCCATACGGTTCACAACGGCGCCCTGCTCTCTATTCTGACATCTTGCGGCCGGCTTACACGCCGCCGCGCGCCGTCTCCACGTAAAATACAAGGGAGCGTCCATGGCCGAGCAAACTGCCGAAAAATACCGCAAGCCCCAGCAACCGGACGATGACGTCGTCGGCAAGGCTTATGACAGCCGCCTGATGGGCAGATTGCTCACCTATCTGCGGCCATACAAGCTGCAGGCCATCATTTCTCTGGTGGCGATTCTTCTCAAGGCTGGCTCCGACGTCCTCGGACCTCTTCTCACCAAGATCGCGGTCGATCGCTACATGACGGCGCGCCCGGCGGCACATCCGGCGTTCGCGCGCTGGCTTAGCCCCAACGCAGCCATCGGCATCACCCAGATCGCCGGCATTTATCTGGCTACGCTGACGTTCAGTTATCTGCTCGAGTTCGTGCAGACGTATCTGATGCAATGGACCGGGCAGAAAGTCATGTTCGACATGCGCAGTCAGATCTTCCGCCATATCCAGCGCATGCACGTGAGCTTTTTCGATCGGCACCCAGTGGGGCGGCTAGTGACCCGTTTAACCAGCGACGTGGATGCGCTAAATGAAATGTTCACGTCGGGCGTGTTCGCCATCTTCGAGGACGTCTTCGTTCTCGCGCTCATCGTCATCATTATGCTGCGCATGAATTGGTGGCTTGCCCTGATCGCCTTTGGCGTCCTGCCCCTGATTCTGGGCGTGACCCGCGTGTTTCGTAAGCATGTCCGCGATTCCTATAGGCGTATTCGTTCGGCCATCGCTCGCATTAATGCCGCAACCCAGGAGCACGTAAGCGGCATGAGCGTGGTGCAGCTCTTCAACCGTGAGCAACGTTCCTACGAGGAGTTCGAAGCCGTCAACCTGCAGCACATGATCGCGTTTAAAGACGCCATCCTGGCTTACGCGCTTTACTATCCCGCGGTCGAGTTGCTGAGTTCCGTAGCCATCGCCCTGGTGATCTGGTTTGGCGGCTTCGGCGTCATGCGGAATGCCGTGACCATCGGCGTGCTGGTTGCCTTCATTCAATACTCGCAGCGCTTCTTTCGACCGATTCAGGATTTGAGCGAAAAGTACAACATCCTGCAGGCGGCGATGGCGGCCAGCGAGCGCGTCTTCAAGCTCCTGGATACGGAACCGGAACTGCAGAGCCCAACCGCTCCGCTTGCCGGCGACGGCTCCGGGCGCATCGAGTTTCGCCACGTCTGGTTCACCTACCAGCCTCTTGACCCGCAGCAACTGGCAGCCATACGAGCAGGCGGCCCGGCCGCAGCAGATCGGTGAACTGCTGCCGGATGTCGAGTGGATCCTCAAAAACGTTTCCTTCGTGATCGAGCCCGATCAAACGGCTGCCATCGTAGGCCATACAGGCGCGGGCAAAACCACCATCATCAGCCTGATGATGCGCTTCTACGAAGTGCAGAGCGGCAGCGTGCTCATCAACGGTGTGGACGTGCGGGAACAGGATGTGACGCAACTAAGACGCCACTTTGGCGTGGTGCTGCAGGACCCCTTCCTGTTCACCGGCACCATCGCTGAGAACATCCGCCTGGGCTCAGCCTGGATCACCAGCGAACGAATGAAGGCCGCGGCCGACGAAGTCAATGTGGGTGACTTTATCCGCAGCCTCCCGCAAGGCTTCGACGAGCCCTTGCGCGAGCGAGGCAATAGCCTCTCCACCGGACAGAAGCAACTCATCAACTTCGCCCGCGCGCTCGCCCACGATCCGCGCATCCTGGTGCTTGATGAAGCGACATCGAGCGTGGATACCGATACCGAGATGCGGGTACGTTCCGCCCTGGAGCGCATGATTCGAGGCAGAACGTCCGTCATCATCGCGCACCGTCTCTCCACAGTGCAGCAGGTGGACAGGATCCTGGTCATGCACAAAGGACAATTGCGCGAGATCGGCACGCACCAGGAACTGCTGGCGCTGCGCGGCATCTACTGGAAGCTCTACCAGCTCCAATACAAGGATCAGGAATTGCAAGCCGCGCCCCCGGGCTTGCTGGATGCAAGCCTGGCCGTGGGCACAGACTAACCTGGATTTCTCACCAGCAGGGAGGAGAGGAGCGACGAGGCTGCTCGCTGCGGCGAGGCTGTGTTGTGCTGTGCCCTGCAGCGCAATGAATCTGCGGGTGCCCCATCCTTGACGGTGCTTTTCCGGCAAGGGTGGGAAGCAACAAATCTCCACGTACACTGTCTTGGTAACCCACCCTTCGCGAAAAAAGCGAAGGATGATTGCATGACAGCGTCGGCTCCTTCGACCTGAGTAGACTGGTTGCTGCTAACGACCGGAAGCTCGGGAGGAAAGGAGCCGAGCATGATGATTATAGGCTGTGATTTTCATCCGCGGTTTCAACAGATCTCCTATTTGCTTGAGGAAACAGGAGAGTGTGGGCAGCGGCGCTTGATGCACACGGCGGAGGCGGTAAAGTACTACCGCTCGCTGTGCGGCACCAGGATGCGAGTTGGCATCGAGGCCACCGGGAGCTATGGCTGGTTTCGACGCTTGATGAGTGAGCTGGGCTATGAACTTCTAGTGGGAGATGCGACCCAGATTCGCGCCTCGAACCCGCGCCGGCAGAAGACCGACAAGCGGGATGCGGAGCATATTCTGCGTTTGTTGATGGAGGATCGTTTCCCTGCCATCTGGCAGCCGCCGGCAGAGAACGAACAGCTGCGGCAACTGCTGTTGCATCGCTGCCGCCTGGTCAGGTTGCGCACGCGGGTGACCAACCAGTTGGACGGGATGGCCAAGAACGAAGGGCTGATCATTCCAGGCCGATGGAGCGGAAAACGCCGCCAGGCCATTGAAGCCTTACCGCTGCCGGGCTGGTATGGCGAGCGGCGCAAGGATCTGCTGGCTCTGCTGGACCGGGTTGAGGAACGGATTGCGCCCTTGAACAAGGCGGTAAGCCAGGCTGCGGCCTCCAACGCCGAGGCTTGTCTGCTGATGACGCATCCGGGCGTGGGTCCGGTGGTTTCACTGGCCTACGTGCTGACGATCGGCAACTGGCAGAGGTTTCCGCGCGGCAAGCAGGTGGGCAGTTATCTGGGGCTGATTCCGTCTGAGGATTCCAGCTCCGACAAGCGCCGTCTGGGACACATCTCCAAGCAGGGCAACACGCTGCTGCGCTGGTTGCTGGTGGAGGCGGCGAGCACCGCGCAGAGGTACGACGCGAGCTGGCATCGGCAGTATGTGCGCCTGTCGATGGAGAAGCATCATGGCGTGGCGAAGGTGGCCATCGCGCACAAGCTGGCAGTTAGGTTGTATTGGATGTTGCGCTCCGGGCAAGATTATCAGCACGTCAGGGAGCGCGGTTCACATGCGAGGCAGTCCGAGTGCCCCATTGGTCTCAGCAAGAGACCGGTCGAATGATTGGACGCCTCGACTCTTTCTGCGAGGAAAGAGTTTGAACAGGAAATCATGGTGCAGTACCGGACCGAATACATGGCTGATGGAACCTGATGGTTCTATCGAAGGTGATTGAATCAACGTGCGAGCTCGGGTCGTTTAGCAATGAAGGACGGTTTTCCAATTATGGTTCGAATCTCGGAAAGTACGTCCGCGATTCGAACCAAGCTCAATGGTCGGAGTGATCGGAGCGGGGTCAAGGGTCAAGATGAACGCCTAAGTACGGCGCCCTTGACCCCGCTCCGATCACAACGGGAGATTCTGTGCCTTTCTCCCTTGACAGGAGTGCAGGCTGTCATACATGGGGCACCCGCAGGTTTGTTGCACTGCCACCAAGCCATATCGAGCCGCGTCTCTCTATTATTCTCAGCCGCGTGAGAAATACCGGCTAAAGCATTTTCGCAGCCTCGCCGCAGCGAGTAGCCTCGCCGCAGCGAAAACCTGAAGGAAGGAAGGACAGGATTGGCGAGCCCTAAAATCTTCCTCTCGGCCGGCGAGGCCAGCGGCGAGCACTACGGCGCACTGCTTATCGCAGAATTACGCCGCCTGGCCCCGCAAGCCGATTTCTTCGGCCTGGGAGGCGCCCGCATGGCCGGTGTGGGCCTGCGCCAAGTGGTGCGCGCAGAAGACGTAGCCGTCATGGGGATTACAGAAGTGATCCGCCACATGCCGCATATCTATCGCGAATTTCGCAAGCTCAAGGCCAGTCTGCGCAGCGAACGCCCCGACCTCGCCATCCTGATCGACTTTCCCGATGTAAACCTGCGTCTTGCCGCCGAACTTCACCGTCTGAAGATACCGGTTGTGTATTTCGTAAGCCCGCAGTTGTGGGCCTGGAAAAAGTGGCGGATCTGGCGGGTCAAACGCTACGTGACCCGGATGCTGGTGATCTTTCCCTTTGAGCAGGAGTTTTATCGGGATCACGGCGTGGCCGCGGACTTTGTGGGTCACCCGCTGGCCGATCTCGATCCGCCGACAATCACCCGGGAGGCGTTTGCTCGCGAAAACGACTTGGATGCGTCCAAAAGCTGGGTTGGCCTGCTGCCCGGAAGCCGCACCAGGGAATTGCTCGCCAACTTGCCGACCATGCTAGAAGCCGCTCAACTGCTGGGCCCAGGGTATGAATATGTTTTGCCCGTTGCCCCCACGCTCCATCCGTCACAGGTGAAGACCCTGGCCAGCCAGAACGAAGCGGTGACCGTGCGCGTTGTTGGTGACGCGCGAGCCGCTCTACTGCATGCCCAAGCCAGTCTTGTAGCCAGCGGTACGGCTACCGTGCAGGCAGCCCTGATCGGCAACCCCTTCGTCGTGGTCTACCGGGTCTCGCGCATTACCTACGCCGTGGCCCAGAAGGTCGTTCGTGTAGCCCATGTTGGCATGGTCAATCTGATTGCCGGGCAGAGGATTGTGCCCGAGCTCATCCAGCATGATTTCACCGCATCCAAAGTCGTTGAGCAGCTCCGCCCCCTTCTCGAAGACGAGCAGGCTCGTGCAACAATGCAGTCAGACCTGCGCAGGGTAGGCGCGGCTCTCAAAGCCGGAAGGACGGGGGCCGGCAGGACGGGCACGGATCAGACTGCGATTGAGCGTGCTGCACATATCGCGTTCGAACTGATCCCGGCTGGCGCAGCGGCCGTGGTTGTATCCTGCTTTGGTTTCATTATGGCCCGGTGAATGATTCCGATGATGCTCAGCTCTCGCACGAAGGTTTTGACTCTGTCGCTGCTCACCCTCTGTCTCGGCGTGAGCGGCCCGCGTATCCTGGCTGCCGAGCGGCCGACGATCAACATTACCGGCTATGTAATCGACGCCCAGCTCGACCCTACCGACCACACGCTGAAAGCAACCGCCAAGGTCACATTCACGGCGCTCGACAACATCAGCGCTGCTGTCTTTGAATTGCACAATGCACTCAAAGTGACCAGCGTTGTCGATGGGCAAAACCACAAGCTCTCTGGCGAGCGGGGCCCGAATGCAACGATCAGCATTGGCCTGCCCAGCCCCATGAGCAAGGGCGCACACGCTACCTATACGTTTGTTTACGAAGGAACGTTGAGCGGGAGTGAAGAAAGCCCGGTGGAAGGGCTGAAAGTGGCGTCGATTGGCGACCCCATCAGCTATTTGCTCTACGCAGGGCGTTGGTTCCCCATGGTTGGTTATCTGACCGACCGGTTTACCGCTGAGATCCACATCCAACTCCCCTCCGGTTACCGGGTGATCGGCAGTGGGAGCACAGGCAGCCCTCGACCCACTTCGGGCGGCATGCAGCAATTCAATTTCAGCTGGACCCGGCCGAGCTTCCCCGGCACCATCATCGCCGGCAAGTTCAATGAGCCGATCGTGGTTTCCGGCTTTCCCAACGTGCGGCTATACCTGACCGACGCCCACAAGCAAAGCGGCCCGGAATATGCGCAGACTGCCAACAAGGAATACGAGTTTTTTGGCGAGACCTTCGGTGATGCCTCGACCCGCCTTCTCAATGTAGTGGAGTTGCCTGACGACACCCTGCCCGCTTACTGGGCTCCTGAAATCGCCGCTATCGCCGGGGCCCGCATCGCCGATCGCAACAATTTTCGCCTGCTCGCCAACACCATGGCCCACCAGTGGTGGGGATGCATGGTGTCGCCCGCGACCCTCAACGATGCCTGGATCACGAACGGAATGGCCCGCTACGGGGAGCTGATGTATCTCGAGCGGATCTCTGGACAAACGGCTTTGGAGTCCGCCGTGCTCGATATCTCCGCCGGCGCACTGGCCTATGACACCATCCCGCTCACCTCGGCTGGGCGCATCGATCCATTCTCTCCCCAATTCCAGTCCATGACCCTGGAGAAGGGCGGCATGGTCTTCCACATGCTTCGCTGGGAAATCGGCGACGAGAGCTTTAACAAAACTTTGAAGGCCCTGATCACGGAGTATGGTGACAAACCAACCCGCACGCGTGACGTAGAAAAGGTGGCGGAACAGCAGTCTCAGCAGCAGTTGGCGGCCTTTTTCGCCCAATGGCTGGATGGAACCGGGGCGCCGCAGTTTGTGAATAAATACACCGTATTCCGGCTCGGCAACAACAAGGGCTTCCGCACTATCGGCGAAATCGGTCAGGATCTCGATCTGTTCAATATGCCGGTAGAGTTACGCGTGGAAACGGAAGGAAAGACGGAAATGAAGCGCGTGGACGTGGTGGGCACAGAGTCCCAGTACGTGGTCGATACGTTCGGGCGCCCTCGCCATATTGGGATCGACCCGGATGGCTGGTTACTCAAAAACACTCCAGACCTGCAAGTGCGAATTTCCATCCTGCGCGGGCAGCAATTGGTTGCCCAGGGCGACATTCCCGCTGCTCTTGCCGAGTATCAAAAAGCGCTGACGGCCAACCCTAACAGCTCACTCGCCAGCTATCGCATCGGCGAAGTGCTGTTTAACCAACGCAACTACCAGGCGGCCGCCAATGCCTATCGCGACGCCCTGCGCGGAGACGCAGAACCGAAGTGGACTGAAGTCTGGAGCCACATAGCCCTGGGGAAGATCTTCGACGTGACCGGCCAGCGGGATCGCGCCGTGAACGAATACCGGCAGGCAACCCAAACCAACGACAATACCCAGGGAGCAGTCAACGAAGCCCGCAGGCTGTTGCTAACACCCTACAAGCGCCCCGACACCGACTAACCTGCATTTCTCACCAGCAGGGAGGAGACGAGCGACGAGGCTGCTCGCTGCGGCGAGGCTGCTCGCTGCGGCGAGGCGGCGTTGTGCGGTGGCCGGCAGCGCAACAAACCTGCGGGTGCCCCATCCTTGACGATGCTTTTTCGGCAAGGGTGGGAAGCCACGAATCTCAACGCACACTGTCGTAGTAACCCACCCTTCGCAAAAAAGCGAAGGATGGGGCACCCCAGGTTTGTTGCAATGCTGGCCAAGCAATATCGAGCCGCGTTTCTCTATCGTTCTCAACCGTGTGAGAAATGCAGGCTAACGTTTCCCCAAAAACAACCCCCGGAATCTCGTGACGAGACCCGGGGGTTCATCCCTCATATTTTCTACAAACCGTCTTACTTCAAATTCAAAGCCGCCATCGCCTCGTCCGCGCTTGGCTGGCTGGCCTTGAGGTATTCGCCTACCCGTTGGCGCTCTTCTACGGAAAGTGTAGGGCTCAGGGCAAGAATGCGCCGTAGCGTGGTCGAGATGTCGTCGATGTAGTTCATCATTCGTATGGCTTCGCCGGAAAGTGGCATGGATTCTTCCTCGCTACAATAAATTCTCTTCCCATTTTCCGTGCTAGGCGCGAATTCGTAAAGCGACTGGTCGAATTTAGAGCAGCCCGGGTAACCCATACCGCACGCACGGCAATTGCATCCAACCAACATGCCTTTAGCCAGCCATCCCCCGCCTGAGAGCGAAGCTGTGGGTGAATTAACCCCGGCAAAGCCCAATCCGCGGCAGGAAGCTTCGAACGACATGCGCGGTTGTGTCGAGCGAGTGCTCCATACCGAGGCGCGGGTGCCCGTGTCGACCTACCGCGTACAGATGAACAAGGACTTTACCTTTGCCAACGCCCAGGGCATCGTAGGCTACCTCAACCGACTCGGCATAGGGGACTTCTACTCCTCGCCTATCTTCGAAGCCCGGCCCAACAGCATGCACGGTTACGACGTGACCCGGCACGACCGGCTTAACCCGGAACTTGGTGGCGGGGAGGGATTTGAGCGCTTCTCCGCCGAATGCCTGCAGTATGGAATGGGCCTGCTGCTCGATATTGTTCCCAACCACATGGGCGTTGGCAACGACTCCGTCTGGTGGCAGGACGTGTTGGAAAATGGGCACGCGTCCCAGTACTCGGAGTACTTCGATATCGACTGGAAACCGCTCAAAGCGGCTTTGCGTAACAAGTTGCTCTTGCCCATTCTTGGCGATCAGTACGGCGCGGAACTCGAGAACAAACACATCCAGGTGGCGATCGAAGACGGCTATCCGCGCATTCACTACTACGACCACTCCATGCCTGTGGCGCCGCGCACGATATCCATCCTCTTCACGCATCCAGAAATCACCGAGCACATACCGGAGGCTCTCGAAACGCTGCTGGCCCGGCTCAAGGATATTGCTCCGCACGAGACGACAAAGGATGTGTTGCGGGAACAGAGGCGTGCTCAACTGGCAGAGCTTCTACCCCGCCTGCGCGAGGTACTGCGCGCACCCGAGACGCAGCCGTTTGTTGAGAAAGCGCTCCAGGCGATCAATGGTACGGAAGGCGATACCCATAGCTTCGACCATCTGCACCTGTTGCTCGATGCGCAGCCTTATCGTCTGGCCTCCTGGCGTACCTCTGCCGAAGAAATCAACTATCGCCGCTTTTTCGACATCAACGACCTCGTCGGCCTGCGTATGGAGAACCCCGAGGTCTTTACGCAAACGCATGGGCTAATTCGCTCGCTCATCGCAACCCACAAAGTGACCGGGCTGCGCATCGACCACTGCGATGGCATGTTCAATCCGCGACAGTATCTGATCCGGTTACAGCTTCTGTATCTTGCCAGCCAGTGTGCCGGAGAAACACCGCAGCAGGAAACGGCGGCGAACGGGATAGAACGCAGCGTCCTCGACCCGGTCCGCGGATACGATTGGTCGCGGAGCCAGGGGCCACTCTATACCGTCGTAGAAAAAATTCTCGAACCGCGCGAATACCTGCCGCCGGAATGGCCCGTGCGCGGCACCTCGGGCTACGACTTCGTTTATCTCGCCAACAGCATCTTCATCCAGAAAGCCAATGAGAAGCGCTTCGACCTGATCTACGCTCGGGTGCTCGGTCACCCCGCGGACCCGGATGAGATTATCTACCGCTCTAAGCTGCAGGTGATGCAAACAGCTCTGGCCAGCGAGGTCTATGTGCTCACCAACCTGCTCGGCCGCATCGCAGCCTCGAATCGACGCGCACGCGACTTTACCGACAACATATTGGAAACCGTTCTGCGAGAGACCATCGCCAGCTTCCCTATCTATCGCACCTACATCGACGATCGCGGGGAATATGGCGAGCGCGATGTTTCCTTTCTGCGGAGCGCGATTGCGCGCGCCAAGCGCCTTAATCCGGATATCAATGTCTCTGCCTTTGACTTTCTGCGAGACACGTTGCTGCTCAAGAGCAGCTCTTCCGCATCGGAAAAACAGCAGAAGCCCAACCCAGAGATGCTCTACTTTGCGCTCAAGTTCCAGCAATTGACCGGACCGGTGATGGCCAAGGGCGTCGAAGACACCACGTTCTATGTCTACACGCGATTCCTCTCGTCCAATGAGGTCGGTGGGTCGGCAAAGTCGTTTGGTATCTCGCTCGACGCGCTTCACCAAAGCAATCAGGAGCGGTTACAACACTCACCCGACTCCATGCTCACCACGTCCACACATGACACCAAGCGCAGCGAGGATGTTCGTAACCGCCTCAATGTTCTATCGGAACTTCCGGAGGTCTGGTCATCCTGGATACGCCGCTGGCAGCGCATGAACGCTGGATTCAAGCGCACCCTGGAAGATGGCCGCGTGGCTCCGGACAACAACGAAGAATATCTGCTTTATCAGACAATCCTCGGCGCGTGGCCCTGGCAAATGGAAGACGGGCACGACCGCGAACACTATGTGGAGCGTATCCAGCAATACATGGCGAAGGCTCTGAGCGAGGCCAAGGTCAACCTCAGTTGGATCAACCCCGACCCCGACTATGTGGATGCCGTGCAGTCGTTTGTTTCTTCCCTTCTGCTGGCCGGGCCACGCATTGAAGAAACTACTTTCGTTGCCTCCTTCAAGCCTCTGATGGACCAGCTCCGCCTGTTTGGCGCAGTCAATTCGCTGGCCCAGGTGGTGCTCAAGACTGCTTCGCCTGGGGTCCCGGACTTTTATCAAGGCAGCGAACTCTGGGACTTGAGCCTCGTCGATCCCGACAATCGCCGTCCGGTCGACTACGGTCTCCGCGCCAAATCGCTGAGTGCCCTGAAGGAGCTGTCAGAGAAGGAAGGGCCGGATACGGTGTGCCGCGAGGTGATGGCTCACCTGGACGACGGCCGAATCAAGCTCTGGACCATGCATCGCGCCCTCGACCTGCGGCGCAAAGAGCAGGCGCTCTTCCGCCGTGGAGAATATGTTGCGCTCGAGGTTTCAGGCGATCGCCAGGAGCATGTGATTGCGTTCATGCGGCGTGATCTAACGACTGGGCGCAGCATTCTCGCGGTGTTGCCTCGCTTCGCCTGCACGCTGATGCGGGGCAAGGTGCAATGGCCGCTGGGCGACGCATGGGGGAAAGACAAACTGCGCCTGGACCCCTCTGGGACCAGCTACCGTAATGTGTTCACAGGTGAATCAGTGACGGTTACTGAAGATGGCTTTTTGCCGTTGAGCTTGCTCTTTGCCAATTATCCGGTCGCGCTCCTGGTAAGCGAGGATCAGGACTTGATGACGCGTGAACGCATTTCACAAACGCTGTAATGGTGGTGGTTACGTTCAGGCTGCGGAACAATTCGTTGCACATTGCAAGCCGTGGCGCGGAAACGGCTGCCTCGCCGCGACGAACATTATTGTAACGATCTGAGATGCGTTCTTTCTCCTCGGGCAAAGTGGCAAGTTGATGGAAAACGTACCTCAGCGGCTAAAGCCCTTTATGATGGGGGACATATTGGCACGGCCTAAAGGCCGTGCCCTACCTGTTTGTTTGTGCCCAAAAACTTCGCTGGTCTGCGAACGTAGGGCATGGCCTTCAGGCCATGCCAACAACTCACAACCCTTGATGGCCTTTAGACCCTGAGGTACGTTCCCGGACTAGGGCAGAGGCATTCGATGGGCCGGTCGTTCTCAGGGCTTGGGCGGCGGAACATAGCCGTCCCGGTCGGTCAGTTCGGCAAGCTGCGCCAGACCCCAGGCTTGTTGCCCGTTTAATGCATTCGGGGCCATGCGCCAACTCCAGTTGTTCTCCGGCGTGGCAGGCGTATTCATACGCCCTTCCGATCCCAGTACCAGAACGTCCTGTACCGGGAAAATGCACACATCGGCCACCGAAGTCGATGCCGCGCGCATCAGGCGCCACACGACGTCATCGGGCGCCGGATTCAAATACGAGTACACTGCGTTCCGTTCATTCTCCGTGGCGCCGTGTTGCCACCAGCCCAGCGTCGTATCGTTGTCATGGGTACCCGTATAAACGACCGTATTGGTTACGTAACGATGCGGCAGATAGTCGTGCGCGGATCGATCGCTGAACCCAAATTGCAATACCCGCATGCCGGGCAGTTCGAACTTATCACGCAACGCGTCCACTTCGCGGGTAATCAGACCAAGATCCTCAGCAATCAACGGAAGTTCGCCTAACTGGTTTCGTAGTGCGGTGAAAAGCTCCGTACCCGGGGCTTTGACCCATTCGCCATGAATGGCCGTACCGTCCTCAGCGGGAATCGCCCAGAATGCCTCGAAGCCGCGAAAGTGATCGAGCCGGATAATGTCGTAGAGCGCAAGCGCCCTGCGCATGCGGTCCACCCACCAGTCGAAGTCACGCTCCTCTAAAACATCCCAACGATAGAGAGGATTACCCCACCGCTGCCCGGTCGGGCTGAAGTAGTCAGGCGGCACGCCGGCCACGCGAATCGGCGACAGATCTTGCTGCAACTCGAAGATGTCAGGATGGGTCCAGACGTCGGCGCTGTCGAAGCTCACAAAGATCGCTACATCGCCAATAAAACGTATGCTGCGCTCCGCACAGTAGCTGCGCAGAGCTTTCCACTGCTCCTCGAAAGCGAATTGAATAGCCTGTTGTATTTCTAGTTCATCGCGGCTCTCCTGCTGTAAAGCCAACAGCGCAGCCGCGTCGCGGTGAGCGAATTCCTTCGGCCAGGTGGCCCAGGAACCTAGCGAAAATCTCTGCCGCAGGACGATGTAGCGTGCGAAATCCGTCAGCCAGAAGGCATTCTCTTCGCGGAAGCGCTGAAAGCGGGCCCACTGCTTCTCGTCGTGATTCGCCAGGAAGTTTTTTGCAGCCTCCACCAGAAGTGGGTACTTCGTCTGCTCCACTATTTCGAACTGCACATTGCCTGCGTGGCCCGGCAAGCCGGCGATGCGCTCCGCGGCAAGCCAGCCGGCGTCTACCAGCTTTTCCAGGCTGATCAGCAGGGGGTTCCCAGCAAAGGCGGAAAGCGCAGCGTAGGGGGAATTGCCATAGCCGGTCGGGCTCAGGGGAAGCACCTGCCAGAGTCGCTGCTTGGCCGAGGCAAGAAAGTCGGCGAAAGCGTATGCGGCTGGCCCAAAGTCACCAATCCCTCCGTAGGAAGGCAGGGATGAGATGTGAAGGAGAAGTCCCGACGATCGTTCGAGAGCCATTCAGTACCTGTGCGGTAAGGCGAGAGAAACATTGGCCTGCGTTGAAGAAGGATTCGCCAGGCAGGACTCCGTAATCAAGCGTCCTAAATCTTACCCTGCCCTGGACTCGGGTGAAGACTCGGGCGAGGACTCGGGTGCCCCATATCTCGCGCTTTTTGCGAGATGTGGGAATTGACGGACCTTAGCCGACCAGTCTTTGCAGTGAGTCGAGAGTTTCGGGGAGAGAGTGACTCTTTTCCCATATCTCGCACAAGTACGTGCGAGATATGGGGCACCCGAGTCCACGGCTAGACAAGATCCTTAAAAGCCACACCCACGACATACACGATTGTATTTGTGACGCACTACACACTAGCTTGGCAGGCCCTGCGGCGTGGCGCCTTGTGCGCGCTTGTTCATCCGGATGCCACCCTGCTTTTCGTAGCGATCAGTCAGCGAACCCACAAACACAGCGAACATTTGCTCCCGGCGTTCGTTGAGAAGCTGTTCCCGCGTGGCTTCGAGATTCTTGGCAATCTCGTCAGCACTCGGCAGCTGCTTATCGTCCATCTTGGCTACGATGCCGGCGTGTCCGGTATTGATCGCCTTGCTAATCTGACCAACATTCAGGTTGAAAAGATCGGGAGCCGCGGTAGCCAGTTCGCCGACATCCGGCACCTGTGCGGTGTGGCCTACCAGTTCGCTCGTCTTAACGGTTGCGCCCAGTTCCTTGGCGGCCTGCTCCAGGTTGTTTTCCGCATGTGCCTTGTCGGCGAGTTCGTTGGTCTTGCGGGCCAGTAGCTGGGGCAATTGCTGTTCGCGGAAGTCATCCGCGAGATGCGTCTTGTATTCTTCGAAGCTGGGCGCGTGAGCCGCCTTGATGTCAGCCACCTGGAAGACCGCGAAACCATCGCCGATCGAGCTGACCTGAGGCGCCGATCCTGGCTTGACGCCGAAAGCCTGGGTGAGCAGTTTCGCAGCATCCGGAACTCCCGCGATCTGGGCGCTCTGCTGCACATAGTCCGTTGACACGACCTGCAGGTGATGCGCCTCGGCGGTCTTGGCCAGGCCGGACTTGGCAGCTTCGGTCGCCAGTTGCTGCGCGTATGCGGCCTGCTGGTCGCCTTCCTGCTGGCGAGTGATCGTAGCCAGAATCTGCGCCTTTACTTCGTCCAGCGGCTTCAGGTGTGCCGTCTGCTTCTCTTCGACTTTGAGGATATGGTAGCCAAACTGCGTCTTGACCAGATCAGAGATCTGCCCGGGTTGCAGCTCGAACGCTGCCTTCTCAAACGGAGGTACGGTTACGCCGCGCTGAATCATACCGAGATCCCCGCCCTGCTCTTTGCTGCCCGGGTCATCGGAATTCTCTTTGGCCAGTGCCGCGAAATCGCCGCCGGCCTTGATCTTCTTGAGCAGATCTTCAGCCTTCTGTTTCGCCGCGGCATCGGTCTTGGCATCGGCGCCCTGGGCCACTTTGATCAGGATGTGCCGTACCTTGACTTCCTCCGGCACCTGGAAATCTTTCTGGTGCTGCTGGTAGTACTGCGCTACCTGGTCGTTGGTCACGGCCGGCGCCCCGCCGGGAACATCGTTTTGGTGCAGCACGAAGTAGTCCAGCTTGCGCGTTTCCGCGATGGCGTCTTTGTAGCGGGCTGCGCTTTCTTTGAAGAATGCCTGCAACTCAGCATCTGTGGGATTGATCTGCTTGCGCAGGTCTTCCGCGTTGATCACTGCATAGTCAAACTTGATCTTGGTTCCCTGTTGCAGATAGGCCGCGCGTACCACCTGATCAGAAACCGTAATACCGCCGGTGACCATGGACTGCAGGCGGTTGATTTCGATCTCTTTTTTCACCTGGGACTCAAAGTCCTGAATCGAGGTGTGGAAGTAGTTCTGCACAAAGTCGGCGTAGCGGTCGTCACCTACAAAGGCTCCGCCAGGGAAAAGCGCCTGGGCGAAGGGGCCGGTTTGCAGAGCCCGGCGCAGATCGGCGTCGCTCACCTGAAGTCCAAGGCGATTGGCTTCCTGCAGGAGGACTTCGCGCTGGATAAGAGCCTGCGCGGCGCGCGGCATCAGGTAGGGCAGCAGCATGTCAGGGTAATGCTGTTGCTGCAGCATTCTCTCGGCAACCTGTTGCACTTCAGGCGTGGTGATGGTGGCGCTGGGGCTGAACAGACGTGTGAATCGTCCGCCTGAGCGCACCGTAGCGTAGGTATCAGCAGAGGTGGTGTCAGCGTCGGCGAAGATGCCCGGTACGAGCGTAATCACCATGGTGCCTATGGCGAACGCAATGATGACGATGAAGATGATCTTGACGACGCGATTGTCTTTTTGCAGGAAACGAATCATGGGTAATGGACGACCTTGCGAGCGAATTGCAGAGACTGTCTTCGCTCTGCGGGACCCTTCAAGTATATCTGAGCGCGGTAGACGGGCGTCCTTACGGATCCGCGAATATCCCGCGGCCGGCAACTATCTTTTTGGCAAAGGCCGTTGATTCGGCGGGAAAAGGCGCATCGTAATCGCTTCTTAACAAATCCCGAAAGCGCGGCACAAAAAAATGCCGGCCCCCGAGGGAGCCGGCGTTTTTTGCTTCTGGGTTATCTCCAACGGCGATAGTAGTACGGATGCCCGTAGACATAGGGATACGGGTAGGCGTAGCCGTAAGCGTAGGGGTAGGGCGCGTAGCCCGGAGGCGGAGGCGCATAGCCTTCCTGCCCCGCATATCCGTATCCGTAAGGCCCCGGCGGATAGCGGCGGCCTTGAGGCGCGGAACTCGCCGAGAGCTCGGAAGCCTCCTGATAGGAAACCGGCTGGACCGTTGCCGGGGTCGTAAGGTGGAAGGTAAGTACGGACTCAGGCGGCACGATGCTGCGCGGACCCGAAGTTGCAGCAGAGGCTCCCAGGCCGACGCCTGTTCCAGCAACCGCTCCGATGGCAGCGCCAGGGCCGCCACCAGCCACTGCTCCAATCACTGCACCCAGCGCAGCCGCACCCACGGTGTTGCTGGCTGTGTAGCCGCCCTTTCCAGGGCTACTGGTGCTGAATACGTCGGTTGCCAGCGCATAGGAATTGCCGCCCAGATTCAGGTTAGTCAACTGCAGGGCTATGCTCGCGCCGCCCTTGAGTTCACCCGGCTTCTTGACGTCGACCACGCGGCCGGTTACCTGTGCCCCGCGCGGGATGGCCAGGACTTGACCTACATAAACACCCTGAGCCAACGTTCCCTGAAAGTAGTCTCCCGGCTTGACTCTCCTGGAGTCGAGCGGTTCGCTGGTGCGAATGGATAACAAGATGCCCGCGTTCAAAGTAACGGGCCCGGAGGGAGGAGGCGCCTGTGCGGCCGGCTGGCCCTGATAGGCGTAGGGCTGGCCGTGGTTGGGCTGGTAGGCAGGACGAGGAGCCTGTCCGTATCCCGTTCCATAACCAGGGCCAGGACCAGGACCAGGACCAGGACCGGCTGCGGGAGCCTGATTCGGATATTGGCTAGGCCCCTGTCCCCCAGTCTGATCCTGACTCTGGCCTTGACTCTGGCCCTGACTTTGGTCTGGGGCCTGACCGGGATATTGAGGCGGACCCTGGTCCGCATTCTGATCCTGTGCCCCGCTGTCAGGCGGCGGAATCTGTCCATTCTGAGCATCGGGCGGCGGGCCTGCCTGGCCCCAGTTGCCCTGTTGACCCGGGGTTGGAGCTTGCTGCCCGGCGGGCGCACCCTGTTGCGTCTGAGCAACCAAGGCCGGGGTGAGCGTCAGACTAGCGCCAAGCGCCCCGGACAGTATCCACTGCAAACGACTTCTGCTGATCGTATTCATTCTGTAGCTCCCTGCCCAAAACAGACGCCAGACACCAGACGTCAGACGCCAGACGCCCGATCGGTCTGCCAGGACTACCGACGGCCTAGAACGCACGCCGTCACTCGTTTGAACCCCATAGCTCGGCAAAAGTTATGGCTTTACTGCGTGCCTTCGATTTTCTCATTCATGGGTCATGCGGCACTCCCTCGTTCGAGGTACCCGGTTTACCTATGGGTTGCTAACGAGGAAGGTATTCATCCGGCGTTAGCCGACTATTCGCATGCCATTCAAACTCTGGTTTGCCGCCTGCTGCATCATGGCTGGAGCAATGGCCACCCAACCCCTGATTGAGATTCCCGGTCTAAACGGCCTGTCTCCGCAGCGGCCCTGCAGTCTCGACCCGGGCTGCGTTGCAGGAAGTTTTGGCCATTACCGTATACGTCTGGCGGAGAACGCCCGTGACCGCGTTGCCGCCTGCCGCTTGCGCTTCCAGGTCTTCAACCTGGAAATGGGAGAGGGGCTGTCGGCCTCTTACTCGACCGGCCTCGACCGCGATCAATTCGACGGGGTTTGCGATCATCTGCTGGTCGAAGATCAGCGGGACGGCCGGGTCGTCGGTACCTACCGCATGCAGTCTGGACTGAGTGCGGCCCGCGCACTGGGCTACTACAGCGCTCAGGAGTTCGAGTTTGCCCCCTTTGAGCCAATACGCGACCAGGTTCTGGAACTGGGCCGCGCTTCTATCGATCGCGAGCACCGTTCGAGTGAAGTACTGACGCTGCTTTGGCGGGGTATCGGCCAATATGCCACCTATCATGGACTGCGGTATCTCGTCGGCTGCTCTTCGCTCACCTCGAACGATCCTTCGGCCGGCTGGAGTCTGTATCGGCAACTGACCTCGCAACTGATTTCACTCGAATTTGTCACTGTGCCGACCGCGCCCTACGCCCTGCCGAGCGAAGACGGCGTCCCCACCGTGCCAGCCAAACCGCCCAAGTTGCTCAGAACCTACCTTGCCGTGGGCGCCAAGATTTGCGGGCCCCCGGCTTGGGACCGCGCTTTCGGGACTATCGACTTCCTTACCCTGCTCGATCTGGAGCAGATTTTGCCGGTCGCCCGCAGCCGCTTTCTCCCGCATTGATCTAGAGTGGTCCACAAGAAAATCGACCCATGCGAACCAACACCGTTCCCGACACTCCTCCCGACATTCCCCCCAACATTTTTCGGGGCGCCACGCGCAGCGCCGTTCTGCTCTGCGGACTGCTCGAAGCCCTTCTTCGCTTTTCGGCAATCTATCTCTGGTGCGGCCTCTGGTGCGGCGGTCAGCTTTCAACCTCGCGCAGGATTGCCTGGCTGCATGCTTCCTGCGCCCGTATTGCCCGGCGGCTTTCGCTCGTCCCTTCCGTCCCTTTGACAACTCAACCCGAAACCGGACTCATCGTCTCCAACCACCTCACCTATCTCGACATTCTTGTGTTCGGCGCGATCAGGCCGTTCTTGTTCGTAGCCAAGTCCGAGGTCAAACGCTGGCCGCTTCTGGGCTCCCTGGCCACCCTGGGAGGCACCGTCTACGTTGACCGTGGGAGCAGTCTGCAGGCGGCGCAAGCCACCCGGCTCATTGAGCAAAACCTGCGCGACGGAATCCCGGTGCTGCTCTTTCCCGAAGGCACCAGCTCGGACGGCCGGTCTGTTCTGCCCTTCAAGTCATCACTCTTCGAATCGGCTGTTCGTGCGGGAGCGCCCATCACCGCGGCAGCTATTCGCTATCACTCGGACGATACCGCGGAGGAGCAGGTGACGTACTGGGGAGACATGGTGTTTCTGCCTCATTTACTGCGTACTCTTTGCGCGCGGAAACTCAGGGCGCAGGTCTGCTTCGACAGGCCGGGCAGTTTCTCTGACCGCAAGACCGCAGCCAGCCTCACCCGGCAGCAGGTACAGAAATTGCGTAGCGACTCTGACCCTCTTGGCGCTTCCCGCTTTGCAGAGTCCCCTGTTGCCGTGGTAGACATGCTTTTATGCCTGCAGCCACGGAAAAGCACCTCCACCTGAGCGAAATCGCTCCCCGCATCATTCAATCGGAAATTCGCTCGATGACCGTCGAGTGCGACGCCGTTGGTGGCGTGAATCTGGCGCAGGGGGTTTGCGATACCCCTTTACCCGAGTCGGTTCTGGAAGCCGCCATCCAGGCGATCTACGACGGCTATAACATCTATACCCGGCTGGACGGGGTGAGCGTCCTGCGCCAGGCCATCGCGGAAAAATTTGAGCGGCACAACGGCCTGACCGTCGACCCCGATAAGGAGGTGCTGGTCACCTCCGGGGCGACCGGGGCTATGTCCTCGGCCTGCCTCGCGCTGCTGAACCCCGGCGACCAGGTCCTCCTGTTCGAACCGTTCTACGGCTATCACTACAGCACACTGCTCTCCATTCGAGTGGAACCGGTGCCGGTACCGCTCGAAGCCGCCACGTGGGAGATCGACTTCGACCGGCTCCGCGCCGCAATCACACCTCGCACCCGCGCGATGATCATCAATAGCCCGGGAAATCCCTGCGGCAAGGTGTTTACCCGCCGGGAGTTGGAAGCCATCGCCGAACTGGCCATCGAACACGACCTGTTCGTGTTCACGGACGAGATTTACGAGTACTTCGTCTACGGAGATCATCCGCATGTCAGCCCAGCCACGATCCCCGGAATGGCCGAACGCACGATCACCATCTCAGGCTTCTCCAAAACCTTCAGCATGACTGGCTGGCGGGTAGGCTATCTTGCCGCCAGTAGTAAGTGGATCCCCACGATCGGCTATTTTCACGATCTGGGGTATGTTTGTACCCCCTCGCCGTTCCAATATGCCGCCGCCGCTGGATTGCGCGCCCTGCCCGACAGCTTTTACCAGGGGCTGGCGACCGAGTACCAGGAGAAGCGGGACAAGATCTGCGAAGCCCTCGCAACTGCCGGCCTTACGCCTGCAGTGCCGGCTGGCGCCTACTACGTGCTGGCAGACGCGAGCGCGATCGAAGGCGACTGCGCCAGCATCAAATCGAGGAACCTGCTGCGTGCGACAGGAGTAGGCGCGGTCGCTGGATCGGCCTTCTTCGCCGGAGGCCGCGGAGAAAACCTGCTGCGTTTCTGCTTTGCCAAAGAGTCTGCGGAGCTCGACCGGGCCTGCAAGGCACTGAAAGCCTTCCGGCCGTAGGGGCTCAGGATTGACTTCTGGCGAGTTCCCGAGGCTCCTGGGTAACTCGCCAGAAAAGTAGAACGCCGTGCTCCCGCGGCCGGAACGCCCCCAGCCAGCCTCGATTCTGCCCCGCTCCGTTTCGCAAGCTCTTGATAAATCAATTAAATACAAAAAAGCTGCTAAGGCTGAATCCACCCGGCGATGAGCAGCATCAGATACATTGACAACGGGACACTCAAGTGCGAATCTAGTCCAATAACTCGCACACGAGTACTGTGCATGCAGGAGCAGCGAAGCGATGGCAAAGATTATCGGTATTGATTTAGGAACCACGAACTCCGTGGTGGCGGTGATGGAAGGCGGCGAGGCCAAGGTTATCCCGAACGAAGAGGGTGGCAGAACAACTCCTTCCGTCGTAGGTTTCACCAAGAGCGGCGAGCGCTTGGTTGGCCAGGTAGCAAAGCGCCAGGCGATCACCAACCCGGAAAACACGATTTATTCGATCAAGCGCTTTATGGGGCGGCGCGCAAATGAAGTAACCGACGAAATGAAGATGGTGCCCTACAAGGTAAAGCAACAGGGCGATCACGTGGTCGTCGTAGCCCAGGGCAGGGACTACACACCGCCGGAGGTTTCGGCGATGATCCTGCAGAAGCTGAAAAAGGCGGCAGAGGACTACCTCGGCACCACGGTCACAGAAGCGGTCATCACCGTTCCCGCGTACTTCAATGACGCGCAGCGTCAGGCGACCAAGGATGCAGGCAAGATCGCTGGTCTTGACGTGAAGCGTATCGTCAACGAGCCGACCGCGGCTGCTCTGGCCTACGGACTGGATAAGAAGAAGGACGAAACCATCATTGTTTATGACTTCGGTGGCGGAACCTTCGACGTGTCTGTGCTCGAAGTGGGCGAAGGCGTGATCGAGGTGAAGTCGACCAATGGTGACACGCACCTGGGCGGCGACAATCTCGACCAGAAGATCGTGGACTGGTTGATCGACGAGTTCAAGAAAGACGAACAACTGGATCTGCGCGCCAAAGGCAACGAAATGGCCCTGCAGCGCCTGAAGGATGGGGCGGAAAAGGCAAAGATCGAACTCTCGACCACTGTTGAGACGGAAATCAACCTGCCCTTCATCACCGCCGACGCAACCGGACCGAAGCACTTGGTAAAGAAGCTGACCCGCGCCAAGCTGGAGCAGTTGGTCGAAGACCTGTTGCAGCGCTCCATCGAGCCCTGCAAGAAGGCCTTGGCCGATGCCCAGATCGATGCCAGCAAGATCGACGAAGTCGTTCTGGTAGGCGGACAGACGCGCATGCCGCGCATTCAGCAGTTGGTGAAGGATCTCTTCGGCAAGGAACCCCACAAGGGTGTAAACCCGGATGAGGTGGTAGCCATCGGCGCTGCGGTGCAGGCTGGGGTACTGGCAGGAGAAGTCACCGATTTGTTGCTGCTCGACGTGACACCGCTGAGCCTGTCGATCGAAACGCTGGGTGGCGTAGCGACGCCGATGATCAAGCGCAACACGACGATCCCGACGAAGAAGACGGAGACGTTTTCAACGGCAGCGGATAACCAGACCGAGGTCGAGGTCCACGTACTGCAGGGCGAACGGCCTATGGCAGCGCAGAACAGGACACTGGGCAAGTTCAAGCTCGGTGGCATTCCTCCGGCGCAGCGTGGCATACCGCAGGTCGAGGTGACGTTCGACATCGACGCCAACGGCATCCTCAACGTGACGGCGAAAGACAACGCCACGGGCAAGGACCAGAAGATTACGATCACGTCTTCTTCGGGTCTGAGCAAGGAAGAAGTGGAGCGGATGGCGAAAGAAGCCGAAGCCCACGCTTCTGAAGATCAGGTAAAGCGGGAAGAAGTAGAGGCACGTAACTCGCTCGATAACCTGGTCTACAACGTCGAGAAGATGCTGAAGGACAACGGTGATAAGGTGTCCGGCAGTGAGAAAAGTGATGTCGAGTCAGCACTCACCGAGGCGAAGTCGGTATTGCAGAACACCTCGAGCAGCCCGGCAGAGCTGAATGCGGCCAAGGACAAAGTGACTGCGGTCTCGCACAAGCTGGCCGAAGCCATGTACAAGGCAAACGCTTCAGGGGCCTCCGCTCCTGCGGACGCAGCCGCCGCCAGCGATGGCGAGGAGAAGAAGGAAGAAGGCGTGATCGACGCCGAGTACGTAGACGTGACCGACAAGAAGTAAGCGGCAACGCAGTACGGATCAGGTACGGGGCGCTCAACCGCTGAGAGCGCCCCGTAGTTTTAATGGGAACCAGGAAATTCAGCAGCCGTATCACGCGGAAGGGTGGCACAACATGACCGACACAATGTGGAAATACGAACAGCTTCGAGCAGGACAGATCTATAACCAGGTCATGTTCAATACGCGCGAGGAGGCGGAAACTTTCGCCGCCCAGATGAACCGGGTAGAACCCGATCTCTTCTGGCGAATTGAACCGGTAGAAGCCCGGTTGTGGTGGAACTAAGTGAGCCTGAGGCATTTTCGCAATTACGGTGGTCCGATAAGAGCAGCGAGGTGTGGTTTTCTTTGAGAGAAAACCACGTAAAGGCCGTCGGCTTCGGTCTACACCAATTGCGAAAATGCTGTAGGTCGCCGTCTGGCGGCCCAGGCTATTTCCGGGATACGGAACCAAAGTAGGGAACCAAGGTACGGAACCAGGTTTCAGAACTCATTTTTGCAAAGCTGCTTTTTAAAATATGGCGACGACACCGACCAAAGATTATTACGGCTTATTGGGTATCAAGAAGACGGCGAATGCGGACGAAATCCGCAAGGCGTTCCGCAAACTTGCCCGTAAGCACCATCCCGATGTGAATCCGGGAGACAAGAAGGCCGAGGAGCGTTTCAAGGCCATCTCCGAAGCCAACGATGTTCTGAGCGACGAGAAGAAACGCCGGGTCTATGACGCGCTCGGCTATTACACCGACCAGATCGATCCCGCCACCGCCGAGGCTGCCGCTCAAGGTGGCTATGGCGGCTATGGCCTTCGGGGCCGGGGGAGCGCCCTCCGGCGGAGCGCGGCAGCCAGGCGGCGGCCGTGGCGTACCGATTGATTTTGGCGGCTTCGATTTTTCTGACTACGCAACCACCCGGCCCGGCGAACGGGGACCTGGCGCGGGCGGCGCGGGTTCGAGCTGGGGAAACTTCCGGGATATTTTCTCCGGCGTATTTTCGCAGGGGCAAAAGCAACAAGGGCCCCAGCCGGGCACGGACCTCGAGTACCAGGCAAAGGTTGATTTCTGGACCGCCATCCGTGGAGGCTCGATCCGCGTGCAGGTGGTTCGCCAGGAAGTCTGCCCTGCCTGCAAAGGCAAGCCTGTTTCTGGCGGTGGCGGCGCCTGTCCGGAATGCCAGGGTACCGGCCAGGTTACCCAGATGGGCGGCCGCATGAAATTCCAGATCGGCTGTCCCCGCTGCGGTGGAACCGGGAAGCTGGATCATGAATGCGCCAACTGTCATGGCGAGGGCACGGTCTCCCGTACCGAAACAGTCGAAGTCCGTATCAAGGCCGGAACGCGTGATGGCCAGCGAATTCGCTTGGCGGGTAAAGGCAACGCCGGCGTGAACGGTGGTGCGGCAGGCGATCTCTACCTGATCATCAAGCTCGAGAGCCACCCGGTATTCACAAGGTCGGGCGACGACATCCATGTCGTTATCCCGGTCACCGTACCGGAAGCCGCACTCGGTGCAAAGGTTGAAGTGCCTACGGTCGACGGCCGCGCACAGTTGAAGATTCCTCCTGGAACGCAGAGCGGACAAAAGTTGCGCATGCGCGGTAAGGGAGTGCCCTCGGCGACCCACGAAGGGGTTCGCGGCGACCAGATCGTCACCATCGAGATGGTGGTGCCACCGCTGCGGGACGAGCGGTCGAAAGAGATCTTGCGTGAGTTTGCCAAGCTGAATCCGGAAGACCCGAGAGAGGCGACCTTCGCAGAGGTGTAAACAGACTCCCTTGCCGAGGCACGAGAACGAATATGTCGACTAAGCGTAAATCGAAAGGCGCTTACATGATCTCGGCGGTTGCCGAGATGTACGAGATCCATCCGCAGACGCTCCGGCTCTACGAGCGCGAAGGACTTTTGCAACCCTCACGCACGGTGGGCAACACCCGTCTGTACACGGACGAGGATCTGGAACGGCTGGAATTCATCCTCAATCTGGCGCGTGACCTGGGCGTAAACATCGCCGGCATTGCCATCATCCTGCAGATGCGCGAGCGCATGGAAGAGATGAACCGCCAGATGCAGAACTTCGTCGACTATGTTCGCACCGAGATGCTGAGCAACATGCACCCGGGCACACCGGCCAGTGAAGGCGCCCTGGTGACGCTCCGCAGGCCGGTGGTCGTTCCCCCGGTGACAAGTCGTAAGCGCTAGGAAACCCTAAAAGTGCGACTGGGGGCCCGTTCAAGCCTGGGATTCAGATCTTTTTACTTTTCAGAAGCTTTTTGCGGCCAAAGTGTAGTCTAAAGGGGGCCGGTTCGTTGCAATGCAACCTGGCCCATCCGTTGGGGCTCGCTCCCTGGGGCCAGCGTTCCATTGAAGCATGATGATGAAGCATGATGACCTTTCTGCTTGTACTCAGTGTCGTCGGCATCTTGACCTCCACCATGTATGCCGTGCTGGTGGTCGCGGGTAGTCTGCGTCTGGCTGCGCGGCGCCGCAGGCTGCATCCGGCCCCCTTCGCGCCGCCCGTCAGCCTGCTTAAGCCGCTACACGGATCAGAGCCCGATCTTGCCGCTCACCTGCGGAGTTTCTTCGAACAGAACTATCCCAATTTCGAAATCATTTTCTGCGCCCGTAGTGAGCAGGATCCTGGGCTCGAGATCGCTCGTCAGGTAGCAGCAGGCTATCCCGCGATTCCTACGCAGTTCCTCAGCAGCGGACAGGCGCAGTATGCAAATGCCAAGGTGTGGTCGCTTGAGCGGATGCAGAGCGTCGCGCTACATAAGTTTTTGGTCGTCAGCGACAGCGACGTTTCGGTGGCTCCGGATTATCTGCGTGAGATCATGGCGCCCTTTGCAAACGAACAGGTTGGGCTGGTGACCTGCCTCTATCGCGGCGTCGGCACCAACCTGTGGTCGAATCTTGAGGCCGTTGGCATGTCGTTCGAGATGACCTCGGGCGTGCTGGTTGCGGAGATGCTTGAAGGCATGAAGTTCGCTCTCGGGCCGACCATGGTTGTGCGGCGAAGCTGCCTCGATGAACTCGGAGGTTTCCGCGTTCTTGGGCCGTACCATGCCGATGACTTCATCCTGGGGAACATGGTCGCTGCCAACGGCCACCAGGTAGTCCTGTCTACCCACATCATTGACCACCATGTGCTGAATCACTCTTTCAGCTCCTCCATGCTGCACCAGATCCGTTGGATGAAGAGCACTCGCTTTTCGCGTCCCAAAGGTCATTTGGGCAGTGCGCTCACGTTCAGCATGCCTTACGGCCTTTTGGCGGCTGCTTCGGCAGTGGGTCTCCATCGTCCATGGTTGGGCGCCCTGCTGTTGTTCTGGACTTGGGTATCGCGCGTGACGCTCGCCGCGGTCGTGGGCGATCAAGTGGTAAAAGAACCTCGGCTCGTGCGCATTGCGCTGCTGTATCCGCTACGCGACTTTCTGGGATTTATGTTTTGGATCGCCAGCTACGTAAGCAATCGGGTCCGGTGGCGCGACCAGGTGTACAACTTGTTGCCGGATGGCTTCATGCGCAACGACGCCGGGCCGGAAGAGCGCAAATCTGAGGCCGTTCTCACGGCCTGATGCGAACTAGCCTGCATTTCTCATCACGGTTGAGAACGATAGAGAAACGCGGCTCGATATCGCTTGACCGACAGTGCAAAAAATCTGCGGGTGCCCCATCCTTCGCTTTTTTGCGAAGGGTGGGTTACCACGACAGTGTGCGTTGAGATTTGTGGCTGGGGCACCCTTGCCGGAAAAGCGCCGTCAAGGATGATTGCATGACAGCGTCGGCTCCTTCGACCTGAGTAGACTGGTTGCTGCTAACGACCGGAAGCTCGGGAGGAAAGGAGCCGAGCATGATGATTATAGGCTGTGATTTTCATCCGCGGTTTCAACAGAATCTCCTATTTGCTTGAGGAAACAGGAGAGTGTGGGCAGCGGCGCTTGATGCACACGGCGGAGGCGGTAAAGTACTACCGCTCGCTGTGCGGCACCAGGATGCGAGTTGGCATCGAGGCCACCGGGAGCTATGGCTGGTTTCGACGCTTGATGAGTGAGCTGGGCTATGAACTTCTAGTGGGAGATGCGACCCAGATTCGCGCCTCGAACCCGCGCCGGCAGAAGACCGACAAGCGGGATGCGGAGCATATTCTGCGTTTGTTGATGGAGGATCGTTTCCCTGCCATCTGGCAGCCGCCGGCAGAGAACGAACAGCTGCGGCAACTGCTGTTGCATCGCTGCCGCCTGGTCAGGTTGCGCACGCGGGTGACCAACCAGTTGGACGGGATGGCCAAGAACGAAGGGCTGATCATTCCAGGCCGATGGAGCGGAAAACGCCGCCAGGCCATTGAAGCCTTACCGCTGCCGGGCTGGTATGGCGAGCGGCGCAAGGATCTGCTGGCTCTGCTGGACCGGGTTGAGGAACGGATTGCGCCCTTGAACAAGGCGGTAAGCCAGGCTGCGGCCTCCAACGCCGAGGCTTGTCTGCTGATGACGCATCCGGGCGTGGGTCCGGTGGTTTCACTGGCCTACGTGCTGACGATCGGCAACTGGCAGAGGTTTCCGCGCGGCAAGCAGGTGGGCAGTTATCTGGGGCTGATTCCGTCTGAGGATTCCAGCTCCGACAAGCGCCGTCTGGGACACATCTCCAAGCAGGGCAACACGCTGCTGCGCTGGTTGCTGGTGGAGGCGGCGAGCACCGCGCAGAGGTACGACGCGAGCTGGCATCGGCAGTATGTGCGCCTGTCGATGGAGAAGCATCATGGCGTGGCGAAGGTGGCCATCGCGCACAAGCTGGCAGTTAGGTTGTATTGGATGTTGCGCTCCGGGCAAGATTATCAGCACGTCAGGGAGCGCGGTTCACATGCGAGGCAGTCCGAGTGCCCCATTGGTCTCAGCAAGAGACCGGTCGAATGATTGGACGCCTCGACTCTTTCTGCGAGGAAAGAGTTTGAACAGGAAATCATGGTGCAGTACCGGACCGAATACATGGCTGATGGAACCTGATGGTTCTATCGAAGGTGATTGAATCAACGTGCGAGCTCGGGTCGTTTAGCAATGAAGGACGGTTTTCCAATTATGGTTCGAATCTCGGAAAGTACGTCCGCGATTCGAACCAAGCTCAATGGTCGGGAGTGATCGGAGCGGGGGTCAAGGGTCAAGATGAACGCCTAAGTACGGCGCCCTTGACCCCGCACCGATCACAACGGGAGATTCTGTGCCTTTCTCCCTTGACAGGAGTGCAGGCTGTCATACATGGGGCACCCGCAGGTCTGTTGTGCTGCCAACCACCGCACAACACATCCTCGCCGCAGCGAGCATCCTCGCCGCAGCGAGCATCCTCGTCGCTCGTCTCCTCCCTGCTGGTGAGAAATGCGATCTAGAGCGGCCGATCGGTAAAGAGCGCTTTATCCGATAGCTCCTGCAACAGACGGGCGTGTGTGCCGAGCAGTTTGTCGACACGTTCCCTTTTGTCTCCCGGCACGAAAAGGAATTTTCTCGGGCCAGTTCCCCACAATCTGAGCAAGTCCGAATCGCTGATGAACACCCGGGGAGCATCCGGATAGTTCGAACCCCACAACATGCCGGTCACTGTGCCATTGACCAGCAGGGCCTGCCGCTCGGTATAGAAGAGAAGCGAAGAACCATCGGCTACGTCGCCATAGAGGATGAGCGTGGCATCGGTTCCCCGCGGGGCGATGTGGTTGATGGTCTCGGCCATGGCATGGGACGAGAGCATGGGCTCAAAGCGCACCAGGGCAATATGTGCGGCGATCAAAAAGACCGCCGCCGTAAACGCCACGCTTACCGTAGCTTCCAAGTGATGCCGCTGCCGGCGCAAGATCAAAGCGATGATCGGACCGAGCAGCAGACCGGCCGCGGCAAGACCCGCGGGCAAGCGGAGCGCGGCAAATGAAGGCCCGGTGAGATCGAACAAGTGCGACATGGAAAGGGTGTAGCCGGCAACATCCCGGTGCGCCAGCAGGGCTCCAATATCGCTGCCGCCGGCGATGCCCCGCGAGGTCCACAGGCCGTAGCCAAGAGCGGAGGCGGAGGCGACCCCGATCACCGCAAGTATGACGTGGGCTCCGATGAGCCAACGGGTCATTGACCCAGCCGGGCGCCCAGTCACTGAAGTGGGCTCCTCTTCTTCGCTCGCCAGCGCTCCAGCAGTCAGCATCAGGAGCGGAAAATAGGCGGGATAGGTGTAGTACTCCTGATTGGTCGAGAGGGAGAAGAACACCAGGATGATTGCCCCATAGAGACCGAGCAGCCATGTGGTTCGGGTGCGAAACAGGGACGATCGCTCAGCCACGGAGTAGAGAGCCGGTCGAAGACCACTGCGCCATTGGGTTCGGTTCTTCCAGCCACGGCGTACGACCACCGGCAGGAAGAAACTCCATGGGAACAGCCACACCAGATGCAGGCTCCAGTACAGAAGAAACGGAAGCTTGTTGTAGTCAATCGGGTAGCGCTTGCCAAGAAAGCGAAGGACCTGCTCATTGATGAAGTAGAAATAGAAAAATCCGTGCACATTTCCCGGAGCGGGAATATTGCCCAGAGGATGACCTGCACCGGGATTGCGGAGCCCGGCGAGAATATGCCATGGCGCCGCAATCGCCAGAAAGAGCAGAATGCCTGTAGGCAGGCGGAACTGACGCCAACGGCGCCAATCGCCGGTCAGCACCAGATAAGGCGCTGCGGCAAAGAAGAAAAATACCGGAGCCACCAGGCCCTTAGCCAGCATCGCCAGAGCCAGCGAAGCCCAGGTCAGGTAGAACCGCGATGGCTGGTCGTCTTCGAGGCCAATGAGAAACTGGTAGAGGGCGAAGCCGATGAGCACGGTGAGCAGCACTTCAGGAATGAAAATGCGGGTGAACAGAAAGACGCCCACACTGGTGAGAATACTGAGGGCGGCGTAGAACGCAGCACGATCGCCATAAGCCCGGCGAGCCCAGAACCAGGCGAGAACAGCGAGGCAGAGGACCCCAAGCGTCAGCGGCAGATGCGTAGCGAATACGTTGTAGCCGAAGAGGTGATAAGCGGCAGCGACCAGCCAATACGGCAGAGGCGGCTTTTCAAGGTAGCGGATGCCATTGATTTTCAGGGTGACGTAGTCGCCGCTGCGCGCCATGTGCTGGGCGGCGTTGGCATGGTTGGCGTCGGCGTCATCCAGCAACGGGGGCGCGAATAGCGCCGCAAAATGCACCGCGGCGAATACCAGCAGCAAGAGCGTCCAGGCCCGCATGGGCGAAAGGCGAAAGGTATTCCCGGTGGGCGCATCGAGAGAAAGAGCGAAATGATTCGACATGGTTCCTAAACGGGCAATAGGTAAAGAGCAGGATACCAGCCACCCCACCGGACAAGAGGCTCGGGCTCGGCCCCGAACTCTCCGAACTCCGCTCGACGCAATCGCGGATAGCGTCGAAGCCTCCGTTGCCCGATGCGTTGAAGATGCTGCTCCCGAGGCGGTGCACCGCTCCCGAACCGGCTCACGCAGACTGCAAGCCACCCTGGAAGCGATGGTTCGCGAAGCCGGGCCCGGGGCAGCCACCCTGAGCCAGCCCGCCCGCGCATGGCTTCGGCCTCTCAAGCAAATTCGCCGGGCTGCCGGTCCGGTGCGTGATCTGGATGTCCACCTCAAACTGCTCGAGAGCTGGCTAGGCGCGCAGCCAGCGGGCGACGAGCGAAACGTTCTCGAGACCCAGGCAGCCAGGGTCGACGAATGGCTGAAGAAGACGCGCGCGCATCTCGCCCACCCAATGCAGAAGCAGATTGCAAAGCGTGGGCAGGCACTGCCAGAACTTCGCAAAGACTTTTTCGCGGCGCTGGATCAAGTGGCGCTCAGCGCACAAAAGACTCCGCGACCTGCGGATGCGATCGCGCTCGAGGACTTCGTGCGTGCGGCGGATGCGATGCCCTTGCTCCACGCGGAAAACCTGCACGATTTTCGCAAAGCGATCAAGAAGGCCCGCTATGTCGCCGAATCGGGCGTCAGCGATCCCAAACGCACGCGAGTGGGCAAGGCGCTCAAGCGCATCCAGGACGCGATCGGGGAGTGGCACGACTGGCTATGCCTGGCGCAAGAAGCCTCCACCGCGCTGGCCGACGATGCGCCCGAGCTCACCTCAGCGTTTCGGCGCGAAGTAGAACGCCATTTTGCCGCCGCCATCAAGACTACGGAATCGGTGCGCAGCCAGCTTCTGGGCGAATGGATCGCCCACCGTGGCCGGAAACGAGTCGGGCCGGCCACTGCCCTCTTTATTCACAACAACCGCGAGGCTTCCAGCTTCTAGAGCAGAACCAGCACAACTGTACCCAGCGGCAAGAACGCTTGACTGGATTTTTCATCAAGAAAAATCCAACTTCCCCGATGTCAACCGGGTATACCTATGCTGGTTCTGCTCTAAGCCCCGTGCGGCCAGCAAAGATAATGTAGGACGAAGTGTTGTATCGTGCATTGCAGACAGCGTCATCTTCGTACCCGGAAAAACTTTCCCAATGCAAACCTACGCCGCGATTGATATTGGTTCCAACTCCTGCCGACTGAAGATCGCGCGAGTCCTGAAACACCAGCTCAAAGTGCTCCACGAGGATCGCGAGGTCACGCGATTGGGAGCGAGTGTGTTTGAAAGTGGCATGGTCTCTCCTGAAGCCATGGCCAGCACCTTGACGGCACTGAAGCGCTTTTATCGGGCGGTCAAGCTGCATGGAGCCGACCAGGTGCGAGCCGTCGCGACCTCCGCCTTGCGTGACGCGCGCAATGGGCAGGCTTTCATCGCCTGGGTGAAGTCCGAGACAGGGTGGGAGGTAGAAGTCATTTCTGGCCTGGAAGAGGCGCGCTTGATTCATCACGGCGTGATGGGAGAAGCCGGCACCCAGGGCAGATGTCTGCTGATCGATGTGGGCGGCGGTAGTTGCGAGATCACCCTGTCCGAACGGAAGCGCATTCAGGAGACCGTGAGCCTGCCACTGGGCGCCGTGCGGCTCACCAAGGAATTTCTGCCGAACGATCCTCCGTCGGAAGAGGATCTGGCACGCCTGAAACAGTTCATTGCCCGCGAGCTGCGCAAGGCAGAGCGGCGTTTTGGGGCCATGCGCGTCTCGCTCGTCATCGCCACCTCAGGAACGGCGGCGGCGCTGACCCAGGCCAGCCAGGCTCTTCGCAAGAACAAGCCGGGGGGCAACGGCCGCGCACAGCGCGTCAAGCCACTGACGGAGACGCGCGACATCCGCCGCCTGACGACCCGGTTGACCAAACTAAACAGTGACCAGCGCAGCAGTATTCCGGGCATCGGGCCGCGGCGAACGGAAATCGTCGTTGCCGGGGCCCATGTTTTCGCCGAACTGTTGGAGCGCTTCGCGCTGCCTGGAATCGTCTACTCCGAACTCGGCTTACGCGACGGCATCCTCAACCAGATGCTGGCCGAGCAGGACGCCAAGACAACTGCCCATCAGCAGTTCGAACGGGAACGTTGGCAAGGCGTGCTCGCCACCTGCAAGCGCTATGGAGTCGATCCCCGGCAGGCCGATCCGGTTCGCCAGCACGCACTGCAACTGTTCCGCGATTTGCAGGCCGTACACGAATTGCCCGCGGAATATGGGGCGTGGCTCGAAGCTGCAGCCATGATGCGCGATGTGGGCAAGTTCATGAACTACCAGGGACATCATCGCCACGCCCAGTACATCATCGCCTACTCGGAGCTGTTCGGGTTCACCCCGCTGCAGCGAGCGACCGTATCCGCCATTGCGCGCTATCTGGGTAAGTCTCGCCCTGTGCCGGGCGATCGTGCGATGCGAGCCCTTCCACCGGAAGAAGCGACGCATGTGCACCGCGCCGTGGTGCTGCTGCGGCTGGCGGTCGCCCTGAACCAGGATCGTGCCAGTGACGTACTCAAAGTGACGCTGCGCGTCTATCCCAAACGGGTGTTGATGGAGTTAAGCCCGGGCCGCACCGGGGCCGAGTTGGAACTTTGGTCGCTGCGCAAGGAAGCGGATTATTTCCTCGAAGTGTTTCGCCGCGAACTCTTTGTGACACTTGCGTAGATCTGGCGCAGAACCCGCGCGTCTACCAGAGAGACGAGTTGCCCTGGCCGGTGGGTGCAGTCGACGCGCGCGATCGCCCCTTTGCGCATCCTGATGCTCGCTGGGCGAGGCAGACAAATGAGCGAACCGACAAACTGGGGTAGGTTGGGGTTGTGCCCAACCAGCAAGACATTCTCATAAGCGGAGAGAGAGCTCACGAGGGCGTTGAACTGGGCGACGGTTCCGGCAGGGGAAGCGGCGTCGACGATCTGAATCTTGCTGTCGTAAGCCACCTCAGTACCGACCAGCGATGCCGTTTGCAATGCCCGCTTGAGAGGGCTCGAAAGAATCAGGTCAAACTGCACGCGAAGCGCATTCAGATATTTCCCAACGAGAAGGCATTGCTCCTTGCCTTCCTTGTCGAGGGGTCGCTTAACGTCGATGACCGGGTCTGCGCGGCGCACACCCGCACTCGCGTGACGAAGAATGTAAAGGTTCATTGGATTGGAACTTCTTTTCTGACCGGCAAGCGAAGTGCATAGCAAAGCCAACCGATTCATCCAATTGTAACAATTCCCGAGAGCCATGAGAACACGCTGTAGATCGATCTATGGGTCGATGGGTTGATCGTCTGGCCGGGGAGTGCGACAAACCTGCGGGCGCCCCATCCTTCGCTTTTTCTTCGAAGGGTGGGAGACCACAACCTTGTTGTTGAGATTTGTAGCGTTGAGATTAATGGCTACCCCACTCTTGCCGGAAAAGCACCGTCAAGGACGGGGCACCTGCCGGTTGGTTGTCCTGCCGACCACCGCACAGCACAGCCTCGCCGCAGCAGTCGGAAGGGCGGCCGGACGACTAAGGCTTATTTGCTTCGGTAGGCTTCGCGTTCTCGTTCGCAGTTTCGGGGGCTACTGTCGGTTTTGGCTTGTCGGCGGCGTTGCCTGGCAACTGCTCCGGTTCGACGCCCCCCAGGGGGAACTTCGCAGCATGCCTGTCGAGGAGCGAGACCATTGGCTCCTGGGTTTTATCCGGATCGGGTGAAAGGGTTGGCGGAAGGGGGAGCGCTTCAGGAGGAGCCAGAGGGGCCGTCTGCAGCTTTAACACCAGGTCACGAAGTGTAAGTTCAGGCGTGGTTGCCACTGGCGCCAACACGGTCACGGGAGCCTCGGAGGCCTCGGCCACGCCGTTTACTTCGTCCACTTCAACGGCCTCGACCTCTTCCTCAGTGACCGCTGGGGGATCTGCCGCAATGACCAGGGCTGCCTCAATGCCGCGTTGCCAGAAACGGCTAGCCAGCAGGAGAAACAGACCGGCCTGGGCCAAAAGAAAGGCCAGCCAGACCTGGTGCGGAGGAACAAGGTCTTTCCAGAGGAAGAGCGGAAGCGCCAGCCCTGCCAGACCTACCAGACCTGCCAGAAGGAAGCTGCCAAACGTGCGGAAGAAATAACGAAAGAGCAGCCTGAGCGCCGGCAGTAAAGCATGACGCACGCACCGCTCGCCATCCATCACATTGCGTACGATGTAGACCTCGACCAGGTCCCACCAGAGGCGCAGAAACAAGCCAACGAACACAAGGACGAGGGCGCTGACGGCGGTGTACAGAAACATCGTGCGCTCGATGTATACGGCATCGGCGCGGGACAACAGGGCCATACGCAGCTCGGCCAACGCTCCCAGGATGACGGCGGAAGCGCCCCCCGCCATGATCGCAGCGCGCACAAAGCGCCAGAAATAGGCCACGCCGCCGCGCATCAGCACCGAGAGTTGTGGCGGTTCCGCAGCAACGTAGGCGAACACCGTGCCGGCGAAAAGGATAAAAAGCAACAGGATCTGGAGAAGATTCAGCCAGCTGCTGATGCCTATGGCGATCGGAAGCAAGCTCGTGGCGCCGAGATGCAACCCCAACTCGGTGAGCGAGGTCAGGTTGATGGCGCCGGCTATTTTTTGCGCAGCGAGGCTGTGGTCGAGAAAAGGAGCGAGGCCAGCCGCGACAGGTATGGCGGCAAGCAAGCCAAAAACCAGGTTGATGGCGTAGGCCCAGAGAACGAAAGGCCAGTTGCGCAGCGCGATGCGAAACCCCTGCACGAGGAGATTGGGTATCGGTCGCCTCGCCGGGCCGGACAACTCCATGGATTCTTCGATTGAATTATTTTCGTTCACTGATTTATATGTCCAACTGTCTACGGGGAGATCGTTTCAGACAAGGCTCATTTCAGACCAGAAAAGACAACCATTGCGCCAGTAGTTGCTGCGCTACCACCCAATAGTTCGTTAGCTTGAGCCGGGCCGTGCTATCCGCTCGCAGGGTGTAACTATTATTGAAGGAATTGAGATCGAGCGGCACGACGCCCTCAGGGTCGACCTGAGCATACGTCGCACGCGAGGGTTTGTCCCAGGAGAAACGTGCCCAGCGGTCCTGACCGTCCCACGTCGTTTGTTCCTTGGAGCCGTCGGCAAAGCCTACCTCCACTTTCACCGGGAAGAGAAAAGTGCCCTTGCGGCGGACCACGACATCGGTATGGTACGACCCGCCCGCGTTCTCACCCTTCCACCACTGCATGGGACCGGTGGTCAGCGAGTCGACCGCGTAGTCCAACTCTCCCGTGTCCTCAATCGCCTGGTCAAAGTAAGGTTCCAGGTCACCGCGACCAGAAACCTCGGCGACGACATGCAGGAAATCTGCCCCGCTGGGATGGGCAAAACGATAGCGCGTGAAGTAGACGCGCAAAGCCTGGCGAAGCGTTTCTTCTCCAAGGACGCCTTCGAGCGTGTTCAGTACGGTGGCGGTTTTGCCGTAGACAATGGAACCGTAACTCGCGTCATTGGCAAACTTCCAACCCAGCCGTACGATTGGGTCTTTGTCCGGGTGCGATACGTAGAAAATCCGCATAGAGTCAGCATCGCTTCCATGCACCGTCCGGGCATTGATCTCTGAAGTATTTTTGCCGAAGATCGAACCCATCACCTTGGCTTCGGTGTAACTGTTGATGCCCTCGTCAAGCCACGGTTCTTCAAATTCATTGGTGGCGACCATGCCATACCAATACTGGTGCCCGAACTCGTGAACGACGGTCGTCTCCAGCCCATAATGAGACCACGACGGTTCCCACCAATCGGCGCCGCCGGTGATGAGGGTCGGGTATTCCATACCGCTTATCGGCGCGCCTGGCTCGGGATCGATCAAAGTGATCTGCTTGTACGGATAGGGGCCGAGCCACTCATCGTATTTCTGCAGGCTCTTTTTCAGGCTTTCGATATAGCGGGCGCGCAGGTTCGCATGAGAGGCGAGAATGAGGGCGTGTATCTTCACCGTTCCCAGGCTGTTGACGTAGACATCGTCAGCAGCCTGAAAGTGCGGTGAGGCTGCCCAGGCGAAGTCATGGATGTCTTCGCCGCGGAAGGTGACCGTCTTGGTGCCGTCGGCATTGCGTACTTCGCCGGTCTGGATACCGGTGGCGCCTACGCTGAACCTTTGGGGCAGCGTCAGAGCCACGTCATACGTGCCGAAGTCGGCGAAGAACTCGGTGCTGGCGTGGTACTGATGACAGTTCCACGCGCCGTTCCGCAAGACACCTACCTTGGGGAACCACTGGGCGCCCATGATGAAGTCTCGCTTGTATCCGTTTCTGGCGATGGCGAGCGGAAACTTGTCATGAAAGCTCAGTTGAAACCGAATCACCTCGCCGGACAAAAGAGGCTTCGGGAGTGCGACCTCCATGACTGTATGGTCATCCTGGTTGCCGTCGTCGGGCGCGATGAAATGCATCGCTTGCGAGAGGTCTCCGTAGCCCTCGGCTGAGATGCTCGTGATCTCGATCCCGCCTTCTTCTCCCTTGCCATAGGAGAAGTCGCTGGCCTCTTGATGCGACTCCTGAGAAAACGTCGATTGAGGACGAAACGCGTTGAGGTAAAGGTGAAACGGGATGGTGGAAACCGGCTGAGCGGAGGGATTGCGATATTCAAGAATCTCGGTCGCATCCAGCGTTTTGGCGTCTGCATGGAAGTGCGCGTCGATCGAGTAGGCGGTGACTCGCTGTGAGAGCGGCAGGCCGGAAGGAGAATTCACTGCCGTCACCTGCCCCGCTGCTGAGGAGACGAGTACATATCCGAGCACAGCAGGAAGCAGTGGCAGCAAGCGCGGTTGCAGGCAGATCATGCGGCATTCTAGTTCATTTTGAGGGCGGAGTGTTCATCTCGACTGTTCTGCGCTTTTAGTCCTGCGCTTTTAGGGTTGCGCTTCCAGAGTTGGGAACAGAGAAGTCCGGCCAGGTATTGACGTTCCTGACTGAGCACCAGACCAAGGCGGCGTAGAACGGTTGCGTAATCCGGTAAAGCGCGGACCTTGAGTCCGGTGAGCCATCCGAAGGCTCGATAAAGAAAGCTGACGATCGTGCCGGCAATCGGCTTCGCCAAGGCGCTTTGCGGAATGGCGAACTCCGAGATGACCCATTGCGCGTTGGGCGACGCGTGAGCGAGCACACGGTCGAAGAGTCGTTCCAATTCTTCCGGAAAGAAACAATCGAGAAAGAAGTGGGTCACGATGAGGTCATAGCATCCAGTCATGTTCCACGAGAGTGCGTCGGCATGATGGAGGCGGATGCGCTGGTGGGCTTGCGGCCCAAGAAGGCGAATGCGGCGATCGAGGATATCGAGCATGCGCCGGCTGGAGTCGACAACATCCGCGGTTAGCGTGAGGTTGACCAACAACAAGGACGCCAGGAAGCGTCCGTCGCCATCGCCGAGCACGAGGGCATGGGCGGAATTTTCGCCATCGCTTTCTTCATTGCTTGTTTCAAGGCTGCCGACGGAGAGCGTGCCCTGCGCCTCCAGATGCGTGAGTTGCGTGTTGCGGCAACACGCAAGCCAGGGGCCAAAGCTCAGATATTCCAGCCATCGATAGGATCGGGCGAGCGGGTCGAAGTTGGCGGCCATCACCGTGCCAGGGGAAAGAAGGCCAGGGGCGTAAGCAACGCCGCATCTGCGGCGATGCGCAGGTGCAGCGGAGCCATGCTGGCGCTGCGGGCGTCCAACATAAACAGCAGCCCGCTGCTGAACAGGGCGGCTAAGTAAACAGCCATCAACCCGCGCGAAGGCGCCAGAACAGCCGCGCTCAGCGAGAACAGCGCAATGATGGTTACGATAGAGCGCAGATGAAGGCCGGCCCAGCGAGTCGTGGGGTGAGCTCTACCCTGCTCCCCCGAAGGACCCACAGCCTCCCACTTTTCGATGCCCACACAATTGATCCAGCAAAGGGAGGCGAAGAAGACGACAGCGGGCGCGAGCTGCTCCCGGCCTATCCCCAGGCGAGACCATGCGGGTACGGCGGTGGCAGCGGCAAACAGAATGGCCACGGCAATCTCCTTGGGTAGAGGATGGCCGCCGCCGTTGCGCTTGCGATGGACGGCGAAAAGGTACATCGCCGCAAAGATCCCGATCCATGAATCCTCGCGAAACGCCTCGGCGCGCATGCGGGTCAGTACGAACCAGGCCAGCAGCAAAGCGATGCATGAGGCCGCCAGCAGAAAAGCGTTTCGATGGCGCGTGTGGAAGTGATGCCGTTCGCGCAGCAGCTCGCCCTGAGGTTGGCGCAGTCCATCGAGGATGCGGTCAGCCACGTACAACAGCCAGGTACCAAGAGCGAGCAGGATGGGTGCGTAGAAAGGCAGAGGCCGGTGCATGGCTCGGGCAAAAAACCAAGACCACAGGGCAGCCACCGTAGGCGCATCCAGGCTCAGCAGGTGCCACCACTCCGCCAGATTGTAGAAGCGCTGAGCCAAGATTCAGTTTACTGCGGCGCCTGAACGGCTTGCTTCTTCGGTTTGCGCCTGGGTGGCTTTAGGTGGGCGTGCGATTCAGCGGCTCCAACCGTTTCCGGCTCATGCTCCGGGTCATCCTGTGGCTCCGAGACGGGTTCTGGAATGTTGTCCGCGCTGTCCCGCCCTTCGGCCACGCGAATAAAGAAATCCTGAGCACTGAACCGCTTGCCGTTGACTGCGCGCACGTGCGGATAGCCGCCGTCGGCAGTCTCCATGCGTGACCTTGTCGTATCGGCCAGGTAAGCGGCGAGAATTTCATAGCGAATGCGATGGCGAAGCTGCGCGTCCCGGATGGGAAACACGACCTCGCAACGCTCAAAGAGGTTGCGCGGCATCCAGTCAGCGCTGCCACAGTAAATTTCATCTTCGCCGCCGTTGGCGAAGTAAAAGATGCGGCTGTGCTCAAGAAACCTTCCGACCACGGAGCGCACGCGAATATTCTCACTGACCCCGGGAATGCCGGGACGAATGGAGCTGATGCCACGCACGATCAGGTCGATTTGCACTCCGGCCTTCGAGGCTTCGTAGAGCGACTCGATGACTTTCTGCTCCAGCAAGGAATTCATTTTCGCGATGATGTGCGCGGGGCGGCCGGCGGCGGCGTGTTCCGTTTCGCGCTGGATCATGCGGATGAAGCTTTCCGCGAGCGTAAGGGGCGCGACCAGCAAGGGAGCGTAGTCGTCTGACTCGGAGTGCGCGGTGAGGTAATTGAATACGCTATGCACACTGGCGGTGATCTCCGGGTCGGCCGTCAGCAGGCTGATGTCGGTGTAGAACCGCGCGGTGTTCGGGTTGTAGTTGCCCGTGCCAAGGTGCGCGTAGCGCCGGGTTACGCCGTCGGGATCGTGGCGTATGAGCATGGCCAGCTTGCAGTGTGTTTTGAGACCGACAATGCCGTGGAATACCTGCACACCGGCATCCTCGAGGTCGCGGGCCCATCGAATGTTCGAAGCCTCATCGAAGCGTGCCATCAGCTCAACCACGACCGTCACCTCTTTGGTGAGGGCAGCTTCGGTCAGCGCGTGAAACATGGGCGAGTCGGAACTGGTGCGGTAGAGCGTCTGTTTCATGGATACGACGCGTGGGTCCTGTGAGCCCAACTGAACGAAATTGACAACAGCGTCGTAGGAATCGAAGGGGTGATGCAGCAGAATGTCGTGATGACGAAGCTCGTCGAATAGGTCTTCCGAGCGGCGGTTCAGGCGCAGCTCCCGCGGCGAAAAGCTGGAAAATTTCAGATCGGGGCGCGGCGTGTCGCTATACAGGCTCATCAGGCGCGACAGGTTGACGGGGCCGTTGGTGGGAAAAACCTGCGAGTCTTCGAGTTCGAAGTTCACGCGCAGCCGGTCGACTACTTCCACATCCGCGCCTTCCTCGATTTCCAGGCGAACGGCGTCTCCCTTACGGCGGTTGTGCAGCTCCGAGCGCACGCTGTCCAGCAAGCTGCGCGATTCTTCTTCCTGAAAGTACAGGTTGCTGTTGCGGGTTACGCGAAAGGCGGCGGTCGAAAGAATTTCGTAGCCGCGGTACATACCGGCCGCGTTGTGCTCGATCAGGTCATGCAGGAAGACAAAATCGTGGGTTCCCGAGCTGGATGGAACAGGCACCAGGCGCGGCAGCGCGCGGGGAACGGTAAGCACGCCGAGCAGAGGTCCCGGAGCACCCTTGCGCTTACGGCGCAGCAGCAAAGCCAGGCACAAAGCCTTATTCAAGACCCGAGGGAAAGGGTGGGCAGGATCGATCGTGATCGGCGTCAGCAGCGGGTCGACTTCGCGCTGATAGTAGTCGAGCGCGTGGGCGCGGGCTACGTCGTCGACTTTATTCCACTCCAATACGTGGATTCCGTTCTGATAAAGCGCGGGACGAAGGTCTTCTGTCCAGCAGCGATACTGGTCGCGCACGAATGCGTGCAGGTCGTCTACCACGAGGTCCAGAGTTTCGCGAGGCGTGAGCCCGTCAAACCCGGGCTCGCTGTACCCATCTTCGATGCGCTGCATGATGCCGGCCACGCGGATCTCGACGAACTCATCCAGATTGCTGGCGGTGATGGCCAGAAACTTGACCCGTTCCAGGAGCGGATTGTCCGGATCCTGCGCTTCTTCAAGAACACGCCGGTTGAAACTTAGCCACGACTTGTCGCGGCCGATAAAGAGACTGCGCGGATCCTTGCTTGCGTTGTCCATATTGGAAGACTTCGGTTGCACCCGTCTGTCTGTGTCTACCTTACTAAAGTCGAAGCAAGATGAACCGGCGATGAAAGTGAGATCTTTTGCGCGAGATTTTGCGGATCGCGGCTAGATTCACTTCGTTGAAGACAACAGAATGGGCAGAGAGCCCGGCAGCAGAGATTTGGTTTCTGAAGGGTATCGCTTCACAGGCTTGCGGAAAAAGCTCGCTGCTTCGCCCAACGAAAGATTGGGTGCCCATTCAAGCCGAACCCCGCGTTCCGAGACTTCCCTGCTGCAGGTCATTTGAGAGTGGGACTTTGTTCACACCGCTTAATGCCGGGCTCGCTGCAAGGCAGCCATCTACGGGAGTTTTTTGGGCGGCATAAGAAGCACTTCGCTTCCTTTTTAACAGAGAAACAACTTTTCACGCGGTCCCGCGTCGCCCGATTTGACGCCCGGAGAGGGGTTGCGGGAGGATGGAAGGTAGCAACATTTAAGAACGCTTAAGGTTCGCTAAGGAGAAGCGCATGACCGAGCAGGATTTGGGCCACGGACCCGAGGCCAGCCATCTCATGGCCGAGAACTCGGCTTTACAGCTTTTTCAGATCGCGGCCCTGATGCTGGGCGACGAGCAGGAGGCAGTATCCCTGGTAGAGGAAAGTGTTGCCAGAGTCGAAGCCGATCCCTGCGCTGAGGGGCTGCTTGCCTATACGGAAGCACGTACTCTTCTGGTTCACACGGTAGTCAAGAGGATGGCAGCGCTGCACCCTGAAGCATTCCTTGTGCCAGACGCGCAGCCGGCCGACGCATCCTGCATCGAAACCGATGACCTTGGCGCCGCCGGGTTAACTACGCAGCAGCTAGGCGCGCTGGTATCGGGAGCGGGCCGGGCGGGCATGCGCGAATGGCTGGGACGCTTGGCGCCGGCCCTGCGAGCGATCTTTGTGCTGCGCGCGGTTGCCGAGCAGGACGGCGAACAAACGGCGGAGAGCCTCCGCCAGAGCGGCGCGAATGGGGCGGACGCGTGGCGCCGAGACCAGGTCGGTGTGGCCTATCGCCAGGCGCTCTGCTCTCTGGCTAGCTCGCTGATGAGTGCTCAACCCGCCCTCATCACAGCCTGACTAGCTGGTCGCTCCGCAAATACGGCCTATAAACCTTGCTCTGACCACCGAACCAGTGTCAGAAAATCGCTGCTAGGTCCTTCTTTTTGAATAATCCACAAGAGATTTGGCATCGAAGTGTGTGCCGCTCGTTTTTTCTTAAAGCTATCGGGTTTGTGCCGAGGTTGATCGCAGGATGAGATCGTTGCCGGGGGAATGGTGGGGCCCAGGGCGTAAGCCACTGACATTGCTCCTGAGCTTAGCTGTGGGCCCAGCCACCGTGTTCGCACAATCCGGAGGTCCCTCCGCCATGCCGGCGCAGGTGACCAGCGGCACCTATCAAGGCAGCGTCGTTCAACAGGCCCCGGTCGCCGGAGTGCTCCCTCTGCCACTCGATCTGGCAATCCAAATGGGGCTCAAATACAACCTCGGCCTGGTGCTTTCCGGGGTGAATTCGAGCGCGGCCGGCGCACAGCAGCTGCAGCAACTGCAGGCCCTGCTGCCGGTGCTGAACGCTTCAGCCAAGGAAGCCGCGCAACAGACGAACCTGGAGGCTTTAGGACTTAAAATTCCTGCTTTCCCGGTCGTGATTGGTCCCTACGGATACACCGATATTCGGGGCTCCGGCCAGTGGACTCTGTTCAACATGTCGGCGCTAGAAAGCTACATGGCATCGAAACATAATTTTGCCGGGTCGAAGCTCTCCCTGGATGACGCTAAAGACCTGGTGGTGCTTACCGTGGGCAACGCCTATTTGTTGTGCATCGCCGACGCGTCACTGGTGCAGAGCGCAGAGGCGCAGGTAAACACGTCCAAAGTTTCGCTCGATCAGGCGGTAGCCAACCACCAGGCGGGTACGGCGCCCCTGCTCGATGAGCTGCGCGCACGTGTTGACTACCAGACGCAGCAGCAGACCCTGATCACGGCGCAGAACCAGTACGAGAAAGACAAGATTGCGTTAGCGCGAGCCATTGGACTTCCGCTCGAGCAGAGCTTCGAGTTGACCGATCAGGCGCCCTTTAAGGCACTCGACAATCTCGATGCAAACACCGCGGTACAGCAGGCGCTGGCCCAACGGAAAGATCTGCAGGCATTGCAACAGCTGGTGGAAGGCGCCGAGGCCTTACGCTCCGCGGCCACCGCCGAGCGTTACCCAACGGTTAGCGCTTCGGCCGACTATGGCCTTATTGGGCCTACGTTGGGCCATTCGCGCGGAACGTTCGATGCCGTCGGCACCGCCACTGTTCCGTTGTTTGAAGAAGCCAAGCTACGCGGCGATGCGCGGGATGCGCAGGCGCAACTGGAACAGAAGCGGGCACAGTGGAACGACCTGCGCGGGCAGATCAGCGCGGATGTTCGCAATAGCCTGCTCGACATGGAAGCAGCCGCCAAACAGGTCGCCGTCTCGCACAGTAACGTAGAACTGGCGACCGAAGCTTTGAGCGAGGCGCAACAGCGCTACGCGGCGGGCGTTGAAGACAATCTTGCAGTATCCCAGGCCCAGACATCCGTGGCCCAGGCGAATGAGCGATATGTCTCCAGCCTGTACCAACACAACGCGGCGAAGCTTTCACTCGCCCGGGCGTTGGGCGTCGCACAGACAAATTACAAGGATTACGTGGGAGGTAAGTAACGGTGGCGGAACAAAGTCCAGAGTCAGGCCGTGCAAGTACCGTCGAAGAGGGACCGCGCGCTGGAGACAACGATCAGCAGGATCTGGATAGCTCTCCAAAGAAAAAGGGCCAGCGCCGATTTATCGTAATCGGCGTGGTCGCTGTTCTTGTTTTGGGCGCCCTGCTGTTCTGGTGGCACTCCACCTACTACGAAGACACCGACGACGCACAGGTGGACGGTCACCTGATCCAGGTGAGCGCCCGGGTTGCCGGACAGGTGATCAAGGTGAACGTCGACCAGAACCAGTACGTGCAAGCGGGCACGTTAATTGCTGAAATCGACCCGAAAGATTTTGAAGTGGCCGTGCAACAGGATGAGGCGAGCCTGGAAAGCGCCGAGGCCAACTATGAGGCGGCCAGGGTCAATATTCCGCTGATCGGGGTCAACACCAGCAGCACGTTGCAGTCGGCTTCTTCGGGTGTGCGCACGTCAGATGCTACGGTGCAACAGTCGCAGCGCCAACTGGAAGCAGCGCAAGCGCAGGTTGCCCAGGCGGACGCAAACAACATCAAGGCTCAGCTGGACCTGAAGCGCTACACGCCTCTGGTGGAGAAAGATGTGATCTCCAAGCAGCAGTTTGACGCAACCGTGGCTACCGCCGACGCGGCCAAGGCAACCTTGCTGGGCGCCAAAGCGAATGAAATTGCCGCCGAAGATGGAGTTCGTATCGCGCGCGACAGGGTCGTGCAATCGCAGGCAGAGTTGAGGAGCGCGCAAACAGGCCCAGACCAGTTGAAGATTCAGAAAGCCAAGGCAGATCAAGCGGCTGCACAAGTGGAGCAGGCCCGTGCGGCGCTGGCCCAGTCCAAGTTGAATCTTAGCTACACCAGAATTGTTGCCCCAACGAACGGAATCATCACCAGGAAGAGCCTGGAGGCGATGCAAAACGTAAGTGTCGGACAGAATCTGATGACGCTGGTTTCGCTGGACGACATCTGGATCACGGCCAACTTCAAGGAGACGCAGTTGAAGCTGATGCGGCCCGGACAGACGGTCAAGATCCATGTGGATGCTTACGGGCGCGAATACGACGGTAAAGTGACACAGATCGGCGGCGCGACGGGTTCGGTACTGAGCCTGTTTCCGCCGGAAAATGCAACGGGCAATTATGTCAAGGTGGTACAGCGGATCCCCGTGCGGATCGATCTGACGGATCGCAACGAGGATAAAGACCATTTGTTGCGGCCGGGGTTATCGGTGGAGCCTACGATTCGGGTTAAAGACTGAGCGAGTGAGGTTCGAGTGGCGAGGTCCGGGCCGAAGCTCGCTGCGGCGAGTCAGCCCGGACCTCGTTGTTTGTGCCTCACGCTTTTCGGTTGGCGAAACTGCTCTAACGCTTCAAGTGCTTCATTTTTATGATCCATTGCAGGGCGCACGGGTTGGCGGATGGCGGCTGCCAACATCTCATTCGAGCTCAACTTTCGGTGCTCATCAGCGATCAGGCGGTTACACTAACCCAGAGCACTCCTCGCTCACGCCTGTTTGCTCGTTTCCATGAAGAAGGCTCAAATACCATCGCACCGTTTCTTGATTAGCAACCATCTATAGGGGTAGTTAGAACTAAGAGGCAGCCCGCATTATGCCATTAGCGTTCGGTTTTTTCCTGCACTATGCCTACTTCATCCTCTTTCTCTGGGTGATGGCGGAGCAGCTCGGTGTACCCGTGCCGAGCATGCCCCTGCTACTGGCCGCAGGAACATTGACCGCGACGCACAAGTTATCCTTCCCCCTGGTTTTGATCGCCGCCGTGGCTGGTTGTTTTGTCAGCGATTCGCTCTGGTATCTGCTAGGCAAACGCTTCGGCAGCACCATGGTGAAACTGGTGTGCAAGCTCTCGTTCGAGCGGTCTACCTGTGTTCGCAAGACCGAGGATTACTTCACCAAGTACGGCGAACAGTCGTTGCTGCTAGCCAAGTTCATCCCGGGCCTGGGTACGGTGGCGGCGCCCATCGCCGGGCAGACCGGGATGCGGTATCGCGTTTTTCTGACCTACGATTTAGCGGGTGCTTTCTTCTGGGCGACGTCCGTTACGCTGGCCGGGCGCTTTTTCGGTGATGTACTCAAGACCCATCCCGGAGCGCTGAGTTGGACCGGGCATTTTGCCGGCGGCTTGTTCCTGCTCGCTATTGGCGGGTTGCTGGGTTACCGAGTCTGGAAGCAACAATCCTTTCTCAAGCAGGTGCGTACCTCGCGGCTTGACCCTGACGAGTTGAAACACATGCTCGACAGCGGGCAGAACCCCTACATCGTGGACTTGCGCCACCCGCTCGATTATCTGCCCGACCCGCGGGTGCTGCCCGGGGCTCTCCGCCTGTCACCCGAAACGCTGATGGAACGCAGTGGGGAGATTCCGCGAGACCGCGACGTAATTCTCTATTGCACCTGCCCCAGCGAGGCGACGGCGGCGAAAATGGCGATGAAGCTCCGTCAGAACGGAATTTACCGGGTTCGTCCTCTCCTCGGCGGCTTCGACCGGTGGAAAAAGCTGGGCTATCCTCTGGAGCAGTACGCGGAGCAGTCAGTTAAAATCGCCTGACCACTCGCCTGATTGCTCGCCTGACTGTTCTCATCTCATCATTCGGCGACCGTCATCCTTACAGACGTGATGTAACGAAGTCGATACACCTGCGGAGAACTGCGGTGTTCTTCAGGAAGTTTGCCCTCAGCCACGTCACAATCGATAGGACAAGGTTGTTTCGGCAGAGCAAAGAACAAGTCACCCTTCCGGGGATTGGCCGCCGGAAGAGAGTCGTGCTACTTTGCCCATGTCGCTGTGACACTGCGCCAGTTGGACGGTGTGACTCGGCCGGATCGGGAGAGGGCTTTATGGCGTTTACAGAGACATACCACTGCGATGTCTGCGGCAACCCTCGCGGGGACGCTGAAGACTGGTGGCTCGCATTGACTGAGCCGGCGTCGCTCATCCCCAAAACTCCCGCGCTCCCCATGCTCAAGGTCACTCCCTGGAACATGATGCTCTCGCACACTGCCAACGTGCGGCACCTTTGCGGAGCCCGCTGCGCCCAAACGCTGATGGACCGGTGGATGCGCGGCGAGTAGCAGGGGTCCACTACAGAATTGTGATCTCGCCTGTCCCGGCTGGGACCGAGAGCAGACGTCGCATCCCCCAAAACCTTGTCATCTCGACCGGAGCGTACCCCGATTTCCTTCTACGTTGCCTCACCCGGCGTCCACGTGTACGGTTTTCTCTTAAGGAAAACCGCATGAAGTCTACCAACGCCACCAGCCTCAACGGGAAATCCGGGGGAGCGCAGTGGAGAACCTGCCTTGAGCGAAGTCGAACGGGGATCTGCGGTTTCCCTTTACCTCGAACCAAGGTCGGCGTGATCAAGCTCCGAACCCGAGGTTGGCGCCGATTATCCCAAGCACCCGCATAGTATGGTGAAAGGGCAATGTTCCTTTATCAAGCGGCGTGGAGATGGCATTGGCATACGACGACCTTAGGGCCTGGATCAAGGCACTCGACAAAGCGGGCGAACTCAAACACATTCGCGAAGCGGTAGACCCGATTCTCGAAATGACCGAGATCACCGACCGGGTGTCCAAGTCCGGAAAGACCGCTGACACGAAGGGTGGCCCCGCACTGTTGTTTGAAAATGTGAAGGGATATCCAGGCAGCCGCGTCCTGATGAACCAGTTCGGCAGTGAGCGGCGTATGAAATTGGCGCTCGATGTAGACAGTCTCGATGACGTGGCAGGCAGAATCGAAGCGCTGCTGCAGCTCAAATCGCCTGAAGGTCTGCTCGAAAAATTGAAAATGCTGCCCATGCTCCAGGAAGTTGGGCGCTTCTTCCCGCGCACCATCGCATCCAAAGACGCCCCCTGCAAACAGGTTATTCTGCGCGAAAACTTCAGCGTTCTCGACTTCCCCGTACTCCAGTGCTGGCCCTTCGATGGAGGCCGCTTCATCACGTTGCCATGCGTCGTCACACGCGACCCCAAGAGCGGTAAGCGCAATATGGGCATGTACCGCATGCAGGTCTACGACGGACAAACGACGGGCATGCATTGGCAACGGCAAAAAGTTGCCGCAGAGCATATGCGGGAGCGGTTGCGCGCCGCAGCCGCGGCGGATGCTTCAGGTGACGCAAGCGCCGCGCGCGTGCGGGTCATGGCCGAGACATCCGGGGGCACGACCCGTCCGGCGGAGGCCCTGGGAGGATTACCTCCGATCGCGATCGCGCAAACCAAAGATCGCCGGCTTGAAGTGGCGGTGGTGATTGGCACGGACCCGGCAACGACCTTCTCTGCCATCGTGCCCGCCCCACCGGAAGTGGAGGAGTTCGTCATCGCCGGTTTTCTGCGGCAGGCGCCTGTCGAACTGGTCAAGTGCGAAACCGTAGACCTGGAAGTACCGGCTCATGCCGAGATCGTCCTCGAAGGCTATGTGGAGCTGGATGAACTACGCATGGAAGGCCCTTTTGGCGACCATACCGGCTTTTACACCATGGAAGAGGAGTACCCCGTCTTCCATATCACCTGCATTACCCACCGCAAGGACCCTGTCTATGCCGCCACGATCGTAGGCAAGCCGCCGATGGAAGACGCCTGGATGGGCAAAGCGGTGGAGCGAATTTTTCTGCCCCTGATGCGGCTGACGATACCGGAAATCGTGGACATCAACCTGCCGGTCGAAGGCGTGTTCCACAACCTGATGATCGTTTCCATCCGCAAGAGCTATGCCGGGCAAGCGCGCAAGGTCATGCACGGTATCTGGTCGCTGGGCCAGGCAATGTTCACCAAATGCGTCATCGTGGTGGATGAAGACTGTGATGTGCAGGACCTGGGCGAAGTGACTCTGCGCGTGGCGAACAATATCGACCCGGAACGGGACATCCAGTTCACCCTGGGCCCTGTCGACTCTCTCGACCATGCCTCCCGGCTGCCCAATTTCGGCAGCAAGATGGGTATTGATGCCACCCGCAAATGGAGTGCGGAAGGCTTTACCCGTCCGTGGCCGCAAATGCTCGCAATGGATACGGCTACCCGGGCAAGCGTCGATGCGATCTGGAAGAAGCTGGGCCTGAACTAGTACTGGGCTAATATTGGACCACTATCCAGATGCGAGACGAAATCGGGCGTTTGTGGCGCAGGCTGGGCGGACGCAAGCGAACCGCCTGGCCCCTTATGGAGCAGGGCCAATACCGCAGCTACCGCGCCATCCATCCCTTTGACGAACGCTTCGGCGTTGACACCAGCGGGCTCATCTACGATCTGCCTTCGGGCCATCCGCACGATATCTACAACAACGGTTACTTTGCGGTAGCGCCGTCCGTTTTTCACACAGTCATGGGCGCTTTGCAGGAGCAGTTGCACCTCGACTATCAGCGTTTCGCCTTCGTGGACCTGGGCTCAGGGAAAGGGAGGGCACTGCTGCTGGCTTCGGACTATCCTTTTCGAGAAGTCGTCGGGATCGAACTTTCGCCGGAACTCAACCGCATTGCTCGATCGAACATTGGGCGTTATCTCAAAGCCAGACCGCTTCCCGGGCCGCCTGTCGTCTCCCGGCACGGGGATGCCACCACCTTCGCCTGGCCGCCCGGACCACTGGTTGTCTACATGTGGAACGCGTTCGAAGAACCTGTAATGCAACAGGTGTTCCAAAATCTTCAAGCGTCACTGGTGGAGCAGCCGCGCGATCTGTATCTGGTCTATATGCATCCGGAGCTGGAGTCGATGGTGGCTGGAATCCCCTGGCTTAACTTGCTGTGGCGCGAAGAATTCGCCATGAGCGAAGAGGACTACGCGGCGTGGGCTTTTCCACCGCATGCCGAGGTTTGCGCTGTCTACGAACTGGTTGCATCGGCGCTCCAAACCAAAGTTTAAAAACCCAGGTGACCATCGCCCATGGAGCCGTCGATTTACAACTTAAGGGTCACATCCCGATGCTAGGATTTTCTTGAATCAAGGTACCCAGCTTTCAGACAAACGCTGGACAGTACCGACTATCAAGCCAGCCTGACGCAGTGATTGAAACACTTCTCTCGTGCAGTTCCCTACCCCCCAGGGTTCTCTCTCGAGATAGCTAAGAATCTGCCGCACCATCTTCTTCTGGACGGATCAAAAACAGAAGATTGCCCGGTACCCCCAGCCGAGCGGAAAAGAAGGATCAGATGCTCTCCATTGGGTGGCTCCGACGCTTCATTCGTAATTCAGGCCTGTGCCTGCTGATGAGTTTGACCGCCAGCGCGGTAACCTATGCCCAGGACCTGGGCGGACCTTACTCAAGCCGCAAGGCCTTTACTGGGTTTGTAGAGTACTCGAACGACTCAAGCCACATACTGATTGGCTACGCGACAGGACGCAAGATTACCGCCCTCGGGGCCGGTTTCGAACGGCGCACTTTCCTCCGCAATGGCTTGGCCGGCTCATTCGTTGCCGAGATTCGTCCTTTGATGACTGTGACTGATCCCACCATCAAGGGCTTCTCGTTGGAGTTCCCGCAACAACCCGCGTACTCGGGTGTGGTCAAATTCACTTCGCCGATTCCGGTCGACAACCGAGTATCGAGCAAACCGCTCGATGTGATTCTGGTAACACAGAACCAGTCCTATGCAGGCACTGCAACTTATATCGGCGGTACGCGTTCCACCTACGTCACCGGAATCAGTCCGCTGGGATACAAGCTCAGTATGCTTCCACACAAGCGCATACAGCCGTTTGTCACCAGTCTGACCGGCGTTGCGATCGCTCCACGGGATATACCGGTATTCAACAGTTCATCGTTCAACTTTACGTTTGAGTTTGGCGCGGGGATGGAAATCTTTGAGACCCACACGCGCTCCGTCAGGCTGGAGTATCGCTACCATCATCTTTCAAACGCGAACCGCGGAGAGGTCAATCCGGGGATCGATTCCGGCGTAGCCAAGGTGACGTATTCGTTTGGACGATAAGTGGTTTGGTGGCTCGACAGGCTGCTGAAAACTCGTTACACATTCCAAGCCTTCGCGCGGAAACAGCTCTTTACGAAAGGCACGGCTTCAGCCGTGCCGCTTGGCAGCAGCACTTGATGGCCTTTACAGGCTGCGGAAAAACTCGCTTCTTTGAAGGGTACGGGCTACCTCGCCGCAGCGAGCATTAGCCCGTACGTAACTCCATTGTAATGAGTTCGGCTTTAGCCGCTGAGGGAGCGATTCCTCTCTTAAAGTGACTTTTTCCGCAGCCTGTTTAGCCCCTGGGGTACGTAGTTTCTTCAAGGGTCCACTGCAAGGTGCAGGGAAAAGCGTACCTCAGGGGCTAAAAGCCCTCGGTTGCTGCTGCGTGATGGCATGGCTAAAGCCATGCCCTTCGTAAAGCTAGGCTCTTTTCCCTCAGCATTGCCTTGTGTATCCAGTATTAATTCCGGGACTAAGAACCTCTCGTTACACACTCCGAGCCTTGGCGCGGAAACGGCTTTTTACGAGTGCATGGCTTTCAGCCGTGCCCACGCATTCGCCCATTCAGGACTTTTTCCTCAGCCTGCAAAGAAGAGTAACCGCAGTCGCTACGCTCCGGTCGAGATGATAAATCTTTTTGGGGTGCGACATCCGCTTCGGTCCCACGGCAGGCCGGGGCAGGCGAGATGACAAGTTTGTGGTGGCGCCAAAGGTTACAGGCTGTGCTCGGTGACTAGTGCCCACCGATATCCAGGCCGAATTTGGGAGCCGCATTTGTTCCCGTCACTTTGACTGGAATCTCCGCACCTGCGCCGTTCTTGTGGAAGAACGGATCTGCGACCTTCAACATCCAGCTCTTCCAGCGTGAGGCTACCATCTGCGACAGCTTCGCCTGCGTTCTCACCTTGCCGGCAAAATCGAACCTTTTCCCATCCAGAGAATACTCGCCTGCCAGCCGCACCGTTGCTCCCGGCAAGACATAGGTCAAGCTCTGCAAATCGAGCTTGCCGTTTTCCATTTTGAATTTGCCAGTCATTTGGGAACTCACATCCTGAGCTCCAGGCTTGGCTTCCCCGGGATGGCCCTCGGCACGCAGACTCAGCATGTCGACCTTGTCCTGCACGTCCGCATTGGTGAAGTGCATTTGCTTGAGGGTGAAGTTCCCGTCCAGTCCAAGCTTTTTCGTGACGCTCTCCTTACCAGGGCGAATGTGGAGTTTGGTCTTCATGCTCAGTACGCCTGTCATCACCACCGGTTGGGTTTTGACGGCTAGCTCGAGGAAATCCTGGATCCGTCCTGCAGGGACATCCACATCGAGGTCCATGATGTGTCCCTTGCCTTTAACGTTTACGATGGCGCCATTGCAGGAAAATTCAGATGCGCCCAGCTTCGCTTGCACCGGCTGAAGATAGGTATCGCCGCTTGTTCCATCGACAACCGCGGAAAACTTCGTGTGCAGTGGAACAGGACGATTCGCGGTATCGAGCGAGAAATCTGATACATCCGCCGTTCCCTGTACCTCGATACGATTGAGCTGACCGGTAAAGTCACCCACGGAGTGGAGCATTCCACCGATCCCTTTGATGGTACCGAGATCAGCATGGTCGAACGTGTACCTGCCGGTGACGGCCGAATCTCCCGGACTTTCCGTATTCCACGGACCAAACGTACCCACTGCGTGTATGTCGCCTTTTGGCACAGCATTGGTCAGTGTCGCGTCATAAGGTGAAGCAGCCGTGGGGCCGAGAGTTTTCAGGACAATGTGCTTCAGGTCGAAAACCTTCGGATCCTTGTTAGGCTTGTCGGTGCCGATCACGAGTTGGGAATCGTCACACACAATCTCATCGACTACGATCTGGATCTTGCCTTTTTTCTCTAGCTTCAACGTGTTCTGCTGCCGCATCGACTTAGGCGGGATGTGGATTGCCAATCCCTGGACATGCACCGTTCCCACATGGGTTGGTTTGAGAAAAAGTCCCATAAGCGCGCCATGAAATTCGAATGACCGAACAACGATGAGCGGATCTTTGGCTCCGGCGGCCACGACGTCGTCGGGTAGGAATATGCGCAGGCCTGTGCCAGAAACTGCCAGGCCCTTGATCAGTGAAACCTGCAGGTCATCGAGCTCCACCCGGCTATCAAAGCGATTGCTAAGCGTTTCAATGACCCGGCCCTTGAGAATGGGGCCTGCTCGTCTCAACATGATTTCACCCACCACCAGCAGCACAACGAATGCAAGGAGCGCGATGCCTATGACCCATCGCCACGCATTGTTCTTCCGAGGGTTTTTCGTGATCTCGTCCTGCTGCACAGATCTTCTTACCGCACCTGAAAATAACTGCCGGAAGATGACTGCCGGAAATGATTGCTACCAGGAAGATGCGAATGCTCGCTACTTAGTTTTCGCAGAGCCCTCAATTTGTGAAATTTATCTGGCAAGCATCATATTTGTCCGCTCCGGAGATGCAAAAGCCGCTGTTGGGCTTTGTTAGTTCCTCTAGGCGTAGCGGAAGAGAGCTCTGAAGCCGTAATCCATGTGCTGCTGGATGTGACAGTGAAACAGCGACAGCCCAGGTTGGTCGGCGGTAAAGTCGACCGTGGCGCGGCCGTAATAGGGAACCACCACAGTATCTTTTATGATCCCGCCGGTTTTCGTGCCGTTCATGTCTACCAGCTCCAACTGATGGCGATGCAGATGGAGCGGGTGCGCATCGTCGGTGCGGTTGCGAAACACCAGACGGTAGCGGCCTCCCTGCTTCAATACAAATTCGCGATCATGCGGATAGGGTTTGCCATTCACCAGCCAGGTGTTGAATTTTCCCGAGCCCCCCGGAATCTTCTCAAAGACCATCTCGATGGTCTGATCGGGCGCAATTGGAGTGTCTGCCAACTTACCGAACAGGGTGTAGTCCCAGGCAACGCGCGACGGGGCTGCCCATTGCGGCTGCCGGTGCTGGTTTTCATATTCCACAACGATCCCCAGGCCGCTGTTGCGAATCTTCTCTTCCGTGGCGCCGAGGATCCATACTCCCGGCTGGTTCATTTCGACGATGGCATCTACTCGCTCTCCCGCTCCAAGCAGGATCGAATCCACATTTTGAGGAACCGGCACTGGGTTACCGTCGAGCGCGATCACGTGAAACTGATGCCCGGCGAGCGCGATGCGCCTGTTCTCGATCGCGCTGGCGTTCAGCAAGTGCATCAGCACCCGCTGGCCCTGGCGGACACGAATCGGTTCGCCCGCGCCCAGCACCTTATCGTTGATGGAATAGGTGGCTGAGTTGACCTCGAGGCCGTTGGGGTCGGTGTTGAGGACCCCAGGCTTTTCCGGCTGGGGTCCGCGATGGCCGTCATCGTCATCATCGTCCATGCTGCTGGTGAAGAAGGGCTCCCAGTCGCGCAGGGCGAGAAATATCTCCTGATCGTAGCGGCCAGGGTCGCTGGCCCCGTCCACAAAGACAAAGCCAAACTGCCCGGTATAGGTACCGCGATGCAGATCGGCTTGCGCCATGGCATGCGAGTGATACCAACGGGAGCCAGCCGGCCGAGGGGTAAGCTGATACCGCGTGCGCCCACGCGCAGGGATGAACGGAGTCCCCTCCTCTTCCACCCCATCGATATCCGAAGGGAGCAACATGCCGTGCCAGTGCACCAGTTCCGGTATATCCGTGTCGTTGATGACATCCACACTCACGGTTTTTCCCTCGCGCATACGGAGCAGGGGTCCCGGCGAGGTGTCGTTATAACCGATCGTGCTGAGTATGTGGTCCGGGGCCAGTTCTACGGTAACGGGAGCAATACGGAGGGTGTAGTCTGCCTTGGCGGTATTGGCCGGCGCCGCGGGATTGGCCGCCGCGGGATTGGGCCCCATCGCCATTTGCTCCTGCGCCAGCCTGGCGGCGCTCGCCGCAGCAAGGGTAAAGCCGCCAACCTTCAAAAAGTCGCGCCGCTTCAATCGGCTGCCCCCTTCGGCCTGACCTGACAAAAATCGTCTCATGCAGCATGACGCCACGCAAGCGGCCTCTGACCGTGATGCGGAGTGAGTGGGAAATCCGGCGCTGTGGCTGAGGAACCCGGCGCTGGGAAAGGACACATCCCAATACGCGCGGAAACATTTGCGCAGGACTATAAACCACAGGGCCTCCCGAAACCATGGCCTCGCGGTCACCGTCCAAGAGAGGAGAGCCGGCCTGATTCTGGTAGTCTCAAGTCACGCACGGTGGCATCGCTTTTGCTATGGGGTGGTTCTGCCCATGAAGCTCCTGCAAGCGAGTTCGATCGCGGTTGTCGGCACGGCGCTTTGCTCGGCGCTCTTCGCCTACCAGCGCACGGCGGATTTCGGCTTCGGCGATGACACGCAAAAAGCCGAGTTCTACTGGTCACGCCTCAGCTACACCTCCAGCATGGGCAGCAGCTTCGCAGGGGGCTACGGTGGTTTTGGTGGTTTTGGCGGACACGGCTGGGGCTCTAGCTGGTCTCGCGACTACCCCAAAGCGGATCGCCAGGTTCTGCTCGCGCTCAAAAGACTCACCCGCGTCCAGGGCCGCTCCACAGAACAGGTCGTCGACCTCGATTCCGACGCGATTTTCAACTATCCGTGGGTTTACGCCGTACAGGTACAGACATGGTCGTTTACCGAACCAGAAGCCAAGCGCCTGCACGATTACCTGCTGAAAGGCGGGTTTCTGATGGTCGATGATTTTCACGGTACGGCGGACTGGGAGCAATTCATGAGCGGCATGCGGGAGGTTTTTCCTGACCGGCCCATTGAAGACCTGGACAATAAGGACGAAATTTTTCACGTGCTGTACGATCTCGACGAGCGCATGCAGGTGCCCGGCGAGCAATATATCCGCACCGGCAGAACCTATGAAAAAGACGGCTATGTACCCAAGTGGCGTGCCATTCGGGACGATAAGGGCCGCATCATGGTCGCGATCTGCCACAACATGCATCTCGGTGATGCGTGGGAGTGGGCCGACGATCCGGACTACCCTGAGCCCTTCGCTTCGATGGCGTTTCGCGTCGGGTTAAATTACATCGTTTACGGAATGACGCACTGAGCCTCATCGAACAGACTCTGGAAAGCTCCGGACCATGTTTTCATTCTTCTTCAAGTATCCAAGCCCGGTGTTTTCCAAAGGCCACTTTGTGCTGCTTGGCGCCTGGCCGACCTGGGTATTACTGCTACTGATCGTGGCGTGTATGGGGGGGTTGGCACTCCTCATGCGTTCCCGGTTTCCGACGACGACGTCGGCGGCGACGCAGGGACAGCCGGAGATCGGCAAAATGCGGGCAGGCATCGTCTGGCTGCTGCAATCCCTGCTAATCGTGACGTTGCTGATCCTCCTGTGGCAGCCGGCCATGAGCGTAGCCGAATTGGCGCCCCAGCAGAATGTAATCGCCGTTGTGCTTGATGACTCGCGCAGCATGGCGATCGCGGATAGCGGAAACGATGGCAGGCAAACACGAGAAGCGGCTGCACAACGAGCACTTGAGAGCGGAGTGCTGGCCGGCTTGCAAAAGCGGTTTCAAGTCAGGCTCTACCGGCTCGACACCCGCGTGGCGCAGAGCGCGACGCTCGAAGAAATAGCGCCCTCGGCCCCGGCCACCCACATCAACACCGGGCTGCAACAGTTTGCCAGGGAAACCGCGGACCTGCCGGTCGGCGCAATCGTTCTGCTCAGCGATGGTTCAGAAAACTCGGCCGATGGCGATCTGGCGCTGCCAACGATTCAGGCGCTGCGCGGCCGCCGCATACCCGTCCATACGGTGGGATTCGGTAAGGAGCAAGCCGGGCGCGATGTCGAGATGGATGACGTGCGCGTCGCATCCCGAGCGATGGCCGATGCGCGGATTCCCGCGACCATCACCTTTCATCAGCGCGGCTATGCGGGGACGAAGGCGCTGTTGCTGGTCCGCGATGAAGATAAAACGCTTGGCTCCCGCGAAGTGACGCTCGCTGCGGACGGCACAACCCAGGTAGAAACGGTTTTCTTCAGCGCCGGCGTGGCAGGAGCCAAATCGCTGCATTTCTCGCTAAGCAACCAGGCCGGCGAAGAAAACACAGACAACAATGCGATCAGCCGCCTGCTCGGGGTAAGCGACGACAAGCGCCGCATTCTTTATGTGGAAGGCGAACCGCGCTGGGAATATAAGTTCATCCGGCGTGCCGAAGACGATGACAAGATCGTGCAGGTTGCCTCCATGCTGCGGACAACGGAGAACAAAATTTATCGCCAGGGGATCAGCGATCCAAAGGAATTGGAGAATGGCTTCCCTGTGCGCCCTGAAGATCTCTTTGCCTACCAGGGCATCATCCTCGGCTCGGTAGAGGCAGGTTACTTCAGTACTCTGCAACAGGAATTGCTGCGCGAGTTTGTGGATCGCCGCGGCGGTGGATTGCTGTTTCTCGGTGGGCGGTTTTCGCTGGGCGATGGAGGATGGGGCGCATCGAGCCTGGTCGACTTGCTCCCCACCATCTTGCCCAGAAGTAGAAACACCTTTCATCGCGATCCCGCTACGGTCGAGCTGACTGCAGCCGGAGCAGAAAGTCCGATCACGCGCCTCATTGATGATCCGGCGAAGAACATCGACATCTGGAAGAAACTGACTTACCTGATGGACTACCAGGATGCCGGTACAAGCAAGCCTGGAGCCACCGTGCTCGCCCAGATGAGCGCAGGCTCGCGCAAGCTGCCCTTGCTCATCACCCAGACTTATGGGCGCGGCCGCACCGCCGTGATGGCTACCTCGGGCACGTGGCGATGGCAGATGGCCCAACCTTTAGGCGACCCGTCCCACGATCTTTTCTGGCAGCAATTGCTGCGCTGGCTGGTTCTCGACTCGCCCGGCCAAGTGGTCGCGACCGCGGAGAGCCAGACATTGCTCGATGACGGCCACGTTGAGCTGACCGCGAACGTGCGCGACAAGCAATACCTCCCCGCCCCTGATGCCATAGTCATTGCGCACTTTATCGGCCCTAACGGTACGTCTGCACTGGTGGATATGACACCGGTGGCGGGCAACCCGGGCGCCTTTCATGCTGCCTGGACTGCGGATATGCCCGGCGCCTACCTGGCGGAGATCAGTGCACAGAGAGGTAAAGAAGAAGTCGGGAGGGATGCACTTCCCTTTCAAAGAGTGGACGGGATGGCAGAACACTTCCACACCGTACAGAATCGCGAACTGCTGGAACGGCTGTCGTCGGAAACCGGCGGCCGCTATTGGAGGCCGGACGAGCTTACCCGCTTACCGAACGAAATCTCGTATTCGGATGCTGGCATTTCTGTACGCGACATCAAAGATCTATGGAACATGCCAGTGGTTTTCTTCTGGCTGTTCCTGCTCATCGCTGCACAGTGGCTCCTGCGACGTAAATGGGGTGTGGTATGAGACCGGGCCTTTGCAAATTAGCTGCGGCGAGCACGTTGTCTCGCCCAGTCGCTGGACAAGGCTGTCATCCGAGTTCCTGCAGACTGGTGCGGTGTCTGCGCGTAGCTGCCTGTTTGATGCTGGGGTCCGTCTTTTGCGCGGCGACCGCGCAGGCCAGTGTTTACTACGTCACGGTCGCGGGGCTCGGTGGAGAGCCGGACTACGAACAGCGCTTTACGGCGAATGCCAAAGACCTGGACAAGCTGTTTAAGGAATCAGGAAACGGCGCACATGTCTATACGCTGATGGGAAGCGACGCGACGAGAGTCCACCTCTCAGACACCCTCGGCTCAATCGCACACGCCGCAAAGCAGGAGGATGACTTTGTGCTGATTTTGATCGGGCACGGCTCATTCGACGGCTCTGACTACAAGTTCAACCTCGTGGGCCCAGACATCACGGCAGCGGAACTCGCTGAGCTTTGTGATCGTATTCCGGCGAAGCGCCAGTTGATTGTCAACGCAACCAGCGCAAGCGGCGGATCGATCTCAGCGCTCGAAAAGCCGGGCCGAGGCGTGATCGCCGCAACAAAGAACGGCACTGAGAAAAATGCTACTGTCTTTGCCCGCTACTGGGTTGAGGCTTTGCAAGATCCGACGGCAGATCTCGATAAGAGCGATTCGATCAGTGCCATGGAGGCATTCGCGTACGCGCAGCGCAAGACCGCGGCCTTCTACGAATCGCAAAAACGGTTGGCGACCGAGCATGCCGTGTTTGAAGACACCGGTCGCGGCGAAGCCGTGCGTGAGGCTTCAAGAAGTGAAGGAGTGGTGTTGGCAGCGTTCCCCGTGCTGCGCATTGGCGCCGCACAAAAGCAGGCCAACGACCCGGCCAAGCAAGCCCTGCTGGCGAAGAAAGAAGATCTCGAACAGCAGATCGATGCGCTTAAATACCAGAAAGCTGCCATGGACCCCGAGGAATACAAGAAGCAGCTCACGGCCGCGCTGGTGCAATTGGCACAGGTACAACAGGAACTTGATAAATGAACTGGCGACGGACATCTGGCGCGTTCCTGGTGATACTCCTGGCGAGTATCGGCGAATGCCACGCCCTGAATTCTCCGGATGCCTGCCATACCCTGGGCAAACATGGCCAGCAGACAGAGGCGAAAGCTTGCTACGAAAGCCTGGTTCGAGCGAATTCTGCTTACCTGCGCGCAGAAGGCTACTGGGGGCTGGAGCAGTACGATCAAGCGAATGAGGAGTTTCGCATGGCCACAGCACCGCCGGACAGCGACCCGCTGTATCGCGTGCGGTGGGGCATGCTGCTGCATGATCGCTTCAATAACACCGACGCCGTGGGCCTGTTTCAAGAAGCCTTGCAGCGCGACCCCAAGAATGCGCAGGCCTATCTTGGCCTGGCCATCGTGAGTGCGGACGGCTTCGACGGCAAAGCCACCGACTACTCCAACCGCGCCCTCGTGCTCGACCCCAAGCTGGTGGCAGCGCACGAATTCGCTGCCAACCTCGCGCTTGGAAATGCAGATACAGAACACGCGATTGCCCAGTCCGATGAAGCGCTCTCGCTGTCTTCTGATGCCCTGGACGCCATGGCAATCCGAGCGGCGGTCGAACTGCTGGCTGATCGTTCACCGGACCCCTGGCTGGACAAGATGCGCAAGGTCAACCCTGGCTACGGCCCAGGCTATGCACGGGTAGCGCATTATCTCGAGCTCAACTATCGATTCGAAGATGCGATTGTCTACTATCGCAAGGCGATCGAGGCTGACCCTCGCTACTGGCCGGCACGTTCGCAACTGGGGATCAGCCTGATGCGCATGGGAGAGGAAAAGGAGCCTTTTGAGCAGTTGGAGATGTGCTACAACAACGGTTACCGTGACGCCGCCACGGTCAACAGCCTGCGGTTGCTCGATAGCTACAAGAACTTCGTGACCTATAAAGAAAACGGAACCATTCTGCGGCTGCGCAAGGATGAGGCAGAACTGCTGCACCCGTATTTCGCAGCGGAACTGGCGCGGATTCTGCCGGCGTACGAAAAGAAGTACAGATTGAAGCTCAGCGGACCCGTGCAGGTCGAGGTCTATCCCGATCACGAAGACTTCGCGGTGCGCACGCTGGGCATGCCGGGCCTGGGGGCTCTCGGCGTCACCTTCGGACAAGTCGTCGCGATGGACAGCCCGGCCGCGCGTAAACCGGGCGACTTCAACTGGGGCAGCACACTCTGGCATGAGATGAGCCACGTCTACATCCTCTCGGCCACCAACCGTCGCGTACCACGCTGGTTTACCGAAGGCCTCGCCGTTCATGAAGAAACCCAGGTATCGCCGGAATGGGGAGATCGCGTTTCACCGGACATACTGGTTGCGATTCGAGACAAGAAATTGCTTCCGGTGGCCAAACTCGATCGCGGCTTTGTCTTCCCTGACTATCCAGCGCAAGTCGTCGTCTCCTATTTTGAAGCAGGCAGCATTTGCGACTACATCAAGAGTCATTGGAACGAAGACAAGCTGCTCGATATGGTCCATTCGTATGCTCAACGTAAAACGACGCCTGAAGTGATTCAGGAGACTCTGGGAGTTTCGCCGGAGGAATTCGACAAGCAATATCTGCAGTGGATTGACCAGCGCTATGGAGCGGAGGCGGCTCACTTCGACGAATGGCGCAAGGCTCTGGAGCAGCTTGCGCAGGCTGCCAAAGAGAATCAGTACGATGTCGTTCTGAAGCAGGGAGAGGCGGTCCGCCGAATGTATCCCGAATACATCGGGGACGCGAATGCTTATGAATTTATGGCAGAGGCCAGCCTGGCGAAAGGCAATAAAGAGGCAGCCGCGATCGTGCTCACCAAGTACGAAAAGATCGGCGGCGACGATCCAGCACTGCTCAAGAGACTGGCATCTCTCGAAGAAGAGTCAGGACAGCCGAAGGAAGCCGCGGCGACGCTCGATCGCATCAACTATATCTATCCGGTGCATGATGAGGCACTGCACCGTCATCTGGGCGATCTCTGGTTCGCTCAGGCGAACTACCCAGGGGCCATTCGGGAATACAACGCAGTGATTGCGCTCAATCCGCTCGACAAGGCGGGAGCGCATTTCAACCTTGCGCAAGCCTATTATGCATCGGGCCAACGGGACAAAGCTGAAGAAAGTGTGCTGGCCGCGCTGGAAGCTGCGCCTGGTTATCGGCCTGCCCAGAAGCTGCTGCTGGAGATTGAACATCCGGAACAGAAGGAGTTGCCGCAGAAGAATTAGTCGGTTGGAGGTTTTCGAGATAGCGAGATCGTCTTCTGGGAGAGAGTTAACCTGCTTTTCTCACACGGTTGAGAACGACGGAGAAACGCGGCTCGATTTCACTTGGCGGCAGCGCGACAAACCTGCGGGTGTCCCATCCTTCGCTTTTTTTTGCGAAGGGTGGGTTACCACGACCGTGTGCGCTGAGATTTGTGGATTCCCACCCTTGCCGGAAAAGCACCGTCAAGGATGGGGCACCCGCAGGTTTGTGAACGATTGAGAAAGAACGATCGATGGGATGTGGGACACCCAGGGTGTCATGGCCGATTGCGAAAAAACGACAGACGGTTTTTTGGTACGAATGCGAAGATTTCCGGTTTGAAAAGAGAAATTGCCGAGAGGAAGGTACTTGCCGATGGTTACGCTCCCAGAACTTAGCCAGGATGCAGCCCAACTGCAACAGCGCATTGAACGATTTCATGAAGTTCGCGACGGCATCCTCACCCAGGTGAGACAGGTCATTGTCGGGCAGGATGAGGTGCTCGACCAGATTCTTACTGCGCTTTTCGTCGGAGGGCACTGCCTGATCACCGGTATGCCGGGCACGGCGAAAACGCTGATGGTGCGCACCATCGCGGAAACACTGGGGCTTACGTTTCGCCGCATCCAGTTCACGCCGGACTTGATGCCGTCGGACATTACGGGCACCGATATCATCGAAGAAGACCTCACGACCGGCCATCGTAAGTGGACGTTTGTCCAGGGCCCGATCTTCGGCAACATCGTGCTTGCAGACGAGATCAACCGTACTCCGCCGAAGACACAAGCCGCATTGCTCGAGGCCATGCAGGAGCGATCCTGCACGGTGCGAGGCCATGTGTATGCGTTGCCTGCGCCTTTTTTCGTACTTGCTACCCAGAACCCGATCGAACTCGAAGGTACGTACCCACTCCCCGAGGCGCAGCTCGATCGATTCCTTTTCAACACCATCCTCGACTACCTCAGCGCCAGCGACGAACTCAAGGTGGTTGACCTTACGACGGCAACACACGTGGCTGAAGTGGCCCCGGTGACAACCGCCGAGGAACTGCTCAACTTCCAACAACTTGTCCGCATGGTGCCGATCAGCGAGCCGGTCGCGAAGTATGTTGTGAACCTGGTGCGTGCAACACGATACAAGAACGAAAGCGCGCCTGATTTTGTAAAGAAGTATGTCAACTATGGCGGCAGTATTCGTGCTTCACAATTCATCGTGCTGGCGGCAAAAGCACGGGCGCTCTCTCGCCATCGCTATCATGTCACCTACGATGACGTGATCTCGCTGGCCATTCCGGTTCTGCGCCATCGCATTCTGCTCAACTTTCATGCCGAGTCAGAACGCATCGATGCGGATGAGATTCTGCGCCGGCTGATCGCCCATATGCCGCCGCCCAGGGAATCCTGATGCTACAGCGCTTTCTCGATCCCGGAGTACTCGCAAGTATCAGCAGCCTCGACCTGCTGGCGAAGACAGTCGTGGATGGCTTCGTCGCGGGTCTCCATCGCTCGCCTGATTTTGGCTTTAGTCAGGAGTTTGCCGAATACCGCGCCTACACACCGGGAGACGACCTGCGCCACGTTGACTGGAATCTGTTTGCCCGCACCGAACGGTGCTATCTCAAGCGCTATCGCGGAGACACGAACAGCCAACTCACCATTCTGCTCGACGCCAGCAACTCGATGGACTACACCTCAAGCCCAGACCGGCCAAGCAAGATGGACTACGCACGCTTTGCCGCCGCTTCGCTCTTCTATCTCGCCATACACAACCAGCGTGACGCCGCCGGACTCATCGTTTTTGACGATGAAGTACGTAACTACGTGAGGCCATCGACCAGGCAAGGCCAGCTACAGCGGCTGCTCGCCGGACTGGAACAGGCGGAACCGCGCGCGCGCACCGACTTCAGCAAGCCTTTGAATCATTTTCAGGAACTGCTTCACCGGCGCGGCATCGTCATCATGTTCTCCGATTTTTACGAAGACCCGGCCACTGTGGCCCGCACGATTGAGCCGTTGCGGTACCACGGCAATGAAGTTGTGCTCTTTCACGTGCTCGATCCCAAAGAGCTCAGACCAGAACTGCATGGACCGGCCATTCTGGTCGACATGGAGACGGATCAGCGGCTGGAAGTCATTCCCGAATACGCCCGCACCGAGTACAGCAAAAAGATTGACGGCCACATCGAGCAATTGCGCAATCGCACCCGCGGCGCCGGCATGGATTACCACTTGCTTCTGACGGACCAACCGCTGGACACCACGCTGCGTGAGTATCTCGCGATTCGCCAGATACGCCAGGGAGGGCGGTGATGGGTTTTCTCAGCCCATGGTTCCTGCTTGGCCTGGCGGCGATTGGCTTGCCGGTCTACATTCATTTGCTGCGCCGCCACACGACCCCGCCTCAGCCATTCAGCTCGCTCATGTTCTTCGAGCGCGGAACACAAAGTTCTACGCGTCACCGCCGCTTGCGCTACCTGCTGCTCTTTTCGCTGCGCACTGCGCTCCTTCTTCTCCTGGTGCTGGCGTTCGCCAACCCGTTCCTCAGGCGCACAGGCGCTGGCCCAGAGAGCAAATTATTGCTCGTGGTGGTCGACCATTCCTTCAGCATGAAGGCCGGGACGAAGCTGGCTGATGCGAAACAAGGTGCGTTGCAAATACTCACATCGAGACCCGCATCGCAGCGTGCCGAGATCATGGCCCTGGGCGACCGCCTCGCGATATTGACCCAGCCCATACAGGATGCCGGAGCATTGCGCTCAGCTGTCGAAAGCGTTCAACCCAGCGACTCGCGCGCAAACCTGGGCGAGCTGGCCCGAGGTATCCGTGCTCTCACCGAGACAATCAAGACGCCCGTCGAGCTCCACCTGTTTAGTGACATGCAGAAAACCGGCATGCCGGCAAGCTTTGCCGAGATGGAGTTGCCATCGAATGTCTCGGTTGTATTGCATCCGGCAGGTAGCGGGGCAGCCACCCCCAACTGGACCGTCGAAAGCGTAATCGCTCCCGCACAGCTTGCGGATCCTAAAGACCCGAAAACATCGCGGGTGCAGGCAGTGGTCGCCGGCTACGGAACTCCTGCGGCCTCGAAGACAGTATCGCTTGAGGTGAATGGGAAAACCATCGCCACGCGAAAAGTGGAGATACCAGCAAACGGCCGGACAAGCGTCGAGTTTCAACCACTCGACGTGCCCTATGGACTGAGCCGATGCCTGGTGAAGGTTGACGCAAATGACGGTTTCCCCGCGGATGACGCAAGCCTCTTTACCGTGAAGCGGTCAGACCCGGAGCGGGTATTGTTCGTACACCAGGCGGCGGATACGCGCTCGGCTGTGTACTTTGGAGCGGCGCTGGCAGCCTCCAACCAGGCGAGTTTTGCATTGCAGTCCATCGATAGCGAGAAGTCCAACGACGTCGATCCCTCAAAATACGCCTTCGTGGTGCTTTCCGATGTAGCCGCGCTTCCTTCTCTGCTCGAGAACGCCCTCCTGCGCTACGTGCGTAGCGGCGGCAGTGTTCTCATCGCGGCAGGAACCTCGGCGGCCCACCATGCACGCATCCCGATCTTTGGCGGATATGCGGCGGAGGGGCGCTCTTACGCACGCGACGGCTACGGCGTGGTGGGAGGTATGGATCTTACCCACCCGGCGATGCAGGAAGCAAAAGGATGGGGTGAACTCAAAATCTATTACGTCGCCAGCGTGGATGCGTCGCAGGCCCGGGTGATTGCAAGGCTCACCGATCAAACGCCGCTATTGATGGAAAAGCAGATGGGCGAAGGCCATGCACTGCTCTTCGCTTCAGGATTCGACAACCTGACCAACGACCTGCCGGTACGGCCTGCATTCGTGCCTTTCATCGATCGCGCCGCGCACTACCTGTCAGGCAGTGGCGTCGAGACAGGCAGCCAACTGGTGGATTCGTACATTCCATTACGCAGCGCAGCAGGCCGGGCGAGCGGTCCCTCGGCCGGCGTCGAGATTGTTGATCCGGATGGACACCGTGCTCTGTCCCTCAGCGAGGCGGCTACCGCCCAATCGTTCCAGTTGTCGCGCGCCGGGTTCTACCAGATTCGTTTTGCCAACGGTAGAAACGCGCTCATCGGCGTGAACCCGGACCGGCGCGAGTCTGACCTGGAGCGGATTCCCCAAGATCTTTTGCGACTTTGGGGCCGAAGCTCCACAACGCCCGCACCCGCTGCCGCAGCAGGTTTGATGCAAGTAAAAAAGAGCGAGCATAGCATCTGGTGGTACGTTATGCTGCTTGTATTGATGGCGGCGGTTGCCGAGTCCATCCTTGCAAGCCGCTACCTCGGCACCCAGAGGGAGGAGGCATGAGCAATCAGGAAAAGCTCAACCTCTATATACGGCAATTGCACCAGCGATTGCGTCTGGGTGTGTCGTTGCGCGGGCTTGCCATCCTTACCGCCGCGGCGCTCATCACTACCCTGGGACTCGTTCTTCTTCTGAACGCATTTGCTTTCCCGGTACGCGGCGTCATCGGCGCGCGCTCTCTGCTCCTGATTGTGCTGGCAACGGTTGCGGCCATTGGGATCGCGCTTCCCTTGCGGCGTCTCACGCGCACCCGCGCCACAGAGGTTGCAGAATCGGCGTACCCGGAATTCCAGCAGCGGCTGCTCACTTTCGATGACAAGGCAGAACAGGCGGACAACCCTTTTCTGGAACTGCTGGCGGCAGACACCCTTTCGGTCGCCAAAGATGCCCCGCCAAAAACGCTGCTGCCCAACAACAAGCTGTATCTTCTCGCAGGCGCCGGCGCAGCCTGTCTCGGCGTGCTCATCTGGCTCGTGACTGCAAGCCCAGGCTACGTGGGCTATGGGGCCGGACTGCTGTGGGCGGGCCCAAAAGCTGCACCCCTCTATGATTTGCGCGTGACCCCGGGCGACGTTGCCGTTCGCCGGAATAGCGATCAACTGATCACTGCCCAGGTGATTGGCCTCAAGCTGGAGAAGGTTCGTCTATTTGCCCACTATCAGGCGGCACATTCCCACAGCACGGCTGCGCCATCGGATCAGACGGCAGGGTGGGAACCGGTTGCTATGCAGCCACAACCGAACGCTGGTGCGGGAGCCTCCAGCTTTCAGTTCGTCTTTACCGGGCTGCCTGAGGATGTCGAATATTATGTCGAGGCCGGCCCTCTCAAGTCTCGCCATTACAAGGTTCGCGTGGTTGACCTTCCATCGGTCAAGCAAGTGCGGGTTACGTATCACTACCCGAAATGGACCGGCATACCACAAGCCACAGTAGAGCGTGGCGGCGATCTGCGCGCTCTCGAAGGCACGAATGCGGAACTTTCCGTTCAGATGGATCGCCCCTTACGCGACGGACAGCTCACGCTCGATGACGGAAAGCAAATTACGTTGAGCGGCGGCGAAGGGAACGTCTACAAGGCTTCGATCCTGATGCAAAAGGATGGCGCCTATCACGTAGCCGCCGTTGACCAGGGCCAGACTGTACGCCTGTCGGAGGATTACTTCATTGCAACGGACAAGGCCAATCCTCCGCAGATTGCCATCGACCACCCAGCCGGCGATTATCGCGCCAGCCCGATCGAAGAAGTGACGGTCGGCGTAAAGGCTTCGGATGACTTCGGCTTAAGTGCAGTAAGTCTGCACTACTCAGTAAATGGGGGCGATGAGAAGACGGTCGATATCGCGCAGCGCTCGGGCGCAAAGGATGTGAGCGGCGCCACAACGCTGCGACTTGAAGATTTCAAGCTTGTGCCGGGCGACGTGGTCAGCATTTATGCCACCGCAAAAGACGCCCACACGGAAGCGCGCACGGACATGGCGTTTATTCAAGCGGATCCATTTGAGCGCGAGTTCTCGCAGTCGCAACAGATGGGCGGTGGTGGCGGCGGCGGTAAGGGCGGGGGCGAGCAGACAGATATTGCAAAGCGCGAGAAGGAATTGATCGCAGCCACGTGGAAGCGCCAGAACGATAAGACCGCTTCCTCCAAGGATGCGGCGGATGCAGGAAAATTCCTCTCGGATGTGCAGACCAAGCTGCAGGAGCAGGCATTGGCGCTCGCCGCGCGTATGGATAGCCGGGATCTTTCCTCCGCTAACGAAGAATTCAACAGCTTTGGAAAAGACATGCAGTCGGCCGCAGAGGCGATGACGCCCTCCGCCGACAAGCTGAAACAATTGCAATGGCATGCGGCTATTCCCGCAGAACAGAAGGCTTTGCAATACCTGCTGCGAGCAGAGGCCACCTTCCGCAAGATACAAGTTGCCTTCGGCCAACAGCGTGGCGGCGGTGGTGGTGGCGGCGGGGGCGCAGGCCGCGACCTGGCAAGCCTGTTCGATCTGGAACTTGACACAGAGAAAAATCAGTACGAGACGGCACAGACTGGCTCTGCCGCGGACCAGCGCGCCAAAGCAGTGGATGATGCCCTGCAAAAGCTCGATGCGCTGGCGCGGCGTCAGGAGGAGTTAGCGCAGCAGCAACGCAACCAGCCGCAGACCATGGAGGAGCGCTGGCAGCAGGAAATGCTACGACGCGAAGCCGAGCAGCTTCAGCACGAGATGGAGCAGTTGGCGAAAAACAATCAACAGCAGAATGGCCAGCAAGGCCAGAGCGGTCAGCAAGGCAAGCAGGACAAGCAAGGGCAGTCCGCATCGCAACAAGCTTCAGGCGGAGGTTCCTCCGCGAGCGGGCAGCAGGCCCAATCGCAATCGCCACAGTCACCTTCTGGCGATGGGTCTGATCCCCGGGTCACTCAGGCGCTCAACCGTCTGCGACAGGCGGGTGATGAAATGAAGCGTAGCGCTGGACAACCCGAACAAAGCACCGAGTCAGCCCGCCGGGCAGCGGAGCAGTTGCGCCAGGCTGCGGGCCTGATGAGCAGTACGCAACAAGACCAGGCCAGCGGCAAGCTCGATTCGCTCTCGCGCGAGACGGATCGGCTCAGCAAGGAAGAGCATGCGCAGGCGGATCGTATTCGGTCGCTCGCTGGACAAACGAGCACTGGGGCAGGCGCCGACGGTCAGCAACAATATGCGGCCAGATTGCAGCAGCGCAACAAGCTGGCGGAGGATCGGCAGCAACTTTCCGATGATCTTTCTCAAGTGGAAAAAAATCTGCGCAACGCTGCGCGTGAACTCGCTCCTACGCAACCGCAGGCGTCCTCCAAGGTGCGCGATGCGCTGGGAGCCATGGATCAGGCTGATTTGAGCAACCGCGTACAACGCACCGCGGACTGGCTGCGCCGTGGAATCAACCCCAATTCGAACGGAACCGAAGAAGGCATCGATAAGGGACTGCAAGAGCTGAGCCAGCAGGTACGCGAGGCCCAACAAGGGCTGGGACCGGGCAAACCAATACCTGGCCAGCGGGCAAACGGACAGGGGGAGCAAACGGCGGCTCTCGACCATATCGAGCGGCTGCGCAACCAGATTGAGTCGCTCACCAGGCGCGGACAAAGTGCATCAAGCAATCAGCCGGGCCAACAAGGGAAGGGTCAGCAGCAAGGAAGCGCTACGCAGCAAGCCCAGGCTCAAAACGGGCAGGGCCAGAATAACCAGAGTCAGAGTAATCAGGGCCAGAAGAATCAAAGCCAGGGCAGCGGGAGCCAGAACGGCCAGGGATCACAGCTTGCTCAAAACGGCGGTCTGAGCGGGCGCGGAGGCAACCAGGTGGCCCAGGATGGCTTGAGCGGGGATCTTGGCAACGGCACACCGTCCGGCGGGGCGACGGGTACGGCCTGGAACAATATCAACACCGGCAACAACCGTTTCGACCGATCAAGCCGCGCGGCTGCTCCAGGTGACTCGTCTCTGCCAGCTGATCCAGAAAGAACTTACCAACAAGGCATGCAGGAGTTGAACCAGCTTCACCATCTTGCTCAGAACGATCCAGCCGCACTCAAAGAGATACAAGATCTCGCGCGTGAGATGCAGCGTCTCGACCCGCGCCGCTTCCCGGGCAACCCCGCGCTGGTGGAACAACTCCACACCGAAGTCTTGAGCGGCGTCGACAAGCTGGAGCTTCAACTGCGTCATGATGCAGACGAGCAAACGCAGGGGCAGGTGAGGACAACGAGAACGCCTGCCGTTCAGCCGGGATACGAGGAGGCTGTCGCAGATTATTATCGCCGGCTCAGCAAGGGCCAGTGATGCCGTAGACATCGCCGCACCAAAGCCTCAGCTCATTTCTAAAGGCACACAACACATTCCCTCCTTGCCTTTTCTCTGCGGACTCCGGAATATATCTTTCAGCATCACACCACGAAGGTTTGGGCAAACATGACTCATTTGCAACGACGCACATTCATTAAAGGGATGTTGTTTAGCGCTGCCAGCACAGCGTTTGGCGCGGGACCCCAGGTTCACTTCCCGAGCGACCCTCGCAGCCGCATCGGCATCGCCACCTATCCTTTCCGGGCATTTATTGATTCCCCGCGCAACCGTGGCCGCGACGCCTCCAAGCCAGCCATGGACCTGAAGGCATTTGCGCAGACGATTCCCAAAGAATTCGGCGTACACGGTATCGAGCCGCTTCAGTCGCATTTTGCGTCGACGGACTCGGAGTACGTACGGAGTTTGCGCGCCGCCTTCGACGCAGCCGGCGTGAAAACGATCAACATCCCGGTGGATTCAGACTTCCATCTCTGCGACGAGGACGCGGCCAAGCGCGCAAAGGGAGTGGCCGATTACCGCCAATGGATTGATAACGCGGTCATCCTCGGCTCCCCCGGCGTTCGCATGCACATACCGCGGTGTCCTGACCCGGCGAATCTGGATGTTCCCGCGCGGGCATTCGCACCCGTCATTCAATATGCGGCCTCGCGCAACATCATCATCACCCTCGAAAACGACGACCCGGTCCTCGACGGCGCCGAGCGCATCATTACGTTCCTCAAAAAAGTGAATAACCCCTATCTGAGAGGTCTGCCGGACTTCGGCAACTCGCTTCTGCAGGGAGATGCAGAATTCAATGCCAAAGCTGTCGAGGGGATGTTTCAGTTTGCAACGAACATCGCACACGTAAAAGATGCGATCGATGATGACGGGAAGACGAAACGCGCAGATATCAAACGGCTATTCGGGATCGCCAAGGCGGCGAATTTTCGCGGCTACTACTCGATGGAGTCGGATTATAACGTCGATCCGTATCAGGATACGAAGCATCTGATTGAGCTGACTCTTGCTTCGATGTAGAGACGGTTACGAATTGAGACTTAAAGTGCCCCACATTTGGCTAAAAGCAGGCCAGATGTGGGGCATGCTTCGCGGAACGCAGGCATCGCGCTCCCGCTGATGGGCTCTCTACCTACCGCTGTAGTCTCTGAAGAGTTCGGGAAATTGCTGCTTGAGCGCTTCGATCTTGGGGCGGTCGCAGATCAGGATGTAGGGATTGTTCGGGTTGTGCAGGGCGTAGTCCTGGTGGAAGTCCTCAGCATCATAAAAGCCCTTGAGCGGCGCCACCTGGGTGACAATCGACTTAGGAAACACTTTGGCGGCATCGAGTTGCGCGATGTATGCCTTGCTGATTTTCTGCTGCTCGTCATTGGCATAGAAGATGGCGGAACGGTAGGACGAACCTACGTCCGGTCCCTGACGGTTTAATTGGGTCGGATCGTGCGCGACAGAAAAGAAGATGCGCAGCAGTTGCCCATAGGTGATCTTCGATGGGTCATAGACTACTTTGACCGATTCCGCGTGACTGGTATTTTCCTGGGTTACCTGTTGATAGGTTGCGGTAGTTGACGAACCGCCTGCGTAGCCCGCGGTGGTAGAGAGCACCCCGTTTACGCGCTCAAATACCGATTGCGTTCCCCAGAAACAGCCCCCCGCGAAGACAGCAGTCTGCTTTCCCGTACTGTGCGCGAGCGGGACATCGGCGGTGGCAGGTGGGATCGGTCCTCGGGTAGCTGCAGTACATCCCGCACAGGCTCCCACGGCCAGCATCAAAGTAACTACCGTATTGCGTATCGCGCACATGCGGAACATAGGTTTTTCCTCTGGATATAGGACGAGCCCTTCCTCTAGAGGTTACAGGGGAGGCCGGGGATGAGCATACTTCGGTTTCAGGGCAATGCTCGCTGCGGCGAGAATGCTCGCTGCGGCGAGGTTAGACGGCTATTGCCGGGCTCTCTTTGCCGGCTTCCTTTAGAATAGCCGCGTGAAACCTATCTCTGTTTTGCGGCTAACGGCGTTTGCCATTCTTGCTCTTGCCTCTGTCCTTGCCCTTACGTGGACCGGCGAGAAGCCAGCGGTTGCCGAGCAGACGGAACACGCGGCGCCTTCTGTTCCGTCTACCCGCTTGACGATTCATACATACGATGGAAAAACGCTGACGATCAGTCCCGAGGAATTGGCAGGGATGCCGCACAAGACGGTCGCCGTCTTTAATGCGCACAGCAAGGCGAACGAGACCTACTCGGGCGTGCCGCTCGCAGAACTCCTCAGCAAGGTGGGCCTGCCTCTGGGCGAAGCGTTGCGCGGCAAGCTCTTTTTGGTCGGTGTCGTAGCAACGGGAAGTGACGGCTACAGCGTTTTGTATTCGCTCGCCGAGGTGGACCCGGCTACACACACGGGCGACGTCATCGTGGCCGACACCGTCGATGGCCAAAAAATAGGCAAGGATGGCGCGTTCAAGATGGTTTCGAGCGAGGAACGCCGACCCGCCCGCTGGGTACGCAATCTCACCTCTATTTCGGTGGTCAAGGTAGAACCTTAGGCGGTCTTTCGAGCCGCGGATGCTTTTGAGACCTGCCTGCATTCCTCCCCTCTATAGTGTAGTCCGTCACAAATACGATCATGTATGTCGTGGGTGTGGCTTTAAGGATCTTTGTCTAGCCGCGGACTCGGGTGCCCCATATCTCGCACGTACTTGTGCGAGATGCGGGACAAGAGTCACTCTCTCCCCGGAACTCTCGACTCACTGCAAAGACTGGTCGGCTAAGGTCCATGAATTCCCCACATCTCGCAACAAGCGCGAGATATGGGGCACCCGAGTCCATGGCAGGGTAAGATTTAGGACGCTTGATTACATCCCGGGATAAACGACCATCTGTGTGGCGGGCTACTATAGATGGAAGGAATGCTCCAGAGTTGTCGGGCGCAACGCATGTTGCGGTGGACGATCATTCTTTCCTACGTCGCCTTTATAGCTGGTTACCGTCACAATCACTCGGGTGTCTTTGCACAAATCTAAACATGCAATCGTCTGAGCGTACAGATTTTTGCACGTCCAAAAATTTAATGCTATTTAGCTGAATACCGTCCGCTTACGCGACAATCTCCAGGCCATCTGGAGAAAATCTGAATACATCATAGTTCATGGTACTATAGTTCTTAGCGCTATTATGTCTTGTGAACATTTTCACAACGAAATGGATGGCGCGGTACATCCGGCGCGAACGGATAGCAGATGCTGATTTGGCAAACGCAATCGAGCGGGCAGAACGTGGCCTGAACGACGCCGATCTGGGCGGCGGTCTCATTAAACAGCGCGTAGCCCGGCGAGGGCGGGGACGATCCGGCGGGTATCGCATGATCGTTGCTTATCGGTCGAAGGACAGGGCCGTGTTCCTTTATGGCTTCGCCAAAAGTGAACGCGAGAACATCGACTCGGCCGAGTTGGCGACGCTGCGAGAGATCGCTGCAACCTGGCTTAACGCAAGCGCCGAGCGAATCGCGCAAGGCATTGCAGAGGATGAGTTACAGGAGGTTTCCCAGTGACTGCGAAAAAACTTAGCCGGTTGAGCGAAGCGCTTCTTGAAACCTCCGAGGGTATGCACCGCATCGGCGTCATGGATAACGCCACCTACCGCAAGATCACAATCCGCCATCTGGGGCCACAAGCCCTGAGTACCGCTGAGCCGATCAGCGGTGAGGAAATCCGCACCCTGCGAGAGCAGGCGCACTTGAGCCAGGCGGTGTTTGCCCGCTATCTCAATCTCACTGTGGGCTATGTTTCCCAGTTGGAGCGTGGAACCAAGCAACCTAAAGGCCCCGTGCTTGCCTTGCTCAACGTCATTCGCCGCAGAGGGCTTGAGGTAATTCTCTAAACCGGCTTTGGCCAGTGCTAGTGCGCCGCATGCTCAGCGGTCACTGTTGGGCAAAGCAGATGCGTCATAGACGACCCGCCCGTCACAGATGGTCAGTTCCACCTGGGTATTCTGAATCTCAACCGGATCGATGTGGAAGATATCGCGCGAGAGGACTGCCAGATCGGCCAGCTTACCCACCTCAAGTGAACCTTTGATGTTCTCGTCGAACTGGGCGTACGCGGAACCCATGGTGTATGCGTGGACCGCTTCCTTGACGGATATTTTCTGCTCTGGAATCCAGCCAGAGGGGTTGCGATTGTCGAGGGTGCGCCGGGTAACAGCCGCATAGATGCCCAGGATCGGGTCGATAGGAGCCACCGGCCAATCGGAGCCGAATGCCAACGTCGCGCCTGCATCAAGCAGAGAGCGAAATACGTAGCTGTCGTGTATGCGCACCGCACCGAGCCGCTTTTGCGCCCACCTTCCGTCATCGATGGCATGATAGGGCTGCATCGAGGCGATCACATCGAGCTGAGCAAAGCGGGGAATATCGCTGGCCGCCAAATGCTGGGCATGTTCCATGCGGAAACGCCGGTCGCGAGGTCCGTTTTTCTCCTCAACGCGTTGATACAAGTCCAGGATGACGTGGTTGGCGCGATCGCCGATGGCATGCGTGGCAATCTGCAGGCCGGCCTGGTCCGCGCCCAGCAGGTCGGCATAGACCTGTTCCGGCTTCTGCAAAGCATCGCTGGCTAGCCCACTGTTTCCCGGGGAATCGGCGTAGGGTGCAAAGAGCCACGCGGTGGAAGTGCCGAGGCTTCCGTCGGCGATAAGCTTGAGCCCGCCCACCTGGATGAGATCGTCGTGGAAGCCAGCCTGAATGCCGGAACCGGCGAGGAATTTCCAATCCGCAAGCCGCAAATGTTCAGATATGCGGACGTTGAGCTGGCCCTGACGCGCGAGCGACTGATAGGCACGGAGATGGTCGGGACCACCCTCGTCCTGGTTGTTGGCCGCCATTTCCTGCACGCTGGTTACGCCGTGGCGAGCCGCTTCCTGCTGTGCGGCACCCGTTGCCGCTTCGATCTGCTCTTGCGAAAGAGGAGCAATGACGCGGGTAATGAGCGCCATGGCCGCGTCCTTGAATATTCCGGTCGGGTTTCCCGCGTCATCGCGAACGATCATTCCGCCGGCAACATCCGGCGTGTTGCGGTCGATACCCGCGATCTTCATGGCAAGTGCGTTGGCCAGGCCCATGTGACCATCGAGACGTTCTACCCAGACCGGGTTATGAGACGTCACATCGTCGATAAGTGGATGCATGGGCAGCGCAGCGGGTGTCCAGCGTTCGTGATCCCATGCCCCATCGACGATCCATACGCCCGGGCGTTGCGTGGCGGCGAAGGTGGCCATGCGCTGGCGAAACTCCGCCTGGGATTTTGCGGTACGGAGCTGCACTCCGGCGAGCGCCTGGCCCCCGTCCACAAAGTGAACATGCGCATCGTTGAAGCCAGGCACTACGCGCCGCCCGTGTAGATCGATGACACGCGTCGCAGGGCCAGCGAGGCGAAGGATCTCCACCGATGACCCGACGCGGAGGATGCGATTGCTATCGATCGCAATCGCTTCTGCTTCCGGCTGGGCGGGGTTCTCGGTCCAGATGTGACCGTGAACGAGCACCAGGCTGGCGACCGCCTGGGCATGGGCTGGGACCTTTGCGGAGACAAATACGGCGATATCGAGAATCAAACACCGAATCAAACACCGATACATGCAGCCTCTCCACTCAGGGAGCCTAGAGCAGTTTCGCAATGGATGTAGACCGACGCAACCGGCCTTTACGTGGTTTTCTCTCAAAGAAAACCACACCTCGCTGCTCTTACCGCACCACAGTAATTGCGAAAATGCTTTAGTCTGTCCCGGACCCTGGATGGGGTACATCACGCCGAACGCCCGTGGCCATAAGCTCCTGAATGACCTCGACCGAACGAATACCGCCCCTGGCTCCCACACCAGTGCAGTTCAATGCCGCCGCAGCACAACCAAAATCGAGCCGCTCTTCCAAGGGCCAGCCCTGAAGCAGGCCATAGATAAAGCCTGCATGAAAGATATCTCCCGCACCCGTGGTATCGACTACAGGAACGCTATAGGCCGCTATGTTTAACATTCGCTTACCGTCCCATGCCAGCACACCCTGCTCTCCAAGGGTTGCGGCCGCGAGGCGGCAAGCGAAACGGCGCTGCATGCGGCGCAAGGCCACTTCCAGGTCGGGCTCATCCATCAATCGGCATGGGATGTCTCTGCTCACAATCAGATAATCGACATTTTCGAGAAGGTTCTCTAGCCCTGGATAGAGTGCGTCGAGATCTGCGATGACAGGTACACCCGCAGAGCGCGCCCAGCCGGCAGCGGTGATTGCCGCCGCTGTATCGTAGCCATCGACATGCAGAGCGCGAGCATTCGTGATCCAGGTACGATCGAGATCGCCTGGCCGCAGAGCAACCCGTTCGTCCCGGTGGCACAATACGGTTCGCTCTCCACCGGCATCGACCAGGATGAGCGACTGAGGGCTGGCGGCCCCCGCTACGGTCACGATGTGCGTCTCTACTCCGGCACGGGCAAACGCGTCGTGGTGAAGCTTTGCCGCGGAGTCGTCCCCGAGAATGCCTACATAGCGCGTCGACATACCCCATTGCTGGCAGGCGACCACTGTCGTCGCGACCTGGCCCCCGGGCAGAACACTGGCAGAGCTGTATTCGCTCTTGCAGCCTCGGGCCGGAAATTCAGCGAGGGCAATGAGCGTGTCGGTGGCGTTCAGGCCAACACCGACAAGGTCAACCCTGGCAGGTTTTGTCATCTTGCCAGTGTAATTGGAGAGTTAAGAGTTGGCTGCAGAATGAGCCCGGTGTACTTTACCGGGCCAGAATACAATCGCCAGAATGCAACGGCGAACGCAGCCTTGCCAGAGCAAGAGCCGCATTGGATGATGGGAATCATACGGAGCTTTAAGGGAAACAGCGCAACAGACGCAGGGCGGATCTACTCCGCTCCGGATTCACGGATAAGTAAACTTCCATTGCAAATTTGCCGTGAAAGAATTGCCCCGTGCAATGGGGACCCGGAGATAAGGAGAGAACATGAATCGACTTGTTGCTTTAACCTTGGCAGGCCTGTTGGGACTTCAGGGACCGATAACTCTGGGAGCCGAGCCGGCCGTCACAGGCGGCGGTGAACCAACCAATTGATCCACGCTCCCGATTTGGAGCCGTTTGTCGATGCCTTGCCGATTCCGGCAACGGCGAAGCCTTCTGTGAGCACGCCGGATGGCACGGCTTTGTACCACATTCCGATGAAGGCGCTGCAGGTGAAGCTGCACCGCGACGTACCGTCGACTACGGTGTGGTGTTATGGGGATGGTTTTCCCGGACCTACGTTCGATGTTCGCCAGGGCCAACCGATCCGCGTGGAGTGGGCAAACCAGCTGCCCGAGCAGCATCTTCTGCCCATCGACTACAAGCTATGCGGCGCGGAACACGAAAATCCGGACGTGAGAACGGTGGTGCATCTGCACGGAGGCCGAGTGCCTGCCGAAAGCGATGGCTATCCGGAAAGCTGGTACTCGCCCGGGCACTCGGCTACCTATGAATATCCCAACGGCCAGGAAGCGACGATGCTGTGGTACCACGACCAGACCATGGGCATCGAACGCCTCAACATGTATGCGGGGATGTTTGGAGCCTATTTCCTCCGGGACAGCCAGGAAGATTCCCTAAATCTGCCGCGCGGAAAGTACGAGATCCCTTTGCTGCTTTGCGACCGGATGCTGCGCACGGATGGGCAACTCTATTACCCTATTTCGCGGAATGCCGAGGGACCCTGGGTTCCCGAGGTCTTCGGCGATTGTTTTTTGGTGAACGGCAAGTTAATGCCGCACCTCGAGGTCGAACCGCGCAAATATCGCCTGCGGATACTGAACGCATCGAATGCGCGCTTCTTCCACCTGACCATGGAGAATGGACAGAGCTTTTATCAGATCGGCGCCGATCAAGGTTTGCTCGGTACACCAGTAGAGGTAAAACGCCTACAGCTCGCGGGCGGAGAACGCGCCGATGTAATTATTGATTTCTCAGAGAGCGCAGGAGCGGAGATTGTTTTGCGCAATGACATTCTGCCACTGATGCAGTTTCGAGTTTCCAGCAAAAAGGTGACAGATACGAGTTCCCTGCCAAAGATTTTGAGAAGCTTCACGCCGATTGGAGAGCAGGAGGCAACCGTCACGCGGACGCTGACGTTAAATGAATACGACAACGCCGTGGGCAAACCCATGAACATGCTGTTGAACGGAAGCAGATGGCGTGACCCAATCACGGAAAAGCCGCGCCACGGCAGCGTCGAGATCTGGCAACTGATCAATCTCACCACGGATACGCACCCTATCCACATTCATCAAGTGCGATTTCAAGTGCTCGATCGGCAGCCGATTTTTGTGCCTGAGTATTTAACTTCAAAGACCTTGAGTTTCCGTGGCCCGGCGGCGCCGCCCCTGGCGCATGAAGCCGGCTGGAAGGATACCGTGCGCGTGGAGGCGCGCGGCATTACCCGGATCATCGTGCGTTTCGATGGATATGCAGGCAAGTTTGTCTGGCATTGCCACACACTCGAGCACGCAGCCAACGAAATGATGCGGCCCTACGAAATTGTTTCGTAGGGGGCTGCTCGCGGGTCTTTCTCAGCCGCTGGGGGTGGCTGGGGGGACGGGACGTTTACCGGTACGCAAAGACTATCGAGGTAGAGGTAAACATCATGGATGTCCCGCTTCCTCATTGCAGAATCGTGGAAAGCATCCGCTTGGAGAAGCGCCAAATTATGTTTCAACTGAAGTTTTTCCGTGCTTGAGTTCGAGCCAATTTTCTCGTAGCCTGACACCTATGGGAATACTTACCCATGACGAGCTTGAGCGACTGACCCCGCCAGAGCGCCTCGCGCTCATCTCACAGCTTTGGGACAGCCTGGAAGACAATCAACTCCCCTTGACGGCGGCGCAGCAGGCGGAGCTTGACCGTCGCCTTGCTACGCTCGACCAGGACCGGCGGGAAGGCATCACTTGGGCTGCTTTGAAAGCCGAGCTTGAGAAGCGTTGCCCGTAGTACATCCGGTGATCTTCACCCCGACCTCTCGTGCGGAGCTGATCGACGCATAAGACTGGTATGAGAATGAGGCCCCAGGCCTGGGCCGAGCTTTCCGCGCGGCAGTGGATGCCGCGATCGAGCGCATGAGCGCCAATCCCCGGCTGTTCCCCGTGATCTACAAGAACTTACGCCGCGCGCTGCTCCGTCGTTTCCCTTACGAGCTCATGTTCATCATGGAAGCGAACGAAACGCTGACAGTCGTTGCCTGTTTCCACGGCAGCCGCGATCCAGCGCGTTGGCAGAGGCAGATGTGAATTTCCTCAAGAAAAGCCGCACTTCGCCGCACCCTCCTGTGCAGAGTAGAAGTGAAAATGCTCTAAAGCCGGACTACGTTCTTCGGCCCCTATGGAGTAAAGGTCCAGTTGGAGATATTCTGCGTAGCCGTTGCACCGCCAGTGCCTGCGGTAAAGCCGACGTAAGCCGTCGAAGAACCGACCGCGCCGGGAATATTGACCGCCGCTGTATAGGTGAACGTCTTGGCGGTGACGGTATCCCTCAGCGCCAGCGCCAGGTTTGTACCGTCATAAGTAAGCTGTGCTGTCATCGTATCGCCGCTCGATAGCACCACACCGGACGGGGTTATGTTGACTGCAGGGACCGTAGGCACAGCGCCATTCAGGTAATACCCGGTCGAATCAGGCCCTTCGTTGTTGTTGTTGAAGAAATCGAACTTCACCGCGACACTCTTTGCGATGCCCCCCGTGGTCGTCGCCAAAGAAGCAGGTCCATAACCAAGGTCCCCACCATTCCCACCAAGCGCAGTTAAACCGGCGTTCTGAATAGTGAAGGTAAACCCGTCCGCTGTCGCCTTCACAAGCTGGAAGGTGAAGGTGGTGGTAAACGCCGCGATGTTGACCGGCGTTGCCCAGAAGGCGCTACCAGCCTGATAGGTTCCTCCGTTCGTAAGCTGCAGCAAGCCACCAGAAGTAACCGTAGCAGTTCCATTCAACTGCATCCCGGCGCCTGTACCGAATCCTGAACCAAGGCTGACGCCTGTGGGGGGTGCCTGGATGACATAGGCAGCGCTCGCCACGGCACTTTGCGTAGAGCCACTCGCCGTGGCCAGCGCCTTTAGCGTTTCGCTGGCGGCGACATGGATGGCTGCGCTATACACGGCAGAGGCAGTTGTCGGCGTTGTGCCGTTGGTTGTGTAATAGATCACCGCGCCCGGTGTCGTATCAGCAAGGGTGACCGTCTGCGCTGCACTATAGGTTCCTGCCGCAGGAGAGAAAGTAGGCGTAGCCGCTGGCGTTGGAACCTGGATCTGGTAAGCGCCTACGACGACGGGGCTAGACTGATATCCGCTCGCCGAGGCAAAGGCGCGAATCGTGAGTGAGCTGCCGCTGACAACGATCGGCGCGCCGTAGACGCTGGAAGAAGTCGTGGGCGTCGAACCATCGACCGTGTAGTAGATCGTCGCACCAGAGGTTGCACTTGTCAGAGATACGTTCTGCGATGCGCTGTAAGTACCGGGCACGGGACTGAAGACAGGGTCCGCGGCCGTGTTGACCGCACCTGGAGTGAAGCTCCAAGTCTTGATGTCCTGGGTAGAGGTTGCTCCCCCGGCTCCACCGGTAAAACCGACGTATGCGGTCGAGGAACCGATGGTCGTGGGAATATTGATGGCAGCGGCATAGGTGAAGGTTTTTCCGGTAACCGTGTCCGTCAGATTAAGCGTCAACGTGGTGCCATCGTAGGTCAACTGCGCCGCCATCGTATCGCCGCTCGACAATATAATGCCAGACGGAGTGATATTTACCGCGGGAACGGTAGGTACGGCGCCATTGACATAGAAGCCTGTCGAATCCGTGCCTTCATTCGTGTTGTTGAAGAAGTCGAACTTTACCCCGACGCTCTTGGCTATCCCGCCGGTGGTCGAAGTGAGCGTCGTCGGACCATAACCAAGACTGCCGCCGTTGCCACCCAACGCCGTGGTTCCCACGTTCTGGATGGTGAAGGTAAAGCCGTCCGCGGACGCATTCAAGAGCTGAAAAGTGAAGCTGGTGCTAAATGCCGCCACATTCACGGGAGTGGTCCAAAAGGCGCTTCCCGCCTGATAGGTGCCTCCGTTGGTCAATACCAGACTGCCGCTCGAGTTCACCGCTGCTGTGCCATTCAACTGCAAACCGGTACCGGAAGGGAATCCAGCCGCAAAATTAATGCCGCTGCCAGACGGGATTTGGATTACGTAGGCGGCGCTCCCGACCGCACTCTGTGAATATCCTGGAGCCACGGCCAACGCCTGGAGCGTTTCGCCGGCACTCACCTGGATGGCGGACTGATACACCGCGGAAGCAGTCGTAGGCGTCGAGCCATTGGTGGTGTAGTAGATGGTCGCGCCCGCTGTCGTATCGGAAATAGTCACGGACTGGGCCGAAGTATAAGTCCCCGTTCCGGGGGAAAAGGTGGGCGTAACCGCTGCCGGCGCCTGAATGGTGTAGGTTGCACTGGCAACCGCGCTGGCGCTCCCGCCGGGCGCCTGGGCAAGGGCCTTGATCGTCACCGCGCCGCGATCCACGCTAATGGAAGAACTGTAAACCGTGGAAGAGGTGGTGGGCGTCGAACCGTCGATTGTGTAGTAGATAACCGCGCCGCTCGTGGCATCGCTCAAGCTGACTTGTTGCGCGGTGGCATAGGTGCCTCCGACAGGCGAAAAGGCCGGAGTTTGTGCTCCAGACGGGGCCTGAGAGGTAAGGGTCCAGGACAGAATTTTCTGGCTGGAAGATTCCCCTCCGGCGCCACCGGTAAAGCCGATGTAGGCCAGGTTGCTCCCGATGGTTGCAGGAATGTTGATGGGGAAGGTGTGGGTAAACGTCTCGTTCACGACGACGTCGGTGAGGGTCAGGACGAGGTTGGTCCCGTCGTACGTCATGTGTGCGGAGATCGTGTCGCCGCTCGACAGCAGAATTCCAGAGGGGGTTATGTCGACGGCGGGCACGGTGGGCGTGGCGCCATCCACGTAGAGTCCTGTGGAATCCGATCCTTCGCCTTGGTTATTGAAAAAATCGAACTTGATGGCGACACTCTTGGCGATGCCCCCTGTGGTCGTCGTCAAAGAAGGCGGTCCATAACCGAGGTCGCCCCCAATCCCACCGAGCGCGGTCGGGCCGACATTCTGTAGGGTGAAGGTGAATCCGTCGGCGCCGGCATTTGAAATCTGGAAGGCGAAGTCCGTGGTGAATGCCTGAATATTGGTCGGCGTGTTGTAGAAAGCGCTGCCCGCCTGGTTTAGCCCGCCCGTCGTCAATTGCAGACGGGTATCGTCCGCGTTGGTAGCGCTTCCGTTCAGTGTCAAGCCGGCGACACTGGAAAAGCCGTTGGCATAATTAATTCCGGGGAGTTGAATCGTATAGGAGGCCGTCGCCGCATTGCTGGCGGCCAAGCCATTCGACGTGGCCATCGCCGTGATCACCGTGCTGGCGCTTACGCTGACGGGGCCGGTATACACCGCGGAGGCGGTGGTTGGGGCGGAGCCATTCGTGGTGTAGTAAATGGTCGAGCCGGAGGCAAGATCCGTAATCGTCACGGATTGCGCGGAACTATACGTGCCCGCCGCGGGCGCGAATTGCGGCGGCGGCGTTTGGTTGCTGAAGGCGAAGGTGGCGCTGGCCGCCGTACTCTGCAGATACCCGGTCACACTGGCGATCGCCTGCACGGTCGCACCCGCAGACAATGGGAAGGGGGCGGTGTAAAGCGTCGACGCCGTAGTGGGCGTAGAACCGTCAAGTGTGTAGTAGATGGCTGCCCCACTCAAGGACTCGGTAAGGGTCACCTGCTGCGCAGTGGCGAATACACCCCCTGAAGGAGAGATGACAGGGGCCGGAGCCTGGTTCGCTTCGTTGAGAAGACCGTACACATCGAACTGGTAGCCCGCTCCCACATACACCTTGCCATTCGTGACCACCGGCACAGTGAATTTGATCGCCGGCCCAGCGTCATCCCGGGGGAAATTCTGGTTGCTGGAATAGAGAAGCGTGGCAACATTGTTTGCATTGAAAGCGTAAAGAATCGAGGACCCATTGGAAGCGAACAGGTCGCTTACCAACGCCCATACGATTCCGTTCTGCGTACCATTCGACGACACAACGGGCGAGGCCCCTGGTAACGCGGAAGCGACCGGCGACTTGGCACTGGCGGTTGTGGCAAGAACGCCATTCGCGATAGGGAAATCTTTAAGACTGTCGTTCGTAGCCCATACATACATGTTGCCGTTCCAGTAGGCCGGAGTGCTCCACAACCCTCCGGCTAATGCCCCGCTAATATCCTGCACGGCGTTGGTGTTGGAGCTACCGCCGGGCACATAACCATTGAGCAGGTCTCGATTGAGAACGAGAATGCGTCCCTCTTTCCCAATCTGTATGAGCAAGTGCGGGAACGTTCCACTCTGGTCAGGAAGCATAAGAATGCCGCCTGATCCCTGATCAAGGTCGGAAGCCGTAAGAGAAGCCTGATTAAAGGCCGTGAATGCATCGACCGGGGTGAAACCGCCGCTGGAGAGATCGAAGCGCAGGACGCTTTCAGCATAGTCGACACTCGTCGTGAGGGGAGGGTAGGTGGTTAAATCGCCGTTCGCGGTGACTAAGAATCCGCGGCCGTTGGCGCTGACCGTATCGACCGGCATACCCGCACCGGACATCCACGCACTATCCCCGTAGCCATTGGGTGAGAGGCAGACGGCGGCGGTCTGGTTAAGAGAGGTTTCATTGTAAACGAGAACCCAGCCGTGCCACGGGCCATCGTCGCCATGAGAGCCGAATGCGATGTAGAGATTCCCGTTGAAAAGCGTCAAGGCAGAGCGATTATGCTGCCATAAAGAACTAAACGTGAGCGTGCCACCGGCGCTCCCACTGCCATTGCCGGTCACCGACGCAGAGAGCACCGCAGGGCTGCCTGAACGCTCGGCTCCGGTGAGAATATTGAGCGCGTGCAGCCTTTGCACGTAGTGGCCATTCTCCTTACTCTTGGCGACGACGAAGAGAGTGCCCGCGTTGACATCGATGACAGGAGTGCCGCTGATGCCGATCTCCGGATGAATGTCGCCTGTGCCGCCTTGGACGTCTGCTGTTGGAACCGTTGTGGCTCCGGCAGCCGCACCATGAGCTGTGCTGATCAGACTTGCTTGCCACAAGGGTGCGCTTGCGGCGCCTCCATTGCTGTCTGCGTCGAAGGCGTAAACGGAATCATGCTGGGTGGCGATGAATACTACATTGTGCGTTGCTCCATTCAGCGTCAGGTTCTGTACATAAAGAGGCTGCGCATAAACCTGGCCGTCGACAGGCTGGCTGAATAATTTGCCGAAGGTGTTGGTGTTGACGTTCGTCGGTGTAAGCGTTGTTTCCTGCGTATTCTGCCCTTGCATGGTGCTGTCATAGCGCCAGGTGGGCACGTTGAGTCCCTGGGCGTGCAGGCTTTGTACCGGCACGATCGCAAACAAGCACAGAAACACAAGGCTGGCATAAGCGGCCTTGCTCATTTTGCGAACCGAGATCTTTGAGGGGAGACAAACAGACGCGATCGAAAAAACGAAATGACGAAACGACAAGAGCGGACCCTCCCCTAGGTAACTGCGTACGGGTCAAAACGCCGGACACAGCTCAGAAAATGCGGCGTTGAGACTGCTTTGGCTGCGGCGCACCCTAAAAGCAATTCGTTTAGTTCAGTGGGCAACACGGGGAAGGAGTCCAGTGTACGACAGGTTGTAGCATTTGGGACAGTATTAATGACGCGGTCCCTCCTAAAAAGCCTTCATGTGGCATTCCTGATCACATGAATGTCCAGGCACCCCAACTTGGTAAACTCCAGCTAGAATGATCGGTTTACCCTTCCGACTCACCGTAGGACTTCAGGTAGGACTCCAGTTCGTTTGCGTGGCCCTGTTGTCCGTGGCCGTTCCTTCCTTCGCACAAGCAGCGGCTCCCCAGTTCTCTGGCATGGTCTGGGAGAGGCACGGTGACTGGCATATCAATGGCAGTTCCAACTCGGTGCGTCTGGGGGAAGCCGTATCGCCCGGCAGCCTGCTCACCGGAGGGGCGAGCGACAGGGTCCATTCGCTGGTGATTCTAATGCCCGATGGCCAGCATTTGTTGTGCGAGTGTTTTGACGCTCGAACCTGCAACCAGGGATTTCGGGTGCCGTCGATTACACCGCCGCCAGCCCCTGCGGTATGGAATATGTTTGTCGCGGTAAGAAATACGTTATTGCTGAGACCCGCAACTGCGGAAGCGGCTTTTCCGGCGGCAACGGGACGGGAAAGCATGGCGGGCCGTCGTGAAGTGGTGGCAGCCATCACGGCAAGCGGAGAAATTTCTTTGGCCCCGGCTCTGCATGATCTACCCACAGGCCGCTATGCCCTTGCTGTAACCAGGGACGATGGGCGGGACGTTCCCACTGCTCCGCAGGCCCTCGATTGGGAGGCTGCTCGCGGCATGGCTTCGCTGCACATCGGCGGCGTGGGACTCTACAGAATTCGCGTTTTCGATCAAAGAAAAACATCGCGACTTGATATCGAAGTGCTGGTCGCGCCCCCAGCCGCCCAGGAAAAGGAGGCGGCTGGTTTGACTACTGTGCGCAAAACAGTGCTGCAGTGGAGTACCACCCAACCGGGCTGGTCGCTGCACGACTTTCTGCGTGCGTATCTTCAATCACGAGGGATGGCTCTCGCAGCAGGCTGAAGACCGTTACGCATCATGCCTCTACGGGAAGACAGAGAACAGATCCTTGAGGTCGTTCGACGAGGCGGCTGCCCCGAGCAGCGGCTTGACCTTGAAAATCTCTTCCAGTGTGCGCAGCAGCGAGCTGTGCGTGTAACGAATTTCGTTCTTGTAATCCTTCTTCACACCGTGGCCCAGCACCAGGAATGGAATGGGGCCGTCACCATTCGCTGCTTCGTCGGCCGTGATGAAGATGACGACATGACCAGCTTTGTATTGCGCCGAGTTGAGGATGATCGGCAGTGTGTTCTTCAACCAGCCGTCGATATGAGCGATCTTATTGCCTCCGCATGGGTCGTGGCCGTCATCGCACATGTTGGGGGTGATGAAGTTATATCGTCCGATGGCATTGTTTTTGAGATCGCCGGCAAGCGCGGTCAGCGGCCTTGCATGCGCAATGCAGTTCGAGGAAGTGAGACTCCCTCCATTCGTCATGTCTTTGAAATAGATCTGGGGAAAGTGGCGTGGCTCATAAAGATTGCTGCCGCTTGAATCTTTGGCTCCCTGGGGATCCAGAGGGCAGTTCTTGCCGGAGATCGATTCCTCGTAGGCGCGCCACGGTATGCCCGCATTCTGCAGCAGCTCGCTCAAGTGTGCGTGCGAGCTTTGCTGGTACTGGCTGGGCAGGCCATCCGCATGAACTCCGAAGTTCTGTCCTGCTTCCAGCCAGAGATAGTTCGGCAGACTGGGGTGGTTGCCAGACGGATTGAAGTAGTTGTTAGCAACTGCCGCCATCGGAACCAGTGTCTTGTTGATGTACGGAGCCTCCGAGCTGCCGGAAATGCCACCGGAACCAAGCCAGTTGTGATTCTCCATTACGACGAGAAACACAATCTGCGAAGTGGATTGGGCTTGTGCAGGTGCAATTGCGAGAACTGCAAATGCGGTTAGGAAAAAGAGCTTCAGGGCCGTCAAGGCCTTGCGCTCCCTCTGCCCTGTCGCAAAACCTGTGAGCGTTCTTTGCTTTTCCATTGGAGTGACCTCCCGCTTGTGCGGCGCCCTTTGTACCTGTCCTGCGACAACCCCTCAGGAATCTTTTGAGCGAAAGCCAGCAATCTTAAGAAACTAAGAGATAGAGCTAAAGTACCCCGCGAGCGCGTTTTTACAGGATACTTATGAACAGAAAACTGCGAACGGTGACAGAGGATCGCCGTTATCCAAGCAACTCCGCCCGAAAGTCAGGCGGACATAGCCCTGCGCCCCAGCTTGAGCGCATCGGATCAGAAGGTCATCGACGAATGCATCATCTCGGTCACACTACGAATGGCTTCAACACAACGACTGAGCTGTGTTTCAGAAACGGCCAGCGGCGGAGCCACCTTCAGCACCATGAGATTGTTTCCGCAAATCTGGGGAGCACATCCTTGTCCTGGACCAAGCGCATGACCAGAAACTGGCCATTCCGTTTTGTAAGGCTCCCTCCATGCTCAGTACTTCTGGTGGAAAAGTTTGTTGTTGATGTCGGGCCAAAATTCCTTGAAGACGAAGGTGCCCCCATCGATCAGTAGGTTGGTCAGCCAGAGATCTCCCACTTTTGTGAATGTGCGTTCCTGGCTGGGATAGTAGGTGCTTGAGATGCCCGAGGAAATCCCAGAACCAAGAACCTCTGATGTGTTAAATACGTCGTGACCTTTGTCGTTGCGCGTGATCACGACCCGCGAAAAGGAGTAACCGAGGCGTTTCGAAATGCTGCCGTGGGTCAGGGTGTAATAGCGCGAGTCCTGGCGAAGGGCGGAGGGCAGAATGAACTCTGTCCACAAGTTCTCATCCACATAGTCGGCATAGGTGTGCCAGAAGTAGCGCCCGTATCCGGCGGCCCCTTGGTGAAACTCTGGCGTCGCGTTGCGGAGCTGAGCGAAGCCGGCCTGCAATCCTACGAAGATAAATGACGAGTAGTCGACACTATCAAACACCGTCGTTGTGAATTTCTCTTTGACGGTTTGCGGAGGTAGTTTCTCGCCCGCGCTCACCGAGCGGAAATTGGGAACGATGTAGAGAATTCGCTTCGTCTGTTTCCCCTTATTCGAAGGACTGGAGACTGACGGCGTAACCGAGGAAACGATGGTTGCCGAGCCCGACTCTTGCGTGGAGACCCCCGGTGCGTCCGGCAATGCCGTCAACTCCTGAGCACGCACCGCGCCCACTATTGTCATCATGCCTGCCACCACCAGAGCGCACCGCAAAGAACAGGTTCGCAGTGCAGAAGTCATCGATTCACCATCCGTCGTCGCCCTCATTTCAAATTACACAATGATCTCATTGGACGCGTGGAATTGGATTCGGTTCCATAAATAGTCTTAGCTCGTTAAGAGTTGTTGTCAAGATTGCCCTGCCCTGCATTCCGTGCGGCACCACCAAAATTGCTCCCTCCCTCAACCAATTGCCTGCAGCCTTTGCTACCCGAAAAGGGGGTTGCGCCCTATTTTCTGTTGCCGCATCTCACAGTTGTGTCGGCAACCAGGCTCAGTCGTTGCGACCCGAGGATGGGTTCATGGCAAAACGTACGGCGCTAGTCGTTGGAGCCACCGGCATTGTGGGCTTGAATCTGGCCCAACTTCTCGCAAGTCAAGAGGATTGGACTGTCTACGGGTTGGCTCGCAAGCCTGGCTCCGGCATGTCCAGGGTTACGCCCATCGCCGCCGACCTGCTACGGCCGGTTTCGCTGAAAGCCGCGATCGCAGGCATCCATCCGACTCACGTCTTCCTCACCACCTGGCTGCGCCAGCCGACCGAAGCGGAGAATATCCGCGTCAACAGCGCCATGGTGCGTAATCTACTGGACGCTGTTTCCCCTTCCGGGTCAGTGGAGCATGTGGCCCTGGTTACGGGGCTGAAGCACTATCTTGGGCCGTTCGAGGCCTACGGCTAAGGCACTCTGCCGGTAACGCCTTTTCGCGAAGAGCAGCCGCGCCTCGACGTGGCCAACTTCTATTACGCGCAGGAGGATGAGGTCTACGCCGCCGCCGGCCGCGACCGCTTCCACTGGAGCATCCACCGTCCTCACACCATCATCGGTTATGCCATCGGCAACGCCATGAATATGGGTGTGACGCTCGCCGTCTACGCCACCATTTGCCGAGAGACCGGGCGCCCATTTCTCTTCCCCGGGTCGGCGGTGCAGTGGAACAGCCTTACCGACATGACGGATGCGCGCCTGCTGGCCCGGCAGCTGTTGTGGGCGGCGACCAAACCGGCGGCACTCGACCAGGCGTTCAATGCCGTCAACGGCGACATCTTCCGATGGAGATGGATGTGGGAGCGGCTCGCCCATTGGTTTGGGATCGAGCCGGCGCCTCTGCTGGGTGAAGGAACACCTCTGGAACGGCAGCTTGCGGAGGCCGCGCCGGTCTGGGCCGAGATCGCCGGGAAATACAGGCTCGCAGAACCGGATCTCAACGTGCTGGCTTCAGCCTGGCACACCGATGCCGACCTGGGCCGTCCCATTGAGGTCGTCACCGACATGAGCAAGAGCCGGCGCCTCGGCTTTCTCGACTACCAGGCTACCGACCAAAGCTTCTTCGACCTGTTCACCACGCTGCGCGAGAAGCACATCATCCCTTAAGTCCGGTATCAGCTACTTTCCGCATCCGCCGCCAACTCCTTGGCATCTATATGGCTCATCCCACATGGCCATCGGGGCTCGCACAGTACCGATACAATGAATAGATGCGCGCCGCTCTGCTCCCATGTGGCAGAGCAGGGTGGCAGAGCAGACACGCCTGAAGGCCAGGAAGACGCCCATGACAACTGCCCAGAAACATCCGCTGGAAAAAATTCTCGAACAACGCATAGCCATTATCGATGGCGCGATGGGCACTACCATCCGCACCTATGGCATGAAAGAAGCGGACATCCGCGGCCAGCGCTTTGCCGACTCGAAAAAGGACCTGCTCAACAACGGCGACCTCTTCTCGCTCACGCAGCCGCAGATGATCTGCGACATCCATCGCCGCTTTCTTGAGGCCGGGGCCGACATTATCGAGACCAACACCTTCGGCGCCACCAGCATCACCCAGAGCGAGTTCTTCGTCGAAGACCCGCGTGAGCATGGCGGACGCAAAGACCCTGCCTTCTACCAGAAGGTGATCGAAGATCGGTTTCTCAACGACCTCGCCTGGGAAATCAACGAGCAGTCTGCCCGTCAGTGCCGGGAGTGGGCCGACCGTATTGCGAACGAGACGTCGCGGCAGCGCTTCGTCGCCGGGGCTATCGGACCGCTGACCGTCTCTCTTTCAAACTCGCCCGACGCCGATGACGCCGGCTTCCGCGTCGTTACCTTCGACCAGGTGAAGGCTGCCTACGCACACGAAGTGCGTGCGCTCATCGCCGGCGGCGTCGATCTGCTGCTGGTCGAGACCATCTTTGACTCGCTGAATGCCAAAGCGGCACTGGTCGCCATCCGCGAAGTCTTCGATGAGGATCGTAAGCAACTCCCCGTGATGATCTCGGCTGCGGTAGGCCGGGGCGGCGAAACGCTCATTTCCGCCCAGACCACGGAGGCGTTCTGGAACGCTGTGCGCCATATCAAGCCGCTCTCCGTGGGGCTCAACTGCTCGCTCGGCCCGGATCTCATGTATCCGTTTCTTGAGGAGCTGTCAGACAAGGCGGACGTCGCCATCTCCTGCTACCCCAACGCCGGATTGCCCAATCCCCTTTCGCCGACCGGCTTCGATCTCGATCCGCAGGATATGGCCCGATTCCTTGGAAGCTTTGCGCAGTCTGGCCTGGTCAACATCGCCGGCGGCTGTTGCGGCAACACGCCCGAGCACATCGCGGCGATCGCCAGGGCGCTCGAAGGCAAGGCGCCGCGCGCGTTGGGAGCAGCCCGCCACATCGAGAGAGTCGCGTGAGCGAGGCTGCACAGTTCAAGCCCCTTCGCCTCTCCGGATCTCAACCTTTTACCCAGCAGTCCGGCGTCTTCATCATGATCGGCGAGCGAACCAATGTGGCCGGTTCGCCGCGCTTCGCCACCCTGGTGAAGGAAGGCAAGTTCGAAGAAGCCGTCAGCGTTGCCCGCCAGCAAGTAGAGAACGGCGCCAACGTACTCGACATCTGCATGGACGAGGGCATGATCGACGGCGTCGCCGCCATGAGCCGCTACCTGCAGTTGCTGGCCAGCGAGCCCGAGGTGGCGAAGGTTCCCTTCATGGTCGACTCCTCCAAGTGGGAGGTGATCGAGGCCGGCCTGAAGTGCCTGCAGGGCAAGGGCATTGTCAACTCCATCTCGCTCAAAGAGGGTGAAGACAAGTTCCGCCGCAACGCCGCCGCGGTGCTGAAGTATGGCGCGGCGGCGGTAGTGATGGCCTTTGACGAGCAGGGTCAGGCAGCCACCTGCGAAGACAAGATCCGCATTTGTGAGCGCGCTTATCGCATGCTTGTGGACGAGGTCGGCTTTCCTCCGGAAGACATCATCTTCGACCCCAACATCCTCACCGTGGCCACGGGCATGGAGGAGCACAACAACTACGCGCTCGACTTTATCAACGCCACCCGCTGGATCAAGGCCAACCTGCCCCACGCCAAGGTAAGCGGCGGCGTCTCGAACATCAGTTTCAGCTTCCGCGGCAACAACAAGGTGCGTGAGGCCATGCACTCTGCGTTTCTCTATCACGCCATCGCCGCTGGGCTCGACATGGGCATCGTCAACGCAGGCATGCTCGAGGTGTACGAGGAGATCGACCCCGCGCTCAAGGTGCTGGTCGAAGACGTGCTGCTGAACCGCCGCCCCGAGGCCACCGAGCGCCTGGTGGAGTTCGGCGAAACCCTCAAGGGCGCAGGCGCCACGGTCAGCGAGAAAAAGGCAGAGGAGTGGCGCAACGGCGCCTTCGAGGAACGGCTCTCACACGCGCTGGTCAAGGGCATCGACACCTATATCGAGATCGACACCGAGGAAGCCCGCGTCAAGCTGGGGCGCCCTCTGCTGGTCATCGAAGGTCCCCTCATGGCCGGCATGAGCGTGGTGGGCGATCTGTTTGGAGCCGGAAAAATGTTTCTGCCCCAGGTGGTCAAGTCCGCCCGGGTGATGAAGAAGGCCGTGGCCCACCTGACTCCTTTCATGGAGGCGGAAAAGCTGGCCATGGCAGCCGCCGGTCTCGAGGTCAAGGCGCAGGGCAAGATTGTGCTCGCCACAGTAAAAGGAGACGTGCACGACATCGGCAAGAACATTGTCGGTGTGGTGCTGGCCTGCAATAACTACGAGGTCATCGACCTGGGAGTCATGGTCTCGAGTGAAAAAATTCTTGAGCGCGCCAAAACGGAAAAGGCTGACCTGATCGGCCTTAGCGGGCTCATCACTCCCTCGCTCGATGAAATGGTGCACGTCGCTCGCGAGATGGAGAGGCAAGGGTTCAAGCTGCCGCTTCTCATCGGCGGAGCCACCACCAGCCGGGCACACACGGCCATCAAAATTGCGCCTCATTACAGCGAGCCTGTTGTCCACGTGCTCGATGCCAGTCGCGCCGTCGGCGTCACCACCAGCTTGCTCAGCGAAGCGGGCAAGGCGGAGTTCGTCGCCCAGCATCGTGCCGACTACGATCGGCTGCGCTTGGCCCACGCCGCACCGCCGGCCAAGCTCATCCCGCTGGAGACTGCGCGCCAGCGGCGCACGCCCATCACCTGGCGCGCGGAAGACGTACCTGCGCCCTCGTTCACCGGAGTGCGCGTCCTCGAGAACTTTCCCCTGGCGACGCTGCGGGGATTTATCGACTGGTCGCCCTTCTTCCACACCTGGGGACTCAAAGGCATTTATCCCCGCATCCTGGACCACCCGGAGCAAGGGGCGCAGGCCCGCCAGATCTACACCGAGGGCAACGCCCTGCTCGACAAGATCATCGAGAAAAACCTGATCACCGCGCGTGGCGTGTATGGCCTCTTTCCTGCGAGCGCCGTGGGCGATGATGTCGCACTCTATGCAGACAGTACGCGCACTGCGGAACTGCAGCGGTTTCATTTCCTGCGTCAGCAGGCCAACCGCGAAGGCAGCGAGCCCTGCCGCTCACTGGCCGACTTTATCGCGCCCCGGGAGACCGGGCTGGCCGACCACATCGGGGCCTTCGCCGTCACCAGCGGCATTGGCTTGAAGGAACTGTGCGACAAGTTCCGCGCGGAGAACGACGACTACAACGCCATCATGGCTGAGGCCCTCGCCGACCGCCTGGCCGAAGCCTTCGCCGAATGCCTGCACAAGCAGGTGCGAGCGGAGTGGGGCTATGGCTGTGAGGAAGGGCTGAGCCCAGAGGAACTCATTGCAGAGAAGTATCGCGGCATCCGTCCGGCCGCAGGGTACCCCGCCTGTCCCGATCACACGGAGAAGGGTCCGCTGTGGCGGCTGCTCGATGTGCAGACAAACACCGGCATGCAGATCACGGAGTCATTCGCGATGTGGCCCGGCTCGAGCGTAAGCGGCTTGTACTTCGCACACCCGGAATCACGGTTTTTCAGCCTGGGCAAGATCGGCAAAGACCAGATCACGGATTACGCTGCGCGCAAGGGGATGAGTGTGGGCGAGGTGGAGCGGTGGCTGGGACCCAACTTGAATTATGAAGTGACGGGGTAGGTTAGCTGTTGCAGACGCTCAGCCACAGCACTAGATTGAACGACAGGTCTGATGGAATGAGCAACCGCCCGAGATTCTCACACTTTGTCTATTTCTACTTAGTCACCTTCTTGTTGCTGCTTGGTTTCCTGCCAGTTGCAATCGTAAGAGCCGTTGACAAGACACCCGTGCGGCCGGGCTATTTACTAGCGTCGTTGACCTGGCCCGTAGTGGTCGCCTTTTTGTGGCTCTATGCGCAGAAGCGTTGCTCCACTGATCGCCTGCGCTTTGGCGATGGGCTGCTCTGGGTGACTCGTTCGATGATGACCGGTTGGCTGTGGATGTCGTTCTTCACCGTCATCCCAGGGTTGTTAGTTGTATTTTGTGGATCCGTTGGGACTGCGCTTTACGGGGATATAATCCGCAACCCGGGATTTGCCCAAGCCAAGTTTCACGGTCTCGTTAGTTACTTCTTCCGAAACCGAATGAGACAATGACGGAACATTTTAGTGTAGTGCGTCACAAATACGATCGTGTATGTCGTGGGTGTGCCTTTAAGGATCTTGTCTAGCCCAAGACTCGGGTGCCCCATATCTCGCACGTACTTGTGCGAGATGTGGGAAAAGAGTCACTCTCTCCCCGAAACTCTCGACTCACTGCAAAGACTGGTCGGCTAAGGTCCATGAATTCCCCACATCTCGCAACAAACGCGAGATATGGGGCACCCGTGTCCATGGCAGGGTAAGATTTAGAACGCTTGATTACATCCCGGGATAAACGTCCATCTATGGGACGCACTACACTAGGGGTAAGTCTTGCATGGGCCCACCCGGCTCATGCGGAAGCCGGCGTTAATTTTTCTTTTCCCCGTTTTGCATTTCGACATCCAACCCTTAAGCAATGACCACGAGGACTGGGTTCTCTTTTGGGTCTCTCTTGGGTCGACTGTGAAAGCGGTTAGGTTTTGACTTCTCCCTCGCGTGCTCTCGGGCGCGGGCTCGCATGAGAGGCGAACCGTGATGAAAGGAGTCTACGCCATGAAACTGCTACGGCTGCTTGCTCCGCTTTTACTCCTGTCTTTTCCGCTCGCTCTCCATTCGCAGCTTGGACTGTATGGCGCCTTCACCGCGCAAAATCTGAACGATCCCAACGACGACAGCTACGATCTCTACGGGGGCACCTTCGGCGCCTATCTGGCGAGTAGCGAACTGGCCATTCTAAACATCGGCCTGGACCTCCGCGGATCCTTCACCAGGGGAGGCGGAAACTCCTTCGACATGGGCGCGATCGGGCCGCGCATCGGTCTAAATCTGCACATTCTCCCGCTCCACCCTTATGTGGAGGGTACGGTTGGCGTGGCCAGCATAAACGTAGCCGACCGGTCGCCATTGAACGGGACCAGGTTCGAGTATCAGGCGTTGGGTGGCCTGGACTTCACTATCTTCCCTCGCCTCGACTGGAGAGTGGCGGAATTTAGCTATGGTGGGGTGTCTGCGAACGGTTCTACGATTCATCCCAAGACCCTCAGCACCGGGCTCGTACTGAGGCTGCCGCGTCTCTTCCGAATACCCTGACAGGGTCTGTCGGTCTAACGTTCGACTATGGGCAGGGGTGCTGGGTTTTTACGATTTCTCGGGCCTGTCGGCGGCGAAGGAGAATCGCACTGGCAGTCGCCAAACCCTGCTACCTTCCAAGCGGCCCTCAAGACCAGGTGTCGCATGCAGCAATGCCGCGGGATAACCTGCATGTTCAATTTTCAAGATGTTTACGCCGGTTGTCTCTATCGCGTCGCCTGACGCCAACTTTATCGAGAATGTGCTGGCAATGACTGTGGACGCAATATCTTCGAGCAGCACGGGCTTCGAGACGGCCGTAATATGTCCAACGTGATCGGGCAAGCCACGCCGCTTGACCCAGACTTTGCTTCCTACGAACTCCTGTATTTCCATTTCCAGCTCCGCACTCACATCCGTGATGGACTGCTTTTCTCCTGTAGCGCAGTCGAACTCTTTAGCACTAAGGTAATCGAATGCACTATGAAACCAAACGGGAGACTGTTCAGGAACTTCGCGGCTCAGAGTACTGTGGTTTAAACCGGGCGGTCATCGTGTAGCCCTAAAGTGTCACAGAGGTGGTTGCAGTGGCGTGTTATGCGACGGGCGGATTCTTGCAAACCGGACAGTTCATTTTGTGCCAGCCCAAACCTTTGATAGCGTCTTTCAAAGCGGTATACGCTTCCTGCACCAACTCGTCGTAATGATGCTTCGAGAAGCGAACTTTCCCTTCGTTCAGTCGAATGTAGGCGTAAGCCTGCCCCTTACTCTCAGAGAGACCAGCGAGTCGCATGTATTCCTGACAGGGCATTCGAAACTCACATTCGAGAAGGCTACTTACTCCACAATGAAAAACACTAAGCACTTGCGAAGTTGCGCGGATCCAGTTGGGCAGCGGAGTCAACATCCAGAAAGATCGTCGCATCCGGATGGGTGCGGAGAATGGTCGCCGGGCAAGCGGTCGATATCGGCTCCTCCACCACACGACGAATAATCTCTGCTTTGCGACTGCCGGGCACGGACGCGATGATCTTCTGTACGCGAAGCAATGCCGGCACCGTGAGCGTAATGGCGGAGGTTGGAACGTCGGCCAGACTCTTGAACCAGCCCTCGGCAACTTGCTGTCCACGCGTCACGCCATCCAACTGCACGATCTTCACATCAAGGGGGTCGGCAAAGTCGGCCTCGGGCGGATCGTTAAATGCCAAATGCCCATTCTCGCCAATCCCCGCCAGGCACAGCTGCGGTGCTGCGGCTTTTAGCTTTTTCGCATAGTCCCGGCAAGCGCCTTGCGGGTCAGCCGTGTTGCCATCGATGCCGAAGAACTCCTTCATGGAGACATGCTGCGTCAGGTGCGTACGCAGAAAATGGATGAACGAAGCCGGATGATCGTCGGGCAAGCTGACATAGCTGTCCATATGAAAACCAAGAACCTGCTTCCATGAAACATCCGGCATGGCGGTAAGCGCCTGCAACGTTTCGATCTGTGAAGCCGCCGCGGCAAAAATGACGGCAACGTCCTGCGTGGGAGAACTAAATTGGCGCATCGCCTCGGCCACGGCTTTCGCTGCGGCTTCGCCGGCTGCCTTACGCGTCGGATAAACCTCAAGCTTCAGCTCGCCCACTTGAAACCGCTTTACCTTGTTGTCGTTGGTCGCCATGCAGCACCTTTCAGGAAATCTCTGGTCGATCCCTATGCTTTCCCAAGTTTGCGAATATGGCAAGGGGGCCATGGTCCTGCTGCTTTACGGCTTCCCCACTCGTTTCATTTACGGTCGCATCCTTGCCCCTGCCAAGGACGGATTTGCTGTCTGAAAACTGGAGCAGGAGGCCCCGCTGGCAGACGCCGCGCGGTTCGGCTAAGCTCAAAGAGCGGAAGCCCGCCGATCTTTCCCTGGCTGGGGAGAGACGAGTGCGTTTGCCAGTCGAAAGGAATTAGCTCCCGGTGGTTGAATCGTCCTTTCTCCCTCGCACCTTCCGCGCATTCAAACATCGTGACTTTCGGATAATGTGGATCGGCGCATGCCTCTCCACCACCGGCACCTTCGTGCAGCAGTTCGCCCAAAGCTGGCTCGTCTACGACCTCACCAAAGATCCGTTTTATCTCGGGCTCGATTTGTTTCTCGGGCAGCTCCCGATCATGCTGTTCTCTCTCTTCGGCGGGGTGTTCGCCGATCGCCTCGATCGCAGAAAGATGTTGCTTTTTTCGCAGTACATTCAGATGACCTGCGCTTTCGTTCTGGCCGCCCTCTTTGTCACCCACTCGGTAAAGGTATGGCATATTCTTGCGCTCTCTTTCCTCGTCGGCTGCGGACAGTCGTTTGGCGGACCGGCCTACTCCGCTTTGTTGCCGACGCTGGTCAAAGGCGAGGATCTCGCGAACGCCATCGCCATGAACTCGATCCAGTTCAACCTGGCGCGTGTTCTCGGCCCTGCTCTGGGCGGGCTCACCTATACAGCGCTGGGGGCCACGTGGTGCTTCACTCTGAACGGAGTTTCCTATATTGCGGTGATCATTTCACTGCTCATGATCCACGTGAAATTTGTTCCGCCGCCTTCGCAGGTTTCGGTGATGAAGAGCATGGCGGAAGGGATCCAGCTTCATCCGTCAACGAGAGGGTCTGGCTGCCCTGGTCGTGCTGGCATTCGCCACCACACTTCTCGGTTTCACCATCACCGGTTTCTTGCCTGTTATCGTGCAGACCACTTTTCATAGAGGCCCGGGAACGTATCAACTGCTGTTGGTCTCTTCGGGAGCGGGTTCCATTGTCGGCGCTCTGGCTGTCGCCGCCATGCAGCGGTTGAAGGGGCAAGGTCACGTAGCATTGCTCACCCTGCTCGCGCTCGGAGCCGCAACGGTTGCGTTCGCCCTCTCGCGGTGGCTGCCTCTTTCCTGCGTCCTGATCTTTATTGCCGGGGCCGCAATCATTGGGTCGGCATCGCTGATGATTTCGCTGGTGCAACTGATCGTCTCTGACCAGATGCGCGGCCGGGTGATGAGCGTCTACAATCTCGCTTTCCGTGCCGGAATACCGCTCGGTGGCCTGGCGCTGGGTAAATTGATACCAATCGTCGGCATTTCATGGGCGCTCGCCGGCTCGGGCGGCATGCTGATTGCGTTCTCGCTGTACTTTCTGGTCACGATGAGGAACATTTCGACCTTTCAAAAGGCTGCCAGGGTTTAGAGCAGAACCCGAATAGATATACCCGAACAACATTCGTGAGGTTGGATTTTTCTTAATGAAAAATTCAGTCCGGCGAGGATTTCGCTGGGTACAGTGTCGCGGGTTCTGCTCCGCTGGCCGTTTCTTGGAATCGACCTGTTCCGCGACTTTCTGCCGTCGTGCGCTGACCGGCAACGGTTATGCGCTTACGCATGCTCGAGCCAGGTTCGTTTTCTGCACGATTGCAGTCTTTTTGCGTACTTCTGTTTGTGCTCGGTTGCCCTCTTCTTTCAAGCGCAGCCGTAAAGCCACAAACATCGCTCGTGAAGCCGGCAGAGTTTTCTGCGGTGTACCCGGGCAAGGGCGCGGCTTGCGACATGTGTGGATCGCGGACCGGCACACGGAGCAAGGCAAGCCGGCCTGGAGCTTTATGCCCCTGAAGCGAGAACCGCCTTATCGGACAACTACCTTGTCAGAGTTCGGCTCTGCGTCGCATAAATCCCACCACCTGAAGAGCGACGGTGAGCACCATGCAGAGGGCCCCCGTGAAGACGAAGGGAAACTCCTGCTTTTCCGAGGCCTGGTAGGCGATCGTGTGCGCGCCGACGAGGGCGAACAAAAGATAGTTCCAACGCTGCAGCTTCTTCCACTGTGGAGTGCCCATGGAGCGAAGGGCAAAGTCGCTCGACGCGGCCAGGAGTGCTATCAGAAAGAGAGCGCCGATGGCCCCGGTGTAGTTCGCGAAACCGAACCAATCGTGGCGTAGGGGAATCGTATGATGACTGTTCTTCTCATAGACGTAGTAAAGCCACGGCCGACCCCGCAGGTGCACATTCTGACCGATAGCGGTGTGCAGCACACCCAGGATTCCTGCCCATATACCAATGTCTCTGCGTAGATCACTCGAAACCGGATTCCGCCGCTTGCGCAGAACGTTCCATGGCCCAAGCCATAGCGTAACCGCCAGCAATACCAGGGCAGGATACGCAGTTGCAAAACTGGCCCGAGCGAGCACGTCCGTAGAGGGTCGAGTGCAGTATAGAGCCGCACCGCTGATCGCCGAGGTTAGAAACAGAGGCAGATGATGTGCGATGAGGCGATGCCGCGAACGCTCCCGTTGAACCTGCAGCCGGCTGTCCTGAACTGTGCTTGCCACACACTGAAATATACCCGATCACTGGACGGCGCTCCTGATGACGGGGTAAGAGTATATCGCTCGTCCAAAGGTTCATCAGCTCAACGTTCGCCTCACCTGCCCCGCGCGCCGTGGGGCGTACGTCGGCCGAAAAAGAGGGGGGAAGCCCAACATAGCTTCTGCACTACCGGCGAACCCGATTAGATCGGTTCCTGCGACCCGGTTCCTGGGACCCCACTTGGCGGCAGCGTTCTTTGCTCTATATAATCCCCTGCCATCGGCGGGAAGCGGGTCCTTCAGATCCTCTGCCGTGGAGGAGAAGATGGCAGCTCCCGATGTCGTCTGGAAGGGCGGCCGGTTCGGCCAAACGTCCCGGCGTGATCCATGGTGGCTTTCGCCGACAGCGGTTCTTCTGGGGTTAAGCGCGTTCCTGGTTTACTCCACGTGGGCAGCATGGCAGGGCAACCACTACACTTTTGGGCCCTACATCTCGCCTTTCTACTCTCCTGAACTCTTTGGCTCCTCGTCGCACGCTCTGTTCGGCCCCAAGCCGGCATGGTATCCCGGTTTTTTGCACTTCTCCCCGGCTCTTCTCATCCTCTGGATTCCCGGACTCTTTCGCCTTACCTGTTATTACTATCGCGGTGCTTATTACAAGTCCTTCTGGGCAGATCCTCCAGCCTGTGCCGTAAGCGAGCCGCGCAAGACCTATCTGGGCGAACGAAGCTTTCCCCTGATCCTGCAGAATTTCCATCGCTACTTTCTGCGCCTCTCCTACCTGGTGTGGGCCTTCTTGGTCTACGACGCACTGGTGTCATTCCGTTTCCCCAATGGCTTCGGTATCGGGATAGGAAGCCTCGTTTTGGTGGTGAACGTGGTGCTCCTCGGTGGATACGTATTTGGCTGCCACGCCTTCCGCCACCTGGCCGGCGGCACGTTCGACCAGATCTCAGAACACCCGGTGCGGCACAAGCTCTACGATTGCGTGAGCTGTCTCAACTCAAAACACAAGAAGTGGGCATGGGCCAGCCTGTTTTGGGTGGGATTTTCCGATATCTACATCCGCCTCTGCTCTATGGGGATCTGGCACGACTGGAGAATCCTATAGATGCCGGAGTTTCAGCGATTCTCATATGACGTTCTAGTCATCGGCGCAGGTGGGGCCGGTTTGCGAGCCGCCATCGAAGCCGCAGCCAATGGCGCCAAAGTAGGGGTGGTCTGCAAGTCCTTACTGGGCAAAGCCCACACCGTGATGGCCGAGGGGGGCATCGCCGCGGCCCTGGCCAATGTCGACGATCGCGACAATTGGCGCGTTCATTTCGCCGACACCATGCGCGGCGGCCAATACCTCAACAACTGGCGCATGGCAGAGCTGCACGCCAAAGAAGCGCCGGAGTGCGTGCGCGAACTCGAAGCATGGGGCGCACTTTTCGACCGCACGAAAGACGGCCGGATTCTGCAGCGTAACTTTGGCGGGCACAAATATCCGCGCCTGGCGCACGTCGGTGACCGCACCGGCCTGGAGATGATCCGCACTCTGCAGGATCACGGCATCCACTGCGGCATGGAGGTGCACATGGAGTGCACCGTGCTCAGCCTCCTCATGGACTCGGGGCGCATCGCGGGGGCCTGCGGATACGACCGCGAGAAGGGCCTCTTCCAACTATGGCAGGCGAAGGCGGTGGTGATTGCCACCGGCGGAATCGGGCGCGCCTTCAAGATCACCAGCAATAGTTGGGAATACACCGGCGATGGGCTGGCGCTGGCATACCGCGCCGGCGCAGAACTGCAGGAAATGGAGTTCGTCCAGTTTCATCCCACAGGGATGGTGTGGCCGATTAGCGTGCGCGGCATCCTGGTGACGGAAGGCGTGCGCGGCGAAGGCGGGGTTCTGCGCAACAGTGAAGGCCGCAGGTTCATGTTCGACGAAATTCCCGATCTCTATAAAGAGCAGACAGCAGACAGCGAAGAAGAAGGATGGCGCTACACCCAGGGCGACAGGAATGCCCGCCGGCCGCCCGAACTGCTCACCCGCGACCACGTCGCCCGCTGCATCAATCGCGAAGTGAAAGCGGGAAGGGGCACGCCGCACGGCGGCGTTTTTCTGGATATTGCCTGGATCAAGACACACCTTCCCAAAGCGGAGGAGCACATCCAACGCAAGCTGCCCAGCATGTATCACCAGTTCAAGCAGTTGGCCGATCTGGATATCACCAAAGAGCCGATGGAAGTCGGGCCCACCACGCATTACATGATGGGCGGCATCCGCGTGGACGGCGATTCGCAAATGTCCAGCGTGCCGGGGCTGTTTGCCGCGGGTGAGGCGGCCGCGGGACTGCACGGCGCCAACCGGCTGGGTGGCAATTCGCTCTCGGATCTGGTGGTATTCGGACGGCGCGCCGGCCGGTTTGCGGCGGAATTCGCCAAAAACAATGGGGGCAATGGGAGCCATGGGACCGTGGATGACGAGCAGATCCAGGCAGCGGCCAGGGCCGCGCTCGAACCCTTCGATCGCGGCGCCTCTGGTGAGAATCCGTACGAGATTCAATACGACCTGCAGGAAACGATGCAGGACCTGGTAGGCATCGTTCGCACCGAAACGGAAATGCAACAGGCACTGAACCAACTTGCGGACCTCGGCAAGCGAGCAGACCATGTGGGAATCACCGGCCACCGCCAGTACAACAACGGGTGGCACACGGCCATAGACCTCGGCAGTCTGCTATTGGTATCGGAGGCCATCACTCGCGCCGCGCTGCTGCGGAAAGAGAGCCGGGGGGCGCAATTTCGTGAAGATTTCCCCAACAAAGATACCGACTGGGGCAAGCACAACATCATCGTCAAGCGCGGAGCGGATGGCGAAATGCTGGTGGAGAAGCGCCCTCTCGCCCCCGTACCCGATGCGTTGCAAGCCGTAATTCAGGAGATGAAATAGGGAATGAGATAGGGAGGAATCGATGACGCAAGCGATGTTTCGCATCTGGCGCGGAGATTCGGCGGGCGGCGCCTTCCAGGATTACGTCACCCCGGTCGAGGAGGGCATGGTGGTATTGGACGCCGTGCACCGGATTCAGGCCCACCAGGCGCCCGACCTTGCCCTGCGATGGAATTGCAAGGCCGGCAAATGCGGCTCCTGCTCAGCGGAAATCAACGGAGTGCCCAGGCTCATGTGTATGACCCGGCTGAGCAATCTCAACCTCAACATGCCGATCATCCTCGAGCCCATGCACACCTTTCCCGTGATACGCGACCTGGTCACCGACGTCTCCTGGAACTTCCGCGCCAAGAAGACGATCAAGCAGTTCAGGCCTCGTTCCCCCGACATGCCCGATGGAACCTGGCGGATGCAGCAAGCCGACGTCGAACGGGTGCAGGAGTTTCGCAAATGCATCGAGTGTTTCCTGTGCCAGGATGTATGTCACGTCCTACGCGAGCATCACAAAGAAGCTGAGTTCATCGGGCCTCGCCTTCTGGTGTACGTGGCAGCGCTCGAAATGCATCCTCTCGACAACGAAGATCGCGTAGGCGATTTAAGAAAAAAGCACAATATCGGTTACTGCAACATCACCACCTGCTGCCGACAGGTATGTCCCGAATCAATCACCATTACCGAGAACGCGATTATTCCACTCAAGGAGCGAGTGGTGGACCGATTTTTCGATCCGTTAAAGCAGCTGTTTCACATCCTCTAAGCAACGAGGTCTAAGTAACGAGGTCTAGCAATAAAGGGGGGTTATTATGTTCGTACTTAAACCCATTTCTCGTGACAGCCTGGATGCCGCTCTGGCCAAGGCGGAACGCTACCGCTTGCTGAACGAACCCAGCGAAGCTGAAAGCATCTGCCGGGACATTCTCGAAGTCGCACCGGCGAACCGGGAGGCACGCATCAGCCTGATTCTGGCGCTGACCGACGAGTTCCCGCGAGACGATAAAGCCTTTTCCATCGCAGTAGAGGAGACTGCTCGCCTGGAATCAGCCTACGATCGCGCTTACTATTCCGGCATCGCGTGGGAACGCCGCGCCAAGGCGTCCCATGACGCCGGTAGACCAGGCTCCAGCGGACGCGTTTACGACTGGATCATCAAGGCGCTAGGCCTGTTTGAGGAAGCGGAACGCCTGCGGCCAGCGGGCAACGACGACCCTATTCTGCGCTGGAACGCCTGTGTTCGCTTCCTCGATCGCCACAAAACGGTGGGGCCGATGATGGAGGATGTCAAGGAACCTATTCTTTCCGAATGAATGGCGGTCCTGATCATTCGTCTCTCACGGCAACCGTGGGATAGACATGCGTGGCGCGGCGCGCGCGGGAACGTATTGGCAGCAGCCTGGCCTTTGTCTGGCCTGCATTTCTCATCACGGTTGGGGTGCATGACAAAGAACTCCACATGCCGATGAATTCGACTGAGCGTGCAGTGAACCGCTTGACCAGCAACCACACGGATCTGGCGACTCACACCCCGGCATACAAGGAGGCTTCCGTCAGTTTGCTTGTGCTACCGGAAGCAGTCGGCGAGAACCCGCTGCCGCGCACCAATTCCCGCTTCGGCCACCCCACGCCCCAGAATGGCGTCGAGGTTGAGCGGAAGTGGAAGCGCCCGGACTACAGCCTTCCGGGCAACGGGTTAGTGCAGATTCAAACGCGGTAAGACAGATCCTCATCCATGACGAAGCGGGCGTGGATGAACGGCTGATCGTATCGCGAAGACGCCGCATGCTCGCCCGCTACACCGAGGACCAGAATGTGCAGCGACCGGGATCCAGAGACATCAGCTAATTCAGCGACGAAGTTGCCGAGATTAAGTTCATGTAGCTCATTAAATCCACGGTAAAGGTGCGTATCTCCGAACTTCATCAAGACACGAGGTTGGGAGGAAGATTTCCTAGCCCTTTGATAAGGAAGCTACGATTTGGTCGCGTTGCGCACCTCGATGCCTCGTGGGAGCGCGTCGTGTATGGCTATGACCTACTCGTACTAATACCGGAGATCACACCCGCAGAACTGCTCCAGTACCAGTAGGGGCTAAAGCATTTTCGCAATAGATGTAGAGCGAAGCCACCGGCCTTTATGTGGTTTTCTCTCAAAGAAAACCACACCTCGCTGCTCTTACCACACCACAGTGATTGCGAAAATGCCTTAAAGCCCTCGGTTGGTGCCTGCGTGATGGCACGGCTAAGCTCGCTGCGGCGAGGCAAGCCGTGCCCTTCGTATAGCTTGGCTTTTTCTCTCAGCCCCTGCGTGTGTATCCAAATTGCCCTCAGGGGCTAAGGCCCATCCAAAGACAGTCAATGTACGGGCCAGGGCGCCTTCTTCCATTGCAGCGTGTCTGTCTTCTTGCCAAAGATCAGAATGGATCTTACTCCGCTGCCGGAGTGGCCTCGTCATTGGTGGTCAATGCTTTTGTGAAGCTCACAGCATTTCTTGCAGTGGTATCGACGACCAACTTGAATATGTCGGGTCTCGAGTAATGCCCCACCACGTCCAGGTCATACTTGCCGCGCGTAATGATGCGGCGGTCCAGCTCCACCAGGCGTATCGCTTCTGCGCCAAAGACAGGCTCAACGAGGATGTTTCCGAAAGGGTCGATGATGCAGGAACCTCCCCTGATCAGAACCGCATCCGGTTTGTCTCCCTGATAGTCGTATGCAGCCGGACAGTCAGCCCGCGTCAGGTACTGGCAGGCAGACAGTACAAAGCACCTGCCTTCCAATGCGATCGTGCGCATCGTCGGCATCCAGGAATCGCGATCATCCACCGTAGGAGCGCAATATAACTCGATGCCCTGGGCGTACATCGCTATGCGCAGCAGCGGCATATAGTTCTCCCAGCAAATGACGGCCCCGAAGCGGCCGATTGCGCTGTCGACGACAGTCAAAGTCGAGCCGTCTCCGTAACCCCACACCAGTCGTTCCATGGCTGTGGGCATGACTTTGCGATGCTTGCCCAGAAGCTGGCCGTTTGGCCCATACATCACTGCTGTGCAATAGAGGGTCCCGCCTTCGCGTTCGATAACACCCACAACCAGATGGATGCCGTTGTCGCGCGCGGTGTCGCTGAGGACCGTGCTCTCCGGCCCAGGCAGATCGATCGCGCTCTCGAAGTACCGTCGAAAGTCTTCTCGGCCCGCCTCGCTTCGCATGCCGAGCCGAGCGCCGAAATCGAGTCCCCTTGGATATCCTCCGACAAAAGCCTCCGGAAAGACCACGATATCCGCTCCTTGACCGGCGGCATCACGAGCGAGGCTCACTAGCTTCTCTACAGTTCGCGGCGTATCGAAAACGATCGGGGCCGCCTGCACCACCGCAGCCTTCACTCTCACTCTATCCATGCTTAGTCCCCTTGATCTGTCCGGAATGTTGTTTCATGTGAGCCTATCGTTTCATGTGATCCCAGACCAGCCCGCGAACCGAGAACAAGGCGAACAGGCTGGTCTGTGACGATCGGTATCATTTGCGAGCGCTTATTGTGGCGAACGCATAGTCCAGCCAGTCCAGAAGCGCTTCAACGTCGGAGGTTTCCACCGTTGCTCCGCCCCAGACCCTTAAGCCCGGAGGTGCATCGCGATAGGAGGCGGTATCGTATCCAACTCCCTCCTTCTCAAGCAACCCTGCGAAGTCTTTCACGAACTTCGCTTGCTGTTCCGGATCCAGGGCTGCGATCTCCGGGGCGATGATTCGGAGGCAGATGGAAGTGCAGGAACGAGTCTCCGGCCGTTCCGCGAGGAAGCCGCACCACGAGCTACTGCGTTGCCAATCGACAATCGTCCGCAGATTGCTCTCCGATCGACGGATAAGCTCGGGCAAGCCGCCAATGGATTCCGCCCAACGCAATCCGTCGAGCGCATCTTCTACGGCAAGCATCGATGGAGTGTTGATGGTCTCGCCCTGGAAAATTCCCTCGATGAGTTTGCCACCCTTCGTCATGCGGAAGATCTTGGGAAGCGGGCGATCCGGTGTATAACTCTCGAGGCGAGCGACTGCGCGCGGACTGAGAACAAGCATGCCGTGCCCTCCCTCACCGCCGAGGACCTTCTGCCACGACCAGGTCGTCACGTCGAGCTTGTTCCACGGAAGCTCCATCGCGAATGCGGCCGAGGTAGCGTCGCAGATCGTCAAGCCTTCCCGCTTGTCGGATATCCAGTTCGCATCGGGTACACGAACTCCCGAGGTCGTTCCGTTCCAGGTAAAGATAACGTCGTGATCCGGGTCGACCTTTGTCAGATCGGGAAGCTCTCCATAGGGTGCTTCGAAGACGCGGGTATTCTTAAGTTTCAGTTGCTTGGTTATGTCGGTGACCCACTCCTTTCCGAAGCTCTCCCACGCCAGGACGTCGACACCGCGCGGCCCGAGCATCGACCAAAGCGCCATTTCGACAGCGCCGGTGTCCGATCCAGGAACGATCCCGATACGGTAGTCGTCAGGAATCCCCAGGATGCCGCGTGTCAGCTGGATGACTTCGCCGAGCTTGGCCTTTCCCGGTTTCGAACGATGGGAACGTCCGACAAGCGCACCAGACAGTGAATCGGGCTGCCAACCAGGCCGCTTCGCACACGGGCCGGATGAAAAGTCAGGATTGATGGGACGACGGGACGGTTTGGGCTGTTCAGACAATGCAATTTCCTTTCGATACGGTTGTTCTCGGGCCGGGATGAAACCCTCCTCTCTAGTTTAGGCGAGCAACCAAAAATGCGGAATTTGCGCCAGCGCCTCATGTTGAAGACTCAGGCATTTCTATTGCTTCGCAGCCGGATGGTCGCTTTTAGAGCAGAACCAGCATAGGTGTACCCGATCGACACCGGGGAAGTTGGATTTTTCTTGATGAAAAATTCAGTCAAGCGTCCTTGCCGCTGGGTACAGTTGTGCTGGCTCTGCTCGAGGTGAGGTTGAGCCGGAAAATAGCAGGAATGTATCGGAAGGTCTATAGCTGTGGCCAACATCGGGTAGCCGACATCGGCATCGAAGGCAAGAGAGTCAAACACGACGGGAGGCGCCTGCTGCGGAGTTTCTCCGCTTGGCTTTTGTGAAAATGCTCTAGCCAAGCTTTTTGCGGGCAGAAGAACTATCTGACACGATTAGGCTTGGTGGCCGCGAGGGTTTCGCGCCTTTCGGCCACCATAGCCGTGGAACCCGTTGGTGAGTTTATGCTGCGTCGAGCTTCTGGCCGAGGAACTCCTTGGCCTTGGCGACTTCAGCGTTCCATTTGTTCAGCTGGTCGGGATTAAGAAAAGCTGCAACACGTTGGCGAATCTCGTCGCGATGCGCCTTAACTTGGCTGACGACATCGGCCTTGGTTGTGTTGGGATTTTTCTTAAGGTATTCTTCGACCTTTTCGCGACCATCCGCCAGAGCGGTTTGGAGCTTTTCTTTCTGTTGGTCGGTGAGATTGAGGTCGCGAGCAAATTGCTTAAGTTCGGTTGCGACGTGCTCGCGTTCTACAGAAGTCAACATGATACATCTCCTTGGATGGTTGAATGGTTGGAGTTAGGACACCGATCGGTGCACTTGTCTGGATGAAATCGGGACCTGCTTGCGGCTTACTGGGAGTTTGACGTCGCACACGAAACAGATATTTCTCTCGACGTCAGGCCGAACTCCTCTATGCAAGCGTAGCGTTGGATTCGCCCGACGCAATAGCAGGAAAACTACGTGGTAAGCCCTCCGTAAAAGTACTTCACTACTTGAAGTCGGGAAGCATGACAGCACGCGACGGCGTCACGACGACTCATTAGAAGTGGAAAACGGGGCCCATCTCGCAAGTCCACGTGGATCGGTTGGTATAGCTATCATGAGAAAGCCAACTAAGATAGGGTGGCTTGCCTATCCCTGCTGGGGTTTGGACCGGATTGCGATAGCGAACGATGGTGGTTCCAAATGACGAGCGGAGTGCGAAAGTGTCATTAATCTTGTAATCGTTCGAGAACATGATCGTCGTCGCCGTGTGGCTGATGCTCGACTCTGCCTGTTTCGTGGAATCGTTCTGAATCGTGCCGGCGCTCGGAGGAATAAGAATATGGCTCGTCACCAGGCCGGAACGGACAACAAGCGAAAGTGTATTCTGCGGACGATCGTGCATGAGACGTATGCCAAGACCTGTATTCACCGTTGATCCATTCCCTGTTAATCCGGCATCCATGAGGTTTTGTTGTTTACTTGCGGCAAAGCTGACAGCCACCCATCGGGTCAGGGCAAAGTCGGCTTCCAGGCCGGCCCCAGGATTTTGGATACAAACAGTGCAAGGATGAGCTGCCGAGCCCAACGGCAGTGAAATAAAATATGGCATAACCGCAAACCTGCGAAAGTGCTCTGCCGCTTGTACCGATTCATCTGATGGCAAAACGTGGATGCCATACAAGCGTTCCAGGTCAGGGCTATGTTGGGAGTCGCGATACCACGGAGCTTTGAAGCGCAACGCATTGGCCATCGTCCTGCTAGGGTTCAAACCACCTCTCAATATCTTCGGGAGCCTTCGCGACCGATTTCCACCCTGGACACGATCGCTGACAAAACGATCCAGTGTGTCTTCGGCGACCAGCCAGAGTGTGCCCACTGTGGGAGTGATGATGAAGTCGACCCATCCGGTATTGTTGGTGTATTTCTTGTATGTGCCAGGCTCCGTACAATGCGTCGGGCAGTGGATCGGATAGGTCCAACCGCCCTCGTTCCCGATGCCCGCTTCTCCGAGAGGACTGATCTCGGAGTGCGTGCTATATGCGGTTGCCCACAGAAATGCTTTAAAGCGACTCATCCAATAGGCGCGCGTTGCACTGATTTCCTGTTCGCGGCCGGTGGGGTCGTTCTGTATCTCGATGAATCCGCTCACGGCGCCTTGTATTGGATGACCAACGTAATTCACGAGAAAATCGTCGCCATCGTTCCAACGGCGCATCTTGAACTGCCGTATCGAGGCGACGTAGTCGTGCCAGAAGGGTTTAGTCGCGATCAGGGTACGGATCTGATCGTCACTTGCAGCGCGAAAACCGTTCTCAATCAAGTTGAAAAATAGGGATTGGGCAATCAGGCCGCCCCAGTGATACCGCTCCTCATGCGGGCCAGTCGGGAATGGGTGTTCACTAGACGATTGCGGCCGCTGGAGCATGGCATGATGAAACGCGGTATAAGTACTGCTCAGATTGACGCCGTCGAACGCAACGCTGGTACCACCGACCGAAGCCTCTTCGTTTGCGTCCGGCAAGCTTTGAAAAACCTCCTCCAGCGCCGGAGTGGGAGGTACGCTTGGATCGATGGGAGTTCGGGCCGATGGTGCATCAGGCAACGCCGGAGGCAGAAGGTCTCCGGCGGCGGCCCCGGTTACTTCAATCGCGGGCGCATCACTACTTAATGCTCGAGCCGGGTCGTGAACAAGCCCAACGAGAGGGTGGCTCGGAGTGACCAATTGAGCGGAACCTATCTGATCCAGACACAAGAGAACCAGGCACAAAAGAAACACCATTGAAAAAAGGAGGAACCGGCGTTTGAGCGCTCTCGATGTAGTTGAGTACATGCATTCTCCTCGCGAGCCTGCTCTAGCGCGATTCATCTGACGCCTCTCCTGAGCGCAACCGTTTGCCGCAGGAACCCGCCTTCTTCCGGGCTTGGGTCAGAGGCCTGCCGGTACTACAGGGGTTTATTCTGTCGAATCGACGATTATGTTGGAACTGGCAGATGTGACAGCACAGTGCGTTAGGGTGCTTTAGAGCATTTTCACAAATACTGTGATGTGGTGGGAGCCACCCGAATGCCAATCAAAGCCTATTACAAAGTGCCCATCCAAAGTTTTCTGAACGATGATGCGCAACGCATTCTCGGCGTCTTAATGACCGAGCATCATCACGCGGTCGAGGAGCAACAGCGTTGGGCGTGCCTTCAGCAGATTGCCATCCTTAAGACTGCTCTTGCCAATCGTCCAGAAGGACAATTGTCTCTAGAATTCTACATTCCGAGGATGGGTAAAAGTGCCGACGCAGTACTGATAACGGGCAACATCGCTTTCGTCATCGAGTTCAAGGCGGGCGCAAGCGCGCATCTGGCGAGCGCTTTCGATCAAGTTGAAGATTATGCACTCGATCTTAAACTTTCATGAAGGCAGCCACACCATTCCGATCGTTCCGGTGTTGATCTCCACCAATGCCGATTCTCTACCAGTGTTCGAACTCCAATTTGCGAAATCAAAGATCCGAAGAAGGCGGAGTAGCACCGAAGAAGCGGGAGGGCGGATTCAAGGGTCAAGTGCAACAAAATTAGCTTCACGTTGATCCGCACATAAGCGCAATGCGTGGAGTGAGATAGGGGGCGATGCGCTGAACTGGTCTATGGAAAAGCTGGAAAGCAAAGGACGCTTCCCACTTTGCCCACAGACACGGCTGCTGCTGCTGGCCTTCCTCTCTTGAAGACCAGAAGAATCACGTTCCCACGATTTGTTGCACTTGGAGTTTGATCCCGCCGAGTGACATTGAGAGACAGCGTTTATGCGGATTTGGCTTACGTTCGATGCCCTTCGCCCGCGACCGAGCGACACAGCGACGTACCGCTCGATACGGGCAGGGATGACAGGGTTACGACACAAACAACGACACAACTTTGGGGTCGCTGCGCGATCTTGGTGAGCCCGGGAGCGCAGAGATGTCCCGCTCCTAGTATGGTGATCGCGTTTACATAGCGGAAGTCGTAGGTCCGAATCCTGCTGAGCGGTTTGATGCGTGCTACGCAGTCATTCACGTGGGGGGCGAAACGATGATCGGTAGAACCGTGCGACCCGCATCAAGAAGCCGGCCAGTGCAATACCCCGGCGATGGGTAGTTGCCTACAACGCCTCCGATACCTTGCTTTAGAGGTGCTTCGATCAGTGCCACGTTCCTCAGGTTTTGACTTCACTCCCGAGGATCCCCAGGAACTTGTTGATAAGCGCCAAGCCCCGCCGTAACGCCGGTTGACGGAATTCGGAGACAAGCTTGAGCAGGCCTGGGGGTTTTGCGGCAGACTTCTCGGAACCGAATGTTTCGTTCACCGCACGCGCCAAACCCTGAAGCAGGTCAGGATCGAAGCTTCCAAGCATCTTGGCGAGGGCGATGGCATTGCGCAGGCCGCGAATGGCCTCCTCCGATTTCGCCGCATTCACGGCGGTCTCCAGGAGCATGTCGCCGGAACTGAGAACACCCCGCAACAACCTGAGCACGCCGGAGTCGTGCAACTGCTGCAAAAGTTCGTAGGATTCGAGTAACGCTTGCGCGTGTTGGTCTGGCGCCTGCTCCAGGCGCTTACGCAGATCTTCACGCGGATCGCGCGGCGCCACTTCCAGGCCAATAGGTCGCGCCATGCTTATTTCTCCTGTGCAGCGGGGGCGGCTGTGCGCGTATCAATCTGAACCAACTGATTGCCGGGCAGGTGGTAATCGCTGCGCGCCCACTTGCGCTCGACTTCCACACCCGTCTGCGGAGTTGGATGTCCGTAACGCGAATTGGTCCGCGGCAGCGGATCTTCGCCGTTTTGAGTCAGCACCGTGAGATGGACCGAGGTCTCCTTGTAGGCCGGCGTGTGCGTTGCCTTGTCGGTGCAACTGCTGGTAAGACGGTTCACGGGTTCGAGAGTCGAGTTCATGGGCATGTAGAGTTCGTTGCCGCTGACGCGCGTGGTAACGACGGCCTGCGCCTTGACTGCACCATACGGCGAGCCAAGCCGCACCCAGGTACCGGTCTGGATGCCACGCGCTGATGCCAGCTCGGGCGAGACTTCAACAAACGTGCAGGGCACTGTCTCGCGGATGCCTTTGGAGCGGTAAGTCATGTTGCCTTCGTGGAAATGCTCAAGCAGGCGGCCGTTGTTCAGATGCAGGTCGTATTCCTCATCGGGCTGATTGCTGGGTTCGGTCCATGGCACAGGAAAGAACGTCGCCTTGCCGTCAGGGGTATTGAACTTTTGCGTGTAGAGCAGAGGCTGATCGCTGCCATCCGGCGCCACGGGCCACTGCAATGACTTGAACCTGTCCAGCCGGTCATAGGTAACGCCCGCCATGAGCGGTGTGAGAGGCGCGATCTCCTCGTAAATCTGGGACGGATGCTTGTAGGTCCAGTTGGCGCCCAGCCGATTGGCGATATCAATGAGAATTTGCCAGTCGGGGCGGCTGTCGCCCAGAGGCTCCATGACCTGGTAAAGGCGCTGGATGCGGCGCTCGGTGCTCGTAAAGGTGCCATCCTTCTCAAGACTTGGGCTCGCAGGCAGAATCACGTTGGCGAAGCGGCAGGTTTCAGTGAAGAAGATCTCCTGCATGACGAAGAACTCGAGCTTCTCTAGCGCAGCCGTTACATAGCCCGCGTTGGAATCGACAAGACTCAACTCTTCGCCGAATACATACATGGATTTGAGGCGGCCGTCGTGGATGGCATCGATCATCTTGTGGTTATCGAGGCCGGGCTTCGGCGGCAAAATCACGTTCCACGCTTTTTCGAATTTGGCTCGGATTGCCGGGTCGTCCACTTTCTGATAACCGGGCAGGAAGTTCGGCATGGCTCCGTGGTCACTGGCGCCCTGCACGTTGTTGTGCCCCCGGAGCGGGTATGCGCCAGTACCCGGGCGCATGTAATTGCCAGTAGCCAGCAGCAGGTTGGAGATGGCCGTCGAAGTGTCGGAGCCCATCACATGCTGCGTAACGCCCATGGCCCACAGAACGCACACGCCATCGGCCTCGGCGATCATGTGAGCGACCTTGATCAGGGTTTCCTGCGATATGCCGCAACGCTCGCTCGCCATTTCGAGAGTGAAAAGCTCGAGGCTCTCGCGGTACTCGGCCGCTTTGTTCACCCATTTGTCGATGAAGGATTGGTTTGCCAGTCCGTGGTCAATGATGTAGCGCGTCACTGCGGAAAGCCAGATGAGATCGGTACCGGGACGAGGATGCAGGAAGACATCGGCGCGGCGGGCCATTTCGTTCTCGCGCAAATCGCTGACGATGAGCTTCTGGCCGCGCAGCTTGTGCGCACGCTTGACGCGCGTCGCCAGAACGGGATGGCTTTCGGCTGTGTTGCTACCGATGATGACAACCAGCCCGGCCTGCTCTATGTCCTTGATGGAACCCGAATCGCCGCCATAGCCCACGGTGCGGAAAAGCCCGGTGGTAGCGGGTGCCTGGCAGTATCGCGAACAGTTATCCATGTTGTTGGTACCGATGACGGCGCGTGCGAGCTTCTGCATCAGGTAGCTCTCTTCGTTCGTGCACTTCGACGAGGAGATGAACGCAAGCGCATCAGGACCGTGGGCCGTTTTGAGCTCGGAGAACCGGCGCGCCACCAGGTTGAGCGCCTCATCCCAGCTCGCTTCACGGAACCTGTCGCCCTCGCGAATGAGCGGTTTTGTCAGTCGGTCCGGACTGTTAACGTAATCCCACCCGAACTTGCCCTTGATGCAGGTCGAAACGCCGTTGGCCGGACCGTCAAGCGGCTCGACTTTGAGAATCTGACGATCTTTGGTCCAGATGTCGAAAGAGCAGCCCACACCGCAGTAGGTGCACACGGTTTTCGTCCGTTTAATCTGCGATTCGCGCATGTAGGCTTCAGCTTCAGAGAGCTGCATGATCGACCCATAACCGATCTCCGGCTCCACACCTTTGACGATGTCGATCATGCCTTTCAGCGCATCGCTGGGCAGGCCGGTAAAGTAGCCGGCCTGGCCAAGGATCGATTTCTCCATGAGAGCATTGCACGGGCAGACGGTAACGCAGTGGCCACAGGAGACACAACTCGACTCGCCGATCGGCGCGCCTCCATCCCATAGAACGCGCGGATGCGGATCCTCCCAGCGGATGCTGAGAGTCTCATTTACCTGCAGGTTCTGACAGGCTTCCACACAACGCCCGCAGAGAATGCACTGCTGAGGGTCATAGCGATAAAAGGGATTGCTTGAATCGACCTCGTAGGGCTTGGATTTGTAGGGGGTCTCCTGATGTTCGATTTCGAGGAGGACCGCGGTGTTATGGACGGTGCAGTTGCCGTTGTTATTGTCGCAGACCGTGCAGTAGAGCAGATGATTGACGAGGATGCGATCGAAGGCCTCACGCTGCGCTGCCTGCGCCCGCGGCGACGCGGTCTCGACCTGGGCGTCGTCGACGGCATAGATTCCACAGGCCCTCACGAGCTTGCCGTCCATCTCGACCATGCAGGTATCGCATGTCTGGATGGGACCAAGCTGCGGATGATAGCAGACCTGCGGAATCAGGATTCCGCAGCGGTTGAGGGTTTCGATCAGGCGCTCCCCAGGACTGACCTCCTGAGGCTTGCCGTTCACGTTAACTGACAAGGATGCAATCTCCCTTCATCGAGTACTGGATGCTAGTACGTACAACGTGCAGAGGTAAAGCCCTAATTCGCATAGACTCGCAGCCATTTGTTAACGCTTCATGACATGTGACAGCCGACAGCAGACATTGCGGAAGCCCAATTCTCGAAAATCTCTGCTGCGGATAATACAAGGTTTTCGACTCGCATTCGACATTTGGTTTGATCACCGGGACCGTGGGACTGCTCACTAGCAGGAAATGGCCAAGAATTGGCCTAATCCTCTCGTCCGACCACATCCCGGTCGCTTTTCTTTGTCTGACGCTACGCGGGTTCGCGCCCCCAGATTGACCCGTGTACTCCCGAGAAGAGTTGGCGTTCCACGTGGCGGAGTTTGCGGAAAGCGGCAGGGATACCATCACTGCGGTTCCATGACCTCAGACATCACGCGATCACGGAACTTGCCGAATCTCAGGCCAGCGACGCAACGATCATGGCCATTGCAGGTCATGTTTCCCGGCAAATGCTGGAGCACTATTCGCACGTTCGCTTGGACCTCAAGCGCAAGGCGTTGGATAGACTTGGGACCGCTCGGATTGGGGGCAAACAGGCTCGTTACGACACAACCGCCGCAGATCACTGAGAACGCACGCAATGGCTCCGCTGCGCCGATACAACTCGAGAGCGCCGTGTGCGTTTTTCGACAGCGCTGTCGGTATTTCGCCAGCGACCTGCCGGCTTGAACAGGAGATTGAAACCACCCAACTGCTAGAGCAGTTTCGCAATGACTGTGGACGGGTGGAGGATTTTTACAAATGGAGTAAGAGAAGAATTTGCCCTGGACGCAGGCGTTCCGTCGAAGAGCACCTGCTCATAACCACTTCCACCACGTCACCGTATTTGTGAAAGTGCTCCGAGAGTGGCGAGGTTCGGAGTAGCGAGGTTCGGAGTAGCGAGGTTTGGTGCAGCGAGGTGTGGTTTTCTTTGAGAGAAAACCTTGTAAAGGATCCTCTCGCCGGGTCGCCATTGGTTTGGCAACAAACTTGCTCTCCCTATTGTGTGCGAACCGATCAGAGAATTACGAATGACTCACTCATGAGTCCGGGAAGTCTGGATTTGGAGGCTCGGTTTTCGAAATGCTCCGTTTAGACTATCTTTCTTGTTTCCTCACCGTGCTAGCGACAATACTGCTAGGACGAAGGTCTTGGACCGGACTCCTTGTTGCAATGGCTAACAGCTTGATTGTCTGTTTGATTGGGTTGCGAACGTCCCAGTTTGGCTTCATTCCAGCAAACCTGTTTTGCATCTGCGTGTACGCGTTCAGCATACGGCCTTGGCTGAAGAAACAACCGCATATACACCGAGATCTGGCGCAGCAACACACGAGTGGTGCGGTCACAGAGAACCTGGGACGAGCAATGCTATGAAGTGTCATACCGCTGCTTGATACAGCCCACCGACGCCGCTTCACGGCACCCATCTAAGACCACTCAATTTCGCGAGAGAGAAGAAGCGCCGGACGCCGCACTTACGTAGGGCTCAGACATCATCTGCTCTGTGGCTAAAGCATCTTCGCAATGATTGTGGTCTGGTAGAGCATTTTCACAAATGGTGTAAGGGAAGAATATGCCGTCGACGCAGGTGTTCCGTCAAAGAACACCTGCACATAACTACTCCCACACCATCACAGTATTTGTGAAAATGCCTTTAGAGCAGCGAGGTGTGGTTTTCTCTCAAGGAAAAACCACACTTTGTCATTGCCGGTGGTGCATAGCGGTTGGGAAACCGCTTTAGCCGCTGAGGGGGCGATTTCTCTCTTACAGAGACTTTTTCCGCAGCCGCTTTAACAAATGCCGCAACGCTGGTGCCCCAGCAAGCTCGGTACGAAGATAGGATCCGTTTCGCCCGTCAGGTCACAATGGATGTCTTCTGCTGCAATGATCATGCCCGCCAACTCGCGGCCCATTGCGACATCCTCAACCCTGCAGTTAAGGAGAGCAGCGCAGTCCTCCTGGGAAAGGCCTTCGATAACCGACATAACAAACACAAACCGTTCGAATGCGCTGAGCGAAGTAATGGCCGCAAACGGCTGGTGTACGGCTGAAACCAAGGGTCGCGCGTCTCCGTAGAAAGACCAGTAGTACGCTTGCTTCGGCGCAGGCTTGATGATCTGGAGCGCATGTCTGAGAACTGCGCGACGACCAGCCAGTTTGCCCCATTCCAGGAATCCGCCTCGGGCTTCGACGTACTCATCCAGAGCTCTGGAAAAGCACCCCTCGGCAACTTGCCTATCCGCCGTAAGCAGGAACGAAAGCAAATACAGACAGTTCATCTGATCGATGAAGATCTCCGCGTAGTCGATGGCGCCCGCATCCTGCTGCAATGAATTGTCGAAGACTGGTGAAACGTTGATACGCATTATCTTCCCCCTTCAGTTGTTGACTGCCTGCCAGAAATCGCGATCGCCGCCGGCATTGAGCTCCAAATTTCCTGTTGCTGCATCAGCGACTCCATTCATCAGCCAAATTCGGCAAACGGGAGTGCTTTTTGCCACCTTCTCTCGGGCGGATACTCTATGGAATGCACGTCCGTCACCATTCTGCGGAGTCTCGACTTCTGTGAATGTGGAGATACAGGTGCTACGAGCTACCGATGAGGATCCCAGTCCGAGAGAGCGGACCAGCCAAACGGGACGGCGGATGAGTAGGATGTCTTCTCCGAACCGCTCCCTGTGAATCGTTCCCTCTTCTTGCAGGTCATCGATTACTGCGTCAGAAGCGGGCTTTGGTGCAATTTCACTGCCACGAAACTTTTTGCTCGATAACAGAACCACCACACGAAGTCACAAAAATTCCTGGCTATCGCCCCTCGCCGCTGTCCACAGGCGGACACGATGATCGCCTAAAGTGTCAGAATTTTGACATCGCGAGGATCATTCCAACGCGCCAGGCGGAATGAACGATGGCTTCTGCGAATGCGGAACACACGTGGAAAACAGGCGCTTCGCGGGTGCGCACCCGATTGAAGGTGTCAATGCATCGACAGCCCTGGTCGACGGAACGACGCTTTGACCGCTCCAACGGCCTGCCGTGACATACCTGTTTGACAAAGGAGAAGGGGAGGGCTCATTGCTTGACGGATGATGACCCCTTACAGCATTTTCACTTCTGGTGTTTACAGAGCAACGACTCCCATGGCGGCTTTTCCTCAAGTACCGGGGTCCCCGGCAAGCTTGCTTGCTGGGGTGGAAGAAAAGCCGCACTTCGCCACACTCTCCTGTGCAGAGTAGAAGTGAAAATGCTCTAGAACGATGTCGAGAGCCGTGGCGCGGGAACGGTTCTTTCTCTCAGTAGCGCACTGTGGGCGAAGTTCAGGCGCACCATGCGCAATGCGTCATCCGAGCTCGGCTGCTCGCGCGATCAGAAACAAACCCGTCCCGATGACGACGGCTCCGATGGCGCGCGGGACGCGCTCACCGGCTGGTGCGAGACGTTCGACGGTTATGGCTGCCGTTACGACAGCCATCGCGCCCAGGTTCATGACTCCGAAGACTATGAGGATCGCCGTCCAGCTGGCACAGCCGCAGCTGCAGTGGATGCCGAGACGGAGGCCGTGTCGCCAGGCCGTGCCAACGTCCGCGGGCAACGTACGACCGGGCCCCGGCGCCTGCCGGCAACAGAAAAGGTGATGTGCCTTCCACGCGGTGAACTGGAGCGCGCCCGCGATTAGAACGACTACACCGACCACGGCCGGAACGGCGCGCGCCAGCGCCGGTACCTGCATATCGATCGCAGCCAGGGCGACGCCCAGCGGAAAGACGGCCATTCCGAACGCCGTCCACACGAAGAAGTACCCAACCGCGACCAGCGCGGTTAGACGATCCAAATTCGTCACACCCAGACTTGTCACGCCTAAACGCGCCAATGCTGTGGCGCTGCCGACGGCCAGTCGGTAGCGCCACAGCATTGGCATCAGGGACGGCAGCATCATCGCCACCATCATCACGACCCACATGCCGAGGAACGACGCCGCGGCGCCGGGCCACGTCTGCCCGGGCATCCGCATCCACGCCATCGACATCGTCCAGCCGCCTGGCATCGGCATCCCTCCCATCGTCGACATGGACGCGCGCCCGACGGTCGTCAGCACTGCGCTGACAACGAAGAGCAGCGCCGAGACGCCAAGGAAGGCTTGCTGTGACGGCCGCTCGGTAACCATGGGTCATCTCCTGTTCCGCAGTTGCACTCGTAGACCAAGACGTCGCTCAGCGCTTGTCGTACTCGTCGTGACGGCGCCACCAGACGCCCGTCTCGTTGCGCCCCTTGGGTGCACGGTCGAGCCACGGGTACATGCCCCAGAGGCCGTCCAGTCCGCGCGCATAAGTGGAATAGGTGTGGTAAACGACGCCATCCTCAAGCACGAACGCGCTCATGCCTGGCCGATCGCGCGTGTAAGTGGGCGCATCGGTGCCGGTCGTGGCCGCCTGCTGGATGACGACCTCTGGGAACTGTGTCGCATCCATCGCATGGCCGCCGCGCCGGTAGTTGTATTCGACGCCGCCCTTGCGCTGTTGCTCCTCGGTGATCGAGACGTTGAAGTCAAAGTTGAAATCGCCGCTGTGCGATGAGGCCCAGGGGAAGGTCCACCCCATCCGCTGCTTGTACTCCTGCAGCTTTGCGAGCGGCGCGCGCGACACCGCCGAAAGCATGACGTCGTGGTTGGCCAGGTGGATGGCGATGCCGTTGAACCCGTCTGCGATCGACGAGCAGGACGGGCACCCCGCCGTGTAGTCGGGCCCGAACATGAAGTGGTAGACGAGGAGCTGCGAGCGCCCTCTGAAGAGGTCTGCCAGCGAGGTGCTCCCCCCGTCGGTCTCGAATCGATACTCCTTGTCGATGCGAACCCACGGCAGCTCCTGCCGACGCCGCGCCAGCTCATCGCTGCGCCGCGTGAGTTCTTTCTCCGCCTCGAGCAGCTCGAGCCGCGCTGTTAACCACTGTTCGCGTGTCCCGGTCTTGTGTGTCGTCATGGTCTGGGTCGTCATGGTTTATCTCTCCCTTTGTTTGATGTTTTTGGTCGTTTGTTTCGTTCTCGAACCTCGTGCTGGTTGCTACAGTAGTACCGGAGCATCGAACGGTGGGAGTGACAAGTGTGGCGGGATTCCGATGGACTCCCTGATCACGGCCGCGGCACGTGCGCTCGCGGCGGGCGATCCACTCAGTGCATTGAAGCGAGTCGCGCTGCGCGACGATGCGCCTGCGCTCGCGCTTCGAGGCATCGCGATGGCGCAGCTCGGCGATCTCGTTCGCGCGAAGGCTCTGCTGCGAAGTGCCGCGCGCGCCTTCGGTCCGAAAGAAGCCGTGGCCCGCGCAAGGTGCGTTGTCGCCGATGCCGAGATCGCGCTCGTCTCGCGCGACCTGGGCTGGCCCGCGAAAAGGCTCGATGCGGCGCGGGCGACGCTCGAAGAACACGGCGACCGGTTGAACGCCGCGCATGCGCGTCATCTCGAAGTTCGACGCCTCCTCCTGATCGGGCGCCTCGATGAGGCGGAGCGTTTGATCGCCGAGCTCGACCCGACGCCCTTCCCGCCCGCGTCGAGAACCGCCCACGAACTCGTAGTTGCGGGGATCGCAATGCGGCGCCTCCGGACGAAAGAAGCGCGCGCTGCACTCGCTCGGGCCGAGCGCGCCGCGCGCCACGCACGTATCCCTGCACTGACGGCGGAGGTTGAAAGCGCTTCGCTCGTCCTGAACACGCCGGCGGCGCGCCTGATTGCGAGCGGCGAAAGCCGGCTCCTGCTGCTCGAAGACGTCGAAGCGTTGCTGGCGTCGAAAGCGCTCGTCGTGGACGCGTGCCGTAATGTCGTGCGTGACCCACGCACGGTTGTTTCGCTCGCAAGACGTCCCGTGTTGTTCGCGCTCGCACGAGCGCTGGGCGAAGCGTGGCCCGGAGATGTGCCAAGAGACCTGCTCCTCGCGCAAGCATTCGGAGCGAAGCTCGCCGATGAATCGCATCGCGCGCGATTGCGAGTCGAAGTCGGGCGGCTTCGCAGGGCGCTTCGGACGCTGGTCAGCGTTACCGCGACAAAGCGAGGGTTTGCACTTGCGCCGCACAGTGCAAGCGCGGTCGTCGTGCTGGCGCGGCCCGTCGATGAGGAACATGCTGCGGTGCTTGCCTTCCTCGCCGACGGTGAGTCGTGGTCGAGTTCAGCCCTGGCGCTTGCGCTTGGCGCCAGCCAGCGTACCCTGCAGCGAGCGCTCGACTCGCTCGCGGCGGCAGGCAAGGTGCAGTCGTTTGGCCGCGGGCGAGCTCGCCGTTGGATAACCCCACCTGTGCCGGGATTCACGACAATCTTGTTACTCCCCACTGCATTGCCGACTGACTAGGATGGAAGCATGAGTCGATCCACCGCTGAGATCGTGCGTGAGTATGGACCCTTTCCGGGTGCCGACCACGTGCATGGAGTTACGTTTGACGGCCAGCACGTCTGGTTTGCATCTGGAGACAAGCTGAACGCCGTGGAGCCTTCGAGCGGGAAAACGGTGCGCTCGATCGATGTCGCCGCGCATGCAGGCACGGCCTTCGACGGCCGGCACCTGTTTCAGCTCGCGGAGGATCGCATCCAAAAGATCGATCCGAAAACCGGCCGTGTGCTCGCCACAATTCCGGCGCCCGGCGGCGGCGGTGACTCGGGCCTCGCGTGGGCCGAAGGGACACTCTGGGTAGGGCAGTATCGGGACCGCAAGATCCATCAAGTCGATCCCGACACCGGGGCGATTCTTCGCACCATCGAGTCCAACCGCTTCGTCACCGGAGTTACCTGGATCGACGGCGAGCTCTGGCACGGCACCTGGGAAGGTGACGAGAGCGATTTGAGGCGAGTCGATCCTCGAACGGGAGAGGTCCTGGATAGGCTCGAGATGCCGCCCGGAGTGGGCGTGTCGGGGCTAGAGTCCGATGGCGGCGATCAATTCTTTTGCGGAGGCGGAAGGAGCGGGAAGCTGAGAGCCGTCCGCCGAACCAGGCGAGTCGCCGCAGCGGTCAGCGGCTGAGTATCCGTGCTGATTATTCAGACTGTTCAGAGCTCTTCGCTCCCAACGATCATCGAGCTGGCTCTTGGGCCGTCACTCCGAATCAAAATCAGTGGACAGGCTGAGCTTTTTCCACGTTCTCGCTTCTTCTAATCGTGCAAGGTCGTTCTTCTCCGCCCCGTTGTACGCATCACTGCCGAGCAAGAGTCGCAACGGAGGTTTCTGTTCCTGCGTCAATTGAACGATCGCTTGAGCCGCCTTCTTCGGGTCCCCGGGCTGCTTACCGCTGTAGTCGCGCTGAAACCTGGCGGTTGCCCCAACAGTCGAGTCGTAATCGGGATGCCCTTCGCTCAGCTTGGTGGAACTGCCGGCGAAGTCGGTGCGGAAGCCACCCGGCTCAATGATCGTGACCTTGATGCCTAGCGGCGCCACTTCGCGCGACAACACTTCGGAGAATCCTTCGACACCCCATTTCGCAGCCGAATAAGGGCCGCGCCCTGGAGGTCCGATCCTTCCGCCCACCGAGGAAAACTGAACGAAATGGCCTGCCTTCCTTTCGCGAAAGTACGGAAGAGCTGCCTTCGTCACGATGATCGTCCCGAGGAGGTTCGTTTCGATCTGTGCACGGAAATCCGACATAGGCGTGTCTTCAACGGACGAGAGATTGCCGTACCCTGCATTGTTGATAACAACGTCCAATGAGCCAAACGCATCGATGGCCGTCTTTACCGCAGAGGCTGCCGCTGACTCGTCGGTCACATTCAGCGCGAAGAGCTTCACCTGGTTACCGTAGCGCTCCGACAGGTCATGCAGTGACTCAATGTCCCGAGCTGTTGCCAAGACCTTATGGCCCGCAGCAAGGCCGACTTCAACAATTGCGCGACCCAGCCCGCGAGAGCTACCAGTGACTAACCAAACTTGCACCATCCGATTCTCCTATCTCAAAGCAGATCCTCATACGAGGAAACCATATCGCGGCTACCCAAAGAAGCAGCTTCCGATGTGGCATCGGTACCGCGTCGAACTTTACCCTCATGTGCCTGGCCTCGGTCTGGGGACCGGAATTCTCGACAAATGGGGCAACGAGTTGGAGTTCCCGTCGGCGTTCCGCCAGTCTCGCCGAGATGGGACACCGCGAGGCATCATCAAAATCGAATACGGAGGGCAATCATGATTCGCAACGAGGTTGAATACCAGAACGCTTCCGCGCGCCTGAAGGAAGAGCACACCCGGCTTGCTGAACATCGTGCTCGCCTGGAAGCTACAGGGATGTCCGGAGAAGAAATCAAGCGAGTCATTGACCCGATTGAATCGTTTCATTTGCAGCTCAAGGAAGAAGTCGAAAGCTACGAGCGTTTGAAGAGAGGTGAATTCGACGAACTCGAGAATCTTCGCGGACTCGGTCATCTGCTTATTGCCTTGCGCATCGCTCAAGGAATATCCCAACGTGAGCTGGCGCGTCGGCTCGACGTCCACGAGTCTCAGGTTTCACGAGACGAGCGCAATGAATATTTCGGGATCACGCTGGAACGCACAATCAAGATTCTCGATGCACTGAACGTACGTCTCCGAACGACGGTGGAGGTCGAACCGGAGGGCCAAATGGCGACGGCATAATGCGACAACAACCAAATTGCTTCTGCGAACGAGACTCGCGAGAGCGCCCGCCCCCTCCAGTTGGCAAGTCTTCTCCACGAAACTATTTGAGCGGTAGCGGTAAGCTATTTAGTCCTCGAAGACATCGTTAAGCACAGTCGGTTTTGGACGAACTTACCAGCGGAGCTATATCGGCGACGCGTATATTCGCCCCGACAAAGACACCCTCAAAGACTGGAACACCTTCAACGACATTTCGTTCTCCAGAGACGGTATCGGATTAGAGCAGTTTCACAATGGGTGTAGACCGGCCTCGCCGCAGCGAGCTAAGCAACCGGCCTTTACGTGGTTTTCTCTCAAAGAAAACCACACCTCGCGGCTCTTATCGGCCCCACAGTCATTGCGAAAATGCCTTAAATGTGCGCCGCAGATGAAAAGCGGCGTGATGGAAACAGTTACGGACACAAGTGGATTCCGAAAGCGGCGTCCCAAAGCCACGCGCGATTTCTATTGTGTTATCCCGAGTTCGGTCAGCATAAACGCGTAGTTTCTCGTCTTTTCGCGGATTCGGTCAAAACGTCCGCTCGACCCGCCATGACCGCCGTGAAGGTTCACGAAGAAGACGAGCGGATTGCTGTCCGTTTTCAGGGCTCGCAGCTTTGCCACGTACTTCGTCGGCTCCCAGTACCCGACTTGCGAGTCGTCGAGAGAGGTAGCAACCAGAATCGCAGGATAGGACTTCGCCACTACATTGTCGTAGGGAGAATACGTGAGCATATAATCGAACGCCTTCTGCTTGTTCGGATTGCCCCACTCCTCGTATTCGGTTACCGTCAGAGGAATCGTCGCGTCTAACATCGTATTCATCACGTCGACGAATGGGACTTCGCACAAGACCACTTTGAACAGATCAGGCCTCAGGTTGGTCACCGCCCCCATCAGCAGCCCGCCCGCACTCGCTCCGTCGATCCCGACCTCGCCCTGTTTCCCGTAGCCCTTCTTCAACAGGCCTTCCGTCGCATCGATAAAGTCAGTAAAGGTATTGCGCTTGTTCATGAGTTTGCCGCCGTCGTGCCAGGCCTCGCCCAATTCGCCACCGCCACGGACATGCGCAACCGCCGCGATGACTCCGCGATCTAATAGCGGGAGATCGTTGACGGAAAAACCATCTTCGACATTTATGCCATAGGATCCATATCCATAGACGAAGAGAGGGTTTTCTCCCGTCTTGAAACGATCCTTCCTGTAGACAACGGTGACCGGAATCGGTGTTCCGTCTTTTGCCGGCAACGCGAACCGCTCTACGCTGTAAAGCGCTTTGTCAAAACCGGGTACCACTTTTTGCTTGAGTAGTTGCGAGGTATGGGTTTGCGTGTCGTAGTCGAAGGTCGAAGACGGCGTTATCGGAGATTCGTAACCGTAGCGGAAGGTCTTGGTTTCAAATTCCGCATTGAAGGCTCCGTACGCAGTGTAGGACGGCTCAGGGAAATCAATTGATTTCGCACTTCCGGTCTTGATGTCTACGACCCGCAGCACCGTGAGTCCATTGACCCTCTCGGTCAGGACATAGAAGGAGTGGAAGACCCCCACGCTGTCGATAGGAACGTCTTTTCTTTGCGCGACGACCTCGGTCCAGTGCGCCTTGCCCGGAGTCTCGACCGGCGCGGTGACCAGGCGAAAGCTTCGTCCCGTGTCGTTCACCCGGATATAGAAGAGACCGTTGCCCTCATCTACCGAATATTGAACTCCCTCGTTGCGCGGTTCGATCATCTGCCAGGCCGAAGTGGGTTTTTCGGCGGCTAGGACCTGCACCTCGCTGGTGACATGGCTTTCGGAGGAGAGTTCGATGTATTGTCCGTCCCGCGTGCGATCGATGCCAAGAGCGTATCTCTCATCCTTTTCGTGGTAGACGATCGGATCCGCGTGATCAGACGTGCCAAGCAGGTGCCTGCGGGCAAAGTCTGCACGTTTGGTGACAGCATCTTCGGTGGTGTACAAAACCGTCTTGTTGTCGGCCGCCCAGACGACTCCGTCGACTCGCTCTGCCGAGTCTTTCAACAGCTCTCCTGTCTGGAGATTCTTGATATGCAACCGGTACTGGCGGAAACCAACATTGTCGGTCGTGTAGGCCAGAAGGTGTGAATCGTCGCTGACCTCGACTTCACCGAGGGACATAAACTTTTCGCCCTTCGCCAGTTCATTCACGTCGAGCAAAACTTCCTCCGGTGCGTTTGGCTCGGCCTTCTTCCGGCACAGGATGGAGTACTGCTTTCCATCTTCCGTTCTGCTGTAGTACAGGTAGCCGTGCTTTCGGTAGGGCACCGACGTATCGACTTGCTGGATGTGGCTCAACGTTTCTCTGTAGAGTTTGTCAGCCAGGGGTTTTTCCTCTGCGGTGACGCTCTCCGCATAACGGTTCTCTGACTCCAGATATTCATGGACGTCCGGACTGTTCTTGTTGCGGAGCCAGCCATAGTCATCGATCAACACGGAGCCATTGATGGGTCTTTCCACGTGAACTTTGCGCGCGATGGGTGGCGCCGGGACCGAGGAAGTCTGTGCGAAGAGAATCGAGGAAGATAGAGCTAGCATCACTGCGTGAAAAGGAAGATGTCTCATCGAGTAGGTGATCCGTCCATGGCTACAGGTCTTTGTCTCGTGCATTGCGATCGATCAATCATCGCCCTCTTCGAGGGATTGGATTCGGTTGTGCGGGGGGAGTGCGCTCTCAGCGCAATCATTTCCCCAATAAGGGACACTATAAGGAAAACTTGCTGCTGCATCGGTTCCTTCCGCTGCGGGTATGCATGTGACGCGGCTTTCCCCGTTCGCGTTACAAGCTTTTGGTGTCAAATTCAAATCGGTAAAGCATGCGGCGAAGGAGCCTTCAGGAGGCCTGTACCCGAACAGCAGTTCAACTACTAAAACAAACGAAGATGTTCTCGCGACGTTCCGAGGTCAGTCGACATCGGATCCATGTCCACACATGTCCGCACAGAACGCACATAAGCTCAGCGTTGAGCCTTGAGAGCCTCTATGAGGCGAGCGTGTTGCTGGTCGTCGCGCACGGCACAACGGAGATGGTTATATGCTAGCCCCTCGAAGTTCGTACAGTTACGAAGAACGATGCCAGTTTCGATAACTAGTTGCTCCCAGCAGCTTTGAGCTTCTTCGGCTGACGGAAAACGGACGAGTAAAAAGTTTGCAGCGGAGGGATAGCTATAGAGACCAAGGGCTCGAAAGTCTGTGATGAGCCTTGCCCGACGGTCGTGATTCAGTTGCAAAGTGCGTTCTGCGTATCCCTTATCGGCAAGAGCCGCGCGTATCGCGATTGCGGCTAATGTCGTAATGGACCATGGTGGAACACTGCGCCGAATACCCGCCTGCACCGCGCCACTCGCAATGGCATAGGCAACGCGCAAACCGGGAACGCCGTGAAACTTCGTAACGGAGCGAAAAACGGTCAAGTTTGGGAGGCGTTCGACTTCGCCCCCAAGCGAATGGGCAGAGGCGTAGTCAATAAACGCTTCGTCGAGCAAAACGTGGATGCCTGGTTTGGCTGCTTTCTCGATAAACGCCATGAGATTCTCGCGTTCGCAGAGGACTCCAGAAGGGTTCTGCGGGTTGGCGAGCAGGATTGAATCGTAATGACCGGTCGCGAGCTCGGCAAGAAGACCGTCCGGTCGATAGTGGAAGTCTTTCTCCTGATCGAGCACATATGCGGTGACTGCGATCCCGGCGCGTTCGAGAGCGTTGCGATACTCCCCAAAGGAAGGTACAGGCAGAAGGCATCGACGGAGTGGAAGAGTCCTTAAAACTGCATCAAGTAGAGGGACGAAGCCATTCGCTACGATGATTGCCTGGGGCGCTACACCGGCATACTCCGATATGGAGAGTCTGAGCTGTGTTTCTTCGAGGTCCGGATACTCGCTCAGCACGGCGGGATCACGCAATGCTTGATGCAGCGCCTGGACAGCCGATGCGGGCGGTCCTTCGGGATTGATATTTGCACTGAAGTCTAACAATCCAGACAGAGGAACGCCGAACCGCTCAGCAATCCGACGCAGCTGACCACCGTGTGGTGGGATGTCGATATCCGTCTTCACGCGTCTCCCCGTCGCATGGCCGCCGCGAGCATGATGCCAGCAGCAAGACCGATCATGGCAACACTTGCGGTAAGACGAATCGCGTCCCGAACTCTGGAGGGATTGGCCTGGGGAAACTCTTCCCCCATTTGCGGAGATGAGATGAGCTCGCCGCCGTAGCGATTGTCTCCGCCTAACCGTACGCCCAGTGCCCCCGACATAGCTGCCTCCGGTTGACCGGCATTTGGACTTTTGTGCTTTCCTCCGTCCCGTCGCCAGATGTCCCAGGCTGACTGAGGATCAGCATAGCGAGAGAGTAGCGAACCGCCGACTGTGGCGAGTGCTGTGACGCGGGATGGTACGTAGTTGGCAGCGTCATCAAGCCGAGCTGCCGCTTTCCCGAAATATAGATACCGTTTGTCACGATGACCGATCATCGAATCGAGCGTATTGACAGCCTTATATGCCATCGCCAGCGGAACGCCGCCCACCGCGAGATAAAGGATGGGAGCAACGATTCCGTCAGAAGCGCTCTCGGCGAGCGTTTCGATGACGGCACGACTGATTTCACTCGCATCGAGTGCATCTGTGTCGCGCCCCACAATGCGTGAGAGCCGTTTGCGCGCAAGGGGGAGATCATCCCTTTCCAGCGCATCCGAGACGCCCTGTGCTTCCTGCTGGAGATTTCGCGCTGCTAAACAAGTCCAGGCAAGGAATATCTCTGTAGAGCAACCGAGCCCTCGCGAATGCCGATAGGCCAGCCGGACGACGGCACGCGTCACGTAATAGGAAGAAGCGACCACACTTGTAGTGAGAGCTGCCCCTGTAAGAAATTCTCGGACTGGATCATCGCCGGGCCTACGCAGGAAGCGCTCACCCTTGGTGATTGCGTGCCCAATCAGACGAACCGGATGAGGAAACCATTCGGGATCACCTGCCACATAATCGAGCAGATACGCTGCGGGCAAGAGGTGAGTGCGTTTCATGGCCCGACTCCGGCGTCCATGTCCTGTGCTGACGGCCGCATCACCGGGCCTGCGACCACTTCGGACCCAACTTGCCCTGTTTCTCCTGCAGTGAATGAGGGCAGGGCTGGCTCGACGCTTTCCGCAATGGTGAAACGTAGTGTCTTGAAGAGGCGAGCGCGGTTGTACTCAATGGTGAGGTCGTCATTGAGAAAATCAATGACATGTGGGGGATGAGAGGCGAAGAGTGTGTCTTCGGAGAAAAACCAGGGTTGTACCGGCCCTAATTCGGCGAGTGTCCGGGCCCGAACGATGACCGCGGGACAAAGCGTAACACCGGCGCATAGGAGGCGATAGGCGCGGTGGTAGCCGTCACGCAAAAACCAGCGTCCACCGAATTCAGCCACTTCAAAAAACGGACTGCCCCCATGCAGCAGGAAAGGGACTTGATTGCACTCGATGGGGGTGCGAATTTGGAGATTGGGATTTTCTGATTGCAGCAGCAACTCCGATTCGCTGGAGGCAAGCTTGCGATAGGTGATAGGAACGGGTGGCCCAAATGCAAGCGCGACGAGCTCCGGCCAATCATCGGGAGGGGGAACTTCTGCGTGGAGAAAACGATCGTCGAAAACAAGGCGGCGTTGAAACGCGAGTAGCTGACGGAGATCTGCGATGCCGGTGGTCCAATCGAGCCCTTTCATCTCGGCGTGAAGATCGGAACGATGGATCTGTTGATCGAGCAGCGCTCTGATGGACGTCGGTACGTCTCGGCTGATCGGATCGTTGAGCACAAAGCCGCCGCGCATCGCTATCTCACCCTGAGCGCGTTCGATCTTCAACGGCAACGCATCGAGCTGCGGACGAAAGATATTCTCATCCAAGCCCCAAGCCACAAGCTCCCGAACACGTACTTGCGCAACTGACATTATAGTTCGGCACCTCCGGCGGGTTGATCCGGTTGATCTGGAGACAGCATACCCATTGCGCCACCACATTTCACCTTGATGGGCTAGGTCTTCTGATCCAATTCGGATGAGGTCAGCTATTCTGAACGACCATTGAAAGGCCAGGGCAGGATATGTCGTCGCGGACGAGGAGCGGGCTTCTCGGACAAGTCGCCAGATCGCCTCGCGCCTGCTGAACTGTCCGATATACCGAGTCATCGTCCAAATCGAATTGTTCCGGGTGACCGACAACGCTTCAAAATGCCATACAAACGGTCTTCTGCGGTTCGGTGAAGAAGTCCACTCAACACGCATTTTTAGCGTTTGAGTTTATAGTCTTCAACGCCGATAAAGACCCAGTGCCAGGGTTCGTAAATGAACCCATACCGATTTGACCTGGGGTATTCGAGACTGAAGCCGAACATCGAGCCGTGCTTCACGAGCCAAGCAAAAGATGGGGTCAGTTCAAAGTCCTCTTCCAGTGGCTGACTGGACGTAGTCTCGTCCGTTATGTCCAGCGCACAACCGGTGTGGTGCTGACTATAACCGGGTGCAGCGTTGACCGTGAGTATCTCCGGTATCGTTAAACCTCGGGCTAGCTTTTGTCTAAAGATTTCCGTTTGCCGTTCCACACTACGGAAGCCGGATACTGGGGCCAGATGAATCCCCGACGTTCGTGCGGCGGCGTGCAAATCGTTCCACGCGGCAAATGTTGCGTTTGTTAAATACAGATCACGTCCATAGAAGTCCTTTCCTGATCCAGCAAGCTCCTGAGCCTCAGCAAACATTGGCAGACTAAGGGCCTTCCCATAATCATTCGAAATCCCGAGTTCGCCATGAATGACCTCGAGCCTCTCGATGTACGTTGACCAGTCAAACTGTCTCGTCGGTACGTTCATGAACCTCCACTGTTTGCTTTCAAGCAAAGGATAACGCCTCATTGGAACGCGTATTCGAAACCTGGGGAGAGTCCGCTCGTTTACCACTCTGCAATTGACGTTGACACCGAAGTAAAGTCCGGCTTGTCAGCACGCGCTAAACAACTTCCGGTCTGACACTTTCGGGTTGTTAGCCCAAGCTCATTGTTACCTCCAAGATTACTAAAATATTTTCAGCGTTTTTACAAGCCTGTTCCTATAATGAAGATCACTTCAGGAGATCAGATACGTTCCGGAGATGAAGATCGCCTGAAGGCAAAAGGCGAGCTATGCCACCGGCACACTCCTAAGCGAAAGCTTTTATTGGAGGGGTTTGTGCTGCGCATTTCTCTGCTTCGCTTGCTTGGCGTTTCGGCGTTAGGTTCTCTGCTTGCTTTGTCTGGTTGCGGTAGTGGTGGAGGGTCCAATTCTTCCACCGGCACACCTCAGCCGCCGCCTTCCTCCCCAGGAACCTCCACGAATCCCGCACCTAATATCGCATCCATCACACCGGCTAGTATTGTCGCCGGCTCTTCTTCGCAGACACTGACGGTGACCGGCAGCGGCTTCATCTCAGCATCGGTGATAAATCTGAATGGAACAGCGCTGGTGACAACCTACGTGAGCGGCACTTCGCTGCAGGCGACAGTACCGGCTTCAACGATTGCAGCAGATGGAACGGTAAAGGTCACGGTCACGAATCCAGCGCCGGGCGGCGGCGCCTCGCAGGTCCAGAGCTATACGATTACCGTACCTACGCCGGCCGCCACCAGCCTCTCGCCGCAAAGCGTACCGCAAGGCCTGCCGGTTGTGATCACAGTAACAGGCACAGGATTTGAAGGAAATTCAGTGGCACAATGGGAGGGCAGTTCGCGCACGATCACATTTGTCAATGCGACAACGCTCCAGGTAAGCCTGACCGCTGCGGATGTCCAGAGCTACGGTACAGGCCAAATCTCGGTCGCCAATCCCGGCCTCCCGGCCACGACTCCTCTAGATCTGGTGATCCTCGCTAACACGCCGACGATCACTTCCATTAGTCCAAGTTCGATTGCCCCCTATGCCTCGAGCGTACCGCAGCAGATTTTTATAAGTGGAAGCGGGTTTTCCGCCAAAGCTACAGTACAGGCAAACGGGCAGTCGGTTCCGGTGGTCAACCAGACAGCCACTTCGATCACTGCGTCTCTTGCTGCCAGCTACTTCGCCCAACCGGGGTCGATCAGTATTGTTGTCAGCAATCCCGGCTCGCCTGTGGTGTCATCAAACAGCGCAACGCTCACAGTGACCGCACCCACGCTGTCGCCCTTCAGCGTATCTCCAAACTCTGCGCCTGCCGGTAGTCCAGACACGACCATTAGCCTGTTTGGCAGCGGCTTCTACCAGGATTCTGTAGTCAACTGGAACAACACGCCACTCGCTACAACCTACGTCAGCCAGGCCAACCTGACAGCGGCCATCCCGGCTTCGTTTTTGGCTGGTTTTGTACAGGCAAACATCAGTGTCGCGACGCCGGAAAATACCGGGCCAGCTCCGTCGCCACAGCCGTTTGATACATTCCTTGAGCTGCCTGTCAACGACATCGTCTACAACTCGAAGGACGGATTTATCTACGCCTCGATTCCAGGATACGCAGGCGGAAACCTCGGCAACAGCATCGCTTCCATCGATCCCATTACTGGCGTTCTCCAGAAGACTATTTTCGTGGGCAGCGAACCCAACCGCCTCGCCGTCTCTGACGATGGCACACAACTCTTTGTTGGTCTTGATGGTGCTGGAGCAGTCCGCCAGGTTGACCTGACCGCAGGCACAGCCAGTGAGCAGTTCTCGCTGGGCGGCGGCCCTGGGGTCTACAACCCGCCATACACTGCGGTGAGCCTCGCCGTCGTTCCCGGGCAGCCAAACGCAGTGGCGGTATACGGAACCAATGGCGTCGTTACGGTTTTCGACTCTGGTGTCGCGCGCCCAAACAGCAGTTCCGGACTTCAGACTTACTTTGATCAGAACATAGGTGCTCTGGCTTTCGGCAGCTCGGCCTCTACTTTGTATGTCACGTCCAATGCCATCGGCGGATCCCTTTACAAGCTCGCAGTTGACAGTACGGGCATTACCGGATCGACCCAACTGACCACAGGCACCACGGGCAATACGCTGCAATATGATAACGGCCGGCTCTATATTCCTTCAGGCGTCGTGCTGGACGCAAACACCGGTTCTCAGCTTGGTCAGTTCTCGACGACGAACACCTTGTCGACGACACCGACTGCCGCCGCGGGTCCCATCGTCTCTGATTCCACGCTGAACCGCGCCTGGGTTTTCCCCATCACATCTTTCGGCAATGGCAATCAGCTGATCTCCTTCGATGAGCAGACTTTCAACCCGGTCGACAGCATACCGGTGACAGGCGTCGGCAGTATTGCGTCAAATGGCATCAGCAATCCTGCCGATCTTATCCGTTGGGGACAAAATGGCCTTGCCTTTCACACAGCAAACCAGCTCTATGTAATTCAGGGCCCTATTGTGAAAGACGTCACGACCTCACCAGCGGATCTCGCGGTTACCGTGCAGGCGCCAGCGACAGAAACGACGGGTTCGACTCTTACCTACACTGTACTGGTACAGAACCTGGGGCCCAATGCGGCGCAGGGCGTCACGCTTCAGGCCATCCTGCCCCAGTCTGTTATTTTTGGCGCCATCAACAGCACACAAGGCGTCTGCAATGGCGCCGGTGCGGTCTACTGTGACCTGGGGTCCGTCGCGAGCGGCAGCTCCGCAACTGTGACGGTTTCTGTTACTCCTACAGTTTCGGGAGTGGTTGCAATGACGGCGAATGTTTCTTCTGTAAGCTACGATCCCGTCGCTACAAACAACCAGGCCTCGGCCAGCACCAGCGTGAGCGGCAGCCTCTTCAGTGCTCCACCGGTGGTCACGCAGCTATCGCCGGCGCTGATACAGTCAGGATCAAATAGCTTTACTCTCACCGTGAATGGAGAAGGCTTCAGCCAGGCATCGACTGTGCTTTGGAATGGGCAAGCGCTTCCGACAACGCTGGCCAGCAGCGGCCAGCTCACAGCTTCCGTCGATGCATCGCTGGTAAAGCAACTGGGCTGGTCTGCTATTTCGGTTTCTTCAGCGGCGCCTGGCGGCGGGCAATCCGGCGTTTTGCCATTCAGCATCTATCAAGTTCTGGATGTGCCTGCAAACGCGATCACGTTCGATCCATTCACTCGAAAGCTATACGCTGTTCTGCCAAGCACTTCTGCAAACCTGACTGGCAATAGCATCGTTGCCATCGATCCGGTTACCGGCAGCGTTGGCACTCCGGTGCAGGTAGGCAGTGAGCCGAACCTGCTGTCGGAGACGAGCGACGGCAACTATCTTTACATTGGTTTGAGCGGCGCGAAGAGTTTCGGCCGGTTCAACCTGTTGAATCAGTCGGTCGATTTAACAGTCCCACTCCCAAGCAACGCAAGTTTTGCCTCAGGGAATGCCGCAGCTCAAGCCATCGCAACGGTTCCCGGTTCGGATACAAGCGTGGCCGTCGAGATAGACTCCTTTGACGGCATCGGTATATTCGATATTTCTGGGAGCACCGGAACCTTTCGCGCAAAATCAGGATTCGGTTATAGCGGCGACAATCCCGTCTTTAGCGATGCCACTCACTTCTACGCCTACGATGCCTACACTACCGGAGCTGAGTTCTACCGTTACAGTGTCGACGCCAATGGCGCGGAATTGATCGACGGCACCACTCTGAAGGGCTTCGGCGGCTTCGGCGGAAGACTAGCGGTTGACGGCGGTCTGGTATATGGATCAGCAGGCGGAATCATCAACCCCGGCACAACTCCTCCGTCGCAGATTGCAGTGCTCCCTCTGGGACAAGGCCCCTCTGGAAGCGGTCTTATCGGCGGTGGCGTTATTCCCTATGCTTCAGAGTCCAAATCCTTCAATATCGGGGTGAACGCTGCTGGAACAGCCTTAAGCTTTATTGAACGATTTGACACGCAGCGTTTCACTCTGGAACAGCAGATTCAGCTTCCATCCAGCAATGTCTCGAACGTTGCGGGAACGCGCTGGGGACAGGATGGATTGGCGTATATCATCCCTAATATCAACCCGTCGAATTCGCAACAAGCGGCGCAGATCTTCCTGCTCCGTGGCCCGTTCGTCCTACCGGCAGAGACGGCAGGCAATCCGGCGCCAACGCTCACCAGTACGAGTCAGAAGACCATCAAGGCTGGAAGCGGAAACCTCTACCTCACGGTCAGTGGAAGCGGTTTCCTTCCTGGTTCCACCATTTTCTGGAGCGGCTCCTCACGCACAACGAACTATGTAGACAACGCACATCTCACAGTTGCTATCCCTGCCTCCGATATTCAGGCAGCGGCAGCCATAACACTCAGCAGCCAGAATCCGGGGTCTGGCGCCTCGAACACCATCACGATCAACGTGCAGTAGACACAGCGAAACATGCTGCAGAAGGCCTGCCATCGGGGCCTCCTGCAGCCTACGGCATAGCTTCTGCTCTTCGCTTGCGATGGCGGAGTATCAAGGAGATTCGGGAGCCATGGGAAATACGGGGGCGTTCATCACGTTTGCCTAACCGTGGCGGTCACTTTGGAAGCCTATGCTGTGCCGGTAAAGGTATAAGCGCGCTGAAAACTGTATTGAATGGTGTTCGAACGGCGGACCGGATACCAACGATACACAGACCGCACGGAAACGTGATGAGCGTCCCCCAGGTTTCTCCGAACACTCGGCTTATGCGGGAGTGATCTTTCCACTCAAAGCCAGAGAGGCGCGCAACGCGTCATTGATGCGTGTTTGCCATCCGTCGCCGCTTGCACGAAGCGCTGCCATCACATCAGCATCCAACCGGATTTTGACGGCCTCTTTGGTGACTTCCTGTTTGCTTCCCATGGGACGGCCCCGACGGCGCGCAACAATCTGCTCTGGAGTGTGGACCCGCGAAAACGTGCTCGCCTTGGCTTGTGCTAGGGACTCACGCAGACCCGGCAGCGCATGCCCCGCGTCGTCTTCGATCGCCCGGGCAACTTTGTTTACATTCATCTTCTTCAGTGTCTTCACGGCTTCACCCCCCGCTTAATATCCTTTTGGCTTTACTTTTGCTTGTTCGGCCTTCGCATAGACCATCACAAGCAACACAATCTCTTCAACTGTCAGGTGAAAATAGATCACCCTTACTCCGCCGCGCTTCCCCATTCCAGAGCGGCTCCAGCGCACTTTACGCGCCCCGTCCGCTGCTGGAATGACATCGCCAGCATCCGGGTTAGCGGAAATCCAGTCGATGAACGCTTCGCGTTCTGCGTCGCTCCATACTGCCTTCGCCTGCTTCTGGAACTCGGCGGTTTCGACGACAGTCTGCATAATTGATTGTACACCCATTTAATTAACGGTTTGAAGTTGGTGATGCGCCCCCATCAGGTACCTGCTGCGGCTACGTTACGAGCCCGAGAGAACAGCGCTAGATGTCAATGACATGGATCTTCCCGGCAGGCGGAAGCGGCCTGTAGCGCTCGTTCAGGTATGCGGCATTTATGAAGCGAGTGGTTTCGCTCTCAAACGTACCAGCCCCACCGTGGATATGACCGAAGATGTGGACGCGCGGCTTCTTCTGTCTAACCGCATCAAGCAATTCTGCGCATCCCAAATGGGCTTCGCCTGGAACCGCCTGATCGAGAACTCCCAAAGGGGGGCCGTGTGTAATCAGCACGTCGAGATTATCGGGAATCAGATTCCAGTACTGTGCTCCTGAGCCACGCTGGTACATGAAGGCCCAGTTCAGGAATTCAGGCGTATAGGGCGAGCCCCAGAACGTCACACCGTCAAGCGTAGTGCTCGTGTTCTCCAGATATGTGGCATTGGTCAGCAATTCTCTGGCGGGCCGGGGAGCGTTCTCAAAGTACCTGTCGTGGTTTCCCGCGCAGACTACACGGTGTTTGAAGGGCTGGTCCCCCAGCCAACGATTGAACGACATAATGTCCTGTACGTCATAGCCAGAGTTCATGAAGTCCCCCGCGTGAACGAGGACATCACCAGCAGGAAGACGGTCAACCTTCTCATGGAGGCCATGCGTATCGGAGATCACTACAAGCCGCATCAGGTCGTCCTCACATTCTTCTTTCCGGACAGTCAGGAAGCAATTAGCCTAGCGCAGCAGGCGGTTCGTTTCATGCTTCGCTTTAGTGAGCGCCTCACTGACTAGGCTACGATACGTTCTGGATGATCTCCACGCGCGTAATTGCGGAGGTCTGCAACCGGAACGAGCACCCTGCCGTCGATTCTCCTCGTTGGCAGCTTGCGATAGGTGACAGGAACGGGTGGCGCAAATGCAAGCGCGACGAGCCCCGGCCAATCATCGGGAGCGGGAACTTCTGTGTGGAGAAAACGATCGTCGAAAACAAGGCGGCGCTGAAACGCGAGCAACTGACGGAGATCTGCGATGCCGGTGGTCCAATCGAGCCCTTTCATCTCGGCGTGAGGATCGGAACGATGGATCTGTTGATCAAGCAGCGCTCTGATGTTGATCTGGTGACAGCATACCCATTGCGCCCCTGCATTTCACCTTGATGACCTTGATGCGCTAACCCTTCCGATCCAATGGAACGAGGTCAGCCTGTTCTGAGTCGTCGCGCTTGACGCCTCGATGCGGCTCGTTTACGTGGGCAACAGCAATTGAAGACCCAGGTTTACGTCCGTGAATGAGAAAAACAAATCCTTTGGAGGGAAAGAAGTTAATGGATTCGGCGCGGAGGACGTCATTATGAAGATCGGCGGCTGGCGCACTCGTAGCGTCTTTGAGCGCTGCGCCATCGTCTCTCAGACGGATATTGCCGATGCGCTAAAAAAGCTCGCGGCCATTTAAATTGTGCTTCGCCCGGTGTAGGGTAAGTCTCAAAATCTGTCTTCTGGAGTTTCGGGTGTGGGTACATTGGTGGGTCGCCCATCTGCATCTGTGGCCACATCGTCTCTTCGGCCGCCGTAGCCTTCGCGATGTGTGATTGGAAGTTTTCTCTCCTCGATTATTAGCTCTGCGATCTCATCGTCACTGAAAGCCATGTTGGTTCTCCTGTACAAAGTCAGAGCCGCTAAGTCTTCAGTCGTTGTGTCGACAGACATGATCCACCATCAGACCAGCCATTGCATCGTAATCTGTAGGTCAGCATTGCTTCAACGTCGCGGTCAAGAATTTACGCCCGGCAGAACCCAGCAGCGCAGAAACGGGAAGCAGGCGGATTGGTTTGCCACCCGAAAAGCTAATTGCTGCGTCGCTAAATCCCTCAAGACTCACAAGCCAGGCTTCATCTGCTCCGTGATGCATCAGCGCGCCGAAAAGGTCTCTCACTGGCCCTGGTCCGACCGGCTTGCTGAAAGCTTTGCACTGAACTACGATTTTTGTGCGCTGCCCCTTTATGATGAGGTCGGCCCCCTCATCTCCCTTGCCCCCGACATGGATCACTGTAAATCCTGCCCGACCGAGTAGCTCGGTCAGGTGTTCCTCAAACTCTCTTCCAGTGAGGTTTCGCCAGAACGTGTGTTGTTTTGCCGCTCTGAGTCGCTTTTCGAACAAGCTCCGTCGGCCTCTCAGCACCCCTTCTTTGCAGGCGTTCGCGAGAGACTGATAAGAAGATTCGATACGCAACCACTCGAAGTGCTGAGGGTGCCGAGGATCGGCCACGTCAACTTTATAGCCGAAAAACCGATGGAGCATCGTAACCGGAACGGGAGGAATTTCGAGGCGACACTGTGCCCGCATTCGGTCGAAGTGAATTTTCTCCGGAAAGCAAGCACAGAACGGAAGCAGTAGCTCCTCGTATTCGTTTAGTCCGTCTTCGGTAGGCCGATTCAGGTAAGCGTAGGTCCACGGGTATAGACGTAAACATCCGAAACAAACCTCTCGCGGTGCGACATGAGAGAAGGGATTCACTTTTTTATATGGAGGGTCGTATGTGTAGGTGAGAAGCAAAGAGGCTCCGCATTCGCAAGCCTCGATTGCGGCATCTCCGCATTTCCCGCACACCTTCGGACACGGGCCTTGGGCGATCTTTACAAAGTGCCCGCGAATGCACTGATAGGAGAGAGGTTCACCTAATTTATGCCTAATGATGGACGTTTCGAAAGGCCGGCGTCGAAGCGCTTCATCCGGCGTAATACCTGCTAGGCGTTTGGCGACCGCTGATTCCGTGAGGTCGTCCAAACGTTGCAGCCACGCGCTACTTGCCGTTCTGTATGCCGCATACTGCGCCTTGAACCCTTCCGACGAGTCAACGCTAGGAAAGAGCGGGCGAATTGGCAAATCTCTGTTCACTATGGAGCGATTTTACTCGCGAGCTGGGGCTGGGCGGCGAAAGAAGTGTTGGGGTAAAGATTCGCGGCTGCAAAACAAATTGGGACCAGCATGGAGAGTGAAGATAGCCCTCCGGCGCAGCTGGACAACCCTGATGGAGGGTGAGGGTGATCGACTGCGATCACGTGAGCCAGACGTGCCATGGATCCATCCTTATTTGCCGACTCTGCGCTGCAAACTCCGCTCCATACCGCCTTGCGTCGAAATGAATAAGTGACTGTGCACGTCTTACTAGGTGTCACGCATGCCGTTTCTACAATCATGCCGCAGAGCTGCTTAAATTTCCCTCGTCAATATGAATTCAACTTAATGATCCCGACGTACCATGTCTCAGGTGCTTTGCTCGGCAGGGCGCTTTAGGGGAAATCCCGTCCCCGAAAAGGTTCCATCTCATTGCTATTCCTCACAGGTCCGATGATCTATCACTGGCCCTGGGGCACACCCATGGGCGGTATGCTCCCTACTGGAACGCGTCCCCCTCAACTCTGTCCCCCTCAGCTCGACAAGACGCTAGTGGCTTCTTATTGGGGTACTTTTCGTCTGTCCCCCTTAGTCCTTTGGCGATGATGCGTCAATCGGCATTAGGACACCGCTTCTTCGTCCGAACGGTGTGGGAGCTCCCTCTGTAGGCGCAGCAGGCTGAGTTGCGACGGCGTTGTCTTGACTGAAAACAGGCCAAGTCACGCATCGAATACCATCCGGCGTTGGCAGCGAACTGAAAGCCAATGTCCACGTTCAGAAATTCCGAGTTCACTCCCGACGGTTGTGACCTCTCGTCCTCCATGTCAAGGGTTGTATCAGCCTGCAGCATTAGAATCGAGTACATGGCTGGTTCGCCTGATTCCGACGAGAATGCGACCGCGCAAGAGTTGGGCGGCCCGTTGACGCCGAGCGCGTGGCCTCCGCCACTGGCGCACTGCGGTCTACCGCTTTCGCAGAGTACCGATGAATGGATCACCGTCGCTGAGATCACCAGCGAGCCGGCAAATGGGTACAAAGGGAACAGACTTCTATATACGGCACTGATCCCGAAAGCGGACCTCTTAGCTGTGCTCAGCTCAGTCGGCGGTATCCACAACAATGTGAGCGTGGCCGGTTTTAAGCGTGTCTTCGGGCCCGACGGCGAGTGTTCTCCGCAGTTCTGGATCAACGGAGCAAACGGCGAGAAATACGAAACGCTGGTGCACACGTGGGATAACCATCGGCAGCTCATTCTGCTTCCCGACGATGGGTTCCTGATGGCGTATCAGCTTGCTCCGCGCCTGCTCGCTGATGGCTCGATGGCCTGGGATGACCTCGACCGGCCAGTCTATGACATTGTCCGAGTGTCGCCAGTGTCGAACTATTCGGGTCCGGACGGACACTCCACTGCACGAATCTCGATTCGTCGCGACTACCTTGAGGACTATCTGTGTCGCAAGGATTGTGTCGCCGTTGCAACCTATTTTGACGAGCGGTATTCACGCGACGAACCTGAGGTCGAGAAGCTGATCCAGCACAAAACCTTCAGCGTGAAACAACCTGGTCGTGAGTTCTGGTTCAAGCGGATGCAACTTGATTTTGCAAACCAGATCTCCCAGGTGTCGGCGTGCGCGCTCCTTATGGAGCCGAAGAACAAGCCAATATCGGATCCTGTAGCGGCTGACCTCGAGTGGCCTGATCGCAGCGATCCCGTGAAAGGCAGCGGTAAGGGAAGTTTCGCTCCCATGGAGCTCGCTTACGTCAAGGATGCGGTGCTGAAGGAGTACGAACAGCGTCCGGAATATGACATCAACCAAGAGCGCGGTTCCGTGTCTTACGAAACCCGGTGGTCCGTGGGCTACGTGCGTCGAAGGGGCCGCAACCATCTTGAGCTTGAACTTCGAAAGCTGTATGAAGGCGCTCCCTATGAGGTCATCAAACACTTTCACAGCTTCGCCGTCGTCTCGGCCGTCGCAGCCGGAGACCGCAATGTGAACGGTGATCGCAACATTGGGATCCGGGCAAAAGAGTTAGTGAACGCTTATTTAGAGTTCACCACGGCGCTCGTCACAGTGTCCGAACATCTTGGCCTCGTGGCCTCGCAGGAGGATATTGGCCAATTCGACAGTGAGAAGGTGAAGTATCGAGGATGGTGGACTCATCCTGAGTTCAATTCCCTCGGGCATGTGGCGCTCGAAACGATGCCCTTTGCCGATCTCCTCTATCGGTCCAAGGATATCTTCAATTTGCTGCAACGGCTTCAAAAGTCGCCCTTGCTTCAGATGGCCGTGAACCTCGGACTAAAGAAGGACGACATTAAGGGTTTTCAGAGCCTGAAGCTGGTAGGGTCGATTTGCCAACTGGCGCAACTGGCAGTCGATTCCGGCCTCGATCTGATTCAGGATAAGGCTTACATCGCGGCTCAATGGGACGCGAAGGTTGAACTCGATCCACTCCGGCCTCTCTTCAAGCTGAACGGCTTGCGGGTCGCCGATGCGCACAGCCTGTCCGCGTCGATGTCGCAGGAGATGATCGAGACACTAAAGGTCTTCGGGATCGATCACCAACAGTATGTTTCAGGTTGGGGTGGGGCGTTAGACAAGATCTTCGACACAGTCATCGCATCCTTGACGGCAATGAAACAACTGCTCCTGGACTCGTTACCTGGAACGCTCTGACATAAAGCAATCATCACAGGGTCCGGTCCGTCAGTTCTACTCTTGCGGGATGGGAAAGCCGCATTCTCTGAGAAACTCCTGCAACGACTCCTCAACAGCGCACACCCGGCGAAGCTCCGCTATCCCCAAACGTGTGGACAAGCGTACGGCTGACATTGGTTTTCTGTAGTCGGCCCAGCGACGTTCGAGTTCGGCGAGCGTAAGTGCGGCCGTTTGGGGGCGGAGTTGATGACAGCCGTCGAGGTGCCGTAGGAGCAAAGCTTCATGAGTCGGGTTCTGCCAGATGAGCCGTAAGCCGTTTGCTACCGCAAGCGGAAAAAGTCTCTGGTCTCGCTCTGGCGTAATTCCGAGCTTATCCCGATCGAGGAGAACTGCCTTCGTGGCAAAGGCCCCACGCTTGTTTTCTGCGCGCCGGCTCAGTTCGACCGCCAGCGTAACCAGATCCAGGGGATCCCCACCTCCCGGACGCAACAGGACCGAGTGGATAGCGAGGTGAAGGCCGGCCCCTTCCGCCAACCGCGTGAGGAGAGCTCCATACCCTTGCTCACTCTCCCCTTCGCAGCCAAGAAAGATTCTTGTGCGTACCGGGATGGTGGCGCGACGTCGCCTCATCCGAGCTGCGGTACAGCTCCGTACACGCCTCCAAGATATTTCTGGTAGTAGTTGTCGTTACGGCGGACTGACTGGATGTCCCGCAACCCGTAGACGCGGGTTCGTCCGCGAGAGTCCTTCTCGCAAAAGTAGACCTCTTCCTTGATCAGGTCGTCGAGCAGAGAGGCGTTGTGGCAGCTCATCCAAAGTTGCGCATTCTGCTGATTACGGACGGGGTCGTAGAACCATCGCAGAATCTCAGGCAGAACGAGCGGATGGATCGCAAGATCCAGCTCATCGATGACGGCAACACCGCCGACCTTCAGCGTTTGGATCAGCATCGGAAAGATTCGAAGGAACTGCCGGGTGCCATGACTTTCAAGATGCAGCGGCATCAGCCGGTCGAGGCCTTCGTGTTCGAACCTGGCAACTGGCCCAGCCGCTGAAGAGTCGATTGACATGCCTCTGATCCCAAGGTCGATCCGCTCGATCTCCCGATTCAACGCTTCGATGAGCTCGGGATGTTCCGCGTAGAAGCGAACAACCTTGTCCTCACTGAAATCGACTTTCTCAATGAAGATGTTGGTCAAGATACTCGCCGCCAAGCGCTGGAGCAGCAGAGACGGCTGGTGGTCGAACTGCGCAAGGGTCGCAATCACACTGGCGTTCGATCGGACCTTGGACAGGACTTGCTTGTAGCCCGCTAGTCCATAGCCCTTGCCATATCGAATCTCGCCCTTCTCATCCCTCTCGAAGAGACGGACCGGCTTCCCTCCCGTTAAGGGCGCCTGCCGAAGGGACTCCGACACGATTGATCTCGGCTTTCCAAGCTCGCTCCGGAAACTGACCTCATAAATGTACTTGGCACAGCTCTCCAGTCGAGGTTCAACCAGGGCGGCGGGCCCGGCGAAGTGAATTACCAGTCGCGTCGGAAGCTGGGCTGCCTCCTGGTCATTGAAGGATTCGCATGGCTGGGCCGCATCCGGGGGGAGTTGAAAGCTGCTCTGCACGAACCATCCGAGAAAAGCCAGCGCTCGCAGGACGGTCGACTTCCCGGAGGCATTAGCACCGAACAATGCGACTACTTTGGGCACTCTGGCATTCGATCCAGGGCAAGCCTCCCCGAATCTGCCAGCCACTGCAGGTACATTGTCAGCCACCTGGAGGTCCAGCACCTGCGCCTGGCGCACAGAATAGAAATTCTCGAACTCGAGACGAGAAATCATCAAAAGACCTCCGTAGTAGAAGCATCGTATCACCTATAAGCGCATGTTTGACAAAAATATGCTAAACTATGCCTAAATAGTAGGGTTCTATGGCTTCGATGAGTCGGCCCGCTATCCAGAAGGATGTGCCAGATGACAAAGGCCTTTCCCAATTCCGTGATTTTCGACGCAGCGCCCACCCTTGAGGCGCTGAAAAAGTTGCCGATCGAAACCAAGAGTTGGGTTTTGCTGGCCCGGCTATTCAAGATCGGGGCGCACGACACCAGCGCGCTGAATAAGCACAATCTCATGATGGTGGGCGATCCATACCAGTTGGCGTATGGTTACGGCCCTGGGGAGAACCATGCCGTTCGCCAGCATCTGCTTGGCGCACCCTGGACCCGGCTGGTAAATGAAGGCTATCTGGCGGACTACGGGGGACAAGGATTCTTTACCGTGACGGACGAAGGACGGGAGTCTCTCGAAACGGATCCTTCCTCGGCGCCAGGCGCTGCTGCAGCGGCATCTGCGGCGACGGTACCGGCGCGCATCCCTGTTCGCACGCCTGGCATCCCCCGAGCGCTGCTCTCGCACTCCTGGGATAGCGACGAGCACAAGGACTGGGTGTTGGCGCTCGCAGTGCGCTTGCAGGGTGAGAGCGGTGTTGAGATCCTGCTCGACCAGTGGTACTTGATGCCCGGCGACGACCGCCTGCATTTCATGGAGCAGGGCGTAAGCCAGAGTGACTTCGTCATCGTTGTCTGCACGCCAGGCTATGCCCAGCGTGCGGATGGTCGACAGGGAGGGGTCGGCTACGAGTCGATGGTCATCACGGGAGAGCTTGCGGACCACATCCTGGTGAACAAGTTCATCCCCGTGCTGCGAGACGGTATTTGGGGTACGTCTTTACCGAAGTACCTGAAGTCAAGGCTCGGGGTCGATCTGAGTGGCAGTCCCTACTCCGACGTCCAGTACGAACAGCTGCTGCGAGCGCTTCATGGCGAACCCCTGCAGCCTCCTAAGGTTGGCCCAAAGCCGGCTTTCGGCAGCGGCAAACCATCGGCAACACCGAAAGTGGTGCCTACGGGTACCCCCCGAGCGACGGGATCCGTCCTCGGCCCTGCAAACAAGCGGCCCAGCGCGATCGTTAACGCGATGTATGAGAAGAAGGGCGTCAATGTGCCGCGGGAGTCCGCCTTCATCCGCTTTTGGGAGCGGGACGGCGGCCAATACAGCTACGAGAACTCTCGCGGTGAGGAGCATCTCGGAACCAAGCGCGAGGTTTACGACAGGTTTCAGCGCTTCCAGACCGATTTGATAAAGGCTGGGTATTCGCGCATGCAGTTCGGCAGCAACTCTGACCCACTCTTCAGCTCACTCTGAAGGTGCGACAGCAGATGCAAACACGGACTCGCGACTCCTCACGGTACTCATGACGATCCCTCTCGACACCCTCCGCGAGCATATTGCCAACACCATCTGGGCCAAGGTGTCAGCCCCGAACGTTCCTTCTGTCTGCCAGGCGCTCGGTATTCAAGAGAACGGTCAGGAAGACGACGCCTCTGATGCGTTTCGCAGTAAACGCGGATACGTGAGGAAGCACCTTTTGAAAAAAGACAAGGTCGCTCTCCTGCAGATTGCGGCCAACGTGCTTACCGAGTTCGATTCCGAAGAACTCGAGGAAACCTTAAGCGAGATGACGACTCAGGCAGAACACCGCGTGAGTCAGGTGACTCGCAAGGATGTATCAAAGGCTCTCAATGGGCTGGACATCTGTCCGGCGAAAGAGGGCTCATCGATCTTCTCTCGACCGTATTCGGTATGGAGGTCATCGAGGGCAACGTTCTCAATCTGCTGATGCAGAGCAGGACCCTCAAGCAAGAAATCACCAAGCACTACCTTGAAAACGATGACTGGGACAATGAACAGCTGCTGATCGAATGTGGGGTGCTGACCTGCAGCCAGACTCGGTTCTTCAAGCTATTGAATGCGCTTCTTCACCCCATGGCCAGGCGCGGCGATCAGCAGGAAGAACTCGCCAGGCAGATCAATTCTGCGCTTCGTCGCGACGGTTACGAGATGTGCGCGGTCGATTCGGTATCGGGATACCCGATCTATGGCGTCCTGCGAGCCCAACTCCACGTACCCGGCGCGATGAAGAACCTGATCTTCGCCTCGATCGGCGAAAAGCCGGAACTCGTCTTCAGGGACGCAATCAATAACGACGTGGAGATCGTTAAGAACGCCGACAAGGTTTTGATCTATGACCGGCCATTGCCGCCATCCGGCCAACTCCTGTGGAAAGATCTGGTGGACTGGTGGCAGGTTCGAGAAGGGCTCGAAGGACGAGAAGCTGGCTGGCAGCGCCATCTATCGGCGACTCGCACAGGCGGTCCGCGCGGCAAACTCGCCCGGGGAGTTCGCCCTGTTCCGCAAATACTACGAGCGCTTCGGGAAGCTACTGGGCGATAAACTGCCCGCTCTGATTCCCCAGGTGTACCTTCACTACGATCCCTATACCAAGCGGGAACGCGGCGATGAGGAGTTCCTGGCGAGGCAGCGGATGGATTTCCTTCTGATGCTGGAGAATCGTGTCCGCATCGTGATTGAAGTTGACGGCCGCCAGCACTATGCAACTCCAGACCCAAAGTCGGGCGCTTATATCGCTGATCCAACTCTCTACGCGAAGACCTGCCTTGAAGATCGGAGATTGCGGTTGCTCGGGTACGAAGTGTACCGCTTCGGCGGCAGCGAATTCATGGACTCGGATCCGAAGACATCCGTGATCGGGACACGCTCCGAGGCAACGATATCGGATTTCTTCGAGAAGCTTTTGAAAAAGTATTTAGTCACGCAAGGAAACATAGGCGATGGACATCGATGATCCCAGAATCACCTCCCTGAAGTCGAAGGTAACGGCTGCACAAAAGGAGTTTGATATGGCCGTCACCTTCCACGAGATTTGGAAACCCGCCGCATACGACCAGGAGCTGCATAACCGATTAGGCAATTCCTACGCAACGCAGGCGTTTCTCGTAACACGCACGGCACTGCGACGGGAGATGGTTCTCGCTCTGGTTCGCCTGTGGGACACAAATCCGCGGGGTATTCGCATGCAGTCTCTCTGGCATGACCTCCGTGATTCGGAAGTCGTTGACGCCATCGCTCTGGACCGTGCACGTCGCCTTGGATTCATGGATGTCCTCGAATATATGAGGGAAGATCTCGCGCAGAAGGCGAACACCGCCCTCGGGCTGATCAGCAAGTACATGGAGGGTGGTAGCAACAACAATGTATTGGGAACACTCCGAGCGTTGCGACATGAGCGCTTGGCGCACCGCCAGCTATCACCGACTACTGCGGCCGGAGCGACTGCTACGGACGAAGAGATCGAAGAGTTCTACCGGGACAATTCACGCCTGATCAATACCCTCATGGGCCTCGTGAACGCGGTCGCCTATGACCCGGAAGATACCGCCCGGGTCTTCCGTTACTATGCGACGTGCTTCTGGGATCGCTTCCAGCAGAATGAGAAGACCGATAGGCTGATTACAGCCACAGGAGACCGATGAGCACTTCGCGCAAGTATTGGGTGGTATCGCCGAACGTGCGTTTTGACGCAAAGACCGTGTCCGCGTGGAGACAAGCCAGCGTGAAGTGGCAGGCGGCGTTCATGGGCTGGCACCCGGATGACGAGGCACATCGCCTCGGTCCTAAGTTCGCTCGTGGGATCGAACCTGGTGATGTCATCCTCATTGCGCGCCGGGCAAACGGAAAACCCGAGACCGTCGGCTTTGGTACCGTGGTCGGGAAGTTCCGGACCCGTCTCAAAGGATTCAGGGCGCCCGAATCGTTCGGCTCTTTACGCCGGCTCGAGCCCTTCATCCCCATGAGCCGTCAACCGGCCCATTTACCGTTGATAGAAGCTGTAAACCAGACGGCAGCGCTGCATCAACTGCACCCTGAGTCGAATCCGCAGCATGCGATGATTTGCCGGTGGCTCGAAGCGAAGCTCGCACGAACGGACAAATCAGGCACTCCGGCCGAGTCGAAGCGTCAACCAACTGCAGTTCACCTCTCCTCTTTGCCGGACGATGGTCAGCTTGAGTATCAGACGAGAACCCAGAGCGCTACTCGCGCGGCGCAGAAGCGGGAGGCGGCTCTCGTAGAGAGATATAAGCATTGGATTGATCACCAGGATCGTAAGCTACAGGTGTTTCGTGTACATCGCTTGCAATGCGATGCCTATGAACGAGACCGCCGCAACCTAATCGAGGCGAAGTGCTCGTCACGACGAGAGTACGTGCGGATGGCTGTCGGGCAGCTGCTTGATTATTCGCATCACGCAAGAGAGCAACTAGGGGAATGCAACAAAGCAATCCTTCTGCCGGAGAAGCCAGGTCCGTCCCTCCTGCGCTGGCTTGAAACTCTTGGAATCAGCGTCGTTTGGGAGGACGGATCGGTCTTCCTGGACAACGCCAATGGACAGTTTACGTAGGGAGCATCTGGAGCCAATCTTGGCTGGGTGATTCCGCACTGCGAAGATTGAATATGCCTTTTTTTAGTCGTCGGTGCCTGACGAGCTCCGAGAGTACGACGCCGTCAATTACGACGCCGTCAATATTGATGACTTCAGGCCGATTCACCCGTTGGGATTCCGACGGACCTATCCCTAGCCCGGATATCTCACAGGCGGATTGTCGATTTGGGTGATTCGGGAAGCAGGAAATAGCTGGAAAGGCCGTCTTTTCTGTGTCATAACTACGTTATCGAAGCGAGTTGTGACTGCGGAAAGGGCGGCCTCTCACATGACAGAGTGTAATCAAGAAGTCTTCTCGTTTGCATCACATTTTTCGCGGCGGGTTGAGGCCAGTTTCACGGCGGGTCAGGTATCGACCGATGGGGGAGCGCTGTTGTTGCGTCAGGCGGATCGCAAGATCGGTATGCTGAAGCGGGTAGCGTCTTGTTTCACCGACCGGCGGTCGCCGCTGCTGGTCCAACACCAGCTATCGGAGATGCTTTCGCAGCGCATCTACGGGCTGGCGCTGGGCTACGAGGACCTTTGCGATCATGAGCAGTTGCGCCACGATCCGCTGATGGCGGTGCTGTCGGGCCAGCGCAAGTTGGAAGATCCCTTGGCCGGCAAAAGCACGCTGAACCGGTTGGAACTTCCCGGCGGCAGCAAGCGTTATCACAAGATCGATTACGCGCCGGCGAAGATCGACGCGCTGTTGTGCGATCTGTTCATCGAGTCGCACGGCGAAGCGCCCGAGCAGATCGTTCTCGACCTGGATGCCACCGACATCCCGCTGCACGGTCATCAGCCGGAGCGGTTCTTTCATGGTTACTACGACAGCTACTGCTACTTGCCGCTCTACATCTTCGCCGGCGATCAACTGTTGTGTGCACGGCTCAGGCCGGCCAACATCGACGGAGCGGCTGGTGCGCTCGATGAAGTCAAGCGCATCGTGGCCCAGTTGCGCTCCATCTGGCCCAAGGTGCGCATCGTGCTGCGCGGCGACTCGGGCTTCTGTCGCGAGGAACTGATGGCCTGGTGCGAGGCCGCAGAGAACCAGGTAGACTTCCTGTTCGGTCTGGCGCGCAACAGCCGGCTGCAGAAGATCATCGGCAAGCAGATGCACGAGGCCACGCTGCTGCACACCGAGACCGGCAAGCCAGCGCGTGTGTTTACCGAGTTCGACTATCAAACGCGCAACAGCTGGGCGCGGGCGAGGCGGGTAGTGGCCAAGGCCGAGTATCTGGACAAGGGCGAAAACCCACGCTTCGTGGTTACTTCACTCGGCACCGGCGAGTGGGCGGCGCGCCAGCTGTACGAGCAGTTCTACTGCCAGCGCGGTGAGATGGAGAATCGTATCAAGGAGCAGATGTGCCTGTTCGCCTATCGTCTCTCGACGGAAGAAATGAAGGGCAATCAGCTGCGGCTGTACCTGTCGGCGCTGGCTTATACGCTGGTTGAAGCGCTCAGGCGGCTGGGGCTGAAGGGAACCGAGTGGGCTCAGGCGCAGGTGGACACGATCCGGCTCAAGCTGTTCAAAATCGGTGCCCTGGTACGCATCAGCGCCCGGCGCGTGTGGCTGGAACTCAGTTCCACCTATCCGTGGAAACATATCTACGCTCGGGCCTTCGACGCGCTGCGCTGCTGAGCGTCTCCACCCCGGCCCAACAACTTTTCCACACAAACCCAACCGGCGGCCTGGCGTAGCCATGCGGCAAATCCGACTTCGATCTGCCATCAGCCTCCCCGCACACTTGCCGAACCTATCGCCAAGCCGATTTCAACCCGGTCGATGGCTCTTCCCGCATGCTTCGCGCCGCCGACCGACAGCAAATCACGACCCTGTGAGAAATCGCGGCTAGCTTCTCTTCCGCGGGATGACACTGTCGAACCAACAGCCACCAAAACAGCCACCAGACGATTTTGGCCTCTCGGGTTTCAAGAGGCCAATTCAACCTAAACTCTTTATTTTGTATGGTGCCGGGAGGGGGGGTCGAACCCCCACGAGGTTGCCCTCGGCGGATTTTGAGTTTCCCGAGAATACCGTAAGTCTATGAAAAATAAGCGTAATCGAGCGTAATTAGCGTACAGACTAAACCCATTCCCACCTGTAATTTAGCGTAGCTTGCCGAAATTAGGGCGAACTGACGTCTGTACCCGAACGTGTACCTGAAATTGATCTGGCGCATGGCTTTCCAAGACAGCGCCTGGATCAGGTTCTGTGCCGAAACCGCGCCGGCGCCTGCCCAACGTCCCCGCTGACCAGTGACTCTATGGCTCGCCCGATCAATAGCAGTAATGGCGCCGGCCCACACGCCAACCCCGCAAAGTCAACCAGCCTGCAGGCCGCGAAACTCTGTCGTGCCGTCGCTACATGTGACACAGCACAGCAAGGTATATCCGTCTTCACGCCTGCAGCCATAAGCTCCTGCGCAATCCGACCGAGGTCACGCCCCGGCATATAGATGACCAGAGTCGCATCCTCAGGCAAAGGGCCACTCCAGATTGGGGTGCAATCAGCTTTATCTGCAGAATGATGCCCTGTGCAAAGAATCAGCTTCGACGCACTCTTCCTATCCGTGAGGGGCAACTCTAGCACCGCACCCGCCGCGAGCGCTGCGGTCACGCCCGGCACCACTTCAAACGAAATCCCCGCCCCGCGCAACGCTGCAATTTCCTCCCCGGCGCGCCCAAATACCAGCGGGTCCCCGCTCTTCAGCCGCACCACCGACTGCCCAGCACGCGCCGATTCGATCATCAGGGCATTAATCCCTGCCTGCGTAATCTTAGGTCGCCCACAACGCTTTCCCACATTCGTCACAAGCGCACTGTGATGCACCAGTCCGAGCACTTCGTCCGACACCAGGTCATCGTGAAACACAACATCCGCAGTCTCTAGCAATTGCACAGCACGCACCGTCAGCAGTTCCGGATTGCCCGGCCCCGAGCCAACCAAATAAACTTTTCCTTTCTCTGCCCGCCTCATATCCTCCTCTTCGTTTGCGCCCGCTGACTTCGCTAGCAAAATTGTAATGAATGGGCTAATGCTCTGACGAGCTTGTCATTTTCCTCCTCGGTGCGTATCGCCGTGCGTAAGTATCTGGATGGCAAAGTTTCATAGTTTGAGCAGTCTCGCAACACCATATGGTGTTCAGTGATCATGTGTCTCCAGAGACGCTCTGCAGAGGCACCATCAGGAGTACGAAGGAGTAGAAAGTTGGCGGCTGAGGGGTATGTGTGGATGCCCAGGGCATCAAAGTCATCGCTCAGACGAGCTCTTCGCCCGCCGTTGTGTAGCCTGGTGCGCTCCGCGAAGGAATGGTCGGCTAACCCGGATATAACGGCGCATGAGGCTAGAGTTGTGATTGGCCAAGGTGGAAGGTGTTCATTAAGTGCTCGCACTATAGCTTCGTTGGCTACTGCGTAGGCCACTCTGATGCCCGGAATGCCGTGGAACTTGGTCACGGAGCGAAAGACGATCAGGCTTGCAAATTGTTCAACATCCAGCGTCAGTGAATCCAAAGGTGCGTAATCGATGAATGCTTCATCAAGGAGGACGGTGATGTTTCGCTCCGCGCACTCTGAGACAAACTGGAGCAGAATATCCCTTGTTGTAAGGACGCCCGAGGGATTCTGGGGATTGGCAAGCAAGACAGCGTCGTGACCACCATGCACCAAGACATGGATGTCATAACGGAAGTTGGAATCTGGAGTTAGGATATGCGGTTCGATCTCTACTCCAGCACGTGCAAGGCTGCGGCGATACTCCACGAAGGCGGGCACTGGGAGAAGGCAGCGTTTGACCCTTAGGGTACGAAGCGCAGACTCCAGCAGTGGAATGAAGCCGTTAGCGACTACGAGGTTTTTGGGGTGAACTCCGGCATAGTCGGCTATCGATCGTTTGAGTCCGACCTGTTCGAGATCGGGATAAGCGGTCAAAATTGAGCTATCTTCAAGGCTCGTTCGCAAGGTGGACAGGACTGCTGGCGGAGGCCCGTCGGGATTGATATTGGCGCTGAAGTCGGTCAGTTGCGATGAAGGGATATTGAAACGCTCGGAGATCTGCCGCAATTGGCCGCCGTGTAAGGGGACAAATTCGATCATCGGGACGCCCCTGGGACTTCACGTGACTGAGCACAGGCTGAGAGAAGAACGCCGCAAGCCACACCAAGTAGCGTAACGACTGAGACCAGCCGGATTGCGCTTTTGGCTTTCGGCAGTGATGGCGGTGAAAACTCAGGGCCAATATGCGCGGCCCGAACCAACTCGCCGCCATAGGTGTTGTCGCCCCCAAGTCGAACATGCAGAGCTCCCGCGATGGCGCTTTCGGGCTGGCCCGCATTGGGACTCATGTGCTTGTCTCCGTCACGACGCCACGTCTGCCATGCGGCCAGCGGGTCGGAATGTTCGTGGACGTTCGAGACTGCGACGATGGCAGCCGCGGTGAGGCGCGCAGGCACGTAGTTGGCTGCGTCGTCCAGTCGAGCGGCAGCCTTGCCGAAGTAGAAGTAACGCTCGTCGGCGTGTCCGATCATGGAGTCCAGTGTATTGATGGCTTTATAGGCCATAGCCAGAGGCACGCTGCCCAGCGCCATGTAGAAGAGCGGCGCAAGAATGCCATCGGAGGCGCTTTCAGCCAGCGTCTCAATCAAGGCACGGCAGATTTCGTGCGTGTCTAGATGTCGGGTGTCGCGTCCGACGATGCGTGCGAGGCGGTGACGAGCGAGCGGCAGGTCTCCGGAATCGAGTGCATCAACGACGGAGGTTGCCTCCTGTTCAAGATTGCGAGCTGCCAGGCAGGTCCATGCGAGCAGGACTTCCACTATATTGCCCACTGCGGGCGATAGGCGGTTCCCTAACCGGATCAACTGGCGCGTTGCATAGTAACTGGTGGCAACGACAGCGAGGCTCAAGGTTCCGCCTGAGATAAGTTCCGACAGCTCGCTCTGGTTGGGCCGACGAAGGGCAACCTCGCCACGCGCCGTGGCGAAACCGATTAGTCGCACCGGATGCGGGAGCCACTCGGGGTCGCCGGCGAGTTGGTCGAGGAGCCACGCAGCAGGAATGAGGGAGCAGCGATTCAACGGATTTGCTCCATGGTCTCAATCTGGCCTTGAGATTTGTACGGAAGGCCGACCCAATCGAAGATACGGGGCAGGTCCAACGATTCGCGAACGGTATCGGCTAACTGGTTGAAAGAGTTTTCGCGCTTCTGCCTCCAGTTCTCGAAGCGGTCCACAGGCGCAAGTTGATAAAAGCTCCGAGCCGCGGCCAGGAACGTGTGGCGGAATTTGTCGTCATCGAAGATGCCATGCAGATACGTTCCGAAGATGCGGGTGTCAGGCGAGATGCATCCGTCGGGCTCGTGTCCGTTCAGAATTGAAAATGCCCGAGCGTCGTCTGCATACATCGTTTCGCCAATATGGATCTCATAACCGTCTATATCCATCGCGGGCATAGGCTGACCGAAGAGGATTGATCGAGACAGTCGACCAGTTATCGCGCGCGTCACCTTGTCCGAGTTCATGCGAGTGGAAAACGGCAGCAATCCAAGCCCATCGGCTTGATCGCCATGCTCCATAGCAAGTGGATCGACAATCGCAGTGCCCAGCATCTGCATCCCTCCGCAGATGCCGACGACGAGGCCTTGGGCGGCATGCGCAACAACGCTGGAATCCATATCTTGCCGGCGCATCCAGAGGAGGTCTTCGACCGTCTGTTTGCTGCCAGGCAAGATGATTAAGTCTGCCAGCGCAAGCTGGGATGGCTTCCGGCAGAACCGCAACGAGACAGATGGCTCGTTGCGTAGCGCGTCGAAGTCGGTGAAATTCGAAAAAGATGGCAGCGCAACGACCGCGATACGTAGTGGTCTCGCGCGCACATCCTCCGGCAGCCATGGTTCCGTCTCGTCAGTTATGTCGGCGAGCCCGAGACTGTCTTCCTCTTCGAGCGCAAGATGATGAATATATGGGACGACCCCCAGGCACGGCTTCTGGAGGCGATCTTCCATCATGCGGATACCGGGCTCAAGGAGTGCGACATCCCCGCGGAATTTGTTGATGAGGAAGCCCTGGATGCGGGTTTGTTCCTTCGAATCTAACAACTGAACAGTGCCGAGGAGCGAGGCAAAGACGCCTCCGCGGTCGATGTCGCCTACGAGAAGACAGACCGCATCAGCGATCTCAGCCATCCGCATGTTGACGATATCGTGCTGTTTCAGATTGATCTCCGCTGGGAAGCCGGCGCCTTCGAGGATGATGACCTCATGTTTCGCTGCAAGAATTTCGTAGCTCTCGCGAACGATGGGTAACAGTTCTTCGACACGCCGCTGGTGATAATCGGAGGCGGAGAGCCTGCCCCATATTTTCCCGCGAACAACCACTTGCGATGTCATGTTTCCAGCAGGTTTCAGAAGGATGGGATTCATGTGGACCGAAGCGGGGATGCGGGCTGCCTCCGCCTGCAGAGCCTGCGCGCGGCCGATTTCAAGACCTTCCAAGGTCGCAGATGAGTTGAGAGACATGTTCTGCGACTTAAAGGGTGCGACGCTAACTCCCCGATCTGCAAAGATTCGACAGAGCGCAACCGTGAGAAGCGATTTCCCTACGTGGGAACTCGTTCCAAGCACCATGATTGCGCGCGCCCTCATGGCTTGTATGCCTCGGGGGGGCGAAGTATCGGTCATAAGACACAACCCCTTCGAGCGGTATCCTACTCTCCCACCCGAAGCGCTCAAGTTCCGGCTCTGAGGCGAAGCGGTCGACATAGCCCAAGCAAAGATAGGCCACCGGTACGATATTTGCGGGAATGTGCAGTATCTCGCGCAGACGATCCGGATCGAGGATGCTGACCCACCCGACACCCACGCCTTCGGCCCGGGCGGCGAGCCAAAGATTCTGTATCGCGTAGACGGTCGAGTAGATCGCAGCCTCGGGCATCGTATGGCGGCCAAGTTGATGGCCGCGCTCACTGTACGGATCGCTTAGAACGCAGAGGTTTTGTGGAGCTTCCAGAATGCCTTCGAGCTTCAGACTTGCGTATTGCTCGCGGCGCTCGCCGGTGTAGGTTGCCAGGGCCTGTGCGTTTGCCTGTAGAAATGCTTCATGGACGGCTCGGCGGACGCCGTAGTTGCGGATCAAAACGAACCGCGACGGCTGCATAAGACCGACGGAAGGCGCGCAATGAGCTGCAGACAGCAAGCGTTGAATCAACTCGTCAGGCAGCGGCTTTCCAAGAAAGCCTCTGCGTACATCGCGCCGGGTGATAATAGCGCGATAGATAGCGTCGCGCTCTTGCACCTCAAACTCAGCGCGTTCCTTCATCACCATGCCCTCGACCACTTGGGCCCTGTCTTCGTCTCATCGCGGAGGCGCGCATCGACGCCTGCATTGAATTCGATGAGTCTACCGAAAAGCCAGATGACGTCGGAGAGCCGGTTGAGGTAGACGATGATCTCGGGTTTGACCACTCCACCGTTTTCAACAAAGCGGACGGCGTTTCGCTCGGCCCTGCGACAGACTGCGCGTGCTATTTCATAGGCTGCGGATTCCGTGTGTGCGCCCGGCAGCGACCAGTCCGACAAGATACCTTCGATCGCTTCAATTTTGTGGACGAGTTCGGTGAGCATGGCAACGTCTTCAGCAGAGATGATGGGCGGCTGCTTTTTGCTCTCGGGAGGGGTGGCCAGAGCTGAGCCGAGCCGGAACAGTGTGCGCTGGATCGTTTCTGTCCACGCCTTGATCTCAGGGTTCTGGCAGATGCTGCGGGCGAAGCCGAGGACAGTGTTGAGCTCGTCGACCGTGCCATAGGATTCGACTCGTAGATCAGCCTTGGAGACGCGGATGCCGCCCGCGAGCCCCGTCTGGCCGCCGTCGCCGCGTGTGGTTGAAATGCTCATAGTTGCTCTCCCGAAATTGCTATTGGAAGTGGGAATGTGAAGCTCTCTTCCATCGTGATGCGTAGCGTCTTGATGATTGGATGACGGTCGTATTCGATGGTTAGGGATTCATTGAGAAAGTCGGCGACGAACGGAGGGTGCTCCGAAAGAAGAATTGCCTCTGAGAAAAACCGTGGTTGGACGGCGCCGAGTTCTTCGAGAGTTCGGGCGCGGACGATCACCGCTGGAAGTCGAAAAATGCTTGCACGGAGCAGATTGTAAGCGCGGTGATAGCCATCGCGCAGGAACCAGCGCCCTGCGTATTGAGCAACCTCAAAGAACGGACTGCCCGCGTAAACGGCGACCGGCATTGCAGGGTCTTGCGTCACCTTAAGCTGCACATTTGGGTTACTCGATTGCAGAGTGACCGTTTTCTTATCTCTATCGTGGATCACATCGCAGATGACCGGATTCGGAGAAGCGAAAGCGATCTTGATTAGGCCGCCCCAATCACATTGCGGAGGGACGGTCATTGCGCGAAGTGTTGAATCGAAAGACAACCTGCGCTGAAAGGCGAGCAGGCGACGCAGGTCTACTACACCGAGAGACCAATCGAGGCCCCTCATCTCCGCTTGGAGGTCGTGGCGCAATAGTTGTGTGTCAAAAGTATCGCGAAGCAGTCGAGTCTCCTCTTCGCACAACGCGCTCGAATAATGATCCAATCGCCTCTGAAAGACGAGATCTCGCGCTTTGCCAGGCTTTTCGTGGTCAAACGACTCGGGGCGGGGCTTGTATGCGTCGAAGTCCCAGGCGACAAGCTCTATGGTACGGATCGGGCTGAAGACATGTGGCATCATCCGAGCACCTCCTGCAAGCGCCTGTCGGGGCGAGGATGGTGCGCGTATCGAAAGGTGCAGCAGTACGGTTTTGTCAGGGCCCATGCCGTCTTCTCATCAAGACCGCAGAGAGTACGAAGGACCATACGCATGACTCCAGCGTGTGTGACGACGGCGATCGAGCTGCTTTCGGACTGGCTGAGGAGATAGTTTGTCTCGGCCATTACTCTTGCTTCGAATATCTCGAAGGGTTCTCCATCTGGTGGCGTCAGGTGCGGAAAGGCTTCGAGCCACTGCGTAGCGAAGGTCAAGTCAAGCTCCTCGATCTCCTCCCAGGTCAGCCCCTCCCACTTTCCAAAATCGATCTCGCGCAAGGCTGGGCGGCTGATCCATGGAATGGATAAGGACTCACCGAGTGTGCGTGCGGTCGTCACCGAGCGTTGTAGATCGCTCGTGAAGAGGGTCACAATTGGTTCGGTGCGCAGGCGCTCAGCGAGTTCCTGGATTTGCCGATGGCCTGCGGCGTTCACGGGCGGGTCGGATTGACCGCAAAAGGTGCCGGTCATGTCGGTCTCGGCGTGGCGAATGAAGAGAAGATCGTTCATGCGATCCACGCTCCGGTTAGGTAAACAGTTATTTCTGCGAGTTGATTGGTGGCGCCAAAACAATCTCCGGTTACGCCGCCGATTCTCCGTTGGTAGTAGAGACCACTCAATAGCGTGACCAAAATTGTTGTGGCAATGGCAGCAGCCGCGTGGGTTCGATCGGGTAGGAGGCAGGGTCACCCCTGCCGTCCTCCCACACCACGCGGACATGCCGTTCGGCATCCGGCGGTTCATGAAACAGACGGGAAGCGCTGCCGAGTTGCGAGCAGCGAAACCAGCCCCATACGGTCGAACCAGGACTTGGGGTAGGCGTGGTTCATGTGCGGCGCGCCGCCATTCCACCACGGACCGTGTCCATTGGTGGCTGAGCGCCACGCTCGCTCCTTGCTTATCCCGGCCTTGATCAGATTCCGAGCCCGTGTATAGACGCGCTTCCAGTGCCGCCAGAGGAGCGCCCGCAGCTTGTGTCTGATCCAGCCGTCGAGTTCTTCCAGCACCCCTTTGACTTCGGTGAGCCGGAAGTAAACAACCCATCCCCGTAGAACGGGATTGAGCCGCTCGATGACTTGGTGCAGACTGCTGCTACGAACTGCCCGCATCGTCTTGCGGATCTTCTCCACGAATCGCTTGCGGCTTTGTGGCGCTATCTTCAGCTTCGGTTTCTTGTGCCACGTCATGCTGTAGCCAAGGAACTTCCGCTCCCACGGTCTCGCCACCGCGCTCTTGGACGCATTGACTTTTAACTTCAGTCTTCGCTCCAGAAACGCCGTGACTGCCTGCATCAACCGCTCTCCTGCACGCTTGCTTCCGACATAAATGTTGCAGTCATCCGCGTAACGGCAGAAGTTCAGCCTGCGCCGCTCCAGTTCCCGGTCAAGATCGTCGAGCAGGATATTCGATAACAGTGGAGAAAGAGGACCGCCCTGAGGCGTACCCTCCGTCCTCATGCTCGCTACCCCGCCTTCCATCATGCCCGCTTCCAGATAGCGCCGGATCAGTTGCAACACCCGTCCATCTTCCACCTTGCGCCCCACCCGTGCCATCAGCACATCGTGGTTTACCCGGTCGAAGAATTTCTCCAAGTCGAGATCTACGGTCCACCGCTTACCTGCCGCAACATAGCCTCGCGCCGCTTCGACGGCTTGATGCGCGTTGCGACCGGGACGGAAGCCGAAGCTGGACGCGGAAAACTCCGGGTCGAACAGCGGTTGCAGTACCTGATTGAGTGCCTGCTGAATCAGACGGTCACCCAGGGTGGGAACGCCTAGGATTCTTACCCCGCCTTGCGGCTTCGGTATTTCCACCTTGCGCACCATCTCCGGCTGATATACGCCTGACAACAGATCCTGTCTTACCCGCGCCCAGTGTCGTTGAAGCCATGGCTTGAATTCGGAGACCGTCAGTCCATCGACTCCCGGCGCTCCTTGATTCTTCACCACGCGTTCATAGGCACTGAACATGTTGCTGCGTTCCACTACGGCTTCCATCAGCCGCAATGCCTCCGGTTTCGGTTCCCTGGCATCCGCCGCGCCAGACTCAGCACCAGCTTCGGCCCAAGACAGGTTCCGCCTGTCTCCTTCCGTGCTGGCCATACTCGCGTATGCTTCTGCTTCGTCGTCTCGCATCGAGGTCTGCTTTCCTACTCCCGTGTTTCACGTTTGGCCCTTCACTCCGCTTGCGCGAAGCCACTACGGCCGCTGCTGACTTCTGACGGCTCATCCCAACGCCTCACGACGCCGGTAGCCCAAAGGCAAGTCGACAGATCTCCCCGGGTATTACGCACTCACTTTCACGCTTATGCCTGTCGGATCTACTTCACGGCGTTCCGTGCAAGTACTGGGCTTTGCGAAGATTGGCCCGCTCACCCCACCGTGAAGCCTCTATCCGCTAGCTGTTCGTCAGGCCAGCGCTTTGCCTACAGCTTCCTTCAGATTCCACCTCGCGATGGACACCCTTGCCGTTCAGCTAACACTTCCCCTTGCCGGGTGTGTAGAGGACTTACACCTCCAAGTGAGTGCGCCCTGCCGGGCGCACCAATGCAAACGTACAGATCGCAAGGCTGAAGATGGAGCCAACAATGAGTGTTCCGCGTGTGGTGAGCTTGGCGATTCGTGCTCCCTGACCGGCTCCAGCCTGATCTTGCAGACTGCGGGCCGAAGCGAGGTAGTGGTCCAGCGGCAAAGAACGTGAGCTGCGATGAGGTACTGCGGGATCTGAGTCAAAGGCAGCGAGGCAAGCAACAGGACGCGTGCCAGCAGGCTGAGCGTGAGGGCCACACCGCCATAGCTGCCGATACGGCTGTCTTTCAGGATGGCGAGAACCTGTTCCCGGCTCGAACCACCTCCGAAGCCGTCGGCAGTGTCGGCCAAACCGTCCTCGTGCAAACATCCAGTGATCGAAACCAGAAAGGCAATGACGAGAAGAGCAGTGACGAGCCTGGGAAGGTGTGGCGTAATAAGTTGATGAAGCAGCGCAGCAGCGCTCCCGATGACCAGACCCACAACTGGAAAGAACTTGACCGCCCGTGAGAGCGAGTTTGAATCGTAAGGCAGGTAGGGTGTAGGGATTCGGGTGAGAAACTGCACCGCAGCGAGAAAGTCTGATCCTGTTCTTGTCACGAACTTCCAACCGCTCATCGTGAGGCCTCGCTGACGCCGGCAGAGGCGAAGGTGGCCATCTGCGAATAGAGCCCAATGGCGGATTCAAGGATGGACATAGCGAGAACGGCTCCGCTGCCTTCGCCAAGACGCATTTCGAGACTCAGGATGGGAGTTAGTTTGAGGTATTCGAGCAGCAATCGGTGACCAGGCTCCTCGGAGCGGTGGCCGGCGATCAGATATCCCCCAACCTTCGGTTCGAGGGCTACGGCAAGGGCCGCTGCTGCAGTGGAGATAAACCCATCGGCAACGATAGCGACACGGTTACGTGCTGCTGCCAGGATCATGCCGATCATGGCAGCAATCTCCAGGCCACCAACACAGCGCAGTACGTCGAGCGGAGCGAGTGAGGCATGGTTTGCGAAGTGCTTTTTCAGAATCGCTTCGACGATTGCAATCTTGCGCGCATGAGCCGCATCGCCCAACCCTGTCCCGCGCCCGGTTGCGAGTGACTCAGCACAGCCCGTGATGGCGCAGGTAATTGCACTGGCGGAAGTGGTATTGCCAATGCCCATTTCACCGACGGCCAGCAGCGCATGCCCGGTGGCTGCAGCTTCATCCGCGAGGTGTGCGCCGACGAGCAGCGCCCGCGAGAGCTCTTCGTCGGTCATTGCCGCATCGCACATCATGTTTTTCGTGCCGTTCGAAATTTTGCAGTGGAGCAGGCCGTCGATATTGTTGAAGTCAGCGTCGACCCCTACGTCGACCACATGCAGTGTCACGCCATGCAAACGCGCAAGGGCGTTGACGGCGGCTCCTCCACCCAGGAAGTTGAGCACCATTTGATGCGTGACTGCGCTCGGGTATGCGCTCACACCTTCAGCGGTGATGCCATGATCCGCGGCGAAGATGTAAGCAGCTTTATTGAGAGGCAAAGCAAGATGCTCGTGTCGGATTGCCACCAACTGGGCGGCGAGGTCTTCGAGCCTGCCAAGACTGCCTAGGGGTTTGGTAAGCGTATCCAGACGTGCATAAGCACGAGTTCGCCAAGTCTCGTCCGGAGGCTCAATTCCGCGGATCAGTTCTGTCACGACCCTTGCACTGAGCGGCGTCATTGAGGCACCAAATTCGAAGTTCGACTGGCGATGGCTGCCTCGACGAAGCTGCGAGCGATGACTGGCTCTGCGCGAAAGTGCAGATGCACGTAACTCGCAAGCATATTGCCCAGGCGATAGCCTTCGCTCTCCGTACGGCCCGAGAGAGAGTATTGGAGGTGATAATTCGTCGCGACTTGAAATTCATTCGAGATGCGAGAGTAATGGAAGCTGTGTCCACGCAGCACTGTGCCTGCTTTACCGAGCAGGCAATCGTTGGTCAATTCCACATTGACGTATCCGAAGCCGACGAGTCTTCCGGTCATCTCGATTTCGAAGGGCAGTACACCTGCCATCGGATATATGGTTCCGTCGCGCGTCGTGAGTTGCTGCGACAGGAAGATCATGCCTCCGCATTCGGCGTAGACAGGACGGCCGGATGCGACAAATTCTCGAATCGCCGAGAGCATTGCGACGTTCTCGCTGACTTGAACTGCATGAAGCTCAGGGTAGCCGCCGGCGAGATAAAGAGCATCGAGATTCGGTGGCAGACATCCCTCGTGGATCGGGCTGAATGGCACAAGGGCGGCACCGTGCTCCTGAAGGAGATCGAGGTTGTCTTCGTAATAGAAGGAAAATGCCTGATCGCGCGCTATTCCGATGCGAATCTGTTCTCTCGTTTGGCGAAGCACTGGAAGAGCTTCAAGTTTCATCTCCAGTCCACATTCCAAATCCATAAGAAGGGGAATGTCCAGGTGCTTATTCGCAAGGTCGGAAAGAGTATCGATCAAGCGATCAAGCCCTTCGCCGGTCTCGCCTTCTTCCGCCGTCTGCAACCCGAGGTGTCTCTCCGGGATCGCAATTGTAGGCTCTCGGGGCAGCCAACCGAGGACTGGAGTCTTACAGGCAGATTTGATCGAAGCTTCCAACATGCGAAAGTGGCGATCGCCTGCGACACGATTCAGGATGACTCCAGCTAACGGAAGTTCAGGATCAAAGAGTTCAAATCCTAGCACCATGGCTGCGATGCTCCTGGCGGTTTTTCCTGCATCCAGCACAAGCACCACCGGCAGCTTTAGAAGCTTTGCGATTTCCGCGCTGCTACCCGACTCGCCCGCGCCGCCCTTACCGTCGAATAGCCCCATCATGCCCTCTACCAGCAGGACATCAGCACCATGCGATGCGTGCCGAATCACGTCACGGTTTGCTTCTGCAGAAAGCATCCATGTGTCGAGGTTACGTGCTGTGCGGCCTGCGATGCGGGTATGGTGCCCGGTGTCGAGAAAATCAGGTCCTCCCTTGAACGGCTGCACCGTATAGCCGCGACGGCGCAAGGCAGCAGTAATCGCTAGGGTCACGGTGGTCTTGCCGACTCCGCTAGCCGTTCCGGCGATCAGGAATCCTTTCATCGATGCCCTCCTTCGAGCGAAGCCTTGAGGGGAAGCGGAAGTCCGGCGACCATCAGAACTACGGTATCGGCCACAGCCGCAACGCGCTGATTGATCTCGCCCACCAGGTCGCGAAAGCGGCGTCCCAGGGCATAGGCTGGGACGACGCCGCTGCCGACCTCATTCGAGACCAGAATCACCTTGCAGGACTTCTTTTTCAAAGCGACGCACAGGTCTTCGACGCATGCTTCCAAAGCCGCTTCATTGCTCTCATATGTTTCCATAAGATTGGCGCCGAAGAGCGTGAGGCAGTCGATAAGAATGGCGTCGGAGTTGTCTCCACTGGATCGAACGACGCGGCCCAATGCGATAGGTTCTTCCACGGTTGTCCAGTGTGCGGGCCGGTCTGCGCGGTGGCTTTCGATCTTTCGGTGCATCTCCTCGTCATCGCGACGCTCGGCCGTCGCAACGAACGTAACCCGGCTGGACTTCTCGGCTAACTGCTGCGCGTAGCTGCTCTTGCCACTTCGCACGCCGCCCAGGACGAGGATCACCGCATTGCCATCGCTCTCGTGCACGCTACGCTCCCTGCCTTTGCCCCTGGGCATCAATCGACACGTGCTCGATCTCCCCAAGCTGTTCCAACGAGAGGTAGCGCGCCCCGAGTATCTTCGCTAATTCCTCGCATTGGCCTAGCCGCTGTGCGGCCGTCTCCGTATCGACGACGATTGCATTGCAACTCATCACCTGCGCCGCATCAAGAGCCTCTTGCCACGGGTCTCCTCCATGCAGCGGGATATTTGCTCGACCGTCCGTGAGTAGGATGAGAAGCGTAGTGGACGTCAGGTAACCGCGCGCCTGATCGAGAGCGGCCGCCAACGGCGTTCGACCACCCGTGGGAAGATATTCGAGCGCAGCCAGTGCGTCGGGAAGAACTTGCGTTGGCTCGAGAACGACTTGGGCGGACGTTCCGCGGAAGACGATCATGGCCACCTCGTCCTCTCGTTTGAAGGAGCGGGTCAGTAGGCTTGAAATAGCGCCTTTGACTAGACGCATTCTTTGCTGGGCAGCGTGAGAGCCACTGGAATCAATGACGAAGAGATAGCGAGTTCCGGTCCTCGGCTTGCGCACCCGTTCGTGCAAATCCTCAACACGAGGTTGCAAGCCGCCGGTTTCACGCAGAGTATGGCTGAGCGTGGCACGCAAATCAAACTCGACAGGGAAATCCGACTGTCGAGTGCCGATGATTGGACCGCAATCACAGCCATCTGCAGAGGAACTGCCCCCTCGCTTCGCTCCTGCACTGAACCGACTATCGAGAGTGGGGGTCTTGACTTCTGATGGACTGAAGATGCGTTCGTGGACACGCTTCGGTGCTTCTTGTCCACCAGTTTCAGACTGCGATTCGGGCTTTGACTGTTGCGGCTGTGTTGGAAGTGGAGGCGGAGTGAATGAGGAGCGCCCGCTCGCGCGCGTCCGGTGAGCAAGGACAAGAGGTAACACGGCGTCTACATGCTGTACTTCGACGCACGTATCGTCGGTGAGAGCTGCATATGCGATTGCAGCCCTTACGACAGCTAGATCAGCTCGCAAGGATTGAACGCTGTGTTCGCAGATGGTGAAGCTAATGTGTCCCATCATGTCGCTGGAACACGTGACGCAGCCGAGAGAAGCTCTACCGGAAGCAATCTGCGACTGTAAAGCCTGTTGAGCTTGTGACCACTCACTGGCAAATTGAACCGTGTCGCGTTCGAATGCAATTCTTCGTTCTATCACGAGTTGGCGTTCGGCTGGGTCGGATGGAGCACAGACCGTCACTGATAATGCAAAACGATCCAGCAACTGCGGGCGCAGCGAGCCTTCCTCCGGGTTCATGCTGCCAAGCAGCACAAACTCGGCTGAATGTGTGGCGCTGAAACCTTCGCGCTCCACCACATGGACCCCGCTGGCAGCAGTGTCCAACAAGGCATCGCCCAGGTGTGATGGGAGGAGGTTCACCTCGTCCACATAAAGCACGCCGCCATGTGCCTCGACGACCAGTCCCGGCTTCAAGACGGGATCGCCCTTCAACGTGCGCTCCAGATGAAGCCCCCCGAGAAGACGGTCTTCCGTAGCGCCGATCGGCAGATTTATGAAGGGAGCGGGCACAGGAAGCAGGGCGGCGAGGCCTCGTGCGGTCGTGGTCTTGCCCGAGCCCTTGTCGCCGCGCAGCAAAACTCCCAGCCGCCAATCGACAGCAGCGAGTAGCAGCGCGAGCTTCATCTCGCTCTGGCCAACAATTGCGGAGAAGGGATAGGCAGCCGGTCTCACGAAACAGGCTCCCGCTTCTGCTCGCCCTGGGCTTCCAGCAGCGTTTCTGCCTCAAGCAGAACGCCGCGCAGTGCATTGAGAGTCTCTGGCGCGGGGTTCTCCCAGAGCTCCCGTTTTGCCGCTTCAAGCAATCGTTCGGCGATCGCGTTCAATGCCCATGGATTGGAAGCCCCAAGGAAATCCCGCATGTTTTGGTCTAACGCATAGTGCTCAGCAAGACCCTCGTAGATGAAGTCCGGGGCGATCTGCGCCGTGGCATCGAATCCGAAGATGTAGTCCACTGTTGCCGCGAGCTCAAGCCCGCCCTTATAGCCGTGTCGCTTGATCGATTCGATCCACTTTGGGTTCACAACGCGCGAACGATAGACTCGCAGGGCTTCTTCGCGCAGGTCGCGAACCTGTGCCGATTCCGGGCGCGAGCTATCACCAAAGTAAGCCTTGGGCTGCATGCCGGTGAGCGCACGAATCGAGGCGATCATGCCGCCGTGAAACTGGAAATAATCGTCTGAATCGAAGATGTCGTGCTCGCGATTGTCCTGGTTGTGCAGTGCTACCTCGATGGATTTGAGGCGCTGGGCGAAGATGGGCTGCGCGTCGACTCCATCGGTACCCTTGCCGTACGCATAGCCTCCCCAGGCGAGGAATGCGCGGGCAAAGTCGTCGTCTCCTTGCCAGTTTCCGGTCTCGATAAGTGTCAAAATACCCGCGCCATAAGAACCTGGCTTCGAACCGAAGATGCGATAGCGCGCCTGAGCCTCGGCCTCGTGCTTCGGTAAATCCTTCTTTGTCTCAAGCTCCGCAAGATAGTGTTTGCGCGGGAAGTTCTGATCGAGCGGTTCATCCAGTTCGACCAACATCGAAATGGCCTGGTCGAACGTGTCGATCAGGTGTGGGAATGCGTCGCGAAAGAAGCCGCTGATGCGCAGCGTCACGTCGACGCGAGGTCGGCCGAGTTGCTCCAGAGGAATAACTTCCACGCCTTCGAGCCGGCGCGACTGCGGGTTCCACAAGGGTTTGACACCGAGTAGCGCAAACGCCTGAGCGATATCGTCGCCGTGGGTCCGCATCTGCGAGGTTCCCCACACGCTTAATCCCATCATCTCCGGATACTTGCCCTCCTCCTTGTAAAAGCGAGCAACAGCTTCACGGGCAAGCTGCTGGCCTACTCGCCACGCCGCCTGTGAGGGCAGTGCCCGTGGATCGACCGCATAGAAGTTGCGGCCGGTCGGCAGAATGTGCGCCATACCGCGGGTCGGTGCGCCGGCCGGCCCTGCGGGAACATATTTGCCTTCAAGTGCATCGAGCAGGTGCTCGATCTCGTCGCCAGACTGTTCAAGTTTCGGCACAAGTTCGTCACAGGCGAAGGTGAGTGCAGCTGCGATCTCCGCCGATTCAAGGCCGAGCACCGCGCGCTGCACTTCGCCGATGACGGTGCTCCGAAAGCCCAGCGTGTCGAGCATCGTGTAAAGGTCGAGTGAGGCGCGGTCGAGAATCTCCAGAGCATCGGCGCGGGTATGGCACGGCTGGCCCAGCAGTTCTAGCGAATGTTCAAGGCGTTCGCCCGGCTTGTCAAGAAGTTCGGTCAATTCGAAGCCGAACGCCGTTGCAAGGCTCGCCTGCAGACTCGGTGCGCTGGCGTTTGCCAACCGCGTCAGGGAGCGCAGCATCTCCGGCAGCGGAGGCATCTGCCCGAGGATGTGCAGGCCATCGCGAATCTGTGCCATGCCTAATTCGCAGAGATAGCCGTCAAGATCTTCGATCAGGTGGGCCACCTCGTTGCCGTTCATCGAGGCGAGTTGCGTCGGAATGCCTTCGGGCGTCAGCGTGTCGTCCCACTCGTGGCTGTGATCGCCGCGTTCGCGGGTCATCATCGTCTTCAGGTCCAGATCGGCCTTCAGGTTTGTGCTCTCAACCAATTGCCATATCTGCTGCTGAAGATATGGCAGCTTCACCGGGTCGAGCTTTTCGACGGCATAGTATTCGTTGACCAATTGGTTCAACTCAGCCAGCGGACCATAGGTCTCCGCAGAAGTCATCGGCGGCGTCAGGTGGTCGACAATCACGGCGTGCGCACGGCGCTTGGATTGGCTTCCCTCGCCGGGATCGTTGATGATGAACGGATAGACGAGTGGCATGTCACCGAGTAGAAGGTCCGGAAAACACTCGCCGGAAAGCCCGATGCCCTTGCCAGGCAGCCATTCGAGCGTGCCATGCTTGCCCATGTGGACGATGGCATCTGCGCCCCAGCCGCCTTCAGCTTGCGGAGTTCCGAGCCAGCGATAGAAGGCCGCATAGTGGTGCGTTGGGGGCAGGTCGGGCGTGTGATAGATCGCATCAGGATCGATGCCATATCCCCGTGGTGGTTGCAATGCGATCAGGGCATTGCCAAGCTCCATAGCAGCAAACAGATAGTTGCGCTCGTCGCCCCAGGGCTCCTCCTCTTCAATCGAGACAACCTTTCCGGCGATCGTAGGGAGGAGCTTCTTGTCAGTCTTCTTGGCAGGTCTTATGCTTGGGCCATGGTCCTGCGGCTGGCCCCAGAAATCCTGCATTCGGCGCGCCGGGCGAGCAGGAAACCCGGAGTATATCTTCCGATAGGCCGCTCGCGAAAAATGCATGGCCCGGGCCGGATCGAGTGGGTAGTTGTTGTCGTAAGTCCCGCGGCCAAGCAAATCCTGCATCAGTTCATCGGATGTCTCAGGCAAAGCGTCGATCGTATACCGGCGCGCCCGCATCGCGTGCAACGCCGTGAGCAGGCTGGCAGGCGTATCGAGGCCAACTGCACCCCCAACTTGAGACGCCTTGGCCGCCGAGTTCGTGAGTACGAAGGCAATTCGACGATCGCGGTTCAGCGTTCGCCGCAACCCGGCAAGCCGACTCGCTATACCGGCGACGCTCGCAGCCCGGTCTTCGTTCGCAACATACAGGCTCTCCGCGCCGTTCTTGCTTCGCTCCTTGAACGAAACAGGCACGGAGATGATGCGGCCATCGAACTCCGGGATCGCAACATTGATAGCAGTATCGACCGCGTTCAATCCTCGTCGCGAGCCTTCCCACGCGCCTTGCGGCATCTGGCACGCAATGGCTTGAACAACCGGGATGCCAAGCCTTTCGAACGATAGCATCGCCTCTCCGGGCTGGGTGACTGAGCCTGTGTTGACCTCGCCAAGCGCAAACGACAGCGTCGTTATGAGTACGTCTGCACGGCCCTCGATGTATTTGAACGCCGCTGGAAATCCATCATCCTTCGCCTTCAGGCTTGAGGTAAAGATGCAAAGCGCATTGACTCCCTTGGCCTCGAGCGCACATGCAAGCGTGTCGATGAAGCTGGTGTTTCCGCTCATCTGATGCGCGCGGTAAAACAACACGGCAACCGTGGGTTTGGCGGGGTCGGCCTGACGCTCCCAGTCGGCAGACGTGCCAACCTCCACACCAGGCAGATAAATGCCGTGCTCGGGCATCGGGTTGGCCGGCGCGTAGCCATAGCCCGTCAGCATCAGGCGATCGGAAAGGAAGCGGAACAACTCAGCGAAGTTCTGCACGCCTCCAAGCGCCAGATACCCGGCGGCACTTTGCATTACATCCGCCGGCACGTTGATGGTCTCCGAAAACTCCGAGCTATTCTCCCCGCAGCCACTCACCAGCACCAGCGACTGTCCACGCTCGATGCAAGCCGCCCGCAGCCGCTCGAAGCCCGGAATGCAACTAAGTGGCCCATGGCACCGCACAATAATCACCCGAGCTTTACCCATCTCACCATGGATCAGCACGTCCAACTGATCTTCGTTGCGCAGTGCATTCAGCGAGAATGCGCTCACACGAAGCTCTGCCGGGAGTAGTTCCGAAGCCTTTATCAGCGTGAACAGATCGGTATCGGCATGCGAGAGCAGCATGATGGCGCCGGTTGCATCTGGAGCAGTCTTGACGAGCGTGGATGCAGCAACGATCTCACTCGGCTTGCGGACGTCCCAGTCATAGTAGTTGAAGACGAACTCACTCAACTCGGCTGGCGGCTGAAGAAAGCGATCGGCATCCAGCATCGCGTCGATGTAATCGAATATCTGACGCACCTGCCACGGGCTGTTCACCGAATGGAACCAGATTGACTTGCCATCGAAGACGAGGCTCACCACATTTGCGAGCGCGCAAGGGCCAAGGCACCCGCCCTTGGTCAGATGAACATGATTGCGAATTTTGCGATCAAGCCACTCCTGCCGATAAACGTCAGCCGGGACGGCGGCGTATCCACGCTCGGTGATGCCACAGCAACAGCCGGTGTAGCAATAGGTCAAATGCGCCCGATGCTGGACGATGTTGAAGGCACGACCGTCGGCACGGACTACGCGTTGTCGAAAAGAGTCGGCCACGGTTACGCCTCATTCTCTGGCGCGTGGTCGGAGATGATGACGGGAAGATGACGGGTTGAGGGTGCCGGGGTCAGGCGCATGGTTTCTGTTCTCCGCAGAAATTGCTATGTACCCCGGGCAGGTTTCCTGGCTTCGAAGCGGCACCTTCTTCCTAGTGCCGAGCCTCCTCCTTCCCCAGCTTCAATGCCGAGTGGATGTTTGGCGACTCATCTTCGTTTACAGTGGCGGGACCGCACCGGGATTGCACCGGACTTCCCTTTTCAGCCCTTGCAGGCACCTTGGGTCTCACACAGTTGTACCACGCCGCCGGTTACTCAGCCGCACGTTGCTCTAACGGACCAGCGTGTGCGTGTTCCGGTCGCGTTCGGTCAACCAACCGAACAGGACCCCAAGCGTGCCCCAAAGCAGCAACTGCATCTCCCAGGACGCGATCCGGAATTTCCAAAGCAAGCTCGCGGGAAAGGCTTGCGGTACTTCATCGACCACTGGCAAAAAGCTCGAAAGCGTGACCGTTAGCAAGACGAACAGGAACACCGCCAGCAAGGAGCCGTTCCAGACTCCAAATCGCCGCGTCAGGCGACGGGCCAATTGCAGCGAAAGCGTCATAGATGCCAGGGACAAGGCAATTGCAAGAAAGTACGCCGCAGTCCGCATTCCTATTGTTTCCGGACTGCCAACAGACGGTGGATTCGCCGGATATTTCAGAGAAGGGACCAATGCTACTGAGATATACCCCAGAACTGCGATCCATAGTGCCAGGGCACGCGGACTGGACACCCCAAAACGCCCCTGCGAAAAGGCGAAGACAAGCCCGAAGATGCCCCCAAGAGCTGAACTGTAGACCACGGCACCGGTCAGCAGCCCGATACCTCGCTGAGTCTTGCGGCTGACCATCTCAGGCTCGGGCGCTTCGCCCTTCGCCTGATCCAGGCTAGCTTCAAAGGCGATCGCTCTGTCGACCTGTGGCTCCGCGGTCCAACTTGCGAATGCAAATACAACAAGGCCAGCCACAAGGCCTACCAGCATCCCGCGAAGAAGCAGCGTACGAGTCATCAATGGTTAACTAGTGGCACGGAAAGCCAAGTAGATGGCGTCCGTCGTGGACAAACTCGTGAACCATGCGGCCATGAATGAGGGACGTGGCTCCCTGTTCCGCGCCGACGAAATAGATCAGAAGCAGCATCAGCAAGCCGCCGAATAAAGCCCAGGGCAGTAAATCGCGCAGCGGAATGACCGGTATGGATACGGGCTGAGGGATCGAGCCAGCAAGGGGCTGAGTCATTAAGTGTCTCCTAGGTATTGCTTGACTCAGAGCGTAGTGAACCACCCGAGGGGGTGTCAAGGCCGATACACCGGCTCAATGGTAGCCTGTCTTCGGGTGACGCCTTGAAAGAGACCGACCTGCCGGGACGGATCACGTTTATCAGCCACGCGCCCACCGCGGCTTTGCGTAGAGCGGCATTTCCTCTTGACGAATCCATCGAATCCCGCGAACTTGAGAAACTTGTATCGATCGGCTGGATTCCGCCGCGAGTTCATCAGGTATTCGCTGGACCGGAGTTGAGAACGAGACAGACCGCCAGCGCCCTCGGACTGGACCCCATTCTCTCCGCGGAGTTGAAGGATTTGGACTACTCCTCTTGGCGAGGTAAGTCTTTGGACGAGCTGCAATCCACGGACCCGCAAGGCGTTGGGCTATGGCTCACGAATGTCGATGCCGCTCCACATGGCGGCGAATCCCTTGCCAGCCTGCTCGCGCGCATCGAACACTGGCTGGGTAGGCAGAACGGCTCTGGACACACCCTTGCCGTTACCCATCCCGCAGTGATTCGTGCTGCAATTCTTCTGGCTTTGCAGGCTCCCGCGCAATCGTTCTGGCGTATTGATATCCCACCAGCTTCGATCACGGACATGCGATGGAGCGGTAGATTCTGGAACCTGCGAAGTGGTGGTTGCACGCTCTCGCGGCGTGAAAAGCTAGAACCTGGTGAAATGAGTCTGGTAAATTAGGTAAAGATTCTGGGGTGTCCGCGAGGGCGTAACAGGGAAGCCGGTGTGAGTCCGGCATGGTCCCGCCACTGTATTCAGGAGACGGACTCTTCGTAAGCCACTCGATCACACCGAGGAAGGCGAAGACTCCAGAGCGTCACAAAACTAGCGCTCAGCCTGTCAATCAGGAGACCTACCCCAGAGAGAGTCTTGATTCTTCTCCGCGTGGAAACGGGAAGCAATCGCTCAAGGGTCTTTGAGCTTTGTGCCTCTTTCCCGCTGTTCATGAGGTGCATCTTGTTCAGCCCGAAATCGATCCCGCCCGCTATTGCTGCAGAAGCAGGCGCTCCATGAGAGTCGGGGAACATTTCTGTCCAGGCGTCCTTCATGCAGTCCAGGCAAAGGACGGTCTACTCCTTCGCATCAGGGTGCCCGGAGGGTTGATCGAAGCAAGTCAACTCAGGATCATCGCCGATCTGTCCCGTAGTTTTGCTGACGGAACCATCGAAATCACCTCACGGGCGAACCTTCAGTTGCGAGCGATTCGGAATCAAGACCTTAGCCATATCGTTGCAAGCATTTCTTCTGCTGGCCTCCTGCCTTCGCCGCAGCATGATCGAGTACGCAATATCGTCACAAGCCCCATTGCGGGGCTTGACGGCGAGGAGTTCATCGACCCGCGACCGCTGATCCATGAACTGGATCGGCGATTGCGGGCGGAACCGATCTTTGCAAACCTGCACCCCAAGTTCAGCTTCGCCATTCACGGCGGCCCGAGACGCTTCAGCCGCGATCTCGACGATATCTCTCTTGAGGCAGTGGACTCCAACCCAGTACCTCATTTCCACCTTTCCATCGGCGGAACCTCTTCGGGATTTCGTCGTCAAACGCGCGGATGCCGTCGACTTGTATGCTGGCCACAGCAAAGATATGCATCGAACTGGCGATTGAGTCCGGCCTTCCCGTTCGCGCGAAAACAGTAGTGACAATTCCGGGAGCAACGAAACGTATTGTCGATGCTCTCTCACACTTGTTGACGCCGTCCCCCGTCTCGCCTCCCTCACGCTCAGTCAACGAGGCCCTGATCGGCATCCATCCCACAACTCAAGATGGCCGAGTCAGCATCATTCCTTCTGTCCCTCTCGGCAGACTCACCGCAGAACAGGCCTATTCACTTGTCGATGCCGCCCACGAGTGGAAGGGCGATCTTCGACTTGCTCCCTGGCGTGGTGTCGTCCTCGGTTCTATCCCGAAGAGCGCAGCGAACAAGATAGTCGGTCAACTTCGCTCCATTGGCTTGTCCTGTGAAGGCCGTGACGGCTTTCAAGGTATCGCCGCTTGCGCCGGAATCACTGGTTGCGAAGCGTCGCTGGCGGATGTGCGTCGAGATGCAGCTTCGCTTGCGCAGCGCTTTTCTGGACACGCCGGGCCTTCCGGATGGACAGTGAACGTCTCCGGTTGTGACAAGCAATGCGGGCGTCGGCATGGAGCGACCGCCGACCTGGTCGCCGGCCTGTCGGGGTACACCCTTAATATCGCGGGACGTTGTGTTTCGACCGACTGCTCCCCTGAATTTGCACTCGATGCGGTTGCCGCGCTGCATGAAAATCTGCTGTCCGAGGTCGCTCCCCGATGAACTACGTCAAGGATGGCGCGGCCATCTATCGCGAGTCGTTTTCCATCATCAGAAGAGAGGCCGATTTATCTGCCTTTCAATCCGATCTTGCTCGCGTCGTCGTACGCATGATCCATGCATGCGGCATGACGGATCTTCCGCAGGATGTCCACGCATCGCCGGATGCAGCCGCCGCGGGCATCGATGCACTGCTCGCAGGTGCGCCCTTGTTGTGCGACGCAACAATGGTGGCGAATGGAATAACGCGTTCCAGGCTCCCACGGAATAACGAGGTCATCTGCACGTTGAGCGATCCACGAACGCCGGAACTGGCGGCAAAGCTACATACCACCCGAAGTGCAGCCGCGGTCGAATTATGGCGAGATAAACTAGCCGGCTCCGTCGTTGTCATCGGCAACGCTCCCACCGCGCTCTTCCATCTGCTCGACATACTCGACGATGGAGCGCCGCGGCCAGCACTGATCATTGGCATCCCTGTCGGATTCGTAGGAGCCGCCGAATCCAAAGCAGCACTTGCAGCCAATCTGCCTGGAATTCCCTTCCTCACCGTTCGAGGACGCCGCGGCGGCAGCGCCATCGCGGCGGCAGCAGTCAATGCGCTCGCGAGTGAGAAGGAATGAGTACAGACGCACGAATTGGATGCCTGTTCGGAGTCGGAGTTGGTCCCGGCGATCCAGAACTGATTACCGTCAAAGCGCTGCGTGTGCTGAGGCAGGCGCACGTCATCGCCTATCCCTGCGCCAGACACGGTAACAGCAATGCACGTTCAATCGTGTGCTCGGAACTGATTCACGGCCAGATCGAACTCCCGATGATGTACCCCGTTACGACAGAGCAGACTGACCATCCTGGAGGATACGAAGTCGCGCTGTCGCAGTTCTATGACAAGATGGCCGAACAGATCGCGGACCACCTTGCAGACGGTCGGGATGTGGCCATCCTATGCGAAGGCGACCCTTTCTTTTACGGTTCGTACATGTATCTTCACGACCGTCTCGCTCATCGCTTTTCCACCCACGTAATTCCTGGAGTTGCCTCAATCATGGGCGCAGCCGCGCAGCTTGGAACGCCGCTCGTCCGCAGGGACGCCGAGTTCACGGTGCTACCCGGAACTCTCTCCGAAGACGTACTGGTCGCAAAGCTAAGCCAGCAGGGCGCCTTTGCCATCATGAAGCTCGGCCGAAACTTCGCAAAGGTAAAGCGGGCCATCGATACGGTCGGCCTCGCGGACAGAGCACTCTTTATCGAACGAGCGACCATGGCTGCCGAACGCATCATCCCGCTCCGCGAAGTCGATCCGCTCCATGTTCCCTACTTTTCCCTGATCCTGATTCCCGATGCAAGTCAGTCCCAGCGGGACGAAACCATCCGCAGTGTCGGTTGGATCTCCGTCGTTGGTCTCGGTCCGGGTGCTACTGACTGGATCACGCCCGAGGCTCAGCAAGCGCTGACCGAGGCGACAGATCTGGTCGGCTATCATACCTATCTTGACCGAGTCCCCGTAAGATCTGGTCAGCGCCGCTTCGGCTCCGACAACAAGGTGGAAGTGGACCGCGCACGGCACGCTCTTTCGCTTGCCGAATCAGGCAGCCGCGTTTGCGTCGTCTCATCTGGCGACCCGGGCATCTTTGCCATGGCGTCGGCTGTTCTGGAATGTGTGGACCAGGGACCGCCAGTCTGGCGCTCGCTTGACATTCGCATCCTTCCCGGATTGTCGGCGATGCAGGCAGCAGCTTCAAGAGTCGGCGCTCCTCTAGGGCACGACTTCTGTGTCGTCTCACTCTCCGACCGACTCAAACCCTGGGAGATCGTGGTTAAGCGATTGGAAGCAGCGGCATCCGCCGACTTTGCGATCGCAATCTACAACCCAATCTCATCGGAACGGATATGGCAGCTCGCCGAGGCGAGGACAATCATCGCCAAACACCGAGGTTCTGCGACGCCCGTCGTCCTTGCACGCAGCGTCGGCAGGTCCGACGAACGAATTAAGATGACGGATCTCGAACACTTCGATCCTTCGCAGGCCGATATGCAAACCATCATTCTTATTGGTTCCTCAACAACTCGAGGGCTTGCACTGTCGAACGGGAGAAAGCTCATCTACACTCCACGCAGCTATGGTGACGGGAGTCATGGCGCATGATTGCCGCTGAGCATTGGCTGTCGATCGTAGGCGTCGGCGAAGATGGCTGGGATGGTCTGAACCATGAGGCCAAACGAGCAATCACCTCCGCCGAGTTGCTCTACGGAGGTGCTCGACACCTGGCCCTCATACGCAACTTCCGATTCTTCTGCAACCCGTATCTCTTGGCCTTCTCCGATGGCCCCAGCCGTGCAGCAAATCCTCACGGAGTATCGCGGAAAGATGAGAGTAACGGTGCTCGCCAGTGGCGATCCGATGCTCCACGGTGTTGGTGTACCTCTCACCCGCGACCTTGTCGCAACCGAGTTTCGCGTAATTCCGCAGGTCTCCGCTTTCTCTCTCGTCTGCGCACGACTTGGTTGGCCGATTGCTGAGACGATGCTGATTACGCTGGTCAACCGACCGGTACAGCAGTTGCTTCGCCACCTCTCTCCTAGCCAACGGCTTGTCATCTTTTCAGAAGATGGCAGCACGCCGGCGACCGTAGCTCGGCTCCTGACGGAATCTGGATACGGAGCAAGCAAGTTGGATGTCTTCGAAAATCTGGGTGGTTCCTCAGAGCGCAATACCACAGGTTCGGCAGCAATCTGGTCGAACAAGCAGTGCGGCAAGCTAAATCTGATAGCCGTACTCTGTGCTTCTGAAGCGACAGCCAACCCACTATCCATCACGCCAGGTTTGCCCGACGACGCCTTTGATACAGATGGCCAGTTGACCAAGCGCGAGGTGCGCGCCGTTACGCTGGCGCGGCTCGCTCCGCTTCCAAACCAAACCCTCTGGGACATAGGCGCCGGCACAGGATCGATTGGGATCGAGTGGATGCGTCTTCACCCCTCGTGCTGCTGCATCGCCTTCGAAGCGCGAGAAGATCGCGCAGCTCGAATAGTGGAAAATGCCGTGCGGCTCGGTGTACCAAACTTGAAGGTCATCCAAGGGACTGCGCCAGCCACCTTTGCAAGCCTGCGCTCGCCAGACGCAATCTTCATCGGAGGAGGCGTCAGCAACGATGACCTCTTCGACGCTTGCTGGGCTAAGCTTTCCCCCGGTGGTCGTCTGGTTGCGAATGCAGTCACTCTCCACAGCGAAGCAAGCCTTGTCGCGCGCCATACAATCTACGGAGGCGATCTGATGCGCATGATGGTCTCCCGAGCCGAGCCGATCGGCGGTACCTACGGATGGCGACCGATGATGCCCATTACGCAGTGGACAGTGACCAAGCCATGACCGACACGATCCAGCACGAGCATCTCTCCGTCGGCTTCGGCTGTTCCTCCCGCGCCTGTAGTGGCGACATCATCCGCCTCATCGAAGCATCCCTCGATCCAATCCCTCCCGGCACCACAATCGCAACGCTCGATCGTCGTGCTTCGATAGGAAAGATCGTGGCCTCGAAGCTGTCCCTCCGCCTTGTGCTCTTCCCGGCGAGCGCCCTTGCAGGCGTCGCAGGAATTACCACACACTCCTCATTGGCCCTCTCGAAAACACGCACCGCCAACGTTGCAGAAGCATCTGCACTAGCCTCGCTTGGTCCCTTTGCGCGTCTCCTCGTACCGCAAACGAAAGGCCGTTTCTGCACCTGCGCAATTGCGACCCTTCCCATAGGGGTGCATTCATGATCGTCCACTTCATCGGCGCAGGCCCAGGAGCCGCCGACCTCCTCACCCTTCGTGGCCGCGATCACATCCACAACTCCCCGGTCTGCCTCTATGCCGGCTCGCTCGTGCCCAAGGAAATACTTGCCCATGCACCACTCGGCGCCCGCATCGTCGATACGGCCGAGATGAACCTTGATGAGATCATCGCGGAGATTGTCGACGCGCACGCCAAAGGCCTCGACGTCGCTCGCGTCCACTCTGGCGATCTCTCCATCTGGAGCACCATGGCAGAACAGATTCGCCGCCTAAAGCTGCTTGGTATTCCTTACGATGTAACTCCGGGTGTTCCTGCTTTCGCCGCCGCTGCCGCTGCTCTCAACCAGGAACTCACGCTGCCGAATGCAGCTCAGACCCTAATCCTCACTCGCACCTCGACAAGATCCACACCGATGCCTGCCGGAGAAGACCTCGCAACCCTGGGCCGCACTGGCGCGATGCTCGCCATTCACCTCTCCATCATGAACCTCGACCAGGTATCCTCCCAGTTGTTACCCCTCTACGGCGAAGACTGTCCCGTCATCGTCGTCTTCAGGGCCAGTTGGCCCGACCAGCGCGTCCTGCGCGGCACGCTGTCGACCATTCATGGGATAGTCAAGGCAGCCGGTATTGATCGCAATGCCCTCATTCTGGTTGGGCGGTCTCTCGACCAGTCGCCCTTCGGCGAAAGCTACCTCTACTCCACGGCAAGGGATCGCACGGATACTTCCGAGCAATAGCGCTATGGACGCAGACGAGGTCATCGAGATGCAATCCGTTACAACCCCAACTCGAACTCACGTGCCGCGAGTTCTCATTCTGGGTGGAACAAGCGAGGCATCGGAGCTTGCCACGCACTTGGCTGCCAGATCCGATGTGACCGTGATCTCATCCCTCGCCGGCCGAGTGAGCCAGCCCAGGCTGCCCGCCGGGATTGTTAGAGTTGGGGGCTTCGGCGGGGTTGCCGGATTGATCTCTTATTTGGTCGATGAAAATATCGGAGTGGTCATCGATGCGACCCATCCCTTCGCCTCGAAGATAAGTGGCAACGCCGAGTTGGCCTGCAATACCTTAAGCCTTCCGCTCATCGCGTTGGAACGGCCGCCGTGGGAGGCAAGCGAGCACGATTGCTGGTGCACGGTACCCGATGCACAAGCCGCTGCGTCAATGGTGAACTATCAACGCAACCGTGTATTTCTCTCCATTGGACGGCAGGAGCTTGGCGCATTTTCCAACTGCGAAGACGCATGGTTTCTGGTGCGTGCCATCGATGCCCCCAGCGAAACGTTGCCCGCCAACTCAAAACTGATTCTGAAGCGTGGCCCGTTTCATCTCAACGATGAACTGCAGATGCTTCGCTCTGAATCGATCAGCCTCATCGTGTCCAAAAATAGCGGTGGCACAGCAACCTATTCAAAGATCGAGGCAGCGAGAGCCCTCCGGATTCCAGTCGTCATGATCGATCGCCCACGGAAACACAACGTCCCGACTGTACCCCAACCGGATGACGTGCTTCAAAAACTTGCACAGCTACTGTGAATGTTGACGACTGCGATGTTGTCTCCCACGGAGTAATGGTTCCTATGAGAAAGCTCTATCTAATCGGCATTGGTGCCGGCAATCCCGAATACATCACGGTGCAGGCGATCAAAGCACTAAACCTTGTAGACGTATTCTTTTTCATGGACAAGGGCGAAGCGAAGCAGGACCTCGTCAACCTCAGAAAACAGATATGTGAACGATATATCGAGAACAGGTCATATCGTGTGGTCGAAGCAGATGATCCTGTTCGTGACCCGACGATATCGGATTACACAACTCGCGTTGAACTCTGGCATCGACAAAGAGCCTTGATCTATGAAGAGATGATCGCACATCAACTGGAAGAGGATCAGTGCGGCGCTTTCCTCGTCTGGGGTGACCCATCACTCTACGACAGCACCCTCAGAGTGATCGAACACATCATGGCCCGCGGAAGGCTTTGTTTTGAGTTCGAAATCATCCCAGGCATCACCAGTATTCAGGCCTTGGCCGCCCGCCACAAGATCTCTCTGACATGGGATAGGTGAATCAATCGTCATGACGACAGGCCGCCAACTCGCTGCCGGCCTGAGTGGCACTGCGGAGAGAACAATCGTGATGCTGGACGGGCAATGCTCCTTCAACACTCTGCTCGATGAAGAGCTTGATATCTTCT
>CAVRGX010000004.1:0-1380497 GCA_963720815.1 uncultured Acidobacteriaceae bacterium | reverse complement strand
CAGTTATTGATGATGACCTGGCCGGCGAAAAAGACCATAGCCTGGAGCGATTCGCGCAGCGCATAGGAGAGCCGCAGCTGACTCGGAACCGCAGCCGCCAGTTTCGGAGAGGCTGCGAAGTAGGCAACGGCCATTGCGGCGGCGTTGGCCGCGATCACTCCGTTGACGCCAAAACCGAAGAGCATTAACAACAGGGATCCGCCCAGGCGAACCAGGCCTTCGAGAATAAGATTGCTCGCCAGGTTGCGGAAGCCGTAAGCACCCTGGATGTAGCCGCGACGCGCTCCCAGCGGAACGTAAAAAGCGGCTCCAATGGCGATCAGATCAACCAGTACAGGGCTCGGTAACCTGAGATAGTGAGCGATGCCTTGATCGAAAAAATACAGCAGCAGCGCGACAACGGCGCCGCACACCCATGCGCCGCGATGAAAGTCGCGGTACACGGCGCTCTTCGCTTCAGCGGTACTCTGCTGCGCTACAACTTTTGCGGGAACAATTTGGAACGAGAGTGTAACCGCTGAAATCAGCGTGAGCAGCGTGTAAACGGCGGTAGCGTGTCCGAAAGCCGTCGGACCCAGAAAACGAGCGACAGATATGTTATAAGCAAAGTTAATAGCCGCTGCGAGTCCTGATCCCAGGAGCAACACATAACTTCCCGAGAGAATGCGGGCATGCAGCGTTTTAGCTTTCTGAGTCGGGCCATTCACCACGGTCTTGGGGCTCCAGCTATAGCATCGGGGAGTCTATATGAGTAAGGGAAAAGTCTCGATACGGCCCTACAAAAAGGCAGCGCAGGCTGTGACAAGCCGCAAAGTTGAACAGAGGCTATTTTAGCATGGCCACTCTCGCTCCCGGCCTTCAGGCACGCGGGCTGCATACGGTCGATCATTACCTGAGTTCACGCTTCCGTCATGACAAACGCAAGTGTTTCTTGGCTTCTAAACGCGGTATCTTTAGTAGGTGGCTCGCGCAATCGTTGGATTCCTTCTGCTGCTTTTTCTCCCCCACGGATGCTCCGATCAAGGAGCCCAGGGCTCGCACCCGGGCCCGATCGTAAACCGTCGTACCCCTGGCCCGCCCACGCAAATTCTGGCTGTATACGAAGCATGGTTCGGCCATCCCAGACACATCTCCGTTGGCTATTCGTCGCAGGATCCGGCGGCGCTGCGCAAACAGATTCGCCGCGCGAAAGCCGTAGGCATTACCGGCTTTGTGGTGGATTGGTATGGATATCGCGAACCCTTCATCGACAAAAGCTATGCCTTGATGCAGGCCGCCGCCGCCAAGGAAAAGTTTCACGTCGCGATGATGTACGACGAAACCGATGACGCGGATGGCGCGACGGACGAGGCCATTGAAGACTTCAAATTATTTCTAAAGTCTTACCTTGCGGCGGACGCACCCGGCCAACAGGCGTACCTGACTTACAAAGGACGGCCTGTCATCTTCATCTTTCCCAAAACCGGTCACACCGATTGGGACCGTGTGCGTGCAGAGCTGAACAAGTGGCCCTCGCCTCCGTTTTTGGTCAATGAATATCCGCCGGGAAAAAACCCGGATGCGATCGATGGATACTACGCCTGGGTTAGCCCGGGGGGAAAAGGCTGGACCGCCGACGGCAGTAACTGGGGCCAGCAGTATCTCGAAGAGTTTTATCAAACGATGGAGTCGAAGTATCCGGAGAAGATTGCCGTCGGCGGTGTGTGGGCAGGTTTCGATGACAGCAAGGCATCGTGGAGCCTCAACCGCCACATTTCGGCACGCGACGGCCAGACCCTCGCTGACACCTGTAAGCTCTTTCGTGAATATTCCCCACCTGATAATCCTCTGCCCTTCCTGTTTGTCGAAACATGGAATGACTACGAAGAAGGTACGGCGGTGGAGCAGCGTATACCCGACGGAGCTAAAAATTATCCGTGTCCTGCGGTGACCCCAAACTGAATTGTCATCTCGCCTGCCCCGGCTTGCCGCGGGACCGAAGCGTACCCGGATTTCCTGCTACGTTGCGTCACCCGGCATCCACGTGTGTGGTTTTCTCTTAAGGAAAACCGCATGAAGTCCACCAACGCCACCAACCTCGACAGGAAATCCGGGGTGGCGGAGTGAGAAATCTGTGGTTTTCTTCCCCCTCATCGTCATTCCCTGGAACCACCCCCGTCTGCTTTATCCAGCTGCGGGTCAGCTATGGCTGTAGAAAGCCAGGCACACGCAGCGGTAGCCGCGGGTACACATTGCTCGCTGCGGCGAGGAGACGAAATTGCTCTGATCGGCAACTTCCAGAGGAGTATCGAATGTTTCGCTGGCATGAGCGGGCCCGAGAAAAGCGCGACCGCGCCGCACACTCTCGCTAGACGGTCGCGGATTTGGGCCCATGTGCCGGCGCGACCGCTTCGGACGCGGCTTCAACGATCTTCCATGTCTCGTCGGGGTTAGTTGAGAGCAATGGCCAACCCTTCGACAAAACGAACCTCAACCATGCCCCGGCCATCTGCGAAGTAATCACAGCGGTGATCACCAGCGTGGTGTAAAAGGTTGCGTTGATAATGCCCGCATCATAAGCAACACTGGCCAGTACAATTCCCGGCCCGCCACGTGCATTCGTAGTAATGGCGATATTCATGATGTCGAGTCCGCGGAATCCCCCCAACCATGCTGCCAGGCCTGCGGAAAAAATCGAAATCAGAGAGGAGCCGACGAGAAACACCAGCAAAATGCTGAAGGAGAAGTCACGCCCGAAGACCAGCTTATAACCGATAAGTCCGAAGTAAATCGGAACGAACACTCCAAACGACACCTTGGAAATTGCGTCCACCGGTCCAGCAAAGCGCTCACGCTCGCTGCCGTACAAGCCCCCGACGATGCCGTATCCTGCAAGCAGCGCAGCAAACTGTACATTCACTTCCATCAGCGCCGCCACCGCGCAATAGGTCATCAGCACAGCCATCGCGTAGCCAACTGGGGAAGCCTTGTACAGCACGTTCCAACTCGCCGCGCTGAGCCGCTTCAGCACACCCGGCGCGACCATCAGACCCATGAGCGTATAGATGATCGTGCTTATCACATGCCAGCTGACCGATCCGGCTACATGCTGCGCGCCGGCCTTTGCCGAAGTGGCCAAAGCAGTAGCAAAAGCCAACGCGACCCAGAGAGCAAGATCTTCCAGCAGCGCGTAGCCGAGAATCAGGCTGACGAAACGCGTCTTCATGATGCCGAGATCCCAGAAGATGCGCGAGATCACCGGGATGGAGCAAACAGCCGTCGCTATCGCGGCAATCAGCAAGGTCGAGATTGGCTGGCCTGCGGGCCCGGTAAGCAGACGCAGCGGCAGCAGGCCAGAAAACCCGAGCCCCAGCACGAGCGCAAAACTTGCCAGGTCAGACACTGTCAGCAGAAGAAAGGTGTTGCGCCGATTCTCCTTCGCCAGCAGACGCCGGGTTTCCGCGCCGGAACAGAACATCAGCAGAACCAGGCCCAACTGATACAAAAAACCCATGACCGTGCCGGCGCTGGGCGAGAACAAAAAAAGCTTATCGAAGGCCGATGGAAGCAGCAGCTTTAAGACGAACGGTCCGAGCAGGATACCTGCCAGAATTTCCCCCACGATGCGCGGTTGCTTCAGGCGCTCGGCGATATAGCCCAGCCCATGCACGGCAATGAGCAGCACCGCAATGGTCAGTACGAAATGGCCGAATTCGATCACTGACATCGCTCATCCTCCAAAAACATGTTCGGGAGAAGACCTGTTTGCTCCAGGGAGCTCTCAAGCCGGATACAACGATCGGATCTTCCAGTAGCTTACCGTCGGGGTTGGCCTGCTAACGCTTTAAATCACCGGCAGACCAGCAGTAAGCAAAAAGTGGGGGCCTTTTGGGAACCGTTACAAAAACGGACACCCCGGAAGAGTGCCCGTCTGTTTTGCAACCAACACAACTACGATTAAGCCTCTTGCGGCGCTGGGAAGCGTACCGGTTCCTGCTCTGCCGCAGCTGCGGGAGGATACTTCAAATCCCACGCTGCGCGAGACTGGGCCACTGCCCGTTCCGCTTCCTCGTACTCCATGCTGGCCTGGGTGGAGATCATATCCGCTGCGGAGTACACGCGGTTGATGATAGAGAGAGGCCTGTTGCGCACCTCGTCGTAGACTCGGCCGAGATATTCACCCAAAACACCCAGGCAAAGAAGCAGCATGCCGCCGACGAACAAGACCGCCGCGGCAACACCAAACCCGATCGAGTACAACTGGCTCTTCGCGAGGAGCGCGCCCAGCACCAGAACCGCGACCATAAAATACGACAGGCACGACATCACGAAGCAAAGACGCAACGGCTTGTAGCTGAAGCTGGTGATCGCGTCCATCGCGTACTTGATTCGGCTGACGAACGAGAGCTTTCCGTCGCCGGCGAGACGGTCATGACGGTCGTAAAAAACAACCGCATTGCTGTAACCGACCCAGGCGCGCAGTCCCGGCAAGTAGCGATTGCCTTCGCGCATGTTGTTGATCGAGTCCACAGCCTTACGGTCCATCAGGCTGAAGATGCCGGCATCCAACGGAATCGGATAGTCCGAAAGCGCCGCCAACGTGCGATAGAACAGAGGGAACAGCTTAGCCAGGATCTTGCGGCGCTCCTGCCTGCTCTTTCTTACGGCGATGACCACCTGAGCGCCACCGCGCCACGCATCCACCAATTCCGGCAAAACTTCAGGGGGGTCCTGGAAGTCGCCGTCCATCAGGATGACGGCTTCACCGCGTGCCGTCTGCAGACCTGCCGAGATCGCCCCCATATGGCCCCAATTCCGAGAGAGGTCGACGACCACGACATGTGGATCGTGTACTTGCAGTCTCCGCAGCAGCTTGAGTGATGAGTCCTGGGATCCGTCGTTGACGTAAACGACTTCCCAGTCTTCGTTCACATTCTTCAAGGCGTTGGCCACTGCTTCATGGAACCGCGATATAAGCAGTTCCTCGTTATAGATAGGTACAACTACCGATATCATTTGGCTTCCCCCCCCCAGTTCGTCGTAGTCAATATTCTTTGTTAACTTTTGTGACGCTTCCCAGTCTTGTGTTGCTACCATTTCTCTCCGCTGACACGCTCCGCAGCTTATCCCGCCTCCTACTATGAGCATCATTCAGGGTCAGCCTGAAATACGCGCACTCTCCATCGCACTTCCGCAGGGGTCAGAACGACGACGTAGCGTGCGTGTACCGTTTGTGTTGCCTTAACTTTGTCGTGGTCAAGAATCTGTACTTCGTAGTCCACTTTGTCGATCAACTGGATCGATAAGCCTTCCGGCGAATACGAAACGATTTGTATATCGTGTCCCAGGTCCCGATAGCGCGTGGCCAATCCCAACTTCGCCTGATCCGCGATGGCGCCGGTCAGTTTTTCTTTGGCTGTGCCGACAAAGTCCCGCTCCAGAAGGTCGGGCCTGTTTTGCCCTAGCGCTGCGTCCACGCTTTTCCACGCTTCGAGATAATCGCGGATCACGGCCATTTCCGTCTGCTTGACCAGCGGCCTCGGGCCGTGCAGGTTGGTCGGCTCAATCCGAATCGCCGCCTCATCGGCGTGCATGGGAGCCGTTACCGCAAGGATCGAGCACACAACAAGCAGCCTGATCATTACTCTTTCCCCCAGCGAATCTCGTTGCCCAGCACGACACCGGTCGCGACTGAAATTCTGGCTCCGTTATAAGCGGGCATTTCCGCCTGCGCAACTCCCCGCTTAAGCGGCACGTCAACGGTCGTCTCACCGCCGTTGTAGTGCTCGGTGAAGGTCACGACCGTTCCGTCCGGTACAGCGTTGCCGCTGCAATCGCGCACCGGTTCGGTTTGCAGCTCAATCTGCTGACCTGCGGGCTTCGCGCTCATTACCAATCGGCAAGGATCGCCAGGAACCTGCTGGATGACGCGCGTGCTCGAGATATTGCCGACCTTGGCAACAAACTGGGCGGCTCCTTCTTTCGTTGCCGAATCCATGGTGGTCCACGCGCCACCGTTATGCGTGACGACTGACCGCTCCTGCATGGGGCCCGAAGTCCCGGATAACTGGAAAGACACCGGCAAAGGCGCGGTGATCAGGTTGTGATACGGGTCGAAAAGGTACACCGCGCCGCTGATGCCATCGTGCAGGCTTACAGAAATCCGGGAAGGCTTGGCGAGAAAGCTCACATCGGCAGGCTGTTTTTGCGGGGTGACATCGAACGAACCATTTTCTGTGGCGGATGCGCCCACAAGAGCCGCGACGTACCGGCCGGCGTTATGTAATTCGCCTGCGGAAAAGGAGATGGTTCCTCCCAGTTGCACGTCGCGCTTCAGCACCTGAGATGGCCCAACAATATAGAGGACGGCCGCGCCGCTGCCCGTTGTCTGTACCGAAAATGCGCTTCCTGCTTCAACGGCCTTCGGCAGTTGCATAGCCCCGCTTTGCGCCAAAGCCAAAGGCCCCGCGACGACAGCCATACCGGTAAGCAGAAATTTAAAAACGCAATTCATGTCAAAACCGCCCGAACTAGTCTGTCGCACGCCTGTGCGATAACGCTGAGATGCTTTGCCCTGTCCGGGGGAATGATCACCGTACCGAAATCCATTGAGGCAAAAACCAAGTTGATGGACTGATTCTTTTGGGCCTGATCTTCGCCCAGGTTACTCAGCAATCAACCAAAGTCTTACGATGTACAGAGGTGCTTCACCGGTTGTCTCTTCAGAAATCTCAATTCCTGAAAGCTCTGTTTCTTTTTGCCACGCTTCCTATGAAGCGCTCTGCATATTGTAGCGAAACGGGGCTGCCCAACAACCAGCTAAATCTGTACGCCTTCAAAAAACACCCGAACAGATTGTGGCGCTAAAGCGCTCCTTTTACTTGATACGTTCAGGGGATTTGCAATAGTAAACCAAACATTATTCTGTAGCAATAGGCGCAACGCGTTCCCGTGTCGCTCCACAAAGGGTCGCAGTAGCCGTCGCGTGTCCTCTCTGTTGCTCCATGTCTGGCTGTCCATAATGCGTAGATTCAGTTCTACCGGAAATGAGTGCTTTCTCCAATGAAATGATCGGCAATTCCACTTTTTTCTTCTCCTCAGTAACCAGTTTGTGGGATCGTCAGGTAACCAGATAGGTAACCATGAAAAAGAGCCCTTTCGTAATTCATTCATCGTCTGCCCAAAACTCCAGACTCCAGGCCACTGTTGGCAAGTCGGTTATCATCAAATACTCCATTCCTGAATCCCGCCTGGTGACTCGTTGAAGTTTCTTCTTGAGTATTTGAAGATTTGTTGTGTTTGCCTGCTGGTTATCGGGCTGGTTGGTTCTCTGCGGGGGCAGACGTATTCGGTGGGTAGCCCTGCTACGCCCCCTGCTGCGCCGGCGAAGGGTAAGGCTGCGCCTGCACCCTCTGCGGGGCAGTCGCTGGGGTTTGGTTCGAACATTGAGAACGCCCGGCTGGCGCGCGCGGCGGAGCTGGCGCTGAAGCAGCATGAGTATGTGCAGGCCTTGGATTTTGCGCAGCGGGCGGCACGGGCGGCTCCCAACGACCCCAACCTGTGGTTTCTGCTGGGGTATGCGTCTCGTCTGAACGGCAAGGGCCAGCAATCGGTCGATGCCTACAGCCACGGTCTCAAGCTGAATCCGGCCTCTCTCGACGGTCTTTCCGGTTTGGCGCAGAGCCATCGCATGATGGGCAACAACGATGAGGCCATCGCACTGCTTAAAAAGGTGGTTGCGGCCGATTCCCGGCGCTTCGAGGATGAGATTTCTCTGGGCGAGCTGTATATCAAGTCGGGTCAGGTGGAGTCGGCGGTTCCCTGGCTGCGACGCGCCGAACAGACCCAGGTGGGGGTGCGTTCTGAGCTGTTGCTCGCCATTGCCTATCAGCGGTTGAAGCAGCTGGACCAGGCGAACCACTATTTGGAGCTAGCCAAGGGCCGTGCCCCGAATAATCCTGAAGTACAGCGCTCGTTGGCCGGGTTTTATCTGGAAACAGGTAACTATGCCGACGCGATTACCGCGTTGAAGGCGATTCGCGATCCCCGTCCGGATGTGAAGGCGGAACTTGGTTACGCGTATCAGCTCAACGGGAACCCGGCGGAGTCAGCCCGGCTTTACAGCGAAGCGGCGAATGCCGCCCCGAAGGATCTTGGGCTTCAGCTTTCTGCCGGGCAGGCCGAAGTGGCGATTGGTTCGATCGACAACGCGAACGCGTTTCTGAAGCGGGCGGCAACGATTGATCCCGAGTATTACCGCCTGCATGCGATTCGGGGCGAGATTGCCCGCATCCAGGAACGGGACAACGACGCGGTCGAGGAGTATCTGGCGGTGCTGGCACACCTGCCGGCCGGCCCGGCGGAAGGGCCGCTTTATCAGATCCAGGTGCATCTGGATCTGCTCGACCTCTACCAGAACCTGAAGCAAGACACTGCAGCCCAAGAGCAGTTGGCGATGGCGCAGCAGCAGATTGCGGCGCTCGATGAGCAGGGTGCGGGCCGGGCGCAGTTTCTGCGGCTACGGGCGGTCATTGCGATGCGCGGCGGTAACCTGGATGCCGCACAAAAGGACGTCAAGGAACTGCTGGCCATCAACGGCAAGGATCCCAATAATCTGCAGCTCGATGGCGATTTGCTGATGAAGGTGGGACAGACGGATCAGGCCATCCGGGCATACGGTCAGATCCTCGCCGCTGATCCGAGGAACCGTTTTGCGTTGACATCGATTGGCTATGCCTCGCGTGCTGCCGGGCAGGATAAAGAAGCGGAGAAGTATTTCCAGCGTTTGGCCGTTGCTTATCCGAATTTGTACATTCCGTATCTCGCGCTGGGTGATCTATACACGGGGCGGCGCGACTTCGCCAAAGCGCAGGATTCCTATGGCAAGGCCTACGCGCTGGCTCCGAAGAATCCGTTGATTGTGGCCGGTGGGATGAACGCGGCGATTGAAGCGCACACGCTCGATGTCGCTGGAGTATGGTCTGGCCGCATCACCACGGCGATGAACGACGCGCCGCAGGTGTTGCGCGAGCAGGAGCGCTATCTCAGCTTCCGCGGCCAGTACCAGCCCTCGGCGGAGGTGGGCGAAAAGGTCATCACCATGCTGCCGCGCGACCGCGACGTGGTGGTGTATTTAGGGTATGACCTGCTCAACCTGGGCCGCTACGATGAGTTGCAGAGGCTGGCTACCAAGTACACCGATGTGTTTCCCAGAGAGCCGGACATTCCTTTGCTGGCCGGCTACGTGGCCAAGCACAACGGCGATCTCGACCAGGCGCGTGAACAGTTCACCCTGGCGCTCGATCGTGACCCCAAGGTCGTGACCGCTTATGTCAATCGCGGTTACGTGTTCCACGATCTGCACCAGCCGAAGGATGCGGAAGCGGACTTTACTGCAGCGCTGAAGCTGGAGCCGAACAACGGAGAAGCGCATCTTGGTCTGGCCTATGCCAGCCTCGATCTGCGCAAGCCGCTCATCGCCCTGCAGCAGGCGCAGTCAGCGCAGCAGATCATGGGGGACTCGCAGCCCATTCACCTGATTCGCGCGACAGCTTACGGACAACGCGGCCAGCTGGCGAAGTCATCCGATGAGTATCGCGCGGCCTTGAAGTTCACGCCGAATGACGGCGGTTTGCATCTGGCCTTAGCCGACACACTGTACACACAGCGGAAGTATCACGAGTCGCTCGCTGAGTTGGAGGTTGCCCAAAAGCTCTCGCCCGACAGCGCTGCCATCTCGGCGCTGTTTGCGCGCACCTATGCCGAGCTTGACGAGCGCGAGCATACGCTGCGCTACGTGCAATTGGCTGAACATCAGGCCGAGCAGCAGCCCGCGCCCTCCACGGCAGCCAACCCGAGCAACCCTGGCGGTTCAGCAGCCAACGCGCTGATCAGCGGACAGAGAGCGAGCCTGAGCGGCATCTATCTCTCGACGGGTCTGGCACTGAGTCAGATCGGCGATGAGGCCGGAGCGCTCGATCGCTTCGGCAAGGCATTGACGACGCCGGGCAGCGATCGGGTCAGCATCCGGCTGGCGATTGCTCAGATCATGGCGCGGCAGGATAAGGGCGACGATGCCAAGCGGCAGATTGCGCTGGGCCTGATGGAAGCCGACACTGGCGAGACCCAGCCCTTGACCGGGGAACAATGGATCGGCGCAGCCGATGTCTTCCGTTCCGTGCACGAGTATGAGCTTTCGCAGAGCTACGTGCTGCGCGCAAGAACGGCCGGTGCCTCAGAGACAGTGGTGCGCATTGGACTGGCCAACAACTACCTGGCGCTGGGCGATACGGCGCGCGCAGAGGGTGAGCTGGCGGCGATCAGCACCAATCCTGAAGCGGACAACGAGTCGAATTACCAATATCTATTGGCCCAGGCTAATGTCTTGCGCCAGGAGCATCAGGGCCCGCAGGCACTCACCGCCTTTGCCCAGGCGTCCGATGCTGCCGGCGAAGACCAGACTGCGGAAGAAGCGCTGCTGCAAGCTGGCGCCAACGAGGGCTACCGCGTCAACTCGCGTTTGAGTCTGCTGTCTGATGTTTCGGTCTCGCCGGTGTTTGAAGATACGACGGTGTATGTGCTCGATTCCAAGCTCGACGCATCGTTCCCTGTGCCGCCGTCCGATACTTCGCTGCTGCCACCGCCGCGTTCTTCGCTTGCCTCGCAAGGCACGCTGGCCTATCACCTGCATCTAGACCATTTGCCGACAGCCAGCGGCTTCTTTGAGGTACGCAACGCGCAGGGTACCATCTCTGTGCCCAGCACCAACTCGGTGGTGAGCCGCAACACCAACGATTACTCCTTCAACATCGGTCTGAATCCGACGGTGCATGTGGGGACCAACGTGGTGACGTTCAACAGCGGCATCCAGCTCACGATACGTCGCGATCTCGACTCGCCGGTGGCCTTGAACCAGAACCTGTTCCGCATATTCACCTATGGCTCGACCAGTTCGTTTTTCAACGTGATTTCGGCCAGTGGATTTGTTTTGCGTGAGTCGGGTCCATTTGTCGAGAGCAACCTGCATTCGGCCACGGTGGCTGGTGGACTGGACTTCCGCGTGGGCGCTCCGTGGGGTAAGACCGCGTTGGTGACGGGCTGGGGAGCGAGCAAGCAGAACTTCACGCCTAACGGCACGCAGAACTACTACACCTCTGCTTATGTCGGCCTCGATCGGCGTTTTTTCGAGAAGCTGGACATCCGGGCGGTGGCGGAAGATCTGCGTGCCTGGCGTGTTTTTAACGGCAACACCGCCATCTCGCAGGCGCTGCGGCCGGCCGGAACCGTGGTGTACTCGCCGGCGCGCAACTGGACGGTGCAAGGCTCGGCTGCCTACTCAAGCACACGCGGCTTCCACACCTATGACGCTGTGCAGAGCGGCATCAGCGCATCGTACGCGGTACCGATCCATCGCGGCTTCAAGGAAGAAACAGGCGAAGTGTCGTTGCAATATCCGATTCGCTTCTCGGGTGGTGTGCAACAAGAAAGCTTCTTCAACTTCCCCGGACCGCATAGTCAGCAGTTCCGGCCGTTCTTCAACATCAGCATATTTTGACGCATAGCCAGCGGAATTTAAATTTAGCGTTTAAGACGCATAGCGTCGTGGTGATGATGTGAACAATCATGGTTGAAGACTCGAGTGAAAGTGGTGGGCTTATGAAGATCTGCCTGGTAGCGACCTTTCCCCCCAGTGGACGACAACTGAACGAATACGCGTTTCATATCGCGCGAGAACTGCAGAGCCTTCCCCAGGTCGAGCTGACCATTCTCGCCGATGAACTGACGGAGTACGACTTCGCCACCGACGAGCATGGCCAGCCGGTAAAGGTTGAGGATCAAACGGAGCTGCCCGGCTTCCATGTCATTCGCTGCTGGAAGTTCGGCAGCCTGGCCACGCCCGTGCGTTTGTTGAGTGCCATCCGGGGTATCAAACCCGATGTGGTGTGGTTCAATCTTGTGTTTTCGAGCTTTGCCACACCAGAAAATCCAGTCGCTGCCTTTGCTGGTCTTTCTGCGCCGATGTTGGCAAGACTTTCGGGCTACTTCACGCACATCACCCTGCATCACCTGATCGAGCATGTCGACTTCGCCGCCGCAGGAGTAAGCCGGCGAAAAGAAAAGCTGCTACGCCTGGGCACCGATGTCACCACGCGCACCTTGCTTCAGGCCAGTTCCATTTCTGTCTTGCTGCCTGCTTATCAGCAGACGCTCGAGAACAAATACGCGGGGCGCAACGTGCTGCTTGGCCGGCACGGAACCTTCGCGGCTGCGCCGACGCCACCGGACTTCAGCAAGCGCGGCAATCCCGAGCATCGCCTGTTGGCCATCGGCCACTGGGGCACGTACAAGCGCCTGGAAACTTTAATGGAAGCCTTCCCCATGGTGCTCGAGAAAATACCGAACTGCCGGCTGATTGTGGCCGGAGCCAATCACCACACCAAGGCTGGCTACTGGGAATCGATCCGCGAAGCGCAGCCGCCACATCTACCCATTGAGTTCCGCGGCTACGTAGCGGAAGAGGATATCCCCGAGTTGTTCTCGACCACCTCGGTGGTGGTGATTCCCTATGACTCGGCAACCGGCTCGAGCGGTCCAGCACACCAGGCGTGTGAATACGGCAATCCGATCGTCTGTGCCGATATCAACGACTTCCGCGACATGGCGGTGGAAGAAGAGATGTCGGTCCGCTTCTACAAAATCGGCGACGCAGCCGATCTGGCGCGCCAACTGACTACGATCCTGGAATCAGAAGCGTTGCAGCGTGAGATGGCCGAGCAGAACTTCGTCGCCGGCCAGAAGATGACCATGAGCAGCGTCATCCGCGAATACCTCCGCTGGTTCGAACTTAATCGCAGCAAGCGCGCTCTCGAGAAAAAACACGGCCTCCGCGGACGACGCTTGTTCGGCCGTTTTCTATTCTCCCGCTAAAGCTTCGACGGTGCTTTCCCGGCGAGGATGGGAAGCCACAAAGCTCCAGACCTACGGTCGCGGTATCCCACCCTTCGCAAAAAAGCGAAGGATGGGGCACCCGCAGGTTTGTTGCACTCCCCGGCTACCGCACAACACAGCCTCGCCGCAGCGAGCAGCCTCGCCGCAGCGAGCAGCCTCGCCGTTCGTCTCCTCCCGGCCGATTAGAGATGTAGACAAAATCCTTACCTCTCAGGGAAAGCCTGTCGAGCCTGGTCCTTATCTTTCGATCTCCTTCCATGAGATGGTTTGAATCTATTCATGCAAAGGACTAAGGTCCGCGTTATCGCTCATTTGGAGCAGAACCAGCATAGGTGTACCCGGTCGACATCGAGGACGTGAGATTTTTCTCGATAAAAAATCCAGTCAAGAGTTCTTGCCGCTGGGTACAGTTGTGCTGGTTCTGCTCTAGCTCAACAGGGGCGAGATATGGGCTTAGCCTCGGTATAGGGCGAATTTAGCTGGAACGGCGCCGAGGAAGAGATCTTATAAGTTCTTCTTTATCTGGACTTTGCCGGATGAATCGTGAGTGCTTCCATCCTGGCCGCCGTAGTTCTTCCCGTCAGATCAAGAAGGTTTTTGCCTGAGACTGAATTGGCGACCTGAAGTAGGGCGATCTGGAAAATAAAGGAAACCTGCTGTCGAAATCCTCCGGAATTCTCCGAGGCAATAGTAGACTGCATGAGTACAGATTGAGTTCTGAACGTGAGACCCCCGCTCCGGCGACTCACACTAACTGGGAATGAAATAGAGCTGTTATCCGGTTAGTGCTACTGCTCCCCATTTTCCAAATCACGATTTTGCTCCGAAGGATCGGAGCGATCGTGCAATCAGGAGGGGATCCACCATGATCCAGGTGCGTATCGTCCGGCGGCTTCTACAGACATTTCCTTCTATGGCCACGATTTCGGCCTTGTCGCTCCTATTGAGCGGTTGCGGTGGCGCTCACTTTGTGAACCCGCCCGCGCCGGTGGTGAATATTGCGGCCAGCCCGAGCACGATCACGGCAGGCAGTTCAGCCACGCTCACAGTGACGGCCACCAATGCCACGTCGGTCATGGTCAGCGGCACCGACGGCAGCAGCTTCAACCTGTCAAATACCGGCGGCACGCAAACTGTCAGCCCAGCCAAAACCACGAGCTACACGGCCACGGCGACCGGCTCGCAAGGCAGCAGCACGGCCACCATGACCATTACGGTCTCTGGCGCGACGCCCCCACCCGCGCCGACGGTGACGATTGCCGCCAGTCCCACGTCCATCACCGCGGGCGGATCATCGACCCTGACGGTCGTGGCCACCAATGCGACCACTGTGACCATCACCGGCAGCGATAGCAGCAGCTACACGCTGCAGGCCAGCGGCGGCACGCAGTCAGTCAGTCCAGCCAAGACGACCACTTACACCGCGACAGCGACTGGGACCGGCGGTAAGGCAATGGCGACGGCCGCGGTCACGGTGACGGCGGTCTCTTCGCCGGCGCCCACGGTGACGATCAGCGCCAACCCGGCCAGCATCTCCGCGGGCAGCGCGTCTACCTTGACGGTGGCAGCGACCAACGCGACCGGAGTGACGGTGACGGGTACAGACAGCAGCTCGTACGACCTGGCGGCGACCGGCGGCACAAAATCCGTGAACCCGGCTGCGACCACGACCTACACGGCCACTGCGACCGGAGCCGGCGGAAACACCACCGCGACCGCTACCGTGACGGTGATCCCGGCTGGCCCTCCTGTGCCTATGGTGACGATCAGCGCCAATCCCACTTCGATCACGACGGGTGGCTCCTCCACATTGACCGTTGTGGCCGCGAACGCCACGGGCGTAACGATCACCGGCTCAGACAGCAGCAGCTACACGCTGCCCGCCGCCGGCGGTACGCAGGTGGTGAGTCCCAAGGCCACCACGACGTACACCGTTACGGTCACCGGACAGGGCGGCGGCAACGCCTCGGCCACAGCTACGGTTACCGTGACTGCGCCGGCAGCGACGGTGACCATCACGGCCAACCCGGCGACGATCTTTTCTGGTAGCTCGTCAACCTTGACCGTTACCGCGACCAACGCTACGGGCGTAACCGTGATTGGCGCCGACACCAGCAGCTATACGCTGGCAGCAACCGGCGGAACACAGTCCGTAAGTCCGACGGCTAACACCACCTACACGGCCACGGCCACGGCCAGCGGCGCAGGCGCCAGCGCCTCGGCAACGGCCACTGTGACGGTTAACCCCAGTAAGACTGTGCAGTCGGTCAACCACGTCATCTTCATGATGCAGGAAAACCATACCTTCGATAATTATTTCGGTATGCTGAACCCTTATCGCGTGGCCAACAACTTCAACGTTGGCGACGACGGCAATACATACACTGTCGACGGTATTGACGACAAGCTGACGACCATCAAGAACGAGGATGACGCAGGCGATTCCTTCTCGCTCTTCAAGCTGGCCAGCACTTGCGTGGACGATGAAAGCTCCGACTGGCTCTCAAGCTACGGAGACGTCAATCGCTATGACTTTCTCACCTCGCGGCCGATCAAGCTCGATGGCTTCGTACACAACGGTGAAGGTTATGCTACGAGCTGCGCTCAGCCGGGGTCTGGTTGCTCGGGCAACTTCACCGATCTGACAGGCCAGCGTGTGATGGGCTATTACGATGAAGGCTTTTTGAACTACTACTACTACATGGCGTCGCAGTTCGCCTTGTCGAACCGGTGGTTCTCACCCGTATCGAGCAAGAGCATCTCGAACCGCATTGCGACCTTCACCGGCGGCACAACCCAAGGCCTGGTGCTCGATCCGGGCAACGAAGACAAAACCGGACAGCTTGCCATCCCGACGATCTTCGCCAAACTCGATAAGGCGAACGTGTCGTGGAAGATCTATTACACCGTCAGCATCGGGTTCTGCCTCAACGGTGACGACTGCATCAAGGGCCAGAATGCGTTCTATCCGGCGACTGATTTCTCCACGTTGTCGTACTCGCTTAACTTTCTCCATGAGAACACCGCCCAGACTCCCTGCACCGGTACCACGCAGGGATCGAGCGTAGTGGGCGATACTGCAAATTCGTTCTGCATCGATACGAATCACATTGCTCCGCTCACCCAGTACTTCAGCGACCTAACCAACGGAACGCTGCCGCAGTTTGCCTTTATCGAAGCCGGCTATGCCAATAATGACGAGCACCCCGGATCCGGCCAATCCGTGCTCACCGGTCAGTATCAGGTAGCAGGAATTATGAACGCGTTCATGGCGAGCAAGTCCTGGAATGACTCAGTCTTCTTCCTGGGCTATGACGAAGGCGGTGGCCCATACGAGCACGTGCCACCCGTGCCCGGCCACTCCAATGAGAACACCGACAAGTCACTGGGAACCATTCCGGATATCTCCAGCATTGCGGTAAACGCCGATAGCTATTTCCCTTGCCCTGCGCCCCTGGGAATAGCAACCGTGCATTGCGACGTTCGTTCGGGGTGGCCTGGAGACAATTCCGGCGATGCGCCTTCCGTGAAGGGGTTCGCCGCACAGTTGGGCTTCCGCATACCGAACATGATCGTCTCGCCGTTCACCCGGAAGCACTACGTATCGAACATTCCGATGGACCACACGGCCATTCTCAAGTTCGTGGAAGACCGCTTCATCGGAGATCAGAACTACCTGACCAAGCGCGATGCTGCCCAGCCCAATTTGCTGGACTTCTTCGACTTCAACAACGTGCCCTGGGCCACACCGCCTACGCCACCGGCGCCGGTTACGGTTATTTCGCTCGGCTACAACCCCTGCACTGCTGCGAACCTGAAGTAAGCAGGGGGTGCGACGGATATCGCTTGGCAAGCCTCTTTTCTGGTAAGAGGCTTGCCACCATCTATCTGTGGATGCAGTCGGTGAGGCCACGAATCCGATACCACGGGCCGCGGCGGTAACCCCACTCAAACCAACAGAAGGCTTGAATGCGCCACCCAGTGTTTGGTAAGACGAAGGCAAGTAAAACCGCAGATCTCTCCACTTCCGCGGCAAGCGGGGACAGGTCGCTGACGCTTCGGTCCCACGGCAGGCCGGGGCAGGCGAGAGGACAAGTCAGTCGAGACTGACTTTTGCTGCCGGGTGGGATTACGGGTGCCCGATCCTCTATGATTCTTTTCTGGCAAGGGTGCCCTGGCCACAACTCTCAACGTACAAAATTCAACGCACACGGTCGTGGTATCCCACCCTTCGCAAAGAGCGCGAAGGATGGGGCACCCGCAGGTTTGTTGCACTCCTTCGGCGAGCGATATCGAGCCGCGTTTCTCTATGGTTCTCAACCGTGTGAGAAATGCAGACTACGTCTTAGAAGCGGGAGTTTCCGCGTCCTGAGGGACGACCTCGAACGGCCGCATCATGTCATTGTCTTCGTGTTCCAGCATGTGGCAGTGCATGACGTAGCGGCCGGTGTAGCCCTCGAAACGGGCAATGATCGTGAGCACGTCTCTCGGGTTCACAATCGCGGTGTCTTTCCAGCCGGCCTCGTTCGGTTGGGGTGGGCGCGGAGCTCCCTGGAATTCGAGCTTGCCACTGCTACGAAATGTGAGCGCATTGAATCCCTGGCGATGGAGCACCTGAAACTGTACCAGGTGTACGTGCATGGGATGAGCATCCTCTGTCGTATTGATGAATCGCCATTTTTCAACCGATCCTAATTTCACAAACTCGGTCACGGGGTCATCGTATCCCTTGCCGTTAATGCGCACTCCCAGGGAGTGACCCTGAGCGTCCTGTTCTTCCGACAAAATAAAATCGCGTGTGATGACCGCCAGGCTTTCATCGATCCTTGTGAATGGAACGGTGAACGGAATGGATGACGGCAGGCTGAAGAATTTGTTCGTCGCTGCAAGCGGCCGCGTTACGCGGAACTGCATGAACTCGTACAGCGGTTCGTGCATTACGGTGCTCATATCCCAGCCGGGGAAGGGAACGGGGGCGTTATTGGAAAGGGTGACGGTCTTGCCCTCATGTCCGGTGAAGTCGACGATGAAATCGACGCGCTCCGCCGGCCCCAGCAGGAATCCGTTGAGGGGGACTGGTTTGGGGAGAAAGCCGCCGTCGCTCCCAATCTGGTGAAACGTCAGCAGATTCGGTATGTCAGTGGGACCTTTCGCCAAATTGAGCGAGAGGTGCAGAAAGCGTGAGTTGCAGCCATTCAACAAACGCACGCGATAGCTGCGAGGCTCAACATCCAGATACGGATAGATTGCGCCGTTCACCACCGGCAGGTCGCCAAAAAACTCCGGACCCCAGACGCCCGGAGGGAGTTCGACTCCGTCGTCGTGCGTCGGCGCATAGACAAGCTGACCCGCATCGTCCAGCGTTCGATCCTGCAGCAGTAGGGGAATTTCGTAATCGCCCGCAGGCAGGTTCATGCTCCGCTCTTGTTCATCGCGCAGCAGAAAAAATCCAGACAGTCCCGCATAGACATTTAGGCGCGTGATTCCCACCGCATGGTCGTGGTACCAGAGGGTTGCCGCGAGCTGATTGTTCGGATAGGTGTAGAGGACGGAATTACCTGGCGTGAACCACTTCTCGGGCAACCCATCGCTGATCGATTGAGTCCGTGAGCCGTGCAGATGGGGCACAGTTCTTACGGCAGGCGCCGGAGACATGGCGCCGTGCACGCGCGGATCGATGGCGAAGATGTGTTTCGCGGGGAGCTGGTTTTCCCATTGGACGGCCACCGTCCTGTCGCGCGTAGCTTCAATCGTTGGGCCGGGATATTGGCCCTCATATCCCCAAAGCCTGGTGGGTGGAAGCTGCGAGTGCATTGGCCGCTGAAACTCGAGCATGCGGATGTGGTATTCGTCCCGGTCCTTGTGATTGCCGTGCGTCGCCATTCGCCTGAGAATCGGCAGCTTGTCAATGAACTTATCGATCCTGGCGGGCGAACGATAGGGGGTCGTCGCAATGGTCCCACCCCTGGTCTCGTCCGCATCGATCCCACTTGAGAGCAAGAGAGCCGGCACGGAGGCAGCACATAGCTTAAGAAAATCACGTCTGTGTCGCGAAACCATGTCACCTCAGGAAAGACAGCAGAAACAGCCGTACCCTTTATTTCAGCACCTCGCAGCGCATGTGTCTCCCCTTATCGCAGATCAGAACTTTTTCTCTGTGGGTGACAGCGCATTCCTACGAGAAGGGCAGCACCGGTTCGCCCGTGTCCCGCTGATCTGCTATGTTGAAAACAAACGTCTGAGAAGGCTGGTGGCTTATTGTAACGGCCTCCGGCCGGCCGCAGAGGATTGCGATCGCGCAATCTATCGAATCATTTTTCAATCAAGGGAGAACGTCATGTTGGAACGCTTACAAGTGGCCGGTGCGCCGAAACCAGGAGGTCCTTATTCCACCGCAGTGCGTGCAGGGGATTTTGTGTATGTCTCCGGTCATGGTCCGGTAGATGCCGCAACCGGCGTTATGCAGTCGGAAGCCAGTGTGCAGGAGCAAACCAGGCTCGTATTGCAGCATCTGCAGACGATTCTTCGCAGTTGCGGCGCCGACCTGGAAGATGTGGTGAAGTGCTCCGTATTTCTGCTTCGCGCCGAAGATTTTGCCGCAATGAATGAGGTGTATGCGGAGTTTTTTGGCTCAGCCAAGCCCGCCCGCACTACGGTGGCGACAGGCATGGTGGCTGCCGGGATGAAGGTCGAGATCGACTGCGTGGCCTACAAGCCTAAGTCGTAGTGCTTTACGAAGGGTACGGTTGGGCTGGCTGCGGCGAGGCGGGCCGTACCCTTCGAAGGTTTTGAGGGTTGGCCGAAAGAGAACCGCAGATCTCTCCACTTCGGTCGAGATGACAATTCAGTTTGGGCTTTGGACTTCGTTTTCACGCGGACTAATGCTCGCTGCGGCGAGGTTGGCCATGGTGTGTATTGGTTTAAGTGGCACGGGCTAAACAGACTGCGGAAAAAGTCTTCGTAAGCGAGAAATCGCTCCCCCAGCGGCTAAAGCCGGACTCATTACAAAAGAGTCACGTACGGGCTGAAGCCCGTACCCTTCAAAGAAGTGGGTTTTTCCGCATCCTGTAAAGCCCGTGTCCTACCTAACGCGATCGCGGCGCAAAATCATTGAGTCGAGAGTTCTTCGCAGGCGGTAAAGCTCACTCAAGAGAACGCGACGTGGGCACGACAGCTTCGCCACAGCGAACAGCTTCGCCGCAGCGAACAGCTTCGCCGCAGCGAACAGCTTCGCCGCAGCGAACAGCTTCGCCGCAGGCTGTGAAGCCCGCGCCTTCGTCAGTTAGCGCTAGCTACCGTGCCTCGGGAGACCAATCGATCGTGATCGTCCGGCCGGCGCTCTTCTCGGCAATATTGAGTTTGCCGCCGGCGATTGTCAGCTCTGACACCCCGCGGTAGTCTTCCGGGATAACCGACAGGAACACCGAGTAGCTTTTGGTCAGCTCTGATTTGGCATCAAGCCATTCATAAGCTGGAACGCCCCAGATCTGCTGGCGTTTTGCGTAGTTCTTCAGGCTCCCTTCGAGTGGAGTGTTGCTGAACTCCATCCCTCGCGTGTGCCGTTCCTCGTTTCGGCTTTCCCACACGTTCATCCAGGGAAATTGCCGGCGCGCAAACACATAGCCGATCAACAGGCGAAGACGCGGGTTCCACGCGACGAGATAACCATGTTCGCTTTCGAGATCAATAAGGAAGCTGTTCACCAGGTCAGGCCCCTCATCCGCACGGAAGCCCGTAAGCGTATGCGGTCCGTCGCCCATGCCGTGTGGCCAGTTGACTTCGCTTTCCTTCGGATCGATGGTCACAAAGCCGCGCGTGAGGTTGGAGGCGAATCCGGTTTCTCCGGCTACCAGAAAGGGCGGACCAAACGTCACATGCTCGCACCAGCCGACAGGGCGATCCCATGCGCTCAGGTTGCGCGCGGTCTCAGAGAAATGAATCACTTGTCCGTCGCAGCTCACGGTGCGCGCAAAATGAATGGCAGACTCGGGCAGCGTCACGCCAAGCTGCAGACTTTTTGTGCTGCTCTCCTCCGCCTCCCACCGGCGGATGTTGGTCTCACCGTGGAAGGTCATGCCGGCGGCTTCTTCTGATGCGGTGGGGGCTCCCCAGAAAGGGAAGCAAAGGTTATGGCCCAAGAGCCCGCTAATCAGTTTTGCTTCCGAGTCAGTGCCGTAGATAGCGCCATGAGTCGCTTTGTCAAACTGGTCTGAATCGATGGTTGGGCGATTCTGAATCCACAGAGGGTTTGTTTCGCCGGCCGGCTTGTAGACGATCTCAGCGACGTGCCCACCACACTCGAGAATAGTGACGCGGAGCTCTGATGTTTCCATCTGCCATGCTCTGCGCCCTTGGAATTTGATCATTGTCTAAATTGTCCTTGCAATGGTCGTCAGACTAACAGATCCCGGCATCCTCTGCTTCTGCGCCCGCTGGGGCAGGCACTCCCATGTGGATGTGTTCACGCGGGGCCCTTAGAGCGTCGAAGCGTGCCAGTTTTGCGCTTACTGCTTGAGCAGAGCCACGCCGCAGCAGACGAACACTGCGGCCAGCCAGCGGCGGCGATCGACATTTTCGTGCAGAAACCACTTTGCGGCCACAGCATTGCTTACGAAGGTAAGGGATCCGGCAGCGGGAGCGATGAGGCTGACGTCGGCGTGGCTGAGCGCGAAGAGCAGCGAAAAAAAGCTGAGCGCCATGCATGAGGCTCCGGCCAGGAAACGGGTATCACTGACCACTGCTTTGATGGCGCCTTTCAGGCCATGCTTCGCCTTGACCTCGTCCAAATCCCCAACGCCACGCATGGCCGAGGCAATGAACACATCGCCCACCGTGGCGGTCAGCACAATGGCGCCGATCATGCCCGCAACCATCAGGCCCGAATTCATATTCATCGCCGGGTAGCTCCGTCGAGTGAAGGGGGTAGGGAAGTGGGAAGGGCATCGGAGAGGGATGCGGGGAGTGAATGATCCGCAGCGCCTCGCGGTGTATACGCCGGTCCCTGGGTTACGAACCCAACACCCGCGGTAATCAGAGCGATTCCAAGCCAGCGGGCAAGTGAGATCTGCTCGTGCAGCCAGAAGCGGGAGAGAAACGCCACGGCGACGTACGCGAGAGAGGTGGCAGGCAACACAAAGGTCAAATCAGCCCAGGAGAGAGCAGAGAGATAAGAGGCGAAGAAGCCAAGCAACAGGAGTATGCCGCTTAACACCCAGGGCGTGTGCAGGGCAGAAAGCAGCGCCGCGGGATGCGCCAAAGAGACCGGTCCGAGCTGCTTCATTCCAATGGCCAGCGACGTATCGCCGAACGCCGAAGTGAGAGCCATCACCGCGAGAACGAGGTATCTCCCGATGGTCATGGTGGATGGATTAAGCGAAGTCGTCATGAAAAGAAAAACCGAACCAGCGGCCAAGGATCCGTATGTTGGATCCGCATGTTGCCTCCCTGGCCGCTGGTTCGGGTAGATTACGTTCCCGCGTTGACCGCGGGTGCGGGAGCCTTGGCGGCCTTCTGCCTGGTTTCGGCCACCACCTTGTTGCGTTGTGCGCGCAGCTTCATGAACGACTTCGCTTCCACGTAGAGGCGCTTTATATCGCGGTTGACGACAGCCTTGCTAACGATGCGCCAGGCTGCCTTGGGACGAAAGTAGTACTCGTCGTAGAACCGGTGAACCATCTCGAGCACGTAATCCGCGGGCAGGCCGGGATATTGGATGTGGGCCAGCTGGTGGCCACCCTCATCGACCATGGCTCCGTTGTTGATGATGAAACCGTTCTCTGCCGCGAAATCGTAGAATTCGGTGCCAGGGTAGGCATGAGCAATGGAGACCTGAATGGTTTCCACGTCGAGAGACTTGGCGAAGTTGATCGTGTTGCGGATCGACTCTTTGGTCTCACCCGGCAGGCCGAGGATAAAGTCGCCGTGAATGGTCAGGCCTAATTCGTGGCAATCGCGCGCGAAATCACGCGCACGCTCCACGGTGGCGCCTTTTTTGATGTTCTTCAGAATCTGGGGATCGCCCGATTCAAAGCCGACGATCAGCAGGCGGCAACCCGCCTCGCGCATGGCCTTCAGCGTTTCCCGGTCGGTCGTTACGCGCGACGTGCAGGACCAAGTCAGCTTCAATGGCTTGAGCTTTGCGCAGAGTTCGACCGTCCGAGCTTTCTGAATGTTGAAGGTGTCGTCGTCGAAGAAGAATTCCTTCACATCGGGGAACAATTCTTTCGCGTGCGCCATTTCTGCCGCAACATCGTCGGTCGACCGCTTGCGCCAGGCGTGTCCGCTGAGCGTCTGCGGCCAGAGGCAGAAGGTGCATTGCGCCGGGCATCCGCGGGTGGAGTACAGCGATACGTACGGATACAGCAGGAACGGCACGTTGTAGCGCGTCACGTCGATGTCGCGCTTGTACACATCGGTTACCCAGGGCATCTGGTCCAGGTTGTCGACCTGAGGGCGGTCGGGATTGTGCATCACGACCCCGTTGCTGAGGTAGCTGATGCCGAGAATCTCATGGAGGGGCTTTCCGTTGGCAAACTCCACCACCGAGAAGTCAAACTCACGACGGCACACGAAGTCGATCACCGTACATTCGTTCAGAGCCTTGTCAGGGGAAGTGGTGACCGGGGGGCCGACGAAGGTGATTTTGATGGCGGGGTTGGCGCGCTTGATAGCTTCCGCTAGTTTCTGGTCGCCGGTCCAGCCGGGTGTACTGGTGAACAGAACCAGAAATTCATAGCTCTTGCAGATCTCAATGACTTCGTTGGCAGAGATGTGGTGCGGCGGCGCATCGAGCATCCGGGAGCCCTCAAGCATCCCGGCAGGATAAGCGAGCCACACGGGGTACCAGTAGGATTCGATCTCACGCGTAGCGGGCCAACGGGAGCTGGCGCCGCCGTCGAAGTTCTCAAAAGATGGGGGGTTTAACAGTAACGTTTTTAGCGGCATAGGCTTAACTTACAGTCTACCAGCACCGGGGTTGCCGGAGGTGGATACGGGATGCCTAAGAGAGCACCCTTGAACTTGGATGGCGGCCGACGTCACGAGGGTTCAATAGCTCAGGAAATACTCGCGAAGGACCGTTCGCTTAGCTGTCTCGCGCCCCCCAGAATGCAGTGCTTGCTCCAAAACTGTGGAGCCGGCGGCAACTTAACCCCACTCAAGCCAAACGCGGGCTTGAATGGGCCACCCGGGTTTGGGTGGACTAGCCGAAATGGGTGGTGGCACTCCCGGCTAGGGCCGAGGCGCTACAGGGGCTGCTTTGGCCCATTCTTCGATGCCGCCAGCGGACCGCAGAAGAGAAAGTCGGGCTTGCATGAGCTGGTAACGAGTTTCCAGGATGTCGACATATCGGTTGCGCTCAGCGATCCGGGCTGCCTGCTGATCTTTAGGCAAGGGCGCCCCGGCGCCTCCACTTCCTGATTGCAACTGGGTGGTGAACGTGTCGAGCTGATCCTGGGCCAGCTCATTCTGCAATTCCGCTACTTTTTCCTGTGCCGATAGCTCCAAGACACTTTTCTCCAGCCGAAGCGTCTGTTCCGCCGCCTGGTTGCGCATCTGGTCGGCCTGCGCCGTTGCGCTGGCAGCCGCTGCGCCGGAACCCTTTGCCCTGGCGTTGCGGGTCGCATCGAAAAGCGGGATGGTGATCTGAACGCCGACATTGAAGTTGTTGTGCTGAAAGCGCAAATAGTACAGGTCGTAGTTATTGAATTTGGCGTAACGGTTGTACTCCAGCCCGAAGGCCAACACCGGCCGATTGTTCTGCCGCGCGTCGCCGAAGGCGGTGTACCTCTTTGATTTGGCCGAGGCATAAGCAGCCTTTACGCCATAGTTGTTATCCCTCGCCAGGCCCTCAATGCCGGCCTGCTGCGCGAGGTCTGGCGCGCCGGGAATACTCTGCGGCTCAGAGACGATGTCTGCCGGGTTCAGTCCAGTCAGGTGCGCGAGGCGTGCCTGCACCAGTTCCGCTTGATCCAACAGGTGCAGCCGCCGCAACGCGATTTGCGCATCGGTAAGGCGGGCCTGCGTCAGCTCAACTTTGGTATCGAGCCCGGCATCGACTCGCTCGGTCTCAATCTCAACCAATCGGCGGACGAATTCCGTTTCCTGATCGAGCGCCGCGATCTGCTGGTTGACCGTAGTCAACTCTACATAATCGAGCGATGCATCGAGAATCACCTGCTGGCGGGTGTCTTTCAACTGGAGTTGCGCGGCCAGCAGGGCCGCCCGCGCCGAGCGAATGTAGTCCGGTTGAGAAAACGAGTAGGCCAGCGACTGGGCGTTTACCGCGTAGACGGAAGGCTGACCTACGGGGAATCCATACGAATACCCCAGGCTTGAGCCGACGGAAAAGCTGGGCTTGTAGGCATCCACGCTTTCCATCACCGCCGCTTCGGCGTGCTGCACATCGGCTGCGCTCATGCGCACCTGGGTGCTGTTACGCAAGGCCAGATCGACCGCGGTATAGAACGATATTTGGCCATGCGCGGCGGATTGCGCAAGCAGGGCAAACACGCCGAGCAACACGAACTGGCAGACGCCCTTCACCGATATCGTCGAGCCTCGAAATTTCGTAATGTGCATGGTGCGCGTCGCGGACCTAATTGACGACGCGAATGGGAGCGCCTTCGGAAAGCGGTGTTCCATTGGTTGTACCCAGCGCAACCACCGTGTGCTCCTTGAGGCCGCCGGTGATCTGCACCATGGTGAGATTGATAGCGCCCACCTGCACCGCTACGCGCCGCAGCGATTCGCCAGACACCACGTAAACGTAATTCTTTCCACCCTCGACATGCAGCGCCTCGCGAGGAACGGTGAGCGCATCCTTAACCGCGTGCACCGTAACCGTCACCACAACATGGATGTCGGGCAATAATACTCTGTCAGGATCTTCAATGCTGACCAGCACTTCGCCGACATTGCGCGTTCCGGAGGTGATGACCGTGGAGGGCAGGCGAGTGATGTGTCCATGGAACTTCAAATCGGGTTTGGCATCCCAGACAATGGCGACAGGGTTGTCGATTTGCAGGTCCCCGATCTCTGGCTCGTCAAAATAAGCGCGCACCTGCAGCTTGGTCAGGTCGGCCGCTTGCAGAATTTCGGCGCCGGGTTCTATGTATGCGTATTGCGCGACCGGAAGGGAATAGATCGTTCCGGCAAAGGGAGCCCGCACATTCGACTGGGCAATGACCTGGACGGCTGCGGCGCAGGCTGCCTGGGCTTCGGCCACGCCGGCTTTGGCCTGGTCAAGATCGAGCGCAGCGTACGGCTTGCTCTCTTGTTCCTCAAGAGAATGCAGCCCAGCCTTGGCGAGATTCACTCTCCCCTGCGCCTGCGCTACTTCGCTGGGCGAAGCAGCACCTTTAGCTGCCAGTTGCTCGACCACGTCGAGTTCTTTGGCCGCCTGATCGTTTTCGATCCGCGCTTTGGCCAGGTTGCCGGCAAGGGTAAGCTGCTGCTGATGGTTGCCGCCGCTCAGAACGCTTTGGTAAGCCGTCTGGGCAGTGCGCAGCGCCGCAGTCGATGCCGCGAGTTTGGCCCGAGCGTCGGCGTCATCGAGAGAAACCAGCAGTTGACCGGCACGCACCGTTTCGCCCACATGAACGTACACAGCTTTCACGATGGACGCGCCCGGGGCATGGGCCTCGAAAACATGCTGCGGCTCAACCCGGCCGCTGGCGGGGGTCGTCTTGACCAGGTCCTGGAGCTGGCTCTCGGCCACACGTATTGGCAATTTCTCGCGCGTTAGCCAGCGGACGGAGAAGAAGATGAAAAGGAGAGTAATACCGACGGCTATCCAGAGCGCACTACTACTAGTTGTCTTTCGACGTTCATCTGACATTCATTCGCGCCCGGAAGTCAGTATATAAGACGCGTTGCCTTCCGCCGTTGAGTCAAATGTTTACCAGTTGCTCATTTGCGTCCCGTCAAGGCTCGCTGGGGATGCGCCGTCGCATACTACAAACAATGCCCTTGATTCTTCGTATTCTGCAGGCGGTCGATTGGATCATTGCGCTGGCGTGGCTGTTGCGCGTGCTCGCCTGGCGACGTGCGTTGCCGGGGGTGCCCGATTTGTTACGCACCCGCTATGAGGATCCGGCCCAGGTTCCGGCTCGTTTGAGTGTTATCGTTCCGGCACGAAATGAAGCGTCGGACATCGCTGCTACGCTGCGCTCGCTGGTTGCGTCGCGCGGGGTGGCGCTCGAGATCCTTGCGGTCAACGATCGTTCTATCGACGCTACCGGCCAAGTGATGGACGAAGTATTGGCTGAGCTCAAACGAGAGCCGGCCGCGGCGGAAGTCACCCTCCAGATTCTGCATGTGCACGAGTTGCCCCCGGGCTGGCTAGGCAAGACTCATGCTATGGCGCTCGCGGCTAAACGAGCCACGGGCGATTGGCTGCTCTTTACCGATGCGGATGTTCTCTTTCGACCGGATGCGCTGCGCCGGGCGCTGGACTACGCCGAATGGAGCCGGGCCGACCACATGGTCCTGTTGCCCACGGTCGTGCTGAATACCTGGGGTGAACGGATGATGGTCGGGTATCTGCAGGTGATGTCTCTTTGGGCGGTACGCCTCTGGCGCGTGCCCGACCCGAAGGCCCGGCGAGATGCCATCGGTGTGGGCGCCTTCAATATGATCCGCCGTGAGGCCTATGAGGCGGTGGGCGGATGGGAAGCACTCCGCATGGAGGTGCTCGAAGACCTGACTCTTGGCCGGCGTGTCAAAGACGCCGGATTCGCTCAACGTGCCGCTTTGGGGCTCGACCTGGTACGGGTGCGTTGGGCGCGAGGGGCGCTTGGAGTTGTGGAAAACCTAACGAAAAACTTGTTTGCGCTCTTCCGCTTCCGTCCCGAGCTGCTGTTCCTTTTCGCCGGCTGTCTTGCCGTGTTTACGCTGCTTCCTATCCTTGCCTGCCTGGCTGGGACTGCGTTCCTCTGGCCATGGCTTGTGCTGCTTCTGGCTCTGCTGCTGGCCTACCAATGGACCGGCAGATATCATCACTATTCCGCCGCACAGATGCCGTTGTATCCGCTCGCCAGTGTGTTGCTGCTCTACGCGCTGCTGAGGTCGATGTTGACCACACTATGGCATGGCGGAGTTACCTGGAGGGGAACCTTTTACAGCTTGGGAGACCTGAGGCGCTCGATGAATCAAAGGACTGACTGAGCACCTGGCGGCTGCCATAATTCGGGTGCCCATGTCTGGCGCGTTTTTGCGCCAAATGCGGGAAGTAGGCAAACCTATTTTTGAACCGCAACCGAACCCTCCGAAAGATTCAGCCGTCCTTTCGGGACGTTCGGCAATGCTCGCTGCGGCGAGGTTGCTCGCTGCGGCGAGGTTGCTCGCTGCGACGGGGTTGCTCGCTGCGACGGGGTTGCTCGCTGCGACGGGGTTGCTCGCTGCGACGGGGTTGCTCGCTGCGACGGGGTTCCCGTTTTTGGTTGCATTGGAACCGGAGTCTACGCGAACTACGAGATTCGTCGTTCTGCTTCCGGCATTTTTCTTGGGGTTTAATAGGGCGGCCAACGGCCGCCCCCCACATCTCGCAAAAAAAGCGAGATATGGGGCACCCGGCTGCCGCTACGGGGCTGTCGCAACCCTCTGATCTGTTAGCGTACTTCGATCAACTGCTCTTCGCGCGATCCCGAACCGTAGCGGGCGGCTACGTATCCATCGAGGATCTTCTTGAAGTCGTTCACGATGTCGTCGCCGCGCAGGGTCGTCATCAACCGGCCGTCCACATAGACGGGGGCCTTGGGATCTTCAAAGGTGCCGGGCAGGGAAATGCCGATGTTGGCATGCTTGGACTCGCCGGGTCCATTCACGACGCAACCCATAACAGCGAGCTTCAGCTCCTCGACTCCTGGGTAATGCTGCCGCCACACGGGCATGCTGTCGCGCACATAGGCCTGAATATCCTGCGTCAGTTCCTGAAAATAAGTGCTGCTGGTGCGTCCACACCCGGGGCAGGCGGTTACCTGGGGCGCGAAACTGCGGATGCCCAGCGACTGCAGAATCTGTTGCGCTACCTGCACTTCTTCCGTCCGGTCGCCGTTGGGCTTGGGCGTGAGGGAAACGCGAATCGTATCGCCAATGCCTTTGAGCAACAGAGGAGCCAGGCCGGCTGTGGAGGCCACGATGCCTTTCATGCTCATTCCAGCTTCGGTCAGACCCAGGTGCAACGCATAGTCGCAGCGCGCGGCCATCAGCGCATACACTTCGATCAGGTCGCGCACGCCGCTCACTTTGGCGCTGAGAATGATCTGGTCGCGGCGCAGTCCGTAGCGCTCGGCCGCGCGCGCTGAGTCGATCGCGCTCACCAGCATGGCCTCGATCATCACATCCCGTGCTGCGGCCGGTTGGGCCTTTTTTGAGTTCTCATCCATCATCCTGGTGAGCAGGGCCTGGTCGAGCGAACCCCAGTTCACGCCGATGCGTACCGGCTTCTGGTTTTCGACGGCGCACTCCACCATGGTCCGAAAATTGTCATCGTCTTTGCGACCGATCGAAACGTTCCCCGGATTGATGCGGTACTTGGCCAGGGCGCGCGCACACTCGGGATACTTCTTCAGAAGCAGGTGTCCGTTGTAATGGAAGTCTCCTACGATCGGGACCTCGATGCCCAGTTTCGCCAATCCGTCGACGATCGCCGGCACAGCGGCCGCGGCAGCATCGTTGTTGACCGTCACGCGGACCAGCTCAGACCCTGCATTGGCCAGAGCCGCTACCTGCTGAATGGTGCCCTGCACATCGGCGGTGTCGGTGTTGGTCATGGACTGCACCACCACCGGCGCGGAGGAGCCCACGCGCACGTTGCCTATCTTGACGGTTACCGACTTCCTGCGTTCCAGCTCGGCCATAAATTCCTCCACTATAGTTTACAACTCCACAGTGCCAGGGGGAGAAACACCTTCTCGCCCCCTCCAGGCCACGGAACCTCTGTGCCAACAGGGGCAACCCGCACCTTCTTGACATGTATCCCCAACGACAATAGGTTTCAAACAAGAAACCCTCAACGGAGCGAACGATGCCCGCATCAGTTAGAGAATTGTTTCGGGTCGACGCCCCCGATAACGTTCCAGTGAACGAACCGCGGGTGATGGACCAATTGCTGAGCGATTCGTTTGCCCACAAGCTGCAGGCGTTATCTCAGCATAAAGCGGGGGAATACAAGGCGAACACACCCTATCCGCACATCTATTTCGATGATTTTCTGCCCGCTGCGGTGGCTGAGGCGGCGCTTCACGACTTTCCGGAACCGCAGCAGGCTGACTGGCATGCCTACACAGATGTGAACCAGCACAGAAAACTGGCGTTCGGCGCAGCGGAGAAGCTGCCCGCCTCTCTTCGCGATGTACTTTACTTTTTGAACAGCCGGCCGATGCTTCAATTTCTCGAAACGTTAACGGGAATCGAATGCGTCTTGCCTGATCCGGGATTCGTTGGCGGCGGCTTGCACCAGATCAGGCCGGGTGGCCTGTTGGAAGTACACGCTGACTTTAGTTATCACACAGCCCTTCGCCTCGATCGCCGCATCAATGTTCTGATTTATCTGAATAAGGATTGGAAAGAGGAATACGGCGGACACTTCGAACTATGGGACCGTGATGTGACCGGGGCCCAGAAACGAATTCTGCCCGTGTTCAACCGTTGCGCCATTTTCAGCACGACGAGCATATCGTTTCATGGACACCCGACGCCGCTGGCCTGCCCGCCCGATCGCAATCGAAAATCTCTAGCGACGTATTACTATTCCAATGGCCGCCCGGAAGAGGATCCGGAACTCACACATCGCCATCCGGTAGCGTTTCAGGAACGGCCAGGGATGAACCGCGTCAAGCTGACGATACGCACCAAGAACGCGATCCGCGCTCTCACTCCACCGATAGTTACTGACTTTATTCGCCGGCTGCGCAGTTAGCGGGGCTGCCTGTAAAAGCTCTCGCGAAGGGTTTTAGGCTTATACCCAACCGCTTCTACCTAACCACCAAAGTCTGGGCCACCCGGGCATTGCCGGTTGCCTGGCGCAGGTATGCCGAAGAATTCTTCTTCGGCCTCAGAGGCCCGCTGTAAATCAGAACCTCTGAGGCTCTTGCTCCGTTACTGCGTGGCGGCGTTGTGTTTGTCCTCATAGATCGATTTGGAAATATGATTTTGCCGCTTGTTCAGCGCGGTGCGATCAGCAGCGGTCAGTTTGCCGCCGTTGGCTGCGCGCAGGGCATGTTCCTCATGGTTCACGCTGGCTTCGCGCCGTTCCAGATTAGCTGTTTCGTGGGGCGTCAACTGCCCGCTCTTGACTCCCTGAGCGATCCTCGCCTGTTGATTGGCTTTGCGTTGCCCGGCCGTTCCCGGCGGCGGCGCGGTTTGAGCGACTGCTGAGAGACTCAAAAAGAGAGAAGCTGTTCCGAGGGCTAACGTTCCAATTCTCATAGTGCTCCTTGTCTGGTAACGACTGCTGGTCTACCAAACACGAATGTTGCTGAAAAGGTTGCGTCGGCACTATGAGCACTCCCCTTTAGTTGTAGTTGCACGCGGCCAGAGTCAAACGGTAGGCTTGCGCGGCCTTGGCTTTTTTCCGTAGCGCACGGCGGGCAGAATGCTGTTCCATGGCACGGGAGAAGCCAGAACCATGGATGTGTTGGTCGACACGTAAGGCATCATCGAATCGATCACCTCTTGCATGTGCCGCACATCGCGCACTGCTACCTGGACGATAAAAGACTCCGCGCCTGTTACTCGATGGCATTCAAGCACCTCGGGCAGGTTGCGTATGACCGAGGCAAATTTAGTCAGCTTGTCGCCTGCAACCGTGACATGTACAAATGCGCGTACCGGCAGACCCACCTGCGCTGGATCGACCAAGGTGCGGTAGCCAAGAATGACCTTACTTTCTTCCAGCCGGTGAACGCGCTCGATGACGGCCGGCGTCGAAAGCCCGACTCTGCGGCCTAGTTCGGCAAAGGCAACACGGGCGTTGGCCTGCAGCTCGGCCAGAATTTCGCAATCAATATCGTCAAGTGACGGAGGAATCAAGCTAGTCATGGTGAGCGCCACCTTTTCTCATTTCTCGTTATGGCCTTAAATTGTTAGGCAAGAGGCTATATTCTCGATTTATTATAGGGCGAATCGGGCTGTTTATCATATATTACTAATTCCCCAATCGGCCAGCTCCGGTTATGATTCGAGATGTTGCGAGGTTCGCCAGGATGATTCGGCAACCCGGAAGAAGGAGCAAGGTTTATGCCATATGAGACTCGTCGAGCGTTAGGCGATGCGGCAGCGCGGCAATTAGCCAATACCACCAAGACGGCCCCCCAGCTTACTGCGATTACCCCGCGGTGGCTGGTGCAGCTGCTCAACTGGGTTCCTGTTGAGTCGGGCACGTACCGGGTCAGCAAAGTCAAGAATGACGGTGACATTGAAGTCGCCTGCGGATCGCGTGACGAACGCGCCCTGCCCGAAACCTATGTCGATTATGTGGAGACTCCGCGTGAATACACACTGAGTGCAATTTCGACTGTGGTCGATGTTCACACGCGCGTCTCCGATTTGTTCAGCCATCCGCACGACCAGATTCGCGAGCAGTTGCGCCTGACCGTCGAAAAGGTGAAAGAACGCCAGGAAAGCGAGTTGATCAACAACGCCGACTACGGCCTGCTCAACAACGTGGACCCCGCGTTCAAGGTAAAAGCGCGCAAGGCTGCACCTACACCGGACGATTTGGATGAGCTGCTCTCGCGCATCTGGAAAGAGCCGGCGTTCTTTCTCGCCCACCCACGCGCCATTGCCGCCTTCGGCCGCGAGTGCACCCGCCGCGGAGTGCCTCCACCGACAGCAACGATTTTCGGTTCGGCCTTTGTCACATGGCGCGGTATCCCCCTGATCCCAACCGACAAACTTCTAGTCGATGGAGCAGGCAAGACCAACATGCTGCTGCTGCGTACCGGCGAGAGAAAGCAAGGCGTTGTCGGATTGTTTCAGCCCGGGCTCCCCGGTGAGCAGACCCCCGGCCTTTCCATTCGTTTCATGGGTATTGACCGCAGCTCCATCGCCTCGTACCTCGTTTCGCTGTACTGCTCCGCGGCGGTGCTCGCCGAAGATGCGCTGGGTGTTCTCGAGAACGTAGAGGTCGGACACTACCATGAGTACAAGTGATCCAAGAGACGCATCGCGCCTTACGGAAGGGCCGCCGCAAAGCCTGACGGAAGGGCTGGATATGGTCAGCATGCCCGGCTCTCTGCCGGATGTGTCGGTCATGACTCGCCTGGCAAACGAGTTTTTCCGCGCGCTTCCATCATCGGCAATTTCAGGCTCCGGACTTCGGGTGTCTGATGTGGGTTCTGGTTTGCCGGCCGGGATGCCCTCGGTCGTACCCGCTCAGGCCATCAACCCGGTCTTTGAGACCCGCCTGCCGGAGTTTGGCGTGCCCATGCCTGGCATGCCGGCGATTCCTTCTGCTGGTAGATTCCCGATCTCGGCCGACCTCCCTGGGGTTTCCACTTCGGCGCCGGAGGTTTCGGTCTCCGCTCCCGGTCAGGCGCCTTTACCCCTGCCTTTACTCGGGGGTTCGCTCGCCGCCCCCGGAATCCCCGCGAGTGGATTACAGCAGGGTCCGCGTAGTGGGGCTTCTCCTTTCTCGCTCCCTATGCCGGAGTTCGACAAAGCGCTGTTCCCCTCGTTCGAGCAGGGGATACCGGCGCTTCCGCCACTACCACCGCTACGAAATGAAGAGGACGCGCGGTCCGCTCTGACAGATTCCTCGTCGTTCTACTTTCTGGAGCAACGCGGTCTGTATGCCGAACCGGGCATAGCCGCAAAAAACAATTCTGCGGTGGCCCATCCTGCGGCCGTGGGCAACCTGAAGCTTCCGCGGCAACAGTTTGACATCGGATCCGTACGACGTGATTTTCCGATTTTGAATGAGCGGGTGAATGGTCATCCGTTGATTTGGCTGGATAACGCGGCGACTACGCAGAAGCCGCAAAGCGTAATCGATCGCATCTCGTATTTCTACGAACACGAGAACTCAAACATTCATCGCGCGGCCCATGAACTCGCGGCCCGCGCTACCGATGCCTACGAAGATGCACGCAGCAAGGTGGCCCGCTTCCTCAATGCTTCTTCGTCCAAAGAGATTGTTTTTGTTCGCGGCGCCACGGAGGCCATCAACCTGGTGGCCCAGGCATGGGGACGGCGTCACATCAACAAGGGTGACGAGATCGTCATCAGCTGGATTGAGCACCACGCCAACATCGTTCCCTGGCAGATGCTATGCGCTGAAAAGGGCGCTTGCCTCCGCGTAGCCCCCGTGGATGACGACGGCCAGATTCTGCTCGATGAGTACGAAAAGCTATTAGGCCCTAAGACGCGCCTGGTCTCATTCACTCAGGTCTCGAATGCCCTGGGCACCATGACCCCGGCACATCAGATGGTCCAGATGGCCCATCGCTACGGAGCACGCGTGCTGGTCGATGGCGCGCAGGCCGTATCGCACCTGCCGATCGACGTGCAATCGCTCGACTGCGACTTTTATGTCTTCTCCGGCCATAAGGTGTTCGCGCCTACAGGCGTCGGTGTCCTCTACGGCAAGCCGGAGGTTCTGGCGGAAACGCCTCCCTGGCAAGGTGGCGGCAACATGATCGTCGACGTGACGTTTGAGAAAACAACCTACCAACCGCCTCCCGGTCGCCTTGAAGCAGGGACTGGCACTATCGCCGACGCGGTAGGATTGGGCGCAGCCATCGACTATCTGGATCATCTCGGCATGCCGAACATCGCGCGCTACGAGCACGAACTGCTGGTCTATGCGACCAAGGAAATGTTGCGCGTGCCCGGTCTGCGCATCATCGGCACCGCCAAAGAAAAGGCAAGCGTACTGTCCTTTGTGCTGGAGGGCTTCAAAACCGAACAAGTGGGGGCCGCTCTCAATAAGGAAGGAATCGCCGTGCGCTCAGGTCACCACTGCGCGCAACCGACTCTGCGCCGTTTTGGCCTGGAGACGACCGTCCGTCCCTCGCTTGCGCTCTACAATAATTTCGCCGACATCGACGCGATGATTGCGGCGCTGTTTCGGTTGAAGAATACTGGGGTCTAACGAAGGTCTTCTCTGCAGCGCAGTGGAGGTGCTCATTTCGCGCCACGACGTTGCCTAGGGAGAAGAGCGTACCTCAGGGGCTAAAAGCCCACTTCAGGGTTGAAGGCATAGTGGCACGGCCTAAGGGCCGTGCCCTACCTGTTTGTTGGTGCGGAAAGAATCTGCTTGCCTGCGAAGGCTACCCGTCAGCGCCCGGCGGGTCGGTCACGCACAGGTCGGTTGCGGTTCGAGTTCTTCTCGTCCGGCACAGGTATTAACTCCACTTGCGACATGCGTTAAACTGAACGCTGTCGCTAACGATCGATCATTGGCCCCGTAGCTCAGGTGGATAGAGCGACGGTTTCCTAAACCGCAGGTCGGAAGTTCGAGTCTTCCCGGGGTCACCAGTCCACCACTACTTTTTGGGTTGCGCCGACGGTGGCGTAAGGCCATTCAATCGCAAATAGCTCGCCATCTGGGAGTAGTGATCCTCCACATCATTCGTTAATTCAAACAACGCCCTCGCTCGGGGTTTGCGTTCCCCGCGAAAATACGTGATCGGGTCGCCCATTTGCGCATCCGTCAGATTCGCCAGCGCCTCGTCACAGGAGGCAAACGACGCCTTAAGCGCAGCCACCTGAACATCCTTAGGGTCGGTATCGCTCACTTGGGGCGCAGCGGGCGCCGGCTTGTCAGAGAGCATGCCGCAAATCGCGGTCCCCGAGGTAGTGATGTGCGAAGTGATTTTTGCAAACGACCACTGCTCCGACGTGGGGCGATAGCTGTACCTCTCGGCCGGCATTTCCTCTGCCGCTGCGACGATAAACCGTGATTGCCGTGTGAAAAGCTCCCGCGCCATCGAGACGACCGGATTCTCCACAGTCTGTGCCCGTATCACCAGGGGCGCAGCCAGACTCATCATTGTGATGCAAAGCAGTCTTTTCACCGAAGCATCCTCCGTTTCCCATCCGAGGCGAGTGTATCTCCCCGTCCTCCCCTTCAGGTAGCCTGATGCTAAGACCTTGCGCGCCAATAGGCCTGTGCGCGTCAGTAGGGATGAAGCCTCGTTCGGGGGACAAAAGGATTATTTGATGCCGTTTCGATCGTGGCGCGCGCGCGTCCTGCCTTCTGGGTTCTTCCTGATACTATCCATCGCTTTCTTTGGCCGTACCGCCCCGGCGGCGATCGTTCGCGGCACCGTAACCAATTCCCTGGGCGTTCCGGTGGTGAATGCCAGTGTTGTCCTGGTGCAGAATGGCCAGGTGGTTGCCTTGGCGCTTTCTCGAAGCGACGGCGCCTACCGGATCACCAGCAGTTCTTCCGGCCGGTTTTATGTGCTGGTTTCCGCAACCAACTCCAAGCAGATTACGACGGCCAGCTTCTATGCCGGAGCGGTCGACAGCCATCAGGAAGATATCGTCCTCGAGCCGATGAACACCAGGCAGGAGATTGTTTGGTCTGCGACCGGCCTCCCCACACCGGAACCCCAGATCAGCGCAGCGGTCTCGGCGCAGCGCAGTGTGCTCAACTTTCCCAACCGTACGGATCTGGTCGATCCGCTGCGCCAGGCGCCCGGGGCCTTTGTGGTGCGTCAGGGCGAATATGGCGGGTTGACCGAGCTGTTTCTTCGTGGCGCAAACCCCGATCAGAACCATGTGGATCTAGATGGGGTGAAGGCGGGAAACGTAGGCGGCGCTTTCGACTGGAGTGACCTCTCCGCCACAGGCGTGGGTGAGTTCGAGGTATATCGCGGGCCCAACAGCGTGCTCTTCGGCTCCGATGCCGCAGCCGGTTCGGTAAGCCTGCGATCTTTGCGAGGCAGCACCGGTTTTCCCTCCTTCTTCTACGAAGGAGACGCCGGCAACTTTATTAGTTTTCGCAATGAGGCGCAGCTCGGCGGAACGTATAAGAAGCTCGACTATTATGGCGGCTTCGATGCTTTCCAGACCGACAATTCGATCCCAATGGACGAGTTTCACGACGACACGGCTACCGCCAATCTGGGTTACGCGTTCACGGCGGGGACCGAGCTTCGGGTCACGGCACGTAACAGCGATGCGGCTGTAGGCACGCCGGGAGCGTTCGACTTCTACGGCATCGCCGATGCCGGCAAACGGGCTAACCAGGACATCTACCTTGGCGCCTCGCTCGAAAATCGAACCTACGGCGGTTGGCACAACCTTGTTCGCTACGGACTAACGCGCAAGCGTGAAGAGGGAATCAACTTCTATGCGGCGGGCATCCCGCTGAACAGCACCATCGATGGCGTGCTCACCACAAACTACTTCGGGCACGCTACGGTGATCAATGGGGCCAATGGTTACACCGCGGCCGGCCAGGCGATTCTCAATTTCCCCGGCACTTATCCCAATACGCTGGAACGGGTCAATAATCGCGACCAGGTTTACGTTCAGAGTGACTACGCGTTCACGCCGCACATTCGTGGCCTATTTACTTTCCGTTATGAAGATGAGCGCGGCGCTAAAAAGTCGACGGCTTTGGATATCGATCAAACCATAGACCGGGTCTACAACGACTACACCGGGCAGATCCAGGGTGACTATCACAACCGCATTTACTATTCGCTCGGCGGCGGAGTCGAGAAGAGCCATCTGTTAGGTACGGTCGGCACGCCTCGTCTGGGTATTGCCTACTACCCGGTTCGTCCGGGTCAGGGGATCTTGCACGGAACGAAGATAAGTTTCAATTTTGCCAACGGCTATCAGGAGCCGTCGCTCGACGAACAGCTCAGCAGCCTCTACCCATTTCTTCTCGGAGAGCAGGGTGGCGCTGCGGCGATACAACAGTTTCATATTTCGCAGATTGGGGCCGAGCAGTCCCGCACCTACGAGGGAGGAGTAGCGCAAAGCTTTCTGGGTGAGCGTGGATTACTGCGCGTTAGCTACTTTCACAACCAGTTTGGACGGCAGATCGAGTCGGTCCCTGCAACGGAGGTTCCGAACCTGCTGCCGCAGTTGAGTGCAAGCGAGCGGCAGGCTTTGGAAAGCCTGATCAGCAACGCAGGTAGCCTTGATGTAAACTCGCAGGCCTTCCGTGCGCAGGGAATTGAAAGCGAAGTGGATTACACAGTATTCAAGAATTTGTTTCTGCGTGGCGGCTACACCTATCTGGATGCGGTCGTCCAGCGTTCGTTTACCGCGGATGCGTTAACACCTACTTTCAACACAGGCCTCCCTGATGGCCCTGAGCCGTCGTTTTCCAACATACCCATCGGCGCCTCCGGGCCCTTGCGGGGCGCGCGGCCGTTTAATCGTCCGCCGCACACTGGCTATGCGGCGGTGAACTACAGCGGCGCGCAGTATTCCGTGGGTTTTACCGCGGCATTCGCCACGCGAAGCGACGACTCCACTTTCCTGGCGGGGCGTGACTTCGTGGGAGGGAACTCGCTGCTACTACCCAACCGCAACCTGGACTACGGTTATGCCAAGTTGGATCTCGGTGGCAGTTACCAATTCCTTTCCTTTCTAGCGGCCTACGCCCAACTCGATAACCTGACCGGCAATAAACGAATCGGCCCCATCGGTTATCCGTCACTGCCGTTTACGTTTCGGGTGGGCTTGCGGCTGTCTCTAGGGCACACCAGGAAGTAAGAATTCGAGCGAAATTGATGTCCACAATGATCATGCGAGTTACCTGGCCTTGAACTCCCGGCTTTTACGAGATTCGTGCAAATCACCCTCCCATCGGATCTTGCCTCGGAGCTGACGGATGGAAGCTTGTGCGTGTCTTTGCACGAGCAAGCGCAGCGCTGCCTCAACCGCCGCTTTCTTAGTGTCCGTGCCGCTGCTGCGCATGGCTTTTCGCAGCAATTCGTCATCGATGTCGATGGTGGTTCGCATGAATCCTCCGATTTCTAAGTCCCCGTGTGTCTACGATGCGGATTGAGACACATACCCTGAAGCACTTCATCCTGAGCCAAAGACAGAAGAGGCCACCCTTGCGGGTGGCCTCTTCTGCGTACTGCAATAGTGCTTCTTAGTACATGTCGCCCATACCGCCGCCGTGACCACCGGCCGGAGCAGACTGCTTCGGCTCAGGGATATCGGCAACCATCGCTTCGGTCGTCAGCATGAGGCCGGCGATCGATGCCGCGTTCTGCAGGGCAGTGCGGGTCACCTTGGTCGGATCGATGACACCGGCCGCAACCAGGTCTTCGTACTTGTTGGTTCCGGCGTTGTAGCCGAAGTGGGGGTTGGTGTTCTCGGTGATCTTGCCTACGATCACTGCACCTTCCTCACCGGCGTTGCCAACGATCTGGCGAAGAGGCTCTTCCAGGGCGCGACGAACGATGGTTGCACCGATCTTCTCGTCCCCTTCGAGCTTCTTGATGAGCTCGTCCACGTCCTTGCCGGAGCGCAGCAGCGCTACGCCGCCGCCCGGGACGATGCCTTCTTCCACAGCAGCGCGGGTTGCGTGCATGGCGTCCTCGACACGAGCCTTCTTTTCCTTCATCTCGGTCTCGGTGGCCGCGCCTACCTTGATCACTGCAACGCCGCCAACCAGCTTGGCAAGGCGCTCCTGCAGCTTCTCGCGGTCGTAGTCAGAGGTCGTCTTCTCCACCTGGCTACGGATTTCCTTTACCCGGCCTTCGATGGCCTTGGAGTCGCCACGGCCTTCAACGATCGTGGTGTTGTCCTTGTCGATGGTCACGCGCTTCGCACGGCCAAGATCTTCGATCTTGACGTTCTCGAGCTTGATGCCGAGATCTTCCGTGATCGCGTTGCCGCCCGTCAGCTTGGCGATGTCTTCGAGCATTGCCTTGCGGCGATCGCCGAAGCCAGGAGCCTTGACTGCCGCGACATTCAGCGTGCCACGCAGCTTGTTCACGACCAGGGTCGCGAGCGCTTCGCCGTCAACATCCTCAGCGATGATGACCAGCGGCTTGCTGTTGCGGGCAACCTGCTCCAACAGGGGCAGAAGATCTTTCATCGAGCTGATCTTCTTCTCGTGGATCAGGATGTAGGGCTCTTCGAGCGATACTTCCATGCGATCAGGATCGGTTACGAAATAGGGGCTCAGGTAGCCGCGATCGAACTGCATGCCTTCGACCACTTCCAACTGGGTCTCAAGCGTCTTCGACTCTTCGACCGTGATGACGCCGTCCTTGCCGACCTTCTTCATGGCCTCGGCAATGATGTTGCCGATGGTCGAATCGCTGTTGGCCGAGATGGTGCCGACCTGAGCGATCATTTCGCCGGTGACCGGCTTCGAGAACTTCGCCAGTGCTCCGCCGATGACCACGCCCTGCTCGTCGCGCTTGCCGACCACTGCCTCAACGGCCTTGTCGATGCCGCGCTTCAGCGCCATCGGATTGGCGCCGGCGGCAACCGTCTTCACACCCTCGCGATAGATCGCCTGGGCCAGAACCGTCGCCGTCGTCGTGCCGTCACCCGCCACGTCCGAGGTCTTCGAAGCAACTTCACGAACCATCTGCGCGCCCATGTTCTCGAGCGAATCCTTCAGCTCGATTTCCTTGGCCACGGTCACGCCGTCCTTGGTGATTGTCGGGGAACCGAACTTCTTTTCGATAACAACGTTGCGGCCCTTCGGCCCGAGCGTCACCTTCACCGCGTCGGCGAGCGTGTTAACGCCGCGCAGAATTGCCTGACGCGAATCTTCTCCGTGCACAATTTGCTTTGCCATTCGTATTTCTCCTTAGAACCGTTCGAAGCATTTGGCCGGCATCGCCGGCCATCTCTTCCACTGAGGCGCCGCCAGAACAGCGGCTGAAACTGCTGCCATGCCAAAAAAATGCGCATCCGGCAACAGCCGCAATGCGCTTATTTCTTCTTGAGGATGCCGAGGACTTCTTCCTCACGCATAATGAGGAATTCCTCGCCGTCAATCTTGATCTCGGTGCCCGAGTACTTGCCGAACAAAATGCTGTCGCCTGCCTTGACGTCGAGAGGGAAAACCTTGCCTTCGTCGTTCGACTTACCCTTGCCTACGGAAATAACTTCGCCTTCCTGAGGCTTTTCTTTTGCGGTGTCAGGGATGATGATGCCGCCACGGATGGACTCGCCTTCTTCAACGCGGCGTACCAGGATGCGGTCATGAAGTGGGGTGAAGCTGGTAGCTACGGATGCTGTTGCAGATGCCATTGCGTTACTTCTCCTTCGCACGGGGTTGCCCCGTGGGTTTTTACGAGAAAAGCTGTGTTTTGGTTAAGCGCGACATGCTCAAGCGTATCTAGAGGCGCTTAGCACTCTCGCCCTTCAATTGCTAAGATAGCCACGGGTTTATACCCTGTCAAGCCTTTCAGGGTAATAGTTGAGTGAATTTCGCTCACATATTGAGCCCCGCTGGGGGGGCGGGGGGCGTCGCCTGGTCTCGGATGAGCGATTTGGGCCGTATATTCGCCGAATCAGCGGCGAGAGCTGCTGTTTTCCCGGTTTTGGGTGACGCCGTCGACCCGTGCAGGTTTATCGACCGGAAGCAAGCGGAAGGGCAAATCATCTATACTTCCAGCCATGGCCGTTCCATTTTTCCGCAAAGCTACCCGTTTCGTACTGTTGCTTGCTGGTTTTCTGTTGCTTTGCCCGGGATTCTTTTCGGTAGCCCGCGCCTACCAGCGGACCGGGCGCAAGTACACTCCACCGCCGGCCACTGCAGTCATCAAGGTAACCATTCTGCGGGACACGAACGGTAAGCCGATTCCGAATGCTGCTGTCGTCTTCCACCCGATGGAAGGCGATCACGATAAGGGCGCTCTCGAACTCAAGAGCGATGACGACGGGAAAGTGACCATCGACGTCATCCCGATTGGCGACACGATTCGCCTGCAGGTGATTTCTCCCGGCTGGAAAACTTATGGTGAGGACTACAAGATCTCTACCGATACCAAGGAAATCGTAGTCCGGATGAAGCGGCCCACGGAGCAGTATTCACTCTATGGCGAAGGACACGGAGCGACGAGCAGCAACACCGCCCCCAAAGGCCAATCGACCAGCGCGAAGCCGTCTGAGCAGACCCCAATACCGCAATAAGTATTTCGTTCGATTCCTGGCGAAGGGCACGGCTGCCTTGCCGCGGCAAGCATGGGTTGTGCCCACTACCCTCGCGGCCTGTTTAGGCTCTCCCGCCGAAGAGGATGAGAGCGGGGGAAAGAAAACCGCAGATCTCTCCACTTCGCTACCCCGGATTTCCTGTCGAGGTTGGCGGCGTTGGTAAACTTCATGCGGTTTTCCTTAAGAGAAAACCGCACACGTGGATGCCGGGTGGCGCAACGTAGCAGGAAATCCGGGTACGCTTCGGTCGAGATGACAATTTAGTTTGGAATCAGGTTTAGTTTCGACGCGGACTTGAAAGCCCTACCCTTCAAAGAAATGGGTTTTTCCGCAGCCGGTTTAGGGGGCCGATATTGGGTCCGGTTGGAGGAACTGTTTCGATCCTGAGGTACGCTGAAACAGCAAGAGTTCCGTCGGCAGGTTTAGCGGTATAAGTGTTCAACGCCAAAGTCTTCGTTCACTTTGGTTGAGCGTCGCCAGAACTCACCTGGACAAGGCCATCATGGAAAGCTTGCATGACAAAACGGCGCTGGTGACCGGCGGCGCCAAGCGAATCGGCCGTAGCGTGGCTCTGGGTCTTGCCGCTTCCGGCGCGGATGTCGCGATTACCTACAAGGGCTCGAGAGCCGAGGCTGAGGCTACGGTCGATACGCTGCGGCAACTCAACGTGCGCTCCATGGCCGTGCATTGTGATGTGCGAAGCCTTGAAAGTGTGCAAGCGGCCGTGACCGCAGTCGCTGCGGAATTCGGTGGCATCGACATTCTGGTCAACAACGCGGGAGTGTTTGAGACGGCTGTACTCCAGTCCATTTCGCTTGCGCAGTGGGATCATATGTTCGAAACCAATACTCGGGGACCTTTCCTCGTGGCCCAGGCGGCCTATCCGTACCTTCACCAGTCCAGAGGCCGCATTGTTAATATCGGCTCGCTCGGTGGCCTGCACCCATGGACCACTCATGGCCATTACTGCACTTCAAAAGCCGCGCTGCACATGCTCACCCAAACCATGGCCAAAGCGTGGGCGCCGCACATCAGCGTGAATAGCGTGGCGCCCGGCATGATCGTGAATGGGGAGGTTGACCCGGCCTACGAGCACTTTGCCGAAAAGACACCCATGCGGCGGAATGGAACCCCCGGCGATGTAACGCAAGCGGTGCTCTTCTTCGCGCGTGGCCCCCACTTCATCACCGGGCAGATTCTGGCCGTCGATGGGGGACTGGGACTGTAACCGCTCAATGCTGGGGTTTGGGCCTGTTGGTAGTGCCTAGAATCAAGTGATGAACAAGAATATGGTCTTCACGCATACCGAGGATGACTTACTGCCAATTCTTGAGGAGCTTCGCCGGCGTGAACCGATCTTCCATTCGCCGGCATTCGGAACCAGCGCGGCGGATTACGAACAATCGACAGCAAGCGACTACTGGGAGGTCGGGGCATCAGGTCGCCGCTATAGTCGCGAGTTCATCCTGCGAAGCCTTTACGACAAACCTCCCGGCTTTTGCAGATTTATTGGGCTGGAAAAGCTGGGACCACGCCGTTCGTCGCCTTGGTCCCGACACTTACATCATCACCTATGTGCTCCACCAAGGAGATCGCATCACGCTCCGAGCCACAATCTGGCAGAGCGCTCCTGATGGCTGGCGCATTCTCTACCACCAAGGAACCGTCGTCTCAGTCGAAGAGGACGACGTGGCACCTTCGTAGACCAGTTCTTAGCGTACGATTTCCCCAGCGGCTAAAGCCGGATTCCTTGCAAGGGAGTTACGTACGGGCTGAACAGGCTGCGGAAAAACTCCATCAGTAAGCACAAAGGGTACAAATTGGGGGATAGAAAACCATCACCCGAGGCTTCCGGATCGCTCCTGGGGGTATTCTGGCGCGATGCATTTTTCATGCTTTCAGCAAAAGTGAGTTTTTCCGCAGCCTGTGAAGCCCGTACCCTTCAAAGAATTGAGTTTTTTCGTAGCCTCGCTGCTATTCGAGCATTTTCACAAATACGGTGATGTGGTGAGTGGTTATGTGCAGGTGTTCTTTGACGGAGCACCTGCGTCCAGGGGCATATTCTTCCCGTACATCATTTGGTCAGCCACACTCTCACCTAAAGCCGGATTTTATTGCAAGGGAGTTACGTACGGGCCAATGCTCGCTGCGGCGAGGTAGCCCGTACCCTTCAAAGCCCTACCGCCCAAACATCTTCCCGAAAATGCCCGACGAGCTCTTTGTCTCCAGTTCCGGATGAATTCCTTCCGGCTCCGGTTGAGGAGGCAGCGGCTCTCCAAAATAAGCGGCGCGTGGATTGTGAAGACAAAGCCGATCGGCCGTTTCCTGTCCATATTTATCAGCGACCAATTCGTGGGCCTCACGCAACATGGGCGGACGAGAGGTGATGTCGTGCGCGTCGGTGGCGATAAAGTTTACCCAGTTCCGTTTCAGCAACTCGTGGGAAACTTTCTGCGCCGTCTTGCCGAAGCGGCCGGTGAGAGAAGCGGCCGTGATCTGTATATAGCAACCGGTACGGAGCCATTCGGCCATCCGTTCCGGCTGGCGTGCCAGTACGGGGTTGCGCTCGGGATGAGTAATGATCGAAGTCATGCCGGCCACGCCCAACCGAAAAAAGATCTCCTTCATGTTCTGGGAAATTCCGTGCTCCGGGAACTCGACCAGAAGATACTGCTTGCCATTGACGGAGTACTTGGTGGGATGGGCAATGGCGTCCTCAATGTTTTCGTACATGAGGTGAAAGTCACAGCCAAGCGCCAGCGTGATACCGTCACCGACGCGCTCCCGCACCGCCTCCAGCCGCTCCAGGTTCAAAGCCGGATCGAACTTGAAGTGATCGCTCGAATGGGGCGTGCACACAATGTGCGTGACGCCGTTCTGCATCGACATTTGCGCCATGGCCACGGAGATTTCGATATCGTGTGGCCCGTCGTCCAAACCAAACAGCAAATGGTGGTGAATATCAATCATGAGATGTCCTGAAGTTATACAGTCATTGCGCTGACCAGCGAGCTGAAGAGAAGCAAGCCGTCCGAGGATCCCAGAAGCGATTCACTCGAGCGGTCCGGATGGGGCATCATCCCCAGCACATTGTGCTCTTCGTTATAGATCCCTGCTATCCCACTGACGGAGCCGTTGGGATTTGCCGCCGCCGTCACCTGGCCTTCAGGCGTGCAATAGCGGAAGGCGACCCGGTCGTTCTTTTCCAGTTTCGCCAGCGTGGCCGGTTCGCAGAAATAGTTCCCCTCCATGTGGCCGATAGGAATCCTCAATACCTGACCCCTGGTAAGCGCCTGCGTGAACGGGCTGTTGGGTGTCTCGGTGCGGATATGAACCTGTTTGCAGATGTACTTGAGGCCGACGTTTCTCAACAGGGCGCCGGGTAGCAAACCGCTCTCACAGAGAATCTGGAATCCGTTGCAAATGCCCAGGACCAGTCCGCCGCCGGCAGCAAATTTCTTCACCGACTGCATGACCGGTGAGAACCGGGCGATGGCCCCGGTGCGCAGATAATCCCCATAAGCAAAGCCGCCTGGCACCAGGATGGCATCGCAATTCTCAAGATCTTCCGACTGGTGCCAGAGAAAGGTCACAGGCTGCTGAGCGATCTCGCGAATCACATGGAAGGTATCGTGGTCGCAGTTGGACCCGGGAAAAACGAGGACACCGAATTTCATATCTATAGGCTAAAGCATTTTCGCAATGACTGTGGTCTGTCTTGAACGAACAGCATGCATCCCATAGAAGAAAGGGACCGACCAGAGGGAAAGCCATGCCCGACGACACAATCCCGGAAACTCTGAACTCTCCGGATGCAGATCCCGCAAAGTCGCCAGTAGAGTCTTCCAGTCCATGGACGCCCCTTGTCTCAGTGGCTGCGACAGCCACCACCACCCCGGCTACTCCGGGTGCGAAGAGCATAGTCCACCTGAAAACCGCCGGAACGGCGCTGATTGCCTGGTGGCGGGCGGTGACCATCGAGGGTCTCTGCGTCGGCGTACTTTGGCTGATCGGGCTTCTTCTCCTAAAAGTGCCGCTGGCCCCGGTGTGGGCTCTGATCGCGGCCTTGATGACGCTGGTCCCGAATTTTGGTGGTGTGATCGCGTTATTGGGTCCGGTCTTTGCTGTACTGGTCAGCGGGCACGATATGTTTCGTTTGAGCCTGCTGCTGGGTTTGTATGCGGTGATCGTTGTAATCGATCAACTGGGCTTGCAGCCGCTTATTATGAAGCGGGTGACGCGCGTGCCGATATGGGCTTCGATTCTGACGCCGATTGTGCTGGGCATTGTCATCCCGTTCTGGGGAATCCTGCTGGCGCCCCCGTTTCTGGCCGTCGTCTACGCCTTCCGCCGCCCCAGGCCAACCCCTCAGCCCTGAGTGGGCAGTTCGCGCATTCGTCGGGGGAAGCAGCGAGCTTTTTTGCTCGAAGCGAGGAAGGGAATCGGCATCATTCCATCGTCTCGACGCTCCTTCTGCCAACGAGCCGGTCGCCCTGCCTGCGTGCTATACTCGGCTTTCGCCGCGAGTCGGGCAACCGGCCTATGTGGTGATGTCAGCCTTCTTACAGGCAGCAGAGGTAATCATGTCAGGCCACTCTAAATGGGCCACAATCAAGCACAAAAAAGGCGCGCTTGACGCCAAACGTGGAAAGATCTTCACTCGTCTGATTCGGGAAATCACCATGGCCGCGCGCCAGGGTGGCGGTGATCCGGATGCCAACCCCCGCCTGCGCGGAGCCGTTGCCGCTGCCAAAGCGGAGAATATGCCCCAGGACAACATCAAGCGAGCCATTCAGCGCGGCACGGGCGAATTACCCGGATCCATTTATGAAGAGATCTCTTTCGAAGGGTACGGTCCGGGTGGCGTGGCGCTGATTGTCGAAGTCACCACAGACAATCGCAACCGCACGGTCAGCGAAGTCCGTCACGGGTTCTCAAAGAACGGCGGCAACCTGGGTGAACCGAATTCCGTCCGCTTCATGTTCGCGAAGAAGGGGCTTCTTGCCATTCCCAAGTCGGCGGCCGACGAAGATAAGCTGATGAACATCGTCCTCGACGCAGGCGGAGAAGACCTGAACGACGAAGGCGATACCTGGGAAATTTTGACCGATCCGGCCGCGTACGAGGCGGTTGCCAACGCGGTGAAAGCTGCCAAGATCGAGACCTCCGTTTCCGAGATCACGATGATTGCGTCTACCTACACGAAGCTTGAAGGCAGCGTGGCCGCACAAATGATCCGTCTGCTCGAAGCGCTGGAAGATCTGGACGACGTGCAGAACGTCTATTCGAATTTCGATATGGACGCCAATCAGTACGAAGCAGTCGCTGGTTAGCGGTTGCAAGCCTAGCTGAAGGAAGGGGCTCGCTCGTAACGAGCCTTTCCCTCATTCCTCTTACACTCCGCAATGATGCCCTTGTCTAAGACAACCGGCTTACCTCCGGTATGGGCGTAAACGCGCCGGTTAAAGAGGGCCAGCGAGCAAGGCCCACCAGAAAGGAACGACGCGTATCGAGCTGCAAAGCACAATGGCTGTTCTTGTAAGGCGAATAACCGCTATGGTGTTTGCCCCCGTCGGCATCGCCGTGATGCTCACGATGCTCATGACGCTGTCGACGCAGCCGGTTGCTGCACAAACGCCGGGAGAGCCCGGTGCTCTCGAAGGTCTACTGGCCAGCAAGCCGTGGGAATACGGAGCGTTCGTCAACGGCGGATTGGGTATCGCCAACCGTGACAGCTACAAGTTCCTCTGGGCCGGTGTGCATGTGGGCAAGGTATTGACGGCTCCCGCCGGCAAAGGCTTTCTGCGCGGTCAATTTGAGTTAGCCGGTGAGTTTATTCCTTTCTGGCAGGCCTATACGCCCAAATATTTGCGCGTCAATTGCTATGAAAGCCCAACCGAACCTCTCAATTGTGGCTCCCCGTTTCCCACGGGAGGCACGTACACCGGGCTAAGCTTCACTCCGGCTATTCTTCGCTGGAACCTGCGTCCCAGTCGTCGTATCGCTCCCTGGATCCAAGGAGCAGGTGGACTGATTTGGACCAACCATAAGTTTCCTCCCATCGGTCCCTATCCGATTCCCAACCATCTCGGCACCAGCGTTTTTAACTTCACCCCTCAGTTTGGCCTGGGCCTGCACTATTTCGTCAGGCCGCGGCAGTCGATATCCGTATCAGCGAATGCCGTGCATATTTCGAATGCCAGCCTGGGAGATTCCAATCCCGGCGTGAATGCCAGTGTGCAGTTCTCCATCGGCTACACGTGGTGGAAATAAGCTGGCAATTCGGGCCAACCTGCCAGCGGACAAGTGCATTTTCGCCTCCTCGCCGCAGCGAGCTGCCTCGCCGCAGCGAGCTGCCTCGCCGCAGCGAGCTTAGCAACCGGCCTTTACGTGGTTTTCTCTCAAGGAAAACCACACCTCGCAGCTCTTACCAGAACACGGTTATTGCGAAAATACTTTACCCTGACCTCTATGAGTGAGACCGTCATTGAATGCGTGCCCAATTTCTCTGAGGGCAGCGACCTCAGCAAGATGCGGGCGATCGTCAACGCCATGCGGGTCGATGGAGTCTCTCTACTGGATTGGTCGCTCGACCCGGATCACAACCGTTCCGTAGTCACCATTGCCGGGCCGCCGGCGGCTGTGGTCGAGGCCGCTGTCAGGGGCGCTGGCCGTGCGGCGGAACTTATCGACCTCACCGCGCAACGCGGAGTCCATCCCCGTATCGGCGCCACGGACGTGATCCCTTTTGTGCCCGTTTCAGGAATTTCGCTGCCGCAATGCGCCCTCCTCGCACGCCAGGCGGGGCTCGAACTATGGAAGCGTTACAGTATCCCAGTCTATTTTTATGAAGCGGCCGCCTCCCGTCCCGATCGCGTCTTGCTGGAGCAGGTTCGCCAGGGACAGTTCGAAGGCCTGCGTGACCTGGTGTTGCGGGATGTTGCGCGCCGCCCCGATCTGGGTGGCCCGGCCCTGCACCCTACGGCCGGAGCAAGCGCGGTGGGGGCGCGTAAGTTCCTTGTTGCCTATAACTTGTTCCTCGATCGGCCGGACGTGACCGCGGCCCGGGCGATCGCCAAAACCCTGCGCGCGGCCAATGGGGGCCTGAGTGGGGTGAAGGCCATGGGCGTTCTCGTCCAGGGCAGGGCCCAAGTTTCCCTCAACATTACAGACTTTCGTATGACCCCGGTCAGCCAGGCGTTTTCCACGGCATGCCGCCTGGCCGAGACCCATGGCGCCAATGTTGTAGACGCGGAACTCATCGGTCTACTTCCAGAAGAAGCATTTGAGCGAGATAGTGAGTGGGTGCGTCTAATAAAGGAGTTCCAGCCGGAGGAGAGGATCCTTGAACGGCGGCTGAAACACCCCCTGGACTGGCCAGGAGATAGTAAGGAATAAGTAGGAATAAGATAGAAGCAAGCTGGGCTATGAAGCTGTTCCTCTCGCAGGCTTCGCCCAGGGAAGGAATAACCCTCTTGATTCAATTGTCGAAGCGTCGATTTTCAAAATGCCTACCAATCACCGCGATGGCCGGGCTTGCCGTTGCGTTGACGCTCCCTGCCACGGCAGCCCAGCTCACACAAGACGCTCGCGCCGCCATTCCCAAAGATATACAGCAGTTGATCGTGGTCGACTACCACGCCATGCAGAATTCGCCGGCGGCCATGGACCTGAAGGCGCGCGTGCTCCCGCCTGAGCTCAAGCAACTCGAGCAGGCGCTGCGTACGTCTGGCCTGGACGAGAACCACGATATTGAAGAGTTGGCCTTTGCCTCTTTCCATAAGGGGGGCGACACACAGATCGTCGGACTCGCGCAAGGTCAGTTTTCTCTGACCGACATCCTGGCCAATTTCAAAAAGCGCAAGACCAAGCCGGTCCCGTACCGTGACAATCGCATCTATCCCATGGGCGCCTCGGGCATGCAGGTCGTCTTCCTCAATCCGACGACCATGGTCTTTGGCCAGACCGAGGCTTTGAAATCGGCGCTCGATGCGCGCGATGGCATCGCACCCAGCTTCCTCAATAACCGCCCCATGCTCGACCAGATGCAGTCCGTCGACACCGAAGCTGTATGGAGCGTGCTCGATCAGGAAGGCACGCAGACCATGATGCGCTCGGTCATGGGCGATGCCTCGCAGTTAACCGACTACGACACGGTCAAGAAACGCTTGCTGAGTTCGCGCTACTCGATGAGCTTCGAGAACGGAGTCAAATTCGGCCTGTTTGTCGTCACGCCGGATACTATTTCCGCGGCCACCATGGCTTCGCTGCTCAATGCCGCGGCTCTCTATAAAAAGGTGAGTGGTTCTGCAGAGGAAAAGCAGGCGATCGAAAATACGACGATCACTTCTAATGGCGGCACGTTGGATGTTCGGTTTGCCTCTTCGAACAGCCAGTTCTCAAGCCTGCTGCAGTCGAATCTGTTTCAGTCCGTCGTCCACTAGAAGGCTGCGGAAAAAGTCTTTGTAAGCGAGAGATCGCTCCCTCAGCGGCAAAAGCCGGATTCATTGCAGGGGAGTTACGTACGGGCTGAAGCCCGTACCCTTCAAAGAAGTGAGTTTTACCGCAGCCTGCTAGAGAAACTTACTTCGGATTCGTAAGCGAGGGGGCCCAGCTCACGGTGCCCCCCGCGTCGATCGTGACCAGCAGCGAACCCTGATCCCCAAGGTCTACTTTCGGTCCGTCTGCCGTGTGCGGCTTTCCTGAAACATCCTCATAGTGAAGCGCAAGTGGCCCAGAGCCCTGAACCTTGAAGCGGTAGTTAAACGTGGCTCCTGTGGCCAGCACGTTGGCGCCGAAGCTGGCGTTGGGATAGTCAAATTCCAACACATGCACTGCCGGACCCTGGTTCACAATGGTGGCCTCAATAAACCGCGACTTGCATCCACCCGCGACCACCAGCAACAGCGAAACAGCCGATACCTTTAAAGCAAACTTAAGCCGCAATCGATCCTCTTTTTCCAAACTATTCTTACTCAACCGGCGACTCTCGGACTATCCGCAATTTTTCTGCGGAGCGAGAACCGCAGATCTCTCCACTTCCAAGTCAACACTCCACTTCAAAGAAGCGTCTTCCGCTCCAGAGTTCGCGCCGTCAGCACTACGCCCGTCTCATCATTGTGCAGCGTCAGCGGAAAGACCAGCACATTCCAAACCCATTCCTCACCCTTGCGGGGCAAATTCAAAAGTCCGCGATACGTCCGGTCGATGTAGGTCTCCCGCTTCTCAGCCACGGTACGAAGAATGTCCTTCCAGTCCGCCGCCAGATCGGGCATCTCGGCGAACATATTCTTGCCAGGGAACCAATCCCGCGGACGCTCGAGCAGTTTGGCGCAGGAATCGTTCACATACATCCAGTCCCCGGCGCTGTCGAGAATCTCCAACACCACGTCTTCGCCAATCGCCATACCGATGCGGGAGTAGAAGAAGTCGCGAGCATCGACGACTACCGGCTTTCCCCGATGCTTGGCTTCAAAGGAGCGCAAGGCGGTGATCAGGTCGTCGACCGAGCTGTAGCCCTTGAGCAGGTGCATATCTTCGACACCGCCAAAGCGCCGTTCGAGCGTCGCGGACAGGATGATGATCGGTACTTCCGGGCGCTGCCTGCGCAGTGTGCCGGCCACCTCGGTGCCGAACTGGCCGGCGCCCAAATGGTAGTCCAGTACGGCGATGTCGATTTTGGTGAGCAGCTTCTCCGCTTCATTCACCGTCCCCGCAGTACTGGTCAGGTAACCGTGTTTGCGCAGAATTGCGGCGCGAAGCAGCAGGCTGTCTGGATCGTCGTCCAGAAGCAAAACGCGGATCGGAGCTTCAACCAGATGCAAAATCTACCTTTCGTTTCGCTGGAAGGTTGGCCTTGCCGGCCACGCGATGCTAGTGAGATGCCCGCTGGGGCAAAGGCGCTGCCGCGATGTGCAGAGCATTTGGCCAAGCAGTTTCGCAATTGATGTAGCCCGAAGCGGCAGGTCCTTTCGTGGTTTCCTCCCAAGGAAAACCACACCTCGCGATCTTTATCAGACCACAGCCATTGCGGAACCGCTTTAAAGCCGGCGAGTGCTGCTCTTAGCCTAATGTCGAAAGCTTGTTTTTACAATAAGTTAAGTCTTTTTGTTCATCTGCTTGACGAGGTCTGGCAAGCGGCTGAAAGCGGCCACGCTGCGCATCCAGCGGCGATGTTCAAATGCAGGCGACCCGCTGATCACGCTGCCGGGCGCTACATCGCCCGGAACCCCGGACTGAGCTGTGACGATGACTCCATCGCCGATGAAGCTATGTCCTACGACGCCCACCTGTCCGGCGAGCACCACGTTCTTGCCCACCCCCGAAGACCCCGCCAGCCCCACCTGGGAGCAGAGCAGGGTATTGTCGCCTACGCGCGAACCATGCCCCACCTGGACCAGGTTATCGATTTTCACCCCGTTGGCTATTTCGGTGTTTCCCACGCTGGCACGGTCGATGCAGGAGTTGGCCTGCACCTCTACATTGTCGCCCAGCACCGCCGAGCCGCTTTGCGTGATCTTGTACCAGGCGCCCCCGTCTTCCTTGGCGAATCCGAACCCGTCCGAACCGACGATCGCTCCGTTTTGCAGAATGACCCCGTCGCCCAGTTCGCAACTCTCGCGGACCACGGCGTGCGCGTGGCAGAAGCAGCCTTTTCCCAGCTTGGCCTTGGGGTAGATCACCACGTGGGGCAGTAGGGTCGACCCTGCGCCGATCACTGCGCCGGCGCCAATCACCACGTACGCCCCTATGTGGACGTCTTCTCCCACCGTTGCGGTCGGTTCGATCACGGCGGTCGCGTGAATGCCGGCTGGATACAGCGGAGCCGGACGGAAGATATCGATGGCATGGGCGAACGCGAGATACGGATTCGAGGTCCGCAGGGTGGCAGCCTCAATCTGTTCGAAGTCTTCGGTTACCAGTACAGCCGCCGCTTTGGTGGCACGGGCATAAGGTGTGTATTTCGGGTTAGCAACAAAGGTCACCTGGCCGGGTCCGGCCTTTTCAATCGCTTCCACCCCGGTTACTTCCAGATTCTCGTCTCCATGGCAGGTGACGCCAAGAAGTCGTGCGAGCTCGACAAGCTTCATGCCGGGATTGTACCGGAGTCCCTCCGCAAGAGTTCTATGGTTTGAACAGGGTCTCCTGTACCGCTTCCTGCGCTGCCGCAGTTGGGTCGCGCCGCGTCGCCGTCTTGATGACTGCGAGCACTTCCAGCTCCGTAACAGACTGGCGGGGAATGAAGATCCGCTGCGTGTTGGAGCGCGTGTCCGGAGGGATCAGCAATAGCCCTTCGGTCTCAAGCAAGCTCAGGTCGTTCTGCGCCAGCCCCTCGATCAGATCGTTGTCCTTAAGCCGTGCCCGCACCCACAAGCCCGAACTCCGAGGGCGCGTCACGAAGGATTTGCGCAGCAAGCGCTCGGGCTGGCTGGCATCGCCCGACTGAAAGTCGCGGACAAAGCAGATCCACTTCACCTCGGCCAGGCTCACAGAGACCAGCTTGCCGGCCAGGTCGAGCATGTGTACCTTTTCCTGCTCCACAAAAGCAGCGGGAGGCAGATAGCCGGCGAGCCAGTCACGGCTCAACTTTCGTAGTATGACCTTTTTACGGCTGACTGGCATGAAACAGGGCCTCCGGCGCCCAATGGTTGCTGAAAGACTCCCCTGATTCGTTAAACGATTGGCTGACTGCGTGTCCGCCACAAACCTTGCTCTGGCTCGCTGCGGCGAGGCTGTGTTGTGCATTGGCCGGCAGCGCAAAAAAAACTGCGGGTGCCACAAATCTCTGCGCTACAAATCTCAACGTACACGGTCGTGGTAACCCGCCCTTAGCAAAAAAAGCGAAGGATGGGGCACCCGCAAGTTTGTTGCACTCCCCGGCCAAGCGACATCGAGCCGCGTTTCTCTCTATCGTTCTCAACCGTGTGAGAAATGCGAGGAAGCTCGTACTCTGCAAAGGAATTGAGTTTTCCGTAGCCTGTTCAGGTCCTTGAGCTACACGTTTCTTCCGCATTGTTTCCGCTCACTTGGGAGCAACGCAAATGGTTACGGGCTGGATTGTCGCACGGGGCCGGACCTCAATGCACCTCGAGCGCACCTTGGGCGGACCGCGAAACGTGCAGCCGGCGCCTCGGGAATCGCGAAAATGAGCGCGGCGGAAACTGAGCAATGCTGTAGCCAAGCGGGTCCAGAGTATGCTACCGTAGGTAGTTGCTCTAAGCGTGAATATGCCGCTAAGGTGTTCATATGGCGAATGTTAGCTGCAATCTCAATGACGGGTGGAGCTGATCGTAAGGCATGCCCGACTACATATATCTTCTCAAGAATCGTCTGTCCATCCACCAGCAGAATGCACTCGAACACATTCGCGCGGCTGCACGCGAAGCCGGGATGACGGTTTTCCTGGTCGGCGGAGCAGTGCGCGACCTAACCAGCGGTTCCCCTGTCTTCGATCTTGATGTAGCCGTTCAGGGAAATGCTCTTAAGCTCAAGAAGCCACTGGAAAAAGCAGGCGGCAAGCTGTGGGGAGAATACGACCCTACGCGCACCCTGTTTTTCCGCTTTCCCGTCGGCGTAACGGTTGAGATTTCGAGCACTCGGCGCGAAGAATACCCGAAGCCAGGCAAGCCTGTTTACCACTGGGACACGATCCTCGAAGATCTGCGCCGGCGTGATTTTACCGCCAACGCCATGGCCCTGTCGTTGAACGAGCATTCCTACGGTTTGCTTATGGACCCGCTCAACGGGGTCGCCGACATTGAAGCCCGCCACCTGCGGCTGGTCAGTAACTATGGTTTCCTTGAAGAGCCTTCACGCATGCTTCGGGCCACTCGTCTCGCGGCCCGGCTCGGCTGGGAACTCGACGAGCGTACGCAAACCCGCTATCGGAATGCGAAGGAAGAGAAGTCCATCGAGGCTCTTTCCCCCTATCACCGCGGATACGAATTAGAAGAGATCGGTCACGAAGAGGACGGTCTGCGCGTGCTCGGCGCCATGGAACGAGAAGGCTGGATGCAGGCGCTGTTTCCCGCCTGGACCGGAGCGTCAGCGGATGCGACCGCGCTTGAGGAAATGCGCAAGCTGGTGACGCAACTGCAGATGCAAGGGGTAAATCCTGATATTTCCGCAGTTTCAGTCCACCACCTTACAGCAAAACTTTCGGCAAAAGATCTCGCGACCCTGAAGTCCCTATTCGTGCGGCCCGGCTTCGTTGAAGAGTGGAACCACCTCGACAACGCAGCGAAAGAGCTGAGCAAACAGTTCGCCAGTAAAGAGACGGCGACTCCGTCAGCCACCTGGAAACTCTTTATGTCGGCAGACCCGCAGGCGATTCTCTGGCTGGGGTTGACTTCGAAGAATGCCGCCATTCAGGCGAAATACAAGAACTTCTTCACCGTATGGCCCGAGGCGCGCCAGAAGATACCGTACGCCTTGATGCAGGAGTTGCGTATCACCCCCGAAGTTGCCGGCTATGACGAAATGATGGCTGGGCTGTTTTTGGGTGTGATCGACGGCAAGCTGGAGACCGAAGAGCAACTGCGTGCGTATCTCAATCCGTATTCTCCTCCTGCGCCGCCGCCGCCGGTAACGGTACGCCGGAGCCGTGGTTCGAAAAAGTCTGAAGCCAAGGCCAAAGTTGCGGTCGAGGTCGATGCGGACGGCGAAGGTGAATTTGAGAGGGATACTCACGAACTGGACGATGAAGATTCAGTGGATGAGCCGCTCGACGAAGCCGACGAGGACGAAGAAGAGGACCACAGATTAAGAGTTCCGCCACCGAAGAAGAGTTCTGCTGCGCCCAAAAAGGCGCCGGCAAAGAACGAGCCTCCGGCGCCGGCAGCGGTCAAGCCGGAAGCTGTCGTAGCGAAGGCCGCGGCACGCAAGCACGAAAAGGCAGAACCCAAAGTGGTCGCGAAGATAGAAAAAACGCACGCGCCTGCGGTACACGCTCAGGCGCATGCCGCACCTCATGCCGCGCCAGTGGCCGGCAAGAAGGCCATACCCGCCATTCCGGCCAAGACGGTCGCGGTCAAGGCGGTGGTGAAAGCGGCCCCGGTCAAGGTGATTTCCAAACCGGTGCCCGCCAAGGCTGTTAAGCACGCCCCCGTCAAGCATGCGCCTGCCAAGCACGCGCATGCCAAGCCTGCCGCGAAGCCTGCCGCGAAAAGCATCAGCCACGCTAAGAAACCTGTCCCAAAGCCGGTCGCGAAGGTCGTTAAGAAACCAGAACCGGCCAAGAAGCCAGCGGCGAAAAAGGCCGTAATCGCCAAAAAGCATCGCTGACCCCTACCCCCGCTCTCTGCGGCGAGGCTGTGTAGTGTGGTGGGCAGCAGCGTAACCTTCCGGTGCCCCATGTATGACAGCCTGCACTCCTGTCAAGGGAGAAAGGCACAGAATCTCCCGTTGTGATCGGAGCGGGGTCAAGGGCGCCGTACTTAGGCGTTCATCTTGACCCTTGACCCCGCTCCGATCACTCCGACCATTGAGCTTGGTTCGAATCGCGGACGTACTTTCCGAGATTCGAACCATAATTGGAAAACCGTCCTTCATTGCTAAACGACCCGAGCTCGCACGTTGATTCAATCACCTTCGATAGAACCATCAGGTTCCATCAGCCATGTATTCGGTCCGGTACTGCACCATGATTTCCTGTTCAAACTCTTTCCTCGCAGAAAGAGTCGAGGCGTCCAATCATTCGACCGGTCTCTTGCTGAGACCAATGGGGCACTCGGACTGCCTCGCATGTGAACCGCGCTCCCTGACGTGCTGATAATCTTGCCCGGAGCGCAACATCCAATACAACCTAACTGCCAACTTGTGCGCGATGGCCACCTTCGCCACGCCATGATGCTTCTCCATCGACAGGCGCACATACTGCCGATGCCAGCTCGCGTCGTACCTCTGCGCGGTGCTCGCCGCCTCCACCAGCAACCAGCGCAGCAGCGTGTTGCCCTGCTTGGAGATGTGTCCCAGACGGCGCTTGTCGGAGCTGGAATCCTCAGACGGAATCAGCCCCAGATAACTGCCCACCTGCTTGCCGCGCGGAAACCTCTGCCAGTTGCCGATCGTCAGCACGTAGGCCAGTGAAACCACCGGACCCACGCCCGGATGCGTCATCAGCAGACAAGCCTCGGCGTTGGAGGCCGCAGCCTGGCTTACCGCCTTGTTCAAGGGCGCAATCCGTTCCTCAACCCGGTCCAGCAGAGCCAGCAGATCCTTGCGCCGCTCGCCATACCAGCCCGGCAGCGGTAAGGCTTCAATGGCCTGGCGGCGTTTTCCGCTCCATCGGCCTGGAATGATCAGCCCTTCGTTCTTGGCCATCCCGTCCAACTGGTTGGTCACCCGCGTGCGCAACCTGACCAGGCGGCAGCGATGCAACAGCAGTTGCCGCAGCTGTTCGTTCTCTGCCGGCGGCTGCCAGATGGCAGGGAAACGATCCTCCATCAACAAACGCAGAATATGCTCCGCATCCCGCTTGTCGGTCTTCTGCCGGCGCGGGTTCGAGGCGCGAATCTGGGTCGCATCTCCCACTAGAAGTTCATAGCCCAGCTCACTCATCAAGCGTCGAAACCAGCCATAGCTCCCGGTGGCCTCGATGCCAACTCGCATCCTGGTGCCGCACAGCGAGCGGTAGTACTTTACCGCCTCCGCCGTGTGCATCAAGCGCCGCTGCCCACACTCTCCTGTTTCCTCAAGCAAATAGGAGATCTGTTGAAACCGCGGATGAAAATCACAGCCTATAATCATCATGCTCGGCTCCTTTCCTCCCGAGCTTCCGGTCGTTAGCAGCAACCAGTCTACTCAGGTCGAAGGAGCCGACGCTGTCATGCAATCATCCTTGACGGTGCTTTTCCGGCAAGGGTGGGCACCCGAAGGCTTGTTGCGCTCCCCGGCCAAGCGATATCAATCCGCGTTCCCCTATCGTTCGCTTTTTTACCAGGAAAAACCAGACTTCCCCGATGCCGGCCGGGGATAGCGATGCTGGTTCCGCTCTAAAGTCACAATCCCGCCTGACCGATGATCCAATCATGGTCAGCGTATCCGCTATGTCCATGCTCGCCCATGAGGATTCATCGGGCGATCAACGGTCCCTTGCGACGGCTGAGATTATCGCAGCAATTATCGGCCACGAGTCTCTGCCGGCCACCATGCAAATGATTGCGGATGCGTTCCATGTGGTCTATCCCACCCGAGGCATTGCCATTTTTGTCGTGCAGGGCTCGCAGTTCCAGTTGGAGGCAGAGGCGGGGCTGCCGAAACGGTTCTCCATGAACCAGGGAGGCGTACGCACTTCTTTGTTTATTCCTGTAGGACCTAGTGTGGGCCTTGGTGAAACCGTTCTCTCAGAAGACCAAGCGGGATTTATCGCGCGCGATGAGCCGGCATTTCGTTACCCGGTCATCCGCGAAATTCTCGCTACAGGCGCTGTTCTTCACATGGCGAAGCCTCTCATATCTTCTACCGGTGAGACGCGCGGCGCCGTGATGACTTTCGGCAGCGAGGCGGAGCCGCTGGACGAAGCGATGCGGGAAATCGTGCAAAGCTTGTGCGATTTGGCCCGACTGGCGATGGAGCACTGCAAGCTTTATGAAGAAGTCATCTATCGATCGCAATATGACCGCCTTACCGGGTTGCCCAACCGTCTCTTGCTTGAAGACCGTTTACGCCAGGCCATGGTCATCGCCAAGCGGCAGGGGACGCGGATCGGTGTTTGTTGTATCGACATAGATCGTTTCGAGCAAATCAACGGGAGCCTGGGGCACGACATGGGAGATGCTTGCTTCAGGTTGCTCGGCGAGCGTCTGTCCGCTTCCATTCGAGAGGTCGATACGCTCGCACGTCACGGAGGGGATGAGTTTCTGCTGATACTGCGCGATCTCTCCAAAACCTCCGATGCCGCTTCTATTTGTGACCGGTTGCTGAATCACGTAAATAAGCCGCTGCTGATCGACGGCCACTCGTTGGTGATGACCGCCGGCGCCGGAATCAGTATCTTTCCTGACCATGGGGACACTCCGCACTTGTTGCTCCGCAACGCCGATACGGCTATGCAGGCTGCAAAGAACGCTGGGCGTGGGCGTTTCCGCGTCTATTCGCCAGGAATGGGAAAGCAGGCACGCCGTTCCGTCGAGATGGCCGCGGCGCTGGTCACGGCGGCTGCAAGCTCCGAGTTCCGGATTGTTTATCAGCCGATCTACACCATGCATCGCGAGATCATTGGCTTGGAGGCATTGCTGCGCTGGAAGCATCCTAAGTGGGGTCAGATCAGCCCGCTTGAATTTATTCCCGTTGCGGAAAAGAGTGGCCTCATCGTTTCCATCGGCGACTGGGTCATCCAGGAGGTGTGCCGCCAGGCTGTGACGTGGGACGCCGCGGGTGTGCCGCCGGTAAAGATGTTCGCTAACATCTCAGGGGTTCAGTTGGGGCGGCCTGACTTTGCATTGAAGGTGGCCAAAACGCTGCAACGTAGCGGCCTCTCGCCTGAACGGCTGGAACTCGAAATCACCGAAAGCTGGATTATTGCAGACCTGCGGGGCGCGGCCGGAAAGCTGCAGAAACTGCGCGATCTGGGGATCGGTATTGCCATCGATGACTTCGGGACCGGCTATTCGACCTTCAATTATCTGCGAGAATTGCCCCTCGACACGCTGAAAGTGGACCGCTCGTTCATTCGCCGGCTCGAGGGTTCTGACGGCTCGGCGGCAAGCTTTTCCACGGTACGCGCGATCAGCACCATGGCGCAGCAATTGGGCCTGCGAGTCGTCGCCGAAGGAGTGGAAAGAGAAGACCAGGTAGAGCAACTAAGCGCCCTGGGCTTCGAACTTATGCAGGGTTTTCTGCTGAGCCGCCCGCTCAAACCACAGGCCGCCTGCTCGCTGCTACGCAAACAACAGGAAGCGGTCCCGCCGCTGTTGAGAGCCACGGCTAAACAACCTTGCGTCCCTGAACTTTCCTCCGCCTTCCACGCCTGATGCTTTCACGCCTTTAGTTTTTCGTAAGCATGACCGCGGTGAGCGAGCCATGCTCTACGCAATGCGATGGGGGCGAGAAGCGATCGCCTCTGTACTTTTCCGTGACCCGTTCAGCCGTGACCCGTTCAGCCGTGACCCGCTCAGCCGTGACCTGATCGACCGAGCAGGGCCTCAGAAGCGCAGAAGGTAGCTTACTTTCACATACAGCGTCTTGCCATCGTTGCTTAGTGACGAATAGGTAGGTGCAAGGATCGGCTGACTGGTATCGCACTGCCCGTTCCCATCCCGCGTGCAGAGCGCGCGGTCGATGTTCGCGAAATTTCCCAGATAGCCAAAATAGACGGCCGTTCCAGGATGCGGCATGTAGGTCACCAGAGCATCGGCAAACAGCGTCTTGGAGTTGGTAAGACTCGTGTATTGGGCATTCGGCAAAGTAGAAATATATTGACCGATCAGGTTGAACGAAAGCGCTTTGGTGGCCTGGTAATTCCAGCGCGAAATCAATTCGTGATTGTCATAGACGACGTCGCCATTCGCCGGATTCGTGAAGTGGGTGTACACATAGCTGTTTTGCAGGTCGAGCGAGCTGATCGGCTTCACCTCCACGTTGAGATTGGGCGAACTGATGTTCACCGGCACGGGTCCCTGATTCCCTGGCGGAGAATAGTTGATGACTCTGCCAGCACGATAACCACCGCCGATAGCGAGATACGGGCCAGGTGAGCTGTAGAAGTTTATCCCGACGGTATGACTTTGATACTCCACATCCTGCTGCAGTGCGCTATAGTCGACCGGCCGCAAACGATCTTGCCCCAGGGAGACGTCCCCGGAAACCGTGGTGCGATATTTAAACATGATGTCGTAAGAAGGATCGATGTAAAAGTCGAGCGGTGTTCCTGTATGGTCCCATATACGCTCGGCGTACACGCTCGGCCCGTGTGACAGCACGATGCCGTGTTTGGGGCGAAAGGTATAGCTGTATTCCGCGTTGGGCTCGCGCACATCGGGCCGGCGAAAAAAACCGGTATCTGTAACAAAGCCTGCAGACGTATCGTCGTAAGCCACCCGCCAACGGCTGTGCAGACTGGAATAGTCCACCTCCTGTGCATAGGACTGTCCGCTGCACGTCAGGGTCAGTAACTCACACTCCTGTTCGCCCTGAGTTTCATTGCTGATGTTTTGCGTTGCTGAGGTGACGGCCTGACCTGTCAGCGTCCAATGGTTCTTCACCCGCGCTCGATAGTCGAAACCTCCCACACGATTGAAAGAGCCCTGGTATTCGCGGTCCGCGTAAATTACGCCGACATTCGATAGCTTGCCCAGATCACGATTGACGCGGCCGCTGTAAAAGTATGCGCGGGTGTTGTATTCCGGGTCCTCAGGAGGAACAGCCTCACCCGGACTTCTGTCGTCCACTCCCAAAAGGCCCAGCGCCCAGGGGCCCAGTTTTCCGGTGAGCCGGGCGCCGTACTGCGGCTTCTCTACATTGTTGGTGTAGTACAGGCTGATGGGCGTCATAAAATAGCTGCTGTTCTCGATGAAGAACGGACGCACCTCAGCAAAAAAAGGAGGGAAGCGCTGATTCGGAATCGCTGGATTATCGATGCCTACCTGGCTGAAGTCGGGATGGACGGTGGTATCGAGAACCAGGCTGTTGTGGATGATGAACTTGGCATCCAGCCCGGTATAGCCCTGGAAGTGCTTACTTTGAAAATAAGGGTTATAGGGGTCGATGCTGTTTAGTTGGCGCAGGTTACGGCCTAAAGTATAAGGCTCCAGTTGAATGTTGTTTCCATGCTCGATATCGCTGAACCCTTCGGCGGCAATATCCTGCGTGAGAAGGCCGGCGATCGCGTGCCGGCTCTGCGGCCAATAGACCTGCTCGCTGGCGTGCGAGATATTTCGATGAAGGATAATGCCCCACGTTCGATTTTCCCCCGGAGCGGCCCGCTTGAAATACATGCTGGCAAAGGGAATGCGCATCAGCACGACGTAACCCGTGGGGGTGCGCTTACTCCAGGTATCCCACACGGTATCGAACGAATAATCGGAAGAGTTCTGCTCGCTGTACAAGGCATCGGCTTGAATACCGAGCGGGTTGGCATCGAAAACAAACGCCCGGCGCTGATCGTCGAACGTGTCGAGCATCACCTCGACGAAATCGTCATCGCCGAGAGAATCGCGCGCAAGCAAGTGAGAGCGGATGCGGCCCGGCGTTCTGTCGGTGCACACAAACGCTGCATAGAAATATTCGCGCGTGTATCCGAGGTAGGCCACCGTGGATTCGCTAGCCGGATGCCCGTCGTCGGGATAGCGCTGGATGAAATTTTCGATGCGGAGCATCTGTTGAGCAGGCCCTGAGTTTACGGCGGCGCCGAGAAAATCGCCCGGACGAGGCTCACTCGTCAGCCGGGGCATGCGGACCCGGCTTGGGTGGACCACGGTCGCGTGTACGGCGGGCGCAGAGGCAGAGGGTGCAATCGATGAAGTGGGAGCCGAGGGCAACGCATCCAGACTGGCGGGCTTAGGAACCGTTGATGCGACCAGATGCGTCATGCTGCCTGAAAGCAGGCAAAGCATGACTAGAAACACTTGTCGCGTGCAGGTGGTCTGAATGGATTGTCTCCAGTGTTTGCTGAGGGGCAGAAAAGTACCGCAATGCTTTTATCTTAGCCGAAGCTCAGCGATGCTTCGGGCAGAGAAATCTGGCTGATTGCTTTTTTATCCAGAAGAACACCGGTTGCCACCGTAGATTTTGCGCAAGCGCCTCAAAAAACGAAAACGATCGAGCACCACACGATCGATTGCTAACGTAATCGTTTGCGTTACGTCTCCTGCGTTGCGCAGGATTTCTGTTCTTGTTTGTAAAGAGTGTGCAGCATGGGGGAAGCTGCTCAGCCCTCCCGCTCAAGAATGGTGTCGAAGAATGATTCGTCGGTGTCGCGCAGTGCTTGCTGTTCCAGCAGAGACAAGCTAAGCAGATGGCTCATTTGCAGGTCGTTTAAGAAATCCTCTTCGATCGTGGCTGCAAGGTCGCGATCGAGTACGGCAAGATTCACCTCGTCGTTCAAAGCGAAGGAGCGGTGGTCAAAATTTGTCGACCCGATAACGCTCCAGAGACCATCTACGGTCATCAATTTGGCATGGATCATCGAAGGTTCATATTCAAAGATTTCCGCGCCCGCAACCAGCAGACGCCGTACGGTGCGGTGACTCAATCTTCTGATGACGGGGTGGTCGATTCGCGGGCCGGCGGTAAGAATCTGTATCGACACGCCGCGTTCGATAGCCCTGATCAAGGCCTGTCGCGCACTTCGATCGGGCAGAAAGTAAGGTGTGGTGATGCGTATCGTCTCACGAGCGCTGTTGATGAGCGCCTGAAAGAGGATACGCGCCTGGGTACCGCCGCCGCGCGGCGTGCTCGAAACGACGAAGCTTTCAGAACCCCCTGGGCTGGCTCGAAAGCAAAACTGCCTGGGGCTTGAAAGAATTTCTCCGGAACACTCCAGCCAGTTCTCGCAGAAAGCGGAGAGCATGCCGGCCACGGCCTCACCCTCGACACGGAACATCGTGTCTCGCCACACGGGCACGCCGGTATCCGTCAGCCAAAAATCGGCGACGTCCGCGCCGCCAATGAACCCTGTCTCGCCATCCACCACGATCAGCTTGCGATGGGTGCGATTATTCACGTTCGGCCAGGTATCCCAGCGGACGGGGTGATACCACTGCATCTTGCCGCCTGCGGCGCGCAACGTATCGAAATAAGTAGAGCGCGTCTCAAAGCTGCCGATCGCGTCGACGATGAGCCGCACCTCCACTCCGGCGGCGGCGCGTTCGGTGAGTGCGGCGAGCATCTCGTCTCCGATGCGCCCTTCTTTGAACTGGTAGAACTCGATGTTGATTGCGCGGTTGGCATCGCGAATGGTTTCCAACTCGGCCGGATAAAACTCGGCCCCGTTCTTCAGCCGCGTGATGCGTGCATCCCGCCGGGTTCCGTCGGTCACCAGGCTGAGAAGCTGAATAAATTCTTCAGAGTCGAGCGCGGCATCGTTCTTGTCTGGCATGGAATACGGGATGGCTGGGCCGAAGAAGTTCAGCAGTATCCGCGCCCCATAAATAAGAATTGCGCCCATCCCGATAGTGGCCAGCGTCCGGGTCGCAGGGTGTATTTTGCCTTCAGGCCTTCGATCACTCATGCAGGGCAAGAATACAAGGGAATAATGAAACTGGGTGTCATACCTCGGCCTTACGCTCGAAAAACTGCGCCTGGCCAGGCTTACGGCGGAGCCGTTCGCCTTTATCCAGAGAACCTCGCAGCAGTGCGCGCCCTGGCCTTGACAGCCTCCTCTTCGCGATTTCTGCGAGGGGACTGGGTTTGGAGCGAATCGAGCAGCCGGCTGGAAGCCAAGACAATCTCATCTACAGCGGTCTGAAAGACGGCTTCATTCGCCCGGGAAGGTTTGTTACAGCCGCTAACCTTGCGTACGTATTGCAATGATGCGGCATGTATCTCTTCCGGCGTCACCGGGGGGTCGAAGTTGAACAGCATTTTTATGTTGCGGCACATGCGCGGGGTCCTCGATTCCTTAATAAGGGGGAGCGTTCTCCAGATCGGAAAATTTGGAAGATCGCCAACACGCAAGCGAAATTCATGAGGGTCATCATATTCTGCCCTGCCTTGGTAGGAAAGCTTTAGGGACCTCGGCTTTGTAAAGCGATGCAACTTCCTTATGCCTGGGGCGGTACAATCAAGCGCCCACAGTTCTTCGCAGTTGCTGTGCCGGCAGAAATGAAGCCCAAGAAATGCCCACATCGATCGACTTTCCCCTGAAGCAGCCGCAACGCACCCGCCGCCGCTTTTTCTTGCTCCTCGGTATCCTCGCAGTCATCCTTTTCGGCGGCCGCACCGCCGTTTCTTATTTTGTCGATCTGCTGTGGTTCCGGTCGCTTGGTTACGGAAGCGTCTTTTCGAAATCTCTGGCCATGCAGTGGAGCATTTTTGCGTTTTTTGCCGTCGCCACATTTCTCATTCTGTACGTAACGTTTGCCGCGCTCAAACGTGCCCATCTGCCCGACCTGCCCAGCGAGCATACGCTCTTCTTTGGTGGCCAGCCGATCAAGCTTCCAGTCGAGCCTGTCATGCGCCTTCTCGCGCTGGGTGGCTCGCTGGCCATTGCCCTCATCACCGCAGCGGGCATGATGGCTGAGTGGCCGGTGTTTGCCCTCTTCTGGTATGCGCGGCAAACAACTGGCAGCGTAGTCGACCCCATCTTCGGCAAGCCGCTCAACTTCTTTTTGTTCACTCTGCCGGCATGGCAGCTCATATCGGGATGGTTGCTGACGCTCGCTCTGATGAGCTGCGCAATCGCGATCTTCTTTCTTGTCATCACCGGGGGAGCTGGCGCTCTCGCCAAGCGCCGCAGCTATCTCATTCTGCCCTGGCGCGGCCTCTCGATAACTTTTGCTTTTCTGCTGCTCATCATCGCGGTGCGTGTCTTCCTTGGCCGGTTCGATCTATTATTCGACGACCACACCATCTTTGCGGGTGTCACCTACACCGACGCGCACATCACCCTTACCGGTTTGCTGCTGGTCTGCGTGGCGCTGGTGTTCGGCGCTGGGGCTGTCGCCGTCAATGCACTCACCGTTGCTCGGGGGCGCTGGTTGATTGCGGCAATTCTTCCCGCCCTTCTCTGTTATGCCGGCGTAAGCGTGGCGGGTTGGTGGATGAGCAGCTTTATCGTCAAACCGAATGAGCTGGTGCGCGAGCAAACCTACATCGCGAACAACATCACGATGACGCGGCAGGCATTCGGCCTGGACAAATTCGCTCAGCGTCAGTTTCCTGCGGAGACGACGGTGGACGCGGCCGACGCAGCGAACAATCAACCCACGCTGCAAAATATACGGCTTTGGGACTGGCAGGCGCTGCAGGACACACTGCGCCAGATTCAGGAGATTCGTACCTACTACGACTTTCCCGATATCGACATCGATCGCTATCCGATCGACGGAAAATTACGCCAGGTGATGCTCGGCACCCGCGAACTCAACGTGGAAAAACTGCCAGAGAGCAGCCGCAACTGGATCAATGAAAAACTGATCTATACCCATGGCTACGGCATCACCATGAATCCGGTGAACGGGTTTACGGCGGAAGGGCTGCCGACCATGTACCTGAGCAACATGCCGGTACAGAGCACCGTCCAGGACATCCGCGTAACTCGCCCGGAGATCTACTTCGGTGAACTGACCAACACCGATGTGTACGTCAAGACGCGGCAGCAGGAATTCAACTATCCCCAGGGACAAAGCAATAACCTGACCTCGTATGAAGGCAATGGCGGAATTGCCGTGGGCGGCATGTTGCGCCGAGTATTGCTGGCGCTCGATCGTGGAGATCTCGGCAAGCTGCCCTTCAGTGACGATGTGAACGCACAGAGCCGTCTGCTGATGCGGCGCAATGTGCGCGAGCGTGCGGCCACCCTGGCGCCGTTCCTTACATATGATCCCGATCCCTACATGGTTCTGGGAGAAGACGGCAGGCTGTCGTGGGTGATGGATGCTTTCACCACGACGGACCAATATCCGTACTCCAGGCACTATCGGCTGGGCGACGACACTCTTAACTACATGCGTAACAGCGTCAAGGTAGTGATCGACGCCTATGACGGCTCAACTACTTTTTACGTTTTCGACAATGAGGATCCGATTCTCACAGCCTACCGCCGCATCTTTCCCGGTCTGTTCAAAGACGGCTCGGCCATGCCGTCCGGTTTACGCAGACACATGCGTTACCCCGAGCTCTTACTCAAGATGCAGGGTGAAGTCTACAGCCTCTATCATATGACCGATGCGGCTGTGTTCTATAACCGTGACGATTTGTGGACCGTCGCCACCGAGGTAGGTACGGGCGAGGGAGGCGCACAGGTAACCCAGGCGATGCAGCCAAACTTCGTCTTGATGAAGTTACCGGAAGAGAGTGGGATGGAGTTCGTCGGAATTCTGCCGTTCACGCCCGCCAACCGCAACAACCTGATCGGCTGGATTGGCGGCCGTAGCGATGGCGAGCATTACGGAACTGCCGTCGTCTATAACTTTCCTAAGAACAAGCTGGTCGATGGGCCACTCCAGATCGAGGCGCGCATCGATCAAAACGCGCAGCTCTCCGGGCAACTGACGCTGTGGAACCAGCAGGGCTCGCATGTGCGGCGCGGTACGCTGTTGGTGATTCCGACGGGGCGCGCACTGCTGTACGCCGAGCCGATTTATCTGCAGGCGGAACGGAGTCCGATGCCCGAGCTTCGCCTGGTCGTACTTGCCCTGCAGGACCGTCTGGCCTATGGCTCTACCTATGAAGCGGCTCTCTCTGCGCTGTTTGAAGGAACAAGCTCATCCCTGACTGCCGGGAATGAACCCCAACGAGCGGCGGCGCAGGCATCGACAACCACCACCCAGCAACCGGCAGTGAAGGATGTCCACGGGACGATTGCAGAAGCGGCCAAGGCGCTCGAAGACTATCAACGTCTCACCGCCGAGGGTAAGCTTGGCGAAGCCGGACAGAAGCTCGAAGAACTGAAGCGCGCCATCGATGAGCTGAATACGCACTGAGGAGGATTCCGAGGGGGGGCGGGATCGTCTCTCAATCTGGCACGCAAGGTTCCTTCATTCCGCTACTCGTTTTGGCAGAGCTCTTCTGGGTTCTTGCCGGAGCGTGGGAGAAAGAGCGCGTCCTCGACACCTTGGAGCACATCTTCAGCACCAACGGAGTCGTTGTCGAATCCCATGCGCTTGCCAAACGGGCGTTGAAGGAATCGCGTTCGGGCGGCGCGGGCTTCGCCGACCGTCTCATTGTCGAGGTCGCCTTTGCCGAAGGCGTACGAGAGATCCTCACCTTCGATAAAGCCATGGCCCGCCGGCCGCGCGTGCGCCGGCTGCACTAGACGGAAAGTTTCTTCTGGAATGCGTCGATCGCTGAGTATCGCCGAATCAGCAGAAACGGCTGGCAGAACGTCAATGAGCCGCGGCAGCTTCCTGTTTGCTCAATGCCTTCTCGAACGTCTCCTGAGCGTCAGCGACGAACTCCTGATAACCATCAGGGTCGATAAAGACATGGGGACCGTCTTGCGGAGAATGCTTCAGTTTGGTGAGCATGTCGAAGTACCCACCATGGGCTCCCAGAAATACGTCGCAGGGCAAAGCACGCAACGCCAAAAAGGTATGCTGGAAATCCTGAGCGATGCCGGGGTAGCTTACGGGATGGCCGGGTGTAACGACGAAGTGGTACTCCGACCAAAAACCCGTCCCTCCGACGATGACGATATTCCGGATCGTTTCCATTGGCTCTCCCGGAAGGTGTGAGCGCATCGTCCATGTGGTGCATCCGCGCGTATGGCCGGCGGTTTTGTGGGCTGTCAGCGTCACACCCCCCAGGCTTACTGTGTCTCCGTCATGGAGAACGCGATCCACGCGCGCGGCAGCGTATGTGGGGATGTTTGGCGAAGGCGCTAAGAAGTCTGTTCGTGCGCCGGTTTCAACGACGCTCACGTCGCCGTCCATCACCATGTTCTTCGCATGTGTCTCGCGAATTACCTCCGGGGCGCCACCCATGTGATCGAAATGCGCCTGGCTGTTGAGCAGAATTTTAGTGTCATTCCAATGAAAACCAAGCGCCTCCACACTCGCCCGTAGCTGCGATGGAGAGGTAGCCAGGTTCGCATTGATGAGGATATTTCCCCTTGGCGTGACGACGAGGTAGCTCGCAAGGTCCTGGCTTCCCACGTAGTAGAGGTTGTCAGCGATTCGGAAAGGAGCAACCGGAGTTGTCCACGAAGGATTTACCTCAGCAAGGATGAGTTTGGGACTGCAGAATAGAAGGAGTAACAGGCAGGAGAAGATAGCACGCATCCTCTTTTTGTAGCAGAGCGACAATAGATTGAGTTGTCCGAAACTCCGAAGGAAGTAGAGCGCTCATTGACTTCAAAGGCACTCCCCAGGATCACTCATTGAATCCATTCTCAGCTCCCCGCAACGGCTTGAACCGATCATACGGTGTCCCTCAGGGGCTAAATACGCTGCGGCGAGGTAGCCCGTCCCCTTCAAAGAAATAAACAATCATCTGTGTGAGACACACCATCAGCGGTGTACCGGAAGTAGTCCCGCAGGCCGAAAAGTCGAATGCGAAGACGATCAGAACACTTTGGGCGAACCGTTAACTGACTTTCTGACCTTACTGCGAGATACTGGCTTAGTATAGGGTTTTGTTTTCGGAGAGGTGGTCACTTTGTCGGATAGGAGACTTCTGGTTTCATGCATCCTCTTGATTTTCTCCCTCGAGTGCTGTGCGCAGATTAAGTCTGGTTCCCCAGCCGCAAACGGCACTTCGCGAGACGCTCCTTCGAATGCACGCCAAATCGAAGTCCTGCTTCGATCACAGTATTCGGTGCCTCCTGATTACCAAGTTATCCTTGGGGTCGGGTCGGGGAGCGATATCCCTGGCTTCGACACGCTGCCAGTCACATTTGTTCATGAAGGCAAGCAAACCGCTGTCGACTTCTTGATATCAAAGGATGGCGGCACGCTAGCGCGTTTAGAGAAATTCGAGGTAAAGCGGAACCCTGCGTTCTCCATTGATGTCAGTAATAGGCCGGTTCGAGGAAACATTGACGCTAAAGTAGAGGTCATCAACTTCGACGATCTCGAATGCCCATATTGCGCGATCCTGAATGACGAGGTATTACCCGAAACACTCGATCACTACAAAGGTCTCATCAAGATCGTATACAAGGATTCTCCGATTGACGGCCATCCCTGGGCAACACGAGCTGCGATCGACGCAAACTGCCTTGCGAGTCTCAACTCTTCTGCTTACTGGGCATACGTTGACTACGTGCACAATAACAGAGCGGAAGTTAGCGGTCCGCAAACAGAATTGAAGAGGTCGTTTCAAGTACTTGATAACATCGCCATCAGAATCGGAGGACAAAACAAAGTCGATGAATCCAGTCTGGAAATGTGCCTAAAGCGGCAGGATGAAACTATCGTGAATTCGTCGCTTAATCTCGGCAGGGCGCTCGGAGTGAGCGGAGTGCCGCAAGTGTTTGTTGACGGCGAACGCCTTCCTGCGGGTGCACGACCCACTTCAGAACTATGGCCAGCCATAGACCGTGCATTGAAGGCCCGTGGAATCGAACCACCCTCCCCCACGGTTAAAACGACGAACCCGGGGCCAACTGGCCAGTAGGACCAATGTGACCTAATGGGATGGACCTGCCTCGTAGAAGGGAGTTGCTAAACTCGCCACGGGGAGGAAAGACCCTGAAAATCGTTGCACCTATTGGGCTGGACATCGCGAAGCAGGTTTTCCAGGTGCACGGAGCGGACAAGTCGGGGCGACAGGTGTTGAGGCGGAAGCTGAGGCGCGGTAAGGTCGCTCGATTCTTTTCCGAGATTTCACCATGCCTGGTCGGAATCGAAGCCAGTGGCGGTGCACACTAATTGGGCACGGGTCATTGGCTGTTTGGGGCACACATGCCGGCTTTGGAATCACGCACAGTTATGCGTTTGAGCTATCGTCCTGCTCGCAGCTTTCCCAGCAGGATCGTCCTTCGAGGCAAACGGAGCGATGCACGTAATGCTCATCGGGGCCGGCTTTGCTCATGGTCTTAAGGCACCAGTAGGTTGTGGTCGAACCCGTAAGTTCGAGCATATCCTCATGAAAGTCGCCAAAGGCGCCGTAAGAAGACTTGCTGCGGAGTGCGTTGCAACGGATCTGCACAAGCTGAGTCGTCATAAGTCGATATCCTTAACCGATCGCACTTGGGTCGCGCTGCATCTGTCCGGCGGCGAGCAGGATCGTCCGGTAGATCGCGGTCTGAAACAGTTGCGTTTTAAAGCCATTCTGCGAGAGCGGCGTAGCCAGCTGCATTGCGGCTTTGGCTGCCGCGCGTGCCGTGGACTCATCGATCGTTGCGCCGGTAAGTACCGCTTCGGCTGCGGCAGAGCGCAGAGGAGTGGGCGCGGCCACTCCGAGCACAACCGCTGCCTTACGGCACTTCGTGCCCTCCATGACGAGCACAACGCCGGCATCGGCAAGAGGCCAGTCAAAGCTCTCTTTCTCGCCATACTTTTGATACGCAGACCGGGTGCCGGCCTCGGGCGCCGGAACAAAGATGCTGGTGATCAATTCGCCAGGCTGCACCACCGTTTCGTTGATCAGGCTCTTTTCCGGGGGCACATAAAACTCACTCATGGCGACAGTCCGCTTGCCGCGCTTGGAAGTGAGCTCTATCTGGGCTCCCATGGCCAGCAAGGGAACCGCGGTGGACGAGGGATGGACCATGGCACACGTACTGTTGTTGATGATGGCGTGATATTGGTTTTCACCCGTGTGCGCGTGGCAAGCATCGCTGGTGTCGCCCTTCTTCTTGCAGTCAAAATCGCTGGAGCGGAAGTACCAGCAGCGCGGCCGCTGCATAAGGTTGCCCCCCAGCGTGGCCATATTGCGCACCTGTGGCGTGGCTGCGTGACCGGCAGCGTCGGCGAGCGCCCCGTAACGCCCCTGGACCGCAGGATGAGCCGCGATCTCGCTTAAGGTCGATAAGGGGCCTAAGCGCAGGCCATCGGGAGCCGCCGTAATGCCGCGAAGGCTGCTGATGTTACGGATGTTGACCAACTTGGACGGCGCAACGATGTCATCCTTCATCAGGTCCAGCAGATCGATGCCGCCTGCCTTGACAACCGCTCCGTCGCTCAACTGGTTCAGGGCTTCATCCACGGTGGTTGTGTCGACGAACGAAAACTTGTTCATGCCTGCACCTCTTGCTGCGTCTTACTGAGCGCAGCCAGCACGTTGGCGGGGGCCATGGGCAGCTTTCGCAAGCGTACCCCGGTCGCGTTGTAGAAAGCATTCCCGATGGCGGCCGCCAACGTGATGATGCCGGCAGATTCGCCGATACCCGCTGCGTCGGTCGAGCTTTGCGCGATGTAGTTCTCCACCAGCGCGATCTCGATCTCTGGAACCTCGCGCGCCCCCAGAATCTTGTAGTTCTCAAGATTTGCGTTGAGCATGTATCCCGCATTGCGATCCATGATGCGCTGTTCAAAGAGCGCATAGGAAATGCCCTGCAGGATGCCGCCGTTTATCTGGCTGATGATGCCCGTCGGGTTGATCGGCCGCCCACAATCGTGCGCGCCGAAGACTTTCTCAATATGTATCCGGCCGGTCTCGGTATCGACGGCGACCTCTACATAGTCGACGCCACCATAGATAAGGCGTTCTTTGGAGTATTCCGCGACCCGCGTGGCCCGTGCCGAGATTTCGCTTGTCGGCATCTTCGCGGCCACCTGCTTCAGGCTGTATGACCTGGAAGCGTCGTTCTTTAAAACCACGCGTCCGCCAAGTACGGCGAGGTTGTCGGCGGTGGTGTCGAGCCTGTGGGCTACAGCCGCGAACAGTTGCTGCTTGGCCTGGTACGCGGCGTTGCGTACTGCGGGAGTGATGGATCCCGCCGTGATGCTGCCGCCCGAATCAGGACCGATAGGGAAGCGAGTATCCCCGATGCGGATGACGACATCGGCCGGCGGAAGGCCAAGCTCTTCCGCCACGACGATGGCCAGCAAGGTCTTGGTGCCCGTGCCCAGGTCCTGCACGGCCGACATCAGCTCCACCGAACCGTCCCGCGAGATGCGTACTTCGCACGATGAGTCCATGTTTACGAAGCGGTACCACACCGACTGCGCGATGCCCATTCCGCGCTTGACCGGGCCCGTATCTGCTCCAGCCGGCCTGCGATTGCGCCAGTTGGTTCGCTCAAGAATGACCTGCCGTTCGACTTTCCGCGTAGGCAGCTCATCGATCTTCTCGCGCAGTGAAAGTGGGTCCATGTCGAGCTTTACCGCGAGCTCATCGATGGCCTGCTCAAACGCGAAGGACCCCTGCGGATGGCCGGGAGCACGAAACGCTGCTCCAGGACCCGCGTTGATGAATACGTCGTTCTCTTCTGTCAGCAGGTTGGGGCACTTGTACAAGTTGGTTGCGGGTCCGGCGGTCCCCGCGCCGGTGCCGACTCCCGCGGTTCCGTAACTGGTGAGATGGATGGCGGTCAGCGTGCCGTCTTTCTTTGCGCCGATCCTCAGTTGCTGGTGCGAGTCCGGCCGATTGCTGACGATGTGCTCCTGCCTGCGATCGAGCATTAGCTTCACCGGCGCTTTTGCCTTGCGCGAAAGATTCGCCGCGACCACGCCTTCATTGCCGGCGCCAAACTTAGCGCCGAAGCCGCCGCCCATGAATTCGGTAATGACGCGAACCTTGTTCTTGGGCAGCTTGAACACGTCGGCGAATTCGTCGCGTACGCTCGCCGTACCTTGGGTCGAGGCATAGACGGTCACTTCTTCCGGCTTCCAGTCGACTACGAATCCATGGGTTTCAAGCGCCGAGTGGGTCTGCACTTGCGTGAAATATTCACTCTCGACGATTACATCGGCCGCGGCGAACCCCTTTTCCACGTCGCCGATTTTCTTACGCAGCGGTCCGTGAACGTTGCCCGTCTGCAGAACGTTCGCCGGGCCGCCACCGCCGCCGGCACTGCCTGCTGCATCTGCCGGGCCAGGGAAGACCATTGGAGCATCGGCAGCGCGTGCGTCGGAGCGATCCACTACAAAGGGCATGGTGTCGTACTGCACCTTGATCAGCTTTGCGGCGTCGTCGGCAATCTGCTGCGATGTCGCGGCCACGGCGGCAATCGGTTGCCCGGCATAGCGGATCACCGGCCAGGGAGAAGGCGCTTCCTGTTTTGGATCGCGCAGTTCCGCCAATCCGTACGTGTGTTCGATCACGTGCACGGCGCGAACGCCGGGCAAATTCTCAGCCGCGCTGGTGTCGATCGAGGTGATGCGTCCGTGGGGGATGGTTGCATCCACCATGCGTGCGTAGAGCATGCCGGGCAAATGCACATCGGCCGTATACTTGGCAGTGCCCATGGCCTTTGCCGAGCCGTCATAGCGAACGGTTGGCTTGCCGATGTAGGTCAGTTCGGAATTCGGTGGCAGCGGTGGCGGCTCATTGAGCAGCACTTCTCGATCTTTCTTTTGCAGCCCGTTCTGCGGAATGCCAAAGACAAAACTTTCGGTGCGTTTCTCTTTTTTCGGCGTGGCCTCTGCAGGCGCGGTCTTCGCGGTATCGATGGCCATCCTAAGCCTCCGTTCCTGCGGCCAGCGTTACCAGGCCGGCGGCGGCGTTACGCGCTTGATTGCGCTGCTGGGCCAACTCAAGCGTCGCCGAAAAAACTTTCGGATACGTTCCGCAACGGCATAGATTGCCACTGACCGCGTGCTTCACATCGCTTAGGTTCGGGTTAGGATTGCGCTCGAGCAGTGCAGCGCAGCTCATCACCATGCCCGGCGTGCAGAAGCCGCATTGCATCGCGTCGTGTCTGACGAAAGCAGCCTGCACGGGATGCATCTTGCCGTCGTGGGAGAGTCCTTCGATGGTCGTGATCTCGCGTCCCGCGGTATCGATCGACAGAGTCATGCAGGCCAGCGCAGGCGTCTTGTCGATCCAGACGGTGCATGCAGAACAGGAACCCCGATCGCAGACCACCTTGGTCCCGGTCAAACCGAGATTGTCGCGTAAGGTCTGAGCGAGCGTGTCGCGCGGTTCGATCATCACCGCGTGTTCATTTCCGTTGATGTGCATTTTGACTGAGAGCGCGTCTGGCCCCAGTATCCGGTCCCCGCGGAGCGAACCGTTTGTCTCACGGGCGAGAGCGTTGGCAGTCTCGATGACGGTGGTTGCGGCCGTTACACCCGCACCCTTCAGAAATCCGCGACGAGAAAACCTAATCTTCGGAGTGTCGGCCATGGCATCAGCCTTTCGGTGGGTTGGCTAGATTTCAGATCGTCAGTTGGCTTGAGTCTTGAACAATGGCCGCAAGCCGCAGCGCAAACGGTGCCGCCATTCTACATCGACCCGCACGGGGGCTGCCAGTAGGAGCGGTTGCTCGCTATTCGTGAGTGCTCCATTATTCGTGGGTACTCCAGGTTTTATCGAGTGAATAGCACAGGGGCTCCAGCGTGCAGTCGGCGCAGCGAGGTTTGCGAGCGATGCACACTTGCCGCCCGTGGTGGATCAGCTCATGCGAAAAAACGATCCAATGGTCCTGGGGAATAATTTTCATTAAATCTTTTTCCACCTGGACCGGCTGCGTCGCCTTGGTTAGCTCGAGTCTTTGCGAGATACGCAACACGTGCGTATCCACCACCACGCCTACGGCCTTGCCAAAAGCCACGCCCAGCACCACGTTCGCAGTCTTACGCGCGGCGCCGGGCAGGGTCAGCAACTCTTCCATGGTTTGCGGTACGACGCCTTTGAAATCAGCGATCAGGGTACGCGCCGCGCCTTGCAGGGATTTTGCCTTGTTGTGATAGAAGCCGGTGGAGCGGATCTGTTCCTCGATCTCGACCAGCGGCGCGTGCGCAAAATCAGCGGGGGTGGGGAACTTTTTGAATAGCCCCGGAGTTACCATGTTGACCCGCGCGTCGGTGCATTGCGCCGAGAGAATGGTGGCTACGAGCAGCTCCCACGCATTGCGGTGGAGCAACGCGCACTCTGGGTTGGGATAAGCCTTTCCCAACGCCGCGAGCAGGGCAGAGATCCGTTCCGGCGCAAGGGGGTTGCGGCGCGGCTTTTTCTCTGTGGTTTTCTTAGCGGGAGTTTTCTTAATGGCTGCCTTGCCGGCTTCGGCCTTCATCAGTTGTTGAACCAATCCACGCTAAATCCACGTCAAGATGTCTTCGGGCGTCACGCGAATTCAGGCCATGCGGGCCGTGACGGACCATGCAGGGCGCCTTTGTCGTCTCCATGGTAACAAAGCACTGCGGTGTCCACCTTCAGTACATCGAGCGCGATGGATGCGTGGGTCATGTCATGCGTCACGCGCATACAGTTGGGAGAAAGAGTCGTGCCTTTTTCGCAAAGAAAACCACACATCTCCACAGTTATGAAGCGACGTAACGCCTTATAGGCTCTATACTTCCTCGGGATGACCGAGAAAATCATAGCTCTGCTTGCCACCTTTATCATTGGCGTCATTTCGGCCACAGGTTACCTGGGAATCGCGTTGCTCATGGGCATCGAGTCGGCCTGCATTCCTCTGCCCTCTGAAATCATCATGCCGTTCTCCGGCTACCTGGTGTATACGGGGCGCTTTCAGCTCTTGTGGGTGGCCACGGCGGGCGCTATCGGCTGCAACCTGGGGTCGGCCGTTGCGTACTGGGTGGGATCGCATGGCGGGCGCCCACTGGTTGAGCGCTTCGGCCGCTACGTGTTGTTGAGCCGCCACGATCTCGACCGCACGACCCGCTTCTTTCAGAAATACGGCTCGTTTACCGTTTTCCTTGCCCGCTTGCTGCCAGTCGTGCGCACGTTTATTGCCCTGCCTGCCGGCATCGCGAAAATGCCCCTGTGGCGTTTCCATATTTACACCTTCCTGGGCTCGTGGCCGTGGTGCTTTGCATTGGCCTACGTGGGCATGAGGCTGGGGCGTTCCTGGGAGACGGATCCTCGCTTTAAAGAGATCTTCCATCGCTTCCATCTTGGTGTGGAAGCCGTGCTGCTGGCAGGGATCGTCTGGTTCGTCTGGTCGCACTGGAAGGGCCGCGCTGTCTCCGAGGCAATGTAGGCTGTTTTTGGCGGAACCGCCCATAAAATCGGGTAAAATGGGGCTTAAAATTGGGATGGAGGTGCCGCATGACTATCGAGATTACGAACCCCGAAACTGAGGCCCTTATCCAGCGGCATCTGCAAAGCGGTCGGTTCCATGACCTGGATGATCTTCTAACGAGCTTGCTGGGCACTCTCAAGGAGCCTGCCGGGCCATCTGTTGTAAACGCCAAGAATTTCGTTGAACTTTTCGAACCTATTCGTGGACTGTTCGCGGATGGCGAACTCGACTTCAGCCGCAATCCGTCGATGGGACGTCCGGTCGACCTATCGTGAGCCGTGGCTTTCTGCTCGATACCAATGTTCCCTCCGAAATGCTGCGGCTCCGCCCGGACGCGAATGTTGCAGCATGGCTCAAGCACCAGGCGAATGAGTCGCTGTTTGTAAGCGTTGTAACCTTGGGTGAGCTGCGCCGGGGAGTCACGCTCCTGGCTGAACAGAGCTCACGAAGAACCGAGCTGGAGCGGATGATTCACGAGCGGATTCCGTCGTGGTTCCAAGATCGTATTTTGCCCGTCACTCGGATGATCGCGGAACGGTGGGGAGTGCTAGATGGTGAACGGCAACTGGCCAGTCGGCCATTGAACATTGCAGACGGTACGATCGCCGCAACGGCTCTCGAACATGATCTCACTATCGTGTCGCGAAACGTAAAGGATTTCGAGCAGCTTGGCGCCGTCATTCTCAATCCTTGAGCTACTGCAAGATCGTAGAACTCTTCGAAAAGTGGTTCATCCTGTCTTCGGCGGGCTCCTCCTAGCTTCGTGCTCCTCGCTTGCATCCTGTATCCGCAGTTAAGCCGCCCTTTCTCTCCTTTGGGCCGCTCCGATTTGCCAAAGCAGAATTGAAGGGTGAGACTGATATGGTTGGTGATGATGCCTACGGCAGGCAGGTGAGTGAGACGAAAGCGATCGTTTCAGGCCGCGCCCTTCGCAGTGCTTCCCATCACATACAAAGAACCGAGAGGATGGACCCGCAAGAAAATGTCTACGCCTTTAAGCAGCCAGGGTGCTGCCGAAATCTCCCCGATTCAGCCTGCAACCGGAAAATTAGGAATCATGATGGTCGGCATGGGGGCGGTTGCCACCACCCTTGTCGCCGGTGTCGAAGCCGTACGCAAGGGACTTGCCAAGCCCATCGGTTCACTGACGCAGATGGCGACGATTCGCCTGGGCAAGCGCACCGACGGAACCAGCCCGCTGATCAAGGACTTTGTTCCGTTGGCCAGCCTCGATGACCTCGTCTTCACCGGTTGGGATATATTCCCCGACAACATGTTTCAGGCCGCCAGCACCGCCGGCGTACTTGATCGCGACCAATTGGAAGCGATCAAGCCCTTTCTGCAGGGTATACGGCCTCTGTGCTCCGTGTTCGATCAGTACTACGTGAAGCGGCTGAACGGCGAGAACGTAAAGAAGGGCAAGAACAAGCGCGATCTCGCTGAGCAAGTGCGCGCAGACATTCGCGCCTTCAAGAAAGAGACGGCGCGCCAGGTGATGATCTGGTGCGGTTCGACCGAGATCTTTCTCACCCCAAGTGAAGTCCACTCTTCCCTCGAAGCCTTCGAAAAGGGAATGGAAGCGAACGACATCAACATCGCTCCATCGATGATCTATGCCTATGCCGCCCTCAAAGAAGGCGTCCCCTTCGCCAACGGCGCGCCGAATCTGACCGTCGATCTGCCGGTGATGCAGGAGCTTTCTCGCCAGAACAATGCGCCGATTACCGGCAAGGACTTCAAGACCGGGCAGACGTTTATGAAAACCGTTCTGGCGCCGGCCTTCAAGGCTCGCATGCTCGGCGTGAGTGGCTGGTACTCCACCAATATCCTCGGCAATCGCGATGGCGAAGTGCTCGACGATCCGGAGTCTTTCAAGACCAAGGAAGAATCCAAGCTGAGCGTGCTCGACTTTATCCTGCAGCCCGATCTGTACCCCGATCTCTATAAGGACATTTACCACAAGGTAAGAATTAACTATTACCCGCCGCGTGGTGATAACAAAGAGGGTTGGGATAACATCGATATCTTCGGCTGGCTCGGCTATCCGATGCAAATCAAGGTCGATTTCCTATGCCGTGATTCGATCCTTGCCGCACCCATCGCGCTCGATCTTATCCTCTTCCTCGATCTGGCCGCACGCACCCCGGAACTGAGGGGCCTGGGCATTCAGGAGTGGCTGAGCTTTTACTGGAAGTCACCCATGACGGCGCCTGGACTGTATCCGGAGCACGATCTTTTCATCCAGCTCATGAAGCTGAAAAACACGCTACGCCACATCAAGGGCGAGTCGTTGATTACACACCTCGGCCTCGAGTACTACGACTAATCGACGAGTCCGCGGGTGGAAACCTGCGGATGCCCCACCCTTCGCTTGTTTTTGCGAAGGGTGGGTTACCACGACCTTGTTGGCTGAGATTTGTAGCGTTGAGATTTGTGGCTTCCCACCCTTGCCGGAAAAGCACCGTCAAGGATGGGGCACCCGCAGGCTTGTCGCGCTGCCGACCGCCATACAACACAGCTTGTTGCAACGAGCAGCCTCGTCGCAACGAGCAGCCTCGTCGCAACGAGCAGCCTCTCGCCAGCTGGCCTACCTGGTCCCGGCGTGTTTACAATTACTCCACAACTTCGCTGATCAAAGCCGGCTTACGCTTGCTGCCGGGAAGAAACCCGGCCAACAAGCCAATTGCCGGAAGATACGCGCAGATCTTGTACACAAAAAAGATGCTGGTTGCGTCCGCAATTCTACCCAGCACCGCGGCGCCGATGCCGCCCATGCCAAAAGCAAAGCCAAAAAATAAACCTGAGACCATACCGACTCGGCCCGGCATAATTTCCTGTGCAAACACGAGAATCGCGGGGAAGGCGGAGGCCAGCATAAAGCCGATGATGACACTCAGCACGTCTGTCCAGAAAAGGTTTGCGGAAGGCAACAGCAAGGTAAGCGGCAAAATGCCGAGAATGGAACACCAGATCACTGCCTTGCGGCCGATACGATCGCCGATCGGTCCACCGACCAGAGTGCCGGCGGCCACCGCCGCGAGAAACGCAAAGAGGTGAAGCTGCGAACTCTGCACGGAAAGATGAAAGCGGGCGATCAGGTAAAAGGTGTAGTAGCTGGTGAAGCTCGCGAGATAGAAATACTTCGAGAAAACGAGCGCCATTAACACAGAGATGGCCCCGACCACCTGGCGACGCGAGTAACCGCTCGCCTTCTCCTCATGTTTTGCCGAGCGCGTCTTAAGATGGCTTAGACGCTCCTTGTACCACCCGCCTACCCGCGTCAGCACCACGATTGCCAGCACCGCAAGGATCGAGAACCAGGCCACCCCGCGTTGCCCATGGGGAAGAACGATGAAGGCGGCCAGCAATGGCCCGAGCGCCGAACCCACATTGCCGCCCACCTGAAACAGTGACTGTGCCACTCCATAACGCCCGCCCGATGCCAGCCGTGCTACCCGCGAGGACTCAGGGTGAAATACGGCGGAGCCCATCCCGATGAGCGCAGCAGCCAACAAGAGCGAAGGAAACGTCAGCGCCACGGCCAGCAGCAGCAATCCTACGAGAGTACAAACCATACCGAACGGCAGGGAGTAGGGCATGGGACGGCGGTCAGTGTATTGGCCGATAAAAGGTTGCAGGATCGATGCCGTCATCTGGAATGTGAGGGTGAGCAAGCCGATCTGACCGAAGTTCAGATGAAATTGAGTCTTGAGGATGGGATAGATCGATGGCAGCAGCGACTGCATCGTGTCATTCAGGAGATGGCAAAAGCCCACTGCCAGGATGATGCGAAAAATGGTCTGGTCTTCGATCGGGTTTTTTGCGATCGGGGCCTTGGCCTCACCCTCAGTGTCGGTAACGGTCTGTGTATTCATGCTGCGGCGCGTAGTACTCCCTTTAACTTATGCTACCCCGGCCCGCGAAGGGAGTCTTGCGTAGAAAGGGAAGAAGCGTCAGCGAGCAGCTACAGCATTGCGCTGGTAGCGGGAGCGGGCCTCGGCCAATTGCTCAAGATGATCGCAGGAAAGAGGCTGCGGGCAGCCAAGCTGGCGGGCCACGAGACAGATGTGAGCATAATGCTCTACCGTCTCCATGCGCATGAAGGCATTCTGCAGGGTGTCACCGGCGGTGACGACGCCATGGTTGGCCAGCAGCACGGCGTCATGGTCGACAATCAGGGGTTGGATGCTCGATGCCACGTCAGCCGTTCCCGTTGTGGCGTAGGGCGCCAACGGAATCGAGCCAAGCGCCATGACGATCTCCGAGCATAGCGGCTCTTCGAGAGCCAGGCCGCAGGAAGCAAAGCCCGTGGCGATGGGGGGGTGCGCATGAACCACCGCCTGCACGTCCGGCCGCGCATGGTAAATCGCCAGGTGCATGCCGATCTCGCTCGTAACATTCCTGCTCTCGCCAACGCGGCGTCCATCCATATCCACAACAACCATGTCGGAGGCTTTCAGCAGGCTCTTGCTCATGGCGGTAGGGGTAGCCAGGATGCGGTCGTCACCCAGACGTACCGAGAGGTTTCCCGCAGTACCCGGCACAAAACCCAATCGATACAGCCACTTACCGAAGCGGGCGAGCTGTTTGCGGTGGATCGTTTCCGCCGACCGCTCGGGCGCAGTAGAGCTCAAGGCCATGTTCAGGGTCGTGGTGAATCCCGTTTTTTCCAGAGTTGTTGGATGCATACGTCACTCGTCGCCGATTAAGCTCTCCCCGCAGTTTCCGACGGAAAGAGAGGAAACGCAACAGGGAAAACGCAGGAAGCGAGAAATTTGGGGCAGGATAAGCGCACGAAAGGGGCAGGGGACGGTAAACGCGAGGGGGCAAGGGACTATTTGTAGCGAAATTCTGCCTCGCAGACCCTGTTCGCAGATTTGGTTCGCAGGTTGGGGTTACGCCGGCACAAAATACATATCGTGAAAAATCTGGGAATCTGCGGTGTACTTCGAAGCCGTCCGCGTAGAGACCGAGTCGCTTTCCAGGGGATGGTGCGTTCATTTAGAAAAGATGCTTCTCGCGTGCGGCTACACTATCCCGGTGGGCCACCGGCCCCCAGGCGGGAATTCGTTGAAACCGTTGGCCGTGATCATCATCCTTTTGTGCGTTTCCGGATGCGGAGCGAATTTTCGCATTCACCCGTCTGTCGTGTTCGTGGGGGATTCCATTACCTACAACTGGTCGCAAAGTTGGGCCGGGCAGCAGGACACCTTCGTCCAGGCCGATTGGCTCGATCTAGGCGTTATCGGGCTCACTTCGGCCCAGGTTGCCGCCACCTTCCCTGCGTATCTCGATCTGCAGCCCCAGGCGGTGCACATTCTCGTTGGAACGAACGATGTTTATCCTGGCTGGCAGCTTTCTGACACCACCGGCAATATCGAGTTGATGGTGAAAAAAGCGAAGCAGCGACATATTGCCGTAGTCCTTGGCACCATTCCACCGTGGGGACCGGGAAGCCTGCCGGAGAAGGCGGATCCCAGTGCACAAAGATTCCAACGTATCGTTCAGTTGAACCAATGGATCGTGCAATTCGCAGCGACGCAGCAGATTCAGGTGGTCGACTACCACTCCCTGCTCGCGGCGCCGAACGGAGAAAACTATATCCCGCCGTATACCGTGGACGGCGTTCACCCCAGCCTGGCCGGCTATGCGGTGATGACCCCGCAAACCGAGCAGGCGCTTAAGCGCGCCCTTACTGCAACAGCTTCCTCAGGCGCTGAATAGTTTGACCATCTTGTCGCGGGAAGCATCCACATGCGCCTGCATGGCGTGCCGAGCCTCCGCTGGTTCACGCCTCTCGATCGCGCGTAGAATTTCGCTGTGCCCGATCCAGCCGGGCACCGTCTGCGTGCATAGCGTGTCAAGCCTGGTCACATAACTCAACGTCAGGTTCAGTTGCCCGATTACTCGCTGGTTGCCGGCCAGCTCGCAAAGCCTCCGATGGAAGCTCTGGTTGGCCGTCAGTATCTGTTCCAGGGTGGCAGACGGATCTTTCTCTGGCGCAACGATCGCGACCAGTTCCTTCAACTGGGCGTGGCTCGCAGTCTGGGCGAGTTTTTCGGCCGCGTAGCACTCCAGCAGCTTGCGATAGTCATATAGATCGACGATGTCGCGCACCGAGATGGGCGTGACCATAAAGCCTTTGCGGCGAATCCGCGTCAGCCAATGGTCCTGCATCAGCCGAGTACAGGCCTCGCGCACGGGGGTGCGGCTGGTGCCGCATCGCTCTGCGAGGTCGGCTTCCGAAAGAAACTCTCCCGGCGGCAGCTTTGCGGTAATCAACCAATCGCGCAGAATGCGGTATACACGTTCGACTTCGCCGAGCTTGTCGACTTTTGCCTGTGCTTGTTTCGTCAATAGAAAGTCACCGAAAGGCCCTCAAAGAGCATATTACCGGTTTACGGCGCCGCGGCCTGAAACGCCGTGGCCCGGTGTGTCATCATCTTAAGAAGACCGGTCGAGGGTCTCGGATATGGCGATTCCACTACGCATCCGGAGAGCGAAGAGCATCATGACCAGGGGGGCGACCACACGCTGGGTGTTGCTGGCTCTGGCAGCCGTGGCCACTACGGCAGTCGTCGCTCTGGCGCAGGACGCAACGAGCCCGGCTCCGGGATCGCCAAGATCAACTGGATTAACTGGATCAACTGGATCGGCGGCCTCGCCGGCGTCAGGGGCGCATCCGGCTGCTGTCGTGCCCGACCGGCTGCCCGATACTTATTCGATTTATTCGGTACTTATGCCGGGGCAGGTGTTTGTTGACTTGGATTCAGGCGAGCCCTGGGCCATTAGCGACACCACGGTGAGCGACGATGACATCAATCCGAAATTCGCGCCGGAGGCGACGCTGCAGGCCCCATCTGACAATGTGCGCGCTTTTCGCGAAGCCGTGAATGACTACAACCAGCGCAAGCAAGAGCGGCTTTCTCTTAAACGCCATTTCGACCTACAGCGCCCTTATGTACTGCTTACTGCCGCCCAGACGGAGGCGTTTAAAGAATCCCGTACCTCGGTCGAAACCGGTTCTTCTGCGCAATCGGAGTACGGCGGCTACATTGGCGTCACATTTTTCAGTGAGGCCTACTTCAACAGCACGCAAACGGCAGCACTGGTTTATATCCTCGATTGGTGCGGTAATCTGTGCTCACAATCCGAGTGGGTTTACCTGGAGAAGAAGGACGGCGCGTGGATACGGCGCTCCGGCAAAGATTACATCCAAAGATAAGTTTCGGAGAAAGTCATGCCGTATCGCGTTCGTGTCCTGCTAAATCTGCTTTCGGTAACGTTCGTGTTCCACGCGTGCAGCGCATTTGCCCAGCAGCCCCCCATCCGGGTGGCGATTGTCGGCCTTGAACACGGCCACGTGGCGGGCTTCCTCAAGCAGTTTCCAAAACAACACGATGTCGAGCTGGTGGGCATCGTGGATGCCGACTCTGAGCTTTCGCACCGCTATGCGGAGCAATATCATCTGGACCAGAGCCTTTTTTATTCCGAACTCGACGCGATGATTGCAGCGCGTCATCCTCAAGCGCTGCTGGTTTATACCGCGGTGGGCAATCACCGCAAGGTGATCGAAGCTGCCGCGGAGCAGGGAATCAGCGTGATGGTCGAGAAGCCTCTCACCATGTCCCTGGACGACGCGCTGGCTATTCGCCGCGCCGCCAGGCAACACCACATTCAGGTATTGGTGAACTACGAGACCACCTGGTATGCCAGTAACCGCGCCGCATACGATGAGGTGGCGAAAGGGAGCCTGGGTCCGCTGCGCCGCATCGTGGTGCATGACGGTCACGAGGGCCCGAAGGAGATTGGCGTGCCTCCTGAGTTCTTGAAATGGCTGGAAGACCCCGAGCAGAACGGGGACGGAGCTTTGTACGACTTTGCCTGTTACGGTGCGGACCTCGTTACCTGGCTCATGCATGGCGAGTCACCCATCAGCGTGACCGCCGTCACCCAGACAAACAAGCCGCAGATTTACCCGCGTGTGGCCGATGATGCCACAGTGATTGTTCGCTATCCGCAGGCGCAGGCAGTACTCATGGGCTCCTGGAACTGGCCGTTCAGCCGTAAAGATATGGAAGTGTATGGCGCTACCGGCTATGCGATCACTGTTGGCCCGGACCAGCTACGGTTGCGGACCAAAGGAGAAAGCCAGGAGAGCGAAACAACCGCGCCACCGCTGGCTTCGCCTAACGACGGATCGCTCCATTACCTCGCCGCTGTACTGACCGGAACGCTTGAGCCCTCGGGAGACCTTACTTCGCTCGAAACCAATGCCGTGGTGATGCAGATTCTCGATGCGGCGTTGCAATCGGCGCGTGAAGGCAAGACCATCAAGCTCTCTCCCTTGCCTCAATAGGAAAGACTCTTGTCGCGATTTTGGTCGCGATCACTTTGCGAAGAAACTACCGTCCTCTGGAGGCGACCCGGACTCTACCGCCGAGGCCTGTGGACACAGGACCGCGACGTGCTCCGTCCAGCGTCCTCTTGCGCCTGACTACAAAGAGGGGACGGAAATGCGGACGCCCGTGCATCACTTCTGAAGGTTGATATCTGCGCTTCTCGCCGCACAGTGAACAGACGACAAAAATGGAGCAGGCCGGGAATCCATCGGTTCCGGTTAATACATCGTGGCCGCACTTCTTGCAGCAAACCACGCAAGACTTGGGGAAAGCCAGAGTACGCATACCCACGACGATAGGCGAAGGAAAAGAGAAGGTCAAGAGTGAACCCGTTACAAAAACAGCACCCACCCTTCTCAATTCCCGCCAGCCGCCTTCTGCGCCTTGATCCAGCTTTCGGTACGGGCTTCAAGCAGATCCAGAGGCAGTACGCCGCCACTCAACATCTCGTCGTGAAATGTGCGGATATTGAACTTCGCCCCCAGCTCAAGTTTTGCTCTTTCGCGCAGCTTGCGGAACTCGAGTTGCCCCATCTTGTAACTCAACGCCTGTGCCGGCCAGGCGATATAACGGTCCGTCTCCGACTGAATCATCGGCTCGTCGATCACCCCGGTCTTGCGAAACAGATCGACTACCTGATCGCGTGTCCACCCCTTCGAATGAATCCCCGTATCGACCGCCAGGCGTACGGCGCGGAAGCGTTCGCTGCTCAGCCGCCCGTAGTCGGACACGGGATCCTTGTAGAAACCCACTTCCTTACCCAGTTGCTCTGCATACAGCGCCCAGCCCTCGATGTAGCCCGAGTTGAAGGAATGCTGACGGAACTTGGGCAGCCCGGTCATCTGTTGCTGGACGGAAAGCTGCATGTGGTGCCCCGGAATGCCCTCGTGATAGGCAGTGGCTTCGTCGTTGATCGTGCTGCGATGCCGGAAGTCTGAGGTAGCGACGACGATCCGTCCAGGCCGTTTCCCGTCGGGCGTTCCAATTTGGTAGTGCGTCGCCATGGCTGCCTGAAAATCCGGAATCGCCTCGACCGTCATGGGTGACGCCGGGATATAGGTAAACAGATCGGGCAGCTTGGCCTGCATCTGCGCGAGGTATTTCCGATAATCATCGAGGATTTGCGAAGCCGAAGTAGGAATGTATTTCGGATTCGTCTTCAGCGAGGCCTTGAACGAGTCCAGATCGGCAAATCCCGCTTTGTGCGCAATCGCCAGCATCTCAGCCCCAATGCGATCGATCTCCTTCAGCCCGAGCTGGTGAATCTCATCGGGAGTCATGTTGAGCGTCGTACGGTCGCGGATGTTATGCCGGTAGCGAGCCTCTCCGCCAGCAAGAGAAGAAACAGCGAGGGCTGTGCGGCCGTGCGGCGCATACTGCGTAGACACAAAGCTGCCGAAGGCTTTGCAAGCCGGAAGCACTTCCTTGTTGACTACATCCGCAATCTGCCGGGTGAGGCGTTGCTGATCGGCGGCGGAAATGTTGCTGGCGAAGTTCTTTGTAGGCAGCAGAAAGGGATTGGAGGCAATCACTCCCTGGCACTGCGCCGGGATCTTCTCCAGCAGAAACCGTACCGGCATCAGGTTATCTTTCAACCCCTGGCGAAGTACTTCTTCGGTCTGCGTGAAGACCCGCGGAACCTGGTGCAGCCGGGAAATGTAGTCCTCGTAAAACTTCACACTGCTGAAAGGAGAGGACAGAGGGAGATCGGCCAAATCGACGCAAGGGTTGTTCATCTGCGAGACGGGCATCTCGAAGTCTTTGAACATGTAGTTCTCATTGCGCTGTTCGAGCGTACGCACCAGCAGATCGTGAGAAAGAAGATCCTGCTCGGGGAAGCCGACGGTTGAAATGGCTTTGAGCCGTGCGAGAAACTTCTGGTCTGTCGCGTGGTCCCGGTCCGACTCGGCCAGCGAAACCTCATCCAGCTTGTCGTTATAACGATAATCGCCGTACGCGGTAGCCGTTTGCGGCGATGCCAGCAGATCGGCCTGATATTGCTCTTCGAACAGAGCGTTTTGCGCGGCGATACGAGCAGCCACGGGCCCGGCCGGTGCAGCAAACGCGGTGGAAGCGAAGAGGGAACCACAGACGGTTAGAACGATACTTAAACAGACGCTGCGCATAGGCTTAAAAGACTAGCAGAGCGGAGTCGTTTCTCTACCAGAGCTGGTGTACCAACGGCCGTATCCTGCTGTCATAGATTTTGCGCACGCCGGCCATGACTTCTGGGGTGAGAGGAGGCAGGCTCGACGCCAGTGCATTATCCGCCACCTGGCTGGGCCGTTTGCCGCCCGGGATCGCGCATGTTATCGCATCGAACATCAAAATCCAGCGAAGCGCAAACTGGCTCATGCTCACCCCTTCAGGCACCAGGGCGCGTATCTCTTCGACCACCGTCAGGGCCACTTCGTAGTCCACGCCCGCGAAGGTCTCACCCTTGTCAAAACGCTCTCCCTGGCGGTTGAAGTTGCGATGATCGTCGGCGGCAAAGCTTGTATTCGCGCCGAACTTGCCCGTGAGCAGGCCGCTGGCCAGGGGAACGCGCGCCAGGATCCCCACCTGCTTCAGTTTGGCCTGAGCGAAGAAGAGCTCCGCCGGACGCTGGCGGAAGCAGTTGAAGATGATCTGCACGGTCTGCAGGTTGGGGTATTCCATCGCCTTGAGTGCTTCTTCTACCCGCTCCACGCTGACCCCATAGAAACGGATCTTGCCTGCCGTCACCAGGTCGTCGAGAATGCCGAAAATCTCAGGGTGGTAATACGCGCTGCCCGGCGGGCAGTGAAGCTGCACAAGGTCGAGCGTTCCCGTGTCGAGATCACGCAGGTTGTCCTCGACCCAGGCCGTAATGTTTTCGCGGCTATAGCCTTCGACGGTCTGTTTTGGCAGACGCCGGCCGACCTTGGTGGCGACCACAATCTCTTCCTTGCGCGACTTCTTCAGTTGCGCAATCAAGCGGTGGCTACGCCCCATACCGTAGACATCGGCAGTATCGATGAAGTTGATGCCCGACTCTACCGCCTGGTTGAGTGCTGCCAGCGACTCATCATCGCTCGTCTGTCCCCATGCGCCTCCAATGGCCCATGCCCCAAAGCTAACCTCAGAAACCTTCCAACCCGTGCGACCCAGCGAGCGATAGTTCATAGCCGGATGGTATCAGTTTGAGTTTTGAAGAGAACTGGTAGGCCGTCCCCTACGGGAAACCACCGAGCAGAGGCGCGACCTATGCTCGCTGCGGCGAAACAGCCGCGTGTGATTCCGGTACATCCGCCAAACTAGGCGCGCGACCCAAAGCCCGAACTGGCCCGCGCCAACACGATGGTGATATCGTCCGGCTGCTCCGCAGCGCCAATCCAATCCGATACCGCAGCGGTAACGATTTCCGTAATGCGCTTCAGTGGCTTATTGCGGTGCTCACGAATTAACGCGACGAGCCGATCCTCGCCAAACTCACCAAAGTCATTCTCCGGCTCAGTAACTCCATCGCTGTATGCAATAAAGATATCCCCAGGCTGCATCACGACCGTGGACTCTTCATAGGTCACACCGTCAAACAAACCAACCACTGTGCCGTTGATATCCAACGTCAACACTTCGCCGCTTGCCCGCAAAATCATGGGCGGCAAATGGCCGGCATTGCAATACTTCAACGTGCGGCCGCGTGGGTCGTAGCAGCCCAAAAACATGGTTGCGTATTTGGCGGCAGGGGTGCTGCGGTAAAGCTGATAGTTCAAGGTGGTCATCAGCATCGCGGGCGCCAATTGCTGCGCCTCAGACCCATCGTCTCCGCGGTAGTACATTCGCGAATCACCCTGCGACTCTGCCTGGTACGCCAGCAGGGCAGGCATCCTCACCGTTTCCGGCTCCAGCGAATACGCCCGCACATAAGCGTGCACCGTGGCCATCATCAACGCAGAAGAAATTCCCTTACCGCTGATATCACCCACCGCAAGGACCATTCGATCGGTGCCCAGCGGGATAAAGTCGTAGTAGTCGCCGCTCACCGTTCGCGCCGGAACGCACAGACCGTGCACTTCCAACGAAGGCAAATCGTTCACCTTCTGCGGGAAGAGGAGCTCCTGCACTTCGTAGGCAATGCTCAGCTCGTTTTCCAACCGCTGTTTTTCTTTGCTCTCGTTGATCAGTTTGGCCAGTGAACCCGTCATGGAATTGAACGATGCCCCGAGTGCCGCCATCTGGTCATGACCGCGGGTCTGGATCCGGTGGCTAAGATCGCCGACGTTTACATATTCGGTCGCCTGGTAAAGATCGGCAATGGAATCAGTCATGCTGCGCGACAGGCGCACCCCAATGTAGAGGGCAGCCAACTCAATCACACCGAAGACAATCCCTACCCCGAGCAAGAAATTCCTGAAGAAGAATGTCCGTTCGCCAAGCGTCGTAAATAAAGTCGCGTAGAGCATCGAGGGTCGCGTACTCACGTAGATAGCGCCATGGTGCTTGTTGGCGCCAGTCCGCCAGTCGACCACATCGAAGAGCGTGCCCCAGTTCAGGTTCACATCGAACCAATGAGACCGTGGAGGCGTTTGGCCGGCATTCAACGGCAAAAACTCGATCGCTCCCTCGTGACCCGGCGGCAGTGGCAATAAACTTACAGCCCCGAGAAGCTCCGCGGTGCCCGTCAGCAGATTCGAAGAGATGGCAATGTCGGAAGCCATGGCGAATTTCGGATTCTCTTCATCCAGCTTGATCGTGCGCAGGTGCAAGCCACCTTGATCGATGACGAAACCGGTGAAGTCGCTGCGGAGAAAAGCCGGCAGGGCGAGAGGACGAACGGAGAGGAGTGTCCCCTCGGTGGCGAGGACAAAGCTTTTTTCCCCACGGAAAATGGTAACGATCCTGCCGGGGAACCGCTCATCGGAAGCCTTTGTGAACTCGCCGGCAACCTGCTCGTCGAGCTTGTTTGCCGCCTCTAGTGGAAACAACTGGGCGGCCAGGGCATCGTTCGCCGCCTGCAGATGCTGCAGTTCTGAGTGCATATCGGAGATCACAACGTAGGTGGCGAATTGCCCGGCAAACAAAACGCCTGCCAGGCCGCCGATAAGCAGCAACAGCAAAATCGGCATGACCCCGATAAAGAGATAGGTAACGACCAACCGATTCCGCAGCCGCCATAGCAGAGGACGGTAACCCCAGCGGCAAACAGCGATCAGCCCAACCCCCATAAAGACCAGGGTGGTAAGCACGGCCCAACCTTTGCACCCCCCTCTCAACAGGTCCGCAAGCCATAGAAGCAGGCACAGCACACCCAGCCAGACGGTCAATCGGCCCAATTTCGTGACGGGACGTAACATCCGCATCCACCGGCCGCGCGCACTTCCGGATATTAAGAAACGGCTGGCCATATGCGACGGTAGAAACCCTCGATTCAGCTACCCCGTAGTATAGGCCAGCCACTTTGCTGGTTCCGGCCGCCCATAGGGCCGGGTTACCGCCTGTTGGACCTTGGCGCTGTCTTTGCGTGCGCGCCTGTCGAATTTGTCCCGTTTTTTGCGATGATAAGACCTGCATGCTGCTGAAAGAACAGTCTCGTCTTCTCTCCCTGATCGAAAGCGGCTTCGCGGCCTTGCGTATCCTCATCATCGGCGATGTCATGCTCGACCGCTCCATCTGGGGCGATGTCGAACGCATCTCGGCGGAGGCGCCGGTCCCGGTACTGCGCTCGATACGCACGACGAGCGCTCCTGGCGGCGCTGCCAATGTGGCCATGAATCTGGTCGGCCTGGGAGTCAAAGTCAGCCAGGCAGGTTTTTGGGGCAACGACGCCGAGATGCATGAATTGTGCGCTTCGCTGGTAGCGGCCGGCGTCGATGTCGCGGGAATGGTCGCCTCCGGCCACCCCACTATTTCAAAAACCAGAATCGTCTCTCGAAACCAGCAATTGCTGCGGCTGGATGTCGAGAATATCGAACCGCGCATACCCGGTGAGCACCAGGCGTTGCTTGAGCGGGCGCTCGCGCTTGTGCCCTCGGCCGATGCGGTCATTCTTTCCGACTATGCCAAGGGAGCCTTGAGCCCAGAGCTTTGTCAGGCGGTTATCAAGCTGGCCCGGGGGCGGGGCATTCCTATCTTGGTTGACCCCAAAGGTCATGACTTTACCAGGTATGCCGGTGCGACCACCATCTGCCCCAATCTTCAGGAACTTAGCCTTGTTACCGGCATTCCGTCGCGTAATGTTGACGATCTGCTCAGTACGGCACAGCAACTAGTCACCCGGTTGGGCATCGACTACCTTACCGTCACGATGAGCGAGAAGGGTATACGCCTTTTGTATAAAGACGCTGCGGTTCACTCGCCGACCCGCGCGCGCGAAGTGTTCGACGTTACCGGCGCGGGAGATACCGTGATCGCCACGCTGGCGGCCTCGCTGGCCGCCGGGCTTGATCCGGAAACCGGCGTCAACCTGGCCAACATTGCTGCCGGCATTGTGGTTGCAAAGACCGGAACCGCTCCTATCTCGCGCCACGAGCTGGTGGCGCAGTTCACAGCGTCCACCCGGATGCAGGGGCCAGACAAGATTCTCGATCTCGAACATATGCTGGTGCGGCTGGCGGAGTGGCGCGCCAACGGCGACCGCATCGTCTTTACCAACGGCTGCTTCGACATCCTCCACGTCGGCCATATCACGCTGCTCGAACAGTGCCGCGCGTTCGGCGACAAAGTGATCGTCGGCCTGAACAGCGACGCTTCCGTCAAAGGACTCAAGGGGCCAAGCCGCCCCGTCGTCGGCGAGAACGAGCGAGCACGCGTGCTGGCAGCCCTGGGTTCCACGGACGCCGTCATCGTGTTCGATGAGTCGACACCGCTCGAGTTGATCCGCGCGCTGCGTCCCGATGTGCTGGTCAAAGGCGGAGACTATACGAGCTCAACCATTGTCGGAGCCGACGACATAAGCACCTGGGGTGGCCGCGTAGAAATCGTACCGACAGTCATCGGCCAGAGCACCACCAACACCATTCGCAAAATGAGCGCCAACCAATAAGCGGAGCTGCGAACGTATCGGCGAGGCAATGTTCGTCGTAGCGAGCGAAAAACTCCAGCAAGGCTCAGAGCATCGAAGCCAAGGCGAACCTGCTGAGATTGAGACAGGAAATCCCGCTTACCGAAAATGAGCTGAGGGCCGTAGAGGATGGTATTTCTAAGCACGAAGAGCTGGTCGCAAAGCTCACTTCCGTATCTACTCCGGCTTCCGAATGATTCCGTCAGAAAATGCGGCTTATAAAGACTGCCGCCCCGAGCTCAACGTGGCCATTAGACTTGGTGTCGGGAGAGAGCGCTAGAGAGTTGGGACAACGAATGATTGATTCACTTCTTCAAAGCTGCAACCTTTTATTTCGCAGGGCAGGCTTTTTGTTCTTTGCAGGGTGCTTACTCTGCTCGAATGTCGGTGGGCAAGTTACGAAACAGTCGACCTTTGAAGAGGCGCTGAGTCGGGTTCGTTCTCAAATTGTGGTTGGAAATGGAATTCTTACCGGAGCGGGAGCTGAGGTGCTGACGAAAGCAGTGTCCTCCTCGCGCTTTGTTCTCCTTGGAGAGGATCACTTCAGCCGGGAAACCCCAGAGCTGGCTGCCAGTCTCTGCGACATCATCCAACCAGATGTCTACGCCATAGAGGTAGGCCCGCAAGCGGCCAGCTACGTAGGCGGTCTCGTGAAAGCTTCCAACCGTGTCGACCTAACTCGTCAGAGGCTCGCGAAGTATCCACAAGACATGGCTTTCTTGGATATGCGCGAAGAGAATGATCTGGCTGCGCACTGTGCAGCCTCGTCTCACAATCCTCATTTTCAACTGTGGGGACTCGATCAGGAATTCATCGGATCTGCAGGACTGCTTTTAGACGCCATGGAGAATACCCATCCTGGTCCACGCTCACTCAACGCAATCACAGCGGCGAAAGTCGAAGCCCGCAAAGCTGAGGCCCAGGCGAGGAAGTCCGGGAGGGCTCAGGACTTGTATCTCCTCGACGCGCCAGATTCGGCAGCTGCATCTCTGGAGACTGCTATCTCTAAAGATGGTAAGGCTGAAACCAAAGATCTGCTGCGTGAGTTCTTAATCTCTCGACACATTTACCAAATGCAACTGAAAGGCATGCACGAGGCCGGCATGACTCGCGCCCAACTGCTGAAACAGCATTTCATGTCTGATTACAGGGCATACGAGGCAGCAAATTCGGCGCCAAGGGTTTTCATCAAATTTGGTGGAATGCATACAGGAAAAGGGTTCAACTTTATACATTTAAGGGATCTCGGAAACTTCGTCGCCGAGCAAGCAGATCTGGAAGGCACTTCGTCGTTGCACATCTTTGCTATGGGCGCACGCGGAGAGCACTCCTATCCAGGTCCTTATGGACAAAAGGCCGTCCCGCAGCCATTTGATCTCAGCCACGACGAGGAGTGGAGTTGGCTCAACCCAGCATTGAAACAGGTATCATCCTCGTCAACGGCAGGCAGCACTACTTGGACACAATTTGATCTTCGGCAGCTTCGCTTCCAGAAAATAGACTTCCCACCTGGTTGGGAGCATCTCGTCTATAGCTATGACCTGCTGCTTCTGTCACCTACCTTCACCCCCTCCACACCTATCGAATAGGGGCAGCGTAAAAGTAGATGTACTTACAAGCGCAGCTCTCATTGTCCCCCACAAACTCACTCATCGTCTAAGACCTGTTTCCCCCAACCTTGAAGAGTCGACCGAATTTGACGTATCGATCGGATTCCACATAATCGCAGCGAACAGCCTCGCCGTAGCGAACCGCCTCGCCGCAGGGAACCGCCTCGTCGCAACGAGCAGCCTCGTCGCAACGAGCTTTGTCTTGCCAAGACACGGCACGATTGTCATTATGGAGGCATGCAAACTGTCTTCGAGGCAGCGGGCGGAATGGACGGCCTGTGCCGTCTTGCAGAGGCTTGGCATCGCCGGGTGATGGCCGACGAAGTGGTAAGCCATGCGTTCAGCCACGGCTTCCACCCCCAGCATGTCGAGCGGCTCGCCGCTTACTGGGCCGAGGCACTCGGTGGCCCCAGCATGTATTCCGACTCCTATTGTGACGAGACCACCGTCGTCAAGATGCACAGCGGCAAAGGTGAGCACGACGAAATGAATCGCCGTGCAATTGTCTGTTTCGATCAGGCTCTTGCCGACGTCGGACTGGCCGGCGACAGTGAGCTGCGACAAGTGCTGCATGACTACTTCGCTTGGGCGACCACAACAACGATGTACCACCACCACCAGTCCGCCGATGATGTGCCGCTCGGCCTCAGCATCCCGCGTTGGTCATGGAACGGACTTGAGCGGTAATACTCCACGGCTGGCCTGCACTCCATCAAGTGGTGAAGACCGGCAGCCCTGGCTTCATTGCGCACGTTAGATGAACAAGAAAGCCAAGAAGCACCAGCAGCAGTCCATGCCAGAGGAACAAATACGTGAAGCGCTGAATAGGCACTGGCAGGCGTCGGCAGCCGGTGATGCGAACGCGGAGCACGATATCTACGATGACGATGCCATTTGTGACTATCCTCAGTCAGGCGAGCGCATCCTCGGGCGAAGCAATTTGCAGGCCTTGCGGAGTCATCATCCAGGCAAGCCGTCGGGCTTCAACGTCAAGCGAATTCTCGGAAACGGCGATCTCTGGATCACGGAATACACCATCACCTACCAGGGACGACCGGCCTACACGGTGAGCATCATGGAATTCCGCAACGGTAAGGTCGTACACGAGACACAATATTTCGCCGATCCCTTCGATGCGCCGGCCTGGCGGAAGCAATGGGTCCGGCAGATGGCGTGACGACGCCGAGGATGAAGAGGACCGAGCCGACCGGGCACTTCTCTGAATGATTCTTCGACCCCGCAGGGCCGAAGCTACCTTCGTTTCATTGTCCAACCGATCAACATTCCGGCGGCGATGCCGATGGCAATTCCGGTCCCGATACCTACGGCAAATGTCGCGGCCACGGTTTCGATAGGATGTCGCGTAAGGCGCTTGATTGTGTCATCCATAAGCTCTTCGGCCGCGTCTCCGCCAAGTTTTGCGGCACGCCGCGTCGCTCCCAGGCTCTCCTCAAGTGCATCCACGACAGCAGATGCCGCCCGGGAAGTTTGACGCGCTGCTTCGGCAATTTGGTCGCCCGTCCATTCCACTACGGATTGCGTCATCATGTCTTACCTCCTTTATCTTGGATCTCGGAAATCGATGTAGCTTCGCTTACGTTACCGACGGCCTTCTTGGCAGGATCGCCCCCGGTTTTGAGCCTGGTGGCCATTCTTTTTAGCTCTGCCGTCAGCCTCAAGGCCGGTCCTCCAGATTGGCCGCCTTCTCCTAGATTGTTCCCTTCCGGGTAGTTCCGCAACAGGTTTCGAGCCAGGCGCGCTCTCTTGCCCGGAATCCCTTTTCACCTGTTCTTTTGCGCCGTGGGAAACATTAACGGGGACGGCAGATCCGACCTGGCGATTTGTTGAGGCATAACGTCCCGATGGGCAACTACACCGTTCTGCTCCTACAATCACTTTCATGCTCAACGCAGATGATCCATTTACCCTGCCCTCCCTGAATCGTCTTAGAGACGCCGTTCGCCAAAAGCGTCCGTTGGTGATTTGGATTGGCGCTGGGGCCAGCCGGTGGGCTGGGCTTCCAGGGTGGCACGATTCAGCACGGTTGATGCGGAGCATCTTCAGCAAGAGACTGCCAGGTTTTCCGAGAGATTTGGCAGATCAGCGGCTAGGAGTTCATGACTACCCGGGTGTTTTTCAGGTTTGCAGGGATTCTGATGAGGCCCTTTTCAACGAGACTTTAGTCGCGCAACTGAGTCGTCCTAATCCGGGGCCAATTTACGCACAGCTTATTGATGGGCTGAGGAAAGTCACTCCTCTGCAGATTGTGACGACGAATGTAGACCGCTGTCTGGAACAAGGGATCGGCACAGTTGATGTAATCGAGCGTTCGGATTTAGAACGTTGCAGTGATGCCATCGTTGGCGGAACCCCATTCGTCGCCAAGCTTCACGGGTCGATCTCCGCAATTCAATCAACTGTTTTCACTAGTTCTGACTATAGGGAGATCAGGGAAAGTACCTCGTACATTGGTTCGGTGAAGTCGATTTTTGCACTGGCCTCAGTCTTATTCCTAGGTTATGGAGTGAATGATGAATATGTACTGAACCTTCTCTCGGAGAATGATGCCGAACACAAGCTATTCGGCAACGGGCCTCATTTTAGGCTCACAGGTTCATCACAAGTCCCAATCAACGGGGTTTTCTCGATAGGCTATAAAACGGCTCAACATGGAGATCATCGAGGTGCGCTTACGGTTCTGCGGTTTATTGAACAAGAGAGTGCCAATTTGAGCATTGAGGTAATTTCACCTCAACGAATTCCTGCCGCGACAAGGCTTGAATCCGGCTTTTATATCAGTGACTTCAAACCTTCCGGTACCCACCAATCAGCGCAGTTCCTTGAATTGAACAATCCGGAGAACATTCGAATCAACGCAATCGTCGGTTTGGGGTTCGTTCAGGGAGAACTACCAAGTACCGAACCTGTTGCGTTCCATGACCTGGCGGTCGGCCTCACCTGTTTTGATCGCGTATTCCTACCGATGGAGGCAGTAACAGTCTTTCATGATCGGGCGTCCCCCGAAGTGTTTTGGGCCCTGATGCAAAGTGGCGCAATTAAATTCGTGGACGTCGTGCATCTTCCGTTTTTTCTTTCACAGCCCGAAAGCGTCACCGGAGGCATTGGTGTTGTCCGAGTTCAAGATCCCGAACATGTTGGAACTCGAACGTCGATGAGCGTCCTTAAAAAGATGCTTCATCCAGCGCCGGGAAAGGAAGTGGAGGGTGGAGCACTGATTGAGAGCATGGCGCCGCATATCATTCAGTTCGCTGACTCGGAACCACTTAACCTAGCTGGGATGGTACGCAACGGGCTTCTTATGCCACACGTATCGCGGCTTCTCGGGTACTCAGACTTCGCCACACCGCATGTAATTCCGCGTTGGCTCGCTCACCCCACGTTGCGGTTTGCTCACCTCATGCAGACCGGACTGATTTGCAGTCAGCTCGGCATTCGCGCAGCTCGAGTTCCGTTTGGAGGTGTATCGCTATTAAGTGCGGCTTTCAGCATCCAGCGTAGCGACGAAACCGTATTCGATTATGCCAGCTTCGTCATGAGTGGAGCGTTTGGTTCGAATCTCAGCGCCTACATCGAACGAAACCCTCGAACCCTTCTGGACCTCCTCAAGTTCCGCGAAACGAACGAAGCAGAGGTTCTACGGCGAGAGGTAGCGGATCGCCTCACAACGAATGACGGGACTGAATTCTCCACTGCGATTGAGGGTAGTCTTAGGAATGCAATTCCGAAAGCCCTGCTGCAGGCAGCTAGAAACAGGTTTTCAGCTCTAGTTAAGGCCGACAACCCTGCGGCATCGGCTAAGGCTGTGTGGTCAGACCAAACTGCCGGGGATGCTAGTCTATGGCTCTGGAGGGCCCGAGCCAGAGAATTGCTCCTCAGTGAAACTAAACTACGCGGTGTACGCTCTAGTTCGCTCTGCATTTGTGGCTCGGGAGACCTTCTACGAGACTGCTGCATGAGACCACTTGTCGAAGACTATAAAAGATCAAGATGAGATGGGAAAATGTGGTTGGGTGTGTCGCGGTATGTGCTTTCAATTGCTATTTTATGCAAATCAAGCGTGTCCCACCGTCCGGCCTGCATTAGTATCACTACCGATATGTCTTCTCGTCGGCAATCCAGCCCCGCAGAATAGCGATCGGCGAGTTTCGTAACAGGCTCGGAACCTTCGCCGCCCCGGCGAACATAGCCATCAACCAGATCTTGACAGGTGGCGATGGCGTTTCAGTGTCGCTGGTCGCTGGCGATTTCGATGGAGACGACAAGATAGATCTGGCCGCCGCAGGCGATTACATCGCTCAAGGCGGCGTGAACATCCTCCTTGGGAACGGGGATGGAACGTTTGCCGCAACGGGAACGAACCGCAATGTTCCCAAAACGGTCGCCCTGCTCACGGGAGGCGAATACTTCAAGTTTGAGAACACACGCAGTCTGGAGCGTGGACTGGTCACGATCTCAAACCAGGTTCCAAATACTTACGCTCTCAGTTTCTCGCCGCAGCAGGACCGACCGGGGCTTCATGTCATTGACGTTCGCCTGAAGGACCGTCCGGGTCTGCGTGTAGAGGCGAGAAAGAGCTACTGGGCAGACGGCTCTACTACTCCAAATTAGCCGAAGAAGCGGGACACGACGAAATGGAACCCTGCTTCAACTGACCAAAAGTCCGCCAAAGGTTCGGCGGATCACCATTCTCACCTCGCTCCGGGTCGAAACGATCTTCTTCTGTTCTCCCTGCGTACCACCCAGAGCTTCAGGCAATTTCAGTGAATTTTTCCGTTGCTCCTGGTCACTGTTTGATCTGACAGTTCCCAACTCGCGGTGAAGAAGGAAAAGATAGGGAAGAACCTTGAGGGTGGAATCTAACTACCAGTAGTATGGCTGCGTATCTATAGTTCTACCCGGCCCGCGTTTGGCAACACGTAACCCAGTACGTCTCATCGAAACACTGAAACGAGGTTATGAAGAAGCTATGAAATCTCGAATCATTTTCGTCGCAATCGCAATGCTGCTTTTGACCAGCGTCGAGGTGTTTGCGCAACAAGATACTTCAGAAGCGTCTGCCGATGTTGCCTTTTGGATCGCTTACTGGGCGAAACCAAGAGTGGTTCTATTTGGTCCCCAGGAAGAAGCCTTCAACAAAGACGTACACGAAATTGTGTTCCCCTGGAACGTCTATGACAATCCTATGAACCCGAACATCCTGGATGAGAACGTCCAATGGATGAAGGATCACGCAAGTGACCGCTTTTACATCGAGGGTTATTCCTCCGCGGAAGGGGAACTGGGCCACAATCTTGCGCTCTCAAACCGGCGAGCCGATTGGATCAAACAAGCTCTGATAAGCAAGGGCATTCCTGAGGGTCAGATCGTGATGGCGGTGGGATGGGGCCCGTTGTATCCAGCTTGTGCCGGACTCGACGATGAATGCTTGAGTAAGAACCGGGTCGTCCGGTTTATTTACTCTCCCAATCAAGAGGGGCACGCCAAATCTACGCCCATCGACACCGCCCCACACGGTGGCCTGGTAACAGCGAGCCTTCATGCGGCAATCCACGCGGCCGAATAGTCGCTTACTCTTCATAGCCGCCGAGTCACTCATATAGATGGCAGCGCAGGAGTTTAAGTCAAGCAGACATGTAGGAACTCGCACAAGGTGAATCGGGATCGCAAAATTAAATTCGCAACAAAGGGCCGCTTGAGGTACCGCGTGAACGCTTGCTAACCCATCCAACGTTAAGTGTGAGGCGCTCCAATTCCCCCTGGGAAACCGGCTCGTGTAGTCCGCCATAAATACCATCGTGTATTTTGTTCGGCAATGCTCGCTGCGGCGAGGCTGCTCGCTGCGGGGAGGCTGCTCGCTGCGGGGAGGTCCCCGTTTTTGGGTGCATTGGAAGCGGAGTTTACGCGAACCCTAGATTCGTCGTTCGGCTTCTGGCATTTTTCTTGGGGTTTAAGAGGGCGGCCAACGGCCGCCCCCCACATCTCGCAAAACAAGCGAGATATGGGGCACCCGACATCCCACACCCCACACCCAGCTGCACCCGGCTGCACCTGGCTGAGTGATTGAGCAAGGGAGGATAAGTGACTATCTGCGTGGCAGACTACACTAGAACAGTCCCGGCCTCATTAAAGTGAGGGCATACCATGAACACCCAGACCTCTGACAAACCACCGATCGTCGAAGACGATCGCACCGGCAACCAGGTCGAGACCCTGAAACGGGCGATCCTCGACAACCTTAACTATGTCCTGGCGAGGATTCCCAAGTGGGCGACGCCCCACGACTACTTTGCCGCCGTCGCCTATACCGTGCGCGACCGCATCATCGCCGGCTGGATAAGGACCGTCGATAACTATGGCCTGCACGACGTCCGCGTCGTCTCTTACCTCTCGGCCGAGTTCCTGATGGGGCCGTATCTGGCCAATAACCTATTGAACCTGGGACTCGATGCGCCTTTCCGGCAGGCGATGACCGAGTTGGGGCTCGACGTCCATCACGTGATCGAACAGGAAAGCGAGCCCGGCCTCGGCAACGGCGGTCTCGGACGCCTCGCAGCCTGCTATCTCGACTCCATGGCTACCCTCGGAGTGCCGGCCATCGGCTACGGCATCCGTTACGAGTTCGGCATCTTCCAGCAATCCATCCACGACGGCTGGCAGGTCGAGCTCACCGATTATTGGCTTCGCAATGGAAACCCCTGGGAAATCCGGCGCTCGATGGACGGCGTAGACGTCCACTTCGGAGGCCACACACAGTCCTCTATCGATGACCACAACCGTTTGCAGGTCCGCTGGCTTCCCGATGCAACGGTGAGAGGCATTCCCTTCGATACTCCAATTCCTGGTTATGGCTCCGGCGTTGTCAACAACCTACGACTATGGCGATCGGAAGCGCCAGAATCTTTCTACTTCGAGAAATTCAACAGCGGCGACTATCAAGGCGCGGTGGCCGGCAAAACTTTCGCCGAAAATATCACCAAGGTGTTGTATCCCAACGATGAGGAAATCCAGGGCAAGGAACTCCGCCTACAGCAGCAGTACTTCTTCGTCTCCTGCTCCTTGCAGGACATGATCCGCCTGCATCTACGGTTCGGCCGGCAACTGGACACGTTCCACCAAACATGGGCCGTCCAGTTGAACGACACCCATCCCTCAATCGGCGTTGCGGAACTGATGCGGTTGCTGATCGATGAACATGGCATGGAATGGGACCAGGCGTGGAACGTTACCTCGCACACCTTCAGCTTCACCAATCACACTCTGTTGCCGGAAGCACTGGAGCGTTGGCCTTTGCCACTATTCAGCGGGTTGCTACCGCGCCACATCGAGATCATTTACGAGATCAACCGGCGCTTTCTCGATGAAGTAAGAAAGCGCTTTCCTGACGATGAAGCCCGGGTGGCCCGCATGTCCCTCATTGACGAGCACGGCGAGAAATTTGTGCGCATGGCCTACCTGGCCACGGTGGGCAGCTCGGCGGTGAATGGCGTAGCTGCGTTGCATAGCCAGTTGATAAAAACCCAGTTGTTGCGCGACTTCTACGAAATGTGGCCGGAGAAGTTTCTTAACGTGACCAACGGAGTCACTCCGCGTCGCTGGCTCGCCGTGGCCAACCCCGAACAATCGGCCCTCATGACTTCAAAGATCGGCAACGGCTGGGTGCGTAATCTCGATGAACTGTCTCGCCTGGAGCGGTATGCTGACGACTCCCAGTTCCGCTCCGAATGGGCCAGGGTACAGCGCAACGTCAAAGCCCGCCTGGCCAATTACATCCATGACAAAACCGGCATCTCGGTCGATCCATCGTCGATGAACGACGTTATCGCCAAGCGCATTCATGAATACAAGAGGCAGCACTTGAAGGTGCTGCACGTGCTTACGCTGTATCACCGGCTGAGGAACAATCCCGGCCTGGACATCGTGCCGCGGACGTTTCTGTTTGGCGGCAAAGCCGCGCCCGGATACTTCATGGCCAAGCTGATCATCAAGCTCATCAACTCGGTCGGCGAGGTAGTCAACGGCGATCAGGATGTCCGTGGCCGGCTGAAGGTCGTCTTTCTTCCTGACTATAACGTCTCCTTCGGGCAGAAGGTTTACCCGGCCGCCGATCTTAGCGAGCAAATTTCGACCGCCGGCAAGGAAGCTTCGGGGACCGGCAACATGAAGTTCGCCATGAACGGAGCACTGACCATCGGAACCCTGGACGGGGCTAACATTGAAATCCGCGATGCCGTCGGCCACGAAAACTTCTTCCTCTTCGGCCTCAGCGCCGCACAGGTTGAATCCACCAAATCCGCCGGATACCACCCACGAGATTTCTACAACGCCAATCCGGCGCTGCGCGAAGCGATAGACAGCCTGAGCTCGGGTCAATTCTCGCGAGGAGATCAAAACCTCTTCCGGCCACTCGTCGATTCGCTCCTCAACGCCGACGACTATCTGTTGTTCGCCGACTATCAAGCCTATATCGATTGCCAGGACCGCGTCGACGAAGCCTATCGCAACCGCGATCACTGGACCAGAATGTCCGTCCTGAATGCGGCCCGCATGGGCAAGTTCTCATCGGACCGCGCAGTCGGGGAATACGTTCAGAACATCTGGAAGGTGAAGGAAATGTCCGCTTACAGCGATTGAGGGCGGACGGGAAATTCAGAGACTGATGCGGGGACGCTACGGCTGGATCGTGGTCGGTTCTCGCGGTATTCCATTCCGCTTGCGCACGGTACCACCTAAGAAATTCAGTCGGCCTGTTTGGCGCGACTTCTGGATGAATCACCACTAGGTCGTAACTCATGGAGCCAGTCTATGTCCGCTGGTGGTGACCTGTCCGGGAAGCCTGTTATACGGCAACTTGGCTCAAGTTTATGAGGCTGCAGCAGGTTTCTCGGCAACTTGGCTCAAGCTTCTGAGGCTGCAGCAGCTTGCTCGGAAGATGCTCGTGATCGGTCTACTGTCTCCGTGTCTTCCTTATAGATCGGAAACGTGGTGAACGTCCCGGGATTCCCAAAACGCTGGGGGAGGCTCCCCCTCCAAGATGTGGGTGCACTATTCTTGAAGGCGGATGAGAATCGGAACCGAAGAAGGCATAAATTTGTGATCTGACCTGATGCTGTCTGGTTTCTGACATGTTCTCTTTGGGGTCAGCGGAACAGAATTGGCCTATGGAGGCTACAGATGAAGACCGAAATCCGATATGGCAAACGCATTAAAGAAGAGCGGCAGAGCAGAGGGTGGACGCAGGAACATCTCGCCGGGGTCGCAGGAATAGCTCCGCGTACCGTAGCCCGGATAGAGAAAGATGAAGTACGGGGGTTTGATTCGCTGATGGCGATCAGTGCAGCATTCGAGATGGAATTGCGAGAGTTGACACAAACGTTCCGAATTGCCGAGGCTAAACCATTACGCGCACTCACGATTCGCCGGGCGGAAGACCTACGTGTGGCCTTCAACAGGGCGCATCACAGCGGGCTCTACCGCACCATGCTGATTCCGCTGCGCACCGATCTCGAAGAACGAGCGGAAGAACTGCTGGAGACGATCTTTTCTGATCTACAGTATCTCAGCCCCGATGAATCGGACATCATGCGGTCATGGGTCGAATCCGTCAAGGAGCCGCTCAACGAGCTGCATTACAGAGGAATGGAGATTTTCTCCATTCAGGACTGCCGCGAGGGGTTTGTCGGAGAGCCGGGGCAAAAGAAACTGCTGGAGAATTGGACGACGGGCTACTACCTGCTCGTACTGGAGCATAGCTGCTTTTCGGCCAAGAACTGCATCCATCGTTTCCACGATCAATGTACGATCGCAGTTAGCTCTCTGCATGACTGGTTACGTCAGGAGCAAGATGGTACTGAGGCCGAACTGTACATTTTTGCCAATCAACTGGTCGTCACTGCTGTTAAGGGTGCGAAACAAAGTTACTGCAGAGTCTGCTTCCCGAATGGACCTTCCACCGAATACCTGACAGAGGAATACGCGAGGCGCGTCAGCGGGCTGAGCGCAAAAGATTTCCGTAGTCTAGCCGAAGAGCTTGAGGCGTCCGGCGAGGTGTCAGCATGAACGCACAGGGTCAGTCTCCCGACAGCCACAGCGGGCCAACAAGTCAACGGATAGAGCAAAAAATGGCAAGAGTCTTCTACTTACACACATCTACGAAGCTCGATAGCGGCACGGTGTTCTACAAGACGGTCGGTAAGGAGAGAGCGAGCGTCCTCCTTCAGCTTTTCCGAAAGGAATATGGCGCGGAATCCGATGGCGACAGTTTCTCTATGACACCCGGGAGTGAAGTGCCACGAGATGAACAGATTCTCTTGGAAGAAGCTTTTGGCTGGCTAGAAGTCTACGACGATCCTGATCCGGGAATTTATGACCCGCCTCCCACAAAGGGCATGATGCAACATGCTCAATACGCCCAAAGAGCGTCACGCTGGGAGTCCTATGTGAGTGACGACGATACGGACGGGACATGCGGCGATTCAAATGAGTCCACCAATACTCAGCCGTCCGTTTCTTTTGAGGAGATGCCAAAGTCACAAAAGGTTTTTATAAGTTACAGCCACGATTCTGAGACATATCTAAAACAAGTGCTTGCACTTTCGGATTCCCTTCGCGCCGACGGTGTAGATTGCCATATCGATCAATATGAAGAGTCGCCCCCGCAAGGCTGGCCTCGATGGTGCGACAAACAAGTTCGAGATGCCGACTTCGTCCTCGTGGCTTGTACAGAGACCTACCTTCGTCGATTTCGGGGTGAAGAGGAATCTGGTAAAGGACTCGGAGGAACCTGGGAAGGTCACATTGTCACGCAGGAACTCTATAACGCGCAGGCCAGTAATACGAAGTTCCTGCCCATCGTTTTCACTTCGGAAAACAGGACATTCATTCCTACTCCATTACAGGGCGCAACCCACTACAAATTACTTGAGCAGTACGGCGACCTGTACAGGAGACTCACGAATCAACCACTGATAGCCAAACCGCCACTTGGCGCGATCAAGCCAATGCTTCCTCGTCACATGCCAGCCTTGCCAGCTCTAAAGCCCAGGGAGAGCTTCATCGCACCTCCCGTCGAAACCTTCAGCCATGAGGAAACAATCAGCGCCGGCGGTGAAGAACTATACAACGAACTTATCGCAGCGAACTTCATATCGCACTCGTTTGGTGCATCTCGCTCCATTAGGGAGCTGATCGAAGAGCTTGCGGCACATAGTGATAAACCCATTCCCATTGATTCTGTTAGCAGCGCATTCGGCGAACAGCGCACGATTCGCGGCCGTGTCTTCTTCGGCAATCCCGGAGATCATCTTGAGGAAATACTTTCGGCTTATCCCAAGGTCCGTTGGTGGATGTCGAAGCGGGGTCTTAATATCGAGGGCGGTTCTTCCGATGGCGAAGTTTCGGAGCTTGTTGCAGGGACACGCGATAAGAATCGCCCTGCCGATAACGAGAAAGCTGCTGCGCTGAAGGGACTCTACCGCCGCATAGAAAAGATTGCCGATGACATGGGCGGCGGCGCGACCAGACTGACAGCCAGTAGGTCGATTCCCAGTGCAATGACAGCCGCCCCCCGTGCCGAAGATATTCCAACTCTTCGTGTAGAGATGCCGGATAGCTTTGAAGTGGAGTTCAGCCCATCTTTTCCGCTCAGTATCGGGAATGTGTTGACTGTTCAAGCAAAGCGAAACCACAGTGGATACCGCAAGACTGATTGGCAAGTCAACTTTGGCCCCGAAGGCTGGCGAAGGACTCAGGCCCTTTTATCGGACGACGAGATAAGGGCATGCCTAACGCCGGAAGGACCAAGGCCTGTCTTCTAGATATGCAGGGCCAGCACAGTCTCCGTGAAAGGTAAATTGAAGTAATTGAAGTGACAGACGGGACATACCCCAAACGGGCCCTTCGGCTGCGTGGTGATGTTCGCGGCGGCGGGAGCCTAGACTGGGACAAACTGACCCACGCAAACTATGGGACCGGGTTAGGGCTACGATGCTGTTGCGGCTAGGTCGCCGCAGGGGAGGTGCAATCCCTCCCCCTCCCTTCCAAAGAAAGTTCAGGACAGGAATCGTCTAGTCACATGTCCGAAAAGTCGGCTAATCGGACATGTGGTTTCTAACGGGTTCAAGTGTCCGGACAGCCCGTTACACGGACACTTGACGGAAATCGAAGGACCCTGCCCAAGCAGCACATGTGGCTATCCCACTTGAACGGCATAGGACCTTTGCCCCGACGTCGATAATGTGCTTTCATGTGTGCATGCCGGTAGGCACAGTTTGCCGCTTCTCGCTTGAATAGAGCACCGATCCACAGATCGAGGCACACAATGAAAGACGGCCGAGCTTTTGGGCTCTATCTAACACGGGCGCTCGTCTTACCGGCGGCGGGTCAGGTGTCCTTCCATCGGAATCGCTCCACCACCCATCCCTTATGAACCGCCGCCACAGCCGCCCTCGCCGAGATGGTATGGGTTGGCGGCTTCTGGGCACCCCATGGGACACCACTCTCGCCGGGTTGCCGGCGGGTTCTATGGAACAGGGCGTTTTCCTGACGCGCTCCATCTGAGTCAGGGAAGCCCAGGAAACTCTGCACGAAGTATGTCTAGCCAGCTCAGGAGAACGTCATGACCCGCTCGAACCTCCCCCACAACTCCCTCGCCCGGTGCAGTAGCCGCGCTCGACTTTCCGGCCTCCTGGGCATTCTTCTCCTGGCCGCCGTTCCTTCCCTCCACGCTCAGAATGACTACGGGGATGACCCACCCAACCGCGTCGCCCGCGTCTCCGTCATCCAGGGCAACGTCTCGCTTGAGCCTAATGGGCTCAACGCGTTCTCCCAAGCCGAGATCAACTATCCCCTCACCGGCGGCGACCGCATTTACGTCGAGAACTCCTCTTTCGGCGAGATCCAAACTTCCGGCCTTGCGGTCCGCCTGGGCAACGGTGCGGACGTGACGCTCTCTTCGCTCACCGACAACATTGCCCAGTTTGGCCTGGCCCAGGGCTCGATCCGCGTCCGCACCCGCTCCCTCGCCAGTTTCAACGGCCAGAGCGCAACGGTCGAGATCGACACCCCTAACGGCGCCATTCTTGTTGATCAGCCGGGTGACATTCGGGTCGACTCTTACCCCCAGGACGACACCACGGTCGTCACCGTATCTTCCGGCGCGGTCGAGGTTACCGGGCAGAGTCTGGACCAGCAACTCGGCCCCAACCAGTCCATGCGCCTCTCCGGGTCCAACCCCGTCTACGCCGAGTTGGTCCAGCTCTTCCCACCCGATGGCCTCGACCAGTTCGACCAGGAACGCGAGCATCGCCGCGAACGCTCCTACGCCTACCGATACGTTTCCCCCGACATGATCGGCGCCGCCGATCTGGACGACTATGGCGATTGGCAGCCGGCCAACCAGGACAACCAAGGCTACGGGGCCGTCTGGTATCCCCGCGGTGTTCCCGCCGGCTGGACCCCCTACTCGAACGGCCACTGGGCCTGGGTCGCTCCCTGGGGCTGGACCTGGGTCGAGGCAGAGCCGTGGGGCTTTGCGCCCTTCCACTACGGCCGCTGGGCCAGTTTCGACGGACGCTGGGGCTGGGTCCCCGGACCGCCGCCCTCAGCCTTTGGCCGCGAAATACAACCCATTTACTCACCCGCCCTGGTTGCCTTTGTCGGCGGAGGAGGCGGTTTCTCCATCTCCATCGGTACCGTCGCCGCATGGTTCCCACTGGGCCCGCGCGAGGTCTATCAACCCTGGTATCACGCCAGCCCGGCCTACTGTAACCGCGTCAACGTAACCAACATCTACACCACCAACGTGACCGAAATCCACAATACCTATATCAACAGGACGGTCAACGTTTACAACACCAATGTTACAAATGTTACTTATGTCAACCGCAACGTGGCGACGGTCGTAGTGCCACAGCGCACGTTCGCGTCCGGCCAGTCGATTGCACAGGCACAGCGGGTCCAGCTGACCCCACAGGTTCGTGCCCAGCTCAATACCGCTCCCATCGTTCCGCACCCGCTGGTCACGCCGGCAACCGCGATCGCTGCCTCCAAGGCCCCAGCCCGCGCCGTCCCTCCTGTCCAGACTCGTCCGGTGGTTGAAACAAGACAGGGTTTCGAGCGCGCCGGGTCGCCGGGAGCGCCAGTCCGCGCTCCCCAGCCTCCCGTCGCGGTCAACCGTCCCGGCCAGCCGGCACTCACGGCGACCCAGCCGATAAACCGCGCCGGCTTCCCGCAACAGCGCCAGGCGCAAGTCATCGCTCCGGCGCCCATCGCCCACACAGCCCCCACGGCGCAGCCCGTGATCGAGCACCCGGCGCCGGCTCCTCAGGCCATCGCACCCAAGCCTGTCCAACAGCCCGAACCGGCCCGCGCCAATGCCCCGCAACCGATACCCGCGCGCCCTCAACCCGTTGCGACCCAGTCCGAGCGGCCGGCTCCGCGCCCCCCCGACCAGCCGCGTCCGCTGGTCAACAAAACGCCACCCGCGCCCGTTCAACCGCCATTCGACCAGCAGAGGCGCGCCATCCAATCCGTCGACCCCGGCCGTCCCCTGGGGCCGCGACAGGTCGACAACCTGCGCAACGGCCGCCCTGCGGGCCCGGCTCAACAACCCGAACCTTCTCACCCTCGCCCGAACTCAGCCCCACCACCGAACAAACCGCAACCCAAGCAATCCACCGGAAAGGAACCTCAACAGCCCCGCGGCTAAGCTCTCGTCCTCGACGCATTGACCCGATCACTCACCAGATTTCGTGCGGGTCAATGCAAGGAGGGGTTGCCGTCAATCGGCAATGTCGGCGGCCCGCGTAAGGGTAAGGGACTCAGTCACGAGGACGGACAATTGCCGTATCCACGCACAGAACTTGCTACCCAAGAGAGTTTGGGTAACGTCATCTCGGCGAGTTGACTACTAGGTAGGTCGTGTTCGTTCCAGCCACTTGAGGTTGATACCACGTGCTGCCGGGCGAAACAGCAGATACCGGTTCACTTAAAGTCGCGAAGCCGCAGCGCCATTCATCCGGCCCTTCCTCTAGAACGCCGCTCCCACCCACGCAAAAATGCTCCGCATATCCAGAGAGGTCTCGACCTGTCGCGCAAGAAGATCGAACGACGCTTCTCGCTGCGCCTTCCACGGATTCAAAAGCAAAGCATCCTCCAGTTTGAAAAAGCGGCGCGCCGCCTGCACGAACGAATGACGAAACCCATCTTCGTCGAAGAGACCATGCAGATAGGTGCCAAGAATGCGGCGGTCTTTGCTGACGCACCCGTCCTGCTCTCCAGAGGCCAGCGTAGCAAAGGGCTCAGCGCCTTCCAGATAAATTGTCCGGCCCACGTGGATCTCATATCCTGCCAGCCGATTGTTCACCACCGGCTGGCCAAAGAGATCCGCACCTGCGGAGATCGCCCCTGAAGCATTGCGTGTGACCTTATCCGCCTGCATCGTGGTGTGAATACGCAACAGTCCCAGTCCCTGCATCTCGCCGCGATGCTCAATGCCTTCAGGATCGTGCAACTTCTCACCCAACATCTGCATGCCGCCACAGATGCCGACGACAAGACCGGCGGCAGCGTGTCTGCGTATTTCTCGATCAAGTCCCTTCTCCTGCAGCCAGGCAAGGTCCTGCATGGTCTGCTTGGTTCCCGGCAGAATCACGATGTCGGCATGCCGCAGCACCTCGCCCGCCTGGCAAAAGCGCAGATCGACCGACGGCTCAGCACCCAGGGAAGCAAAGTCCGTGAAATTGGAGAAGCTCGGCACGGCGATTACCGCCACGCGCAGCTTACGCGCCGGATCATGCAGAGTACTCGCAAAGCCGGAGCGGTCGATCGGCGGAAGCCCCACGCTGTCTTCCTCTTCAAGCGCAAGACCATGCATGTAAGGAACGACGCCAAGGCACGGTTTCCCCAGGCGCTCTTCCATCATACGAACGCCGGGTTGCAGCAGGCTCAAATCACCACGGAACTTGTTGATGCAGAATCCACGAATGCGATCACGTTCGGCCTGCTCCAACAGCGCAACGGTCCCAAAGAGCGAGGCGAACACGCCGCCGCGATCGATGTCGCCGACCAACAGGCAGGCAGCATCCGCCATTTCTGCCATGCGCATATTTGCGATGTCGTGTCGCTTCAGGTTGATCTCAGCAGGGGAGCCCGCTCCTTCAAGAATGATTACGTCGTACTCAGAAGCGAGCGCTTGGTAGCTTTCTCGCACGACAGGCATCAGTTCTTCCACGCGCCGCTGGTGATAGTCCGCTGCCGAAATTTGTCCCCAGATTTTGCCTCGCACCACCACCTGCGATGAGGAATCGCCCGACGGCTTGATGAGGATGGGATTCATGTGAACCGACGCTGCGATCCCCGCCGCCTCGGCCTGCAGCGCCTGGGCGCGCCCTATCTCCAATCCGTCAGCCGTAGCGGCTGAGTTCAACGACATGTTCTGCGATTTGAAGGGAGCGACACGGTATCCCCGCCGCGCAAAGATACGGCAAAGCGCCACCGTCAATAGGGACTTGCCGACATGGGAGCTAGTCCCCAGAACCATGATGGCTCGAGCCTGACTCATTGCACCTCAACGATTCTTATGAGCAACAGGGAACCCACTACCAGGCCCGCGAAAAATTGGGCCCCGCCTTGCTTTGATCGCGGAGGCGTGCATCGATTCCGGCGTTCAGTTCAATCAACCTGCCGAACAACCAGATCAGATCAGAGAGCCGATTCAAATAAGCCAACACCTCGGGCTGAACATGCTGCCCACTCTCGGCAAGCCGCACGACGTTTCGCTCCGCGCGGCGGCAAACCGTGCGAGCCATCTCATACGCGGCAGATTCGGTATGCGCACCGGGCAGCGACCAATCGGCAAGGATCCCTTCCGTCGCCTCGATTTTGTACACCAGCTGCGTTAGAAAATCGACGTCGTCCGCGGCGATAAACACCTGCGGCTTCTTGCTTTCCGGTGGCGTAGCCAAAGCCGACCCCACGCGAAAGAGCGTCTTCTGAATCTGCTCTGTCCAGATGGCGATCTCCTTATCCTTGCAAATACTGCGCGCGAACCCGAGGACGGTATTCAACTCATCCGTCCCGCCATACGCCTCTACGCGCAGGTTAGCCTTCGAGATACGAATGCCACCCGCCAGTGCCGTCTCGCCCTTATCACCATGTTTGGTCGCAATACTCATCTGTTTTCTCCTGTGACTTCTAAACCTTTTGATTCGTATCGCAGAACGCCGCAATACGGTTGCGCTTCTTTCCACGGCTCGGCACAGCCGAACAGGTGCTGTGAAACCACGCGCAACACACCGGCATGAGTGACGACCGCGATCGAGTCATCGTTGTTCTCTGTAACAGAACGAAGAGCTGAAAGGACCCGCGCCTCGAATGCCGGGAAAGTTTCTCCCTGCGGCGCGGCGAGTTGAGGAAACGCCGTGACCCATTGGCCGGCATAGGCGGCATCGCGTTGCTCGATCTGCTCCCAGCTAAGCCCTTCCCACTCTCCGAAATGAATCTCGCGCAATGCAGGGCGCAGCTCCAACCGAGCACTACTGGCATGGGCAATCGCGTGCGCCGTAGATGCAGCGCGCCGCAAGTCACTGCTGACCACGAGGCTGATTCTTTTCACGGAGTACTGCCGCGCCTCTCCCGAGAACTGCTGCACCAGTTCCGCCAATTGCGCGTGCCCACGTGCATTCAGGTCCGGATCGGAGTGACCGCAAAACCTGCCAGCCATATCGGTCTCCGCGTGGCGAATGAAAAACACCGTGCTCATGCCTTCCACACCCCGCAAACGTACACGGCAATCTCGGTGAGCTGATTCGTAGCGCCGAAACAATCACCGGTGACCCCGTGAAACTTGCGCATGTAAAACCAGCTACTCAAGCAGGTAGTAGCGAGCGTCGATACGATCGGAGCAACCGCCGCCCTGCGCAACAACACAATGACGATGGCAAATGTAAAAAGGGAACCCACGATCAAGCCGGCTGTAGAGGTAAGCCGCGCCACTCGAGCACCCTGACCTTCGGCTTCCCGCGCGGGCGGCAGATAGTAGCTGAGCGGCAGGCTGGACCAGCGGCAGAGCACATGGGCGGAGACAAGATAAGCCGTGAAGTGTTCGAGCGGCAGCGTGGCAAGCAACACGGCGCGCACGCCCAGCGAAAGAACCAGGGCAGCCGCGCCATAGCTCCCGATACGGCTGTCGCGAAGAATCGTCAACCGCTGCTCCGCAGTCCACCCACCCATGCTGTCGGCCACATCTGACAATCCATCCTCGTGCAGGCAGCCGGTAATCAGCACCAGGTAGAGCAGAATAGCCAGCGCACAGACAGAGCGGCCCAGGTGCGGCGCCATCACTTTCTCGAGCAGCGCTGCACCCGCCCCAATCACGAGCCCAACCAGCGGGAAGAATTTGACTGACCGCGCCAGACCATCGGGGGCAAACGTCACCTGGGGCAGAGGCAGGCGCGTGAGGAACTGGAACGCCACCGCGATATCGGTAACGAATCGTGGCGCGGCCAGACGAGAACTCATAGACGGGAACTCATGCGTTGGCTCCGTTGATGCCGGCGGAAGCGAACGTAGCCATCTCCTGGTAGAGCCGCAGGGCGCCTTCGAGGACCGGCATAGCCAGCACCGCGCCCGAACCCTCACCCAGGCGCATGTGCAGATCGAGTATGGGTTCCAACTCAAGATGGGCCAGCAGAATGCGGTGACCGGGCTCCTGCGATTGATGACCGGCAAACAAGTAGTTGCGCGTAGCCGACGCCAGTCCGCGCGCAACGGCTGCAGCCGCTGTCGAGATGAAGCCATCGATGACGATCGCCATTCCATGGCGGGCCGCACCCAGAATCATTCCCGTCATGGCCGCAATCTCGAGCCCGCCGCCGCAGCGAAGAATCTCAAGAGGACCGCACGGCTGTTCAAAATGGCGGCTCACCACAGCCTCGACGACATTGCATTTGTGCGCATAAGCCTGGTCGTCGAGCCCGGCGCCGCGGCCTGTAGCCAGGCTGGCCGGCATCCCCGTGAGCGCAGCCGTCATGACGCTGGCGGCCGTGGTGTTCCCAATTCCCATTTCTCCCACTGCAATCAGCTGGTTTCCCTTGGCAAACGCCACATCCGCCAGCTTGAACCCGACAGAAAGCGCCGCGTGCAATTCCTCTTCGCTCATCGCCGCTTCGCGCAGCATATTCCGGCTTCCGAGACGCACTTTATGCTGCAAGAGCCCCGCATGTTCCGGCAGGGCTCCGTCGACGCCCACATCCACCACATTCACTTCCACCTGGTTCAGCCGGGCCAGCACATTGATCGCTGCTCCGCCAGAAAGAAAATTGAGCACCATTTGTTGTGTCACCGCCGAGGGGTAAGCACTCACCGCTTCGGCAGTGATGCCATGATCTGCCGCAAATACATAGACCGACTTGCTGACCTGCCCAACCGGTACGCCTCGGCGAATGGCAAACCATTGGGCAGCCAGATCCTCCACGCGGCCAAGACTGCCCAGCGGTTTGGTCAGAGTGTCGAGATGCGCCCGCGCCTGTGCGAGGTACGCTTTCGGGGGAGCGACAATCTGCCCGATCACCTCTTCGAGCGGTGTATACAGGGTGGTGTTCATTGCGCTTCCTTGCGGTAGAGTTCTGCGCGCTCAATCAGCAACGGATGCCGGTCGGGCGGGCACTGAAAGGCCCGTTCCAGCACTGAAGGTTTCAGCATCTGCTGTGGGCTGCCGCTGGCCAGCGGTTGCCCCGGGCTTAGCAGCAGCACAGAAGAAAAGTTCTTATCTACCAGGTGCAGATCGTGCATCGAAGCCAGAATGGTGATGCCTTCTGCCTGCAGCCCGTGCAACAGGTCGATCAGCTCCACCTGCCGCCCGATATCCAGGTTCTGTGTCGGCTCATCGAGCAGCAGGATGCGCGGCTCCTGTGCCAGACCAAGGGCAATCTTCACCCGCTGGCGCTCGCCTCCGCTCAGCTCATTGAATACGCGATGGCGCAAGGCCGAAACGTCCGCCAGGTCAAGCGCGCGATCGACTGCTTCGCGATCGCGCCGTCCTGGGCCGCGCAGCAGGCCGATATAAGGAGTACGCCCCTGCTCCACCACCTGCTGCACCGTAAAGTCGAACGGCAACTCAAGCTGTTGCGGAACCAGTGCAATGGTTCGAGCGATCTCCTTGAGCGGAATCGTCTCCATGGAGCGGCCACCCAACGTCACGCTGCCGGCTGCAGGACGGAGAACCCCCGCCGCGATTCGTAACAGCGTCGTTTTTCCCGCTCCGTTGGTGCCGATCAACGCGGTGCAGCTGCCCTCATGCAGTTCGAACCCGACGTGGCGAAGCACGCTGTGGCCCTGGTAGTCGAAATCTACTGCGTTGAGGCGCAACAGGCCGTTCATGTCGTATAGTTCCTTTTCATTTTGCGCAGCAGGTAGAGAAAGAACGGGCCGCCCACAAAAGCCATCAAAACGCCCACCGGCACTTCCGAGGGCGCAAACATTGTGCGCGCCAGCGTGTCGGCCAGCATCAGGAAGATGGCTCCTCCCAGCGCAGTCACCGGCAGCAGGCGCACATGGTCAGGCCCCAGCAGCATTCTTGCGACGTGGGGAACGATCAGGCCGGCGAAGCTGATCATGCCGCCAAGTGACACAGCCACCGCTGTTAAAAGGGACCCGATCAGAATAATCCAGACCCGCGCGGCCTCGACCCGTATGCCGAGCTGCTGGGCGTACTCATCGCCCAGCGCGAGCGTATTCAGCGTGCGCATCAGCGGCAGGGAAGCGGCTCCTGAAAAAACCATCAACGCGGCGCTGACGCCCAACTCCGTCCACGCCGGTATGCCGATCACGCCGTGCAGCCACGAAAGCAGAATGCGATTACTTGTGCCTGTCTTGTCGAACATCTCGAAAAAGTAGGTGGAGTTAGTAAACATGATGCTTATGGCGAAGCCGGCCAGCAGCAGCGTGACCACGTTTGTTTTACCTGCCGAGCGAGCCAGCGAATACACCAGCGCCATGGTTGCCGCCGACCCGGCAAAGGCCAGCAGCGCGGTAGCGCTGAAGCCGAAAGCAGACCACTGCGAAAAGAAGAAGATGCCGATGCAGGCGCCGAACACCGCGCCGCCAGAGGAGCCGATCACGTAAGGATCCGCGATGGGGTTACGAAACAATCCCTGGAACAGCAACCCGGCTACGGCGAGCGCGGCCCCGACGAGGCCAGAGGCCAATACGCGTGGCAGACGAATGTGAAACAAGATGGCCTGCTGCGTTTCGCTAAGAGCATGATGGCCCATCGCAGCGCCCAAAAGATCGCGCGGAGAGATCGCCACCGCACCCGTCCCCAGCGAAAACAACGCTACGCTGCCGAGCAGGACGCTCAGCAGCGCGATCACGCCCCAGGGGTTGAGTCTGGCCTTCGCCTGTCGTGCTTCGGAGCCACGTTCCGAACCAGACCCCGAACCAGGCTGCGGAGCCTGACCTCTGGGTTGCTTTGAAGCCCAGGACGCGTCTGCCGTTTTGGGAGTAAGAGGTGTCATCGTCGCATCGGGAACTACTTCCATTGCCATGACTCGCCGCCAAAGCTGATCTTGATTCCTGCGCGAACCGTCAGGGGTAGGGCCGGATATCCGAAAGCTTCGTTGTAGTGCTGGCTCAGAAGGTTCTGGATATCAGTGTAGGCCGTAAGCGTATGCGTCACCTGGTAGCCCCCGCCCAGTTCCAGCCGTTGGTAGGCGCCATCCAGGTTGCGGTTCGGCAGCAGCAGGCTATTGCCAAACTCTGAGTCGGTGGCAAAGTCACTGTCATCGCGGCGGCCCACCAGCGTGCCGGTGAATGCGCCATACCAGCGGCTCGCGTTATAAGTCAGGCCAAAATAGCCCGTGTGCGGAGCGCGGCGAAAAGGCCGTGCGCCCACCAGCGGACTAAAGGCTCCGATCTTAATGTTAGGAAAACTGGTTCCCGGGCTGGGCAGCGACGAGCTCGAAAAAGATTGCTGCACCACCGCATCCAGGTAGGTGTAACCTCCACGGGCAAACACATGACTGCCGATCTTGTACTCTACGGCTGCCTCACCGCCCTGGGCACGAAAGGCCTGGGAGTTCACCGCCGCTCCGAATTGCACGGCCGGGTCGCTGGCCGCCGGCAGGCCAAGCTCCAGCAGGGCAGACTGGGGTACAAACTCCACTACGTTGGTAAACTCATTGTGGAAGTACGTCAGGCTGATGCGCGCGCGGCCGTTCCAGAGCTGTTGATCGATGCCCCCGTCATAGGTGCGCGACGTTTCCGGCCCGATCGGGGAGACGTGATACTGCTGGATCAGCTCGCTGCCATTGGGAAGGGCCGCGAAAATGTCGTAAAGAGAAATACTCTGGTAGTAGATGCTGGGCTCTTTGATGCCTTTGCCGAAACTGAAGTTGAGTTTGGTGCCGCTCAGGATACCGGCGTTGCTGGGGCGAAACAAATAGTAAGCGAGAGAAGCACGCGGAGTCGCCGCGAAACCAAACAACCCATTGTCCTCAAGCCCGCTGCCAAGCGTGTAATAGAGACGGTTCCATAAGTCGCCGGCGAGTTGCACCGTATAGCTATAGTTACCGCGTTCGATCGCAGTGGGCGGCCCGCCGGAGGTGACCGTCGAGCCCCGCTCGTCTTCGTATTTGAAAGCGCCCAGCGCTACGAGGTGGCTGTTGAGGCGGTAATCCGTCTGCCCGTAAACAAAGTCGCGCTTACTGGGAGCGACGTAATTGTTGGGGAAGCTCTCCCCATAACTCGCGCCGTACTGAAAGATGGCCTGCCCGCTTACGCTATAACCATTCGCCCCTTTCAGAGTGACGTTCTTCCCCAGGTACACATCGAGATCGGGGTCATAGATCCCTGTGGGCGCATAGTCGGTGAACTGGTAGTTCAACCGCAGACCGCCATAGCGTATCTGGTTATGCCATTTCGCGGTCGTCTGGTTGTTCCACGCCGCGGCGTAGTAGCTGTCCTGTTCCTTCAGGCTTGCATCGTCGGGTATTCCATAAAGCAGAATTTCATTGGGCTGATCGGCAGCCACCGTAAGATGCCGCACCGTAAACCGCAGGTCGGTCGCCGTATTCGGCGTCCAGCCGAAGTTGCCCGCGTAGGTGCCGTTGTGAAACGCATCGTTGGGCAAGTTGTTGCGTGTGTCGGTGCGGGCAAAGGCCGAGTAGTAGTCGAAATGGCGAAAGGTGCCGCCGAGCGTGGCGACCTGGCGAAAGGTGTTGAAGTTCCCTCCGTCTCCCGCGTAGGTAAACAAGGGGAGCAGCGTGTTGCCGCGCGCCGTCGTCAAGCTCACCACGCCTGCCAGGGCGTCCGATCCATAGAGCGCGCTGTTCGGTTCGCGCAGCACCTCGATCTTGTCGATGCCGGCCGTATCGAGATTGGCAAACTCCACCAATCCCCCGATATCGTTGGAGGGCACTCCATCGATAAGCACCTTGTTGGCGTTGGTGTTGCCGCCGCGAATCGAGAGGCCCGCGGTGCCGCCCACCTGGCCTGCCTGCGTAACCTGCAAGCCCGGGATCAGACGCAGCGGATCCTGTATCTCGCTCGCATAGCGGTAATCGTCCGCCTGCAGCACGCTCACCGATGCTGCTACCTGCGCTTCGGGCGTGGGAGTTCCCGTCGCCGTCACGGTTACTTGTTGCGTCAGGGTCTGGGTGGCTAGGGTCACATCGACCTGCGCCTGAGACGTATCGCCGACAAATACGGATGGACTGGTTGTTGACTCAAAGGTCGGGGCGACGGCGCGTACCTGGTAGCGGCCCGGTTTATGCAGGGCAAAACGGTACTCGCCCGCGGCATCGCTCGTGGTTTTATCTGCTACGGCTGCGCCTTCCAGCAATTCGACGGTGGCGGAAACAATCCTTGCACCCAGCGGATCGACGACCGTGCCGCGCAGGCTGCCCCCTTCGGCCGCCGACGCCACGCAAGGCCCGAGCAAAAGAAACGAAACGGCACAGAATGCGATCAAAAGACGAGCAGGCTTGCTGAGGCCGCGAGATGATTCGGACAAACCGGATAGGTTGGACAGGCCAGATAGGCGAAATAGCTGAAATAGCACAAACATGGTGTAGCCCCCTCGGGTAGATGAAGCAAGGCCGTTCTCCTGACTTGCGCGTCGTCAAACCCGTTGGCTGCCTTCCCAGGACATCGTCCCAGTGGCGTTGATCGTCCCTGCCAGGTTCTCTGCGCTTACAGTTACGGGGTAGTGGCGGATTTGCACCGCCTTCTCGTTACCTTGCCGTTCATTTCGTTTAAAGAACGGAACGACGCCGTTCTCTGCTTCTGTGCTTCCCAGTCGCCACTTAATTTCCTCACCACTTCAATCACGACTAGGGATGAAACTCTTTCACGATCTGCTCCAATGCGTCGATGGCCTCCGGGCTAGGTTCCTGTATGCCCTCGTCGACGTAATAGACCCTGCCTTCCTTCACAGCCGGCATCGTGCTCCAACCGGGCCGGTTGCGTAGCGTATCGAGGTCGATCTTGCCCCCGCGCATCAACAGCAGTGCTTCCGGAGCGCGTTCCAACACCGTTTCCATACTTACCTGCGGCCAGTCGGCCACCAGGTCATCCGTCACGGATTTCGCCCCTGCCGTCTCAACGAGCTCGCTGATAAAGGCATGCTTGCCGACGGAGATGATGGGGTCATACCAGATGGGGAACAGGATGCGGGGAGCCGGTTTCCCGACAGAGCGCGCTTTTACGGCAGCAATCCGCTGAGACAGGCTGGCACGCAGCGCTTGTGCCTGCGGCATGCGGTTAAGCGCATCACCTACCCTTTCGACCGATTGCAGTATCCCAGCGAGTCCGTGTGGATCCACCAGGTAAACCGGTATCCCCAACGCGCCCAGCTGCGTAGCGAGTTCTTCAGACCCGGGTAGCTGCGTACCGATCACCAGGTCGGGATGCAGCGAAAGAATGGTCTCGATCGAAGGCTTGACCAGGCCCCCTACACTCGGTTTCTTTAACGCAGCCGGGGGATAGGTGGTGTAGTCGCTGACCGCGACCACATCGTCGCCTGCGCCGAGCGCGAATACAGTGTCGGTGACACTAGGCGCCAGGCAGATCAGCCGATGCGGATGGTCCGGCAGCGTTACTTTACGGCCGGTTTCATCGGTCACCGTCCGGCTTGCTCGTGCGGCCGCCGCATAACAAAAACAGGCTAGCAGGATTGCGGATGCGACGCGTCTGAACTTCATCGCGTTGCCTCCGCGATGGGCGTGCGTGCTGTTTCGCCTTTGAGCACCCCTGCCTTAAGTACCAGAGGAAGCCCGGCCACCAACAAAACGACATCGGAGGCGACCCGCGCCACTCTCTGATTGATTTCGCCCAGCAAATCGCGAAAACGCCGACCCGAAGGGTACGCCGGCACCACGCCACTGCCCACTTCATTCGAAACCAGCACTACGGAGCACGCAGCGGACGCGAGGGCCGAGCACAGCGCCTCCACCGCTCCATCTATGGCAGTGTGGTCTTCGCCGTGCGCATCGAGCAGATTGGAGGCGAAGAAGGTGAGGCAGTCCACAATCATCACATCGCAGGCGGGGCCGTGTATTGCGATGGCCTTCGCCAGTTCCAGCGGCTCCTCGACGGTCTTCCAGAGGGCCGGGCGGGCGTTGCGGTGGCGGTCGATCTTGCCTCGCATCTCGTCGTCGTAGGCCTGCGCGGTGGCGACAAAGACGACTAAGCGCGCGCCCTCACCGAGCTGCTGCGCGTAGGCGCTCTTGCCGCTGCGCACTCCGCCGAGCACGAGGGTCACCGGGTTCCGGTGAAATGACTCCATATATATCGCCTCTGGCGCAGGGCAGAGCCCTGGCGCGAAGCGGGATAAAAACAAAAAGGCAGCGTCCGTGCTGATGACCAACTTCGTCAGCGAGGTTGCTCTTCAGCTCTCCCATCGAAGCTGAAAACGCCCTGGTGGGCATCTGGCCGGTCTCCTGACTTTGCGCCTCATCGAACTTGAACAGCCTTCCCAGGAGCGGATGCTCCCAGTGGCTACAACAAATCGGTTCAAGTTCTCAACGCTTACAGTTACGGGGTAGTGGCGGATTCGCACCGCCTTCCCGAACACCAGATGGTCTAACGATAGCTTGGCCGGTGCGGTGCGTCAATGGTGGTCCCATCAACAACGGAAAGCCCCGCCCAAGGCAGCGGGCACGAAATACCTGGTATTTGACCTGCGTCGGCCAGCCTGGGGATCGGTCTAAAGAACACTTGATCCATCTCCTGTTTTCTCGCTTATTCCGCACGCAGTGCCTCCATAGGTTGAATGCTGGCTGCTCGGTACGCGGGTAAATAGGCCGCGAGCATAGCGATTGCCATGAAGAATACGCTGACTGTAACTAAAGTGAGCAGGTCATGCGGTTTCACTCCAAAGAGCACGGCTGAAAGCAGATGGGCGACAGAGAGGGAGGCGATTGTTCCGACTGTACCGCCCGCAAGGGCCACGAGGGCGCTTTCTTGGAGCACCGCAAGCAAGATCGTCGCCCGCTGCGCGCCGAGTGCGAGCCTCAGGCCAAGCTCCCGAGTGCGTTGAGCTACGGTGTACGAGATAACACCATAGAAACCAATCGCAACGAGCAGAACGGAGAGGCCAGCGAAGACGCTAAGCGTGAAAAGCTCGAACCGCACCAGTGATTCGTTCTCGTTGAGTCGTTGTTGCATGGTTTCGAGATCGTATATGGGCTGGGTGGGATCGACCGAAGCCACAGCCCTGCGTATCGACGGCAGCAGCGAAGCAGGATCTATCCTCGATCGCAGGACGAAGGTCATATAGCCCCAGTCCTGCTGGGTGTAGGGAATGTAGTACTCGGGGATTCCATCTTCGCGTGGTCCGAAACGCCGGTTTGGCTCTACGACGCCGACCACGGTTGGATGCTCTTTGCAAAAAACATCGCATTGAATCTGCTGGCCTATCGGGTTTTGCTGAGGCCAGAGCTTGCCGGCCAGGTCGCGAGTGACGATGATGACTTTGGCGCCGGCGCGTGTGTCGCTGGCAGAAAAATCTCGGCCCTGGAAGATAGGAATGCCCATAGTGGCGAAATATCCCTGGCTTGCGATGCGCGGCGCGGCCGCGACGGGCTTCGCGCCCGCGTCTCCGGAAGTGAGCGTCGGCCTCACCGGAAGCAGCATATCTGCTCTTGTATCCAAAGGAGGATTACTGCTGGCGCCGACGCTTTCAACGCCGGGAAGAGAAGACAACTTCCCCAGAACGTTTGAGTAAAACTGAGGTATTGCCGGGTTCGTGGAATCGTTGCGCTGGTATCGCTCGCCGTGAGGCGAAACCGAAAAGCTGACAATGCCGCGGGTGTCGAAGCCGAGCGGTACCCTATTTAAATTTGCCATCGTGCGCAGCAAGAGGACGGCTCCGATCAGCAGCACGAAGGCGAGCGCCATCTCGCCGGAGATAAGGAACCTGCGGAAGAGATTGCCCGAATTGGAGTTTCGCCAGACTCCAACTTGAAGAACGGCAGCAGGATCTTCGCGCCCAGCCAGAAATGCCGGTACGATGCCGAACGCAAAACCGGTGAGGAGCGCGACAACTGCGGTGAAAACCAGCACTGGAAGTTCGATCGCGGGGCGCGGGAAAGGCCCCAGAGCTGCTGGCCGGTAGTAGTAGAGCAGACGGAGTGCACCCTGAGCGAAGAGGATCCCAAGCATTCCGCCGCAGAGCGCAAGAAGTGTGGACTCGACCAGCTGCTGCTGAACGAGCCGTACCCGCGCGGCCCCCAGAGCGGCGCGCACAGCGAACTCTCTTCTGCGTTCGGCCGTACGGACGAGCATGAGGCTGGCGATATTTGCGCAGGCAATGAGAAGAACCAATGAGACCGCGCCCATCAACATCCATAAAGAGGAACGGATAGATTTTGTAAGCTCAGCGGCGATTGGGGTGAGTTTTGGCAGGTCGTCCGGTGATATTTGCTCTCCTCTTTTGAGAAGCCGTTTAGCTCTTGCCTCGAATTCGGAGCCTACCTCTTCGCCGGAAACACCTGGTTTGGCGCGAACCAATACCGACGTGAAAAAGGCTCCCCCTTCCCGTAAGAACGTGTGTTCATCGAAAAGCGTGGCCACCCAGAGATCTGAGCCGGCTGGGAAATCCATCTGCGCAGGGAGAACGCCGATGATGGTAAAACCGAAGCCGTTCACCTGGAGAGTTTGTCCCAATGCATCTGGATTTGCGTGGAATGCCTGTTGCCAGAGGCGATGGCTGATGAGGACGACGTGGTCGTCTCCAGGGGTATCTTCCTCGGGACTGAAGTTGCGCCCGATCTGTGGTGCCACGCCGAGGACATCGAAAAAGCGCGCGCTGGTCTCTACTGCTTGTAGCCGGACAGGGGTGCTGGTTCCGGTTACGACGTTCACGCCTGCAGTGGAGTACATCGCGGCGTTCTCGACGGTGTGGAACGATTGAGCGGCCGCGCGAAAAGACCCGCTGTAATCCTTCGACGACATGTTGTAGTCAAGGCCAGCAGCCCCGGCATTGTCAACGTTCAATACTCGGTACGGTTCACGAAAGGGAAGCTGGTGCAGCAGAATGGTATGAACGAGGGTGAAAACGCCGGCATTGGCTCCGATGGTCAGTGCGAGAGTCAGGATGGTCGTTAGCGCGAAGCCAGGCGATTTGGTCAATTGCCACAGAGCATAGCGCAGATCGCGGTGCAGACCGTCGAGCCAGTTCCAGCTCCACATTTGGGTGGTAACGTCCTTGACGAGTGGAACGTTGCCGAACTCTCGTATAGCGTCCGTTCTCGCCTGAGCTGGGGATTGCCCGCGGTCAATCCGGTCCTGGATAGCCATCTGGAGGTGGGCTTGAATCTCCCTTTCCAGGTCGGTTTGGCGTCTCGCAAGGGACCTCGGCCAGAAATTCATGACACACCTTCCTTCGGTTGAGGACCCATGATTGCAGCGATTACCTCTACCATCTGCTGCCAGCGGTTGCGGTCCGACGCGAGCTGCGTCTTGCCTGCGGCGGTAATGCTGTAATACTTCGCGCGTTGGTTGCTGTCGGTGAGCTTCCACTCCGATCGAACCCACTTCTGGCGTTCGAGGCGGTGAAGCGCCGGGTAAAGCGAACCGGTCTCGACCTGGAGAGCTTCGTTCGAATTGGAGAAGAGTGCTTGGGCAATACCGTACCCGTGCTGCGGCCCCCACCGTAGTGTTTGGAGGATGAGCATGTCGAGCGTACCTTGCAGTAGCTCGATTCGGTTCTTGTAGTCGTTCCTTCGGATCATAGACGTAGACAATCTACTCCCTGACAGCGCAGAATGTCTAGGTGTCTGGAGGCGTTGCATTTGTGAAAATACTCCAGAGCATTTTCACGAATACGGCGATGCGGTTGGAAGTGGTTATGTGCGACGGAACATTTGCGTCCAGGGCATATTCTTCCCTTACTTCATTTGTGAAAATGCTCACCGGACCACAGTCATGTTCGCTGCGGCGAAGATGCTCGCTGCGGCGATATTCGAGAAAATGCCTTAGACAATGCCGGACGAGGGCAACCTCAAAGTCATGCCAAGCATGCAGATCGCGCTAAAGCCGAAATAGGAACCCAGCCAAAGAAATGATTCCGCAGGAGACGTAGGGTCCAACCGGATCCACCGAACTGCATAGGCTAAAAATACAAAACCAAAACCGGCTAAAACCAAGCCAGCCGCACCAGAAAGCCACTCTCGAGAGGGATGACGTCGTGACAGCTGCACATTTACGAATTCATACATGGCGAGACTCATTGCCATGACGACGATTAGGGTCGCGATCGTGCGAAAAGCAATCCTGCCGGTCCAAAAAGTCAGGATCAGCCCAAGTGCGCTGCAGGCGAGACCGTTCAGCATGAGAAACCAGCGCTTGCCGGCTGCGGCACTCAACATGGCGGCCATCATCGTACAGACACCGGCCGCCAGTGTCAGCTCACCGACAAGGACAACGGCCATCCGTCGATGCGTGCCGTACTCTGCATAATTGAAGTAGAAGAGCGAAATAATCGCCTCAAGGGTGACACAAAGAGCGAACGGCCATCCGTTCCTGATCATCGTGCGCATCATGCAAACCTCCAGAATCGCAGGGGGCTGACTTAGAGCTAAGAAGACTTACGCCAGAATCATACTCTCGCGTCGCTCTTTTGTGCCGGCTAAACTCAAGTACAATATCTATCGACCCGTGAACGCACAGCGGAACCGCACACCCGATGGAATGGGTACATGACCCCTTATTTCCCCATCGCGTGTCTAACAACGCCAGCGGCTGCCTAACTCCTGAGCCTTGCATAAGTCAAGCGTCTAAGCCTAAACTTCGCGCGCATTTGTGAAGACATGCTTGTTTCGGCTGCGCAGGTATTCTGTCATGCTCTGCCGTACCCTACGCTTGCTTGTTTCTCTCCTTGGTTCCTTCGCCCTACCGGCCGTGGCCGGCTGCGGATATACCAGTAACCTGCCTACTGCCTCTGAAGAGACAGACGTTGCCCGCAAGGACGCCGTTCAGCACATGGTCGTCATCTTTCAGGAGAACGTATCGTTCGATCACGATTTCGGAACGTACCTGGGACACCCGCAGGTTTGTTGCGCTGCCGGCCACGGCACAACACAGCCTCGCCGCAGCGAGCAGCCTCGCCGCAGCGAGCAGCCTCGCCGCTCGTCTCCTGCCTGCTGGTGAGAGATGCAGGCTGGTTGTGCCGCCCGCGATCTTAAAGACCTGTAACGCTGCGGAATCTCAAGCAGCTGCCCATCGGCACAACGGGCCTAAAGTGTCTAACTTTCGGGGGTGCATTACACCACCTTGTCCCCAGGTTCCCTTGTGCGGCAGCATCGAGAACGCCCCGCAGTTTTCATATCATCGATAATTCGGAACCGGTGTGCGCTCATTCATAACGCAGAGCCGTGATCGGGTCTATCCGCATTGCGCGCCTTGCAGGAATGTAGGACGCCGCTAGAGCAACCAGCGAAAGAAACAGTGCAAAGCCTACAAAGGTGAGCGGGTCGTTCGCGCTGACTCCAAAAAGAAGACTCGACACAAAGCGGCCAAGTACCAGGGACGCTAACACCCCAATCGCAATCCCGAGTACGGTCAGGCGAAACCCCTCCCGGAGTACAAGGCGTAGAACGTCACCACGCTGTGCACCAACCGCCATACGAACACCGATTTCCTGCGTACGGCGCGTCACGAGATAGGTGATCACCCCGTAGATGCCAATCGCCACAAGAATCACCGCGGCCGCAGCAAAGAAGCCCACCAGGAGGAGCAGAAAGCGTCGATCGCCCAACCAGCCATCCAGTTCCGCCGCAAACGTCGAGAAGTCTACCGGAACCTCCGGGGCAAGATCATGAAAAATGCCGCGCGCCGTGGGAACGATCGCGCTTTCAGCCACCGTGGTACGTACAAGAATGGTAGGCGTCGAGTTGGCGTTCATCCCTCGCTGACGATAGTCGACGTAGATGATCGGGCTCGGCGGCAAATCGAGGCCGCGCGCGCGTACGTCGCCGACTATGCCCACGATCGTGAGCGGCTTCGGGTTTCCATCCATGTTGCCAAAATCGATGATCTGACCGATGGGATCCTGATTCGGCCAGCGCTCCCGGGCCAGCGTTTCACTGATCAGTGCTACGTGAAGCCCGTTGGCGTCGTCCTGTTCATCAAACAATCGTCCACGCATCAGCGGAATGCCCAGGGTGCGGAAGTACTCGCCGCTGGCAACGCCATACAAGGCGTGACCCACATGCATCGGATTGCGAGCAATCGCATCCCACTCGCCCAAATTCTCTGGTGCTTTGTGTCCGTCAAGGATCAGGAAAGCACCATCAGCAAGATTGTCGCCGGAAGCAACCGGAAACGCACCCGCAACGCCGGCACTTTGCACCCCAGGAACAGCGCGCAGGCGCGCCAGTAAATCCTCTATCTGGCGCACTTGCCGTGTGATGGCTGCCTGCCCGGTTTCTCCCGTCGAAGGCAATGGCGCAAACTGTATGGTGAGCAGACTCTGCGGATGAAAGCCCGGACTGGTCGAAATGAGCTTGAGGAAGCTGCGGGCAAGAACACCTGCCCCAGCCAGCAGTACCATCGTCAGCGCGATCTCGGCAACGACCAGGATGCTCCGTAGCCGTTGGGTAGCGCGCAAGCCAGCGTAGTTGTGAGAAGCAGCGCTGAGCGCTTCCCGCACGGGGTTTCTGCCCGCATGCCACGCGCTGAATAAACCCAGCAGACCCGCCACACCCACGGTTGCCAGGAGTGCAAACAGTAAAACCGGGCCGTTCAAGGTGATGCCGTGTTGGCGTGGCAGGCTGGCGGGAAGAATCGCCGGTAACAATCTCACTCCCAGACTGGCAATCGCGATGCCCAGCACGCCTGCGGCGAGCGACAGCGTAAACGATTCCGCAAGAAACTGATGAGCGAGGCGGCCGCTATCCGCACCCAACGCCTTGCGCACAGCCAACTCTCTGCTTCGTGCCACAGTGCGGGCGAACAATAGCCCGGCGACGTTCGCGCAGGCTACGAAGAGCAACATGCCCACGGCAGCCAGCACAACCAGCAGAGCCTTGCGGACTTCACCGACCATTGCGTTCACCAGCGGAACCGCTGCCGCGTCGTTGAGGTCGACATCCGTCCCATACTGCAGGCTCAAACGATGGGCGATCGCGCTCAGATTGGCGCGGGCCTGGGCAACCGTAATGCCATCGCGGATACGGCCGATACCTCGCCAGTTATGGGCTGTGCGGGCGGAAGTATCGGGATCCAATTCGCTCGGAATCCATGCCATGGCGCCAGAAGGAAAATCAAATCCGGGCGGCATGACGCCGACAACCTGGTAGGCTCCTCCCGGCATGGTCAGGTGAAATGCTGAGAGATCCTCAGCGCCGCCGAGATATTGTTTCCAGTAACTGTAGCTAACGATGACGCTCGGCGTCCCGTGGGCCCGCTGCTCGTCGGCCGCGAACGCACGGCCGTGGAAGGGTGCAACTCCCAGCGTTTCTAAAAAGCCGCTGGAGACGCTGGCGATCGTCGCTCGTATCGGCTCGCTGCCGCCGGTAACAGAGGCTATGCCGTAGCCATATGCGGCAAGACTGGAAAACGTATCGTTCTGAAGACGAAAGTCGTCAAAGTTTCCCTGTGCCAACTCCATCCGGTGGCCGTCAGAAGCCTGTTCCCAGATGCGAACGATCTGTTCGGGCTTTGGGTAGGGAAGCGGGCGGAGCAGCACGGCGTCTGCTATAGAGAAGATGCAGGTGGACGCACCGATGCCAAGAGCCAGGCTGAGGATCGCGCTCGAGGCAAACCCGGGAGATCGTTTGAGTTGCCGCAGCGCATAACGAAGGTCCTGCAAGAGACGTTCGAAGGGCTCCCAGGCCCAGACTTCGCTTGTTTGTTCCTTGATCAGAGTCGGATTGCCGAACGCGCGGCGGGCAGCATAGCGGGCCTTCTCCGCGGGGACGCCGTTTTCCCTTTGCTCTTCTTCTTCCAGGTCAAGATCAGCCTGTAACTCGCGTTCAATATCCTGATCCCGCTTGTTTCGAAACCACCATTGCATGTCAACTCTCCTCGACACTGGGCCACATCACGCGCGCAACCGCTTCCGCCATCTGCTTCCAGTAGGATTCTTCGACGACGAGCTGTTTTTTCCCTTTCCCGGTTAGCCGGTAGTACTTAAACTCCCGTTTTTTATCCGAGGCGATTTCCCACTTCGAGACCACCCACCCTTTTCGCTCCAGACGGTGGAGTGCCGGATAGAGCGAGCCGTGCTGCATTTGCAGATAGTCATGGGTGGTCCGTTGGATATGCTTGCCGATCTGATGGCCGTGAGCCCGCCCATGGACAAGGGTCCGCAGGATGAGCATGTCCAGCGTGCCCTGGAGGAGGTTTGCCCGTTGTTTGGCTTTTTCGGTCATGGAAGACATTCGACCATTGATGCAAAGCGAGGGTAGACAATCGACTCACGGATTGTCAAGGTCGATTCACCCCGCTTTCTGCAGGAGGGAGTGGGCGATGATGCGTTCATGGTTCCATGCCACAGACTTTCCCCGATGCTCCAATTCCTGCCGATGACCGTAATCCGCTACCGCAGGAAAGCGGTGCGCGACGGCTATCTGCGCGTCACCAAGGAACACACCTTCCGTTCCGGCGGAAAGGGAGATGCAACGGAGTTTTGTTATGTGGAAGGAAAATGACTGCCCATTGAGTTTCGAGCCCTGAATATTTGGAACCGGCAGACCATTCGATGCGCTTACTATGAAAGCGAACGGAGGCACGGGCAATGGCTGACGCACACGTCCATATCCTGGTACTTACCGACAAGAACGTGGCCGCATGCCGGTCACTGCCGAAACTCCAATTTTTTTTCTGTGACGATAAGCCGGGCGGAGAACCCGACCATACGCTGCTCGCATTTCTTCCTTTCCTGAACTCAGTTCCGCGAAAGCTTCCTTCCGGCTTCGTATTCTCCCTGGTGAGCAACCTGCATCAGAGCGGTGACTTTGCCAACGCCATGGCACTCGCGAAAAACCTGCAGGCCGATCTGATCGTCTGGTACTCGTTCGCGATGCCTGCGACTTCCGAGGCCACGATCGATCCGGAAATTCAGAGCGCAGCCGAGTTCGCCCTTTCCATAGGCAAAGTACTCGTTTACCCGTTCCTCAGCATGCCGCTGCTCGATGCTCCCGGCGCAATTCCTGTAGCGGGTGCCGCAATCCATCAGTCCGGGATTCATGACTCCATGTTCACAGTTCCTGGAGCTCCCGCCGGCATTCTTGCCAATGAGCCGCGAGTCATCGCGGCCGGCGCGTGGCCCGACTTTCAGCGAGCCTGGGAGCAAGCCAATCGGGTGATCTCGGTGCCCGACCCTCAGCGAAGGGTTGAAGGGCACGCCCTGGCGGTGTGGACGGTCACAGCCGTTGTGGCGTATTCCCTGCTATCGCTCAAGAGGAAAGGCTCCCGTCAGTTGGTAAACGATGTGGATGCTCACTTGAAGCTATTCAGCATCCCGGTCGCCCTGCAGCCGCCGCAGCGGGTCACTTACGGTTATCTCGATCCACTGCGCATTGGGGAGTTTGGTGGCTAGCTATGGACCTCACCCTCGACACAGAACTGCCCAACCGGCATATCGCATGCAAGATGTCCGTCTGGCATCTTGGCTCCAAAGGCCGCTCGGCGAAAGTGGCGGTCATTGACACAGGAGTGGACATGGACTGGCTCCGCCAAACCTTCCACTTCCTGCCGCTCGATAACGTGCACGCCCTGGACTTTACCGCGACCCACGAGGGAGCGCATGACTGCGCCGGCATGGATCGCCATGGAACCAGGGTCATCGCAGCCATTCTCAAAGGCGCGCCAGAGGCGGAAATCTTCAGTCTCAAAGTCTATGGCGAGGAAACGAAGGCGACCCGCTCCCAGTTTTGCGATGCGCTGGCGTGGTGTGCACGCTCCGGCATCTCTGTCGTGAACATCAGCCAGGGATTTTATTCCGGATGTTCTCCTGAGGAGCCATGCGATCTTTGCCGTACCATCAATACCTATGCGCTCACGGCCGACCTGTTCGCCGTGATCGCCTGCGGAGATCCGTACACGCTCAACCAGCAGATGGAGACAGGTCTCGCCCCCGCCATCTGCCCGGCGTTAAGCAGCGAACTGGCATGGGGTATCGCTGGATCTATGATTGTCGGCGACCGACGCACGCAACTTGATCGCCTGGTGGAGTTGGACCAGGGACTCTCCTTTGTGGCCGCGGACTTCACCGGCGGGGTAGCTCTGTTGCGTGCGCGGGCATCCGACGGTGGCCTGTTTGCCGTGCGGCGAGCGATTCGCCGCACATGTACACCCCTCGGGGGCGCCCCAGCCATGCAACTCGCCGTAGGCCGCCATTGCTTCCTGTTGGCGTTTCTCTATCAGCGGGGCCGGCGGTTCGGGCCGGACGGTCCGGTCGCCAAAACGTTAGAGGAACTGAAGCATGCACCTGCTGCGGAGATCGATGCCATGCATGGAGAGTCGTTCAAATACCTGATGCGCATCGTCGTAGGCAGAATAGGGAAGCATGACTGGCAGGGCGCAGCCGAAGAAACAGCCGGCCTGCTCGAAGCGGTCAAGTCCTGGGCCGAGCCAGGCCATCAAAGCATCCTTGCCCATGTATTGGCATCGAGCCTGGAGGCTGTCGGGCAGACCCAGAACGCAGCGGCAGCTTACCGCCATGCCGGCGAGTTATTTGAGGCCGATCTGCGGCCTTCTTAACTGTTTTCACTGGCGGGTTCGCCGCAAAACTTGTCCAACCCGATCCGCAGCACCAGCGCGGCAACATAGAAGGCGGCTACGTGGGTGATCGCGATATGGCTCCCATCGACGATGGCGCCGGCAATGGCGGCGACCAGATACAGCCCTCTATCTATACCGAGGGTCGCAGACACGCTTTGGGGGCAACAAATGCTGGCAGATGTGCGCGACGCATTGAGGCAACTGCGAAAGTCACCCGGGTTCACCGCCACCGCGGTCATCACGCTCGCACTGGGCATCGGAGCGACCACGGCCATCTTTACCCTCGTACACAAAGTGATGTTGAAATCTCTGCCGGTGACCAAACCGGAGGAGTTGTGGAAGATCGGCGACACGATTCGTTGCTGCAACTGGGGCGGTTACGTACAGGGCGACGACGGGGATTTCTCTCTCTTCTCGTGGGAGACGTACAAGCATTTTTGCGCGCACACACCGGAGTTTACTGACCTGGCAGCACTGCAGGCCGGCAACGCGCCGCTCGGCGTTCGCCGGGCGGGCTCGCAGGCGCAGGCGGATACGCGCAATGGCGAATACGTTTCCGGAAACTTCTTCAGGACGTTTGGTGTGCAGCCCTGGATCGGCCGGCTCATGATCGACGCCGACGATCGCGTAGGCGCGCCGCCGGTGACCGTGATGAGCTACCGCATCTGGCGCGAGAAGTATGGAGCCGATCCGTCGGTGGTGGGCGCGAGTTATCTGATCAATGGGCATCCGTTTACCGTGATCGGCGTCGCCGCGCCGGAATTCTACGGAGCCAAGCTGGCCGGCTGGGGCATGCCGGATTATTGGCTGCCGCTCACTTCGGAACTTCTGATCGATGGAGAAGTAGCCCGATTGAAAAGGCCCGATGACAACTTTCTCGATCTGATCGGGAGAGTGCGGCCGGGAACGAATCCGAAATCACTCGAAGCAAAACTCAAGGTGGAGTTCCATGACTGGCTCGCCAGCCACGTGCCCGATATGCAACCGGGCGAGAAGCAACTGTGGCAGCAGCAAACGCTGCAACTCGTTCCCGGTGGCGCCGGCGTAGCCACCATGCGGGATGATTATCAGGACGGGTTGAAGTTGCTGCTCGTCGCGTCCGGATGCGTGCTCCTGGTGGCGTGCGGCAATCTGGCCAACCTAATGCTCGCGCGCGGCTTGAAGGATCGCGCGCAAACCTCTGTACGTGTGGCACTTGGCTCCTCGGCCGCTCGCCTCGTGCGCAAGGCTTTGGTGGAGTGCGTCCTGCTGGCGGTGATCGGCGGCGTGCTTGGTATTGGCGTTGCCTATGCGGGGTCACGGTTGGTGCTGTATCTCGCCTTCCAGGTGGGCGGCCCGAATAACTACGTACCCATCGACGCAAATCCCTCGTGGCCGGTGCTGCTGTTTGCCCTGGCCATATCTGTGCTGACGGGAATCATCTTTGGCATTGCACCCGCATGGGTAACGTCGCATGCCGAACCGGTGGAGGCGCTGCGCGGCGCCAATCGTTCTGTCGGCGGCCAACGATCGTGGGCGCAGAAGTCGTTGGTCATCGGGCAGGCAGCCATGTCCCTGGTGCTGCTCTCGGCGGCGGCGCTGCTGGGCAAGAGCCTCAGCAATCTGCGGAACCAGGATTTCGGCTTTGCCACGCAGGATCGCTATGTCGCGTCGATCAATCCATCGTTGGGCGCTTACAAGCCAGAGCAAATGGAAACGATGTTTCGCCAGATAGACGACCGCCTTCGCCAGATTCCCGGCGTGCGCATGGTCGCTCCAGCGCTCTATGCTCCGATGACTGGCGATAGCTGGAACGAACCGATTCGTGTGCAGGGAAGACCGGAACCCCCGCCAACCCTGGACGACAACGCCGCCTGGGCGCGGGTGATGCCGGGCTTTTTCGAAACACTGGGCGCGAAGATGTTGAGCGGCCGGTCGCTGAGCGAAGAGGACACCGCGACGACTCGTAACGTTGCCGTGATCAACGAAGCCTTTGCCAGAAAGTTCTTCAAGAATCAAAACCCAATCGGGCAGCATTTCGGGATCGATAAGATCAAATACTCCGCAACATACGAAATCGTCGGTGTTACGAAAGACCTGCGCTACATGACCTACGGTTACAAAGATCCGATCGGTCCGATGTTCTGGGTGTCTGAGACGCAAACCGTGCCGTACAACGATGATCCCGTTTATCACAGCGGTGAGATCTGGTCTCACTTTCTCTACAACATCGTGATCTGGGCGCCAGGCAGTCCGCCGGGCATGGAAGAAAGCGTGCGCAGGGCATTGGTCAGTGTCGATCCGAATTTTGTGCTCTATGCGGTGACTCCCTACAGCCAGGTCGTAGGCGCGGATTTCCGGCAGCAGAATATGATTGCCACACTCACCACCTGTTTCGGCGTGCTCGGCCTGGTGCTGGCAGCGGTCGGGCTGTACGGAGTCATGGCCTACATGGTGGAGCAGAGAACCAGCGAAATCGGTGTGCGCATGGCCCTGGGCGCAGACCGCGCACGCGTGGTCAGGATGGTGCTTCGCGGCGCCTTCTCCCAGGTAGGCATCGGCCTGGCAGTAGGCATTCCGGCTGCGATGGGAGCCGGAATGCTTATGACCGACCAGCTCTATGGCGTAAGGCCCTGGGATCCAGTCATGCTGACGATGGCCACGCTGCTGCTCACTGTGGCGGCGCTGCTCGCATCGTTGATTCCGGCGCAACGTGCAGCCGGAGTAGAACCGATGGTGGCTTTGCGCAGCGAATGATCTTATGCGTAGAGGCGTGGTAGTCACGAAAGAACAACTCAGGCGAGCGAGTGTACTGAAGCAAGATGAGCAGGTCAGAGGAACCGGTTGCGCAAGCGAAGCAGCGTATGCCGTATGCGCCGGACCGTGGCCTGACGGAACGCCGGCCCAATCAACTTTTCGTATTCTTCGCGTCGAAAGCGGGAGAGAGCACGGTCTAATTCGCCGGGCTTGAGCGCGCCGCGATAATTGAGCATTGAGGTGACGTAACGCCGGCGATCAAGCACCGGATGCAGGAAAGCATCGCCATCGGCCGCCGGCAAATCTTCTTCCATCATCGGCGGGAACCAGTCATAGCGGGAAACGTCGCCGAAGCCGGCCAGCGACACCCAGTTCATCCCGGCACGCACCAGTTCGCTGGGGACGAAGAGCTCGCTGCTCGGCCACGCGCGGACCGACGGATCATTCTTCATCGCCAGCCGCCGCTCATGCAACAGTCTCAGAGCGCGCGAAGAGAGAAAGCACACATTAAGCAAAGCAAGCTGGTTTTCGGCAGCCGGATAGACGTTGTGCTGATACGGCGTCCAGTGCCACTGCGCGAACCGCCGTGCGATCGGCAGGGCTACAAAATCGGCGCCCAGTGACACCGCTCGTGTAACGAACATCTCGAGCGAACATTGCACCACGCAGTCATACTCGACGAACACATAAGCGTCGTAGTCCGGACACTGAGCCAGAAACTGATAGTGTGCGTAGTCCGGGTTCCACCACAACACGCCGCCAACAGGAAAACGCATCGCCAGGCCGGTGGCCTCAAGATCGGCGCAGGTAAAGCGGATCACGCGTTCGAACGGTATCGGCCCGACCGGACCGGCTGTCTCATCCATCAGGACGTAAAAATCAAGGTTGCCGGCCGCTTCGGCCAGACGGTGAGCCTGCCGTTCGACGAACTCATCCCAGGCGTACGCCTTGAAAACAACAGCACACTTGGGGGCAGGGTCGTTCATGTCCCTCGTTCCTTACGAATCGATCCGCTTCGCTAGATGACCGCCACTGTTACTTCGCCGAAACCCGACCGCCCGCGCTACGCATTCCGCCATAAACGACGGGCGCTTGCGGTTCGCTTCGCGATGGCCGATTCCAGCCCCATTTCTCCTTTTGTTCGTCGATCGACTCGTTGAGGTTTTCAGCTACGTAATCCACTTCTTCGCTGGTCATTTCGTCAAACAACGGGAGACTGATGATTCTTGCGGAGACATCGTCACAGACCGGCATCGGGTCGGCCACGCTGACCTTTCGGAAATATGGTTGTTCAAGCAGATGCGGGCTGAAATACGTACCCGTCGTGATGCCCCGCCTGGCCAACTCTGCGCACAGAGCCGCCCTTCCACCCTTTAGAAAAGATGGCAATAACGCCGGGACAAATTGATGGGCCTGCGTGCCTCGCGCCCTGTGCTGAAACTCCAGTTCCGGCAGCGCATCGCGATAGCGCTCAATCACCGCGGAGCGGCCTGCTGTCACGCTGTCGTAATCGGCCAACCGCAGCCGGCCGAGCAACGCTCCCACTTCGCTGAGCTTTCCGTTCAGACCAGCCATGGTTGCGGAACGCGGCTCACCAAAGCCAAAACCGCTCATGGTGCGAAGCCGCGCAATACGCTCCCGATCGGCGCTATAGATCAACCCAGCCTCGCCCACAGCGAAAGACTTGGTTGCGTGCATCGAAAACACCACGCTTCCGTCAAAGCCAGTCCCGAATCCTCGTCCTTGCTCGTTAAATGTTCCCAGCGAGGAGGCGGCATCCACCACCACCGGCACGCCGAGTCGAGCCGTGAGTCTCTTATAGGGCTTGAGATCGATCGGATAGCCAAACGCCGCGTAGGGCATCGCGATCGCGATCTTACCCGCGTAACGCGAAAGTATTGCCGACTCGGCGGCAGGATCGGCCGCCCAGGTCTTTGCGTGAATGTCGCAGAAAAGCGGCTTCAGACCGCACCACAGCGCAGCGTGGGCAGCGGCCGCGAAGGTGAAACTTGGCATCAGGGCATACTGTCCTGACGCGGTTTCGCCAACCGCTTCTTTGATCGCCAGCATCAAGCCGATGGTTGCATTGCAAACCGTCATGCAGGCGCCCTCGCCGCCGAAAAAGCGGTGCAGCATTTCCTGCTCAAAGCGTGCGTTCACCGGGCCGAAATTGGTGAACATGCCGCTCTGCTCCAGCGACCGCAATTCTCGGATAGCGCGAGAAAGTCTGGGGGGCGCAGGCCGAACCATAGGGACCTTCACGCTTTGACCTCCTGCGGAAGGCCGGTCCGCGAGAACTGCGAAAGTGGAGAGGTTTTAGGTAAGTAGTTGTCGCCGCCTCGTCCGGACAAGATGGCATCCACAATCAAACCGCCGACGTCACTCTGCCAGAGCCAGAGGCCATTTGCCTGGCCCTTGAAGCTGGGTTCCCCGCCCAGCTTTCCGTGAGGCAGAAAACCCGCGGCCAAGCCGATTCCAAATAGATCGGGGAGTGGCCGTCCGGCTGCATCCAGAACCTGGCAACGATCATTCACCAACCGCGCCTGGGGCGTTGTTCCCGCCAGCAGCGGCACCTGCTTGCCTCTCTGATCGAAGACCGGGAGAGCGCGAGGCCGATAGCCGAGAGCGGCGATCACCAGGTCTGCATCGTCCAGCAATTCCCGTGAAGCGGCATCGTCGAGACCGAGGCGATGTAGCTGCAAACGAGGCTCGGGCCGGCGCCCCCCAATGCCCCGCGCGCTCATGATCAATTCACGCGAATCGAGTCTGAATCCACCGAGGCGAAACACCCGGCCACTGACGGGGCAAATATCGTCGGGACCGAATTCCGTATATCCATCCGCGAGAGCCGCCGCGACGCTGGGATAATAAATGTGCAAGTCGCGCCGGTGCAGAATGGTCACCCCGGCCGCGCCAAACATGCCTTCCGGCAGCCGGTAGAGCAACGCGTGCGCTACAGCCGCCGCGCTGGTGGAACCGCCTATGATCGCAACACGGGGCGGTCTGCCAAGCGCGGCCAGGCGGCAGGCAATTGCGGTGAAGCCTGGAGTGCTGAGTACGTCGCCCGATTGCACCAGTTTTTGTCCGCATCGCTCTGCCAGGTTCACGCCGGCCACAACTTCCCGCCGAAGGCGTTCTATTGGCTGGGTGGCGCCCGTCGCAAGCACGACGCTGCGAGATTCGATGCTCTGTTCTCGTCCCGTCTCCTCATCTCGGACCACCGTGAGCCAGCCCCTTGCTACGCGCTGCGTGGAAACGGCTGTGTGCCGGCTGAGAACGCGTCCTCTGGGCGAGGCGGCAATGACTTTGCGCAGCGCTCGGCCCACTAACCCCAGAAACTCGGCCGCCCGAGGCAACGGTACGGTACCTTCTCCCGTCTCAAGAAACTCTTTGGTCATCGGGTGATGGCGCAGCGCGGCGAGCTCGCTGTCCGGCGGCCCGGCAAGGCAGTCGGCAAAAGTGAAGCCGGTGCTGTCTGAATTGATGCACCAGCGGCCGAGACTCCCCTCACCCAAAGTGCTCGTCTGCTCGACCAGGGTGACACCTTGCTCCAATAGCTCGGCGAGACGCCCCCGTCGGTGCGCCGCGAGCAGAGGGGCCAATCCAGCAGGGCCTCCACCGATGATCACAACACCAGTCCTAAAAGGGCCCAATCGCACCTGCTCCTCGGCGAGGTCTGTATAAGCAGACAACACCGGCATGATGTCTCTTTTTTAATACATTGAGGACAGCTTACGACACAGTTAATTTCTGGCAAGATGTCGTCAGTAATCGAAAAGTAAAGGCAATGCTTGCCGTTTCGTCGCCTTGGCTGGTCACAAAGAGGTCATAAAGCCGTCATCTGGGCGAGGAAACCCGGCGGCTTTAGATGCAGCTAACCGCCGCAGCGATTCCTTCAGATAAGTTGTCAAGTATTGTTCACCGCAGACCCGGCTTGGCGCGAGGCCGCTTCCTCCGCTTAGATATCGATGCAGCGCGCACGCCCGGTGTTACGACAGCTTGTCGAAGAAAAGATAAATGGCGGCAATCCGACCGTCCCGGGCGATGATGAAATCCGTTCCGGCATATGCTGGCGCAGCGCCAGGGGGGCCCGATACCCATTTGACGCGCCCGCCATCGCCCAATTCCTCAGGCTCGCCAATTGCCTCGTAGCGAAAATCGGGATGAGTCGCCCTGATAGCGCCTGCGATACGATCGATTTCGTCGCCGCCACGGTAGACACCCTTGCCCGGATCATAGAAAACTACATCTTCAGTGTAGATCTCGTCGATCACTGCGCGTCTGCTCACCGGGTCATTTTCACCAAAGACGTCCTGAAGGTTCCGTAGGAGCAAGGTTGAAATGCTGTGCGACATATTTATCTCCTTTTTTTCATCAATTTTGGCTATACCAGCATCGCCCTACTGGTGCGATCGATATCGTATTTATGATTATCGATCTATCTGATGTCGACGATGCTGGGCAGGGTTCAGTATTGAGCCTTCCCTCATGATCAGCCACGTGTCATAAGTCGCGTCCCGCAGGACACGTTCGATATCTCGATGCTGACGGCAAATAAATACCATAGAGTGGAAGACACTCCGCAGGCAGGTTACCTCTTTAGCTGTAGGCAATCGACGGAAAGGAGAAGTCTCATCCTTATGGTCTTTATCGGTTTGACGCGCTTGCGAATCCGCTTTATCCGCTTTGTGCCTTTGTTCGCCCTGCATACGATGCGCTCAGTCAGGCAAGTGAAGAAGTCGCCTGGCTTTCAGGGTGGGCGGGTTCTGGCTGATCGCAACTGGGCCTTTTGGACCATGACCGCCTGGGATAGCCAGGAGAGTATGCGAGCCTTCATGAGCACGGGTGCACACAAAAAGGCAATGCCGCGACTGTTGTATTGGTGCGATGAGTCTTCCTTCGCCCACTGGACGCAACCGGAAACCGCCCTCCCGTCCTGGGAAGAAGCCGACCAGCGCCTGCGTCAAAGCGGCCGCATCTCGAAAGTGCTGCACCCAAGTCCACAACACGCGAACATGAACTACAAACCTCCACGCACCTCATTGGCCGCAGTCATACGAGCCTCCTGACCTGGGGAAGCGGCAGCGATCGCAAGAATAATCTCGCTACAGTGACACGGAGCGTTCGAGCCCTGCATCCGACCCTCTTTAAGGCATTTTCGCAATTACTATGGTCAGGTAAGAACAGCGAGGTGTGGTTTTCTTTGAGAGAAAACCTTTGCGCCAAGAATAACGGGGTTGACTCTTCGGCCTATTCACTCTTGAGGGTCCGCATGGGGTCGATTCGTGAGGTACGTTTTGCGGGTATAAGCGCAGCAGACGCGGCCGCACAGCACAAGAGAAATGCAGACCCCAAAATAGCAACCGGATCTGTATGGACTGGACCGAGTAAAGACGCAACCCACTCACGCAGACCGGCGGCTAGCCCGACTCCAAGGGCCATTCCAGGAACGAGCAGATAAAAGACTCTCCCGAACAAGATCTTAAGGATGCCTTTGCGGCTGGAGCCGAGAGCTATCCGAATACCAAACTCTCGTTCACGGCGGCTCAGGGCATAAGCTGTCACCCCATAAACTCCTATCGTGGCTATAAACAGCGCAAGAATCCCCAGCACCGCCATGACGACAGTGGCGGCCCGAGGACCCGCGACATCCTCGTCAGCCAGAGTGGCGATGGAGGTTACATCGGAAATAGCCTGGCTTGGATCAACTAATGCAACCGCTCGCCGCGCGGACTGCACAGACGCGAAAGGATCGCCGGTCGTGCGTAACAGAAAGGACAGACCGTGTGACCACGCATCCTGCCCGACGCTAAAGTAGATTGCATCGCCTACAGGCTTTCGAAGACCGTCAAAGCGAACATCGGGCCAGGATGCGGCGCCATATGACCTTCGCGGATAGACGTTCTTGAGCAGCACCAAACGATCAGCGTTCGCATAGGGCAGTTGGAGACTGCCGTGGATGATGGTGAAGACTGCTGTGCATGCGCCAATCCCAAGCGCCAGTGTCAGCACGGTCACCAAGGTGAAGGAACGCTGCCTGGCGAGTGTTCGCATGCCGTAGCGGACATCCCGGAAGAAATCTTCGACCCATTTCACGCCGCGAGCCTCGTAGCTCTCTTCGGTCGCTCGAGCCACGCTGCCAAAGCTTACTCTGGCCGCCGCCCGGGCTTCCCGCTCGGACATGCCTTTATCGATGTTTTCTTCAATCGCTCGTTCAAGATGAAACTGCAGCTCTTCACTCAGTTCGGCATTGCGCGTTTCCCTATGCAGTAAGGATCGCAACCGGTGAAAGACACTATCGATGAGACGCATGGTTATCCTTCAACCGCGTTCAACACGCCCTGGACTGCGAGGGAGAGTCGGTCCCAGGAACGTTCTTCAGTCTTGAGGCGCATTCTTCCGGCCTTGGTGAGGGAGTAATACTTGGCGCGCCGATTGTTCTCTGACTCTCCCCACGATGCTTCAATCCAGGCCTGGTGCTCCAGCCGATGCAAGGCAGGGTACAGTGCTCCCTGATTGACCTTGAGCACAGCGTTCGAAAGCTGGCCGATTCGCTGGGCGATCGCCCACCCGTGCATTGCTTCCAGAGTCAAGACCTTCAGAATCAGCAGATCCAGGGTTCCCTGTAGCAGATCGGTCGATTTCGTCACGAGCTACCTCTCCCCTCAGTAATTGACAGGAATAGTAGCATATACGCCCCTACCCTTCCGGAACAAACAAGATGCAGACCGGCTTTTGAATAGCCATTGCCTGCCCGGCCGGCTTCAACCAGCCGGTCGTTGGATCGACCTTAAAGAGCTGCAGTTGATCGGAAAGCTGATTTCCCGCCAGAAGGTATTTGCCCGTTGGGTCGAGCGCAAAGTTGCGCGGAATATTTCCCAGCGAGGGGGCAACCTGCACCTTCGTCAGCGTTCCCTTTGCCGGGTCGATAGCAAAGACCGTTATGCTGTCATGCCCTCGGTTCGAGGCATAAAGAAAGCGGCCGCCCGAATCGATAGCGATCTCTGCCGCGTCGTTGATGCCCTTGTAGTCCGCCGGCAAGGTGGAGAGCGTCTGCACCGTCGTCAGCGCACCCCTGGCGGCGTCGTACGAAAAAACCACCACGGTCGATTCGATTTCGCAGATGACGTAAGCGAACTTGCCGTTCCGGCTAAAGACCAGATGGCGCGGACCCAGGCCAGCCTTTACCGTGGCGAAGGGAGGGTCGTTCGGGGTAAAGGTTCGCTTCGCCGTATCGACGCGATAAATTTTGATCTGGTCGGTGCCAAGGTCCGGCACAAACAGAAACCGGTTATCGGGTGAGAGCACCGTGGCATGCGCATGAGGCCCTTCCTGTTGCTCCCGCTTAGGATTGGAGCCCGTGTGTTGGTCGAAGCCCGATCGGGCGCCGATACTTCCGTCAGGGTTAAGCGGAAAAGAGACGACCGTTCCACCCTCGTAGTTCGCTACAAATAAAATGTTTCCGGTCGCGTCTACCGCCAGGTAGCAAGAGCCTCCACCCTGGTCCACCCGGTTCAGCAGCCTAAGAGCGCCGGTCTTCGAATCGATCGCGTAGGCGCTGATAAAGCCAATTTGTTTGGGATCCTGGTCCTTGTCCGTCGCCACATACAGAACACGATGATGCGCGTCCGTGGCAAGGAACGCCGGGCTCTCGACATCGGCTACCCGGCCCGTGGCGGTCAGCTTTCCCGTCGCCGCGTTAAACCGGTAGGCATAGATACCATGGCTCGATTGCGTCGCATAATTGGCGACATATACGAAATAAGACTCCGCGCTCCAGGCTCGTGATGTGATCGAATCAAGCACTAAGCAAAACAGAATGACCGAGCCTATCCGCCTTATCAACAACCGGCTCGCGACGTTACCCATCTCCATCCCCTTTACAGAACAACTTTGGAAAATTGGCTTGACGCAGGAGTCTACTTTCGAAACCTCTGCCAATCCAGCCGTTCCGATTATAGAAAAAGAAGCAAGGTTCCAGATGGGAAATCAATCGGCTGGAAGCAGTTCGGAAGCAGAGGTGAATCGAAAACTAAGTGGAGAGATCTCTCAATCTCTCCACTTAGAACCAGATCAACAACTAAAACACCTTCGAGATGAAGTGAGCGGTTTTTTTGCCGGCCTCTTCGGTGTAATACACCGTCACCTTGGCTGACTTATCGGTTCCCGCAACCACATCCTTGCCGGTATCCTTCGCAGCCCGGCCGGTCAACTGAAACGTATCTACCGTGCCATCGGCAGTCTTGACCGAGATGGTTTTGGCGCCCTTGTCCAACTTCGAAACCGTACCTTCGGTCGCCTTCATCCCGTCATCGCCGATTCTGTCAATTTCGTGGGCAGTCTCTTTACCGCCATCCACGGTGTAATGCACTGCCACCTTGCTGCCCTCGGTCACACCATGAGCAGCGTCCAAAGTGCCTTTTTCCGTATCTTTCGCTCCATCGACCGTTACGTCGCTGGTGTAGCGAAAACTGTGTTCCGTGCCGTCCTTGGTTTCGACAACCAGGGTCTTGCTACCGGCGTCGACCTTCTTGACTGTCCCATCCACAGCGTGAGCCACGTCCTGCGCCACGAGGGGCAACGACGTAGCAGCAACAAGAGCTCCTGCCAGAACAATTATCTTGATCATGCCAACCCTCTCCTTGCCGAGCAGTTTGTGTATCGCCGATTTCTTCAGCGAAATACGTACACTTATATCACTCAACCCCGCCGGTTCGTCCTTCGGTTTACGAAGCCGCCGCCGCCGCTTTCAGCACCGCTCACAACGCGCCACGCAAAGTTTTCGATCCTGGCCTCGCTTAAAAGCTCTGAGAGGGAACTGGAAAATAAACAGTTTGACGCCGCGCAGAGCACCCATGTATATCCTAGTGCGGTATGGAAACAGGCCCGGGACACCGGCTGAAACAGATTTCTTTGACTGCGATCCTGGCCGCTATCCTGGCAGCGGTCCCGGTCACGACGCTGGCCGTTACCCTGGCGCCCTCCTCCGGAGCCCAGCAATCTGCACCGGCGGCAAGGACTGCCGCCCAGGAACAAGAGAAGGAAGAAAGCAGCGCAATCCGCACTCGCGAATTTCTTGGTCTGGGCCGCAGGCCCGACAAAACATTGGCCGCGGAAGGTGCGAAGCTCTTCGGCCCATCGTGCGGATTTTGCCACGGCGCAGATGCCCGTGGAGCGAGTGCCCCGGACCTTCTGCGATCCGCAGTCATTCTTGACGACAACCAGGGAGAGCTCATTGGGCCCACCGTACACAACGGCCGCCCCGCCAAAGGTATGCCGGCCTTTGCATCGTTCTCCAACGACGACCTGCGGAACATTGCGGAGTTTCTCCATCTGCAGGTGGAACTGGCAGCCAACCGCGGTACCTACAAGCCTATAAATATCGTGACAGGCAATGCGAAGGCCGGCGAAGCGTACTTCAACGGCACGGGCAAGTGCAACACCTGCCACTCTCCAACAGGCGACCTGGCGCATATCGGCGCAAACATGGAGCCTGCCGAACTGCAGCAGACTTTCCTCTATCCTGACGCACACAAGCGAACGCCCTCGAACGTAACCGTGACGTTACGCGACGGCAAACAACTCACTGGAACGATCAAGCGTCTCGATGACTTCTATGTCTCCTTCAACGATGCGGAGGGGAACTATCATTCGATTGCATTAGAGAAGGGAATCGAGGTACGCATCGAAAAAGAAGAGAAGCTCCTCTTCCATCGCCAGATGCTCGATCAGTACACCAATCAACAGATGCACGATCTGACCGCCTACCTGGTGACGTTGAAATGAGATGCCCGGGCATACTTCTCCTCTCCTGCTGCGCCCTGCTTGTGCTGCCCTGCGGCGCCCCCGCGCAAAGTCTGAACAACCAGAAGCTGCTTCAATCACAGCCGGTCGATACGTGGCCGACCTATAACGGCGACTACTCCGGGCGCAGGTTCAGCCCGCTCACGCAGATCGATGCTGCAAACGTGCGCAATCTTTCGCTGGCCTGGATGTTTCGCGTAACGGTCCCCGGCGGCCCCATGCGCGGCGTAGGAGAGCCCGACATCAAGTCCACACCATTGATGGTGAACGGCATTCTCTACTTCACCATTCCCGATCATGTGTTTGCCATCGACGCGCGCACCGGGCGTGAACTATGGAGATACGACTGGGTCGACAAGGGCGGTCACCTGATAGGGAACCGCGGAGTAGGCATGTTTGCCGGCTGGCTTTACTTTCTTGCGCCCGACGGCTGGTTCATTTCTCTCGATGCAAAAACGGGCAAAGAGCGTTGGCGAAAAAAGGTGGCCGACGAAAAGATGCAGTACTTCACCACGGGCGCACCGATGGTGGTGGGCAACCACGTAATGGTCGGCGTCGGTGGCGATGCCATCGATGTGCCCGGCTACCTGGAAGCACGTGACCCGGAAACCGGAGAACTGCAGTGGCGCTGGAACAGCGAACCCGGCAAAGGCGAGCCGGGCTCAGAAACCTGGCCCGACGAGTACTCCATGGCGCACGGCGGCGGCATGACCTGGCTCCCGGGCACATACGACCCGGCGCTCAACCTCTTGTATTGGGGCACAGGCAATTCCAACCCGGTGATGGCCGGGCAGGGAAGAAAGGGCGCAAACCTCTACACCTGTTCCATCGTCGCCCTGCATGCCGATACCGGTAAACTCGCGTGGTATTTTCAGGGTTCTCCGCACGACACCCATGACTGGGACGAAACGGAAACGCCTGTCCTGTTCGACGCGCAGATCGACGGTAAACCCCGCAAGTTGCTGGCCCAGGCGGCACGCAATGGTTATTTCTTTGTGCTCGATCGAACCACCGGAGAGAACGTCGTCTCGAAGCCCTACGTTCCGCTGAACTGGTCGAAAGGAGTCGATGCGAAAGGGCAGCCCATCCCCGACCCAAACCGGGAACCTACGGTCGATGGCAATCTGCTCACGATCAACGGCGGTGGCGGAACCAACTGGAAGCCACCCAGCTTCAGCCCGCAGACCGGCTTGTTCTACGTCAATGCTGTCCGCGGCTACAGCGTGACTTACCTGACCGACACCAGCGAACATCCTGAAGGCTACGGCGGATCGGTCCGTGGACTTTGGTCGCAGTCCGTGCTCGAGGCACTCGACTACAAGACAGGAGACATACGCTGGAGTCACGCTTACAGAACTGCGGATGGCGCCGGAGGAGGCCAGGCAGGCTCCGGCATCCTCACGACCGCCGGCAATCTCCTCTTCAGCGGTGACTACAGCGGGAACTTGATCGCGTTCCATGCGGCGAGCGGCGACATACTGTGGCATTTCCCCATGCTCCGCTCGCTGGGTAACGGACCGGAAACGTATCTACTCGATGGACACCAGTACCTCATCGCCGGCGGAGGCGACACGCTCTACGCCTTCAGACTGAATTAGTTCAGAGAGTCTATTGCGGGTTTCGACTTGCTAAGTTATCGGCTCGCATAAGGACTGGGTGACGTATCAGCTGGAGCTTTGTAATTCACCAGTTCATCGACCGGCCTTTGGGCTGCCCAGGCAATACCCCGCAGCAACATCGTTTGAATCTGAGGCAACGCGTAGTTAGCGTAAATATGCCCCTGCATCCAGACAAAGGCTCGCGCCGGCTGGCCGCCCGGCAGCGTATGCTCGTACGTCCAGATTTGCGGAACCACCTCGCCCTTATGCGCGCCGGCGCTCTTGGTCCCCGGGATGACCGCCGTCGCCAACACGTGAATCTTCGGATCCTTCGCCCAGGTCATGTTGTAGAAAGCTTCGTCGAAGATGGTGATGTCTGACATGCCCGCCATGATGGGATCGGTCTTGTCGACAATGGTGTAAGGAATATCCGCGCCCAGCGTGTAGTTGACTTCGCCATGCTTTTTAGCGCCGCCGAACAGATTTGCGAAATAGGCCGGATCGGGGCCGCAGATGGAATCATGCAGGCTCACCAGGCCGCCTCCACGCTTGACGAACGCTTCGAGCGCGCTCTTCGCGCTGTCGGTCAGGTAGCCGGCATCTCCCTTGTAGATCACCAGCACATCGGTATGTTCGAGTTCATCGGCGTCGGGCGCGTGTAAAGAGCCATTTACAACGGCCCCATGCTCGGTGAGGATTTTGCTCCAGTCGGCAAGAAACTGGGGATAATCATGCTGCCCTGGCTCGTGTGTTTTGAGTCCCGCCTGAATATAGACATGCAGTCCGTTGGGATTTTGATTGCGAATCCTCGGCGCGGCCTGTTGTGCTTTCAAGGGCACACCGGCGACGCACAGCATCATTCCCAAAACAACAGTGAACAACCCCGGCATCCGTGTGCGCATCAACAGCCCCTGGCCAAAAGTGACGCGCAACCGCTTCGCAGCGCGCCCTGTTGGAATCGTCCGCAATTATAGCCCCTGTCCCAAACCAGAAAGCATTACGTTACGATCGCCAGATATGGACCCCCGGAACTGTTACGGGCGGACACACGCAAACGGATGTTCTCTCACTTCATCTGCGTCGAAACCTGCTCCGCGCAAAGCCTGACGTCACGCGCAAGTTCATCGATGCGCTTTCGATCCGTGTCCCACGCGCACATAAAGCGGGCAGCGCCGCCGATGAACGTATAAAACTTCCATCCGCGCGCACGCAGAGCATCGAGGATCTCTTTAGGAGCCTTTACAAAGACCGCATTTGCCTCGGGTGGCGAGACAATCTCAACCCCAACGATCCCTGTAATCTTCTCTGCCAGATAGCGCGCGCATTCATTGGCGTGTGCGGCATTGCGCAACCAGGCCCCGCTTTCCAGCATGCCCACCCAGGGTGCAGAGAGAAACCGCATCTTCGAAGCCAGCTGCCCCGCCTGTTTGCAGCGGTAATCAAAATCTTCAGCAAGCTTCCTATCGAAAAACAGAATGGCTTCGCCGACCGCCATTCCATTCTTCGTCCCTCCGAAGCACAGCACATCCACGCCGCTCTTCCAGGTGAGCTCTGCAGGCCCGCAGCCAACGGCTGCCAGTCCATTGGCAAAGCGCGCTCCATCCATGTGAAGCCGCAGCCCATGCTTTCGACAAACCGCCGACAGTGCCTGCAATTCGTCCACCGTATAGACGCGGCCAGTCTCGGTCGATTGACTGATGGTGACGGCACGCGGCTTCGGGTAATGGATATCCTGCCGGTTGGTTGCGATCTGCTGAATCGACTCTGGCGTCAGCTTTCCATCCTGGCCTTCGGCGACGAATAGCTTGGAGCCGTTGGAAAAGAACTCAGGTGCGCCGCACTCGTCTGTCTCCACGTGAGCAGACTGGCAGCAAATGACCGCGTGATACGACTGACAGAGGGAAGCCAGAACGAGGGAGTTTGCCGCAGTCCCATTGAACGCGAAAAAGACCTCGCAATCCGTCTCGAATAGGGCGCGAAAAGCATTGGCGGCAGCTTCCGTCCAGGGATCCTCTCCGTACGAGGAAACATGTCCATGGTTAGCGGCCTCCATGGCGGTCCATGCCTCCGGGCAGATACCGGAATAGTTGTCGCTGGCGAACTGCTGTGGAAGATCGATAGTTTTCATTCGGCTCATATCGTATGGTCTCTTTTTACTTTAAGCCATTTGACCGCGGGGCAGGCTTTGGTGCGGGGCAAACACAGGTAGGGCACAACCTACATGGCCGCAGCCAGCAGCCTGGCCGCAGTGAGCGGCCTCACCGCAGTGAGCAGCCTCGCCGATACGCCTCCAACCTTGAAAGGAAGGGCGGATTCGGCCAGCGCTTCGGAGACCTTCAAATCGAGGATCTGTATTTTGTTTTAGGGTTCCCGACTTAGCCCTTGACCCGCCGCGCGATTCTGGTCTGTCTTACCGGCCGCATGAGCTTCGTCGGCAACGCGAGATCTACGGATCAGTTCACCGAGCGAGATACCGATTCGCTCCACGGCTCCCGAGCCTGGAAAGCGGGGAAGCCGGCGACGGTCGAAGGAATCCTTGCGCACGCTCCTGGGAAACTGGCAGGCGATGCAACTCCGCTGGTTGCCGGATCCCAGACCATTCGAATATCCCCGCCGGGGGTCAATCTCTTTACCGCATTGAACACAGCATCCGTATTCAGACACGTATACCTCCGCTCAATTAGTTGTGAGCCGCTTGACTACTCCGGGTGTTTCGATGTTCGGAGGAGGTAAAGCATGTTCGCAATCACTGTGGTCTGAAGACAGTGAGGTGTGGTTTGTGGGGGGAGAAAACCACGTAAAGGCCGGGAGCTTTGCTCGCTGCGGCGAGGACGCTCGCTGCGGCGAGGACGCTTGCTACGGCGAGTCCTGTATACACCAATTGCTCGCTGCGGCGAGGCTGCGAAACTGCCATAGCACGGGGGAGCTGTGCGTTGACCGAGCTTCCCGCAGGGCAGGGAGCTCGGCCGACTCGCACAATTGCAAACGCCGCACGGAACCGGTTTTACCGTCGAATCAAACGGCAGTTACTGAACAGTCGCCGTCGCGGTCTGCTCAGTACCCTGTGTAGACTTCAGAGCCACCCGCTGCTTTTCGAGATCGATGTTTTCTGCATCGAGTCTCTTCTTCTCTTCCAGAAGCTTCTTGTTGGAGGCATCGAGCCTCTGGGCATCCTTCAGCAAGGTCTGGTTCTTCTTGACGAGGGCGCGTTGGTTGGTGACCTGCTCCGTCAATTCCTTGTTTTGCGACGCAAGCTTCTCGCGCAGCGCGGCGTAGTCCACCGACGTATCGTTGGCGCTCGCGGGTAATACGGTGTTTGTATCAGCAGTATTGCTGCTCTGGCAGAAGCCGGGTACGGCAGAGAGAGACAGCAGCAGGGCACATGTTGGAAGAAGACGCATTTTGTTTACCTCGTTCCCGTGGGTTAAAGATCGTCGAGCGATGTCGGGACTGATTCCGGCAAGTGGCATCGAGTGGTCCAATAGTACCGAAGCTGGCCGCCAATGGCAGTATCACTTTCGGGGCACCCAACGAGCGAGTTGTGGCATGACGTCATACATCTTGCTGCGCGCTTGCGCTCCGCCAGTGGAAAACACGCCGTCTATGCGGTTTACGGAACGAACAAGATTTTTTCGAGTAACTTTCGGCCGTAAGGTGCGTCGATGTTTCTGCGCGCAAAATCATTTAGTGCTTTTGTGCCAGCGCCACGGCAACTAAGGCTGCGATAAGCACGCAAATCCGAATGCAGCAGAACATTCCTGACGAGCAGCGGTTCCATCGTAAGAGACTCTTATTTCCGTTGCAGCTTTTTCTATGTCTGCTGAATCGTCACGACTAACAATGCTGTGAGATATCTCGCAATGCGAGGTTACATACGATAGCCGGACAATTCGGGCGTTAAGCCGTCTTGAAAACATCTCAGTTGTTGAAACTCGGATTATCGCTCACAAGAAACTAAAAACCGCTGCCCTGGACGCAGGTGTTCCGTTAAGGAACACCTGCACATAACTACTCCCACCTCATCCCAGTATTTGTGAAAACGCTCTAGCTTCGGTCTATACCCATTGCTCGCTGCGGCGAGGCTGCGAAAACGCCATAAAGATTCCCGTTTAAGGAATAGAACTGGCGGAGAGGGAGAGCGGGAGTTGTTCTCAATCTGAAACCTATCTCTTTGCTAGAACAGGACATAACGCATAAGGCGCCGGCATTCCGACAAATATGAGCGACTTGGAATCAGCCGGAGATATGCCGAAAGTGTATGACCATTTTGAGGTAGGAAGTGACCGCAAAGTTGTAGAGACACGTTCCCCGGCTGCTAGTCTTCGCTCAGAGTTGATTGAGATAGAAAAGAGGCACAAGAATTGATGCTGGCAATTACAAACAGTAGCTTTTGGAGTTCTTTCTACGACCTTTGGAGACACACAAACGTAACCATCGCACGACGGTCGAGAAGGAACTCCTTCTTGAAGCTGCGAAGTTGCATCCTTTGTTTTTTGATCGCATCGCCTTTAATTGCCACGGCCGCAGAGAATTCTGAACTGTACTTGCTGCCGGAACGCGGCATATCCCCGATCGAACATAGTTTTTTTGATCACAAAAATCTTAAGTTACAGGGTACGAACGTGGTTTCCGAGACCTTAGCCTTGCTCGCTATCCAGTCCCAGGACAACGGAGGTCCGCTGGGGCGGTGTGTCAAACCGCCGTGCACTGGCGGTCTGGCGGCTCGCGGTCGAACCCTTGACCCATTCGAGAAACATTTCGAGTCCTACGGTTATGGATGGGGAGCGGTTTACCGCTACGGCGGAGGTGTCGGATTGAACCTCGGTGTCGCGTACCTGTTGCACGCGTCGGGGCATCACAAGCTCGAACGCTGGGTGCCGGTCATCGCGATTGCGCACGCTCAGGCCTCTACCGGATATGCTCTTACTGGCTCAAGTCAGGGCATACGCGTGAGGTGAAGAGCAAAAGCCGAGGCCCCAGGCCTACGGGATTCCAGTCTAACAACCCTCCCCCGAACCCTGTTCGAACCCTACTGCACAATGTACATCGCTAACGCGACCCACACGGGCTTCCGTGCTGAGGAAATTAACCAATCTCGGTGACGAGCTTAGGTTTTGCTTTCCGCCTTGCGCACCCAAAAATCCGGGTGGCCCATTCAAGCCTTCCGTTGGCTTGAGTGCGGTACAGCCGCAGCCTGCCCCGCACGAAGACAACTCTGCGCAAACGAAACCGGTCTTTGCGTTACGACCTAGCAGCCACCTTGCTCCAATAACAATCCCTCAAAAGTGTGATTCCAGTAATACGAGTGGCGGTGTGTGTGCGCGCGAACTTGAAGCGATTGCGTGACCGCAGGTATCGCCTTGATGACAAGCGATCCGTTTTTACGCGAACTTAACTCGGGCCATCACACCGTCGCGGTATACATGCCACATACTGTCACAGACGCGAGTACTGTTACAGATTCTTGAATGGATGGTCCCTCCCCCCGTATGTCCGTTAGAAACCTGTGTCTGGTTTACTGCTTGTTATTTGCAACTATCTCCATTGCACAAAACGTTCCGCGATCCTCGCACGTGTGGATGATCGCCGAAGAGAATCACAGCTACGAAGACGTAGTCGGCAACGCTCAAATGCCCTACTACAATCAGCTCATTCAACAATATGGGCTTGCCACACAGTTTTATTCCAATCAACACAGTTCCTTGCCCGCATTGATGTGGTTCGTCGCCGGCGCGCAGGTGACGACGAATAATGACACAGTTTCCTGCAACCATGACAATGACAATGTCGTCCGTGAGCTCTTGAAACAGGGTTACTCCTGGAGGTCTTACCAGGACAACATGCCCTATGCCGGGTTTCAGGGACTCTATGGCGGCACAAACAATACCTACTTCCGCCGTCACAATCCGCTCATCGACTTTTCCGATGTCTGCCCCGGAACAGGGCAGGAGAAGAACAGTGTGCCCCTCACCCAGATGGCGACCGACTTTGAGAAAGGCAAGACGGTCAACTATGCCTACATCACTCCGGATGCGGACGAGGATGCGCATAACGGAACCCTCCAGGGTGCGGATCAGTGGCTTGAGAAGAACGTTCCGGCTATCCTCGCGCGGCCCGAGTTCGGCTCCGGGGGCGATGGGATTCTTTTCATCGTCTGGGATGAAGCAACTCTCTCTACAGACAACCGTTGTTCCGCCAAGGTTAAGCAGGGATGCGGTGGCCGCACGGCGACACTTGTAATCGGCCCACAGGTGACGCCCGGCTATCAGTCGACAACCACCTATCACAACGAGAACGTACTCAAGACGGTATGCGTAGCGATGGGTCTGTCGCCTTGTCCCGGCGCCGCGCAGGATGCCGCGCCTATGGCCGACTTCTTCCAGTCGCGCAGCGAGACTGGGAGTCCATCGAACAGCATCGTCATATCGACTCCCGGAAACGGAGCTACCGTCGTCGGCGCAATCCATCTGATTGCCCATGCCTCTGAGAACCGGACAGTGAGCCAGACACAACTATGGGATAACGGTAAAAAGCTCGGCAATTACGGCGCTTCGATCGATGCCATCTACAATCTGGCGCCCGGGCAGCACACAACCACCGCGATCGACTTGGACTCATCCTACAAACTCATCCATCAATCTTCTGTAACCTACACCGTGCAACCCTTGGTAAACGGGTTGCAGATCATATCGCCCACACCGGGTCAACCCATCAACATGTCCACAGTGCACGTCGTTGCTCACGCAAGTGAATCTGTATCGGTAAGCCAGATGCAGGTTTGGGACAATAACAAAAAGCTTGGCTGGTATTCCGGAGCAGACGTAAACCAATACTTCAGTCTGGCGCCCGGATCTCATACCGTCACGGTGCTTGACCTTGACGGCAATAGGAACATCCTTCATCAAGCCAGCGTTTCCTATTCCGTTCAATAAGCTGACCATCAGGAGCAGAGTGTCCCGGGTGTTCGTTCTGACACCCGGGACACCCTGCTCCTGGACCCTTTCCCACCCACAAAGCCCCTCCCTCTTACTACAGATGGTCAAGGTTGGCGTAGACGTCCCGGATATTCTCGTTCAATCCCAACTGCAGCGGAGGCGTTTTTCCGTAATGCGGCTCGCTCTGCGCGTTGGTGCGCACCAGAAATTCCGCATAGCCGTTGGACTGCAGAGACTTGAGCGACGCCACGGTGATGCGCTTTTGCATTTCCGCAACGCTTTGACCGGCCGTCTTGCCTTCTGCAACCCTCCCCGTCAATTCCTCAATGTAGTTCCGTTGGCTGGTCATCACTGTGCGGTCCGTCTGCAGCGGGCCATGGCCCCCCATAAGGGACTTGAAGTCGGCTTGGCCGACGGTGTCGATCGTGCGAGGCCAGGACCGGGGAAAGCCGTCCGCAATATTGGGCAGAAAGCCATGGATCGCGTCTCCGCTGGCAATCGCGCGCTGCTGGGGGCAAAAGACAAAGACGTCTCCGGCCGTATGGGAATGCCCATGAAAATCGATGTGCAGGTCGAACGCCGGATCCCGCAGCAGGTACGACTTGTCGAAGGTGATGGTCGGCAACTCGAGGGTGTAGTTTTTAAGCTCCGTCTGGTACGCCTTGAGCTGTGCGATCTGCTCCGCGCAGAACGTCTTTTCCCCAGCCGAGGTGGAGCGTGCCGCCCGCGCGCTCAGCTCGTCGATCTGTTGCGGAACGGCTCCTACCGACTCCTTCATCCTGGTGACCGCAAGGTCAGACATGAGCTGTTTGGTCGTCGCGCTGGCAATAAAATCGACCGTTTGGCCGGTCTCGCGATAGGCGTGATTGCCCTGCGTATGGTCCCAGTGAAAATGCGTATTGACAACGTAGCGAACCGGCTTCTCTGTGATCTCTTGCTTGATCTGGCGAATGAGCGAAGCGGCCGCCGACGGCTTGGAGTGTGCATCGACGACCACCACATCCTTCGAACGGACGAAGATGGCGGCATTGCAGTTCAACATGGCCTGGGGACGGGCATGTGCGAAGTAGATGCCGTCAGCGACCTTTTGCAGGTCGAACAGCCACGCATCCGAGACGGGAGCCGCCGCGCGAGCCCACGCGGCGCGATGGTAAGCCAGCTCCAGGACCGAAGCCCCGGCCAAAGCGCCCCCCATCAGCACCCGTAGGAAATCCCGCCGCGAAGGATGGCCTTCGCCACTCTCCACATGATTGCGCGGATGGGCATGCGAGTGGCCGTGGGAATGGCCGTGCGAGTGGTGGTGTGAAGCATGGCTCTCTGGGTTCTTCGATGACTTACACAAGTGCTCCTCCTATGGGTACCGTGATGCCAAATCTAGGCAGCAATATACCCTAAATCTTGCTCGCTCGGCTTTCCTCCGCACGGATGGAATTACAAGTAGTCTTCCCACGGACAAGGCCGGAGTCCTCTTCTCGCTTTTCTTTCTGCCGCTCGCTCCTCCTCATCCTCGATACGCTTTGTCGTTTCGTCGTCGAGTGGTTTCCCCGTGATCGGGTCCTTCGCAGTAAAGAGCGCTTGTCCCTCGAAATCTTGTTCATGCGGAATCTCCTTTGTAGGTGGATACCCATCAGGAAGGTCCCGCTCAAAATATCACGGTACTTTTTGTGAATTATTCGCAGAAGCTCGTTGTACTGGAAAATCGCGGGACGGAAAATGGCGGGACAGACGAAACGTAACCCAGTGAAATGGCCATCCTGCCGCTGTACGATCTACAGAGGGGAAGATTTCAACCGCTCGGATTGAGATCCATTCATGCATGGTTACAAATCCAAACGCCTGTACGCATCAGCCGGCCCGGCCCACGCAAAAATCTCAGGGTGGAGGATGTGGGCCAAAAGCTGTGTTCCCTCGATCACCCGCGGTCCGGGACGCGCAAAGTAGGAATTGGCATCGACGGCGTACACGCGTCCCTGCTGTACTGCGGGAAGCTCAAGCCAGCCGGGACTGGCGCGAAGTTGGGGAGCTATTTCCACTACCTGATCGAGACTGTACCCGCAGGGCATGAGGATCAGGATTTCCGGCTTACCCGCCAAAACCTCTTCCCACGCTATGCGCACAGAATCCGATCCTTCGCGCCCGAGCTGATCCACGCCGCCCGCGATGCTGACCATCTCAGGAACCCAATGTCCGCAGCAATAGATGGGGTCCAGCCATTCCATGCAGAAGACCCGGGGACGTGATCCAGCGTGGCGCGCAGTCTCTGCAAGTTGATCGAGAATGCCACGGCCGGAGGCAATCAGTTCCTCAGCCCTGGCAGCACAGCCGGTTGCCTCTCCGATTGCGCGCAAATTGTCCTCGATTTGCCGCAGAGACTTCGGCGTTAGCCACAGGACCTCTGGTTTGCTGGGCAGAGCATGGAGAGCCTGGCTCACTTCATTACCTGACGGCGCGCAGACCTGACAGAGGTCCTGCGTCAGGATCAGATCGGGCGCAAGCTCCTGCAACAGCTTTTCATCGACTTGATAGAGGCTCTGACCACTCTGCAGCCGCTCGCTCACCGTCTTGTCGATCTCGGCCTGTGTCAGCCGTTCCATTTGGATGACAGAACGCACCACGATGGGCTTCTCGCGCACGGACGGTGGGTAATCGCATTCATGCGTAATGCCAACCAGCCGGTCGTTCAACCCGAGGGCGCACGCCATCTCTGTTGCGGAAGGAAGGAAAGAAACGATGCGTTGCGACGTTGTCATGAGCGCGAACCTCCTGGGCGACAGCTTCAGCTTATCGTTGATTCTTGTTTCGAGATTCTTGTTCCGGATTCTGATTCAGAGTGAAAACGGTAGCAACGAGGGAAACGCCCCGCGCAAAACAGGCCGCGGAAAAACTCTTACACGCTCCAGGCCTTGCCGCGGAAACGGCTCTTTACGAAGGGCACGGCTACCTCGCCGCAGCGATTGCCTTGTGTATCCAGTAGAGGGACACCCCAAAGGCGAGACAAAGGGGTTGGCCCTTGCTGGGGAGGTTTCCCGAGCTCACTCCTCTGATCTGAAGTCGTGATAACAGGTGGGTTTAACAGGTCAAGCTTTGAAAGGTAAGACGCCCGTCTTTCGCGTTAGGATCGCGAAGGAGCTAACAAAAAGAGAAGCTAAGGCTTGAGTGGCGGACGAGCCAGATAACTACCAAGACCACTAGTACAACAGCCATAGCTCCAACCCGAATCGTTCCCATACGGTTCTGCCACTTTCGCGTAGGATCGCGAATGAGCTAACAAAAAGAGAAGCTAAGGCTTGAGTGGCGGACGAGCCAGATAACTACCAAGACCACTAGTGCAACAGCCATAGCTCCAACCCGAATCGTTCCCATACGGTTCTGCCATTCGCTCATGCTGGCACCTCCCGACCACTATAACCCCAGATCCTACCCGAGAACTGGTTCAATCCTTGTGATGGTGAACGAAGGTGACGATGAGGGCCAAAGAGGCGAGCCCGGGCCGGCGAAATTACAATTCTGGAGGGCTGCAGGAGAAGGGAACTGGCGGTGGAGGCAGTCACGTACAAACCGCTCTCTGGAACCCCTGACTCCCCTGCGAGCAGGGAAGTTTACATGGAATTTACGCAATTTCACCCTCAAGTTTCGCGATCCTACGGTCATAACACGCACATTAGGCATGACTTAGTCGTCCTGGGGGTTTCCATACCTGGCAACAGAACAGGGAATTAAATCATGGCTATCAGGGAATTATCTGCTAGATAACAGGGAATTTTGAGACCTGTGCCTCGCCAAAACCCCGTCCGGTGTCAGCTGTCGGCAGACTCCACCGGTCTGAACGGTTAAGAGCAGCTCTAATCCGCAGGAGACAACATTTTGGCGAGGCACAGCTATCCGCTCTTGAGAAATGCCGCCCTCGCAGTGTTCCCGATCGGTGCTCTCTTCCGCTTTATCAGGGATGCCTTCATCGTCTTTTCACCTTTAGTTGACGTGAAATTAATTAAGGGGCCGTAGGGTCGAAGCCGACATTAGCAAATCTTATAAAAGTTGAAAAACGATTCGCGCTATCGCGGTCAAAATACGATTCCCTGAGGCCCTTCCGAATGTTTATCCGCCCGCGATTTCTTCGCTGTATATTCTGCGTCATCCTAGTTTCCTTAACCCTTGGCACGCTGCATCTCGACGCCCAGCAAACTCTGGGCAGTATTGTCGGCACTGTCACAGATCCTTCGGGCGGCTCGCTCGCCGGCGCTCAGATCATCCTCGTCAATAAGGACACAAACCTAGAGCGCACCGCCACCTCCAGCCCAACTGGCTCCTATGCCTTCTACAACCTCGCCATAGGCGCCTACACCGTACGCTTCACTAGTACTGGCTCCTCCGAAGCGAAGTTCCCCAACATTCTCGTCCAGGCCGATCGTACCGTTACCCTCAACGCGCGCCTCGCCGTCGGCTCCGTCAACACCACGATTACTGTCGATGCCTCTCCTCTGCTCAACGCGGTCGACACCACCAATGGCTACGTTCTCGACAGCGCCCAGATCGAAAACGTGCCCTTGGCCACTGGAAGCTTTACTCAACTCGCCGTGCTCGCGCCAGGTGTAAGTTCCGAACTGCTTAGCGGCACCGGAACTCAGACCGGTCTCGGCAATCAGCCGATCTGGGCTAACGGCCAGCGTGACACTTCCAACACGTTCCTGTTCAATGGCGTTGACACCTCCAACCTCTTCAACGGTAAGTCCACTTCGCAGGTATCCAGCGGTCGCGTTGTCCCAAATACCGGGGAAGGCTTCGGCCCCGGAGGATCCATCCTCACAGGAACCTCTGTATACGATGCAATCGGCCAAGCCATTCCTACTCCAGCGCCTGAGGCCATTCAGGAAATCCGCGTCAACACTTCCCTGTACGATGCCCAGCAGGGCTCGACCTCCGGCGCTCACATTGACGTGAGCACCAAGGCAGGATCCAACGAAATTCACGGTCAGGCCTATCTTTATCGTGCCACCGATTGGCTCAACGCGGCTCCGTTCTTCTACAAGAACGATCCTGCTATCCCGGCCAATCAGAAGGTCCCGCAGCTCCACCGCTTCACCGCTGGCGCCACCCTCGGCGCTCCCATCATCAAGGATAAGCTGTTCGGCTTCATCGCCTACAATGGCATTCGCGTTACCGATCAATCGTCCGGCATCTCCAATATTGCCGTAACCCCCGGCCTCGGTTCCGACCGCAGCGCCCAGGCTCTCGTCAATCTTGTCCAGAACAACTTCGGCCAGACCATCACCACCTCGCAGATTGATCCCGCCGCACTGGCGCTCTTCAACTTTAAGCTACCGAATGGCGCGTATCTCATTCCCTCTGCTCAAACCGCGCAGCTCTTCAACCAGTCCAATGTCACCCTCTTCGGCAAACCATCCTTCTTGGGTGATCAGGCCGTCGCCAACCTCGACTGGAATGCCGCCAAGCACGACGTCGTCTCTGCGAAATACTTCTACCAGCACGACCCCACAATTTCCCCTTACACGAACTCAAATACCGACGGCTTCAACCAGCACCTTGACTCCGGAGCCCACGTTGCGTCTCTGAACAACGCTCTGAACCTCTCGCCAAATATTAACTGGACACAGACGTTCGGCTTCGTCCGCGAGAAGGCTTATTCCTCGGACGACCAGGCCCTCAACCCATCCCAGGCTGGCATCAACCTCTTCGGCTCTGGCTTCTTCCCTGGCCTCAGCATCAGCAACTTCGTTGGCACCCAGAACGGCCTGCCCAACAAGTCCATCAACATCGGCAATGCCAGCACCTTCAACCGTACCGGAGTCTTCCAGAATCGCTTTGCTCCTGCCACCGACATCATCTTCACCCTCGGCAGGCACACCCTCACTGCCGGCGCAAACTATAGCTACACCCAGCTTGACATTCGCAATCACCGCACCCAATCGGCCCAACTAAACTTCACGAGCCTCCCCAACTTCCTCGAGGGCAACGTCCGCAACAACAGCTCCCTCCTGCTTGGCGCCAGCAGCCGATACTACCGCGCCAATCAAGTTGGTTCCTACGTGCAAGATAAGTTCCGGGTAACCCCTACCTTATCCCTTACCGCCGGCCTCCGATATGATTGGGACGGCCCGCTCACCGAGAAATACGGCAATCTTTTCAACTTCGATCCTGCCCGCTATTCGTATGACACCGTCTCCGATACCATTGTCAACAACGGCTTTATTATTGCGGGCAACAACAAACTCTTTCCCACTGCGGGGGTCAGCAACTCTACGTTGAAAGGCCGGCAGTGGGGCTTCGCTCCACGCATCGGGGCCGCCTACTCGCCTGCCATGTTTCACGATAAGGTCGTCATTCGCGGAGGTGTGGGGCTCTATTACGATCGCGGCGAGCTCTTTACCTACCTCTCCCCCGGCGCGGGCTCCGGCATTAGCGGCCCCTTCGGCGTCACTCAGGAGCCACCCTTTGTCGTCCCAATAGCGCCTCCCAAGAACGCCACCCTCTCAAATCCCTTCGGCACAACCGCTCCGACTCCTCCGACCGGCAACCCGGCAGACTTCAGCAAGTATCTGCCGAACGCTGCAGCCATCATCAACGGAGCCCAGACATTCCCCTTCGGTGCCTACGACATCAACAATAAGCTGCCCTACTCCGAGAACTTCGCCTTCGACATCCAATGGCAGCCCCGCGAAACCCTCGCCATCGACCTCGGCTACGTCGGTAACCGCGGTCGTCATGGCGTCATTCCTGTCCCTTTCAACCAACCGACGATCGCGACTGCCGGGAATCCTGTCCACGGCCAGATCTACAGCTACGGTCAGCAGGCGACCGACACCAACGGCAACCCGCTCACCACAGAGCCCTATAGCACCTACAACGGCGGTAACACCGATCTCCGCACCCCCTATCTCGGCTATTCCATCAACTCGGTGAGTTACAAAGCTGCCGGAGTCAGTGCATACGACGCACTCCAACTCCACGTCGAACAGCGAATAAGTCACGGTCTGCAGCTAGGATTCTCCTACACCTACTCGCACTCTCTGGACGAGCAGAGCGGCCTCGGCCTCTTCTACAACGGCAATAACGCACTAAACCTCCGTGACGGCTACGCCTCCTCGGACTTCGATCGCACCCACGTTGCCAACTTCATCTACACCTATGACTTCCCGAAACTCGCAGCTGACTCTACCCTCCTCGCACGCTTTACCAATGGCTGGAGGCTCAGTGGGATCACCGTCCTTCAATCCGGTCAGCCCTACTCCGTAGAAGATTACTCAGGCACCGTAGGTAGCATCTATTATGGTCCGGGCAACGACGGCATCACCAACCCCATCATTCCACTGGCTGCAGGCTACACGGCCAAAACCGCTAAGACCGGCCACTCCGGAGCCTTCGTCGACTCCAACGGCAACGGCCTCGCACTCAACCCCGCAGCCTTTGGCATCCCGTCCATCCAGCCCGGCCAACAGGGCGTTCCAAATTGCGGCGTCTCGACCGCGGGCGCTACTGTCTGCGATATCTATGAAACTGGTTTCACTACCGGTCAGCGCAACATCTTCCGTCAGGCCTTCCAGAAGCGCGCTGACATATCGCTCATCAAGAATACAAAGATCACAGAGCGTGTCTCCGCTCGCTACACCTTTGATGTTTACAACCTCACCAATACCAGCAGTTTTGATATCCCCGGCAACTCCATCGGTTTAGGGCTTTTCAACACCCAGGTACCATACGATTCAACCCAACCCACTGCGGTCAATCTCGCCAATCAGTACCAGCCTCTCACCCAGAGTAACAACCAGGGTCTCGGTCAAGTCACCAATACGATCGGCGGCCCACGCAATATCCAGATGTCGCTTCACATCGTCTACTAACTACCTTGAGTGCATGCACTATGCCTCTTTTAACTGCGCCCGTTCGCTCCTTGTGGAGCTATGGTGAACGGGTTAATCGGGGGACCTGATACCCATTACCGCTTCTAGACGGAATTCTGTAATGCACCGCAAAAGTGAGACAGGGGTGGGATCGAGGAATGGGGTGACACATATCGGCCATAATGAGGCAGGCCGATGGCGAAGAAGGCGAAGAGATACAGCGCGGATTTCAAACAAGATGCAGTGGTTCGGTTGGAAACGCCAGGACGATCGTCGGTTTGGCTAAGGAGCTCAGTGTCTCGACGGAAGCTGCTCTACCAGTGGCGTGACCAGTTTCAGGCAGAAGGCCGGGCGGGGCTGCAGCGACGTGATGGTAAACCGGCGCCAGGGCCGAGGCCCCGTCCAAACGCCCCCCATCAGCACCCACAGGAAATCCCGTCGCGAAGGATGGCCCTCGCCGCTCTCCGCATGCTTCCGCGAATGGTATGCAGCAGGTTACATTCGCCTCGCCTTGAGAACAATGAACTGCAGTCCTGGTTCCGCTGCACCCCAGCCAAAATCATTTCGACTCTGCAAAGCAGCTTCAATAGATGCGCAGGGTTCTCGGAAGTGATCTGTACGGCGGCGATGGCTTCCAAAGCCAACCATCGGCTCATGAGTTCTGATCGGGTGCTTGCTTCCGAAACAGAAATGATCGATTTCCGCACGTGCAACTCTTTCGGTCTGATGCGGAACGCCTCGGTACACTGCAGCAAAAAAAAGCCTCCCTTGATTTTGCGTTTCCCTCACGGAGCGAAGAACCCCGCGGGTTAAAAAATAATAGAATGAATCCCTACTCCAAAAAACCGGAGGCTAGCTTAATAGTCTCCAGATAACGGCTGCAGCGCAAACAGCACACCACTGAAAGAGCATCGCCCAAAAGAGCCCGAAAGACAAAACGCCAGCTTCTCTGTGCACATGAACTGCTCTAAAGACTGCGAGTTACCTTTCGTGGGGCGCGACGGGGCGATCTCCGTATCTTCGAGAGGAAAGCCAGTATCTGTGTGCAGCGAAAGGCCTGGCGAAGAAGGTGACGTTTAACTCGTTGTATTCCAGGCCATAAATACCTCTCCGTTTGTGTCATGAACGTTCATGCCGGAACGTCAGCTGCATGTCAGCGCCGGCAAGACGCCCTGCTTCCAGAGTTTTCTGTAGCAGGGCGTTTGTCAGACCCGTGGGTTTAGTTGTTAATCGGGGTCACGATCAGGTGAGCGCTGGTGGGTTCTTGGTTGGTCCCGTTGCTCGTCTGCAGTGCGCCGGCATCTAGATTGTTGGAGTAGGTGTTGCACGGCGCGGTCACTGTGACAGTCACCTTGCATGAGCCATTGATTGGAATCGCACCTCCGGTCAGGGTAACGGTCGAGGCGCCTTTAACGGCGGAGACTTTTCCACCGCAGGTGTTACTGGCGCTACCGTATACCACCATGCCCGCAGGCATGTGATCGATGAGCGGCGCCGTTAGAGTGGCAATTGAACCGTAAGGGTTCTTCAATAGGATCGTCAACGTGGAAACCCCGTCGTTCGGAATCGTCGTCGGCGAGAAGGACTTGACGAGCTGCGTCCCAGCCCCTGCCGATGCACTTACAGTCAGTGTCGCTTGCCATCCTGTGATGTTACTGCCATTGCTTGTTTTCAGAACTCCGACCTTAAGCGAATTCATGTATGTGCCCGCTTTTGCCGCCACGACGAAGACCGTCAGCTTACACGTGCCATTGATTGGTATCTGGCCGCCCGTCGGGGTGACGACGCTGCTGCCCTTGGAGGCGCCCAGCTTTCCGCCGCAGGTGTTGGCCGGCGCCGTAATAGGCAGTCCGTTGAGCAGCATGCCTGCCGGCAACTGGTCGGCGAACACGCCGGTCAACGTCGCGACCGTCGTATTCGGGTTGGTCAGAACGATGGTGAGCGTGGTAGTGACGCACCCGGCTTGCCTGGGCGGGGTAGAAGTACTTGCTTACCTTCGGCGGTCCACCGGGAATCACCTTGCTGACGGTAAGCGTAGCCACTGCGGGGGAGGCGTTATGACCTGCGTCGGTTTGCAAAGCACCCGCAGCAATTGAATTGTAATAGGTACAGCTACAGTCAGTCGTTACGTTCACAGTTACGGTGCAGGAGCCAGCCGCGGGAATTGTGCCTCCGGCGAGCGTCACTGTCGTGCTTCCCTTGAGCGCAGTGACGTTGCCGCCGCAGGTCGTCGCCGCGCCGCCGGCTACCGTCATGCCCGAGGGCAAGTGGTCTGTCAGGGGTGCAGTGAGCGTGTCCACGACGGAATTGCTGTTGTTTAACGTCAAAGTAAGTTCCGAGATGCCATTGAGCGGTATGCTGGCGGGGTTGAAGGATTTGCCCAAGGTGGGTGCAACCAGGACAGGCGTGATCTCAGGAGAAACTGTCAGCGTCGCAACTACGGGAGCCGTGTTGTTGCCATTGCTGGTTTTCAATGAGCCCGAAGGAAGGGAATTGATGTAACTGCCGGCGTTGGGCGCCGTAACCTCGACCGTGATGGTGCTGCTTCCGTTGGCCGGGATGCTACCGCTGGAAAGCGTAACCGTATCGCCGCCGGTGGAACCGGTGACGGTCAATCCGCTGCTACCGCTCGGGCTACCCGCGAGAACCACGCCGCTGGGCAACGTATCCGTAAAGGGCGATGTGACGGTGGCTGCCGTGCTGTTTGGGTTACTGATCGTGATTGTCAACGTAGACGTTCCGCCAGCGGTGACCGAAGGAGGCGTGAACGATTCGCTCAATACGGGAGGAGGCACTGACCGGGGTAGCGCATGAAGGAAACGAAACAGTGTTGGAGTCCAGGGTAACCGCGCCATTGCGCGCCAGCGCACGACCCGACATGGTGGCGTTAGTGTCGAGGGTAATGCTCGCCAGCGCAATCACTGTGCCCACGAAGGTTGTGCCGGTGCCCAGCGTGGCGGAACTGCCGACCTGCCAGAACACGTTGCATGGCTGCGCGCCGTTGATCAGGACAACCGAGGAGTCGCTGGCCGTGATGAGCGTGCTTGCCACCTCAAAGATGAACACCGCGTCCGGATTGCACGCCGGCATTCAGCGTGAGCGCGCCCGTCAGAGCCGCAGAGGAAGAAAAGCAATAGACGCCCGGAACCAGCGTCTGTCCACCCAGGTCGGTAGGTACGCCGTACGTGGTATTACAAGCCTGGCCAGCCAACTGGCCATACGCTGTGGTGGCGTCGGTCTGTGCTTGCAGCGCAACTGCATCGGCCGCGTGGGTTGTTCCACCGGCTACCACACCGGGCGGGAAGCCGGTGACTGCCGTCCCCGGGCTGACACCCAGGTCGCCAGTGATGAGAGAAGGACCGGTATTGGTCACCGTGGAGGCGCCCAATACGGCGAAGCTTCCAGCTGTGCCAAGAGTCGGCGCCGTTTGCGCTCCGATCCTGGGTGTCACCAAGAGGAGTGCCAAGGCAACGATGAAACCCGTTGCTGCATAAGAACGTAGGAGGGGTTGCTTGCGCATCATAAGTGTTTTCACTGAGATAGCTCCTTTAATGTCGTCGTGGCGATACAGTGACCTTGGGCCGCTCACGATAAGCGTCACCTTGATCCTCATCCGAAACTGTGTCTTTTGGGGAAAACTGAGAGCCTTGGCGTGCGGGGAAGATCAATACTCTCTGTGTGATGTCTTGTATAGGTGCACTGTGCGAAAAGTGAACGTGCTATATTGCACATCACTATTACTGAACAAAAAAGGTTTCCTTTAATTTGGCGGGCTGCCACCCGAATCTCGTAGAACGCCATAGCTGTTTGTCACTTAAACGGGTGCTTTTATGGTGAAGTAACTCACCAAAGCGTGGGCCTGATAGCGGAAACGCAATTGTGTGGGTCGCATGCAAGCGTAGGATTTATCTAGCAACTCTGTCTTCCCCCATGCAAGGATCCGTATTTGCCTGATTAATGCAGGTGGGGGGGTCGTCGTTGCAGGAAGTAATTTCGCATTTGCTAGAGGGACCGGGGCCCTCCTTTTTGGATCACGCCGGTCTGTCGCCGCTGGTTCTCCACTTGAGGACCAGAAGAAGCCATCTATCGTCAGGGTGAGCCATCGTCGGCCGTCTTTTATCTCAAAACGGGCCGTGCGAAGGTCACCGTGGCTTCGGCCGCCGGCAGGGAGGCCACGATCTTTCTTGTCGCTGCCGGCGATTTTGTCGGCGAAGAGGCGATCATTCCGTCTGCGCATTTTCGACAGGGGACAGCCACTACCATTACATCCTGTACGGTGCTCGTGATTGAAAGAGACCAAATGATCCGCGCGGTCCACGAGGGCGGCTCAGTCTCAGAAGTCCTGCTTTCGTTCCTTGTGGTGCGAAGCCTTCGGGTGCAGGCTGACCTGGTCGATCTACTGTGCAATTCCAGCGAAAGACGTCTCGCCCGCGCCCTCTTGTTGATGGCAGAGATTGCCGATCCTGTTGCTCCCATCACGCTGCTTCCCGTCATCACCCAGGAAACGTTGGCAGAGATCGTCGGCACGACAAGATCGCGCATTAACCTCTTCATGAATCGATTTCGCAAGAGGGGGATGATCGACTACAACAGGCGCATCCGAGTGCACAAACTGCTTCTGTGCAAGGTTTTGGAGGAGTGAGCTTTTCATTCGCGGAACGCGTCAGATGCGGTACTGCTGCATCTAACGAAACCGTCGGCCACGCGCGCTGGCCAGCTTAAAAACCTCTCTGGTTTCTGTATTCAGGGCAAGTCTGCCTGTGCGGCTGAACAGTGTAGGCAGTGCGAGCTGCGCGGGAGACGCGTGCCCGGTTTGGCGCACGCTGTCGTTCGTATGCCTGCGCATTTGTGACCACTTGGCGCTCGGCCGCTCGGAGGACAGGGACAGTATCGCCGCTTATCATCTATAAGGACACGTTTGCTGAGATTCATCGCCCGTAGTACACGAGCGGGTGCAGAAACTCGTGCGACCACTTGAAGGTTAAAACGGTAGCAACGAGGGAAACGACCCGCGCAAAACAGGCTGCGAAAAAATGTGCCACGATCCGGTTGGGTAGGGCACGGCCTACTCAACCCGATAGCGTCAGCACGGTGCCTCGGGTCACGCAGGCGAAATCACAGTTCTTTGGGGGGTGCAGGAGAAGAGGCTGGCAGAGGGAGAGAGCGGGATCCAAACATCGCCACTATTGTGTTCCGACGAGGGCTTACTCTCCAGAAAATTATTGATTATAAAGACCCATAAATCGTCGAGAAATATATATAACAAATCGTGTTATATTGCGGAAGACAGAGGGGACTTATGACAGGTTCCAACCTTAGAGACTCTCGCCTAAGGGCTGGCTTGACCCAACATCAGTTAGCATCTACCCTCGGTTTGACCCAGGCCTACCTGTCGATGGTCGAGAGCGGTCGCCGTCCCGTTAGTTCCAGCCTTGCTGCCCGTGCATCACAGGTCCTTGACTTGCCCCCTACGGCGTTGCCTATGAAACCCGAAAATTCTTTGTCCTTGAACGATGAAGAGTTGAAGGCTGATCTTGGGGCTCTGGGGTATCCAGGATTTAGCTATCTGCGCGGCAAGCCCTCGCGGAATCCTACGCAGTTGCTCTCCTACGCTCTCAATCAGCTAGACCTGGATGTGCGTGTTGTCGAGGCGCTCCCGTGGATGACCTTCACGTATGTAGACATGGATTGGGATAGCTTGGTAGGACATGCGAAGCAGCATGATCGCCAAAATCGACTAGGGTTTGTGGTGACCCTCGCTGAAGAATTCGCAAAAAAGGCAGGTGACTTTGTTCGCTCGGAAAAACTGAGCCATTATCGAGAGTTACTTGATCTTTCTCGTCTTGTTCGCGAAGACACGCTGTGCCATGACTCCATGACGAAGGCGGAACGTAAGTGGCTTGCGAATAATCGTTCGCCCGAAGCACAGCACTGGAACCTGCTGACTGATCTTAGCGTGAAAGACTTGGCATATGTCCCAGCATGAAGATGCCAGAACCGTGGTTCTCTTTTCTCAGGGAGTTGGACGCGCTTGCGGCCACCACCGTCCGACTTGATTGCATAGGCGGGTTTGTCGTTACGATGCTTTATGGGTTAGGTCGAACCACGGGGACCTTGATGTGATTGAAATTGCCCCGAAAAGCGCCGCGGCCGCCTTTGCTGAGGTCGCAACTGAAGGTGGGAAGTTGCACCGGAAATATAAGGTCTACCTCGATCAGGTGACCGTCGCACAGCCTCCCTACGAGTATGAGAGTCGATTACGTGAGATGTTTCCAGGTGTCTTTCATCGTCTCCGCCTCATGGCACTCGATCCGTATGACCTTGCGCTCAGCAAACTAGATCGCAATATCGAACGAGATCGGAGTGATGTGCGTTATCTGGCTCGCACAATACCCTTCGACTTAAATCTTCTGCAAGAACGGTACAAGGTTGAACTACGCCCCTATCTGACTAATCTGAGACGCGCAGATTTAAGTTTGCAGAATTGGATAGAAGATATCAAGGAAGACAGAGCAGCCATCGATTCCACCCTGTAGAACAGCAGAATGCCCACTTGCAGGACGAATACAGCGAAAACTTCGCCACTGGAGGCTCTGAGAGCGGCCGCAGAACTTGGTGCCCAAGTCTGACTAGGGAACCAAGTCGGGAGCAGGGGAGGAACTTGCTTGGCGCCACGTGCCATCGACAAACTAGAACGCACTGCGCGTGTAAATCGTCACGTTAGGGAATCAGCCCATCTCGCTCATTCTGCTGTATTTTTTATTATCAAAAACCCAGGAAGGGAACTGGCGGAGAGAGTGGGATTCGAACCCACGGTACCTTGCGGTACACACGCTTTCCAAGCGTGCGCCTTAAGCCACTCGGCCATCTCTCCGGCACAATAAGCGAAGCAGCGAGAACTCGCGGCCGCTCAACAACACCTCTTAGACTTTACCATCTTTGACGCCCCCGAATCTGCAGCCTAGCGCTCACTCCAAATCAGTTAATGTGAAAAGGATTATGCTCTCGCACGGTCCACTTGCGCAGCCGTCCTCAAGCGCGCGTTTCCGCAGGGAACTCGCGGCCCTATTGCTACTGGCCATCCCCACCGTGCTTTCGGAGCTCGGCTGGATGGCCATGTCTATCGTGGATACCATCATGGTCGGGCGCCTTAGCCCCGCGGCCATTGGCGCGGTGGGCATCAGCAGCGCCATTTTTTACACGCCGGCGCTCTTTGGCATTGGCCTCTTGCTTGGACTCGATACGCTGGTTGCTCAAGCCTACGGCCGCGGCGACTATGACGAGTGCCACCGCGCACTGGCCCAGGGCGTTTATCTGGCCATCGCCTATACCCCAATCGCCATGCTGCTGGTAGGCCTTGCTCCGCACCTGTTTTCGTTCATCGGGATCACCCAGGCGATCCGCGAACCCGCCCGGGAATACCTCCAGCTCCTCAATTGGAGCACGCTCCCGCTGCTGATTTACGTCGCCTTCCGTCGCTACCTCCAAGGTGTGGGCAAAGTGCGGCCAGTCGCATTCGCCCTCATTTCCGCCAATCTGGTCAACTGGTTCGGTAATTGGGTGCTGATCCACGGCAAATTCGGGCTGCCCGCCATGGGCGTGCGCGGCTCCGCGCTCTCGACGTGCGTGGCCCGTGTCTACATGGCGGGGATTCTGGTCTGGTGGGCATGGAAGCATGAACGTAACCGCGGACACCTACTCTTCGCTCACTGGCCACGGGTACAACCCGAGCGCTTTCTCAGCCTGTTGCAATTAGGATGGCCGGCAGCCTCCCAGTTGCTCTTCGAGGTGGGAGCATTCTCGCTCGCCACATTAATGGCCGGGCGGCTGTCGCCCGATGTCCTGGCCGCGCACCAGATCGTTCTCAATTCAGCCAGCCTGACCTACATGGTGCCGCTGGGGGTATCGGCCGCCGCAGCCATCGCCGTCGGCCACGCCGTGGGTGCCGGCGACCGGGCACGTGCACGGCGTAGCGGATCCATGGCCATTGGACTAGGAGGAGCAGCGATGAGCCTCTCCGCTGTCGTCTTTGTGACCGCCCCGCGGATGCTGGTGCATGTCTACACTCACGATCCAGGCACCGTCACCGTAGGCGTACGCCTGCTCGCCATTGCCGCAATTTTTCAAGTCTTCGATGGGATCCAGGGCGTCGGCACCGGAGCGATGCGAGGGCTGGGCAAAACCCGCGGACCCATGCTCATCAACCTGGCGGTGTACAGCATAGGTCTGCCCATCGGATATTTCTTATGCTTCAAGACTTCCTGGGGAATCTACGGGCTGTGGACCGGCCTGACCAGCGCATTGATTTTGGCGGCAGGACTGATGCTGGCGCTATGGCTGAAGGAATCGAGGCTGGATCCCGTCTGATTGTTCATGTCCGATAACGTATATTCTGTTAACCCACTTTGCCCCAGACAGGCCAACCGTCTTGCCGCATCCTAACGGCTTCTAAACGTGAGCCGTATCCAGTCCTCTGCTGCGTTGACGGTCACCTGATTTAACCCAGCGACCACCCAATCAGCCTCACCCAACTCACCTGCCGTATGCGAAGTTTCTACTGCCAACACCTGGCATCCCGCGGCTTTCCCGGCGGCAATTCCACTCGGCGCATCTTCGATCACCAGACACTCTGACGGTTTCAGGCCTAGCAACTCTGCGCCTTTGAGATAAGGCTCGGGATGGGGTTTACCGTGCTGCACAGCGTCCGCCGTCACCGCGCGTTTCGGTATGGAAAATCCAGCGGCGTCCAGCCGCCCCCTCATGACCCTCTCAGAAGCTGACGTAACCACCGTCCAGGCCCTGGCGGGCAGCGATTCAACAAATTGGCTTACTCCGGGCAGCAGCTTCGTCTCATCCTGACTCTCCAGGTCGAACTCCTCAAGGCGCGCAGTCTCAACCTCCGCATCAAGGTCTGGTCGGAGCATCCGGATCGTATCGATAGTCCTTCTACCGTGGATCGCGGTTAAGGACAACGTCGCTTCCATCCCATGCATCCGCGCCCAGCGCAGCCACGACAACTCGTCGGCACCCGTCGAACTAATAAGTACCCCGTCCATATCGAACAGAATTCCCCGGACCTCAATGGTCTTCCACGAGGGATCGGACTTGCTCATTCATACCTCGCCGCAGCGAACAAAAGATCCCTGCATTCAGAAAAGCTAAAGTCTCTTGACGCGCGTTTTGTATCTAGGTGATGCCGCAGGCCAGACCCACGGAAAGACGTATCTCAGGGCGTAAAGCTCGCTGCGACGAGGCTGCTCGCTGCGACGAGGCTGCTCGCTGCGACGAGGCTGCTCGCTGCGACGAGGCAGCCATGCCCTCCAGCTCATCACAAACAAAACACCGCAGCCGTTACATTTTGTAACGGCCAAGATCCTCGTCGTTCAAACCTTCCAACCAGCGGCGCAGTTCTTCCGGAGTGGTCTCAGCCATGCTCGGAGCGAGTTTTGCAATGCGGATCACTTCTTCGCTTACATAAATCGGGCAGTCGGACCGCAACGCCAGAGCCAGGGCATCCGAAGGACGGGCATCCATACTTACGATCTCGCCACCCTGCTCCATCCAGATCACGGCGTAAAAGGTATCATTCTTAAGTTCTGTCACAACTACCTTTTGCACCGAAGCATTCAAGCCATGGATGAGGTTTTTAAGCAAATCGTGGGTCATCGGGCGAGGGGTAGTCGACTTCTCAATCTCCAACGCGATCGCGTTCGCTTCGTACATCCCGACCCAAATGGGCAAAACAGTGTCACTCTTGGTGTCTTTCAGGATCACGATCGGCATATTGCTTGCCGGATCCATAACCAGACCGCGGATCTTCATTTCGACATCCATGGCCCCTCCCCTCCGGCAACTACGAAACTGCCTCGCCGACAAGGCTGTTAGGAAAGCTTTGCGTAATCCGCACCGGCACGTAGCTTCCGGCAGCGGGACGGATAGGGAGCGAAGTCGTAAAGTTAACCGTCTTGTTCTGCGAACTGCGGCCGATCACCTGGCCTCGTTGCGTATTGAATCCTTCAACCGCCGCTTCCATAACCTGCCCTATGTGATTGGCATAGCGCACCCTTTGAATCTCACGCTGCCAGTCGAGCAGCGCCGTCAGGCGGCGGCTTTTCTCTTCTTCTGAAACTGTGTCGCTCAACGATACGGCCGGAGTGTTGGGACGCGCGGAGAATTTGAACGCGAACACCGCATCGAACCCGACCAGCGTCAGCAGGCTCAGCGTCTCTTCAAAGTCCGCTTCGGTCTCCCCGGGGAAACCTACGATCACATCGGTGGTCAAACTAATCTGACGCTTGGCCGAGTGAATGCACGCAATCCGGTCCAGATACTGTTCCCTGCTGTACTCCCGCGCCATGGCTGCCAGCACGTGGGTCGAACCGCTCTGCACAGGTAGATGTACGTGGTCGCAAAGCGTTGGCACGGCATCGATCGCCTCAACAATATCGGGGGTAAAGTCGCGCGGATGCGAAGTAGTGAACCGCACCCGGCGAATCCCCGGCACTTGCCCCACGGCCGTCAGCAGCTCCGCAAACGTGCGCGTGCCTTCGCGATCGTGATACGAGTTCACGTTCTGGCCCAGCAGTTGAATCTCGGTAAAGCCGGCTTCCGCCAGCGAACGAGCCTCGTTCAAAACTGAGGTAGAGGTGCGGCTACGCTCCTTGCCTCGCGTATAGGGCACCACGCAGTAGGCGCAAAACTTGTCGCAACCTTCGATGATCGTGATGTAACCGCGGTGCGGATTGGTGCGCGCCGTGAATTCTGTTTCAAACGTCTCTTCGGTCTGGCGATCATCCAGGCCGGTAATGCGCGACTCCCCTGCTTCCAGGCGTCCCAGCATCTCCGGCAGCTTGCGGTACGAGGCCGAACCCGAAACCATGGAAACGTAGGGTGCGCGCTCGAAAATCTTCTCGCCCTCTTGCTGCGCGACGCAGCCCAGGACCACGAAACGCTTACCGGAAGCGTGCAGCTTCTTGTAGTCGTTCAGGCGATTGAATACCTTCTGTTCCGCCTTATCGCGGATAGAACAGGTGTTGTAAAGGATCAGGTCTGCGGCGACCTCGCTATCGACTTGTTCATAGCCTTCGTGGCGAAGGGTGCCGATGACTTTTTCGGAATCGTGCACGTTCATCTGGCAACCGAAGGTCTCAAGATAAAAGGTTTTGCCAGTAGCCATGATGAGACTGAGTATACCGCAGCAGGTGCAGGACAAAGTATTGTTCGGATGGCCCCTTCGCCGAATGCCCTGCCCTGACCGGCGATCATTTCCCCACCCAATAACTGTTAAACTAAACATACAAACGGATATCGAAAGACATCGCAATCGCACTCTGAAATCTTGCGAACGATGCGGGAGGCAATCACATGGCGGAATTAAACGGAAACCACGGTAGTGGACTACGGCTGAAGCTGGGCCTGGCTGAGATGCTCAAAGGCGGCGTCATCATGGATGTGATGAGCACCGAGCAAGCCATCATCGCCGAGCGTGCCGGCGCGACTGCCGTCATGGCGCTCGAACGTGTCCCGGCCATGATCCGCGCCCAGGGCGGCGTAGCTCGCATGGCCAAGCCCAGCCTCATCAAGCAAATCATCGGCACCGTTTCCATCCCGGTCATGGCGAAAGCGCGCATTGGTCACTTCGCCGAAGCGCAAATTCTGCAGCAGCTCGGCGTCGACTTTATCGATGAGAGCGAAGTGCTGACCCCGGCAGACGAAGCGCACCACATCGACAAGCACGCCTTCACCACGCCCTTTGTCTGCGGAGCCCGCAATCTGGGTGAAGCTCTGCGCCGCATCGCTGAAGGCGCGGCCATGATTCGCACCAAGGGTGAAGCCGGTACCGGCGACGTTGTGCACGCCGTAAAGCACATGCGCCAGATCGTAGGCGAGATGAAGGCGCTCACGGTATTGCGCGACGAAGAGCTTTACGCCGCCGCCAAAGAGCATCGCGCACCCTACGAACTCGTTCGCATGGTGGCCAGCACGGGCAAGCTGCCTGTACCTAACTTCTCCGCTGGCGGCATCGCCACACCGGCCGACGCGGCCTTGATGATGCAGCTCGGCGCGGAGGCTGTCTTCGTAGGCTCCGGCATCTTCATGAAAGAAGGCGCCACGCCGCTCGATGTGGAGCTTGACGAAAAGACGGGCAAGCCCCGCAACCCGAAGGAGCGCGAAGAAGCTGAGTCGCGCGCCAAGGCCATCGTCATCGCGACCGCGCACTACAACGACCCCAAGATCCTCGCCGAGGTCAGCGAACAGGTGACCGGCTCCATGCAGGGTCTCGCCGTTTCCGGCCTGCAAGAGAGCGAACTGCTGCAGACCCGCGGCTGGTAATCGGGGATGGGGCAAGAAACGAAACGTCCACGCATCGGCGTGCTCGCAATCCAGGGAGACTTCGCCGCGCACGCGCAGGCGCTTGTCGAAGCGGGTGCCGATGCCGTAGAGGTTCGAACCGCGCCGCAGTTGGCCGATCTCGACGGCTTGGTGCTGCCCGGTGGCGAGTCCACCACGTTTCTCAAATTCCTTGAACGCGATGGGTTTCTCGAGTCTCTGCGGCGTTTCGTCGCGGAAAAACCCACCTTCGGCACCTGCGCCGGGTGCATCCTGCTGGCCAGGCACGTAACCCAACCCGCGCAGGAGAGCCTGGCTGTTCTCGATATCAGCGTGGAGCGCAATGCCTACGGCCGACAGATCGACAGCGCTATTCGCGTCGGCGAAACAATGTTACCCGGCGGCCCGCTGGAAATGGTTTACATCCGAGCCCCCCGCATCACTACCGTCGGCCCGGGCGTTGAAGTGATGGCCGAGCGCGACGGCTTCCCTGTCCTGGTTCGCCAGGGGCGTCTTCTGGCTGCTACCTTCCACCCTGAACTTTCCAGCGATCGCCGTGTGCACCAGTTATTCGTGGATATGGTCCGCAATCAAGGCACAACGGCCTAGCCGTCGCAAAATCTCAGTGCCCCAACGCTTTTCGTTCATCGCAGCGAAGCCAATTTCAAAATCCGTTGGGAGCGCAACCCGAAACAGGAGTAATCTTCGAGTGTCGGAGATTTTCGATGCCAGCGACCTTCACCCGCACCCCTGCTGAGACAGAGCGCAAAGACCCCGGATTCGGGGGTAAGCCGCCCGTTGACCGCAGACCTACCGGTGGCGGGGGAGACGGCGAAAACTGGGAAAACCGCCCGCCTGGCCGACGTGGCCCTCGCGACCTCCTCAGCCGCTACCGCATGGTGCTTTTCTTCGCCCTCGCCAGCGACCTTATGTTCTTTATCGCGCTGGTATTCGCGTTTTTTGCGCGCCAAACCAGCGGTCATTTCACAGCCAACAACACCTGGGTCCTGGATTGGCGGCCCATCGCGGTGCCCCCGATCCTATGGATCAATACCGCCCTCATTTTGCTGAGCAGTTTGACCATGGAGGCGGGCCGCCGGCACTTTTTTCATGAAACTGACGTCATGGACGAATGGCTGGGCTTGGGCCGGCCGACCTTACGCCGCGCTGCTCCCTGGCTAGTCGCAACCGTGGTGCTGGGCGGCCTGTTTCTGGCTGGCCAGTGGATAGCCTGGAAGCAGCTTGTGGCTCAGGGCGTATTTGTCGCTTCTAACCCGAGCAGCCACTTTTTCTACCTGATCACCGGCACCCACGGCCTGCATCTTGTGGTTGGGGTTTTAGCATTGACAACGACCATGCTGGCGCTCCTGTTCTTGCGCCGCATCGAATTGCGTCAGATCGTCGTGGACTGTGCCGCCTGGTACTGGCACACCATGGGCGTCTTCTGGATCTTCCTCTTTGGCATGCTGGTCTTCTGCCAATAGGTGATTCCCTCTCACATCGACGACTTCCCTTCCGGCGCTTACAGTTAGCCGGGGCGAGGCTGTGTTGTGCGGTGGCCGGTAGCGCAACAAACCTACGGGTGCCCCATCCTTGACGGTGCTTTTCCGGCAAGGATGGGTAGCCACAAATCCCAACCCACACGGTCGCGGTAACCCACCCTTCGCAAAAAAAAGCGAAGGATGGGGTACCCGCAGGTTGGCTGCACTCCTCCGCCAGGTGATATCGAACGGCGTTTCCCTAAAGCATTTTCGCAATTCCTGTGGTCCGATTAAGAGCAGCGAGGTGTGGTTTTCTTTGAGAGAAAACCACGTAGAGGTCGGTGGCTTCGGTCTGCGCCAATTGCGAAAATGCCCTATCGTTCTCAACCGTGTGAGAAATGTAAGTTATGTGGAATCAGGGCAATCGCAAGTATTTTCCGCTGGCTCGCCACCGGCGCACTCCCAGCGTGAGGCAGGCCGGCCGCCGTGCCTGTTCTCATTGGATCTCCACCCAGGAGGTCCTCTTGTCAGTTGATTTTGTCGTTCACCCGGTTCGTTGGGAGCGCTGCCCGTTGGTCGCAGCCGATCTGCACGCCTGCTCGTGGCTAACGCTTCAGTCTCGGCGCGGCCTGGCACCTAACACCCTTGATGCTTACTCGCGAGCGCTGGAACGATATCTTGGGTTCCTAGACTCGCGCTGCATTGCTTCGTCGGTTGCTACACGCGGCGATGTGGGACTCTATCTTGCGAGCTTTCAGCGAGGCATATCGAATGCCACGATCCAGCAGTTCCTGACCGTCGTTCGCTTGTTCCACGCATACCTTATGGAAGAGGGCGCTCGCCCGAACAGCCCGGTGACACAGACCGGCGGTGGACGTGGGATGGTGGCGAGGCACCATAAACTGCCTTGGGTTCCGAACGAGGAAGACTGGCAGGCTATCTTGACTGCAGCTCGTCTTGAGCCGATCCGCAACAGAGCGATGCTGGCATTTGCGTACGATGCCGGCCTGCGCCGCGAAGAGCTTTGCTGTCTGCAGAGCAGTGACCTCGATCCCTCCAGACGCATGCTCAGGGTGCGTGCGGAGACCACGAAGGGGCGGCGTGAGCGCGTTCTTCCATATTCAGTTTCAAGCGGCGAGTTGCTGAGGCAGTACCTCGAACATCGGCGAACGCTGGGCCGGAAGCGTGGTCCGCTCTTTCTCTCCGAGTCCCGCCGGAACTATGGCGAGCCGATCTCGATATGGAGTTGGTCCAAGATCATCCTGCACCTTGCTCGCAGCGCTGGAGTTGAGCGTTTCTCAACGCACACTCTTCGCCACCTCTGTTTGACCGACCTGGCCCGCGCAGGTTGGGACATCCATGAGATCGCCACCTTTGCAGGCCATCGCAGCGTTCAGACGACGCTACTTTATATCCACCTCAGCGGTCGTGATTTGTCTCTCAAGCTTGCGGCGGGCATGGCACAGATCCATGCACATCGCACACAAATGTTAGCGGAGGCCGCCCAGTGAAGAAGAAGCGAATGAGGAAGGATGGCAAGCCGTGGCATAACAACATCGGCCAATGGAACGACACGCTCACAGCCGAGGAGAAGAAGGCTCTCGTGCAGAAGGCAGCACGTGCACAGTGGGGGCCGGTGAAGGAGATCCCGATCAAGGCCGATGACGGGCCCTGGTCATGGCCCCTTGACGTAGACCGATACGATCGGGCTGGAGAGCTTGGCATCGCCGAAGCAGACATGCTAACCCGCTACGCGGAGGAGTACCGGTTTTATCGTTACGGAAGAACGATGGATTTCGGCCCGGTCCTCGACCGATTGGTCCAGCCGAGTAATGATGCTCTGGACTATGCCGGGACCAACACTGGTAAACGCAGATATGTGTTGCTGTTCTTTCTTCGGGAGACGGCGGAGCGCAAGCGGGCGTTCTGGACGTGGACATCCGAGGAGTGGATCGACTCGATTGATCGGTGGGGATCGGACCGCCAGCAGATCGTGGCGATTGCCTATCTGCTGTGTGGCTTCTCGGACCTGCACCGCCTCAAGAGTGATCACCTCGTCTATGTGTGTCTTGCCCGCAAGGTATTCGGCCGCGAGTATATGAGGACCATCTCCGAACGCGTGCAAGAACTGCTCCTCGAGTGGGGCTATGGGATGACCGGCACACGCAAGAAGGTAATGCGGACCGTCTTCGAAGCGCTCCTGTTCATTCGATCTCCGCACCTAAGCGAGTTGAAGCTGGAGCACCTTGAGGCACTGATTGCACGCAGACCGCGGCATGTCGGCAGTTGGTGCATCGTTACTTTTTCCCGCGTATTAGCCAGTATGGGCACAGTGCCCGAGGCGATGGAGATCAAGCGTCCAGTGCTGAGCAATAGATCATCTCCGGCACTTACTCGCGGTGTGCCTGCAGAGTGGATGCGGCTCTGCAACACATGGTTCGACCGTTCCGCGTATGCGGAGCGGTCCAGAGTACAGAGCTTCTACTTCCTGTTGAACGTCGGAAGATGGCTCGGTCATACGCATCGCACAGCGACTTCCCCAGCCGATTGGAACCGTGATCTCGCCACGGAAGTTGTCTCTGTCGTTTGCCAGTGGCACGGTGGCGACTGGTGCAGCGTCGATCCGGCGCATGTGAAGAGCCGTGGCAAGATACTCGCGCCCAGTACAAGGGCAGGCCGCATCGCCGCGCTCCGTATTTTCTTTCGTGACCTACAGGAGTGGGAGCTGATCCCCCGTAGGTTCGACCCCATGCGTCACCTGACCGCGCCCAGGAGTCTGGTCGGCCTCATCGGACCGAACCCACGCGTTATAGCGGACGATATCTGGGCCAAGCTCGTTTGGGCCGGCCTGAACATCACTGAGGAAGATCTTCCCTATAAAGGTCCCACGCGACCTTCTGGCCTGCACCACGGCGCCTATCCGATCGAGATGTGCCGGGCACTCGTCGTTACCTGGCTGTTGGCGGGCCTTCGCAACAACGAAATCATCCGTTTGCGGTTAGGCTGTATTCGCTGGCAACGGGAAGACGCTACGGTCCCAGGTACCGGAGAACTTCTTCCAGGCGATGCTGTCTGCCTCCTTGATGTTCCCGTAAACAAGACCGGAACGGCATTCACCAAGCCCGTAGACCGCCTCGTTGGTGAAGCCATCGCTGCATGGGAGAAGGTCCGACCGCAAGGCAACAAGCTCTCCGATTGGAAGACTGGCGAGGTCGTTTCATTCCTCTTTCTGATTCGCAACACAACAGTTGGCAAGCACTATCTCAACCGGACCATAATTCCCGCGTTGTGTAGGAAGGCTGGCGTTCCGCTCGCCGACGTTCGAGGCAACATCACCACACGCCGGGCGCGGTCGACCATTGCGTCTCAGCTTTTCAACGCAAAAGAGCCGATGACGCTCTTTGAACTGCAGGAGTGGTTGGGCCATGCAAGTCCCTCTGCAACCCAGCACTACGCAAAGATCACTCCGCTAAAGCTGGCGAAATCTTATGCCGACGCAGGCTATTTCGCGCGTAACCTCCGGGCGATTGAAGTCCTCATCGACCAGGATGCCGTTCGTACCGGGATTGCTCCAGCAGATCCATGGAAGTTTTACGATCTTGGGCACGGCTACTGCACCTACGATTTCTTCGAGCAGTGCCCGCATCGCATGGCCTGCGCCAAGTGCGACTTCTACATGCCCAAGCAGTCTTCAGCCGCCCTTCTGCTCGAAGGCAAGGCGAACCTGCTGCGCCTGCTTCAGGAGATTCCACTCGGCGAGGCGGAAGAGGCCGCCGTGGAGGACGGTGTTGCTGCCTACGAAAAGCTCTTGCTGAAGCTGACAGACATACCGACGCCTGCTGGTCCGACCCAGAGACAGATTGGCAGCGACCTCGTGCAGATTACGGCCTTGAGACCATCGCGAACAACATCATCGGATCACTTGTAACCGGTTGGATTGATCCGACAAGCCCGTGACCAAGAGGAACTGGTAGCCGGAGCCGTGGATTGATTTGGACCATATGATCCGGGTTACTAATTGCGAATTTCAAATGGCGTTCATCATCTCATGGAATCGCTCTGCCATTGAGAAACTGCAAAAGCACGGAACAATTCGACAAAGCGTTGCGTAAAGCTCTTCTGTGGACATTCCAAAGGAGAAAGTGATAGCTTCTTTGCAGTATCCAAAGGAGTAGACATGGCAACGGACAAATCTGAGGTTTTACAGGGGACGCTGGATCTTATGATCCTCAAGACGCTGCAGGCGTTAGGCCCGCTGCATGGCTTTGGGATTGCACGGCGCATCGAGCAGTTGAGCGAAGACGTGCTGACGTTGAATGAGGGCACCGTCTATACATCGCTCCTGCGGCTGCAGCAGAAGAGCTGGATCGCCAGCGAGTGGGGTGTCTCCGAGAACAATCGGCGCGCCCGGTTCTACAGCATCACCAAGCGCGGGATGAAGCAGCTCGCCGTCGAGACAGAGAACTGGGAGCGCATTGCAGCGGTGATTGGCCGCGTGCTGGCGCTCGAGGCAAAGGCTTAGTCATGTCTGACCGCGTGCTGACATTCATGGCAAAGCTGAAGGCACTCTTTGCGCAGAGACGAGCCGACAGTGCCTTCGACGAAGAGATGAGTACGCATCTGGAAATGCTCGCGCAGAAGTATGAGCGCGAGGGCATGAGCGCGCGGGAAGCGGCGCGAGCGGCACGGCGACAGTTTGGCAATACGACTTTGCTGAAACAGCGACAGAGGGAATCGAGGACAACGATGTTCTTTGCGAATGTGTGGCGGGATGTACGGTACGGTGTGCGGCAGTTGGCGAAGACGCCGGTGTTCACCATCGTGTGTGTGCTGACCCTTGCGTTGGGCGTGGGTGCTAATACAGCCGTCTTCAGCGTGATGCATGCGGTGCTGATGAAGATGCTGCCTGTCGAGGACGCCTCGCGCGTCTTCTATGTGCACACAACGGGATACCCGGACGGTGCCTCGCAGACAGGCGACTCGAACACCTCCTTCTCATACCCTGTCTATCGAGCCTTACGCGAGCAAGGCGGCCTGCAGGAGGTCATGACCTTCATCCCCATGTCCACCAGCGGCAAGGCCCCGGTACGCGTCGGCACCATGCCGGAGGAGGCCGCGGGCGACATGGTCAGCGGCAACTACTTCCGCGGGCTGGGCGTCGGCACGGAGCTTGGCCGCGGCTTTGTCGAGAAGGATGAGGACGACCACACTCCCGTCGTCGTCATCAGCGAGAGCTTCTGGGCCACGCACTATGCGCACAGCCGCGACGTGCTCGGAAAGACGCTTTATATCAAGTCGATTCCGTTCACCATCGTGGGCGTCGCCGCGAAGGGATTCGAAGGCACCGAAGGAAAGCTGCCGCTGGACCTCTGGATTCCCCTGCAGAGCAGGCCCGAGTTCAATGCGTGGGGGAGTCCGGCAGAGGATGGCATGTACCTGACCGAGCAAAAGTTCTGGTGCATGAAGCTGATGGTCCGCACGGCGCCGGGCGTCAGCCGGGAACAGGCGTTGGCGAAGGCGCAGGGCCTCTTTGAACGGGCAGCGTACACCGGCGTTGCACAGAAGCGCGCGGGCGACGAGACGTACCGGCTTTCGTTCAATGAGGCCAAGCAGTTCGACAGTCAGGATGGCTCCTTCGCCCGGGCGTTGACGATGCTGATGACGATGGTAGGCCTGGTCCTGCTGATCGCGATGAGCAACGTCGTGATGCTGCTCATCGCGCGCAACGCCAGCAGGCAGCGAGAGTTCAGCGTCCGACTCGCGCTCGGCGCAGGCCGTAGGGAGATCGCCCGGCAGCTCCTTACCGAAAGCTTCTTGCTCGTCGCACTCGGTGGTTCCGCAGCGTGGTTCTTCGCAGTGGGCGCAACGCGTGCCCTCGGATCATGGGCGCAGATTCAATCGAACCTGCAGCCGGATGGAGTGGTTTTGGGGTTCACACTAGGCGTGCTCTTACTGCTGGCGCTGGTGTTTGGGCTCGCCCCATTGCGGTCTGCCATGTCGAGTGGCCCGGAGCTCGTGCTCCGCAGCTCCGCGACAGTATCCCAGTCCAGCTCGCAGCAGGTGCGTGCCGGCAATGCGGTCATCGTTACGCAGATCGCCCTGTGCGTGGTGTTGCTGGTGGGCGCGGGGCTGCTCCTCGGGACCTTGCGCAACCTTTTGAAGACACCCCTCGGCCAGAAGCCACAGGGCCTGCTTGTCTTCGGTGTGCATCCGCAGCACGCGCATACGAAGGAAGAAAGTATCACCTTCTTCGTTGCGCTGCAGCAGAGGCTCCGGACGATCCCCGGTGTGGAGAGCGTCTCGATGGCGAGCAGTCGGCCCGGCTCCGGATGGTCCAGCAACAACGCGGGTGTCACAGTGGACGGGCACAAGCCGAATGGGGTTGAACCGGGGCAGGCAAACTTTCGAAAGAACACCGTAGGCGCGGACTACTTTCGCACCATGGGTGTCCCGCTCGTGCAGGGAAGAGACTTCTCCGATGCCGACTCCACGTCCGCCCCAGAGGTGTTGATCGTGAATGAGACCTTCGCGAAGAAGTATGTCGGAACCTTGAATGCGGTAGGCCACGTGCTCACCAACTCGAAAGGCGGCCATCCGATCCTCATCGTGGGCGTGGTGAAAGACCACAAGTACACCAGCATCACCGAAGAGGCGATGCCGATGCTCTGGACGGTGTTTACGCAGGGTGGTGCGGTGAGTCAACTCGACATCGAGATGCGTGTGCCCGGCGATCCCATGGCGATGCTGCCGACCGTGCGCAAGGTCATCGCCCAGATCGATCCCGACATGCCTCTGCTGGCGCCGATGACGCAGAGCGCGGTCTTCGAGCAGTCCATCGCGCAGCAGGCTCTCTTCGCCCGTCTCGCCGGCTGCTTCGGTGTGCTGGCTGTGGTGCTTATTGCGACAGGGCTCTACGGAACGCTTGCATACCGCGTAAACCGTCGCACTGCGGAGATCGGGGTGCGCATGGCGCTAGGTGCGAAGCGTTCGCAGGTGGTGTGGATGGTGCTGCGCGGAAGCCTGCTGTTGTGTGCGACAGGCGTTATAATTGGTGTGCCGCTCGCTATGGCGGCTGGCAAGGGACTGGAGAGTTCGTTGTACGGAATGAAACCGCTCGATCTTGAGAGCTACTTATTCGCGATTCTTGGTGTTGCTCTTGTAGCTCTGCTAGCGAGCGCGGTGCCTGCAGGACGTGCAGCGAGCGTGAATCCTACGAGTGCGTTGCGCCTGGAGTAGATGTAGTTCGAGTCGTGAGCATAGGAATGGCCAGTAGTAGTTCGGAAGCTGGATACTCGAGCAACTTCAGGTCATATAGACAATGACAAGGCAAGTTTCCTCTTTACTTCCGAGTCGTCGGCAACTCAGAGACAATCCACTGATCAAAAAAAATGAGGCAAATACTTCCTTGACGGTGATCTCTCCTCACGCTGGGAGTGCGCCGGTGGCGGGCCAGCGGAAAATACTTGCCAGTTGCCCTGATTCCACATAATGCAGGTTAGTGTGTTGGTGCCTGGTTGGCTGCCTGAGGCTCAGCGGACTTGTCGGCGGCTGTTGCGGCTGGTTGAGCCCGCTTTGGCTCAGCAACTACAGGAACAACAGCAGAAGCGGATTGCGCCGGGTCAACAGTTACGGGCAATACTGCCGTGCTAACGATCGCTGGATCGTCGCGTAGTTTGAAGTAGAGACTTCCATTGGGACGCGGCACAGTAAGCGTGCTTTCACCAAAGCCCTCCGGCACGGTGACCGCATTTGCAAACTGAGGATCCGTACCAACCTGGTCGAGCAGAAACAGGTTTGTTCCCACGAGCGTGCAGAGCGGCGCACCGGTCGCGCACTTCAGCTCTTTCAACACCGGCACGCGTACCAACGTGGCCAGCGGCTGCCAATCTCCCTCTATGCCCTCCCCGCTCACCGGTCGAAAGCGCAAGGGTCCAAATGCCGAGCCGCCAAATGCCTTGGCGGGATCGAGCGTCACGAGTGCTGTCTTGCTATCCTGCAGCACAATACCGTCTTCGCCAACATGCAACACCTTCGAGAATCCGCTCTCGCTGCCCGCCACTTCAATGCTCTGATTTCGCGGAAAGACGCCAGGCGTCACCGCTTGCACAAAGAAGCTCAACTGCGCACGAGCCGGCAATTCGTCCTGACTGCCCAACTGCACCGCCTGCGCCGTCTGCGCCGGACCATCTAGATGAATGCTCTTGTTGATCAACTTGACGTTCGGCCGGGCCGTTAGCACGGTCGACTCCAGATCAAGCACGCGGCCATCCTTCAACGTCACCTTCACCGTTACGTTCTGCTCCGCTTGAAAGCTCGAAGATGCGGATGCCGGCGCAGCCAACAGCAGTGAATCCACCTTGCCATGATGGGTGAGCGCGGCCGCGGGCGAAAAGACGACATTATTTGCCGCCATGGTCGCGACTTCATCGAGGCGCGTGCCTGTCAGCACACCCTGGGCGTCTCCCGCGTACAGTTTGAATCCGTCGAGCTTGGCTGGTTCAGAATAAGTGTGCAGGGTCACCTTGTCCTGCTTTTCCAGGCCGGCCTGCTTGACCTCGAGACTTAGCGGACCCGCTCTCTCGCTATCTAGCGGCATCTCCACTTCAATCTCGGACGCCGATACAGCCTTCCAGCTTGCGTCGAGGGTCCTGCCTTCCGCGTCCTTTACGGCGACTCCACTGACGCAAACGGCATCCGCCGCGGCCTCCAGGTGCACCGTGTCCTTGCGGCCCACAATCAGCGCGTGCTGGTCAGTAGGAGCCAGGGTCCACTGTTGGGCATGTGCGCTCGCCAACTTGAACGCCGGGCCTTCCAGGGGATCAAATCCCCAGTAACCACGTAATGTTCCGGTGGTATTTGCCGGCAAATTCTGCGCTTCGATTGCCTTTGCATCCACCACGAAGCCGCCCTGCAGCGGATCGGCGACCGCGGGAATATCGACACTTTGCCCCGCCTTGTTCTGCACCCGCAGAACGAAGTCGTGACCATAGCTGGTAGCGAACACGTAGGGAGCCCCTATCACCGGCAACACCAACGGCCTGGTCTGTGCGCATAGAGTATCTTTCGGGTTCACCGCGCGCATCACAGGCAATTCTGCCGGCCGCACCGGAGGCAGCGCAGCCACGAGTACCGACTGCGGCTTATGAAAGGAAGGCGGAGTATTCAGCTTGAGCATCAGAGTATCGTTCTTCGGCACCGCCAGTGCCGGCAAGTACTGGTACTCCGCAGTATGGAAACTATCGAGAATGCGCACCATGTCGAGAACGGTGCCGACGTACACGCTATAGAAGCCACCGCCAGCCTGTGCCGTGAACGACACTTGCGACAGCAAGTCACCCTCCGCTCCTGAGGTGACCTGCTTTACCAGGCTTGCGCTGCGGCCATTGTCGAGCACCAGGCTTTCGGGATTCTGCACCAGGCAGGGCGCCTGCTGCTCCGTAGGCTTGTCAAAACATTGCTGATCGACCTTGATATTGAGGCTGCGTGCAAGAAGCTTTGTCTGGCCTTCCACCACCTTGGGGTCATCCGCATCGGCCGTCTTCACAGACGCGATGTAAGTATCCAATCTCGCGCGATCGAGACTGGCCTGGTGCAGATCCTGGGCTGCGCGAACAAACGCTCCGGGCCGGCCGCGCACAGCATTGCGCAGGGTGCTGAAGTCTCCACCGGTTTCCGGCGCGAGAAACAGGACCGCCTGCTGTGCCCCTTCAGGCACAGTGACAAAAATCCCTTCCTGGTGAACCTTCTTGTTCCAGGTCTCCGCCTTGGTGAACCAATGGTCGGGAGGCGGATCGACGGAACCGCGAAGAAAGGCTACGACCAGGACGTAGCGGGAGCCGGCATTCTCCGCTATATCGGGGTGGACCCACAAGCGATCGCCTGCTGTGAGCGTGGCGACCGAACCGATAGGCAGCGTCTTGCCGCCGCGCAAAACCCTTACATCGATCCGAGGACCGTCCAGGTCAAACGCAGCACCGCCTTCCGCGAGTGCCGGCCGAATCGCAAGAGACAGCAGCAAAAACCAAAGTAACCAGCTTCGACGCATAACCTGATTATAGAAAGTTTTGCCTTCGCGGTCAGGAACGAGGCTCGCCGGCCTGCTCGTCCCCGCCCGCATGTTCCCTCTTCAGTAACATTTTCCGCGGAGCTATTTGGCGGTCACCGCCACCGAAGCGACGTGTTTTTCCCAGGCAAGTTCGATTGAGCCTTTGTTGCCCCCCTGGCTGCTGATCGTGTATTTCAACATTTCAACCAGCGTGGGAGGCTTGCTCATCTCCATCTTGACCCGGCCAAGATCCATCGAGGCGTCGTATTTGGTACCCCACTGGCCCGTCTGCTTGTTAATGACGAGCTCCCATGCATCGGGATCTTTTATGTTCACATAAAGGGTGTAGTCCCCCTGAGGCACGGTCAGACCCGCGATATTTAGATCCGCGGTCGTATGCAGCCCGGTTGCGGCGTTGGCTCCGGCGCGCCAGATGGGTGCAGTGGGATCGCCCGTGAGTTGGCCGCCCTGGCCAAAGATCTGTCGTCCGCGCACGGACGGCGCACTGTACTTAATTGTCAGCATCGCACCGCCAATCTTGCCGGTTGCTGTCTCCGGTGGGCTTGCCTGGCCACAGGCGCTACAGAGACCCATCAGCAGGGCTGCCGTAATCCAAAGATGCTTCATGTTTGTATCCCCTTTTTTATTTCACCGCATGTTTACCGCATGGATCCGTCGCGATCGTACGGGCCACCGAAGAGACCCGTCACGACCCCTTCAGGGAATAACACGCGCACAACTGTTTAGACAAACCAATTTGCCCTGTACGTTTGATGGGAAAGGATAAGTTGTAAGGAATATTGCAGGCTGCGGAAAAACTCACTTCTTTAAAGACTATGGACTACCTCACCGCAGCGAGCGGCTTTAGATTCTCTATCGGGAAACAAGGGGAAAATGTACTCTTTCTCTCTCTCTCTTCAGGTCACCCGGCAGGCCGACGGAAACATACCTCAGGGCCTAATGCTCGCGGTGGCGAGATAGGCCATGCCCTACGTTCGCAGACCAGCGAAGATTTTGGGCACAAACAAACAGGTAGGGCACGGCCTTTAGGCCGTGCCAATATGTCCCCCATCATAAAGGGCTTTAAGCCCCTGAGGTACGTTCTTCATAGACTTGCCACTTTGCCCAAGAAGAAAGAACATACCTCAGGACCTAATGCCCTTCGTTAGCAGCCGTTTCCGCGCGAGGGCTTGGAATGTGTAACGACTTCTTCCGCAACCCGTATTGCAGCATGATCCGCAGAGCAGGGGGAACACCACAAGACCAGCGCCTTCGGTGTTCCCTCTCCGCCCGTGAGCCTAGTGCTTGACCGCGATCGCCGAAATTTCAATCTTGGCGCCGCCGATCAACCCAGCAACCTGGACTGTTGCCCGTGCCGGCTTCGGATCGGGCATGAGTTTTTTGTAAACCTCATTCATTTTTGGAACATCGTCGAGGCTGGTCACATAGACCGTCACCGAAACCACGTCGGTCATTTTGAATCCAGCACCCTCGACAATCTTCTTGATTTCTCCGATCGCGTTGGTTGTCTGTAATGTGATGTCTGTCCCGACCACTTTGCCCTGCTCATCCGGTCCCTGCTGGCCGGCGACATAGAGCGTGTTGCCGGCAACAAAGGCGTTGCTGAACGGATTGCCGGGTGCAAAGCCAATGGCCTGGTTCTGAGCGAACGCGCTCCCTGCGCTGAGCCCTGTTACGATTCCGGCCAACAACAGCCCTCGTTTAGCCATCTGCGAATACCGCATCTTCATGTATTGGTTCTCCTGTTCCAACGAATGAGCCATTCTCTCACTTTCGCGGTGTCACTAGAGCATTTTCACTTCTGCACAGGAGGGTGTGGCGAAGTGAGGCTTTTCTTCCACCCCAGCAAGCAAGCTTGCCGGGGACCCCGGTTCTTCCACCCCAGCAAGCAAGCTTGCCGGGGACCCCGGTTCTTCCACCCCAGCAAGCAAGCTTGCCGGGGACCCCGGTTCTTCCACCCCAGCAAGCAAGCTTGCCGGGGACCCCGGTTCTTGAGGAAAAGCCGCCATGGGAGTCGTTGCTCTGTAAACACCAGCATGAAAATGCTGTAGCCTGCATTTCTCACACTGTTGAGAACCACAGAGAAACGCGACTCGATATCGCCTGGCGGGGAGTGCAACCAACCTGCGGGTGCCCCATGTATGACAGCCTGCACTCCTGTCAAGGGAGAAAGGCACAGAATCTCCCGTTGTGATCGGTGCGGGGTCAAGGGCGCCGTACTTAGGCGTTCATCTTGACCCTTGACCCCCGCTCCGATCACTCCGACCATTGAGCTTGGTTCGAATCGCGGACGTACTTTCCGAGATTCGAACCATAATTGGAAAACCGTCCTTCATTGCTAAACGACCCGAGCTCGCACGTTGATTCAATCACCTTCGATAGAACCATCAGGTTCCATCAGCCATGTATTCGGTCCGGTACTGCACCATGATTTCCTGTTCAAACTCTTTCCTCGCAGAAAGAGTCGAGGCGTCCAATCATTCGACCGGTCTCTTGCTGAGACCAATGGGGCACTCGGACTGCCTCGCATGTGAACCGCGCTCCCTGACGTGCTGATAATCTTGCCCGGAGCGCAACATCCAATACAACCTAACTGCCAGCTTGTGCGCGATGGCTACCTTCGCCACGCCATGATGCTTCTCCATCGACAGGCGCACATACTGCCGATGCCAGCTCGCGTCGTACCTCTGCGCGGTGCTCGCCGCCTCCACCAGCAACCAGCGCAGCAGCGTGTTGCCCTGCTTGGAGATGTGTCCCAGACGGCGCTTGTCGGAGCTGGAATCCTCAGACGGAATCAGCCCCAGATAACTGCCCACCTGCTTGCCGCGCGGAAACCTCTGCCAGTTGCCGATCGTCAGCACGTAGGCCAGTGAAACCACCGGACCCACGCCCGGATGCGTCATCAGCAGACAAGCCTCGGCGTTGGAGGCCGCAGCCTGGCTTACCGCCTTGTTCAAGGGCGCAATCCGTTCCTCAACCCGGTCCAGCAGAGCCAGCAGATCCTTGCGCCGCTCGCCATACCAGCCCGGCAGCGGTAAGGCTTCAATGGCCTGGCGGCGTTTTCCGCTCCATCGGCCTGGAATGATCAGCCCTTCGTTCTTGGCCATCCCGTCCAACTGGTTGGTCACCCGCGTGCGCAACCTGACCAGGCGGCAGCGATGCAACAGCAGTTGCCGCAGCTGTTCGTTCTCTGCCGGCGGCTGCCAGATGGCAGGGAAACGATCCTCCATCAACAAACGCAGAATATGCTCCGCATCCCGCTTGTCGGTCTTCTGCCGGCGCGGGTTCGAGGCGCGAATCTGGGTCGCATCTCCCACTAGAAGTTCATAGCCCAGCTCACTCATCAAGCGTCGAAACCAGCCATAGCTCCCGGTGGCCTCGATGCCAACTCGCATCCTGGTGCCGCACAGCGAGCGGTAGTACTTTACCGCCTCCGCCGTGTGCATCAAGCGCCGCTGCCCACACTCTCCTGTTTCCTCAAGCAAATAGGAGATCTGTTGAAACCGCGGATGAAAATCACAGCCTATAATCATCATGCTCGGCTCCTTTCCTCCCGAGCTTCCGGTCGTTAGCAGCAACCAGTCTACTCAGGTCGAAGGAGCCGACGCTGTCATGCAATCATCCTTCGCGTTTTTCGCGAAGGGTGGGTTACCAAGACAGTGTACGTGGAGATTTGTTGCTACCCACCCTTGCCGGAAAAGCACCGTCAAGGACCCCGGATTTCCCGCACGCTAAGCTGGACACAGCAGCGTGTGCGGCTTTCTTCAAAGGAAAGCCGCATGAAGGACATCTGGCTCGCTGAACTCGACGGGAAATCCGGGGGGATGGGGCGCCCGCAGGTTTGCTCCGTTCCCCAGCCACCGCACAACAAAGCCGTGCCGCCATCACACGGATGGCTTCGTCTAAGCCCTACTTCGCAGCCGGATAGGCATGCAGTTGCGGGCCAAGCACATCGGAGAAGTTGTAATTCGCGTGCCGGTCGTCATTGATGTTCCAGAACATGGCGCCGAGCATCTCTGGATAGCCCGCGCTCTGTTGTAATTTATAAGTCGCGCCGGCCGGCGCCGTACCGGTAAGGATGTAATCGACCGCCGCGCTCAGCACCGGCGGCGTAGCATCTCCGGTAAGAAACCCGATAGCCACCTTCTGCGGCGGAAGCGGAGGGAAAAACTGCTTCGCATCGCCGCCCACGTTGAACCCATGTAACAGCAGCTCCGTCATCGCGGCGTGGTAATCCACCGTGCCCGGCTGATAGATCTCGCCATCCAGCCCCTGGAGCGGCGGCGTGTTATAGCTCTGCACATCGATGAACGAAAGAATATCGCGAATAGCAAAGGTGATCGCCAGATAAGAACCAAACTGCCCGCCGTAACTCGGATACCCTCCGGGTATCTGCGTACCTTCAGGCACCAGGCTGATCATGAAATCCGGGCCGAAGTGATCGTGCAGTTGGCGCAAGGCCGAGATCAGATTCACAATCGAGGGTGTCGTGGGATGCCGGAAGTCTGCATCTCCCGGGGCGACGGAGAGCGAAGGACTTTCAAAGTCGATATCGACACCGTCGAAGCCATACTCCGCAACGATCTGGGTCACGGTAGAAATGTAAGCGGGAACGCGTTTTGGATCCGCCAGAGTGAAATTTTCTCCACCGCCGCCGAGCGATATCAGGACCTTTTTCCCCTGCTTCTTCAAGCTGGCAATATCGGCCTTGAACTGTGCCGGGTCAAGTCCCCGAGGACTATGGAATTGCATCGTGCCCTCAGGCGCATTTTTGGCCGGCGTGGCAAATGCCACAATCACGACATCCCACTGAGGCGACAATTCGTGCAGTGGAAAGGTTTCCCCTGCGTCGCCATATCCCACCCAGTAGCCGATGAGTTGGTGTCCATTGGAAGCCTCACGCCGCGGGGCCGGCGCGATCGTAGGAACCGGAGGATCGTTCTGACTCGCCCCAGCCGACGAGGAAGACTTCGCTGACTGGGACGCGCAACGCTCCGCCGCCGTGGTCAACACCTGCCCGTCCGGAAAGCTGTAAGTGCTGCCCAAACCATCCGAAGTGCCGGCGTACCAGGGCAGCAGAGCAGCATTCTGCAGATGCCAGCTAGCTCCGCCTGCTTCGGCGACGAAAGCTTTCGAAGCCGGAATATTGTTTTTCGGGTTCGTGTTGGTCGGCTCCAGCAGGAAGTACTGCGTAGCCACCGTGGTGCCTCCACAGGGTCCCTGGTCCCCTCCATCGACTCCGGCGACACGTTTCCATGGCGGGACGCGATTGCCCGGAAACACACCGCGATAGCCGCCATGAAACAACGGGTCATGTAAAGGGTCGTTGATGAACTCCGCCAGTTGCTGGGTAAGCGGCTGCACGTCGTTGTCTTCCACCACCGAGGGCGCATCGCGCAGATACGAGCTGAGCACAAAACTGTTCCCTGTCGACGCGTCGACTCCGTGGGTTCCCCACGAGCAACACTCTGTCGCATCTCCGTCACTGTAGTAGGTGGTGTTGTGCGTCATGGCAATCACCAACTTGCCCGGCTGCCTGGGGAGCTTCTTAAAAAGTTCTTTCTGTAAGAACTCAACGTCGACGACCGCGAAGGAGCGGCCCGACTTCTGCGAAGTGAGGACGTAACCGTAACCGACCGGGACCGTGATGGTCACCGGTTTTACCTCCGGCTTGCCCAACAGCGTGTGCCAGCTCTCAGCCCCGGGGAATGTCGCGCGCAACATCGCATCGGCATATTGAGTATTGCCGCCTTGCGGCGAGGCAAAGTTCGAAAAGATAGGCGAGCCCAGTACGCTCGACACGTCCTGCTTTGCATCCATGACAAAAGGCTTTCCCGCCACCTTCTTTGCTTCAAACGAAAGACTGACAGGCGCCAGCACCGTGGGAATGGTAGCCGTGCCGCCCTTCCCTGGATCTTGACCAAGAAGCGTGTAGGAGTTCCCACCCACAGAGTGGACAAAGGTGGGTACGGTTCCCTGGGAGTGAGCCGCGGTGACCGACAAACAGAGAACGAACAACGAAGCTACGAACCTGGCTCTCATTTCAACCTCACACCCTTGTCGCCGGATTTCAAAAGAAGACTCACTGAAGGATCAATGGACTGCGCCCACTGTTTAAAGATCGCCGATGGTCAAGCGGCAAGTATAAGGTAACTTTTAGCGTCTTGCGCCAAATGATTTGTAGCGCAGACACATCGGCATACCGGCGCTCAGCTCAGGGCACGCCACGTCATGCGTGCGCCCGATTGCGGATTCCTTCCGCGTCGAGAAAATTTCTCAGTTCCCGAAATGGGCGAAGCCCCACTCTCTTCCATGGCCCCTTTTGGCAAACGGTAAAACGTTACGCACTATTTCGTATTTGACAGCACTCCAAACGAATGTACAATTCAGTTCATTCTTTCTTTCTGTCTGAAATAAAGTAGCGACCTCGACCCCCTTCCAGCCAGGGGAAAACGAACTACACCTGGGCCCATGCGTTTCCGCATGCATACGAAGAGTCAAGAACCATATCGTGCGTTCCAACCGTTTTGCTTTCCATGGAGACCCGCTATGCGCAGACTGAGTTCCATTCTTTTCTTTCTCACTCTGGTCACTCTCTACCTGCCCTTGCATGCACAGACCGTCGATACGGCGATCGTCGGCATCGTCACTGACCACTCCGGAGCAGTCGTTGCGGGGGCCACAGTGACCGTCACGTCCGTGGCCACCGGGATCGAAAAAACGGTGGTAACCGCGTCTACGGGCGAATACACCGTCAACTACCTGCCTCCCGGCACGTATAACGTTGCGATCACGGCCAAGGGGTTCACCACCACCCGGCAGCAAGGAATTGAGCTGCAGCTCAGCCAGGAGGCAAGGGTTAACTTCCAAGTGCAGGTTGGGGCGGCTACGGAGCAGGTGACCGTGGAAGCAGCGCCGCCCTTGCTGCAGACCGAAGCTTCCTCTCTGGGCAACGTTGTCGGCGAGAACCAGGTGCAGAACCTTCCGCTGAATGGGCGCAAATTTGAGGACCTCGCCATTCTTACGCCCGGCACGACTGCTTACTCGCCGGATAACCACACCTCCACGGAGGATGGCGCCAGCGTTCAGTCGTACAGCGAACAACTGGAGTGGGGACAGGTCAATGTGGACGGGGTCACCCTGGTTGGCAACCGGCACGCGTACGTGAACCTGTATCCCTCCACCGATGCCATACAGGAATTTGAAGTGATTAGCGCAAACGCCGAAGCGCAAAACGTGGGCGCGGCCGGGGACATCACGAACATTCAACTCAAATCCGGCACCAACAATTTTCACGGAGATGTGTTCGAGTATTTTCGCAACACGGCCTTGGATGCGCGCAACTACTTTATACCCGCACCTGCGCCCAAGCAGGTGTATCGGCAGAATCAGTTCGGCGGGACGGTGGGCGGTCCGATTATCCCCAACCGCACCTTCTTTTTCATAAGCTACGAAGGGATTCGCTCCAACGAGGATACTGCAGGGCTGTCGAATGTTCTCACGCCGCAGGAGGAGAACGGCGACTTCTCGGCTCTACTGCCCAGCACCCAACTGGTGAGCCCGACTACAGGCCTGCCGTACCTGAACAATCAGATACCCGTCGATCCGGTGGCGCAGGCGATCGCGAAAAAATACATCCCCTTGCCCAATACCAACCAGGGCGGCTTCAACTATGCCTTTTTCACGGGGGGCAGTCAGGTCACCAACCAGGTCATCGGGCGCATCGATCACCATTTGAGCGCGAGCGATCAGCTTGCGGTTCATTTCCTGTACGCGAGTCGAACCAATTTTATCTCCGAGGGCAATCCCAACTTCAACGATAATGCGACTCTACCCGGTTACAACGCCGGTCTGCAGTATGTTCACACCGTCTCGCCCAGGCTCATCAATGAACTTCGCCTGGGGATCGATTTCGAAAACCAGAAGCTGTTTACCACCTACGCCAACAGCGATTTCACGCCTGCTTCCATCGGCATCAACGGCTTCGTGCAGCCCAACGGGCAGGCCTTTCCCGCGTCCGAGCAAGGTTTTCCAGTTATATCGAGCAACGAATTGATTGGAGTGGGCAGCACCTTTGGAGTCGGACTGGATCAAGGCAAAACCTACCAGCTTGTGGATAATGTGACCTGGACGCACGGCACGCATACAGTGATCTTCGGCGGAGACGTCCGCCGTGTTCAAGACAATGCCGACACCAGCAACACACCCTACGGGCAAATCACCTTCAATGGATCCGAAACCGCCAACAACGGCCCCAATGCGCCCGCCAACGAAGGCGGCTTCGACGGCGCGGACCTTATCCTCGGCATTCCCTCCCAAGTCATCACGCCAGAGGGCATTCCTGTCACCAATGCCCATCAATGGCGCATGTTTTTTTACGTACAGCACAACTGGAAGGTGACACCCAAACTTACCGTGAACACGGGGCTGAACTACTCCCTCTACCCGGCCCCGACGAATTCTCTCAACACCTCCGAGACGATCGACTGGACCGTCAACCCTATACAGTTGGTGCCCCTCCTTAACTACAGCCCGATATGGCACATCACGGGCAAGGACTTCGGGCCCCGTCTGGGGTTCGCCTATAGCCTGCCGCATCAGATGGTGGTGCGCGGAGGCTATGGGATCAGTTACTACGCGGGGCAGTTCGATAACATCAATATCCTGCAGCTCAACCCGCCGGATGACCCGAGCTTTAGTCTGTTCAACGGCAACTGCGGTTACTGCACTCCGGCCAACGCTCCCACGTCTACACTGGCGAATCCAGTCTCGCCGTCCCTCGCCGCGTCCGTCGCGAATATCGTGTCGATACCGCCCGGCCGCCAGCATCCCGATCTTTACTTGCAGACGTGGAATCTGACTGTCTCCAAGCAGTTCGGGAACAGCGTGCTTGACCTCTCCTACATTGGGGTGAAGGGAAGCAAAGAAGACACGTCTCTGCTAAATTTCAATGTCGGTCCACCACAGGCCCCCGGCGGAAACGTTCAGGCGAATCGTCCCTATCCTGCTTTTGGCCAGATGCGCGTGCTCGACAATCATGGAGCCTCGATTTACGAGGGCTTCCTGGTTCACTTTCAACATCGGCTCTCGCACGGTCTCGACGTAACCGCGTCGTATGCCCTCTCTTCCTTACGGGATGATCAAGGCGGCGGCACAAACCAACAGCGAAATGAGACCCAGAATCCTTTCCAGAAAGTATGGGCAAACGGGCTGAACGAACAGCGTAATAACCTGACGGTCGCCGTTCTATACGACCTTCCCAAACTGAAAGATGACAGAAACGCGATAGCGCGGGGCATCCTTAATGGATGGGGCGTTGCCGGGATCTCCCAGTATTATTCCGGCAGTCCGCAATTCGTCTCTCAGAGTGACGACGGCCAGAATAACGGCAATAACTTCGAATATCCGGATCTTGTTTCCGGCCAGCCGAATGGTGTTCCCCACAGGTCCATCAATGAGTGGTTCAATACCGCCAGATTCACTGAAGCCATCGGACATTTCGGCAACGCACCGCGCAACCCGTCATGGGTGGTGGCGCCGGCGAACAGTCCCCTCGAGTTGGAACTCAAACGAGTCTTCACCATGCCGTATGCTGAATCGCAGAAGCTGAGTCTTCAAATCCAGGCCTTCAACGCCTTCAATCATCCCCAGTTTGGCGCTCCCAATGCTAACCAGTCATCGGGCTCCTTCGGGACAATCTCGTCAACAACCCTGGATAACCGCGAGTTTCAATTCGTGGCAAAGTATTTCTTCTAAAAACTGTTTTGGCCGGTAGGTTCGAACTGTGGGCTGCCCGCAAATGCGCAGCAACCCACGGTTCATCCACCAGGCTGCGGATGGGCAGGACAACGGCATATGGTACCCGAATTTGAACGTCAAAACGGCCTGAACGACCGGCGATCGTTCATGAAATTGCTGGCCGCGGCTCCTCTGTTTGCCACCATTGGCACGCGCAGCGTCGCCGCCGCCGTGTCCAATGCTGTGGCCTCCACTGTCAAGAGGTCCTACACCGACAACATCTATACGCGCATTGGTGTCAAGCCGCTGATCAACGCGCGCGGCACCTGGACCTACCTTTGCGGCTCGCTGGAAATACCGGCGACGCGGCAAGCTGTTGAAGATGCGTCTCACTACTTTGTCGACATGTTTGACCTACAAGCCGGCGTAGGCCGCGAACTGGCAAAGCTCTCCGGCGCAGAATCCGGAATGATTACCTCCGGATCGGCTGGTGCGATTGCTTCGGCGACGGCAGGCTGCATTGCCGGGACGGATCCAAACCATGTGTGGCAACTGCCCGACACCACCGGACTCAAAAACGAAGTGATCATCATGCCTCGGAGGAGCGCATTCGACAGCGCCATCCGCCTTGCCGGAGGCAAACTTGTGGTTGTCGATGCAGTGGAGAAGTTGCAGGCAGCCATTACTCCGCAAACGGCCATGTTGTACACCGATTGGGCGGACGACGAACCCCTTCAGCGGATACTCAGTATCACCAAGCCCGCGGGTGTACCCATCCTGGTGGACCTCGCGGACCGCATTCCCCCCTTTTCTAACTTCACGCACTACGCAAAGTTAGGCGTGGATATGTACTGTTTCAGCGGCGGCAAAGGTCTTTGCGGCCCGCAATGTGCCGGCGTGTTGCTGGGCCGGAAGGATCTGATCGATGCCGCTCTTTACAACAGCAGTCCATGGGAAGGAGCCGTGTGCAGGCCCATGAAGGTCGGCAAGGAAGAAATGATGGGGATGTTGAGCGCGATTCAATATTGGGCCACTGCGGATATGGACGCGGTCAACAAGGAATGGCAGAGCCGCGTGGAGCGCATCAAGACATTAGTGGATACAGTGCCTGGAGTGACTACGAACATCACGGTCCCTACAGACGGAAATGCTTATCCGACGCTGAGCGTGAGCTGGGACGCACAGAAATTAGGTTTGACGCTGGCAGAATGTGAACAGCAGCTGCGCGACAGTAATCCTCGGATTGATGTGCTGGGCGGCAGCAATCCCAGTGGGGTTCTGGGGCGGCTCAGGGACAATACCGCAACTCAACACAGGGCCGGCCGGCCGGCACGCTTGCAGATTATATCCATGACCTTGCAGCCCGGTGAGGACCTGATCGTCGGCAACCGCCTCCGCCAGATCCTCAACAATGCGCGCAAGCAATCTGCGTAAGCTGGATTCCCCGAACTATGGAAAGGCAATGGAAGCGACCGTCCATTCCCGGGTAACTTAATTCTCGTCACTTGGTCCTGGGCTACTTGGTCCTCGGCTGCTTCGCTGCTTTTGCCTGAGGAGCGGCGAGGTCTGGTTTGTTTGCGAGACCGCGACGTGTCTCCGGAAGGAAAAATGAGCTACTTACTAAGGCGTTTCCTGGGGTTTTCTTTATTCCTATCGCTTTGTGCATGCGGCGCGCAGGTGTTTGCGCAGCAGGGCGGTGCTCTCAAGGTCATCAAGATCGATGGCAAAGATTCCGGCCCGGCATCGAGTGCCGGTATTCTCGCCTACAAGACGCTCTACATAGCCGGTCAAAACGGGCGGGCTTCTGATGGCAGCCTTCCTAAGGACTTTTCACAAGAGGTCGACCAGTCCTTGACGAATGTGCGAGCAGTGCTCCGCGCAGCAGGAATGGATTTCGGCAATGTCGTCTCGATGAACATCTATGTGAGCAATGGGCGAGATATCGCCGTCATGAACGATGTCTATTGGAAGTCGATTGTTAAGAATCCTCCGGCACGTACTGTCCTGGTGGTGGGCGCTCTGCCCAACGGGGAGAAAATCCAGATCCACAGCATCGCGGTGAGCGATGCGGCCACTCGCCGGGTCATCCACCCGCAGGGATGGCCGCAGGGTCCGCACGTCGATCCGGCCGGCATCCAGGTGGATGACGTTCTCTACATGTCGGCGCAGGCCGGCACCGATCCGCTGACGGGAAAGGTGGCCGCGAATTTCGCAGGCGAAGTAAAACAGGCTCTCGATAACGTTACCACCCTTGTTAAGACGGCTAACATGAGCATGGCGAATGTGATCTGGGTGAATCCTTACCTGAGCACCAACGACGCTCCAGAAAACGTGATGAACAAGATTTACGCAACCTATTTCGAATTTGGAAATACTCCAGGACGGGGAACGTTTCAGGTGGTAGATCTTCCCGATGGCAATCACATCGCCTTCAGCTGCATTGCCGGCGCCGATCTGACCAAACGCAAGGCCATTCGTCCTAAAAATGAGAAGCCAAGCCGAACGGCAAGCCCCGGTGTCCTCTACGATGACACCCTCTATCTCTCGGCAAAAGACGCGTATGTTCCTGGTTTGGGATTTTTTACAAAGGATCTGGATGTGCAGACGCGGCTGTCGATGCGCAACTTGCTGGACGGCTTGGAAGAAGCAGATATGGACTTCTCTAATGTCGCTTCTTCGACCATCTATATGCGTGAGATGAAGGACGCAGACCAGGTTCGCGCTCTTTACGGCAGTTTTTTTAAGAACTATTTTCCGGCGCGAACGACCCTGCAACAGAATTTTGATGTGAAGGCAGACGATGTGGAACAGATTTCATTTATTGCCGTGAGACAACCGAAGCCTTGAGTGCACGGAAGCGGCCTTCTAGAGACTCCTCTGCAGTAGCGCGAAAAAAAACGGGTGGCCCATTCAAGCCTGCCTTTGTCTTGAATGGGCCACTGCTGTCCGCGGCAAGGTTTTACCACGCAAGCGATGAGACATACGACGCAACGAGACAACGTTCATCCATTACGACCCAGGCCCCCTGATACTACTTAGAATCGGCGAGTGCCGACAACGGTCTGAGAGATCTCTGCAATGGTGCTTACAACCCCAAAAGAGAAAACAAAGTTGAGTAGAAGAGGTACGCAGAAGCGTAAGGTGCAAATCCCGGCGGAAGAATCGTCGCGGCCAGCCAGCTTCCGTCATAGGAATGCGCGAGAGTTATATCTGCTCCTCCGTGCAAACAGCCCGTGCTCGAGGGCAGATCTCGTCAGACTGTCGGGCTTAAGCGGACCGACCGTATCCAGAACGATCGAGTATCTCGTACAGCGAGAGCTCGTTATCTCCTTGGGATTGGGAGAATCTGATGGCGGGCGCCCACCAGACCGGCTGTCGTTGAATCACCGTTACCTCTGCGTCGCAGGACTCGAAATTAAGGACTCGGGAATCAGGATTGCGCTAGCCGACTTGCAGGGAAACCGAATCGCGCAGTGGCGTTCGCGTTTACCCTCGCGGAAAACTCCGGAGAACGTTGTTCATACACTTGTCGTCGGCCTTGAAAGGTTATTGAAGCAGCACTCCATTGCAAAGAAAAAGCTATATGCAATTTGTGCCTCGGCTCCCGGAATTACTGATCTCAGCACCGGTAATCTCATTTTCGCCCCATTTCTTAAAGACTGGGGCGATATCCCGCTGAGAAAACTGCTTGAAAGCGCTTTTGAAGTCCCGGTCGTTATCGACAACGAGGCAAATTTGCATGCGTTGGGAGAACGGGCATACGGCGCTGCTAAAGGCGAAGACCATTTTGTGTTTCTAGAGGTCGGAAACGGCGTGGGCGCAGGAATTTTCATCAATGGAATGCTGTACCGGGGAGCGACAGGAAGTGCGGGCGAAATTGGATACATGCAGGTGCCAGGCGTTCCGCGCGGCCCTTTCTCTCCTCAGGTTCCCGGCCCCTTGGAAAAGGTGGCGGGTGGCAAAGGTATGGAGGAAACATGGCGCGAGATGTCTAAACACCTGCCTGCCGGCAAACCTGGGAGTGCAGCCGATATCCTTGCTTTTGCGGAGGACGGAAATGTAATGGCTATCAAGGTTATTGAGACCGCGGCAAAAGCTCTTTGTGATGTAATCGCCAATATTTCTGTTCTTCTCGACCCAACCCTGATTGTTTTGGGCGGCCCCTTCGGATGCTCTCCTTCACTCTTCGACGCGGTGTCGCGTCAGCTCCAGCTTCAAAAACATGATTCGGGCCGGATTCGATTGCGCTTAAGTCTCTGTGGTGAAAACGGTGCGCTCCTGGGCGCCCTGAAGACCGCTCTTGAAGTTGCGGAAACCCGCTTGCTGAACTTCAATGGAATCGGAATCCGGGTTTGAGTTCACAGCGGTAAACGGTCGACTGTTCTTCCTTCATACCGGTTCGCAGCATGCAGGTAGCCCAGCTCAACTCAAGGTTTGGTCCCAACGGAAACACCATCGGCGTTCCGTCCAGCTCCGCTTCAAGACTCACGCCTTCTTGCGTGGGAGGCATGGTGAAATTGAGCGCCTGTCCAAAGATCACCGGATACAGTTCGCGCACATTAGAGTTGATGGCCGTGTGATAAACCTCTGCTTCCACCAGAAACGTGGCCGTATCCGACCAGTTCAGCGCGGAGACCTTGATGACTCGCCCTCCATGTATAAAACCGTTCGAGTCGATGCGTGTGAAGGGGCACGGACCCGCAATGCAGGAAGCGCGTACGTTGCCGAATGAACTATCTTGTCCCGCATCGAGCGAAACCGATCCGGACGATGCCTTCCATTGTCCATCCGGAGAACACGGGGCCTGATGATTGCACGGCACGTTTCCCTTGTTGACCACCTCAAAGGTTTTCACCGCGCTGCCTACGCTCGTCTCGGTGCGCGCATTGATGGTGTAGCGCACGCGGACATGAGCCACCACAGAAAGAGGCTGGCTATCTTTCTTCATGGGTTTGGGCGCGACCGGCAGCATCGCCGCCACATACAGTTGTTTCCGCGTGGCCACGCGGCCGGTCGGCACTGTGAGTTGCAATGGGTCGTAACCCTCGCGCTTGAAGGTGACGACTACAGGACGGTCTGACAACACCAGCTTGTGCAGAACCAGCTTGAAATATCCTGACGCATCCGATTGTGCGCGCGCGCTTGCCACTCCATCTGAAGCGGTGATGACCGCACCGGTGATCGGGAGTTGCTTGTTTGGGTCTGTGTCGCGCTGAATTACGGCTCCCTCAATCGACACCAGTTGCCGCGCGGCAATGGTCCGCAAACGGTGAACGTGGCGCATGAGCAGCAAAGCAACCCCGACTGCGGCTGCCACGGCGACGATCGTCCAGACAATTTTCTTAGCCGTCATTGCGTCTATTATTCAATCAAAGCACACCCACGGCGAAGCGGCCTGATTTTTCGCCGCGAACAAGTCTCGTAAAGGACAATAGAGGAGCGCCCGCAACGCAAAGCTTGCGCGGAGCCGGAATTCGGGGCAGCCATGGCGTGCTCCTTCGAGGAAAGATGGCGGAAAAGCAAGACCCTGGAATCCACGAGACGCCTCGGCGGCCGGCCAGCACGCGACGCCAGGTGCTTCGCCATGCGGCAGGTTTATCGGTTGCTTTGCCTCTAGCCCGCTGGCGTGCCTTGGGCTTGTTCGCCCAACCGGCTCCTGTCCATCCGGCTCCCGCAAATCCGGGCCACGCTCTGCCCCCGCCGGCCACCTTCTCGCAAGAAGACGACGCCTTTCTGGACGATCTGGAACGCAGCAGCTTCCTCTATTTCTGGGAGCAGTGCAATCCGCAAACCGGCCTGGTCAAAGACCGGTGTAATGTCCGCGGCAACGACACCGGCATCGTCGGCAGCATCGCATCGACTGGCTTCGGCTTGACGGCTATTTGCATCGCAGAAAAACGCGGCTTCGTTCCCCATGACGACGCGCGGCAGCGCGTTCTCGCGACGCTTACCTTCTTGTGGAGAACGCTACCCACGCATCGCGGCTTTTTCTATCACTTTGCCAACATCGATACCGGCGAACGCATTTGGGATTCGGAAGTATCTTCGGTCGATACCGCCATCCTCTTGTGTGGCATCCTCACCTGCCGCCAACATTTTAACGATGATAAGGACATCGTCAAGCTGGCGCGCGATATTTTCGACCGCGTCGACTGGACCTGGCTGTCAGAAGACACCGCCCTGCTGCCCCAGGGGTGGACCCCTGAATTCGGGTTCCTTCCCTACAAGTGGGATCTTTACAGCGAATTGATGATGATCTACCTGCTCGGCATGGGCTCGGGCACGCACCCGTTGCACCCCGATGCGTGGAACGCGTGGAAGCGGACGATCTTCGAATACGACGGGCTCCGCTACATCGGCTCGTATGCGCCGCTCTTCGTTCATCAGTACTCACAGGCGTGGTTCGATTTTCGCCACAAGCGTGATAAGTATGCTGACTACTTTCAGAACTCAGCCATTGCTACCGATGTGCATCGCCGCTTCTGCGTTGAAATGAACAAAACCTTTCCCGACTATAGCGACGATCTCTGGGGTATCACCGCGTCCGATTCTGATAAAGGCTACGTCATCTGGGGCGGCCCCCCAGCCATGGGCCCGATTGACGGCACGGTCGTGCCGGCAGCAGCCGGAGGCTCGCTTCCCTTTCTTCCTGAGAGCACGATGCGCGTCCTGAGAAACATACGCATCAACTATCCCCAGGCGTGGAGCCGCTATGGCTTCGTAGACGCTTTTAACCCGCTGAAAAACTGGTACGACCACGACATCGTCGGCATCGACACAGGCATTATCATGCTCATGGCAGAAAATGCGCGTACCGCGTTCGTGTGGGAAACATTCATGAAAAACGCTGAAGCCCAGCGCGGAATGGCTAAGGCGGGCTTTCAAAATTACACACCGACGACATAACGTGGCCGTATAACGCGACGGCCGCCTTTACCTACACCCTACCTCTAGGCAGGAACGTTGGACCGATTCTTTCTCGCGAGCCGCGCTTTCTTCTCTCGCTCTTTCTGTTGCAATTCGCTCAGGCTGATACCGAGTTTCTCTGCTTGAGCACGGAGGCTGGCCCAGTCCGTCGGCGGCTCCTCCGCCTGTACTGGCGCCTGTACTGGATTTGCGTTTTCGGGTCCCGTAGGCGTGTCCTTTTCCATAAGCAGATATTCTATCCTGCCGTACTGACCCAACAGATTGTCACCTCGCCTGGCCCGGCCCACCCTGGGACCGAAGTCGCGGCAGTCTCATGTCGCCGCTGCCATTATTATGGTCGCTGGAGATTCCATGGCCCCGACAAGCAATCTGACAAGCAACCTGACCCGCAGATCCTTTGTATCCCTCACCGCAGCCAGCCTCATGGCAACCCGCCTGCCGGCGGCCGCAGCTTCCGCGGGACCTCTCGTCTACACCGGTTCCACCTCAACCAAACGCGGCGAGGGTATTCACGTGGCTCGCTGGCATCGCTCCTCGGGAACCTTTTCGGACGTTCGTTTGGCCTTTGAAGCGGTCTCACCCGCCTTTCTTGCCGTCAGCCATCACCGTAAAGCGCCCCTCCTCTTCGCCGGCCATCAAACCGGTGAGAAGACGGGTGGTCTCAGCGGGTTTCGCATCGATCCATCGGGCAATCTCACGCTTATCAATACCGTCAGCGAAGAGGGCGCGGACTTCGTACACCTTGCCCTTGACCACACCGAGCAATGCCTCATCACAGTGAACTACGCCCAGGGGAGCATCCTCTCAAGCAAGATCGCGGCGGATGGCCACCTCAGCGACTGGGTCACGCGCTTCCAGCTCACCGGGAGTGGCCCGAACGCTTCGCGGCAAGCAGGCCCCCACGCCCACGGCGTTGCCGTCTCACCCGACAATCGTTTCGTCTATATCACCGACCTGGGCACCGATCGCATTTTTATCTACAAGCTCAACACGACAACCGCGGAGCTCACGCCCAACGATCCCCCGTTCTTTGCGGCCGCCGCCGGCTCTGGTCCGCGCCACCTTCACTTCCATCCAAATCGGCGCTGGGCTTACACCATCAATGAACTCAACTCCACGATCACTTTTCTTGAGTGGAATGCCAAAACAGGCGCTTTGACATCGGTGGCCAACGTTCCCACCCTCGCCCCCGATGGCGATATTGCAAGCAACCGGGCGGGCGAACTCGCCTTCGATCGGGCGGGAACGTTTCTCTATGCATGCAATCGCGGGGATGCCTCGGAACAGCTCATGACCTACTCTGTTGGCCCGGACGGACACCTGACCTTAGTGGCCCGCATCCAGACGCCTGGGAAAGAGGCTCGCCACTTCACGGCCTCTCCCGACGACGGGTACCTGATCGTTACGGAGCAATTCACCAACGAGCTAGTGGTATTCGCCCGCGACCGCAAGACCGGCCTGATAACACCGACGGCCGCGCGCTATCCCATCGACAATGTTTCGTGCGTTCTTTTTGCCTGAACCGAAACCGAGATCTTGCTGCCTAATACGGGAACCGATTGGGTAATCGTACTGAGGAGGACTTCAGCTTCCATCTTCTCAAGGCCCGTCAGCACCGAAACGGGCCCTACCCGATCCCGTAAGACCAGACGGAGAGAAGGCTCGCCACGGTGGACATAGCCGCCATAGCTGATCGTTTGGATGTCTTTCATCGGATAGGTACGAACCCGGTGCAAACCGAACAGATGGAAGCTGGAGATAACCGAAGAGTTCTTGAAATAGACCTCCTGGCTTTCGAAGAGGTTGCCGAGAAATATCCATAGGTATAGAAAGCCGAGGAGCAGACCCAGAAAAATAAGCCACAGGGCATGGTGAAGACTCGCAGTGGCTGCGGTAAGACGCAGCGCCGTCATCCTGACACAGAAGGGCGTAATCAGCGTGATCCATAGACTGCGGCGAGGCGAGACCGAGGCCCTGACCACCGAGCGATCATCAGAAATCGTGCAGCGCATAGCGGTCGAAAAAGCCCTGGCCGAGATTTCTTGGGGGGAAGGTCACCTCGGCATCCTTTCCTTGGAGCCTAGTGAACAAACGCTACAGCCGCTATGACACTTTTAGAGCATTTTCACAAATACTGTGAGGTGGTGGGAGTGGTGATGTGCAGGTGTTCTTTGACGGAACACCTGCGTCGAGTGCATATTCTTCCCTTACACCCTTTGTGAAAATGCTCGAGGGCAAGATCACGAGAAAAACATTTCACGCTCGCCTGTTCAACCCTTTGCGGTTGATTGCGGCGAGGCAAGGCATTCCCCGGGCTCAGACCAGTCCCTGTCCCGAACGCCAATCAGATAGAGCAGACTATCCAGTCCAAGAAACGAAACGGCATGGCTGGCGCTTTGCCGTACCAGGGGCTTGGCGCGGAAGGCAATACCCATCCCGGCGATGCCCAACATGGGCAGGTCGTTGGCGCCGTCTCCCACCGCGACTACCTGCTCGAGAGAGATATTTTCGCGACGGGCTATTTCCCGCAGCAGTTCGGCCTTGCGCGCGCCGTCCACGATCGGAGTGCGTACTTCCCCACTCACGGCCCCATCCACGATATCGAGATCGTTGGCAAACACATAGTCGATCCCAAGTTGTGCCTGCAGGTGCTGAGCGAAGAAGGTAAAGCCACCGGAGAGAATCGCCGTTTTGTAGCCTAGCTTTTTGAGCGTACCGATAAGCTGAGCGGCCCCCTCCACCAGGGGAATGGTGTCGAGCAGTTCGCGAACTCTCCCTTCGGGCAGGCCGCGCAGCAGCGCCACCCTACGACGGAAGCTCTGCTGAAATTCCATCTCTCCGCGCATGGCTGCTTCCGTAATTTTGACGACCTGATCGGCGACACCGGCCAGCTTTGCCAACTCGTCAATCACTTCCCCCTCAATCAGGGTGGAGTCCATATCGAAAGCAAAGAGTCTGCGGTTGCGACGGAAAATACTCTCTCGTTGAAACGCGATATCGATTTTCAAATCATGCGCCGTCGCAAGAAAGGCAGCACGCATCGAAGCCTCTGAAGAAGCATTGCCGTGCACGCGCAACTCGACACAGGCATTGGCATCCGGCGTATGTACGGCCAGCGAGAGCCTGCCTGAGAGGCGCTCGATGCGGTCTACGTTGAGATGATGTTCCGCGATAATGGCGGTTACCCGCGAAAGGTGGCCGGCCGTGATCGCGCGGCCCAGGATGGTGACGATGAACTGGTCTCTGCCCTGCGAAGAAACCCACGCATCCAGATCTATTTTCGTGACAGGTGTGAAATCCACCTGTAGCTCGAGCTCCTGTGATTTGGCCGTCAGGGCGTTCCGCAGACTGCGAAAGCTTTCCCCCTGCGGAATCTCGACCATCAGACCAAGGGAAAGCGTCTCATGCACGACCGATTGCCCGATATCCAGAACGCAGGTGTCATAGCTGGCGAGGATGGCCGTTAAATCAGCAATAAGGCCGGGCCGGTCCCGGCCGGCGAAGTGAATCAGAATCGTTTCGTTCATCTATTCCGTTTGTGGGAGAAAAAGTCCTTCACCCCTAGCGTAACAGGCCAACGGTGACCGGAAGAGCCTGCGCCCGACGCAACCTAAATAAAAAAGGATGACCCCAGCGGAGACCATCCGCACGTCGAAGGCCTCCTGCTGTCTCCGCACAAAACCGCCACATCTTCACTGCTCATGACTAAAGCGGATGACGTTCCATCTCAGTAGCCAATTCGTACCCAACGCCGCCGAAATCTTCTTGAATCTCGCGAGCACGGGCGAGAGCTGCCTGGACATGAGGCAATACATTGGGTTCTCCCACGTGCTTCATGAAATCTGATCGCGAGATCAATCGTGAAGGCTGATCGCGCGCCCCGCATAAAAGAAGCGTCTTCCCAGCTTTACGCAGACGGTCCGCGAATTGTTCGAGAGCATGAATTCCCGTGGCATCCAGAGCGGTCATGTTGCGAAGTCGCAGAATGACCACGTCACCGAATTTGTTTACGTCTTTCGTGGCTTCTGCAAGTTTCTCCGTGGCGCCAAACAGGAAGGGCCCGTGAATCCGCAGAATAGTCACGTTGGCCGGGATATCTTTATCCTGCAAAATATGCGCCATACCATCTCGGATGTATTCCTGAGTCACGGGAGCAACCGTGGTTGTTTCAGCAATCCGATAGATATACAAAAGCGCGGCGAGGGCCATGCCTACACCTACTGCAACGGTCAGGTCGGCCAATACCGTGAGAGCAAATGTAGTCACCCAAACGGCGATGTCTGTCTTCGAAAGACGAAGGATCGTGCCAATCTCCCGCCACTCCCCCATGTTGTACGCTACGACGAACAACACGGCGGCCAACGTCGCCAACGGGACGAAGCGTGCCAACGGAGCCGCTATCAAGAGGATTGCAAGAAGCGTAAGGGCGTGTACCATTCCCGCGACGGGCGTCCCTGCGCCCGAACGTATGTTTGTCGCGGTGCGCGCGATGGCTCCCGTCGCCGGTATCCCCCCAAAAAGCGGAGAGGCTATATTAGCGATGCCCTGCGCTACCAATTCCATATTTGAATTGTGACGATCCCCGCTCATTCCGTCAGCGACGACCGCAGAGAGCAGGCTCTCGACTGCGGCAAGCAACGCGACGGTAAACGCAGACGGAAGCAGTGGGAGAATATGCGCAGCTTTGAAGTCGGGCCACACGAAGTGCGGGAAGCCCTGCGGGATACCTCCAAATTTACTTCCGATCGTCTCGATGGGTAAGTGCAACACAGCAACCGCGAGCGTTGACAACAGAAGGGCGACGATCGAGCCGGGGATTCGCTTGGTGATCCGCGGCCACAAAAGAATGACAACCAAAGATGCCGCAGCGACACTTACTGTCTGCCAACGTGTCGTACTTGCGAAGTGTATGAGCACCTTCAGCCGGGCCAGAAACTCGCTGGGCACCGGTGGTGTCTTCAGCCCGAGGAAATCTTTGATCTGGGTGGAAGCGATCAGCAACGCGATTCCATTGGTAAAGCCAATCGTGACTGGGCGGGGAATGTACTTTACGGCTGAACCCAGACCGGTAAGGCCCATGGCCAACAGCAAGAACCCTGCCATGATCCCTACGAGAGCCAAACCAGCCAGGCCAAACTTCACGACGATGCCGGCAACGATCACAACGAACGCGCCGGTAGGTCCGCCGATTTGGGTCCGTGATCCGCCAAGCGCCGAAATCAGGAATCCTGCGACAACCGCGGTATAGAGACCGGCCTGCGGGGGCACTCCGGACGCAATAGCGAAGGCCATCGCTAAAGGGAGGGCAACCAGTCCAACGGTCAGTCCGGCGACGAGATCATGCGAGAATTGCCTGGCTGAGTAGCCGCGAAAACATGCAATGGAACGAGGTATCCACTGCTGGGGGATGCTCATTTGGCAACTTCCAGCGGCTTCTCCATGGCGTCCAGCATCCCCAGGGCTTCCTGGAGGTGGGTATAGAAATAGGTGCGCATCAAATTTAAGACATCAATAATGATCGGATCGCGCACGGAATAGAAAACCTGATTTCCTACCTTGCGATTGACTACAAGCTGTTTTGCGCGCAGTACTCCGAGATGCTGTGAAACATTGGCTTGCTCCATACCGAGCTTCTCGATAAGGCTTCCGGCCGAGAGTTCGCCGCCGCTCAGCAGTTCCAGAACAGCAATCCGGGTGGGGTGGGCGAGGGCTTGAAAAATGTCCGCTTTGAATTGCCTCAATGCATCCTGCATAAGTGAATATTACAATATACGAATATACGTGCGGTCTAGAAGAGCGAACCGAACGCATGCCGCCGTGACGTTTGACTCTTCACAATTTAGACCATCAACCGGCAGGCATGCGCCTCGAACGCCGTCGTGGAAAACTCAAGTTTTAAGCGTGATCTGGCGACAGGAACAAGCTACGGCTTTAACGCCTCGCCGGCGCAAGCCGGATGGTCGCACTGGCAGACCAGTTCGGTCACGTTCTTGGCATCCTGGCAGGCCTGGCTGCAATACATTTGATTCTCCGCAGGTATACAGCTACACGGCGCGTGTCCGCATTTCTTCTGCTTCGTCATCTGAATGTCTCCTCAGGTAGGATGCGCACACAACCGCACCAAGGCCTTCACAACGTATGATGCGACATTTTGATTTGGTGGTACCTGTGTGTCACCTTCTCGCCGCCTTCCTGAACGCTCGGGTGGCTATTCAAGCCCGGTTTCGGCTTGAATGGGGGAAAGGTTGCTGTCTAACCCAGGTCTAGAGCATTTTCACTTCTACTCTGTACAGTGGGGCGCGGCGAAGTGCGGCTTTTCTTCCACCCCAGCAAGCGAGCTTGCCGGGGACCCCGGTTCTTCCACCCCAGCAAGCGAGCTTGCCGGGGACCCCGGTTCTTGAGGAAAAGACGCCATGGGAGTCGTTGCTCTGTAAACACCAGAAGTGAAAATGCTGTAGTCCCGTCCTCTAATCCTTGTTCGCCGCGGGCGCCGAGGGCGATGGCGCACCAAGATAGTGCGTAACCATGGCCAACAGAAAAGACCAAAACACGATATCCAGCGTATAGGCCACACCCAACCGTGCAACCACACTTGCCATTTGCCCCAACAAGCCCGCGGCGGGGGCCCACTCCGCGAGCGCCCAGGTAGCCGCGGTGGCTCCCAGTCCGAAGACGAACACGCACAGCCAGTACCGCCACTTGCGGTAAACGCGGACAGCGCGCAACAGCCAGCCCGGATTCAACCCACACGCGCACATCTCCACAATCACCGGCAGCATGAGCCCAGCCCACAGCCATTGCAGACAGTCATAGATACGTTCCTGCCACGCCACCAGGCCCCCGTAGCCGAGGTGAGCACGCACCCACGCGGTCGATTGCGAGTTAAGGTATCCGGCGACCCTCGCTTCGTGCATCCGCCCGACGGCGATGGGCTGCAGACCCAACCACCAAAGCAGGGTGAAGCCGGCGAGCAGCAGGCAGCTGAGCCATAACGGGGTGCGCGTTCCGCATATGCGGAGCCCCGGGAAAGTCGACGTGTAAAGCCAGAGAAAGCCGACAATCAGCGCCACGCCCGAAAAGATCGATAAAACGAATTGCCAGGAATGAGAATCGGGAATCTGCAGCCACGCCGCTGCCATCAGCATGAGCAGCAGGTTACCCACCCATTGCTTCAGAACCAGACGGCTCGTGAATCGAGAGAAGAATTCTGCCTTCGTCACTTCTTCTCCTCCCCTTCGGCGGGCGCCCCGTCTACTTGCTGCTCCACTTGCAAATGGAGCAGATCGCTCGTCGCCTGAATGCCTGGTTGATACATCGGCTGCACGTTCGCCGGGCTGATGGCAAAGCTGCCTGGGTTGACCACCTTGAGCAGATAGAAAGACTCGTGCCTCCCACTGGAGTTGGTAGCAAAGATGGCCGCGCGGTCATCATGAAACTCACGCCTGGTGTACCAGTAGTCCCAGGCATCTGGTCTGTCCAAAATCTTGTAACTGTCTTCCTGTTGCACAAACTCGGTACCCGCGGGGATAGGATCTTCGATCAGCAGATACTTCGCCGGTGAGCCGTTCACCGCCAAATGCACGGCGAGCGTGTCTCCGGGCACGACCGGGCCTTTCAATGGATCGAGGCGATAAACGATCTGCCCCTCTTTCGTCACCGGCGTCAGTTTGAAGTAGTCCCGTGTCAGGTTAAGCGAGAGCGTTCCCTGTTGATAGAGCTTCTGCGCAGTCGAATAATACTTGCCCTGCACCGACCAGTAAGCCCGCCCGTTGCCGTGCTTGCTTATCTCGACCACATTGCTGCCTGCGTGCAACTGGGCAGGCGGAACGCCCACCGTGAGACTGGCGCCCGAGGCGGCATCCGCCGCGGTGAAGTGTCGTTTGCCGATGGAGCTCCCGTTAAGCAACACGTCCACATCGAAGTCCGCATTCAGCTCCTGCGAGGCGGCAAGATAGTCGGCCAGGCCGAAGATGGCCATAGCGGTCTGCTCGGTCGAACTCCACCAATATCCTCCGTTGCGGTTGAGCACCAGCCACTGCGCCGCGCCTTCCAGCAGCGGGCTCTTCGCATCCGCATGGGTGAGGAATCGCAGAGCGAAGGCCGTACTCTCCGCGCTGTTGTCTTCATCCACATCGATCAGCGGACTGTAGCTCGAAGGCCAGGAAACGAGCGTGCCCGTGCGCTGCGCCTTGGCTTCGAGCAGTTGCGCGATCTGGGCCGCGCGGTTGTCGTTGGTGCGCAGCATCACCATGCCGGTAAGCGCCAGCCCTTCCGCGGAAAGATCGCTGCGCCGCGACCAAAGCGTCTCAATTGAAGGGCCGAGGTTCTGCACACCCGCCAGGCTCAACGAATAGATCACATAAGCGCGTAACTCGGGCAGCATGCGCGGGTGTTGCGCCAGTTGCTTCTGTAAATAGCCGACTCCCGCGCCAAGGTCATTGTCCGCCCGGGCGTAACCCGCAGCCTTTGCCTGGGCCAGGCCGGAGACGACATAGGCGGTCATGAAGACGCGGCTTTGATCCTCTTTCCACCAGCCCCAGCCGCCATCGTCATGCTTCATGTCGGTCAGGCGATCGAGACCGGCGTTGGTCTTGGCCTTGAGGTCCGCCGGGCTGATCAGGCCAGTAAGATCGAGCTTCTTAAGCGTATCGGCAATCACCAGGTTCGGCAGAAAGCTCGACATGGTTTGTTCCGTACAGCCGTAAGGATAGGTCGAGAGATAGCCCAGCGCTGAGAACAAACTGCCGGCAATCGATGGGGCGATCTCCACATGCAGAGTGTGCGCGGCCGCATCGGTATCGCCAGGAAAGTCGATGGCCGTGGAAGCTGGCGCGCTGTCTGTGAGGACACCGGACTGGTTGATGGTGCGCGGAACGCCAATGGGCTCGATCGGAAAAGTAAGCTCCAGCGCGTCCGACTCCTCGTTGGTAAGCGCCTTGGCCAGTAGGCGCGCGCTGCCTATGTGCGAGGCCTTCACCCGCCAGAGCACACTTGCTTCCCCCTTGCTGGGCACTGTAACGGTCTGTGGAGTTCCCGAGATCAGGTCCAGCCCGTTGATATCGAGCGAGAGCTGCACTTGCTTTGCCTGATCGAGATAGTTATGCACGATGACCGGGATGGTGACCTCGTCTCCCTGGCGCAGGAACCGGGGCGTCCCCATCCTGACGATGATGTTCTTGCGCACCAGCACGCGGTTGACGGCGGAACCCACCTTGGAGTCGATGGAGTCGAGCGTGATCGCGTGCACCGTAGTCCGCCAGGTGGTGAGCGAATCAGGAAAAGTGAGGGTGACGTGGGCGTGGCCCGTGGCGTCGGTGTGTACCGAGGGCGACCAGTAAGCGGTATCGGGGAACGCCTTGCGCACACGCGGTTGCACGACATCGTTGCCTGGTTTTACCTGGGCCAGCTGCGGGCGATACCGCAACGCACGCTCGGCCAGCAGCGGCGACTTGAGGCCAGCCTGGCCGCTGAAGTAGTACTGCAGCGATGAGTCGACCGCGGCGTAGACATAGCGGTTGGGATAAAGCTTTTTGACCATGTCGCCGCTGCTATCCGGATAGAGCGAATAGATCGCTTCATCCACCACGCCGAAGCTGAAGTCGGCGCTGACCGGCTTGCCCTGGAAGTCGCGGGCAAACACCTCGTATGAGGCGGTCTGCTGCGGCTGAAACACGTCCTTCGCCGGGGTAATGTCGATTTGTAACTGCTGCTGCACCGGTGGAATCTTGAGGCTCAGGTTTGCCTGATAAAGCTGATCGTTACGGATAAAGGCCACCGACACTTCGAGATTAGGCTGTGCATCGGCAGTGATGGGTAGATCGAAGGTAAGCGACTTGCCCGGAGAAAACAGAACTTTTTGGAACTCGACGGTGTACCCGGTGGCGATCACCAGCGCGTGAAAGCCTTCGATGTTCGACAGAATGCTGAGGTGCGCCGTATCTCCCGGGGCGTAGGTCTTCTTGTCCGCGATCACCTGCACCGAACGCGATTCGTCACCCCAAGCCTCTTCGTTGTTGCCCATCACCCACAGATAGCTGGAGTCGTACACCACACGCTGTTCCGGCGTAGTGGCCGAGGCTTCTATCTCCATCGACCCAGATTGATCGATGCGCAGAGCACCCTGAGCCTGTCCGCGCGCGTCGGTGGTCACGTCGGTAGCCACGCCGCGAGTGGTCTGCGTCTTGCCGTTGGCATATTTGCGCGTGATCTGTTGCAGGTGTACTCGCGTCTGCACCGGGTGGTTGTCGTAGTCCACCGCGGTTACATTCAGGAGTGCCGACTCTCCCGCGCGAATCGCGTAGCTGACCGGCTCCACATGGACGCGGAACGTGCCGCGCGTTGCCAGAAATCGTCCGCGGCCGGTGATCTCGCGATTCGCCTGATCGGTGACGGCAGCTTCAACGGTGTAGTCCTGGTCCATCAGATGGTCCGTGGAACGGATCGCATCCGCCACGTAGCGGGTTGGGACGCTGATGGTCAGCTTACCGTTGGCGTCGAGCTTGCCGGTCTGCTCCGACTGCTGGTCGGCGTCGTAGCCGAGGCCGCCAGCTTGCGCGTCTTCTCCGGTTTCCTGGCCCGCGTCTCCACCGCTATCGATACCCGCCCCATCATCGCTGCCATCCTCATCCCACCAGTAATGAGGCGAGTGAAAGACACGGTACTTTACCCGGGCATTGGCAACCGGCTCGCCAAAGAAGTAGCGCGCGTCAATCACCACCTGCATGGTTTCGCCCTGCAGTAGCCGGCTTTTCGCAGGGCTCACGCGTACCTGGTACTCGGGCTTGCGGTAATCCTCTACGCGGAATTGTCCGTTCCCTGCATCGGCGTTTTCATCGTCCGAACCCGGTCCATTGCGCAGGCGGATGGTGTAGTAACCCAGCGTGGCGGTGGCGGGCAGCGTTAGATCTCCTTCCACGCTGCCGGCCGGCGAGAGCGGCATGTCCTTATCAAGCAGCGCGTGGTCATCCTGATCAGAGATGGTCACGTGGAGGGTTTTGAGCTTCGGCAGCTCGAGATGATTTTCCACGCGGGCGCGCAGGATTCCCTTCCAGTGCACGACGTGACCGGGCCGGTAGACGGGCCGGTCAGTATAGATATACCCAGACCACTGCCCGCCCTGCCATCCGCTCAGCGCATAGCCTCCGGGCGTCACCGCAGCCACCTCATCGCCCGAAGTGGCCAGTACCCAGAAGTTATCTGGCTGCGGCTTAGACGCCGCTATATGCAGGTCTGCCAGTCCGTCTGCGTCGGTCGTGCTGTTTGCCTGCTGCTTCTGGCCAAATCCAGCGAGCACCTGCACTCCGGCGATGCCTTCGCCGGATACGCGATCCACGCAATAGGCAAGCACTCCGCCACCAGCCGTGCGAGTCACCATGACCATGCGGCTCACCATCATCAGGGTATAAGCCTTGAAGTGCCCGTCGGTGGCCTCGACCAGATAGAGGCCCGAGGGCAAAGGATCGATTGGCAGTTCCTGCGAATCGGAAATGTACGTCGGGGGCAACTCCTGCCGCCAGCGGGCCACGAGTTGGCGATCATTCAATAGAGGAATCTGCGCAAACTGGGCCACGCCTACGATGCGGCTGCGCCGGGCCAGCCTGGCTTGCTGGTCATGCAGGCGGTCGCGGTTCTCTGCCGTAAACTGGCCACGGAAAAAGCGGCGGATCAGGAACCACAGATGATGCTTCCAGTCGTGGAACTTCTCGAGCAGCGTCGGCTCGTCAATCTGTTCTTTCGGTCCCCAGGGGGTTCCGTTGGCGAAACTGTGCAGATCGGGCAGGCCGGCCAGAAACTTGCCCGGATCTTTGACGCGGTATATGCGAAACTCCAGCTCATCGACATTCTGCGCGTAGAGATGGATGCTGGGCTTTTCGGTAGGAGCAAAGGTGCGGCTGGTGCTGAGATTGAACGTTACGGGCCGCGCAGCCAGCAGGCGCATGGGAGTGAGCAGCGCTAGCAGCAGGAGGCACAGAAAGCTCAGTTTCCTTCGCGCAGAATGTTCCAACGGTAGACCCCAAGAAAGTTATCGTTTTCTTTTACCGGCCGCCAGCGCGCATCCGGGTGGTGCAACAAATCGGTCGTTGACAGGCGACGCATCTCGCCTTTGCCGTGGTGTATTGGCCCCGTGTGATAGACGACCTCGTCGCCTTCACCAACAATCATCGAGTGAAACGGCGAGTGGTAGTCCGACACATCATACGGTGAGTCCTGCTCCAGTTGACGATAAAAAATCAGATCCCCCGGACGCGCCTTGCGTAGGTCGCGCCCAACCAGGTAGGTGTTGTATCGCATGAGGGTATGCGCATCGGCAAACTGGGCGAAGCTGCCGTCGTCGAGGTCTTCAGGCAGGAAGCGGCCCGGGCGCACGCGGTAGAGATTCGCGCCCAGAGGCGTTTGCGGATAGACATATTGGCGAATCGATGACCGTGGAAACGGCATGGGATGGTGAGTCAGCCAACTCTCATCGTGGACGTGCAGCGCCTCGCGGTAAGCAAAGCGAAGCAGGGCCGCGCAATCGTCGATCTCGGGCGGAAGTTGCGCGGCGGATAAATCCGCCTGCGCTCCCGCGATGACGGTGAACCACGCGCGAAAGGCTTCGCGATCCTGGGGTGTGTGAAGACGGAGAAAATCGGGCGTTCCGTCGGCATAGCTGTCAGTAGGAGCAAAAGTAAATGTCACCGGGATTTGCAGGGTACGGCCGCGCCAGCCGATGGCGATCCGTGACACCCCGGGAGAGACCGGCGTTTGTATCAAACCCTCGAAGAACGACGTCCCGCGCGCGTCCCTCGATTCCGGAAGGCGGAGCCTGGGGTCTTCGCTCACCGGGTCCGGAGAGCCAACCCATAGGGGCAGCCAGGGGAGAAGGAAGCGAATACGGAATGCTTCGTGTTCCCCACCATCGGCCGGCACGATGATGTACGTGGGTTCTAACGTCAGCCGCTGACTGCGGTAAGACGCGACAGCCGCGACGCAAAGAAGAACGGCGAACGCAATGGGCCACCGGGCTGATCTCACAAAATTCGACTTCACTTAAACCTCGTCACTTGATTTGCCCAGGATTCCATCCTGCGTAGTCTTCAGTCGTCCCTCCCACGGCAAGCCGGGGCAGGCCGGGGGACTTTGTTTGCCACATCTACGGTGCTATTTAAGCGGCGGAGCCTTCATCAGCTCGACGAACATTTTGTTGAAGCGCGGGAGATCCACATCGACTTGAGCATGCACCAGTCGTACACCCGTTTCAGGCTTGGATTTCTCCGTCCATGTGAGAGTATCTCCGTAACTCGGGCCGTGGCTCAGGTCGACATCCATATAAAGAAGACGCTCGCCGGTGACCAGGCTGGGATCGAGCCAGGCACACGCCGCGAACTCGTCCCACAGGTAATACCGCTCCTGCGAGTACTTCGCAATGTACTGCGCCGCCGGGTTAGGCGACTTCGCAATCTCGTCCAGCATCTGCTGGGTGAAGGGCGCCTTGACGGAAACATCCACCGTCGTGATATCGATGCGCGGCCACGCGGCGCGCAGCACGATGTGGGCGGCCTCAGGATCGAACCAGAAGTTGAACTCATGCCGCGGACTGGTCGAGAACTCCGGATCGGTTGTATTCGGATTCAGGCTGCTGCCCATGAGCACAATGCCGCGCGTCAACTCGGCGAAATGCGGGTCGATGGCCAACGCAAGCGCGATGTTGGTGAGCGGCCCCATCGCACAGAGCGTGACCTGATGAGGATGAGCATGCACCTGCGCGATCAGAAAATGCACGGCATCCTGATCGAGGGCCTTGCTATGCGGCGCACCCTCGGGCAGAGGCGGCACAAAGTATGGATCGTGGCTGCGGGCAAAGTCAGCCGACTTGTCGCCGGCCTGATGATCGAGATCGGCAGGCCCCTCACCCCACGCGCCGAGCCACTCGACTTTGCCCACCAACGGAGTAGCCAGGCGAGTTCCCTGCTGCGTGCGCACCAACGGAAACACTGCGCCCGGAACCACGGGTACATCCGTGCGGCCAATCAGCTCGAAGCATGCGCAGCGTATGTTGCACTTCTTCATCGCGCCACGCGTTGCCGGTCACGATGGTGATGCCCAGCACCTCCGCATCGGGCGACTGCAGTAAAGCCATCATCGCCATCTGGTTTGACCCGCCAGGACCGGAACCGTCCTCATCGACCAGGACGAGGCGCTTCTCTGCTGAAACAAGCGGAGAAAGAACGAGTAAGAGCAACGTGGCATAAAGAGCCTTCATGGTCTTCTATTTTTGCACGCGCGCTCGGGCAGTCCTCTTCGCCCGGCACTAGTTCGCCGTTGCTGAAGTTCCTTTCTTCCGCGACAGCCTAAGGCTGGTATCCGTCCGCCATCCATTTCGCAAACAGTTCAATGTTGGCTTGTGGCCAAGGACCTTCACCCCCTGGCGGCGGGGGCGGCATGACCGCGCCACCGATTCCTCGAATGCGATCATAGATAGCTGCGGCGTGCGTCTTCACGTCATCATGACTCGCGAGGTTGAACGCCTTGCTCATAGCGTGAATGTCTCGCTCAGTAAAAAGCGGCCGAATGTCCGTTTCAAAGCTCGTCAGTTTCGTCATAGCGCCTCACAGTGTTGGGTGTACTAAAGAGAAATAGTACTTCCGAGGTACGTTCTTCCCCCCTGGCGGCGTGGCAAGGCGATGAAAACTTCGCCATAAGTTAGCGCTTATGGAATGAAATCCTTGGTAGGGTACGCAACGGGATCGAGTCCCGACCTGCCCCGGCGTAGCCGTGGGGTCCAAACCCTCACAAAATCGTCATCCTGAGCGAAGCGCCTCGCAGTTTTGCCGTCTGTCACAGCGCTTGTGGCGCGCAGTCAGAAGAGCCTGTCCCGAGCGTAGCCGAGGGAACCCCGGCGATGCTCATCTTACCCACGCTGTTCGGAGCTTTTCAACCACCGAAGCCCCAGAACAGGGTCTGCTGCGGTACAGGCGGTTACAGCCATAGGTTGTGATGCAGATGGTGGCCAGAATGAGCACACGCCGATGGGCTGCAGAGTTGCGGCGCATGAGAATGCCCCAGGTCAGCGGCACGGCCATGCAAAAGACTCCGCTGAAGGCGATGGAAAGGAATTGAGGAGGCTGAGCGCCAGAAGTCCGCAGGTTCAAAGCCTGCCAGCTGAGTTCAGACCAGGGGGCGATCACAACGATGAGAGCAGCGTAGCCGGCCGCAAACCAGCCGAAACGACGATGGAAGCGGACGTTGCCAGTTTCGACCATAAGCACAAGCGCAGTGGCAGTGAGCAGCCGAGATCGTGGTGGCGATGGCATGTATGTGGACGATCAAGGGTACGGGCGGCTGCTCATGGAGATAGTTGTGCAGATCGAAGCCGAAGCCGACGCCCACAAAGATCCAGAAGATAGCGAGCCAAACCAGCGCAGCCCGGCGATCTTCGCGCGCGGGCCAGGATGCTGGTGCACCCGCGATGTCCCCCCTTGTCAGGCAGAAAAACGTACAAGATTGGATGGATGAGACGAATCATTCTTGCACATTGTGGTGACTGGTTCCGGGTATTTTGAGCTGCCCCGGTTCTCGATGGTCCCGGGAGTAATGGGCTTTGATGAGTGCATTGGCGCTTAGTAAAAACTTTCGTTTTTTTATTCTGTTCTCAAAGCCTGCATTGGGTCCAACCGCGAGGCGCGCCATGCCGGCACCAAGCAGGCCAGCGCGGCTGAGGCGATCAGCAATCCTGCGACCGCGGCAAAAATCTCCAGATCGAACGGCTGGGTCTCATAGAGCATGGCCTTGATGAACCGGGTCGTGGCAGCACTCGCGATCAATCCCAAGAGCAGCCCGATCAGCGCCGGGCGCAGCCCGTCAACCAGCATCAGCCCGAGCACCTGATCGCGCTGTGCGCCGAGAGCGATGCGGATTCCAATTTCGCCGGTGCGCTGGGCGACGAGATAGGCGAGGACGCCGTAGAGACCGGTGGAGGCGAGAACGAGGGCGATGACGGCGAAGGCGAGAAGCAGGATTGAGTCAAACTGGTTGTCGACGGTGGATTTGCCAGTGGCCTGGCGGATGGTCATGACATCGGAAACGGGAAGGTCGGGATCCATTTGGCCGATGAATTTTTCGATCGGCGTGGCGAGCGATTCGACGTCGTGCGAAGATCGGACGACGATGGTAGCGGCGCTGTAGTGATTGCCATAGATGGGCAGGTAAAGCATGGGATGCAGGGGTTCCGTGACATACCATCGCGTGTCGCCTACCACGCCGATTACCTCAGAGACGCCGCCATCGCTGTCGTTATGGAGGTGCTTGCCGATGGGGTCCTCGCCGGGGAACATTGCCTGCGCGGCGCTGCGGCTGAGGATGACAACATGGGCGCGCTCCAGACGCTCGTCGCGCGTAAAGCTGCGCCCGCTCAGCAGCGGAATCTGGACGGCAGCAAAATAGCCTGGATCCGCGCCGCGTGCCAAAATGTCGAAGCCCTGGCCCTTGGGCAGCGGTGGATGCTCAACCACAGACATCATGCGACTGCCGCCCCAACCTTCGCCCGGCGCAGTGCTGACCAAACCGGCAGCCTCGACCCCTGGCATAGTGCGCACCCGCGTAATCAGCTGCTCAAAGAACGCGACCCAATCTTCCGGCTTTTTGTAACGCGCTTCAGGCAGGCTGATGTGCATGGTGAGTACGTTGTCTATAGGCACGCCGATGTCAGCCGAGCGCAACCGTTGATAGCTTTTGACCAGCAGCCCCGCGCCGACCAGCAGGACCACGGTGAGGCCAACCTCGAGCACCAAGAGAGTTTTGCGGAGGCCGGCTCGCGCACGGCCGCCGCTGTGCGAGCGCGAGGATTCATTGAGCGGCGCGAGAATCTGTTTGCCCTTCGAAGTGAAAATCGAAAGCGTGCCGGAGACAAGCGCGCACAAGCCGGTGGCAGCGACCGTAAAGAGGGCCACAATGCCATCCATGTGAATGTTTTCGACGCGATTCATATCCTGCCGGGTGCTTATGAGCCATTGCAATGCTGCCCACGCCAGAACCATGCCCAGTACGCCGCCTGCGGAAGAGACAAGCAGACTCTCTGTGAGCCTCTCGCGCAGGAGCCGGAGACGTCCGCCGCCCAGCGCAGCGCGAATCGCAAGCTCCTTGCTGCGCGCAGCGGCACGCGCCACCAGCAGACCGGCTACATTGAGGCAAGCAATCAGGAGCACGCAACCGGTGGCGGCGAGCAGCACGTATAGCGGCGTCTTGTAGTTCAGCACAGTATCGTCGAGCATGGTGCGGCCTTGCGCCCCATCGCTCACCGATGGCTCAGGATGGTCGATCTTGATTTGGCTCTGCACCGCGCTCACCTGGCCAATCAGCCGCGCCTGCGTGGCGCCAGGCAGAAGCCGCGCAATGGCTACGAAACCGCGATCTACAAAGCTGGCCATGAAGCCCGAGGGGGCTTCGTGATTTGCGGTTGTCCACAGTTGATCTGTTCCGCCCTCATACTTGCCTTCGTATACAAACCACGAAGGCAGCACGCCAATTACGGTGAAGGGCTGCGCATCGAGCCAGATGGTTTTGCCCACGATGCCAGGGTCGCTGTTATAGCGGCGCCTCCACAACGCTCCTGACAACACGACTGCGGCCGCCGCGCCACGCCGGTCATCGTCCTCAGTGAATAGACGGCCGAGGGCCGGAGCAATGCCCAACACAGAGAAGAAATTTCCCGAGCACCAGGCCGCGTCAACCTTTTCAGGAAGCTTGCCTCCTTCGGCTGAGACGTTGTATTGATGCCAGGTCGAGATGATGGCCATCTGCGCCACGCCTTGAGTGGCCTTCTTCCACTCAGCGAAACTGCCTGCGGCCACAGGCAGGTAGTCGCTGTAGCCCGCATCGACTGGGCGCGTCTGATGCTCAAACAACGAAACCAGCCGGCCCGGATCGCGATAAGGCAGCGGCTGAAGCAGGATGCTGCGAATGACTGTGAATATGGCGACGTTTGCACCAATACCGATCGCCATGATGAGAATGGCCATGATCGCAAATCCGGGACTCCGGCGCAGCGTCCGGAGTCCGATGCGAACATCGCGCACGCATTGTTCCATACCGTTCCAACTCCATGTGGCGCGGGTCTTATCGCGCAGCAACAGTGGATTGCCAAATGCGCGCAATGCGCTGAGGCGCGCTTCTTCAGCCCCCATGCCGCGGGAGAGGTTGTCTGCAATCTGCCTATCGATATGGTTGCGCAGCTCTTCGTCGATCTCCGCATTCAGACGGTTGCGGTGAAACAGCGAACGCACCCGCAGAGGAATCGTATACACCCAATGCTCAAGCCGCATGCTCACACCTCGGTCAACCGCATCACGCCGGAGATGGCCGTGGAGATACGCTCCCAGCTGGCTGCTTCTCGTTCGAGATGCCGCCTTCCTAGCCGAGTGAGCGAGTAGAACTTCGCCCGGCGATTGTTCTCAGACGCCTTCCACTCGGCCTGGATCCAGCCCTGCTTTTCCAGCTTGTGCAATGCAGGGTAGAGCGAGCCATCGCTCACCTGCAGTACCTCGCCCGAAACCTGCTTGAGCCTTTGGCTGAGCGCCCAGCCGTGAAGAGGCTGAAGGGCGAGAATCTTGAGAATCAACAGATCCAAGGTGCCCTGGACCAAGTCCGGAGGTTTACTCATATACTCTCCCCATGGTTACCGAGAGATGATAAGACATCTCCCCTCGGTAAGCAAGAGGGGCGTCGGCCATTCCACCACCTTCAATCTGCATTGGCGCGTTTCGGGGCAATGCACTTATCGAGAGCGTTTTAAGAGCCAAGACCGATATTCAGGGAACACCTGTTTAGATTGATTTTTCGAACGCAAAGTAGCGCGATATGTTTGTTGGGAGTGCCTTTTTTCCGCGGCAGTCTAAGGCTGGTATCCGTCCGCCATCCATTTCGCAAACAGTTCAATGCTGGCTTGTGGCCAAGGACCTTCACCCCTTGGCGGTGGGGGCGGCATGACCGCGCCACCGATTCCTCGAATGCGATCGTAGATGGCTGCCGCGTGCGTCTTCACGTCATCATGACTTGCAAGGTTGAACGCCTTGCTCATGGCGCGAATGTCTCGCTGGGTAAAAAGCGGCCGAATGTCCGTTTGAAAGCTCGTCAGTTTCGTCATAGCTCCTCACAGTGTTGGGTGTTCTAGAGAGAGATAATACCCGTTCCTTTTATTGCGACTCGGAAATGAGCTACACCTTGAGAAACGACCGGGCACCTTGGAGTGACCGGCTGAATCAGGCGCGCGGCAGGGTGAAGATACGCCACAACGGGATGCACAGGAGCAGCAATGCCACTACGATGAGAGCGACCCGGACCCTGTGAACACGAAATCGCTGGCTGATTGCAATCAGCAGCAGCACGGTGGCCAGTGTCACGGTGACTCGCACGTACTCATCTCCCCGTTCACGGGCGCTCGTGCCGCGTTCGAAGAGCTCGGAAGCTTCCTGATTCAATTTGCCGGATTGCTCTGCTACCGTGTTGCGATATTCCGGCATGAGCGAGGGACCCGCCGGCGCGTTCGGATTGTGAATGGGGTCGGTTTTCTTCCATGCGTCAAACGCAGGACGGAACTCGGGCAGAAAGCGGCGCTCGAAGAGTTCAGCCAGGTTGGTTTCGCCGTGGGCTTCCGCTTTTAACCACTCGACCACGTTCGAGGCGTCGTAGACGCGCTCCTGGTCACTGCGCACGCTCAGTCCCTGGGCTTCTACCCGGAGCTTAGTGGACTGTCCGTAAAGCAGGCTCTGTTGGCTGTCCCAGCGCGCAGCCTGATAACCGCTCCAAGCAGTGGATAGTGCGACCAGCGCCAATACGATGGCCTCGACTATTTCCAGGATCTCGTGCATTCGCGAGGAATCTGGGTGCCCGTGAGCGCGCTCGCTCAAATGATGGGCGACTTCGATGTTGGCTCCCCCGGTTTCCGCCACGCGCTCTCCTTTGCAGGTTGCCGCTTCCCATCGGCCAATAAAAAGTTTGTGTTCTCTGATCGTTTGTTTAGTTTCTCTTTCACAGAAAGGCTAACAACTTGCTTATGCGTCGCAAACTGGCAGAACTTATAGTTTTGGACTCGAGCAGAACCAACACAACTGTACCCAGCGGCAAGGACGCTTGACTGGATTTTTCATCAAGAAAAATCCAACTTCCCCGATGTCGAACGGGTACACCCATGCTGGCTCTGCTCTAAATGTCTGGATTGCCTGCTTGAGGCGCACAAACGTGCCACGCATACTTTTTCTCACCATGGGCTAGCACATTTGCCAATTACGCAAACGTCTGGAAAGCGGGATACTTTATGCCGCCGCCGGTTCGCCGAGCGTGCAACAAGTTTCAGACACGATGCATCTTACTGAAGACCTCGAGACCTTGACCGTCCTTCGCGTCTGCTGCCTCGTGCTGCCGCTTCTTATACTCTCGTGCACGACTGCGGGAGCACAAAGCTCGCAGGAAGCACAGTTTCTTCCGGAAATTGACGCCTATCTAAAACTCACTCCGAATATACGGGTAAGCGCCCAGGCGAAGGATACAAGAGATGGCGGAGACCCGACCCAGGTCGAGATAGGTCCCAGCATGGAGTTCTATGTGAAACCTATCATCCGGCTGAGAGACGTCACCCTCTTCGATCTGGATGACGCGAAAGCACGACCACTTGTCTTGACAGCCGGCTACCGCTATCTTTCATCCCCCACTTCGCCCTCGACAAATCGCATGACGGTCGCGGCAACACCGCACCTTCCGATAAAGGCCAAGCTGCTGTTGACCGATAGAAACCGTGCGGATCTTGACTGGAGTAGTGGGAGCTTCCATTGGCGCTATCGCAATATGCTGTCGATCGAGCGCACACTGACGATCGGCTCCTATCACCCCATACCTTACGCCAGCGCCGAGTTTTACTACGAAAGCCAGTACAGCAAATGGAGTACCACCGAAATCTATGCCGGCTCTGTTTTCCCTCTGAGAAAACACTTTGAGCTTAAGCCCTACTATGAACACCAAAACAATACCGGCAAACATCCCAATAAGCAGCTACATGGCCTCGGACTGACGCTGAATATCTATCTTTCGGTAGCCCATCCTCACTGACGGTTCGAACGTGCGTACGCAACTCCGCCAGGAGATCAGCGCCCCATGCTTCGCTTTTGCGAAGGATGGGTTACCACGACCTTGCTCGTTGAGATGACTTCCCACCCTTGCCGGAAAAGCACCGTCAAGGATGGGGGCACCCGTAGGTTTGTTGCGCCGCCGGCCGCCGCAGAACACGGCCTCGCCGCAGCGAGCAGCCTCGCCGCAGCGAGCAGCCTCGCCGCAGCGAGCAGCCTCGCCGCTCGTCTCCTCCCTGCTGAAGAGAACCGCAGGTTGAGAGCAAGCCCATCAGGGAAATCTGAATAAAACTCTAAGCTATCGACCTGCCGACTCATAGTTTTACCAGTACCCGACGGAACGTCTATAGGCGAGGATGTAGCGAGTCAATCCGCGATGACCGCGTGATCGCAATGATCGGAGAGACCCTACCATGCGAGATATTCGTCACCGCAGTGCAAAGTTCGCGCTTCTTGTCTGCATCGCCCTATCTGCCGGTTCCTTACTTACGGCCCAGCAGAAAGGCCAATACCAGCCCGGCCAATATGGCCTGAACGCCGGCGTCCTTCCGGATCCTGGAATCACCTACGTGAACTTAACCCTCAATTACAATGCCGGGCGCATCAATTTTGCAAACGGAAATCCGGTCAACGTCACAGGCTCGTATAACGTCTGGGCGATGGAGAACATTTTCATTTATGTTCCCAAATTCAAGGTTCTCGGAGCCAAGTTCGCACCGTTTATTGCGTTCCCCACAATCGCCACAGGTTCCCTCACCCTACCGTTTCTAGGGGACGGCGTCACGGCTGGAACTGGCGGATTCGGCCTGGCGGATACGTGGTTTCAAGTGGTAAATCTGGGCTGGCACTTGCCCCGCGCCGATGTCTGGGCAGGCTATGCGTTTATGGCCCCCACAGGCCGCTACGCTCCAGGCGCTACGAATAATATCGGTTCCGGTTACTGGGGCAACAACTTCAACGGCGCCGGCACGTTTTACTTGACCAAGGACATGGGGACAACTGCAAACTTCATGGGAAACTGGGAGTTCCACGGAGCAAAAACCACTCGCAGCGGGGACATTAGCACGATGCTCGGCACCTTGCCGATCAATGTCCAAGCGACGCCCGGGGGAGCTTTCACCGATGAATGGGGCCTGGGTCAGGCTGTTCCATTAGACAGGCCTTTCCTGAAGACCAAGACGATAACCAAGGTGGTTCAACTTGGGGTGATCGGGTACGACCAGGCACAAATCTCTCGCAATCATAGCGACAACAAAATCGTGGATGATTTTCAACGGCTGGTTCCCTTCTACTATGTTCATGCCGTCGGTGTGCAGCTCAACTATATCGATCTCAAACATGCCTGGAATTTATTCTTCAAATACGAAAACGAATACAAGGCTAATGCCCACCCGCAAGGCGACACCATTGTGTTTGGGGGGGTGTACACGTTCCGCTTTCCCAAACCCACGGCAACGCCTAAAGCACTTTCGCAATGACTTTGTCCTGGTAAGAGCAACGAGGTGTGGTTTTCCTTGAGAGAAAACCACGTAAAGACCGGTAGGTTCGGTTTACATCAATTACGAAAATGCTAATCCGTAAGCGTAGTCGTTGGTGAGGGCTGGTCGAACAAGACTGTGCCCGACTGTGCCCTGGCTAAGGCCGGCCGATCCAGGAGTATTGCCAGGCGACAGCGATATTTTGGAAGTCTCCGCCAAATCGGGTGTAGGCGCCATTGTTGTAACTGATCTTCATCGATTGGTGTTTGCTCACCGGGATGGAAGCGGTCACGCCGACGCGGGAGCTCGTTTGGCGGCTAACGGGATTTGCGATACCACTCAAGCTGGTAACACCCCCGAACCAGAAATTTCCGTCCAACGACAACCAAAGCCGTGGCTTCACATCGTAACTCAGGTGGCCTTCAAAGGATCCGATGGGCTCTTGCGTTTGCGGCTTAGGAACCGGGAGCGAAAAATGCTGTGGATTTTTCGTATAAAACCACACTCCGCCATAAGTGTCGATCAGCAATTTGCGCCGCCGTTTCGAATAACCCAATTCCGGTTTAAGAGCCCAGCGGTTGGCGCCCCAATTCACCAGCTTTGTCGGGTCATATTGACCTGTAGGCGCCAGTAGCTTCAGGCTGACACCGAGTAACGTCTTTTGCCTCCATTTTAGGAACTCTCGTGTCGGCATGGATGGGCCGCCAACCAGGTTCACAGATACCCGAGCAGTCGAATCGGCAAGACCCGAGCGGTAAATCTGTTCCGGAACACCCGCTACATTAGCCTGGAAGTTGCCCACCGCGTACGGTAAGGCCGCGTTCACGTTGGCCGAACGGCCCAAAAGGCTGAACGAATGGTAAATCCCTAAGACCGGCACACTGTAGGTCCCTGTTGCCCCCGTAATCGGAGCTGCTCCATCCAAAAGAACATTTCCATGGTAGAACGAGTACGTCACGAGGATGACATTGGAACGCAGTGGTGTGATGAGGTATGCGCGGGGAGAGAGGTCTTGCGCCCAGACCGGCTTCACTGAAGATGCCGCAACGGCCATCGAACCACCGAGCATGACGACTAGTAGCGGTCTCATACGGGCCTCCATGCTCAACATTCTTATCAGGGCCTATCAATAACTCATGGCGAAGTACGATATCGATGGATACCGCATCGATACCGTAAAGTATGTGCGCGCTGACATGATTGCGACGTTCGGCAATGCCATGCGTCATGGCATGGATTTTCAACCGTTTATCTTGCCAACCATTTCCGGAGAGCATAGGTTCTTTCCTCACGCTGCGCTGCCCCGGCCGGGAAGCAAAGAGACTTGAAGTTTCAACTGCAGACACGGACGGTCAGATTACAGGTTGGATACTACAAAACGTCAACGGCTTGGGCGACTAGTAATTTACCCAGTAGCCATGCTTCATCAGCTTGCCTAGCCTTCGAGGGACGGGAACAGGTGTAGTCGAGGAGTGGAGCATACCCAGATTCTTCAATCTCTACCTGGACCCGAGGGAGGAACACGCGCTCAGCTACGAAGCCGAGCACCTTTGGGTGCGGTACCCGGCGGGCAAGATTCTGACAGACCACCTGGCGTCCCTGAAGAAATATCCACCGATACGTCCGGGTACGCCAGATCCGTATACACCTCCGAAGTCGGAATCGGAGGAGAACCATCCGACCATGGATGGATCAGACTAGCTGGGAAGCGGACCTTCTATGTCTAAGATTCGACAGCAGGCGCTAGAGCATTTTCGCGTCCTCGCCGCAGCGAGCAGCCTCGCCGCAGCGAGCAATGGGTGTAGACCGAAGCTACCGGCCTTTACGTGGTTTTCTCTCAAGGAAAACCACACCTCGCTGTTCTTGTTAGACCACGGTCATTGCGAAAATGCTTTAAAGCGTAAGCCCCAGCAGGGCCGGACGAGGACCACCCTTTGCGCCATCCTGCTTGCCCTGTGCCTCGGGCAAAACTTCTCCCTCGATGCCCAATCGACCGAGGCCAATAGTCAGATCAATGTGAACTGGCTCTACGGATCCTTCGTTCCCAGGAATGTTCCACTGGAGCCGCTCGATGTTCGCCTGCGTTGGAAGTTGTATATCCGCCAGACGTATACCACACCTGGCATATACGTTAAGACAACGTTATTCGCGCTGAGCGACCAGGCTCGCAATACCTTCCCTGAATGGGGAGGAGGCATCCAGGGCTTCGCGACTCGATTCGCTAGCAGGCAAGGTCAGTTTATTGTTCAGAATTCGGTTTCATCTTTGGGATTTGCCTTGGCCGGCTGGGAGCCTCGCTATGATCGCTGCCGCTGCGATGGGTTCTGGCCGCGTGCTCGACATGCAATCGTGAGAAACTTTGTGACCTACGATCAGACTGAGAAGGCGTTGCGTCCCCAGATCATGCCCTACCTGGGAGCATTTGCCGGTGGCGTTGTCGCGACAACCTGGCAGCCAGGAAACGCCCGTCCTTGGACGGAGGGCTACCAAGGAGTGCTTACTCAAGTTCCGATCGGAATCGGTATCAACTTTCTCGGCGAATTCGCACCGGAAATCTCCCGGATGATTGGAAAAAAAGCACCACACTAGCATGCCGCGGTCAGCCGTCCCGAGGCGGCGAGCAATCCGGCGACCGCCATCCCATAAGTGTTCATGGTTTGGCAGATTTGGGTGCAGCCGGCTAGTCTTGCTGAGAAATGCCCCAGGCTCGCAGCAATCGACGATTTGTCATCACGGTGATGCTGTTCGTCATCGTGGTTATCAATTATCTCGACCGTAGCAACATCTCAATCGTCGCTCCGCAACTCTCGCACACGTTGAACCTGAGCCCGGTGAAGCTGGGTTTCGTCTTATCCGGTTTCGGGTGGGCCTACGTCGCGTTGCAGATTCCTTCGGGTTGGCTGGTCGATCGAGTGCACCCGCGCTTTCTTTATTGCAGCCTCCTGGGACTTTGGTCGCTGGCAACTTTATCCTTGGGCCTGGCGGGGAGTTTTGCGGTGTTGCTGGTTCTGCGTATGGTGGTGGGCGCCTTCGAGGCTCCTGCTTATCCCATCAATAACCGCGTGGTCACGACGTGGTTTGGGGAGAACGAACGGGCCGGGGCAATCGGTTTCTATACCTCCGGTCAGTACGTGGGTCTGGGGTTTCTCACGCCCTTGCTGGCCTGGATTGACGTTTCCTTCGGTTGGAGAGCGGTATTCGCTTTCACCGCCGTGGTGGGATTGATCTGGTCGGTGGTGTGGTTTTTGCTGTATCGCGACCCCGCGGGTTTTCGCGGGGTGAACCAGGTTGAGATCGACTACATTGCGGCCAACGGCGGCATACCCGATCTGAGCCGGCGACTCAGTGTGCCTAAGAAGAAGTTTGACTGGTCAGATTGGAAGATTGTCCTGGGAAACCGCAAGTTGTGGGGAGTCTACATCGGCCAGTTCGGGATGAACTCGACGCAGTGGTTTTTCCTGACCTGGTTTCCCACCTACATGGTCACGTACCGGCATGTGAGTTTCCTAAAGTCCGGGCTCCTGGAGGCTCTTCCCTTTCTGGGCGCATTCGCCGGAGTACTCATGGGCGGGTTTGTTTCCGACTTGATGCTGCGCATGGGAAGTACGCTGACAAAGGCGCGAAAACTGCCGATTATCGTGGGGCTGCTGCTCTCGAGCTCTATCATTGCGGCCAATTACGTGAGCAATCCGATTTACATAAGCGCCTGTCTCACGCTGGCTTTCTTCGGTTGCGGCTTTGGGTCGATCACCTGGTCGCTGGTGTCTGCGATGGCGCCTGAACATCTTATCGGCCTCACGGGCGGGGTATTCAATTTCGTGGGCAATTTGGCCGCCGTTGCCGTTCCCCTGGCGATCGGCTTTCTGATCAAGGGGAATGACTTTACCAGGCCGCTTATCGGGATTTCGGCCCTGGCCCTGATAGGGGCCTGCTCGTATATTTTTCTGGTCGGCCGAATCGAACGAGTGCCCTCTTAGAGTTCCCCGGCGGGGTGGTTGCAGATTCTTTGTGACTACACTTTGGCATGCGGCCGCCCATCACATATCTTCAGGGCGATCACGTAGAAGACGGTTGTCAGGAATCCAACAAGTGAGGAGTAGATCCAGGTCTACTACTGCACTACCTTGATCCGCGAACTTGAGCCTGAGACCGGTCGCTCCACGCGCGTGCATCGATCCCTTCCCAAGTCCCCTAGCAAGGGAGGAAAAGACGGCGGCGACGCCGCCTTGGAAAACGCCTAGCGTTTCCCACTTTCCCTCCTCTCGGCTGCAACGGAGAAAATTTATCAACTGGAAAGGATGTGTCGAAACAAAGTGGAAAGGATGTCGTGGAACTTTACATGCTTTTGGCTTGAGTGGGGTGAGAAGACCACCTGTGGCTCATCTGCTCTATGTGAACAGTAAGTGAATAGAACGTGAGGGAGAAGTTAAAATCATGGATCGCCCGTTAAATGAGTGTTACAGCCTTAAAGCCTTAAGCTTCGCTTAAGCCTCGCAACGCTACTCATCTATAGGTCCTCTTTACAGGTGTGATTCTTTGCACCTCCGGAAGCCCTTTGCATTTCAACGGATTACTTAGAGCAGAACCAGCATAGCTGTACCCGATCGACCTCGGGGAAGTTGGACTTTTCCTGATGAAAAGTCCAGTCAAGCGTTTTTGCCGCTAAGTACAGTTGTGCTGCTTCTGCTTTAGCACGGCGAGTAGGTCTTTTTTCTTCCTACAGCCTAGTCACTACTTCCCTGTCGCGATTCTTCGCGCGCGACAGGGTACAACGCACTTTTTGGAGGCACAAGCCGATGCGGCTTTCAGTACGTTTGTTTCTATTGTTTCTCGTTGTTCTAAGTTCGGCGTGGCCGTTACATCTTCTGGCGCAGACGGCAACAGGCGTCATCACCGGCACGGTCCAGGACTCTGCCGGATCTGCTTTGATCGGAGCAAGGATTGAGGTTAGCCCAACCGATCGAGAAGCCGCCAGTGATAACCAGGGCGAGTTCCGCATCGGCAACCTGCCCGCCGGCCAGTACACGGTGACTGCTTCCTATGTCGGATTCAAGGCTTACAGCGGCAGCGTGACCGTGACCTCAGGACAAACAGAGAATGTGACCGCGGTGCTGCAGGTTGGTTCAGGAGCAGACTCGGTGATCGTGACCGCGCCCCGGCTGCAAGGCGAAGCAGAAGCCATCAACGTCGAGCGTATGTCAGCGCAAATCGTACAGGTGGAAACCGCGGGCGTGATCCAGAGCCTGCCGAATACCAACGTAGCGGACGCGATTGGCCGTTTGCCCAGCGTGTCGCTGGAACGCGACGAGGGTGAGGGCAAGTACGTGCAGATTCGCGGGACCGAGCCGCGGCTGAATACGCTCACGGTCAACGGCGTGAACGTTCCGTCAGTGGAAGTCACCGTGCGCAACGTAAAGCTGGATGCCGTTCCCTCCAACGGTATCGAGCGCATCGAGGTTTACAAGACACTCGCGGCCGATCAGGATGCCGATGGTATCGGTGGCACGGTGAACCTGGTGACGCCTACAGCGCAGGACAAACCTACCTATGCCTTGAATGGTACTGCAGGCTACAACCCAAATCAGAATGGCTTCTGGCGGGGCGGCTTCGACGGTACGTTCGGACAACGGTGGGGCGCAAACAAGAAGTTCGGCTTCCTGCTCGGCGGATCATGGGACCGTACCAACCGGGGCATCGATGACCTGGAGCCCAGTCAGTCGGTGATTCAGTTTCAGGATGGGCGCAGTCCTATTGCCTACGTAAATAGCGAAGATTTTCGTTCCTACAATTACTACCGCACACGCTATGGCTTCGATCTCGGCGTGGATTACAAGATCACACCAACGATGTCGGTGTACGTGAAGGGACTCTACTCTGACTTTCATGACTTCGGCGACACGCACGTATACACACCGAACGCCGGCGTATACACAGGAACGAGCAATGGTCTGCTGAACTTCGACAGTACCGGCAGTTGGCAGTACCGCGAATACATCCGCCGGCCCGACCAGCAGGTATTCAGTGTGCTGACCGGCGCGCGCCACGAGTTGACCAAGGACGTGATCACCTATGACGTCGCCGTATCGCGCGGACACAACATCGGCGGACAAGATTTCCCGACCATCTATTTCCAAGGGCCGTCGGCGCAGTCGGGGCAGCCGGGCGTAACGTTCTCAGAAGACCTAAGCAACCCGTACCGCCCGCATCTGCAAGCGACGGACGGGAAGAACGGCTTCGATGCATCGACCTACGGGGTCACCGAATCGAAGTCTTACCGGTATCACGCGACCCAACTCAACGTGCAGGGCGCTGCGACGCTGGCGCACAACTATACGGTGGCCAGCCATCCGAGCACGTTTTCGGCGGGCGTGAAGATCCGCAACTCTTACTCGACACAACGGCAGAATAGCGAAGACCAGGTAGTGACTGGATCCAGCCCGTTCACGCTGGCAAGCGTGACGGGGAACTACACCAATCCCACGTATTACAATCAGTCGTTCGCCATCGGCTCGCAGGCGTATGGGCCAACTCTGGCTTTCGGCAAGGGCCAGGCAGCGATCGCCGCAAACGCCGGATCCTTCGCTCTCAATGACACGACGGTGAACGATGCACGGGTCTTCTTCAACGCGGACGAACGGATTGCCGCAGGCTACATTCAGGATGTGATCTTCTTCGGTCACTTCCGCCTGCAAGGGGGCGTTCGGTTCGACAACGGGGGCACCCACTTTCTGGCAAACCAGGCCAGCAAAGATGCGAACGGAAACTTCACGATTACCCCGGTTCGTAAGGATGCGAGCTACTTCAATGCGTTGCCCAGCGTAGCGTTACAGTATCAGTTACAAAAGGACACGAATCTGCGTGCCGCTTATAGCCGGGGTGTGGCACGGCCCAACATCGGCGACCTGGTACCGGCCACGATTATCGACCCGAATCAAACTCCCTATCCGACGGTTGCCACAGGTAACCCCAACCTGGTGCCGACGAGGGCAAATAATTACGACATCCTCGCCGAGCATTTCTTCCAGCCCCTGGGCATTTTGCAGGCGGGCTGGTTTTACAAACAACTTTCCGATCCGATTTATCCAACAGCAACGCTCGTACCGAATTACAACGGAACGGGCAGGACCTACCAGTTAACACAGTCGATCAACGGACCCAATGCCCACCTCCAGGGATTTGAGGCGCAGTGGGAGCAGCATTTCTCGTTCCTACCCGGCCTGCTGAACGGGTTCGGCGTGAATGTGAACTACAGTCACACGGTTTCGCAGGTGACGTTCCCTACGGGCTTCGACGGCGGCAGAACCGACAAACCGGCGCTCGATCGCAACTCGCCCAACGACTACAACTTCAACCTGACCTACGATAAGAGCCGCTTCTCAGGGCGCTTCGCGATCAGCCACAATGACCCGAGCATCGCGGCCTATCAGTGGACCGCCGGCAACGGGTCAGCCAACGACCCGATCCTGGGGTTGAAGGGACCCACAGGCGACAACTACTTCTACCCGCACACGCAGTTCGATGTACAGGGCAGTTACCGGGTGTGGAAGGGATGGCAGGTCATAGCCTCGGGCCTCAACCTGAGCAACGAGGTCTTCGGGTTTTATAACGGCAGCCAGATTTATCCGGTCCAGCGGGAGTATTACAGGCCGACGGTTTCATTCGGTTTGCGTTGGACCATCACGCCGGAGCGGTAGCGGCAACAGACTGTCTGGGGAACGGGAGGACCCTCTCCCGTTCGCCGGACAGCGAAACTACCACTCGTATTGCAATCGCACTCCGCAAAAGTCCGATCCCCTTCCCGCGTCGGACAAAAGGAAATCTGCGGCTCTCCCTTGGCCGCCGATCTGATGGATGATTTCATGGCTGAACGAGAGCCTGCCGAAGATTCCCTCCCTGTCAGGCTCCTTCCCTTCCTCAAGAACACAGCGAGATCGACTCGAGACCGATTATCTGAGGTCAGCTTATTACCTTCGGGCCAGTTTCGTCTGTCCTACCTCGGTCCGTGCATTCCCTTCGCAGGCCCAGGATGTGGCAGAGGCAGTCAGGCGCGTTTGCTTTAGGGTCACTTCCATCTGGACTGCATTCCCTGTCGCGGATGAAACGATTTCTGCGGAGTAGGCGTTTGCGTACCTGCTCCAACTCCTGCCGCGCTCCGACGTACCTCATGCGGCCAATTGCCCTGGCCAGTAGAACCGCACAACAAAAAACAAACCCCACCAAAAATGATGGGGTTCGTCAGCAGTCTGAAGCGCCTCATTATGAGGCGCTTTTCTTTAGGAGGTGGGTCAGATTAAGAGGAAAGGACCGCTCTTCGTTTAGGATTGACGCCGCGCCTCGTCCGCCTCCTCCGCCAGACGGAACATCAGACGCAGGAACTCTGGATTCTGTTGGCCAATGAAGAGCCCGTCACTCACGAAGCTCTGGACAGAGGCTACTGCCCCCCCATTTTTTGTAGAGGTCGGACGAATGATTGCAACGGGTGGAAACTTCTTGTTGAGGAAGTGGGTTGGCTCGGGCATGATCAGGTTGGCCTGCAATGTGTCGCCGTTGAGGGATTCCGGATTGGTCTCTCCCTTGGCATTAGCGAGGGTTGTAAACGTAACGCTTGCTCCCGTTCCACCGGGTCCATTGTCAACGTCGGTCAATGGGAGGGCGTTGCCTGCTTTGTCCTGCCAGGTTTGAAAGTGCATGGTCTCGCTTGGGCCAATGCTGAGCAGTACACGTAAGACTTCGAGATTGGTCACCTTTTGGGCGAGGGTCGGATAGAGGCTGGTGCCGCCTTGCTCGATAAACGCAAAGTGGAATCCGGCCGTGAAGGCGATCGCCTGAAGATGGGTGGTGATGCTGGTGGTGTTGTCCGAGCTGAGGGAACTGCCGGCGGTGTCGGCATCGGTTCTCGGAATCGCTGTATGCTGCCCCACATTCAGGCTGGGGACTGCTTGAGCGAACGGCTTACCTGGGTCGAAGTCGGGGTTGGTGATGCTGCGGTAGCGGGACCAGAAACTGGTATCCACCGTGAGCTTCATAAGGTTGGTGAGGCGGGTCTTGCCGGTGGATCCGGTTGCCGTACTGCCAGGGATCGTGGCAAAAGGGCTGAGGTCGACTGCGCTTGCTCCCTTCGATTCCAGATACGCTTTCAGGAAGGCGGCGTGGCTGATCTCGTCGTCTGTATTGTCGTGGATGTATTGGGCCATGTCACCATCGAGAATCGCGAGGGCTGCCGTGTAGAGTGGATTTCCTCCGTTTACGCCTGAGACTTCGTTGTCCTGGACGCCACCGAGTTCGGAGTATTGGATCCACAGATCGGCCTCGATCTGTTCGAGCGCGTTGAGGAACTTGAGAATTGCGATGTCGCCTTTGGTGAGATCGCCATTGTCCTCCTCGCCAAAGGCGGATAACCCGCCGCCCAACAGGCCGGAGCCTACAGTTGCTGCGCCTCCCACAATTCCCGTCTTCAAAAACGTGCGCCGATTCGCGGACTTCTTGATTAAGGTATCGAGCTGCGTCATGCTAGTTCTCCTTTTTCTGAGTAATCGAGCCTGCAAAAAGCTGACCCGATGAGACGGTAGGCGTTTTCACCATACCGGTTGTCACTGTGCTGTCAAATAAATGTCGTTTTTGGGATACAGCTTTTTGTGCACAACTTGATGTGTACAAGGCGCGAACGATGTGTACAATGTGCGAACGGATTCCACGCTGCCAGACTTCTTAGGTTCCCACAACCACGGGGCGCGACAATATGGAATTTGTTGAAGCGATCAGCCCGCAGGCGTTTCAATCCACGCGCCCCTGCGGGGCGCGATGTTACCGCGTAGTTACTCATGTTACTTGTGCTCATGTTTCAATCCATGCGTCCCTGCGGGGCGCGACGAGCGTCATATGGTTCTGGAGCAGTTTGGCGGGAGTTTCGGGACAGACGAAATTCCCTCCGCATCGTTCTCAGCGCGCGCAGCCGAAAGTCAGAAGGGATCGAAGGCGAGGGCAGCCTGTTCTTGACTGGGCTCAGGCCGCTTTTTGGCTCCACGCTTTTGCGGGGTCAGCGGCCGATGAGCTTCCCTCTCCAGCGCACGGATAAATTCGGCCGAACCGAGAGGGCTGCCGCTGAAGCTGCTATCGCGAATAGCCCGTAGGCTGGATTCATCTTTGGTGGCCTGCAGGTAAGTGCGCCGTTCATCAATAGACCATCGACCAGCCCAGAGGGCCGTAGCGAGCCAAGAGGCTACGGGCGCGGCGCCGCAAGGACCGCCGCAGAAGACCATGGGCAATCCAGAGCCCGTGCCACAAGCCCGCACGCACTGGGTTGAGTTCGCTATAGCGCAATGCCTCCCAAAGGCGCCGCCCGTTCAGGGGACAAGAATAGTAGCGTCCTTGCCATACGTGGCCGCTGGAGTGATGGACCGCATTCCAATAGGAGGCAAACCGGCCATGGGTATCCTTCAAGCTGCGCGCCAGGGTGTCCTTTTTGTGCGGGACGGCAACGATAGGAACGTGATTGGACATCAAGCAATAGCCAATCAGTTCTACCCCGTGTCGTTGGACGCCTTGCTGCAGCAGATCGAGCTAGACGCTCCGCTCATCCTCCGCTTCGAGGATGAAGCGCTGCGCATTGCCGCGCTGCGTAATGTGATGGGCAATGCCCGGAGCCACCACACGAGCAAATCGAACCATGGATCCACCTCAAAGCGAACGATGCGCCGCGAACAGCTTTACACAGGCCGCAGCGAGCCCGGCAATGTCGTGCGGGTCAGCCTGACCGGCAGGCTCCCATCCGTGTTGCCGTAAGGTGTGTGTCGTGATCGGGCCAATGGAGACTGCGCGTAAATTTGACGGACGCTCCAGCTTTGCAGCCGCGAGCAAAGCTAGAAAATTGCTCACAGTGGACGAGCTGGTAAAGGTCACGGCATCGGGCAGCGATGTTCCTTCTAAGAACGTTCCTTGTGCAAATAAGGCCCGGCTCTGATCGATCGAGTCTGCGGGAATCATCGTTCGATAGGCTTCGACGACGTGTATATCCGCTCCGCACTTGCGCAGCTCTTCGGGAATCACATCGCGGGCTACGGCCGCCCGCGCCAGCAATACGCGCTTGCCGGCCACCTTTTCCCTGAGCATCGTCACCACGCCCTCGCCAACGTACTGTTGCGGCATCGCAGTCACCTTGAGGCCGAGATGGCCTAAAGCAGCCGCTGTGGAAGAGCCAATCGCAGCAATTTCCAAATGGCTGAATTGCTGGGGAGTAATGTTCAGCAACTGCATACGATCGGCGAGTGCAGCGACGGCATTTGCGCTGGTCACGATCAGCCAATCGAAGCCGCCGATCACTTCGAGCAGTGCGTCAAGATGGGCGTAGCTTTCCGGGGGAACGATCTCGATGGTGGGCAATCGAATGACTTCGGCGCCCAAACCTTCCAAAGCCTCAGCCAGCGTGCCCGCCTGGCGCGGCGCACGCGTGACAAGAATGCGCTTACCCGCCAGAGGCTGGGCTGCCTTCATACACTCTTTTCCTGGAGCCCCTTTTCCTGAAGCCCCTTTTCCTGGAGTCCTTTTTCCTGGAGTCCCTTTTCCTGGAACCCAAGGATTTCGCCCGCGCCCTGGTCAAGCAGTTGCTGAGCTAATTGCTGCCCAAGAATCCGCGGATCGGTGTGACGCCGTTCCGCACGGATCACCTGGCGTCCATCGGTCGAACCGACCACGGCACGCAGGCTCCACTCGTCGCCTTCACGGTGGCAATACGCCCCAATCGGCACCAGGCATCCGCCACCCAACGCCGAAAGGCAGGTGCGCTCCGCAGTGACAGCCGTGCGCGTGTCAGCATCTTCAAGCGGCCGCAAAGCCAATTGCATCGCGGCATCGCCTGCTCTGCATTCGATTGCCAACGCCCCCTGACCCGGCGACGGACACAACAGTTCTGGAGAAAACCGTTCGCGAATGACGACCGACTTACCCAGGCGGTCTAACCCCGCCGCAGCCAGAATGATGGCGTCGGCTTTGCCCTGCTCCAGCTTGGCGAGCCGCGTGTCAACGTTGCCGCGAAACTCAATGTACGCCAGGTCTGGGCGATGCGCGCGTAACTGGGCCTGACGGCGCAGACTACTCGTGCCCACCACGGCGCCTGCAGGCAGCTCATCGAAGCCTGTGTACTTATCCGAGACGAGCACATCACGGGGATCGGCCCGCGGTGGAATGGCCGCGAGCACAAAAGCATCTCCCAGTTCTGTGGGCAGATCTTTCAGGCTATGCACGGCCAGATCGATCGTGCCGGCGAGCAGAGCTTCTTCGATCTCTTTGGTGAACATTCCCTTGGCGCCTACCGAGGCAAAGGCGACATTCTGCATGCGGTCGCCGGTCGTGCGAATGACCTCGATCGAGATGTCATGGCCCAGGATGCGCAGAGAATCAGCGATGTGATGGGCTTGCCACAAGGCGAGCTGCGAACCTCGAGAGCCGATGCGGATCAAAGCTTGTGGTCCTTTTCGAAGGCAGAGAGTAGATCATCAGCGGGTTCCCCATCAGACGCCGGGTCGAAGGCATCGGGCTCTTCAGACCGAGTTCCGGGCACGCCGAAAGCCTCACGAATGGCGTCGACGGCGGCAGCGTTGCCTTCGCTCGCGGCTGCCTTGATCGCCTGCACCGGTTGATGGAGAAATTTGTTGATCAAGCCGCGGGTCAGGGCTTCAACCGCAGCCTGCTGTTCGGGCGAGAGGTTTTGCAGACGGCTGGAGACACGGCGTAGCTCAGCCTGGCGCATCTGCTCGGCAGACTGCTGCAAGTGCACAATCTCTGGCGACACATTCAGCGCATGCAACCGACGCTGATACTTATCTACCTCAGCCATGATCATGGCCTCTGCCAGCTCCGCTTCCTTCCCGCGCTCTTTCAGGTTCGATCCTGCCACCGACTGCAGATCGTCGATGTCGTAGAGGAAGATGCCGTCGAGCTTGTTGACTTCCGGGTCGACATCGCGCGGCACTGCGATATCGATAAAGAACATGGGCCGCCCGCGCCGCGCGTGCAGAAATTGCTGCGCGTGTTCACGGCGGAACACGGGCCGTGCAGAGCCGGTGGAGGTGATGACGATGTCAGCCTGGTCAGCGGTGCTGTAAATGTCTTCAAACCGAACAGCTCTGCCGCCGAAACGCGCGGCCAACTGCTCGGCGCGGTCGTGGGTGCGATTGGCCACCAGAACCGTTCCCGCACCGTGGTTCACCAGGTGGCGGGCAGCCTGCTCGCTCATTTTGCCCGCGCCGACGAGCAGAACCTTTTTGGCTTCAAGTCCACCGAAGATTTTGCGCGCCAGCTCGACCGCGACCGAAGCAATCGATACCGAAGAGTTGCCGATCTGCGTCTCCGTGCGAACCCGCTTGGCTACGACAAATGCCCGCTGCAGCACCTTGTCGAGGTGGCCGCGAACGGCCCCGGCGGAACGCGCAGCGAGATAGCTGCTCTTTACCTGGCCCAGGATCTGGGGCTCACCAATCACCATGGAGTCGAGACTGCAGGCGACGCGGAACAGATGGCGAACCGCCTCGGCCTGCCGGTACTCGTAAAGATGGGGCGCGAGCAACTCCGGCTCTACGTGGAAGTAGTTGCCGAGGAAATCCGTCAAATGGGGAGCATCCGCCTCCTGGCTGGTGAGCAACTCTACCCGGTTGCAGGTGGAGAGGATCATGCCCTCGAGCACTCCCGGCGCCCGCACCAGTGACCGCGTAGCTTCTTCCAGTTGCTCTGGCCCAATGGCCAGCCGCTCGCGCAACTCAATGGGCGCGGTTTTATGGTTCAACCCCAACAGGACGATATTCATGGGGCGGTGAACCTGTGGACGGAGCTGAGCTGGTTGGCCGCCCAAACACTAATCACGACCAGAAACGCGAGGCTCGAGAGGTAGACGGCCCGCCGGCCACGCAAGCCGACTTGCCGGCGCACGAAGAGCATGACCAGGTAAAGAGCCCACATGCCGAAGGAAAGCAGGACTTTGGGATCCTTGAAATAGGTTGCGCCAATACTTTCCTGCGCGATCAAGGAACCAGCCAGCAACCCGAGCGTCATGAAAGGGAAACCGATCAGGAGCATACCCGCGGCGATGCGCTCCATGGTTTCAAGCGGAGGCAACCAGGCCAGCAGGCGGACCTCGCTCTTCTTCTTAAGACGGCGCTCCTGCACCAGGTACAGCAAGTTGGCGAAGAGGCTGAAGATCAGGGCAGCGTAGGCAGCCAGCAAGGCGAATACATGCAGCCCAATCCATCCGCTGCGGATCTCGGGAGAATAAAACGTCCAGTGGTCTGGTCCCATGGCCGACCCCAGAACCAGCAGCAGGGAGAGCGGCAGGGCAAAGATTCCGAAAGAAACGGTGCGGTAAAGAGCTGCCACGACTAAAAAGGCTGCGCAGATCAAAAGCCCGAGGAGAGATTGCACCTCGTGCATACCCGCCGGCAACGCATGGTGCGAGGCGGAAAGCATCTCGATCAGCGAGACAAAATGAAAAAAGAAGGCCCCCACAGCCGCGGGGACGCAGACCTTCTTCCACCCAGGCAGGTTGTAAAGCACTGCAGGTAGCGCTGCTATGCTCGCGATTGCGTAGAGAACCGCCGCGACTCTTAACCACTGTAGAAACATACGGATTCCCGGAACTCTTAAGTATAACCGCAGGTTGAATCAGGCGTTTAGAAGTGGGTGTGGCGGGGCCGGAGTCGGCGTTTTTTTGCAGAGAGAGGGGCACGGGTGGCTTGGCCGTGCCGATAGGCTTCCAACCTCGAAAGGGGCTTTACAGGCTGCCTGGGAGAAGAACGTACCTCAGGGGCTAAACAGGCTGCGGAAAAACTCGATTTTACTGAAAGCATGAAAAATAGGTCGCGTCAGAATGCCCCAGCAGCTATCCGGAAGCCTCAGGTGATGGTTTTCTATCCCCCAATTTGTACCCTTTGTGCTTACTTATGGAGTTTTTCCGCAGCCTGTAAGGGCCGTGCCCTACCTGGAGCGGCTCAAGCCGGATCGATTGCAGAGCATGTGTAAGGGGCATTCGCTCGGTCCAGGACGGAGATCCGCTCGCGCAGTTTTCCTTATCTTTGAACGCTGGCAGGTCATTCACGATATTCTGACTTTTTCCGTGTCTATGACTCCTCCAACTCCCGCGGCCGACGCGACCACCACGCCCCTCATGCGTCAGTACTCCGCGGCCAAGAGCCAAAATCCTGATGCCCTGCTGTTTTTCCGCATGGGTGACTTCTACGAACTGTTCTTCGAAGACGCCCAGGTCGCGTCGCGCGAGCTGCAAATCACGCTCACGGCAAGAGATAAAGAGCGCCTCATACCCATGTGCGGCGTACCCTACCACGCCGCAGACAACTATCTCTCGCGCCTGCTGCGCAAAGGGTACCGGGTCGCCATCTGCGAACAAATGGAAGACCCGAAGCTGACCAAGACCATCGTTCGCCGGGAGGTGACGCGGGTTCTCACGCCCGGCACCGCGGTGGATCCCTCGCTGGCCTCGGAGCGAAACAACTACCTCGCGGCCCTGCACGTGACTGGACAGGCTTCTGGACAGGCTTCTGGACAGGATGCTAAACAGACCTCCGGGCAGGTTGCCGCCCTTGCTCTACTCGATCTCTCGACGGGTGACTTTCGCGCAACCGAGTTCAGCGGAGCCGGTGGACTGGCCTTGTGCATTGACGAACTGATGAAGGCACAACCTAGTGAGTTGCTGCTCTCTTCCGCGTTAGCCCCACTCGACCCGCAAAGCGAAGCAGAGATCGAAAAGATCGGCACGAAGACGCGGCTGGAGGAATGGGTTTATACCCCGGATTACACGATTCCCCTGCTCGAAAGGCAGTTGGGCGCGAATGGACTCGACGGCTTTGGGTTGGCTAACGCGCGGGCGGCGGCGATCGCGGCCGGAGCCGTGGTGCACTATGCCCGCAACACGCAGCGCATCGAACTCCAGCACATCAACAACATCCGCTACTACGAGCGGGCTGAGAATCTGCAGTTGGATGCGGTGACGGTACGCAATTTGGAGTTGATCGAGCCTCTCTGGACGGGCGGTGCGAGTGAGTCAACCCTGTTTGCCAACCTCGACTACTGCATGACCCCCATGGGCAAAAGGCTGTTGCGTGCCTCGCTGGTGCGTCCCCTGGTGGACCGAGACGAGATTGAATTGCGCCTCGAGGCGGTGGCCGTTGCGGAACGCAGCCTGATCGACCGTGAGCACCTGCGCAAGACTCTCGGCGCGATTCAGGACATGGAGCGCATGCTTTCCCGTATTGCGCTCGATAGTGCGGGCCCGCGCGATGCTGTAGCAATGGCTGTTTCGTTAGCCCGCCTGCCCGAGCTGTATGCCTGCCTGCAGAGGCTCGCTGCGCCACGCTGGCAGACATGCGCGGCCAGACTGGATCTGCTCGCCGACCTGCGAGAGCGCCTCGAGACCTCGCTTCTGCCCGATCCGCCAGTCAATCTCGCGGATGGCGGCGCCATCGCGGCAGGCGTCGACGCCGAACTCGACGAGTTGCGTTCCCTGGGCGCGAATGGCCGCCAGTCGATCAGCGCGATTGAAGAGCGGGAGCGGCAACGCACCGGCATCCACTCGCTCAAAGTTCGCTTCAATAACGTGTTCGGCTATTCGATCGAAGTGACCAAGTCAAACCTCGCGCTCGTGCCGCCGGAATACGAACGCAAGCAGACCCTGGCCAATGCGGAACGCTTTACCACGCCCGAGCTTAAGCAATATGAGGTGAGTGTACTGACCGCGCATGAGCGGTCCATCGAGATTGAGAAGCGAATATTTGCCGAGCTTCGCCAGACCATTCTGCAGGCGGCAGCTCGCATCCGCGTGAGCAGCAGTGTGATTGCCGAGGTCGACCTGCTGGCCAACTTCTCGCACCTGGCTGCACTGCGGGGCTATGTGCGTCCGCAAATCACCTCGTCATCGATTCTCGAAACCATCGGTGCGCGGCACCCGGTCGTTGAGTGCTTGCTGGAAACAGCCGGCCAAACCAAGTTCGTGCCCAACGACCTCTACGTCGAGCCAGGCGGGCCCAGCCTGCTGCTGATCACTGGACCCAACATGGGTGGCAAATCGACTTACCTGCGACAGGCGGCGCTGCTCGTCATCATGGCCCAGATCGGCTGCTTCGTCCCCGCCAGGAGCATGCGGCTCGGCGTGGTCGACCGCATTTACACGCGCATCGGCGCGAGCGACAACGTGGCGCGCGGACGCTCCACCTTCATGGTCGAGATGACCGAAACCGCCACGATTCTCAATACGGCCACGGCGAAGTCGCTCGTTCTGCTCGATGAGATGGGTCGTGGCACAGCAACGTTCGACGGCCTCTCGCTGGCCTGGGCGACGCTTGAATACCTTCACGCAAAGGTGGGCGCGCGGACGCTCTTTGCCACGCATTACCATGAGCTCACGCTCCTGGCCGAGCAGTTGCCCGGGCTCAAAAATCTGCGCGTGGCTGTGAAAGAGACGCCCAAGGGCATTGTCTTTCTGCATTCCATCGAACCCGGCGCGGCCAATAAAAGCTACGGTATAGAGGTAGCCAAACTAGCCGGGTTGCCGCTCTCAGTGATTGAACGCGCACGCCAGGTGCTGGTGCAGCACGAGCAGTCAGAGAAAAGAAATGTGGCCCAGGAGATCGACGCGCCCATGCAGCTCACCATGTTCACTCCCCTGTCGCAGAGGATCCTCGATCGTCTGGAGCAGACCGACACCAACAGTCTGACGCCGCTGCAGGCGTTGACTCTTCTCGAAGAGCTAAAGAATGAAATTCGTGGACGAGGGAATGCGTGAGCGATCGCTTGAGCTTAAGGCAGGCCGCGGGACAGGTTTTGATTGTAGGGCTCGAAGGCACAGAACTTAGTGCGCTGGAGACAGCATGGCTGCGTCTGCTGCAGCCGGGCGGGGTGATTCTCTTCAGGCGGAATATCGAGAGTGCAACGCAGGTCCACGCTTTGCTACGGTCCGCGAAAGAAATGGTGGCAACGCCTCTGCTGCGCTGTATCGACGTCGAAGGCGGCACAGTCGACCGGCTGCGCGATTTGATTGCGCCCATGCCTTCACCGTTTTCCGTCGCTGTTACGAATAAGCCGGCGCTCTTTAAAAAGCATGGCAGCCTCATTGGTGAGGAAGTTCGCCTGCTGGGGCTCAACACCACCTTTGCCCCCGTACTCGACCTGCGGACAGCAGCTTCTGAGCCGGTGATGACCACGCGCGTGGTTTCCGGCGACCCGGCCGTGGTGATCCGTTATGCCGCGCAATTTCTCGAAGGGCTTGCGGAACAAAAGGTATTGGGCTGTGGCAAGCATTTCCCTGGCCTCGGCAGCGGACAGGTGGACTCGCACCATGCAATGCCCCAGATCGACAAACCCCTGGAGCTGCTTTGGAGGGAAGATCTGCTGCCCTACCGGCGACTGGCAAAGAAGCTGCCCATGGTGATGGTTTCTCATGCAGCCTATTTAGCTGCCGTGCCTGAGCCTGCCTCCATTTCCCGCTACTGGATCGAGGAAGTTCTTATCCGTGAGATAAAGTATCAGGGCCTGATTATCTCCGACGACATGGAGATGGGAGGCATTCTCACTTACATGGGCATGGCGGAGGCCGCGGTTCGCTCGCTTGCCTCGGGTATACACATGGTGGAGATTTGTCGCGATCCAGCGCTCATCTTTGCAGCGTATGAGGCGTTGCTCCACGAAGCTGAAAGTTCGCCGGCGTTCGCTCGCGCGCTTCGCCGCGCTGCGGCACGGGTCAACGAGTTTAAAGCCCGTGCGCTCAGGCAGGATGTACTGCCGGCCGCCCCCACTGCGGCTGCGGTCACAAGAATGAAAAATGCGGTGGAGCGGTTTAGTAAGCAAGTGACGGATCAAGTGGCTAAAGCGGGTGCGGCTTGAGCGCGAAAAAGCCTGCACTCACCTCCATGACAGTGGCCGGCATCATGAGCGGTACTTCCGCCGATGGCGTCGATGTAGCGTTTACCCGCATTACGCCGCATGCCGAGAGCCCGGCCTTGCCTGCGTTGAAGCTTCTCGGCCATGCAGGCTTCCCTTTTGCTCCGGATCTGCGCCGCGCTGTGCTGGCGGCCATGAACGCGGAGGCAATCTCTACCGCGGAGCTGGCGCGTCTGAACTGGCGCCTGGGCCAGGCATACGCCGAGGCATTCGCAACAGCGCTTGAGCGCAACCCGTGCCGGGTCGATCTTGTCGGCTGCCATGGGCAGACCATCTACCATCAGGCCACACCTGCCCGCTACCTGGGGCGCAAGGCCACATGCACCTGGCAGATCGGCGAGATGGCGATGCTTGCCCAGCAGAGCGGCGTACCCGTGGTTTCTAATTTTCGTCCGGCCGATATGGTGGCCGGCGGCCAGGGAGCGCCGCTGGTTTCGCTGCTCGACTATGTGCTCTTTCGCCATCCGTCGCGCGGGCGCGTGCTGCAAAACCTGGGTGGCATCGGTAACCTGACGGCGTTGCCTGCGCATGCCAAGCCGTCGCAGGTGGTGGCTTTTGATACCGGCCCGGGAAACATGATTATCGATCAACTGATGCAGCGGCTCTTCAACAAGCGCTTCGATCGAGGAGGAAAGACGGCGAGCGCGGGTAAGGTGATCGAGCCGGTAGTGAGTACCCTGCTGCGCGCACCGTTCTTTAGAGCGCAGCCGCCCAAGACGGCCGGTCGCGAACAGTTCGGGAACGATTATGCCGCCCGCTTTCTGGACGCATGCAGCAAGGCAGGGGCCAGCCCGGAAGATACCATTGCAACTGCGACTGCGCTTACTGCCCGCAGCGTCGGTTGGGCCTACAGAACTTTTCTCTGGAAAAAGATGCGCACAGCGCCGGTCGACTTTATCGTCTCCGGAGGCGGCGCTCGCAATTTAACTCTGCTGCGTATGTTGCAGGCGGAGCTTGAACCGCTGGGGTGCGCGGTGCAGGCCAGCGACGAACTCGGGCTGCCCGCCGAGGCCAAGGAAGCGGCCGCTTTTGCATTGCTCGCATACGAAACCTGGCATCGGCGTCCGGGCAATGTACCTGCGGCGACCGGGGCAGCGCGGGCGGTGATCCTGGGCGAGATCACCTATGTCTAAAACATTTTCTTGGTTGCTGGTTATCTGTTTGAGCGCAGGCCTTGCCGGGTGCGGGAAGACACGGCCTCTACCGCAAACCGTCACCATGCTGATTGAGAGCAGCCCCACCAGTCTCGATCCGCGCATCGGTGTCGACGCACAGTCGGAACATATCTCCAGCCTGATCTTCGATAGCCTGGTGCATAAGAACGAGCACTTCAACCTGGAACCCTGGCTGGCTACCAGCTGGGAGACGCCGGATCCGCTGACCTATCGCTTTCATCTGCGCACCGATGTTCATTTTCACAACGGACAGGCGCTGACTTCGAACGATGTGAAATATACACTCGATTCCATGCGCAACGGTAGCGTGATCACCGCCAAAGCCGGCGCGCTGGCGCATATCGATCACGTGGAAGCGCCCGATGCGGCCACCGTCGTCATCCACTTGAAACAACCGGATGCCGCTTTGCTGTGGAACCTTTCCGATGGGGCCATCGGCATCGTTCCGGCAGGGAGCGGGCGCGATTTTGCCTTTCACCCGGTAGGCAGCGGCCCTTTCCGGTTCGTCAGCCAGATGCAGGATGATGAAGTGATCCTCGAACGAAGTGACAGCTCCTGGCAGCCTCGTCCCGCGGTTGCTCGTATCCGGTTTGCAGTGGTGCCAGACGCCATTACCCGCGCGCTTGAGTTGGAAAAAGGCTCAGCCGATGTGTGCATCAACTGCCTGACCGCCGATATGATTTACGCCCTGTCCAGACGGCCCGATCTGCAGGTAGAAAGCGGTCCAGGCACGAATCTCAATTACATCTCGTTCAATACTGAGGACAAGGTGCTGCGTGATGTTCGTGTGCGGCAGGCGATTGCGTATGCGATGAATCGTCCCTTGATCATTCATTCTTTGTGGAGAGACCGCGCCCGGCCGGCGGAGAGTCTGCTGCCCCCGCAACACTGGGCATGGACGGGCGATGTGCACCAGTATCCGTATGATTCCGCGAAAGCCAATGCCCTGCTCGATGCCGGTGGGTGGACGCGAGCGAAAGACGGTGTTCGCTTTCATCTGACGATGAAGACTTCTACCGACGAGACCAGCCGGCTGCTGGCGGTGATTCTGCAACAGCAGTTGCGCGATGTAGGTATTGCGCTGGACGTACGGAGCTTCGAGTTTGCCACTTTCTACTCCGATATCAGCAAGGGCGCGTTCCAGATGTATACGCTGCGCTGGCTCGGCGGCAATGAAGACCCGGATATTTTCCGGTACGCGTATGACAGCCGCATGTTTCCACCACACGGGGCTAACCGTGGCCGCTACGTCAATGCTGAGCTGGATGCATTGATACGGGAAGCAGGCATGTCTGCCTATCAGGCTCAGCGCCGCACACATTATGTGAGAGTCCAACAGATATTGGCCGATGAGCTGCCGTCGATTAATCTGTGGTATCTCGATGCCGTGCTGGTGCATACCCGCCGGCTGGGGAATATTCGCATCTCCAATTCAGGCAACTACGATTTTCTAAGGACCGCTACGGTTGCTGACGGTCGCAGGCCGTAGAGAGCTGTGGGTAGGGCACGGCCTTTAGGTTCGCTGCGGCGAGCATTAGGCCGTGAGGTACGTTCTTCTCTGCAGGTAACACAGCGGGCCGATAGGGGAAAATGTACCTCAGGGCCTAAAGGCCATCGAGTGCAGTGGTTTGTTGGCACGGCCTAAAGGCCGTGCCCTACCTAACGTAGTGTCTCAATGATTCAATCCATTTCCAGCGCTCCGCAAAGAAGGGCGCGTTCCAGATGTATACGCTGCGCTGGCTCGGCGGTAATGAAGACCCGGATATTTTTCGGTACGCGTATGACAGCCACATGTTTCCACCCCACGGGGCTAACCGTGGCCGCTATGTCAATGCCGAGTTGGATGGGTTGATACGAGAAGCAGGCATGTCTGCGGATCAGGCTCAGCGCCGCACAGATTACGTACGTGTCCAACAGATATTGGCCGATGAACTGCCGTCGATCAATCTGTGGTATCTCGATGCGGTGCTGGTGCATACGCGGCGGTCGGGGAATATTCACATTTCTAATTCCGGCAACTATGATTTTTTAAAAACAGCTACGGTTGCTGACTGGCTCAGGCCATAGAGGGTGATGGCCCGAAGCTTGGAAGCTTGCGCCGGCATTTGTTGCTGGTGGGGAGAACCGCAGATCTCTCCACTTCGCTACGCTCCGGTCGAGATGACAATTCATTTTGGGGGTGGGCGGATTCCCCGGCCAAGCGATATCGTGCCACGTTTCTTTATCGTTCTCAACCGTGTGAGAAATACAGGTTAAAGCATCGACGCGACCCAACTTGGGAATATAAATCGGTTCTGTTTGTTTCTCGCCTTCCGTCAGGGTTATGGGAGGAAAGCGTTGGTCAGGAAATATCTGTGACGTTGCCGGCCGGTCTGGGCCGCCCCATCAAATACACAGGAGCAAGCCAGCTCCCTCGGGCGTAGCCGGCGGTCCACTCATACTGCGGGAAGCCAGCGGTCAATGCGATCAGTTCCTGCGGAGTTCGTGTGCGAAAACACGAAACAACTCCATCCCATAACAGCACCAGCGGGATAAGAGGGAGCAGGTAGGTGAACAGCAGACGTGACCAGCGGAAAGGCCGCATCCATGGAGCAAGGATCAACGCCAACAAGGGCATGAACAGCATCGTCAGCAACGCCCGCGCAGTCCGAGAAGTTACCTCTGCCATGGCAAACCCGTCTCCGCACTTTACGGCATCGGCCAACACATCGCGCGCAAACGGATCGGGAAAATGGTGAAACGAAGTAAAGATCGTGCGAAACCCCCGTAAGTTGTCAGGCACGTTGGCTGCGTCGACCGAAAAAGTGATAGCGACACGTTGAGGGTCGGCGGCCAGACGAGCCGGGAGCACATTGCTCGGGAACTTATCCGTGAGCAGCACATGCAGACCCGGATGCTGCGCTAGCGTGGAACGCCACCTCGGGCTCAACCACGGGCCGCCGCCCCCGGAGCAGAGGTCGACTACGCGGGTTACGCCGGACTCGGCAATGGCGCGAAAAAACTTCTCCACCACCGGTCCGTAGGCGTCGGTCCGGCTGATGATGGCTTCGAGATAGTCCGTTTCGCCGTGCCGAACCGCCTGGGGGCACCACGTTTGATCGAGAACCTCAAAGAGGTGAAGACGCCGCAAGCTAGAGCCGATCTCTCCACAAAGCCATCGCTCCGAGTAGACCCTCTTCGTTCGAAATAAGCTTGATATCAGAGGCTAGCTTGAGCTTAACTTTCCGGGAATTGCCGCCGCCGATATATAATGTGTCCCAGTTGAACGTAGCCGCAGTCTGCTCGATCGCCTCTTTCAGCAATTTATTCCACCGCTTCTCGCCATATTTTTGCAGGCCCGCCTTGCCGAGATAGCTCTCGTAGGTCTTCTTACGCCAGGGGTGATGCCCAAGCTCCAAACCAGGACACAAGACCCCCTCGGTGAATAGAGCCGAGCCCATGCCAGTACCGAGGGTGATCACCAATTCGACTCCATGGCCCTGGATGACGGCATAGCCGCCAACCGCGCAGTCATTGGCCATGCGTGCGGGCTTGCCCCAATGCTTCTCCAAAACCTTTGCCAGGGGGAAACCGACCCATCCAGGGTGAAGATTTGCGGCCGTGAGCGTCTTGCCGTCTTTGACGACGCCGGGGAACCCCACAGAAACCCGATCGAAGAGAGGCACGCTCACTTTCAGTTCATCGAGCGCATGGAGAATGGCCTTGGGGGTCGCCGGGTCAGGCGTGGGCACCCGCAGACGGTCGCTGAGAGGTAACCCTTCAGGGCTGAGCGTCTGTATCTTTAAACCAGTGCCGCCAATATCGATCGCCAGGGTAATGGGAAACGAGGAGTCACCCTCACGCCGTTTCCGTACAGCCTTCTTTGCCGCTCTCGCCATCGCGCCCCCATCAAGATTCCACTGCCATTAGAGCATTTTCACGAAAACTGTGGTGGGGGCAGCGTCCTCACTCTGCGAGGACCGCTTTCTTGACCGGCTTCCTGGTTTTTGTCGGCGTCTTTACTGGACTTTCCGCCGGCTTGGGGTCGCCCAGGCGATACCCCGCAGCTTCTGCTTCTTTGTCTGCGGCCGCTGCCCGTTTTTCGAGGGCCTTGATTGCGGCGGAACTCCGCGCAGAGGGCGGACGCGCGACGGCTTTCGCACCAGAAAGGGACACCGCTCCGACGGCAAGCAGAGGCGGCAGCTGCAGCCACCAAAACATTTCCTGATGCAGTTCTTTGTTGAAGTAGCGTTCGCCACCGGCTTCATGCACGTTGAGTAGCCAGGCGGCGTCTGCGTCTTGCCACAGTGCTCGGGGCAAGCCGGCAAACGTATCGGCGAGGCTCGCGGCTTTCGTCGAGGGAGCTGGGTTAAGTAACTGGTGCAGAAAGACCACCCGGACCCGCGCTGCGGCTCGCCAGCCATCTTCACTGATTTCGCCGGAAACGGAAAAAGCATTGGCCAGGGGTTGCCGCAGTCGCAATTGATCGAAGAGCGCCAGCGCCGTGACGGCCACGGTTTTTGTGTCTGCGGTTTTCGTGTCTGTGGTTTTAGTGCTCACGGCTTCGGCCATGCCCTCGATGACGCAATACGCGAGCACTGGACCCCAGACCGCACTCGTGTGAAGCGGACTGTTCAGGCTAGGCAGCACTAGCCTGGCCTCGCGCGACCAGGGCTTGGTGAATTCGGCTTCTTTTGCCGGTAAATGCAAGGCTGCATGGAGGCGCAGGCAAATGGCCGGCCACACGTCCTTCGTCCCGGCTTGAGATCCGCCGGACTTGCGCGCATGAATGGCCAGTCCCTCGGCGGCGAACGCCTTGCTGAGAGACTTTACCCTTTGCAGCAGCCGTGCCGCGGGTATCTCGGAGGCAACTTCGGGGGCACCCTCCGCGCCGCACGCAGGCACTTTCTCGCCGGCCGTGGCCACGTGAGCGAGGCCTTCCAAAATGTCAGGCTGCATCAGCTCCAGCAGCGATCGATGCAGCGGAGCCACTTCCAGGTCGGCCAATGCCTCATCCAGGTTAGTCACTCCACGGCCGTTCAGTTGGTCACAGAGCAGGTCCCAGCGATGCGAGACACTCGGCCGCAGCTCGCGCCAGTCGAGATACACGTGGCATTCGTAGGCCTGCAGCTCCAATGAAAATCCATGAGAGACGATCTTCGATGACCGCTCGATATGTTCAAGCCCCGTGGAGGTATCGCGAAAGGCGAAAAAAAGATGGCCATCGTTCGGCAGGCCCAAAGCGTTGCCCAACGACTGCTGACGCATGTGACCTGCGGCCTTATCTGCATAACTCACGGAAGTGTGGACCGTGCCGTAGATGGTCGCATAGCGATTGTGATAAATGATCAGCGCCCGATGCTCGCCCCGCCGATTGGAATAGGCAAAGACGTTCTCGTCCACCGACCCGTCGGGACGGTAGAAGTCATAGAGCAGGAAGTTCTCGCTCTCGGCAAACAACCAGCGCTGATGCAGCAAGGGCGCGATCTCGCGGTCGTGCCGCGCCACCAACCGGGGATCGGGATCTTCCTGGTAGCGCGCGCGGCGAAACTCCATACCGTACTTTTCGGTAAAGCCTTCGATCTGCCCGTGGCCGAACATCGGCAACCCGGGAAGCGTAGCCATCATCGTGGCCACGCCCATACATTTGTCGCCATCGCCAAACTGATCAACCGCTGTGCGTTCATCGGGATTGCTCATGAAGTTCACGTAACGCTTGAGAATATCGGGATCGAACTCAATGGTGTTCTTGATGACCGTGCGGTACTTGGCGTTCTCCTCGTCGCGCATCATGTTCATGAAGGCGCTGTTGTAAACACGGTGCATGCCAAGGGTACGGACGAAGTAGCCTTCCATGAGCCAGAAGGCCTCGGCCAGCAACAGCGTGCCGGGCACTTCGCGAGCCACGCGATCGACTACCTCACGCCAGAATTCTTCCGGCATCGCCTGGTCGAAATCGGCCTTGCTCATGCTGTACTCGGCGCGCGAAGGAATGGCGCCGCCGGTACCGGGAATAGGAAACCAGAGCCGCTGGAAATGGCGTTTGGCCAGAGTCATCGCCGCGTCGAAGCGAATGATGGGGAACAGCCGCGCCACATGGAGAATGGTCTGGATCACCTGCTCACGCGTCGCCGGGTTCAGATAATCAAGCTGCGCAGTGTCGTTCCAGGGGAAGCTGGTGCCGTCGTTGCCGTGATAGACGTAGCGCGTGTCGCCGGTCAATTTGTCGCGACGGCGAAACACGACGGCGGCATCGGTCTGCTCATAATAGTGGTCGTCAATTTTGATTTCGACGCGGCTGTCGCGAGATAAATCCGGCCCGTTGAAACGATACGCGGGATAGGGGCTGTCGGAGCGGGACATGAACCATTCCGGATGCTCGATGACCCAACTGGAGTCGATGCCCATATGGTTGGGAACCATGTCGCTGGCTAGCCGCAAGCCATGTGCGAAGGCCCGGTCACGCAGGTTGCCATAGGCTGCTTCGCCGCCCAGGTCATGCGCGATGTCGTATCCGTACAAGGAGTAAGCCGAAGCAACAGCATCCTCGTTTCCACAGAGCTGCTTGATGGTCTGCGATGCGGAACTCCGTTCCCACACGCCGATGAGCCAGAGCGAGTTGATTCCGTGCCTCGCGAGTTGATGCAGTTCTTCATCGGGAATTTGATCGAGGCGGTGAATGTGACGGCCATAGTGACGTGATAACTGCTCCAGCCAGACATAGGTGCTCTTGGCAATGAGCACGGTGGTGGGCATCCACTCCTGGTCGGGGCTGAAGCGCTCGCTCTCGTGGCTCGACTCATTGTAGGAGGGCACCACTCCACGCTGGTCGGCTGCATTCCAAGGAGTGTTGCGCCGGCGGCGATCGGCGTTGGCATCGGTAGGGTGAAACCGCATCCAGACAGCAATGTCTTCCTCTTTCAGCACATCGATGGCCAGGAGAAGGCGAGAGAGAGAGGCGCCAATCAGCTCTGCCCAATGCTCGGCGATATAGGCAAGCTGGCCGCTCAACGAATCGGGCGAGGCCAATGCGGGCGCGCGCAGCATGTCGATCAGGTTGAGTTTTTTGGGGCCCAGCGGGGGCCGCGTGTTGAAAAAGTCACGCAGGCCGAGTGTGATCTGCTGGTAACGCGTGACCGCCGAGACGGACCGATCGGTAAATAACTCAGAGAAAGGCTTGAACGCCGGGTTGGCATTCGCCAGCCACAACAGAATCATCTCTTCAAAGGCCACGGCCCGATGTGCGATTCCATCGGTCGTGCCGGCTAGCCATTCGGTGGTTGTTTTCTCTTTGCGGTAAACGTCCGCTGTCGGGAACTGCTCGACAAACGCGAGAATGGTTTTATCCAGTTCAGCCTTGCCGATGCGCGTATCGAACCACTCCAGGGCGCCCGCCATCACCTTCGGATCGACCCGCAACCGGTAATATTCGATGAGCGCGTGGCTCAATTCATCGATCAGCCCCATGGCGTAGATCCCGCCGGGTTGGACCGTTTGGGCCGGGTCTTTTTCCGCTCCCCGCCGCTCATTCATGCGGAAGGCAAACTCACGGCTGGCGCTGAGATTCGCGAAAACTACATTGCCGGTAAACGAAAAAAGCGTCTGGTTGAAGTCATAACGGTCGCGTGCTTCTCGTGAAACATGGAATTCCATTCATACCCTTCCCAGAACCCTTTATTTGGCCAGACGTTTTGTACGATGCGACTTTTCTCCCCGGCAACCGCCCGGCAAGCACCTAACACCTAAACTGATGCGAAACGACTTCTGGCGGCCCACAGGCCAATAGCGGGATGGGAAATGAAGAATACCTCTTCGCCGTCAATAGTTTGGAAGCCGTCGCGCAGTTTTGACGGGTCGTATTGTGCGATGTTGGTCGCCAAATCGGCATAGCGGAATCCTACGCCTTCTATCTCCTCCCGGGTGAGCTGCCCAGGGCAATAAGTGATGGAAAACCGTCCCTCCGAGGAACTGTGAATGAGGTGCGCGGCGGTGCTGAGTTCGGCTGCCAGATCGGGATGGGTCCTTACCTTTTCCAGCGTCGCCGGCGTGCCATGGTAGCCGTAGCGGCGAATCATGCGGTCAATGGTTGGGTCCTCGCCAAATTGCTTCACGCCGGGCGCCAGAACGATTAGCTCTGCGCCGTCGGCCAGGGCCATGCGGGTGCGATAAATTGCCTTGTTCCCGAGCCAGGTGCTATGAAATTCCTCAGGGTCGAGGTATACGACTGCCTTGTGAATAGGCCGGTCGAGTAATTGGATGTTTACCTGGACGCTCAACTCCGATGCCAACCGGAAGCACTCGAAGTCGTCCCCGATAAACAGGCCGCGTACCACCAGCTCGCCGGCTTTGTTGGTCCCGACTACGGTTTGTACATAAACAATGGGAATATCCCGCAGAAATGTATCGGCCGCGCGATTCAATACCCGGCGCACAGGATTGTCCGCACGGCCCATGATGCGCTCCATACCCACCACGGCCCCCAGGTAGTGGCTGCGATGAATACTCATGGGTCCGGCGGTACCCACGAGAATGTTCTTGTTGTAGTTCGCCATGCCGATAACTTCGTGCGGCACCACCTGGCCGATCGAAAGCACGAGGTCGAACCCTCCTTCGACGATCATCCGATTTACCTGGGCAGGCCAGGTGTAGTCGAGCAGGCCTGCGGATTGTTCTTTGATGAATTCGGCAGGCAACTCACCCAGGGTCGTAACATCGGTGCGCCAGTTATGTACGGCAAACAACGAATGAGGAATCTCGCCGAACATGCGTGTGAGCGCAGCAGGCGTCATGGCATTGTGCGTGCCCAGTGCAGGCAGCACACAGGCAAGCCTGTCGCCGTAGTAACGATAAGCATATTGCGTGAGCGGACCGGCTTGCGAATGGAAACGGCTGGCGTCCGGGGGAACGGCCAGAACCTTGTGGCGTTTTCCCAGTTTGTCGAGCGCCTGGTACAGCGCCTGTTGCAATATCTCTGGAGAAAGCTCGGCCTCTGGGCCGCCTAGTTGGCAATAAAGACTCATTCTTGGTTCCTTCTTCTCTTCTCTACGTTCATAACTTCGTACGGGAATCATTTTCAACGAGGGGCACGGTTGAAAGCCGTAACCCTTGATGAGCTACATGCCCTGAGGTGCGCTTTCCCCCCTGGACTGTATGGCAATGCCATGGAAAGCGTACCTCAGGGCCTAAAGGCCATCGAGGGTGGTGGTTTGATGGCACGGCCTAAAGGCCGTGCCCTACCCAATATCATCGAGACGCGAAATCATTAAGTCAGAAGTTTTTCCGCAGCGTGTAAAGCCCCTCTTTTTGCAAACCAATTTTGTACGGGCTGAACAGGCTGCGGGAAAAGTCTCTGTAAGCGAGAAATTGCTCCCTCAGCGGCTAAAGCCGGATTCATTGCAAAACAATTATGTACGGCCTAAAGGCCGTACCCTTCAAAGAGTTTGAGAGTTGGCCGAAAGAGAACCGCAGATCTCTCCACTTCGCTACGCTTCGGTCGAGATGACAATTCAGTTTAGGCTTTGGCCTTCGGTTTCACGCGGACTGTAATGCTCGCTGCGGCGAGGCCGCTCGCTGTGGCGAGGCTGCTCGCTGCGGCGAGGTAGTCCATACCCTTCAGAGAATCTCGTTTCCTCGCAACCTGACGCTGTGGCGCGGCATTGCTGACGAACAGTTTTTTCCGTCATAGCCGGTAAGCTTTACGCGCTAGATCGTAGGCCAGGGCATGAGCCACTTCGACTGCCTCGTCTTCTTTTAATTGGTGCTCTGCCACCAATCTGGCCAGGAAGGCGCAATCTACGCGACGGGCCACGTCGTGCCGCGCCGGAATGGAAAGAAAGGCCCGCGTATCGTCGTTGAATCCGACCGTGTTGTAGAACCCTGTCGTTTCCGTCGTTAACTCGCGAAAACGCGTCATTCCTTCGGGACTGTCATAGAACCACCACGGCGGACCCAGACGCAGACAAGGGTAATGCCCGGCCAGTGGCGCCAGTTCCCTGCTGTACGTCGACTCATCCAGGGTAAACAGAATGATGGTGAGCGACTTGTCGTTGCCAAATCGATCGAGCAGCGGCTGCAGGCCGTGAACGTAGTCGGTCGGCGTGGGTATATCGGCTCCCGCGTCACGCCCGAAGCGTTCGAAGACCTGGCGGTTGTGGTCTCGGGCACTGCCAGGATGTATCTGCATGACCAAGCCATCTTCCACGCTCATGCGCGCCATTTCGGTCAGCATCTGCGCTCGGAAATACTCCTGCTCCGGCGGGTTAGACTGCCCACTCAGGATGCGATCGAACAAGGAGGAAGCTGTGCCCGGATCCAGATCGGCTGTACCCGCCGAGGGGTGCCCATGATCGCTGGCCGTGCAACCAAGCTTGATGAATCTGGTGCGTGCCTGGCGCAGGGCCTGGAGGTAACCTTCCCAGCGGCTGCAATCCTCGCCATGCATTTCACCCAGGCGCTTCACATTCTCGAAGAACCCTTTGAAGGCAGGGTCCACCACCGAATCGGGACGAAACGTGGGAAGAATCCGCCCTTTCCATCCCGAATCGCGGATTGCTTGATGGTCAGCCAGGGTTTCGAGAGGAGAGTTGGTGGTAGCCAGCACTTCGATGTGGAACTGCTCGTACAGCGCCCGCGGACGAAAAGCCGACGACGCAAGCTTTTCGCTGATGGTGTCGTAGTAATGATCCGCATTGCTGCTGGAGAGCCGTTCCACAAGCCCGAATTGTTCTTGAAATGCGTAATCGAGCCACATACGGGTGGGCGTGCCGCGAAACAGGTAGTACGACGCGGCAAAGCGACGCCAGATCGCGCGTGCCTGCTCCTCCGATAAAGGCCCTTGTCCAATACCCAGGTCTTCCAACGCGATGCCCTGGCTGTATAGCATCCGGAAGATGTAGTGATCGGGAACGATCAAGAGGCTGGCCGGATCGGGAAAAGGCTGGTTGGCGGCAAACCAGCGGGCTTCCGTATGCCCATGCGGGCTGACGATGGGCAGATGCCGAACCGTAGCGTAAAGTCTGCGCGCGATGGCTCGGGTGCCGGGCTCGGCGGGGAAAAGACGGTCTTCGTGAAGTATGGTCACGCCGTCTATTCTCGCCTGTGAGCGAATATTCTGCACATCAGCGGATGAATCATCCCGCTTGACGGTACGGCCCACATCGAAAACTCAAGGTTTGAGAAGGTCCGGCCTGACCGGCGTTCCGGAAGAATCAGACGATTCTTTCGAGGGTCCGTTTGAGCTTCTGCGCAGGCGATTCCTGGCGCTGTAAGCAATCGAAAGCATTCTGCGATCGGGCACTTTGTTCGGCCCATACATCCTTCTGAGCGAGCCGCGACAACCAACCTGCAATCTCCTCAGGCGTGCCACATCCCACGGTCGGATCCAGGCCTGACGAGCCAACGAAGCTCGCCGTAGCCGAGTCCTTATGGATCGACCCAACCATGGGCAGTCCCACCGCCATGTAATCAAGAATGCGCGACGGGATCGAGTACCGGCTCCTTAGGTCGTAGCGCGGATCCTGACTGGGACCCGGCAGAAACGCAACATGCGCACGGCTCAGTTCCCTATCCACATCCTGCTGCGTTGCGCAGAATCCGAGCACCTTCACTCTTGGCTTAAGCGCGGTGCCGGCCTGGCGAAGAATTTTTGGGGATCCTAGAAAGCAAACCTCGACCTCGACTCCTTTGCATTCAACCAGGGCAATCGCTTGATCCAGATGGTCGAGACCTTCTTCGTAAGAGCTGACATTGCCGTGCATCACTACCTTGAGCGGTGTTCCCTCCGGAGCCAAGGCTCTGTATTCAGCAGCATCTCGCGAGAAAGAGAGCAACTCGGCATCGCGGCACAACGGGCGCACGTCCCGCAGAAGCGGCTCGCTCACGCAAAACACACGCTTCGCCCGATCGATCAATTCCCGCAGAGCCCCCTGGGCAATGTCGCCTTGCAAGACATCCCAGAGATGGAGTACGAAAGGAGCCTCCATTAGATTGACCAGCTCAAGGCATCGTGTGGCATCGGATTCATTCAGCGGAGCCAAATACGCACTCGACACCCTTTCCCCAAATTCTGACCTCAGCTGGTGGGCAAGTGAAGGCCGCAAAACACTGCCGCGCCAGTCGGTGACGCCCATCCGCTCGCAAAGCCCCATAAATCTCGGATTATGAAGAAAAGAGAATCTGCCAAGCAGCGTGTTCTCAAGCAAAAGAGACCGCTCGTCCAGTTGTTTCAGGCTATTGGTACACCAGTGAAAATGCAGCCAGTCTTCGTGCGGGCTGAGCAAACGAAGCGTTTGTACGCCGATCGCCGTGCGCGGCGAGAGCGAAAACCGGTTGATAAAAAGCGGAACCCGATGCTGCAAATCCATTTGGCGCATACCCGAGTGCGGCCCTATTTTAGTGTAGATTTGCCTGGGCGCATCTTGATATGTGGATTCGGTACACCTTGTTGCCACGGTACTTCTGTTTTGTTACGCCGGTATGGATAAGGACGTCGATGGGCTGCCGGGCACTGCGTTTTAGCTGTAGGTAGAGGCAACTTTCCCTCCAAATCCGGGTTTGGTTTGGTGAGGCTATTCACGCGGATATGCAGGGGTTATGCCCTGATCATTCTGAGCGCCAGGATCTAGGTACCACGATGAAGAACGTGAACATCGCGCTGCGTGTGTGGAAACTATTAATTAACTAGTTGACAGGCGATGCCTATGGTCTTATGCTTATTTATAAGTAACGCGGACGGCCTGGACTCTCGGGGATGTTGACTTATGCCACCTAAAAAATCGCCCACGCTGACAGAAGCGGAATTGCGGCTGATGAAGATTCTTTGGTCCCGCGGAGAATCGACGGTCAATGACATTGCGTCGGCGTTCCCGAAGAAATCAGCGATTGCCTATAACTCGGTGCTGACCACCATAAGAATCCTTGAACAAAAGGGTTACGTCCAACACCGTAAAGAAGGCCGCGCATTCCTCTATACGCCGCTCATCGCGGAAGCGGAAGCAGGCATCTCTGAGGTACGCCTTGTATTGCGCCGCTTTTTTGACGATTCGCGAGAGAAGCTCATGCTGTCGCTGCTGGGCGACAGTGAAATAACGCCCGAAGAATTACAGCGTCTAAGAGATGCGGTCCAGCAGGCGGAATGACGGCAGTCAGAGTGACGGCAGGATTTACAGCAGGCGGAGTAAGCCTGGCGACGGCAGGTAGCGAGAGTATTCGATGGAAACATTGCGGCAATTGATTTCGACCAGCCCGGCAGAGTTGCTGATCGCCAGCATCTGGCAGGGACTGTTGCTGACAGCGTTTGCCTGGGCCGCGCTGAAACTCGCCGGCCGCCTTCGCGCCTCTACTCGCTTTACGGTATGGCTGATCGTCTTTACGCTGGTCGCCCTCTTACCCGTGTTTTCTCTGGGCCTTGCTTTATGGAGAACCCAATCAGCGCACGTCGCCTCGTCTTTTCTACCGCAGGCCGGCCTGTCGCTCCGCATGAATATTGTTTGGGCTTTTGCGATCGAAGCGGCCTGGGCGATGGCTTCCTTGTACTCGCTTACGCGGCTCCTTTTAAGCATCTGGCAGATGACGCGTTTACTGCAGGACTCAACGCTCGTTGCTTTCGCGAACCTTGATCAGGAGATGCAGTTTATCGTCACCCGGCCCGGATCGCGGCCGGTCGAAGTACGTCTCTCGGATGCCGTCGATGCACCCAGCGTGATCGGGTTTTTCCGCCCCTCGATCGTCGTGCCGCGCTCGGTGTGGAACGAGCTGCCGCCGGAAGACATGAAGCAAGTCGTACAGCACGAAATGGCGCACCTGGAACGCGGCGATGACTGGACGAATCTGTTCCAGAAACTGTTACGTGCTCTCTGCCCGCTAAATCCAGCGCTACTCTGGGCGGAACGACATCTTTGCCGCGAACGGGAACAGGCGTGCGACGATGCCGTGCTCGACGCCGCCGGCAACGCGCGCGCTTACGCAACGTGCCTTACGAAACTGGCTGAGAACCGGCTGGTAAAGCGCGCAGCGTTGCTTGCTCCAGGGCTTTGGAAGCGTCGTTCGGAACTGGCGGCGAGGATTGAGAACATCCTTCATCGACGGCGCGGTCTACCGCCGCTCCTTTCCAGGGGTCTGGTGGCAGCCTCCCTGCTTGCTTCGCTGTCAGGCGTGTTTGCACTGCAACTCTGTCCGCGTCTGGTTACGTTTAGTGACGGCTATGCTGATGCGGAAGCGCGCAACGCGCACGCTGCACCTCGGCCCCTGTTTGATGGGAAAGGCGTGGATGCCCACGCTTACCCCGCCGCATACCGCATGCAACAACAGCCTCATTACCAGGATGCGGTTTTTCATCCACAGGTGAACGATGGAGTGGCAACGGGTCATTCTTCCGTGGGGGCGGCTCCTGTGGAGGTTTCCGTGCGGGCTAATGCTCATCCGCAGCGCAAAAAGGCGGCGGCAAAAACAGCGCATGCGAAGGCCCGCATTACGCATAACCTGCCGTCCGCTTCCCTGCGCGTTATCGAGCTGAGCAACTCCGACGGGAGCCGTGCGGGAGTTGCATGGATTGTCTTCACCGTAGAAGCCGGTTCCGAAGTCAGCTACGGAGCGTCGTTCCGCGACGCTGTCGAAACAGATTTGCCCAGCCTTTCAAACAGCACAAACTGGATCTTTTTTCAGATCTAAAACACATCACCCTTGGAAAGAGGAAAACTCATGGCCCGAACAACTAATATATTAAGAGCAGCAATCAAACGCTTTGCTGCTCCCCTGCTTGCCTGCACCCTCCTACTGTTCGCTGGAGCTTTTGTCTTCGGCCACAGAAACCTTCAGGCTGCGACATCGCACGACAACCCTATCAGCGAAATCGACAACGCGAGCATCGATCCCCTGCTTGCTCTCGACCAGGCCACTGAGGCGGTTGCTTCGCGGGTCACGCCTGCCGTTGTGAACGTCGCTGTCACTTCCCATGCACCGGAACAATCCGCACAAATGGGGGAGGACGACGGAGACAATCCCTTCTCTCAGTTCTTCGGTCAGAATGGCCCGCAGTCCGGCGGCCATCCGTTCGGGCACGGACAGCGTCCTGGCCAGGGAGACGGTCAAGGGCAAATCGAGCACGGAATCGGCAGCGGCGTGATCATCTCGCCCGATGGCTATATCGTGACCAACAATCACGTGGTTGACGGCGCTGTAGAAGTACGCGTCACCACGCATGACCGCCGGAGTTTTCCAGCCAAGGTAATTGGCACTGACAAGCTTACAGATCTCGCTGTTATCAAGATTGACGCGAAAGACCTGCCGGCGATCAGCTGGGGCGACTCGACTAAGCTGGTTCCTGGCCAATCTGTCATGGCGATCGGCAGCCCGTTCGGCTACTTCCGGTTCTCCGTCACGCGCGGCATCGTGAGCGCTGTCGATCGGCCCAACCCATACTCGGATGACGCCCGCAAGCCGGGTGGCTTTATCCAAACGGATGCGGCGATCAACCCTGGCAACTCCGGTGGTCCGCTGGTCAATGCTCACGGGCAATTGATTGGCATCAACACCTTTCTCATCTCGAATAACGGGTCTTTCTCTGGCGCAGGATTTGCTATTCCGACGCAGACGGTACACCCGGTGGTCGACGCGCTAATCAAGAATGGCGTCGTGCATCACGGATACCTGGGCGTTGGCCTGAACGACGTGACTCCTGATAATGCGAAATTCTTCGACCTGAACGGCAACAGCGGCGCGTTGATTGCCAGCGTAACGCCCAATTCGCCGGCCGGCCGTGCAGGCCTGAAACAGGGGGATGTAGTGACCGCAGTGAACGGCCAACCGGTGGAAACAGGAAGCGACATGCAGGTGATCGTCAGCGAAGACGCGCCGGGCACAAAGATCAAGCTCGACGTGCAGCGCAACGGTCAGCCTCAGACGATCGACCTTACCGTGGGCGAATACCACAAGGATCAGGAAGTCGCAGCCGCCTCGAATGATGAATCCGGTCATGCGCGGCTGGGTATTGCGATCGCCGATCTCACGCCTGATGTGCGCCAGCAATTGAACCTGGAACCCCAGGTTCAGGGAGTAGCCGTCGCACAAGTACAACCCGGAAGCCCCGCGGAAGATGCAGGCTTGTCGACCGGCAACGTGATTCTTGAGATCAACCGCAAGCCGGTGACCTCGGCTGACCAGTTCCGCAACGACGTGAAGCAGGCTCCTGCGGGCAAGGACATGCTGTTGCTGGTGTGGGCGAACGGTGGTTCGAGCTACCGCGTTGTTCACCCCGAGACCGCGTCTGGTTCAAACGGCGAGTAACTGCACTCCATAGAAATAACTGCGGCAAAAATAGGTGTCCCATCCAGGTTGGCGGATGGGGCACCCACAAATCTCAACGCACACGGTCGTGGTAACCCACCCTTCGCTAATAACGCGAAGGATGGGGCACCCGGCACCTAGTACTCGAAGATTGGTTGCACTCCCCGTTCGGTGATGTCGGGCGGCGTTTCTCTATCTTTCTCCACCGCGTGAGAAATGCAAGTTAGATCTGCGAACAGCTCAACGGGCTCAAATATAAATTCGAAATGTTGCTCACAATTTCCGCATCCGCGTTTCCCGGCTTGTGCGAAAGTTCTTTCCATGCCGGGTCGGAACCAAACACCGACCACTTCTTACCCAGATCGGCAACATCGGCAAAGGTCAACATGTAGGTCAGGCTCGGCATCCGCGGACCAACCAGAGTGTCACCGAAGAAGACGGTGGTTAAACCGGTCCGCGTAAAGATCTCGATTTCGCCCTCGTTGAACATCTTCACCTTCTGCACGTGCGCCGCATAGCCGGCACTCTCGTAAGTGCGCAATTGGAAGATTCGTTTTTCGCCTTTGGGCGCTATCAGCTTCGGCCAACCTGCAAACGCTGACATAAGCGAAGTCTCGATGCGCACAAATGCGGGAGCTGACGCAGGCGCCGCCCAGAAAGGCGCTGCGGCTTTTACAAATACCGCATCCCCGCCTAACCGCGTGTCCAGAGTCACCAGCGTTTCCACAGATGCCGCCGGAATAAGGAGATAAAACGCCGGCGTCTCTGGTCCGATATCCAGTTGGAACGCGCCCACCGGGGTGATTCCCATTCGATTGAGCGCTGGAATCAACGCGTGTTCCAAGTAGTTTTGCGTCAGAACCAGTTGCGCCCCGTTTTGCAGCGCGTACTTGCGCAGCAGATAAAACTCGCGTGGAGCCGATGCTTGTGCCCGCAACTCCCCGCCGCTCAAAGCTGCCCCTGCCATAGCAATGGCCGATGTGATGAATTCCCGCCTCTCCACATATCCTCCCATGAGATGGATTGCATGTTAGTTCCCGGTGACCAGCGCCAGTGTAAAGCCGTCGTATCCTTTGCTGCCTACGGTCTGGATCGTGGTTGCCTGCACGCGGGGCTCGGCAGCAAGCATCTCATGCATCCGGCGCGCTCCGTGGACATTGGGGTCCTCACTCTTCGCATCCACCAGGGCGCCATCGCGAATCACGTTGTCGACAATGATCAGCGTCCCCGGGCGCGACAGTTTGATGGACCACTCGAGATAGTAGGGAATGCTTCGCTTATCCGCGTCGATGAAAACCAGGTCAAACGGTTCCCCACCTTCCGCCGCAAGTTCCTCGATGCTGGCGCGCGCCTCGCCCAGCCGGACCTCCACCATATGGGCCAGACCAGCACGAGCAATATTGTTGCGGGCAACCTCCGCATGTTTGGGGTTTGCCTCCAGCGTGATCAGGCGGCCACCGGGCCCCAGAGCTCGCGCCAGCCAGATACTGCTATAGCCCCCTAAGGTGCCGATTTCCAAAATCTGTGAGGCTTTGGCAAGCTGAGCAAGCAGCATGAGCAACTTGCCCTGGCTCGGAGTCACACTGATCGACGGCATCCCCGCCGCATCGCTGGCGGCCAAGGCCTCATCGAGAACCGAATCCGCCGGAATAAGCAAATTCGTCGTGTACTGATCGACCGCTGTCCATAACTGATTTTCCATCCAAACTACCTTCTCCCTTTGTTTTTAGCCAGGTCCGTATGCCGGACATAAAAAGATTCTGCCCGCACCCATGTTCCAGTGATCATTGTAAGGGTCTGCGCGAGAAGAGCATTTTTGCGCCAGGTCTTCGCCTGCCCTGGCTTGCAGAGGTTTAAAGCTTCTCCGATTCCACGATATGCACGCCCGGGGGAGCGGCAATCGCCGCCTCCAGAAGGGCCTTCGCGATCTTGTCGGCGGGCACCACGCGATAGTGAGCGGGAAGAACCGGACGTAAAGAATGGAAGAACCGTATGGTGCGTGCTTCCCAGACGCGATGCGGCTTGCGCGGCCCGAGGATGCCCGAAGGGCGAATCAACGTGAGCGAAGGAAAGCCGCCAGCGATCAGGCGCTGCTCTACTTCACCCTTCACTCGCAGGTAAAAGGCGCGCGCTTTCGGGTTTGCACCGATCGAAGAGTTGAAGGCGAAACTTTGCGCTCCGTGCTTGTGTAACAACCTGCCTACCGTCAGAGGATATTCAACGTCCACCTTGCGGAACGCATCGTGCGAACCGGCTTCGCGCATCGTAGTGCCCAACGTGCAGATGCCGCCATCCACCCGCCACCAGGGCGCATCCTCCGGCAGAGCGTCGAAATCGACTACGTGGTTTTCGAGGCCGGGCTGGGGTCCCAGCGGTTTACGGGTAATCGCTACCAGCTTCTCGACCCTGCTGTCGGCAAGCGCCTGACGCAAAACCGATTGCCCAACCAGCCCGGTGGCGCCAACGAGTAAAAGAACCGGCATTGCTTGTCTCCTTGAGTGCGATCAGTGAGTGCAATTAGTCCCGGTAAGCAGCACCGACAGTGTACGGCTTAGGCGCCTTCTGTTCTCCGAGAAATGTTTGCACTTTTGCGGAAACCGCAGCGACGTTGCATTCCGTGTCACGTTCCATGATGAGATGCTCACATGTTCCCTGCAAAGTGGATACTCTTACGCCATGGAGAATTTTCGCCTGCGTGTCTTTCGTGCCGTGGCTCTTCACCTGAATTTCCGTATGGCCGCGGAGGAACTGCTGCTGACGCAATCGGCCGTCACCCAGCAGATCAAGACCCTGGAGTCGGAGCTGGACGTCGCCCTCTTCAGCCGCTCCGCCGGCCGGGTTGCTCTCACCGCAGCCGGCGCCGTGCTTTTGCCCTTTGCCGAAAAGCTGGCCGCGCTCGCGGAAGAGGCGAGAGAGTCCGTAGCGGCCACGACTGGCGCCCACATGGGAAAACTGACGCTCGGCGCATCACAAACCATAGGACAGTATCTGTTACCGAAGCTTGTCGCTGGGTTTCTCGAACAGAACCCTAAAGTGGAGATCAGCGTGTTGGGAGGCAACACGCAAACCGTTCTTGAAGCATTGGCAGAACACCGGTTGCAGCTTTGCCTCATCGAAGGTCCGGCCATGCGGCGCGACGTGCACGTAGAGCCGTTCATGGAAGATCACATGGTCTGTGTCGTTCCCCCAGGTCATGAATGGGCAGATCAGGAGGTCGACGTGAAAGACCTGCAAGGGGCAACATTTGTAGCCCGGGAACTCGGCTCAGGCTCACGCAGGATCGTAGAGCAGGCGCTCGAACAGGCCGGCATCGAAGTGCACAAGCTGAGGCTGGCGATGACCTTTGACTCCACGGAGGGGCTCCTTAGTGCAGTGGAAGCCGGATTGGGAATAGGTTTTGTGTCGCGCTGGGCGGTACGCAACCAACTCGCGCTGGGCACCCTGAAGCTGGTAAGGGTACAGGGCCTGAATCTTGCTCGCATGTTCTCGCTGGCGACCCTCGCCGGTCCTGAGCCGGCAGGCATTGCACGCGCGTTCTACCGCTTCGTGCTGGAACGCGCCGAGGGATTAACGCCGCGGGCTACGGGGCGTGGTAAACGCTAGAGCAAGCGCGTTGGCGATTCAACGCCAGCCGATCAGGTTTCCGAAGATGAATTTACCGATAACCCCGTTTTGCAGGCACTTGGCAAAGGGATCAAAGCGAGCGACAATTTGGGCTTAGGTGCAAAGTGCAGCTTGTGGAAGCGACAACCGAAGAACCTCCTCTGTTAGGGCTGAGGATTAGTGCGGGATTGCTGGTTGCACTTGGGTGCCTTTGGGCTTTCTATGCTGTATTCTCTGCTGTCGCACTCGGGCTAACGGGAGAGCGAGCCTGGAAAGGCAACGCTCACAGTTCTGGGAATTTGCGTTATTTGCTTCTAACCGTGATGATCCTGACCGCGCTGACCTGGATTTCTTTTAGGGCGGCTGCAGTCTTGCGTAATGGGTACCGATGGGGGGCTTACGTTGCTATGGCCTTTGGCTTGTTACTTCTTCTATTCACCGGTAGCTTCGTATACGACATCTATCACCCAGAGAGGCAGGGGCCCGACGACTACTATGGCATATTTATCGTGCCGTTCACACTGATCGTAGGTTTATGGTGGTGCATCTACCTCAATCTTCCACATGTAAGAGCGCATCTAAAGCGTAGTGGGTCCCTCTCCTAGCCGATCTCGGTCATCTCTCGCTTTAGATACTTTATTAACTCATTGCCTGGAAAGTCTGGTTTCCCGTAACTCTCCCGTGCATTGAACTTGAAAGGCCAGCGATATACTAGGGCGCGATGATCAAAACATTCGGACCTCCGTTGGTGCGTCGCGTCCTTCTGGCTCTGATCTCTTTTCTCATCGTGATGCTCGGTGTAGGCACCCTATTTCACGGCAAGATCGAGTACTACAACTGGTGGGGTGGGATTGTCTTCGCCCCGTTCGCGATCGTGATCGGGTTTCTAGGCTTGTTGATTGCGGCCTTTAAGCCCAACGTCTTTCTCGAAACTGCGAAGAAGAAAACGCGCTTCCGTGGGTGGCCGAAAGCCCGAAGCCGATATTAGCAAGCGACGCCTGCCTGCAAAGTCTCGCTTTCGGTAAATTCCCCGCGCCCGTGGGTACCAAGGCGGCCAAATTACCGAGATTCCCCGTTTCCGGGAAGTTCCGCGCGCTCATTATTTCCGAGTAACGACCACCCCGTCCACAATCCCGCGGAGCCGACTCTTCGTCAACGAACGCTCGAACGGGATACAGCGCTCAGGTGCTATAGTTGTCAGCCTGGTTGCAAATCCGAATGCCCCGAGTTCAAAGGAGACAAATATGCCCATGGTAATCGTCACAGCGCAGGTTCAAGACCCTGTGAAGTGGGAAGCAGGCTTCCGGACGCATGGCGACCTGTTCCGGAAGACGTATTCCCTACGCTCACCGGTCCATTACACGATCACAGGAAACGAAGTCGCGATCTGCATGGAGCCAGAGAACGTGAAATCGTTTAAGCAAGCCATGGAGTCGCAGGCGACGGTAGAAGCCATGGCCTCTGACGGCGTCAAGCGCGAAACCGTGAAGACGTTTGTCCTGGACAAGGAAATGAAACTGTAGAACGGCGATAATGCAAGCCCGGCCCGTTGAGTTGCGCTCAGGAGAAAAATGTACCTCGGGGGCTGAAGCCCATTTATGACGGGTGACCTATTGGCACGGCCTAAAGGCCGTGCCCGACCTGTTTGTTTGTGCCCAAAATTTCGCTGGTCTGCGAATGTAGGGCGTGGCCTACCTCGCCGCAGCGAGCTGCTCCAGGCCCCGAGGTATGCTCCGTCGGCCTGCCAGGTGATCTGAGGCGAGAGAAAACGTACCTTTTTCCCTCGCTTTCCAACAGAGAAGCTAAAGCCGGATTCGTTTGCGATGGAGTTACGTACGGACTAATGCTCGCTGCGGCGAGGAAGCCTGTACCCTTCAAAGCTTTTCAGGGTTCCCCGAAAGAGAACCGCAGATCTCTCCACTTCGGTCGAGATGACAATTTAGTTTGGGTTTTGGGTCTCGATTTCACGCGGACCGCATAAAGGTCCGCGCTAATCCCCCCGCTAGAGAGGTAAGACGGAAATTCCCGATAGGGCTCTTTTATAGTTGCCGGTTCGGCCGTGCCGCCCATAGTATTCGGTCACTCCCCCCGAGACCTGTTCCCTGCCTTGAACGAGAACTTTAGAAAGGATGCTTCTCTATGACGCGTTCGATTCGACTCGCCGTTTGTCTGGTTGCTGTTTTATCTACGGGTGGGGCATGGGCTCAGGTCCCCGATGCCCAAACCGATGAAACCACACCCGCGACGACCTCCGCACCCGTTGCGCATATCTACGTAGGAAGCGGGAGTAAGGTCGTAGCTTTTTCCGCGGCAGCAAACGGAAAGCTGACGCCGGTACCAGGTTCCCCGTTCAACTACAACCTTTCGTTGCAGGGGGCGAACGGGCATTATCTTTTTGGCTTTGAGCCAAGCAGTGTGATCATCGAATCGTTCTCGATGGCGGCAAACGGCGCGCTGAAGAAGGCGGCGACGACAAACACCCAGAACTTTAACTTGCTCAATTGCAGCCCATTAGAGTCGTGGGCCGGACAGGGATTGAAAATCGACCATTCCGGCGAGGACCTGTATAACGCGGCAATACCTGGGGAGTTCCCCTGCGACTCTGCGTTCCAGTCATTCAGAATCGACGATGCGAACGGAAAGCTGACCTTTTTAGACGAGAGCGGCGGGACGCTCCTGGGAGGTCCTGGCCTTGGTATTCTTGGAAACAATAAATTCGCCTACTCACCTAGCTGCGGCGCCGCATTCGGTAACAGTCCGTTCCCCATCGTCGTCCCCTTCCAGCGTTTAAGCAATGGAGAACTGGCTTCGTGGGCTGCGAACGTCGCCATACCGGCTCCGCCGGTCGACGAGCAGGCTCCGGGCGGCCCGACTCCGGGATACTACTGTCCCTCTGAAATTGCCACGGATCCAACCAATCACGTGGCCATAACTTTCTATGCGCTCACCCAAACAGGGGGCGAAGACGGCGGCAACATCAACTATGGGCCGGTAGTTATCGCGACTTACACGGCGGATGCAAAGGGAAATTTAACCACCACCAGCACGTATAAGAACATGGCCACCCTGCCGATGGGGCCCGATGACACATGCCTCGCCTGCAATACGCTGAGAATGTCCCCCTCAGGCAAACTGCTCGCTGCGGGGGGATCCGGCGTAGTGCTTTTCCACTTCAATGGCGGCGCACAGGCCACGAAATACAAAACGCTGCTCACCACTGACGGCATCGGCCAGATTTTATGGGATAACAACAATCACATGTATGCCATTGGAAGCGACACCAAGGGCGCCGGAATGCTGTGGGTCTATACGATCACTCCGACCAGCGTCACGGAAGCGCCCGGCTCACCCTACTCGATAACGAATCCCGGGAGCATGGTTGTTCAGACGCTTAAATAACATGTAGGTTCTAAATCGATATGTATCTGTAATAGATCGCGAACAGCGATACGCCGGCCACAACAACCCAGAGCACAACACCCTGAATCAAGGGTCTGACGCCCACCAGTCGCAAGGTGCGTGCAGATAAGCCGGCGCCAATGAGAAACAGAGTCGCTGTAAGGCCCGTCTTTCCCAAATGACTCAGCACACCGAACGCCCCAGAGAAACCGGGCAGATAGGTGCTCGCTGCCGCTGCCAGGCAAAAGAGCAGGATGAACCATGGAGCCTTGACTTTCACGGGCTCACCGCGACCGCCCGAAGACCGGGCCGTTCGCGCCACATACGCGGCCGCAATCAACGAAACAGGAACAATCCACAATGCGCGGGCTAGCTTCACCGTGGTGCCCACGGCTAACGCTTCGGTTCCGTATCTGGCTCCTGCGCCCACGACGGAACTCGTATCGTGGATGGCCAACGCCGCCCACAATCCGAATTGAGTCTGGCTCAGGTGGAAGGCATGTCCAATCATCGGGAACGCAAGCAGTGCGACGGAATTGAGGAGGAAAACCGTTCCCATGGAGACGCTGATCTCTTCCGGACCCGCACCCGCAATCGGAGCGACGGCGGCAATTGCGCTTCCGCCGCAAATAGCGGTGCCCGCGCTGATGAGAAAGGATGCCTTGCCCGCAACTTTCAGCAGCCCGCCCAGCAACAGGCCCAGAAGCATGGCACAGGAGATGCTGACCGCCGTGTACAGAAATCCAGAGCGGCCGACGTGCAATACCTGTTTCAAATTCATGCCGAATCCAAGAGCAATGACGGAAGCCTGAAGAAGCTGCCTGGCCAGTCCACCGCTCTCCTTGGCAAAGGGATGCTCTACCGTGAAGCCAAAGGCGATTCCGCCGGCCAAGGCAAATGCCGGGGAAACCACACCGCTGGCCGCGAGAAGCAACCCCACAAAAAAGATCGCTTTCGCATGATGGTGGAGCCGATCGCGCATTGAAGAGATCATGAGGCGACCCTCTGCTATGCAGTGTGGACGCTCAGGAGACAGTGGGTCCAAGCAGAAAAAGTAATGGGGAATAAGCAGGAACGAGAAACAGCGTAGCGGAAGAGCCGCCGAGGTAATATTCGCCGTGTCTTCGTCTATCGTGGAGATTTGTTGCTTCCCACCCTTGCCGGAAAAGCACCGTCAAGGATGGGGCACCCGCAGGTTTAGTGCGCTACCCGCCACCGCACGACACAGCCTCGCCGCATTAGCGGGGGGTCCATTGAGGATGACTGGTGAACAGCCCTCCCAGAAAGCCAAGCTGATAGACCAGAAAGAATCCGAAGCAAACGCTCACAACGCCGGAAGCAACGCTGAATACTCGGCTCATGCCAGCGAAACGTTTGCCCGCGTAGGCTAGCGGCAACGCCATCACCGAAGTCATGCCCATCATGCCCACCATCGTGCCGGCGCCAAAGATCAGCAGGTACACGGTCGCCCAGAGAGGGTTGTGAATGGTCGACAACACAAGGAGAGCCACTGCCGCTGAGCCGGCGAGGCCATGCACGATCCCGATCACCAGCGGTCGGACACACTGATAGATACCGAACCGGTCAAGCGCTTGGACAGGCGACCCGACAAGCCACCGGTCAAGCAGTGATTCGGTTCGGCTACTCAAAGCATTTTCGCAATGACTCTGGTCTGGTAAGAGCAGCGAGGTGTGGTTTTCCTTGAGAGAAAACCACGTAAAGACCGGTAGCTTTGCTCGCTGCGGCGAGGCCGGTCTACAACTATTGCGAAAATGCTTCAGCTCCTCGCGGAAATCCTTTTTCTTGCGGCCACGCGTCAGGTAAGAGGTGACACGCTGCATCACCCCGGTGAGATTCAGAACGCCCAGCAGGATCAGCATCAGGCCCACGCTGAACTCCATCGAAAGACCGACGCGCGGGGGGATCACGACGCCGAACAAAATAATCATGCTGCCTACGGCAAAGATGGTCAGAGTATGACCCAGTCCCCAGATGGTCCCAATCAAGCCGGCCGACCGGATACTACGCTGTTTGCTCACAATCGTTGAAACCGCTACTACGTGATCCGGGTCGGTCGAATGGCGCATGCCCAGCAGCAGGCCAAGGCCACCGATGAAGAGGAACGGCCCTAGCTTCTCTTTGCTGAGATGGTGAACTTCGATGCCGGTGGTCAAGAAGGCACGTACCGCGATCCCTGCTCCGAGCAGCGTCATGAACGCTGCCGATGCGACCGGCAGCCAGCGCCGGGTCAAGGGACCATCCACCTGCAAGCGGGCCATAAAGTGGCGGCCGTAGACCATGAGCATGCCGAAACCTATCAGCACACCGGCCAGTCCGAGGCTGAAAGCAATAATCAGAAAGAAACCCAGCCCGATGCGATGGAGCGTAAACGCGCTGAGCAGCACCACCAGCGCCGCCGGACAAGGAATAATGCCGCCCGTGATGCCCAACGCAAAGAGCTGGGAAAGAGAGACGTTCTTCGCGGGAACGGCGGGTTGAGGTGTAGCCGGCCTCTCGCTCTTCGACGAGAACCAGTGGCCATGCATCTGGCCCGCTGTATGCGCATGGTCGAGGTCAAGACCGGTCCATCGGCGGAGGAACATGTATCCGCCAAGCCCCGCGATCGTGAGGCCGGAACACACTCCAAGCCAGGGATAGAGCTGTTCGGGGACAATGTACCTTGAGGCATACAGCGTGATGGCGCCAAGGGCGAAGACCCCCGCTGTATGTGAGACAGTAACGATCATGCCCAACAGGAAAGCATGCCGCGCCGTACCGCGCGAACCTACCAGGTAGGCAGCCACAATGGTCTTGCCGTGGCCGGGCTCGAGCGCATGCAGAGCGCCCAGCCCCATTGCGATGAACGCGGCAGTGATGAGGAACCAGAAGCTCATCGTGCGGGTTGCGATCAGCTCGGTAAAGGCGTTGCGCGGAGTGGCCTGTTGATTGGCCTGAAGGTGCAAGGTCTCGACGGGAGGCGCCTGTATTAGTGGAGGCGCACCAGATTGCGGCTGGCCGGCGGAACCATGCAAGGAACTTTGTCCAGAACCGGGTACAGCATCGTGCGCGGGAGCATCCATAGAACGGCCCACAGAATGACCCGGGGCACGACCTACAGAATGATGGTCGCCGACCGAGGTTGTAGACATCACCGCAACCGTTGCGTGGCCGTTGACTTTCGCAGGCGCATGCGCACCGGCAGCAACGGTGGCAGGGGGCGCTGCCACCGCCGCATTCGTCGTGGGAGCAACAGTTGCCGGATAGCGAAACTGCACGGTGGCGTTCAGGTCCTGGGGCGGACTGTTCAGCAGATCGGTCGGATAGTTGCTAAGCCCCGCGCTGCGATCCGTCTGCTGCACGGAGCTATGGATCACACGACCTGTTTCGGGGGCTGTTTGGCTCATTGGTGCAGCGACAATAATCTCTTTCCAGCCCGCATGGCCGGGATAGTTGCCGTCGGTATATTCCAAAGCGCCGGTAGAGTGATCCGCAGCCGGCGGATAGTCTGCCTGGTAGACAAACCCCATCTTCATGGTCGGCAACCCACCCGCACCAGCGGGAAAGATTACCTGGCTCGATACGAGATGCAAGGGAGCCTGCCGCCCGTCGATCAGCAACTTAAGGCCATCGCCAAAGGCAACACCGCGTGCCTCGACATAGCGCGTGACAGCGGCATCGGCCGCATTCGCCGTGATGTTGCCTGCCTGGAGTTCCTGGTAAGTCGGAATCTCCGCCAGGTCGATGATGTACGAAACCCGCACCGTTGTGTTCTCAAGCGAGATTTTCGAGTAATGGTTCACGCTGAAGTTGCCCATGGGGTGGGCAAAGCTTCTCGGCGTCATCACGGCCATGAGCAGCAAGAGCGCTGCCTGCAGACAAATATTTATTCGTCTACGGAACATTGATTAGTCCCTTGCCGGCACTTAAAGGTGTTTGTTTCAGCAGCGCATCCAGTTGTTGCCTGGCAACGTCCGACGTAAATCACATGAAAGCGTGGATTGATATCGAGCGCTGACTGCAGCCGCTCTCGTGCTTGCGCTGCTTGTCCCAGACGGCCGGCGATCATGCCGGCATGAAAGAACAACAGCGCGTCGCGCGTACCTGGGCGCAGCGCGTGATCCATTGCGTCACTGGCCTCCTGGTATTTGCCGTTCTTGTAGAGCGCCCATGCCAGCGCATCCCACGTATAGATGTCGTGGCGCACTTCAAACTCCTTATGCGCCAACGCCAGCGCCTCGTCCAGCTTGAGGTCGTGGTCTGCATAGAACAGGGCCAGATCGCGATTGTGCAATACCTGGTTTATGTGTCCCAGCAATCCGATGTACTCGACCAGTTGATATTGTTTTTTGGCTTCATCAGGGTTACCTGCCCTGGTATAGAGATCTCCCAGTTCAGCCACATACGTGGGCATCGGCACCACGGCAATTGCACTTTGATAAAGCTTGATCGCTTCGGCGTAGTGGCCCTGGGCGCCGCGCAGCTTACCAAGGGCTGCCAGGGCGCGATAGTCGCCGGGGTGGATATTGAGCGCCGCCAGATAGGCATTGTTGGCTGCCCCTATGTCCCCAGCCTGGAATTCAAATTCGCCGAGTTCGTAATAGAGCCATGCCAGGTTTTCCGCAGGCAGCCGCGCTTCTGTGCCGGCGGCTACGGCACTCTGCATGAGACGGATGGCGCCTGCGGTATCGCCGGAAACAAATCTTAGATATCCGGTACGGCTGTCACGCACATATACATTGCGCGGCTGCGCCGCATCTTCGCCCGACGCATCGAGCCGTGAATAAGCCACCGCGGCACGTTCGTATTCGCCCATATCCGCGTTCGCGTCGCCTACGATGGCAAACGAGGAGAGATCGCCCGACCCCAGCGAGAGCGCCTGTTGAGCATATTGCACGGCTTCGCTGAAGCGATGTTCGCCCATGCATACTTCCGCCATGGTGGAGAGTGTTGCCTCAGACGAGAAATCCACGCTCACCAGATTGAGTGACTTGTTCAACGCCTGCTCGGCCAGTTGAAAGTCTTCTACATCGCCGGTTTCCCTGGCACGCTGAAAGAAGGCCGCACCTAGTGCGCTAAAAGCAGAAGGGTCTTTGGGAGTGCGTTCTACACGGCCCTGTGCATTTTGAATCATGCGCTCGGTCGAGGTGGCCTTGGGAATGAGCAGAGCGGATGGGATAGGCGCGAAGACGACCGGAGTGATGGAGTGGAGAGAAGCCTCGCCTGTCCGGACTGGCTGGGTTGTCTGGGCTTGCTGGGCTACACCGCTTTGCGATGATGTTCCGGGTTTTGCAGATTTCGCGGCCGCGGTACTACCTGTCGGCATTGCGCCAGCATTTTGCGGAGCGTGACTGCCCGCACTCAGCCGCGCCTGGTTTTTGATGGTCTCAGGATAGCCGGGAAATACTTCGTTCGCCTGCTGCAATACTTTACTTGCCGCGTCCGTCTTTCCCTGGGCCATGTCGATCGATGCGATCCGGTTCGCAATGGCAGCCAAGTCTCCGGTTTCGCTCGGTGAGGTCTCGGCATAGGCGCGATTGAGAAGATCGAGCGCACCCTCCGGGTCATGGGAAAGATCGCGCAGATTCGCGGCAATCAACAGGCCCGGAACATTGTTGGGCAGCATGTTAAGCATCCATTGCGCTGCATCGACGGCCGCAGGCACGTCCCCCAAACCGATATAGGCTCTCGCCAGGTAACCATAAATCGCAGGATCATCGGGATTGTGCGCATTGAGATCTTTGGCCTCGTCCCGCGCACGCGCGTATTCATGGCGATCGAGCATCAGGTCCACTTGGGTCTTGCGCAACGGAAAGTCCTGCGGGGCAAGCTTTAAACCAGTCGCGATCGCCTCGGCCGCCTGACGGTCATAGTCTGCCGATGCCGTCTCGCTGGCCCTGCGCAGCAGCGCCACGGCGAGACCGTTATAGGCCTCGGCACTTTTAGGATTCGCAGCGATCTGCTTCTGGGCGGCCGCCATGCGTTGCTCGGCCGGAGTAGTCTCCTGGCCACGAGCATTCTCGTACGACATCAGCAGCATCGATCCGGCAATCACAATAAGAGCAGCAAAAAGCTTCATGTCAAACCCTACTTAAACGGTTGCGTTCCAATGGAAGGCTGAAGCCCCGGCACGCCACCCATCGGCGCGCCGGGAACATGCAGCGGGTAAGTTGCCCCGTTTAGTTAACTTAGTTAACAGGGCAAGTGTTAGGGCCACCTTGCGTATCGGTGGGACTGGACGGCTGATCGCCGCAACCGATTTCGCCCGGATCGATGTGACGGCTGTCGCGTCCGCTATATGCAAAGTGCACGTAAGGAAAAGTCTCCTGAGGTGGCACGTCGCTGGCGTTTACGCCATCGCCGATCGGGTAGCTAAACTTGGAGCCGGCAAAAGCACCGGCAACCGCCCGAGAGGCAATGTCCACTACGTCGTCGGTGAGACGGCGTCCGTTGGGGAAACCGGCGCCGTCCCCCGCGAGCAGACCGAGACGCTTGCGGTTAGCCTCGGGCGTCGGGGCCACGCCGGTGTTGAGCCGCAACAGATCGGCGACCGGGCCAGCCGGCGTGCCAGGAGCGGCGATCGGCGGAGCATAGGTCACGAGCGGAAGAAGATCCACGCGCGGCGGAGGCGGAATATTGATCCCGTAGATTGCATTGAACAGCCGTGCAAGCGTCGGGTCCAGATCGAAGCTGGCAAATTGAGCATCGTTCGCGGGGTGCGACATGCTCCACTTGTCCTTGTATCCGGTGCCAATGATCAGTTCGTTGATCAACGGATTGCCCAGGCGCTGCACCTGGAAAAACCGTCCGCTGCTCGCCTCAGGCGATGGGGAGCGCAGAACCGTAACCTCCGGCCGCGAGGTTGTAGCCCAGGCCCCAATCGTGGCCCGCTTGTCGGTCTTGGGGTGAACGTTTCCATCTGAGGTCAGGTAGGTGATGGGCACCTCAATGGCAATGGTGTTGACGTTGAATCCGGCCACAGCATTGGGTGCGATGTTCGAATGGTCGTCCGCATCCTGTGCCGGGGAAAGAACTCCGCCGCCCGCACTGGTGCGGAAGTTGAGGCTGTCAAAAGCTGCTCCCAGATCGATGAAGAACGGGTCAGCTACCGTGCCGGCGAAGACTCGAATGTCGGCACGCTTGCCCACGGTGTAAATTCCCTGTTCCGCCAACGCATCGTAGTTAGGCATGGTGCGCGGGCCGACATTGGTGGGAACGGCAAACATAGGGCTGCCGCCTTCGGGCGTGAGCTCCGTAGCCTCTGTTCCGCGGAACATGGTGACCGAGTAAGTCTGGCGCAGGCTCAAACCTGCTGCCCCTGGTCCGTCGAGCGAGGTGATGGCCGGTGGAACGATGGGCGCGCCAGGCGCAACGGGTTTAGGCGAGTTTGCCGGAGCGTTGATGCCCTGGCCTGCGCCGGCGAATCCCGTAAACAACTGAGGAGCACGAATCTCCGTTTTGAACTGGATGTTGAAGGAAACATCCTGAACGGCATCGTTATTGTTATCGATTCTGATCTGGTACAGGATGTTTGGATCGAAGGGGAAATAGTTGGGCCCGTTGCTGGGTTGGAGGAATGGATCCACATTCATGATCAATGTGACTCGATCGGGATGGTCGTAGCTGACAAAAGCATAAAAGTCAGTAATGTCGGCTGCGTGATCGAGGGCGGTGATGGGGGCTTCACGATGGCTGGATGCGAATACTCCGGGTGGGGTAATCAGCAGCAGACTCATCGCAAACGCTACGAACGATTTGCATCTTTGCATGCGTCTCTCCCTATTGGCGTTGCTATTCCATTGGCGCGTGACCCGGTCAAGCGGTCGAGGAGACGGAGGAACGAGTAGCACCAGCGGTACTAAGGTTACGCGGGGTCGATGACATCGGATTGCGGGCAATAGGCTTTATTTCGAGTGAGATGGGTTGGCGCTATCGGGGGCAGAAAAAGATAGGCGATTGAAAGGATAGGCGCAAGCCCTAACCGTGAAGGCGCAATTTCTATTTCCACCGGGTTGCACGAATACTTCATCCCATACTCGGATCCCGTGCTCGGCTGGGTCCTGCCCCTAAGCTTTTCACTCACCCTTCACGAGACAGTCATCCCTCTACAATAGGCAGAGCACGACAAATCTGCCGGGAACGCAAGGCAACAGCATTCGTTAAGGAGACTATGAGGCTCGCAATCCACTACATCATCACCGCCGCCGCGGGAGCTATCGCACTGCATGCAGGCGCTGCGCCCGCAATCGCCGCGACCACAGACTTCAGTCCCGCCAATCCGTTTTACGCTCCCAGCACCCTGCCCTTTCAAGCGCCGTACTTCGACAAGATCAAAGACAGTGACTACCAGCCGGCCATCGAGGCCGGCATGGCGCAACAGTTGGTGGAGGTGCGCAACCTCGCCGACAGCTCCGATGCACCCACCTTCGAGAACACCATTGTCGCCTTGGAGAAAACCGGCCGGCTGCTCGATCGCGTCATGTCGGTTTTTGACGCGGTAACCGGCGCAAACACCAACCCGACGCTGCAAGAGGTGCAGGAAACCGAAGCGCCCAAACTCGCCGCCCACAACGATGCGATTTATCTCGACAGCAAGCTGTACCGTCGCGTGCAAGCCATTTATGAGAAGCGCGACACGCTTAAGCTCGATGCCGAGTCGCTCCACCTAGTGGAGTACTACCAGCGGGAGTTCATTCACGCCGGGGCCAACCTGTCTGACGCTGACAAGGCCGCGCTCAAAAAAATGAATGAGGAAATCTCGACGCTTGAGAATACCTTCACAACCAAACTGCTGGCGGCAACCAAAGATGCAGCCTATGCCACTACAGACGTTCACAAGCTGGCAGGTCTGAACGATGCGCAGATAGCCGCTGCCGCGCAAGCGGCAGAGCAGAGAAAAAAGCAAGGCTGGGTGCTGGTTCTGCAAAATACGACGCAACAGCCTGATCTTGCGTCGCTCAACGACCGCGCAACGAGGCAGGCACTCTTCGAAAACTCATGGAACCGGGCGGAACGCGGCGGCCCCGATGACACGCGCGCAACCATCACACAGCTTGCCCAGCTTCGTGCGAAGAAGGCGAAGCTGTTGGGCTTTGCTAATTTTGCCGCTTGGCAGCTCGAAGATCAGATGGCCAAAACTCCCCAGACTGCGATCAAGTTTATGGATGACCTGGTAGCGCCCTCGACGGCCAATGCCGCTAGCGAAGCGGCCGACATTCACGATCTTATGAGCAAAGAAAATGGCGGCAATGAAGTCGAACCCTGGGATTGGGATTACTACTCCGGGCAGGTGCGCAAAGCAAAGTACGACATCGATGAAGCGCAGGAAAGGCCCTACTTTGAAGTCAACCAGGTTCTGGAGAACGGCGTCTTCTATGCCGCAAACCAGCTTTATGGATTGACGTTCACCGAGCGCAAAGATATTCCCGTCTATCAACCCGACGTCCGCGTCTTCGAAGTCAGGGATGCCGACGGTAAACCGCTGGCCTTGTTCTACTGCGACTATTTCAAACGCGATAATAAGAACGGCGGCGCCTGGATGAGTAACCTGGTGGGGCAATCGAAGCTGCTCGGTACCTTGCCTGTTGTGTACAACGTGGCTAACTTCACCAAGCCGGCGGAAGGGCAGCCCGCGCTCATCAGCTTTACCGATGCGACGACGATGTTCCATGAGTTCGGCCACGCCCTGCACGGCATGTTCGCGGATTCTCAGTATCCGAGCATTTCGGGTACCGCCGTGGCGCGAGACTTCGTCGAGTTCCCTTCCCAGTTCAACGAACATTGGGCGACTTACCCCTCCGTCTTCAGCCACTACGCGAAACACTACCAAACCGGCGCGCCCATGCCTGCGGAACTCGCTGAAAAACTCGTCAAAGCAAAAACGTTTAATCAGGGCTACGCGTTGACCGAGATCCTCGCAGCGGCAGAGTTGGACATGCAGTGGCACACCATAGGGCCCGATGCGCGGATCGAGAGCACGGATGCATTTGAGAAAGACGCGCTGACCAGGAAGCATTTGCTCATCAGTTATGTGCCGACGCGCTACCGCTCCACGTACTTTTCACATATCTGGTCGACTGGATACGCTGCGGGCTACTACGCGTATTTGTGGAGCGAGATGCTCGACGATGACGCCTACCAATGGTTTCTCGACCATGGTGGCCTTACCCGCGCAAACGGAGATAGATTCCGCAAGATGGTGCTGTCGCGCGGCAACACAGAAGACCTGGCCGCTATGTACAAGGCTTGGCTGGGAGCGGATCCTAGTGTGCAACCGATGCTGAAGGAACGTGGGCTGCTGAAGACCCAGTAAGAGTGGAGGCGGTGGCCGGGGAGGGGTGTCTAGTGGTCCCTCCCTCGGCTACGCCGGGGCAGGTCGGGACTTGATTCCGTTGCCTACCTACCCAGGACCGTGCATGAAAAGATAAACCCATGACCATCAAGTGCGTACCGCAGCAGATTCTGTTCTAGTGTAGTGCGTCCCACAGATGGACGTTTATCCCGGGATGTAATCAAGCGTCCTAAATCTTACCCTGCTATGGACTCGGGTGGATGCACTCGGGTGCCCCATATCTCGCGCTTGTTGCGAGATGTGGGGATTGACGGACCTTAGCCGACCAGTCTTTGCAGTGAGTCGAGAGTTTCGGGGAGAGAGTGACTCTTGCCCCACATCTCGCACAAGTACGTGCGAGATATGGGGCACCCGAGTCCGCGGCTAGACAAGATCCTTCGGTGGTTGAAATCAACCGCGGTACTGCTCCGCGCTCACTTGTTCCAACCAGTCCACAACTTTACCGTCGAGCTTTTCCTGAAGGGCGATATGGGTCATGGCGATGGCCGGGGCAGCTCCGTGCCAATGCTTCTCGCCCGGAGAGAACCACACCACATCTCCAGGCCGTATCTCCTCAATCGGTCCACCCTCTCGCTGGGCCCAGCCAAGGCCGGCGGTCACGATGAGGGTCTGACCAAGCGGATGCGTGTGCCATGCGGTTCGAGCACCCGGCTCGAACGTAACGCTCGCGCCCGCAACACGTGCTGGCTCGGGTGGCTGAAATAGTGGGTCAATACGGACCGTGCCGGTGAACCAGTCTGCAGGTCCCTTACCCGAAGGCTGTGAACCAACTCTTTTGATTTCCATCTGGGTGCTCCCTTATTGGCTATTGTGCCTTTTTTTTGATCCGCCGGGCCGATGACCTGGCGGATCCTGACGAGTTGGGCGAAACAGAATTTTGCTTTTCACCTCGTGGGTTGGTTGATATTCCGGCTACGTATCAGTAGCGCTCCCAGGTGACCGACCAGTGTTCGTCTGGGCGAGACGACTGGATTATCAGGTGATCGCCAGAAAACCGGTAGACGCGCAGAAGGTCCTTCCCCACAAGCCCTCGCGTGACCGATCCCTCGACGTGATGCCTGACCGTGTGCGCCTGTTCATTCAAATCGTAGCTACCGAAGGAAGCTTCATATCCCTCCTGGGTGTAATCGTTGGATAGAGTCGACTCGCTTTTCGGGAACATGAGTTGCACCGACACGTGGCCATCACGGGTATAAATCAAAATACCCTTACGATCGGTAATGTGATGGAGCTTGCCGTCGGTCCCGCTTCTTCCATCGACACCAGACGCCACGCTCCGATCAACTTCTCCCGTGCGGAAACATCACCCGCATCTTTCTTGTCTGCGGAGTGCGCGAGCGAAATTCCACCGAGCGCTACAACAACACCCACGGTCCAACAGCGTAGCACTCCCATGCGCATCTCCCCCGATAAGCGGCCGCTTAAAGCATTTTCACAAATACTGTGATGTGGTGGGAGTGGTTATGTGCAGGTGTTCTTTGACGGAACACCTGCGTCCAGGGCATATTCTTCCCTCACACCATTTGTGAAAATGCTCTAGCGATTCGTTAGCTGTTCATGAAACTCCGAATATCGAGCCCCTTGAGGCTTGATGCCTGAGGAAGCGCTTTCTATGGCACTGAGATCTTCTGCTGTAAGTTCGACTTCAGCCGCACCAAGATTTTCTTCAAGGCGATGCAGTTTCGTTGTGCCCGGGATCGGAACAATCCACGGCTTCTTCGCGAGAAGCCAGGCGAGTGCGATCTGGGCAGGCGTCGCCTTCTTTCGTTGCGCGAACGTGTTGAGCAGATCGACCAGGGCCTGGTTTGCTTTGCGATTCTCTGGGCTCAAGCGGGGAACCGTGTTGCGGAAATCCGTACTATCGAACTTCGTGTCCGCAGTTATCTTTCCTGTAAGAAAGCCTTTGCCAAGAGGGCTATAGGGAATAAATCCGATTCCGAGTTCTTCCAGCGTTGGCAGCACGGACTCTTCAGGCCGCCTCCACCAAAGAGAGTACTCGCTCTGCACGGCAGTGACAGGGAGAACCGCATGTGGGCGGCGGATGGTCTGCGCTCCTGCTTCAGAAAGACCGAAATGCTTCACCTTACCCTGCTGGATGAGTTCCTTCACCGCCCCTGCTACGTCTTCAATCGGCACGTTCAGGTCAACGCGATGTTGGTAGAACAGATCGATCGCATCGACCTTCAGCCGCTTGAGCGACGCCTCGGCAACCTGCTTGATATGGTCGGGGCGGCTGTTTAATGCAGACCACTTCCCACCGTCTTTGGGATTAGTCTTCCAGCCGAACTTGGTGGCAATCACCACTTGCCCGCGGAATGAAGCGAGGCCTTCGCCCACAAGCTCCTCATTCGTGAAGGGGCCGTATACTTCTGCAGTATCGAAGAATGTGACGCCTCGCTCGACAGCGGCACGGAGAAGAGAAATCATCTCCTGCTTGTCTTTGGCTGGTCCATAAGACCAACTCATTCCCATACAGCCAAACCCAATGGCCGAGACTTCCAAACCGTTGTTTCCAAGTTTTCGTTGTTGCATTGTTTTGCTCCTTCACGAGGTCAGAGAGTAAATTGCCGACACGATACGCATTGGAAGCAGCACAGTCGTGCAAAGACGATAGGTATCACGTTCTGGCATACCCTCCATCCTCACTCGCATTCCAGATGCCCGAAGCGACTGGTTCCTGCGGTGGCGAGTGTGCAGGCCGCGAGCACTCCAAAACCGCTTGAAGCTCCTTTGAGGCCCAGGGCCGGTATGACAGAAGTGCGTTTCCGGGTGCTCGTCCCTTTCGACACCCCGTCCCGAGTCAAAGGCCAGGGCGAATCGACGGCCATAGGCTGTTAACGTTAGTTGGCAGAACCTCCAACAGCCGGTAACCACCTCTTCCTTTACAATTTCCACCAACCGGGAGCCTCTCGATGACAAAAGCCCAAGAAACAGTAACGCTCCGTCCAGCCACGCCGGAAGACGCTCCCACGTGTGGGCATATTTGCTACGAAGCATTCTCCCGGATCAATCGGGCGCATAGTTTTCCTGGGGATTTTCCGGGGCCAGAAGCTACCACTGGATTGCTTAGCACGATGTTTTCCAATCCCGCTTTCTACTGTGTCGTTGCCGAGAGCGAAGGCCGGATTGTGGGAAGCAACTGCCTGGATGAGCGCTCCGTCATCTCAGGTGTCGGGCCAATCACCGTCGACCCTGCTGCGCAAGGCCTGGGCATTGGCCGTAAGCTCATGAAAGCTGTGATGGACCGCGCAGACGAAAAAGGCGCTCCCGGAATTCGGCTGGTACAATCTGCCTTTTACAATCGATCGCTCTCGCTGTATGCGAGCCTGGGCTTCGATATCCGTGAGCCTCTTTCCTGCATGCAGGGCCCAGCTCTGCAGAGGAGCGTCCCCGGATGCACTGTGCGGGCCGCCCAACCCGCCGATCTGGCTGCTTGTAACGCGCTTTCTCGCCAGGTTCATGGATTCAGCCGAGGCACTGAAATGAAGGAGGCTATCGAAGCCAGCACTGGCAAAGTTGTGGAACGCGAAGGCCGCATTACCGGATACGCCACAGATCTCGCCTTCTTCGCCCACGTGACAGCAGAAAGCAACCAGGACCTGCAGGCCCTGATTGCGTCGGCAGAATCTTTTCGCGGTGCGGGGATCCTCATTCCGTCGCGCAACACTTCCCTGTTTCGCTGGTGCTTGTCCAATGGTCTCCGTGTAGTTCAGCCGATGACGTTAATGAGCATCGGCTTCTACAACGAACCCTCCGGCGCCTGGTTGCCTTCGGTCCGGTTTTAACTTCAACATCTACGCCGGAAGGTGGACATTTAAAGAACGCGGGAGACGGTCACATACTGAGAAAGCCGCAGTGCGGAGGACTCAGACTCTCGAGTAGAGCGAACCTTTAGAAGGAGACTGATCTTGCGTTTATGACAGGAAGTTAGGAATATAAGTTCCGGCGCCGACGGCCGCAGGCAACCAGCCGCGATTCGACCACAAACTCGTGCTGCCATCTATCTATTTGCTGGTTTTCTATTCCTGGCTCCCCCCGTCATTGCACAAAGCGGGACATTAAATATCACAAAGTATTACTTGAACGTTCCAGTGGTACGTCAAAGTGAAATTGGGGCTTACCAGATCAGCGTCGGCGGCGTGCAGAGCGTAGCGGATGAAATAAGCTCCGTTGTCTGTACTGTAGGCTATGCACTGGCACCTGCTTGTGCGAAGCAGCGTCAAACGCCGTGTCTTTGCCTTCTTATTCGTGCCGCAAAGCCCGCAAAGGGTCTACATGCGAAGCGCGATACGCCGGCCCAAACGCAGCCAGCAGGGCAATCGAACTTAATACAACCGCCGTACAAGCCAGCGTAAAGGGATCGAACGGTCGCAACCCATACAGCATCGTCTCAACATAGCGCATTAGCAGTGCTGCGGCGGCGGTGCCTAGCAGAATGCCTGCAAGCGCAAGCCCTCCAGCCTCGCGCAGGATCATGGCCATCACCTGGCTCGTCTTCGCGCCCAGCGCCACGCGAAGACCAATCTCGTTGGTGCGCCGCGCCACGGTGTAGGCCATGATGCCGTAGATGCCCACCGTCGCCAGCAGCAACGCGAGCAGAGCAAACCCGCTGGTCAGTCTTGCGAACAGACGCTCGCTGGTGAGGCTGGTGTCAATCTGCTCTTGCATGGTGCGCAGGTCCACTAACGGAAGATTCGGATCGATCGCGGCAACGGTCCTCCGCACTTCGGCCGCCACGCTGAGAGGATCGGTCTCGGTCCGCACCATCACGGCCATTCCGCCCACCTCGGGATACTGCTCGTAAGGCAGAAAGAATAGAGCAGGCGTCTGCTCTCGAAGATTCGCATAACTGGTATCTGCCGCCACTCCAACGATCCGTACCGGCGTGACGCTGTCTTCACTCTCAAATACTTGCCCAATTGGATCCTGGTTTGGGAAGTACAACCTGGCTAGAGTCTGGTTGACGACGCCTACCTTCCCCGAGGTTGCCGTGTCGCCGGGGACGAATCCGCGCCCGTGCACAATGGGCATGGCCATCGTATGGAAGTAGTTGTGCCCGACAACGTTCATCTGAATGCGGGACTCGGTTGGCGGAACCGGCCGCCCGATGACGCGAAACGTCGATCCCGATCCGCCATCGCCCACCAACGCAATACTGCTTACCGCAACCGAGCGCGCCCCTGGCAAGGCCGCAAGGCGCTCCTCTATCTGCGCGTACAGCTTCACATTTTGCGCCGCGTTGTAGCGCGCCGTCGGCGGCTTTACGTGAAACAACAGCAGATGATCTGACTGGAACCCCAGCGAAATGCGCATAAGGTTCGAAAGCGTTCGCACAAATAAACCCGCACCAATCAGCAACACGGCGCTCACGGCAATCTGCAGGACAACCAGTGACTTCCCGACGTTCAGCTTGCGGCCAGTCATTGTGCCGTGGCTAGTATCCTTTAATGCCGTGCCCACACTTGTGCGGGTGGCCTGCCAGGCCGGGAACACGCCAAACAGAATTACCGTAAACAACGAGACAGCCACGGCGAAGAGAACGACTCTCCAGTCAAACGCAACCGGCGTTTGTTCCAGGTCGCCGTCCGCGAGCAGGCGTGGGATGACATGGCGTGCAAAGTATCCCAGCGCCAGCCCCGCGGCGCCGCCCAGCGAGGAGAGCAGCAGACTCTCGGTGACCATCTGCCGCATAATACGCATCTGCGAAGCGCCCAACGCAAGACGCGTGCTGATCTCGCGCTCACGCGCCGTCACGCGGGCTAACAGGAGATTTGCCAGGTTCACGCATGCCAAGAGCAACACCATCCCGGCAAGCGCGAGAAGGATGTATGAGGGCTTAGCCAACGCATCTTTAAGATAGTTCAGACCGGAATCCCCTGCACTCCACTGCAGGTGCAACTGGGGTGTGCCGCCTCCATCCACGGTCACGTGTGCCATCGCATGCTGCATCGTCGCATCCAACTGCTCTAGCGCTCGCTCTTCGGATACACCCTGCCGCACACGCGCCATCACCAGCAACCACCACGACTGCGGATTGTTGAGCAGCGACGTGCTTCCATTCTGCGCACGCGGCAGCAGCACAGGTTGCGTCGTCACAGGAAGAAAGATGCGTGCCGGGTGGCCTGTCTCCAGTCCTTCAAACTTTTCCGCGGCAACACCCACGATCGTGACCGGCACGCCATTCACCGTCGTCACCTGTCCCACCACCGACGGCGAACTCCCGAAGCTCGACGCCCAATACGACGTACTCAACACAGTAACGAGGCTCTCTCCCCGGTCGTCGCTCGGCACCAGCGTGCGTCCCAGAAGCGGAGCAACGCCGAGAGCGGAGAAAGCATTTCCACTGACAAACTCCGCACGTATAAGACTCGGATTGCCCTGCGCCGCGACTGTAACCTCTGTGTCTTTGAAGGCAAATAGATCTTGAAACGCATCCGTATTTTTTCGCAGTTCTGTGAACACCGGGTAGGAAAAAGAAGTGCTCAGCACGCGCCCGTCCGCTGTCGTCGAAGCATCGCCCCACACCAGCGGGGCCTTCTTATCCAACCCACTCGTCCAGTTGAGCAGCCGCAACGCCTGCGGCTCTTTCGCCGGCAAGGTCTCGAACAAAACCGTCTTTGCCACAGCGAAGATCGCTGTGTTCGCCCCAATCCCTATAGTCAGCGAAGCGATCGCGACGAGCATAAACAGGGGATTTCCCCAGAGAACGCGTAACCCATAACGAAGATCCTGCAGCAGCGTTTCCAGCCACTCGGCCACCCGAAACTCATGGCTCCTCTCTTTCTGCTGCTGCATCGAACCAAACGCTCGCCTGACTTCTTCAGGATCGCGTCCGGAAGCAATCGCTTCGTCCAAATGCGAAGCAAACTCCTCGTCCCATTCGCGGTTCAGACGCTCACTGCGAAACACATTGGACAAGCGCGACCAGAAAGGCATCTCACACCGTCCTTAAAACGAGATTGATTGCGGCGGTCACTGTCTCCCAGCGAATTTCTTCTGCCGTAAGCTGCTTCTTGCCTGCCGCCGTGATCGCGTATACGCGTGCCCGCCGCCCCGTCTCCTTCACTACCCACTCGGCCTTCACCAGTTGAGCCTCTTCCATGCGGTGCAGCGCCGGATACAACGAGCCCTCTTCCGCACGCAACACCTCGTTCGACGTCTCACGAATCGCCACAAGAATTCCGTACCCGTGCGTCTTCCCCCGGCGGGACAACACCTTCAGCACCAGAAGATCCAGAGATCCCTGCATTGCGTCTTGTTTTTTCATGGCCATGTTTACCTAGACAACTTAATACATAGCTGTCTTATGTGTCGTCAAGGGAAAAAGCGAGTGAAAGGAAGCGCCGGGCTTTTAAAGCATTTTCGCAATTACTGTGGTCCGGTAAGAGCCGTGAGGTGTGGTTTTCTTTGAGAGAAAACCACGTAAAGGTCGGTGGCTTCGGTCTACACCAATTGCGAAAATGCCATAGCGGAATTTATGTACGGGCTAGATCTAGACGCTCGTCTTGCTGTTGCTTTGGGGTATTCATTAAAGAAGAGCTGGCCCGGGTTGAAATCGGGTTCGGACTTATTGCGCGGCTGGCTGAGCGGAAGCGCAGCTCAGAGGGTTCCACCCTCCGAGTTATTCAGCGTGGACCCAGGACTGCGTCCTGGGCTACTCTCAGCCGCCCCTGCGGGGCTGTTCTGTGGCAGTCTGAGGAGCAGTCTCCCCCCTGGCCGTGTATCAAAGGCTGACTTGGACAATTGTGACGTTCGGCTTCCACCCCAGAGGCATGTATTCCCATAGTGCAGTTTCGTATTCTCGCCGCAGCGAACAGCTTCGCCGCAGCGAACAGCTTCGCCGCAGCGAGCAGCTTCGCCGCAGCGAGCAGCTTCGCCGCAGCGAGCAATGGGTGTATTCCGGCCTCGAGGCGGCGAAGTAGCCCGTACCCTTTAAAGAAGTGAATTTGTTTGCAGCCTGCTTGGATCACGGATTCTTTAGCGGATTCTATTTGCGTGTCAGCGGTCGGCGCAGGCATCATGCAAGGATGAAATCTGTCCTGGCCGGTGTGATCTTTTGCCTACTTCCCTGTCTCGGAGACGCTCAGACTTCCACAGCATCCGAGGTTCTTCATCGCATCCAGCAGCGGTACCCTTTTCCTGTTCCCGAAACGGTCGATACGATCAAGGCTGGCGATCCGTCGACTCCGGTGACCGGTATTGCGACCACGTTTCTGGACACGATGGACGTATTGAAGGAAGCGAATCGGCGCGGATTGAACCTGGTGGTCACTCACGAGCCGACGTTCTACAACCACCTCGACGATACGGCGTTTTTTGCCAATGATCCGGTTTACAAAGAGAAGTTGGCGTTCATTCAGCAACATCACATGGTGGTGTTTCGGTTGCACGACGAGATTCATCGGACCGCACCGGATGCCATTGAGGTAGGACTATTGGAGGCACTCGGCTGGCAGACCTATGCCAAGGCGGGCGATCCTTTCCACGTTACGATTCCTCCGATAAGTCTGGCTGCTCTGGCCCTTCAGCTCCAGACAAAGCTGAATGCACCAACGATGCGTATTGTCGGTGACCCAAAACTGATGATCACGCATATTGCCTTCGCTCCTGGTGCCTCAGGATTGGAGCCGCAGGTTACCAAGTTGCGATCCGAAGAGATCGAGTTGCTGATCGCAGGAGAAGCTTCGGAGTGGGAGACGGTCGAATATGCGAGGGACGCGGCAGCGCAGGGGCGGCATAAGGCGCTCATCCTGCTCGGTCACGAACCGTCAGAGGAAGCCAGGCATGGAGAAATGCGCTCAAGAGCTGCGCGTCGTGTTTCCCGGGATGAAGATCGAGCACATTGTTGCCGGCAACCCATGTGGCCTGCTGGGAACCCACCGGCAAAATAACTAAAGCCAGCTGTCTGCTCTCTACTTTTCAGCGATCTCTTGTCTTTCGAAGATGAGGAAGTAGTCCTGACCGTCGGCTTTGGTGAAGTCGTAGCGGGCCACCTGGCGAAAACCGGCGCGCTCTACTTCGGCACGAAGGATCGATTCATTGAGACCGTGATCGGCCCCGGTTCCATTGCGGTCGATGATGCCAAATCGTCCGCCTGACTTGAGCGCCTTGCACAGGTGAGCCAACACGAGCTGCGGGTGCTCGATCTCGTGATAGACCTTCAACATCAGGGCGGCATCGATGGAGTCGGGCACGAGCTTCGGATCGTCGGGCGTGCCTAGCAGAGTTTCTATATTGCCGAGATGCTCACGTTGAGCGCGCTCCTGGATGGAAGTAATGTCCCTGGTGTTGATTTCCTCTGCGATGACCTTTCCGCCGGGGGCCACCCGTCGTGCTGCGCGTACGCTGAACCAACCGCCCCCGGCGCCGATATCGGCAACGGTACTGCCGGGTTTTATGTGCAGCAGGTCCATGACGCGGTCTATCTGCAGGCGCTTGTCACGGCCAGGCTCTTCGAAAATGCTTAGATCGCCGGTATAGGGCGTGCTCGTGGGGTGGGTGACCGGAGCAGGCGTCTGCGCGTGCAAGGCGAACCCGGCAAACATCATGATGGCCAGGAGGGTGAGGAGCGATTTATTGCGGAAGGTCATAGGGTTGGGATGCATAAGAAACCGGTTTCCAAAGTCTACGCCGGAAATGTTCCATGCGGGGGTTGCTCGCCCTGGCAAGCTAGCCGAGTTCGACTCGCGTGCAGACGTCGTCGATCACTCGCAGGAGCCTTGCCTTTCCATCCACGATTGTTAGGAACTCAACTGTGTCGGGAGACCAGGCCTCTTCTCCTACGCGGAAAAGAGACGTGCCTATCTCGGTCAGCAAAGAATCTCCCAGCCAGAGGCGGCCCTTGCGGATATAGACACGCACGTCTTCACCACTGTCACTTCGATAACGCCCGGTGAGAGGATGGTAAGAGGCGGGAGCATGAAATTCCTTTTCTCCCTTGTAGGCCGCATGGACGTACCAGTCTGGACCGTAAGCCACTTCAACGATCGGTGAGGGCGACTCCTTGGACGACGCATTAGACGACTTCTGGGGCGACGCTTGGCTATCCGAGAGATCTCTACCGAAGGTCAGGCTGTAGTTAGAGAATTCGCCCTGCACCGTTGACACGAATACATCTCCGTCGGAACGTTGCAGAAGAATCTGCTGCGTCTCATGCACAAGAAAGAGCTTTTTGCCGGTTGCTGTGAAGTTGAGCTCTTTGCCCTCTGCTCCTCGAAATGTCCCTGCGTACTCAGAAGCGTTATCCATCTCCGCAGGATCTCTAAGAGGTTCCGGCTCGGGCAGCGGCCTGGCACGCTCGGCACGCAGAAGCTGGACGGCATACTGCGTCACCGCTGTTGGCCGGTAACCCTGCATGGCGTTAATCGATGCAAAGGCGGCGTATCCTCCGTCCAGATCCACGTGGATCGAAGAGGCAAAGCAGTTCGTGCCACCGGTGTGCCGCAGAATCTTATGACCGTCGAGCGTATCCACGGCTATCCCATATCCGTAGGAGGCGGTCGGGCTGAATTCGGGCGCCTTGATATAGGGCGTCGAGAGCAAAGCGAAACCATCGGCCGAAACAATGGGTCCCTGCGGTCCGCGCCCACCGTTGAGCAGCATACGCAGATAACGCGCCATATCTGCCGAGGGAGCGGCGATGCTGGCGGCCGGATTGTCGAAAACCTCGGGCGGCCGGGGTGCGAGCCGGCCCTGGCGCGGATAAACCTGATCGTCAAAAAATGGCTGATAGCCGACAGCGCTGCGCGCGCTCGTTTCGCTGGTGATCACGGGCGCGGTAGCCGTCATCGCCATCGGCGTCAGTATGCGAGCGCTCAAGCACTGGTACCATGGCCTGCCATCCAACCGCTGGATGATTTCGCCGAGAATCGCGAACCCCAGATTGCTGTAATGAAAATAAGCTCCCGGCTGAAAGCCCTGCCTGTGGCGGGCGTCGGGATCGCTTTGAAAAATTGCCGGAGGCGCCGGGCAAACCGGACGTGTGCGTGAGAAGGTGGTGCGCGGTGATGGGCCCGTAGGGCATGGTCACCGGAAGCCAGGGGAGATACTCAAGCACTGGGCGGTGCAGATCCAATTTACCTTCGTCATGCAACTGCAGAAGGATGAGCGCCACGAACGATTTGGTGATGGAACCGATCTGAAAGAGATGCTCCGGCGTTACCGGCGCCTTGAGGTCGACGTTGGCGAACCCGTAGCCAACAGTGCGGATGGTTGCCGCGGCATCGGTAAGCGCCTGGGCCATGCCGGGCGCATTCATGGCCCGCATGTAAGCGACGGTGAAGGTGTCCAGCTTTTCTTCGACCGCATTGTTGGCCGCAGGCATGGGAATGGAGGCAAGGCCCCAAAGCCTGCCCGAGGCGATGGAGAAAGCTGTGCCGGCGCCCAAAGAAAGAAATGACCTGCGATTGATCACATACCCTGCTGAATTCGCGTAAGTCTAGCATGGCGAGCCGGGTTCATCATTGCCTCGCGGGTGTTAGAGAGGGTTCTCCAGGGGGGCAGGAATCGGTCAGGAATCGGTCAGCAATCCGTCATGGCAAGGCCATATTGCGGCCTGTCGTGGTTTGAGGTGCCGCACATTATGCGAGGTAAGTTGCTGAGTTGAGCGCTCTCTAAGAAGCGCGCTTTGATGAGCCGTACCGGGGCAGATGTGAGCCGGGAAAGCAATCATTTGGTGTGTTGACGAACTGGGCGTCTCCTACTGCGACGAGTCAACCATAGTGGCGACATCAGCTGGCACAGGAACAGAGTCTTCATCGCGCGAGGTATTCCGCTTTGAAGAGTTGGGAGTCGAGTTGATCACACCGGGACTTTACAGAGTCTTCTTTCGAGACATGGAGATCGGAGAATTCAATTCCGAAGAGCTACGCTTCAGAGCTGTGCAAGAGTGGCTTGAGCCTGTCGATGAGTGTATTGGCCGTTCACGTCAACGCACAACGAAGATCCACCTTGCTGAGATTGGTTTGTGACCGGTGGAATCCGGTTACCCTTCTTGCCAACCGGGTGGAGCGGCACGCATAGTCCGATTCCATCCAAGTCGCGTCGAGTCCGAGCTGCGGTTTACAGTTCGCGAATCGCAGTCACAGGGTTTCGGCGCATCGCTCGATGCGCCGGAAGGTAGCATGCTGCCAAAGACATTGCTCCCAGGAGCATGACGACGGAAACTATGGTGATGGGGTCGTTGGCTCCGATTCCGTACAACAGCCGGACGATCATGCGTGTCAGTCCCAACGCAAACGCCAGCCCTAGCGCCAGCCCGATGCCTGTGAGCCACAATCCCTGCAACAGCACGAGCCGCAGCACATCGACGCGCGAAGCGCCCAGAGCCATTCGTACTCCGATCTCGTGGGTCCGCAATTGGGTTCGATATGCCACGACTCCGTAGATTCCGGTGATCGCAAGAACCAGCCCAATCAGCGCGAACATTCCCGCCAGGGTGCTCTGTATGACGGCGAAACTGCTCGCCATCTGGGTACTCTCTCGCATGGAACGCACATCGAAAACCGGCAGCCGTGTATCGATTTCATGGATGGCGTTTTGCACCGCCGGCGCCAGGTCGACCGGATTTCCCTCGGTCTCCACCTGCACCATCGTCTCGTACCCCGCCTGGAAAAAGCTCATATACACCATAGGCTCCGGTGACTCATTCACGAATGTATGTGTTGAATTCCTCACAACGCCTACTACCGTGAAAAGGCTGCCCCACACCCTGAGTTCCTTTCCCAGCGGATCCTGCCCTGGCCAGTAGCGCCTCGCCGCGGTCTGATCCACGATGAGTACCCTCGGGGCGTTTTCATCGTCATCCGGTGTAAACTCGCGTCCTTCCAGAATAGGTACATGGAGGGATTCGAAATACCGTGGGGACACCTCGGCATGCACCACCTGCAAAGATTCATGGGGGTGTGGCACATACACTTCCGGATACGCATCGACCCCCTTGTGGCTCAGGGTCATCGGAATCCAGTCCGTAAGAGTCGCAACCTTCACGCCAGGCAATGCCGAGACGCGATCAAGAATTTTGTGACGGATCACCAGTTCCTCGTCGTGGCTGTAGCCGGCAATATTCAGCCCCACGGACGCAGTGAGAATGTGGTCCTGCTCAAATCCGGGATTCGCGCCGGCGAGATTCCGCAGTGTTCGCAGAAATAGCCCGGAGCACAACAGCAGAGGAAGTGAAAGCGCGATTTGCGCCACCACCAGCCCACTGAGCAATTTCCGGTTGCGTGAGCCGCCGGAGATACTTGCAGACTCTGCCTTGAGTACCTCAACTGCCGGCGCGTGGGACGAACGCCAGGCGGGGAGCGCGCCGCAGAGCATGCCGGCCAACAGGGACGACACCGCAATCCCGATTACCACCTTATGGTCCATGCTCCCGTTGAGTATGAGGGGATTCGAGTTTGCCGGAAAGAACCATGCGAAGGTCTTCGAAGTCCACGATGTCAACAGAAGGGCCACGGCTCCTGCAACGATGGAAAGCACCACGCCCTCCATCACCATCTGCCGCACCAGTTGACTACGATTCGCCCCGAGCGACTGCCGGATCGCAAGTTCACGCCGCCGGGATACAAACCGCACCAGCGTGAGCGTAGCCACGTTCGCGCAGGTCAGCAACAGCACCACAGCGGCGAAGGCCAGCAGAATAGGCAGCGTCGCCGCCATGTATCCGTTGGCGCCGAATGGCGAGCGCCACATGGGATCCAGCGTGATCCGGTTCTCGCCCAGATGATCGTCCGGATACGTCACCACGATGTTGTGCATCAGCGTGTTGAGATCCTGGGCTGCCTGGCCACGGCTCACGCCGGGCCGCAATCTTCCTATTACGTTCAGCCAGACCGCACTACCACTGCGATGCGTCATCCGCCACGCATCCGTCCCGAGGGGATCGAGCGTTACCCACAGATCTTCACGGATCCCGGGCATTGCTCCGACGAACCCCTCCGGCGCCACACCGATCACGGTCACAGGATGCCGGGCGATCTCGATCGACTTGCCTACGATTGCCGGATCTTCGGCATAACGCGTCTTCCAAAGCGAATAGCCCAGGACCACGACAGAATCTGGACGTGTCTCTTCTTCCGCCAGAAAGAAACGCCCCAGCACCGGCTTGATGCTTAGCACATCGAAATAGTTTGCCGACACGTTCGCAATATAGGCACGCTCCGGCTGTGCGCCTCCGGTCAGCGTGATCCAATCGTGATGATATGCGAGTATTCCGGCGAAGGTGTGGTTCTGCTCGCGCAGATCGCGATAGTCGAGATACGAGAAGGGCGGAGTTGGAGAGAAGCTCCGTTCCCCCCGCTGCAGGCTAACAAGATCGCCCGTGCCCTGCGCGCCAGGAATCGGACGCAACATTGTGCCGTCGATCCAACTGAATACGGTGCTGTTGGCGCAGATTGCTACTGCCAGCATCGCCGTCGCGGTGATCGAAAAGCCGGGGCTCTTGCGTAGTTGCCGTAACGCGTAACGGACATCCCGGCCTAGTTGTTCAAGCCACGTTTGGCCCCACATGTCGCGCGTCACATCTTGCACCAGGGGAACATTTCCAAATTCCCGCGCCGCCGTTTGTCGCGCCGTCTCTGCCGCCTCGCCTCGCGCCATTCGATCTGCAATCGCCATCTCCAGGTGCGCAGCCATCTCATCCTGCAATTCACGCTTGCGCCGCTCAAAACCGAAGCTCGGGAACCACTTCATGACTCACTCTCCTCCGGCTTGACGTACATCACCGACCCAATCGCTTCGACAATCCGCTCCCATCGGCCCAGATCCGAGGCCAACTGCTTTTTCCCCTTGGCCGTGATTCGGTAATATCGGGCTTTTTGCTTGCTCTCTGACTGCTTCCACTCAGACTGCACCCAGCTCTGACGCTCCAGTCGATGGAGAGCCGGATACAGTGATCCGGTCTCCACCTGAAGCACGTCTCCGGATCGCAAACGTAAAGCCTGGACAATTCCGTATCCGTGCTGCGGTCCCCATTGCAGGGTCTGAAGAATAAGCATGTCGAGTGTTCCCTGCAGCAGCTCGATTCGGTTCTTATACTGGTCTTTCTCGTTCATAGATGCAGGCACTCTACTCCCATTGGAGGTAGACTGTCTACTTCGTTTTGTACAGCGCAGCAAGCAGCTTCGCCCACTCAGCAGATTCAAAAGCGCGTTAGTTCTCAGGACGACGGTGATTCTGTATTGGCCTTATAGCAGTTTCACAGTAGGTGTACACCGAAGGGAAAGAACTTTACGTGGTTTTCCTGCGAAGAAAACCACACTTCGCGATCCCGGTGGTGCATAGCAACTGGGAAACTGCCTTGAATCGCCGAGTCACTCATTGACAAGCAATGAATCCCGATGGGCAACTGGTGGCGGACGCGGCACATCGCTCTGGTAGCGGCATATCGGTTCATCCAGCATTTGCCGCACGAATAGCAGGCCATGGAAATGACAGAGTATGGAAAGGCATGGAAGCCGGCTTCCCACCCTTCCCACACTCTTTGGAAATCCCCTCGGGATTCCCGCCCTGTAGAATGAGCGACGGCTTGATCTCCATCTCTTAAGGAGGGGTATGTCGTACATCCTCGCGCTTGACCAGGGAACCACGAGTTCCCGCTCCATTCTGTTCGGCAAAGATGGCAACATCGTGGCCCATGCACAGCGTGAGTTCAAACAGATTTATCCGCAGGGCGGATGGGTAGAGCATGACCCCTATGACATTCTGACTTCACAGATGAGGTCCGTGGTCGAGGTGCTGGGTAAGGCGGGCATACGGGCGCGCGACCTGGCTGCCGTCGGGATCACCAATCAGCGGGAAACCACGGTGGTGTGGGATCGCGAAACCGGGAAGCCGGTTTACAACGCCATCGTGTGGCAGGACCGGCGCACTGCCGAACAATGCCTCCTGATGAAACAGGACGGCATGGAAGAAACGGTCCGCAAGAAAACCGGACTGTTGATCGACCCTTATTTTTCGAGTTCAAAGATTGCCTGGATCCTCAAGAACGTGGATGGGGCAAAGCAGAAGGCGGACGCCGGCAAACTCGCATTCGGTACGGTGGATAGCTGGTTGATCTGGAATCTGACCAGCGGCAAGAAGCACATTACGGATCGCACCAACGCTTCGCGGACCATGCTCTATAACATCGTCGAAGACAAGTGGGATCGAGACTTGCTGAAGCTTTTCGGTATTCCGGAAAGCATGATGCCCGAAGTTGTGTGGTCGAGCCAGAAGATCGGCCAGGTGACCACGTCTCTCGGACTCGAAGCGACAGAGATTGCAGGCATCGCGGGCGATCAGCAAGCTGCGCTGTTCGGCCAATTGTGCATCCGGCCCGGTGACACCAAGAATACCTACGGCACCGGTTGCTTTCTGCTGCAGAACATCGGCGAAACGTTTGTTCTCTCTGAGAAGCGCCTCATCACCACACTTATTTGCAGCCTGGAACGAAAACCGGAGTATGCGCTCGAAGGCAGCGTCTTTATTGGTGGGGCGGTCGTGCAGTGGCTGCGCGACAGTCTGCAGCTCATTCGTAAATCATCCGAAGTGCAAACACTTGCGGCGAGCGTAGAAGACTCGGACGGAGTTGTCCTGGTGCCCGCGTTTGTCGGTCTGGGCGCACCTTATTGGGATCCTTATGCCGCAGGCCTGTTGATTGGGCTGCGGCGCGGCACCAAGCCGGGCCACATTGCGCGGGCCGCCGAAGAAAGCATCGCCTTTCAGGTTGCGGATGTGATCGAGGCGATGGATGCCGACACGAAGTCGCTCTTCCCCTCCTTGCACGTCGATTCGTTGCGCCTTACTTCATTGCGTGTAGACGGTGGCGCAGCCGTCGATGACCTGTTGATGCAGTTTCAGGCGGATCTGCTGGGTGTGCCCGTGATCCGCCCTGCGATGAATGAAACGACTGCACTCGGCGCCGCTTATCTTGCCGGACTGGCCGTAGGTTTCTGGCAGAGTCCGGAAGAAATTCGCAAGCTACGCGCCGCCGATACGCGCTTCGAACCGAAGGCGGGCGGGCGACATAAGATCGCTGCCGGCCGCGAACGATGGAAGCGCGCGGTGGGGCGATCAAGAAATTGGCATCAGGCGGACGAGTAGAAGGAGAGGAACGAATGAACCGCCAAGCGATGCTCGTCAAGGTGAATAACCGCTCCACCCCGTGGGACATCGTAATAGTCGGCGGTGGCGCTACCGGCATTGGTATTGCTGTGGATGCGGCGAACCGTGGCTTTGCGGTGCTGCTGCTGGAGCGCGTGGATTTTGGCTCGGCAACCTCGAGCCGCAGCACCAAACTGGTGCACGGCGGCGTTCGCTACCTGGAACAAGGAAACGTTTCGCTGGTGATGGAGGCCTTGAAAGAGCGCGGATTATTGCGCCAGAACGCGCCCCACCTGGTGCACGACCTGGGGTTCGTCGTTCCCAATTATTCCTGGTGGGAGGCGCCGTTCTACGGAATCGGTATGAGGGTCTACGACCTGCTGGCCGGCAAGTACGGTTTTGGAAAGTCTCGCCTGCTGTCGCGCGAAGAGACACTGGAACAGTTACCGACCATTCAGACCGAAGGGCTGCGCGGCGGCGTCATCTACTATGACGGGCAATTCGATGACACACGTCTGTTAATCCACCTCGCAGACACGGCCGCCGACCAGGGCGCGGTTCTGCTGAATTACGCGCCCGTGATCGAGATTACGCGAGGCAAGGATGGTTTTGCCGACGGAGTCGTTGCCATGGATAGCGAGACCGGCCAGCGCATGACCATCAGGGCGCGCGTCGTGGTAAACGCGGCGGGAATCTTCGCCGACGATGTGCGCCGCATGGCAGAGCCGGATGCAGCCGGCATGATCGCGCCCAGCCAGGGAATCCATTTGGTTTTTGCGCGCGAGTTTCTGCGCGGCAATACCGCCATCATGGTGCCGCACACCAGCGACGGTCGCGTACTGTTTGCGATTCCGTGGCACGAGCATACGGTGGTGGGGACAACGGATACTCCCATCGAAACGCCTTCCTACAATCCGCTGCCGTTCGAGGAAGAGGTTGAGTTCATTCTTGAAACTGCGGCACAGTACCTCAGCCGGCCGCCAAAGCGTAGCGATGTGCTGAGCGTGTACGTCGGGATCCGTCCCCTGGTAAAAGCCGGTAGCGCGGCGAGCAAGACTTCTTCCCTGTCGCGCGACCACACCGTCCACGTCGACAATTCAGGCCTACTCACGATCGTGGGTGGTAAATGGACCACCTATCGGCACATGGCTGAGGACTGCGTAAACCATGCGATCACTCTCGGAGAGCTTCGAGACGTGCCGTGCGGGACCCAGGATCTGAAGATCCATGGGTACAAGCAGGATGTCGATTCGCTGACCGGCCTCGGCGTTTACGGCTCCGACGCGGATGCGATTCTGGCGCTGGCGGCAGCCGATCCGCAGCTCGGCCGGCAGCTCCACCCGGCACTGCCCTACATCGCAGCCGAGGTCGTCTGGGGCGTGAGAGAAGAAATGGCACGGACACTGGACGATATGCTTTCGCGCCGGACGCGGGCTTTGTTCCTCAACGCCAGGGCGGCCATCGAGATGGCCCCGGCGGTGGCGGTGCTTATGGCGAAGGAACTGGACGCCGGGCAGGATTGGATTGACCGGGAGTTACTGCAATTCACGACGCTGGCGCAGAAATACCTGCTACCGTGAAGGGCACACGATCAAAACAGGAACGATTCGTCTAATGAAGAGACAAGATTTTGGCGAGTATCTGGCCGAGGCTCTGGCGGTTTTTATCATCATCGCCTTTGGGGACTCGGTCGCGGCGATGTATACCCTCTACAACCCCAATCCCTACGGCGGCTCGTATTGGGGAGTGTGCATGGCATGGGGCCTGGCCGTCACCATGGCCATTTATGCGACCGGATCCATATCGGGCACGCATGCCAACCCGGCGGTCACCCTGGCCCTGGCGCTCTACCGAAAATTCGCGTGGCGTAAGGTGCTTCCGTATTTTGTTGCACAGGTGGTTGGCGGTTTACTTGGAGCCGCCCTGGTCTACGTACTGTATGTACCAGTGATTGATCACTTCAACAACGCCTCACAGCTCACGCGCGCGGCCGGCGGGGCGGCCGGAGTCTTCTTTACCCACCCTGGCCTGGCTGTCACGCCGATACATGCCTTCGTCGACGAAATCATTTTGACGGGGTTCTTGATCTTCGGCATCTTCGCGATCACCGAGCAATATAACGAGATGGCGCCCAAAGCAAATTCGAGCGCACTGATGATCGGCTTGCTCGTTGCTCTAATCGGTGCTTCGATGGGCTACCTGGAGGCATGGGCGCTGAACCCGGCGCGTGATCTTGGTCCGCGGATTTTTTGCTATTTTGCTGGATGGGGATCTGCGGCGTTCCCTTCGCCGGAAGGATACTGGTGGGTGCCGATTGCTGGGCCGCTGTTGGGCGGCTGCGTAGGCGGGGCCGCCTACCAATACCTGGTGCGGCCCTTTCTGCCGGCACACCTGCGCGCCCTCAGCGCGGAGGCGAAATGAACAAAGGATCGCGTTGCTAGTTTGCTGTTGAGTGCGCTAAAGGTGGAACCGCAGATCTCTCCACTTCCACGGCAAGCCGGGACAGGTCGCTGCGTTCCGGTCGAAAAACATTCCCGGGAAAGGCCTGTAGAACTGCAGATCCCTCGGCTTCCACGGCAAGCCGGGACAGGCCGCTCGGGATGACAAAGGGGAGAGCCGTGCTTCCATAAAGCAGTTGCCGCATAGCGGAGTTTTCCATCCTCATGGGTGCGCCAAAGGCCCATGACCGCTCCGGTCCCACGGCAGGCGACATGACAAACCTCGACGTGCATGCTGGGTTCGTTTACCTCGGTGAAGACTGTCACAAAACGGCTCGAGCGATATCATCAGATAAGCCCCATGGAGTCATCCTCTCATTCACCGGTTGCCGAAGAGCTTTACCATGAAGCGCTGGACCGGCTTGCGGAAGGCGACCCTGCCGGAGCCGTACACAGGTTGCGCCGCTGCCTGCAGATCGACCCGGCAATGTTCGATGCGATGCATGGGCTCATCCGCGCGCTGCAGGAGACGGGCGACCTGGATGAGGCGATCGCCGTGGCGCAACAATTGCTTCAGCTCGATCCTGACGAGGTGCTGTCGCACACCAGCCTCTCCATCCTTTATCAACACAAGGGCATGATCGCCGAAGCCGAAGCCGAGGCGTTGAAGGCCAAACTGCTGGGCTGGAAGAAGCACCTGCAGAAGTCAAAGCTGTGAACGACACGACTGCATCCCGAGTTTTGCGCAACTTTCATGACCAGCTCCGCGCTGCCTACGGGCCGCAGCACTGGTGGCCCGCGCAGACTGCGCTGGAGGTGATCGTAGGCGCATACCTGACCCAGAACACCTCGTGGAAGGCTGTGGAGCGGTCGATCGCCAACCTCATTGCGCGCGGAGTGATGCGCCTTGAAGGTCTCCGCGAAATCTCCGAAGAGGAATTGCGCAGTCTCATCCGTCCTTCTGGTTACATGGTGCGCAAGGCGGCGGCGATCAAATCTTTTGTCGCTTTTCTCGATCGGGAGCACGGTGGTTCGCTGGCCTCGCTCGCCGCGCAGCCGACGGAGCCACTCCGAAGCCAAGTGCTGGCTCTGCCCGGAGTCGGTGAGGAAACCGCTGATGCAATTCTGCTCTATGCGCTCGGTCACCCGGTTCCGGTGGTCGATGAATATCTGCGCCGCATCGCCGAACGCCACGGACTGGCCGGGCGGGAGCGGAAATATTCTGAGATACAGCAACTCGTAGCCATTTCTTTTGCTCACGATCCACCGGAATTTCGCACAGCGCTGCTCAATGAGTTCCACGCGCTGGTGGTGGCAGTTGGCAAGCGCCATTGTGGCCCACAAGCACGCTGCCAGGGTTGCCCACTTGAGCACTTTGACTGATCTCCTATGACTGATTTGGCTATGAACAGCACCCTCTACGTTGCCAGCACCAATTCAGGAAAGTTACGCGATTTTGCGGTTGCCGCCGCAAGCCATGGCGTACGGATTCTCTCCCTGCCCGGCCTCGCTACGATTGAAGCGCCCCCCGAGGACGCCCCAACCTTTACCGGCAACGCCCAAAGCAAGGCGATCTACTACAGCCGGTTTCTTCCCGGAAAAATGATCCTGGCTGACGATTCCGGACTCGAGGTTGCGGCACTCGGGGGCGCTCCGGGAGTGCGCTCGGCTCGTTACGCCGCCGATGCCGGCTTTCGCGTCGCCGATACCGCGGACGCAAACAACAATCTGTTCCTGTTACAGCAACTCGCTCAGGCACCGGCAAACGACCGGGCCGCGCGATACTGCTGCACGCTGTCGATTGCACGCGACGGGCGATGCCTGCTGAGTACGGAGGGCGACGTTGATGGGTACATTTTGAGCGCAGGGAGAGGAAGCGGCGGTTTCGGGTACGATCCGCTGTTTTATTTGCCGGCTTTCGATTGCACCATGGCTGAAATCGATGAACAGACGAAATGGGCCGTCAGCCACCGTGGACATGCCTTTCGTACTCTGCTTGAGCGATTGACGAAGTTGCAGACCTGAGGCGAGTGTAGCCCGGATTTCTTACCGGCAGTACGGAGACGAGCGGCGAGGCTGCTCGCTGCGGCGAGGCTGCTCGCTGCGGCGAGGCTGTGTTGTGCGGTGGCCCGCAGCACGATTAACCTTCGGGTGCCCCATCCTTGACGGTGCTTTTCCGGCAAGGGCGCCCCAGCCACAAATCTCCGCGCACACTGTCGTGGTAACCCACCCTTCGCAAAAAAATGCGAAGGATGGGGCACCCGCGGGTTTGTTGCACTCCCCGGCCAGACGATATCGAGCCGCGTTTCTCTATCGTTCTCAATCGTGTGAGAAATGCAGGCCAGGCGTTTGGGTATCGCTGTACCCCACTCAAGGGATGTTTACCGATAGGAGTTCCCGCTTCGGGTCCTTGACGGTCTTTCTCCCGGACACCAATAATAGAGAGTTGGGTCAACTCCGGTTTCAACACTTCCTGAGGCGCATCAAGCCCGCAACAGCGACAAACGATCTTCAGACTGGAAAATAAATTATGAGCACACTGGCAGCCGCTCCGCCGGCCAATCGCGCACCGAGTTTCTGGGGTTCCACCGTCGGCAAGAAAATCGTGATGGCCGTAACCGGAGTCATCCTTTTCGGGTTCGTCATCGGACATCTGGCGGGCAACCTTCAGATATTCGAAGGCCCTGCGAAACTGAATGCCTACGGGGCATTTCTGCACAGCATCGGAGAGCTGCTGTGGCCGGTGCGCATCGTTCTGCTGCTTTGCGTCACCCTGCACATCGTCGCTACGGTGCAACTGGCGCTGCGTAAAAAAGCCGCGCGCCCCATCGACTATTCGCGCAAAAAGGCCATTTCGTCTTCCTACGCCTCCAGAACCATGTACTGGTCTGGCCCGATCGTTCTGGCTTTCATCATTTTCCACCTGCTTCACTTGACCGCCGGCTACATCCATCCCGGCGCGGCCTATGTTGAAGGCGACGTTTACCACAACGTGGTCTCCGGCTTCCAGGTGTGGTGGGTTTCGCTCTCCTACATCATTGCCATCAGCCTGCTTGGGCTGCACCTGCGCCATGGCCTGTGGAGCATGTTTCAGAGTGTCGGCATCCACCAACCGCGGCACACGGCCAGGCTCAAGCAGGCAGCGGCGGTTATCGCCCTGCTGATCGTGCTGGGCTACATTTCTATTCCGATAAGCGTTTTACTGGGGCTGGTGAAATAGATGAATCTCGATTCCAAAGCACCTTCAGGACCCATTCAGCAGTCGTGGGAGCAGGCGCGTTTCGACGTAAAGCTGGTCAACCCGGCGAACAAGCGTAAACACAACATCATCGTGGTTGGCTCGGGCCTCGCAGGAGCTTCCGCGTCGGCCACCCTGGGCGAACTCGGCTACAAGGTGCAGTGCTTCTGCTTTCAGGATTCACCCCGCCGCGCGCACTCCATCGCCGCGCAGGGCGGCATCAACGCAGCTAAGAACTATCAGAACGACGGCGACAGCATTTACCGTCTCTTTTACGACACCATCAAGGGCGGCGACTTCCGCGCCCGCGAAGCCAACGTCTATCGGCTGGCAGAGAACAGCGTTCACATCATTGACCAGTGCGTGGCGCAGGGTGTTCCCTTTGCCCGTGAATACGGCGGCGCGCTTACCAATCGCTCCTTCGGCGGAGCCCAGGTTTCCCGCACCTTTTATGCGCGCGGGCAGACAGGTCAGCAGTTGTTGCTCGGCGCCTACCAGGCTCTGGAGCGGCAGATCCATGCCGGCACGGTCACTATGCACGAGCGTACCGAGATGCTCGACCTGATCGTCATCGATGGCAAAGCTCGCGGTATCGTGGCTCGGCACCTGGTGACCGGAGCCATCACCACACATTTTGCCGATGCCGTGATTCTCGGTACCGGTGGTTATGGCAACGTCTATTACCTCTCCACCAATGCCAAGGGTTCGAACGTAACGGCCATCTGGCGGGCACACAAACGGGGAGCGCTCTTCGCCAACCCCTGCTACACGCAAATTCACCCCACATGCATTCCGGTTACGGGTGACTACCAGTCGAAGCTCACGCTGATGAGCGAATCGCTGCGCAATGACGGCCGCATCTGGGTTCCGCTCAAGAAGGGCGACAAGCGTTCCCCTGAGCAGATCCCTGAGGCGGAGCGCGATTATTACCTGGAACGCCGCTACCCGAGCTTCGGCAACCTGGTTCCGCGCGACGTGGCCTCACGCAACGCCAAGGCTGTGTGCGATGAGGGCCGTGGCGTAGGCGAAACGGGACTCGGTGTATACCTCGACTTCACCGATGCTGTGCGGCGGTTGGGCGAAAGCACCATTCGCGATCGCTACGACAACCTCTTCGAGATGTACCAGCGCATTACGGATGAGAACCCGTACAAGGTTCCCATGCGCATTTATCCCGCGATCCACTACACCATGGGCGGACTCTGGGTGGACTACAACCTGCAGAGCACCATCCCAGGTCTGTTTGTTATTGGCGAAGCCAACTTTTCTGACCACGGCGCCAATCGGCTCGGCGCGAGTGCGCTGATGCAGGGCCTTTCCGATGGATACTTTATCGTTCCCTACACCGTCGGCAATTATCTGGCGACGAACAAGTTCCCCGCAGTGCACGATACCGCTCCCGAGGTGAAGGAAGCCGTGGCCTGCGTCAAGCAGACCATCGACCTGCTGCTCTCGATCAAGGGCAAGCGCACCGTGGATTCCTTCCATCGCGAACTGGGCAAAATTGTCTGGGATTACTGCGGCATGTCGCGTACGGCGGAGGGTCTCTCCTCCGCGATCACGCAGATTCGCGCGCTGCAGCAGCAGTACTGGAAGAACGTGAATGTACCCGGCAGCGGCGAGGATTTGAACCAGAGTCTCGAAAAGGCCGGCCGCGTGGCGGACTTCTTCGAACTGGCAGAATTGATGTGCATCGATGCTCTGGACCGCAACGAGTCGTGCGGCGGACACTTCCGCGAGGAATATCAAACGCCGGAAGGCGAAGCGCAGCGTGACGACGAAAACTACTCCTACGTTGCCGCGTGGGACTACCGTGGACCCGGCAACCCGCCCACGCTGACCAAGGAACCGTTGGAATTCAACTACGTGCATCCGAGCCAGAGGAGCTACAAATAATGAAAATCACGCTGAAGGTCTGGCGCCAGAAGAGCCGCAAGGATGCGGGTAGGTTTGTCAGCTACCCAGTCGAAATTGCCAGTCCGGAAATGTCGATGCTGGAGTGTCTCGACGTACTGAACGAAACGCTGATCGAAAAGAACGAAGAGCCTATTGCGTTCGAGCACGATTGCCGTGAGGGCATCTGCGGATCGTGCGGATTCATGATCAATGGTGTGGCGCACGGTCCTATGCCGGCTACCACGGTTTGCCAGTTGACCATGCGGCACTTCAAGGACGGAGAAGAACTGGTCATCGAGCCCTGGCGCGCTGCCGCCTTCCCCATGATCAAGGACCTGGTCGTAGATCGCCGCGCTTTCGATCGCATCATCGCTTCGGGTGGCTATGTCTCCATCTCTACGGGCAACGCCGTCGACGGCAATACTCACCTTATCGGTAAAGAAACTGCGGACCGGGCCATGGATGCCGCAGCCTGCATCGGCTGCGGAGCCTGCGTTGCAGCCTGCCCCAATGCTTCGTCGGCGCTGTTCACCGGAGCCAAGATCGCCCACCTTGGCATCCTGCCGCAGGGCAAGCCTGAGCGCGATCACCGCGCATTGAGCATGGTGGCGCAGATGAATACCGAGCCTTTCGGTAGCTGCACCAATATTGGCGAATGCACCGGGGTGTGCCCAAAGGAGATCAAGCTGGAAGTGATCGCGGTCATGAACCGGGATTATCTCCGGGGCAGCATCACTCGCCGCGGCGATCTGGTCACCACCATCAGCCCATTTACGGAGTGGAGTACGGGAGCGAAGCTCGCTACGTCTACGGCCCGGGAGTAATCCCTCTGGATTTGTTTTTGGGATGGAGCTTGGGTGCGTTCAGATTTGTGGCTTCCCACCCTTGCCGGAAAAACACCGTCAAGGATGGGGCACCGCGGGGAGTTGATGCGCTGCCGACCATCGCACAACACAGCCCACCGTTGCAGGGGTACGGAGTTGCGGGGTAGGTCTTGCGGGGTAGGTCTTCTGTACCCCGTCCACTTTGCCGGTTTTGTGTCTGTGCCTGTCTCGAAAATGGCTTACACTGGGCGCGAACCTATGAAGAACCTGCGCGCCTTTCTTTTTTTGACTGCTATCCTTCCACTGGCTGCGCAAACTACCTCGAAGACTCCTGTGACGAAAAAGACTGATCCTCTTGCTGTGCACCAATCTGCGATCGTCATCGATACGCATGCCGACACTACCCAGCGCATGCTCGACGACGGTTACGACCTGGACGACCCGCTCAAAGGCGGTTACTTGAACTTTGAGTCGGCGCGCAAAGGCAACCTCAGTGCTGAGTTCTTTTCCATCTGGGTGGATCCGCCGGCATTCAAAGGCCACGAGGCCCGCCGCACGCTGGAACTAATCGACGCCGTCTATCAGCAGGCCGCAAAACATCCCGACAAGATGCGTCTGGCCCTTTCGCCGGAAGACATCCTCGCCGCTCACCGCGAACACAAACTGGCGGCGTTGATGGGCATCGAGGGAGGCCACTCCATCGAAAACAGCCTGGGGCTGTTGCGTGATTACTATCGCCTGGGTGTTCGCTACATGACGCTCACGTGGAGCAATTCCAATGGCTGGGCCGACTCTTCCGGCGACATGGATGATCCCGCCGTGGCTCACACCGAGGATGGCCTCAGTGAGTTCGGCAAAGAGGTGGTGTACGAAATGAACCGCCTGGGCATGATGGTCGATGTCTCGCACGTCTCCGACAAGACCTTCTACCGTACGCTGAGCATCAGTCGCGCCCCGATCATTGCGTCTCACTCATCGGCGCGCGCACTCTGCAACGCGCCGCGCAATATGGATGACGCCATGCTGCGCGCCATCGGCCAGCATGGAGGCATCGTGATGGTGAACTTCTACTCCAGTTTTTTGAGCGATAGTTACCGTCAAGCGGCCAAGGCCCTGCAGCCTGAGATCAAACAAGCCGTGGCCGATGCCACCGCCAAACTCAAGGCAGAGGGCAAGCCCGTTCCCAACGAACTTGCCGAGCGGATCGATAAGCAGTACACCGCAAAAATACCGCGCCCGCCGTTCAGTGTGTTGATCGACCACATTGACCACATTGCCAAAGTCGTCGGCATCGACCACGTGGGGCTCGGCTCGGACTTCGACGGCATTCCCTCCAGTCCGGAAGGTATGGATTCGGCAGCCGATTTGCCCAAAATTACCCAGGCCCTGATGGCGCGCGGCTACAGCGCCGAGGATATGCACAAGATTCTGGGAGGCAATTTCCTGCGGGTCTTTGCCAAGGTGCAGGAAGTGGCAAGGCAACTACAGTCCGACAGCCGCCCCGGCATCCAGGAGAAGCAACCGCTCGACAAGAAGTAGCCGCCGAAGTCCAAGGTCATGGTGGCTCAAGGCTGGTGGCCAAAGGCATTTGCTGGTTCGGTGTATTACCCTGTTTATGAGACTACCCATGAGATTGTTTAGATCGTTTAGATCGTTACCTCACTTTGTTGTTCCGCTGCTCTTTTCGGCTGTTTTCGCCGTCGCTCAGCAGTCCACTCCGCCCGCGACTCCTGCGGCGCAGACGCCGGCTGCCGAGCTGCCCGATTCACCTGTCAGCCAGGCGCCGCCAGTGGTCGTGCCGACTGGCCCAACCGTGGTGCTCGACACCAGCATGGGGCGCATGACTTGCAAACTCTTCGATAAGGAAGCGCCGCAGACAGTGGCAAACTTTCTCGGACTGGCGCTGGGTACCAAGCCCTATATCGATCCTGTTTCCAAGCAGAAAACAACCAAGCCGTTTTTTGACGGTACGATCTTCCATCGCGTCATTCCAGGTTTCATGATCCAGGGTGGCGACCCAACCGGTACCGGCTCGGGCGATCCGGGCTACCTGTTCGCGGATGAGTTCGATCCCACGCTCAACTTCGACGTTGCTGGGCGGCTGGCGATGGCCAACTCCGGCCCCAGCACCAACGGATCGCAGTTTTTCATCACCGAAGAACCGGAACCTCATCTCAACCAGAAACATACAATCTTCGGGCAGTGCGACGAACCCAGTCTCGCTGTCGTCTCGTCGATTGCACGCGTGCAGGTGAATGCCGCGGATAAGCCGCTTGTGCCCGTCACGCTGAACAAGGTCACCGTTGTGAGGGAGGGCCAGCCGATGCCGCCTCTCCCAGCGCCTCCTCCGGCTGCCGCAGCTCCGGCAACCCAGCCCACAGCGCCTGCGGTCCCCAACCAAAACTAAAACCAACACCAGGAGTTCTCATGTCACGTGAAGCAGGAACATACGCCGTTTTCAATACCAGCGAAGGTAAAGTCGTCTGCCGTCTGTTCGAAAAGGAAGCACCGAAAACGGTGGGAAATTTCGTAGAGCTGGCCGAAGGCAAGCGGGAGTGGACGCATCCCGTGGGCGGCAAGAAGAGCACCGACAAGCTGTATGACGGTACGATTTTTCACCGGGTGATCCCCGACTTCATGGTCCAGGGTGGCGATCCCGCGGGCAGCGGGATGGGCGGTCCTGGCTATCGCTTTGAGGACGAGACCAAGGGCTCTCCGCACAGCTTCGGTACTACAGGTAAGCTCGCCATGGCGAATGCCGGGCCGAATACCAATGGGTCGCAGTTCTTTATTACCGTTGCCCCAACGCAATGGCTTACCGGCAAGCACACCATCTTCGGAGAAGTGGTCGAAGGCTACGATATCGTCGAGAAGATTTCCAAGCTGCCGCGCAATTCGCAGGATAAGCCGCAGAAGCCGGTGACGCTTGATTCGGTTGTGATTGAGCGGGTTTAGATACTGAGGACCCGGCCTTTAAAGCATTTTCGCAAGATGAATATCAATCTTGCTCAGGCAACAGGTGTTGCGTCGGCGAAGGTTCTCACGTCCCGCGGCATTCAGTCGTCCCTACGGGACTTAATCCCGGTGCTTACCCCTACCCAGGATTTCATCCTGGGCTATTTTCAGCCGCCCCTTCGGGGCTACGCCGGGGCCCTCCGGGGTTGTTCGGTTGTGGCCCCGGTATCAGTCACACTCTCACCTGGAGCCGGATTCTCAATTTCTACCGGTGTAGAGCCACCACGTTCCCCGTAGATCGCGTGCGGAAGCGATCGAGTCCTTGGCCCAGAGAAGGCACAGCAGCGACAGAAGCAGGTGTCGGAAGCGGCCTGCCAGCGGATAGTCCAAAGGCGACAGACGACCCTGTGCCACCCGGAACATGTGCTTCAGCACCGATCTCCGATTAACTACCGATCGGCCTCCCGGAGCGCGATATGCGGGGACTTGTACGTCGAAGCCGTAAGCCTCAAGCGCCAAGAGCGGCTCGTCTAAGCCCAGCCTGAAAACCTTATCCGTCGTGCCTCCAAGCCGTGGATTGATTTCCAGATAATGGAAGAGGTTCTTCTCTGCGGAATAAAGCAAATCGAAGTGAAACGGACCGGTAATTTCCAACTCCTCCACAAAGTTCCGGCAACACTCCGCAATTTTTGCGTCGATGGCTAACGGCCTCAACTCCAACGTGAGGGCTTCAAACCTCATCGGAGCGATGAAGCCCTCCAGGGCGAGGAGTTCGCCCGACTCACTGCGCACCCCATGAATCATCACTGTGGGAAGAGGCAGGAAAGATTGAACAAGCAAAGGGCCCGGCCCCCACGTCCTGCTCTCCAAAAAGGCCGTCAGCCCCGATGGCGATTGCAGTACCTCCGCCTTGAACTGGGGGGTTACTTCCTGCGGCGTCGAAGGCCGCAAGCAAACCGGGTACGCAGAAGGATCGATGCGGGCAACATCGCCTTTCTCGAAGAGCTCCCAGGTCGGCAAAACATCGAAGCCGCAGCTCCGCGCAATTTTCAATTGATCGCGTTTCGATTGAATAGCTTCCAAAGTTTCTCGGCTCGACATGACAAGCTTGCAGCACTGCGGGAGCAGGTCCCGGCTGGCAGCAAGCCATAGCATGTGAGGCTCCCAGAGTGCCAGCAAAGCCTGAGCATTTGTCTTTTGGATAAACTCGCTTATCACCGAAATGCCCGCGAACGTTCCCACGTCTTCGGGCCGCATCAATGCGGCAAGACCCACCGCATTCGACCACACCGATGGTTTGCCGCCTCCGATTCCCAGTACGACGACCTCGATACCAGCATCGCGGAATGATCTTGCGGCTGTCAGGATGGGAGCTCCGAATTCCCCATACAGGGCGATCGTGGAGATCTTTCTCCGGGGCTTCTGCAGCTCGTCGTAATCGCCGGATCGCCCATTCTTCATCCTTGTCGCTTGGTCTCGCGAGATGGTCAGCAATACGCCCCCACACACATGAGTCTTTAGATCGGCAAATTTAACACGGGGATGACGCTCGATTTTGCTTCTTCCGGGTCAGTACCCTGCAAAGGGTTTGAGGGTTCCACAAATGAAACTGCGGAGTTTCCTAGAAAGGGGAAACTGGGCGGCATTCTCTAAGCGATGGGCGCTAGTGGAGTGCGTCCCGCAGATGGACGTTTATCCCGGGATGTAATCAAGCGTCCTAAATCTTACCCGGCCATGGACTCGGGTGCATGGACTCGGGTGTGCCCCATATCTCGCGCTTGTTGCGAGATGTGGGGAATTCATCGACTTTAGCCAACCAGTCTTTGCAGTGAGTCGAGAGTTTCGGGGAGAGAGTGACTCTTTTCCCACATCTCGCACAAGTACGTGCGAGATATGGGGCACCCGAGTCCGCGGCCACACCCACGACATACACGGTCGTATTGGTGACGCACTACACCAGTTGCTCTTCTACAAGTTCACAGAGGGTGTGTAACAGGAATTTGTGGCCCTCTTGAATGCGGGCAGTGAGGGTTCCGCTTACCAGCAATTCCACGTCTGCCAGGTTGGCGCACTTTCCACCGTCTCTGCCCAGAAATGCCACGGTCTTTACATGCAGGTCTTTTGCGGCGATCAGCGCGCGATAGACGTTCTCACTTGCCCCGGTGCTGGTAAACACGGCGAGCACGTCGCCGGGTAGACCAAAAGCCTTCACCTGCCGGGCAAATAGATCGGCGAAAGAATAGTCATTGGCGATGGCCGTGATGTCTCCGCCATGCGTGGCCAAAGAAATCGCCGGATAAGGACGGCGTTCCCGCCGAAAGCGAGACACAAACTCCGTCGTGAGATGGCCGGCATCCGCTGCACTGCCGCCGTTGCCGCACGCCAGCAGCTTGTGCCCAGAAAGCAACGCCCCCGCGATGATTGCGGAGGCGGCTTCTATCTGGGGTGCAAGGCCCGCCAATTGCTGCAACATCACCGTCGCATCGGCAACGTTCGCAGCGACTACCTGGCGGGCTCTAGAGGTCACGACGTTAGACTCCGATGACCGCGCACAGTTCCTTGACGGCATCAGCGCTCTTCTTGAGCGCCGCTTCCTCTTCTTTGGTCAGCTTGATCTCGATGATCTGCTCGAGACCCCGCTCACCCAATTTGCAAGGAACGCCTACGTAAAGACCGTGGATACCGTACTCGCCTTCAAGATAAGCCGCGCAGGGCACGATCTTCTTCTTGTCCTTGAGTATTGCTTCGACCATCTCGACCGCAGCCGCCGACGGAGCGTAGAAAGCGCTGCCCGTCTTCAGATGCTTGACGATCTCGGCGCCGCCATCGCGGGTCCTCTGCACCAGGCGCTCGAGCGTGGCTGCATCCATTAGCTCGGTGATCGGGATACCCGCAACGGTGGAATAGCGCGGCAGGGGAACCATGGTATCGCCGTGGCCGCCGAGCACAAAGGCCGTTACATTTTCGACCGAGACCTTCAACTCCTCGGCGATAAATGTACGGAAGCGCGCTGAGTCCAGAATGCCGGCCATGCCGATGACCCGCTCACGGTTGAATTTCGAGAGCTTGTAAGCCGCCTGGGCCATGGCATCCAGAGGATTCGACACGATAATCAGAATCGCGTTCGGTGAGGCTGCGACCACCTTGCCGACCACGTCCGACATGATCTTGTAGTTGGTATGCAGCAAGTCATCACGGCTCATACCCGGCTTGCGGGGGATACCCGCGGTGATGACGACGATGTCAGAGTTCGCCGTGTCAGCGTAATCGTTGGTTCCGATCACATGCACGTCTCTCTTCTCGATGGGCAACGCTTGAAGCAGGTCGAGGCCCTTGCCTTGAGGCACGCCCTCTACTACGTCTACCAGCACAATGTCGGCGAGTTCCTTGGCCGCAATCCAGTGGGCGGCGGTCGCGCCTACGTTACCGGCTCCTACGATGGTTACTTTCTTCCTCATATTTCTCCTAAACCCTGCTCTACGGGATCCTGTTCTACCGGACCCCTGTTCTCCTACGCCATGTTTTCAATGATGCGGGTGGCGAATTCGCTCGTCTTCGCCTTGGTCGATCCAGGCATCTGCCGCTCGAAGTCGTAGGTTACGTACTTCTGCTGGATGGTCTTCTTCGAGCGCGTTCTCAATCAACTTTGCCGCCTCGCCCCAGCCCAGGAATTCGAAAAGCATGACGCCGGAAAGCATGACGGAACCAGGATTGATGACGTCCTTGTCGGCGTACTTGGGCGCCGTGCCGTGGGTCGCTTCAAATACCGCGTAGCCATCACCGATATTTGCACCCGGAGCGATGCCGAGACCGCCCACCTGCGCCGCACAGGCATCCGAGATGTAGTCTCCGTTCAGGTTGGTTGTCGCCAGCACGCTGTAGTCTTCAGGGCGAATGATGACCTGCTGGAAAATGGAATCGGCGATGCGATCGTTGATCAGCAGCTTCTTCTTCCATTTACCATGGCCGTGAGTTTCGCCGATCGAATCGATCACGCTCTTCACGCTCTTATAGAGCCCCTTGCGGAAGTCATCCGATCCGAAAGCGATACCCGGTTCGATCAAGGCGGCGTTTTGTTCAACCGTTAGATTAGGGTTGGCTTCGAGGTTGCCCAGGATCCAGCTCTCCATCTCGGTTACGGTCTGATCGCGGAACTCCTGCGTGGCTACCTCGTAACCCCACTCCCGATAGGCGCCTTCAGTAAATTTCTGGATGTTGCCTTTGTGCACCAGGGTGACGGACTTGCGGCCGTTCTCGAGAGCGTACTTGATGGCGTAACGTACCAGCCGCTTGGTCCCGAAGATAGAGATGGGCTTGATCCCAATACCCGAATCTTCACGGATCTTCTTCTTGTTGCCTTTCAGCATTTCGTCGTTAAGAAAGTCGATGATTTTTTTGCCTTCGGGGGTCCCCTGCTTGAACTCGACCCCGGAGTACACGTCCTCAGTGTTCTCGCGGAAGATCACCACGTCGAGCTTTTCCGGATGCTTCACCGGGCTGGGAACACCCGAGTAGTACTTCACCGGCCGCACACAGGAATAAAGATCGAGGATCTGGCGGAGAGCGACATTCAACGACCGGATACCACCGCCCACCGGCGTGGTAAGAGGGCCCTTGATCGACACCCGCAGATCACGGGCCGCGTTCACCGAATCGTCCGGCAACCAGGTGGAGAATTGTGAAAAAGCTTTCTCGCCGGCAAAAATCTCAAACCACTTGACCGACCTGCGGCCCCCATAGGCCTTTTCCACGGCTGCGTCGAACACTCGCTGCGAAGCGCGCCAGATATCGCGCCCCGTGCCGTCGCCCTCGATAAACGGGATGATCGGATGATTAGGGACCTGGTACTTGCCGTCAGCATACTGAATCGCCTCGCCGCCGGTGGGCAAGGGTAAACCGTTATAGCTCTTTTGCATGGATGGACGTCTCTCCGAACACGGATAAATGGAAGTCAGAACGAATGTTCAGGCTAACATCTTGCGAATTGCAGTGGCAATCGGCGCGGGCCCAAAGGAGTCATCTCGCCGGACGGAAGGAGTAATCTAAACACATGTTCCGTTGGTGGATGTTCGGGCTTTCTATCGTTCTTACCCTTCAGGCGCCGGCGGGCGCGCAGCAGTACTCGGCCGACAAACCTGTAGGTGCGGCTGCTCAGTCGGCCCCCGCATTTCTTAAAAACGCAGGGGTCAACCAGAACCTCAGCCGCCAGTTGCCGCTCACTGACCATTTTGTCGATTCCAGCGGTACAGAAGTACCGTTATCTACGTATTTTGAGCACCGTCCGGTGGTCATGGCATTGGTTTATTACAAATGCCGCATGCTCTGCCCGCAGGTGCTGAGCGGCATGGCGAAGACGCTACGCCAGGTGGGTTTCAACCCAGGCAAGGACTACGATGTCGTCGTCGCCAGTATCGATCCGATGGATACGCCAGCCGACGGCGCCACCGAGAAGACGCTCTTTCTCAACGGGGTCGGCAAACCTGATGCCGGTTCCAGCGTGCACTTTCTCACCGGACCGCAAGCGTCGATTAACGACCTGGCCAAGGCGACCGGCTTCAACTACGTGCGGATGGCCGGGCCCGACGGCAAGATGGATCAGTTTGCCCATTCCAGCGTAATCATGATCGCCACACCCGACGGCCGATTGTCGAAGTATCTGTTCGGGATTGACTACCAGCCGCGCGATCTTCGACTGGCGGTGATTCAAGCCAGCACGCACCATATCGGTTCGCTCAGCGACATGATCCTGCTCTACTGCTGCAACTACAGCCCGAGCGCCGGCAAGTACACGGTTTCCGTCCTGCGGGTGATGGGTTTGGCGGCGATGGGATCGCTGTTCATGCTGGTCGCGCTGCTGTACGCACTGTCACGCAAACCAAAGCCCGCCGTTACCCACGCGTAACGTTTCAACGCCCGGGGAGCCCCGAAACCGATTCGGAACCGATTCTGGGCCGGTTCAGGACCCGTTTTAGTCAGCGACCATCAGTTGGCCGGGGACGATCGGGCGGGTGCGGGGCAGAAGCCCCAGAGCGGCAGATGCCGGGTGCCGGGTGCCGGGTGCCGGGTGCCGGGTGCCCCATATCTCGCTTGTTTTTGCGAGATGTGGGGGGCGGCCGTTTGGCCGCCCTCTTAAACCCCAAGAAAATGCCAGAAGCAGAACGACGAATCTAGGGTTCGCGTAAACTCCGCTTCCAATGCACCCAGAAACGGCAATGCTCGCCGCAGCGAGCAGCCTCGCCGCAGCGAGCATTGCCGAACAAAATACACGATGGTATTTATGGCGGCTAGGTAGCTCGCTGCGACTAGGCCGGTCTACACCCATTGCTCGCTGCGGCGAGGATGCGAAAATGCTAGTCGGCAACCATCAGCTGGCCGGGGACGATCGGGCGGGTGCGGGGCAGAAGCCCCAGAGCGGCAGATGCGCCTACAACGCACAGGCTCAGTACAAACCCCGCCAGCTTGATCTCGTTGGTCGCCGGCGACCTGGGCAGCGTTTTCCATAGAACGAGAAGGACCGTCTGCGAGATCGCTGCTGCCCATACTGCGCCATAGAAGTAACGCCTTTCGCTTCCCTCACCCCTGGTGGAACGCCCGGCACGAGGCAGAAGGCCCAACAAGCCGAGCAACAGCACGATGGCGCAAATGGGGAAATAGGCTTGCGAATAGAGCTGCTTCATCACCCACTTGCCGGTTGCGGCGGCAATCACCAATCCCGTGAGGTTCAGCAGCATAAAGCTGACCACCGCGTTCCAGGCGAAGGTGTAACAAATTTTGCGATAGAGAGGATTTGGTTTGTCTTCGGTGAACCTGAGAATGTAAGGGCGCGGCTCGGCGCCCGGGATCTGCCCGAAAAAGGCTGCAATGCCGGTTGCCAGCATCACCAGCAGGAGCCATGCGACGTTATTCCTGCTGCCGCCGCGCGCGAATAGATCGAAGGTGAGAGGTCCGGGAGCGAGAAAAAACACCCATATCCAAAGGGGCCAGTGCGCCAGACGGTAGATTCGGGTGTTACTCTCGCGCATCTTGCGCCGTTCCGCTTCTTCTATCTTTATCCGGTATGCCATCTCAGTCTATTGTGCCCCAGAAGGGCAGGCCGCATCTTTTTGTTTCGAAGAGCCAGGCCGTCGCATCCTATTTATTCGTTTGTGTTAGGTTCTTCTAATTAGTGCACCCGGCGGGAGGGTTTCACCTTGGGCAAGAGCATGATCCCAAAGCGCCTGTTTTTAACCAAAGGCGTCGGGAAGCACAAAGAACGGTTGACCTCGTTTGAATTGGCACTGCGTGACGCGGGAATCGCGGCGCAGAACCTGGTTCGGGTTTCTTCTATCTTTCCGCCGCAGTGCAAGCTGATTACCCGCAAAGAGGGTTTGGGTTACCTCTCTCCGGGTGAGGTGGTCTTCGCCGTGGTGGCGGAAAATTCGACTCGCGAACCACATCGCCTGCTGGTTTCAAGTATCGGCATGGCGATTCCCGCGGATCGCAACACTTACGGTTACTTGAGCGAACACCATAGCTTTGGCGAGTCGGAAGAACAAGCCGGCGAATACGCCGAGGAGTTGGCGGCAGAGATGCTGGCCACCACGCTCAATGTGGAGTTCGATCCAGATACGAGTTGGGACCAGAAGAAGGAGAGCTATCGCATCTCCAACAAGATTGTCCGCACCACCAACATCACGCAGTCCGCGGTAGGAGATAAGCGAGGACTCTGGACGACGGTCATCGCTGCCGCAATTTTGATCTTTGAATAGGTTTTAGGAAACAAGATGGCCAATAAACCAAACTACCGCGTCGGTTTGATACAGATGTCCTGCTCGCCAGACCCCGACGCCAATCTCGACAAGGCGGCTGACCGGGTTCGTGAAGCGGCGCGCGGCGGCGCGAACATCGTCTGCCTGCCAGAGCTTTTTCGCGCTCAGTATTTCTGCCAGCGCGAAGATGTGGAGCTATTCGACCTGGCAGAGCCTATTCCCGGCCCTTCGACGGAGAGGCTTGCCGCTGTCGCCAGGGAAGAAAAAGTAATCGTGGTCGCTTCCCTTTTTGAACGCCGGGCCGCGGGGCTGTATCACAACACCGTGGCGATGATCGAAAGCGACGGTTCTCTCAGCGGAATCTACCGCAAGATGCACATACCCGACGACCCGCTCTACTACGAGAAGTTTTATTTCACTCCGGGCGATCTTGGTTTCAAGTCCTTCGGCACGTCGGTGGGCGAAGTGGGCGCACTTATCTGCTGGGACCAGTGGTATCCGGAGGCAGCACGCATCACTGCACTGCGTGGGGCGAACCTGCTGTTCTATCCCACCGCCATCGGCTGGCACCCAGCGGAGAAGGAACCCTTCGGCGAAGCGCAGTATGACGCCTGGCAGACGATTCAGCGTGCACACGCCATCGCCAATGGCGTCTACGTCGCTTCGGTGAACCGTGTAGGCCATGAGTTTGGCGATGTCCGTGGCAAACGCGCGGAGGGTGTAGGGCTCGAGTTTTGGGGCGGATCGTTTATCGCCGATCCCTTCGGGCGCGTCCTGGCAAAAGCACCGCATGACAGCGAAGCCATCCTGATTGAGGAGGTCGACCTGAAGCACCAGGAAGATACTCGCCGTAACTGGCCGTTTCTGCGCGACCGGCGCATCGATTTCTATCCGCCCATCAGCGCACGCTTTCTCGACGAGTCGACCGGCGATGGCAAATGAACCGGTAACCCCGCGCAGCCTGGGCTATCGCATGCCGGCCGAATGGGAACCCCACGCGGCGACCTGGCTGGCGTGGCCGCACAATGCGGCTGACTGGCCGGGAAGGTTTCATCCCATTCCGTGGGTGTACTGCGACATCATCCGCCACCTCACGCGAGTCGAAGATGTGCACCTGCTGGTGCAGGACGCAGCCGCGGAGCAGCGCGCGCACAACATGTTGAAGCGCTGCGGCGCGCAATTGAGTCGCGTTCACTTTCACCAGTGGCCCACCAACCGGGTTTGGTTGCGCGATTCCGGTCCGATCTTTGTTACCCGAAACGGCGCAGGGGAAAACCCGATCGCCGCCACCGATTGGCGATTCAATGCCTGGGCCAAATACGATGACTGGGCGCTGGATGACCAGTTACCTTGCAAAGCGGCCGATTTGCTTCACGTCCCCAGCTTTACGCCGGATTTTTTGGCTGCCGGGCATAGTACCGATGTTCGGGTCGTTCTCGAAGGAGGGAGCATCGACGTGAACGGCCGGGGCACCCTGATCACCACGGAGGAGTGCCTGCTGAGTGAGGTGCAGCAGCGCAATCCAGGCCTCGCGCGGGCCGATCTGGAGCGTGTGTTCCACGACTACCTGGGCGTCGATCAGGTGCTGTGGATGGATCGTGGCATCGCGGGAGACGATACCCATGGCCACGTGGACGACATCACTCGTTTCGTTAGTCCCGTTACTATCGTCACCGTCACGGAGCCGAATACCGCCGACGAGAACCACTTGCCTCTGGCGGAGAACCTTGAGCGGCTGCACGCGGCGCGCGACCTCGACGGACAACCGTTCAGGATTGTCGAACTGCCTATGCCGTCGCCGATCGTCTTTGAGGGTCAGCGACTGCCGGCAAGCTATGCCAACTTCTACATCGCGAATGGATTGGTGCTGGCGCCCACCTTCAACGATGCCAACGATCGTAAAGCGCTCAACCTGCTGGCGGATCATTTCCCCGGACGTGAAGTCGTCGGTATTCACTGCGGCGACCTTATCTGGGGCCTGGGAACGCTGCACTGCATGAGCCAGCAGCAGCCGGCGTAACGGGCATGACAGACGCCGAAGCCTTAATACTTGCGCTGGAGGAAGCTCGGGCAGCGGCCGCCGCCGGAGAAGTCCCGGTGGGGGCGATCGTGCTGGCAAGCGGAGTGGTCGTGGGCCGGGGCCGGAATCGGGTGTTGCGCGACCTCGATCCCACCGCACATGCCGAGATCGTCGCGCTGCGTGAGGCGGCAAAGACCCTCGGCAACTACCGGCTGGGCGGCTGCGAACTCTTCGTTACCTTAGAGCCGTGCGCCATGTGTTCGGGCGCCATGATTCATGCCCGGATCAGCCGTTTGATTTATGCCGCCTCAGATCCCAAGGCAGGCGCGGCCGGCTCAGTTCTTGAGGTGCTGAATCATCCCAGGCTGAATCACCAGATGCTCGTTACCAGCGGAGAACTGGCTGAGGAAAGCGGGGAGTTGTTGCGTGAGTTTTTCCGCCAGCGCCGTGCGTAACGTGACTGGTGTGGGAAGAGAACCGCAGATCTCTCCACTTCGCTACGCTTCGGTCGAGATGACAATTCAGTATTGGGGATCTGAGGCCGTTACATTTACGGCGAGCTTTAGGCCGTGCGGTACGTTCTTCTCCCAGGCAGCGTGGCAAGTCGATGGAAAACGTACCTCAGGGCCTAATGCTCGCTGCGGCGAGGTAGGCCATCGAGTGTAGTGGTTTGTTGGCATGGCCTAAAGGCCATGCCCTACCTGTGCTTGTTTCTGTGCAAAAAAACGGTGGTCTGCGAACGTATTCGCACCGCCTAATGCTCGCCGCGGCGAGGCAGCCCGTGCCCGCCCCCCTCGCATCCTTCCCGCGGGCCGATCGCAGCCCAAACAGGATCTGCTGGGGCCCTGCTCGGCCCAGCGCTCCAGCGGGTTTCAGCATGCCTTTTCTGTATGATTGAGGTATGCATGTAACGGTTTACTCCGCTGCCTGGTGCCGCGATTGCCGCGCCGCGAAGAAGTTTCTCGACAAATACCAAATCGCGTACACCGAGATCGACATCGAGAACACACCCGGCGCAGCCGACGAGGTCATCGAGCACGTAGGCAAGCGGGCCATTCCCCAATTTGTGGTCGACGGCAAGTGGATCCAGCCCTACCGTCCCGGCCAAGGCTTCCTGTTTGAAGAGATGAGCGAGTTTTTCGGAGTAGGGGGCACGAGCGACCCTACTTCCCTGCAACGATACGAGTAAAGCTTAGGGAACTGATTCCACATCCCCGTCCGCAGGACCCGGCGTCATTCAAAATGCTACGGGCATCGACCTCATCCCTGGGGCTCACCTGCAACTGCAATCCTCCCAGGCCGGTTCCATAAAGCAGTTTCGCAATGGTGTAGACCGGCCTCGCCGCAGCGAGTTAAGCTACCGCCCTTTACGTGGTTTTCTCTCAAAGAAAACCACACCTCGGTGCTCTCACCAGAACACAGTATTGCGAAAATGCTTTAAAGCATCGCCGTGTTCTCTCCTACCAGAAAACTGGTGATTCCGGCTGAGTCCAAACGCGTCTTGGCTAGATCTGCTTCCAAAGCGTCGCGATAGCTTTCAATCGTAACCAGTTCTGGATCCTGTTGCTGTTCCGTCATCTCGTTCCTCCGGATGTTTGTCTTTCCAAACTGATGAGATGCGGCAACGGTAGAATAAAGAGTTACATTACGGAGGCTTTGGTTGATCGCTCGTTATACCCGCCCGGCTATGGGCCGCATCTGGAATGAAGAAAATAAGTACCGCATGTGGCTCGAGGTGGAAGCAACCGCATCGGAAGCCCTGGCCGACGCCGGCATTGTGCCGCATTCCGCCGCACAGGCGATCCGCAAGCACGCCACAGTGGACGTCGCCCGCATTCAGGAGATCGAAGCCGAGGTTAAGCACGACGTCATCGCCTTCACCACGGCCATGGCAGAGAAGATCGGGCCTGAGTCCCGCTGGCTGCACTGGGGCCTTACCTCAAACGATGTGGTCGACACTGCCCAGGCGCTGCAGATCAAGGCGGCTTCGGCGCTTATTCGTGAAGATATTCTGGCGCTCGCCGCCATCCTCAAGCAGCGCGCGCTGGAGTTCAAACACACACCGACCATTGGCCGCACGCATGGCGTCCACGCCGAACCGACAACCTTCGGCCTGAAGCTGCTGAATTGGTATGCCGAGATCATGCGCGATCTGGTTCGCTTCGACGCCAGCGCGGAAGACATGCGCGTAGGCAAGCTTTCCGGCGCCGTGGGCACCTTCGGGCATCTCAAGCCCGCGCACGAGGTGGCCATCTGCGAGCGGCTGGGACTGCGCCCCGACCCGATCGCGACCCAGGTCATCCAGCGCGACCGCCATGCGGCGTACATCGGCACGCTGGCTGTGCTGGCCTCGACGCTGGACAAGATCTCGACCGAAGTTCGCCACCTGCAACGCACCGAAGTGCGCGAGGCTGAAGAGTTCTTCTCAGAGAAACAGAAGGGCTCCTCCGCCATGCCGCACAAGCGCAACCCGATCACCTCGGAGCAGATCAGCGGACTGGCGCGCGTCGTACGGTCCAATAGCCAGGCCGCTCTCGAAAATGTGGCCCTGTGGCATGAGCGGGATATTTCCCATTCTTCAGTAGAGAGGGTCATCTTTCCCGACTCCACCATCCTGGTGGACTATTTGCTGGCCAAAACGACTACGCTCATCGAAAAGCTGCTCGTCTACCCGAACCGCATGCTCAAGAATCTTGAGAGCACAGGCGGCCTGATCTTCTCTGGCCAACTGCTGCTCGACCTGACCGAAGCCGGCATGCTGCGTGAAGAGGCCTACCGCCTCGTGCAGTCACACGCGATGAAAGCGTGGAAAGAAGATCTCGTTTTCCGTGACCTGGTGGCGCAGGAGCCGGCGATCACAAAACTGCTTCCAGCCGGACAGCTGGAGAAAACCTTCCGCTATGAGCGTCAGTTGGTCAATGTGGATGCCATCTTCGACCGGGTTCTGGCGTGAGCTCCGCTTCTGAAGCGGGCATGAATCTCACGCTGGCCCTGACTGGGGCAAGCGGTTCTATCTTCGGCCAGCAGATGTTGAGGGCGCTGGAGCATGACCCCCGCGTGGCGCATGTCAATTTCATCGCTTCAGAAAACTCGCTCCGCGTGATTGCCGAGGAACTCAGGTTGAGTGGCCGCAGCGAACTGGTAGCCAAGCTGCTCGGGAAACCTTCGGTCAAGATTCAGCAACTGGCGGAGAGCGATATCGGCGCAGCTCCAGCCAGTGGCAGTTACCCTTCCGACGGCATGATCATCTTGCCCTGCAGCATGGGAACCCTGGCGGGCATTGCGCATGGGCTCGCCTCAAACCTGATCGAACGGGCAGCCGACGTAAGCCTCAAGGAACGCAGACCGCTGGTTCTCTGCATCCGCGAGACGCCGTTCAACAAGATTCACTTACGTAACATGACCTTCGCCGCGGACGCCGGGGCGGTGATTTTTCCGGTGATTCCGGCCTTCTACAATCGCCCTATGGATGCGAACGAGATGGCGGAACAGTTTGTCTGCCGTGTGCTGGCACACATTGGTTTACCACAGCCGGATGCTTATGTGTGGAAGGGCGAAAGCAGCCAATAAAGCATTTTCGCAAGACTAGTCTAGTGTAGTCCGTCACAAATACGATCATGTATGTCGTGGGTGTGGCTTTAAGGATTTTGTCTAGCCCAAGACTCGGGTGTGGACTCGGGTGCCCCATATCTCGCACGTACTTGTGCGAGATGTGGGACAAGAGTCACTCTCTCCCCGGAACTCTCGACTCACTGCAAAGACTGGTCGGCTAAGGTCCATGAATTCCCCACATCTCGCAACAAGCGCGAGATATGGGGCACCCGAGTCCATGGCAGGGTAAGATTTAGGACGCTTGATTACATCCCGGGATAAACGACCATCTGTGTGGCGGGCTACACTAGAAGGGGTGTACCCATGATTTCATCCTGGGACATTCTCAGTCGTCCCTGCGGGACTTGATCGGTGACGGATACCTAACCCAGGACTGCGTCCTGGGCTATTTTCAGCCGCCCCTTCGGGGCTGTTCCGTACAGTCCGAGGATTGGGGTGCCCCCCAACTGTGCTGCCATCTGGCTGCAGACTGGTTTCGTTTCTTTCGAATTGTCTTCGTGCTGTAACGACCCAGACCTGATTTGAAAAATGTGATTTCACTCCACTCCCGTCCCACGGACTAAGGCAAAACCAGCACAACTGTACCCAGCGGCAAGGACGCTTGACTGGATTTTTCATCAAGAAAAATCCAACTTCCCCGATCTCGACCGGGCACAGCTATGCCGCCGGGTGCCCCATCCCTAGCTTTTTTTCCCAAGGGTGAGATACCGCGACAGTGTGGGTTGAGATTTGTGGCTACCCACCTTGCCGGAAAAGCACCGGCAAGGATGGGGCACCCGGAGGTTAGTTGCGGCACCCGGCCATCGCACAACATAGCCTCGCCGCAGCGAACACGGCTAGCGATTGGCAGGTAGGGTTTCGGGTTTGCTCGGGACTTGGTGGACCATGGCCATCGGTGCAGGCTGCGTATTAAGGAAATTGACTACGCTGGGCCCGACCTGGCTACTGCAGCGCGCCGGCGCCAGATGTCCGCAGTCGGCGTAGATATCAAGCACAGACTGCAGTATCTCGGAATGTAATTTGTAACCGACGGAGAGCGGGATAAGACGATCCTGGTCACCCCAGCCGATCAGCACCGGCATGGTGAGCGCGCCCAGCTTGCCATCCACCAGGTCTTCTCCGGTCATCATGGATTGCAAACTCCGGTGGACGACCCAGCCGATCTTGTCGCTACGGCGGAGCAGTGCCATGGCAAGAAAGCCCGGCACTGGCTGCGGATGCGGCAAAAGCAGCTCTTCAAGCGCCGCCAGATCTTTGGGTGAAGCGGGCTGAAAGAGCGCCGGATCAAAACCCAATTGGAAACGCAAGCCGGCACTATCCAAGAGCACCAGTCTGCGAACACGTTCCGGGTGCTTCAGGGCTACACGCATGGCGATCCACCCGCCCATGGACCAGCCAGCCAGATCTACCTGCTGCAGATGCTGGCTATCCAAAAAGCCCTCAACCATCTGCGCCTGATCAGCGATGGAGTAGCGCGCGTCCTTCGGTTGAGAAGACATGCCGTAGCCCAATAGATCCATCGCATAGACGCGATGGCCGCCCGCAATGAGCTGCGGGATCAGATCAGCCCAGTCGGCCGCGCGGCTGCCCAGACCATGGACCAGCACCAGAGGACGCCCTGCTCCGCCGACCAGATAATGCATTTTGTAGCCATTTACTGTGACAAATTCACTGTGAACACCGTGGAGACGCAAGCGCGCGGAGACCTGGCGGTCGATCAGCCAAAGGGGATTTTGCCACCCGAGGACCCCCAAAATGAGCCCGAGCAAAAGTAGACCGCAGACAAGGCCGCGAACCGCCCAACGGGCTACGCTGGTCTGATCAGTCTTCTGCACTCGGCTGCTCACCTTATGATTGCCCTCAAACCCTGTTCCATTCAAATCTATGCAAGCCCAACTTTGCTCAAACGCTTCTTCAATCAAACTCTTCTTCAGTCAAACTTTGGATCGCGCCTATTGCGCGTCTTCGAGTCGAAACGCCTTTTCGATGACCTCGCAGGTAAAGGCTCGAAGCCGATACTTGCTTACCAACTCGCTCCGGTTCACCCAGCGTGCTTCCTCCGCATCGCTTGCGCCGCACAGCAGGCCGCCCACCACATGGCATAGAAAGTCGACCAATACATAGTGATAGCGAACCTGACCGGACGCCTCATCACGTGTGATGCGGTCGAAAACCTCCACCATGCCGACCGGAACGACTTCCAGCCCGGTCTCTTCCTCCACTTCGCGCACGACCCCTTGCTGCAAGGTCTCGCCCAGCTCCAGTGCGCCCCCAGGCAGCGACCACTCGCCCTTAAGAGGTTGCTGACCCCGCCGAATCAATAGAACCTTCTGCCCGTCGATCACAACAGCACCCACACCAACGATGGGTGCTTCAGGGAACTCTCGACGCACGAGGTGCTCCTGCAAAGGGCGTCCGCCCCGAAACCGCTATCCGTGAAGCAAGAGGAGGTGGTTTGTTACGAACTGGTTAATTCTACTCTGAAATCTTGAACGGTTTGCCATATTCTTCGGCAAAAAGGGTTCGCGCCGTGCTAAAGCGCTCACCATGAAATTTGTCGGGGCCCTTCAGATGTCCAATGCCGAGTAGCGCCACCACCGAATAGCTCAGGGGAAGCTTGAGGACCTCGTGAACCTTATCCTCTTCAAAGCCTTCCATAGGCGCCGTGTCATAGCCGAGAACTTCGGCCATCAGCAGCATGTGAGTAAACGCCAGCATGACCTGGCGATTGAGCCACAGGGGCATGTTGGGGTGTTTGGAGAGATAGTTGGGAACGGTCACCTTCGCCTGCTCAGCGTAGTTTTCTGGCATGCCCCCCTGTCGACCCAGCCGCAGCATCTCTTCCAGGTCGCCACTGCGCCAGCCGTCCGCATCGCCGCAAGCCACCACCATCGCCGAAGCTTCTTCCACCTTCGCCTGGTTAAAACAAGCCGCGCGGAGCTTCTTCTTCTGATCGGCGCTGCGCACCACGATAAAACGCCAGGGTTGCAGGTTGAAGCCGCTCGGCGCCTGCAATCCAGCCTGCAATATTTTCAGCAGATCGCGCTCCGGAATCGGACTCCCATCGAAGCTGGGGGACGCACGTCTTTCAGCAATCGCCCGGGAGAGTGTTTTTTCCGTCTCGTGTGCCATACGACAACCAGTCCTCAATCTCGCGGAGTCACGAGCCATCCTGTAAAGATGCGTGAAAACGCCTTGAGCCATCTCCCGTTATGGACGAGATGAAAATGCGGTCTTAAGAAACGGTGACCGGCGAGAGCTCTGCAGTTTCGCAGCCTCGCCGCAGCGAGCGAAGCGACAGGTCCTTTCGTGGTTTTCTCCCAAGGAAAACCACACCTCGCGATCCTGGCCAGACCACAATCATTGCGAAACTGCTACTGAACTGCAATCGCTCAACTTTTTTCTGCCTGACAGCAATCAGTGGATGTCAGCCATAGCTAGTTCGTTGCCATACGGTTGTTGACCGGGCGCTTCGGCGAAGACCCACAAACCGTGAAACGCCTCCTTGAGTTCCGGATGCGCATCCAGCATGGCCTTCATCAACGCCACATTCTGAGCCCTCGCTGCCACAGGGTCGCTGGTGTTTGCCGCCGCGTAGCGCATGACCAGATCGAAGCCCCCCAGAGAGGCGTCGGTGTGCACATCGGTGACCTCATAGGTTTTCCCGCCGGCGGTAACAACCATGGGCTGGGCGCCCGGTAATCCACTGGGCAATCCGTCGGGTTTGGAAGCCTCTGTTTCCTGGTGGAGCTTGTCCAGGTTCGGAGTGGTCAGCAAATCCAGCGGAGCCGCCAGATAGACCGCGGTCAGGTAGTAGAAGTACGCGTTCCACTTTTGGCCTTTGTCTCGATACGCGCGCGCTTTGTTCCAGTACCACAAACTATCGTGCCCTGCTTCCAGAAGAGGCCTTACAAAAAAGCCGGCGAGCTGCCATGCACCGTTCTTCTGCAAGAGAAAGGCCATCTGCTGCGGCTCTTTGACTCCCGTGGCGTGGACGAAGGTCAGCGCCCATTGGCCTTGCGGTAGCTGAGGAATACTTACCTCTACGTGCAGTGGAGAAGCGCCGCCGCCACAGAAGAACTGCGCATCTTCGCCAGCCGGCTTCAAATCCGAAGCGTCCAGGCCATAGAGCGCGTCTATCGTGATGGTGGCGCCGGCCAGCAAGGGAGAAGTCTGGGAAATGGTGTTTGCGATGCCATCAAACTGGGCTGCGACATTAGGCACGGTCGAGGCCTTAACCGCCGCGACATTTCCGCTCTGGACGCCGACAGCCAGCGTCTTCGCAGCCTGCACCAGCGCAGAACGCTCGGTTTCAGTCATCTGCGCCTGCGTTTTGCAGGATACGGCCAGGATCCGGCCAGGCGCCAGGAAGCCAGGCGCCAGGAGCGTAAGCAGGCTAAGCGCGAGTGTGAATCGCCGGCGCAGACAGGCTTCGAGAACCATGAAGGTTGGACCCTTTCGTGGAAGTACCCGGAGATGCACAGCTTGGGTGGTTCGCTCTCAGGGCTCGACCACTGCTAGTCTAGTACACAGAGGGTTGAATCTCCGCGGGCTGGGACATCAGAGGCATCTTCACGAATACTATGGTGCGTACTATGGTCCGACGGAGTGACCAGGTGCAGGCGTTCTTTGTTGAAACACTTGCCGCCACGAGGACTTCCCTTACCCGGTTTGTACCAGGCTCTACATCATCACGCGTAGTCGGCAGTTGGGCGATTTTTACAGGAGGTCCCGGAATGGCATTCTCACATTGGCGGCTCACAACAGCTATCTCCGGTTTGCTTTTCTGCGGTCTTCTTTTCTCTGGTCTGCTTCTCTCTGGGACTCAGGTATACGCCCAAGGCACGCTTCCCGGCCTGCACGGCCCAGCGGCCGCCCCGCAGAAGTCTGCGACCCAACAAACCGCGCCGGCACAAGGCACGTCTCAACCGTCACATGCTGCCCTCCCGGGAGCGACCGTAGCGCCATCGAGTCTGCAGCAACCGGCACGTGAGGCCAAGATCGTTTTTGCCGACGACACCCTGGCCATCCACGCGGATAACTCAAGCCTGGCCGCCATTTTGCGACAATTTGCCGCGAGAAGCGGGATGAAAATCGAAGGCCTCGGCGGGGACGAGCGCGTGTTCGGTAGCTTCGGACCAGGAGCACCCAGCGACGTACTCGCCGAACTGCTCCACGGAACCACCTACAACCTGATCCTGGTGGGTGATCTGGATAACGGCGCCCCTCGGGAACTCATCCTGACGCCCGCTACGGGTGGCGCAGGCTCCGCCCCGGGGGCGTCACCAGCTAACCCGGGCGAAGCCAAAAATGACCCGTCCAATCCCGATCCGTCGGTCGCCGATCAAGCAAACTCCGAACCTGAGCAGGAACCGCAGGGCCCTCTGGATTTGCCTACCCCGGTAGAAGATCCATTGCCGCCTGCCGCAAACGAAACGGCGGCGCCTGGGGTCAAGACTCCCCAGCAACTCTTCGAACAACTTCAGCAGCTGCACCAGGCGGAGCAAAATGCGCCCCAAGGCACGCAGCAGGATCAGCAGCAGGCCCCACAGCCGCCTCCGCCACGATAGAAATACGTTCGCAAGCCATGGCTTGATGGCCGAGGCAGTGCTCAATCGTTCAAAAAGGCTTTTAAAGGAGGAGAAAAAGCGAGAGCAGGGCTTTACAGGTTAAGGAAGAAGTCTTTGCAGGCGAGAAATCGCTCCCTCAGCGGCTAAGGCTCGCTGCGGCGAGGTAGCCGGATTCATTGCGGGAGATTAACGTACGGGCTGAAGCCCGTACCCTTCAAAGACGGGAGGGTTCGGCTGGCTGTAATGCTCGACACGGCGAGGTAGCCCGTATCCTTTAAACGTATCGCGCTACTTTGCGTTCGAAAAATCAATCTAAACAAGTGTTCCTGAGGATCGGCCTTGGCCGGCCCACGACCGTTGGGTCTGCCTGCGCAGATGAGCAGGCAGCGCCGATCGGAAGGAAGTTGCCCTTAATGTCGATAAACTCATCCGGAAAGGGACTTAACGCGTTAACGCGTAATTTTGAGCCAATGGGGGGTGCCAGCACCAGCGAGCCATCCTCGTACAATTTAGACTGCCTCAGAAAAAAGGCACTCACTTGTCTGAAGGGTACAGGCTACCTCGCCGCAACGAGCATCACAGGCTGCGGAAAAACTCGATTCTTTGAAGGGTACGGGCTTCAGCCCGTACGTAACTCTTTCGCAATGAATCCGGCTACCTCGCCGCAGCGAGCCTTAGCCGCTGAGGGAACGATTTCTCGCTTACAAAGACTTTTTCCGCAACCGGTAAAGCCCGTACCCTGCAAAGGAGGGAGCTTTTCCGCAAGCCGTAAAGCCCTTGAACCTTAGACCCGGGCAACCTGGGTCTTGGCCTTGGCCCCGAGAGCGGTCGATTGACGAGCATGAAAGCGCAGCACGCCAAACATGAGTTTGCAACACATATAGCCCAGCATGACACCGAGAGCGAGGGCGGCGGTCGCCGCGCAAAACACCATCAACATGTTTACTTCGTTTTCCATAAATGGCCCTTCGATCAGAGTTTTCGCTCACCCGTTGTGCGTCGTTCGCGCACTCTTACTGTTTCATTCCCTGGGAATGTAATTGTGACAGAAATCAGCGTTACGTTGACCCTTGTTTCTGTTGCCTAATGAGATACTGCTGTTAGTTACCCTGCCATTCGCTCCGTTATTCGTCGCTTGTGGCCCTTACTCACCGTTACTGCACCTTATTTCCAAGTTCTTGCTGAGCCTTCATGCCCATTACTCACATCACCGTGCGCGGAGCGCGTCAGCATAATCTGCGCGACATAAGTGTGCAGATTCCTCGTAATACGCTTACCGTGGTCACCGGCCTCTCCGGATCGGGTAAGTCATCGCTTGCGTTCGACACGATTTATGCCGAAGGCCAGCGGCGCTACGTGGAAACTCTTTCCGCCTATGCCCGGCAGTTTCTCGACCAGATCGAGCGGCCCGATGTGGATTCCATCGAAGGTCTCAGCCCAGCTATCTCGATCGAGCAAAAGACCACGAGTCGAAGCCCCCGGTCCACTGTCGGCACCATTACAGAAATCTATGACTACCTCCGCCTGCTCTATGCCTCGATCGGAGTGCCCCACTGCCCGAATTGCGGCAAACCCATTTCGCGGCAGACAGCGGACCAAATCGTCGAACGCATCCTATCTCTTGCACCCGGAGAACGCGTCATCATCTACGCGCCCATCGTGCGCGGCCGCAAGGGAGAGTTCAAAGACCTTCTCGATGATCTGGACCAGCAGGGCTTTCGCGCCCGCATCGATGGCGAGATGCGCGACCTCGCCGACTCCATTCAGCTCGAACGGCACAAGAAACACACCATTGAAGCCGTCATTGACCGCGTGGTTCTGAAACCCGGCGTAGAGAAGCGACTGGAAACCTCGGTAGCCAAAGCTTTACAGATGGCTAACGGCCTGGTGCTCACCGCTGTTGTGGGTGAAGCAGAGCAGCTTTACTCGTCCTCTATGGCGTGCCCGGATTGCGGCCTCGACATCCCCAAGTTGGAGCCTCGCAGCTTTTCATTCAATAGCACTTATGGCGCATGCCCTGATTGTCATGGTCTGGGCAGCATTTATGACTTCGATCCAGCCAAGGTGATTACCGATTGGTCGAAGCCTTTAACCGATGGTGCTCTTGGCCCGGGCGGAGGATCGCAGTATCTTGCCAAGCTGCTTAACCTCGCTGCGCAGCGTTACAAGATCGATCTGAGCAAGCCCTTTGAAGAACTGAATGAACGGCACCAGAAGCTGCTGCTCCACGGACCGGGCCGCGAAGAGGCTCCGCGCACAGGCTTCCACGGCATCCTGGCATGGTTGCGTGATTCTCTCGAAGAGTCGAAGTCGGAAAGCTATCGCGACTGGCTGCTCAACTACATGTCGGCCACGGTGTGTCCGGCGTGCCAGGGCAAGCGTTTACGGCCCGAATCGCTGGCTGTAAAGGTTGGCAACCTCTCGATTGCCGACTTCACGGCACTGCCTTTACGCGGTGCGCTGCATGCAGCGAGGTCCATCGAATTCTCGCAACGCGAACGCATGATTGCCGAACGGCTGCGCCGGGAAGTGGTCGAGCGGTTGGAGTTTCTCAACTCCGTCGGGTTGAGTTATCTCTCTCTCAATCGCAACGCCGGTTCCCTTTCTGGCGGCGAAGGACAACGGATTCGTCTCGCCACGCAGATCGGTTCCCGGCTGCGCGGGGTGCTTTATGTGCTCGATGAACCATCCATCGGTTTACACCAACGTGATAACCAGAAGCTGATTGAGGCACTGATTTCACTGCGTGACCTCGGTAACACCGTCCTGGTGGTAGAACACGACGAAGACACCATTCGCCATGCCGACTACGTGCTCGACCTGGGTCCTGGAGCGGGCAAACTCGGGGGCCATGTCGTAGCCGCAGGAACACCGCAGCAGATCATGGAGTCCGACATATCGCTGACGGGCCGCTATCTCTCCGGAGAGTTACAGACCATCAGCCGCGAAGCGCCGCGGCCTCTCAAGGACAACTGGATCACCGTCGAAGGGGCCGTCAGTCACAATCTCAAGAATGTGACGGCCAGGTTTCCGCTCAACGTGATGACGGTGGTCACGGGGGTTTCCGGCTCGGGTAAGAGCACCCTGGTCAACGACACGCTCTATCGGGCGCTGGCACAGGAACTCTACGGTTCGCGGGAAGCTCCCGGCGCACACAAGGGCATCGAGGGTTTCAAGAACATCGATAAGGCGGTCCGCATCGACCAGTCGCCCATCGGACGGACGCCACGGTCCAACCCGGCTACCTATACCGGGGTGTTTACCGCCATACGCGACCTGTTTGCGCGGCTTCCGGAGTCGCGGGAGCGCGGTTATAAGCCGGGGCGCTTCTCGTTCAACGTCTCCGGGGGCCGCTGCGAGGCATGTCAGGGCGAAGGACAACGCCGCATCGAAATGAACTTCCTGCCCGACGTCTACGTGCTGTGCGAGGTCTGCAATGGCCGCCGCTACAACCAGGAAACTCTGGCGGTGAAGTTCAATGGTTATTCCATCGCCGACCTGCTCGAGCTGGCCATCGAAGACGCCCTCCCGGTCTTGACGGATATCCCGCTGGTGCGGCAGAAATTGGAGACCCTGGTCGATGTTGGGCTGGGCTATATCCATCTGGGCCAGGCGGCCACGACCCTCTCGGGGGGTGAGGCACAGCGCATGAAGCTGGCTCGTGAACTCTCCAAGCGTCAGACCGGCAAAACGCTTTACCTGCTCGACGAACCCACCACCGGCCTGCACTTCGACGACGTCCGCAAGCTGCTGGACGTGCTGCACCGTCTCACCGATCTGGGTAACACGGTCATCATCATCGAACACAACCTCGACGTGATCCGTAGTGCTGACTGGATCCTCGACCTGGGACCCGAGGGGGGCGAAGATGGCGGCCGGCTGATCGCCAACGGGACGCCGGCAGATGTGGCTGCTACACTCGGTTCGCATACGGGGGAATTTCTTCGCCGCTATTTTCCAGTCGCCGAACTGAAGCCTTTTGCGGCTCCCGTGGAAGCCAACGGCCACAAACCTCTGCGGCCAGCGAGCAAGGAAAGCGAGAAGAAGAAGCCCTTCGTCCGCCAAAAGAAAACCGGCATGCCAAATGTCAACTGATTCGGATCTGCAGCCCCCGCCAGCACTGCCAGACGGCCCATTGCCGGAGCCCAGCCCTGCGGACGATTCAGGTGTGCAGCTCCTGCCTGCGAGGCGGCCCCCGCAACGGATCCCAAACTTCGGTCACACCGTTTTGTTTTTTACCGTAACGGTCGTGGTGTTGCTGCTGAGCGGCGTTTCCATACTGGCGCTCGCCATGGCCTTGCACTTGATGGGACCAGAAACTCCCGAGCAGTTGTTACGTGAGCCACGGGTGGTGATTCCCAGCATGGCCGTCGCGTACCTCATCACTGGGGCCATTCTGTGGGCCGTCTTTACCTGGATATGGCAACAACCGTTCCTGCTCGGCTTGCAATGGAACTTCTCCGTGGTGCGCCAACGCTGGGCCAGGCTGCTGGCCGGCGGTATCGCGCTGAGCGTGGTGGTGCAGTTGCTTTCTTATTACCTTCCGGTTCCGAAGACTTTGCCCATCGACGATTTTTTTCGCACATCGTCAGACGTTTGGATGGTTGCCATCTTCGGGACTCTCGTGGCGCCGCTGTTTGAAGAACTTGCCTTTCGCGGATTCCTGTTGCCGTCGTTGGCTTCGGCCTGGGATTGGGTTGGCGGCCGAAACCGTGAGAGCCGAAATATGATTGAGGAAGCCCCGGATGGTTATTTAGAACCGGCGATCACGGTTCAGGCGCCTCACTCGCCAGGAGATCCGCGCTGGAGCGGTCCCGCTCTGGTTTTTTCCTGCGCCCTGACCAGCGTCGCCTTTGCCCTGGTCCACGCCGACCAGCTGGCCCATGCCTGGGCTCCCCTGGGGGTTCTGTTTTGCGTCAGCCTGGTGCTCTGTGGCGTTCGCTTGTGGACGCAGTCGCTCGCGGCCAGCACCTTCATCCATGCAACCTACAACGGGACGATTTTCACCATCCTCTTTTTCGGCACCGGCGGTTTTCGCCATCTGGATAAAATTAAATAATGACCCTTGCTCATCGCGAAGCGCTTCTCAAGATGCTGGCCCGCATTTCTTTCCGCCTGGGTGATTTCAAGCTCTCTTCCGGAGCCGCCAGCGACTACTACATCGATTGCCGCACCACCACACTGACCGGCGAAGGCGGCCGCCTCACCGGCCTCGCGGTGCTGGATCTTATTCGGCAGCACGGGCTGCAGGCGCGGGCAGTCGGAGGGTTGACGCTCGGGGCCGATCCGATTGTGTGCAACGTGGCGGCGGCAAGCGCCTGGCATGCGCTGGAAGCCCCGGGTGCTGCCGTACTGGACGGATTCCTGGTACGTAAGGCAGAGAAGATGCATGGCACGGGACGGCGCATCGAGGGCTTTCAACAGGCGGACGCGCCGGTGATCATTGTCGACGATGTATGCACGACGGGAGCCTCGACCGTGACTGCGATTGAAGCGGCGCGGGAAGCCGGTATGCGTGTGATTGGAGTGGTTTGCCTGGTAGAACGGGAAGAGGCCAAGGGGAGACCGGCGGTGGAAGCGGCCGCGCAGGGGGCGCCGTTCTATCGGCTATTCAGCGCGAATGATGTGCGGGCTGAGCATGTCAGTCACCTGGCAATGTAGCTCACAATTCCCTCTCAGCAAAAAAGCTCCGGGTGCCCCATCCTTGACGGCGCTTTTCCGGCAAGGGTGGGAAGCCGCAAATCTCAACGCAAACGGTCGTGGTAACCCACTCTTCGCAAAAAAAGCGAAGGATGGGGCACCCGCAGGTTGGTTGCGCTGCCGGTAGGCTAGAGCATTTTCACTTCTACTCTGCACAGGAGGGTGCGGCGAAGTGCGGCTTTTCTTGAGGAAAAGCCGCCATGGGAGTCGTTGCTCTGTAAACACCAGAAGTGAAAACGCTTTAGCGGACTTCGGAGACGGCGGTGCTGGCCGGTTGCGATGCGTTTGACAGGATCTGGACCTTTACCCGGCGATTCTGGGCCCGGCCCGCGGCTGTCTTGTTGGTGGCTACTTCTTGATCCTTGCCGATGCCGATCAGGTAAAACTTGTGTGCCGGCACCTTGAACGTCTCCGCGAGATACTGCACGACCGCTTCCGCGCGACGCTGGCTCAGTTGGTAATTGTAGGTCGCATCACCCACCGAATCTGTGCCGCCGGTGACTTCGAGAATATAGCTCTTGGTTGCGCTGAGCTGCGGTCCGAGAGCATCGAGCTGTTCTTTGTCCGTCTTGGTGAGAACGCTCTTGTCGAAAGCGAACGTGACCGAGACGTCGCCGACCGGCTTGTAGTTGTCGAGGTTCGCGACAACACTGGCCAGTGAATCAGCACGGTTCACCGCCTCTTGAGCGCTTCCCTGTGCTTGACCTGCGGCTTGCGTCGCAGCCGTCGCGTTCGAAGTCGCGGTATCGGCTGACTGCTGCGCCTGCTTGATGCCAGCCTGCGCGCGATCGTTCGTGCTTTGGATGTTGCGGTTATTGGTGGCGACTGAGTCGTCCAGCTCGTTCGTCTTCTGCACGAGTGGCGCCGTCTGCGTACGAACATAATTCTTGGTGGAACAGCCCACCATCATGGTCAAGGATAGAGCTCCTAAAACGATCGCTGCTTGCTGCGACATCTTGCTTGTTCGGGTCATAAATCGTTCACTCCGCGGTGTAGCCGCTATCAGTCTGGTAAAACCATGTTTTCCGGTAAGATGCAAAATTGCTCCCACTGGAACACAAAAAAATGGGGACGCAGATTACCTGCCCATCCGGCCAGTCGTTGCACGACCCGTGCCAAACGCCAAGGCCCGTACTTAATAGTTTCATTCCAATCACTTGCGCGGCAAAGTGTAAACCTTGATGCGGAGAAACCTACGCCCTCAAGGAAACTTTTACCTGCAAGCGGCTAAACTTTAGCCAGGACTTTCGAGTCAAGACCTTCCATGGATCTCTACGAAAAAATACGCGCCCTGCCCACTCGTCCCGGCGTGTATCTCTACCGCAATGCGCAGGGCGAGGTGATCTACGTCGGCAAGGCCAAGAACCTGCGGTCCCGGGTACGTTCGTACCTACTCGAAGGTTCCCAGGCCAACGCCAAGACCGGCTCCCTCATGCGCGAGGCGGTGGACATGGACTACATCCTGGTGGAGAACGAACAGGAAGCCCTGGCGCTCGAGAACAATCTCATCAAGCAGCGCAAACCCAGGTTCAACATCCTTTTGCGCGATGACAAGACCTACCCCTACGTCAAACTAACCCTCGGCGACCGCTACCCGAAGGTATTTGTCACCCGCCGGCTGCGCAAAGACGGCAGCGCGTACTACGGTCCATTCTTCCCCGGCAATCTGGCGCATCGCGTCGTCGACCTGATCCACCGGAGTTTTCTGTTACCAAGCTGCAAGGTGGATCTATCGCGTTATCATCTCCGCCCCTGCCTGCAGTACTACATCAAGCGGTGCCTGGGCCCATGCGTCGAGGGGCTCACGACGCCGCCCGCATACAAAGAAGCGGTGCGCGATGCGCAGATGTTCCTTGAGGGCCGGCAGACCGAACTCAGCAACTCCCTGAAAGAGCGCATGGAGGACGCCGCCGCCGCGGAACAGTTTGAGCTCGCCGCGCGCTACCGCGATCTGCTCATCACCATGGACCAGGTGCAGGAACGTCAGCGCATGGCCACCACGGACAGCGACGACGCCGACGTGTATGGCTACCATCACGAGAATGGAATGCTTGCCGTGAACCTCTTCCACATGCGTGGCGGCAAGATCGTCGATCGCCGTGAGTTTTTCTGGGAAGAGTTGCCTGAGTATCCGCCTGAACTCAACGCTTCTGAAAATCCGGCCTTGGAAAGCGAAGAGTCTCGCGATCAGGTTGCTTCGGCCAACAAGGCACAGGGTCCCGGACCAGAAGGTCAATCCTACGGGGCCGGCTTCGACTCCTCTTTCTTCTTCTCCGCGCTGCTTAAGCAGGTCTATATCGACCAGCAATATGTTCCGCGCACGGTGTACATACCGGTGGATTTTGCCGATCGAGCGACGCTGGCTGCTCTGCTCAGCGAACGTGCGCAACATAAGGTCGATCTTGCGGTTCCTCAAAGAGGAGAGAAGCGTTCGCTGGTGGACCTGGTGGGCCAGAATGCCAAGCAGAGTTTCGATCAGCGTTTCCGCGTGCTGCAACCTTCGCGCAAAGTGATCGAAGAGACGCTGCAGGATTTATTGACACTGCCTGAACTGCCGAAGCGCATTGAGTGCTTCGACATCTCACATATTCAAGGAGCGGAAACCGTAGCCTCCATGGTGGTGTGGGAAGACGGCGCGATGAAGAAGTCCGACTATCGGAAATACCAGATCAAGACAGTGGAAGGCGTGGATGATTTCGCCTCCATGCGGGAAGTCATCGGCCGGCGCTACCGCCGCGTGCAGGACGAAAACCAGGCGATGCCCAGCCTTATCCTCATCGACGGAGGACTGGGGCAGTTGCATGCGGCAGCCGAGGCCCTGGAACTGTTGGGTATCACCACGCAGCCGCTGGCCTCCATAGCCAAACGGGAGGAGATCATCTACGTCTATGGGCAGGAAGACGAGCCCATCGTGCTCGACCGGCGTTCTCCGGTGCTGCACCTGGTGCAAAGAGTGCGCGATGAATCCCATCGTTTTGCGGTGACTTATCACCGCAAACGGCGCGAAATTCGCGACCGCGAGTCGAACATGCTGGCCATCCCGGGTGTCGGCCCACAGACCCGCAATCGACTGGTCGCACACTTTGGCAGTCTGCGTGGTGTGGAAGCGGCCAGCCTGCAGGCGCTCCATTCCGTCGTGGCGCCCCACCTGGCTGCGGCCATCTATGGCTACTTCCATCCTGCGGACACGCCCGCGCCTCCACCCGAACAGATTGTGTAACTCTGCGCGTGCTGTGCTGTAGGGCTTCGGGAGCGTTAGCGGCCGGGGCATTCTAGAGACGGGGGTGAAGCCGCAACAGAAGCCACCCAATATCGGCACGGCTGAAAGCCGTGCCATAAAGCCGATGCTCCCCGAGCGGCTTTAGTCGCTGAGGTAGGTTTTCGATCGACTTGCCACTCTGCCCCAAGGGGAAAGAACGTACCTCAGGGCCTTAAAGGCCATCGAGTGCTGCTGCCTAAGCGGCACGGCTGAAGCCGTGCCCTTCGTTAACAGCAGTTTCCGCAGGGGGCTTGGAATGTGTAACGAGCTTTTTCCGCAGCCGGATTAGCCCGTACCCTTCAAAGAAGTCAGTTTTTCTGCGGGTTGTTTAGCCCTGTCAAACCCTCTCATTAAATCCGCTGCGACTGCCCGGGTGCCGCAGTCATTTGTCAGCGGGGAACGTCGGTTAAGACCGGCGGCATACGACTTCTTCGTACATCTGGATGTACTCCTTGGCCGGCTTGGTCCAGGAATAGTCGCGCCCCATGCCGTTGCGCATCAGCTTTCGCCATTGCTGTTTGTCGGCGAAGACTGCAAAGGCCGAACGCAGCGCCCTCAACAACTCCTCGGGACGATAGTCGGTAAAGCGAAAGCCTGTTCCCGTTTCCGCTTCCGCTTCCGCCGACCATTCCTGTACCGTGTCGTCAAGCCCACCGGTGGCCCGCACCACGGGGACCGTACCGTATTTCATGCCGTAGATTTGATTCAACCCGCACGGCTCCGATTTCGAAGGCATCAGAATCATGTCCGATCCGGCGGCAATCTTATGTGCAAGTGTTTCGTCATACGTAATCGCTACGGCGACTTTATGGGGAAAGCGTTCCTGCCAGCCGCGCAGCAAGTTCTCGTAATAGGGCTCCCCCGTGCCCAGGATGACCAGGAATACATTCTCCTGCAGTAGCTGATCGAAGGCCTGCGCCAACAGGTCGAAGCCCTTCTGCGATGCCAGGCGCGACACCATGCCGACGATTGGAGTGTTCTCCGCTACGGAGGAAACTCCGAAGGCATGCAGCAGATCTCTGCGGCACGACAACTTCCCCTCCAGACGCTCGGGCGTGTAATGTGCAGCGAGATTGCTGTCCGTCGCGGGATCCCATACCTGGTAATCCACTCCGTTCAAAATGCCGCGAAGATCCTGGGCTCGCGACCGCAGTACACCCTCGAGGCCGTTGCCGTATTCCGATGTCTGGATCTCTTCCGCATATCTGCGGCTGACCGTCGTGATGGCATCGGAATAAACGATGCCGCCCTTGAGAAAATCGAATGTGCCGTAAAACTCCGCCCGGTCGGTGGTGAACACATCCCAGGGCAACAGGAGCTTTTCCACGGTTTCGCGCGGGAACCAACCCTGCCGGTCAGAGTTATGGATGGTCAACAGGCAGGCGACATTCTTGAGCACGGGATCGAAGTAATAGACCGTTCGAAGCTGGATGGCGAGAATTCCCGCCGGCCAGCCATGGATGTGAAACACATCGGGCACACCCAACTGCTTGGTGCTATCGAGGACGGCACGGCAAAATAATCCGAACCGCTCCGCGTTGTCCGCATAATCTCCGGAGGCCGTCTCGTAGAGAAACTCGCGGTCGAAGAGTTCCGGGCAGTCGATGAAGTAAAACTGCACCCCGTCGGGAGTGCCGCCGTTGACCACGGTGACAAAGCGGTTGTAGTAAGAGAAAGGAACGGTCAGACTGCGAATCGCGGTCTTGCGCCCTTTGAGGTGTTTCTGCACCTGGCGATACAAAGGCAGATAGACTGTCACCTGGTGGCCCTGGCGAACCAGTTCCTTGGGCAGCGCTCCCACCACTTCTGCAACTCCGCCCGTCTTGGCGTAAGGAACACACTCCGACGCGACAAACACGATATGCATCGCCTAAACCCCTTTTTCTCTCGCCCGCTTCCGTATGATGCAGAGAAGGAACAGCTGCAATTCGGTAGTCTACCTGCCAGATACGGCGCCAGCAATCCAAGCCATGCCAGAACACAAGAACTCCTCATCCCGTCAAAAGCCCAAACTAGGACAGAACTTCCTTGTAAGCCCGACCGCTCCACGAGCCATTGTCGACGCTCTGGGAGATATTAGCCAGGCGACCGTGCTCGAAATCGGCCCAGGCAAAGGCGTACTGACCAACCTGCTTGCTCCGCGTGCGAAACAGTTCATCGCAGTCGAGCTGGATCAGACTCTGGCATCTTCGCTCGAGCGCACATGGAAGACACACGCCTCGGTTGAAATCATCTCCCAGGATATTCTGACGGTTGACCTGACCCGTTTGGCTATGGAGCATGATGCCCGGCTGCAGGTGATCGGCAACATGCCGTACTACATTTCCTCTCCTATCCTGATGCACCTTTTCTCGCACAGTGCGGTGATCGACCGCGCAGTGTTGATGGCCCAGAAAGAGGTAGCGGATCGCATCGCAGCCGTGCCGGGATCGCGCGCGTATGGTTTGCTGTCGGCAACCGCCCAGATGTACTCCGCGGTGCAGAAGCTCTTCAACCTGCCGCCCGAGGCTTTTGACCCGCCGCCCGAGGTCCATTCCGCAGTGATTCGTCTGGCCATGCATGCGCGCTTTGAAGAGCTTGGGGTGGAGCGGGTGGGCTTTATTCGCTTCTTGCGGCAGGTGTTTGCGCAGAAGCGCAAGACGATCGGGAATAATTTTCGGAATTCAGAATACAGCGCGGATGCGGTGGGGAAGGCTTTTCAAGCGTGCGGCGTGGACCCGCAGCTCCGCGCGGAAGCTTTGCCGCTGGAGGCGATGGCGAAGCTCTACAGGGCGATTGTTGCTTAGGGCGTGGCCTACCTTGGCCGCAGCGGGCCTTTTGGTACTGAGGTATGCTTTTCCGTCGGCCTGCCGAGTGACCTGAAAAGAAAACCGTACCGCAGGGGCTGAACAGGCTGCGGAAAAAGTCACTTTAAGAGAGGAATCGCTCCCTCAGCGGCTAAAGCCGAACTCATTACAATGGAGTTACGTACGGGCTTGAAGCCCCTTTCAAGGCTGGAGCCTATTGGCACGGCCTAAACGGCCGTGCCCTACCTGTTTGCTTGTGCCCAAACAATTTGCTGGCCCGTGAAGGTAGGGGATGGTCTGCCTCGCCACAGCGAGAACAGGCTGCAGGAAAAGCCTCTGTAAGCGGGAAGCCGCTCCCTCAGCGGCTTTACAGGCTGCGGAAAAAGTCCCATGCGCGGTACTTTTTCTCCACACGGGTTTGATTTAAGAAGGTTGTATGCGTGGCGACGATCTTGATCAGACGGCGATGTTCAGCTATTTAACCTTGGCGCAGCGGATTCCGATGGACCATCCGGCGCGGCAGATTCGTGCACTTGTGGACCGGGCGCTTGAGCGGATGGATGGGGAGCTTGAGAAGCTGTACTCGGACACGGGGCGTCCATCGATCGCGCCGGAGCGGCTTGTGCGATCTACATTGTTGATGATTCTCTACTCGATCCGCTCGGAGCGTCAGTTGATGGAGCAGATGAATTACAACCTTCTGTTCCGGTGGTTCGTGGGGCTTGAAATGGACGACGCGGTTTGGGATGTGACGGTGTTCACCAAGAATCGCGAGCGGTTGATTGGCGGTGCGATCAGCCAGCAGTTGTTGGAGTCGGTGCTGGTTGAGGCGCGGGCGCAGGATTTGTTGAGCGAGGAGCACTTCACGGTGGACGGTACTCTGATTCAAGCTTGGGCGGCGGCGCGCAGCTTCAAGGAGAAGAGCGATCCGCCCAAGCCTGGCAAGGGCTCGGGATATAAGGGCGAGGTTCTTTTGCGCGACAAGGTAGAGTCGTCCACCGACCGGGATGCACGTTTGTACAAGAAGGCGACGGCGGACAAGTCGGTTCCGGCGTATCAGGGTCATGCGTTGACGGAGAACCGCAACGGTCTTGTGGTGGCGGCGGAGGCGAGTCTTGCGGCCACGATTGCGGAGCGCGAAATAGCGCTGGTGTTGCTGGATCGGGTTGTGGAGCCGAAGCACAAGCGCGGTGCGGAGCAGAAGATCACGCTAGGCGCCGACACGCAGTATCAGGAGGAGAAGTTTATCGAGGCGCTGCGTGAGCGCGGGGTAGCGCCGCACGTCTCGGAGTATGTGAAGGGCAATCTGGAAAAGAACAGCTTGAGCGAGGCCGAGCGGAGCGATGAACGGCGCCAGATCAGCCAGCGAAAGCGCAAGTTGATCGAGAGAGTCTTCGGCTGGTCGAAGCTGGACCGCCCGTTGCGTCAGGTGAAGCTGCGCGGACTGGATCGAGTGGATTGGTTCTACCGGATGACCGTGGTGGCGCATAACTTGGTGCGCATGCGCAGACTGATTCCGATTGAAACTCTGCCCTGTTAGGGCCGAAGTGTGTCTGGAGGCCGGTAAAACGGCCCCCAGACGCAAAATGAAAGGAGCAATCCACAACCAAACCGGCCGAAAACGGCCAAAAAAAACACCACAAGAAGCAAATCAGACAGAAATCAGGGCTTTTTCCGCAGCCTGTAAAGCCGGATTCATTGCAACGAAGTTACCTACGGGCTAAAAGCCTGTACCCTTCAAAGAATTGAGTTTTCCCGCAGCCTGTTTAGCGGCACGTCTAAAGCCGTGCCCTTCGTTAGCTGCCGTTCCCGCGCGAAGGCTTGGAATGTGTAACGGGTTTTTTCGCAGCCTGTAAAGCCCTTTCAAGGCTGGAGCTTATTGGCACGGCCTAATGCTCGCTGCGGCGAGGTAGGCCGTGCCCTACCTGTTTGTTTGTGCCCGAACAATTCGCTGGCCTGTGAAGGTAGGGCCGTGGCTGTTGACCACACCGGATTTACCGGTGTGGCCCGGGCCCGGGAGAGGACACGTGCGGCGGCGGCGGAGGCGCCGAGTAGTGCTGTTGTGGCGGCGCTGAGTAGTGAACCGACGGCGTCGGCCGGCTTTCGTAGGTCGAACGCTGGTTGTTCGCCGGCGGGGGCGGATAAAGAGAGTTCGGCCGTTGCGCGGTTCCCTGCACCGTATTCTGTCTCGGCACCGTGTTTGGCGGGTAAGCCAGATTCGAGCGGGGAGCCGAAGTTCCGGCTGAGTTCTGGTAGCTGGGCCGTACCTGCCCCACTCTTATAGGCGCTCCACTTAGCACAGCGCGCGATCCTGGCGCGGTTCCGTTGACCGCGGCAAAGGTCTGCGGCTGAAAGTGAACTCGTGCCACTGGGGTAACGGTCCGCCCGTTGAAATTCAACTCCTGCTGGTGATCAGGACGTGGTAAAGCCCCATTCGTCGCCCATGGACCCTTGGCTACGGGCCCGCGATCGACTGCGATCAGCCGTCCCGGAAGAGGATGAATCCCCTGGGGCGGACGCAATCCACCGCCGCCCACTACCGGCCGTACCGGCATGATCCAGCCCGGCGGATGGTTGCGCACTACGATTACCGGTGACCAGATGCGGCCACAACCGCCGCCCGGAGCCCAGCCCCAGCCGAACGAATAGTAGTTCCAATTGCCACAGTGGTAAGGCAACCAGCCCCACGGATAGCTCGACACCCAGGTGTAACCGAAGGTGGGGTAGTATGCCCAGTAGCCGGCCCCGTAAGGGTCCCAACCCGAGCCTACGCCTGCAGGTACCCACACGTTGCCCTGGCCTTCAACCGGATACCAATTGCCGTCGGCATCAAGGTCATTCCAGTTTTCGCCCTGTGAATTCTCGGCTTCCTCACGCACAGGGGTTTGCTGCGAAGCTTCCTGCGCGATCCCCTGGTCGCGATCCTCATTCCAGTTGTCCCACGAGTCGCCATTGATCCCCTGGGCCACTTCATACGGCGCGCCATTGGGATCGGAGCCTCCGTGCATGGTCTGGTTTTCGGCTACGGCGACACCGGGAATGCCATCTCCCTGCACCTGCACTGAGCCGCTAACGACGGCTACTTCCCATCCCGTATCCAAAGCGAGACGAACGATCGAGCTCGCCGAGGGTTGGAAACTGACGTTGCCGAATTGCACGGTGAACGGGGGATGCGACTCACCGACGTTGAACTCGTAGTAACCGAGTCCACCCAGTTGCTGCATGTGGACCTGGTCATCACCGAGATGATCGAACTGGAGAGCGCTATTCGGGGTTAACCGTGCGACGCTGCCGTCGCCAAACTCGACTTCGACCTGGCCGTCTGCTCCGGTCTGCAGGCGTGATCCGTCCAGGATCGGCATGTTCGAGACGGCCTGCTGGAAGTCGCTTCCCTGCCCGGTCATCAGTTGCACTCCGCCCTGCACAAAGCTGATCCGGGCGACGTTCGAAGCATTAGCCTGCGCATGCGCCCGGCCTGTTCCCAGGCCAATCACCAGCAGGCAGAAAGCGATCGTAATTACAACCTTCAGGCGCCTCTTCACGGAGCACCTCCATTTCCTGTGGGGTCCTGCGTGGAACCCCCTTACAGACTTAAACCATAATTCTTGAAAGAAGTTTCTTTTGCCGGTTAGACAGAATAGTCAGCGTCCGGCAATGAGACAGTGAGACGGGCAGACAGGCCGCTCCCTGAATCCCCGCTCAATTTTTCGATCCCGTTTGCAACAAAGCCTGCGCCCGCCGCTGCGCTCGCTTGAGCACTGCGTCGTCTGCGGCAATGGTCTGCAGAATGGGAGCAATGTTCTGCACTTCGATGGCACGGCCATCGCTCACCATCTGGGTCAGGAATTCCAGTTCCTCATCCAGGCTCAGACGACCGTGTTCGTATTGCCGTTGTAGCTTGCTGCCTTCCTCAAGCGTTACGGCTATGGCCTGGAACTGGTCTGTCAGCTTGTCTACCGGGGCGAGATTGCTCCAGTTATAGGTGCAACTGCCCTTGCCCTCCGGACCTTCGTAACCCAGGGTCTTGGTCCCCTGAAAAGCGATGTTCTTCGCCCCGTTTTCACACTTGATGGCGAATAGCTTGTTCTTCCGGGCGATAGCGAACACAGAGTCGCGCAGTGCCTGGGAGACGTGGATGGCGCGATCCTGCGGCTCCATAACAGGGGTCTGCACAGGGGTCTGGCTGTCACCGCGGGATGCGCTTTCGCCCTCCGAAACAAAGCGCCCTTCGCCGTTTTCTCCTATGGTAATGACGTACCTGGGCGGCTGTAGCTTGGGATTTTCGTAGGTAAAACGAATCTCCGCTACCGGCGTTTGCGCCGTAGCAGGCAAAGCACTGATCAGAAATGGCAAGAGCGCCCAGGTCATCGTTCGTAGCAGATTCAATGAAACCTCAAGCGCGGGATGCGGCCTGCAAGGTGAGTGTCTGAGCGGTATGCACGTGGCATATCGCGATGGCCAAAGCGTCGGCGGCATCGGCTGGTTCGGGTGCGCTCTCAAGGTTCAGCAGACGGGCGACCATAAACTGGACCTGTTCCTTTTGCGCTAATCCGTAGCCGACGACGGCGGACTTGATGGAAAGTGGTGCGTACTCCGTGACGGGCAGGCCCTGCATTGCAGCGGCGAGCAACGCGACACCGCGGACGTGGCCGAGCTTCAGCGCGGATTTGGCGTTCACGGAATAGAAGACCTCTTCCACGGCGACGACATCGGGGCGGTGAATTTCGAGTAAAGAGGAAAGCTCGGTAAAAATATACGCCAGACGCTGCGGCAGAGGTTGGGTTTTCGCTAGCTTCAGACCTCCAGCGGCGATCGCCACCAGGCGCGTCTGCCGCGGGCCAGTCTCCACATCGACGACGCCATAGCCAGTGCAGTTGGTTCCGCAATCGATGCCGAAGACACGCATGAGCTTGAGTCTAAACCACGATCCAGACAGTCGTAATGGCTGTATAGATGCGGCGGGACCCTGGCTATTTCGAAAGCCCCTCGAGAGGTGAACTGGCGGTCGCGTAGAGCTTCCTGGGCATTCTGCCGGAGAGATAGGACTCGCGGCCGGCGAGGACTGCGTGCATCATCGCTTCGGCCATAAGGACGGGCTTGGCCGCGAGCGCAATCGCGGAGTTAATCAGGACGGCATCGGCGCCCATATCCATGGCCAGGCAAACGTCGGACGCCATACCGACGCCGGCATCCACGATGAGAGGAACCTCGGTGATCATTTCGCGTAGGATGCGCAGCGTTGCCAGATTTTGTAGACCCATACCACTGCCGATGGGAGCGCCCAGGGGCATGACCGCCGCTGCTCCGGCATCAATCAAGCGGCGTGCAAACACCACATCGTCTGAGGTATACGGAAGAACGGTAAAGCCTTCCTTTACCAGCACCCGGGTCGCCTCGAGCGTCGCCTGCACATCAGGATAGAGGGTCGCCTGGTCGCCGATGACTTCGATCTTGACCCAGTCGGACAGGCCCACTTCGCGGCCCAGGCGGGCGGCGCGTATGGCCTCCTCGGCGGTGTAGCATCCGGCGGTATTGGGCAACAGAAAGTAGCGCTGAGGATCGATGTAATCGAGCAGCGATTCGCGGCTGCGGTCCAGATTCAAGCGCCGCACCGCTACGGTGACCATCTCCGCACCAGAGGCTTCAATCGCCGCCCGAGTTTCCGCGCCGTCTTTGTATTTTCCTGTACCGACAATCAGCCGTGATTGAAACGCCTTGCCCGCAATGACCAATGGTTCCATGCTTTTATTGTAAGCCCGCCATGCAGAGCGCCCACATTAGGGCATTGGCAAGCAGACGGGCAATCAAGGAGGAATGCGGAGAAAATTACGAGCAGTTACTTAGTAATACATAATTATTATGTCGTGTTACTCTGTTGTGGCTCGTTCCCTGAAAAGAGAAACCTCATGAAAATGCTTAGCCTGGCGTCGCTTGCCGCCGCTGTCTTGATGGGTCATCTGGCCTTCGCGCAGGCGTCGGCTTCTGTCACCGCAAAGAAACACTTGCTCGTGTTGGGCGAGGAAAAAGGATACCGCCACGAATCGGTCTCTCACGCGATGGCGGTTATCGAGCAACTCGGGGAGAAAACCGGCTTGTGGGATACGACGATCCGCACCGATACTGAACCTCTGACCAAGAAAAAGCTCGAATACAACGCCAAGAATCTCGATTCTTTTGACGCCATCCTGATGTTTACCGGCGGAGACCTAGAGATGGATGCTCAGCAGCGAGCTGACTTTCTCTCGTTTATTCACGACGACGGCAAGGGACTGGTCGGCGTACATAGCGCGGCGATCACGTGGGTCAAGTGGCCGGAGTTCGTAGACATGCTGGGCGGGGATTTCGATGAACATCCCTGGCGCACGTTCGATGCTCCCGTCATCGTCGAAGACCCGGCGTTTCCGGGCATGCAGCAGTGGCCGCACGCGTTCACGCTCACCGACGAGATCTACCAGGTGAAAGATTTTTCGCGCGACAAAGTGCGCGTGCTGATGCGCCTGGACCCCTGCAAGCTCGATCTTGCCAACCCGAAGGTGCACCGTAAAGACCGGGACTTTGCTGTGACCTGGGCCAAGACCTACGGCAAAGGCCGCGTATACTACTCGACCCTGGGACACGTAAAAGAAAACTGGGACGACCCGCGGCTGCAGCAGATGTATACGGAGGCGATCAAGTGGGCCATGGGCATGGAATCCGCAGACATCACGCCGCGGCTGGCGCCAGCCGACGCTACGGCATGCAAGTAAAGGATGACGCGTTTTGAACCTGGCCTGCATTTCTCACTCGGTTGAGACCGACAGAGTAACGCGGATTGATATTGCCTCGCGAGGGAGTGGAGCAGAACTACGGGTGCCCCATGTATGACAGCCTGCACTCCTGTCAAGGGAGAAAGGCACAGAATCTCCCGTTGTGATCGGTGCGGGGTCAAGGGCGCCGTACTTAGGCGTTCATCTTGACCCTTGACCCCCGCTCCGATCACTCCGACCATTGAGCTTGGTTCGAATCGCGGACGTACTTTCCGAGATTCGAACCATAATTGGAAAACCGTCCTTCATTGCTAAACGACCCGAGCTCGCACGTTGATTCAATCACCTTCGATAGAACCATCAGGTTCCATCAGCCATGTATTCGGTCCGGTACTGCACCATGATTTCCTGTTCAAACTCTTTCCTCGCAGAAAGAGTCGAGGCGTCCAATCATTCGACCGGTCTCTTGCTGAGACCAATGGGGCACTCGGACTGCCTCGCATGTGAACCGCGCTCCCTGACGTGCTGATAATCTTGCCCGGAGCGCAACATCCAATACAACCTAACTGCCAGCTTGTGCGCGATGGCCACCTTCGCCACGCCATGATGCTTCTCCATCGACAGGCGCACATACTGCCGATGCCAGCTCGCGTCGTACCTCTGCGCGGTGCTCGCCGCCTCCACCAGCAACCAGCGCAGCAGCGTGTTGCCCTGCTTGGAGATGTGTCCCAGACGGCGCTTGTCGGAGCTGGAATCCTCAGACGGAATCAGCCCCAGATAACTGCCCACCTGCTTGCCGCGCGGAAACCTCTGCCAGTTGCCGATCGTCAGCACGTAGGCCAGTGAAACCACCGGACCCACGCCCGGATGCGTCATCAGCAGACAAGCCTCGGCGTTGGAGGCCGCAGCCTGGCTTACCGCCTTGTTCAAGGGCGCAATCCGTTCCTCAACCCGGTCCAGCAGAGCCAGCAGATCCTTGCGCCGCTCGCCATACCAGCCCGGCAGCGGTAAGGCTTCAATGGCCTGGCGGCGTTTTCCGCTCCATCGGCCTGGAATGATCAGCCCTTCGTTCTTGGCCATCCCGTCCAACTGGTTGGTCACCCGCGTGCGCAACCTGACCAGGCGGCAGCGATGCAACAGCAGTTGCCGCAGCTGTTCGTTCTCTGCCGGCGGCTGCCAGATGGCAGGGAAACGATCCTCCATCAACAAACGCAGAATATGCTCCGCATCCCGCTTGTCGGTCTTCTGCCGGCGCGGGTTCGAGGCGCGAATCTGGGTCGCATCTCCCACTAGAAGTTCATAGCCCAGCTCACTCATCAAGCGTCGAAACCAGCCATAGCTCCCGGTGGCCTCGATGCCAACTCGCATCCTGGTGCCGCACAGCGAGCGGTAGTACTTTACCGCCTCCGCCGTGTGCATCAAGCGCCGCTGCCCACACTCTCCTGTTTCCTCAAGCAAATAGGAGATCTGTTGAAACCGCGGATGAAAATCACAGCCTATAATCATCATGCTCGGCTCCTTTCCTCCCGAGCTTCCGGTCGTTAGCAGCAACCAGTCTACTCAGGTCGAAGGAGCCGACGCTGTCATGCAATCATCCTTCGCGTTTTTCGCGAAGGGTGGGGCACCAGGGCGCCGTGTGGGTTGAGATCTGTTGCTTCCCACCCTTGACGGAAAAGCACCGTCAAGGATGGGGCACCCGAAGGTTGGTTGCGCTGCCGGCCACCACACAAGACAGTGTGAACGACCCTGATTCCCCGGAGCGGGAGCTATCTGGTCAGCACGCGTGAAGACGCGGCATCCAGAGCCAGATGGATCGCTCCGTAAATTTGTGAGTCGGACCCGAGCGTGCTGCGTACCAGTTCCGGTCGCAGCCCCTTGTCTCGCTCAAAAAGAATTTTTCTGGTTAGCTGCCAAAAGGCTGTGTGCATGCCTATGCTGCCGCCCAGGACGAACAGGGGGCAGTTAAGTACGACTGCCAGGTTGTAAATGGCGTAGGCGAGCGTCTGTGCGGATTTATGAAGGACCGTCTGCGCCAGTGCGTCCCCCGCCACCGCATGGTCGAAGATCTGGGTTGCCATCAGATCTTTCGGCAGGTTGGTTCGATCGGCGCTCCACCCGCTTTGCCATTGCGCCTTGATGCCTTCGCCGCCCACCACGCTTTCCAACGCTCCCGGCTCGCCGCTCCCTATCTCGGCGACCGAAGTACCGGGCACGAGCATGTAGCCAACTTCTCCGGCAGACCAACCCATTCCCTGAAAAAGCTTTCCGTTGAGCACGATGCCCCCGCCGATGCCCGTACCTACGGCGAGAAAAACAAAGTCGCGCACTCCTTTGCCGGCGCCGATGCGGCTCTCGGCGATCGCCCCGGTGTTCACATCGTTTTCGACGGCAGCGGGAACACCGAGCCTTTCTTCGAGCATCCTCCGCAAGGGAACATCGCGCCAGCCCATGAGATAGGACGTGGCGATGACGATGCCCCGGTCAACATCGGTTACCCCTGGCGCCCCCGCTGCGATCGCTCGCAGCAGAGTGCGTGACAAGCGATGCTGGGCGAACAAGGCGTCGACGCCTTGTTCGATCGAATGCACTACGATCTCAGGATCCCGAATACCCGCCGTCGATACCGCCCACTTGCCCACGACGTTCCCGCCCATATCCGCGAGCGCAAGGCGCAGGTTGGTACCGCCGATATCGACGCCGACAACATAGCCATTCTCTTCCGGCATCCCCAGTTGACTCCCACCAGACTTCACTTCTTGCAACATCAATTCAATGACCTCGAATACCGATAGACGTGCTAGGACGAGACAGCGCTTCGCCGCGCACTGATGCTCTCTAACTCAAGACCTTTCGTTTCGGGAATAACAAACACAACGAAAAGCAAGGTCACCAGACAGAACCCACCGAAGATCATAAAGGTCAGCGCGTTGCCTGCAGCTTTGATGAGAGACAAAAATGTCAGCGAAACCAGGAAATTAGACGTACCAAAGCTCAGAGTGGAAGCAGCCATGCCGCGGCCGCGCACCCGCAGTGGGAAAACTTCGGCAACCAGGATCCATGCTATGGGACCGATGCTGAAGGCGTAACAGGTGATGAACAGCATCAGGCAAGCGGTGGCGACTTTACCCAGCGACGATCCCAGGGCCGCCTGATTGTGGAAGCAGTAGGCAAGCGCGAAGAGAGAAGCCGTCATGCCTCCGATGCCCGCGTAAAGAAGCGGCTTGCGACCCACCCGGTCGACCAGAACGAGAGCAATCACCGTTGCGAGAACGTTGGTCACCGCGACCAGAAAAGTGGCGAAGATCGCGCTCTTACTCGAACTGATGCCCGCGAGCATGAGTATTTGCGGACCGTAGTAAAGGACCGCGTTGACACCGGTCGCAGGCGTTAAAAGCATGAAACCAACGGCGATGAAGAGAGAGGGGCGCACGGCAGGGCTCCACAGCGCACTCCAGCGGCGTTCCATCTTGGTGAGAAGACTGACGCGAATGTCTTCCATGAACATCTTCGCGCCGGTCTCATCGGTATACGAAAGAAGCACGGCTTCCGCTTCCTCCGGTCTGTTCTGCAGCATCAACCAGCGCGGACTCTCAGGTACGGTAAGCACCATGAAAAGGAAGAGCACCGCGGGGAAGATGCCGAAGGCGAACATCCACCTCCAGCCCTGCTGGGCGGCAAACCAGTAACCCACCAGATCCGCCAGGGCGATACCGGAAGTAAGGGCAAATTGGTAAAGGCCAATCAGCACTCCGCGCGACTGCGGAGGCGAAAGTTCGGAGACGTAGACAGGAGCGGTCACGGAAGTAAAGCCGACCGCGATACCAAGCATGGCGCGGGCGACGAAAAGCACCCAGACGTTGGGCGATAACGGCGCCAGGATGGATCCGGCAATGAACAGAACCGCGCCCCAAACCAGGGTTTGGCGTCTGCCGATCCGGTCGGCGATCACCCCCCCTATCAACGCCCCGATCATTACGCCCAGCAACACGGCAATGACCAACACCTCTTGCATCAGGGTCGACAGGTGAAAGGAGTCGCGGACATAGATCAAGGCCGCGGCAATCACCCCCATGTCAAAGCCGTAGAGGATGCCGCCCAAACCGGCAATCAGCGACACTCTCCAGATAAACGCCTGCTGCACGCGTGTACGGTTTGTGGTTGGGTTAATCACTCACATTTCCTATGTGGAATGATAACCTTAAGCGTCCGGACTTTATGATCGTTTTTTACAAAGCATCCATGAACAACGCGGATGCAAGGAGGATAGAGTGACCGAAATCACGCAGGAAACGCCTCGCTCGATCGGCCGTTGGATCGCGGGCGTCGAGCCGGCCAAAGAGGTGCTCGACTACACGGGAACGCAGGTCCTGAACATGGAATGCAGGCAGCAACCGGAAACGCTCGGCAAGCTGCTGCATGCGTATGCCAGCGATTCTTCGATCGCGGCTGAGATGAAGAGATTCCGCGAAATGGCCAAGAACAAGGGGCCGGTCCTGTTCGTTGGGATGGGTGCGTCTTATTGTTCCGGAATCAGCGGATCGACTTTGCTGCAGACGAATGGGCGGCCTTCGTTTTCCGTCGATGCCGGCGAGTGGCTGCACTACGCTGCCTCAGTATGGGACGATGCTGCTCTTTCAGTCCTGCTTACAACTTCCGGAGAGAGTGCGGAGTTGGTGGAACTGTTCAAGAAGGGCAAGGATCGCCCACTCGGGCTGATCTGTAATAACCCGGCAAGCAGTTGTTGGCAGCTCGCCAAGAACAAGCTGCCTATCCTGGCAGGGCCGGAATACGGGAATGCCACAAAGACTTACACCAACTCCACGGCAGCGGCGATTATTCTGGCGTCTGAGATGATCGGCCGACCCTGGCAGCAGGATGCGGAACGCGCAGCCGAAGTGTTTGCCTCGCATCTCGATCCCATCTTTGCCCAGCGGGACGAGATAGAGCGGTTCTGCCGGGGTGCGGCGAATATCGAAGTAATTGGACGGGGCGCCGCCTACGGTGGCGCTTTCATGGGGGCGCTTTGCATTCGTGAAATGAGTGGCCTTCGCGCCGCCGCACATACCGGCGCAGGGTTTAAGCACGGGCCTAACCTGGACATCGATGGATCGCACGTCGCCCTGATTTTTGCGCTGGGACGGGCTGCGGACCTGGGCGTAAAGCTCTCTCAGGAATGTAACCGCCGCGGCGGCAAAGTGGTGCTGGTCTCGAGCCAGGATCATGAGGCTACGGAGATGCTATTTCCGGTGAAGATCGATGCTGTGCCAGAACCATGGGAGGGGATTACTTCGCTGCTGGTTCCACAGGCGCTTACGTTGGCCATGGTCGAGCGAACAGGGTGCCGGCTTCCTCCGCGGTTTCAGTATGGAGTGATGGAACAGTAGGCTCGTTTGAATTTTTCACCAGCAGGAAGAACGACGATGTGACGAGGCTCGATATCGCTTGGCCGGGAAGTACAACAAACCTCGCCGCAGCGAGCGTAGCCGTGCCATCACGCAGGCAGCAATCGAGAGCTTTAAGCCGCTTCCATCGACTTGCCATACTGCCTGGGAGAAGAACATATCTCAGGGCCTAAAGGCCATCGAGTGTAGTGGTTTGTTGGCACGGCCTAAAGGCCGTGCCCTACCCAACGTGAGCTGCCCAAGCGGCACGGTCAAAACTATTGTCACAAATACTGTGATGTGAGTGGTTAGGTGCAGATGTTGTTCTTCGGCGGAACACCTGCGCCCAGGGCATATTCTTCCCTTTCACCCATTGCGAAACTGCTTTACGGCTGGTGCGGCAGCGTTAGCGTTGGGTTTTGATCGAAGAAATTCATGGGACGGATGAGAAAGTCGTGCCATAAGACGGGCATGACTGGCCAGTCTTCCAGACGGACGACGTGGTGGAAACCCAGTGTGTACCAAGCGACAATATCCGTGTTCTCGATCGGCCGATTGGCCTTCGTCCACTCGGGCAATCCACGCAGGCCGTCGTTGTTCGTTACATAGACGCCGGCGGCGTAGCGTTCGTCGGGGTTATACGGTGTGACCCACATCTGGTGACTGGAAAATGCGCCGATGCGTTGTGCGGGGTCATCCAGCGAGATACTCGAAACCGCCGTGGCCCCAGGCATCACTTCCCAGCCCGTCGGATAACCGCGCGCGTCATGCTGCGCCGGATTAATGAAGCTCCACATACTGGGATTGCGCGGATCGAGATCGAGAATAGCGTCTCTTTCCTTTTGTGCTATCGAGGATTGCATAGCCCAGATCGTTTTGCGTGTGCTACCGGTCAGCGGCTCGTGAACAAGCTTGTCGATCATGAAGCTGTTGGCTGTGCCATCCACATCCAGATCCAGGCGGTAGGAAAAATAATGGTCGTGATTCACGGCCACCAGGTTCGGCGCCACCAAAGTGCCGTGTTCGAGCTTGCCCATCCGGTCCATCATCGGGGCGACGGTATCTTCTTTCACGCCTTTGGTCTCAACGATGCCGGTGGCGCCGACCGCAACCCGGATCGTTCCGTCCTGCTGAAAAATCCAGTCGAGCAGGTAGTCGTAATTTCCTGCCACAGCAGCGGTTCGCAAGACCAGTTCGCGGCTGGGCCGGGCGCTGATCACATCACCTTCCAGGTGACGCCAGACCGGACCGTCGGTGGCATGCTCAAACATGCAGGCCTGTTGCGGCTTCTGAATGGGAGTACCCGCGTCGGAAGGCACAAGGCCGGTAAAGTACTGCGCGTGAGCCGGGCAATCATCCGGACCTACGGGCTTGATCAGACCTCCGAGAAGAAATTCGCCCGCGTCCACAAATGCGCGTGAGTTCCAGCCTTCGTCGGGGTCCATATAGGGTACGTACATCTCGGAAAGCGAGCCCTCATACATCACGGAGCGGAGCCGCTCTCCATCCTGGTATCGCACGAGGTTGATCACCGGGCCCACGCGCGGATCGAGACGGAAACGGAAATGCCAGTTCTGCCAGCTCACTTCGCCTTTGTCGATGGTGTAGCTCGGGCCTTCCGGCTGGGTGACGATCAAGGGCTTTGTGCCTGCACGCGGCGTAGCGTCCGCCTCTTCGTAGTTGATATCTCCTTTAGGCAGAGGCACAGGCTCGTTGTCGATCACCTTGAGGATTTTTTCACTGGTAAGGTCAGCGAGAACAAATACGCCTTCGATCGCGCGTCCCCAGGGATGATAAACACCGTGCGCATCGGTGCAGTTGCCATAGCCGATACGGCGATTTGCCTGTTCCGGATAGATCATCCAGGTAATAGGGATCGGCTCGCAGCGCACGCCGGTGAGATCGGTCACTCCGTGATGCTTGAGCGCTGCAATGACGCGCGGATCCTTGTTGGCCACAGCAACCATCGTGTCGATTTCGGCAGCCGTGATGGGAGCCTGCATGCCCGGAACTTGTTTGAAGAACTCAAGCTTGCGAGCAACGATGTCGACGCGGGCCTCGATGGTCGCGCCGCCGTCCTCGAGAATGACATCGGCCTCGCGGGGTATGGAATCTCCATTTTTCCAAGCAAGCACTTTATCTTTTGCCGGCTCGCGCAGAAGGACACTGGAGAAGAGGGTCTTGCCGGTCAGATGGCCGCTCTCCACGAGCACATCATGTACTGTCCAATACTCCTCGGTAGTCAAGGCATCCAAAGGATGATGGGGGACTCTACCCTGCGCGAAGGCCGCAGTGCTGACCACGAAGAAGGCAATCAGATTCTGGAGAAGTTTTTTTGTGCTGTGCATGCCTGATCGATTCCTTTGCCGGATTCCTTTGCCAGCGAATGCTAACACACTTCATAAACTTTCATTAGGATGATGACCAGATAAGCCCGCACCATTTCGCATTAATGATATAAAAGGGGAATAGTCTAGCAGGGCTGCCTGGCGGCTCCCAACATCCATCGAACGAATTCTCCCAGAAATTCAACACGGTTTTCCTTGAAGAAAGAACTGATCCCTGTCGGCCGACCCTCGCTCTTGCGTCACACGAACGCGCTTCGCATCCTGAAGCTGCTGCGCGAGAGCGGCTCATGTTCCAAGGCAGACCTGGTGCGCGCCTCGGGCCTGAGTGCGCCCACCATCACCAACGTGGTGGCCGATTTGCTGGCTGCCGATCTGATTAAACCGCTCGGCGAAGGTGAATCCAACGGGGGCCGTCCTCCGGATATGATCTCGTTCAAGGCGGAGCGCGGCTGCGTGCTCGCAGTCAAGATCACTGCCGACAGCCTCTCTTTCCTTCTGGCTGACCTGAATGGGGCGCAACTCGACACGCAGGAAATATCGCTGCACGACCAGAAAACAACGCCCGAGGCCATTTGCATCGCGATCGGCGACTCGGTGCGGCGGCTGCTGCGTAAACATAAGAAGAAGCGCGAGCAACTGCTTGCACTGGTGGTGAGCGTGCCGGCCATCACCAATGTCGACGATGGCATCGTTCTCTCAATCACGACTCTGGAAAATTGGCGCTCCGTGCCTCTGCGCGCCAAGTTGAGCAAGATCGTCGATTGCCTGGTCATTATTGAAAACGACACCAATCTCGCCGCGCTGGGAGAACGCTACTGTGGGGCTGCCCAGGGAGAAGAGACTTTCGTCCTGATTCACATCGGCCCGAACGTGGGCGCGGGTATCGTTCTGGGCGGCAAGGTCTACCACGGCTCACAGTGGTCCGCAGGCGAAATCGCTTATCTGCGCTTGCCCAATACGTCGCGCAAGCGGCCTACGCTGCATGAATTTGGTGAATTGGAAACCGTGCTGACCAGTTCGAGCATTCTCGAACACTGGCATGAGCGGAAGAAGACAGGCCGCGAGCAAGAGGATGCTGAAACGGATATGGATGCGTCCGGCGTATTGCAGCTGGCCCAGGACGGAGATGCCCGTGCGGAGAGGATTATCCAGAACCGCGCGAGTATCGTCGCAGACATCCTTGTGAACCTTTCGCTGATTCTGAATCCCAACCTGATCCTGCTGGAGGGAGAAGTAGGCAGCCATCCCGCCCTCATTGAAGCGGTGCAAAAGCAGTTGCAGGAAAGTGAGTTTGCCGTCCCCCGGATCGGTCCTGGCCAACTCGGCAATATGTCGATTCTCTGGGGAGGGGTTGCCCTTGCCCTGGAAATGATACCCTCAGTGCTGCTACCCGCACCCACGGCTTGACGACGCCTGATGGATTTCCCTATATAGGGAAATCCTATCGATACGAGATGCTGGACGTGAGACGCCCGGGAATCGGCTTCGCGGATAGAGTTCGAGACTTTTGCCTACCGGCAACGGAGTGAGGGAGATTCAATGCGGATACAACCCTGGAGAATTACACGCGTCTGGCGAGGAATCATGAGGCGGCGTTTTGTAGCTGCCGCGGCGATCGTTTTTGGGCTGTCATCGGCGCATCTGTCTTTTGCGCTCGACTCGCCGCACAAAGCAATTGTTGCTTATGTGTTCGCCAGGGACCGGGTCCTCGGCCCGAACGAGGTGGTGGCCACTTCCCTTACCCGAGTCAACTACGCCTTTTCCAACATTAAGGACGGGAAAATCGTGGCGGGCTTCGCTCACGATCGCGAGAATTATCAGATTCTGCACAACCTCAAGAAGCTGAATCCGAAACTAGAGGTACTGACGTCGGTCGGCGGGTGGACGTGGTCAGGAGGGTTCTCCGATATGGCGCTGACCCCTGCCAGCCGCAAAGTCTTTATCGATAGCGCGGTCGAGTTCATCCGCGTCAACCAGCTGGACGGCCTCGACATCGACTGGGAGTTTCCCGGATCCATCGGAGATGGCAACAAATTCCGTCCAGAGGACAAGCAAAACTATACTGCCCTGTTGAAAGAGTTGCGGAGCCGGTTTGATTCCGAGGAAAAGGTTCTTGGCCGCCACCTGGTGACCTCCATTGCCGCCGGGGCGTCTGAACAGTGGGTCCGCGACACGCAGATGGGCGAAGTACAAAAGTATGTAGACTCAGTCAACCTGATGGCCTACGACTATTACGAGCCGGATTCGGGGTCTACTACAGGCCACCATACTCCGCTATACAGCAATCCCGCAGACCCCAAACACGTTTCCGCCGATTCCTCGGTAAAGCTCTTCGAGCAGGCGGGAGTGCCGGCCGACAAATTGATTCTTGGCGCAGCTTTCTATGGTCATGTGTGGTCCGATGTGGGCGCAACGAACAATGGGCTTTATCAACCCGGGAAAGCCACCAAGACCGAGACCGAGTCCGACTATCACAACATTGCAGCAAACATGCTCGGTCACGGGTACACCCGCTCCTGGGATAGCGTCGCGTCGGCTCCCTACCTCTATAACGCATCCACGCGGACGTGGGTTTCCTATGACGATCCGGAGTCTCTCGCGCTGAAGTGCCAGTACCTTGTGGCAAATCACCTCGAAGGAATCATGTTCTGGGACTACACCGGTGATACACCGGATCACACGTTGCTCAACAGCATCAACAAAGCGCTGGACGCCGCGCCCAAAACGAGCGGAACAGGTCGCTAAATGGCCACCTTAAGCGCCACCTCGTCCACAACGGTCACACGTAAAGACGGCGGTGGCGCCGGCGGCAGAGTCGCCTCCATCGACATTTTTCGCGGACTGACCATCCTGGTGATGATCTTCGTGAATGATGTCGGCGAAGTGAAGGGCCTTCCCTGGTGGACCTATCACCTGCCCGAAGGGGCAAACGGCATGACCTACGTCGACATGGTCTTTCCGTTTTTTCTTTTTATTGTCGGCATCTCGCTACCTCTTGCGATCCGCCACCGCCTTAGTAAAGATGCGAGCGTCATAGGTCTTTGGGCGCATGTGATTGCGCGGTCGTTTGCGCTGCTTGTTCTGGGTATCGCGCTGGCCAATCGCGAGATTGCAGACCCAGGGCTCATGGGAATGAGCGGCAATGTGTGGCTGCTCCTTACCTTGTTGGGCGCCATCCTGTTCTGGAATATTTATCCGCAGTCGAAAAAATATGGAACGCTGTTCAAGACGCTGAAGTGGGCAGGGCTGCTGATGATGGTGGCCACGTTCGCCATCTTTCGCCGCTCAACAAACGATGGACATACCGCATGGCTCGATTTCGGTTATTGGGAAATCCTTGGCCTGATCGGGTGGACGTATCTGGCGGTGTGCATCCTCTATATTCCGACACGGCGTTGGCGCTGGGCTCCCCTGGGGTGGCTCGCTGCGACGGTCGCTTTCAATGCCGCTACCGTGGCGCATTGGATTTCTTTCACCAACAGGCTGCCGTCTTTCTTGTGGCCGTGGGATAACGGGTGCTTTTGTCTGATGGTCTTGGCCGGTATCGTGACCTCGACTATTTTTCTCAGCGACACGTTTTCTGGTGCAAAGCAGAAGGCTTTGTGCGCGGTTGCGTTCGCCGCGGTACTGTTGCTGACCGGTTGGCTGCTGGCGCCGTTGGGCATCGCAAAGCTGCGGGCTACCCCTACGTGGGGGCTCTATTCCTCGGGAGCGGCTACTTTGGTGTTCCTGTTGCTGTATTGGGTTTGCGATGTGCAGAAACATGTTCGGTGGGCTGCGCTGGTTAAGCCTGCAGGATCAAACACACTCCTGACTTATCTGTTACCGGATCTCACTTACATAACCCTTGGTGGCTTGGCCGTACTCAATCACTGGGAACATGGTTGGCAAGGCGTGGTGAAGTCCTTGGTTTTTACGGCGGCGATGCTTGGGCTTTCAGCGGTTTTGACCCGGTGTAAGCTGCGCATGCAGTTGTAGTGGGTTCGCGGGGAAAGCTGCCTCCTCAGCGGCTTAGAGTTATGTACGGGCTATTGCTCGCTGCGGCGAGGTAGCCCGTACCCTTCAAAGAATTGAGTTTTCCGCAGCCTGTAAAGGTACGTCTTGGCGTGGGGGAAAAGCGTACCGCAGGGGCTGAAGCCCCTTTCATCAAGGCTAGAGCCTATTGGCACGGCCTAAAGGCCGTGCCCTACCTGTGTTTGCTTCCGTCCAAAAAGTTCGCTGGTCTGCCAGGTACGCCGTGCCCTACCCAACGCGATCGCGCCGCGACACCTTTGAGCCGAGAGTTTTTTCGCAGCCTCTGAACCCTGAAACATGTCGTTGCCCAGCAGACTGCCAAAAGACCTGACGCAACCGGCGTTCAGGGGAAAGAGAACCGCAGATCTCTCCACTTCGCTGCGCTTCGGTCGAGATGACAATTTAGTTTGGGCTTTGGACCTCGGTTTCACGCGGACTGTAATGCTCGCTGCGGCGAGTTTGCTCGCTGCGACGAGTTTGCTCGCTGCGGCGAGTTTGCTCGCTGCGGCGAGTTTGCTCGCTGCGACGAATTTGCTCGCTGCGACGAATTTGTTCGCTGCGGCGAGGTTGCTCGTACCCTTAGCTATTCCGCAGCCCCTGAATGCCGAAACAAGTTCCACAGAAAAAAGCTATCGTCCGGGAAATTTAAATGCGCGGACTACTCCTCAGGGCAGGGTGAAGGCTACGTAGGTACTACCGGAGGGGCCCTTGGCGAATTGGCTGCCGCCGCTTGCGATGACGACGTATTGCTTGCCGTCGACCATATACGTCGCGGGGGTTGCTGTGCCCGCATAGGGCAGGACGGTCTCCCAGAGGACCTTGCCGCTGCGACTATCGAAGGCGCGGAACTTCTTGTCGAACACTGTGGCTCCGATGAAGAGCAGATCACTTGCGGTTACGATAGGGCCGCCGTAGTTTTCTGATCCTGTGTTGCTCCTGCCCTTGGCGGCGAGTTCCGGGTACTCTCCGAATGGAATCTTCCATAGATATTGGCCCGTGTTGAGGTCGATCGCATTCAGCGTTCCCCATGGCGGCGTAATCGCCGGGTAGCCTTCGGCGTCGAGAAAGTCCCGTGAACCCGTAACCTCATACTTCATGGTGGCGCCGTCCGCGGCGGCCGAATAGATGCCGCCTTCATCGGGATCCGTCGCTGCCGGAGCGCCCGGGACCGGTGGCTTTATCAGGAACTCAATCAAAGCCTGCAGATGCGCGTCGCGAAGATTGGGAAACGCGGGCATACGGCCTCCGCCCTGGGCGATTCTGGCGGATATCTGTTCCACAGAGAGACGCTTGCCTACATCCGTCAGCGAAGGATATCCCGCCGCACCTTCCAGATCCTTGCCATGACAGAGACTGCATTGATTGTGGTAGATTCGGGCGCCGGTGCTGCCGCCCGGCTTGTTCTCAGCCAGCGCAAGGACACAGGCTGCTTCGTTGGCGTTTACATAGATCACGCCGCGTGTGCGATCGACGGCGGGACCACCCCACTCCGCGCCGCCGAGAAAACAGGGAAAGACTACCGTTTCCTGGTTCAGGCCGATTGGCAGGAACTGTTCACCGCTGCGAAACGTCGCAAACTCCTGCAATGCCTTTGCGTGCGCTTCCGGCGTGCGTGTCGTGAGCAGGTCCTGCGCAAGAATCTGCCGCGTAAACGGAACCGGCAGGGTGGGCGAGGGTTGAGTACGTGCGGCCACTTCTCCCGGCACATCACTGGCGGGGTAGGGTTTCTCTTCAATAGGAAAAAGAGGCTTGCCGCTCGAGCGATCAAAGAGATAAAGAAAGCCTTGCTTGGTGATCTGGGCGACGGCATCCACGCAACCGCCATTGTGTTTTACCGACAAAAGCGCGGGAGGCGAAGGAAAGTCGCGATCCCAGATGTCGTGGTGTACCCCTTGAAAGTGCCAGATGCGCTTTCCCGTCTTGGCGTCGAGCGCCAACAAGGTGTCGGCAAACAAGTCGTCGCCCACACGATCGGCTCCATAGAAATCGAAGACCGCCGAACCCGTCGGAACATAGACGATGCCCCGCTTTTCATCGAGCGCCATGCCCGCCCAGTTGTTGGCCGCTCCCGCGGTTTTCCATGCATCGGCCGGCCAGGTTTCATAGCCGAACTCGCCGGGTTGCGGAATCGTGTGGAAACTCCAGCGCAGGGCGCCCGTACGCACGTCGAATGCGCGAATGTCACCTGGAGGAGAAGGATAGGTTTCCGGGTTGCGGCCGCCCACGATGATCGAATCCTGGTAAATAATTCCGGGGCTGGTGAGCGCTACCGACTGAAGAAGATAGTCCCCGCGCAGACCTTTGCGGAGATCGATTCGTCCCTGCTCGCCAAACGAAGGAATGGGTTTGCCGGTCTCGGCGTCGAGAGCATAGAGATAATTCATTACGCCGGCGAGCACGCGTCCCCGATGGCCATCGCTCCAATACGCAAGGCCGCGCGCCGGCTGACTGCTGTGCACGCCGGAATCGAACTTCCACAGCAGCTTGCCCGTGGCGGCGTCGAGCGCGATTACTTTCTGCGTCGCCGTATACGCGAAGAGTGTGTGCCCCACGATGATAGGGCTGGTCTCGAGTCCACCCTCCTCGGCGGCGTCGAACTTCCACGCCTGCTGCAGGCGTTGCACGTTGCTTCGATTGATTTGTGTCAGAGCCGAGTAGTGGTCGCCCTCGACCTGACCCCCATAGACCGGCCAGTCAGAACGCGATGGCGTTGGATTGGTTTTGCATACTTCAGCATGCAGGCACAGACATGCCGCGGACCATACCAGCAAGAGCAGGATCGAACGCCTGGTCACGGCTTATTCAGCAGCCATTCCGTTGCGTTCTGTATGAGGGTGTTTTGTGTGGGGCTGGTTAAGATCTTATCGCCGTGCCCCATATTCATGTAGACCATCTTGTACTGCGTGTTGGTCCAAACCACCGGGATGTCTCCTTGCGTCAGCAGGCCGTCGATGCCTAGCGGATAGTTGGCAGGATCCAGGGTGAGCAGCACGTGGATGTGGCTGTTCGCGCGGGGACTGGGCTTCCAGCGATACCATTCGTTGGTGGGAGAGATAAAAGTTTCGGGCAGATTCTTCGTGATTGGACTCGATCGATCGTCCACGATCAGCTTTGCAGGTACGGGAGGCCAGGTATTGCTGTCGAACACGCCTCCGCCGATAAAGGTGAGGAACCATGGCCATTTCGTATTTTTGTCGTTATAGGCGGAGACGTGAAAACCCAGCCATGCGCCTCCCCCGGTCATGTATTTTTCAAACGCTTCGCGCTCGGCCTGGTTCTGAGCGAACTCGTTCAGCCAAATCACGAGTTGGTATGACTTTAAGTTCGTATCGTTGAGCTCTTCCCAGTTGGTCGACGCCTGGAGCTCGAAGTTTTGCTTTCTTCCGAGCTCTGAGAAGTAGCGCAAGGCGTCCAGGGCAAAAAGAACGTGATCGTTCTCAACGTTCAAGGAATAGAGAATCAGCACCTTCGGCCGCTTCACTTCCTGCGCTCCGGCAATGCTCACCAGACAGAGTGTCAGCGCGACAAGAAGCTTTCTCACAGGCCGGCGCCCCAAAGCACGGCGTTGTTAAAGAGCAGGGAAAAATTCGGATCATCCAACAAGCCAGGATAGTGGCCCATAAAGATGTATACATTCCGCGCCTTCACGTGGGGATTGGTCCAGATGACGGGATGGTCGCCCATGGTGATCATGGTCTTTGGATGGTAGGTCGACTCATCGACACTGGCTAGTACATGCACATCCGCCCGATTCGACCTGCTCCACGTGTACCACTCTTCTTTACCGATGGAGAAGGACGGCGGAAGGCCTTTCATCACTGGGTGATTCGAATCCTCTACCTTCACCGTCCCATCGGCGAATTGCGCGATGTAGCTGGTGATGCGAACGTCGCCCATAAAGTGGGCGTACCAAGGCCACACTTTGTACCCGTCAAAGTTACCCAAGAGCCCCGCATGATGAAAGCCGACCCAGCCGCCTTTGCCTTGCGTGATGTAACGCTCAAAGGCTTTTTTGGCTACCGGATTCCAGCGGTACGGCGGATGGTTCAACTGGATGAACAGCCGATATTTTGCCAGGAAGGCATCGTTGATCTGGTCAGGATTGGAGATGTAGTCGACGGCAAAGCCGTGCTCCGCTCCCAGTTTATCCAGGCGCACTTTGGCAGCCTGGGCAAAGTCATTGTGCGATCCCTTGACATCTTCGGCAATGGCAACAACCCGGAATTTGACCGAAGCCGCCGGTGTATCCGCAGCATGCATGGGCGCGGACGCAGCACAGAACAATAGAGAGAATAAAGCAATCGACTTGATCATCACCCTCGCATCACCGCCCTTGCATGACCGTTACGTTATTGCCGCTGTAGTTAGCGACGTACAGCTTGTGAGTGGAAGGATCCACCCCAAATGCGAAGGGAATGGCTCCGGTATCCAGCTTCACGACAGGTAGATTTGTCTTGCCGTCAAAGACCGTCACGCTCGAAGTTCTTTGATTCGCCACGTAGACCTGATCGCTCTGCCGGTCGATGGCGAGGGCCTGAGGGTGCGTAGGCAGGCTGATTGTTTTGCTTACCTCGCCCGAGACACCGTCGATCACGGCCATGGTGTCGTCGCCATAGCTCAGCACGTACACTTTTTGGGTTGCCGGATTCACTTCGACCGCAACGGGAATCTCGCCCACCTTGACCGTCTTCGCCGCGTTGGTCTTGCCCTCAATCATGGTCACGCTGGCGCTGTCTTCGCTTACCGCGTAGATCTTGTCTGCTGTCTCGTCTATGGCCAGCACCCAGGGATGCTTGCCGATCGCGACAGAAGAGATAGACCCGGTTGCTCCATCCAACACCGTGACGTCCTGGCTGCCGTAGTTCACGGTATAGACCTTGTTGGTCACGGAGTTGAGAGCGATGCGCCGCGGGCCCTGCCCTACTGCGATAGTGCGCGTTTCATTACTGACGCCATCAATCATCGTCACGGTGCTGCCAAAGTTGTTGGCCACGTAGATCTTGTTGGTCACCGAGTTCACTGCCAGCCCCTGGGGATAACTGCCAACGTGGATCGTGCCGCTCACGGTATTGGTTGATCCATCGATCACCGCGACAGCATTTGCGACGGAGCTGGTCACGTATGCCTTGTTTGTGACCGGATTGACGGCGACGGCCTCGGGACGATCGCCCACGATCACCGTGGCGAGGACGTGAGCATCCCCGTCCAGGATGGTCACCGAGTTGTCAATGTTATTGACGACGTAGACCTTGCGGGTGACTGGGTTCACGGCCACGCAGATGGGCTTATTGCCCACGGGGACCGTCGTGACGACTGTTTGCGCGACCGAAAGGCAGGGCGCCAAAATGGCTAGAATCGCCAGAACTGCCATAACTTGCATGGCCGCTACCATAACGCCAACGGCACGGTTTGGTCTACACCGATTGCTCGCTGCGGCGAGGCTGCTCGCTGCGGCGAGGCTGCTCGTTACGGCGAGGTTCCTCGCCGCAGCGAGGATTCTTAGCCGCATTAAAGCATTTTCGCAATTACTGTGGTCTGGTAAGAGCGGCGAGGTGTGGTTTTCCTTGAGAGAAAACCACGTAAAGGCCGGTAGCTTAGCTCGCTGCGGCGAGGCCGCTCTACATCTATTGCGAAAATGCATTAGCGCGAGGCCGTTTCTGTTTTAGGAGCGGGCAACAGCTCCTTCGACGGCGTGCCCGCGGGAAAGGCCACGTTGAAGAAGCAGACCATCATTTCGTCGAAACTCTGCTGGCCCCACGTAATCGTTTTAGTTGGATCGGGGTTGTCAGGGTTCTGCGCGGAATTGTCATAGTGAGCGGTACACTCGATGCGCGTGCCCGCAGGCAATACGATGGGCTTCTCCAGGTTGTACCAGAGCTGCCAGCGCCAGTTGTAGTGCGGCACATTCAGGACGTCGCGCGTCTCGCCGTTAGGAAATACCAGGCGGTACGACATACTTTTGCCGCGCGTGTGCATGTGGGGATGCATTCCCAGCAGAGTTACCTCGCGCTGTAGAGTGAAGGAAGCCTCCGCCTTGTAGTCGGGGTCCCCGGCAGGAATCTTTATGTCTTGATTCAACGCCTGCAAGGTCATGACGCGATCTTTCGGTGAGTCTTTGGCCAATACCAATCCCAGGTTCGCCTGGTCCGTGGTGGCTTTGCCTTCCGGCATATAGTGCAATTCCAGCACAATGTCAGACCCGGCGGGAATCAGCTTCGCCTCTCCTGGTACGAACATATCCGGCGGCTGCCCTGGTGCGTAGCCGGCCAGCCAGTCGCTGGGCACGTCGTCCTTGGCTGCCTTTTCTCCGGTCTTAGCGGGCGGCGCCTCAAAAAATGTTTCCGTCGGCATCCCCTTGAAGTAGTTTGACCCGGGCCGGCGCACATAGGCAACGATGTGATGCACTACGGAGCGATCGGTCGGTGCGGCCTCCACGTCCTGCACCCAGGTGTCCTTGGTGAAGCCGGTAGGCACGATGACGTACTGGTATTGCAGGACGCCGGTTGCCGGTATCGGAAACGGTTGCGGTAACTGGTAAATCTTGTCCGGCTTGGGAATTGTCCATCCCGCAACCCAGTCGTGTGCGGGAGGCATGTCTTTCGGATCGCCCTTCGGTGCGCCGGCGTCTACCCAGGCAGCGATCATGTCGATTTGCGCCTGGGTCAGGCGGCGATCATTTTCGAACTTCTCGGTGTGTCCATCTTCGAACCAGGGCGGCATCGCGCGCGTGACCACCATTTGCTTCATCAACGTAGCCCATGGCCGCGCATCTTCGTAAGTGATCATGGAGAAGGGCGCGCCCTCTCCCGGGCGATGACAGCTTTGGCAGTTCTGCTGCAGGATGGGCGCGACGTCTTTCGTGAAGGTCACGTTCGACGGCTTGGTGACAGGAATCACGGCAGAAGGATCAGGGTGCGGCATTCCAGCCATCTGGCCCAACAGGCTTGCGGCGGTACACAATTGCAACGCGCCTATTGTCATGCTCCGGTTGATGATGGTCCGGTGGAGGAATGTCCGCTTGATGAGTATCCGCTTCATGACGGTCTCTCCTCGTGTCGTTTGAGCCATGAGGTTTGATTAATTAGGAACGATTCATTACTATGTCGCCATTCAGTATGGACCGGGGTCGATCTCTGAAGCAACGTAATTTTAGAGGAGAGCCAACCTAGCTGTAGCTGGACCGCATTGGGGAGTGCTGGATATTTCCTGATAAAAAATCCAGTCAGGTGTCGTCGCCTCGGGGTACAGTTGTGCTGGTTCAAATGCTGGTTCAGAGATGCGTGTCGGCAAAGAGGATGGAATACCCATGAAGCTATTCGGCTGTTTTGCGCTCTCTTGCCTGCTGGCAGGCACCGCCTTTGGTGAAATGCCGAGCTACTACAAATCGGTCAACCGCGTGACCTGGCTGGTGCAAAATATCGATTCCGCCGAACAGGGTTGGGTTGCGCTGGGTATGACAGATGTCCATGAATACCCCGATGTCGTCGTCACTGGCCAGGATCGCGGAAAACCCATCAAGACGTGGGCCTGGGAAGTCACGGGCCACCTCGGGAATCTGACCGTCGACCTGATTCGCCCGGCCGAGGGCCAACTGGATACCTGGAACAGCTTTCTGAGCAAGCACGGAGACGGCATATTCTCGATCGTGCATGAGGTGTCCTCCCAGGCGGAGATGGCCAAGGAGATCAAGCGCATGCACAGCCTCGGTGTCGGCGTGCTGCAGCAGCTCAGCTACGAACGGGACGGCAAGCGCGTCACCTTCACCTATTTCGATACAGAACCGCAGGGCAAGTATGTTCTGGGCCTAGTGTATTGGCCGGGTGGTGCGCCACCAGCAGGGCCGCCAGGAGTGGTTGAGCACCTCGGAATGGTGATCCGCGACTCCGCACCTGTTTCGGCCTATTGGCAGAAGCTGGGCTTCCCGGCGATTCGCATGGAACCTGCCGCTCCGCCGCAGGAGTTGACCTATCGAGGTCAACCCCTCTCGCTTGCCTTTGAAGTCGGGTATCAACACTATGACCAATTCAGCTACGAGTGGCTTATTCCGCCCGCGACGCCGGCAAATATCTACGCTGACTTCCTCAAGAAACACACCGAGGGCGTTCAGCACCTGGGTATCCCGGTGGACGACATGGACAAAGCAGTCGCTGACTACGAAAAGCTTGGTTATCACGTGTGGCAGTCAGGAGCCTGGGGAGATGTGGGCAAAAAAGGCTCCGGCCAGTACGACTATATGGATACAGATTCGATCGGCGGCGTGGCGGTTGAGCTGGTTCGCGAGTATAAGTAGATCGGCAGATTGTCGATTCCAGATCGTAGATTTCAGACCCAAGATTCCAGAGCCGAGGCGCCACCCGCTGTCTCACCCTGTGAGACGCTTGCGGCCAACTGGCATCGGTCAAAGCCTGAGCGGAAGCGCCGCTCTCAAAGAAAACCACACCTCGCTCGTCTTAGAGCATTTTCACAAATACGGTGATGGGGTGGGAGTGGTTATGTGCAGGTGTTCTTTGACGGAACACCTGCGTACAGGGCAGATTCTTCCCTTGCACCATTGTGAAAATGCTTTACCAGCCAGAGTCATTGCGAAAATGCTTTAATAGGCTACGCAACCTTTCAGGAGACCACCCACCATGTCCGATCGCAAAGAACCGGGAATAAGCGGCCTTTCTCGCAGAAGTTTCTTCCGCTGGGGTAGTTCGCTCGCAGCCAGTGTTGGAGTCGCGCCGCTGTTCTCTTCGGCGAAAGCTCTCGCCGCCGATACAGAAGGCGACGATTACTACGCGAAGCTGGGGGTACCGACCATTATCAATGCGGCCGGCACCTACACCATGTTCACCGCTGCCTGCATGCCGCCGGTGGTACTCGCGGCGGTGCAAAAGGCTGCGTTGCACCCGGTACGGTTGCATGACCTGCAGGTGCGATCGGGTGAATATATCGCACAAAAACTGAAGTGCGAAGGCGCACTGGTGACGTCGGGCGCGTCGGGCGCGATTACGCTCGCCACCGCAGCCTGTCTGCAGTCCGCAAACAACTGTTCGCCACTGGCGATGCCGCAAGCGATCGACGGCATGAAAAACCAGGTCATCGTTCAGAAAGCACACCGTTACGGTTACGATCACGCCATGTTTCTCACCGGGGCGCGGGTCACCGAGGTGGTGACGCTGGACGATTACAAGAAGGCGTGTGCTGCCGGCAACGCCATCATGACCAATTTCTTCAATGCGGCGGAAGAGGAAGACGGCGAAGCCGGCACGGCGCAGATTGGCCGGGAAGAGTGGCTACGCATCGCGCATGAGCACAATATTCCCTGCCACCTGGACGCGGCCGCGGATATGCCGCCTATCTCGAACCTCTGGAAGTACACCGGGATGGGCTTCGACCTCGTTGCCTTCTCCGGAGGCAAGGGCATACGCGGACCGCAGAATGCCGGACTCCTGTTGGGCAAGAAACACCTCATTGATCTGGCCCTGCAGAACGACAATCCGGGCGACGGCGTGGGCCGCGGAATGAAGGTAGCCAAAGAGCAGGTTGTGGGCATGGTGGCGGCGGTCGACTGGGTTCTGTCGCATACCGAAGAGTCCATGCAGGGCGACTATCAGAAACGGGCGGATTTGATTGCTGCGGCCGTCAAGGGCATCCCCTCGGTCAAAACAGAGACGGTTGTGCCTAAAATCGCCAACCATGTGCCTCACCTGCTGATACGTTTTGATCCCTCGGTAAGCGGTGTCACGACCAAGGAAGTGGTCAAAATTCTGCGCCAGGGTACGCCCTCCATTGAACTCAACCCCAACACCGGCCAACAGCCGAACCAGGGCATACCTTCCGACGCGAACACGCTGGTGGTCGGCGTGTGGATGCTGCAACCCGGCGAAGACCAGATAGTCGGCAGCCGCATTCGCGAAGCACTCACCCACAAGGCTTAACCGTTTCAGCAAAAAGGAAGACTACTTTGGAAAATCAGTCGAATACGCAAGAGAAGCAAGGTTTCAGCACGCTCGTCACCAGGCGAGATCTCTTGAAGCAAACCGGCATGCTGTCCGCTATGGCTGTGGCCGCTCCTCTCTCGGCCTCCGCGGCTACCGTCATTGCGCCAGACGCAACAAATCAGGTGGTGGACTCGGGCACGGACACAGACAACATTTACACGCGCATCGGCGTGCGGCCCATCGTGAATGCGCGCGGCACCTTCACCGTTATTTCGGGTTCGCAGTCCTTGCCCCAGGTGAAGCAGGCAATGTTCGAAGCCTCACACCACTACGTGGGGATGGACGAGCTGATGGTTGCGGTGGGTGCGGAGATTGCCTCGCACATGGGCGCGCCCAGCGCCATTGTCACCACAGGTTGCGAAGCCGCCATCGCCGCCGCCACCGTTGCCTGCATTACCGGTACGGATGTCGAGCGGGCCCAGGCCATGCCCTACGTGAAGAAGTTAAGTCAGGTCATCATTCCGAAGCACTCGCGCAATCCTTATGATTTTGGCGTCCGCATGTCTGGCCCCGAGATCATCGAAGTTGAGACGGATGATGAGCTGCGTTCGAAGATTGGCGAGCACACTGCGATGATCTACGTGCTTTCCCAGCCGCGCGCTTTCCAGGAACCGCTCTCGATCAAGACGATATGCGCCATCGCGAAGGAAAAGAATATTCCCGTGTTTGTGGATGCGGCTGCTGAGGAGCCTCGGGTTCCCAACATCCATCTCGCGGCGGGCGCGACGTTTGTAGGCTACTCGGGCGGCAAGTGCATGCGCGGGCCACAGACGGCTGGTGTGCTGCTTGGTCCTAAGGATTTGTGTGCGGCGGCCTTTTGGAATTCGGCACCTCATCATAACTGGGGACGTGCGCTCAAAGTCGGCAAGGAAGAGGCGATGGGTATGCTGGCCGCGGTGCGCCAATGGTACAAGCGCGACCACGAGGCGGAACAAAAGCAGTGGCGGGAATGGGACGAGTACATCGTCGCCGCAGTCAAGGATATTCCTTCCGTCACGACGGAGATCAACGGACCCGATGAAGATCTATCGAATCGTGCACCTGTGTTGACGATTCGTTGGGATGCGGCGAAGGTGGGCATTACGGGCGCCGAGTTGATCGAGAAGCTGGATAAAGGTACTCCTCGTATCGAGGTTGCCGGCGGTTCGGGCAGCCGTCCCGACAAGATGGCTTCTACCCTGGACATCATGCCGTACATGATGCAACCCGGGGACTACAAGATTGTCGCCGAAACTGTTTCTAAATACATGCGAAACCCGGGCCACTATGAGAATCCTCCGGTGTACACGGGACCGACGGCCGATGTCGCGGGCGCCTGGGACGTTACGATTCATTACGTTCGGGGTGAGGGTAAGCAGACATTCATCCTGAAACAAGATGGCAAGACGCTGTCTGGCGAGCAGAAGGGTGAGATCTTCAACGCAAATCTAAAGGGAAGCGTGGAAGCCGATCACGTCAAGCTGACCAGCGTCATGCCCGCAAACGGATATCAAATTCACTTCGCGTTCACCGGGGTCATGAGTGGGAATCAGTTGACGGGAGATGTTCGCCTGGGTGAGTACGGCCCGGCGACATTCACTGCTACCAAGGCGTAGATAAGGTGGTTGAATACCAGGGCAGTCGAGGTGCTTGTAAGCACCTCGACTGCCTTTTTTTATTGCCTTCGATGTGAGCGGGCTACCGGCTCCTCGGCGCCAGTCGATTTCAGTGGGGCATGGCGTGTTGTGGCACGGCCTGAAGGCCGTGCCAATAATTACTTGCCTTTGCGAGGGCTTTACAGGCTGCGGAAAAAGTCCCTGCGAGGGAGAAATCGCTCCCTCAGCGGCTAAAGCCGGATTCATTGCAATGGAGTTACGTACGGGCTAAAAGCCCGTACCCTTCAAAGACTTGAGTTTCTCCGCAACCTGTTTAGCCCCTGAGGTAGGTGCTTCTTCAGGGTTTCAATTTAGGCGAAGGAAAAACCGTACCTCAGCGGCTAAAGCCGCTCGGTGAGCATCGGCTTTATGGCACGGCTGAAGCCGTGCCCTTCGTAAAGAGCCGTTTCCGCGCGAGGACTTGGCGTGTGTAACGAGAAGTCTTTAGTCCTCAGAATCAATACTGAGTACACACGGCAATCGCTGAGGGAAAGAGCCGAGTTCTATGAAAGGCTTGGCGTGTGTAACGAGAGGTCCTTAGTCCCGGAATCAATACTGAATACACAAGGCAATCGCTGAGGGAAAGAGCCGAGTTCTACGAAAGGCGAGGTAGCCACGCCCTACCCAAGTCAGGCCGGCTCCCAGACAAGCTTCGCATTGGTTAGCTCGCGAGCGCCAAGTTCGCCCAGTTCCCTGCCCACGCCAGACGCCTTGACTCCTCCGAACGGCGCGCGGGGGTCAGAACGCACAAAGTCATTGATAAAAACCGCGCCGGCTTCGAGTTGACTTGCGACCGAGTTTGCGCGCGCAGGATCCTTACTCCAGACGGCGGCGCCTAAACCAAAGTCTGTGTCGTTCGCCAGGCGTATCGCATCTTCTTCCGTCTCGAACGTGTAGAAAAGTGCGACGGGACCGAAGAACTCCTCCCGCGCTACGCGGGCATCGTGCGGCACATCGATCAGGACAGTCGGCGGATAGAAATAGCCTGGCCCATCGATCGCTTTGCCGCCCGTCAGCACGCGTCCCCCGGCCGCGATGGCGTCTGACACCTGGCGTTCAGTGGCCGCGCGCAGGTCCGCGCGCGCCTGCGGTCCCAGCTTGGTGTCTTCCAAAAGTGGATCGCCTACCTTCAGCGCAGAGGCCTGCTCGACAAAGCTCTCGATAAACGATTTGGCGATGGGTTTCGCAATTAGAAATCGCTTAGCCGCGATGCAGCTCTGGGCGTTGTTGGAGTAGCGCGAAACCACACCCAACTGCACAGCCTTCGCCACATCCGCATCTTCCAACACAACGAAAGGATCGGAGCCACCCAGCTCCAGGACCACCTTCTTACCGCACAAACCCGCCTGCTGGGCTACGGCACGACCAGCCTGTACGCTGCCCGTAACCGTCACTGCACGGATGCGAGCGTCCGCGATCAGCGCTGCCACCGCGCTACGCTGTACCGATAGATTGACATAGAGCCCAGCGGGGCCGCCTGCGTCGTGCACTAATGTCTCAATCGCCAGTGCGCAGCCCTGCACCGTCTCGGCGTGTTTGACCACTACGGTGTTACCCACCAGCGCCGCCGGGATGAAGAAACGAAGCACCTGCCAGAAAGGAAGATTCCAGGGCATGATCGCCAGAACAGGGCCAAGCGACTCGTACACGATGCGGCTGGGCGTCCCAGCAATCGGTTGCGGCGCAATGTAAGCGGCGCCCTCCGTGGCAAAGTGCCGCGCGCCAAAGGCTGCCTTCTTTACTTCGCCGCGTGCTTCACCGATCGGCTTGCCCATCTCCAGGGTAATGAGCCGCGCGTAGTCCTCTACGCGAGCTTCCAGCAGATCGGCGAGGCGCGTAAGAAAGGCCGTGCGCTCAGCCAACGGAGCCCGCGACCACTTCTTCCAGCAAGCAAATGCGCTCTGCACGCGCCGGTCGACCTCGTGGGCGCTGTGCTCCGGATAGGTGTGGAGCAATTCGCCGGTGGTTGGGTTTCTCGATTCGAATGACATAGTTCCCCCGCTCTCACTGTTAAGCTCGCTGCGGCGAGGAAGCTCGCTGCGGCGAGGAAGCTCGTTCGCAAAGTCGCAGCTTCAGACAGACAATGCAGGCACATCGACCCAACGCCGCTCAGACCAGCTCTTTAGCCCGAGCTCGGCAAGCTGCACCCCCTTCGCGCCTTCGAGCAGGTCGCGATTCCAGGGTTTGTTCTCGACGACGTGACGAATAAAGTCTTCCCATTGCAGCTTGAAGCCATTTTCGTAGACCTGGGTGTCAGGCACCTCTTCCCATTGCTCCGGAAAGCGCATGGTCTGAGGGACGTCAGGGTTCCATAGCGGCCGCGGCGTATTCACACGATGCTGGGTATAACAACCGGTCAAGCCGGCCACTGCGGAACCATGCGTGCCGTCCACCTGGAACGTTACCAGGTCATCGCGTCGCACACGCACCGCCCAGGAAGAATTGATTTGGGCGATGATGCCGCCTTCGAGCTGAAACGTGGCGTAGGCGGCATCATCCGCATCGGCCTTGTAGGTGGATCCACGCTCATCTACGCGCTCGGTGATGTGCGTTGCGCCGATGCAGCTCACCGATTGCACCGCACCGAACAGATCGTCCAGCACGTAGCGCCAGTGCGGCAGCATGTCGAGAATGATGCCTCCGCCGTCCGCCTTACGGTAATTCCAGGAGGGCCGCTGCGTCGGCTGCAGGTCACCTTCAAATACCCAGTAGCCGAACTCGCCGCGCACGGAAAGGATGCGGCCGAAAAAGCCGGAGTCCTTGAGCAGGCGCAACTTGCGCAAGCCTGGCAAATACAGCTTGTCTTGCACCACGCCGCTTTTCACGCCGCGCGCCTTCGCCAGGCGGACCAGCGCGAGTGACTCCTCCAGCGTTTCAGAAAGGGGCTTCTCGCAATAGACGTGCTTGCCCGCTTCGATGGCCTGGGTCAGTACGGGCACGCGCATCTGCGTGGAACCAGCGTCGAAAAAGATGGTGTCGTCCGGGTTTGCGAGGGCCGACGCAATATCTTTGGCCACACGCTTGATCCCGTGTTTCGCTGCCAGGGCAGATACCTTCTCGAGATTACGGCCCACAAGAACTGGATCAGGCATGATCCTGTCTCCGTTCGAAAGCGTGACGCCTCCTTGATCGCGAATGGCCACGATGGAGCGGACCAGATGCTGGTTGTAGCCCATCCTTCCCGTAATGCCGTGCATGATGATGCCAATCCGTTCGCTCGCCAAGTTCTCCCGCCCTTTAGTTTCTAATGTTTGTTCTAAAAGATGCGACCTCTGAGTGGACCACAGCGCTGTTTCGGCTGTCAAACGACACCGGGTATCGAGCCTTCGATTTCGACAATTCTGCGCTCCCGCGGATCGAATTCGGGAGAAAAAAGCATGGCAGGGCGCCGTTCATGTCCGCTTCGCGCAGAAAGACGCCATGGGTATTGATTGTGAAGAGGGAGATGCTGCGGCGGGGATGTCAATTCCAAGGGGGCTGGATTTGCAGCCCCCTCTGGAATCAGTGACTGGGTTGGACTGGCTTGAAAGCGCCAGCAGGATGGGACGCTTTAAGCCCCAGCCACCTCACGTGTTGCACTACAACTACCATCAGAATTTTTCATTCGTTGGATCATCCTCCTTTCCCGTGTAGCCATAAATTAGACCGATGGCCGGGGTGAGGTCAAGAGCACCATTTGGTGACATGGCAAAGTCCTCACCAGGAATGCCAATAACCGTCGCGTGCGGTCAATTCGAGAGGAACACCGAAGAGTTCCCGCAGTCTGGCAGCAGTGAGGAGTGTGTGCTTGGGGCCGTCACCAACGATGCGGCCGCTACGCATCATGACCACGCGATCCATTTCCGGCAGAATATCGGCCAGGTGATGCGTCACCATGATGATGCCAGTGCCGCGCCGGGTTGCGGAACCGGCAGCTACGCTGCGCAGAATTTCGCGCAGTTCGCGCTGGGCCGCGAGATCAAGCGCATTGGTTGGCTCATCGAGCAGCAGCATTTCCGGCTCATGCACGAGCGACCGCGCGATCATGACTCGGCGCTTCTCGCCGGCAGACATTTCTCCAACCAATCGGTCGCGAAGATACTCTGCGCCCATGAGTGCGAGCGCCTCCATGCCGCTGGCTCGCATGGCTTTGGTCACGCCGTGATTGGGCCATAATGTGGAACTTGCAAAGAAGCCACTCACTACAGCGTCCAGACCCCGGGTTACGGCCGTCCGTTCGCCGGGCAGTTCCGGCGCTACGATGCCGAGATGCTTGCGTAGTTCATTCAGATCCCACCGGTCGCGTCCATAGACTTTGAGTGACATACCAGGGCGCACGATCGGGTAGCATTCGCCCATCATCGCTTTGATCAGTGTCGATTTACCGCAACCGTTCGGGCCCAGAATCGCGATGTGCTCGCCCCTCGCGATGTCGAGGTTTATGTCTTTGAGCACAACCTTCTCGCCCCGCGCCACGTCGACATGGCGCATGCTTAAAAATTCAGCCGGCGCCTGAAATGACTTTCCTTCATGCTGCATGCATTATCCTCAGATTTCTGGCTATAGCATTTTCGCAATTGGTGTAGACCGGCCTCGCCGCAGCGAGCTAACTTCGCCGCAGCGAGCTGAGCTACCGGCCTTTACGTGGTTTTCTCTCAAAGAAAACCACACCTCGCTGCTCTTACCGGACCACAGTCATTGCGAAAATGCTTTAATCCTGTGACCGGTCGGGTGTGTCCTCATTCCGCGCTTTGAAGAGCTGCGGCAAAATCCCGGCTCTTCACCCACCGTTGTCGGATTTATCGGATTTCCTGCTCCCCTTCGTTTTTTGGACCCCATCTCCTGACGAATCTCATCCTGACGAATCTCGGCGCGCATGGTGAAATGACGTCCCCACTCTTGATAGAGTAAACACGACATGGTTTCTACGTCTCCGCCTTCCCCAACGCCCTCTTTGCCAACGTCCCCTTTGCCCACACCCTCCTTGACTGATGAGCAAATTCCTCGCGGTTTTTCTTTTGCCGCGGTACGTGCCGGTATCAAAGCCAGCGGCAGGCCTGATCTTGCCTGCGCGTTCGCGACGCAGCCGGCGACGGCTGCCGCGATGTTCACCAGCAATAAAGTGATTGCAGCGCCGCTGATTGTTGGCCAGCGTCATTTGGAGCGAAGCCGGCAACGGGTGAGAGTGGTGATGGTAAACGCCGGCAATGCCAATTGTGCCACTGGCGAGGCCGGGATCGCCGCCGCGCAGCACTCCTGCGCCAGCGCCGCAGCCGTGTTCGGTTGCGAACCTCATGAAGTTTTGCCCTCGTCCACCGGCATCATTGGCGTCCTGCTCCCGGTGGAAAAGTTGACCGCTGCGCTGCCCGCCGTACATGCTGCACAGGGTTCCTCCGCCGAGCACCTGCAACAGATGGCCAACGCCATCATGACGACGGATACCAGGCCCAAACTGGCTACAGCTCATTTTGAGGTGCAAGGCGTTACGGTGCGTCTCGCCGGCATCGCCAAGGGCGCGGGTATGATTCATCCGCAACTGCAACCCGCGGCTCCCCATGCCACCATGCTGGTTTATCTATTCACCGATGCCGTGCTCACCCCGGACGCCGCCTCAGACTTGCTGTACCACTCGGTGGAGAAGAGTTTCAACCGCATTTCGATCGACGGCGATACCTCGACCAATGACACGGTTCTGCTGCTCGCGAGCGGTGCGAGCGGAGTGGAGATCCCAGGCCACTCGCACGCCAAGGCGGGTACGAGCGAAGACCCGGTGACCGCGTTGTTTTCTGGAGCGCTCGAAAGCATCTGCCTCTCGCTGGCGAAACAAATTGTGGAAGATGGCGAAGGTATTCAGCACGTGGTTGAACTAGTCATTGGCGGGGCACTCACCGACGCCGACGCGCTGCGCGTTGCCCGCTCCATTGCCCATTCGCCCCTGGTGAAGACAGCGTGGGCGGGGTGCGACCCCAATTGGGGCCGTATCGTGGCGGCCATCGGCTACGCGGGCGTGGCGATCGATCCCGCGCGGATCGACATTAAGTTCGGCGAGTTCGAGATCTGCAGCAAAGGCGGCATCTCACCCTTGTTCGACGAGAGCGCTGCACACGACTACCTGAAACAACGCAATCTGACCGTCCACGTCGATCTCGGTCTTGGACCCGGCTCGTGCCGATTTTGGACCACGGATCTGACCGCGGAGTATGTGCGCATCAACTCCGATTACTCCACTTAAGCAAGCAGCATCGAAAGCAGTGCAGAGTGCTAAAACCCTCGTTGTTTCAAGTGTTGCGCGACCTGCCGGGCCCGGAAATGCACAGGCTTTTTCACACTTCTGTGGAAACTTCGGGAAGCTTTCCACAACCGCTAAAGCAGTTTCGCGCGAGAGACCGTAACTATGGCTGGTAAGCAAAAGAAGTCAGAAGCAGAAGCTTTGGCCGGTGGTTCCCTGGGCAATGGTTCCCTGGGCAATGGATCCCTGGACAATGGATCCCTCGACGGTGGATCCCTCGACAGTGGAGCTTTAATCAGCAATGCAAAACTGCAGCAACTGTATGCCACGATGCTGCGATGCCGGCTGCTGAGTGAACGCGCACGCCGGCTACGCAAACAAAATGGAGCAGCCCGTCTGTTCGCGGCGTGCTCTGGTCACGAAGCGATCGCCGTCGGATGCGCTATCGATCTTGGCCCGGCAGACACTGTCACGCTTGCGACGCACAATGGAAACGCGGGCCTGGGTATCGCCACGCTGGTTAAGGGTGTCGCTCTCAGCGATCTCATTTGCCAGATCTATGCGCGCAAAACGAGCGCACCGGCTGCGACAGCAGAAGAACAGCTCGATGTAGCCACGAGTGTAGCGACCACGAACAAGAGGAAAAAAAGCGGCAACGTTGTCGTGGTTTTTACCGACGCTAAGACGGCGACCATGAGCTACTGGAATGAGGTGCTCGCACATGCCGCCGGCAAGAAACTACCCATTATTTTTGTGGTGGAAAACAATCGCGCGGGAGCCGCGGTCGCGGAGAATAGGGGCGACCTGGGCGTTACTCTCAAGGCGCAGGATAAAGCCGTACCACGCATTACGGTGGATGGCAGCGATGTGGTCGCTGTTTACCGGGTTTCCCATGAAAGTCTGGCACGCGTGCGGCGCGGTGATGGTCCCGCACTGGTTGAGGGCACGACCTATCGGGTCCCCGCAAAAACCAAAAGCAAACATCCCGATCCGCTGAGCCATATGGAGCAATACCTCGCCACGAGAAAGCTTTTTCCTGCCGGCTGGAGGGTTCGACTCGAGCAACAGTTTTCGCTCGAACTCGACACCGCCGTCAAAGCGGCCAATAAAGCACTGCCTTAGCCGCGCCGTCCAGCCAGACTAAGGCAGTTATCTTCGCGCTTCATGCCCTTCTGAAACGATTGACCGTGGCTCCCGGTTTCGTTAGCTTGAACACAGGTGAACCACCCTCATCGCATTTCTCTGCCTGGTATTTGCCGCCGCCACTGGCTGTGCCCGGCTTCAGCCCCGTTTATCTCTGAGGTTTAAGTGGAATTTCTTGCTGTTCTGTGCGTGATGGGCCTGCTTACCCCCGGAATCTTGAGTGCGGCAACCCTTCCCGCTTTAGATCAGGCAAAAACGACACAAGCCGAGTCGGCGCCGCAGCAGACTCCTGCAACTGTCCCGGCGCCTTCCGGCGGGTTACCTGCCCCGCGTGAGGCGATTCACTTCGCACAAAATGAGCCGCTCAAATCCGTCGGCCGGATGAGTTCCACCTACATTCCGCTGGATAGCTGGATCTACCCGGCGGTTTTACGTCTCTACGGAATGGGTTTTGTCGATACCGTGTTCGTCAGTATCCGTCCATGGACGCGCCTGAGCGTTGCCCACATGCTTGACGAAAGCTCTGACCGAATTACCAGCAGCAACAATGACGAGGCGATCGAGATTTACGCTGCACTCGAAAAAGAGCTGGCCCCCGATGTGCGCGCGCCACTCGATCAGAAGTTCGGCCGGGTGGGTCTTGATTCCCTGTACCAAGGCGTGCTGGGGATCACCGGCACGCCTTTGCGCGACAGCTTTCACCTTGGCCAGACGGACATCAACGACTTCGGCCGCCCTTACGCCTCTGGCTTCAACAGCTATACGGGTTTCAGCGCGCGCGCCCACTACGGCATGTTTTCCACCTACTTCCGGGGAGAATTTCAGCACGCACCGTCGTGGGAGGGCTATCCGCTGGCTCTTGCGGAGACACTGGCCACCATCGACGACTTCGCCACATTCAGCTCGGTGCCGTTGCCCGGCAATACCACCATCCCTCTTGGCCCGGTTCCTGCGGTAAACAACTTTACGGTCCTGGAGGGTTACGTTTCAGCCCACATCATCGGCCATGAAGTCTCGTTTGGCAAAATGGACAACTGGTACGGGCCAGCCGTGGGTGGCGGCCAGGCCTGGAGCAACAATGCCGAAAATGTCTGGAGTTTCCGCATCAATCGCGTGGAACCTCTCTACATTCCCTATATCTCCCGCGTCGCAGGGCTGATCCGGTACGACTTTTTTGTAGGACCGCTCAAGGGGCATAATGCTCCCGTCAGTCCATGGACGCACGCCGAGAAAATCTCTTTCAAGCCGACGCCTAACGTGGAAATCGGCTTCGAACGCACCGTGATCTGGGGAGGCAAGGGCCACGAACCGGTTACCCTGGGTACGTTCTGGCGCAGCTTCTACAGCATCAGCGATACCAACGGTGGAGAGAAATTCTCTCGCAAAGATCCAGGGGCGCGTTTCAGCGCGTTCGACTTTTCCTGGCGCCTGCCTTATTTCCGCCACTGGCTCACGTTGTACAACGATTCTGAAGTACACGACGACGTCTTCCCTATCACGGCGCCGCGCCACGCCGCGATACGCCCCGGTATCTACCTGTCTCATGTTCCTGGCGCACCGAAACTTGACCTGCGCGTCGAAGCTGCGTCCACCGATCCGAATACAGGCTTGAGCAACTACGGGCAGGACATGTATATCGAGGTCGTGCAGCGCAACGGATATACCAACAACGGCTTGCTGATCGGTGATCCGATTGGCCGCGAAGGCAAGGGCGGCCAGGCGTGGCTCACCTACCATCTCAGTCCGCGCGAGTGGGTGCAGGTTTCGTACCGTAATGCGAAGGCCGCTAAGGACTTCATCCCCGGTGGCACCACGCAGCACGACATCAGTTTCAACGTGACCAAGCGCTTAACTCAGGACCTTGAACTAAAGGCGAATTTTCAGTACGAGCGCTGGCTGATTCCGGTTTACAAGCCGGGGCAGCAGTCCGATACAAGCACTACTTTTCAGCTCACCTGGTATCCAAAGTTGGATGGGCGGTTCTAGAGTGGAACCAGCGTAGGTGTACCCTGTCGACGGTCGGGTACTGTTGTGCTGGTTCTGCTCAACAGCCCTTTTATGATGGGTGACTTATTGGCACGGCCTAAAGGCCGTGCCCTACCTAGAGAGCGCGACAACCTGCGGGTACCCCATCCTTCGCTTTTTCTGCGAAGGGTGGGGTACCACGACCTTGTTGGTTGAGATTTGTAACGATGAGATTTGTGGCTACCCACCCTTGACGGAAAAGCACCGTCAAGGACCCCGGATTTCCCACACGCTGGAGCAGAACCAGCACAACCGTACCCAGCGGCAAGTGCGCTTGACTGGATTTTTCATCAAGAAAAATCCAACTTCCCCGACTTCGACCGGGCACACCTATGCTGGTTCTGCTCTAAGCTGGACACATGGCACCCGTAGATTGATTGCGCCGCGAGCCACCGCGCTTTCCTTTTCTATTTGCAACGACGACAGATTGTTCTAGCTGCTACGCAAAGCAACCATTGGATGGATGCGCGATGCGCGCCAAGCCGGGATATACCCAGCCAGCAAACCTACCGCGGTCAACAAGAAGCTCATGCCGACAAACGTCGCCAGATCGGTTGCAGCCGTTCCATACAAAAGCGAGGCAATGAGCCCCGCGGTCATGAAGGACGCGACCGTCCCGATGGCAATCCCGATCAGCACCAGCCGCAGGGTTCGGACGATCACCGTGAGCTGCACGCGAGCTTGCGTTGCGCCCAGGGCCATGCGAATGCCGATCTCCTGCGTCTGCTGCGTCACGGAATACGAGATCACGCCATAGATACCGAGCCCGGCCAACAGCATGCCAAGCCCAGCAAATACGCTCACCAGCAGCACGAAAAAGCGACGCGGTGAAACCACATGGTCCACCAGGCTCTGTATCGGACGGAATTCTGTCGCGGGCTGACCAGGATTGAGTTGCCGCAGCGTGCTTGTCACCTGCGAGGCCAGCGCGGCCGGATGCAGCCTGGTGCGCACGACCAACAGCGCGCCTTCCGGGCCGAATTGCGGTGAGGTTGCAGGCAAATACATCTGCCAGCCGGCATTGCCTTCTACGCTGCTCTCATGCACATCGGCAACCACACCAATCACGCGAACATCCGTACCACTGGCTTGCGCCATGCGACCGATGGGGTCCTGGCCCGGCCAGAGGCGTCGCGCCACGGTTTCGTTAATGATCACGACGCCTGTTTTCTTATCGTTGTCGTCCCAGCGAATGTCGCGGCCTTTCACAAGGTGCATCCCCATGGCGTTGAGATAACCAGGAGAGACAATGTAAACAAAAGTGTCTTCCAACTCACCCTTGCGATAATCTTTACCCTTCGCCTGAATACCCCAGCTTCGGTTGCGGCTCATGGGGAGGTTATCTGTGATGCCGGCTGTCTCGACGCCAGGAATTGCCTCCACCCGGCGCAGCGCCTCCTGCCAGATAGCGCCTCTCTTCGCTGCATCGCCGCCGTCGTCGTAATCCAGGCTGACAGACGCGGCACGGCTTGGCTCAAAGCCCAGGTCAACATCGAGGATACGCAGAAAGCTTCGCAACAGCAGGCCTGCGCCGACCAACAGCACACACGCCAGCGCGATCTCTGAAACGATCAGGATCGAGCGCATCGTCTCGTGTCTTTTCCCGTCGCTCGTCCCATGGCCAGAGTCCTTGAGAGCTTCCTGCAAGTTGCCGCCGGATATTCTGAGCCCCGGCGCAAGCCCGAAAAGAACCGCCGCAAGGAGCGCGACGAGCAGCGTCCAGCCCAGCGTAGCCTCGTCCACCCGCACACTACTCAGCAGCGGCAATGCGATGGATTCCTGGTGGGCAAGGTAGGTAACAATGGCGAAGGCAATTGCCAGGCCAAGAATCGCCCCCATACCGGAAAGGACCAGGCTCTCGGTAAGCAACTGACGCACGAGCCTGCCGCGGCCGGCGCCTAGAGCGGTACGCATGGCAAACTCCTTGCTGCGTGCCGCTCCCCGAGCCAGCAAGAGGTTCGAAAGGTTTACGCAGACGATGAGGAGGATCATGCCGACGGCGCACCACAAGACGATCAGTGACTGTCGCAATTTACCGCTTACGTAGTCCTTCAAGCCGAGCAGCCGGCCCGTGTAGCCCGCTCCATACTCCGGATGTTTCACGCTGAAAAGAAGACTGGGAAAGATCAGATCGGCCTCCGCCTGGGCCTGTGGCAGGCTCACTCCGGGCTTTAAACGCCCGAAAAGAGCCATGGTGTTTCCCTCGTCACGAATATCATCCATGATGACCGGATAGTAGAGATCCACCTTGGAACCGGGCGCAAAGATCGACCCGAAGTCAAACGTATCGGGTAAGACGCCGATCACAGTGACTTGCGTCGAGTTCAAATCGATCGTTTGTCCAACAATCGCGGGATTCGCTCCATACTGCCGCTTCCAGAAGGCATAGCTCAGCAGTGCGACCGGCCGGCCATTGCGCACGGATTCTCCTGGAAGGAAGAGTCTGCCCAACATTGGCCGCACGCTTAACGTTTCAAAGAAATTCCCGGATACCGAAAGACCTGTTATGGGAATTGGCTGTCCGGCGCCAATGAGTTTGAGATTGTCGCTTCCGGAGAAGGCGAAGTAACCCGACACGGCCTGGAACGAGGTGTTTCGCCTCTGAAACTCCTCTGTTGCATCCGCGGAATAAGTTGCGCTCGACTCTCCGCCGGTGGTCTTCTTCGACAGGATGCGCACCAGCCGTTGTGGATCGCGAAAGGGCAACGGCCTAAGCAGAATGGTGTTTACCACGCTGAAGACAGCGATGTTTGCCCCGATCCCCAGTCCGAGAATCAACACGGCGATCACAGTGAAACCACGATCGCGAGACAGGGTGCGCAGGGTGAACCGCAGATCCTGCAGCAACACATCAAGCCCCGGCAGACCACGCGCGGCTCGCTGTTGCTCCTTGGCCTGGGTCACTCCTCCGAAGCGGATCATCGCCTGGCGGCGCGCCTCCTCCGCAGGCATGCCCTGCCGCAGGTTGTCTTCGATCGCCAGATCAAGGTGCGCGGCCACCTCGGTTTCGAGGTCCGCATCTCTCCGTTCTCTTTGCAGGAAAGAGAGCAGTCGTTGAAGAAGTTCCCGCAGTGCGTCCATCACTGTTCCCCTTCTGTTTGCATCGCCATCACTCGACCCATGACCCGCGTTAAGCGTTGCCAGTGAGCCGTATCTTCCGCCAGTTGCTTTCGGCCGGCGCGAGTGATCGTGTAGTACTTTGCCTTGCGATTGTTGTCGGATGTGCCCCACTCGGCGGCGATCCAGCCGCGCTGCTGCAGACGAACGAGGGACGCATAGATCGTTCCCTGGTTGAGCAGAATCTCGTCACTGCTTACTTGCTCGATGCGCCGCGCGATGCCGTATCCGTGCATGGCGCCCATGGAAGTTAACGTCTGCAGAACCATTACGTCGAGGGTTCCCTGCAGCAGGTCGAGTTTCGCTTCCGCCATTTTCCGTCTCCTGTGCTTCTAAACTTCCTGTGGTTATACCACAGGAAAGAGGCCTGGATAGCTCTTGAAGATCTTACGTTATAGACGGAGGCTTGGTTCCTTAAAATTTTCCGGGATTTCCTGTGGATGAAATTTTCATCGAAAACTGGTGGGCGTCTCCCAGTCTTTAACTAGTCTCCCCAGGAAGGGACGGGTGCTCGACGTTCGCACTGGCATACGTGGCCCGAATTAGACGGGGGAGGCCCAGTCACCGTGCCTTAAGGCTTTTCTGAACCCGCCGGTGGAGAACCCAGCCGGAAGTGATGGAGCACGGTGTAGCGGGACCCGCCGGGTCCGGTCACGCTTTCATAAAGCGCAAGCGTATCCGCGACAAACTTCCGCGATAACGGCTGACGAGGCATTCTCGCCTTCAGCTCGCCGAGCGAATTTGCTCGACCTTTGCCCTTGGTACGCGCGAGGGTCACGTGAGGGTGGTAAGGCCGAGTATCTGGAATGAACCCACAAGGGCTCGTCGCCGCCGTAACTGCCTCTTGAAGGCCCAGCAACTTGGGCGTGAGTTCGAAGCCGGCGAAAAAAATGCCAACCCGGTCAAAGAAACCCAGCACGTTCACGTGGATGGAAACGGAGGATGCCCGCAGCGCGTGGAGTTGCTCGACAATACATTCGTATTGATCTGAACTCGTGGTCCCCAGAAATTGGAGAGTGATATGCCAGGACTCGGGCGCTGACCAGCGCAGGCCGTCTCCGCTCGACTGCAGCCGCAGGGAGATCGCCAATAGATCGTCGATTAGCAGGTCCGGTAGCGGAATACCAACAAATAGTCGCATAGCGAGGCTCCTCAGCAGAGGCGCCGATCATGCCCAGGAAACATGGCGGCAAATCGATCGAGAAACGGCATCTGACCCTTCAAAATCCACTCTCGAGCAGAACTGAGCGAGAACCAATCGGCCCGATCCACTTCTGGAATCTCGATGCTTCGCCCGGAACGCGGAGGCCACTCCACCTGGCAACGATTGCTCATGAGATCTCCAGGGTCGCAATCTCCTGCAAACGCCCACGCAGAGACAACCTTGCCTCCAGACTGGCGTAGCTCTCCGAGAGGAAGAAAATGATCAAGAAAATCTCCGGTGGCGGTGAAGCCGGTCTCCTCTTGAAACTCACGGATCGCAGCCTGCAGCGGATCCTCGGTTTCGGGGTGTTCTCCCTTGGGAATCGACCAGGCGCCGAGGTCCTTTTTTGCCCAGAAAGGGCCGCCCGGGTGTACCAGGAAAACTTCAAGTTGGCCCTGTCGCCGGCGATACATCAAGAGACCTGCGCTGCGCTTTGCCATCAACCCATCTTGATGCCGTGCTCACCGATGATGGCAAACACTGACATCAGGTTAGTGGTACCCAGCAACTGTCGCACCTGTTTGCCAAGATTGATAAGTTCGAGGCTGCAGCCGCCCGCCTTACACGAGACATACAGTCGAACCAGTGTGCCCAGTCCCATACTATCCACCCGGACCAGGTTGGTGAGGTCGAGGACGATGCGCTTGCAGTCGGGAATGAGCTGGCTAACCGTGGCGTACAAAATGTCGTTCACGCCGGCTACGAGTTTCCCGTTGCAATGCACCACCGCTGTGGTGCCGGTGCGCTTTACACCCAGGGTGAGAGTGTTGACCACTACTTTTTCCGGCATTGGGGTCTTCCCTATCTTCCTGCTCGCATGGATCGGAACGCGAATCTGGGTGATTCTCGCATATTGCAGCAGAGATGAGAATGGGCGCTGAGAGAACCCCGGCCATTTTGGGGTGAAGATCAGCCAATGGACTCCGGAGCAAAATGTTTGCTGCGGTCCCCTGCCTGACTGTAACGCGGGCATGCCGGGAATGATGGCATGACCACTGCAGTTGATTCCCTTTCCCGGCGGGGTGGCGGATTCCACACTTGTCCAAATCGGGTTTTCGCTTTCCGCCTTGCGCACCCCAAAGAGCTGGGTGGCTCATTCTCGGCTTGAGTGGGGTTACCCGCCGCAGCCTGCCCCGCACAAAGACATTCGAGTGAACGGCGAAGGCACCTATCGACTTCGCTCCGGATGACAAGTCTGGGTAATTCTCAGTCGTCCCTTCGGGACTTGATTTTTTTGTCTAATCCTACCCAGGATTGCATCCTGGGCACAATCAGCCGCCCCTCCGGGGCTGTTCGGTGGTAACGCAAAGATCGGTTTCGTTCATGTAGCATCGTCTTCGTTCCCGGGTTGCAAGCCGTCAGCGCGCGGAAGGTCTCGGCCGGGCAACACGATACATCTCCATAGCTATTTGATCAAAAAGCGCAAAATGATCGTCTCCCACGCGGTACACATTGAAGTGCGAACGCCCCGTAAGAAAGGTGAAGTGCGCATCGCCACCAAGGCGGTCTAATGTTGCCTGCAGGCTATGCGCGGCTCCATCCAGATAGAAGGTGTCGTCCGTCCCGACGATCAGATGAATCTTTCCCTTGAGATCCGGGCCAATCGTATTCCAGTGGTCGCTGAGCCGCTGAACAATGTCGTAATGGCTTCGCCAATAAGCTGCCACCGCCGGATCTATGTCACCCGTTACCCGATCGAACAACGGCGCAGGCCGTCCATCCTTGGCACGAGGAGAAAACACCCACTCGAACGACGCGAGTTGTCCGCCGTATGGCCCGATCACCCACTCAAGTCTGGCCAGATCTCGCATGCTTGTGCGTGGTTGACCATGATCGCGAATCATTGGTTGCAACGTGCCGTCGGGCTTGCGATACATGTTGGCGTTTGCGGCGTAAATGTCTATCGTGCTGAAGAAGCGAAAGTCACTGGGATCGGGCGATGTCGACCACGTGCCACCGAAGATTTTCGGATAGCGGGTCTGCAGCCACAGTGTGGCCCAGCCACCGGAGGAGTGTCCCTGGAGAAATCGCCCTGAAGCGCGCGCATCCATGCGGTACTTTTTTTCGATAGCGGGGATAAGCTCCGTCGTCAGCGCCGTTCCCCATGGGCCGTTGTTAACGGAGTCAGCAAATTCATGGGTACCCGTCGGGCTGCTCTCATCGAGTAACACCCAGATCATTTCGGGCATGTGACCCTGCTTCATGCGGTCGTAGAGAACAGGAGCATACAGTTCACGTATTCCCTCGAGCGTGCCGCCGAAACCATGCGTGAAATACACCGTCGGGTAGCGATCCTTAGGATGCGAAGCATAGCCGGGAGGCAATAAGACCCAGCCTCGCATATAAATTTCGCGCCCCCAGTAACTGGTAAGTACGGGGCTCACCGTGTCCAGCGGTTGCAGCGCTGCGCTCACCTCGGGCCTTTCTGCGAGTGGGTCTGGGCGCTGCGGCAGCCGCTGGGTAAGAGCCACGGTTGGGAGCGACGACCCAGTCAACGGCGCGATCACCGGCTCCTCGGTACTTACCAGGTCCCCTGGGCTGCGGCCGTCGTAGTTATAGCTGTGGTGAACGTCCAGCACGGCCTGCAGACGGTAATTCCCCGGCGGAGCGTTGGAAAAGGGGGCTGGAAACACGGTGTCATCCAAATCGATATCGACGGACTCGCCCGGAGCCAAGTGCGCAACTTCCTTTGCCGCTACATAAACGCTGGTTGGAGCCATCATGTCCGTATCGACGGAGCCGGTGTCTTTTGCCTCTGTAACCGGCGCCATAAACACCAGCAGCCGCCCAGACGCCGGCTCGGTAAAAGTCTTATCGAGCGTGACGTGAAGGAAGCGATGGTTGTCGGCGGTTTGTGGAAAGGCTGCGGCTGCGGCAAAGGCAAGCACGAGCGAAAGCCCCATTGTCATTCGTCTGCCGCTCATCGCCTGCTCTCCTTTTGCTGACTCTCGTAAAGCGCGAGCTGTCCCTGCGACGCAAGCCCGAACGAGTTGGCCACGCGATTGTACATGGCAAACAGTGCCACGATATGGATCACTTCAGCAATCTGCGCATCGCCCCAACCGGCGTGACGCAGTTGTGAGATATCTTCCGCGGCTATTTCGTGCGACCGGTGATTGACCTTGCTCACAAAGCCGACCAGAGCCTTCTCCGCTCCAGCCAAAGACGATGAAAAGCTCCGTGGAGCTTGACCACCTGCGCCTTTCGCTGGGAAGCACGGAAGTTGTCATGAAACCGGCAACTGTGCTTCTGCGCGAAACGAGCCCGACGAGTGGCTGGGCCGCCGGCAACCTCGGAGACGATTTGCTGAACCAGGCAAAGCCGTTCGCGATCGACTTTGAAAAGATGGCGCTCGTCGTGGCGCGTTAACCTGCCAGTTGCGGGAAAGTGTTCGAGGCGTGACCCCAGGGCGTAAAACACTCACTGACGGGCACGAATGTAACAATCTGCGCATTCCGCTTGACAGGAAGAGAGACCTCAGGGGCTAAGCCCTCTTATATGGATGACTTATTGGCACGGCCTAATGCTCGCTGCGGCGAGGTAGGCCACCGGCCTTTACGTGGTTTTCTCTCAAAGAAAACCACACCTCGCTACTCTCACCAGACCACGGCCATTGCGAAAATGCTTTAGCCGCGCCCTTTGTCCAGGAGGAGGCTTCCCCGGAGCCTCTTGACCCCAGATCGTCCGTCTCCTACCGCAGTTCCACCATGATCGGCGTATGATCCGAGGGCTTCGGTTGCGCACGCGGCCACTTGTCGATCTCGCAACCCTCCAGCCGCGCAGCTACATCGGCAGACAGCAGAAAATGATCGATGCGAATGCCGCGATTGTGCTCGAAGGCCTGGCGGAAGTAGTCCCAAAAGGTAAACTGGCCCGCCTCGCCCGGATGCAGTGATCGAAACGCGTCCGTATATCCAAGGTCGAGCAGCGCCCTGTACCTCGCCCGCGATTCCGGCTGAAAAAGCGCGTCGTGTATCCAGGAGGCCGGCTTATGACAATCAATCTCCTCTGGGATCACATTGAAATCTCCACCCACGACGAGGGGCACTCCGTCGTTCTGCCAACTGCTCATCGCCTGGTGGAACCGGTCCATCCAGGCCAGCTTGTAGGCAAACTTCTCGGTTCCAACAGGATTGCCGTTCGGCAGATAGATATTGACCACGCGTATCTGCTCGATCATCACTTCGAGATAGCGCGCGTGGCTATCGGCCTGGTCACCGGCCAGCGTCGTGCTGATCGTCTCGATTGGAAAACGCGAGAGAATCGCCACTCCGTTGTAGGCCTTCTGGGTGACTGCGGCACTTCCGTAGCCGAGATCCTGAAACAAGTCAGAGGGAAACTCCGTACCCTTCAGTTCCTGCAGCAACAGTACATCGGGCTGGCGCAGCTTCAGCCACGCGGTGATGTGTTCGAGCCGCGCACGAACTGAATTTACATTCCAAGTGGCGATCTTCATCGGTTCTCCATTTGCAAAATCCCGGTGGGTGACCCGGCATTCTCAAACTTACTACGGGCCGCTTGTGGGCGCCCCAGCCACAAATCTCAACGCACACTATCGTGGTAACCCACCCTTCGCAAAAAACGCGAAGGATGGGGCACCCGCAGGTTTGTTGCACGCAGTCTTGTTGCACTCTTCGGCCGAGCGATATCGAGACGCATTTCTCTATCGTTCTCAACCGTGTGAGCAATCCGGGGACAGATGCAATACGAACAGTCGAATCCGGTGGAGCACTTTCACGTCTGGTGTTTGCAGAGCAACGACTTCTATGGCGGCTTTTCCTAAAGAAAAGCCGCACTTCGCCACACCCTCCTGTGCAGAGTAGAAGTGAAAATGCTCTAGAGGATCCGCTGACACGCCGTTAGACATGCGCAGGGATCAAGACTTATTTGTCAGGATCTTTCGTCGGCTCGAGCGGTGAGGGCACCGGGACAGGGGTTGGCCCCAGCACTCGATCCACCTCACCCTCGTCTGCATAGGTGGACGGTATCCCGTCCTTGGGCACGGTGACGTGAGCGCTCCAGGCGATGGCGTTGAGGATGAACTTGCGATAATCATCGTTCTGCCAGTTGTCGTAGAAGTGGCCCAGGGTAGCCCCGATGCTGCGGCCGGCGATTTTCGCGCCAGGCGCTTTCGGGCGATCGTAGGCCCACACAGTCATCTGCTCGTTCGGACCGGCAAGCGGCCCGGGGAAAACCTTGGGATCTGCAGGCAACTCAGGAACGCGGAGCAGCGGGGTCACGCCCCGATCGACGAAGGTGGCCTTGTAATAGAATTCATCCCTCACATGAAAAGGCTTCACACCATTCATGACCGGATGCCTGGGCGTAGGAAATTCGACGTCGGTAGTGAGGGTCTTCTGGGTGAAGTACATTTCCTTATGCTTGGGGCCGTCGTATTCCACATAGCCCCCAAGCCAGGCCATGCCCTGCTCCTGAAATTTATAGGGGATATATGTGGCAAAATGAAACATCATAAGCCCACACCCCCGATCCATCTCCTTCTGGATAACAGCGATCCTCTCCGGAGCAAAGGACCAGGGCGACCACTGCATGCCATCAGAAAGAAAAACGATGGAGTCCGCCGTGTCCAGATCGGAAACATTGGCAGGCCAACCGTCGTAGACCACTTCGGTCGAGACGTTCTTAAGCCCGGCGCGGTCCAACAGCACCTTCAGAAGGCGGCCCGACTTGAGGTATTCATGCATGCCGGGACCGTGCGACTTGGAACCGGCAATGAGCACAATTTTGTAGTGCGGTTCGCCGCTCATTGCGCGCACCCGGGCCGTGCCGCAAAACAAGAGCGCGGTGATCGAAAGGCACAGTACCGCCGCATTGCGTGCGCCATTCAGCATGAGCTTCATAGCTCTAGATAGTCTCACATCATCTCCGTTTAAGAGACGAGGCCAGCACCAACTAAGTTATGGCCGTCCTGCCCCGGGACTGCCACGCCGATCGAAAGATAGCTTGCTTTACCAATGGAATATAGTCAGCTTGTCTTGATAAACCTTGACCGAGCCACTGTTTGAGCTTGCGCCGTCGAGCTGGAAATTGATATTGAGATCGCCAATCGCCCAGTGCAGTGCGAGTGCCCCGTTCCCCGTGGCGCCGTAAATCTGGTTGTAGTTTCCATCCAGACTGACCCAGTCATACGACACATTTCCGACATCGTCACGGTGAGAGCCGATCTGTACGTGGTGCCACTGGTTGGCGGACCAGTTCTTTGGGTTACAGGCAATCGAGGTAGCGTGCCAGTGGGGCGCTCCATTATTGATCAGCCCGTACTCCCACGCTCCTGCGTAGCCGGAGCACTGAAAAGCAAGAATCACTGTTTCACCGTTGCTGATCACCTGGTTTACATCGAGTTCCAGATTGGCCAACTGGCTGGGATTGTCGATCAGGACCCAGGTGTCGTAGACGAAGTGAGTCGGCACCGTGCCTTTGCCAAAGGTGAGAGAGAACCTTTCCCCACTGCGTTCCGAGTAAGACACGTACAGCTCCCTGGCATTGCCGTCGAGCGACGGGTTACTTACCGGGAACTGCGAGGAGGCTACGGAACTGCCGGGAGTGCCGGCGTCGTGAGTCCATGTCCATTTAGTGGAAGGCGTCAGGTTGCCGGACGACTGGGCCCATGAAGGCATCGAGGCAAACCAGGGAGTGGGGACACTTGCCTGGGGAGCAGTCGCGGCCTGCTGGGCAAAAGCGGGCGCAGTGAGAAATAAAAGCAGTACTGCGTGGCAGAAGTTCTTCATGGGTAGTACTTATCCTTGGACGTAAAGTAAGCTTGCTCAGGCCCTGCCGCGGGTTGTGCGGTGTGAGCTGGTCTGATTGATCGTTCATACGGTCCTACGGTCAGTGAGGCGAACCGGTAGACCAGAACCGCTGGCCGCCCGATCTCACAATGGGCCATGAGGCGACATCACGTCATAAATCCAGAGAAGTTATGAATGGCATCCTAACGGATAAAAGGCATTTTGTATCTACCACGGAGTTAGTATTTCCGTCCTATATAGCAACACACGGACACAGCGAAATATCTACACAGCTTTCGCAAACAATGCACTGTCGACACTGTGTACTTTACACGTCGAAAACAAAAAAAGATGGCGGCCCGAAGGCGGCCATCTTCTGATACCAAGACGATCGCGAATTGCAGGTAGCGACTACCAGTAGTAGATCACCAGCTTGTCCACAAACATCGTCACGGACCCACGGCTTTTGGCGCCGTCCAGCTGAACATTCAAATTGAGATCGCCCGCGGTCCAGTGCAGGGGAATGGCACTGTAACCGCCTTTGTTGATCGCATGCACCTTTCCATCGAACGTCACCGAATCATACGTAACATTCCCACTGCTGTTTCGCTGCGAAGCGATCTGCACATGGTGCCAGGCATGGGGCGTCCAGCTCTCCGGGGTGCAGTAAACACCCGAAGAGTGCCAATGGGGCTTATTTACCGAAACCGTCGTGTATTCCCAGGTGTGCGAATAGTTCGAACACTGAAACGAGTAAAGAACTGTCTTCCCGTCGGCCATCACCTGATTCATATCCATTTCCAGGTTCGCTAGCTGCGTAGGATCGTCGATATAAACCCAGACATCGTAAATAAAGTGAGTAACGCTTGAGTTGTGGCCAAATGTCAGTGAGAATCGCACGCCACCACGGTCGGTGTAAGACATAGCAAGCTCTCTGGATTTGCCATCAAGCGAGGGATTGCTCTCTGGGTAGTGCGAGCTTGCAGTGGCGCTCCCCGGCGTGCCTTTATCATGTCCCCAGATCCAGTGACTCGACGTCGTGAGCTCGCCCGAGGACTGAGCATACGACGGAATAGTAACCGCACTCGCGGGAAGCGCCGGTAGCGCAGTGAGCGATAACAACAGGGCCGCGTGGCCAAGAATCTTCATAATTTCCCTCTCATCTGTTCAACCGCGATTCACAAAGGCTCGACCGCTATGCCTGTCAGCGGGGAGTCGCCTGGAAGCAGATAGTGACTGGGCTGGTCTGAGAGGAAGGAGACGCCATGCGCCTGACAACAACTCGACAACCTCTGTTCTTATCTCCCGGGCGCCACAACCTTTTACTTGTGCGGCACCCGTTGCGGAGTTACTCGGGCCTTCAAGAGTAAGCTGCGAAAACCTGACGGAAACAGCAAACAGCTACACCAGATCTCCGTTAGTCTTGCGCGGAACGTACCCTTTAATCTCCTGAGCGGTTAGGCAGAACTCTCTTCAAAACTGAACAGATGATACATAAAGCCGTTCCTCAGAAGAGCTTTTTTATCAAGTATTTGAAGAAAAACATGCGAGCAAGGCAACCTTTGGCGGCACCATGCAAAATATTCTCTCGATCGGAAAAAACGTCCTAGCTTCCCCGGAGATAATTACACAATTTCAACCAAAACTTTGCATCCGGTGATGGACGCTGGAATCAGAAACATCAACAAACCAGTTCTAAGAGTGCCCCGCTTTGTCTAAGCGTACCCAGCGATCAAAACAGCGCGCCTCAGGCAAAGATGCCTATGTCCATTCCAAACGAAAAAATGGCCGCCCCGCGAAGGGACGGCCATGACGAGTTTCGGTCGCAAAATCTACCAGTAATGGATGACCAATTTATCCGCGAAAACATGCATGGATCCACTCGAGTTCGCGCCGTCCAGTTGGAAATTCAGATTCAGATCGCCAAGCGTCCAGTGAAGCGCGAGCGCTCCATTGCCAGTGGCATTCTTGAGCTGTTTGTAGGTTCCATCCAGATTTACCCAGTCATAGGTCACATCCCCACTGCTGTTTCGTTGCGATGCGATCTGGACATGATGCCACGTTTTGGCCGACCATTTTTTGGGGTTGCACGGCAGACCTGAACGCTGCCAGTGCGGTGCGCCGCCCGAGACTATTCCATACTCCCATTGTCCTGCGTAGCCGGAGCACTGGAAAGCAAGAATCACGGTCTTACCATTCGCTATGACCTGATTCATATCCATTTCCAGATTCGCCAACTGGGACGGTTCGTCAATATAGACCCAGGTGTCATAAATGAAGTGAGTCACGCTTGTGTTGTGGTCGAACGTCAGGGAATAGCGCTCTCCACCCTTGTTGGCATAAGACACGGCAAACTCTCTGGACTTACCATCCAACGATGGGTTGCTTTCGGGATAGTGAGACGTTCCCGTGGCACTCCCTGATGTGCCTCTGTCGTGGGTCCAAATCCAACGGCCGTTGCCGGTCAGCTCTCCGGAATTCTTGGCGATCGAAGGAATTTGTGCATAGGACGGGATGCTGGAGGCTGCCTGCGGAGCAATCGCAGCAGCTTCCTGAGCAAAAGCAGGGGCCGTGGCCAGTGACAACAGTAAAACGGAATAGCTGAACAACTTCATTGTTTCGTTTCCTCTCGGGGGGTTGGAACGAGGTTTCATAAGGCTTCGCTGTGCCACCAGGCGACGACGGAGTCGAATCATGAGCGCGTATGTTATCGGGCCAGTCGGAGAGGAAGACGCTACGCGCCTAATAACAACTCGACAACCTCATCTTTAGTGCTTCAAACACCGCGCGCACTGTGAAGACGTCATGCTTCACTTAGCGCAGTGCCGAAGCTGCCTCGCGTTCGGACATTTAACAGAAAGAGTATCTAAGACTGTTCTAATAACTCTTCCTTTACGTCGAAACTTCGAGGCTACAAAGGCAGAACTTCATGGATGTACTTAGACGAATATACAGAAACGAACCGCCAAAAAGCCCTTTTCCGAACGATTTACTGAAAAAAACCGCATAGACGGCAACCATTTGGAAACCCGTGCAAATTGTTCATTTAATAAGAAAAAAGACTGTGCCTTGCTGGAGAAAATTACACGCATTTCAGTGGATCCCGGCCAGGCAATGGGAGCGTCGACTAAGTGGTTATTTCACCCCCACTTGAGCCACTGGATGGTTGCCATCCTCACGGAAGGACGGCCTCGAACGCAGTCCTTCTGGCCAGGATAGCCCGCAGAGTAGGCAGGGATCGGGCAGGACCACCCCACTAACAGCACATTTACAGTTACAATATAACGCAGGTTATCTAAAAAGGCCGAGCCGTAAGGTCCTGCTGCTGTGCAGTGCGCGCCAGCATAACAACCCTGCGGGCGCCCGAGCCACAAATTTCGACACACACCAATCTCAACAGACACGGTCGTGGTAACCCACCCTTCGCAAAAAAACGCGAAGGATGGGGCACCCGCGGGTTTTCTACACCCCCAAACGATATGGCGCCGGGTTTCTTTATCAGTCTCAACCGTGCGAGATAGGCAGGTTAGTGCGCGATGACCTTTTCACCGCCACGCGGGTCGTTCTTCTGGAGGAAAAAGGTGAGGCAGAACATAGATCCGGCGGCGATAGTGAGAAGCCAAAACGTATCGACGTACGACAGCGTGGAAGCCTGTAATTGCAACGAGCGGTAGACCCGCCCATAAGCGCCGTTGATCGCGTCGAAGCGGCTAAAGCCGGATTGCCGGAGCTGCTGCGCCAAGCCATTCACCGCGTTGCGAAATTGCGGATTGCCGGCTGTGAGGTGACTGCCAAGGCGTTCCTGGTGAAACTGATCGCGCCGGGCCAAGACCGTGGTGACAACAGACGTCCCCACACTGGCTCCTATATTTCGCATGAAATTCACCAACCCGGCAATGGCGTTGTTTTTTTCCTTGGCCATGCCGTAGTAGGCGGCGGCCGTAGCGGGGATAAAGACCAGCCCCAATGGGGCATACTGTGCGATACGCAGCAGAGTGGCCGAGTTGAAGCTGATGAGCAGGTCGATCCGCTTGGTCGATAAATACATACTGCCCGTCAAAAGCAGCCAGCCGGTCGCAATGAGGTAGCGGCCCTGCACTCGTCCGGCCAGTATGCCTATGAAAGGCAGCGCTGCTAACAAGACGAAGCCGGCGGCAGAAAGGACCTTGCCTGCGGATTCCGCGGTATAACCCAGGTTGGCTTGCAGAAACTGCGGAACCAGCACGGTCGTCGCAAAGGACATGCCGCCCACCACAAACATCATCATGCTGGATGTGGCGAAGTTGAAATTCTTGAATAACCGCACATCGATGATGGGACTCTTCTGATACAGCTCCCATATCACCAGGGCCGTCAGACATACGCCGGCCGTGACCATCAACGCAACGATGAAGTGAGAGCCAAACCAGTCGTCTTCCTGACCTTTATCGAGCAGGATCTGCAAAGCACCCACACCCACCACGAGCAAGGAAAATCCTATGTAGTCCAGCCGGGCACGCCCGCCGAGCGCCCGCATTTTCACCAGGTAGGGTGGATCTTCGACTAACTGATACACCAGGAGCAGGGCGAGAAGACCCACCGGAAGGTTTATTAGAAAAATCCAGCGCCAGCTGTAGTTATCTGTGATCCATCCACCCAGAGTTGGGCCAATCGAAGGGGCAAAAATCGCCGTCACGCCATAAAGCGAGAAAGCGAGCCCGCGCAGGCGAGGCGGAAACGTATCGGCCAGGATAGCCTGCGCCATCGGCTGCAAGCCCCCGCCGCCAACACCCTGCAGTATCCGGGCCACCAGCAAAATTCCCAGGCTGGGCGCTATTCCGCAGGCCAGCGAGCTGATGGTGAAGATAACAATGCAGGTCATGAAAAATCGCTTGCGACCGAAGATGCTCACCAGCCAACCGCTGATGGGCAGAACGATCGCATTGGAGACGAGGTAGGAAGTAAGCACCCACGTGCTCTGATCCTGGCTGGCGCCCAGGTTACCTGCGATGTGGGGCAGCGCGACATTTGCGATGCTGGTATCGAGCACTTCCATGAAGGCCGCCAGCGAGACCACAAAAGCAATCAGCCACGGATTGGTTTTGGGCTTCCACGCATGGTCAGCCTGCGTCAGCACGCTACTGGCGGCGCTCATTCATCCCTTACTTTCAGCGCCCACCTCTCGACCTGTTGCACTGCAAAGCCGGTCGATTTCCATCATCGAATGGACGGCGTCGAAATCGTTCGTCTCCCACGATGATAGTCTAGGCGCCCGCCTCCACCCGCAGATCGCCGCCCGTCATTCTTGCCGGTTGCTCCAAGCCCAACATGCCCAGCAGGGTTGGCGAAATGTCCCGCAGAGAACCATCCGCACGCAGACGGTACCTGGCGGCATCCTCGCTCACCAGAATCACCGGCACTGGATTCGTGGTATGCGAGGTGTGCGGACCACCCGTTGCCGGATCGACCATCAATTCCGCATTTCCATGATCTGCTGTAATCAGCATCGAGCCGCCGCGCTGCCTGATCGCCTGGTAGACGCGGCCCAGGCAGGAATCAATCGTCTCCACGCCTTTAATGGTCGGCTCAAACTTGCCCGAGTGCCCGACCATATCCGCATTGGCAAAATTAACCACCACCAGATCGAAGGCCGAGTCGCCTACCGCCTTGATCACGGCATCCGCAATACCTGATGCGCTCATCTCCGGCGCCAGATCATAGGTGGCGACTTTCTGCGATGGCACCAGCACACGGTCCTCTCCGGGAAAAGGCGTTTCAATTCCGCCATTGAAGAAATAGGTGACGTGCGCGTACTTCTCTGTTTCCGCCACACGAAGGTTGCGCAGGTTGGCTTGCGCCAGCATGTTCGCCAACAGGTTCTCCATGGACTCAGGCAGAATCACCATGGGCAGGGAGAACTTCTTGTCATACTGCGTCATGCAGACGTAGTGCAAACCGCTGGGAATGGTGGAGCGCGGGATGACCGCATCCAAATCCTCAGCGCTGGGCAGAGACTTGCCATCATCCTTGCTCAGTCCGCTATTGCGCCCGAGCACCCGCGTCACCTGGCGCACCCGATCCGCACGATAGTTAAAGCAGATGCAGGCATCGCCATCGCTTAGCCTGGCGACCGGCTGCCCTGCCGCATCCACGACAACGAATGGCTCGACGAACTCATCCGTCATGCCGTTGTGGTAACACTCTTTGACGCGCGCGATGGGATCCGCATAGCGGCTCTCGCTTGCGCCCGCCATCGCATCGTAGGCTTTCTTTAGGCGCTCCCATCGCAGGTCGCGGTCCATGGCGAAGTACCGGCCTCCGACACTGGCAATCTTGCCCACGCCCAGTTCTTCGATCTTCCGTTGCAGTTTTTCGAGATAACCGACACCGCTGTTGGGCATGGTGTCGCGGCCGTCAAGAAATGCGTGGACAAACACCCGCTCCACGCCATGCTGCTTCGCGGCCAGCAACAAGGCATGCAGATGCGCCTGTTGCGAATGCACACCACCGTCCGAGACCAGGCCGAGCAGGTGCAGCGCGCGGCCTTTTTCACCCGCATGCTTCAGCGCCGCCACGATGACCGGATGGCGGAAAAACTCTCCCGATCGAATCAGATCGTCGATGCGCGTGATGTCCATATGGACGACACGGCCAGAACCGATGTTCAGATGGCCCACTTCGCTGTTGCCCATCTGCCCATCAGGCAAACCGACGAAATGATCGGAAGCATGCAACAAGCTGCTGGGGAACTCCGCCAGCAGCTTGTCGTAGGTTGGCTTGCGTGCCAGGGCAATTGCGTTGGCGAACGAATCCGCCCGATAGCCCCAGCCATCCAGAATCGTAAGTACTACCGGCTTTCTCAGTGACACGCTACTCTCCGGCGTTCACTGCTTCGCGTCCGAGAAACTCTGCGGACTGACCAAGCTCCTCCTCGATGCGCAGCAACTGGTTGTACTTGGCGATGCGGTCGGTACGCGAAGCAGAACCAGTCTTGATCTGGCCTGCGCCCGTGGCCACAGCCAGGTCGGCAATAAAGCTGTCTTCGGTCTCGCCGCTGCGATGCGAAATCACTGACGTGTATCCGTAGCGGCGCGCGAGCGAGATCGCTTCGAGCGTCTCGCTGATGGTGCCGATCTGGTTCACCTTGATCAGGATCGAGTTGCCCACGCTCTCTTCGATGCCGCGCTGCAGGCGCTCCGTGTTGGTGACGAACAGGTCGTCGCCTACCAACTGAATCTTCGCACCCAACTGACTGGTCAGGTATTTCCACCCATCCCAATCGTCTTCAGCCAGGCCGTCTTCGAGCGAGATGATGGGATACTGCCGCACCCAGTTCTCCCAGAAGCTGGTCATCTGTTCACTGGTCTTTTCGCTGCGGTCGCTCTTCTTGAAAACGTAGAGCCCCTTGTCCTTGTCAAAGAACTCGCTGGCTGCCGGATCGAGCGCAATGGCGATCTCTTCACCCGCTTTAAAGCCGGCCAGTTCGATCGCCTCGAGAATTACTTCAATCGCTTCCACATTCGACTTCAACGACGGAGCAAAGCCGCCCTCATCGCCTACGGCGGTGCTATATCCTCGCTTCTTCAACACGCCCTTCAGCGTGTGAAATACCTCGACACCCCAGCGCAGTGCGTCGCTGAAACGCTCCGCGCCGACCGGCATCACCATGAACTCCTGAAAGTCCACATTGTTGTCTGCGTGTGCTCCGCCGTTGATGATGTTCATCATCGGCACCGGCAGCACAGAGGCGTTTACGCCGCCCAGGTAGCGATAAAGCGGCATCTCGGTTGCATTCGCCGCAGCCCGTGCGCAGGCCATGGAAACCGCCAGAATCGCGTTCGCGCCCAGCTTGCCCTTATTCTCAGTGCCGTCGAGCGCAATCATCGTGGCGTCGATCAGACGCTGGTTGGTCGCATCCATGCCGGCCAACTCGGGGGCCAACACGCTTTCTACATTCTCGACCGCCTGCAGTACACCCTTGCCCAGGTAATGCGCCTTGTCGCCATCGCGCAGCTCGACTGCCTCGTGTTCTCCGGTGGAAGCCCCGCTGGGTACTGCAGCCCGGCCCATAGCTCCGCCCGAGAGAAGCACATCGGCCTCTACCGTAGGATTCCCTCTGGAATCCAGAATCTCGCGCGCGTGAATAGCAACAATCTCGGTCATATCGCTCCTTGCAATGTGGTGTTGTAAACGATCTTTCAGGCGGGGACGGCGATCGACGGAGATGGCTTTTCCGTCTAATCCGCCGATCGTACTGAGGAAACTGCCCATCTTGACGCCAGAACCCTTCCGCCCCAGAGAGCAGTCTCCGGTAGCAAAAAGCAGCGCAGCTCCAGCTTTCCAGACTGAACACATTCTAACAAAGGGCGCGGCAACTGCCGATGAAGCGGCCGTATGTTACCTGCGTGGTTCTTCGGCCTCTGATGCCAGCTGCGTGCCCGCAGGGTTGGACTAATCTGTAAATGTAGTATTTACGCGGTTGAGACAGGGTAGGGACTGGCAATGATAAAGACACATGTTTCGCTGGCCATAGCGGCTTCGCTCGTTTTGAGCAGCGCAGGTCTGGTTGCGCAAACGACGCAGATTGCACAAGCAGGGCAAACCTCCAAGCCGAGTCCGTATGAAGGCGTCTCCGTGCCTCCGGCCAGTGACGCGATTACGACCAGCGAAGAGGCCCCGGCCGCTCCTCCTCCAGCGGTCGCCGCCCCTGTGCGTCCTTATGCTTCCGCAGTCTCCGCTGATCCCGATGCCGGCATCATCGAAACGGCGCTGCCTGCGAATACCCCCGACTACACGCCTCACGCCAATGCCCTGCGGACTCGCGCCGCAGACTCGCAAGACGACGAGGCCAACGACAACCGGGATTACGGCATTGTCACGTATGTGCCGGGGCCGGCCAACGCACTGCCTGAAGGCACCGTGTTCAGGGTGCGGATGATGCAGGATATCGACGCCGCTTCAACCACTCCGGGTACTCCGTTCCGTGGAACGCTCACCAAAGATATTCTGCGCAACGGCAAAGTCGTCGTTCCGGTGGGTTCTGAACTGCGCGGCCGCGTCGTGTACGCAACCGCCGGGCGCCGCATCAGCGGAGCTTCGGTCATTCATCTCCGTGCCGATGAATTCGTACTGCCTGACGGCACCCGCTACCATCTGCACGCTCAGGTCATCGACACCGAGGGCTCTGATACCAAGGCAAAGGGCGAAGGAAATATCGCTGCAAACCAGCACGGAAAGCGCAGCCTGGCGGAAGTGGGCGCGGGAGCCGGCGGCGGAGCGATTGTCGGCGCGGCGGTAGGCGGCGGAGTCGGCGCGGTCGTGGGAACAGCCGTCGGCGCGGGAGTTACGACTGCGCATTGGTTACTGACGACATGGTCCGCAAATCTTCCGGCATCTTCGGTGGTGGTATTCAGCCTGACCGACCCGATGCTCCTGAATCCTGCCGCAGACCAAAAGAGCGAACTGGTACCCCACTCCTAAACCGAGCCAGTCGCCCAACAAGCTTCGGGTATCCGCCCTTCGCGACGTTTGCGAAGGGCGACGCCGCCGGTTTCGATCCACCCACTACAGGCACTGGAACTAACTCCTGCTGCCTGCCTTCGGACCTCTCTTTCCCGCCATCTAAACCCCCCTCTTTTCAGTTTCTCTTTTTTCTACCGGTATCGGTTCGCCTGGGGCTTTCTCACTGCCGCGGTCATCGCGCTGGTTTACCCGCCAGATAAGACCTGGTCATTTTCGCTGCTACAACAATGGAGCTATAATCATCCATAGTTGGAGGGTCCGGATCGTATGTCCAATCCGCGTACTGGCGCCATCGCATATCCCGATACGCGCTATCCCGCCCCTGCCCTGCCCGACCTCTCCCGTCCCGAAGAACGCCGCCGTCTTTCCGCCGCCGCCGTGAAAGCGCTGTTTAAGATTATTGGGTGTTGGCAAATCAAAGACGAGGACGCGCGCCAGTTGCTCGGCGGCATTTCCAACGGGGCCTATTACCATTTGAAGCAAAGCACTCGCACTTCGGTCAAAACTCTTGACCAGGACAAGTTGGTGCGTGTTTCTTATTTGATCGGCATCTTCAAGGCGCTCAACATTCTTTACAGCCAGCGCCTGGCTGACCAGTGGATGCAATTGCCGAATAGCAATCCGATCTTTGGCGGACGTACGCCGCTCGACTATGTTCTGCGCGGAGGCACACCGGCCATGGACATCGTGCGCCGTCTGCTCGATGCCCGGCGCGGCGGCTGAGCGAACAGTCGTGGATACCATTCCTGTCACCAACCTGCGCCGCTTCGACACGCATCGTCTTCTGCCGGCGAAATACTCCCCGAATTACGACTCCGTGCTCACCCGTCTCGACGTCAGCGATGAGCAATTGCAGTTGATTTTCGAACTCGATAACGCCACCAATGCGCGCCTGCAGGCGGAAGAGAACCTGCTACCGGGCATCAGCGCACGCGAGCTGGTGTTTCAGGTGCCTCACTATCGCGTGATCAATGCCGCGTTCACCCATGCTAATCCGCTGGGGGCGCGGTTCTCCACGCCAGACCGTGGAGCCTGGTACGCCGCCTTCGAACTGGCTACGGCAAAGGCCGAAGTGCTGTTTCATAAGGGCATTGAATTTGCAGAAATTAACTGGAAAGAACGCGAAGAGATTGGCTATGACGACTACCTCGCCGACTTCACCGCGAGCTTCCACGACTTGCGAGGCATCTCCGATGAAGCGCTGAGTCCGGTGAGCTACGTGCGTTCGCAGCAACTGGCGGTCGAGTTAATGGAGCAGGGCTCGCTGGGCCTGATCTACCCCAGCGTCCGCCGGGAAGGCGGTACCTGCCTCGCCTGTTTCCGCCCAAGCGTGGTTGCCAACGTACGCAAGAGCGCGCAGTATCGGCTTATCTGGACCCCGCTCAAAGCCCGGCTGGTGCGCCACGAACCGCTCTAAGGAACACAGAGACAGCAGGGCTCACTGTCGGCATGGAAGCTAAATCCAGCCCCCCAACTGAATTGTCATCTCGACCGGAGCGTACCCGGATTTCCTGCTACGTTGCGTCACCCGGAATCCACGTGTGCGGTTTTCTCTTTAGGAAAACCGCATGAATTCTACCGACGCCACCACCCTCAACAGGAAATCCGGGGGAGCGAAGTGGAGAGATCTGCGGTTATCTTTGAACACGCTCAGCTTTGAAGGGTACTGGCTTTACATGGTAAGCGAGAAATCGCTCCCTCAGCGGCTAAAGCCGGATTCATTGCAATGGGGTTACGTACGGGCTGAAAGCCCGTACCCTTCAAAGAACTGAGTTTTTCTGCAGCTCGTTTGGCCGAGCCGATATTGAGTTCCTGCCCAGAAAGCTAGTTGGCCTGGAAGGGCAGCCGAATCTTTAACCGCTACTGGCCGGACCATTTGACGTCGTTACGACGCACGTCATCGATGGTAGAAGGCTTCCAGGTCTTGCCGCGGTCTACGCTTACCCAGTGCAGGGCTGCGGTGCTCCGCAGAAGCACGGCGGCATAAGTACCCGCATCCTCAGCATCATCCGCCCTTGGGGCCTCGCCACTCACCGGTGCGGCCGTCAAAGGAGGAATTCCCAATAATTCAACGGCTTTGCCGTCCCATTGCTGGTGAATCTGCTTCCAATGTTTTCCCTGGTTGTCCGAGCGAAAGAGTCCGCCGTTGGGATCCAGAGCCAGCTCCATCCCTGCTACCTCGAGCAAGCAGACAGGCGCAAGGTTGCTGGGCAACGCAGACGCGCCTGCAGGAGCAGCGCTGGCACACTTCTGCGCGTAACAAGAATGGACTCCAACGGATAAGAGGACGCCAAGCGTCAACAAGGCAACCTGAAGACCGCGGGGCCTGCGAAGAGCACTGAGCAAAAAAGCCATACGCAAAAGATTACCCCCTGTATACAAACCCGCAATGACGCTTATGTGGCGGTAACAGTACCTTCTCTTTTGACTCCGTCAAATCTCATCCAGCACACGGACCATCAGCAAGCTGCCGCCTGTGTGGCTCAGCCCGGGGTGCTTCGGTACTTCGATCTGTCTTTTTAGTCCAAAACCGGCCTGCTCGCATAAACCCCTGGCAGCAACATTGTCAGCCCATACGTTGGCGCTGAGCCGGGGAAACCCTGCTGTTTTTGCCTGTTCCGTGGCCCACTCCATGAGCCGGCGGCCAATTTCCTGCCGGCGGTAGCCGGGACGAACCGCAACGCCGTTCACCAAAAAGCTTTCCCAATCCTGCGCCTGATCGATGGGGTCTAAGATCCGCACCCGATCCTCCGGAAGCAGGTCGCGCTCCTCGTCACGCAGCCATACGGCAGGGAAAGCGTTGATCATGCCAACGATCCCCGCACCCTCGGCAACGAAACAATGGCGCCAGCAAAAACCGCCTTGATCCTGCTTCATGCTTCGCGCCATGAGCCCTGCAAGCATTTCTTTAGGCGCGAGTTCTTCCAGCAGAAATCCATACATGCCGTCGCCGGCCATGATCGACAGCTCGGCAAGGGCATAAGCGTCCGCAGGCACTGCGGGTCGAAATTGGATCTTCGGATTCATCAAGCGGCGGAAACCATGAGAGCTGTTGTGGCGCGGGCCAGCCTGTGCACGGCCAACAGCGATCGTGTCCAAACGTGATTCTGCACGCCGCGCCTCCTCGGACAATCTTCATCCAACTTATCATTGCGTCATTGCCTCGGAGGGATTTATGACGGTGCTGATCGCGATGCTGCGCGGAGTCAACGTTGGCGGCAATCGGAAGATCAAAATGGAAACTCTGCGACTGCTCTGCACGAAACTGGGGTTACAAGATATACAAACTTACATTCAAAGTGGGAACCTCGTCTTTCGCACCGAAAAGTCAGAGCCAAAGACCCTGGCACGCAAGATAGAGGACGCCATCGAAGGGGAACACGACTTTCGCCCCGCTGTCGTCCTTCGTACGGCTTTTGAATTGCGAGAGGTCGTAGCGGCAAATCCTTTCGCTGAACGCCCCGGAATGGAACCCAGCAAACTACTCGTTGTTTTCATGACTGCCGCGCCGGATCGGAAAAGCCGTGAGCAGGTGCTCGCCCTGCCGTGCGCCCCCGACGAGATACGGCTACAGGATCGCGAGCTGTTTATCTACTACCCCAGTGGGATGGCCCGCCCCACAATTCCTCTGGCGCGCATCGAAAAAGTGCTGCAAACGCCTTCGACAGGCAGGAACTGGAACACAGTCAACAAGCTTCTGGCCATGGCGGAAATGCTCCGAGCCACCGAATAATCTTCGGTGCTTTAGACTGGTAGTGACTATGATTCCGACCCTTGAATGGACCAATGACGGCGTCCGCTTCCTCGACCAGACGCGTTTACCCCTTGAAGAGACCTACGTACTCGCTACCACCAGCGATCAGGTAGCCGACGTCATCACCACCATGGTCGTGCGTGGGGCGCCAGCGATCGGCGTCTCTGCCGCCATGGGTGTCGCCCTGGGCATTAAGATCAGCGCGGCTCCGACCATTCCTGCGCTCACCGTGGAGTTGGAAAGCATCTCGAAGAAACTGGCCGCGACCCGCCCTACGGCGGTCAATCTTTTCTGGGCAATCGAACGCATGCGCGGCAAGTACTTCTCGCTCGCCGCTCAACCCGGGATCACGGTGGCCGCGATCAAAGACGCGCTGATCGTCGAAGCGAAGACGATGTACGACGAAGACATTGCCGCCTGCCGCACCATGGGTGATTACGGTGCAGACCTGATGCCCGCGGCTGGCGGAGTGCTAACTCACTGCAACGCGGGAGCTCTTGCCTCCTGTGGATACGGAATGGCTCTGGGCGTGATCCGTTCCGCTGTAGAGCGGGGCCACCAGATTCACGTCTACGCGGACGAGACCCGGCCTTTTTTGCAAGGCGCCCGTCTCACCGCGTGGGAACTGATGCATGACGGCATCCCCACGACGGTATTGTGTGACAACATGGCGGCCAGCCTCATGCGCCAGGGCAAGATCCAGGCTGTGATCGTGGGTTCTGACCGGGTCGCCGCCAACGGCGATGTGGCCAACAAGATCGGCACCTATGGCGTCGCCATCCTGGCTAAGGAGCACGGAATTCCCTTCTATGTCGCCTGTCCCTGGTCCACGATCGATCTGGCCACGCCAACCGGAGACGCCATCCCCATCGAGCAGCGCGCGGCTGTTGAAGTCACGCACCATGGCGGCAAGCAGCTCACCCCGCCCGGAGTAGGCATCGAAAACCCCGCCTTCGATGTGACGCCGGCACGGTATGTTACCGCCATCATTACGGAGCGCGGCGTTCTGCGGGCGCCGTACACCGAGGCTCTGCGTGGCTTAGCTCCCGAAGCCGCACTTACCCGTTAAAGCAATCGTCCCAGTGACGATCTCCGTCGAGCGGGCGCTCTGCAGGAACGGTACGGCTGCTCGCTGCGGCGAGGCAGCCGGCTGCTATATCAACGCCACAAATCTCGACGAAGACGGTCGTGGTATCCCACCCTTCGCAAAAAGCGCGAAGGATGGGGCACCCGCGGGTTTGTTGCCCTCCCCGCCAAACGAGATCAAGCCGCGTTTCTCGGGCCGTGTTTCTCTATCGTTTTCAACCGGGTGAGACGTGCCGCTGGACGCGCCCTTCGGTAAAGTAAACAGGAAGGGATGGCTGTTCTCCCATGGGGCTGAACCCTCTGAATCCGCGTAACCGCTCCCTGCCACGCGGCACAGTGCTGGTCCTGGGCAGCCTGATTCTCGCCTTCATGCTGGCGCATTTTCCTGATGATCGTCCGTCACTCGACCTGCTGATACCCACATTCATCGCGTCCCTGGGAATGTGGGACACGATTCGCTGCCTGCAGCCGCGCTGGAGCCTGTATCACGGGGCGGTTGTGGTGCTGATCTACATGGACATCATGGCTCTCTGCATGATCCTCTTTCTGCTGCTGTATCCTTACGGCCGATGGCTGCTGTAGACTCAAAAAACTTTGCTTAAAGTTTCCTTGGGTTTAAGCAACCGAACATTAATATGCGAACGTCTCGCAGTCCTGAAGTAGAATCTTCGAGCAGACCGGCCCGGTAAATTCCCCGCAATCAGGAAAATCAATGCTTAAAGGATTTCGCGACTTTATTCTGCGCGGCAATGTGGTCGATCTTGCCGTCGCCGTAGTCATCGGCGCTGCATTCACATCGATTATCAATGCGCTCGTAGCCGATATCATCAACCCGCTCATTGCCGCACTGGTAAACAAGCCAGACTTCTCATACCTCACGTTGCATGTGAACGGCGGCATCCTCAAGTACGGCGACTTTCTCAACGCGGCTCTTTCGTTCCTCATCATCGCCGCGACCATTTACTTCCTGGTCGTTCTCCCGGTAAACACCCTGATGGCAAGATTCCGTCCGAAGGTGGCGCCGGCGCCCAGCACCAAGCCTTGCCCGGAATGCCTTAGCGAAATTCCTCTCGCGGCCAAGCGCTGCTCGCATTGCGCACAGTTGGTAGCGTAAGCTTTTCTTCCGGGGATGGGCGCGCGTCCGCGCTCGTCCCTTTTCGTCTCACGCATGGAGAGTTAGCGCGTTGCCCATACGATCCCTCTGCTGCTGTCTTCTGTTTGTTTCACAAGCATTGGTCTGGGCCCAGGTCTCTCCCTTTCCCGATCATGTTTTTGGCTACCGCGACTTCAGCCACCAGGCGAAGATCGATCAGCAGTTCCTCGCCATTCCAGATGCGAAGCTCGCTCAGGAAGAACTGAAGACGCTTACCGCCGCACCCCACATAGCGGCCGGCAAAGAGGACTACGATACGGCCCTCTATGTCGCGGCTAAATTCAAGGCCGCCGGCCTCGATACCCAGATTGTTCCTTATCAGGCCTGGATGAATCTGCCGCAGGAAGTATTTCTGCAGGCGAAGAACGCCGAGGGCAAGATCCTGATGACCGGGCCAACCCGTGAGCATGTCGCGGATGATCCCTATCAGGACGATCCTCGTGTGCTGCCGGCCTTCCATGGCGGTTCACCTTCCTGCGACCTGACCGCCGGCGTGGTCTACGCGAACTACGGACGTCCTGAAGACTTCAAACGGCTTGATGAGCTGCACATTTCTGTTGCTGGAAAAATCGTGCTCGTCCGCTACGGGACCAACTTTCGCGGTGTGAAGGTATATCTTGCCCAGCAGCACGGCGCGGCCGGAGTCATTATTTATTCCGATCCTGCCGATGATGGCTACTTCCAGGGCGACAAGTATCCCCATGGCCCGTGGCGGCCCGACACTGGGGTGCAGCGCGGTTCGGTGCAGTTCATGTTCAAGTATCCGGGCGACGCTACCACGCCGGATGTGGCCTCAACACCAGGCCTCGCCGCCTCAAAACGTTTGCCGCTAGCGCAGATAAGCAGCCTGCCGACTATTCCGTCGATGCCGCTCTCTTATCACGATGCGGGGCCTATCCTCGAGAATCTGGGTGGTCCGGTTGCGCCGAGGGAGTGGCAGGGTGCGCTCCCCTTCAGCTACCACGTGGGCGGTAGCGAATCGATCAAGGTCCATATGCGTCTCCGTATGGACTATGCCGAACGCACGGTATGGGACGTGATCGGCAAAGTGACCGGCAGTGAACTTCCCGATGACTGGGTGGTCGCCGGCAACCACCGCGATGCCTGGGTGTTTGGCGCGGTCGATCCTGGTAGCGGTACCGTGGCCATGCTCGAGGCTGTACATGGAATCGGCAGTTTGCTGGCCCAGGGCTGGAAGCCGCGACGCAGTCTCTACTTCTGCAGTTGGGATGCCGAAGAGGAAGGCCTGATCGGCTCGACCGAGTGGGCGGAGGAACACGCCAAAGAACTGCAACACGCCGTGGTTTACATCAACACAGACGCTGCCGTCTCCGGCTCACACTTTGAAGCAGCGGCCGTGCCCTCGCTCAAACAGTTCATTCGTGAGGTCACCATGGAGGTGTCGAGCCCCAGGGGAGGCTCGGTCTATGACGAATGGAAGCAGGATCAGGGCAACGCGCGGCGTCACGATACGCCGGCGATTGCGCAATCGGGCAGTGATGTAAGAGTAGGCGATACAAGAGTAGGCGATTTGGGCAGCGGGTCAGACTACACGCCGTTCCTACAGCATCTCGGGGTTCCCGCAATCGACATTGGCTCCACAGGTCCGTATGGGGTATATCACTCGGCGTTCGATAACTATGCGTGGTTTGTGTCGAACGCTGACCCGACCTTTACGTATGAGCAGCAGATGGCCCGCGTGTTCGGGCTGGAAGTACTGCACATGGCCGATACGGATGTGCTTCCCTACGACTACGTGACCTATGCGCGGCAGATTCAAACCTACCTGTATGCCGCACAGGCGCGAGCAAAGGAGACGGGATTGGCGCCGGTTGATTTCAATGCTGCGTTGGCTGCAGACAACCGGTTCCTTTCTGCCGCGGCAGCAGTGAGTGCGAGGCAAATGTCTGCCGGCGGCGATATAACGGCTTTGAATGCCGCCTTGCGCGCGGTGGAAGGTGATCTTCTGGCGCCGGAAGGGCTGCCGGGCCGGCCATGGTTCCGTCACACTGTTTTTGCGCCAGGGGAATATACGGGTTACGCTGCCGTGGTGATACCAGGTATCAACGAGGCGATCGACGCGCACGACGCCGGCCGCATGCAAGCGCAAATGGCCAATGTAACTGCTGCGCTCGTACGTGCCGCGGTTACATTGCAGTCTGTGCAGTAGGGGCTGGTTACGAAACGCACGCTTCAACCTCGACGCGTTTTAAACCCCAAACAACCTTGTCATCTTGGCTGCCGGGGCGCAAGTTCGTTGTAGAAACCGGCATGCAACCGCAGCTCCACTTCGCTTCCCCGGATTTCCTGTCGAGGTTGGTGGCGTTGGTAGACTTCATGCGGTTTTCTTTAACAGAAAACCGCACACGTGGATGCCGGGTGACGCAGCGTAGCAGGAAATCCGGGTACGCTTCGGTCGAGATGACAATTCAGTTTGGGGATAAAGAGGCTGCTGAAAAAGTCTCTGTAAGGGAGAAGTCGATCCCTCAGCGGCTAAAGCCGGATTCATTGCCATGGAGTTACGTACGGGCTGAAGCCCGTACCCTTCAAAGAATTGAATTTTTCCGCAGCCTGTAAGGGCCGGTAGCTTAGCTCGCTGCGGCGAGGATGCGAAAATACTGGCTACCGCGTCGCCAGCGTTTCAGCCTGCAGAGTGACCAGAGCGGTGAGATCCTTCTTCTCCAGACCGTGCACTTCCTTGTTGAAGGCGTCGACTTTGCTCGACCAGTTCATGGAGCAGAACTTCGGTCCGCACATGGAGCAGAATGCTGCTTCCTTGTAGTAGTCATCGGGCAACGTCTCGTCGTGCATGGAGCGCGCCGTCTCCGGATCGAGCGACAAGGCGAACTGCTTATTCCAATCGAAGGTGTAGCGCGCGTAGCTGATCGCGTCGTCGCGGTCCTGCGCACCCGGCCGGCGCCGCGCGATATCGGCGGCATGGGCCGCGATACGGTAGGCAATCATGCCGTCCTTCACATCCTTTTCGTTGGGCAACCCAAGGTGTTCTTTGGGAGTCACGTAGCAGAGCATAGACGCGCCATACCAGCCGATCATGGCGGCGCCGATCGCGCTGGTGATGTGGTCATAGCCAGGGGCGATATCTGTCACCAACGGACCCAGCGTATAGAACGGAGCACCATCGCAGAGCTCCACTTCTTTTTCCACCTGCTCCTTGATCTTGTCCAGCGGCACGTGGCCGGGACCTTCGATCATTACCTGCACATCGCTCTTCCAGGCTGACCGGGTCAACTCACCCAGCGTCTTCAATTCGGCAAACTGGGCTTCGTCGCTGGCATCGGCGATGCAGCCCGGCCGCAGACCGTCTCCGAGAGAGAAGCTGACATCGTACTTCGCCATGACCTTCACGATGCGGTCGAAGTGCTCGTAAAGAAAATTCTGCTTGTGATGATGGGTCATCCATTGCGCAAGGATGGCGCCTCCGCGGCTCACAATACCGGTGATGCGCTTGGCCACCATCGGGACATACTGGATCAGTACTCCGGCGTGGACGGTGAAGTAGTCCACACCTTGTTGCGCCTGCTCCTCAATCACCTCAAGGTAAACATCGATATTGAGGTCTTCCAGTTTCTTGACGCGGTTCAGCGCCTCGTAGATCGGCACAGTACCGATCGGCACTGGGCTATGACGCAGGATCGCCTCGCGAATTTCAGCTATGCTGCCGCCGGTCGAAAGATCCATCACGGTGTCGGCGCCAAAGCTGACTGCGGTGTGCAGCTTATCGAGCTCTTCGCGAATGTTCGAGGTAACGGCAGAGTTGCCGATGTTGGCGTTGATTTTGCACCTGGTCGCCACGCCGATACCCATCGGCTCCACCTCGGGATGATTGATGTTGGCGGGGATGATGAGGCGCCCGGCTGCAATCTCGTCGCGGATCAGGGTTGGCAAGAGCTTCTCCCGGGCAGCGACAAAGGCCATCTCTTCAGTAATTTTCCCCTGGCGGGCAAAGTGCATTTGCGACATGTTGCTGTCGCCCGTCCTCGCCGCTTCGGCTTTCCGTTTCACGATCCACTCAGAGCGCGGCTTTAAGATTTCGTTCGCCGAATTGACCGCCATGTCGTGATTACCGTTTCCGCTCATCTTTGCATCGCCTCTTTGCTGTTTCTCATTGCCATTTTTGATAGGTGGGTAGGACGGCTAGCTCGTTACGCTGATTATACGGTCAGATGCACGAACATCGGCGGAGGTCTGTTGGCGCTTTTCATCCGGTGCAGGGCCTTCCACAGTCCGCCCTTGACGTATGGCGCCCATCCTCCTAACCTAAAGATAGCAATGAGCATCCGTCCGCAGACTCTCAAGATCGGCGCCGCAGTCACGATCGTCCTCGCGACCATCATCTATCTATCGGTCACCGCGGCACAGGCGGACAAGAGCTACTACGTCACAATCGGCGAGCTGCAGGCCATGGGCAACAAGGCCTATACCCGGCATTTGCGTGTTGCCGGTGATGTGGCGCCCAACTCCATTCAGCGCAGCGGCACAAACGCCCGCTTTGTGCTCTCGGAGCAGGGCCGGACACTCCAGGTGAGCTACCAGGGTATCGAGCCCCCTCCCGATACCTTCAAGGACGGGTCCCAGGCTCTGGCCATGGGTACTTTTGGGCGAGACGGAGTTTTCCACGCGACCGAGCTGCAGGCCAAATGCGCATCGAAGTATGCCGCAAAGAAGCCCGCTCCCAATACCGCTTCGCTCAACCCCCCCGCTCTCGCGGGCAAGTAGTCCTCTCAAGGGGCACTGCGCGCACCCGACGGGCTTTAAATTCTCACACTTCAGGTCACCTGCAAGTCGATGGAAAACGTACCTCAGCGGCTGAAGCCGCTCGGTGAGCATCGGCTTTATGGCATGGCCTGAAGGCCATACCCTACCTTCGCTGGTATCTCTCCCACGGCCACTGAAGCCGTGCCCTGCCAGGGAGTCTGGCTATCGCTCCACATGCGCACTCTATACTCCTATGGGATGGCCCAGGTTCTAGTTCAGCTCGAAAACGTATCGCGTCTGTTTGGCCGCTTCGCTGCCCTACGCAAGATCTCTTACAGCTTTGAGGCCGGGAGCTGTTACGTGCTGCTGGGAGAGAACGGCGCCGGCAAGTCCACCCTGCTGCGCGTGCTGGCCGGGCTTCTCGAACCCACCCTGGGCACGGCGCGCATCTTTACCCACGGCGCCCCTGAAAAATTGGCTGGCCAGCGGGCGCGCATCGGCTACATGAGCCACGCACCTATGCTCTACGACGAATTGTCGGCGGTGGAGAACCTGCGTTATTTTGCCGGGCTGTACCAAACCTGCCCGTGCCTTACACCTGAGCAAGCGTTGCTTTCTGTTGGCCTCGACCCCGCCCTCACACGCCCGGTTGGGCAGTATTCACAGGGAATGCGCCAACGGACCTCGCTGGCTCGCGTGCTGCTACCGCAACCGGAATTGCTGTTGCTGGACGAGCCCTTCTCCAATATGGACGTGGCCAGTGCGGGAAAAATGGTTGCGATGCTCGGCACCCTGCGGGCCGCGCGCCGCACGGTTGTGCTAACCACCCACCAGCGGGCCCTCGCTGAACCGCTCGCCGATTACTTCCTTACTATGGAAGCCGGTCGGTTCATCACCACGACTGAGGCGCAGCCGGCATGAAGACCAATGCTGCCCGTATTCTCGAAGGCCTGGCCATCCCCTTCACCCTACAGGAGTATGAGGTGGACCCGGAAGACCTTTCCGCCCTCCATGTGGCGCGGAAGATCGGCTTGCCAATCGAACAGGTGTTCAAGACGCTGCTTACGATCGCGGGCAAGGACGAGTACGCTTTCGCGGTCATCCCCGGCGACGCTGAGCTCGATTTCAAGAAGCTCGCCCGGGCTGCGGGCGTGCGTAAAAGCGAAATGGTTTCGTTGAAGGATGTGCAGCCGCTCACCGGCTACATTCGTGGTGGCGTTACGGTATTCGGGGCCAAAAAAGACTTCCCTGTTTTTGCAGATGAGACCATCGAGCTGTTCGATGTGATCTCGGTTTCGGCGGGTCAAAGAGGAACCCAGATTCTGCTGGCGCCCCAGGATTACCTGCGCGCGTCGAACGCGACCCTCGCCGACCTGACCAAGGATGGGGTGCGCCTTTGAGCTATCTGCTGATTCATCTGGCCAAAGACCTTCGCCTCGAATGGCGCTCGAAAGACGCCATCAACGGCATGCTCTTTTTCGCTCTGCTCGTCGTGGTGCTGTTCAGCCTTGCCTTTGACCCCACCTCGCCTCTCTCGAGGCAGATTGCCGGGGGTATTCTTTGCGTGGCTACGCTCTTTGCATCGGTCACTGCGCTGAATCAGGCGTGGACGCGCGAGTTGCGCCACCAGGTGCTCGATGCGCAACGCATGGCGCCGGCGCCGGCTTCTTCGCTTTTTCTTGCGAAGGTAATCGCCAACTTTATCTTCGTGACTCTGGTGCAGATCGTTCTGGCGCCGCTCTTCGCGATCTTTTACAACCTGCATCCGTTGGGGCAAACGTGGCTGCTGGCGGTGGTGTTGCCGCTGGGCACATGGGCGCTGGTGGTCAATGGAACATTTTTTGCGGCGCTTTCTGTGCGCACGCGCAACCGCGAGTTGTTGCTGCCGCTGCTCCTCTTCCCTATCTTCATCCCCGCGCTGCTGGGTATGGTGGAAGCGTCGACCGCCATCCTGACAGGCGATTCGGAACCCGGACTGTGGATCAAGCTACTGGCCGGTTACGACGTGATCTTCACCACGATTGCGTTGCTGCTTTTTTCGACCGTGCTTAATGCGGAGTAAGATGCCGTTACGTCGTCAGTAATCCAATGCAACGCAATTCTGGGCAAAGCATGACCGGCGCGTGACCCATCTTACCCGGAAGGGCGACGGCCGTCCGGACTTTTTTTGATGGCCCGAACAAGCTGGCTTAGTTACAGAACGCACGAAAAAAAACGCACTAAGCTCACTCAACTCACTAAGTTACCTTTAATTTATGCGGACGAAGCCAAACTCCGGCGCAGAAGACCCCGATTCCAACGCTTGCAGCCATGCGCGAATGTCTCCGCGGAGCGCGACGACGGAAATCGACGCGAATGTTTCGGGATATGGATCGAGCCGGCCCAGGGCGGCCTGCAATAGCCGTGTTGTACCGAGCAGGTTGCCGCGCTGCAGATGATGGAACGCAGCCGTGACCTGAATCAACGCTTGTAGAAACATCTTTTCCGGCTCGGGCGCCGCGAGCCACACGCTTTCCCATGCCTCGTGGGCGGCGAAAAACTCTTCTCCCTTGTAGAGTGTTAAACCTTCCGCAAGTGCGCCGTGGGTCCAGTCGAATTTCATGCGCTGCGCTCCCATGCCTCAAGCTACCATCGTAGAGACGGATGTACCGGTATATCGCCATGACCCCATTGCCCGTTCTCTCGCCGATCACTCAACCCATCTGCATGCCGATTACCGCTGGATGGTTCCTCATGGGCTTTGATAAAGGTCAGGATGTGGAAACTCCCGTTCATCGAGTATGGGTCGATGGCTTCGCTATGGCGGCGACGCAGGTGACCGTTGGCGAGTATGGACATTTTCTCGACGCCACGGCAAAGACGGCCCCGCCTTACTGGGGCGATGCTCCGTTCCGGCATCCTCATCAGCCGGTAGTGGCCGTTTCCTGGTTTGATGCTCTTGCCTATTGCGCCTGGCTTTCCTCGGTCACTGGTTCGCACTACCGCCTGCCTACTGAAGCTGAATGGGAACGGGCTGCGCGCGGGGGCGCTGAGGGAATGGAATTCCCCTGGGGCAATGAACCACCGATATCGCGCGCGGGCTATCAAGAGCGTTGGAAAACGGGACCGGAACCGGTTGGGCAATCGCAGCCGAATGGTTACGGCCTATTTGAGATGTGCGAGAACGTGCATGAGTGGTGCAACGACTGGTTCGCGACCGATTACTATGCGCTGTCTCCCGAGAAGAATCCGCAGGGAGCCGAAACCGGCAGCAGAAAAGCATCGCGCGGAGGCTCGTGGCGACATCACATTAAAATCTCGCGATGCTCGGCACGTTCGAGCATTCCGCCAGAATTTCAGTACGCGGATTACGGGTTTCGGGTTGTTCGCGACGAGATTCGTTGAGTACATCGCGAGATAAGAAGCAGCCCGGTTCGCTACCGCGTCCCCTGACCAACTGGGTGAAGGGGCGACAGAGGTAAAAAGCGTGGGAGACAAAAGCAAATGGGACGCCTCTGGGCGACCAGAGCGCATTGCACGCTGGGATGAGAGAGTTCGAAAATTCCTGTTTTTGTGGATAGCGGCTTCTTTGTTGGCCTGGGGACAGGCTGCACCGCCTGCGCATAAAGCGCATGCACGCGGCGCGATCGGCTCGCCCGCCCCCGCCCGGGAAGGCGAACGCGCCACGGGAGATCTGGACAGTTGCCGTGTGGACAGGGTCACGAGCCTGCCAGGAAGCGGTCAATTCGCAAGCGATTTTCTTGAAGCCATGGCAGGTGATCCCGGGGCCAAAGGTCGCAATGCAGTGTGGGCGCTCTCTGCGGATTTGAGCAGCAAGGTTGCTGAGCCAGAGCGGGCTATGTACATCTCAAAGTCGGCCGATGGAGGAAAGACATGGACAATGGTGGCGCGTTTGGATTCCCGATACTTCAACGCAGACATCGGTGAGGGCGAAAGGAACGGACTGAGTGTGTCTCCTGGCGGTAGTGAATTCGTGATCACCACACAAAAGGGAGCGTTTCAGGTGATTCCACGAACCGGAAAGCAGGAAGCCGTCGTGCGATCGATCGCCGGCCCACGCGTTCCCAAGCCCGATCCCGAAGTGACGATTCCTAAAAAAGAGGGCGACCCGGTTACAGCCAATGTCGTTAAGATCACGGCCGACGGAAGACGTCTGCTGGTCGGTTATGGGTACTTTGACTTGCATCCGCAAATCGTCACTTACCATCGAGGCCGCGATGGTAAGTGGGTTCCGGATGGAGCGCAGCATGAAACACTTCCTCCCCTGCCTACCGACCTGGATCTGCTCTCGATGGAATTCGGTGATGCGCAAAGTGCAGATGCCCGGTCCCTTTATTTGGGAACCGGCGATCAGGCTTTTCTGCTGCGAGCCCACGCGAGAGAATGGACACAAATTGACGGAGTGGGTGACGATTCGGCTATCCAGGGAATCAGCACAGTCGGAGGCCCTCACCTGGCAGCCTGCTGGGGAGTCTATAACCCTACGCGTGCGGATGCGGTGGAACGTGTGATCCACGCCAGTTTCCTATTGCATCGCAATGAAGATGAAGCAGGCCCCAACATTCGGGCATTCAGCATCGAGGTCGACCCCGCCAGGCCCAATCGCGAAGTAGTGACCTCGCTCACCGGTGTATATACCAGTAGCGATCGGGGGCAGAGTTGGAAGCGGCTCAACGATGTTCCCGATGGAGAATTCCGTTCCTCGCACATCAATGCGGATGGAACCGTGATTGTTTCCGGTATTTTTGGAACCTACCTGGCCAGCCCCTTTAGCAAAGGCTGCTCATTTCAGTTGAAGAGGCGCTAAGGGGCTCTGGTCGCGACTTTATTGAACAACGGGCGACGAGCGATGGTCCTGAGGTACCCTTTTCTCGTCGGCCTGCCGCGTTGCCCAAGGAGAAGAACGTACCTCAGGGGCTAAAAGCCCCTCTCTTGACTGGCCAATTTGGCACGGCCTAAAGGCCGTGCCCTACCTGTTTGTTTGCACCCAAAAGTATCGCTGGCCTGCGAACGAAGCGCAGTGCCTACCTCGCCGCAGCGAGCTACCTCGCCGCAGCGAGCTACCTCGCCGCAGCGAGCATAGCCGTGCCCTTCGTTGGATGTTTGCTTTTTCCTCGGCTCGTCGTGTGTATCCTGAGGGCTTATGCGGCTGATGAGCCTTGTTTCGTGTAGCATGGTCGGGCTCAAACAGCAGAGTCTTGATTGTGAGGATATGTCTTTGAAATTGGCTTACAGGTCTGTTGCCGCTTCCCTGTTCTTCGCCCTCTGCGCGTCGCCCACCTTTGGCCAGGTCGAGGGTGAGCACATTACCGTTTCTTCCGCACATCCGGTCGCGGCCATCCAGGATACAGAGACGCCCGCGCAGCGTGACGCGCGCATGGCCTGGTGGAGGGATGCACGCTTCGGTATGTTCATCCATTGGGGTCTCTACTCAATTCCGGCGGGGACGTGGAACGGCAAAGAGGTTCCGAGCGTTGGGGAATGGATTATGAATACTGAAACTATTCCTGTTGCCGACTATAAGGCTCTTGCGAAGCAGTTCAATCCCACGGCTTTCAACGCACATGACATCGTCGCACTCGCCAAGTCGGCCGGGATGAAATACATCATCATCACCTCGAAACATCATGACGGTTTCGCCATGTTCGACTCCAAGGCCGATCCTTTTAATATTGTCGCCGCTACCCCATTCCGTCGCGACCCAATCCGCGAACTAGCGGAGGAGTGCCGCAAACAAGGAATGAAGTTCGGCTTTTACTATTCCCAGGACCAGGACTGGACAGTGCCCGGCGGAGCAGCCTACAAGACTGGCAATCACGACCGGCCTAATCACCATTGGGATACAGCGCAGGACGGCGACTTCGCTACCTACCTGCATACCAAGGCCATCCCGCAAATAAAGGAGTTGCTGAGCAACTACGGCGATTTTCCCGTCGTGATCTGGTTCGATACGCCATCGCCTGACATGACACCGGCACTCGCCGGCGAGATTGTCGCACTGCTGAACCAACATCCGAACCTCATCTGGAATAACCGTCTGGGAGGAGGCTACAAAGGCGATACCGAGACCCCGGAACAGTTCGTTCCAGCGCAAGGCTACCCCGGCCGTGACTGGGAAGCCTGCATGACCATGAACGATACCTGGGGGTATAAGTCCTACGACCATAACTTCAAGTCGACCGAGACCCTGCTGCGGAACCTGATCGACATCACCAGCAAGGGTGGAAACTATCTGCTGAATATCGGACCCGACTCGACGGGTGCTGTTCCTGCGCCCGAGGTTGAGCGGCTTCACCAGGTAGGCGCGTGGCTGGCAAAAAACGGCGGAGCGATTTATGGCACCAAGCCCACCCTCTTCGGAACTGAGGCCGGCAGCTTCAGCACAACGGAAAAGGATAGGGACGGCAAGCCGAAGTTCGTCCCCAGTTGGGATTGGCGCTCCACAACGAAGGCCGACAATATCTACATTGAGCTGTTCACGTGGCCGAATGGCAGCTTCCATCTGGAGAATGTTCCCCGCACCGTCACTGGCGCGTACCTGCTTGCAGACCCGATGAAGACGCCGCTTAAAGCGGCGCAGACCGGGGGGGTGGTGGATATCGACCTGCCGGCAAAAGCGCTGGATCCTATTGCTACCGTGCTTGTGCTGAGTACGAAGTGAGCGGGCGCAGGGTTAGAACCGATCGAGCAGGCCTGGCCTTCTGTAAGGGTTCGTTCGGCGTTCAGAGTGGCACGTTGAGGTTCGAGGGTGCCGTTAGAGATAACCGCAGATCTCTCCACTGCGCTTCACTGCGTTCCGCTTCGGTCGAGATGACAATTCAGTTTAGAGAGACGAGTTCTGCTTCGGTCCCGCCGGACGCCAGGGTAGTCTAGCCGGTATTTCTCACACGGCTGAGAACGATAGAGAAACGCGGCTCGATATCGCGTGGTGGCAGTGCAACAAACCTGCGGGTGCCCCATCCTTCGCTTTTTTCGCGAAGGGTGGGTTACCAAGACAGTGTACGTGGAGATTTGTTGCTTCCCACCCTTGCCGGAAAAGCACCGTCAAGGATGGGGCACCCGCAGATTCATTGCGCTGCAGGGCACAGCACAACACAGCCTCGCCGCAGTGAGCAGCCTCGCCGCAGCGAGCAGCCTCGCCGCTCCTCTCCTCCCTGCTGGTGAGAAATCCAGGCCAGATGACGGTTCAGGTTTAGAGAGATCAATCTTATGCATCGCTGAATCCTCGGAGTCGGCGGGTTCATCAAAAAGGCGTCAAGTGAGCATCGACCGATCATCTAACGAGTGGGGAGAATACGAAACATGGCCGCATTTTGTTCATGCTGTGGAGCAGAGATCAAATTGAAAGCAGAAGCGTGTTCTGCGTGCGGGACGCCGCGACACGGCATGCTGCCTCCCGATGAGCAGCCTGTTCTCGATACAGGCGCCGAAACGTCTCGGGAAGATGGGCGCAAACCTCGTGGACCGCGCCTGTAAATAGCGATTCAGCCGGCGCCGGCAATGGGTACTCGTCAAGCCCGTACCGATTGCCCTATATTGATGTGAATGAATAGAAGAGACTTTGTCGGCCTCGCGGCCTCCTCCGTCCTGGCCTACGGTCTGCCGTCTGCCCTGGCGTTCGCCGCTTCCACACCGTTCAAACCGATGGCTCTCGGCCTGGTGGTTGCTCCGTCGGGCGATCCAGAGCAGCGCTTACGTGAAGTACACGAGCTCGGTTTCCCTACAGTTTTTCTTTCCCTTGATAGCTATCTCGGCAATTTCACCCCGGCTCTCGCTACCCAGTATCGCGACGCCCTCGCCAAGTATCAGCTCACCGCGACCGCCGTGGAGGTCGTTGGCCCCGGCCCTCTGGCGTGGGATTTTTCCCACGGCCCGGCAACCATCGGGATAGTTCCTCCGGCGCACCGCGCCGCGCGCATCGACGCCCTCCGCCAGGCATCGGACTTCGCCAAGCTGATTGGCGTGAACCAGGTACAAACGCATTGCGGCTTCATGCCTGAAGACGCGGCAGACGCGCTCTATCCAGGAACCGTGGAAGCAATCCGCACGGTGGCCCGGCACTGCCAGGGCAACGGCCAATACCTCCTGATGGAAACAGGCCAGGAAACGCCCACCGCCATGTCGCGCATCCTTCGCGATGTCGCCATGCCTAACCTGGGCGTCGGCCTGGACACTGCCAATCTGATTCTCTATGGCAAGGCGAATCCCGTCGACGCAATCGACATCCTGGGACCGCACATCCGCAGCGTGCACGCCAAGGATGGCCGCTGGCCTACCGACCCCAGCAAACTCGGAGAAGAAGTCCTGATCGGCAAGGGCCTGGTCAACTTCCGCGAAGTCTTTAGCAAACTCCGGCGCATCGGCTACACCGGCGCCATCAGCATCGAGCGCGAAATTTCAGGCCCGCAACAGATGGCGGACGTTCGCGCGGAAAAACAATATCTGGAAAAAGCTCTTCGCGAAGTTGCCGCCTAGAGCAGTTTCGGAGCGACGTTTGCGTGGTTTTCTCTCAAGGAAAACCACTCCTCGCGGCTCTTACCAGACCGCGGCAATTGCGAAAATGCTTTAGACCACACCTACTGAGGAAACCCATGGACCGCAGGACCTTTATCAAGACCGGTAGCGCCGCAACGTGCGGCCTGCTCATCGTTAAGCCCAGCACCGCTTTCGGCTATAAGGCCAACTCCGCCGTGCGTCTCGGACTGCTGGGCTGCGGCAATCGCGGAACCACCGTTTCCACATCGTTCTCCCACAGCACCGATGCCCAGGTCGTGGCTCTCGCCGATATTTTCCCCGACAAGCTTGCACTCGGACGCACGCACTTCGACGAAGTGAACACCAGCCTCGGCCGGGCAAAGATCGACGGCAAGCTGCTCTTCCACGGGCCCAGTGCCTATGAGCAACTGGCGGCATCGAAAGATATCGACCTCATTCAGATCTCCACCCCGCCATTTTTCCACGTGCAACATTTGGAAACTGCGGTTGCCTCAGGCAAGCACGTCTACTGCGAGAAGCCGGTCGGTGTCGACATCGCGCAGGCCAACCACGCGCTTGAAATCGCCAAGCGGGTGAAATCGACGCAAAGCGTCGATGTGGGCTTCCAGTGCCGCAACGCGCCGCCCATCGCGGCCATCGCAGACAAAATCAAAGCCGGCGCCCTGGGTAAGATTGCATCCGTACAGGGCACATACAACGCTCCCGGCTCCGAGGAAAAACTGCCGGTCGGCAAATCGCCCGATGAATACCGTCTGCGCAACTGGCTCTGGTATCGTGCCCTCTCGGGCGACATTCTGGTAGAGCAGAACATCCACATCATCGACCTGTGCAACTGGGTTCTCGGCGCCCACCCGATCAAGGCCACGGCCACGGGCGGCCGCAACGTGCTCACCCACGCCGGCGACTGCTGGGATAACTACCAGGTCGATTTCACCTATCCCGGAGATGTACACCTGTCCTTCGCATCGACGCAGTATGGGGATCCCGCCTTCGGCGCCGCGCTCAATCTATTCGGAGCGGATGGATCAGCCGCGATGCCATATGCCGGAGCGGTGCAGGTGACCGGCAAGCAACCCTGGACCTGGCACGAATCCGCTGCGCCCCGGGCGGCTTCGTCCAAGTTTGCCGCCAATGGCAGCTTCGACGATAATCTGGCCTTTGCCGACCGCGATAAAGAGCGCACCTTTATCGACAGCATTACCTCGGGCAAGTTTCATAACCAGATCGCGTCTGGAGTCGAGACCGCTTTGAGTTGCATGCTCGGCCGCATGGCCGGCTACCAGCATCGCGAAGTGACCTGGGAAGAACTGCTGGCGCACGGCGAAACGTATCAACTGGGAATGAATCTTGATCAGTTTGCCTAAACTTGATTGGGTCGCCTAGATGCTGTCCGCCCCACATCCCTGCGACCCTGCCGAGTCATTGTTGTCTGACCGCTGCCGTCAAACAGCAAGACGGAGTTTTGAGGTATCCCACTCTAGAACCCAAAAGATCGGTTTCTAGAATGGGTCACCCGGCTTTTAGTCGCTGGATGAGTCGCCAGAAGCCACTAAGGCCGGACGCCGCCCCCGGCGGAACAGAAAAGCCGTGCCTGTCCCTATCTCCAGTCGGTATATTTGCTATCGGTTAGAAACGGACCGGCAAAGCCGTCTCTAAAGCAGACTTGGGGGTTAGAGGATGTTGGGTAACAGGAGCAGTCTGCGTTGGGGCTTTATGTGCCTCTTCGCCTTCGCACTCACGATTGCATCGCTTCTCTATGTGCACCGCTCAGTGCAGGCGAATCAAGCGCCACCCCCGAATACCAGGGAGATCAAGCTGGGCACTGGCCACGCCGACTCCATCTACGCAACGACGGTCGCGGTCAAAGACCCGGCGAAGATCCAGGGCAACGACACTGTGCTGGCGACGATTAAAGATGCCCAGGGCGTTATCGAATCCAAATACCTGCACAGTGCCGACCTCGACTTCTACTTAACCGTTCGTCCGCGCGCCGAGGGACCGATCACCGTTTCCCTTTCGTCTTCTGCGCAACTGCCCGAAATAAACACCCAGCTCAAGAAGATTCCGGAAGCGCTGGTCGTGCCGGACACGCCGCAGGGTGAACTAGCTGGAGTGATCGCTGCCGCGCCGAACTCCACCTGGCAGACGGCCCAGCCCTTCACCTTTGGCCAGACGATTTACGGCAGCGACGACGAGCGGCCCTATGCCCCTTCCAAGGCGGAAGATAACTATGCCGCCATGCTCAAGGGGTTCCAGTGGTTCAAGTTCACCTTTAACGAAAAGGCTCCGCGGCTGGTCTACTTTACGCTCGATGTGACCGATCGTGATGTGCCGTTGGATGTAGACATCTTCCAGCCCGGCAAAGACAGCGCGGGCAATCCTGACGCAGTGCCTTACGGCAAGGGAGAGTTCGTCTACCAGGTAGAAGCCACGCAAAACTATCCGGGGCTCTACAAATTTCGTACCCGCATCCTTCGAGCCCGGCCACGCATACTATGTCCGCGTGGCGGCGGACCATCCGGCGTTCCAACTGCACACTTCGGACTTCCCGGCGCCCCCATACACCGATCCGCGCCAGGCCGTGCGCGCGGGTATGGACTTCCTGATCAACATGGGCGATTCGTGGCTTTCGAACACGCCGCGCCGTGGCTCCGTCGCCTTGCGCGCCACCATGCAGCACTCGGAAACCCAGCTCTGCATTGCCTGCCACCCGGCGCAGTTCACCACACGCGGCTACCTGACTGCGGTGCACAACGGCTACGCGCCCCGGCAGCGCACGTCGCTTGAATTCATCATGGACCGGCTCTACAACAACGAGCGGCCCCTTTACGGCGAACCCAACACCAACTGGGTGCGGGTGATCTACACGGCGCGCACCGTCTCGAGCCGGCTGCCCCTCATCACCAACCAATTCGAGCAGAACGTTACCCACGACAAGCCGCGCCCCAACTTCGACCTGCCCTCGGCGGAGTATCTCAAGATCCACTACAAGGGCCTGAAGACCATGCCCGGCGATGAAGCCGACGGATGCGAGCCCGATGTCAGCCCGTTCGAGATTGGCACGCAGAGCTGGCAGACCTTTGACCTGGTCTACAAGCAGACCAAGGACGCTGCCTGGGCAGCCGAGCGCGACCACGTCGAACAACTGGCTGCGCCCGACGTGCCGAAAAACATGATCGACCTGAACTGGAAGATCATTCTGCTTTCGACGATCGACCGCGGTCGCTACCAGCCGCAGATCGATCAGCTCATTACGCAACTGTATGAGTACGAATCTCCGCAGGGCGCATGGCCCTACCCGTTCGACAAGAAGGCCAAGCCGGCGGACTTTATTTCTTACAACGCGGTCTATGCTCTGGCCATGGCCGGCCGCCGCCCGGAGAGCGATGAGCACCTCGCCCTCGCGGTAAAAGCCATGCTCGCTGCTCAACGGCAAGAAGGCAGTTGGGAAGGCGACCCGGTATACCAGGGTTTTAATACGCCGTTCCGCGCCACGCAGTTCGCAGTGATGGCGCTCTCGACCCTTTACCCCGGCGCCACCGAAGCCAAGAACTGGGGCGCGGGCTTCCCTGCTCCACCCACCAGGCTTGCGAAGAACAACCTGCCGGTACTCCTCGCTCAATTGGACCAGTTCTGGGACCCGGCTCCCGAGGCCGTTCTGAAACAGATTCGCGAGGTGCTGCTGAAAAGCGATCAGCCACTGGCACGTGAAGCCGCCGCCCGCGCCCTGGGCCATATGGCCGACCCCGGGTCGATGCCCGCGCTTACGCAGGCGCTCGGCGACCAAACCAAGATGGTGCAGGTGGCTGTTGCTTATGCCATCCGCATGACCCTCTCGCGGCGGCAGGACGATGCACCGGCAGGTCGCAAACTGCTGGTTGCCGCTTTGCAATCGCCTAACCCGCGCGCCCGCTGGGGAGCGACGCGTGTGTTCAACCAACACTTTAAGGATCTGACGGGCGATAAAGAGCTTCTCACCGCTCTCGAACGCAATCTCAGCGATCCTGTGCCCTATGTCCGCTTTCAGGCGGCCGCGGGCCTGTGGCGCTGGTACTACTGGCAGGTCGATCAGCCCGACGTGCGCCGTAGCACGCTGGAGACGCTGGCCACTCGCCTCAACGTAGAAACCGACGCGATGGTGCGCCGTGGATTGCAAGAGAGCATTTACGACCTGCTGGACGAAAATACCGGCTACCTAACTGCATGGGTCCGCACCAGTGCGCAGGACGAAGACAAGAACCGCATCGCCGCAGGCTATGAAGTGGTGGCGCGCGACCAGGCGCAGGTACTGGCCAAGGTTCTGCGCGAAGGCACGCCGCTCGGCCGCGAAGGCGTTCTCAATGCGCTGTGGGATTTCCATATCCGCCACTACGCTCTGCCTCCGCTCAAGGAGAACACCGTCTCGATCGGCCTGCCCGCCGTGCTCACCAAGTACGTCAGCGGAGTACCCGACCTGCATCGTCCAGGGTATGAATACCCGCCCTATCGCGAGGCCGTCGATTTCAAGTACGACGTGCATAACGGCTTCTTTCAGACGCGCGTCGGCAACGACAGCGACCTGATCCACTTTTTCAAGAGTGGAGGACCGGAGCTGGAGAACGCCCTGATCGCCTGCCTCAAAGATGCGAACGACACGATGAAGATCGAAGTGCTGAAAGCAGGCAGCACACTCAGCGAAGCGGGCAGCGAAAAGTTCACACTCGCGGCGCTCAACCTGTCAGAGGATCCAAACCCCGAGGTGCGGCAGACTGTGCGCTACGTGTATGAAGAAGGCCAGCGCGGCATCCTCAACTTCGATATAAACCCTGAGGGCAATGGCGGTTCGCCTGCCGATGCGCCCGATCCGCATCTGGTAAATAAGGTCGTCGATATTCTGGAGCACGGCAATCCGGACTCGCAGGCGGTGGTGCTGCCACTGCTGGCCGCGCTGCCGGGAGACTCTCCCTGGGCGAACAACCCGCAGGTGCTGGGCGGCCTGCGCGCTTTGCTTGAGCAGCAGCCGCGTCCGGCCAACTATGCGCAGGTGCTGAACGCTGCTTCCTCTTTCAAGACGCTGATGGCCGAGTCGGCACTGCAACAGCAGGTGCTCGCCGGCCTCAACGATCCAAGCCCCGAAGTACAACGCGCTGCGCTGCGCGTATCGCTGGAACATTTCCTTGCCGACCCGCAGACTGTGCCGCTGGTCAAGACGGCCTTTGCCAGCCTGAACAGCTCGGCGGTGGGCATACTGCTCGAGGATGTCGCGGATCAGAAGTTCATGAACCGGCATCTTGGGATCGCGGGGGGCGCGGTCTCACAGGACCAGGCCTTCTTCCTCGGCAAGAGCGTTGTATCCACCAAAGTGCCAGATCTGTTGGACGATCCGCTGGTGCTGAAGACGGTGCTCGCCAGCCTGAGCAACCCCGATAACAACGTGCGGGCCGCAGGGCTCGACACGCTGCGCAAGGTACGCGGCGTGGAGCAGCGGCCGGAGTTTCATGCGGCCATGGAGCAGTTGCAGAACGATCGCAATCCGCGGTTGAAGCTTATTGCCGTGAGTGTGCTCAAGGGCAACAAGTTGAGTGATGCGTTGAAAGATGTGCAGCCGGGCTCGGTGCTGGACTTTAATTATTTTGTGGCGAAGATTGAACCGATCCTGGCGACCCAGGGAGCGGACGGCAAGGCCTGCGTGTTCTGTCATGCGAGCCACGTGATCTTCAAGCTGCTTCCACCGAACGATCAGGGCATGTTCTCTGACCAGGACAGCGAAGAGAACTATAAGTACGCCATGCGCGTGGTGGATATCAATGATCCGAACAAGAGCCTGATGCTGGTCAAACCCACCCGGCCGACAGACAGCGCCGGGAACGTGGGCGACTACCTGGCTACGCACAATGGCGGACAGCGGTGGAAGGGCAATGAGTCCAGCTTGCAGTACCGCACGATTCTGGAATGGATACGGGGCAGCCGACTGGAGACGGCTGCCGTGCGGTAATAGCGACATTTGGTAAGACAAGAATCCCGGGTGGCTTGTATGAGCCACCCGGGATTGGTTACAAGTTGACAGTTCACGTGAGCAACAGCTTTGCGAGTCTGCCCGGCTCTTCACAGCGAAGCCCTACCGCGGCAGGTTCTGCACTGCGAGATCGTAGGCATTCAGCGTGTACGGCGAACCAGGTGCCTGCACCACAGATGAAGACGTGACCGTATAGACGTAGAGCTTTTGGTTGGCACGATCGAGGGCATAAAGATGATTGTGCTTGTCCCAGTGGAAGTCAGAGAACTGGGCGTGTGTCTTATTCAGCAGCCCGGTAAACGCTGAAATCGGCTTGGAGCCATTGAAGTGAAATATCTCGGCCCCTGCTGTCGACTGGCAGATTGTCGGCGTCTATCACAACGTGCGCCAAAGTGGGCTGCGCGAAAATAATCCTGAGATCGAAATCCCCTTCTGGCAGATTCCCTGGCCTAGTATTGGAATTGGGGTGCGGACCACCGGGGATCCTGCCGCGATGGTGAAAAGTATCGCGGCAGCGGTTCACAGTGTTGACCCGGAAATCCCTGTCGCCAAACCGCGATCGATGGAGGAGGTTCGCGATGTGGTGCTCGCGAACGATCGTTTCACGTTCATCCTTTTCGTGAGTTTTGCTCTCGTCGCGTTGCTGCTCGCGGCGCTCGGCGTCTATGGAGTCATGTCGTTCTCTGTCGCGCAGCGCGAGCACGAGATAGCTCTGCGGATGGCGTTAGGCGCCAATCGCGGCCGCGTGGTTGCTCTCATCGTGCGGGAAGGACTGACTTTGGCCGGCATAGGGCTCACGCTGGGCTTGATCGGCGCCTACTTCGTAGGCCGCGGGATGCAAAGCACGCTCTACGGAGTGGGTAAGTTGGACCTTTCTGTCTTTGCCTCTGTTGCGGTTCTGCTCGTCTGCGCCGCTGTCATCGCCTGCCTTATTCCCGCACGGCGCGCCGCGTCGGTGCAACCGATGCAGGCGCTGAGAATGGAGTAGACGGGGACTTAAAGCGACGGCACTGCTGCAGACCTTCTAAAGCATTTTCGCAATTACTGTGGTCCGGTAAGAGCGGCGAGGTGTGGTTTTCTTTGAGAGAAAACCACATAAAGGGCGGTGGCTTTGGTCTACACCGATTGCGAAAATGCTCTATCGGCGAGAGGCTGCGGAACCACCCCAGACCAGGATGGCCGTCACGAGGTGAATCCAGAACCAGATGCTGAAACCCTGATGTGCGTGAATAAAAATCAGCACCAACACCCGCGGCAAGATCACCCACAACACCGTGGTCCAGGGCTGTGCCACAAAAAACCACCAGGCATGCAGCCACCCAATAAACAGCGAGAGCCTCGGCAGAAATAAGCTGAGGACAAGAAACCAGATAGGGATTTGGTGGGCGTGTATCGACATCAACATCGGTCACCCTCACCTGAAAACTTGTAGCCTCGACTCTGGAAGCGTCCTCTTAAGCCTGCGCAAAACATCCGAGAAACCTCGCTTTCATGCACGCCGTATAGATGGCAACAGCATATCTCTTCCCGCTTCGCGAATCACTAGCCGATGTTCCATGCTGTCGTGGGTGGAAACACGGTGTTTCAGGCGTAGACCTGTTTCACGGCCGTCAGCGATGCAAGGGTCGCAATGGGTGTAGACCGAAGCTAGAGCATTTTCACTTCTACTCTGCACAGGAGGGTGCGGCGAAGTGCGGCTTTTCTTCCACCCCAGCAAGCTCGCTTGCCGGGGACCCCGGTTCTTCCACCCCAGCAAGCTCGCTTGCCGGGGACCCCGGTTCTTCCACCCCAGCAAGCTCGCTTGCCGGGGACCCCGGTTCTTGAGGAAAAGCCGCCATGGGAGTTGTTGCTCTGTAAACACCAGAAGTGAAAATGCTGTAGCCGGCCTTTACGTGGTTTTCTCTCAAGGAAAACCACACCTCGCTGCTCTTAGCAGCATCCTCACAAATACTGTGATGGGGTGGGAGCGGTTATGTGCAGGTGTTCTTTGACGGAACACCTGCGTTCAGGCCATATTCTTCCCTTACACCGTTTGTGAAAATGCTCTTACCAGACCACAGTGATTGTGAAAATTTTTTAACCCTATGCGTCACAGTGGCATATCGCTTTGCGCTTCAGCTTCGTGAGGGCCCGTTTCGTTTATAGTGGAGCAAGCATTCCATCCCCTGGTATCGGATTGTCCGCCATGAACCCCACTGCTTCCGTAGTACGGGTCAAAGGCGATTCCACCAGTCAGCAAGTTCTCGAGGGGCAGCTCAAGCTCCTTTACACCAACGCCAACCTGGGTATCTGCGTCACCCTGCTTGCCGCCGCGCTGCTCGGCGCCCTGCAATGGGAGGGCGTGGGCCATGCCACCATTATCGGTTGGTGGATCTACATGTGCCTGGTATCGACCACGAGGTACGCGCTCGTGCGCAGTGCCAAAGATCGATCGCTGATCGAAAAACGGAACCTTTATACGGCCGGTGTGGCGTTGGCGGGGGTGGGTTGGGGGGCAGCCGGGTTCCTTCTTTATCCGCCGGAACACCCGAACCATCAAATGTTCCTTATTTTTGTTCTTGGCGGCATGATGTTGGGCGCCTCTTCTCTGTTCGCGCCGCGGCCTGAGGCGTTTTTATCGTTTCTGCTGCCAACGGGCCTGCTGACCGCCCTGCGCCTCGGCCTGCGAGATGACAAAACGCATCTTGCCATGGCCTTGCTGATTGTGGTGTTCACCATGGTTACGCTGATCACGACGTGGCGTATTCACCGCTCGATTGACTCGTCCCTGAGGCTGCAGCTTGAAAATCGGGACTTGGTGGAAGACCTGCGGATCGCGAATCAGCAGACAGCGGCCCTTAACACGGCCCTGGAGCGTCGCGTCCGGGAGCGCACGGCCGAGCTCCACCAATCCACCGAACAACTACGCGCTGAAATTGCTCAACGCGAGCAGACGGAAGAAGATCTGCTGCGCGCTCGCAAGCTCGAATCGCTGGGAGTCCTTGCAGGCGGCATCGCACATGATTTCAATAACTTCCTTACGGTTGTTCAAGGAAACATTGAAGTAGCGAAAGCCCGGTTGGCCAGCGAGGAGGCGGCCCAGGAATTTCTTACCCAGGCCGCGACCGCCTGCCAGCGAGCAAAATTCCTCTCTTCGCAATTGCTCACCTTCGCCAAGGGAGGCGCGCCCGTACGCCGCGTCGTCTCGCTCGCCCAACTCGTAACCGACGCTGTTCACCTTGCGCGTACCGGCTCACCCCTCGCCATCGAAGTGGAGATTCCAGAAGGTCTTTGGTCAGCACAGGTAGACCCCGGTCAGATCGGACAGGTACTCCACAATATCCTCATCAATGCGCGGGAGGCGACACCCGCGACCGGCCCGATCCAGGTGCGTGCCGGCAATGTGGCCGTTACCGATCAAGAGGACGGCATCGGGCCGCAAGTAAGCATTTCCATTCAGGACCATGGCCATGGGATCCAGCCCGAGGTCATCGGCCAGATCTTCGATCCATATTTCACGACCAAGCCGGGCGGTACCGGCCTGGGACTGGCGACCGCTTATGCCATTATCGTAAAGCACGGCGGCCATATTTCTGTGGAGTCCACCCCGGGCCGGGGCACACGTTTCACCGTAGCCCTGCCGGCTACGGAGGCGCTGCCGGTACAACCAGCGGCAGCGGTCGACGCGATGCAGACGGGCACGGAGCGGTTGCTGGTGATGGACGACGACGGGGCGCTCCGTATCCTGTTTAAGGCCGTGCTCACGCAACTTGGCTACGATGTGCAAACCGCAGCCGACGGGTCCGAGGCGATTGCCCTATATGAAACAGCCAAGGCGGCGGGTAAGAAGTTCGATGCCGTCTTGCTCGACCTGACGGTGACGGGAGGGATGGGCGGGGTGGAAGCCGCGGCCAGTCTGAAGGAGTTGGACCCTTCGCTCAAGCTGATTGTCTCCAGCGGATATTCGGATGCGCCCGTGATGTCTCATTTCGCCGATTATGGTTTCGATGCGGTGATTCTGAAGCCATGGACGGTAAAGGAAATGAGCGAGGTTTTGCGGCGCGTGCTGGTTGCGGATGCGATGCAGAATCTTTAACTGTCGTCCTGGGGCGGAGAACGATTTCGACGGGAAAACGTACCTCGGGGGCGAATCATAAAAGGCCTTTGGCCCCTGCGGAAAAAGTCTCTGTAATTGAATACAGAAGAGAGATGAAGTGCGCGAAGAATACCGCGACGGAATCAAAACAACGTGTTCCACCTATAACTCGAAAATGTGCGGTTCCTTCTGGAACTAGAGCATTTTCGCAATTGGTGTAGACCGAAGCTACAGGCCTTTACGTGGTTTTCTCTCAAAGAAAACAACACCTCGCTGCTCTTATCGGACCACAGTAATTGCGAAAATGCCTTAATAGGACACGGAATCATCGATGAAACACGTCATCCCTGCACTACCGAGCCCTTGAGGATTACGCCAAGAGTCCGGCTGGGCGGTCGAAGAGCCCACGATACCAGCGCGAGCACTGCGCCTAATAGCGGCACGATGATGTGAAAACCGTAAACACCATAGTCTCCCGCCGCAGCATTCGATGAGGCGGCGCCGGTCAAATCGACAAGGATACCGGCGTACGCCCACTCCTTGAGTCTTGGAAAGCCCGGTATGAGGATCGCGATGGTCCCCAGTACCTTCCAAATGCCAAGGATGTTCAGGAAATACAATGGATAGCCAAGAACACGCACCATTCCGTCGACCACAGGTGGAAGGTGCATCAGCTCGGTGACACCACCGCTCCCCATAGAGAACGCCACAAGCACGGTTGAGATCCAGTAGATGATCGCTTTTGCTTTCACGCTCACTCCATTCCTGCAAGAACGCGTTCCAGACCGCCAATGAATTTCCGCCAGCCGTGGTCTGTCCCTTGGTAGTTGCGCTCTTCTTCGGCGCGGAATTCGGATGCTCCGGCCGCAGGTGTGTGCCACCGGGCGTCGGCGTGAGCGTCCAATCGACGACGGTTTTCAATCAGCCGCCTGGCTCGTCTACCGAAGCGTTCCAGTTATGGCACAGACGGTTATGGCACAGACGGTTATAGCGCAGCCGGCGTTGGGGTTCGATCGCGATCACTTCGCAGGCGGTAACCCCGTTCCAATTCATCCGCCTTCAGTGCGGGCGCGCCGTACGTTTGCTGCCGGATGCGGCAGCTCGGGTTCAATAACGATGGATTGGGTGGTTGCTAGAATGAGGCGGGAGCACTTGTGGTGACTCAAACGAACCGGGTCTTATGCCTGCTTATGTTCTCAACCCTTGGGTTGGGACAAACGCTGTCGCCGGCAACGCCACAAGACGCAAATCAAGGTGACCAACCGATCACTACGCTCAAAGTGTCGACGCGCCTGGTTGCCATCTCCGCAGTTGTAAAGACCCAGGATGGAGAAACCCAGGGAGGGCTGACGAAGGAGAATTTCGTTCTCAAGCAGGATGGGAAAGAAGTCCCAATCCACTATTTTTCCAAAGGGTCTGAAGTGCCTTTGAGCTTTGCCTTGATGGTCGATACCAGCGGCAGCCAGAGTACTTTTGTCGACGATGAGTCGCTCGCGAGCGACGTATTCTTCGAAACGATGCTGGGGCGAAAAGAGGATCGCGCCATGCTGGTGCAGTTCGGTCCCAGCGTGCTGGAACTGAAGAGCATGACGAACTCGGCCAATGCCCTACACCTGGCCTTGTCTCGCCTGAGTTCGCGTGACGTTGGCAAGGGAGGCACGCCGCTCTACGACGCAATCTCTGTCGTAGCGAAAAACGTTCTGGCGCATGAGACAGGCCGCAAGGCCATGGTGATTCTCAGCGATGGCGGAGATAACGGGAGCCGGAGCAGCCTGGCGGAGGCTATCGAACAAGTCCAACGAGCGGATGTTCAGGTGTACTCGATCCTGTACAGCCTGTTCAATAATCTGAACGGAGGCAATGCCGGCCACGCCCCCACGGCCGACCCGGGATTGGGCGCCTTGCAGAAACTCTCCGAGAGTACCGGTGGCCGCGTATTCACCGTGTCGAGCAATACGAGTCTGCGAGATATCTTCGGGCAGATCAGCCAGGACCTGCGATTGCAATACGAATTAGGTTACACACCACCCCCGGGCACTCAACCAAACCAGTATCACAAGCTGGAATTGAAGGCTAAGGACAAAAAACTGACGGTGCAGGCGCGCAAAGGCTTTTTTGAAACACCCTAACGGGCTTCGCTTAGCTCTTGTATTCCTTAGTAAACTGAACCAAGATTAGGTAATCGGCGAGGTAATCAGCATGGAACGGCGAGTATTTCTCAAGCAAGCGGCAGCCACGGCTGCAATCTCGGGATTGAAAGCGGCGCAGGGCCAGGACACAAACCAAAAACCAGGATTGACCGGTGCGGCGGCAATGACTCCGTTGCCCATTGTGTCTACATCGAACGGGATTGGCCGCCGGAAATTAGGCCGTGCCGATGTCGAGGTTTCCATTCTGGGTATCGGAGGCTACCACCTCGCCCTGAATGGGGTAACAGAGCAGGAGGCTTTGCGCGTGGTGCGCGCGGCCCTGGATCACGGCGTCAATTTTCTCGACAACTGCTGGGACTACAACGATGGAGTCAGCGAAGAGCGCATGGGCAAGGCGCTCGCCGATGGCTACCGCAAGAAGGCATTTTTAATGACCAAGCTGGATGGGCGTACAGGGAAGTCCGCGCGGCAACAGCTGGAGCAATCTTTGTCTCGCTTGAAGACAGACCATATTGAACTGGTGCAAATTCATGAAGTCATTCGCATGACCGATCCTGAGCAGGCTTTTCAGTCAGGCAATATCGTGGATGTTCTGGTCCAGGCAAAGAAGGAAGGAAAGATCAGCTATATCGGCTTCACGGGGCATAAGAGCCCAGAAATTCATCTGCACATGATCGAAACGGCGGATAAGCACGGCTTCACTTTCGACACGGTGCAAATGCCCGTCAACGCACTCGATGAGCACTACGACAGCTTCGGCCAGAAAGTCATACCCGAGGCGCAGAAACGCGGGATGGCCATATTGGGGATGAAGCCGCTCAGCAATGGCGCCATTCTAAAGACTGGCGTTGTGACCGCTCCAGAGGCCTTGCATTACGCCATGAGTGTACCGGTGACGGTGACAATCACCGGCTGCGAGTCCATGGCAAACCTCGAACAAGCCCTCAGCGTGGCCCGCAATTTCAAGCCCTTGACGATTGAACAGAAAATAGCGATTCTCGAAAAAACGGCTCCGGTCGCCGGCGATGGAAAGTTCGAAGCATACAAGTCGTCCCATATTTATGACGGCACGACGAGCAATCCGGAGTGGCTGGGCTGAACCCCGGCGCAGCCGTCGGGTTGCAATCCGCAATCAGCGGGCCTGAGTTGCGGGGGGAGTTCTGTGAACTTCCTCTATCTGGTGCGTAAAGCGCACGGTCAGGTAGCGCGGATTTCCCGCTCGCCGCGAGCATTCTCGCCGCCGCGAGCGTATGTGCCGGCTATATCAGTCCAGCAGGTCAGGCTGCTCGCGAACGATCAGCTCCCACAGGGGCTGATATTGGAACCAGCCGACACGGGGGTTCCCTACCTGTTTTTGCGCTACCAGCGCACTCTCGTGTGAGATGGGCCGTGGTGGCTTGCCGACCGACTCAGCTAACAGTTGCACCTGGCAACTCCGCTCCATGGTGATGAAGTACCAGGCGGCCTCATCCACGGTTTGTCCTACAGTCAGAATGCCGTGGTTCTGCAGAATGACTGCTTTGCGATGCCCCAGCGCCTGGCCAATGCGATCTCCTTCTGACATGTCGTAGACCACACCGGTGTAGTCGTCGAACACGCTGTGATCGTCGTAGAACGCACACGCATCCTGCGTAAGAGGGTCGAGCAATCGCCCAAACGCAGACCATGTTTTGCCGTAAAGCGAATGCGCATGAGCTGCCGCGACCACGTCAGGCCTCGCCATGTGCAGTCTTGAATGGATGGCGAAGGCGGCTTCGTTGATCGGGCGATCGCCCTCTACCACCTCGCCTTGCTCATTGACCAGCACCAGATCAGAAACGCGCACATGCGCAAAATGCATGCCGAACGGGTTGACCCAGAAATGGTCGGTAAGCTCAGGGTCGCGAGCCGTAATATGCCCAGCCACGCCTTCGCTGAAACCAAACTTTGCGAACAGCCGAAAGGCCGAGGCAAGCCTCTGCTTGCGATGCAACCGCTCATCCGCGTGCGTTGCAAAGCTCGGTGGGTCTGGTGTCTTGGCGATCTTTACTTCAGTAGGGACTTCCGCAGGAAGCACGGTGTCTGCCATGGATAACCTCGCGATAAAACTGCGTCTCCATAGTAGCTCTCAAGCGAGAGGATAGACAACGCGACCCATCCACAACATCCTTTAACTGGCTTTGTTTACGCGAAGCGCGGCGCGCACTTTTTCGACCTGGGTGCCATGGGCGCGGATTGCCTCATGCAGACGGTCGCCAGTAACACCAAACTCTTTGGACCAGTAGGCCATATCAGAAGCCATCTTGGGATTAATCTCCTTCGGGTCGTGCGGACCCTTTGTTTTTTCTTCATGCGGTGCATGGGGCTCATGGGCTTTAGGGGCCTTGCTATGTTGAGACATGGGCTTTCCTCCCGATAACTTCTCTTATGTGGATGTGCTGCATCCCAGCGAAGATGTATGCCGGCGCCCGTTATGCTCGCAACGCTTTTCGATGAAAAAGAACAAATTCCGGTTTTAAAAACCAGATAACTGCATCCAAAAAAGACGAAGCTGGCTTTGCAGGCCATTTCTTCTGTCAGAAGTGCGGCGCCGATTCGGAGGGAAGACGGAAATGAACTCTCTTGAAACCAATTGGCCGAGCCGGATCCCGCGGCTACTCTTTGGTAGCCGCGTTTGTCCGCTCTGTAGATCGATCGAATTCCGCAGAGCTGAGGTAGGTGCTATGGATGGCTTGCTGCGCTGCTTCGCACTCGAGCCTATTCGCTGCGTGAACTGCTGGCGGCGATACTACTGCTTTGCCGCGAGCCCAGCCTGATAGACGCGTAGCTGAACGCAGGCTGCTTCGAGCAAAGGCGCCACAACGCCCACCTTGCAACCTCGGTCAAGCAGATCACCTAGAATTTGATCCACCTCGACCCGAGCGCCCTTGCTCAAATCGCGATACATAGACGCCGTAAGCGGCGAGCCCGGCGTCGTGAGATTCGTTCGTGCGCGATGCAGGAATGTTTCTCTGGGAATATATCCGCTGGCTGCGGCGATCTCACTGCTTTCGGAAAGAATTTGTAGCACTAATTCCGTCCCGCCGGGTATTGCCTCGATTTCGCCAACCGAGCCGCGCATCAAGCAGGTCGTCGCGCCAAGACTCGCCAGCATGACCCACTTCTCCCACATTTCCTGAAGGATATTGTCTGAGAGGGTTGCGTCAAATCCCGCGCCCCGCATCGTTTCTTCAAGAACCTGCATGCGCGGAGAAATGCCGCCGCGACGCTCGCCGTAGAGTAACTCCTGAACCCTGGTGAGTTGCACAATGCGATCGTCCTGATCCAAATCTGCGACGATGCGGCAGGATCCACCGAGCACTGCATCTTCTCCGAATCTCGCAGCCAGCAAGTCGACATGGCGCATTCCATTCAGGAACGGAAGGATCATCGTGCCCGGCCCAACAGCCGCGGCAAAATCACTCATCGCCGCTTCAAGCGAGTATGCCTTGACACAAAGTAGCAACAGATCGTAACTACCGGCGTTCTTGTCGGCAATCTCATCAGCGGTGATGAGCTTCGGCTCGATGGTCACATCCCCGTGGGGACTGATGATGCGCAAGCCACCGTCACGCAGCTTCTTCGCAAGGCGTGCCCGCACGAGAAAGGTAACGTCCCGGCCGGCTTGTGCAAGGCGCCCTCCAAAATAACCACCCACGGCGCCGGCGCCAATCACGAGAATTCGCATTTCCCTATTATGCTGGAGCACCCTGAGGTCGGCGAATAAATGACCGGCGAATAAAAGGGCGGTCCGGCGCCAGAGAGTCGCGCCTCTGGCGTCCGGACGCCCCTAATGATTACGCAGGTTTTGCCTGCTTAGCCTTGAGATCCTGCAGAAGGCTTTCGATGTGTTCTTCACGTTCCAGTCCGGCAAACCGGTCTTCCAGCGAATCTCCGCCCAATAGTTCAACCTCTGCTTCGTTCCGCGCCTCTCGACCCGTGATGCGTGATTTCATCCGGTCGATGGTTGCCGAATGCTGTTGCGCTCTGATCGTCTGTCGGGCTTCTGTCGCTTTGCCAACCATTCGTGTTCTGCGGTCTTGCGCGATCAACAGTTCACAGCGGCTCCGCGTCTCGGCCAGTTTCTGGTCCAGCTTGACCAGGGCAGTGCGCAGTGTATCCGCTTCGGCGCGCTGGTCCTCAAGTTGCTGGGCGAAGCCTTTGGCGATGTGATCCTGGCTGAGCGACCGCTCGAGTGCTGAGCGCGCCAGATCGTCATGGCCCTTCCGGACTGCCAATTCAGCTTTGCTGCGCCACTCTGCCGCAGTGTCCATATGCTCCTTTCGCTTTTTTTCAAGCAGGTGCTGGTCAGCGATCGCGATGGCCACCTGCGTTTTTACCTGCATGAGCTGGTTCTCCATATCGAGCACAAGCTGCCGCAACAGTTTTTGTGGATCTTCAGCTTTGTCCACCAGGTCGTTCAGATTGGCTCGAAGCAACGTAGTTACCCGTTCCAATAACGCCATAACATCCTCCTTCATCTATGTATCGATCGGTTACAGTCACTTGCCGACCTCGCCTGTTCCATTCGGAGACGGACGCGGCTGCATGCTCTTCACGTTTGCCATGAGTTCGGCTACGTTCATGCCGGAGAGCGTTTCGAACAATGCCGGCACCTGAGAAGCGATTTTCATCATGTCTCCTGTGAGCTTGTTGGCTCCCGTCGCAGCGTCGTTGCCGCTGGAGACGATGGTGATCTTATCCACCCGGGAAAGCGGCTCAGAAAGAGCGCGCATCACTTCGGGCATGACTGCGATCAAACGATCAACGACCGCGGCCTGCGTCCATCCCTGATAGGCCTCTGCCTTGACATTCATCGCTTTGGCTTCCGCCTCGCCTTTCTGGAAGATGATGGAAGCTTCGGCTTCACCCTGCATGCGTATCGCAGCAGCGCGGCCTTCCGCTTCCGCCGTCAAGCGTGACTTTTCTGCGGACGCCAGGTTCTCAATCCGCTGACGCTCAATCTCCGCGCCCTTCAATACGGTCGAGATGAGTTCCTTTTCATGGCGTAGAATTTCCGCTTCCTGCACCTTGATCTGTTGTTCCTTCTCCACCTGCTGAATCTTGACCTGTTCGGCCATCACTTGCTGCTGCATGACATTGGTCTGCAGCTCATACGATTTATCCGCGATTGCCTCCTGTTTACGGCTCTGCTCGGTAAACTGCGCTTTCTGAATGTCGAGATCGCGCTGCGCTTCGGCCTGCTTGGCGAGCGAAGCGGTTTCTGCAATGACCCGCTCCTGGTCGGCCTGCGCCTTGGCGATCGCCGATTCACGCAAGGCATTGGCCCGGCGAATGGCAGTGTCGCGTTCCGCTTCAGCCGCCGCCACGTCGGCGTCACGCTTAATGCGCGCCACGTCGGGCCGGCCCATGTTCGTGATGTATTCATTCTTGTCGCGTACTTCCTTGATGGTGAACGACACCACTTCGAGCCCCATCTTGCTCATGTCGTCGGCGCAGGTAGAACGCATCCGTTCGGCAACCATCTCCGGCTCTTTGACGATCTGCTCCACCGTCAACTGGCCGATGATGCCGCGCAGGTGGCCTTCCATGACCAGGCGAATCAAGCCCTCCCGTTGCGGAGGAGTCTTGGTGAGAAACTGCTCAGCGGACGTAAGGATCGATTCCTGATCGGAACGCACCTTGATTTGCGCGACGGCTTCCACCGTGACCGCTACACCCTGCCGGGTGTAGAGATCCTGTTGCGGCGCCACATCAAACGACATGAGCTCAAGCGAAAGCTGGCGGCTGCTTTCGACCATAGGAAAGATCACCGTGCCGTGACCCTTAACCACACGGGGTCCGCGAAAGCCGTAAACAATGATCGCTTCATTTGGGCCGGCCTTGCGAAACATCTTGGCAATCATGCCCAGAAGAAGAACGACGACGAGAACAGACAAACCAACCACGACAACCACGGTATTAAACATAAGTGACTCCCGATCCTTTCATCAGGAAAACTACTTAAACTACGTTGAACTCTTTCCGTATTGCCCTAGAGGGATTCGCCACCGGAAATCTCATCCCAGAGGCGAACATAGGCAACGCCTCGTTCATAGCGCATCACGACTACCTCCAGATCCCGCGCGATCGGTTCGCCGTTGTCGCTTCGCGCCGGGCTTGAGCGACGGGCGCCATTTTGCGAATACAGAATTTCCCCGATACCTTCGCTGCGAATGGTTCCACTCACTCTTCCGATCACCCCGGTCATCTCGGTATCCTGAGCGGTGAGCGGTCTGTCGTGGGGTGCGAGAACCTTAGCGAGAAACCAGAAGATCAGTGCTCCGCCCGCGAGGCCAGTGAGGATCGCGATCGCGAGAATCACTGGCGCCAGAAAGCCGCCATAACGCTCCAGCAAAAAGCCGGCGCCGCCAAACCAGCAGAGAAAAGCCGTCAAGGTAAAGCCGTTGACTGGCCCCATACCTCGGTTGCCAGCGACATGCCCGTGACCGAAGTGCGCGAGACGATGCAAGCTAAAGTGAAGATGATGATGGAATCCGCCTGCAAAGGAAATAACAGCCAAGACCAGGCCGACTCCGAAACAGATCAGGTAGAACGTTTCCCAATTCATCGGTGCTTATCCTTTCTTATCTTTTCCCCGGCGTGCAGACTTCCCTGCTTGTTCTTCCCTGCTCGCTCTTCCCTGCTTGCTCGGTGGACTTGCTGGCCGCCGCTAAGTTCCTAGTGGGCTGTACTTTTAAACCCTTACTGAAACTCTTGCTGCTTTTTGCGGCCGGCCTCAGTACTTCGACCAGACGATCCACCAAACCTGGGGTTTCAATCATCGACTCAATCAGGAGCACGCACTTTCTCGAATCGGGATGTTTGGCCAGCGTGAGGAGAGCCTTTCTCAATTCAGGATCACGCGTAAACCGCTCCGCCCCATTCACCAGCCAGAGATCTAGCTTGTCATCGAGCACTCGCGCTTCGCTCATCAGCTCCGCGTGATAGCCCTCGGGGTCATCGACCAGATAACCAGGATGTATCCTGAAAAACCTGGCGAGTATCTGCCGCGTGGTGTTGGTTAAATGCGGGCGTGCTCCACTCTCAATTTGCGACAGGTAGGACTGACTCATCGGACTATTGAGTTCGGCCTTGATGGCGCGCACCAGCTCCTGCTGCGTCATCGCGCGCGGCATGCCGCGCAGGCTGCCTTCGACTTCTCGCAGATACCGTAGTTTCTCGCCAAGTTTCATGGTTATCGCGATCCGGGATAATAATATCCCAATCTGCAATTTTGTCAATGTGGACAAAATTCAACCCACGCCGGACGCGGTACACCGTGCCGATTCCCTCTAGCCCAGCACGTCGAGAATTTGGTCGGGACCTACACGCCCTTGATGCCGAGAATGCGATGAGGGTGCGATCAGGATGGCAGCCTCGCCGCAGCGAACAGCTTCGCCGCAGCGAACAGCTTCGCCGCAGCGAACATCGGCTATAGTAGCGCAGGACGCATTCCAGGATAATTCTTGTACACAGGAGAAATGACCATGACCGTCGCCGAAATGCTTCATCAGGTATTCGATGTCGAGGCCAAAAGCACTCGCACGACACTCGAACGTGTTCCTATGTCCCTGGCCGATTTCAAACCGCACGACAAATCCATGCCGATGGGCCGGCTGGCGATACACGTGGCAACGCTACCGTATTTTGGAGCCGCCATTCTTAGACTCGAACAGATGGATCTGACCAAAGACAAATTCCCATCGTTCGTCTTTGAGTCACCCGAGGCTACCGTTCTTTTAGCCGAACAGGCGGCTGCGGAGTTACGTAAGGCCCTGGCAGAAACAACGGACGCCGCACTCGAGCGCAACTGGAAAATCGGGTTTGGTGACAAGCCTATTGCGGAGGGTCCGCGCGTGCTGCTCTTTCACACCATGTTTCTGAATCACCTGGTCCATCATCGCGCGCAGCTCGGTGTTTATCTTCGTCTGAACAATCTGCCCGTACCGGCTGTCTATGGCCCTTCGGCCGACGACAAAATGGGCTTTTAAGATGAAGCTGTTTTCGAGAAAGTCAGCCATTGGAAGCATGGCCGCGGCGCTCTGCGTGCCACTACTGCCGGCGCAGAATTTTGTTAACGTAAAGCCGGCTCCGCAGCAGGTGGCGTGGCAAGACCTGGAGTTCGGCGTCATCCTTCATTTCTCTACGAACACATTCCTCGATCGCGAATGGGGCGACGGGACCGCTAACCCCGCCGTCTTCAATCCGGTGCATTTTGATCCAGACCAGTGGATGCAGGCGATCAAGGCGAGCGGGGCTAAATATGTCGTGCTCGTCGCCAAACATCATGATGGCTTTTGCCTATGGCCTACCGGGCAGACAGACTACAGCGTCAAGGCAAGTCCATGGCAAGACGGCAAAGGCGACGTGGTGGGTGATGTGGCTCGCTCGGCGCGCAAATATGGGTTGAAATTTGGGGTGTATCTCTCTCCGTGGGACCGTCATGACCCGCGGTACGCCGACGCCGCAGCCTACGACAAGTACTACCTTTCTGAATTAGAAGAGCTGGCCACACGTTACGGCGACCTGGTGGAATTCTGGCTGGATGGTGCCGGTAGCGCAGGCCATGTTTATAACTTCTCTAAAATTATAGAGACGTTGCGGACCTATCAACCGAACACGGTCGTTTTCGCCGATACCGGCTTGTTCGAATATGGAGACGCTCGCTGGGTCGGCACAGAGTCGGGCAAAGTAGATTATGAAAACTGGAACGTTATCGATCGTCACGGATATCTGCGCTGGCGGCCGATTGAAGCGGATACTCCGTTGCGCGATCTGCATTGGTTCTGGCATCCGCACGATGAGGCCTCGCTCAAAAGCCTCGATCAATTGATGACGACTTATGAAGAAACCGTAGGCCGCGGCGCACAGCTCATGCTTGGACTCGCGCCGGATAATCAGGGGCTGCTGCCGGATTCAGACGTAGCACGACTGAGGGAATTTGGGGAGGCGATTCATCACCTGCAGGCGAACAATCTCGCTCTACAACATTTGCCAGGGGCGCCTGAAACAGCCGCAGCGCTCGATGGAAATCCCGATACGTTCTGGTCAGCGCCTGCGGGATCCCATGACGCTGTTTTGCAGGTCGATTTGGCGAAGCCGGCGAGCATCGATCGAGTGACTACGATGGAGTGGCTGAACGATGGCCAGCACATTGAGAAGTATGCGGTCGAGGTGTGGACCGGCAAAGAGTGGAAGACGGTAGCATCCGGCCAGGCGATCGGGCATGAGAAGATCGATCGCTTTGCTCCTATAACGGCAAGCCGAATACGACTGAATATCTTATCCAGCACGCAGGAAGCAAATATTCGTGAGTTCCAGGTGTTTGGTGCTGAAGGTCAACGCTGAAACTCAATCGTACTTACAAAGGAACTGCAACCCCGGGGCTCTAAAGCAACAACAACGCGTTCAGGACTCATATCGAATCGCTACAACCGGGTCGATTCTCGCTGCGCGCATCGCCGGCAAAAGCGAGGCCACGCTTGCAACGGCGATAAGTGCCGCGACGGCCCCCATCAGAACCCAGGGATCGTGCGGCGAAGTTCCGTAAAGAAGGCTCTTCAGCATCTGGGTTGCGAGCAATGCGGCGATGAGTCCCGCGCCGACGCCGAGCCCAGCCACTCTGGCGTTCTCCAACAAAATCATGGTCATGACGCGCTTACGCTGGGCCCCCAGCGCCATGCGGACACCAATCTCGCTGGTTCGCCGGGCGGTCGTATAGGCTAGCGTGCCATACAATCCTATGGCAGCTACGAATAGCGCGCAGGCGGCAAAGAAGACGGAGAGCAAGGCCATCATGCGCTCTGAACTCATGCCGCGATTCATTAGCTCATCCACCGTGGTCATGCTGGGCGCAGGAATAGCCGGCGCCAGCCGCGTGGCGAGAGAGCGTGCCGCGGCAGCTAACGGTGATAACGGGCCCTCTACCCTCACGACAGCACTCAACGACGGCTTACTCTGCTCATCCTGCATAATCGGGATATAACCGGACGGCGGAGGAGGGGTCGACATGTCACGGTATTTTGCGTTCCCTACCACGGCGACCACTTCGAATAGTTTCTTGTCATCCGCACGGGTCACCTGCTGGCCTATAGCGTCTCTGCCTGAGAACAGAAGGTTCGCGGCATTTTCATTCAGTATGATTTTGGCGCCAGAGGAACTGGTGTCGTCCCAGCGGAATTCCCTGCCCTGCGCCAGCGGGATTCGCATGGTATGGAAATAATTAGGCGCCACGCTATTCAGGTCGAGGATCTGTGGGTGCGCTCCGGGCGCCGAGTATCCTCCGTTCCAACCTAAGTGGGAGAGCGGAACGATGAACTGAAAGCTCACGTCCTTCACTCCCGGCTGGTGGCTGAGACCCTCACCGATCTGCTGGTAAACGCGCATCAGGACATCGCCTTCGAGCGGTTGCTTATCCATTTTGAATGCGATATTCACCAGACCTTTGGGATCAAATCCGACGCCTGAGTGAAGCAATCGAGAGAGGCTGGCAGCCAGTAGTCCGGCGCCCACCATCAGCACCAGGGCTAACGCCACCTCTGTTGCAAGCAGCACACGAGGCAGCAGCCCTTTTCTCTGGTGAGTCTGCCTTGCGTGTTGACCGTTCTTGATCTGTTGATTCAGGTCAGTTTTAGTCGCTCTTAGCGCCGGGAACAGTCCTATCAGCACGGTCGAGACGACGGCGATCGCGGCAGCAAAGAAGAAGACACGGAAATCGAGCGATGTATCGAGGATCCACGTATCACCACTCATCTGATTGCCGCTCATCAGCAGAGCAGCCAGAGACCGGCCTACGACAGGCGCCGCCCCCAGGCCTAAGGCTGTACCCAGCAGCGCAATCAGCAGGCTCTCGACGAGAAGCTGCCGAACCAACCGGGCGCGCGATCCGCCCAAGGCAAGGCGTGTGGCCAGTTCACGCTCGCGGCTGGCGCCGCGGGCGACCAACAGACCCGCGAGATTGAGACACGCCAGCAGAAGAACACCGGCGCACATACACCCCATCGCAAGCAAAGGCTGCCGGAATTGGATGCGGGCGTACGTAAACCCCCCGGATCCCGATTCTGCTGAAAAACGAAAGTGATGCTTCTCTCCGTCGTCGATGGTGCGCGCGTCTCCCGTAGCCCGCAGAATTGGCATGGAAATACTCAACAATGCGGCGTTCGCCTGCTCCAGAGTGACGCCTGGCTTTATACGCGCCATCACGGTCAGCCACCAGGATTGCATTCCGGCGTCGATATGATTCCTTGGAGCGTCCACGATGGGATCAGCGGACAACGGCGCAAAAATCTCCGGCCGCAGCGTCGGGTCTGCTCCCGTAAACCGTTTAGGCATCACACCTACGACGGTGAATGGTACGTTGGCGATAACGAGTTTACGGCCAACCACATTGGGGTCGCGATCGAACCATTTCTCCCAGAAAGACTCGCTGATGGTCACTGCGAACCCTGAGGGGCTGCCGCCTTTTCGATCATCTTCCGTCGTAAGATACCTCCCGAGCAATGGAGGGGTCTCGAGAGCCTGGAAGAATTGACCGCTTACCAGCGCGCCAGAAACATTCTCGTTCCCTGACGGCCCGCGCACCTGAAGCACGTCGGGGTTGTAGGCGAAGACGTTCGCGAAGATATCCCGCTTCTCTTCCAGAGCGCGGAAGTAGGGCGTGGAGAAGTCATATTCGGGATCGGGGCCTCCGTCTCCGAATCGCAGTACCGTCAGCTCGTCCGCGTGGGGTACGCCGAGGGGTCGCAGCAACAATCCGTTGATCATGGAAAAGACAGATGTATTCGCACCTACGCCGAGAGCGAGCGTCAACACGGCAACGCTGGTAAAAACCGGCGATTTTCGTAAGAGTCGGAACGAGAATCGCAGATCTCGTAGAAACTCCTCCAATCCTCGGAATTGCCACAGCTCATTCAGCCTTTCACGCCATCGTCCTGTAAGACCGAAGGCCCGCTGCACAGCGGCATCGACCTGGGCGGGCGGTACCCCTTCGCGCAGAAGCCGCTCGCGCAACAGAGCCTCGTGGAAAGCCAGTTCATCTGCAAAGTCGCGGTTCATCCGGCTTCTGCGAAAAAAAGACCGGGTCCGTGCCAGGAACTGGTGCAGCTTTTCATGCATGGCGAATCCTCAAGAGGTGTGCATCACAAACCCAACCGCAGCAGAGAGCCTCGCCCAGCGCTGCGATTCGGTAGCGAGCCGCTTTTTACCCTCGGTGGTTAGTTGATAGAACTTTGCGCGTCGATTGTTTTCCGACATTCCCCATTCGGCCTTAAGTAGTCCACGCAGCTCGAGGCGATGGAGCGCCGGGTAAAGAGCCCCTTCTTCCACCTTCAGCACCTGCTGCGATGTCTGCTGAATCCACTCGACGACGCCATAGCCGTGCATAGGCCCGCGGGCAAGCGCCTTGAGCACAAGCATTTCGAGCGTTCCCTGGATAAGCTCGCCGGCTTCCGGCTTCTCTTCCCTAAACATCTTAGGTAATGTATATACGGGCCGGCATGATGGTTTGTCAACAGGCAGTGAGGTGGCGAGGCTACAGGCTGAATCAGCAACTGCGACGGGCGCCGCCAGGCCGACGGAAAACGTACCGCGGGGCCTAAGGGTTGTGGGGTGTTGGCACGGCCTAATGCTCGCTGCGGCGAGGTAGGCCGTGCTCTACCTGGAGCGGCTCAAGCCGGATTGATTGCGACGCATGTGTACGGGCCAATGCTCGCTGCGGCGACAATGCTCGCTGCGGCGACAATGCTCGCTGCGGCGACAATGCTCGCTGCGGCGACAATGCTCGCTGCGGCGAGGTACCCCGTATCCTTGAAAGTCTTTCACCCGCCTTGCCGCCGGCAGTCAGTTCGCACGAAGCAAAGGCGTTCGCACCAACAACAACCAATGCCAAGGAAAAAATCTAGCGCATCAATTTCCGAGAGAGGTAGGTGTACTGCTCCGCATAAGTTCGAGCGTCCTCTTTAAGGTTGGCTCCTGCGGCGTGGCCACCTTCGATGATTTCGTCGTAGAAAAAAGGTTCATGGAACTCTTCCATTTTCGCGGCGAACTTGCGGGCGTGCACCGGGCTCACGCGATCATCTTTTGTCGTCGTAAAAATGAGCGGCTCAGGATAGTGCACGTCCGGCTTCAACTGGTTGTACGGCGATGTAGAAGCAAGGAAGGCACGTTGCTCGGGTACCGATACCGAACCATACTCTCCGACCCACGAGGCTCCTGCGGCAATTTGCTCGAAGCGCAACATGTCGAGCAGCGGCACCTGGATGACGACCGCATTCCACATATCGGGATGCTGAATCATCTCGACGCCCATCAGCAGGCCGCCGTTTGAACCGCCCTCAATTCCCAGCCTGCGCGGCGAAGTGATCTTTCGCGTAATGAGGTCCTGGCCTACCGCAGCAAAGTCATCGTAGATGCGCTGGCGATGCGTCGTCAGCCCTGCTTCATGCCAGGCGGGACCGAACTCGCCGCCACCACGAATATTAGCCAAGACGTAAACGCCACCTCGCTCCAGCCAGAGCTTCCCTACAATCCCTGAGTAACTCGGAGTCATCGAAACCTGGAAACCGCCGTAGGCCTCGATATACGTGGGGTTTTCTCCGTCGTACTTCAGGTCCCTGGGCCTGGCGATGAAATAAGGCACGTGTGTTCCGTCTTTAGAGATTGCCTCCAGTTGTTCGACTACCAGGTGGCTTGCATCGAACAGTGGCGGCAGACTCTTCGCCGGCTTCAATACGGCATCCACCGCATTTCCAAGCAGGAGCGAAGAGGGAGTGAGTATTCCGGTGAGGCGAAGGAAAAACTGATCGACGGAATAGCTCGTGGCAGCGATGTCGATGGTTTGGTTATCGGGTACATCGAGCTTCCTACGCGTCCACTGTGCGCTCGCACCGATGGAGTAAATGTAGGCGCGTCCCTGCACATGTTCCAGAGTCGTGAGCACCAGATGGTTCCTGGTGACCGACACCTCCTGAGAGAATTCCTGCGCTGTGGGCGCAAAAATGGTTGTGGGGCTAAGATGTTCCGGATTTTTCTCGGCGGCTTTCAGGTCCAGAGCAATCACCGATCCCTGAGGCAGAGTTGGATCGGTCCCCTGCGGTTTCCAGTCTTCGTTGATCGTGAGGATCAGCCGGCCTTCGAGCAAGCCGTTGAGATCCACCTTAGCCGGAAGAGCCAGCTTGCGAATGCCGGCCGGAGTCCAAAGAGCGATTTCGAACTTGAAAATACTGATCGCACGGTAGAAAGCGATGACGTGGTTTCCCTGGCCATCCTGTAAAGCGATCGGGGAAATCTCCACATCATCCTTTCGTCCCCGGTACACTTCTTTCGCCTGATCGAGCGCCTGGCCACGCTTCCAGAGCTTCACCACGAATGGATAGCCGGACGTAGTCATCGTGCCAGGACCCCAATCACGGGCCACCATCAGGGTATCTTTGTTTACCCAGGAGACATCCTGCTTCGACTTAGGAAGAACGAATCCGCCTTCGACAAACTGGCCTGTTCTCAGATCGAACTCCCGCATCGTAACGGCGTCTTCGCCGCCGGCAGAGAGTTGCACCATGCAAAGCCGATCTGCCGGATGCAGGCAGATAAGGCCTTTCTGTACCCAGGGTTGCTTGTCCTGCTTGGCGAGCGCATCGTAGTCCAAAACGGTCTTCCAATGCGGTTGTGTCGCCAGGTAGTCAGCGAGCGAGGTGCGCCGCAGAATACCTCGCACGTGCTGTGCATCCTGCCATGTGTTGTAGATTTCGCCCTGGCGAAAATCCGGTATAGGCAGACGGGCGGGCGACTCAAGAATCTTGAGCGCCTTTGCTTGCAGTGGAGCAAAGTCAGGGTCGCTTTCCAGAACTTTGGCTGAGCGGGCGTTCTCGGCCTTCACCCAATCCATCGATCGCGCACTGGAAACTTCTTCCAGCCACCGATATTTGTCGGGCCGCTCAATCGTCTGAGCAGATACCCCCATCGAAAATACGGTTGCGGCATAAAGCAGAAGGAAACAGGCCCTGAGATACGCGTGGCCAACACGAAGTTGCTGCACTGCAGGAACAGTCATAAGCACCAAACCTCTTGCCGCAGCAAAGAGGAAACTTGAACATCGCGAAGGTATATAGATGCAGCCGGTTGTGCTTCAAAGCATTTTCGCAATTACCCTAATCCGGTAAGAGCAGCGAGGTGTGGTTTTCCTTGAGAGAAAACCACGTAAGGCGCCGGTATCTTCGGTCTACACCTATCGCGAAAATGTTTCAGCGAGCGGTCCACCCACCGTCAATCACCAGCGTGTGACCGGTAATGAGAGAAGCAGCAGGAGAAGCAAGAAACACCACGGCTCCAGCCACTTCGATCGGCTCACCGATGCGATGCAGAGCGGCGATGCGCTCAATCACATCCTGACGAAATGCGGGGTCGGCCAGTTCGGATTCGGTACCGGGCGTGTAGATGAAGGTAGGCGCCACCGCATTTACCATGATGTTGTACTTACCCCACTCTACCGCCAGGCATTTGGTGAGATGAACAATGCCGGCCTTGGTCATGCAGTAGACCGATTCAGTGGGTAATGCTGCGAACGCCGCCTGGGAACTCATGTTGATGATGCATCCGCCCTTTTGCGGAATCATGATCTTCGCCGCAGCCTGGCTGGCGAAGAATGTCCCTTTCAAATTCACAGCGACGGTACTGTCGAAATCTTCTTCTGTGTAGTTCTCCGCCAGATTGGCGGGCGCGATGCCGGCGTTGTTTACAAGAATGTCCAGCCGGCCAAAGTGCTGTGCGGCCTGATCAATCGCCTGGCGGATCTGATGCGGACTCGTCATATCCATCTGCAGAGGCAACGCTCGCCGCCCACGCGCAGTGACCTCGGCCGTCAAACCGCTGTCGCTGGCGAGGTCACGTAACCCCAGCGCGACATCGGCGCCCGCTTCAGCAAGCGCGAGCGAGATGGCGCGGCCCAGTCCGCGCGCTGCCCCGGTCACGAGGGCGATTTTGCCTTGAAGGTCAAACCTCGGTAGTGCCTGCATCTGTCTCCCCTTGTGCGCGGATTCGCTCTATCGCTCAGCGTCTCGTTAACGTTCGTTTTCTTGTCACCCACGTGGTCATGCATCGAAAGTCCTGCACGATGGTCGTCTTGAGAGGGTCGACCAGCACCGCATTCAGTTCCTCAGTCAAGCCCATGAGCATTTCCTCATCGACCAGAAACCATTCTGAGCCATCCCCAACAACGTAGATGTTGTCGCGCACTTGCGTGAACTGCATACCGATTTTGGAACCGAGCCGGCAGAACAGCATGCCCCCAGGTTTCAATACCCGCCATAGCTCGCGCAGCATGGCCTCGAAGTGCCGATCATCGCGAGCGAAGTGAAGCACGGAACTGCACAGAACAACGTCTGCGAAGTTATCGGGGAACGGCATGCGGTCAATCAAGCCAACCTGGAAGTTTTCGGCCGGCAAACCGGTGTTGAGCGATGCAGACAGTTGGCGAACGTGGTTAACTCCGTCTGGGTCCTGGTCGAGCGCAAACACTTCGCAGCCTTCGTGCAAGAGGTAGACGAGGTTGCGCCCGTATCCACAGCCTGCATCCAGCACACGCGTCTCCGGCGTGATGTTGCCACGCAGGATCTGGTCGAATACATAGATATCGATCTGACCGAACCGTTCCTGAATGCTCAGCGTCACGCGGTTGCCATCGAGGAATTCGGGTAAGTGCTCAGCAAATTCTTCATGATCCAGTTGTATCAGGATCGAGGTGAAAGCAGGGCTTACCCACGATTTCTCATCCTGCGTGCACTTCTTTCTGCCGGCTGACGCTGCTGCCATCGCCTTTCTTCAACTTGCTGAAGACCATGGCCGACACGATCGTGAGCGCACCCAGGCAGAGCAGCGCCTGGTGGACGCCGTGGATCATCTCTCGCGGATCGGCATGAGCGCGCGCAGGGAGAAAGAATGCGGTGGCCAGACCGGCCGTTGCCACTCCGAAACTGATGGACATTTGCTGCATGGTGCTGGCAATCGAACCGGCATTGCTCGTCTGCTCTTCGCTGATATCCGCATAGGTCAGCGTATTCATGCTGGTGTACTGCAAAGAACTGAAGCTTCCGTAACAAAAGGCCTGCAACACAATGACCCAGACCGGCGTGTGCAGGCCGATGGTTGCGAACAGCAGCAGCAGCAAGCCGAGCGTCACTGTATTTGAAATCAACACCCCGCGGTAACCGATACGCTCCAGAATCCCGGGCATGAGGAACTTGGTGCTCATGGCGGCAAGCGCCTGGGGCATGATCAGCAATCCGGATTGAATGGCGCTAAACCCGAGGCCGACCTGATAAAGCAGTGGCAAGAGAAACGGCACGCCGCCGATACCAAGCCGGGTAAAGAAGCTGCCGCTCACGGCAGCGCGAAACGTTCGGATACGGAAGAGTTTGAGTTGCAGCAAGGGATACGAAAGAGTTTTCGCATGTAACAGGTAGCCGCCGATCAGCGAAAACGAAATAGTCAACAGCCCCGCCATTTCACGCAGGCTCATCGAATGTTCGCCGAAGATTTCGAGCACGTAGGAAAGCAACGCGACACCGGAACCAAAGAGAATGAGACCAACGGCATCGAGCGGGGGCGTCTTCTCCTCACGATAGTCCGGAAGATGGAGATAGACCATCACCAGACCCAGGAGGCCGATGGGAATGTTGACGAAAAAGATGAATCGCCAGTGCAGGTAGCCCACGATCAGTCCGCCGGCGACCGGGCCGAGCATAGGGCCTACCAACCCCGGAATCGCGACAAAGCTCATGGCGCGGATAAGTTCGGACTTGGCAAAGGTTCTCACCAGGGTGAGCCTGCCTACCGGAACCATCATGGCTCCGCCGCAGCCCTGGATGATGCGGCATGCCACCAGCAGATGAATATTGGTCGATAGGCCGCAGAGCAGAGATCCGAGCGTAAATATGCCGATCGCCGAGGCAAACACGCGGCGCGTTCCGAATCGATCGGCCATCCATCCGCTGATCGGTATGAACACCGCCAGGCTCAACGTATAGCTGGCCAGCACGGACTTCATGCTGAGCGCGGCCACATGAATGGCCGCTGAGATGGCAGGCACGGCCGTGTTGAGAATGGTGGTATCGAGAGACTCCATAAAGAAGGCAACCGCTACCAGCCATGGGAGGAGCCGCTTGCTCGCAGCGGCCGGCGAAGGAGCGTTGGGAACCGCGCTGATCGGATCAGGGAAAGTCATAGCCTGTAATGACTTTACCCATGAAGCGGCGGCCATGTCTTTTGTGCGCTCGTTATCGATAGAGCCGCCCGAACCGATACGGGTCTCCCCGACTGGGCGAGCCCGGACGAGTTTGGGTGAGCCTGCGCGAGCCGGACGAGAACGAGGACGGTGAAGCAATGGGTGGCGGATTCGTTACCCTCCCGCCAGCCTTCTACTTTTCCGTCATTGTCTAAGTCTGAAAATAGGTTCATCGTTATTAGCAGTCATGAGGCCAGTCCTGTCCCATCGCGTTGTGATTTCAGCCCTCATACTCGTGCTGGCGGGGACGGCCGCTGCGCAACGTGCGCCACTCTCGGCTTCCTCACTTCTGCTTCCGCAAAGTGTCGTGGAGACGCCGGACGAGAGTGCGGCGGAAGATAGTTTGCAGGAACTGGTTCACTTTAAGGACTCCGACATCAAGTTCCAGCTAAGTAGCCTGATGGAGCTTCTGCGGGATCATCAGCACGAAGGCTGGGTATTGGCAGCCTATCCCGATCCGAATACGGGCCACCCTCTGATTGGCGCTGGATTCAGCCTGGATGTGCCGGCGGTGGATCACCCACAGATCGATCCTCTGAACCCGCACCGTTTCGTCGAGCCCTCTGCCGCACAGCTTTGGCAGGCGGCTGGGCTGCCCTCTGAGCGTCTGCGGCAAATTCTCGATCAGTTCGATCGCAATCAGAAGGCGTGGACGGCGAAGACCTATCGCAGAAAGATTGTCAGGCACAAACTCGCTCCTCAACTCACGGACGAAGAGGCGATGTCACTGTTGCACATCTCGGCGATCCAGGCGGTCTACAACGCCAGGGCATATCGCCGGGGCTTCGACAGACTTACAGCGCCGCAGCAGATGGCGCTGACCCAGCTTGTCTTCCAGATGGGCACAAATCTCGAACAGTTCGTTCAGTTTCTCGACATTCTGAACGATGAGGACAATGCCCGCGAACTGGCCAGGCTTGACGGATATCTGCAGACCGAAGAGGGTCACTGGAAGAGCGTGCAGGAAACGCTGATGGATAGCCAATGGGCCCGGCGCTACTCCATTCGCGCCACCACGGTGATTGCCATGTTTGACCCGGAGTACTCGCTGGCGCCCGGCGCGGCGGAAGGCAGGGTCATGGCGGTCCTCCATTCGCCGGTCATCGCCGCGCCGAAAGAACGCTCACGCGGCACGCTGCGTCAGGTGAGTTACAGCAGGCGCAGGGCGAAGGCGCACAGCAAGAAGAGCCGCTTTGTTGCGAAACGCAAGCTGACCTAGTGTAGTGCGTCACAAATACAATCGTGTATGTCGTGGGTGTGGCTTTAAGGATCTTGTCTAGCCGCGGACTCGGGTGCCCCATATCTCGCACGTACTTGTGCGAGATGTGGGAAAAGAGTCACTCTCTCCCCGAAACTCTCGACTCACTGCAAAGACTGGTCGGCTAAGGTCCATGAATTCCCCACATCTCGCAACAAGCGCGAGATATGGGGCACCCGAGTCCAGGGCAGGGTAAGATTCAGGACGCTTGATTACATCCCGGGGTAAACGTCCATCTGGGAGACGCACTACACTAGAGCACGAAGCCTGTCCCACCAGGTTTGCGTCTCCGTCTCCAGGCATCAGAGAATAGAGATAAGGAGAACGGCTATGCAGCGAGTGATACTGGGCAAATCAAATCTGGAAGTTCCCGTAATGTGCCTTGGCGGCAATGTATACGGATGGACACTCGCGGAGGCCGACTCGTTCCGCCAACTGGATGCCGCGCTCGAGGCGGGACTGAACTTTATCGATACCGCCGATGTGTATTCCCGTTGGGCGCCGGGCCACAAGGGCGGTGAGTCGGAAACTATCCTTGGCAAATGGCTGGCTAAAGGCGGCAAGCGCGACAACGTGATGCTGGCAACCAAGGTCGGCCAGGATATGGGGGACGGGAATAAAGGGCTGAAGGCTGCCCACATCGAGCAGGCCGTGGAGGCTTCCCTTCGCCGCCTGCAGACGGACTACATCGATCTGTATCAGTCACATATTGATGATGTGCAGACTCCGCTTGAAGAAACGCTTTCGGCCTTCGACAAACTGGTAAAGCGGGGCAAGGTTAGACATATCGGCGCGTCCAACTATAGTGCCGCGCGTCTCCAGGAAGCCATGACGGTGAGCAAAGAAAACGGTCTGGTAAGTTTCATCTCCCTGCAGCCGCTCTATAACCTTGTGGCCCGCGAACACTTTGAAACAGAGTTGTTGCCCATCGTGCAGGAACATACGCTCGGCGTCATTCCCTACTACGCGCTGGCAGCGGGCTTTCTCACCGGAAAATACCGTAGTAAAGAAGATGCCGCCGGAAAAGCGCGCGGAGGGACCGTCGGCAAATACCTGAACGATTGGGGTTGGAGCGTGCTCGCCGTGCTCGATGAGCTAGCGCGTGAGCATCGGTCCACTCCGGGACAGGTCGCGCTGGCATGGCTGATGGTGCAACCCGGAGTCACGGCTCCCATCGTGAGTGCAACCAGCGATCGGCACCTGACCGACATTATCGAGGCCACCAGGCTTACGCTGGATCACGCTTCCCTCGAGAAGCTGAATGCCGTAAGCGCGGCGGCGGCTGGTAAGGCTTGAGGTCTAAAAGAACAAACGGCGTGCTCACGGTTTTCCCACAAATGAAAGTCTCCTGTTCGAGGCTTTTGGAAAATTGGGGCATATCGAGCAGCCGGGTGATCACTGACCGAGACGATGCCAAGAAGATTGCTTTGAGAAGGAGGAATTTCGTTGAATCCAGTTCAGGAATTATCACTGGCGGGCGAGCAAGACGCGGCGCCGCGGTTTTCTCCTTCGCTCATTCGCGCGGTCGCGAGCAGTGCGGTGGGACGCGAGAACGTTCTTCCTTTCTGGTTCGGCGAATCCGATCAGGCGACGCCTGCGTTCATTCGTGACGCGGCGATCGCCTCGTTGCACCAAGGAGAAACCTTCTACGCGGAAAATCTGGGCAGAACGTACCTGCGACAGGCCATCTCGTCTTATCTGACGAATCTGCATGGACTGCCCATTGGCACGGAGCGCATCGCAGTCACCTCTTCGGGTGTCTCGGCATTGATGCTGGCGAGCCAGTTGCTGGTGAAACCAGAGGATCGCATCGTTACGGTCACACCGCTCTGGCCCAATGCAGTCGAGATCCCTAAAATTGTGGGCGGCCGCGTCACCTGCGTCCCGCTCGAAGTGAAGAACGAAAAGTGGGCGCTCCCTCTGGAGAGACTACTGCACGCTTTGACCCCATCGACGCGGATGCTGGTGCTGAATTCGCCCAATAATCCCACGGGGTGGACGATTCAGCGTGAAGAGCAAAAGGCTCTGCTGGAGCATTGCCGGCGCCATGGCATTTGGATCATTGCGGACGATGTTTATGAACGCCTCGTCTACGCGGAGAATCTGCATTCCGCTCCATCGTTTCTCACGCTTGCTGACCCCGCTGACCCCGAGGAGCGGTTGATCGTCATCAACAGCTTTTCCAAGGCATGGTGCATGACTGGTTGGCGGCTCGGTTGGATGGTTACCCCGGCTTCCCTGTTGACGGATCTCGCGGCCCTGATTGAATACAACGTTTCCTGCGTTTCTGAATTTACACAACGCGCGGGCACAGTTGCTCTCGAGCAGGGAGAGCCTTACGTTCTTCAACAGCGCAGCACGCTCGCCCAGACCAAGAGCAGGCTGATGGCGGCGTTGCGAACTTTGCCCGGATTACAGGTTCCTGAAGCCGACGGCGCCATGTACCTCTTCCTCAAAGTGGCGGGACAACCGGACTCTGTATCGCTGGCAAAGCGACTTATTGTCGACGTGGGCCTCGGCCTCGCTCCCGGCAGAGCGTTCGGCCCCGAAGGCGAAGGCTGGTTACGCTGGTGTTACGCAGCGGAGTGGAGTAAGAACGAGTCCGGTATCGAACGGCTGACGCGGTTTCTTTCCCGATAGGCCGGCTAATGCAGGCTATAGCCGCCCCGGCTTAGAGATCGATCACAGACAAAAAGGACGACCACCGGTTCTTGCATCTGTTAGCCTTACACCCGTGCCGAGTCCGGAGATCTGCAAACTCCCCAGCGGACGGCGGTATGAAGGACACTGCGGGCCTCCTAAAAATCTTGTAAACGGAGCGGACATGCCTCTATCCAAGCGTTGCATTGCAGAATTCTTTGGTACCTTCTGGCTGGTATTCGGTGGCTGTGGCAGTGCCGTACTTGCGGCTGCCTTCCCTTCCCTCGGTATCGGCTTTGTAGGTGTAGCCTTCGCCTTCGGGCTCACCGTACTTACCATGGCCTACACTCTCGGGCACATTTCCGGCTGTCATCTAAACCCGGCCGTTTCGGTCGGGCTAGTTGTCGGTAAGAGGTTTCCGGCGAAAGACCTGGTGCCCTACATCATCGCCCAGGTTGCAGGAGCGATTGCCGGCGCCGGTGTGTTGTTTATCATCGCCAGCGGAAAGACCGGCTTCAGCACCGCCGGCGGCTTCGCTTCCAACGGGTTTGGAGAACATTCCCCTGGAGGCTATTCCTTAGTCGCGTGCCTGGTGGCGGAAATAGTTCTCACCATGTTCTTTCTTCTCATCATCATGGGGTCCACTGACAAGCGCGTACCGAATGGATTTGCGCCGATCGCCATCGGATTCGGACTGACGTTGATCCATCTGATCTCGATTCCTGTGACGAATACCTCGGTGAACCCGGCGCGCTCGACCGGCCCCGCGGTTTTTGTGGGCGGTTGGGCGCTCTCGCAACTCTGGCTCTTCTGGCTCGCGCCGATCGTGGGTGGCGCCCTGGGAGGCATTGTTTACGATGTGATCTTCAGTGAATCCAAAGAGCAGCCGGTTGCCGGAGCAGCGGAGCAGGACGTGGCAAGGGTGCCCCGCTAGAGCACGCTGTAAGGGCCGCCTATTGCGGTTCTGGTGGCCCGTGAACGGACGTCACGGGTCCACCCATCAGTCTGTATTTCTCACGCAGTTGAGGACGATAGAGAAACGCGGCTCGATATCGCTCGGCGGGGAGTGCAACAAGCCTTCGGGTGCCCCATCCTTCGCTTTTTTGCAAAGGGTGGGTTACCACGACCTTGTAGGTTGAGATTTGTGGCGCTGAGATTTTGTGGCTTCCCACCCTTGCCGGAAACGCACCGTCAAGGACCCCCGGATTTCCCGCACGCTAAACTGGACACATCAGCGTGGACTGCTTTCTTCAAAGGAAAGCCGCATGAAGGACATCTGGCTCACGGAACTCGACGGGAAATCCGGGGGGACGGGGCACCCGCAGGGTTATTGCGCTGCCGGCAACCGCACAACACAGCCGCTCCGTTTCTCCCTGCTGGTGAGAAATCCAGGTTAGTCTCGCGGTCAGGCCGGGTTAACTTCCAGCTCCGGTTGCCGATGGCCACTGGTCGTCGCCCCCGCGTCGGCCGGAAGCCCCAGGCTGTCAAACACTGGACCAAACACCAGCAGCGCCATGAAGAGAATCGCATAGTGGAAATCGCGAAGTTGCGGCACTGCGGCCGAGTGGCCGTGCGCGTGGGCAACCAGGCGTAACGTGATCGCTCCGACGGCGACGCCCATTCCCATACTAAGCTGCATCACTGCGCTTAGAAATCCGTTCGCCCGGCTCATCCTCGCCGAAGGGATTTCTGTGTAGGCCAGCGTTGTCATGCAGGTGAACTGCATCGAACGAAACGCTCCGTGCATAAAAAGGATGGCCACGATCACCACCGGCGGAGTCACCGGGCTGAGCAGTGCGCAAGCCGCCATCGAAACTGCCGTGATGATGCCATTCACAATAAGAATGCGGCGAAAGCCCACCCAGCGAAGAATCGGTATAACGAACGCCTTCATGCTCAGGTCTCCTGCGAAAAGTGCAAGCAGATACAGGCCAGAGCGAAATGCGTTTAACCCGAAAGCTATTTGAAACATGAGCGGTAGCAGAAACGGCAGCACCGATACCGCAATGCGAAAGGCGCTGGCTCCGTAAATAGAAAGAGAATAGGTCTTGAGTTTCATCGACTCGAGATCGATGAGCGAAGTCGCCGGATTTCTTCGGGCCACAACGATCGCCGCCACGCCGCTGAACAGGCTAAGCAGGATCACGGCGACCGGTCGATGCCATGCGACTCCTTCGCCTCCCAGTTTTTCCATGCCATAGACGGCTCCGGCGGAAGCAAAGCCCGCCAGGATGAACGTAAGCCAATCGAACCCATGCTCTTCGCCCATGCGCACGTTCTCGACCCAAAGCAAAGTCAGAATCAAGGTGATGATGCCGATGGGCAAATTGAGAAAGAAGATCCAATGCCAGCTTGCGTAGGTGGTGATGAAACCGCCGAGAGGCGGCCCAACCACCAGCGCCGTGAGACCGGGCCAGCTGATGTAGGCAATCGCTTCGGTCAGCTTGTCTTTGGGTGTATTGCGCAAAACAATCAACCGGCCCACCGGCACCATCATGGCGCCTCCGATGCCCTGCAGAATGCGCATCAGGATGAACTGGGTGAGCGTGTGCGACAAGCCGCAGAACAGCGACGAGAGCGTAAAGGTAGCAATGGCTGCAGCGAATATGGAACGGGAACCGAAGCGATCGGCGACCCAGCCGCTGATGGGGATAAAGACGGCCAGGGTAAGCAGATAAGCCGTCATCCCGATATTCAGGTTGACCGCTCCCACGTGGAAACTGCGCGCCATCTGGGGAAGAGCGGTGGCAATGATGGTGCCGTCCAGATTCTCCATGAAGAAGGCGCTCGCGATAAGCGAGGTGACGTACAGGGGCGAACGAGGCTTCTTCATCTTTCCAGTTTACGAATAGAAGCGCAGGCGGAGACGACCTACGACTTGCTTTGCATTCAGGGGGTGGGGAGGCGGCTAATACCAGCCCTGCGCTCGAAGGCCTGGATCAGGGAACCAAGACTGCGCTCTGAACCCAATTCCGAACGATTCTCAGGGACGATTGGCGTCGGCGCGGGCTGTGCGCTCCGCTCCTGCTGCTTGCGGGCCTCGTTTGCGGAAACAGCGACAGGGCCTGCGGGTACCGATCCACGGAGAGCCGCTGCGGGAGTTTTCTCCACTTGCGACGCTCTGCGCTCCATACGGCGCCTGGGAGGTACCCGGCGAATTTGAGGTTGAGGCGACGGCATCGCAGAAGAAGAAACCTCTTCCGGTGTGTTCTGCTCGATTGCGGCCGCGGCCACGGGCGGCTGCTTGCGCCCCTTCGTTCTGGCTTGAGCAGGCGGTTTAGCCTTTGTTTTCGAGGAGGCCTTTGCTGCCCGTTCAGGTTTGATGGGCGAAAGTGGCTTCTCCGCCGGAACAGACTTATGAGTCGAAGCACCCTTGAGCGTCGAAGCGGCTTTGCTCGCCGAGAGAATGCTCTTTGCCGAAATGATTTTGGAATTCTTAAGCGCTGCTGCGAGAAAGTCGCGCGCACGCTCGAGCCGGGTTATCTCGGCATCCAGTTGAGCGATGATCTGTATCCGTGTCATGCAGCTTCATTCTATCGCCCTGCGCAGTCTTGTGCCGATATAGGTTGCCCTGTGGGAATTCCGGCTGGCTTTTATAGCATTTTCACAAATACTGTGCTGTGGTGGGAGCGGTTATGAGCAGGTGTTCTTTGACGGAACATCTGCGTCCAGGGCATATTCTTCCCTTACGCCTTTCGTGAAAATGCTTAACCGGGCATTCATAGCGCTCTGCGCAGACCGCACATTCCGTCCGAGCCAGGAGCGGGCTGCCGCGAAGACACGGATGTTCACGACAATGACCATTACTATCGTGCTCAATCCCCGTGAGCGGCCGCTGTTTGGCAGAAAATCAGCCTTTGTCTCCCGGAAGACCCGAAGCGCCGAGAAGCTCGCGTTACAAAACCTTAAGCACGACCAACGTGATGTCGTCCGCCTGCTGAGCTGTTCCGGCAAAGGTTGAGACCGCGTTAGAAACACTGGCTACAAGAGCCGAGGCGGGCTCGGTAGCGTGTTCCGCGATCACTTGCGTCAGCCGTTCCATGGAAAACTCTTCGCCAGATATGTTTTCCTGCTCGATGACTCCGTCGGTAAACAACGCGAGAACATCGCCGGACACCAACTCGACGGTGACGTCGGAGTAGTGTGCGTCACGCAAGATCCCCATGATCGGGCCATCCCCTTCCAGAATCTGCGAAGCTCCCGTCTTCGGGTGGAGAAGCAAGGGAGGATTGTGGCCGCCGTTCGCATATCGCAGGATGCGTGTATCCATGTGAAACCGTCCGTAGAACATGGTCACAAACGTGGCTGGATTCGTGATCTGGTTCAATACCTGGTCAAGGTCTTTGAGAATAGCCGCCGGTCCGTCCAACTCGCGCGCCCGCAAGCGGAGAGCCACGGCAAGAGACGGCATCAGTAAAGAAGCGGCGGCCCCATGTCCCGAGACGTCTGCAATCACTACGTCGATTACATCCTCAGATACCTGGTAAAAGTCATAGTAGTCGCCTCCGAGCAGTTGGGCTGTTTGCATGGCTGCCGCCAAGTCGAGATTGGGCAGACGGGGCGGCCGCGGCAGAACCTGCCGCTGGACCTGGGCAGCGAGCATGAGGTCGCGTTCGTATTCATCACGCTGCCGTTGTACCTCTGCAAGCAGGGTGCTGCGCTGTTTGACAATCAGCGTTACGAAAAAACCTACGATCGAAAAGCCGGCCAGTGCGATACCTCCCCGCACCAACCTTACTTCGAGCGTCTCGGGTGAAGGCCCGAAAATCTCCTGCAGAACGGTGCAACCCGCCACCAGACCAAAGGTCAAAGGCAAGGGATTAACCAGAGCGCTGAGTGCGATGGGAAGGACGTAGAGGTAACCGAGCGAGACGTCCGCTACGACGACCCAGTCGGTGTAGGCGACTGCGGCAGTGGCAAGAAAAACGACGAAGTTGAGCCAACCCAGAATCCGCTGTTCCGCTGCGTGGTCCTGCACGCTCGAAGCACCGGCTTTCTTCGTGCTAGTCATCATGGCAATACCCCTGTGCCTTCGCACTTCTCCCCTGCAGCGGATACTGACTATGCACGGTGAGTGTACCGGAACATCCGTTACAAGTCCCTGCGGAGGTGAGGGGCTCAAATCCCCGTTTTACGGCAGCGACGATTCCCTAGGAACCGATGAGGCATCTTTGGTGTCTATTCATGTGTAGTTGACCCTCGCAGACGGGTGATTATCGATGACAAAGCTCGCAGCGTTGGGGTGCTACACTGCGCCAGCTAGTGCGCAAAAACGATCCGCCGCCCTGGCGATCTTCTTGTTTGTTGTGTATGGATGGGCAATGGCGCAGGAGAAACGTTCACTTCCGGCTCCAGATGTACTTGCCGGTCGATGGGAGACGTCCGACGGCCAAGGGGGAGCCGTGGGAATGAACATAATTATCACCACCCACATCGACGGAGTCCCAATGAGCATCGCTGGTCATCCTCAATATGAGGACGAATTCAGCGTGGGTCTATACCAGCGCACTGAGCCTGATGTGAAGCCGCTTGGCTTCAACTTCTTTTCACGTACGGAAGGCGGACCGATGACCTGGGACGGGCATCAGCTCACTATTCACCTGCTTGGAAAGAATGACCTTCCCAACGTCAATGTTGATCTCATCTGGAATGAAGGATCGCAGACATGGAGCGGCCTATTCGAGCGAGGCTCGTTTAGCCGACGAGTTTCGTTAACGCGGCCGACTTCAACAACGCCGGAAAGTTCGTTGGTTGGCACATGGTTTGACAAGGATGGAAGCATGAACAACTGCGTGCACATCAGCCAGGAGAAGCACGGTGCGTTGACGGCATGGGCGGATGATCTTCAGACTCCGGGCCGAATCCGGTATACGAACGGCATGCAGCCACCTACACAAACGACGGAGCATTATGGCGAAATTGCAAAGGCAAAGATGGATGCTTCCGACCAGATCACAGTAGAACTTAGGGCTTACACAGCAATGTGCTGCTCTCATCCCTTCACGGCGAAACTCTCGGCCGACAAGCAATCGCTTTCTGGCATCTGGCTCGCCGGTCCTAATCAAGCGCCGAGACCAGTTAAATGGTTAAGAATGCCTAGCAACTCTTGTATATCTGCCCGCGCGTCTGAACCCCATTACGTGCGGCCCTAGAAGTGAAGCAGCTGTGTCTTCCTGCAAAGCCCCGTTTGCGGTAACTTCAGGCCAGTCGACGACAAATCAGCATTGGGGGGTGGGAAGGGGAACCCTGTGAATACAGTTTGAGCCGGTCGATACTGCGCTCTATTGTTCTTCAGGTTCCGCGACCAGCCCAGTTTCCGGTGAGGCGATCGCAAGGCAAACGCGGCTAAGGGTTTTGCGCATGCGGCGTAAGCTTGCGAATCACAAATTCCTGGAGGAGGTTGGAAGCAGCGGAGCCCGCGATACCGAAGAGAGTGTTTTCGAAAGTGAGCTGTACTCCGTTACGACTGCTCGCCGGATAGTAGAGATTTGAGATGCCTCCCGACGCGAGACTACCCAGAATGCCGGAATAGGCCGGCTGCCAGCGTCCATTGTCACCCTTGCTTATAACCGAATTCGCCAATGCATAGTAAATGCGCGATCGGATGGGACCGGTTCCCTTGTAGAAATAGCGCGGATCCTGTCTCAGCAACGAGGGCAGAATGGCGCCCCCGATCACGGTTCCGATGGAGAAATCAGCGAACGCCGCGCCATAGCGCTTGAAATATCCCTGGGTTCCCTGGCCATAACCTTTGAACGAATTCGTAGCCTGTTCCACACCGGCTATCCCTGCGGCCGACGCAAAAGTAAAGGGATCGATCGTGCTTTTCCAGGCCAGCTCAAATTTCTGTTTTGAAGAAAGAGGCAGCGCATCGCGCTGATAGGTAACGTAGAAATTGGGAACCAAATCCAGCACGCGCTGCGTTTCCTGCACCTTAATCTGCTCTTCGGCCAATTCGTACTTCGACACATTGACGAGAACCTCGGTGGTCGTTGGGGCAATGCCAAGGGATACCGGCAAAATCTCAATCACTTCTCCGAAATGGAGCACTCCGTTGAGTTCGTGCGTAGCGAAACCTTCCGCGGAAATGACGATTTGAAAGGGACCGGGATCAACCCCCGCGAAAACAAAACGCCCCTCGTTGCTGGTTAAGACTTCCGCAACCTCACCGTGGCCTTCCCGCACCAGCTCGACTCGAGCACCCAGAACAAAGCTCTCATTCTGATCGACGACCTGGCCGCGAAGCGTACCCAGAGAGACATGATCCTGACTGGAGACAGCGACCTGAGGCGCAAAACCCACGGCAGACGCGAGAGTTGGAAAGGCGAGCCACACAAGGAAGAAGAGCCGCCGGCGAAGAAAGCGAGATACGTCGCATCCACTGGAGTTGCCACGCGGCGCATTGGAACGAATAGAGGCCATTCTGCTTTCTATAAGTAAAGATAGACCGTCGAGGCTTAATTCCCCATGAAGGTTCTCGCCGCGCGTTATCACAGAAGGCGCCGACAGCTCAAGGTTCTGAAAGCGGCTCGGAGGCCACCCGGAACGCCTGCAGTCGCAGGGATGGCGGCAAATCCTTCATAATGGGAGTAGCAAAGATTAGACTTTAGAAAAGAACCAGCATAGGTGTAGCCGGTCGACATCGGGGAAGTTGGATTTTTCTTGGTAAAAATCCACTCAAGCGTCCTTGCCGCCGGCTACAGTTGTGCCGGTTCAGCTCCAAGGGCCAACCTCGAAAGGATACCGGGTCTCAGAATGGCAAACCCCACGCAGCTTACCTCGGACGATCCAACCACAGCCAGCCGGCGATTCAAGCAAGAGTATGAGGTCTTCAAAGCAAAGGGTCTCAAGCTCGACCTGACCCGGGGGAAACCGTCCGCGGCCCAACTCGATCTGAGTGCTGCCTTGCTTTCACTCCCTGGTGAAAACGACTTTGTAGGCGAGGGCGCCACCGACACCCGCAACTACGGCGGGCTGCAGGGTCTCACCGAAGCGCGCCGGTTGTTTGCCACGATGATGGGTGCGCCGGCCGGCCAGGTGATTTTGGCCAATAACTCCAGCCTCGCGCTCATGCATGACACAATCGTCTACGCGCTGCTCAAGGGCGCCTGTGACAGTGGGACACCGTGGTCAAAGCAAGGGGAGATTTCCTTCTTGTGCCCCGTGCCTGGCTATGATCGCCACTTCAAAATTTGCGAGGACTACGGCATTCGCATGATCCCGGTGGCCCTGGGCGAAGACGGTCCCAACATGGATGAGGTGGAGCGCCTGGTTGCCGGCGATGCATCCATCAAGGGCATCTGGTGCGTACCCAAATACAGCAATCCCACGGGAACCGTCTATTCCGCGGCGACTGTCGAACGGTTGGCTGCGATGAAGACCGCCGCGCCCGACTTTCGCATCTATTGGGACAATGCCTACTCTGTGCATCACCTGACAGATGAGCAGGTAGAGATCGCAAACATGCTTGAGGCATGCGCCCGCCATGCAAACCCGAATCGTGCGTTTGTGTTCGCGTCTACTTCGAAGATCACACTGCCCGGTTCAGGCGTGGCCCTGTTTGCCGGCTCGCCAGACAATGTGAAGTGGCTAATGGCGCGGATGGACCCGAGAACCATTGGTCCGGATAAGGTCAACCAGCTGCGCCATGTTCGTTTCCTTAAGGACGACGCAGGTATCCTGCGCCTGATGGACAAGCACAAGGCTCTTATCGCGCCCAAGTTTCAAAAGGTACTCGACATCTTCACCGAAAGACTGACCGGCTTACCGGATGTGAGCTGGACTCGACCCAAAGGCGGCTATTTCATCACCCTGCAAGTGGGCAAGGGCTGCGCCAAGCGCGTGATCGCTCTGGCGAAGGAGGCAGGCGTTGTCCTCACGCCGGCAGGCGCCACCCATCCCTACGGAAAGGACGCTGCGGATCGTACCATCCGCATTGCACCTACGTTTCCTGGACTGGCTGAAGTGGCCCAGGCAGCCGAGGGTGTGGCTATCTGCGTTCAGTTGGTGGATGCTGAGCTGCGCGCAAAGATCTAAATGAACTCAGTGTGTGTGCTTAAGGTCCTTGCCGGAATTGGTGAGGACCAGCTTGCCTAGTTCTACCCCGCGCAGAGCGAGAATCCGATCTGCAACCTCCTGCAACTCCTTGCTTTTGCCCTTCATGATGATCACCTCGAGGCAGTAGTGATGATCGAGATGAACGTGGGTGGCAGCAAGCACGATGGCGCCGGCGGAGTGTTGTGCCTCTGTAAGCTTCTCTGAGAGATTGGGTACATGGTGGTCATACACGAGAGTCAAGGTGCCAACGACAGGTTTATTGGTGTGTACCGTTTCTGCGAGAAGAGCTTCACGAATCAGATCGCGGATGGCCTCGGAACGATTCTTGTAACCACGCTTGTCGATCAGACGGTCAAACTCTCGCAGCAGCTCCTCTTCAAGCGATACACCAGTCCTGGCTAGATCCGACATGCCGTTTCCCCCACCTGACTACTCACCTCATTGTAAGACGCGATCACTTGACGCAAACCTCTGCTCGTCGGCTGTGCGCCACCGGTGCTTTTCGACGCCGCTCTTGCGGATATGCCGTATTGTTATTACATTAGTAATAACAATACGGAGAGTGCCATGGTCGAACTGAAAGTCCGCAAATTCGGCAACTCGCTCGGGGTCGTCCTGCCAAAAGAGGTGATCAGCCGCCTGCAGACCGCCGACGGTGAGGCGCTGTTTCTGATTGAAGCACCGGACGGCGCGTATCAACTCACACCCTACGATCCATCGTTTGAAAAGAAGATGACGAAAGCGGATGACATCATCAAGCGCTACCGCAATACCCTGCATGCTCTCGCAAAATGAAGAAACCCGCGTGGATCGATGAACGGGATGTGCTCGCTCTTCACAATCGCCTGCTCGCACTGCACGGCGGTCCGGCAGGATTGCGGGATGGCGGGTTGCTGCAATCGGCCCTTGCACGCCCGCGGCAGCAGTTTGCCTACGCGCCGGATGCAGACCTGATCGACATGGCCGCGGCTTATACCGCCGGCCTTGTCCGCAATCATCCGTTCGTCGACGGTAACAAACGTACAGGCTTTGTCGTCGGGATATTGTTTCTCGAAGTGAACGGTTATCGCTTCCACGCAAGCGAAGAAGATGCGGCTCAAGCGGTACTCGCTCTCGCCGCGGGAACCCTCAACGAAACCGAATATGGCGCGTTCTTGCGTGGCCATGTGACGCGAACCAAACGCGGAAGTTGAGCCTCGGGCGAGAACAAGACTACGAGACGGGATTTCTCCAAATGATCGACCGGGGGATTCCATGTCCGCCGTTTATGATGCAGGTGGATGGATAAACCGACGCACTCTCCCTTGTTCCAACATGTTCTCGAAGCACCATCGACATTCAAGCCTGAGGCCCTGGTGCATGCCGTCCGATCTTCGCGCAGTCTGGCAGCGCTCCCTGTTCCTGCCATTTGTATCCTCGACTTCGATGGCGATTTGAGCGATTGGCTGGTAAGCCAAGGTAAGGCGACGCTGTTCGAGCCCTGGGCCTGCTTCCACAGCAAAATGCTCGTGGTGGAGTCAGACGGCCTGCGGTGCGGCGTAATTCCGCGCACCATCGGCGGACCCTATGCGGTCCTGGTTGCAGAACAACTTCGCGTCTCAGGAGTGGAATTGATCCTGGGGCTCACTTCGGCGGGCCGCGTATCTCCCTCGCTACCTCTGCCCAGCCTGCTGGTGGTGACCAGCGCGCTGCGTGATGAAGGCACGTCGCTGCACTACCTGCCGGCTGGCGAGCTGGTATCGTGTCCTACGCCGATTTGCGAAGCACTGGCGAGATCTCTGGGGACGTTGGGACTGCCACTAGTCCAGGGATCTGTGTGGACCACCGACGCCCCTTACCGGGAGACGACGCAGCAACTTGAGCGCCACGCCGCCGCAGGGATTTTAGCGGTGGAAATGCAGGCCGCATCCCTTTTCGCCTTTGCCACAGCACAACAGGTGAACGTGGGGATCGTGGCCCATCTGACAAATGGAATCGATTATCCCGACGAGCAATTTGATAAAGGAAAAGAGGAAGACGGTTTCGCCCTTCTGCTGGCCATGATGCGAGCCGGCCATAGTTACCTTTATGGGTGAAGCTGGCTTCGGCCACATAGCTATCGCATCTAGATGTCTGCTTCGGCGACGGTCGCGGCCATGGGGATGGTTCCGTCTACCTTGGTCAGCTTGAAAAGATCCAGGACGCGCGGGCTCACACCGGCGGCGATGAGGCGCACGTCTTTACGCTTGCAGCGGACGTAGTGCGTGATGATCATGCCCAGGCCGGACGAGTCCATGTAGGGCACCTCAGTCAGGTCGAGAATGTTCAGCGCCGGCGGCTGCTCGTCCGGCGTCGATTGAAAATCGAGCATGTCGCGGAGCGCGTCGGGCGTGAGCGAACCGAACATGTCGCGTGCCGTGAAACGTCCGCAGAAACGAAAGATCAATGTGCCCGGAGCGTTGCTTTCTTTGCGTTCGATCGTGAAGGGGGAACTTTTCCAGACTTGCGCGTGCGTCATGGTCAGGGTGAACCTTTCTTCGGTGTGCTGTTACGCCTGGGTCAAAACCGCTGGTTGCGGCGCGGAGTCCAACGGCAGTTTCGCCGCTTCCCACGCAGCCAGACCGCCGGCCAACTCGATCAGATGAGTGATTCCATAATGATGCAGCAGGCTGGCTGCAATCGATGAGCGATAACCGCCTGCACAGTGCACCAGAATCCTGCGGTCGCGGGGCACCTCCGCCATGCGCTCCTGCAGATGATTGAGCGGAATATTGACGCTGCCGGCAATGTGCTTGGCGGCCCACTCGCGCGGATTGCGGATATCCAATAGAAGAGGCGATGGTGAGCTTGCCAGCTCTTCCGCGGCCATCGGCGCGCTGACACGCTCGGTCGGCCACACCAGGTCGGGGCGCTCCGCCAGCGCCTGCATGCCCCCGCGCAGATAGCCACGTACGTGATCGAAACCAATGCGGCCCAGGCGCAGAGCGGCTTCCTGCTCGCGGCCGGGCTCGGCGATGATGACAATCGGCTTTGCACGATCGAGCACCGTGCCTGCCCAGGTGGCGTACTGGCCGCCGAGGCCAATGTTGAAGCTGCCGGCCAGATGCCCCTTGGCGAACTCTGCCGCATCGCGCACATCGAGCACCTGCGTACCTGCATCTCCTAACCGGATCACCTCATCCAGTTCGACCGGCTGCAGAACATCTTCAAGGTTCTTGTCGAGCGTGACGTGTTCATGCGTATTAAGAATGGCGTCGTAGGTGAAGTAAGGCGGCGCGTCAGGCTGGTCCGCGGTCACCAGGGCAATGAAGGCTTCTTTCGACATGGGCTGCAGCGCATAGTTCAGGCGCCGCTGATCGCCCAGCGACGAAACCGTATCCGAAGAAAGCTGCTTGCCGCAGAGCGACCCCGCACCATGGGCCGGGTACACCAGCGTCTCGTCAGGCAGCGGCAGCAGCTTGTTGTGCAGTGAGTCGTAAAGATGGGCACCCAGGTCCTGCGCCGTCCACCCCAGCGAAGCGCGCAGATCGGGCCGGCCTACATCGCCGATGAACATCGTATCGCCGGTAAGCACGGCGTATGGCTGGGCCGCATCCTTCTTCAGGTCGAACACTAAAATCGAAATCGACTCGATGGTGTGTCCCGGGGTCTCGAGCACCTGCAGACGCATTCCCGGGAAGCTGAGCGTATCGCCGTCGTGCATGGGCACAAAGGCGTACTCCGCTTTTGCCTGCGCGCCGAGATGAATGGTCGCGCCGCAGCGGTTGCGCAGTTCCAGGTGGCCGGCAACGAAGTCAGCATGAAAGTGGGTCAGAAAGACGTGGCGGATAGTTAGGCCAGCGCTCTCTGCGTCGGCGAGATACTGTTGAATATCGCGCTGCGGATCGACCACGATCGCAGTGCCGCTGGCTTCGTCGCCCAGCAGATAAGAGGCGTGGGCGAGGCAGCCCAGGTAATACTGCTTGAGGATCATGCGACTCCTCTCTCGTCCTCACGATACTCCTTGCGAGGGAGCGGCTCCGTATCTGCAGAGAAGTCTCTCAGGATTCTGGCGCAGTCACAAGGGCAGAGCGAGACGCGCCGGAGCAGAACCCACAACACTGTACCCAGCGAAATCGCCGCCGGACTGGATTTTTCATTAAGAAAAATCCAACCTCACGAAGGTTGGTCGGATACATCCATGCGGGTTCTGCTCTAGAAACCGGAAGCCCTCCGCTTCTGAAATCACTTGCCCAGATGCCGGTCGAAGAACTGGGAGACCTCGCGAAACGCATCTGCCGATTCAGGCGCTTCTGGCACGATCTCGTACTGAGCGTGCGACTGGCCCTCAAAGACGAGCAGGTCAGCTGTCACACCTGCCCGCAGCAGCTTTTGATGCACCCGCACCGTGTTGCTGAGAAGCAGATCGCGCGTGCCGGAGATGAGAATGGTCGGCGGGAAGCCGGATAAATCTCCGTAAACCGGCGACAGCAGCGGCTCCTTCAGGTTGTGCTTGCCGGCGTAGAGGCGGGCCCCGGCTCCTAATTCGCCATCGTTTGTGCCCAACACGTTGTCCACAAACTCATTCGTGAAGTAGGTGTCGCCGGTTTTGGTCAGGTCTGCCCAGGGTGTGCCCGCCATCAAGGCTCCGGGTAGAGGCAGTTTCAGCTCCTTCAATTTCAATACGGTGGCCAAAGTGAGGCCCCCGCCGGCCGAGGTGCCGAACATGCCAACGTTTGCAGGCGCGTGAGACTTGATCACGTCCTTCCACACCGAAACGGCGTCATCGAGAGCGGCTGGAAAAGGAAAGTCCGGAGGCATGCGATAGTCCACGGAGAGGACCTCGATCTTGCCGTAATGGGCCATGAGAATCGCTTCCGGTGTCGCAGCTCTGCCGGCGAAGGCCACATACCCACCTCCATGCACGTGGACCAGAAGCCGGTCACGATTCTGTGCCGCAATCACCTCCGGTTTCACCACGTAGCAATGAACACCGGCTACGGTCTTCTCCTCAAGGGTCACATGGAATCGCTTGAGCAGTGGATCGACCCGCGTGGCTTCATCCTCATTTTCCTTTGCAATCTCGGCTTTCCACCCTTGTGCGGTGGAGGGGATAGGCGGGTCCCCCGCCCAGGCCGGCGCGATCGCCTTTTGCATTTCGGGGCTGACCGTCGAGGGCGTGGGGAGGTTGCGCGCAGGCAGAGTGCGCACAGGCGCGCTTTGCGCAGAAGCGCCTGAGCAAAAAGCAGTAGTCAGCAATATCGTTGTCAGCCTGATGACCCGCAGGCAAGTTACGGCAGAGCTCTCCATACGATCGTGTTCCTTTCCGGATGGACTGAATGGACTGATTCTACAGAGCGGGTCGCCTGGGTCATCTTGGCCGGTGTTGAAGCGGTCGACCTTTACGTGGTTTTCTCTCAAGGAAAACCGCACTCTGTTATTGCCGGTGATGCGTAGCGATTGGGAAACCGCTTTAAGGCAGGGGGGGCGGAGGAGATGGTCCCGACACCCGCGAAATCGTGCCCTCGACGGCTCAACGCGAACGGCAACATCACGCACCCATGTACACGATGAGGTAACCTCCGTCACTTTCCTGCGGTTTTTATCATATAAACTTTAAGTGCGTAAGCATGAGATTCCACACAGATCATTCCTCTCCCCGATCCGGCGTTTTGTTTTTCCTTGTTCTGGTCATGCCTTTGCTCACCTGGCAGGCAGACGCACAGGATTGGGTACGCACGGGCACGAACCTCGGTGCGGCACGCATTCGTTTGGCCGCGGCCAATTTCAATCCCAGTTCGGCTGACCCGCAGACCCCGGCGCTGAAGGCGGCCTTTGATACCACCTTCTTTGACGATCTCAACAACGCCGGCTTCTTCGACATGGTTTCGAAGAGCCTGGCGCCGCCGCTGATGCCGGCGAATCCGCAGCAGATGAACCTGGCGTCATGGGCTGCTGAGCCCGCCAACGCTGCGTTTGTCGCCTTCGGATCGATCGCCGTCACCGGTGATCGCATTGCCGTCTACGGCTGGCTGTTCGACGCGAAAAATCCTGACTCCCCGCAGATCCTGGGCAAGCAGTACAACGAAGCGGCCAACCAGGACAACGCGCGCCTGATTGCGCATCGCTTTGCCGACGAGATCATCACCCGGCTCGGTGGCGGCATCCCGGGCATCGCCGAGACGCACATCTATTACGTCGCGGCCCGCAGCGGCAACAAAGAAGTGTGGCAGATGGATTACGACGGACAGGGGCAAAAGCAGCTTACGCACCTGAATAGTATTTCTCTGTCGCCGCGTATTTCTCCCGCGAACGATCGTGTCGCCTTCGCATCGCTGGGCAGCAAGGGCTGGTCGATCCGCATGTACTCGCTGCTTCTGGGGCGGCCGGTCAGTTTTGCTTCTCCCGTGGGAAACACGTTTTCGCCCGCCTGGTCCGGTGACGGTTCCAAACTGGCATTTTCCGACGCGCGCTCGGGCGACAACGAGATTTACACGATCGATGCGAACGGCGGCAATCTCAAGCAGATCACCACCTTCCGCGGGCCTGATGTCTCGCCCACCTGGAACCCCAAAACCAATTCGCAGATTGCATGGTGCAGCGGCCGCACCGGTCTGCCGCAGATCTACGTCATGGATTCGGATGGAACAAATGTGCAGCGGCTGACCGATGGCGGATACGCCACCTCCCCATCCTGGTCACCCAACGGACAGTTCATCGCGTTTGCATGGGATCGCAAGTATGGTCCCGGTGCGCCCGGCGGGCAGGATATCTACATCATGGACATCGCTAGCAAGCGCTGGACGCAGTTAACGCATGATGCCGGACGGGAGGACTTCCCCTCCTGGTCGCCTGACAGTCGGCATATCGTATTTCAAAGGGAAAACGGTGGCGGTTCCGAAATATGGACGATGCTTTCCGATGGCACCGAACAGCATAAGCTGGCGCAGGGTGGTGGGAACTCGATGCCCAACTGGAGTTGGAAGTAGTTTCACATGCTGTTCCAGTCCGGGAAAACGTTGCTCATGACAGCACTTTTCGAAACGCGCATTCGTTTTCACTGAAGAATTCGTTTGATGAAGCCTTGGAGAAAGAACTAAGAAGGAGAACATGATGAAGACCCTGCATCACCGGCACCTTGCCTCGCTCGTCGCCGTCGCCGCCCTCACCTTTGTTGCCGGTTGCCACAAGAAAGCCGTGCCGCCCCCACCGCCCCCACCGCCCGAGGCCACGTCGCCGGCGCCTACTGCGTCGATCACGGTGACACCGAGCACGATCAACCCCGGCGGAGGCGCTGTGCTTGCATGGAAGACGACCGACGCGACAGAAATTTCGATCGACGGTATCGGTACGGTGAATGCCTACGGCACGCAGACGGTCATGTCCACTGAGTCGACGACCTTCCACCTGGTCGCCCGTGGTCCGGGCGGTTCCACCGATGCAACGGCCCGCCTCACGGTCAACGCTGCCCCAGTCGCTGCTACCGTCAGCGAAAATATCGACGAGCAGATGTTCGAGGCGAGCGTAAAGCCCGCCTTCTTTGACTATGACAGCTATGAGATTCGCCCTGACGCGCAGTCGGTGCTTGCCTCGGATGCCGCTTTCCTGGCGTCTCATCCCACGGTGAAGTTCGTGGTCGGCGGTTATTGCGATGACCGCGGGTCGACAGAGTACAACCTGGCCCTGGGCGAAAACCGCGCCAATGCAGCGAAGCAGGCGCTGGTCAACGGCGGCGTAAGCCCTGACCGCATCCGCACTGTGAGCTACGGTAAGGAAAAGCAGTTCTGCTCCCAGGCCGCCGAATCCTGCTACCAGCAGAATCGCCGGGCGGGTTTCTCGCTCGACAAGTAGTTCTCGAAGGGTACGAAGGCGCTGGCCACGGCATCACATATGCTGCCGTGGCCAGTAGACGTTTTGCACTAAACTGGAAGACGAATAAAGATCACGGGGAGCGCCATGCGTACATACATCACTCGACTTACCGCCATTGCCCTGATCGCCCTGCCTGTCGCAGTTCCGCACGCATTTGCTGTCTCCAAGGAAATGGTTCAACTGCAAACCCAGGTGCAGCAATTGCAGGATATGGTGCAGCATCTGCAGACCTCGAACGATGAGCGCATGGGCGTGATCGTCAACTTGGTGCAGCAGAACAGCGACAACGTAAACAAGATGATGTCGGCGGTGAACGCGCTGCAGACAACGCTGAAGACGGAAAACGATCAGCGCGGTACGAGCAATACGCAGCTCTCGACGCAAATCCAGTCGGTGAATGATTCGGTCGATGAGTTGAAGACGCGTATCGCTAACCTGAATACACAACTGCAGGCCATACAGAGCCAGTTACAGAATGTGAATGGAGCTTCGACGCCCGCAGGGGGCGGGGTTCCGGCTGGCGGAACGGGTGGCCCTGCGGGGCCGCAGGGCCCTGGTGGGCAGGCAGCGGTTGCGCCTCCGGTTCCGGCACAACCACAGGCGCCTCCTGTGGATCAGCTCTACCAAGGCGCGCTGCGGGATTACAACTCGGCCAAATACACGATCGCTACTTCAGAATTCAGCGATGTGATTCAGTACTATCCGCAGGACCCGCTGGCCGGGAACTCCCAGTATTACCTTGGGGAAATTTCCTATCGGCAGGGCAAGTACCAGGCGGCCATCAAGAGCTACGACGCGGTGCTCGAGCAGTACGCGGGGAATGCCAAGGCTCCCGCAGCGCAGTTGCGCAAAGGGCAGTCGCTGCTTGAGCTCGGGCAGAAGGATGCCGGGGTGCGTGAATTGCGGGCGCTGGTGCAACGGTATCCGCAAACGCCTGAGGCACAGGAAGGGCGCAGTAAGTTGAATGGCATGGGTGTGCGGATTTATGCCTCCAAGCCTAGCGCCTATCCTTCTACGACTCCGTAAGCCACTACTCCGTAATCTACGACTCCTTAAGCCTCCCTTCGGCGCACACTACAGCGTTTTCACTTCTGGTGTTTACAGGAGCAACGACTCCAATGGCGGCTTTTCCTCAAGTACCGGGGTCCCCGGCAAGCGAGCTTGCTGGGGTGGAAGAACCGGGGTCCCCGGCAAGCGAGCTTGCTGGGGTGGAAGAAAAGCCGCACTTCGCCGCACCCTCCTGTGCAGAGTAGAAGTGAAAACGCTCTGGACGGTCGTTCTTCTCCGATGCTATCGTTTTCGACGGCGCTTGAAGTCGGTCGTGAGCTACGCTGAAACCCGCCCGCCGATTGCGCCGGAGGATATGATGGCAACCATCCCTGTTGATACTCGTATTGGTTCCAAAACAGCCGAGTTCTTTGCCCGGCAACACCGCATGCTGATTGATGGGCGCTTTGTCCTGGCAGCTTCCGGCAAAACCTTTCCGGTCTACAATCCGGCCACCGGCTTAGTGGCAGCGCACGTACCGGAGGCTGAGGAAGAAGACGTAAACCGCGCAGTGCTCGCGGCGCGTCGCGCCTTCGATGAGGGCCCGTGGAGCAAAATGTCCACCTCCCAGCGCGGACAACTGATCTGGAAAGTTGCCGATCTGCTCGAAGCCAACCTGGAAGAATTCGCCGAGATTGAATCGCTCGACAACGGCAAGCCGTTTTCTGTCGCACGCGCGGCCGATCTCCCGCTGGCTGTGGACATGTTCCGCTACATGGCAGGCTGGGCGACCAAGATCAGCGGCTCCACGCTGGGTTTCTCGACTCCGGGTGCATTCCACTCCTATACGTTGCGTGAGCCGATTGGCGTCGTTGGCCAGATCATTCCCTGGAATTTCCCCCTGTTGATGGCGGCATGGAAGCTGGCCCCGGCACTGGCGGCAGGTTGCTGCGTCGTGCTCAAGGTGGCCGAACAGACGCCGATGTCCGCTCTCCGTCTGGCAGAGTTGTTTGATCAGGCAGGCTTTCCGCCGGGTGTCGTGAACATCCTCACTGGTTTCGGCGAGGGCGCGGGCGCACCGCTGGCCGCGCACCCGCTGGTCGATAAGATTGCCTTCACCGGTTCGACCGAAGTGGGCAAGCTCATCTTGCAAGCGGCGGCGGGCAACCTCAAGAAGGTCACCCTGGAACTGGGCGGCAAGAGCCCGGCGATCATCTTCCCCGATGCCGATCTGGAACGGGCAATCCCCGGAACGGCCAGCGCCATCTTCTTCAACCAGGGGCAATGCTGCTGCGCCGGCTCGCGGCTCTTCGTGCATGAGAGCGTCTATGACAAGGTTCTCCGCGGAGTGAGTGACATCGCCAGCGGGATCCAGATCGGCGCTGGCCTGCACCCCGATACGCAAATGGGCCCGCTGGTCAGCGAAGAGCAGTTCGAAAAGGTCACCGGCTATATTCAATCGGGGATCAACGAGGGCGCCCAGGTCGCGGCCGGTGGCAAACGGTACGGTGACCGCGGGTACTTCGTGCAGCCTACCGTACTGACCAACACCAAGCCGAGCATGAAGGTGGTTCGCGAAGAAATCTTCGGACCCGTGGTCTGCGCGGAGTCTTTCTCCGATGCCGATCTGGATCGGGTGGCTCGTGAAGCAAACGATTCGGTCTACGGACTCGCCTCCAGCGTGTGGACCCGGGATCTGAGCACGGCGCACAAGATGGCGCAGCGCATCCGGTCAGGCACCGTGTGGGTCAACTGCCACAACGTGTTTGATGCTTCCCTGCCTTTCGGCGGATATAAACAGTCCGGCTGGGGCCGTGAAATGGGCGAAGAAGTGCTACATAACTACACGGAAGTAAAGGCTGTTACGGTTGCTCTGTAGTCACTACTAACCGAGGGCTCGGACATCCCCAGCCCTCGGTACAACACCCTCGGTACAACGCCTGGAGCAAAAGCCTCATCTCTTACTCCACCATGCCAATACAACTTCGTCCTGATAGTGACTTCCGCAAGGGTGCTGTCGAAGAGGAAATCAGCACGCCCTCTACCAATGGGAAGCCGAACCTGGGTGACCAGCTCGGCCACCGCGACCAGGATGAGATGTTGAAAGATTCCGATACGGATTTTCCGGAGCCTGGGCCGAACGCGGAACATAGCGGCGAGAAGGGCTAAAGCAGAGCCACTCAACAAGAGGGCCCAGGACTTTCGTCCTGGGCCCTCTTGTTGAGTGGCGCGATTGGCCGGTTCTTTAGACTAGCCGATTTTGGTCAGCTCGCCCTGATTCAGTTCCTTCCAGTTGCGGCCGTTGTCTTCGCTGAACTCGGTGCGGAAGTGCATGACCGTGTCGGAGAGAAACTCGTCGTTGGTTAGGAACATGATGGTCTTGTCCTGGCTCTGGACCTCGGTTCCGAATGTCCAGATATTGCCTTTTACCTGCATCGGCACTTCGCGCGGAGACTCGTCTTTTTCCACGCCAAAGAACTTGTAGCTCTTCGCGGCCTCGTCGTACGTGTAGACCGAGAGACTGTTGCTTAAGCCGGCCGCGCCATGGATCAAGTGGTCACACAGGATGAAGCCGTGGTTGGGCGACCAGGCGCAGGTCATCTCCGATGTGACCGAGGCCGCCTCGCTGTAAGGAGTGGTCATGACCTGGGTCTGAGAAGCCCACTTGCCTACCCAAACGTTCATCTTGGAGATTTCTGGAGCGACCGTAGGAACACTCAAATGGTCGCTGGCGAGGGCCAGCGTGCTAGCTGCTACAAGAGCGCAGTAAAGCCCTCTTAGGAATTTTTTACGCATGCCGTCCCCTTGCTCTGATCTATGGAAACGAGCTGATCATACAACTTTCAGGGGAGGGCTCAGCACGAAACGTTGTAGCACTCTGGCACTAAGGTGCTGAAAACAAAAGCACGGGTAACGTTACTGGAGGTATTTACCAGGTAATGTTACCCGCGCTTGCACCATTACTGGTGCTTTTGCATGATCTGTTCCAGCACCTGCCGTCCCGGACGGACGCGCGATTCGGGAAGAGTTGCCAGGGGCTCATCGACCAGGTTCAACATGTCGGTGAAGCTGGGTTTCTGGGTGTTGACGTAGAACACGCCGGTCAGCACTTCCCCCTTTTCGTGCGCTTCCATGAGGGACGTGACCGCGCCGATCCGGCTGGTGGGGTCATATTCCGGGTGGAGCTTGCGCAGGCGCAGGTGGGAACCGTCGTGCATCCGTACTTCGGTGGTTGTGCCTGGGTCGTAATCGACCGAGATCTCTTCGAAGCTGGGAACAAAACCCACTTCGTTGACCGCCTCTTCATGTTCCTGCACGTACTTGTAGCTCTTGGTGGAACCTTCATGATCGTTGAAGGTGACGCAGGGCGAGATCACGTCGAGCATGACTGTACCCTTGTGGGCGATGGCCGCCTTGAGCATGGCGACGAGCTGTTTCTTGTCCCCGGAGAAGGACCGGCCGACGAAGGTAGCACCCAACTCGACCGCCATGACGCAGGTATCGATGGGCGGCAGATCGTTGATGACGCCGGTCTTGAGGGTCGAACCCAGATCGGCGGTGGCCGAGAACTGTCCCTTGGTAAGTCCGTACACACCGTTGTCTTCAATGATGTAGATCAAAGGAAGATTGCGGCGCATGAGGTGAGCAAACTGTCCAAAGCCGATGGAGGCGGTATCGCCGTCTCCGCTGACGCCCAGGGCCTTCATGGTGTGGTTGGCCATGAGTGCGCCGGTGGCCACCGAGGGCATACGGCCGTGCACGCTGTTGAAGCTGTGCGCGCGGCTCATGAAATAGGCCGGCGTCTTGGACGAGCATCCGATACCTGAAAGCTTCATCAGGCGCTCGGGCTGAACACCCATCTCATACATGGCATCGACAATGCGTTCGGAAATTGCGTTGTGTCCGCATCCGGCGCAGAGGGTCGTTTTGCCTCCGCGATAGTCAAGTACCTGCAGGCCGATACGATTCTTCTTAGGGCCTGGGGCTGCCGGTGGATTGGCTACAGTCGTCGCCATTTAAATCTCCTCCTGAAGAACCAGATTATCGGTCACGGACCGCGCGTCGAGGGGCAAGCCGTCGAAGTGGCGAATGCTTCTCAGTTTGATGATCTGGTCAGCGGGAAGATCCAGCTTCAGCAGGCTCAGCATCTGACCGTCGCGATTCTGCTCGATCACGTAGACGGTGGAGTGGCTCTTCACGAACTCGAGCACTTCGATCGAGAACGGGAACGCACGCAGGCGCATGTAGTCCGTTTCCAGTCCGTACTCTTTCTTCAGTTGATCGCGGCTTTCGCGAACAGCGAAATCGGAACTTCCGAAAGCAATCAAACCGATCTTGGCTTTGCCGGTCTGCACAATTTCGGGCTTGGGAACCAGGGTGCGTGCGGTATCGAACTTTCTGGCCAGACGCTCCATAAGGTTCTGGTAGTCGTCGGAGCGCTCGGTGTAGAGCGCTTTTTCGTTGTGGCCGCTGCCGCGCGTAAAGTAGGCAGCCTTGGGATGATCCGTTCCGGGCAGGGTGCGGTAAGGAATGCCATCGCCATCTACATCCCGGTAGCGTTCGAATCCACCCAGCCGGTCGAGGTCTTCTTTGGTGAGGACTTTACCGCGGGTGATCGGCTTCTCGGGATATACGAAGGGATCGGACATCCAGTTGTTCATGCCCAAATCCAGATCTGACAGAACGAATACAGGTGTCTGCAACTGCTCCGTGAGTTCGAAGGCCTCCATGGCGAATTCGTAACACTCATTGACCGAAGCAGGCAGCAGCATGACGTGCTTGGTATCGCCGTGCGAGAGGTAGGCGATCGAGAGCAGATCACCCTGCATCGTGCGCGTGGGCATACCCGTCGAGGGGCCAACACGCTGCACGTCGAAGATCACGCCGGGCAGTTCAGAGAAGTATCCGAGGCCAGCAAACTCCGCCATGAGCGAAATGCCGGGGCCCGAGGTGGAAGTCATGGAACGTGCGCCAGCCCAGCCCGCGCCCAGCACCATGCCAATGGCGGCCAGTTCATCTTCCGCCTGCACGATGGAGAACGTTGCTTTGCCGCTTTCTTCCACGCGGTGTTTCTTCATGAAGTCGATGAGGCTTTCGACGACGGAAGAGGAAGGCGTGATCGGATACCAGGTGACGACGGTGACGCCGGCAAACATCGCTCCCAGAGCGGCGGCCGCGTTGCCATCGATGATGATCTTGCCTTCGGTGGCGTGCATGGCTTCAAGCGCCAGCCCATCTTCCTTGGTCAAGGAAGCGGCCGCGAAATCAAAGCCCGCCTTTACGGCGGTCCAGTTGAGATCGGCTGCTTTCTGCTTGCGCGCGAATTGGCGGCGGACAGACTTCTCCACCACGGCCATGTCCATATTGAGCAACTGCGCCACCACACCCACGTAGATCATGTTGCGCACCAACTTGCGCAGCTTGGCCTCTGGGCAGACGGCAGCGGTGAGCTTGTCGAATGGGACGGGATAGCAGATGACGTCGTCGCGATACTGCTTAAGGTTCAGCGCTTCGTCATAAATCGCAGCAGCGCCCGCGGGCAGCGACAGAATGTCTTCCTTCGCTGTTTCGGTGTTCATCGCGACCAATAGCTCAATATCGCGCTTGCGGGCAACATAACCCTGTTTGCTGGCGCGAATGGTGTACCAGGTGGGCAGGCCTGCGATGTTCGATGGGAACAAATTCTTGCCGCTTACCGGAATGCCCATTCCGAATATGCTTTTGAGCAGCACCAGGTTGGCTGACTGCGACCCGGATCCATTCACGGTCGCTACCTGGATGCTGAAGTCGTTGATGATCCTCTTCGATGTTGGCGCTTGCAGAACCGCTGCGCTCCCCGTTCCGGGTGCGCCCACGGCAACGTCTCCTGTCGCCATTTGGCCGGATTCCTTCCCCACTGAATTGAGCGGTACCGTCGTTGGCCAGATCACTGGGTCTGAACTAACGATCACTTAAACAGGCATCCTTCTTGATCAAGACAGCGTTGTCTGTACCAGGAAGGACCCTTGATTCCCGCTCATAAGATTATAAATCAGTGATTTGCCGCGCACTTGCTGGGGGAAACCCAATGGCTATAATTTGCCACTGGATGGAAGCCAGTCTTCGCCAAACGGCAAGTTTTCAAGACCGTGCGGGACTGCGACTTTTGTGGGAGGACTTACAATAACCACATGCTGCTTGAAGGCATTTTCGCTGCTGTCACCACCTGTTTCTATCCGGATGGACGCCCTTACTGGCGCAAGCTGGAACAGAACATGGAACGCTACTCACGCACTGCAATGAGTGGGATGGTACTGCTCGGCTCGACCGGTGAAGCCGTGATGCTGAGCGATGAAGAATCGCGGGAGGCGCTGCGCGTGGCGCGCGATGCGGCCGCGGCGGAGAAGGTATTGCTGGCAGGCGTGGGGCGCGAGAGCGTTTATGAAACGCTGCGGCTGGCAGAGTTCGCCGCAGAACTTTCTTACGATGCCGTGCTGGTGCGCACGCCTCACTTCTACCGGCGGCAGATGCGCGACCGGGAGATGTTGACGTACTACCAGGCGGTAGCGGACCGGTCTCCCCTGCCGGTGATTCTGTACAGCGTGCCGGCGTGTACGGGTTACGATTTGCCGATTCCAGTCGTCGCGGAGTTGGCCATGCACCACAACATCATCGGGATGAAAGATTCGAGCGGCAACGTGGAGCGGATCGGGGAGTTGGTGAAAGCCGCACAGGGAGCGCGCAAGCGGACGGTCGCGGTGACGACTGTGTTCGCTGCTGTCACGGCTCGCATGACGGCTGCCCAGGCCACGGCGCAAGGGGGCGCTACGTTTGTCGGTGTGGATCAGCTTGGAGCTGGAGAAACGGCGATCGCGACCGCGCGTCCCAAGCCTGCCTTGAAGACACGGACGCGGGATGTGGGGTTCCAGTTACTCTGCGGTTCGGCGCAGACGCTGTATCCGTCGCTTGAGGCTGGGGCCACTGGTGGTGTACTGGCACTGGCGGCGTTTGCTCCCCAGGCCAGTTGCGAGGTGTATGCAGGGTGGGCGGAAAAGAATCCTGCGCTGGCAGCGGAGAAGCAACAGCGGATTGTTAAAGCTGGAGTTGAGGTTTGCGGGCAGATGGGGATTCCGGGCGTTAAGCATGCACTGGATTTGAATGGGTACTATGGCGGCCGGCCGCGGATGCCGTTACTTCCCTTGACTGCGGATGAGCAGCGTAAGGTGGAAGAGATTACGCAGGATATTCGTAACTAAGACGGAGTCTCCTATGCAGCGTCGTAGCGTATTGCGTTTCGCCGGGCTGGCCGCGGTTGGTAGCGGCTGAATGCTTGTTGCCCGTGCGGCTACGCCCAAACATTCTCCTTGCGAAGATCACGAAGCGTGGGTCGGTAAGGTGTTGAGCCACATGGAAACGATCACGCCGGGTATGACGCGAGCGCAGCTCCAAAAGATTTTCACTCCCGACGGCGGCCTTTCGATGATTTTGCAGCGCACGTTTGTTTCCCGCGATTGCTCATATTTCAAGGTGGATGTCACGTTCCGAGCTGTCGGGCGCCCTGAAAAAGACTCCGATCGCCGAGAGACTTCCGGTGAAGATGATAGGGACGTCATCGTGAGTATTTCTCGACCTTACCTGGAATGGGCTCACATGGACTGATCCGGTCGAATGGGGCTTGGGGATGGCTGAGGACTAGCTTTTCCTGCGTATTTGTTGCACCGCAGCACGAACCGCAGATCTCTCCACTTCGCTACCCGGATTTCCTGTCGAGGTTGGTGGCGTTGGTAGACTTCATGCGGTTTTCCTTAAGAGAAAACCGCACACGTGGATGCCGGGCGGCGCAAGGTAGCAGGAAATCAGGGTACGCTCCGGTCGAGATGACAATTCTGTTTGGGACAAACGATTGCTTCGGCTGCTCGGCATGACAACCAAGCCTGGGTGGCCCATTCAAGCCTGATTTTGGCTTGAATGGGGGTTCCACTTTACTCCATGGTACGACGTGCGGGATGGAGAGTCGCCGGTTAGGAGCCGTGGTATCCCACCCTTGCCGGAAAACGCGGCAAGGATGGGGCAACCGCACTTTCTTTTCGGCCCAAGTACCATCCGCCGGCCCGGAGACTTTGCTTAGCGGGCGGCCAGGGCTTCACGATGGAGTTCCTGCAGGGTGTTGACGGTGATTTGGCGGCGCTGGGTTGCGGCGATTCCCTCGGCAGCAGCGCGTGCGGCGGCCATCGTCGTGATGCAGGGGATGCGCTGCGTTACGGCGGCCCGGCGGATCGCCCGCTCATCGAAGAACGTGTCCTGGCCGTGCGGTGTGTTCACAATGAGCTGAATGCGGTCTCCCTTGATCAGATCCACTACGTTCGGGCGGCCTTCCTTCACTTTGTAAACTCTCTCAACTGACAGACCGGCTTTTTCCAATACATCCGCCGTACCGTGTGTGGCCACCAGATGGAACCCCAACTCGACGTATTGCCGGGCAAGATCGAGCAGAACCGCTTTGTCGCGGTCATTCACGCTGAAGAAGACTGTGCCCTTCACCGGCAGGGACTGCCCCGCGGAGAGCTGGGCCTTGGCAAAGGCTTCACCGAAGTTGTCGGCGACCCCCATGACTTCGCCGGTCGATTTCATTTCCGGCCCAAGGACGGTGTCGACTCCCGGGAACTTGTTCCAGGGAAAGACGGGAGACTTTACATAGAAATGTGTGCCCGTGCCCAGATCACTGCGATCGGCCACCTGCTCGGGCATCAAGTCGCGCAAAGTACGCCCGGTCATCAGGCGCGCGGCCATCTTGGCGAGCGGCACTCCGGTGGCCTTCGAAACATAGGGCACGGTGCGCGACGCACGAGGATTGACTTCGATGACGAATACCTTGTCCTGCTCGCCCGGCCTGCGCTGGATAGCAAACTGCAGATTGACCAAGCCAATCACGTTCAGAGCGAGGGCCAGCTTGCGGGTGTAGGTGCGAATGGTTTCGAGCGTCGACGCATTAAGATCGGCAGCGGGCAACACGCAGGAAGAATCGCCGGAGTGGATGCCGGCTTCTTCGATGTGCTGCATGATGCCGGCAATGACGACATCCCTCCCGTCGCAGAGCGCGTCTACATCGACTTCGACCGCGTCTTCAAGAAAATGATCGACCAGGACAGGCCGCTCCTGGGAGTATTCGACCGCTTCCTTCATGTAGCGGCGCACGGCATCGGCGTCATAGGCGATGACCATCGCGCGTCCGCCTAACACGTAGGAAGGCCGCACCAGCACGGGGTAGCCGACACGCTCCGCGCCTTCCAGAGCCTCTTCAATGTTGGTGACCATGGCTCCCGGGGGCTGCGGGATGTCGAGCTCTTCCAGCAGGCGGCCGAAGCGCTTGCGATCTTCTGCCAGGTCGATCGATTCAGGAGAGGTGCCGATGATCTTGATTCCTGCGGCCTTCAAGGGAATGGCAAGGTTCAGCGGAGTTTGTCCACCGAACTGCACAATCATGCCGATGTCGGCGCCTGACGATGCCTCGTGTTCGTACACGGCGAGCACGTCTTCGTAGGTCAGTGGTTCGAAGTACAGGCGATCGCTGGTGTCGTAATCGGTCGAGACCGTTTCAGGATTGCAGTTGATCATGATGGTCTCGTAGTCGTCATCGCGGAGGGCGAAGGCGGCATGGCAGCAGCAGTAGTCGAACTCGATTCCCTGCCCGATGCGGTTGGGCCCGCTGCCCAGGATGATGACTTTGCGACGCGATGTCGGTGGAGCTTCGTCTTCTTCCTCGTAGGTGGAATAGAGGTAAGGCGTCTCGCTTTCGAACTCAGCGGCGCAGGTGTCGACCTTCTTAAAGATCGGCTTGATGCCGAGGCGGCGGCGCAGTTCCCCCACTTCGATCGCTCCCGCCTGCGTGTCTTTGTTCCACACTTCGGCGATGCGGGCATCGGAGACGCCCATCCTCTTGGCCTTGCGCAGCAGATCGGCGGGCAGCGTTTCTACTGTAAACTCTTCAAACTTCTGGATGGTGTCGGTGACTTCCTTGACCTGATAGAGAAACCACGGATCCATGGAGGTCATGCGGGCTACTTCGCGCACGGACATGCCGATGCGGAAGGCGTAGCGGATGTAGTTCAGGCGCTCCGGTTGCGGAGTGACCAGCCGCTGCGTCAGCCGGCGCGGTTCGATCACTTCAGCACCCACGCGTTTGCCGGTGTCGAGTGAGCGCAGCGCTTTCATGAGCGCTTCCTTGAACGTGCGGCCGAGGGCCAGCACTTCGCCGACAGACTTCATCTGCGGTCCGAGGTTTTCATCGGCTCCGGGGAATTTCTCAAACTGCCATTTGGGAATCTTCACGACGACGTAGTCGATGCTCGGCTCAAAGCAGGCAGGCGTCTTTCGCGTGATGTCGTTGGGAATCTCATCGAGCGTGTAACCGACGGCCAGCTTGGCGGCCACTTTGGCGATGGGGAAACCGGTCGCCTTGGAAGCTAGTGCCGAAGAGCGGGATACGCGCGGATTCATCTCGATGACGGTCATGCGTCCGGTAGCGGGATTCACCGCGAACTGCACATTCGATCCGCCGGTTTCCACACCGATCTCGCGCATGACGCGGATCGCCGCATCGCGCATCGATTGATACTCCCGGTCAGTCAAGGTCTGCGCCGGGGCGACGGTGATGGAGTCGCCGGTGTGGACGCCCATCGGGTCCATGTTCTCGATGGAGCAGATGATGATGACGTTGTCGGCGAGATCGCGCACGACTTCGAGCTCGTATTCCTTCCAGCCGAGCACCGACTCTTCGATCAGGCACTCGTGTACGGGAGAAAGGTCGAGACCGCGGCCGAGAATATCCATCAGCTCTTCGCGGTTGTAGGCAATGCCGCCGCCCGAGCCGCCCAGGGTAAAGGATGGGCGAACGATCACCGGAAAGCCGATCTTCAAAGCGAACTCTGAGCCGTCGCGAATGTTGTTCACGAGAGCGGAACGCGGCACGTCGAGACCGATGCGCGCCATGGCGTCTTTGAACAGAAGACGGTCTTCCGCCTTCTTGATGGCCTCGAGGCGGGCGCCTATCATTTCGACGTCGTACTTGTCGAGGATGCCTGCGTCAGCCAGATCGACGGCGAGATTCAGCGCTGTCTGCCCGCCGACGGTGGGGAGCAAAGCGAACTTGCCCACGCGACGGCCATCGGAATCGGTCATACGCTCACATTCGCGGCGGATGATTTCTTCAGCATACTCGCGCGTCAAGGGCTCGATATAAGTGCGATCAGCCAGCTCCGGATCGGTCATGATGGTGGCGGGATTGGAATTGACCAGCACCACCTCGTAGCCCTCGGCCTTGAGGGCCTTACAGGCTTGCGTACCCGAGTAATCGAACTCCGCCGACTGGCCGATGACGATCGGGCCCGAGCCGATTACGAGAATCTTGGTTATATCGTTCCTGCGTGGCATTTTTGTTCTTCCATTCGCTACGAACTGCTTACTGTTACAGGTTGCTTTTTCAAGCTTCTTTGACTTGCTAGCCCAGTTTTCTTTGAAGGGGCGGGGCTTTAGCCCCGCCGTTAAACTCAGGCAACACGAGCGGCTTTGGCCGCTGAGGGATGGGGTCCAGGTTCAGTTGCAAATAGCGGTAATTCTCTGGAGAAGCCGAGAGTCTGGCCTTCACCGGGTTGTGGGATATGTAAGAAAGATGGCGATCGCAATCCTCAACGTCTCGGATGCGATGGTCTGAGAATCCAACCTGCCACACGTCGAACCTCCACTCGAAAGCCTTTTTTGCCCGAAATGCGAAGCCACCCTTAATGCTTTGCATCGATCGTTCGACAGTTGAGCTGGGGGAGATCATGGCATGAAAGTGGTCAGGCATTACGACATAAGCGTGAAGCAGATAAGAGCCGCCGCGATAATGTTGAAGCACTTCCTCCATCAATATTGCCCACCGCTCATGGCGAAGGAAGGGCCTTCGATCAGCGGTCTGAGAGCTCACAAAATAGGTGTGACCGCCGGTGTTGACTATCTCTCTCGTGGGACGCATGGTTGCCCTCAGCGGCTAAAGCCGATTTGCTGGAGGTTTTAACGGACGGGCTAAAGCCCGTCCCCTTCAAAGACCTTACTGCCGACCGGGGTTTCACAGGCAACAACCAGTACACCAACCCGGCACACCGGCGGCGCTCCCTTCAAAGACCCTACTGCCGACGGTCGTCTCTTGCCGGATTCCTATCTCTTCCACTCTTCCATCATTTTTCTGAAGTCGCGGAAGAGGTAGTTGGAATCGTGCGGACCCGGGCTGGCCTCCGGGTGATATTGCACGCTGAACAACGGAAGCGTGCGGTGGCGCATACCCTCAAGCGTGTTGTCGTTCAAGTCGACGTGGGTCAACTCGACCTCGTTCTGATCGATCGAAGCAGGATCCACGGCGAAGTTGTGGTTGTGCGCGGTGATCTCCACCTTGCCGTTTTTTGTCTGTTGCACCGGGTGGTTGCCGCCGTGGTGGCCAAACTTCAGTTTGTAGGTCTTGCCACCGAGTGCCAAGCCGATCAACTGGTGCCCCAGACAGATGCCGAACATCGGCTTCTTCCCCATCAGCTTGCGGATATTTTCCTGGGCATAGGTCACGGGTTCAGGATCGCCGGGACCGTTGGACAGGAAGATTCCGTCGGGGTTCATCGCCAGCACTTCTTCAGCAGGCGTTTCCGCCGGCACGACCGTGACGCGACAGCCTTCACTCGCCAGCATGCGCAGAATGTTGTGCTTGATACCGAAGTCATAAGCAACTACGTGCAGATGCGGCTCGGGCAAGCGCAGGCTTTCGTCGCCCTGCTGCAGCGGGTCGCCACCAAAATTCCGCCGGTCATCTTTATTCCACTCATAAGCGGCCTTGGTGCTGACTACCTTCGCCAGGTCGGCGCCATCCATTTTGCGGATTCCACGGGCCTTGAGGACGAGTTTGTCGGCATCTGTCTCGAGCGAAGAAATAACACCACGCAAGGCGCCATGCGTGCGTAAATGGCGAACCACTGCACGCGTGTCGATCTCGGCGATGACAGGAACGTTAAAACGTTCGAGATATTCTTCCGTGACCTGCTGCGAGCGCCAATTGGAGCTGACAGGCGAGAACTCGCGCGTGACCAACCCCTCGATATAGGGGCGACTGGCCTCATCGTCTGCTGTGTTGGTGCCGTAGTTCCCAATCTGGGGATTGGTCAGGACAACAATCTGCCCTGCGTAGGATGGATCGGTGAATATTTCCTGGTAGCCGGTAAGGGCGGTATTGAAAACCACCTCGCCAAAACATTCTCGTTTGGCGCCATAGCTCTCACCGCGGAAGATGCGCCCGTCTTCGAGCGCAAGGATTGCCTGCATGGCGTCTCCGTCGAGTGGATTCAATAGAGTTTATCAGGTATCGGCGGCTGAAGTACGCGGAGCTAGTGGATAACCCCGATGTCTTCCGTTGGCCAATAAACGAAGGCGGCTTTGCCGTAGATCAACCCACGAGAGACGGGTCCAAAGTCCCGGCTATCGCTCGAAATCGAACGATGATCGCCCATGACGAAATACTCACCGGGAGGAATGACCATGGGGTCCTGAGAGCGGCTGTCTTGATATTTGGCAGGAACGTACGGCTCGGGTAGCAGCCGGCCATTCACGTACGTGCGGCCGTCGTCGATGCGCAGATCGTCGCCCGGCACGGCGATCACGCGCTTGATGTAGCTCTTCCGCGGATCGCGCGGGTAGCGGAAGACGACGACATCGCCGCGATGCACGCTTGCAAAGTGGTAAACGAACTTGTTGATGAAGAGGCGATCCTGGTCTCCGAGGCGCGGCATCATGCTGGTGCCTTCCACTCGGACCGGCTGGTAAAGAAAAGTGATGATGAAGAAAGAAACGGTCACCGAAAACAGCATGTCGCGTCCCCACAGACCGAAGCTCCGGCCCGGGGCATCAGCAGTGGATGGTAGGATTTCCTGCGGCTTCTCGGTCTCTAGTTCTTGATTCATCCCACTCAAAGTATAGACGGGGCGCGAGTCAGGCGTTGACCGCGGTGGCGAGAACTGCAGATTCTCTCAGAGTTCGCTTGCAACGACCGAAAGGGCGATAAGATTCGTTGGGATTGCTTTCGCCAGTCCGCAAAGGGATTTTGCAATTCAGACGACTATGGCCTTGATCGACACATCGGCGCAGCGGCAACGGTTTTCGGCAGCGTATTCCGTACTGGAGACGGCCGTTGCGGAACGTGCTTTCCCCGGGGCGGCCTTCGGTGTTCTTTCTCGAGGCAGCGTGGTGGCTCTCGATGGGGTGGGCGGATTTACCTACGATTCCCAAACACCATCGGTTGTTCCTTCGACTGTTTTCGATCTGGCCAGCGTCACCAAGGTGATGGCCACCACGGCGATGGCGATGCTCCTTCATCAGCGTGGCAAACTTTGGCTCGATCAACCCCTGGCGGAGATACTTCCCGCTTTTGCACAGAGTGAGGCCGCCGGCAGCCAGCGCCGGCGGGTGACGCTGCGTTTGCTGCTGGCGCATGCTTCCGGTCTTCCCGGATACGTGAAGCTTTTCAATCAGACAAAAGAGGGTAGCGAGCTAATGGATGCCTGCCTCCGGCTACCGCTCGCATACCCGCCCGGCGCCCACTCCGAGTACTCTGATCCGGGATTCATCCTGTTAGGCCATGCCCTGGAGACGATCGCCGGCGAAGGGCTTTCCACGTTCTGCGCCCGCGAGGTGTTCTTGCCTCTGAACATGACCAACACACAGTTCTGCCCGCCGCGCGCCCAGCGGCCCGCGATTCCTCCCACGGAAGATGACACAACCTTTCGCCACCGCATCATCCAGGGCGAAGTTCAGGACGAAAACTGCTTTGTGCTCGGGGGCATTGCAGGCCACGCCGGCCTCTTTTCGAACGCGCTCGATCCGTTGCTGTACGCGGAATGCCTGCTCGGCGAGGGAAAGCAGCTTTTCTCTTTGGAAACAGTCCAACTATTCAGCACCCGCGCTGAGTTGCCGAGTGGCAGCTCCCGGGCGTTGGGATGGGATACCCCTTCCCAACCGTCCTCCTCCGGTCAGTACTTCAGCCGCCACTCGGCGGGTCATCTCGGCTATGCCGGCACTTCTCTTTGGATCGATTTCGAACGGCATCTGGCGGTCGTTTTGCTCACCAACCGCACATGGCCCGACCGCCAGAACCAGGCGATTCGCACCGTCCGGCCGGCGTTTCACGACGCAGTGATGGAAGGTCTTGGGGTAGAACACAGCGGCAGGACAGAACCTAAGTCTCCATAACCCAAAAGTGTTGCGTGAAGAGCACGCAAAACCTTAAATTCAGAACAAACTTTAGTCACTTAGAGATAAAATCAATCAGGGTGTGGGAGCCGAGTAAACCAACCATGGCCACGACAAGTACGTTTCAAACGGAGACAGGCGGCGGCCACGAAGCTCAAAACGATCCGCAGCAACGCCTGCAAAATCTGACGACCGAAGGCTCGAATGAAGCCTCGATGGGTTTCGATACCAAGTCCGCTCTCGAAATCGCCCGCATCATCAACCACGAAGATTCCAAGGTTGCCGCAGCGATCAAGAAGTCGCTGCCGGAGATTGCCCTGGTCATCGACATGGTGGCCCGTAGCCTGCGCGATGGCGGCAGACTGATCTATGTAGGCGCCGGATCGAGCGGCCGCATCGCCGGTCTCGATTCCGCCGAGTGCCCGCCGACCTTTTCTACTCCGCCGCAGAGTGTGCAGTACATCATGGCGGGTGGCCCCAAGGCTTTGGCCTCGTCGGTGGAAGTGAATGAAGATTCGACCGAGCTGGGCCAGCGTGACATCGCCCGTCGGCGCCCGACCCGCAAAGACGTAGTCATCGGTCTCTCTTCGAGCGGTCGCACACCGTATGTTGTTGCCGCCGTCGAATATGCGCGTGCGCGCGGAGCGAAAACGGCTGCCGTCACCTGCAATCACAACACGCCTCTTTCCGGTGTCGCCGAGATCTGCATCGTTGCTGAAGTAGGGCCCGAGGTGATCTCCGGGTCGACGCGTATGAAAGCGGCGACCGCACAGAAGATGGTCCTCAACATGATCACCACCGGCGCGATGACCCGGCTGGGATATGTCTATGACAACCTGATGGTGAATGTGCACATGCAGAACACCAAACTGGTTGAACGTGGCATCAGCATTTTGGTGCGTGCCTGCAAGATCGATCGCGAGCAGGCAGTGCTGACGATCAAGTCCGCCGGCCGCAGCGTGCCCGTCGCCCTGGTGATGCTCAAAGCCGGGGTCGATAAGCCCGAGGCGGTTCGCCGTTTGGCCAAGTCGGATGGCAATGTCCGCCTGGCGATTGAAGATACAACGCTCGAGCTGTAGTACTACCGGTATAAATTTCAAACAGTTGCAAAAGGGAGCACCCTACGGGGCCGTCATGGATAAGTTTGTAATACGCGGCGGTAATCCGCTGCTTGGAACAGTTCGGGTAAGCGGCGCGAAGAACTCCGCCCTGCCCTGTATGGCAGCCGCCATTCTCACCGAAGACGAAGTGGTGCTCGAGAACATTCCGCAGGTGCGCGACATTGAGACCCAGCGCAAGCTGCTGGTTTCGATGGGCGCCGAAGTCGAACTCGGGTATGGCCGCGCGCAGCACCGCACCAGCATCAGTTGCCGTGTGCTCTCTGACCCGACCGCGAAGTACGAGATCGTCAAGACCATGCGCGCATCGTCGCTGGTATTGGGTCCGCTGGTTGCCCGCTGCGGTCTGGCGCGCGTTGCCCAGCCCGGCGGCTGCGCCATCGGTGACCGCCCGATTGACATGCACCTCAAGGGCCTGGAAATGATGGGCGCGAGCATCGCACAGGAACACGGTTATCTCGAAGCCCGTGCCGAACGGCTGCACGGCGCACACATCTTCTTCGATAAGATCACCGTGACGGGTACAGAAGACCTGCTCATGGCGGCCGTTCTCGCGGACGGCGATACGCTCCTCGAAAACTGTGCGCGCGAACCGGAAGTGTTGGATCTTGCGACCCTGCTGATTGCCATGGGCGCGAACATCGAAGGGGCGGGCACACCGACCATCCGGGTCAAGGGCGTGAGCAAGCTGCACGGCGCCAAACACCGCATCAACCCGGACCGCATCGAAGCGGGAACATTTCTCGTTGCCGGCGCTATTTCGGGCGGTGATCTGGTGGTAGCCAATTGCCAACCGGCGCACCTCTCCGCACTGATCTCCAAGCTGGAAGCGTGCGGGGTTCGCGTCTCTCCACTTGGCGCCGATTCGTTGCGCGTGCGCAGTGAGGGCCAGCTACAGGCCAACGACATCTCCACCGAAGAGTACCCCGGGTTCCCTACCGACATGCAGGCCCAGTACATGGCGCTGGCGACACAGTCGGAAGGGACAACGACGGTGAAGGAAAACATCTTCGAGAACCGCTTCATGCACGTAGGCGAACTGGTGCGCATGGGGGCCAACATCAAGGTGGACGGCCGCACGGCGACGGTGCGCGGTAAGACGCCCCTCTCTTCTGCTGTGGTGATGTGCTCCGACCTGCGCGCTTCGGCTTCGCTGGTTCTGGCAGCCCTGGTGGCCGATGGTGAGTCCATTATGGACCGCGTTTACCATATCGACCGCGGCTACGAGCGGATTGAAGAGAAGCTGCGCGGCGTGGGTGCGCAGATTCGCCGCATAGGCGATCTGTTCGCCAGCGGCAAGCGCGAAGCGGCGCTCGAAACCCAGACCACGTAATTCTCTGCGCCTCATCCGGCATTGCTGCATCTGTCTCTACGAGAGGTGAAGCAATGCCGGAAAACAACGCTGCGTTACGAGAACAACTCTACCAATTGCTTTCTGGCGCCCACGCACATGTGGACGTGCTTTCGGCCCTGAAAGACTTCCCTGCCAAACACTACGGCACCAGACCCGAGGGTGCTCCCCATTCCGCCTGGGAGTTGCTGGAGCACATGCGCATGGCGCTGCGCGACTTGTGGGACTTTTCTACCAACCCCAAGTATGTGGAGAAACAGTGGCCTGAGGATTACTGGCCGGACTCCGCCGAGCCACCGTCAAAAGAGGCGTGGAAGACGTCGGTGAAGGCGCTCGAAGAGGGCCTGGCAGCTTTTGCAGATCTGGTCAAGAATCCCGCCAGCAATCTCTATGCGAAGATTCCGTGGGGCAAAGAAGACCAGACATTGTTACGTGAAGTGCTGCTGGCCGCAGACCACAACAGCTACCATACGGGCGAACTGATTTTCCTCAGGCGCATCCTGGGCATCTGGAAGGGTTGAAGGCTATTTCCAGCTGACGGCTAATTGCCAGCGCATCTGACGCTGGGCGGTCTTGCGCAGCACGCGCTCAAACTCTTCCATCTCGCGCAACACGGCCGGAGTCTCCGTTCCCAGGGCGGTGGGCGATGCCTTCAGGTGATCAAGCAGCGTGCAGACACTGATCAAGCCGTCTTCCGGCGAGAACCACTGCGGCGGCGGCAGGGTCTTGGCCCACTCCGGATCACCTGCGCCTTCTTCCAGCAGCAGGGCCATGGAGTTTTCATCCGCTGAAAAAAACTCCAGCAGCGGTTTGATTCCGAGGCGTTGCGCCATCTTTTCCAGGGCGTCCTCATTACGAGCAAGTGCCCTGCCATTGACGAAGATGTCGAAGCCAGGATCCTCACCTTCGACGACGATGTATAAAGTCGCGCTCATCGCCTGCAGTTTATCGCATCCTCACTGTGGATCGATCCACCTTCCTTCATCAATCGCTCCACAGGGAAACGCTCTTGTCATCCTCCGGGCGCGCACGCATGACCATCCACAAGCTCAGACCCGCTAGAACAGAACCGGCGATCATGCTGAAGGACCATCCCATGCGCAAAAGTATCGCTCCCTCGGCCATCCCTACCAACGGCTCCAGCCATTGCACTGTCGCCATCTGGTACGCTTCAAGCGTTTTAAGGAGCCAGAACCAGGCGGCATACCCCAGGGCTCCCGGCACAACTGCTAGATAAAGAACGGCTTCGAAGGAGCGGCCATCCCAGTACACCGCCTGGCCGTGTTCCAAAACCAAACTTGCCAGCAGCAGCAGAGGAGCAGCCGCACCCAGCACCAGCGTCGTCGTCACTACGGGACGCACTTCGATGAGTTCACGACGCGCGATGAGCGAGGATACCCCGGTCGAGAACACCGCCAACAGCACCACAGCCGCTCCTGGAGCTCGCGCCACGGAAAAAGAAGCGCCCAGAGCGAGAAGGATGCCGCCGAAGCCCCCGATCACTCCATTCAGAACCGCGCCATTCATGGCCGTGCTGGGGACGGACGCATCGCCGAGCGCGGGAGTCATGAGCATGACGACGAGCGGCATCACCGCGTATAGCGCAGTCACAGTTGCGGATGGCAGATAGGGCCGGGCCCAAAAAAGCAGCAGGACGGGCAAAACAATCATGGTGACGGAAAGCAGGAGTGCGACCAGGAGAGCGCGGCCCCGGGGGAACTTCCATCGTTTCCAGCGAATCACCGGCAGGAGGACGAGCGCCGCGAGAAAAAAACGGGCGGCTGCTCCGAGCAAGGAAGGAACTCCCTCGTTGAGTGCATCGGTGGCGACCCAGGTGGTACCCCAGATGACGCCCAGTGCGGCGAACGCCAGCCAGTGCTTGCGCCCCGGCACAATGGAGGTTCGATTCCGCTCCAGGAGCGAAGTAAAGGACCGAAGCAAACGTCGTTCCCTAAAATGAATTGTCATCTCGCCTGCCCCGGCCTGCCGTGGGACCGGAGCATTAGCAAGTGCCGAAGCAAACGCCGTTCCCGAAAATGAATTGTCATCTCGCCTGCCCCGGCCTGCCGTGGGACCGGAGCGTTAGCTTAGTGGAGAGGTCTGCGGTTCTCGCTCAATAAAGGCGAACGAAATATCCCGTCAAACGAAATCAGACTCGCGATGCTCGAACCCTCGCGGCTTCGCTGGTGAGAAATATCAGATCGGGTAGGAGGCAGGGTCACCCCTGCCGTCCTCCCACACCACGCGGACATGCCGTTCGGCATCCGGCGGTTCATGAAACAGACGGGAAGCGCTGCCGAGTTGCGAGCAGCGAAACCAGCCCCATACGGTCGAACCAGGACTTGGGGTAGGCGTGGTTCATGTGCGGCGCGCCGCCATTCCACCACGGACCGTGTCCATTGGTGGCTGAGCGCCACGCTCGCTCCTTGCTTATCCCGGCCTTGATCAGATTCCGAGCCCGTGTATAGACGCGCTTCCAGTGCCGCCAGAGGAGCGCCCGCAGCTTGTGTCTGATCCAGCCGTCGAGTTCTTCCAGCACCCCTTTGACTTCGGTGAGCCGGAAGTAAACAACCCATCCCCGTAGAACGGGATTGAGCCGCTCGATGACTTGGTGCAGACTGCTGCTACGAACTGCCCGCATCGTCTTGCGGATCTTCTCCACGAATCGCTTGCGGCTTTGTGGCGCTATCTTCAGCTTCGGTTTCTTGTGCCACGTCATGCTGTAGCCAAGGAACTTCCGCTCCCACGGTCTCGCCACCGCGCTCTTGGACGCATTGACTTTTAACTTCAGTCTTCGCTCCAGAAACGCCGTGACTGCCTGCATCAACCGCTCTCCTGCACGCTTGCTTCCGACATAAATGTTGCAGTCATCCGCGTAACGGCAGAAGTTCAGCCTGCGCCGCTCCAGTTCCCGGTCAAGATCGTCGAGCAGGATATTCGATAACAGTGGAGAAAGAGGACCGCCCTGAGGCGTACCCTCCGTCCTCATGCTCGCTACCCCGCCTTCCATCATGCCCGCTTCCAGATAGCGCCGGATCAGTTGCAACACCCGTCCATCTTCCACCTTGCGCCCCACCCGTGCCATCAGCACATCGTGGTTTACCCGGTCGAAGAATTTCTCCAAGTCGAGATCTACGGTCCACCGCTTACCTGCCGCAACATAGCCTCGCGCCGCTTCGACGGCTTGATGCGCGTTGCGACCGGGACGGAAGCCGAAGCTGGACGCGGAAAACTCCGGGTCGAACAGCGGTTGCAGTACCTGATTGAGTGCCTGCTGAATCAGACGGTCACCCAGGGTGGGAACGCCTAGGATTCTTACCCCGCCTTGCGGCTTCGGTATTTCCACCTTGCGCACCATCTCCGGCTGATATACGCCTGACAACAGATCCTGTCTTACCCGCGCCCAGTGTCGTTGAAGCCATGGCTTGAATTCGGAGACCGTCAGTCCATCGACTCCCGGCGCTCCTTGATTCTTCACCACGCGTTCATAGGCACTGAACATGTTGCTGCGTTCCACTACGGCTTCCATCAGCCGCAATGCCTCCGGTTTCGGTTCCCTGGCATCCGCCGCGCCAGACTCAGCACCAGCATCGGCCCAAGACAGGTTCCGCCTGTCTCCTTCCGTGCTGGCCATACTCGCGTATGCTTCTGCTTCGTCGTCTCGCATCGAGGTCTGCTTTCCTACTCCCGTGTTTCACGTTTGGCCCTTCACTCCGCTTGCGCGAAGCCACTACGGCCGCTGCTGACTTCTGACGGCTCATCCCAACGCCTCACGACGCCGGTAGCCCAAAGGCAAGTCGCCAGATCTCCCCGGGTATTACGCACTCACTTTCACGCTTATGCCTGTCGGATCTACTTCACGGCGTTCCGTGCAAGTACTGGGCTTTGCGAAGATTGGCCCGCTCACCCCACCGTGAAGCCTCTATCCGCTAGCTGTTCGTCAGGCCAGCGCTTTGCCTACAGCTTCCTTCAGATTCCACCTCGCGATGGACACCCTTGCCGTTCAGCTAACACTTCCCCTTGCCGGGTGTGTAGAGGACTTACACCTCCAAGTGAGTGCGCCCTGCCGGGCGCACCAAAGGAAAGGGGGTTACGCTTATCGCGCAACCCCCTTGTTTCCCTCATTGCTTACTGCGGGCCGCGGCTTCCGCCGCCGGCAGAACCACCGCCAGGACCACGGCCCCGGCTACGATGCCGCCTGCGCCGTTGACCAGCGGCTCCAGCAGCACCCGAACCGCCAGCGGGGCGGCGTGCCTCTGTCGGCGCCGCATCCGGCGCGCCGTCGGCACGATTGAAGTTCGGCTCATCGCCGCCTTCAACGAATGGCTCGTCGTCATCGAACTCTTCCCCGCCCTCGATGGTGATGGTGCTAGCGTTCGATGCCGGTTGCCGTTCCGCCGGCGACTGCGACTGAACCTGCGGACGCGGCGCACGCGGAGCTGGCGCCTCACCCTCTGAACCGCCACGCGATGGCTCAGGAAGTCCGAGCTTCTCACGCTGCTCCTTCAGAAGAGCCTTGCGCGACAACTTGATGCGATTGCCTTCGATGCCGAGGACCTTGACCAGTACCTGATCGCCTTCGCGCAGTTCGTCCTTGACGTCCTTCACGCGATGCTCGGCGATCTCACTGATGTGCAACAAGCCATCCGTGCCGGGGAAGAGTTCGATAAACGCGCCGAACTCAGCCAGCCGCACCACTTTGCCCAGGTAGGTTTTGCCTATTTCAGGCACTGCGGTCAGGTTGCTGATCATCTCCAGAGCCTTCTTCAAGCCCTCTTCGTCGCTCGAGGCCACGTTGACACGACCGCTGTCGTCGACATCAATCTTGACGCCGGTGGCTTCGATGATGCCACGAATTGTCTTTCCGCCGGGTCCGATGAGGTCGCGAATCTTGTCCGTGGGAATTTGCAGGGTATGGATCTGAGGAGCGAACTTCGACTTCTCAGCGTTGGCGCCAGGCAGCGCTTCATCCATCTTGTCGAGCAGGAACAAGCGGCCACGGCGGGCCTGTTCGAGCGCCTCGCGCATGATCTGCCCGGTCACGCCGCTGATCTTGATGTCCATCTGCAACGCGGTGATCCCCGCACGGGTACCGGCTACCTTGAAGTCCATGTCGCCATAGTGATCTTCAGCACCGGCAATGTCGGTCAGGATGGCATACTCGTCGCCTTCCTTGACCAATCCCATGGCGACGCCGGCTACGGCTCCCTTGAGGGGGATGCCGGCCTGCATCAGCGCGAGACTTGCGCCGCAAACACTGGCCATTGAGGAAGAACCGTTCGATTCGAGGATGTCGGAAACCACGCGCAAGGTGTAAGGCGATTCCTCTTCGCTGGGCAACACTGCGGAGATAGCACGCTCAGCCAGGGCGCCGTGACCAATTTCGCGCCGTCCGGTGCCGGTCATGCGGCCCACTTCGCCAACCGAGAACGGCGGGAAGTTGTAATGCAGCATGAAGCGCTTGCGCTGTTCTCCCTGATAGGTCTCCAGGCGCTGAGAATCGTCTGAAGTGCCCAGAGTGACTGAAACCAGAGCCTGCGTTTCGCCGCGGGTAAACAAGGCGGACCCGTGTACACGAGGCAACACGCCGGTTTCGATCGTGATCTCGCGAATCTGATCGAAGCTGCGGCGGTCAGGCCGAATGCGGTCCTTGGTGACCTGCTCGCGGAAGATCCGTTCGCGCATCACTTCAAAGTACTTCGACAGTTTCTTTTTCGCGTCGGCGTCCCCTTCAGGGAGTTCCTTCGCCAGCTCGTCCTTTACCTGCTTCACCAAGGCATAGCTTTCCGTCTTGGCGTGCTTGTTGGTGTCGAGCGCATCCTTGAGCTTGTCGCTGGCCTTGGCCTTGAGCGCGGCGAAATACGCTTCGTCAAACTCCACCGGAGCGACTACGCGCTTCGGCTTGCCGGCTTTGGCAACCAGCTCATCGACGGCGGCGCAAATCTTCCGGATTTCGGTATGACCGAATTCGATGGCATCCACCACCGTCTCCTCGGTCACGCCGCTGGCTCCGCTCTCAATCATCACCACACCGTCTTTTGTCGCAACCACGGTGATACTCAGGCTGCTGAGCAAACGCTCGCCGTACGTGGGATTGACGATGAACTGACCATCGATCTGACCCACGCGCACCGCGCCGATGGGACCGCCGAAAGGAATGTCGGAAAGCGCGAGGGCAGCGCCTGCGGCGTTGATGCCGATCACGTCGGGATCGTTTTCCTTGTCCGCGGACATGACCAGGGCGATGACCTGGGTCTCATTGCGGAAATTTTTGGGGAACATGGGGCGGATGGGGCGATCGATCTGGCGGCAGGTGAGCACTTCGCGCTCGCTGGGCCGGCCTTCACGCTTGATGAATCCACCGGGAATGCGGCCGCCGGCATACGTGTATTCGCGATAGTCGACAGTCAGGGGAAAGAAATCGAGTCCTTCTTTGGGCTCGGGAGCGGCCACGGCGGTGGCGAGCACTACGTTGTCGCCCTGGGTAACCAGCACGGCGCCAGAAGCCTGTTTGGCCATGCGGCCAGTTTCAAAAGTCAGTCGCTTGCCACCGGCAAGCTCGACAGTCACTTCCTGTTTCATAAAATCCTCATTTCAAATGTGCACAAAGGGCGGGGCGCAGGGAAAAGATCGGAGCGGGCGCATAGTGAGTAGCGGCGCAGAAGGCGGGAATTTTGCCGGAGAGAGACGCGAAGCCTGGATCTGAACCTGGACTTCGCCATGGGCCTACTTGACTCTGCTGAAGGCGCAACCGTCGAAGGATCGCGGTTGGTGGCTGATATACCGACGCAGACGCGCCAGCCGGTGCGACCCCGCATGCACCAGCCGTCTCAGCGTTTAGCTCGATCCAGTCGTTTCGCCTTATGGTGGGGGACAATTGGCTCGCTTGTTTACTTGCGGATGCCCAGCTTACCGATCACGTCACGGTAGCGGTCAGAGTTGTTCGTCTTGAGATAATCCAGCAGACGCCGGCGTTTGCTCACCAGCATCAACAGACCGCGCCGTGAAGCGTGATCTTTCTTGTGGAGCTTGAAATGCTCAGTCAGCTCACCAATGCGTTCGCTGAGAATCGCAATCTGCACTTCCGGGCTACCCGTGTCAGAATCATGGGTACGAAAGCGCGTAATAACTTCGGTCTTCTTTGCAAGTGCCAGCACGGCAGCGCTTACTCCTCTACGTTTTAAGTCGAGACCACTCTCTAAGTGTCTGAGTCAGAATAACATGGCTTGGGTTTCTGGCGTCCATGAATCGTGCTCTCGAATGTGGGCTGCAAACCATTGAAAATGCGTACTTCAGGGTCCAGGTTTATTCCCGCGCGTGGATGAACAGGCTGCTCGATTCTTTGGATGGTCCGGGTTCTAGAGGCTGCGGAAAAAGTCTCCGTAAGCGAGAAATCGTTCCCTCAGCGGCTAAAGCCGGATTCATTGCAATGGACTTACGTACGGGCTGAAGCCCGTACCCTTCAAAGAATTGGTTTTTTGCACAGCCTATTCCAGCATCACGGCGCCACCGCCCCCGGGCTGATTGCGGTTGAGCAGAAAGGACAGCGGCACCATCAGAATGGCGGCCGCGGCTAGTACAAAATAAACATCCACGTAGCCCAGGGCCTGGGTCTGTGCCTGGAGTTGACTGTACATATGCCCCTGGGCCAGATGCAGCGCATTGCCCTTTCCGGCCGCCGCCTCGAAGGTGCTCTTGAGCGCGTCCATCTGCACCTGGTAGTTGCCATCCGCCGGAGAAGTGTTGTGCGAAAGCTGATTCTGGTGCCACTGCGTTCGCTCGGTCACCAGCGCATTGGTAAGTGAAATGAGAATGCTGCCGCCGATATTGCGAACGAAATTGATCAGACCGGATACCTGGTTATTCTTCTCCGGAGGCATGCCGAAATAAGCGGCGGTCGTGACGGAAATGAAGACAAACGGAATGGCCGCGATTTGGAATACGCGCAGTTTCGATGCGAAACCGAAGCTGATCAGCAGGCTCAGGTGAGTCGCCGTGTAGAAGTAAGACAGGGCGAAGAGGGTGAAGCCCAGGGCTATCAAATTGCGCGCTGGGAAGCGGCTGACCGCCTGGCCGGCCATAGGCATCATAATCAGCAAGACCAGTCCACCGCCGGAGAGCGATAGTCCAGCGACGGTCGCCGTATAACCGAGCTGCTGTTGCAGAAACTGGGGCTGCAGAACGGTGGTCGCATTCAGCAGTCCACCAGTCAACAACATGAGAAACGCGCACACGGCAAAATTTCTGAACTTGAAAAGCCGCAGGTCCATCAGCGGCTTCTCTGCGTGAAACTCCCAGAAAATCAGGGCAACAAACGAGACCGCGAAGGCTATGGCAAAGGCGACGATGAAGTTGGAGCCGAACCAATTCTTTTCCTCACCCTTGTCGAGCATGATTTGCAGCGCACCCATGGAAATAATGAGCAGGCTGAGGCCGATGTAATCGATGCGGAATAGATTTTTCCGGTCTGCCTTCTGGTATGGAGGATCTTCCACCAGCCGATTGGTGAGGAAAATCGCCAGCATGCCTACCGGAATGTTGATGTAGAAGATCCAGTGCCAGGAATAGTTGTCGGTGATCCAGCCGCCCAGGGTAGGCCCAATCGACGGGGCAAGCACGGCCACCAGACCGTAAAGAGAGAAAGCAAGCCCGCGCTTTGAAGGCTCAAACGAGTCGGCCATGATGGCCTGCGCCATGGGCTGCAGACCTCCTCCGCCGACACCCTGGAAGACCCGAAAAAGCAGCAAGAGGCCAAGGCTGGGAGCAATTCCGCACAGGAAGGAACTGATCGTAAAAATGACGATGCAGAGCATGAAGAAATTCTTCCGCCCCACAACGCTTGCTGCCCATGCGCCCATGGGCAGCACAATCGCGTTGGCTACAAGATAGGAAGTAAGCACCCAGGTGCTTTGATCAGAACTGGCGCCCAGACTGCCTGCGATATGCGGCAGGGCCACATTGGCGATGGAGGTGTCAAGCACCTCCATGAATGCCGCAAGCGCAACCGTGGCCGCAATCAGCCACGGATTCGTCTTTGGCTTCCACGCATACATCGCCGCATTTGCGGCGGATGAATCAGCGGTCGCGGCGGCCTCGGCCATGCTTCTTCGTACCTCCCTCAGACTGACTGCTGCATTCGAAACCAGTCAGATAGATGCAGAAAGAAGTCCTCTGGACGCCATTTCTAGAGCAGAACCAGCATAGGTGGACCCGGTCAACATCGGGGAAGTTGAATTTTTCTTGATGAAAAATCCAGTCAGGCGTCTTTGCCGCTGGGTACAGTTGTGCTGGTTCTGCTCAAATGCTTCGGTCGAGTCTAGAGATGCTTGCTGAAAAACTCCAGAGTCCGCGCCATCGCCTCTTTGGCCGCGGCGGGAACGTAGCTTGCATCGACATCGCGATTGAATGCGTGTCCAGCGTCATACATGAAAACTTCCACTTCCGGATGAGCAGCCTGCACCTTGGCGATATCGCTTGCAGGAATATGGTCGTCCTTTGTTCCGAAGTGAAGCATCACGGGAACCTTTGGCTTCTCTGCGGCGAACATCGCGATGTAGCCGCCGTAGTAGCCGACAGCCGCGGCCGCAGAAAGCCGTGTCGCACTCAGCCAGGCCAGTGTGCCTCCATAGCAAAAGCCGACGACACCGGCCGGCTTGCCTGTCTGTTTGCCGGCATAATTGAGAGCAGCTTCCACGTCTTTCACTGCATTGTCGATATCGAGTTGCTTGAGGATGGCGAACCCCTGCTGCATGCCTTCCCCGTCGTAATCAAGTTCGACGTCCCGCTCTACGCGATCGAAGAGCGCCGGGGCCACCGCATAATAACCCTCTTTCGCAAAGCGATCGGCAACCGACCGAATGTGCTGGTTGACTCCGAAAATCTCCTGCACTACGACAAGCGCCGCACGAGGCTTGCCCTCTGGCTCGGCTACGTACGCATCCAGTTCATGACCATCACTCGCTTGCAGTTTCACGTGTTTGCTCATTCCTTCTCCCTTGTGTTTCTCGCTGGCGTGTTCATCGATCGAGCGCCTCTTCAAGATTACATTCGCCAGCGGCCGGCAAAAGGAACCAGTTTGAGGTTGGTTTCATGACATGGCGGAAATCCGGATCAGCAGTTCTTCATACGTTAATGAGGCGATGCATCGACCTGCCCTTGCTTAGGGAGGGCCCAGTAGTTGGCCCTTGCGACCACGCGTGCGCCGAGGTCACGGGTGAGGCGAACGTCGAGCACATGCAGTCCCGGCGTATTGTCTGAAGGCCGAAAGCTCAGCAGGTAGCGGTTTCGGGCATGTTTCGCTACCTCCTGCACGCGGTCTTCAAAGCCTCGCTCCGTGGTGAAGGGCGCATACTCTCCGCCACTCATCGAGGCAATCTCCTTGGCTACATTTTTTCGCATGGCCTGGATGGCCATCACCAACGGAGCAAGGAAATCCGGACCTCCCTCCCCGCCATGCTTCAGGTCGTGCAACAGGAGCGCTTTCGAAGGCGAAAACGTAACACTCAGTACCAGGGTGTTGCTGATGCCAATCTGCTCCACCAGCCGCCGCGCATCCACATCGCGGCTACCATGGTCGCGGGTCTCGCTGATCAGCAGCAATACGCGGCGATAATCCTTCGGCCTGTCTTCCAGCAGTTTTACCGCATAGCCCACGGTATCGAGAATCGCTGCGCCGCCGTCTCCTGGCTCGATTCGTTTCAACGCGTGCCCCAATTGATCGGAATCCCTAGTGAAAGGCACCACGAGTTGCGGCTTTGAATCGAAACTGACAAACGCCGCTTCACTCGACCCGTCACCGAGAAACAGATCGATCAGCGGACCCAGACGGTTGATCTTGTCGAACTCGAGCGCCGCCAAGCGGCCCTTCTCCACAGCGACAACGACCGATACAGGTTCGTTATCCAGATCATCATCCACATGGAGCTGCTGCTGCACACCGTTATCCAGCAGTTGGAAGTCGCCCGGCCCTAGACCATACACGATCTCACCCGAGGGCAGCCGGACCAACGTAGGCACCAGAACCTCGGAGGTTTCGACGTGGATCGTTGATTGCGAAGTTGTATCCGAATCAGGCTGGGGAGGCGTCGCTTGCTGTGCGGCGGCCTGCAAGGCGAGAAGCGAGAGAAAACCGCCGGCGAGCCAACCAGTAAGCCACGGGCACCGAAGCGAGACCTGGACGAAACGTCTCAAGGCTCCTGCCGGCGTTGCGTACCATAGTTTTGCGTCCAGCCAAGGAAGCGCAACAATTGCGCCTTTTCTTTCCAGAGAAAAAGCCAGAAGAACGCGGCATCCACGGTCTCCGCCTTACGGCCGGAGTAGGTTTCGATGCGCCACTTCAGATATTCGCTGCGCCAGGGGGTGAGCCGATGACCACGGGTCGCATTCCACAAAAAGCGAATCGCTGCCATGCGTGGCCCCCTGATCCTAAGTATATCCGGGAGCATCCAGACCGGGGGACGCGGCCCTTTCCTTCTTTTCCTAGTCACGCACAGACGGAAAGGCCTGCGTGGGCTCGGATTCCCTAACCCCACCGGAGTTGCGAAACTGTTCTAGCTTTTGGGGTCCAGCATGTGCTCGATCACCTTGCGGGCGACCTCTTCGGAACTCACGCGGTAGGTTCCATCTTCCACGGATTGCTTCAGCCGGGCGATTTTTTCCAGACGTTCCGGATCGATCACCGTGTGATCCACGACGACGGCGGCGGGTTTCTGTTCGGCAGACCTCGGTGCGCGCCGTTTACGCTTCGGTGAAGCGACAATAGGGTCCATACAGGACCTTTAGGGTAGCACCGTCCGGGTACAAAAGGGGCACCATGGTAACTGCCATGACACCCCCTGAAAACACCTAACATTCGTTGCTGGAGATGGCTGACCTTCTTCCAACCGGCGGAGCGTCTGAGTTGGCGCGCGCCACCCCAGTTTTTTTCCGGGCGGCAAAGTCCGCGAGCTGCGAGCGTAGATGAAGGACAGCAGACGCGTGAATCTGCGAAATACGAGACTCGACAACACCCAGGATGAGGCCAATCTCCTTCATCGTGGTTTCTTCGTAGTAGTACAGGGTCATGACCAGGCGTTCGCGCTCGGGCAGTTCGTTAATGGCTTCGGTAAGCCGTTCGCGCACCTCGGTGTGCAAGTAGCGAAACAAGGGATCGTCTTCCGGGCGGTTGGGCAGATAGATCAGTTCCTCTTCCCCGGAATCTTCTGACCGCTCGGAATGCAGGGTGCCAATCTCCAGGCCCTTCAATTCCCCTAGCAACTGCTGATACGCGGCCAGATCCATCTGCAGGTGCCCGGCGATTTCGAGATCTACGGGTGTACGGCCGTATTGAGCAGTCAGCGTCTGAATGGCCTGTTCGATTGCGCGGCCCTTCCTTCTCAAATCGCGCGGGCTCCAGTCGAGCGTGCGAAGACTGTCGAGAATCGCGCCGCGAATGCGAAACTGCGCATAGCTGCGGAATTGCACCTGTTTGGATGGGTCAAATTTATTGAACGCATCGAGCAGACCGACGACGCCTGCGCTGTACAGGTCTTCGATCGGCACATGCTGCGGCAAGCGTTCGTGAATGCGCCGGGCGATAAAGCGCACAATGGGCAGATGCTCAACCATCAGTTTTTCCTGATCGACGGTGAGCGCGCTGGTGCTTGAGCGGCCATTGGATTTTCTGGCTCGTTCCAACGGTTGCGCCTCCGCCGCCTGGGGTGGCAACGCGTTTACTCCTGGGTGATTAATTGCGGCGATTGCAGGCGTCACTTCTCCACCTCGCCGGGGACTACTCTGATTTTTTTCTGCCTCATGCATAAGCACCATCCAACCTCACTGTGAAAACTGGAACTGAGAACCGCAGTAGAGAAACGAACAACAAAGCCGAGAGGAGACCTGGTTTTGACTTAGAGTTAGGCTGTCTTGCCTGAGACCTGCATCACGAAAGCGAAACCCCTTGTCTGCCGTATCGGCGATGCGAATTCGAACGCGACCCCTGCTGCAGTTACTTTCTAGTGACCACGAAAGTTACAGAAACATGCGGGTTGTGTTGTCTTCCTTTCTTAAGGTGCCGTGCGCGAAGCAATGAAACAAGAGCACAAAAGGTACAGCGGAACGAACGCGTTTCATATCGGAACTCCTTTTTGCTGAAGAGTTCCATAATGAAACTGAAAACCGGCAAGCCATCGCTCCCCGTAGCGGGCGGAAAAAAGTCTGCAAAAGGTTTTCGTGTTTATCACCTTAACGCAAGATGAGACGCAATGAGACCATCGCTTGTATACAGAAGATCACCGTGTGGACCTTTGTCGCAATAACTGTGTCATTTTGCGACACATTTGGACGGTATTTGCCGTTTATGCCTGCCGCGCGAGGCGTTAAGAGGCGCAACATGACTTCGAACATGAAGGAAAGTTTATGTTCTAGAGCTCTTTCGCAATGGATGTAGAGCTGCCTCGCAGCAGCGAAAATGCTCGCCGCGAAAATTGCTTAAGTGACCCGGCGAAACAGAAGCGACCGCGCATTGACAGCTCGCCATCTCAAATCGCAGCCATAGTAGAGCTGCCGGCCACGCCGGCGGTTTGCGATTCAGGTGTATTTTGTGCCGTGGTGCATGTCGAGGTTATGAAGCGCTTCAGTTTTCATCTTTGCTCCTCGGCAGGGATTCTGCCTGATTGCGACACTAAACAAACCCGGCAGCGAAGTCCTAAAATAGATCTCAAAGAATTCATAAATAGTTGCTGGACAATGACATGGAACTCGTCGAAAACATGGAATACCGGTTCGGGCTTTACACGCTCGAACCGGCAGAAAGAAGAATTTCCGGCAGCGGTAACGCCCGTATTGAACTCACCGCCAAGGCTTTCGATCTTCTTGTGCTGCTCGTCAGCAGAAGTGGACAACTCGTGACCAAGCACGAAATCCTGGATGAAGTCTGGCGGGACGTAAGCATTGCGGAATCGAACGTGACCACCACCATCTCGATGATCCGCAAAGCACTTCAAGAAGACTCTGAGCATCGGTATGTCGAGACCGTCCCCAAGAAGGGCTACCGCTTCATAGCTCCAGTCAGTTTTGAAGTCGCCGGAGCGCGGCCTGCAGGGGAACCTCCACAGGCGGCTACGGCGCCAGTTGCTCCCATAGAGAATTTTTCTGGCCGCCGGCTTTTCGCTTTCGGGCTGGTTGCTCTGGCTTTACTTGTTGCCGGTGTCGGCGTTTGGTTTTGGCATTCGTCTCGGACGCCCGCATACGCAACCCTGCTGGGGAAGGCCATCCAACTCGAAGCCGAAGGCGACGACAAACTCGCTTTGGCGAGCCTGGATGAGGATCTGAGGATCAATCCCGGTTCGAGCGAGGCTCTGCTGCGAGCCGCATGGCTCTCTTATGAGGCCGACAGTGATGACGATGCCGTTGGCTACCTGACCCGGATGGGAGGGTCGGAAAGTCTGGCGAATGACACCGCGAAGGCCAAGCAGACTCGATTGATGGCGGAAGGTTTGACAACGCTTCTCTGCCGGGAATGCAGACGGAGCCTTAAGCAAATTCGACGTGGCATCAGGATTTGATTCGAACGATACCGACGTGCTGTTTCACATCGCGGAAGTCGCTACGGATAACGGCAACTTCGACAAGGCGGATGACGCGCTGGAGAAATGTCTCAAAGTGGATGGTCAAAACCCATTTTGCGGATTCCAAAGAATCGAAGCGCTTACCTATGAGGGCCAGTACGATCAAGCAATCAAGGAATACGCCAGACTCATTCGGGCGGGGTCAAAATACCCCTGGCTGGATGGAGCGGCCGGAAATGCGCAGCTTGCAAAGGGCGACACCACCAGCGCACTAAGACACTTCAACGCCTTGGCGGTGTCCGGCCATGCCCTTGCAAGTGCGGTTCACTTCAGGGCATCGCAGGACGGGATCGCCAGCGTAGATGCCTACCAGGGAAAACGGATCGACGCGCAGAGGCAGCTCAAGAGCGCACTGGAAACAGCGGGTTCTGTCTACTCCAAAGCAGATTACTTTCTGCTTATGGCCAAGATAGACATCCTGTATGGGCGCAAGGCTGAGGGAAAGGCTGATCTGCTAAATGCCGCCCCACTGACCCATTCAGGAAAACTTGTAATCTCTCTCGCCAGAACCTTTGCAATGGCGGGTGACTTCGTGGCTGCGCGGGCAGTTCTCAAAGGACATTTAGAAGATGCAGCAACCCTCGGCCAGCCGTATCCCGCCGCTGAGCAGTTCATCGACGGACTGGAAGCGCTTGAAGGACATGAGATGGGGGTAGCAGTCGCGCAACTAGCGAGTTCCAGCCGCATCGATTCACGCCCTGAAACGGCCTACTACCTGGCGCAGGCAGAAATGGAGCAGGGAGATTGGCAGGGAGCGGTTGGTTCGTTGAATGGTGTTCTTGGCCAACGCGGAGCAGCAATCATTGACGGCCCCGCTGCACTGATTCCTCTCGCGGAGCATGACTTGAGCACTTGCTATCGCAAGTTGGGAAGAGATGCCGATGCCAAGGTTCATTTTTCGCTGGCTTCGAACATTTGGGAGAACGCCGACCAGGATATCAAGGCTCAGCTCGCTCGATGAAAGAGCAGGTCCAGTTTCACAGCGGGCCGCTAACCCGGCGTACCCTTCGCTCCGGCGTCTGCCGAGACTCTGCGCTGCGCTCCGACCGCTGACGCGGCTCTTCGCGGCCCTGACAGACGCCTCCGCTGCGGGTGATTTCCAGTGATGAGAAGAAAGTATTCTTCCTGATGCCTAAAAATGCCTTGCAGACCAGGAGATTTCTCTTTCGGGAGTCTGGTAACGTCCATTAGGAGTCTTCATTTTCCGCAGTTTACAAACGGCAATCGACTTTGACCCTATCGTTATCAGACAATGGGGAGTACGGAGGGAGTGCAGCTATGACCATTCAAGTCGAACTCAGCCCCCAGGCGGAAGCAAGGCTTGCTGTTGAGGCTTTGGCGCACGGCCTTGCACCGGAGAAGTACGCTGGCAGCCTTTTGCAGGAGGCTTTATCATCCCCTGCTCGCGGGTCCGGCAAACTCACTGTCGAGGAATTACATTTGATGCTGAGACAAATTGCCGAAGGGTCGGAAAAGCTACCGAATTTGCCAACATCGGCGTTCACTCGGGAGAGCTTCTACGAGGATCGCCTGTAAATGAGTGAGACGCTTTGCTTGGTTGATAGCAATATCCTGATTCGTTGGGTGCAACCGGGCGATCCCGATTATCCAGTCGTTGAAGCAGCTTTGGATACGCTGGCAGAGCGGGACGTGACTCTCTGTTATACATCCCAAAACCTTGCCGAGTTTTGGAATGCCTGCACTCGCCCGACGATTCGCAACGGTTATGGATTGTCGCCCGACGAAACAGATCGCAGGGCACAATTCTTTGAAGCGCGGCTTCGCTTGCTTCCCGATAGTCTTTTGGTGCATGAGAAATGGCGCAGACTGCTTGTTGCTTATCAGGTTTCTGGTGTTCAGGTGCATGACGCGCGGCTAGCCGCTGCAATGTACGTGCATGGAGTTAAGCAAATTCTGACCTTCAATACCAGAGACTTTACACGCTTTACGGACATTGAAGCACTACTTCCCAAAGACGTACTTACGATTCCCTAGCTGCCGTTTCCTTGCCACGTTTCATGCTCCATCTCCTGTGCCCAAACATCCCGAATGACCTCGCATAGTGACCGCACCACAAGAGAAAAGCGGTCGGAATAGAAGTCACAGCCGCTCCCGCCCGGTACCAAACGCAAAAACACAAAGTTTTTCGTTAATTCGCCTTTTGTTCGCTATAATTCTGGAATGTCGATTACCCGCAGGCAGAAAGAAGTTCTCGACTTCCTCAGCAATTTTGTACAGCGGAATGGCTACTCGCCCTCGTTTGAGGAGATTGCGCGCGGCCTGAGCCTGAAATCTCTGGCTACAGTGCACAAACACATCACGAACCTGCAGAAAAAGGGTTTGCTGCAGCGCGCTCATAACCGCAGCCGCTCAATCGACGTTCTGCCGCCCCGCAACAAGGCGCGGCGATCGGACCGGCTCCCGTTGCTGGGACGTATTGCCGCTGGTTTGCCGGTCGAGGCTATTGAGACAAGCGAAAGTATTTCGCTCGGAGACATCATCGGCAATCGCGAAGTGTTCGCGCTGCAAGTCCGCGGAGACTCGATGCGCGACGAGCATATCGTGGACGGAGATTTCGTGCTGGTCGAGAGCACGGTCACGGCGCGGCAAGGAGAGATCATCGTCGCGCTGGTGCGAGGCAGCGAAACCACCTTGAAGCGGTACTACATCGAAGGCAACATGGTGCGGCTGCAGCCCTCGAATGCCGAGATGGAACCTATCTACGTTCCCATTTCGCAGGTGGCCGTCCAGGGACGCGTGCTGGGCGTTCTACGCCGCTACTCCTGAGCTGCCTTCCGATCACACAAGAAAAAGCCCCGGCTACGGCCGGGGCTTTTTCTTTGCCAGGAGAGCTGGCTTAAAACAAGGCTTAAACAGTAAGCAGCTTGCTGATGCTCTTGTCGATCGTATCTTTCGGAACGAATCCGACGATCTGCTCGGCTACCTTGCCGCCCTTAAAGAGCAACAGAGCCGGAATGCCGCGGATTCCGTAACGCATCGGCGTTGCCGAATTGCGATCCACATCCATTTTCATCACTTTGAGCTTGCCGCTGTACTCAGCAGCCACCTGATCGACAACCGGCGCTAACGCGCGGCACGGCCCGCACCAGGCTGCCCAAAAATCCACCAGAACAGGCTGCTCCGACTGCAGTACCTCCTGCTCGAATGTTGCATCGTTCACTTCCAAGACCCCTGGTCCTGCCATGTTCCTCCTTCACTACCCTCGGCTGAGCATAGCATTTGCGCCGTGCTTTGGCCCTTATGAGTTGATGCTGCAAGAAGGTAAACGGTGCAGACTTGTCGCCGAAGTCAGCCCAGCTATTCGGTCACGCTGAAACCGGCGGGCTCGTGGCTTAGGTCGATGCTCAGGACTTCGACCGGGCAAACCGGCTGAACCTGCTCCTGAATGGCCTGCGTGAGCGTGTTTTCCTGGCTGCTTTCCGGTTGTTCGTTTTCCGGTCGTTTCTGGATGAGCAGCAATACCGACGGGCCAGCTCCGCTCAGCGTCGCCGACATCACCCCATGATGACCGGCCAGGGGCAGCAGGACAGGCAGCAGCTTGCACAGTTCCATGCGATATGGCTGATGGAGGCGGTCGCGGGTTGCGGCCTGCATCAGATCGGCCCGGCCCAGGGCAAAAGCCGCGGCCAGCAGCGCCACGCTCTGCACGTTCGCTACGACGTCTTGTCGCGAATAATCCGCGGGCAACACACCGCGCGCCCTGGTGGTGGACACAGGATTTTCCGGTAAGACGAGCAGAGCCCGCCAGCCTGCAGGCGGGGGAATGGTAACGGTGGATAAAGACGGGCCACTACAGGCTATGGTCATGCCTCCGTACCAGCAGGCGGCGACGTTGTCCGGGTGCCCCTCCAGGCGGGTCGCGCAGTCGACGATTTTCTCCGCGTCCCAACCGAGGTCGCCGAATGCGGACGCAAGTGCGACTCCTGCCAGCCGCACGGCAGCGGAAGATCCGCATCCCATACCCACGGGGATGCCATTGCGTACTTGCAGTTCGAGCGGCACAACCGGGCGTCCCTCAGCCGCGAGCACCGATTCGTAGGTCTGGATCATCAGGTTCCCGGTCAGGGAGCCGCAGATATTGCGATTGCGTCCAGACGCCTCGACGGAAAAGAGGGCGGCAGGCCTGGCATCGACCTCCAGAAAGAGCTCGATGGCCAAAGCCATCGCGTCAAAGCCCGGCCCCAGATTTGCAGAAGTGGCGGGGAGCCGCAGTTTTACTGTCTTCATGCCAGATGTCATGCCGGATGTCATGCGTGGATAGCCGCTTCGAGAACCTGCAGCACGGCATCGGACGAGGCATCTAGCGATTGCGTGATCCGGCGTCTCTCTGCCAATTCGTGCTCCACTCCAACCGTCTCCTCAGGCCTCAACAGCTTTTCGCGATGGAAGTCGATGGTGTACTCGGAGTCTTTGAGCGTGTGGCCGGTGAGCAGAAGTACAACGGTTTCTCCGCGCTGCACTTTTCCCTGGCGCACGAGCTTTTTCAGGCCTGCGAGGGTGACGGCGGAAGCGGGTTCGCAACCGATTCCCTCCTGGCCGATCTCCGCTTTGGCCAAAGCGATTTCGGCCTCGCTGGCCTGTTCACAGAAACCGCCCGTCTGGTGAATCACGCGCGCAGCCTTACGCCAGGAAGCCGGATTCCCAATGCGGATCGCCGTGGCGCGCGTATCGGCATAGACCGGCTCGATGGAGTTCCCACCGTTGTGCAGCATGCTGGTGTAGAGCGGATTTGCACCCTCGGCCTGCACGACGGTAATTTTCGGAACTTTGGTGCTGAGACCGAGGTGGAACATTTCCAAAAATCCTTTGCCCAGTGCGGAACCGTTCGCCAGATTTCCTCCCGGAACGATCACGTGATCGGGAACCTGCCAATCGAACTCCTCGGCGATTTCAAACGCCGGTGTCTTCTGCCCTTCCAGGCGATAGGGATTGACGGAATTGAGCAGATACACGGGGGCGCGCCGCACGACTTCCGCGAGCACGCGCACGCAACCGTCAAAGTCCGTATCGAGCTGACAGGTGACCGCGCCGTAGTCCATCGCCTGCGAAAGCTTGGACCAGGAGATTTTTCCTTCAGGAAGCAGGACCAGGCTGTTCATGCGTGCCCGGGCCGCGTAGGCCGCCATGGCTGCCGAAGTGTTACCGGTTGATGCGCAAGCAACCCATTGAAAGCCGCGCTCGCGCGCCTGCGACAGAGCGGCGGTCATCCCGGTGTCTTTGAATGACCCGGTGGGGTTCATCCCCTGGTGTTTGGCATAGAGATGATCGAGGCCCAGCTCTTCAGCACAGCGGGTGAGCCGATAGAGAGGCGTGTTGCCTTCGCGCAATGTGACCGCCCGCTCGGGATCACTGAGGATGGGCAGAACTTCGCGAAAGCGCCATACACCGCTTTGATCGATGGGCAACCGGGATTGGCGTCTCTCCTGCCATAGCCAGCGCAAGGCGCCAGGGTTGGGCATGCGGCGCGGGCTGGGTGAGGTACCCGCCTCACTCCATGAGGGATACTCCACCTCGAGCAATTCGCCGCAAGCGATGCAACGGAAATCCTTTTCGACTGCATCCGGCAGGATCACGGCGCTGCAACCAACGCAGCGGAGTTGATGAGAAGCTTCTTGCATGATGTACCCCTAGCTTACCGGGGTTTCACGCCTGAAGCGAACGGCGGGGGGGTAAGGATGGCTGAAAAGCAGGTTCGCGGTAGGGCGAAATGGGGCGAGTTGGGGCTTGGGGAAACCGCTGGAAGTCGTATAGATGGTGGAATCGTATCGTATGATTTCGCCATGCCCCTCTTGCCGGAAAAAGCGCTCCCGGCGGCCGAAGGCACGGGGTGGGAAGACATGGTGCGGTTTGCGTAAACAGGGTGTGCGTTTCTCTCTGATGCTTCTAAGCCTGCTGATGCCGGCTGTCGGTAACATCGGCTCCTGCTTCGCGCAGACGCCGCTACGGATTGCGGCGGCAGCAGACCTGCAGCCAGTGTTGCCCACGATCATCGATCAGTTCGAAGCACAGACGCATGCTAAAGTCGACGCTTCCTACGCGTCCTCTTCTACCCTGGCGACGCAGATATTGAATGGGGGGCCGTTCGACCTGTTTCTGTCCGCAGATATGTCCTTTCCCCAGAAGGTCATTGCGGCAGGCTTGGCGGAGGAGGCCCAGCCGGTTCCCTATGCCCGGGGAACGCTGGTGCTGTGGGCCAGGAATGATTCGCCGGCGCAGCCGCTCAGTCTCGACTCCCTGCGCAGCAAGGCTCTCAAGACTATCGCGGTGGCGAATGCCGAACACGCGCCGTACGGGCGCGCAGCCAAAGCGGCCATCGAAAAACTTGACCTGACGGAGATTTTGAACGGCAAGCTGGTCATTGCGGAAAACATCGCGCAGACCGCCCAGTACGCGGACTCGGGGAATGCCGACGCCGGATTGATCTCACTCACTTCCGCCCTGACTGCCCGGCTGAGTGCCGACGGTAAATACGTGGTGGTGCCAGAGGACGCTTATCCTCCGCTGCTACAGGGCGCCGTGGTGCTCACGCGAGGTACGCCTGTGGCGCGCCAGTTCCTCGAATTTCTGCTTTCGCCGCCGGTACAAAAGCAACTGGCCGAACGGGGATTAAAGGCTCCTTAACTCTTCTCTTCGACCTCATTATGGATCAGCAAGCGATCTTCCTGACTCTTCGACTGGCGGCGTTCACGACGCTGATCCTGCTCGGCATTTCTATTCCCTTGGGCTATTGGTTGGCCTATAGCCAGGCGCGCTGGAAATCTTTGGTGGAGGCCGCTGTCGCTCTTCCGCTGGTCTTGCCGCCGACGGTGCTTGGTTTTTACCTGCTGGTGCTGATGGGGCCGCGAACGCGAACGGGACGAATCCTTTCCGTCGTTTTCGGTCATCCCCTGGCTTTCTCTTTTGCCGGCCTGCTGATCGGCTCGATCCTCTTCAGCCTGCCGTTTACGGTGCAGCCCATTACTTCCGGATTCCGTTCCGTCGATCGAGAGATTCTGGAAGCTGCGCAGCTTTTGTCCGCAAGCCCGGTCAGGATTCTGCGACGTGTACTGCTGCCGATCATCCGGCCTTTTTTGCTCACTGCCGCCGTGTTGACGTTCACACATACGGTGGGCGAGTTCGGGGTGGTGCTGATGATCGGCGGGAATATTCCCGGTGTGACGCGCACACTTTCTATTTCCATCTACGACCAGGTGCAGGACTTTGCTTACAAGCAGGCCAACCAGACGGCTCTGTTCCTGGTGGTCCTTTCTTTTCTTGCTCTGCTGGTCATCTACGGACGCAGGACACGGCCCAATGTCTGAATACCTGGAGGTTCAGGTAGAGCACACGCTGGGCGACCTGTCGCTCGACGTTGCGTGCACGCTGGCATCCCCATGGACGGTGCTATTTGGACCATCGGGCGCCGGCAAGACTTCCCTTCTGCGTGTGCTGGGAGGATTGAGCAAGCCGGAACGCGGACGGGTGGTGTTGCACGAACGAACGCTCGTCGATACCGCACGCGGTCTATGGGTGCCTCCTGCGGAGCGAGCCATCGGATTTGTGACCCAGCGCGCCGCCCTGTTTCCCCGTATGGATGTAACCGCCAATGTTGCGTTTGGACTTTCCGGACTCGACAGGAGCGCAAAAAGCGAGCGTGCGCTCAAGATGCTCGAGCTCTTTGAGGCCACTCATCTGGCCAACCGTACACCCGCCGATCTATCGGGGGGAGAAAAGCAGCGCGTTGTTCTGGCCCGTGCGCTGGCGCCCGAGCCACGTTTGCTGCTGCTGGACGAGCCATTCGCCGGCCTGGATGCGGACCTGAAAGCCTCGATTCTGGGAACGTTGACGGCCTGGCTGGCAAAGCGGAAGATTCCCGCGCTTTACGTCTCACACGACGTGGCGGAAGCCTTTCAAACATCTGCCGATGTTCTGGTGATGGAGCATGGACGGATTCAGGCTCATGGACCGGCCCCGGTAGCGCTGGCAACCCAGCGGGAGCAGCTTTTGCGGCAACTCGGTCAACAGCCGGCTTCCGTAGCGCGATGGACCAGCGAGGCTCGCTGATCTTTGTGTCATTGACCGTTTTGTGGCCGAGGGAGCCAAAAGGCGCATGGCGGCAGGTGGTTCAAACCTAACATGGCAGTCGCGTGTGACTCGGGATCATACGGACCGCTTTCCAACAAGTCGACCGCTTGTTACGAATCTGATGCAGTCCGGAGATATTTGACAGATCTTGGAAGCCGTCCTACTCTCCTATTTACAATAGGGGAGTAGCAGATGGGCAAAAAAGTCGATTTACTCCAGGGCACTCTCGAGATCCTAATCCTCAAGGCCGTCTCACTCGGCGCGCTGCATGGCTATGGAATCCTGCTGCGCATCCAGCAGATCTCCCGCGACCGCCTGGAGATTCCGCAAGGTTCCTTCTATGTCGCTGTGTACCGCATGGAACACAAGGGTCTCATCCAGGGAGAATGGGGAGAGTCGGAGAACAACCGCCGCGCCAAGTTCTACACGTTAACCTCAGCCGGCCGTAAACAGCTTAAGGCCGAGACCGACAAGTGGGAGCAGATGACCGACGTCGTCGGTTCCATTCTCGACGCAACACCGGAGACGCTATGAACCTCTTCGCCCCCATCCGCTCATGGTGGAGGGCCCTCGCACACCGTTCGCAGACCAAGAGCGACGTCGAGAACGAACTGCAGTGTCACATCGACGCACATGCGAACCACCTGATCGACTCCGGGATCGCTCCGGCGGAGGCTATGCGCCAGGCGAAGGTCGAGTTTGGACGCGTCGATGTTCAGAAGGAGAAGTATGTCGCAGCCATTGGCCTCCGTCCCCTATACGAAATCGGTGGTGATATCCGCTACGGCATCCGATCTCTATACCGTCACCCGTCGACCTCTGTCGCCGCTGTCATCTCGCTTGCTCTTGGTATCGGTGCGACCACAGCGATGTTTAACGTCATCTATTCGGCGTTGCTTCATCCATTTCCGTATGCAGACGCCGACCGCATTGTGAACCCCGCGCTTACCAATGACAAGCATCCCGACCTCCCAACATGGTTTGCGCTGACTCCACCGCAGTACGCAAGCTTTGTACAGGCAAAATCGATCGACAGTGTGCTTGGCTTTATGCTCGCGGGCTTACAGGAGACAGGAAGTCAACTGCCCGAAGACGTAAGCGTTGCTTTCGTCACATCCAACATCGGCAGCTTTCTTAACGTGCCTCCGTTTATCGGAAGAGGGATTCAATCGGCCGATACATCGCAAAACGTCGTCGTAATTAGTTACAAGTATTGGAACCAGCGCTTCGGCGGCGATAGGTCCGTCATCGGTCACGCTCTTGACCTGGACCACCAGAGCTACATCATCGCAGGCGTTATGCCATCGCGCTTCGCCTTCACTCAGACCGTGGGAAACGTCGACGTCTACATCCCCTGGAATCCCACGCGAAGCCCCGCGATTTTCCCCTGGATCAAGCTCAGGCCCGGTGTTACACCGGAGAGTGCGAACGCAGAATTCCAGTCCTTCCTCAACAAGTTCAAGCAAGAGACACCACAGCATTTTCCTGATTCATTCCACGTCAGTGTTCAACCGATCACAGCTCCCTATGTCCGTCGCCTCGGTCAAACTCTCACACTGCTCTTCGCTTCAGTTGTCTTTCTTCTCCTCATTGGTTGCGCCAACTGCTCCGTTCTTCTGCTGGCTCGTGGAGAAGCACGTCTGCATGAGCTTTCCATTCGCTCAGCCATCGGAGCAGGCCGCTTTCGTATCGTCCGCCAGCTTCTGATCGAGTCCCTGGCCATCGCTTTTGCCAGCGCAGCACTTGGCACCGCGTTGTCTTACTGGTTGGCTAAGCTCCCGCTGAAGATGATGCCAAATGCCTTCCCGCAGGAGGCGACGATCGTGCTCAACTGGCCCATCCTTTCCTTCTCGGTCTCTCTCGCTCTTCTCACTGGAATTCTCTTCGGCCTTGCGCCGGCATTCCACTTCGCACGGCCTGACGTCTCACAGATGATGCAGGCCCGCGCGCGCAATATCGATGGAACCCGCAACCGCTCGCTCAACTTCCTGATCGGAGGCCAGGTCGCACTTACCCTCTTGCTGCTTGGCGTAGCAGGGGCTGCAGTTGCAGGGCTTCTCCGCATCACGTCTACAAAACTTGGCTACGATCCGCACCATGTCGGCTTTATCGGCATCCCGCTCAACCTCGAGACAGGCAAGAATCAACCCCTGCGTGCCGCTTACATCGAACATTTGCGTGAGCGCGTAGCCACGGTTCCCGGCGTCGTCTCCGTCGCTGTTTTGGCCAGCGGCATACCGCCATCGCAATCCTTCAGTGGATCAGGAACAGCCGCCGACTTCGAGGTTCTCGGCCAGCAGTCGGAGCATCATCAGCAAGCTCTCGTCCAGCTCATTAGTCCCGAGTACTCTGCAACGCTGAAGGTCGCCCTCCTTAGCGGACGTCTCTGGACCGAGGACGAGAACCACCGCGCGGACTTCGTCGCCGTCGTCAATCAGACCTTCGCTCAACGCTACTTTCCCAAACGACCCGTCCTCGGCCAGCAGATTCGGTCTGATGGACTAAAAGACGACGGACGACCGCAATCGGCAGTCTCTCCGCACAGTGGAGATTGGCGGCAGATTATTGGTGTCGTCGCCGACTCGCGTAACGATGGACTCGAGCGTCCGACCCTTCCGGCCATCTATGTCCCCTATACCGCCTTCATGTGGGACACGACGCAGCTTTTTATCCGAACCACCGACAAACCTTTAACGCTTCTCCGCCCCCTCCGTGCCGCGATTCACTCCTTCAATCCCGATCAGAGGGTCTCCTCAAATGTAATCGGCGAGCTTGATGAAGTCCTCGAACATCAGCCCATCTGGATGCAGCAGCGGCTACTTTCCATCCTATTTTCGTTCTTTGGCGGCCTCGCGCTCGCGTTGTCCCTTTTCGGCATCGCAAGCACTGTTCTCTTCTCAACCACTCGCCGCAAAAATGAGCTCGGGATTCGGATGGCGCTGGGCGCAAGGCGAAGCCACATCATCTGGACGGTCTCTCGCACGACTCTCTCCACAATCGCCTGCGGAATCTTTATTGGCCTTCTCCTAAATGTTTTTCTCCAGAAACTGCTTGAGCACTTGATGCCCGGCAACAATCCGGCCATCTGGAACTTCGTTTCTATTGCAGCACTTCTCTTAGTCAGCTCGGCAATTGCCTGCCTTGTGCCCGCGGCCCGCACGGCTTATGTAAATCCGATGCAGACCCTTCGCAGCGATTAACGAGCTAACCCGGGGAGATGGAAGACATCGAAATCCGAGAAGACACTGGTTTCTTCAAAGACCTTGCACAAAGCTGGGGATGGAAGATGGTTACCGTGCGTGAACAGATGTACCCGTGACCATCCAGTGCGTACCGCAACAGATCCTGCTCTGGGGCTTGGGTGCTTGAAAAGCTCCGAACAGCGTGGGGGAAGGTAAGCACCGCCGGGGTTCTTCGACTCCGCGCCACAAGCGCTGTGACACACGACAAAGCTGTGAGGCGCTCCGCTCAGAGGTTGTGACTTTTTATCTTCCGGTGTAATTTGCGGTCGGAAAGCCCACAAGAGCATCTGCCAGCAATCATCGCCGGGGTCCTTCGACTCCGCGCCATAAAGTCCTTTGTTATGCAATAGATCTGCGAAGCGCTTCGCTCAGGATGACGATTTTGTTGGGGTTCAAGAAAGTCTGGTCGGGTGTGCCAAAACACGGGAAAATCAAAAAGGTCACAACCGCTCAGAATGACGATTTTGTGGTGAGTTGGAGTTTCAAGAAACCAGCGTCTTCGCGCAGTTTCGCATCCTTGCCACAGTCATTCAAGAAAATGCTTAAAAGCGGAGCCCAATGCTCTACCCCAGCCAGACGGGTTCAGGGTCGAGGCGAATCCCAAACTGCGCCGCGATCGTGTCGACGATACGATCGCGCAGGGCTGTCAGGTCGGACGCACTTGCGCCTCCCCGGTTGATCAGAGCGAGCGTGTGGCGGCTGGAAATGCCGGCTCTGCCCAGTGCGTAGCCTTTCGCGAAGCCCGCTCGCTCGATGAGCCAGGCGGCCGAAAGCTTTATTTCTCCGGGCTGCGCCGGATAGGCGGGAATGGTCTGTTTGTCTATTCCCAAACCCCGGGCCAGAGAATCGAGCGCAGATACGGGCACGATCGGGTTCTTGAAAAAACTTCCCGCGCTTCGACAATCCTCATCGCCCGGCACAATCAGCATGCCCTTCTGTGCGCGGACAAAGCGCACCGCTTCACGGACCTCCGACAGCGTAGGCGACTCCACGTTACGGGCGGCAAAGTACTTCTTGAGATCGGCATAAGCAAAGTTCGCCGGAGCATCCCTGCGTAGCGCGTAGTCGACGCGAGTCACGATGTATCGGCCGCGTTCCGTGGTGTTGAAGATGCTCCTGCGGTAAGAAAACCCGCAGTCTTCAGCAGCCAGGTCTACAAAGCGTCCGATTGTCCGATCGAACGCACGGACGGTGACAATGGTCTGCGACACCTCTTGCCCATAAGCTCCCACATTCTGCACCGGCGTTCCGCCGGCAGTGCCCGGAATGCCCGAAAGGCACTCCATCCCTGCGAGACCGTGGGTGACGGCGCAGGCAACGACGTCGTCCCAATCTTCTCCGGCGCAGACAGAAAGATGTTCCTCTTTGATTTCGATCCCGCGCAAGCCGATACGCAGGACGAGGCCGGGAAATCCCGCGTCCGAAACCAGGAGATTACTGCCGCCGCCGAGGATGAACAGCGGCAATTGCCGCTCTCCAGCGAAGGCGACACCCGCGACGATGTCGTTTTCGCTCAACGCCTCAGCAAACCAGCGGGCCGGCCCGCCGATCTGGAAGGTAGTGTAAGGAGCTAAGGTAACTTCCTGAAGGAACTGCATTTGGATCAAGGTACAACAAGGCGACTAGCGAAAGCGGGGGCGAATCTTTACAATCAGATGAGTGTTGCTATGTTTTGCAACACGCGGAGCACCTGACAGGAGCAAGCATGTACCCGGAGATCATGGTTATACCGATGCGCGAAGAGCTTACCCGCGCGGGCATCAAAGCAGCACGGACGGCAGAGGAAGTCGATGCGGCCTTGGCAAAGCCAGGCACCACGCTTCTGGTCGTCAACTCGATCTGCGGTTGCGCCGCGGGAAAGATGCGCCCGGGCGTCCGGCTGGCACTTCAGAACGCGAATCTGCCGGACCAGGCGATCACCGTGTTCGCCGGCCAGGACCGCGATGCGACGGAGCGGGCCCGCTCCTACTTCGAAGGTCATCCTCCGACGTCACCCGCCATTGCCATCCTGCGTGACGGCAAGCTTGTCTACCTGATGCAGCGCTCGGCCATCGAGACCGCCACGGCTCCGTTGATCGCCCAGGAATTGACCCGGGCCATGAACGAGTTGTGCGCCAAGACCCCGGCCTAAGTTCAGAGCTTTTTCGGGCAAGGCCCATGCGCCCCCAGGAGGCTGTCGATATCCGTCGTGGTCTTGGAACGCCACGACTCCTGAACGGTGGCGTGTCCCTCGGGGTGGGCCTTGTCCATTTGCTCCTGGTATACAAAGGTGACGACCCGATCCTCGGGCTCGTCGCGCCATACATTTCCCTCGCCCGTGCGGCGGCTTGATCCCGAAACCCATCCCCTGGGTGTGAGATGCCACTCGGTCCACTCTCTACTGACGGCCATGATCGCTCCCATCCTGCGTTGCCTGTAACGACGTTATAGGTTAACAGGACAACTCTTCCGCATTGCAACTTCCACACCGCATGATCGGCCGGACAGCATCCAAAGCTGTATGAGCAGAATAAAAGGTTTTCGTCGTCGCAAGCCGTCGCTGTGGAAGGGCTTCATCGCCGGCGCCCTTGGCGGCCTGATGGGGGCAGCCGCAAAAGCCGCGGGAGAAGCGGTGTATCCTCCCCGCACTCAAGGGCAGATTCCGCCGCCGGCAGTACTGTTGAATCGCATGTCTGCCAGCCCCTTGAGCGAAGGGACCGAAGAAGCGTCTGTCCGGGCGATTCACTGGGGTTTTGGGGCGCTGGCCGGCGGCGTCTACGGCGCACTGGCGGAGTATCAACCGGTAGTTACCGGACGTCTCGGAGCCAACTTCGGCCTGACACTGTGCGGCATCACCCACGTGTCCGCGCTGCCCATGATGGGTTTGACGGAAACCCCAGAAAACCAGCCTGCGCGGGAACACGTCAGCGAACTGGTGACCCACGCCATCTACGGCGTCACGACGGAAATTGTTCGCCGCCTGGCTCGCAAAGCGCTGTAGGAACGCCGCCCCCGGGAAGGCAAATTACACCATGCCGCCCATCAAAGGGTCGCTGAAGCTTGTTTTTCCGGTCTCTACCCGGCCGGCCACCCGCGTTTCCGCGTCTGAGCCACTTGCCTTGACGGTAAAGTCATACCAACCGTGACTTCGCTCCAGAGGCAGAACGACTGATATTTCCTGGCGGGGTTCCACGGTTCTGGTCACAGGCTTTCCCTGGTACGCATTGTCTTTGATCTCAACGTTCACAGCTTTGCCCGCCGTGCTGCGCAAACGCACCAGCAGGTTCCCTGTCAGACCCTGGGCTTTCTGCTCGTAAGCTGTCCGCACCTCCACGGGATGCGCATCGGCACGGCCGGTAAAGGATCGGTAGAAGGCGGGTGGCCCACGTCTATCTACTTCTAATCTCCGATGGGTGCCCCACATCTCGATTTTGAGATGTGGGTTTGCAGGATGTTTCATGAGCCCCGCTTTCTAATTCCTGCTGCATTTGAATGGCATAGATCCACGTAGACGAGATATGAACACGCGATGGCTCGCCGTAAGCCCAATGCCGGTAACTGGACCACTGCCAGTCCTTTCGGATGAGCTACCAAGCCTCGCGTGAATGGGTTTCAAGCAGATGCACATGCTCAGGCATGACGACGTAGGAATCGATACTGAGGCCGTACTTCTGTCTCGTCTTCTCCAAAGAATCCTCAAAAATATCGTATGCTTTTGGTTCCGCGAGGTACGGAAGTCGCTGATAGCAAGAGAAGGTCACGAAGTGGTGATGACCTAAACCATATCGCCGTTCCAACTCGCGGGGCATGGGACTTAGCCTAGCATCCTGCAAACCCACATCTCAAAATCGAGATGTGGGGCACCCACCATCCGAAGATCAAAGGAAGATGTGGGCCACCCGCCGAAGGAACTCCGTCGCCAAACTATTCGCTGAAGAGTATCGACAGATTCCTGTGGCAGGTGAGGACGACTGGAACGACCGGTGGAACGACCGGGGACAGACGAAACGCACCCTCGTCAAGCACGAGTCTGACGTTCGCAGGCTAGCCAATTCACTCCCAGAAATTCAAAACGCTCACGCGCAAGAAAGTACGCCGCGAAGTAGCCATAGGATGCCTCGATCGCCAACGTACAGAATCTGTCATGGTTCGTGCTGGAATTTCTGCGGATTAAAATATGGATCGTTTGCCATGCGGGTGAACGATGCTTCCGATGCCGGAGACGAGCCGATACGCCAATCGGCTTCCTTGTTGATGTCGAACCATACGAGACCCTTGATGAGTGGGAAATTCGTGCGGAGTGTGGGAATGATCTCATCGATCCACTTGCCCTTGTCTCCGCCGGCCTCGGCGGACGACATCTCTCCAATCAGGATAGGTTTTTTCTTTGCCGCCAGAAGAGGATAAATGTCTTGGAACACCTGTTGGAAGGTTTGCCAGCCGTGGTTCTTCGTACCCCAATTGTAGCCATCAACCCCGGTCCAATCGACATACGAGTCGCCCGGATAATAGTCCATGGTAGTCCGGTTGCCCCCGGGAGTATCCGTGACGTTCGGGCACCATACCCAAATCACGTTGGTCGCACCTGCTGTATCGAAGAGGTCGTGAATGTGTCGATAAGCGGAAACGTATAGAGGGGCGTTATTGCCGCTCCACGCCTCGTCACCGTTCATTTCGGCGGCAAAGTCGAGGAAGAATTTCTTGCCGAGTGCCTTAGAGGCGATTGCACGCGTCTTGATCGTCGCATCGAGACTCCCGTCGATGATCTTGGCGAAATCGATATTGTGGGGTTCCCAATTGACCAGAGGGATGCGTCCGGCCGCCAAGTCTGCCTTTGTGACGTCGCCGGTCCAATCGGCGTCCCACCTGTAGTATGTCAAGTGAACGCGAGGTATAGTGCCAAGTTTCGCCGCCGTCTGGGCCATGGTACCGGCGCCGTAGTATTGTCCGAGCAACGCACCAGATGGGGGCTCGAGAATGGACGATCCGCTGGATGCCGACTTGCCTGATGTTTGCGCGGAACCTGCCACTGCCTGGCCGGCACGCAATATATAAATTAGAAAAATCCCTACAGCCAGCCAAGCGGCTTTGCTCAAACTTTTTCTCATGATATAGCTCCTCCGTCGATTTCGATTCAGCTACCCTGTCGCGAAGCGCCGGCCCGTTGAACTGGCAGAATTTGAGCAAGCGTGCACCCCGCCCACGCTTTGGAGATGTGCTCAAGAAACTTTCGTCGCATGCCAAAATTTTCCATGTGATTCCGACCTCAGAATATGTATTTCACGACAAGCTGAATTTGCCTGTTTGGGTACTTTTCACGGTACACGACCTTTTTGAAGTGAAACATGGGCTTGGCATGGGAGTGAAGTACCTAACAGTTGTCGTTGGGGACTGTATCCCGATACATTCGAACGATAACGGCTTCTTGTCGATGCCTTAAAGGGCGCAATTTTGGACGACTGGGGACAGACGAAACGCACCCTCGCCAAGCACGAGTTTGACGTCTAGCATGCTAGCCAATTCGCTCCCACGACAAGAGCGCCTCGCATAGGGCCAGTTTCGTCTGTCCCCCACCGTCAGTTCTAAGCGATCCAACCCTTCTTAAATAGCTCCCTGAGTTTGACGTCTAGCACCGCGCTATGTGGGGCGATATCGATTCGGGAGTTGTTTCGTCTGTCCCGCATCGTCTGTCCCGCATCGTCGTCCCGCATCGTCTGTCCCGCATCGTCGTCCCGCATCGTCTGTCCCGCATCGTCGGGAGTTGTTTCGTCTGTCCCGCATCGTCCGCATCGTCGGGAGTTGTTTCGTCTGTCCCGCATCGTCGTCCCGCATCGTCCTGTCCCGCATCGTCCTGTCCCGCATCGTCCCGCATCGTCATTGCGCCTGCTTGGAACGAACTCGGCCCGCCCCCGCAGGCGCCGAACTCGCATATCAACCTCGCGTCGTTAGGAAGGCTATGACCATAACCGTTCCAAACGCCAGCCCTGCGGATATGGCTGCTCGTATCCTTTGTTGCGCGGACGCCAAAAAATGGAAGACTCACAAAGGTCAGGAGCAGTCCGAGGTAAAAGCATATGTCTGTTCCGTTTCTGAACCAACTAGGAAAAGGGTGCGCTGACCCCTAGAGCAGTCCCGCGTATCGCGATTACCGCGAACGCCAGGAAGTTTAGGACGTCGATACAAAGGAGTACCGTCACAACTAAGTTGAGGAATCCTTTCCAACGCGATTGCGCGTCAGGCCTTAGAAGTATTTGCATAGATCGCTCCCCGTTGGAAAGCTGGGAAAGCGATCCTGGATTTTGTCTGGTATCAGATCGTACAGAGTGTGAAACAACGTCGAAGTGGGAATGTACGCCCAGGGATGAACTAGATCGTAATGGTATTCACCCGTGACGGGCTTACCACCGCTTCCGCTTCCCTGATCGAGGACGACATGCTGAGAGCAAAACCACTTGTTGTCTCTAAGCGTTATCTGCCCTTTGTGGAAGGGAGAGTATTTCGTCTCTAAGGGGCCGACGAATACCCCAGCCGCTGCCAACTCATCGATCTTCTGCTGAAGCGTCTTGTTCTCATTGATTTGAGTTTGATTGAGGAACCCACTCCCGCAGGCCCCGAACTCGCATCCTTTAAATTGTCAAAGCATATTTCGGCAAGATTCTGCAATAGCTCTAGCCTTTAGACGTAAACCATACAGCGATAAATATTGTCAGCGCGTTTATTGCCAACGCAATCCCGCTTTTCCTCTTTTGTCCAGAAAATACCATAAACAGAATATTGATGAAAGCCATCAATAATGCAGGGTAAAAACATGCATCCCTTGCGTTCTTGAACCACTGCGGAAATGGATAGTTAACATTATGGATGAATGCGACCGTCAAGAGTACGAGCAATGACACACAAGCTAATACCGATAAGGCGATCATAATTACTGCACTCACTTGTATAGCGTAATGTTGTTTATTCATACAATAATCCAATCAAAATAATTTGCAGACATCACTACCGGTCGGAAACCAAGGAAATCGTTGTTCAATGATGTCTGGAAATAAATCGTAAACTGTGTGCAGTTGAGTCGACAGAGGAATGGATGCCCAAGGATTAAAAAGATCATAATGTGATTCGCCAGTTACAGGATTGCCATTGCGCCCGCTCCCTTGATCTAGAGTCACATGTTGAGAGCAAAGAAACTTGGTATCTCGCAAAGTTATTTGACCTCTATGGAAAGGTGAGTGTTTTGTTTCAAAAGGGCCGAAGAATATACCGGCTGCCTCCAACTCAGCAATCTTCTGTTGGAGCGTTTTGTTTTCATTAATCTGCGTTTTATTCAGAAATCCTGACCCACAAGCTCCGAACTCGCATCCATCGGTGGTTAACCCCACTCCCCAGTTGCCCTGTTGAATAGAAGTTGGAATACCGAGGCTTTCGCCGAAGTTACCATCCCAACTTGCAGCGCTTGGTCTTGGTTCGAGGCTCCCGTGGAAGCTTGGCGCGTTGAAGCCAAGCAGGCCCACCAGCAATTCTGCGATTCCGGCACCAACTGCTGCAACCGCTCCGCATTCAGGACCACAGATCGCTGTACCAACATAGAGTGCCGGACCTTCGGTAAGTTGCCCGCTTGGGTCGGTGAACCAGGCAGGGTTGTTCTGCACGTAGGTATAGCGGTTGAAGCTTTGCGGATTGGTGAAGTCATAGGAACCGGAGTAAGGATCGGGGCTCATCCAGCGGCCTTCTCCCGGATTGTATTCCCGGAACTGCGCGTGATGCGTCGCAGAGAGCGAATCCAGTTCAAGCGAGGTGAAGCCGTTGTTGTCCTGGTTCACGCCGGAGCCGGTGGCCGTCTGGGTGGTGCCATCGCCAAACGCCAGGTTGGCATATGTTGCCGCGGCATTACCCTGATAATTGGTGCGCAGCCGTTCCGTACTCAGCCAATCCTGATGATCGAAATAGGTGGTTCCATCTCCGGAGCGGTACGCGATCTGCTGGTTGCCCCAGTAAATGCGGCCATCGGTTCCCTGGTTTGTGACGGTATTCCAGGTCGACATCTTGTGCCCAGCCGGATCATACACGAACTCGCTGGTACCGCTCGCCGTTTGTGCACTCACCCGGCGATTCATGACATCGTAGACGTACGTCGCCGTGGCGCCGCTATCAACCGTCAGAACATTGCCCTCCGCGTCATAGGTGTAGCTGTGCGATCCGTCGTTCAACAGATTGCCCGCGATATCGTAACTGTAGCCGGTCGCCTGATTGGTCAAGTTATTGAAGGACCCTGTCCAGTGCCACCCGCTACTGCCGGCCGTGAGGGTTTGGGCAGTGCGGTTGCCCCAGCGGTCATACGTGAAGCTGTAGATCAATTCGCTGGGCCTTTCTGGGGACGTCCATGAAATGCCGTCCCTGAAATGCCAAGCATGCCTTAACCGGCACTTGTACGGGACGACTGGGGACAAACGAAACGCACCCTCGTCAAGCACGAGTCCGAGCGTGACCGAGATATGTCCGGCGGCCTCCGATTTCGTCGGTGTCGCACCCAGGGCCGCGAAGGCAAGACACGCCGTCGGCAGGAGTGCCCGCCGTCTTCTCCCGATTCCGGCAACAAAGCGATCCGAGACATATCTCGGAGCGGAACACTGCGATCATGTCGAATGCAAGTGGGTTTCTTTGCGTAGCTGTTGGTTTCGCCGAAGCTGGTCGCCGAAGAGGAGCTTCGTTCTCGACGGCGTCGCGCTAGATCCTCAGGTGGTATGGCCGGTCGTCTCCGAGGGCTTCATCGCCTGCACCTTGCTGTGCTTGACGCTGTAACCGAAATAGATGCCCAGGCCGATGACCAGCCAGATCACCAGCACTTCCCAGGTGAGCAGCGGCAGCTTGAGCATGAGGTAGAACGCACTGGCGATCCCCAGAATGGGAACCAGGGGAACCAGCGGCGTGCGGAACGGACGCTCCAGGTTGGGATGGCGGCGGCGCAGAATCCACACACCAGCACACACGATCGTAAAGGCGAGCAGAGTGCCCATGTTTACCAGCGCCGCGAGTTTGTCGATCGGCAACAGCGCCGGCAAAAACGCCACGATGCCACCCACCACAATGTTCGAGATCCAGGGAGTGCGGAATTTGGGATGGACCGCCGAAGCCCAGGGCCACAACAGGCCGTCCTTCGACATGGAATAGAACACACGCGACTGGCCGAGCAACATCACCAGCATGACGGTTCCCAGGCCGAATACCGCACCGATCTTTACCAGCAGGCTCCCCCACGTGACCCCGGTGACGTCAATGCCCACAGCCACCGGATCGCCCACGTCAAGGCTGTGATAGCTGACCAGGCCGGTGAGTACCATCGAAACCATGATGTATAGCAGGGTGCAGACCACCAGCGACCCGAGGATGCCGATGGGCATGTCGCGCTGCGGATTGCGCGCCTCCTGGGCGGCGGTCGAGACTGCGTCGAAGCCGATGTAGGCAAAGAAGACGGAGGCCGCGCCGGCGGTAATGCCCCCGAGGCCGAACCGGCCCGGACCCTCCGACGGCGGAATGAAGGGATGCCAGTTCATTTTCGCCAGTTCGGGATGGTGAAAGAGAAAGGAGCCGCCAAGGCAGAGGAAGACGCCCACGATCCCCAGCTTCACGACAACAATGGCGGAGTTGAGATTGGCCGATTCCTTGATGCCGATGACCAGCACCGCAGTCACGATCAGAATGGCAAAGAAAGCCACAAAGTTGAAAATGCCGGTCACATGTTGCAGCGAAGCGGCGTTGACACTCGAAGGAAGCGACGTCAACGGCTGCCATTTATCCGCATAGAAATAGAGCGTGTTGCCGTAGGTGGTGGTGAATTGCGGCGGCAGGTAGATGTGGAGCTGCTGCATCAGGCTCACAAAGTATCCCGACCAGCCCGAGGCCACGGTAGCCGCGCCGAAGGCGTACTCCAGCACCAGGTCCCAACCGATGATCCATGCCACCAGTTCGCCCAGTGTGGCGTAGCCGTAGGTGTAGGCCGAGCCGGCAATGGGAATGATGGAAGCGAATTCCGAATAGCAAAGCCCGGCAAACGCGCAGGTGATGCCCGCGAAAATAAAGCTCAGGGCCACGGCCGGGCCGGCGTGCAGCGCTGCTGCCTGACCGGTGAGCACAAAGATGCCTGCGCCGATGATGGCGCCGATGCCCAGGGTAATCAGATTGACGGGGCCAAGGGAGCGCTTGAGTGTGTTCTCCCCTACCTCGTTGGCTTCCTTGGTAAGCATCGAGAGGGGTTTAGTTGCCAGAAGTCTAGGCATCGGCCGGATCATCCTCCAGTAAAGTGTGTAGCGGAATGTTTCCGGCTGCTTGCTCTGGCTACATGCCTGCTGCTGGTTCTATGTCTATACCGTTTTCCCGTTAGCGTGTCCAGCGCCACCCGACAAAGAGGATTCAGCCCGACGACTGTATGAGTGTGAGGAGCGCGAGGAAGTCCCGGACAATGCCGGCTGTCGATTCGCCCTTGCGTGGCAGCAGCTCCGAAATGACCGCGACGGAATCGGCTCCTGCTGCAATGACTGCGGCGCAATTCGCTCGGGTGATGCCGCCGATGGCGACCAGGGGCTTTGCCGTGAGAGCACGTGCCGCACGTACGCCTTCGAGACCGACGACTGGATCAGGATCCTGCTTCGATTGCGTGGCGTACACAGGGCCAATGGCCACGTAGCCGGCCGGGCTATCTGCTGCGAACATGAGTTGGCTCTCACCATGGGTCGAAACGCCGATGAGCGTTTCACTGCCCAGCAGCGCACGCGCCGCCGCCGGAGAGAGATCCTGCTGGCCTACGTGTACACCGTCATAGCCAGAAGCCAGCACCAGCGGCACGCGGTCGTTCAGGATGAGACAGCTATCGGACGGCGGAAAAATGCTGCGCAAAAGGGCTGCCCGGGCAAGCAGCAGCTCGTCCGGCGCATCCTTGTCACGGTATTGCAGAAAGCGAATGCCGGCCTCACGCAGGTCGCGGGCAAAGCCCTCGATGGTGAGACCGGCCCGTAAGAGAACACCGGCATCGAGGATGGGATACAGTCTGGGAAGAGCAACCCGGCTCATGACTAAACTTCGACTGCGAGCTGCTCGCGGCGCTGCTTCTCGCGTTCGAAGAAGCGCTCCATGAACTTGGTGTCGAACTTTCCTTCGCGAAACTCCGAATCTTCGAGGATGCGGCGGTGCAGCGGAATGGTTGTGTGAATGCCTTCGACCACGAACATTTCGAGGGCACGCGACATTCTGGCCATTGCCTCGGCGCGGTCTTTGCCATGGACGATCAGCTTGGCAATCAGCGAATCGTAGTAAGGAGGCACAATTCCTTCGTTGTACTGCGCGGTATCGACGCGCACTCCGTTGCCGCCAGGAACATTGAAAGCGGTGATACGGCCGGCGGACGGCGTGAACTTCTCAGGATGCTCCGCATTCACCCGGCATTCGATCGCGTGCCCTCGAAGCGGTATCGTCTCGGGCAGAATGCTGTTCAGCGTTTCGCCCGCGGCGATCCGCAGTTGCGCTTTTACCAGGTCAATGCCGGTCACAGCCTCGGTGACAGGATGCTCCACCTGGATGCGGGTGTTCATTTCGATAAAGTAGAGCTTTCCATCTTCATCCATCAGGAACTCGACCGTACCGGCGTTTTGATATCCGATGGCGCTCAGACACTTCTTGAGAGTCTTGCCGATTTCTTCGCGGATTTTGGGCGTCACCTGCAAGGACGGCGCCTCTTCAATCAGCTTCTGATGGCGGCGCTGAATGGAACATTCGCGCTCACCCAGAGAGATTACGTTGCCGTGCTCATCGGCCAACACCTGGAACTCGATGTGCCGCGGCTGCTCGATGAACTTCTCCATGTACAGGTCGCCGTTGCCAAAGGCATTCGATGCCTCGGTTTGCGCGGCTTGAAATGACTCCGGCAACTCCTGTTCGGAACGGATGACCCGCATGCCGCGGCCGCCGCCACCTGCCGACGCTTTGACGATCACCGGGAAACCGACCGAGCGAGCCCAGGCGAGCGCTTCCTCCGCACTCTGCAACACGCCGTCGGAGCCGGGCAGGATGGGCACCTTGGCCTTCTTCATGGCCTGGCGAGCCTTTTCCTTTTCACCCATCAGGCGAATCGCCTCCGGGGTGGGCCCGACGAACTTGATATTCGATGCGCGGCAAACTTCAGCGAAGTTCGCGTTCTCACTCAAGAGACCGTAACCGGGATGAATGGCGTCGACGTCGGCAATTTCCGCAGCCGAGATGACAGCCGGGACGTTCAGATAGCTTTCCGCCGAGCGTGGCGGCCCGATGCAGATGGCCTCATCGGCAAACCGAACATGCAGCGAGTTGCGGTCTGCCTCGCTGTAGATGGCAACCGTGCGAATGCCCAGCTCTTTGCAGGCACAAATGACGCGAAGTGCGATTTCGCCGCGATTGGCGATAAGTAGTTTTCGAAACATAGTTTTTATCGGAGGCGCAGGGCGAAGAGCGGTTGTCCGTACTCCACAGGCTGACCATTGGTCACCAGGCGCTTGACCACTTCTCCTGAGGCATCTGATTCAATCTCGTTCATCAGCTTCATTGCTTCCACGATGCAGAGCACCTGACCGTTTTCTACTTCATCCCCGATCTTGACGAAGGCCGCGGAGCCTGGGGAAGAAGACTCGTAAAACGTACCCACGATGGGGGACTTGACGATGTGCAGTGCTTCTTCCGCTTCCACCGGAGGCACGGACCCGGCCGGGTGCGACGGGGCAACCGCAGAATGCACCGTGTGCGTGGCGGCCGGGTGCCCCTGAAACTGACTCTGGGCCTGCCCCTGAGACAGCAGTTGACTCAGGTGAGCCAGATCAAGGGCTGAAGCTGCCCCTGCGGGCGGCGTGAACTTGATGCGAACCTTTACTTCGCCGCGCTCGTGCTCAAACTCGCTGATACTGTTTTCTTTGAGGAACTCGATCAGTTCCTTCAATTCTCTTATTTCATCAGGCGTCATGAATCTCTCGTCTGCTTAAGGCAGGGCTTTAGAGTTGCGTCCAGCCGGTGGATGCCGGTGTCATCACATGCCCACCCTGCTTCGTAACGGCAACCATGTCTTCGATGCGAACGCCAAACTGGCCTGCGAGGTAAACGCCGGGTTCGATTGTGATCACCATTCCCGGCAGAAGTAACTGCGACTGGTCCGCGGCAATGCGGGGTGCTTCGTGGATTTCCAATCCGACGCCGTGACCCGTGGAGTGAGTGAAATACTCCGCCAGGCCAGCCTTGCGCAGGACGCTGCGTGCTGCGTCGTCTACATCGCCACAGGAAACGCCAGGCCTGACTGCCTCGACCGCGGCAATCTGGGCCTCTCGCACAGAATCATACGTGAACCGCTCACGCTCCGTGGGCTTGCCCAGAAAAACGGTCCGCGTCATATCTGAGCAATAACCATTGAGGATAACACCGAAGTCCAGCGTCAAGAAGCCTTTACGGGGCAGCCGCGCAGAGGTCGCCCGGCCATGCGGGAACGACGAGCGAGGACCACTGGCGACGATCGTTTCAAACGACATGCCTTCCGCTCCACGGGCGCGCGCGCCTTGTTCCAGAAAGGCTGCCACCGCGGTCTCCGGCATTCCGGGCTGCAATACAGGCAGCAGTTCATGAAAGAGGTCAACGCCCAGTTGCGCGGCCTTCTCCATGAGCCCCAGTTCCTCTTCGTCCTTGATGAGGCGCAGATTGCGGACGAGCGGTTCCGCCAACGGCTGGAAGAATCTGCGGCGTCCTCGAGGCCCACCCGATGACCCACCCGATGACCCACCCGATAACAATGACTTGCGGTAAAGGGCCAGCTCGGCAACCGTGGTTGATTCCGGATCGAATGCGCAGTGCTCTGCTTCACTCGACGCCAGCCATCGGCAAGCCTCGTCGCGTGCGGACTTGGCGGCAATCACTACCCGTGCGCCGCTTGTCTCCTGCGCGGCCTGCGCGATGTAGCGGCCGTCCGTGAACATGGCCGCACGCCCGGCGGTTACGGCGAGAAAAGCGTTCGAGCCGGTAAAACCGCAGAGGTAGCGCACGTCCGCCAGATGGGTGACCAGCAGTGCGGGTATCCCCCGCAGCTTCATCTGGCGGCGTAATTTTCGCAGGCGTGATAAATGATTCATCATTTTAGGAAAAGAAATTTCTGAGAGGGAGGCTCTCTTGTTTCCGTCGATTTGCTATGCGAGAAATCGCTCCCTCAGCGGCTAAAGCCGGATTCATTGCAATGGAGTTATGTACGGCCTAATGCTCGCTGCGGCGAGGTAGCCCGTACCCTTCAAAGAATTTAGTTTTTCCTCAACCTGCAATGCTCGCTGCGGCGAAATGCTCGCTGCAACGTGGCAAGCCCTGCCTTCGCCCGCTGGTTTTCAGCCTGATTCCCTGCTCAGGTATAACAGACCCAAAATGGATTATCGTCCGAAAATCAGCCTCTTTCGTCACCTCGGAGAACCGCTCCCGTTACCTCCATTGTTTGCCGCAGATCACTGTAGCCAGTACACTTAGAGAGCAAAGAAAGGTTGTCGGCCCCTATGCTCGTCGTCATGAAACCGCAGGCCACGCCGGAAGAAATCCGTGCGGTCTGCGAACGTATCGAAACTCTCGGCTTTCGCGCTCACCCCATGCCCGGCGCAGAGCGGACGGCCGTCGGTATCACCGGGAACCAGGGCGCAATCGAACAGGGCGGGATTGAAGAACTCTCAGGCGTCGCGGAAGTCATTCGCGTTTCCAAGCCCTATAAGCTGGTCAGCCGGGATGTGAAGCAGGAAGATACGGTCATCACCTTCCCGGGGACCGATGCGACGATTGGCGGCCGTGAGATCGCCGTAATCGCCGGTCCCTGTTCGATCGAATCGCGCGAGCAGGCGTTCGCGGTCGCAGAGCAGATTGCCAAAGCAGGCGCCCAGTTTTTCCGTGGCGGCGCCTATAAGCCTCGTACGTCTCCCTATGCCTTCCAGGGCATGGGAGAAGACGGTCTGAAGATCATGGCGGAAATTCGCGACAAGTTTGGTTTGCGGATTGTTACCGAAGCCCTCGACAACGAAAGCCTTGACCTGGTCGCGGACTATGCCGACATTATTCAAATTGGCGCTCGCAATATGCAGAACTTCTCCCTGCTCAAACGGGCCGGACGCACGCGCAAGCCGGTGCTGGTCAAGCGCGGCATGTCGGCAACCCTGGACGAGTTGCTGATGGCGGCGGAGTACGTCATGAGCGAGGGCAACTATCAGGTGATCCTGTGTGAGCGCGGTGTACGCACCTTCGCCGACCACACCCGCAATACCTTCGATCTCAGCATCATTCCCGCGGTGCAGCGACTGAGCCACTTGCCCATCATCGCCGACCCGAGCCACGGCACTGGCAAGCGCAACATGGTTCTGCCTCTGGCGCGCGCGGCCGCGGCCGTAGGCGCGGATGGATTGATGGTCGAAGTACATCACCAGCCGGATCAGGCACTCTCAGACGGCGCGCAATCGCTGTTTCCGGATCAGTTTGTTGAACTGATGGACGAGGTTTCATTGATTGCGGCGGCGGTGCGGCGTTCCGTGCCCCGCGGAATCCACGTGACCGAAGCCACCACGACCGGGAGAGGATAGCGCGGCTGCGCAAGCGTGACTCGGCTGAACCGACGTATCCCCTGTTTGGCATCCTCGGTGGCATCGTGGTTTGCATGGCTGGCGCTCGTGCCGGTTTTGGCCGGCTGCCATAATAGCGCTGCCGATTACCCGGCAAACTACCGTGAGTATGCCTACATCAGCAACGGCGGCAGCAATACCGTCACCGTCCTCGACCTGGTGAACATGCGCCAGGACAGGGTGATTGCGGTCGGTAAGAAGCCTTCAGGCATTGCCGTCAATCCGCTCAAGAACGAAATCTACGTGGTGAATTCGGACAGCGGTTCGGTGTCGGTGATCGATGCCAAAACCAACACCGTGGCTGCGACGATTCCGGTACAAAAACATCCCTACTCGATCGACGTGGACCCGCAGGGCGAGCGCGCGTATGTAGCCAACTCCGGCTCAAACAACGTCTCGGTGCTCGATCTTGGGCGCCGGCGACAAATTGGCGTCATCGGGGCCGGTATCGCGCCAGGCGTTGCCCGCATCGCCAGCGACGGCAAAACACTGGTGATTACCAATCGCGTCAGCGGTAGCGTCAGTGTTGCCGATGCGCTCTCTTTCAAAGTAAGAAGCAGCTTTGACCACTGCCCCGGAGCTACCGACGCCGTCATCGTTCCCGACGCTTCCAAGGCGTTTGTCGCCTGTTCGGGCGGCCACCAGATTATGGTGATCGGGCTGGCCCACTCCGGGGGGAGCATGCCGTTAAGTTCCGACATAGTGCTGGCCTTTCTGGACGTGGGCAAGACACCGTTGCACATCGCCCTCAAGCCGGATGGCGGCGAAGCCTTCGCCTCAAACTACGACAGCGGCACGATTTCGGAGCTTACTACCTCGACGAACGAGGTGGGCGGCGCTTACCTGGTGGGCACGCATCCTGTGCACGGGCTGGTCAGCTCAGACAACTCTCTGCTCTACGTGAGTGATTTCAGCGCCGGGCTGGTGACCATCTACAGCATCGATGACGGCAAGCGAGTCAACTCCGTGCGGGTGGGGGAAGGTCCCGACGCATTGGCGTTTTCCGCCTCGGGCCGATTGCTGTTGGTGGTGAATGCGCAGTCGGGAGATATTGCCGTAGTGCGCACGACTACCAATCCCGCGACGCTGCTTACCCTGTTCCCCGCCGGACGATCGCCCAACGACATCGTGGTCAAGGCGTTCCTGGTGAAGTAGAGGGAACTTACTGTGAATACGCGAGCTACTGGCTGGCTCGCTGCGGCGAGGCTGTGTGCGGTCGCCGGCAGGGCAACCAACCTGCGGGTGCCCCATCCTTGACGGTGCTTTTCCGGCAAGGGTGGGAAGCCATAAATCTCAACGCACACGTTCGCGGTAACCCACCCTTCGCAAAAACAAAAGCGAAGGATGGGGCACCCGCAGGTTGGTCGCACTCCCCGCCGAGCGATATCGAATCGAGTTTCTCTATCGTTTTCGACCGTGTGAGAAACGCAGTCGAGAATGGGCCACCCGAGCTTTGGGTTGCAGAATGAGTTATGCCGAAGCATGGTCCTGCCGCCTATGCTTCCATCCATTTGTTGCCAGCATATGCGGCCTGTGATTTGTCAGCTAGGCTCTGTCTTCCTCTTTGGCGCGTTCGACGTCGGCAAAGTACGCCAAACGCAAGGCATGGCGCGACGCGGAATAGTGCGCACCCGCAAGCAGCAGCAAGCCCGTGATGAACGCCCACAACATCAGGCTCACGGCGATCGAAAAAGGTCCGTAGACGGAGCGCAGATCCATCCAGGGCAGAGCGGTGATGTAGAGCATCTTGGCCATTTCCCAGGAAAGCCCTATCACGATGGCCGTCGGCAGCACCGCCCGAATGGGCAACTTGCGGTTGGGAAGAATCCAATAAATAAGGAAAAACAGCAGTACGCTCACGACCCCCGCGGAAATCTGTAGCAGCCAGTGAGTAATAAAGGTAAACACCGTATTGTCCGTGTGGCCGAGGAACACAAACCGCAGGACCGACTGTTGCGCCGCGGTGACCGCCACGCTGGCGAGGGCGAGCATGCCGATACCGGCGGCAAGACCAAGAGAGACCAGCTGGTTCATCACGTACGAGCGATTCTTCGTGACACCCCAAACCCGGTTCAATGCAACCTCGAGCGGCAGAAAGACACCCGTCGAAGAAACCAGCAACATGATTACCGACGCGACCTGTACCCCGCTGCGCGCGTGCGCCACAATCTCCATGTTCTTGGTTACGAATTGCTGGCCGGTGGGCAGAAAATAACGGATCATGTCGGCGATGGCGCTCTCCATCGCCGCCGAATGAAAAACGAGGCGCGCGACGGTGAACATCATGACAATGAATGGAAACAGAGACAGAATGGCATTGGCGGCTACGCTGAACGCGTAGGTATGCACCTCTGTCTGTGCCATATACCGCGCGAGGCTCACCGCCTCTTCCAGAAGGCTGGCGTTGACCGGGAGTGCCTGGGGAGGCTTTGCCGCCGCGGGCACGCCGGCAATCAAGTCTTCCTTTGGCGTAGCCAAAATCTGCGACATAGAGATCCCCAGCGCCATAGCCATTCATGCTAGCAGTCTGCGCGATGTCCTGGAATGACCCACCGGAGCTTCAGAACTACAACCTTGATAACCAGACGAGATACCAAGACGATAACGGAATCATCATCGCTTGGGTAAGTCTTTCCGGCGGCCCAAAGGATTTCGTCTTTTATCCGCTGTTGCCTAAGGCAAATTCTTCTTGCACTCCATTCCAATTCCTGCCATAACATCATGGAGCTTGAACGAAAGTACATGGTTCGAGCGCTTGGAAGGCCAATGGGTGTAATAGTTTCATCGCTCTCAAGACATCCCAGCGATCCGGGTGCGTCGCTGCAAGGCGATCCGTATCTCGCGGTTTCTTCGGGGTGTTGGAGATGGTTCAAAAGCCGGGAAAGGAAGTTTGCTTGAAAGAAAATGGCGTCGTGAAGTGGTTTAACGGAGCAAAGGGTTACGGTTTTATTCAACGTTCCACCGGGGAGGATGTTTTTGTACATTTCTCCGCGATCCAGGAGAACGGTTACAAGACCCTGAACGAGGGCGATGCCGTGGAATTTGAATGCCAGCAAGGCCCCAAGGGACTCAACGCCGCGAACGTCATGCGCAGCGCCTGACAAATAGGCCTTCCGCGCCTGAGAGACCGGGCAGCCTGCTGACTGCTGATTCCATGACTGCCGGTTCCATGACTGCCGGTTCCATGACGCTGGTTTCATGACCGCCGGTTTCAGGCTGTGCCGGTTTCTCCGTTACCGCCGGATAAGCTTTCGATTCTGGTCAGAGCCCATTGCGCTGACTCCGCGAGGACGGGGTCCTGACCCACTGCCCATTCGCGCAATTTTGGGAGATAGCTGGTAAGTCCGCTGTTCCCCATCGCAATGGCTACATTGCGTAACAAGCCTGCCAGCCGGGTGCGTTCGAGGGGTGATTTCCTAAACAGTGTGCGGAAACGTTCCGCATCGAGCTCGGCCAGCCAGCCAAGGGCGGGGTTGACCAGTTCCGGTCGCGTGGCAAGCTCCGCATCCCCGCTCACGGGTGCGCGGCGATTCCAGGGACAGACGTCCTGACAGATGTCACATCCGAACACCTGGCGGCCGATCTGCGCACGCAGAGGTTCAGGGATCGCGCCGCGTTTCTCAATTGTCAGGTAGGCGATGCACAGGCGTGCATCCATTTCGCGCGGTGCGACCAGGGCCCCTGTGGGACATGCGTCGATGCAGCGCGTGCAGCTCCCGCAGCGGTCGTGTGCGACTTGGAGCGGCTCCGCCGGCAGCTCCAGCGCGGTCAGAATCACGCCCAGCAACATCCATGAGCCGAGACCTTGATGGATGACGCACGTGTTCTTCCCGATCCAGCCAATCCCTGCGTATTTGGCGTAAATCTGCTCGACCAGAGGGCCGGTATCCACATAGCAGCGGGATGCGAAGGGCCCGAGCGATTGCTGCAGCTTCTGCTCGAGCTTCTTCAGCCTGGCTAACAATACGTCGTGATAGTCACTTGGCTGCCCAGCCGGCGGCTCAGCGTGGCCGTAGCCGGTTTGGGCATAACGGGCAATCCATGCGGATTCCGGCGGCTGGGGATCGAGGGATCCGGGACCGCCCGTGTGGTAGTTCGCCGCACACACGATCACCGAACGCGCCCAGGGGACGGCGATCCGCAGAGACGACCGCAAAAGCCGGTTGGTATCGTCGCGGCGCTTGAGATAGTGCATTTCGCCCGCGCGGCCGTGCTCGATCCACGAGGCAAAATGACCGAGTTCCGGATAATCCTCCGGATCGCCCGGGGGTGGGACGGGCGCAATCCCGGCTGCCGTAAAACCCACTTCCTGGGCCAGAGCGGCAACCTGGGCGGAAATGGCGGAGGCATGCATGAACTAAATCTTAGTATTCCGATCCCGTATCAGGCGCTGGCGTAGGCTGCCGGCGTCTCGACGAAGGCAATATTCTGCACCAAATTTGCGGGCAGGTCATGCCGCTCCGCCAGGTAGCTGGCGCTATTCCAGGTCACCCAGACTTTCCCCTCGCCGTCTTGCCAGACGAGTATTTTCAGGGGCAAATCAATCGCCATGCTGGGCGCGGCGAGCATCAGCGGAGTACCACCCTTCGGGTTGCCGAAGATGAGCAACCTGGTCGGAGGCATGGTCATCCCCACCTTTTGGGCTTCGTCGCTGTGGTCGATCAAGGCGAACACCTTGACGGCCTTTTCTGCCAGAAACTCCTGCGCACGGCGCAGCGTGTCGTCGACCGAGTGATTGCTGAGCTTATGAACAAGTCCGTTGTCAGCCATAGCAGTAGTGGACAGCTTACGGAACCATCATACCGAAGGACGTACCCGGATTTCCTTGAGCCTTGCGCCACCCGGCATCTATGTGTGCGGTTTTCTCTGAAGGAAACCGCAGGAAGTCTATCAACGCCACCAACCTCGACAGGAAATTCAGGGACCGCAGCCGTGTGGGAACCAGACAGGAGCTGATTGCGTAATCTTGATGAGGGACTGTAGAACCATGATCAAGTTTCTGCTGTGGTGCATCCTTTTCATTCTTTGTTGGCCGCTAGCCCTGCTGGCGATCGTGTTGTATCCGATCGTCTGGCTGCTCGTTCTTCCCTTCCGGCTCGCCGGCATCGCCGTCCACGGAGCACTCGCGTTGGTGGCTGCCCTGATTACGTTGCCCGCGCGGTTGTTGCGCGCTGTCTAAAGTTTTCTTTGAGAGAAAGCCACGTACAGGCCGGTAGCTAAGCTCGCTGCGGCGAAAACGCCCGCTGCGGCGAAAACGCCCGCTGCGGCGAGGAAGCTCGCTGCGGCGAGGAAGCTCGCTGCGGCGAGGAAGCTCGCTGCGGCGAGGAAGCTCGCTGCGGCGAGGAAGCTCGCTGCGGCGAAGCTGTTCGCTGCGGCGAAAACGCCCGCTGCGGCAAGGCTGCGAAACCGCGGCAAATTTCACCATTCGCGAGCAGACGCCGAAGGAAACTGATGAGCGCTCTGCACCGGCAAAGGCACGGGTAGAGGCGCCGGCGCCGGCTGTTCCCCCAGACCAAGCGGCAGATACTCTCCGAGATACCAATCGACAAACCTGTGTATGCCTTCCTCGATCGATACTCTCGGCGCATATCCCGTCAGCTCGATGAGCTTATCCACGCTCGCCTGGGTTTCGTAGACATCGCCCGCCTGCATTGGCATCAGTTGCGTGTTCGCGGTTTTTCCCAGGCACTGTTCAATAACGCGAACCAAATAAAGAAGCTCGACCGAGCGTTGATTGCCAATATTGCAGACACGAAACGGAGCTTGCCCAGCGGCGCCGCGCTCCGGCGGCAAGGGCAACAGTCGAACGATTCCTTCGACCACATCCTCAACAAAGGTAAAGTCTCGCCGCAGATGGCCAAAGTTATACAGATCGATAGCGCGGCCCGCAAGAATAGCCTCCACAAACCGGAAGATTGCCATGTCTGGGCGTCCCCAGGGACCGTACACCGTAAAAAAACGAAGAGCGGTCATTGGCAATTGATAGAGATGACTGTATGCGTGACCCAGCATTTCGTTGCTCTTCTTGGTCGCGGCGTACAGACTCACCGGATAATCGGTGCAGTCGTCTTCGGTGAAGGGCAACTTGTTGTTTGTCCCGTATACGGAACTCGATGAGGCAAAAATGAAATGGCCGCACGAACAGTGACGCAGCGCTTCCAGAACGTTCATGAAGCCGACAAGATTGCTGGCGACATATTCGTCAGGGTTGGTAATGGAATGCCGGACGCCTGCCTGCGCGGCAAGGTGGATCACCGCCTCAAACTCTCCCTCGTCAAAGAGACTCTCCGTGCAGTTCCGATCGACCAGGTCAAGCGGAACAAACCAGAACCGCGGTCCCATGCAGAGCTTCCGCAGCCGCGCCTCTTTGAGCTTGGGATTGTAGTAGCCGTTCATGTTGTCGACGCCTATCACTTCGAATCCCTCGGCCAGCAGTCGATGAACGAGATGCGCCCCGATGAAGCCTGCTGCACCGGTGACCAGGACTTTTCTTTCTCTAGCGTCCTTTTTCATCAATAAGCTCCCTGTCCCGTAAAGACGACCTTCGCCGTGCGCGCCAGGATGTGCAGATCGAGCCACGGAGACCAATTACGCACGTAGTAGCTATCGAGACGAACCCGGTCACGCAAGCCACAATCATTGCGGCCAGAAACCTGCCATAGACCGGTCACACCCGGAGTCACCCGGCAATACAGAGAAAAATTGCCGCCGTAGCCGGCAATCTCTTCCTCAACGATGGGGCGCGGACCAACCAGGCTCATCTCTCCGCGCAGCACATTCCATAACTGCGGCAATTCATCCAGACTGGTTTTTCGCAAAAACCTGCCCACGCGGGTAATGCGCGGGTCGTGCCTCAGTTTGCGATCGCGCAGCCACTCCTCGCGAAGCGCAGGATCCTCGGCCAGAGCCCTTTGCAGCAACTCGTCCGCGTTTCTCTGCATGGTACGAATCTTCCACGCGCGAAAGGCGTTTCCAGACCGGCCGATGCGACGGTGGCCATAGAACACAGGCCCCTTCGACTCCAGGCGGACGAGCAAGCCAAGCAATAGGATGAGCATGCCCACGGTCGGTAAACCGAGGCAGACAACCAACAGATCGATCGCTCGTTTTGCAATACGCGGCAGCGGCAGAAGCAGGTCGCGTCTTACTTCCACCGCGAGCGAACCGCCAAACGGACGCGCGTCCACGGTGAGGCTATAACGCGCGGTCGCGCCGTGCATGATCATCACGTGGGGAAACAGGCTCTCAAACTTTTCCAAATCCTCCAGGAGCTTGCCTGAGCCGGCATCCGGCAAAGCGATCATTGCGCGGCGCACACCACAGCCTCTTACCGCCTCAGCGAATTCGATATCGAGGACAGGAAGCCGATGCCCGGCCCGAACGCTATGCGTGGAAGAAAGAATCACGACGGGTCGCAGACCGATCTCAGGATGAGCTTGCAGAGCGCGAACGATCTCGATCGATTCCTCGCCGGTGTAAAAAACCGCCACCGGAATGCCCCACCATGGACGGCGACAGAGCATGCCGCGCACGATCGATCGCAGCAGCGGCAGGAATAACAATGCTCCCAGCCACCAAAACAACAGAATGGAGTGAGAGTAGCCCGCACGACTGTGCGAGACGGCGGTCATCGCCGCCATGATCAGAAACGCAAGGCTCACGCCCAGGCCCAGGCGACGCAACTCAGTGACCGCGTTATAAATAATTCCCGGATAAAGATTCGACCAGGCGAAGACAGCAAAAAATATGCCCAGGGCTGGCCACAGCGACACATCGAACCGAATCTCGGGCCTTCGCCCCAGGAACAGATCGAGACACAGCGCGAAAGCGCCCGTGGCCACGAGCGCCATCACGTCGCAGGCGATGAATGCAGCAGAACACAGCAACGGATTACAGCGGATCTTCGGAAGACGAATCAGCGGGAATGCGGACTTTCTGGAAACAAGGGTGACCGAAGCCATGCGCCCCTCCGACTGAATTGTTGCGGTAACTGTGAATGTATTTAAGGAATCTGAATCGACAACAGGCAGTGAGATTAAAAATGATTCATTTCGGGACAGCCATTGCGACAAAATTTCGCGCGCGGGAGCGTGGTGGACGCTTCGTCGCTGCGGCTATGGTTGGATATCGGTTTTAAGGATAGGAAAAACGCGCCTCGGGGCCTAAGGCTCGCTGCGGCGAGGACGCTCGCTGCGGCGAGGACGCTCGCTGCGGCGAGGACGCTCGCTGCGGCGAGGACGCTCGCTGCGGCGAGGACGCTCGCTGCGGCGAGGACGCTCGCTGCGGCGAGGACGCTCGCTGCGGCGAAGCTGTGTCGCGCGGTGGCCTGCAGTGCAAAAAACCTGCGGGTGCCCCATCCTTGACGGTGCTTTTCTGGCAAAGGTGGGCGGCCAACAATCTCAACGCTACAAACAAGGTCGTGGTAACCCACCCTTCGCAAAAAAGCGAAGGATGGGGCACCCGCAGATTTGTTGCATTCTCCCGGCAGGCGATAGCGAACCCGCGTTTCTCTATCGTTCACTTCCCGGGCTTGCGTAAGCGACGCGGAGTTCTGAGGTTCTCCCTGCAGCCTCTCCCGGGCGATGAGGCACGATCGAGCAATCGCGTTGCTGAGTTAGGCCCGGTTGCGGTCAGCCGTGAGCAAGCCGCTCCACGGTGCGTTCGCCTTGTGGACGGGGCGGAGCCCCAGCCACCGTAGTCAGCGTGTAACCGACTCCGCGGTTGGTCCGAATCATTTTTTGCGGAAAATCACGATCGACCTTGTTACGCAACGCGCTGATATACACATCGACCACGTTGGTCAGCCCTTCGAAGGAAGAGTTCCAGACGTGCTCGAGGATCATTGTTCTGGTGACCGGGCGATTCGCATTGCGAAGGAGATACTCCAGAAGGAGGAACTCTTTGGGGCGCAGATCGATGAACTTTCCGAGACGCGCCGCCCGGCGCTTCACCAGGTCCAACTCGAGATCGCCCGATCGCAGCACATTGACTTTCTTCGAGACGGCAACGTCTGAAGCGGCCTGGCGCAGTCGTATCGAGAGAGCAAGACGCACGGCGAGCTCCGACGCAAAGAATGGCTCTCGTACGCAGTCGTCTACTCCTGCTTCAAAGAGCCGAAGACGCTGGTCCAGTTCGAGGTAGCGGGCAAAGACAAACAGAGATACGTCACAGTTTTCCTGCCGCAGGAGCTTTACCAGAAGAAGGACATCGTCGAACTCCACCGTCTCGCAGTCGATAAGGACGCTCGCGTACTGCGAAAAGCGGGCAAATTGAAGACAGTCCCGAGCGGAAGTGACCGTTTCGACCACAAACTGAGCCGAGGTCAAGGCTCTTTCCACTCTTCTTTGCAGATCCGTGCGCGATAAAAAAGAGAGCACTTTCATGAATGACTCCAAAATTGCATAGGGACTCTAACACCATCTGATCGAAACCCGCAGGAGCAGGCAAAAGGCACACTCCTGCCAACGCACGGGGAAAGAAAATCGGTCAACTGAAAGTGTGAATCGGGGGAGGCACACGGTCGTAGAACGACTCAGCATGAAAGACTCACGTCATCGTTACATATCGGACTCAAAGCAATACCAGAAGAACTTTAGGGAGTCAAGATTCGCATTCGCCTTTCTATCATCTTGCCCCGGCAATCGATCAACCACATGTGTCGATCGTCTGGTTTCTATCCGTCACGCCGCATGTCTGCAGGCACGGAACGAACAGAACTATCACTGCCCTCATCGATAAATGAATACCCGTAGAAGTACCAGACTGTTTGACGCGGTGTTGCGGATCGGAAACAGAAGGAGGATATAGCGAGATCCATGGCGGGGAAATTACAACTCGCTCATGCCCCGACGTACGCTGTCACTCGCCCATCATTCACTCTTTGACGTGACGCTTACACAACAGTGCCGGTGAGTTCCTCGTTCTCTATGCCGATGCTGCCTAGTCTCTGTACAGCGCAGCTTTGCGCTCATAAAGGAGACAATCCATGCTCAAGCAAATCAGCAGCACTCTCGCGCTCGGCGCAACTCTTCTCGTCCTGACTACCTCCGCCTTCGCCACCCCCTTTGGCACCGACCCAGAACCGCGCGTCGCAGATACTAACCTCGTCGCCTTCGCCACCCCCTTTGGCACCGACCCAGAACCGCGCGCCGCGGATACTAACCTCGTCGCCTTCGCCACCCCCTTTGGCACCGACCCAGAACCACGCGCCGCGGATACTAACCTCGTCGCCTTCGCCACCCCCTTTGGCACCGACCCAGAACCGCGCGCCGCGGATACTAACCTCGTCGCCTTCGCCACCCCCTTTGGCACCGACCCAGAACCACGCGTCGCAGATACTAACCTCGTCGCCTTCGCCACCCCCTTTGGCACCGACCCGGAACCACGCGCCGCGGATACTAACCTCGTCGCCTTCGCCACCCCCTTTGGCACCGACCCGGAACCACGCGCCGCGGACACTAACCTCATCGCCTTCGCCACGCCGTTTGGCACCGACCCAGAGCCGCGCGCCGCAAACAGAACGCTTGCGCCTTCGACCGTGTCGTAGAATACTCTTGAGCTGTGTCTGCGAAGAAGCAGGCCGACCTGGAAGGGATTCAGAATGCGCCTCACGACTCTGGATCACTTCTTCTGGGCGGCTGGCTTCGTAGCAAACTTAGCGCTGCTCTATGTGCTCTGGCATCGGCGCCGCGCACACCGCTTCCCGTTCTTCACTGCCCTTTTCACTTTTGGCTTGGTGAAGTCTGTACTTTTATTCGCCGTGCTGCATTACGGCACGAGGGACGAGTACTTTTGGGCTTACTGGGTTCTGACGATTCTCGATATGCTGCTGCAGTTGAGCGTCGTATATGAACTTAGTTCTCAGGTGTTCCGCCCCCTGGAAACCTGGATCCATGAAGTAAGGAAATACGCTCTCTCTATTGTCCTTCTTAGCATCACCATTGCAGGTGGACTGACTTTCTTGGCAAGCCCGCCGGCGCACACCTGGATGCAATCGCTGGCCACGAAAGGAAATCTGTTCGCAGCATCGCTAATGAGCGAGATGTTTGTCGCTATGATGGTTCTCTCAGCAATCGCAAGGCGGCCATGGAGAACCCATGCCGCCAAAATCGCACAGGGCGTGGGAGCTTATGCCGCGGTGAGCGTGTTGGTTGAAACCGGACATAGCTATTTCGGCATCGGCGACGAGATACCGGCGTTTCTCTTTATATCTCATCTGCGCATGACAATATACCTGGGCTGCGTTGCCTACTGGATGCTTTACTTATGGCGTGACGAGGCTGCCCCCCGCCGGCTACCGTTCGAAGTGCGCGAAAAGCTATTTACTTTACAGGCGCAGGTGGACTACGATCTTCAGGTTCTGCGATCACGGGAAAAATTGTGACGACGCATCCCATCTACCTCCTTTGTGCGGTCGGGCTTTTTGTCAGCGCCCTCCTGTCGGTCGCAGGCTATGCCTGGTTCCGTGGGCCTCGCTCGACTCAGCCGCGATGGGACGATCTACTCGCCAGACTCAGCTCCATCGACCGCAACAGCATTGAGCAGGTTGCTCTCGACCTGGTGGATGAAACAGGAGCGCCAAAGGTAACCGATGCAGCAAGCCTCGAACCGCTGCAACTTTGGAGTTTGGTGGGTGGTCTTGAAGGACTCGAGTTACTCGAGAAGAACAGTGAAGTGCTGGTCGATCTGGCCGCCTATCTGCAGCAGTGGTATCCCGATGCACTGGTCATTGCCGAGCGTCTGCGTCAGGACGCGAGGGAGATCGAGTGGCATGTCGCTCGCCTCAAAGGAGCAGCCAAGACAGGCAATCTGCAGGTGTCCTTTCCCTTCTATGCTCAAAGGGCGGTGGTTACCTATTACCGCATGACCCGCAGCGTACTTGATCTGTATCAGGCAGGTAACATCGCCATGCTCGTCGACCTGCAAAAGGCTCTGTAGTTTTCCGCATTCCGTCGATGGCTCCCGGAAACATGGCTTAAAGCATTTTCAGATGATCCTTTGTGCAGCCGTCGTGATTATGGCGCCAGCCGAATCGCTACGAAGATGACACGTCCCAGATTCTCGATCTCCTTGCGATATCGCCACCGCCGGCTAGACGCCGGCGAAAGAGGATGGGGAATGAGAGTGAGCCAGTCACCGGTCTTGTCTAACTCGCACCAACCGCAAACGTACGAGTCGCGAGTCATCAAAAAATAGATAGGCCTCTGAAACTCATGCGTCCAGTCTCTGCGAGTCGAGATCGATCGCTTTTGCGTGTCGATCTGAACGATAGAACCGGCTGGAATCATGGGATCCAGCGTAAGATCTCGTTTGCCAATAATGCCGCGCCTGTAGGGGCCAACCATTTGAGGGCTGTCGGTAGCAAGCAAGGTAGTTTCGCTTGGGGGCTGTTGCCCCTCGGCGAAATCGGGAAGCAAATACTTAGCCTGATCTTCCAGAGGCCCAGCGGATAACAGGAGAGTGGCGTTCGGTCCGGAATCCTGCTTGAGAAGTGCAGGCTGCGTTTCGCTCGGATACATGGACCGCAGAAGCTGTTCGGTCGGGAGGTTGTAGATCTCCGCGAGCGCTATGAGCTTGTTGACGGTAAGTTCATGCTCTTCGCGCTCCAGCCGATCGAGCCAACTGGCGGAAACCTGGTAGGACTGGTTGCCACGTTCCTGAGCAAAACGCTGACTCCGCTCTTCTACTTCACGCAATGACAGTTGCCATTGCCGCCGAACGGCGCGAAGCCTTGTGCCAATCCCTGGCATACTTAACCCTTCCCTGGGCTGCGCGAAGCAGAGTCAAATCGACAGAGACAACAGAACTCACCTTGAATATCTCTGGAACCCAGGCCTACAGGGATATCCACGGGGTGATTCACTCTACGATCACAAAACGGGCCTGCACACGATTGCTCTCGCGATGGCGCGGGAGGCAAACGCGCACGAAGTTGAAACATCCTTTGAAGAAAAGCACTCTACCCGGCGGGAACAAAGTGACCTCGATGGAACGAGAGCCCGAAACGACAATGGATACAGGACGACACCTCAAACAACACCAGACTATGAGCGCACAAATACGCCCCTAGGTGAAAACCGCCTATAACGGGGCCCGACCACACGAAGGCGGTACAAGGCTGTTCGCGGGAACAACCCTTAAAAACAAGTTTTGGGGACGATTGATTAATAGCAGAATGCTTTTATTGTGTCAAAATGATGCTCCTCGTTTGCCGGATTTTCTGGAAAATTTTCACAGCGGCGCTATCCAGGACTCAGCCCTATATCCTCTCAAACCACGAGCGCGCGGTGAGACAGACAGACACACAGGGCGCGGAAAAAACGAGCTTTCCGGAAAGACGTTTAGTAAAGATTCGATTGTTCCGTGCGGAGGGGGCCGGTGAGGATTCCCTGGCGAAAGAGTACCCCTAGTCCGCGTAATACTAGTCCGCATAACACTTTCGACAGGATGCCGCAGGACAACTTAACCCCATACGGCGCCCTGCCACGCGTACCATGGGGGCATCGCCTCCTCAGTCGAGAACTTCGGGCAGGCGGATATCCCGTTCTACAGACTCTGCCCGGCCATCTCTCCGGGCATCCCCGGGGGGGGCTCGCCATGATTCGCTCACGTTATCCGTTTCGTCGCGTCCTCTCCTCCGTTGCCAATGGTTTGGTCATCTTGGGTCTTCTCTCATGTGGTGGCGATCACAGCAACAACAACGGTAGCTCCGGCCAGCCCGCACTGAGCCTTAGCCCGGGCAGTTTGCAAATTGCGGCCGGCGCGAGCGGACAAAAGGCCGAACTGCTGCTGACGGCGTCATCGGCAAGCGTAACGGCCGTTTCGGTGACCGGGCTACCCGGCGGCGTCAGCATTTCTCCGTCGCCCCTCGTAGTCTCCCCGGGTGTACCTCTGCCGATTGTGGTTGCGGCAGGCTCGTCGGCAAGCGCAGCGGCGGTCACCATAAATTTCACAGCCACGGTAAATGGGCGAACCGCCACTACCCAAGCCGCGCTTACTATTCAGGCCGCCCCTCCGCCGCCGCCCGATTTTTCGCTCAGCGCTACACCCGCGACGGTGAGCCTCGTTGCCAACGGCACGCCAGTTACGGTTTCCCTTCTGGCAACGCCACAAAATGGGTTCGCCTCCGCCAGTCAGGTAACGTTGGCCGGCCTTCCCTCCGGTGTAACGGCCCAACCTTCGACCCTTACGCTTACCCCCGGAAGCCGGGGGACCATTTCCCTGACCGCGCCCCTGGGGACGGCAGCCGCTTCTTCGACCGCAACCGTGACAGCAACCTCGGGCACACTTACGCATGCAGTGCCGCTGACGGTGACGGTGATCGCCCCTACCGCTCCCGATTTCTCACTCAGTGTGAGCCCGTCGATGTTGAGTCTGGCTCCAGGCGGAGTGGGCGGAGTGGGGCAAACAGTGCAACTCACTGCCACACCAATCAACGGCTTCAACGGAACCGCAAACATTGCCATCTCCGGCCTGCCGGCCGGAGTCACCGCTTCTCCTGCATCGCCCACGGTTACGCCCGGTACTCCACAGACCGTCACCCTGACCGCGGGAAACACGGCCCAGCCGGGAAGCGCCAGCGTAGTCTTTACCGGCGCCTCGGGTTCGTTAAGCCATAGCGCGACGCTCGCCCTGACGGTAGCCGCCTCGGCCGGAGTCAACGTGATCACCTACCACAATGACAACGCCCGCGATGGGTGGTACTCATCGGAAACGGCGCTCACTCCAAAAAATGTAAACTCAACCTCGTTCGGCAAGCTGTGGGAGCTCCCGGTGGATGGCAAGGTAGACGGGCAACCGCTCTATGTCAGTTCGCTTTCGATCGCCGGGCAAACCCATAACGTGCTTATTGCCGTTACAGAACACGGCAGTGCTTACGCCTTTGATGCGGACGCAGGAACACAACTCTGGAAGGTGAGTTCCCTGCTCGCCAACGAAACAACCAGTGACGATCACGGCTGCGGCCAGATCTCGCCGGAGATCGGCATCACCGATACGCCGGTCATCGACCGGAGTTATGGGCAGAATGGCGCCGTCTTTTTTGTTGCCACGTCAAAGGACGCAAGCAGTGAATATCACCAGCGGTTGCATGCATTGGACCTGTCAACGGGAGCCGAATTATCGGGCAGTCCTTCTGAGATACAGGCAACCTTCCCCGGCAACGGGTATGGCTCCACCAATGGCCAGCAGGTATTCAATCCGGGACAATATGCGGAACGCGTAGGCCTGTTGTTAATGAATAGCCATATCTACATGGCGTGGACTTCGCACTGCGACGATGACCCCTATACCGGCTGGGTCATGGCATACAGCGAAACGACATTGCAGCAGACCAGCGTGCTGAATGTGACGCCCAATGGTCCTTCGACGCCTCACTTCGGCAACGGTGAAGGCTCAATCTGGATGAGCGGCGCCGGTCTAGTGGGTGATACGCAAGGCAACATCTTCTTTCTCGATGCCAACGGCACATTCGATGCGACGTTGAACGCAAGCGGCTTTCCGTCGAGTGGGGACTTCGGCAACACTTTCCTCAAGGTATCCACAGCCGGCGGCGCTCTTGCGCCAGCCGATTACTTTGCCGCCTACAATGGGCAGTCTGAAAGCGATTCTGACCAGGACCTGGGTTCGGGTGGAGCCATGCTCTTGCCTGACCTGACAGATGCGAATGGAGCGACTCGCCATCTGGCAGTGGGCGCAGGCAAGGATAACAACATCTATATTGTGGATCGCGACAATATGGGTAAGTTCAATCAAAGCAACAACAACGCACTGTATCAGGAATTGCCGAACGCACTGAGCGGGGGCGCATGGTCGATGCCGGCGTTCGCTAACAACACCGTCTACTATGCGGGCAACGGCGATCATCTGAAGGCCTTCCCCATCACCCATGCGCGGCTGGCCACAACGCCCGCGGCACAATCAGCGAATACCTTCGCGTATCCCGGCGCAACCCCGGTCGTGAGTTCAAGCGGAGCCCAGAACAGTATCATCTGGGCCGTAGAGACACAGAATGGCGCCGGCGTCTTACATGCCTATGACACCAGTAACATTCCGAACGAGTTGTATGACAGTAACCAGGCGCCGAACAATCGCGATTACTTTACCTTCAACAAATATGTTCCACCCATGATTGCTAACGGCCGGGTGTATGTTGGGACACCAAACAGCGTGGCGGTGTTCGGGTTGTTGCCGTAACGATTGGGGTATGATGTTCAGCCGTCCCTGCTCGGCTGCTTCCTACTTCAGACCGTAAACATCCAATTCCCCCTGGGGTTTTGTCGCGGTCACAAGGTCATGGCCTGTATTGATATACACCTTTCCGTTGGCCACAATCGGGGAAGAAAACTTGATCCCGTACCCCGGTGTATCGGCGGAATTCTGTCCACTGTTATAGAGTTGATCGGCAAGATTAGTCGCATCGTACGCCCGCAAGGTGGCATTGGTTGGGGGCTCTGGACTCCCAAGCGGCTGCCCCGCATCGATCATCCACATAACGCCGTTCGTATTGCCGTTAGCTGAGAGGAACGGCGTGGTGCCGCGATTATTCTGCTGGATGCTCTGCGAGGTATAGGCCTTCGGCGTGAGTGTCCCTCCGGAGTAGGTAAACTGCCCGATACCCGCCGGAGCCGTCGAGGAGGTAGGAGTCACCCCCAGGTACACCGATCCGTTGAAGTATGCTGCCGTACCGAAGATTTCAAAAGAATTGATTTGTGTGGTTTCAACACCGCCGCTATCTGTGCAGGTGGACGTGTAGGGAGCACTCAACGACGGTTCAAACCACAATGTCTGCGTAGCACCCGTGTCATTCGCCGTTTCCTGACCGAGATTCGACGTGCTCACCATATAAAGCTTGCCCGTCTTCCCTCCTGCGAGCAATTGTGTTGTTCCCGGGATGAGCATCAATCCCCCCGCCGCCAGATCGGCATCAGCACAGTCCATGTATTGGTAGGCATTCGGCGTGAAATAGTCGAGCCGATTGAGTTTGGAGTCGAACTTCAATATGGAGTCGGAGAATGCGGTCTTCCCGTCCCACGGCCCATTTCCCGTCGTGACATAGATGTTTCCTGCACTATCTGCTACCGGGCCGCCGCCGCCCATCCAGATGCCGCCCGCACTCGCAAACTGGCCTTCGCCGTCAAGGTTAGGACTTACATCGAACACTCCCGCCGGCGACAGAGACTGTGCGTCATAGGCCAACAGCCATCCGCTGTGGCAATGGCTGAAGCCCATATAGACCGTGCCGTTGGCTAGCAGCAGAGCCGTGCGCTGAACGCAGGATGTATTGAGGCTATCAACGCCATTGACCGAAGCACTTCCCGTCCCCGGGACGGAAGCCTGTATCGTTACCGGACCGCCGAACTTCTGAGCCCCGGTGGTGATGTCGAGTGCGCTCAGGCGGAAGGTCGAGTTACCGCTCGATGGGGTCTGCGCCGACACCACATACATCGTGTTCGTCTTGGGATCGATCACCGGGGTTGAGGTCACTCCCTGAAAGGGCTTGACGTCAGCACCCGCGATCTGTGGCGTCTCGCCGGATCGCAGCAGAGAAACCTGCCAGAGCGGAGAACCGTCACCATAATTGTCCGCGTCGAAGGCGTACACGCTGTCATACTCCGTAGCCACGAAAACCACGTTGTGTGGCGCCCCGTTCACGGTCAGACCCGAAACCAGCAGAGGCTCACCGTACACATAGCCATCGACCAGATACGAAAAGAGCTTTCCGAAGGTTTGCGGGGATACGTTTGCAGGCGACAACGATTGCTCATTGGCATTCAACCCGCTACGCTGTGCGTCAAAGTGCCAGGTAGGCACATTCACTCCAGAGGTCGAAGGTTGGGTCACAGCAAGCGAAGTACTGCCACTGATACTGTTCAGTGTCGCGGTGATCTGGGTAGATCCCGATGCGACGGCAGTAGCGAGCCCAGCGGACGTAATGGTGGCCACACCTGGAGTGCCCGAAGTCCAGCTTGCCGAGGCGCTCACATTGGACGTGGAGCTATCGCTATAGGTTCCCGTTGCAGTGAACTGCTGAGTAGCTCCCACCGCGAGGCTCGCGCCTGCAGGTGTAACCGCAATCGAGCTGAGCGTCCTGGCTGCAACCGTCACGGTGGTGGCCGCTGTAGCGTTGCCTGAAGTACCGGTCGCGGTCACAGTGTAGATGGTGGTTGTCGTGGGATGGACCGTTTGTGTGCCACCAGTTGATGGCAACGTGTATGTGCTGCTGTCAGATCCGGCGATGCTCACCTGAGTGGCGTTGCTTGCGCTCACCGTCAAAGTGGAAGAACCACCGCTGCTGATCGAGGTTGGGTTGGCGGTGATGTTCACCGCTGCCGATGCTTTTGCCGCCACGGTGAGGGTGAGGTGCGTGAAGGCGGCGCCACCGCACTTGTCCCACTCTTCCACGGTAATGTGCTGCGTGCCATTGGCGAGGGTGAGCGACGTATTCATTTTTGTGCCGCTTACCACGTAGTCCTTTACGTTGTTCACGTAAATACCCATGGAGGCTACACCTTTGGAGCAAGTGCTCGTCGCAGCGGTAGCTACAAAATTTACCGGCGAAGTAACGGTGCTGTTATTGAGAGGCGAGGTCACGGAAACACCCATGGTGACTGGGGGCGGAGTCGTCTGAGTGGGTACGGTGATGGCAACGTGAGCTACGCTGGCGCCCCCGCAATAATCCCATTCTTCCACCACTGTCTGATACTTACCTGGGCTAAGAGCGAGGGCGTAACTGAGCGTTGACCCTTTAGAAACATAAAGCTTCTGATTATTTACGTAGATACCCATGGTCGCCACACCCTTCGTGCAAGTGGCTGTGCTTGACGTCGCCGCGTATTGGACAGGCGAGGTGACCGTGGCATTGTTCAAAGGGCTCGTCACAGTGACGGCCGCAAACCCCGGCATCGAAAGGAACAGCAAGAACAAGAGCATCGAACGCCTAGACGCCATAGATAGGCCTCCCGCGAATTCGAGTCAAGAACGTATTCCGGCATCGGCTATCGTTACGGTGACGGAGCTAGGTTTTGGGGGCCTGGATGCTACGGGGGGAGAAAAGACCGTTCGCCGGATTATAACGCGAACAGCTGCTTTAACAAACCTTTCATTTGAAAAAGTGTTAGTTGGTGTTTTAGGTCGGAAACTGAGCGTTTGGGCTCTGCTAACCCGAAATTGAAGCATTTTCGCAACGACTGTGGGCTGGTAACGCACTTTCAAGAAGGGAGTAAGGAAAGAATATTCCCTGGACGCAGGTGTTCCGTTAAAGAACACCTGCACCTACAACTGAACAGCCCCGCCCTGCCCCAGCGTAGCCGTGGGAAGGGGCGGCTGAAAGTAACCCAGGACGTAGTCCTGGGTTTAGATACGCAACGGGATCAAGTCCCGCAGGACGACTGAATGCCTCGGAGGGTGAAACCCTCTGAGCCCCGCCTCTCATCTGAACAGCGAACACTGAACTGGAGCCTCACAGCCTAACTGCGAAGCCGCGCCAGCAGGTCCTGTGGGTGAACGGGCTTGGCAAGAATCTCGAATTCGTGACCCTGGACCCGCGCGCGGTCAAGAAGATCCGCAGTCGCGGCCTGGCCGGAAAAGAGGAGGATTTTGCAGGATGGCAGCATGGTACGGATGGTGATGGCGGCGTCAATGCCATTCATGTCGGTCATGATGACATCGGAAATGAGCATGTCGGGCTTGATGAGGCGCGCGGCTTCCACGGCTTTTTCACCGTTGTAAACCGCGGTAGCTTCAAATCCGCTTTGGTTCAGAATGATGGCCAGCGTGTCTGCGATGACGCGTTCGTCATCGGCTACCAGCACCTTTGGCTTTACTTGTTGATCGCTCATTTGCTCCTAGTAGACGACGCGAAGCGGTTAATCGCTCCACTTCTGCGTCAGAAATCGCCCAAACCGGGCGGAATTATTCGCATCATACGCTTTTTCGATCAGATGCAGTTCTAGCGGTTCGCGTTGTGGGGTGCCTTTGGTTCGGGCGGCGGCGCCACCCAAGCCTGCCTGCTTGACTAGCAGCCGAGCAGGCAGCAGCAAACCCCGGCGTCCATTCTCCATATAAGATTAACCTGACCTCAGATTTCTATTCGTTGGACGTTTCCCGATGGCTGAACCGATCATTCGTGCCCAGCAGGTAGAGAAGTATTACGCCCAACCGAGCGAGAACCGCATCCAGGTTATCGCGCCTACCGACCTGGAAATTGTGCAAGGCGAGATCGTCGCACTGCTTGGCCCCTCCGGTTCCGGCAAGTCGACGTTGTTGCGCATGCTGGCCGGCCTCTCCCAGCCTTCAGCGGGTGAGGTTTTTTGGCATGGCAAGCCGATTATGCAAGCCCAGGCCAATGTGGGCATCGTCTTCCAAAGCTTTGCTCTTTTCCCCTGGCTGACTGTGCTCGAGAACGTGGAAGCTCCGCTCATCGCGCGCGGCCTCAGCAGTGAACACAGGCGAGAGCAAAGTCTCAAGATTCTGGATACCGTCGGTCTCGACGGTTTTCAGGCTGCCTACCCCAAAGAACTCTCCGGCGGAATGCGGCAACGGGTCGGCTTCGCCCGCGCCCTGGTGGTACAACCCGAAGTGCTGTTTATGGATGAACCCTTCTCCGCCCTCGACGTGCTGACCGCGGAGAACCTGCGCAGCGAACTGCTGGAGCTGTGGCATAAGAAAACGATTCCGACGCAGTCCATTTTCCTGGTGACTCACAATATTGAAGAGGCGCTTCTGCTTGCCGACCGCATCATCGTCCTGGGTCGTAACCCGGGCCACGTGCGGGTGGACTTCCCTGTCGGCCTGAGTCAACCTCGCGATCGCAAGAGCGCGACCTTCACGCAACTTGTCGACTACATTTACAAGGTGCTGACCCGGCCGGATGTGGCGCCCGCGGCCGTTCCCCACCGGCTCGCGGCCCGCGATCAGCGGCAAATGCACTATCAGATGCTGCCCCACGCGCGCCCCGGCGGCATTGCCGGTTTGCTTGAGTTGCTCATCGACTATCAAGGCAGAGCAGACATCTATCGCCTGGCCGACGACCTGGCGTTTGAAATCGATGACCTGCTGCCGATTGTGGATGCTGCGCAGTTGCTTTGTTTCCTCAAAGTGGAAGAGGGCGATGCGGCCATCACTCCGGCGGGTCGGGAATATGCCGAGTCAGAGATTTTGCGGCAGAAGGAACTGTTTCGTAAGGCTGCGGTTGAAAACGTACTGCTGCTGCGACAGATTACCCGCGCGCTCGATACCAAGTCAGACCACTCCGTACCTGAAGAGTTCTTTCTCGACATGCTTGACGAGCAGTTCAGCGCAGAGGAAACGCTGCGGCAGTTGGAAACGGCCATCAGTTGGGGCCGCTATGCCGAACTGTTTGATTTCGATGCCTCGCGCCGGCGGTTCATCTTGCCCGAGCAGGAAGAATCTCCAGAAGCTGTGGAAGAAGAGGCACAGGCCGAATGAGCTCGCCACGGGTCTCTCGCTCGCCCACCCTTTCGCGTTCCCTGGTACTGGAGCGGACCTGGCCTTTCTTTCTTGACCTGAGTGTTGCCGCCTGCGGACTTGCCCTGTTTTATGCGGTGCTGCGCATCGCGCAATACTGGATGGGCCAGCCGGTTCCCGCCATCGCGATTTCAAACTCCGCGAAAATGCTGCCGCTTTACGCGTTCTATTCCGTAGTGCGCATTTTCTTCGCTTACGTTCTAAGTCTCATCTTCGCCGTCGGCTACGGCTATATCGCCGCTTACAATCCACGCGCAGAATCGTTCATGATCGCCATGCTCGATATCCTGCAATCGATTCCGGTGTTGAGTTTTCTGCCCAGCGTGATGCTCGCCATGGTGTCTCTGATTCCCGGCCGCCAATTGGGCATTGAGTTGGGAGCGATTGTGCTCATCTTTACCGGGCAGGTGTGGAACATGGCTTTCAGCTTCTACTCCTCGCTCAAAAGCCTGCCTCGTGAGCTGCGCGAGGCTTCCAATGTCTTCCGCTTTTCCGCATGGCAACGCTTCTGGCAGTTGGAGCTGCCCTACTCCGCCATCGGGTTGGTGTGGAACTCCATGGTGTCGGTGGCAGGCGGATGGTTTTTCCTGATGGCCTGCGAAATGTTCGTGCTGGGCGACCGCGACTTTCGTCTGCCCGGCCTGGGCTCATTTCTGCAAACCGCGGCCAGCACGGGCGATACGCACGGCATGCTTTGGGGTTCGCTGACCATGATCCTCATCATCGTGGCGACCGATCAACTGGTTTGGCGGCCTGTGATTGCGTGGGCCGACAAATTCAAGTTCGAACAGGGAGAGAGCACCAGCCGCAAGACGTCGCCCATTCTCTACGCAATACGGCACTCGAATGCGCTGGGTTGGCTAAGAGAGGTGACGTTTGCTCCTGCAAGCGAACGCATCTACGGGGCCATTGCACGGCGCAGGCAGCAGAGTTTCATCGCGCGCCCCACGCACGAGCCTCGTAAACAGTCTCGATTAGCCGCCGCGGTGCTGATTGCCTCGGCAGTGTTGCTGGTCGTCTTCGCCGCATTCCGAGCACTCGAGTTACTGCGCCATGTACAAGGTCCAGAGGTCGTGGAGCTTTTAAAGGGAGCAGTGGCCACCTTTGTCCGGGTCAATGCGGCGTTACTGATCGCTTCGGCGTGGACGATTCCCGCAGGAGTCGCCATCGGCTTTCATCCTCGTTTGGCGCGCATCGCGCAGCCCCTGGCGCAGATTGCCGCATCCTATCCCGCCACGGCGATCTTCCCTATCCTGCTGCTCGCACTGGTTCGCTGGGGCGGCGGATTGGGCATTGGGTCCATCGCGCTGATGTTGCTGGGCACCCAGTGGTACATCCTGTTCAATGTGATTGCGGGTGCTTCCGCCATACCTTCTGACTTGAAAGAGGTCGCGAGCTTGTTCCACTTTTCTCGCTGGCAGCGCTGGAAGGTTGTGATTCTACCCGGGATTTTTCCTTACCTGGTAACCGGCCTGGTCACGGCCTCAGGCGGAGCGTGGAATGCCAGCATCATCGCTGAATATTTCCACCTCAAAGATCACACTCTGCAGACCTTGGGGCTAGGCGCACAAATCAGCGCGGCCAGTGATCACGGCCAGTTTTCGATTCTTTTGCTCGCTACCATCATCATGTCGCTGATGGTCGTGACGGTGAATCGTCTCGTCTGGCGCCCGATGTTTCGTCTGGCTGAGAGCAAGTTCAGGCTGGATACGTAGGTCTATCCCCACTTATCTTTGGCGCCTCACTTAAGTTGGGCGATGGCTTGCCTCACCGCAGCGAGTGTAGTCCGCGATAAATACCATCGTGTATTTTGTTCGGCAATGCTCGCTGCGGCGAGGCTGCTCGCTGCGGCGAGGCTGCTCGCTGCGGCGAGGCTGCTCGCTGCGGGTGGATTTGAAGCGGAGTTTACGCGAACTCTAGATTCGTCGTTCTGCTTCTGGCATTTTTCTTGGGGTTTAAGAGGGCGGCCAACGGCCGCCCCCCACATCTCGCAAAAAGAAGCGAGATATGGGGCACCCGGCGCTTGACCCTTGAATCCGCCCACCCGGCTGAGTGAGCATTACAGTGGGCCGGTAAGAGCAGGATTGCATCCTGGGAAGTTTTCAGTCGTCCCTCCCACGGCTACGCCGGGGCAGGTGCGGGGCTGTTTCGTCGCGGCGAGGCTGCTCGTCTCCTTTCGCCGGGGTTAGCTGCTCTAGCCGCGATTTCTCACAGGGTCGTGATTTGCTGTCGGTCGGCGGCGCGAAGCATGTGGGAAGAGCCATCGACCGGGTTGAAATCGGCTTGGCGATAGGTTCGGCAAGTGTGCGGGGAGGCTGATGGCAGATCGAAGTCGGATTTGCCGCATGGCTACGCCAGGCCGCCGGTTGGGTTTGTGTGGAAAAGTTGTTGGGCCGGGGTGGAGACGCTCAGCAGCGCAGCGCGTCGAAGGCCCGAGCGTAGATATGTTTCCACGGATAGGTGGAACTGAGTTCCAGCCACACGCGCCGGGCGCTGATGCGTACCAGGGCACCGATTTTGAACAGCTTGAGCCGGATCGTGTCCACCTGCGCCTGAGCCCACTCGGTTCCCTTCAGCCCCAGCCGCCTGAGCGCTTCAACCAGCGTATAAGCCAGCGCCGACAGGTACAGCCGCAGCTGATTGCCCTTCATTTCTTCCGTCGAGAGACGATAGGCGAACAGGCACATCTGCTCCTTGATACGATTCTCCATCTCACCGCGCTGGCAGTAGAACTGCTCGTACAGCTGGCGCGCCGCCCACTCGCCGGTGCCGAGTGAAGTAACCACGAAGCGTGGGTTTTCGCCCTTGTCCAGATACTCGGCCTTGGCCACTACCCGCCTCGCCCGCGCCCAGCTGTTGCGCGTTTGATAGTCGAACTCGGTAAACACACGCGCTGGCTTACCAGTCTCGGTGTGCAGCAGCTTGGCCTCGTGCATCTGCTTGCCGATGATCTTCTGCAGCCGGCTGTTGCGCGCCAGACCGAACAGGAAGTCTACCTGGTTCTCTGCGGCCTCGCACCAGGCCATCAGTTCCTCGCGACAGAAGCCCGAGTCGCCGCGCAGCACGATGCGCACCTTGGGCCAGATGGAGCGCAACTGGGCCACGATGCGCTTGACTTCATCGAGCGCACCAGCCGCTCCGTCGATGTTGGCCGGCCTGAGCCGTGCACACAACAGTTGATCGCCGGCGAAAATGTAGAGCGGCAAGTAGCAGTAGCTGTCGTAGTAACCATGAAAGAACCGCTCCGGCTGATGACCGTGCAGCGGGATGTCGGTGGCATCCAGGTCGAGAACGATCTGCTCGGGCGCTTCGCCGTGCGACTCGATGAACAGATCGCACAACAGCGCGTCGATCTTCGCCGGCGCGTAATCGATCTTGTGATAACGCTTGCTGCCGCCGGGAAGTTCCAACCGGTTCAGCGTGCTTTTGCCGGCCAAGGGATCTTCCAACTTGCGCTGGCCCGACAGCACCGCCAGCAGCGGATCGTGGCGCAACTGCTCATGATCGCAAAGGTCCTCGTAGCCCAGCGCCAGCCCGTAGATGCGCTGCGAAAGCATCTCCGATAGCTGGTGTTGAACCAGCAGCGGCGACCGCCGGTCGGTGAAACAAGACGCTACCCGCTTCAGCATACCGATCTTGACATCGGCCTGACGCAACAACAACGCTCCGCCGTCGGTCGATACCTGACCGGCTGTGAAACTGGCCTCCACCCGGCGCGAAAAATGTGATGCAAACGAGAAGACTTCTTGATTACACTCTGTCATGTGAGAGGCCGCCCTTTCCGCAGTCACAACTCGCTTCGATAACGTAGTTATGACACAGAAAAGACGGCCTTTCCAGCTATTTCCTGCTTCCCGAATCACCCAAATCGACAATCCGCCTGTGAGATATCCGGGCTAGGGCTTTAAAGGCGGATTCATTGCAGGGGGGTACGTACGGGGCCAATGCTCGCTGCGGCAAGGTAGCCCGTACCCTTCAAAAGGGATAAACGATCATCTGCGTGAGACACACCATTAGTGCTGGAACGCTGCGTGATACACAAACTGGCAGCCGATAAACAGCAGCCATAGCGAAAGCGCGAACCGCAACTGACGGTTGGGAATGCGAGGTGCTACACCACTGCCGGCGATCGCTCCGAGCACTCCACCCATTCCGAGCTTCCACAAGAGAGCGCCATCATAGACGCCGCCGATCATGTGCACTCCCGTACCCACGACCGAAAGAGCCAGGCCAAACGTAAGGTCAGTGCCGACCACCTGGGCTGCGGAAAGAGATGTGAGACTGAGTAGCGCGACCGTGCCCAACGCCCCGGCGCCCGAGGAAGAAAACCCGACCTCAGCCGCAATTGGCAACGTGATAAACGCTATCCATTTCGGGCGGTTTGTCTTCGGACGGGGAATGGCATCGGGCCAAAAGTGCCGATAGATCTGCCAACTGGATGTAAAAATGATGATCCCGCCCAGCACGACATAGAGCACCGACTTGGGCCCGTAGGTGGTGATGTGCTTGAAGAAGAGCGAGCCCAGGATCACCCCAGGTATGCCCCCCACTAACATCCACAGCAAAACAGGATACGAAACCTGCTTACGTACGACCTGGAACGGCACCACGATCACCTTGACGATCGCCGCGTAGGCCAGCGCAGTACTCACCGCGATTTCCACCGGTACATGGAGAAAGAGGATCAGCAGCGGCGCCGTGAGCACGCCCGCGCCCACGCCAGTCAAAGCGATCACCAATGCGATGAAAAATCCGATGACAAGCTGCAGCATGGCTTCTCTCTTCTTATTCCGGTTGCACGTGGATACCGCATTCCTGCTTGCGGCCGCCCCAGCGGCCGGAACGCGGGTCACTGGGATCGAAAGGAAGACTGGTGCAAGGTTCGCACCCAATACTCGTATAGCCCTTGTCGTAAAGCGACAGCAGCGGAATGCCATGCTGCTCCGCATAAAACCACACATCCCGTGTGGACCAATCGGCCAGAGGGCTTATCTTCTGCAACTGCTTGCCTGACGGCAGCGCGAACGTATCCACCGTCTGCAGGTTGGCGCGCGTCTTTGCCTGCTCACGCCGCAGCCCGGTAAACCACAAGCGATACGGCGCCAGCGAAGCAAACAGCGGGCCTACCTTGCGCATGCCGCAGCAGCGATCGGGCGCAGTCTGGTTCAGTATGCCGAACTTCGACTCCTGCTCTGCCACGGTGAGTTCCGGCAGCACATTCACCAGGTTTAGATGCCATTCATTCGCCAGGCGATCGCGATACTCGTAGGTCTCGGCGAAATGGTATCCGGTGTCAAGAAAGATGACCGGCACATCCGGAAGCACTTCCCGCACCAGGTGCACCACAGCCATGTCTTCCGCCTGAAAGCTGCTGGTGACGCAAATCTCTTCTACACGAGCAGACGCGATCTGCTGACGCACCAAGCTGCGCGCCTCAGTGATTTTCTGCTGCAGTGCCGCTTCATTCGTAACAGCTACTTGTGTTGGAGTACTCATGCGTTGCTCCCTTCGGCAGCTGGAACGACGTTCCTTTGTGCGAGTGCATGCAACACCAAAGCAAGCGCGAGCGCTGGCTCGGCCGGCAATCCAAGGAGCGGCTCGAAGGAGAGCGCCACGGAACCAATTTGTCCTGACGACGTAACCGGCAATGAAACCGAGACTTCGCCGGTGAACTCCGGCTGGCCTTCCGCTTCGACAAGAACAACCACTCTTGCCTGCAATAGTCGCTGTAGCAAATCGCTCTTACCAGTTCGCATGCGTACCACGTCGACACCAGCATCGAGCAGGCTCGCCTCGAGGAGCCGGAGCAAATCGGGATTGCGCACCGCGATGGCCGCTATGGCACGTACTGGGCTGCTCAGCTCGGCGGAGCCGCCGCCTAATACCTCCCGCACCATGCCGGCGGCTACGGTTGCGTGCGATACCGCATCGATCAGGATAAAGCTGCCGGTTGCTCGCTGCTCCGTATACGGATCCAAAAACAAAGGGCGTGTCGTTTCCACTTCGACCAGGCCGATGCTGTTGAGTTCAAGCGTTGCTGCCGGTTCCTGCTCAAGCGTCTGCATGTTGACGCGATGCCGCACCACTTTCACCCTGGCCTTCACCGTCTGCGAGGTGTGCTTCAGCAGATAGCTCTTGCCGGTGTCCAGCGGCTCCGCGTTCATCCACACGACCGAAGCAGAAAAATTGCTTGCGACGGAAGGAGGCTGGTGCGCGGCGGCAAGCATTTCTCCGCGGCTGATATCGAGTTCGTCTTCGAGCGTGATCGCGATCGACATAGGCGCGACTGCGCGTGCCAGATCGCCGTCAAAGGTGGTGATGCTCTTTACCCGGCTCGACTTGCCGGACGGCAGTGCGACCACCCGATCGCCAGGCCAAACAGAGCCTGAAGCGATTTGCCCGGCAAAGCCGCGATAGTCCTGATTGGGCCGGATAACGCGCTGCACCGGCAGACGGAATGGAGCGCCCGCGACGTCCAGACCAGTAGGAACCGTCTCAAGATACTCAAGCAGCGTCGGGCCCTCGTACCAGGGCATGTTCTCACCGCGATCGACTACATTGTCGCCGTGCAGCGCGCTCACCGGGATGGAACGAAGGCCGGTGATACCCAGCTTCTCTGCAAGCTGCTCGAGATCGCGCTCGAGCGCCAAGAAGGCTTCTTGCGAATAGTCCACCAAGTCCATTTTGTTGACGGCGGCAACGACATGCCTGGTGCCCAGCAGCGAAGCGATATAGGCATGCCGGCGCGACTGCGTAAGAATGCCCTTGCGAGCGTCGACCAGAATGATGGCCACATCCGCGGTCGATGCACCGGTCGCCATGTTGCGCGTGTATTGCTCGTGCCCCGGCGTGTCGGCAATGATGAATTTGCGATGCGACGTGGAAAAGTAGCGATAGGCCACGTCGATCGTGATGCCCTGCTCGCGCTCGGCGCGCAGTCCATCGGTAAGCTGAGCAAAATCAATCGCAGCCGCGACATTGGTGCTGGCCGCCTTGGTGACTGCGCGCACATGATCTTCGTAGACGTTCTGTGAATCGTAGAGCAAACGGCCAATCAGGGTTGATTTGCCATCGTCGACGCTGCCCGCCGTGCTGAAGCGCACCAGGTCTTTGGCCTGCTCCGCGGCGAGAAACTCCTCCATCGAAAAAACATCTTCCATCTCAACAGGGCCGGATGCGGGATCGAGTGAGAGCGGCATTTAGAAGTAGCCCTCCCGCTTCTTCAACTCCATCGAGCCATCCTGATCATGGTCGATCACGCGGTTTGCACGCTCAGAAGAGCGGAACGCAACCAGCTCGGCAATAATTTTAGGAATCGTGTCGGCGTCGGAGCGAATAGCGCCCGTGCAAGGGCTGCAGCCCAGCGAACGCAGGCGGCTCTTCACCCATTGCTCTTCACCCGGCAGGCTCTGCACAAACGACTGCTCGACGGGAATCAGACTGTCGCCGCGCACCAGCATGCGCCGTTCCTTCGCGAAGTAGAGCGGCACCACCGGAATGTTCTCCAGGTGGATGTAATGCCACACGTCTAACTCCGTCCAATTCGACAGGGGAAACACGCGGATACTTTCACCCGGGTTCACCCGCGCGTTATAGAGGTTCCATAGCTCGGGACGCTGGTTCTTGGGGTCCCATTGTCCGGCTCCGTCGCGAAAGGAAAAAATGCGCTCCTTGGCGCGGGATTTTTCTTCATCCCGGCGGGCTCCTCCGAAGGCTGCGTCGAAACCATGGGTACGCAGACCATCGAGCAGTGCCGTCGTCTTCAGCAGTCCGCAGCAGCGGCGGGTTCCAAGCGCAACCGGGTTGGCCCCGGCAGCCAGAGCTTCCTCATTCCGCCATACCAGCAGCTCAACGCCCAGTTCCTTGGTGTACTCATCGCGGAACGCGATCATTTCCTTGAACTTGTAGCTGGTATCCACGTGCAGGAGAGGAAAAGGAATCGGCCCGGGATAGAACGCCTTCTGCGCCAGCCGCAGCATTACGGATGAATCTTTGCCGATGGAGTAGAGCATGACCGGCTTCTCGAACTCAGCCGCAACCTCGCGGAAAATGTGGATGCTCTCCGCCTCCAGCATCTGGAGATGGCTCAGCTTCGGCGCGACACCCGCCTGCAATGTTGGGGTTTCCAGGCTCGACACTTTAGCTCCTCCCTTCTCCATTGGTTCTATGCAATAAAAAACCGCTCGCCAGAGGCTGGCAGCGGTTGTTGATACTTGTCTGAGTTATGCGAAAGCCTGGTAGGAAACTCCTACGACCTGGCTACAAAAACTCACACCCGCTGCTCGGCAATGACAAGGGACAACACCTGTCACAGCAACAACAGCCAGCGGGATAGTGAATACTCTTCATCAGGTTCAATACTCTTTTGTTCCCAACCATTTGTCAAGCATGGGACCCACACCGTGGGTAACCCGGCGGTACTCGCTAAAGTACCTGTTTGCACCACCGGCAGACAGCAAACCCTTCACGTATAAAGACTCATAGGAGCGCCGAAGGATTCAATGAAATGCATACGGGTGGGACTGGTCGGCTTCGGGTTTGCGGGACGCATCTTTCACTCGCACGTGGTGGAGGCGGTCGAAGGACTGGAATTGGCGGCTATTGTGCAGCGCAGCGGTACAGCCGCGGGGGAAACCTTTCCGCACGTCAAGATCGTTCCTTCTGTCGATGCCCTGCTCGAAGACGCGAGCATCCAGCTCGTGATCGTCGCTACACCGAATGCCACCCACTTCCCTATTGCGCGGCAATGCCTGCTGGCAGGCCGCGATGTAGTCATCGACAAGCCCTTTGCGCTCACTTCGGCCGAGGCGGGCGAACTGATCCAGCTCGCCCGGTCCCAGCGGCGGCTGCTGAGCGTCTACCAAAGCCGGCGATTTGACGGCGACTTCCAGACCGTCCGCAAGCTCCTCGACGCGGACCGCCTCGGGCGGCTGGTCAGTTTTCAGTCGCGATACGACCGGTTTCGCCTGCTACCCCGGCTGCACGCCTGGCGGGAAAATGGCGGCCTGGGGGGAGGGGTCTTGTTCGATCTGGGGTCGCACCTGGTGGATCAGGCTCTGGTGCTTTTCGGAGTACCCCAATCGGTCTGGGCCAGTGTGCGCATGGAGCGCGAAGGCGCTCGTAGCGACGATGCCTTCGACCTCTATCTGCAATATCCTGCTTCTCTGAACCAGGCTTCTCCGACCCAAGCGCCGTCCCCTCCATCCGCGGCTGCGGGGCTCAGCGTATGGCTCCACTCCACCTGCCTCGCACGCTCCCCGGGAGCCCGCTTCACCCTCAACGGCACGCGTGGAACCTTTCGCAAATTCGGCATCGATCCGCAGGAAGCTCACCTGCTGGCCGGTGATATGTTTTCGTCGAAACCCTGGGGCGTGGACAGCCCGGAGCAATGGGGCACCCTGGTTACGGATGAGGGCGGGGACGCAGTCAGCACGCGGATTCCGACTGAGCCGGGAGATTACCGGGGCTACTACATCAACCTGCGCGACGCGCTGCATGGCAACGCGACCCTCGAGGTAACGCCCCTGCAAGCGTGGAAAACGATGCGCGTGTTGGAAATGGCCGTGGAGAGCAGTCAGACCGGCCGCACGGTGACTTGTGACTGGAACGGGGAGCCTTAGAGCATTTTCGCAATGACCGTGGTCTGGTAAGCGCAACTGAAACGATGCAAAATAATCGGGAAAGTGGGGGCAAGATGCGATTTGTGCAATTGAAAGCGGGCGGCGTGCGCCGTGTGGCCTTAGTCGAAGAACCAAAACTGCGCTTCTTGCGCGATTTCGATTCGATGTATTCGCTCGCCTTGGCGGCGATTGCCGCCGGCGGCAAGCTGACAAGCATTGCGAAGAGTCATTTGACTGAAGAGACCGTGGACTATGACGAGGTCTACGACGGCAACTCGCAGTGGAAACTCATGTCTCCGGTCGACCACCCGCAGGAAGAAGCGCGCTGCATGGTTTCGGGCACTGGCCTGACCCACCTGGGCAGCGCACGCGACCGGGCCTCGATGCACAAGGTCGAAGAGCAGGAACTCACCGACAGCATGAAGATGTTCCAATGGGGCGTGGAAGGCGGCAAACCTGCTGCGGGCCAAATCGGCACCCCTCCGGAGTGGTTCTGGAAAGGCGATGGCACGATCTTGCGTGCGCAAGGCGAGCCGCTCCTTGTTCCCTCGTATGGTGAGGACGGCGGTGAAGAAGCCGAGATTGCCGTGATCTACGTGATCGGACCGGGCGGCAAACCCTATCGTCTCGGCATGGCGCAGGGCAACGAATTTTCTGATCATCGCTTCGAGAAGAAAAACTACCTCAATCTCGCGGGCTCTAAACTGCGTACCTGCTCCGTCGGACCAGAAATCGTAGTCGACCCGGCTTTTGCCGCAGTGCCGGGCACAGTAAGTATCACCCGGGATGGCGCCCGCGTCTGGTCACAGGCCGTTGCCAGCGGCGAAGAAGAAATGTCGCACAGCCTGCGCAACCTTGAGCATCACCACTTCAAGTTCGAACTTCATCGACGCCCCGGCGATCTGCACGTCCACTTTCTCGGCGCCCATTCCCTGAGCTTCGGTCAGGGCATCGAGCTCAAGGATGGCGACGTAATGGAAGTCCAGTTCAAGGGCTTCGGCCGGCCGCTCCGCAACCCGATGCACGTGGCGAAGAAGCAGGACGCACCGGTGGAAGTGATACCGCTGGTCTAGTTTGACAGCGCTTCAACCGAGGGATGCGCTGACTCCGTCTCCCGGGAAATATGGATCGTAGAAGGTGTAGCCTGTCGTCGTGAGCAAAGAAGAGGCCGCAGAGCTGCTTTCGATCGACGGGCGCGAGGTGCGTGTCACGCATCCCGATAAGCTGTATTTCTCGAAGCAGACCAAGCTATCGAAACTTGACCTCGTGCGCTACTACCTGTCGGTTGCTCCTGGCGCGCTCGCCGGCATCCGCGATCGTCCTATCGTGCTCAAGCGCTTCGTAAACGGCGCTGAAGCCGCGGCGTTTTACCAGAAGCGCGCACCCAGCGACCGGCCGGTATGGATGCGCACGGTCGTACTGTCATTTCCTTCAGGCCGCACAGCCGAAGAAGTCGTTGTCGACGATGCGGCGGGGCTCGCGTGGATCGTCAACCTGGGATGCATGGAACTCCATCCCCACCCGGTGCGCTCCGCCGATCTCGATCACCCCGATGAATTGCGCATCGATCTCGATCCTGGGCCCGGGGTCGGTTGGGCCGATGTACGCCTCGTTGCGCTCGAGGTGAAGTCGCTACTCGAAGAGCTCGAACTGCGCGGCTGGCCCAAAACGAGCGGATCGCGTGGCATGCACATCAACGTACGCATTGCACCGCGGTGGACATTCACCGAGGTGCGCCGTGCCGCGCTCGCCCTATCACGCGCCGTGGAGAGGCGCAGGCCCGAGTTGGCCAGCTCGAAGTGGTGGAAAGAGGAGCGCCACGGCGTCTTCCTTGACTACAACCAAAACGCTAAAGATCGCACAACTTGCTCAGCGTATTCCGTGCGCCCTCTCCCCGATGCACGCGTCTCCACTCCGTTGCACTGGCATGAAGTTCCCGATTGTGAACCCGCCGACTTTACGGTACTGACGGTCCCGGCGCGCTTCGCGGAAATCGGCGACCCGTATGCAGAGATGGATGCTGCTCCAAGTCCGCTCGAGGGTCCGCTCGAAGAATCGCTCGAAGCCTTGCTCGAACTCGCAGCCAGAGACGAGGCCGAAGGGTTGGGCGATGCACCGTGGCCGCCCCATTTCCGCAAGATGGAAGGCGAGCGAACACGAGTGGCGCCCTCGCGCGCCCGATTGGACCATGCCCGGCCGCCGGCTCAAAAGAAAACAACGCGCACGAAGATGCATTTGATCGTCGTGGCAAACTCTCCACAAAAAGACGCAGCGCTGGCCGGCCTGGAGCGATGGAAAGCCAAACACGCCGATGCGGCAGCCCTGTTGGCCGTGGATGACGTACTGGTTGACTCCATGCGTGGAACTTCTTCCACCTGGACCCGCATTCGGGTCAACCTGCGGCATGTTCCCGAAGAGCTGAGGCCTCCACAGGAAACGCCTGACCCAGACGTCGACCCTACGCGCGAATGGCGTACAAAACGGGCCACAGGCCGCTCTTCGAAAAAAACTTCCGAAGCAAACGCGAACTAATCGCCAGCTGAAAATATCGCCATCAACTCTTGCGGTGGAACCGTCTCGAGTTGCGCATAGGTACAGTCTCGTGGATTCTTGTCTACGCGCCATCTGCGAAAGTGCGCCATGTGGCGAAATCGACTGCCCTGCATGTGTTCGTATGTCACCTCAACAACCAACTCCGGCCGCAAAGGTTCCCACGAGAGATCTTTCCCCTGGCTCCATCGGCTCTGCCCACCAGGCATGCGATGCGCGCCTTCGGTCTCCGTAGACACCTGATCGGCCCAACCGCGCCAGGGGTGGTCAACCAGAGCACCCCGCCTGTAGGGAGCGAGAAACTCTGCGAGTTCACGGCGCTTCTCAAGCGTAAAGCTCGCACAAACGCCCACATGCTGCAGAGCGCCGGAAGCGTCGTACAAGCCCAGCAGCAATGAACCGACGGCGGGCTCACCGGTTTTGTGCCAACGGAAACCGGCCACCACGCAATCACAGTCACGCTCATGTTTCACCTTGAGCATCACGCGCTTATCGGGTTCATAGATACCAGCGCGCGGCTTGGCCATGACGCCATCGAGTCCTGCTCCTTCAAAGCGAAGAAACCAATCGTGCGCCACGGAGCGATCGTGTGTCGCCGGGGTGATGTGCACGGGCGCGGCTGCAGCGGAGAGCAGCGATTCGAGTTCGGCACGCCGTTTCTCGAACGGTTCACCGACCAGATCTCGATCTGCCACGCAAAGCAGGTCAAAAAATACGATCGATGCCGGGGTTTGCCTCGACAACAGCTTTACCCTCGACGCGGCGGGATGGAGGCGTAGCTGTAACTGTTCGAAGTCAAGACCATGGTCGGTGGCAATGACGATCTCGCCATCCAGTACGCAGCGGGGTGGCAGTTGAGACTGCAAAGCCGCGACTAATTCGGGGAAATACCGATTGAGTGACTTTTGATCGCGGCTCTGGATGAGGACTTCTTCCCCGGCGCGGAATACGAGGGCACGAAAGCCATCCCACTTCGGTTCAAATAACCACTCGTCACCCTCCGGCAATGCGCTCACTCGCTTGGCGAGCATCGGCAATACGGGAGGATTGACCGGAAGCTGCATACTCTATGGTACTGCCAGGCCTCGTATACACATAGTAGTTGCTGTCACCTCGTCATGCATGGTCCATATAGACATCGACTTATCTCGGCGCTTTGACTGGAAAACCGAACACTATTGGATGGCGATGACACAACCCGATCGCAGAAGCGCACACCCCGCAGCATATGAGTTTATCTTGAAGAGCAGTGTGGTCTATAAGACCGAAACCAATGAATCGGGAGACTCATGCCGGTAGACCCGCATAGGACCGTCGCTGACCTTAAAGAGCTCCGTTCGCTCACCGGGAACGATCAGGGAGCACAGCGCATCGCCTGGACACCGACCTGGCTCAAAGCGCGCGTCTGGTTTCAGAGTAAGCTGGCGGAACTGCCCGTGGAACACCACCTCGATGCCGCCGGTAACTCGTGGACGACCTTGCGGGGCGCTTCCGAGCAGACCCTTATTCTGGGCAGCCATCTCGACTCCGTGCCCAACGGCGGCTGGCTCGATGGTTCCCTTGGCGTTCTTGCCGCGTTTGAAGTCCTGCGCGGCCTGGCCGAAGATTTTCACGGCCGCCCGCCCGTCACCCTACGTCTGGTCGATTGGGCCGATGAAGAGGGCGCCCGTTTTGGCCGCAGTCTGTTCGGCTCCTCCGCCTTTGCCGGCACGCATAGTATCGAAGCTGATCGAGCGCGTCTCGACCGCGACGGGATACGCCTCGAAGACGCCCTGCGTGCATGCCATATCGATATAGAGAAGATTGGAGATTCCGCCTCCGAACGCGGCGCCGCCGCAGCCTATCTCGAGTTGCACATCGAACAAGGACCGGTGCTTGAAGCCAGGCAGCTACCGCTTGCCGTTGTGTTGGGAACCAAGGGTGTGGAGCGCCACGCGATCACCTTTCGTGGGCAGGAGGCGCATTCCGGATCCACACCCATGGGCACGCGCAGAGATGCGCTGGCCGCAGCCGCGAAACTCGCGCTCGAGATTCGCCCCATCGCGCGCAAGCACCCCGATGCAGTCGCTACCATGGGTAGCGTCAAAACTTTTCCGGGTATCGTAACCGCCGTTGTAGGGCGCTGCGAGACCACCCTCGACATGCGTGATCTCGACGCGGGCGTTCTAGCGTCGATGTTAGCCGAAGCCCGCGAAGCCAGTGAGCGTTTCGCTGCCGAAGAAGGTTGCACGGTGGAGTGGTCGAGAATCTGGAGCATCGAACCCATCCCCTTCGACGCAAAATTGATTGAGCTTTGCGATGAAGCCGTGCGAGAAACCGCCGGCAACTCGCATCGCCTTCCTTCAGGTCCACTGCACGATGCGGCAGAAGTTGCGCGAGCTGGAATCCCGGTGGTGATGATGTTCACGCAATCGCTGGCCGGCCTAAGTCACAACCCCGCGGAAGACACACTGATCGAGCATCTGGAGTTGGCCGTGCAGGCCTTCGACCGTCTCGCCAGAAAAGCGATGCAGGCCATCTCTTAGCACTAGAGTAGCCCGGGGAAAAGCTCTACTTACCTTGCATCGCCGCTTCCACTTCCTCCGTCGTATGAGGAAGCTTTGCAGCAAAGTCAACCAGCGCTCCGTCAGCGTTGACGTAATACGTATCTTCAATGCGCACACCCAGGTTTTCTTCGGGTATATAGATGCCGGGTTCAATCGTGAATACAGACCCAGGAACGAAGGGCTTTTCATGATCGAACGGATCGTGCACATCGATGCCAACCGAATGGCCTAGCCCGTGCACGAAATATTTGCCCAACGGTTGGCCGTGCAAATCCTTTCCGTGCGTATTGATATAGTCGAAGGCCACCTTATCCAGCAAATTGCTTTCCGCGTTCGGGCCGCGCTGATCCACGCCACCCATTTTTGACTTACCGGCGACAAACGCGTCCCGTGCTGCCGACTGCGCGCCAAGTACAATGTCATAAATTTCCTTCTGCCGAGCGGTGAAATGTCCGTCGACCGGCATTGTTCTGGTGAGGTCGCTTGCGTACATCGAATACTCGCCAGCGGCATCAATCACCACGACATCGCCTTGTTCCATCACCCTGCTATTTGCCGCATAATGAAGAACCGTCGAGTTGAAACCCGAGCCAACGATCGCGGGGTAGCTGACACGCTCGCAACCTCCCGCTAGCATGGCCGCTATTTCTATCCCGGCCACGGTTCTTTCGCGCACCCCCGGCTTGATAGCGCGCATCCCGGCAAGTTGTGAGTTCATCGAAGCATCCGTCGCTTTTTGGATCAGGGCAATTTCCGCCGGGCTCTTTACTTCACGCAGCTTCTGGGTGGGTAACCGAACATCGAAGGTGGGAGCCGGAGTGTCTGTACCGAGTACCGTAGAAGTGAATCCGATAGCACTCGTGGCCACACCCATGTCCTGTTGGGTCCACATCTCTTTGGCCCGGCGACTGTCTTCTCCGAGATAAGCCCCGAGGACGCCGGGCAGAGACGACAGAGGCATCACCTCATCGACACCGAGCTTTTCGCGAACACCGGGAGTCGCCGCATCCAATTTTGCGCCGGTGTATTTTTCGAGGATTGGATCGCGCATCGGCAAGAACAGAATCTCGCGATACTTGTGCGCAGGCACGACCGTACCCAGGCGGGTCGTGGTCGCAGGCCCATCCCCAATCACCAGCAGCGCGCCGCCTGATTCAGTCGATCCGGTGAGGTAGTAAAAGTCTTCATCCTGACGGTAGTCCTGATACTCCATGGAGGGCTCATGCGCGGCAAATACCACGGCCGAGCCGCCATGCAGTTCGGCTCCAAGCCGTTCCCGCCGCTGGTGATACTCGGCCATGGGCACGGAATCGAGAGCATAAGCCGCCTGTACTGCTATCAAAAGGACCAATAGGGTCAACTTGCCGCGCATTGGCAATCTCCGCAATCATTCGCCCAACGAAAGACTCATGCGATCTTACTGAAGGACGGGCCCATACGGCTAATTAGCGCGCGTGAGTTCCGCCTCCCTTTGAGCAGGCAGATTTGGCCGGGGTCGGTACCACGCCGCATGCGGTGAACACGGCCCTTCGATGCGCTTCATAAGTATGATAAAGTATGCAAAATAGTCCAGAGTGAGGAGACCTCTTATGGCAGCTATTGAACGCTTGACCATCACGCTTCCTGCCGATATGGCTGGGCTGGTAAAGGGCGCTGTGGATGAGGGCGATTATGCTTCTTCCAGCGAGGTAATCCGTGAGGCTTTGCGCGACTGGAAGCTGAAGCGTGAGTTGAGACTAGGCCAACTCGCGGAACTGAAGGCCGACATCGACCGTGGCCTTGCAGATGTGGCCGAAGGCCGACTCGCTAAGTTTGACACCAAGCGCATCATTGCACGCGGGAGGAAACTATTAGCAGGCCGCTCAACCTCCGCCTTACCGAGACGGCAGAAATAGACCTTGCCGAGATTTGGCGTTACTTCGCCGAAGAAGCCTCCGAATCGTTCGCCACGGAATTTCTCGCCCGGATTGTGGACCGATTCCGTCAGGCGTGGGAGCTTCCATTCTCCGGCACTCCACGTCCCCACCTCGCGCCTGACCTACGGGTTCTCTTCTATGAGAAGTACGCGATCTATTACCTTCCACGCCACGATGGGGTTGTCATCGTCCGCGTGTTGCATGGCTCTCGTGACATTACTTCTATGGCTGACGAGGGCGGATTCGCAATCTGATCATTGAGTCGATCAACCGAACCATCGTGATCTTTTCGCCTTACGAAACCATGGCGTATTTTGCATAGAGAATAGCGTGTTTTGCATCTCGCTTATCCCCGCAAACAGTCTAACGGCGCTGTTACCAGGCCTCAGGTACCGATCGGAAAAAGTCCGCTCCAGGAAGAATCGAGGTAGAGCCACCTTTGGCTGCCAAACCAGCTTGTCGGTATATCAGGGACATGCAACAACCCGTGGCCGCTCAAACAAACGAGCTCCGTTCCATTCCAAGCGAGGAAGTTTCGTGAAAACTGCCCAACCCGCGCAGGGTTAGTCAAGGTCCGCAGGCAAACAGGACAACGTTTTCGCTGGTCGCGCAACGCCCATCGGAATGCAAAGAGCAATCCCCAGAAGGAAACGAACAGCTCAAGCATTTCCGATACGCTCACCGGCATGGCCTTTCCGCTATAGGCAAGGTCAAGCGCTCCGAAGTAGACAATGGACACGATCAAGAGAAACTTGAATACGAGGAAAGCCCAACGGCGAACTCGGACCGTCCAGGGAACCTGGTTGCTATTGGCCGGGTATTCCCCCAGAGGCAGAGAAGTAGTAGCCGGCAAGGCTAGCAGCGCAAGGAGAAGTGCAAACCAAAAGATCGAGAGCGGCTCCCGGATTTGCTCTGCGAGAGACTCGCAAACAAAATAGTCGTAGCCTTCATCTTTTCGCGGGGCATACATTTGCCGTCGTCTGCCTGGCTCTTCTGGGAAAACGGCCGGAACCGTGTGAGCGAGCACGTATCCTTCGGCATCAGCAGGCATGTTGGATGAATGCTGAGCATCCTCGAGCAGCCACGCGTCCGCACGACCGGGCAGCTGCCAATCTTCATCCCGAATGACGCCGGCTACGATTACCTGCTCGCCATCCATCGATAGCATCCGGCCGAAGATGCGAGCGTCGGACTTGAATACCTTTGACCAAACGCTTTGTCGAAGCAGGATTCTCGGATGATGCTTTGTCTCACTCGCGGGAATTGCGAAAGCCACCGGAACACTCAGCAAATCAAACAGGTTTGCGCTTGCGCGGGCAACCGGCATCGCAGCAGTTTGGCTTCCCTCGATCGTCAAGTGCTTCGCGGCCACTCGATAAAAGGCTAGACCGGTAAACACATGCCGGGAGTTTCGTAGCCACGTCTGATACTCAGAAAACTGGACAGTCGGAACAGCTGTGCTCTCAAATCCCCAGCGAGAGATCATGAACAACTCTCCAGCCGCTGGGTAGATTTTGGGTCGCACGTGGTTCCACACGGCAGGGCGGCAATAGGCAAAGAGTGAGGCTGCCGTCGCAATCAGGGCCAGGGTCAGGATGCATCGTGACGGCGTCCCCGTTCGCAAAAGAGGACGGCGCACAGAACCAGATTGGCCCCTGCGGAACAGGTATGCGTCTTTGAAGGCGCCAAGGCAAAACGCAGTCGCTTCCTCCCTGCTATGGCAGGGACCGGAGCGATCGCTCTGATTGCACACCTGCCAAACGTGCCAGAGCTCTGAGCGCCATTCCGCAAGCCACTCCGTCCGGTCTCTCGCCGGTACCAGCAAGGCAGCTGTGTTGAGCATTCCGTTACACACGGCGAGCGAGTGAGCCAGTTCCAGCACCCTCATGCGTTTTCCACCTCTTGAGACGGAATCATTTTGGTGAGTAGCGGATAACGCTTCCCTGCTGCATCCAACGTCGCTCGCCCTTTGCGAGTGAGCTTGTAGTACTTACGCAACGGTCTCTGCTCCGCATCGGCAATGGACTGCGCCTCCCACCGAGATCCAATCAGCTCATCCCTTTCCAGACGGCGCATCGCCGGGTAGACCGTGCCACTGGGAAGTCCCGTAACCTCCATCACGCTGAAACCGTAAATATGGCCGGCATGGATGGCCTGCAGAATCATCGCCGCAGTATGCGAAAGTCTGGGGTCCGGCGTCATGCGCGAATTATAGCTATGTAGCAAACTACTTGACAACGTCAATGTAGATTGCTACATAGGGTAGACACGGGATTGCCCTCGAGGAATGTTCGGCAGAGAAAGAAGAGGAGCCAGAATGCTTCAACTAGATAATCTTTGCAGAAACTTCCGCGGAATTCCCGCCATAGAAGGTGTCAGCTTCAAGGTGGCCCCCGGTGAGATCGTTGGGTTTCTGGGTCCGAACGGAGCCGGCAAATCGACAACCGTGAAGATCATCACCGGAATGCTGAGGCCGCACGACGGCCGTGTGTTTTTTGACGGGAAGGATATACGCGACGACATGGTTTCCTTCCGAAGCGTGCTGGGCTATGTGCCGGAAGAAGCCCACCTCTACAACTACTTGTCCGGGCTCGAGTACCTGCAGTTAGTTGGCAGGCTCCGCGGATTTGACGAAGCGTTCCTTGAAGCCAAAGCCACCCGGCTGCTCCAACTGTTAAATCTCGAGTCGTGGCAATATTCGCCTCTCTCTTCCTACTCGAAGGGAATGCGCCAGCGTGTGCTGATTGCCGCAGCTTTGCTGCACGATCCTAAACTGCTGATTTTCGATGAGCCTCTTTCCGGAATGGATGTAGTCACCGCGCGTCTCTTCAAGGATCTCGTCGAGCTACTTGCAGCGCAGGGCAAAGCAGTTCTTTACATCTCGCATGTGCTGGAGGTTGTAGAACAGGTCTGTGATCGCGTCATCGTCATCGCAAAAGGAAAAGTTCTTGCCGATGCTAGCCCATCCGACCTTACGAAGCTGATGAGCCTTCCTAATCTGGAGAGCGTCTTCGCGCAACTCGTGCAACAGCAGGACACCAGAGCCGTCGCGCAGGAAATTGTCGAGGTCATGCAGAGCGATCATGTCTGATTCATTCCACAGTGTCCTCAGAAAACTAAGTCCTCCCGTGCTCTCTTTGAATGCCCAGGCGGCTCTGGGCGCGGTGAGGGTACCCAAACGCAGCCAGTTCTCCCTGCTGCTTCGTCACTTCCTGGAGCGCTTCTTCAACCACGAGACCGTTTCGCCTGACGGAGATGCCAAGGCACGCCTGGTGCTGATCGCCTTTACCACAGGCCTCCCCGGCTTCGTCGTTGCCTTGATGCTATGGCCGGTCTACCACCCGCTCTTAAGACCACGCCATCCGCCCTATTGGGCGCAGGTCGATCACCACTTCATTTTCGTTCTCTATTCTTTTGTCGCCATGGGTATCGTCACCGTCTTTGAGTGGGAACTGTTCTTTCCCGATCTGCTCGATATCCATGTCCTGACTACTCTGCCTATCTCAAACCGCAAGCTGTTCATGGCGCGCGTCGCGGCCATCGCTATCCTGGTAATCGGCTTCTTATTCGACGCAAATATCTTTGGCTTTCTGGCTCTTCCCTCAGCAGTGGATCCGACCAACCTTCCGCGCTTCCTCGCCGGCCACCTGTTGGCCGTGGGCGCCAGTGGACTGTTCTCCGCAGCGGCCATTCTTGCTTTGCAGGGAATACTTCTGTCTGTTCTTGGAGCCCGGCTTTTTCGCAAGGTCTCTTTGCTGGTGCAGGGTCTTGCGGTCAGCATACTGTTGATGCTCTTGCTGCTGCTGTCGCTGTTCTCGACCGTTGACTCCATTCTCCTCAAATCCGGCAGTATTTATGCGCTTTGCTTTCCGCCTTTTTGGTTCCTCGGCATCTTCCAGCGCGTCATCGAGGGACCGGCGGCGCTTCCGGTCTACGTTACGCTATCGAGAATCGGTTGTATGGCGACCGTCGTGGTGGTGCTGGTAGCGATGCTCACCTATCCCCTTGCTTACCTGCGCAGAGTCCGTCAATTGGTGGAGGGCGCCGGCACTCAAAGTGCGCGCAACCGGTTTGCTTACCCTCTGCGGGGAGCCCTGCATGTCGCGTTTGCGCGGCGTCCAGCTACTCGTGCTGTATTTCACTTCATCAGTCAGACGCTTCTCCGGGTCCAGCGGTATCGCATCTATCTCGTTCTTTACGGCAGCGTCGGTCTTTCTGTAGTTGTGGCGACGGTGTTTCGTCTAGCAGTGATCGGTCGAGAAGTGCACATGCAGGTTTCAGCGGACGGCGTCCGCGCGACCATCGGGATACTGCCTTTCTGGATCGTCGCAGGACTTCGCATAGCTTTCACCTCTTCCGGGAATCAGCAAGGCAGCTGGATCTTGCGCGTTGTTCACGGCAGACCTCCCCGCTTTGATACCGCCACAGATTTGCTGAAGGCAGCCAGGAGCTGGGTGCTCATCTGGACCACGATCATCACCTCGAGTGCCTGGCTTGCACTGCGCACCATCGCCCCACCGGAACTTCTTACTATGCCGGCCACACTTAGTCAGGTGCTGCTAGTTGCCGGCCTGTGTCTCTTGTTGACAGACGTCTTGTTTCTGGATGTCACGGTGATTCCCTTCACCGGTGAAGCAGCGAGAGAACAACCGAGCCTTGCCATTACTTTTCTGAAATGCTTCGCGTTTATCCCCGTCGTCGCGTGGCTTCCCCTCGCTTGCGAGACATGGATAGAGGAGAGTACCTGGCATTTTCCAGTCGCTGTCGTGGTGATTGCTACGCTACACATTGCACTCACCAGGCGTCACCGCAGCATTGTGCGGGAGCACTGCAACCTGCGCGATCTCGAAGAAGGCGAAGAGGACTTCCCCATGAAGCTCGGCCTTCGCGACTAGAGCAGTTTCACAAATGGTGTGAGGGAAAGAATATGCCCTGGACGCAGGTGTTCCGTCAAAGAACACCTGCACATAACCGCTTCCACCACATCACAGTATTTGTGAAAATGCTTTAAGCAGCTTCCTGCGCCGGCACCCTCCTACGCACCTCTTGCGATGATCATCAAATCGATCGGGTCCGCACCGTTCGCAAACGACGAAAAGCCAGGTAGGTTTCCCTGTTCCGGACATCCACACAAGGGGTTAGCGGGTGCCCTTCTCCGGTGCCAAACCTCCTTTTGCGCCGAGATAGTGCTCCGGGATGGTGCATAATGTTGCTTTCCAGGTTGTCGCAGGCATAACCGAGGGAAAGGCCATCGCCCCATGAGCCGTCAAACATCCGGTCAAAGGTCCAGCCAAACGTCCTTTATGCAGCAGGCGTCGATACAGCCTGAGACCTCCGCGCGTTTCGGCGATCTGCATCCTCCGTTCGATAAGCAGGCTGCCATTCCAGAGGCCAATCGCTGCCTCTTCTGCTTCGACGCGCCTTGTGCCTCCGCCTGCCCCACGCATATCGATGTGCCGCGCTTTATCAAGAAGATCGCCAGCGGCAATCTTGCCGGTTCGGCCCGCACGATTCTCGACGCCAACATCCTCGGAGCCAGTTGCGCCCGCGCCTGCCCGGTCGATGTTCTGTGCGAAGGCGCGTGTGTGTTGCACCGCTATAACAAACAGCCCATCCAGATTGGCCGCCTGCAGCGCTTCGCCATGGATGCACTGCACGCAAGCGGCGCACCCCTTCCCTTTCAACCTGCCCCCGATACCGGCCTCTCTGTGGCGCTGATTGGCGCAGGGCCCGCATCCCTTGCCTGTGCAGCCGGGCTGCGGCGCCGCGGCATACGCGCTCTTCTTTTCGACGCACGGGCGTTGCCCGGAGGGCTGAATACCTACGGCGTCGCCGAATACAAATTGCCACTGATCGAGAGCCTGCGCGAAATCGAAATGCTGTCGCAACTGGGCGTCGAATTCCACTTCGAGACCAACGTAGACGCTGCCATGCTTGCCGAACTCGAGAACCAGCATAACGCCGTTTTTCTCGGCATCGGCCTCGGTGCGATTCACCAACTCGGCATTGCGGGCGAAGCATTACCCGGAGTCACCAACGCGCTCGACTTGATTGCCGGCTACAAGTCAGGGGAACTCACGAGGGTTCCGCAGCGCGTGGTAGTCGTGGGTGCGGGCAATACCGCCATCGACGCCGCCATCGCTTCTGTGCGCTTGGGCGCGCAGGAAGTTCATGTCGTCTACCGGCGCGGCGTAGAACAAATGTCGGCGTTTACGTTCGAATACGAGCACGCGCAGCAGGAAGGAGTGCGCTTCCTCTGGCATACACAGCCCACACAAATCCTGGGCTCCGAACAGGTAGAGGCGATCGAGCTGACCCGGCGAGATGCCTCCATTCATTGGTTGCCAGTAGATCTTGTCGTGCTGGCCATCGGCCAGGGCACGCACGCCGAGCCGCTTACGGAGAAGCTACAACTGGAATGCGGCCGCATCCTTATCGATCACGCCACGGGCCAGACTTCGCATCCTAAATATTTCGCCGGCGGCGACTGCACCAATGGCGGCCGTGAAGTGGTCGACGCCGTCGCCGACGGTAAACGCGCGGGCATCGGCATCGCCGCGTATCTGGAGGTGCCCGTTGCATAGCAACAAACCGACACTCGCCACCGAGTTCTGCGGCATCCCATGCCTGAACCCTTTCTGGCTCGCTTCCGCTCCACCCACCAATTGCGGCGAGCAGATCATGCGCGCCTTCGATGCCGGCTGGGGTGGCGCCGTTTGGAAGACGATCGGTGAGCCCGTCACGAATACCAGTTCGCGCTACTCCTCCATCGATTGGGAGGGGCGGCGCATGATGGGCTTTAATAATATCGAACTCATTTCCGACCGGCCGGTCGAGGTCAATCTTCAGGAACTCGCCGACGTAAAACGGCGCTACCCGAAACATGTAGTCATCGCTTCTCTGATGGTCGAGAGCAAGCGTGAAACCTGGCACGACATTGTGCAGCGGGCCGAAGACGCCGGAGCCGACGGACTGGAACTCAACTTCGGTTGCCCGCACGGCATGAACGAACGCGGCATGGGTTCGGCCGTCGGCCAGGTGCCGGAATACTGCGAACAGATCACAGGCTGGGTAAAAGAAAAGGCGCGCACGCCAGTCATCGTAAAGCTCACGCCAAATATTTCGGACATCCGTATGCCGGCACGCGCGGCCAAGCGAGCAGGGGCCGACGCCCTCTCGGCCATCAATACCCTCAACTCCATCACCGGCATCGATCTGGACACCTTTCAACCCAATCCCAATGTCGATGGCAAGAGCTCGCATGGCGGTTACTGTGGGCCGGCCGTAAAGCCCATCGCGCTCAACATGGTGCAGCAAGTGCAGTCCGATCCGGAAAGCGCGCTGCCTCTCTCCGGTATAGGCGGCATCGGCAGTTGGCGCGACGCTGCCGAATTCATTCTGCTCGGCTGCAGTACGGTGCAGGTATGTACAGCGGTCATGCACTTCGGTTATCGCATTGTCGAAGATATGCAGGATGGCCTGCTCGGGTGGATGGCGGAGAAAGGCTTTACCACCATCGACGACTTTCGCGGTAAGTCGCTGTCGGCGGTTACGAATTGGAACCAGCTCAATCTGAACTATCAGATCGTTGCCCGGATCGATAAAGACCTGTGTATCGGATGCCAGCTTTGCTACACCGCCTGCTGGGACGGTGCGCACCAATGTATTCATCTCGATCGCACTGCGGCTGCCCCCGACACCACGCTTACCCCAGCAATGGTGGAAGCCGAGGCTCGCCGCCGTATCTCAACCACTCCCATTCCCAGGCTGGATGCCGGCGGCCCCGCCCTCAGCAGCGCTATCACGCCGCTGGAGCGGATTCCGCGTGTGGATGAACATCACTGTGTCGGTTGCAATCTCTGCGCCCTGGTCTGCCCGGTCGAGGGATGCATCACCATGGAACGGGTGGACAACGGGCTCCCGCCACAGACCTGGGCGCAACGCACTGCCCAACCTTCACCTGCGAAAGCATAGCCCGCTACCAAGTAGCCGGAGAACAACGGTCTTATGCCCACCCTCATCAAGCACGGCACCGTCGTCAATGCCGACGGCCAGAGCAAGTCCGACGTTCTCATTGACGGGGAGACCATTCTCCAGATTGGACCTGACATTCCGTCGGCCGCCCATACCGTGGTCGACGCCACGGGGCTACTGGTGATGCCCGGTGGCATCGACGTGCATACCCATCTCGACATGCCCTTCGGAGGCACCGTGTCTGCGGACGATTACCGCACCGGGACCATCGCCGCCGCTGTCGGAGGAACCACCACGGTCATCGACTTCGCGCTGCAGTCGATGGCCCACACCATGGGGGAAGCACTTGAAACATGGCTGGCCAAAAGCGCCGGCAAAGCCTGTATCGACTACAGCCTCCACATGGCCGTCACCGATCTTGGTCCGGGAGACGGTTCACGCGGCCTGGCCGAGATGGAAGCCATGGTGCAGCAGCACGGCATCTCCTCCTTCAAGCTCTTCATGGCGTACCCCAACGTGTTGATGATTGATGACGGCCTGATGTTCAAAGTGATGCAGAAGGCCGGCCAACTCAACGCGCTCTGCTGCGTGCACGCGGAGAACGGTAGCGTCATCGACATCGTGGTGGCGCGCATGATTGCCGAAGGTAAAACTGCGCCGCACTTTCATGCGCACAGCCGGTCCCCACTCGCGGAGGCGGAAGCCACGCATCGCGCCATCGCCATCGCTCATATGGCCGGCGCAGCGGTCTACATCGTGCACCTCTCGAACGAAGATGCTCTGCGGGAGTTGAAACACGCGCAACGGCGCGGCCTGCATGCCCTGGCGGAAACTTGTCCCCAGTACCTTGTGCTTTCGCTCGAAGAACAGATGCCGGGCAAGAGTTGGGATGAGGCCAAGTACGTGTTCACCCCTCCTCTGCGCGAGAAACACAATCAGGCTCCTCTATGGAAAGCGCTCGAAGACGGAACCCTGTCTGTCGTATCCACCGACCACTGCCCTTTCCGCTTTGCCGATCAAAAGTCGCTGGGCCGCAATGATTTTAGAAAGATCCCCAACGGTGGCCCCGGCATTGAAAACCGTTTACAGATTCTGTGGGAGTTCGGTGTGAAGCGAGGAGCGCTCACTCCGGAGAAATTTGTCGAACTGGCCTGCACCGCCCCGGCACGCATCTTCGGAATGCCGCAGAAGGGGGTTCTCGCGCCAGGCAAGGATGCGGATATTCTGCTTTGGGATCCGAACACCACGTATACGATTTCTGCCGCCACCCAGAGCATGGCCACCGACTACAACATGTTCGAAGGGTGGCAGGTGTCGGGCAATGCACGGCACGTCTTCTCGCGCGGCGAACTGGTCGTGAAGGACGGCAAGTGGATCGGCCAGATCGGCCGAGGACGATTCCTGAAGCGCGAAGCTAATGCGGGAGGTTTCGCCTGACGCTGACAGCGAATCCAAGGGCCATCGCCCGCATTGGTGATCTTTGAAGGGTACGGGCTACCTCGCCGCAGCGAGCTTCAGCCCGTACTTAGCTCTTTTGTTATGAGTCCGGCTTCAGAGCATTTTCACTTCTACTCTGCACAGGAGGGTGCGGCGAAGTGCGGCTTTTCTTGAAGAAAAGCCGCCATGGGAGTCGTTGCTCTGTAAACACCAGAAGTGAAAGTGCTGTAGCCGCTGAGGGAGCGATTTCTCGCTTGCAAAGACTTTTTCCGCAGCCTCTACAAGACGAAAGCGATTCATCAGGCCGGAGAAAACTTTGCGCATCATTGGATACCCAGGCGGCGCAATGGAGAACTCCACGCCGGCTGTTTCGGTGAAAGCGACGGAGCGGTTCCCGGATGATATTCCCCGTCGGTATGCCCCTTCAATTGCTCTCGATAGAAATAAACCTCACGCAGGTTACCGTTGCTGTACCTTTCCACCTGGTCGTCGAAGTGCCACGACCGTGGATGGCTACTTTCCCCTCCGGCGGTCACCGCACGGGCTCGCACCTTGTCGCCGAACTCCACCACTGCCACAAAGCTGTTGCCACTGGTCCCATACCATTTCTTCGTTCCTTCTGCCCTGCTCGTTTCCTGCGCGGTATAAGGCCGGGCTCCAAACGAAGCGAGTGAGCCCCACGTCGATGAGGTGAAACCAACCGGAGTGCTCGGCTGCGCATCGTCGAAGCGCTGCACAATGTCCCCGTTCAGCCGTTGATAACGATTGATTTCTCCCCATGGAATACGCCAGGTGCCGAAGTCTGCCGTGAGCTTTGCCGAAGCGGTCGACAGCGCTTGCAACGCGACATCGTCGGAAACGGAGGGCGCGTCAAAATCATCTTCATTGGAGGCGAGGTGACTGCCGGCCGCGGCCGCCACTTTTGAGATCTCCTGTCCCCAGAAAACGGCGAGGGTAGTTGCCGCCGAGTCGACTCCCCAACGCAGATCCCATGACTGCAACGTTGCAATCTGACCGGCAAGTGCAGTCTTCTCTTCCGAGTCTGCCGGCAAGTCAGACCACGCCTTTATCAGGGCGGGCACAGGTTTGATAAACCATGGCAGGTAGCTGTCGTAGGCAGCGGCCATCAGCGACTCGAGCGTGAAATCCTTCTTGCCATGCAGGAGTCGCATGGCATGCAGGCCACGCGCCGATTCCTTGCCGGTCTCGATGTAGGCGGGGTAATCCTGTTTACGCAGGCTATCTTCTCCAGCGCCGTTCCAGGGAGAGTCGTTGACGTTAAAAAGATAGCCGCTTTTCGGGTCGAGCAAGTGGGGCGTTTCCTCAACCGTCAACAGACCTTTCCAGTCGGTCGCTGGATTGCTTCCATCGAGCGGCCGGGTGTAGTCGAACTGCGGATCCCTCCGAGGAATAAAGTTGCCCTCAAAGTATGCGATGTGGCCATCGGCATCGGCATAGACCGTGTTGTTCGATGAGTTGGCCTGCCACTCCATCGTCTGCAAGTAATCCTTGTAATTTCTTGCCTTGGTGCGCAGGTAAGACTGGGTGAGCGCCTTGACCGGCTGCTGCAGGAGCTGAATCGTGACCCACTTACCCTGCTGTTCACGAATCACGGGACCGTGATGTGTGTAGTACACCGTGAACTTCTTCTCAGCCGTGCCCTGCGGCGTGCGGTAGGGCACGGTGATCTGTTTTTCGATGACCGGCCGTTCGCTCCCCCCGAACTTATAAAAGGAGTGCCCATCTTTGGTCGTAATCGTTTCGAGATACTCATCGGTCGCATCGACGCCACTCGTAGTATGCATCCAGCCGGCGCGGTCATTGAATCCCTGATAGATGAAAAACTGGCCCCAGGTGACAGCGCCATAGGCGTTCAGGCCCTCTTCGCTGACCATCTGCAGCTCAGACCGAAAGAAGAAGGAAGTATGCGGATTGATCAGCAGCAGAGCATGGTGTTGTGTCGTATTCGATGGAGCGATGGCGATTCCATTGGAGCCACGTGGTTCGCGGTCGGCCGGCTCTTCGCTGTTCGCGGCATCTATAAGCGATCCGTAAAACCCCGCCAGTTGTTTCAGATCGATTTGCTCGATGTCACCACCTATACTGCCTTCGGTGAACGAAAGCGCCATCCAGGGCTCGAAGTGGTGCAGTACGCGGGGTTTGGCCTCAGGGTGCTTGGAGAGATAGAAGTTAGCCCCGTCGGCGAAAGCATCCATCAGTTTTCGCAACCAATCGGGGCTCTCTGCATAGTGCTTCTTCAGTGCTTCAGGATCGATAAACATCTTCATGCGCAGATCCTGGAATATCTTGTCTTCCCCCTCGGCCTCGGCGAGCCTGCCCATGGCATTCAGGTAGTTCGTCTCCACGCGATTAAAGTCGTCTTCGCACTGCGCATAGATCATGCCGAAAACGGCATCGGCATCCGTCTTGCCGTAAACGTGAGCGATGCCCCAGTCATCACGAGTGATCGTGACGTTGCGCGCCTGCGCCTCCCACCGCGCCGCATCGGTAACGGGCCCAGGTTTGCGAAGACCGCCCAGCGCGCGGCCAGGAACCACCGCAACCAACCCTAAGGCCACCAACAAAATCCAGCAGTTCTTCATTCGATATCTCAATGTACGCTTCCCTGGCAGTGACGGGTCGATAACACTTCGCGTCAGTTTATTGGAGAGGTTCTTCGCCGGTCGGCCCTTCAGCCGCTGTTCCCGCACGAAGGCCTGGAATGTATCTTTACAGGCTGCGGAAAACTCAATTCTTTGAAGGGTACGGGCTGCCTCGCCGCAGCGAGCATTAGCCCCTACGTAACTCCATTGCAATGAATCCGGCTTTAGCCGCTGAGGGAGCGGCTTTTCGCTTACAGAGACTTTTTTTGCAGCCTGCGGTCTAGCGTGCGAGAAATCCGGCACATCTCGCTCTTTCCCGCGACGATCTAAGCTAATTCAAACCTCGACCAGTCATTCTGATGAATCACGAACGTTCCAGGCCCCTCGCAATTCCAAAATCGGGTAGGAGGCAGGGTCACCCCTGCCGTCCTCCCACACCACGCGGACATGCCGTTCGGCATCCGGCGGTTCATGAAACAGACGGGAAGCGCTGCCGAGTTGCGAGCAGCGAAACCAGCCCCATACGGTCGAACCAGGACTTGGGGTAGGCGTGGTTCATGTGCGGCGCGCCGCCATTCCACCACGGACCGTGTCCATTGGTGGCTGAGCGCCACGCTCGCTCCTTGCTTATCCCGGCCTTGATCAGATTCCGAGCCCGTGTATAGACGCGCTTCCAGTGCCGCCAGAGGAGCGCCCGCAGCTTGTGTCTGATCCAGCCGTCGAGTTCTTCCAGCACCCCTTTGACTTCGGTGAGCCGGAAGTAAACAACCCATCCCCGTAGAACGGGATTGAGCCGCTCGATGACTTGGTGCAGACTGCTGCTACGAACTGCCCGCATCGTCTTGCGGATCTTCTCCACGAATCGCTTGCGGCTTTGTGGCGCTATCTTCAGCTTCGGTTTCTTGTGCCACGTCATGCTGTAGCCAAGGAACTTCCGCTCCCACGGTCTCGCCACCGCGCTCTTGGACGCATTGACTTTTAACTTCAGTCTTCGCTCCAGAAACGCCGTGACTGCCTGCATCACCCGCTCTCCTGCACGCTTGCTTCCGACATAAATGTTGCAGTCATCCGCGTAACGGCAGAAGTTCAGCCTGCGCCGCTCCAGTTCCCGGTCAAGATCGTCGAGCAGGATATTCGATAACAGTGGAGAAAGAGGACCGCCCTGAGGCGTACCCTCCGTCCTCATGCTCGCTACCCCGCCTTCCATCATGCCCGCTTCCAGATAGCGCCGGATCAGTTGCAACACCCGTCCATCTTCCACCTTGCGCCCCACCCGTGCCATCAGCACATCGTGGTTTACCCGGTCGAAGAATTTCTCCAAGTCGAGATCTACGGTCCACCGCTTACCTGCCGCAACATAGCCTCGCGCCGCTTCGACGGCTTGATGCGCGTTGCGACCGGGACGGAAGCCGAAGCTGGACGCGGAAAACTCCGGGTCGAACAGCGGTTGCAGTACCTGATTGAGTGCCTGCTGAATCAGACGGTCACCCAGGGTGGGAACGCCTAGGATTCTTACCCCGCCTTGCGGCTTCGGTATTTCCACCTTGCGCACCATCTCCGGCTGATATACGCCTGACAACAGATCCTGTCTTACCCGCGCCCAGTGCCGTTGAAGCCATGGCTTGAATTCGGAGACCGTCAGTCCATCGACTCCCGGCGCTCCTTGATTCTTCACCACGCGTTCATAGGCACTGAACATGTTGCTGCGTTCCACTACGGCTTCCATCAGCCGCAATGCCTCCGGTTTCGGTTCCCTGGCATCCGCCGCGCCAGACTCAGCACCAGCTTCGGCCCAAGACAGGTTCCGCCTGTCTCCTTCCGTGCTGGCCATACTCGCGTATGCTTCTGCTTCGTCGTCTCGCATCGAGGTCTGCTTTCCTACTCCCGTGTTTCACGTTTGGCCCTTCACTCCGCTTGCGCGAAGCCACTACGGCCGCTGCTGACTTCTGACGGCTCATCCCAACGCCTCACGACGCCGGTAGCCCAAAGGCAAGTCGCCAGATCTCCCCGGGTATTACGCACTCACTTTCACGCTTATGCCTGTCGGATCTACTTCACGGCGTTCCGTGCAAGTACTGGGCTTTGCGAAGATTGGCCCGCTCACCCCACCGTGAAGCCTCTATCCGCTAGCTGTTCGTCAGGCCAGCGCTTTGCCTTCAGCTTCCTTCAGATTCCACCTCGCGATGGACACCCTTGCCGTTCAGCTAACACTTCCCCTTGCCGGGTGTGTAGAGGACTTACACCTCCAAGTGAGTGCGCCCTGCCGGGCGCACCAAAAAAAAGCCGCCTCGTCGATCGAGGCGGCCCTTTTCTTTGAAGCAGGTTCAGGTTCTTACTTAATCGTTACGGTGAACGATCCCGTACCCGTGATGTTGGCGTTGCTGCTGTCGGCAGCCGTGATGGTTACCGTGTAGGTGCCGGCAGGCGCGCCACCCCCCGTACCACCACCGCAGCCCAGCCCGGCCCCAACACTCAGGAAGACCAGCATCATGAGAGCAACCGGCCATCTCTTCTTGCGTATGCTCGGCACCAGCAGCAACAGAAGACAGCCAATCAGCGTTCCTCCAGCAGCAGCCTTTTGCAGCTTGCCCTTCGGTCCCTTCTGCAGATTACCGGTAGCAGCGACGGTCGTGATGGTAATGGTCGTGCTTCCCGTACCTCCAGACGTCAGCACAACGGTCGCTGCCTGTGCGCCAGTGCTGCCGAAGCCAGCGGTTGCATTGAGCGTACCCGAAGCTGAGACGTTCGCAGTACCCGCGTAGCCTCCCGTGGAAGTGAGGGTGATGGTGGACGTAGCGCTATTCCCCGGCGCCGGTGACGAAATGGTGATGTTCGTGGCCGAAACCGTGATGCTTGGGTTGGTTACCGTGATACTTGCCGTGCCTGACGAGCCGGCATTGAAGGTGTCTCCTGCATAAGTAGCCGTGATGATATCGGTACCGGGAGTAAAGCCCAGCGACGCGCTCGCGGATGAGACATTCAGCACCGCGGTCGCCGTATTGCCCGGTCCCAGCGTCACCTGACTCACCGTTCCGATGGTCTTTCCTCCGGTGGTGAACGTCAAGGGGCCGGTTAAGGTGCCGGCAGTCTGGCCGGAAACCGTCGCCGTGAGCGTCAGCGCGCCGCCCAGCGCGATTGTGGTCGGGTTGGCCACGACTGTGGTGGTAGTTGGTGCGATGCCAGAAGCGACTACCGTCAAAGTCGTGGTTGGGCTGGTCGATGCGATGTAGTTGGAATCTCCCGAATACGTCGCCGACACCGTATGTGTACCCGCTGTCGGGAAATCTGTCTGGAATACACCGACATAGGGGGCCGAGGAGGAGAGCGACACCGCCGTCGCCGAACCGTCGATGTAGAAGGTGACGCTGCCGGTAGGCGGCGAAGACAAGGTGTTGGGGGCCACCGTCGCCGTGAAGGTGACTTGTTCGTTGATCACGACCGAGATGCCGGGGGTGACGGCCAGGGTCGTTTTGGTACCGGTCGCGGTTACAAGCGCACCGTAGGCGGTGGCCAGATTGTTGCCGTCCACGGAGCCAAGGCCTGTGGCCAGGTCATAACCGGTGGCCGCAGCGTATCCAATCACCGGATTCGATCCGCTGGGGCAATTGGGTGAACCGGTGGTGCAAGGTACCTCGTTGTTCCCAGTGGTGATGTCGTGGAAAGCGGAGCCATAGGTGGTTCCATTTGCAGCCAGCTTATACAGGGCGGGATTGAGGTTGCCCACGCCACCGCCGGTGGCAACCTTCTGCTCGATGATGGCAAGAAGGCCGGCAAAGGAAGGGGCCGCAAAGGAGGTTCCGCCCGCGATATTCAAATTCTGGTCGTCTTGCTGACCAGGATCCGAAAGGCGAAAACTGTTGTTCTGGCAGCTCGAAACAAATTTTGATCCGCTGGTTAACGTCTGAACCTGGGTGCAAGAGAGGTAGCCGTCATGGTACACGGCGGCAGCCACCGATATATCCGGCACATCGCGGAAGCCGTCGGCAGGGATGCCCGGCACGCCGGTCTGCCACGAAGGCTTCTTCCACAGGCCGCTCACACCGCCGCCACCGGCGGAAAAGCCGCCACCGAACCCAATGGAGGTAGCCGTGTCGTTCCACGCCATTTCAGGAATGTAGGACTTGGCCGAGGTGATGAGATCGTCCTGTACGCCGCCCGTGCCGTTAGAGCCCCAGTAGGTGCCGGCGCCGGTCGTGCCGTCTCCCATGAACTCGGTACCGCCCACATCCGTTACGTAAGCACTGCTGCCCGGGTAATCGACCGCCAACCCTAGCGTCGCAGACTGGACCGGGGTCGTGATAGTGCCCACATCGCAGTCGGCCGCTCCGTTGTCTCCCGAAGCCAACAAGACAGTCTGTCCCTGGGCATTTGCCTGCTGGAGCTGGCCTTCAATGGTGGTGATGTCCGAGGTTAGAAAGCCCGTCTCGCAACCTCCGTAACTCAGGCTGATGATCGGGACGGTAATGCCGTTGACTGAATTCAGGATCACGTATGCCAGCGAGTCGAATACGCTGCCTGAATTGACGAGGACGATGGACGCCCCAGGAGCGATGCCCCCGGACCACTCCAAATCCAGGTCGGTTTCGGAGAGGTCGCTCGATGCTGAACCCTGAGCGACAGACAAAGGCGTGGTTCCGGGAACCGTAACCACGGTTGGATTGTTTACCGAGAGTCCGGATGCTGCGCGAAAGTCCGTGATATCGGCAGGAACGATATCGGTTTGACCGATGATGGCGATGGTTACGCCCTTGCCGTTAAATGAAGCCTTGTACAGGGGGTTCAGGTCGTAGATGACGGCCAAGTCCCCCGGGGTCAGGTAGTGGCTTCCCGAGAAACCCGAAGTAAAACGCGGGTTGAGGCTGACGCTGGCCGACCGGTTTTTGGGGTGCTGCGGTCTCGGCTTCAGACGAAAATCATTCAGGCCGTGCACACTGACCACCGAGCCCGTCAAGGCGGCAGGAATGGAAATTTGGGTGGCGTTGGCGAAATGCGTTTCGCCGTTCACGCTGTAATTGTGGATCTGTGTCTGGAAGGCCTTCTCCACGTTCGCGATGCTGCCGGTAAAGCTGATGGCATTGCCGCTCTGGGCTACGAATGTGATCGTGAATCCCTGCTGTTGTAGCCAGTCAGACACCTTGGCCAGATCGGCGGCGCTCATACCGAATTGCTGGCCGAATTGGGCCTGCGTTAACCACTTATGGTAGCTGGGAGACCCTGGCTCCTGTTGCGCCGTGAGCAGCGCCTGCAGTGCTGCTTGCTGCGCGGCAGAGCGCTTGAAATTGATGGAAAGGCCTTCAAGAACCTTTGCATTGTCGGCCAACCCGCGATCGAATTCAGTCCTTGCCATGGGGTGGAGACTTCCCGGTACGGAGGCCATGTTGGCATGATCGATAGGCTCGAGGATCCGGTCTTTGACAGCTGACTGCGCCTGGACCGCGTGCGAGAGCACACCGAACACAAGCATGAAGAGTACAGGGACAGACAAAAGCCTACGGAGTTTGCGCAAAGGGAATTCTCCTCGGATCGAGAGCCTGACAGCACAGGGCTCTCGAGTCACGGTCTGGAACGGCGTGCTCAGGGCATTCGCCGTTGTGGTTTAGACGCATCGACCGAAAAACGTTATAGCCAACCGGTACCCAGTGTCTCCCGCAGCAACACCGGTATGCAAGTTACTTGCTGCAAAGGTCATTTCTTAGTAAGAACCACCGTCACAAAACAACTCTCTCTTCGCACGGACGTGAAAAACGGCTTTCAGGATTACAGCGCGAACGATGGTTCATTTTGCGCTCATCAAAATAGCAGCCGCTCATCGCTTAGTAGCAGCCGCTCATTACTCACAAAGCCCGGGGTCTTGCCAAGAGAAACCCGCATCACGTGGAAAAGTGTCGCCGGGCAGGCGATACGGGGACCCAAAAGGTAAAAGTCGCTCCTTTGTCGACATGGCTCAGGACCGAGATGCCTCCCCCGTGCGCGCGGAGAATCGCTTTTGCGATGGCCAACCCCATGCCCGTTCCGTGCAAGACGCGCTGGCGGCTTCCCCGGTAAAACTTGTCGAAAATGTAAGGCTGCTCCGCATGGTCGATTCCCTGCCCGTGGTCGGCGATACTCACCAGGAGCCGGTCGGGTTCAAGCGTGGCGCCAATGTGAACCGGCGATCCGGCAGGCGAATAGCGGGCTGCGTTTTCCAGCAAATGGCGCAGGACCCGGCGGATCAATTCGCGATCGAGCGCGATCGGCGGCAGGCCGGGAGGCAGATCGATCATGATCGGGTGGCCGCGTAACACGGCGTGACAATCTTCCAGCGCCAGGTCAATCACCTCCTGCAGCGGCCGCAGTTTTGGCCGCACTTTGATGCCGTCGGTGTCGAGCTGCGCCATCTCGACCGCCTGGCCAATGAGGCGATCCAGACGCGCACTCTCCTCATCAAGAATGGTGAACATTTCATGACGTTGGTTTTCTGCAAGCGAGGGCTGCGATAGCAGGCTGGTGGCTGCGGCGCGGATCGCGGTGAGTGGGGTGCGAAGCTCGTGCGTGACCGAATCGAGTAGGGCGGTGCGCAGCCGCTCGCCTTCGCGTGCCGCTTCCAGCCGACTAAAGCGATCGAGAGCCGCGGCCCGCTCCAGAGCAATGGCGAGCAGGCTGCCGATGGCGTCATACAAACCATCGGAGTAGCTGTCCGCCGTCATGGCAATCGAGCCGCTGGCACGCATGCCCAGCACCAGGGGAACGATGCATACCCCGTCTTTACGAGGACGGGGGCCATCGGGCTGTTGCGCAATCGCACGCAGTTCCGCCATCGAAACGAAGGCGCGATGCGGGTCGGAGGCATACGCCACGTCTCCCTCGGTCAGGTAGAGCGTGACCGCGTCCAGAGCAAAGATGGATGCTACGATGCGCGGAGCGTTGCGCGGCAGATCGTGCATGTCTTCTTCCATCAGGAGCTGGTTGCTGAATTCATACAGCCGCTCCATCTCGCTGCGGCGCGCTTCGCTTAAGACAGACTGGCGCCGCTCGCTCTCAGTGATTTTGCTGATGAAAATGGCGGAAACGAGAAAGGCAAGCAGAGCAACCCAATTTTGCGGCTCGGCAATGGTGAAACTGCCGATGGGAGGCAAAAAATAGTAGTTGTACAGCAGCGTACAGCCGAGAGAAAGGCAAACAGAGTAGACCAGGCCCCAACTGAAGGCCACCAACTGAACCATCACCAGGAAGGTCAACGCGACCGTGGTCTGGTTAACGTGGAGTATTCTGCGATAGACCGTCACCACCATCAGGGCGGCGACGGTCATCACCACATAGCGAACGGCGAGCTGCCTGACCGGAGCCCGGGAGAGACGCATACGTGGCGATCATACCGTAGTGGGCGGGCAGAGGCATTGAATGGCAGAACGGGTTCTGGTGGTCGACGATGAGGCGCAGATTACGCGCGTGTTACGTACCGCGCTTTCTGCGCAGGGATACGATGTGCGGGCGGCCAACGATCCGGAAGAGGCATTGCGCGTATTTGAAGAGTGGAGTCCCGACCTGGTTGTGACCGACCTGGCGATGCCGGGCATGAGCGGAGTCGAGTTGTGCCGCGCGGTACGTAGCAAGGCCGCGACGCCCATCATCGTGCTGTCGGTGCGCGACCAGGAGCGCTCGAAGGTCGAAGCCCTGGATGCTGGGGCGGATGACTACGTAACCAAGCCTTTCAGTATCCAGGAACTGCTGGCACGGGTGCGGGCGCATTTGCGGCGGGCCCCCGAACGCACGGTCGACGCGCCCATCGAAATCGGTGATTTTGTGGTGGATGCCTCGGCCCATACGGCAACCGTGTGCGGCAAGAGCCTGCACCTGACCCCTACCGAGTTCGATCTGCTGCTTTACATGGCGCGCAACGCGGGCAAGGCCATTACTCATCGTGTCTTGCTAACGGCGGTATGGGGCGGGCAGTCAGCCCATCAGCCGGAGTATTTGCGGGTATTTATCGGGCAACTACGCCGCAAGCTCGAGGCGGAAGGCCCCCGGCAATACATTCAGACGGAACCCTGGGTCGGTTATCGCTTTTTACCCGAGGGTGTCCCGGAGTGAGCAGAAGCCAAAGCCGCCTGAGGGATCGCCCATCTCCAGCGCGTACCTCCAGGGCCTATTTCAGCTCAGGCTCAAGAACCGACAGCCCTTTCACCTGCATAAAGTGACGTTTGTTGAACGTAGCCAAAGTGCAGTCGCGTTGCAACGCCGTCGCCGATACGATGAGGTCGTAGGCGCCGATCATCTTGCCTGCACTTTCCAAACCTGCCCAAATGCGCGCATGGTAAAGCGCCGTTTGTTCTGTATAGGCGATCACGTGAACTCCCGACACAACCACTTCGAGATATCTTTGCCGCGCGGCTCGATGGGTTGAGGAAGCCCTCTCAACGCCGTGCCAAAGTTCCGCAATCGTAATCGCCGCGAGCGAGAAGCGATCCTCAGCTCGAAGAAGCTAACCAGCGCTGAAGGTCAAATATGCCCTTTTCACCGTTAATGATGACATCGGCATCCAGGATTATTTCCACTTGTTTTCAGGCGCCTTCAGTGTCTTGCGTGAAGCCTCAAGATCGCGGCGCCAGGCTTTCGATTCCTTCTCGCTCAACGCCACACTCGCCAGCATCGCGGCAAGATCACGCCCGTAACAGACCTTCTCGCTACTGGGTATCAGCTCGGCAACGGGAGTGCCGTTTTTGAGCAGCACAAAGGAAACGTCCTGATACCGCGCGCGGTTCACACAATCGGCGAAGTTTCGGGCAGCTTCCGTAACACTGATAGGTACGCGCTTCATAAAATCAGATTATCAGGTTTTCGGTGTACCTGGAACAACCCTCCGACTTCGAATCAGGCCTTTCACGGGCTGCTTCCTGGGTAGACTAGTCATCTAACCGAACAGTCCCGCAGGGACGGTTGATAGTAGCCCAGGATGAAATGGAGTGAACCTACGTCCTGGGATACTTTCATACCGTCCCTGCGGGACTCTTGCTTCTTCTCTCCACATATCCTCATGCCCCTTCCGCATTCCCTGCCTTTTCCTCCCTGGCGCCAACCAGCCCTTACAAATTCCTTATCTCTCTCTTACGCGCTCCTTAGTGAGCCGGCGTTCCACTGAGAGAGTTCGCGCGGCCTCTTCTGGGCTGCGGCAGGAGCATACGCGATGCAGGACGTTCTGATGGTTGTGCTCACCGTAGTTTTCTTCGTAGTCGCCCTGCTCTACATTCGCGGCTGCGAGAAGTTGAGGTAAGACCCCTATGTCATCTACGACACTCGTCGTACTTATCGTTACCGCAGCGACTTTGATCTATCTGGTCGTCACACTGCTCTTTCCGGAGAAATTCTAGAATGACCGCGAACGGATGGTTGCAATTTCTGGTCTTCTTCGGCGCGCTGTTGCTGTTGATGCGGCCCCTGGGCATTTATATTGCGAGGGTACTGCAGGCGGAGAAGACATTTCTCGATCCTGTGCTACGGCCGGTCGAGCGCCTACTTTATCGCGCGTGCGGCATCGACGCAGAACGCGAAATGACCTGGCAACACTACTCGGCCGCCATGCTGCTCTTTAGCCTGGTCTCGTTGCTGCTCACCTACCTGATCGAACGCGCTCAGGCCTTCCTGCCCTGGAACCCACAGCACCTGGCCGGCGTTGCTCCAAAGCTCGCGCTGAACACGGCTGTCTCGTTTACCACCAACACTAATTGGCAATCGTACGTGCCAGAAACCACCATGAGCTATTTCACGCAAATGGCAGGTTTGGCCTATCACAACTTTCTGAGTGCAGCCGTTGGCATTGCCGTGGCTGTTGCGCTGGTACGCGGTATCGTACGCAAGCAATCCGCGACCATCGGCAATTTCTGGGTGGATACCACACGGACGATCCTATGGATCCTGCTGCCTATCTGCCTGGTCGTGGCCCCGATCCTGATCGGCCAGGGAGTGATTCAGAACCTCAAGCCTTACACGTCCGTCTCCACCCTGCAGCCAGGCCAGCAAACGCTGGCGCAGGGACCCGTGGCCTCCCAGGAAGTGATCAAAGAACTGGGAACCAACGGCGGCGGCTTCTTCAACGCCAACAGCGCACACCCGTTTGAGAACCCGACTCCGTTCAGCAATTTCATCGAGATGCTTCTGATCTTTCTGATCCCGGCATCGCTGACCGTCACCCTGGGCAAGATCACCGGCTCACCCGGTCACGGTTGGGCTGTCTTCGCCGCGATGGCCATTCTTTTTATCGCCGGGTATACGGCCTGCTATTGGGCGGAGTCGCAGCCTCATCCGCTGCTGCATGGGGTTGACCAGAAAACGACGCTGACCAACTCCGGCGCCAATATGGAAGGCAAAGAGGTACGCAACGGTATTTCGCAATCCGCTCTCTTTGCCATGGTCACAACGGATACCAGTTGCGGCGCGGTCAACTCGGCCCATGACTCGTTTACTCCGCTGGGCGGCATGGTTCTGCTGGTGAACATGATGCTGGGCGAGGTGGTGTTTGGCGGCGTCGGCGCCGGACTCTACGGCATGCTGATTTTTGTCGTGCTTGCCGTGTTCATCGCCGGTCTGATGGTCGGCCGCACGCCTGAATACCTGGGCAAGAAGATTGACGGCTATGACGTAAAGCTGGCGATGCTGTTTGTGCTGATCTTTCCTTTGATCATCCTGCTGCTCACGGGTATCTCCGTAATTTCCCCGGTTGCCCTGGCAAGCCTGAACAACAATGGACCGCACGGCTTCTCCGAGATTCTCTATGCCTACGTCTCGACTGCGGCCAACAACGGTTCTGCGTTTGCGGGCCTGAACGCCAACACCAACTGGTTCAACATGACGCTCGCTTTCAATATGCTGGCGGGGCGCTTCTTCATGAAAGTGCCGATGCTTGCACTCGCCGGCAATCTGGCGCAAAAGAAGAGTGTTCCCCCTTCTTCGGGCACCTTCCCGGTGAATACAACTCTGTTCACGGTGCTGCTGGTGGGCGTGATCGTGATTGTCGGTGCGCTTACGTTCTTCCCTGCACTGAGCCTGGGACCCATTCTTGAACACCTGCTGTTGCATGCGGGTAAAACTTTTTAGAGCAGAATCAGCATAGGTGTACCCGGTCGACATCGGGGAAGTTGGATTTTTCTTGATGAAAAATCCAGTCAAGCGTCCTTTCCGCTGGATACAGTTGTGCTGGTTCTGCTCCAACGCTCAAAAGTCTGATGCTTCGGTGTACATCGATTGGGAAACCGACGCAGGGAGAAAGATATGGCAGAAAAACAAAGTCTCTGGAACCCCGCGATTTTTCGTCAGGCTACGATCGGCGCGTTTGGCAAACTCGATCCACGCCTGATGGTGAAGAATCCGGTCATGCTGGTGGTAGAGATCGGCAGCATCCTCACGACGATCCTGCTGATTCAAGGCGTCATCCACCACGATGGCGGTTTCGCATTCAACCTGCAGATCACGTTGTGGCTGTGGTTCACGGTATTGTTTGCCAACTTTGCTGAAGCGATGGCAGAGGGCCGGGGCAAGGCGCAGGCGGATACGTTACGCAAAGCCAAGGGCGAGACCGTGGCCATTCGCCTGAGCGGCGAGTCCAGGAACGCAGCGCGAGAAGAAGTCTCGAGCGCTGCTCTGCGGGCGGGCGACATCATTTATGTCGAGGCTGGGTTATACATTCCTGGCGACGGTGAAGTGATCGAAGGCGTGGCCTCGGTAGATGAGTCAGCGATTACCGGAGAATCCGCGCCGGTGATCCGTGAAGCGGGTGGCGATCGCTCGGCTGTGACCGGCGGCACCAAAGTGCTCTCGGACTGGATCCTGGTGAGGATTACATCGAACCCCGGCGAAACCTTTCTCGACCGCATGATTGCGCTGGTCGAAGGCGCGCAGCGGCAAAAGACTCCCAACGAAATCGCTCTGAGCATTCTGCTCTCCGGGCTGACCATTATCTTCTTGCTGGCCGTGGCTACGCTGCAACCCATCGCGATCTATTCCCAGGCTCCGCAAACGATTTTCGTGTTGGTCTCTCTCCTCGTGTGCCTCATCCCCACGACTATTGGTGGCCTGCTTTCTTCGATCGGCATCGCGGGCATGGACCGGCTGGTGCAATACAACGTGCTGGCCATGTCAGGCCGTGCGGTCGAAGCGGCCGGCGATGTCGACACGCTCTTGCTGGATAAGACAGGCACGATCACGCTGGGCAACCGGCAGGCGACGGACTTTATTCCTGCTCCGAATATCAGCGCCGAGCGGCTGGCCGATGCGGCGCAACTTTCGTCCTTTTCCGATGAGACGCCCGAAGGCCGCTCCATCGTGGTGCTGGCTAAAGAAAAATACGGCCTGCGCGGACGGGACATGGGCTCCCTCCATGCCGAGTTCATTCCCTTCAGCGCACAAACGCGCATGTCGGGTGTGAACTTTGCCGGTCACGCAATTCGCAAGGGCTCGGTCGACGCCATCACGCGTTACCTGGTGGAGCAGGGTGGAAGTCTGCCGCAGAAGGTACGCGAGGCGGTGGAAGAGATTGCCGGCATGGGAGGAACACCGCTTGTGGTGGCTGAGGATGCAACGGCGCTGGGTGTCATCTATCTAAAAGACATCGTCAAGGGCGGATTGAAAGAGCGCCTCGCGAGACTGCGAGCCATGGGGATTCGCAGCATCATGATTACCGGCGACAATCCTTTGACTGCCGCGGTGATCGCACGCGAGGCTGGGGTCGATGATTTTCTCGCCGAAGCGAAGCCCAAGGACAAGATGGATCTGATTCGCCGGGAGCAGGCCAAGGGCAAGCTGGTGGCGATGACCGGTGACGGCACCAACGATGCGCCAGCGCTGGCTCAGGCCGATGTGGGTGTGGCCATGAACTCCGGGACCCAGGCCGCGAAAGAAGCAGGCAACATGGTGGACCTGGATTCGAACCCCACCAAGCTGATCGAGATTGTTGAGATCGGCAAGCAGTTGCTTATGACGCGCGGCGCTCTCACTACGTTCTCCATCGCGAATGACGTGGCCAAATATTTCGCGATCATCCCTGCCATGTTTGCCGGTGTATTCCCGGTGCTCAATCAACTAAACGTGATGCACCTGCGCACACCACACTCTGCGATTCTTTCCGCCGTGATCTTCAACGCACTGGTGATCATTGCACTCATTCCGCTGGCTCTGCGCGGTGTTGCGTATCAGCCCACCTCGGCGCAGGCGCTGTTGCGACGCAATCTGCTGGTCTACGGAGTGGGCGGTGTCATTGTTCCCTTCATCGGAATCAAACTCATTGATATTTGCCTGACTGGCCTGGGCCTTGCCTGATCGGAGTTTCTTATGTTGTCGAGTGAATTGAAAATTGCCATCCGCTTTACGATCCTGACCACGTTGCTATTGGGGATCCTGTACCCGCTGGCGGTGACTGGTTTTGCGCGAACGTTCCTGCGGTCGAAGGCTGACGGTCAATTGATTGTCAGCAATGGGCAGGTCACAGGCTCTGTTTTGATTGGCCAGAACTTCACCGGAGACACCTATTTCCACGGGCGCCCATCGGCGGCAGGCAACGGATATGACCCTACGTCCTCGGGCGGCTCGAACTTTGCGTTGTCGAACGCAAAGTTGATTGCGCGCATCGACACAGACGTCAAGGCGGATATCCAGCATGATGCGGCGGAGAACAAGAGCCAGACGGTGCCGATCGATCTGGTGACCGCGTCGGCCTCGGGACTTGACCCTGACATTTCGCCGGCAGCAGCGATGTTTCAGGTAGATCGCGTGGCAAGTGCACGGCACATCCCAGTGGATCGGGTACGCGCTCTCGTGGGGCAGCATGTGCAAGGTCGCCAATTCGGCTTTATGGGGGAAGAACGCGTGAATGTACTGCTGCTCAACACCGACCTTGACGCGCTCGGGAAGTAGCGGACGGAGGGAGAGGAGCGACAATCATCTCCGGATCCGATGCAAACTTTCGGCCGACCCTAAAAAGCTTTCAAGGGCTCCGGAAAAGCTCAATTCCTTGCAGTGCCCTACATATGTTTGTTTCTAGGGGACCGCCGGTGTAATCACAGTATTTCTATAGGCGACGGGGACAACTTCGCTCGCCTGCAGATCGATGGGCGTTCTGTCGGCTCAAGCCCTACACCACAGGAACAACCTCACCCTCGCTCTTACCACCCAGCACAGCGTTGTTCACAAGAGGCTTAGCCCAGAACCCGACACTGCCGACGAAGCCAAACGTCAGATACAAAAACATCATGCCTGTGCGCAGTCCGAAATGATCGCCCAGCTTGCCGATAATGAGCGGCACGATCGCGCCACCAATGATGCCGGTGCTGAGAATGCCGGCAAACGAACCGTGATATTGCTTGACCGAGTTCATGGCGAGCGAAAAGACGATCGGCCACATGACCGAGACAAACAAGCCCATCCCAGGCAGCGCGATGACTGCAATCTTCGCCGACCCAAACAGCGCCGCACTCAACGAGAGCAGCGCACCGCACGCTGCAAACTGCAGAACGCGGCGGCTATCGAAGACCTTGAGCAGGAACATACCGATGAAGCAGCCACCGGTCAGCAGACCCCAGAACCAGGAGACTGCGAGCGCACCCGTGGTATGGGGATCGAAGCCGTGGTAATCCGAGAGAAACCGAGAAATCCAGTCCGCGGTTCCCTGCTCGCAGCCGAGATAGGCAAACATCGCGATGAAGTAGAGCCAAACGGTTTTTTGTGAAGCCAGATCGCGATACATCTCGATCGTTCCCGGCCGCTCGTCTTCGGTTTGTTCGACTGCCGGGAAACGCGAGACCCATACGATCACGATCATGGCGAGCGAGATGACGGTGAACAGCCAATACATGGAGACCCATGGGAGTTGGGTAGGCGTGACTCTCTGCAGCAGGAGAAGCAAGCCATTGGACTGGGAGTGATTGAGATTGAGCACAAGCCAGGAGTAGACACGCGGACTCAGAAAAGACGCTGTTCCGAAAACCAACTGCGCCACGGCCGAATTGAACGCAAGATGCTCGCTGCCGCCGGCGACGCGCAGCAGTGGATTCACCGCGACCTGCAGACTCGCCATGCCTGCGCCGATAACGAAGAGCGAAACCATGGCCACGGGATAAAGAGGAAACAGCGCGAAGCTCAGCGAACCAACGGTGGCCGCGACAAAAGATCCAATCATCACCGGCTTTTCGCCGAAGCGCTGCACCAAAAATCCGGCAGGGATCGACATGACGCCATAGGCGATGAAGAAGGCAAAGGCCAGAAACCCCGCGGCGCCCAGGCTGACGTGAAAGGCGGAGATGATATCGGGCACAATTGGCCCGAGAATATTAGTCAGGATGGACATGACGAAGAAAGCGAGAAAAATCAGGTTGATCAGATATCTTCGTCGCGCCATTCGGTTCCCTCGCTGGTGATGTATGGGCCCGCGTGCGTAATCTTATTTACTGCGAAGCTGATCCGGTCGTCAACAATCCATAATCCCCTTCGACAATAAATGAACGATAGCGGAAGCCGTCACAATTCATACTCGAAAGCCAAAGCCAAAACCAGGATAAGCGCTCTGCGGCCAGTTGAGCGGGAATGAGGTCGCGAAGGGACTGCCACTCTTCGGGAAGCAAGACCAGATGTCCACTCATCTTCAGGTGGAAAGATGGGGTGGAAAGACACCTGTGAATCGTTCCCTTCCTCGGAATCACAAACACGAACGCCCCATGGTGTCGGAACACGCATGGGGCGAATCTAAAGCTGGGAACGGATGCGGGCTAAACGCCTGTCGTATCCGGTTGCCTACACTGCTTCGCTGAATTGCTCGACGTACTCTTCGGCTGCCTCGTAAGAACCTTCCCCGTACTCAGCTTCGTGCTTCACGGCTACGGGTTCCTTCTTTGCCGGCTTCGCTGTCTCAGAAAGATCGACGTAGCCCTGTAATGTCGCGTTGTCCTCAATGGACAGGCGTGCTGCGTGGATATCCCCCACAAATGCCGCCGAGTGTTTCAGCTCGGCGCGGCCTGTCACTTTTACACTGCCCTCGACCCGGCCGAATACGACCAGGTCGCCGGTCTCGATGTCCGCATGAATCACGCCGTTGGCTCCCACGGTCAAACGCTTGCCCGTGAGCGTAAGATTGCCTTCCAGAACGCCGTCCAGGAAGAAATCTTCCTGTCCCGAAACTTCCCCGCGAATGCATATGCCTTTCCCGATCACCGTCCCCGAACTGTTCATCTGTGGTGCCCTCCGATGGAGCAACTTTATGGACCTTTGGTTGAGGTCGCAATCACCGAAAGGTCGCAGATGAGTACGGTTTGTCGGCTACAGCATTTTCACTTCTGGTGTTTACAGCGCAACGAGTCCCATGGCGGCTTTTCCTCAAGAAAAGCCGCACTTCGCCGCGCCCTCTTGTGCAGAGTAGAAGTGAAAATGCTCTAGTATTACGCCCCGCCAGTTCTTGCCATAGCGCGTGATCATCCGCCGAGGGCAGAGCGCGGAACTTAGTCTCCGAGTCCTGCTCCCCCGCGGAGCTTTGCGGGCTTAAAGCCCATTTGATTCAGATTTAATTGGGCACGGCCTAATGCGCCGGCGAGCCAGGTGAGCATGTGGCAGCACTGAAGCAGACAACGGCTCGCAAACCTGCCGATCAAATTCGGCAGGCCTTCTCTCAAAAAACTATCGCCCGTTCAACTGAGATAAGGAAGTCTTCTGCCGGCCGGCCTCGTCAAAATTCGAAGGCGCGAGCCATCGCTCGAAGCTGCTCCGCAGCCGTGGCCATTCGGAATCGAGCATGGCGAACCAGGCAGTGTCCCGGTTATGTCCCTTGACAATCATGTGCTGACGGAAAATGCCTTCAAAGGTGAAGCCCAGGCGGAGCGCGGCACGGCGCGAAGGCTGGTTGAGCGCGTTGCACTTCCACTCGTAACGGCGGTAGCCAAGGTCTTCGAAAACATGACGGGCCATCAGATACATGGCTTCGGTGGCACCCTGGGTGTGCTGTAGAGCGGGCGTAAAAATAATGCCGCCCACCTCGATGACCCGATTGCCGGGATCGATGCGCAGGTAACAAGCCTGACCTACAGTGGCGCCGCTGGCATGGTCGATGATGGCAAAAAGCAACGGGTCAGTAGACTTCTGCTTGATTGCATACGCGGCATCAAAGTCCGCCCGTGTGGGGAAAGGGCCGTCGTGCATGTAACGCCACAGACTCTCCTGCTCGGCGCCGTGGCTTGCCCGATAAAGCCCCTCTCCGTCGCGAGCCAGGTCGAACGGGCGCACAGTGACGACGCGTCCAGGGAGCACCACAGGAGTGGGTCGTGGGGCAGGAGAAGGATCGATCGTTACGCCGATTTCCATGACCAGGCTATTAGCAAGAGGATAGTAGCAACAGGATATTAGCAAGAGGAATGGAAACGCCGGTTCGACGCGGCGTTTCCACGGTGGAAGGCGCCCGCTCCTGATACATCACGCGGCACACGCTTCAATTGGAGTGCCGAGGCGGCGCGCTGGTGTCCGCGTCGTTGCCCGAGAAGTAGCCCGCCCGAGTCTGTACGGTCTGGTCCTTATCTTTCGTAGTCAGGTGGATCGAGTGATAGCCGCTGCTTTGGTCCTTGGGCGGGGTGTAGCCCAGAATGAATTGCGTGCGCAGCTCTTCGGCGATGCTTGCGTAGACGTCGTCGACGTTGTCTTTCTTGCTCACCTGGAAGAATCGGCCGCCCGTTTCGAAAGCAATCCGCTGCAGCGTCTTCTTACCGTCGGGACGGCCCGGCTGTGACCCGCCAGGATAGCGGCTCCCACCCGGATACCCTCCGGGGTAGCCTCCCGGGTAGCCTCCAGGATAGCGACCGCCCGGATATCTTCCTCCGGGATAGCCCCCGCGATCGTAGGGGTCGTCATCCCTGCCATTGTTAAAGCCTCCATCGTGATCTTCGTGCCCGCTGTAGTAAATGGTGTAGATAACCGTTTCCGAACGCTGGGCTGATTCTATGGCGCTGTTGAGCGTTTCCTGGCTGCCATGATCTTCTCCGTCGGTGAGCACGATGATCGCCTTGCGCCCGGTCTGTTTCTTCATGATTTCGTCGCAGCCGAGGAAAATGGCGTCGTAAAGGAGCGTGCCGCTACCGTGCTTCCTGCGCGCGCCACCGCCCTGACCGTTGTCCTCAACGCTTTCGACGGCCGGTTGGGTTTCGATGAGGCCTACGGCTTTCTCGAGTTTGGCGTGATCGCCGGTCAGATCCTGCAAGAGTTCCACTTCGTGATCGAAATGGGCCACAAACGCGCGGTCTTTGGGATTGGTCACCATCTGGTCGAGGAAGGTCCGGCTGGCCGCCCGTTCCTTGTCCAGATGGTCGCGTTCGCTCATGCTGGTATCGACCAGCAGCCCCAGCGTCAGCGGCAGGTTGGTTTCCTGGTTGAAATAACGAACGGTCTGGGGCTTGCCGTCCTCTTCCAGCGTGAAATCGTCTTTGGTCAGATTCTGAACAATCTTCCCGCGCTTATCTCTAACGGTCACAGGCAACGTGGCTACCTTTACATCGACGGAAAGAGTGGTGGCAGGCGGCGTGGCTTGCTCCGCTGGGGCAGTCTGCCCGTAGAGCGCCGGAGCCAGCAAGGCCAAACACAACAAGGGAGCCGAGCGAAGGAGAACCATGTCAATGTTAGACCACGGAGTTTCCGGTCTTGTCACCTGTCCTCGCCAGTTCCCCGCCATTTTTACCAATCTCCAATTTGGCGGAGATGAACCAATGGATATCTCTCCGTTGCAGTACATAGCCGGGCACGATACCATCAGTAGAACGATCTTTCCCCTCTCCTCAAGGGAAGAGTTTTGCATGATCGTTCGCGTAGTGGTTTTTGTGCGGAAGTGGTGAAATTGGCAGACACACCATCTTGAGGGGGTGGCGCCGAGAGGCATAGGGGTTCAAGTCCCCTCTTCCGCACCAATTAGATAGAGGTTCAGTTTTCCATGATCTGGTTTGTCGGCACCATTCACATCATCGTCTGTCTCATTCTGATTGGGGTGGTCCTGCTCCAACAGGGCAAGAGTGCAGACCTCGCAGGCGCTTTCGGCGGCCAGGGATCTCAGACAGCGTTCGGCCCACGCGGCGCAGCGAACCTGCTGACCAAGGTAACGACCTGGGCAGCCATTCTGTTCATGTTCACCTCCATTGGACTTACGGTTCTGATTCAACGCAGCAGCGGATCGCGGTCTGTGCTTTCCGGCCTCAAGACAACGACGACCGCTCCAACCAAGCCTGCAGCGCCTGCCAAGTAGAGCCTGACGCTCGCCAAGAGTCATCCTTATAAATTAAATACCGAAGGCCCGTTCCCCGGGCCTTTTCGTTCGTGTGGCGGCTTTGTGCTCAAGGAAGGGCGCGGACCTACCTCGCCCATGGCCGGCATTGGCAGACTGAGGAAAAAGTCTTTCCGAGTCAGAAATCGCTGCCTCGCGGACTCCCACCCATTGGCTCAAAACTACGCGTTAACGCGTTAAGTCCCCCTTCCAGGTGAGAACTCGCCGCCTCAGCGGGCTCCCACCCATTGGCTCAAAACTACGCGTTAACGCGTTAAGTCCCCTTCCAAGTGAGAACTCGCTCCCTCGGCGGGCTCCCACCCATTGGCTCAAAACTACGCGTTAACGCGTTAAGTCCCCTTCCAAGTGAGAACTCGCTCCCTCGGCGGACTCTCACCCATTGGCTCAAAACTACGCGTTAACCTGGATTTCTCACCAGCAGGGAGGAGCGGCGAGGCTGCTCGCTGCGGCGAGGCTGCTCGCTGCGGCGAGGCTGTGTTGTGCTGTGCCCCGCAGCGCAATGAATCTGCGGGTGCCCCATCCTTGACGGTGCTTTTCCGGCAAGGGTGGGAAGCAACAAATCTCCACGCACACTGTCTTGGTAACCCACATCTCGCAAAAACAAGCGAGATATGGGGCACGGCGGATTCAAGGGTCAAGTGCAACAAAATTAGCTTCACGTTGATCCGCACATAAGCGCAATGCGTGGAGTGAGATAGGGGGCGATGCGCTGAACTGGTCTATGGAAAAGCTGGAAAGCAAAGGACGCTTCCCACTTTGCCCACAGACCCGGCTGCTGCTGCTGGCCTTCCTCTCTTGAAGACCAGAAGAATCACGTTCCCACGATTTGTTGCACTTGGAGTTTGATCCCGCCGTGCCCCACCTTGACGGTGCTTTTCCGGCAAGGGTGGGAAGCAACAAATCTCCACGCACATTGTCTTGGTAACCCACATCTCGCAAAAACAAGCGAGATATGGGCACCCGCAGGTTTGTTGCACTGCCACCAAGCGATATCGAGCCGCGTTTCTCTATTATTCTCAGCCCGGTGAGAAATACCGGTTCAGTCCGTGCGCCGGCCAGGACCGATCTTCAGCCAACACTCGTTTAGATGGATGGTTCGAAGGCAAAGGAGCGCGATAAGTTTGCCGGGTACGGAGCAGCCTCGCCGCAGCGAACCCTGGCCCGGTGCGTAAGCGAAATACCCCGCCGACATCGTCGAGTGCAGAAGCATCCCGGGCTGCCATGGACCGGCATCCCCTAAAATCAAGCCATGATTCTCGAAACGTTCCCCGTAGGTCCTCTGCGCTGCAATTGCACCATCCTGGGCGACGAACAAGCTCACGAAGCGATGGTCATCGATCCAGGGGACAACATCCCTGAGATCCTCTCACGGCTGGAGAAGCACGGCCTCAAGGTCCGCCAGGTTGTCATCACCCACGCGCACATCGACCATGTTGGCGGCGCGTTGCAGTTGAAAAAACTTACCGGAGCCCCGGTATTTCTCAATCAGAACGACCTCAAGCTGCTGGAACTGATGGACGTGCAGGCTGGCTGGCTGGGGATCGCCACCCCCGAAGTAGCCCCTCCCGACGAGAGCGCGGAAGACGGCCTCATCCTCGGGCTTTCCGCTTTCCCGGCCACGGTGATGCACACACCAGGACACACCCCCGGAAGCATCTGTCTCCTCTTTCCCGAGCAGCAGCTTCTGCTCGCCGGAGACACTTTGTTCGCCGGATCGATTGGCCGGACCGATCTTCCCGGAGGGGACGGGCGGCAAATCCTGCGATCCATCCACAACAAGCTCATGAGTCTACCGGAAAACACACGAGTGATTCCAGGCCATGGCCAACCGACAACAATAGGGGAAGAAAAGCAGTCGAATCCGTTTCTTCAACCCGACTTCCGCATGTAATACATGAAGTTTTACAGGGGATGAACCAAAAGTTGTACCTGTACGCACTTGAACCCCACCGCAAGAAAAAGTTGCAACAAGCAAACAGCGCTTAATGAGATACTTACGAGATATTCACAAAGTGTTAATTGAATGACCCGTAAGTGTTAGTAACTACCTTGAGTCCTTCCTTCTGCAAATAAATTTCAGGAGTGGCCCATGAATTGCTTGACCAGTATCCGGACGCCTGTCTCAAAGTCTTCCGACGGCCCCAGGAGACTTACCACCAGCCAGCCCTGGCCGGAGAATCCAAAGAATCCCCCGGTGTGAACCGCCACTCCACGTTCCAGTAGTTCGAGCGCCGTCTCCTCCTCCGTCCCGATCCCCGGTACCCGTAATACCGCATACCAGCCGGCTTCCGTCTCCAGCCGCGTTACCAGGGTCTGCTCGCCGAGCACCTTGTCCAATATGTTGAGGTTATGACCGGTCCGTTGCATGATTTGCTTCTGCAGCCCGCGGCGGTGCGCCAGCCACGCGGGCAGGGCGCACTGGATCGGCGCGTTCATGGAGAGAAAGGTGTCTGCTATGACCTCCAGGCGTTCCAAGGCATCCGTCTGTTCCGTCGGCTCTCCGGAGCAAGCAATCCCAAAACACGAAATCCAGGCCGCCTTCATCTGCGGCAGCGCGGCCACCTTGCTCAGTCCGCTCAGGACAAACGTAGGCACCGGATGTGGGCCCACAGCGAAGCTCTCCCCGTTCAGGTGGCCGGGCAGCGTGTAGTCGAGAAAGACCTCGTCCACAATCAGGGCTAATCCATGCTCTGCGCACAGTTGCTCAAGGGCCTCCCGGTCCGCCTTGCGGGTAAAGTGTCCGGTGGGGTTGTTGGGATGCACTATGGCAATCGCACGGCTGCGGGGAGTAATTCGCGAACGAAGCGCTTCGATGTCGAGATGCCAGCCATGATCGTAGAAAAGTTCGTAAGAAACGAGCCGGACATCGTCCAGTTGCGCCAGGAAATCAAATAGCGGATAGCCCGGCTGGCCGATCAGCACCTCATCCCCGGGATCGCACAGCAAGCGGAAAAGAAAGCTGTAGCCTTCACTGGTGCTGGTGGTGAGAAAGATCTGCTGGGGATCCACCACCGCCCTGTGATCACGGTAATAGAGGCTCACGGCCTCCCGGGCAGCCCACAGGCCCCTGGGATCCGGCTCGTACTGCAGGGCCGCCCGGTCCTGCAGGGGGGCCAGGGTGGATTCCGCATCGTAGGCAAAGCCGCAGACCGTTGGGTTAGCAGCGGTCAGGTCCCACACCTTCGTGCCTTCAGCCCGCATCCTTGCCAGTGCCCGAGCCCAGGGTGTCTGCGCAAGGTCCCATTGCGTTCTGGCAGACCACCGTTTTTGGCCGCTGCGGGTCACTTCGATTCCCTCACCTTCCCTGCATCCTACTGCGTGATGTAATAACCACAGCATCTCACTTTTGCATTGCAGGGAGTCCTCACGCATGGATTTGCAAGCCGTGATCTTCGACTATGGTGAAGTCATCAGCGGACCGCCGGATGCCCAGGCACACAGCAACATGCTGACCATCGCCGGAGTCAACGAGGAGTCGTTTGAAAAATCCTACTGGTCTCACCGCCTGGATTACGACGCCGACATCCTGAATGGCCAGACCTACTGGCAGACCCTTGCCCGGGAGTGCGGCGTCCGCTTCTCTGCCCAGCAGATTGAGCAGTTGATGGAACAGGATGCCCGCATGTGGATGAACCTGAACCCCGCCATGCTCGCCTGGATCTTGAGGATCAAAGAGGCCGGCCTCAAGTTGGGCATTTTGTCGAACATGCCGGCCGCCGTACTTGACTTCATGAAGCCGGAGTTTACCTGGCTCAACCAGTTTGACCATCTCACCTGGTCCTGCGACCTGGGAGTAGTCAAGCCCGATCCCGCGATCTACCTGCACACGGTCAAGAAGCTGAAGGTCGCGCCCGATCAGGCCTTGTTTATCGACAACCTGCAGAAGAACGTCGCCGGCGCTGAAGCGGTAGGTCTGCACGCCGCTCTTTTCGCCAATGTGGATCAATTTCAGGAGCTCGTGACCAAACGAGGCTTCCCCTTGCCACGACTGGAACCCGTAAACTGATGAAGTTCGAGGGATCCCACATCTCGTAACGGCACGAGATGTCCCGGGTTTCCCGCACGCTCATCTGGACCTGACTTCATGAGGCTTTCTTAAAGGAAAGCCTCATGAAGCGCATCTAACTCACTGACCCTGGATGGGAACTCCGGGATCCAGGGCACCCGGAGTTTCATGGTGGGAACCTGTGGTGGGACTGTGTTCATTTCACCAGCAACAACCCCTCACCAGCGCCACCAACGTCCCCTTTGTCGTCCCGAGCAAAGTCGAGAGCCTGCCCTGAGCGAAGTCGAACGGGATCTGCAGTTTTCCCCTCACCTCGCCCCAGGCTTCACGTTCTCAAGGCTCAGCCCGACGCGATCCACAATCTCCAGATTGAACCCCTGCAGCGCGGGGATATGCGTCGGAGTATTCGACAACAACTGTATCTTGCGAATATTCAAATCCGACAATATCTGGCCACCCAACCCCACCTGGCGCAAAATGCGCTGATGACGGTCATCGCCATGCTCTTCGCGATGCAGATGAAGCCGGTGGGGAGTCACAGTACGGTCGATGTCGAAACCTTTGCTGCTGTTGTGCAGGTACACCAGCGCACCCCGCCCGGCCGCCGCGATCATCTCGAGGGACCGCTGCATCACCCGGTGGCAGTCGCACAACGTAGTGCCAAACACATCCCCTGCCAGGCAGTGGGAGTGGACCCGCACCAGCACCGGCTCCGGGTTAACGTCGGCATTCACTTCCCCCCGTACCAGGGCCAGGTGGCTCTCTCCCCCGTTGACTTCGCTTTCGTAGGCAATCATGCGAAAGTCTCCGTACTGCGTAGGCACGATCGATTCCGCAACGCGGAAGATATAGCGCTCGTTCTGCAGCCGGAAGCGGATCAGCTCAGCCACCGTCAGGATCTTCAATCCATGATGGTTACAGAACTCGACCAGGTCAGGGACGCGCGCCATGGTGCCGTCGTCGTTCATGATCTCGCAGATCACGCCGGCGGGGACCAGACCGGCCATACGTGCCAGGTCGACCGAAGCCTCCGTCTGCCCGGCGCGCACCAGCACGCCGCCCCGCCGGGCGCGCAGAGGAAACACATGCCCCGGGCGCGCCAGATCGCCCGCGGTCATGGCGGGATCAATGGCAACCTTGATGGTATGCGCGCGATCATAGGCGGAAATCCCCGTCGTCACCCCTTCACGTGCCTCAATGGCTTCGGTGAACGCGGTGCCGAATCGAGAGGAGTTTTGCGCTGACATGGGAGCCAGGCGAAGATAGTCGGCTCTCTCCTCGGTGAGGCTCAGGCAAATGAGGCCGCGCCCGAACTTGGACATGAAGTTGATTGTTTCCGGCGTTACGAACTCCGCCGCCAGGGTGAGGTCGCCTTCGTTCTCGCGATCCTCGTCATCCACGACCACGATCATGCGCCCGGCTTTAAACTCTTCCAGGGCTCCGGGTACATCGGTAAAGGGCGACTTCGTCTGCATGCACCTATTCTCCGCCTATTGGATTGCGGCTGTCGCCGCTCGTTGCATAAATGTAAAAACGCCGCGCAAGGCGGCGTTTTTCTTCGGGAGGACTTCCCGGGAACTACAAGGTGGATTCGATTTCAAAACCCCAGGCCTCGAGCAGCGCTTCCGGGATATACTTCGAATTCTTGTTGCGCCGCGCCCACTCACGCAACCGTGTGGAGCGCACGTACTGATCGGGAGTCAGCTTAAACTCTTTGACCACCTGTTCAAAAGAAGTGACGGTCGGGACTACCGGGCCAATTGGCTCCGGCTTACCCCAGTTTGGATTACCACGACGCTTTGCCATTTGATCCGTTATCCTCTAGGGAGATGAGCAACAAAGCACTGCCCTGTGGCCTGCAACCTCGCATAGCCAAGCCCACCTGGACATGCCAAAGTTCTTATTTTAAGGATTTTTAATCCAAAAATCAATAGCAAACCTGGGTGAGCAAGCAGTCTCGTAACGCTTAGGGACCGTTTCGGAACAGTCTCCGGGGCCTCGACTTATCTGGCTGCAACCTATCGGCCGCTCGCGCATTCCTACCGGATAGCATTTTCACAAATGGTGTAAGGGAATAATATGCTCTGGGCGCAGGTGTTCCGTCAAAGAACACCTGCACATAACCACTCCCACCACATCGCAGTATTTGTGAAAATGCTTTAATTACTGGCAATACTCCTGAAAGGTGGATGGGTTATGAATGTAGTCCGTTATTGGGCAGTTTTTTCTCTCGGGGTAGCCGCGGGTGCGGCTGCGGCTCTCATCTATGCTCCGCAGTCCGGGGAAAAGACCCGCAAGCAACTCAAGCGCAATCTGCGGGATGCGACCGACTACATCAAGGACACCAGCGGCGACCTGGGCAAGCAGGCCACTCGTGCATACAAGAACACCAAAGACGTGGCAGGCGATGTAGCTTCGCGGGTAAGCTCCGTTGCCGGTAACGTTGCGGAAAAGGTCGGCGACCTGGTTTAGGCGTTCGCTCCGAATTTTCGCTTTGCGTGTTCGCTCCGGCGTCTTGGCCTCGCGCATTTCCTGTTTACGAACACGGCCCCATCTTCTGCCGCCTGCGGGGAGATTCTCCCCGCAGGGAGCATGGGGTTCCTTGCATTCAGCTCACCTCCCAGGTGAGTGTTTCCGCGCGTGGCCCCCGCGAAGGCGCCGGGTGGACCAGACCCTGGATCGATAGCACGCTGCCTGGCCGCAGAATTTCCGGAACGAAGCGCAGGCTCAAGCCGTCCAGGTCCATTCGTACGCATGGGGCTGGGCTGGCTTGGGTGGACCCGGCTTGGCGAGACGCCGGGTGCGCAAGGGGAAACTCCATCGGCCCACCGAACCCACACAACAGGTAAAGAGACACCAGGTCGCAGAAGCCGACTGCCGCCGTCCACCGATCGAGTTCCGCTGGGTCCGCGCTCCCTGCAAGGCGGATCTGGCGGGTTTGTTCCTCTTTCAGAAACTGGCGATGGTCCCGATCCTCTGACCGGGCCAGCAGGCAGAAGTGCCGGCTAACAACGCAAGCACCCGCCTTAGAAAAAGTTTCGACGCTGTCGATCGAAGCGGTCCAGGCTTCGGCGGCCTCTCCTGGGGCAATCGCCACGAACGAGACGGGGTTGGCCTTGGCGGCCTTGCCATCGCCCGCGCGAAGGCGTTGTATCTGCTGCGCATCGCTTCCGGCCCAGCCGGTATCGTGCATCTGGATGGCGCGCACGATTTCAGGTGGCAACGGGCCGAATCCTTCGGGCAACAGAGCTGCGGCCAATTCCCCAGCGAGCACTGCATGTGCGGGTTGCGGCACCAGCAGACAGGGTAGAAATACGCTTCTCTGGGCCGCGTCGATGCGCGCCCAGGCGCTGCCGTTCGGGTTTTGCAATTTCTCTATGTGACCAGCCAATGACCATGGAGCTTCCATCCTAGTTATTGACAAGCACCGAACCAGCATCAGAATTCCTGGAGGACATGATCGCGCTTCCCAATTGAAAGGTCAGTCGACAATCAGATGCGCCGGCGGGGGCGCAGGGTCCTTCCAAATGTCGAGCTGCTTTTGGGAGGGGAATGAGGACGTCATGGCTGACTTTATACCTCATCTGACGGTGGAGTCGAATGGCGTGTCAGGGCCTTAGCGGCTCCATTCTCGAAGGAGAGGGCGCCCTATAACCCCATCGCGGTATAGTAGGAGGCAAAGATGATCATTTCCCGCCTCAAACTGTCGAATTGGCGAAATTTTAGGTCCGCTGACATACATCTCCGCAACCGAGTATTCATCATTGGTCCCAATGCCTCAGGAAAATCGAACTTTCTCGATGCCATTCGGTTTCTTCGGGACATAGCCAAACCCGGTGGGGGGCTTCAAAGCGCTTTGACGCAGCGAGGTGGCCTATCCAAAGTTAGATGTTTAACGGCGCGCCGAGACCCGGACGTTGAGGTTGAGGTTGAACTGACGGACAGTGATCAATCTATCTGGCGTTACGGAATTGGAATTACCCAGCAGGTCCGAGGCTATCGTTACCAGATGCTCAGATATGAAAAAGTGTGGCACGACGATGAGCTCATTCTTTCAAGGCCCGAGCCAAGCGATACAGATGATGACTTGCGTCTAACTCAAACGCATCTCGAACAGATAAGTGCGAACACAGCCTTTCGAGAAGTTGGGCGGCTATTTGAGTCTGTGCGATACATCCATTTAGTTCCACAGCTTCTCAGACATCCTGAGGCATTTCAAGGAGCGCAATCAATCGAAGATCCTTATGGGCGTAAGTTTCTGGAGCTCGTCGCAAAGACACCGGAGAAGACCAGGCGATCCCGACTACGCCGAATCGAAGCTGCGCTTCGTGAGGCAGTTCCCCAGTTAAAAAGTCTGACAGACACCAAGGACGAAGCCGGAGTTCCGCATCTTGAAGCCGTCTACGAACATTGGCGTCCTAACGCTGGAAGACAGCGCGAAGACCAGTTTTCAGACGGGACCCTTCGCCTGATTGGACTTTTTTGGGCACTTTTGGATGGTGACGCCCCTTTACTTCTGGAAGAACCTGAACTATCACTGCATGCTGCTATTGTCAGCAGGCTACCGAATCTCTTTGCCAGTTTGCAGAGGAAGCGAAATCGTCAGATTTTTGTCAGCACTCACAGTGCGGAGCTTCTCGCAGAAAAAGGAATCGGAGGAGAGGAGATCGTCATGCTCACGCCGGACCCTGAAGGAACAAAGGCCGAATTGGCTTCGTCCGTAGATGAGGTCCGTCGGCTATTGGAATCCGGTCTCAGTGCTGCCGATGCTGTCCTGCCTCGGACCGCGCCGCCCGGCCTGAGCCAGCTGAATCTTTTTTGACCATGCCGATTCCAATTAATTTGGCCACAGAAGACCGTCTAAGTGAAGCGGTCCTTCGACGGATGCTGGATCATGTAGACCGGGGATTCTTCGTCGGAACAGCGTACGGGAGAAGCGGCTTTGGTTACCTAAAAAAAACCATCCATGGATGGAACAACGCCGCAAAGGGAACCCCCTTTCTGGTGCTGACAGATTTAGACGAACTGCCGTGCGTTGGTGAATTGATTGGCTCCTGGCTAGGAAGTAGCCAACACCCAAACCTCATTCTCCGTGTCGCGGTTAAAGAAGTTGAGTCATGGTTGCTTGCTGACCCGCAGAACCTGTCGGCCTATCTCTCAATACGCTCCGCCTGGATCCCTCACGATCCCGACAATCTACCCGACCCAAAGCTGGCCTTGGTACAACTAGCCGCTCGATCCCGCTCATCAGCTGTTCGCGATCGTCTCGTGCCGAAGGCCGGAAGCACTGCACAACAGGGTCGCGACCACAATAGCCTTTCCGATTTCGTCAAGAACGGTTGGAACTTAAATACTGCAAGAATGCATTCCCCTAGCCTCAACCGTTCTCTAGCAAGACTTGAGACATTCAACCCAACTTGGGAATGAGAAATCCGGGCTAAGCCGCCGCGGGAGCGACTTCTCGCTTAGCCGGGATTTTTCCCCACCCTGCTGAACCATAGTCTTGCTTAAATGCCCGCGCCTAAATGCTCTTGCTTAAATGCTTTCCCTGCTAAGCCGGATTCCTCTGAGAGAATGGACTCGTGATGGAAGAGGAACTGAACGAAATCCCACTGAAGGCTCTCCCCAAAAGCCCCGATGATCCATCCAGCGATCTGGGATTTGGCCGGGTCGTCTCCCAACAGCGCGAGCTTCGTCTGCTCAATCGGGACGGAAGCTTCAATGTGCAGACGCGAGGGCGCGGCCTGCATGCGTTTCTGGCGTATTCGAACCTGGTCAGCACGAGTTGGAGCCGCTTCTTCCTGTTCGTCGCGGCCGCGTATCTTACGCTCAATGGCATTTTTGCCGTAGCCTTTGACGCGTGTGGCCCGGAAGGGCTGCTCAACACGCTCGATACCGGCATCCATACTCCATTTCTGAAGGCGTTTTTCTTCAGCATTCATACGTCGGCCACGATCGGCTACGGCAGCACGGTACCGGTCGGCCTATTGACCAATTCCCTGGTGGCAATTGAGTCGGTGGTGAGCCTTCTGGGGCTGGCGGTGGTCACTGGCCTGGTGTTTGCGCGCTTTTCGAGGCCGGTTGCCGACATCCTGTTCAGTGAGAAAGCGGTGATGTCCTGGATTGGTAACCGTCGTGCTTTCCAATTCCGCATCATCAACACGCGCAATAACCAGATCATCGATCTGCATGTGCGCCTGCTGGTATCGAAGTTCGAGACGAACGCCAGTGGAGCGAGCGTGCGCCACTACTACCCGCTTAGCCTCGAGCGTGAAGGCGTGGTCTTCTTCCCGCTCTCATGGACTGTGGTGCATGTGATTGACGAGCAGAGCCCGCTCTACGGAATGACCGAAGAGCAGTTGTGTGCCAGCGGCGCGGAGTTTTTGATACTGCTGACGGGAGTGGATGAGACCTTTTCGCAGATAGTAAACACGCGCTCTTCCTACAGTTGGCGTGAAGTGATCTGGGACGCAAAATTCACCGACATCTTCATTTACAACCCGGAAGGCAGAATGGCCGGCGTCGACATGAAGCGCTTCCACGACACGATGCCCATTACGCGCCCATAGCCCTGCCGAGATCGGTAGGCCGTGCGCTGCCCGAAACAACTGAGCCAATCCTCCCTGCCCCGTTTCATCCTCGCGACATTCGGTAGGGTACTGGCCACCTCGCCGCAGCGACCATTAACCCATGCCACACGTTGGCAGACCACCGTTTTTTTTAACGCAAACAAACAGGTAGGGCACGGCCTTTAGGCCGTGCCATTATGCGGAATTGTTTGGGAGTGGCTTTACAGGCTGCGGAAAAAGTCACTTTAAGAGAGGAATCGCTCCCTCAGCGGCTAAAGCTGAACTCATTACAATGGAGTTACGTACGGGCTGAAGCCCGTACCCTTCAAAGAATTGAGTTTTTCCGCAGCCTGTTTAGCCACTGAGGTACGTCTTAGCTTGGCGGAAAGCGCACCTCAGGGCCTAATCCTCGCCGCGGTGAGGCAGGCCTGCCCTACCAAACCTGAACGGGCCGCCTTGATGTACTCCGGAACAACCGATCAGGCCTCGAGAACGAGAGCCCCATCCGGACCAGCAATAATGGCAACCGAAGCCAAGCCCAGAAAGAGGCCGTGCTCCACCACGCCGGTCATGGTCTTGATGGCGTGGGCCACTGCCGGTGGATCTTCAATCACTCCGTAGTGACAATCGAAGATGTGGTTGCCTTCGTCGGTGACGTACGGCGAGCCGTCTTTCAGCGTACGCAGAACGGGATGCGCACCGATCTCAACGAGCTGCTTCTCTACCGGCGCGGCCGCAAACGGTATGACCTCAACCGGCAGAGGAAAGCGGCCCAGCTTCTCAACCAGCTTGTGCTTGTCGGCCACAATCACCAGGCAACGCGAGGATGCGGCCACGATCTTTTCATGCAACAGCGCGCCGCCCCCGCCCTTGATGAGCGCAAGACCACCCGCGACTTCATCGGCTCCATCAATGGTGACGTCGGTGTAAGCCACGTCATGGAACGTGGTCAGCGGAATATGCAGCGACCTCGCCAGCTCCGCGCTGGCGCGCGACGTCGGGACGCCACGAATCTTCAGTCCCTTTTCGACCAGCTCACCGAGAAACTGGATCGCGAAGGTGGCGGTGGAACCGCTTCCCAGGCCGACGACCATTCCGTCCTTGACATATTCAAGGCTCTTGCGCGCAGCAGCAGCTTTTTCTGTATCCGTGGTTGTCGTCATGGCCGTTCGCTTTTCCCTACAGCATTTTCGCAATTGGTGTAGACCGAAGCAAGCGGCCTTTACGTGGTTTTCTCTCAAAGAAAACCACACCTCGCGATCTTGATTGGGCCACCTTAATTGCGAAAATGCTTTACAGTTTAGGATGCACGGCGCGCGAGTACATCAGACGCGTAAAGCCGCTCATCAACAGGTTGATGCCGACAATCGTACCCAGGGCCCACACGGCGCTGGCCGGCCAGCTCTTCCAGATCATGAGCGCCAGGATGAGGGTAACGATTCCGTCAAAAAGAATCCAGCCCGAACCGGGCACGCTGCGAATCTGGAAAAAGGTCACGAGGTGAAAGACTCCTTCCATCAGAAACAGGATCGCCAGAGCCAGGGTCAGCGAGATCAGGCTCAATTTTGGGTGCACGATCAGGTACACGCCGGCAATCAGGTAGGCGCAGCCCACCAGCAGTCCCCAGAAGAAGCCGCCGGTGGTGCGGGCGGCAAACGTGCCGGCGAGATGGGCGATGCCGGCCACGATCACAAAAATGGCGACAAGAATGGCAATCGCAATGCCGGCCTCAAGGGGCAACGCCAAGGCGAAAAAGCCAACGATGATGAGAAGAATGGACCAGCCGATGGGGAACTTCGCGGCTCTCACTAATTCGCCGCCGGGCAGAGAGGTGAGCATGGTAGTGGCTCCTTGATGACGGTGAGGTACAGGCCCGGTGACCCACACAACAGCATATCTTGTTCTATCCCGTTGCGGATACCAGCGTAGGTCCCATCGGCGGGGTCGTCGACTCCCCCCCCGTGAACGAATACCCGGTGAGCGAATGCCCGGGTGGCCAATCCAAGCCGGGTTTTGGCTGGAGTGGGGGAAACGGACCTCTTTCCTCGGCTGTGCAGGAGAAATCCCAAAGCACACGATATCCTGATTTAGATCCGCCGTTTCCCTTTTTGGCGGCCTACACAGCGATATCCATTTAGAAGGAGATGCATGTCGAACGAATTGCGCAGTTTTCTTACGCTCCCCTACGACGAACTAGAAGAGCTGAACCTGAAAGCAAAAGAGCAGCGGAAAAAACGGGTTCCCCAGCACCAGATCCAGGAAGAGCGGCTCAAGTATCTGACCGATACCAAGGAGATCAAGGCCGTCACCGTGCTGTTTAGCGACCTCGAAGGCCGCCTGCACATGCTGGACTATGACAAGAAGTTTCTGGTGAAGAGCTGGGACAACCTGACCTTTGACGGCTCCTCCATCCGCGGATTTTCCGCGCAGCGGGAGAGCGACCTGCGCCTGGGCATTGACTGGAGCTCCTTTTACTGGGTACCCGCCGACCTATTCGGCCAGGGAAAGGTCATGGTCTTTGGCGAAGTCATCGATAAGAACGGATCGGTCTATCCAGCCGACATTCGCAGCGTGCTCAAGGCCTTTGCTCTGGAACAATTTGAAACAAATGGATACACGCTGAATGCGGCCAACGAAATTGAAGGGTTCCTTTTTGAGGGTATCGACGCCGAGCGGCGCTACCACGAGACCGGCAGGTTTGAATATGTAAACACCGGCGGATACTACCACTCTCTGCCCGGCGATCCGCTGCGCACATTTATCGACACCAGCGCCGAAGTGCAGCGCGCCATGGGCTTTGAAAATGAGAAGGATCACCCGGAAGTAGCTCCCTCGCAGTTCGAGATCAACTACAGCTACGGCGAAGTGGTGGCTGCCGCCGACCAGATCCAGCTCTACAAGCTCATCTGCCGCCAGGTAGCCACCAGCATGGGCTTGTCGGCATCTTTCCTGCCTAAGCCGGTCATGGGCGTCAACGGCAACGGCATGCACACCAACGTGTCCATTAGCAAAGGCAGCCAGAACCTGTTCTGGGATCCCAGCGGAGAAGAAAACCTTAGCCCGCTGGCGTGGTCGTTCATCGATCGCACTCTGTCGAGCGCGACCGATCTCTGCCTCATCTTGAATGCCAGCGTCAACGCTTATCGCCGGCTCGACCCGCACTTTGAAGCGCCCAACCAGATCAAGGCTTCCGCCATCGATCGCGGGTCCATGGTGCGTGTGCCGATCGGCAATGAAAAGAGCTCTCGCGTCGAAGTACGTTCGGTGGGTCCGGATGCGAATCCTTACATGGTTCTGTATTCGGTCTTCCGCACGGGAATCGAAGGGGAGATAGCGAAAATCAAGGATCTGCGCCAGGCCAAGCGTTATCTGGCCGACAACGTGTACACCGCAATTGACGATTTCCGCAAATCGAAGTGGACGACGACGCTGCTAGGAGAAGACGTGAAGGCGCGCTATGCCGATCTGAAACAGGCATCGGCAGATCGTTGCCCGCGCTTGCTCGGCACCCTGGTGAAGGATCCTGAGATTCAGTTCCATCACGATGTCTACAACCAGTACCTCTGGAATCAGTTCTAGTTCCAGGGCCGCGGGGGGCCTGCAGGCCCCCGCAGCCGGCCGTTTGGGTTGACTCCGAACCTCAAAGCCAGGACTAACCCAGGACCGCGCACGCCATGAAATGTCACGAGCAGCCACTGGTCAAAGGGGAAAGCTCCAGAATCTGGCGGGCTGACGACCTCGGCGACCTAGAGCTTCTTGACGCGCGCTATATCTCCTATTCCTTCGCCAGGCACACGCACGAAGGGGCTGCAGTCGGGGTGATTGAAGAGGGCGTAGAGAGCTTCACCTATCAAGGTGCAACGCACATTGCCCCGGCCGGGCAGATCGTCGTTTTCAATCCGAATGAAGCGCACACCGGTCAGGGCGCCGATGAACGCGGCTGGCGTTTTCGCATGTTTTATCTGGATGCCAGGCTTCTACAAAGAGCAGTCTCGGAGATGACCGGCCAGAGTAAGGACATCCCCTTCTTTTCGACCCCTACGCTGCATGATCCGGGTATCGCCGGTATACTGCGCGATCTTCATATCTGCCTGGGCAGCGAGAGTTCACTGCTGGAGCGCCAGTCGAAATTCCTTTTTACATTTGCGGAACTGGCGCATCGTCATGCGGATGCGCGCCCCGTGGCAAAGGCGCTCACAAGAGAGAGGGCGACCGTCCGCCGGGTGCAGAACTACCTGATAGAACACTCATCGCAGAACGTTTCGCTGGACGAATTGGCACGCATACTTCCCGGCATGGGTGTGGTGTCAGAAGTCATCAGCACCTTCTCGCGCAAGCGGGTCTTTGGTTACACGGCGGTCGCATTCTCATCGGTGGCGATTGCGGTATTCGGATTCTTTGTGTGGGAGCATCACATGTTCATCATGGGTGTCTCCAACTATTCGGCGATGGTCTTCTCGCTGCTCACCATGTTGGTGGCGGTTCCTACCGCGATCAAAGTCTTCAACTGGTCAGCGACTCTTTACAAAGGGTCGATCACATTTGAAACGCCTATGCTCTATACCTTCGGATTTCTGGGGCTTGTCACGATTGGTGGACTTACGGGAGTTTTCCTGGGGTCGATGGGAATGGACATTCATCTCACCGAGACCTACTTTGTAGTGGCGCATTTTCACTTCGTCATGGTCGGTGGAATGCCGATGGCCTTTCTTTGCGGCATCCATTTCTGGTGGCCCAAGATGACGGGCCGCATGTATCCGGAAGGTGTATCCAAGCTCGCCGCAGTCGTCACCTTCATTGGGTTTATCCTGACGTTCTTTCCCCAGTTTGTGCTTGGCTATCTTGGTATGCCGCGCCGCTACGCAGCCTATCCGCCCGAATTTCAGACGCTTAATATTTTCTCGACGGCAGGCGCAACGGTTCTCGGTGTTGGATATATGCTGCCCATGCTCTACCTTCCCTGGTCGCTCAAGTACGGAAAGATCGCTGGAGCAAATCCTTGGCGGGCTACTGGCCTGGAGTGGCAGATTCAGTCTCCTCCGTTAACCGAAAATTTCACCGAGACTCCTCTGGTCGACCACGAAGCTTATGACTATGAGTGGCTGGAGCAAGCGTCAAAACCGCAACTTACGACGTCATGAGAGCACCGGAGTAACGCCGCCCTTCCAGGCCGCGCTTCTCTGGCGCGGCCTCGGTTTCCGCCCGCTTGCCTGGAGCAATCACCACAGCGGGCAAATTGGGATCAGGCTATGAAAACTTCTCTAAGAGGGGCGCGAGGGGAACCTGCTTTTCCTTTATGAGCGCCACGATGCGTTCCCGGATGTTATCTCGAATCTCACGGACCGAGTCGAGACCCTGGCCTTTCGGGTCAAGTAATGGCCAGTCATCCCGAACCAGACCGGGCACATAAGGGCACTCATCCCCACACCCCATGGTGATCAACATCTCAGCGTTCTGGGTCAACTCCGCTGTAAGCTGCTGCGGTTTCGCATGGCTCAGCTCGATGCCTACTTCACGCATGGCATCCACCACTATGGGATGAACGTGTTCGACAGGATGGGTTCCCGCTGAAATAGCGCGTGCCTTGTCGGTATCAACAAGCCGATTAAAAAATGCGGCCGACATCTGCGACCGGCCGGCATTGTGGATACAGGCAAAAATAAACGTGCGCACTCGGATCATGCTCCTTCTGCAAGCTGTTTTGAGGCCAGTCCTGAAAGTGGCCTGCACTCACTGATATATCTGCAAAGACGACTATATTGCCCCTGGACACATTCGTCAACGCACATATAATGCGGACATGGCGTCAAAACAAAAGCCTTTTAATCTGGAGCGTTTCTTCCAGGCCCTCGGAGACAACACCCGTCTCAGACTTCTCAACCTGATGGGCGACCAGGAAATCTGTGTCTGTTATTTTGTGGAGATTCTGGACCAGCCCCAACCAAAGATTTCCCGGCACCTTGCCTATCTTCGCAGTGCCAGCATCGTATCACCGCGGCGAGATGGCAAGTGGATGCATTACCGCATCGTCATGCCGCCCAATACCGGAGCCGCGAAGGTGCTGCGGGAAACGCTGTCGTGGCTTAAGGAAGAGAAAGCAATGCAAGCCGATTGCGCACGTCTCCGCAAGGCCTGTTGCGCTCCCGAAAAGTTTGTGACTTTGCAGGGTGCGCCGCTGCCAACTTCAGTCGAACTCTCTGCAACTTTTGCGTCGAGGTGAACATGTCCAGCGTTCCATACACACAGTGACCGGCCGCCTGAAACTCCCACACCTGTAGCAAGGTGACTAAGCGAGGGTAGTTTCCGCTACACTTGGGCTGGTTGGCTAGTTCGACCTCAGGGGGACAGAACCATCAAGCTGCTAGGCATTGATGTGGGCACAGGTGGGACGCGCGCCCTGCTCATCGACGAAACAGGCGCGGTCATCGCTTCCGCTATCCATGAGCACGAGCCTTTTGCCTCCCCACGAAGCGGCTGGGCCGAGCAGGACCCGCACGACTGGTGGAAGGCTTGCCAGGCGGCGGTTCGCAAGCTGCTGCGCGATGACGGGGTCGATGCATCCGAGATCGGATGTGTCGGACTCAGTGGGCAAATGCACGGCGCCGTACTGCTCGATCGCAATCATGAAGTACTACGGCCTGCGTTGATCTGGTGCGACCAGCGTACCGCCGCTGAGTGCCGTTACCTCAACGACACCATCGGCCCGCAACAACTGGTGAAGTTCACTTCCAATTCTGCTCTTACCAATTTCACGCTCACCAAGCTGCTGTGGGTGCGCACCAACGAGCCGCGCATCTGGAGCAGATTTCACAGTTTTCTTCTGCCCAAAGACTATGTCCGCATGTGCCTGACCGGGGTGCGCGCAATCGATGTGTCCGATGCCTCGGGGACCCTGCTCCTGGACGTGGCTCACCGTCGCTGGTCCGATGCCATGCTGGATGGAGTTGGACTCAACCCGGACTGCCTGCCTGCTCTGTTTGAATCGCAAGAGGTCGTGGGGCAAATCACCGACGCGGCTGCGCGGGCCACCGGCTTGAAAGTTGGGACGCCTGTCGTGGCCGGCGCCGGCGATCAGGCTGCCGGCGCCACCGGCATGGGTATCGTGCGACCGGGCGATGTGAGCGCGACCATCGGCACCTCCGGCGTGGTCTTCGCCGCTTCCGACGCTCCGGTCACTGATCCTAAAGGACGCCTGCACACGTTTTGCCATGCCATCCCAGGCCGCTGGCATGTGATGGGAGTGACCCAGGCAGCCGGATTGTCGCTGCGATGGTTTCGCGATAACTTTGGCGTCGATCCCATCGGCGCCCACATGGCGGAGCCTTATGATCAGCTGAGCGCCGAAGCGGCTAAGGTTCCTCCGGGCTCAGGAGGCGTACTTTGGGCTCCCTATCTTATGGGAGAGCGCACACCGCATCTCGACCCTGACGCGCGGGCAGCCCTCCTGGGCCTGGCGGCTGACCACACGCGCGGGAACGTGGCACGCGCGATTCTCGAAGGCGTAGCTTTCAGCCTGAAAGATACCCTCACCATCTTCACGGAGCTGGGCATACCCGTGCGAGCGATTCGCGCAGGCGGAGGCGGGGCACGATCTGCTCTATGGCGCCAGATCCAGGCGGACGTCTACGGCCAGGGCGTGGAGACCGTGCAGGCGGAAGAAGGGGCAGCTTACGGAGCGGCTCTGCTGGCCGGCGTCGGCGCGGGCGTCTGGTCCTCGGTCGACGGGGCCTGTGATGCAGTCGTGCGTGTGGCCAGGCGCACTGTGCCAGACGACAAGGCGGTACGCGTGATGCGGGAATCTTACGCGCGGTACCGCAGGATCTATCCTGCTTTGCAAAGTATCTTCTCTGTCTGACCCTGCTACCTTCGTTTGGTTGAAAGGACTGCGGCGACAACATAGACTTATGCTGTGGCCTTTGCCCTCAATCTCGCAGATCTGTCGCTCGCAGATTTGTTGTTCACATATCTGTCGATGACGGGTCTGTCGATGGCAGATCTGTCACAAGCTCCCCCCGCATGCGGAGCTTGTGCGCATTGACACAAACTGATCTCTACCAGTCAACAGTCGTCGAGAAAACGCTGCTCAGCCGTAGGAATTTTCTCAAGCTCGCCGCCGGTTCGGTTGCTGGTCTGGCGCTCTACGCGGGCGAAATCGCACGTCACGAGCTTGAGACCCTTCACCAGACAATCTCCCTGCCCGGTTTACCCGACGCATTTGCCGGCATGAGGATCGTGCAGATCAGCGATTTCCATTTCCAGGAATTTACAGAAGCCTTTTTCATAAAAGCCGTGGTCCGCAGGGTCAACGCGCTGGCTCCGGATATGGTTGTGCTGACGGGTGATTTCGTCAGTCACGCCCCGCTGCCGCCGCGTACCGCCGCGGCCATGAGCTACCACTGCGCCGAGATTCTCAGCGGTATCACCTGCCCTCTGCGCTACGCCATCATGGGTAACCATGACGCGATCGTGAGCACCCCTGCGGTCACGGACGCGCTCGTGAGCCACGGCATTCCCGTGCTGGCAAACAGCTATGTCCCGATCGAGCGAGACGGGCAGCGGATATGGCTTTCAGGAATCAAGGATGCGCTGGAGGAGAATCCTGACCTGAAGCGTGCATTGCCACCGAAACGAGACCCGGCGCGCGAACCTGTCATCCTTCTGGCGCATGAGCCCGATTTTGCCGAGCAGGCTGTTGGCCATCAGATCGCACTTGTGCTCTCAGGCCATACCCATGGAGGACAGATTCGCATCCCTTTTTTGCCGCCAATTATTTTGCCCGATCTGGGCAGACAGTACATCCATGGTTTTTTCAAATTGAAAGACGGGATGCAGTTGTATGTCAATCGCGGCATCGGGGCTGTGACTCTTCCGTTTCGTTTCCGTTGCCCACCCGAGATTACGGTGATTACGCTCGAGCCGAATGCGGTCGCCGCACATCCCGTTTAGAAGTTCCAGGCAGGGCGCGGCCGCTCGCTGCGGTGAGGTTCCCGTTTTTGGGTGCATTGGAAGCGGAGTTTACGCGAACCCTAGATTCGTCGTTCTGCTTCTGGCATTTTTCTTGGGGTTTAAGAGGGCGGCCAACGGCCGCCCCCCACATCTCGCAAAAACAAGCGAGATATGGGGCACCCGGCACCCGGCACTTGGAGTTTGATCCCGCCCACCCGGCTTTTTTTGCGAAGGGTGGGTTACCAAGACAGTGTGCGTGGAGATTTGTTGCTTCCCACCCTTGCCGGAAAAGCACCGTCAAGGATGGGGCACCCGCAGATTCATTGCGCTGCAGGACACAGCACAATACATGCTCGCCGCGGCAACGATGCAAAATGCCCCAACCATTTCGCGGCACCAAAAGGATAAACGCGTCCATAACACTTTGCGGCTAGACGACTTACCTCAGTAATGAAAATGACCAGGGATGGGTCCCGCCAAATGGGGAAAGCGGTGCGAGCCGTCCCAATTTAGTACCGTAGTAGTACCGTTTTGATACATACACATCGATTACCCGACCAAAGTTGTAGATATCTATACCCCCCTTCCCGCTACACTCGGTAGCTGAGAAGGGGGAACACCATGGGCATTCAAGCTTTCCCAATATTGGCGGATCAATCGATGAGGCAGGAGTTGCACATCGTGCGCGAGGCGATCGTTTCCCTGCACACTGCCGATGTCTACGACGGTTATCAAGATAAGAATTACAAACTAGGATGCGCACGCGGCGTAATGTTCGCCTTTGCGTTCCAGGCCTTGCTGGCGGTCGGTGTCGCTGTGTGCTGGAGACTTCTGCACTAGACAGCAGTGATACCGCTCGATGAAGCAGGACGAATTAGCTTTTCCATCACCTCAGCGTTAACCCTCCCCCCATAGTAGTTCGCGATGCGTCCCATAGTGACGAAACCCAAATTGTTGTAGAAATGCCGCGCAACGGCGTTGTTCTCTGCAACCTCGAGGCTCATCACGGCGATGCCTTTCTGCCGCATTTGTTCTTCCGCGGTCCGCATTAACTCCGTCCCCACGCCGCCGCGCCGGTGGTCCGGCTCCACATCCAGGGTGACGACATGGCCTGTGGAGCGTCCTCTGCGCGTGGAGCGCTCCACGATAATGAAGCCGACGAGTACTTCGCCGGCTTGCTCGGCAATCCAGCAGGAGCACCTGGGATGCAGAAGAAAATGCTGCAGTTCAGCCCGGGAGTAGGCAATCTCTGGCGGGAAACAAATCTGATCGAGCAGGTAAAGCTCGTCGAGATGTTGATGCCAGTCGTGATCGGTTTCCTTCCGATCGAAACTGCGCACCCGGATCATGCCGCAAGGCCTCTATCGAATTTTGGCATCGGCGACTTTAGACGGCGTCTTCTGTGGTTCCTGCGCCGTCTTCACCGGTTCCATGACGACTCCGTTGTAGGTCGTTGCCGCGAGCAGGCGGCCACCAGAAGAACTAACGTGGCGTACTTTCCAACCAGCATCCCAAAACTTGAAGGTACGATCCGCCGGGTTAATTGCCAGTACCCAACTGGAGCCCCAGGAAGTGACAATGAGCCGCTTGAGATCGGCATCGTAGCTGAGGCCACTTATGTCTGAGAGAGGGAGGGTAGACATCTCCGACCAGCTTTGCCCATGATCCTCGCTATAGAAAACACCTTCCCGCCCTCCTACCCAGAGGCTTCCGCTGCCGGCCATCGCAACCGCTTGCACCCAGGTCAATTTCTGCGGCATAGCGATGGGCGACCAGATTTTTCCGCCATCCTGTGAAACAGCCAGCATGGTTCTCTGTGCAGCCACCACCATGGACCCATCGGCCGTGATGGAACGAAACTCTGTCTTGCCGAGGACTGCCCCGCCCTGCCACGTGGCGCCCTGGTCACTGCTCGCATAGACGCCGTCTACGGTTGCCGCATACCAGACGCTTCCAGAAGCATCCACGTCACTGACACGCCCCTCGATTTGGCCGCCGGGCGCCATGACCGTCGTTTCGACCTTGGTGCGCTTGCCTTTACGAACGACCCACGAACTTTTCGTCTGACTTTTCACGATCTTGTCGATCGGTTGCCAGGTTGTGCCGCTCCAGCGGACCATTCCGGCGTTGGTGCCGGCCACGACCGAACCGTCCGCAGCCTCTGACAAGGTGAAAATATCGCGGCCTTCGAGCCCGGCGCTTTGCTGCGCCCACGTCGTGCCGCTGTCATGAGAAATAAAGACGCCGCCGTAGCTCTTATCGTTGACGACCCCGGCCAGAATGGTCTGCGGTGTTTTCGTCTCGACCAATAAGCTCGACACCTGCCGCTGGGAGAAGCCGGTGTTGGAATCTTTGAAGGTAACTCCCGCGTCTTGGCTCTCAAGTACTCCGCTGCGGTCGGTGGCCAAAAGAACGTGCTGTGGATTCTTCGGATCGACGTAGACGTCGTTCACGATGACGTCGGGACCGGTCATACGCTTGAACGTGGCCCCGCCGTCGAGGGTCTTGTACAAGCCTTCCGTCGTACCGGCGTAGACCGTGTTTCGATTGGTCGGATCCAGCATCAACACACGCGTTCTCCGCGCTGTTGCCGGAATACCCTGAATCTTGTGGTAGAGTTCGCCGCCGCTTTCGCTGCGATAAATTCCGGAGCAGGCGCTGGTGTAGACAACACTGGGAACAATGGGATCGATGACGATCGAGAAGACGTCCGAATCATCGATCAGACCCTGCTTGATGTTATGCCAGTTGGCGCCACCGTCCGTCGTCTTCCACGGTAAGTGCCATGTACCCGCATAGATGGTCTTCGCATCCTTGGGATCGATGGCGATGGATTCGACCTCGTGGATGTCCAGGCTGCCCGGAGGCGAGATCTGGGTCCACTGCACACCGCCGTCCTCGCTGCGATAAACCCCCCTCAGCGTGCCGGCGATCCAGATCTTTGCATCGGAGGGAGCCTGCGTCAGAGCACGTATGGATTGCCCCTTCATGGCTTCCACGGCAGTCCAGGTCGTTCCGGCGTCGTGACTGATAAACAGTCCACCATCGGGATGATCCAATACATGGGCTCCGACCAGAAGCGTCCTGGAGTCAGCTTCATCCACCGCCACGTTGTCGAGGATCAACTCATCGTTCTTTGTTAGTCTCGCCAGTCTCTTCCAGTTCCCGCCACCGTCTTGTGACTCGTAGATCCAACTGTTCGTCGTGCCCAGGTAGAGGTGCTTGCCGTTGGACGGGTCGGCAGCGAGACTCCGCGCGTCGCCCCCATCGGGGCCGACAGGAACCCAGGGAAGAACCTGCGAGCGGGTGGCTTGTGCTGAAAAGGAAACGGCGACGAGCACCGCGGTAGAGAGGAGGGTAGGGCCATTGAACGAGGTCATTTTTGTTCCGATGTGACGGTGATGCGATGAGCGTTTGATATGGTTTGCCAGAGCAGTTTCGCATCCTCGCCGCTGCGAGCATTTTCGCCGCAGCGAGCATTTTCGCCGCAGTTTCGCATCCTCGCCGCAGCGAGCTATGGATGTAGATCGAACCTAAGAGTATTGATGTGGTTTTCTCTCAAAGAAAACCACACCTCGCTGCTCTTACCAGAAAACAACCATTGCGAAAGTGCTTTAGCCTCCACCCTGCGCTTATCAGGATGAGAGGGTCAAGGCAAAAGGGAAAGGGTGACCATTACTAACTGGCCACCCTTTCCCTTTTCAGTGCGTACTGTTGGACTACTTACTGTTTGGCAGCCTTTTTGTGCCCCTTCTTGGCCGGCGCCGTACGGGCCTGGACCTTGACGGTGCTTTCATCGACTGCGGTTGTGCCGTTTACGTCGTTATCGAAGGTTGCGCCGGCAGGAACAAGGTAGTTTTCTACTTCCTTGTTGCCCTGTGTTCCGGTGCGTACCGAGATCCGGGAAGCGTCAATGCCCTTCTCCTTCACCAGGTAGTCCTTCGTGTTGACGGCGCGTTGCGCAGCCAGCGTGTCAGCCTTCTTTTCAGTGGAGGCAGCCTCGCCGACCAGCACTGTGCTGGCATCGGTGGATTGTTGCAGGTTCAGAGCGACGTCATCGAGGCAAGCCTTCGCTTCGTTGTCGACGCGAGCCGGACGCTTTGTGTCACGATCGAAGTTGATCGAGCAAAGAGTCTTCGTCTTTGGAGCGGGCGGTGGTGGCGGCGCTTCGACGTTGACGGTCGCGGTGCAAGTTGCAGACTGACCCTTGTCATCCTGCACTGTACCTGTAACGGTAATCGTTCCAGCAGGTGCGCCGGCGGTGCTCAGAGTTGCCGTGTTGCCGGTTCCGCTGACCTGACCAGCCGAGCCACTGAACGTGTAGGTCAGAGGACGGTTCTGGGGGCTTACGCCGGAAGCGGTGATGGTCGCGGCGCCACCAGGCTGTACGGTCGTCGGGTTGGCGGTGCAGCTAACTGTCGGAGGTTCGAACGGCTTGATGGTGAAGTTCGCGGTGCAATCGGCGAACAGGCCAACCTTCTGACCTTCAGACACGTGACCGGTTACGGTGTAGTTGCCAGGAGCGAGGCTCGTGGTATCGATCGCGCCGACATTGCTGTCGCCCGTTACCTTCACAGGGTCAGCGCCCGTCCAGCTATAGGTCGGGGTCTTTTTCGGGTTCAGGTTCGCCGCTGTACCGGTGACCGTGATGGGGTCACCCTGAAACGCGGGCGAAGGGGCTGCGGTGCAAGCATAGGTGACCGGGGGCGGCGGAACGATCGAGCCCACGTGAAAAAGGATACCGGTGCTCAAACGCGCAACCGACAAGTTCGCGCGGCCGCCCGTGGGATACGGGGGCTGCGGTCCGAAGTTGGCGTGGAAGTACTCGTAGTCAGCCTGGAAAAGACGCAGACCAAGGTGCCCGCCGAGGAACGGGAGGGAGTAATCTATGCCGCCACCCACCGTAAGCGCTGGGCCCCAGGTGTAGGGCTGCTTGTAAGGGCCACCCAACCTGACTCCGCCGGCGTCGGCATGCACGAACGGGGTGATCTCCCTCGTCGGGTACCGGAATACCAACCCCGCCTGGGCTGTCTGTGCACCGTCGTTGTTACCATCCGGATGGTTGGCGTACTCAAACTGCCCGCCTACATAGCGATTGAAGTAATAGGTGACGCTTCCGATCGCGCCCTCATTGATGGACGAGTAACTGACGGGGCCGGTAATACCAATGTTTTCGCCAGAAGGAATCGAAACCGAACCGTGCGGCGCCAGGTACGAGTAACCTAAAAAGATGTCAATGCGTGAAGCCGGCGAATCAGCAGGAGCTACCGGCTTAGGGGCTGTGCTGGTCGAATCCTGAGCTAAGAGATTCATGGAACCGAATCCCAGAGCGCTGGCTACAAACAGAATCCGGCCCAGTGAACTCAACGGGCGAGCGTGCATGCGTCTATCCTCCGCAACCACTGGAAAGTTATTCAAAATCTGGAAGTCATTCAACACAACGGTCGAGCAAAATATATGTCCTGCTCGAGTCACAAAATTGCGTGTCGTGCAAAACAGAACCAATCACAAAGTTTCAACGTCGTGCAAAACACAAAACGTATGATGCTGAAATAGCCACATCCGGTAATCTACAGCATAATTATTATCTTCACCACCCTATAATCAACATCTTAGAGCAGCAGGACTGAGGGAGTAAGCGACTAGTTACCTCTTATGCCAACAGGCATGGCGCCCGTCGGCAAAGCAGCCGGCCGATAAAACCATTACGAATGCGCCGTCATTAAGAAGTTTGACGCGCTTCAGGATGGAATGTTTAAAGCGCGCTTCGTGCTTCCCCGTTCACGCTGAATCTTTTCCTGAAGCAGCGTGATCGCGTACATGAGCTGCTCCGGACGAGGTGGGCAGCCGGGCACATACACATCCACAGGAATGATCTGGTTGACGCCCTGAACCAGCGCGTAATTATTGAACACGCCGCCGGAGGTGGCACAGGCCCCCATGGAAATCACCCATTTCGGCTCAGGCATCTGCTCGTAAAGTCGCCGAATCACCGGCGCCATTTTCTGCGACACTCTTCCAGCAATCACCATCAGGTCAGATTGCCGTGGAGACGGACGGAACACTTCTGCCCCAAAACGAGCAAGGTCGAAGCGCGCTCCCCCCATCGACATCATCTCGATGGCGCAGCAGGCCAGTCCGAACGTCATCGGCCAGACGGAACTCTTGCGGATCCAGTTCACGGCAAAATCGAGAGAAGTCATGATGACGCCCTCAGGCTGCTCGTACCCGAAGTCCACTTCGCGGACTTTTTCCTGATTCTTGCCGATCGATTCAAGAGTGCCGAAGAAGTACCGGTCGTTGCCTGATTGGTTGGTAGGGCCTGATCCGCTCATATTTATCAAATATAAGCCATTTCCGCGCAATTTCGGGAATTTTGCGGTCATTCGGTCCGTTGCGCGGATACAGCGTTTTCACTTCTGGTTCATACGGAGCGACCGTACCTGACGCGGCTTTTCATCAAGAAAAGCCGCACTTCGCCGCATTCTCGCGTGCAGAGGAGAAGTGAAAATGCTCTATACTCTTGCTACTCTGGAAAGCAGGTTATGCAAAAAATAGAAGCTGTCATTCAGCCGTCGAAACTTGACGCAGTGAAAGATGCTCTGCTCGCCATCGGCGTAGAGGGCATGACCATTCTTGAAGCGCGCGGCCATGGCCGCCAAAAGGGCCACACCGAGTTCTATCGTGGACGCGAGTACACAGTCGATCTTCTGCCCAAGATCAAGATCGAAACCGTGGTACCGGACGAGCTTCTCGAAAAAGCCGTACAAACGATCATCGCCGCAGCTCGAACCGGCAAGATCGGCGACGGCAAGATCTTCGTTTCCAAAATCGACGAAGTCATCCGGATCCGCAATGGAGAACGCGGCGTAGCTGCTTTGTAGACCTCTGGGGCGCGGTGGTTACCTGGGTCAGATTCTCGACTTCGCCCCTTTGAATTCCCTTTGATCCCGGGGAGTCAAAGGGGGCCGAAAGCTGCCGGTGGGGTTCTGTAGATTCCCGCAAATCCAGCGCAAAAAGCGTGCGCCAGGCTTGGGGCGGTTCCATTTGGTTGAAGGCAGGCGGTTGCGGACAGTCAGTTGCGGACAGGGTGCGCGGCTTCACCTGATCTGGAGTGGCCCCAGGCAAACTCGCTTTCTTCGGGTTTGCTTTTGCGTTTTCCTTCGCTTGGCTTGGCCAGTGCTCGACAGTGCTTGACCAGGGAGTTTCTCGGTACTCTTAGTTCTCGGCGGCTAGTTCCTGGCAGCTAGTTCTTCGGCGGCGCGCGCAAAGCTGCCCTTTTGCGTCTCCGCGTTTTTCAAGAAGCTCAACCGGTAGAAGCGTTACAACTGAAGTAAACCCAAGCGTTCACGGTCGCCATGAAGCCTGCATTCACGTCTCAACAGCAGTTGCGGGAGTACTATCTGTCGGAGATGGCGGCCATGCGCCAGTCGTTTGAGCGCAGTGGCAACGGCGTCCTCTGTATACGCCGCCGCGCGCAAACGGTCGACTGCCTGCCTGAACCGCTATGGAAGTTTGAAAGTGGCGCTGCCCTGCCGGCCGGGGTCGCCATCGTGGCCGTTGGGGGCTTTGGGCGAAGAGAGTTGTTTCCCTGCTCGGACATCGACCTGCTATACCTCTGCGCGAATGAAAAAATAGAGCAGCAGTTGCGCGAGACGATTCGCGGGTGCAACCAGGCCATGTGGGATCTGGGTCTGCGGGCCAGCCCTTTGATCCGGTCTCTCAAGGAATGCGATCGCTTCGATCCCGATAACGTAGAGTTCACCCTCTCCCTGCTCGATCGCCGCTTTGTCGCCGGTGACCTGGCTCTCTTTCAGACGTTGCAGACGCAAACCCTGCCCGAGGTGGCGCAACGCGAGTGGAGCGGCATCGTGCACAAACTCGCCGAGCTGGCCCGCGCGCGCCACCTGAAATACGGCAACACGATTTTCCATCTCGAACCAAATATCAAAGAGTGCCCAGGCGGCTTGCGCGACCACCAACTCGCTCACTGGCTCCATTTGCTCAACCATCTCCACGAACACAAGTCCTGGCTGGCCAGCTATGGCAACTCGCTTTACACCACGCACAATGACGCCGCCTCGGCGTTTGAGTTCCTAAGCGCCGCGCGCTGTTTTCTGCACTTCCGCAGTGGGCGCGACGACAATAGCCTCGACTGGTATGCCCAGGACGAAGCCGCGGCGCAGAGTGTCGGGCTCGAAACCAAGGGGACATCCGACCCCGCATATTGGATGCGCACCTACTACCGCCACGCGCGCACCGTCTACCGTCGCGCGATCCTGGCCATGGAGGCGCTCCCGCCCCCACGGCAATCCTTCTACCGGCCGCAGCGGCGCAAACGGACGCCCATCGCCGGCACTGACTTTGTGGTCCAGGAAGGCCGCGTCGATGTTTCCGAAGCTTCCCTGCTTACCGGCCCGGAGGGAATTCTTCGCGTATTTGCCCTCATCGCAGCCCACGGTTACCGGCTGACTCAGCACGCCGAAGATCGTCTGGCCGACGCGCTGCCGGTCCTCGACGTGCATATTCCCGAAGGACCGTTTCTGTGGAACGGCTTACGCGAGATTCTGCTCGGTCCCCATGCCGCGCATGCGCTCCGCACCATGCATGCCCTGGGCATTCTGGAGCTGCTGATTCCGGAATTTCACGGCATTGACGCCCTGGTGATCCGTAGTTCCTATCATCGCTACACGGTCGACGAACACACGTTTCTGGTCATCGACAACGTCCACGCGCTACGCCAGCCGCGCCTCACCTGGGAACGGCGCTTCGCTACTCTGCTCAACGAAATTGACCGGCTTGACCTGTTCTTTCTCGCGCTGCTGATGCACGACACAGGCAAGGCGCGGCGTACCGGCGACCATACCGTGCAAAGCGTGGAACTGGCAGACAGCCTGTTAGCGCGCCTGGAACTCGATCCGGAAGAGCGCGACCAGGTGCGGCGGCTGATCCGCAATCACCTGGAAATGTCGTCGGCGCTGCGGCGCGATATTTTCGATAGCGAGACCATCCGCGCCTTCGCGGAAAAGACAGCTTCGCAGACGCATCTTAAGATGTTGTGCCTGATGACCTACGCCGATATCAAGGCGGTGAACCCCGATGCGTTGACTCCATGGAAGGCGGATAACCTGTGGCAGCTCTATATGGCCACCTCCAACTTTATGGACCGCAGCGTGGATCAGGAGCGCTATCGCGCGGATGCCGATCCGGCTCTGCTCAAGCGCATTCTCACCCTGGCGCCGGAGCGTGCCCAGGAGCTGCGCGGCTTTCTGGAAGGCTTTCCGCAACGCTATCTGCAAACCCGCATGCCGGAACAGATACGCGATCACTTCCAGATGGCGCTGAAGCTCTCCACGTCTCCCGCACAGATCCATCTGCGCAATCTGCGCCAATTGTGGGAGCTCACTGTCATTGCCAAAGACCGTCCCCTTCTGTTTGCCGATATGGCGGGCGCACTCTCCTCCTGGGGAATGAATATTGTGAAAGCGGAGGCGTTTTCCGACGATGCCGGCACCATCGTGGATACGTTTCAGTTTTCCGATCCGTTCCAGACCCTCGAGCTCAACCCGTCTGAGGTCGAGCGCTTTCGCGAGAGCATTCTGGATGTCATCTCCCGCAAGACACCGATCGAAGTACTGATGCGCCGCCGCCGTACGATGCGCGCTCCCATCATGGTAAAAGTGGAGACCCGTCTTGATTTCGATAACACGGCTTCCACCCACAGCACCCTTCTGCAGGTCGTTGCCCAGGACGGAGCCGGACTGCTGCGGCAGATTGCCGTCACTCTCGCCGGGCACGATTGCAACATCGAGGTCGCTTTGATCGATACCGAAGGAGAAATCGCTATCGACGTGTTCTACCTCACAATCCGCGGCGCAAAACTGGACGAGACGATCCAGGAACGACTAAAGACTGCGCTCTCCCAGGCAGTGGACGAACTACGCCCTGCACACGCTACCTAACCAGAAGCACCATGTATCACCAGAAGCACCGTGCATCACCAAAAGCACCGTGCATCGAGCGAGCACATCGTGAAACTTGGCCGCATCCTCCGCAGGTACTTCCGTATGCGCCAGCATGCGCGGCAAAGGCCGGCATTTGCGCGTGTGAAGGATGAATTGCGTGCCCGCACCAGGGCCTTCACGGCCGCCACAACGCTCGACGCGCAAACCACCAACTTCACCCGCCTCTTCCATTCCATATGGACAGGCTCGAACGATCGCTCCTTCAATTTGCGTTTGGTGTCGTGGGTGCGGATGCTGGAGCACGATGACCTTCTTCGCATCGACTTTCAGGAAGCGTTCCAATCCATGCTGGGCCGTCTGGACTCGGTGGCGCTGCTGGCCGAAGCAGGCTTGCCCAGGCACCACGCCGTCGTCTCGGAAGGGCTAAGACGGCTCTTTGACCGGGTGCTGCCGTCAGCCCGGGAGGTGACCGATAGTTCGCGGCTGCTGGTTTCGCTCTTCGCCCACTCACGTGATGTAGAACGCTTTGTCGAACTGCCGCCTCCCCTGTTCGAACGTCTCAGCTTACTGCTTGCTCCTCCCCCGAGCGGAGGTGGACCCCGCTCTTCACCGCGCCTGCAGAACGATTTGCGTCAGGCCCTCTGCCTGCTTGCGACCCGCACCGCGGGCCGTGGAGTGACCGAGGCCGTACGCGAACGAGGCGGGCATTGGGAGGTACAGCACTCTCCCTTCTTCCTGCTGATCTTCGCGACACAACAACTGGTCGAAGCTCCAGACCTCGATTCGGCCGCGCCTTGCTTCGACGTCTGGCGGACCTCGGTGACCAATTGCCGCAAAGAGCTTGGCCAGGTACACCTCGGCATGGAGACCACCGGCGTCAGCGCGGACCTGGTGCTTGATCTGCGCGGCATCGAACTGGGCCTCATGCGCATGCACGGGCTGGCGAACGTACTCACCTTCGGGCCTTCGGCTGCGCCAGTACCCGCGCTCAGGGCGGAGGAAACCACGACGGCCGAGCAGAACCAGCACTACTCTACTCAGCGGCAAGGAGCCTCGACTGGACTTTTCATCAAGAAAAGTCCAACTTCCCCGATGCCGACCGGGTCAATCTATGCTGGTTCTGCTTCAGCGCGCAGCCTGATGAACCAGCTCATCGAAGGCCGCCTCGAAGATAAGCGTGTTTCCGCACTGCTCAAGCAGAGCCTGAACCTGCTGGCGCGCAAGATGGTGGAGCGAACCGGCCACAGCGGCGAACATTACATAGCCCACAGCCGAAAGGAATACTGGCTGATGTGGCTTGCTGCGCTTGGGGGAGGCTTGCTGACCGTGATGACCGCCGCCGTCAAGATGCGCATCGTCGAGGGAAATTTCCCTCTGTTCGTTGAAGGCTTTCTGACCGGGACCAACTATGCCATCAGCTTCGTCCTGCTGCAGGTGTTCGGGCTGGTGTTGGCTACCAAACAGCCTTCGGCCACCGCGGCTACCTTTGCCGGCATTGTGCGTAACAACCCCGGGACTGCGAGTTTCAGCAAGATTTCCGACTTCACCGCGCGCATCAGCCGCACCCAATTGGCTGCGGCCATTGGGAACGTAATCGCCGTGTGTATCGGCGCAGTCGTCCTTGAGAAATTATGGCGGGTGATGTTCGCCGAACACTACCTGCCTGTCGAAAGCGCGCGGCATGTGTACGAGGCTCTTCATCCCTTTGTTTCAGGCACGATTATTTATGCCGCCGGCACGGGCGTAATCCTGTGGCTTGGCGCGCTGATCGGCGGCTGGTGTGAAAATTTCGCGGTGTTTCATCGTCTGACCGAGGCTGTAGCCCAGCATCCTGCCGGTCTGCGTGTCGGGCGGGAAAAAATGGCGCGGCTGGCTGCCTGGATAGAACTCAATCTGGCGGCCTGGAGCACCAGCATTTCGCTTGGCTATTTGCTGGGTTTTGTGCCTGTGATTGCGCGCTTTTTCGGCATACCATTCGATGTACGCCATGTGACGTTATCCACGGGAACTCTGGCGCTGGCGGCTGCCCGCTTCGGCACCAACTCCTTTGGAAAGGGGTGGTTTTATTACGCCATCGCGGGAATCGGTGTGACCTTTGTGCTGAACCTGGGCGTTAGTTTCTCTATTTCGGCATTCGTGGCGTTGCGCGCCTATGATGTACGCCGCCGCGAACAACTGGCGCTTCTGCGTTTTCTCCTGCGCGATCTCCTTCGGTCGCCGCTCAAGTTCCTCTTCCCCGTAGAGCGGAACAGTGTCCCCCTCTCCCGTCTCACCGCTGTTCCAGACGAGTGATAAGACGAGTGACAACCGGTACACTCCGGAATTGTGAAGACGCGGGGAGGCCGCCGTACCAATAAAGCATGCATTTTGGGTCGGCTTTACAGACTGCGAACAAGCCCAATTCTTTGAAGGGTACGGGCTTTTAGCCGCTGAGGGAGCGATTCCCCCCTTACAGAGACTTTTTCCGCATCCTCTTTAGGTTTAGGCGGGATACACAAACGGATGCTGAGGGAAAAGCCAAGGTCCACGAAGGGCACGGCTAAGCTCGCTGCGGCGAGGCAGCCGTGCCTATAAAACATGCATTTTCGATGGGCTTTTAGCCCCTGAGGTACGGCTTTTGCCCGCAGCTTTGTTTCAGTTCTAGCAGAAAACGTACCTCCGTCTCATATCATCTGAAGGCCATGAAGAAGCACCGCACATCCCTGGCTCTCTACGACGAGCCGGGGACACGCAGCTCTACTTTGAGGCCTTTGCAGAATCCGGCAGAGCATAGATGACTTCGCCGGGCTTAGCGTAGCGCAGAATAACCCTGGCCTCGTGCTCGATTGCGTTCGGATCGGACTGCAGATGTTCTACATGGTCCTGCAGCCGGCTGTTCTCTTGCTGCAGGACCAGAATTTCCTTTTGCAGAGTCTGATGCTGGTTACGTTTCTGCCGGTAGTCCGAGAGTCCGTTAGCGCCGAAGGTTGCATGGTAACCGAGAGAGATGGCGACTACGATAGCCACCACTGTACCGATACGACGGCCTGAGCGAGAAAAATAAACAGACACTTTTTCCAGCAAAACCCGGTGCGTGTTTTTATTATTTGCCGACACGGTCGCCTCGATAGCGTTACAGCCGCTTTTATTCTCTCAGCGAACCTCTGTTTTCCTCCCCTTCTCTCAAGCAAGTCGCGCCCAGGGAACCCTAGTTGGTAAACAGTGCGCTTATTCCGCAAAAGCGTGACGTTGAGGATCGCCCGCCGAGCGAGTCCGTTTTTTGTTATGCTTCAATTGTTCCTGAGCCCGGTCGTCCCCTATGCGGCTTTTGTTCGTGGCTTTCGCGATCAGTTTTTGCGCTTTGGTTTGGGTTGCTTTTTCGGTGGCCCGGCATATTCTTCGGCACAACGCCGTAGATCAGGGCGATGGCGGCCGGGATGGATCGGTCGATGACCCGGTCACCGGTGCGTCAGAACCACGCCGGTCCTGAAATCCGGCTTCGTTCATAAGAAAGAGAGAATCAGCGAATCATGGAAGAGCTCAGAATCAAGCAGCACGGCCTTCGCGCCATCCCCGCGCTCCCCGTTGCCTGGAATACGCCACTCGCTGTGGTCGCAGGCACTGCACTGGTTACGCTGTGCGCCCACATCGCGATCCCTCTAGGCTTTACTCCTGTCCCGGTCACCATGCAGACCTTCGCCGTGCTGCTGCTTGGTCTGGTCCTGAGTCCTGGGGCGGCCTTTGCCTGCCTGGCCCTGTATTTGGTGGAAGGCGCCCTGGGCGCGCCCGTATTCAGCCCGCACGGACCCGGGGGGCTGGCTCAATTGCTGGGCCCTACCGGCGGCTATCTGTTTGCTTATCCTCTGGCTGCCGCACTCACCAGTTTTCTCTACCGCCTCGGCCGGCGCCGTATGGTGCGTGCAACCGTTGCAGCAGGCCTGGGCACTATCCTGATTCTGGCTTCCGGAGCGGCCTGGCTCGCATGGATCGCGCACGTCCAGATCCCGGTTCTCTTTGCGCAGTCGGTCGCGCCATTTCTCGCCGGCGACGCAATCAAGGCAGTTGCTGCCGCGGCATGTGTCAGCATGCTGGGCTCTTTCAGCAATGCTTCCCAAGATCAGAGCCTTTAGACGACTGTGCGGGAAACGAAAGCTGAGGCGGAATTTCTTTCCTGCGCAGCCCGCGCACCGTCCAGGTCGTTGTTGTTGTAATTGAGAAAGGTTGTTGTGACTACTCATTCTGTTTCGTTACCGTCCGATTCCCCAACCGGCAGCGTCAAACCGTCTTTGGGCGGAGTGCGAGAGATTGCCATTGCCCACAGTCCCGACTCGGATGACGCCTTCATGTTCTATGGTTTGGCGACCAACAAGATTCGTGTCCCCGGATACAAATTCACCCATACGCTTTGCGATATCGAGACGCTGAACCACCGGGCCATGAACGAGGCTTTCTACGATGTGACCGCGATTTCGTTTCATGCGTATCCCTATCTGCAAAAGGACTATGCCTTGATGTCCTGCGGCGGCAGTGTGGGTGAGAATTATGGACCCATGATCGTCGCCTCGCAGCGTTATACGGCCGATCAGATCGGCAAGGTGCGGGTCGCGGTTCCTGGAACCTTAACGACCGCTTATCTCGCCTTAAAACTGTTTGCCCCGGAAATTGAAACCGTAACCGTTCCCTTCGACAAGATCATTCCCGAAGTGGTAGCGGGCAATTTTGATGCCGGGCTGATCATCCACGAGGGTCAACTGACCTACGCGGCCAGCGGCTTGCACAAGGTCATCGACCTCGGCGTCTGGTGGCGCGAACAGACCGGCCTGCCTTTGCCGTTGGGCGGCAATGCCATTCGCCGCAGTCTGGGTAACGAGGCCATGCTGACGGTGACGCAGGCGTTGCGCGACAGCATTCAGCATGCGCTGGACCATCGCGAAGCGGCCCTCGAGTATTCCATGCAATTTGCGCGCGATCTTGATCCGCAACTCGCCAACCGCTTCGTGAGCATGTATGTCAACGAGCGGACGCTTAATTATGGGGACGATGGGAAAGAGGCGATTCGCAAGCTGCTCGCCATGGGCCATGAGCGCGGCATCATTCCGATGCCGGTTCAGGTTGATTTCGTCGGGTAGCCATTCGGCAGGGCAGTTTCGCAATTGGTGTAGACCGGCCTCGCCGCAGCGAGCAAAGCTACCGGCCTTTACGTGGTTTTCTCTCAAAGAAAACCACACCTCGCTGCTCTTACCAGAACACAGTAATTGCAAAAATGCTTAGGGCACGGCCTTGCCTGAAACGGCTCGAACGGAATTGTTCGGTAGGGCACGGCCTTTACAGGCTGCGGAAAAACTCAATTCTTTGAAGGGTACGGGCTTTAGCCCGTACATAACTCTTTTGTAATGAGTCCGGCTTTAGCCGCTGAGGGAGCGATTTCTCGCTTACAGAGACTTTTTCCGCAGCCTTTTTAGGCCGTCCCAACAAACCACCACACTCGATGGCCTACCTGAAACAGCACGACCGGGATGGAGACAGGGCCTCAATCTCAATCGGCGTCATGCTCGGCTGGTTGCGGATGAGTCAGTTGCACAGGCAGAGGCTTATCGCCCATCGCATCTTTCCATAAGATCACGTTCAACACGCGGGGATCGGCACGGTCCTCGTGCTCAAAGTCCAAACGGCTGGAGGCCTGTGCTCCGGGTGCGTGGGGTCCATTGGCCTCATAAATCAGGCCGTTATCGCGATTGCGATAGTCCGCCTCATAGGGCGGCTGATCGCCGGCTCCAGTGAACAGAGGCGCAATCGCCGGAGCGAAAGCATCATTATTGTTCATCGGCGGCAGGTCTAACAGTTGTTCCATGGTGCGGATCACACTGACCGTCGTATAGAAGGTGCTGTCGACGGTCGGCTTCGCGGCGCGCGGCGAATACTTGCTTACGACCAGAGCAATGCTGCGATGAGCATCGACATGATCCGCTCCGTCCTGGGCATCGTCTTCAAGAATGAAGAAGGCCGTGTCATCCCAGTAAGCACTGTGTGCGATGGCCTCCACTGCCCTGCCGACAGCGAGGTCGTTATCGGCGACCGAGGCTTTCGGTGTAGGCATTCCAGGTCTGGTGCCCGCGGTGTGATCGTTGGGCAGGCGGAGCTCAATAAACTGCGGCATCGTATCGTGGCCCTGCCGCCGATCTGACTCCCACTGGTGAAAGTGCGTGAGAAACTCCTCAACGCGCAACTGATCGGGAAAGGTGATTTGGAAGTCGGGATATTGCGGGTCGAAGTGGCCCACGAGTTCCGGCTTGGTCGCCGTATTCGTACGGATGAGCGGGATCGGCCAAGGATAAGGACTGGCGCCCCCACCGTAGTTCTGGGGAATTTTATCGCCCTTGCGAATGGCCCCGTACTCCCCGCATTCCTCCGGCGCCGGTTCAGGAGTTCCCTGCGTCGGCGAAGCGACCGCCTTGCCCGGATCGCCGCAGAATTTGGTCGAGATGAACTCGCCGAAGTGGTACAGGCTTTTTCCATGTCGCGCGAGATTGGTCCAAATGTAGCCGCTATTGGGCTCATTGACGTCGGAGATGCCTTCACTCAGGGGGTAACCGTTGGCCACCAACCCCTCGAAGTCATAAAGACGTTCCTTTCCGCGGTAGCTTTGCTGCCAGGTTTTTTCGGTGTAGTCGCTCGAGATGGCGGCATTCGACCACACGTGGCCGTCTCCGGAAACTTCTCCTGAGTCGTAAAAATTGTCGAGCACGCCGAACTGCCGCGCCAGCTTGTGTTCATTGGGAGTCGTCGCTTCCCCGTACATGGTGAGCGAAGCCATGCCGTTGCCGGCTCCGAGGTCGCCGAGGATCTGGTCGAAGGTGCGATTCTCCTTGATTATGTAGATCACGTGACGGATCGGGTTGGCGCCGCCGCGAAAGGCGATCTTTGCCTGGGCGGCTTTGAGCATATTTGTCGCAATGACGGTCTGCGTCAGTTGCTCGCGTTGGCTATCGATTTTCGTCAAATCGATCGCGGCCAGCGAACCGTGGAGCAGCGTGGCAACATAGGTCGAGTCTCGTTTCTTCCTGGAGGAGCCGGGCGCCTGAGGTTGCGGCATATTGTTGGGACCGGTCCCCGTACCCTTGCCGGTGGCCACATAAAGCTTGCTGCCGCCGCCGCTACCCTGGATGGCCAACGCCGTCGGGTACCACTCGGTGGGAATCCAGCCAACAGCTCGAATCGGCGGCGCCGGGTGGTGTGATTTGCGGACGTCAAAGACGGCGATAGCATCGGAACCGGTGTTCGCGGCAAAGAGCCGCTTGCCGTCCTCCGATACCGCGACAGCATCGGGTATTGCGCCGAAATAACTCTGGCCGGGCAACCGCGTGTCATACAAAGCTTCCTGCTTTAGACCGCCCTGGCCCACCCGCAATGCGGCCACTGCGTCACGGTTGGCCAGTGCAACGTAGAGAGTTTGCTCATCTGGCCCCCACGCAAAGGCCGCTGGATGAGAACTGGGGGCGGTCGCGGAAAGGGGCGGCAGCAAGGGCAGTGTCTTCACCACCTTGCCGTTAGCCAGATCGAGCTCTGCGACAGAAGACCCGTTCCACAACGCCACGTAAGCTCGGCTGCCCGAGCGATTCACCGTGACGGCAATCGGATAGGTGGAAGGAACGACCGTCCCCTGCGAGAGATCGAACCGCTTAAGTACCTTGCCGGTGACGCCATTCATCAACAAAACGTCGTCCGACAGGTTGTCCGCGATCAGCAGTTCATCGGCGCCGTCCGCTCCCTTGCGCACGGCAATTCCCGCCGGGGATGGAATGGCGGTACCCGCAGGTAATGCGATGCTGAGCTTGTTTTGCGATTTGCCCGCGGCCAGTGGTTGCAGAGGCACGGGCAGGAGCTGCTGCGGCGTCACCTTGCCATCGCTAAAGTTGTAGACGGCGATGGCATTGCCGGTCGCCCCCTGCTGATTCCCTTCCGGCACCGTCAAGGAATCGAAAACGGCGTAGAGATGCGTGCCGTCTTTACCGAAGGCCAGACCCGAATACAGGGTTTGCGGTAGACCGGGGGCCGTTCTCGGCTCCGGGAAATCGGTCACTTCGCCGGTCTTGATATCGAGCACGGCAATCGATTGTTGATAGCGCGATTCGAACGTGCCGAAGCCCGCATTCACGACCGCCAGGTACCGTCCATCGGGCGAGAGAGCGGCGGCCATGGGCAGACTGTTGAGCTGTTGCGGAGATCCTGGCGCCGGCTCGACCAATTGCTTGCTCGTGGGTAAGTCGATGGTTCGAGATGCCTGCGCGAAGGCGGCAGGTACTGAAAAGAGGAGCCAGGCGGCGAAAAAAGTCTGCAAAAAGCTTGCCAAAGTCAACACTCCACGAAACTCGCTTTAGAGAATTCAAACCCGGCTGAGCGACCCGATCGCGCAGCCGGTTCTCTCCTGTCAACAGTATGCGCAATTGTCATTACAAAAGTCTTACGAACCGACGGTCGAGGGCCCTGTTAACGTTAATTTAACGGGATATTTCAGAGATCCCGCCGTTTCGCTTAAAAGTTTCGCATCCTCGCCGCAGCGAGCCATAGATGTAGACCGGCCTCGCCGCAGCGAGCAAAGCGACGGGGTCGTTTCGTGGTTTTCTCCCAGGGAAAACCACACCGCGCGATCTTTATCAGACCACCGTAATTGCGAAACTGCTTTAGAAGTTCGAAAGGGACTGCAAACTAGATCATGGCGACCGAAATCATCGTACCCACCCCAACCGTACCGCCGGCCGAGGTAGCTGAGCCATCTGCGCAACAGCGTGTTGCCCCGCGCGCCGAAAAGCTCAGTGACGTTCCTACGCTGGGCCGCGAGACCCAGTCTGGCAAGATGAACTGGGTCACCACGGGCTTTATGGCCGCCTTCCACGTGCTGGCTGTCGTCGCACTTTTCATGTTTACCTGGAAGGCGTTCTTCTGCTTCGTGGTGCTGTACGTGGTGGCGATCAACCTCGGTATCGGCATGTGCTATCACCGCCTGCTGACCCATCGCGGCTATCGAGTTCCCAAGTGGGTGGAATACGTCCTGGCGGTATGCGGTACGCTCGCGCTAGAAGGCGGGCCGATCTTCTGGGTTGCTACGCACCGCGTTCATCACCAACTCTCAGACCATCAGGGCGACCCCCATACACCGCACGACGGCGGCCTGTGGGCGCACATCGGCTGGATTCTCTCCGGCGACGCACTGCACCACGAAACGGCCTTGATGGCTCGCTACGCACCCGATTTGGCAAAGGATCGCTTTCTGGTGTGGCTCAGCAAATATCACTACGTGCCCATGATTGTCGTCGGGCTGACGCTGCTTGCTTTCGGCGGATGGTCCTGCGTGATGTGGGGCATATTCCTTCGCGTGACCCTGGGACTGCATGCCACCTGGCTGGTGAACTCTGCCACGCATATGTGGGGATCGCGCCGTTTTTCGACACGCGACGAGTCGCGCAACAACTGGTGGGTTGCCCTGTTGACCGGCGGAGAAGGCTGGCACAACAACCACCACGCGCACCCCGTCTCGGCTCGTCACGGACTTACCTGGTGGGAGTTCGATCCCAACTTCTACGGCATCTGGATTCTGGAGAAGCTCGGCCTGGCTACCAACGTAAAGGTGGCTCAGTTCGACCCCAACGATCCTCGGCCGGCTGGCGCATCTTAACCCTGCCCCGCTATCTATGCCGCCAAGGGTGCGACTCCGGTCGCACCCTTTGTCTGTAGACCTCAAATAGGGTCTCTTACATTCGGATCGCCAGGCTCAAAGTCTGTATCAAACACTATTTCTTATTAGAGATCCCGGCCGGCTCGTGGTGGGGACGAGCATCGATGGCCGCGATGCCGGCAAGCATGACCGGTTCACGGTCCGGGAACTCGGCCACGAGGGACAGCGTACCGCCCAACGCTTCAATCGAGCGTCGAAGCGTTGAGATGTGCATGTCGGTGCGCTTTTCGATCTCGGAGATTTGCTTCTGAGCGACGCCAAGGTTTTTCGCCATGCGAACCTGCGTCATCGCGCGGGCGCGGCGCAACTCCTGCAAGGTCATTTCTTCGGCGATCAGCGCGGCGGCGCGCTTTTCAATTTTCCGGCGCCGGCTGGCCGGCAAGCTCTTGATGATGTCGTTGACGTTCCGGGCCATGGTCACTTCCCTTCCTTCTTCACACGCTCCAGATGAGCGTCGAACCGGTCATCCGCCTTGCGGATCAGTTCGCGGTAAAACCGCTTCTGGCTGCCGCCGGATTTATCGCCTGCAACCAGCAGGATCGCCCGGCGTTTCGGATCGAAGGCGAAAGCGACGCGCCAAACTCCGTCCGCTGCATCAAAACGAAGTTCCTTCAGGTTCGCGTGCCGCGAATCCTTGAGCGTATCGACACGCGGGCGTCCTAGATTCGGACCGAACTGCTGGAGCAGGCGAGTCAATGCCAGAACTTCGTCCTGAATGTTCTTGGTCAACTCCAGGAACTCCGGCTCGAATTCGTCCGCGATCAGTACGGTCCATTCCACGCTTAATATACCTTCCGCAGTATATCCCGTCAAGCGTATATTGGCAGCGAGGCACCATTCGAACCGAGGACGACCCCCAGCCATATCTGCCGAGACTGGCCGACATCTGGAAACTATTCTGCGCGCAAAATCTCTACCGGCTCGATTTTCAAAGCGCGCAAAACCGCAGGTACCGTAGCCACGACGGCCACTGCCAGAATTACGGCGGCGGGAAACGCCAGCACGGTCGCATCCGAAGCCTTCACTTGAAAGAACAATGACTTCATATATCGCGCCGAGGCCAGACCGAGTCCCACCCCTGCAACCAGCCCGGCCACAACCATGGTGAAAACGGTTCGCGTCACCAGGCGGACGATGGCACCACCGCGCGCGCCCACGGCAACCCGAATCCCGATCTCTCGCCGCTGCTGCAGCACGGAGTAGTTCAACACCCCATATAGACCTATGCCGGCAAGCAAGAGCGCAACAAACGCAAAGAACGCACCCAACATCGCAAGCAGCCGCTCGCGCACCGTCTGCCCATCGATCAGTTCCTGCTGCGTGCGCACATTGCTCACGCGTATGCCTGCATTCGCCGTGGCAACAGCCTTTCGAAATTCATCGGCCCGCGCCATCACCGTCGCCGCATCGCCGCCTGCGACCCGCACCAAAAACGTTTCGCCTTTCTCTGTTTGCACGACGCCGTTTGCATTCACCTCTCGCAGAGGGAGATAGGCCACCGGCAATTGCTCTTCGCGCACGTTGCGATAAGGCGCATCCACCGCGACGCCAACTACACGGAACCGCTGCCGCAAACCATCGTCGCCAACCTCTTCGAAGGATCTCCCCACCGGATCCTCTCCGTTGAAGAACCGCTTTGCGAACGTCTGGTTGACCACCGCCGCGCCTGGATTCAAATCGGAGGAACTTAACTCCCGACCTGCCCTGAGGGGCATACGCATCGTATCGAACCAACCCGGCGACACAGAGAGGAAATACACCAGATCCACGCTTGGAGACCCGCCGTTTACAGCCACCGCATTGTTTGACGACGACGCCATGAGCGGCCATTCCGATTCGGCAACGCGTTCCACCCCAGGTTTGGAGCGCAACACATCTGCAACCTGCTCCCACGCCTGCGGCAATCTCCCATGCGGCGCGACCGACTCCAGCAGCAGCAGACCCTGCGGTGAATAGCCCAGTGGGACTTGCGACAACCGCTGAAACGTCTTGGCGAACATGCCAGCCATAAACAACACCAGAAAACAGAATGCCACCTGGAGGGCAATCATCCCATGCATCATCCGCTGACGCATATGCGGATCGCTTCCGCCCTTCAAGGCACTTATAGGCTTCACCGCAGAAGCACGCATTGCCGGCAACAAGCCAAACAGCAGCATCACTCCGACGATCAACATCAGACCGAAACTCAGCACCCGCCAGTCCGGCGGTAACATCAGCCGCGCTGGATTGTCCCGAGTGCTGATCATGCTTAGCACGAGCGGCGCTGCCTTCCACGCGAAAATCGCACCCAGCACACCGGACAATCCGGACAAGATCGCGCTTTCCACCAGCACCATCTGTACCAGTCGCCAGCGCCCCGCACCAATGGATACCCGCAACGCCATCTCTCGTGTCCGTGCCGCCGCCAGTGCGGTCATCAGGTTGGCGACGTTCAGACACGCAATTCCCAGCACCAGCACCACGAGTGCACCCAACCACTCCAGCGCCTGCCGGTAGTCCGCCTGAAGCCCGGAAACTCCCGTGGCTGCCGGCAGAAACTCCACCCGCTGATGAAGATAGTTGTCGATGTTCTGCTGGGCCATCCCGGTGAAGCCTTTGGCGCGCTCGCTTTCAAACCTGAGATTGATTGCGTTCAGCTTCGCCCGCAGAGGCTCCATCTCTGTTCCCGGAGGGATAATCGCCAGAGTTCGGTGCCAGGTCGAATCGCCACGCGTCACCGACCGGTGCATCATCGTCGGCAGAAAGATCTCGGTGACTGTTCCAGGCTCTGTTCCTGTAAAACTCGCCGGACCGACGCCCACAATCTCGAACAGTTGATCGCCCAGTCGAAGAGTTCGTCCAATCACCTTCGGATCACGCCCAAACCGCCGCGACCAGTAATCCCACGACAAAACTACGACCGGGTGGGCACCTGGCACGCTGTCGTCCTGCTGGGTAAACAACCGCCCCAGTGCCGGATGCAACCCAAAGCTCTCCCACATCCACCCGGAAACATACTGCACCAGCCCTTTCTCCATCTCCTCATCCGAAGTGTAGGTCAGGTCGCTGTATTCAGCGTAAGAGACCGCGACTAACTCCGCCTGCCCCTTCGCCGCGGCTCGCATCAATACAAAATCCGGATACGCCCAGCCATCGAAGTGCGTCGGTTTGCCCTCAAAAGTAAGCTCTGCTCGTGAAACCGCAAACACTCGCTCGGGTGCAGCCACCGGCAACGGCCTCCACAACAGAGCGTCGATCAACCGAAAGGCGGAGACACAAGCTCCCATCGCCAACGCCAGAGAGAGAATGGCCACCGTCGAGGTGACCCGGTTCCGTCGCAACTGGCGCCAGCCAAAGATCGCATCCGCCCTCAATCCATCAAGCCACCCCGCAACGCGAACACCACGAATTGCCTCCCGCTGCCGCAACATCGACCCGAAAGCCTGACGCACCTCCTCGGGATCACGACCTTCGGCAACCGCATATTCTATGTGCGATTCGAACTCTTCATTCAATTCGCGGTTCAAGCGATCTCTGCGAAAGACATTCCAAATCTGCGTCCAAACCGACATTTCAAGCCTCCCGCAACACCCGATTGATCGCCAAACTAACGGTCGTCCAACGTGCCTCTTCCATTGCCAGTTGCTTCTTGCCAGCCGCCGTCAAGCGGTATATTCGCGCACGCTTGCCGTTCTCCTTTACCACCCAATCCGCGCCAATCCACCCGGCTTCCTCCATCCGGTGTAGCGCTGGATACAGAGACCCTTCCTCTGGCTTCAACACCTCGCCGGACGTTTCCTTAATCGCTGTCATAAGCGCGTATCCGTGCAACTTCGGTCGTCGCGAAAGTATCGTCAGCACCAGCAGGTCGAGCGAGCCCTGAAATGTATCTGTCTTTTTCATACTAAGATGTCTTAATACATAGATGGCTTAGGAGAAGTCAAGAGAAAACTATTCGATCGTTCCTCGATGCCACGCTGCGATACCGGAGCTTTCTGGAATGACGCAAATCGCGGATTCGCTTATTGACATGGGAAATGTTAGCCACTGACCGAATGGCACTTGGCCGTAAAGTCGGGTGCTCGGGGCTGGTGGCAGGGCTGATGGCCTGCTCTACAGAAAGCCGGTTTCTCGGCCAACTTGGCTCAAGCTTCTGAGGCCGCAACAACTTACCTCGGAAGATGCTCGTGATCGGTTTGCTGTCTCCGTGCCTTGCTTATAGATCGGAAACGTGGTGAACGGAAGGTGTGAAGAAATTGACAACAGTAAGGGGCTTTTTTGGAAACCGTAACGCCGCTAGACTACAAGGGTGAGCGTAGCTTCAGGTTCCCCTCGCCCCCGCCTTTCTTCGATAGACCGTTCCCAGCTTGTCTTTCGCACTGTGGATGTAGAGAGAATGATCGACGATGACCACAGCGCACGTTCGATCTGGGAGATGATCGGCCGGCTGGATCTAAGTTTGTATCTTGGCAAGATTGCGGCTGTGGAAGGGCGAGCTGGGCGAGACCACACATCTCCGCAATTGCTCATAAGTTTGTGGCTGTATGCATATAGCCGAGGGATCAGTTCGGGGCGTGAGATTGCGCGGCGGTGCGAGTTTGAACCGGCATTTCAGTGGCTGTGCGGTTTGCAGCCAATCAGTCATCGAACCCTATCCGGTTTCCGTTCTGATAATCATGAAGCGCTCGGCAGTGTGTTCGTGCAAGTGGTGGGTGTGCTGAGCGCCGAAGGGCTGATCACCATGGAACGAGTGACGCTGGATGGCACCAAGATCAAAGCCAGCGCCAGCGGAAACACGTTTCGACGCAGAGAGAAGATCGAAGCCCATCTGTCGGCAGCGCAAACGCAACTGGATAAGATGAACGAACAGGGCGCAGAAGAAGAGAAAGTCGCCAAACGCCAAACGGCGGCAAAACAACGGGCGGCGCGGGAACGCGTAACGCGGCTGGAAAGTGCGCTTCGTGAAGTGGAGCGTCTGCAAAAGAAAAAGAAAGAGGATAAGGCGAAGTTTGTAGCGCGGGCCTCCACCACCGATGCCGAGGCTCATGTGATGCGCAACGGCGAAGGGGGCACCGTGCCCAGCTATAACGTGCAATTGGTGACCGACACCACCCACGGGTTCGTAGTGAACGTAGAGGCGACCACCGACGCCATCGACTATCGTCAGCTAGAGCCAGCTCTTGAGCGCTGTAAAGAGATTCTCAGCTGTCTGCCGAAGCAATTGATTGCCGATGGCGACTATACCAACCATGCGTCTGTGCAGGCTGCTGCAAAGTCTGGCGTCGATTTTTACGGCTCGTGGCAAGACAGCTGGAAACCAACAGAATCGGATGCCCAAGGGCGTAGCGGGGCTTTTATCAGCAGCGCTTTCCCCTATGATGCGAAGAATGATATTTACCTCTGCCCTGCGGGACAACAACTAGCGCACAAAGCCGTCCTCGATCGTGGACACGGGGTGCACACGCATGTGTATAAGGCGCCAAGGACAGCTTGTGCTTGCTGCCTTTATCGCACTCAGTGCGCCTCGAAGAAGCCAACCCCAAAGTGGCGGCGCTCAATTACTCGTATCGAGGAGTCTGCGGAAACAAGCGCATTCAAAGCGAAGATGCAGAGTGAACCGGCACAGCAAATCTACAAGCAGCGCTCGCAGATCGCGGAATTCCCTCACGCCTGGATTAAAGAGCGATGTGGGCTCCGGCAATTTCGCTGTCGAGGAAAACAAAAAGCGGGTATGGAAGCTACGTGGGCTTGCCTCAGTTACAACATCATCCGGCTATTTAGCATACGCTGCAAAATAGCTAACGCAACTGTCGCTGCTGCTTAAAAAGGCCACTACCAGCAATACGGTCTACGAAGATAGGCCGTAGGCATGCTTAACAACAAGATTATAGAACCGCTCACAATCTCAACAGGCTTATGTCACCAGGTTTTTGTCACGAGGTTTCGACTGGACCGGGACCGATCTGCACAGATCGTGGGGCAATTCTTCACACCTTCACGTCCCCGGATTCCCTGGATTCCCTGGATTCCCTGCGTTCCAATAAGACGCGTAACGGCCATGTGTTTGCTTCATGGACTGTGCCAGTCCGTCCATCTTTGCTGGACTGGCTATCAAATGGACCTGATTGGACATCAGGCAATAGCCGATCAGCGAAACGCCGTGCAGCTCAACGTTCTGTCGCAACAAGTCCAGATACACCCTGCGGTCTGCGTCGCTGTCGAGAAGGAATCGGCGGCCATTGCCACGTTGGGTTACGTGGTGCGGCACTCCAACAGCGATCACTCGGGCCAAGCGTGCCACGACTCGCACTCTAACAGGAAAATGGTAAATGAAGGAATCTTTAGACGGGCGCTGTCTTGTGCCCAACTTTCCATGATCTACTTACTCGGTCTACGAGGTCGTCGTTCCACAAACATATGCACTCGCTACAGTGCCGTAATCACAGGTTAACGGCCCGTCTGTCCCCCCAAGGTCCCGCCAAACGGGCACAAACCGAACCACGCAGGCCGAAATCTCCAACACGTTTTGGCTGGGTTTTCCGGGGCGGGTCAAAACCGAGAAACTCCAGTTATCAATGGATGAGAAATTGGGGGCAGGTCAGTGGCAACGTTCCTTTTTGGACGTATCTCCATATAGGTGCTGAATACGCTCAGTTCCGCCACTCGGGCAACATGATGCCGCCAGAGTAGCAATAACGGACTCAGGCAGCATCATCCGCGCACAGGGCGCGGGGCGCTGTTTACCAACCAGGAATTGACGGTTGGGCGGTTATTCGCTCGGAACTATGATTTTGGAGGGATTGACGGAGGAATGTCGCTCGATTTGCGACAAGACACCAAAGTTCGCTCCTACTCGGTTCGCCCGTGGCAAAGAGGAAGGTGGTGTTGAACGCGACTCAAATCGAATGCGCATCCCCATTGAATTTGAGAACGCCGATTCAATTCGTTCAGATAGGCCGTATCGTTGGCGACGCTCGACCAATCCGGTACAACCGGCGAAAGTGACGCACTCAAATACAGTATGGCATCGCCATACTGTCCCACAAGTGCTTTTCTTCCGCCCGGCAGTTCGATCTCGGGCCAATCTAAAAGGATCGGAGGCTTTTCTTTGACACTTTTTTCGGGTTCCTTGAACGACAGCAGCACAATAAACATTGAGTGCGGATGAACGCGCTCAACTAACGATGTTACGTTTGGCGGCCAGTTCGGGTCGGTATTCTTTGATAAATGAGCTCCACCCAGAATTACGAGGGCTCGACGTCCCTTGTCGAGGACCTGATGCTCAATTGCGTTTGCAAAGCAGCGGTCGTTCGGCTGATAACTTTGCCAATCGCGATGATTGTGCACATCCTTCCAGTCAATCCAGCAATCTCCAGCTAACACCCGCAGGCGCTTCTGGGGCGGAAGACTAGCATTTACCCTGCGCACGGTATCAAGGAATTGTGCGTAGATCGGTGATTCCCATGCAAAGACCTTCGTCGTGTCTCTCCAAACTCGCCGGAGATCCTCGGGGGAAACATCCGCTCCGTTAACGTAGCGGTCCAGCGTTGATTGCGATTGCTGACCTGCAAACTCAATCACGATGTCATTGACGCTCTGTTGGACCAGTCGGTTTTCGACCAAGGAGTCGTAGAACTCGCCGACTTCTCTGATCGAATGAGCTTCACCGATTGCAACGATCGGATATCGCTCAAAGGCGTGCAAAATACCAGTTGGCGCATCTTCGGGAAACGGTTGCGCTAATGCTGCCGATCCGAAAACTAAGAGCGTACAAAGAAATGACTGTAGAGTTCGATTTTGTGAAGGCATCAATGGACGGCGTCGAGCCAGACTTCGACCGTGACAGAACCGCCCCCTCCTGTGATCACAACGTTGCCCCGCAGCTCATTGTTCGTTTCCTTCAGATCGTAGACAAACTCACGCGTCGTCGACTTGACTTCGAATTTCAAATGTCCATTCGCAAGTTGTCCGTCGAGAACCGGATATTGCTCGGAAGAATCTGGACCTCCAGTCCCAGTTATCCTGCTGCCAGCCTGTTTAAGTGTGAACAGTTGAGGAACGTCATGTTCGCCGTCAGGCACCCGGAACGCTCCACTCCAGACACCAGAAACGTCGGCCGCAGACGCGACCGACGCGAACACAACAAAAGTTGCCAACACTGCTTTCATCTGCATTAGCCCCCCCCCGCAGCGCAGGTGCGCTTAGAAAGACTGAGACCATCATATTACCGATTGCATGGTCACAAATCCTCCAACCGCAAATCGCTACGCTACTTCATCACCTTGTTCCAGCTCACATCTTTGCCGCTGTCTTTCCCAAGCGGCTCTGCCGTCACGGTTACCGGCACCAACTTGGTCTGCGCCTGTTGGCCTATACCCAGGGTTCCCTTGCGATACTCGTGTCGCCACTGGAACACCTGGTTCGCATTTACTCCATTCTCACGAGCCACTCGGGCTATCGAAACTGCATCCGTATCGCTCACAAGGTCATCGTGGGACAGATAAGGCCATCTGTCTATACGGCGATAAGCGGGCGCTTACGAACAATTCAAATCGGGTAGGAGGCAGGGTCACCCCTGCCGTCCTCCCACACCACGCGGACATGCCGTTCGGCATCCGGCGGTTCATGAAACAGACGGGAAGCGCTGCCGAGTTGCGAGCAGCGAAACCAGCCCCATACGGTCGAACCAGGACTTGGGGTAGGCGTGGTTCATGTGCGGCGCGCCGCCATTCCACCACGGACCGTGTCCATTGGTGGCTGAGCGCCACGCTCGCTCCTTGCTTATCCCGGCCTTGATCAGATTCCGAGCCCGTGTATAGACGCGCTTCCAGTGCCGCCAGAGGAGCGCCCGCAGCTTGTGTCTGATCCAGCCGTCGAGTTCTTCCAGCACCCCTTTGACTTCGGTGAGCCGGAAGTAAACAACCCATCCCCGTAGAACGGGATTGAGCCGCTCGATGACTTGATGCAGACTGCTGCTACGAACTGCCCGCATCGTCTTGCGGATCTTCTCCACGAATCGCTTGCGGCTTTGTGGCGCTATCTTCAGCTTCGGTTTCTTGTGCCACGTCATGCTGTAGCCAAGGAACTTCCGCTCCCACGGTCTCGCCACCGCGCTCTTGGACGCATTGACTTTTAACTTCAGTCTTCGCTCCAGAAACGCCGTGACTGCCTGCATCACCCGCTCTCCTGCACGCTTGCTTCCGACATAAATGTTGCAGTCATCCGCGTAACGGCAGAAGTTCGAGCCTGCGCCGCTCCAGTTCCCGGTCAAGATCGTCGAGCAGGATATTCGATAACAGTGGAGAAAGAGGACCGCCCTGAGGCGTACCCTCCGTCCTCATGCTCGCTACCCCGCCTTCCATCATTCCCGCTTCCAGATAGCGCCGGATCAGCTTGCAACACCCGTCCATCTTCCACCTTGCGCCCCACCCGTGCCATCAGCACATCGTGGTTTACCCGGTCGAAGAATTTCTCCAAGTCGAGATCTACGGTCCATCGCTTACCTTCCGCAACATAGCCTCGCGCCGCTTCGACGGCTTGATGCGCGTTGCGACCGGGACGAAAGCCGTAGCTGGACGCGGAAAACTCCGGGTCGAACAGCGGTTGCAGTACCTGATTGAGTGCCTGCTGAATCAGACGGTCACCCAGGGTGGGAATGCCTAGGATTCTTACCCCGCCTTGCGGCTTCGGTATTTCCACCTTGCGCACCATCTCCGGCTGATATACGCCTGACAACAGATCCTGTCTTACCCGCGCCCAGTGTCGTTGAAGCCATGGCTTGAACTCGGAGACCGTCAGTCCATCGACTCCCGGCGCTCCTTGATTCTTCACCACGCGTTCATAGGCGCTGAACATGTTGCTGCGTTCCACTACGGCTTCCATCAGCCGCAATGCCTCCGGTTTCGGTTCCCTGGCATCCGCCGTGCCAGACTCAGCACCAGCTTCGGCCCTAGACAGGTTCCGCCTGTCTCCTTCCGTGCTGGCCATACTCGCGTATGCTTCTGCTTCGTCGTCTCGCATCGAGGTCTGCTTTCCTACTCCCGTGTTTCACGTTTGGCCCTTCACTCCGCTTGCGCGAAGCCACTACGGCCGCTGCTGACTTCTGACGGCTCATCCCAGCGCCTCACGACGACGGTAGCCCTAAGGCAAGTCGCCAGATCTCCCCGGGTATTACGCACTCACTTTCACGCTTATGCCTGTCGGATCTACTTCACGGCGTTCCGTGCAAGTACTGGGCTTTGCGAAGATTGGCCCGCTCACCCCACCGTGAAGCCTCTATCCGCTAGCTGTTCGTCAGGCCAGCGCTTTGCCTACAGCTTCCTTCAGATTCCACCTCGCGATGGACACCCTTGCCGTTCAGCTAACACTTCCCCTTGCCGGGTGTGTAGAGGACTTACACCTCCAAGTGAGTGCGCCCTGCCGGGCGCACCAAAGGCTAAGGCGGATGGATCAGGACTCAACCACCGCCCCATCGAGCTGGCATGGTACCGAGCACCGAAGTAGTCGAGTCCTGATTCTGTGTCTCTTTCTTTGCCGGTGAAATGGTGGGCGCTGGGCTAATGCGGTGACAGCATACGTATTTCAGCAAGATGAGCCATCTTGAGGATCAATACGTATGCTGTCACCGCATTCCAGTCACCGCATTCCAGAGTCGTAAACGCGTAGGAAAACGTTGCGATCGCACAAGGAGCCTGTTGCCCAAACCATATCGGAAGAAAGCCCCAGCCCTGACCTTTAACCGTGTTAACCCAAGATGACGTTAGGTTTGGATCTGTGCCACGATTGAGTGCGCCTGGAAGATAGAGCGAAGTGTCGTAATATGGGCTCGATTTCCACCATGTGTTCATCTCTGCCGTTGTGCGAACCCGCGACATATCAAAGCCGAGGTGCTTGCTGACATGGGCGCTGATACCTATTCCGGTTCCTGCCTGCGACGAAAGCGGTGTACTAGAGATTGCTGCCGTACGAGTAGTCTCAAATCGTTCCGTCGGCAAGACTAAACTGCTTTTGGAACGAGCCGATGCGATTGGTCCGATGTTCTTCCATGTCAGACCTCCGTCGTGAGTTGCGTATAGCTGTCCGATCGAATTCAACGCCCATCCTGCTGTTTGATCCGCGAAGGAAAGTGCACTCACCCCGTCCCCGTAAGTACCTTCGGCGCCGTCCACATCATTCGCCAACGAAATAATCGTTGTGCTTGGTTGGCCAACCTTGTCTGAAACCGTAGGCACTACGAGGACAGAATCAGGGAATGCGAAGGGGCTATCTCCGCGCACTTGTAGACTCTTTACGGGCAGCCAAGTCCTTCCACCTGATCGCGTCAAATAGACCACCAGTTTTGCAGGGATTGTCTCGCCGCCTGAATAATTTACCGCGAGATACCCAACGTTGCCTCGCATCGTTGGAGGCTCAAGAAAGGTTTCGCTTCGAGCCGGCCCAACGTTTTGGGGTGGTGAAAGAATAACCTTGTTCCAGGATTTCGCACCATCGTGCGTAGCATACAACTCGTCAGCTCCCCAGCTGCTGATGAGCCATCCATCATTTGGAGACGAAAACATCACTTGCCCTGAGCGAGACGGGCTGCCGACCCAGTTCCAGGTTTGCCCCCCATCCTGCGTGGCGAGTAGCTTCCCAGGTCTGCTCAAACCCATGAATCCAACATCCGCCCAACCGTGTGTTGAATCCAGAAAGAACAAACTGACGGGTCCGGAGTAGGTTTCCTCAACCCAATCTGGCAGCTTGGGATACACGAACGGAGTTGCAGCCCAACTCTCGCCACCATTCTCCGTGTGCATGACAGAATAAGTTGCCTTTTGATCTTGAGTAAGTGAGGGATTATCCCCATCAGGGTGCGAAACGATTGCCCACCCCTCCGATGCATCTCGGAAAAACACGGGCCCTAGCGCAGCAGTCGAGTGAGCGCCCGGCAGTTGCGGCGTGATGTTACTCCAATGATCGCCGTTGTCCCTTGTTAGATAGAGAGTATCGATGTCTCTTAGCCAGCCGGCGTTAGGTGACAACAATTTCATGGGACCCTGCGCAAAAACAGGGGTTTCTGCAAACGTTAGAATTAGTAGAGCCGTCGCAACAAGGACAGTGCTGTGAAGCAGAGAATAAGCGCACGAACACGGATTCGAGCTAAAACACCTATGAAATATCATAGGACTCCTTTAGGAGGATAGAGAGGCTGAGTAGCAAGTGGTGTCGGGCAATTTCAGGATGTTGTTAGGATCTGACCCGGCAATGCAGGCCGCCGTAGCCGAAGAGATAGCAGCTGCCGCACCGTCTGTGACCATGCCGTCTTCGGCACCCGAGATCTTAGCCAGGTGGATGCCGACGGCATCTTGCAACTCAAACAGGTCGACGAAGTAATGAGACGCTTCTTCGACGGCCTTGCGCACCTCGGGCAGCTCTAGCGTACCGCCGACGTAGGTATACGTTCCCAGCCCATTGATAAGGGGCTTAACTCCGAGGCGCGTGTAAACATTGCTGGTAAAGGAGTGCCCAAGGCCGGTGGCCTCGGCGGCCCTGGTGGCAGTGGCAGCCACAGCGGCTGCCATACGTCGAGTTCCAATGGTGGCAAAAAGGGGGGCGGCGGCCAGCAGTTTCATAAAAGACCTGCGGTCATTGCGGCTCGTTTGAAGCTCGCGTTCAAGCGACATGATGTTCCTTTTCCGCTGCGACAACGTCAGGGCGTAGGGGCGGAGATACTATCATTTCAACAGGCCAACTTACGCAGATCGTTTACGCGCATGGTTGAGAATCTGACGCAGGCGATTGTCCACGATGAGATCTTCCCCCCGCCGCAGGTAAAGAAGTGGATCGGTCAGCGCATTGAGCCGCCGCCAAACCAAACTTTTCCTCGTCCCACGTTACCGTCAGGTATAAATAGGCGCATTCCGTAATGATCGCTTCAAGTATCGGCACCCTCGCTGCCCGATCGACGGCTGTCATCGGTCACAAGGCTGTTTATCAACTTTGCAAATGTCTTGTGTCCTTCTGTCCGGCAAAGGTGAAATCTCAAAATCGAGCGCCACCTCTGCCGGACATCATCTTGTGTGCAGACGCTTGTGTGCAGACGATAGATCGTTAGGATACTGTTCTGCCGTAGGATTTTATTTTGGTGTATCGCATGGAAGGCGATACGACTTGAGCGCACGGTCCCTGAATGCGCCTACCATCCTGTCCTTTGCGTAGGTCGGACAGAATCTCAAATCTTTGAAGTCCGCTTTGTATTCCACCCCTCCCACCCATTTGCCCCCGTCGATCATGGGCGCGGACTTCTGGCAAAAACCGTTGTTATAGCAAGATTCGAAGATCAGAGCCTCCATATAAGGCTCGAGCACCGCAACATTGGTTGGCGCGTTTTCCCATGCGGCGGAAAGTCCCATCTTATGCGCCTGGTTCGCCATCCACGCCGTGTAATAAGCGGATTCACCTTCTGTGATCGGAAAGCCTGTGGGGTTATCGAAGTCTTCGACGTTGTCGAATTGGACGCCGTCAAAGCCCTTCTCTACGCAGACCTTCATGCGCGCGATCATGATCGGCGCCAGGATGCCCAGCTGGCGGATATCCAGCCAACGCTCCTTAGGCCATCCTACATAGCGGTTGCCAAGTACACTCTCAGGGAACTTGGAGACGTCAGAGCGCGTTTGCTCCCACGAGCCTATATCCACATAGCAATACGCGTGCTCACCCCGCTCGTGAATCGCGGCCACGGTGGAGGCAGGATTACCCACCGCATCAATCACATAAAACGGTACGTGAGTCTCAAGGTTAGTGCAGGTCTGTGCCGTATCGCAGCTCAACTGCCACTGCCACTCCATCCCAATGGTTGGCTTCCAGCAACTGCCCTTCTTTGCGTCGCAGGGAACCGGAGCGGGCAGATGAGTGGCGACCTCCGGAGTCAGGACGCTAGGCGTTGGCTCACCACTTCGGGCCTGGGCGAATCCCAATCCGATGCAGACAAACGGCAGAACCACACATGCCAGGGCTTTCAAAATGTTTCGCATTTTACTCTCCGTGGAAGATTTTCTGTTTCCTGACGCGTTACTCGAGAAGCAATCGGAACACGGTGCTTGGTGGACATATGGCTTTTGAACTCGGTAAAGCACGACTGATTATAGCGACGGGGACCTTGCCGTCAGTTAAGCATCCGCACCAGACGCTTGGGTTTGCGGTTGTAGAACAGCAGGTCGATGTAAAAGTCGTCCCCGTCGAGCTGGATACGTTTTTGCCGGGCGACGAAAGAGAATCCGGCGCCCAGTTCGAGTAGGAAGATTTCGAGCTCACGCAGGATAGCGCCTTCCAGGTCATGCTCCAGAAAGCGGTCGGTCAGCCCCAAAAAGTCCAGCACATAAGGGTCTTTCAGCACCAGAGCCGGAGTAACGTCGCCTTTGCCGCGAAGAATGGCCAACTCCTGCCGGATCAGCGCATCGGGTTGTTTCGAAAGCGCCGTGCGCTCATAGAGCATGGAATCGATCCGCTCGCGTAGGGTGCGCACGCTCCAGCCCTCGATGCGGCACATCTCCGCGTAAAATTCGCGTTGGAAAGGCTGGCTGAGGGGCAAAAGCGCGCTGAAGTGAGACCAGCTCAATTGTCGCGACAGCGTCAGGTTTAGCCTGTGGATGACGAGAAAGTTCTCGCGCCGGCGAAGGGTCAGCAACAAGAAGCGCGAGCGGCGGCGTATGACGAAGATGCGGTTTCTCGCTCAGTGCTCACAAAACGGGATTTTGAGTAACTTCACTCTCTCTCAAGAAACCGGCGCGGGACTTTAAGGGCACGGCTTCTCTATTCGGTGCGCAGCGCCTCCATCGGTTGCACGCTCGCGGCCCGTCTCGCTGGCACCAATGCCGCAGCCAACCCAACAAGCCCCATCACCATCACCACGCCTGCCAGCGTAATTGGGTCCGCCGCAGATACTCCGAATAGCTGACTACTCAGTGTGCGCGCCAGCAGCACCGCACACGGCACCGCCACCAGCACGCCGATCGCTCCCAGTCGCAGCATCTCCTCGGCCACCAGGCAGGAGATGGCCAGCCGCGTCGAGCCGAGAGCAATGCGGATGCCAATTTCCCGCGTGCGTTGCACTGTTGTGTAGGCCAGTACACCATAGAGCCCGACAGCCGCCAGCAGAGTGGCCAGTCCGCCAAAAACCAGCGCCAGTGCCCCAATCATCCGTTCGTTCTTGATGCTCTCTTCGATCTGATCGTCCATCGTGCGCAGGCCGGCAATACTCAACACTGCATCGATTGAGCGAATCGCGCTCCGAGTCGTCGCAAACATCTGCTCCGGCGGCGTCGCGGTGCGTACGTAAAGGAAGAGTTGGCCCGGCGCATCTACCTGTTCGAGTGGCATGAAGAGCGTCGGTAGACTCGGACCGCGAAGGTTGGTGTGCCGTGTGTCGCGTGCCACGCCAACGATGGTCATATAGTGCAGGTCGTCACCGGCGCCCTTCGCCACCCGTCGTCCAATCGCCGAAGCCGCATCCTTGAAGTAATGCCGGACGAACGTCTCGTTCACGATGGCCACCCGTTGCGCCGTTGCATTGTCCACATCGGTGAATGTCCTGCCCACGGCCATCGGGACCTGCATGGTATGGAAGTAATCCGAGTTAATGGTGCTCTCTTCTATATCGAATTCTTCATTAGCTGGCGACGTATAACCTTCGACTGTCACATTGCCGCCCTGGCCGTTGCCCGCCAGTTCTTGGTCATCGCTCGCCGCCACCGCCTGCACGCCCGGCAGACCGCGCATCGCGTCAATCACCCGCGCGTCCAGCGAAGCGATCTGTGGCTGCTTGTAGCCCGCTAGCAAGGGGCTTATATGAAAGGTGATCAGGTGCGTCGTGTTGAAGCCGGCGCTTGCATGGCGAAGGTTTTCGATGGTGCGTACGAACAGCCCCGCGCCAATTAGCAACAGCACGCTCAGCCCGACCTGCAACGAGACCACCGCACGCCGCAGATTCAGCACTCCGCCGCTCGCCGTCGCGGCCTTCTGCTTCAGTGCCTGCACCAGGTCTGGTCGAAGCAGTTGGATCGCCGGCGCCAAGCTGAAGAGCAAGCTCACGGCCAGTGCGACTACCAACCCGAAGCCAAGGAGCCGCGGATCAAGCGTGGCATGGAATACGCTACTCTGGTCTGGCCCGGCGATCTGGCGCACCATCAGGCGCATTGCAGCCGGCGCCAGGAGCATACCCGCCGCGCTGCCCAGCAACCCGATGAGTGCGCCCTCAATCAGCAACTGCTGCAGGATGCGTCCTGGCCGCGCGCCCATCGCGTAGCGCACCGCAAACTCCTGCACACGCGTCGCGGCACGCACTAGGAGTAGGCTGGCCACGTTGACCGTCGCCAGCAACAGCACCAGCGCCGCCATCGCCATCACCGCCAGCAACGGCGTCACCATGCCGCTGCGACTGTAGGAGAGCCCACGCGCGCCTGGCTCGAGGTGCAGCCGGCTGTGTGCCAGGAAGTCGTCTACGAAGCCCGGTGAGCGGTCACCCAGCGCCTTCAATTCCTCCGCGCGCAACGCAAACCATAGCGGCGCGACGCCCGCCTCGCCCTGCTCGCGTGTCTCGCCCTGGTTCAAGCGTCCGATGACGTTCATCCACCGGTCGGTGTGGTCCGATAACCGCTTGCCATTGCCCGGGATCACTACATCGAGCATCGACATGGGCACAAATACATCCGGCATCTCACCCCACACCGCGCTCTGGAAGTTTTGCGGCGCAATGCCGATCACTTCGAAAGTATGTCCGTTCAGGGCGATCGTCTCTCCCACCAGACGCGGGTCCGCGCCCATGTGGGCAGCCCAGTAGCGGTGACTCAGAACGGCCACCGGATTCGCGCCTGGTGCTCCATCGTCGGCTGGCGTGAGCAACCGTCCTAGAGTTGGCCCCACACCGAGGACCGAAAAGTAATTTCCGCCCACCAGTTCCGCACGGCTCACCTCGGACGTTCGGTCGTGCGTGATCACCACCGAGGCCGGCGACGTCGCGATCAGCCCATCGAACACCTTGGCCCGATCCCTCAGGTCACGGTACATGGGGTAGGAGAATGATTTATCCTCCCCCGCACCGCGGTCGTCAGTATGTCCCTCCCACGCCTTGCCGGGCGCGCTCAGTACCACCAGTTGCTCCGGCGCGTGTACCGGCAGTGCGCGCAGAAGCGCCTGGTCCAGCAGCGAATAGACCGCCGTGTTCGCCCCCACACCCAGCGATAGTGTCAACACCGCCGTGAGCACGAAACCGGGAGCTTGACGCAACTGCCGCAATGCAAATTGCACGTCTTGAACAAAGGTCGACATGGAGTCCTCCCAATTGAGACACAAGTCTGTGTAACCTCAGGCGATTCGCGCGCCACAAGGCAGAGCGTTGGAATGGGTAATCAGCATGTCCTTTCGCGGGCGCGGGTTAGTCGTGCCCATAAAGGGTGAAGCACATAAGCTGATTCTAGACGATAGAGTCTCCCTAATTTATCCGGGCGGCATCACTGAGCGGATAAACAACTTACCAATTCCCCCCTCGAACTGCCATGAAAACGGGGTTGTCGGTAAGTTCACCAGAGTTGCACTTTTGGCCTCTTCCGTCCGAATCAAAAGAAGCTGCTCAGAAGATGGCAATTTGCCCCTTCCCAGGAGAACGTTTTCGCCGCGATCGTTCGATAGTTCTGATCGCGGGCGTCGAAGGCGACCGGTATCCTCCGGACCTGGAGCGGATGACGTATCGATAGGGATCTGATTGCTCCCGGTAAGTTCACTAACGTCGATTGAGACTGGCCGCCTTCGCATTCGAATTGTCTATGGCTGCAATGAGGCGACGTACGCGGACAGATCCACAATGTCCTCATCCGTAAGCTTCATCACGACCGTCTTCATCGAAATCGCGTTCTTTCCATCACGCGTCCCGCTCTTGAAATCGTAGAGCTGGCGGGCAGTCGCAGTGGGTGAGTGAGCTGCGATGTCAGGGAACGCATCTGCCATACCCTTCAGGCCTTCGCCATGGCACGTGGCGCATGGCAACGTCTTTCCATCACCGCCAGTCTTCGCCAGGGCCTCGCCCCTTTTAATGCTGCCCTTTGGCACGTATGCGACAAACCCGGAACTGGGATCGCGTAACTCGGTTCGTTCAAAGTCTTCGGGAACTTCAATAATGCGGGTACCCATCGGCTCTGTGGCCCCGCTCGGATCGACCCGTTGCACCGCATGCGGGCCGGGATGGGTAACCGGCACGGTATCTGTCTCCACGATTCGCAGTCTCTTCACCGGCTTAATAGAGTGGAAATATTCTGCGGCCTGCCGTGCCTCGTCCAGAGAAATACCCTTCGAAATTTCGACCATCTCCGCGAGTGGAGCATGCAGAATGGAGGCGTGGCGCTTGTCATCCTTCATATCCACGATCTGCTGCACGATGTAGGCGACAGCAAGACCGCGAAGGTCAGCCGTATCCGGTTTGCCGCTGCCATCGATCAGGTGGCATTGACCGCACGCGTTATAGGCACCAGCCCGGCCGTCGATTACAGGCGGTGGAGGCACCGGATGCCGGTCCGGAAACCAGTCAATGGTTGCGTGACTTCCGTTGATTTGCGTAAGCGTAAACTTCTGGGTACTTCCAGGAAGGTGCAACAGCGTTCCGTCATCCTTTCGCGTGTCGCCAATGCCGCGAGGATATGGCCATGAGGGGAAGTCGTTCCGCACAAGATTCTCCGGAGGATCGTAGTTCGGCTTAGGTGCAGCAGCCTGATACGCATGAAGCAATAAGGAACCGGAGAGAATCGCGACCGCCGTGGCCGCGCCAAACAGAACTAAAGGTCTGCCAGGATGCATGGTTCGTGGAGCCCTTTCCAAATCAAGGGCGAGGCTAGATATCCGCGCCTTGTATTTCTTGATTATGCATGGTAGTTCATGTTTGCGCACGGTCCGGTCGCAGAAATTCTGTCGAAATGAGGTTGAATGCAGACTAAAACGAGGGCTGCCAGTGCGCTGAAGAGGGGATTCTATTGCACTCCCTGGTCGTGCATGATAATTTCCTGTTTATGCATGGTTCGTCAGGGACAATAAGAAAAAACGAGATTGAAAGTCGACTGCTACGCGGCCTTTCCGTCAATGCCACTACCCTCGCGAAGGAGTTCCTGGTGTCCGAGGACGCCATCCGTCGAGATCTGCGGGCGTTAGCCGCCGAGGGCAAGTGCAAACGGGTTTACGGTGGCGGGCTTCCGATATCGCCGGATGGAGTCCCGTTTGAACACAGACTCTTGAACGAATCGAAAGAAAAACGCGCTTTAGCCTTGGCCGCCCTGACCTTAGTCTCTGAAGCTTCGACGGTGTTCCTCGACAGCGGCAGTACCAACCTGGCCTTGGCCAGAGAAATACCGCCGGACCGCTCTCTTACGATCGCCACAAATTCGATCTCAATCGCGAGCGCGCTCCTCGATCGAAAGAATTTCAAAGTGATTGTTCTGGGAGGAGAGATCGATCGTGAAACCGGCGCGGCCATCGGGCCGTCTACGATCCGCGAAGCCGAACGCTTGAACTTTGATCTGTGTTTCCTCGGAGCTTGCGCCGTTTCCGTATCTCTTGGAATTGGCGCGTTCCAGATGGCAGATGCCGAATTCAAACGCACACTCATTGCGAGAAGTGATCGCACCGCGGCGCTTGTCACTATGGACAAAGTTGAGACTCGGGCGCCGTTTCAGGTGGCCGCACTGGTAGTCCTTGACCATCTCATTCTTGAGTCCGGTACATCGGAAGAGATTGTCTCGACCTTTTCCAATGCCGGCCCCAAAGTCATCCTTGGGCAGCCGTAGGTTGCGTCTCGTTCGACACAACCGGGAGCGGAAATCTTCATGACAGAGGGTTTGTATCTATCGCGCGCAAAGCTATCGACCAGGCTGGCGTTCGTTGCCGCAGGTTTCGGCGTAGCTTGCTGGGCTCCCTTAGTGCCCTTCGCAAAGACTCGCTGCCATCTCAGCGACTACACCATGGGGTTGGTTCTTCTGCTCCTGGGCGCCGGTTCCATTGTTGCGATGCCGCTTGCTGCGAACCTAAGCGCGCGCTTCAGTAGCAGGCCGGTCGTACTCTCAGGTGGAGTAGGACTGGCACTCGTGTTGCCGCTCTTGAGCATCGCATCGTCGCCGATCACCCTTGGAGTCGCGCTGTTCGCCTTCGGGGCTTTTCTGGGATCGTTAGATGTTGCAATGAATCTGCATGCTGTCGATGTTGAGCGTGTCTCTGAGAAGCCGTTGATGTCTGGATTTCACGCGCTCTTCAGTGTTGGTGGATTTCTGGGGTCGGGAATCATGACAGCTCTTCTCTCTCGAGGCATCGCAGTCAGTTCAAGCATAACTCTCAGCTCCATGATTCTTGTTTCACTGATCGTTGTGGCTGTTCCGCGCATGCTCTCGAATCGAGAGAGAACGAAGCAGCCTCTCTTTGCAATCCCGAGAGGTGTCGTGCTCGTCATCGCGATCTTCGCGGCAATCTCATTCTTGGTTGAGGGGGCTCTGCTCGATTGGAGTGCGCTTTTGCTTGTCGGTGAACACCTCGTCTCTGCTGCGCACGGAGGGCTGGGATACATGTTCTTCTCCATCGCGATGACGTTCAGCCGTTTCGTCGGCGATGGCATCGTAGCGCGATTCGGGAACCGCTTCGTGTTGACACTTGGTGGGGTGATAGCGCTCCTAGGAATGTGCGGCCTCCTACTCGCACCGGTCGCATGGATCGGGCTTGTCAGTTTTGTCTTTGTGGGTCTTGGAGCCGCAAACATCGTGCCTATCTTGTTCAGACTCGCGGGTACACAACACAAAATGCCAAAGGGATTGGCCGTTGCCGCCCTCTCTACGGCGGGTTACGCGGGCATGTTGGCGGGGCCGGCCGTCATTGGCTTCTTGTCAAAGGGGATCGGCTTGCACAGTGCATTCTGGTTTCTGGCCGCCCTCTTGGCGTGTGTGCCGATCTTCAGTAAATATGTGACGGTCGAAGAATCCTCATTGAACGAAGTGGTAGGACAAAGCTTATGACGCAAACACGAGCCAATGTGAATTCCTGTCCACAGAACGGTTCCGCGGTCTACACGGATACGGATTGCCAATCGACGGGGGCCGCCGCGACGTTTATAATTGGGAGTCTTACCCACAGCAGCCTAAGAATGGCAGCTACCATTCAACACACTCCGCAAAGCAAAGAATGACATGGGCAGCTTTTCATTTCTGAGCAAAATAGCTCATGCAGGAAGAATGGTGGTTTAGATGTTTGTACGGAATCGCCACACTCACATTGACCACATTGCAGGCACAACAGGCGTTTCATATCGCTAAGAGTTGGCTTGCCTTGACGGCTGTGATCCGCCGGCTCTGATCAATATTGACCAGTATCCGGATCAGAGCGCAGAGCACACTAGTGTAGTCCGTCACAAATACGATCATGTATGTCGTGGGTGTGGCTTTAAGGATTTTGTCTAGCCCAAGACTCGGGTGTGGACTCGGGTGCCCCATATCTCGCACGTACTTGTGCGAGATGTGGGACAAGAGTCACTCTCTCCCCGGAACTCTCGACTCACTGCAAAGACTGGTCGGCTAAGGTCCATGAATTCCCCACATCTCGCAACAAGCGCGAGATATGGGGCACCCGAGTCCATGGCAGGGTAAGATTTAGGACGCTTGATTACATCCCGGGATAAACGACCATCTGTGTGGCGGGCTACACTAGCCTCACATACCCCCCACCGATGCAACTCTGACGCGCAATAGCATGGGCTGGTAAGATAGATAAAAGGCCTCATCTGGACTAGCCCCAGTGCAGCTCTGGTCTCACCATCGATGGGAGAGCAGTGCCCCTTCCTCCCTCCCCGCATCTAAGCGCTTTACCACAATCGAACGATGGAAGAGGTCCAGAGCATGGCGACCAACGGGCTCCACTTAGAAGAGACAGCAAAGATCCGCAAAATTGCTTTCGTGGGCGACCACCTTCCTCGTAAGTGTGGTATCGCCACGTTCACCACCGATCTGCTGTCAGCCGTACAAACTCAATATCCACAAAGCCAGTGCCTATGCGTTTCTGTCAACGACATAGAAGACGGTTACGACTATCCAGAGGTAGTTCGCTTCGAGATAGAAGAGCAGGATTTGCCGTCTTACCTGCGAGCCGCGGATTTTCTGAACATCAGCGATGTGGACATCGTATGCCTGCAGCATGAGTTTGGCATATTCGGCGGCCCGGTCGGCGGTCACATTCTGGCCATGCTGCGCGAGTTGAAAATGCCGGTTGTCACCACCCTCCATACCATCCTGCGCGAACCCAAGCCAGACCAGCGACGCGTCATCGAAGAGCTGATTGCCCTGTCCACGCGGCTGGTGGTGATGGCAGATCGCGGGCGGCAGATGCTGCACGAGATTTACCAGGCGCCATTAAGCAAAATAGATCTCATCCCGCATGGCATTCTCGATGTCGAGTTCGTGGATCCGGCCCATTTCAAAGACCAGTTCCAGGTGGAGGGCCGCATCGTGCTACTTACCTTCGGCTTGCTCTCACCGAATAAGGGCATCGAATATGTGCTCAATGCGTTACCCGAGGTTCTGGCGGAGTTTCCCGATGTGATGTACATCGTGTTGGGCGCTACACACCCCAATGAATTGCGCAGGTATGGGGAGGCCTATCGGCTGGGCCTGGAAATTCTGGCCACCAAGAACAAACTGGAAAAGCACGTTATCTTCTGCAACCAGTTCGTGGATCCGGAGAACCTGACGGAGTTCATGGGCGCCGCGGATCTGTATATTACGCCGTACCTGAATCCGGCGCAGATCACATCGGGTACGCTCTCGTTTGCTTTCGGTTCAGGCAAGGCGGTGGTTTCGACACCGTACTGGCACGCGGCAGATCTGCTGGCCGAGGGCCGGGGCGCGCTGGTGCCGTTTGCCGATTCGCACGCCATGGCAGAACAGATTCTTGGCTTGCTAAGGGACGATACACGACGCAATGCCATGCGCACGAATGCTTACCGGCTAGGGCGAGAAATGATTTGGTCCAATGTAGCCCAGCTCTATATGCACAGCTTCGAACTGGCTCGCCTCGAAGCTGCACCTTTGTCGCGCAAATCTCTCGCGATCAAAACGCTCGACCAGAAACATCGAGAACTGCCAGAGCTAAAGCTAACGCACATTTCCCGGATGACGGATTCCACTGGCGTGTTTCAGCATGCGATCTTCAGTGTGCCCAATTTCAGTGAGGGGTATTGCACCGACGACAATGCCCGTGCCTTTATTCTTGCGGTGCTGATTGCGGAACTCGCCGACGACGCGGAACTTGAGCGGAACCTGGCCAGCACCAGCGCCGCCTTCCTGCATCATGCGTTCGATCCGGCCGCTGGGAGGTTTCACAATCACATGAGTTTCCAGCGCCAATGGCTGGACGAACAGGGATCGGAGGACAGCCACGGCCGGGCGTTGTGGGCACTTGGGGTGGGTGTCGGACGGTCGCAGCTGAGCAATTTTCAGATGATGGCCGGACAGCTCTTCGTGCGGGCTTTGCCAGCATTGACCGAGTTTAGCTCGCCACGAGCTTGGGCCTTCGGCCTGCTAGGCATCCACGAGTACCTGCGCCGGTTAGGCGGTGACAGCCAGGTGAACCAGGCGCGCGAGACATTGACGGCACGACTGATGGAGCTCTACGACCGGCATGCGCATGACGATTGGCACTGGTTTGAGGAAGAGCTTTCATACGACAATGCAAGGCTCTCCCATGCGTTGATTGTGAGTGGACGGGCCACGGGCCAAGAGGCCGTTTTGAACCGGGGCCTGCAGACCCTGCGCTGGTTAACGAAGCAGCAGACCACGGAAAAAGGATACCTGCGGCCGATCGGCAGCAACGGGTTCTATCACCGTGGCGGTGCACGCGCCAACTTCGACCAGCAGCCAATTGAGGCCCAGGCCACCGTCGCGGCCTGTCTTGAAGCCTATCGGGCAACGGCGGATCTAGGCTGGTATGAGCAGGCGGAACACGCCTTCGACTGGTTCATCGGAGGCAACGATCTCGGCCTTGAGCTCTATGTGCCCGAGACCGGCGGCTGCCGCGATGGCTTGCATGTGGACCGAGTGAACGGAAACCAGGGAGCCGAGTCCACGCTGGCCTTTCTGCTCTCGCTGGTGGAGATGCGCCAGGCGCAGAATATGCTGACCAGCTTTAAGCGACCGATCACCGCGGAGGATTACCCGCCCTTGCCCCTCTCTTTGCGCTAGAGCATTTTCGCAATTGGTGTAGACCGGTTTCTCCGCAGCGAGCTAAGCAACCGGCCTTTACGTGGTTTTCTCCCAAAGAAAGCCACACCTCACTGCACTTAGAGCATTTTCACAAATACGGTGATGGAGTGGGAGTGGTTATGTGCAGGTGTTCTTTGACGGAACACCTGCGTCCAGGGCATATTCTTCCCTTACTTCATTCGTGAAAATACTCCACCGGACCACAGTCATTGCGAAAATGCTCTAAACAGGCTTGTGTACCGGGAGAGCACGTTTACGCGGCTTGTTCTATGAAGAAACGGCTAAACAGAAGAAACGCTCCGAAGCCTGTGATCCACTGATAGCTGCTGTTGTATTCGCGCGACAAGAAATGGGACCCGAATGGGCAATGGGACTGCACTGGCAATTCCTCTGAAACGTTCTAAGACTGTGCTGAGGCCAGATCCGTCACGCGTCCTTCTGCGACAGTTTGATCCCGGGGATGCGCGACGCATGAGTGGGATCATAGAAAGAATTATGGCTGTGCCGGAGGCGCAGGTCGGCGCATTGCTGAAGCAAGTCTCGGCCGATTTTTCGCAAAGACACTTAAACCTGCCGCAACGGTTCTTAGACCGCTTTGAAGGTCTTGAGGAACTGCTGCCGAAGGATGCTGCAATAACCCAGCAACGGCGGTTGCTGATCGGCTCCTACTTTCTGTCGGAATACTCGTTGGAATCGGCTGCCCTGTTCAATCCATCGATGGTGCCTCACCCGGACCAGACGAACTTGCCGCCCGGCGCAGTGCGCTTCATTCTCAGCCTGCGCGCAACCGGAGAAGGACACATATCCTCGATCACCTTTCGCAGCGGAATCGTGCACAGCGATCTTCGCATTGAAATGGATCCGGCGGGCAGCTTGCTCACCGAGCCACGGCAAATCGCCAACACAGTGTATGAAGGCCCGCTGTTCCAGCGAAAACTCTGGGAGCTGGGCTTAGAGAGTGACTTTACCCGCCGGGTGCTTCAACGGCTGGGGAAGTCGTTTGGCCTAGCGACGCTGCGAGATGCTCTGGCCGCCCAGTTGCAAGCCTCCGGGCACGTCCAAGGAGAAGTAGGGGAAGATGAGTTGAGAGCGCAGAGCATCTGGATGCTGGCACGCTCCAACTACGAGGTGCAGTTTGACCCGGAGCAGGATCTTTCTGAGCGGATCATCTTCCCTTCCACTCCCTCGCAACGCAACGGCATCGAGGATGCGCGGTTTGTGCGCTTTCGCAAGGACGATGGTGAGCAGGTGTACTTTGCCACTTTTACGGCCTACGACGGCAGGGTCATTATGCCCGAGCTGCTCGAGACCTCTGACTTTCTTCGCTTTCGGTTTATTTCCCTGAACGGCCCGGAAGCGGAGAACAAGGGCATGGCGCTGTTTCCGCGAAAGGTGAACGGCTCCTATGCCATGATTTCGCGGCAAGACAACGAGAACATTTTCCTGATGTGTTCGGACAATGTGCACTTCTGGAATGAACGCCACTTACTGCTAAAGCCTGCGTTCCCGTGGGAGCTGGTGCAGATTGGGAACTGCGGATCACCCATTGAGACTGAGGCGGGGTGGCTGGTGCTGAGCCACGGGGTGGGGCCGATGCGCCAATACTGCATTGGCGCCTTCCTGCTCGACCTGAAGCAGCCCTCCAAGGTGATCGGCCGTCTGCGCGAACCGATGATGACGCCGGAGCCGAGCGAGCGTGAAGGCTATGTACCTAATGTGGTTTATTCCTGCGGCGCCTTGTTACACCAGGGCGAACTCATCATTCCCTATGGATTGGCCGATCTGGCCACCGGGTTTGCCACGGTTGCCCTGGATGATGTGCTAGCGGCCATGCGTTAAAGGAATGGTCTCGCACAGAAGAGTAGCCATACTATCGCCGGTCGCCTGGCGGACGCCGCCGCGCCAATATGGCGCCTGGGAGACGGTGGCGGGCAACATCGCCGAAGGCCTGGTGGAACGGGGATGGGATGTTACCCTCTTCGCCACCGGTGACTCGCTCACCCGCGCCCATCTGCATGCAGTCGTAGAAAGGGGCTACGAAGAGGATCGTTCGATCGATCCCAAGGTAGCCGAATACCTCCACATCGCGGAGCTCTTCGAGCACGCTGCGGAGTTCGACCTGATTCACAGCCACTATGACTTTATGGCATTGGCCTATACGCGGCTGGTGAAGACGCCGGTGTTGACCACGATCCACGGCTTCTCCTCGCCGCGCATCATGCCGGTCTACGAGAAATACCGGGACGGATATTTTGTTTCCATCAGCAATTCGGATCGCGTCGCGGGGTTGAATTACCTGGCAACTGTCTACAACGGAATTGACCTCGCACTCTACCCACAGCGCGAGACCAGGGGAGAAGATCTCATCTTTATCGGCCGGATACATCCGGACAAGGGAGTCCACTTGGCGATCGAGACGGCTCGCCGGAGTGGACGGCGACTACTGATCGCCGGCATTGTGCAGGACAAGACCTACTTCCAGGATGAAATTCAGCCTCACCTCGACGATAAGCAAATCATGCTATGTGGGGCCGGTGGGCGTGGAGGAGAAGAATGCCCTTTTCGCACAAGCCTTCGCCCTGCTTCATCTGAATACCATCCCGGAACGATTTGGGCTGGTACTGGCGGAGGCGAACGCGGCGGGAGTTCCGGTGATCGCAATGGATCTTGGCTCCTGCGGAGAGGTCATCGAGCAGGGTGTGACTGGGTTTCTGGTAACCGATGTGGCCGGGGCGGTGAGAGCGCTCGAAGAGGTGCCTGCGATCGACGACAGAGCCTGCAGAGGGAGAGTACAAGAAAGGTTTTCTATCGCGACGATGGTTGAAGCTTACGAGCAGGTCTACGCCAGAATTTTCTTATTGGAGAGCGGGCAATAGTGGTGCAGGAAAGAAGCCTGGCCGTGGCAAACTAAATGTCTCTGGCGCCGTCAAGGAGGCGTCTATGCACTGAAGGAATCTACAGAGTGTGGCCAAACTGGAAATGCAGGTATTCTTCGACAGGGCTAATGCGGGGCTAATGCGGTGACGGCTAATGCGGTGACAGCATACGTATTTCAGCAAGATGAGCCATCTTGAGGATCAATACGTATGCTGTCACCGCATTCCACCATACATAGGCATAGATTCCCCGTCGCCAAGATAAAAAACTGACGCTTGAGTTTCTACGACCACAGGGTTGTCGCCGACAGTGTACGGTTTGTATGACCACCGCCGCACAGCAGCAAGAGTAGGGTCCTTTAACTCTTCAAACCCGCTTACGTAACCCGTGTTACTCACCTTTCCATCTGCACCGACGACAACGTGGACAACTGCCAGTGCATTGGAGCAGCGGCCCGCCAACGGTGGTTTTGAAAGAGTTGGCGTTTCGTATGTCTGCAGCCGCGCGGCCATCGTCTTCTCTAAAACAGCTGTTGGATTTGGATCTTGAGCCACGGCGGAGACCGACCCGCCGCATAGAAACCAACCGAGTGTGACGACTGAAAACTTAGCAATCATTGCAGTCCACTATACCGAACGGCCGGGTGCCCGACCCTCGGTTCGCCCACAACCTGCGGGTGCCCCATCCTTGCGCTTTTTCTAGCGCAAGGGTGGGATCCTCAACTGCTCGCCCGCGCATGTCCGTTCCATCTCGCGCCGCCGAGCCCTCCACTCCGACTCCGACTCCATCTCCACCGCACCCTCGACACCCGTCGCGTAGTGATGAAAGCTTGACCACTGCCAGTCTTCAGGCTTCTCGACCAATCCCCGCTTCACCGGGTCGCGATGCGTATATCGCAGCTTCTCGACACGCTTCACTTCGTTGTGCATGTTGAAGTCATGATACCGCCGCTGCTAGAACCGACCCTCGCCGCGCCGCTTCAGCTTGTGGGATGTTTGTTGTTTCAATACCTGCAGGACCGTAGCCAGGCAAGACCGCAAAGGCTCGCCAACCAGCAGCTGAACATGCTCTGGCATCGAAACATAACTGCCACAACCAACCCCTACCGCTTCCGTATTGCCCCAGGTTCATGCTCGAAAACATCGTAAGCCCTACCTCTCCCCGAAAGGAGTTCCCTCCAACAACAACTGAAGGTAATGAAATGGAAGCCGCCCGATTTCTGAAAGCGAACAAGTTCTTTGGGCATGGTGAAGGATGTCTATACCGGAAGCCGCCGGTCGATGTCCGTCGCCGCCCTCCCTTCGACAGAAAAAATCGAAGGATGGGGCACCCACTTCATTGGCTGCAAACCCACATCTCAAAATCGAGATGTGGGGCACCCATCGGAGAGTAGAGAAAGTGGAAGTAGATAGATGTGGGCCACCCGCCAAACCTTTGCGTTCGGCTCGGACTTGTCTTTACCGACATATATGTTCGCTGCCGTAGACAACGGAAATACTGTCTCCGAAGAAACGCAGATCGGAAACGTGGTGAACGTCCCCATGTTTCCCCAGCCTGACACGCGAGAGTTTAAGGTCTTACCAGAACGCCGCAATTGCGTGCGCAGCCGTTCTGAGGAGTTTGTCGGCTAACCGGAAGTAATCCACTTGTCCCTGTAGTTGGCTATTCGTACACCTGACTGGCGGTTGTCCGCTTAGCCCGTTTCTCGTCCATGTGGATTGTTTCCGGTTTGCCCGTTAATCATCCAATGGATTGCTTCCAGATTGCCGGTGATTCGCCCGGAACTACGGAACAACGAACGGACGATTCTACTCCAGCGACTTCGGGTCAGACCTATTTCGCGGTGACTTGGTATTGAGCAGGGAATCCAGTTCGTGCGCGCAGGCGGGAACGCCGACTCTGCCCTCGCGAATGATCTCTTTTGCGCTCAGTTTCTTGCCATAGAGCTTTTCGTTTGCGCTGCCGTCGGAGCGCAAAGTCGAGCCTTCCAGAGAAACCCCCGCAAACAGGCCCTTGTTACGCGAATACGACAAGATTTCCGCGTTCATCACAATGTCAGTCGCACCTTCTGCGGTACGACCCTTGGGGCCACCTGCCGCCGAGGCGTCTGCCCCGAGCTTTACCTTGCTGGACAGTAACGATTGCGCCCCTTTTTGATTCATTACCAGGAGCACAAAGTCAGTAGCTTGGCCACCGAGTTGGAAGCCGATGCTGACACCTTCAAGGGCGTAAAGCGCGGGAGCACCCCATCTACCCTTGTAATGTGCGCCGCTCCGGCACACCATCACGCCGCGGCCATAGCTGCCACCGATCCCAAAGGCTCCTTTTTTCACCGAGGGTAGAATAATCACGCACTCCGCCTTATCGAGCAGGTCGCGCGGAATGTCATCAGGAATATTCAGAATTTCTTTCAACACGGTTCCTGTTTCTCTGACACGATCTTGTTCGTGCTCATCATTGGCCGCGAAGGTTGCCGTCGCCGACATCAGAAAGGCGACAAAACACACTGTGAACCTCTTCATGATTCGAGAGTATATCGTCCGACGCCCGCATGACCGGCATCCTCGAAAAGGCCATCAAGATCGCCAACGCCCAGATGGGGTGGAATGCGGTGACAGCATACGTATTTCAGTAAGATGAGCCATCTTGAGGATCAATACGTATGCTGTCACCGCATTCCAATCCTCGAAACCCTAAAAGCTTTCCCGACCGTCACCACGGCCCAAACTAACTGCGCCCACGTGCACGTGAGAACCCCGCCACCATTGAGTCCTGCTAAAGTTGCTCCGAAGCCAGCGCTTTCATACCCGATAGTTGGCATGTGACCATTACATCATGAGCGTAGTGTAAGAATGCGGACATTTTGTCCGCATAAACGCGCATCGGACGGGTCGTGCTTGACTCGCAGGAAGTGGCTCGGCAGAATCAGAACTGTTCGGGAGGGGACAGCCATTCGCAAGTGGATCACGCTGTTCGGCGGATTTGGAGCCTTGCTGATAGGCGGTGCTCTTTCCGCATTGCCATCCCTCTATCCGAATCAGGTCTCTCGTCATCCCAGGATCGTTGTCGGCAGTCTGATCGCCGGATGCGTGCTGTTTCTCGTTGAGGGGATTCTGAGGGCTATGGATAATCCGGAGAAGCACCCCGCGCTCATAGCTCCTCAAGCACAAGCAAACGCCACTGGGAACCAGGTAAACGTGAACGTGCACCCATCACCACCCTCCGCCCTAGCACCAGAACCTCCGATACCCGCGAAGAGTGTCCTGCCACGACCTCAGTTCGATATCCGCCTCACGCGGAGTCCGGTGGAGGTGGAAGAAGCAGTTGTGCGGTTCGTCGCGTCAGGTGGCCAGCAATGCCTAGCGCTCACCGTTCTGAATCAGCCAGCACAGGAGGGAAAGCAAGCGAGGCGTGCCCGTTGCGTTTTCGCCATGCTCGAATTCACTGTTTCGTCGAGTTCAAGCTCATCGCACGTGAACAGAGCTTGCTGGATAGACAAAGAGTCAAACCAGATTGCGATAGACGTGGGCGAAACAGAGCACATTCTGGTTGGACTGCCCGCCATGAGCGATGAGTGGGTGACATACAACAATCCCAATCGCGTGAACCTGCATGTCCGCGAACATTGGGATCCGCCCAACGAATTGGAGAAGCGGACCATCAATTGGGCCGAGGGTGCCTCGTACATAGTGCACGTGCGAATCATCTCCAACGACCAAGGGGCGACACTGGGCGAGACGTTCGCGCATAGACGGTTCAAGCTGGAGCGTAAAGGGATCGCATACTCTGCAAAAATGCTGGACACGGAGTGATCAGCCCGCTCATTGGCTTGAGGTTACGCGCGATTTTCTCATAAATGCGCCATCGTACCGGTCCCCGGGTTTACGTCGGTCCTGCCACTTTGGTTGTAGGCCATCGCACCCAATACACTGACCACTTATTGCAATGGCCTGTTCGGTTGGAAAGTGCTTAGGTAAAGGGGATGAAGCTTTTCATAATAATCGCGCTGGCCGTTTGGTTCGGGATCTACCTGTCAAAGCATGCCGACGAGTTTTTCGCTGGCGTGATAACAGCGGCATGGCGGATTCTCACGCTTCCGTTCCGCATCACTCATTGGTTCTTTAAAGAGGCATTCGGGAAAGAAGCCCGGATGCGACGGCAGGCGGCATGGTTGGCAGCAAAGCCTGAGCGCGATGCCAAGCGCCTGGTTAGAAACAAGATTGGCGGTTATATCGTTCTCGGATACTTCATAACGCTTGCTCTGTATGTCCTGAGCCTTGCTATGGGTCGCTGGTCGTGGATTTTGCCGGTCGTTTGCATCGCGGGCGTGATGGCAGCCATTCTGTGGTGGAATAGGCGCTGGAAACGGCTTCACGGTGAACAGGACGAAACTCTGCACAGGCGCAAGGTCTGGAAGTGACGGGAGGAAATGATGAAGAACATACTGCTCGCGGGAGCCTGGGGGAACCTGGGATTCACCACGTTTACCGGCCGCATGGATAGGGTGGGGATAGGGTGGGGATAGGGTGGGGACGTTTACCACGTTTACCGTACAAAATACCTCTTGGCGTGTAGCTACACTATATTTACACTCCAACCATAGAGCGTTACGGCGCGACCAATGCGCTCATTGCTGAGACTTTGAATCGACGATCTTTGATCGCACACAACTACTGTCACAGCACAAAATCCACTTAATGCTGGCCGCATTTTGGTCGCAATGTCCACATGGCGCAAGACCTTGATCCGCGTGATTACAGCGCTCGATGCACCCAAGGCGATGAAACGCGTTTACATCGTCCACAAGGGGAATTTGTCTGGAACAGACCCTCAAGGTCCCTGACTTGAAGACCGAACGCGACGAAGCGCATATGATCCGTCACATTTTGACCACAACCTACGGGAGTGTCAGCGGAATACCAACTCCAAAAATCACTGAACGTCCCGTCTCCAGCAGTTGTGGCCTTGCCATCAGTCTCCCTTCCGGCAGGCCTCCCACTCATACCACGGCGTCGAGGAACTGGCGAGCAGTCACAATCTGCGTGCTGGACCATGCAGCAGGAAAATCCTTGGCATTGCCGGTCACGAGGTAGTGCGCGGCGGCGGCATAAGCGCATTCCAAGAATATATCGTCGTCTGGGTCGGAACAGGCACGCACCTTCTCGCTGGGCTTTACCCAGAAGCCCTTCTCACGAATGATACGTAGCGCGGCTAGGATTTCGCTGTCGCTGCGACTAAACCGAGGGCGTCGGAGAACTTCTTCATACTCGGCAAAAATATCCCCGCTGACATACAACTGCGTGTCTGGGTCCAGGACGGTCATCAGAAATACTTGCGCAGGCGGTCCTTGCGGACTGAGCAGGGCGGAAATCAGGATATTGGTGTCGAGAACAACCCGGGTCATTGCTCCGTGGGCTGCTGGCGATTACGCCGTGCCTTCCGCGCGGCATCGATTTCCGCGTCGATCTCTTCGGTAGAGAGCCGGTCGATCCCTTGCCGCTTGGCACTCTCCCAGGACTGCTGCAGCCATTCGGGTCCGGAGACCGACGCAAGCGTGCGGACGCTGATCGCTTCGTCTTCAGCAACCGAGCGTCCGAGCAGGCTTTCGATAGCCATTTTCTGGTCCAGCGAGAGGTCTTTGGCTTTGTGAATCATACGTCTATCTCAATGTTCTCAATACTTTCTGAGTTTAGGCCGTCTGAGAGCCATTGTCACGAGGAATTGCACCCTGTAGCAGGGTCTTACCCCCTGCCCCTCCGCCTGCCGCCTTCCGCCGTTGCGGCGGTATTCTGCGCGGTGATGAGCGCATAGCCTTCGTTGTGCCGGCGGACACGCTCCTGGGCTTTCGCGCTCACTTTGAGCAGCTCGCTTGCCGTTTCCTCGATGCTGCGGCCGCGTTGTGCGGCCATCATGCACCAGAAGAAATCCGCCATACTGCGATCCGGTCCAGAGTATCCATCCACGCAACTACACGGTTGACGGTCAGGGCGGTGAGCTGAGAAGTTAGTTTGCCATTCTGGCGGCGTAGGCCGTTGGTGGATAAGGTGGGGATAAGGTGGGGACGTTCACCATGTTTACCGTACAACATGCCTCCAACGGTCCGAATCTATACAGCCGGTTTACAGAAATTGGACCATTTGGACGTTTCTATTGATTCTGGCCGAACGTAGAATCAATAAGCTGCTGATTCGACAGGGGGGTTCTCAATTTGCGCGTCATCAGGCGCAGAAACGGCATGGTGCTATCTATCACCCTGGGTGCTTGCCTGGTGGCGGTGGCGATTGCCCTTAACGTCACGTGGATCATCATCAACTGGCGCAGCCTGGTCCTGCTGGTGGTGGGTATTGCGTTCTTTCTACTGCTCATCGCAGGCCTCATTCTCAACACCATCTTTCTGGTGCGTGAAGTACGGCGCAATGAGCGCCATGACAGTTTTCTCAACGCCGTCACCCATGAGCTCAAGACGCCCATCGCGTCGATTCGCCTGTACCTTGAAACGCTGCAGCGCCGCGAACTGCCGGAAGAACAGCGCAAGGAGTTCTACGGCATCATGCTTTCAGACAGCGAGCGGCTGCTGGCAACCGTGGAGCAGGTGCTCAAGGCGGGCGAAATCGGGCAAAGGGCGCGCAACAGGGTACGGCTTGAGCTCAACTTCGATGACCTGCTGCGCGATGCCGTTCGTACCGTATTGCAGCGCTACCATCTGCAGGAATCGGCCATTACCCTCAAGGTGGAACCCAGCGCCGAGCAACTCGCCGTCACCGGTAATCCGGAAGATTTGCAAACGGCCATCGTCAACATTCTCGACAACGCAGTGAAGTACTCGCCCCAGGGCCCACGGATCGAGGTGTATCTGGCGCTCGAAGGCGATGCCTGGATGATGCTCACCGTGACCGATCATGGCCTGGGCATTTCTCCTCCGCATCTCAAAAGGGTCTTCCTGCGCTTTTACCGTGTACCGGCGCGCAACGTCTTCCGGATCAAAGGGACAGGACTCGGCTTGTTCCTGGTGCGCTCGATTGCCCGCCAGCATGGCGGCGACGTGGTAGCGCAATCTGAGGGGGAAGGTCGGGGAACCACCGTCCGGCTGCAGCTTCCCCGGGCGCTCTCCAAAGACCGTAACCGTAAAGGAGCGAAAGCGTGAGCACCCCAGCCCGCATTCTCGTGGTCGAGGACGAGGCACACCTCGCGCAGGGACTGGTTTTCAACCTGCGCGAAGAAAGCTTTACGGTCGAGCTCGCGGTCGACGGAGAGAGCGCGCTTGAAATCATTGCGACCGAGACGTTCGATGCGATCATCCTCGACGTCATGCTGCCCGGCAGGAACGGTTTCTCAGTTGCCGCGGAATTGCGCGCGCAACAGAATTTTGTTCCCATCCTCATGCTTACCGCACGCAGCCGCCCTGAGGATGTACTGCTCGGCTTTAGTGCGGGAGCCGATGACTACCTGCCTAAGCCCTTCGATCTCTCCATCCTGCTGGCGCGGCTGAACAGTTTGCTGCGCCGCACGGGCTGGCTTCGTCCTGCTGCTCCGGTGCTCCCAGCCCCGCCTTCGCAAAATGAACCCTCTTGCTTTGCCTTCGCCGGCCGCACCATTGACTTCGATTCCCTGCAGCTCACCACGCCCGACAAAACAATCCGGCTCACGCTGATGGAGTGCGATCTGCTGCGCTACCTGGTGCAGAACCAGGGGCGCATCATCTCGCGGAAAGAATTGCTCGAGCAAGTGTGGCGCGTGCATGAAGACACCGACACACGGGCCATCGACAACTTCATGGTGCGGCTGCGGCGCTACATTGAAGACAATCCCGCTGAGCCGCTATTTCTGGAAACGGTGCGGGGCATAGGCTATCGCTTTCAGCCGGAGCCTTCCACGGGCGCTTCGCCTGGAAGCTAACCAGGATTTCTCACCATCAGGGAGAGGAGCGACGTGGCTGCTCGCTGCGGCGAGGCTGTGTTATGCGGTAGCCGGCAGTGCAACAACCCTGCGGGTGCCCCATCCTTGACGGTGCTTTTCCGGCAAGGGTGGGAAGCCACAAATCTCAACGCACACTGTCGTGGTATCCCATCCTTCGCAAAAAGCGAAGGATGGGGCACCCGAAGGTTTGTTGCACTTTCCACCAAGCGATATCGAGCCGCGTTTCTCTATCGTTCTCGACGGTATGAGAAATGCAAGCCAACCACAGGCACACCGAAGTAACACGTTTTCGCCATTGCCGGTTGCCGGTGCGCGCAGGCACACTTCGAACAATAGAAGCATGCTCTCCCTCCTTTGGGTGCGCCGGCAAGGTCGATACATCTTTCCAGGTCGAAAGATATCGTCCGGATGTCACGCGCGGCGGCTTTACCACGCGCACCCCTTTTCTCTCCTTCGGCCATTGCCTCAATCCTCAATCCCCGAGCCGGAACTTTGATTCGAGTTAGACTGTAGCCAGTAGGCCGGTCCCGAATCGTGCGCATATTTACCCGCTATTTATGGAAAGAAGTGTTGTCGCACGCCCTGCTCGGGGGCGCGCTCTTCACCTTCATCCTGTTCATGAAGTACATCGGAGTGTTGCTGGAAATGGCGGCGCGAAACAGCGCTTCCATGGGCAGTGTCGTGAAGGTTTTTCTTTTCATCCTGCCTCCCATTCTGAGCCTTACCATCCCGATGGGCGTGCTGGTAGGGGTCCTGCTCGGGCTCAGCAGGCTCGCCGCCGACAGCGAAGTGACGGCCATGCGCGCGGTGGGCATCGGTGTGTGGTTTTTTGTCCGGGTGGTGTCGGTGATCGCCGTGATCGCTTGGATCATTTCGCTAGCCGATTCGCTCTATATCTCTCCGAAAGCTACGGCGGCGCTGATCAAGGTAGAAAGCTCGCTCAAGAATGAGCAGGCCACTTTTCAAGTGGAACCCCGCGTCTTTTATGAAGACTTCAAGAACTACGTGCTTTACGTGCAGGATATCCATCCCGGGACCGGAGCTGCGCGCTGGCAGCGGATCTTTCTCGCTGACCTGAGCGATCCCGTCACGCCCAAAGTCACCACTGCCGAAGAGGCAGTCGTGGCCAACGGCCCTGATCACACCATTCTCATGGGTCTGCGCAACGGTACCGAGCACGATATGCAGACCACCAATGGCGCCCCGCAGTACCAGGTCTCTACCTTTGTGGAGTCGGTGTTGCCGTTGAGCATCGCCACCCAGGAAGACCCACACATCGGCCGCAACGATGCGCCCATCATGGCCATGGGCAACCGCGCGCTCTACGAGCGCACCAAGGGGCCCGGCGGCAAACCTTACCTGATCGAGCTGCATAAGCGCTTCGCCTATCCGGCGGCGTGCCTGGTGTTGATGCTGATCGGCATTCCGCTTGGCATCTCATCACGGCGCGGCGGCAAGAGCACCGGCTTTGTCGTCACCATTGCGCTGGTATTCATCTACTATTTCTTTTCCTCAACCGGTATCGCGCTCGCTCGCGAGGGCAAGGTTCCGGTGGTCGTCGGCGTTTGGGCAGCCAACATCATCTTCGCGATATCGGGTCTGGCCTTGTTGCGCAGAATGGGCAAGGGCGGCGGCGCCCTTAGCACGCAGCTCTCCGCCCTCGCCGCCAAATTCAAGAACGCTCAGCTCATGACACCCCAGATGGGCTCGAAGATGAGCCCGAAAACGGAGAGCGTGGCGCGAGCACGCGGATCGCACGAGCGCGGACGTTTTCCGCTGATTCTCGATGACTACGTACTACGCGAATTCCTCACAACCTTCGCCATGGTGCTGATCAGTTTCGTTCTGCTGCTGCTGGTCTTTACCTTCTTTGAGCTGCTGGGCGACATCATCCGCAACCGCACGCCCCTGGTGACGGTCGGTGAATACCTCATCAATCTCACGCCGAACATGATCTACAACATCACTCCGCTGGCGGTGCTGATTGCGGTGCTGGTCACGTTCGGCGTCCTGACGCGCACCAGTGAGTTCACGGCTATGAAGGCGACGGGCATCAGCCTGTACCGCGTGATGACGCCCATCCTGGTGGTGGCTTTGCTGCTGGCGATTGCACTGTTTCTTTTCGACGAGTCCTATCTGCCCACGGCGAATCGCCGGCAAGAGGCGCTGCGTAGCGTTATTAAAGGCAAGCCGGCGCAAACCTTCCTGCATCCAGATCAAAAGTGGATCTTCGGCAAGCAGGAGCCAGGAAAACCGGGCCGCATTTTCTACTACCAGTTCTTCGATCCGGATCTTGATCGCTTTGCCAACCTGACGGTGTTTGAATTCAACCCCGAGAACTTTGCGCTCTCCCGCCGTATCTTCGCAACCAGTGCCCACTGGGAGCCGCAGCTGCGGCAATGGGTTCTGGAGAATGGATGGGACCGGCGATTCGACGGCGAGGCGGTCAGCAATTATAGCCAGTTCACCATCGAAGGCTTTCCTGATATAGGCGAGCGGCCGCAATACTTCAAGAAGGAGGCGCTGCAATCGCAGGAGATGACGTTTGGCGAACTGCAGCGCTACGTGCGCGACCTGGGGCAGAGCGGCTTCGATACCAAGCAGCTTAGTATTCAACTCAATCGCAAGCTCGCCTATCCGCTGGTCACACTGGTGATGGCGGTGCTGGCGATTCCCTTTGCTCTATCGATGGGCAAACGCGGATCGCTCACCGGCATCGCCGCTGCCATAGGGCTGGCCATCGCTTACCTGGTTATTACGGAAACTTTTGAGGCCCTCGGCAACGTAAACTTTTTGCCTACGCTGCTTGCTGCCTGGTCGCCGGATTTGCTGTTTGGTCTGGCCGGAACCTATCTGTTGCTGCGGACGCCTACATAGGCGCCTGGGACAGGTAGAATAAAACTGCATGCTCGCTCCGCTTCGGCCTCTCTTCCCGTACCTGCGCCGTTATCGGCGTGACTTTGTTTGGGGTGGAGCCGCCGCCGTCATCTCGAATGGCATCTGGATTCTCTTCCCCCAGGTGTTGCGGATTGCGATCGATGACCTGAACCACGGAGTCACCCGGCACAAGATTCTCGTCTATGCCGGCTTGCTGGTCCTTATTTCCGCTGCCAAGGGCGTCTTCCTCTTCCTCACGCGCTGGATCATGATCGGTATTTCGCGCGAGATCGAGTTCGACCTCCGCAACGACCTGTTCCGCCATCTGGAGCGGCAACCGGCGGGTTACTTTCAGCAACATCGCACCGGCGACATCATGGCGCGCATGACCAACGACCTGAATGCAGTCCGCATGCTGCTGGGGCCGGCCATCATGTACAGCGCGAACACGGTTCTGTTCTCGGTGGGTGCGCTGTATTTTCTGCTGCGCATCAGCCCGTGGCTAACCCTGGTCGCGCTGGTGCCGCTGCCGCTCGCCAGCATCCTGGTGCAAAGCTTGGGACGAAGGATTCACGAGCGCTTCGAGCGCATTCAGGCCATGTATTCCGAGATCTCGGCTCAGGCGCAGGAGAATTTCTCCGGAGCCCGCCTGGTTCGCGCCTTCGCCCAGGAAGAAGCGCAGATTACCGCGTTTGAGAAGTCGAATCGAGAAAATATCCGCCGTGGCCTGCGCCTCGTCCAGCTCATGGGCATGCTCTGGCCAACGCTCGAGTTCATTCTCGGACTAGCCATGGCCATCACGCTCCTGGTCGGCGGCCGCGAAGTCCTGTCACATCGCATCAGCATTGGCGATTTTGTCGCCTTCAGCACCTACATGGTCATGCTCACCTGGCCGGTCATCGCGCTGGGCTGGGTGGTGAACCTGTGGCAGAGGGGCACAGCGTCCGTATTGCGCATCGATGAGCTTCTGTCAGATAAGCCCACGATCGACGATGCTCAAGCCGATGCGAGCCTCCCCAGCGATCTGACTCTGCGGGGCGACATCGAGTTTCGCAATCTTAGCTTCTCGTATGAGGGTGCGGATTCCGGGCGTTCCGAGGTACTGCATTCCCTGTCGATCAGGATTCCGGCAGGAACCAGTCTCGCGATCGTGGGACCGACGGGCTCAGGCAAGTCGACCCTGGTCAACCTGATTCCGCGCCTGTACGACGCTCCGCCAGGAACGGTCTTGATCGACGAGCGGCCCATCCGCGATTATCCGCTGGCAACGCTGCGAGCCAACATCGGCTTCGTTCCACAAGAGACTTTCCTATTCAGCCAGACCATCCGGGGAAACATTGCTTTCGGCGCTCCCGGCGCAAGCGACGAGGACGTGCTGAAGGCTGCCGAGGCTGCGCACATTCGCCGCGAGTTCGAAGAGTTCCCTGCCGGGCTTGCAACCATGGTCGGCGAACGCGGCATCACTCTCTCCGGCGGGCAAAAGCAGCGCACGGCGATTGCGCGCGCCGTCATCCGCAATCCGCGGATCTTGATTCTCGACGACGCGCTGGCCAGCGTCGACACCTACACAGAAGAGCAGATACTGCGCGAGTTGCAACGTGTTATGCAGGGGCGTACGACGGTGTTTATTTCTCACCGCATCTCCACCGTGCGAAATGCCGATCAGATCGCGGTGCTGGTCAACGGTCGCATCGTCGAACTGGGTAGCCATGACGACCTGATCGCCAGAGACGGGTACTACGCCGACCTCTTCAACAAACAACAACTGGAAGAAGAGCTGGCCGTCGCGCGGTAATATCAGCTCGATAATCAGAGCGCTCACATCAGAGCAAGTCTTAGGTGATTGTGCCGGCCCGCATCAGGATTCGACTCAGCCTTTTGCTCGTCGATCATCACGTTCGCGCTTGACCCTTGAGAATGCACAGCTACGAGCCATTTCGCGATGTAGACCACGATGTAGGTCACGGGGCGTCCGTCCGCGGATACCTGCACCGCCCGGCCGGTCCAGCTCCCGCCGGTCCAGCTCCCGCCGGTCCAGTTCCCGCAGATCCAGTAAGGGATGGCCTCATACTCACCCACGGAGCCGGGGCGAACTGCGAGACCGCTCTCTTGTTGGCGCTTGCCTGTGCCTTTTGCGACGCCGGGTTGCTTGTGTTGCGCTGTGATCTTCCTTTTCGTCAGGTGCGGCCGGCTGGGCCGCCGCCGCGAGGGAGCGCCGAGCAAGATCAACAAGGCTTGCGGGCCGCCGTCGATGCCATGCGGAAACTGGTTCCAGGCCGTGTGTTCCTCGGGGGCCATTCCTATGGAGGACGGCAGTCAACCCTGTTAGCCGCGGATGCGCCCGCCCTGGCGGATGCGTTGCTGTTGCTTTCCTATCCGCTGCATCCGCCGCGCCGTCCGCAGGACTTGCGGACCGCGCACTTCCCTCTCCTCAAAACTCCATCTCTGTTTGTACAGGGTGCGCGCGACCCTTTCGGTTCGATCGACGAGCTGAATTTCGCGTTGTCACTCATCCCTGCGCAGACCCAACTGCTACCGGTCGCCGGAGCGGGCCATGAACTACTGAGCAAACGCAAAGACGACGACCTGCCCCACCGGATCGTTGAGGCTCTGCAGTTATTCGCTTCGCACCTGGCGGTATGATTCACGCCGGGTCCCGTTATATGTGCCCATCATTGTTTTAACTTCGGGTAACAGCCGAGTCACAAATCAACTAGTGTAGTCCGTCACACAGATGGTCGTTTATCCCGGGATGTAATCAAGCGTCCTAAATCTTACCCTGCCATGGACTCGGGTGCCCCATATCTCGCACGTACTTGTGCGAGATGTGGGGAATTCAAGGACCTTAGCCGACCAGTCTTTGTGGTGAGTCGAGAGTTTCGGGGAGAGAGTGACTCTTTTCCCACATCTCGCACAAGTACGTGCGAGATATGGGGCACCCGAGTCTGCGGCTAGCCAAGATCGTTAAAGCCACACCCACGAAATACACGATCGTATTTGTGACGCACTACACTAGAGCAAGCTAGGGAGTCGTTTACGTTCTCGACGCGGTCATCTTCCGCCTCCAGCAAGAACAGGCATTTCCAGGCAGCTGCATACATAGCCCATAGATCGGCCGAAAGATAACCTCAAATCTAAAGATAACTTCTCGGATCCAGGTCGACATCCTTCCTCAATCTGGCGTAGCCCTTCCGTAAACATCGAACGTTGGTCCCTTACTCCAAAGTTGTGTGTCTTATGTGCAACCATTCGAATACCCTTTCGTCTATCTGGATGGAGCGGTGTGGACGGCACTTTCATTTAAAAAATCTTTAGACGACAACGGACCGGGTTCTGCGACATTCGTCTGTCTCGCGAGTGCCAAACTTCAACACCGTCGAGAGCGCTGACGATGTGCCGAGCCTCTCGCCGCGACAGAAATTCCATCTCGCGTATAAAAGCTCCGTCGATCCCTTCGTTTTTCTCGCAGACGCTTTTGTTGCCGGCATCAGTCAGGCGCAGAACAGCCATCCTGGATTTGGTCAGGGAGCGGAGGGCTACGCCAAGCGCTTCGGTGCGTCTTATCTCGACACCGCGGATGGCAATCTATGGGGAAACGCTATTCTTCCTATCCTTCTCAAGGAAGACCCCCGTTATTTTCGTATGGGCTCCGGGACCTTCACCCATCGCTTTCTCTACTCCGCGGCCACCACTGTCTGGGCTAAGCGCGACAATGGTTCATGGGGCCCAAACTACGCGAATGTTTTGGGTAACTTCATTTCCGGCGGCATCTCCAATTTTTATTACCCTGCCTCGGAACGGGGCGTTGGTCAGACACTCGACGGGGCGGTCACGGTGACTGCAGAAGGCGTGATCGGCGCGGAATTTATCGAATTCTGGCCTGACATCTCCAAACATCTTTTCAAGAAGTACCACGCCAAGCAGGATGCTCTCCCCAAATAGTGCGAGACAGTCGAGCCAAGGCAATCGGTATCCTGTACCCGTTTACCCGGTATTTTCCCGGTATCGGTTCGCGGTCGTCTTCTTTGCGCGGCCTTTAATTTTCGCGGCCATGCTTTGGTCCTCCGAGACGGACGTTGATACCTACGATGGGTCCCCAGACATTGATGCCGAGGTCCTCATAGCGAGGCTCCGAGAGATAGGCGTTCGAGATGTGCATGTAGGTTGCGCCCGCGGCGAGACTGTACTTGGGGTTGAAGTTGTAGCGGAAACCGCTGCCGACCATGAGGGTGAACGTGAGGTCCTGCCCCTGGGCGTAGAGCACTCCATCGGGACCTTTGGCGTTGATATTGCCGACGCCGCCGCGCATTTCAAAGTAGGGAGCCACGCGAGACCGGCGCGGGATGAAATTGCGGCGGATGCCGTAGTCGAAAGCGAAATAGCGGGTCTCGGGACCGCGGGGAATGATGGTGGCGGAGCCGGTAAAGGTGAAGTCGGTATTGCCGCGCAGGATCCACGGACCATCGATACCGTCGACGTGCCAACGGAGGGAGAGAAAGTTGGGCTGCAGGGTGTAGTGGAGCGGCCAGGCGGTGTAGGGGCTGCCTACGAGAAAGTCGAAGATTAGGGGGACATTGTGAGGCAGCCAGCCGGTTTCAAAAGAAAATTCTAGTTTGTTGCGGTAATAGATGTCCTGGTTGAAGTCAGGACGCCGGATCCGCTGATCCGAGTTCACGACGTGCTCGGCCACGATCGAGGCAGAGGAGGGCTCAGCCGGCAGTGAAACCATCATCTGTGGATTAGCGGGTAGGTCATCGCTCGGCCGGGCGACCTGCGCCCGCGCGGGAGCGATCAGCAGGAGCGGCAGGGCGACGAAAGACGGAAGGAGCCAAAACAGGAGATGGTCCTCAAGTGACTCCTGAGCACGCTTGATTTCATTCCGAGTTCCGTCTTGAATGGCCTGCTTGTTATCCACCGGAGCCCCCACCTAGATTAGTGAGTTGCCCGAAATAGAGATATCGTTGCTCAAGGGCCTTGGGGCAAGTGCGGAAAACTAGATCGTTAGGCCAAGGAGTCGCCTGCATTGCCTACGTGGTCAGCTTCCGCCTTCAGCCAACAGGCAGCTTTGTGGAATGCCTGAAATAACGCCAGTGTTCCTTTGTCATGAGGATCGTGAATGTCCCTCTATGGTTGATCTGACGGCCGCATAATTCTGAGCAAAGCGTGACCGCCCACATTCTCCACCGGGGAAGTAGACGAGATGGGATTTTGGATCGACAGCCACCGTGTGTGCGTGCGGCATGTCGAATGTCCAAGCAGGTTGAGATCGCGGGCCGCCTCCCGAAATACGCATACGGTCCCCGTCGGCCACAACACATAGGGGTCCCGCCTTAAGCCTGCGTGTCACCGCTTTGACTCCGCATGACGAAATACCGACAGAAACACTCACACAACCGTTGCCAACGGCATGAAATGGCAGCCTGGTGAGTGTTCGTTTGATTGCCGGTGGCGCGATGAATGAGCGACGGCCGGCCGTTGCTGCCGCTCCAGCTGCCGATGAACCGCTCAAACTCGAGGAACGTACCGACGCCGGCTATATAAGGGGCAGGTCAATTGCCAGAGGGCCAACGTTGCCCTTATCCATCTGAAATTGCGAATGATACAGACCCCGATCTAAAAACCCTTGCACAACAGACCCTGCCGAAGATCCAAGACCATTTGCCACGCGCACGCAAGCTACAAGATGACGCGGAGTCATTGCGGAAGCCGAGCAGTCAGCGCCCAATGGCTCGACCTAACACGCCCACTCGCTCAACCGGTACGCCGATTGCAAGAAACAGCGTCAAAGATGCTGCCGCGCAAGCGTCATGTATCCTCGCAAAGCCCCGGGGACCGCATATCCTTCCGCGATTCATCTGACCCCCAATGTTCAGAAGGTAGGATCATGCGTTGCCGTTGCAAGCACTCCAATCTCCCCCCTCTATCCCTTTTCCTAGTCCTGACATTTATACCGGCGTTTATACCGGCTGCCCTCGCCGAACCCGGCGACCCCGCTGCTTCTGCTCCAAACGTGACCAGTTCCCCTCAGGACCACGCGGTACCACCCGAGCAGGAAGGCGATCTGTTCATGGCGCGCCGACGCTATGAAGCAGCGATCGAAGCCTACAAGCGCGAGAGCCATCGAACCGCCGTGCTGATGAACAAAATCGGTGTCGCTTACCACCACTTGTTCGCGTTTAACGAGGCCACCAAGTATTACCAGCAGGCGCTGGCTATCGATCCGCGCTTTTCCCAGGCGCTGAACAACATGGGCGCGATCTATTACAGTCAACACAACCTTGCCCAGGCGGAACGCACCTACCGGAAGGCAGTCAAATGCGAACCCGGGAACGCAATCGCCATACGGAATCTTGGACTGACCTATTTCGCTGACAACAAGAACAAGGAAGGCGTGGAGGCCTACCGTAAGGCCGTCGCCATGGACCCAAGCGTCTTCCATATCGACCTACCATTCACTGTGGATGAAGGCGGCACGCCGCAGCAGATCGCTGCGAGTAACTACTCCATGGCTAAGCTCTGCGCCGCCGCAGGAAAAATGCACGAGGCCCTGAGCTTCCTGCAAAAGGCTCACCAAGCCGGCTTTCATGATCGCAAGCAATTAATGAAAGACAATGATCTGGCCGCGCTGCGTTCTACCCAGGAGTTTCAACAATTCATGCTCGAGCACACGAAAGACAAATAAGGTCCGCACTTAAACCACTTCTCACACGGTTGAGACCGATAGAGAAACGCGGCTCGATATCACTTGGCCGGGCAGTGCAACAAAACTGCGGGTGCCCCATCCTTCGCTTTTTTTAAGCGAAGGATGGGGCACCACGACCTTGTGTGTCGAGATTTGTAGCGTTGAGATTTGTGGCGTCCCTTCCCTGCTGGTGAGCAATGCAGGCGCAAAAATGCTCTAGACGTTGAACTTGAAGAAGAGAATGTCGCCGTCTTTCACGACATAATCCTTGCCTTCTGAGCGATACAGGCCCTTCTCCTTCACAGCCTGTTCACTGCCGTAGGTAAACAGATCGTCGCAGCGGTAGGCGTCGGCTTTGATGAAGCCGCGTTCAAAATCCGAGTGAATCACGCCGGCTGCCTGCGGAGCTTTCGCTCCATTGGGAATCGTCCATGCCCTCACCTCCTGCACACCGGAAGTAAAGTACGTGATGAGACCGAGCAGCTTGTAGGCCGAGTGGATCAGCCGGTTCAATCCCGGCTCCGTCAGCCCCAGCTCGGCGAGGAACTCACCGCGCTCTGCAGGCTCGAGCAACGCGATCTCCGCCTCCATGGCGCCGCAGATGCGCACCGCCTGTGCGTTCTCTTCGGCAGCGCGCTTTTCCACTGCCTTCACCCAATCGTTGCCGTTCTTCAGGCCAGCCTCGTCCACGTTCGCCACGTAGAGCACGGGCTTCATGGTGATCAGGTGCAGGTCATACGAGGCAGCGCGCTCATCGTCGCTCAGGTCCGCCAGTCGCGCGGGCCGTCCTGCCTGCAGCCCTTCGAGCAGCTTCTTGAGAGCTTCGGCTTCGGCCTTAATTTTGGCGTCCGAGGTATTTTTCACGGCCTTCTCGACCCTGGTCCAGCGCTTTTCCGCGGTATCCAGGTCGGCCAGCAGCAATTCTGTGTTGATGATGTCGATGTCGTGCAGCGGGTTCACGCCGCCGGCCACATGCATCACGTTCGGGTCATCGAAGCAGCGCACCACGTGACAGATGGCGTCGGTCGAGCGGATGTGTCCCAGGAATTGATTGCCCAGGCCCTCGCCCTTGCTCGCGCCTTCCACCAGGCCGGCGATGTCGATGAACTCCATGGTGGTGGGCACGGTCCGGTTCGGCGTCACCAAGTCCGTGATGCGGTCCAGGCGTTCATCCGGAACGGAGACGACGCCCACATTAGGCTCGATGGTGCAGAAGGGATAGTTGGCCGCCTGGGCCCCGGCTGCCGTGAGGGCGTTGAAAATGGTGCTCTTGCCGACATTCGGTAGACCGACAATTCCACAGTTTAGAGGCATGGTGCAACGATCCTTTGTCTTTAATGCGTATGTTTAAACCCTTACGTTGAACAAGCGCCCGGCCAGAGATCTCCTGCGGATTTGAAACCCGTATGCCTACACGAGATAACTGTGAGGTGGGGAGGGCGGATGCTCCTCAGGAGAGGACTGGCTGAATGCGTCCTGATTTCATTATGCCTGATCTTCCCTTCGAAGCTCGCCACACCCGTGCAACACAGCTTTCCACTATTCATGACGCCTAGTCGTCCGGTTTACCTATCAAGCCTGCGTGTGAATATCGAAGGACTAAAGCATTTTCTCGAATGTCTGTTATCTGGTGGGGTCTACACCCATTGCTCGCTACGGCGAGGACGCGAAACTGCGCGAAGCCGACTGAAGACCTCGGTTAGAGCGAGACTGATACTGGCGCCACAACCGGATCAAGTCCCGCAGGGACGACTGAATGCCTCGGAGGGTGAAACCCTCTGAGCCGCGCCTCATTGGAACCAACAAAACATTTTCACAATGACTGTTTTTTGGTTAGAGCAGCGAAACTGCTCTAACGGCCGAGATGTTTGTCAAAGAAGCTACTGATTTCGCCGAAGGCTTCTTTGCTTTCGGGAGCCCGATCGTTGAACTCGTATTGAGCATGTGATTCGCCTTCGAAGACCTGCAATTGCGCATCGACACCCGCTCGCCGGAGTTTGCGGTGCACGCGAACGGTATTGCTTAGGAGCAGATCGCGGGTGCCGGTGGTGAGAATGGCAGGGGGAAATCCGTGCATATCACCGTAGACCGGGGAGATGAGCGGGTCGGCCAAATCGTGGCCGTGCGCATAGACGACGGTGGCGGCGTCGCAGAAGCCGTCGCGGGAGACGAGAACGTTATCGACCATTTCATTGGTGTAGAACGAGTCGCCGGTCTTGGTCGCATCGGACATGGGTGTGCCGGGCGCGATGGCGCCGGGCATGGGCAAGCCTTGTTGCTTGGCGCGGAGCATCATCTCCAGCGTGAGTGCGCCGCCGGCGGAGGTCCCGAAGACCGCGATGTTCTTTGGACGGGTGGTCTTGAGAACCGCTTTGTACACAGTCATGGCATCGTCGAGCGCACCAGGAAAGTAGGCCTCGGGAGGCATACGGTAATCGACGGAGATGACCTTGAAGTGACCAAAGCCCGCCATCATGATGGCTTCTGATGTTCCGGACTCACCTGGAGAGAAAACATAGCATCCGCCGTGCACGTGAATGAGGAGCTTGTCCCGGTGTTCGGGAGCAATGACATCGGGCGTCACAATAAAGACGCGCACTCCATCGATGGTGTCTGCTTTGACTGAGACGTGGAGGCGTTGACGCAGAGCGGGCAGCGCCTTGACGGCTTTGGCTGCCCGCTCATCGGCGGCCTTTCGCCATTCTTCGCCTGTCTTCCAGAGGTGATCCCAATCGGGGTTGCGTGGAGCCGCGATAAGCTTTTGCATTTCCGGACTGACGTCCGTGGGCACGGGGAGAGACTTGGCCGGCACTTGCAAGGGCGCATGGTTGTTAGACTGCGCACCGGCGACGGTCGAGCCCAAAGCTATGCAGAGAAGGATCAGAAAGTTCGTTCGAATCACGGCTATTCCTCTCGTACTGATTGAACCACATCATCGATCGCTCTTGTGGGGCTCGAACCAATCACGTCAAGGCTGAGTCCTGGTGAGCGGCCAACGATGTAAGCGGTACGGCTGGCCCAGAGACGCATGAACGCTCTCGACGTGCGGCGGGCAATCTTGAAGAACTTTCCCGACGATCGCTATTGAGGCCAGCACGGCTTATTAAAACAGTGTTTTCTAGGGCCGTCGGGCAGCGGTCTGGTAATCTTCACCATCGTCGATATCAAACGGAGGATGTTCTCAAAAATGTTTGCTCTAAGGGCTGCTCGTTCGCTCACAAGTCTATGCAGGCGCCAGGCCGCGAAAAGTTTTCCGCTTATCTTTTTTTCCGCGAGCCTCCTCGTTGGCCCAACGGTTTCTGGGCAGACACCACAGCGGCCGCACATCGTTGGGGTTTCCCACATCGCGGTCTTTGCTCATGACTACGAGAAATCGCGCGCCTTTTATGGACAGTTTCTCGGCTTTCAAGAGCCGTATTCTCTGCAGAACCCTGACGGATCCCCGTCCCTGACTTTCTTCAAGATCAATGACCGCCAGGTCATCGAGCTATTTCCTGAACACCAGGCCGGCACCGATCGACTCAGTCACATCTCGTTGGAGACCGACAATATTGAGGCGCTCAGGCTGTATCTCGCCTCAAAAGGGGTCAAGGTCCCGGCCCAAGCAAGTCGGGCCAGAATCGGAAATCTTAGTTTCGACATTACCGACCCGGAAGGCCACACCATCGAGATGGTGCAGTACATGCCCGAAGGGAAGACGGTGCTTGCCAAGGGAAAATTCATGAGCGACAAGGCCGTCTCCGATCGAATAAAACACGTCGGAATCATTGTTACCCATCTGGATCCCGAGTACAGGTTTTACACGGACATACTGGGATTCAAGGAGACCTGGCGAGGCAGTTCCTCCGGTAAGGTTCTGTCCTGGGTCAATTTGAGGGTTCCCGATGGAGATGACTACGTAGAATTCATGCTCCAGAAAAATTTACCGGGGCCCACTGAGCGTGGTGTTGATCATCATCTCTGCTTACAGGTTCCGGATGTTGAGGCGGCGGTAGCAAAACTCAAAGCCAACCCGTATTACAAGGAATACGGGCGTCCGATCGAGATTCACCTCGGAATCAATCGTAAGCGTCAGGCGAATCTATTTGATCCCGACGGCACGCGAGTTGAGGTGATGGAGCCTAATACCATCGACGGAAAGCCAACGCCCTCGTCCACAGCGCCTCCACCTCAATAGCTCGCGTCATCTATGGTGGCGCTTGGGTCGACTCGGCTTAGCCTAAAAAGGAACTGCCTCTGTTCTGCTGTTCTGCTGTTCTGCTGTTCTGCTGTTCTGCTGTTCTGCTGTTCTGCTGTTCTGCTTAAGATTGGATGGGAGAAGACGATCTTTAGATTGTGGTTCGTGTGTCTTTTTCCGCACTTTAGGGTGTATCTTCCGGCACTACCGTAACCTCTGTTGGTGATCTTTCGCAAGTGGCCCGGCGGCAGTTAGGCTGTGGCCACTATGCTGGCAATGGTCGGCGGTCAGTTAAAAGTCTTCAACGTTTTTCTCGCAACCATCGGCGTGCTTGCCGTTGTGGCTCTTTTCATTTTCATCGGCATCCATGTATTCCTGACTGCGGTTGGCCACTATGCTCCCTGGGAGCAAATTTGGCGTGGATGACCCTCGCTGCCGGCGCAAGGGGCGCGGGCTCCGCCAGCCCTAGATCCTTCACCGCTCTGGCATGCGCCTGGATCAGACTGAAGCTATATGTGGATACAGCCTAGAGCGTCAGTGTCTCTTCAAAATCCTTGAGCGATTCCCTGCCCGCATCAGATACTTGCCGCAGTTCTCCATTCAGGGCAAGCAAGACACGGGGGCCACAACCAAAGAACACCTGCACATAACCACTCCCACCCCATCACTGTATTTGTGAAAATACTCTAGTCGAGGTAACGTCCTGTCTATTCCCGCGCCCCTGAAAACCTCTAGGTAGCCCGATTGTCGAATATAAATTCCCAGATCGATACACTGACGCCCGCCGAAGCCGCTGTTGTGTCCCGTGTCACGATGCGCGATGTTCATCGCGTGATCGATGAGCGCGCTTGTCTTTTGCTATCAACTTGGTTATGATCGTTAACATGTCGGCCCTCCAAATCTGTCGCTGCTTTCGGACGCTTATGCGCGAGCAGCGAACTTGGGTCTGAACTAACCACAACATCCAAGAGTTCAAAATTGCCCGCGATAGAGCCCCTACCTATCGCGGGCTTTCTATTGCAGACAGGAAGAGAAGATGAGCAAGAAATTCGCCGTAAAGAAGACTGGGGCGCAGCGCATGGTCCAACTGATCTGGGGGACCGCAGCCGTTCTGATGTTGACTGCCGCACTGCCGGCGGCCGCGCAGGACGATAGAACCACGCAGAACGCGACCAGCGCGCTGGGCGGAGCCTGGATCACCGGGCCGGCGTCGAACCCTCTGAGCCATTTGAACGGGCCGGCCTTCCGGACCGATGCTTCCTCTGAGCGCTACGATTTTCACGATGTCGCTCCAATTACCCTCCTGGATGCGAGTCTGCCGCACTGGATCGCCCTCCAGGCGGAGGAGCGCTATCGTTTCGAACAATACGACAACGCCGGCTTCAAGGCAGGAGGCAACGACGCGTATGAGCTGAACCGGTTTCGCCTTCAGGTGGATGTGAAGCCGAATTCGTGGATCCGCGTCACGGGGCAGGTGCAGGACGCACGGCCGTTTTATCAGACTCCGCCCCTCGGTCCGCCGAACGAGAACCGCTGGGATCTGAAACTGGCGTACGTGGAAGTGGGCGATCCGCAAAAGCACTGGATCAGTCTGCGCGTGGGGCGGCAGAACATCAACTACAACAACACGCTGATCGCCGCCTCGGAGTGGCGCAACCAGGGACGTTCGTTTGACGCAGCCGTGCTGAATCTGCAGAGCAAGCGCGCGAGCGTTGGTATCTTCGCGGCGTCGGCGGTAGTGCCGCAGGCCTCGGGCGTGAGCCCTCACCAGGAGGGAAACAACATTTACGGCGCCTACGGCAGGCTCATCGATCCTTATCCACATGCGAGCCTGGAACCATTCGTTCTATGGCGCGTGCAGCCGGCGGCAGTCGTCCAGCCGGCTCTTGGTAAGAAGACCACCGGCAAGCAGGATGAGTGGGCCTATGGCGTGCGCCTGAAGGGGCGGCCCGGTGCGCGGTTGGACTATTCGGGCGAGCTTGTTGGGGAGACCGGTACCGTGGGAGCCGCCCCGATTCGCGCCTGGGCCGCGAGCGAGGGACTTTCCTACGCGTTCACCTCGTCGCGTTTGCGGCCACGCATTTTTGCGCAGCACGATATTGCGTCCGGGAACAGCAACCCGTCGAACGGCACGCACAAGACCTTCGACACTCTGTATCCGACGGCACATGACCGCTTTGGCATTGTGGACCAATTCGGTTGGCAGAACATTAACGCAGTGCGGGCCGGTGGAACGTTCGAGCCGCACCGGCGCTTGAGCATCAGCGCGCAGGCGCTGGACTTCTGGGCGGTTTCCGCGCTCGACTCTGTGTACAACACCTCAGGCGTCGCCATCGTGACCAACAAAGTGAATCACGGCAAGCATATCGGCGCGGAGGCCGACGTCTACACCTGGTACGAACTGAACCGGCACTTCAACATTGGCGGCGGCTACGGTTTCTTTGGCGGCGGGAATTTTCTTTCACAGGTAACCACCGCTCACAGCTATTCCTATTCGTACATTGCGTTGAACTTCAAGGACAACGGGAAGAAGGGGGAGCACTAGAGCGACCGGGAACACCTTGCTGATTCTGATCGAAGTGGGTGGCGAGTGAATCCGCCACCGGGCAAGTCTGGCGCGGGGTTTGGCCAACCGGGTGTGGAGACCGCAGGAAGCAAGCTCCCGCAGGGCTTTACGGAGTGCGGAAAAGTCTTCCTCGTGTCCCGCAAAACCTTACGCGCCTTTCAGCCGGCCGCTTCAGCCCATCTTCAGATACGTCGTATAAGGCAGGTCGCCCAGCGACGTGAACGGCAACATGGTCACTGGTCCATTCGCCGAGTTCACCTGCCACTGCCGCTCGCTCACGCGCGTCACCGCCAGCAGTTGTTCCCGAGTCACATTGGGCAACGGAGCCTCCTGCCGCTGTTTCACCGCCATCAGCACCAGTGGTCCCCGCAGCAGGGCTACCGTGTCCGTGTGCCGCGCATCGATCGTCTCGAGCCTTATCTTCAGCGGAAGCTCGAGCTCCACACGGTCTCCGGTCTTCCACTCACGCCGTATCGCTGCAAACTGTCCCGGAACGGCCGTCCCCTTTTGTCGCTTTCCGTTCACAGAAACCGACGCTCCCTCCGCCCATTCCGGAATGCGGAAATTGAGTGTCAGCTCCGTTGGCCGGGAACTCGTCACCGTGAAAGCGACATGATCCTCGTAGGGATAATCTCCCTCCTGGGTCAGCGAGAGCGCGACGCCGTTCTCCGTCCAGCGCAGCGTCGAAGGCAGGTAAAGATTCACATACACTGCCTGCGGCCCGCGAAAATACATATTGATCCGGTAGTCCGCCGCCACCTGCGGCAGCGTGCCCGAGCAGCAAGCCCAGCGAGCCTTCTTATAGACCCGCTTGGCGTTGAAGTTGTAATCGGAGTAGTAGAAATGCTCGCCGTTATCCTGCATCGGCTTCGCGCCCAGCACGGTGTTGTACATCACCCGCTCCATGCTATCGCCGTAACGGGCGTCGCGGGTAACGCGCAGCAGATAGCGCGTCAGCTTAAATTGGGCATACGCCCCGCACGGAGTTTCAAAACTGTGGTTGGTGCCGGTCAAGCTGGCGTATACACGGTCACTTCCCGGCCCGGATAGAACCTCCGCCGGTCCCCATCCTCCCGTCGCAAAGCTTTGCTCTTTCAGCATGACGAAGGCATTCTGGGCCGCGCGCAGGTGCTTCTCGCTCCCCGCCACCATGAATGCCATCATGGCCGAGTTAAGGGAGTTCACATAACTGTAAGCATGCCTGCCATCCATAACGTTCTCGTTGCGCGAGAGTGGATCGAACCAGGTCTTGTCATCGAGGTACTGCAGCCCCAGGTCGTAATAGCGTCGGCCCGCGCCGCGCTGGTAAGCCAGAAACATGTTCTCCGGATTTGTGTAGGACTCGTCCCAGGTCCAGGAGATGTCATTCGGATCCTGTTCCGGCCGCCACACAACGTCATGCTCCACCGCATGCCCGGGCAGGTGCGGCAGCGCGGTGTTCGTGGTCTGTTCCAGAATCGCCAGCGCCTGCGGGTCGTTCACGTATGTATGCGAATCAAGCAGTCCGAGCAGCAGTTTGTCGTAGATGTATGCCGGAAAGCGGTTCTTCACATAAAAGTCCGCTGTGATGGTCTCCGCATACAGCCGGTTCAGACGAAGCACCTTTTCGCGCGTCGCCTGGTCTCCAGTAATGGCATAGACACGCGCCAAGGCCGAGATCCATTGTCCAAAGGTGCATCCCGGAGCGCCTATGGAATCGAAGCCTTTGCGATATTCGGGATCAGGATTGTAGTGGTACCAGCCGCCCAGGTCTTCGCCCGGCGCCAACATTCCGGACATCTGACGGAAAGGCTTCAGCAGACTGTCCTCGCTCAGCGCCATCAGGACCGCATGCGTATTCATCAGTTGCGATTCATGCAGGTCGCTGGCGATGAACACATCTCCGTATCCAAACTCCGAGAGGGTAGCTGCCCCAGGATTTTCTGCGCACCATCCCCTTCCGCTCCATACCCCGGCGGCGGCAGCCGCCAGGGATCCCTCCTGAAGAAACCTTCTGCGTGAAATCCTTCTCATGGACAGTCTCCTTGCGCTTCAGTAAGTGAGATGAACGGACAACTGGATGATTCGTGGGCCACCACGGGTGGAAGTGATCTGTCCATAGGTAGCGTCCGGCAATCCGTCTGGAGGAGAAAAGATTGGATGATTCAAGACATCAAATCCGTCCGCTCGAAAACGCAGCAGAGTGTTGTCACGTATCGGCACTTTGATGGACTTCTGCAAGGAGAAATCCAGGTTGTCATATCTGGGCGAGCGAATGGCTCCATCATAGCGCGGCTCGTTTCCAAAGGCATAAGCGGGATTCGCGGCCCCTTCGGGCTGGAGAGCGTTGCTGCTGTAGGCATTGGTTCCTGACCAGTCAAATGCAGCAGTATTAAAGTATTCACCCCGCGTCTTATGAGCCAGACCTGGGTTTTCAAGCAACGTTGGTCGAACGCCGATGGTACGAGCCTGGCTACCGTACGTATAGCCCCCATCATTGACGCCCACCGGTGATCCGGAGGTAAGAGAAAAGATTCCACTGACCCGCCATCCACTTAAGAGATGACCCTCCCAGCCATCGGAAAGGAACTTCTTGCCTGGCCCAAAAGGCAGCTCGTAAGCCGGAGCGAACTGCAGAATCAAAGGAACATCGCCCGCGCTCACTGACTTCTCTGCAGACCGGTGGTAGAAGTCTTGACCGTACACATCCAGGGAACCGAAGCCACCATAGTCGGAAGACGAGTCATCTGTGAGCCGGCTCCAGGTAAAGGAAGTCAAAAAAGACAGACCATTCGAAGCACGCTTCTCGAGCTTCGCCTGGAGTGCGTTGTAAACCGAACTGGAGAGTCCCCAGTAACCGGGCTGTACATAATCCCCAAATTGTCCACCCAGAGCATTTGCACTGCCAGGGGCGCAGTATGGGCCATCCAGGTTGACTGCGGCACTTCCATAGATTGCGAGCTGACCCGCCGATTGCTGGCACAGATTGTAACCGTAGTTGATCGGGAGATGAACGCCGTGGCTCCCCGTGTAGCTGATGGCTAAAACGGTGGTCGCGCCGAGCTGTTGATCGATCGTGAAGTTCCATTGTTCGGAGTACTGGGGGGGCTGTTTGTAGGGAGTGTAGAGGTTGTACTCAGCTTCAGCGAAGGTAAGGGGTGAACCCGGATTAGGGAGTTGGATCGCCGGCAGGTTGGATAGGAACGTGCCCGCGGCGATCGGCGTGCTCGCCAATACGTTGGGCGACACATTCCCATCACCAGCCCGGCCGTGTCCTAAGATGCCAGGGAACGTCAGCGAGTAACCGCCCCGCAGCACCAGGTTGTTTCTTGGGTTCCAGGCAAAGCCGACCCTCGGAGCAAACTCCTTCCAGTGAGTCTGAATCGACCCTCTGGGATTTCCATTCACGCCGTTTTGATACCACTGCAGCGTATAGGGATTGAATACAGCGAACAAGTTGTTCTTTTCGGTCCACGAAGGGTCATATTGCCACCGGAGACCCAGATTCAAGGTAAGATTGCGACGTACTTTCCAGTCGTCCTGGAAGAAGAGAGCGTCTGACCACGTGCTTGAATGTACATACTGCTGTTGGACTTGCACGCTGCTTTGGCTTAAGTACCCCAACAGGAAGTTCGCATACGGGTTCCCTGAGCCCACGCCCAATCCTGCACCGGTTCCAGAAAAAACGAAATTGCCCGTCAGGTCGTTGGGTTGAATGTTGTTGATATGGATGTGGTCAATTTCTCCGCCGGCCTTGATCGTCTGCTTGCCAAGGGTCTTGGTGATTACGTCGGTAAACTGGTTTTGGCTGGCGGGCTCCGCGAGTATAGCGCCACCGGCGCCAACGCCGGTGAGACCTCCGATAGCCAGGGTAGGCGGCCCGCATTTCCCACCGGACTGCGGCAAGTTGCAAGCGGGGATTCCGGTAATTCCAAAGTCGCTCGGTGAAGCCTGTCCGTACCCATTGGTTGTCCGCAGCGGATTGCGGCGGTTGTAACCATAGCGAGCGTCATTGACGAGGGAGGAGCTAAAGATATGCGTCCAGCCCAGGGTGACCGCTTTATCGGGATTGAGCGTGAAGTTGTTGGCGTCAGGAAAGCCGCTGACGGTGGTGTTGGTTTGTCCCTGATAGTGGAACGCGCCGAAGATGTGATCAGCCGCCCCTCGGTTCCAGTCGATGCGAGGGTTGGTGCGCGCGACCGTTTCGGTATTGGCTGTGATTCCGTTCCAAAAGTCCGCGCCCGGGACGGAAGAGGGACCAGCGTTTCCAAGAGGAAATAAAGCAAGAAGCGCTTTGGAAATCGGAGTAATAGGAATCTGGTTGCCCGGATAGGCCAGACCCGTGGTCGGATCGACCAACGGGGTCGTTATCGCGGAGAGATCCCCGTTGCGAAAAGCGGCATTGGGAACCGCTTGTGAGACGAGAGGAGTCTGGGATGAGCTCCGAATGCCCTGGTAGTCAACGAAAAAGAAGAGCTTGTTCTTGAGGATGGGTCCACCCACGGTCCCGCCATACTCGTTGTAGCTGAAAGGCAGAATGGGAGTATTAGGCGCCTGGAAGTAATTTCTCGCATTCAGAACCGAGTTCTGGGCAAACTCAAATCCGCTCCCGTGAATCGCGTTCGTTCCAGACTTTGTCGTTGCCGTGATGACACCACCACTCACTCTTCCATACTCTGCGGAAAAGCTATTGGTCACCACCTGCAGTTCCGCAATGGTATCGGGCGACGGGGTGATGGCCGGTCCACCAAAGGTCGGCTGCGAAATACTGGTTCCATCGAGAAGGTAGTCGTCCTGGCGGGGACGCCCTCCGTTGACGCGTGCATTGTCCTCGGCGTAGCCCCCCTCGCCCTTCTGCTGACTCACACCCGCAGAAAGCTCTATCAAGCTCCAGGGGTCTTGTCCGGCTCCGCCCGATCCATTCAGCGGTACCTGGTCAAGCTGCTCCGCGGTGATCGTTTGACTCAACGCGGACTCCTGCGTCTGCAAAAGCGCGGATTCGGAGGAGACCTGGACGGTTTCGGAAGAGGCCCCAACATCGAGCAGAAAATCCTCTTTCGGATTGGCCCCCACATCGAGCGTAATGTTATCGATCACACCGCGCTTGAAACCGGGCGCCTCCGCTTCCACCCGGTAGGTGCCGGGATTGAGACTGGACGCGTTGAAAAGCCCAGCGCCGTTCGCTTTCAGCCTGGTAGAAGTATTGGTCGTTGTGTTGGTGACCGTGACCACGGCTCCAGGAATAACCGCCCCGGTATGGTCGGTGACGATTCCGCTGATCGTGCCAAACACACCTTGTCCGAAGGAAGAAGAAGCGGCGAACAGGATCGCTGACAGCGAGACAGCGCAAAACAACGTGGCAATTGGGCGACGGCACTTCTTCACGAACTTGATACCTCCGTGCAATGTAAACGCTTACTTCAAATCGTCTTTAAACTTGGGTTCCGGCCGACCGGCGCCGGAGCAAAATCGGTAAACACAAACGTTGAAGTCTTAAGTACTCGAAGTTCTAGAGGGGCATTCACACAAGGGGCGCTGGTCATTGGTAGACAGCAGCCAGCAGAGCTGGGGCAGCCCGGTATCGGCATCATTCGAGCAAGAAAGGTTCAAAAAAAGCTTTTCGCATGCGTGCACGATGTTAGGAGAAGAAAGAATAGAGTGTCAATACCGCGGCTATTTTTATTTTTCCGGGACAAAGCACGATCGAGTGGCCGATTGCAGAAAATTCTCTAGACCCTTTAAGAAAATGCTCTCGCGTTCCATTTCACGAACCGCAACGCGACCTGCTACCATGGCGCACGGGCAGCAAGATCTACGGGCAGCAAGATCAAAGTGGAGCGAGTTCACTGGTCACGAAACGGCTCGGTTGATGATGGCGCGTCACGGTATTTGATCGATCAGTCGAATCACATCCTATGTGTCGACTTGCCAAAGCCACAGACCGTAATGGTGATCGTTCCAAAGAGGCGCCGCCTGCTCGGCTTCATCCCGGCACACCTTGCTGCTCTCATCCATTTATAAAAGGCCAGTCACAACGAAGATCGCGCGCGTGCCGTCCCGCAGGTAGGGTTCGGTAACGTAAATTGCTTATAAAGGATGGAGGCTCACCGCTCTGGCTGCGCAAAAGAGTAACTCGCCCATTGCTTTAAAAGATGGCAAGCGCGGCATCTATGCTGTCGCCGAACGCGCCGGTGTTTCAATCACAACCGTCTCGCGGGTGATGAATGGCGCCAAGAACGTCGACGCAAAGCTGAGCCGCAAGGTATGGCAGGCCGTATCCGAAACCGGGTACGTCCCCAATCGCCAGGCTCAGGCGTTGATCTCCGGCCGCACGGGGCTGATTGGACTCCTGGTCCCAGACATCATGAATCCGTTTTTTCCCGAACTGATCCACGGATTTGAACAGGCAGCAACCGCGAAAGGTTTTGGCATTCTCATCGGGTCGACCCACGATGTTCCAAGTGAGACCGAAGACTGGGTGCAACGCATGTTAAAGCATGGAGTCGAAGGACTCGCCCTTCTAACCTTTAAGGAGGAAGATCCGCAACTGTATAGGTTGCTCAAGAACACTCCAACGGTTCAGATAGAAGCCGGCAAAATACCTGAAGGTCCCGCAGTCATCGCCGTCGATTATGAGCCGGGCATTCGGCAAGCGGTGCAGCACCTGGCTGCCCTGGGGCATCGTGACATCGTGTTCGCTGCAGGCGCGGCGCAAAACTTTACCGCTGAACTAAGGCGAAACTGCTTTCGCAAGGCTATGAGCGAAATCGGGATCGCGGTTAAAAATACGATCTTTGACGAGGATCATACTTTAGAAGGCGGCATCGCAGCGGCGCGCAAAATCCTGCAACGAAAGGTGCTGCCTACCGCCTTGATTTGCTCCAACGATCTGATGGCGATCGGAGCTCTCAAGATATTGCACTCTAAAGGCATCCAGGTTCCCAAAAACATGTCCGTAATCGGTCTTGATGATATTCACTTCGCGGAGTTCACATCGCCCCCTTTGACGACCGTGCGGATACCACGTACGCAACTGTCGGAAGCTTGCTTTGAAGTGCTCTTTCAGAAGTTGAGACCTAAGGAGGGAGCGCCACCTCTATGTCAAGTGGTGGCGACGAACCTGGTCATTCGAGAATCGACCGGATTTCCTCCACATGCGATACAGTCTTCCGGCATCGCAAAAGGGAAACGGCGGCAGAGTGCTCCAGCTTCGCGCGGAGGCGCATAGTCCAGTCGTCTTGAAAAAGCCGTTACTCGAGAAATGGCGGCCAGCAGCGAGAGAGACAGGTGCAAGGCGAACAGAAAAACTTTCTTCACGAGACGCGCCTTGCCGTGCGAAGCAGGGGAAGATAATACGCCGCCTGGGGAACATCGAGGCCGGGAATTTTAGCTTCGTCGTCCCAATGGCGCAGGGCAATGGCGGCCCTGGCGAATGGATTAGCTAAGAAGAGCACGGCCTCTTCCTCGTTCATCGGGCCGCCCTGCAGGGCAAGGCTTTCGATGGATGCGGGAGAAAGCCGCCCAAGGTACTCGGGGTCTTGCCGGCAAAGAAAGCGCTTGGCGGGAACGTGCAGGCGAATCGGCGTGGTCACGTCTTCTCCGAACCAGCGGGAGAGATAACTCGCCGCGATCTCCTCGTGCATGCCATCCTGGCCATGGTGAGCGATGTCTTCGTCGAGCCCATGCAGCATGTGGCCAAGGTCGTGCAACAGGGCGGCGGCAATGGCCGCGGGGCCGGCTCCGGCCAGCTGCGCCGAATGTGCGGCCTGCAGGCTGTGTTCCAAAATAGAGACAGGTTCACCGAAATAGGCCTTGCCTCCCTTGGTATTCAGCAGATCGATCAAATCGTCAAGATCTGTAGTGGTCATGGATACGAACTCCTTCTACGTGAGAGAGCTTTGGGCATCACGATCCCTCGACGGCAAGCAGCCGCGCAATGGCCGCCGCGCGGCGGTGTTGCTGCCGCAGCGCCAGCCAGGCCACGCCGCTGGTCAGGGCCCCGACCGCGGCCAGCACCAGGAACATCGTCTGCCAGCCATACGTTACGGCCAGATGGGCCATGCTGTTGCCAGAGAGAACGCCCGCCAGATAGCCGAACCCGTCAATCAAACCGGCGGCCGTGGCGCTCCCTTCCCTGCCGCCGAAATCGAGCGACATCGCGCCCGCTAGGTAGGAATAGGGTCCAAGCAGACAAAAGGCGACCGCCGTGACCAGGGCCACAGGCAAAAATTGCGGAGCATGTGCGGAAACTCCCGCCAGGCCGAGCAGGGCGAATACGGAGAAGCAGAGCCCCACGAGCAGAATGCGACAGCGGCCTTCCGGGCCAAGGCGGTCGCTCAAAAAACCGGCCAGCAAAACGGAGAGGCCGCCAAAGAACGGAAACAGCGCGCTGCCGCTGGCGGCCTGCGCGCTGGTCATTCCGGCCATCTGGGTGAAATAGGTGGGTATCCAGAGGTTGAAGGTTTCGCGCAGCAAGGTCGCGCCGAGGGAAAGACCGCACACCAGCCAGAAGGCATAGGAGCTCAGCAACGTGCGAAAGATCCCGGCCGTACCGGGCTGCTGCACGCCGGTCCCGGAAAAAAGATTCAGGGGATTCTCCTCCGGGGCGGGCAGGTTGCAGGACTGAGGAGTCTCGCGCAGCAAGAGAAGATTGGCCACGAGCAACAGGCTAAGCAGAACGGCGCCGGCGGCAAAAATTCCTCTCCAACCAAAGCCGTGAGCCAGCAGCAGCGACATGATCCAGCGGGAAATAGCATCGCCGAAAAGGTAACTGAGACTGAGCACTGCCATCACGCTGCCGTAGGTGGTGTAGGAGAACCAGCGCGACGTGACCTTGACCAACCCGGTCCATCCCAGCGACTGAACCAGCCGGTTACCCAACCAGGCGAGCGTGAAGACAGGAAAACCGCCGCCCAACATAAAGAGGACCGTGAACAGGATGGAGCCGAACATGCCGCCGAGAAAGTTGCGCCGGCCGCCGAAGCGGTCCGCCAGGCCGCCGCTGGGAAACTTGCCGATGGCATAGGCCAGCACGCCCAGCGACGCGATCGAGCCTAGCCGGATCTGGGCCACATCGGCCGGCGTGCCTTTGCGCACCTGCTCGGCGAGAATCAGCGGCAGGGCGACCGAATAATCCGAGCGGCAGAAGTAGTAACCGGCATAGCCGAGGAAAAGCAAAGTGACCGTCAGCACATGCCGGCGGGTGAGGCGAGGCCGCGAAGTAGGGAGCGCGGTCTGCATTAAGGACGCTCGCCGGCCGCGATCCGGTGCGCGATCTCGTCCAGGATGGGGAGCGTGTGGGCGACGGTTTCCGCCGTGTAGTGTGCTCCCGCCGCATGCAGCTCGCGCGCCGACGAAGCGAGAAGCTTCTCCTGCTCTGCCGGCTCAAGTTGCAACCAACTGGCTTCCGCCAATCCGACCGTGTTGCCAGTGCGGGTCACCCCAATGGTCCACATGCCGGCGTTCCGGCCTTCGGCTATATCGGATTCGGTGTCGCCGATCTTCACGCAGGCCGAGAGCGGGTAAATGCGCAGGTCCATGGCCAACCGGTAACACATCCAGGGGAAAGGACGCCCGCCTCCCGCATCCTCCGGCGCCAGCGAGCGATCGGTGCGATACCCTTGCTCGGCGGCGAGGGCCTGCAAGCGATCGAGCATGGGCCGTGTGTAGCCGGTAGTACCGGCGATCTTCATACCCTGGGCGCGCATCGCCTCCACCGCTTCCACTACGCCGGAAATAACCGTGGCATAGCCGGTCAGCGCCTCCATCATCTGGGGCTCGAACCTTGCATATAAGGCTTCCACATCCCGCTCGCTCGGTGGTTCCTGGCGCCCGGCGATCCATTGCTGTTTCACTTCCGGCGCTTCGAGCATCTCGCGGATGTGGTCCTTCTTGGCCAGCCCCATGTACCTGCGGACCAGAGAGCGAGGCACAACGATGCCGAATTCCCTGAAGACGTCTTCCAGCGCGATCACCGGAGCCACACTCCCGTGATCGACAGCCGTTCCGGCCCAGTCGAGAAAGACAGCGGGAATTCTGTTGTTACTCATGAATGAATCCCATCTCCTGCATAGATTGCTCCGCCACTCCAAAGGATAACGTCATTCCCGATCCGCCGGGCGAAGCAACAATCCGCACGCCGCTTTCCGGCTGCATCACCACCAGCGGCTTGTCCGGATGCTTGGCGTACACGCCGTGCCAGCGCTCGGCCACGCTGAGATCGGGGACGCGCAGAAACTGCCGGGTGTAACCCAAAATCAGCTCATCAATTCCCTGCTTGTTAAAGATATCGACGGCGAGCCCGTATTCATGCGAGTCGCCGAGGGTGAGAGCCCCATCGGCGGTTTGCGATACCAGCGCATGGATGCCCCAGCGGTCATACTCGGGCGTTTCTTCGGCGATGCGGCGGCTGAGCGCGGGTAGCGAAGGACAGACTTGAAAAGCGGGGTAGAAACGCAGGGTGAGCCCAGCGGCCAGCGAGGGACCGAGCTGCCATCCACCGGGCTGGGCAGCGGTGCGCATCATCTGCAATTTGCAGCGGGTCAAACCGCTCTCGACAAAGTGACGAGGATAAAGGGTCTCAAAGTCATCGCCGCTGCACACGATAATGGCGTCGGCCTGGTATGTTCCGTTGCCCGCGTGCAGAACGGGATGCTGGATGGAAGTGACCGCGGTCCCAAAGACGAAACGCACCTGGTACCGCTCTTCAAGGAAACCGGGCAGCGCCTGCAGAATCTTCCGCGGATCGACAGTAAATTCCGTGCTGCTCCACAGCGCCCCGGCAAGCCCCTCCGGCTGGACGGCCTGCGACCTCTCAAGCACCTCGCGAGGTTCTAACCAGGAGCATGCATACCCTAACTTGGGACCTAACGCGGAGAACTCCTGAGCCACGACAGCCTCATCCGCTCGATAGGCAAGGTGAAGTGAGCCGGTATCGCGGTAAGGCAACCGCGCCTGGCCAAGCACCTCCAGCCACAGCTCGCGGCTACGTAAAGACAGGTCGAGCATGGCTCCCGCGGGCTGACCGATAGGCCAGACCATGCCGAAATTGCGCACCGAGGCGCCCGAAGCGCGCTGACTTTTTTCGAGCACAATGACCGATTTACCGGCCTTCGCGGCGAGGTAAGCGTGGGCCAGCCCAAGAATGCCCGCGCCTACAATTGCAACATCCGCTTTGGAATGCGACATCGAGAAAGCTCCTCCTGAGGGCGCCAGAATCGGGTGGCAGGCGCAAACCGCGCCCGCCATCCCGATTAAACCCTTACCAGACCACGGTAATTGCGAAATGTTTCAAAAGGATAGTCGAAGCGACATCTGGATGGTTCGTGGCCCCGCCTGCCCGGCACTTTGCACAGCCGAGATCAGACCGAACGAGCTGCTGTTGATTTTCGTATTGGGGTCGGCGAGATTCTCAATGTTGACTGGGTTGGCGAAGTCCGCCTCGTACCTAAAGCCAAGCGTGAAACCGTTTTCATTGCCCGGCGCCCGGCCTTTTGGCTGTGATACCGTGAGACCGATTAAATCGGGGCCTGCACAGCGAAACCTAAGGAGAGGAAACATGAAAATCTTGATGGTGCTCACGTCGCATGACCAACTCGGCAATACGGGCCTCAAAACCGGTTTCTGGTTGGAAGAGGGTGCGGCTCCCTACTTCGTTTTCCGGGACGCCGGGGTTCAGTTGACTCTTGCCTCACCCAAGGGCGGGCAACCTCCAATCGATCCAAAGAGCGATAAGCCGGAAAATCAGACGCCCGCCCAGATCCGTTTTAAAAAGGATGCGGAGGCGCAGAAAGCGTTCGCTAACACCGTGCGGCTGGCGGACGTGAAAGCGGAAGATTTCGACACGGTCTTCTACCCGGGCGGTCACGGCCCGATGTGGGATCTCGCGGAGGACCCGGTGTCCATCGCTTTGCTCGAATCGTTCTACAACTCCGGCAAGCCCATTGCCTTGGTCTGCCACTCACCCGGGGTACTGCGCCATGTTAAGTACAAGGGCGAGCCTCTGGTGAAGGGCAAGCAGGTAACGGGCTTCACGAATGGCGAAGAAGAAGAGATGAAGCTCACCCACGTTGTGCCATTCCTCGTGGAAGACGAATTGCTGCGCCTCGGCGCCATTTTTGAGAAGAAGGCGGACTGGCAGCCTTTTGCCATCACGGATGGCCGTCTGATCACTGGACAGAATCCCGCGTCCTCGACCTCTACGGCTCAGGCTCTTCTGACCTTCATGGCTGCGGACGTAAAGGGACAGACTGCTGTGATGCACACCTGAGCTGAGACGAACGGGACCGGCGAGTAAACCGAGTTTGCGCTACAGCGCGACGTGTTGCGGTAGAGTGGAAGGGTTCCCATGTCCTCTGACCGGCGCAAATTTCTCCGACAGGCTGCCACCATCACCGCCGGTCTCGGCATGGGTGCGCTTCCCGCTGCAGCACAGCAGCGTCCGGTTGCGAAGGCGGCTTCCCGCACAAGTGAAGGATCCAATATGGCGAGCACGACCGATTTTATGCCGGGTGGTTATCGATTCATTCCGGCAGTGTTTCAATATTCCGCCGGTGTGGCGGCTCTCCCTGGCTATGAAATTCAACGAATCACGTTTCGCACGCTCGTGCCATTAAGAGAGGGGTTCCGCAGGATCGAGCAGATCCTCACCGAGGCCGGCCGCCCTTTGACGGCGTTGTGCGCCTGCGAGTTGCGCTCGCCGGCGCCCTTCACCGAGCAGGGGTTCCGCGCTTTCAATGAGATCTACGTGGTGACGTTGGGCAAATGGGGCATTTACAACGGTAGTATGAATCCGGTGGCGCGCAGCAATGTCTGCCCCGAAATGAATCCGCCGGCCGAGCCGTCGTTTCACGCTTTTTCGTTCACGACCAAGGTTGAGGGTGCGCGGCCGTCCTTCGTGAATTCGGGAAGCGGTGAGGCGATCGAGGGCAAGAGCATCGAGATCATTCGGCGCGGTGACACCAGCGCAGACGGACTGCGCGAAAAGGCGCACTATGTGCTGGGCGAAATGGAACGCCGCATGGCGGCTCTCGGCTTCCATTGGTCGGACGCTACGGCTGCTCAGGTCTACACGGTATACGACCTCTATCCGTTCCTGGCCGACGAAATCGTCCGTCGCGGCGCCGCCGGCCCGGGGCTCACATGGCATTTCTGCCGTCCGCCCATCGTCGACATCAACTACGAAATGGACTGCCGTAGTGTGCGGATCGAGCGGGTGCTCTAGCCCGTCTCGCTTTGGAGCCGGGGGGACGGACGAAGTAACTACTACATCGATGGTAAGTGGTTGCTCCGTCTGTTCCTTTAATTTCACAAAGTTGACCTTCAGGCCGAATACATCCTTAGGACTCGCCGCATACTCAAGCATTGAGTCTTGCTTGTGGGGCATGATTCCTTTCACACCGATTCCTCAGACGATGTCATTATCAGCAAAGACCTCGACGGGATCATCTTGAGTTGGAACGCTGCGGCGAGCCGTCTCTTTGGTTACACTGCCCACGAGATCGTCGGACAGTCGATCTTGCAGCTTATCCCTGAAGATCTCAAGGATGAGGAGAAAAGAATCATCGACAGCATCCGGGGCGGCCGTCGCGTGGAACACTTCGAAACGGTTCGGCTTGCAAAAGACGGCCGGCTTCTCGATGTCTCGGTCACCGTTTCTCCGATTAAAGACGAACATGGCGGTGTCATCGGAGCCTCCAAGATTTTGCGCGATATTTCCGATCGCAAGCGCGCTGAAAAAAAACTCTCTTGCAAGCAGAAAAAATTGCGGCGACCGGGAGCATGGCCGCGACCATCGCGCACGAAATTAACAATCCTCTCGAAGCCGTTATGAATCTCTTGTATCTGCTTCGAGCCAAAATTAGCGATGAGGAAGGTCTCAACTACCTCGCAACCGCAGAAGAAGAGCTTAAGCGGGTCTCTCACATCGCAAAGCAGACCCTCGGCTACTATCGCGAGCACTCTGCTGTAAACTCAGCTTCACTCAGTGAGATTGCGCGACATGCGGTTACGATCTACGAGCCGCGTTGTGCGGCAGCAGGGATCATTGTCAGAACATCGTTTCAGTCCGTGCGCAAAGCCGTCGTGCGCCGTGGCGAAATGATGCAGGTTATTTCCAACCTTATTGCGAACTCGATCTATGCGATGCCGAACGGCGGAAAGTTATCCGTTTCCGTTGAGGATACCGACCAACCTACCAGCGGATTGGCATTGACAGTTTCCGACAATGGGGTAGGCATCGCAAGACTTGCCCAGAGTCTGTGAGGCCTTTTTTACGACCCGCTACACGGTTGGGACAGGGATCGGGCTTTTCGTTACCAAGCAATTCGTCGAAGGACATGGCGGCCAAATCAGCAATACGAGTCAAACCAGCCCGAACGATCATGGAACAACGATCCGGATTTTCCTGCCGTTGTGCACCGCATACGACGATACCCGGGCCACAACCGAACAGCCCCGACCTGCACCGGCGTAGCCCCGGAGGGGCGGCTGACAGTAGCCCAGGACGTAGTGGAGTGAACCTGTCACTTTACAAGTTACTTTTAAAGTGTCATTGTCATCTGTCACTCGTTTGATTCTCACCAGCTTGCTTTGAGGTCAAGGATTTTCATACTTAAAGCGGCCGTATACACATAACCAAAGACATCTACTACATGGCACGAATGGGGGATATTACCTCTGCAGATTCTGATTGAGAATCCGGGACGTGCGTGAGACCCTTCCCATCGCTTCGTATTCTCGGCACATTACAAAGATACAAATTCTCACGTCAGGGGGAGTCCGATGAAAACATGTTTACAAACCCTAAGCGCAGCCATAATTGCAATAGTCCTCGTCACGTCTGCGGCGGCACAAGACAACAAATGTCCAGCGGGCCTGAAGTACTTGGGACGATTGCATTATGAAACCAACGCAGAGAACGAACATGAAACCAAGACAGTGGCGTTTCCAGTGGGTATCGGGCTCGATCCGAAATATCAGCAGAGCAATCTGAAATGTTCGGGGGGCGGAAGTGACGCTAGGTGCGATCTTACAAATGCAGATGTTCCTCGCGGGCTCCATTTAGCCATGAGCGGAGACGAAGCTGCTTGCCCCGGACTTGTCGGCGAGCGCAAGGGATGGGCGGTTACTCGACCGATCAACCTTACGGCTCTACAAGTTGGCGGGAACACGGTCGAACAATTCGGGTTTTCTGCCAATTTGTCTTGCACTCATGGCAGCAATGCGTGTGGTGGCTGCAATGTCGATGTTAAAGTATGTGGGAAAATTCTTACTCCTGTTGCGAAAAAACACCACCAGACAACGGGCTCTTCCGGGCAATGATGATTGGCACTCAAGGGAGGCAACGGGGCGGGAAATCGGAATTGGCGGGACATTTATGATAGGTAATAGTCAAGGGGAAGCGGAGATTCCCCTTGACTCGGTGGGCTAGGTTATCCGAGCGGGCGAAGAGTTAGGGTTCTGAACTGTCCCCGTTCCTTTGGCAAGACCAACGATTGAGCAGCGTGGCCAGACATCCATTTGCAAGTTTCCTCGTCAGACGGAACTGGAACTTTGGCTCGGTAATGCGTCAATAAAAGATTGGGGAAAGACCGGACGTTTACCGGTACGTCAAGATCATTCAAACACAGGTAAACGTCCGGTCTATCCTGGTTCGGACTGTCCTATCGTTTCCCAGTACTAGAGCTGAACCCGCATAGATATACCCGAACAACATTCGTGAGGTTGGATTTTTCTTGATAAAAAATCCAGTCCGGCAAGGATTTCGCTGGGTACAGTGTTGCGGGTTCTCCTCTAACCGGCTTAATGCATCTAGCTGAGACCACGTTCAACCATGACAACTAGCCGCTCACCCAGCGCCAGCACCCTCTGTGGCGGCATCGCCTGCAGCGGCCCTTCAAGTACCAGAAGTGCCAGCCCGTGCACGGTTGACCAGGCAAGATACTCCGCTCCTTCGCGATCTTTTCCCCTGAGCAAGCCGCTTTCCCGCATTCGATCCAATGCCAGCGAAAGAAGTTGAAACGGATTCAATCCCATCGACGCCGTATTGGCCGGGTCAGGAGAATGGACCTGCGGTGGAACCGAGAAGGCCGTGCGAAACATCCCGGGCTCCTTCATCGCGAATCCCAGATACCCCATGCCCACCGCACGTAGACTCTTTCTCGCAAACGCCTGCGGATCGCGTCCTGGACGACACTTCTTCATCTCGTCTTCAATCGCCGCTGCCAGCTGCGAGATGCACGCCGATCGCACCGCGTCCAACATCGCCGACTGGTTGGCAAAGTGCCTATAGGCCGCATTGGGAGAGACACCCGCCTGCCGGGTAGCCTCTCGCAAAATGACTGCATTGGGTCCCCCAACACGCGCCATCTCGAGTCCGGCTGTAATAAGCGCGTTGCGCAGATCGCCATGACGAAAGGTCTTGCGTTTCTCAATGAGAACGTTCTTTTTCATTGTCTTTTCAAAGAAGAGTGTACCGCGGAACGGAGTACTTGTGGACAGTATCCACTTCTCAGTGATAGCGTATGTGGACGATGTTTACTTGATAGAAACATATCGCAAAAAGGAAGGTGCACAATGGCAAACGGATTTATCTGGTACGAACTTGTCACCAATGATATTCACAAGGCGGTCAGCTTCTACAAGAAGGTTGTCGGGTGGGACGTCAAGGACGCCGGCATGCCTGGCTTCACCTACATGATCTTCGGTAAAGACGGTAAAGACGTTGGCGGCATGATGACCTGGGCTGGTGCGGGTGCGCCTGTGTCCCCTGCCCAGTGGCTGGGTCACATCCACACGGCAAAGCTCGACGAAGAGCTGAAGGCTGTCGCAGCGGATGGCGGAACCATAATAAAGCCTGCTCAGAACATTCCCGGCGTTGGCCGTTTCGCCGTGGTGCTCGATCCGCAAAAAGTGAAATACCTGCTCTTTGAACCCGGCAAACAAGAGGCTCGGCCGCGTCTGGATCAAATGGCAGTAGCCAACGTGGGCTGGCACGAACTGCTCACCGACGACTCAGGAAAGGCCTTCGATTACTACTCCAGGCACTACGGCTGGCAGAAGGACCTTGCGCACGACATGGGAGCTATGGGCACCTACCAGACCTTCCGGACAGACAAGCCTCTCTACACCGGCGGAATGATGAACCGTAAAGGCCCCGGCATACCCGAAGGTATTCCGCCACACTGGCAGTACTACTTCACCGTCGATAATATTGAAGCTGCGCAGAAGCGTGTGATCGAAGCCGGAGGTAAAGTGCTTCTGCCTCCCATGGACGTACCCGGAGGCTCACGCATCCTGCAGGCCACAGACGATCAGGATGGCCACTTTGCTCTGATGCAGGGACCGAAATCGTAACCACGATGTTTTTCACGTTCGGCGAAGCCGTTCTTCATTTTCAGGAGAACGGCCGCCGAATTTGCAGCGAAGTTTAAGAAGCCGAGAGGAGGGAACAAAATGTCAGAGAAGATGATCACCTGCCTGTGGTTCGACCACGGGAAAGCCCGCGAAGCAGCTGAATTCTATGCCGCCACCTTCCCCGACAGCCACGTGGGTAATACCACCGCCTCACCCACGGACACGCCGTCCGGTCCCGAAGGCCAGGAACTCATCGTTGAATTTACGGTCTGCGGGCGCAATTTTATGGGCCTTAACGGCGGACCGAAGTTCGTCCCCAACGAAACGGTCAGCTTCATAATCCTTACCGACGACCAGGCCGAGACCGACCGCCTGTGGAACGCCGTCGTCAGCAATGGAGGCCAGGAAAGCATGTGCGGCTGGTGCAAGGACCGCTGGGGCTTTTCGTGGCAGATCACCCCGCGAGCGCTGCTGGCGGCAACGCAGCACCCGGATCGTGTTGCAGCCAAGCGCGCAATGAACGCGATGATGACGATGCGAAAGATCGACATCGCTGCGATCGAGGCCGCACGTGCTGGCGAACGCAGCCGATGAGTCCGCATAAGCGTCAAACTGTGCTCGAACCGGGAACCTGCAACGGAGACCAGCTAAGATGAAAAATCTCTTTGACCCAATTCTGGTGGAGGAGACAAAGCAGCGCATTCTTGAACTGCGTCCTGAGAGCGCGCGGCAGTGGGGCAGCATGGCGGTCGCTCAAACTCTCGCTCACTGCACCTCTGGTATGGAAATGGCGATGGGTGCCATCCAGACGAAGCGTGCACCCTTTCCCGCCACCTTGCTGGGCCCGCTTATCAAACCACTAGTCTTCCGCGACGACAAGCCAATGCGTCGCAATTCGCCTTCATCGCCGGAGTTGTTCACAGCGGATCCGGCACAGTGCGAGTTACAGCGCGAGCGCTCCAGGCTCATCGCAGCAATCGACAGCTTTTTCGGTCAGGGCGCCGCGTGCTGCACCAGTGATCCGCACCCTTTCTTCGGCCCGCTCAACCCACAACAGTGGGCCATCCTCATGTACAAGCACGTCGACCATCACCTGCGACAATTCGGCGTTTGATCCAAATGCCACAAGTCAGATCGATCCTGGATCTCTGCAAAACCTGTCAGCCTTACGGGTGCTCCATCGGGGAATTTCGCGGTTAGGATCAATTCGCCTCCCATCGCTTCCACAGGGCGTCCTGTTGTAAAGAGGTGCTGCTCGATGCGGGAGAACGCCCGCCTGGGGTCGAATTGTTCTCCTGATCAACTCTCCTTTAAGGGACGTCGCGTCTTCGCTCCCTGGCGAAACCCCTGCTTAGGACCGCTCAACGCCCTCATAACTTGAAATATATGAAAGACTTGCGAATCGTCAAACGCGAGCCACGGACGGGAGACGGCCCACTGCGACCTCAACTTGCAGAGGATCTACAATAACCAGCGAGGCCATGGTCGGCTTTCGAGTAACGAAATGAAGTTCGCATGCAGTTGGCTATCTTTCAAAATCGAGAGCGCGGTAAGCGCGAACTCTGTGGGAAAGATCTTCTCTGGGGAGCACGCAGGTTTGCAGAGGTGACCGTGGTGTTGAATTCATGTTGTCCCTGCACGCGCGGTCCAATCAGTAGACTTGGTGTTTTGCGCACAGAGGTGTTTACCATATTGATCTGTTGCCTGTTAGTTATAGTGCTATCAGGCTGTGGATACCACATGAACAGAGTTGCGGATGGAAGTAATTCGATACCGGCATTGACGATAAGCTCGGCCAGTTTGATCTTCGGTAATGTGACGGTGAATACGACATCGACTCAGCCACTGACGTTAGCTTACACGGGGACGGCGTCGGTCACTATAACTTCGGCAACGCTGAGTGGTACCGGCTTCGCGATATCGGGAGCCATGTTCCCGGTTACGTTGAATCCCGACCAGTTAGTAAAATTGAATGTTCAGTTCGATCCGACCGCCTTGGGAGCGGCGTCGGGCCGGCTGACGATCCAAAGCGACTCGAAAACGAACGGTACTGCGGTTGTGAATCTGAGCGGTACGGGCACGGGCGCGGTGGTCGCAAGTCCACAGTTGACCATCAGTCCGGCGAGTCTGGCTTTTGGCAATGTGACGGTGAATAAGGCATCGACGCTTCCCGTGACGTTGACCTCCACGGGCACGGCGCCCGTGACCATCAACTCGGCGACACTGAGCGGGACCGGCTTCACGACGTCGGGAGCTGCTTTCCCGGTCACCCTGGATCCGAGCTTGGCACTAACGCTGGAAGTGCAGTTCGATCCGGCAACAGCGGGGGCGGTGACGGATCAACTGACTATACAGAGCAACTCGTCAACTAACGGCACGGTGATGGTCGGCCTCAGTGGCGCCGGAGAAAGCGCGTCACATAATGTGACCTTGACCTGGAACGCCCCCAGTCGTTCTGCTGATCCGGTCGCAGGCTATAACGTTTATCGGTCAGACGGTGGCAAATCCGCGTATCGATTGCTGAACTCCTCGGTCAACACCCAGACGACATATGTGGACAACAATGTTCAGAGTAGTCTGACCTACGACTACATCGTAAAAAGTGTAGACCCCTCCGGGGTAGAAAGCACCGCCTCCAACGAGGCCACCGCCACAATACCCTAACGTTGAAGAGATGGCGGCTCGTGGGTGCTCGGATTGACTACCCAGGCTTTTAGCTGAAGTAGAGACCGTCGCACCCCGCTGGGGCCGTTTTGTTAGCAGCCATCCCTGCGTGAGGTCCCCGCAAAACAACAACACTAAATCCGCCAGACTTCATCTAATCAGTTAGACGATAGTGTGCAACCCAAAGCAGGAGACTGAGTGAGCTTAATTCGCATTTTCAGTCCAACGACGCAGAGGACACCCGAACCCCAGCGTGGTGCAAGGGGACTTAACGCGTTAACGCGTATTTTTGTGCCAATGTGGGTCGTCTTTCTACAGCACTCCCGGCGGATCTGCGACAAGCCCCGTTACTTACTTCGCGGTTCCACGGGATCGGCCTGTCCCGCGCCGCGCCGGGAGACCGAGCGGCTTCTCGCTGCGCGAGCTCTTGAGCAGACGGACGGTATACGCAAAATCATCAAGCAGCGAAGAGAGCGTGTCGCAGAGCCGGCGAAAGTCTTTCTGCGACAGACTGCCAAACAGATGATCGTTCACCATCTGCCGCTCCGGCCCGATACGTTCTACCAACGATTGTCCGCGGGGGCTCAGCCGCAGAAGGATGCCGCGCCGGTCGTCCGGGTTCGGTGTCTTCTCGACCAACCCGGCCTGTTCCAGACTTCTCGCCTCCAGGGTGATGAACGCAGTGCTCACGTGCAGACGCCTGGCAACGTCGCTGACGCTGATTCCTCCGCTGTTTTGGTGATTAGCCAGGACCATCGCAATGTTGTATTGCGGAGGAGAGATCCCCAGATGAGACGCGAGGTAGGACCGCGTCACTTCCAATGAGACGCCGAGGGTGGAGAAGTCGTAGAGCAACTGGCGGAAGCGGTGATCTGTCTTGCCCCCCTCATCCAGAAGATCCACCAGGGACGCCGACAACGGCATGCGAAACGGAGCAGTCTTCCGTTTTTTACCCGATACGCCCTTCGCGCCGTTGTTGGCAGGTTCCGCCATGAGATACATGCTCGCTGTGTTGGTCGATAATAAACTTAATTAATCTACTTGACTACTTTCTTTAGCCTGCCTATCCTACAGCAACGCTGAAAAAGAGCCAGTCTGCTCTTCCGCGTGAGTGACTATGTTGAGTGACTATGCCTAAGAATGGGAAGGAACACATCGCCAGTCTCCGGGATGGCCGTCAGATCTTCCTTGACGGCCGGCTAGTCGAGGACCATGTAGATCATCCGGCATTCCGGTCCAGCATCCAGTCTATGGCGGCTATGTACGACTACCAGGCGGCTCCGGAAAACCTGAAGAAGATGACCTTCCGTTCTCCCACAACGGGCGGAGCCGTCAGCCGGATGTGGCAGCTTCCCACCTCCTACCATGAGCTGTTAGAACGTCGTACCGCTCTCGAGGCCTGGGCCACGCTTTCTTGTGGCTTCCTCGGCCGCTCGCCAGACCATGTTGCGTCGGCGCTTTCCGGCATGTACATGGGGCTCGACCTGTTCCGCGAGCACGGCGAGAGGTATGGCCAAGCGCTTTCGGACTATTACCAGTACGCCCGCGATAACGATATCTATCTGACTTACGCCATCATTAGTCCGCAGGCCAATCGCAGCAAAGGCATCGGGGACCAGGCGGAGGAATTCGCCGCCGCCGGTGTCGTCGACGAGGACAGCGCGGGCATCACCTTGCAGGGCGCGAAGATGCTGGCCACCGGATGCCCTATGGCAAACGAGGTGATGGTCGCCGCTATTCAACCGTTGAAGCCGGGCGAAGAGAAGTACAGTGTTACCGCCATAGTTCCGTTGAACGCCAAAGGGGTGAAGCTGCTCTCCAGAAAGTCGTTTGAAGCCGCGGCCGTCTCTACCTTCGACAATCCGCTCTCCTCGGCTTACGACGAGAACGACAGTATCCTCTACTTTGAATCGGTCAAAGTCCCCTGGAGCCGGGTGTTTGTGCACAACGACGTGCGCATGGCATCGGCCCAGTGGTATGGGGCTCCCACCCACGTTTACCAGAATTACCAGTGCCAGGTCCGGCTGATGGTGAAGCTGCGTTTTTTGCTCGGCGTGGCCAGCAAGATTGCCGAGATGAACGGAATCATTGCCATCCCTGCCGTGCGCGAGATTCTTGGTCAAATGGCGGCCGAGGCCTCTATGGTGGAGGCCATGGTCGAATCGATGGAGATCAGCGGTGGGCACTATGGAAAATACTTTGTGCCCGACGGCCGCCGTCTGTACTCGGCGATGGTGCTCACGCAGCAGCTATATCCCAAGTTCATCAATCAGCTCCGTGAACTGGCCGGCGGCGGCATGATCATGCTTCCCTCTTCCGCGAATGACTTTGCCAATCCCGAGATCGCAGGCTACATCGCAAAGACGCAACATTCTCCGGTGACGGATTCGCTCGGCAGGGTAAAGTTCTTCAAGCTGGCATGGGACGCGGTGGGCTCGGAGTTCGGTTCGCGACACCAGCAGTATGAGATGTTCTATGCCGGGGCGAACATGGTCACGCGCGGGCACGCCTTCCGTACCTGCGACTGGGCGCGGGCGACGGGCATGGTCGATCAATTCATGTCCACCTATGACCTGCAGGGCGCGAAAGCTCGGCAGGGTGCGGAAGATCTGCAGGGCACAAAGGGCTAGCGGCATTTTATGACGCGCTTTATGACGCCGATCAACACACGCAATTTACGAGACGTACTCGGATGTTACGCCACGGGTGTCGCCATCATCAGCACCCGCACCGATCGAGGCGAACACGTCGCCGTGACTGTGAACTCGTTCGCATCTTTGTCGCTCAGCCCGCCCTTGATCCTGTTTTCGCTCGGCAAGACAGCGAACGTGCTCGCCCACTTTCAGCAGGCGCAGAGTTTCGCGGTGAACATATTGGCCCACACGCAAGAATCTCTGTCGAACGTATTCGCCCGGCCTTCGACCGCCTCCTGGGATGCGGCGCCTTACTCTGAAGGGGAAAACGGGTGCGCTCTCTTTGACGGCGCACTGGCCCAGCTCGAATGCTCGCCGTATGCCGAAATCGACGGGGGAGATCATCGTACTTTTTTTGGCGAAGTGACCCGGATGCATCTTGGCCGCCCCGGCGATCCACTTCTCTTCTATCGCGGACGTTATGGGACGTATGCAGGCAGTCAGTTCGACAAGCTGCCACCGCCGGACGGCTCCCTCTCTGATTTTGCGGTTATAGGATGGGGCTGAAATCGCTACTGAGAACCAAAACGAGGAAATGATGCCGGCAATCGAGTTTCTCATTCATGGCAAGCCCACAGTGGTTGAGATCGATGATCTGGTCATCGCCGGATGGACCGGCCGCGACGTGGCCACAGTCGAGCATCACATCGCCGAACTTGAGGCCATCGGAGTCGCGCGTCCGCGCAATATTCCCTGCTTTTACCGGGTCGGAGCCAACCTGCTTACATCCGCGAGCACGATCGACGTTACAGGTGCGGACGGCAGCGGCGAAGTAGAGTTTGTGCTCGTCTCTCTGCCCCAGGGCATGTATGTAGGCGTAGGTTCGGATCACACGGATCGCAAGGTTGAGGCCTACGGGGTAACGGTATCGAAGCAAATGTATCCCAAGCCCGTCTCCCGCGAACTGTGGCAGTTTGCGGAGATGAAGGACCACTGGGACAGCCTGGTGCTTCGTTCCTGGATCACACGCGATCACCAGCAAACGCTTTACCAGCAAGGCGTGGTGACGCGCATGCTTTCGCCGGAGGACCTTATCGCCCGCTACACTGGGGGCGGCACGACTCTTCCCGCCGGTACGGCGATGTTCTGCGGCACCATGCCGCTCTTGGCGCCCATGGGTTTCGCGACCGATTTCAAGATGGAGCTGGAAGACCCGGTGCGAAACCGTATCCTGCACCACCAGTACCGAGTGCGACCGCTTCCCTACAACGACTGAAGGCAGACAGATGGCGATTCAAAAAGAACACAAAGAGTTTTATACCGTCGACCTCAATACCGGCTGGGAGACTCCACCGGGGTATCCCCAAGGGATACAGCAACAGATACTGACCGGTTTTTTGGATGAGAAGAACAAGCGGGGCTTCCGTACCCGGCATTTGCGCTTCGCACCCGGGGTGTACACCACCGCTCCCTTCGTACACGATTACTGGGAGGAAGTGTATCTCGTCTCCGGCGACTTAATCGTCGGCAACGATGAACATGGCAATGGGGGCAAGAGCTTCCCGCCAAACACCTACGCATGCCGGCCACCCGGCACCTTGCATGGTCCGTTCAAATCCGAGAACGGATGCCTCTTGCTGGAGGTTCACATCTACGACGAACCGGCGAAGCGCCCAGAGTAACGATGATGCCGACGACGCTGACGCCCATAGACAGCACCCTGGAAAAGCTTGCTGCCAGCAAGCTTCGCAGCAGCGATCTGGTCGAGGCCTGTCTCCATGCAGCCAACGACGCTCAAGGGGAAGGAGCGCGCACGTTTACCCGCGTCTATACGGATAGCGCGCGCCAGGCGGCGAAGAAATTCGATGTCGAGCGCACGGCTAACGAGCGCACTGCGGAGCCCCTCGCCGGCTTGCCCGTCTCGATTAAGGACTTGTTTGATGTTGCCGGCGAACCGACGACGGCTGGTTCCCTACTCCTGACCGGCGCTCCCGCTGCCAACAGCGATGCGCTTGCTGTTGCCAGGCTACGCGCGGCCGGCGCTATCCTGATCGGCCGTACCAATATGACGGAGTTCGCTTTCTCCGGTCTCGGTCTGAATCCGCACTACGGCACGCCGAGCAACCCCTACGACCGGCCCGGCAAACGGATTCCGGGAGGATCTTCTTCAGGTGCAGCCGTCTCGGTGACCGATGGCATGGCGCACGCCGCGATTGGTTCCGATACTGGTGGTTCGGTGCGCATTCCCGCTGCTCTCTGCGGTCTCACCGGTTTCAAACCAACCGCCAGACGCGTTCCGCTGGAGGGAGCGTTACCTCTCTCCCCCACGCTTGATTCGATCGGCCCGATCGCACCCACGGTTGCTTGTTGTGCTCGCATCGACGCAGTTCTGGCTGGGATCGATCCGCAGCCGCTGCGCCCTACCGGCCTCGCCGGCCTTCGCCTCGGCGTGCTGCAAGGCTATGTGCTGGATGGCGTCGATGTACCCGTCAGTGTAGCCTTTTCCTTTGCCGTTACGCTGCTCTCGCGTCTCGGTGCGCAGGTGGAAGACGTAACCTTTCCGTCGTTGGACAAGATCCCCATCGCCAACCAGAAGGGAGGATTCGCAACCGCGGAGTCCTATGCCTGGCACCGCTCTCTGCTCGAGAAAGACTCGTCGCGTTACGACCCGCGCGTCGCCTCACGCATTCTGCGTGGGAAAGAGATGACAGCCGCGGACTACATTGACCTTTTTGAGGCGCGGCGGCAGATCATTGCCGACGCAGTCCTCACTTTCAGCGGATACGATGCCATCCTGATGCCTACCGTTCCTCGTATCGCTCCATACATCGCTGATCTGGCAGCAGACGACGCCGTCTACTTCGAGGCCAACGCGGCCATGCTGCGTAATCCCGGTGTGATTAATTTCCTTGATGGCTGCGCGCTCTCCATCCCATGCCATATGCCGGGCGAGGCTCCAGTGGGACTGACGATCGCAGGATTAGCCATGCAGGATGCCCGGGTTCTCAGCATTGGCGCCGCGATTGAGTCTGCACTCGCTGCCGCAGGCCGCGCAATTCATGGTCTGCACACCGATGGTGTGCATGCCCACGGCTCGCACACCATAAATCGCTCCAACACTGTTGCGTAAGAGGTTTTGCCATGGCCCGATCTTTTGCCGACACCTGCTTTCGCTCGACCGCAATCGTGTCTCTGCTACTGGCCAGCGTTTCCTTACTACAGGCGGAGGCACAAACGAACAGACTCGTGACGATTCGCGTGGCGAACGAGGCCATGGAGCGTTGGCCTGATGGCCGGCTCGGCCCGAAAGGCACGCCTGCCGTGTGGGGATTCGAGTTGGGCATCGTGCTCTGCGGCATGGACTCGGTTTGGCGCGCAACCAGGGAGCCCGTCTACTTCAACTACCTGCAACATGTCGTCGAGCAGTTGGTGCGGCCCGATGGCGCCATCGACACTTACAACCTGCAGGCCTATTCACTCAACAATATCCTTATTGGGCGTGAGTTGCTGACGCTGTATCAGGCGACTCATCAGGAAAAGTACCTCCTGGCCGCCAAAACGCTGCGCCAGCAGATTGCCGCTCAACCTCGCACCCCCGCAGGAGGCGTGTGGCACGCCAAGGCCACGCCGGACCTGATGCTAATCGATGATCAGTTCATGCTGGCGCCCTTCTACGCGGAGTACGCGGCCATCTTTCATGAGCCGCAGGATCTGGACGACGTGGTAAAACAATTCTCGCTGCTTGAGCAGCACGCGCGGGATGCATCGACCGGGCTGATGTATCACGGGTGGGACGAGTCGCGCAGCATCCCCTGGGCAAACAAAAACACGGGGACCTCGGCCAGCCTGTGGGCTCGCGGCATGGGCTGGTATCTGATGGCGCTGGCGGATACCTTACCCTACGTGCCCAAGTCTGATCCGCATCACGCGGTCTTGCTGGCCATGCTGCAGCGGGCCTCTTCGGCAGTCTTGAAGGCGCAGGGTGCGCGCACTGGCCTGTGGTATCAGATTCTCGATGAACCGGGAGCGAAAGAAAATTCCGTTGAGTCTTCCTCCGCGCTTATGTTTACTTACGCCTTCCAAAAAAGTGTGCGCTTGGGAAATCTCCCTCGTCCCTATGGCGTGGCCGCCCGGCGCGCGTGGAAGGCCATTCAGATTCGTTTTGTGCGCACCCCGGAGCCGGGACAAGTGGAGATCACCGGGACCGTCACGCACATTGCTCTTGGCGCCACTGCCGCAGATGACGGGAGCCCCGGCTACTATCTGCATGCTCCGATCGTTAGCAACGATGCCAAGGGTATTGGAGCCTTTCTGTTGGCAGGGAGCGAGATGGAGTTACGGGGCCCCCAGCCGCAGGGCTGAATAGAAAAGTTCATTCGTAATCACAGGAGACAGGCATGACGCAGTTCCTCACCAGCCGCCGGCAATTCCTCTCTAGTTCCGCAGCAGCCGCCGCAGCAGCAACATGTGCGCTCAACACCGGCGAGTCTCTCGCTGCGTCCACCACCACAACCCACGCAAAGAAGCCGGTGCTAATGAAGCTTGGCTGCCAGAGCGCCCCGACAAATGACACCCACCTGAAGTATCTCTCCCGCTACGGCGTACGCAACATCTGCGGCTATCCGGTGATTGCGGACGGACGCCTCTACGCCACCGTGGAGGAACTGCATCGCATGCAGGATATCGCTTCGGCGAATGGCATCCAGGTCGATATGACCACACCGCCGTTTCTCGCTTCCATTTCGGTCGACGAGGACAAGCATGCGTCGATCATGCTGGGCGAGAGCCCGCAGCGCGATCGCGACATTGACGACTTCAACACGCTTATCAAAAACTGCGCCACGGCCGGTGTTCCCGCTATCAAGTACAACCTGCAGCTGGTCGGAGACGTGCGCATCGAACGCACGCCGGGACGCGGAGACTCGAGCTACAGCACCTGGAAACTCTCTGAAGCGAAACCACCGACCCCATTGACGCGTGCCGGCGTGGTGAGCGCGGACACCGCCTGGGAGCGCATTACGTACTTTCTCGATCGTGTCATCCCCGTGGCAAGCGAGTACAAGATTCGCATGGCCCTGCACCCGGATGACCCGAGCATTCCCTCTCCGGGTTATCAGGGGGTGGAGCGTGTTCTGGGTACGGTCGACGGCCTCAAGCGTTTCATCAAGATTCAGGAGAACCCCTATCACGGGCTCAACTTTTGCCAGGGCACCGTTTCCGAGATGCTTGCCAACCCTGGTACTGAGATCTTCGATGTGATTCGCTACTTCGGCTCACGCGACAAGATCTTCAACGTCCACTTCCGCAACATTCGCGGTCACCGGAGCGACTTTGTCGAAACCTATCCGGATAACGGTGACGTGGATTTTGTAAAAGCTGTGCAGACCTACATAGAGGTGGGCTACAAGTACATGCTGATGCCCGACCATGCCCCGCAGGCCGCGAACGATCACGCCGAGTTGCAGTCCTTCGCCTTCGACTACGGCTATATTCGCGGTCTTCTTCAATCAGCCGCGGAACTGAGCTGAAGGGGGGCTATAGGGGACCCATGACCCGGATATTCAACCCAGCATGAAATTCAGGGAGTTGGTAAAACCCTGCAAAAGTGAACCTGCGTGGAGTTGCTGCGACGGATCGACGGGTCATGGCAGGCGATGATTTCGGGTCCCCGCTCACGATGTGTCTATGGGCTTCCGCGTAGAATGAATTCGGCGTTTGTTCAACTCGTTGTCGAATCTTTCACTAGGGGCCGTACTGCTCAATGTCTAATATCCTCGAACATCTCCCTGCCGGCCAGAAGGTCGGAATCGCGTTTTCTGGTGGCCTCGATACAAGCGCAGCGCTCCACTGGATGAAACAGAAAGGCGCTCTGCCTTACGCCTATACTGCGAATCTTGGCCAACCGGACGAAGCTGACTACGAGCAGATTCCCCGCAAGGCTCTTGAGTACGGCGCCGAGAAGGCACGCCTGATCGACTGCCGCGCACAACTGGTGCGGGAAGGATTGGCCGCGCTGCAAAGCGGCGCCTTTCATATTTCAACCGCCGGCGTGACCTATTTCAACACCACCCCCATTGGCCGCGCTGTGACCGGAACCATGCTGGTGGCTGCCATGAGAGAAGACGACGTCAGCATCTGGGGCGACGGCAGCACCTTCAAAGGCAACGATATCGAACGCTTCTACCGTTACGGACTTCTTGTGAATCCCGACCTGAAGGTTTATAAGCCATGGCTTGACGAAACCTTTATTGAGGAGCTTGGCGGCCGAGCAGAGATGTCCGAGTTCATGCGGAGATCCGGCTTTGAGTACAAGATGTCCGCCGAGAAAGCCTACTCCACAGACTCGAATCTTTTGGGCGCCACCCACGAGGCGAAGGATCTGGAGCATCTGAACACCAGCATGAAGATTGTTGCGCCCATCATGGGAACGGCATTCTGGCGCGACGATGTCGAGGTAAAGCGCGAAGAGGTTTCTGTCACGTTTGCAGAAGGCTGGCCCGTGGCTCTGAACGGAACCCAGTTCACTGACTCCGTAGAGTTGCTGCTCGAGGCCAACCGGATCGGCGGACGCCACGGACTCGGTATGAGCGACCAGATCGAGAACCGGATTATCGAAGCAAAAAGCCGCGGGATCTATGAAGCGCCAGGGTTGGCGTTGCTCTACATCGCGTATGAACGGCTGATTACCGGGATTCACAACGAAGACACGATCGAGCAATACCGTGAAAATGGCAGGAAACTCGGCCGCCTGTTGTACCAGGGAAGGTGGTTCGACTCCCAGGCCATCATGCTCCGTGAGAGTGCGCAGCGATGGGTAGCGAAACCTATTTCCGGCGAGGTCACGCTCGAGCTTCGAAGGGGAAATGACTACTCTATTCTGAACACGGTCTCTCCCAATCTAACGTTCAAGCCTGAGCGTCTGACGATGGAAAAGGGTGAATCGACATTTTCGCCGCGTGATCGCATCGGCCAACTCACGATGAGGAACCTCGACATTATGGATACGCGGGAGAAACTGCGGACCTACGCGGAAGCGGGGCTTATGACACTGAGCACAGGAACGACCATGCCCCAGTTGAAGAGTGTCGCCGACAAAGAGTAGTTTGCGGGGGCGACAGGACTTCCCTTATCCTGTCGCCCCAGATGTGAACATCGTGGGATTGCGGTTCACTCCGTTTGCATCGCGCGAAGCAATTTCCAAGGACCATCAGACAGCTCGTTTTGGAAGAATCCAATTCGGCCGGATGAAATGGCAGGTATATCCGTTGGGAACACGTTCCAGGTAATCCTGGTGTTCCGGTTCGGCCTCCCAGAATGCACTTGCCGGCGCCACTTCGGTCACAACGCTGCCCGGCCACAGTCCGGAAGCATGGACGTCAGCGATTGTGTCCTCCGCTATCCGCTTCTGCTCCTCAGTCGTATAGAAGACCGCTGAACGATAGCTGGATCCGGTATCGTTTCCCTGGCGGTTCTTTGTCGTTGGGTCATGGATCTGGAAGAAGAGCTCCAAAAGCCGCCGGTAGGTGATCTTCTCCGGATCGAAGACAATTTCGATCGCTTCGGCATGACCTTCATGATTGCGATAGGTAGCGTTCACGACCTTACCGCCGGTATATCCAACTCGCGTAGAAATGATGCCCTGATACCGACGCAACAGATCCTGCATCCCCCAGAAACAACCACCGGCAAGCACTGCGCGCTCGTTCGATGAGGCCATATCGTTACCTCTGCTCCTTTGTCTCAAACAATTTCAGATAGTCACCTTAGCCTTCGCTCTCTAGCATAGCAACGACGCGGCGAGACGGCCTATTGCTTGCCAGAGTGGGCACTTGATCCTCTTTAAGGGCGGTGATTTCAGACGGTGACTGTGGCGGCCAGATTCGGTTCATCGAAACTAGTTTCAGTTGACCGAAGCTGGCTCCGGGACGAGCGCGCTACTATGATGGGGGAGATATTTGTTAAATCCGCTGGGGGTACGTACACAATGCTTGGGAAGACAGACCATACCGGGTCGTTGAAGATTCTTGTTGTCGGCTGCGGAAACATGGGTGCATCGCATGCACGCGCATTTCACAACATGCCTGGAGTGGAGATTATCGGCTTGGTATCGCGGGGCGAAAGCAAACACCATCTTGCCAAGAACCTTTCGCTCCAGGTGCCGCTGTTCGACGATATGGGCATTGCCCTGGCGAGTCTCGCGCCTGATGCGGTTTGCATCTCCACCTATCCGGATACACACGAAGCTCTCACGCTCGCCGCGATCGAAGCCGGGTGTCATGTCTTTGTGGAGAAACCGTTGGCCCCTGATACGGAAAGCGCCCGTCGCATGGTTGAGGCGGCGCAGCGCGCGGGCAGGAAACTCGTCGTCGGATATATTCTGCGCCACCATCCGACGTGGCAGAAGTTCATCGGCATCGCGCGAACGCTGGGCAGCCCACTGGTTATGCGCATGAATCTTAACCAGCAGAGTTCCGGCGCGGCGTGGCAGGTGCACCGCAGCCTGCTGGCCTCCGCTTCGCCCATCGTCGACTGTGGCGTGCACTATGTAGACGTTATGTGCCAAATGGTCGCAGCCAGGCCGGTGCGAGTTTCTGCCATCGGAGCCTGCCTCGACCCGAGCCTAGCCGGCGGACAGTATAACTACGGCCAACTGCAGATCGTCTTCAGCGATGGCTCTGTGGGCTGGTACGAGGCCGGATGGGGGCCGATGATGAGCGAGACCGCCTTCTTTGTCAAAGACGTGATCGGGCCTCGTGGCGCTGCATCGATCCAGAGCATTCACGCCGACTCGAACGGCGCGTCGGCCAAGGTGGAAGACCACCTCCGCTCCAACGCTATTCGCGTGCATCATGCGGAATTGACGCCGTCCGGCAGCTTTGCCCGCTCTGACGAATGGTTAACGCAAGCTGACGAACCCGGTCACGACGAGCTCTGCCAGCGTGAACAGGAGTTCTTCGTGCGGGCCATTCGCGAGCAACTCGACCTGACCTCGCACTTGGAGGACAGTCTCGCGAGCCTGTCGATCGTGCTCGCCGCCGACGAAGCCATGCGAACCGGACAATCGGTCGATCTTTCCGGCTGTGACTTCTCGCTTCATCCCGTCAGCACCTAGTGGGCCGCTCGCAAGCCATACTTCACTTTCCAGTAATTTCTTCGCACCGCATGGTCAGAAGCCTCGGAGGAAGTACATGGTCGCTATCACAGGAATAACTGGTCGTATCGGCGGACAGCTTGCAGACCATCTGCTCGCTAAAGGGATTGCGGTAAAAGCCGTCATGCGCGATAGCAGCAAAGGAGAAAGGTGGTTGGCAAAGGGATGCACCCTTGCGGTTGCGGAATTCACCGATGCCAAGGCGCTCACTACGGCGTTTGAAGGTGCAGAGGCCGTCTTCGTGCTGCCGCCTCCCAACTTTGACCCCGAGCCGGGTTTCACGGAAGTATTTCGAGCCATGAGCGGGTTACGGCAAGCCATTCGAAACGCTGGGGTCAAGAGGGTGCTCTCTCTGTCCACAGTCGGCGCACAAGCAAGGCAGACAAACCTTCTCTCCCAGCACACCATCGGCGAATCGATCTTCGGCGAGTTGGAGATACCCGTTACCTTTCTGCGGCCGGCCTGGTTTCTGGAGAACGTCTCCTGGGACATTGCGTCCGCTCGTGACACCGGCGTGATCCATAGCTTCCTGCAACCCCTCAACAAGGAGTTCCCCATGGTGGCGACCGCTGATATCAGCCGGCTCGCAGCCAAACTCATTCAGGAGAGTTGGGAGGGACATAGGGTTGTCGAACTCGAAGGGCCGGTACGCGTCTCGCCTAACGCCATCTGTAAAAGCCTCGCGGCGATTCTTGGTCGTCCCGTCGAAGTTCAAGCCGTAAAGCGGGATACCTGGGCTCAGCTCTTCAGGGATCAGGGAATGCGGAATCCTGGACCGCGCATCAGCATGCTCGATGGATTCAATGAGGGCTGGATCGATTTCGAAGCGGGGATCGACAAGACAGTGAAGGGCGAGACGACGGCGGACACGGTCTTCCGCGAGTTGGTAAGTAGTTCGACATAAACAACTCCGAAGCGCGCTCGCTGAACAACCGTATGCCGTCTCAAAGTACACTGCTCACCACGACCATGACCAGCGACTGTTGGGAACATAGCCCTTCACGGGATCCGCAGCGACGCGATCGCTCGACTCAAGGGACCGGCAGCTGGCTGCCCTACAGGCCATGATGATCGCGCGCGCCGATGAGTTCTATGACGCGCTCTGGACCGACTGCGCCGCAACCGTACCGAGGCCGACCCGTTGGACGTCAAATTCGCGACGAACGACGCCGCCCAGGCGCGCGCCAATCTGATTGAAGGAGAGAGTTGCCGCGGTGTTGCTTGGATTGAGATCTGCAGATGGGGTGCCACCGCCTGTATAGGCTTTTCTCGGAGACAACAATAGACGGGCTCGCCGCCTTGCTTGTATTTCCCGCAGATAAATTGATCGACGCGGTGCTCGTTGGAATCTGCATCCAAGTCGAACTGCCTTTTGTAACTCGTCCAGACACAGGCACATCCGCAAGCATATGGCAATCATTTGCCATACCGCCCTGCCAATTCCTGCCACGTTTTGCGTTCCTCTTCTGGAACATCCTTGCCAGAGAAATAGGCATATTCCTCCGATGCCGACATGGGCCCTCGCCATGTATCTCTAGATGAAGGGCGCTTGCCGGCCGCATTCCGCCGCCAAGCAAGTTGGGCACGATGAATCGGATCTTTCCGCCTCAGATCGAGAACACTTCGAGCCGTAGAAGGAGCGACCAGAAGCGTATGCAGCGTCTTGCGAGCGGAACAGAACTTGAAAGCAGCTCCATTCGCCCCTTTGTGGAAGCGGGGTTTCGTTATCGCCGTCTCTGGGTAACGGTTGTACTCATCACGATCGCGACAACTCTCGTCGCCAGCCTTCTTACGCACCGCCAGTATCAATCGGAGATGAATATCCTCGTGGCAAATGCACGTGGAAACTACCAGATCACTCCGGAGCGGACCATGGGTACGGTCACGGTAAATGACGTGACAGAGGAACAGATCAACTCAGAGATAGAGGTTTTGCGTAGCCGTAGTCTGGCCAATATGGTGGTTAATCCGCATTGGACCGAGCGGTCTGTCACCACATGGACACGAGAGCAGCTCAGGGACCACGACAAGGCAGTCGAGTACTTTAAGAAACACTTGGCGATTAGCTTAGTCCGCAAATCGAATATTATTCACGTAACTTACACAGCTGGCGATCCCTATACGGCGCGCGATACATTGCAGCGACTGCTCGATGCGTTTCTGGCCAAGCATCGAGAGATCGGGCACCCTGCGGGGACGGCTCACTTTTTTGCGTCGGAAGCGGCTCGCTACAAGAAAGAGCTCGACGATGCGCAACAACAATTAACCGCTTATCAGCAAGAGCAGAATATTGTCTCGTTACCAGATACGGAAGCGATGCTCGACCGCAAGATCTCAGACGCGCAAACCGATCTGCGTAATACGGATGCACAGGTCAGCGAAGTCACGCGTCGGCTGGGCACGCAAACGCAACAGCTCGGACACATCCCAAACCGTCAAGCTACCCAAGAGCGAACAATACCGAATGATTATTCGGTCGAACGTCTGAACACGCTTCTCGCCGAGTTACAGAACCAGCGCACCTCCCTACTCACCAAGTTTCGACCGGATGACCGGTTGGTTCAGAACATCGATCAACAGATCGTCAACACGAAGTCTGCGCTGGCAAATGCACAGCAGATGAGGTCGCAAGAACGCTCCTCCGATGTTAACCCGGCATGGCAGATGGTTACATCATCCATTATTCAAAACGAATCAGAACGTCAGGCAATGAAAGCTCGTCGTAGCGCATTGGCGCAACAGATCGCGCAGCTGCAGGACAACCTCGCGGGAGTCGAGAACTCCACCGTGGCCTTTACCACTCTTCATCAAAAGGTAGCCGAGCTTCAGAGCAACTACCAGTTGTACACACAAAAACGCGACGAGGCCCAGGTGGCGGACGCGATGGACGAGAATAAGCTACTGAACGTCGCCGTCGCACAAGCGCCAACTTTCACGATCACCGCTTTCCGGCCGAAGCCTCTGATCAATTTCGCGCTTGGCACCTTTACTGCGCTCTTTCTCGCCGGTTTCATGGTTTTCTTTGCCGAGATGGGACGAACTACCGTGGCCACTCCTCACGATTTGGACAGACTCTCGCGCTATCCGCTTCTGGCGACAGTGCCTCTTGATCTGGACGGAGCCAGCAAACAACTCACACCTCCCTCCCGATCCAGTCATCTGTCGATCATTTTGTCTCCCGAAGACAGTTTCGCGGAGGTCAACCGGCGACCATCGACACGCCGCACATTCGCGAAGGAGGCATAGGAACCATGAGGACAGCGAAGCAACTTCTCAGCGAGAACTCGGCTTTAGGCTCTGTGTATCACACGCTCATCTATACCGTGTTTCAGCGCCCCCGCGAGAACGAGGATCTCGGGGCAGTGGTTGCCCTAACCTCGGTCAATCCGGACGAAGGCGTTACCTATATCACGCGAAGCCTGGTCCACGAACTAGCTTCATGCGAGTTCGCGTCGGTTGCCCGAATTGACGCCCGCTTTCTTCGGCGACTCCACGAACCTACGGTCGAAACGCTGCAGCAATCTCTATCACGATCGCCGTCGAACATCTGCGAGATCGGGCTCATGGACACATCCCTGGCGCCGCCAGAGGGAGGCACACGATGGGACGCCAGCTGGCAATACCGGCGCGACTGCATCGAGTTGCTTCGGCGGGAGTTCGACTACGCGCTTGTCGACTGCTCATCGCTTAAGGAGTCGGGTGATCTTCTGAGTCTGGCCCCCTTTGTCGATGGAGTCATCCTCGTCGTCGAAGCTAACCGCACCCGACGCAATCAGATCTTGCATGCCGAACAATCGATTGAGGCGGCACGGGGAACCGTGCTCGGTCACATTCTCAACAAGAGAACTTATCCGGTTCCCCGGTGGATTTACCGGATGACATAAGTCTGTCCGGTAACTCTATTTCTCGAAGAGGGATCGACATATGATAAAGACCATCGTGATAGCGACGTTCCTGTTTGTTTTAGGTTTTCCACCGTCTTGGGCAGACCAGCAGCTTCATGAAAGACCGCGTTACATATTGCATGCAGGCGATGTCATCACATTGGAATATCGCTATACACCGGAGTTCAACCAGACAGCGACGATTCAGCCAGACGGGTATGTATCGCTGGACATCGCCGGCGAAATCAAGCTCGGCGGTCTCACGCTCGAGCAGGCGCATGACCAGATTGTGACGATTGCGTCAGGACGGCTGAACCATCCGGAATTGAATCTTACTCTCAAGGACTTTCAGCACCCCTACATTGTGGTTGCGGGAGAGGTCGAGCGGCCAGGCAAAATCGACCTTCGCGAGGATACGACGGCCCTCCAAGCGGTGATGCTGGCTGGAGGGTTCAAAGACTCAGCGCGCGATACTAAAGTCATTTTGTTCCGAAGAGTCAATCAACAAATGGCGGAGGTGCGGCAACTCGATCTCCACAATGTCCACAAGACCTCTGATCTAGAGCGAGACGCCGTCCTGGAGCCGGGCGACATGCTGCTCGTCACCCGCAACAAGTTGGAACACCTTTCCCGTTTCATGAAGGCCACCAACCTCGGCCTCTACTTCGACCCCACCACAATTCCATAAACGCCCAATAGCCGTTCGCCGGCAAGGCACCAGTTCCGCCTATCTGACGGAAGGAGACAGGATTCGCCATGCAAGCTGTGCAAGAAAACGATTTTTCTGTCCTAGACGCGCTCGCTCCACCGCACGAGCTGAATACCAGTTCCCCCCCGGGACCGGTGCGAGGGATCTCAGGAAGGTTTTGCGGAGCCGCCGATCTAGTGCTGCTGACTGCGGCATTGATCCTCCTCGCGCTTATCGCGAGCGGAATTCCTCCCGGACAGAGCTTGATCGAACTGCTCGCAATCAGGCTATCCGTAGAGCATTTCATCGTTCTCACCATGTGCTGGATCGTGTGGCGGACGACGTTTTCTTATTGCGGCTTGTACAACAGGCAACATATACGTTCGTTGGAGGGGCTTGTGGGGCGGCTGCTACTCTCCACCGGGGTTTGCGCCGCAATCGCGGGGGCAGTCATCTCCGCATCGTGGCATCACGGTCATTTCTGGAGGAATACGCTGCTCTTCTGGATGGCAGCAAATTCAAGCGCTCTTTCACTCCGGGTTACGATCGTAGTTTTTCAGCTATACATCAGGCCCCACTTTCGTAAGACAAGAAACATCGTGATCGTTGGCAGTGGGCCTCGGGCACAACGTGTTCACCAGGAGCTGATTTCTCATCCTGAATGGAAGTACAAACTGCTCGGATTTGTCGATTCGCGACCGATCGGCCCGCAACGCAAGTCGAACCAACTTTTGGGCGGGATCAAGGATCTCGAAGATCTATTGATGCGGCAGGTGGTCGACGAAGTTGTGATCACGCTGTCGCCACGCTCGCACTATGCCACAGTGAAAGAGACGATTGCAATCTGCGAACGAGCCGGCGTTCAACTCCAGTATTGCGAAGATCTATTTCAAACATCTATCACCAAGCAAATCTGCAGCGAGGGCGACGTCTGCCCTCGCGTTGTGTTGAAGATGGTCCATGACGACTATCGCCAACGGCTGAAGCGGACTGTCGACGTGGTGGGTTCTCTTGGTGGATTGATTCTGCTCTCGCCCCTCGCCCTGGCGGTCGCTGTCCTAATCAAGTGCACGAGCAAAGGGCCGGTGATTTTCCGCCAGGAGCGCTTCGGGCTCAATAAGCGCATCTTTCACATCTACAAATTCCGCACGATGATCGTGAACGCCGAGGCGGGGCAGGCCGCGCTTGAGCATATGAACCAGAACAGCGGGCCGGTGTTCAAAATTTTTGCCGATCCGCGCGTCACGAAAGTGGGCGCAATTCTGCGCAAGACCTCGATCGATGAATTGCCTCAGTTATTGAACATATTGAAGGGCGAGATGTCTCTCGTTGGTCCTCGCCCGCTAAACAAACGCGACGTTAGCCGGTTTTCGGAGGCGTGGCTTATGCGCCGGTTCAGCGTGAAGCCGGGTCTGACCTGCCTCTGGCAAGTGAGTGGGCGCAGCAATGTAAGCTTCGATCGCTGGATCGCCCTCGATCTGCACTATATCGACAACTGGTCATTGCTGCTGGACTGGAAAATTCTCGCGATGACCTTCCCTGCGGTCATTCGAGGAAAGGGCGCGGCCTGATGGCATTTCCTCAGCAACGGATTCTCTACCTGAATCACACGGGAAGCATCAGCGGAGCGGAGAAAGTGCTCACCACCATGCTGAGAGGACTCGATCGCACACGCTACGAGGCATTTGCACTCTGTCCGAAGGAGGGCGACCTGCGGCACACGATCGAAGCCAGCGGGGTAACCTGCAGGGTGGTACCGCCCATGGAGGCCCGTTACACTCGGCAGCCGACCGAACTAATGCGCTATCTCTTCTCCTTTGCCAGGGTCGTTTGGGCAGTGCGAAGCGAAATCAAACGTCTCGATCCCGACATAGTGCATGCAAATACCCTGCGAGCCGGTCTGGCCGCGACCTTAGCTACGCTGGGCTCGAGAAGAATCGTGATATGGCATTTGCACGATCTTGTTCCGCGCCACCCCCTCACCAGCTTGATCCGTGTGCTCGCCTGCAGTTCAGTTAGGACGAGGATGATCGCCGCATCGAACGCGACCGCTGAAGTTTTCTGTGGCGCATCGTTCTTCTCACGGTTCATCAGGCGGCGCATGCGCGTGATCCACAACGGAATCGATTTGAGCCGCTTTCCGCGAAAGCAACCGGGAGACGCCTTGCTCAAACGCGAGCTCGGGATACCAGACTCGAGCTTCCTCATCTGTGCGGTAGGCCAGATTTGTGCGCGCAAAGGGCTGAGGGAGTTGGTTGACGCCTTTTCCCGGATCTACGACCTCGCCCCGCAGGTGCATCTGGCCATCGTCGGCCGGACAGTATTCGCCCACGAGGCGGCATACCGCGACTCGCTTGCCGAGATGGTGAGCAGGATGGGTCTTGAGGATCGAATCCATTTGACAGGGGAACGCAGCGATGTCGCCGCAGTGTTGCGTTCCACAGACCTTCTGGTACTGATCTCGCGAGAAGAGCCCTTCGGGCTAGTGCTTGTCGAGGCAATGGCTAGCGGTACGCCCGTGTTGGCCACTCGGGTTGGCGGCGTACCGGAGATCGTTACGGATTGCGAGAGCGGATGGCTGATCGAAAGCGGCGACACGGCCGCTTTGGCTTCGAAGTTACTCGATCTCTCGGACAGAGATGACGAGCTTGAGCGAGCGGCGCAAGTCGCCTACGAAACAGTTTGTCCACAGTTTTCTCTTGAACGATTCCTCTCAAACTTACATGCCTTTTATGCAGAGGTGGCAGCACGGCCAGACACGACATGGAGCGCGCGCATGCAGCTTTCGAATGCCCGATTTCAAGATGAACAAGGAGAACAGCATGTCTAAGATCGCGCTTTTCCAAGACTATCTTGCACAGATGGGAGGCGCCGAGCGAGTGACCGAAGCGCTCCACCAAGCACTTCCGGGGGCTGACCTTCACACAACGTTCGCGGTCCCGGAGCGGATTTCTCCCTATCTTCGGGAATTGCATCCAAAGACGACATGGATGCAGTTGCTCCCCGCAAAGGCAAAGCTGTACAGGCATTACTTTCTTCTCTACCCGCTCGCAATCGAGACCAAGAGTTTGGATGAGTATGACCTCATCGTGAGCAGCTGTTGTGGATACTCTAAGGGCCTGAGGCGACGACGGGGCGCAGTGCACGTATGTTATTGCCACAACCCGATGCGCTGGGTATGGCGCTCGAGCGACTACATGGCACGCGATAAGTTCCACGGGGCGACAAAGACAGCCCTGGGGTTTCTGGTGAAGGGACTCAAGCATTGGGAGTTGCAAGCAGCGACGCGTCCGGACTATTACATCGCGAATTCACACATTGTGGCCGAGCGGCTCAGGTCTGCATTTGGGGTTGAGGCGGAAGTGATCGAACCACCGATCGTGACCTCTCGGTTTTACATAAGTAAGAGCATAGACGATTACTATCTGATTCTTTCGCGGTTGGTTCCTTACAAGCGCATTGAGCTGGCGGTAGAAGCATGCACGAAGACCGGACGCAGGCTCGTGGTCATCGGCGATGGCTCTGATCGTGCCCGTCTGGAATCGTTCGCCGGACCGACGGTGACGTTCCTCGGCCGCCGTTCGGACGCCGAGGTAAATCGCTACGCCAGCCGGTGTCGTGCACTGATTTTTCCTGGCGAGGAGGATTTCGGCATGACGCCGTTGGAGATCAACGCTGCTGGAAGACCGGTGGTGGCCTACGGTGCCGGCGGCGCGACCGAGACAGTGGCGGAAGGATTGAATGGCGTCTTGTTTCGTGAACAGACGATCGACTCGTTGCTTCGAGCGCTCGAGGAGTGCGAAGACCACAGCTGGAACCCAATGGCGATTCGGAGGAACGCCCAGCGCTATGACATTTCTATCTTTAAACAGCGGTTGCTGAGCTTTCTTAGCCGCGTGTCACCGGCAGCGATCGAAGAGACTACAGCGCAATGGGAAGTTGCATGAGCACATCCTCCCCCGTGGCTACGACTCACCTTGCCGCCGGATCGCCGCGGAGCCGTCACGGTTCAAGGGCCGTGGCGAACTCCATCCTGAGCAAGGTGGCGATCCTTGGCCTGCAGGCTGCGACTGGTATTGTCACGGCTCGGACACTGCAGCCTAGAGGGCGGGGCGAATTGGCGGCGATGATTCTGTGGCCATTGTTCGTCGCAAACGTGACAACGCTGGGTCTGCCAAGCTCTCTCATCTACCATCTGCGCCATTGTCCCGAGGAGAGGCCGCGTTTGATTGCGAACGGTTTGCTGATGGCCACGGTTTTAGGAGTGGCGGCCGCGGTGGTCACTGCGTTCATCTTGCCCTGGTGGCTGCGCCAGTATCCAGCGTCGATCGTTCGTGCGGCGGAATGGTTTCTGGTCACCGTGCCCATCTGCTCGACTACACTCGCAGGACGTGCGATTCTCGAGGCCTCGGACGAGTTCTCCACTTCCAATGCTATCCAGACACTTACACCGTTTGCGACCCTCATCGGACTACTGGCATATCTCGCTGTTCATCGCTTAAATCCGTACACTGCTGCGACCGCGTACGTCGTCGCGTCAGTTCCAACTTTCTGTTTAATGTACGCACGAGTACGCCGTACCGGGTTCAAGAATTGGCGTTGCGATGCAAACATCATGACGCTGATGCTGGGCTACGGAATCCGGTCGTATGGGATCGACCTTTTAGGGACTTTGGCGTTGCAGGTTGACCAGGTGCTTGTCATAAGCCTTTTGAGCCCATCCGCGATGGGATCGTATGTTGTGGTGCTCAGCTTATCGCGCATGCTGAACCTGTTTCAGAACTCTGTCGTGATGGTGCTGTTTCCCAAAGCTGCGGGACGACACCCCGACGAGGTAGTTGCGCTGACCGGCCGCTCGGTTCGCATCAGCGGAATGATGACTGCATTTTTTGGAATTCTGGTGTGCGCCGCAGGTCCCACTCTGCTGCGTGTTCTCTACGGCAAAGAGTATGTAAGCGCGGTCGGGGCTCTAAAGATTCTAGTTATCGAAGTGGTGCTGGCCGGAGCTACTTTCGTTCTGGCCCAGGCATTTATGGCGCTCGGCAGGCCCGGCATCGTCACCATTCTGCAGGCGGTGGGTTTGTCCTTGAGTATCCCCATGATGCTGTTTCTGATTCCGCGCTACGGAATCTACGGTGCGGCAGTTTCGTTGCTCACGTCGACAGTCGCACGGCTGGTGTTTATCTACTGCGGATTCAGGATCTTTCTGAAAGTTGAGCCGCCGAGCATTCTTCCTAATCTAGAGGACGCAAGAGTCTTATTCCATACGGCAGTGAATTTGCGATCGGAACGTGCCGCTTGACCGCGAAAACGCAGATCGAGAGCTTTCCCGTAGCGTCGTCAACGCTCGTGCGAGAGCACAAGGCTCAGACAGCCGGCGCATTGCTGATGATGACGGCGGTGCCGGTGCTGTGTATCGCGGGCAATCAAGCAGGCGTGTTGCGGATTGCTTTCCCAGTATTGAGCTTGGTGATTGGCGGATTCCTCTTTTGGCGGTCGAAGCCGCTCTACGTGGGTCTCGTATGCTGGCTTTGGTTTATCACTCCGTTTTTGCGCCGCATCGCGGACTTTCAGAGCGGCTGGTCACCGACAAGTTCCATTCTTCTTGCGCCCTATGTCACAGCCGGAATTTCCGTGCTCACACTCCTAACGTCGCTCAAGCATCTCCGGGAGCGCAGGTCGTTGCCCTATGTGTGCGCGCTGGTGGGCATCGCTTACGGGACCTTCATCGGACTCGTCCGCTATCCTCTCTTCAATGTCCTGCAGGCGCTACTAAACTGGACAGTTCCGGTATGTTTTGGGTTCTTTCTCTATCAGCATCGCGGGCTCTACAAGGAATTTCGTACAGCGATCGAGCGGTCGTTTCTCTATGGCGTTCTCTGCACCGGGGCATACGGTATCTACCAATTCTTCAACCTTCCGGATTGGGATCGCCTCTGGATGCTGAACGTGCAGTTGAACTCTTTTGGAAGCATCGAAGCGCTTAAGGTTCGCGTCTTCAGCACGATGAATGCTCCGGCTATCTTTGCGGCCGTCACCACTTGTGGATTGTTGCTGTTGTTTGGACTTAAAGGGAAACTGCGGCTACTCTCAGCCGCATGCGGCTTGCTTGCTCTGATCCTTACAATGAGCCGTGCATCCTGGCTCAGCCTGGCAGCAGGGTCTGTTGTCTTGATCGGCCAACTGGGAATGCGCGAGCGTTTTCGACTGGCAGCGGCGATGGTGGCATGCACCGTGTTCCTGCTTGCAACCATGGGAATCCCCGCAGTGAACGATCTGATATCGGAGCGCATACGGACATTCTCCGATCCAACTAACGACGTGAGTTTTTCCGCGCGGGTTCAAGGCCATCGGGATGCGTTCAGACAAATTGCACAAGAGCCGTTCGGCGAGGGCCTTGGCAGCACTGATACGGAGCACGGGACCGAGGGGGACGACGACTTCATCGGTCCCCACGACAGCACCGTCCTCGAGTTTCTCTATTCACTCGGTTGGATCGGTACGCTGATCTATGGCGCGGGATTGGGAGCCCTTGGGCTGCAGTTGATGCGAAGGAGCAGGACCGACTCGTTCGTTCCCGCTGCAAGGGCAATCCTCGTGGGCTTTATGGCACAGTGCCTTTTGAACAGCGTGATGTTGGGCATTTTGGGCTTTATGGTGTGGACCTTTGCTTCCATGATCCTGGCGCAGATGGATACAGCGGAGCAGGAAACGGAAGCGGACGTACCGGGAGCACATCTGCCACAGGAGAAGACCGTCGCAAGAGCGGCAGCTTAGAGCATTTTCACAAATACTGTGATGTGGTGGGAGTGGTTGGGTGCAGGTGTTCTTTGACGGAACACCTGCACCCAGGGCAAATTCTTCCCGTTACACCATTTGTGCCAATGCTCTAGCCAGGAGAACACATGATGCGGATTCTACATATCCTCAACGACGTTAGAGATCAGGGAAACGGCATAGTGAATACTGCGGTCGACCTCGCGATCGAACAGACGCGACAAGGACACCGAGTCGCGGTGGCTTCTGCGGGTGGAGAATACGAGCCGCTGTTGGAGCGTTCGAGCGTTTTGCATCTAACTCTGGATCAGTCTCGGCATCCCGTGCAGGTATTGCGCGCACTCTTCCTACTACGGAAGCACATTCTTAGCTTTGATCCCGACATCGTCCATGCGCACATGCGGACAGGATTACTGTTCGCCTGGTTCTGGCGGCGCATATACCGATTCGCGGTGGTGGCGCATCTTCACAATGTGCATGACCGGGAGTCTCTTCTGATGGGGCTCGCAGAGCGGGTGATTGCCGTGAGCGAATCCGTGGCGGCAACCATGAGCGGCCGGGGCATCGCGAGGAAGGAGATCCGGGTGGTTGTGAATCGAACGTTAGGCAGCCCTCGTAAGCCTGACGTCTCTCAGATTGGCGGCGCATCGCTCGCCAGACCTTCCATCGTGACTGTCGCCGGCATGTATCACCGTAAAGGAATTGCCGAACTGATTTCCGCCTTCGAGATCGCGGCCGACAGGTTCAAGGAAGCGCATCTCTACCTGGTAGGGGACGGTCCGGAACGCTTGTTATTTGAACAGCAGGCACGGGGTTCACGGTGGCACGAACACATCCATTTCGAGGGTTTTCAAAGAATCCCGCAGACCTATATGCTCAGCGCCGACATTTTTGTGCTGGCATCAAGGCGCGAGTCATTCGGACTGGTTCTGATTGAGGCTCGGCAAGCGGGCTGTGCGATTATAGCATCGGACATCGACGGGACGGCGGAAGCTCTGGATGGCGGCCACGCAGGGCTGCTGGTTCCACCACAAAATGTACCAGCTCTTGCGGATGCGCTGCGCGGCCTATTGGCGAGCGAGCAGACTCGTCGCGTATGGCGGCGCAAGGCAGTAAAAGGGATTGAGGCATTTCACATAAGCAGAATGGCTTGTGAAGTGGAAAGCGTCTATCGCGAGTTATTCCGGGAACGCAATTGGAGCAACGCCTCGACCATTGCCGCGCGTTTCTAAGAAATGCCCTCCTATTGCAACGCGATCTGAATCACCAGCGGATGATCGGGAACCTTGACCACAATTCGCGATATATCTGCGTAGACTTCCAGCGGGCCGCTCGAGGCCGCAGGTTCGTAGGTGCGAATCACGCGTGCTCTGCGAGCAAGAGTCAGAACAACAGCTTGAGCCTGGACGTCGAGGTCACGCTGGTCTTGCGGATCATAGCTCGGCACTTCCTGCCAGAGAATCAGATCAAACTGGCCATCGGACCGCTGCAGCAGAAGATGGTGCATGCGGAGAGAGACCGGCGCCAACGAGTAGGTAAGCTCCTGAGTGGTGGCCGGTTCCGCGGTATCGCCAAGCTCGCTGATGAGATTCTTCATGGCAATAAATGCCGGCTTCTCTGAGCCATCGCTGCGAATGAGACCCCAATGCATCTGGAGGTCATTGAGTTGCGGATTGGAGGCCTCATCCATGAATTCGTAGAGGTAGGTACGAGGAATTCCCCAAGAAAAGTCTTCGAGGAAGAGGCGTGGGATATATTTGGCAGCTGCCGCTTCGGAAACCGCAGGCTGATCATGATGATCATGAAGAGCATTGTGGTAACCGCTCTCCGTAATCATGACTCTTTTGCTTCCAGATAGCTCCGTGGCCAACCGAATCTGATCCGATAAGACCGCTGCAGGCATCTTCGCCGCAGGATACGGGTGGAGATTTCCGTAGTCGGCCCAATCAGAGATGTTCCCGACTTGCCAACCGTGAGCGGCGAAGGCCATCGATGGCCCGATAACTGCAATAGAATGCGCGACTCTCATCAGCATGGCCGCACGATAGATATCCTGTTGATAGGTCCTGTCAATGGAGTTCCAGCCTGCGACGTTGCTGACATCCATTTCGTTGGGGCCCTCGAACGAGTCGATCGCGCCTCCCGCTGCAGTTTCGATTTCGTCGAGCTTGGCAGGAGTGAATAATCCGAGCGAGTTTCTGGGATCGAGCACCGCATCGAAGCTGATCCCGATCGCGCCGAGCGCTGACCACCGGGTCGAGGTAATGCCGTCTGGATGGGAATCGGCAAAATGGATGCCGTCGCGCAGGTGCCGTATCCCGATGCACTTTAGTTCTCTTTCGACTCGCTCGAAATTACCGTAACTGCGATCCAGGTAATTCAAGTGGGTATTCACACCGATGCTGTTCACAAAGTCATAGGCCGTTTTTGCATGTTCCGGCGTAAGCGCCGTCGATTGTGTAGCATTTGGCACTGTCATCGAGCCATCTCCGTTGTCCCGGTTTTCCACAAGGAGAAGTAGACCTGAGATCAGCAATATTGAACTTCGCAAAGCTAAAGTATTGATCATTCAAGGGATCTCACGCGTGATGAAGGGGCAACCAACCATTTTGGGCGCCATGCTATCTAAACTGCAATCCGATCCATACTTGCGCTTTTCATTTGAGATTAGATGCACGCATATTAATTCTGAGTAACCTTCCTCGGAGAGATTTTCCCAAACGGAGTCCATGAGCGATATTCATGTAGTTTTTGCGGACAACCACCCTCTAACGCTTTCGGGCCTGCGAAGCGCAGTGGCCGGCCACTCCGACATCCACATCCTTGCGGAGTGCGTGGATCGTGAACACGCGATCGAAGCGGTGCGCGGACAATCACCCGATGTACTGTTGTTGAGTGCGGAGCTCATGCAGGAAGAGTTCGAAATCCTGCGGCGACTGGGTACGGAACATCAGGAGACGCGTGTGATACTCCTGACTAGTCGGCGAGACCCCGAGTTTCTCGAGGAGGCCCTACGCTGTGGAATCAAGGGCGTTTTCGAGCGCGAACAGCCAACCCGTTACATTCCCAAAGCAATTCGTAAGGTCACTCAGGGCGGACTGTGGTTCGACCAAGCGGTTGCGGAACATATGCTTGGCGAATTCATGCGCAAGCAGAACAAAGTCCAGGATTCAGATGAACACCGGATCGCATCGATTACTGAGCGTGAGCAAGAAGTGATCGAATTGACATGCCGGGGTCTGAGAAACAAGCAGGTCTCAGACCGGCTCCACATCAGTGAGGTAACGGTATCCCACCACCTAACCTCTATCTTTCGCAAACTCGAAGTCGCAGATCGAATCTCGCTTTTGATTTACGCCGTCAAGAAGCGACTCGTGGTTTTGTAGCTGACTGCAGGCTCCGCTGATCTTCAGTGAAGTCCCACACATGCCCAGTCTTTGGGGATGTGAGAACGCGATTAAGTATTCGCCACTTGCACTTTTGAGAGGGTCGCCGCAGGCAGAACTCTTTGACGGCGGGTAAAAGTTACTCGGAGATGTCATAGCCCCATGACAAAAATGCCGCCTGGTTGTCATCGAAACTCATCACCGTCACGTCTAGCAGAAGACCGTCCTCAACAAAACATTGAATCAATTGGTATTTCCGTCCAATATTCGCTCTCGACGTATTGGAACATCGCGTGCTCGGGTAGAACGATTGCACGAAGCCACAGATGCCAATATTCACTCTGCATTTGCAAAACGCGAAATGGATGGTCGACCAACTGAGTCTCTTTGCGAGAGCGAAGACTCAGTAATCTTCCGCTGTAGCTTTTACCCAGGGGTAACAAGTGGACAGGCTTTGGCCGAGTTGGACCGTTGGATCGAAAGGAATGAGTGCGGCATCGTGATCACGCCGCATTGCAGATCTTGTCACTGATCGTACAAGGCGAGACTCGACTCTCAGGACTTCCCAACAGGGTTCGTTGAAAAATACTGATCGAGCCCGGAGGCAACTTCCTTCAGTCCACGGTCGAGATTGGCATCCAGCGCCGCAATGACCGCTGACATCTCCTTGCCTTGTACCGGTTCAGACTGAGAATAGAAATGCGTCCATACGACTTTTCCCGAACGTCTGTTGTAGAGATCAAATTCCATAGAAACGAGCCCGGCGATACTCCCGCTGTCGACCTCCTCGAAATTGTAGAGCCTGCCCCGAACCACGAACTCGCTGTCCGAAGCGCCGCCCAGCTCGGTCACGGACTTATAGTCGCCCGAGGCCCTAAGCACGCGAATTAATTTCCCTTTGAGCATTTCGACTGGCGGCTCCGCCCAACGGCTGTACTGGTACGTGCCGATCTCATTGGCGCCGATCCGATATGCAATCGGCGTGTCTTGAAATATCTCCGATCCGGTGACCCTTCCCACCACCAGCGAAACGGGCTGCGAGCTGGTCGAAAGCGTCGGGGCCACCGGGAACTGGACTGTGTAGTAGTGGATGGGCTTGCTACTGCCGCACCCACCCAAGCTCAAGGCGAGCAGCGATGTGAGAGTAAGTCGGACCGTTCGATACATAGAACACCTCTTCCGTGTGCCCTCAATATTCAGTAAGGGACTTGAACTTGATCTGGTCCCGTGCGCTGAATTCCTGCCGCCGTTCCAAGTTCGACTGAGGAGGTTCGAGCGCGCTATCCGCCATTGCCCGCAGGAAGCCTACTTCAAGTTCTCCCCTGGCTTCCGATCCTTAACATTGTTTCCGCGAATAAGGATTGACGGATTAGACTTCAACGATTCCGTGAGTTGTCCCATATTTTCGGTCGTCTTACGGATATTCACGATGATTTGGTCAATATCGTCCTTGTTGAGGTCCATCGTATTGTTCAGCTGATCCATCAGCGAGAAAGCCGATACCATCGTCTCTCTCAGCTCGACGACAATTGCACGGATGTCCTGGCGATTCTCAAGCAGGATAGAATCCACGTGTGCCAGGGCGTCGTTCGCGTGATTCATGGTTATTTTCAGGTTGTCCAGCAAGGGTACGATCCTGGCGCTCGCATCCTGTATGTTCGTTAAGCTGGCTGAAACCTTTGGCCGACTATCAGCGAGCAACGCGTTCAGGTGGCCCAGGCTGTTGCCGACGTTCCCGCGGTTCCTGTCGTTGAGAAGGTCGTTCACGCGGGCCAGCGTGACTTGCAGTTCCACCAGTCGTTGGTTCAGGTTCTGCAGGACCTGATTGGCGACCGGGCTGAGGCCGCCAATCATATTCGCGATGTCATCAATGCTCAATGACTCGGTGGACTTCAGTTCGCTACCCGGAGCGGCGCGTAAGCCGCCCTTTGTCCCGGTCCCAATTTCCACGTAGTTGTCGGAGAGAGCCCCAATCGCGGTTATCTTCGCTATGCTGTCTGTCTTTACCGGAATGTCGGGTCGCACACGAAAGTCGATCTCAATGCGGGTCGAGTCTTTCGGATCTACGCCCACGGCCTCGACGACGCCCGCTTTCATGCCTCCGTAACGAACCAATGCTCCGGGGATAAGGCCGCCGGCAGACTTAAAGTAGGTATGAAGGGGAACTCCGCTCGTGCTAAAGGTGCCGGAGACAACCAGGACAGTGCCAATCAGCAGCGCCGCTGCGACCAATACAAAGAGACCTACCAGGGCCTGCTCGCGCTTGTTATTCATAGCGTCCTCATCTTCAGCGGCTCCATGCTCTACTTCCTCGCGGCTCTACTTCCTCGCGATCTTGTCGTCCCCGGTGAGCATCTGCAGATAGTCGAGTTCCTCAATGACCTCAGGCTCAGGTCTCCGGTCCAGGAACTGGCGCACACGCGGATGAGTGCTTGCTTTGAACTCCTCCCTGGTTCCCAATGCCACGATGTGACCTCGGTCGACATAAACCAACCGGTCGGCGATCAAGAAAGCACTCGCCAGTTCGTGAGTCACTACGACCATGGTGATGGCATAGGCCTTCTTGAGGTTCAAGATGAGTTCATCGAGTCCCGCTGCAATAATGGGGTCCAGCCCAGCCGACGGCTCATCGAAAAACAGGATCTCGGGGTCCATGGCTAATGCGCGCGCAACAGCGGCACGCTTCTTCATTCCTCCGCTGAGTTCCGCAGGCATGTAGTCTTCAAAATTGCTCAGGCCAACCTGGCCTAACTTGATCCGTACCATGACGCGGATCGTGGAGTCTTCCAGATTGGTATGTTCGCGCAAAGGCAATGCGACGTTTTCGCCGACGGTTAAGGATCCGAAAAGCGCCGAGGCCTGGAACGACATCCCGATCTTCTTGCGAATAGCGTCCATTTCTCGTTCGGAAATGTTGGCGGTGTTCACGCCCTGAATCCACACTTCGCCTGACGTAGGCTTTTCCAAACCGACCAGTGTGCGCAACAAGGTACTCTTTCCAGAACCCGAACCTCCGAGGATCACCATGGTTTCTCCCCGGAGCACGTCAAAAGTGATGCCGTGAAGAATCTCACGCTCGCCATAGCTCACGCGGAGGTCGACCACCGAAATGGCGGCATCGGGCGAGATTTCAGTCATGTTCGGAACCTGCTATCGAAACTGGCCGGCAAATCGATTCGGGCCTTAACGAGTTTCCCAAGTCCAGCATCGGTGTGCTCCGCTTAAGAGGGATTAATAAAGTAGAACAAGGTGGTAAATACCAGATCGACAACGACAACGAGGGCAATGGAGGTGACGACGGCTGAGGTTGTCGAGCGTCCGACCTCTTCCGCCCCGGCCCCTGTAGAGAAGCCCTCCTTGCATCCGACAGCCGTGATGACCAGGCCGAACAGGATACTCTTGATCAGTCCGGTATAGATGTCGCGCGTGACAATCCCGTCTTCGGTAGCTTGAAAATAAGAGCCAACGGTAAAATCAGCACCGATGACGCCGAAGACACAGCCCCCCAGAATTCCCATAAAACCGGCCCAGATTGCGAGGCACGGCATCATCACAAGCATGGCCAGAAACTTCGGCGCGACCAGAAAGGCCACGGGATTGAACGCCATTGTTCTAAGTGCATCCACTTCCTCGGTCACCTTCTTCGTACCGATCTCCGCGGCGAAAGCCGAACCCGAGCGGCCAATGACGACGATGGCTGTGAGCAGCGGTCCAAGTTCGCGAAGAATCGAGACAGCCACAGCCTCGGGTACAAACTGCATCGCTCCAAGCCGGCTCAGTTCGTAGGCGCTCTGCAACGCCATGATCAACCCAACAAAAAATGTAATCAGAGAGACAATAGGTATTGCTTCAACACCGATGGCCATGGCTTGATGGAGCGCCCGCTGAGGGCGTAGCGGCCGCCCCTGGAAAGGACCCACAAAGGTGAAATAGGCAGACTGCCTGGCGAGGGATGCCAGGTCCCCGATGTAGGCGAGTCCGCTTACCGTCCAGAACCCAACATGGCCAGGTACCGCTGCAAGCTTTTCGGATACGCTCAATGCCATCGCCTCCGAATGGATCGATATACCTCGGCAATGTTTCCAGGCCCATCCACTATTTCAAGCCTTGACAATTAAGGCTTGCATTTCAAGCATTGAGGGCTTGTTCCTCGGTTTCGCAAATCTCAAAAACTCTGGTGAGACGGGTGAGTTGCAGCACCTGAAGAACAGCGCCTGTTAATCCAAACAGGACAAGCCTCTTCTCGGAGTCTCGCGCGGCTTTTAGGACCTCTAACATTGAGGCAATGCCTGAGCTATCGATGTACTTCACCGCGCTGAGGTTAATGGCCACATGCTTAGTCGCTTTCAATGAGTCCAACAATGTCTTTCGGAGGGCCGGCGAACTCCCAATGTCTATCTGGCCCACCACGTCCACGATTGTGATTCCTCTTTCCGTCCGCGTCGACGCCGCCATCATCGTCTTGTTGTCCATGTCAATCCTTCATTCGCCTAAAATCGGAGTGCCGGTTTCGTTCTCGGCGTCAGGGATAGTCAACCTTCCCCGCGCAGATGCTTAACGAGCCTGAGCTGGTTCCCGTGAGGAACCCGCTCATAATGCATTTCATCCATGATCGCCTTCATCAAATGTGTTCCACGTCCGCCGTGTGAAACATCGTCCAGGGGCTCAGCGCATATCCTGGCTGGGTCTGGCGGCTCGCCCTTGTCGAACAGGGTAAACACGATTCGCTCGGCATCAACCTGACAGTCAAGCTCGACCTGCTGGTCGTAGCGGTTTTTGTAGGCGTGTCGAATGATGTTGGCCAAACCCTCGTCCACGGCTAAGGTAATTCCTCGACACGACGCCTGAGACAAACCACATACTTCACCTAACTGGCCTACGGCAGCGCGAACAATCGGCAACATGCACGGATCGCTTGGCATAATCATTTTTAGATAAAAGCCCATCGCGCAGCTATCGTTGCCTTTCATTAAATACGTCCACATCCTACGGTTTCATTACATCCGATGCACATCCGCATCACTATCCAGATTGTGTACCGCACCGCTGGTACTTGCGGGGCGAGTAAAGCACGATCGTATCCCTCTCTTGACTGATAACGCTAGTTAGGAAAAACACTAGGCAAGTCGATCACGCCTGATGTTTTCGCGTCTTTTAGAACGTTAACCGTATTCCGCTGATTTCTCTTTAGAAGACCCTGCCCAGGCTGAAGAAGAAGCGATGGTGCCCGGCGTCTCCGACCGCCCCACCAATCAGCACGGGGCCAAAAATGGTATTGACGATGACCCCGGCAACGACATCGGCGGGATGGCGGTACTGAGCCGGTTGGTCCAGCGGTGTGTCAAACCGCTGATAGGCTCCGCCCTCAAAGCGGGTCACGAAGTACAGGTTTCCCCCCAGGAAGGGCGGAAGTGTCGCCAGTTTCCGCAAATAGGCAAATTGCCCAATTGCATATTGGTTGGTCAGGATTTCATTGGTGCCATATGCGGCGAAAGTTTTGGGGCCGCCAATCGAAAATGCAGGGAGTCCAATGTAACGGGTGCCGTACAACGTACCGCCCCCGCCGGACAAGCCGAGCGAGTTGCGCTTACTGAGTGGAACGAACTGGGAGAAAGTACCCTGGCTTTCAGGAAATGGAGATATAGTGACGCCACTCGTTGGGCTTGGGTAAGCCTCATACCATTGGGTTCTGAAAGCACCAAGCTCGCCGCGAGTTGGTATAACGGGATCGTTTGCGTGGAGCAGCGTGTACAGAAACTGACCGTAGCCTGCGCGTCCCGAAATTGTTGGTTCAGTATTTGCCCCGACTTGAAGCGAATACTTTAAGTACTGCGTAACATAACCAACACGGAATTCCTGACTACGGCCCAATTGGTAACCCACATCTCCTCCGCCGCCCGCCTGCTTGACTCGATACACAGAGGCAAGATTGCCGTTGCTGCTATAGCCGTTGAATGAGTTGCTGTCGAGTAGGATCTGGGGGGAAACAAACCAACGGCTCCCAACGTGAATCGGGTGGTAATACTCGGTGCGAAGCCCGTATTCCGAACCGAAAATCACATCGTTTCTCAACTCCGACCCATAGCTGCCGAAGTTGAAAAAGGTGATTCTTCCACCGATGCTAAACAGCACATTGTTGTACTCGGAACCGTCAAGGGTGATCTGAGGCCGCACGATGGGCGGGGCGTAGCTCTTCTCTTCCGCGTTGATCAACAGGCCCGGGGCGCCGTCCTTATCCACCATGGTGTAGTTCAGGCTGGAATATCGGCCATCGCCTTGTATGTTGAGGATCGTAGTTTGCAGCTCCTGCGGGTTGACCGGCTGATTTATCGCAGGCTGGAACTCCTTCTCAATAGCTTTGACGCTGTGCTCATCCGTTCCAGCGACCTCCACGAATTGGGGATTTGGTGTCTGCCGGCGGCGGGCGTTGCGCTGCGCCAGATAGCGATTCCAGGCAGCCTCATCGACGGAAAGCCCGGAGAGAACGGCCGCCTTGCTTTGCGCGGCATCGTAACCAGCCTTAATCAACTGATCTGCTTTGTTGTAGTCCATGGTGTCGAACTTGCTGAGAGGAACGGTGACGAGCACATCGGCCTGTTCCATGCTGCGCACTTCATTGGCGGCGACGGTCACCGAGATAGCTCTTCCAAGCACGCCAAAGGAGGACAGAGACTCCGTTGGCGACAACGGCGTGGTTTCAAGGTAGACGGCGACGGTGATATCCGCGCCCATCTCTTTGGCAACGTCGACGGGAAGATTGTCGAGCAGTCCGCCATCTGCAAAGACATGGCCGTCAACACGGACAGGGGAAAAGAAGCCTGGCAGGGACATCGTCGAGCGCATCGCTGTCGCGAAGTTGCCGCTGCGGAAAACATATTTCTTGCTGGTGACCAGATCGGTGGCCACACAGGCAAAAGGAATCGGCAGCTGGTCGAAACTTTGGATGGTGGAATATGGAAGGGCGACGCGGTCGAGGATGAACTGAACTTCCTGTCCGGTATTGAAACCTTCGGGAAACTGTATTCCCTTTTTTATTCCGAATTCGATGCCGCCCGGATAAACGATGGAGTCCTGCTTGCGGCGGAAGTTCAGGTTCTCGAAGGGAACCTGGCCGCTCAGTACATCGTTCCATTGAATCGACTCCACCAGCTCCCGCACCTCAGCAGAATTGCGTCCGGTAGCGTACACTCCGCCCACCAAACCGCCCATACTCGTCCCGGCGATATAGCTCACCGGGATACGATGCTCCTCCAACCATTGGATAACCCCAATATGCGCCAGGCCAAGGGCGCCGCCGCCTTCGAATACCAGACCGACCTTAGGCTTGTTTGGAACGACCGGAGCGTCTTGTGCAACTCCCAACGTTGCCGTGAGACAGAGCAGGACGAGAACAAGGAACCTTCTAAGTTGATAACTCATCCAGGCTGCCTTTCTGCGATTCCGAGAGGTTTACTGAATTCCCACGATGCCCTTGTTCCGCAGTACCCGCACAACTACGCGGCGGTTCCCTGCTTCCGAATCGTCTGACGGCTTGGCGGTGTGGTTAGGGTCCGTTTGACTCCGCCTGCCGAACGCGCTCCAGCACACGCATATCGTAGCTCGTTCCTGCGCAAACAGTAACTGGTAATTGGGTGCACTCACCAACTGGGAGTTTTCCTAGCTAGGGCGTTTTCTAAGTTGCCGTGTGAGAGGCGAGGGTGGACTACGAATTCCTGGGTCGCAAGTTGGCCGCGGCCACAACCTTTCTCGACACTTCAACGGGTAACGGGTTCGGCTGATGCAATCGGACCGTCTGTTCGCTTTCGAAAACGAAGAATAGCTCGAGTTCCCTGGGCCCCAAACCCTGGCATTTAGGTGCGATTTCGCCTTTTCCATGCCGCGTTGCGATAGGGCTAGGAGTTTCCCTAGCTTACCGCGAGGCTCATGAGACCTTATATTTCCGCTAGGCTGCATTTCTCACACGGTTGAGAACGATAGAGAAACCGGCTCGATATCGCTTGACCTACAGTGCAATAAACCTGCGGGGGCCCCATCCTTCGCTTTTTACGAAGGATGAGTTATCACGACCGTGTGCGTTGAGCTTTGTGGCTTCCCACCCTTGCCGGAAAAGCACCGTCAAGGATGGGAAGCCCGGAGAGTTGTTGAGCAGCGAGCAGCCTCGTCGCTCGTCTTCTCCCTGCTGGCGAGAATGCAGGCTAGCGGCGCGCGTTACCAGATACAGGAGGAAGTAAATGAAGCAAGTCTTAGTTCCGGGTGTGTTGGCTGGTTTCATGCTCCTTTCGCACGGTGCGATGTTGGCGCAGCAAAGCAGCGGCGCTGATGCGGGTCAGACCGTAAGCGACCAGGATATCCAAATGCTCCGGTCCGATCTGCGTTCACAGAAGAAGCAGATCATTGCACAGAATATGCAGTTAACGGACGCGCAAGCAGAGAAATTTTGGCCGGTGTACGATGCCTACACGCAGGAAACCACAAGGCTTGGCGACACACGATCCGCACTCATCAAAGAGTATGCGCAAAGCTATGACACGATGACGGATATGCAGGCCGATAGCCTCTTGAAGCGGTACGCCGCGCTGGACGAATCGACCGCACATTTGCGCCAGGAATGGATTGATAAGTTCCGCAAGGTGCTCACCGGCAAGCAGACTGCTCTGTTCTTCCAGTTGGACCGGCGCATCGCTCTGGCCTTCGATTTGCAGCTCGCTTCAGCGATTCCCATGGTGAAGCAGTAGCAGACCTGGCAGTGGCAGGCTTGGTGAAACAGCACTGAAGCTCGCTGCGGCGAGGAAGCTCGCTGCGGCGAGGAAGCTCGCTGCGGCGAGGAAGCTCGCTGCGGCGAGGCACGTTGTTTCGGCAGCACAGAGGCTTAGATGTCCAATTTTTGTAAGCGGCTGTGTCGAGTGCGCGAAACGCTCGGTATGAAGGGTTCGGGCGATGTACTGAAGATTGCCCTATTTCTTCTATCGCTTTTTTCTCTTGCCGGCTGTTGCGGGCAATTCTTCAGAGGAACCGAGGATGTAGTGGCGGTTAGCATCGCCCCTATCAATGGTAGCGTCCTCCCGGGAGGGGTCCAACAGTTTACAGCCACCGGAACCTTCGCCGAGACCGGCAGCACTGGAAGCACCGGCGACGTTACGACACGGACAAAATGGACTTCTTCGAATTCGGCGATTGCGACCATCACCAGCACAGGGCTCGCAAAGGGCATCGCTGTCGGATTGGTAACAATCGCCGGTGACTGCGATTGTTATGTCGCCAAGACCCACCTCACCGTCAGCACCCAGGCTGTAACTCTTGCCTCGATCGTGGTCGCTCCTGTGAATCCAAGCGTGGCGGGCGGACAGACGCAGGAGTTCACCGCTACCGGACATTACACGGATGGCTCGACTAATGTCGTAACCAGCTCGGTAACCTGGACGTCGAGCAGTACGACGATTGCGACGATCAATAGCTCTGGTGTGGCAACCACCATCGCCGCGGGTAATACTACGATTACTGCAAGTTCCGGGAATATAAGTGGTAGTACGATTTTGACCGTCTCGTAGACCGCTCGGGACCTTGCACTTCTTTCCTCCAGGATTGGCCAGGCATGAGCCAGATTGGACTGGAACCGTTTCGATGGGAGTCTTAACAAATCTAAAAATTCGAACCAAGGTGCTCTTCGCTCTGCTGCCACTGGCTCTTATGGTTATCGTGGCAGCCCTGTATGCGTCCATCGAGATGCAAAGCATCGACAAGTGGTACAGCGATCTGATTGCCGGAGACGTCAAAGCCCTTCACAGCCTGACTGTCGCGCAATCCTTGAACAACCGTTTCGGACAGCTCCTTTATGAAGAGATTGCTGAGCCTGACGCGGACAGAATGCTGAAGATCGACGGGGAGCTCGAGGACACGGCGGCGGAATATCAGTCGACCGTCGAGGAGGCGAAACGCGAAAGTCCACTGCTGGGCTCAAAGATCGACTTGGTGAGAGCCACGTTCGACCAGTTGGTCTCTGATTCCCGTCCAATCCGAGCGGCTACCCTGGCCCGAAACGATGCTAAGGCCATGAAGTTGGCGAGCGGGGTCTTTCGACCGGAGACGGTTCGCAGCCGGGAAGCGTTGGTCGCGCTGGCTGACGAACTAGGAACCGCGGCCAAGCAGGAATCCCAGGCACTGACGGCCCGGACGCGGCGCACCATTCTGATCTCATGGACTGTAATCGTGCTGGGCCTGGTCATCTCTTTCTCGATCGCACTGTCCATAGTTCAGGTGGAAGTCGTAAGAGTCGTCATGTCGTTTCGGGGGCGGATCCTTGACGTAGCGGAGGGACGGCTAGACCAGCCGATTCTGAATCTTGACCGCCCAAACGAAATTGGCGAAATGAGCCGAGCGCTGCAGACCTTGCAGGTCACCGCTCGCGAGCGTCAGACACAGGCCTGGGTCAAAGCAGAGGTTGCGACCACTACCGAGCAGTTGCAACTCGCGGAGCACTTCTCCGAATTCGCCACAACACTCCTGTCGAGACTTTCAGAGTCGTTCACTCTGCTTTACGCGGCCTTCTATCTGGCCAACGAAAGCCATAACCGGTTTACCCGCGTAGGCGCTTTTGCGACAGATGTTGCCGCCCCACCGCGAGAGTTTGCGCTCGGTGAAGCCCTGGTGGGGCAAGCCGCCGTCGAGAAGCGCACTCTTCATATTGTGTCCACCACGGAGAAGACCCTCCCCGTCTCCGTGGGCGTTGGGACAATGGCGCCTGCCTGTGTCCTGTTTATCCCCGTCATGAGTCAGGACAATGTTTTGGCGGTGATCGAGCTTGCCCCCTCGTCGCCGGTTTCGGAGCGCCAGCAGGCGTTGCTCGATGCATTGTTGCCCACCATTGCCCTCAATACTCGAATTCTGGGCAGCAAGCTGGTCTCCAGGCGGCTGCTCGAACAGACGCAGGCGCAGGCAGCGGACCTGGAAGTTGCCAAAGAGGCTGCGGAAGCCGCTACCAAAGCCAAGTCGGATTTTCTCGCCAACATGAGCCACGAGATACGGACACCGATGAACGCGATCATCGGCATGACTCATTTGGCGTTGAAGACCGATCTGTCTCCTAAGCAAGCGGACTATCTGAACAAGGTTAAATTCGCGGCGCAGGCATTGCTCGGGATCATCAACGACATTCTCGACTTCTCCAAGATCGAAGCCGGCAAGCTCGATATGGAAAAGATTGATTTCCGGATGGAGGAGGTTCTCGCTAGTCTCTCGACGATCGTCGGCCAAAAGGCGGATGACAAAAACCTCGAGTTCCTTATCGCAGCCCAGCCTGACATCCCGCATGACCTCGTGGGCGACCCGCTTCGGCTCGGGCAAATCCTGATCAACCTGGTCAACAACGCGATCAAGTTCACAGAGCATGGCGAAGTCGCGGTAACCGTTGCGACGGAGGAGCGCGTCGGAGGACGAGTTCGTCTGACGTTTTCAGTTCGCGATAGTGGTATCGGGATGACCGCGGAACAGAGCGCCAGGCTTTTCCAGGCGTTTTCTCAGGCGGACACGTCGACTACGCGAAAGTATGGGGGCACGGGTCTCGGACTATCTATCTCGAAGCGATTGGTTGAGATGATGGAGGGCACCATCTGGGCCGAGAGTACGCCGGGCGCAGGCAGCACCTTTCATTTCACGGCCTGGTTTGGCGTTGGGTCGGATGAGAAGCCTAAGCGGTTCATTCCCGACCTGGCCGGCATACGGACCCTGGTTGTCGATGACAACGCACAGGCGCGCGAGATCCTTACCGAGGCGCTCCAATTGTTCGCGCTACGTGCCGACGCAGTTTCCTCTGGCGAGGACGCGGTGCGAGTAATCGCCGGCGCGGACGCTCAGGACCCCTACCGCCTGGTACTGATGGATTGGCATATGCCGGTGATGGACGGACTGGAAGCGAGCCGCATTATTAAGCGCGATCATCGTCTGCAACACGTTCCCAAAATTGTCATGGTGACCGCATTCGGGCGCGAAGATGTTATGACGAAGGCCGCGGAGTTCGGCATCGACAGCTACTTGCTGAAACCCGTCAACTCTTCCCTGCTCTACGATACGTTGGTGGATTTGTTTGGGATAACCGGGCCGGGAGACCGTAAATCCCGTGCCGGCAAACCCAGCGAGCAACAGCATGACGCCACCGGGATCCGGATTTTACTGGTAGAAGACAACGCGATCAATCAGCAGGTTGCTACAGAGCTGCTGGAAAGCGCTGGGGCAACCGTAACTATTGCCAATCACGGAGGAGAGGCCGTTAAGATCCTGACCGAGAGCGAACCAGGGCTGCCCTTCGACGTCGTTTTTATGGATCTGCAGATGCCTGTAATGGACGGGTTCGAGGCGACTCGGCTGTTGCGCAACGACCCCCGTTTTCAGAAGATTCCCATTATTGCCATGACCGCCCACGCCCTCGCGGAAGAGCGCCAGCAGTGTCTCGATGCAGGGATGAACGACCACGTGTCGAAGCCCATCGACCCGGATGCCTTGTTTTCGACCTTGATGCGGTGGGCAAAACCCCACCCTGAGCGAGCCGTTGCCATACCAGCGACCGCCGCAAAGTCAGTGGCCGACGTGGACCTACCCGAAATTGCCGGAGTGGATCTTAACGATGGCCTGAAGCGCGTCGCTGGCAATCGTCGACTCTATCGCGACCTGCTGCAGCAGTTTGCGGCAAAGCAATGCGACGCCGCCGCGCAAATCTCAGCCGCGCTCAAAGCCGGCGACCGTAACCTCGCGGAGCGCATCGCGCATACCGTGAAAGGCGTCGGCGGGAATATAGGTATGGGCGAAGTACAGAGCGCAGCCCAGAGGCTGGAAAAGGTGCTGCGGGAAGAGGACGAATCTGTTTCGACGGTCCTCGAGGAGTTTTCAACCGTACTCTCCGTTCAAGTCCGTGCCATAGAGCAGGCATTCAACGGCGCGCCGGCTGGTTCACCCGGGCCGGAAGCTTCATCGCGGTTCGATGCGGCATCTGCCACCGCGGCGATTACTCAACTGCGGTCGTTGCTCGAAAAGAGCGATGGCGATGCTGAAGAGGCATTTCGCAATGTGCGCACCACGGTCGCGAGCTTGGTTGATAGACCGCAACTCGACGCTCTTGGCAATCTGATCAACGATTTCGATTTTGCGGGGGCTCTGTTGAAACTCCAGGATATTTCGAACCTGTGTGCGCGCAATGGGGCATAAACAAGATGAACGAACAAAAAAAGACGGTGCTGGTTGTCGATGACGCTCCCGCGAACATTCAGATCGTGAACTCGATCCTCAAGGACATTTATAAAATACGGATCGCAACCGATGGCGCGAAAGCGTTGGCATTAGTAAAGGTCGCCCCCCCGCCGGATCTGATTTTGCTGGACGTGATGATGCCCGGCATGGATGGCTATGAAGTATGTACGCAGCTGAAAGCGGAGCCGACAACAGCAGATATCCCGGTCATCTTTCTTACCGGGCAAACCGAGATCGAAGACGAGACTCGGGGGTTTGAGGTCGGCGCGGTGGATTACATCCACAAGCCCTTTTCTCCGGCAGTGGTAAAGGCCCGGGTGCAAACCCACCTGGTGCTCCGGGGAATCCGGGAACAGCTTGCAGAGCAGCTGGCAGCGATCCAAAAGGAGTTGGAAACTGCACGGCAAATTCAACTATCCATTCTTCCCGCCGAAATCCCGCAGGCTCCGGGTCTCGACATCGCGGCGCGTTACATTCCCATGACCGCGGTCGCCGGCGACTTCTATGACTTCATCCTGGTAGATGAGAAACACCTTGGGATACTGGTAGCCGATGTGTCGGGACATGGAATGCCGGCGGCACTCATCGCGTCGATGTTAAAGATTGCGCTGGCGTCCCAGGTGGTCAACGCCGCTGATCCGGCAAAGGTCCTGGATGGTCTGAATCAGGCACTGTGCGGAAAGTTCGAACATCATTTTGTCACTGCGGCTTACTTGTTTGTGGATTTGGAGAAACACACTCTGACGTACGCCGGTGCGGGTCATCCCCCCTTATTACTGTGGGGCGGGGGAACCGAGGGCATACGTGAAGTGGAGGAAAATGGTTTGTTTCTAGGAAGATTTCCGTGGGCGACGTACACCTCCGTCGAGTTGCCGCTAGACTACGGTAGCTGGGCACTCCTTTACACCGATGGAATTCCAGAGACGAGGGACCTTTCGGGGGAAGAGTTCGCTAAGGGTGGCTTCAAGCAATTTATTCAACGAGAGAAATGCACCTCATCAGGCCAGTTTGCCGACCGCCTGCTCGAGGAGTTATCGGCCTGGGCGGCTCGCGGCCCGGGCGCGGAGTTGGACGACGACATCACGATTGTCGCGCTCCACGTAGGAGCCGCCTGAGAACTGCAATATGACATAGAGAGCCGAATAATCCGCTTTACTAATCGAGCAGGTGAGGATGACCGTTAGAGCATTTTCACAGATGGAGTAAGGGGAAAATATGCCCTGGACGCAGGTGTTCCGTCAAAGAACACCTGCACATAACCACTCCCACCACATCACAGTATTTGTGAAAATGCTCTATACCCCTGAGCGACCGGGCTTACTTTTTCTTGACTGCTCGTTGAGCGCGCGCTGCGGAGTTGGCCGCCACCGCGATGCGGATGAGTTGTTTGAAGGCAGCTTCGCTGATCTTCTCCCCTTCGCGGAGGTCGATCGCACGCCGCGTGTTCCCTTCCAGGCTGGAATTGAAGAGCTTCTTCGGGTCTTCGATGGAGGCTCCGCGAAAGAAGGTGAGCTTCACGACCTGCTTGTATGATTCCCCTGTGCAGACGCCGCCGTCATGGGCCCAGACGGGGATTCCCCTCCATTTCCACTCCTCCTGGATGTCGGGGTCGGCATCGTGGATGAGCTGACGGACATAAGCGAGAGTCTCCCCTCTCCAATCCCCCAGCTCTTGAATCCGCTGGGTGATATTCGCTGAAGCGGCCTCGTTATTCGGAAGACTTGTCGGCTTCATGTTCTCTCCGATCCTTCGTTTTGCCAGCCGGCGTTATTACAGCCCGGCGACAACTCGTTCCAGGCCACCGATGAACTTCTGCCAGCCGTAGTTCGCGCCCTTATAGCTGGCCTCTTGATCGGGACCGAAGCCGGAGTGCTCCATGCGCACGCGGGTACCTGCATCGGTCGGTGTCAGCGTCCATGTGACGACGCTCTCAAGCCCTAAAGCGCCCCAGGTATAAGAAAGTGTCTTGCAGGGTTCTACAGCGAGGACCTGGCAGTCAATGACACCGTTCCAGTTCGGCATCGGTTCCATGCGGAAATTGAACGAGTGCCCCGCGACCGGTTGAAAGTCATTCTTCATCAGCCACTGGTCAATCAAAGGGTTCTCGGTGAGGGCCCTCCATACTTTCTCCGGCGGATGAGGGAATTCCTTTTCCACGATCACGGAACGGGTAGCAGGATCAGGCGTCGTCATTTGTCCATCCTTTCCAAAATGTCCCCGAGCCGATCAAACTTGTTTTGCCAGAATGCGCCATAGTGACCGATCCAGTCCACAAGCGGCGCGAGAGCTTCCGGCCTGACGCTGTAATGGGTCTCGCGCCCCTTGCGGCGATTGCGAACCAGCCGGGCACGCTTCAAGGCGGACAAATGCTTCGAAACCATCGGCTGAGACACACCCGCGCGGTCCGTCAAAGCGTGAACGGTCAGGTCGCCGCCGTGGGTCAGGCGTTCGAAAATGGCTCGGCGAGTCGGATCGGCGAGGGCCTTGAAAAGGCTGTCAGCAGCGCTCGGCATGCTTGAACCATAACCATATGGTTATGGATTGTCAATGGGAATTCCTGCATCGCTGGGTCAGTTGTGCTGGTTCTGCTCTAGCCACCGATCTTGCCGAATCGTCAACAGTACTTTGGGTCAAAAGCGCATCATTGGGCCAATTTAAAATAGAGATCTTCCGTGGCTGATTTTTACGCGTAATGAGGCCGCCGTCCAAACACGTTTTCCTCTGCATCAGATGTTAAGGTCACTTAGAACATGAATGAAGCAAAGCAACTCTCCCCCGCCATTCTTCTGCACATCGCCCAGACACTGGACATCCCCCTTAACTCCCTGATCGCCACCATCGTGCTCTTCGACGAAGGTGGAACGGTTCCCTTTATCGCCCGCTATCGCAAAGAGGCCACCGGGGCTCTCGACGAAGTCAAGATCCGCGACATCGAAGAGAAACTTGCTTACTTCCGCGAGCTCGTCAGCCGCCGCGAAACCATTCTCTCCTCCATCTCAGAGCAGGGAAAACTCACCGATGATTTGCGCCAGAAGATCGAGGCCACACTCGACCGCGGCGAACTCGAAGACCTCTACCTTCCCTACCGCCCCAAGCGCCGCACCAAGGCCAGCATTGCCCGCGAGAAGGGGCTGGAGCCCCTCGCCGATTACATCTGGGCGCAGCAACCCGCAGTGCACTCTCTCCTCGAGCTGGCTGCAACCCTCGTTGATGAAGCGAAGGGTGTCGTCAACATCGCCGAGGCGCTTGAAGGCGCAAGGCACATTGTGGCTGAGCGCATCTCCGAGCACGCCGATCTGCGCAAAGCGCTCCGCCAACTTCTCCACGATGAGGGCATCATCGTCAGCCACAAGTGCCTGGATGCAGTCGACGTCCAGGAAAAATTTAAGATGTACTACGACTACCGTGAGCCGGTGAAGGCCATCCCTTCGCACCGCATGCTCGCCATCCGCCGTGGTGAAGCCGAGTCCATCTTGTACTTCCTCATCGAACTTGAGCCGGCTCGTGCCACCTCTGTAATTCGCCGCGACATTCTGGCGCACGAAGGCGACTGGACTCCACAACTCGATCTCGCCATTGAAGACTCGTGGACTCGGCTGCTGAGTTCCAGCATCCAGGGCGAGCTCCGCTTCGAACTCAAGAAGCGCTCTGACGTCGATGCCATCCAGGTCTTCCGCGACAACCTGGCCAATCTTCTGCTCGCTGCTCCTGCAGGGCTTATCTCGGTCCTGGGCATTGACCCCGGTCTCCGCACCGGCTGCAAAGTCGCCATTGTCGACGAGACCGGCAAGTTTCTCGCCCACGACGTCATCTACCCGCACACTGGCCAGACCGCCAGGGCCAGCCAGACCCTTGGTGCCTTGATCCGTCAGCACAACGTCCGGGCGATCGCCATCGGCAATGGCACCGCCTCGCGCGAGACCGACGCCTTCGTCCGCGATTTCTTCACCGAGCAGAGCATGACGGGCATTTTCAAAGTGGTGGTGAGTGAGTCCGGGGCCAGCGTCTATTCAGCCTCCGACGTGGCCCGCCAGGAGTTCCCCGATCTCGACCTCACCGTCCGTGGAGCCATCTCCATCGCGCGACGGCTACAGGACCCGCTCTCCGAACTCGTCAAGGTCGATCCCAAATCCATCGGCGTTGGCCAGTACCAGCACGACGTCGACCAGCGACAGCTTCAACAATCGCTCGAAGCCACCATCGAAAGTTGCGTCAACAAGGTCGGCGTCGACCTCAATACCTCTTCCTGGACGCTGCTTCGCTATGTGGCCGGAATCACCGAACGTACCGCGCTCAACATCGTTCAGTTCCGCGACGAGAATGGCCGCTTCACCAACCGCGCCGAGCTCAAGAAGGTCCCCGGCGTAGGAGCCAAGACCTTCGAGCAGGCGGCGGGCTTCCTTCGCATCCGCGGCGGCTCCCAGCCCCTCGACTCCACTGCCGTCCATCCAGAGAGCTACGCGCTGGTTGAGCAGATTGCCGCCTCACTCAACGCTCCCGTTGACCAGATCATCGCAACGCCTAATCTCCTCGATGGCATCGACCGATCCAGCTTCGCCGCTGGAACGTTCACCCTCACCGACATTCTTGAAGAGCTCCGCAAGCCTGGCCGCGACCCACGCGACAAGTTCGTTGCACCCACGTTCCACGAAGGCGTCCGGGAGATTGCCGACGTGCAACCCGACATGGTGCTCGAGGGTGTCGTGACCAACGTCACGAAGTTCGGCGCCTTCGTCGACATCGGCGTGCATCAGGACGGACTCGTTCACATCTCTGAGCTCTCCAATCGCTACATTAAAGATCCCAACGAGGCGGTCAAAGCCGGCCAGATTGTCAAGGTGAAGGTGCTCAGCGCAGATGCGGCCACCAAACGCATCGCCCTCTCGATGAAGGCTTTGATGGATCGCCCTAACACGGGTCGTCCTAATTTGGATCGACCCAGCCCCGCTGCGCGTCCATCTCCAGGGCCGGGGACCCAACCCAGCGCAGGCAAGCCTGCACCGAAGCCGCAAAAGAAAACCATCCCGCCACCTCAATCGATGGAGGAAAAACTGGCGAGCCTATCCAGCCGCTGGAAGGTTCGCTAGGCTTGACGCAGTTCAGAGACCGCTGGCCCTTTGGCCAGTTGGGCGCTTACCCAAGTTCAATTACTTCTCGAGAGAGCCCGCGGCAATGCGGGGACTTGGGCAATGCGGGAGAGCATTGGGCCATCAAAGGATTGGAACTTATCGCCCTGGACAAGGCGTCAATGGGTATCAAGGAGCTCGCAGAAAGCCGGGATGCAATCCGAAACAGACTGGCGGGGGATGCAGGACAGACAGGATGTTTCCCTGCATGTCGGAGTACACAAAGTCGTTGAGTGTAGACCCAGACCGTTAGTCGAGCTAACGTCCTGTTTGTCCCCCGCCGATGTTAAAGAAGTTTGGGTCAAGGACCCTTCGGGACATGGCGGCGAGCACTATGAGGTTTATAACAACATGAGAGATTATGAAAACGGCGACCGAGCTCGGCAAGTGTTTGCTGATGGCAGCCCAGGAAAGACATACCCATGAGCAGTGTTATGGAAATACTAAGAGCGCATGGATCGAGCCTCTCGAAGATCACTGTGCGCACATTCTTGGCGGAGAAAGACGAAACTAATGACGACGACAACGACGCTCTGCCTCAAAACTACGTTCTCATCGAGGGGGATGCGGATGCGTTGAAGTTCCTGGCTGATCTGATCCTTGCCCAAATAGGTTCAGACTACGGGTGCACTTTGAACATCCATCCTAATGGAGCTGGAAGAAACCACTTTAGCGACGCATCGACTCTTGGGATTTTTGTGCACAGGTTGCCCTGCGACGTACATCCCGACAACGTTGTGAGGTGACTGGGAACCTGGGGGGGAATCTTGGGGGGGGGAACCTGGGGACGGACTGGCCCCCGCCGATGGCAACGGCGGGCCATCTCGCTGGTACAGATTACCGGGCAGACCAGAGCATGGCTATAATCATCAATTCAGAACCGGAAGGGGAAGAGAATGGCACAGGATAACGCCTCGATCATCCGCGGCTTTGTGGACGAAGTTATCACAAATGGAAACATCGAAGCGGCAGCGCACTATGTCTGGGAAGACGTGGTTGAGCAGGTTCCACTGCCTGGCCAGGGTCCCGGACTTGATGGTCTGAAAGATATCCTTCGCGCCATGCGTTCGGGTTTTCCGGATATTGTCTTTTCCATTCAAGAGCAAGTCGCGGAACACGATAAAGTAGCCAGCCGGTTTGAATGGACCGGCACCCACAACGGTGAATTTCTCGGCATTCCCGCAACAGGACGGCCTGTGCGCGTCTGGGGAGTTGTCATTGATCGCCTGGAGGATGGCCGTATTAAGGACACTCGCATCATTATGGATACTTTTGGCATGATGGCCCAGCTGGGCGTTTCGCCTTCTCAGCCACACCCTAATAGATAGGTCCTCATAAACGGGCTTGTCGAGTATCAGGATGTCACAACTCAGAAAGGCTGTATGAGCGAGAGTAGACCATTGAGTACTCCGACGGAATGGTGGCAGCCTTACGTAACCGACTGTGGTCCTGAGAAACCCTCCAAGCTTTCCCAGATTCTCGCAGAAACCATTCCCGTTGAGCCGCGTACGAGAAAGCTATTGGATATCGGTTGCGGCACCGGAATCATCGGTCTCTACTGCCTTCTTGAAAAGAAGGCCAGCTCTGTCACCTTCATTGACCTTATGCCCGAATGGATGGACATAACTCGCGCCAACGTCCGTCTTAACATTGAGAAAGGCGCCATCACTCCGTCACAAGTGGGTGTCATGGATGCAATGCCTTTCGCGCAAATCTCTCCAGAACTCGTTGCGCAACACGACATGCTTATTTTCAACCTCCCGCAGTATCCAGAGGCCTTTGCAAACCCAAGTGACTTGTCCACATTTGCCGCCGATCCTATTAGAGCGAATTACCGTTTAGCTGGCCCAGACGGGTTAAAGTTGGCGCGCTCCTTCTTCCATTGGTATGCCCGTCTCAAACAGCCGAAGCCTGACGCGGTATTCGTCCTATGGTCGATTCTTGGCAAGCGACAAATCATAGAGGCGCTCGAGGCGGAGCGTTTTCAATGGAAGATTATTAAGGAAACGCCAGTTCCTCTCAAACCTGAGTTTTCTCCGATCGCTGCACAATTCTTTCAGGACGCTGAAGAAAAGGACAATAGAATGCTCGGAAGAGAGAGGGACGGTTGGACTCATAACGTGTTAACCATCAGGCTCACGAACATCTGAGATTGGTTAATCAGAATGGATGACTCCCAACGCGCCGTGGATCGCCGCTGACTGTATTCGCGGCAGTCTGTACTCGGGGCTGTAGCAGGCTCGCAGCACCTAGCCAGCACGAGACGGTAGCCGTAGTGCGAAACATATCAGGGAGGGTATCGACGGCCAGTAACATGGCCATGCCTTCGAGTGGGATACCCGCGGAGGCAAGCATCGGAGCCATCACGATAATGGCGCCGCCCGGTATGCCCGGAGCGGTCATGCTAACGACGATGGCGTTCAGTGCCAGGACAGCGAACTGTGCGGAGGAGAGGGATACTCCGTAAAAACCCGCCAGGAAGCAGACCCCGACCATTTGCACGATGCAGCCGCCCACGTGAAAGATCGATGCGGCGAAGGGGAAGAAAAAAGCGGAGACGTCATCCGGAAGATCAAGGCTGTCGTGCGCCGCTGTGTACGTAGCAGGCAGGGCGGCGAGCGAAGAGCGTGAAGTAAAAGCAATCGCCTGCGCCGGAGCGCTCGCCCGGATGAATGCGCGAATACTCAGCGAACTGAAAAATGCGACACTGGGATAGATAACGACCAGGATGAAGGCGCCGCTGATGACGCACATGGCGACCACGTAACTGACAAGAAAGCTCGCGCCACCTACTCCGACGTTTGCCCCGAGGCCTACGGAAAGACAAAAGACTCCAATCGGAGCCGTTCTGAGAATGTAACCGACAAGGATGGTGAAGCCATCCGCCAACGCCCGAAAACAGCGAGTGAGAAGAACGCGCTCAGAGTCTGAGAGGCATGCAATGGCGATGCCCAGTGCGACGGAGAAGAGCACCAGGGGAAGAATGGCGCCGTCCGCAGCGGCCTTGAAGATGTTGGCCGGGATGAGGTTTACGAAGAAGGAGCTAAATTTGGGAGCCGCGACGGCCGGGATAGAAAAGGTCGCGGTGGCCGGCGCCCCGTGGCCCATGACGCGTGACAAATAGTGGAAGAGCGGGAAGGCGACTGCCCCCGCAAAGACTGCTGACGCGACAAGATACAAGAGGATGATCGTTGACGATCTGCCTGCGAGTCGACCGAGTTTAGCAGAGTTCGTTGAGGCGCATCCGGCGATGAGGCTGGTGGTGACGAGCGGAATGACGCAAACCTGGATCGCGTTGATGAATAGCCGCGCGAAAGGCTCAATCAGCGTAGGGATATGCTGCAGCATGGGGAAGGGGCTGCGTCTACACACGTATCCCAGAAGAGCACCGAGCAGCAGGCCTATAAAGACGCGAAGGGGAGATTTCATCCTCTACGGTCTCCAATGACAAAGGCGATTACAGGTACTTTCGTTGTTCGAATGGGATTTAGGAGCTTTTCGGTAGAGATCACCTGAAACCTTCAACCGGACCTCAACTCCACAAGGAACTTATAGCAGATGCGCCCGGTACACTCAACTCCCTTCGGGGCGGACTCTTCCCTGCCCTGGACGCGGAGGTCGTCGCATCGTTGCCGCAGTATTTTTCCTCTCGCCGCCGCAAAGCTTGTTCCGTGCCTGCCTCCCCTCGAAAAAAAAGACTGAACAAAATGGCCTCAGCCGGAACATTCAACTGTAGTGAGCGCGGACTTCTGTATAGGACACATCCTGACGCGAACTCCAAAGCTTTGTGACACGGCATGCGGCAGTACAACGCCGAACCTCGAACAAGATCGTTTTGCATACTCTGAAGCCAATGCAAGTGGGTGATGAAAGAAGATGAAAAGGGCGCTGATGATCGCCATATTGCTGGGGACGCTTCCCGTGTTTGCGCAAAGCACCACTGGGGAGTTGCGTTTGACTGTTACAGATCCCGCCGGATTGGGCATCAAGAGCCTGGTTGAACTCGTCAGCCAGGGCAACGAGTACAACCAGGCATTCACCACGGATGATCAGGGCAGACTGGACGCCAAGCGGTTACCCTACGGAATCTACCGCGTTCAGATTGTCGCGAAAGGGTTCGCTCTGGCTTCTGAGCCGGTCGAAATTCGTTCCGCGCTGCCCTTGGATCGCACGATCAAGCTGCAGTTGGCTTCCGTTTCTGAATCGGTGAAAGTCATCGACACGAGCACACTGACGGATCCGTATCGTGCGGGCTCGGTCAATGAGATAGGTAAGGATGCGATTCAGGATCGATTGACCGCCATTCCCGGCCGCTCTATCCAAGACCTGGTGAACTCGCAACCCGGTTGGCTTTATGAAGGCAATGCGGTTCTGCACCCGCGGGGATCGGAATACCAGACACAATTTGTGGTGGATGGCATACCGCTCACCGACAACCGTTCGCCAAGCTTTGGCCCGGAGCCTGCTGAAGCCGATGACGTTCAATCCCTCAAAATTTATACGGCCGGCTTTCCTGCGGAATATGGCAGGAAATTGGGCGGCGTGGTCGAGATCAATACCCTGAGAAACAGTGATCCTGGACTTCACGGATCACTGACTCTTTTCGGCGGAAGCTACGATACAGGCTCAGCCAGCACCCAGAATCAATACACATGGGGGAAGAATACGATTGGCGTGAGCGCGTCGGGCAATAGGACGAGCCACTACCTCAACCCCGTGGTGCCCGAAAACTACACCAACAACGGTACGGCTGCCGACTTCTCGGCAAGCTATGAGCGGGATCTAACGGAGAAAGATCGCCTCACCTTGATTGCCCGCCACGAACTCGCTCGCTATCAGATTCCCAACGAGCTGGTGCAGCAGAACGGGGCATATTTGCCAAACTCCGACAACGACACCGGCTGTCCTCCCGTTCCCCCGGACCAGGAGCCGTCCGATTGCGTATACATTCCCGGGGGGCAGCTGCAGACTGGCGGCAACTTTGAAACCATGGGGAGCGCTTCCTACCAGCACATCTTCTCGTCCGATGCGATTGGATGGCTGCGCTTCATGGCTCGCGATAACAACAATGACTTTCAGTCGAATCCGGCGTCCTGGCCTCTCAATGCAACGCAGCACAACGAATTCAAGGAGATTTACTTCAACGGAAGCTTCGCCCTCCATCATGGGAGGCACGAATTCAAAGTAGGAGTCGAATCCGACAATACCTTCCTGCACGAAAACACCAGCTACGTAATTCCCTACTGCGAAGACATTAACAACCCGCAGTGCCCCATAGCGTTGGGCATCTTCGACACGGGCGCGACGAGCTTTGCCTTTACCGGCCAGCGCCCAGACATGGAACAAGCCGCCTATGTTCAGGACTTAATCCGCCTCGGCAACTGGACCATCAACGCCGGCCTGCGATGGGATCACTACCAATTGCTGCTGAACCAGAACGCGGTGGAACCGCGGATCGCCGCCTCGCGCTACTTTCCCACGCTCGGCCTGAATCTTCACGGATCCTTTGATCGCATCTTCCAGACACCCTCCTTCGAAAACATACTCTTGGGCAGCTCTCCGCAGGCGGAGTCTATAGACACCAGCGTGCCCGCAGTGCTGTTGCCGGTGCAGCCTTCTCACGGAAACTATTATGAATTGGGCGCAACGCAAGCACTCTTCGGCAAAGTGCGGGTCGACGCAAATATGTTCCGTCGCGATGTGAATAACTATGCCGACGACTCTCAACTCCTGAGCACCGGGCTAAGCTTCCCCGTCGCCTTCAAGACAGCCATTCTCTATGGTGCGGAAGGAAAGATCGAAGTTCCGCATTGGGGGCCGTTCTCGGGCTTCGTCAGCTACTCCTACATCGTGGGCAATGCCTTCAATCCGGTAACCGGCGGTTTGTTTCTTGGGAATGATGCCGCCGCCGCGGTGACCCAGCTTACGGGTCATTCTCCCGATTCGCAGGATCAGCGCCACACGCTTCGCTCACGAGCGCGTTATCAGATCGCCCCGCGCTTGTGGATGGCCGTGGGAGCCGACTACAACTCCGGCCTGCCGTTTCAACCGGACTTAACTCCCCAGCAATATGCGACAGAATACGGCCAGGTGGTGATCAATCACCTCAATTTCAATCGCCAGCGCATCAACCCTTACTTCACGCAAAATATTTCACTGGGAGCCGATATTCTCAAGCGTGAAAAGCGCACGCTACGCTTCCAGGGCGACATCGCAAACGTGAGTAACACGCTCGAACTTATCGACTTCGAAGGACTCTTCTCCGGCAACGCGATTGGCCCGGGACGTCAATATACCTTCCGCCTGGTGACGACCTTTTAGCAGCTGGAGTGGGGCAGAGTCGCAAGCAAGCGTCCCACTCCACTTGCTTGCGACCTGGTAGCAAGAGCTCTGTTCTTGTCTTCCACTCCATAAGCTGAGAGACTTTCTGCGATGGCGACCGCCCGGCGAGATTTGTGCTTGTTGAAAGCCCAGAGGTGCCGCATCGTGTTGGCCGGCCTAGCGCTCGTGGCCGCGGCCTCGCAGCTCGGCCCTCCGGCTCGGCCGGCGAACCCCACCTCCTCGAAGCAAGCCAGCTCCGATTACGTGAATCCGGCGATTTGCACGACTTGCCACCTGCGCATTGCCAAATCCTTCCAACTCACCGGCATGGGACGTTCCGTATTTCTCCCGGCTCCAGAGAATACGGTGGAGGACTATAAGACCCGGAACACCGTCCATAACGAAGCGTCGGGCCTCACTTACACGATGGTGGAGCGCGACGGCAAGTTTTACCAGCGGCGCGCTGAAACCGGATTCGATGGCAAAGAGACCAACATAGTCGAGGAGCAGATCGACTACGTGATCGGGTCCGGCAACCACGCTCGAACCTACCTGCACCGCGGCCTCGACGGAAGGCTCATCGAACTGCCGGTCACCTGGTATACCGAAAATTCAGGATACTGGGCGATGAGCCCGGGCTTCGATCGTCAGGGCCAGGAGGACTTCCGGCGGGCCGTTCCCGGCGAGTGCCTGCTTTGCCACAACGGGCTTCCGCTCCAGGGGAAATATCCCGAGCGCGGCGCCGGCCTGCCTCTTTTCCCCAGAGACATTCCTGAGGGGATTGATTGCCAGCGGTGTCACGGGCCCGGCGGCGCTCATGTCCGCGCGGCGGGCTCCGGAGCTTCCCAGGAAAACATACGGAAGGCGATCGTGAACCCGGCGCGACTCAGCCGTGACCGTCAGCTTGAAGTCTGTATGCAATGCCATCTCGAGACCAGCTTCAACCTGGCGCCAAACGAGATTCGCCGCTACAACCGCGATATCGAATCCTACCGGCCCGGGGAATCGCTCGGCGACTACAAGACCGTTTTCGACCGGGCGCCGACTCCCGGGCAGAACGACCAGTTCGAGATTGCACATGCCGCCTATCGCTTGCGTATGTCCGCGTGCTTTCGCTCGACCCAGATGACCTGCCTTACCTGCCACGATCCGCACCAGTCCTACCGTACTGCAACCTCCACAGCGCGCTACCTGGCGGTCTGTCAAAGCTGCCATCAATCGGTCGTTCATCAAGCCAGCTTGCCTGCGGGGATGGACTGCCTCTCCTGCCACATGCCCAAACGAAGGACCGATGACGTGGTACATGCGGTGATGACGGACCACTATATCCAGCGCTTGAAACCTGATCGCGACCTGCTCGCGCCGAGAGCAGAGATTTTCAACGAAGGAACAGGCCGCGACGGAGTGGTTGCCTACTATCCTCCGCAACTGCCGCACACTTCGGGAAATGAGCTCTACCTCGCAACCGCGGAAGTAAAGCATGGATCCGATCAGGGCATAGCGCATTTGAAAAGCGCGATCCTCAAGTACTCCCCCGCGGCGCCGGACTTCTACTTTGAACTTGGAGATGGATATTCCAAGGCTGGGAAACAAGACGAGGCGATCCGCTGGTACAGGGAGGCCCTCCGCCGGAAGCCAGACTTTCGGCCGGCCACCAGGCAGCTCGCCGCTGCGCTGATTGGCAAAGGAGATTACGTGCAAGCCACGGAGTTACTGCGGCAAGCGGTTGCATCTCCTCCGGCCGATGAGGTCCTGTTCACCGATCTCGGAAACTCGTATTTGCACCAGCACATGCTTCCCCAGGCGCAACAGGCACTCCGGCGAGCTCTGGAGATCAATCCCGAGCAGCCGGAGGCGCAAAACCGTCTCGGACTCGTGGCCATACAAGAGAACGATCCGGGCGAGGCCGAGGTCCGGTTTCGGGATGCACTCCGCAGCCAGCCCGATTTTGTCGAGGCGCACACCAATCTCGGCTATCTGCTCACGCAGAACCGCCATTATGCGGAGGCTGCGTATCACTTCCAGAGAGCGGTGGCGATCAACCCGAGCTATGCGAATCCCCATCGCGGCTATGCGCTGGTGCTTGCGCTAACGCACTCCTACGACCAGGCAATTGCTCAGCTGCGGGAGGCAATACGACTCGACCCTAAGGACGCGGAGACCCACGATAACCTCGGCAACCTGCTGCTTGCCCAAGAACAGACTGCAGGCGCAGCGGAGGAATACCGGCAGGCCATCCGATTAAATCCGGATTTGGCAGATGCGCACTGCAGTTTGGGGAATTTATTAGGAGCACAGGATAAGTTCGAAGAAGCCGCGAGCGAGCTTCAGGTTTGTACCCAGCTCGACCCCAATCACTATGAAGCCTATTTAAGGCTGGGCTTAATCCTATGGCGCGAGGGGAAGTCAGCGGAGGCGAGGGTGCAGTGGCAAAAGGCCCTGAGAAGCCCCGACGCTTCAGTGCGCGATGCTGCTCAAAATGCTTTGCAGCAAGTACGCCGTTAGATGGTTTTCATAGCATTTCTCCGAGCCATTCAACCCATCCCCACAAGCGATACGTTACGGGTCCACTCCACCCTGTCCCCGCTCGTTGAGCGTTCGAGCAGAACCAGCACAACTGTACTCAGCGGCAAGAGCGCTTGACTGGATTTTTCATCAAGAAAAATCCAACTTCCCCGATGCCGACCGGGTACACCTATGCTGGTTCTGCTCTAACCGTACGTGAGGTCAGTGCTCTGTCCGACCTCGATGATGTAGCCGTCCGGATCGCGGATGTAGCAGCGAATTTCGCCGTACTTGGGAATCGGCTCCGTGATGAACTCGGCCCCTCGGCTTTTCCATAACTCATAGCACGCATGAATATCCGCAACGCGGATATTCATAAAGCTGTTGATGTGATTCGGGTCGGGGACGCTGAGCGTTACCGTCGGCTTGTCAGGGGTCGGGCCGCCCCCGACGTTGACAAGCAGCCACGTGTTCGCGATCTGAATGTACCCAGGCGCGCCACTGCTGTCGCCTTTGCTCAGAATGCGAGCGCCGAAGACCGTTTCGTAGAAATGAGCCGACCGGTCAATGTCGGCGACGGTGAGAAAATGTGCGACGCTGATTCCTTCCCGCGGGGGCATCTCATAGCTCTTCTGTTCAATTTGTACGCTGCTCATGGACGTCTCCATTCCGATACAGTGCTCACTATAAATAAAAGGTGTCCCAGAAGTTGCCGGTTTCCGCTGGAGGTGATGCGGCTTGTTCCTCAAGGGAGAGAGCTTCGGCTGCCTGAGCCGAGGGAAGGTCAAGCCACCAGTAAGATCTTCCCGACACCACCCTTCTCTGCCGTTGCTTGAGCCTCCGCCGCTTTACTGAGTGGCAATTTCAAACTAATCGGGATGACTAACTTGCCATCTCGCACCGCTTCGGCCATAAACTCGAGTGTTTTCCTGTCGATTTTCGAGAAGACTACCGCGACCTTTACAGATGGGTAGTCCGCGGCGTTCTGCGGTGCCCCGACAACCGATGCATAGACTCCCGTCGGCTTGACCTTGGCGATCAGCTTCTCCCCGGTTTTTCCGCCGACCGCATCCGCCACCGCATCAAGCGGCGGAAGATTCGCAATCGCGGTGTCGTCGTCAGTTGCGACCACCTGGTCCGCGCCGATAGTCTTCGCGTCCTCGATCTGCCTCTTCAAAACTCCCGCGATCACGGTGGCCCCGCATGCCTTCGCAGTGAATACCGCCGAACGCCCAACACTTCCAACAGCACCCACGACAAGAACCGTCTGGCCCGCTTTGATTCCCGTAGCTAAAAGGAGCTGGTTGCCCGTGGTCGTCGCCAGCGGCAACGCCGCCGCCTGGATCAAATCAAGCCCCTTGGGAACTTTTGCCAGAATCGTCGCTTTCACGACACAAAGTTCGGCGTAAGTATTGTCCGCCATAGCGAACACCTGGTCGCCGACAGAAAAGCCCTCCACTCCCGGCCCAATCTTGATCACGGTGCCCGCGATATCGACTCCTATAAGCCCCGGAAACTTGATGGGGTAAAAATCTTTCGTTAGCCCCGCACGCCGTTTGTAGTCGATCGGATTCACGCTCGCGGCGGCGACCCGCACCAGCACCTCGCCGGGACCCGCGACCGGATCAGGGTATTCCTCGAACTTGAGTACTTCAGGAGCGCCATATTGGTGGACAACAACTGCTTTCATCTTCATCTCCTCGTACGGCGCGCAAACAGGTACTAACGAAACTTACTTAGATGAGCGAAGCTGGATGGGTCACCGACCCATGGGCTCCCAAAAATTCGCAACTGCAAGCCACCGGGATAGGCATGGAGAAATATTTGAGTGAGAAACGACGCACCGATTTTAGAGCAGAACCGGTATAGGTGTACCCGGTCGACATCGGGGAAATTGAATTTTTCTTTATGAAAAATCCGGTCAAGCGTCCTTGCCGCTGGGTACAGAACCTGAAGGGGGAGCCTCTGAGGTAGGATGTGGAACGTAGGTTCCGTGCAACGAATTGCGCAGCAGACTCTTTAGCTACTGCGCTTTTTTCTTGCGAAATAGGTGCGCAATACAACCATGTCGAGTACAGGCCGAAGAAAGGCGAAAGGCGTTGCCATGAGAGCATCCAGAAGAATCTCCCTCACCCTCTTCCTGCCCCTACTGCTTAGCGTCGTAGGCATCGCAGGGGCGCAACAAAACGAGCAAATCACTGTAGATACATCTCACCTGACGAACTCATTCAGCCCGCTGCAGGCGCTTGGAGGAGCCATTGACCGGCAGCGTGGCCCCAAGCCAACCCAGGAAGAGATGGAAAAGCACACCACGTGGGTGTTGACCGATCCGGTGCTGAAGGATCTTCTGGGAGCGGGCTGGGGAACGGTGTCGTACCGGCAAAATACGGAGTTGCAGATCGAGGCATGGCACTGGAACCCGCAGGGCGCCTGGAGCGATGCGGGCAAGAAAGAAGGTTATTTCGTCGGCAGCGCGCAGGTGGCCGGCCAACCGATTGCGCACTCATGGGCCTACCCTCTGCCCCATCGTGGAGCGACCAAGGGAGACGGTAACGGCTGGTCACGGATGACCGACGGCGACCCCGCGAGCTACTGGAAGAGCAACCCCTACCTAACCAAGGCATTCACCGGCGAGGACGACTCCTTGCACCCGCAATGGGTGATGATCGACTTAGGCGCCAAAATCGACATCAATGCCATCCGAATCGCCTGGGCGAATCCCTATGCCACGCGCTTTTACGTGCAGTTCTGGACCGGCGATGAGGAGCCTTTTTACAGCGGGATCAATAAGGGCACATGGCAAACCTTCCCCATGGGCACGACGCTGCACGGAAGCGGCGGAACGCCTACTTTGAAGCTCGCCAATTGGACGATCAAAGCGAAATATCTGCGGATCTGGATGGACCAATCGTCCAACACCTGCGACACCCACGGACCGCAGGATAAGCGCAATTGCATGGGATATGCCATCAACGAGCTTTACCTTGGCACCATGTCGGCCGATGGGCAATTCAAGGACATTGTGGCCCACATGCCGAACCGGCGCCAGACGATTACCTGGCCGTCGTCTGAGGATCCATGGCACTCCGCAACCAATTTGGACTACGGCAGAGGCGACCAGATCGGATTCGATTTCTTCTTCCACTCCGGCGTAACCCGCGGACTGCCCACCATGGTTCCGATCGCAATGCTTTATGCGACACCCGAAGACGCGGCCAATGAGGTCGCTTATCTGTACAAACAAAAGTATCCGATCTCGTGGATCGAGATGGGTGAGGAAGCGGACGGCCAGCGCATGCTGCCTGAGGATTATGCCGCGCTCTACGTCCAGTTTGCACGAGCGATTCACAAACTCGTTCCTCAAGCGCGGCTCGGTGGGCCGGCATATGAAGGAACGCCGGGCGATGTGGACTCGTGGGCGGACGCCCAGGGACGAGTGTCGTTCTTAGGAAGATTTGTCAGTTACCTGCAAGCGCACAATGCTCTCCAAGACTTCGCCTTTTTCTCCTTTGAGCATTACCCCTGCCTGGGAACGGGTCTTTGCGGCACCTGGGACTCGCTCAACATGGAGCCTACCTGGGTGAATCACGTGGTCCAGGCCTGGAAAGACAATGGCTTGCCACCGAATGTTCCTTTCTTTATGACCGAAGGCAACGACCTCCAGGACGGAAGCCCGAACACCGTAAAGAGCGCCCTTTGGCTGGCGGATTACACAGGCGCGATGATGACCGCGGGCGCCGGAGGCAGCTATTACTTCCACTACATTGCATCGCCCGGCCAAGGGGGACGCGGCTTTCTTTATGTGGATGAACAGAACCACGCCACTTTTCCTCCGCAGTACCTGGCTACGCAGGTGATTACGCAGGAATGGGTACAGCCGGTGGATAAAATCCACAAACTGTTTCAGGCAACGAGCAACATTCTCGATGGGAATGGCCACGAGCTCATCACCGCGTACCCAGTAGTACGGCCAGATGGGCAATGGTCGGTGATGTTGATCAACAAAGATGAAAATCACGACCATTCTGTGCGGGTTGCGTTCGATGATCCGGTGACCAAACAGACGCGCTCTTTCACCGGAACGGTGGATCGCATTGTGTTTGGGTCCGCCGAATATGAATGGCATCCCGATCCGACTCCCGAGGCGGGCGCGACGCCATCCACTGCGCAAGCAGGGGGCGATGGCGAGGAGGGCGATGCATCTGCCCGCCGCCGCGGCGCCAAGGGACATGCGGATCCAGACGGCCCTGCTGCTAAATCGACGGTGACTGCTAACGGTCCGGATACTCTTTACCAGCTCCCGAAGGCGTCGATCGTCGTGCTCCGCGGCAGCCTTGCCTCGCAGTAGAGTGCTCTGTCCTTAGCACGATGGCGTCCAACGCAGGCATAAGGAGGTTGGGTACCCTTGGTACCCAACCTCTCGCTGCACACGTAGTACGCCGGACGTGTGAATAGAGACCGATTATTCTTCCGAATCGTGTCGCAAGTCTTTGGTCTCAACAGAGTCCGTCTGTTCTGTGTCGTCCCACCGAACCATACTTCTGGGCTCCCAACCGGCTCCCAGGGTGCAATGGATTAAAGGACCGAGTCAGGCGGTCCCTTGCCAAGGCATGCTCGAGGCCCAGCATTGCGTGTTGCGGCGCTGGGTAGGGCCAGCGAGAACTCTGGTCCGGCGCCATGAAGCCACACTCCCGGCGCATTACGTGTGCAGCAAGAGGTTGGGTACCAGGGGTACCCAACCTCCTTATGCTTGCGTTGGACGCCGTAGTGCTAAGGGCGGAGCTCTCTACTTTGAGCCCAGGCTGCCGCGGAGCACGACGATCGATGCCTTTGGCAGATGGTAAAGCGTATCTGGGCCGTCAGCGGTCACCGTTGATTTAGCAGCAGGGCCGTCTGGATCCGGATGTCCCTTGGAGCCGCGGCGGGCAGGCGCATCGTCATCGTCATCGTCCCCTGCTTGCGCAGTGGATGGCGTCGCTCCCGCCTTGGGATCCGGATCGGGATGCCATCGGTATTCGGCGGGGCCAAAAACAATGCGATCCACCGTTCCGGTGAAAGAGCGCGTCTGTTTAGTCACCGGATCATTGAACGCAACCCGCACAGAATGGTCGTGATTTTCATCTTTATTGATCAACATCACCGACCATTGCCCATCCGGCCGTTCTACTGGGTACGCGGTGATGAGCTCGTGGCCTTTCCCGTCCAGAATGTTGCTCGTCGCTTGATACAGTTTGTGGATTTTATCCACCGGCTGCACCCATTCCTGCGTAATCACCTGCGTAGCCAGGTATTGCGGGGGAAAAGTAGCGTGGTTCTGCTCATCTACATGAAGAAAACCGCGTCCCCCTCGGCTGCGCGATGCAATGTAGTGGAAGTAATAGCTGCCTCCCGCGCCCGCGGTCATCATCGCGCCTGTGTAATCCGCCAGCCAAAGAGCGCTCTTTACGGTGGTCGGGCTTCCGTCCTGGAGGTCGTTGCCCTCGGTCATAAAGAAGGGAATATTCGGTGGCAAGCCATTGTCTTTCCAGGCCTGGACCACGCGGTTCACCCAGGTAGGCTCCATGTCGAGCGAGTCCCAGTTGCCGCAGAGACCCGTTCCCAGGCAGGGATAATGCTCAAAGGAGAAAAAGGCGAAGTCTTGGAGAGCGTTGTGCGCTCGCAGGTAATCGACAAATCTTCCTAAGAATGACACTCGTCCCTGTGCGTCTGCCCACGAGTCCACATCGCCCCGCGTTCCTTCAAATGCCGGCCCACCGAGCCGCGCTTGAGGGACGAGTTTGTGAATCGCTCGCGCAAATTGGACGTAGAGCGCGGCATAATCCTCAGGCAGCATGCGCTGGCCGTCCGCTTCCTCACCCATCTCGATCCAAGAGATCGGATACTTTTGTTGGTACAGATAAGCGACCTCATTGGCCGCGTCTTCCGGTGTGGCGTAGAGCATTGCGATCGGAACCATGGTGGGCAGCCCGCGAGTTACGCCGGAGTGGAAGAAGAAATCGAATCCGATCTGGTCGCCTCTGCCGTAGTCCAAATTGGTTGCGGAGTGCCATGGATCCTCAGACGACGGCCAGGTAATCGTCTGGCGCCGGTTTGGCATGTGGGCCACAATATCCTTGAATTGGCCATCGGCCGACAGCGTGCCAAGGTAAAGCTCGTTGATGGCATATCCCATGCAATTGCGCTTATCCTGCGGTCCGTGGGTGTCGCAGGTGTTGGACGATTGGTCCATCCAGATCCGCAGGTATTTCGCTTTAGTCACCGAATTGGCGAGCTTCACCGTAGAGGTTCCGCCCTGTCCGTCCAGCACCGCGCCCATGGGGAAGGTTTGCCATGTGCCCTTATTGATCCCGTCGTAAAAAGGCTCCACCTCGCCGGTCCAGAACTGCACGTAAAAGCGCGTGGCATAGGGATTCGCCCAGGCGATTCGGATGGCATTGATATCGATTTTGGCGCCTAAATCGATCATCACCCATTGTGGGTGCAAGGAGTCATCCTCGCCGGTGAATGCCTTGGTCAGGTAAGGATTGCTCTTCCAGTAGGTTGCGGGGTCGCCGTCGGTCATCCGTGACCAGCCGTTTCCGTCCCCCAGGGTCGCTCCACGATGGGGCAGCGGGTACGCCCATGAATGGGCAATCGGTTGGCCGGCCGGCTGCGCGCTGCCGACGAAATAACCTTCTTTTTTGCCCGCATCGCTCCATGTGCCCTGCGGGTTCCAGTGCCACGCCTCGACCTGCAACTCCGTATTTTGCCGGTACGATACCGTTCCCCAGCCCGCTCCCAGAAGATCCTTCAGCACCGGATCGGTCAACACCCACGTGGTGTGCTTTTCCATCTCTTCCTGGGATGGTTTCGGGCCAAGCTGCCGGTCAACGGCTCCTCCAAGCGCCTGCAGCGGGCTGAATGAGTTCGTCAGGTGAGATGTATCTACAATGATTTGCTCGTTCTGTTGCGCCGCTGCGATGCGTGCGACGCTCAACAGCAGGGGCAGGAAGAGGGTGAGGGAGATTCTTCTGGATGCTCTCATGGCAACGCCTTCGCCGTTTTTCGGCCTGTACTCGACATGGTTGTATTGCGCACGTACTTCGCAAGAAACAAGCGCAGGAGTTAAATTGTCTGCTGCACAAACTCGTTGCATGGAGACTGATTTCCACATCGTTCCTCAGAGGCTCCCCCTTCAGGTTCAGCGGAGCTCCCCAAAATCTGAGCACGGCTACAAGATTCCCTGGAAATAGCACGGCGGGTACATGGCGAGTTTTTGTTGATTGGGTGGGAGCTTTGGATGAACTGCGGTACGCAGAGGCGGCGCCCCTGAGTTTACAGGGGCGCCGCTGTCTGCGGTGTTATTGTGGCCGGTTAAAGCAGAATCAGCACAACTGTACCCAGCGCCAAGAGCGCTTAACTGGACTTTTCCTCAAGAAAAGTCCAACTTCCCCGATGCCGACCGGGTACAACTACGCTGATTCTGCTCTAGAAGCTGTACTTCAAACCGAGCTGCACTTGGCGCGGGGTGTTGCCTTGAGCGGTAATCACGCCAAATTGCGCGGAATTCACGCCGGTGCCGGGTCCCGCGAACTGGACACGGTTCAAGGTGTTGAAGGTTTCGAAACGGAACTCCAAGTTAGAGCCCTCCCGTAGCTTGGCCAGGGGGAACTGCTTGGAGACCGCGAGGTCGGCGTTCTTCACGCCCGGATTGCGGCAACTGGTGATGGTTCTGGGTGCGGTTCCCAACGTGTAGATCGCCGGAGTGGCCAGCACGGTTGGATTAGCGAAATAGTTATAGCTGTTCAAATTTCCGCCAATCGAATTGGGATTGCATTCCAATGTTCCGTTCAGGTCCGGCCGCTGACCAAAGGTAGGAAAAGGAACGGCGCCGTTCTGCAGGGAAGGAAGTATGGGTGTGCCACTGCTAAAGGTGACTATGCCCTGGCTCTGCCAGCCCCCAATGACGCCGTCGACAATGCGATTCACATTGCCCAGAAGCAATTTTCCCCGGCCGATTGGCAACTGGTAAATGTAGCTGCCGGTAAATAGATGGGGGATGTCAAAGCTGGAGACGGAACGCTCCAGGTTGCGATTGTTGGGATCGATCAAGCTGCTCTGGCCGCCGAGGAAGGAGGTGACTCCGTCGCTGGTTCCAGAGCTGTTGTCGATCGACTTAGCGTAGGTGTAAGTGAGCAGCACCTGCAGCCCGTTGGAGAACTGCTTTTCCGCGCGAAACTGTCCGGCATTGTAAATGGAATTCCCGGCGGAGGGAGATTCGGTGGTGACGCTGCCGAACTGCGGGAAGGGCAGCTGAAGCTGGTATGCCTGTATCTGCGAATTTGCCCCGAGTGCGCTGAAGTTGCAGATATATCGTGTGGTGTCGCAACCCGCACCCGGGCCGTCGGGCGCACGGAAGGGATTGGACACAAAATTCAGGAGCTGGGATTGAATCTGGTCGGGGGTCAGACTCCTGAATTGGCTCTCCGACAGATGATTCAGTCCGCCCGCGCCTGCGTAGTAAAGATGAGTTCCCCGCTTGCCGACATAGGTGGCATCCACGAGGATTTTGAGAGGCAACTGTTTCTGGACGCCAAAGCTCCAGCTCTGCTCATAGGGAGTGGGGTTGTTGAGGCCCTTTACTGCTCCGCTGATAGCCTGTCCAAGGTTGGTTTGCGCGCCCAAACTGCTGCCGGATGGCGCTTGAATGCCAAAAGGGAAAGGGTTGCTCACCGTGGAAAAAGGCGTGGCCTGGTCCGAGAAGCTGGTGGCAAACACCGGGGTAAAGGAGGTGTAGCCGTCGTTACCCAAGGCGCCGTTGCCAGCCGCACTGGAGCGAGAGGTGGAGAAGTAGATGCCGTAACCGCCGCGCACCACAAAGGTGTGGGGAAGCTGGTAGGCGAAACCAAAACGCGGGCCTACGTTCTTATAATTCGTTCCGAAGGTGGCGCGATCCTTGGGACTGGCGAAGACTTCACCGCCGACTAAAGCGGTTGGCGCGGAGCCCGGCTGCAAGGGTACGGAGAGACCCGTGGGAACCGTGAGGCTCAGTCCTTGGGCCCTATTATAGCGCTCGGTTCGTGGCGTGGAGAGTTCGTAACGCAAGCCAGCGTTGAAGGTGAGCTTGCTGGTGGCGTGGTAGTTGTCCTGGATGTAACCGGCGGATTGGAAGCTCTGGGTGCTGACTGCCGTGTTTTCGGTATAGATTCCATTGAAGCCACCGGTGGCAAGCGAGCCGATGAGAAAGCTGGCCAGACTGTCTCCGCCCGAGGTTGGGTCGAGAGAATTGGCGGAAGTGCCGGTGAAATCAAAGTCTTGAAAGCCGGCGGGCCAGAAGTTGAATGCGAAGTTCAAGCGGTGCAAACGGCCTTCTGCACCGAACTTGATCTCGTGGCGACCTTTGACCCAGCTGATGCCACCGATCAAGGTGTGAGAGTCCGAGCCTTCCCGCAAAATGGAAAATGGGGCGTTGCCGACGTTGGCTCCGCCAGGCTGAGCGTAACCATTCAGTAGAATTTCGGGGAAAGCCCGCGCTCCAGAAGCCCCGATATAGGACGGAAGCCCTAAAGCGGAGATAGGGTCGACACTGGAGCCAGCCAGCGGACCTGCTTCGTTCGAGTATGACCTCGCATAGCCGTAAGATGCGGTAAAGACGGCACGCGGGTTGATGGTGTAAGTGTTGTTGACGGCTACTACATGCGAAGGAGAGGTCACCGGTCCATTGCTGCAGGGATCGGCGGCGTTGCCGAAGCAGTTGAGAGTATTGGAGAGGCTGCCTTGCTGGGAATAACGAGTGCTCAATTGTTCGCGATCGGTGAAGTGCTGATCGATTTTGATGTCGAACTGGTTGGTCGAACTGGTATCGCTTCCGGCAACGAAGAAGTTATTCTCCAGGTCTGTCACATTCTGAGGATTGGTGAGAGTGGCATGTGGAAAGTACTGGAAGAACTTTTGCGAGGCCGGGTCGATCAGGTTTCCCGCCCCGATGCCGCGGCCGGTATTGGTCACGAAGGCCTGGCTCGTCGCCGTGTAATTGGCCAGATTATTGAAGGGAATAAAACCGGTGGCCGTGTTGCGATAAATACCGGTACCTGCCGACCCGGTCGTAAATGATCCAGTGTAGGGGTCATAGAGCTGGCCGGCTTGTACCGAGCACTGTCCGGAACCGTTAAACGTGCCTCCCCGTAATGCGCAAAGCTGGCTGAAGTCGCCAGTTCTTTCCAGGTCCGTGGGCACCCCAGCGGTACGCGAGTCTCCAGTGGTCTGCCGGACACCTTCCCAGTCGAAGAAAAAGAAGGTTTTGTTCTTGCGGATCGGGCCGCCAACGCTACCGCCAAAGTCATTGCGAGAGAAAGGGGGAATGGGTTGGCCGTTCAGATTATTAAAGTAACTGTTGGCTTCCAGAGCGGCGTTGCGATTGAATTCGTACAGAGTGCCATGGTACTTGTTGGTGCCGGAGCGGGAGAGCAGATTAATCACCGTGCCGCCGGAAAAGCCGAATTCGGAGCTGAAGTTGGACTGCTGCACTTTGAATTCCTGTACCGCGTCCACCGAGGGAGTATAGAGCACCTGCAAGATGCCGCTGTTGGGCTCGAAATTGGTGACGCTGACGCCATCGATCAGGATGTCCGCGGTGTTGTTGCGCCCGCCGTTGGAAATGAAATTGTCGGAGTTTGGCGATGAAGTCGAATTGTTAACGGGGGTAACGCCCGGGGCCAAAGACACGAGGTCCAGAACATTGCGGCTTACCAGGGGCAGTTGATCGATGAACTTGCGGTCAATGGTCTGGCCGGTGGTGGCATCCTCGGTGCTCAACTGCACAGTATCGGCCTGCACGTCGACGACGGTCGAGGCAGAGCCGACTTTCAGCGAGAAATCGATGGAAATATTTTGATTGATGTTTAACTTGACGCCGGGGTTGCGCTGCGGCTCAAAGCTGGTGGCCTCCGCCGAAACCGTGTAGACGCCGGGCTGAACTGAGCGGAACAAATATCTACCCTGGGCGTCGGCCGTGGATAGGACAGTGATGCCGCGCTCATCGTCCATCAACGTGACCTTTGCCGCAGGAATGACCGCTCCCGAACTGTCGGTAATGACCCCGGTGAACGACCCGGTATAAAGCTGCGCTTGCGAACTGTAGACCGCGTAACCAAGAAACATGAAGAGCAAAATTACCGTTCCACGCAGGGTTTCAGCGATGCGATCTTTTGTCGATCCCTGTCTGGCTCTAGATCCGATGGCCTTCCCACAAATCCGACTTCTATTCACGATGCCTCTCCTTGTCCTACTTAGTTACTAGGTAAAGCGATTGAATGAGTTACAACGCAGCGGGGCTCTCAATCGTCACTTGGACGGTTTAACCCAGGGCAACAGCCTGCAGGTGATCACACCTGCAGGCCCGTAAACCTGAACATTCAAACGATTGAATAACTATGATAGCGAACGCTAAACTACGCAAATATGTCCTGTCAACAAGTTTCAGTGACAGACGCCACGGGCACTTCGTTGCGAGGCGACAGCGACTTAGGACGCTTAAGTCTCGACAAGGATACAAAAAAAATAACGATACTCAGCTTTAAACGTTTCGGTGACAACGTCTCGGCGACAGACGCCACTGGCACTTCGCTACGAAGCGATCACTGGTCGCTCTACAGCGACTTAGGACGCGTAAGTCTCGACAAGGATACAAATAACATAACGATACTCAGCTTTAAAAGTTTCGGTGACAACATTTCGGCGACAGGCGCCACTGGCACTTCGCTACGAAGCGATCACTGGTCGCTCTACAGCGACCTAGGACGCGTAAGTCTCGACAAGGATACAAAAAACATAACGATACTCAGCTTTAAAAGTTTCGGTGACAAAATTTCGGCGACAGGCGCCACTGGCACTTCGCTACGAAGCGATCACTGGTCGCTCTACAGCGACTTAGGACGCCTAAGTCTTGACAAGGATACAAAACAAATAACGATACTCAGCTTTAAGGGTTTCGGTGACAACGTTTCGGTGACAGACGCCACTGGCACTTCGCTACGAAGCGATCACTGGTCGCTCTACAGCGATTTTGTTGGACGCTTAAGTCTCGACAAGGATACAAAAAAAAAAGCGAAACTCAGCTTTAAAAGTTTGGGTGACAAGGTTTTGGTGACAAAGTTTCGGCGACAAAGCTTCGGTGACAGCCGGCACTGACAAGTTGGAAATCAACTCCGCATAGCGCATTACTTCCCATCGATGAGGCCGGCCCAGCGGACAAGAGTCATAGCGGCCTTGCCACACGTGTCCGCTCGAGTGACGAACCGTATTCCAGTAAGACGCATACCGACCATGCGCGTGATTAGGTGATTGCGTCAGTCCATCCGCGTGATCGCGGTGATGCGGGGACAGGAGGATGTGAACAATTGCCAACGGCGCCAAGGTATCAACTTTTGCGCCTTGGGTGATGCGGTTAAACTGCAAGCGTGCACCCACCGCAACCTCTTCCCCGCTTGTCATCAATCAATCGTTCCCAACTTATCTTGCGCACCGTCGGCGTCGAGAGATTGATTGACGATCATAGTGCACGCACGATCTGGCAGTTAATCGGTCGATTAAATTTGAGCTTGTACCACGCCGAGATTGCTGCTGTGAAAGGGCACGCGGGACGGAATCACACAGCGCCGCAGTTATTAATCAGCTATGGCTGTATGCCTACAGTCGCGGGATTAGCTCGCCCGTGAGCTAGCTCGCCAGAGCAAGTTTAAACCCGGTTTGCAGTGGCTATGTGGGCTTACAGGCTTACAAAGAACTACGGAGACGAGTGACAGAGGGAGTGGCGCTTTTTTACACAAGTTATTTCTACTTCCCGAACATCGACTCATATTTATTTTCGCGCTACGCTGCGAGAGGCTTACAGAGACATACGGAGACACGTAGTACAGCGTGCCGCCCTGCATGTTATTGTTTTGTGGTTACCTCTTCGTTTCCGTTCGGACCATGTGTACCCAGAGGAGTTCCACTGCGAAAACTGAAGCGGCCCCTCGGTTGGAGGGCAATGCGGGGATACAGATTGCTGCGATGGCGTCGTACAAGGCAATGCATAGGCTGGAGTGGACCCTTGTGTTGAGACTTGTCGTAGCAGGCTCTTGTGCCGCAACACCCCATGCAATGCGTCAAAACAATTAGTTGTGCCCGGTGGCCTCAGGATTCGATTTAGACTCGCCGACACCTCTCATGCTGACAATGAAACTCTGAATCTCGCTTGAACGGCGATCGAGGCTTGCTTCTTGTTTGCTCATCACGTCACGATGCCGGTCAAACATTTTTTGTGCATCTTCGTGCCTACCCAGCTGAACATATGCCTGACCCAGCTTATACAGCGGTTCAGGATAATCCGGATCAAGAGCTATCGCCTTTGCGTAGCAGGACACGGAGTTGGCCGGCCGCTTTTCTAACCGAAGCACTTCGCCCATCTGATAGTAGACACGCGCGTCACGAGGTCGCAGTTGTGCCGCTCGATTCAGCGTCGCCATCGCCAAGGCAGCATTCGTCAATATTCCATCGTTATTCATCGCCACCACCAGGCTCGTGCCGTAGTAATACTGTGCCGCGAAGCTTTGTGGCTCCTTGGAAGCAAGGTGCGCAAGCTTAGCTAATACTTCTTCAGACCGGGCGCCCGAGAAGGTGTAGGCTTCGCCAAGGAAAAGGTAGGCCGAATCGAAGTTCGGATTCAGATCGACCGCCTTCAGAAAAGCATCGACCGAATCCGCCGTTTTACCGGCCATGAATTCCGCAGCACCCAAGGCTAAGTAAATCTGCGACGACTGCGGGTTGCGAGCCTGCGCAGCGCGCAGGATGGTTTCGGCTGCCTGATAGTTCTCATGAAGCAGCAGCTCGGAGCCGAGGTCAAAGGCAAACCGGTCGTTGTCTGGATCGAGGCGAGCCGCTTCCTGATACTCGAGCAGTGCGTTTTTGTAGTCTTTCCTGCGCTCGTAGATATCAGCCAACAAATCATGGATTTCACCCGTGTCGTGAACGGTCATCGCCCGCTGTGCCGCGTCGAGAGCGATGTCCAGATCTTTGGGATCGGATCTTTCCAGACGCAAGACGGCAACGTTGTACAAAGCATCGTAGGATGCCGGGTCTTCTATGGCTGCTTGTTCAAAACGTGACAGAGCCTGTTGCGGAAATCCTTTCGCGGCCAATAGCGCGCCTTCACGTACATCCTTCCCACTCGCGGGGAGCTGAGCAAGACTCCTATCCAGAAGTGGAATCGCAGCGTCGGGCCGGCCTTGCTGAAGCCGGACCAGAGCCAGATCGTAAGACAGTGCGAGGTCATCCGGCTGCAACAGAATTGCGGCGTCCAGAGCTCTGGATGCGGCCTCCGTTTTTCCCTGTTCTAATGCCAGCGTCCCAACCAGCTTTAGCCAAGGGGCGGCATTGGCGCCTTTAGGAGGAGACGCCGACTCAAGAAGCTTCAAAGCCTCCTTCTTATCACCCGTTCCGGCCATGGCCACGGCAAGTTCGTAGGCGACGGCGCCCGAATGCTCCAGGCGATATGCCTGCTCCAGAAGCGGTTTTGACTCGGAATATTTCTCTCGCGCATTCAGCAGGGCGCCCAGGTTGTAAAGCGCGCCGACAGCGCCGGGACGGAGAACCAAGCTGCGGTGAAAAGCCGTTTCCGCTTGGTCTAAGTAGCCCGCGCGCAGGTAAGCAGCGCCCAGGTTGTTGAATGCTTCCGGCCTCTTGGGAGCCAGGCGCGCAAACTCCTCAAACATCTGCAATGATTTGCCGGCATCGCCCACCCGGTCATAGGCAATACCCAGCAGATTGCAAACGTCCGCATCGAGGGGATGGTCGCGGCGGTAAATCTCGAGGGTTTGGATGGCTTCTGCGCTGTGGCCACTCTCGAGTTCGCGGCGAACAGCGCTCAGTGGATCCTGTTGTTGCCCGAGCAGGGTGCACGGAAGAAGAACAAGCAACAATGACAGCGGCAAAACAATGCCCTGCCAGTGAATCCATCGGGAGGTCGTCATACGCTTGGCCGAAATTTGCCGGTTCAGTGGAGCACATCCAGCTGCCTAGTGTTGCAGCGGGACAAACTGAAGCTTCAACTGATCGGTGACAAACCCCTTCATTTGGCGAACGCTCTCCATGATACTCGGCTTGCGGGTATGATCCAGCTCCACCATCACCCATCCGTCAAAGTCAATTTGCCGATAGAAAGCAGCCAAACCTCGAAAGTCGACAGTGCCTTGTCCGACCTCGACAAAGTCTCCTGTGGCCCTTGCTCCCAAATAAGCAGGACCCGGAAGTTTTGCATCGAAGTCTTTCCAGTGGCTCACGGCCAAGCGCGAAGCATATCGCTTCACGGTTTGCAGCGGATCGAGCCCCATCCCTGCAAGATGACCCACATCCGCGCAGAATTTCAGATATTTGGGGTTCGTGCCGTCGAGGATTTCGAGGACCACGTCTTTAGGAATATCGCGCTCCGCATGCAAGGCTACGAGGATGCCGTATTCTTCGCTGGAAATGCGGCCGATCTCGTCCGCGGCACGGATGACCTGCTGCACATCCGCCACTGTCCGTTGATAGGGCTCACCTCCGACAGAGGCCGGCGGAGCCCATCCCAGCGCGATATATTTTGCGTTTGCCGCTTTTAGAAATTTGCCATCCGAACGTACCTTTGCCATGATGGCGGCCCAGCTCTTGCGTTCGTGCAGCGGCAATGCCTGGTAGACGCCCTCGAGTTGTACTCCGATTCCGCGAGACCGGGTAACGAACGCAGCAGGGTCTGCCCCGTACGCGGAGTCCAGCTGGGCGTCGCTATTGTCCGCCTCGGTCGCCCCGATCCCCAGTTGAGAAATGGCCGCCACCGCCTTCCAATACATAGCGGTCGAGTGCTCGGTGGCAAGCCAGGTGGTTGCGGCCATGCCGATCTTGAATTTCTGCGGCTTTTCTTCCGCGCGCCCCTCACCGGCGCAGGCGTAAGCCAGCGCGCCCAGTGTTGCTACCTTGAGAAACTTCCGCCGCTCCATCATCCGCCGCTCCATCATCGACGACATACTCCGTTCTAGAGCAGAACCAGCATAGCTGTGCCCGGCCGGCATCGGGAAAGGTGGATTTTTCTTGATAAAAAATCCAGTCAAGCGTCCTTGCCGCCGAGTACAGTTGTGCTGGTTCTGCTCCAACTGTCATTGCCGGAAAGTTATTCTATAAGGCGCGTGCGGAATACGTCACAGTGAACTACTCACATAATTATGGCCGCTCCCTGGCGCTCGCCGTGCCCTCAGAAAATAAATTTAAGGGCAAATTGAAGTTGCCGTGGATTGGTGGCGAGATTCGATATTTGACCGAAGGACGGCGTTCCAAAGGTTGAATTCGGCACACCGAATTGTGGTTTATTCCAAAGGTTGAAGGCCTCTGCGCGGAACTGGAAGAACATTGTTTCCGTGACGGGCAGATTTTTGAACACGGATGTATCCCAGGTCGAGACTCCAGGGTTTCTTGGCCCTGGCGTCGGTCCACAGGTGCCGAATTGGTACTGCAAAGGGGCAGAGTAAGCATTTGCGTCAAGCCAGTGACCGATCGTCTGATGGATATTCGGCGTGGCAATGCAGTTGGCCCTGATACCACCTCCGGCCCCGGTCAAGTTGGAACTCGGCGAGATGGTGATCGGTTGACCATCCGAGTAGTTCACGATTCCATTCAGCTGCCAATCGTCGACCAGCTTGCCGGCGAAGCCGGATGGATTGAGACCGTGACCCTTACCTATCGGCAAGCCATAGGTGGTGCTGAATACGAAACGTTGCGGCGTGTCGTTGTCCCAAAGACCCCATTCTTTATTCAGATTGTAGCGGTCCTGAATGCCACGCAGCCCAGCCTCAAAGTCGCTCCCCTGGTTCAGAGCCTTGCTCCAGGTGTAGGCCGCATGGAACGCAAAGCTGTTGGACATTCTCTTGTCGACGCTGACTTGCAGGCCGTTGTAGCTGGAACTCAGGTCGCTATCCAACCACTCGACGAAAGTCGGCGTTGTGCCTTGAACGAACTGCGGAAAGGGGATGACCGGGGGATTGCCGGAACCGTCAAGAAAGCCCTGGTTTTCGTTCGTAAGACTCCACAGATGGCGGCCCTGGTTGAACACATAATTCATCTCAACCGCCAGATTTCTGCTGACCGAGTATTGAAAGCCGAAACTTCCTTGATAGATATCGGAAGGTACGAGATGTGAGTTGATGGAGCGAATCTGAAGCTGGCTGACGGCCGCAATGTCGTTGATGCTCACCGGATCAGTGAACCCTGCAGGGAACCCGTTCTGCAGAAACAAGCCCGGCGCAGCGTTCAACGAATTGTTCAGGGCGTGGTCGGTGAGGAATGGCGGGTTGAGCGGCAACTGGCTCTCGCTGCCATACCTGTAAGTATTTTCGAAGTAGACACCAGCCCCGACACGCCAGACCATGTTGGGGGAGGCCTGATAAGCGATGCCTACCCGGGGAGCAAAGTTGTCAAATTTGGGATGAACGGTCGTCCGGTTGAAGGTGCCAGACGCATTCTTGGGGATAGTAAACAGGCCGCCCTGGCCGCCATTGAGCGTGGGTTCGAAGTTGGTTACGTGATTGTCGCGTTCAAAGAGTGGGCTTGAATACTCATATCTCACGCCATAGTTGATGGTAAGTTTTGGGTTCGCTCTCCAGCTATCAGCGACAAACCAGTTGAACCCGTTGCGATAGATATGAGCGATGTTCAGGTTTTCCAACTCGGACGAGTTGGGAATGCCGAGGAGAAGGTCGGTGATGCCCTGGTTGCCAGTGTACTGACCGCTGAAGTTGAAAAAGCCCCGAGTACAGCACAGATCGCTGAAGTTATCCGCGTCTCGGCGCCACTCGATGCCGGCCTTGAGACTGTGAGTCCCCTTGATGAGCGTGATGGTGTCTTTGAACTGCCAAATCTGCGCAAATTGATTCTGTGGCAGCCAGCGGGGGCTTCCCAGCTGAGAAAACCCGGAAATGTCGAGTTCCGGAAGTCCACCTGAGACACCCGGGTAAACAGGAATTCCGTTCAATCCAACCTGACTATTCGCCTCCACCCCAAATGTAGCCTGCTTGGAGTGCGACGCAGCCCGGTTGAACGTGTAGTGCGCATCGCTGATTAAAGCGGGGGTGAAAAGATGGACCCATGCGATGGTGACGTTTGTGCCACGGTCATCGTTGATCCCTTGCGTGGATCCGGCAGTGCCGTCTGCGATGGGACTGACTAAAGAGAAAATTCCGGGGATGTTCTGACGCAGGTCAAAGACAACGTAATGGCCATAAATGCTGTCCTTGTCGCTGATCTTGTAATCTACGCGAACGCCATATTGATCCGAGTTCCGCGACTCAGTGGGGCTGGCAATGTAGTTATTCCCGCTAAACCCACCTAACTGTCCATTCTGCCCCAGGTTGGTGTTGGGCAGCGGGTAGAGCGCGAGGATCTTTGCCCCCACAGGGTCAACACAACTGGGATTCACCACGCCGGCCACAATGCAGTTGGCCGGAGCTCCAGGATAGGTCGGGTTGGTCGGCGGTGAGCTCAGTTCATTGAAATTGTATTGCCGCATGAGCGGAGTTGGAACGGTTCCGACCAGACTCTGGCCCGCGGCAAGTCGGGTTCCCTCGTAATTACCGAAGATGAACATCCTATTCCTGACAATGGGGCCGCCCAGGGTACCTCCAAACTGGTTCTGCCTGAACGCCGACCTGGGCTGCCCGGCCCGGTTGAGAAAGTAATCATTCGCATCCAGTTTGTCGTTGCGAATGAATTCATAAACATCGCCATGCACTTGATTGGTTCCGGATTTTATGGAGGCATTGATCACGCCCCCTGCGCTGCGCCCATACTCAACATCGTAATCGCGTGTCTGCAGCTTGAACTCTGCCAGGGAGTCGACCGCCGGTTGGGCACTTTGGGCGCTCTGATCCTGAAGGTTCGTCGTATAGGAATTGTTGTCGGCGCCGTCCAGAACGAAGTTGTTCTCAGTCGAGCTATTGCCATTTACGCTAAAAACTCCCTCAGCGCGGCCCTGAAACGAAGCACTGGAGGGGTTCACACCCGCCGTCAGCAAAGAAAGTTGATCGTAGCGTCTGCCGTTCAACGGCAGATCCGACGCCTGTTGCGAATCGACGACAGTTCCAACGTCAGCGTTTTGGGTCTGGAGCAAGGGAGCGCTGGCTGTGACCGTGATCTCCTGGTTGTTGGAACCTACTTGCATGGTGAAATCCACCTGCTTACGGTCCTGGACGTCGAGGACGATCCCGTCTTGAATCGTCTTCTTGAATCCGCCCGCTTCGGCGGCGGCGGTATAGATTCCAACTCTCAGGTACGGGAAGACATAGGTGCCGGCGCCACTCACCTCAGCCTTTTGTGATTCGCCGGTGGCCACATTCTGGACGGTCACCGTCGCGCCCGGGATCAGGGCGCCGGTTGAATCCTTAACCGTACCGACGACGCTTGCGGTGTCAACCTGCGCGTAGAGAACAGCCGGGGTAAACAACAAAATCAGTACAACGCCCATCCGGCATGAGCGGCCAAGGCTAAGATCGGAAAATCGCATGGCTCCTCCTAAGAAATACAGCTAAGAAAATGAGGCCGTGCAGTCGCCTTGCGAGAAGATCAAAAGCGCTGGCACAGACTCTCGAGTACGCTTCTAAGGCGTTTTCGCAATGACTGTGTTCTCGTAAGAGCAGCGACGTGTGGTTTTCTTTGAGAGAAAACCACGTAGAGGTCGGTAGCTTCGCTCGCTGCGGCGAGGCCGGCCTACACCCATTACGAAACCGTATCTAACCGCTTATATAAATATCGAAAACTTAACAACGGAACATAACGATGCAAACTCAAGCATTTATTGTGTGGGGGCCGCTATCCCCCCAAGGCCCTACTCGACTGGTCTTTCCCCTGCAAACTTCTCAAGAAAAGAAATTCACCTCTGTGCCGAGTCTGTCGCGGTTTGTGCTTAGGCCCAGTGTCGCATTCACTTCTAACGCGCGCCGGAGGGGTTCCCTGGGTCGATGAACTGTCCCAAAAGTTCGAAATGCGGGATAGTCTGCGTTCAGCCCCGTGTTTGACGTGCGCCTATAACCGGTTCTGCTCGACGCCAGCCTTGTACAGCTACGCTCTGTCGATTGTCAAGAGATTAGTGCGGACGCCGAGTAGGCCCGGCGGGGGACGCAGCTGAATACCCTGTCGCGGTACCTCCAGTACAGGCTGCCAAGCTTTCTGCGTACACGCTCCTGACAGCGGCGTTGAAGCCCGTCACCAGGCTTAGTTCCAAAACGACGAGACCGTCCACCGAGACGGGATTTGATCATCGACTTTCGTAGCAGGTTTGATATACATTTCCCACTTGCGGGAAGTGGCTAAAGCATTTTCGCAATTGCTGTGTTCTGGCAAGAGCAGCGAGGCGTGGTTTTCTTTGAGAGAAAACCACGTAAAGGCCGGTAGCTTAGCTCGCTGCGGCGAGACCGAGCTACACCCATTGCGAAATTGCTAACCGCTTCGTTGCAGCAACCACGCCTTACCCTATGCGAGCCGGCATACACTCCATTCCGAGGTGGTCGCCTTGTCAGCAGAGAAAATGGACAGAAGAGATTTCGTGAAATCTATTGCGGCCAGCGGAACCGTTGCCATGAGCGGATGGCCGGCGCTGGCTGAATTATCCCCCGTCGACACTCCTCCGCAGCCGACCTACAAGGTATTCACCACGGGCCAGGCGGCCATGGTGGGAGCTATCGCGGAGCAGCTCATACCTAAAGATCAGTATCCCGGTGGCAAAGAAGCAGGCGTCGTCCAGTTTATCGATTCCAAACTTGCCGGACCTTACGGGGAGTTCTACGTAGATCGCTATCAGTTGGGACTGAAGCTGCTGGATCAGGTTAGCCAGAAGCTTGCTGGTGGAGTCTTTGTATCTCTGAACTCCGGGCAGCAACAGAAGGTCTTAAGCAGCCTCGAAGCAGGAATCGACGCGGAACCGGCCGCCCGGGAATTCTTTGGCTTGATCCGGGAGCACACCTTCGAGGGTTATTACGGTGATCCTGAGCACGGCGCAAATCGAAACGGCGAGAGCTGGAAAATGATCGGGTTTGGAGGTTAGTCCCGTGCCCCACAACAAAGTCGATGCAGTGGTGGTGGGTTCAGGAGCCGGCGGAGGCATCCTCGCCAAGGAGCTCGCGCAAGCGGGGCTATCGGTCGTGATCTTCGAGCGCGGCAACCACTACACCGCAGCCGACTTCGACCACTCTGAATTGCAGTCGCAGTATTCCGTGCCCCCGGCGTATGGCCCGTCGGTGTTTGCCAACCCCCGCACCTTTCGTTACACCGACAGCGAAACCGCACGCCTGGTCTATCCCGGAGTGGACGAGGTCTACGGAAAGACCGCGGCCTCGGTGGGAGGAGCCACGCTCGCGTATGGGGCTGCCGCCTGGCGCTATATGCGGGAAGACTTTCGCATGAAGTCGACCTACGGCGCGGTGAAAGGGACCTCGCTGGAAGATTGGCCGATTAGCTATGATGACCTCGAACCATACTATGAGCGGGCGGAGTACGAGATAGGAGTGTCTGGCCTGGCTGGGGCAGACCCATTCGCTGAGCCCCGGAAAAGGCCTTTTCCAGTTCGCCCCCTGCCCATCAACCGGCAAGGAGAAATCATCCGCGACGCTGGTTTGCGGCTGGGCTGGCATCCCTTTCCGCCCCCCTTCGCGATTCTTACCCAACCCTACAACGACCGGCCTGCTTGTGTTCAATGCCGCTGGTGCCTTGCTCATGCTTGCGAAGTGAACGCCAAGTCGGGCACACAGATCAGTATGCTGCCCCTAGCCCTTAAGACTGGAAAATGCGAGTTGAGAGTAGATTCTTTTGTCACTCGTATTTTGACCGACGAAAAGGGCCGCCCCAGTGGCGTGCAGTATTTCGACGCAAACAAGAAGGGACAGGAGCAGTATGCCGATTTGATCGTGGTCGCTTGCTCCGCCACAGAATCGGCGCGGTTGTTGCTCCATTCGGCAAACAAATTTCACCCACAAGGGCTGGGGAATTCATCCGGCCAGGTCGGCAGAAATCTGAACGACCATACCGGCGCGGACGCATTCGGCATTTTCGAGCAGCAGATTCCTCACGATAAGGGGCCAGGCCCATCGATTGCGTTCAATGACTGGAATCATCCGCGTGGCCGCGAAATACGCGGAGGCGGCTATATCTATAACTACTATTGCACGCTGCCGATCGAGTTCGCGTCGACCCGCCCGCCGGGCGAGCCCATGTGGGGCCAGGCCCACAAAGACTTCCAACGAAAGTATTTCTCTCGTTATATCCACCTTGGCAGCAACTGCCAGGCGTTGCCCCAGGAGAGAAATCGGGTCGATCTCGATCCGAAGGTCCGCGATTCCTGGGGCATGCCGGTGGCTCGGATTACTCATTCCTATCTGCAGGAAGATTTTGATGTCGCCAATTTTGTGATGGCCAAACAAGAGCAATTGCTCAAAGAGGCTGGGGCAATCAAAACCTGGCATGGCGGGAACGCCAAAGGCGGGGTAAGTGACCATCAAAATGGATCCTGCAGAATGGGAAACGATCCTAAGACCTCGGTCGTCAGCTCCTATTGCCAAAGCCATGATGTCGACAACCTGTTCATCACGGATGGGAGCGTGTTGGTGACCGACGCTGGATTGAATCCATCCTTGACTATCCAGGCGGTTGCGTTCAGATCTGCCGAATATATTAAGCAACAATGGAAAGGTTCCGCGTGGCGCGACGGCAAGCGGGCGTAGCCTTTTCCTCGAGAATCACACCAGTAACAGACACTCGGGGAGTGTTCGCCGCTGTGCACGTCTTTCTGTCCGGGAGGCTCTCTTCATGATTGATGGCAGGGCTCTGATCTTCGCCGCGTGGTCCGGCGTATTTATCTATGGCTACCTGAACGCTATGTTGGGCATTGTGCTGCCCAACCTGATGGAGATGCTTAAGCTGGATAAGACCCAGGCAGGCAAGTTTTTCATGTTCATCTCTATTGGCCTGCTCGTCTCCTCCGTTCCCGCCGGGTTGACCATGGATTACGCAGGAACAAAGATCGTGACGTGCCTTGGGTTGCTGGCAGTTGGGGCGGCCTTTTGGGGTCTCGGGTCGATCAAGACGCCCCGGTTCTTGTACGCGCTCTCTTTTCTCCTGGGTCTTGGCGGCGCGATGGTGGTCGCCGGAGAGAACACCACGATTTCCCTGGCCAACACCAGCCACCGAGAAGTCGCATCCAATTTGCTAAACCTCTTCTTTGGCGTAGGCGCCTTTATCGCTCCATTCATGGTGATGCCCATCCTCAAGGCAAGAGGCTTTTCCGGTGTCCTGAAGACCTCAGCCATTTTCACCATCGCGATTCTGGCTTTCCATCTATTACTTCCCTTCCCTGCCCCTGTGGTGGGCGCGCGCTTTGCTTTGGCAAGTGTCGCCACGCTCCTTGGCCAGCCACGATTACTGCTGCTCATGCTGCTGGTATTTCTGTATGTCGGGACTGAGTTCTCCATTTGGAGCTGGACGGTTACGCTCTTTACGACGGAACGAGGATACCCGCAGCAGTCCGCATCACGCATCATCTCCTTATTCGCTCTGGCTATGATCGCGGGCCGCTGGGCGAGCCAATGGACCCTGGTCAAGTTTGGTCCCCTGCTCCTTTTGCTCATAAGCGCTGCCGGAGCAGCACTCAGCCTGGGCGTACTCTATGTGATTCGCGGACGGATACCCGTCATCGTCGCTGCATTGGCTGGAGGATGGTTCATGGCCGCCATTTTTCCAACTGCCCTCGGACTCGCCGGCAGCTACTTTCCATTATCGGTAGGTACGGCGATCAGCCTGGTCACTACCGGCGGGTGGATAGGCGCAATCGCTATTCCGCCGGCCGTAGGATTCGTTGCGGATCGGTCGGGAGTTAGCCGCGGGGTACTTATACCTGTGGGCGCGGCACTTCTGATGCTTATTGCTCCTATTTTACTTATGCGAACGCACTGAGGGTAGGCCGTTTTTGGGAGATCGAAGCATTCGTTTCCCTTATCATGGTCCGAATGTCTTTGGATTCTATGTCCAGCCATGACTCGCCTGTAAGCAGACGCCAGAAAGATGTGAGCAGTGTGCTGCTTCCCGATTCCGCGTTGCATACCCATTCCAGGCGCGGATTCCTAAAACACATTGCTTTGTTAGGCCTGGGAAGAAGCGGCCTTGCTTCGCCCTTTCCTCTGCTCTTTTCATCCGCCGCGGCTTCGGAAACGAAAGCATCACCGTCGACCCATCCTCTGTTCGTTCAGGTTCCACCTTCCTCCAGCGGAATCAGCTGGCAGCATGTCAATGGCCGCTCTTCGCAATATTATCTTCCCGAAACAACGGGAGCCGGCTGCGCTTTTATCGATTATGACGCGGATGGCTGGATGGACCTCTATCTCGTCAATAGCGGCCGTTGCGATTTTTACGATCCGTCTCCGCCGTTACGCAATGCCCTCTACCGGAACAATCGCAATGGCACATTTACGGATGTCACCGCGCAGGCCGGAGTCCCAGGAGGCGGCTATGGAATGGGCGCTGCAGTCGGGGATTTTGACAACGACGGGTTTCCTGACCTGTATGTAACGCAGTACGGCAGCAGCATTCTGTACCACAACAATGGAGATGGCACCTTTACCGACGTTACCAGCAAAGCTGGGGTTGCGGCGCCGGGATGGGCATCGAGCGCGGTCTGGTTTGACTATGACAACGACGGCAAACTCGATCTGTTTGTGAGCAGATTTGTCGACTTCACCAAGGAACTCAATAAGTTCTGTGGAAATGCCGCGACCGGGGAACGATACTATTGCGTGCCGCGGGTTTATACCCCCATGCCAAGTTGGCTATTTCACAACAACGGAGATGGCACATTTACTGACGTCAGCAAGGAGTCAGGAATCGCACGGTACCTGGGAAAGGCGTGGGGAGTCGTCGCTACCGACATTAACAATGACGGCAACATGGACTTGTTTGTCGCCAACGATACGGTGGCCAACTTTCTTCTTGTCAATGATGGCAAAGGCAACTTTAAAGACATTGCCGTTGAGTCTGGAATTGCATACAGCGAAGATGGCAGCCCAAGATCCGGCATGGGGGTCGATTCCGCGGATTACGATTGCGATGGATGGATGGATCTTTTCGTAGCCAACGTAGATCACGAAAAGTATTCTCTTTACCGCAACGAGCACCATCTGACCTTCGACGACCAGGCCATGCGGAATGGCATCGGAGAAAGTACCCTGCTCATGAGTGGCTGGGGGTTGAAGTTTATCGACTTCGACAATGATGGCGATGTCGATCTGTTCCTCGCCAACGGCCATCCCGACGACCGCGTCGAGACCAGGACAGACGAAGTGAAGTATGCCGAGCCCATGCTGCTATTTCGCAATAGAGGAATTGGATTGGAACACCGTTTTGAAAATGTGAGCAAACTTGGGGGCCCCATTTTCGACCAATCATTTGCAGCGCGCGGCATGGCGTTAGGCGACTTCGATAATGATGGCGCCGTCGATGTGCTGGTGTCGGTGAACAACGGCGCTCCTCTCCTGTTGAGGAATACGGCGGCTCACGGCAACCATTGGCTGGGACTCAGTCTTGTCGGCAAGAAGGCGAATCGCGATGCCGTCGGCGCGTTGATAACCTGGCAAGCGGGTCGCTTGAGGCGGCATCGCTTAAAGGTTGGCGGCGGCAGCTATCTTGCCTCGCACGATCCTCGGGTAGTGCTAGGAATTGGAGCGCGGACAAAGATCGATTGGCTCGAAATTAGATGGCCAAAGCCGAGCGGACTAATTGAGCGCTATACGAATTTGCCGATTGACTGCTACCTCACCCTGGAAGAGGGCAAAGGTAAGAAAGTAGAAGGCGCGGCTGCTGAAAGATCTTGCCAGACACCCTAACCAGCAGAGAGGAGACCGGCGGCGAGGCCGCTCGCTGCGGCGAGGCCGCTCGCTGCGGCGAGGCCGCTCGCTGCGGCGAGGCCGCTCGCTGCGGCGAGGCTGTATTGTGCGGTGGCCTGCAAACCTGCGGGTGCCCCATCCTTGACGGTGCTTTTCCGGCAAGGGTGGGTAGCCACAAATCTCCCCCCACACCGTCGTGGCAACCCACCCTTCGCAAAAAAGGCGAAGGATGGGGCACCCGCGGTTTGGTTGCACTCCCCCGCCAAGCGATATCGAGCCGCGTTTCTCTAATCGTTCTCAACCGTGTGAGAAACGCAGGCTAACGCGAAGGCCCGTGGGGTTGCCAACGGGCGTGCCTCTTTAGCGACTGCGCCAAAGCACAATCACAGAACGAGGCCCTGCTCGATAGCTACGCCCGACAGTAGCGGGTGCTTCTTCCCACGGCATTATGTCCTGGGGCGCTTCTAAGAAAGTGTCGACCCATCGCCTCCATGGCGCTTCGGCGCCATCTTCCGAACGTGGAAGATCGAATTCCAATGGCTCCCAATAGGCATTGAAGATTATGTAGACATACATGGCCTGATGGGGAAGTTCGATGCTTAGAGCGATGCTGTGGGAGTGGTAGCTCCAATCCGGCTCGTTAAGCTTTACTCCGTGCCAGCCTTTGATCCCCACGCTGATCAGCTGACTTAAAGTCATCCGCTTCTGTTCCGGAGCAACGCCTCGCAGCACCCGTCTGGCGATCAGTAGTTTCACAAAGCGATGCACATCGGCGTGCTTCACCAGCAAAGACCAATCGAACCAATTACTTTCATCGTCAAGACAGTAGGCGCTGTTGTTACCGTGCTGCGTTCGCCGCGCTTCATCGCCCATCACGAGCATGGGCAAGCCTAACGAGAACAGCGTAGTAGTCAGGAAATTCTTTACTTGACGGTTTCGCAGTCTCTCAACGGCAGAATCATTCGTAGGACCTTCGACACCACAGTTCCAGCTTCGATTGTCGTTCGCGCCGTCGCGGTTCTGCTCCTCGTTGGCATCGTTGTGCTTCTGATTATAAGAAACCAGATCATTGAGCGTGAATCCGTCGTGACAGGTCACGAAATTCACGCTCTGTTCCGCTTCGCGCTGCTTGTGCTGATAGACGTCGTGGCTGCCAAGCAGGCGATCGGCGAAATTGCCCACTAAACCGTTCTCACCACGCACGAAGCTTCGCACATCGTCACGGAAGCGCCCATTCCATTCCTTCCAGCTATCGCCAACGAAGCTGCCGACCTGATAAAGCCCTGCGGCGTCCCAGGCCTCAGCAATCAGTTTGGTCCCCGCCATCACTGGATCCGATTCAATATCCCACAGAATAGGAGGGCTCGACATGACGCAGCCGCTTGAATCGCGCGCAAGGATCGACGCGAGATCAAACCTGAAACCATCCACATGCATCTCTTCAACCCAATAGCGCAAACTGTCAACGATCATTCGCCTGACAATAGGCTGATTGGCGTTGAGGGTGTTTCCAGTGCCGGAGTAGTTGGCATAGCGTGATCGTTCCGGTTCGAGAATGTAGTACGCGCTGTTATCGATTCCTCGAAAACAGAGTGTGGGTCCGCCGTCGCCGCCTTCGGCCGTGTGATTGAACACGACATCCAGGATGATCTCGATCCCTGCCCGGTGGAGCGCTTTGACCATGTCTCGAAACTCATCCACGGGACCACAGCGATCTTGCCGAGAGCTATACGCCTGGTGAGGCGCGAAGAAAGAGACCGGCGCATAGCCCCAATAGTTGACGAGGCCCCTGGGGCAATCCTGCGTATCGAACTGACATATAGGCAGCAGTTCGACGGCTGTGATTCCCAGATCCTGAAGATATGAAATTTTCTCGGTGACTCCGCGGAAAGTGCCGCGGGTCCTTTCAGGAACACCTGAGCTGGGATGCATGGTGAATCCCTTGACATGCATTTCGTAGATAACTGACTGCGAAGATGGACGGTGGGGTCGAACATCTCCTTCCCAGTCATAGAATCGTGGATCCACAACCACGCTCTTCATCGCTGTCGACTCGGTGTCACCGTCTTTGGAAGCCGCTTCACGTGAGTAGTTGCTAGGCACAGCGACGCCGCGTCCATAGGGGTCGAGAAGGACCTTGGCCCCATCAAAGCGCAGCCCGTTGTTCGGCTCAAACGCTCCATAAACGCGATAGCTATAGATCTGGCCTGCGTGGAGCCCGGGAACGAATGTGTGCCAATAGTGGTAAGTGCGGTTGATCGTCGGATCTAAAGCGATCACGCGAGCAGGCTGCGGGTCATCGTCCCGGTCGAAGAGCAGTAGCTCTACCCCCGAGGCATCGCGTGAGTACAAACTGAAGTTCACGCCTCCCGACCCCACCGTAGCTCCGAGAGGCGCGCTTCGACCTGCATTGCGGGAGAGACTTGTAACGTCAGGCTGGCCGTGCTGACGGGCAGATTTGACTGCGGGCCCTTTTTCAACGTCTGTTCGCGACATAGCCTGCTCCATTGCCATACTGGTCTTCGACCATCTTCCACTCATGGCCACGCCGCGCGATGGTAACTTGGCTGCCACTTTGCCGGCTTACTCCACCGGACACGGTTTGGCCTTTCATATTTCGGACGCATATTCCCAGATGGTTCGATCGCTTGATCGGAATTGGATCCATTTGCGTCACAATTTTCATGCAAAGGTGTGCGCCGCTACCCGGGCCGCTGCATCAACGTGATGGGTATCGTTCCAAAAGCGAATCACCGGCCGAGAAAGATCGTTTTCGTATCCCAACGCGCTGAGACTCGCCGTGCTCAACATGAAATACCTGCTATTGGCCGTCGGTTCGAGCCCTAGCCACCGTGAAGCCAGAACACGAATAAAGTGCCCACTTGTGAAAAGCAGCACATCTCCTGTTTGGATGCGTACTCGGCTTACGACACTGTCCGCGCGGGCGCTAACATCTGCCGGCGTTTCGCCCCCGGGGCAACCGTCGCGAAACAAGTTCCAATCTGGCCGCTCGGCACGGATGTCCACGCCCCGGCGCCCTTCGTATTGTCCGTAATTCCACTCCACCAAGTCGGGATCGATCTCGGCTGAAGTGCCGAAACCCGTCAGTTCGCACGTCTGGCGAGCGCGCTGTAAAGGGCTGGTAAAGACTTTTGCGAACGTCATCCCTGTGAGACGTTCGCCGAGACGCAGGGCAGTTTGACAGCCAACCTCCGTGAGAGGCAGGTCCGTGAGTCCGGTATGCTGGCCCGTCAAACTCCAGGCGGTTTTGCCGTGCCTGGCCAAATAAACTATTGGGAGCTGCCGAGTCATAAACCTATCTCCGTTACCAAGGGTGCGGTTCGCCGAGAATACAACGTACGGTATGCAAAGCTGCCTTTTAGAGCAGAACCAGCATAGCTGTGTCCGGTCGACATCGGGGAAGTTGGATTTTTCTTGATGAAAAATCCAGTCAAGCGTCCTTCCCGCTGGGTACAGTTGTGCTGGTTCTGCTCTAAAGCATTTTCACAAATACGGTGATGGGGTGGGAGTGGTTATGTGCAGGTGTTCTTCGACGGAACACCTGCGTCCAGCGCATATTCTTTTCTTACATCATTTCTGAAAATGCTCTAGTAAGGCCACTTCCAGCCCGCGACACCCGGCATGTCTATACCGTGCTCGTGAGCGTAGTTCCGGCACGCAATCTGAGTATTTAAGAATCTCTCCATGGCGTGCGCTCCAATTCTCTGAAGTTTTGGGACGCGCTTAATTACATCCATCGCCAGGCTGAAGCGGTCAATCTCGTTCTCGATCGCCAACTCCAGAGGCGTATTGATATTGCCTTGTTCCTTGTAGCCGCGGACGTGCATGTTGCCGTGATTCGTGCGACGGTAAGCCAATCGGTGAATGAGCTGGGGATATCCATGGAAGTTGAAGATGATCGGCTTGTCGACGGTGAAAAGCAAATCGAACTCTCGATCCGACAAGCCATGAGGGTGTTCCGTCTGTGGCTGCAGTTTAAACAGATCCACTACATTGATGTACCGGATCTTGAGGTCAGGAAATTCTTCTCGCAGCAGCGCAATGGCGGCCAGAGTTTCCTGTGTGGGTATGTCGCCGGCCGAGGCCATCACCACATCCGGTTCGCTGCCCTGGTCATTACAGGCTTGAGCCCACATGCCGATCCCTTTGGTGCAGTGAGTGATCGCCGCGCCCATGTCAAGGTATTGCAAGTGCATCTGCTTGTCGCAGACGATCACGTTGACATAGTTCTCACTCCTCAGGCAGTGGTCGGCAACCGACAGGAGAGAGTTGACGTCAGGCGGCATGTAAATTCGCGTGACGGCTGCGCTCTTGTTGACGACAACATCCAGAAAGCCTGGATCCTGGTGAGTGAACCCGTTGTGGTCTTGCCGCCAAACCGTAGAGGTGACCAGGATGTTGAGCGAGGCAATCTTCTTGCGCCACGAAAGATGATTGCAGATGCTGAGCCATTTCGCATGTTGATTAAACATCGAGTCGATGACGTGGATGAACGCCTCGTAGGAAGAGATGAAACCATGACGCCCGGTGAGCAAGTAGCCTTCGAGCATGCCTTCGACGGTGTGTTCGCTGAGCATCTCGACAACCCTGCCATCTGGAGCGAGTTCCCCGCCGTCTGCGTCCTCAGGGAAATAGTCCTCGATCCAAAACTTCTTGCTGACTGCATAGATAGCATTCAGTTTGTTGGATGTATTTTCATCGGGACCAAACACACGAAAGTTCTTCATGTTCAGTTTCATTACATCTCGGAGGAATGCGCCCAGGGGTGGCACGTTCTCTGCTTCCATGGTTCCGGGCTTGTCAACCTTCAAGGCATATCGCTGGAAGTCGGGGAGGCGCAAAGCCCTCTTAAGCTGCCCTCCGTTTGCGTGAGGATTGGAGCCCATGCGGCGCGTCCCGGTAGGCGAAAGTTTCTTAAGGTCCGGGATGAGGGTTCCGTCGCGATCAAATAGCTCTTCCGGCTTGTAGCTACGCATCCATGCCTCGAGCTCATGCAACCGCTTGGGATTGCTCTTGACGTCTGCCATCGGGACCTGATGCGCCCGCCAGAAGCCCTCCAACTTGTGACCGCCCACTTCCCCTGGAGCGGTCCAACCCTTGGGACTACGCAACACGATCATCGGCCAGCGAGGACGCTCGGCCACGCCACTCTTTCGGGCTGCCTGCTGATACTTACGGATTTCGGAAATGCATTGCTCCATCGTTGCCGCCATCGCCTGGTGCATGCTCTCCGGGTCAGAACCTTCTACAAAGTACGGGGTCCAACCGTATCCTAGGAAAAAGTTCTCCAGCTCTTCGTGGCTTATGCGTGACAGCAGCGTGGGGTTATTAATCTTGTAGCCGTTCAGATGCAGCACGGGCAGCACGGCTCCGTCGCGGATAGGGTTAAGGAATTTATTGATGTGCCAGGACGTTGCCAGTGCCCCGGTTTCCGCTTCGCCGTCCCCGACAACCGCGGCGACGATCAACTCCGGGTTATCAAAAGCAGCGCCACAGGCATGCGAGAGCACGTACCCAAGCTCACCTCCCTCGTGGATCGAGCCGGGGGTTTCCGGTGTGCAATGACTCCCAATACCGCCGGGGAAGGAAAACTGCTTAAAAAACCCGCGCAGCCCTTCTTCGTCTTCACTCTTATCCGTATAGATTTCCGAATAGGATCCTTCTAGATAAACGGGACCCAGAACCCCAGGGGCGCCGTGTCCCGGTCCCGCAAGAAAGATCGCGTCTAAGTCGTACTTCTTGATGAGGCGGTTCAGATGGATGTAGAGGAAGGACAGGCCGGGGCTCGACCCCCAATGGCCGAGAAGGCGATTTTTGATGTGCTCAGCCTTCAATGGTTCCTTCAGGAGGGGATTGTCCTGGAGATAGATCATACCGAGCGTCAAGTAATTACAGGCGCGCCAGTAGGCGTCTATCTTACGCAGTTCGTCGGCGCTCAGAGGTGTTCCTGACACCGTCGACCTGGCTCGACCGTATGCGCTCAAAGGCTTCCCAGCCTCGCGCTTCAGGTGTTTTTTTTCGGTGTCGGCTGTTGCTACGGGTGGTGTCATATGTCCTCCTTGGACGAGGAAGTGAAGTCTTGCGGTTGCTCTGCCCGGCGGATATTCACAGTCAGATCACATGCGAATGCCATCGGAGAATTTCAATACTTTTCGGGAACAAACTTTCTTCCCTTTAGCGATGCTTGATCATCGTACGCATGCTTCGAAGAGCGCTTGGGCAGTTTCACTTTTTTCCGCGGAATTTTTTTATAAGGAACCAGGCTTAAGAGCTGCGAGATGCAGTTGAGTCGAGCACGCTTCTTGTCGTCGGACCGAACAATATACCAGGGGGCATGTTCCGAATCGGTGGCGTCCAGCATCAGGTCTCGCGCCCGGGAGTACTGATACCATCGCTCGCGGGAGGGCAAGTCCACCGGGCTTAACTTCCACTGGCGCAGCGGATCTTCAATGCGGGCCGCGAACCGTCGCTCCTGTTCTTCGTTGCCCACCTCGAGCCAGAACTTGAGAAGCACGATACCGTCCTCTATGACGTACTTTTCAAATGGAGCGCAAAGTTCGAGAAAGCGGTCGTGCTGTTCCTTAGTGCAAAAGCCCATCACGTACTCCACGCCGGCGCGGTTGTACCAACTGCGATCAAAGATCACGATTTCGCCCGCAGCTGGAAAATGCTGCACATACCGCTGGAGGTACATCTGGCTCTTCTCTCGATCAGATGGGGCAGGAAGCGCCGTCACGCGGAATACGCGCGGGCTCACGCGTTCAGTGATGGCCTTGATGGTGCCGCCTTTGCCGGCGGCGTCGCGACCCTCAAAGACGATGATGATGCGTCGGCCATTGTGTTTCACCCATTCCTGAAGTTGGCAGAGTTCGGCCTGAAGCCCATCGAGCTCTTTTTCGTATTCCTTTCGTTGCAGCTTCGGCTTGAGATTGGTATTGCCTTTTTTTCGCACCGCCATGACTATCCTCCTCACAACAAAGCCCACTCTTCGGGTCTTAAGCTGGCCCTACTGCTCGCGGAAACGCCTAGCACTCTCCAGGCGCTTTCCAAGCACTCTCGAGGCGGACCGACCGGTTGCGACTCTGGTATCGTCCATGACTATTTCGTCGCCGCGATCGACTTGCGGAAGAGCGAAACGCTGTATGAGAAGAATGCCAGCCCGATCCCCCCGACCATCGCGAATTGGCGCCACACGGCGTCCAGTCCGCCGCCGCGGTAGATGATCACCTGCGAAAAGCTGACGAAGTGCCGTGAGGGCAGAAAGTACGTGATCGCCTGCAGCCAGCCGGGCTGGCTCTCGACGGGACTCGATCCGCCAGACAGGAGCTGCAGCACCATAACCACCAGGACGATCAAAAGCGCGAACTGCGCCATCGATCGCGAAATGGTTCCGAGGAACAGGCCAAACGCCGTTGCAAAGAACAGGTACAACAGGACGCCGGTGAACCACAGGACTTCCGATCCCGCGAACGGCACATTGAGGATCATTCGGACAACGAGGAACAGAGACAGCATCGTGGCGATGAGAATCACGAGACCGTTCGCCAAGACCTTCGCCATCGCGATCTGGAAGGCGGTGAGCGGCATCACCAGGAGGTGCTCGAGCGTGCCGTGCTCGCGCTCGCGGATCACCGCGGCTCCCGTGAGCACGATCGTGAGCAGCGACAGCTGGTTGATGATGGCCACGATGCTCGAGAACCATGCCGAGACGCCGTTCGGGTTGAACATCTTGCGCTGCACGAGGTTCACGGGCACACTTGCGTCGACATCCGTGCGCCTGAGAAAGGTCGTGAGGCGCTGGGTGATGATGTTGTGGATGTAGCCGGCGCCGATGCCCGCCTGTTGCATAGCGGTGGCGTCGACATTTACCTGAATGTCAGGCTGACGCCCGGCGCGCAAATCCCGTTCAAATTGGGGCGGAATGACGACGACGAACATAAAGCGTCCTTCGTCCATGGCTCGCTCGATCTCATCGGTTCGAATCCTCACTACATACTGGAAGCGAGGTGGAAAGAATGCGTTGATCAGCTCCTCCGACAGCGCGGACTGGTCCTCGTCCGCGAAGGCGATCGAGGCATTGTTGACCTCGTTCGACGTACCGCTCGCCTGTTGGTAGATCGTCCAGGTGAAGGCGTAGAGCACGAACACCACCAGTACCTTGTCGCTCAGGACGCTGCGGAACTCCTTGAGCGCGAGCCAGAAGATGTTGGTGAGCGAGTCCATGCTACTTCTCCTGCTTTCTCAACCCGATCATGCTCACGAGCAGGAGCACAGGGATGCAACAGAGGAGATAGAGAATGTCTTTCAGCATGAGATCGAGTCCGAGGCCCTTGGTGTAGGCGCCCAGGCTCGAGTGCATGTAGTACGTCGTGGGCCAGATCTTGCCCACGAAACCCGCACTGCCCTCCAGTGTCGATACCGGCTGCAGCATCCCTGAGAACTGGATCGACGGCTGAATCGTGAGAATCGCCGTGACGAACACGGCCGCGACCTGGGTGCTTGTGAATGTCGAAGTCGCCATTCCAATTCCTGTTGTGACAATGATGTACACCAGCGTGCACAGCGTCAGAAACAGGAAGCTGCCCTTGATGGGGACACCGAACACGATCAAGGCAAGCGTCACGAGGATGAAGAAGTTGATCATGCCGATCGCGAGATACGGCAGTTGCTTACCGAGCAGATATTCGAGCCGCCCTGTCGGCGTGACGTAGAAGTTGATGATCGAGCCCAGCTCCTTCTCGCGCACGATGCTGACCGTCATCAGGACCGCTGGAATCAGGATGAGGAGTATGGCCGGGACGCTGGGCACGATCGAGTAGATGCTCTCGAACGTGGGGTTGTAAATGAAGCGATCCTGGAAGTTCGCGGTGTACTTGCTCGGCCTTTGATAGAGCCGGTTGTCGGGATCTGCGAGGAGCGCGCTCTGAACCCCCTCCATGTACCCCCTGATCGTCTCGGCGCGGAAGGGGTTCGCGCCATCGATCTGGGCGAAGACGTCAGGGGCGTTGCCGCGGCTCAGGTCGCGGCTGAAGTTCGGCGGGATCTCGACCACGGCCGCGACTTCGTCCGCCTGCAGGCGCTTCAGAGCATCCTCGTCGGAGAAGGTTGGTGGTTCCCACCTGAAATACCGGGGTATCGATCTGAACTGCTCGAGGTACGTCCGGCTGTCCTGCGACTGGTCGAGATCCACGGCGGCGATTTTAATGTGCTCGACGTCGGTTGTAATGCCGAAGCCGCAGACCAGCATCAGGAGGGCCGATCCCAGGAAGGCGAATGTCAGCCGAACGGGATCGCGGATGATCTGAATCGTCTCATTACGGGCATAGGCGAGAAGCCGGCGCAGCGGCAGAGGAAGCGCCGCTTTCTCGTGCGGCGCTTTTCGTGCGACGTCTTCTCGTGCGACGGGCCAGCGGTAGACGCCGTGGTCGCGGGTACGCCGCTCGCCGCCTTCACCTGCGTCGAACTCTTCGCCTCCTGCGCGATCGAGTCTTCCATGTAGCCGATGAATGCCTCTTCGAGATTCCTCGCGCCGCGCCCGTCGATCAACTTCTGTGGCGCATCGCAGGCGAGCACCTTGCCGGCATTCATGAGCGAGATGCGATCGCAGCGCATCCCTTCGTTCATGAAGTGCGTCGTGACAAAAATGGTCACGCCCTGCTTGCGAGAGAGTTCGACCAGCAGCTCCCAGAAACTGTCGCGTGCAACCGGATCGACTCCCGAGGTGGGTTCGTCGAGGATCAGCAACATTGGGTCGTGAAGCACCGCGACCGCCAGCGAGAGCCGTTGCCGCACGCCCATCGGCAGCGAGTCGGCCAGCGCGTCGAGATACGGACCCAAGCCGAATCGCTCCACCATCTCGGCGATGCGTGCCTTGGCCTTGTCGGGCGGGATGTGAAAGAGACGCGCGTCCAGCACGAGATTCTCGCGCACCGTGAGCTCGCCGTAAAGCGAGAACGCCTGCGTCATGTACCCGATGTTGCGGCGGACCTCGATGCTGCCGGCTTCAACCGACTTGCCAAAGATCGTCGCCGTGCCTTCGGTGGGAGGCAGGAGTCCCGTCAGCATCTTCATCGTCGTCGACTTGCCGCAGCCGTTGGAGCCGAGAAAGCCAAATATCTCGCCGCGTTCGATCTTCATGCTCACGTGATCGACGGCGGTGAAACTGCCGAAGCGCTGGGTCAGGCCGTGCGCCTCGATGGCGATTTCCGGTTTGTCGGTCGCGGGACGTGGGGGAATTACGAGCTCCACATGGCCCATGCGCTTTTCTTCCGGCAGCAGGCTGACGAAGCAGTGCTCCAGATCCTTGGATGCCGGTGCGCTCCATGAGCTCGGCCGGCGTCCCTGTCGCGAGGACTTTCCCCTCGTCCATCGCGACGATCCAATCCCATTGCTGCGCCTCGTCCATATAGGCCGTCGCGACGACGACGCTCATGCTCGGGCGACCCTTGCGAATGTCGTCGATGAGCGTCCAGAACTGGCGCCGTGACAGCGGATCGACGCCTGTGGTCGGCTCATCGAGGATGAGGAGATCCGGCTCGTGGACCAGGGCTCCACAGAGCCCCACCTTTTGCTTCATTCCTCCCGAGAGCTTTCCCGCCGGGCGATCGGGGAACGGCCCCAGTCCTGTGGCATCGAGCAGTTCTTTGACACGGCTGCGGCGCTCGCTCGGCGAGAGGCCAAAGAGCTGCGCCATGAAGTCTACGTTGTCGTAGACGCTGAGCTCCAGGTACAGGTTCTTGCCGAGGCCCTGCGGCATGTACGCGATCCTGGGGCACACGGCGCGCCGGTGCCGCACCTGCCTCATGTCGCCGCCGAGCGCGTCGACCTGTCCCTCCTGCACTTTCTTTGATCCAGCCATCAGCCCCAAAAGCGTTGACTTGCCCGCGCCGTCCGGACCGACGACGCCGACCATAATCCCCGTTGGAATATCGAGCGAAATTCGATCGAGCGCGAGCACTTTGCCGTAGTGGTGCGTGACGTCTCGAATCGAGGCGACCGGCTTGCTATCCGAGGGTGGGTACGCAACCACTGTTGCCATAGAGCACCTTAATTGGGCGTCACCCGAAGAATGGGATGACTCCAACGCGGACTGGTTCGTCGGCGGGTTCAGGAGGCCTTTTTCCAACCACTCCGGAAACTTGGCGTCGGGGCTCACCTTCACATAGCCGACACCGCGCACGCCCGTCTTGATGCGCTCGATATAGTGTGTGACGAGCTCGGGGGGTATCTGAATCTTGACGCGGAACATCAGCTTCTCGCGCTCGCTCTTCGTCTCGACCTGCTTTGGCGTGAACTGTGCTTCCGGCGACACGAAGCTGACGTACGCGGCAGCGGATTTGTCCGGTTCGTAGTCGACGGTGATGCGCGCAGGCGCGCCGATTTTCAACGCGGCAGCCTGGTCGGATGGGAGGAAGATCTCCATATACACGTCGCTCAGATCCACGAGAGTCAACGCCTTGCCGCCGGCGCCGAGGACCTCTCCCGGTTCGACCAGGCGATAGAGTACCCGAGCCGGTCACGGGCGAGATCAGGGTCGCATCCTTGATGCGGCTTTTGGTCACTTCTACCTGGGCCTGGGCGACCTCGATCTGCCGCTGCGCGGCGTCTGCTCGTGCCTGCGCGGTGGCCGCCCGTGCTTGCGCGGCGCCCTCCCGTGCTCGCACTGCGTCCGCCTGTGCTTGTACGGATTTAAGTGTCGTCTTCGAAGTCTCCAGGGCGGTCTGGCGGACATCGAATAGGCCCTGCGATGTCGCATTCTCCGCGAGCATCCTGCGCTGGCGGTCGGCCTCGATCTGCGCGAGTTGGATCTCGCTCTGCTGCTGCTCGGTGGCGGCGTTAGCTGCGGCAATGTCCGCATTGGCCGCGGCGATGTCCGCGTTGGCCTCGGCGATGGCGGATTTGGCCGCGGCGAACTCCTCCCTGGCGGTTGCGACGGCGGCCTCGTTCTTTGCCATGCTCCGCTTCGATCGTCACCGTGTCGAGTCGCACCAACACCTGACCCGGTTTCACCAGGTCACCCTCGTCCACCAGAACTTCCTTGACCCTGAGCGGCTCCTTAGCGGAGGCGTCTGAGAGCTTGGCTTCGATACGGCCGTTGCCGGACGCGATCCCCGCGGGGAGCGCCGACTGCGTTGACTTCCAGTATTTGTAAGCCAGGACGCCGCCGACCACGAGGACGATCAGGATGACGATCCACTTCTTGGAAAATTTGCCGGCCATGGCTTGTCACCTCGTAGGTGGTGGCGCTGACGTTGTGGACGAGCCCGTCGTCGGCTGCGTCGAGAACAAATTGCCCCAATTGGTGCGCTTCTGCATCTCGATCCTGGTGGCGTCGGGGACGAATGGCTGACCGACGCTCATCTCCCAACCGCCACCGAGGGCCTTGTACAAACTGATAACGTTCGTCGCGACGCTCGAGCGCAGACTGACGAGGTTATTCTCCTGTTGCAATTGCGTTTGGTCGGCCAAGAGCACACGCTGATAATCGACGGCGCCCTCCCGATACTGGATAAGGGCCAACTCGGCCGAACGGCGTGCGGCGGTCACGGCTTCTTGCTGGACAGAGGTCGCCTCGAGCGCTTTGACGAACCCTACGATCCCATCCTCCACTTCCTGCGACGCGTTGAGCACGCTGTTCTGATAGGTGGTCACGACCTCCTGAAATCGCGCATCCTCGACGCGCACTTGATTCCTGATGCGGCCATAGTTATAAGAACTGCCAAGTGACCTGCGGACCTACCGCAAAGAAAAAGCTGGCGGGGTCCAGAAGGTTGAAGGACTGCACACCGCTTTGGTCGCGTGGAAGCCGAGTGTGCCTGAGAGAACGAAGTGCGGATAGAGATTCGCCTTGGCGATGCCGATGCGTTCACATTGTGCCATCGCGACGAGTTCAGCATTCCGGATATCCGGACGGCGCCGCAGCACATCTGCAGGAATACTCACCGCCACCTGTGCGGGTGCCGTCGGAATCGCCTGCGGTCCTTGCAACAAGTTCTGGAGCGAACCCGTGGGCTGACCGAGCAGGGTGGTGAGTGCGTTCTTCGACTGAGCGAGGCCGATCTCGAGTTGAGGAATCGACGCCCGCGTGCTCTCGAGCAGCGCCCGCGCCTGGGAGACGTCGAGTTCGGACGTAGCGCCATTACGGAAGCGCGCATCCGCGATGCGCAATGATTCTGCCTGGACACTCACGTTCCGACGGGCCTGCTCGATCAGCGCTTCGAAGGTGCGAACAGCCACATAAGTCCGTGCGACTTCGGCGGTCAACGTGACGAGCGCCTCCTGGTAGTCGGCCGCGGAGCTCAGATAAACGTCCTTTTGCGCCCTCACGGCCTTGGCGTACTGGCGCCAGAAGTCCGCTTCCCACGATACGTCGAGACCAAGGTGCGTCGTTTGCGAAATAGCGAGAGAAACCCGGTGGCTTGTTAACGGTGTTGTTGCTGAGACCAACGCCGTTTACGCCCGCGAATGCCTGCTGCACCTGCGGATACTGATTACCGGTGGCGATACCGAGCACGGCGCGGGCTTCCATGATCCGCAGTCCCGCGACCCGTAGCGTGAGGTTCTGCTTGTAGGCCAGCTGGATCAATTGTTCGAGCACTGGATCGTTGAAGGCTTTCCACCATGCGCTGTCCGTAGCTGCCTGCGCCGAGATCTGCGGAGTCCCCGTCCCGCTCCAACTGTCGTTGACGCTCTAGTACAGGCTTTACGTAATGTGGGCCGACCGCGCAGCCAGTGAGCGTCAGCACCACGCCCACGAACGTAACGGCATAGCTCGCCTTCAGGCATCGATGAGCGGTGCCGTGCTGCAATTTGCGTTTATTCGGCATGGCGATTGTCATTTTGTTCTTACGCACGCTTTGTGGCCCATTCCGACTTGCAGCGCCCCACCCAAGAAGTTATGCCAGCCCTCTGCGAATCAGGCAATTGGGGAAATCCCTAGTTAGTACGGGTTCAACTGCCAGTTAGCACGAGTTCAACCGCCGCCAGGGATCGCCGGAGGCTCTCGCTCGATCAAAGCGGCTCCAATACCGTCGAAGAGTAGAGGCATCACGGCGAAGGCGAAACAAGGGAATTCCCTAGTTTTGTTTCCACTCCTGACAAGCCACAATGGCCTGGCAAAGCTGATAGGTCTCACCTGCTGTGCTACTCGCTTCTGCCATGATCTTGCTGCAGACACGGTCCGATCAGGGTTGAAGGACGCGCACGAAGATCGCTGATCGGGAAACAGGTCACCGCAAAGACAGGCGAGCGGTTTGAGTAGCGAAAAAGATTGAGTCAAAGGAGAAGGATATGGCGACACAAGGAATGCCCAAGAGCGATCTGCGCGATCCGCATACGAACACTGCTCCAAGGGAAAACGAATGGACGAAACCAGCGGCGATGGCGATCCCGAAGGAGGGATACTTCCAACCAGAACAGGGACGATACGGGCCGGTCTATCCGAGGACTCCAGCGAACTACGGCTTCACGATTATCGCGAAGATCAAGCCGGGAACCGAGGAAACGATCCGCACTTATGGAAAGAGAATCCAGGAGACGATAGCAGGCTTGCCTGACGCCCTGGAAGTGCTGAAACTGCACTACCTCAGGTGGGTTCTCTTCGATATAGGCAATGACCATTACTTCATGTACCAGGGAATCTTCGACACGGATTTCGATAAGTACACTGAAGACGCCGTAGCACTGTTCAGCAAATACGGAATTAATACTGTTTTCGAGAACCTGGAAGGTTTCCCGGAAGACTGGAAAACGAATGTCCCGGCATTCATCAAGTTCGTTCGGGAACACCAACGCCCAAGCTTTTTGGAATACGGCGAGTATCCGTATGTGTCCGCCGATGAGATCAAAAAGGCGTTGCAGCTTAAGGCGAAGTTTTCCGAGATGCTTGACCTGATGCAGTAAAACTCCTGGTTTAATCGCCGTTTTCATTGTTCCACGACGTATCAAACGGTCATTACGAACGCAGCAAGAGGTCCCCATGGAAAAGGCGGCCACAGAGCGAACGGGCCCACGGTTTCTCATTGCGGATGACCACGCAATCTTCGCCGAGACGTTCAAAGGCTTTTTGGAGTTGACTTATCCCGTCGTGGGGATCGTAAGCGATGGTAGAAAGCTTATTGAGGAAGCTAGCCGGCTGAAGCCCGATGTGGTAATTGTCGACATCGGGTTGCCACTCCTTAACGGACTCGAGGCTGCACGACGCATTCATCAGAACTCTCCCGAGACTAAGTTCGTCATCCTCACCATGCAGGATGACCCCAACCTTGCGGCAGCAGCGTTGCAACAACTAGGAGCTATTGGTTTCGTGCTGAAGCGTTCAGGCGGCGCGGAGGTGCTGAAGGCTATTGATTCCGTGCTTCGCGGGAACTCCTATGTGACGCCGAAACTGAGGTCGGAGGACTGGGTTGAATCAATTCCGAGAGCGCGAGAATTATCGAGAAAGCTAACTTCTCGCCAACGAGATGTATTGCAGCTCTATGCCGAAGGGCATTCGATTAAGGAGATCGCCGGATTGCTTTGCTTAAGCGAAAAGACCGTCGAATTTCATAAGTACCATATTATGCAGTCGTACGGACTCAAGACCAACGCAGATCTCGTTTTGTTCGCATTGGAACAAGGAGCCATCTTTATGAACCCCGATCGATGGGGGCCTGGCAAAACCGCTCGCTGATTTGCTCCCTGATTCGCTCAGGGCGCCGCTTTCCAGTGATCGAGACTTGGGGATTTCCCCTATGGCGCAATGGGCGCCGCACACCGCAACATCGATCAAGATGCTCTTAGCTTGGACTGTATGAAAGCATTTTCGCGGAGTCAGCTTTGAATCGCCCGTGCATACTTTTGGCCGATGATCATCAGCATTTGCTGGAGTCGGCAACGACCTTGCTGGCTCCCTACTTTGACGTGGTTGGGACCGCGAGTGATGGCGGAACCCTCGTGTCCGAGGCTCTTCGCTTGAAGCCGGATGTCATTGTTGCTGATATCACGATGCCAGTATTGAGCGGGATTGATGCCGTCCAAAAATTGAGGAAAATGGGGTCGTCTGCTCGAATCGTCTTTCTCACGATTCATTCGGAAGAAGAGTTTGTGAATGCCTGTAGGGCTGAAGGTGCGCTCGGCTATGTCCTGAAAAGCAAGATGAAGGCTCAACTGATACCGGCCATCCATGCCGCCTTGGCTGGAGAGTTCTACATATGTCTCCCTTGACTCACAGATGAGGAGGGGGGCAGGGTTTACGAAAATGCGCACGCGTACCATGGCGGCGGCAGCCATCAGTGAGACTAGCGTGCGCCGCATCTGGCACGCCCACGGCCTGAAACATGCTGCGGAAAAACTCGTTACACATTCCAAGCCCTCGCGCGGAAACGGCTGCTAACGAAGGGCACAGCTAAGCTCGCGTACAACTGAAGTCCAAAGCCTAAACCTGAATTGTCATCTCGACCGAAGCGTACCCGAGTTTCCGTCATCCGGCATCCACGTTGTGTAGTTTTTCTCGTAAGAAAAATCGCATGAAGTTTACCAACGCCACCAAACTCAACGGGAAATCCGGGGGAGCGAGCGAAGCGAAGTGGAGAACTGCCCTGAGCGAAGTCGCATGGGGATCTGCGGTTCTCTTTCGGCGGACCCTAAAAACCTTTCAAGGGCGGCCTGCCTCGCCGCAGCGAGCTTTTAGTACTGTTTTTGAAATGACCTCGGCCCCTGAAGTACGTTCTTTCTACTTGGGCAGCGTGGCAAGTCGCTGGAAAACCGCTTGATAACCGCCAGGATAAAGCTACCGGCAAGAACGTCACTCGCTCCTTTTGCGGCGAGAAAGGAGCGAGGTGAGCGCGGAGTCACTTTGAAAGATTAAGCCCCTAACTGCCTACGATACCTTTGTTTACCAGGACTTTAACCTCAACACGACGGTTATCCGCCCGTCCTGCTTTGGTCTCGTTCGGTGCGGCCGCTCCGTATTCGCCCATCGCGCCCGGCGCCACGATATGCCGAACCGGCACACCGCCCTGCTGCATCAAAACGGTAATCACCGCTCTGGCACGGTCCTCGCTCAGCTTGGTATTCACCGCAGCACTGCCGGTTGAATCGGCATAGCCAGTCACCTCGACTATGTACCCTTTCAGGCCTGTCGCGGTTTGCGCCAACTGCTTGAGTTGGTCGACATCCGCCGCCGAGATCTTGGAGCTACCGCTCGTGAATTGGACCTTTGCTTCGCCTTTCACGTCATAGTCGGCCAACGCGCTAAAACGGTCGGTGTTCTCCTTAATATCACCCATGTTCTGTTGAATCTGCTGTGTGTGGGTCGCGATATCCTGTGTGTGGCCGGCGATATTCTGTGTGTTGACGCCGATATCCGCCTTGTTGGTCGAAATACTCTTATTGTGGGCCTCCAAGGTCTGCACGTTGGCCTCGACCTGCTCTGCGGTGGGATTCAAGCCGGCTTGGATCATTTCAGCCGTTTCTACGTCGTCACCGTCGACGGTGATCGTCTTCGCCACAATCCGGTCCTGATCATCGGAGACGCCTTTGACCTCGAGCTTGAGTCCGGGTATCAGCACGACATTACCCAATTGCGTCTTTGACCAACCAAAAAGACCTCTCTTATCCTGCGTCGTTGTGGAGTCGTCGAGCACCACAGTAGTCTTCCCGTTTGGGCCGCTCACGATCAACGTTTCACCGGTACGTGTAATGATCATTCCTTTTACCTCGGCCTTGTCGCCAGTTGCACCAAAGGCCGATAACGAGGCCAGGAAGCACACAGCCGCCAGGCTCGATACGATTGTTGTTCGGTTGCTAGTCATACGATTCCTCTCTCTCTCTCTCTTTGCTTTGAATTCGGATACGAAGAGTCCTTTCCCGGCGCCCTGCATAAGCGTTTTCCCATAAACCGTCAGCTTCGCGGTCTACAGCAAATTGGCGAAATGCCAGATCGTGACTTCTTCAGAAATGCTACGAAGCAGGCTGTGCGATTCCGTTCTTCAAGTCCATCTCGGCGAAACCCTGTGCCGAATCTGTTGTCTTTTTGGACTTTCCGACCTGGCTTCTACAACTGGGGTAATCCCTAGGCGTGTAGTTTCAACATACGGATGGTCCTCGTTTGAACCGTTGCGCATCAGCTCCCCCTCTCGCGCCGACAGGACCGCGCCAGGGTCCGCCGCCGGGTCGAATTGGAGCCTCTGGCTAGCAATTCACTACGTTTGTGGCTGTTATGGAACTGTCATTTGCAACAGGTGCCCATTTGGCAACTTCGTAATACTCTAAAATTCCGGGTTGCGGCTATAGCGGTTTCCCATCCTCGCCGCAGCGAGCAATGGGTGTAACACCGGCCTCGCCGTAGCGAGCTTTGCGGTCGACCTTTTACGTGGTTTTCTCTCGAGGAAGACCACACTTCGTCATTGCGGTGGCGCATAGCGATTGGGAAACCGCTTTAGATGTCACATTTGCCAATGTGTTGGCTTTTCTTAGGAATCCCCCTTGAAGGGTGGCCTGTCATGGAGCGCTGCATTGCGGGCCAGCTTTGGCGTGTCGGCCAGTACCTCGTCGGGCGCCATCGTCGAGGCGGACATCGGGGGGTTCTTCTGGTCGCAACTGTTCCGGGCTGTCTCTTGTCGCAGTCGATTGCGACGGCACCCATGAAGGAGGTCCGACGCGTCCTTATTTTCAATCTTCTGGATCCCCTTTCAGCACCTGGCGTCGCTCTCATCGATCAGGCGCTAGTTGCTGAATTAGAAAAGGGGCCCTACCAAATTGAACTTTATACGGAGAATCTGCAAACAACCCTCTTTCCAGACGAACTTTCGCAGCAGACATTCCGTAAGTCGTACATACAGAAGTATCGCGATCGCAAGCCCGACGTGATCATTACCGTCGGGCCCGAGCCCCTCAAGTTCATGGCCGAGTCTCACGAACGGTCCTTCCCGGGCATCCCGATCGTTTTCGCCGGAAGTACAGAGGAGATGTTGGGTGAGCTGAAGCTCGACGATCACTTCACCGGTGTGTGGGGAGTGGTGCAGCCCGAAGAAACGCTGAACGCGGCGCTCCATCTGCAACCTGGAACCAAACACGTGGTTGTGGAGGGGGGCGTGGGCGCGTATGACCGTTATCTTGAGGCCATCGCCAAGGAGAGGTTTCGCAAATACGAGGGGAACCTCGATTTCACCTATCTTACCGACCTGGATATGACCGCGCTGCTGGAACGACTGAAGCACTTGCCGAGTAAAACGATCGTCTATCACACTTCGATGACGCAGGATGGTGCGGGAGCGAACTTCATTGACGAAACTCAGGCGATTCCCATGATCGCAAGGGCCGCGAATGCGCCGGTCTTTGTCGTGGAAGATGTGGATGTCGGCAAAGGAGCGGTAGGCGGATACGTCCTGAGTTTTAGGGAACAAGGCACACTTATCGCCCACATGGTGACGGAAATCTTGAATGGTAACAAAGTCGAGGATATTCCCATCGTCAGAAGTTCGAGTGTTTACCTGTTCGATTGGAGGGAAATGCGACGGTGGGGTCTCAGAGAAACAACCCTTCCGCCTGGCAGCACTGTTCTATATCGCGACCCGACCCTATGGGAGCGGGCCAAATGGTCCGTGGTCGCTGTTCCCGCGCTTTTTCTTGCCCTAGCTTATCTGACTGGTTACCTTTTATTCAAGCAAAGGCAACTCAAGCAGGCCAGGAAAGATCAGAGGCAACTTAGCGGCATGCTGATCAATGCGCAAGAGCAAGAGCGCAGTCGAATCGCCGCGGACCTCCACGATGATTTCAGCCAACGGCTGGCGGTGCTGGCCTTGGATTTGGAAACCTTCGCGGAGACAATTCCTGAATCGCCGAAAGAAGCAAACCGGCTGCTGCACGAACTTTTGGATTCTGCTAGCGAGATGGGTGCCGATCTTCACACCTTGTCCCATCGCTTGCATTCTTCCACCTTGGAAAGTCTAGGCCTGGTTCCGGGGGTGAGTGCTTTTTGCAAAGAGTTCGCGGCGCAACAAGGCATTCGGGTTGACTTCACTCACAAAAACGTTCCGCGATCCGTTCCTCCCGAAGTCGCGCTGTGTTTATTTCGTCTCGTCCAGGAAGGCCTTCGGAATTTGAAGAAGCACAGCGGGGCCTCAGAGGGCCAGGTAAGTCTGGCGATGGTAAACCATGTCTTACATTTGTCGATCTGCGATCATGGCGTGGGATTCGATCTCAATGAGCTTTTAAACAAGGAGGGTCTTGGCATTCGAAGTATGCGGGAACGCGTACACCTGGTGGATGGGCGATTCGCGATTAGTTCAACTCCACGGAAAGGGACAAAGATCGATGTCTGGGTACGGTTTCGATCACAAACGATCGTGGACAACAGCTAACTTACGAAAACATCGTCTGAAATAGAGAGTGGATCGCGGAACAATGGGAGATAAGCATCGTCCAGATTCCGATCGCCCCGTGAACCGTTAGGACATGATTGCAATGGGAATTTGCTCACGCAGTGTCTTCCGCGAATGAAAGCCTTAAAGACAATCGCAGCGCTGATGGGGTTGGTCCTGGTGAATGGGCAGGCATCGCACAGGTTACCCCGGGTAGCACAAACATCAGGCCGCCTGTGGGCTCGCAGGTGTGGGAATATACGTTGACAATCGCGGGCTACATCGTGCCGAAAGAAACGTCCTACGTCAATCCTGTATGAGCAGCGGACCACAAGTGGCTGCACTTGGAAGCGCGCTACAACGACGAGGACCTGCGGACGGCATCGTTGTGGGTGGGCTACAATTTCGTCCGGGGCGATGTCGACTCCGGCGAAAAGTGGGAATTGGACATCACCCCGATGCTCGGTGGCGTTTTCGGACGAACCAACGGTATTGCACCAGGCTGTGAAGTTTCACTTAGCTACCGGAAAAAGGTAGAGGCCTCCATCAGCACTGAATATGTATTCGACACGACGAGCAAGTCAGGTAACTTTTACTACTCCTGGCCGCAACTGACTTACTCGCCGGTGGATTGGTTTCATGTGGGCGCCGTAGCCCAGCATACGCGGGCCTACCAAACTTCGCTCAACATCCAGCGAGGGTTCCTGGTCGGCTTCTCCCGAAACAAGTGGGAATTCACCACCTATGTGTTCGATCCGGGGACTGCGAGAACGATCGTGGTGCTGGAGTCGGGAGTGAGTTTTTGAGGTGTGTGCTTACTGCTTACCATTCCGGCATATTGAAGGGGACAAACACTCATGACCACACCAACACCTCCTCAGGAACAGCCCGATTTTTCTTTGGTACTGGGTGGACCGTTTTATCAGCTCCTGCGGCGGGCCCATCTAGCAGGACCGGAGCTCGAACAGTTGCCCCGCCGTATTCTGTTCTTTGCACTGATCACCTGGTTGCCCTTGGCTGTGCTGAGCCTGATTGCGGGGAATCCATCGCAGTTCCCGTGCTCATCGCAGCCGATCTCATCGTCCAATTGCCCCTGCGGATTACAATAAGGCGATTCGTCGACCGCGGTATTATCCGGGCAGAGGACACATCCCGAGGTTCAACGCGGCGATTGAAGCTGCTACCCGCCTCCGCAACGCGCTGCCTAACTCGGCTTGCCAAAATTGTGTTCTGAACGCAATGGGTATTGCCGAGCCGTAAGCACCGTAGTCCTCAGGTTTTGCTTATACCTCGAATTTCTTTGCCTGGCAGCAGGCACGATCAATTCGAGGCTCGCACCAGTGAGTTGCCTGACGTACGAAGCTGCTGCCTGCTGCCTAAAGGCCCGTCTGCTGGATTCCAGCGGTTCCCTTATTCTGCAGAACCCGCACCACAACGCGACGATTCTGAGTCTCCGAGTCATTCGCTTTACCTGCTTCCACTTGCCGACTCTCGCCCATCGCCCCAGGAGCCAGCATTCTCGAAAGTGGGACATGGCATTGTTGCTGCAGGTAGTTAGCCACATTATCAGCGCGGTCTTCGCTCAACTTCTGGTTCAGAGCGACACTACCGGATTTGGAGGCGTAGCCTTTCACCTGGACCATGTAGCCGTTCACCGTCCCGGCCTTTTTCGCCAAGGCCAAGAGCGGCCCGTTATACTTCGGATCGAGATTAATCTTGCCGTTGCCGAAGTAAACAGTAACCTCGTCGTAGATGTAGTAATCGTCCAGTTGGCCGAAGCGTGCGGTGTTGGCGGCAATCAAAGCCTTTTGCTCGGCTAGTCGTTTATCCTGTTCCGTCAACTGCGCTTGCTGCGCTTTCAAGGCTTCGTTCTGCTCCTGGAGCAAGGCATTCTGCTTCTCAAGCTCACTTTGATTTGCAGCCGATTGCTTTGCCGTTTCATGGACACCGGCTTCGATGGCCTGGGCTTGTTCGAAATCATTGCCTTTGAATCGAATGATGTCTGCTACGAGTTGGTTCCCTGTGTTGTAGCTCCCCTGCACCCGAATCGGAAGACCGGGGATCAGAGCGGCCATCGACATTTTCTTATTGCGGGCCTTGAGCGCTCCCTGCAACTGGCCGACATCGGTGCTGTCGGTTAGTAGTACAGTGACGTTGGGTGAGGCAGAACTCTGCAGGACGAGCGTGTCGCCACTGCGGCTTTTTATCACGCCTTCAACTTTTACGTCTTGGGCGTAGGCCGCCCCGGTTAGTAACGCCGCTCCAATTAGCATAGCGGTTACGATTCCACGCCGCTTGTCGTGCGTCATAGCTTTTCTCCTATCAGCCACGTTTGAAATGCGACCTGCTTACTCTCATTACCGTTTAGGGCATGTTTGTCCGGATCGTTTGAAACTAACAACTAGGGAAATCCCTAAGAGCGAGTCATATGGAAGATAGCTTCAGAAGGAGATCGCGATCGAAATCTGCACGGAATATCCCTGAAACGTTGACCTGTTGGAGAATTCTTTGAAGAACTTAAACCCTGCGCTCACTTTCCGAGCCGGCAAGATCACGTTCGATGCGAAGCCAAGGGCGTTGACCTTGTAATGTGCATTGGCCTGCGCAGGCGTAAGGTTTGGTCCGGTCTTGTCCGTGGTTTGGTACTGGCCATATCCGACCAGCCCTAGTTGCAAGCTCAGGTCCCTTTGCAGCGGGAAGACCTGGGTCAACGAGTAATCAAGGTTGAAGGTGTCGCCAGGATGAATCTGGGTGCCCTGTTGCGTAGTGTGAAATTCGTACATCTCAAATGCCGAGATGGCGGTTGCTTTGTTTTTCGTCAGGTAGGCTGTTTGGCCTGCCGCTAAAGCATTCGTCCAATAGCCAGACCCTACATTGTTATTCGCGCCGGCAGTGAAACTGCCAGTGGGCGCCAGAAACCCATAGATCGCCCGAATATCGGCGCGTTGCTTCCGCCAGCCAAGAATCAGCGGCTGATAGTAAGAGTCGGCAAATCCGCCGCCTCCACTGATGGCGCCCTCTTCATCAGAGGTGAGTGAATTGTTGGCAATCGGCAGGGTGGCAGATGCTGAATAGAGCCCACCTCCCAACGTCCGCAGGGGCTTGCTCACCCAGACGAAGGTGTTCATGTCCATCAAGAGCGAATGTCCTCCGGTGACGGTGATCTCGCCATGGGTCCCCCTGAGGGTGCCGCGTGCGTAAAGCAGGAAGAGGTTTACATAGGTAAACCCGGGTTCGGGCGTTACCCCGGAGTTCGTGGCGCTCGAACCCGTTGGGTATACGCCTCTGACCTGCGCTTGCGTAGGAGGGTTCAAGGCACAAAGGGCGGCCAGATGGAGCAAGACAATCCGCATGGGTGGGGTCAATGCACGGATTCCCACTAGTCTCCAGCTCCTTTGCCGCTCATTTCATTCTTGCCAGGTTCCGCCAAAGGTTTTCCAAACTATCCGTTCCACCGAAGAGGGTAGTGAAGTGCGTTGAGTCAACGAGCACGAGGTTGCCTCCCCGCTGGTCCCTGGGAGGCATCCAGAGCAGACAGTTAAACTCCGTGTTGCCCGCCGCCGTGAAGGGATGCGGCCGGTCGGGATCAATGCGCTGGCGCGCCAGCACATGCACGGACTCGCCGTCGCTCGCAGTCAGTTCGTAGTGTGGCAGGTGAGGATGGAAATTGAACGTGGGAACATTGTTGAGGAGCGCAAGCTTGTCGAAATCACGAAAAGTCGTCAGTGGCGCAATCTCTTGAGTGGCTTTGACAGTCGCCGGGCGGAGCCCGTATTGGTTGATCACGGGAACCTGAAGGGCCTTCATCAGCGAGCGGGTGTATTGGCTGAATCGCTGTTGACGTGGGACGAGCGGGTCTCCGTGGTGCAGATATTCGGTCTGGCGCTGAGCCATGTCGCTGGTGAAACCGACGTCGTGGTGCGGAGCGAGCACAAGGCAGGTTCCTTCTCGTTTGAGCCACTCGCGTATGGCCGCAATTTCTTCAGGTGCGGCTTCCTGTTCCGAAAGCAGGTGGTCGAGGCCGAACACCATAAGCGTATCGGTGTCCGCCAGGATTCGTTCGTCGATGGGAAGTTTGTAGCCTGCCTGGTCAATACGCTGGAAGACAGCCACCGGATGGCCGGTGACTTCGCCAGCAACCTGCTGGAAGCTAAGGGTGGAGCGGTGGAATAACTCGAGTGTCCCGGCGATGCCCTGAAGAAATTGCGCTGCGCTAAACTCGGGCGTTTCGTAAGCCGGCCACGTGACGTTGCGGACTTCGGTTATCGTCGAGAAGCGGTTTTCCATTGCCGCGGGATCACGTTGCGACTCCCACGGGTAGCTCCACGTCCAGTAGATGCTTATGCGGCGCTTGCCCGAGGTGTATTTCCGCGGAACATGAGTCTGGTTATATGTTCTTGCTGCGGGTTTCACTTCAATCATCGAAGGCGTCCTTTCTTCGCGTCAACGGATCGGCTCTGGTCTCCATCCTTTAAAGCGGCGAGGTATCGAAGCGCCCTGACACCCGGCAGGAAGAAGTAAGCGCCGCCTCGTATCGTCGTAAAGGCCGGCAGGCCCTTCATCTTTCTCCGCATTGGCCGCTTCGGGATCGTCATGTCATACGTGCCGTCTTGCGTGCCGAAAATTGGATCGCGCTCGTTGCCTAGTTCGTGGAAGTTCGGATCGTTCGCCCAGACATTCATCGCGAACTCGAATTGCCGGACAAGGCTCGCGCAACCGATAAAGGCGGCGATGCCTCGCTCGATTCCATCTTCTGGGGCATCCTCCGGCAAAGGCGGACCGTACGTGCCTCCGCGCCGGATCATCTTTCGCCGCTGCATGTTCGCCGCGGTGTCGCGCGGATTCATCCGGCGGATATGCGCTCCCAGAGGACAGCCGTACCCGTAAGGATCCATCTTTCCGTAGTTGAAATCGTTGTTGCGCTGAAGATCCGCGCCAAGGTCCAGGTCATCTTTTTCCGGCGCCAGAACGAGCGGTGCACCGCTGCGCCAGCGTCCCATCAACTTGGCCGCCACCAGCTCCTGTTCGTCTGGCGTCGCGCCGTTTTGCCTCAGGAAATCACGAAACCTGCCTACGTGCTCCTCCATCATCAAGTAAGCCAGGTAGCTTCCGTTGCGGGTCAGGATCTCGGGTCGTGGTACTACAGTGGAACCTTCTTCGTCGGGATAGCCGAGAAAAAACTCACCCGCTTTGATTGGCGGACCCGAGCCGGGCGTTGGCTCGATACCGAATCCCTCGATTACCGGCTGCGAGAGACGATCCCGATAGCCAAAGTGTTCATGCGCGTACCCGTATGGCGGGATAGCCTCCAGGTCGAGCGATGAGAGAACCTCTACATCGTGAAGTCCTCTCAGATACGACTGGTGCTCTATCCGGCATCGTTCACGTTCGGCGACGTCGCTGGCAAACAGGACGACGATAGCGTGCAGATCGGGGCTAGCCAGACTCCCTACCCAATGATCGGGGTGGTTTGCTCCGGTCGTGCCAATGATCTCACCGCGCGCGGCCATGCCCTGGCGGAACTCCTCAGGAAAATTGGCCAGCGACGATTCATCGACACCCAGCCTACTCAGGCCGTTCCAGGTGAATGCTACCGTGATCCATCGCGAGTCCAACTCGCTGGACGCCACCGACTTTGCGGTCCCCACCTTTTCGATAAGGCCACTAACCCAGGCACGCCCCGCCTCTGGTTTGCGAAACGATAAGAACTCGTATCGCGCCGCAAGCGCACGGGGACGCGCGATCAGGAAGTGCTGGATGTCTTCAAGCTCAATCATTGGAATTCTCTTTAACAACGCTTGCAAGACGAACGCAAAGAAGCTTGCTAAAGAGGGCTGGATCGGCAGTCGAACGTTAGATCCGCCCCGTTGGATCGGCCCCGCCGATCGCGGTCATTGGATCGGCCGATGAGGTTCCGCACACACGCGTTGGAACCTCTCGCTCATTGTTATTTTGCTGACCCGATCAGGCGCACAATCAGTCGAAGATTCGAACAAGCACGGCGACTTGTTATTACCTCCAATAAAATAGGCCAGCCTCCGTGAACTGGCCACTAGGCTAATCCCTAGTAGGCGGTCCCGACGGCAGGACCGAGATAACCCCGTCGCGATCTGGTCGACAATCAAGCAAAACAGCCATCTCTTCAGGCCCTCCGCTGGTAGTTTTGCCAGTTTCGTTTGCGACGGGCTGGTTTGTAAATTTGATGCACCGGACGGACCCCAGTGCTGAACCGGTGATCAGAAGAATTGGTCACCACTGAAGGCACATCGTCGAAGAGTGCTCGGAACATGATCGTCGCTGGGCTAGAGCATTTTCGCAATTGGTGTAGACCGGCCCCGCCGCAGCGAGTTGAGCCACCAGCCTTTACGTGGTTTTCTCTCAAAAGAAAACCACACCTCACTGGTCTTACCAGACCACAGTAATTGCGAAAATGCTTCAAAGAAAGGAAACAATGCGAACCAATGGAACTCCACCACGATTCCTGCTCGCAGATGATCACACCATCTTTGCCGAGACACTGCGGATCTACCTCGAGAGATACTACCCAGTCCTTGGCACAGTGGCGGACGGACGAGCCTTGATAGAGGAAGCTGTCAAGCTCAAACCAGACATCATCATCGCGGATGTCGCAATGCCCTTCTTGAATGGTTTCGACGCGGCCGTGAAAATCAGGAAGCAGCTTCCAAGCGTAAAGTTCGTTTTCCTGACAATGCTGGAAGATCCCAATTTGGCTGCCGCCGCACTCGAACTTGGGCCGATCGCGTTCGTTCTCAAGCATTCGTGCGGGAACGAATTGCTGAGGGCGATTGATGACGTTCTGCATGGAAAAGCCTATCTCACTCCTAAACTTAGAGCGGGAGATTGGGTTGCCACCAAAGGGCGCGCACGGCAGTTTTCCCGAGAGCTGACCTCGCGACAAAGAGAGATCGTTCAGTTGTTCGCGGAAGGACGAGCCATCAAGGAAATTTCCGCAGTCCTCGATTTAAGTGCCAAGACAGTAGAATTCCACAAGCATCACATCATGCAGTCGTTCAACATACGGAGCAATGCCGATCTCGTGCTGTTCGCCCTGAAGCAAGGCTTAATCTCCGTCGTTCCTGACCCATCCACTCTGCAGAGGCGCTGCGCCTGAAGCCGGACGTGATTGTCGCCATGCCGGTGAGGGACGGTAAAAGCCGGCGTGCGCCACCCCCGGCCTGAGCAGGCTGCGGAAACACACTGCTCGCTGCGGCGAGTCAGGCCGTCGAGGGTTGTGGGTTGTTGGCATGGCCTAATGCTCGCTGCGGCAAGGAAGGCCGTCGAGTGCTGCTGCTCTAGCGGCACGGCAGCCTCGCCGCAGCGAGGCAAGCCGTGCCCTTCGTTAGCAGCCGTTCCCTTGGTAAGACGAGATAGCGCTTCGTGCCGAAAAAAGTTCCTTCGACTTAGGGATTTCCCGAGTTGCTGGGGTTGCTCGATTCGGCCTAAATGGATACGTACAGCTGACTGCCGTCGCCCGAAAAGCAAGAAGGAGCCTGTTGATCTTTGAAGGAAGACGGATGATACGCAGAAAACACACATGGAATGCCCTGAGCCTCGCCGCAGTGAGCAGTAGATCGACCGTTTCTTTTGCCTGGGGAACAAAAAAGACTTCAACGAAAGAATTGGGTTCGATGGAACATCGTAGGGCTTGATTGTGAGGCGGCATGCGCAGGGTGCAGCCAACGGGAAAGGGCAATCATGACAAAAAACAAGAATCGAACTGAACTTCTTTCTAAGATCGCGCGCAGCTTTTTGGCCGTCCTGTGTTCAGCGTTGCTCGTGCCTGGAGATACGATTTCGGCCGCTCAGTCACAGCCGCAGACCGCTCAGCCACAGCCGCAGGCAGGCCAAACGGACCAACCGGCAGCGAAAATACCAGCGGAACAACTTGATGCGCTCGTTGCGCCCATTGCACTCTATCCCGATCCCATGCTTGCTCAAGTGCTAGCCGCTTCCACCTATCCCTTGGAATTGGTTCAACTCCAGCAATGGTTACAAAAAAACAAGGGTTTGAAAGACCAAGCGCTCGTCGACGCCGTGGAGAAGCAGCCTTGGGAACCCAGTGTACAGGCCATGGCCGCGCTTCCCGATGTGGTGAAGCGCCTGACGGATGACATCCAGTGGACCGCCGACCTCGGGAATGCTTTCCTGGCGCAGCAGTCGGATGTAATGGATGCTGTGCAGCGCATGCGAGCGAAGGCGCAGGGTACAGGCAATCTGAAGTCCAGCGAGCAGCAAAAGGTCGAGACCAAGGTAGTGGAATCCAAGCAAGTCATCGTCATTGAGCAAGCGAATCCGCAGGTCGTCTATGTACCCAGCTACAACCCCACGGTGGTGTATGGCCCCCCTGTTTACCCATATCCGCCTATTTATTACCCGCCGGTGGGCTACTATGCGGCCGGAATGGCGATTTCGTTCGGCGTAGGGATTGCGATGGGAGCTGCGTGGGGCGGCGGTTGGGGCTGGAACTCTGGATGGGGAGGCAACAACGACATCACCGTTAACCGTAACAATAACTTTAATCGCAATACGAACATCAACGGGGGCAATCGCGTCAACGGGGGCAACCGCGCATCCCAGCTACCCGCTCGTGGTGGAGGGGCCGGCAATAACTGGCAACACAACCCGCAGCATCGAGGCGGCACTCCCTATGGGGATCGAGGTACCGCTCAAAAATTCGGCGGCACCACCCGCGGCGACTCACTGGGGAATCGTCAAGCAAGTGCTCGCCAAAATCAGGGGCTCGGAGGAAACAGAACTCAATCCGGAGCACGTCCCAGCCAAGGTCAACTGGGTGGACAACAAGGAGGTCTCAGCAATCGATCCTCCTCTGTCGGTGCAAGAAATGCAGGAGCACGTGGCTCTTCCGGTGGCGGCGGGGACCGCATCGGAAATCAGCGAGTGTCCTCGGGCACGAGCGGCTCCAGGGGAGGCGGGTTCGGTGGCGGTTCGAGCGGGGGTTCGGCACGAGCCAGCAGTCAACGTGGCTCCTCCAGCATGGGTTCGCGCGGTGGTGGCGGCCGTGGCGGTGGTGGCAGAAGGAGGTAAACAGCCGTGACTAAAGGAAATCAAATGAGATCGATAAAACGGAATTCGCTCGCACGGAATGCTCGCATCGGCCTTTGGATGCTAGGAATCTTTTGTGTTCTGACCGCCTTCTCCTACACCTGGTCGCAGTCAGACCAGAAAGCTCCTGAGGCTCAGCAGGCAACCCATAAGGCTTTCGACACGCCGCACCAAGCCGCCGATGCATTGATCCAGGCAGCGGATCCTTATGACGTACCCGCTCTGAAGCAGATCCTAGGCCCCGATGGCATTGACTTAGTTTCTTCGGAAGATGCCGTTAACGATAAGAACATTGCTGCGGCATTTGCCAAGAAAGCCCGAGAAAAACAAGCGGTCAACATAGACCCCAACAATCCGGCTCGCGCCACTCTTGTTGTTGGCAACGATGACTGGCCGCTGCCTATCCCCATAGTCCGAAACAATGGAAAGTGGCGGTTCGACACCAAGTCCGGTCGCGAGGAAGTGCTCTTTCGGCGCATTGGCGAGAATGAACTCGATGTTATCCAGATCTGCCGCGGCTACGTGGAGGCGCAACACGAATATGCATCGGAAAAGCACGATGGCGCCGAAGCAAACCAATACGCGCAACGAGTGATCAGTACCCCGGGAAAACGCGACGGCCTCGTGTGGCGAACTTCGGACGGGAACCTGGACGGCCCCGTTTCTGAAAGTATTGCCGAGGCGTTGCAAGAAGGTTACTCGGATCGTAGTCAGCCTTATCACGGTTACTACTTCAAGATTTTGAAAGGCCAGGGGCCCGCCGCCCCACTCGGGCAAATGAACTTTGTCGTCAACGGAGCGATGATCGGAGGGTTCGCGCTCGCCGCCACGCCGGCGCAGTATCGTGTGACCGGCGTGAAGACCTTCATCGTCAGCTACGAGGGCATCGTCTACCAGAAAGACATGGGGCCGGATACACTCACGATTTTCAAGAGCATGGAACTCTACAACCCGGACTCAACGTGGAAGCGAACAGAAGACACGTGGCCGCAGGAAGTTGCGGACAGCACGCAGTAAGCGCACATGGGGTGCGCAGTTAGCTAGCAGCATTGACACGTGTAGCTTGTCTCAACCCAGCAACGACATCTGCGACTGGCTGTTCGTTACAGCACGCGAGAGAGGAGAGCAATCAATGAAGAAGCTAATTCAGTTGGCCTTCGTTTCATTCTTTCTGGGTCTCAGTTTGGTGCAAGCGCAAGATGTGCGTTACAACTTCGACAGCCAAGCCAACTTTGCGGCATTCAAGACCTACAAGTGGGCGGAGATTAAAGGAGCTGATCGCCCCAATGCTTTGGTAGACAAGCAGATTCGAGACGCTTTGAAAGCCGGATTGGCGACGAAAGGCCTGGAGGAGACCGACTCGGACTCCGCCGACCTCTACATTGCCTACCAGACTGCCATCGGTACCGAAAAGCAGTTCACCTCTTACAACACGGGCTGGGGTTATGGCCCGGGCTGGGGCGGTGGCTGGTATGGGGCTGGGGGCTCTGGCATTACCACAGGTTCAACATCAACGATCTACGTTGGGCAATTGGGCGTTGACATGTACGAATCGGCCAAAAAAGATTTGGTTTGGCGCGGCACCGCTAGCAAAACCCTCGATCCGAAAGCGAAGCCCGACAAACAGCAAAAGAACCTCACGAAGGCCGTTAACAAACTCTTAAAAAACTATCCGCCGACAAAATAGGGAGTGGCAGGTTTCAAGCATTTAGCTGCTTTTTCATCCGAGGGCAGACTCCTGCGCAACTGCGCGATCCTACATAAGCTTCCTTCTACCTGCTGAATACGGAGTAGCAATACCTCTAGCATTCGGTTCTAACAACTCGGTGTGGGCGCGGCGGACACTCAGGCCACGCGCAAACCTTGTGCGAGGAATGACAGTTGGCTACAGTGTCGTGCCGTGCCAGGGGTATCGATGACAAGGGAGCATTCAACAAATGTGATGAGTTCCATCAAGGAAAGACGGCAACGCATTACTCGCATCGCCCCCGGCCCGCTTTCGTGGCGAGTGTTTAGGATGCGACGCGCGATGAAGATTGCGCTTGTAACTGCATCCTGTGTGCTTCTCGTGACTACGCCTCTTTTTGCACGCGACAAATCGGACGTGCTCATCATGAACAACGGTGACCACTTGACCTGCGAGATCAAATCCCTTGACGCGAGCACTCTCTATGTCAGTCTCGATTACATGAACGGCACAGCCTCGCTTGATTGGTCCAAGGTGCGTCGTGTGGAAAGCAAGCAGTTGTTTCTGGTGAAAACTGAGGATGGCTCCGTTTACACTGGAACGCTCTCCACGGCGGAGACCGGCGGAGACCGGCCAGTGCGAATCGAAGTAGCGGCAAGCCCGGAGACAAACGTAGTGCTCGAACAGACAAAGGTCGTCACGATGTACCAGACCTCAAACCGCTTCTGGCAGCGATTCAACGGCAGTATCAACACGGGGTGGACCTACTCCAAGGGCAATGAGTCGACGCAATTCAACTTTGGAACGCAAGTCCGATATCCGCGAGAACGGTGGGTTGCGGGTGCCGCTTTCAATTCAACACTTACAGGAAGCACCGGGGTTACCACTTCCACCCGCAACGACGCATCTCTATATGCCCGACATCTTCTGAGATGGAACAACTGGTTTTATACCGGCCTGGGTAGCCTTCTGCAAAGCTCGGAGCAAAACATCCGCCTTCAGTCGAATCTGGGTGGGGGCGTCGGACGCTATGTGAAGAACACCAATCACGCGGTCATCGCTCTGAGCAGCGGCCTGGCATGGCAGAACACGAGATACACCCAATCCCTGGCATCGCAAGCGTCGCAAAACGTTGCCACTCTCTTGGTCGCTTCACAGGCGGAAGTCTTTAAATTCGACAAGACCAATCTGACTATCCAGGGCTTCGTTTTCCCGGCTATTTCGGAGCCCGGCCGTGTCTTCACCAGCACCAACATGACCTACTACCTAAAGTTCTTTGGCAACTTCACCTGGAACTTATCTTTCTACGGTAACTGGGACAATCGACCACCGGACCATCTTTCCGGATCCGACTACGGGGCCAGTTCAGGAATCGGCTGGACGTTCGGCAATCAATAGTCCTCTGGGCGACCGGAACCAACTCCGAATGAAGGCCTATAGTCTCTATAAGCCTGACGTTTCCTCGCCTGCATTTCTCACCACGGTTGCGAACAACAGAAAAGCGCGATTCGATATCGCTTGACCAAGAAGCGCAACGGCCGCTAAAGGCTGACCGGTGAAGTCTTAGGCCGATAGAGCACAATCACGACATCGCTAGAGCTGCGCTCGGCGTGAGCGTCCACTGCTATCCCGTATCAGGAAACAAAGCCCGGGCAATCCCGGAACGGGAATGTCCCGGGCAAAACCTACTCACCTTTTCCGCGACATAAAATAAAACTCCAGGGCGCGAAACGAATCCGCTACCGCCGGATGTACGATCCTATCCACCTTGTTATCGCGAGGCATATGTACTGAATTGCTCCACTTGGGTTACTCACGTTACGTTTTAGGTTATCTGCGCAGTGACATACTAAACTGTCTACTTAGGTCGCCTCACAAAGTGCCGAAACTGTGAGCATACTTAAGCACAGAGAAGCAACCCCACACAGCAAATTCGGAGGCTTATATAACTGTCTCATTGTGCGACGCGGGCCGACTGCCGACCAACCCTTTCATCAATAAGGTGCTTTGTACATCTAACTCGAGCAACGTTAAATATTTTTCATATATCAGCACTTTAGCGATAGGTTGCGATCGCACGGCGTACGCCTGGCGCGCAGATAGTTGTGATGATTTTAAGAAATCAGGCTTCTGATATGAATTGTAAGCATTCCATTACGGGAGCCTCTACGCTTATTGTCACATTTCTTGTGATGCTCTTCGGAACCGTGCCGATAGCCTATTGCGCTGACCATGTATCTGCGGATGACCTCGAAGCGGCTATGCGAACGCTTAACTTTCTGGAATCGCTTCCGAAGGACGGGCCCATTATGGTGGGGGTCGTCTATCCATCCGACGTTCCTGCCGGCAAAGCGTTGGCGGCACAAGCAACGGCAATCATCGGCAAGATGCGCGGACCGGGTTCCAGACAATTCCAGCCCGTGGTTGTATCCACCGATGACCTGGCTCATTTTGATGGTCATCTGGACGCGCTCTTTCTTGTTACGGGTTCCTCAAAGCATTCCGATGTAATCCAGGCGGCCATTCTCCGTCATCACCTCGTGAGCATCTCCGACGATCCAATCTGCATTGAGGCGAAATGCTGTGTCCTGACGGTTCAGACAGGGCAGCGGGTTGAGATAACACTTAATACCGCCTTGGCTGATGCTGTGGGGGCACGATTCTCCCTTGTTTTTACGATGGTGGTGAAACGCATATGAACCCAGGTTTCGTGGCTACGATATGGAAAAAGAGACCGGGCGCTCTGCTGGGATCGATGGCGGCCGTGATGTTAGCGGTACTGCCTTCTTTGCTTCAAGGCCAGTCGTTGGACTATGGCGCGCTGGAACAGTTGTTTCAAGAGCCCGTGACAACCAGCGTTGACGGCTCGCCACAGCGGGTTGGCGACGTTCCGGCAACGATGGAGATCATCACAGCAGACGATATTCGCCGCTCGGGCGCCAAGGATATTCCCGGTGTTTTGCGTCATGCGAACGGAGTCGACACCCTCGAATGGGGCAATGACAATATTGACGTCAGTGTGCGTGGCTACGATCAAGCCGTTTCTGCGCGGCTGCTAGTGCTCGTAGATGGCCGCCAGGTATATACGGACGACTACGGCTACACGCCATGGAGTTCGGTTCCTGTCGAGCTTGGCATGATCCGCCAAATTGAGATTGTCAAAGGTCCTAACAGCGCGCTTTTTGGCTTCAACGCAGCCGGCGGCATCATCAATATCATCACCTACAATCCGCTGTACGACAAAGTGAACACTGTGTCCACGTCCGGAGGGACGCAGGAATACGGGGCCGGATCGCTGGTAGCAACTCGTCAATTCGGCCGAAGAGCAGCGGCACGTCTTGCTCTGGGAGGCAACTTCGACAGCGATTTTTCGACGCCGATTCCGCTGCCTGAGGAAATCACGCCACGAAACAATGAATACCGCGGCTCAGCCAACCTTAATGGCGTCATTCGCATTCGCGAGAAAATGCTGCTTGACATCGCAGCCAGCTACTCAAAGACACAACTGAACGAGATAGAACCGAGCTATGAGCTGGCAAACTCGCGGCATGGCATTGCTTCGGTCAGGGGTAAATTCACGGCGGAGACTCGCTTCGGCCTGCTGGCGGCCACCTTGTATACAAATCGGTCGCAATTCACCGCCGCTCCAGGTTTTCTTAACCAACTTTTCCACTTGAACAACCAGGTGACCGTAGCCGAGTTACAAGACATCTTTAGACTCGGAGCGCATCACACCCTGCGAGCCGCGACGGAGTACCGGTACACCAGTGAGAAGACCACGCCAACCATCGGCGCCAAGGTCGACGACAGAATTTTCGCTTTGAGCGGCACGTGGAAGTGGGTGATTGCCCCCACCGTTTCATTAACCAATGCGTTGCGCCTCGATCGCCTTTCCCTTGGCCGCAGCGGCTTTATCCCACCCGGTTACCCCTTCAGCAATGCAGACTGGAATCGAACACTCACACAGCTTAGCTATAACACCGGGCTTGTCTGGAAACCGAGGGATGTAGATTCGTTTCGATTCAACTCCAGCCGAGGCGCGGAGCTTCCCAGCCTGGTCGATAGCGGCGCTCTGATTTTTATCAGCCCGGCTTACAACACCACCGGTTCTCCTTTTCTCAAACCGACCGTCGTGACCAACTACGAGATCGGTTGGGATCGCACATTCAACGGCCCGCGCATCCTTTTTCGCGGCGTTGGTTTTTTTCAGAAAAGCCAGGACCTTCGTGCCGTTACCGGCGACTACATTTCATCGCCGGATGGTCCTTACCAACTACCCAGCAATATCGGCAATTCGAACGCAGCCGGCGCGGATCTGGGCGTAAGGTTCGCAGACGCCAAAGGCTATCGTTGGGGTGTCGCTTACCGCCCGGAGTGGATTTCCGATCACTTTGTGCCGACGGCTCAGAACGGGGCTGCATTCACCGATTATCAGCACACGACGCCCCTTCATCTGCTGAAGGCTAATCTCGGTTGGACAAACGATAGGTGGGAGATTGACGGGTATCTTCACTACCAGTCCGCTACTCATGGCATTCAGATAAAGGGAGCGAATCCGGGCCTCACACCGGTTGCCGGCTTCGCCTCGCTGGATGCGCGGGTTGCATACAAGTTTTCGAGCCTGCTGACGTGGTCGGTAGCGGGTCAGAATCTTTCCCAGGCAAGCCAACGGCAGACTGTCGGAGCCGCGGTCGAAAGACGCGTGCTGGGCTCCATGACGTTCCATTTTTGAGTGACTCATTGATGAACCTGTTCTGGCAGATCACGATGATCGAGTTCCTGTTGAACGTAGCCGTCTTTGCCGGCGCGATCATCTTCTACGGTCCTGTGCAGCTGCTTGCGGCGCGCCTGTCGGGAGGGCGTAAGTTCATCGAGGAATTGGCCTCCGGCACGCTTTTTGGCATTGCCACGGCCGTCGCGCTGTTGTTGCCGGTGCATTTAGAGGGAGGCGCGGCAGTCGGCTGCAGTACGATTTTGCTCGCACTTGTTGGCCCGCTCGATGGATGGGTTGCGATTCTGGGAGGTCTCGCATTCTCCATGGCGATTGAATCCGTGCCTTGGATGGCGAGCGAGCAATCCAATCGGGTTGCCGTGATTCTGTTGCTCGTCTCCGCGGGTGTCGGCCTACTGTTCCGCTGGGCGCTGAAGTATCACCAGGACTCTCGAACCCGGCAATTTCGATATATTCACCTTCCGCTTCTCGGCGTGCTGTCGGCGACCGGAGCCTTAGGTGTCGTGACGATATTCCAGAGGGGGCACACGGTAGCCTCTTCAATCGCTCCAGCCATGGTGTCCAACACCCTCTCCGCCATCATTCTCGGCACGCTTTTGCTGCATGAGAAGCGCCGGTCTGAAACCGAGCGAGAACTACGGGTGAGTGAGGCGTGTCTTGCCGGGCAGGCAAAGGAGCTGGCCTCGGCTCGCGACAATGCCGAAGGCGCAAATCGCGCCAAATCGGCCTTCCTGGCTAACATGAGCCACGAACTGAGGACACCCCTGAATGCCATCCTCGGTTATGCCCAACTGCTGAGACGAGATCGCACCTTAAGTCAATGGCAGTCGGAAGCCTGCAACACAATTCAACAGAGCGGCGAGCACCTTCTGATGCTCATCACAGACATTCTGGATCTTTCTAAGATCGAAGCGGGCAAAATAGAACTCGAAGCCGGCCCTGTCGACATGACCGGCTTCCTGCATGGAATCGCCAATATCATACGCATCAAAGCCGGAGAAAAAGGGCTCGATTTCGAGTGTGATATCGCACCCGACGTTCCCGCTGTTGTACAGGTGGACGCGAAACGTTTGCGCCAGGTATTGCTCAATCTGCTCTCAAACGCGGTCAAGTTCACCGATCAGGGAGTGGTCACCCTGCAGGTCAGACAATTATCCGAATCACGTGAGCAGACGCGACTCGCCTTTGAAGTTCGAGATACGGGCATTGGTATCGCGAAAGACAATCTGGAAAGAGTGTTTCGCCCTTTTGAGCAAGCTGGAGATGAACGGCATCGCGCCGGCGGTACCGGCCTCGGATTGGGCATCAGCCAACAGTTGGTTCGATTAATGGACAGTGAAGTCCGCGTGCGAAGCGAGTTGGGCCGGGGAAGCTGTTTCTCGTTTGATATGCCTGCTCTGGTGGTTGATTTCGAGCGGACCGTTACGGAAATGAGTGGGCAAGTGACCGGTTACGTGGGGCAGCGCAAGCGAGTCCTGGTTGTGGATGACACGGAAGCGAACAGGGCTGTGTTGAGTGATTCGCTGGGTGGTTTGGGCTTCGAAATCAGTCAGGCAGTCAATGGTCTCGATGCCCTGGAATCGGCCCAAGCCCATCCCCCCGACTTGATTCTGATGGACATTCGAATGCCGATCATGAATGGGCTGGAAGCGATGGCCCGTATGCAGCAGATACCGGAGTTGCGCACGATACCCGTCATCGCTGTTTCCGCCGGCGTAACCCAGGATCAGAAGGCCGACTGCATGATGGCGGGAGCGAACGCCTTTTTAACCAAGCCAATCGACACCACTTACATGCTGCAAGAAATTCGCAGGCTGCTCGGGTTGACCTGGATACAAGAATATCCTCGACAAGCAGCATCCGCTGTACGCGACCGCGCTGAGCAATTTGTGGCGCCGGAGCCGGCGCAGATGGAAGCTCTGTGTGAACTGGCGAAGTCAGGCAACATGCGGGCAATCAGAGAACATGCCGAACAGCTCATACTTCTCGATGAACGATATCGCCCGTTTGCCGAAAGAATCTCCGAGTTGGCGCTAGGGTATCAATCCAAAGCTGTCCTTCGTTTGGTAGAAAAGCATTTTAAACAGAAGTAGGCGGAATAGGGGCCACAATCATGAATCAAGTCTTGCCGGATATATCTGGACACAAAATTCTCATCGTAGACGACATCCCGGCCAACCTGGCGGTCGCAGTAGACTACCTCGAAACAAACAACTTTCAGGTAATGGTCGCTCAGGATGGCGAAGAGGGCATCGAAAGGGCCCAATTGGTGCAGCCTGATCTCATTCTGCTTGACATCATGATGCCGGGAATCGATGGCTTTGAAACCTGTCGCCGCCTCAAAGCAATCGAAAGCACGCATGACATCCCGGTGATCTTCATGACTGCAATGGCCGACCTCGCAGACAAAGTTGCAGCATTTACCGCGGGAGGAGTGGACTATGTCACCAAGCCGTTTCAAGTGGAGGAACTGTTAGCGCGGATCACCACTCATCTGACGCTCCGAGCACAGCAACGTCAACTCATAACGAAAAACGAGCAGCTTCACGCATCTGAACTGCGTTATCGCAGACTCTTTGAGACATCCAAAGACGGCCTCCTGTTGATCCATCTTGAGAGCGGAAAGATCACGGACATCAATCTGGCCGTGGTCAAGATGCTTGGCTATGACCGCGATCATTTTCTCAACCACAAGCTATCGGATGTTCCGCCATTCAAGGATATTCCAGACTGCCAGACATGCCTGACCGATTTGCAAACCATTGAGTCTGCCATGTTTGAGGATTGGTCTCTGGAAACCAAGGACAAATCGCGCGTCAACGTGGAATTTGTCAGCAATGTATACCATGTGGATGGAACCCGGATCGTGCAATGCAATCTCCGGGACATCACATACCGGAAGCAGTCGGAAGCGCTCATCCGCTATATGGCGCTTCACGACGCGCTCACCGGCCTGCCGAATCGTGTTCTGCTGCAGGATCGCTTGACTCAGGCAATCGCGCAGGGCGCCCGCAATCAACAACGAGTCGCTGTACTCATGCTTGATCTGGATCAATTCAAACACGTCAACGATTCTCTAGGTCACCACGTTGGCGATTGTCTTCTGGAGGCAGTATCTCGAAGACTGGCAGCCTGCACGCGCGAAACCGATATCGTTGCGCGACTGGGCGGGGACGAATTCGTCATTGGATTGCTCAATCTAGAAGATACCTTCGCCATCGAAAACGTGGTGCAGAAGCTGCTCTTATCGTTGCGCGATCCCTTTTACATCGAAGGCCATGAGCTGCAGGTAGGCAGCAGCATTGGCATCAGCTGGTACCCAAACGACGGGGAGACCCCGGGAACTCTGTTACGAGCCGCCGACACGGCCATGTATGCGGCTAAGGCGAACGCCCGCGGCGGCTACCGGTTCTTTACGCCGGAGCTCGATATGGCCACCCAGCGGCGACTCTTGCTGACAACCGATTTGCATCATGCCTGCGAATTAGGACAGCTCGTGCTCCATTATCAACCGCAGGTTTCCACCGTCGACGGAACGATCACCGCGGTCGAAGCACTGCTGCGATGGAACCACCCGCGGCATGGTCTGATTTCTCCCAATGAATTCATCCCGTTGTTGGAAGAATTGGGATTGATGATCGAGGTTGGAAGCTGGGTATTGAAAACAGCCTGTCTGCAAAATGCCGCCTGGCAACGCGAAGGTTTGCGGCCCGTGCGTATGGCCGTAAATGTGTCGGCTCAGCAGTTTTATCGAGGCGATCTCGTGCGAACGGTCAAAGAGGTGTTAGACGAAAGTAAATTGCAACCAGAATGGCTGGAACTTGAGTTGACCGAAACCTTGACTTTGGATGACTCGGAGACAACGATCCATATAATGAATGAACTCAAGCGCCTGGGGCTCAGCCTTTCGCTGGATGACTTTGGCACCGGTTGGTCGTCACTTTCTTGTTTGAGACGCTTCCCCCTGGACCGTCTCAAGATCGATCGATCGTTTATGCGCGACATCACGACACAGCCGGCCGCCGAGGCTGTGGTCAGCAGCATTCTGGATCTGGCGCGCAATCTCGGTTTTACCTGCATCGCCGAAGGAGTGGAAACTGAGGCACAGCGTGAATATCTAGACGAGGAGAACTGTGCCGAAATCCAGGGATTCCTGTACAGTCCCGCATTGCTGGCATCGGAGTGCGCTGCGTTGATGAAATCAGGAAAACCAGGTCTAAATCAAATTTTAAGTGCCACAGCGGGGAGTTTCGGGGAAAGAAGTTTCGGGGACCGGATGGAGTGGACTCCTGTGTTGCGACAGGCAAAATAGGAATCCTCCTGTTCTGCCTTTGTGACGCTTCGGTGGGGAGTTTAGCCTTGGAAATATACAATCTTGATCGGCATGGCAAGTAGGGGGCTTTCATAGCGTGATCCGCGACCTGCTCCAGCGTCCGTGATGATGCAAGAGGGCGACTCCGGAAAGATAGCGACAACAGTTGCTGAGTCTTCTATCTCTCTTTCGGATTGTCGATGCCGAGTAAGTTGCAGCCTGCGACATCTCAGGCGCTCGCCAACGATTGCATCCCAGGTGAGCCCATCTCGCTCAAAGCTAATGGAGTATACCCTTCTGCCTACCTCCGGTACGACTCTGCCGCATTTCTCTGCCAAGTGAGCATGGGCCTTCTCTTCTAAATCACGAGAAAGCAAATGACGAAACAAAGCAGGAGGTATTGCCACGGTTCATCCTTTCAAAACATTGCGATGTCTCAGTCACTTCATTAGGTCGGCGCCGCCACCTGTTACAAAGCTCGGGTCGAAGGAACAGGGAGTCCTTCAACAAAGCCCGGTCACGGCCATAGCATTTTCGCAATTGGTGTAGACCGGCCTCGCCGCAGCGAGCTGCCTCGCCGCAGCGAGCTTAGCTACCGGCCTTTACGTGGTTTTCTCTCAAAGAAAACCACACCTCGCTGCTCTTACCGAACCACAGTCATTGCGAAAATGCGTTAGAAGCGATGTTGAGCGAGTTCTAAGGCTGAAATTAGTCGTACTCTGCTTGATCCAGCCGTTTGCGGGCAATAAGCATCCCGTAGCTGCACAGCGGGGCCGAGGGATGGGAAACAAGCCAACGCGCCTTCATAGTGCATACGCGAGCAGATAGGGCCACATTTATCGGACTTGACCACCGCGCTCGGCCCTGTGGGATGCCAGTGAACGGGGCTTCCTGAACACTCTAGTACGTCTACCCTGCGTGGCTGCTCGCCAAGCGGCGGGGCTCGCGACTACTACCAGCGGCCTAAACTGGTATGCAAAATGGAAAGGCTCCCCGTCACAAGGGAGCCTTCTCTATTTCTATTGCTGAGCGGCTTCAAAGGGCTAATTTCTTAGCGTGCCCGTAGAGTGCCCTTAAATTTTCTGCCATTCACCCCGTAAGTGCTTGGGAATGATGGCGGGGACGACGGGGCTCGAACCCGCGACCTCTGCCGTGACAGGGCAGCGCTCTAACCAACTGAGCTACGTCCCCAAACGCTTTGCTTGGCCTACCTGGCCGGCTCAGCGGTGACCGGAACATCAGGTGATGATGCTCCGCTTATGAATTGTAGCAAAGATCCTTCTCCGGGAGGAATGTGTCGCCCTGACTCATTCGGCACATCCGCTTCACTGCCCCGGCTTTTCCAACGCAATCTGCACTCCACCCAAAAACGAGCGGCCCGACATGGGCCTATTCGCATATGGGCATCGTCGTCGAAATGATGGCCGCTGGCAGTTGATGTCGGGACGGAGGGTCACCGTTCGAACTTGCTTGAAACCGCCGCGCCGTCCCCCGCTCTCATTGCAGGCTCGGGACCGTGGTGATTCACAATCAACCGGACACCCCTCTGCCCGGTCAAAAACGTCCAAATCCATTGCAGGAAGACGCTCAAGCGAAGACTCGATTGAGTGAGGAACTGAAGGTGCACGGCTGCCCACGCGAACCACGCCATGAGTCCGCTTACCTGGATCTTGCCGCTTTCCAGCACAGCAAAGCCCTTGCCCACGACGGCCATGTTGCCTTTGTCAAAGTAGCTAAACGGGCCCGGTGCGCGATTGCCGACGATGCGGCTGTGAATCAGCTTTCCGGCATAGCGCCCTTGCTGCAACGCCACCTGCGCAACGCCCGGCAACGGCTTGCCGTTTTGATCGAGCGATGCGGTATCGCCCACCACAAAGATCTCGGGATGTTCGGGGATATGGAGGTCACTCTGGACGCGAACCCGTCCGGCATGAACTGTCTCCGTCTTGAGCCACTTCCCCGCGGGCGAGGGCTCAACACCCGCGGCCCAGATCACGGTCTTGCTCACAATGCGCTCCCCCGCTATCTCCACGCCGTCCGCGTCAATGTGATCGACGCTTTGGCCCAGCCGGACCTCGACGCCCAGGCTCTCCAGACGCCGCTTCGCGGCCTGGGAGAGCTGCTCCGAAAACGATGACAGTACCCTGGGACCATGGTCGACCAGCACAATGCGTGCGCTGGTCGGGTCAATCCGCCGGAACTCTGATTTCAGCGCGCTGCGTACCAGCACCGCGATCACGCAGGATGCTCCTTGCAGCGTTCTTGGGGTTCACTGAGTCCCAGGAATCACCCTGGTTGCGTTTCTGCCGGCCGCGAGCGAGACGCTGTTTGATGACGTAAAGAATTTTCGCAAGGACTGTGCCTTCCGCCGCGTGGATCCTTCTCCATTGGCCCAAAAATACGCGTTAACGCGTTAAGTCCCCTCCTCCATTTCCTCCATCTCCTCCATGAGGGGTTCTTCGACCGCAACGGTTGCGTGTTCGGTTGATTCTGCCTGCACGTGATCGCTAGAACACCAGATGGTCGCGGGACGGCCGCGGCCGGAGACCGTTCGACCATAGACCAGGCCGAGACTCTGGAGGTGCAGGAGCGCCTGGAGGATGACGTCGCTTCTTACATTGCCGTGGAGGAGCGCTCTGATCTGGTTTCTGGACAAGCCCTCGGGAGATGCCTCGAGAGCCTCGCGGATGCGGTCGGCCGTGGAGTCACCGGTGCAGGTGCCGAAGAGAGAAGCTGAGCTCATGGTGCAGAGGTCCCACACGGCGAAGGCAGCGTAAAGATGAGGCAAGCGGACGCTCTCGCTGCAATCCAGAGCAGCGTACAGGGCGCTGAGGCGCAAGACCTGTGCTTCGGCTCGTGCCGTTGCGGCGCTGTATACGCCCGGGTTGGCCTGGCTCAAGGTGGGGTAATAGTCGTTCCACAGTTCGGTGGCAGACGGATCGCGTCGAAAGACAATTTCCGTTTCGCCGCGGGCCCAATCGACGGCGTATCTAAGTTCCTGCGCGACCGCAGATAGGTCTTCGGCGGCCAGGTTACCGCCATCGGGCACGCAACCGGCACGCTGCACACGGAGCCAAAGGCAGCGGTTGACGAAGCCGTTGTGGGTTTCTGTGCGGTTGAGGTGCTCTGCGAGTTCGCGCTGGGAAATATGACCGATGAGGCTGATGTGCGAGCCGGTTGCCTCGAGCACCGTGTCATGGTGGCGCGCACGGAGGGTTCCGCTGTCCCAGGCGTTGCGCAGCAGTGGAGAAACCTGGGTTCTGCTGCGAGCCATGGTATGGAGCACGGAGGCGAACTCCTCCGAGAGTAGGAGGAGACGCCGGTCCTTTTTCTGATTGGGCGTTTGATCCTCATCGCGCAAAGCCTTGATGAGACCGTGTGCGGTGAGGCGCGCACTGTTGACGCGATCGTCAATCCACGGGCGATCGACTTCGGCGAAGAGGCGCGCGATCTGACTCCAACTGGTTCCCTTTCGCGCCTTGCTGGATTCACCGACGAGGATGGCAAAGAGGTTCAAGGCGTGGCGGGTGGCGCCGACGACGCAGTGAGGGCCAGGGCCGATCACGTTGCCGAAGGCGACAAGCAACTGAAGAAGGATGGCGGCCGGCTCCGCTTCGGTGTGCGGCGCCAGGGTGCGCACCACCTTGCCGGCAAGGCCGGAGAGCGCATAGGTTTCAAAGGCGGCTTCGGGAGTGATGCGCGGTCGCAAGGGGGCGGAAGGTGTTTCCTGTGCCGAGTGGAGGTTTGGCTGAGGCCGGGGAGAAGAATGCGTCGCATCGATTTCCAGCCGCTCCTTCTGGCGGGCGGTGAAGTCCTGCAATTCGCGGAGCCGCTGCTGTACGGCGAGGGTTAGACCTATGGGGCCAAGGCTGCTAATGTTCGGGTTCGTGGTCACGATTCGAAACACCTACCGTTCCATATTTTTGTAAAGAGGCGTCGATGTAATGTTTGTTTGTCACAGATTCAGATGCGAATCCTGAGAAGAAAGTGTTGCCACTTTTTCCAGAGGTCCTTCGAGGACGAAACACCAGGCACAAATCCCGGCCGACCGATACGGAAAGCTTGCTAAACTGGCACGACCTCAAGCGGGGTAGGGATAGTGGACCCTCTCGGAAGCCTGTCGGATCCACTTCATTGACTGCTATCCCGCGTGTCTCATCTCGGGGGTGCAGTCCAGTCCAGGGCGTCACACACTCTGTCCCTATTCGTTCATTTCCCCGTTCGTCCTTGCGGCCGGTCCTGCAATTGCTCGTTGTTTTCAAATGCCGGTAACTAAAATGGAGCCGGGTCCAGAACCCTTGATTGTCTGCGGACGTTTGTGCCTTCTACCACTGCAAACTGTTTTCTGGATACAAGACGATTGTTTAGGATATATTGCCGCGCCTTTCCACTGACCGGTGGCGGCGCCTTAAAGAAACCACGTATCTCAGGGCCTAACGCTCGCTGCGGCGAGGTAGGCCATCGAGGGAACGCGGAGGGTGGGAGTTCTAAATGCATCGATCTTGATGACAAAGATGTCGTAGCCGAGTTGCTCTCTACATCGCGCACAGTCATCAATATTTTCGGGCGATCGGAGCCCCTTGTGCGTCTGTCTCCTAGAAGGCAAACATGGTGTTGCACGAGGGCTGTGACTTGACGTGGTCCCCCACTGAGGATGCTCGGCCGGCGGTCGACCTCGTGGCGCTGGTCGAAGCCTACTCAACGTTGCTGTTCCGGATGGCTCACTCGGTTCTAAGAAACCGGGCGGAAGCAGAAGACGTGGTCCAGGATGTGTTCATTCGGGTGTTAGAGCATCGCGTTTCCCTGGGGAACGTCCGCGATATGCGCGTCTGGCTGGGGCGCATCGCATGGAATCTAGCCTTAGACCGGAAAAGACGAAGACGGCCGGAACAACTGGATGAAGTCTTCGCAAGGACGCTCATCAGCAAGACCGTGACGGCGGATGCAGTTCTGGTCGAGACGCAGCAGTTTCAATTGGTTTTACAGGAGCTGGAACGGTTGCCCAGGGCAGAACGAGAGGTCTTGCTGCTATCAGCTCTCGAAGAATTAAGCACTTCAGAGATCGCCGGTGTGCTGGGACGAAGCGAGTCGGCTGTCCGCGCGCTTCTTTCGCGGGCGAGAGCACGGCTGCGACAACGGCTCGAAAAGGAGAACGGTTCGCGATGAGAGAACCCGACGAGAAAATCGACAAACTGATAGCGGCCTTGCGAGATGCTAAGCCCTCTGCCGGCATGCAGATCAGGATTCTCGCTGCCGTGGAGGCGCACCCATCGCCCTCCGCCGTTTCGTTCTGGCGCCGGTTCTTCGGGTGCAGACTCAGGGATGCGTGGCTATTGCACCCGGTGCTCGCGACCTCGATCGCGTGCGTGGCGCTGCTCGCAGTCTCATCCACCGTGACGATTATCCGTCTGCGGCCTTTGCACAAGCCCGCGGAAACGATACGCGATTCGCCGCAAAGGCAGACGGCCGCACAAGCGAAACCGTTTGCTCCCGCAGGGCCGGTTGTGTGGCCGCCAAGACCTGCGCAGGTCTCGGCAAGGCACCCGCATCGGGATGCGCCCGCTGCTGGAAAGGAGAGACGACGGGCCAGCTTCCCTGCTCCGCCGTTGCCGCTCACCGAGCAGGAAAGGCTGCTGGTCCTGGTGGCCCATCAACGTGATCCAAAGTCCCTGGCAATTCTCAATGGAGATTTACGCGCGGCCGAGTCAGCGAAAGTGTCCCAGGAATTTCAACAGTTCTTCGGAATGAGTGACAAAGAAATGAGGAGCCAACTTGAATAAACGAAACCTGTACAGTCGAACCGCTTATGGAACCCTAGTGATCACAAGCCTTGTTTTGCTGATTGCGTCCTATACCATCCACGCCGCCGCACAGACGCTTGCCGCGGATGCGACGCATAGTGGGGACATCTATCAGACTCTGTATCTCTCCAACCTCACCCAGGAGAGCGATGCGAACCAGCTTGCCACAGTTCTTCGAAACATGCTGCCGCAATCCAAGCTGGTCTATGTTCCTTCCCAGGGCGCGATGTCGTTCCGGGGATCGGAGGAGGATCTGGCGCTGGCGCGAAAAATCCTGGCAGACCTGGATAAGACGAAGAAAATTTATCGCCTCACCTATACGATTACCGAAAAAGAAGATGGCAAGATCGTCGGCGTCCGGCATTTCTCCATCATTGTCGCTTCAGGAACGATTACGGACTTCAAACAAGGCAGCAGAATACCGGTTGAGGTGGGCAGGAATGCAGCATCAGGCGGCGGCACCGAGGTGACCTATCTGGATCTTGGTGAGGAAATCAATGTGTCCCTGGACGGCTACCTCGATGGAGTGCGGCTTCGGAGCAAGGTCGTGCAATCGAGTGTCGCGGAGGACAAGTCCGGAGCAGGCACGCAACCTCCCGTGATTCGACAGGCCACGCTGGAAGGGACTTCCACACTGGTACAGGGCAAACCGCTGGTGCTCGGATCGCTCGATGTTCCGGGCAGCTCGCGGCACCAGGAAATCGAGGTTGTTTCGGAGCTGGTTCACTAGCCCGGGCGGAAGAAGTCGATTTGGCTCCCTCGGCGGTTAGGGCATTGCAATGGGGTTACGTACGGGCTAATGCCCCTTAAGTACGTCTTGGCCTCCAGGGAAAAGCGTACCTCAGGGCCTAAAGGCCTTTTCGAATGTTGGGGGCGTATTGGCACGGCCTAAAGGCCGTGCCCTACCCTTGCTGCTTGCCACCACCGAGCCTGCTTGTTTGTACGTGACGGTTCCGATGCTTGAAGAGTGGACGGGCGGACGTATGCCCCCATTCGTCCGGCATTCATCCTGTATTCGTTTTGGGGGTGAACTTATCGGCCAAGATCGAAGACCACAGTGATATCTGTCTCCACCTCAACCGGCTGTCCATCCAGCAGGTAGGGATGGTATACCCACTGCGAAACCGCGTCCAGAGCGGCTTTCTGTAGCATCGGTGGCCCGGCGAGCACTTCGAGCCTCTTCATATGACCATCCTTACTGATAGTGCAACTCAGAATGACCTCTCCCTGCACGCCTTGCTGTTTGGCCTCCCACGGATACTGGGGAGCCACCTTGCTGAGTGCACGACCGACGGTTACACTCCCCGATTGAGTCGCACGCGGGCCTATGAACAGAGCGGTGGCAGGAACCGTCAAAACCTTCGCATCGGCCGGAGCAAAAGCGTCCAGCTTGTCGATGTGAATCTTGAGCCATGGTTTCCTCAGAATGAACCATTGGACGTCTAAAGCGAGGTAATGACCGTTCACAAGCGTGATATGTCCGGGCTGGGTCTGAAAGCGTCGATAAGGGCTGCTGGCGTAGACGACAACGGCGTTTTCCGACGTAAAGCAGAAGGATGCGGCGGTTTCCGTCGTCTCATTTTCGTCACGAGTGACGAGCGCGGTACATGGCAACTTCCCGTTGAGCCTCATCCCTTTGGCTGCTCATTGAGTAGATAGCCTATATCCGCGCCCGCGAAGAGTTTCGATACTTGGTTCGGTGGCACCTAAATCCAGTTTCCGGCGCAGATTGGAAACATGCGCTTCGATAACGTTTGAATGATGTTTCCAGTTGTAGTCATAAAGATGTTCGAGCAGTTCGCGTTTGGATACAACTACCTTCGATCGATGCATTAAATATTCGAGAATGTGGTATTCCATGGGTGTTAGATCAATCGCATTTCCGGCTCTACTTACTAACTGTCGCAGGGTGTCAAGTTCAATTTCGGCGGATCTCAAGATCAACAACCCCGGCACCTATGCCGCTCCGTATACGATCGACCCAGGCGATCAGTTGACATTGACGCCCGGACGGAGCATTACGGTAAGCTTCCAGTTCGGGTTTGCGCCCAAGGGAAGATAGTAGCTGCTCTTCTTAGACACGGAGCCGAAAAACACGGCTCCGCGTCTGGAGAGTTATCGTTGAAGTTTTTGTCACCCACCCTTTTGTCCTGAACGGCAAAAGGGTGGGTGACAAAACTTCGGTGACAGACGGTCTTGTTATTCCGCAAGCGGAATAACGTTCGATGGCCCGGTCAGAGCAGTAAATCATCTCAAGCGTTACCCGTCTTATTCCGTGTGCGGGGTAAGCTGCTTTTTCTTCAGCCAACGAGTCGACAGGTGGCGCGGATGGTCTACAAATCCTAGATCATGATAGAAGGCGGCGGCCCGCCGGTTGCCATGCTTGACCTCAAGATGGACCGCGCGAATATGGTTGTTCGCGATGTCCGCGACAACAAACTCAAGAAGCTCCCTCCCAATTCCCTGCGAGCGGTGATCGCGGTCGATCACAAATTCGTCGATGAAGGCGTCTCGACCACGAAACTCCAGACTGAAGCCAAAGCAGATCACCATCGATCCGACAACCTGTCCATCGAGTATCGCGACATAGACACGCCCATATGCGGACGAGGTCAGCAACTCGGTAAGCGGAGCGAGGACCTCCGCCTCTTTAAGCTGAGTGCCTGCATCGTCCTCATACAGCTGCCTCATCAATCGAAAGAGATCGCTTAAATCGGTCAAGGTTGCAGCACGAAACGTCGGTTTCCCGTTGAGCATCGTCATCGAAATTGGACTCGCCTTTCCTCTGCAGCAGTAACCACTGCCGGTCCCAGATGGAAGATATCACTGATTAGAAACCCTTGAAGGTCGGAACGACAGTTCATCGAGCAGTGCGCCTCGATGGGTTAAAATTAATCAGCACACAAGGAGCAAACCATGACACTGACTACCTACGACGGGAAAGATTTTGCCCGGCAATTTCGCGTGGTACGCGAGAACACTCTACAGATCGCCGAAGATATTCCGGAATCGAAGTACGGCTTCGAGCCAGCGTCTAACAGCCGCACCGTTGCCGCCTTGTTGGCCCACATCGCAGCTTCTACACGGATCTGGTTCGAGATTCACGGCAAGCAAAAGGTGAAAACCCTGGTCGGCTTCGATTTTCTTACATTGAGCGGCAGCGTGAAGGCTGAGGAAATGAAAGCCAGAAGCAAGGCGGAGATCCTCGGTCTGTTGCGCGAAGAGGGCGAAACGTTTGCTGGATTTTTAGAGACGCTGACGCCCGAGTTTCTGGCCGAAGTGGTCACGCTGCCCGATGGTACAGGCACAAAAACGCGCTTTGAACAACTGCTCGGAGCCAAGGAACACGAGATGCACCACCGTGGTCAGCTGATGCTGATCGAACGGCAACTTGGAATTGTGCCTCACTTGACCCGGCAGGGCGAAGAGCGGCGGGCACAATTGGCAGCGGCGAAAGGTTGAGGTTTCTAAGACACGACCTGACGTATCGAACGAGAAGGGGGCAGATGAAACCGCCCCCCTTTTTGTGAATGAGGCAGGGCTCAGAGGGTTTCACCCTCCGAGGCATTCAGTCGTCCCTTTCGGGACTTTATCACGTTGCGTTCCCCTACCCAGGATTTCATCCTGGGCTACTTTCAGACGCCCCTTCGGGGCTGTTCTCAGGATGACGGTTTTGTTCGGGTTTGGAAGAAAACTTCTCCATAAGTTAAGTTAGCGCTTATGGGATGAAATCCTGGGCTACTTTCAACCGCCGGGGTGGGGCGAGCTTGACAGGCTGTGGAAAAGTTTTTTGTAAGTGAGAAAATACTCCCTCAGCGGCTAAAGCCGGATCTTTGCACGGGAGTTACGTACGGGCTGAAGCCCGTACCCTTCAAAGAAGTTTGTGCAGCGGGGGAGATCCGAGTTACGTACGGGCTAATGCTCGCTGCGGCGAGGTTGCCCGTACCCTTCAAAGGATTTAGTTTTGCCGCAGACTGTTGACCCCCTTGTGTTCCCTACCCAGAGACTACGTTCTGGTTTATACCTGCAGGCTCTTCAGGTAAGGCACGCTTTTCGCCATGAGTGAAGGCTCCTGCGGCAGTTCGACAAAGTAGTTTTCGATGTGAGCTTTTTTGGCCGCGGTGAAGATCCTCTTCCAGTCCACGACGCCCTTGCCAATCGCCACCTCTTTCGCCTTGCCATTGGCGTTCCACACCCAGTCCTGAAGGTGCATGGAGATATAGCGGTGCGGATAGCGGGCGAAGTAATCGATTGGATCGAATCCGTTCTGCATGGTCTGGACCTGAAACTGGAATTTCACAGTCTTCGGATCCAGCAGTTCGATCTCCATGTCGTAGACCCGCTTGCCGTCGATGCTGGTTATTTCAAAGCTTTCGTTGTGCAGCACGGCAACGATGCCCGCAGCGTGCGCCTTGGCCGCAAAGGTGTTGAAGAGATCGGTGACGCGCTTGACGTCATCGACGGTGGGCGGAACGCCCTTGGGCAGCGTGCCGAAGCCGAGGCTGGCCGTGGCCATCTGAGTCAGGCCAAGTTCCTTGGCCCATGCGATTCGCTCGTCCGCATGGTTGAACAACTCGTCCGTGTCGAAGTGTGAGCTGATGCAGGTAAGACCGTAATCGTGCAGCATGCCGCGCAGCTGCTGCGGCTTGTACTGCGCGAGGCTCGAGAATTCTTCATAGCCAAACGGCGAACAGAGCTCAATGGTCTGAAAGCCCGCTGCGGAAAGGCCCTTCATCGTCCCGGCAAAATCCGGGTTGATCTGGTCGCGGACAGGATAGGTCTGGCAGCCGATGGGCAAGCCAAGCGGATCGGCCAGCAGGGACGGGACTGTGGACAGAGCGACAGCAGCGGCCGCTCCCTGCTGAAGGAAATGACGTCGGGTCATCGGCATACGTTGTTCTCCTAAAGTTCAAAGTTAAGGGCAGACAGAGTAACCCCATCGTAAATGCTCTTCACCCGCACGGGGCAAATGAATTCTCTTCTGCCCAATTCTTCCTTGCCTGTCTGCGCCTCAGAGCGGTTTCGCATCCTCGCCGCAGCGAGCAATTGGTGTAGACCGGCCTCGCCGCAGCGAGCTAAGCTACCGGCCCTTACGTGGTTTTCTCTCAAAGAAAACCACACCTCGCTGCTCTTACCATGCGGGGACGGACCGGACGTCTACCTCTGCCTCGATGATCTTAGAGCAGAACCCGCATAGATGTACCCGAACAACATTCGTGAGGTTGGATTTTTCTTAATGAAAAATCCAGTCCGGCGAAGATTTCGCAGGGTACAGTGTTGCGGGTTCTGCTCTAGCACCAGCCGCATAAAGAACAAGCATACGACTCGTTCGATCTGTCACCGATCCACCCGCCAGTCCTCGCGTTGTCGGGACTGCGCACAGAAGCTTCGGCTTCCTATGCGCCCTACGGTCTGTTTCGAGGCTGGCCGGTTCGCACTCACTCAATCTTCATGGACGGCGCCGACCCGGCGCCTCGTAAAACAAAGGGGGCTCATGACGCGAGGTGGTCTTATCCTCTACACCACCTCGCGCTTCATTGCATAGCCATTGTGAATACTAGAACTGCATTCTTGTACCGAGTTGGATATACCGCGGCTGGCTCACGCTACTTCCCCGCCCGAAGCCTGCATCACTCAGATTGGTGTCGATCAGGGTATAGCGGTGATGGTTGAACGCATTGAAGAACTGACCGTAGAACTCCCAACTGAGGTGGTCATTAACCTGGAAGTGCTTCACCGCTGCAAGATCTTCGGTGAAGACCGGGAAGCTGGTAAGACCGCCATACGTGGGGGCGGCGTTACCGAAGGTGAATGCGGCCGGCTGGGCGAAAGCAGCCGGATTGATGCGGCGGCTGACGCCTGGGATATACGCGCCTGCCGAAATGTGCGTTGCCGCATCGACACCCGCAACCTTGTTAGGACGAAGGACGCGGTTGAAAATGGGCAGCGTGTTATTGGTAAGTATGGAAAGCGGAAATCCGCTCTGGTAGCGGTGCACGCCGGTGAAGCTCCAGCCACCAGCCAGCGTGTTGACGAGGCCTCTCTGATCCAGAAACCTCTGGCCGCGGCCGAAGGGCAGAGCATAGATGTAGTTGAGGACGAGCGCGTGGCGTACATCGTTGGGAAGCACGGACCACTCGGCTGAGGGGTTATAGGCGTTCTGTAGCACGTTATCGACGCTGTCGAAGCCTTGATAGGAGGGACTGCTGTAACCCATGTTCTTCGAGTAGGTGTAATTAGCGTTGAGCGTTAGGTTGCTACCAAACTGACGACGAAGCAGCACCTGCATCGCGTTGTAGATGGAGGCGCCTGCCTTAGCGGACTGTGCGGTAAGCGCCTGGTATTGCGGGAAGGAGCGCAGCGCTTGTGCGACGGTGCCGCTGAAGCCACTGTAGGGCAGATTGATGCCCGCGGCTGCCGCGCTGGTGGAGTTCGCCTGCTGCGTCAATAACGAACCGAGGCTAAGGTATATGGGATTGACCTGATTGATGTTCGCCAACTGCGGATCGACGAGACGGGAGCCGTGGTTGCCGATGTAGTCCATCTCGAAGAGCCATTTCTGGCCGAGCGATTGCTGCACGCTGGCGGTCCACTCCTGCAGACGCGGCAGGGCTGCCACGTTCGGCTGGTAGTAGGTACCGGATTGTCCGTTGATGAGGCCGGGCGACAGGGTGGGCTGCAGGCTGCCGTTCTGCGGATAGCCGTTCTGCAGGACGAAAGCTGGCGAGACACCGTTATTCGTCGTGGTAAAAGAGGTCTGCGGCTGGAAACCGTTAGAGACGATGGTGAGTTCATTATCGGAGTAAAAGAGCCCATAGCCCGCGCGCACGACGGTCGAGGGCATCGCCTGATAGGCGAAGCCGATACGCCCGCTCAAAGCTGAAAAATCGTTGGATGCGAAGGTACTCTGCCCCGAGCGACCCGCTCCCGAGCCCGCAAAGATGAGCGCGCCTGGGATGTTACCCGCAGTCGGATTCGGTGTGGTTAAGCTAACCATACTGCTATGGTTGGCGGCCTCGCTCGGGACTGTCTGGTACTCCCAGCGCACACCGATGTTGACGGTGAGGCGATGAGTCGCCTTCCAGTCATCCTGTGCGAAGAGCCCGCCATAGCTTCGCCTCGTGGCGATTTCGAGCGGCTCCTTGATGCCACCGGTATCGACTTGGCCGAGGAGCAGGCTTGCGAAGGCGTCGCCAGTGCTGCTGAGCGCGTTGGGGTCGGCGCTTTCCTTGTTGGAGAACCCCAGAGTGCCCTGAGTAATGCCAGGAACAATATCGTTGAGCTGGGTACGGCGGAACTCGCCGCCGAAACGAAGCGAGTGATTGGCGAACGCCCAGCTAAAGATGTCCTTCATCTGAAAGCTGTTCTCGACCGAACGCTGCGCGGTGTTGACGCCTGCGGTCGCGTAGCCATTCGTGAAGGTAATGGCTGGAAAGGCGCCGCCAATAATTCCTCCGAAGCCGATCTTCTGAATCTGATCCATGTCCTCGCTTGGCGGCTGCTGCGAGTCGACGAAGCGGTTGTAGCCGACCGCAATGGAGTTCAGCTTATTCGCGGAGATAATCCAGTCATAGTTCACGCGTGCGGTCTTGGTGATGGCGGTCTGCCGAATGCCCGCCGTCAGTGGATCTGGCAAAGCGCTATCAACGCGAAAGCGCGGGATGTTGTTTGTCACGAGCGTCAGGCTCAAGCGATGCGCCGCCGCAATTTGATGATCGATCTTGGCAGTGTAGATATCGGGGTTGAGCAGCTTTTCGCCTGCGTAGGCAGAGTAGTTGTTCGCCCCGGCTTTTGCCACTTGCGGATAGTACGCCGCGAGCGCTTTACCCACGGTATCGAGACGATACGAAGGAATCTTGTTTCCCGGGAAGGGATCGCGGATATAGTGGGTGCCCGTAGGATCGAGACGCGTCGTCTGCGGATCGTAGATGGTCGCACCACCCGAGAAGTCGCCCCCCAATTCGGCCGCCGACGGCACAGTAAGCAATTGCAGCGAATCCACGCCGCTCTTGCGCGAGCCGCCAAAGGAGAAGAAGAAAAACGAACGGGTGTGGCCGTCGTAGACATGCGGGATGACGATCGGTCCGCCGATAGTCGCGCCGAACTCATTCTGGTGCGTAGGCGGATTGACCGCCGAGCCATGCGGGTGGGCGTTGAGAGCGGTATTGCGGAAATATTCGTAAAGCGAACCATGAAGCAGATTGGTGCCGCTCTTGACAGAAAAGCTGCCGACGGCCGCGCCGGTGTGGCCGTAATCGGCAGGAAGCAACGTGGTCGTGAACTTGAACTCGCGCACTGCATCGACGGGCGGCGCGCTCTCATTGAAAGCCCCGGGAGTGCGCTGCTTACCCGCGGAGAGACCTTCGAGCAGAATCTCAGTCACCTGTGTCTGACTGCCGTTCACCTGGATCTCATTGGTTGCGGAAGTATTCTCGGTACCACTGAGGCGGATATTGCCCTGCACGCTGGGGGCAAGATAGACAAAGGCCGCGGGACTGCGGATGCGGCCCTGCTGCACGAGTGGCAATTGATCGTATTCCTTGCCGCCGATCGTAGTCGCGGTCTCGGCGGTATTGGGCTGTAGCAGCGAGGGCTGCCGATTGAACTGGTGCAGATAGCCCTTGTGATTCGTCGCATCGACCGAAGTGACCCAAATGTGCTCGCTGTCGAGATCGATGCCCTGTACGTGATAAAGCGTTCCATCGAGAGCGCGCACATCTGCGAGGCTCGCGTTCTCTACACCGATCACTGGCGCCGCTTCAGTTGGATTCGTTTGTTGCCCAAACAGAGGCAGCATGAAGCACATGCTGCTACCAAAGAGAACCATTTTTGTAAGAATCATATCGAGTTACCGTAAAGACGTTTTCTTACTGGGTGATAAATATGCCAACGCCAAGCGCGCAGATCCACTTGTGGCTTCTGCGCGCTTGGCGCACTGGTAATAAGGGGATACGATACCCATTGCAGCCGGACTACGGATCTACGATGACGAAATGATCTCAGCGCCGCCAGTTCACGTGGCCGGATTTGATCGTTGGATTGAAAGGAATCGATGCGACGTGATCACGTCGCATTGCAAATCTTGCCACTTGCCACAAGTCCAGAATTGATCTGGCTGTATGGCGGGGACGACGGGGCTCGAACCCGCGACCTCTGCCGTGACAGGGCAGCGCTCTAAAGCATTTTCGCAATCATTGTGGTGTGGTAAGAGCAGCGAGGTGTGGTTTTCTTTGAGAGAAAACCACATAAAGGCCGGTGGCTTCGCTCTACATCTATTGCGAAAATGTTCTAGAGCAGAACCAGCATAGGTGTACCCGGTCGACATCGAGGAAGTTGGATTTTTCTTGATAAAAAATCCAGTCAAGCGTCCTTGCCGCTGGGTACAGTTGTGCTGGTTCTGCTCTAACCAACTGAGCTACGTCCCCAAACGCTTTGCTTTGCCTACTTGGCCGGCTCAGCGGTGACCGGAACATCGGGTGATGCTCCGCTTATGAGTCGTAGCAAAGATCATCCGTCAGCAGGAAAGGGGCTCCGTGCCTCACCCGCTTCACTGCCTCGGCTTTTCCAACACGATCTGCACTCCGGCCACAAAGGAGCGGCCAGGCATGGGCACGTTCGCAATCTCCTGGTAGGCGGTATTGCCTAGATTCGCTGCGCGGAGATAGGGCCGCAGCCAGCCGCGCTCGCGCTCTGCCTGCAGATCCCATACCGCATACGGGTCCTGGTGGTAACGCTGAGCAACCTGTACGCTGGAACGCAGCAGCATGATCCCGCGCACGTCTCCGAGCCATTCGAAAATCGCATTGTTGACCGGATAGTTCAAGACATACCCGGACAGGAGCCCATGCAGCACCGACTGTGCTCCGGAGATCCCTGTCCACCCCACCTTGACGGTCTGGCGCCTGGTAGGCAGCCATTGCAGCGAGCCTTCAACCCCCGTATAACGGAACCCGTCAAGATTTGTTGCATGATAAAGATCCGTTGGGGTCGCTCTCACGTAGTCGATGGCGTCATGCTGGCGGGAATAGAACACAGTGAGTGACGCATTGAACTTCGCGTTGGCATACCAGTCTGCGCCTGCATCGCTTGACCATGCCGACTCCGGCTTGAGGTTGGGATTGCCGACCGTTGTGGGGTCGCTGTAATAAAGGTCGAGGTAGGTGGGCAAACGAAAACCGTACCCGCCCGAAGCCCTCAGTTTCAATTTGGGCAAAAGCCAGAAGCTGCCCGCGAGGTCGGGACTCCATACCTGCCTTGCTCCTGCGCTGAGAATTTCTAGACGCAAGCCGGCGGAGAGAGTCCAGCGCTTGGTGGAATGTAGATCGAGATCCACATAGCCCGCGCCGCGGTTGCGCGCGTGCCGGCCAAGGTTGTTGCTGTCGATGCTGTCTGTATTGGCCTCGAGTCCGTAAAACAGCGTGGCTCCGGAGCCTAGATTCTGTGTACGCCGCACGACGGCTTGCCAGCTTTGATCGATGTGATTGTTGGCATAAATGGCGGGGTCGTTACGGAACAGCACGAAGTTGTCGGTGTGGCGCCGGTAGCCCACGGCTGCTTCAGTGTTCGCGCCAAATTCCTGACGGCCGGAAGCGAACCAGCCCTTGGTGCGCTCCCACGAATTGTAGTTACCATAAAACTGGTCTGCTCCGAAGGCGCGGTCACTGCCCGCGAAGAGAATATCGGTCAGGCCCAGCGGACTCTGCCATCGTGTTTCACTGCTGGCCGTCTGGTTGCGGTAATCGCGATCGGGTATGAAGCCGGAGGATAGATTGTGAGCGCCCGTGACCATCTCGCTCGATTGGCGCCCCACCAGATTGCCTATAAGGGATTGTTCGGTCTCTCCAAAGCTGCCGCCGCCGGCAAGCAGCTTGAGACTGCTGGCCTTGGGTATCGCGGTGAGAAAGTCGACCACGCCCCCCACAGCGTCGGAACCGTACAAAGTGGATCCAGAGCCATGCAGCACTTCAATCGAACGCAGGGCCTCGACCGGTACTGGCAGATCGAGATTGTTATGCGAAGTTTCGGCGTCGTTGAGGCGTAGCCCGTTGAGCAGGATCAGCGTTTGCTCGAATGATGAGCCGCGTATCGAAATGTCTGCCTGCGCGCCGCCTGCACCGCGCTGTTCAATAAACGTGGACGGGTCGGTGCGCAGGTAGTCTTCAATCGTCGAAAAGGCGAGGGGATGCGCTTCCGTATCGATGACGACCACGGAGCGCGGCGATTCGCCCAGGGTCACTGGCTCAGGGCTGCCGAGCACCACGACGGTGTCGGTGACGGGCGGCACCGTCGACGCCTGCTGTGCAGAGCTGGAAATAGGACTGGAAATAGCCCAGAGGGTGAGGAGGAGGGAAGAACCGAAAGATTTCATGGTTGAAAAACGGGCATCGTTCCAATATCGCTTTCAGGCATTGCTTTCAGGGTTGCGCGCCACACACAGGGCACTTGCAGAATATTAACAAGAAATCGGGAGATCAGTTCCCTGCCCTGCTGCGGAAGTCCTATAAAAGGCCGATGCGAAAGGCTTCTTTCGAGATCAGGCTCGGCTGTAATAGTATTTCGAGCGGAGAACGCTGATGCCTTTCGCAGGTGCTGTGAAAACGCTTACCCTGATTGCCGGAATAGGCAGTCTCGCCTGTCTCCCCTGCTACATAGCTGCGCAGACTGCGCCTACCTCCGCAAATAGCGCCGAGTCTTTGGCGGAAACATGGTCGAAAGCAAGCGCGAGCCACGACGCTGCCCGCAACGGCCTCCTCGCTGATGTGGAACGCGGAACGCAGGATGGGCCGTTTCGTCCGGATTGGAACTCGCTCTCACAGTACAAGGTTCCTGAGTGGTACAGAGACGCAAAGTTCGGGATTTTTATTCATTGGGGCGTTTACTCGGTTCCCGCCTTCGGCAGTGAGTGGTATCCGCGCCGGATGTACCTGGCCGGTACAGAAGAAAATGCTCACCAGGTAAGCACCTATGGGCCGCTGACCAAGTTCGGCTACAAAGACTTTATCCCGATGTTCAAGGCTCAGAACTTCGATCCGCAGGCGTGGTCAAAACTGTTCAAGGAGTCGGGCGCGCGCTATGTGGTTCCCGTATTTGAGCACCATGACGGTTTCCAAATGTATGACAGTGCCCTGTCTGACTGGAACGCCGCCAACATGGGTCCGAAGCGCGACCTGATGGGCGACCTCGAGAAAGCGGTGCGCGCCGACGGGCTTCACTTTGGCGCGTCCTCCCATCGTATCGAGCACGATTGGTTCATGGATGGAGGCCGCAAGGTCGACTCCGATGTGAATGATCCGAAGTATGCGGCTTTGTATGGCCCGGCCCAGAGCCAGCTCGAGGACAGGCACAACACAGAAGGCAGCAACCTGATCAACGACTGGACCTACGTCAGCCCCGCCTATGCCAGCGACTGGCTCGCTCGGGATGCAGAGATCGTGCAGAAGTACCACCCGGACATCATCTTCTTCGATTGGTGGATCGGGCAGGCCTATGTGCGGCCTTACCTCACGAAGTTCGCCGCTTATTACTACAACGAATCGCTCAAGCGCGGGCCTGTCGGCATCATCACCTATAAATGGGTCGACATGGAGAAGGATTCCGCGGTGCTCGACATTGAACGCGGGCAACTCGATCGGTCGCTCGACACCGTCTGGCAGACGGATACATCCGTCGGCAACAAGTCCTGGGGATACATTGAGCACGACACCTTCAAGACACCGGAATTTATCGTGCATCAGCTGGCCGACGTCATCAGTAAGAATGGCAATCTGCTGTTGAACATTGGCCCGCGCTCCGATGGAACCATTCCCGAAGAAGTGCAGCAGGTACTGCTGAAGGTGGGCGGCTGGCTCAAGATCAATGGCGACGCGGTCTATGGAACGCGTCCGTGGAGCACGTACGGCGAAGGGCCCACCAAGGTCGCGGCCGGCTCGTTTCAGGACACCAAGACACAGGACTACACAGCAGAAGATTTCCGCTTCACCACCAAGGGCAGCAACCTGTATGCCATCGAACTGGCTTGGCCTGCTGGGAAAGAAGTGGTCGTTCATTCTGCCGGTGAGACGTCGCTCAAAGGCAGGCGGATTCAGAGCATCACGCTGCTTGGTTCGAACGCGCCGCTCACCTACAGGCTGCAGCCCGACGGGTTGCATATCGATCTGCCGTCGAAGCCCAATGAAGAGTATGCGTATTCCTTTCGCATTGCGCTCGACGGGCCTGCTCGTTAGCCCAGTTAGCCTGGCGGAAAAGCGTGACTCAGAGGCTATAAAGCCGCTGAGGGGTGGGAGATCCGAAGGTTGCGAATCGAGGTTCGAGGTATCCCACATCTGGCCAAAAGATGGCCAGATATGGGGCACCCGGCACCCGCACCCACCCGGCACCCGCACCCACCCGCACCCACCCGCACCCGCACCCACCCGCACCCGGCACCCGGCGCTTTAGCCTTGCGGTAGGCCGTGCTTTACCTGGTCTCTGCGTTCGTTCATTCCGTCCGGGCTCCGCTCACAGAGGCAACCCCTCCATCATGTTTGCAAAGGCTTCGAAGTCCAGCGATTGCATGCCGTCGGAAAGAGCATTCTTCGGATCGGGATGTACTTCGATGATGAGCCCGTCGGCCCCCGCGGCTAGAGCGGCGCGGCACATGGCTGGAATCAGATCGCGCCTTCCCGTGCCATGCGAGGGGTCTGCAATGACAGGCAGATGGCTCAGTTGGCGGGCAAGCGCCATGCCCGCCAGATCGAGCGTGTTGCGCAACTCGGGGTCGTAAGAACGGATGCCGCGTTCGCATAGAACCACCTGCTCGTTGCCGCCGGCGAGGACATACTCCGCGGCCATCAGCCACTCCTTCACCGTCGATGCCGGATTGCGCTTAAGCAGAACCGGCTTTCGTAACTGTCCCGAGCCGCCGAAGCAGTGCGAAATTCTGCATGTTGCGCGCTCCCACCTGCAGCATGTCCACGTGCTCGGCAACGATCTCGATGTCGTCCGTGCTGAGAACCTCTGAAACGACCGGCAGACCCGTTTCTGCTCGCTAACCTGGCGCAGCATCTGCAGTGCCTCGACGCCGAGCCCCTGAAAGTCGTAAGGAGAGGTACGCGGCTTGTAGGCGCCACCCCGCAGAATCGCCGCGCCGGCAGACTGCACGGCGCGGCGGTTGCCAGCAGCTGGGCGTACGATTCGACGGAACAAGGGCCGGCCATCATGACCGGTTGACCCGCGCCAATGGCCACGGCGCCTACCTGGACCACGGTGCGTTCGCGGGCGCTGCTGCTGAACAAGGGTCGTTGAGGGGGCACCTGAGCCTTCGGCCGGCGCTGGGGGCTTCGGGTTCGAGCTTCTGCGGTGAGGGTCTGCATGGTCCTGGTCTCCTTGAATTATGGTTGGAAAAGGAAAAGGGCCGCGACTTTGGTCGCGGCCCTCGATGGTAGAATGCGCTCTTACTTTATCGAATCAAATTCCCAATCCAACTCGAAGATGCGCGCACACCACCGGAGCCGCTACTGGATACCAGTAGCGGTTGGTAAAGAAGAAAAACTGGCGTGACGCGGTCTGCATCTCGCTCATTAGGTTACCCGGAAGCAGGTGGTTTGGAAAGCGAAATAGTTTCCCCCTTACGACGGCGCTCCCCCCTTGGAGATGGAGCGTATGTAATTGACCAGGTTCCAGGTGTCCTCCGGCTTCAAGCGAGGGCCCTCTCCTTCCATCTCACCTTTCCCACTCACGATGATGTAGAAGATTGCGCCATCCGTGCGCCCTTGCAGGCTATCCGCATTGCGAAAGTCGGGCATTTTGGCCTTCATTTTCTTGGCCAGATCGCCGGTACCCGCACCGTCGTCTCCATGACATGCGGCGCATTCGTAGCCGAAGACCTTTTTACCTCGACTCAGCGAATCAGCGCTGGCTTTCACCGGATTGACCTGGCTGGCCGATTCCGGAGGGATTCTGAATTCACCCGATGCTGCAGCAGGAGCAGCGGTAACCGGCGGCGCCTGCGAGTCCCCCAGCAAAGGCGTCATCGCACCGGCCAGAACCAGAGCAGAGAAAAGGAAAGGCTTCCACATAGAGGCCCCCTTAAGTTGAGATGGAATGCGCTGATCACTCTACGCCTCTGACACATCCGTGCAACAGGAAAATCCGGAGGAAGTTTCGCGAATCGATTGCGTCGAGATAATGGCTTTAAAAAGTGCACTATGCGCACTAAGGGGAGAGCGGGCGAGATGCCCTGAAAATTGGCAAAAGTGCGCGGCGCTAGAGCAGCTTCGCAGCCTCGCCGAGTTTCGCAGCCTTGTGTTGGAGGCAAGCATGGCTTTGTAATACCATTCGACGCGGAGAAACTATGCCTTTGCTGAGCCTTGCCTTGCTGTCCCCCGCATGCTTGCCGGTTCCATGGATTACAGTCCCATGGATTACACTCCGAGCGCATTCGGCCAATGTATCCATGATCTCGGGAGGCGGCGACGCGAGTTGGAGTCATCCCGTCGGGGGCAGGGCTCAAGGATGAAAACGTCACGGCGGCAGGCTCTTATCACCGGGGGCGTGAGTGGCATCGGGTTTGGCATCGCGCAGGCGATGGCCGATGCAGGCTATGAAGTCACGGCCACCGGACTCACCAGGGAACACGTCGCGGCCATGCCGGCGCATCCGCATGTTTCGGCAGTGCAGCTCGACGTTACCTCGGCAGAGTCTGTCGCTGCTGTGCTGGCTCCGCTGGAGGAGTTGGCTGCGCTGGTCAATTGTGCAGGCGTGATCTTTCGCGACAAGGCGGAGTACGAGATCGAGATTTTTCAGAAAGTGATCGACGTAAACCTGACCGGGACCATGCGCATGTGTGTGGGCGCTCGTTCCAAGCTGGCAGCGGCCCGCGGCGCCATCGTCAATACGGCATCGATGCTGTCGTTTTTCGGCGGCCCCGCGGTTCCGGCGTACACCGCATCGAAGGGCGGAGTGGCACAATTGACGAAGGCCCTGGCTGCGGCCTGGGCGTCTGAGGGAATCCGGGTGAATGCGCTTGCCCCGGGATGGATTGAGACGGAGCTGACGCGCGGGCTTGTAGAAGACGAAGGCCGGTCCGCAGCGATTCTCCGGCGCACACCGATGGAGCGCTGGGGACAGCCCGGCGATGTGGGCGGCGCGGCGGTCTTTCTCTGTTCCGACGCGGCGCGATTTATCACGGGAGTCATTCTTCCCGTCGATGGCGGTTACGCAGCAGTTTGAGAGGAAAACGACTATGAGCGACGTGGCGATCAATCGGGCGGAGTTGGATCGTACAGAAGACCAGGCACGGATTCCCTACCGGCATCCGCAGCCCAAGGAGTGTTTCCCTGAGCTGGTGATTCCTCACGCCGTGCCGGAAGATGAGCGGCTGTGGGTGCCGCAGGCACCCAACGTGTGGTTTCGCCCACTTTGCCTGTCGGCCAGCCGCGGGTACTGGATGAACCTGCTGCGCGTGCGCAAATCTGGCGTGCTCTCACGGCACCGCCACCCCCAGCCCGTACACGGCTTCGTGATCAAGGGTAGCTGGCATTACCTGGAGCATGACTGGACGGCGACGGAAGGCTCATACGTGTATGAGACGCCGGGTGAGACGCATACGCTGGTCGTCGAGCCCGATGTACCGGAGATGATTACGCTCTTCCAGGTGAATGGAGCCATGATCTACGTCGACCCCGATGGCAAGGTGCAGGGATACGAAGATGTATTCACCAAGATCGATCTATGCCGCCGCCACTTTACCGCTGTCGGGTTGGGCGAGAGCTATGTCGATCAGTTTTTGCGGTGAAGGCTTTAAGAAGGGCGGTGGGGTGGAGTTGCGATGCAGTTGAAACAGGCCCCAACTCGCTGGAAGGTCTTGCTCGCGTTCGGCCTTGTCTATTTCTTCTGGGGCTCGACCTACCTGGGAATCGATATTGCGGTGCAGACGGTTCCCCCAGGACTGATGTGCGCCGTGCGGTTTCTGATCGCAGGCACGATGATGCTGGCTGCCTGCCGGTTGACCGGCCGTAAGGTTCTCTACTCGCCCCTGCAGCTCGCGCAGGCGGGCGCCGTCGGCCTGTTGCTGCTGATGGGCGGTAACCTCACCCTTTCTTACGCGGAGCTCTCCGTCTCCACCGGGCTGGCGGCGCTCATCATTGCTGTGACTCCGCTTTGGTTCCTGGTGCTCGATTCCGTGCTGCTCGGGACACACCGTATGTCGCGGCGTGGCAAAGCAGGACTCGCCCTGGGCATTGTTGGGCTCATGGTGCTGTTCTATCCTGAGTTGGCTGCAAATAGTGCTCTGGGCCACAAAGAGCTTTGGGCGTGCCTTAGCCTGATTGGCGGCTCGTTCTGTTGGGCGCTGGGTTCCGTGCTCGCAAAACGTTGGCAATCGGGCGTGGATGCTTTCAGCGGAACGGCATGGCAGATCATCGCCGCCGGTATCGGGAATCTGCTCTTCGCGCTCGTGTTCGAAGACATCGCGCATGCACGCTGGACCGGACGTAGCATCGGCGCTGTTGCGTACCTGATTGTCTGCGGATCGTGGATCGGCTACACGGCCTATGTCTGGCTGCTGGAGCATGTGCCTACTGCGAAGGTATCAACGTATGCGTATGTGAATCCGGTGGTCGCTGTATTCCTCGGGTGGCTGGTGCTGCACGAGCGGGTTACGCACTTCATTCTTGCCGGCAGCGCGGTTGTGGTGTTGTCGGTGATTTTGGTCACCAGCGCTAAGGTGAAAGATAAGACCGTCGCGGAAGAAATGCCGGCGTTGGAGAGTGCGGGGTGAGTTAAGTTTGCTTATTGCATGTTGATTGAACTATCTCTTCGCGTCTTCTGGAATGGGGGTGACGGGAATGGCCAGCGCATTCACGAAGCGGGGAAAGAATTCAAAGGCGGCAGCTACGGCGGAGAGCTCGATCATCTGCTTGTCGTCGAACAGCTCCCTGGCTCTGCGGTAGGTGGCGTCATCGACATCATGCGCTGAGCCGTGCAACTTATCGGCGTAACGAAAGCCTGCTTTCTCGATCTCGGAAAAGGGGGCCTCTTCGTAGTTCTCAATGCCCTTTACCTGCGCATCGGTGGCGCCGGCCAGCCTGGCCAGGAAAGAATGAGAAGAGATGCAGTAGGCGCATTGATTCAGATAGGCCATGCGCGCGGCGATCAGTTCCTTATACCAACCGGCAAGCGCGCCATTGCTCATCAACGGCTTGAGAAAGGCGGCAAAGCCCATCGCAAGCTCGGGAACGTTGGCGACGGTCTTGAACATGTTGGGAACCGCGCCCCGCTCTTCGAGCAGCTTGTCGTAGAGCAAGCCCAGCTCCGGCGTGACCTGGTCGCGCTCGAGCATGGGGATTCGGCCTTGTTGCGGTTCTGCAATCACATCAGCACCTGTACTCTCGCGCGGAATTTAAAGCCCCCTGCATTCAAAGCCCTTTGAACAGACCGCCGTCAACGAGCACAGTCTGGCCCGTGATGTAGGAGGCGCGATCCGACGCCAGCCAGACAATCGCATCCGCCACTTCTTCCGGCCGACCGACTCGCTTCAGAGGTGCTTCGTCACCCAGTTTGGATTCAAATTCTTCAGGTGTCACTCCGGTTTCCTGCGCTCGCTTCGCGATCAGATGCTTGAGCCGTTCGGTCGCGGTGAAACCTGGACCCACGTTGTTGACGGTGATGCCATCTTTGCCGAACTCATTGGACAGACTCTTGACCAAACCAAGTACGCCGGCACGCACGGCATTCGAATAGATGAGGTCCGAGACGGGCTGGCGCACCGTGATGGACGTAATCGTCACCAGCCTGCCCCACTTGTTTTTCTGCATCCAGGGAAGTACGGCTCGAGCGAAGTGGATGATGCTCATGAAGTTCAGTTCCACGGCGCGATGCCATTCTTCGGTCGTAGTGGCAAAGAACATCTTGGCCGGAGGTCCGCCGGCGTTGGTGACGCATACGTCCACGCCACCGAACTCCGCGGCGACACGCTTCACGAATGCTTCGACTGCGGCGGCGTCGGTCACGTCGATAGCCTCGGCAATCACCTGCGCTCCATACTTCTGGCGAATCTGCTCCGCGGCCGGGTTAAGCTTGCCTGCATCGCGCGAGCACATCGCCACCTTCGCACCCTCGGCGGCGAACTTCTCTGCTGCCGCACGGGCGATTCCATCACTCGAGGCGGCAACAATCACGCTACGGTTTTTCAGTCCAAGATCCAAGGTGCGGCCCTTTCATCGCTCAAGCTTTTGCGTCTGTGTCGTGCCGCAGGTAGGCATCGCTCTTGTCCAGCCAATCCTGGCGCGGCGGCGTGAAGATGTCGAGGTCGACTGTGTCCTCGAGCGCGATGGCTTCATGCGGCGTGTGGGGCGGAATACAGAGCACTTCCCCACTGCGAATGTCGATTTCCTTGTCGTCAATGAAGAAACGCAAAGCGCCCTCAAGCACGTACGAGACTTGCTCATTGACGTGGCTGTGCATCGGCACCTTCGCGCCCTTCTTCATCAGAATACGAGCCACCATGATGTTGGCGCCGACCGCGATCTGACGGCCCATCAACGGATTCAGAGTTTCGATCTCAATGTCTTTCCACTTGATGTATTTCGCCGCAGTGTCTGCCATATGTGTTTCCCCAGCAAAAGTTAACACAGAACAGAGGAAGAAAGCCGTGGCCTAAACGGATTCATGCTTGTGGTTTGGCGGAGGCACTTTTTACATCGGCTGTGCCCAACCAGGTGACCGCGCCGTAGGCTCCAAGCCAGGAACCGAGTGCGGCGAAGGCCACATAGACCGGGTTGCCTGTGTAGCTGATGACGGCGAAGGCCGAGAGCAGGTACCAGACGCTGCTCCAACTGGCCGCTATGCTCCTGCGGCGCGCGGCAACGGCTGCGGTGAAGAACACGTAGACGGCATCGGTGGCGGCAGTGGAAGCAACGACTCCTACGGCGATGAGCGGGTTCGGCGCGTGGATCATCTGGCCTCGCGAGCGTAAGCAGAATAATGCCGGCTGGATTGGGGCGAAAGCAGACGGATCGCTATCGCCGCCAGAGGTACCAGATAAAGGATCGAACCGATGACCCACATCAAGGCGCCCGCTGCGGCCTGGTCACCCAGGGCAGAGATGCCGTAGCGTTGCGCTGCGCCGAGGTAACTGGGGTAGAGCACCGTGCTCGCAAAGGTGAGTGAGGCAGCCACCACGGTGTTCACCAGGTCGGCGCCCACCAGATAGGGCAAGAGGACCCAACCCGATCCCCGGCTGACGCTTGGCCAGGGCTGGATGATAGGAAACCAGAAGAGCAGGCCGGTAACGAAGAAGCAGGCGTGCTCCGTGTCGTGCCAGGATTCGGAACGCAGCGCAAGTTCGTAGGCTTGCGGAATGTGCCAGGCGACGTAGGCGATGTTCATGGCGAACCATGCGAAGACGCGATGCGTGAGCAGATAGAACAGACGACGCAGAAGCGGCGCGCGGAAGAGAGGTCCAAAGCCATCGCGAACCAGGGAACGCGGAAGACCACGCAGCAAAGGTACAGCCGGCGCCCCCAGTAACAGCAGCGGCGGGGTGACCGACATGAGTATCAGGTGCTGTGTCATATGGGCGACTAACAGCACACCGTTGAGCGTGTCGAGCGCGGACGCGAGCGCTATCCAGAGAGAGACGAGGCCGCCGAGGAAACAGCCCATGCGCCATAGGGGAAATTGATGGGGGCGGGATTTGCGGATTTTGTTCCAGCCTCGCAGGTAGAGGATGGCGGTCACGAGGATCACCAGTGTCGCGGCGGGAGGGATGTCCCAGGAATGTAGGGCGGCTTGTGCTAGCGTTTCTTCCATCAGGCTTCCATGATGCTTCCGTGGTCCCTGTGTCCTCGTGCTCGAGAAGAGTGGTGCGCTTCAGGGATTGGAGGGTGCGGGATCGAGTTCCCCGGTGCGGAGGTATTCCTGGGCTGCGTTCTGCGCGGGATGTTGGCCTTCAGGATGCAGGGTTTCGAGGAAGCTCACCAGGGCGGTCACTTCGGCTGGTGAAAGGTTTTTTCCGTAGGCGGGCATGTTGCCTCCGCCCTGCAGCACCTGGCGTACGAGCTGATCGTAGGTAAGGTGCGTGGCGACACCGTCGAGCGCGGGTCCGCGCTCTCCACCCAGACCGCCGAGCCTATGACAGTTGCGGCATTGCTTCTCCTGAAACACAATCTGACCCTGCCTGCCCAACGGAGTCGCCGCGTGGACGTAGCGCACAGGCATGGCGTCACCGCTCCAGGCCTGCATCTGCGGACTCCATGGAGTGTAGGTGCCGAGTTGTTGGCACACGGCGACAACGACCGCCAGTACCGTGATCGATAGCACCGCAATGGGACGCCGGCGCCAGCTCTTCTCTCCTTCTCCGGCGAAGAGCGGCAAGGCCAGCAGAAAACCGATGGCCACCACCGGAACGATCATCAGGAACGGCGTCTCCAGATTCTCCGGCAGGAACGAGAGAATGGTGTAGATCCAAAGAAAGAAAAAGTCTGGCTTGGGTGCGGTCTGAATAATGGTTGGATCGGGCACACCGGTTGGTCCAAACGGACCTAAGAGAGCGGCGCAAAGCGCGACCGCAAAAAGAATCGCTGCGGAAAATATCAGGTCTTTCCAGACCGCACCGGGCACGAACGGGATACCGTCTTTCTGAGCCAGCTCATGGTATTCCTTTACGTAGGTGCTGCGGCGCACGACCCGCCCCGGCATAGGCCACTCGTTGATGCCGAGGACGATGACCATCCACACGTGCAGCCCCACGAAGACCAGCATGAGGCCGGGGATGACGAACACGTGGAAGGCGAAGAAGCGGGTCAGCGTGGCGCCGGCGATGATGGGACCGCCGAGAAGCAGGTTGACGAGCGGGCCACCGATGAAGGGTACACGCGAAGCTATCGAGGCGCCGATACCGAGGCCCCAGTACGCATCCTGATCGAAGCGCATCACCTGCCCGGTGAAGGCCATGCCCAGCGTCATCAGTAAGAGAAAGACGCCGAGAATCCAGGTCAACTCGCGGGGATATTTGTAGGCCCCGAAGAGAAACACCTGGGCCATGTGGATGAGCACCACGGCCACCATGAAGTTCGAGCCCCAGCCATGCATGGCGCGCAGGAACCAACCCAGGGGAAGCTGATGGTTCAGCACCTGCAGGCTGTTCCACGCCTCGCCGGCCGAGGGAACATAGACGATGGCCAGCAGGATGCCGGTGGCGATCTGTAACATCAACAGAACGAAACTGGCGCTGCCGAAGACGTACCACCAACTGGCCGTATTCCGCGGCACAGGGTGCAGGGCCACATCCTTGATTGCGCCTTCGAGCTTGAGACGGGCTTCGAACCAGTCGTAGGTCTGCTTCAGCCAGTGCATTCGGAACTCTCTTTCCGCACGGAGGCAGATGTGGCCAACGTCGGCATCTGGCCGCCATCGATCATCAGTTTTCCGTTCTGCACTTTGTAGGCGTACTCAAAAAGACCACGCGGCGGCGGCCCGGCGGCTCGCGAGCCGTCAGCGTAGTAAACGCCGCCGTGGCAGGGGCACATAAATAATTCCGACTGCGGAAACCAGCGCACCGGGCATCCCAAGTGGGCGCAGTTGATAGCAAAAATCTGAAACTTCTGATTCCCAGTTTGACCCTCGGTCTGATCCTCGGTCTGATTTTGGATACGGCGGACCCAGCAGGCGGCCTTGGCGGTTGCGCCGTCCCACCCCGCGCTATGCGGATTCACAAAGCTGGCCAGACGGGTCTGCCCTATAGGAAATTGCGAAGCATCGCCCAGGTCGATCCAAGAATTGTAACCGCCATTCCTGCGAATTGGCCCCAGCAGATAGCCCACGACAGGAGTCGCAATCAACAGAGCTACGGCGCCATTCAGCAGGATGCCGATCTTCATTAAGAGAGATCGTCTGCTTACTTCCTTTTCGTCGCTCATCACAAGCCCCCTCCACTCTTCTTTGGCACTGCCGGTTGTGGCTGCGCTGCCGTTCGAGCTCCTGACGATCCCGAACCACGCCGCTGGCCGGCTAACCAGGCAACCACATCAGTCACTTCCTGATCGCTCATCGGGCGCCCAGGCAGGACATTGCGCCAGTCAGGCTGGCCGATATCCGGGCGGCCGGCAATGATCACGGTGCGCAGAGTCTGATCGCTCACGAGCGAAAGAAAGTCGGGCTGGGTAATGGAACCAGCCTTGCTCCGCACTGCGTGGCCGGCCTGGGCGTCCTGAGATGGAGCGCCGTGGCAACTGGCGCAGTAGGTTATATAGACCTGCTGGCCATGCACCGAGTCGCCCGTCTTCGCGGCCTGGTAGGGCGGCGGGTTGGTCCCTTCGAGCGTCCCAGCCTTAAACCAGGCGGTGCGGATTCCCTTCACCAGAGCGTCCACCTGTACATCGGTCAGGCTTCCCCCGGCGCTTATCGCGAAGGCGGGCATGAGGGTTCCAGGCTCTCCTCCGGATACGACATCCCGCAGACGCTGCTCATCGACCAGTGCCTGGTACGTGGGGTTAGCCAATGGATAGGACGGTCCATTCATTCCCTTGTCTCCGTGACAGGCGGAGCAGTTCTGGCTGTAGAGTGTGGCAAAGTCCACGATGGAATCAGGGCGCGGTACTTCAGGCCCAGGCTTGGGACGGCCGGGGAGTGGGCCGCAGCCAAGTAGAGCGATCGAAGCCAGCAGCAGGCTTGCGTAGGACAAGCGCGGGATCATTTAGGCTCACCTTCGTCGCGCTCGTCCATCATTCCTGGCGTTTCCAGACCCATGCGTGCGGCGAAGGGCAAATACTGCGCCGTGTAGATGTGAGCCTGCCGAGCGACAACCAGGCCCGCCACCAGGCCGAACGTCACCTGCGAAGCGACAAACCACCACCAATCGATGCGGGCACTGAGGTAGGGGTTGATCAAGCCCAGCGTGGCATGCAATACACCCGTCCACAACAGCGGTGCGATGATGCCGCCGAGCAGAACCGGATGCCTGGGCAACATGGGAAGCATGGCGCCATAGAGCAGGCCAACCAGCAGCGAACCGGCGGCGTGGATGATGGCGGCGGTGATCAACGCGCTCAGACGAAAGTGCGTGATCTCGTCGAATGTCGGGTTTGTCCAGCCGGCGACACCGGCGCCTCCCAATAGATTTACTGCGTACCAGATGCTGTGATAACGAATGAGGCCGTAAAGCAAGGCAGGCACGATCATGGCCGCACCCCCCGCAATGCCGCCTTTGACCCCGGCGGTCACGGACGGAGTATGCACCGGCAAGCGCGCGCGATGGGTTTCGTCGACCTGAATGCGAGCGATCTTCGTGCGGGTCGTAGTGAATTCGAATTTCTCTGCTTTGACCGGCTCCGCAATGTGACGCTGGTGCGGCAAGACTTCACGGAACCATCCCACACAGCCGGCTACGATCAGTACCGCGCCGAGAATACTGATGCCGGGATTCGTCACCAGACCAGCGAATGCCAGCGTGAGGCCGAGAGCCAGCACAATGGGCCAGGCCGTGGGTGCGGGTAGCTCCACCACTTCGTTTTTGTGCTGGTCGTCCATGGGGTTTCTTTTTTTTCTGCGGGTGTTTGAGCTTCGGGGAAAGCGTACCTCAGGGGCTAAAGCCCCTTTTCTGGGGGTATCCAATTGGCACGGCCTAAAGGCCGTGCCCTACCATTCATTTGTTTCCTTCGGCTGTCGAGGCGTGCCCTACCTTTCATTTGTTTCCTCCAGCTGTCGAGGCGTGCCCTACCATTCATTTGTTTCCTTCGGCTGTCGAGGCGTGCCCTACATTTATTCAGCAGAGAATTTGAAGGCGTCATTGAATTGGGGTCTTGTGGCTGGGCCCTTCTCTGCATCCTCAACGGCCGATTATGTAGACCACGGTAAATACGACGACCCAGACGGCGTCGACAAAGTGCCAGTAGATCGATAGCACTTCGACGTTTCCGGAATGCTCGGCCTTTAACTTGCCCGTCAGTCCGAAGAGCAACACGATCAGCAGCATGGTCAGCCCGATGATGACGTGGCTGGCATGCAGACCGACCAGAGAATAAAACGTCGTTCCAAAGAGATTCGTGCTGATGGTCAGCCCATCGTGGTAGATCAGCTTGTTCCATTCACGGGCCGTGCCACCGAGGAAAATGGCGCCGAGAATGACCGTGAACGCCCACCACAGATTGAACACAGCCATGGCGCCTTTTTTGAGAGCCCGCTCGGCAAACCAGATCGTAAGACTGCTCGAGAGCAGGCAGACCGTGTTGAAGATGGGCAGCCGCAGCACCTGGCCCGGCTGCGGCCCCGATATGCTCTTGCCGGTGTAATAGAGATAAGCAATCACAAAGATGCCAAAGATCGCCGTCTCGGCAACGATCAGCGCCAGCATGGCGACATGACCACGATGGGGTAGTACCCAATCGCTCTCTGCCGGCGAGTACGCCAGGGGAATCGTGCTCATTGATTGTGCTCTTTTCTTTTCATCTGGCTGCTCATTCGTAACGCGAATCCGGATCTTCGGGGTGCTTTATATCCCACAACGGGCGGCGGCTGCTTACCGTCGGTTCGATAGCAAAGTTGTAGTCGGGCGGCGGTGAAGCCGTCGTCCACTCAAGCGTCCAGGCATCCCATGGATCAGGGCCTGCGTTCTTGCCCTTGAAGTAGGAGCGCACCAGGTTGTACACAAAGATCAACGTAGCCACCGACTGAATCACCGTGCCCACAGAGACGATCATGTTCCAACCGTCCCAGCCGCGGCCCGGCTCATAGGTGTAAATCGACCGAGGCATGCCCAGCAACCCGGGTATGTGCATGAAGTCGAAGGTCAGATGAAAGCCCAGCACGAAGAGCCAGAAATGCCACTTGCCCAGCGTCTCATCGAGCATTTTTCCGGTCATCTTCGGGTACCAGTAGTAAAAGGCGGCCAGGAAACAGAAGACGATGGCGCCGACAAGAACATAGTGAAAGTGCGCGATCACGAAGTACGAATTGTGCAATTGCCAATTCCAGGGCGCGACCGACAACATGATGCCCGTCAAGCCGGCAAAGAGGAACTGCACCACGAAGGCGCAGCAGAAAAGCATGGGCGAGGCGAAGCGAATCTTTCCTCCCCACATGGTGGCTATCCAGTTAAATATCTTGATGCCCGTGGGAACACCGACAAGGCCGGTCGAAAGCACGAAGAATGCATTCGAGGCCGACGTCATGCCGATGGTGAACATATGGTGAGCCCATACGCTCAGGCTGATGATGCCGATACCCGCGGATGCGGCCACCATCGCCGGATAACCGAAGATGGCTTTGCGCGAGAACACCGGAATGATCTCATTCGCGACGGCGAATGCGGGCAGCACGAGAACATAGACTTCGGGGTGGCCGAAGATCCAGAAGAAGTGCATCCAGACCACCGGCGCGCCGCCGGCCTGCGAATCGAAGAAATGACCGCCGAGATAGCGATCGATGACCAGCATGATCTGCGCTGCTGTCAACGGACTGATGGTTACGAGAATCATGCCGGAGACGACCAGGTTGAGCCAGACCAGGAGCGGCATGCGGAACAGAGTCATCCCTTTGCAGCGCAGGCAGAGCGTGGTGGCAATGATGTTGACGGCCGCGCCGATGGTACCGAAACCGGAAACGATGAGCGAAAGCGCCCAATAGTCCGTGCTGTGCCCGGGAGAGAAAGCGCGCTCGGTCAGCGGAGCATAAGCCCACCACGTGACATCGGGCGCGCTGCCCGCTCCCTGCAGGCCCACTCCACCAATAAAGCTGTAATAGAGAAGCATGCCGCCCATTGCGGTCATCCAGAAGCTGAAGGCATTGAGCCGGGGAAACGCCATATCGCGGGCGCCGATCATCAGCGGCACAAGGTAGTTGGCAAAGCCGATGATCAACGGCATACCCACGAGAAAAACCATGGTCGTGCCGTGCATGGTAAAGAGGCGGTTAAAAACTTCAGGAGAAAGAAAGTGGTTGTGCGCCACCATGAGCTGAATACGTAACAGCATCGCTTCGACGCCGCCCACCAGCAGGAAAAACAGGGCATAGGCCATGTACATCATGCCGATTTTTTTGTGATCGACCGTGACCACCCACTCCTGTAGCGCTTGTAGCCACGTCTCATGAGTCTCACTCGGTGGAGTGAAATCGATGGCGCCTCCGATCGGAACAGAGGAATCAGCCATAAGGGCAAAGCTCCTTATTGAAAGCCGTTCACTTCAACGTCGAAAGATAGGCGACGACCTTGTCGATTTGATCGTCGCTTAATTGCATCGCAGGCATCAGAGAGCCTGGCTTCACGTAGTCCGGATCCTTGATCCAAAGTTTGAGTTCTTCCGGCGTAGTGCCTGAAACACCCGAAGCGATCGTATCCCGGCTCATCAAGTGGGTGAGATCAGGGCCGAATTTCCCCTGCGCAGCAGTCCCGCGAATCACATGGCAACTGATGCAGGCCTGCGATTCAAAGAGCTGCCGCCCTTCCGCAACCGCGGGATCCTGCACAGCGGGCTGCTGCTGATTCTTGACCCAGGCAGCAAAATCCTCCGGCGTCTGTACATAGACCCGCAGCAGCATCTTGGCATGCTCCACTCCGCAGAACTGCGCGCATTGGCCGACATACATGCCGACCTTGTCCGGAGTGAACCACATGTTGTTTACCCTGTTCGGAATGGTATCGATCTTGCCGAACAACGCGGGAACCCAAAAGCTATGATCCACATCGGCCGAAAGAAGGTTGAGCGATGTAGTCATCGGCACTTTCTCCGTGCTCAACGGCACGTGCAGTTCGCCCGCGGTGGTAAAGCCGTAGCCGGGGTAGTGAAACTCCCACCAGAATTGATGACCAATCACATCGGCATGGAGAGCCGTGGGAGGTATCTTCTGATCCTGAATGGCAAACAGGATCCGCGCCGTGGTGAGGAAGAGAACCACGACGATGAGCACAGGAATCACGGTCCAGGCCAGTTCGATCTGGGTGCTGCCGTACACTTGCGGCGGTTCGACGTCATCATTGGGATCCCGCTGCCGGTAACGGATCATGACCCACAACAACAAGGACGCGACGACAACAAAAATTGCGCTTGTGAGTTCGATTACAAAGAGGGAAAGATTTCGGATTTGGAGGGCCGGGCCGGAGTGCGGATCAAAGATACTCGGGGTCTGGTAGACGATGTTGCCGGAAGGAGCCCAAGCATATGCGGCCCAGGCCGCATGTGCGGTGAGGACTGGCAGCAGAAGCAATGCGGCTATAGCAGTTTTGCAATGGGTGTAGACCGAAGCGACAGGTCCTTTCGTGGTTTTCTCCCAAGGAAAACCACACCTCGCGATCTTTGTCAGATCACAGTGATTGCGAAACTGCTTGAAGCCGAGCCCTTTGCTTTGGAGCCATCCTCGTGGCATGTTTCCAGCCTCCGGGCTACTCGCCAGCCATTGTAGCGCTATCTTTTGGCAAGTCAGTTAAAAAGTTCGATGCTCTGATGAAATGCCGCAGGCTTAGAGCATTTTCACTTCTACTCTGCACAGGAGGGTGCGGCGGAGTGCGGCTTTTCTTGAGGAAAAGCCGCCATGGGACTCGTTGCTCTGTAAACACCAGAAGTGAGAATGCTGTAGCCACAAATCTCAATGCACACGGTCGTGGTATCCCACCCTTCGCAAAAAAAGCGAAGGATGGGGCACCCGGAGGTTTGTTGCACTCTCCGCCAAGCGATATTGAGTCGCATTTCTCTATCGTTCTTAACCGTCTGAGAATACGGGTTCGTAATCAAGACCGAATCATCGCTTGGTACACTGGCGAGGAGTGAAGCGCCTGATCATCAACGCGGACGATTTTGGTCTCGCGCCCGGCGTGAACCGGGCGGTGGTAGAGCTTCAGCAAGCAGGCGCTCTCAGTTCCACCACGTTGATGGCGGCCGGGGGCTATTTTTCTGCTGCAGCCCATCTGGCCTTTGCGCAGCCCGCGCTCGCGGTCGGTTGCCACGTAGTGCTGGTGGATGGCGTTCCCTGCCTGCGCACGAGTGAGATCCCTTCCCTGCTTGGCGCGACGGGATCGACGTTTCGTCCCACCGTCGGGACTTTTGTGCGTGATCTGCTGCACCACCGCATTCGCCCGCAGGAGATCGAGGCAGAGGCCATCGCACAAATCAAACGGATTCAATTGAGCGGTATCACGGTGAGCCACATCGACTCACATAAACACATGCATATGTTTCCCGGCGTGCTCGCTCCCTTGTTGCGCGCTGCCCGCCACTGCGGGGTGCCGTGTGTTCGCAACCCGTTCGAGCCAGGTTGGAGCTTGCAAGCAACCCGGGGGTCTACCTGGCTGCGGCGAATACAGGTGTATGCGCTGCGTGGTTACCGGCGAAAGTTTGCTCGATTGGTTCGGGAGTACGGGCTTGAGACGACCGACGGCGCCATCGGAGTGCTGGCTACGGGCAGCCTCGACGAAACGGTACTGCGGTCGCTGTTGCAGGCCATGCCGGCCGGAACATGGGAGCTGGTATGCCATCCCGGGTACAACGACCGCGCGCTGGAACAGGCGAACACGCGGCTGCTAAGTGCTCGTGAGGTGGAACGCGACGCGTTGCTTGCTGTTGTTCCTCAGGTGATTGAGAATAATGCAGAGTTTGCGCTCATTGATTTTCATGATCTGGGGCGGGGGTAGCTTGGAGCTTTCGGATTCGCATTTCTGTGAGGAGTCCGAAAGTTGCCGGTCCAGGTTTGGCTGGTCCAGGTTTGGCTGGTCCAGGTTTGGCTGGTCCAGGTTTGGCTGGTCCAGGTTTGGCTGGTCCAGGTTTGGCTGGTCCAGGTTCGAGGTATCCCACATCTCGTAACAACACGAGATCGCTCCCTCAGCGGCTAATGCTCGCTGCGGCGAGGTAGCCGGATTCTTTGCAATGGAGTTACGTACGGGCTGATGCTCGCTGCGGCGAAGTAGCCCGTACCCTTCAGAGAATTTGGCTTTTTCGTATACACGTATAGGGCGGTTCAAGAGTAGGGCGAAGTAAGGGGCTGGCTAATGAAGATTGGCATCACGTGTTATCCGACGTATGGCGGTAGTGGCGTGGTAGCCACCGAACTGGGGATTGAACTGGCAGCTCGCGGCCACCAGGTGCACTTCATCACCTACTCACGCCCCTTCCGGCTGACCGGGCGTGAAGAAGGCATCTTCTATCACGAGGTGCCCGTTTCCAACTATCCGCTCTTCGAATTCCCGCCTTACGATCTCGCCCTGGCCTCACGCATGTCAGAAGTGGCCGAATACTATGAGCTGGATCTGCTGCACGTGCACTACGCGATTCCTCACTCGGTGTGCGCGCTGCTCGCCCGCCAAATGCTGGCCAGGCGCAGGCATGTACCGTTCGTCACCACACTCCATGGCACAGACATCACGCTCGTAGGCCTCGATCGATCCTATTTGCCGATCACGCGTTTTGCGATTGAGGAGAGCGATGGGGTCACCTCCATCTCGAACTACCTGCGGGAAAAAACGGTGCATGACTTCGGTATTTCGCGGCCCATCGAAGTGATTCCAAACTTCGTCAACTGCGACGAATACAAACCCCTGGGAGAGAAGCGCGCCGCGGTGCGCGCGCATTATGCCGAGCCCGGCGAAAAAATCCTGATGCATCTTTCGAACTTCCGCCCGGTCAAGCGCATCCTCGACGCAGTCGAGGTCTTCGCCCGGGTCGCCGAAAAGATGCCGGCTCGCTTGCTCATGGTGGGCGATGGCCCGGACCGTTCGAGCGCCGAATGGCTGGCCAACAGCAAAGGCCTGCACGACCGGATTCACTTTCTCGGCAAGCAGGAACAGGTGAATGAACTGCTACCGATCGCCGACCTGATGCTGATGCCGAGCGAACTGGAGTCGTTCGGACTGGCGGCGCTCGAAGCCATGGCCTGTAAGGTTCCCACGATCGCCACGCGGGTCGGCGGCGTTTCGGAACTCATCGACGACGGCGTCACCGGCCGCCTCTACGCGGTAGGCGACGTGGACGCGATGGCCGCAGGGGCAATCGAGCTGCTGAGCGACGACGACCGGCTGCAAGCGATGCGGGAGGCGGGCAGAAGCTCTGCGCAGGATCGCTATTGCGCCTCGCGCATCATCCCAATGTACGAGAAGTATTACGAGAACGTGCTGGCGCGCGCCGAGGCTTGATCGGCTAACACCATGACGTTCGGCGCCATGGGAATTTCGAGCGTCACCCGCGTTCCCCTGCCCAGGCGGCTGAATACTTCGAAGCGGGCGCTGTTGCCGTAAAGCACTTCAAGGCGCTCGCGCACATTGCGCATGCCGATGCCGGCTCCGCGACTGACGAAGCCTACTTCGCGGGCGCGCCCTTCAGGCATGCCGACTCCATCGTCTTCCACTTCGATCACCATCGCGGCCCCCTCGATGCGGCTGCGCAGAACGATCGTTCCCCCCTGCAGGCGCGGCTCCAGGCCATGCTTGATGCTGTTCTCAATAAGCGGCTGCAGCAGCATGCAGGGCACGAGGATTTCGAGCGTCGCCGGGTCAATCTCTTTCACCACGCGCAACTTTTCCGCACCGAAGCGCACCACTTCAATGCCCAGGTAATCGTCGGTAAACGTCAGCTCTTCGCGGAAAGGCACGTACGAATCGTGATCTTTCAGCAGAGTGCGCAGAATGTTGCCCAACTGCACGATCATCTCCCGCGCCATCTCGGGACGAAAACGAACCAGCGACGCAATGGAGTTCAGCGTGTTGAACAGAAAGTGCGGATTGATCTGACGCTGCAACGCGTCGAAGCGGGCTTCAAGCACCAGCCGCTTCTGCTCTTTCAACTTGATCTCGGTGCGGCTGGCGTTCCAGATTTTTAGAGGGATGGCGACGACCACCACCGGGCATACCCAGATGGCGACCTTTACCAGAAAGCCGCGGGAGTCGAGACTGAAGAGCCGTGCCGGATAAAGTTCATGGATCCACATGCGCACCATCTGCATGCCGAGAATCAGGATCAACAGAAGGATCTGGCCATCGAAGTGTGGCTTATGGAGGTTGCGGCGAATCCAGCGATAGATGCTGAGATCGACGAACGGAGAGAAGGACCAGACCTCCTCGGGCTCGACCCCCCGACCGTATAACCCGGAGACGGTGGCTACAGCCATGAAAAAAGGCAGAGTCAGATACTCGTGGTGCAGCATCGCGGGAATCGAGAGGGCAGCTCCCCCCAAAAGCGCGGAAAGCGGACCCAGAAGGACCCCGAGGATAATGACGGTCTCGAAACCGATGTCGGCGCCGAGAAAGTTGGACACACTGACACGGAACCAGACGCCCAGGGTGAGCGGGATGCAAAGGAAAGCCAGGAGGCCGAGGGTCTGACTCGTATTGCGGCGCTCAGCAAACAGCAGCCGCTGGAAAGTAAACGCCCGGGCGGTGGTCGCCGAAACGGCCGCAGCCACGCCCAGCTTGATCAGCAATGAGATGAGGACAAGCTTTGGCTCATTCACGCTTTTACTCTACGCCAGTTGGGGGCGCGGATGGATCGCTTTGGCGACGTCGATTGCTGGGCCCGAGCCCTGGCGCGGGAATGAGAACTGCAGATCCCTCGGCTTCGCTCGGGATGACAAAGGGGAGAGTGCTGCTTCCATTAAGAGCAGTTGCCGCATAGCGGAGTCTTTCATCCTCTTGGGTAGGCCGAAGGCCTATGGCCATTTCGGTCCCACGGCAGACCGGGGCAGGCGAGATGACAAATTTGTTGCGCTCTGTCGAAAAATATTCCCGGGAAAGGCCTGCAGAACTGCAGATCCCTCGACTCCGCTCGGGATGACAAAGGGGAGAGCAGTTGTTGCATGTATGCATGTATGCCTCATCGGCCCATTGCTGGCCCATTGCTGGACACGGGGACGGCTCAAAGGCTCTAATTGAGGTATGCCATTGGAAGATGTAAAGAAAGTTGCGGATGCCGATTTCCCCACCCGTTGGGGACACTTCCGCATTCTCGGCTTCGAAGGAACCCGGATCAACCCGGAACCATGCGGCCCGGGAATCGCTGCCGTCCCGAAGAGAATCGAAGGTGCGGTCGCGCTGGTGATGGGCGACATTCATAGCAAGCCGCCCATCGTACGCGTCCACTCACAGTGTCTTACCGGAGATGTGTTCCACTCCCTGCGCTGCGATTGCCGGCTGCAATTGGAACTGGCAATGCGGGCCATCGTGAAAGAGGGGGCCGGTATTCTGCTCTACGAGCAGCAGGAAGGCCGTGGCATCGGGCTCATGGCCAAGCTGCGCGCCTACGAACTGCAGGAGCAGGGACTGGATACCGTCGAAGCCAATGTGCAATTGGGATACAAGGCGGATTGCCGCGAGTTCGAATTGCCGGCGGAGACTCTGAAACTGCTCAACGTGACCTCGGTTCGATTGATCACCAACAATCCGGAAAAGGTCGAGGCGCTGGAGTCGGTTGGGATTCGCGTGGTGGAGCGCATCTCCGCCGAAGTGGAGCCGGAAGACAGCTTCGAGCGCTACATCCAGGTGAAGCAGGAAAAAATGGGCCACATCGTGGACCGCGTTCCCGAGCTCAATTAGGTTCGCTGAGCGAGGACTACTTTCGCGGTCGTGATGGCCTGGCCGACGTGACGTTGCGTGTGTTCCGCAGCGTGTATCAGCAACCCCGCGAGGGTCGTCGGCAGGGCCTTGCGGCCGATGCCGACCTTCGTGTCCAGAGGACGAAGCACGGTCGTGTTTATTCGGCGGCGTGTTGTATCGAGGCTCTGCTTCAGTTCGTTGAAGATGGCGTCGCGGGTTCCAGGTTCAATCATTTCCCCGGCTATGGCCGCCAACTGTTCCGGCGTGAGTGCAGTGCACTCCGCATAGCAGCAGAAGCGATCGAGGCTGCGCGCTATGTGGCGCAAATGGAAGGCCACCGAAGGCAGTTGAAACGGACGCGCGTGGAGTTCATGGCCGGTCAGGCCTGCGCACCACTTCGCTGTGTCTTCCTCGGCCATTTGCAACGAATGCAGGAGCGCGCGCTGAATGACCGGTAATTCGGTGAGCGTTCCGCTTAACCATGGTTCGGGTGTCAACCTGATACCCTCCTGACGTTTCATCGTCTCTTTCAAGTTTAACGTCGGGCAAGTTTAACGTCGGGCTTTTGATATGTGCTGCATCTCGCGGAAAACGAGCGAGATGCCCCGGATTCCCGCACGCTACTCTGGAGATGGCTGTGATCTTCGATCTAATTCGGGGAAAATGTACCTCAGGGGCTGAAGAGGCTGCGGAAAAGTCACCTTAAGAGAGAAATCGCTCCCTCAGCGGCTAAAGCCGAACTCATTACAATGGAGTTACGTACGGGCTAAAAGCCGGATTCATTGCAATGGAGTTATGTACGGCCTAAAGGCCGTACCCTTCAAAGAATTGAGTTTTTCCGCAGCCTGTAAAGGCCGTACCCTTCAAAGAATTGAGTTTTTCCGTAGCCTGTAAAGCCCCTTTTCTAGATGTATCCAATTGGCACGGCGTAATGCTCGCTGCGGCGAGGTAGGCCGTGCCCTACCTTTCAATTGTTTCCTCCGCCAGAACTACAGGCCGTGGGATTGGCGGAATTCCTTTACTACTTCTGCCGGGTCGCGATGCTGCCCGTCGACGGCCTCGTTCATCGTCTGCATTTGCTCGGCAGTGATCTTGCCGGCGAGACCGGCGAATGCGGCGCGGAGTTGCGGCCAACGATCGAAGGCTTCCTGACGCACCAGCGGGACCGCTTGATAGGGAGGAAAGTAATGCTTGTCATCCTCAAGCACCTTCAGGTGAAACGCCTTGATCGGCCCATCGGTCGAGTTGCCGGCGATGATGTCGACTTGGTGGCCGTTCAACACACGGTAAAGCAGGCCGAGGTCCATGGTTCTTGGCAAGCCTGCGAACTTTAGTCCGTACGCCTGCTGCAAACCCGGCAGGCCGTCAGGACGCTGCTCAAATTCGTACCCCACGCCGAGTCTCCATTGCGGGCTGTAACGCGCAGCTTGGCTAAGCGTCGTTAGGTGAAGCTGCTGCGCATCCTGATCGCGGATCACCATGGCGAAGGTATTTTCAAAGCCCAACGGAGCGGTGGCCACCACGTGGTAACGCTGCTGGTAAAGGCGCTGCACGGTCGCGAAGACCCGCTGCGGGTCCTTGTCGACCAGCTGGTCGACCGGCTGTTTGAGAATTGCTGTCAGTGCGGTTCCGGTGTACTCCACGTAGGAGTCGATGCGGCCGGCGATCAATGCCTGATTGCAGATGTAGCTGCCGGCGAGATAGAAGCGGCGTTCCACCTTGAGTCCGGTCACCGCCTCGATGTGCTGCGCGAGAAGCTCACCCAGAACCACCTGCTCGGTGAAGTTCTTGGCGCCGATGACCGGGTGGTCAGGGCGCGGTGGTGCGCAGGCCCCCAGCATCGCCAACAGGAGACTGACCGATGCCGCCAGAATGAATTTCACATGCGCCCCGGCGCCGGCACGCGCAGCCGCTTCTCTACCCAGCCGAGCCCTGCATCGGCGGCGATCGCCAAGAGCGCTGCCGGAATCGCGCCGGCCAGCACCAGGCGGTTGTCAACGGAAGCAACACCGCGGAAGATGAATTCACCCAGGCCGCCGGCGCCCACCGCAGCCGCAATGGTTGCAATGCCTACAGCCAGCACGGTCGCCGTGCGCAACCCGGCGAAGATGAAGCTCGCAGCCAAGGGGAGCTCCACCTTGCGCAAGCGCTGTGCACGGGTCATGCCCAGGGCTTTGGCTACTTCGAGCAACGTCGGGTCCACCCCCCCGATGCCCGCATAGGTATTGCGCACAATGGGCAACAGAGCGTACGCCGTGAGCGCGGCGATGGCAATGCGTGCGGCACGCTCGCCGAGCCAGGGAACAGGCAAGAGAAAGCCAAAGAGCGCGAGGCTGGGAATGGTCTGGATGATGTTCACCACACCCAACACGGGTTTGGCCCAGCGGGGATGCCGCGTCAACCAGATGCCGGTTGGAACGCCGATAGCGGCCGCCAAACCCAGAGCGGAGCCGGTGAGCCAGAGATGCTCGAGGGTGAGTTCGGCAATCTCTGAGGCGTGCTGCGCTAGAAAGCTTGCCATCAGTGCGCGGCTCCTCTCGCCACTCGTGCCGCGGTGCACCGCGTGCACGTAGCTCCGCACAGCCGGTATTTGCGACGCGAGAAAGTCTTTCGCGGCCAGGTCGGCTACGACCTGGCCGGCTTCCATCAAGACAATATGCGAGGCGAGAAAGAGCGCTTCATCGAGATCGTGGGTCACGAGCAGAACAGTCTTGTTGAACCGCTTGAGCAGAGCTTGCAGCATATCCTGCATTTCTGCACGCGTCAGCGGGTCGAGGGCTCCGAAGGGCTCATCCATGAGAAGGAGTCTGGGTTCTGCGGCCAGCGCACGGGCGAGCCCCACACGCTGGCGCTGACCACCGGAAAGCTGGTACGGGAGGCGACGCGCGAACGTCTCGTATTCCAGCCCGACGTGGCCGAATAGTTCGCGCACGCGCAGAGCAATCTCCCGCTTCGCATGGCCTTCGATTTCAAGCACAGTGCCGATGTTTCGCTCGGCGTCGAAATGCGGGAAGAGGCCGGTCTCCTGGATGACGTAGCCGATGGACCGGCGCAACGTAATGGGATCCCAATCAGTGGTTGCTTTGGCCTCGACCATGACCCGGCCGGCAGTGGGCTCGATAAGACGGTTCACCATGCGCAGCAGGGTCGTCTTTCCTGAGCCGCTGCGGCCCAACAGGGCGGTTGTGGAGCCAGTGGCGACTTGCAAGGTCACGCTTTGGAGGATTGTGCGGCCGTCAGGCGTGGTGAGCCCGGCCTGATCGAAAGCTATGGCCAGTTGTGGGCTTTCGGTCAAGTGGCCTCGCTTAAAGCGCACGTCGGAACAAATGCTTTCCATCCACAGCCGCAGAGCCCCGCGCGAAAAACGTACCTCGGGGGCTAAAGCCCTCCTAAAGGCGAGGTAGATTGGCACGGCCTAAAGGCCGTGCCCTACCTGTTTGTTTGTGCCCCAAAAAATCGCGGGCCTGCGAACGTAGGGCATGGCTGCCTCGCCGCAGTGAGCTGCCTCGCCGCAGTGAGCTGCCTCGCCGCAGTGAACTGCTTCGCCGCAGCGAACTGCTTTGCTGCGACGAGGGTGCTCGTTGCGGCTCGGGCGTTACTCCGCGGCGGCCGGCGGCAAGTCGACGCCGTCCAGTTTGGCTGGAGGCGCTCCCTTGACGCGTACCATGGTGATTTTGCTGAAGCCTTCTTTGAAGCTGGGCGGACGCAGGCGCTCGGCCATCTTCTTCATCACGTCGTCGCTGACCGTGCGCTCCCGCTTGCTGTTCCGCTCCATGCAGACCTCGAGCGGCACATCGAAGAATACGGCCTGCGCCTCGTAGCCGAAGCTCTTGGCCATCTTGATCCATTGGCGCCGCTCGTGGGCCGACAGGTTGGTCGCGTCCACGTAGTTCCACGGCATCTTGGCAATGAGGCGCGCACGCAGCAAAGAGCGCAGGGTGGAAAAGACCAGTCCCTGGTAGCGCTGTTCGGTGATGTCGTCGAACAGGATGCTGCGCAGCATGTCGCTCGAAAGCGGCGTGACCCCACGGCGTTTAAACCAGGTGGTTTTGCCCGAGCCCGGCAGACCAATCGCCAGCACCACGTAGCCCTTGATCTCTTTTTGGCTGGCCGACGGCGCTTCAGGTGGAGGCACAGAAGGCGACTCCGGCTGCGTTTCGACGACCAATTTGCCCTCGGCTGCCGCAGCGGCCGGGGATTCTACTTCGGTGACGGCAACAGGAACGGGGATAGAAGGCTCGGGCGCCCGGGCCGGCTTCGTCTCCTCCTCCACTGCTGCATGCTGCTCTGGTGTTGCTACGGAGGCTTCGGCAGCCAAAGGCTCCGCTCCCCGGTTGTTTTCCGGATACACCGGCTGTAAGGGCGTCGGCTGGTCGGCTGGAATCTCCTGCCCGATTTTCCCGGTTGATTCCGAGTCGTTCACTCCACGCTTGGTACGTCGTTTCATTAGGGCGCGCATCCATTCGCGCATGTTGAGGATGTAACACAAGTTCTGCCACCGCAGCAAATAGCTCGCTACATTCCCGCCTCGCGCTCTTTGGTACACTCAAGTTTCACTCGCACACGAAAATGGCTCGGCAACTTGTTGATAAACGAGGTTTCGCAAGGACAGTGGCCCGGTAAGAATCGGGAGGAGCCCTTGTCCTGGAAACCCAGGCCACGAACAGCTTCCTCGACCCGGGTCTCCACCCATTGCGGAAGGCGGTTGAGTCAAGCACATAAAAACTAACCCCCTTCAAGGAGATTCAAACGTTTATGGCTGTAAAGGTTGGTATCAATGGCTTTGGCCGCATCGGCCGCAACGTATTCAGAGCATCGCTCGGCAACAAGAATATTGAGATTGTCGCGGTCAACGATCTGACCAGCCCGGCAACGCTGGCGCATCTGCTCAAGTACGACTCCATCCTCGGAAACCTGCATCACGAGATCACCTCGGGCGATGACTTCATCTCGGTCGATGGCAAGAAGCTCAAGGTCTTCGCCGAGCGCGATCCCGCGAAACTCGACTGGTCGTCGACCGGCGCCCAGATCGTGATTGAGTCGACCGGACATTTCACCGACGCGACCAAGGCCAAGGCCCACCTGCAGGGTACGGTGAAGAAAGTCATCATCTCCGCACCTGCTTCGAACGAAGATCTGACGATCGTGCTCGGCGTGAACGACGACAAGTATGACGCCAAGGCGCATCACGTGATCTCGAACGCCAGCTGCACCACCAATTGCCTTGCGCCTCTGGCCAAGGTGATGAACGACAGCTTCGGCATCGTCTCGGGCATCATGACGACGATCCACAGCTACACCAACGATCAGGTCATTCTCGACTTTCCGCACAAGGACCTGCGCCGCGGACGCGCTGCCGCCCTTTCCATGATTCCCACTTCGACCGGCGCCGCCAAGGCTCTGCACCTCGTGGTGCCGGAGCTCAAGGGCAAGCTGGATGGCTTCGCGATCCGCGTGCCGACACCGAACGTTTCGGTGGTCGATCTGACCTTCACGGCGGAGAAGCCGGTAACCAAGGAAACGATCAACGCCGCGATCAAGGCCGCGGCGGATGGCCCAATGAAGGGCATCCTGGGCTACGAGACCAACGAGCTCGTTTCCAGCGACTTCAAGGGAAACCCGCTTTCCTCGATCGTCGATTCCCCTCTGACCAAGACCGTCGGTACGCACATGGCGAAGGTGATCAGCTGGTACGACAACGAGTGGGGCTATTCCAACCGCGTGAAAGACCTGGTGCTTTTCCTCGAGAAAGCCGGTCTCTAAGAACCAAACGGCCCGGTGCGTTGTACGCATCGGGCCGCGTTTTCATGCGGCACTGCGCGCGCATACTCACGGAAGACTACATGAGGAAACTTTCGCATGGCGAAACTCTCCATTCGCGACCTGGACTTGCATGACAAGTACGTTTTTATCCGCGTCGACTTCAACGTACCGCTCTCTGAGAACGGCGGGCAGATTCTCGACGATACCCGGATCAAAGAAACTTTGCCCACGCTTGAATATGCGCTGCGTCACCATGCAAAGGTGATTGTGGCGTCGCACCTGGGGCGTCCCAAGGGCAAGCCGAACCCCAAGTACAGCCTTCGCCCTGTTGTTGACCGCCTGCGCACGCTGCTCGATCACGCGTTGGGCGAGTCAGTCAACGTTGCCTTTTCTCCCGACTGCACCGGTGAGCTGGCGACGGAACTGGCACGCCAGTTGGAGTCGGGCCAGGTGCTTCTGCTCGAGAACCTGCGGTTCCACGCAGGGGAAGAAGCGAACGACACAAACTTCGCGCGTCAACTCGCCAGCCTTTGCAACGTCTATGTGAATGACGCATTCGGCAGCGCTCACCGGGCCCATGCCTCAACGGAAGGGATCACGCACTTCGTGGAACAGTCGGCTGCCGGACTGCTCATGGAAAAGGAACTGAACTACCTGGGCAAAGCATTGGAAGCTCCGGAGAAGCCCTTCGTCGCGATTCTGGGTGGGGCCAAGGTTTCCGACAAGATCGAAGTGATCCACCACCTGCTCAGCAAGGTGGATGCGCTGCTGATCGGCGGTGGCATGGCTTACACATTCCTCAAGGCCCAGGGCCAGGAAGTGGGCAAGTCCCTGGTCGAAGCCGACAAGCTCGATGTGGCGCGTGAAGCATTGAAAGAAGCCGCAGAGAAGGGTGTTCGCTTTTTGTTGCCGGTCGATCACGTGCTGGCCGACAAGTTTGCAGCCGATGCCAAGACGCAGCTCTTTGAGGGCGATGGCCCCTTCCCTGCGGACTGGATGGCGCTCGATATCGGTGCGTCGACGATTGAGCTGTTCACGACGGAAATTGCGCGGGCACGCACCATTCTCTGGAACGGTCCCATGGGTGTATTTGAAATGCCGGCGTTTGCCAAGGGAACCTTCGGCGTCGCGGAGGCGCTGGCGGAAAATGCCGGAGCGATGACCATCGTGGGTGGCGGCGATTCCGTCTCTGCGGTGAAACAGGCGGGCGTGGCGGATAAAATGAAGCACATCTCCACCGGCGGTGGCGCCTCGCTGGAATTTCTTGAAGGCAAGAAGCTGCCTGGCGTCGAAGCGCTTTCGAACCGTTCTACGGCTTAAAGCATTTTCAGGAATCGGGTGATCTGTTGAGAGTGGTTAGGTGCAGGCGTTCTTTGCGGAACGCCTGAGCCAGGAACCGCTCCTTTGCTTGCATCCTTTGTGAACATGCTTTAACAGGCTGCGGAAAAAGTCTTTGTAAGGGAGAAATCGCTCCCTCAGCGGCTAAAGCCGGACTCATTGCAATGGAGTTATGTACGGGCTAAAGCCCGTACCCTTCAAAGAAGCGAGTTTTTTCGCAAGCTGTAAAGCCCGTACCCTTCAAGGAAGTGAGTTTTTCCGCAGCCCGTTAAGCCCGCTCAGGAGGCGCTGCAAACAGCATGGGTGTCGCCGTGAACGCCGAATTGCCGATACTCGTACTTGCCGCCGGTATCGTCTGTGCTTTGATCGCCTGGCTGCTGGCGACCTTCACGCAGACCTTCCGTGCTCATCGATACCGCGTCACACTCGGGCTGATCGCATTTCCCTTGTGCGGGCTGATGGGTTTGATCTCCACCATCAATGCCGCTGGCTTCTTCGGCGACTGGCTCGCCGGCAAACCTGTTTCTGTGCTGTATGCGCTCGGGTACGGCGGATACCTGTTCTTCGGTTTTCTTGGCTGTTGGACAGCCGTGCGACTGGCCGGCAGGCTTGACCGCAAACATACCCTCGCGGTGCTCTACAATCTGGTCAAAGAACATAAGAAAAGAGATATGAATTAAGCATGCGCAAGCTACTGATCGCCGCTAACTGGAAGATGTACAAGACCCCCAAGGAGGCCGAGAGCTTCCTGCATACCTTTTTGCCACTGGTGAAAGACCACACGAAGGGCGAGATCGTGATCTGCCCTCCTAGTGTCGATCTGACGTTCGCGCTCCACTCCGTCAAAGGATCTGCGGTTCAGGTAGGCGCGCAGAACATGCACTATGCGGAAGAGGGCGCGTTTACCGGGGAAATCTCCGCAGGCATGCTTACCGCGCTGGGCGTGAGCCATGTGATTCTGGGCCACTCTGAGCGGCGCCAGTATTTCGCAGAGACAGACGACACGGTCAACCGGAAACTTGTGGCAGCCCTCAAGCACCACCTGGTCCCGATTGTTTGCGTGGGCGAGCATGAAGAACAACGCGAGAGCGGCATGACCGAAGAGGTGATCTGCCGGCAAATACGCGGGGCGCTTCACCAGATCGATGTGGCCAAGCTGCATTCCATGGTGATTGCTTATGAGCCTGTCTGGGCGATCGGCACGGGCAAGACGGCCACGCCGCAGATTGCGGCGGAAGCGCACCTGATCGTTCGCAGCGAGGTCGCCAGGCTGGTCGGGAGACCACTGGCTGATGCATTGCGGATTTTGTACGGCGGGAGCGTGAAGCCGGACAATGCCAGCGCGCTGCTCAGCCAGCCGGAAATTGATGGGGCGCTGATTGGGGGCGCTAGCCTGGACCCGCACTCACTGGCTACGATTGTTAAGGCGGGAGAGGCTGCTTAAGGCATTTGTTCTCTTGACGGTGCTTTCGACAAGCCACAAATCTCAACACACACACTGTCGTGGTATCCCACCCTTCGCAAAAAAAGCGAAGGATGGGGCACCCGCTGGTTTGTTGCGCTGCCCTGTTTTCTTTTTATAGCTCGATCAGAACATCTTCACCTTCAACAGTTACCGGGTAAACTGCAACCTTTTGATTAGATTCCGCGGTTGCGCCGGTCGCTGGATCCCAGGCCCAGGCGTGCCAGGGGCAGACGACCTTGCCCACCTCAATCAGCCCCTCGGACAACGGACCACCGCGATGGGGACACTCATTATCCAGCGCACGGATCACGCCGTCGACATTGGCGATGCATAGCACTTTGCCGTGCACATCGAATTCCTTCGCCTCTCCGCGTCGCGGGAGGTCGCCCTTCGCACAAATTCTCACCAACTCGCTCATGCTTCCCTGACTTCATCTTTCGCTTTAAATTATTACAAAATCGTATTGATTCTACAGCGACTTAGCGTGATACTCGAAAGGTCGCGCTATGCATGGTGGCATCCAGATAGCCGCGCGAGGCGTTCGTCTCCCATTCGTCTCCCCAGCGGTCAGATGGCCAAGCATGCGGGAGATCATGCTGCTCATGCTACGCTCGAAAATGATGGCCGGCATACCTCCAACAGATTCGGCAGCAACTCCGACGGCACCCTCAGACCTCTGGTGCCCTACATGCGCTGTGGCGGTGAAAGATCCGCTGGTTTGCGGCGATTGCTCGGCCGTCCTTTGCCGCGTCTGCGGAACGCCGCTTGAGTCGGCAGACGAACTTGCGTTCGGCTAGATGGGCTGCGGAAAGGTCTCTGTAAACGAGAAATCGCTCCCTCAGCGGCTCGAGCCGGATTTATTACGAAAGAGTTATGTACGGGCTAAAGCATTTTCACTTCTGGTGTTTACAGAGCAACGGCTCCCATGGCGGCTTTTCCTCAAGAACCGGGGTCCCCGGCAAGCGAGCTTGCTGGGATGGAAGAAAAGCCGCACTTCGCCGCGCCCTCCTGTACAGAGTAGAAGTGAAAATGCTCTCTAATGCTCGCTGCGGCGAGGCAGCCCGTACCCTTCAAAGAAGTGAGTTTTTCCGCAGCCTGTAAATCGCGAACCCTTCAAAGAATCTCAAAGAAAAACATGCCTCGCTGGTCTTACAAAATCACAGTAATTGAGAAAATGCTTTAAATGGCCAGGCCTCGGAAACACACGCCGCCTCCCGGATGGAAGAACCCGCTCGCGCCCCAACAGCCTCTGACCAGTGGCCGCTGGATTGCCAGCGCTGGGTTGGCAGCGATCACGTTTGCCTTGCTCTGCGTGTACGTCACCATTTGCCTCTTGTTCTGGCAAGGTCAATGGCAACTGGTGTTCAAACCTTCGAGGACGGTCTCTTCCACACCCTCATCGGCCGGCCTGCGATACAGCGAGATTGCCTTCTACACGACGGAAACCGGTGTTCCGCAACTGCGCGGCTGGTGGATCCCCGCGGATCACGACACACCCAGGACTCTTCTGCTGATGCACGATGGCGCCGGCTCACGCTCGAATACGTTGCCCCAGTTGCAGGCTCTGCATAGCCTCGGTATGAATCTGTTTGCGTTCGACTACCGAGGCTTTGGCAACAGCGAGAACCTCCATCCTTCGGAGCGCAGCACCTATGAAGATGCCGACGCAGCCTGGCACTACCTCACAGAGACGCGCCACCTTCCCGCTTCTGCCATTGTGCTCGATGGAGTAGGGCTGGGTGCAGCGATTGCCGCGGAGACAGCGCGCCGCCATCCGGAGGCGCCGGCTTTGATCCTCGAAGATCCTCCGGCACCGACGCTCGAGACACTGCTAGCCGATCCACGCATGCGCCTGTTGCCGGTCCGCTTGCTGTTCCACGATCGCTTCGATCCGGCGAAGACGCTCGCCCATTTGCGCACCCCCAAGCTGTTCGTGTACTCGCGCGTTAAGGAAAGCGGCCGCTACTATGAACAGGCTTCTGAGCCAAAGGAGAAATCTAATGGCTCGAACTACCTGCCGACCCTCGAAAACTTTTTAGGGAAGTATCTCGTCGGCAGGTAGCACGCCAACTCACGTACAGTTCCCTGCTAAGCTTGCCTACGACAACGCTCATTACAGGAGTTTTCTATTGTTCAGCTGGCTCGATCGTTTTCAGTCTTTCGGGGCCCTGGTTATGCGGGTCGTGCTGGGTGTCATCATCACTCGCCACGGATACGATAAGGTCATCCCTTCCGGTTCGCTTTACGCATTTGCCCACGGTGTCACGCGCTTGCACCTGCCGGTATGGCTAGGCTATGTGGCCGCCTTTACCGAATTCTTCGGTGGTATGCTAATCATCCTGGGATTGCTGACCCGGGTTGTCGCTTTCATGACGGCTATCGACATGGGGATCGCGATCATCAAAGTGCACCTGCACGGCGGCCTCGAAGGGCCAGGGTCCTTTGCCCTTCCGCTGGCGCTGTTTGCGATCGCCCTGATGCTGGTGTTTACCGGCTGCGGCTCGCTTGGCCTGGATGACTTTGTGGGACGCGGCGGAGGCGGCCGCAGCAAACCTGTCCGCTAGTGCAGCTTTGCAGCCTTGCCGCAGCGAGCCAGACCATAGTCATTGCGAAAATGATTTGATATTTCCCATTTGACACGTTGGCTGTGTCAGAAAAAAGACTCTGCGGATAGGAGCTCAGGCTCAACCCTGGGCCTTCATCGTCCCCCGACGCGAGTGGGCTTGCAAGAGCTTAAGGAGCTCGTTTTCCCCCACTCAAGCCAAAAGCGGGCTTGAATGGGCCACCCGAGGATTTGTTGCCGGGTTACAGAAGGCGTTGCGCTGCTTTGCTGGTCTGCTTTGCTGGTCTGCTTTGCTGGTCTACTCTGATGGTCTGCTTTGCTGGTCTGCTTTGCTGGTCTACTCTGATGGTCTGCTTGCTGGTCTCCTCTGCTTGCCCGGGGCACATCGTTACAGACGCGGACTTTGCCGGAAAGTTGTCGTGAGACCTTCCTCCGGGATCACCGCGTGGTCAGGCATGGCACGACCCACCTTCAAGATATCCCACCCTTCGCAAAAAAAAGCGAAGGATGGGGCACCCGCAGGTTGGTTGCACCGCCGGCCACGCGATATCGAGCCGCGTTTCTCTTTCGTTCTTAACCGTGTAAGAAATGCGGGCTAGTATTTGCTTAGTTCGGCCATGGCGCGGTAGAGGTCCTCGGGCTGCGGGAGGATCGCGTCTTCGAGGATCGGCTGATAGGCCACGAATGTATCCATGGCTGCTACGCGTTTGACGGGAGCGTCCAGATAATCGAATAGCTCGTCGGCGATGCGGGCTGCAATCTCGGCTCCGTAGCCCCAGCTCAACATGTCTTCGTGGGCAACGATGACCCGGCCGGTCTTCTTGACAGAGACGGCGATCGCTTCCCAGTCATACGGGTTGAGCGTGCGCAGATCGAGCAGCTCCACGTCCAGGCCCAGCTCACTGCTCGCCAATTGCGCGGCACGCAGCGCACGCGGAACGACGGCGCCATACGTGATGACGGTGAGGTCTTTGCCCGCACGCACCACATTCGCTTTGCCGAAGGGGATCGCGTAGTCGGCGCCAGGGTAAGGTGCGCGGCCGTAGGTCTCGCGGTAGAGCCGCTTGTGCTCGAAGAACAGCACGGGATCGTCACAGCGAATCGCCGTGCGCAACAGCCCGTTGGCATCGAGGGCATTCGAAGGAAACACGACGCGGATACCCGGTGTATGGGTGAAGATACTTTCCCCGCATTGCGAGTGGTATACGGAGCCGCCGGTCAGATAGCCGCCGATGGCCACGCGAATCACGCAGGGCGCTCCGTAGCTGCCGTTGGAGCGCCAACGCATCAGACTGAGCTCGTTGCGGAGCTGGTGCATGGCAGGCCAGATGTAGTCGAAGAACTGGATTTCCACTACCGGCTTGAGTCCGCGGAGACCCATGCCGAGAGCGCGGCCCACTATATCGGCTTCGGCGAGGCGCGCGTTGTAGACGCGGTCCGCGCCGAATTCCTTTTGCAGCCCATGGGTCAGTTTAAAGACGCCGCCCTTACCCTTGACCAGGCCGTCGCGCAGTTCATGGTCGTGGCTGGTATCGGCCACATCCTGGCCGAACACCACGATGCGCGGATCGCGATGCATTTCATCTTTCAAGCAGGCGTTGATCAGGTCGGCCATGGTGCGTTCCTGCGTGTCGGACGACAGAACGGCCGGGCGCGCCAGGGATTCGCTGGTGGGGTCCAGATCCTCGGAATACACATGACGCTTGATCGAGCTGATCTCAGGGAGCGGCGCGCGGAGCACCCGCTCTGCTGCGGACCGTACCTCTTCGTCGACTTCCTGCTCCAGCCGGTTGATGGCCGCGGGATCGAGAATGCCATCGCGCAGAAGGCGCATCTGCAGCTTGGGCAGCGGGTCCAGAGCCGCCTCGCGCGTGCGCTCGACCTCGGAACGGTAGAGCCCCTCATCGTCGGAAAACGAATGGGAATACTGCCGGATGACGTGGCCGTGCACAAACGCCGGCCCTCGGCCCGCCCGGCAATGGGCGACCGCCTGGGTCAACGCCGCGTAGCTTTCGACCGGATCGGTGCCATCCACCTCGGCAAAGAAGAAGTTGGGGAAATTTGCCACCAGGCGGGAGATATTACCGCCAGGGGTATTCACCGATACGGGAACGGAGATGGCGTATCCGTTATCTTCGACGACGAACAGAACAGGCAGACGGAGGCTGGATGCGGAGCTGATCGCCTCCCAGAACTCACCCTCGCTGGTTGCGCCGTCGCCCAGCGAGACAAAGGTCACTTCATCGCCGTGAAACACAACCGGCTTGAACTTGCTGTAGTCGCCTTCGCGCTGCTCAGACGCCCTGGGGTGCGTCGCGAGATACCTGCCCGCCTCGGCACAGCCGACCGCGTGTAGGCACTGGGTAGTGACGGAAGAAGACTGGGTGACGATGTGGAGGCGCGGGTTGCTCCAGTGCGACGGCATCTGGCGCCCGCCACTGGCCGGATCGGCGGCGGCGCCGACGGATTGCAGGAGCTGCTCCTCGACGGTGCTGCCCAGCGTAAGGCACAAGGCGCGATCACGGTAATAAGGAAAGAACCAGTCGTAGCCCGGCTTGAGGGCCATGCCCGCGGCCACGAGCAATGCCTCGTGCCCTGCGCCGGAGACCTGAAAGAAGATTTTCTGCTGCCGCTTGAGCAGGATCTCGCGGTCGTCGGTGCGGCGAGACATATACATCAGGCGGTAGATACGGATCAACTGCTCCGGTTCAAGACCAGCGTATTGCGCCAGCGCGCCTTGTTCCTTCGTGGCCGTAGCCGTCTTCGCCATCCGCACCTCACCAGTCACTACAGGTGGAAAAAATAGACCCCGCGCCCACCCTTGCTAACAATTCTCATCCCGGCCGCCGGTTTACCACTCCCGGTTTGCCACCCCTCCAGGCGATCCCTTGGAGGCGATGTCTTGAAGACGCTCAATCACATTTGCAGCCTGAACGAGGGTCCGTCAGGATGCCGGAATGGTGAGCTTTTCGGCGGTGAGGCATCAAACCCAAATTGTAATCCGTTGCTCGCACTCCTGCCCATGGCTGCTTCTTGCCCGAAACGGCAGATGCAGTGTTCTCTGTGGTTACCGCTCCCGGTATGATGACGGAGGATATTGACCATTATTTTCCCAGCATGCTCTAATCAGCCGGTTCACAGGTATTTTCGCCCGCGTCAAGACCCCTAAGTCGCAACGCTCCCTTCGTAAACCTTGGAAGTCCACTATCTCTGGAGGCGTTTGAATGGTTTTATTCCCAGCATTGGCCGTTGTTCTGCAGGAGGCGGTTCCTTCTGCACTGAATACCGGCGGCAGCACCTTTCTCTGGATCGCGATGCTTGCGGGTCTGCTCGGCCTGGTTTTCGCCCTTTTTCTTGCTAAGTCTGTTCTTAAGTTTGATACCGGGACCTCGGAGATGCAGGTGATCTCAAACGCGATTCGTGAAGGCGCTGAAGCCTTTATGTCGCGGCAGTACACCACCATCGCGGCCCTGGCGGTCGTTTTGGCGATTGCCCTGTTCGTGGGCTACAAGTTTTCTGACTTTACGGCCCCGCTGGCCGGCAAAGTGGTCATCAGCTTTTTAATTGGAGCGGTCTGCTCCGGTATCTCCGGGTACACAGGCATGTTTGTCTCCATACGGACCAACATCCGCGTGGCGAGCGCAGCCCGTAGCAGCCTGGGCCGGGCGCTCAAAATTGCCCTGCACGGAGGCGCGGTGACCGGCATGGTGGTGATCAGCCTGTCTCTGCTCGGCGTGGGCTCCCTGTTTTATTTCTTCGGCGGCCTCGAGGATCCGCGGCATGTTCCCTATCAACTCGTTGGGTTTGGCTTCGGCGCTTCGCTGGTGGCCCTGTTTGCCCAACTTGGGGGCGGTATCTATACCAAGGCGGCTGACGTAGGCGCCGACCTGGTGGGCAAGGTGGAAGCCGGTATTCCCGAAGACGACCCGCGTAACCCCGCCGTGATTGCTGACCTGGTGGGCGACAATGTGGGCGACTGCGCAGGCCGCGGCGCCGACATTTTTGAGTCTACGGCCGCGGAAAATGTCGGCGCGATGATTCTGGGTACGGCGCTTTATCCGGTCTTCGGGATCAAGGGCATTCTGTTTCCGTTGATCGTTCACGCGATCAACCTGGTGGCCAGCTTTGTTGGCGTCCTGGTGGTGCATAGCCGCGAAGATCAGGATCCGATGGACGCGCTAAACCGCGGTTATTACGTCACTACCCTGCTGGCCCTGGCCGGTTTTGCCGTTGCGGTCTACTACATGCTGCAGGGCCGCTGGTGGCTGCTGGGCTGCGGCGCGGTCGGCATGGCGACCTCGTTCCTCTTTGTGCGCATCACCGAGTACTACACCGAGACGCGTTACCGCCCAGTGCAATCGATTGCCACCGCCTCATTGACGGGCCCGGCCACCAATATCATTAGCGGCCTCGCCGTGGGTATGGAAACGCCGGCGATGCCGGTGGTGGTGATCAGCGCGGCGCTGCTGCTCAGCTACTACTTCGGGGTGCGCGGGCTGGCGGATGCTTCCATTTCCGACTATGCCAAGGGGATTTACGGAACGGCCATCGCCACCATGGGCATGCTCTCTTCTGCTGCCTATATTCTCGCGATGGATACGTTCGGACCGATTACGGACAACGCGGGTGGCATTATCGAGATGTCTGACCAGCCGCACTCGGTGCGCGCGAAGACCGACAAGCTGGACGCAGCGGGCAATACCACCAAGGCGCTGACCAAGGGCTATGCCATTGGATCGGCTGCGCTGGCGGCCTTCCTGCTCTTTTCCGCTTATCTGGAGACGGTACACGGCATTGTCGCGCAGCGCTTCGCGGATGCCGGCGAGGTGCTGAACTCCAGCTGGAGCTTTACCAATATCAACCTGGCCAGCGTACCCGTGTTTGTCGGGGCTTTGCTGGGCGCCATGTTGATCTTTCTTTTCTCGTCACTCGCCATCAAAGCTGTGGGGCGCACGGCGCAGTACATCATTGAAGACGTACGCGCGCAGTTCCGCGAGAACCCGGGCATCATGGCGGGCACTTCGAAGCCGGACTATGGACGCTGTGTTCGCATCGTAACGGGCGCCGCGCTCAAGCAGATGATCCTGCCCGGAGCACTGGCCGTGCTCACGCCGCTCGCCGTAGGCCTGGTGTTCAAGCACCTGAGCGGAAGCTTCCACATCAAACTCACAGGCGAATTCGCGCCGGTATTGCATGGAAAGACGATCGATCTAGCAGGCGCGGAAGCGGTCGCTGCCCTGCTGATGGTGGGCACCATCGTGGGCATCCTGATGGCCATGCTGATGAACAACAGCGGCGGCGCATGGGATAACGCCAAAAAGTACATCGAGACGGGCGCGCACGGCGGTAAACGTTCCGATGCCCACAGGGCTGCAGTGGTCGGCGATACGGTCGGCGATCCCTTCAAGGATACGGCTGGTCCGTCGCTGCACGTGCTGATCAAACTGCTGGCTACGGTGACGTTGGTGCTGGCGCCGCTGTTTCTTTAGGGCGTTCGCAGGCTTGCTTGGATCGCGCGTTCCTTGGGACGCGCGATTTTTCTTGTACGGGCTGGCGGGGCAAAGAATATTCCGCAGCGGTTGTTTAGTTGGGCTGCGGAAAAGGTCGTTACACGTTCGAAGCCTCGCGCGGAAATGGCGGCTAACGAAGGGCATGGTTTCAGCCATGCCGACGACGGCAGCAACGCTCGATGGGCTTCAGCGCCTGAGGTACGGTTTTTCTCTTCAGAGCTACCCGTGGGGCCGATGGAAAACGTACCTCAGCGGCTAAAGCCGGTCGGTTAGCATCGGCTTTATGACATGGCTAAAGAGGCTGCGGAAAAAGTCTCTGTACGAGTTACGTACGGGCTGAAGCCCGTACCCTTCAAAGAATTGAGTTTTTCCGCAGCCTGTAAAGCCATGCCCTTCGTAGAGAGCTGTTCCCGCGCCAGCCGTGGAATGTGTAACGAGTTTTTCCGCAGCCTGATCGCGCAATGTAACGCCGCTGCAGCCTCTGATCTGCAGAGTTGAGCCAGGAGAACCGCAGATCTCTCCACTTCGCTGCGCTTCGGTCGAGATGACAATTCAGTTTTCGGAGGCAGACTTAGTTCTCGCGCGGAAGGCTAGAGAGCGAAGCCGTTTCCCAATCGCCTTAGACTAGAAGTCGTCGGTGAATGCTACTTCTCCTACGACGGCCGTTTGATAGGCGGAGACGCGACGCTCGAAAAAATTGGTTAGCTCCTGCACATCCTGAAGGTCCATGAAGCTGAAGGGATTCTTCGCGTGAAAGGCAGGAGCAATGCCAAGCCGCTGCAGACGCGAGTCGGCGACGTAGCCGAGATACTGGCGCATATCGCGCAGCGAAAGACCGGCCACGCCTCCGGCAAGTAGATCCTCGGCGAACTGGGTCTCGGCGTCGACCGCCTCGTGAAGCATGGTGACGATCTGGCGCTTCGAGTTCCGCGTCCCATAGGTCGGGCTCCTGCGCGCGCACGATGTTCACTACCTCGAAGGCAAACTCCAGATGGCAACTCTCGTCGCGAAAGACCCAGTTGGTACCGCCGGCCAAGCCATGTAGTAGTCCCTTGGAACGGAAGAAGTAAACGTAGGCAAAGGCTGCGAAGAAGAAAAGGCCCTCGATGCAGGCGGCGAAGCAGATCAGGTTGAGCAGGAACTGGCGGCGGTGCTCGCGCGTTTCAAGCTGCTCGAGCTGCTGGATCGAGTCCATCCACTTCATGCAAAAATCGGCTTTCTTGCTGATGGAGGGAATGTTTTCGACGGCGGCAAACGCAGCATTGCGCTCTTCAGGGTCGGGGACGTAGCTGTCGAGCAGCGTCAGATAAAACTGGACGTGTACGGCCTCTTCAAAGAGCTGGCGCGAGAGGTACAGGCGGGCTTCAGGCGAATTGATGTGTTTGTAAAGATTGAGGACGAGGTTGTTCGAAACGATAGAGTCGCCGGTGGCAAAGAAGGCGACGAGCCGTTGAATGACGTGAACCTCGGCGGGGGTGATGCGCTGCCTGAGGTCGACGAGGTCGGTCTGAAAGTCGATCTCTTCCACGGTCCAGGTGTTCTTGATGCCGTCGCGAAACATGTCGTAGAAAACGGGGAAACGCATCGGCCGCAAGGTGAGGCAGAGGCCCGGGTCAAGGATGCGTAACGGTGCGGCGACGGAAGATGCAGCACTCGAAGATGCGGCGCTGGCCGGCAGAGTGGTCGTGGTCATGATCAGAATCTCGCTTTCGGTTGGCGGAACGTATTGACCTACTGGTGTTGACCTACTGGCAGGCTTCGCAGGATTCAGGATTTTCGAGTGAGCAGGCAATGGCCGCGGTCTCGTCCAGCCTGGGCGGCGTGGGTGCCGCGTTCGCGCGCGAGGAAGCCTGCACCGTGGTCTTAGCAATCTTTGTCGCAGGCCGTGAGCGCAGGTAGTAGGTCGTCTTGAGGCCTTGTTTCCAGGCATACATGTACATGGACGAGAGCCTGCCGATATTCGGCGATTCGGCGAACAGGTTCAGCGACTGTGACTGATCGATATAGGCGTTGCGCGCGGCCGCCATATCGATGAGCGAGCGCATCGGCACTTCCCAGACGGTGCGGTAGAGGAGTTTAAGGTCATCAGGCAACTCGGCGATGTTCTGCACGGAGCCTTCTGACAACTTGAGCCTCATGCGCATTTCCTCGGTCCAGAGGCCGCGCAGTTGCAACTCTTCCACGAGATAGCGATTGACCTGGAGGAACTCGCCCGAGAGGGTCTCGCGCTTGAAGAGATTCGAAATCTGCGGTTCGATGCACTCGTAACAGCCGACGATCGAAGCAATGGTCGCGGTAGGTGCAATGGCAATCACGAGTGAATTGCGCACACCCGAATGTTTAACGCGTTCACGGAGCGCGTTCCAACGGGCGGAATCCGCGGGGACGACCTTCCATAGATCGAACTGGAACTGCCCCTGGGCCAGACGCGTGTCGGAGAAAGTCTCATGCGGGCCGGACCTCTCGGCCAATTCACAGGAGGCAGAGAGCGCGTGGAAATAGATCTCCTCCTGAATCTTCGTCGAGAGCGCCTGCGCTTCGGGTGAGTCGAAGGACAGATGCAGTTGGAAGAACACATCCTGCAAACCCATCAGTCCGAGGCCAACAGGACGCCACTTGGCATTTGAGCCGGCCGCCTGGGGGATGGGATAGAAGTTGATATCGATGACGCGATCAAGCATGGGGATCGCGGTGCGGACCGTGGCGGCGAGTTTGGCGAAATCGAATGCGGGCAAACCGTCTTCGTTCGTCTTGATGTGGCGCGCGAGATTGATGGAGCCAAGATTGCAGACCGCGGTCTGGTCTTTGGAGGTGACCTCGGTGATCTCCGTGCAGAGGTTCGAGAGATGGACGACATTGCCGGGTTTGCCGGTCTGGTTGCACTTCAGATTCGTCGCATCCTTGAAAGTCATCCAGCCGTTTCCGGTTTCGGCGAGCGAACGCATCATGCGCAGATAGAGGTCGCGGGCCTTGACCTGGCGGTGGTAGATCTTGTCTGCTTCGGCCTTCTCGTAGGCTTCTCGGAAGGCTTCGCCGAAGAGGTCGGGAAGCATCGGAACGTCTTTGGGATCGAAGAGCGACCAAAGCCCATCGGCCTCAACCCGCTGCATGAAGAGATCCGGTATCCAGTTGGCGAGGTTGAGATTGTAGGTGCGGCGAGCGGTGTCGCCGGTGTTCTCGCGCAGTTCGAGGAAGCTCTCGATGTCGGCGTGCCAGGGCTCGAGGTAGACGCAGCAGGCGCCTTTGCGCTTGCCGCCCTGGTTGACGGCGGCGACCGAGCTGTCGAGTGTGCGCAGCCAGGGAACAATTCCGTTGCTCAGGCCATTGGTGGCGCGGATGAGCGAGCCTTCGCTGCGGACGCGGTGAAACGCGAGACCGATGCCGCCTGAGAATTTCGAGAGCATCGCAACGTTTTTGTAAGCGTCATAGATACTTTCGAGCGAATCGAGAGGAGAGTCATGCAGGTAGCAGGACGACATCTGCGGGTGCTTGGTGCCGGAATTAAAGAGCGTCGGCGACGAGGGCATGTAGTCGAGCGAGGCGATAAGGCGATAGAACTCGATCGCCTCGTGCGGTGTGGCGGCCAGGCCGCAGGCCACGCGCAGAAAGAAGTGTTGCGGGGTTTCGATGACGGAGCGGGAGATTGGATCGCGCAGGAGATAACGATCGTAGACGGTACGCAGGCCGAAGTACTCGAAGCGGTCAGAAAAGGTTTCCTCGACCGCGTGGTTGAGCTTGCGCGCATGGGTCTGAACAAACTCCGCCGTGGGCCGGGAGACGACTCCCTCCTGATGACCATAGGCGATCGCCTGGGAGAAGGAGTACAGGTTAAGCGCAGACACTTCCTTGACGATGGTCGCGAGCAGGAGCCGCGCGGCAAGCCGCGAGTACTGCGGTTCTTCCGCGATGAGAGAGGCCGCCGTGTCAATGGAGATGGTGTCGAGCTCGCGGGTGGTGGCGCCGTCGTAGAGGCCGCCAATGGTCTTGGAAGCGACGCGGATCGGGTCTACATGGGTAAGGCCATACGAGGAGCGCTGTACGGCCCGGACAATCTTGTTGACATCGACCGGTTCAAGCGACCCGTTGCGCTTGCGGACGTGCATGACAGGCACGTCTTCACGCACAGGAAAACCAGGAGTGAGATCGGCGAGCGTGGTTTGGGAGAAAAGTTGATTTGCGGCTTGATCGGCAGCGGCCATGGATGGATCTCCTTGGCCTCGGAAAGTTTGCGAAGAAACAGCGAATTGTCCCTCTGCGAAGGAGGAAGATGAGTCGCTGCCACTTCGCCTCCCCTCGGAGGCGCGAGCGAATGTATCCGTGGCAGGTCTTCGGACTTGCAGGATCAAGCCTAGTCGCCGGACTTCCCGGGGCCTTGCGGCTCCAGTGTCATCTTGGGCTTTCGTACCTGCTTACCGCTGCGGGGCAGTTCCGGAACTTCACCGGATTCCCTTTTCACTCGACCACCGAAGCGGCGAGCACCACGAGTGAAATCTACCTTATCTTGGGATGGCGAACTCGGCAAGCCCTAGATATCGACACGATGTGGAAAAGGGGGCACTTTGAACGTTAAGGTCTGATGTTCCCCACTCAAGCCAAAAACAGGCTTGAATGGGCCACCCTGGTTTTGTTACTGAGACAGAGGGTTTGTAGTGGCGTTGCGGCCACGGTGCGGAATTCGCTTTGGCGGATGAGACCCTGGCCGAAATCGGAGAACAGCGCGAGATTGTAGGTGCGAAAGAAGCCGGAGAGTTGCAACTGCTGGCTGCCCGTGAGGCGCCAGGCATCGTTCAGAGCAGCCAATGCCGTGTGGGTCTGATCCTTTTGCCGGGGATCGATGGTGTCGCCATAGTTTGGGGAGGTGGCGTAGTCGTGGTACTGGGGAAAAAGAGGAACGAGACCGGCAACGTCGGAAAAACCGTAGTAGGCAATCCCCAACAGCGTCAACTGGTGATTGCCTACATCGAAGGTGCGCTGACCGTTCAGCTTGTATTGCTGACGGTGTTCCAACCGGTCGAGAAACCCATTTCCGTAAGAAGCGCCCACGGCAACGAAAGACCGTTCTGTTGGGCTCGCGCCTGCGACCAGGTCGATATCGCGGTAATCCCCAGTCAAGGTGAGAAACGGATCCACATGCGAACGCAATCCGTAGATTGCCGCGAGATTCAGCGCGTGGTTTCCCTGGCGAACGTTGAAGGCTCCGCCGTCCACCTGAACGCTTTCCAGTATTTCGGGAATGAAGATGTTGGGGTCGGCGTAGCCATTGCCATGCGCATTGGCTGAGAGATTGTTGGGCACGAGATAGTCGCCGACGGCAAGGTACTGCGCGATTGGTTCGCCATGATCGCCCGCCACGCCCGGTGCGAAGTACTGCGGCGCTTTAATGCCGCTCGACGCCGTCTCGATCGGGTAACCGGGAATGGAGATGGGAGCACCGGGACGGCCTGGGTTGGCGTCCAACAGATCCTGCCGGACGAACACCTTTTCTCCTGGATCCGGTGATAGCAGATTCAACTCATTCACATCCGCAGTGACCGTGACGTTTGCATTCTCACTCTGGATTTGGCTTATGCGGATTTGTATCGATCCGTCTCTGCCGGGACGAACCGTTACCTGCAGAGTGACCGGGCGAAACCCGGAAGCGGTTGCGGCAAGAGCATACTTTCCCGGCGAACTCACTTCGATCGCAAACTGACCGGATGCGTTCGACACGGCCTCGCCTACAACGGACCCGCGCATGCTCAGGCTGATCGCAGCTTGCGGCAGGTCCTTCCCCTGCGGGTCGACGACCGTACCCCGGAGAATCATCTGCTGCGCGGAAAGCGAGGGGAGCAGCGCAATCGACAGGAGCAGCAGGATGGCGATTTTGAGAACAACAGCCGGTTTGGCGGACCTGTCGCGCATAGATAGTTTTCCCTTGGTTGCGACGAGGGCCCAATTCCCTTTGGTAGTAAGTTCCCGATAATCGTGCTACTGAAGTACGCGCGGCAGCGGTCTGTTGGATTGAGAAAGGCAAGTACTTTTTTGCCGCATCGAACATTGTGAGTTGGCTCTGAAAAAAACGCTTCTCCAAAATGCTTCTGAAGAACAGCCTCAGCCGAGATACGGCCGGCGTTCGAGAGCAGAGCCCGCATCCGCCCAGTCCAGAGTCATCTGGCTGGTAGCCAGCCACGCGAACAGCGTAACACGGTTTATAAATTCGTAACGCACACAGTCGGAGAGCTAGTATTTCCTCGCTCGTTTGCCTTCAACCTCTATCTTTACTCTCGGACCGGATAGATCGAATGTGTTTCCAACCATCGGGCGACAAGCGTGGCGCCGGTTACCGCGATGAGCAGGGGGACAATCAATGTGTTAGTGTGGTCGGTCAATTCCAACATGAGGAGAAGTTCTCCGCAGTGTCTATCGTATTGACCATGAAGCTCTGTACCTTTCGCCTGCGCGCCGGACTGGCTGCCATAAGCATTGGCCTGATGCTGCTACCCACTCCGCAGGCATGGGGCTGGGGGAGCGAAGGCCACAGGATCATCGCCGACATCGCCTGGGACCACCTGAACGACGCCACCATGGCCAGACTGGAACCTTTCCTGGGCGACAACGACCTGGCCTCCATTGCCACCTGGGCGGACGACATCCGTCATGGACGCCCCGAAACCAGCGCTTGGCACTACGTCGACATTTCTCCCAGCGTGGGCAAGTACCGGCCCACAGACTGCCCTGAGGACAATTGCGTCGTGGCCCAGATTCACAAATTTGCCCGGATTCTCGGGGACCCGACGCAGACGGAAAAGGCGCGCGAGGAGGCGCTGAAGTTTTTGGTGCATTTTGTCGGGGACCTGAGCCAACCCATGCACGCGATGGCCGACGCCCGTGGCGGCAACGACATACCGGTCACGGTGTTCGGGTCTGCCCAATGCGGCTCCTATCCCTGTAACCTGCACGGCGTGTGGGATAGCGAGCTGATCAAACACTCGGGAGCGCGCGAACACCGCTATGCGCACCAACTGGAGCGAATGATCGCGGCAAAGCATCTGAAGCCGGGATCGAAAAATCCGGAAGCCTGGGCGAACGATTCGTTGAAGCTGGCGAAGCGGGCGTGGGTGAAGCCGGAGACCAATATCGACGAGGCGTACTATGAGCGGGAGCGGCCAGTGGTGGATCGGCAACTCGCGCTGGCGGGGTTGCGCCTGGCGCGGTTGCTGAACGAGGAGTTGAAGTAGAACCGGCAACACGGTTTCCGGCGAAGTGGTTGCGAGACTGGATTTTTCTTGATGAAAAATTCAGTCTCGCGGAAGTCGCTCGGGGCGCTCTCTAGTGGAAGAAGCCGAACATGCAGAGCACTTCATCGCTCACTTCGACATCAGCGAGATGCGCGCCCTGAATGCGCTTTATTTTCTGGTAGAACCGGTCGATCAGGTTGGCGTGGATTTCGGTTTTCTGATCCAGGGTCCACATAAGTTTTGCCGCCGTGGTGCGATGTTCACAACGAGCAGCAGCCAGGCCGTGCGCCTTTTCGATCGTGAGCACGAGCGGCAGACTATGAAACTCCTGATGCAGATGGATGGGGATACGGACTTTGATGTTGACGCGCATTCTGGAGTGAGAATGCCACGGCGTACGGGCCCTAGCCATACTACATTGGTGAGGGCGGAACGGCCCGAGGGTTGCAGGCGGTGGCGAGTCATTTATGATGAATGAGTCGCGGTTGCGACCCAACCGAAGCGGAGAGATGGCAGAGCGGTTGAATGCACCTGACTCGAAATCAGGCATACCTTCACGGGTATCGGGGGTTCAAATCCCTCTCTCTCCGCCAGAAGCAAAAGACTTACGGTCGCCTATGTCCGTTGAGTGGCCACTTTCCAGATCCGGAAACGATGCCCATCGTTTGTTTTACTTTGCGGCATTCAGGGAAAGACCGTTTCCCGTGATCAGCAGCGGACTGCCAGACACATCTACTGTTTGCTTGGTTACGCCGGCCGGGTTTGCTTCGCTGCCAGGCACGATGCTTTTGACATAAAAGCGACCGCTTCCGGTTATATCCACCTTGATGGTTGCGGCTTTATTTGTGTTCCACAGGGCGACAACCTGCTGGCCTCCAACGGAGCTAAATTTGAGCGCTCGCAGAGATGGAGCTGGCGGCGAAAGCACTTCTACCGCTGACGCATTCCTCACTACAGGGGCGATCGCTGCAAGAGCGACGAACGCCGGCTTAGGTTTGAAATTGGCGTCTACCAGACCGAAATTGTGTTCCTTGTTGTTCGGGTCGACCCCGTCATTGCGCAAGTCATACCACCAGATTCCCTTCAGAAATGGCATGGTTCGCGCAGACAGATACATTTGAGCGAGCGTTGCGGCTTGTTCCTCAAGGGAGACTCCACCGGGAGTGTTGAAGATGGGCCACCCCATTTCAGTGATATACAACGGCACGTCGCGACCACTGGTATAGCTGCGAATAACGGATTCGGTCTGCATCACCGCCTGCGCGAATGCATCGGCACTTCGGTCTGGATGACTAAAGTTATAGGGATGAATAGACAGACCATCGAAGAAACCCACACCACCGGCGGCGAGCATGGCGGAGAGCCAATCGAGCTTGAGTCCGGCGACAGCTCCGCCAATAAACACCGCAGACGGATCTACCGCCTTGGCGGCCGGATATACCACCTTGAGGAAGCGAACGTAATCCTGGGGTGAACCGGGCTTCGTGTTCCCCACTGTCCCGTTCCATTCGTTCCACATCTCATAGAAGTGCACTCTGCCCTTGAAGTGCTGGATGACAAATACGGCATAGCGGGCGAAGGCGCTGAGCGCCTGTGGCGAAAGCGGCTTATCTCCCCCGTCGTAAAGCGGGTTGCCGTAATCAAGAATGAGCAGAGGTTGCAGCCCTGCCTGCAGGGCCTGATTTACTTCTGCTTCGACGCCAGGCGGCATGGCCATTTGGCCTTTTTGCCGCTCAACCTGCGCCCATGGCACATCTTCTCTTATGGCGACGGCTCCGGACTGGCGAACCAGGCTTAGCTCTTCTGGCATTCTGACTGGATCGTTCGCCAGATGGACGGAGATGCCTATTTCAAAGTTGCTCTGAGCCCGCGCTGCCGCGGCATACAGCATGCAAAGGCATAGAACCTTGCCAAGTTTGTTTCGCATCAACCATAGTCCGCTTATCGCCACTCGAGAATTATGGCTGTTACGTAAGTCTCTTTCAACTCCAACATGGCTACCCTACTATCACTGCGGTGATCGCGCCCAGGAAGTCAGGGAAAGGGATACCCATTGCCTTTGCGAGACTGTATTGCTGCTATGACTATCCTGTTTCCTGAACGGCAAGGTCAAACGCTGCGAGGGAATTCGGTTGGGCCGCGCCCAGTGTCATAATTCGCCACAAGTCGCCTTTCTGCCTCTGGGGATCGGGATGAGCCTCTGCGGCGCCCAGCCCTGAAACTAACCGAACTTTGGTGTCCAGCCCTGCCGTCTCGCTGTGAACGCCATGACAATCCGCGCTAGTATGAACCCATGACGAAGACCGCTCACGACCAGGTGCACGAACGCGTGCAGGCCCAGTTCGGCGCGACAGCCGCCGCCTACACCACCAGCGCAGGTCACGGCGATCGCACCGCGCTCAGCGCGCTCGTCGCGTTGGCTGCGCCGCAGTCGACGGATGTCGTACTCGACATCGCCACCGGCGCTGGCCACACCGCGCTCGCCTTCGCGCCCCACGTACGCGAAGTGGTGGCCTACGATCTCACCGAGGCCATGTTGCAAGAAACGGCGAAGAGCGCCGCGGAGCGCGGCCTCGCCAACGTCATCACCCGCCAGGGGCCGGCCGAGCAACTGCCCTTCCCCGACGCCGCCTTCGACATCGTGACGGTGCGTCTCGCCTCCCATCATTTCGCCGACAACGCCGCCGCCGTACGCGAAATGGCGCGCGTCGCAAAGCCGGGAGGCCGGGTGGCGATTGTCGACAATTACGGGCCCGAAGACGAATCCCTCGACACGCTTCTGCAAAAGATCGAAATGCTGCGCGACGCCTCGCATGTCCGCTCCTATCGCCTGAGTGCGTGGAGAGAGTTTCTTCGCCAGGCCGGCCTCACTCTGCAGCGCGAAGTCGCCGACCACTACAGCGAGGACCCACGCGGCATGAACTTCGACGACTGGGTCCGCCGATCCAAAACCCCGCCCGACCGCGTGGCGCAACTGCGCGGGATCTTCGCCAACGCATCGCCGGAATTCCGCGAAGTACTCCACATCGAGCCAGACGGAGAAGCGGTCTGGTTTCGCCTGCCACAAGTCACCTTCATCGCCCAGCGCTGAAGGCGGGAATCGGCGTCGACCATGCTGCTTATCTCCCGGTTTTGGGTTTTGGACTCCGGACGAATTGTACTCATTGCAAACTTTTACGTTGCCATCCTATCAGCATAGGTTGTAAAAAGAGTGTTCGTAAACCTATTCAGCCACGCACTGAACTGGAACTGAAATTGAGGCAACGGTGGAAGCGGCTTTCGAGACGAAAGCCGGACATCTCAGAACGAAAGACCTGATTCGGGGGAAAATGAAACGGAACGTAAGACAGTTTTTGTTAACGGGATTAGCTTCGATTCTAGTGTCACCGGCAGTGCTAGCCCAGAGCACCAGCCCAGCTCTGCATGGGTTCGTAAGCAACGCAGGCGGTGTGGCGCTTCCCGGTGCGCATCCCCTGGCAGGTGACTCGCAAACGCCACAGGATATCTTCAGTAAGTCAAACCTGGCTGCCTGGTGCATCGTCCCCTTCGACGTGCGGCACCGTGGACCGGTTGCGCGAGCAGAGATGCTCAATCAACTCGGAATTACCAAGCTGGCCTATGACTGGCGTCCAGAGAACGTCCCCACCTTCGATGCCGAGGTCGACGCGACTGCGGCGCATCACATTCAGCTCCTTGCTTTTTGGATGGAGGCCGGTAAGGATCCTGCGCACGATAAGGATGTGCAGACGATTTTCGACCTTATGCGCCGGCGGCATCTCAAGTTACAGCTCTGGGTCGATTATGCATCCGACAAGGCTTTTGACTCACTCAGTCAGCAGGAGAAGGTCGCCCAGGTTTCCGAAACAATTTCTTACTTAGCATCGGAAGCCGCCAAGACCGGCAGTTCTGTGGCCCTCTACAACGACGAGGGGTGGTACAGCGAGCCTGATAATCAGTTGGCCATCATCGATCGTGTAAAAGCAAAGAACGTCGGGATTGTTTACAACTTTCAACATGCCCAGTTGCAGATCGACCGTTTTCCTGAATTCTTTCCACGCATACTGCCCCACCTCCTGGCCGTTAACGTGGCCGGAATAAGACGGGGCGATTCCCGCATCTTCCCTATCGGGCAAGGTGGAAGTGAGCAGAAGATGATTTCTATCCTGTGGAAGAGCACTTATCGCGGCCCCATCGGGATCATCAATGAAGACATCGCTCCAGACGCGGAACGCGGATTACAAATAAACATGACGGGGCTTCAACAGGTTCTTGGCGAAATGGGGGACACTGCGGCGCTCTCTACTTACCGGTAAATAAAACTGCGCGCAAACCAGGCGCTCTTTGTTTCAGACAGAGGTCTGGGCGGTGACGCTCGTCACTCATTGCGGATCAAATCGACTGGTACAGCCGCTCTTCGTAAAGATCAATCCTTGCCCCTGGCACTGCGGCGGCGGCACGGAATTGCCGCGTATAGGTGGCTGCTTCGTGGACATCAAAGGCTTTGTCATTCGGCCATACAGCCACGATCATGTAGTGGTGGTCACCAAAGTGATAAGCATCGTAGCGAATCACACTCTTCTCCTTCTGGCTGTCCTTGGCAAGCGTCTTGACCAAAGGTTCGGCGTTGGTGGCGAAGGAAGGCATGAAATCCATGTGCTCTACCATGTAGAGCGCGCCGGGGGCGGGCGTGGCCCGGGTCGGAGCGGTAACAAAGGATTCCTGCGTCATCTGAAAGGGAGGGCTGTTGCGGATGGGCGTCCACTCCTTCTGGAATTCGGAAGCGGCCGCTGCTTTCGAATGAGCATCGAAGGCAGCCTGATTCTTCCAGCCTTCGAAGATGACGAAACGATTAGGGCGGATCGTTTCCTGCAAGACGGTGAATTCCAAATTTCCCGCTTCGTGGCCGCTCAATGCGCGATATGTCTTGAGCAGGGTGACGCCCTGGGCGACGGAGCTTGCCGCCACGTCAAGATATGTGACCGCATACACCGCTGCGCCGCGGGTTTGCGCTTGTGCGCCGGGCGCGATCGGCATAGCGATCAAGAATGAGCCAGCCAACACAGACGCCCATCTGCCAAACGCGGTGAATGACCTTGCTAAGAGCAACTTTTGAAGCAGACGCATGAAATATGTCCTCCGGATAGCGATGGTCGAGAGTTAGTTGATTGGCGTATAGAGGCGATCGTCATAAGGCGAACCGAGCACCTGCGCCACCCTGTCGCGGAATCGTCGGGCGTAGGTCGACATTTCATAGTCATCGAACGCTTTGCGGTTCTCCCAGGCAGCAAACAAGGTCATATAATTCGTGGGTGTGTGGACTCCACTCACGACGTCGTAGCGTAGATTGCCTGGGTCCTTCCTCGCGGCCTCGGCCACCCGTTTGCCGGCTGCGAAGCCTGTCTCCATCTGGTCAGGGAAAACGTCCAGGTGCAACATCATGTAAACAGGATTGGCTCCAGAGGCCGGGCGCGCCGGTCCGACCGAGACGACAAAGTAGTCACGCCGATCGCAGGGAGCGCTGGAAATGGACCTGAGCTTGTTACAGAATGCAACCGTATGGGCGGCCTTCTCGTTCGCATCGTAGGCAGACTGGTTTTTCCACGCTTCGTAAATCACGAATCGATTGGGCCAACCCACTTGCTCAAGAAGATCCACCTCCTGGTTGCCAGCCTGCTTGAGCGCTGCGTCCCGGTATTGTTTGAGTAGGGCAATGCCCTGGGCTGTCGCGCTCGGCGCGACATCGATGCTGGTGACGCCATAGATGGCCTTACCGCTGGTCTCAGCCTGTGCGGCGGAGATCGCGACGATCGCAAACAGGAACGTTAACCGCAATGCGCACACAAAAAGAGGTTCGCACACGAGCATGGCTCGGTTCCCGCTAAAAGGGCGCCGGCGAACGGAGATCGTATCCTTTACGTACCCAGCGGCCGCGCCGGCGGCCCATAGCCGGGCGAGGGTTCCGCCAATCTGGCCTGCGCCAAGGATGCCTGTTTTCATCGCTTCTCCTATCACCTTTTTGTTGTTTACTTTCATCTGGTTCTTGTCCTTCGCATACCACGGTGCCCGACTCTGGGGCGGATTCGGCATTGCTTTCGAAATATAGTTTGGATGGAGGGCCATGGGGATCTACCGGGAAAGGTGCTGCTTGTCCGCCTGGCTGCGGAAAGAAGGCAGCGCCACAATCTGGCCGCGTTGCATCGCAGATTCATGTGCGCAGATACCGGCGCAGGTCCAATTGACCGATTGATATACGTCGGGAAAGGAAGCGCGACCTTCCACAATGCTGGAAACAAACTCGTGCACCAGGTGCGGGTGCGACCCGCCGTGGCCTCCGCCCTGGATGAAGGATAGGTGCGCATGGGCGTCGTCGTATACGCCCTTGGTGGTAAAGCGCCGAATCGGTTCCGGGAGCAGTCGAGCGTAATCCGGTATGGTGACGCGTTCGGGTTTTTCACCGATATGAATCACAGGTTCCTCGTTTTCGATTTGCGCCCATTCAAAAGCAATCTTGTCTCCGTAGACATTGAAGCTTTCGAAGTATTGTCGCGCAGTCTCAAACAACGAGCGAGTTACCTCGAAGGCCAATGGCTGGTCGCGCACTTTGAATAGAGCGCTTTCTACCGCGAAGGGTGATCCGTATTTCGCGACCAGGCGATCCTCGATTTTTCCCGAGCCAAAACAGGATACGTATTCGGCTTCACCACGCACCAGCGCAAGGCAGGGGCTGACGGCGTGGGTCGCGTAGTGCATCGGTGGCAGCCCTTCCCAGTATCCGGGCCAGCCGGCCATCTCCTGCTGGTGAGCCCCTCGCATGAATTGAACGCGTCCCAATTTCCCGCTGTCCTGGAGTTCCCTAACGAATAAGAACTCGCGGGTGTAGATAGCGGTCTCCATCATCATGTAGTTCTTACCAGCGGCATTCGCCGCCGTTACGATTGCACGGCACTCCTCAACAGTCGTCGCGGCCGGGACGGTGCAGGCTACATGCTTACCTGCTTTCAGGGCGGCGATACTTTGCGGCGCATGAAAGTGGATGGGCGAATTGATGTGCACCGCATCCACGTTTGGGTCCTGGATCAATTCTTCGAAATTTTCGTATCGCCTGCTTACTCCATATTGGTCGCCAACCTCGTCGAGCTTCGCTCTCGTCCGCTGGCAGATCGCGTACATATTGGTATTAGGATGGTTCTGATAAATGGGAATGAATTCCTTGCCAAAGCCAAGGCCCACGATGGCCACATTCAGTTTCTCTGAACTCACAGTAGTTGCTCTCCCCAACAACGCTTTGGTTTACGCTTTACGCTCCGCCGCTACTTCATGCCTCATCACGACGCCTTCACGTGCGAGCTCTGAGGGTCTTTCGACTCTCTCGACTTTCCAGTGAGCCTGGCCAGAGGCGGCCCAAAGTCGGCCCAAAGGAGGCATGGAAGGCATTGTCTGCCCAGACGGCGGCGAATCTGGTGATTGCCGCCCGGGACGCGAAAACAGGAAAGCTCTCTATCGTGGGTGGGAGGCCGTGCTTCCCTCGGTCATCCCCAATGACCACTTGATCGCCTCGAAATACATCGTCCGGATGTCCGGATCGTCCCACGACTCTTCCGTGTGTCCTAGCGTGGAATAGAAGACTCTCCCCTTGCCATAGAGCTTGCTCCAGGCGATGGGGAAATCGTGGTCCTGGCGGTGGATCTGAGGATTGTTCTTATAGTCGAGCTTGCTTGCGTCCAGGCTGAGCACCACGTTCACGTTGCTCCGGGACCACTCCTTGGGCTGATAGATCTCGTCGTACTTCACGAACGCCCTGGGGAAGTGGCGCACCGCGGGAAAGTCCGGATCTTCCTTGATCATCGGCGCGTTGAAGGTATCCCAGGGATGCTCATCGAACCGTCCGCCAATCATCTCACCGTATTCGGGCCAGCCGTAATTGGCATCCAGCGGCGAGTGGATCCCGACAAAGCCCTTTCCGTCTTCCTTGATGAACGACATCATGTCCTTCTTCTGGCTTGCATCCATGTCCAATTCACCCGACGCGTTGGCGAAGACCAGAGCGTCGAAGTAGTTAAGGTTCTTCGCGTTTCTCTCCAGATCTTTTTTGGTCAGCAGCTCGGTGTCGGTCCGCAAGGTCGTGTCCCAAAGTCCACTCTCTTTGCCCATCTCGTAAATGGCAGCCATCGTGGCAGTGACCGATTCATGTTCCCAACCCTTGGTCTGGCCGATCACCAGAACGTGCTTCAGGTGGATCGGTTTGGTGTGAGGTTGAGGCGGCAGCAACGGGTTTGGCGGCAGATCCTGTGCCTGGCTGCTTTGAAACAAGACTTGAGGACTGATCAGGGCCAGGGAGAACAGGAGGAAGATCCGAAAAAGGCGCATGGTAATAGTCACGGCTTTCTTTAAATTTTGTAACAAAGACTACATTCGGTTTTTATTGCGGCTTCGGTCCTTCGGACGCAACGCCAGATGACCTGTCCGCATTCCGGCCATTCGACCCAAGGCATATCTCGTCCTGGAGTAGAGGATGGACAAAAAAGTCGCCCGCACCTGCGCGACCATGCTAATGCATTTCACATTGATTGTGGTCCGGTAAGAGCGGCGCTGAATGCGCAGTCTCAGAAGGCCATTTTCTGGCCTTCTGAGACTGCGCTTTTTGAGAATCAGCCGTGGTTAGAAGTTGACTCTTCCGCTGAATTGGAAAATTCTCGGGAAGTTGCCCTGGCTGCTGACGATACCGAACGATCCGTTATCGAGTGTGTTGCCTGGAACACCGAACTGAACATGGTTGGCAAGGTTGAAGGTCTCTGCTCTGAACTGGAAGTTAAGACGCTCGGAGAGCGGGAACATCTTGGATAAACCTACGTCAAAGTTGGCGACGCCGGCCGCGGTGACGCCGTTGTCAATGCGCGGATCATTTCCGAAACCAAAGCTGTCTGGCTCTGTATAGCAGGCTGTATTAAACCACTCGTTGACACGGCTCGAAGGCGATCCGCCGATTTTCTTGTTGCAGCCCGGAACCACATTCGGCCGGGGAGCTCCAGCGCCGAACACTCCACTGAGCGTCGTGCCCTGGGACGCCAAGCCCACCGGCTCCCCACTTATGAAACTTGTTATGCCGCTGAGGGTCCATCCGCCGATAACCTGGTTACTCAATCCACTCAGGTTGCCCATCCAGCGCTTGCCTCTGCCTACTGGTAAATCGAGGACGTAGCTGAGAACGAAGTTCTGCGGATAATTGTTGCTGGAGACGGAATGCTCCGCGTGAAGGTTGTATTGATCCTGAGCTCCATACTGATCGCTGGGACTGCTTGCCTCGAGCCACCCAGTCAGACTGTCGACATTGCTCAACAGCTTCGACCATGTGTAGTTCCCAACGATATTGCCCCCCGCGCCGAACTCATGGCGCATCGTCACCTGCAGAGAGTTGTACGTCGAACCACCGAGGGTCGGCGCAGCAGCAGCGAAGCCTGTGTATTGTGGATAGGGTCCGAGCAGGATACCAGCCGGAATCGTTGGCGTACTATTCAGCGGTGAAGTGACCGGCAACCGGTTTAGAAACGGATTCGCTACCGAGTTCAGCAGCGCAGGCCCAAGGGAGTCGTATTGGTCTGGCAGCTGATTCAACTGTAGCTGGTACAGTGGCAGATGCGTTCCTTTGGAGGCACCATACCCGATCTTCAGCACCGACTTGTTGCCAAGCTGGTGCTCGACGTTCAAATTCCACTGCTGAACATAACCATAGGGCTGAGTCGGAATCGGTGAGTTAATATTTTGGCCTTCGAGCAGACCGAGCAGGCTGGCGTTGCCGCCGATGGGCTGGGCGAGCCCTACCGGGAACGGATTGCTTATGGTGGAATAGGGGGTCAGACCTCCATTCTGCGAAGCATTAAAATTGGTGGTTCCGAGATTGAGCGGCGATGCGAACGGAGCCGACTGGAACCCAACATCATTCGGCAGGTAAGAAATTCCGTAGCCGCCCCGCACGAGCGTGGATTGCGTGGCGCTGAAGTCAAATCCTACACGTGGCGAGAAACGGTCCCAGTGAAGGAGCTGGGAGGTGGCATGAGGGTAGAGCGGAGTATTTACACGGGCGATTTGCCCCTTAAGATTAAGGCCTGTTGACTCCGAGAGCGGGTCCACCGCATTGGGAAGGAGAACAGATTCCGCGTTGCGGCGCTCACTGAACGACCCCGGTTGTTCCCACCGCAACCCACCGTGCAGCGTCAAACGAGGGTTGATATGAAAGTTATCGTCGATATAGAGCCCGCCATACCACTGAGTCGCTGAGGTGTTGTACTCGTTCTGCAAATTCCCGCTGCTCGGCACTCCCAACAGGAATGAGGCAACCGAGGCGCCCCCATCCGATCCGAGGGATGAAAGCGGATTCGCTTGGGTGAAACCCGGGTCGAAGGTGAAATAGCCACTTCCGTCGCAGTTTTGTGAATAGAACCACTGGATATGTCTCAGTTCGCCACCGAAGCTAAGATTGTGCTTTCCAACCGTTTTGGAGATATTTCCTGAAATTCCAAAATTGTCACTCGTATCCGTAACATCGGTGTCAAAGCTGTTGAACTGGTACCCTGCAGCCGATCCACCAGCGTTCGTTACCCCGATCAGGTTTGGGACCGGTATCTGGTGCTGCTTGCTGCTCGTCACTTGGGGCGCTAGAGCCGCCCATGCGGGACCGAGATTCCCCAGGTCAAACCCATTGCTCAGTGGGATCGCATTGAAGGTGAAACGGAGAAAGGATACGCGGAATGCCGCGGAGGTCGTTCTGTTGATCAAAAAGTCGTCTCCCAGGACGACAAAGTGGTCTTGATTGGCCTGGAGCGGATCGCCCGTAACGTTTTTGAAGGGATTGATCTCAGTGATAGTTACCGGCCAATAGGTGTAGCGGGCAAAGAGATGCTGCTTGTCGGAGAAGTTCCAATCGAGGCGGTCGACGTACTGGTTGTATACGCCTCCGCTCGCGCCACTTGCCGGATAGTTGTTGGACGTCAAATTTGCGTAGGCGGGCGGCGGAAGCGGAAAGAGAAGATTCAATAAGACCTGAGAGGTAGGGTCGAATCGGTTGGGACAAATCACGTTGGGCTGATTCCCACTGCAGCCCTGGAATTGCTGGCGCGTGTATTGTCCGGTAGCCGCATTCAGGGTAGTGGTATAGGGGTCGTAAATGTTGCCCGGTATGGCGGAAAAGTCTCCCGCTCGCTCCGCCGCCGTCGGGACCGTATAGATTGCCGTCTGCGCGGTACTAAGATGAAATCCTTCCCAACTGAAGAAATTGAAGATTTTGTCTTTCTTGATCGGTGCGCTGAACGTTGCTCCAAACTGGTTTTGAGTGAATGGCGGACGCGGTAAGCCTGCATGATTGCTGAACCAATCATTGGCGTTGAGTTCTTTGTTGCGGATGTACTCATAGACTGTGCCATGGATAGTGTTGGTTCCGGACTTGGTGCTCATGTTGATGACGCCGCCGGAAAAGCGGCCGTACTCCGTGCTGACGTCATTGGTCTCAATACGAAATTCCGTGATGGAATCCTGAGTAGGTACGAGACTAACGGAGTTGACATAACTGGTATTAATCGGCGCACCATCGACAAAGGTCGCGCTCTGGTTGGCAAAGCCGCCGCCAATCTGGTAATTGCCCCAGGAATTGACGAACGAATTGGTCTGGATCGGGTTTCCCGTTGTTCGCCCCTGAGCAACGACACTGGGAACAAGCGTCACCAGATTCATCACGTTACGGCCATTGAGCGGTACGTCCTGCACCGTCCGTTCGTCGACCACGGTGCTCAATGAGGTGGTCTCAGTCTGCAACAATGGTTCGCCGGATTCCACGGTCATGGTTTCATTGACGGAGCCGACCCCGAGAGAGAAGTTCAGTCCAACTACGTCCTGCACGTGCAGCACGATGTCATCTTTCACGGAGGTCTTGAAACCCTGCATCGACACACGCGCAGTGTATGTCCCCGGGATCAGCCCCGTGATGCGGTAAAGGCCGTCATTGTTCGTAGTGGTCCTGCTGGGAACATTCGTGGCATTGTTGAGCAGTTCGACGGCAGCGCCCGGCACTGCGGCTCCGCTCGAGTCGGTGATCGAGCCGGTGGCGGTCGCATTTGTGCTTTGGGCGCGAGAAAGGGGTGAGGAAAAGAGAATCGCGGTAACAACTGCACAGATGGTGATACGACGAAACATACTGCCCTCCCTAAGTGATTAAAGTGTCGATGCTCGTAATGCGGCTCGTAATGCGCGCTCGCCGCGCCACTCAACATAGCGGCTGAATTTCGAAAGTCGCCTGTTTTAGGTAATTTGAGAAGCCCCGGAAAACTCGGCCCAAAGAGGCTGGCGCAAAGCCCCTTTTAGAACATGAATTAGAGGAAGCGAACCTACTGTTTTTCCCGTTTGGGGTAGTGGCGCCCATGGTATGTTCGGGCGTCTGCGCTCCTTACCCAAGGGTGCGCACCGGAGAGCAGCACTTCCTGAGGACCCTCGCCGATCCATACAGAACGACATCCTTCTTTCCTTTTGGAAAATGCCTTGTTCTGTGAATCCAGCTCTCGTCTTAAAACGCTTCCGCTTCTCGCTCGAATTTCATTTCTTGCTTCGGTGCTTGGCTCAATAAGTGAAAAACGATTTCAGCATTCAATATGCACCGATTTCAAGAACGAACGCTTTATACTACCTGTACTGACAGGATGTCAACATAAAGTTAGCAGATGTTTCAAGTTGAAAACTCCAGGACGCTTTTGGCGCCTGCTTGTTGCTTTTGGTCGCGTGAGTTGCGATAGGTAGCCTTGGAATGGGCAGAGGAAATCGACGGCTCGATTGAGGCTGTGGAGTTCCCACCACAGCACAGTATTTGTGAAAATGCTTTTTCCATCGGCGAGACTAAGGGGAAAGATAAACCGCAGATCTCTCCACTTCCACGGCAAGCCAGGACAGGTCGCTAACGCTACGGTCCCACGGCAGGCCGGGGCAGGCGAGATGACAATTCAGTTTAGGCTTTGGACTTCAGTTTCACGCCGGGCTAATGCTCGTTGCGGCTAGGTAGCCAATAGCCTTCAAAGAATCGAGTTTTCCGCAGCCTGTAAAAACCCGTACTTTTCAAACAATTGAATTTTCCGCGACCTGTATAGTCGGTACGCGTTGAGTGATGTGCAGCGGCAGAAGGATCAGGGATCCTATGACTGGACGCACGGAACATGTAGGTCGCACGGCTGCAATTGTGCAACGATACGATACGATGGTATGATAGGATGATAAGGTAGGTTCGTATAGCGATGGATGAGTCTATAGCAATCGAGCGCGTCGGCGTAATCCAACACGAGAGTCCGGTTCCGTACTATTTCCAGCTTAGTACATACATCGAGGCCCGGATTAAGTCCAAAGAATGGAATCCAGGGCAATTACTGCCGAGTGAACAGGAATTTTGTGACGCCCTCGGGATCAGCCGCACAGTAGTCCGCCAAGCCATGGCGAATCTGGGGCACAACGGCCTCATCCTCAAGCAGAACGGTAAGCGCAGCACCGTCGCCCACCCGAAGTACGAGGGCGGGTTGATGCAGACCCTGACCGGGTTCCACGAAGATGCCGTTGCCAAGGGCCAGGCAGTCTCCACCAAAGTTTTGAAATTCAAGGTAGTCGGCGCAGATGCCGAAGTGGCCCAAGCCCTTAAACTTGCCGAAGGCGAGCCGGTTATCATGCTCGATCGCCTGCGCTCCCTGGACGGCGACCCCGAAGTGCTGGTGATCACTTACCTACCAGAGAAGATGTGTCCCGACCTGGTGCATGAAGACCTCTCTAACCAGTCGCTTTACGAGGTGCTGTCGCGCAAATATGGGCTCACTATTGTCCAGGGACGCCGCACCGTCGAAGCCATTGCACTTGAGCGCAATGATGCCAGGCTGCTTGGCGTACGAGCCGGCGGTCCAGCGTTGCTGCTGAAGAGCATCGGCCTGCTCGAGAGCGGCACGCCACTCGAATACTTCATCGCCCGGCACCGCGGCGACCGGAGCAAGTTCCAAGTGCGGCTGGTGCGCTCTCCCGCAAGTCCAGGGTCGTAGAGCATGTTCACAATGACTGTGGTCCGGTAAGAGCAGCGAGGCGCGATTGTGCTGGTTCTGCTCCAGTTGTTTTGAAGAAACGCTCCGTGCTCTTCACGGGCGGAATTCTCTCGCCCGTATGGCATCCGGCTTGTCGCCGGATGCCATACGCGGCAAGTGTGTTGTGAGCTAAGACCAGCGACTCAGAACGAGCTGTTCCAATAAGCCTTCTGCCCGATGTAGTTATCGTCCCCGAGATTCTTCACAATCGCGCGACGAAGTTCCACCTCGTCGAACCTTCCCTGTGTTCTGTACAAAACCTCGCCCTTTGTGCCAATCAGCACGGTATAGGGCGCACCACCCGCCCAACCGGTCCCGAGAGCGTTGACTGCATCGGCAGCATCGTTGCTATTGAGCAGAACGTTCTTGTTAAACGCATGTTGCTTCTGGAGAAAGGCCAGAACCAGACTCTTCTCGTTAGGATTGTTGATACTCAAATCCACGATATCGATCTGCCGCGCTGCATAGATACGGGCTATCTTTTGCAAAGTCGGAAATTCCTGAACACAGGGTCCGCACCAGGTGGCCCAAACATTTACCAGTAGAAGCTTGCCGGTGCCGGCGTTTTGGCGCAGGGTCTTGATTTGATCGGCAGAGATCAAGTTCAGATTTACCGGCCTCTGGTCGAACTCTGCGTCCTCTCTCCGGGCCTCCGGGGTCGTGCTGGCCCACTTCGTAGAGCAGCCAACTGCGGGCGCATCTTTCACTGCAACCGGCTTCCCGGCAAGCAGGGCTTCCGTCGCATCTCGAACTTCGTGTTTCGCTGCCAGCTTCTCTTGCTGATTGCTATCGATGCGGCCTTCGTAGCGCAGGATACGCTGCTGGTCAAAGACAAATGCATGGGGGGTCGCGGTGGGCCCGTACTTTATCGCGACAGCTTGTGTAGCGCCATCGTACAGATACGGAAAATTGAAATTTCTGTACTTTGCCCGTATTTTCATATCGTCGAACGAGTCGCCTAGATCGGTGTATCCCCATTCGTTCAAGGCCTCTGCCTTCGGATCATTTCCCATGATCACGACCACCGCTACGCCTCGATCTTTATAGTCGGTCACCAACTTCTTGATTCGCTGTTCATACATCTGCGCGACCGGGCAGTGATTGCAATTAAAGATAACGATCAGGATCTTGCTCGATGCATAGTCCTTAAGACTGTGTGTCTTCCCGTCTATTCCCGGCAGGCTGAAATCCGGGGCATGCGCGCCGATTTTCAGTATCGGCGGAACGTTCGCGCCGTGGTCGCCCCCTTCGGCTTGCGCCCATCCGGCGGCACAGAAGAAAGTCAGACTGAGAGCTACGATAGGCAACGCGAGTCGCGATGTGATCAGGTTCGCCCTGGACTTCATGTCCACAAAACTGCGCAAGTTCATTGTTCCTCCCACGAATGTTTGGCTATAGCATTTTCGCAATTGGTGTAGACCGGAGCAACCTGCCTTTACGTGGTTTTCTCTCAAAGAAAACCACACCTCGCTGCTCTTACCGGACCATAGTAATTGCGAAAATGCTTACTCATGTTGTTGTTTGGTTATCGTTTGAGCCTGCTTGCAAAAGGCCAGAACGAAACCATGGAAGCCGGCGAACACCCAGTGACCACTTGCCACAGATAGGTCCGCCCGCTCTTCAGCCGTGTGCACACCGTACATTGGGTGCGGTGCGGGTCCACTTCCAAGTATCCTTCATTGCGTCTCTCCTTTTGCTGCGAAATAGACGCTGCTGCGCGACCATCACCGCACGCCTATTCGGGGATCGACAAATCTTACGGCGCCACTGCGAGCCTGCCGCGCCAGAATCCCGTGCAAGTATACATGCCGTCCCCTTCGGTCTACCGGTAGGTGGCGAGCGCCTTGGTGTCCCCCATTTCGCTGAGAATTCGTTCGAGTCCCATCATGTTCTTTCGCAACCCAACCTCAGCATCCGGATCTGTGTCTTCATTGATGATTCCGATGGGGCCGCGATAAGAACTCTTCCAGACGATCGAGATCATCTTCTGCTCACTTCCGCCCTGCCCGACAGGGAAGATGTGAGAGTCACCTTCTCTCAATCCGGCCAGGTTAAGCACCAGGAGGTGAGGCAGGATTCGTGGAAAGAATTCAGGAAAGCTGGCGATCTGTTCCTGGGCATGGTTGAAGTTGTAAACAAGTCCAACGTTCTTTGCTTTTACATGCTCGAGTATCGCCAGTTGATTGCCGGGCTCGCCGTACCATCCATTATGGTTGTAGAGCGCTACAGAACTGCCGGTCTTAGCGGCTTCCGAAGCTATGTAAGAAATGGCGTTGGCAGCCTGAGCTACCTTCTCATTCTGGCTCAGGGAGTCAAACGCCTTGTCAGATATGTAACTGACCCAGAGCTGTATTTTAAGATGCCGCCGGCGCATGAGATCGAGGACAACCCGCACATCCTGCTCGTGCGCGGGATCCTTACCGGTCTCCATCCAAAAAGCCAGGAGCTGAATATGATGGGACGCAGTCGCGTCGACCTCGGCGTCAAAGGTGGGGATGTGTTCCGTGCGCCAATCATAGGCCAGCTTCGTAATTCCTAGTTGATTGAGCATTTCCGCTCGCGCAACCGGTCCACGATGTCGAACGTCAAAAGGGACGATGCACCAGGCGACCAGGTTTGACTTACTGAAGATATCCTCTGCTGTTTGCGGGTCACTTGCCCGGAGCTGCGCAGCAGTGCTTTGAGCTAGTACGGCCGATGACAATAGAATCCAAGCCAACCCCATGATCAAAGACTGTCTTGCGTTCAGCTTCATTTCCACTCCGAATTAAACCCCTCGTCCTGAGAATCCGGCTTTCATCACTGAAAAGGCTTCCAGTTTTGCTTCCATTTCATTTCTCATTCGGTGTCTGGTTGGACGAAGGAAGAATGATTTCAGCCTTTAAAATATGCATTTCAATTCCAGCCGAACTACACCTTTTTACAGCCTGTGCTGATAGGATGGCAACGTAAAAGTTTCCAATGACCACAAATTCAGGGGCCAAGACGATTTTCAACACCGTTTCAAGGCCTTGAGAAGTACAGGAGCCTTAAGGCGCGGTGTCCGGCAAACTGCGCTGGAGTGTATCGTCTCCCGAGGGTTGGGGGGAGGCGCCGAGCTGCTTTTGTTGAGCCAAAACAGCCGCAGCTTTTTCTGGACGGCCGGTTCCGTTGTACAGATCCGCCAGTTCCGCATAGGCAGCCGTATAACCTGGATTCAGGCTTACCACTGTGTTCAAATCCGCGATCGCTTTCTCCTTCTCCCCCAAGGCTTCCATTGATTTGGCGCGCCAGAAATAACCCTCCGCATCCTTAGCATCCAATCGCAACGCGATATCGAACTCTTGATTCGCAGGGAGCGGCTTTCCACGGCCATAGAGTGCCATCGCGAGCTCGCGATGGAAGAGGGCATTGTCCGGGGCCAAGGTGACGGCTTGGGAAAAATCACCTTGAGCTCCTTCAAAATTGTTTTGCTTGAGTCTCGAAAGTCCGCGCACGAAGTAGACGGGAGCGTACTTGGGATCGAGTTGCACGACGTCGTCACAGGCCTTTTCTGCTTGCCGGTAGTTTTTCAAAAAGTAGTAACTCACTGCGATGCGATAAGGGATCCAGGGGGCTTTGGGGAGGATCGAACGGGCCTTTGTAAGAGTCGCAATGGCCTCTTCGTGATGGCCGGTGAGATTCTGTACCCACGCGTAGGCCGATAGGCATTGAGGATTGTTGGGCTCATCGTGAAGAGCAAGACGTAAATCGTCTGCGCCTTTGTCCAATTCCCCCGACAACGCGCGAGCCTCTCCCAGGAGCAGCAGCCTTTCCGTTCCCTTTCGATCCGCGGGAGCCATGCCCTGGAGAACGGCCACGGCCTCGACGGGTTCCGCCGCCATCAAGCTGGCCTTGGCGAGCAGGAGAGCAATTTCGGGATTGTTCGGCGTTGATTCACTGGCGTCTTCCAGCAGCTCGCGTGCGCGTTGGGCAGCTCGAAAGCGGAGGCAAATGGTCGCGAGCGTGACTTCCAGGCGGGGGTCGTTAGGAATGTTTTTGCGCGCTTTCTGCGTAGAAGCCAGTGCGTCCGCGGAGCGGCCGGAGGCAAACTCAGCTTCCACCAGAAGAGCCCAGAGGCGCGGATCTTGAGGAGCCTGTTCCAGCGTCTGCTTCACTCGGTCGGCCGCAGCAGCAGGTTCGCCCGAAGCCATAAGAGCCAGTCCCAAACCGTAGTGGGAGGAGAGATTCGCCGGATCCAGTGCAACCGCCTGGCGAAACGCTTCGATTGCGGCGGCGGAATTTTGCGCCTGCATGCATAGAAGACCAAGATTGTTATAAACACGGCTTGTGCGGTTGCCTAGACGGATGGATTGTTGAAGATGCGCGATAGAGAGGCGCAGCTGACCGGCCTGCCCTTCGGCGCTCGCTAAATTTTCATAGTTCTCGGCCGTAGGGGCCCGCTGAACCAATTGCCGAAAGGCCTCGGTCGCACGCCCGAAGTCCTGGGCCTGGAGCGCACGCTGGCCCTGCTTAAGCAACGCGTCGTTTGTTTGAGCGGGGGTTTGCTTCGTTAGAATAAACGCCATCGTGAAAGGCAGCAGAGCGAACGCGAACCTTGCCCGGTGTCGCATCAGTGTGCCTCGCGTGCAGTTTTCAGGCGGATTGCCGTATCGCGAATTTTGTCGAGGTCAGGCAATGGAAGATGCTGCGCTCTGATCAATTCCATCTGCTGCGCAGAGAACCATCCGGCGCCGTCCACAAATTGGACCAGCATGGATTTGGTCTGATAATCGCGAGACGTCAGATCGATCGATCGATAATTCGCTTGCCGCCGACTATAGTCGAAGTTCAATCCTGCCTGATCGTCATGCATGCGATAAGTAATGTTCTCGACATATTGGATGGTGTTTGCGAACCGATCGGAGGCCGCAACCACCGGCATGGGAGGCGAGGCAAGTCCCCAGTTACGATCGACAATGAGCTCGAGGATGTTTGGAATGGAGACGTGGAACAGGTGCTCATCCGTCACTTGCGAATGAAGCGTTACCAATTCCACATGAGGGAACTCCAGAGGAAAGTTTGAAAGGCTCGCAACTAACTTCATATAGGCTTCTCGTCGCGCCGCACTTTCGGACGAGTCGAAGTAGAGGGCCGAGAGCCTCTCATAGTGGGTCGCACACATGCCACCCGTCTCGACCAGTTGGAGGCCGTCGAGATTCACGCCCTTGTAATAGCCTTTTTTGATCCGCAGGTAGAGCGTGGACTCGCAATGGCCATAACTCGGCTTGCTGTTGTGCCGGCAGGGGCAAGGAACGTGACAGGGACAGCACACCATTCCATCGCCCTTGAGGCTCCAATCCGCTGCGCCTGGAGCCTCTGTGCCCCACGATTGGGTCGTCTGGATCGTCAATGCCGATGCCATGGCCAAGGAGAAGAGAGCGAACACACCCGGCAACCTCGATCTACTGACCACGTTTTCCTCCGGCTACAACAAAACGCAACGGATGCGGTGCCAAACATTATAGGCATAGAGATCTGCGCGGCGCGGGTCCCATTTCTCGGGTTGAGTATTGCCGACATCGTCAGTGGCCTTTGCAACCAGATTTACGACGCCCGGGCGGTCGAGCGCAAAAGAGATCTGCCATTGAGCCCAATCGTAGGTGTTGCCGCCACCCGAGACCGTGGCGGGTTGCCATGACGATCCGCCATCGGCGCTTACTTGCACATCTGATATCTTTGCCGAACCCGACCATGCAAGACCGCGCACGTCGACCGTGCCTCTTGGCAGGACGGTTCCATCCGCAGGAGCGGTGATGATGGATTTCACTTGGATCTTTGGCAAAGGCTCGAGGTCAACGGCGCCGCCCGGTAACCTTGTGCTTTGCAAGTAAGACGCACCTACTGGTGGCAAGGCCGTATCGGCGACGACTATCTTGCCGAGCCATTTCACAGAATCCATGCCATACCAGCCGGGAAAAAGCGCACGCATCGGACGGCCGTGATTGCGTCCCAGCGGGCGCCCGTTCAAGCTGGTAGCGAGAAGCCCATCCTTGAGCGCGCGCGCCAGCGGGACGCTGCGAGAGAAACCGTCGCCTCCGATGAGGTGAACGTAGCGCGCAGCGGGTCGAGGAGACGTGAGGGCAAGAATCTCCGCAAGGGGCCAGCCTCGCCAAAGGCCGGCGCTGGTCAGAGTGCTGGCGCGTAGCGGCCCACCCGCGCACTCAAGCACAGCACCGAGTTCTCGCTGAGTAATGGCCGCGAAACGATCCAGGGTAAATTTGCCGGGCTTTTCTACCTCGCCTTCAACAACCAGCGAACCCGCCGCCGCATCCGGGACTGCGAAATGGTTGCGGATGTAGAAATCTTCTACAGGCGTGTAGTGTCCGGTGAGCGATCCTAATTCGGATTCAACGATGAGCGGTTCCGCAGAGATCACGTGATGCTCTGCTCCGAGCTTTAGAGCAGACGCGACCAGGATTCCTCCCGTCGCGAATAGGAAACTTCTCCGGTGCATACGTGAGCCAATCGGTTTCGCGATACCCCGCGACCTTGAGCCTGTTTTACAACCTATGCTGATAGGATGGCAACATAAAAGTTTGCGATTACGCAATCAGGACAGACATCGCCTGGCGGCGGTGCAACAAACACGCGGGTGCGCCATCCTTCGCTTTTTTGCGAAGGATGGGTTACCCATGAATTTGGCGCCAATGCCTCTGCTGCCGATCAGATCTCAAATTTCAGATCTTGGCCGCGCGGCTTTCTATTTCCACTGCCGCGGCTATCTTCTTCAACTCGCTAACGCTTTGCGCCACCGCCTTGTCCTCGTCCTCGAAGTAATCGGGATGCAAAAAGTCGATCTCGACCGCCAGAAAACCCTGGTATCCCACCCGGGACAGCAGTCTTGCCAATTGCAGGTTGTCAACAATTCCCTCCCCGACCGGCGTACACGAGAAGAAATACCACTCGTCGGCGGCCACACCCTTTTGCGGCTTCAGGTCCTTGATGTGGGTCGCGAAAACGTGCTTGGCAAGCTTCTCCATTCCTTTGATTGGATCATCCAGTAACCGCACAAAATTCCCTGTGTCGAAGTTGATCCCCAGGAAGGGAGAATCGACCGCGGTGATCAGGTCGAGCATTTCATCGGAGGTGAAGTCGATGTGGTTCTCCACCGCCAGGCGAACGTCATATTTCTCGGCAATTTTCACCGCATCGGAGAACATCCGGGTGAGCCGTTCGAGCTGCGGCCGATGCGGTTGATTACGAAACATCAGGCTGCTGCCAACAACCCGCATGACGTTCGCCCCGATTGTCTTGGCGCGCTCGATACTGCGCACCATGTCGTCGTAAGCTTCTTCGTTCGACCCGCCTTCGAGGCCATCCGGATGTCCCCACGCATAAACACGGTCGAACCCATATTCGTCGAGGAGGCTCTTGATACTTGTAAGGTAACTTGCGTCAAAGCGCGGAAAGAAGCACGACTCAAGAGACACGCCGTCTACTTCAAGCTCTTTGGCCCGTGATAGAAAATCTTCGAGCGAAAACCGGCGCGGCGGTGGCGACTGCTGGGGATAGACTTCTCCGAAAAAGCGATGGTAGCAATAACTATCAATTCCAACTTTCACTTTCATCCTCCGGCTATAGCATTTTCGCAATCGGTGTAGACCGGCCTCGCCGCAGCGAGCGTTAGTCTAGCCAGTACGTAATTCCATTGCAATAAATCCGGCTTTAGACTAGTGTAGCCCGCCACACAGATGGTCGTTTATCCCGGGATGTAATCAAGCGTCCTAAATCTTACCCTGCCATGGACTCGGGTGCCCCATATCTCGCGCTTGTTGCGAGATGTGGGGAATTCATGGACCTTAGCCGACCAGTCTTTGCAGTGAGTCGAGAGTTCCGGGGAGAGAGTGACTCTTGTCCCACATCTCGCACAAGTACGTGCGAGATATGGGGCACCCGAGTCCACACCCGAGTCTTGGGCTAGACAAAATCCTTAAAGCCACACCCACGACATACATGATCGTATTTGTGACGGACTACACTAGGTGTGAGTATGACTGATACTGGGGCCACACCCAAACAGCCCCGACCGGCCCCGGCGCAGCCCCGGAGGGCCGGCTGAAAATAGCCCATGAAATCCTGAGTAGGGTACGCAACAGGATCAAGTCCCGCAGGGACGACTCAGCAGCCCATGAAATCCCATAAGCGCTAACTTATGGGGAAGTTTTCTTCCAAACCCACAAAAAATCGTCATTCTGAGCGGAGCGCCTACACAGATTGTGCGCGTGCCACGGCGCTTGGTGGCGCGCAGTCGAAGAACCCCAGCGGTGCTTATCTTACCCATGCTGTTCGGAGCTTTTCAACCACCGAAGCCCCAGTATCCGTCCTCCAGTCGGCTGCTCTTATCGCACCACAGTAATTGCGAAAATGCTTTAAAGAGCTTCGATTGAAAAGTCGAGAATATCTCCAAGCATCTGAATATCGCCTTGATTGTGGCCGGTCGTGAGCAGGTAGTGATGCGAAGCCAGAGACCGCACCAGCGCGGGACCGTTCTTCACCCGAATCACTGCTCCGTTCCTGCAGTGAGAGTCCGGATACTGCGCATAGAATTCGAGTTCTCCTTCGGCCACGCTCATCCGATCGAGCTTGGGATGCAGCTTCGCAAGAGTGATGGGACCCTCGGGAAGCCGTGCATCAATAGCGGTTGCATTATCGTTCACGATCGCCAGCACTTTCGGCTTCAGGTTCCATTCCGTGGAAAACGATTGCGGCAACACACCGAGATATCCGCAATGTGCTAACAGAATGCAATTTTCCGGCTCGGGCACAACGGGAAAAGATGGTATGCGCTCATGCTTGAGCGCCGCCTGGCCCAGAATAAACGGGTATAAGTTGGTCATCATGATCGGCACGTCCAGTGACCGGTGCAGGATGAGCTTGGTCAGCATGGACATCGTATCCGCTTCGCAGCCCCAGATCAGCCTCTCTTCCTCATACAGAAGGTTCCATGCGAGACAAGGAGTGGTGTCGGAGAAATGCGATTCGTTCAGGCAGTTGATGCCGGCCGCCTGGATCATAGGATCCGCGTCCAGTTCGTGTTTGACTGCCAGGTAGAGCTTGATTGCACTCAGATAGCCGCGCGACGATACTCCTTGCAACGGAACCTTGCGGGCATCGGCGACCGCCTGCGCTTCCGCATCGCCAATCGCCTGAGCGGATTCGCCCAGCTCTTTAAAACTTTTTCTCATGATCTGGATGCCGAACTTCGCGCAGATCCGTTGCGTACACTCGTCCTCCCACCAGTAGAATCGTTTGAAAATGCCGGCCTGGAAACCTGCTCCGGGATTGTCCTGGAAAACCAGAAATTTTGATTTGCGAAGTTGGCGCTTGACTCCCAGACCCCGGCACATTTTCCTGGCTTGCTCGAGGCTGTTGGGCGCTAGCGAAGCGATTCCTTCCGACCGCATATACGCGGCAATCTCCCAGTCCCACATAGAGACGGTTCCGAACTCAGAAGTGATCATCAGCAGCGGGATCCGGATTGCTTTCAGTTCCGGCATACTCCGATAGGCCGCGCCCAGCACCTGGGGCAGAACGACCGCGTCGGCCGCATCCGGCACGACCGATCCCAGAGGGGCAGGCTCCAGGAATTCCGCCACGTCTTCGAACAGGCGATGCAGCGCTGCAAGTTGCTGGTTGAACTCTTCATCCGGCTCTGCGGTGAAGTAAACCGGCAGAAGAGCTGGTTTCTCGATCCGATGTCCCATAAGACCTCCCGGTCCTCATTGGCCTCATTCGCTGCGAGCGGGAATAGGCTGTACGCGATCTATCTTCTACTAAGGCGACCGCCCGATAGGAGCCCAGTCGACGCAGGTGGCCGAATCACTTCGGCTATCGCCGCCAGACGGTTGAAACAGGGTTCATCGATCGGAATGTCCAGAACCTGCGCGATCACCTGTGTCCAACCGTGGAGGAAGTAGACCCACCCGTCTTCCACGATAAGGTTTTGCTTCTCGCGCTGGGCAAGCGCCTGGTGAAGGAATTGGAGTTCACCACGGTAGTTCAGCTCCCACGCGGCGCCGTCGACCGGAAACTTGCCCGCATCGGTGATCGGTGATCCAGGCAGGTCCTTACCCATGCCGGTCGCATTGATCACCAGCGATCCTGAAGGCAAAGCATTCATCAACTCGTCGTTGAGTCGTGGATCTTGTTGGCAGTAATATTCGAACTCGATATCCAACTCCAGGGATGCCACCATCCTTCGAAGCTCCTCGAGCCTGCCTGGAGAACGGTTGACGATGAGCACCTTGCGCGGGCGGTCGCCGGCTCTGGTAACTCGGCTGAAATGCAGTATCAGTGCGGTCGCGGAACCTCCCGCTCCCAGCGAGAGAACATGGCCGCCGGTGGTTGCGAAATAGTGGGGCTCGATGAAAGCGTCGAAGCTCATGCCGCCGGTGATGGGGTCTTTGGCGTGGCCTTCCAGCCGCCCTTCTCGTTTGGAAATGCAGGAGACTTCTCCACTGAGCTGGGCCAGGGGGTCGAGGTAGTCAAACAGGTCGCGCGCGGCCTTCAGCAGATTGATCTTGTGCGTGGTGACGAGTGCTCCGAGGCAGTGGGGATCATTCTTGATTTGCGTGACGGCGCGGCGATAATTCTCAGGATCGTCGTGGAGTTTTAGATCTACCCCTTCGAGCGAGACCTCCGGTCTCTGCAAATGATCCATCCAGAGCGGAAAGACTTTCATGATCGAAGACTGGCGCGTGCTCACGCCCAGAAAATACATCCGTTTGGGTTCCGGTAAAGGGGAAGGTCTCATGCGGACGCTCCTTGGGTAAGTACGGGATGAAGCGGGGCTTGTCCCCGAAGAACAGCAATACAATCCTGCAACGACTGCCACCCCATGGCGTCGGCTGCACCGTCGGTATGGGCTCCACAATGCGGGGTTGCAATCAGCCGCGGGTGACGGCGTAGAGGGCTGTTTGCCGACGGCGGCTCCTCACAGTAAACATCCAATGCGGCCCCGCCCAATTTGCCCGAGTCCAGGGCGGCAAGGAGTGCGTGTTCGTCGATCAACTCTCCCCGCGCAGCGTTGACGATGCAGGCTCCCGGTTTCGTGCGGGAGAGAAAATCCGCATTGACCATCTGCCGGGTCTCGGCCAGCAAGGGCGCGTGCAACAACAGGAAATCCGCTTCACGAACCACCTCTTCGAGTTCCGCCAGCCGCACGTCCAACTTAGACGCAAGACTCTTGTCTCCGAAGGGATCGTAAGCCAGCAGAGTCGTCTGCCAAGGCTGCAGTCTCCGGGCCACCTCCTTCCCGACAGCTCCAAAACCAATCAGGCCGACGACCTTGCCTGCCAGCACCTTGCCATAGAGCCGCGGCCATTGGCCGTCTCGAACCGACGCGGACGATTGGGGAATGGATCGCGCCAGCGAAAGCAGCAAACCGATGGTGAGCTCGGCTACGGAAACGGAGTTGGCGGTGGGTGTATTCGTCACCGTGATGCTTTTTCTCGCCGCCGCGTCGAGGTCTACATTGTCCACGCCCACACCGTAGCGTGCGATGACTTTAAGCCTGTCGGCCGATTCAAGCGCCGCGTAGTCAACGCGGTCCAACCCCGCGATCAGCCCATCGCAACCGGGCAACTGCTGTCGCAACTCCTCCGACGTGAGCGCGCGCCCGCGTGGGTTGTAGATCACCTCGCCCACGGCCGACTCCAATTCCTGACGAAGCCGCTCATCATACAATCCGAAGGTCGTAGGTGTCACAAGAACTCGGTATGTCTTTAGGTCCGGCTCCATGGAACGTCACCGTCCTTGCCCGGAGTATGGATGTTGGGAGTATGGATGTTGGGAGCATGGATGTTGTCGACCACTGTCGGGATGCCGTTCTGCTCCAGAAGCCGCTTGCGGAAGCCGACGGCATCCATGGCGGCGTAATCGTGTCCGGCGTGCCCGGGATAGACGAAGAATGTAATTAAGTCGTCTGCACCCGTATTAATGGAGCGATGGGCCCAGCGTGGGGTCACATAGGTCACATGGCCGGGCCGGAGTTCCTCGACAGATACTTCCCCCGCCTCGTTCTCCATCAAGAGAACGCCCTGCCCTTGTAGGCAGTAATAGATTTCCGCAGTGTCGCGTACCTGATGGTAGTGCCCTTTGGTCATAAAATATTCTTTGCCCACCTGTCCGGGATGAATGATGGACAAGCCGCTCGCCAACTCGCCGGGGGCCTCAGGGCGGCGGTTCTCATAGACCTCATAGACCAACGGATCGCCCGAATCCAGCATCGCCTGGAAAGCTTCTCGATCCGCAAACTTGTTCTGCAGGGCGGAGAGTCGACGCTCGATGTGGTTGTCGAAGGACGCGGTATTGCCATTGAGCGGGAAGATCGGGTATGCGTACGGTCGTAATTTCACAAATCCTCCTGGCCACGATTGTGCAGAACTACTTTGAGTACATTCCCCGTGCGCACGGCGTTCACTGCCTCCATCGCACGATCCAGTCCGTAGCGGGCGCTCACCAAAGGAGCGAGATCCACTGTGCCTGAACGGATCATCTCCATCGAACGCCGGCAGTCGTCCGTGCTGCAGCCAGTGGTGCCGGTGACGATCAGCTCCTTGTAATGAATCAGGTTGGCGTCGAGCGAGATTCCGGTGCCGGTGCTCGAAAGACCGGCAAACAGGTTGATGCGACCCCGAATGGCTGCGAGTGCCGGGGCTTCTTCCATTGCCTCGCAGACTCCTGCCGCGACCACGACTACATCGGCTCCCCGTCCTTCCGTTTCCGCGGCTATCACTTCCCGCAGAGGCTCTTCGCGAACATTCACCACCCGGTGTGCGCCCGCCGACCTAGCCATCTGCAGACGCTCCGTCGATTTCCCACTCACCACGATCTTCTTGACTCCGGCCGCTTTCGCCGCGATGACATGCATGATTCCGATAGGGCCGGGACCCATGATCAGGACCACGTCTTCGCTGCTAACACTGAGCGCGTCCTGGCCGTGAAGCACGCAAGCAAACGGTTCCGCCAGAGCGATCGCCGCGCCGTCCATCACCTCGTCGACGCAAATCAGGTTGTCCTGCTCAAGAAAGGCTGCCGGAAGCCTGATGAATTCCGCGAAGGCGCCATCCATCGTGATGCCCAGCGCCTTATAGTTTGCGCACAGGTTGTTCTGGCCGCGCCTGCATTGCAGGCAACGGCCGCAGCCCACATTGGGAGCAACGAACACGCGTTGCCCAATGCGATAGCCGCCACCCACCTTGCTACCGAGTTCGGCGATTCTAGCTACCATTTCATGGCCCGGAACGCGAACGGTCCCCGGGCCGTACTTGCGGTGACCGCCCTTGATAATGCGCAGATCCGTGGCGCAGATGCTCGCATATTCCATGCGCAACACAATCTCGTCCGCGGCCGCCGACGGCGTGGGCCATTGTTCCACTCTTAGGTCCTCTGGGCCGTGATAAACCGCCGCTAACATCAGTTCGCCTCCTCCACCGCGGCTACAGTGTCGGTTACGTTGTCGAGTACTTCTGCGATGCGCACACTGCGCTCCTGCTGGAAGGACCTGGTGGCGGCTAGAACTCCGGCCACTGCCCACCGTCCGTCGTGCCCGTTCACACGTGGCTGTGTGCCCGTGCGCATGCACCCCAGGAAATACTTCATCTCCCGCACGTACGCCGAACGGAAACGTTCCGGCCAGGAGCGAAAGATCGGAGTCACCAGCCCGCGCTCCCGATCGGTGCAGACCACGACGGATTGCCCGCGAACGTCTCCGATCTGCAACAGTCCTTTCTCGCCGACAATCTCAACGCGTGCGTCGTAACCGTAATCGCATGGACAAATGCCGGAGATGGACCCCAGCGCTCCGCTCTCGAAGCGAACGCTCACCAGGGCCGTGTCATAGAAGTGCGGAGTATCTACGCCGTGCTTTGCGCCCTTGAAGTTCGAAACCTCGGCGTATACGCGTTCAGGGTTGGAGCCTGCCAGCCACCGTGTCGCGTCCCAATCATGGCTGTTCACTTCCGCCAGCATGCCGTTCGATGTCTTAAGGTCGCGAGCCCAGGCCGGAGGCAACCCCGGCCCGTGGGTCAGCGACTTAATCAGCATGGGCTTGCCGATCTCTCCGGCTTCAATGCGGGCCGCCGCCGACTCGAAGTCGGGATCGAAACGCCGCATAAAGCCAAGTTGCAACAGCACGCCGTTTCGTTCGGCTGACGCGATCATCTCGTCGCATTCTTCAATGGTCAGCGCCATCGGCTTTTCGCAGAAGATATGCTTCCCGTGTGCTGCCGCGGTCATTGCGAGTTCGCGATGCGTGAATGTCGGCGTGGTAATGATTACGGCTTCGAACGCGACCCGGTCGATGGCCTCAACGAGTGAGCTGAATCGAGAGTCGACTCCGAACCGATCACCCGTCTTCTCTAAAGCGGCGTGGTTCGGATCTACGATGGCTACGAGTCTTCCCTCCGGGATGTGTTGCGTCAATGACTCCGCGTGTACCTGGCCGGCGCGGCCGGCCCCCACCAGGCAAACTCTAATTTCGTTTTTCATGAGCCTCGAATCCGGTCTTGAGTCTTAGCTGCCAGCACAAATAACGCTCGAGCGCCGCGTCGTAGGTAGCACGCAAGGCGGGGTTCGGTAACAGCACCTTTCCCCCCAAAGGAGCCCGGGCCGTTGCCGTCTCGGCTAAGTCGGTGATCAGTCCGGCAGCCTTGCCTGCAATCATCGCGCTGCCCCAGGTTGCGCATTCCTTACGCGCGAGTTGTTCGTAGGGAACTGCGAGGATATCGGACTTAATCTGATTCCAACTCTCGCTTTTTGCTCCTCCGCCGATCACCCGCGCTTCGATTAGGTTCAGTTCCGGCGAAAGCCCACGCAGAATCCGTAGATACCATGCGTACTCATAACCGATGCTTTCGAGAATGGCTCGAGAAAAATGCTTCCGCGTGTGCGCCCAGGAGAACCCAATCCAAGCGCCTCTCATCTCCGGGCCTGCCGGGCAGATGCGGCCGCCCAGATGGGGCGAAAATAGCAGGCCGTCGCACCCCGGTGGCGCTTCAACAGCGCTCGCGAATAGCTCGTGGTAGAGTTCCTCGGTATTGCCGTCGGGGTAGTGATTGTTGGGGTTGTTCGGGTTGTTGGAGAACTCCTGGCCGTACCACTGCAGCGCTAACCCGCCGCCGCCAACGTAGGCCAGCGGATTCCAGATTCCTGGGATGACAGAGCGCATGGTGATCAAGGCCCGGTGACGCGTGTCCGCGACGAACCGGTCGGTGCAGCAAGCTAATACAGAGGCCGTTCCTGCTGTATCCAGCAGCATTCCTGGCTTTACCACCCCTGCCCCCAGAGCACCCGCCGCGGTGTCACCGCAGCCCGCTGCCACCGGCGTGCCTGCCCGCAGGCCGAAATCTCTGGCTGCCTCTGCGCTCAGTTCACCAATCACGGTCCATGGGTCAACAACTTTAGGCAGCCGTTGGGCATCGATTTCGAGCGAACTGCACAGTTCCCGCGACCAGGTGCCGGCCCTGGCATCGCTCACCGTCGTAAAGTGCAAAAAAGTGGGGTCGATGAAGGCGTCTTCCGCCCGCAGCTTGACCGCTCGGCCCGCTACGTAGGAACTAGGGGTAACGAATTTGACGATGCGTTCGTAGTCCGCCGACCGTTCGTTGGCCCACCACAACATCTTCGGGCCGTGATTGCAGGTTGGAGGGCAGCCCGTTAAGGCGGTTACGCGGTCTGCGAAGTGCCTGTCGATATGTTCGATGTAGGGCTGGCAACGCGAGTCGAGCCAGGAATCAAACCGTGCGGCGGGCCGAAAATTCTCGTCGATCGCCCCAATTCCCGCCATTTGGCTGTCGAACGCCAGCCCGCCCACTTGCGACGGATCGACTCGGCACGAATCCATACATTGGCGGATGGCTACCGCGGCAGACCGGTAAAAGTCATCCATCTCCTGCTCGACAGCACCCGGTTGCGGATAGTGCAAGGTAACCTCAGCCCGGCCCTCGGACACGAGGCCCGCGCTCAAGTCGTAAAGAGCAGCTTTGGTCGCGGTCGTGCCTAGATCAATGCCGAGGAGGTACATTGCGCTCCTGAATCTCTGTCATGCTATGATTACAGCGTTTTTCACCATAGCATCGGGAAAAAACAGTGTCAAACTTCAAGGATCTTGTCTAGCCCGGACTCGGGTGAGGACTCGGGTGCCCCATATCTCGCACGTACTTGTGCGAGATGTGGGAAAAGAGTCACTCTCTCCCCGAAACTCTCGACTCACTGCAAAGACTGGTCGGCTAAGGTCCATCAATTCCCACATCTCGCAACAAACGCGAGATATGGGGCACCCGAGTCCATCCACCCGAGTCCATCCACCCGAGTCCAGGGCAGGGTAAGATTTAGCACGCTTGATTACATCCCGGGATAAACGTCCATCTGAGGGACGCACTACACTAGTGAGCGCTTGAGGGTGGCACCCGCGAACTTTCCCACCTCTCGCCGCAGCGAAGCACTTGGCAGCTTTGCCCTGCCTCACTGGCCGCAGCAACGAAATCTTCTACAGGAGCCGTGTTGAAGGCAAACATCTCGTAATGGCATGGGATGATTGTGCGCGCGTTGACCTCCCGTCCCAGCCACACCGCTTCGCGGGCAGACAAGTTGCCGGCAACTCCCCTTTCAGCAGCGCGGCCATTGATGGGGAGAAGCGCAACGTCTATCCGATATGGCCTCAGGCTTTCGGCCAGACGAGGATGCAAGACCGTATCTCCGCTGTGATAGATCGTCCATTTTCCAAACTCAATCACATACCCCAGGAACCGGCACCTGCCCGCCGAATCAAACTCCACCGTCTCGTGAGCGGACGCCACGGCGTTGATTCGGAAGCCATGGATCACTTTACTCTCCCCCTGATCGAGACCCAGGGTGGCCGGACCCAGGGTGGCCAGGCCCAGGGTCGCGGGCCACCGGGTCGACAGTTTTGTTTCGACGGCGTCGCGCTCCGCTTCAGGAATGAGCAGTATCAGATGTGGATTCGACTTGAACAGCGGAAGGAGGGTCTCGGCATCGAGGTGATCGGTATGAATATGGCTGGACGTTACGATGTCGATAAAGCTGAGCTTTCCAGGTTCCACGGGCAGCGCTGTCATCCGTGTATGCGGGGTTGGCGTGGTTGCATATTTCCGGGCCAGAGAGTCGGAGAGATAGGGATCGAGAAGCAGGTGACGGCCGTTCCATTGCAGAAGGAAACCACTTTGGCCCAACCACCAAAGCCGGAACCCATCATCGCTGCTGTTAGCTTTTGCGATATCCTTCAGGAGCGCTTGGTCACGCAACACAGGTTGAATCAGGGCCTTGTGCACGTCGGCTCGTCTCACGTCCCTCTCCCCGCGTTCCGATCATGCCCGGATAACCGTGCCGCATAGTGCCACGATAGGATGACAGCAGAACAGCCATGGAGCAAGTTTTTTTCGACAGTCCCGGAATCGTCAACCACAATAGCCCGATCCCCTACTACTTTCAATTGAGTAGCTATGTTGAACAGAGGATCAAGGCGAAAGAACTGGTACCCGGCTATCTCATGCCGAGCGAGCAGGAAATCTGTGAAAAGCTGGGGATTAGCCGGACCGTTGTTCGCCAGGCGATGGCCGATCTGGAGCGCAAAGGCTTAATCACCAAGCAGAGCGGAAAACGTAGCGCAGTCGCGTATCCCACCTACGACGGGAGCCTCATGCAAAATCTGCGGGGCTTCTATGAAGACGCGGTATCGAAAGGACAGAAGCCTGCTACGCGTGTTCTCGATCTCAGAGTGGAACCGGCTAACGGCGAGGTCGCGGAAGCGCTGAAGCTTAAAGAAGGTGTTCCTGTCATTATGCTCAACCGGCTTCGCTTCCTTGATGATGAGCCTGAAGTACTGGTCGTGACTTACATTGCGGAAAGCAAATGTCCGGGCCTGGTGAGCGAAGATCTGACGAACCAATCTCTCTACGAGTTGCTGGCCCGGAAATTCGGGCTGGTCATCGCGCAAGGCCATCGCACCGTGGAAGCGATCGCACTCGAGGCTGCCGACGCCAAGCTACTCAACTTGCGGCCGAGAAGCCCGGCGCTTCTGTTAACGAGCGTTGGTCTGCTCGAGGATGGTGAGCCGCTGGAATACTTCGTAGCGAAACATCGCGGAGATCGCAGCAAATTTCACATCAGCCTGGTACGTGACGCAAAAGTATAGTTCTAGAAACCGTAACGTCCTCGTTACGACTCTTCACGGTTGCGAATCTTCACGCGGGATCGCTGCCCAGACTGGTAGAACCGCAGATCTCTCCACTTCGCTAACGCTCCGGTCCCACGGCAGGCCGGGGCAGGCGAGATGACAATTCAGTTCGGAAGCCGGCTTCAGCCACTGAGGCATGTCTTAGCCTGGGGGAAAAGCGTACCTCAGGGCCTAAAGGCCATCGGGTGTAGTGGTTTATGTGGCATGGCTAAAGCCATGCCCTACCTAACGTGATCGCGGTGCAAAATCATTGAGCCAAGAACCCTTTCCGCGGCCTATAAAGCCGGATTCATTGTAATGGTGTCACGTATGGGCTGACGCTCGCCGCGGCTCGGCGGCCCGTGCCCTTCGTCGAACAGTACGGCCGCGCCATGCGTAACTTGAGTAACGGGCACGTTGGTTATCTTCATGCAGTTATCTGCAGACGAAGCTGCAAATGCTCGCGAGCGCACGCCGGAGTTTTGACTTTGGGTTGTATCAAGCTTTGCTTGGTAGCGTCATCGGGGATCGAACCCGAACTCTCCGCCTTGAGAGGGCGGCGTGTTAACCAATTACACCATGACGCCACGATGGGTTGAGGCAGGGGTCGACACCAGAAGGCGTCAACAAACCCAAGTATATCAAAGGGACCGCATTCAGCAGGCCAGCAACCTGGCCAGGGCTCAAATGCCCAGCTTCCGGACCTCGTCGTTGTAATACTTGCGGTAAAGAATGTCCCATTCCTGGCTGCCTTCGGCAATGATCTTGCGTTGCGAGGCAATCTTCAGGCGCGCCGCCTGGTCAATCTTCATTTCATCCGTCAGTATCTTTTCGAGCGCCTTGCGCGCTTCCTGGCGAATGGTGTTCCGGTCTTCCAGAAACTCGCATTCGTCGGTCTCGGCAAGCGAGTCGGCTACCACGTGCGCCAGCTTGTTGAGTTTGTCGCGAGAAAGCCTCACAGGACCGCCTTATATTTCTTCGCCAGCTCCTGCTTTACCTTCTTGAACATCTCGGCATAGCTGGCGCCGCTGCGGCGCATGTCTTCCTGATAGGCATCGAGAATCACACGCACTTCTTCGTTGATGCGGTCTTCCAAAGACAGCTCTTCAAAAATGGCGGCGTGGACCCGCTCGGCCACCACAGCAACTTTACCCGTCCGAATCATCTTGGCATCGATCAATTGGCTGACCGTTTGACGCGCCAGATATTGGACGTACTCCCGCGAAAAAATCATGTGATCTAGACCGGACTATAGCATATTTGAAACATTCCTCCGGCAAGGCGCACCCATTGGCCTTTGCATCCGAACTGGTGCTATCCTTCGCGGACCGCATGGCGGCGGGGCAAGCGCTACGAGCGCGGCAAACACGCACCGGGCCTTGCATCTGCGACAATAGGAGACGCTGATATGCACCCTGACGATTTGCTCTCTCTCAAAGATGACATGGTGGCCTTTATTGAAGGGCACGCCATGCGCCGCCTGCCTGGTTTTATTACCGAAGACCTTCCCACCGTCCTGTGGGAAGATGACGACAATCCCGATAGCTGGAAAGACTTTGTGGAGATGGCCAAGACCGCCTCCGCGCCGTTCGTCACCATGAGCGAAGTGATGCTGGAGAAAGAAGATATCGCGATGCTGCTGGAGCAGATTCGCGATGACAACTTTCCCGATGAGGCCGCAGCCGAGGTGCACGAGGCGCAGTACCTGGTCAACTACGTCGGTAAGATCGGCTACATCCAGCTCGGTTTTGCCCACCAGGGCATCCTCTTCGTGCACGAAAATACGACCCCATGGTACGAGCGATACCAGCAACTGCTGGAGTTTGTAGAAGACTTTGGCGAGTTTGTTTTTGAAGACGAAGAGGATGACGAAGAAGGGTGAACGCTGCCGCGCCGGCTGGTCTTGAGCCCCCAGCATCCATCGACTCTCTGGTTGTAACCCCACCGGTGATGGCTCCCGTTGCCTCGACGCACCCCCATTCGGCGGCCGTTTCTCGCTGGATCCTGCCCCAGGCCGATTCCGCTGCCCCTATCCTCGCGCAGAGCGCTGGACTACCGCTGCTCGTGGCCGAGCTGCTGGTGGAGCGTGGCGTTCGCAATGCCGAGGAGGCCGACCGCTTCCTTCATCCCCGTTTCGAACAGCTGCTCGACCCCTACGCCATGCATGGCATGGCCACTGCCGTGGCGCGCGTGCAGCAAGCCATCGCCGGGCGGGAACCGATCCTGATCTACGGCGACTATGACGTAGACGGAACGACGGCTATCGTTCTGCTCAAAACGGCGCTTGAGATGCTGGGCGGCGATGTTCGCTTTCACGTACCCCACCGGTTACGCGAGGGCTACGGCATGCAGGCCGAAGTCATCACCGCGGCAGCCGCGCAGGGGGTTCGCCTGGTCATCAGCGTCGACACCGGCATTCGCGACTTTGCCGCAGCAGAGGCTGCCGCCGCCGTGGGCCTCGACCTCATCGTGACCGATCACCATCTGCCGCAGGACGTACCCGGCCACCCCGGCCTGCCCAAAGCCTTGGCCGTGCTCAACCCCAACCAGCCCGGCTGCGGCTACCCATGTAAACATATCTGCGGCGCTGGGGTGGCGTTCAAGCTCGCGCAGGCGTTGCTCGAAGCATGGGATCCGGTGAAGACGCGCGACAAGATTCTTCCGTCCTTTCTCAAAATGCTGGCTATTGCCACCGTGGCCGACGCGGTTCCCCTGCTGGGCGAAAATCGCGTTTTCGCGAGCGTCGGACTGGAACAATTACGCCGCCCGTCGAGCGCCGGGCTGCGCTCGCTGATGCAGGTAGCAAAACTTGACCCCGCGAAGCGCGCCGTGACCGCGACCGACCTGGGCTTCCGCATTGCCCCACGCATCAACGCTGCCGGCCGCATGGATGTGGCTTCCGATGCGGTCGAACTCTTCACCACGCGGGACCCCGCCCGCGCGGAGGAGCTTGCCCATAAACTCGACCGGTTGAACAGCGAGCGGCAACAGGCCGAAGCCCGCATGCTCGAAGAGATCGAACGACGCCTTAAGGAAGACATCGACTTTGCCGCCAGCCGTTGCGTCGTGATCGGCGGAGAGGGATGGCACCGCGGCATTATCGGGATTTTGGCGTCTCGCGTCGTCGATCGCATGCGCCGCCCGGCCATTGTGATTGCGCTCGAAAATGGCGAGGCGTACGGCTCAGGCCGGTCTGTAGCCGGCTTTCATCTGCTCGATGCGATCGAAAGTTGCAAGCATCTGTTTACCCGGTTTGGCGGGCACTCCCACGCGGTGGGCTTTTCTTTGCCCGCTTCGCGCGTAACGGAACTGCGAGCTCACTTGCAAACCTGGGCCAGTCTCAACGTAGAAGAGGCAGAACCAACCCTGCGTTGCCATGCCGTATTGCCCCTGGATCAAATCAACGACACGCTCTTCGGTTGGCTGCGCCGCCTGGAGCCACTGGGCAATGGCAATGTAGAGCCGGTGTTCGTCGCCTACAACACGCGGATCACGGCGCCGATACGACTTATCAAAGAACGCCATGTGTGCCTTCAACTGGCACAGGGCGCCCGTGGCGCCAGTTGGGCAGCCCTGGGATGGGATTGGGCGGTGCGAACCAAGGCCCTGGGCCTGGAGCAGGGCTCCGTCGTCCACGTGGCCTACAAGCTGCGGCAAAACGTCCATCCGGAGTTCGGCGGCCTGGAACTTGAGATCGCGGATATTGTCGTGGCGGGTTAGAGCTTCGTCATGGCTTCGATAAGCCACTCAAGCCGATGGCGGGCTTGCACAGGCTTGAATGGGCCACCCGGCCATTCACGTGGCCTTACAGGTCATGGCCTGACATCAAGCGTCGTTTCCCCCGCTCCGCGGTTAGCTCACGATGGATACACCACGTGTACACTCCGTGCATGCAACGAGGTTTTTTTGTCACGTTCGAGGGCCTGGATGGCTCAGGGAAGAGCACTCAACTTCGCTTCCTGAAGGGTTGGCTCGACGCCCATGGATTCGCGGTGACTGCCACCCGTCAGCCCGGTGGCACCCCTATTGGGGACCGCATTCGTACTCTGCTGCTTGACTCGCGCACCCAGGCCCTCTCTTCTATGACGGAGCTGGGGCTGATGTTCTCTGACCGCGCTCAATCCATCGGCGAGATCATCGAACCCGCGCTCCAGGCGGGACAGGTTGTGCTCTGTGACCGGTTCACGGATTCGAGCGAAGCCTATCAGGGCGGAGGGCGGCAACTGGGCAGCGAGATCGTACATGCCCTGCATGCCGCCTTGTGTGGCGGCCTGCAACCGGACCTGACACTGCTCCTATTACCCGATTTCGATACGTCCCTCGCTCGGGCGCGTCAACGCAATCATCGGGTGGCCGCCGCTACCGGTAGCGATGAGAACCGCTTTGAAAAGGAGAGCTCAGAGTTTTATCGCCGCGTGTTTGACAAATATCGTGAGATTGCCGCGCGTGAGCCTTTGCGTGTGGTCGCAATCGACAACAATGGCGGCATTGATGAAGTGCATCAGCGCATCGTACAAGTAGTAAAAGGGCGTTTGCCGTCTAGTGATGCGCTGCGTTAGAGCAGCCAGTCGCAGGCACAAACAGCAAGGGCTACCGGATGAGCGCCACCTACTCCCCCGCATCACCGCAACAGGATAAGCAGGCGTGGACCGTGATCGACCGGGATGGCTAGTGTACTGTCCACGAATTAGCTGGACATTCGTTTACGGTTCTTCGGGGCAGTGCATCCAGGCTGGATCTGTTCCAGGGTTTGGCGGCAACGAGTGAGTTTGGCGACGATGGAGTCAACTGTGGCGGTCCAGACGAAGGGCTTGGGATTCTCGTTCCAGGCGGTCAGGAAGTCTTCAATGGCTGTGACAAGATCATCGACACTCAGAAACGAACCACGACGGATGCGTTGGTTGGTTAGCTCGGCAAACCAGCGCTCAATTAGGTTCAGCCAACTGCAACTGGTCGGCACGTAGTGGATAACAAAGCGGGGATGCTTGTCGAGCCAAGCCTTGACGTTGTCGTGCCCGTGAGTGCCGTAGTTATCCATTACTAAGTGCAGAGTGGTTTTGCCGGGGAACTCCCGGTCGATGCGCCGTAGGAAGCTTAAGAACTCCTGATGGCGATGCCGCTTGTGAAAGTCGCCGATGACTTTACCCTGCAGTAGATCGAGCGCGGCGAACAGCGTGGTCGTGCCATTTCGTTTGTAGTCGTGAGTCATCGTGCCGCAACGACCCTTCTTCAACGGCAGGCCGGGTTGAGTGCGGTTTAAGGCCTGAATCTGGCTCTTCTCGTCTACGCATAGGACGATCGCCTTATCTGGCGGATTCAAGTAGAGACCGACGACGTCGGTAAGTTTTTCCAGAAACTTGGGGTCACGCGAGAGTTTGAAGGTCCTGGTGCGATGCGGTTTGAGGTTGTGGCTCCGCCAAAGGTTACTCACCGTCGACTTACTGATTCCCTGGTTGGCCGCCAGGGTTCGACAACTCCAATGGGTGCTCCCCTTGGGCTTCGATTGCAGGGTAGTGTCGATGACCGCCTTGATCCGATCCGAGTTGTAGGTCGGCTTGCGGCCGCGACCCGGTGCTATCTCCCACAGCCCCTGCAATCCTAGTGTGGTGAAACGCTCCCGCCAGAGTCGAACCGTCTTGCGATTAATTTTCAAGTTTGCAGCGATCACCCTCTCAGGTTCTCCGGCAGCGGCAGCCAGAACGATACGGCATCGCAGTGCCACCTGCTGTGGCGTTCCCATGGCTGCCAACCAGAGCTCAATCTGCTCCTGCTGATCTCTAGAAACAGTAAGTTGCTGGACAGAGCGGGGCATGACTTAGTATGCATTTACTCCATCTGTCTTGTCCAGTTATTTGTTGGACACTACACTAGCGTAGTACGTCACAAATACGATCGTGTAGGTCGTGGGTGTGGCCGCGGACTCGGGTGCCCCATATCTCGCACGTACTTGTGCGAGATGTGGGAAAAGAGTCACTCTCTCCCCGAAACTCTCGACTCACTGCAAAGACTGGTCGGCTAAGGTCCATCCATTCCCCACATCTCGCAACAAGCGCGAGATATGGGGCACCCGAGTCCGCACCCGAGTTCAGGGCAGGGTAAGATTTAGGACGTTTGATTACATCCCGGGATAAGCGTCCATAGGGGCGGGACGCACTACACTAGAGCATTTTCGCAACCTCGCCGCAGCGAGCATTACTGTGATCTGATAAGAGCAGGAGGTGTGGTTTTCCTTGAGAGAAAACCACGTAAAGGCCGCTTGCTTCGATCTACACCCATTGCGAAAACGCTCTATCGATTCCCTCCCGGCCTGCGGTTGAATCTGCCGTTCTACCTGTTGCGCCGCTTTTTTCGGCCCGGCAATCCCATCGCCCTCTTCGAGCATCTCGCGCAGAGTTACGGGCACATGGCTCACTACCGTCTCGGCGCCTCGCATATCGTATTTGTGAACGAGCCTGACTTCATCCACGAAATTCTTATCAATCAGCCGCAGCTTTTTATCAAAGAGCGCACGCAGCGCCGCATGAAGATTCTGCTCGGTGAGGGGCTCATCACCAGTGACGGCGAGATCCACCGGCGGCAGCGGCGCATCGCGGCGCCGGCATTTCATCGCCAGCGCATTCAGGCGTACGGAGCCGTGATGGTCGATCGCGCAGCCCGCATGCGCGGCCAGTGGCAGCCAGGTCGGCCCATCGACCTTTCCTCGCAAATGATGCAACTGGCGCTGGAAGTGGTGGCGCGTACCCTGTTCAACACCGACGTGACCGGCGATGTGCTGCAGATCAACGATCAGGTAAATGTGATCATGCAGCTCTATCACTACCTGATCGCGCTGCCGCGCGCAGAGGCTTACCTGCACTGGCCTGTGCCAGGCCTTATCCGTTTCCGGCGGGCCCGCGCGCGGCTCGATAAAGTTGTGCAGAGCATGATCGCAGCTCATCGTGCGGATGGCGTAGACCATGGCGATCTGCTCTCCATGTTGCTGGCGTCTCGCGATGAGGAAGCAGATCACTCCGGCATGACGGACGAACAACTGCGCGATGAGGTGCTCACCATTTTTCTTGCCGGCTATGAGACCGTAGCCAACGCGCTCACCTGGACGTGGTACCTGCTCTCGCAAAACCCTGAGGCTGAGGCTCGTATGCACGCTGAGCTGGATGCCGTGCTAGGCGGGGACCGTTTGCCTACGCTCGAAGACCTGCCTCGGCTGCGTTACACAGAAATGGTGTTTGCCGAGTCGATGCGACTGTATCCGCCAGCCTGGGCCATGGGCCGGCAGTCGATCGCCGATGTCGAACTCGGCCCGTATCGCTTTCCCGCAGGGACGTATTTCTTCTTCAGCCAATACATCATCCAACGCAGCGCGGAATACTTTCCTGACCCGTTGCGCTTCGATCCCGATCGATTTCTTCCCGAGAACAAGATTGGCCGCCCCCGGTTTGCTTACTTCCCTTTCGGCGCAGGCGGCCGCCAGTGTATTGGAGAAGCATTTGCCTGGATGGAAGGCGTGCTTATGCTCGCAACGATCGCGCAGCGGTGGAGGCTGCGGTTTGTGCCGGGCCAAACCGTCGATGTACAGCCCAAGATAACGCTGCGTCCGCGCTACCCGATGATGTTCGTCCCCGAGCTGCGTTAGACTTTTCCGCAGCGTGTGAAGCCCCTTTTTCTCAAATTTGCTGACAACGCGGCCAAACAGACTGCGGAAAAAGTTTCTGTAAGCGAGAAATCGCTCCCTCAGCGGCTAAAGCCGGATTCATTGCAATGGACTTTCGTACGGGCTGAAAGCCCGTACCCTTCAAAGAATTAAGTTTTTCCGCAGCCGGTAAAAAGGCCCTCCGCTTGAAATCTGCGGTTCCCCTCGATCTTTGCTAGTCTCGTTTACGTGGGCTTCGACCAATTTGCAGGCAATCCAGCAACTGTGCACCATCTGCGTGAGGCGATCGCGGCGTCGCGCATGCCTCCGGCACTGATCCTGGCAGGACCGCGCGGCGCGGGCAAATACACGTTGGCCATCATGTTGGCGCAAGCTATGGCCTGCCTGCAGCCGCCCGTGACAGACGGTCTGCCCGACTTCTGCGGAGTTTGCAGCAACTGTACGCGCATCGCCCAGTCGTTGCCGCTTGGCGAGCGAGTGAGCGAAGCCATCGCCGCCCGCGAAGATTTGCGCGAAGTCGATAAAAAGGAAACCCGCATCGTCATTCAGACGCATCCGGATGTCGTGGTCATTCCTCCCGACCCGCCGCAGTTACTCATCAAGCTGGGCCAGGTGCGCAGCGTGATCCAGCGAATTTACCGCCTGCCTTCCGATGCGCCTCGGGCGGTGTACATCTTTACCAGCACGGCTTTTATGAAGGAGGCGGCGAATTCCCTGCTGAAGATTCTTGAGGAGCCTCCCGCCTACGCGCATATCTTTTTGCTGGCGGAGAACCCGGCGGAGCTTTTGCCGACCATCCGTTCCCGTTCCAGCATTTTTCGCCTGGGCGCGTTGCCTCCAGAGCAGATCGAAGCCCTACTTGCGGAACGGCGCACGGAACTCAAGCCAAAACAGAGGGCACTGGTCGCGCGCCTGGCAGAAGGCGCGATCGGGCAGGCGCTGGGATTCAATCTGGATGCTTACCTAGCCAGCCGCCAGGATGCATTGGTACTGCTCTACAGCGCGACGACGGAGCTCGCAGCCGGTTCGCGCGCAGTCGAGTCAGACTTTTCCTCATTGTTCAAAGTCACAGAGACCTATCGCGCAGGCGCCGAAGGGCAACAGAAAACCAGCGCGATGCTTCACGCGTTTGCCAGCCTGCTTGAAGATCTCTTACTGCTGCACGCAGGAACGGGACATTTGATTCGCAACATCGACCTGCTCCAGGAACTCACACCCATCGCGCAAAACATTCATATGGGATGGCTTGAGTCGGCCGTGCGCGGACTGGATCAGGTAGAACAAGGCATGCGGAGAAATCTGCTGCGCTCCCTGGCACTGGACTCATTCGCTGTTGGCCTCGGACGCTCTTAAAAGACAAATTGCCGAAAGATGTTACTTTAGCGTGCTTTCACGCATTTTTCTCTTTTGCACCGCTCAACCCGCGGGCCATATCGTGCATCAAAGTCAAAAGCAACCAAGAACTTTACAAATTATGAACAACTCTTCTGCTATTCCGGTTCGCCCTCGGGACAATGCGCCTCAGATCAAGGAAAAGACCAGGTCCGGTGCAGCCGGTCTATCTGATCGGTCCGATTCATCCGTCGTGCCCGCAGTCACCCCATCGGGTCCGCGAAAATTGATAAGGCCTCGGCTCCCCGAAGGCATGGCCGCCCCTCGACGTACTTCGGGGGTTTCCACCCTATCTCCTTTGCTTGCAACTTCAGGTCGATGGAACGCAAACACGGCCAGCAGTGAAAGTTCGCACGCAGAAGCCTTCTTCTTCCAAAAGCAGATTCAGAGCCAGACGCTGATGACCTTTGTGCTGGAGGATGGCCAACAAATCGAGGGGTATATCGAGTGGTATGACCGCCACTCGATCAAAGTAAAAAATAGCGGCCGAATGCTTATTTACAAATCGAGCATCAAATATCTCTACAAAGCGACGGATCCGGCGCAGGCGTGACGAGGGTTTCGAGGCTGCGGAAGAAGTCCCAAGCCAAATAGGTTTTCGTTTTTCCTGCCAGTTACGTCGTCATTTTGGAAGAGAAAAGCCGTACCTCAGGGGCTAAACAGGCTGCGGAAAACTCAATTCCTTGAAGGGTACGGGCTTCAGCCCGTACGTAACTCCCTTGCAATTAATCCGGCTTTAGCCGCTGAGGGAGCGATTTCTCGCTTACAAAGACTTTTTCCGCAACCTCTAAAGCCCTTCTTATGATGAGGGCAAATTGGCACGGCCTAAAGCCCGTACCCTTCAAGGAATTGAGTTTTCCGCAGCCTGTTAAAGGCCGTGCCCTACCTAACAATTGCGACGAGCGGTCAGGTACCCTAGCGGCACGGCTGCCTTGGCCGCAGCGAGCTGCTTCGCCGCAGCGAACTGCTTCGCCGCAGCGAACATAGCAGTGCCCTTCGTTAGCAGCCGTTTCCACGCGAAGGCTTGCAATGTGTAACGAGTTTTTTGCAGCTTGTTCAACGAGCGGCTTTGAGTAGGCGATCGCGAACGGCAACTCCCAAGCCTTTATCCTCGGGTAAAGGGCACAGTATGACCGTGGCGCCCGCCGCGTCGAGTTCACGCAACCCGGCGAAGAGGCGATGGGCTAGTTCTTCCTGATTCGTCAGTTCGCCCCACCGATAGATCAAGGTGCCGTCGCTGAAGCCGGTCCTTATGGCGGTATCCAACATGATCCCGACCACCTCGCCGGCAACCTGCAACTGCCTGACGAACCGCCCCATCTGATCCGGCCTAGCGGCTGCGCCCTCCAGAAGGACCATGCGCGCGCGCGGAGAGTAGTGCTTCAGGCCAACACCCGGGGAGGGCATGGCATGCGGTTCGGCCGAAACCTTCTCCGGTTCCCGATAAGCGATCAGCGACGGGCACAAAGCCTGCACCTGCTGGAAGGTGATCATGCCCGGACGGTACAGAATCGGATCGGGCTCACATACGTCCACCACCGTCGATTCCAGACCCAGGGTTGCGGCGCCCGAATCGATCACAGCGTCGATGCGTCCATCCAGATCTTCCAGGACAAACTCCGCCCGTGTCGGGCTGGGTCTGCCAAATGAATTCGCACTGGGCGCCGCGATAGGTATCTGCGCCAGCTCAATCAGCCTTCGAGCGACCGGATGACGCGGCATGCGCACGCCAACCCGGTCACGGCCCGCTGTCACGATAGCCGGCACGCGGGGGCTCTTTGGCAGAAGCAAAGTCAAAGGGCCAGGCCAGAGAGCTTCCATCAGCAGACGAGCGTTCTGCGGGATACCTGCGGTCACCCATTGCAACTGTTCTTCGCTGACGACATGCACGATCAGGGGGTCCCAGGATGGCCGCTGCTTTGCCTCGAAAATCGCTTCGACCGCGGCCGGATCGAGAGCGTTGGCGCCTAGACCGTAGACTGTCTCGGTAGGAAAGGCCACCGTGCCGCCCTTTCGCAGAATCTCGACGCCCTGCCGTAGAGATTCGAGCGATGCGGGTGAATTCACATCCTGGGCGTCCACCGGCAGTCGTAATGTCTTTCTTGCAGTCACGCGCACGTCCTAAAGCATTTTCGCATCCTCGCCGCAGCGAGCATTACTGTGGTCCGATAAGAGCAGCGAGGTGTGGTTTTCTTTGAGAGAAAACCACGTGAAGGCCAGTTGCTTCGGTCTACACCCATTGCGAAAATGCTATAGGCCATTTTCCCATGACGTACGGGCTGGTATAGACTCCGGCCTATGCAGGCTATGGAAACAGAAGTAAAAATACGCGTCGCCGACCGTGACGCTTTTGAGCAAAAGCTCGCGGCGCTCGGTTTCGACCGCATCACCGCCCGCACGGAGGAACGAAACGTTCTGTACGATACGCCCGACCGGCGGCTGCGGAATTCGCGCCAGATTCTGCGTGTTCGGAAATATGGAGATAAATGGGTTCTCACCCACAAGGCTGTGCCCGCCGGCACCACCGAAGAAGGCCGCCACAAACAGCGCGTGGAAACCGAAACCGAAATCGAAGACGGGCCAGTGCTGGGCAAAGTATTTGAGGCGCTGGGCTTTGGCCCCGTGTTTGTCTACGAAAAGTGGCGCGCGGAGTGGGCAGATGCGCGCGGCCATTGCGTCGTGGACGAAACGCCTCTGGGTGTCTATGCCGAACTCGAGGGCGCAAGCGACTGGATCGACGAAACGGCGCAGAAATTGGGAATCAGCGAGACCGAGTTCGTTACGCTCAGTTACGGTCGCATTTTTGAAACATGGCGTGATGAATCGGGCTCCAAGGCACAGAACTTCACTTTCGACGAGATTCCGGAGAGCTACCGCAGCTAGAGCAAAAACTCTATTGGGTAATCTTCCCGTTGCCATCTATACCCACCATGGGTATACTTTCAATCAGGATCCGATCAAGAAAGCGCGGAATCGGATAGAACCGTACTTTTTCCAATTCGTCAAAGCTCCTGCTTTCAGCCGGCATCGCGAGCAATATCTTGATGATGACGGATTCAGGGAACTCCAAGAAAGCCTTACCAGAAACCCAGAAGCCGGCGACTTGATTCCTGCTGCAGGTGGTATCCGTAAGCTTCGATGGAAGGATCATCGGCGGGGCAAAGGAAAGCGCGGCGGACCGCGTGTAATTTATTACTGTTTTCTTTCTGAACAAGAGATCTGGTTGCTGACGTTGTACGACAAGGATGAGGCAATAGACCTGACAAGAGATGAGCGAGAGCAACTGCGTCGCGCTCTTGAAGGCGAACGTGCTGCTCGAAAACATAGGAGCCGACGGTCATGAAGAAAAAGACCAATAAGCGGAACGTATTTTCTGAGCTGATGGAAGGCCTGGACGCGATGAAGGAACATCGTGAAGGCAAAGTGACTCTTCGCACTCACAAACTACCGGCTGCGGAGGTTGAGAGATCCCCCGGAGCAGAATTCTTCGTAGCGGTGCGGAAGGAATTCAACGTATCAAGGGCCGTCTGGGCGAATATGTTGCGAGTCAGTCCGCGCACGGTCGAGAAATGGGAGCAGGGCGGCCAAGTGAGTCCGCTCGCCGCCACCTTCGTGGAATTGGTCTCGCACTATCCCGATACAATCGAACGCCTGCAAAAACTGCCCAAGCGTATCTCAGGTCGAGCCCGACGAAAGGGCTAGGTCACGCTAGGCATCTACGCCGTGGCACTTCTTGTACTTCTTGCCTGAGCCACAGGGGCAAAGGTCGTTGCGCCCGACCTTTTCGCCGGTTCTGTGTTGTGCTACCGGCTCCGCACTGCCATTCGCCCCTGCCATCCGCGCCTGATCCAGCTCTCTCTTCTTCTTGCGCTGAAACTCCTGCTCCAGGGCATCGATCGTGGTCGAGGGCGCCCGTGTGGGCACGGCTACCGGGACCGCGGTCGGATGAGCCTGGACCGAACCAGCAGGATGGGCACCATTGCCTTGCAACGCCGCCGCGATGTTTTGCGGGGGCGGGGCCCCTGCCCCTACCAGCCCTTCGACCGGAGGAATGAACTCACCTGAAATCTCAGGCGCCTGTCGCGGAGGTAGTTGAGTGATGGGCTGCCCGTCGGGACCGACGATTTGCATCAGGAACAGGAAACGGACTGCATCTTCCTGGAACCGCCCCATCATGGCTTCGAACATATCGAAGGATTCTTTCTTATAGGCAACGAGCGGATCCTGCTGGCCATAGCCGCGCAGCCCGATTCCTTCTTTCAGGTGGTCCATGCTCAGCAAATGGTCTTTCCATAGGCCATCGAGCACGCTGAGCATCACCATGCGCTCGTGATAACGCATGGTGGTGCTGCCCAGAATCGCTTCCTTCATTTCGTACTTTTCTTTCAACCGGTCGAAGATGGCTTCGCCCAACTCATGGCGGTTGAGGGCGTTGAGATCGATGCCCTCTCTCTCCAAATCGATTCCGAACTGAGAAGCGAGTTGACCCTTGAGCCCGTTGACATCCCACTGATCGGGATGCAGCGCTTCGGGAGCGTACTTGTCCAATGCTGCACTCAGTAGATTGGCAACGTAGTCTTCGAGGATCAGTTCCTTCTGGTCGAGCCCTTCGAGCAGCTGCCGGCGCAGGCCGTACACGGCGGTACGCTGCTTGTTCATGACGTCGTCATATTCCAGCAGGTGTTTGCGGGCCTCGAAGTTCTGACCTTCCACCGCCTTTTGCGCCGCCTCAATACGGCTGCTGATCATCTTCGATTCAATCGGGACGCCCTCTTCCATACCCAGCCGCTGCAGCAGGTTCGACACCCACTCCTTGGCGAAGATACGCATCAGGTCGTCTTCGAGCGAAAGGTAGAAGCGCGAGGCGCCGGGGTCTCCCTGGCGGCCTGCGCGGCCGCGAAGCTGGTTATCGATACGCCGGGACTCGTGCCGCTCGGTGCCTACGATGTGCAGGCCGCCAGCAACGATCACATCATCGTGCTCGCGCCCGGCCGCGGAGGCGTACTGGGCAAACACCTTGTCCCAGGTTTCCTGCTTCGTCTCGAACTCCTGCCCCTGGTAGTAGAAACGCATCATGCCCGGGCCGGCCATGGGATTGATGGCGCCCTCAGCCGCATTGACCGACTGCGCCAGCCCCTTCTTCATCAGTTCCTGCCTGGCTTCGAATTCCGCGTTGCCACCCAGCACAATATCGGTGCCACGGCCAGCCATGTTGGTGGCAATCGTGACCATGCCTAGTCGGCCCGCCTGCGCTACGATCTCCGCTTCTCGCTCGTGAAACTTGGCGTTCAGCACCACATGCTTCACACCTTTGCGCTGCAAAATCGAGGACAGCAGTTCTGACTTTTCAATCGAAGTGGTACCCACCAGAACCGGTTGCTTCTGCTCGTGCAGCCGCAAGATTTCATCGGCGACCGCAAAGTATTTTTCCTTCGCGGTGCGGAACACTACGTCGGAATTCTCCAGGCGCAGCATGGGCTTGTTGGTCGGGATCACCACGATCTCAAGCTTGTAGATGTTCTCAAACTCCGTGGCTTCTGTTTCGGCCGTACCGGTCATGCCGGAAAGCTTCTTGTACAGGCGGAAGTAATTCTGGAAGGTGATGGTGGCAAGCGTCTGGTCTTCCCGGCGAATGTTCACCTGCTCCTTCGCCTCGACCGCCTGGTGCAACCCATCGCTCCAGCGGCGGCCGGGCATCAGGCGGCCCGTGAACTCATCCACAATGATGACTTCGCCATCCTTCACCACATAGGCCACGTCGCGCCGGTAGAGCGAATGCGCCTTGATCGCGACTTCCACGTGATGCTTCAGATCCCAGTTCTCAGGGTCGGCGATGTTGCCGATGCCCAGAAGCTGCTCGATCTTTTCCCATCCCTCATCGGTCACGGTGATGGTCTTGTGTTTCTCGTCGACAACAAAATCGCCGGTGAGGATTTTTTCTTCGCCGCGCTCAATCTCTTCTCCCTGCTCAAGCGAAGGCAGAATGCGGTTCACACGCGCGTACTTGTCAGTCGTCTGGTCCGTCGGACCGCTGATGATCAGCGGTGTGCGGGCTTCGTCGATCAGGATCGAGTCCACCTCGTCCACGATCGCGAAGTAGTGACCGCGTTGCACGCAGTCGCCCAGCTCAAACTTCATGTTGTCGCGCAGGTAATCAAAACCGAACTCGTTATTCGTGCCATACGTGATGTCAGACCCATAGGCGGCGCGGCGCTGCGCATCGTCGAGGTCGTTCACGATGACCCCGACCGTCAGGCCGAGGAACTCGTAGATCTTGCCCATCCATTCAGCATCGCGCTTGGCCAGGTAGTCGTTTACCGTCACCACGTGCACGCCGTGGCCGGCGAGCGCATTCAGATAGCAGGGCAGCGTGGCGACGAGGGTCTTGCCTTCACCGGTCTTCATTTCGGCGATCTTGCCCTGGTGCAGAACCATGCCGCCAATCAATTGCACGTCGAAGTGACGCATCTGCAGCACGCGCCGGCCAGCCTCGCGCACCACGGCGAAGGCCTCGGGCAAAATCTCGGTCAGGATCGTTTTCTCTTCTGCTGTGCGTTCGTCCGCGTCTTCGATGCCATCCAGGCGCGCGGCGATGCGAGCACGGAACTCATAGGTCTTGGCGCGGAGGCCTTCATCCGGCAGAGCCTTCAGGCCTGAATCGAATGACCCGGTCTGTTCGACCGTGGGCGCCATCTTCTTGATCGCGCGTTCGTTGCTGGTTCCGAAAATCTTGGTGAGAGTGCTAGCGATCAATGGGTAATTCCTTTGCTGCCCCAGGGTTCAAGTTCTCCTGTGGGAACGAAAACGTGCACCACTTTAGTTTAGTTCACCCCGGGTATTTGGTGCAGGATACCCGCATTCGAGAGACTCTATGCGCACACGACTCTTGCGCAAGTGCAAGCTAGCCAGTACTTTCGCCCTGATCCCGCTGCAGACAGGGGGCTGTTCGGCCACATGAACATCGCCATGTGTCATGCTCTACGGAATTGCGCACCCGACGGCCGGTACGCCACTCGCGCATCTGTGCGTAGGCCGAGGGGCCCCAGGATTTCATCCTGGGGCATTCTCAGTCGTCCCTTCGGGACTTGATCCGTTTTGGCTAATCCTACCCAGGATTTCATCCTGGGCTATTATCAGGTACGGACCGGGGACATCCTTGACATATTAGACCGGGCACTTGGTTGACACTTTTGGTTGCTCAGCGAGCGCATGTAGAAGGAAGGCATGTGCTGGAGAGCGAGAGAAGTAGTGGATCAGCGAAGACAGTTTGTCCTGGAGTACGGCAGCGATGAGTGGACGATGGCAGAGTTGTGCCGTTTTTACGAGATTTCTCGAGAGACCGGGTACAAGTGGTGGAAGCGTAGCCAGTCAGAAGGGGCTCAGTGCCTTGAAGATCGTAGCCGAGCGCCGCAGCGTCATCCCAATCAGATGGCAACGAAAATCGAGCAGCAAGTGTTGCAGTTGCGCCGCCAACATCCCACGTGGGGAGCGCGCAAGCTGCTGGCTCGCTTGCTTGATCAGCAACCGGCTGTGGCTTGGCCGGCTGCCAGTACGATCGGGGAGTTGCTGAAGCGGGAAGGCCTCACAGTACCTCGTCGCAAGCGGCGCAAGACCCCTCCTTTCAGTCAACCGTTAGGCCACGCCCAGCAACCGAATCAGGTATGGTGTGCTGATTTCAAGGGGTGGTTTCGCACCCTGGACCAGCAGCGCATTGATCCGTTAACTATCAGCGATGCTGCCAGTCGCTATCTGTTGCGGTGTCAGGCGGTGGAGAAAACCGATACCGTCCGGGTTCAGGCGATCTTTGAGGCCGCCTTCCGCGAGTTTGGCCTTCCCTTAGCCATGCGTACCGATAATGGACCGCCCTTTGCTTCTCGGGCCATTGCCGGGCTTTCCCCTTTGGCGCTGTACCTTATGAAGCTCGATATCGTGCCGGAACGAATTGCCCCTGGCCATCCGGAGCAAAACGGACGTCATGAACGCATGCATCGCACGTTGAAAGCGGAAACCGCCAAACCTCCGGCGGCTCACAAGCGGGCGCAGCAAAAGGCATTCGACAGATTTCAACGGATCTACAATGAACAACGCCCTCATCAGGCGCTGAAGATGAAGACCCCGGCCTACTGTTACACGCCCTCTGAGCGAGCTTACCCGTCGCGCTTGCCGCAACCGCAATACGATTCCGACATGCAGGTTCGAAAGGTGGGACCTTGCGGCACCTTCGGCTGGAAAGGCAAGAAGATATTTATCAGCGAAACCTTAACCAACGAGCCTATTGGTCTTGAGCTCATCGACGAGGATCTTTGGATAGTTCAATTTGCCGCCTTTCCCATTGCCCTATTCGACAGTCAACGGCTCGGCATCCAGCCCTTGCCGCTAGACAAGCATGCCGCCAAGGGACGGAAATGACGGGATGTGGAAAGGTGGGAAAACAAAAAGCGCTTTCCCCACCTTCCCACATCCCTTGGAAATCTTTCAGATTTCCACATTCCCGTCTCTCTACTGCTGGTAAGAAAATACAAAATCTATACCAACAGTTAACCTAAAACCAGCGACGAAAGTGTCAACCATGTGCCCGGTCTAAAGTGTCAACTATCTCCCCGGCTGTACAATCAGCCGCCCCTTCGGGGCTATTCGGTTGCAGTCTGAGGATCATCTCGTTTTATCGAGAGCTGTTCATACCCGGGGGTCGGCTGCAGCTGTCCGCATTCGAAAGACGGGCAAGATGACTCTATGCGCACACGACTTTTCCGCAAGTGCGAGCTCGCCAGTACTTTCGCTCTCATCCTGCTGCAGGCGGGGGCTATTCGGCAAAGTGAATATCAGTTGAATGGGCCACCCAGGCTTTGGTCTTTTGTGCGCGAGTTCGAACCGCACACGAGGTCTCATTGGCTAACCAGCGGTTTCGCCTCAAGTCTGAGTAAGATGTGGTGATACCTTCTGGGGGCATTTTGGACGATGACATAGTGGCGGCGGAACCTGGGCCGCTCGCAGACCCGCAACCTCGCCGCAGCGAGCAACCTCGCCGCAGCGAGCAACCTCCCAAGCGTGGCATCCTGTGGATATTCAAAGGCGACGACGGCATTCGGGCGGGCTGGGGGGTCCTTCTATTTATCCTGCTCTACCTCTTGTTTGCGTTTACCGCTGCCTGGGTGGACAAACCGTTTCTGATGACGGCGCACCACATCAAGGAGATGCCGGTAAAACTGGGGCTGATCATCGAAGCAGCGCAAGGCTTGCCCGCGCTATTTGCCACCGTCATTATGGCTCTGATCGAACGCAGGTCTCCGCTCTCCTACGGCTTCCAGGGCAAAGCGAGAGCTATACGATTCTTTTCTGGCCTGTTCTGGGGTTTTGTCGCTTTGTCTGTTCTGGTTCTGGTCTTGTGGAAGGCACACCTGCTGGCCTTCGATGGCCAATCCCTGCATGGCAACGCCATTGTGAAGTACGCCTTCGGCTGGGCAGTGATGTTTCTGATCGTGGCGTTGTTCGAAGAATCGACGCTGCGGGGTTATCTGCAATACACCCTGACGCGCGGAATCGGTTTTTGGTGGGGGGCGCTTCTGCTTTCCTTTTTGTTCGGCTTCTCCCACGGAACCAATCCGGGCGAGACACCTGTTGGACTGTTTGGAGCGGCAGCCATCGGCCTGGTCTTCTGCATTAGCCTCTGGTACACGGGATCACTCTGGTGGGCGCTCGGTTGCCACGCCAGTTGGGACTGGGCAGAGTCCTATTTTTACGGAACCTCCGATAGCGGTCTGGTCTCTCAGGGGCATCTTTTCAGCGAGCATCCCATGGGGCCGAAACTCTGGAGCGGAGGAGTTACGGGTCCGGAGGGTAGCCTGCTCGCACTTATGCTGGTCGTCCTGATGGCAGTTTGTATGTGGCTCTGGTGGGGACGCAGAACGCAGTCTCCCTTTCAGGGCAATGGCTGGAAACCGTACCCCAGCGAGCATTAGGCCGTGCCAATAAGCCGCAAGGCAGACAAGAGATGAATGCGGCGACGCCAGGTTGGTTCCGTGAAAACCTTTGCAGCCGGTTGGTAGACGGAGACCACCCTGGATTTCATCCTGGGGCATTTTCAGTCGTCCCTTCGGGACTTGATCCGTCGTCTGGCCCTACCCAGGACTGCGTCCTGGGCTACTCTCAGCCGTCCCTGCGGGACTGTTCGGTTGCGGTTTCACGCTTGCTCGCGTCCTTACCGCTGAGTACAGTTGTGCTGGCCCGCACCCTTCTAAGAATTGAGCTTTCCGTAGCCTGTAAAGCTCCGGTTATTTGCGGGCCTTACTTGTGGGCCTTACTTGTGGGCCTTATTTGCGAGCCGGATCGCCTGCTTCCACATCCAGTCCGAGTTCTGTAAATGCCTGTTGGGCCTTCGCATGATCGAACTTGCCTTCGCGCGCCAGGCGGGAGAGCGTTGCCGCCACGATCGATTCCGCGTTGACCTCGAAGTGACGGCGCAGGTGTTCGCGGTTGTCGCTGCGGCCAAAGCCATCCGTCCCCAGAGAAACCATCCGGCTTGCGAGCCAGGGCGAAAGTGAATCGGGCATGACCTTCATGTAGTCGCTGGCTGCGATAATCGGACCTTCGGCTCCCTGCAAGGCTTCGAGGATATACGGCAGCTTTTCCGGTTGCGCCGGATGCAGGCGATTCCAGCGCTCCACCGCCAGGGCTTCGCGGCGCAGCTCGTTGTAGCTGGTCACGCTCCACACATCGGCATGCACACCGTACTTTTCGGCCAGAATGCCTTGCGCTTTCACCACTTCGTTCAGGATCGGTCCGCTGCCGAACAACTGCGCTTTAGCCTTGCCTGACGGCGCAGCCTGGAAGCGATAAATCCCGCGAACGATTCCCTCGCGCACACCTTCCGGCATGGCCGGCATGGCGTAGTCCTCGTTGTACATCGTGACGTAATAGAAAACGTCCTCGCCTTGCTCATACATGCGGCGAATGCCGTCCTGAAGGATCACGGCCAGCTCGTAGACGAAAGCCGGGTCGTAGCTGAGGCAGGTCGGCACGGTACTGGCCAACACATGGCTATGGCCGTCCTGATGCTGCAATCCTTCTCCCAGCATGGTCGTTCGACCGGCTGTGCCCCCCATGAGAAAGCCCTTGCCGCGTGAATCGGCGAAGGCCCAGATCATGTCGCCAACACGCTGGAAGCCGAACATCGAGTAGTACATATAGAACGGGATCGTGGGTACGCGATAGTTGGAGTAGGCGGTACCGGCTGCAGTGAAAGAAGCCATGGCGCCGGCTTCGGTAATACCTTCTTCCAGAATCTGACCGTCCTGCTCTTCGCGGTAGTAGAGCAGCATGTCGTTATCGTGCGGCTTGTACTTCTGCCCTTCGGGGGCGTAAATCGCCACCTGACGAATGGCGGACTCCATGCCAAAGGTACGCGCCTCATCCGGCACGATGGGTACGATCAACTTGCCGATCGCGGGATCCTTCAGCAGATGGCGCAGGATGCTCACGAAGCCCATTGTGGTCGAAACTGCGCGCCCCTTGGAGCCGGCGGTCCACTCGGAGAATTCCTTGAGATCCGGAGCCTTGAAGTCCAGCTTTGGCACTTCGCGCTTGGGAAGGTAACCGCCCAGGGCGCGGCGGCGCTCGTGGAGATAAACAATCTCTGGGCTGTCTTGTGCAGGCCGGTAAGGCTTGCCCTCTTTGGCTTGCTGTTCGGGCACCGGGATCTTGAAACGCTTCACGAACTGGGCCAGACCGCTGTCGGTGAGCTTCTTCTCCTGGTGCGAAGCGTTACGCGCCTGGTTACTGCCCAGTCCGTAGCCCTTGACCGTCTTGGCGAGAATGACAGTGGGCGAACCACGATGCTCTATCGCCCTGCGGTATGCGTTATAGATCTTCGCCGGATCGTGGCCGCCACGATGCAGATTTTCGAGTTGCTCGTCGGTCTTATCGCGCACCAGTTCCAGCAGCTCAGGGTACTTGCCGAAGAACTCCTGACGCAGGTACGCTCCACCCTTCGCCTTGTAGGACTGGTAATCGCCGTCGACACACTCTTCCATGCGCTTAAGCAGCAGACCAGAGGCATCGCGCTCGAACAACTCATCCCAGTCGCCGCCCCACACGACCTTAAGGACCTGCCAGCCGGCGCCACGGAACGTGCCTTCCAACTCATCAATGATTCGCTTGTTGCCGCGGACGGGTCCGTCCAAGCGCTGCAAGTTGCAATTCACCACAAAGATCAGGTTGTCGAGCTTTTCACGGGAAGCTACATTGATCGCACCCAGCGTATCGACTTCGTCCGTTTCCCCGTCACCCACAAACGCCCAGATCTTGCGGTCGGTTTTCTGGATGAGGCTGCGGTTCTCCAGATAGCGCATGAAGCGCGCCTGGTAAATCGCGTTCAGCGGGCCAATCCCCATGGAAACGGTCGGGAAGCGCCAGAAATCCGGCATCAACCAGGGATGGGGGTAGGAAGAAAGCCCGGGCTTGCCCCGCAGTTCATGGCGGAAGTGAAGCAGGCGCTCGTCATCGAACCGCCCTTCAAGATACGCGCGCGCATAGACTCCCGGAGAGGCATGCCCCTGAAAGTAGATAAAATCGCCCGGCTGGTCGCCATAGCTGGCACGGAAAAAGTGCTCGAACCCTACTTCCAAAAGCGTGGCCAACGAGGAATAGGTCGAGAGATGGCCGCCAATGCCGGCGTCCTTCTTATTCTGGCCATGCACCATGGCCATGGCGTTCCAGCGAATCAGAGCCTCCACCCGCTCTTCCAGCTTCCGGTCGCCCGGATAGGGCAATTCTTCGTGCCTGGGGATGGTGTTGATGTAGGGGGTAGTGAGTGCGCTCGGGGTAGAAATGCCGGCCTCACGCGCCCGCTGCCGCAGCGCCGCAATCAGCTCCGCGCCATGTTCCGGACCCTCACCGACGATCAAGTCGTCGAATGCCTCAATCCACTCTGCGACCTCTTCTGAAAATTTCGATTGGACGGGAAGGGCAAGTTTGGTTTCCATAAATGAGCTCGCAGTATGACCGGGAATATTTGCTTCTGACCCATCCAGTATACAGTCCGCCGCCGGCGTTGGCGGAGCGCGCAGACGGCCCGCTTTCAGTGCTTTGCGCGCTTCGAGGTTGCGGAAAAAGTCGCTGCGAGAAAGGAATCGCTCCCTCAGCGGCTAAAGCCGGATTCGTTCCAATGGGGTTATGTACGGGCTGAAGCCCGTACCCTTCAAAGACTGAGTTTTTTTGCAGATGCTCATCCGTCTGCTTTACTTCGCCCGCGGATGGGTTCGATCGTAGACCTGCGTTACCTGCCCAACTGTTAGCTGCGTGTAGCGCTGGGTCGTTGACAGGCGCTCGTGGCCTAACAGTTCCTGAATCGCCCGTAAATCCGCACCCTCTTCCAGCATGTGCGTTCCGAAGGCATGGCGCAATGTGTGCGGATGGATCTCGGCTGGCAGTCCTCTCGCGAGAGAGATGCGCTTCACAATTCTTCCCACGCTTCGAGTGGTCAGCCGTCCCGATCCCTTCATCTGCAGGTTCAGCAGCAAGGCCTCCGTGGCGTGCGCGCCAAGCTTGATCTTTCGCGAAGGAAGATAGGCGCGGAGCGCGTCGGCTGCCGCATCCCCTAAAGGGACATATCGCTGCTTTCTTCCCTTCCCGCGCACCAGGATGACTTCGCGCGCCCAATGTACGTCCGATAGATCGAGCCCCACCAGCTCTGCGTTGCGGATACCGCATCCGTACAGCAACTCGAAGATCACCCGGTCACGCTCCGGCCACGCGGCCACCGTTTCCTCAGCCCCGGTTTCCACCAGGTGATTCATCTGCTCGATCGACGGCACCCGCGGCAAATGCCTGGGCAGTTTGGGCGTGGCCACCAGCGCGCCCGGATTGCTGGTGACGTGCCCGGCTTTCGCCATCCACTGAAACCACGACCGGATCGCGGCCAGCGATCTGGCGGCCGACGCCTTGGCGAGACCGCGACCGTAGAGCTCTCCCATGTAGCCGCGAATCTGCAGATGATCTACGTTGCACATCTTCACGCCCGGACCGCTTTGCTCGATGAGGTAACCGGCAAAGTTATCGATCTCGCGCTGATAGGCGCGCAGAGTGTGCGGCGAAGCGGTCCGCTCATGCGCCAGCATCGAGAGGAACTCCTCGGCAAATAGCGTCGGCTGCGGCTTCATTTCCCTTCCATTCTTGTGGCCATTCTGGTCGCCCTTGGATGATGCGCCCGATGCACGGCCTTGAGGTGGCCCAGGGCCAGATGCGTGTAGACCTGTGTGGTCGAAATATCCGCGTGCCCCAACAGGGTTTGCACCGTCCTGAGATCGGCGCCATTCTCTACCATGTGCGTGGCGCAACTGTGGCGCAGCATGTGCGGACTGGCCCGGCCGTCCAATCGTTTGACCAGGCGCCATACCCACTGGCGGGTGAGGCCGGCGCCGCGTATGGAAAGAAAGAGACGGCTCTCCCTGGGCCGGATGGCCAGCGCCGGTCTTCCCAGGGTTAAGTACGCATCCAGGGCCTCGATCGCCGCCCGCCCTAAGGGCACAATCCTCTCCTTATCCCCTTTGCCGCGCACCAGCATGCGCCCTTCAGACAGGGATAGGTCTTCGACTCCTAGGCCGGTGAGTTCCGAGACGCGGACCCCGCCCGCGTAGAGCATCTCCACGATGGCGCGATCGCGCAGGGAAACAGCGTCGGCCTGCGGATGGCCGGCCGCGGTCCCAGCCTGCTCCATCATGCTCTCCACCTCCGACTGAGCCAGCGCCTTGGGAAGGACTTTCCACGACGAAGGAGATTCCAGATTCACGGTGGGGTCGTGTCCGATTCGTTTATCCAACAGAAGCCATTTGTAGAATCCGCGAAGGCAGGAGAGCTTGCGCGCGACCGACCGCGACTGCACGCCATGCTTCTGCAAATGCTCGAGAAAGCCGGCGACCTGCGCCTGCCTGGCGGTCACCGGCAGGGCGTGTGCTGCTTCGAGGTATTCGCTGAACAGGCCGAGATCGCGCTCGTACGCCTCGCAAGTCAGTGGGCGCAGGCCTTTTTCCACCCGCAGATAAGCTACGTACTGACGGATGATCCCGTGAGTCTTCGGCCCCTCGAGCTGTTTTGTGTCTGTCACCCTCCCGATTATCTGCCGCGGCGTGCGTTGGCGAACGGTCCTCAGCGCTGTATGAACCAAGAGAGACAGCCGTTTATCCCATGCAACCGCGCTCCCGGGCAAAAGTGCAAATTTGTCCCGGATCGCTCACAATAGAGCAGGCCCTTACCCTCGCCAGGAGTGCTATACCGCTTGAACAGCAAGTCCGTCATCCGCGCCTATTCTTCCCCCCAGGAATTTACCGACACAGTTCTCGCACTTGAGCCGGCTATTGCCGTCTTCGACTGTGACGGCACCCTATGGGACGGGGACTCCGGCTACGACTTCATGGTCTGGTCGATCGAAGAGGGACTCGTCTCGCGAAACGCCAGCGACTGGATCGATTCACGCTACCGCCTCTATCGTGCCGGCAGTGTCTCTGAAACCGCCATGTGCGGCGAGATGGTCCAGATCTATGTAGGTTTAAGTGAAGCGGAAGTGCGCACGGCGGCGGCGGCATTTTTCAAGACGCGCTTCACAGACAAGGTGTTTCCGGAAATGGAGTCGCTCGTAGCAACACTGAAGGAGCGCGGGACCGACGTTTGGGTCGTGAGTTCGACCAACAACTGGGTCATCGACGAAGGGGTGCGCAGCTTCAACATACCGCCTTCACGAGTTATTTCGGCACGCGCGCGGGTGGCCGATGGCGTGATCACCAGCGAACTGGTCGATGTTCCCTCCGGCGAGGGCAAGGCGGCTTCGCTGATCAAGATTGGCATTCCCGCACCCGACGCAGTCTTTGGCAACTCGATTCACGACGCCGCGATGTTGAAAATTGCGCGGCGCGCGTTTCCCGTAAATCCCACACGCGGACTGATAGACATCGCAGCTCAGCACGGATGGACCGTGTACTACCCCGAAGGTATCTCGCCCGACCCTGCCTGATCGTTTCAAACAGACCTGGCGAACCGGCGTCTAAAACTCATATGAACGTTCCCAAAGACCACAGCCGATCGAAAGCGGACGCCAAGGTAGTTCGGCTCGTCGTCGCCGCATTGATCCTTCGCGAACAAACCGTGCTGATTTGCCAACGGCGCCCCGACCAGCCGATGGCGCTGAAGTGGGAATTTCCCGGCGGCAAGGTAGAGGTGGGCGAAAGCGCGGAACAGGCCCTGCGACGCGAACTCGACGAAGAGCTGGGAATCACGGCCGATATCGGCCATCGCGTAGCGCGCACGCGCCATACGTATCGCAGTGGGAGCGCCATCGACTTACAGTTCTTTGCCGTTCACCAATTCTCCGGGGAAATGACGAACCGGATTTTTCATGATCTGCGCTGGTGCCGGCTGACCGACTTGCCGCATTTCGATTTTCTTGCGGCTGATCGTACGCTCATCCGCGACCTGGCTGCGGGTAAGCTGCTTTAGCGGTTGCGGGAAAGATCGCTGTAAGCGAACGGTCGGCGGCTAAACAGGGTGCGGAAAAAGTCTCTGTAAGGGGAGAAATCGCTCCCTCAGCGGCTAATGCTCGCTGCGGCGAGGTAGCCAGATTCATTGCTATTGAGTTACGTACGGGCTGAAAGCCCGTACCCTTCAAAGAATTCAGCTTTCCCGCAGCTTGTCAGGCCCCTCAGAACTGAAAATAAATGAAGTCGCGGTGGCCGAAGAAGCCGAAGAATACGATCGCGTAAAGGCATGCGTTATAGGCCAACGCGCGGACGGCTGGCCGCCTCCACACGCCAGGAACTTGCTCGGGATGAGCTATCCACCACTCCACGACGAACATCGCGATGATCGATAGCACCAGGTAAGGCGCCGTCGCCCGGCTGAATCCCCCCACTTTCAAGAGCACAGGATTGATCCTTCCCAGCGGGAGTAAGTGAGTGGCGATGAACCAGGAGTCGGCCAGAGTATTACCGCGAAAAAAGATCCACGCGTATGTGACCAGTGCGAAGGTGACGACGGTCTTGCCGAATGCCGTGACGCGCGGCCAGCCTGGCAAGGTTAACCGGGTCGTGTACGGAGCCATTACCTGGGACACGATGAGATAAAGGCCATGGAGAAAGCCCCAGGCCACGAACGTCCAATTGGCTCCGTGCCACAGGCCGCTGATCACAAACGTAACCATCAGGTTTACATAATGGCGGCCCACCTTCACCCGGTTGCCGCCTAGCGGAATGTAGACGTAGTCGCGGAACCAGGTGGAGAGCGAGATATGCCAGCGCCGCCAGAATTCGCCTATCGACCTGCTGAAATAGGGCTGCATGAAGTTGATGCGCAATTCGTAGCCCATCATCCGCGCGAGGCCGAGCGCGATGTCGGTGTAACCGGAAAAATCACAGTAAATCTGGATGGAAAATAACAGCGTCGCGCATAGCAACGCCGCGCCGCTGTAACGTTGCGGCGTGTCATAGATCAGCTTCACAAAATCGGCGACGTTATCAGCCAACACCATCTTTTTGAAGAGCCCCCAGAGAGCCTGGGCCAAACCCGCACGTATGCTCGCCTGGGTGATCTCAGGCTCACGATGAAATTGCGGAAGCAGTTCGTAAGGCCGTTCAATCGGGCCGGCGACCATCTGCGGAAAGAAGGCGACATAAAGAGCGTATTCGAGCAGGCTCTTCTCCGCCGGTACCCGGCGCCGGTAAACCTCAATCGTGTAGCTCATCGCCTGAAAGGTATGGAAAGAGAGGCCCACCGGCAGCAGGATGGCCAGCAAAGGCGGATCATACTGCAAACCGAAAAGATGGGTAGCACTCCGTAGAGACCCTGTCAGAAAATTGAAGTACTTGAACACGACCAGCAGGCCGAGGTTACAAAAAAGACTGATCCCCAGGTATAGCCGGCGCCGAGACGGGTCTTCTGCCTTCTCAATCTGCAGACCGGCCAGGTAATCGATCACGGTGATGCCCCAAATCACCCATATATAACGGGTACTCCAGCACATGTAGAAGTAGTAGCTGGCGATGAGCAGGATGACTTTGCGAACCGTGCCTCTTGTGACCAGAAATAAGAGCCACACCAGAACAAAAAACAACAGGAACTGAAAGCTATTGAAGAGCATGATGATTCTCCTTCAATAGCTCAAAGAGCGCCTCGGTATAGAGGCGCGCACCGGTGTTATTCAAATGCGTCTGGTCGGCGAAGAAGCGATTGGGATACAGATAATAATCGGGCCCCAGCAGCTTGCAGGGTGTGGCCCGCTCGACCTGCGCGGCAAAGTTCGGGTCGTACGCTGCCGCCGGCGCTGCTTCTCCCTGACGCAGGTAAGACGGAACGTAGTAACAGGTGATGTGATATCGGCGGATCAGGCTTTGGAGTTGCTCGCTCTGCATGTTCCTCGGTAGAACTTTACGCGGCATGACCTGCGCAGGCTGGTCCGACTCAAGATGAAAGTCTTCTGGCAGGCGTCCGCCGGGGAAGTGGCTTTGCTCTGTGATCAGGTGGTAACCACGCTCCCCAATCACTGCGTGCTCATTCTCCTTGGACTCGCGGTAGTAATGCAGAACGCCGCCGCGGCTGGGTGCGTTTAGCAGGAAGGCAGTCGCGTCTCTCAGAAAATTCCGAAACGGAAAGAGCTTCTCGACGACGGCATGGTCATCTGGAATGAAATGAAAAATGCCGCCGCTCGCCGGATCGGCGCCCCACGGAAGCGTGAGCAAGAGCAGGTTCGGCGCCTGACCCCGTTCGCACATGACCTTGAGTGGTGGCAGGAGCAAGTCGCTGCCAGGAAACCCGGAATTGTAGGAGGAGACTTTCCAATGATTTTCCGTACTCAGTTGATCGAACCACGCTGGGAGGAATCCAGCCAACGTCTTGCTGTTGCCGAAAATCAATACCCGGGTCACCTGAGGTTCCGGGGGGAACACCTGGCCCTGCGACGCAAATCGCAACTTGGCGCTGAAGACGACATCGGAGCCATTCCGGAGGTAGGGCAGCCCTCGAAACAAACCATAGAAGGCAAGCCAGAAGACGACGAAAAGAAGAAGGGTCCAGCCCGAAGCCGAAAGAAGACCCGAAGGGACGCCGCGCCCGGCCAGGGGCTCCTGCAGCGCGACTTCGGAGTTGGAAACAGATTCGACGTCCAAGACAAAACCCTGGCTTTGATCGTATTACAGCAAGGAGCAGAACCCGCATGGATAGAACCGCGCGTTCTGTTCTAGTGTAGTGCGTCACAAAGACAATCGTGTATGTCGTGGGTGTGGCCGCGGACTCGGGTGCCCCATATCTCGCACGTACTTGTGCGAGATGTGGGAAAAGAGTCACTCTCTCCCCAAAACTCTCGACTCACTGCAAAGACTGGTCGGCTAAGGTCCATGAATTCCCCACATCTCGCAACAAACGCGAGATATGGGGCACCCGAGTCCATGGCAGGGTAAGATTTAGGACGCTTGATTACATCCCGGGATAAGCGTCCATCTGGGGGACGCACTGCTCTAGCTTGCGCCACTGGTAAACATCAGGACCAGCGAAAGGCCGATCACCACGATTGCCGTGAGCCACGCGACGGCGTTAAACCAGCGCGAGTTTACCTGGTCGCCCATAAGATCCTTGCGATTGATCAGCAACAGCATGAAGACGATCACCAGCGGGAGCAGCACACCGTTCAACACCTGCGACAGGATGACCATACTGATCAGCTTGGCGTTGGGAACGAAGAGAACGGCGGCTGCGCCACCCGCTACCAGCAGGGTGTAGAGCCAGTAGAAAACAGGCGCATCTTTGAAGCCGCCATCCAGGCCGGACTGCAGACCGAGCCCCTCGCAGACGGTGTAGGCGGTGGAAAGCGGCAGAATCGAGGCGGCGAACAGCGACGCATTGAATAAGCCGATCGCGAACAACAGGAAAGCATATTGTCCGGCCAGGGGTTTCATCGCTTCCGCAGCGTCGGCCGCTTCCCTGATGGCTCCCATGCCATGAACAAACAACGTCGCGGCACACGCGACCACGATGAACCAGGCCACGATGTTGGTGAAAAAAGAGCCGATGATCACGTCAAGACGCGAAGCCGGATAAGTCTTGGCGGTAACGCCCTTTTCTACGATGGAAGACTGCAGGTAGAACTGCATCCAGGGAGAGATGGTGGTACCGATCACGGCGACGATCATGTACACGTAACTTTTTGAGTGCCATATAGGTCCGTGGGGCAGCGTAATCGTGGCGACCGTGGCTTCGTGCCAGCTCGGTTGCGACAGTACGCCGGTCACGATGTACGCAATGTAGAAAACGGATGCCGCCAGAAAGACCTTTTCGACTCGCTTGTAATCGCCTTTGACCACCAGGAGCCAGATCAACAACGCGCTGGCCGGCACCGAAACATATTTGCCGACGTGGAAGAGCTGCATGCTGCCTGCAATGCCGGCGAACTCCGCCATCACGTTGCCGAAGTTCACGATCACCAGCAGCAGCATCAAAATGAACGTCATGCGCAGGCCAAACTCTTCGCGTATGAGATCGCTCAGGCCTTTGCCAGTGACGGCGCCCATGCGCGCGCACATTTCCTGCACCACCAACAGAGCCACGGTGATGGGAATCATCGTCCAAAGCAGGGTGTAGCCGAACTGGGCTCCGGCATTGGAGTAGGTGAGAATGCCGCCTGAATCGTTATCGATGTTCGCGGTAATAAAACCCGGGCCCAGCACGGCCAGGAAGAGCAGTATACGGATTCGCCAGCGCTTGAGCATCGGTCAGGGTAACGGTTTCGATTGAGTTTCAGACGAACGTGATTGGGTTTTAAACAAAGCAGCAATGGTTCATTGTTTCGCCCTCAAAAAGGCGATGACGTGATCCGCCTGCACGATGCCTACCAGCCGGTTTGCACTGTCCACGACCGGGAGAGCGCGCAGGTTGTATTTGTCAAATAATTCAGCAACTTCATCCTGATGAGCCTCCACATGGCAGGAAATAATCCGTGGCTCAGACAGAACGGAGACGCGCGTTTCTTCAAGCGCCAGAAGCAAACGCGCCAGCGGCACCACTCCCTCAAGCATATCGTTGTTGCCCGTAAGGTAAATTTCGGTCACCGACTCCGTATCCCCATCGAACGCACGGAGCGCTCGCACGGCCTCTCTTACCGAGGCGATGGAAGCCACCTGAACGAAGGCCGTGGTCATCCTGCCGGCAGCCGAATTCTCGGGAAATTCGAGCAGATCCTCCACGTCCTGCCGCTCCGCCGGATTCATCTCCTCGAGGATCGCTTCCGAGCGCTCATCGGAGAGTTCGGCCAGGAGATCGGCAGCCGCGCCAGGGTCCATCTCTTCCATGATGTCGGCCACCCGGCCGGAGTCGAGTGATTCCAGCAGAGATTTCTGCAGGCGAGGCTCTACTTCCTCAAGCGCTTCTGCCGCAACTTCCTCGTCGAGCGATCCGAAGACGGCTTCCCGCTCCTGGGCCGAAAGGTCTTCCAGGATGTCGGCCAGATCGGAGGGGTGCATATCCGCCAGGCGCGCGTGTTCGATCCTGAGCTTGACCCGCCGCGCGGGATCTACCTCGATCAGGTCCACGAACTCCCACGGGATAATGCTGGCAGGGAAATGCATGGCAAACTGAGCGAGCGTGTGACGCGGCAGCAAGCCCTTGAACAGTCTGCGTACCGCGCCGCGCATGCCGACCGCCACCTCGGCAACCCGCAGGCTATCGCGCCCCTCGTGCGGATACCACTGGAGGTCGACGTCGTTGACCCGGACCACTTTCCTGCCATGCACGTCGATAATCTGGCGGTCGAGTACGTCCTGCTGCAGCAGAAGCAGGTTTTCATCCCCGCGCAGCGGTTCGAGCACTGCATCCTCGCGCAGTTCAAGCGTGCCCGCCGGTGTTTGCAGCAAATCGCGTACGGCCACCAGCCGCAAGCCTTCCCGCGTTTTGAGCAACAGCCCGGCAACGTTGCCGGCGGCGGGGCCGGTGGCCACGGCAACGTCTTTGAGACGACCCTGCACGTGCCCCTGCCGGTCCGTAATCAGGGTGCCGAGCAGCAGCGTGAGGCTGGCGTGACTGGTGTGCTTTTCATGCATTCGCAGGCCGGTTTGCAGTCTAACAGCCGGTAGGGAAGAAGAGAGGAATCGGTTGCTAAGAGTGTCGCGACGGGGTCGGTTTAGTAAACGGTGGGGGAGGTATGGGATTGAGTTGCCGCCACAATCTTGGGCGCGGCACGGACTGTCTCGCCGTGCGGTACGTTTTTCCATCGACTTGCAGCGGCACCCGGAAAGAAAGACGTACCTCAGGGGCTGAAGCAGGTTGCGGAAAAAGTCACTTTAAGAGAGGAATCGCTCCCTCAGCGGCTAAAGCCGGATTCATTACAAAGCAGTTATGTACGGCCTAAAGGGCGTACCCTTCAAAGAATTGAGTTTTTCCGCAGCCTGTTTAAGGCCCCGAGGTACGCTTTCAAATAGCCGGGAATCAAGCCGCGCCCTTCGTCCGATGTCTTTTCGCTCAGCTTCGCCGTGCCATCAACGCGCCAAAATAGGGGCCTTCAGATTCCGCGTGAAAACTAAACCAGGTCCGCAAACTGAATTGTCATCTCGACCGGAGCGCAGCGAAGTGGAGAGATCTGCGGTTCTCTTTCGGCCAACCCTCAAAAGCTCTGAAGGGTACTGCCTACCTCGCCGCAGCGAGCATTACAGGCTGCGAAAAAACTCAACTCTCTGTAGGAGCACGGCATACCTCGCCGCAGCGAGCCTTTAGGCCGTGTCAACAAACCACTACCATCATGGCCTTTAAGTCCTGAGGTACGTTTTCCGCTGGCCTGCCGCGCGCGTTAAGACCTTCAACGCTGATTGACCAGTTGAATCGTCTCCAGAAACGCCTCACCCACGATCATCAGGCTCTTGGCGCTGAGCTTGTCCATGGTGTCCTCCGACGTATGCCAGAAGGCGTTCTGATACCCGTAGTTGAAATCAATCACATCCGCGCAGGGCACGCCACGCTCCATGAACGGCGTATGGTCGTCGCCCACCTGGTTCCGCCGTTCGAAGAAATAGGACTGGTTGCCATATTTGGCGGCCGACTGCCCGACCAGGTCAACCAGCCATTGTGTGGAGTTCATGTCCCGGTCCACATTCAGGTCTCGGTCGCCGATCATATCTGCCAGCAGAAATGCTTTGATGTGTTTGAGTGTCCCGTTTGCCTGCCACTTTGCCGCGAGGTGCCGGCTCCCGTAGGCCGAGTCCGTATCCGTCCAGCCTTTCACCGCTTCCTCTCCATCGAAGAACACCAGCCAGACGCTGTAGCCATCGAGTTTTTTGCCGCGAAGGCTATTTGCCAGTTCGATCAGTAAGCCGGTACTCGATCCGCCATCGTTCGCGCCAACGTAGCCGGTGTCTTTGAGAGGGTAGTTGGTGTCGTAGTGGCTGCCCAGGAGAATAACCCCGTCCTTAGTACCTGGGAATTTGACGATGTAATTCGTCATAGCAAACTGCCCAGCGGGTGTGGAGGCGGTAAAGCCATCCTTCACCAGCTCATCTTTTGCGAATTGCCGCTCGAGAAACGCCTGCGCCTTGGCATGGCCGTTGCTGCCCAGCCAACGCGGTCCCGTGGCGACGAAATCCCGCGTATAGTCAAGGGCCCGTTCCCCGTCGAAATGGGGCAGCGGGGGCGGTGTGGCCGCCAGCCCGCGGGGAATGCAGACAAGCAGCAGGGCGGCCGCCAGCGCCCGCCGGCCGAGACGTAGAGCGTGCATCATGACTGCTCTTTTTTACGGTTCCTTCGGTTGGGATGGACCATGTATGCGACCCCGATACTGAGCAAATAAAGCACCAGCATGGGTGCCGCAAACACGCACATCGTCAGCACATCAGGCGTCGGAGTGATGATGGCCGCGATGATGAAAATGATCAGGATCGCGTAGCGGATGTTCTTCCACAACCAACCTGCGGTCACGATCCCGAAGAGTGCGAGAAAGAAGACCAGAATCGGCAGTTCGAAAGTAATGCCTAACCCCAGGATCACCGTCATGAACAGCTCGGTGTATTCGCCGACCGTGACCATCGGCCGGAACTGATCTCCGTAGCCGATCAGAAAGCTCAGGGCACCCGGATACACGTAGTGGTAGCCGAAGAATGCACCGGTCAAAAAGAGGCCGACCGTCGCCGACATAAATGGCAGGATGTAGCGCTTTTCTTGCCGGTAGAGGCCCGGGGCGATGAATAGCCACACCTGGTACAGGATGAACGGCGAAGCCAGGATGGCGCCTCCGACGAGGCTTATTTTGATGAAGAAATTGAAGGGGTCGACCGGGTTGAGATAAACCAGATGGGGGTCGAGGTGGTGTTCCTTCAACGCCGAAACGATCGGCTGCTCCATGAAGGCGAAGAGCTTCTGGCGGAAGGCATAAGCCACGAAGAAGGCGACGGCTAGGTAAATGCCGGAGTGGATGATGCGCTTGCGCAGCTCCTCGAGGTGTTCGAGGAGGCTCATGCCCGGGAGTTCTGCTCTTTCTGTGACTGCCGTCCGGGCCCGATCAACGATGTCAGTCATGATGGATGGCCGCTTGCTCCGGTTCGCGTTCCAGGCCATTTTCGGCTAGTTCAGGATGATCTCCGGCCACGGCTTTCAACTCGGAGATCTCTTCCTCCACGGAAACTACCCGTGAAGCAGGGCTCTCTGTGCTGACGGTCGTTCCGCTGCTGGGTGGGCGGATCGTGAGCGTTTCGTCTACGGGTGCAGAGGACGATGTGGCAGCAACCACAGGCGTCGCAATCTGCTTTTCGCGATCGGCCTGTTCCGCTGCGCGCAACTCTTCGTCAATCTGCATCTTGAACTCGTTGCTGGCGCGCCGGAACTCGAGCACCAGTTTGCCGAGTTGACGTCCTATCTCCGGCAGCTTTTTGGGGCCGAAGATCACCAGGGCTAATCCGAAAATGAAGATGGTATCGGGCAAACTCATCGCTTTGTCATGATACCTGCCATGCAGGAGGGCCACAAATCAGCCGGGCCCTGCAGGTTTCATCCTTGCTGGATCAACGTTTCAGCGCGACCTTAGCATGTTTCAGCGTGTATTACGATAGGCTGGGAAGAAGGGCTGTGAAATGAAGACATTCTCGCTTGACGAGGCGCAATCGCTGTTGCCCATCCTGGAATCCCTGCTGCGGCGGGCGATTGAGGCCAAATCGACAGCTGGCCTGGTTGAGGCAGAAATGCAGATGCTAAGCCAGAACATCTTTCTCGCCGGAGGCATGCAGGTCGACGTTGCCGCCGCGGCCAGAAAGCGGATGGCGCAGCGCGCCGCGGTGCAGCAGGCCCAGGACGCTATCCAGGAGATCGACTCCATCGGTGTACAGGTGAAGGATCTGGACAAGGGGTTGCTCGATTTTCCTTGCCAGCTTGGTGAGCAGACTGTCTTGCTTTGCTGGCAGCTGGGCGAAGCAAAGATCGACTTCTGGCACACCATGGAAGCTGGCTTTGGGGGCCGGCAGCCGCTCGATGAGCGCTTTCAAAAGAGCCGCCCCGAACGGCCCAACTAAAGCAAGATCTGCGACCACGCTTTACATGTACCGCAAACTCAATTCTTTGAAGGGTACGGGCTTTTAGCCCGTACGTAACTTCATTGCAATGGGTCCGGCTTTAGCCGCTGAGGGAGCGATTTCTCGCTTATAGAGATTTTTCCGCAGCCTGTTTAGCCCGTACGTAACTCCATTGTAATGAGTTCGGCTTTAGCCGCTGAGGGAGCGATTCCTCTCTTAAAGTGACTTTTTCCGCAGCCTGTAAAGGCCGTGCACTACCTGTTCGTTTGTACCCCCAAAAATCGCTGGCATGCGAACGTCGGGCATGGCATGCCTGTTTGTTTGTGGCCAAAATTCGCTGGTATGCGAACGAAGGGCATGGCCTACCTGATCTCGGTGTGTTGATTGCATGGCTAAAGCGGTAGCGCTTCACCCATGACTTTTGATACAGCCTGAAGGCATGCCCTTCGTCGATGGCGGTCGCGAAGGGCACGGCTATGCATTGAGTTAAGTCCCGCCTTACCGGCGTACGACACAAACAGAAGCGGAAAGCCCGCTACGCTACGATGGAAGAATGCTCGATGGCGAACCGATTGTGTACTGGGTAGGCTTTCACGTCATCGTCCTTCTGCTCATCGGCATTGACCTCGCAGTTCTCGGCCGGGGCAAGCCGGCTACCCGAACCCGCCAGAATCTGTTCTTCGTCCCGTTCCTGTTCGCGCTTGCCGCCTGCTTCGCGGTCTGGATCGCGCACGTCGGGACCCATCAAATGGCGCTCGAGTTCGCCTCCGGCTATCTGATCGAACTCGCTCTGAGCATCGATAATCTGTTCGTCTTCATGCTGATGTTCCGCTCGTTCGGACTGGACGCGAAGGCACAGAGGAAGGCGCTGCTGCTAGGCATCGTGGGCGCAATCGTGATGCGCGGCGTATTCATCTTTGCCGGCATTGCGCTGCTCCAACGATTTTCCTGGATACAGTACGTGTTCGGCGCGTTCCTGGTGATTGCAGCATCGCGCCTGTTGGCCGGGAAAAAGAAGGACAACGAGTCGGTTTCTTCCAAGTGGCTAACCCGCTGGACGACGCGCTGGAAAGGCAAAGGACATGCTACTTTCATCGCAGCCGTGGTCGCCATCGAATTGGTCGACGTGGTCTTTGCGCTGGATTCCGTACCGGCAGTCCTGGCTATCTCGCATCATCCATTCGTGGTCTACACCTCAAACATCTTTGCCATTCTCGGGCTAAGGTCGCTCTATTTCCTGCTGGCCGACCTGCTCGGCCGGCTTCGCTATCTGCACGTTGGCCTGGCCGTCATTCTGGGCTATGTCGGCTGCAAGATGCTCTTTGAGAAGTGGGTCCATGTGCCGGTTGCGATGTCTCTCGGGGTCATCGCCATGGTTGTTCTGATCGCTACGGTGGCTTCGCTGATCTCCACCAGAAATCAGAAGACGCCCGCAGCCAGCAACCCCTGAGGGTTGCGATACGATGGACTCAACTGTGCGCAAAATCATCGTCCAAACCAAATCCGGGCAGTACACCGTTTCCGTGGGAAGCGACATTCTTGGTTCTCTCTCGAAGCGTCTGGCAGTGTTCGCCGCCAACCCCCGAGCACTCATCTTTGTTTTGACCGCGCCTGAAATCTGGGCTCTGTGGGGCAAGCAATTTCAGGCTGCGCTGGGCACACGTAAGCCAATCCTGCTCTTTCTGCCCGCGGGGGAGAGCCGCAAACGCATGGCCCAGGTGGAAAGACTAGCAACCGAGATGGCCAGAGCGGGCGCGGACCGCTCTTCCCTGCTCATCGCTTTTGGTGGAGGCGTGACCGGCGACCTGGGCGGATTCCTCAGCGCAATCTACATGCGAGGCATCGACTACATCCAGATACCCACGACCCTGCTCTCCCAGGTGGACTCCTCCGTGGGCGGCAAGACCGCGGTGAATCTGCAGAGCGGCAAGAACCTGGTGGGCTGCTTCTATCCGCCGCAGGATGTACTGGTCGATATCGCATTCCTGCGTACGCTCCCCCGGCGGGAATTGCGCGCGGGGGTCTACGAAAGCATCAAGGCCGGGTTGATCCGCGACGCAGCGCTCTTCCGTTTTATCGAGAGCCGGCGCGAAAAGATCGACCAGGGCGATGCGGCGTCCCTTGAGAAAATGGTCGCCGCTTCCATTCGCATGAAGGCCGAAGTCGTAGGCCTGGACGAGCGTGAATTTGGCGTGCGCATGATTCTCAACTTCGGCCACACCATCGGCCACGCCATCGAGGCAGCCACGAGCTATCGCGCCCTGTTGCATGGCGAAGCCATTGCCTGGGGCATGATTGCTGCGCTCCACCTCAGCCTGGCACGCAAACTGCTGACGGCAGAAGCCGTACGCCGGTACACGGCCCTGATTCTTGCCTTTGAACCTCCCCCTTTGCCCGCGCTCAGCACGAAACGGCTCTTGCAGGCGGCATCGGGAGACAAGAAGAATCGGGCCGGGGTGAGGCGCTTCGTTCTGCTGGAAGGCCTGGGCAAGGCAGTCGTGGTGGATGATGTGACCGACGCCGAGGTCGTAGCGGCCATCGATGCCATGCGGCTGGTTTCCAAAGGACTGAAGTAGCTGTGGCAGGGATAAAAACACGCGGGGCCCAACCCGAAGGGACCGGCGATGAAAGCAGTGCGGCCGCTGCGGTCCAGTCGATGTTCGACCAGATCGCCCCGCGCTATGACCTGCTGAACCACGTTCTTTCCTGCAACATAGACCGGGTCTGGTGGTGGCGCGCAGCCAGGACTTTTCGCCGGATTCTGGCCCGGCCCGAAGCCCAGGTGCTCGACCTTTGCTGTGGCACCGGAGATATGACGCTGGCGCTGCTACGCCGCCGCCCGAAAGACGGAGTTCCTGTGCTGGCCGCCGACTTCGCTCACCAGATGCTGATACGGGGCGCAGCCAAATTTATACCGCGGGGAGGGCTTGCCTTCGAAGCGGACGCTCTGCACCTGCCTTTGCCCACCGGCTCCCTGGACCTGCTCACCACGGCCTTCGGCTTTCGCAACCTGGCCAACTACCGGGCGGGCCTGGAGGAGTTTCACCGTGCCCTCAAGCCGGGCGGAGCACTCGGCATCCTGGACTTCAGCGAGCCGGGAGGCCTTATGGGCAAGCTGTACGCGTTTTACTTTCGCCGGGTTCTTCCAACTGTCGGCGGCCTCATCTCGGGTGCATCCGGAGCGTACCGTTACCTTCCTTCTTCTGTACAGAAGTTCCCCGCACCGGCGGAGATGCTCGAAGTGATGCGATCGGTGGGATTTGAGCAGGTTTCCTGGACGCCCTACAGCTTCGGAATCGCCGGCCTGTATCGAGGCATCAAGCCCCACTATCCCTCGAAAGAAGGTTAACGGGAGAGGTCCAGCCGGCCCTGACCCATGTGCAGGCGACCTGCGAACTAGATAAACTTTAGGAATGCAGGCAAAGGTTTCCTGGCGGCAAGACCGGCAGTACGATGGCGAGTCAGGCAGCGGCCATCACCTGGTGATGGATGGAGACCCCGCACATCAGGCCGGCGCCAGTCCGATGGAACTGGTGCTGATCGCTCTCTGCGGATGCAGTTCGATGGATGTAGTTTCCATTTTGAGCAAGAAGCGCGAGCCCTTCACTTCGCTGACCGTAACCGCGGAGGCGGAACAAGCGCCGGAGCATCCCCGGACCTTTACTCATATCCGGCTTACGTATCACCTCAACGGAAAAATCTCGCCCAAGGCCGCCGAAGACGCCGTCGCCCTGTCCAGCAATAAGTACTGTTCGGTGTCGAAGATGCTTGAGAAGTCCGCCACGATCGATCACGTGATCACGTTTGGCGACGATACCGGGACCACGGCATGATTGCCTTCTTCCGGCTGATTCTGGCTGGGCTGGCGCTGGCCATGGCGGCGCTGGTCTCAGCGGTCATGACGATGCACTTTGCCATCCACGGCGCGGAGGTCAAGGTTCCGGATCTGCAAGGCCTCACGGCCGCCGAGGCGATTCACCGGGCAACGAATCTCGGCTTGAATGTGGGTATCGACAACAAGTACTACAGCGCAGAGGTGCCGGCCGGCCGCATTCTGGCTCAGTCTCCGCAACCGGGGGCGATCGTCCGCCGGGAATGGCGGATGCGCGTCACCGAAAGCCTGGGACCGCAACGCGTGGCTATTCCCAACGTAGTGGGTCAGCAAGAGCGGGTCGCTTCGATTGAGGTCCGGCGCCTGGGGCTGGATTTGGAAGAGTCGGCGCAGATGCCCTACAGCGGCGCTGCCCCGGGTACCGTGATCGCACAAAATCCTGAACACGGAGCGGCAGGCGTGGAACGCCCGAGCGTGAGCTTGCTGATTAGCCAGGCCGCACCCGCAGCGGCGCCCGCGATGGTGATGCCGTCGTTGACCGGTTTGCCCTTGACGACCGCTGCCGCATTGATCGAACGCGCCGGGTTAAAGACCGGCCCGGTGGATACGGACTACGAGCCTGCACCCACTTCCGGGGCGGATATGGCTCCGGCGGATACCGTCGATCCCACAGGGACCGTGCTGGGCCAGACACCTAGTGCTGGTCATCGCGTGGAGCCCGGAACTACGGTTACGCTCAGGATTGCTCCGTAAGCAATTTCTTGGCCGGGGAGCGCAAAAGACCTGCGGGTGTCCCATCCTGACGGTGCTTTTCCGGCAAGGGTGGGTAGCCACAAATCTCAGCGCACACGGTCGTGGTAACCCATCCTTCGCAAAAAAAGCGAAGGATGATTGCATGACAGCGTCGGCTCCTTCGACCTGAGTAGACTGGTTGCTGCTAACGACCGGAAGCTCGGGAGGAAAGGAGCCGAGCATGATGATTATAGGCTGTGATTTTCATCCGCGGTTTCAACAGATCTCCTATTTGCTTGAGGAAACAGGAGAGTGTGGGCAGCGGCGCTTGATGCACACGGCGGAGGCGGTAAAGTACTACCGCTCGCTGTGCGGCACCAGGATGCGAGTTGGCATCGAGGCCACCGGGAGCTATGGCTGGTTTCGACGCTTGATGAGTGAGCTGGGCTATGAACTTCTAGTGGGAGATGCGACCCAGATTCGCGCCTCGAACCCGCGCCGGCAGAAGACCGACAAGCGGGATGCGGAGCATATTCTGCGTTTGTTGATGGAGGATCGTTTCCCTGCCATCTGGCAGCCGCCGGCAGAGAACGAACAGCTGCGGCAACTGCTGTTGCATCGCTGCCGCCTGGTCAGGTTGCGCACGCGGGTGACCAACCAGTTGGACGGGATGGCCAAGAACGAAGGGCTGATCATTCCAGGCCGATGGAGCGGAAAACGCCGCCAGGCCATTGAAGCCTTACCGCTGCCGGGCTGGTATGGCGAGCGGCGCAAGGATCTGCTGGCTCTGCTGGACCGGGTTGAGGAACGGATTGCGCCCTTGAACAAGGCGGTAAGCCAGGCTGCGGCCTCCAACGCCGAGGCTTGTCTGCTGATGACGCATCCGGGCGTGGGTCCGGTGGTTTCACTGGCCTACGTGCTGACGATCGGCAACTGGCAGAGGTTTCCGCGCGGCAAGCAGGTGGGCAGTTATCTGGGGCTGATTCCGTCTGAGGATTCCAGCTCCGACAAGCGCCGTCTGGGACACATCTCCAAGCAGGGCAACACGCTGCTGCGCTGGTTGCTGGTGGAGGCGGCGAGCACCGCGCAGAGGTACGACGCGAGCTGGCATCGGCAGTATGTGCGCCTGTCGATGGAGAAGCATCATGGCGTGGCGAAGGTGGCCATCGCGCACAAGCTGGCAGTTAGGTTGTATTGGATGTTGCGCTCCGGGCAAGATTATCAGCACGTCAGGGAGCGCGGTTCACATGCGAGGCAGTCCGAGTGCCCCATTGGTCTCAGCAAGAGACCGGTCGAATGATTGGACGCCTCGACTCTTTCTGCGAGGAAAGAGTTTGAACAGGAAATCATGGTGCAGTACCGGACCGAATACATGGCTGATGGAACCTGATGGTTCTATCGAAGGTGATTGAATCAACGTGCGAGCTCGGGTCGTTTAGCAATGAAGGACGGTTTTCCAATTATGGTTCGAATCTCGGAAAGTACGTCCGCGATTCGAACCAAGCTCAATGGTCGGAGTGATCGGAGCGGGGGTCAAGGGTCAAGATGAACGCCTAAGTACGGCGCCCTTGACCCCGCACCGATCACAACGGGAGATTCTGTGCCTTTCTCCCTTGACAGGAGTGCAGGCTGTCATACATGGGGCACCCGCAGGTCTTTTGCACTCCCCGGCCAAGCGATATCGAGCCGCGTTTCTCTATCGTTCTCAACCGTGTGAGAAATGCAGACTACGGTTTAGTCTCGGGTTAGACAGGCGGCGAAGAATCCGTCGCCGGGATATTTGCCGGGTAGCGTGCGCAGGTAGTCGTCTGAGGATCCTTGAGGAAACAGATTCTCGGCTGTACCGGGGTTTAGGTTCCCCCCGGCTTCCAGCGCCCTGATTTGCTCTTGGCAGGAGAGAAAGCGGAAACCTTTCTCTTGCCCGAGCGCTTCCATGACAACATGCTCGTTCTCTTCCGGCTCCAATGAGCAGGTGGAATAGACCAACCTGCCGCCTTCGCGCAGAGCGCGCATGGCCGAACGCAAAAGGCGTACCTGGCGCTCGTGCTGACGGTCGAATTCGTCCTCGGAAACTCTATGCCGAATTTCCGGATTGCGGGCAATCGTTCCCGTTCCGCTGCAAGGGGCATCGCAGAGCACCAGATCAAAACGTCTTTCCCAAGGCAGATCGGTCGCGTCCAGCACACGGAAATCCACCGCTTGCAGCACCGGCATGGCCTGCATGGCTTTTAGACGATGTGCGCTCACGTCACAGGCGACGATCTCAGCTTCAGGGTTGCGCTGCGCAAGAATGGCGGTCTTTCCGCCAGGGGCAGCGCAGCAGTCGAGAATGGCGGTTCCCTGACCGGCCAGCTCCGCCATCAACTGCGATCCCTCGTCCTGTATGCGCACGAGGCCGCCGGCCATCGCTCGCCGCGATGTCTCCTGTCATCGACCCGACGGGACTGAGCGACGAAGCTTCCCGTCTCTAGCCCCACACCTTGGCTTTGCAACCGAGCTTCAGCGTCGGCCGAGACCAGGCGAATGGTGGAAGGCGGAGGAGCCTGGTCGTAACAGCAAATGGCCAAAGCAGCCTGCTGACCGTAGGCCGCGACCCAGCGGTCGAACATCCACGAGGGGTGCGCCGCCAACGCGGTCGCAGCATCGTTTGCGTTCAGCTTCGGAGTCTGCGCCAGCTTCCGCAGGACCGCGTTGACCATGCCCACGGCATATTCATTTCCCGATCGCCGGGCAAGCTCCACACTCTCGTTGATCGCCGCGTGCGCCGGGATCCGGTCCAGCAGCAGGAGCTGCACCGCTCCAAGTTCGAGCGCCATCTGGACGGGCTCCGCCAAATCGCCGTCCCTGGTCAGGAAGCTGCGGATGCGATCTTCCAGGACGATCTCCCAGCGAAGAACGCCCATCACCAGCGCGGTGGCCAGATTCTTATCGATCGACGCTAGAGAATCCACCCGCTTTGCGCGAAGCAATGCGTCGCTGTGAGCGTCGGGCTTACGCCGGAGCTCAAGCAGCAGGTCAAAAGCTGCCTTACGGGCAGGTGCGACTGTACGGTTCATTTTTTCCAACTCAGTTGACTCGAGCTCTCAAGCTATACCCAGGCGCTCGTGAGGTTGGGGAGACGCGCCTCGCAGCCAATCCGCTGCCGGCATTCTCCTCTTCCCTTCTATTTGTATCTCCAAAAGCTCCAGATGCGTGCCCGAGCCCGCGGCTGCGAAAAGGCGATCGCCTTCTACCGTCAACTCGCCAGGAAGAAACGAAACAGCAGTTGATACACTTGGCGCGATGCGATGCAAAGTGAGTTTCTTGCCGCGAAAGAAGGTATAGGCCCCCGGCCATGGCTGAAAACCGCGCCAGCGATTGTAGATTTCGACTGCGGGCCGGGTGAAGTCGACCAAGGCATCCTCACGCTGCAGGATCGGGGCGAGAGAAGCTGCGGCGTTGTCCTGAGGAATGCCCTGGAGCATTCCGGCCGTTCCGGCCGCAAGTCCGTCGAGCGTTTCGAGCATCAAAGCAGCGCCATCCTGAGCCAAGAGGGGAAAGAGTTGCTCCGCAGTCTGATCGGGCCCAATGGGTATGGACCGCTGCAACAAAATATCGCCCGTATCGAGCCCCTGGTCGATGCGCATCGTCGTCGCACCCGTCACCGTTTCCCCGTTGGCTACTGCCCATTGGATAGGCGCAGCGCCGCGGTATTTGGGAAGCAGCGAGGCGTGCAGGTTGAGATTGCCCCATCGCGGCAAGCGCAGCATCCAGTCTGGAATGATGCGGCCGTAGGCGACCACGATAATGGCGTCGGGCTGAATCGCTTCCAGACGCGCACGAAACTCGGGATTGTTTTTGATTTTCTCGGGCTGTACGACGGGCAAGCCAGATTCGATGGCCAGCACCTTGACGGGGGGCGGCCCGGGCTCCTGGCCTCGCCCGCGGACACGGTCAGGCTGGGTGACGACCAAGGCGATCGTATGGCCGGCGCCAAGCAACGCCTTCAGAGTAGGAATTGCGAACTGCGGAGTGCCACAGAAGATGAGCCTCATGACGGGACGCCATCGCCTACCACTCTCCGGCTCGCTGTAGTTTGCGGATCTTGCGCAGGACAAAATCGCGCTTCAAAGCGCTGATGCGGTAGATGAAGAGGATACCCTCGAGGTGGTCGATCTCATGCTGCAAGACACGGGCGAGCAGGTTTTTTGCGTCGTGTTCGACCCAGTTCCCCGCTACATCCTGCGCACGTATTTGTATTCTTGTGGCGCGGGTCACTTTCTCGCGAATATCCGGCAGGCTCAAGCAGCCTTCTTCTTCAAAGCTCTTTCCGTCGCTCGTCACCACCTGAGGGTTGATGAGGACCAGCTTGTCTTCCGGCGTCTTCTGGTAGCTAAGGTCAACCACCGTCAACCGCTTGGCGACGCCAATCTGCGGGGCCGCAAGACCAATCCCCTGGGCCGCGTACATCGACTCGAACATATCGTCGACCAGCTGGCGCAAGTCCGCATCGAACACGGTCACGGGCCCTGCCGGCCGCTGCAGAATGGGGTCAGGAAACTTGACGATTGGATAGATCATCTGACAGGCTGTCTTTTCTTGGAGCAGAACCAGCACAACTGTACCCAGCGGCAAGAACGATTGCCTGGATTTTTCATCAAGAAAAATCCAACTTCCCCGATGTCGACCGGGTACACCTATGCTGGTTCTGCTCTAAAATTTGCGAATCTGCTCCAGGTATCCCTGGTAGTTTCTAACGAGTTCCCCGGCCGAGTCGCCACCAAACTTTTCGAGCACCAGCTTTGCGATGACGAATGCGACCATGGCCTCCGCGGCCACACCCGCCGCCGGCACCACGCACACATCGGATCGCTCGTAAGCCGCCTTGGTTGTTTCGCGAGTCTCGTAGGAGACCGAGCCGAGAGGCCTGCGCAGCGTGGATATGGGTTTCAGGTAACCGCGCACGACGATGTCCTGACCGTTCGAAATGCCGCCCTCGATGCCCCCGGCGTTGTTACGCTCACGGGTAAAGCGGGTGGCTGCGCCGTCAGCCGGTTCTTCACTGTAGCCAATCGCATCGTGCACTGCGGAGCCGAAGGACTGTGCGGCCGTCACTCCCTGCCCCAGTTCTACCGCTTTGACTGCCTGCAGAGACATCACTGCCCACGCCAGCAGGCCATCCAGGCGCTCATCCCAGTTGGCGTACGTGCCCAGGCCGGCGGGCGCTCCGTGGACCACTACTTCAAAAACGCCGCCGATCGAGTCGCCCGTGCGCAGGGCGTGATCCACTTCGGCCTTCATTTTCTCTTCGGTCTCGGGATCGACGCAATTCAGCAGGATCTCTTCGCGGCCATGCAGCGCGGCAATTTCTTCCCATGTGGCCAGGCGAGGTAAATCGACCCGGCCGACGCGCACGACGTGGCTGGACACTGCAATGCCCAGAGGCTTGAGCAGGAGCTTGGCGAACGCGCCCGCCGCCACACGCGAGGTGGACTCGCGGGCGGATGCCCGTTCGAGCACGTAGCGAGCATCAGGAAAATCGTATTTAAGCGAACCTGCCAGGTCTGCGTGACCGGGGCGCGGCGAAGCTACTGCTTTGTGCTTCTCGGGATCCCCGGCACCGACGGGAAGGATCTCGCTCCAGTTCTTCCAATCGCGATTCTCGATCTGGATAGAGACCGGCGAGCCAATGGTCTTGCCGTGACGGACTCCGGAGAGGACGTGAGCCCGGTCCTGCTCAATGCGCATGCGGCCGCCACGGCCGTAGCCTTGTTGGCGTCGCCATAGCTCCCGGTCGACGTATTCGAGATCGACGTTGAGGCCCGCAGGCAGGCCGGAAATGAGGGCGATCAAGCACTCGCCGTGAGATTCACCAGCCGTTGAAAAACGTAGCATCTTATGTGTGGGCCTAAAGGGTTATTGTAGACGATTTTAGAAGACAGGTTGGGTGGCCTTGCCCTGGCGTTTGGGATGGTCGAGAAAACTGCGGATCCCCTTCAGTTTAACGATTGCCGATTGAGGAGTCTGTCGAGGATAACGGATTCCGCGTTCCTGGTTGACTCAGTGTGCCATGTTATTCGGCCCCAGGCTGTTGGGTGAATTTGTTTTCGCCTGCATGGCATCTGACCGATAGATGGCGACGGGGAGCCGAAATAGCTCCCTGTTTGCCTTTTCAGGCCGGTTGCGGTGCCCATCCGGAGCGGAACAGCTTAAGCAGATGGTTGGTCAGCCAGACCAGTTTCCGCTTCTGGGGCACGTTCTCCAGACCGCGCAGGAGGATGCCTCCGATCGTAAGGCTTCAATGAGGCCCCGATCCATGGATCGGGGAAATCAACAAGGAAATGCGCGGCACCCGGATTTGTTTCTCGCGCTTGCGCGTTTGGGCAATATCGTAAGACGACTGCATACGCATCAGCGTGTCCATCTTTACCCAAAGGCTTTCTCGATACGGAGCGCCATGTCCCCGGAGAGGCCGGCCTTGCCATTGAGCAAACTGGATAACGTAGGCCGCGAGACGCGCAACGCTATCGCCGCCGCCGTGACTGTCAAGCCTGCGGCCTCGATAATCTCTGTCCGAATGAAATCCCCAGGATGGGACGGATTCTTCATAGGCATGGTCTCTTCTCCTTTGGCCTGAAGCATTTTCGCAATTGGTGTAGACCGGCCTCGCCGCAGCGAGCTTAGCTACCGGCCTTTATGTGGTTTTCTCTCAAAGAAAACCACACCTCGCTACTCTGAAAGCATTTTGACAAATACTTTAATGGGGTGAGAGTGGTTATGTGCAGGTGTTCTTCGACGGAACACCTGCGCCCAAGGCATATTCTTCCCTTACGCCATTTGTGAAAATGCTCTTACCAGACCACAGTCATTGCGAAAATGCTTTAAGTCCCGACGCCAGTTTCAACTTTCATGCCTTCCGCAGTTGCTTCTCGACCTATGCGCTATAGTGGAGCATTCCACCTCCTATGCCAATAACCGGTAACCCTTCAAAAGCGTCTGCAACGCCGGAAGACTTGTTGCGCGCAAAATTGGTTGACGCTGCCCGTGAAGACTGGACTAATCGTCTCATCGATTTGTCCCGTCGCAACAACTTGCTCTACTACAAGCCGACCGCCAGCACGACGCTTGAACTGCCAGTGACGCCAGTGATGATGTCGTTCTTGAGTGAAGGCGAACCGCTGCCGATCAGTGACCTTCTGGGTATCCACCACGACAAGGTTTCTTCTGTCCGGGCAATCTCTCGAAAAGGTCTGGAAAATCTCGAAGAAAAGGGCTTATCAACACTTTATCTGGCGCTCGGTAGATGCACATGGACTGCCGATGATGGCGGCCGCGATCCGGTCGCTCCGATCCTTTTGATCCCGGTAACTCTCAAGCTAAAAGGTCAGGACCTCGACGCGACTGAAATACAACTTGCCGGGGAATTTGAGGTCAACCCCGTCCTGCTCCAGATCTTCAACAGGGAATTAAATCTTCCTCTGGCTGCCGAAACAGTTCTCAACCTTTTCACCAACGAGCAAACTCAGGCGTCAACAGCGGACAACGACGTAGACCCACAGCAAACAACGCTTCAACTCGCGCCGGTATTAGATCTGCTGAATCGCATGGCTACCAAGCTGCCCGGTTTCCGGGCCGAGCCCTTCGCAGTATTAGGAAATTTCTCATTCCAGAAGCTAGCGATGGTGAGAGATCTGGAAAATCACCGTGCGGAACTCATTCAAAACGATGTAATCGCAGCCATAGCCGGAGATACTGGCGCGAGGCGGATGCTCGGAAGCTCGCACTTAAACACCGATCCTAAGTCTCTCGATGCCATCTCGCCGGATGCAGAGTTCGCCGTTGTAGAAGCAGATTCAAGCCAGCAGTGTGCGATTTTAGGTATTACCGCAGGGCAGAGCGCGGTTGTCCATGGGCCACCGGGCACCGGCAAGAGCCAAACAATTACCAACCTCATTGCAACATTGGTCGCCAACGGCAAAAAAATCCTCTTTGTCGCCGAGAAGCGAGCCGCGTTAGAAGTTGTCATGAACCGGCTCGCTGCCGTTGGCCTCGACCATCTCGCCATTGACCTTCACGGAGCTGAACAAACGCCGAAGAAGGTGATGGAACGCATAGCCAGGACCCTCAGCATGGTTCGTGACGCGCCCAGGCCGGCACCTGACGGCGTTCACGATCAGTTTGTGGACAGGCGGAACAAGCTCAATCAGCACGACACCAAAATGCACACGGCCTGCGCTCCGGCTCACCTGACGATCTTTGCCATGCAAGGCAAGCTGCTCCGCCTCCCCACAAATACTGCGTCGCCTGTTCGCTGGCGCGGGCCGGATCTGATGCAGATAACGCCCAAAGTCGCGGAACGCGTGCTCGATCTTCTGCGCGAAGCAGGGGGCTTTGAGGCGCTTTTTCATCGGTGTGACCCGTCGCCATGGACCGGCGTTGAGTTGAAAGACGGGCAAAGCGTCCAGGATGCGATTGATCTTGTCGATCGCCTCAACCTCCAGGTCATCCCCGACTTTCTCGCAAGCCTGCGGGCGGTCTCTCATTCATCGGGCCTCCGTCAACCTGCAACCATGACGGAAACGAATCACTTTCTCAGCGTCCTCAAACAGGCCGACCACATACTGGACAGTTACGAGCCACAGATCTTCGATGAAGCCGATCAACTTCTGGCGCAGATGCTGCCCTGTCATGTAAACGGGATTCGCGGGGTCTGGCTTAGAACTGTGAGCAGCGCCTATAAGGCTGCCCGCAAGAAAGCGACAGCACTTCGCAGGTATGTCAAGACCCCACGGACCGTAATCGTCGCGGAACTCTCAGAAGTATCGCAGACGCGCCAGCGGTGGCAGCAATTGTCGGAATCCGGCGCGATGCCAACAAGCGTTCCCGGAACGCAAGAGTGCGACCGCAACCACCAGACTGCACAGGTAGATCTCCGCAGGTTAGACAGCGTCTTCAAAACGAGCTTGCAGACGCACCCTCTCTCCGAGGTTGTAACGAGAGTATCCGCTCTATCCGCTGACAACACGACACCCTATCGGCTACAGCGCCTGCATGAAATCGAGCGTGAGCTTTACTCGCTCGGAATCCAGCGCCTCGTCGATGAGATTCGTACGACCCGCCGACCTGCTGATCAATGGTGCGATCTGTTTCAGTATGTCTGGCTTCATTCGACACTTGATGCGGCAGCCATCCTCAACCCGGGCGTCAAGGGTTTCGTAGGCGCAACCCACACCACCTACGTTGACGATTTCAAGAAGCTCGATTCCAACCGGCTTCGACTTGCCACCGATCGCGTACGACGCATCCATGCGGAGCGAACGATTGCCGCTATGAACCAGTTTCCCGAACAGGAAGCCCTTATTCGGAGCGAAGCAGCGAAGGCGCGCAGGCACAAGCCTCTGCGGAAGATATTCACCGAAGCCGCAGATGTCTTGACTGCAGTTTGCCCTTGTTGGATGGCTAGTCCTCTCTCGGTATGCCAACTCATCGCGGCTACCGCCGCCTTCGATTATGTGATCTTCGACGAAGCGTCTCAGGTACTTCCAGAAGACGCGGTTCCCGCGATTCTTCGAGGCAAATATGTCATCGTCGCCGGAGACAATCACCAACTTCCCCCAACTACCTTCTTCGCTGCGGCCGAAGAAGAAGACGAATCAGAGGGAGATGCGACCGCGTACGAAAGTTTGCTCGACATGATGATTCCTGTCGTGAAGGGATTCCATCTCAACTGGCACTACCGGAGCCGCGACGAATCGCTTATCTCCTTTTCCAACCATCACATCTATGACAATCGGCTTATCACGTTTCCAGGACCAGGCGGAGCCGACGCAATCTCACACGTACACGTGGACGAGGTACCGAGAAACGAGGGTCAGGAAGAAAGCGCGGCTGCGGAGGTCAACAAGGTCGTCGAACTGATTCTGCGTCACGCCCAAACAACACCTGGACGGACGCTGGGTGTGATCACGATGGGCATCAAACATGCCAACCGGATTCAGGCTGCACTGGATCGCGAGATGTCTCGGCATGCTGGCCTTGCAGAGTTCTTCGATACCGCAAGACCGGAACGCTTTTTCATTAAGAATCTGGAACGAGTCCAAGGGGACGAACGAGACGTTATTATTCTTTCCGTCGGATACGGCAAAGACCGGGCCGGTAATCTGCCCCTTCGCTTCGGCCCCATCTTGTCTGCCGCCGGCCGTCGACGTCTGAACGTCGCCGTCACGCGTGCAAAAGAGCAGTTGGTCGTCGTGTCATCATTTGTGTACAGCGATATCAATAGTAGCCAGGTTCAACCCGGAACAGGTTTGGAGTTCTTGAAAAACTATCTTCAATATGCAAGCTCGGGTGGCAGGCTTTTGTCACTCGATGAGCTTACCAACGAGCCCATGAATGACTTCGAAGCAGATGTGTACGAGGCACTATCGGCAAAGGGTATCGTACTCAGACCGCAGGTGGGCTGCTCGAAATTCCGCATCGATCTTGCCGCGGTTCATCCGAGCAAGCCCGGCAAGTTCGTCTTAGCCATCGAGTGTGACGGCGCAACATACCATTCCAGCTACACCGCGAGGGACCGCGACCGACTGCGCCAGCAGCAACTACAGAATCTCGGGTGGATTTTCCACCGTATATGGTCGACTGACTGGTTCATGCGGCGCCACGAGGAAGTTGAACGTGCGGTCCAGGCGTTTCACAAAGCCGTGGCCGCAAGCGATGCCCCCCAAAAAAGCGATGTGACAAGCACCCAGCCGAACAATTCATCGCATGGCTTCTTTGCTGCGCCCGAGACCGCCTCAGGTAGAAGCTCCCGGCGCGCTCCAATTTCGGCGCGTTCGTCCATCACCGATTATTCTGCTGAAGAATTGCTAAGCCTCGCACAGTGGGTACAATCCGACGAAAAACTGCGGACACGCGACGAAATCGCTGACGAGATGTTCGTTGCCCTCCCTTTTGCGAGAAGGGGTTCCAAGATAGAGGCGGCTTTAAGGAGAGCAATTGAATCCTGGGAAGAAAACAAGAAAAGGTAAAGCAGTAAAGAGACGAGTTTGCTGGGCGATCGCTTTTCCGCCGAGCCAACCGGACCGGCGGGAAAGAGCCAAACCATCGAAATTGACCATGCGCTTCGCGGCAGTGACACAGAATCGGCGAAGGCAAGACGAGCGTGCAAGCGGTAACCGAACAGTCCCGTCGGTACGGCTGAAAATGCCCCAGGATGCAATCCTGGCAGCAATCGGATATCTGGCAAAGGCAGAGGCCCTCCGCTCTCAATCGCGATAGAGGGGCGGCATCGGATCTTTTCGGACCCGATCGGCCACCGTTTCAAGTTGCTTCCAGGATAGCTTTTCGAAGTCGCCAAGTTTACGGATTTTTTCGTGATCTCTTTGCAGCTGCGGGGGACAGCTGCGGGGTGCAGTCTGTAGTGCACCCCTAAGCTGAGACACGCTCGAAGGCCATTAAATGGGGGACACCTCGGCTGGTTTTGGTTTCGTTTTATTCATAAGCAGTCGTCGAGCCGCGGGAGTGTGGGAATCCCGAGGGGATTTCCAAGGCCTGTGGGAGCGGTGGTAAACCTGCTTTTGGTTTTCCACCGCTTCCATCAGCGCCGTCCCTTCCGCGAGCCTCGCTGGCCTGCTCGAACTCTTCCGTCGTTAGATAGCGTAACGCGGAATGCAGCCTTTGCCGGTTGTAAACCTGTTCCAGGAACTCACCTATCCGAATGCGTGCATCTTCCAGATCACGGTAGTCAGTTCCGTAAACCTCCTCCTGTTTGAGTGTTCGCATAAACCGCTCCGCGCGTGCGTTGTCGTAGGGATTGCCGCGTCGGCTCATGCTGATCAGAATCTCACCCTGCTCCAGCAGCTGTGTGTAATGGCCCGACGCGTACTGCACGCCGCGATCTGAGTGATGGATCAGCTCCTCAGCTTTCCAGTCGCGCCCGCTCATTGCCATTTGCAACGCTCGAATCGCCAGTTCAGCTTCCAACGTGCGGCCCAGCTCCCAGCCGATCACCCGTCGTGAGTATGCATCCAGCACAACTGCCAGATAGACAAACTCACTGCGGAGACGAATAAATGTAATGTCGGCCACCCATAGCTGGTTGAGCTTGGTTAGCTTTACGCGCCGCGCCAGGTTTGGGTATATCGGTAAGGAATTGCGCCGAATCGGTCGTAAACACATACTTCCTCCGCCCCAAGCTAAGCAGGTTGTCTTCGCGCATCAAGCGCAGCACTCGCTTGTGATTGACTAGCTGCCCTTCACGCCGCAGCAGAGCGGTTAACATGCGGTAGCCCCGAAGACGATGATGCGCAATTTGCTAACTCCTGCAAACGAGCACGGAACAACAGGTCTGCCTGCTCCGGCCCAGCCTGCTGCAAATAACGATAGAAGCCCGCACGGCTTACCTCGGCTACCTGGCATTGTTGTTCCACGGTCAGTGCTGCTCCTTCGAACGAGAGCGAGACTTCGATGCCGCGATAGACTCCTTGCCGCCATCGCTGGTACGACTCGACGCTGCTCCCCTGACTTGCTCGAAGGCTCGCTTTAAAAAATCCACCTCCAGCTGCTTCCGGCCTAGCAGCCGTTCCAGTTCAGCAATCCGCAGCTCCGCTGCACTGGCTACTGGTGGGGAAACGGTCGCGGACTTGCTTGCTGGCGGCCGGCCTCGGCGTCGCTCCAGCCCCGCCCTGCCTTCTGCCTCAAACTGGTGGCGCTGACCTGCCCCGGATTTCTCAACCACTGATAACTGGAGCCTCTCGGTTTTGGTTTGACTCCGAGATTATCTCGCAGCCCCCGTCGAGGCTGTGTAAATGTGGGAAGCGTTCTGTGCTTTCCACATTTGCATAGCCTGTTTTCTGCCTGAACTCCTCTGGCGTTCTGTAGTCAAGCGAGCTGTGCGGACGTTCGCAGTTGTAATCCTGCCGCCAGCTTGCCAGGGTGCTCCTTACATCGTTCAGCGTGCGGAACCAGTTTGCGTTGAGGCACTCGTCGCCGGAAAAAACGCGAGCATCTTCAGAGGGGTTGATAGGCAGCAGGCGCCCGGATCGCTGGATCCTTCTCGTTGGATGGAGTTCTATCTAGATACAGTCTCGTCTATCGACTATGGCATAAGTCAACTAACTGTTCACCTTGGCTATGATGACGACGAATCGCGAGCGGCCACAGGAACGGAGACCCCCTGGAAGGCATCGTGGCGCAGACGAGACTTCGAGGCTATTACGAGTCAGACGTTCAGAGAAATGATCGGACAATGCAATATCTCGCTTGTCGGATGGCGGGATATCACGCTGAAATAATCGTTGCCCCCAGTCTTTTGGATGTTGCTTCCAGAACACTTCAAGCCTGTTAATTCGTATAAACAGGTTAACCAAACGGTCCCCTAAACCGACTCCGCCGACACCCGATTTAGCCCCCAGTTTTCCTCTTCCAACGGCCGCAGTCATAGCGTCTTTCTGAATTCCTGCCCACGAATAGTTCTCTCCAACGCCGAAACGCCCGCATGCCGTGATTCCAGCGCAACTCCGGCGTAACACTATTCACCTCAGAGACCCCCTTCCGAATACTGGCCCTGTAGGACGCCACTACGGAGCCGCTGTGGGTTCTGTGCTGGTTCGAGTTTACCCTAGCACGTCCGAGCGTAAATGGCCGCCGTGCTGTCTCGCAAGCTTCTATTCATACCGAATCATGACTAGCGGATCGACTCGTGCCGCGCGTGTAGCCGGAATAACGCACGCTGCCAACCCGGCCACGAGAACACCCACCCCAACAACGACAAACGTCCAAGGATCGGTTGCGGATACGCCCCAGATCATGCTCGTCACAAAGCGAACAAGGCTTAAGCTCGCGGCCACACCGAGGAGTGTTCCCGCAGCGACGAGAAGTATTCCCTTCTTGAGCACAAAGAGTAAGATGGCTCCTGGCTGTGCCCCAAGTGCCATACGAACGCCAATATCGTGTGTCTGTGCCGACACGGTATATGCCATAACACTAAATACACCAATCATGATTAGCATCAACCCAGTGCCTGCAAATGTGCCGAAGATAATCAAATTGAACTGAGGCTGCGCATATACGTATTCATCAAGGATCCCTCCCAACGATCCGGACATTGCTATGCCGAAATTACGGTTCACACCCCAGATTGCTTGATAGCTGGCATTCAGTAGTAAGTCGGGCTTTGACACGGTCTTTATCAGGATATTCGGTGCTCCGAATGCAGATATGGTATACGGAACTAAGGCTTCCGGTGCCGGGGGCTCTAATATACCGGCATTCCGAAAATCGCTCACGACACCAATTATCTCGAACTCGGTGTTGTGCGGCGCGTCTTGGAGTTGATCCAGAGCTGCGAACTTAATCTGTCGGCCGATTGGATCCTGATTACCAAAAAAGCTCTGAGCGAGCTTTCGGTTGATGACAGTTACATGGCGAGCTGAATTGACCTCACGTTCTGAAAACAACCTACCGGCTACAAGCTGAAGGCCCATGGTCTGGAAGTAGCCGTCACTCACCAAATCGAGATTCGCGCTCCACTGCCCACTCTGAGCCGTTCCTGGGATAGTGACGTCGCTACTCTTGGCGTCCTGAGGTGGTAATGACCAGGTCTCCGCAGCATTAATCACCCCGGGTAAACCTTTAACCCACAGTAGGATAGTCTGGAGCAACGCGTTCCGCTGCCCCAGCTTCGTGTAGCCATCCTTCGGAAGGTCAAGCCGGACGTAGAGGACGCTGTAGGGGTCAAACCCAGCATCGATGTGAGTCAACGCAAGAAAGCTGCGCATCATCAGTCCGGCGCCAGTAAGCAGTACTATAGATAAAGCCACTTGAGCGACTAAGAGCCCAGCGCGAAGACCGCCATGCCCAGGACTGCCAGCAGTACCGTGATCCGAACCAGCAAATCGCACTTGTAAGCCTGGGCCCACTATATGAAGTGCGGGGGCTAGACTGCACAAAAGCGTGGCGAACATACTGATGCCGACAGCGAAAAGCAACACAAGCGGATTGAGCCCTACCGCCACTTCATCAGGAACTTGATGGGTCGGAAGAACGACAACCACCCATTTCAGACCAACCTCAGCAAAAAGACACCCGAACGCACACCCGGAAGCAGCGAGAACGAAGCCTTCTACCAACAGTTGTCGGATCAACCGCCCCTTTGACGCCCCAAGTGAAGTTCTGATCATCATCTCTCTTTCGCGAGTTGTTGCCCGAGCTAGCAACAAATTGGCAACGTTGGTGCATGCGATAAAGAGGAGGAACAAGCCTGCTGCGGACAAAACATAGAGCGTAGCTTTGAACTTTCCCACCAGGCTGTCGACAAGGCTCTCTGCCCTGACCGTAAACCGTTTAGGATATTTGGTTGGATACATTTTGGACAGATTTGTCGCAATCACCGTTAGATTTGCTCCTACGGCGTCAAGACCTATGCCAGGTTTGCGACGGCCGACGGCCTTGAGACCTCCGTCAATCTCCGAGACACTAGAAGTTACGCCCACGGGTAACCAGACACTGGCACCATAGATCTGAAATCTTGACGGCATTATCCCTACTAGTATTCGAGGCACCCCGTTTATGACGAAGGCCTTTCCCAGTACACCAGCATCGCCTTTAAACCACGTACGCCATAACCTGTAGTTCATGACGAATACTGGGGTCGCGTTAGGCTCTCCATCCTCTTGTGTAATCCCACGGCCCAAAAGGGGCTGCGTCCCATAGAACTTGAAAGTGTTCGTAGTCACGTAGGCGCCACCCGCGCCAGCGTGAGCCTCTGCGCCAGCAGTACCGTGTATCTCGCGGGTTCCATAATCGTCAGTAAGGACGACATTTAGCAGGTTGTTGTACCCGACGACATCCTCGAATACTTGGTTCTGATCACGGAACGCCACAAACTCCCGAAAGGAGAAGAAGTTTCGGCGATCGTCTTCTGCGTCCGCGGAATCTTCGACCTGAAAAACCGTCAACCTTTGAAAGTCCTTGTACGGTAGCGGCGCTACCAGTAAGTTATAGATCACGCTAAACGCTAGAACTGCTGAACCGATTCCAAGAGTCAATGCGAGAATAGCGGGTAATGCAAACCGCAAGTCTCTGGCAAGGTTCCGAACTGCAAACTTTACATCACGAATGAGCATCTCGACACATCCCCACGGGGTTCGAGCGGCAGATCGTGGCCGTCGTCGATCAGCCACCAAGCGAACTTAATCAAAGGTAGATCACCTTCTCCGCGGGGCGCAACCTAAAAACGGTCGAAGGCGGACTCAGCAAACCAGCACCCAACTGCGGGAGCTGCGGGGGACAGACAGGAGCTGCGGGGGGAGCTGCGGGGGACAGACAGGACGTTACCTCGACTAACGGTCTGAACGTGTTGAAGATGTGTCCAAGAAAATTACATTTGACTAAAAGCAGCCCCGGTCGAAAGGCGCGCCACTCATGACCTTGAGCGTGTATCGCTCTCATAGCTAGTTCAACGCGGAGAAATAAGTAGTGTTCTCAAGTAGCCGACACTCATGAATGAGTGTGAGGGCAGTATAGAGACGATCAGGCGTCGGGCTTGGCGCGTTGGTCGAAGCTGCCTTTGTGCCGGAGGTGAGTGTCCAGCCGCCCTCCTCCAACGCAACTTTGAGGCGAAAAATTTGTCTTTGATTTCCGCGCGCGTCCGAGAGGCCGCGTCCGAGAGCCCAATAGACGTGTTGTCCGAATACCCAGCGTTCAATGATATGGCCCATCAATTCGATTGGCCGTTGGTTGTCAAAAGTGTGGAGTTCGCGGATCGCTCTGCTCAAAGGAAGACGATCCTGGCGCTCATCCGCCGTACTCAAAGATAGTGGTTCCGCTAGAAGATTGGCGAGTGTCACGCGGACTGACTTTGCTATGGCTACGGTCTCCCCGCTCGCGAGAGCATTTTCGAGTCCATCCAGCCAATCGACGGAGTCGCCTCCTATCAATTTGCCGGCGAGCCATTTGCTGACGAGTGGCGCAGAGCCCGCCTCTGAAATAAAGACCTCTGACAGTTGAGATGTTGTTTGAGTTCCATTGCGAAGCTGGAGGACTCCCCAATGGAGAAGAGCTTCCATTGCAAGGCGAAATACCTGACGAAGCTGCACAACCTTCCAGGCAGTCGCTGCTGTAACGAGATCGGAAGAAGAATCGAAAATGTCAGACTCAGGTTCCGCCATCCTCCTTCTTACCTCAGCAACGACCGGCTCTGGTTCAAGCGATTCGAGAGCCGTCGATGCGAGCAGAACGCCCATCCGCAATGCGGGTCTGCTTAGAGTTCCAATTAGTGCGTCGCACATGAATTGTCGCTCTGGCTCGGAAAGAACCTCCATCGCCCAAGTCTCTCCGAGAGAATCTACAAAATCTTGATCGACAGTCACATCACCAAACAAAGAAAAAAGCGGATGCTGTAGATGGGGCTGCAAAAGCCCATCGAGTCCTTCTATCGCAGGCACAGCCGAATCCCTTGGGAGGAAAACTGACCGCTCACGAGGATGCGGCACGATCCAGCCCAAACTCTTCAGCGAGGGTCCGTAGTTCACCGGCGCGCTCAACGCTGTCGAATATTTACGCTCCTTTCTTCTCATATCCCATTGCCTACGCTCGAATCTGTATTGCCCTGCATTCAAAAGCGGCGCGAGTATGTTTCTTCCCGGTAAGGCGGAATCGGAAGAGCGCGAGAACTGCGACCACGCGAATACCACCTCAATGCGATCCACGAAGTTGATGAGCAAATCGGGAGCTATCTTCTTTCGCCCGCTCGCAGTTGCAAGCTGAGCTGCCTTCCACCAAGCCCAGGCGACGACGGTGAACGGTCGGATATGGCGTGCTGTGTTGTTGAGACCAGGCAAGACTCTATCCATCAAATCGAAGTTGGTCTGTCTCATGCCGAGTGGATCGACACCGCTAAGTGAGGGCGCCAAGGGACTCACCCAACGAGCTTCTGTAGACGCTTGGGCGGATTCGATGAGGTTTTGCAAAGAGTCTTCGGTGGCCATCAGTATTCCTCGCATAAGAGAAGACTTTCGACCAGAATTCCTCGTATCCGAACACCCCACATGCCAACCGTGTGGGGATTTCGCCCGGAGCTGAATTCACACCGTTTTTGTGAGCCATAACCTGAGCTTAAACTAGCGAAGCCCGGGATCCCGGCGAAGTAACTGAATCAAACACGCACCTGTATGGTCACAATAGAACAGGTCACAAACGTTCCCTCCATAAACGATTGGAACGCATGATGCAAACTGCTTCACCTGCAGAGGCATTCAAGCTTTGGCAGTTGTCCATTGAATGCCTAATTGCGACCAATGGCCAAGATCAGGATGGGTGGGGGAAGCGAATTGGCATCGCAGAAAGAATCTTGGACGAGCGCGAGATTCCGCGACACTAATTGGGGGGCTACTTAAACACCCAAGCCCAGAATGCAGCCCACAAGACTTCCGTCGGTTTTACAATATTCTCAAAGACCCAGCTTGCTCCACGTTTCACAGTCCCCAGAATCTTTGCTACGGTGCGGTTCCGATAGCCTTTACAGTCACGCGGGCAACTCACGCGCGGTCCCCATTGCGCAACGGTTGTATAGATTAGGGGGCTCAGAGGGTGTTGCGGCATGGGCATGTCAAGATACTGCGCAATGCCTTCTTTATTGAAACGCCCTTCTAAACACACAGGCAGGTATAAAACCACGTGTTCCAAATGTGCTGACCGACATTCGAGGTTCGCGCAGCGGCGAAATCTATCAGTCTCAAGAAACTTTTCCACGGCATTCCGGTCACTGAAATCAAGACCATCAGGGATCATAATTCAGCCTCTACTTTATCCCAGCACCTTCATATACACTCGCGGGCAGCGTGATCTGCCGTTCAAAGCCAAGAAATCCGCCGTTTGCCATAGGGTCTATTCTACTAGTCCCACCAATCCGTTTCATGGCTATAGCATTTTCGCAATTGGTGTAGATCGAAGCTACCAGCCTTTACGTGGTTTTCTCTCAAAAAAACACACCTAGCTGCTCTTACCGGACCACAGTAATTGCGAAAATGCTTTAACGGGTGACCGTGCAATACGAAGCAAATAAAGAGTGGGATCGACTTTCGCTCGCAGCCATCCGATAATAAGAAGGGAGCGAGACAGCCATGACAATTCGTGTTGAACTCAACCCGGAGATGGAGAGACAGCTTGCTGCGGAGGCATTGGCTCGCGGCATTGCGCTGGAAGTGTATGCGCAACGGCTCCTCTGGGAAGCGATTGCTTCCAGAAGTACAGTCCATACGCGCGCGAGCCAGGAAGAATTTCGCGCCTTTTTGGATGCTCTTGCGAGCAAAGCGCCTAATGTCCCCCAACTGCGATCCGAGACCTTCTCACGCGAAATGATCTATGGTGAGCACGCCTGACGCCCGGCTCGTCCTACTTGGTGGACACGAACATTTTGCTCCGCCTTGTACAGCCGGACAGCCCCGAATATGGAACGATCCGGCAGTGTACGGATCGTCTTTGGGAGCGCGGAGCGGACCTCTTCTTTACATCGCAAAATTTGGCTGAATTCTGGAACGTCTGCACTCGACCGGCTGATCGGAACGGTTTCGGATTCTCTGTTGCGGAGACAGATGAACGAGCATATCTGATCGAATCCAAATTCTCTTTTGCAGCCGACAGCGAAGCAACACATCACGAGTGGCGCAAGATCGTAGTTGCGGCCGGCGTCTCTGGTATCCAAGTCCATGACGCCCGAATGGTGGCCGCTATGCGCGTGCACGGAATTTCAAATTTGCTGACGCTCAATGCCAAGGATTTTCGCCGGTTCAGCGGCATCACTGTCCTTTCGCCGGATGATGTGTTGGCCTCATTCGGCTAGGGGCCGCCATTGAGAAACGCAGCCTACTCTCGTGTGCAATCGATTTGCGGCGCCTGGCCCGGTTGGAGCCGTTCGACCCCAAGGTAAAAACTAACCTCCGATAGTCGGTCTCGAGTCAATCTCGCTGCGTTCTTGAGGAACGGAAGGAGTCTGGCAGGGAGGGAATAACACTCGTTCCTGCGTGCCGGTCCCGGCAAAATAACCAACACTAAATTCGCCGGACTTCATCTAATCGGATGAGGGATAGCGCGACCGAAGGCCTCAATGCTGAATGGGGGGACTTATCGCGTTAACGCGTATTTTTGAGCCAATGCCCAGCGGACTCCTTACCGGTGGATCGCCCCTCTGCACCATCAAGAAGCAGTCATGCGTGACCAACAGGCTGCGGAGAAGAAGCTTCGGGCTACCCATCGAACTCGGGTGGCCCATTCAAGCCGCTTTTGGCTTGAGTAGGGTTCCGAGGCTGCTGGCATCGAAGGCTAACAAGCCGCACATGAAGAGTCTTCCCGGCCAAAACGATCCACGCCTTCGGGTGAGGGTGTTCTAGCCTAGTAGCAGCCAGTCGTATTGGGCTTCCTGCAGGGGCACGACGGAGAGCCTTCCGATGCGGACCAACGGGGACTGTTCGAATATCTTTTGCTGCTTGATCTCAGCGAGAGTCTTGGGCCGCTTGATCGCCTTACCTGCAGCGATGTGGACCATGGGGACTTTGGGATCGGAGACATCCACGGAAACTACGCGCGCGAGGCCCACCGCCGTCCTCTCGTCCCCGGTGTGATAAATGATCAGCTTGTCGCCCTTCTTCATTTCCCTCAGGTATTTCACCGCCTGGGGGTTGGTCACCCCGGTCCAGTCGGTCTCTTTTTCGTTCACCAACTCAGCAAACGAGTAGGCGGTCGGTTCGGTCTTCAGTAAGTAGTCCATCACTCCTCCTCCGGCTGGGGTTCGGTTTTGAGAAAGGTTGCTGTATTGAGCAAGGGCCTCTCCATGGCACGCACCCAGTCCGTCATCTCGTCTGGCTGGCCGCCCTGGGCCTGGTGGCGCTCGAATTCGCTGCGTATCGTGTGCATCTTGGCGTCGAGATCATCCAGATAATGCAGCAGGATGGCTTCAGGAATCATAGGAAGCTTGGGTGAACCGAACTCGAGTCTCCCGTGGTGGCTGAGGACCATGTGCTCGACCAGAAGGCGCAGTTTCGGAGGGAACTCCGGCAGCGCAGCGAGCTTCTTCTCGATCATGCCGATGCCGATGGTAATGTGACCGACGAGTTGCCCCTGAAGCGTGTAGTCAAAACTGGTACCCCAGCGCAGCTCTTCCAATTTGCCGATGTCGTGCAGAATGGCGCCGGTCAGCAGCAAATCACGGTGGATCTCGGGGTAGTGGCTTGCCGCCAGGTCGCAAATGGCGATGAGAGAAACCACATGCTCGAGTAGCCCCCCTATCCACGCGTGGTGCAGGGTCTTGGCCGCAGGCGCCTCACGAAAGGCTGTGGCGAAGGCCGGATCGTCGAGGAAGGAACGAACCAGCGACTGGAGGGAAGCATCGGTGAAACTGTCGACGGCCTTCACCAAGGCTGACCACAACTCCTCGACGTTCTTTTTAGTGTGGGGAACGAAGTCGGCCAGTTCGAATTCATCGGCGCCGGCGCGGCGGAGCTTGTCGAGGGTGAGTTGCAGACGGCCGTTGTAACGCGATACTTCGCCGCGAATCTTGACCACGTCGCCCGGCTCCAGCCCAGCGGCGGCCTCGGCGAAATTATCCCACATGCGGGTTTCGATCTGGCCGGTGCAGTCGCCCAGAGTAAGAGCCAGATACTGGCCGCCGTCCTTACGGCTGCGCAGTTGCTTGGAGGCTATGGAGAAGAAAGAGACGACCGCCTGATTCTCAACCTTGCCAATATCCGCGACGTAGATCTCTTTCATTTCGCCTGCGTTTCGAGTGTGCGGGCTGAAGCAGCCAATTTATCGGGCGCCTGCCCCATCGCAAGATCGCGCTGGAGCGGGCACCCATGCTCTCGGTACTTTCCTACCCTGACCGGCTCCCGCTAGATTTTTACGGCTGCTGACCAGCCGGAGGTGGAGCGGGCGGAGTGGCCGCAGGGGCTGTGGCCGGGGCGCTCGGCGAGCCGGCAGGCGGTACCGGCTTCTCGCCGAGATACGGGGCCGGCGTCTGATCCAGCTCTTTGGGCCGCTCTGCAATGCGCGTCTTGTCGCCGCCCTTTAGCTTGGCCTTTTTCTGCGCGGCCTTCGGGTCAAGGCCGAGCGGCGCATCCTGCACCTTCTCCGATGCCCGTTCGTCCGGGGTTTCCTCAGACGCCGTATCCCCGGCAGACTTCACCTTCTTCACCGGCGGCCGCTTGCTCAGGCGGGTCTTTAGTTCGGGCGCAGCAGGCGCTTCGCCACTGATGGTGCCGTCAGGGTTAATGAAACGTGATTCGGGCTTGGTGACAGCAGGGTCGGCCGGACCATTCTCTGGAGTGGCCGCAGTGGCAACCTGTGTGGAAGAGGAGGGCAGGGACTCGCGAGGCGCCTGGCCGAAGCGGATCTTCTCCCGCTTGCCCGGTTTCTGAATACCCTGGTCAGCATTGCTCGCCTGCTGGGTCGCCGCTGCCGCAGGTTTGCCGGTTGCCGCAGCTGATGGTGTGCCGGTATTCGGTGCGGCGGTAGTCGCTGCTTCGGTAGCTGGGGCTGCGTTAGCCGCCGTTGCTGCCGTCGTGTTGGCTGCGTTTGCCGTACCAGTCGCTGCCGTACCAGTCGCTGCCGTGCCGGCTGCTGTACCCGCGGCAGACGCCGGTGCGGTGGCCGCCGCTGTCTGCACCGCTGACCTGTCTTTGCCGCGGAAGCGGGTGCGCACAAACTTCTTCTTCTTTTTCTGCTCAGGAGGCGTATAGACGCTGTAGCTCAAGCGCAATTCATTCCCGCTGGAACCGGTATCGACGGCTCCCGGCTTGACCTCGACATAAGCCTCTTCACGCAGCTTGGTCAGATACTGGCGTAGAGCCGGCTGCATACGCTCCAAAAAGAGCGCTTCTTCAACCTGGGGCTCTACCTCCTTGAAACTTGCATCGCCGCCCTGCGTGCGCTGGGTGGCCTGAAGAATGATGAACCCCTGCTTGGTGCGAATGGGTTGCGTATATTGCCCGACGTTGAGGGCGAAAGCCTTGTCTTCGATTTCCTTGGCCCCCAACATGCCACGGTGAAATTCGCCGAGCACTACGCTCTTGGGGGCGGTGGGATCAACCGGGGCTGGCTTCGCCAGGTCTTCAAACTTTGCGCCTGCGGCTAACTTGGCCATAAGCCCATCGGCCTGTGCCTGCGCGGCCGCGATCACGGCGGCATCGGGCGACTCAGTAGCCGTCGCGGCCGGGGTGGGAATGAGAATCTCGTTCAGAGTCACCGACTCTGTTAGCGCGAACTCGCTTTCGTGCGCCGTGAAATATTTCTGCGCGTCCGTCGGCGACATGGTGATGTGCCGGCCTACCTCATCGCGCACGACCTGCTGGGTGATGATGTTGTTGCGGATGCTGGCCTTGAAGTCCTCGTAAGAGGCGCCCTGCTGCGCGGCGGCCTTCTCCAGGTCTTCGAGCGAATCCAGGTGGTTCTGCTTACGGATGTTGTCGAGCTGCTTGATCAACTCGGTTTCGCCGGTGATCCCAAGTTCCTTGCCCTTGGAGAGAAGCAGCTGCTGATCGATGAGATCGCGCAGAAGATCGGCTTTTTTCTGCTGCAGATCTGGCTCAGAGACGGCCTGCTGCTTGGCCTCGGCATCCATCTGGGCGCCAGCGCGGTCGTACTCCGACTGCGTGATGATCTGATCGTTCACGCGGGCGACAATGTCTTCCACCACTTTGCCGGTGACGGGCGGGGTAATTTCGACAGGCGGGGTTTTCGCGTTGGGCGTTTGAGCCAGGGCCGGTAGGGCGCTGAGTGTCGCGCTGAAAAGCAAAAGAGCCGCGGATTTCTGGAATGGAGAAAACGTCATGTGTCTGGACATCTCGCGTGACTGCTGAGTTCGGCCTTAGAGCGCTTGCTTCGAATGCGCCGGCGGGGTTAAGGAGAGGTGCGGCCTGGGCCGCCCGATCTCGACCGCTCGGTCTACACAGGAAGTAAAACGATCTTACCCTTACGTGGTAGTTGGACTGGCCGAGCATGTTGCTGGTTGCGCGGCAAGCCGATTTTGAGCCGATTTTCCGCGGTTCTCGCTCGCTTCGAGTACCGACCAGATCAGCTTACGTCCAATGATATACTTTGAGTCAAGAAGACCCCGGGCCACGCGGCAGGGCGATCTTACCCTGCGCCTCCGGACCCTGAGGAATACCGCCCAATGGCCTCCCGCACAAGACAGTCTTTGTTTTCCCTCGTCCTCTTCTTCGTGGTTTGTGGTTTTCTCGGTACCCTGGTGAGCCAACGGCTGGGCGCGCAGTCCAGCACGGATGAATCAGCGCTGCGCGACGACTTGAAATCGTTCGCCACCGTGTATGACCTGGTGGAACAGAATTATGCGGAGCCGCTGACGGGCGACAAAGCCGGCAAGGCTATCTATGACGGCGCCATTCCCGGAATGCTGCGCGTGCTCGATCCTCACTCCAGCTTCTACGATCCCAAAGCTTACGCCAAGATGCGGGAAGATCAGCACGGCAAGTATTACGGCGTGGGCATGCTGATTCAGCCGCAGAGCAACAAGATTGTCGTGGTCAGCCCGTTTGAAGGGACACCGTCGTACAAAGCCGGTATCCGGCCGGGAGACGTGATCCTCGCGGTAGACGGCAAGTCGACGGACAACATGAACTCCGAAGATGTTGCCAACGTGCTCAAAGGACCCAAAGGAACGCACGTACAAATCACCATTGCACGTGAGGGCGCAGCCAAGCCGCTGGTGTTCGACCTAATCCGCGATGAAATTCCGCACAACAGCATCGATCTGACGTACATGGTCCGGCCCAATGTCGGCTACGTACACATCACCAATTTTCAGGAAACGACCGGCCGCGAGCTTTCCGACGCGCTGGAGAAATTCGGCAACATCGATGGCTTGCTGCTCGACCTGCGTGGAAACCCCGGCGGACTTTTGAGCGAAGCGGTGGCGGTATGCGACAAGTTTCTGGAGAAGGGACAGGTGATCGTCTCTCAGCGTGGACGCGCCTTCCCGGAGCAGACCTACCGTGCCACGCGCGGCAACGGCGGCAAGGAATACCCGATCGTTATCCTGGTGAACCACGGCACGGCGTCGGCGGCTGAAATCGTTTCCGGCGCGCTGCAGGATCACGATCGCGCGATCATTGCCGGCGAAACCACGTTCGGCAAGGGCCTGGTGCAGACGGTTTACCCGCTCTCGCAGAACACCGGACTGGCGCTGACGACGTATCACTACTACACGCCCAGCGGCCGCCTGATACAGCGCAACTACAACGGCGTCTCGCTGTATGACTACTACTACAACCACGATCAGCCGCAAGATACGAAGAGCCGCGAGGTCAAGGCCACCGACTCCGGGCGCACCGTGTTCGGCGGCGGCGGCATTACCCCTGATGACCGGATCGATACTCCCAAATCCGTGCCGGTTCAGGAACAGTTGCTCGAACATTATGCATTCTTCAATTTCGCCAAGCATTACATGGCGAATCGAACAGTCGCGAAGGACTTCCAGGTAGACGACGCGCTGATGACCGAGTTCAAACAGTTCATTACCAGCCAGCAGATTCCCTATACCGACGCAGAACTGACGCCGGTGCTGGATTGGGTGAAGGCGAATATCAAGGCGGAGATCTTCACGACACAGTTCGGCCAGGAAGAAGGCCTGAAGGTACGCGCAAACTGGGATCCGATGATCAACAAGGCGCTTGATTATCTGCCCCAGGCCAAGGCGCTCGAAACAGCAGCCAAGCATGCGGAAACACAGCGTGCCAGCGTGCGGACCACTCCGCAGTAGACGCGGAGGTTGGTTTGGGCGAAAGGCACGGCTTCAGCCGTGCCTTTCGCTTTTGCGGGTTGTACCGTGGGCGGGGATCGGGGCGCCCTTGTAGGGCTGACGGCGGGTGAAAGATAACCGCAGATCTCTCCACTTCCACGGCGAGCCGGGACAGGTCGCTACCCCGGATTTCCTGTCGAGGGTGGTGGCGTTGGTGGACTTCATGTGGTTTTCTCTTAAGGAAAACCACACTTCGTGATTATCGGTCGTGCATAGCGATTGGGAAACCGCTTAGGAGAGAGTCGCGACTGGCTGGTCGGGGGATAGAACAGAATCTTGCTGCAGGGAGCTGCCGGATAGGGGCAGAAGGCTGGCGCTACTCGTAGGAAGCGGCTTCGCAGGTAGTTCAATTGCCGATATGGTTGGTGGCGCGGGGCCGTCCAGCAAATCCGGAAGGGAGCTTCCGTATTTCTTCATCAGTGCATACAGCTTGCGTGCGTCCCAATAGCGCGGCATGTAGCGCGGAGGATTCGAGACGACACGGAACAGCCATCCCAGATACATGCGGTCGGCCCATCGTGGAATCTGCACCTGATCGCCGCTGAGGAAGGCGATGGCTGCCCCCACACAATGAATCGCAGGCATGCAATTTAGCTTTTCTTTGAGATAAAGCCCCAGCCGCTCCTGCGTGCCGCCCCCTATGGTCACGACGACGTGGCGCGGACGACGCTCATCGATCAGCCTCAGCAACGCGGGGTCGTCCAGGGTTTTGCCGTATAAGGGCGCGATGTAGCGATCGCTATCAGACAATACGACCCCCTGGCGGCGAAGCCACGCGGAATTTCTACGGGCGCTCCCTTCGCTGGCCATGATCCAGAAGCACTTACCCTGCCGGTGAAATTCGGGCTGCCTGAGGAGCGCGGAAAGATACTTGAGTCCGGAAACACGGCGAATGGAATCGCGCTTCAGATGGTTCCAGATCAACACCATGAAGGCGCTGTCGGTGATGACCAGGTCCGCAGATTGGAGTGCGTGGCGATAGGCCGGATCGTCAGTGATATTTTTGAGCGCAGGCGCCGCAGGGACCACAAGCAAGCCACCCGCACTCATACGGGCAACGGCCTCATCTGCGTTTCCTACAAAGAAACGGATGCCCAGAATCTGTCGAAACTGAGCGTCCATCGCCGCCGCTGTCACTTTCACGAATCCTCGCAGCCTAAGTCTAGACTAGTTCGGGCACCCGTTACTCAGCCCAACTCACTATCTTTCGGCTCCCGCCATCATCTCGCTCTCGATCCATTGGTAAGTCCTGGCTAGGCCGTCTCTCAACAGAGTGGACGGTTCCCATCCAAGATATTGCTTGATCTTGGTGTTGTCGCTGTTGCGTCCGTTCACGCCTTTCGGCGCGCCCAGGTTGTACTTACGGTCAAGCTTGACCCCGGCAATATCTTCGGCCATGTCCACAAGTTGATTGATGGTAACGAGTTCACTACTGCCCAGGTTGATAGGTTCGTGAATCTCACTTTCCAAAATAGCCTGCGTGCCCAGGGTGCAGTCATCGATATACATGAAGCTGCGGGTCTGTTTACCGTCGCCCCAGATTTCAATCTCGTGCTTGCCCGAAGCCTTAGCTTCGATGACCTTACGGCAGATCGCTGCCGGCGCTTTTTCCCGGCCACCCGTCCAGGTACCAAGGGGGCCATAGACGTTGTGATAGCGGGCTACACGGGACTGAAGACCGAAATCCTCTTCAAAATGGCGGCACATGCGCTCGCTGAAAAGTTTTTCCCAGCCGTAGCCGTCTTCAGGAAGTGCGGGATAGGCATCCTCTTCCTTAAGAGCAACGACATCCGGATTTGTCTGTTTCTCGCCGTTGTAAACGCAGGCGGAGGAGGAATAGAAGAATCGCTCCACTCCCTTTTCCCGCGCGGCCATCAGCATGTGCGTGTTGGTAAGCACGCTCAACATACAGAGAGCTTTATTATTTTCGATGAAGCCCATGCCACCCATATCCGCGGCTAGCTGAAAAACAACTTCCGCTCCATGAGCCGCCTTCATGCAACTATCCTTGTCTTTTAAATCGAGAACAAGATTAGTGACACCAGGAGAGCTTTGATACCACTCGCCCATCGGTTTGACGTCGACCGCGCGAATCACATTTGCCCCGTTGTCGAGCAGACTCTTGACCAGATGTCCGCCGATAAAACCACCGGCGCCACAAACCACTACCTTGGCATTCTTAAGCTTCATGGACAAACCTCAATGGAAAGTGCAATTTACGTGGCGTAAACTGGCTGTTTTTCTTTGCTGTCGTATCAACGGCTAGTCTCTCACACTAGCTAGAATTGCCGTGATCATGGAACATCATAGGTAACCAATACGGTTAGCCAAAATGGGATTACCGTCTGGATTTTTTATCAAGAAAAATCCAACTTCCCCGATCTTGACCGGGCACGGATATGCTGGTTCTGCTCTAATGCAGGGCGCCGTGCGCTTCCTCGTCGAGCTCCCTAAGAAACGCGACGAGCAATTCGATTCTTGGCTTTGCGAGCGCTTTGGCGCTATCCAGATACAGCTTGCCGGGCAACTCCGCCAGGCTCTTGCGTAAGGTAGCGGCGGCATCGGTGAAGGTGGGATAACGCGTGTCGCGACCGACCTTCGCCACCATCCGGCAAATGCCGATGGATCCGAGTTGTTCCAGAATATCCGCATCCCGCAGAATGGTCCCTTCCATCGCAACCGGATGCAGATGAGGTTGGTGGGTGCGAATGGCCTCCACCACCTGAGTCACCTTCTCGTCAGGAAAGCCGGCCTTCTTCAGCGCAGAAGGCGCTTGCTTCATTGCATAGGAGACGTTGTCCCAACCGGCAAGCTCTTTTGGGTCTTCGGGACGATGCCCCACAAATACGCCGAGATCGTGGAGCCACGCAGCCGCGTAGACAACGTCATCGTCATAACGCAAGCCTTCTCCTACCAAACGGGTGAGAGCATACAGCCGCGGTTGATGCCCGAGTTTATCAACGGGGAGAGCCTGGCTGCGCACATACTCCGCCAGCGATCCACGAAAGTTGCAGACCACATCCATTGGGAGTTCCCTTTCCGCCTTCTCATTATATTTCGCTACCGGCCCTTGCAACCGGGGGCAATACTCCACGGGGGTGGTAGATGGATTTGGTGGTTTCGTGGCACACTTTCATTACCCATGACAAAACTGGATGCACACGAACGACTCCGTCGCGCTGCCTCATTGCTCTCGAATGAAGGAACGAACACGAGTGACCTTACGGTTCTGCTACAAGCCTGGGAAGTCCTCCGCGGACTTCGCGGCGACGATTTCCCTGCGGAGATGCAGCCGGCATTCAACTTTCTGCAACACGAAATTGCTCGCGCGGAATCGGAAGAGATCAGCGCACGGGAAGTGGCTTTCCTCACGAACAAGTTGCTTCAATTGGAACTGATGTGGATAGAGAATCCTCGGAGTGCGGCGACGCACGGAGATGCGTGATAGGTATTTCGTATCCGCATTGGTAGCGGAATGGGATCGGTTTCGAAGCGGCGAACCGCGGATCTCGACTTCCACGGGAAGCCGGATCAGGTTTGGCGAACCTTCTTTCCGGATGCTGGGGGCACCCGTCCTCTTTTTGACTGGCGCCGGTTTAGACTAACTCGCCCGTAAATCAGCTTGATCTCGCTGGACAAGACGGGCAAGAAATCGATGTAGCGATGCGAGGTTGGTTCCGTGAAGACCTTTGCATTTGGTTGGTAGACGGAGAACACCCAGGATTTCATCCTGGGGCATTTTCAGCCGTCCCTTCGGGACTTGATCCGCCGCCTGACCCTACCCAGGACTGCGTCCTGGGCTACTATCAACCGTCCCTGCGGGACTGTTCGGTTGCAGTTTCACGGTTGTTCGCTTCCTTCCTGCTTCGTCTCTTCCCGCATAGGCAACTTGCTTAGACTAGACCAAGGAGAGAGGTTCGGTGCGAGAAGGGCTACTATTTCCCTTCCTCGCGCAGAGCGAGGCTGATGAGTGTCTTCTGTTCGAGATCGTGCGCCTTGGCCGAGCCTGTGGCTGGGCTGGCAGCCGCGGATCGCTTGATGCTGAGTACTTTGCGCTCAGGAAATAAGCGGCGCAGACGCGGCATGACGAACGACAAGGCTCCCATGTTATCTGGCTCTTCCTGTACCCACACCACTTCGCGAGCTTCAGGATGGCGCGCAATCTCCGCCGTCAGTTCGGCCTCCGGCCAGGGATAAAGCTGATCGAGGAAAACGATGCCAACCGTGCTGTCTGGGCGTTTGGCTCGCTCGATCCGCAGCTCGTGTCCGATCTTGCCCGTGCACAGCAAAAGACGGCTGACCTGCTTCACTTCTGTTTCCGGCAACACCGGCAGAAAGCGCGGAGAGGAAAAACTTTCCAAACGCGAACCTGCATCGGGATTACGCAGCATGCTCTTGGGTGTGAAAACGATCAGCGGCTTACGCCATGCACGCAGGACCTGCCTTCGCAGCAGATGAAAATACTGGGCGGCTGTCGATGGCTGGCAGATTTGTATATTGTCGTGCGCGGCGAGCTGCAGATAGCGCTCTACGCGTGCGCTCGAGTGCTCCGGCCCCTGCCCTTCATAGCCATGAGGCAGCAGCAGCACGACACCGCTCAACAGGCCCCACTTGTCTTCACCGGAAGCGATGAACTGATCGATGATGATCTGAGCGCCGTTGGCAAAGTCACCGAATTGCGCCTCCCACATGACCAAAGCCTCGGGATAGTCCCGGCTGTATCCATACTCGAAGCCCAGCACGCCGGCTTCGGAAAGTATGGAGTTGTAGACCTCAAAACGAGCCTGCTGCGGTGACAGATTGGCGAGTGGGATGTAGTGCTGCTCGTTTTCGGTATCGACGAGCACGCTGTGCCGCTGGTTGAAGGTGCCACGCTGGCTGTCTTGTCCACAGAGGCGCACCGGAGTACCTTGCTTGAGCAGCGACGCAAACGCCACCGCCTCGGCCATGCCGTAATCGAATTCGCGCGCGCCGCGGCCCATTTCTCTGCGCTGCTCGAGCAGCTTTTTGATCTTGGGGTGGATGTGAAAGCCGCGCGGGTAAGCAGTGAGGCCGTTACTGAGTTCCTCAATGATTTCACCGCTGAGGCCGGTGTCCACTTCATACCCAGCCTTGTACGGGCCGCCGGAATAGTTTGACCAATACGTGGGCAGCTCGGCCAGCACCGCGCTTTTGATCATTTTGGTCGCCAGCTTCTGCGCTTCGGCTAACTCCGCCTGCACGGCGCTCGCGCGGCCGGAGGTGTCTACACCGATCTGTTTGCCATACAACTCATACAGCGCGGGATGATTCTTGATCCTGGCGTAGCGGAGAGGCTGGGTAATGGTCGGGTCATCCACTTCGCTGTGCCCGTGGCGGCGATAGCCGATGAGATCGACGATCACGTCTGTCGAGAAGGTGTAGCGGTATTCCACCGCGAGCGTGGCCACGCGCATCACCGCGTCGGGATCTTCGGCATTGACGTGGAAAATGGGAATGGGCAATCGCTTGCCAATATCGGAGGAAAAGCGGGAGGAGTAGCACTCGTCTGGATCCGCGGTAAAACCAATCAGGTTGTTGACGATGATCTGAATCGTTCCACCGACATGGAAACCGGGCATGGCGCCGAGGCTCATGGTTTCCGCCCAGATGCCCTGGCCGGCAAACGCGGCATCGCCGTGGAGCAGGACGGGCAGCACTTTGGCCCGGCCACTTTCACCGATCCGTATCTGGCGGGCACGGGCGCGTCCCATGGCGACGGGATCGACGGCTTCCAAATGGCTCGGGTTGGAGACCAGGTGGAGGCTCAACGTGCTGCCGCTTCGCGTAACGAACCGGCCTGTGGCGCCAACGTGATATTTCACGTCGCCCCCACCCAGGATGGAGCGGGGATTTACGTCTTCAAACTTTGAAAAGATATCGGCGGCCGACCTGCCGAACGTGTTCACCATGACGTTGAGGCGGCCACGGTGACTCATGCCCATCACCAGCTTTTCAGCACCAAAATCAGCGGCATGGTTGAGCACCTCGTCGAGCATGGGAATAAGGACAGTCACGCCTTCAAGCGAGAAGCGCTTGGTGCCCAGGTAGCGGGACTGAATCACCTGCTCGAACAGGTCGGCCTGAATCAGGCGTTCGAGAACCTGCGAACGGTCAGGCGCGGGAATGGGCTGCTCCATGCGTTCTGCAATCCACTGCCGCCGGATAGGGTCGGGAATGTGCATGAACTCAACACCAATGCTGCCACAGTAGAAGCCCTTGGCCGCCTCTGCGGCCTCGCCTTCGAGCTGCAAGGCGGCAACCGTTTCGGGCGTCAGGTACTGACCGAGGGGGTCGAGTTTCGCCTGCAGATGGCCCCAGCGGCGAAAGGCATCGAAGATCTGGTCGCGCTGTGAAATCAATAAGTTGCCGGCGTGTTCGAGGGGAGGATTTTCGCTGACCATAGGCTTGTGAACAACGGTTCATTATAGCTTTGCGGGTCAGGTGGGTTTGGAGCACTAGGGGTTTGTCGTGGGGGTTTGTAGTGGGCTCGAGAAAAAGCGTTCGAACGGGCTTCCGCGGCACGCCGGCCCACATACGCTCCACGGCATGCCGTGAGAGGTGGTGCGAATTTTCTTTTCCAGTATTGGGGCACCCGGCAGGCCGACGGAAAACGTACCTCAGGGCCTAAAGGCCATAGAGGATTAGGGGTTGTTGGCATGGCCTGAAGGCCATGCCCTACCTGCAGCCGGCCAACTTGCATTTCTCAGCGCGGGAGAAGAAATCCGGCCAAAGGAGGCTGAAGGGTGTGAGTCGCACGTCGAGCTTCGAGGTATCCCACATCTCGCAAGAAATGAGCCCCTACTCCTGCAGCACGGCCTTGGTCAGGTTTCTGGGGTTGTCGACGTCGATGCCGTTCTGGATGGCCAGTTGATAGGCGATCAATTGCAGGGGGACGACCTCGAGCATCGTCGCCAGCAGATCTTCCGTCCGGGGAACGGCGATGCAGTGATTGGCCAACGCCCGAGCCTCCTCATCTCCCTCGGTGGCAATCGCCAGGATCGTGGCGCCCTGGGCGCGCATGTCGCGCATCAACTGCAGCACCTTGCGATAACGCAACATGGCATCCGGATCCGATGGGTCGCTGGTCGCAAGAATGACCAGAGGCGACTCGGGGCCGACCAGCGCGTTTGGCCCATGCTTCAGTTCGCCCGCCGGGTAACCCTCGGCCTGCAGATAGGCCGACTCCTTGAGTTTGAGGGCGCCTTCGCGCGCCATGGCGTAGTGTATGCCGCGCCCCAGATACAGAAAGGCCCGCGACGACTTGAGCGCAGGAGCGATATCGGCGATCTGCTGTTGCCAGGTTTCGAGCACCGGTTCGAGCAAGCGAGGCAACTTGCTCAGGCCCTCGACATGGCGCTCGACAGCGGACGAAGTCATACGGCCACGGATACGCGCCAGGTAGAGAGCCAGCGAGTAGAGAACGGCCAACTGCGTGGTGAAACTCTTGGTGGCGGGAACGGCCTTTTCCAGACCGGCAAACGTAGGCAACGAGGCATCCGCTTCTTTTGCCATGCTGGAACCCGCATGATTGGTAATGGCCAGCGTAGGCAAGCCGCGCGATTTCGCTTCACGCAAGCCAGCCAGCGTGTCGGCGGTTTCGCCGGACTGGGAGATCACCAGAACGCCGGGATCCTGGATCGTGTGCGTAGAGCGATAGACGTATTCGCTGGCATATTCGACGTCAACGATCAAGCCGGCCAGATCTTCAAGCATGATTTCCGCAGCCATGCCGGCATGACGGCTGGAGCCACTGGCGGCGATGACGAGGCGCTCGCGCCCTCGCAGTGCCTCGGCCACCGGCTGAAAGACATCGGCGGCACGTTTGCCGTTAGGCGCGTAGTGTTCGATCGTCTCGGCGAGTGCCGCGGGCTGCTGATAGATTTCACGCAGCATTGCGTGCTCAAAAACGGGGCCGGGTTGCTTCATTTTCTTTCCATCCTGTTTTTTGCGTCCTGGGGTTATCTATATCACTTACGCAAGGCTGGCACCACCGCTGGACCAGGATGCAGATAGAATCGATGAGCGCAGTCAACGTTCGCCCCCTGAGGTCTCACTTGCCCCGCATCGCCATCATGACACTTTTGCTTAGCTCGCTATTTGCCGCCGGGTCCCAAGGCCACGCCGTGCCCGAGGCAAGTTTGCCTCTCATGCCCCTGCCCGCTCACGCAGAGCCAGGCACAGGCGAGTTTCTCATTACCGGCGACTTTGGAATTTTGCTGCAGGGCTACCAGGAACCCCGTTTGGAGCGCGCGAAAGAGCGCTTTCTGGCCGTGCTCTCGCGCGAAACCGGAATTCCTGTCTGGCGCGAGGCGGTGCTCGACAAGCCGCTCTTTACGATCGAGACCAAGGGCGCCAGCGCACCCGTTCAAACCGTGGATGAAGACGAGTCGTACCATTTGAAGGTCACAGCGAGCGGGGTTCACCTCGAGGCGGCCAATCCGCTGGGCGTGCTGCATGGCCTGCAAACATTTTTGCAACTGGTCCGGATAACGCCACGAGGTTTCTCCGTTCCGGCGATGACGATCGATGACCAGCCGCGGTTCCCCTGGCGAGGCCTGATGCTGGACGCAGGCCGCCACTTTATGCCGCTGGATGTGGTGTATCGCACGCTGGACGGCATGGAGGCGGTCAAACTCAACGTATTCCATTGGCATCTGTCTGAGGACCAAGGATTCCGGGTGGAGAGCAAGCGTTTCCCGTTGCTGCAGGAGAAAGGCTCCGACGGTCTGTTCTATACACAACAGCAAATTCACGACGTGATCGAGTACGCCCGCGATCGCGGCATTCGTGTGATCCCTGAGTTCGACATGCCTGGTCACGTGACTGCGATGCTCGTCGGCTATCCCGACCTGGCCAGCGCACCCGGCCCTTACAAGATTGAGCGCAAGTGGGGGATTTTTGACCCGACGCTCGACCCTACGCGCGAAAGCACCTACAAGTTCCTCGATAGCTTTTTAGCCGAGATGACGAGCCTGTTTCCCGATGCCTACTTTCACGTAGGCGGAGACGAGAACAGCGGGAAGCAATGGGATGCGAATCCTCGTATCCAGGAGTTCATGAAGGCGCACGGCATCAAAGACAACAAGAGCCTGCAGGCGTACTTCAGCGGGAAAGTGCAGCAGTTGGTGGCCAAGCACAAGAAAATCATGGTGGGCTGGGATGAGGTGCTGCAGCCCAGCACGCCGAAAGACGTGGTCATCCAGTCATGGAACGGTCCACAGTTCGTGGACCAGGCGGTGCGGAGCGGCAATCGCGCCATTTTGTCGGCCGGCTATTACATCGACCTTAACGAATCGGCTGCCGAGCATTACCTGGCCGATCCAGAAGGCAACCAGGGGGGCAACCAGGGCAACGAAGGCAACGGGTCCACCCCACTCAGCAGCGAAGAAAGCAAACGAGTGCTGGGCGGCGAGGCCACCATGTGGTCGGAGTTTGTCACGCCGGAAACGGTCGACAGCCGCATCTGGCCTCGCACAGCGGCCATCGCCGAACGCTTCTGGTCACCCCGCGATACGCGAGACGTAGCCTCCATGTATGCCCGCCTGGCCCTGGTTTCGCAAACGCTGAACTACTACAAGCTCGAACACAATACCAGCTACCCGGCGATGCTGAGCCGCATGGCGGGTGAAGCAGACCCCATCCCCCTGCGTGTTCTGGGAGATGTGGTGCAGCCTCCGCGTCACCATGTACGCGGAGGGCTGCGCTCCTACGATGCATTTACCCCACTGAACCACCTGGTCGATGCGATTCCGCCGGAAAGCGACACGGCACGGCATTTTACTGAGATCGCAGACCGCATCGCGGCCGGCAAGGCAACTAACCAGGATTGGGAGCAGGCACAGGAGTGGCTGGTGCTTTGGCGGGACAACGACGCACAACTACAACCTTTGCTGCCCCGGTCAGAGCTCACGGCGGAGTTGGCGCCGGCATCGACGAATCTGCATCAGGTCGCGCAAACCGGGCTGGACGCCCTGGGCTACCTGCGTGCCCACCATGCGCCGCCAACAGACTGGCTTCGCGCGCAACAGGCCTTTCTGAAGGCCTCGGAGAAGCCGCAGGCGGTGGTTGTGAACATGATCGTGCCTGCCGTGGAGAAGCTGCTACAGGCGACGAGCCGCACTTCCACTCCGTAGACTTCCATTCCCCAGGCTTCCATTCCCTGGGCCTCGTCTGGAAAGTGCGGTGGGCGCAGGCTGGAAATCGTCGCGCCCAGTTGCCCAAGGCCGTTGCGCCTTGGGCTTGAGACAAGCTCAGAACGCTCTCCCCGGTCGTGATCGGGGAGAGCGTTGCAGGAAATTGAAATATCCGCGTAACAAGATTGGTTGAGACTGCAAGTTATGAGTGACGGGCGTTGGGTACTGTTGATTGCCAGTGAATTGGGTGGCACAAATTCCGTGTCAGACCGTGCCATGGAGCGTTTGTGTAACGCGATCGCCGATGAGGGCTATGAGGTCGTAAGAACATCGACGCCAGAGGACGGACTGTCACTGGTGAAATCAGACCCGTCGCATAGCGCGATTCTGCTCGATTGGGATCTGGAAGAAGAACACCAGTTCGACGAACGCGCGGCGCTCAAGATCATCCGCGCCGTCCGCCGCAGAAACAAGAAGGTCCCCATCTTCCTGATCGCCGATCGCACGCTGGTCAGCGAGCTGCCGCTCGAAGTGGTGAAGCAGGTGCATGAGTACATCCACCTGTTCGGCGACACCCCTGCCTTTATCGCCAACCGCGTGGACTTCGCGGTGGATCGCTACAATGAGCAACTTCTGCCACCCTATTTTCGCGAGCTGAAGAAATATACCGACCAGGGGGCTTACTCCTGGGACGCACCGGGGCACATGGGCGGCGTCGCTTTTCTCAAGCACCCGGTAGGCATGCAGTTCCACCGTTTCTTCGGCGAGAATCTGCTGCGCGCGGATCTCGGCATCTCTACTTCGTCGCTTGGCTCGTGGCTTGACCACATTGGTCCTCCGGCCGAATCGGAACGGAATGCTGCGCGCATTTTCGGCGCAGACTGGACCTTTTACGTACTTAGCGGTTCTTCCACCTCGAACCAGATCGTGGGCCATGGAGTCATCGGCCACAACGACATCGTGCTGGTCGATGCCAACTGTCATAAATCGATCTGCCATTCGCTGACCGTCACGGGATCGCGGCCGGTCTACTTCAAGCCCACGCGCAACGGCTACGGCATGATCGGCCTGGTGCCGCTGCGCCGCTTCGCGCCTGCATACATCAAGCAACTGATCAAGGACAGTCCGTTCAGCGCGGGGGCATCGTCGCAGGAACCGATTTGCGCGGTGGTAACGAACTCCACCTATGACGGCTTTTGCTATGACGTGCAGCGCGTGACCGCCGAGTTGGCACGCAGCGTGGCGCGCATCCACTTTGACGAAGCCTGGTACGCCTACGCGAAATTCCACTCGATCTATCGTGGGCGCTTCGCCATGGATGTGCCGGAAGATATGCCGAACCGGCCGCTGATCTTCGCTGTGCAGTCGACGCACAAGATGCTGGCCGCGTTCTCCATGGCTTCGATGATCCACGTAAAGTTGAGCGACCGCGCTCCTCTGGACTTCGACCAGTTCAACGAGGCCTTCATGATGCACGGCACCACGTCGCCGTTCTATCCCATGATCGCTTCGCTCGACGTGGCTACGTCGATGATGGATGAGCCGGCCGGCCCGACGTTGATGTACGAGACCATTCAGGATGCGATCAGTTTTCGCAAGGCGATGTCATCGATTGCGCACAGGCTGCGTTCGGCGAACGGAGACGAATGGTTTTTCAGAATCTACCAGCCCGATACCGTCACGGATCCCATGACGGGAGAGATGTCTCTCTTTGAAGAGACACCGGATGCGCTGCTCATTCAGGCCGCCGACTGTTGGACACTCAAGCCGGATGAAGACTGGCACGGCTTTCAGGATCAGGACATCGCGGACGGTTACTGCATGCTCGACCCGACGAAGGTCACCATCCTCATGCCGGGTATCAATGCGCAGGGCAAGTTGGCGGAGTGGGGCATTCCGGCGGCCATCCTCACCGAATTTCTCGATGCACGCCTGGTAGAAATTGCCCGCACCGGCGATTACACGGCTTTGATTCTCTTCTCGGTTGGAACCAGTAAAGGGAAATGGGGCAGCTTGCTCGAAACTTTGTTCGAGTTCAAGCGGCTCTACGATAACGAGGGGACGCTCTACGAAGCACTGCCCGACCTGGTTGCCGAGCATCCACACCGCTACCGTGACATGACGCTGAAAGAGCTCAGCGACGAGATGCACGCGGCGATGAAGGAGCTTCAGTTGACGGATCTTCTTCATCAGGCGTGCGACGTGGATCCTGACCCGGTGCTGACTCCGGCGGAAACCTATCAGAAGTTGATACGTAATGGCACGGAGAAGGTTCGGCTTTCTGACATGGCGCAGCGGCTGGCGGGAGTCATGCTGGTTCCCTACCCTCCGGGTATTCCCGTTCGCATGCCTGGAGAACGCCTGGGCAACGCGGATAGTCCGACGATTCGACTGCTGCTTGCGCTGGAGAAATTTGGCAAGCAGTTCCCAGGATTTGAACGCGAAGTGCATGGCATTGAGGTCGATGCCGAAGGGGGCTACTGGATGCGCAGCGTGATCGAACCTTCCGATACGGTGCACCCCCCAAAGAATGGAGCCTCGCCCAAGCGGAATACCAAGCGGAAGCCTAAGAAGGCGGCTAGTGGGGATTAATGCAGGCTCCGGAAAAGGTCTCTGTAAGGGAGAAATCGCTCCCTCAGCGGCTAATGCTCGCTGCGGCGAGGTAGCCGGATTCATTGCAATGGAGTTATGTACGGCCTAAAGGCCGTACCCTTCAAAGAATTGAGTTTTTCCGCAGCCTGTAAAGCTCGCTGCGGCGAGGTAGCCTGTACCCCTCAAAGAATTGAGGGTAGCCGAAAGAGAACCGCAGATCTCTCCACTCCGCTACGCTCCGGTCGAAATGACAATTCAGTTTAGGCTTTGGACTTCGGTTGCAGGCGGACTGCAATGCTCGCTGCGGCGAGACAGCTCGCTGCGGCGAGACAGCTCGCTACGGCGAGGCTGCGTTGTGCGGTGGCCGGCGGCGCAACAACCCTGCGGCGCCCCATCCTTGACGGTGCTTTTCCGGCAAGGGTGGGTAGCCACAAATCTCCGACGACGCACACTGTCGTGGTCTCCCACCCTTCGCAAAAAAGAGCGAAGGATGGGGCACCCGGAGTTTTGTTGCCACGACAGAGTTGCTGGTTGAGGTCGTCTCTCAGCGTGCGGCGTAATCTTTGCTCACACCGGTACGTGAGTTGAGCATGGAAAAGCTGCCATTCTTGTTGACCGTAAGCTTCAGGTAGTTCGCATCATCTTTGCCCATCGGGTTGGCAATATACTCCGGGGCAGTGTTGAGCTCGATGCCTGCCTCGTCGGAGAAGTGTAACTGCCATAGCGTCTCAAGGCCGGCGGTCTTCGCCAGCGTTTCAAACACCGGGATAGAGCCGCCTTTCTTCGCGCCGTTATTCATAACGGCGATACGCGGCTGCACGGCCTCGACCATCGCTGGGCTGGAGCTTTGAAATAGCCCATGATGCGGAACGACAAGAATGTCTACCTTGCCAATCTTGTTGTTGGGGCACATCAATTCCTTTTCTTTTTCCCAGGTGAGATCGCCGAGATCAAGGATCCTGGTTTTGCCGAAGGTGATCAGCACGCCGAGGGAATAGGCGTTTTCAGTGTGATCCGCCGGCTTGGTCTCCGATGCATCGCAATACGTATTCGGCTCCCCGGCGCCGCGTAGCGGTTGATCGATCGCCTTGCCGTCTGAAGTGATGACCTCGACCTTCATCCCCTTGATCGACAACTCCTGGCCGGGCACGGCGACGATGTGGCGGAAGTGGCCGCCGGCAAGAACCTTTTGATAGGCCTCGAAGCCGCGCGTGGTGTCCGCATCGTCAGGGTCACGATTGGGCCCGTGGTCGACAAAGGTGTCGACTGGCATCCGTTCCACCAGCTCAGGTACGCCGCCGACATGGTCGGCATGGTAGTGGGTTATGAGCAGATCATCGATTTTGGTTACGCCCGCAGCTTTCGCCGCAGCCACGATGCGCTTGGCATACAAGCCATCGTTTCCCGCCCAGCCGGTGTCGATGAGTAGAGATTTGCCCTCAGGAGTTACAAAGAGCGTAGCCTGGCCACCATCCACGTCGATGAAGTAGACCTGCAACGGCTTGCTCGCGGCCGATGCGGTGCAAGCGCCACCGAGCAGAAGGACCAGTGCAGCAGCCAGACAGGATGCGGCTGACGGAAGAATGCGGAGCTTGTTCATTTGTCGTCCTCTTTGCCGGTTGACTCGCGTTTGCACTTCAGGCGCCGGGATCGAGAACGACCTTCATCAGATTCGGCTCGCCGGCATGCAAGCGATCGAACCACCGGGGCCCATCGCTCAAGGGGGCGACCGCCGTGATGAGCGACTTTACCTGGATCTTGCCGTTGGCCATCCATTCCATGGCCTGTGGATATTCCCCCGATGAGGCGCACGAACCCTGCAGGCGAATCTGCCGGGAAACAACGACCTGCAAAGGAATTTTGACCTCGGGCGAGATGTTGCCGATGAGCGTAACCGTTCCGCCCTTGCGCACGCTGGCGATCGAAGCGCGTATGGTCTCTTCTCGACCGACGGCTTCGAGCACCAGGTCTACCCCTTTGCCGTCGGTACGACGGAGAATTTCCTTTACCAGATCGTCGCCGGAGAGGAGCAGCGTGTCGTCAGCGCCGAGGCTGCTGGCACGTTCAAGGCGGGAGGGATCGATATCCGCCACCAGCACCTGCGAGGCGCCGGCTGCTTTCGCTGCCTGCAATGTGAGCAGGCCGATCATGCCCGCGCCGATGACCAGAACCGACTCCCGGCCCTTCATCTCTGACACGCGTACCCCATGCAGCGCGACGGAGACCGCCTCCAGCATGGCTGCTTCCTGAAATGCAAGATTCGCAGGCAGATGATAGGCAATGCGCTGAGGCACGACGACGAATTCGGCGAATGCGCCGTGGCGGCGATAATCTCCGCAGGAGACGCCGATCACCTGCCGGTTGTTGCAAAGGTTGATCTCACCGGCACGGCAGAACTCGCACTCCCCGCAATACACGGTGGAATCGAACGTGACCCGGTCGCCGGGCTTGAAGCGGCTTACGCCGGCTCCAACCGACTCGACCACGCCCGCAGCTTCGTGCCCCATCACGATGGGCGGAATTCGCCTGCCCGAAGTGCCGTCGTACCCGTGCACATCGCTGCCACATATGCCGCAGGCGGCGACCCTCACCAAAAGATCCCCCTCGCCTGGGACGGGCGCCGGAACCTCGGCAACAGCAAGCTGGTTGTATTGCGAAAGAAGCAGAGCTTTCATAGGGAAGGAGCTATCTCCTGAATGATCAACCCAGTAAGGGTACATGGTTGGTAGCGGCCTCCTCAAGCAACGGCTGCATGAGCCATGTACGATAGTGCTGGATCGTGATTCATCAGCCTGTTTGCATGTACAGGCGCCCCGCCCATCCTGACCCCTCATGAGCACACGCAGTCTTAAACACAGGCTGATTGCCGGATTCGGCGCCAATAGCTTCAGCCGCCTCTCGACTACACTGACGCAGATCTTCTCTGTGCCTGTCTTCCTGAGCCACTGGGGAGTGCACCTTTACGGTGAGTGGATCCTGCTGAATACGATTCCCAGCTATCTCTTTCTCAGCGATGTGGGATTCGGCAGCGTCGCCGGCAACGAGATGACCATGCTGGCGGCCGCGCAGGACTTCGACCAGGCCCTGGTGGTGTTTCAGAGCGTGTGGGTGCTCACAACCGTGATTACGAGCGTGCTTGGTCTGCTGCTCACGGCAACCGTCTGGTTGCTCCCTTTAGGTACGTGGCTGCACATGCATGCCCTGAGCACCGGGGATACGAGGCTGATCATCCTGCTGCTGAGCCTGGCGGTGCTGCTGGGCATGCAGGAGACGCTGTTTCAGGCGGCGTTTCGCTGTGTCGGCAAATACCCGCTGGGGACCATGGCCAAAAGCCTGGTGGTTCTTGCGGCTTTTTTGAGCACGATGGTCGGGGTTGGGCTGCATCTCTCGCCCGTTCCGGTGGCTGCACTCTACGCCGCAGTCAATGCGGTGGGTGTCTTCGCTTTATGGGTTTTGCTGAAACGCGAAGTGCCGTGGATTCGCTTCGGCATACGTCATGCCGAGTGGGCCGTGATTCGGCGGCTCACCGGCCCAGCATTTTCGTTTATGAGTTTTCCGCTGGTGAACGCGCTTAACTTCCAGGGGATCCTGGTGGTGATCGGCTATGCCATGGGCCCGATTGCAGTCGTGACCTTCAACACGGCGCGTACTATCTCGCGCAGCGCAGCCCAGGGAATGAATTTGATTAACAACTCCATCTGGCCGGAGATGTCGGCCGCCTTCGGCACAGGGGCCATGGACGTCGCGCGCATGCTGCACCGGCGGGCCTGCCAGATCTCGCTGCTGCTTTGCCTGGGCATCACGCTCGGCGTGGCGCTTCTTGGGGATTGGATCTGGAAAATCTGGACTGTGGGGAAAGTGCCTACGGATCCGGTGTTGCTGAACATCATGCTGCTGCAGATGGTGCTGTCGGCATTCTGGTTCACCAGTTCGGTGGTGCCGATGGCCACCAACAAACACCAGGGGATGGCGCGCGCCATGCTGGCGTCTACCTGCGCATCCATGGCGCTGGCGTGGGCGTTGATGCATGTGTCCGCGCTAGGCCTGCGCGGCGCAGCCATCGCTCTGGTGGCAGGTGACCTGTTTACGGCCATCTACGTTGTGCGCGAGAGCCTGCTGCTGCTGGGCGACAACCTGGGCGGCTTTACGCGTAGCCTGCTCGACCTGTCGCTGTTGCAGAAGGTCTGGAGAAGGCAAGGAACTCCGAATCAGGGAGCTGATCAGGAACGTGTAAACTGACGCGCTTGTTGGCAGGCCGCCTACTGGAAGAGAGTCACAGCCTTGGCTAGCACATCGTCGAGAATCGCTGAAGGCAGCGATTCAACTTTCTTGCCGCCGCGAGCATGAATATCCAGCACCCGCGGTTGGTCACAACGAACGACCCCTGTGATCTTTGTGCCCGTGAAAGGGACTGCAAACCCGATACGCCGGGCGAATTTCCCGCCGCTGGTAATGGGTAGAACCACCGGCAATTGAGTGGCGTTGTTGAAAGCGGTGGGAGAGATTACCAATACTGGGCGATGGCCGCGCTGTTCATGTCCCTGGGTGGGGTCGAGCGAAACCATATAAATATCGCCGCGATTCAAAGCAACTCACCGCCCACGGCCGGTGCATCGACCCACTGCCGGTCCTCGGGACGCTGCGGCTGAGAATAGTCAGACGCTTCTAGCAAATCAGCCAGTGTGTAGCGAGGCTTTACATTGGGGTCGACGACGAGACGTGTTCCATCTACTTCAAGCCCGACGGTGGCCCCCACTTCAAGGTGCAACAGATCAAGAATGGAAGGAGGTACGGCTAGCATGATGGAACCGCCCACCTTGCGCAAATTGGTAGTGTGCATGATGCCCTCCCACTCTTATTATATAAAAGTATAACACGTAGGGATATGCGAGAAGGGCCGCCAGAGAGCGGGTCCGTTGATCCACTCACCGTGCAAGCCCTTCGTTTGATCAGTTAGTTCTTTTCCGCGGACGCAGGCACAGCTGCTGCGGCGGCCTGGAAACCGATTTTGGAGTGCGTTCCATCGCAGAATGGCTTGTTGGTCGAGGCTCCGCAGCGGCAGAGCGAGACGCCCGGCTTACCCGTCGTGTCAATGATCGTTCCGTCAGTGTTTACCAGCTTGATAGGGCCTTCTACGCGAAAAGGTCCATTCGGGCGCACCGTGATTGTTACTTCACCTTCAGCCATGCTGCTCTCCAGTCCCAGACTTGATCCAGGGGAATATTTAATTGTTGGGGGTATGACAGTTGGAACCGCAGCCTGGAACCGGCTGGATTAGTCGCTGTCGAGATTTTGCGTCGCCCTGGGTTCGTCCTGCGGAGGCTTCGGCTGGGGTTCCTGGGAGTTACCAGGAGTGCCGGTGGTAGAACTCGGGACGGGACCGGCAACATTTGAACTTTTGCCCACCTTCTGTCCCTTCCAGCCTGTGGAACTGACATTTTGGGCTGTGCTGCCGGTGTCGCAACCTAAGACCATGCCGCAGGATAGAAGCAGCAAGAAGAGGGAGGGACGGAACATGATTTCTCCTTGAGAGCGATTCTAAAGCATTCTCACAAATACTGTGATGGGGTCGGTGAGCTGCAGGCGCGGCTTTGGGTTTGAAAAGAAAGCAGGTTGGGAGATTTGGAGAAGGGAGACAAAGAAAGAATGCTGAAAGCCAGCGAAGTTACCGATGGGCCAGCCTTCAGGAGCCGAAGGAGAGGACGGCACAAGGCCAGCCCTCTCCTTCATAAAGCTAACTACAGATCTTCAGATTTCTACTACAGGACCTGAACGTTCTCTGCCTGCCAACCCTTGGGGCCTTTGGTTACGTTGAACTGAACCGCCTGGCCTTCCTGAAGAGTGCGGAAGCCGTTCGCTTGAATTGCTGTGTGGTGCACAAATACATCCTCACCATTTGCACGGCTCAGAAAGCCGAACCCCTTGGCATCGTTAAACCACTTCACTGTACCTTGTTCCATTGTTTCTTCCTTAATAACGAAATGACGCTGAATTCAATCGGGGTATCTGCAGGTAGTGCGGACTCCTGAAGCAGAACGAGCTGAGAACCAAAATCGTATTCGACGCTCTTTTAGGATAAACCATCGGCGCAAGTAGTGCAACGAAAATTTTTCTGGGTCGGGTAAAGGCTTCGCAGGCGCTTTTTTCGGCCGGGGGAAGAGAGGAACGCTTACCCCTTTTCCTACTCGTACTTTAAAGATTCTACGGGATTCATGCGCGCCGCACGTACCGCCGGAACCGTCCCAAAAGCGATCCCCACTGCGCACGAAACCAGGATGGCGATCACTGCCGACAACCAGGAGACCTGCAGCCGGTAATCGGTAAACAAGGCGACGGCCAGCGGCAGAGCCATCGCCACGACCGTACCCACCACGCCTCCGGTGAGCGAGATCAGCACTGCCTCGGCAAGAAACTGCAACTGGATTTCGCGGAAGGTTGCGCCCATGGCTTTGCGGATGCCAATTTCGCGGATCCTCGACCGCACCGTGGCCAGCATGATGTTCATGATGCCCACCCCGCTGACCATGAGAGTCACCATGGAAAACATGAGCAGGACGATGCTGAATGCGGTGGCGGTTTTGGCGGCCATGGAAAGCACGTCCGATAGATTGCCTACGTCGTACACCGATTCAGGGCGATGCCTGGTCTTCAGCGCTTTCCGGATGGCCTCGGTAGCCCAGGGCACACTGCCCGAGTCGGTCATGGAAAAGTAAATCTGATTCACCGTATCGGTGCCAGTGAAATAGCGAGCCACGGTGTATGGAATTAACACAGTTTCATCGACAATTTCAGACTGCCCGAACGTATCTACCCGTTCGCGGAAAACCCCGATGATGGCAAACGGCACCCCGGAAATAGCGATGGTGTGACCGATCGCCTCACCCGGAGTACCGAACTGTGTCAAAGCGAACTTCTCGGTGACCAGCGCGGCGTGGCTGTGCGTCATTGAGTCCTGCTGATCGAAAAAGCGGCCGGCCACCAGGTAGAGCCTGCGTATGTCCGCATACTCCGGGTCGACTCCCAGAATCAGGACGTCGCGCTCTTTGCCTCCCCCGCTGGTGAATGACTGATGGAGATTCAGCACAGGAGATGCGGCCTGAACGCCAGGAACCTGCTGTTCAACAGCGCGCATGTCGTCAACGGTGAGGAAGTCGCGCACCGAGGCGATGCTCGCATCGGACAAGCCGGAATACTCGGCCCAGATCATGTTGGTGCCGATGTTCTGAATGGAGGTAAGCACATACCGCCGGCCAGAGAGCCCGATGGTGACGACCAGAATCAACGACGCCGTTCCGATCACCATACCCAGAGCCGTCAACGCAAAGCGAACCTGGTTGAGACGGAACGAGTCCACGGCCAGCATCAGGATTTCACGAAACGCAATGCTCCTCGTATTGGGTCTTGTCGATGCGCTCCGAGTTGACGCGCTCCGAGGCTCGGTGGAAGTGCTCATCGTTTGCCCAGAAAAACCAGGATGACCCCCACTGAGACCAGGAAAACGCCGAGCCAGCGCCGCCGGCTCACCCGCTCACGCAGAAAGAACATCGCTCCACAAGCTCCGGCAACGTAGCTCAAGGCGGTGACCGGCACAACGAAACTGACGTTGAGAAAGGAGAGCGCACCGAGCAGCGAAAAAAACGCCGTGGCCATCAAGCCTACGCCGAGCCACATCCACCCTTGTTGCAACGCGCGAAGAATCACGCGGAGGATGGCGGCGGGGCGAAAGTCTGTTACCTCGCCGACCGATTTCATGGCACGAGACACGCACAGCTCCCCACCGGTGCCGGCTACGACAATCAGCGTGAACAAGATCACTTCGACCAAGCTAGGTGCGCTCCAGACTTTGCGGATCTGTCTGCCCCACCACCAGGACGCCGAGGCAGATGATCGCAATACCCAACCACCGCACAAGCGAAACCGGCTCACCCAGCAGAAAATAACCGAGGAGAGCCGAGACGCCGTAACCTACCGAAGACGCCGGCTGTACATAGCTGTAATCTGCCCAGGACAGCACGAGGATATTGGCCAGAAAGAAGGCCAGCAGAGATGCAACGCCGAACCAGAGAGGCTGCGCGCTCAGGACGCGAACGACGGTATGGAGCATTTCTGAGGGCGGCCAGAAAGCAAGACTACCGGCCTGCTTCATGCCCTTGCTCAGCAAAACATTTCCCAGAGGGCCTGCAATGACCATCACCAGGATCAGCCCAAACGTTTTCAGATGCAGCGGTTTTTGAGACGTCATTCATTCCCGGACGGCAAGCGCATACCAGCTGTTTGCTCCATGCAAATTGCCTCAAGCCTTTAGTTTTGATTGTACTCGTGCTGATGAAGCAGCTTGCCGGAAACTCAACGGGTAAGCCGGGGATATCTAGAGGCATCCGAGGCAGTTGCCTATCGAGCGCGCACATGGGGGAACAAAGTTTGCCGCAGCACGCAGTCCAAACTATCCTTATAACTGTAGTTTGGACAACGATCGAGGATCCGTCGCCATCTATTGGCGGTGAGAGCTTTCCCCGGGTCATGAAAAAGGTTATGAAACCACCTGGGCGTTGCGAGAGGTGTCACCACTTTGTGCGGCATTGCCGGCTTTACCCAGAAGAACTGGACACCTGACCCCGACCGCATTCGAGCGGCCACCGCGACCCTAACGCATCGCGGGCCAGACCAGCAAGGCGTATTCTCTTCCCGGCTCTGTTCGCTGGGTGCAACACGACTGAAGATTCTCGACCTGGCCGCCGGCGACCAGCCGATCACCTCCAGCGACGGCGACGCCGTCATCGTATTCAATGGCGAGATCTACAACCATCTGGAGTTGCGGCCAGAGCTCGAAGCCCTGGGCTACCAGTTTCATACCCATTGCGATACCGAGACTGTGCTCTACGCGTTTCTCGCGTGGGATACCGCGTGTTTCGCCCGGCTGCGCGGCATGTTCGCCGTTGCCATCTGGCGCAAGTCGACCGAGCGGCTGGTTCTGGCGCGTGATCGCATGGGCATCAAGCCGCTCTATCTGGCAAGGTATGGCGACGACCTTCTCTTCGGTTCGGAACTCAAGGCGATTCTGATCCATCCTGAAGTAGACCGCCGGCTAAGTATGGAAGGGCTGGACTGCTATCTGTCACTCAACTACGTTCCCTGTCCGTGGACACTGGTGAACGGAGTGGAAAAGCTGCCCCCGGGTTGCTGGTACGAATGGCACGACGGCCAGGTGCGCACGGAAGCGTATTGGCGGCTTCCCGAGCCCGCGCCGCACCAGGTGGACATAGAGTCAGCGAAGGAAGAACTGGATGCACTGCTGCAGCAATCGGTACACGAGCACCTGCTCTCAGACGTGCCCTTGGGCGTGTGGCTCAGCGGCGGACTCGATTCCTCAACAATTTTGCATTACGCGGCGCGCAGCAACCGCGCCCGCCTCAAGACCTTTTCTATTTCCTTCAAAGGCCGCAGCTTTGACGAGACGGAACATATCCAACGCGTGGTCTCGCATTATGGAACCGATCATGAACAGCTCGACCTGAATCCACAGGAAGACCTGCAGGGTGCGATTGAGCAATTTGCCTGCTACTCTGACGAACCCAGCGCCGATGCGGGGGCGCTGCCGGTCTGGTTTCTTTCGCGCATGTGCCGAACCCACGCAACCGTTGCCCTGAGCGGAGAAGGCGCGGATGAGATTTTCGCCGGGTATCTCACGTATCGCGCCAACCGGCTTGCAGACACAGCACGGGGCATTCCAGCACCTGCTCGCAAGCTGGCGCTTAGCGCCATGCGCTACTGGCCTGTCTCCGATGAAAAGATCAGTCTCGAATACAAGCTCAGACGTTTTCTTGAAGGGAGCCTGCTGTCGCCGGAACGGGCCCATATTCACTGGAATGGAACGTTCTCCGAACCGGCCAAAGCGGCTTTATTGAAGCGCGCGCTCCCCGGCTCCATGGGCAACATTCTCGAAGGACTGGCCACCGGGCTTCGCACCCACAGCGGTCTGGGTGCTTACCTCGCATTCGACCAACAGTATTACCTGGCGGACGACATCCTGGTGAAGTCCGATCGCATGAGCATGGCGCATTCGGTCGAGGTGCGGCCTCCTTTTCTCGACCATCGCATTGTTGAATTTGCGGCCACTCTGCCCGACAACTTCAAGATAGAGGGCGGGCGGCAGAAGATGCTGTTGAAGGAATTGATGAAAGACAAACTGCCGCCATCGATTCTTACCCGCAGCAAAGTCGGCTTCGATATTCCAGCGCACGAATGGTTGCGCGGTTCGCTGCGTCCTCTTTTGGTGGAAACATTGAAAGAAGGTTTGGCGGAACATGGCAACCTTTTCCGCGCTGACACGATTGAGAACTATCTTCGGCTTCACCTGGAAAGGCGAGCCAACCTTGGATACCACCTGTGGGGCCTGATGATCCTGTTTCTGTGGATGAAACAGTGGCGCATTCAATCGACCCCCGCAGTGGCACGCAAACTGCCTGTGCTCATCGCTGAAGGAGCGGGCACACCGAGCTAAACACTGTACCTATCGCCGCTGCGTGTGCAAAGCCCTGTTAAACTTGGCTTAAGACGCAATCGAATGGCTTCAGTCAGAACCTGTACTTCAGGGAGGAACGATGAAAATTGCTGTACTGGGAGGCGACGGCTACTGTGGTTGGGCGACCGCTCTCTATCTATCGAACCGCGGTCATTCCGTAGCCATCATCGACAACTTTGTGCGCCGTCTTTGGGACCATGAATTAGGAGCACAGTCGCTTACTCCCATTCGTCCGCTGACGGATCGCCTGCGCGTTTGGCACGAACTTACCGGCAAAACTATCGAATTATTTGTCGGCGATGTTACGGACTACGAGTTTCTCTCTTCAACCATCAAAACGTTTGAGCCCGAAGCGGTGATTCACTTTGCCGAGCAGCGCTCCGCGCCCTACTCGATGATCGACCGCAACCACGCGGTCAGCACCCAGGTGAACAATGTTGTCGGCACGCTCAATCTGCTCTTCGCTCTGCGCGAGTTCCAGCCTGACTGCCATCTGGTGAAGCTGGGCACGATGGGCGAGTACGGCACGCCGAACATCGATATCGAAGAGGGCTACATTACCATCGAGCACAATGGCCGCAAGGATGTGCTTCCTTATCCCAAACAGCCAGGCTCGTTTTATCACCTCTCCAAGGTTCACGACAGCCACAACATGATGTTTGCTTGTAGAATCTGGGGCACGCGCGCTACCGATTTGAACCAGGGTGTTGTGTACGGAACCATGACCGACGAGGTCGCGCTCGACGAAGCGCTGATCAACCGCTTCGACTATGACGAGGTATTCGGCACGGTGCTCAATCGCTTCTGCGCCCAGGCAGCGACCGGCCATCCGCTTACCGTATACGGCAAGGGCGGCCAGACCCGTGGGTTTCTCGACATTCGGGATACGGTGCGGTGTGTGGAACTGGCCTGCTTGAACCCGGCGGCTAAAGGCGAATTTCGCGTGTTCAATCAGTTCACGGAACAGTTTTCAGTGCTCGAAGCTGGCCCACCTGGTGCAAAATGCGGGCAAGCAGGCGGGGCTCAACATCGACATCGATTATCTGGCTGATCCTCGCGTGGAAGCGGAACAGCATTACTACAATGCCAAGCACTCCAAGCTCATCGATCTTGGGCTGACACCGCACTTGCTGTCTGATTCCCTGCTCGATTCAATGATCGATATCGCAGTTCGCTATAAGGATCGAATCGATACTGGAATCTTTCTGCCGCGCGTCAACTGGCGCAACACCAAGAATGACCGCCGGGTGGAAAAGCCTGTGCTCACCAGTACCGCTCTGTAAGAGCGGTACTGGCTATCCCTGGACTAAACAGGCTGCGGAAAAAGTCTTTGTAAGCGAGAAATCGCTCCCTCAGCGGCTAAAGCCGGATTCATTGCAAGGGAGTTACGTACGGGCTGAAGCCCGTACCCTTCAAAGAAGTGGGTTTTTCCGCAGCCTGTAAAGTCCGTCGAGTGTAGTGGTTTGTTGGCACGGCCTGAAGGCCGTGCCCTACCTGTTTGTTGCAAAACAATCGGTGGTCCGCAGACGTACGGGCTGAAGAGGTTGCGGAAAAAGTCTTTGTAAGTGAGAAATCGCTCCCTCAGCGGCTAAAGCCGGATTCATTGCAAGGGAGTTACGTACGGGCTGAAGCCCGTACCCTTCAAAGAAGTGGGTTTTTCCGCAGCCTGTAAAGTCCGGGGCTGGCACGGATCAAGCCTGCGGCTTGCCGGCTGCCGGGTGCCCCATATCTCGCTTGTTTTTGCGAGATGTGGGGGGCGGCCGTTGGCCGCCCTCTTAAACCCCAAGAAAATGCCAGAAGCAGAACAGACGAATCTAGAGTTCGCGTAAACTCTGCTTCCAATGCACCCAAAAACGGGAACATCGCCGCAGCGAGCTTTGCCGAACAAAATACACGATGGTATTTATGGCCGACTACATCTAGATGCGTTCGGGGGCTTTCTCGGCGGCCCGCAGGGCGGCAGCGGGGTCTACGGGCACTAATTCGCCATTGCGAATGTAATAGTAGCCGTCTCTCCAGCGAATACTGTTGCGGGTAAAACTTGTCAGCCAAATGCAGGTTGCCAGCAGATCCCAGACAGGTAGCAGCCACAGTTTCTTATAAACGCCCGGCTGCTTCAGACCCGACTTGCCGATTACTTCTATCATCGCAATGCGAAAAGCAAAATACGCACTCAGATAGACGAACGCTACCTGCGGCGTGGGATGAAGAAACATCGCTGCGAGCGCCCAAGGCAAACCGAGAGTAAAGATCAACCCGAAATGCCCCCACGGACGCATGATGCGCATCACTACCGTCCAGCGCAAACGCTTGAGGAACAAATCGCGCAACGAATGAAAGTCTGACACGGTGTCGATGGTGTAGTTAAGCAACGACACTTCATAGCCCTGCTCAGCAATCAGGCGCCCCACCAAGAGATCGTCCGCCGGACGATTTTCAATCGCAGCGTATCCGCCAAAGCCGGTAAGACGCTCGCGCGTGGTGGCAATGGTGGGCCCCAGGGCGAACTTGATCCCATCCAGCTGCCACGCGACAAGAATGCCTGCATAAAAATCAGAGAGCATGCCCACGGATTGAACACGCTGCACCCATGTTTTTTCTTCACTGGGAACCGGCGCGTAAAAACAAGTGACGGCGCCAACCTTTGGATCCGACAACGGAGCCACCACCGTGCGCAGGTAATTGGGCTGCACGCGCACATCGCTGTCGCTGATCACGACGGTTTCATATTTCGCTTCTGCTGTCAGCCGCACAAGCTTGGCAACTTTATCGTTCGTAGCCACACGTCCCGAGCCCATCAGGACACGGATCTGGCATTGGGGAAAGTCGTGGATGAGCCTCTGAATGGTGGGCAACGCAGGATCGGAAGCATCGCCTACACAGAAAACAATTTCGTATTCCGGATAGTCCTGGCGGCAGAAGCTGGCGAAGTTCTCATATGCATCGGGATCAAGGCCGCGAATCGGCTTGAGATTGCTGATAGGAGGGGTATAGCTGACAGCCGTTTTCATCTTCTTCGAACAGCGAAAGAAACGCCATGCGCTGAAGAGCGCCAGAGAGTAGTAGATCCAGGGAATGGCAGCCATCCCTAATATCGTAAAATGAAAAAGACTCAGGGTCATTCGCTCCTAATTCCAGGTGTCAGTGCCCACAAGAATTAATTATCTCCCAAGCCTGCAATCGAGTGCCTAGCCAGCTAAGACGAGGGTGGTTGCGTTGCCGTAGTTGAGACGAATAAGTGAGGCATGCTGTTTCATCTGCATATGGCTGGCTGGGCTAGGCGAACGTTCCCTGCTGCCAGAGGAGACTGATTCGTTTTCGTTCAGATGTTTGCAACTGGTAAACAGGGTTCACCCTGCCTATCTGACGAATCTGTAAATCTATCATTCAAATTGGCTTAAATCAAAAAACCGGATCTTTCCCACAACCTTCGATTGACACCGACGGCCCATGGTAGGCGAAGATAAAGCGAAGACACTTCTACTGCTATGCAAACCGCCCGGCAACTGCGCGCACAAATCGAAGCTGCTCTCGCTGAACGAATTCCCTCGGCCCTCTCTCCCTTGCCGCGGGTTGCCAGTTCTGTTGCGCCAACAGGGATTAAGGAAATCGATCGTTTGCTCCACGGCGGCTTTCCTGCCGGGGCTCTCAGTGAAATCTTTGGCCCGGAGTGTTCGGGACGCACTTCGCTTGCGCTTACCTTTGTCGCCAACCTGACGCAGGCAGGCAGGGTATGCGCCTGGATAGATGTCTCAGATAGCCTGCATCCTGAATCTGCCGCAGCCCTGGGAGTGGACCTGGCGCAGTTGCTCTGGATACGCTGCGGCGCACAGAGGCCTCAGGCTGCTGCCGCCTTGCCATCCACGCCGGTGCAGGGCGAGAAAGCCGCCAGGGCAAAGCTAGGATTGCCGCAGGCGGGTGGCGGGCATCCCCGCATGGAGGCCAAAGGCCTTTCTACTGCAGTCAGCAGCTTGCTGGCCTGTGCAGCGATCACTGCCCGTTGTGCGGAACCGCTGCACAAACCACGCCCCGAACAGAAAAAGCATGCACCAGCAGAACTGCCTCATCAGGCAATGCCCTTTCCTGCTGCCGAAAAGAAAACTCCCAGCAGGAGTCACTCCTGGTCTCGGCTGGAACAAGCGCTGAAGGTTACAGACCTGTTGCTCCAGGCAGGTGGCTTCTGTTGCATTGTGCTGGATATGGGCAGCCTCAAGCCAGAGTATGCCTTGAGGGTGCCACTGGCGACATGGTTTCGCTTTCGCGCAGCAGCAGAGCGTTTGCAGGCGCACGTGTTGTTGCTAACACAGCACGCCTGTTCCAAAAGCAGCGCCGGTGTGGTGCTTCGCCTTGAACCGGGCCGTGTGCTGGAACGTGACAGCACTCTGTTCAATGGACTTGCCCATCACGCGGAGTTAGTTCGCGAGCGCTTTTCTTCTTCAGAGAACCATGGATTCGCTCACCGCAAACAGCCGCAACGTGTGACTGCAGCAGAGTGGCAGGACCAGGCAGTATGGGCAGGCCGCAAATGACACATGCACGGTACGCCTGCATTGTCGCCCGGGAGTTTCCGCTCCAAGCATTGCTACGGTTACAGACTGAGTGGCAGGGCAGGCCGGCGGTGGTGCCGGCGGTGGTGTTGGATGGCGAGCCGCCCCTGGCACAGGTTTGCTCCTGCAATGGGCCCGCGCGCAGGTTAGGGGTTGCCCTGGGCATGACACGGTTAGAGATGGAGATGTTCCCCTCTGCCCTTGTGCTGACGCGATCGCCTGCTGAAGAATCGGCAACACGCACCGCATTACTCGAGTGTGCAGGCCGGTTCTCACCGCGCGTGGAAGATCAAAGCAATGACACCTGCTTCACCTGCGTGGTGGATATTGCCGGCACGGAAACGCTCTTCGGCTCACCCGATGCGCTGGGCAAGAGCCTGCTGGAAAAGATAACCGCACTCAACGTGCACGCATCGATCGCCATCAGCAGCAACTTTCAAGCCGCCATTTGCGTGGCCCACGGTTTGGCCCTTGGTTTGGCCGCGGGTGCAGGTATACGCAGCAGAATACACGTGGTGCCGCAGGGCATGGAATATGCCGCACTCGCCCCTTTGCCACTCGACGTTCTCCCTCTCTCACCAGAGCATGCCGAAACTTTTTCATCGTGGGGCATCGGCACGCTCGGAGCATTGGCAGCTCTCGACGAAACAGATTTGGTCGCGCGGCTAGGGCAACCGGGGAAAGAATTGCGCCTGCTGGCACGAGGAGAGTCGCCCCACCTCTTCAGGGCCATCGAAGATGGCTGGGTTCTGGAGGAGAGCATGGAACTCGATGCGCCCGTCGAACTTCTCGATTCCCTGCTTTTTATTCTGGGCGTGATGCTCGACCAACTCATCCTGCGTGCTCAATCGCAGATTGTGGCGCTGTCTTCGATCACACTCTGCCTTCACCTGGAAGGAGGCACATCCCATACCAGAACGGTACGGCCAGCGCTGCCTAACTGCGATCGAAAATTATGGCTGAAGCTGATCCATCTGGATATGCAGGCGTATCCACCGCAGGCAGCCATCCTGGGCCTTAGCCTGAGCGCACAGCCGGGCAGCACCAGTAAAGTGCAGCTCGGCCTTTTTTCTCCCCAAACACCGGAGCCGATGCGTCTCGATGTCACCCTGGCCAGAATTCGCAGCATTGTAGGCGAGGGCTGCGTGGGGCGTGCGGTACTCAAAGATACGCACCAGCCAGATGCTTTTCGTGTGGAACCCTTTGCTCTGCCCTCGACGCCAACCCTGTCTGCAGCAACATCTGAAGCGAGCACAGGAAGACTCGCCATTCGGCAGCTACGCCCGCCGGAATTCGTATTCGTCACAGTACGTGACCGGCGGCCACACTCCTTTGTTTTCCAGGAGAAGCTCTATACTGTCGAGCGTGCCTACGGGCCATGGTCGAGCGGCGGTGACTGGTGGAAACCTACCCTATGGTCGCTCGAACAGTGGGACCTGGTTGCCAGGGCTCATGAGGGCGGCAAGCAAGCATTCTGGCTCTGCTGCTGCATGACGCGTGACCTCACCCAGGATTGCTGGCAGATCGAGGCTCTGTATGACTGAGCCCTATGTCGAACTGCATGCGGCCAGCGCATTCAGCTTTCTTGGAGGAGCATCGCTACCCGAAGATCTGGCTCAGCGAGCCGCTGAGCTCCATATGCCCGCCATGGCGCTGCTCGATCGCAATGGTGTGTATGGCTCAGTGCGATTTCATACGCTCGCTAAAAAGCATGGGGTCAAAGCTCACGTTGGAGCAGAGATTGCCGTATCCAGCCTGGGCCAGCGTCTCATGCCTCCGGAATGGGTACCGCATCGCCATGTTCCTGAGCCTGCACGGCTGCCCCTGCTTTGCACTTCGCGCACTGGATATCAGAATCTTTGCCAGTTGATTACTCGATTCAAGATGCGTGAGTCCACCAAGTGCGAAGGTGCAGCCACTCTTGAAGATTTGCAGCAATACTCTTCCGGCCTGGTCTGCCTGACGGGTGGCGACGAAGGTCCGATGGCTTCGGCACTGATGGATGGGGGTGAGTCTGTCGCAGTCAAAGTTACCGAAAAGCTGATCGAGATCTTCGGGGCCACAAATGTTTACGTAGAGTTGCAGCGTCACGGTGAGCGCGAGGAGGAATGGCGCAACCAGGCAGCCCTGCGTATCGCGAATCGCCTCCACTTGCCGCTGCTGGCTACCAATGGCGTACGTTATGCGACGGCGTATGACCGGGAGATTCTCGATGTATTTACAGCCATTCGTCACCATACGGAACTGGAACAGGCGGGCCGTCTGCTCACCGTGAACGCACAGCGTCATCTGCGCACTGCACGAGAGATGGTGGATATATTCGGCGACCTTCCCCAGGCGATAGCGAATACCGTAGCGCTGTCTGAGCAGTTGGAGTTTGAACTCAACGATCTCGGTTATGAATTCCCTCGCTATCCGGTTCCCAAGGGCGAAACCATGGATAGTTTTCTTGGCAAGCGCGTGGCTGAGGGAGTCATCAAGCGTTACGGGGCCGTCCACAATCGCACCTTACTCGAAAAAGCCGGAAAGCAGGTTGCGCGTGAGCTGGCCCTGATTGAAAAGCTTGGCTTTGCCGGGTATTTCCTGATCGTTTGGGACCTGGTGAACTTCTGCAAGACCCACGACATCCTGGTCCAGGGCCGCGGCAGCGCTGCCAATTCTTCCGTGTGCTATGCGCTGGAAATTACTGCGGTCGATCCCATTGGTATGGACTTGCTCTTTGAACGCTTCCTGAGTGAAAACCGTGGGGAGTGGCCGGACATTGATCTTGATTTACCGTCCGGCGATAAGCGCGAGCAGGCTATCCAATACATTTACACGCGCTATGGAGAGCTTGGCGCAGCCATTACGGCAAACGTGATTACCTATCGCGGCAAGTCTGCTGCGCGTGAAGTGGGCAAGGTGATGGGGTTCGATCCTGAAACACTGGGCCGGCTCTCAAGCCTGGTGTCGCAGTGGGAGTGGAAGGGGAACAACGACACCCTGGAACACTCGTTTCGTACAGCGGGCTTCGATGTGAAACATGCGCACATCCACAAATATCTCAAGCTTTGCATGCGCATGCAGGACCTGCCACGGCATCTGGGCCAGCACTCAGGCGGTATGGTCATCTGCCAAGGGCAATTAGATCGCGTCGTACCTCTGGAACGCGCATCGATGCCCGGCCGTACGGTCGTACAGTGGGATAAAGAAGATTGTGCTGACCTGGGCATTATCAAAGTAGACCTGCTGGGCCTGGGCATGATGGCGGTGATTCAGGATTCTCTCAATCTCATTGCCCAGCACTACGATGCACCGGTTGACCTGGCGCAATTACCGCAGGATCCGATGGTCTATGAAACCCTGCAGCGCGCCGACACCGTCGGCATGTTTCAAGTGGAAAGCCGGGCGCAAATGGCATCGCTGCCGCGCAATCGGCCCGAAAAGTTCTACGACCTGGTGGTGCAGGTAGCGATTATCCGCCCTGGGCCGATTGTGGGCAAAATGATGCACCCCTATATGCGCCGCCGGCAAAAGAAAGAAGCGGTTACTTATCCTCATCCCTCGCTGATACCCGTGCTGCAACGGACGTTAGGGGTTCCGTTATTTCAGGAACAGCTCTTGCGCATGGCCATGACTGTAGCTAATTTTTCAGGCGCGGAAGCAGAAGAGTTGCGCCGTGCCGTCGGCATGCGCCGTTCCTGGCAGCGCATGGAGCAACTGGAAGTAAAGCTGAGAAGTGGTATGACGGCGAATGGCCTGGACGCCGCAACCCAGGAAACCATTATCCAGAACATTACTTCGTTTGCGCTGTATGGCTTTCCTGAATCGCATGCGGCCAGCTTTGCGTTGATTGCCTATGCTTCGGCTTATTTCAAAGTGCGTTACCTGGCTGCATTTACCTGCGCGATGCTCAACAACCAGCCCATGGGTTTCTATATGCCTGCCGTGCTGGTCAAGGATGCGCAACGGCATGGATTGCGCATCCGCCCGATCGATGTGCAGATTTCCGATTGGTTGTGCTCAATCGAACAGGAAAACAATGGAGAACACGCCCTGCGCATGGGGCTGATGTATGCCAAAGGACTACGCAACGATTTGGGAGAAGCTGTGGTTGCAGCGCGCAGGCAGTACGGGCCGTTTCGCTCAAGTGAAGATCTCGCTCGACGTGTGCCCTTGCTGCATCGCAAAGAGCTCACGCTGCTGGCCCGTATTGGCGCGTTGAATAGCCTGGACAGCATCCATCATCGGCGCGATGCGGTCTGGCAGGTGGAAGAAGTAGCCCGGCCTGTGGGTCCGTTATTGAAGTCCGCACATCATGGTTCCAGTTCGTCGCCTTTGCAGCAAATGACCACCGACGAGCGATTGAGCGTTGACTATTCCGGTACAGGACTGACCTTAGGCAAGCATCCGCTGCACTATCGCCGAAGAGAGCTACAGGCGAGAAAGGTGTTGGCCGCGAGTGAATTGCGAATGGGCAGAGACGGGGATTATGTACGGGCTGCCGGGTGCGTGATCGCACGACAACGCCCAGGTACGGCGAAGGGATTTATCTTTCTCTCGATGGAGGATGAGACAGGGATTGCCAATGTGATTATTACTCCCGACCTCTACGAACGGGAGAGGGTGGTGGTCACGCGCAGCAAATTTGTTCTTGTGGAGGGCGCGCTGCAGAATCAGGATGGGGTGATTCATATCAAGGCGCGCCGTATACAGCCGCTGGCGTTCAATGACCTGGAAGTACGGTCGCATGATTTTCATTGATGTGATGTTGAGAACAAAAGAGAAGCGCGGCTGGATATCGCTTATCCGGGGAGTGCAACAAACCCGCGGGTGCCCCATCCTTCGCGTTTTTTTTGCGAAGGGTGGGTTACCACGAAAGTGTGCGTTGAGATTTGTGGCTACCCACCCTTGCCGAAAAAGCACCGTCAAGGATGGGGCACCCGCAGGGTTGTTGCCCTGCAGGACACCGCACAACACAGCCTCGCCGCAGCGAGCAGCCTCGCCGCAGCGAGCAGCCTCGTCGCTCGCCTCTTCCCTGCTGGTGAGAAATCCGGGAGGACACCCGCAGGTTTGTTGTCGATCAATCTGCGTTAAAAAAGGCTTTAGCCTTCCTGCTGGAACATTTGCTTGATGCCTCGGCAGGCCTGGCGGGTTCGCTCCTCGTTTTCGATCAGAGAGAAACGCACGTGCTCATCCCCGTGCTCACCGAAGCCCACTCCCGGGCTCACGGCTACTTTGGCTTCCGTCAGAAGTTTCTTGGAAAATTCCAACGAGCCAAGAGCTTTGTATTGCTCGGGGATCGATGCCCACACGAACATCGTGGCTTTCGGGCTGGGCACTTTCCAGTTCAACTGGTTGAGGCCTTTGACCAAAGCGTCGCGCCGCTTGCGATAGGTTTCGCAAATATCCTGCACGCAGTCCTGCGGGCCCTCAAGCGCCAGGATCGAGGCCACCTGGATCGGCGTGAACGTTCCATAGTCGAAATAACTCTTCAGCCGCCCCAGTGCGGCCACCAATTCGCGATTGCCCACCATGAAGCCGACACGCCAGCCCGGCATGTTGTAGCTTTTGGAGAGCGTGAAAAACTCAACCGCGATGTCTTTCGCTCCAGGCACCTGCATAATCGAAGGCGCGCGATATCCGTCGAACACGATGTCGGCGTACGCCAGATCGTGTACCAGGTAGATTTGGAATTCCTTGCACAAGGCCACGACTCGCTCAAAAAAAGCGAGGTCCACACACTGCGTGGTGGGGTTCGCCGGAAAATTCAGTATCAGCATCTTGGGACGCGGATACATCAGCGGCACAGAATGCTCAAGCTCGGCCAGAAAGTCATCGGTGCTGTGCACGGGAATGGCGCGCACATTCGCGCCCGCAATGACCGGGCCATAAATGTGAATCGGATAGCTGGGACTCGGCACCGCCACCACATCGCCACGATCAAGCGTAGCCAGGCATAGATGGGCGATACCCTCCTTCGACCCGATGGTGACGATAGCCTCGCTCAGAGGATCGAGTTCCACCGCATAGCGCTTGTAATACCAGTTGCAGATCGCCTTGCGCAGGCGCGGAATCCCCTTCGACAACGAATAGCGATGGGTCGCGGTCTTGCCCGCAGCTTCGATCATCTTGTTGACGATGTGTGTGGGCGTCGCGCCGTCAGGGTTGCCCATGCCGAAGTCGATAATGTCTTCTCCACGGGCGCGAGCAGCAGCTTTCATCTCGCCGGTGATGTTGAAGACATACGGCGGAAGGCGTTTCAACCTTGTAAATTCTTGCATGTGCCTTGTTCCTATCGTTTCTAACCGTAGCTACGTACGCAGTTACTTATTGGATCCGCTCATAGCGATAGCCCGCGTTCTCCAACGCCTTGGCGATGGCGGTAATATGCGCGGCCCCTCGCGTTTCAAGCGTAATGTCGATTACGGTATCACCCAGATTCACGCCGTAATAGGCGCGGTTGTGCAGGGTCTCGACAATATTGGCCCGCTGGTCAGAGAGAATCGCGGTGAGATGATGCAAGGCGCCGGGACGATCGGCGAGATGCACGCGAATGCGCACGCGCCGCCCGTCTTTGACCAGGCCTCGTTCGATAATGCGCGCCAACAGGCTTACGTCGATATTGCCGCCGCAGACCAGTACCGCGGTGCGTTGGCCTTCGAGCGAAGTCTTTTTCTGCAGCAGCGCTGCCAGGGCCACCGCGCCTGCCCCTTCGGCAAGTGTCTTTTCCCGTTCGAGCAGAACCATGATGGCGTTGGCGATCTCTTCTTCGTCGACGGTGACGATCTCGTCGACATAGCGCTGCACCTGGGGCAGGGTGAGCTCACCGGCGCGACGGACAGCGATGCCGTCGGCAATGGTCGCCTCGGCCGGAAGGGTCACCGGACTTCCCTTTTCGATGGCGCGCAGCATCGAAGGCAGACGCTCCGTCTGCACCCCAACCACGCGGATCGCCGGGTTGCTCTCTTTGAGCGCGCAGGCCACGCCGCTGATGAGTCCGCCGCCGCCGATGGGCACCACCACAGCCTCGAGACCGGGTACCTGTTCGAGCAGTTCAAGTCCGATGGTCCCCTGGCCGTTGATGACGGCGTTGTCATCGAATGGGTGGAGAAACGTCAAGCCTTCCTGATCGCAGATGCGCAGGGCTTCGTCGCACGCTTCGTCGTAATTTGCGCCGTGCAGAATCACTTCCGCGCCAAATCCGCGCGTCGCTGAGATCTTTACCAGGGGGGTCATCAACGGCATAACGATCTTCGCCGGAACGCCCCGCTGCGTGGCATGGTAAGCGACCCCCTGGGCATGGTTACCGGCGCTGGCGGCAATCACGCCGCGCTTCTTTTCATCGTCGTTCAGCAGCAGAATGCGGTTGAGCGCTCCTCGCTCCTTAAAAGCACCCGTGCGCTGCAAATTATCCAGCTTCAAATAGACCTGTTGACCGGTCATTTCGGAGAGGGCGGCTGAGCGTTGGCAGGGAGAAAAGTAGATAAAGTCCCGGATTCTCTGTTCTGCTTGCTTGATCTGACTAAGGGAAACGTCCACCTTTGGATTAAAGCATTTCTCATGCAGGACTCAAAGTGCATGCCCGTGCACGCGGGTACACGCAACGGCACCCGTCCCCGTTGTGAGAACAATTTAGACTGAGAATCACGATGAAGGCAGTGGAATCCAGTACGGTCGCGGTGCTGGCGGAAAAGCCTTCGGTAGCCCGAGACATCGCCCGCGTGCTTGGGGCCGATCAAAAGGGCAAAGGCTATCTGCAGGGGAACGGCTACGTGGTCACCTGGGCCATTGGGCACCTGGTGTCGCTGGCGGAACCGCACCAAATCAATCCTCAATGGAAGCAATGGCGGCTCGAGTCCTTGCCCATGCTGCCCGGCGAGTGGCCCCTGGTGGTGTACGAGCGCAGCAAAGAGCAGTTCGAAATTGTGCAGCAAATCATTACGTCTCCCCGCGTATCGCAGATTGTGTGTGCGACGGATGCGGGACGCGAGGGAGAGCTGATTTTCCGCTACATCTATGAGGCTGCGAAAAGCCAAAAGCCCTTCAGCCGGCTGTGGATTTCTTCGCTGACGCCCGACGCCATCCGCAAGGGGTTTGCCAACCTTCGTCCAGGGACAGAGTACGACCGGCTGGCCGACGCCGCCTGCGGGCGAAGCCGGGCCGACTGGCTGGTGGGCATGAACTTGTCGCGTGCCTACTCCGTTAGCTACAACGAAGAGCTTTCTGTCGGCAGGGTACAGACCCCGACGCTGGCCATGATCGTCGAGCGTGAACTCACTCTGCGGCAGTTCGTCCCCGAGGATTACCTGAACGTCGTGGCCACGTTCGAGGCCAAAGATTCGCCCGTGGGCAGCAAACCGGGGACTCAACATCAAGGAACTCAATATCAGGGAATATGGTTCCGGCCGCAGAACAAGGCTAAGGAAGGCAAAGATGCCGCCGCCAACAATACCCGTTTGCCGGCCGACGGCGAGGAGGCCAACGCGATCATGGCGCGGGCGCGGGCCGGCCAGGCCACGGTGGAAACGCTCTCGGCAGAAACCGTGCGCATGGCGCCCCCCTTGCTCTATGACTTGACGGAGCTGCAAAGGCACGCCAACCGGCTGTACGGCTTCAGCGCACAAAAAACGCTCGACCTTGCCCAGATACTCTACGAGCAGCACAAACTGATCAGCTATCCGCGTACCGACAGCCGCCATCTCTCGACCGATGTGGCCGAAACGATTCCTAAAATTGCCGCGGCCATCGCCGGGCCTTATCGTGAGCAACTGGCTCCCGGAACAGGCGAACGGGCCCTGGGCAAGCGCTACGTTGATGACAGCAAGGTGAGCGATCACCATGCCATCATTCCCACCGCGGTCGCCATGCGGCGCGAAAAGCTCTCAGAAGAAGAGCACAAACTGTACGACCTGGTCTGCCGCCGGCTACTCATGCTGTGGCACGACGATCATCTGCAGGAAGTGACCACGGTGATCACCGCCATCCGCACGGCGACGGACCCGACCGTCGACCGTTATCGCACCACCGGCATCGTGGTGCGGCAAGTCGGCTGGAAGGTTCTCGACATCGGTGCGGAATCGCGCCGGCGGGACGCGAAGAAAGATCCGGAACAGGAAGAACAACCGCTGCCGGCAACACTCGCCCAGGGGCAGGCGCAAACAGTCGTCAAGGTCGAAGCACAGAAGAAGAAGACCCGGCCGCCGCAACGTTTTACCGACGCCACCATTCTGACCGCCATGCAAACGGCAGGCAAGACTCTGGACGAGAAAGAGCTCTCCGACGCCATGAAAGAAACCGGCCTGGGCACACCGGCGACCCGGGCGTCGATTATCGAAGTATTGCTGAAACGTGGATACGTGATCAGAACAGGCAAGAGCCTCGAAGCTACGGACAAGGGAATCCATCTGATCGAGGTGGTGCACCCCGAAGTAAAGAGCCCCGCGATGACCGGCCAGTGGGAAGCCTTTCTCCATCGCATCCAGAAGGGCGAGGCGCAACTGGATCCGTTTCTAGAGCGCATCGGCGCTTACGTAAGCTCCGTGGTGGGTCGCGTGAGCCAGACGACGCCGGCCCCTCGGGCGACTTCGCCTGCGCGAGCTGAGATTGCGACGACGAATGGAACTACGACGACCAACGGAGCTTCGTTGTCACACGATGCACCGCTCAGAAAAGCAATTCCCCACAAAGCAATTCCAAACGACGCGACCCTGAACCAATTGCTGCAAAGCGTCTTTGGGTTTGCCAGCTTCCGGCCAAACCAGGAGGCCGTGTGCCAGGCGGTGAAAGCGGGAGACGACGCGCTGCTGGTGATGCCGACCGGCTCCGGCAAATCGCTCTGCTATCAATTGCCGGGGTTGGCACGCGGTGGAACCACGCTGGTGATCAGCCCGCTGATCGCCCTGATGGACGACCAGGTGCGCAAGCTGCAGGAGCTGGGCCTCTCGGCCGAGTGCATTCACTCGGGCCGCGACCGTGAGAGCGCGCGCCGGGTGTGCGTAGAGTATCTGAACGGCAGCCTGCAATTCCTGTTTATCGCGCCCGAACGGCTACGCGTGGCGGGCTTCCCTGAAATGTTGGCGAAGCGCAAGCCCTCCCTGATCGCCATCGATGAGGCGCACTGTATTTCCCAATGGGGCCACGACTTTCGCCCGGACTATCGCATGCTTGGGCAGTTTCTGCCCAGCCTGCGCCCCGCTCCGGCGCTGGCCCTGACGGCGACGGCGACACCGCAGGTGCAGAAAGACATTGCGGCGCAACTGGGCCTGGGCAAAGTGCGGCACTTTATCCATGGCTTTCGCCGGGACAATATCGGCATCGAGGTGGTCGAGGTGGTGCGATCGCAGCGGCCTGCGCTGGCCCGCGCCATCCTGCGCGACCCTGCACACCGGCCGGCCATCGTGTACACGCCGACGCGCAAACAGGCCGAGAGTTTGTCTACGTCGCTGGCGGGCGAGTTTCGTGCCGCCGGCTACCACGCCGGGCTCGACGCGCAACGGCGACGGCGCGTGCAGGAAGAGTTCATGGCGGGCAAGCTGGATGTGATGGTCGCCACCACCGCATTCGGCATGGGCATCGATAAGGCGGATGTGCGTACCGTGATCCACACCGCTTTTCCAGGCAGCCTCGAGGGCTACTACCAGGAGATTGGTCGCGCAGGACGCGACGGCAAACCGAGCCGCGCGATCCTCATGTACTCCTATGCCGACCGGCATACGCATGACTTCTTCTTCGGGCGGGATTATCCCCCGGTAGCGCTCCTTGATCGCATCTTCGCCGTGCTTGTTGCACAACCACAGAGCAAGGAGAAGGTGCGCAAGCGGGTGGCCATGGACGAGGATCCATTCGATAAGGCGCTCGAAAAACTATGGATCCATAAAGGCGCCGTGGTGGACTATGCGGAAAATATCTGCCGCGGCGAGGAGCAGTGGCGCGCCGCCTACATTCTGCAGGCGGAGCAGAAGCAGGGCCAGATTGAGGAAATCATCCGCTTCGGCGAGAGCCACCATTGCCGCATGACGGCGCTGGTGCATCATTTTGGCGATACCTCGGATAACGGAGCAGGTTGTGGCATGTGTGACTTCTGCGCGCCTGCCGATTGCGTTGCGCAAAGGTTTCGCTCGCCTTCGCACACGGAACGAGGCGCTTGCGAGCGCATCCTGCAGAAACTGCGATCTATTACCACGCGCTCCACGGGCAAGCTACACAGCGATCTCTACCCCGCAGGCGAAATGAGCCGGGATGACTTTGAAGAAGTACTGGGCGCCATGGCGCGAGCCGATCTGATTGCCTTTGCGGATGCTGTATTCGAGAAGGACGGCAAGAAGATTCCGTACCGGAATGTCAGCATTCTGCCCGCAGGACTGCACTTCAACGATACGGTGGCTGCCCGATTTGTGATGAGGGATACGAGCGATCTGGCCGCTGCGCCCAAGCGCGGTAAGAAGCAGGCGGGCCCTGCGCAAGCTCCCGCGAAGCAGCAGGGCAAAGCGGCGAAGGAGCCGAGTAAACCGGCGAAAGTCGAGCAACCGCCTTCAGAGCGCGAGGCCCGGCTTGAGGGAGCGTTGCGGGCCTGGCGGCTGACTGAAGCCAAGCGGAGAAAGATGCCAGCGTTTCGTATCTTCGGCGATCGCACGTTACGCAATATTGCCAGTTCATTCCCCAGGAATGACTCTGACCTGCTGGCCGTTCCAGGTATTGGCATGGCCACGGTAGAGAAATATGGAGCGCAGATCTATCACCTGGTTTCCTCTACGGATTAACCGGCATTTCTCACACGGTTGAGAAACGCGGCGCTTGATATCGCTTGGCCGGGGAGTGGAAGAAACCTGCGGGTGCCCCATCCTTCGCTTTTTTTTTTGCGAAGGGTGGGTTACCACGACAGTGTGCATTGAGATTTGTACGTTGAGATTTGTGGCTACCCACCCTTGCCGGAAAAGCACCGTCAAGGATGGGGCACCCGCAGGTTTCTTGCACTGCCGGCCACCGCACAATACAGCCTCACCGCAGTGAGCAGCCTTGTCGCTCCTCTCCTCCCTGATGGTGAGAAATCCAAATTGCGGTTGTTGGGGTGTGGGGTGCTATTTTTCACTGGCAAAATTTGAGGAACCAGGGTAGGCCGGGAACGTTTAGAGTGTATTGACGCCTGAAAGCCTTTGCTCGAGGTGCGCAGAGTGGCCCAAGCCTCCACAGACGACCCAGCGACGCTCGAACCCGTTGAGGGGGAAAGCCAGAGCATGATGCCCCTCATCCGGGAGCTGCTGCGGCCCTACCGTGGCAGCCTGGTCATGATTCTGGTGGCAATGCTGCTCCAGAGCATCATGACGCTGGCAGCTCCGTGGCCGCTCAAGATCGTCATCGATAACGTCGTGGTCGGACGCAAGCTCGATCCCTGGCTCGCCCACCTGCTGCATCCCCTGCTTGTTAGTAGTCATCGCGTCCATCTTGCAGAAGCGGCGGCGCTTGCCGTCATCGTCATCGCGATACTGAACGCCGCTGCGTCTTACCTCGCCAACTACTTCACCGAGAGCGTGGGGCAATGGGTTGCGAATGACCTACGCATGCGGACCTACCACCATCTTCAGTACCTGTCACTGCGCTACTACGACTCGCACCAGTCGGGCATGCTGCTCAGCACGATCACTGCCGACGTGCTTACGATCCAGAATTTTGCTTCTTCGGCCACGCTGGGCATGGTGGTCGACATGTTCACCATTCTGGGCATGCTGGTGGTGATGTTCTGTTTGAACTGGGACTTCACGCTCATCGCTGTCGGCATTACCCCCTTGTTGCTGCTGCTCGCGTCACGCTTCAAGAAAGCGGTGAAGCTCTCGACCCACGAGGTCCGCAGACAGCAGAGCAATATCGTCGCCGTCGTGCAACAGGATCTGGAAGCCATCCGCGTCGTGAATGCCTTCGGACGGCAGGAACTGGAGCAGGAACAACTCGCTGTCGTAAGCCATGCGACGGTGGCCGCGGCACTCAAGGCGCGCCAGGTCAAGGCCCTGCTCTCTCCAATCGTATCCATTATCGTATCGTTTTGCGTGGCCTTCGTGCTGTGGCGCGGTTCCCTGCTCATTATTCGCGGAGGGATGACGGCCGGCGAACTGACGGTTTTTCTTTCCTACCTGGCCTCGTTTTTCAAGCCGGTGAAAGATCTGGCCAGCATGAACAACTCCATTGCCCAGACGTCGGTCGCAGTGGAACGCATTCGCACCATACTTGACGCGGACGCGATTCTGCCCGAGAAACCGGATGCCCAGGAACCGGTCATCCGCGGCGAGATCACCTTCGATCACGTGGCCTTTGCCTACGATGAAAGCGTTCCCGTACTGCGCGATGTTTCTTTCCATGTCGAGCCTGGGCAGATGATCGGTGTGGTGGGCCCGACGGGCGGGGGCAAATCCACCATCATGAGCCTCATTCCCCGCTTCTACGATCCCAGCTCCGGCAGTGTGAAGGTCGATGGCATCGATGTGCGCGATTATCGGCTGCAGGCGTTGCGCGACCAGATTGGGTATGTACTGCAGGAAACCGTGCTGTTTCGCGGAACCGTGCACGACAACATTGCCTATGGCCGCGCGGGCGCTACAGAAGAGCAGATCATCGAGGCCGCAAAGCTGGCCAACGCGGATGAGTTCATCACCAGGATGCCTGACGGCTACCTGACGATGGTTGGCGACCGGGGAGATACGCTCTCCGGAGGTCAGCGCCAGCGCATCGGGATTGCCCGCGCCATTATCCGCAACAACCCGATTCTCATTCTCGACGAACCAACGGCTGCGCTCGATGCGGAGTCAGAGAGATTGGTGATCGAAGCGCTCGAGCGATTGATGAAAGGACGGACCACGCTCACCATTGCCCACCGGCTGAGTACGATTCGCGACGCGGATAAAATCATCGTATTGAAGGGCGGCGTGGTCGCGGAGCAAGGCACCCACGAGCAGCTCCTGGCGCTGCGAGGCACGTACGCCGAGCTGTATAGTGTACAGTTCGGTACAGCAGCGGCCAGAGCCGCTCGATCGGCGAACACGGCCACTTAGAGGCAGAGCGTATATGTCCCGCAGCCTGGTTGTTTTACCTGATGACTCCGCCAAGCCAATTCTGGACGCGATCCACGGCGCCAAAGAGTCGTTGCGCATCAAAATGTTCGTCTTTACCGACCCTTCGCTCCTGGCGGCGGTGATGGAAGCGCGCCGGCGGGGCGTAGTCGTGCGGATCATGCTGAATCCCAAGCGCCGCAATGGCGTTTCTGAGAACGATACAAGCCGGACGGCTCTGCAGGCTGCGGGCGTGGACGTACTCGACAGCAACCCTGCATTCGATCTGACCCACGAAAAGTCGATGGTTGTGGATAGCAAGACTGCCTTTGTAAAGTCACTGAACTGGGAAAGTGAAAACCTGACCCAGACGCGCGACTACGCCATCATCACGACAGAGCCCCACGAAGTCACAGAGATCATCAACGGATTCGAAGCCGATTGGAGCCGCCAGGATTTTTCCTTGGGAAGAAATGCACACCTGATCTGGTGCCGGGGCAACGGCCGGGAACGCATTAGCGAATTTATCGACAGCGCCAAGCACTCGTTGTGGTTACAGAATGAGCGGTACCAGGATCAGATGATCATCGAGCATCTTGTCCGCGCCAAGGAGCGCGGCGTCACGATCCACGTGATGGCGCGGCCGCCGCACAATCTCAAAAAAGAAAAGATGATCGAAGGCGTGGGGGGATTACGCATTCTTGACGATGTGGGCGTCAAAGTACACAAGCTGAAGGAGCTTAAGCTGCATGCCAAGATGCTGCTCGCTGACGAAAAGCGGGCCATCATCGGGTCGATCAACCTGGCGCCGGGAAGCTTCGACAGCAGACGCGAACTGGCGATCGAAGTGCATGACAAGCACATCGTCGATCGCCTGTACGACGTAGTCCACCACGACTGGAAGCACTCTCATCCGCTCGACCTAACGGATGAAGGAATATTCGCCGATCTCGAAAAGCATGGCGGCAAAGGCCTCGACGAACTCTGCCTCGACGAGAAAGAAGCCTCGGCTTCTAAATCTGAGAATAAGAAGTAGGCCGCAGCACCAGATTCGAAATGTTGCTCACAATGGATTCGAAGCTGTACCTGGGCAAGCTCGACAGTTTCTTCCAGGCTGGATCGTTGCTGAAGGCTGCCCACTTCACATCCATGTCCGCAATGTCAGGAAAGCCGACCATGTAGGTCAACTGGGGCATGCGCGGTCCGATCAAGGTATCGCCGTAGAACACCTGCCAGAAGCCGGCCTTCTGGAAGATGTCATATTCGCCACTGTTGAACATCTCCACCTTGCGTACATGGTCTGCCTGGCTTGGGCTTTCGTATGTGCGTAACTGAAAAACGCGCTTGCCGTGCTGGGCGGTCACAGGAGGCACGACCACCTTCGGCCATCCCTCAAAAGCGCTCAGCAGCGAACTCTCGACCCGATAGTAAGCAGGCGCGGCGGCCGGCGCACTCCAGAAAGGTGCGGCGACCTTCATAAATTCCTCATCCCTGGCCAACTGCATCTCGGTCGTGACCAGCGACTCCAGTTTGATCGACGGAATCAGCAGATACAGGGCGGGCGTTTCTGGACCGAGATCGAGGGTAAAAGCACCGATCGGCGAAAAGCCAAGACGGTTGAGCGCGGGGATCAGCGCGTTCTCTACATAATTCTGGAGTAGTTTGGTTTGCGGTCCGGACTGGAATTGGTATTTGCGGAGTTCGTAGTATTCGTGGTCCTTGCTTTCCGGGGCCTGGGCTAGTCCGTCGCTCGCGGTAAGAGCAACCGCGGCTGCGGACAGAGAGGAAGTCAGAAAATTCCGTCTTTGCAAAACGCCTCCAAAGGAAAAAACGTGGGAAAAAACGTGGAAAGGACTGTGAAGAAGAATTCTAAAGCATTTCTTCTGTAATCAACCCTTCTCATTATGGGGCGACGATGGGGAGCAGCAACGCGGATGGATGCTTTGCGTCGTGATAGATGGTATTTGTCGCCTTGACTGATGTTTGATCTGTGGACGCTGGTTTGCCTGTGTTGAGGTTTCGGTCGAAACGGGGGAAATTACTGCTGGTAACTTCTACCCTGATCCTGTGCCCCTTGAGGAACACGTTGCTGGTCGACCACAGGTCGATGTGGAACTCATAGACCTTGCCTGGTTCCATCAGCGTTGGCTTCTCCTGCGAATCGCGATACCGACCACGGACGATGCCCTCGGTCAAATTGCGCGCGTAGCCGTCGGGCCCTACATCGACCAGCTTGGCCGTGAAGTCGGTATCGACGGCCGAAGAGCTGGCATAGAGCTCGAGCGTCACCGGCCCAGTCACCTCGGTATCCTGCGTGAGAGCGGGCGTTGCATAGGACAGCACGTCTTCACGCGCTTCGACAGGACGCTGATCCTGCGGCCCCGGGGCAAGATGCGGGCCATCGCAACACAACGGACCTCCGATGGTGGGCACGGGATTCATAGGGTCATAGAGGTAGGTTTCCGAGGCGCTGCCGGTAACGGCAGCCGGCGACAGGACGCCGGCCGCAGCGGGACCCGCAGCCTTGTCCTGGGCTCCGAGGAAGTATTTTGTTTCGCGCGCACGCGTCAGCGGCCATGCGTCTTCATCGCGCCAGACGTTCGTGCCCATCACGAAGATGCGGACCGGCTTGTCGCCGGCGAAGCGGTTCTTTGCGTGGTAGAAGAGATAGTCGTACCAGTCCAGGACCACCTGGTTTTCGTCGAATTCGGCCGCTGCCGGACCAAAATCGACATCGCCGATTTTGCGGCCGCTGCCGGAGTGCCCCCCGATCGCCACCAGTAATTTCTGATTTTTGCGGGCAGCCTCGGTCCCTGCGTTCGCCAGGAGTCCCTGGTAGTTCTTCAAAGAGCCGCCCTGAAAAATGTCGTACCAGGCGGCCGTAGTGAGCACCGGAACCTGGATGGACGAGTAATTTTCTTCAATCGCCCAACGCTTCCAGTAATCGTCGTAGTCGGGATGGGCAAGCCAATCCAGGTAGTAGGGAGCCGCGACCGGCACAAGATCCTCCATGCTCGTGGAAGGCGGCACATTGAAGAGCGGGTATTTGGTCAGCGGCAGTACGGACTGACCCACTCGGGCGTTGGTGTTCGCCTTGAAGAACCGGTCCATCGTGTCCTGCGCCAGAATCGAGGTCCAGGACTGGTTAAACCACTGCTCAAACGCGCCTCCCTGGTATGTCCAGCCGTTGTGGTAGTTGCTGGGGGTGACCCAGGGGCAGACACCGGCCAAATGGGGTGGATGCACGATGGCTGTGAGCATCTGCGTTGCACCGACATAGGAGCCGCCAAACATGCCGACTCTGCCATCGGAATAGGGGAGGCTTGCCGCCCACTCCACGGTGTCAAAGCCATCGTTCGATTCAAACTTGAAGGGGTACCACTCGCCCTCTGATGTGTAGCGGCCGCGGACGTCCTGAATCACGACAACGTAGCCTTTGGCGGCCGCCTCCATAGCAAAGTTGGCTGAGCCGTTCTTGTCGTAGGGAGTACGCTCCAACAGCACGGGAAATTTTCCCTCGGCTCGCGGGTGGTAAATGTCTGCCTTGAGCGTGATACGGTCGCGCATGATTGCGGGCACGGCTCGCTCAACGGCCACTTCATAGTGTTGCTGGCTCGTCTGGCTGCGGCCCGGGCTGGGCAGCAAAATCAGTATCGCTAGGATCAAAAACTTGTTTCGCATCCGCTTCCCCGACGCTGAAATTAAGTGCGGTGTTAGAGCAGAACCAGCATAGGTGACCCGGTCGACCTCGGGGAAGTTGGATTTTTCTTGATGAAAAATCCAGTCAAGCGTCCTTGCCGCTGGGTACAGTTGTGCTGGTTCTGCTCAAGAGCATTTTCACAAAGGGTGTAAGGGAAGAATATGCTCCAGGCGCAGGGGTTCCGTCAAAGAACACCTGCACATAACCACTCCCACCGCCATCCCAGTATTTGTGAAAATGCTTTAAACCATGGCAAACACGCGGACCCATTTTTCATCGAAAATTCTCGATAAAGTGGTATAAACCGACTGTATGCGAGAGATACCTTCGTCCCATTCTTCAGTTTCCCGTCGGCGGTTCCTCCGCCAGAGTTTTGCTTTCAGCGCACTGGCAGGCCTTGGATCGACTCTTGGATCCATTCCTGGCCTGTCTGCCACTGTGCCCTCGCCCGCGGGCGCTGCCGAGTTGCTGATCATCGGCGACTGGGGATATGAGGACTACAAGGCGCAAACGCAAGTGGCCGCGGGCTTGCGGGCGTATGCCAAACAGCATGGCGTGCATCCGGACGCGCTGCTGCTCTTAGGCGACAACTGGTATGGACCGCTGGAGGGCGGCGCGAGTTCTCCGCGTTGGCAGGGACAGTTCGAAGAGATGTATCCGGCGAGCGAGTTTCCCGGCCCGGCCTACGCGATTCTCGGGAACCACGACTACCAGCGCTTCCCTGACAGCAAAGTGGAGGCCGAACTGGAATACGCGCGCAGCGGAAAGTTCGCTGGGGCACGCACTCGCTTCACCATGCCCGCCCGCTGGTACAGTTTTGAGTTCCCGGCGAAGAATCCGCTGGTTACGTTCATTGCTCTCGACAGCAACATGCCAAACGGCAAACTTAAGAATTTGTTCGGCAAAGACTTCACCCTGACGCCGGAGGAACAAGCGGAACAGCTTGCGTGGTTTGAGACAGAGCTAAAGCGCCCGCGCAAGACTCCTTTTCTCTCTGTCATTGGGCACCACCCGGTCTACTCCGATGGCCCGCACGGAGACCACGCAACGCTGATCAAAGACTGGGATCCGCTGTTCCGCAAATACAACGTGGGGCTCTATATGGCCGGGCACGATCATGATCTGCAGCATCTGGAGTTTGAGGGTCACCCCACCAGTCACTTTCTTTCCGGCGGCGGTGGCGCAGACCTGTACAACCTCAAGGTCGAACCCTCGCAGCGCGGCCCGTATGCGCAAAAAGTGTATGGGTTCAGCCACATTTCCATCACGCCGCAACTGATGACCCTGCGGCACCTGGATCAGGACGGCAAGCTTTTGCACGCCTTCACCAAGACACCCGATGGCAAAATGACGGTTGTCGGGTAACGGCAGATCAAGTGGGGTGGTTACAGTTACGGTTTCACTGTTCCTTGATGGAATGAAGGGTTTTGGGTCGTGCGAGGGGAAAACGTACCTCAGGGGCTTTACAGGCTGCGGAAAAGCCCATAAGTAAGCACAAAGGGTACAAATTGGGGGATAGAAAACCATCACCTGAGGCTTCCGGATAGCTCCTGGGGCATTCTGACGCGACCCATTTTTCGTGCTTTCAGTAAAATCGAGTTTTTCCGCAGCCTGTAAAGCCCTTCGTAGTGTAGTGGGTTTGTTGGCACGGCCTAAAGGCCGTGCCCTACCCGACGTCACCGCAAAGTCTGTCGGCATTGTCTAACGCTCGCTGAGGCGAGGCCCTCAGTGATTGCCTTGTGTAACCAGTATTGATTCCTAAACCAAGAACCTTTCGCTATACACGCCAAGCCATGGCGGGGAAACGGCACTTTAGGTAGGGCACGGCCTTCAGGCCGTGCCATCAGAACGGCAGCCCTTGATGGCCTTTAGGCCCTGAGGTACGTTTTCCATCGACTTGCCACGCAGCCTGGGAGAAGAACGCACCTCAGCGCCTAATGCTCGCTGCGGCAACGCAGGCCGTGCCCCTACCCAACGTGAGCTCCGCTATTTTTCGCTGGTGGGCGGCGCAATGCCCTTCAACCGCAAGTACAGTGAGAGCGTTGCGTACTGCTCATTGTCGTGGGATACCGTTCCCCACAAGATGCTCAGACGAGTGCGTTTGGCTGGGCCGAAGGGCTGCAGCATCTCGGTCATGTTGGCCTCGGTGAGTCCGGCAAAAGCCTTGTCGCACTCGGCGAAGGATGCCTTCAGCGCGTCCATGATAGCCGCCTTGTCTGCTGTTTCGGCAGGCACCTTCGGCGCGGAGGCGGCGTCCAAGTGATTCGAGGCGCCGCAGGTACGAAACTGCGCTTCGGTCACATGGTTCACTACGCGAGCGAAGGTGCGAATGTCCGGCGTGGGCTTGTAGCTATACGCATCCGCAGGCATCTTATCGGCAGCCTTGATGATGTTGTCTTTCAGGTGGGAATAAACCATCTCTACTTCGCTCGTAAGAGAACTACCGGCGCTCGTCGCGGGAGGAGCCTGGGCGAAGGCCACTCCTGAAAACATCAACCCTGCTACCGCACACACTATCGCTGTTCGCTGCATTTTGTTGCCTCCACGGCTCCGTCAACCATATCGAGTGTGGGCAGATTGTTGCAAGTTTGAAGACCGCACTCAGCCGGATCGATAGGACAAACGGACTTATTTTCCGGTTTGCTTTGCGGGCGTTCGCGGCGTGTAGCTCTCGGGGAGAGCCCACGCGAACATCGTTCCCTCGCTACTGATGATCACGTACTGGCGGCCGGCGAGTTCGTAGCTGATGGGTGAGGTTCCGATCCCATTACCGATGCCTGCGTGCCATAGAGTTTTGCCCGTGGTCGTCTCCAGGGCCAGTACGTTGCCCTTTACGTCGCCAGTGAAGGTCAGGCCAGTGCTGGTGGTCATCACGCCGGCGCCCGGCCCCCCTTGACCCAGCTCATGGCGCCAGCGAACCTTGCCGGTCTGGTAGTCGATCGCCTCAAGCGTACCTTTGCTCCAAAGGTCGTAATCGGCGCCCGCCCAGCCGTAGGCGCCGTCTTCCGGTTTTGCGAAATAAATACTCCAACTGGGCTGCGATGCAACGATAAAGAGGCCCGTCGTGGGATCGAACGAGGGTGAGCGAAAGTTAGCGAGGCCACCTTCGTCCGGCGCGATCAGCCGCCCGTCGGGCGCCGGCTCCTTCGCCAGGCTGGGAATGGGCCTTCCCCGTTTATCGACGCCGGAGGCCCAGTTCACCGGACCGAAAGGTACGGTCAGCAAGCTGGTTCCATCCGTTCGGTCAAGGACGAAGAAATACCCGTTACGCGAAGCCTGCAGAAGCATCTTCCTCGGCTTGCCATGAAACATTCCGTCGACCAAGACCGGAACCTCAGCCGCGTCCCAGTCATGCGTATCGCGGGGAGACGGCTGAAAAGCCCACACAAGTTTGCCGGTATCGGGGTTGAGCGCGACGATCGTACTTGTATAGAGATCATCACCGGGTCGAGTGGAAGCGGTGAGAACAGGCGTCGGATTTCCCGTTCCCCAATAAAGCAGGTTCAGATCGGGATCGTACGTGCCCGTCATCCACGTATTGCCGCCAGTGGTCGCGTCCTTTGTACCCAGGGGAGGCGTGGCGTCCCACTGCCACTGCGTCTTGCCGGTTTCCGGATCGACCGAGCGCAAATAACCTACGAGGTTGTCGAAGTCGCCGGAGGTGCCAACGATTACATGGTTGCCTATGACCAGAGGGGCCACGCTGGTCCAATAGCCCTTGCTGGAGTCGGCAACTTCGACGATCCAGCGCACACTGCCGTCGTTCGCGTTGAGCGAGACCAGATGCCCATCGGGAGCAAGGAAATAAAGCCAGTTTTTGTACATGCCTACACCGCGGCTGCCGATGTGCAACCCCGGATTGGACGGGTAGGTGTAATGCCAGAGCTCATGCCCAGAGAGCGCATCCACCGCCCAGACGTTGTCGGGAACGGTAAAGTACAACACCCCGTCGACCAGCAGCGGAGAGGACTTGATGTCTGCCGCCTGGCCGGTTTGAAAGGCCCAGGCCAGGGCAAGATCGCCCACATTCTGCGGCGTAATCTGCGGCAGCCTGACGTGCCTCTGCCCGTTATAGGTGCCGTGATATTGGGGCCAACTGTCGACCGGCGGATGCAGCAGCGTGGAGCGATCGACGCCCTGGTCAACACCCTGACCGAGACCCTGCGCGCGCAACGCAGGGGCACACAGCAAGGCGACAACACTGACGGCAAGCCACTTTGAACAGCGCTTCCTGTTCATTCGTGATGGAACCTCAGGCCAGCGTAATTTTGAATGTGACTCCAATGCCGGAAGTGGCTGCGAGCGGCTTTTTGATCTTCAATGCCTGATTTTCCTGCTTCCAGCGCAGCTTCTCCTGCGATCCAAGCAGTTGGACATTCACGATCTTGCCGGGCCCCGGTGAACTCTTGTCTCCCAGTGGAGCGATCGAGGTTTCTGCGCCAGGAGCGCCCATAACAAAGGCGTAGACGGTTTTTCCCTTGCTGGTGAAGCGGACATCGTCCGCGGTGAGATCAGGCTGCTTGCTAGCGTCGAGACCGGATTGCGGAACAGGTACCTCGGTAGAAGGCCCCGCTCCGTAGACATTCCAGGGACGAGTAGCGTAGATACCTTCGCCGTTTACCGCCATCCAACTGGTGATGTCGTCGAGAATTGTCTGCTCCTCGGCATCGAGTTCACCGCTGTTGGGCAGAGGAAAGTTCAAGAGCAGGTTGCCGTTTTTACTCACGATATCCACCAGGAGATCGATGACCTTCTTCGGCGTCTTGTATACCTGCCCTTTTTTGTAGTGCCAATCGCCGATGCAGAGGTCGGATTGCCAGGGTTCCGCCGAGATAGCGTCTCCCACTCCAGGCGCGCGGCCGACGACGCAGGTGCCCACGGTGCAGTCACCGGCTAGCTTGCTGGTGTACACCGCCTCCACCCGGCCATGAAGGTTGGCGCTCACGTTGTAGAGCTCGGCGACCGTCGCCAGGCCGTATTCCTCAAAGGAAATGCCGGCATCGGTGCACAGCAGGTCCGGCTGATGCTGATCGATCAGATCCTTGATGCGGTTGAAGTATTGCAACTTCCAACGGTCGGGAGCTTCAAAGCCCGCGGCCTTCGCCGTGGCGGCGAAGGCCGCGGGCATATCGGTGTAGCTGTGGTAGAGGTCGGCGAATTCCGGATTGGCGCCGTCGTAGGGCACTCCGGCCAAGGGACCAGTCTTGTCGCTGGTGTGCGAGGGCGCAAACCAGTCGAAGCTGTTCGCCAGGTGCTCGCTGACACCGAAACGCAGTCCACGTTTACGGGCAGCCTCTTTATAGAGCCCGACGATGTCTTTCTTCGGCCCGGTTGCGGTTGCATTCCACCGGGTTTGGTACTTCGAGTTCCACATGTCGAAGTTGTCGTGGTGAACGCCCATGCTCACGAAGTATTTGGCGCCCGCCTTGGCATACAGGCCCACCAGATAATCGGGGTCCCACTTGTCGGCCTTAAATTGGGGGATCAGGTCTTTGTAACCCACCTTGGAGGGATGCCCGTAGGTTTTTACGTGGTAGGCATATTGCGGCGTTCCCTGGATATACATGTTGCGCGCATACCAGTTACCGTCTTCCACACCGGATTGCGGCCCCCAATGGGACCAGATGCCGAATTTTGCGTCGCGAAACCAATCGGCCACGCGGTAGCCATCGAGCGACCCGCGCGAGGCGTTGAAGGGGCCAGGCGTAACGGGCAGTTCCGCGACGGCGCCCCGCGCGGGTCTGGTTCCTGCAGCGGCGGCCGCGTAGGCCAGCAATTTAAGTGTGTCGCGCCGTGTCATCCGCATTGAAAATCACCCGCCTTGTTCCGCTCATCCACGAATCAATTCACGTCAAAAACAAAGCATTTGTTTTGAGCAGCAAACTTGGTTATATCTACGCGGAGCGTGTTTATCAACCCTGAAAGGGGCTTGTGAGCGCCAGTGGGCACAATCGGGTTAAGGGCTCAGGAACGCGGACTCCGCAGGCACAGCGGACAGAATCCTAAATGGAATTCTGGATGGAATTCTGGACGTCCCTTGGCCCTACCCGTTTCCTTGGCTTTAAAGCGGGCCGATATTAGCCCTTCTGCCGCCTCAAACGATACGATGGAATGCGCCACGAGGCATAAGGCAGCGACAACCCAAAGGGCCTCATGCAGGGACGGTAGGCGAAAGGATCGAATGCAGATTGACAGCTTGAACCCGATCAAAGTACTCATCACCGGAGGCGCGGGTTTTCTGGGAACCCAGCTCGCTCGTACGCTGCTGGTGCGCGGACAGCTCTCAAACCGGCCGCTGGCCGAATTGGTATTGGCCGATCTGATGCCACCCGCAGCCGATTTGGTTGGCAATCCCGTGGTGGGTGTCCGTACTGGCGCTTTGATAGACCAATGTGCGGCACTGGGGCGTGAGGGCTTCGACGTGATCTTTCATTTGGCCGGAGCCGTTTCCGGAGAGTGTGAGGCAGACTTCGATCTGGGCCTTCGTTCCAATCTCGATACAACGCGCGCTTTGCTCGATGCACTGCGCGACGCAGGCACACCTCGGTTCGTATTTTCGAGTTCGGTGGCGGTGTTCGGCGGCGATGAGGAATTGCCGTTGCCGCGGGTAATTCATGATGAGACCCTGCCCGTTCCGCAGTCTTCCTATGGCATTCAGAAGTTTATTTGTGAGCAGCTGGTTGCCGACTATACGCGGCGCAACTTCATCGACGGCCGCAGTGTGCGCCTGCCAACGGTTTCCGTGCGCCCGGGACGGCCGAATCGAGCCGCTTCCAGCTTTCTCTCATCCATCGTGCGTGAGCCGTTGAACGGAGAAACCGCAATATGCCCTGTACCTCTGCAAAGCGCAGCGGCCATCATCTCGCCGCAACGCGCCATCGATGGTCTGATTGCGGCCGCCGAGGCTGCACCCGATGCGTGGGGGCGAACAGCTCTCAACCTGCCTGCGCTTTCGGTGCGGGTGGGCGAAATTCTTGATGCGCTCGAAGTCGTCGCAGGCCCGGCTGCGCGTAAGCTGGTGCATTCTGAGCCGGACGCGACCATCATCAGGCTGGTGGCGGGGTGGCCGGCCGTCTTCGAAAGCGCGCGCGCGCGAAGTCTCGGTCTCTCTGCCGATCCCGACTTTGTCTCGATCATTCGGCAATATCAAAAGGATTTCTCCGCCGCACATCCAGCGACGCAGCCGTAGCAAGACAACCTGTATCGCATGGGAAATATGTCTCACCTGACCGCCAGGAATTCACCAGTACAGGATGCTCCACGCCTTCCTGTACTGGGTTGCATCGCAGATGACTTTACGGGCGCTACCGACCTGGCGAACAACCTTGTCCGTGCGGGTATGCGGGTCGTTCTCACGGTCAATGTTCCCACACAGACCGCACAGCTCGACGCCGATGCTGTGGTGGTCGCGTTGAAGTCGCGCACCGTGGACGCCGCCGTCGCAACGGAACAATCGCTGGCCGCCTGCCGCTGGCTGCGGCAGCAGGGCGTGCAACAGATTTACTTCAAAGTCTGCTCGACGTTCGACTCTACGGCAGCAGGAAATATTGGCCCGGTGATCGAAGCCCTGATGGACGAACTGGATTGCCCATTCAGCATCGCGACGCCGGCCTTCCCTGAAACTGGACGCACCGTCGTCCGTGGACATCTGTTTCTCGGTGACACGCTGCTTTCTGAAAGCGGCATGCGCCATCACCCGCTCACCCCCATGACCGATGCCAACCTGGTGCGCGTGCTGCAGGCACAGTTACAGAAGAACAAAGGGCTGCGCGTGGGCTTGATCGATTACCGGGTCGTCGCACAATCAGCAGAGGCTATCCGCCGCCGCATCGCAGAACTACAAGCGGAAGGTATCTCCATCGCCATCGTGGACGCTTTAAGCAAGCAGGATCTTGACCGGTTGGGGGAGGCCCTGCGCGACGCTCCGTTCCTCACGGCGAGTTCTGGACTCGGCGAAAGCCTGCCACGCAACTGGGGATTCAGTCCCTCGACACGAGTGAGCCTGCCACCGGCGCAGGGACGAAAGGCGATTCTCGCCGGCAGTTGTTCCGTAGCAACGAACGCACAGGTGCAGAGATTTATTCAAGATGGCGGCACAGCGTACGCGTTGCACCCGATACGGTTGGCAACAAATCTCGAGGCGGAACTCGCGCAAGTGTTGCAGTGGGCCGATGCCGCCTGGAGCAGCGAGGGGGACAAGCCTTTGCTTGTTTACTCGACAGCGGAGCCGGCCCAGGTGAGCGCAGTCCATGCACAGCTAGGGATGGCGCAGGCTGGTGCGGTTGTAGAACAAACGATGTCAGCGCTGGCTCGCGCATTCGTCGAACGAGGCGTGGGACGGCTGGTCGTGGCAGGTGGGGAAACAGCGGGCATTTGCGTGCAGGCCCTGGCTATCGAGCAAATGCAGATCGGCTCACAGATCGATCCTGGCGTGCCGTGGTGCTACGCGTCTACTTCCGCACTCGCAAGTTCTACACCCGCAAACCGTGGACTCCATCTTGCTTTGAAATCTGGCAACTTTGGCTCGGTTGAATTTTTCAGTAAAGCCTTTGCACAGTTGGGATGACTCATGACAGAACTTGAATTGAGGCAGGAGATATGTCGCGTGGGCCGCTCCCTGTTCGAGCGTGGATATGTTCACTCGACCGCGGGGAACATAAGCGTTCGCTTGGCCGAAGGGTTTCTCATTACACCATCGGAAGCCTGTCTCGGTTTCCTGAGGCCTGAGCTTCTTGCCCGGGTCGGCGCCGACGGAGTGCAAACAAGTGGCGATCGCGCCAGCAAGACACTGGCTCTGCACAAGCGCATTTACGCGGCCGATGCGGATGCCGCGTGCGTGATTCATACGCACTCCACGCATCTGGTCGCCCTCACCTTGAGCGGCGTCTGGAAGCAGAACGATATTCTGCCTCCTCTCACTCCGTATTACGTGATGAAGGTTGGCCACGTGCCGTTGATTCCGTATCACCGTCCGGGCGATGCGGCGGTGGGCGAACTGGTGACGCAAGCCATCGAAGACATGCGGGCGAAAGCCACACCCATACGCGCGGTGATGCTCGATCGGCTTGGCCCGAACGTGTGGCATAGCACGCTTACAAACGCGATGGCCACGCTCGAAGAACTCGAAGAGACAGCACGCCTCTGGCTGCTTACCGGCGGAAAGCCAGAGCCGCTTTCTCAGGAGCAGATTGAACAACTGCGGAAGCAGTTCGGCGCCGCGTGGTAGAGGCTTGCATTTTTGATTGGAGGACTGGAGAACATGCCGCGCTTCGCTGCAAACCTTAGCATGATGTACGGGGAACACGCTTTCCTCGATCGCTTCGCCGCCGCCGCCAAAGACGAATTCACGGCAATCGAGTACCTGTTTCCCTATGAGTACCCCGCGCAGGAATTGAAGGCGCTGCTTGAGGGAAATGGACTGACACAGGTATTGATCAACGCTCCGCCGGGGAATTTCGCCGCAGGCGAGCGAGGCGCCGCGAGCATTCCCGGCAAAGAAGATGTGTTTCGTAGAGACATGAACACCGCGCTCGCGTATGCGCAGGCGCTCGACTGCCCGCGCGTGCATGTGATGGCCGGCTTGCAACCACAAGGAGTGGATCGCAAGGCGATGCGCGATACCTTTATCGATAATCTTGCATGGGCCGTTGAACTCGCTGCGACGGCAGGCATTGCATTGCTGATCGAGCCCATCAACACGCGCGATATACCCGGGTACTTTCTGAACCGGCAGGATGATGCGCATGCCATTGTCCAGGAGATCGGCAGCTCAACGCTCAAAGTGCAAATGGATTTGTACCACTGCCAGATTGTCGAAGGCGATGTAACCATGAAGTTGCGGAAGTATCTGCAGCAAGGAAATACGCGGGTGGGGCACATCCAGGTTGCAGGAGTGCCCGATCGCCATGAGCCTGACCACGGAGAACTGGATTACGCGTATCTGTTTGGCGTGATCGATGAGCTTGGCTACGACGGTTGGATCGGTTGCGAGTATCGGCCCAGGGCCGGAACGTCGGAAGGTCTCGGCTGGCTGCGGAGGATGAGTGAGAGCCGCTAGCGAGACGGGCTCATTGCAGAGCAGTTAGTACGGCTTGAAGGCCCTGCGGTACGTTTTGCCCCCGGACCTTGTGGCCATGCGATGAAAAGCGTACCTCAGGGCCTAATGCTCGCTGCGGCGAGGCTGCTCGCTGCGGCGAGGCTGCTCGCTGCGGCGAGGCTGCTCGCTGCGGCGAGACTGTGTTTTGCCATGGCCCGCAGTGCCACAAACCTGCGGGTGCCCCATCCTTCGTTTTTTTGCGAAGGGTGGGAGACCACGACCTTGTTTGCTGAAGTTTGTAGAGCTGAGATTTGCGGCGTCCCACCCTTGCCGGAAAAGCACCGTCAAGGATGGGGTACCCGCAGGTTGGTTGCACACCCCGCCAGGCGATATCCGGCCGCGTTTCTCTATCGCTCTCAACCGTGTGAGAAATGCAGCCTAAACGCCCGGCACCGGTGGGCAGCCTGGGAACTCTGCGAGGTAGCCGTTGCCGATGTAGCCCAGGTAGTGAATGCCAATCTTGCTGGTGAAGAATCCGTCAGCCGTAAGATTGCGGAGCAAGTCGAAGAACGCGACGCCCTGGCTCAGCCTCGCGTCCTGCTCGATGTTCTTGCGATAGGCAATGAGATCGAGCATCTCGGTCTGTTGCTGCGGAGTGCAATCGATCCAGGCTTCCCCATAGCGATCGATACATTGGCCGTCGAGCCACATCAGACCGCCACCAAGCTTCAATTGAAAATCGGCATTTTCGCTGGTAAGCAGATCGATGAACTCCGGTGCTCCGGCCTCGATGGCTCCGCCGCACTCCGCATCGGCGGGAAAAGTAGCCTCGCACAACGCCTTCAGAGTTTTGTACTGGGCAGCCGAGAAATACTTCGGCGTGTACGCACCGAGGCTGCTCGCCGCCTTTTCGGTAGCGATCATGTGATGAGCGTACTCGGCAGCCTCGAGCGGAATCACTCGCAACACAGAGGTCGCCGCCGTCGCCATACTCAAAGACTTCAATACATCGCGCCGGGATATTGACATGCTATAGCTCTCCTTTGCGTGCCTGATCCAACAGGTACTCTGAAGTTCTCCACGACAAGGCGGTGATGGTGAGGGTAGGGTTTTTGTCGGGGCCGCTGACAAACGAGGCGCCGTCCCCCACGAACAGATTCTTGACATCGTGGGCCTGGCCATTCTTGTTCAGCGCAGAAGTCTTTGGATCATTGCCCATGCGCACGGTTCCCAGTTCATGAATGATCTCTCCACCTTTAGAAATTCCGTAGCGGGATTTTCCCTCGGCCTCATCGCTCTCCAACGCCGCATCGGTGCGCTTGGCGCCATGAAAGACGGTTCCTCCGCCGGCTTCGATAATGGTGGTAAAGGTCTCCTGCATGTCTTTCGCCATCTTGAATTCGTTGTCGCTCCAGGCAAAGTGGAAGCGCAGTACCGGAATACCCCACTTGTCGACGACATCAGGATCGATCTCGCAGTAGGTGTCAGGATTGGGAATCATTTCACCACGGCCCGAGAAACCGATGAACGTACCGTACATATCGCGGCAGTGCTTCTTGAGTGAAGCGCCATAGCCCTCATGCTGCCCGCAGACAGCATCGAACTGGCTTACGCCCGGCATGTGGCGGCCACCGCCGAACTCGATGTGATAGCCACGCGGAAAATCGTTCTTGCGGTCCCCTCTCCACCACGGCATGTACATGTGCATGCCGCCGACACCGTCATGATTGTGCGGAGCTACCGAAGCCATTTGCGGAAAATATCCCGTAACACTGCTGCCGACCGAATCGGTCAGATAGCGTCCGATCACGCCTGAGGAATTTGCCAATCCGTTGGGGAACACAGAAGACTTGGAGTTAAGCAGCAAGCGCGCCGTTTCACATGCACTGGCAGCTACGACGAATGCTTTGGCATGCACGCGCATTTCTTTGCGCGTCGTCTTATCGATGTAGGAAACGGCTTGTGCCTTGCCGTCCTTACCGACGATGATTTCGCGGGCCATGGCGTTGGGAATCATGGTGAAGCGGCCCGTGGCGCGCGCCGGCGGAATCATCACCTGGCTCGAACTGAAGTTCGATGCACTGATGCATCCGCGGCCGCATTGCGCACAGTAATGACAGGGCGGCCGGCCGTTGACCGGCCTGGTAAGAATGGCCATGCGCGAGGGAATGCAGGTGATATTCAGATGATCGCAGGCTTTTTTGACCAGGGTTTCTGTACAGCGGGGCTTGGGCGGCGGCAGGAAGACGCCATCCGGTGCGTCGATCAGGTTTTCTTTCGTGCCGAAGACGCCAATGAACGATTCGGCCTTGTCGTAATACGGAGCCAGTTCCTCATAGGTAATGGGCCAGTCATCTCCCAAACCATCGCGGGAGCGGGACGTCATATCCGCAGGCGACATGCGCAAGGTGATGCGGCCGTAGTGATTGGTGCGGCCACCTTCAATGCGCGAGCGGAACCAGCGAAAGGTCGAACCGGGAGCGGTCGTGTAGGGCTCACCTTCAATCTCCCAGAACCCATTAGGAGCCAGGAACTCGTCGTTCAGTTCGTGAAGCGCCCGCCCGCCTACATCGGCCCCACGATGGGGTAGCGCGTAGGGCCACACATGCTCCTTGTAGTCCTTCACGGGATTCAGTAGCGGGCCCGCCTCAAGCATCACTACATTCAATCCTCCTTCGGTCAGGACTTTGGCCGCTGTGCCGCCCCCGGCTCCAGAGCCGATGATGCAGACGTCATATACCTTCGGCGAACGAACTACTTGTGGCATCTAAGTCTCCCGTAGATGGTGGGGTGCGCAGTAAAATCAGTTCCCCGCAAATATAGACGAAATGGAATGGGATTTGCGTGCTGGCTGTCAACCATTACGAGCCATCGGCAATCATAAGAGTTGCGCGGCCTCGGCGGCCTTCCTCTTCAAAAACCGGACGCCGTCGAAAGGAATGGATTCAGAATCGGGCTCGATATCCCGCCAGATGGAGGCGGCCGCACTCAGCTCCTTGAGCGCAGAAGCGAAGCCTTCGATCGTGACCCAGCCGTCGTACTTCAGGTCGTGCAGGGCCGCAAATACCTCGTTCCACTCCACGTGTCCCGAGCCGGGTGTGCCCCGATCGTTTTCGCAGGTATGCACGTGCTTGAGCTGGGCACCGACGATGCGATAGCCCGCCGCAATGCTCTTTTCCTCGATGTTGGCGTGGAAGGTATCAAAGAGGATCCCGATGTTGGGATGGCCGATTTGTTCGGAGAGGCTTTGAGCATCGGCCGCAGTGTTGAGGAAGTAGGTTTCGAATCGATTCAAGGGTTCGATCGCAAACGTTACATCGTGCGCAACAAGCGTATCGCCTATGGATTGAAAGCCCTCGACAGCCCACTTCCATTCATCGCTCGTGCGGCGCCGCCCTGGCAGATAGCCAACCGGGCTGTAGAGGGGACCGGCGATGATTTTAATGCCCGCCTCTGCGGCAGCTTTTGCCAGGTCCTGCAGGTGGGAGCGGGTACGGCGCCGTATGTCGGCACTTTCACTGATGAGGCTGAGTCCATCCACAAGGACCGTGCAGGCGTTGCACCCAAGAGCAAGGGCCTCGGTCGCTTTGCGAATCGCAGACGCGGCAAACTCCTGCGCACGAAGCAGCGGCACCTCGACGCCGTCGAAGCCGGCTTCCTTGATCCTGGGTAACAACGGAAAGTGCGATGAATCAAAGGTTGCAGACCAGATAAAGGTGTTGACCCCGAATTTCATGTTGTCTTATATCCTTTGCAGACAATTATGGTTTCGTGACAAGCCGGATTCTTCCGCCTGCAGCCTATACGGCTATCTCCAGCGAAAAACACGCAGGGCAATGGCAAACGGAAACACCAGCCAGGCGAGGAGAATCGCCATCGGGATCGCTAGCTGACCGAGGCTCATTCCCTGCAGCATATTGCCGCGGAAGGCATCGATGGCCGCCGTGAGTGGGAGCACCCGTACAAAGGGCTGGATGATCGCCGGGAAGCGCGAAGCCGAGAAGAAGACGCCAGACAGGATCCACATAGGAAGCATGACGAGGTTCATCAAACCTGACGCCGCCTCCATGGTTCTGGCGCGCGAGGATACGAGCAGGCCGACCGCGGTAAATGCCAGCGAAGTGAGCACACAAAGAAAAGCCAACTGCCAGAGTGGCCCGCGAAATGGCACACCAAACACCAGACGCGCAAAGCCGAGAAAAGCGGCAACTTCGATCACCAGCATGGCCAGCCGCGACAACAAGTATGACGCAAGATATTGCCAGCGCGGCATCGGCGAAGCCACGAGCCGCTTCAGCAGCTTCTTCTGCCTCGACTCGACGATGGAAAAACCGAGGCCCCAGATGGCCGAGCCCATCAGATTCATGCCCAGCAGGCCCGGCACTACAAAGTCGATATAGCGTGCCCCTGTTTCATGCACGAGCTGATTCCGCGCGTGAACAGCCTCATGCCGGCCAGCCGCCGTTTGAATGGCGCGATCGGCGATGAGCCGGGCCGTACGTGCATCCGGGTTGGTCTCATCGAATTTGTAGGCAACACCGTCCGCGGTTTGTATGGCCAGCAGGAGAATACTGCCGGTTGCCAGTGCACGGGTTCCGTCTGCCTCGTTCATGGTGGAGGCCGTCAGGCCTTTGTCTGCGGCGAGGGCCTGCGTAAGCTGGGTCGTAGTGGCGCTCACCTGCAGCACATCAGCCGGGCGATTGCGGAACGCGAGGCCGAGGCCTGCAGCCAGGAGGATGGGAAAGATAAAAATCCAGAAGACGGCCTCCGGCTCACGCAGGAAAAGCCGGAAGCGCACCATGGTCAGTTGATACAGGCTGTTCCGCTGGAGGCTACTCATCGCGCAGATTCCTTCCTGTGAGCCCCACAAACACATCTTCGAGTGTGGCTGAGTGAGTGCGGAATTCACTGAGCTGCAGGCCCTGGCGCGTAAGTGTATCGAAGATGAGCGGCACGGCCGTGTGCAGTTCGCGTACCGATAGCTGGTGCAAGCCGGCATCCACACGGTGCGATTGGACGCCGGTGATGGTAGTCAGCAGAGCGGGATCGAGAGTGTTTTGCCCGGCGATGGCGAACTCCACAATATGCTCTCCGCCCACCGAGGCGATCAGTTGCTGCGGACTCCCTAACGAGATGATGCGTCCGTGATCCATGATCGCCACGCGGTCGCAGAGGCGCTCTGCTTCATCCATATAGTGAGTGGTCAGGATGATGGTGCGCCCTGCGCGCTTTAAACTGTCTACCAGATCCCACAAATTACGGCGCGCCTGTGGATCGAGCCCAGTGGTGGGCTCATCCAGAAACAACAACTCCGGATCACCCACGAGGGCGCACGCCATGGCAAGACGCTGCTTTTGCCCACCCGAAAGCGTTCCGACACGCGCTTTGCGCTTTTCTTCCAACTGCGCCGCTTGAATGGACTGTTCCACGGGAAGGCCATGATGGAAAAAGCTGCGGAAGAGACGGATGATCTCTTCAACAGTCAGCTTTTCAGGAAACTGCGTCTCCTGTAATTGAATGCCGATACGCTGGCGAAGTTCCTTTTCCCCGCTGGACCACTTCAACCCCAGCAATTCAACGGTTCCGCTGTCAGGCTCGGTGAGGCCCTCACATATTTCAATGGTAGTTGTCTTCCCTGCTCCGTTCGGCCCAAGCAGCCCGAAGCATTCGCCGGGCGTTACTTCAAGGTCGATACCGTCCACAGCCACGACGTCGGCAAAGGTTTTGCGCAGACCGCGCAGCAGGAGCGACGGACCATTTCCGGGTGCTTGTTTTGTGACGGCCAACTCGGCCGCGCCTGAATTTTTCATCGTGGATTTCGCTTCCTATGCGAGGTCGCCGGAGGTGCACTCGGCCCAATCCGAGGATTATGGAAGAGAATATGCCACCCCCGGACATCTCCGAACTCGTGTAAGGATAAATTGCGAGACTGTCCCAGACCCCTGCCGCAGCGAGCAGCCTCGCCGTAGCGAGCAGCCTCGCCGCAGCGAGCAGCCTCGCCGCAGCGAGCATGGCAACAAGCGACCACGGAGATTATAGTGTTCTCTATTCCGCAAAGTACGAACATCACCGCGCCCTTTCCTCTGTCGGCAGACATGATCTCGGCACGGCTTGACCGGCTACCAGCTACGCGCACGATTTGGAAGCTCGTAGTCCTGCTGAGCCTCGGCTTTTTCTTTGAACTCTACGATCTGCTCTATTCCGGATATATTGCGCCGGGATTGGTGAAGAGCGGCCTGCTGACGACCACCACGGCTAGCCTCTTCGGCATGAAGGGGGTTGCGGCGTTCATCGCTTTTCTCTTCTCCGGGCTATTCGTCGGCACGATTTGTTGTGGGTTTCTTGCCGACCGGTTCGGGCGACGTGCCATCTTTACGTATTCGCTGCTGTTCTATACAGCCGCCAACCTCATGATGGCCTTTCAGGTGACGGCGGCAGGCCTGAACTTCTGGCGATTTATGGCAGGGCTGGGCATCGGTGTGGAGTTGGTCACCATCAGTACCTACATCAGCGAACTGGTTCCAAAACAAATCCGCGGACGCGCTTTTGCCTGTGAGCAGGCAGTGGGCTTTATGGCGGTCCCGGTGGTAGCGTTTCTTGCTTATCTGTTGGTGCCGCACAAGCCCTTTGGGCTCGATGGCTGGCGCTGGGTAGTCATCATCGGAGCTCATGGAGCCCTGTTTGTGTGGTTCATTCGCCGCGCTTTGCCGGAAAGCCCACGCTGGCTTGCGCAAAAGGGGCGGCTGGCAGAAGCCGATAGGGTGATGTCAGGACTTGAGGAAGCGGTCGCAAGAGAGTTCGGACGTCCACTTCCCCCGCCTGAGGCGAGCGAAACCTTTGCCCAACGCAACCCGCAACCCATCACATCCGACCACACGTTCTTCGATTTGTGGAAGGCGCCGTATGGCAGGCGCGCGGCGATGATGATCGTTTTCAACGTCTGCCAAACAGTTGGCTTCTACGGCTTCGCCAACTGGGTGCCGACGCTGCTCGTGAAGCAGGGCATCACGCTGACGACCAGCCTGCTTTATTCATCGGTCATTGCCATTTCTGCGCCGGTAGGGCCGCTGATTGGCCTGTGGATCGCCGACAAGTTTGAACGCAAATCCGTAATCGTCGTGACCGCAGCCGCTATTGTGGTTTGTGGACTCACGTTCAGCCAGGTTTCAAGTGGGATGCTGCTCATTTCGATGGGGGTGGGGTTAACGATCGCGAGCAACATGATGTCGTACAGCTTTCATGCATACCAGACGGAGCTTTTCCCAACGAGTATCCGGTCGAGCGCGGTAGGCTTCGTGTACTCCTGGAGCCGTTTTTCAGCAATCTTTACCTCGTTTGTGATCGCCGGCGTGCTCAGGAGCTTTGGCACGACGGGTGTGTTTATTTTGATTGCAGCAGCGATGTCGATCGTGATGGCTGTTATCGGATGGATGGGGCCGCGCACTCGCAATCGGGCACTCGAAGAGATCTCTCGCTGATGCCTCAGTCGGCTTAGTCGTAAAATAGGATGAGATCGGCGCAAGGAGAGTGGACTATGGCGCAACTGATGCGAACCTCGAATCCCATACTGAACTCGAAGGAGTTCGAACGTTTTGGTGCACTTGGCAGCGGGATGACGCTCGAAGGGACGGTCAACAAAACCGGCTTGCTGCTGCTTTGCTCGATCGCCTCCGCCGCGTGGACCTGGCACTTGTTTATGCAGTCACATTCGGCTGCGGCCGTGCTTCCCTTTCTGTGGCTCGGAACCATCGGCGGATTTGTGTGCGCGCTGATCACCACGTTTAAGAAGGAATGGGCTGCAGCCACCGCGCCCGCTTATGCTGTTCTGGAAGGCCTTGCGCTCGGCGCTATCTCGTCGATTCTGGAGCTGCGCTACCCGGGCATCGCGATTCAATCGGTCAGCCTCACCTTCGGCACGCTCCTGGTTCTGCTGTTTGCATACCGGTCCGGACTGATCCCGGTGACACAGAAGTTCCGCATGGGGATCGTCGCTGCTACCGGCGCGATTATGTTGTTTTATCTGCTTCAGTTTGTGCTGGGATTCTTCGGGGTTCACTTTTCATCGATCAATGGGTCAGGGCCGATCGGGATCGGTTTCAGCCTGATCATCGTCGGCATCGCAGCGCTCAACCTGGTCCTCGATTTCGACTTCATCGAGAACGGCGTGCGCATGGGCGCTCCTAAATACATGGAGTGGTATGGTGCTTTCGGAATCATGGTCACTCTGGTATGGCTGTACCTGGAAATTCTCAGGTTGCTGACCAAGGTTCGCGGACGCGACTAAAGCATTTTCACTTCTGGCGTTTACAGAGCAACGACTTCGATGGCGGCTTTTCCTCAAGAAAAGCCGCACCTCGCTGCACTTTCCAGTGCAGAGTAGAAGTGAAAATGCGCTAGTGTCCCGAGTCATTAGTTCATTAAACTAATAGTGTTGGTCCTGCGTCTACTATGGCAGGAGAAAAGCCATGGGACGCGGACGCAAGCTGCCTGTTTTGACCTTGACGGACGAGGATCGCGAGACGCTGCGGGGTTGGTCTGGACGGAGGAAGACCGCGCAAGCTCTTGCGCTTCGGTCGCGGATTGTGATGCGCGCCGCTGCGGGTGGTTCGGTTGCGGGGCTCGCGGCTGAGTTGAAGGTTTGCTCCGCGACAGTGAGGAAGTGGTGGCATCGCTTTGGCGAAGCTGGGGTGGACGGTTTGCTCGACGAGCCACGGCCTGGCCAGCCGCGCAAGCTCTCCGACGCGCAGATCGAACAGGTGATCGTGCGCACGCTGGAGAGCAAGCCGAGGGCAGCAACGCATTGGTCGACGCGTTCGATGGCCGAAGCCACCGGTCTCAACCAGACCGCGATCAGCCGCATCTGGCGCGCGTTTTCGCTGCAACCGCATCGTCAGGAGAACTTCAAGCTGAGCCGCGATCCGCTCTTTATCGACAAGGTGCGCGATATCGTGGGGCTCTATCTTGATCCTCCCGACCGTGCCCTGGTTCTCTGCGTCGACGAAAAGAGCCAGATTCAGGCGCTCGAACGCACGGCGCCCCTGCTGCCCATGCGTCCCGGACAAGCCGAACGCCGCGCTCACGACTATCTCCGCCACGGCGCCACCAGCCTGTTCGCAGCGCTCGATACCAAGACCGGTAAGGTCATCAGCCAACTCCAGCGCCGACATCGCTCCGTCGAGTTCCGCAAGTTCCTCGACACCATCGAAGCCAACGTCCCACCGGAGCTCGACGTGCATCTGGTGATGGACAACTACGCCACCCATAAAACGCCGGCGATCCAGCGCTGGCTGCTTCGTCATCCTCGTTACCACGTCCACTTCACCCCGACCTCGGCGAGCTGGCTCAACCAGGTCGAACGATTCTTCGCCGCGCTCACCGAAAAGCAGATCCGCAGAGGCAGCTTCCGCTCAACCCGACAACTCGAAACAGCTATTCGCCAGTACCTCGACCTTCACAACACTCAGCCAAAACCCTTCTGCTGGACTAAATCTGCAGACCATATCCTCACCGCACTCGCAAAATACTGCGAACGAACTACTGACTCGGGACACTAGCGCGGTTTCACAAACGGCTTAAGAGAAGAAGCAGTGCGGGGCAACGGGCGTTTCGACAAGAGAGCGCCTGCCCTGCCCTTCGCCGCAGCCCTTCGCCGCATCCCCTCGCCGCAGCCCCTCGCCCCACGGTATTTTTGCGAAAACCCATCTAAATCCATCTAAACCTATCTGTCGTTATCCGCATCTCAATTCACATTCAATGAATGAACGGTTTTTCCTTTCCCATCGTCCATTCATTTGAGGTATCTGGTGAAGCGGGTCATACGAGTCGGCCTGCATAGCGGTGCCCGGGTTGAAAGGATTGCAGATGTCAGGGAATGTCAGGGAAACTTTTCGTGGAATTACTCGTGCCATTTTTGCCCGATTGCGGAAGAAAGCCTCAAAGTTGGGTATCCATGTGGTGAGCCCCAAGGGTGAAGCGATGAAAGACGGCGTCGTCATCCGATGGAACTATGACCCCGGTGCGGAATTGCTGGAAGTAGAGTGCCATGCTCCTTTCTGGATCAACTCCAAGCGCATCCAGAACGATTTGCGGCAGGAAATCGAAGCGGTGATTCGAGCTGCGGCCTGATTCCTGGGCCAGCACGCGCATTCCCCTGAGTTAAGCTGGTTTTGCCTGTGGGTCACCGGGGGTGAGACTGAGCATAAAAGATTCATATCTTGTCAGCGGGATCGGCAGCGCCGGGATTTTACTGATGCTCTGCTCCGCCGGCTGCAACAACGCTGCGCAACCACCGGCCCCGGCACCTCGTAGTGAGTCTGCCGCCCGCGCCGATAGCAGTCCAATTCAGCCCCGCAACGACTCCGGCTACACCCGCAGCGATAACCGCAGCGAGGCCCATAGCGAACGGCGACGGCCGCGCCGCGGGCGGCCGCAGGAGCAGGCGTCTCCAGGAGAGTTCGATTTCTACCTGCTCAATCTTTCGTGGTCGCCGGAGTTCTGCGCGACCCATCAAGACAGCCCCGAATGTGGCCATAAACTGGGTTTCGTCGTTCACGGTTTGTGGCCGCAGGATGAGAATGGCGACTATCCGCAGCACTGTAGCGACGCGCCGGGCCCGTCCGATCCGCAGACCGATACAGATGTGATTCCGACGGCGAGCCTGGTAGTCCATGAGTGGCAGACGCACGGAACGTGCTCGGGCCTGGGGGCAGACGCCTACTTTACTGCGATTCATAAGGCGTTCGCCGCGGTGAAGGTTCCGGCAAATATCGGACAGGGCCAGGATGCCGACGGTGTCGCCCCAGACGAACTCCTGTCGCGGTTCGCGGCTGCGAATCCAGACTACCCAGCGGGAAGCTTTGCGCTCAGTTGTGGGAATAACCGGCTGACAGCGGTAGAGATATGCCTCAACAAAGATCTTCGTCCGGAAGCCTGCGAGGGCGTGCGGTCATGCCGGGCGAGTGGAGTGAAAGTAACGCCGCAGTAGAACACTTGGCTCTCGCTGGAGATTTGGACATACGCATTCGAGTCAAACAAGCCAAAGCAAGGCGATTACGGCTTGGGAGAGGCGGGCGTCGGCTCCGCTGCTGCCGAGAGGGCTTGCTGCCGAGCCAGCTTCTCTGCCGCTTTGCGCTTGTGATGACGAACAAGGTCTGGCCAGAACTCGATGACTTCACTGCCTACAATTGCCTCGCCGGTTACCGAGAAACCCCGCTCGACTGTGCCGGAGACTGTGCGGTCCGCTTGCGGGTAATAGAAATTCGAAACGGCGGCGCCCAGCAGATTCCCCAGAACATTCGCATAATTCGGCCCCCAGGTTCCGTTATCGCGCTTGCACCACACAGTGCTGGTCGCAGCCCATCCCGCACGGGCGGCAAAGCTGCCTGTGCCTTTTTGAAAATAACGCGGATCTTCCTTGAATAGGCCTGCGAGTACTGCGTTACCCAGCAGATTGCCGGTAAAGTAGTCGGTGTACGAGGCGCCAAAGCGCTTCGCGTATCCCTGCGCGCCCTGGCCGTACTCCTCGAAACTGTTTTCCGCCTGATCGATGCCCGCCGAAAATGCCGTCAGCACAAACGGCCAGGGATCGGTCGCGCTCTTAAAGAAGAGCTGGTACTTCTGGCCCGTAGTCAGCGGGAGTGCATCGCGGTTAGAGGTGGTGTTAAAAGCCGCCATGACACCGAACACTCTCTGCTGCTCCTGCTTCTTGAGTTGGTCCTGTGAGCTTGCAGGAGACTGGGCCACGGGAGCGAGGGCCTGCGTCGACGGGGTTTCCGCCTGCACAGCGGAAGAAGACTGCGGCAAGGAAGCTAAGGGAGCATCCGGAAGGTCGGCTATCGAGCCGACGGGTTGGGCCATGCCACCTGGATCAGTGAGCACAAGAAATACTGCAAGCAAAGCAGCCCTACACCATCGTTTTTCTGCCAATCGGCTGCCTCAATCCTATCGCCCCATCTTCTGCCAATCAGGCAACATGGGTTCAGCTTGTTACGAACCTATAAATTTCTTGCCCTGCGGTTCCATCTGGAGCCATTCTTCCATCAAATGAACAGACGAGAGAAAAAGGCGAAAAGCCTACACGCGCAGATAACCCGACCCAGGCACGGAAACCACCGCCGTTCGGCCGAGGCTTGAGCCTGCACGCCTTCCAGAGGGAGAAAGACTCACAGGCTGCCTTAGCTTTTCCTCAGCGCTGTAAAGGGCAACTTTCCATATTCTATGGCAATTTGCGAAAACTTAAGCAAGGATTCGGCCAGCGGGCTTGGTTCGCATCAATCATGGAACAACGGAACGCTCAAGCATTTTCGCTCTTACCGTGGCCCGGTAAGAGCAGCGAGGTGTGGTTTTCTTTGAGAGAAAACCACGTAAAGGCCGGGAGCTAAGCTCGCTGCGGCGAGGAAGCTCGCTGCGGCGAGGAAGCTCGCTGCGGCGAGGAAGCTCGCTGCGGCGAGGAAGCTCGCTGCGGCGAGGAAGCTCGCTGCGGCGAGGAAGCTCGCTGCGGCGAGGAAGCTCGCTGCGGCGAGGAAGCTCGCTGCGGCGAGGAAGCTCGCTGCGGCGAGGAAGCTCGCTGCGGCGAGGTGCGCGAGGCCGGTTTACACCCATTGCGAAAACGCTCACCGGCACGATAACTTGATTGAAATAAAAGGGTTAAAGCGTAGTTGCGCCATGGCCGGGGAGCGCAACCAACCTCTGGGTGCCCCATCCCCCCGGATTTCCCGTCGAGTTCCGTGAGCCAGATGTCCTTCATGCGGCTTTCCTTTGAAGAAAGCCGCACACGCTGATGTGTCCAGTTTAGCGTGCGGGAAATCCGGGGTCCTTGACGGCGCCTTTCCGGCAAGGGCGGGTAGCCACAGATCTCCGCGAAGACGGTCGTGGTTAACCCACCCTTCGCAAAAAGCAACGCGAAGGATGGGGCACCCGAAGCTTGGTTGCACTCCCCCGACAGGCGATACCGTGCCGCGTTTCCTCTAGTCCCAGAAGATACGTGGTTCCGCGATGGCGGAAAACTTGACTCTTGCCGGAGCGGCGATGAGAGCCAAGGTGTTGAAATCGAAGTCATGGTAGAGATCCAAACAGGTTATTTCGGGCGCCTTGCTGTAGGCTGACGGGTGCTCGAAAACATCGCTAAGGCTGGCGATCGATTGCTGTAATGCAAGTTGCCCGAACAAGTTGGGCTCCAACGCTGCAGCCACCATCACAACGGTTTGAGAACGCGGCCCAGTGGTGACTACCTGCACCGGCGGTGTTGCCTTCGCCGGGTTCGCACCGCCGGCCCGCTCCCCAGTCTGCGGGCTGGGAGTTCCATGGTCGAGATTTAGCCCCAGCCAGCGAACTACACCCGTGAGCTGCGCCGCTTCCAAACCCAAAGGCCGCTGGCCGATACTGGTGAGCAACTGCGCCGCGCCAGACAGATCTTCATCGAGGGTGCCGGGAACGTTCTGGCCAAAGAAGAGTGGATCAAACACCAGAACTCGTTGTCCCCGGCTCAGATCATTGGTTACCTCGTCGACCGTCGAGGGCATGCCCAGATCCGACACCAGCACCGTCGTGGCTGCTGCCTCGGGCGCGTTGAGCGATTGAAACAATACACCGGTGGCGCTCAACCCGTTACTGAACTCAAAACGGTAGGAATGGGTTTCCACCTTCTTCTCATGTGTTGCATCCATCAGCCAGGCATGCGTAACGGTGACAGGAGCGTAACGAACCACATCGCGAAGGCGATCTCTCTGCGACTGCACCCACTGGGCACCTGGCTGCTTGGGAACATCATGATGGATGGACTTTGCAAAAGACTGGCCGAGCCCGAAGATTGTGAGATTGTCAGAGGGAAGACCAACGACGAGATCGGAGGAGCTTCTTACTTCTGTATCCGTGTCGGCATCCTCTTTAGGCGATGCGTTGAGGTGGAACTCAGAATTAAAAAACTCGTAAGCAGCCTCGCGGCTGTCTCTCTGGTAGTTGTGCGTACCTGGATCCTGATTGTCATACCACTGCAGGTTGCCCGGCTTTCCGTACAGATCGTAAAACGGTTTTATATCGTTATAAACACCCTGCTTCACCACCCCTGCGCGGAAGCAGCAATCGTCCATGTCGTTGTAGATCAGCAGAGTGGGCCGAGGAGCACGCATGGCTGCGAGCTGCGCATAGTCGCCCACCTGGCGCATATCCGGGGAATCTTGCTCAGGGTCGTCTCCGGTGTAACCCGGATGCTCAATCCCAGTCGTGAGCGAGGCGAAGCCGGCTACCGGAACCGCGGGACCTACCCGCGGATCGAGAGAGCTGAGCAGGATGGTCTGCCATCCGCCACCGGACAAACCCGTTACACCGATGCGCGCGCGGTCCACGTTCGAGTCCTCGTACAGGTAATCGAGGCCGCGACGCATCTCGAGATAAAACAATCCCAGTCCGTTCACGCCTGCAAGGTCGAGCAGGTGAAGATTGTTATGGGCATTGCCTTCCGCACCTAGTTCCCCAAACCCAAACCACTCGACGCTGAGGGCAATGATGCCGCGGCGCGCCTGATTGATACAACGCTTTTGCTTGTGCTCGACCGCCTTACCTCCAGGACCGTGGCCGTTTAGATTCAGGATCGCCGGCATCTTTGCTGACATGTGTTCTGGTTCGTAAAGCAGGGCGGCGGAATAAAAGCCGGGCACAATCTCATAACGCAGCTTGACGATGCGATATCCTTTGCCCTCGATGGTCCCAACCTTTTCAAACTTCGGAGCAGAATTTACCCACTCCTGGGGCCACCCGTGAAAGAGAACAGACAACTCATGAGCGCGGATCTTCGCCGCTTCCTTATCCCATTCCTCTGCCTTGGACGGAAGAACAAGAGGAGGCACACGCTGCAGCATAAAGTGGTTCAATTCATTAGCCACCACCGCAGGGTTTTGCAGTGGCTGCGCGAGCAACGGACTCACCAACTTACTCGACCCTTGCGCATACATCGAGACGGTCGTGCCGATGAGGAGAGCGACAGGTAGAAATACTTTCATAAACCGGCTGTTATCTCCACTTTCTGAGGCATCCGAAGCATGCAGCATCGTGATGCAAAGCCCTGTCGCACTCCCCCGGCACGGGGTGGCATCAAATCTGTTCCGGAATCACAAACGGGGCGCGATAGCCTCGGTCTTCTTCACGCAACAGACGATTCGCCTCGTTGTCATTTTTAACCAGTTCCGTCGCAGGATCGAATTCCAACGTTCTGCCGAGCCGATAGGAGGCGTTTGCAAGGTGTGCCAAGCCGGAAGAGACATGACCTTCCTCGATGGGCGCCCTCAGATCCTGCTTCTTGCGGCTGATCACGCAGGCGATGAAATTTGCAAAATGATCGTCTTGCCCCACAGGTGCGGAAGGTCCCGGTTGCTGGTTCTTACCCAGCCAGGTCTTGTAGCCGACTGAATTATCAATGCCCAGATAGCCTTTCGGGCCGTAGAAGATGTTCCCGACTGAATTCGCACCTTCTTCCACCGGGCCGAGTCCGTTTTCGGCAGCTTCGGCGGAAGGCTTCGTCTTATACCTGATGCCAATGCCGGCCTCGGGATTCGATATCCAATGACGAACTTCAAACTCGAGCAGGGCGCGCTTACCTTGAGGAAGATCGTATTGAAAGGCGCAGTTGAGCGTGTTGGGAGTCTGCTGGTCATCGTCGAACATGAAGTGACCACCCACTGCGGAGATTTTATTAGGAAAGGCCAGCCCCAAACCCCAGCGCGCGATATCCAGCTGGTGAATGCCCTGGTTGCCGAGATCGCCGTTGCCGTAGTTCCAAAACCAATGCCAGTTGTAGTGAAAGTGATTTTTCGTAAACGGTTCCATGGGCGCCGGCCCGGTCCACAGGTTGTAGTCAACGCCTGCAGGCACATGAGATACGGGCGTGTGGCCGATGGTGTCGCGCCACTTGAAGCAGAGACCGCGCGATAGATATGCGTCTCCGAGAACGCCCTCGCGCATTTTTTGCACAGCTTCCATCACTGCGGGATCGGAGCGCCCCTGCGTGCCGTGTTGCACAATGCGGTTATATTTTGCCGCCGCGCGCACCAGCTGCCTGCCTTCCCACAAATTGTGAGAGCAGGGCTTTTCTACATAAACGTCCTTCCCTGCCTGGCAAGCCCAGATGGCCATGAGCGCATGCCAGTGGTTCGGTGCAGCGATGGATACAGCATCAATCGACTTATCATCGAGCACTTTGCGAAAATCGGCATAGGTTTTGGGTTGAAAACCCAGCTTTTGCACCTGCGCGAGTCGCTCGTGCATGACACTCTCATCCACATCACACAGCGCGGCGATTTCGACATTCTTCAGCGCACCGTAGCCTTCGATATGATTTTCTCCCCGGCCACGCAGACCGATGATCGCCACGCGGACTCGATCGTTCGCGCCTAGAACCTTCGCCGGTGTGGACCATGTGTGCAGGCGCTCGGCGGCAGTTACCACGGCAACCGCTTTGGCGCCCGTCTTCAGAAACTCTCTCCTGCTCTCGTCCATATCTCCGCCTCACTCACTTCCCTTTTGTTGTGTCCTGCCTACTTCGCGGCATATTTTCTGTATAAGTCTGCCACATGCGCCTGCTTGTAATCGCCATTGTGGATCAGTACGCGGTAACGAAATTGAACCGACTTACCCGCAGGCACCGTGTAGCTGCCGTTCTGATGAGGATCGCGAAAGAAGAAACTGAGCCCGAAAGGATTCGCGGAAAGTAGTCCGTACCCGCGAGCATGCCAATACGTGGGATGGTGAAAGCTACCGGGGTTGTCGAAAACGGTGACACCGAGCGTCTGGCCATCGATCACGCCGTCAACATTTACCCAGTCGGCTCGTTTGCCCCAGATCTGAGGCTCACCTATGCCGCCTTCTGAACTGACCATGGTCCCGGTGGGCGCGTCGAGCTCGGGGGCAAGGCGGAGCGCGAACGTTCCTTCTTTCGTGTCGCCGAATTTGATCGGTCCATGCGCCGCGTGGAACGTGATCACACAGTCGATCGTCCGCATGGTTGTATCGCCGCTGAAAGTGAACTCCTGCACTTCTTCGGCAAACGGCTTGTGATCGGAGCCCTCGAGGTCGAATGTTGCGCGAACCGTACCCGAGGAGGCGCCGCTACGCATTTCATCCAGCTTGCGGAAGACCATTCTCCCGAAATGGGCAGGATGGTCGGAGCCATAGTAGCCGGCAAACGCCTCTTCGCTCCAGAAATCGTAGCCGTTAATGTCACCGTGCCCGAAGTACATGTCGCGCTGGTGCGGTTCCAGGTTGCTGTCGTGATCGTGTCCCGCAGGCACGGAATTGCCGGTAGGAAAGCCTCGGGTAACCACCACACCATTTGCAGCTCGCAGCGGCTGCAGAAAAGCCTTCGCGATGCCTGGGTCAAAGCTGTAACTGGTGAACGGCTTTCCGCCGATTTCAACCTGAACCGTGTTCCCCTGCCGCTTAAGCGCGACCGGTTCAGACTGCGTCAGGCCGGGTAAAGCAACAAGCCACATCGCAATAGACACGACACTCGTTACAATTCTAGTTTTCACCAAACTCATCCCTCACGGCGGTTTTATACCTCTTTCGTCAAAGGGTGTTTTGCCACAACGAATGAAAGGCTTAAGGTTTACGTCCTTTGGCATCGGCGGCTAAAGCCTCTTGCTGTGCCTGCAGGATGTGCCACATCGTCCCTGAAAAAATCATCTCCTGGGCACTCTGCGGCACCTGGCAAGTATCCAGCATCGCGTGCAAGCGCGCCAGGGCGTCATCGAACTCCTGAACTTCTCCTCCAAATACATCCGAGCCGAAAACGAGTTTTTCGAAGGCGTTCTTGCCGTTGGCCGGCGTGTGAGGGCTCGCCACGGACGTCCACCAGAAAATGGAACGGAAGAAGCCGTACTCATCCTTCTTCTTGATGAGCGTCGTGCCGGAGACATCGAAATACAAATTCGGATCCCACCGTCCAATTTCTCCCGCGTCCGCGTAATCGGGGTTTCCCAGGTGGGCGCCGATGATCGTGAGCTTCGGCCAGTGCCGCGCAATAAGATCGAGCCGCGTTATACGGCTGCGCTCAAAACTGATATCTGCCGGCGTTTCGGGATGCAGGCGATTCACGATGCCGGTATGGAAGAGCAAAATCATGTGATACTTCTCGGCACGGTCGTAAATGGGCCAGTACGCAGGATCGTCGTAGGGCTTGCGTGTGCCTGTGATTTCACCCAGACCGCGAAACCCCTCCGCATGAAAGCGATCGACCTGCTGCAACACATGCGGGTCATCCAGCTTGACATCGCCAAAGCCGATGAATCGATCGGGATGCTGGTGTATGAACTCGCTGGCTTCTGGAAGTGCCCGGGGTGTGGTGAGCAGAAAGCCCAACCCATCCGCAGAATTCAACTTATCGAGGAGTTTTTCGAGAACACCCGCCTCGCCGTCGAAATGCAGGTGAACGTCTATCAATTTGGGAACATGTGTCTGCGCCAGAACAGGCGAAGACACGAAAAAGCAAATCAGAGCACCCGACAGGGCACCCAACCAGGTAGAGCACAGCTTCATCGATCCTCCGTTCGAAACAGCCCCGTAAAGCCCACCGAGGCTGTCGATAGGTTGTCAGTATTCAAGGGCAGTCCAAGAGCCACGCCGCAAGAGCGTCCGTTCTCAATAATCGCCGTATTTGACATTAGAAAACAAGGGAGAGCGCTGTAGCCCAGGGAACGTCGACAGCTCGAAAAGCGCAGCGCCGAACAGCTCCTGTTTGGCAGATTTTCCAGGCGGCACGTCCGATGACGATGAACATAATTGCTGCAAAGTCCCGCGTCAAGATAATATTCCCACTTTGAAGAAACCGTTTCTTGCGCCGATCTGTTCACCTTGTGTATGGATCGCGAGGTAACGGGTTCCTTAGGGTTCGTTAAAAAGCATTTAGAAAAAGGGTGGGACTGAAAAATTCTCTTGCGGATAAAGAAATGTTTCTTTATCTTGAGGTGGCGTGTCCACCCGATCGCCTTCCGAGTCTTGCCCCACTTGCAGAGCATGCTCACGGTAGACATACGAAATACCCGAAGGAAGAAGTGGTGGCTCTCGTTCCACCCGCAGAACGTATGAAGAAATCTCCCCCCAAGAAGGAAAAAATAGGGCTTCGCGAGATTGCGTCGGCGGCGAATGTGAGCCTGGCCACTGCTTCGCGTGTTCTCAGCGGAAACAGCCGGGTGGCGCCTGAAATTCAGAAAACGGTCTTGTCAGAGGCCAAGAAGCTTGGTGTTGATCCCTCTCAGAGAAACAAGACGAAGAGCATTGCCTTTCTTCTTTGCAATCGAGCCATGCTGCACGAATTTCACTCACGCATTCTCAGCGGAGCGGAGGCATACTGCCTCTCCCATGGATGGGAGATGGTTTTTCTCTCCTTTAATTACTCTCCGCACGTGCCGTGGACCGAGCTTGAATTGCCAAAAGTAGTGCAGCGCCACGATGTGATTCGAGCGATTGTTCTCGCAGGAACCAATTCGCCAAACCTGATCGAGCTGCTGACGCACAAGGGCATTCCTTTTGTCGTACTCGGCAACAACGTTCTTGGCGACCAGAACAATCTGGAAAATAACGACGTGGTGTTCTCCGACGATATTCAAGGGGGCCACGACGCTACGCGACACTTGATCAACCTGGGCCATCGTCGTATCTGGTTTGTCGGTAACACCCGCCTGCCATGGTTTGCGCGTTGCTATGAGGGCTATCGGCGCGCCATGGAGGAGAGTGGTCTTACACCCCGAGAAAGCAGCACGGGCAGTGAAGACGACACGCAGAGCGGCTACCTGGGCACCAAATCTCTGCTGGCGCAGGACGAATCGGCAACCGCCATCCTGGCGGGTAATGATCCAACCGCGCACGGAGTTTATAAGGCGCTACGAGATAAAGACCTGCGCGTTCCGGAAGATGTCAGCGTGATGGGCTGCGATGACACCGTTGGTACGTGGCTGTATCCGGCTCTGAGTACAACGCGAGAGTTTCCCGAGCAGTTAGGGAAACAGCTTGTTGAGTTGGTTCTGAGCCGTATTGCGAGACCCGATCAAGGACCGCAAAGGGTTACAGTTCCAACCGAACTCATGAAAAGAGATTCGGTTGGCCCTGTCAACGCTGCTCGCGCGGCAACCACCGCGGAAGTTTCGACAAGAGCCCATACCCCCGCTTAAAGCATTTTCTCGAATGACTGCAGCGTGGCAAGAGCAGCGAGGTGTGGTTTTCTTTCAAAGAAAACCACGTAAAGGCCGGCGGAGTAGAGCCAGCACAACTCTACTCATCTGTACCCAAGCCGGAGCGACTTCGTCTGTGGGTTTTGGTACCACCCGCAGGCTATGCGCTGACACCCGACATACGAGCTTTCTTTCCTCCTAACATTTGCCGCGGAATGAAGGACGGGGTCGGCTGCTAAGATCACAAATTCGGGATCACAAGCCTGTGCTCATCACTTTTTCCCCACCGCCTCGCGCAACCATCGAGGCCACCAGGAGCCGGGTATCGCGTGCACGAAAAGGCCTACCGCAAAACCCATCAGAGCATCGCCTAGCCCCAACTGAACATTCATCGCTCTAGTCCCCTCCAAACACCTTTAAGTTGTCTTGCTCTTAGCCCTTAGTAGCCGTAAGGGGCGCAGTTGCAAGGGGCGTAGTCGAAAGTAACCATATGGACACACCGGCGTCACACGGATAGGAATAGCGACTCAGCCAATGCAGAGCAGGGTGTGCAGATAACAGTGTGAGTGTCATAACAGAAACTCCTAATACGTTCCAACGCATCATGTTTTCCACGCTGCTTATTAAGCAATCCGATTGCCATTTCTCAGCCGCGCAACAAACATCGAAAAGATCGTCAGCGCATTCGTGATAGCGACGCGTATACCTATCATGAAGGCATGCGCCTGCCTCCGCCTAAAGGGACGTGCGCGCCAGATTGCGCGAGACGGAAGCTCCACCTAAGGTGACATTCGTGCAAAGCCCATGGACTGCCGTTCAGATGAACGGTCAACACATCGCCACATGTGTCCATATATCGACATTAAGACCCGACTGTGAGATAAGAAGTCGGCGTCCGTGAGTGGAAGATCATTCAATTCCATACTTTAGAAAACAATGTGCATTGGCGAGTGACGTGCAGCATTAAACGCAAAGCATGACTGAAGGCTATCACGGTAGCGGCGGGTTATAAGAACAGGGCACCTGGGCGACGCGGAGTCAGGTCATAGGCCGATGCGAAAGAGACAACGGATTTTGGGCGCAGTGTAAGCAGCACTAAGCCCGTCCAGTCCGCTCCGTTACGCATGGCTGTAGGAGTAGTGAATGGCAACGCAGAACCAACTCCCCTGGAGTCAGAACAATGAATGGAGCGCGGATTCAGGCTGTGTGCATTGTGATCGTGTCCTCAGTCATGAATCCTGGTGTCTCGTACAAAACGCTGACGTTCTTTACGCATATCGAGCCGCTTCAGAACCTAATCTGTTGAGCTTGGGAGATCAACTCATCTTGCATGCTTTGGGCGTCGTGTGGATCGAAGAGACACCTCGGCAAAAACTGTGGGGCCTCTTATAAAGGTATCTCAGCATCTCGGCAAAAGCGGACGGTTGAACGAAAGCCTTTAGTCTGTCAACCACTGGTGAGAATTGGAGGATACAATGCGTTCTGAACTGGTCTTTAGTGCAATAGCGTGTATTTCAAACCGTTTCTTACTTACTAACCTGATCGCGAAGGCAACCCGCGACTTCCACCGCCCGAGAGCTCGCATAGAGGACACGGCGAACTATGTGTTCGAACGCTTCGGTCGCGCCAATCCAATGGCCGGCGATCTGTATACCGGCAACTTGCAGCCCTTTGCTCGCGCTACACAAGCCGGAACTCCGTCACTCTGCGGAGACCTGGAGCAATCCGTGGCGTGAGCCTTGTTATACGTAACTGTGCCCGACTTCCGCGAGACCTTCACTGACGAGATAGATAGTCTATGTCACTTTTCGTGATTCGCGTCATTCATGAGCGTACACCATCATCGAAAATTTATCGACTCGTCATGTGCGGCAATACTGGCTAAGCGTAAACGGGAACGCGTAGCGCCCGCCGGTCCAAACCAGCGGCGACTTGTAGCGGTTTGGTCCGTGAAAAGGAATTGTGGCGACGTGACGGTCGAACCTGCTTGGCGTCAAGGGGGTTAGACTCCAACCCCACCTCTGCACCCCGGGGCTGATTGGACAAGCGGTTAGCAAAAACACGACAACCAGCGTTCTCATGGGTGGATCCCAGTGAAGTCGACCACAGCGACACTTAGAGTCATGCCTCCGCCGTGAGTGGCCTTCTGTGAACTACCAGAATGCTGATGAAGAAGAACGCGATACAGGCGCCAAGGCCAAAGAATCCGATGGCGGCCGGCACAAACCGTAAAGGTGAATGTTTGTGTTCCCATGTTTCTTAAACTCATAACCTAAGTCATTGCAAATGGCCTTCCACTCGATGAAGAGCGCACCTGTTACACGGCAAATCAATAGATTCATTGACATTTCGATAAGTACCCGCTGAATCGCTCTCTCACGGTCACCATTGCCCAGTCAAATGGCGGTCACGCTGTCAAGATTCAGTCGCATGAAATTGACACAAAGAAGGCACGCGCCCCGCAGCACGCAATCGCTTTGCGCTGTTCAAAACACTCGAGCACACGTTGAAAGCCGGGATTGTTCCAAATGGGTTATGTAGAGGCTAAAGATGCCGTACCCTTCGAGGGCTAAGAGATCCTCGTTCGACTTCCACGGCGAGCCGGGGCAGGCGAGATGACAACTCAGCTTGCGGACCTGGTTTAGTTTTTACACGGACTCTAGATATAAGTCACTGTGGGCATAAATAAAATGAGTTGGTAAACGCTCGTGTTTGCGTAAACAGTGACTTGCTCCAGAAAGGCTCTGGCGTGTCTAACACGATCGTCACTTTTGCATTAACAGCCGGGAGGGACTTAGGCATGGCCTTTGAATGCCAAGCTTCTTCAGCTTGGCAATGAGCGTGGTTCTCTTCAGCCCAAGCTTGGCTGCTGCCCCCTTGTTTCCTCCGACCACCCAGCCAAGTTGATCGAGCGTGTGCAGGATAAGTGCGCGCTCTGAATCTCTGAGCGTCATTGGAGCAGCGGTGCCCGCAAGCTTTGGTGACACCGATGCGGGTAGTGGGTTAGGAAGCACCCCATCGTTTGCCAGAATGACCGCGCGCTCAATCAGGTTCTGCAACTCGCGTATGTTTCCAGGCCACGCATAGGAACAGAATGCCGCCACCGTTTCCTCAGGCATTTCGTCAATCTGCTTACCCAACCTGCGGCTGAAAACCTCAACGAAGTGCGTGATGAGCTCGGGGATATCCTCCTGGCGGTCGCGGAGCGGTGGCAGGAAGATAGGAAAAACATTCAGACGGTAATAGAGATCACTTCGGAATTCGTTTCGCTCCACGATCTCGGCAAGATTTTGATTTGTAGCAGCAACTAGCCGAACGTTCACATGATGCGTACGGCCACTGCCCAGGCGTTCAAACTCCTGTTCTTGCAAAACCCGCAGCAGCTTGGGTTGCAGTGCCGCCGGAATGTCACTCACTTCGTCTAGAAACAGCGTACCGGTATCGGCCATTTCAAATCGGCCGGGCTTCTGGGCGATAGCTCCAGTGAAGGCTCCCTTTTCATGGCCGAAAAGTTCACTCTCAAGAAGATCGAGCGGTATCGCTGCACAATTCAGCTTGATGAAGGGCCGTCCGCAGCGCGGACTGAGATTGTGGATGGCCCGCGCAATCAGCTCCTTGCCTGTCCCGGTTTCTCCTTCGATCAAGACGGTGGCCCCTGTAGGCGCTACTCGCTCCACCTTTTCGAGCACCGCTTCCAGAATGCCGCTGCGGCCGATGATTTGCTCGAACCGGCGTTCGCTTAACTCTCTTCCTTTGCTGTTGACTCCTTCCGTCGCCATAAAACCTCCTGGCTCATCTGAATGACCTCGGCCGGCCTACATCGCCAGAGCCGCTCTTACATTCTCGAGCAGCACGTCGTCGCTGAAGGGTTTCGCAAGAAACTCGACCGCGCCCGCACGCAGGGCTTGCATGCGCATCTCTGCGTCTCCATGCGCGGTGATAAAGATTGTTGGAATTCTGCACTTCTGTGAGTTCAGCTTGGCCTGCAGGTCGAGACCAGACATTCCGGGCATGCGAATATCCGCGATCAGGCATGTGGTATGAAACTGTTGGCCGGACTTCAGGAACTCTTCCGCCGACGCAAATGCCCGCGCCGGCAGGCCGTCGGCTTTCATCAACCCCTCGATGGCACTGCGAACTGACTGATCATCGTCGATGATTGCAACTAAAATCGCTTTCGACTGACTCGCCATGGGAGCAGCGTACTGCCGCCATGAGAAGCGCGCAATTATTCTTTGGTGAGGGCGCAATTATTCTTTGGTATAGGTTTTACGTGAAAGCATTTTTATAAATACTGGGGTGGGTGGGAATGGTTATGTGCAGGTGTTTTTTGACGAAACACTTGCGTCCAGGGCATATCGTTCCCTTACGCTGTTTGTGAGAATTGCTTTACTAGACCACAGTCATTGCGACAATGCTTTCAGTTTTTTGTAGCCGCTCCCGCTCACGCCGCGGTTTCAGGCATCGGATTTGGCAATTGCGGGGCTTTTACTGGGAGGAAACACCGTGCGGCAGATTTTCGAAGGCATTCTCGCCCTAACCCGATTGAGGTCAACGAAATCCTCGGTGATATGATCGTGCTGCCGCGCAACGAGGCAACGCTGTACGCCATTTCAACCCGTTGCGAGTTCTCTACGAGCCTCCCGCACGTCATGGCACATCGCGTCCAACTGCAGCGAGTCCTCATGAATCTCATGCCACAGAGCATGGCCGAGGCCCAGCTGTGAACCCGGCAGATACATCGACAGTTTTCATTATCGATGATGACTCGTCCGTTCGGATTTCGATTCAGGGACTCCTGCGATCGGTGGGACTGCGCTCAGAGTCGTTTGCAGCCCCACAAGAGTTCCTCGCCAGGCGCGCCGCGGACGGGCCCAGTTGTCTGGTCCTGGACGTGCGGCTTCCTGGGCTAAGCGGCCTTGATTTCCAGCGCCAGTTGATCGACGCCGGTATACAGCTTCCCATCATTTTTATTACCGGCCACGGTGACATCCCCATGACCGTCAAGGCGATGAAATCGGGCGCGGTAGAGTTTCTGACCAAACCATTCCGCGACCAGGATCTGCTGGATGCCATTCAGCAGGCGCTCGAACGTGACCACGCTCGCCGGCAACAGCAGAGTGAGGTGGCGCAGTTGCGAAAACGATACGACGAACTGACACCGCGAGAGCACGACGTAATGCGGTTGGTGGTTTCGGGCATGCTCAACAAACAAATAGCATCCGAGCTTGGCACCACCGAAATCACGGTAAAAGTTCATCGCGGCCACGTGATGAGCAAGATGCAAGCGGAGTCGCTCGCGGAGTTGGTTCGGATGGCGGAAAAACTAAAGCTCGGGGTGAAGAAATAGGCTTCTGTTGGCCCCCCGCGTTCCCGCAATATTTGGCAGCGCGCTGGCAGACGGTGCGTCCTTGGCTTCAAAGGCTTCAGGGGCTTCAGGACAAGTAATCAGACTTATACCAAAGAATAGTTGCGCTCTACCATTGCATAATTGCGCGCGTCTTATGCCGGCGGTAGGCTGATTTTATGCCAACTCAGCCGAAGGCGACACTCGTTGCCATTGTAGAGGACGACGAGTCCATTCGAAGTGCTTTGCAAGGGCTGATGAAAGCCGTCGACCTGCCAGTTCTGTCATTCGCGTCGGCGGAAGAGTTCCTGAAGTCCGGCCAACAATGCCTCACCTCATGCCTGATTACGGACGTTCGTATGCCCGGAATGTCTGGCCTCGACCTGCAGGCCAAGCTGAACTCGCAGAATTGCAGGATTCCAACGATTTTTATCACTGCGCATGGAGACGCGGAGATGCGCATGCAAGCTCTGCGTGCGGGCGCGGTCGAGTTTCTTGCGAAACCCTTCAGCGATGATGTGCTACTCAAGAACGTGAGGGCAGCTCTGGCAATGTAGGTCGATTGGGGCCATTCAGAGAAGCCAAGAGGTTTTATGGCAACGGCAGGAGTCAACATGGGAGGAAGAGAGTTAAGCGAACGCCGCTTCGAGCAAATCATCGGCCGCAGCCGCATTCTGGAAGCCGTGCTCGAAAAGGTGGAGCGAGTAGCGCCCACGGCATCCACCGTATTGATCGAAGGAGAAACCGGGACAGGTAAGGAACTGGTTGCGCGGGCCATCCACAATCTCAGTCCGCGCTGCGGACGGCCCTTCATCAAGCTGAATTGTGCAGCGATACCGCTCGATCTTCTTGAGAGTGAACTCTTCGGCCATGAAAAAGGAGCCTTCACCGGCGCTATCGTCCAGAAGCCTGGCCGATTTGAAATGGCCGATACCGGTACGCTGTTTCTGGACGAGGTGGGTGATATTCCGACGGCACTGCAGCCTAAGCTGCTGCGGGTACTACAAGAACAGGAGTTTGAACGCCTGGGCAGTGGCCGTACGCATCATGTGAACGTTCGGCTAGTTGCTGCTACAAATCAAAATCTTGCCGAGATCGTAGAGCGAAACGAATTCCGAAGCGACCTCTATTACCGTCTGAATGTTTTTCCCATCTTCCTGCCACCGCTCCGCGAACGTTTGGAGGATATTCCTGAGCTCATCACACACTTCGTTGAAGTTTTCAGCCGGCGGCTGGGTAAGCAGATTGACGAAATACCTGAGGAAACGGTGGCGGCATTTTGTTCCTATGCGTGGCCTGGAAACATACGCGAGTTGCAGAACCTGATTGAGCGCGCGGTCATTCTGGCGAATGACGGAGTGCTTCCTAACCCACTACCCGCATCGGTGCCACCAAAGCTCGTCTGCTCTACTGTTCCAATGACGCTCAGAGACGCAGAGCGCGCACTTATTCTGCACACACTCGATCAACTTGGCTGGGTGATCGGAGGAAACAAGGGGGCAGCAGCCAAGCTTGGGCTGAAGAGAACCACGCTCATTGCCAAGCTGAAGAAGCTGGGCATTCAAAGGCCAATGTGGAATGACGATGAGCCCGAGACTCTTGCCGCGACTGGGCAATCCGAATGATCGGCAGGACTCCGCACAACCGCAGCCGTGGTGCACAGCATGGATCCTACTGTTTGAAGTAACACGGGAAGGCTCCCTCCCTTTTCATAGAAAGCATCTGCGGTCACGCCTCGCGGAACACCATCACCCGTGAAGGCTCCGCTCATCGCCACGAGACGAATTGTGGGGAAATTCCGGCGCACGATTGGGAGCAACTCGAAACCAGACATACGCGGCATATTGAGGTCGGAGAGTATGACGTCCGGCCTATGTTTGTCGATTTCGGCAAGTGCCGACAGACCATCGGCAGCTGTACAGACACTATATCCCGCTTCAGCTAACACCGCAGAGAGAACCATCCGCAGATAAGCATCATCCTCTACAAGCAGTATCCTGCCTTGAGCTCCAAGCATCTGTCACCTCACAAATTACGACTTTTTCGAAGGTACCCGCCTTAGGCAGGAGTCCGCTACCTTGGGTATATAACCTCTCGCCTTACGCCCCATAGTCGAAAAACTACTCTTTTTTCCTACCGGGTAATTACGGGGCGCTGCATTAGAGCAGAACCAGCACAACGGTACCCAGCGGCAAGGGCGCTTGACTGGATTTTTCATCCAAAAAAATCCAACTTTTCCAATGCTCTGCTCCAGGAGCGCGCACAAGCACCGGGCAACGTCAACCATTTATCTTGAATAGATTCAGTAGTTTTCCCGTTATCGTCTTTATTTTCTATCTTCTAGGATGTTGTCCTTTGAGAAGGCTTTGTGACGTAGAGCATGACTATTTCACAAATGATCCCGTTGGTGATGTCGGTGAGCATGTGAAATGGCGCAAGCATCGCAATGCTGAACTGGAAGCGGCAACCGGAGTATGAGTCATATTGCCGAGTTCTAAAGACGGCGACCAAGAAGATGCCGCATGAACCACCAACCGATGACTCTCACAAGACAGGCGGTAACCGGTATCCGACGCCACGAAGGCGGAACCCCTTTTGCCATGAATCCAATGCCTGCTGAGCTCACAACCGCCGTTGCCGTGATCGCAGCGGCCGTTGCGATGGGACGGTAATAGCAGCGGCTGTAGTAGTCTCGATAAACATCCACGTCGCGGTTTATCTATGAAAATTACTAGCAGCGAATCTATGAAAATTACTAGCAGGGCGGCTATTTAATTGGCTGGACTGCTCGTCGCGGCTTGTCCCTCCCTGGCATATTCATCACGACAACATAATGATACGTGGCACTGTAAACAGCATCACCGAACACGCTTCTCTAGTTAGCTAACCTGCTGATCATAATCAAATTGCCGCGCCTCGGCGGCAGGCGGAGTCCTCCATAGGAAGAGATACTGCGGCGACTTTTCAAACGCTTGCAGGTCGTGCCCGCATAGGCAAGAGGGCCGGATGTAGTAATACTTACATTCACAGATAGCGCCGGTGTGGCAGCTGGAGGACGGTAGTATCATCGTAATGAACTGTCGCGCGGCGCCACAACTCTGACTGTGGATACCGCGATCGGTCCCCGCTCCTGGCAAGTGGCTCCTGGCAAGTGGAGGTGTGCATGCGCTCGGCAATTCTTATCGCAGATGATCACCGGATGTTTGCGGAAAGTCTTTGCTCGCTGTTGAGCCCATCCTTTGACGTAGTTGGGATTGCTACGAACGGTGCGGAACTCACCGAACTGGCTATGCGCTATAAGCCGACTCTGATCCTGACCGATCTCTCCATGCCATTGCTGAATGGCCTCGATGCAATGGAAGTTCTTAGAGCCAAGGGGCTGCGCAGTAAGTTCCTCGTTTTGACGATGCATCTCGACGTGAGCCTCGCTGTGCTGGCATTCCGAGCCGGAGCGTCCGGGTTTATTTTGAAGTCCGCGCCCGGCGACGAACTAAAAGAGGCTTTACAGGTGATTCATCGCGGCGGGTACTACCTGAGTTCACAGTTCCATTGCGACCTGCTCACTATTCTGGCAGAGGCAGCCCGGCGGCCGAGGGCAGAAAAAGGCCCGCAACTCACCCGTCGGCAACGAGAGGTCCTGAAATTGGTGGCCGAAGGCAAGACGATGAAAGAAGTTGCAAATCAACTTAACATTTCAACCCGCACCGCTGAATCTTATAAGTATCACCTGATGAATGCGCTGGCGATCCGAACCAATGCAGAGCTGGTTCAACATGCAATCAAGGTTGGATTGATCACCGTGACTCCTTTTAGAACCGCTGTCTAGAGCGGAGCCAGCATAGATGTATTGGGTCGACATCGGGGATAGTTGGATTTTTCTTGATGAAAAATTCAGTCAAGCGCCCTTGCCGCCGGGTACAGTTGTGCTGGCTCTGCTCGAGTGTCACAACTGCATCTGATAGTGACGTATGCCTCCCACGAGATTCGTTGAGCACCGACGGAGAGATGTATACCGCTTTCTTCGACGCACACGGTGCCGTACCCAGCAGACACAGGCCCTGCAGTAGGGGCAAGGCGCGCAACGGTTCGGCCCAAATGATTCATACGGGCGCCGTATTCCATGAAGAGAGAGCAAGAAACCGTGTCGATTCGAGAAGCCTGGATTGAATCTGTCATCGAGGTGGTACCCGACGCTTGCGCGGTCGTCGATTGCAGCGGGCACGTAATTGCCGCGAATCGTGCCTGGAGCGACCTGCCTCGGAGGTCTGGGGCCGCGACCGCCGCGACCAATCCAGTTGGACTCGATTACCTGACTCTTTTCCAATCCTCGACTGCGGACGAGGATTTAAACAGAGCAGTGCTCGGCATCGACGCCATTTTGCATGGTCAGGCCAATCTCTTCGAGCATGAATATCTCTGGCCTTCCCCTCCCGTTTTTCGCTGGTTCCGTATGACCGTCCGCGTCCTCGGGCATGCGGGCGAAGTTGGCGGCGCAATCATCTTGCACCGGGATATTACTTTAGAGAAATTTGGGAACCTGACTTCGCAAGAGGCCGAAGATAGGTTTCGGGAGCTGGCTAATTCCGCTCCTGTCTTGATCTGGATGTCTGGACCAGACAAGGGGTGTACCTTCTTCAACCGCCCCTGGCTTGCGTTTACCGGGGTGCCGATGGAAGATCAGTTGGGATCTGGATGGGTCCGGCTTGTTCACCGCAATGATCGGGATGCGATCTTACGAGCTTATGACGCCGCCTTTGACCAGGGTAGCGAGTTTGAATGCGAATACCGCTTGCAACACAAAGAGGGCGGTTACCGCTGGATTCGGGATCATGGATCACCGCGGTTTGATTCGCACCAGCGCCTCACAGGCTTCATCGGCTCCGCCTGGGATCTGAGCGACCAAAAACAAGCGGCGGAAACCGCCAACAGGGCGGTGCGCTATACACAGCTGATGCGCGACGTGGCGGCGATCGCAAACTCCACCACGACGATGCGAGAAGCTCTGCAACAGGCGATCGATGTGATCTGTGAGACGATGGGCTTTCCCACAGGTCACGCGCTCCTCGTTAGCGATGATGAGCCGGAGTTGGCCAAGTCCGCGCATGTCGTACACGTCAAAGAACTGGAACGGTTTAAGACCCTTTGGGAGATGAGTGCCCGCATGGTCTGGCCGGCCGAACACGGTTCACCACAAGAGATGCTGCGAGAGGTGCTGCATACAGGTAAGCCGGCTTTCCATGACCACTTGGAGAACAGTAAGTACCCAGACCGGTATCCGCGTGCCCAGGCATGCCTGGAAGCTGGGCTGCGAGGGACCGTCCTACTTCCTATCCTGGTGGATGACAGGGTCGAGGCAATCATTGAGTTCGGAACCGAAGAATCGATTACAAACGAGCAGGAGCTGAAGGATACATTGGTGGCGGCTACCGAACGGCTCTCCCGGTTCTTCGAACGACGCCGCGCACAAATCCAATTACTGAAGCAGAAGGAAGAACTGGAGATGTCCGCGCAGCGGCTCTTTTCGGTGGCGGAACGTCTGGTCGATTCACAGGAAGAAGAGCGGCGCAGGATTGCGCGCGAAATACACGACGACTTTACGCAGCGGCTGGCTCTGGTTTCCGTGAAAATTGGAAGCCTGGTTGGACGCGAACAATCGTCGACCTCAGCGGAAATCAATGTGGACCTGGAGGAGATCAGAAGTGCAACTTCCGCGGTAGCCAATGACCTGCGTGACCTTTCGCATCAACTGCATCCGGCGACACTGGGATTGCTGGGACCGGTTCGGGCCCTGCGTACACAGTGTGAAGAGTTCCAGCGCACCCGAGGGATCGAGACCGTATTCGAATCGTCCCTGTGCGACCAGGACACCTCACAAAAGGCCGCGACCTGCCTCTATAGGGTGTTGCAAGAGAGCCTCATGAACATTGCGAGACACTCTGGCAGTGCGATCGCCAGGGTGACTCTTACTCGGGAAGACAACGAAATTAAGATGCGGATTTGCGACCAGGGGCGCGGTTTCAGCCAGGAAGCAAAAGGCCGAACTGGCATAGGTCTCTTGAATATGGACGAACGAGTTCGGTTGCTGAATGGAACCCTCGCCGTGTATAGCGAACCAGGGGCCGGTACGGAGATTGTCGTGCGCATTCCGGCGGTTGCGCCGGGGCAACAGGAAACCCAACGAGCCGATCCCTTATCAAGCTAAAGATTTCGGGCCGCCTCCGTCTGAACGGTGGAAAGGTCGCAACTGAACTGTGAACTCAAGTAGCATCCGCCTTGATGGACGACTTCCAGCGCGCGCTTCAATTCATCGCCCGGCGCATCTTTCAGAATGTACCCAGACGCTCCGGCTCGGAACGCCAGCACAGCAAGGCTCACTTCAGCATGCATCGTAAGCACCACAATTCTGCTGGGCAATTTCATTTTCCTGATCGTCAGGATAGCGTCGATACCGCTCAAGCGAGGCATCGAGAGATCGGTTACGATCAGATTTGGCTCATGTTGCATCGCCAATTCGGTGAGTTCCTGTCCATCCGCAGCAACGCCAACGACGTCGTACACCGTGCTTAACGCTGAGCGTAAAGCTTCTGCATACATCAGGTGGTCATCGGCAATCAGGACTGAGGGGTGCATGCTGCCTCCGCCTCCACTTAATGGGCCCGGTGCTGCGTTTCTGGTTGGCAAACCTGGAATCTGATCGGAATCTCTTGTCTGCCAGATAACCTATCAAGTCTGCGTCGTGCAAACTCATCCAAACGCTCTCTCGGTCGAGCGATGAGCGCAGACGCCTTTTGACCTTCCTTAATTGACGGTAACTTCGTGGCAAGCCGAAGAGTATTCGGAAAACTACGACGCATGCCTCCCGAATAACTACTGTGTAACAGCGGCGTTGGACCCTATTTGGAGGGTCCCATATGGAAATGGATAATGCAGTGGGGTTGTTCGCGGGCAGGAGGAGCGCTTACCGCAGTTCCGCATCCTCGCCGCAGCGAGCAATGGGTATGGACCGTTTGATTTCTTTGGCTCCTCAGGTAGGACTCGAACCTACAACCCTTCGGTTAACAGCCGAATGCTCTGCCATTGAGCTACTGAGGAGTATCCAGGCGGGAACAACTTTGCGCTGTTCCCGATTTTACCGCAAACCTGATGCCTTGCGTCAAACTTGCGTTCCCAGCCCCGGGGCTACAGCATTTTCACTTTTGGTGTTTACAGAGGAACGACTCCCATGGCGGCTTTTCCTCAAGAACCGGGGTCCCCGGCAAGCGAGCTTGCTGGGGTGGAAGAAAAGCCGCATTTCGCCGCACCCTCCTGTGAAGAGTAGAAGTGAAAATGCTCTAGTACAGCATCACGGCTATTTTGTACGTGGTGAATCCCTGGCTTGGGTTGCCGGAATCGCAAGCCCCCACTGCAGCTGTACGATACTTCCCCGTTGCGATCTTCTGCTCCAACACGTCAGGCAAACGGCCCAGATCGGTTCCTTCCCAGCGCATGATGAAGCGGGGGGCTGAACCACCCGCCGCACCGTGCTCCATTTCGCAGGTTTGGCGAGCGTCCTGGGTCTTGCCTGCCGACTGCAACCCACCCTGCTGCAGCAATCGACCGATCTGCTGCTCAATCTGCTCCGCTCCCAACAGGGCTACGGAGTCGGAAAAGTCTTCCACGGCGTAGTAATTTCCTCCGCGCAACACCAGCGCGACCCCAATCGAGTTCATCCTTGGGTCAAGGATGTTGGCACGATGCAAAGGAGAGTGCATCCACTCCTGTTCCAGCGCCTGCGGAGTCGGCGCCAGGGCGACGTTCTCGGCGATCGAACGAAAATGCGCGCCGGCGGCTGCTCCGCGGGCCACCAGGTCAGGCTCGCCGGGGTATTGATGCCCAAGCTGCGGCTGTTCGGCCATGATCTGTGCATGCTCGGCCGCCGCCTGCGCCAACGCCGGGTCCCACTTGAGCGGAGCCAGACCCTGCTGTGCGCGATCGGCATTGGCCAATTCCATCACCTGCCGCTCGGCCGGCTGCTGTGCTAGAGCCGGCACCGCGGCGATCATTCCAGTGATCGTTCCAACCAGCGCCATCATCGAAAGCCAATTCGTTTTGAGCATCATGTTCCCCCCATCGTATCAACCCGGCCACTGCGGAATCGTTTGCGGAGAAAATGCACTAAGGTCACCACGCGACAATATGCGATCATGGCCTTCGATGGCCTTCGCTCGCACTCTCCGCCACCAGCCCCTCGGCGTCATCGGTATGTTTCTACTGGTGCTGTTCGTCACCATCGCGGTGCTTGCTCCGGCTATCACGCCCTACGACCCCGCCGGGATCGATTTGCTGCACAGGCTTACTCCTCCATCGCACGCACACTGGTTCGGCACCGATGAACTCGGCCGCGACATCTTCTCTCGCATCCTTTCGGGTGCGCGCCTCTCACTGACGGTCGCGGTCAGCGTCGTTGGACTTTCGCTCTCGCTTGGCCTGGTGCTGGGCGGCCTCGCCGGCTTTTATGGGGGCGCCGTCGATACGCTTCTGAATATCTTCGTGATGAATGCCTTTCTCTCATTTCCTGGCATTCTGCTGGCGATTGCGTTCGTCGCATTTTTAGGCCCGGGGCTTGTGAACCTGGTGTTGGCGTTGGCTATCAGCGGATGGGTGGGTTATGCCCGCCTGGTGCGCGCCCAAGTGCTCGCAGTGAAGGAGCGCGAATTTGTCGAAGCCGCCCGCGCGCTTGGCGCATCGGACCTGCGCATCTTTACCCGCCACATTCTTCCCAACATTTTGCAGCCCATCATCGTGCAGGCGGCCATCGGCATGGCCGGCGCCGTTCTGGCAGAGGCCACACTCAGCTTTCTGGGGTTGGGGCTGCCGCCGCCGGCGGCCAGTTGGGGCGGCATGCTCAACGACGCCCGCTCGCACTTGTTTGACTCACCGCACATGGTCATTTTTCCGGCCATCGCCGTCATGCTCTGCGTGCTTTCGTTCAACTTTATCGGCGACGCATTGCGCGACTATCTAGACCCCCGCACCAAGCTGCTGATCGGTCTATGAAAAAGGCGGCAGGCCAAGGGGGCGGCAGGGTCATCGGAGTGATCTCCGACACGCATGGTCTGCTTCGCCCCGAAGCCGTTTCGGCTCTGCGCGGTGTGGACCATATTCTCCATGCAGGCGACGTCGGCGAACCGGCGATTCTTGAGGCGCTCCGCGCGATCGCCCCCGTGACCGCTATCGGCGGAAACATTGACGTCCATGGCGCCTGCGCTTTTTTGCCGGCTACTGAAATCGTGACCCTGCACGGGAAGATCTTCTATATGCTCCACGATCGCCATGCACTCGACCTGAACCCTGCCGTGGCAGGCTTTGCAGCCGTGGTCAGCGGACACTCCCACCGGCCGCTCATCGAGTGGCGCAACGACGTTCTTTATCTGAATCCGGGGAGCGCAGGACCGCGCCGCCTTACTCTGCCGATTTCGCTAGCGCTGGTGACGATTCGTGAGGATGCTCTTGATCCGCAACTGGTAACTCTGCTGTAGACGTTGCTTCAAGCATAGGCAGGACGAGCCCCAACAACTGGGGCACAACCACCTCACTCGAGGTACGATCGGGCTTCGCGAGCCACTGTTTCACGCCACTGCAAATCGCCGAACTCGCTGCAGCGGCGACCAGTTCTGCCGGTATGGCCGAAGCCCGTGGGTCCCGGGCCAGACCTTCCATCAACAGCCGCCGGATAGCCTCCGTAATGGCCGCATCCATGAGCGGCGCAAAGTGGGTCTGCCGATCGCACGCCCCACCCGCGTGAGCCCGCGTCAGAAAGTCGCAAGTGGTCTGGATGATCGCAGCGACCGCATAAGGACAGCTTACGTCGTAGCGCACCTGCCGTTCGTGCAGCAATTCATGAAAGCCACCCGCTACCATCGCGTCCAGAAGGGCGAACTTGTCGGTGTAGTGGTCGTAGAAAGTGGCGCGGTTGACGGTCGCCGCCTCCGTAATATCCTGCACCGAAATCTCGTCGAAGCTCTTGGTCTGCATAAGGGTCCCCAGGGCTCCCTGAAGGAGCTTGCGGGTGCGGCGAATCCGCGGGTCGCGAACCTGGCAGTCAGAAATCGGCATATTCACACCTATTAGAGCGTATTGCAGAAAAAAAGAGTCGGGAAAACAACGACCGTCGTCTATTTATCAACGACAGGCGAAGCATAAACAACGTCTGTTGCCATGGAGAATCTGCTATGCCTACGCTTTTACATCTAGATTCAAGCCCTCTCGCAACTTCTATCAGCCGGGAGCTCACCCGTGAGTTCGTAACGAATTGGAAAGCCGCCCACCCTGGAAGCCAGGTAATTGAACGCGATCTGGCCGCCAATCCCCCCAAGCCCTTAGACCAGGCGTGGATTTATGCCGCCTTTACTCCTGCCGATGCCCGGCAGCCAGAGCAGAAGGAAGCGCTTGCTTACTCCGATGCGGCCATCGCCGAACTCGAGCAGGCAGATGAGTATGTGATTGGCGTGGCCATGCACAACTTCAGCATTCCTTCGACGCTCAAACTATGGATCGACCAGGTTGTGCGCAACGGCCGCACCTTTGCCTACGGACCCAAGGGACCGGCCGGGCTTTTGGCCGGCAAGAAAGTCACTATTCTTTCTGCCAGCGGCGGGGTCTACGAACCAGGCACGCCCATGGAGCCGTACAACCACCTTGACCGGTATCTGAAGACGATTCTGGGCTTCATCGGCCTTTCCGACGTAACATTCGTGACGGCGGGCGGCACCGCGGCACTCATGTCGGGAACGGTCGATCGCGGTCAATTCCTACAGCCGCATTTGGAGCAGGTTCGCAACATCGCAGTCTAAAACACCGCTATATTGTCGTATCGTTGGCCCGTGCGGCTTTTCCTGCGTGAAAAGCCGCGCGTAAAGTACACACTTAAAGCATTCACGAAAGGAAAGGCACATGAAAATACTTGTACTCGTCGCACGCATCCTGCTGGGCCTCTTGTTCGTGGTCTTCGGCCTGAACGGATTTCTGAACTTTATGCACGCGCCGCCACCCTCGGGCCTGGCGGGACAATACATCGGCGCTCTGTTCGTTTCGCACTATCTGCACGTAGTGTTAGCCATCCAGATCATCGGCGGCCTGCTTTTGCTTTCCGGTCAATTCATTGCGCTGGGGCTTGTCCTGCTCGGCCCGGTGATCTTCAACATCGTTTTGTTTCACGCGTTTCTCGCGCCGGTTGCGTTCCAGCCTGCCGCTCTGGCAGTTATTCTCTGGTTCATCGTCTTCTTCGGTGTACGCCACGCTTTCGCCGGCATCTTCGCGCAGAAGGTAACCGTCTCGTAAGCAACGTCGTTTCTTTGGATGGTTGGCTCCCCGGCTCTTCTGTGAAGGTCCGGGTGGCCCATTCAAACCCGCTCTAATGGAAGGCGCCGCTTCAGAGCCCGTACCCTTCAAAGAATTGAGCTTTTCCGCATCCTTGGAAGGCCGTACCCTTGATCCAATGCATCAACCGCGGATTCTGGGATTAGCCACGGTATACAGCAAATCAGTCAGCAAGTTCACCAGCACGTAGGTCAGACCGACAGCCAGGATGCAGCCCTGCACCAGCGCATAGTCGCGATTGGAAATTGCTGAAACCGTAAGCCTGCCGATCCCGGGCCAGGAAAAAATAGTTTCCGTAACAATCGCGCCCGCCAACAGCGCGCCGAATTGCAACCCCACCAGTGTCATCACCGGGATGATCGCGTTGCGCAGCGCATGCCGATATACCACAACGTGCTCTAGCAGGCCCTTGGCACGGGCAGTGCGAATGTAATCCTGGCCCAGTTCCTCAAGCATGGCCGTGCGCACCATGCGGGTAAGAATGGCGGCCAGGCTGCCGCCCATGGTGATGGCAGGCAGAAGAAGATGCGCCGGCGAACCTGCGCCCGAAACGGGCAGCCAGCCCAGCTTGATCGAGAAAAGCAGGATGAGAATGGGTCCCAGGGCAAAGCTGGGAAAGGAAAGCCCCAGCAGGCTCACCACGCCGACTGCACTGTCTTGCCAGCGGGCTCTGCGCAAAGCCGCAAGTACCCCCGCCGGAATAGCCAGCGCCAGGGCCAGCACCAGGGCAGCCACGGTCAGCTCAAGCGTATAGGGATATCGCGTGAGTACTAGATGTGAAACCGAATCGTTCAGCCGCAAAGAGCGGCCCAGGTCGCCGTGCAGCACGCCGCGCCAGTAGTGCAGGTATTGCGTGCCCAGCGGAGCGTCAAGCCCATACTGATGGCGCAGGGCCGACAGGTCGGAGGCCGTGGCGCCCTCCCCCAGCATCTGCTGCACCGGGTCGCCGGGCACCATGTGGATGAGCAGAAATACCATCGACACCACCAGCCAGATGACCGGCAGAATATAGAACAATCGCTTGAGCAACGCTACCAAATGAACCTATCCCTCGCCCTTGCCGGTATCGCGCCCCTGGTAGCTACGCCCTTGTTTTCCGAACGCTTGTGAAGCGGCCGTCTTGCCGCCGTGTTTCTCCGCATGTTCAGCCTGGTGATCGAGCCGTTCGACCCGCACCTGGCTGATGCGATGATCGCTCATCTCCACTACCGTAAACCTTCTTCCTTCAAAATCCACGGTTTCTTCGCCGGTAGGAATCTTGCCCAACCTGGTCAGCAGAAAGCCGGCCAGCGTTTCCACTCCGCCGCTACGAGGCAGGCGCCAATCCATCTGGGTTTCCAGGTCGCGCAGGTTTACGCCGCCGTCAAGCACGACGGCGCCTGAAGCGGTTTGCAGAGCGGCCCGCGGCCCGATATCGAATTCATCCTCCAGCTCGCCGATGATCTGTTCGATCGCATCCTCTACCGTCACCAGGCCCACCGTCGAACCATACTCATCCACCACGATGGCGATATGGCGACGTCTCTGTTGAAACTCGCTCAGCAGGTCGAGCACGGGCTTGGTTTCTGGCACCACGAGCGCATCATGCATCACCTGCCCCAGGCGCACCTCGGTAAACGGTGCGCGGGCAAAGCGAGTTTGCGCGGACATGCGAAAGTGCATGAGGCGCGAAAGGTCTTTCGAGTAGACCACGCCCACAATGTGCTCCGGGCCGTACGCGGGGTCATACACCGGAATGCGGGAGTGCTGCTCCTCGACCACGCGGGCACTTGCATCTTCAATGAGCATGTCTCTGGGTAAAGAGAAGATGCGTTGCCGCGGCGTCATGATCTCGCGCGTCGGCACCGAGTCGAGCTCGACCGCGCGATGGATCAGCGATTCCTGGAAGGCGGGCAGCAGGCCCATTCTGCGCGCCGCAGTCGCAATGAGCTTCAGCTCTTCAGGAGAGTGGACTTCCCCGCCCTGCATCATTTCCATGCCGAAGAGACGCAGCACGACGCTCGCCGACCACTTCATCAGCCGCACAATGGGGCGGGTGAGCCGGATGAAGAAATCCATGGGCCCGGCGACAGCGACCGCCAGAACCTCCGCCTTGCGCAGCGCCAGGTTCTTAGGGACCAACTCGCCAAGCAACACGTGCAGGTACGTAATACCGGCAAAGGCGATAGGCACGGCGAGCAGGTGGGCGTATACCTTTTCGTGCGCCATGCCGGCGAACCAATGTTCGAGAACCGCAGCCACGGCAGGCTCGCCCACCCAGCCCAGCGCCAGGCTGCACAGGGTCACGCCCAGTTGCACCGCCGGCAAAAAGTCTTCCATGTTTTCCTGCAGGCGGCGGACTGCCCGCGCGCCCGGCCGCCCGATGGCGATCAGCCGCTCGATGCGCGTCTCACGCACGCTCACCATGGCGAATTCCGCCGCCACGAAAAAGCCGTTCGCCAGAATAAGCAGGGCGACCGAGAACATGCGAAAGAGCATCAATTCAATCATTTGGCGAGAACCCTGGCGGCCGGCAGCGTGCTTCTGTGGGGAAGACCTGATTTGGCCTCCCGGCAGTGGACCGATGCCGGACACTTGTGGCCATAATACCGGGCATCACATGGGGCACGATACCGGGCGGTCTTCTGGCCGGCAACAGGCTGGGGACCCAAAAAAAAGGCGATGGAACCAAAGGCACGCTGATTGCGTATCAAATGGCATCAAGACGCCCGCTCATCGGGCGGCTTTCGAGTTGAGTGCGCGCCGGCCATCCGGCGAACTCTTGAGCCTGAGGAGGGCGACGATGCAAACCCGAGGTAAGTTTTCCTATAAAGCGACAACGGCTGTGCTGGTAGCCCTGTCGATGTATGTTTCCACTGCGTCGGCTGCTCTGCTAGCCGCGGAAAAGTCTTTTGACCGCACGCTCAACGTAAACGGTCCGGTTACGCTGCACGTGTCCACCGGCTCCGGCCATATCCACGTTTCTCCGGGCTCCGACAGCCAGGTGCATATTGTTGGCCGCGTCAAGGCGAACAAAAGTTGGTTCGGCGGCTCATCGGAAGAGGCGGTCGAGAAAGTGATAGCTACCCCTCCCATAGACCAGGCGGGCAACATCATTCGCATCGGCGACGATCACGGCGAGGATTGGCGCCGCCTCTCGATTGACTACGACATCACTACGCCGGCCAACACCATGCTCACGGCAGAGAGCGGGTCAGGCGACCTGCAGCTTTCGAATCTGCAGGGAACAGTCAAGGCCCACACAGGCTCAGGTGAAATAAGGGCGGACAAATTGGGCGCCGGCTCACGGCTGGAGACAGGTTCGGGATCGATTGAGGCCACCAACCTCATGGGTTTCACCTCGCTGCAGACGGGTTCGGGCGAAATCCGCGCCGATCTCACTTCCCCCGGTGACGTGACTGCGGCCACGGGATCCGGCTCGATTCGTTTGACCAACGCGCAGGGGGCAGTCAAGGCGGAAACAGGTTCGGGCAGCATGGATATCAGCGGGCAGCCCACTTCCCCATGGAAGCTGGAGACCGGCTCGGGAGAGATCAGTTTGAAACTCGGCGGCAATGCCCGTTTCACTCTTGAGGCGGAGACCGGCTCGGGAACGGTCAAGTCGGACCTGCCCTTGACGGTGCATGGAGCGGTGGAAAAACACCACGTGAACGGCACCGTGAATGGCGGTGGCCCCACCATCAAGGCACAGACTGGCTCAGGCGATATCCATATCCAGTAGTTATCTATCCAGTAGTTGTCTACCCAGTAGCGATCTGAATTGCCATCCCAAGCCGGAGCGATCTGTCCCGGCCTGCCGTGGAAGCGGAGAGCCTACTTCTCTCCTCTATAAGCAATGAATCCGCGGGCGCCCCATCCTTGCCGTTCTGTTCGGCAAGGGTGGGATACCACGAACAAGGATCTCCGCTCGTCACTCAAATCACCCGCAACACAACGCTCATAGCCCGTAGTAACTGCGCATAACAAACTCCACCAGGCTATTCGGAGCCAGCCGTTTGAGTAACACCACACCGCGCTGGGCAACCGGCCCGATGGTATAGCGCAGACGGGGATTGCGTTTCTTTACGATACGGTGCAGGAGCCGTGCAATCGGTTCCGGCCCCGGACCAGTCTGCTCGTCGCGCGCAGTCTGCGCGAGCGCCGCTGCAAATGTCTGATGGTAGGGATTGCCTTCTCTCGACAGCTCCGTCACGCGGCGATTTTCTGTGAGCGCGGTTCTGTGATCGCCCGGTTGAATAATCACCACTTTGATCCCGAACGGCCGCACCTCCATCCGCAGTGCCTCACTCAGCCCTTCCAGGGCAAACTTCGAAGCGCTATACATCGCCTGATACGGAATCGCGACAACCCCGCCGATCGAACCGATGTTGACGATCACTCCGCTGCGCTGGCTGCGCATGGCGGGCAACACTGCGCGACAAACCCGAAAAGCGCCGAAGAAATTAACCTCAAGCTGGCGCTTCGCCTCTTCGGTCGAGGTGTTCTCGACCGGCCCGGCAATCGCCATGCCGGCGTTGTTCACCAGGATGTCGAGCCTTCCCTCGCGGTCGAGCACTGCTTGCACCAGCGCATGCACGGACGAATCGTCGGTAACGTCTGCCGCCAGCATGGTGAAACTACCTGTAGCGGCGCCGGCAACAGCGCGCCGCGAAGTTCCGTACACACGAAAGCCTTGATTGGCTAGATGCGTGGCGCATGCCAGCCCGATGCCGGAAGAGGCGCCGGTAACCAGTACTACCCGTTGATTTTCTCTTTCCATGTCGCCTTCAACGTATCAGAACTGCATCCAACCGGGTTTGCGCCTGGGTTTGCGTCTGGATTCGCCCCCGTGGGAAAAATTCCCGCTAGGACGCAAAAACCTATAAGCTTTTTTGTCTATCGAGGGAAAACGTGGCAAGACCGACATGGTTCACCCGCACTGCGGCCGCATGCGCACTCACGCTCCTGCTTTCAGGATGCAACGACTTGAAAAAAACCAGCGATAAAAACTTCACCCGCGCGCTGAATTATTATTTCAGCAACCACGACGATTGCCTTTTCCAGAGTGCTGTACATTTCCCTTATGAAGCCGGCACGAGCGTCGGCGATGTGGACCCGAAGAAAAAGGGCCTCGACGCGCTGGCGGCTGCCGGTCTGCTGAGGTCGCTCGAGGACCGCGACATCCACGTCAAGCGGTATGAGACCACCACCTACGGCAGCCGGGTACCACCGCGCTTCTGCTACGGTCATCGGGTCGTGACCAGCATCGACCACTTCACGCCCCCTGCCGTGGTGAACGGGCAGCAGGTATCCCAGGTGAGCTACCACTACAAGATGATGGACGTTCCTGGGTGGGCCGACTCCGACCAGATCCGAGCCGCGTTTCCTGCTTTTGCCAAATCGACATTGGCGGACGCACAGGACCGCACCACACTCGCGCTGACCGTAAACGGCTGGGGAGTACCCGAGTAGGCGAGAAATAGGCGGGCGGCATCGGCTAAAGTAGAAAGATGTTCAGGATCTTTCGCCCGATTCCGGCCGCCTCGCTGCGCCTGCTTGTGTTCGACCTTGATGGCACTCTGATTGATTCGGGAGACGACCTCTGCGCATCCGTCAACGCGATGCTGCGTCATTTCGGCCGGCCAGAGCTCTCGCAGCAAGTGATCGCGAGCCACATCGGCGACGGCGCAGCGCGCTTGGTCGGGCGCTCGCTTGGCGACCCGGATGACCCTGCATTTCTCGAAGCTGCTCTTACTTACTTCCTCGACTACTATCGCGAACACAAACTTGACCATACGTATGTGTACCCGGGCGTCTTTGCCGCTCTCGATAGCCTGCGGGTAGAGCCCACGGGCTCTACCCGCGCCATGGCCGTGCTTACCAATAAGCCGATCGGTCCTTCGCAAGCTATTTGCGAAGCCCTGGGGCTGAGTCCCTATTTTTTCCAGATCTACGGGGGCAACAGTTTCGCCACCAAGAAGCCAGATCCCGAAGGTCTTTTGCAACTGATCAGCGAGGCGGGCGTGAGTCCGCACGAAACGCTGATGATCGGCGACTCCGCCGTAGACATTCGCACCGCCCGCAATGCCGGAGTCTGGAGCCTTGGCTGCGCCTACGGCCTATCGCCGCATACGCTCGAAGTCGTGCCGCCGGACTGCCTGGTCGACTCACCCTCGGAGTGGCCTCTCGCCCTCGCCGGTGCAAGTGAAGAAATGCGTTGCGAACGCTGACCGGGAACCAGAACTGAAAATGACGAGACAGTCCGCGGAGAAGTTCTGACGCAACAGTCCGCGTGAAAACAAAACCTTACCCCCAAACTGAATTGTCATCTCGCCTGCCCCGGCTTGCCGCGGAACCGCAGCGTACCGGGACTTCCTGCTACGTTGCGTCACCCGGCACCCACGTGTGCGGTTTTCTCTTAAGGAAAACCGCATGAAGTCCACCAACGCCACCAACCTCAACAGGAAATCCGGGGTAGCGACCGGTCCCGGCTTGCCGTGGAAGTGGAGAGATCTGCGGTCTTCTTCCCCCGCCTCGTCATCCCTGGCGACACTCCCATCTGTTTCATCCACTTTTGGGTCGGCGATGCCGGTGAGAAAAACCACTTCCGAGCCAGGCACTCCCGGCGTGGCCCCTCCACATCTCCTAAATCTTTAGTTGACAATTCTTCCGCTCATCGCGTATCACTCTACTAACGCTTTAGGAGATTGCCCTTTTTGACACCGGCAAAGAAAACCCAGACCCTCACCCCTCTGGAACTGGAAATCATGCAGGTGCTCTGGCAAACCGGGCCGAGCACAGTAGCCGACGTACAGCCGCGGCTCAAAGCGGAGCTCGCGTACACCACCGTACAAACCATGCTTAACGTGCTGCTGCGCAAGGGTAAGGTGAAGCGAGTGCAAGAAGGCCGCGCCTTTCGCTATCGGGCCGCGGTGAGCCAGGAACGAGCCACAGGAAGCGCGCTGAGCGACCTGGTGAAGCGTATGTTCGGCGGTTCGAGCGAAGCCCTGCTGATGGCCATGGTCGATACCCAGCAGATCAGCGCGGCGGAACTGGCGCGCATCGCGCAGAAGCTGGCCGCAGCTGAAAAGCGCACGGCGGAGGAGACAGAATGATCGAACGCGCACTGGTCGAGTACCTCGTGAATGCCGTGTGGCAGCTTCCCCTTCTCGCTGCTGGCGCGTGGCTGCTGGTGCGTGCATGCGATCTCGCTCCGCGAACGCAACATAGGTTGTGGGTCGCCGTGTTAGCCCTGGCTGTCCTCATGCCGCTACGCACCACGTCTCACAAACAACAAATTGAGATCGCCGGGGTAACCGAGCATCCCGCGGAAGGTGTTCGCGGGCAAATGTTTCGCCCCGTTGCTGCACGCGTGGCGAACAGTGAGCCGGACTCATGGTTTAGACGGGCTCGGCATATCTCTCGCACGCACTACATCCAGATCCCGAAAACTACGGTTCGCTGGCTGGTTGGTCTGTACCTCTCTTCTGTCATTTTCGGCTTGCTTCGTTTCGCCAGCGGCTGGCGTACGGCTCAACACCTGGTGCGCGATGCGAGCCCGGCCGTAAATAGAGATTACGGCGGCATCGTCTCTCATAGCAGGCGCTTCCGCATAGAACCGCCCGCGTTGCGCGAATCGGCAGGTGTTTCGAGCCCCGTGGTCGTGGGCGCGTACCACCCGGTTCTACTTATCCCGAAAGGTTTTGAACGGTACAGCGACGAAGAAATTCGGGCCGTTCTTTGCCACGAGCTGGCACACATTCAAAGGCGCGACTACGCGGCAAACCTGATATGCCAATTGGCCGCTCTGCCTCTGATCTGGCATCCGGCAACGCACTACATACAGCAACGGATACGTTTAACCCGTGAAATGATCTGCGATGCGATGGCGGCACAGGAAATGGAATCGGAAATGAGCTATGCCAGGTGCCTGCTTGCGCTGGCGCAAAGCATGCTGGGAGGCCGCTCCAGCGCACCTCAGGCCCAACTCCCTGGATTATTCAGCAGAAACACATTGGAGGAAAGAGTCATGCGATTGATAAAGCCGATGACCCTGAGCACGCGGGCGCGAATGATTCGCACTGCGAGCGGAGTTGCCATTATGTTCGCGTCCTACGTGGCCGCATCGACCGTTCACTTCACGCCTGCCATGGCAGCGCCACGTGCCGGCATGGCGCTGCGAGCAGCATTAGGATTGCCCTCTGCAGGCTCGTCTCAGTCGCCGGCGCCGCAAAGCGGCCTCCCTTTTGCAGCAGCGCCGGCCGCAGAAGCTACAGAAAAACAGAAGGAAAAGAAAGACGCAGAGAAGCGCGCCAGACAGGCAGAATCAACACTCAACAACGCCGAGCTGAAAAGGCAAATCGAGAAGACTCAACAGGAGGCCCTCAAAGCCCAGGCACTCGTCGACTCTTCAGCCTTCAGACAACAAATCGAAAGTGCCGAGATAGAGGCCAGAATAGCGGAGAAAGAAGCCAGGACGGCGGAGAGAGAGGCCAAGATGGCCAATGCCCTCACCAACAGCCCTGAGTTCAAAAAACAAATAGAAAACTCTGCGAAGCAGGCTCAGAACGCAGAGGACTTCACGAACAGGCCCGAGTTCAAAAGACAGATAGAGCAAGCCAAACAGCAGGCGCTCAAAGCGAAGGAACTGTTCGACAGTCGTGCATTCAAGAAGCAAATGGAGGATCTGAAACAGAAATTCAGCGAAGACGTAACTCCGGAAGATTCAAAAAAGAAGGACGCTCAGCCGGGAAATCCAGAGCCGCCGCAGGTGAGCAGCCCGCAGTAACCGTCTGCCGCTTCTCCCGGCGTTGACGACAGGGTCCAATCTTTCTCGACCGCTCTTCATGCGATTCATCGACTTTAATCTGGCACTGTCCAGAATTTTTTCCGGACGGTAATCTCGTAGACGCGTCTTCGGCGTCCCGTAACATTCTTCAACTCAGAACGAAGTAATCCGCGCTCCTGTCCGTAGAGCAGAGGATAGAGTGTACCCGGACCAATTGCGATACCCGTTCTGCGCATTACGTACACCTTCTGCGCGTGCTGAATGCGGCAGTGAACGTAGCGATTCGCCTTTGTTGCGAGCCGATCATAGATCGGACGGGGTTATGGAACCGATGGCTTCTCTCTCGAAACCGAGGCAGTCATCGGACTACGGCTTGGCGTGGTGTTAACTTCCACACGCGTGTTTTTTGTAAACACGACGTCGTGACCATGGGTCAGCCAGAGTTCGTAGATCGAAAGGGCGGCTCCGTAAGCGCCGATGCCGGCCGCAACGTTGCGCGAGCTGAGGATGCCGATCAACCGGCCAACGATACCGAAGCCGTTGGAGCCGACAGCGCTATGCGCAATCTCGCTTCCGTCCTCGTCCAAAGCGCGGCCGGCAAGCAACGTGAGGACCAGCGGGACAATCACACGATTCTGTGGCTTTTGCTGTACGCCGCCTTCGGAATCGATTTCCAGATTGGATGCCTTGTTGGCATCAATGCCCGCGACGGTACCCTGGACAGGTTGAACGAAGCCGCTCGGAAATGTGAGTTCACGAAACCTGAAGCGTAGCTTGCCGTTCCGCCCGAAGGAACGGGCCGGCTTAGTTTGGGTAATCTCCCCGACCAGGATTGTCCCTTGCGGCACCGCGACGGTATGGTCGGCGTCGTATACCGGTTCCGCAACGAGCGCATCGAAGCGATCACCCGGTTTCTGTTTGGCGGAGCTGATCGTTTGCTGCAGATAGGCTCGCAGGCGCCACTCCTTTACCTTTTCCGATGCCTGGTCCGATGTCTGGTCCGACGCCGGATCGGGAGAGGTGGCAACGGCGGCCGGGACAGCCTTGGGAGGTGTGTTGATGGCCTGGACACTAAGAGGCTGATCGAGCGTCACCGTCCAGGCAGTCCCGGCTTCAATCCTCTCGGGGTGCCAGGGCAACTGGGTGTAGAGGAGTTGGACAAGCCTGTCACCACGCCCGGGGGCAGTGAATACGGCACCCATTTCTTTCAGCCGCTCTTTTTGAGCATCCCACTGCCGAGCGAGAAAGCTACCCTTTCTCTTGCCAGGCGGGGGAGAAAGGCGCAAAACGGGCACGCCATCTTTCGTACTGCCCGTTTCCACGGACTCAAGTGTGCCATCAGGCAGCACTAACTGATCGAACTGAACGACCGGTGTGTGGAACGGCGTGAAGTCGCCCCGCAGGCGTGAGTGGATGCGGTGGCTTCGGTCTGGTTCAAGCTGCATCACCCTGCCACGCAGGGCTGTGCCGGCAGGCAACACCAGGTGGTTGTCAACATAGGCCGGGTACAGCAGGCGGCCTTGCAGCGACTTCCCCGTTTTCATTGGGACGTGCTGCAACAATTCGATCGAGAGCGGAGTCTCGACAGGCAGTTGAACCACCTGGCCATAAAGCAGATTTGGGAGCAGACCAGGTACCAGAATGGCAAGCCAAGCACAAAGAGCGCGAACGGATTCCGCGATGCCTTCGCGATTTCTACGCCTGCTCCGCGAGATGAAGGATCGAACTGGCCTGGTCAACATGTAATATTAAATTCTTTATTCCTTAAGTGTGAATATAGAGCTTAATCTTAAACGGTTAAGAGGTAATGGGTGGGGCTGGAATGCAAAACAAGCAGGTAAAGATTACGGTACCGACTGCTGCGGAAATGCGACTTCTGCAGATTCTGTGGGATCGTAAAGAAGCGACGGTTGAAGATGTAGTCAATGCTCATCCCGCAAAGTCACGCCCCAACTACAAGACTACACAGACTTTGCTTCGAATCATGGAACAGAAGTGGTTTATTACCCATGAAAGCCGAGGGCGTGTTTTTGTGTTCAAACCGTCGGTGTCACGCAAGGCCATCGATGACATTTCGGTCCAGACGCTCGTCTCTCGCAATTTTCGCGGATCAGCGGCCGGATTGCTGAGTAATTTGATGGAAGCAACTCCGTTCAAAAAGAAGGACCTGGATGAGCTAGAGGCATACATACGGGAGTATCGTAAAAAGTATGATTTGGGTGGCGAATAAAGCGGCTTCCCAATGGATGTACACCGGCCTCGCCGCGGCGAGCAGTTTGCCGCAGCAAACAAAGCAGTCGACCTTTATGTAGTTTTCTCTCAAAGGAAAACCACACCTTGTTGTCGCTGGCAGTGCAAAGCGATTGGGAAACCGCTTTAATACGGGTTGGCTATGAATCCAGAGTTCCTTCTTGGCATAGTGTCTGCGTTTGCTGCTTTTCTTTTAAAGTCGACCGCCGCTTTCGCAGTATGCGCGGCCGTGAGCCGTCTGATTGACTCACCTGCTCGAAGATTCATCCTGTGGCTCTCATTCCTTGGAGGTGCAGCGAGCTACTGGATCTGGGTGGTCAGCGAGTTCATCTCCCTGGCTCCGTCTCACCCGGTTGTTGCTGCTGCCCCCATTCAGCACGTGTCGGCCGCTGCGGTATCCAGCACCGGCGCCCTGCTGGGAGCCTGGCAGATTCCTGATGCATGGGCGTTTCCTCTCAATTTGGCCGTTCGTGTTGCTGGAGTCTCGTATCTTTTCATTCTCGGCTACCTCCTGCTGAGCCACGCGCGCAAACAGCTGCATCTGAGGTGGATTCTCGGGTTTACGAGCGAGCCCCCCGCGGCGATCGTGGAGTTGTTTCAGCCACTGGCAGAAGAACTGCACGCGGGTCGCTCGCGGTTGCTGGTGCTCTCGGGTATGACATCGCCGGCGACCTTCGGCTGGATTCATCCCACCATTTTGCTGCCCGCAGACTGTCTGGAACGCGATCTCTCTGATCTGGAAGATATTTTGCGCCACGAGCTGCACCACATCCGTCGCGCAGATTTCGCATGGAATGCATTTGCAATGGTGTGCCGTGCACTTCTCTTCTTTCACCCTGCCGCCTGGTATGCCGTGCGCAAGATGCAGTACGACCGCGAACTGGCATGCGACCTTGCGGTGATCTCTGATGCACCTGCGAGACGAGCTGTTTACGCGGAGTGCCTGATTCGCTTCGCACGCATGAATCTGGTAAACGATCCAAAGAACTGGCGCATCGATTTCGCCGCGTCGAGTGAACACCTCAAGGCGCGCGTTCAGTCCATCCTGGCAGGGTCCCAAAAGACATCCGCCGTGATTCTCGGACTACGCACAGTGTGCGGGGTGGCGCTTCTTGCGGCGTTGCTGAGGGTGGCGCCTTCACTTGCGGTACTCGTCTCTTTCGCACCCAGGCAGATCGCGCATCCGCTGACGGTGGACGTGCCTACAACGCCGGCGGCTGAAAAAACGAGCGTGCGCCGGGTTCGCTCTTACGTTCCCAGTGCTCCCAGGGTGGCCGTCACTGCAAGGGAAACAGTTACAGATGCGGAGCAGCCGCAGGCAGACCAGAGTTCTCCCGATCCGCAGGCTGGCTTGCCGGTGTTGTCCAACGGGCCCGGGCCAGGACTCCGGCGCCGCTCCCAGCGCCACTCTGCGACCTCCGATACTACGGCAGGCAATGAGAACCGACCTCAAACCATTCTTTTCGACGACGACGGCAAACCGAGTCAGGCCGGCAAGAAGAGTGACCCCGATCGTGCCGACGCTGTACAGCAAACGGCGACGGCTGCTGCAGCACTTTATAGACGGCTGGAAGACGTGAAGCCGGAAAGATAAAGCCGCGCGGCGGTTCGTCTGACGGTCGACTCTAGTGGTGTGTCACACATAGATGATTGTTTATTCCGTTGAAGGGGACGGGCTACCTCGCCGCAGCGAACATTAGCCCGTACGTAAGCCTAGCGAAATGAATCGGGCTTTACAGGATGCGGAAAACTCATTTCTTTGAAGGGTACGGGCTTCAGCCCGTACGTAACTCCCTTGCAAAGAATCGGGCTTTTAGCCCCTGAGGGACACCGTATGGCTGGTTCAAGCCGTTGCGGGGAGCCGAGAATGGATTCAATGAGTGTGACACTACTCTAGCTCACGAAAATGAAGAAACTGCTGACCGCCAAGGCGGCGATTACGATCATCGCCGCGATGATGTAAAGCAGATACGTAACGGGCAAGTCTTCATCGTCTGTTATAGAAGACGCCGCTGGTTTTCTCATCTGTGTCACCGGACGGTGTGCATTGCGTCTCAGAGCACGCCATTTTCATCTTTTCTCAGCACTGGCTTTAGTCTTAACGCGTTAAGAATTAAAGTCAAACAAATTGTCCGTGAAATTGAGCCTCCGGTAATTCGCTCGATATAGTGCCATTGGATCAAAAGCCGTAACGCATCCGGATGAAGGAAAGACAACGATTCTGGCTCACCCACTTCTCGCCCGTCTGCTGCTAACCAGCCTTTCCAATTCCTTCTAACGAACTCTTCGCGCACCGCACGATGACGGCTTCAGATCTGCGCCTCGCCTTCAAGGTAGAAGACGCAGGTTCCCTGCAACTCGACGCGATCGCCCGCTAAACGGCAGATGACTTCGCCTCCCCTCTGCGAAGCTTGAAAAGCGCGGAACTCAGTCTTATTCAACATCGTCGCCCAGTAAGGCGCGAGCACACAGTGCGCAGATCCCGTCACCGGGTCTTCCGGAATTCCCTTGGCCGGCGCAAAATACCGGCTGATGAAGTCGTAGCCTGCGTCGCCGGCTGCGGTCACAATCACGCCGGGGCGATCGAGGCGGGCAATGGCGGCCATGTCGGGCGCGAGTGCCCGAACCGCCGCGGCACTTTCGAAAACAGCCATGTAGTTGAACTCGTTGGCAAGAACCTGGGTAGGAGTGGCGCCTAGCGCCGCAACCAGTCCCGACGGCGCCGCGACGAGCTTCGCGGGGCGCGCGGGAAAATCCATGATGTAGCCATTTTCAGCGCGACGGACCGTCAATGCCCCACTCGCAGAGTGGAAAACAACCCGGGTGCGTCCCGGCTGCAGTCGCTCCATCACCACGGCGGCACTCGCCAATGTCGCGTGGCCGCAAAGCGGCACCTCGCTCGCAGGCGTGAACCATCGCAAAAGATAATCGTCGCCATCGGGCACCAGAAATGCCGTTTCCGCCAAATTGTTCTCGGCGGCGATGGCCTGCAACAGCTTATCCGGCAAAAAAGCATCCAGCGGCATGACCCCAGCCGGATTCCCCGCGAAAAGCTGCGTGGTGAAAGCATCTACCTGATAAATCGGTGTCCGCATTGGATTTCGTCCTATCCCCCTGCAATGACAGGTGAGTCTCCATTATGCCAAAAACGTGGACAAAACTCGTGGCATTGACAAACGCATACAGCAGTAGTAGCTTCTCAAACATGCGTAGGAGGAAGAAGTGACTGAGACCAAACTGTCGAAACTGGAATTTCAGATCATGGAGGTGCTCTGGACCCAGGGCGATGCCTCCATTCGTGAGATTCAGGAGACTTTTCCCGCGAAGCGCAGGCCAGCTTACACCACGATTCAGACCACCGTCTACCGTCTCGAAACGAAGGATGTGGTGCGTCGGGTGAAGAAGGTCGGCAACTTCCACATCTTTGCCGCCACCATTTCTCGTGGCGCGGCACAACGCAGGCTGATCGATGACCTGCTCACCCTCTTTGGCGGTCGCACGCAGCCCGTCATGGCGCACCTGATCGAGTCCGGCAAGCTGACGATGGAAGATGTGAAGGAAGCAGAGAAGGCCCTGCGAAAACTGGAAAGGAAGGAAAAAGCATGACGCTGAATAACCTGTCTGCAACCGCAACGAGCATCGCGCCGGCGCTGGCGAATCACCTCTGGCAATCGACCGCGTTCGCTTTACTGGTCACGCTCCTCACCCTGGCGTTTCGACAAAACCATGCGCGAATTCGTCATCAACTCTGGCTGGTGGCATCGCTCAAGTTCCTGATTCCCTTTTCTCTCTTCATTGGCCTCGGCGGCCGTCTCGCTCAATCCACTCTTGGGCTCAGAACACATGGCGGCTTATATTCCGCGGTCAAAGAGGCCGGCGAGCCATTTACCTTCGCCGTCACATCGGTCGGATCTCCGGTGACTACCCTGTATCTTTTACCTGCCGTCTTGTTGATCTTGTGGCTCTGTGGGACCTTCACAGTGCTCGGCCTGTGGCTGTTGCGTTGGAGAAACGTTACGGCTGTAATGCGCTCCGGCGCGGGCATGCTGGAAGGGCGCGAGGTGAACATGCTGCGCCGCCTTGAGCGAGCAGCTCGTGTGCACAAGCCAATTGAGTGTGTGTTATCGCAAGACACGCTGGAACCGGGCATCTTTGGCATCCTCCGCCCCGTATTATTGTGGCCGGGATCACTTTCCGCTCAACTCACAGACAAACAACTGGAAGCCATTCTCACCCATGAGCTGACGCACGTGCGGCGGCGCGACAACCTGACCTCCGCTCTCCACATGGCGGTGGAAGCGATTGTCTGGTTTCACCCGCTGACCTGGTGGATGGGAGCGCGTCTGATTGAAGAGAGCGAACGCGCTTGCGATGAAGCGGTATTGCAGCTTGGCAATTCGCCGCAGATCTATGCGGAAAGCATTTTGAAGACCTGTGAATTCTGTGTGAGCGCGCCGCTGGCATGCATCTCCGGAGTCACGGGCGGAGACCTCAAGCAACGCATCGTGCGCATCATGACAACACAGCCCACCACTCACCTCACAACTGGCAAAAGATTATTGTTGGCCTGTGCCGGCGTTCTGGCGTTGACCGGTCCCGTGCTCTTCGGCTTGGTTCGCCAACCGGTGGCCGATGCGCCATCGCCGGAGGCAAGCCAGACCTCGCGACTGGCGCCGAACCAATCGCAGCGATCGACAGTGAGCAACAACCTCTCGAAACACTTTTCCTCGGTGTCGCCCGGCGAACTTTCGAACATCGCTCCCGAAACTGGTGCCGGAAGCGGCGCTGGAAGCGGTGCATCCGCAACGCACATCTACCGAGTAGGAGGCGACGTCACGGCGCCAAAGCTTATCTTTGCCCCGGACCCGGAATACTCGAAAGCGGCATTGCAAGCGAAGTATCAAGGCGTATGCGTCGTGGCGTTGATTGTGGACACGCAGGGCAAGCCGAAACGTATTCGGGTCACGCGCCACCTGGGTATGGGACTCGACCATCAAGCCATCGAAGCAGTCAAGCAATACACCTTCGAGCCAGCCACGAGATTTGGTAAGCCGGTAGCAGTCAACATACAGATCGAGGTCAATTTTCGTTTCTTCTAAAGGCAACGAATGATGCGCCACCGACTCGTTTGGGTCGGTGGTGATGATGGCGAGACTCCCGTCAACGACCCCCGTGTGCTGGAATACAAGAAACTCACTGCGGCGTAACGCCTATCGGTATACGTCGATAGGTAAAGTTTTGGCACTTGGCAATAGTGATGTGATTCGGATTGAATCCTAAATATCCGCCAAGATAGACAATCTCGAAGTTAGCCTCGAACCGAACTCCTGCTTCATTTTCATAGTCGATCCGCACTGGAATAACCGCCTCCCGCTTATCGGGATATATTTCATCTTTGACCCATTCTTCGCTCAAAGCTCTTAATAAATCGCAATGACTGTCATAGCCCCATTGCACTCCGACAAATGGTGCAAACCTGGCAGATAAAGATTCATCTAGCGAATCTGTGATGGTCTGAAATACCAGCATCCTTGCTCTTAGTTTGATGGGCGCAACACGAACCAAATACGCTGTTAGCTTTCCTCTGTTAGTTACACGTAAAGAAGCAATATTACTGTCCCCATGAGCACGTTCATCTACAAATTCGGCTTCAAGTCGAGGATCGTCCGCAAGCAAATCTGTAATAGCTACCTGAGTTTCTAGTTTGGACTTCAGGATATTCGTAGCCTGAATATGATCCCCATCCATCCTCTGCATTGTTCGTAGAAAGTGATAAGCAAAATACATAATTGCAGCAAGTGCATATAGCCATGCGGCAGTCCATACAACGTCCCAATCGATCAGATGATGACGATTTCTCAAATAAACGGCTATAGCTGGTACTAGAGCCATAACAGCCGCCCAAAACAAGTTGTCTCTCGCCCAAGCGGTGGATTCCCTGAACATCCTCCCAAAAAACACTTTCCAATAGCCCATGCACACCTCTGCCGGCCCTCTTCATAAAGGGTTGCAGGCGAAGCGTATCGCTTTGGGTTACCTTGCGTAAAGGTGATAATCTTCCAGAGCAGCACCGCAGAAAATATAATTCGCCACAACGAGCAAAAAGGCACCACGACAACGTCTTATAGAAGACTTTCCCAACTCATAGCCAGCGAGTGTCTCAAGTAACGGGCCCGATCTCAAGAAAGGACCGCCCGAACCATGACGAAGCGCGCTCAACGCAAGCGGAATTCCTCCGCATATCTCCTACTGGTTGTTGCTGTTATCGCCGCGTTCGCGATGCCCATCTGTCTTCGCCTGTCGCATCCGCCATTCGTCCATGCGCAAGCCGCGGTTGCGACCCCTGCGCCGGCGCAAAGCCTCGCCGACACATGGCAGGGTACGCTGCACGCCGGCAAAGACTTACGCGTAGTGTTCAAGATTTCAAAAGGGGATGACGGCGGTTACAAAGCTGCCCTCTACAGCATCGACCAAGGCGGCAACGCACTCCCCGTAACCAAGATCACCGTGGACGGTTCGACCGTCAAGATGTCCCTCACCGCCATTGACGGCACCTATGAAGGCAAACTAACCGCCGATGGCAAAACGATCAACGGCAGCTGGACGCAAGGGCCAAACCCGCTTCCGCTTATTCTGACGCGGGCTACACCCGAGACCGAATGGACGATTCCTCCGCCCGAACCCGAGCTACCCCCGATGGCAGAAAATGCCGACCCGAGCTTCGAAGTCGCAACGATCAAGCCAAGCGCTCCCAACAAGCCCGGCAAGGCATTCTTCTTCAGAAGCGGTCATTTCATGACCTTGAATACCAATGTGAACGACCTCATCGCCTTTGCCTATGGACTGCACGCCAAACAAATCATCGATGCGCCGGCCTGGTTCGGAACAGATCTTTATGACATCGAGGCTAAGCCCGACGCGGAAGGCCGGCCGAACCAGAAGCAAATGCAGGCGATGGTGAAAAAGCTGCTGACAGAACGTTTCAAGCTCGCCTTTCACCAAGACAAAAGGGAGCTGTCTGTCTATGTGATCTCGGTTGCCGGCGGGGGCCCGAAGTTAGCCAAAAGCGCTACCGGGCCCAATGATCCGCCTACCTTCTTATTCCGTGGGTTGGGCGACCTGATCGTGAGAAATCTGACCATGAAAGACTTCGCTACCTGGATGCAGTCAGGGGTCATGGATAAACCGGTGGTCGACCAAACCGGCCTCACCGACCGGTATGACTTTCAATTGAAATGGACGCCGGACGACTCCCAGTTTGCGCAGTTCCGTGGAACCGGCACGGTGGTACCGTCGCCAACGAATGATCCGAATGCCCCTCCGGCGTTGTATACAGCCATTCAGGAACAGCTCGGGCTCAAGATCGGGGCCAGGCAAGGCTCCGGATGACGTAATCGTTATCGACCACGCCGAGAAAGCATCCGCGAACTGACGCCGCACGAACCTCCGGAGGATGGCGAGAACGATGGCATGGCGGCGAATAGGGCGAATCGTTCATCCGTTCATAGCGTTCGCGGTTCTTGCTTCTCCCAACCTCGCGGCTGCCTCTTCCTATCATGGGCAGGTGACCTTCGGCGGCCTGCCGCTCCCGGGTGCCACCGTCACAGTTACACAGGGAGCGAAGAAGCTCAGCACCGTTTCCGAACAGGGAGGCAATTACAACTTTCCCGACCTGACAGATGGCCTCTGGAAAGTGGAAATCCAGATGCTGTGTTTCTCGAACCTTCATGGCGAAGTAACGGTCGCTTCGAGCACCCCTGCGGGCGAGTGGGAGCTCACCCTCCTTCCGCTCGATCAGATTGCCACCCTGACCACCCTCCCGGCCGCCCCGTCGCCGTCGCCCGGCGTCGCGCCGGCACAAACGAAAGCTTCGAGCTCCAGCCGACGCCGGCAACAGCGCCGGCGAGATCCCCAAACCGCTTGATGAAAACAGCCAGCAATCTTCCGATGGGTTTCTGGTGAACGGCAGTGTCGCCAATGCGAACACCTCGCAGTATGCCATCGACCGGGCGATTGGCAACCGGAGGACGAACAGCAAAGCGCTCTACAACGGAGGCCTGGCTGCGATCTACGATAACTCTGCCCTCAACGCGAGGCCGTATTCTCTCAGTGGGTTGAACACTCCAAAGGCCTTCTACAATCGCATTACCGGCGTGCTGACGCTCGGCGGCCCCATCAGAATTCCGCACGTGTTGCCGCGTGGGCCAGACTTCTTCGTGGCTTATGAATGGACCCGCGATCGTACCGCCGACACCGAGTCTGGCTTGGTGCCCACTGAAGCCGAGCGCTCCGGCGACCTCTCGGGACTGGTCAATCCTCTGGGTCAACCGATTGTCGTCTATGATCCGGCGACAGGCCAGCCCTTCCCCGGCAACGTAGTGCCCGTCAGCTCTCAAGCACAGTCGTTGTTACAGCTTTATCCTGCGCCCGACATTGCCGGCAACGCACTCTACAACTACCAGGTACCGATTCTCAACAGCAACCATCAGGACGCTCTGCAGTCGCGCCTCGACCAGACGATCGGGCGCAAAGACGAAGTCTACGGGAGCTTCAACTTTCAAAGCACGCGAGCCAGCATCAGCAACCTTTTTGCCTTCACCGACCAGACCGCCGCCCTCGGCATCAATACCAACATCCATTGGTCACACCGCTTCAGCCATAGCCTCTTCTTTTACGGCGGCTACCAGTTCAGCCGGCTGCGCACCAATGCTGTGCCGTATTTTGAAAATCGGCAGAACATTTCGGGCGAAGCCGGCATCACCGGCAACAATCAGGATCCCGCGAACTGGGGTCCGCCCACCCTCGCCTTTTCGAGCGGCATTACTACGCTCACCGATGAACAAAGCTCCTTCAATCGTAGCCGTACCGATGGCTTTTCCGCCTCCGTAGCCCTCTACCGTGGCCGTCACAACTTCACTCTCGGCGGCGACCTGCGCAAGCAGCAGTACAACGATTTTTTCCAGCAAGATCCGCGCGGTACATTCACCTTTACCGGAGCGGCAACCCAAGGCACGGTAAACGGCGCAACCACCAGCGGCTCTGATCTCGCCGACTTTCTTCTCGGCGTACCAGATACCAGTTCCGTCGCCTTCGGTAACGCGGATAAATACCTTCGCCAGACGGCCTACGACCTCTACGCTACAGACGACTGGCGCATCATGCCGAACCTCACCATCGATGCCGGCCTGCGCTGGGAATACGGTGCGCCGATTACGGAGTTGAAGGACCGCCTGGTAAACCTCGACGTGGCTCCGGGGTTTTCTGACGTCGTTGCTGTCCTCGCTACAGACCCTGTCGGATTACTCACCGGCAATCACTATCCCCGTTCACTCATACGGCCGGACAAACGCGGCTTTGAACCGCGTGTCGGTATCTCATGGAGACCCATACCCGCTTCGACCATTGTTGTCCGAGCGGGTTACGGCATTTACGACGACACGTCGGTCTACCAATCCTCTGCTCTCTTGCTTGCTCAGCAGTCGCCGCTCTCCAAGAGCCTCAGCATCGAAAACAGCGTTAAATGTCCACTTACCCTGGCCAACGGCTTCACCCCTTGCCCCTCGATCACCACAAACACCTTCGCGGTCGATCCTGACTTCAGGGTTGGCTATGCACAGACCTGGCAATTGGCGGTGCAGCGCGATCTGCCGTTCGCGTTGCAGCTCACTGCAACCTACCTCGGAGTGAAAGGAACGCGCGGGCCGCAGCAGTTCCTCCCCAACACCTATCCCATCGGCGCTGCGAACCCGTGCGCTGACTGCCAGGCGGGTTTTGTCTATGAAACTTCGGGCGGCGACTCCACAAGGCAATCGGGCCAGGTACAACTACGCCGCCGGCTACGCAGCGGCTTTACCGCTTCCCTGCTCTACACCTTCTCAAAGTCGATCGATGACGATGCGATCCTCGGCGGCCAGGGTCATGTGCTTGGCAGCGCCCAGGGTCAAAGTTCTCCAGGTCCTTCAGGCGGAGGAACTCAAGGCGGCGGCCAAAATTCCTCGGGACAAACCTCCGGCGGAACCGCTTCCACCAGCGCGCAAGGTGAAGTCTCCTCGACGCCGGCGATCGCGCAGAATTGGTTGAACCTGCATGGCGAACGTTCGCTTTCCAGTTTCGATCAACGTCACTTGCTTAACCTGCAGGTGCAATACTCCACCGGCGAAGGCCTTGGTGGCGGAACGTTGATCGGTGGCTGGCCTGGAAGGCTGCTCAAAGAGTGGACCGTACTCACGCAGGTGACTGCCGGCACCGGGCTACCAGAAACTCCGGTTTACCTTGCCGCCGTTCCCGGAACAGGATTCACCGGCACCATCCGTCCCGATCTCACCGGCGTCCCCATCTACACATCGCAAGCCCGTCCGCACCTCAACACTGCTGCGTACACGGCACCTGCCTTAGGACAATGGGGCTTTGCCGGTAGAAACTCCATCACGGGTCCGAGCCAGTTCACCCTCGATACTTCTCTGGCGCGAACTTTCCGCCCCACGGGACGCTTCTTTCTCGATGCCCGCATCGATGCAACCAACTTGCTGAACCACCCTGTCTTCACCGGCTGGAACCCAACCGTAAACAGCACACAATTCGGTCTTCCGCTTTCCGCCAACCCAATGCGCAGCCTGGAGACAACGCTGCGCCTTAGATTCTGAGATGAGAAGCTTTTGGGCAATCCCGCTCTTCACGGCCGTCGCGCTCGCGGCGGCCCAGCAGATCGGTCAGAACAAGCCGGCTGGCTCTGATCAACCCTATACGCTCTCGGTGAAGTCGCAACTGGTGGTCGAAACGGTTGTCGTCAAAGATAAGCAGGGTAACTTTATCCCGGGACTCACCGCCAAAGACTTTGCCCTTACGGAAGATGGCGCTCCGCAGACCATCCGTTTTTGCGAACACCAGGAACTCACCGCCAACGCAGCGCCTGTGCCCGTGGCCGCGCCCGGCACCGAAGCCATCAAGCTATACAAGCAACTGACGCGAACGCAGGTAAAGCCCGAAGATCCCGAGAGCAGCCGCTATCGAAATCGCCGTCTGCTCGCACTGTACTTCGACATGCCCGCGATGAGTCCGGCAGATCAGCTCCGCGCACTGCAGGCAGCGCAGCAGTTCATTCGCACGCAGTTGACCACCGTCGATCTCGTCTCCATCCTGCGCTATCAGGGTGGTTCGGTCGACATCCTGCAGGACTTCACCGCCGATCGCAACAAGCTGCTCAGCATCCTCGAAACACTCATCGTGGGCGAGGGCCAAGGCAGCGCCGAAACCATCGACGATGCGAGCAGCGCCGACACCGGCGCGGCCTTTGGGCAAGACGACAGCGAGTTCAACGTCTTCAACACCGATCGTCAGCTTTCTGCCTTGCAAACAGCGGCCAAAATACTTGGAACGCTCAATGAAAAGAAGCAGCTCATCTATTTCGCCGGTGGGCTTCGCCTGAACGGCATCGACAATCAGGCACAGTTACATGCCACGGTCGACGCCGCCATTCGCGCCGGTGTTTCCTTCTGGCCGATCGATGCCCGTGGCCTGGTGGCCGAAGCTCCGCTGGGAGATGCCACCCAGGGTTCACCTGGCAATGCCGGCGTGTACTCGGGCGCCGCGGCCCAGGCCACAACCAACGCCTTTCAGCAATCGCAGGACACGCTTTTCGCGCTCGCCGGAGACACCGGAGGCAAAGCGCTGTTCGATAACAACGACCTCACGCGCGGCATCGTGCAGGCACAGCAGGCCATCTCTGACTACTACGTGATCGGGTATTACACCAGCAACACGGCGAGAAATGGAAGATTCCGCCGAGTGAAAATCTCTCTCACGCAAGACGCCACAGCGAACCTCAACTACCGCCAGGGATACTATGCGGAGAAGGAGTTCAGCCGCTTCAGCGTGGTCGACAAAGAGCGTCAGCTAGAAGACGCTCTGTTGCTCGAAGACCCTATCACCGAGCTCTCCATCGCGATGGAGATCGATCACTTTCAGCTCAATCGAGCTGAATATTTCGTGCCCATCATTGTTAAGATTCCCGGCCGGGAGTTAGCCCTGGCCAAGCGCGGCGGCGCTGAGCACACCCTCATCGACTTCGTGGGAGAAGTCAAAGACCTCGTCGGCGGCGGAACCGTGACCAACGTGCGCGACAACGTCAACATCAAGCTGTCGGACGCAACCGCCGCCGAGCTCGCGCATCGGCCCATCGAATACGACACTGGCTTTACGCTTCTGCCGGGCAAATACCTGATCAAATTTCTTGCCCGCGATGACGAGACTGGCCGCATCGGCACATACGAGACGACGTTTATTATTCCGAATCTGAATAAGGAGATCGCCCGCATCCCCATCAGCTCTGTTGTGCTGAGCAGCCAGCGGGTCGCACTGAAAGACGCGCTCTTTAGCGCAGAGAAGGATAAGGACAGGGAGAAAGAGGAGGGCGCAAATCCGCTCGTACAGAATGGGCAGAAACTGATTCCGAGTGTAACCCGTGTCTTTCGTCAGAACCAAAACATGTATGTCTATCTGCAGGCCTACCAGCAGGGCATTACGACGGCTCAGCCGCTCGTAGCCTTTGTGAGCCTTTACCACGGCGAAACGAAGGCCTTCGAATCGCAACCCCTGGAGATCAAGCAAGGTTTGAACAACCGCCTGCAGACCATGCCCTTCAACTTCAGTATCCCGCTCAATCAACTCTCGCCGGGCCAGTATGACTGCCAGATATCTGTACTGGACCCAACCGGAAAGAAGGCGACGTTCTGGCGGGCCCCGGTCGCGGTGGTTCCCTGACCCGGTCTGAACGTCATCGTTGGCCGAATCGTAAGCACATCGGAAGCTAGGCAGGACGGCTGTTAACGAAGAGCACGGCTTCAGCCTGCATCGTGAACACATCGTCGATCAGGCAGGGCACGGCCTTTAGGCCGTGCCATCAACACGTCCAGACTGGACGGGCTTTAAGCCCCTGAGGTACGCTTTCCGTCGGATTCCCGTGAATCTCCGCGTAAACAACGCACCTCAGGGACTGAAAAATCCGCGTAAACACTAAGCCCGACCCCAAACTGAATTGTCATCTCGACCGAAGCGTAGCGAAGTGGAGAGATCTGCGGTTTGCTTTCCCCCACTCTGCTTTGAAGGGTACGGGCTTTTAGAGGCTGCGGAAAAGTCACTGTATCGACCTTTTCCGCAACCTGCCTCAATTGGTTCCCTCGCGGGCGTCCTTCCAAAGATCGATATCGCTTTCCTGTGCGTAGCGATCGATCTCTTTCAACTCCGCCTCGGTAAACTCCAACTTTTTGACCGCGTCGAGCGAGTCATCGAGTTGCTGCACGTTACGTGCTCCGATCAGCGCAGAGGTCACGCGCTGGTCACGCAGAACCCAGGCAATGGCCATTTGTGCCAGTGTCTGTCCGCGTCCGGCGGCAATGTCGTTCAGCGCGCGCACCCGTTTCAGATTGTCGTCGCTCAAAAAGCCTTTCAGGAAAGACCCCTCGTCCTTGGCACGAGAAATCTCAGGCACTCCCTTGAGGTACTTGTTGGTCAACAGTCCCTGCGCCAGCGGAGAGAACCCGATACAGCCAACGCCCAATTCCTCCAGCGTCGCAAGCAGTTCCTTCTCCACCCACCGATTGAACATCGAGTAAGACGGTTGATGGATGAGCAGCGGAACGCCTTCACTCTTTAGAATTCTCGCTGCCTTGCGTGTCCGCTCCGGACTGTAGGACGAGATACCCACGTACAACGCCTTGCCTTGGCGCACAGCATGCGCGAGCGCTCCCATGGTTTCTTCGAGAGGTACATCCATGGTCGGACGGTGCGAATAGAAAGATATCGACGTATTCGAGGCCCATGCGTTCCAGGCTCTCGTCAAGCGACGCCAGCAGATACTTGCGCGAGCCACCAATACCATAGGGGCCGGGCCACATATCCCAGCCTGCCTTTGAAGAAATCAACAGCTCATTGCGCAGGCCGCGAAAATCCTTTCTGAGGATTTCGCCAAAGTTCTCTTCCGCCGATCCATACGGCGGCCCATAGTTATTGGCCAGATCGAAGTGAGTCACACCGCGATCGAACGCCCTGCGAACGACAGCCCTGCCTCTCTCAAAAACGTCTGCACCGCCAAAGTTTTGCCACAGCCCGACCGAAACTGGCGGCAGCACGATGCCCGATCGACCGCACCTGCGAAACAGCGCTCCGTCGTACCGCTTGGCATTCGGTTCATAACTCATTCGTAGGTATCTCCTCTTCTATTTCCGGTGAACGCAGCGGATCGATCGACTCGGCAGCTGCCCCGCAAAGTATTTCACGGGAGCGCCCACAGGTCTTCCTTCCACCTAAATCAACAAAAACAATTGCCCTCACAGAGCGAAACAAGCAACCTCAACGCAAGCCAGACTTCCCACCGCGAGCAACAACCTTGATCTCAAAAACCATGGGCCACTGTTTGCCGGTAACAAACAGACGGTCGCGCTTGGCGTCATAAGCGATTCCGTTCAGCACGGACTCCGCGTTGACCTTCTGATCGTCCGGCAAGAGACCGGAAAGATCGATCCAGGCGATCACGTGGCCGTCGCGCGGGCTGATGCGCGCGACCCTATCTGCGTGCCATACGTTCGCGTAGATCTCGCCCTTGATGAACTCCAGTTCGTTGAGCTGGTCGATGGTTTTGTCTCCATCCTTCACCACGATGGAGCGCGTTTCCTTGAAAGTCTGGGGATCGCGGAAACGCAGCGTGGCTGTGCCGTCGCTGGTGATCAGCTCGCTGCTGGTATGGGTCATGCCCCAGCCTTCGCCGGTGTAAGTGAACTCTCGTAATTTTCTAAAGCTGAAGCGGTCGTATACGAAGCCGATGTGCGATTGCCACGTCCACTGGTAAAGATTCGGTCCCCAATCGACAATGCCTTCCCCAAAGTACTGTGGCCGCCAGGTCCACCTTCTGCAGCGGCTTGCCGGTCTCCGGCTGAATGGCAAGCAGTTTCGAATGGCCGGCCTCGCCCGTGCCTTCGTAGAAAAGGCCATCCAGATAGAGAAATCCCTCGGTGTAGCTATCGGTCGAGTGGGGATACTCGGCTACGACCTTGTAGCCGAAAATCGGCGCGGCTTCGGTGCAGGGGACGCAAAGCAGGCAGGCGACAAGAAACAAAACCGCAGCGAAACGCCGCTTGAAAAAACCATCGGAGACCATCACTTCTCACCTTACCGCATTGTCACGCGGGTGGTCACCCGGAGCGTGTGCCGGGCGAAACGAGCCCAAAACAGGAACTCCGCGAGGATGGACACTGCTTTGTTACTTCTTAATAAAAAATTCTGATGATCAAATAGCACTTACTCCCCCCGAGGAATCCGCAAGAATGCTTCCACGGTGCTTTGCTCTTTGCATGCTGTTGTTGGTGGCGCCTCTGCCCACAGTGGGCCAGGCCTCTATGGATATCGTCCACTTTGGGCGGGACCTCGTTGTCCCCGTAGATCAACGAGGCCACAATGCCAGCTGTATTCTCTGTTCCGTTGACATCGAGGGGCGTACTACCGGGAGCCTGCGCGTCTTCGCCGGCCATGCCTTTATCAATGGGACGGTGGCTGGTTATGTCCTGGTGTTCGGTGGCAACGTTACACTGACCGGCAACGCCAACGTCGGCGGCCGCGTGGTGATCGTCGGTGGCCGTCTGCATGAAGATGCTTCCGCGGCAAGGCCGGCGCGCACCGTGCTTCCACCGCTCATCTTCCTCCCCATCATTCTGCTCCTTTGCGCCGGTATCGGCGTTCTCATCGTGCTCGCGCAACGTCTGGGACATGACTCCGTGGCATACCCTCCCCTGCCACGGATCTAGTTCCCGAGCGCAACCACCACCCGCTACGAAAAAACTTTCCTACCGGCAGCAACGAGACCCCACTCAAGCCAAAAGCGGGCTTGAATCGCCCACCCGGGCATTGAGGGATGCGACAAACCGTACACCGCTGTTGCCTTCGCCGGATGTGATTTGCGCAGCTATAATCGAAGAGTCCGCAGCGTTCTGTCAGACTCCTGCATCGAATAGCAGGCGGCCACCACATCGGGTCGCCGCACCGCTCGTGAAACACAGGCATCCATGGATTTTCAGCTAGTCAGCGATTACCGTCCCCGTGGTGACCAGGGCCGCGCCATTCAGGAACTCGTCTCCGGCCTGGCCGCCGGCGAGCAGCACCAGACCCTGCTCGGCGTAACCGGCTCGGGCAAAACGTTCACCATGGCCAAGATCATCGAGCAGTCGAATCGCCCGGCCCTGATCCTGGCGCACAACAAGACGCTCGCTGCACAGCTCTTCCACGAGTTCAAGCAGTTTTTCCCCGGCAACGCGGTGGAATACTTCGTCTCCTATTACGACTATTACCAGCCAGAGGCCTACATCCCTTCCGGCGACTTGTACATCGAGAAGGAAGCGACCATCAACGAGGAACTGGACAAGCTGCGCCTCTCCGCCACCCGTTCGCTCTTTGAGCGGCGCGACGCAATCATTGTTTCCTCGGTGAGCTGCATCTACGGCCTGGGCTCGCCAGAAGCGTACTACGGCATGTTGCTCTTGCTCGAAAAGGGCCAGAAGATCAGGCGCGAAGACATTACGCGACGCCTGGTCGAAATACTGTACGAGCGCAACGAGGCCGATTTCCGCCGCGGCACGTTCCGCGTCAGGGGCGACGTCATCGAGGTTTTCCCCACCTACGATGAAATGGCCTATCGCATCGAACTTTTCGGCGACGAGATCGAAGAGCTGTCACAGATCGATCCCCTCTTCGGAACCGTCCGTCAGAGGTACGCACGCCTGCCCATCTACCCCAAATCGCATTACGTGGTGCAGCCGGAGCGGAAGAAGACCGCGGTCGACTCCATTCTGCAAGAGCTCGAAGTGTGGGAAAAGCAACTGGAATCCGAAGGACGGCTGGTGGAGTCGCAGCGCATCCACCAGCGCACGCGTTTCGACCTCGAAATGATCAAGTCCATGGGTTATTGCCATGGCATCGAGAACTACTCGCGCCACTTTTCCGGACGTCTGCCGGGCGAGCCACCGCCGACCCTGCTCGATTACTTCCCCCGCGACTATCTGGTCTTCATCGACGAGTCCCATGCGACCGTTCCCCAGCTTCACGGCATGTGGCACGGCGATCGCTCGCGTAAGCAGAACCTCGTCGACTACGGCTTCCGTCTGCCCTCGGCCATGGATAACCGGCCGCTCAGGTTCGAAGAGTTCGAGTCGCGCGCTCACCAGACAATTTATGTCTCCGCTACTCCCGGGCCCTACGAGCTGACCAAATCGTCAGGCGTGGTCGTGGAGCAGATCATCCGGCCCACGGGCCTGGTCGATCCGGAAGTCGAGATCCGTCCCATTCGTGGACAAATCGACGATCTGCTGGCCGAGATTCGCCTCCGCGTGGAGCGCGACGAACGTGTTCTGGTCACCGTGCTTACCAAGCGCATGGCAGAAGACCTGGCCGGATACTATGCCGAGGTCGGGGTCAAATGCCGCTACATGCACTCGGAAATCGAAACCCTGGAACGGGTGCGCCTGCTGCGCGATCTGCGCCGCGGCGAGTACGACGTGCTGATCGGTATCAACCTGCTGCGCGAAGGGCTCGACCTACCCGAGGTTTCGCTGGTCGCGATTCTCGATGCGGATAAGGAAGGATTCCTGCGCTCCTCTGGCTCTCTCATCCAGACGATTGGCCGTGCCGCCCGCCACCTGAGCGGCCGCGCCATCCTGTACGCCGATAAGATCACTGATTCCATGCGCCGGGCCCTGGACGAAACCGACCGCCGACGGACAGTGCAAAGGGCCTATAACGAGGAGCATGGCATCACTCCTGCCTCCATTAGCCGTTCGCTCGATATGTCCCTGGTTCATATTCTCAAGGCTGAGTATGCCGATCTCACCAGCGAGGACGATGGGATCCCCGAGTTCGCCACGCAGCAGGAACTGGACGCGCACATCGTCAGGATGGAATCGGACATGCGCGAAGCCGCGAAGAAGTTCGAGTTTGAGAAAGCCGCCAAGCTGCGCGACACCATCAAGGATCTGCGCACGAAGGAATTTCTCTTTTCCTGAACGCTGTTATTAATAGCCTATGCATGTGACAGGCGCGTGGATCCTGCTGATCTTCATCGTGGCGGTAACGGCAACGATGCTGTTGCTACTCCATCTCACGAACCTGGGCCTCATACTCCACGACAACCTGCCCGACCTTCCGCACCGGCGGAACTTTCTGGCCTCGATCAGCTTCTTCATCACGTTCCTGGCTGTGCGGTTGCTGGTCGCTTCCATCCAGCATCACATCGGTCCGTTCCAATACGTCACCATGGGGGGCCGTCACATCCATCATTTGGTGTGGGGCATCCTGATTCTGCTTGGCGTTGGCTACGGCTACATCAATGAAGTGGGATCGAGCGCGACACCCGCCTCCATTTTTGCCAGCCGGTTCATGGCCATTCTCTACGGCGTGGGCGCGGCGCTCACGCTCGATGAGTTCGCATTGTGGCTGAACCTGGCAAACGTGTATTGGTCACGCGAAGGACGTGAGAGCATAGACGCAGTCGTGCTGTTCGGCTCTCTGCTGGCCATTGGAACGTGGGGCGCTCCCTTGTGGAAAGCGTGCTTCGGCAAAAAATAATTTGCCGCTTCCGCAGTGCTTTATCGACTTTTTTCAGCAGGGTAGTCAAACTCGGTTCCCTCGTGGGTGTGAAACGCTCAATCCACTTGCATCCATGCACGCGGATCTTGTATGCCAAAGAGAGTGTATTGTCTGGCCGCGCAAGCAAAGAGACCGTCCTGCACTGTAGTCTGAAATCATCTAAGGAAGTGCTCATGGCATCCCAACCCCCCGTTCCTTCGCCAGAAAAATATTTCGTGGCCTTCGTCATCCAGGGAGACGACGTTTTCAAAATCACCTCCGACAGCATTCTGCACACTTGCGGCAATTCGGGCGAGATCGCTTTCCAGGGCGTGGCCAAGCTACGCGCTGCCGCCGCACTCGAACAGCTCACCGCCATCCATAACGAACGGCCTGAAGAGCTGCGCAAAATGGCCCGGGAAATGGCTCGTGAGGGTATGGCCATGCTGGCGCGCACCAGCATGGCGCAAAAGCCCAACATCGAAAAAATCGCGTAAGCTGATTGCAGCCCGGCATCACCGGGCTGCCCTGCGTTCCTAGGCAAGCATTCTTCGAGGGTTCCGCTCTGACCTGCCCAACCTCGCAGCCTAACGAAACGTACGTTACCCGAGGTTGGGGAATGCGCCACGCAACGTGGACAGCCATTGCATCGCCATGGTCATCTCATTGTGAGATCTGGAGTGCAGGGCCTTCGCCGTCACTCTCATACTTACCCTCACTTTTTGGGACACAAGGAAATTATGCAATTCTGGAATGAATTGGAAGGGCAAACGATCGACGGGCGCCATCCTTTGCGCCGCCTGGTGCGATCTGAAGGCCGCAGCGCTTGGTTTGAGACCGAGGCGGGCGACCCGCAAAAAACTCAGGCGACCATTAGCCTTACCGAGGCGCTCACTGACGCGGACGAGGTCCATGACAGGCTCCGGGCCGCGGAAGGCATCAAGCATCCGAACCTCGTCACGATTTTCAAAGTAGGCCAGGTCAACCTCGACAACACCTTATTTGTCTATGCCGTGATGGAGCACATCGAGCAGAACCTTGGCGACGTCCTGGAAGGTCAGTCGCTCTCCGCCGAGGATGCTCGAGAAGTTGCCGAAGCCCTGGTAGGGTCGCTCACGGCGATCCACCAAAAGGGCATGTCGCACGGCCATGTGGAAGCGGCCAGCGTGCTCGCGACCGAGGAGACAGTCAAGCTGCGCAGCGATTGCCTGCAGGCGACCCTGGCTAGCCAGGCCGATGATGTGGCGGGTATCGGCGCGACGCTGTTCCATGCGTTCACGCAAAGGAAAGGTATCTCTGCTACCGATGCACAGATCAATCGCATCCCGGCGCCGTTCGCCGAGATCGTGCGCAACACGTTCGCAGGGCGCTGGACGCTCGCCCAGGTCGCGAATGCGCTCAAACCGGCAGCCGCAGTGGTTGAGTCCGCGCCTGTGCCTGCCTCCGCACCAATGCCTGTGCCTGCAGTTGGCAAAACCGCCGAGAAGTCTGCACCAAAGGTGACTCGTCCGGCGCCCGCACCGCGCCCTGCTCCGGCGTCGGCGCCCACGCGAGCAGTTGCCCCACCCGTCGCCCCACCCATCGCTAAAGAAAAGCAGCCGGAACCCGCAATGGATGCGGAAGATCATTCGTTGGTCACCAAGCGGACCGGGTTGCCGCTTTACCTGGCGTTGGCGGTTGTGGCGGTGCTGGCAATTATTTCGTGGATGATTTTGCGGCCCACGTCCAAGCCTGCGCCCACGGATAGCTCCACAACGCCGGCCCCTGCGCAGGGGCCGGTTGTTGCGCCAGCCACCGCGCAGGCTGGACCGACAGCGACTGCCGTTCCGGCGGCGAACGGTCGCTCTGTCTGGCGTGTGATTGCCTACACCTACAGGCGTCAGGAGGCGGCCGCCGCGATGGTGGCCAAGATCACCGCCCGCCACCCGGATCTAACGGTCGAAGTGTTCAGCCCTCACGGCAAGAGTGACGTGTATTTGGTGTCCATCGGCGGCGGCATGGACCATGCTGCTGCCTTGAAAATGCGAGGCAAAGTGCGCAGCATGGGCCTGCCGTCCGATAGCTTCGTTCAAAACTACTTAGAGTAGGCCGGGCCGGCATTGCGAAAATTGCTTTAGTCGGCCTTCCCACGAACATTGCTTGTCCTGAAAAGAGAACCGCAGATCTCTCCACTTCCACCGCAAGCCGGGACAGGTCGCTAACGCTCCGGTCGAGATGACAATTTAGTTGTGGGGTGCTCATCGCCTCCAGTCCCGCAGCAAGCTGGGAAAAGCCGGGTGCCCCATCCTTCGCTTTTTTGCGAAGGGTGGGATACCACTACGGTGTGCGTTGAGATTTGTGGCTTCCCACCCTTGCCGGAAAAGCACCGTTAAGGATGGGGCACCCGCAGGTTTGTCGCGCAGCCTGCCACCGAACAACAGAGCCTCGCCGCTCCTCTCCTTCCTGATGGTGAGAAATGCAGTCCTATCCCCGCAAACAAACTCCCGTTCAATCAGGCCGCTTGTGTTTGCTTTGCGAACACGAGCAGATGGCCCGAAACATCGGTGAAAGGCTATTCTGCGGAGGGAGATCAGAGGGATGGGTCGGTTGGGGATGATGCGGCGAAAACTTTTGCTCTGGCTGCCTGTACTGTTCCTGTTGCCGGTCCCGGCGTTTTCCCAACAGCAGGAAAACCCGTTCACCAGCTTGCTCCATCGCGGCTTTGCCCTCCATCAACAGGCGGACTACACGCATGCCCTGCCCTTGCTGCAGCAGGCATGGAAGCTCGATCCGCACGACTACTTTGTGAATCTGCTGTTGGGCATTGATCTGCTGCGCACCGGCAATCCGCAAAAAGCGATCGGATTTCTGACTACAGCCGAGAGACTGCGCCCTAAGGAAGATATCCCTTACGCCTACGCCGGCGAAGCGCAGACACAGCTTGGGCATTTTGACGAGGCAGCCACGTCGCTCATGAAGGGAGTGGACGTCGCACAAGACAAGGCCGACGCAACGGAAGCATGGATCGAATACACGCTCGAACGCTTTCGCCAACTGGCCGCGCAGCTGCGGAGCTCCCAGGCAGGGCTCGCCGCGGAGTATCGACTGCAAGCGCGGTCCTACGCAGTAGGCGACATGAAGCAGCGTGCATTGTTACAGCAATCGGCCGAGCTTGATGCACAAGCACCGGGTATCTGGAGTGAATGGGCGCTTGCGGATTTCAAGGCTGGCGACGCGGCCGCAGCGCAGCAGCATGTGGACCGTGCCCTCACCGTCGATCCTCTCGATCCCCAGGCGAAGCTGGTTGCATCCATGCTTGCGGGCAATCCCCTCACTGAGGCTAAGGCGCCAGCCGTCGCGCACACGGAGCCTCCGCGCAACGACAGCGCCGCGTCGTTGAATGCCTGGTTGAAGCGTGGTATCGCCTTGGCACAAGTGGGGCAATGCCATCAGGCAATTCCTGCCCTTGAACGGGTCTTGGAGCGAGGGCCCGAGCGAGGTCTGGAGCGGGGTTTGGAACGAGGCTTGGCTGCGCGCGAACAAACGGTATATACGCGATTCCTGCTCTCGTGGTGCTATGCAGATGAGGCGGCCAAAGTGGACGCACAGATCAGAGAGTCAGGTGGCAACCTGGCGATGGCGCATTTGATTCGTGGGGATGTGCTGTTCCGTATGCAGGGCAACACGGCCGCGGCCATCGCGGAATATCAGGCTGCACTCGCGATGCGTAATGGTGATCCGAAGTTGCTGGAGCGTCTGGCGGAAGCCCAGGTGGCTTCAGGAGACTTTACAAGCGCAACCCAAAATGCCGAAGCGGCGTTGCAATTGGATCCGCATCGCTACGAAGCAAAGCAGACCCTTGCGCGCATCGCTATGGAGCAAGGCCGGTATGACGATGCGCTGCCTCAGCTAAAAACGCTCGCCGAGCAGGATCCGCATGATGCGGGGACACAGATCAGTCTGGCGACCGCTCTCTCCCAGGTGGGCAATCCCGCGGAGGCATTGCAGCATCTGGAGCCGGTGCTTGCCGGTGGCTATCCCGACCAGAAGGGAAATCTACATTCCCTGCTCGGCGCGTTGCTGCGCAAAGCAGGCCGGCCGACGGAGGCCGCGCAAGCCTTTGCAACCGCTCGCCAACTGTCTGAGACGTATCAGCAAAGCTCGCATCGCGACCAGGAATAGAGCTTCCCGCAATCGGGAACGACAAACCCGCCTCATTCCCTACCGCTTGCAAACTCTGGCGGGAACTGGACGGGCGCCCCATCCTTCACGGTGCTTTTGCAGCAAGGGTGCCCCAGCCACAAATCTCCACGCTACAAATCTCAACAAACAAGGTCGTGGTATCCCACCCTTCGCAAAAAGCGAAGGATGGGGCACCCGCAGGTTTGTTGCACTCCCCTGCCAGGCGATCTCATGCCGCGTTTCTCTATCGTTCTCAACCGCGTAAGCAAATGCAGGCTACAACGATCCCCGTTCCCACATCCACGACACCTATAGGATGAATACGTGAATCGACGTGAATTCAGCCGGATGGCGGCAGCCGCCTTGTGCTGCAGGCGAAGTCTGCTCCCCGCATTCGCCCAGCAAGCGAATACTTCTTCGATCCGCCTGATAAACACCGCTCCTGCATCCGGCATCGACTTCATCCTGAACAACGGAGCCACCGGCAGAAAATACCAGGTGGAAACCCTGCCCGGCGGCCTGGGCGTGATCGACTTCGACAACGACGGGTGGCCAGACCTCTATTGCGTGAACGGCGCAGAACTTCCTTCGCTGCACAAGACCAACCCCGGCTTCTACAACCGCCTCTACCGAAACAATCGCGACGGCACCTTCGCCGATGTGACCATGCGCGCCGGCGTACAGGGTCGCGGATACGACATGGGCGCCGCGATTGCCGACTACAACAACGACGGAGCCGAAGACATCTTCGTCGCCGGCGTGCACGGAAATACCCTTTACCGCAACAACGGCGACGGCACCTTTACCGATGTGACGCAGGCAGCGGGCGTCTCAGGCATCGACGCGGGCGGGCGCAAGCTGTGGTCGATCGCCGCCGCGTGGATCGACTACGACAACGATGGCAAACTCGACCTCTTCGTTTCGAACTACTGCGATTGGGATGCCGGCGGCGACCCGGTTTGCGGGGGCCTGGATCCCGCGCAGCGCACCTATTGTCATCCGGATAATTATCGTTCCGAACCCATGCTGCTCTACCACAACAACGGCGATGGCACCTTTACCGAGATGAGCCGCGCAACTGGTTTGGCCAAGGTGCTGGGCAAAGGAATGGGCATCGCGGTGGCGGATTTCGATGGCAGCGGACGTCCTGGCCTGTTCGTCGCCAATGACAATGCGCCCAACCTGTTGCTACGCAACCTGAACGGCAAGCTGCAGGAAGCCGGCCTGGAGAACCTGGTGGCCTACAACGCGGACGGTCACCTGATCTCGGGCATGGGTGCGGACTTTGGCGACATCGACGGAGACGGCCGTCCGGATATCGTCGTCACGGGACTGCGCGGCGAAACGTTCGAGTTGTTTCGCAACAACGGAGACGGCACCTTCGACGACCGCAGCGCCGCTACCGGCCTGCTGGCTCTGAGCCGCCCGTGGAGCGGATGGGGTTGCGGGTTGGTCGATCTCGACAACGATGGCTGGCTTGACCTGTTCATCGCCGGCGGAGGCCTGGACGTCAACGAACCGCAGCCCAACCGCGTTCTGGGCAATGCACTGGGAAAGTTCTTCGATGCCTCGTCTAGCGTCGGGTCCGGGTTCGACGTACCCCGGCTGCATCGGGGAGCGGCCTTTGCGGACTTCGATAACGACGGCCGCGTCGACGTTGCGGTGAGCGCGCTCGGCGCCCCCCTCGAGTTATGGATGAATCGCAGCCCTGCGCGGCACTGGCTGCAGTTAAAGCTGCGCGGCCGGCGCAGCAACCGTTCGGCTCTTGGAGCGAAAGTCATCTGCAAGACGGCTGGCCGCACCCAGGTAAAAAGCGTCGCCAACAGCGTCGGCTATGCGTCATCGAGCGACCTGCGGGTTCACTTCGGTTTGGGCGACGACCTTAAGGCGTCGCTTGAAATCCATTGGCCTTCCGGAGCAGTCCAGACCCTGGAAGTGCCGCAGGTGGACCGGCAAATCGACCTGGAGGAGCCGTCTGCCATCGCTTCTCCCGGCTCGACGGCTAAGAACGAGAACCGTTAGCCGGCTTTAAGAACGAGAACCGTTAAACAAAAGAATAATCCTGATCCAAACATTCAGTGATGACGGAATATCGCTATAGTGCGTTCATCGACCGTCCGCAATTGAGCGCACACCGGAGTTCCAGATGACGCCAAAGGACCGTCTTTGAAGAGGTACCTTTTATGGAGAATAGGACCGCATGCACTCCCCTTTCCACCCTCCACACGTTTCTCAGCATAGCCCGTCTCAGCAGCTTGCTAGCAGCATTGCTGATCGGCTGCATGAGCCAAACGGTGCTTGGCCAGTCGACGAACGCGCACCTTTCCGGAGTCATCACCGATTCGAGCGGGGCCGCCGTCCCGGGCGCTGAAGTCAGCGCGACCAACGCTAACACCGGTGTGCCATACGCCTCCACGACCAACGGCTCGGGCGTTTATGTCATCAACGAGGTTTTGCCCGGCTTGTACCAGATGACGGTGACCAAGGCCGGCTTCGGCGACATCCTTCGCTCGAAATTGAACCTCAGCAGCGGCGACAGCCTCTCCCTGAATTTCACGCTGCAGCCAGGCTCGGTGCAGCAGACGGTCACCGTTTCCGCTGCCGAGAGTCTGCTGGCTGCCGACACGGCCACCACCTCAAGCGTGCTTGATAACAAGCTGATCACCGAGCTGCCGCAGCTCAACCGCGACGTGCTCGACTTGACCTCGACCGTACCTTCTGTGCAAGGTGCAGGGCCGCTCAGCGACAACATTGTGAGCCTCGGCAACCAGGGATACCTGATCGCCAACCACGGCAATAGCTACTCGCTCTCTGGTGGCCAGGTGAACGGCACTAGCATCTCGGTGGATGGGAACCAGATTCAGGATTCCGAGTTCAATAGCAGCAATCGTTCCATTCCGACACCAGACAGCGTCGGTGAGTTTCGCGTAGAGACCGGAACACTCACGGCCGATAGGGGCCGGTACTCGGGCGGCATCATCACCATCCAGACGCAGAGCGGCACCAATGTTTACCACGGCCGCATGTTCGAGTATTTTCGCAATCAGCTCTTGAACAGTAACGACTGGCTGAATAACGCGCTGGGCGTGCAGCGTCAGGCGTTCCATCAAAACAACTATGGCGTTTCGGTGGGCGGCCCGCTGAACATTCCTCACTTCTACAAAGGCAAGAACCGGACGTTCTTTTTCTTTGGATGGGAAGGCGAGAGATTTTCGCAATCGGAGAACGTTCAAAGCAGCGTTCCGACCCTGCAAAACCACCAGGGCGATTTTTCCGACACGGTCATCAATCAGCAGAACGGTAGCCCGGTATTGGCGAACATTTACGATCCGTTCAACGGCTCCCTTGACAACTCAGGAAATTTTGTACGCCCGCAGTTTCCGGGCAACAAGGTTCCTTTAGGGGCGACCCCTGGGCTCTCCGGACAGAGCAAACTCTTCACCAAGTACCTGGCCCTGTGGCCTTCGCCGAACCATGCCCCGTCCGCCAATAGCGACCACGCGAATAACTACTATTCGACCATTCGTCTTTCGAACCCGACCGATCGTTTCTTTGCCCGCTTCGACGAGAACATTTCCAACAATCACCGCGTGAATGTGAGCATCAGCCGATCGAACCTTACTCTGACTGTTCCCGCACCGTTCGTGCACGCAGGCGCAGGTATTACCCAGGACACGGACTGGAGCGGAAGCCTTCTCTACAACTGGGTGATTTCGCCCACCATGATTTTGGACGTCCACGTAGGTGTGGGTACGAGCAACCTGGTCACGAACGGCGTCTCCGGACTCGGATCGCTGCCCGATCCCAGCATCGATACCACCACGTGGGGATTCGATTCGCTCCTCGTGAACAATCCAGAGCGTTCGACCAAAGAGATTCCTCCGGCCCTTACCATCCCGGGCTACACTCCGGTCGGTGGGTCGGAGTTCGACTCATTCGCCAACCAGAACACCAATGGTTCCGCCTCGGTGACAAAGATCATCGGCCGCCACACCATCAAGGTCGGCTATGAACAGTACTTCTATCGCTTCCACGAAAAGGGAGGCGATCACACCGGCGTCGCCTGGATCAATCCCGGTGGTGGTTCGAACCAGACGTGGAACAACATCGACGGGCTCACAGGCAGTCCACTGGCTGAGCTGCTGATCGGTTCTTCCAATTTCTTCCAGTGGGGCAACTGGGACATTACTCCCTTTGGCTGGAACCAGGCTGCGTACGGCATGGACGACTGGAAGGTGAACAATAAGCTCACCTTGCAGCTCGGCGTGCGCTGGGACCATGACGGTGGCAGACAAGGCCGCCACCCGCAAGGCAGCCTGCAATACGACATCAACGCCAAGAATGTGCTCTCAGCGAACAACGGTTGGAACTGGGCACAGGTCACTGCTGCCGTGCCGGGCCTGGCCGGGCTGCCCAATCCAGCGTGGCTGAGCCAGGGCCCGACCGGCCGCGCGGTGCTGCTCGATTCAAAGGAATATCCGCAGAAGAATCTCTACACTACGGATTGGCTGAACTTTCAACCACGTCTCGGCATCTCGTATGTGATCGATGACAAAACAGTCCTCCACGCAAGCGCAGGTTATGTCTATCAGGGCCTGAACGGTCTCTCGACGGACTACTTCAGCTTCTACTACAACTCCAACACGTTTAATCAGATACCTACGCTCGACGGCCAACATTGGATCAGCGAGTTGGGCGACGACCACGGCCTGGGCACGTTCCCTCTGCAGTCCTCAGGGGCCAACCTGGGCTTCAATCCGCCGGTCAGAACCAATGCCGGATATGGCTACCAGACCTTCGGGGCATCCGCCAACCCCGACCAGGGTGGGTCAGCGCTGTTGCCGCATTATCAGAGTCCTGAGGATTATCTGTGGGGCCTCGGTATCCAGCGGCAGGTTGGCAAGGATTGGGTGATCTCGACGGAATACCAGGGTATTCGAGGTATTCACCTGCTGATACCGACCTCCGGATGGAGCCTGAACAACACGCCGCTTCAGTACTACGGACTGGGTAGTCAGCTACAGACACAGGTGCCGAATCCGTTCTATGGGCAATCGCAGACCTTCGCCAGCCAACCGACGGTGTCGCTGTATCAATTGCTGGCGCTTTCTCCGCAATACACGCAGTCAAGCCCGGGACAAGCGCCCTGGGGCAGGTCGTTCTCCAATTTCGCCAACGTTCAGATCCAGACGCGGAACATGAATGGGCTGACTTTGCTCGCGTCTTATGCGATCCGCAAAACGCTGACGAATGCCGAGTCGAAGGACATTCAGCACGCAGGATCGGGAAACCAAACTCTACTGCAGAACCCGCACAACCTGAAGGAAGGCTACGGCGTGGCGTTGTATGAGAAGCCACAGACCATGAAGGTGAGCTTCTCTTACGATCTGCCGGTAGGCAGGGGGCGGACGTTCCTGGGCGCTCCAGACGGCTTAGGGGGCCACCTGCTCGATGCCGCGATTGGCGGCTGGGCGGTGGCTGGTATCACCGTTTGGGATCCTAAGGGTGTCCCGGTTCTCTTGCCCACGGTTTCGGGCGGTGTAACCGTTCCCGGAGCAGCGCTTCGCTGGTCTTTGGCGTCTCACCAATACGCGCAGAGGAGCAAGAACTACAGCAAGGACGTATACGTGAACGGAGCCTTCCAGAACGGCACAGGGGACAACATCTTCGTTCCGGGAGCCTTCCAGCGCACGGCCGACTATAGCCTGAGCAATGCACCCTTCGTCTATCCGGATGTGCGGACACCTGGAGACATCAATACCGATGCCACGGTGCTCAAGAAGTTCTCCCTCGGTCACGATGAGGCGCGCTATTTTGAGTTCCGCGCGGAGGCCACGAACGTCTTTAACCACCCGACATTTGGACCGGCGCCCAGCACAGGCCAGTCGGCCATCGACAACAACCCTGACGATCCAACCTTCGGCGGCGTCAATGGAAAGAATGGCAGCCGTATTATGCAACTGGGACTGCGACTGTTCTTCTAGGCTGACTTTGGGATCTATAGCACGTAACAACTCCCCGGGTGCTCCATCCTTCGCGCTCTTGGCGAAGGGTGGGATAGACGAATGCCGGTACCAGCGTTCGTTTATCCCACCCTTGAACCCTGACAGCGGGGTTCAAGGATGGGGCACCCGAATCTTTTTCAGGGTTTTGATTGTGGACAAACACCTGGGACGTGGACCACTCCTGACACCCCGATCAACTTTGTCATCTCGCCTGCCATGGAATTCGGGTGGGGATCCGCGCTTGAATGCCCGACCGACAACCGTAACTGTTTTGATATGAGGTTTCCCGTGCGCCTTTCGCTCCATGACTTCGGTGTCTCGATCGCCGGTCTTCTATTCACCTCAACACTGTTTGCGCAAACGAGCGCCTCGATTAAGACCGCGCAAACCACCATCCTGGTGCAGGCGGGCGCGCAGGCTCCCCGGTTGCTGAGCGTGCAAACGGGATCGGCTAAGGCGTGGGCTAACTCGGCTCCAGAAGCGTTGATTCCCTCGATTGAGCAGGACGGGCACACCCTACTGCTCCAATGGAAGCTAAACAACCGTGAAAGCAGAGTGACCGCGCGCAAGGCTACCTTCGTTTACGAGAGCGACTCGCCGCATCTGCGGTTGAGCTGGTCATGGGAAGCTCGCGCTACCTCAGGCCCGATCGAACACGGGATACAGATTGAAAATCTTTCCGGCACCGAAATCTGGCTGCCCATGCAGGATAGCTTTCGCTTCCGATTTCCCGTGGACGGACAGCTCCATCATGCCTATGTCGAAAAGGGTTCGGGGCGACCCTCGGATGTGGGCACGCACGAGGTCGCCGTTCCGGCAGGCTACACATGGACAGGCCGCTCCAGCACCTACGCCAGAAATCAGGATGAGCGCGAGGTTATTCCCTTTTCCATGGTGGAACGCGACGATGCAGCTCATGACGGCTGGTATGTGGGGATCGAGTTCAGCGGGCGTACGCGCCTCATATTGCAACGCGATGCCTCTTCCCTCTCCGGCGCTGTCGGTTTAAATCCGGAGCCCGGGCCCTACCGCACGCGGCTGATGCCGCATGAAATCTTCACTGCCCCTACCGTATTTGTCGGTGGCTTCAGCGGCGGGATGGATGGAGCGGGCAACGTGCTGCGGCCCTGGGTGAGGCAAGTACTGAACAACCCGATCACCTGGAAGGCGAAAGACTACCCCCCGCTCGTGAATAACAGCTGGGGCAGCGGCATGCTTGTCGATGAGAAGCTCGCTCATCGCATGGTCCGTGACTCCGCTGAGCTTGGACTCGAATTGTTCGGGGTCGACGCTGGCTGGTTTCGTGGCGTGGGCGACTGGTATCCGAGCCCGACGAAGTTTCCGCACGGGTTCGGCCCGATCGTTGATGAGGCACACCAGCTTGGGCTGAAGTTTGGCATATGGGTGGACTGGACGCAGGCAGGGGTCGACACCAACCCGGGCGCGCTGAATGTGAACGATCCCAAAATCAAAGACTGGCTGGTGGCCGATGTGCCTGATGGCTGGCATCCGGCTGACTTTGTAGGAAGAACCATCGATCTTGGGTTCCCGCCGGCCAGGGAGTATGCACAGCGTGAGGTGAACCGGCTCATCACGGACTATCACCTCGACATGCTTGAGCACGACGGATACCTGGTCACCAAGAACTGCGCGCGCACCGACCATCCGCATGCGCCGGCCGTTCCCCCGCAGATGTCGAAGGTGGAGGGCAATGGGCTAAACATGCCGTACGCTTCCAATTCAACCGATGTGAGCTACCACGCGGTGCAGGCGTATTACGACATCTACTCTCATATGCGGCAAGAGCATCCTGGTCTTCTTTTCGAGGTGTGCAACGACGGCGGCCGCATGGTCGACTTCGGCAGCGCCTCGCACGGAGACTACTTCTCCATCACCGACACATACGATCCGCTCTCTAACCGGCGCGCATTCTATGACACCAGCTACCTGATGCCGGCTGCCATGCTCGAGGACTATGTGCAGCAGTGGCCGGCGCCAAAGATAGAGAACTTTCGCTACATGCTGCGCAGCGGGATGATGGGGATGCTCACGGTTATGCAGGACACAAATGCGTGGACTCCCGAACAGCATGCGGCGGCCAAGGCGGAGTTCGCTCTTTATAAGGAGAAGCTGCGGCCGCTGGTGCGCGATGCATCTCTCTACCATGTAGCCCCGCGCCCCGATGGCGTTCATTGGGATGGCATGCAGTATTTCGACCCCATCCGGCGCACGGGTGTTTTGTTTGCATTCCGCGGGTCCACGGCCAGCGAGGGGGAGCATACGTTCAAGTTGCAGGGTGTGTTGGCCGAGCGGAAGTATCGCCTCCACTATGCGGACGCGAGCGCGCCGGATCAAACGGTCAGCGGGTCTAAACTGCTCGAGGGGCTGGCGGTTGCGCTGCCTGCTCCGCTTAGTTCGGAAATCATTTTTCTGGAAGAGGCGCGATGAGCGAACCCTCGCCACAACAGTTTGCAGCCAAAGTGGTGGTCGTAACCGGGGGCGCCCAGGGCATTGGCCGCGCAATCGCGAAGGCGTTTCATTCGGCTGGCGCCTCTGTCGTTCTTGTCGATCGAGATGGCGTACAGGGAACAAAGGCAGCCGGGGCGATGGCTGGCGCGCGGCTGATCGAAGCAGACCTGGCGGATGAGGCGGCGATTGCCAGGGTGGCCCGGGACATCGCGCAACTCTACGGGCGCGTGGATGTGCTGGTGAACAATGCCGGCATTGAGCTGGATTTGCCCTTCGACCAGGTAACGGCGGAAGGCTGGGGGCGGGTCATGGCGGTGAATCTGCGCGCTCCATTTCTGCTTACGCAGGCGCTGGTTCCCTTCTTCCCAGTGGAAGGTGGAGCGGTCGTCAACATGAGCTCGATTCACGCCAGTAGCGCGTTTCCCAACGCCATCCCCTATGCCTGCTCGAAGGCGGGCTTGCTTGCGCTTACGCGCAATCTTGCGCTGGAGCTGGCTGAGCGGAATATTCGGGTCAACGCGATTTGCCCTGGCTATATCGATACTCAGCTTTGGGAAGACTACCTGCAGTCGTCGGATGACCCGCAGCGGTTGGCCGAGGAGACCGCAGCGCTCCATCCGTTGGGGCGGCGGGGGGTTCCGGAGGATGTTGCCGGTGCAGCCGTCTTTCTGGCGACCGCCTGCTCCTCCTTTATTACAGGAACGCACCTGGTAGTGGACGGTGGACTCACCATTCGCGCCCATCCCTGAGCGAGCCATCCGTCACGTGACGAAAGTCACGGAGGGCCGCACCTGTAGTCAAGGCCCGTACCAATAAGCTTCATTGTTTGGGGATGGCTTTAGATTCTGAGGTACATTCTTCTCCCAGGCAACGTGGCGAGTCGATGGAAAGCGTACCTCAGTGGCTCTGGGCTCGGTTTTACACGGACCCTAGAGCTCGCCGTGGCGAGGCGAGCCGTGCAATAGCGATCGGTTTTTAAGGAGAGCTTTGCAGGCTGAGGTTCGTTTTCATTCGAGCCGCAGCTATGCCCAAGAGGAAAACCGTACCTGAGAGACTAAAGCCCTTTTATGACGGGTGACTTATTGGCACGGCCTAAAGGCCGTGCCCTACCTGTTTGTTTGTGCCCCAAAAACTTCGCTGGTCTGCGAACGAAGGACATGGCTAAGCTCGCTGCGGCGAGGCTGCTCGCTGCGGCGAGGCTGCTCGCTGCGGCGAGGCTGCTCGCTGCGGCGAGGCTGCTCGCTGCCGTGAGACAGGCCGTGCCCTACCCAATGTGATTACCACGCCGCTTGGATCCTGATCGACCGATCATTTATCCGGCAAAGATGGATGTAGTCGGTCGTATGCTTTTGGCGGTACTATTGCCGCAATCCTTACCCAGCCAAACCCCTATGCAAGCAGGCAACATGAGCAAGGCACTGACTATTTCCAGCGGCACCATGAAGCAGGAATTTGAAAAGGATCTGGAGTTATTTCAATACATCCTGGTGCTGCTGAATGATGCCAGTCCCATCCGCAATGTGGAGCTGATGTGGGCCGAAGATCTGAACCTGTTTGAGCCCCACCACCCGGTGGCCGCCTCAACCGGCGAAGCGCTTGTGCAGATCCATCCTATTGGCGAGCCGGGCATGGTTCGGGCGACGCCGAGCACTCCGTTCTGCGACATGGTGCATGGGTTTGGCGCCTACCAGGCACAAACCTGCGGACACAGCGACGAACCGGCCAAGCAGCGGTGCCGGACTACGGGCGCCACCCAGGTCTATCTGTGCCATGTGGGTTTGACCGACATCGCCATTCCGGTGCTGTGCGATGGACGGTACCTGGGAACCCTTTTCAGCGGACAGGTGCTGACCGAGGCGCCCACGAAGGAGAAGTTCGACCAGGTGCGGGCCGTGCTCGAGGGACAGCCGCACATCGATCTGGACAAGCTGGAAAAGGCGTACTTCAAAGTGACGGTGGTGAGCCAGCCGCAACTCGCGGAAGTGGTGCGCATGCTGGAGGTGTTCGCACGCTACATCGCCAATTCGTGGAAGCGGTTGGAAATCATGGGCGAGTTTCAAAGGGTACGCGAGCGGGAGCTGGCACTGGACCGGCGAGAGCTGGCGGAATTGCTGCTCTCCGGGCAGACCCCGGGCCCCAACGATGCCCAGGCCGGCGCAGCAGCGGCCCTGGCGCGCAAGGTTGGCTTGGAAAAGATGCCCAACCGGCTATTGGTTCTGCGCATGCATACGCAGACAGAAGCGACGTCGGCACCCCCGGCAATCAGCAATCACCTGGCGCTCGACCGCGTTTCGCACATGGTGGAGGATCTGTGCCGCCGTTGGCCAAATACGCTGTGCAGCGCGGTGCGGCCGGGGGAGCTGTGCATTTTTACCTGGCAGGAGTTTCGCAATAGCGCGCATGAGCGCATGTCCCTGGATGAGATGGCGCATGCCGTGCTGCGGGCAGTGAGCGCCCAGGATATTACCGAGGCCCGCATCGGCATCAGTCTGACACATAGCCAGCCCCACGAGCTGCTGCGTGCTTACCACGAAGCTTGTTCCGCGCTCGACTCGAGCCAGTCGGCTGTGAGCTTCTTTGCTGCTCCCACAACACGCCGGCAGGAACCGACGGAGGGCGTGGGCAGTTTGTTCAAAGCTTTGCAGCTGGGCGAGCCGGCCGGTGTGGCGTCGGCGGTGCGTGAGTTCCTTAGCCATGCTGCGCCGTCAGGGGTGACGACCGAGCAGATGCAGCAGACGCGCGGGCTGCTGACGTGGGCCTGCGAACACCTGAGCCTGGAGGTGACCAACCTCGGGGCTGATGCGGTCCAGGTACGGGCCGCGAAGGAGCAGGCGATCAGCACGGTGATCAGTGCTCCGAGTTCGCTCACGGTGGCGGAGGCGTTTCGGCGCTTTGTGGAGCAGATGCGGCAGTTGGTCGTGCAGATCTTCAGTCAGCGCGAAGAGAAGATTGTGAATGAGGTTCATCGTCTGATCCTGGAAATGGATCCGGCTCGGGTGACGATTCAGGACCTGGCGAATGCGCTGCATCTTTCCGCCGGCCATTTGAGCCGCGTCTACAGCCGAAAGACGGAGAGGACGCTCGAAGAGTATCTGATCCGTCAAAGAGTGGAGATGGGCAAGAGGCTGCTGCTCGACCCGCGGCTGCATGTGGCGGAAGTGGCGGACCGCTGCGGCTTTTGCAATCCGGCGTACTTTTCTTCGGTCTTCAAGAAGTACGTGCACTGCACTCCCCGGGAGTATGCAAGCACGCCGCAACGCTGGAGCCAGCCGCAGAATGAAGAGCCCGCCTCGGTGTAAACGGCGGCTGGTGCGGTCCTGGGTCCGGTAGGACACGGCCTACCTCGCCCCTGCGAGCATTAGGCCCTGAGGTACGCTTTTCTCCCAGGCCAAAACGTACCTCAGGGGCTGAACAGGCTGCGGAAAAAGTCTCTGTAAGCGAGAAATCGCTCCCTCAGCGGCTAAAGCCGGACTCATTACAAAAGAGTTATGTACGGGCTAAAGCCCGTACCCTTCAAAGAGTTGAGTTTTTCCGCAGCCTGTGAAGCCCCTCTATTCCGAATGTGTTGGTGACACGGCCTAAAGGCCGTGTCCTACCAAACCCCAATGCTCGCTGCGGCGAGGCTGCTCGCTGCGGCGAGGCTGCTCGCTGCGGCGAGGCTGCTCGCTGCGGCGAGGCTGGCCGTGTCCTATCCAAATCATTCACTACTTCCCCCAATTTTGGGGGAGGAACCCCGGGCAGCAGGTGCGCCGCGCATTGGCTCAAAAATACGCGTTAACGCGTTAAGTCCGGTCGCACCGCACCACACCGGGGTTCGGGTACCCTCTGCGCCGTTAAACCGAAAATACGAACCAAGCCCACCCAGCCTTCCGCTCCGCATGGGGGCCTTCGGGTCGCACCATGGTCTAACTGATTAGATGAAGTCTGGCGAGTTTAAGTGTTGGTGATTTTGCGGGGACCTCACGCAGGAACGGCTGTTAACAAAAAGCCCCAGCAGGGTATGACGCTGCTCGGTTGCGCTGTTTCAATCCCCCACTCTCTTCGCTGCCCCAATCGAGAAAGCGCGGGGGATGTTGAACTTCAGGTTACGCGTTCGAAACCTCAACCTCTTGTCGCAACCATTTGCGCCCGCCGCTCTTCGCCCTGCCTGGTCAGGTGAGGCACAATTCCGAGTTGCCGCTCGATCAGCATCAGCTGGCCACGATGGTGCATCTCGTGTTCCTTGGCCCCGAGCAGTTGTTCAAAGCGCGACTTTGTACCTGTGTTGTCGGCTACCGTGACCATTTCTCCCAAAAACTCCGGCGTCAGCGTATCTAACCATCCGGCAAACTTTTCGCCCTCTTCGCGCAATAGATCGAGGATCTCCGCCTTGCTTCTGGTCCTTGCTTCCTCAGCTTCCACGTCGCTGCCAAGTTTGAAAAAATCGAAGCCGACCAGCGTTTCCACCCGTTGCTTGCCGTGAACCTCAAACCACATCCGTGGACAAACTGCGATGTGGGTCAACAAAGCGGCAACGGAGCGGCTGTCAGGCGCCGGCAGGAACCCGTACTTCGATTCCGGAATATCCTCGGCAATCTGGAGAGTGTTATTGCGTACCACGCGAAATTGCCTGGCAAAGTCTTTCCCGCCGTAGATAGTTAGCGTCATGGCTCGCTCCTTTTGCGGATCGATTTTAATCCATCGCAGTTTTTCCAGGAAGAGGACCGAATGCGGACTCTGGGGGGGGCATCCTGGCCGCCGACTTTTACCTTGGGGCCAGTTTCGTCTGTCCCAGCTCGGTCTCGTCTCGGTCCCAGCTCAGTCTTCAGTGAACCCGATAGGCTAAAAGATCGTTGACTGTCATTTTCTTCCTCTAATATTGCAGGGCGATGTCGACATCGTTCATGAGTTGTTCAATGGCTTCGATACTGAACAGGTGAAAGTTCTGGACGCGGATAGGCTTGCCGACTGTCTTAGAGATATTCACGGCGGGGAGATTGCGATAGGTTTCATTACGCCAATGAGCGCTGGTTGCGGTGTTCGCCTTCATCTCTCGCTCCTGATCGCCTCGTTCCAGTTCAACCTTGGTCCTGTCGTCGTCGGTCTGCCCGTAAACGTTCACTCGCACTGCCCTGGCTTCGGCTCCGGTATGTCGCAGAACAACGAAATCCGCCTTGAACTTCCAATCCGCGCGCGCGTCGTAGAGGATGAAGGCGGATTGGTCAATGTCCTCCTAGGCCAAGACTAGAACTGAGTAGAGAAATGCGTGGGCGATGGAATCCTCATACCAGCCAGACATTCGCCACAGTAGGCCCGGCTTTGGCTCTTCGTCCATCTCGAAATTCCGCGCAAACTTGGCCGCGTAGCTCTTGTGTTGTCTGATAGCCCGCAGATAGTAATCCCGAAAGGATTCCCATGTGGGAAGCCGGTAGCCCCGAGCGTGGCCAAAAAGAAAAAGTCCCGGCAGAAACGCTTGTTTCGGCGGCAGAGGAGCCTTTGCGACGTCGCGATCAAATGCTCCCACGCGCGCAAACGGAGGGAGAGCCTTCAATTCATCGCAAAACCGGGCTGGAACCATATCGACGGGCAATAGGAAGCCTCTGCGTACAATATAGATCCAGATAGATCGCGCCGAGCGACTACCACTACTGGCTCTCCCGCGGACAATCCCATGCAACTCGCTGAAAATAAGAGCTTTAATCTTGCGAGCGGCAAGTCAACGACCTTTTCACCGTCCCGGTGAACTGTGGTGTAATGGAGTGGAATAATTATGGCGAGCGACCACCAAGAGAAAGCGGAGAGCGTCCATGCACAAGAGGCGTCGGTTCGCGCCTCGATCAGCTTTCCGCGAGAACTCTATCAAACGCTCGAAGACATTGCACGTCAGAAGAAGGTATCGCTGGCCTGGGTAGTTCGAGACGCGGCTGAGCATTACGTTTCGGACAAATGGCCGTTGTTCAAGAGGCAACCATAACATGCCTGCGTTCTATGAATTCTTCGCTGGCGGCGGGATGGCCCGAGCAGGACTCGGTGACGGATGGACGTGTCTTTTTGCGAACGACATCGACACGAAGAAAGGCGCTTCCTACGCCACAAATTGGGGAGAAGAGCGCCTGCTGATCCGAGATATCAGCAAAGTCGAGGCGAGCGAAGTTCCCCCAGGAGCTGATCTTGCGTGGGCTTCATTTCCGTGTCAGGACCTTTCTCTGGCGGGCTCGGGAGCAGGTTTGAAAGGCGAGCGTTCGGGCACGTTCTGGCCCTTCTGGAGACTCGTCAGAGCGTTGAACGAAGAACAGCGCGGCCCAAAAGTCGTTGTCCTGGAGAATGTCTGTGGCGCCTTGTCTTCTCATGAGGGCAAAGACTTCGCTGCAATCGGCGCTGCACTTGCCGAAGCGGACTATCGTTTTGGCGCCTTGGTCATGGACGCCGTTAAATTTTTGCCCCAGTCGAGACCCAGGCTCTTCATCGTCGGCATTCGAAGCGATGTGAGGATTCCCGAAGGGCTTACAACCTCAGAACCCAATGACTTCTGGCATCCCGGCCATCTCCTGACCGCACATCAAAAGCTGTCGATACGTTCGAAGGCTGCTTGGCTCTGGTGGAAACTGCCTGCTCCTCCCCAACGCCACGCCGTATTTTCCGACTTGATTGAGGACCATCCCGAGGGGGTCAAGTGGCACACCACTGCGGAAACGAGCCGACTGCTGTCGCTGATGAGTCCCCTTCATCGGCAAAAGGTCGCCGGGGCCCAAGAGCTCGGACGGCGTATCGTTGGTGGCATTTATAAGAGGATGCGCGAAGATGAAAAAGGTGTCCGCGTACAACGTGCCGAAGTCCGATTCGATGACATTGCTGGTTGTCTGCGAACTCCGAGCGGCGGTTCAAGCCGTCAAACGATCTTGATCGTCGATGGAGCAAGTATTCGTTCTCGGCTGCTCTCTCCTCGGGAGGCCGTTCGCCTCATGGGGTTACCCGATGCCTATGTTCTGCCTAAGAACTACAACGAGGCATATCATCTGGCGGGTGATGGCGTAGCTGTGCCTGTCGTCCGGTTCCTCGCGCATCATCTGCTCGAGCCGATTGTCGTAATCGATCAAGAGGGTGAAAGACAGGCAGCTTAGTGAGTCGGGCGCACGAGAATGAACTTTTTGCCTTCACGGCAAAAGAGAGCTTTCGCGGCAAAGGCCCGTTGTCTGTCGCTCTCGTTGTAACGCAACATGCGAAATCGATGGGCGTTCCACTGGCTCCAGAAAGCTTAGTTACGGAAGGCGGCGGTCAGGTTCTCGGCCTTGGAAAGGGAGCCGTCCAATCCATTCTCAAACGGCACGGCGTGGATCGCGTCCTGGCCGCAGAAGGCGGCCGAACCTCGCGCGGAAGCCTCGGCAATATGCGAGAGTACGTCTCTTTTTTGAACGCTCTCCACGCGAAAGGCAGAGTTGATCTTGACGCGGTTGAAGCCTTTTGGATTGTTCGCGTTCATGAGTTCTTCGCTGGCAAGCCATTCAAGATCAAGCTCGACGCCTCACGCAGTCTGCGTACCGTGGTGCGCGATGTCATCTCCCAGGCAGAAGAACGTCAGAAGGCGATGCCAGGCATGTATTATGCCGGCGCTGTGCTTCAACATCTCGTAGGAGCGAAGCTCGATTGCGCCTTGGGTAAAGGACACCTCGAACACAACAGCTTTTCAACCGCGGACGCACCGAATGAGCGTGTGGGAGACTTCTTTCTTGGCGATGTTGCCATTCATGTCACGACATCTCCTGGCGAAGCCGTGATCCAACGCTGCCAAGAGAACCTGAACGACGGTCATCGTCCGATTCTGGTAACCCTACAGAAGGGGCTGACCGTGGCAGAAGGGTTGGTGTCCAATGTTGGCCTTGCGGACCGAATCGACGTTTTTGAGATCGAGCAATTCGTGACCCTCAATCTATATGAGCTTGCAAAATTCACTGCTGACGGTCGTAGAACTGCGGTAACGGATCTCGTGGCGCGTTATAACGAGATCGTAGAGGAGTTCGAGACCGATCCAAGCTTAAGGATTGAGCTGCGCAAATGAAGGAAGATCCCGAGACTCGCAGCCGAATCATGCGCGCGGTCAAGGGAAAAGATACGGCCCCAGAGTTAGCGGTGCGCCGTCTCGTTTACGCGATGGGTTACCGTTACCGGTTGCATCGCAAGGACCTTCCAGGGAAGCCGGATCTGGTATTTTCACGCCTTCGCAAGGTCGTCTTTGTTCACGGATGTTTTTGGCATGGACACGACTGCATTCGCGGCGCTCGTATGCCCAAAGCCAATCAAGCCTATTGGCAGAGTAAGATCAGACGGAATAGTCTTCGAGACGCAAATCACATCGCCGCTTTGCAATCCCAGAGGTGGCGCGTCAAAGTTATCTGGGAGTGCGAACTGAAGGACATGGGACGGGTCAGAGATCGGTTAGGGAGGTTTTTGTCATAAGCCTCAAAATCGGTATTAAGGTCCGGGAGAACGAGCACGATGATGACCGGTTTCTATTCTCGCCTCCGAGAATCGCCAAGATCATCGAGGCGGAGGGAAACGTCCTGTCCGTCCCGCATTCCGCCCAACGGCCCGTCTGTCCCCCCCCAGGTCTATTGGCAGAGTAAGATCAGACGGAATAGTCTTCGAGACGCAAATCACATCGCCGCTTTGCAATCCCAGAGGTGGCGCGTCAAAGTTATCTGGGAGTGCGAACTGAAGGACATGGGACGGGTCAGAGATCGGTTAGGGAGGTTTTTGTCATAAGCCTCAAAATCGGTATTAAGGTCCGGGAGAACGAGCACGATGATGACCGGTTTCTATTCTCGCCTCCGAGAATCGCCAAGATCATCGAGGCGGAGGGAAACGTCCTGTCCGTCCCGCATTCCGCCATAATGACAGCCAATCATCTGCGGCGTTGAGCTCGCGCGCTCTGAAAGCTCTTGAGTACTGCCTCGGCGGACGAGAGAAGCGGAATCTCCTTCGAAGTCCCATAGAGCATTCGCGTGGAGAGGGCGCCATCGATGACGCTAAGTATCCCCGCAGCCGCCGCCCTTTTGTCGATTGTGAAGGGCTTTAGCAGGTCGGTTAGATAGTCAAGAATTTTGTCTTGGTGTTCGATCGCCCGGCGATGGAACGGATGGGCAGTGTCCGGGTATTCGGATGCGATACGAAGGAACGGGCAACTGGTGATTTCGGGCCGGTTTGCCATTTGCTCAAATTTGGTCAGAGCCTCACGCAGATCCTTTGGGCGGGTGGGGTTAAAGAGATAGTCCCAAAAAGCTCGATCGCGGTTTTCGAGGTATGCGAGCACGAGGGTATCTTTGCTTTCGAAATGCCGATAGAAGGTCGCCTTCGCGACCTCGGAGAGGGACATGATCTTCTCGGTGCCGGTCGCGCGGACCCCCTCTGCGTAGAAGAGGCGGTCGGCAACCTCCAGAATTCTCTCCCGCGGATCGGAGTTTTTTTGTGTTCTCATCGAATTCATCTTGACAGAAGACAGACCTGTCTGTCTATACTCTTCATTAGCTAGACAGACATGTCTGTCTCCTAAACCAGACTTGTTTCGATCCGAGAGCTAAACCCTGGATCAGCGCCAATTCCGACAGATGGCTCGTGGGCTGCGCTGGGAAGTCAAAAAAAATCGAAAGTGGAGAAAGAAAATGTCTCGTCGCCTAAGTAAGGGTTTATCGCTATTGCTGGGAGTTCTCATGTTCATGTTCGGATTCCTGAAATTCTTCCAGCCATTCCGTGGATGGTTTGATATCCAGATTGAACAGAGTCATCTACCTCACGAGGCGATTCTCGCGGGCAAACTGGCGGAAATGGTCACCGGGTGCCTGTTCTTACTGCCATGGCTTCGAAGATCGTTGACCGCAAAAAGCAGAGATCAACTCCTGCTGATCGCGTGTTCGATCCTCGTTGCTCAGATGGGCGTGGCAATCTATGTCCACCTGCAGCCTCAGGTGCCGGCTAGCGTTCTCCCTCTCGGCATCAAGCCACCTGTGATTCCCGTTGTCGTTCTCCTCCTCGGATTGCTTACTGCTTTAGGTGTTTGGAAGGAGCGGCGAGCAGACAAGGCTAGCGATATGCCGACTCCATAACAGAGTTCGAATCCAACCATTTTCGGTCAAAGCCCGGAGCGGGAGTGTCGAACCTGACAGGAGTTCTTCACCGCCGGCTCATCTCAAGCAACCCACTGCATCGTTAAACAACAGGAGCACAGAAATGGCGAATCTCTTCGAATCTGTTCAGCTTGGATCTTTGGTCCTGGCAAATCGCGTCTTCATGGCGCCACTTACGCGCAACCGCGCAGACGCAGATGGCGTACCGAGCGAACTCGCGGCGACCTATTACTCGCAGCGCGCTTCGGCTGGACTCATCGTGACCGAGGCGACGCAAATCTCGCCCATGGGCAAAGGGTACATCAATACTCCTGGGATTCATTCCGCCGAACAGGTGCGGGCCTGGAGTCGAATCGTGGAATCCGTTCATAAGAGTGGAGGCCAAATCTTCCTTCAGTTGTGGCATGTCGGCCGAATCTCTCATTCGTCCTTGTTGCCAAACAACGCGCAACCCGTTGCTCCATCCGCAATCCGTGCCAATAGCAAGACGCTCATTGCCACGGGTCTGGCACAGGTTTCGGAGCCGGTTGCCTTGACGGCTAGCGGGATCAAAGAGACCTTGGACGATTATCGGCGGGCAGCCGGCAACGCGAAAGAAGCCGGATTCGACGGGGTCGAGATTCATGCGGCGAATGGATACTTGATCGATCAATTTCTCCGAACAGGATCGAATCGGCGTACCGATGAATATGGAGGTGTTGCGTCGAATCGAGCCCGCTTTCTCACTGAAACAGTTGAACGCGTCCTGGAAGTCTGGGATAGCAGGCATGTGGGTGTGCGAATCTCTCCGACGGGTAGTTTTAACGATATGACGGACGACAACCCACTCGAAACCTTCTCCGTCACGGTTGCAAGACTCAACAGCTATGGGCTCGGGTACCTTCATATCGTTGAAACGGCGCAGAACAGCAAAGGAAGCAGCGAGGAGGATCTCGCCTTGTCGGCTCACCTGAGAACACTTTGGAAAGGTCTCTACATCGTGAATGGCGGATACGACGGGCTCAGGGGAGAGGAAGCATTACGGACCGGGCATGCCGACGCTGTCGCATATGGCCGCGCCTTTCTAGCCAACCCGGATCTACCAAGGCGGCTGCAACTCGGAGCCGCTCTGAATGAACCGGACCCAACGACTTTCTACGGAGGAGATGCTGCCGGCTACACGAGCTATCCCGCGCTCTCCTGAACCGTGCAGCATCAGGATATGCGGGCGAGATTGTTTGAATCTATGCCTAAATTGAAGACCGGTGACGGAAGACCGAGGACAGCACAGGACGTTTACCGGTGCGCCAAGATCATCGAGGCGGAGGGAAACGTCCTGTCTGTCACCGAAACCCATGATTTCAAGCCTCCTGACCGCTTTGACGACGTATGAATGGCATCTTCCCCAGGGTGCCCCGACGAGTCCTGCCTTGGCGAATCTATTTCTTGCTTCGATATACGATCCAATTCTGGAGGTTTGCTCAGCTACCGGAATCAAAGCCACAGCTTGGGTTGACGACTTAATTTTCTCAGGTGAAGAGGCACGCTCAGTGATGGAGTTGGTCCGCCAAACTCTGGCTGATAACGGTTTCAAGCTTTCGGCGAAGAAGCGCGTGATTCTGACAGGATGCCAACCCAAGATCATAACGGGCGTCAGGCTTGGGGCAGGACGTATACGGGCACCCAAAGAGAAACTGCACGACATCCGAGCTGCAATCCACAAGCTCGAAATCGGGGGCGTTGACCCCGATAAGCGCGAGGGATACATTTTGAGCCTGAATGGAAGGCTAGGTCATGTGCAGCGAATTTGCGCCTCTGATGCTGCCCCACTCATTGCGCGACTCCAAAGTGCATTGGCAGCGTAGGTCAATGCTCTATAGTGAGTATCCTCCGCCAATCATGCAGTATGCCCTCGCCACCGGTCATTCCCTCGTGCCTACCACACATGCTCTAAAATTGGTGCACGGAGAATTCTGCGTGCCAACGAGTCTGACGGCCTATCACGCCAAGCTCTTTGCCCATGAGCTGACGAAACGGTCCAGTTCGGACAACGTGGACAAACTCGCGTCCGCACTCTCTGACGCTCAGGTTGACCTAAATCCCCATCAGATTGAAGCCGCACTTTTTGCCTTTCGCTCTCCACTGTCGAAGGGAGCGATCCTCGCCGATGAGGTGGGACTAGGCAAGACCATCGAAGCTGGGATCTTGCTTGCCCAGCACTGGGCCGAGCGGCGACGCACGCTACTCGTCATTTGCCCTGCCAATCTTCGCAAGCAGTGGAGCCAGGAACTCCTAGACAAGTTTTTTCTCCAGAGCGTCATCCTTGAGGCTAAGACCTTCAATGAGGGGCTTCGCGCTGGCAATCTGAATCCGTTTCAGCAACCCAAGATCATCATCTGCTCGTTCCAATTTGCCCGATCCAAAGAGCCGTACCTGCGAAACACTCCGTGGAATTTGGTGGTTATTGACGAGGCCCACCGCCTTCGGAACGTCTACAAACCCACCAACAAGGTCGCGAACTCGATCAAGAATGCCGTAAGCGGCTTCCAAAAGGTTCTGCTGACGGCCACCCCGCTGCAGAACTCCCTTCTGGAGTTGTACGGACTCGTCAGTATCGTGGACGAGTTCACCTTCGGCGATCTCCGCAGCTTCCGCGCGCAGTTTGGCCGCCTCGCGAGCAAAGCCGACTTCGACGCCCTAAAGCAGCGTCTCCGTCCGATCTGCCAGCGCACCTTGCGGCGGCAAGTGCTCGCTTATGTGCCCTACACGAACCGGCACGCGATGGTGCAGGAGTTCTACCCAAGCGCAGCCGAGCAGCAGCTCTACGAGCTCGTCTCCGATTACCTTATGGGCGACAAGCTGTACGCTCTTCCGGCAAGCCAGCGTCAACTCATGACGCTCATCCTGAGAAAGCTGCTTGCATCTTCGACCTACGCCATCTCCGATACCTTGTTGGGGCTTGCGACCAAACTGGAGACGGCCGAGGCTGACCAGCAAAAGGCTATCGAAGTTCCTGTGTCTCTTGCGGACGATTTCGAGACGCTGCCCGAAATCCAAGAGGAGTGGGTTGATGAGGATGAAGGGCCAGAGTCGGAGGCTGACCCGGCAAATGAGAAGAAGTTGCCGGAACTGCTCTCCCCGGTGCAGCTAGCTGAACTTCGCGCCGAAAAGGACAAACTCCACCGCTTCCATGCTCTCGCGAAGGCGATTCAGACCAACTCCAAAGGCGACGCACTGCTCACGGCGTTGCAGCGCGGCTTCGAAGCTGCGCGTACGGTTCGCATGGAAGATGGAACCGGAGCTCTACAGCAGAAGGCCATCATTTTTACCGAGTCGCGACGCACTCAGGAGTATCTATTCAACTTGCTCCAGCAGACGGAGTTTGTTGGGAAGGTCGTGCTCTTCAACGGCACGAACACCGATCCTCTGAGTCGGTCTATCTATCAGGCTTGGATGAAACAGCACGCCGGAACTGACCGCATCACCGGCTCGCCTACTGCCGACAAGCGGGCAGCCCTGGTCGAGCACTTCCGAGACACGGCCAGCATCATGATTGCGACCGAGGCCGCGGCGGAAGGCATCAATCTCCAGTTCTGCAATCTGGTCGTCAACTACGATATGCCGTGGAACCCTCAGCGGATCGAACAGCGCATCGGCAGATGTCATCGCTACGGCCAGAAGTACGACGTGGTAGTGGTCAACTTCCTCAACAAAGCGAACGCCGCCGATATCCGCGTTTACCAACTTCTCGCGGAAAAGTTCAAGCTTTTCGATGGGGTGTTCGGGGCCAGCGATGAGGTCATTGGTGCCGTTGAGTCCGGGGTGGACTTCGAGAAACGCATCGTCGCCATCTACCAGCAGTGCCGAACGACCGAACAGATTGAGTTCCAATTCGATCAACTGCAGCAGGAACTCGAATCGCAAATCACTCAGGCGCGCAACGATGCCAGTGAGCAGCTTCTTAACAATTTCGACCAAGAGGTTATTGAGCGCGTCCGCGTCTCCAGCGGTCAGTCGCTCGGGCGATTCCAAGATTTGCTCTGGCGGCTGACGGCTTTCTACCTCGCCCCTTTCGCACGCTTCGATACCCCAGGTCACTCGTTTTACCTGGAGCGCGACCCCTTCCCAGCGTCCACAGGTAGCCCGCAGCCGGTGAACCCTGGCCCTTACCGGATGGGCAAGAACGTAGAGGATGCCAATACCTATCGCGTGGGGCATCCTCTGGCCCAGCAGGTCTTGCAACGCTGCTGTGTCCTCCCGACACCAAAGGTAGAACTAAGCTTCAATCTCAGCGGGAGCGGCAAGCGCATTGCCATTCTGGAGTCTTTGCACAGTCGCAGCGGATGGCTCACCTGTTCACGTTTCACCCTCAATGGTTTTGAGACTGAAGACCATATCTTGCTCAGCGGCGTTCAGGATGACGGCCAACCCCTTGAGCCATCCGCTTGCAAGCGCCTATTCGACTTGGCCGGTGAACCGGGCCAGCCGATTTTGTTGGAGCCGCCGGATGCCCTTGCCTCCGAGCTAGCCACGGACCAACAGCGAATTCTCGGCGATCTTGAGGAACGTAACGGAAAATGGCTCGACTCAGAGATTGAGAAGTTGGATCGTTGGACCGAAGACCTCAAATTTGGTCTGGAGCAGGAAATCAAGGATCTGGACAAGGAGATTCGTGAGGTGCGCCGGGAATCCGTCGCTGCAGCAGGCTTGCAGCACAAGTTGGAGCACCAGCGCCGCCTCAAAGATCTTACCGCTGCCCGTAATCAGCGCCGCAAAGACCTCTTCATCGCCCAAGATGAGGTTGAAGCTAGGCGCGAAACACTGATTGCCGACATTGAAGGTAAGCTGAAACAGCAGCAAGAGTTGACCCCACTTTTCACTATCCGCTGGAGCCTCGCCTAATAAGCAGAGAACGAGAGACACCATGAAAGTTTGCTATGTCGATGAAAGTGGAACTGCCCAAGACCCGGTACTCGTCATGGTCGGCATTGTCGCTGACGCCGCCCGTCTTCACAAGACATCGCGGGAACTTTCAAAGTTCTTTGAACAAATCAAGAGCGTCTTTACCGAAGACCTCAAGGAACTAAAGGGATCCCGCATTCTTTACGGCAAGGGCGGCTGGCGCAATGTCGATGCAGAGAAGCGGAAGAAAATCTTTGCCGACCTTTCGACGTGGCTAGGCGAGCGCAAGCATGACATCGTTCTATCGGCCATTGATACTGCCAAACTAACAGCGGCGAGCAAGACCGGTCACGGAGCGGCACCACCCGTCGCCGGAAACGCTTGGGTTGCTGCGGGCCTTAACATCGCATTGCAACTTCAGGCTAAACATCAAGGCGAACCGAACAACAAGGGCAATACGTTCCTGTTCATCGACGACAACTCCCAGCATTTTCCTGCACTATGCGATGCCCTGTGGTCGCCGACCGCATGGCTGGACGGATACTATCCGAAGGGCAAGAAGCAAGAACATCTTGATCAGATCATCGACACCGCTTTCGCGGTCCGCTCTCATCACTGCGCTCTAGTTCAGGTCGCCGACTTACTGGCGTTCGTATTCCGCCGCTATTTCGAGCTGGCAAATTCACTCAGTAAGCCAGAATGGCCCGAGGAGGATGCTTTCATCAATCAGTGTGTAGTATCCGTTGTTCCCAGGCTTTACTCGAATGCAGGAGCCATGAAGACGGCCAATACCTGCCCATGTGCTGCATGGTATCGTTCCGTCGCCCCCAAGGGTTATGACTTGCTCCTAAAGGGAAAGGCCCAAGCATGAGCAAGCAAAGATTAGAACTAACTTGGATTGGCAAGGAGAACCGGCCACGGCTGGAGCCTCGCATCCTTCTTGAAGACCCGGAGAAGAGCTACCACGCAAAGCGGCGTGTGACCGATAGAGACATCTTCGACAACCGCTTGATCTTCGGCGACAACCTGCTCGCACTGAAAGCGCTGGAGCAAGAGTTCGCTGGTAAGGTGAAATGCGTCTTTATCGACCCACCTTACAACACGGGTTCGGCATTCGAGCATTACGATGACGGGGTTGAGCATTCAATTTGGCTCTCCCTGATACGTGACAGGCTAGAGATTCTCCGAACGCTCCTATCCGAGGACGGATCAATCTGGATAACCATTGATGACAATGAAGCTCACTATCTGAAGATCGTCTGTGACGAAATCTTCGGGCGAAGTAATTTCGTCGCTAGCATGATCTGGCAAAAGCGCTATTCGCGGGAGAACAGAGAGGCGATCGGAGACGCCCATGATTATGTGATCGTCTATGCGAGATCAGCAGAGCGATTCAAGAATGTTCGGAATCTAGTTCCGATGACGCCTGAGCAATCCAAGGTCTACAAGAATCCCAATCATCATCCGAGGGGAAGATGGCGTGGAATACCGATGACCGCGCAAGGCTATCGGCCAAATCAGATGTACAAAATTATTGCACCGGGAGGAGCGGTTCATACTCCGCCAGAAGGACGGTGCTGGTCTACCATTGAGCCGGAATTCCTCAAACTGCGAGAAGCTGGAAAAATCTACTTCGGCAAAGATAACAATAGCCAACCCAATATCATTCGATTCCTTGACGAGGTTGAAGGCCTTGTCCCGTGGACATGGTGGCCTCACGAAGAGGTTGGACACACCGATGAAGCCAAGAAGGAAATGCACGGCATATTTGGCAAAGTGGAAGCCTTTATCACTCCAAAACCCGAACGCTTGCTTTATCGCGTAATCCACGTCGCGAGCAATCCAGGGGATCTGGTGCTTGATTCTTTTGCTGGCTCAGGTACGACTGGGGCAGTCGCACAGAAGATGGGGCGCCGATGGATTATGGTCGAACTCGGGGAACATGCGAAGACGCACGTTATCCCACGTCTGAAGAAAGTCATTGACGGTGAAGACCCAGGTGGCGTAACGGACGTTACGGGCTGGAAAGGCGGAGGTGGATTTCGTTACTTCCACATTGCGACGTCCCTACTCGAAAAGGATCGCTTCGGCAATCTCATCATCAGCAAACAGTACAACGCCGCGATGCTAGCCGAAGCGATGTGCAAGGTCATGGGCTTTACCTACGCCCCGAGCGATGAACTTTATTGGCAACAAGGCCGCTCCACCGAGAACGATTTCCTTTACGTCACGACCCAAACGCTCACCCGTGAGCAGCTCGCCAAGTTAAGCGATGAGGTTGGCGACCACCGTAGCCTTCTCATTTGCTGCGCTGCATTTCGTGGTAAAGCCGATGCCTTCCCAAATTTGACAGTCAAGAAGATTCCGTCCGCGGTGCTGGCAAAGTGCGAGTGGGGACACGACGACTACAGCCTCAACGTCGCAAACCTCCCGAAGGCCGCGCCACCGCCTGATCCGCCGCCATCAACCCAGCCACACACGCTAACGCCGAAAGAAGCTCGTCGGAGAGCCGCACAACCGAACCTATTTGCAAACGACGGTGATGGAGGTGCAGCATGAAGCAGGCCGGAAATGCCATCGCCAATCGCCTCAGCCTTCGCACCCCACAGCGCGAGTCGCTTGAGATACTCGACCGCATCTGCGACCTGCTCTCCTTGCAAAAGGACCAGGACGCCGCGCAAGCACTCGCCACGATTCGTGCCGAGTTTGCAAATGTCACCGACTTCGAGCGTGACTTTCCATCGCTCTGCTTCGCACTAGCAACCGGTGTCGGCAAGACGCGCCTGATGGGAGCGTTCATCGCCTACCTTCATGAGGCCGAAGGCATCCGTCATTTCTTTGTCCTTGCCCCGAACCTGACGATCTACAACAAGCTCATCGCCGACTTCACGCAGGGCTCGCCCAAGTACGTCTTTCAAGGGTTGTCTGATTTCGTCATCCAGCCCCCGGAGATCATCACCGGAGACAACTATGAGAGCGGACGAGGCATTCGCTCCGAACGCTTGAGCCAACCCGCGATCCCCGGCCTCAAAGACCCCGATGCGCCTGTTCACATCAACATCTTCAACATCAGCAAGATCAATTCTGAGGTACGAGGCGGCGCGGAGCCTCGCATCAAGCGGCTGCAGGAGTACATCGGAGAGAGCTACTTCGAGTATCTGTCCGAATTGGACGACCTCGTTCTTTTGATGGACGAGTCACACCGCTACCGCGGCAAAGCCGGAATGCGGGCGATCAACGAACTCAAGCCGATCCTGGGCCTTGAGCTGACTGCCACGCCTCGCACGGAGACAGCCGGTGGCGCGGACTTCAAGAACGTAATCTACAGCTATCCACTGTCTTCTGCGCTCCGGGATGGATTCGTAAAAGAGCCAGCAGTTGCGACCCGCGAGAACTTCCGTGCAGAGAACTACGACGAGGCCGGCCTTGAGAAGCTGAAGCTGGAGGATGGTGTTCGCATCCACGAACACACCAAGGTACAGCTCGACATCTACGCTCGCGAGAACCTAAAGCCTCTGGTCAAACCGTTCATGCTCGTTGTGGCGAAGGACACTACCCATGCGAACGATCTTCAACGGCGGATCGAGGCGGATGATTTTTTTGGAGGTCGTTACAAGGGCCGGGTCATTACCGTCCACTCCAACCAAACGGGCGATGAGAAGGATGAGACGGTACAGCAGCTTCTCTCCGTCGAAGATCCCACGAACCCGACCGAGATCGTTATCCACGTTAATATGCTCAAGGAAGGTTGGGACGTGACGAATCTGTACACCATCGTCCCGCTTCGCACGGCCAACTCAAGAACCTTGGTCGAGCAGTCCATCGGACGCGGCTTACGTCTTCCTTATGGGAAACGTACTGGCGTCCCGGACGTAGACCGCCTCACCGTCGTCTCGCATGACCGCTTCCAGGAGATCGTTGACCACGCGAACGATCCGAACTCGATTATCCGTACAGGGGTTGTCATCGGGCGGGACATTCCCGATACCCCGACGAAGGCCGTAACCATCGAACCCATATTCATGACCCAACTGGGCTTGGGGATCGCATCGGCAGCTCCCGCGCCGGGCAGTCTGCCCCAGACCGCACAGACAATCAGCGAGCCGGAACGGAAGACTGCCGAAGTCACCATGCAGGTCATCCGGCAACAATTCGAGAGACTTGCACGGTCGGGCGACCTCAAAACTCAGGACGTGCAACAACGGATTACCGCACGAGTGACTGAGCTAATGCAGCCCGTCCAAGGTGAACTCCCATCCATGATGCAGCCGGTAGACGTGGCATCCGTTGTCCAGCGCGTCACAAGCGCAATCGCCGAGCGAACGATCGACATTCCGAAGATTATTGTGACGCCGAAGGGAGAAGTAACCGTCGGCTATCAGGACTTCGACCTCGATTGCAGCAGCTTTCGCCACCCCCCGGCAGAGAAGGACTTGCTGGTTCAGCACCTGATGAACAATCAGCGATTCAAGATCGTCAGCGGAGACGGTGTGGTGTTGGAAAAGAACCTTGAGGACTATATCGTTCGCGGATTGATCGACAAAGACGACATCAACTACGACGAACATTCGGAATTGCTGTACAAACTCGCTGGACAGATGGTGAGGCACCTGCAAGCCTACCTCCAGACCAAGAAGGACGTACTGAATGTCTTGCAGTTCTACCAGACTCAACTCGTGACGCTGATCCACGCCCAGATGAACCAGCACTACATCGAGAAGGCGACCGAGTACGAGGTAACGGTTTCCAAAGGCTTCCAGACCCTAACAAGTAGCATGGCTGCCATGCAGACTAACCAATCGATTCTTCCATTCCGCGCTCCGGTTGAAGAACCGCTCTTGATCCGCGGGATGCTCTTCGGTGGTTTCTCGAAGTGCCTCTATCCGGCCCAAAAGTTCGACTCGGACTCTGAACGGCGCTTCGCTATCATCCTCGAAGATGAGCCATCCGTGCTCAAGTGGCTCAAACCGCCCAAGGACGTCCTCAAAATCTACTTTCACCAGGAAGAGGTCTACCAGCCTGATTTTGTGGTGGAGACGGAAGACGCCCGCTATCTCTGCGAGCCTAAGCGAGCAAGCGAGATGACAGACGATGTGGTATTGCTCAAGGCGAGGGCAGCGGCAATCTGGTGCCAACATGCAACTTCAGTCAGCGATAAACCATGGCACTATGTTTTGATTCCGCACGACGACATTGAACACAGCGCCACCTTCTCAAATTTGATCCATCGCTACAGTTATCGCTAGATTCAAAGCTGATTTTCTGAGGCAGGTGCTTGGGCAAACATATCCTCCAAGTTCGGTTCGTTGAGGACATCATCCGTTTCCTTGTTTGCGCGGGATAACAGGAGCAGATTGCTTTATCCGTTGCGCAAGGTTGAAAACCCGAGAATGGGCGCGTTTTAGAATCACATCGTACAGGCAAGGCTTGATCGTAGTCTTGTCGCCTACGGCCATCTGCTCCAGCCCTTGCTCAGTACTGGTGGCCTGATCCCAGTTTTCCGCACAGAATGGGATACGATTTTTGTATTCAGGTGGGTGCGGAGCGATGTCGAGGAGCAAGCACACGGAAGGGCAGATGATCGCGGCGCTCAAGCAGCCGTTCGCGCGCGAGGCCTTGAATGGGTAACGAGTTTTTTAAAAGCCGCGTCCCGCAGGCCAATGGAGGCCAATGGGGGACAGGATATGCATTGCAGCCGTCGAGTCACTAAATGATCTGGATATCCTGTCTCCGCATTGCCTCGGCGCAATAATAGGCGGAACTCCGGCCCTTGAGTCAGCGTACTGCTCATACAAGCCCAATGTGCGCGCGGGGAGATCAGGCCTGCTCTGCATAACAAGGGGGAAGCATGAAAGCCGATTTGCGACTTGCGTGGCGGCAATTGCGCAATGCACCCGGATTTACCCTGACCGCTGTCTTGACGCTGGCACTCGCCATTGGCGCCAATGCCGTTGTCTTCAGTGTTATGAATGCACTCGTGTTGCGCCCACTCAAGCTGCCGAACCCGGACAGCCTGTTCATGGTCGAGCGTAACTATGAATCCGACACCACTGTGTCTCATTCATATCCGGACTACCGCGATCTGCGCGACAGGAACCGCAGCTTCGATTCGCTCATGACCTATAACATCGTGGGTGGGGTTGGGCTTGATACGGGCAGCGGAAATCCTTCCGTGGTATGGCCCTACCTGGTCAGCGGCAATTACTTCGATGCCCTCGGGATTCAACCCTATCTTGGCCGGCTCATCCATGCCTCCGAGGAACATGGCAAGAACAGTGCGCCGGAGATCGTTCTGAGCTACGCGCTCTGGCACAGTTACTTTAATGGCGACCGCGCCGCAGTGGGCCGCACCGTACTCATCAACAAGCATCCCTTCACGATCGTGGGCGTTGCGCCGCAGGATTTTCGCGGCACAGAACTGTTCTTTGCTCCCGATTTGTGGGCGCCTATCGTCAATTCGCCCCAACTCATGGATTTTGATGCAACGGAGGAGCGCGGCAGCCACTCCATCTGGATCAGCGGCCATCTCAAGGCTGGAGTGACGCCGGCCGCAGCGACCGCGGATTTAAACGGCATCGCGGGTTCGCTGTCCAAGACGTATCCCAAAACAGACGACGGCCTGAAATTATCCTTATCCCGGCCTGGGCTCGCTGGGAATACCCTCGGGCGGCCCACGCGGGCCTTTATGTCTGGACTCATGCTGTTGTCCGCTCTCATCCTGCTCGCCGCATGCGCCAATCTCGGCAGCTTATTCGCCGCCCGAGCCGCAGACCGGTCGCGCGAGATTGCAGTTCGCATGGCTCTCGGGTCGCGCCGTGTTTTCATTCTTCGCCAACTCCTCTCCGAGTCCGTTCTTGTTTCTCTGGTGGGAGGCGTTTTGGGCCTCGCGGGGGCCGTGATGATCCTGCGCATCCTGAGCGCGTGGAGGCCGATTCCAAACATACCCATCAACATACCCGTGAATCCGGATGCGAAGACTTATGCTCTGGCTATTCTGCTGGCCGTATTCAGCGGCGTATTCTTTGGCCTGGTTCCGGTTCGCCAGGTGCTTCGATCGGATCCCTGGCAGGTGATTCGCTCCGGCATGACGGGTGCCGGCGGTATGCGCCGCTTTACGCTGCGCGACGGGTTGCTTGGTCTGCAAATCGCCATTTGCGCGGTTCTCATCACAGCTTCGCTGGTGGCCGTGCGCGGCCTGGCGCGTTCGCTCGAGAGCAACTACGGTGTTCAGCCCAAGGGAGTCATCCTGGTGAAGACCGACCTGCAGATGGCAGGCTATGACGGCGACCAGCGCGTGCAAATGCAGAAGCGCATGCTCGATGCCGCGGCCGCGTTATCCGGAGTTACAGCGGCTGGATACGCGGATCGGCTTCCCCTTAGTATCGGCGGTGGCGATTCCGATGTATTCATCGACACCACCACCGATTTCCGGCCCACGAATGCCGTAGCCGATGCCCAGAATTTCAATGTGTCGCCTGATTATTTCCGCGCCGCCGGCACGGCACTTCTGGCCGGTCGGACCTTCACCATGCATGACAAGGACAAGGCGCCCGTGGTCGCTATTGTGAATCGCGAATTCGCCCGCAAGGTCTTCGGCTCAGTCAATCAGGCAGTCGGTAGCCACTTCAAGTTCTGGAGCGGCGAGCGTGCGGAAGTCGTAGGCGTGGTCGAGGATGGCAAATATCAAACGCTCACCGAGAATGCGAAGCCCGCGATGTTCTTTTCCTTCCTTCAGCACGAGTCTTCCGCCACCTCGATTGTGGTGCGATCGCCGCGCGACCCGCATGAGGTCGCCACTGCCTTGCAACGCTCGATGAGGGCTCTCGATCCTGCTCTCCCGCTCGAAATCGAGACCTGGAACAGCGAACTGGATTCCGCCCTGTTCGCCGCGCGTGTGGCCACGGTCTCTCTTGGCGTGCTCGGGCTGCTGGGCGCCATGCTAGCCATCACCGGCATCTTTGGCATGGCCTCTTACACAGTGAGCAAACGCCTGCGCGAGTTCGGTATCCGCATCGCACTCGGAGCCGATCAACGCAAGGTGCTCAGCGCAGCGCTGGGACGCGCCTTCCGGTTGCTCGTAATCGGCTCCGTAGCGGGCCTCATCCTGGGCGTGCTGGCCACCCGTGTCCTATCCTTCATCGTGTATCAGGCCACCCCGAAGGATCCGGTAATCCTCGCTGGCGTCATCCTCACCATGCTTTTTGTCGGCATCATCGCTGCCCTCATTCCAGCTCGACGCGCTCTCGCCGTCGATCCTATGATCCTTCTCCGCGAGGAATGAATGGAAGGCGATGAACGATCGTCAGATGACGGGTCATGACAGGTGATAGACGGGCTGGCACTTTGGACCAAGATCATAGAAGCGCGATGGAGCGAGCATTCCCGCAATGCAACGCGGATTCGATGCCTGAGCGATCAGGTGCCGCACCTGCGGCGCTCGATCTTCCCGGGTATCCAAGACCCAGGGCTTCCGCCCTGGGCTGCGTCTGGCGGCATGGCCCTCCGGGCCTCGCGGTGGCATTCAGCTCAGGCCGCCCGTCAGCATGAGCGCCTCGGAGTACATCCCGCTAACGTGAAAGCAGTCCATGCCGTTCTTTCCGAGTTGTGCTGCGTCAGACGGCGTCTTCGGGTCGTAGTAGTTGCTGAAGAACCCACCATACTGAGCGTCTATGAAGTGCTCTTTGAACATCGCGAGCGATTTGTCGAACGCCGCCCACAGATCACCGCGGTCGTGAACGGCAGCGTAATTCATTAGAGCCCTCAGAAACTCGCACTGATGCCACAATTCCTTGGGCCCTTTTACCGGGCGTCCCTCAGAATCGCTGATGGAGAAGGTGCCGCCGGTTTTAGGGTCGTAGCCAGCCTTCATGCCGAAGGCAAGCACGCGCTCCCCGTATTGCTGGAGATCCCGATGCGGAAAGCCCCTCGCTACAGCCAGGCTCCAAAGATAAGCCCACTCGAACTGGTGCCCCAACTGAGCGTGGCCTACCCCGTCTTCCCGAAGCAGCTTCCAAGAGGCGTCGTAGAACTCCGGCACGCTACCGGTCTCGCTCTGGAACAATTTGGTAAACACCGCGTTGCCGTGCGCTTCCGCCTCCGCCAGCACCTGCTTGGACCCGGTGGCATCGTAGTACGCCAGGAGTGCGTCGAACACGTACATCAGAGGGTCCTGGGTGTTGTTCCCGGGAGGACTCGGCGGTGGGGCGTAGGCCACCGCGTCGCCTCCCCCATTCGTCGGTGGCGGCCCGGGCGGCTGGCTGTAATCCGGTGTTGTGGCGTATTTGAAAAGGCCGGCTTTGTCCCGGAGGCCCTTTTTCATCTGTGCCCATGTTTCCAAAGCCGCCTGCCGGTACTTGGCATCACGCGTGACCCGAGCCGCGTGAGACAACCCCAGGAAGAAGGTCGCGGCGCCATAGGCATCCTTACGGTCGTCAATCACCTTGCCATCCGGAGAGACGCTAAAAAAGTGCCCACCGTACCGAGGATCACGAAATTTTGTCAGCGTGAAATCGGCAATCCGTCGCACCGAGTCGAGATACGCGGGGTTATGGGTGAGGTCGTATCCCCTCGCTCGCATAACGATGTGGCGGCCTTGCGAGGAAAGTGTACCCACCTGCTCGCCGGCGGGCCGCCATTGGCGGTCCAGGCTCTGCTGGACGAAGCCGCTGGGCAATTCAGCGGAGTTGCGCCAGCGGTCAATTTCATCGAGAAGTCCCTTGCGGAACCAGTCCTGGTCAAGGTGCGAGCGGAGCTTGGCAGAGCGCGCCGCGCCCTCGGTCGTCGCCCCCTGCGCGGCCACCCCGTGGACCGCCGCCTGTTGCGCACGCAAGAGTTGCGTCTTCAGCAGAAGACTGGCTCCTGCACGCTGGACAAAATCTCTGCGCGATAGACTCATGGCTCACCCTTTTTGAACGCTTGTGGTTTTTTCTGAAACGCTAGAGCATTTTCGCATCCTCGCCGCAGCGGGCTATGGATGTAAACCGAAGCTAGACCATCATCCGGCGCACAGTACCCGGCAGGTTTTTCATGCGCCGTGGTAGTAATTCACCGAGCAGTGGTCGACGCAGCTTAATACCTGCGGCCACACCTCCTGGTGAAGATCCAGGTTCACCCAGCGTTGTTGCGAATTTCTGCTATCGAAGGCGATGCTCATGCGATGGGCCGCGCCTTCTTCCACCGGCTTCAACAGGGAAACGCCGCTGAAACCGCTCTGAGCTGAGATTGCCGGTTTGAAGACGTTCTGAAAGATAGCTTCCAGGTCGCCTTCCTTCCCTGGCTTGATCGTCATTTCTACGTGCAAAACAAACATAATCACCTCGTCGCTTCCGGACGTTATCGTTGCGCGGCGGCCGCTGTTACCACCACTTGCTTTTCTCCCGGCCAGGTCAGGTTGAACACGTCTACTGCTGTTCCACCCATGACCTTATCGAAAACCTCCGGATTCAAATCGAGCGCCTCGTATTTGGCGATCTCGACCGGGACGTTACTGGGAAGATCCGCGCCCATCATCACACGATCGGCGCCGATGGTATTGATCATCCAGCGTATGTCTTCGCCCAGGCACCAGGATGTCTCCAGATAAAGATTGCTGCAGATGGACGCCGCTACCTGCGCCTCGGCCGACACAATTCCTCCGCCCGCATGGGCAAGAATAATCTTCAGATCGGGATATTTCCGAGCTGCGGGCATACATAAGGCGGGGAGCGAAAAGGGAATCCCTGCGCCGGTGTGCACCATGGCCGGGATTCCAAGCTCGTTGGCCGTTTCAAAGACCAGGTCTCCGTCCTCCGTCAGCGGATTCACTCCGTGGCCGATGGTGTGCAGCTTGACCGCGACGAAATGCAAATCTTTGATGCATCGTTCCACTTCGCGCTGATACTTATCCCGCCCGATGTGCGGGTTCAGGCTAGCCAATCCAAAGAACCGCCCCGGATGTTTCGCGCACAAGGCGGCAATCTCGTCATGGCGGCGGTAATAGTCCCTGGCGCCCGGATAGGGTTGCACGATGGTGGCATCCACGCCGTGTTTCTCCATCCGGGACATCATCTCTTCTTCAGTACTCAAGAGACCAAAGACACAACATTCCCCGAGGTGAGCGTGCGTATCGATAACCTTTGTCTTCGCCATAAATCCCTTCTGAGTTGTTGGTTGTAGAACGAACTATCCGCTGATCCTGCTCAGCTCTGGAGTTCTCCGCTTCGACAGCCTCGCTTAGAAAGCTGTCAAGCGGTTGCGACCGCGCAGATCCGCGCAGTCGCCTTGATTCCGCGTTAACCGCTTACCACGCGGCCAGGGGAGCTCCGCAGTCATTCGTTAAGTCATCCTGAGCAGCCAACGCACCGCGTTCTTCTGAAGCTTGAGGTATTGCGGCTGCCACATCGCATGGACGGTGTGGCCCATGGCAGTGAAAACGACGCGCCCCTTGCCGTAGTCGTGTGCCCAACCGCTGGCCGTCGTTGTTCCCATATTTTTCGGCGGCCCCAGAAGGGCGGTATCTTCGGACTCAGTGGTGAAAGTCAACCCATCGATATTGGCGGATTGAAGCAGGATGTTCTTCGGATCTTTGTCATAGATCAGAAAATGCTGTTCGTCGGTCACCATAAAATCTTCAACTCCCCGCGTGACCGGGTGATCCTTGTTCACAATCCGCACTTTGAACGGCCGCAGAGGAGGATGGCTCAACGCTAATCCGCCTTGAACCTCTCTGTAGTTCTTCGAAGAGCGGGAAACAAAAGCATTGTTGTGCAACGAATAAAAGCCGTTCCCTGCCGCTACAAAGTCCTGCACGGCTTTCCCTTGCTCTTCCGTTATCCAGAACTTGGCTTTTTCTTCCGGGTATTGCCCAGAATTCTCCAGTCCTTCGGTGTGATCGGCACCATACCCGTTTGGCCATATCATGTTGTCACGAAGACTGACAAAGAGTTGATAGGGTTGGAGCAGGCCTGGCGACAAATCCTGATAATTCGTTGTGTAGTCGATGGGAAGGTTGAGTTCCTTAAAGACCCGGTCCAAACTTACCCGGATGTAATCCGAGTTATGCCACCGGTCGCCGATGAGTGCAAGGGTGCGAGGTTTGTTGCCTGACACCGCCTGCCGTGCGGGAGAGGCCTGGGGTACAGACCAGGCCTCTCCCGCGCCCAGCGCGCCAGAGGCCGCTACGGCCGCGACGGTTTTGAGCATACCCCTGCGTGAAATGATCGCCTTGTGTTTCATGCGTTATGTGATTCCTCCCTAGCCGTAAGATCTCGATGGCATCGTCTCACACTCACGCACGATCCTCCTACGGGCGTCATTCCACCGGGAATTTGTCTCGCTGACGCTCTTCTCTAGAAGACGAGCGTCAGTGAGAGTTGAGCGTTACGCGCCGTGCCAGTGGTGGACGATATCGTGCCGAAGCTGGGGCTGTCCAGGTCGGTGTTCGGGGCCCCGAAATTGTGTAAATTCAGGATGTTAAAAAGCTCACCTTTGAAATCAAAGCTGTAGCGCTCCCGAACCTTGAACGATTTCTGCACCGCAAAGTCCCAATCTTTCGTCCCAAACGCTCGCAGGTTGCCAAAATAGGCCGGCGCGTCACCTAACGTATAGTTGGTAGGTATGGAAAACGCATTGATGTTAAGGTACCTGTCATTGTAAGCATTGAACTTCTTGCGGGCCGCGTTTGGACCGTAGAGAGGAACTCCGGGAATAACGTTAGGACGGAGAGTTCCGGTGCCGCCCGGAGTGAAGGCCTCGGTGTTCGCGAAACCAGGCAGGCTACGCTCCGTCAAGATCTGTAGCGGATTACCAGCCTGCAAATTTACGAACCCGGATGTGGACCAACCACCGACGAACTGCTGCGCTACCTTGTTGCTAATGTTCAGCAATTTGCCAGTGCCGATGGGTAGCTGGTAGGTGTAGCCCACGGTAAACGCCCGTGGAATTTCATAAGAAGCGTGCGCCAGTTCGGCACCACGGTTGTAAAAGTTTTGTGCTCCGTAGCTGATATTCACGTTGGTGAAATTCTGCGCGTAGGTAAACGCAGCCAGGAATGCAAGACCTTGACTGAGCTCTTTTTGCGCGCGAATCTGCAGAGCGTTGTAGTGCTCTTTGCCCACGGGGTCGTTTAATTCCAAAATCTGCTGATATTGAGGAAAGGGGCGCAAGGCTTGCGCCACGGAGCCGGAGAATCCAGCGTAGGGGGCTGCGATACCTGCTGCTACCGCCGCGGGAGAACCGATCGGCGCAAGCAAGGTATCCCCGAGAGATAGATGCGAGGGATTGAGTTGGTTCAAGTTGAGGAAACCGTCATATAACCGGTGACCCTGCGTGCCAACATAAGACGCGTCAAGAACAATCCCCCACCCAAGCCCCTGCTGAATGCCGACGTTGTAATTCTCGGCCATCGGTTCGATAAAACCATTCTTAGGAAGATAGAAGGTGGACGAGCCATTCGCCACGGTGGGAACCAGGTCCGGGGTCACTGGAATGGCCGGAAAGCCGCTGTTCCAGTTAAACGCTGGAGTGACTCCACCATCCGGGGATGAAAGTGCGGACACACCGTAATACCCCTGCTGATTAAGAAAGATCGTTGGCTGTGTGTTGGTATCGTACAAGATACCAAAGCCGGCGCGAATCACTGTGTTGGGTTTGGGGCTATAGGCCAAACCGATGCGGGGTCCAAAACCCTTATGCCACTTATCGGCAAACGAATTACTGCCAATCTCGCCTGGTTGATAGCCGGCGTACTCCAGAGCTCCGGGGAGGTTTCCCGCACCGGGGTTGGCAAGAGTCGGATTGAAATTCGATATGTTGTTCGATCTGGCGGTAGACGGGGAGCTGTAATCCCACCTTAGGCCGTAGTTAAGCGTGAGGTTGGGACGAATCCTCCAGGAATCCTGGCCGTAGAAAGCAAGATAAGGCAACACCCAGGCCTGGGAAGGCTCCTGAGCGTAGATCCCATTATCGACCTTACCTAGCAGAAAACTGGCGGCCGCAAAACCGGTATTCGGATTCCCCGCTTGGGCTGTCTCGGCATTGCCAAACGAAAAGTTTCCGAATGGGTAGGATATGCCGAGGGGACCACCATACTGCTGAAGCCCGATCGTGTAATACCTGCTGACCTGGCCACCGAACTTATATTGATGGGTACCGCGTGTCCAGCTGAGGTCGTCACCCAACGTGACTCCGTTGTGAGTAATCTGGTTGATCCCATTGCCCTGCCCCAGGAAATAGGGTCCGACGGCAAGTTGCGCCAGGCCTGCCTGGCCAACGTTTGCAAGGCCGGCTTTCTGGTTAATATTGTTACCGTCGTAGAGGCTGTTTATGTCGCCGCCATGTGAGAAAAATGCATCCTCCACCCAATTTAAATACACGTGATTGAGCAGGCTCACCGATAGGGTCTTGTCCCAATCGAGAACGGCGCGCACTTCATGATTAGGAAACGTGCCACCGCACAGCGCGACGCCGATCGAACAGTTGTTAATACTATTTGCTGTTTCCACGCTGCCGCTAGCCGTCAATTGCGATGATTCGCTAAAGGCGTGGTTGATCTTAACGAGATATTCATTGCTAGGGCTATTTGTACTGGCCGTACCTACGTAGTTATTCGTCAGGCCGGGCCGATTGGGATTGGGAAGGAGGCTGGCAAAATAGCTGGATATGGGGCTTATTTGGTCGGGGGGAAGCACGTTCAGCACCCCATTATACGAATACTGCTGGCCTGTTGCAGGATTGTATATGGCCGGTATGCCCGCCTCCGAGAAATCCCCTGATTTCTCTGCGGGCGTGAGCACGCTGTAGATGGTCCCGGTGTTTGCCTGGGAGTAGCGGAAACCGTCGTAATACCCGTAGAAGAAAGTTTTGCCATGACGAATGGGGCCGCCGAAATCAAATCCAAATTCGTTCTGATGGTCTGGTCCACGGACTGGTTCAAAATATGTTTTGGCGTCCAAATGGGTGTTGCGGAGGTATTCAAAAACGCTTCCGTGAAATTGATTCGTGCCGCTCTTGATGATGTAGGAAACGGCTCCCGTAGCGGTGCGGCCATACTCGGCATCGGCATTGGCCCCGATGACGGTAAATTCCTTAACAGCGAAGGTGGGAACAACTTCTCCGTATGCCCCCGCAGGACTTATGCCACCGCTCGAAAACCCTACAGCGCTGACTGCCGCGCCGTCGACCAGCGTCTCCTGGTCGCCTGGGAATCCGCCATTGAGTGAGGCGCCGCCGTTTGCATTCAGTGCGGTCGGTGACGCACTATAGCCAGGCTCGAGTTCGAGGAAGCTGGTAGCGCTGCGAAGTGTCCCGGAAATCTCCACGGGCAGGGCTGAAACCAGATCATTACTGACGGAGGTCTGGACCGCCGAACTGGTGGGATTGATCAAGGGAGTCACGTCGGCATTTACCTGAACAACCGTCGATGTAGAGCCGACTTCAAGATGGAAATCCAGAGTCAAGGCGCCAGCGACAACGACCGTGACGTTTTGTTTCGTCGACGTCTTGAAATCCGTCTTGGTCGCCGTGACCGTGTAATTGCCGGAGGGCAGTTGCAAGACATAGTAACCGCTGTTATCGGTCTGGGTACTTGTGACCACGCCGGTCTCGGTGTTCCGCGCGGTTATTTGACCACCGGGAATGACTGCCCCCGGCGGGTCTACAACGCGGCCGCTCACCGTTCCGCCCAGGTTTTGTTGGGCAAAGGCCGCGGATGCAGCGATGAGCCCAAACGATAGCACTAAACAAAATGTACGCATTGCCATTCTTAAGTTACGCATGTCAGTAACGCCCTCCCATCAAGTCGTTCTTACCCGGCGCCCGGAAAAGAGCGCCCACTCTACTAACATTCCGTCAGGTCCCGAATTACGGATCAATGAATGCGGATCAACGGAGCCTACCGCTCCCTGATTGATGACCGCTCCTTTTGGATGATTAGCACCTTCGGTAGCTATCCTGGTAACTGTCCCGGTAACTATCCTGCGCTACTTCGCCTTACTAAGTCGTGTCTGCCCGCCAGGGTGGGAAGACGTGAAAGATTTGCGACATCGCAGACCTCTTCCTATAAAAACCAGGTCGCCATGAGCGTCGGTGCGGTATGAGGAAACCAACAGGCACTCAGGTTAGGCATCCATTGCGGTCAGCTACCTTGTACTGCTCTCAATTCAGGAATGTCAAGTAATAAATTTTAATTTCAATATTCAAAATGATTGGCAAAGTTCGAAGTGGGCTTTTTCTGGAGCTGCGGACGAGAGGCGCGGCGCTGTACGGAAATGGAACGGTACCGGAAAATTGCCGGGGTACAACATGAGGGATGATGGCCAGAGCCCCTGCTGTCACCTTTTGGGAGTGCGCGGGCGGTGTCCGCTGGGGAAGACCCAGACAGCGACGACACTTCCTTGGGCGACTCGGATGGCCGGGCGATTTTTTCCGCTGCCGGCCGAGAGAGTCTTATTTACTAACCGTCTGTCTGGCTGAGTGCCGGCTTTTCGGAGGCTGCGAAAGGGCGAATTCCCTGCCCGGCTTCGTACCCGGCTTCGTACCCGGCGTCGCACCCGTAGAGTTGTTGGCCCGCTCCCGCTCAGCAGCCAATACGCCGCCCAGGCGGGAGGAGATCTCCAATACCGCCTTGCGTATTTCGGCACAGAAAAAAGGTAGACGGTCACTGGCGCGGGAGATAGGACCCGCCGTGCTGATCCCCCCGACGACCTTGCCGGCGGAGTCAAAAAATGCAGCCCCGACACATCTGGCGCCGATCATCGTCTCTTCATCGTCGAGCGAAAAGCCGCGTTTGCGTATTTCGACCAGCTCCTTTCGCAGACGCGCGGCGCTGGTGATCGTTCTAGGAGTGTAGGAGACGAATCTGGTGGCGGAAAGGATCTGTTCTTGACGCTGCGCATCCTCCAGGTTGGCCAGGATGGCCTTTCCCAGGGCCGTGCAATGAACCGAGTGCCGCGCTCCGACTGGAAAAACGAGCCGGAAATTGTTTTGGCTCTCAAGCACGTCCAGGTAGAGAACCTCGAAGCCGTCCAGCACTGCCAGATTTACTGTTTCGCCCGTCGCGGCGCGAAGTTTCTCGAGGGTGGGACGGCAGATTCTGCAGAGCGTGGTTTGAAAACTTACCCCACTTCCCAGGCGCCCCATCTTGGGTCCCAGCATGTAGGTGCCAACCGCGTCGCGAAACAGGTAACCCTCGGCTTCAAGATGGCTCAGAAAGCGGTGAACCGTGCTCTTGTTTATGCCCGTTGTAGCGGATATCTCTCTTAACTGAAGGCCATGGGGAGACCGGTCCAGCAATTCCAGGACCTGCAGTACTTTTCCGATCACACCTACCGGCGCAGACTTCGACTTCCGCGTTCGCATGAAAGGCGCTCCCTTCGTCATTGGAATCTTACCCTAAAGTAGTTTCGCCATGGGTGTGGATTGAAGCGGCCGGCCTTTGCATGGTTTTTCTCTCAACGAAAATCACGTTCCGCGGCACCATACCTCGCTCCTTCTGGAGCATTTTCAGAAATACTGTGATGGGGCTGCGCGGGCGCTCTTTGACGAAACGCCTGGGTCCAGAGCCTACTCTTCCCTTACTCCCTTTGTGAAAAGGCTCCACCAGACCGCAGTCATTCGAGAAAATGCTTAACAGGCGCGTTGTAGCGGGGAGTCAATTAGACGACACAGTAAAGTACAACACCGCAAGCTCGCACTCCTCGCCGGGGTACGAGCCGTCGGCGCCGGAAGCACGAACGACTGATGCAAATGGGGGGCATGGAAAGTATAAAGGGCTTACGGCTTTTCCAACAATGGCTATCGATCTAACTCGATAACTGCACTCCACTAACAATCTCGCTGGCATAAATTATCGGCAAGTCCTGTCCAGTCGCCGCGTGCCTATTCGTCAAGTGCTTCTCATCTATCGACTATGCGAAGCACTTGACCCACCACCTAAGTTTAGGGTACCGTCGCTGAGTTGTGCCCTATCAGGAGGATACCCGTTTCATGCCAGCCTTTTCAGAACTTCGTACCTGCCGCTCTTTAGCCTTAAGTATCTTTTTGCTGGCCGCAGGCGGCGGCGCATTAGCCATGGGTGCACCCTCCGCTTCGCAAGCGGCGGCGCCAACCATCCACACCGCTGCTGCTCTCAACGGTGCTGTGGTGGTGACTTTATCCAGCACGACATCGAAGGCAGTTATTTACTACACCACGGATGGCTCCACTCCTAAACCGTCGTCGCAACGCTACCAGGCGCCATTCCTTGTGGCGTCGAAACTGGCGGTCAACGCCATTGCGACGACTAGCGGCCGCACCAGCAGTAGTGTCACTTCGCAAAGCTTTTCACCGAACATCCCAGCGGGCACGCTGGTGTGGAGCGACGAATTCAACAGCGCAGCCGGAGGCAAGGCGGAGCCCAATCCCGCGGTATGGACCTACGACACCTTCGCGGACGGCAACGGCAACCACGAGCTGGAGCACTACTGCGCCTGGAACTCGTCGAAATCGCCTTGCACGCCCTCCTCGCCCAATGCGTATACGGGCAAAGACGGTTATCTGCACGTTGCGGCCCAGGAGCCGTCTGCAGGCGTGTACACATCGGCGAGGATGAAAACCCAGGGCTTGTTCAGCTTTCAATACGGCCGAGTCGAATTCAGGGCAAAGGTGCCGGAGGGGCAGGGTTTGTGGCCGAACCTATATGTGATGGGGAATACCATCGCCAATTTGGGTTGGCCAAAGTGCGGTGAGATGGATGTGCTGGAGCGCGTAGGCGCGGCTAAGTCGCCCGACTGGACCAAGGGCCAGGTTCACGGGCCAGGCTATTCCGAGGACAACAACACTTTAGGCACCGACTACAAGTACCCCGCCGGGCAGAACGCCGCAGGATGGCACACCTATGGCATGATCTGGAGCAAGGGTAGCGTGGCCTATTATGTCGACGATCCACACCATCCCTACGTTACTTACACGCCCTCGGACATTACCCGCTTCAGCGGCGCAGTGTGGCCGTTTGATTCTGGAAACAGCTTTATCCTCCTCCACGTGGCTGTGGGCGGCGATTGGCCTGGAAGCCCCAATGCCAGCACACAGTTTCCGTCTGAGATGCTGGTGGACTACGTGCGGATTTACACGAATTGACGAGGCGTCAAGACCGTCCATCTCGAAGCCGCATTCGTAACTGGTTCTAGACTTCGATTTGGGCGGGTTAGGTCTTTTCAGATCTCGACCTGTAGGGAAAACAAAAACTGATTTCGAGACGACGCGGACAGACTTAAAGCATTTCGGTTTCCTGGTTGCGGACGCATATAACGGCTCCCCTTAGAACATTTTCACTTCTACTCTGCGCAGGAGAGTGCGGCGAAGTGAAAACGCTGTAGTGCCGGCGTGCAGCTTTGCTATTGCTTTCTCTTCCCGTGATCACGAAGATGGGTAAGACCCCGCATGCGCCCCACTCTCGTTTTCACGGCAGCCGGTCTATTCCTGTTTTTTTCGATCGGTGTTGCCCGCTTTCACTCTCAGCGAATATTGCAGAGACAGGTTGCGCAAGCAGCTCAGGCAGAAAATGAATTGCCCAGGCGCATTCTTTGGGTCTGGGAAAGGCCAGAAGACCTACATCACCTGGACCCCAATTCAACTGGTCTCGCGATCCTTGAGGAGACGCTGCGGCTCGGATCATCCGTCACACCATTCGAACGGCATCAACCCGTTCTCATACCGCCTAAGGCCCGACGTATTGCCGTAGTGCGTGTCGAGACTGATCATAGGTTCTCAGCCCACGCCGACGACGTCGCTCTCCTGCGCTCTACCGTGACTGACCTTGTGCGCGTGTCGTCGCAACCGGGTATTGCTGCGCTCCAAATCGATTTCGACGCAAAGAGATCGGAGCGTGCTTTTTATCGCCGCCTGCTCGCGCAGCTCAGGCAGCAGATGCCACCTATGCTGCCGCTCGATATCACCGCACTCTTTTCGTGGTGCTCGACCGATGATTGGATCGGAGATCTACCGATCAACGCAGCAATCCCTATGTACTTTCGCATGGAACCGGACCGGCGGCGTCAGCTGGTGACTTCAGCGCCTGAGGTCAGACTCCGCGAGCCGCTTTGTATGCGGAACGTCGGCGTCTCAACTACGCAAACGGTCACATTCCATCGTGCGAGGCTGCTCCTGTCAGCGGGGCGGCGAAGTGAGGCGCAAACCGTGCTGACCGATTTCTCCTCACGGCTTGATGAACTGCCGCCTGCTGAGCGAGAACCCTCTTCCGTCAACGCGCTCCGTGGCCTAGAGATGCTCGCCTCACCTACGGAAGCCGGCTTCCTGTCTTTTGTCCCGCGAAACATGCTGCTGGCCTCGTCGGAGGAGTATGCCTCTTTCCTGGACTGCCGGGAGGTAAGGAAGAATCCCAATAGGCATCACGACTGTGTGTCTTCTGTCGACCCCGAGCAATTGGATACAGATGCCTCCAGGATTCTCAATCAGCAAGCACCTCTTTCGGTTTGGCTAGGCTCGGCTCGTCTTCCGACCTCTCTCCCCAGCTCCGGACCTCTATCGCCATTGAGGGCTGGACAAGAGCTATCCTCCTGGAAGATCGGGAAAAAGCGGCTTCTTTTCTCCCACTGCTTCCGCAAGCGCTGCGAGAACAAGCCGCGCTAAGCTCCTCCCTCGCACCATGGATTACGCTCGCTAAGAATCCCGGTCTACGACCTTACGTGAACGCCGGCACGCAACGGGCTTACTCCTACGATTTTGTGGAAAGCTATCGCGATAACTGGTGCTACCGGCCAGAAAACTACCCAGACCCGTCCATCCCGAGCGCCTTCTTGAGCCACGCAGAGAGCCAGCGGGGTACAGACGAGGCACGCCGGTTAGCCTCAATCCGCGCCGTCGCCGTGGGCCAGAGGATCATCCGTCTAGTGCAGGCCAATGTACAAGACCCGCGGGCAGCCGAGGCACTCTACCTCTCCCTTCGCATGGTTCGCTATGGTTGCACCGCGCCCGCTGAGTCGCATCCAGGAAGCGTAGATTCCACTAATCCTTCCGCAGCGACACCGTACAACAAGGAGTCGGAGGATCTGCTGCGGCTCAAACAGGATGCTGCTCGACTGTTACGACAGTACTATCCGGCTTCGCCCTGGACCAAGAAGGCGGCCCCGTTTGTGGGATAACTTGGAGATCCCCTAACTCGCAGATCTACGCCTTGTCGCAAGCCCGGTTCGATCTCGCTCTGACGAGCCAGCTCGCGGGCCGAGCTAACCCCGCGGCTATACAGGCTGCGGAAAAAGCCTCTCTAAGGGAGAAATCGCTCCCTCAGCGGCTAAAGCCGGATTCATTGCAATGGAGTTATGTACGGGCTGAAGCCCGTACCCTTCAAAGAAGTGAGTTTTTCCGGAGTTACGTACGGGCTAATGCTTGCTGCGGCGAGGCAGCCCGTGCCCTTCAAAGAAGTGAGTTTTCCGCAGCCTGTTTAGCCCTCTTCAATGCTGAGGCAGAGTGGCACGGCTACCTCGCCGTAGCACCCAAGACGCAAAAGTTGATACCCGCAAAAGTTAATATCTTGGCGCCGTTGGGGGTTTTTCGCAGCTCTTTGCCTCGCGCCGCCAGGATTTCTACACTAAAAAAAAGGATGCCCGCAGACCTATGCGGGCATCCTTCTTTTGGCTGAAGCACGGTGACGGAAGTATACCGGTCGTGATTGGTTAGTGATTTTTAGTCGCCTGTACAAGTAACTCCACAGACGGCGCCACTTTATCGAGCAGGACGGCCTGAGGCTTGGCTGCTTTTTTCAGAAGATCCAGGTTTTCTTGTCGCGTCGCTGGATTAGCTGCGCGATGGTTTTGTAGATCATCGAGAGCACTCAGACCGATCGTGGCCACTTGCGATAAGGTGCGCGATACCGGAATCAACTCTACGGTGGTATCCGATCGTCCCAGCAAGGGCTGCAGTTTTGCGTCGTTGTCGCGCCAAAGCACAAGCCAGCTCCGAGCCTCCTGCCATTGCTGTGGAGTTGCTTTGCCGGCAACGATCAGCTTTGCGAGTCCGTTGAATTTTCGGGCCGTGTCGCTCTCTGGAGAAACAGCATCCACAAGCCGATTGAGCGGATTGGTGGTGGCGTAGTTGGAGCTTTTGATGACGGCTTCGCGGTCGTAGTCCACTGGGGGCTGAAGCACTGCTGCCAAAACCCTCAATGACTCCGGATCCGCTTCGCCGCTCATACGCTGCAGCATGAGCTCGGGGCCCGACAGATGCTCCAGACCGTGGTATTGAAGCTTCTGCGATACGATTGCGAGCCGCTGGTACATCGAATCAACGTTCCGAATTTCCTGTGGCGACCATAGCCGTTCCGCGATTGCGGCTGTGCGCGGCCAGATGCGATTGTCAATATTCTCTGGAGTAACATACTCGCTCCACATGGTGGCTTCGCCGCCGAGGATGCGCTCTTTTTCTGCGGGAGTGAGTGATGCCGTATCGCCGGCCATGGGATCGACCAGATAATGCTGTGCGGCTGATTGATTCAGGTCGATGTAATAACCGGTCGAGAGCAAGGCACGGTTTCCTTGCCGCGCCGCTACGGCCAAAGCCTTCTCTCCCCGCCACGAATGAATCACAACATCGCGCGGAGTATCGGGCTGCAGAACCTCATCCCAGCCTTCCATGATCTTCTGATGACCTGCCACCAGCTTTTGAATCCTGCCTGAGAAGTAAAGCTGCAGGGCTGCATTGTCCTTTAGGGCATGGGCATGCATGTATGCCTGGATACGAGAGTTTGCGTCCCATTCCTTTCCGTCGCATTCATCTCCGCCCACATGAAAGTAAGCGTCGGGGAAAAGCGACGTCATTTCACCTAAAAACTGATCGAGGAATTGAAAGGTGCTTTCCTGCGTCGGATCCATCGCCCCATCCAATACGCCCAGCTTGGTCGGGATTTGATACGGCCCTTCACCGCTGGCGAGTTCGGGATAGCCGACAAACCACGAGGTCGTGTGGCAAGGCATGTCAAACTCAGGAACTACGCGAATTCCGCGATCACGGGCATATTGAATGACCTCGGCAATTTGCGTCTGCGTGTAGTAAAGGCCTCCGGAGCCTTTCTCCTGCAACAAGGGATATTGTTTGCTTTCCACACGAAAACCCTGATCGTCCGAAAGGTGCCAATGCAGGACGTTGAGTTTGACGGCTTCCATTCCATCCAGATTCCGTTCGATGACGGCAACAGGCATGAAGTGCCGGCCGACGTCGATCATGAGTCCACGCCAGCGGAAGCGCGGCTGATCGTCGATGGTAACTACGGGTACGCTGAACCCTTGTGGAGTGGTCCTCACCAGTTGCAGGAAGGTTTGCAATCCGTGCAATATGCCGAGCGGATTTGCCGCCGATAGCTGCACGCGGGTGGTAGAGATCTCAAGGTGGTAGGACTCATCCTCTTCCAGTTGTTGCGTTGGAAGACTCGCCTGGGCGGTCTTTATCACGAAGTTTGGCTGAGAGGACTGCGCTTCTAGCCACAATGGAAGCCCGGTCTCGAGAAAAAGCGTATTGAGGAAACGCTGCCTGGCCAAGACGAGACGGGGTTCCGAGTATCCGTCCAGGGCAACGCGGAAGTTTGCATCAATCAGAAATTGCCCTTGGCCCGTTGTCGCGTGCGTGGGCAGGGGCATGATCGGAAGCGGTGCCTCTCCCTGAGCAAGCAAATGGGAGGGAGTGATCAAAAGCGTGGGGAACGAACAAAGAAGCAAGGCCAGGCGCAGCAGACGTTGTTTTCTCAAAAGTGTTTCTCCCGAAAAGAATTGTAAGTGCGGACGCGTAATGCGGGCTAGAGTCCTATTCTGGGGCTCCGGTGGTTGAAAAGCTCCGAACCGCATGGGTAAGATAAGCATCCCCGGGGTTCTTCGACTGCGCGCCACAAGCGCTGTGACGCACGACAAATCTGGGAGGCGCTCCGCTCAGAATGACGGTTTTGCGGTGAGTTCGAGCTTCAAAAAAACCAGGACAAACCTGTGCAGGCGCTCCGTTCAATGGCATCTCAAAGCATTCTTGCAAATACTGTGATGGGGTCGGAAGTGGTATGCGCAGGTGCTCTTTACGGAACACCTGCGTTCAGGACCTATTCTTCCCTTACCTGCTCCAGCAACTGGAGAGGGAGCCAGGATACCGGTGCTGAGAAAGCAGCACTTCTACCTCTTCGACCCTGGCTAAATCGTCATCGTTAGAGCTTAATAAAGATTCGCTTTCTATAGAGCACAAGAGCCGGCACAAAACACACTAAAACGAAACACAGCGAATAAAGCAGTGAACCAAACGAAGGATTAACAATCGGCGAGAAGACCTTTAGATAAATAAGTTCGCTCAATGGAACATCCTGGCCGTTCCGAACGAATTGAATGCTTCCCAGGGTAGTCGCCAGCAATTCAGATAAGGCATACGAAAAAAGTGCATTCGCCCCGAAGACCTTCCAGGGATAGGTCCAGGCTCCTCCGCTCTTCTTAATCTCGATCACGAAATAGCAGATGGCCAATGCCAGCAACGTCCATCCCGCAGCATAGAGCACGTAGGAACTGGTCCACATTCTCTTGTTGATGGGAAACCAAATGCCCCAAAGGCTCCCCAGGGCTAACCCCGCAATCGACGCGGCCAACATGCCGGCCGCCTTGGTCATCATTCGCTTTTCTGTGCGCAGCCAGAGCCCCGTTAGCACCCCCAAAAGACAGGTTGCCAGTGCTGAGATGGTGCTGAGGAGACCCTCAGGATCGAATACACCTTCGTCCAGGCGATTAGGAAAGAGCTTTCGATCGATAACCGAATCGAGGTTCATATACCTGTCGAGAAATGGAAAATCCCGGCCCGGCATACCAAAGCCCGGAACAGGTACCCACCGAATAAGTACCCAATATCCCAATAGGCACGCGACCGCAGCAGTAAGCAGCGTGACCACTCGCCGGTCCCACAGGTAAAGCAGAGTCGCGAGTAGGTAGCAGATCGCAATTCGTTGCAAGACGCCATAAACACGCATCGTGGCCACGGGGTAATCAGGAAACCCATGCACGACCAGACTGATCATAAAGATAAGAACAGCGCGCCGGAAAGCGTGCAGGACCAGCACCTTCTTTGTCTCACCACGAGCGATTCTCGATGCAGTAGAAAAGACGATGGCGATTCCGACAAGGAAGAGAAACGTCGGAAAAACCAAATCGGTCGGCGTACATCCGTTCCATGCAGAGTGCTTCAAAGGCCAGTACGCAAGCTCTTCGCTGCCATTATTGTTGACCAGAATCATGAAGGCAACCGTCAATCCCCGAACTACATCGAGAAAGACGAGGCGTTGGGACGGCTTCGTGATCGCCTGCTGCGGGATACTATCGTTCATTCGAATATTGGCCCTCTTGCAATTCCTCTTTGACGAGACCAGCCCATACTGAGACGGTCTATGGTGTCTATTTGTTGGGTTTTCTTTGAGAGAAAACCACGTAGAGCGAGGCCGGTGTACAGACATGGGGAAAGTACTGCAGCGACTGCAGGAAAAGTCTTTGTCAGCGAGAAATCGCTCCCTCAGCGGCTAAAGCCGGATTCTTTGCAAGGGAGTGACGTACGGGCTGAAGCCCGTACCCTTCAAAGAAATGAGTTGAGTTTTTCTGCAAAAAAAAAGCCGCAACGCCATCCAGAGAGAGGGACGTTGCGGCTATTCGGGGGGAAATGAAAATTAAACCATGCCCATTCCTCGATCACCTCGATCGAGGAATGGGTGTGGCAGTCAAGAAAGCTCAGAATGAAAATCTCGCTGCAAACTGGAATTGACGTGGGGTATTAAGATCAGCCGTGATCTGCCCAAATCGTGACGGAAAGAAGAGCGAGGGAACACGCGGCGCCGCAAACTGCACCCTGTTCGCGACGTTGAAGGAAGATGCCTCGAAACGGAGATTCTTCGTTTCTCCCAAGCTGATGTTCTTGTAGAAACTTAAATCCACATTGTTGGCCCCTTCCGTGCGGAGGTGGTCAAGATAGGCCGGCGCCGTTCCCGCTATATATTGATTTGCGGGTGCGGCAAAGCAATCCGAGTTGAACCACTGTGCAGGAGTACGCGGCGCGCCCTTGCTGGGATCACAGGTCAGATCGGATCGCTGATTGAAGTAGGAAGGCGTTGCCCCCGAGACCGGTGAAGGGATGGGGACCCCTGTGCTTAGATAAAGGATTCCGCTCGCCGTCCAACCACCCAGGACGACATCAGCCGGCCCACTCAAGTGGAGTGCTCTTCCCTTACCCACGGGCAGATCGTAGGATGCCTGACCTGTAAATTGATACTTCACGTCTTGTGGGCTGATGGAATGTTCCAGACTCAGGTTCTTCGCGTCCTGAGGCGATCCGTTATGAGCACCAACGAAGCCAAGCGGAGGATTTCCGTCGTCCGAGATCAGCTTGGCCCAGGTAAAGGAGGCCAGCGCGGTGAAGTGGTTGGTGAGACGCCTCTGTATCTTTGTCTGCAAGGAACTGTATTCGGAATCGCCGCCGGGATAGGCATGCACGATCACACCGTTGCCGTTTCCGTAGCCGCCGCTGCCGAACTGCGGGAACTCTTGCAGCGATACGAATAATGGAACTGTGGGTGAGCCACTATTCGCGTTTGTGGTTGGCTGGATACCCGCCCACTGATTCGGCACCCTCGTGTTCTGCAATGCCGATTGATATTGACCGATTTGCCCCAGATTCAACTGGTTCAGATCGAGATTTCCAAGTGGCAGAAAAAGACCTCTGCTGCCAACATATCCTACGCTGAAAACGTACTGGTGGGGGAATTCGTACTCCAGGCCGAAATTGTAGTTATAGATAGTCTGGGTACGCTGGCTGTGCAGCACTGTGTTCAGTGTGGTGCCCAGATTGTTTGCAAGTCCGGTCGGCGCATTGAGGAACGGAACAACGCCCGCAGGGAAGGGATTACTCAGCGAGTAGGCGCCTGTTGTGCTGGGAGCAGGACTTCCCGCTGCGGCGTTTGCACAGAGGTTAGAGCCATTCAGTACCGTATTGCGATCGGCGTTGTAACAGGTAGCGTTCCAGCTTGTTACCGTGTTGAAGCCATCGCTGTCCAGACCGGCGCTTCCAACCTGCTGCACACTTGGGCCATAGTAGATGCCTGCGCCGCCGCGGACGATCAGGTGCGGCAGAGCCTGCCACGATGCCCCGAGGCGCGGACCGAAGTCTTTCAAATTTGTGGTGAACGGAGAGCGGTTGCCGTTGCCCACGTAGACCTCGGCTCCCGTGAAGGGCACACCGTTCGCGTTATCTGTGGCCTTTGGATTGAAGTACTCCAGCCGGTTATGGCGCTCCGTGCGCCCACCGAAGATGTCCCAGCGAAGTCCGGCGGTGATCGTCAGAGTTTTGCTGGCATGGTAAGTATCCTGAAAGAAGGCTCCGTAGTATCCGTTGGCTTCGGCAGCGAAGAGATCTTTGGTAAAGTTCGTGCCTTCCGTTCCGGGCGACTGTCCAATGCCGGAAAGGAACGAAGCAAAGTCGCTTCCACCAACGCCGGAGGCGGTCGTTTGATCGGTAGCCGAGATGTCGAACTGATAATTACCAGAAGGCGCGCCCGGCTGGCCTACGTTCAGGAATCTCTTCAGATATTCCCCGCCAAAGCTGAGCTCATGTTTGCCCTTGGAAGTCGCGATGGTTCCGTTGACATCGCTGTTCTCGCTGGCATATTGAAAGGTGTTAAAGTTGGCGGTGCCGCCGATGCCACCCCCAACGTCGCTAAAAGTAACATACGGAAGGGTCTTATAATTCTCCTCTGCGGCCAGGGACGCCGGGAAACCCAGTGTCGTGATGTCGAACCCATTCTGGCGAGGATCGCCTCCCTGGTTTTCGAAATGGCGAGTGAAAGAGTAGCGCAGCTGCAACACTGTGTTGGGGTTCAGCGTGTAGTCGTCCCCAATCAGAATGTTACGTCCGTTGGTAACGTTCTGAGCGTAGTTTAAATCGTATGGATTATTGAAGGCGTTGACGACCGCAGTAAACAGCCTGTCGAACGAGAAGCGGCCGAAGAGGCGCTGCTTGTCGTTGATGTCGTAGTCCAGCCGAACGTCGAATCTCTGCGCGGTTGTGGGGTCCAGACCAGGAACAAAAAGATTGTTGGTAGCTCCAGTGGTGTCTGAGTCGCAGGTAGCAGGATTCGGAAAATTGCACTTTGGGAACTGGGACAAGAACTTGAGCGCGGTCGGGTTCGGGTTAGCGATCCTGTTTCCAGCGTATGCCTGGCGCGTTCCATCTGCATTATCAGGGACATTCGGGTTATAGATCGTGAAGCTATCGGCCGAAAAGTCGCCGGTTCTTTCCGCGCTTGTGGGGACAGTGAATGTATTCGACCCATCAAACTGTTGCTGTTGGGTTGCTTCATAGTCGCCGAAGAAAAAGAGCTTCTTGTGCAGGATTGGGCCACCGATCGACCCGCCTTCCTGATAGCGATGAAACCCGGGCGCCTGGTTCGGTGTGCCGGCTAGCAACTGACTTCGCTTGTTGAAGTAATCGTTGGCGGAAAGAACATCGGGGCGAATATACACAAACCCATCGCCATGAAACTTATTGCCGCCTGACTTGGTAGCGAGGCTGATGACACCGGCGCCGCCACTTTGATAGGAGGCCGGAGTGTTTTGAGTCTCTACCCGAAACTCGTCCACTGCGTCCTCAGGAATATCTAACGCCGGGATGATGGCGCCGGCGTTGTTTTCGGCGATACCAAGTGGACTGCCATCGACCAGGAAATATACCGAGCCCACGATGGCTCCATTGATGGTGTACGACGAGACATCGACGCCAGGACGCCCGCTCGAGATGTTGGTGACTGCGAAAGAGCTGGAGGAGTTGGGTGCTCCATTGGCCGGTGTCACTCCGGCACTCAGCTGCACCAGGTCATACACATTCCTAGTCAGCAATGGAACGCGATCAATGGTTGCCGAGGAGATGAGCTGGCCTACGGTAGAGTTGCTCGTATCCGTGAGGTCGGTGGTTTCAGTCACGGTAACGGTATTGCTTATGCTACCGACCTGAAGACTAATATTGACGGTGCTCACCTGATCCACACTCACCGTCACATTCTCCTGTGCGACAGATGAGAAGCCCTGTTGGCTCACAGTAACTTCATAAGTTCCGGGGCTAAGCGAGACAAAGGAATATAAGCCGGCCGCGCTTGCAACGGTCTGCTGCGAGATACCGCTGGCGTTGTTGAGCGCCACGACCTTGGCTTTTGGAACGACCGCGCCCGAGGGATCGGTGATCGTACCATTGATTCCGCCTCTACCTGCCTGGGCGAAAGAAAAGGTGGTTGTCGCCAGGGCAAGAAGAACTGGCCATAGAATTGCTCGCGCAACGGCGGCGCACGGGTTCCGGAATTTCACTGTTGACCTCTCGACTAAAAGCTTGAATGCTTCGTTTCAAGCGCTTGAATACTGTGTTTCAAACGTTTGAATATTTGAATTTAATTTTGTTCAAAAGCATAAGAGATCTCGCTTTCGACTGTCAAGCGAGAAGGCAATCGAAGAGATCTTGAATTTGCAAAACTGACTCTTGAACAGAACTCTGTGAGCGCGCAGAAACTACTGCCGCTCGTGCTATCACAGCGATTTCAAGAAAGTAATAACTCGTCCTTCTGCGCAGGGCTCAAGTCTCTGAAGAGGCTGCGGCAAAAGTCGCTGTAAGCGAGAAATTGCTCCCTCAACGGCTAAAAGCCGGATTCATTGCAATGGGCTTAGTGCGGGCGCATGGGTTCCTGAATTTGACTCCTGACCTCTCGAAAAAAGCCTCAATGCATGGTTTCAAACGTTTGAATACTTGAATTTTGTCCACGAGCATAGAGATCTAACTATTCAACTGTCAACCGAGAAGGCAAGAGAAAAGACCTCAAACTTGCAAAACCATAAAACGGTTCCCCGATGGGTGTACACCGAAGCGGCCGACCTCCATGTGCTTCTCTCTCAAGGAAAACCACTTATGCCCGTTCGCACACCCAAACAGAATCTCGGCTCCGCAACGGAGAGGCGCTTCAGTTGGCGTTGGCTATTGGTCGAGAAAACTGCAGATTCCTCGACTGCGCTCGGAATGACAAGGGGGTGGGTGGCGCTTCGGTTGAAACAGGCTTGCATGAACAAGACGTGAACGGATTTGTCACCGTAAATTCACTGTAACGGGACACATTAACCTACGTTAAATCATTGATTTTATTTAACTTATAGACGTGTATCGGGCTGTCGCAGTGAATAGTGTAGATGCCATGGTCGATCGCTGTTAGTTCTGAGGGTGCAACCCCGTACCACCGTCTGGAAAATACCACCCACCCACGGCGTCAGGAGCAGCCCGCGTTGCCTCCGGCCCCACTGATTCACCACTTTTGAGGAGCTAACCGCGATGAGATGTTATCTGCAAATTGGAATGCGAAGATTGGGACTGGCTTTGGCCATGCTGCTGGCGTTCGCCACTTGCATCCCGGCGAACGCACAGTTCGACACCGGCGCCGCACTCGGCACCATTAAGGACCCGGCAGGGGCCGGCGTGCCCGACGCCACCATCGAGCTGCTCAGCGTCGCCAAAGGCGTCACGCTCACCCGCAAAACGGATGCCAGCGGCGACTTCGAGTTCGACAACTTGCAGGCCGGCGACTACAAGATCTCCGCCCGAGCGGCCGGCTTTGCGGTCTCCAACACTGACCCGTTCAAAGTAGACGTGGGTGCGCGCCAACGCGTCGATCTCACACTCAAGCTGGGCTCCACCAACGACACCGTAGTCGTGACCGGCGCCGCCAGTCTGCTCGAAACCGACTCCAGCGGCCGCGGAGGCACGGTGGAATCCGCCCAGGCGATCGCCCTGCCTCTCAATGGCCGCTCCTATGCTGACCTGGCGCAGCTGGTGCCCGGGGTTCGCCGGTCCTTGCTCGACACCGTTGCCTCCAATCCACCCCGCGACGCTTCCTACAATGTGAACGGCCTCACCTCGCAGTTCAACAACTTCACCCTGGACGGAATCGACAACAATGCCTACCAGGAAGCCAATCAGGGCTTCTCGAACGAAGCTGTCATCCCGTCCCCGGATGCGATTCAGGAGTTCAAGGTACAAACCAACAACTACTCTGCTGAATATGGCCGCGCCGGCGGCGCAATCATCAACGCCACCACGCACAGCGGCAGCAACACCTTCCATGGCGGCGCCTACGACTATCTGCGCAATACGGTCCTGAACGCATTCGGCCCCTTCATCGGCACTGGGGTAAAGCCCACGCTAGTGCAGAACCAGTTCGGCGGAACGTTCGGCGGCCCGGTACTCAAGGACAAGCTCTTCTTTTTTGCCGACTTTGAAGGCCTGCGTGCCGTATCGCATTTGCTCACGACCGCCACCCTGCCCACCCCCACGGAGCTGACCGGTCTGTTCACCTCCGACGGCACCGCGGGTGGTAAAGCCATCCCCATCAGAAACCCCTATACCGGCGTGGTCTATGAGAATGGCCAGGTGCCCCTGGGCGACCCCAATATCGATCCCATTGCGCTCAGGACCTTCGCCGATCTGCCTGCTCCCAACATCCCAGGCGCCTCGCTCACCGCGGTCAACTTCCAGTACCTGCCGGCCACCACCACCGATGACAACAAGGGAGACGCCCGCGCCGACTTTATCCTCAACCAGAACCAGAATGGCTTTTTCCGCTACAGTCAGCGCGCCGTCACCTTTTTCCAGCCAGCCAGCTTCCCCGGCGCGGCCGGCGGCAACAACAACGGCACGCTCTATGCCAGGACGCGGCAGTTCGCGGTCGGCTGGAACTGGATCGTCAACGACAACAGCATTCTCGAGCTCCGCTTCGGACAGACGTGGACGCAGAGCGGCAAGCAGCCCGTCTTTCTCGGCGCGCCCAATTTTCTCGCGGGTATCCCCAATGTGCCCCAGGACCCTACCCAAACCGGGGGCTTGAACACACAGTCCGTTTCCGGCTTTACCGCTTTCGGCGAGCAGGCGACCAACCCCCAGTTCACCAACCCCACGCAAGCCAATCCCCGGGTCAACTACACCTGGATCAAAGGCCACCACAGCCTGAAGGTCGGTTACGAGTATGGCTGGCTGGCGCAGGCTATCTCCGACTTCCATCCCACGTTCGGCTCGGACACGTACGCCGGCTCCTTCAGTTCGGCCGGCAGTTCCACCACGCCGCAGGCCGCCAACCTGAGCGACTTTTTGTTCGGCGCGCGGAACAACTACTCCCTAAATGCGGTCGCCGAGGTTAACTACAATCGCTTCTGGCATGCCGGCTATATCCAGGACGACTGGAAAGCCCTCAAGAACCTGACGCTGAACCTCGGGTTGCGTTATGAGTTCCTCTCCCCGAACACCGAACAGAACAACAAGATCCTCAACTTTGACCCGATCAACGATCGCCTGCTGCAGGCCGGCGTCGGCACCGACGTCACCAGCACCGCGCCCGGTCACGTCTACACCTTGCATTACGTGGGCGGCAGCTCGCTCGCGGACCGCGCCCTGGTGAACCCCGACTACAAGGATTTTGGTCCGCGGCTGGGCTTCGCCTGGCAGCCCAGGTCCAATACTGTTCTGCGCGGCGGTTATGGCATCAGCTATGCTTTCCTCTTCCGCTTCGGCGGCGAAGGACTGATCGCGTACAACGGTCCTAACAACTACTCGGCTACTTTGCCGACCAACCAGACCCCGGGCCAAGGCGTCTGCACTTCGCTGACTGAGGATCCGAGTACCTGTTTCCGTCGCACCCAGGACGGATATCAGACCGACTTTGCCGGCCCGGTCAATTTCTCCACCACCAAAGCCCAGACCCGTTACGTGCCCAAGGACTTCAAAAACGGCTACGTGCAGGCCTACCACCTTTCTCTGCAACAGCAACTGCCCGAGCAGCTGACCTTCGAACTCTCTTATGTTGGTAATCGCGCGGTGCACATCGCCGCGCTCGAGGACTCGAACCAGGCCCGGCTTTGTGAAGCCAGCGAGATTCCCGCAGCTCATCCCGGACAATGCGCAACTTCCGTGATCAACCGCAGACCCATTTCCGGCTTCACCGACATCCTTACCGAAAGCAATGCCGGCTTTCTGAAATACAACTCACTGCAGACCAAGCTGGAGCGTCGCTTCAGCAACGGCCTCTACCTCATCAACTCGTTCACCTGGTCGCGCGGTTTTAACAACTCCTCGGCCGACCTGGAAGCGCAAAACGGCGACGGCGCGGTGGTGAATATTGCCAACCCGGCCGGCGACCGCGGCCCTTCCGGTTATGACCAACCCTTGAACGACACCACGTCGGCCATCGTTGATTTGCCGTTCGGCCATGGAAAGCTCTGGGGATCGAGCGCTCCTGGCTGGCAGCAGCAGATTCTCGGCGGGTGGCAGCTAACCGGGATCAATGTTGTTACCAGCGGCGTGCCGATCAATCTCACTTACACCGCCAGTACCAATCAGGTCGTCTCCACCACCAGCTCCGTCTACGCACTTCGCCCCAACCTGACCGGCACGCCCGGGAACGTTTATGGCAAGACGCCGACTAAAACCAAGAGCGCACTGAACGGCTTCTTCAACCCGGCGGCTGTCTCCGCTCCCTCAGGAACCGAGCTATTCGGCAACGCGGGACGCAATGACCTTCGCGGGCCCGCATTCGGCCAATTCGACCTGGCCGCTCACAAGCGCTTCGAAATCCAGGAGCGCTACAATCTGGAGTTCCGGATTGAAGCCTTCAACGTGCTCAACGCCACCAACTACATCAGCCCGACGTCGAACATCGGCACTGTGAACAGCAGCAGTGGGGTGTTCACACCCAATGGCAGCTTCGGGCAATTCAGTGGAGCCGCCAGCGTCTACCCATCACGGCAGGTCCAGGTAGCCCTTCGACTGGCCTTCTAAAACATCGCGAACTACAACCGGTAAGAAACAGAGCAGCCCCGCACGCAAGTGCGGGGCTGCTTTGTTTGCATTCAGATTTGCGGAGCGGGGAGGGGAGACTGCAGATTCCTCGACTTCCACGGCAAGCCGGGACAGGCCGCTCGGAATGACAAAGGGGAGGGCCGCGCTTTGGTTGAGAGCAACTGCTGAACAGCTTCGCCGCCGCGAGCAATGGGTCTAGGCCCAAGCCAGGGCATTTTCTCAAATACTGTGATGAAGGGGAGTGGTTACGCGCAGGTGTTCTATAACGAAACACCTACGTCAAAGAGATATTCTTCCCTTACACCATTTGTGAAATGCACTAGCGGCCCTTACATGGTTTTCTCTCAAAGAAAACCACACTTCGCAGCGCTTACTGCCAGGCCGCTGTCATTTCGAAAATGCTTTAATCAGCACGGAAATTGATCTCGATTCTTACCTCGACCGCAATGGGGGCGCCGTTCCGATCCAGTGACGGCTTAAACCGATATTGGCTGACCGTACGCAGAGCCTCCGCATCAAAACCCAGCCCCGCAGGGGTTACGAGCCAAATTTGCTGGGGATGTCCCTCACTATCAACGATCATCGAGGTGCCCACCAGCACTTTTTCGTTGGCCGCCTTCTGGTGCTCCGCCTTTCCGAGGGGGAATTTAGGATCGGGCGCAAACTTCAGCTTTGGCGGCTTACCTAGCATGTGGACACTGTAGGCCCTAGGCGCCTTGAGATCCCCATCCTGCGCTGGATGCCACATGGGCGCGGTCTCAGTCGCAGGAACAGGAGCGCTGAACGGAATCTGGACGTAGTCGTCCCAGGTTTCGTTCTCTGGCGCATGCAGGCATAGTTCGAGCTTTTTCGCGTCGATATCGTCGGAAACCTGAAACCATAGTCGTTTCGAGACTTTGAACCCAGGGTTCAATTGGATAGAGAACAACGTGTCTGCGCCGTCCACATGGGATATTGAGGGCAAGTGTCCTTTAGCACCACTCAAATAAAAAGAACGACTATCGACGACGATAGGGATCTTCTCATCATTCTGAATCGTTGCATCCACAACGATGAATCGCACCCCCTGAGGCGCTTCATCGGAGATGGAAGCGTTCACTAAGGTGACCGTCTGCGCGATTCCAAAGACCGGCAACAAGAGCAACGATATAAGCGCGACCGTCTTCATTCAGTTGGCTCCAGAAACAGTCGCTAGTTTGCCATTTTGCCCAACCCTTGTGAAGCAATAATGTTCGTGTAACTGTTCTGTTGGAGGGAGCCATGGGCAGGCCTCGTCCTGACCGGCGCCCCCCCGGACTTGTCTATGGCAAGACCCCGACTAAGGCCAACCGCTCGCTGAACGGCTTCTTCAACCCGGCGGCTGTCTCCGCTCCGAATGACAAAGGGGAGGGCCGCGCCTGCTCCGACTGCACGAAATTGGAAGGGCGTTGCTCCGCGGTCACAGTTCCCATACATTGGGAGAGCCATTGTCGACACGGCAATCGCAACTTCTCTTCAGAGGCCCTACTCGATGCGGGTTCATCATCTGCTGGCTGGCATTCTGTCCACAACTCTCTTCGTTCCGTTCGCGCAGGCACAGGCGGCGCACGCCCCCACCACTACTCCTTCAAACTCTGCCGGCGGCGGATACATTCACGACGATCGCCAACATCCTCGGGAACCCTCACGAGACAACGCATTTTCGATGACGATCAACCACTACGGGATTGCGGCTACCCTGCAGACCCTCGCTTCCCAGGCCAGCGCAACGATTCTTGCCAAAGGCGGGAACGCCGTGGATGCGGCGATTGCCGCCAATGCGGCTGTCGGCGTGATCGAGCCGATGATGAACGGCATCGGGGGCGACCTGTTCGCGATCGTGTGGGATCCCAAAGAGAAGAAGGTGTATGCACTCAACGCCAGCGGCTGGTCGGCGAAGGCGCAGACCATCGAGGCCATGAAGGCCAAAGGACGGACCACGATGGGCGGGAGCAGCATTGATTCGGTTACGGTTCCCGGAGCGGTTGCCGGCTGGGAAGCGCTGCACGCGAAGTTCGGCAAGCTGCCCCTCGCCGCCGACCTTGCCCCTGCGATCGCGCTGGCGGAAAATGGCTTTCCGGTCACGGAGACCGACTCGGCAAACTGGTCTGAGTACGGCCTGCACTTCAAAGACCGGCCTGCTTTTGCCGGCGTTTATCTGCCAGGTGGGACCTATCCTCGCGTGGGACAGATGTTCCGCAATCCCGACCTCGCCCACAGCCTTCGCCTGATCGCCAAGGACGGCGCAGACGCTTATTATCGCGGGCCGATCGCGGATGCCATCGTGAAACTTTCGGATGAGCAGAATGGGTTTCTTACCAAAGCGGATTTCGCCGATTACAAGCCAGAGTGGGTTGAGCCTGTTTCCACCACTTATCACGGATGGCGGGTCTGGGAGACTCCTCCGAATACGCAGGGCATTGCGGCGCTCTCGATGCTGAACGTCATGGAGCTATATCCGCTGCGGGCATGGGGACACGACTCGGCCAAGACGCTGCATATCGAGATGGAGGCCAAGGCGCTGGCCTACGCGGACATGCTGCACTATGTGGGAGATCCGCGCACGGAAGAAATTCCCACGGCAAAGCTGATCTCAAAGGAACTGGCGAAAGAGCGGGCGAAGGGCATCACCGACAGAGCCAACTGTAAGGTCTTGCCTTCGGATCGCAAGGAGCAGCTGGACAAACTGCAGTCGGATACGACGTATCTGGCCACGGTTGACCGCGACGGAATGGTTGTCTCGTTTATTCAGTCGAATGCAGGCAACTTTGGCGCTGGGCTGGTCGCAGAGCATACGGGCTTTGTCCTGCAAAATCGCGGGACTGGATTTTATATGGAACCGGGTCAGCCTAACTCGCTGGCCGGACACAAGCGGCCGCTGCACACGATCATCCCGGCCATGATGCAGAAGGATGGGCAGACCATCGGGTTTGGCATCATGTCTGGCTTTAATCAGGCGCAGGCGCATGCTCAGTTCGTAGCCAACGTGGTGGACTTCGACATGAACCTGCAGGCCGCGATGGATGCGGCGCGTTTCAACAAAAACAACTCCGGCTGCGGGGTCAACCTTGAGGACGGATATCCACGCGAGGTGATGGAACAGCTAGCCGCGCAAGGGCACCAGATCAACCTGGTCCCGCGCTACTCGCAGGTGATGGGCCGCGGGAACGCCGTCATGCACGACGATAAGTTAGGGGTGAATTTTGGGGCATCCGATCCCCGGGCCGATGGACAGGCGGTTCCTGAGCAGCCACCCTACTAAACGGAGCCGGTTTAGCCAATGAGGTACGTCTTAGCCTGGGGAAGAGCGTACCTCAGGGCCTAAACAGGCTGCGGAAAAAGTCTCTGTAAGCGAGAAATCGCTCCCTCAGCGGCTAAAGCCGGACTCATTACAAAAGAGTTATGTACGGGCTAAAGCCCGTACCCTTCAAAGAATTGAGTTTTTCCGCAGCCTGTAAAGGCCGTCGAGGGCGGCTGCCCTAGCGGCGCGGCTGAAGCCGTGCCCTTCGTCCAGCAGTCGTTTCCGCGCGAAGGCTTGGAATGTGTAACGAGTGTTTCCGCAGCCTGTAGAGCCGGGCCGATTGCAAAACAGTTAAGTACGGGCCAATGCTCGCTGCGGCGAGGTCGCTCGCTGCGGCGAGGTCGCTCGCTGCCCTTCAAAGAAGGTCGTGCTAGCCAATGGCTAGCCGTCACACGGTCAGCGCTGGGGCCAGCGGTAGCGGGCGATGGTTTCTGGGTTCAGGGTGACTCCCAGGCCGGGAGCTTTGGGGATCTGGACACAGCCGTCTGCTTCTACCGGGAAATGCTCCTTCGTCGTTTCCCAGCGTAGCGGCGAGTGGCTGAGCGAGAACTCGAGCATTTCTTCGTTTGGCTGCGCCGAGAGGAAATGCAGGTTTGCGGCGATCTCTATGTTCGTTTTGTAACCGTGGGTGATCACTCTTTTGCCGCGAGCGTAGGCTGCTTTGGCCACCTGCAGGATTCCGGTGAATCCACCGACCTGCGTGATGTCGGGCTGGCAGATACTGGCGCCCCCGTGGTCCATCATCTCGACGTATTCCCTGGTGTGGGTCAAGCCCAGGTCACCTACGCCCAAGGGCATGCCATGTTTGCTCATCACCAGGTGACCCTCCACGTCGTCCAGCGGCAAGGGCGCTTCGAGGAACCAAATGTTCGCATCCTTTAACACCGGCAGCAGTTGCAAGCCCTCTTCCGCGGTGCGGTAGGAGAGAGCGGCATCGACGATAAGGCGGGCTTCCGCGCCGGCTTCCTGACGGGCTGCCTGCAGCAGACGGCCGGTTTGCGCGAGATCGTCCATCCACCAGGGATCGGCTGCGAACTTGAAGGCGCGCAGGTTTTTCTGTTTACCGGCAGCGACCTGGGCACGCACAGCTTCTGACGTGCGGGCCATGGGATAGATGGTGCCGTAGGCGGGCAGACGGTCTCGCTTCGCTCCCCCGAGGAGTTGATGGACGGGTTGATTGGCGATCTTACCGCGCAGGTCCCACAAGGCGAGGTCGACCGCTCCGATGGCATGCATGATCAGGCCGCGGCGGCCTACGTAATCCGTGGAGTCATACATCGTCTGCCACAGATCAGGGTCGGTGGGATCGCAGCCGACCAGGATGTCGGAGAGGCAGCGGGCGTGGTTGTGGGCCGAGGGTCCGCGCAAGATGGCCTGGATGGCGGGCGCCATGGATTCGGTTTCGCCGATGCCAACCAGATCTCCATCGGTGTGAAGAACGACGACACAGTCATCGTAGGAGCCATCGAAGAGCTCGATGTTGGGATCTTCCACGCGGAGATGAATGGCTTCGATGGCGGTGATCTTCATGGTGTACGTTTTCCCCTTGAACTTTTCCTGGTGAACTTTTCCCGTTCAACTTTTCCCGTTGACCGGGGTGATCATAAATGGGCCGGACGAGCAGTCACAAGGTTGCCAGACCTGGATCACGGGAAAGCGAAAGAATGGTCAGCAAAACGAATTGGATTAGGCGTCGCGGCCGTTGCCCCACCCATAAGCTCCTGTTATGCTCGGCAAACTTATGAGCAATACGGATGTGCAAAAGCGATCACGGGTTCCGTCATGGATGGTTTGGTCGCTGGCAACGATCGCGCTTTGGGGAGTCTGGGGCCTGGTTTCGAAGCTGGCCTCGGAAGGCGTCGACGCGTATACGAACCAGTTGCTCTACACGGTTGGGCTTCTGCCGCTGGTGTTGATTGTCTGGCGGTCGTCGCGCCTGGCAGCGGATGCTCGCGGCACGGCAAAATTCCGCTGGGGAGTGTTCTGGGCATTCGTCACGGGCTTGCTCGGGGGCGCGGGCAATATCGCCTTCTTCAAGGCGTTTATTGCCGGAGGTAAGGTGTCCATCGTAACCCCAGTCACAGCGCTCTTCCCTGTGGTGACGGTTCTGCTGGCGGTCATGTTCCTGCGAGAACGGTTGGGTAAAACGCAAATGGTGGGTTTGGTATTGGCGTTTGTCGCTATTTATTTGTTGAGCGTTTGAAGGAGACGAGATGCCGGCTTGGCTTGTTTATTCTGCGTTGGCGCTCCTCGCCTGGGGAGCTACCGGGGTTACCCAGAAACTCTCGACGAATCGGATTTCGAGCGAGCGGTCGTTTCTGTTGTTTGCCTGGGCCATGGTGGCGATTTCCGCAATCGTGCTCGTCGCAGTGCGGGTACAGACGCATTTGTTGTGGTCCGTGGTAGGGTTCGCGGTGGCGGGCGGAGTCTTGAATGGGCTGGGAGCACTGACCAGCTTTCGTGCGCTGGAGTCAGGGGGAAAGGCTTCAGTGGTGATTTCGCTGATTTCGCTCTATCCCTTGTTGACGGTAGTGTTGGCAGTGATGCTGCTGCACGAGCGGTTGACGTGGACCCAGGCAGCGGGCGCGATTACGGCGATTACGGCGGCGATCCTGCTTTCTCTTGAGCCGGAGGCTAAGGCGATTTAGGGGGCGTGAACGGCACCGCGAGATCAGGGCCAGCGTCCGCTGGATTGGGGATTTCCGTGGCCAAATCGTGTCATGTCGCGCCAGGATTCATCTCAATTTCGTATCTTATGTTGACCATAAGGAATAGTCTTAGCAAACATTGCCAAACGTGATCTCTTCTGCTCCCTTCCGGTGCTCGAGTATCCCTTGTCATCGTAACCTTCTTGTTTTGTGCAGAATACTGTGTAATGCACAAAACAAGAAGGTTTGTAAACGGAGTTCTCTCGTCGCCGAAAGGGCGTGATGCATGGCTGTGTTTCTGATTAACCCCAGCGACCATTCTTTTGGAACCGCTGTGATTACCCCGAGGTGGCTTTATGTTTTGGCAGCCGCCACTCCCCTCTCTTACGGCGACCCGATCATCGTCGACGAAACGCTGGAAGCGCTCGATGCCTCGACGATTCAGCCTGGCGACCTGGTGGGCATCGGAGTCCACACCGGCAATGCGTTGCGCGGATATGAAGTGGGCCGCCTCGCGCGAGAACGTGGCGCGTGGGTGATCTATGGCGGGATTCACGCCACACTCTATCCCGAGGAGGCGCTCGAACGGGGACAAGCGCACTCGGTCGTAAAGGGCGATGGTGATGTGATCTGGGCGAAGGCTCTGCAGGCTTGCGTGAACGGCAATCCGGAACGGATTTACGAGGGCGGCAGGATCGACGCGGAACAGTTTGTACCCGCACGCTGGGATTTGCTGCCGCCGGACAAATATATGTGGGCGTCGGTGCAGACCGTGCGGGGATGCCCCAAACATTGCTCCTTCTGCTCGGTGTGGCGCACGGACGGGCAAAAGCCGCGGCAGCGCAGCTTTACCAATGTGATTGAAGAGATTATCGAGTTGCGAAGGAAAGGTTTCCGGTTTATTGCGCTGGCCGACGACAACTTCTATCCGGTAACGCTGACCGATCTACGGCTGGCGAAAGAGCAAGGGAATATGGCCAAGCTGGCAGAGCTGGAACAGATTCGCAGCGACAAGTTTGCGCTGATGGCAGAGTTGGCCAAGCTGCCGAAGAACATGGTGTTTTTTACGCAGATCACCATGGAGTCGGCGGAGGATCCGGAATACCTGGATGCGATGCGCAAGGCAAACATCAAGGGCGCGCTGGTGGGCATTGAGGCGGTCACTCCGGAGGGCTTGAAGAACGTGTTCAAGGAATTCAACCTGTCGGGCGAGGGTCTGGTGAAGCAGTTGCAGACGTTTCGCAAGCATGGTCTGCATATGCTGGGGTCGTTTATTTTTGGTTTGCCTTCGGACAAGCCGGAAACGTTCAAGGCTACCGCCGATCTCGCCGGACGGGCGGGGCTCGCGTTTGCACAGTTTGTGATGTTGACTCCGTTTCCCGGTACGGTGGACTTCTTGCGGTGGGAGAAGGAACAGGAGAAGGATCCCGTGTTCGTGGATGGGGTGCCGGTTACCCGGTATTGGCTGATCCCAACGGAGAAGCGGCCAAAGATGTTTATGCCGCATCCGTTGATGAGTTCGCAGGAGATCAGCGACCGAACACAGGGGGTCTGGGACCGGTTTTACAGCTTTGCCAACATTTGGCGGCGGGCGGATTGCACCCCTAATCTGCGGGCTCGGATTGCTTTCGTGTTCCTATCGAAGCTCTATCGGAAGATGTATGCGGGAACTGGGATCAGCACGGATAGCGCTCGGCGCAAGAAGGCAAATTCGGGTGCCCGCTGGATGGCCCGGTATACGCGGAAATTCTTTATTTCGGAGCCGATGCCCGAGTTGGCCATGCCGGTGTGGGCAGCTTCGCCGAGGAAGATCAGTCCGTTTCCGGTTTTGGATTAGAGCATTTTCGCAATTGGTGTAGACCGAAGCTACCGACCTTTACGTGGTTTTCTCTCAAAGAAAACCACACCTCGCTGCTCTTTCCACACCAGAGTCATTGCGAAAATGCTTTAGGCAGGTTGTGGATGCTTAGGTCGTTGCGCTCCTGAGAGTTACAGATCCAGGGTGGCTGTACCCCACTCTAGAAGCCGAAAGCGGGCTTCTAGAATGGGCCACCCATTATCTGTGTAGGGTCGGAGATTGGGTGGGGTCGGAGATTGAAGATTGGTTGCTGGGCTGGACGATTTTCGGAGCGTTAGGCCGGGCTCAAACATCTATTGATTAGCAACAGATGTGAAGTCGGGTCTAAAATTACGAAAATGTGGCGTCGCTTACCAGTCGCGTTGAGCTTGATCACGGCAGGGTTTCTGCTCCCTGCAGGATTGCAGGCGCAGCAGCATACTGGGAACTCCGTGCAGACTACAACGCCTGCTTCGTCCAGAGCTCCTGTTTCCTTTGCGCAACACCCGGTTACGCACAATCCCTCGTTCCAAGGAAGCAAGACGGTCGGGATAGACAGTCCACCGGCGGCCCGGCATCGCGGTACGGAACATCGGCCTTCCGGGCGGCCCCAGCACCCTGACCTTGGGCGGGGTGGACACGATGGCGGGGGCAACGCAGGGAGATATCCCTACATTTATGGGACCTACCCGGCAGTGATTCCTTACATCTATGGGGCGCCTCTGGGATACTCGGAAATCGGGTCCGGTCCGGATGATGGTGAGCAGCAGGCGGCGCCGCAACAGGAGCAAGCGGCTCAACTACAGGCTGCCCCGCAACAGGAGGACGCGCCGCCACCGATAGACGAAGCGGCCCCTCCCCCTCCTGCGGAACCGAAGATTGCTGCCGGCACTGCGCCTTCGTTCAGGCCGGAATACCAGGGAGCGGAATACAAGGGAGCGGAATACCACGGAGCAGGGAGACAGGGACCTGGACTAGACTGGCCCGCCAGCCCTGCCTCTGTCCAAGCGCAACCGACGACCACGCTGATTTTCAAGGATGGACGCCCGGCAGTGCAGGTGCATAACTACGCGCTTACGGGCAGCACGCTCTACGGTGACACGGGGCAGGAGATTCCTCTTGCAACGTTGAATTTACCGGCGACGATCGAGGCCAATCGCGCGGCCGGCGTGGACTTCGCACTACCTGTCAGCCGCTGACCCTGCACAGCTTTCTATAGAGCATTTTCACAAATGGAGTAAGGGAAGAACATGCCCTGGACGCAGGTGTTCCGTCAAAGAACACCTGCACATAACCACTCCCACCACATCGCAGTATTTGTGAAAATGCTTTACTTGTATCTATGCTTGTTTCCATTTATCCCTCCTGGATTTGTGCAACTGAGTTTGTGTCTTTCTACAACTTTCGTAAGCTGACGAAGGGCCTGAATTTGTTGCATTCTGCAACCTTTGTGCGATCAAATACCGCTCGAGCAGATGCTAGCCTTGCTCTGCTATGAAGTACCAAATACGCATACTCGCATGCTCCCTGATCTTCCTCAGCCCAGCCATCTCGATGGCTGGAAAGAAGAACGTGCCCAAACCGCAGGCTGCACCCGCCAAAATCACTCCGGATGCTGCGGCCTTTCTGGATAACGCAATCGACATCATGCGGCAAAACGCCCTGAAAGGGCAGGGCGCTAACTGGGACGAAATCCGAACCGAAGCTTTCAGGCGTGCCGGAGCTGCGTTCAACCCGATCGACACCTACCCGGCGATCTATTGGGCGTTGTCTCAGCTAGGCGACTCAGGCAGCCATCTTCGCCTGCCCGCTGGACTGTATCCCGACCAGATTGCCCTGATGCAGCAGGCCGAGAAAGAGGCGATGGCCAGCTCGCCGGCCGCCACGACGCCGGCCGCATCCGTTGCCTCCCCCTTTAGCAGCCGACGCCTGCCGGAAGGCCACATTGTGACCGTGCAGGGCAAGAACTTTGGCTATATCGTGCTGCCGCGCTGCTCAGCCAAGGAAAATGACGGTCTGCTGCTGTATACCGCGGACGTACGCCGCATTTTGACAGACCTGTCGACGCAGAACCCACTGGGCTGGATTGTTGACCTGCGGGGCAACACCGGCGGCAATATGTGGCCCATGTTGACCGGCATTGGACCGATTTTGGGTGATGGGGTAGTGGGATCGTTTGTGGCGCCCGATAACAACATTACGTGGTTCTACAAGAACGGCGAGGCTGGGACGCGCAACCCCGCGGGCCTGGAGACGGTTTCGTTGACCCTGCAGGACGGGGTTACGGTTCCTTCGGCCACTATGCCGGTTGCAGTTCTGGTGGATGGCGGCACGACGAGTTCTGCGGAAGCGGTTTCGATCGCTTTCCAGGGGCGCGCGGGCACGCGATTCTTTGGAACGCACACGGCCGGTAAATCAACCGCCGTGCAACCGTTCAGGCTGGACGATGGTGCGGAACTGTACCTGACCACAGCGATCGATGCGGACCGTAAGGGTAAGGCTTATCCCGATGGCGTTACCCCGGACGAGTCGTTTCCCGTTGTGAGCACGATGCCGCTCGAAAGCAGCGACCCGGTAGTACTGGCGGCTCAGACTTGGTTGGTGGCATCCACCGCACCCGCGCCGGCATCTCCTGCGAAGAAGAAGACTCGGCGTAGGAAGCCGGTGGCGGTTCACCAGGGTAGTTAAAGATCGACGTTCTCCCCGTATGGGGAAAGATGCTTGCAAGGGCATCTGGAGGAAGGCGCACCCAACTCGGGTGCGCTTTTTACTTGAAGGCGCGCCTTCCTCGTCAGCACGACGAAATTTGGAGTGGAGCGCATAAAATATAAGTTGGTCGATATGTTTAGTCAGCCCCCAAGCCGGCGCTCGGTTCCCTGGTCTACCTGGGTTTCGCTCGGTGGACACCTTATGGTCGTGATGGGGATCGTGTGGGTGGCGCGGGTTCAGCCGGTACGGGTCTTTAGTTTGCCGGGCACGATGTCGGGTACGCGGGTCGAGTTGGCTTACCTGCCCGGCCGGGCGCCAGCACCCGCGGTTCATCCGCGGGCTGAAGTCAAACCCAGGCCGCAGCCGCCTGCGCCGCGGATCAAGCCTTTGCCCGACCTCCTGGCGAGTTCTCCTGAGCCGGCGGCTCTGTTGCCCCCGCCACCCCAGGTAACCGTCACGGAGCCGGCATCCTCGCCCAATGTTTCAGTGCCTGCCTCGGCTACGCCGGATGCTAGCAGCGGGTCCGATTCGTGGGGTTCGGGGTCAGTGGAAATCGCCCTGACGACGTACTCACCCAGCCCGAAACCTGACCTATCGGTACTGCCGCATGGGGTGCAAGGGGACGTTGTTGTGGACGTAACGATCGACCCCAATGGTAAGGTTGCGAACCTGGCAGTTTTGCATACGCTCGGGTATGGGATTGAATCGAGCGTGATTGGCACTCTGAAAAGCTGGACGTTTCGGCCAGCCACAAAAGACGGTACGCCGATTGCGAGCGTGCAGGAGCTTCACTTTCATTTTGGCCCGGTTTAGAAGCAGAACCGGAGCCACTGTACCCAGCGGCGAGGACGCTTGACGGGATTTTCATCAAGAAAAATCCAAGTTCCCCGATGTCAACTGGGTACGCCTATGCCGGTTCTCCGCATTTGTTTGTAGGGGGAGGGTACCCAGGATTTCATCCTGGGGCATTTTCAGTCGTCCCTGCGGCACTTGATTGGTGACGGATACCCCAACCCAGGACTGCGTCCTGGGCTATTTTCAGCCGCCCCTCCGGGGCTGTTCCTTCGACCGAGCGCATCTATGCTGGTTCTGCTCTAATATCTTTACGAATTCCTTATGATTTGTCGGGGACGGTTCTCAGTTGCCAGTAACTCTTCCATTACTGGCAACTGAAAAACCCGAGTGCCACCAAAGTGGCAGCATCTAAACGGATATACGTTAGAAGCTGGTGTTTTGCGAGCAACCGTTTTCATCAGGCGTTCATCCATCCATTGTCGAGAGGTACTGGTCTCCTTGGGAATGAAACCACGCATTTTATTAGTGGATGACAACCACATACAGTCGGCCACCCGCCGAGCAATTCTGGAATATTGCGGCCGGGAAGTAGCGGTAGCGTTGCACGGTAAGCAGGCGCTTGATCTACTTAACAATGACGCACAAACTTCGAATCCGTTCGGACTGATTATTACCGACCACCTGATGCCGGTGATGAGCGGCCCAGAGTTTGTGACGCAACTTCGGCTACAGGGTTTTGAGCTGCCAGTCGTCGTGCTGAGCGGATTGCCGGATGCGGAAACGGCCTACGAAGGCCTGGATGTGAATTTCGAGCTCAAACCGTGCAATCCAGACAGACTGATCGCCCTGGTGCAGGAGTTGCTGGGCGAGGGCATGCGCCGCTCGGCGTAGGGTGGGTTTCGGCGTCATCCAGTCGAGTATCGGTTGGGGACGCAGCCAGGTAGTCCGCGGTAGCTCCCTAACTATTCCCTAAAAAACATTGCCGGCTTGGCTATAGCGGTTTCGCAGCCTCGCCGCGGTTTCGCAGCCTCGCCGCGGTTTCGCAGCCTCGCCGCAGCGAGCAATTGGTGTAGACCGAAGCGACAGGCTCTTTCGTGGTTTTCTCTCAAGGACAACCACGCCTCGCGATCTTTATCAGTCCACGGTAATTGCTAAACTGCTTTAGCGCATTCGATCTACAAGGTTTGCCTTTGTCATCGGCCCAGTATTGCCGTTCCCTGTCTGCCTCTGCGACAATCGGGACAGGCTCGTGACCTTCTCATGCCGGAATTTGGAAGTTTTTCTCTCCTCCTTGCTCTTGTTCTGAGCGGCTACACCCTATTAGCCGGTGGAGTCGCCTTGCGCCAACTGGCGACCGGATCGCGCGGGCGGGTGGCGCCAGACCGTTTGGCCGAAACCGCACGGCGGGCGGGGATCGGCAGTTTTTTCGCCGTGACCTGCGCGGCCGTCGCGCTGATTTATGCCGCCTTTACCAACGACTTCTCAGTTTCCTACATCCTGCACCACTCCAACCGGGCGCTGCCCGGCGCCTATAAATTCGCCGCGCTCTGGTCCGGACAGGAAGGGTCTCTGCTGCTGTGGGCCTGGCTGCTTACGACTTATGGGTTTGTATTGCGGATGCGGCACAAGGTGGATGTGACGCTTACCGCCTATGCCTCGACCATCCTGGCCGGCATTCAGATTTTCTTTCTTTTGCTACTGAACTTCGCGGCGCCTCCGTTTGCCCTGGTGCAGGGCGCGACGCCGGCGGATGGGTTCGGACTAAACCCCCTCCTGCAATATCCCGAGATGGTGATCCATCCTCCGATGCTTTACCTGGGTTACGTGGGATTCAGCGTTCCTTTCGCGTTTGCCCTGGGAGCGCTGATGATGCGGTACCCGGGTGAGAAGTGGATCCACATTACGCGGCGTTGGACGATGATTACCTGGCTGTTTCTGACGTGCGGGATTTTTCTGGGTGCCCACTGGGCTTATTCCGTGCTCGGATGGGGTGGCTACTGGGGCTGGGATCCGGTCGAGAATGCTTCGCTGATGCCGTGGCTGACGGGAACGGCGTTTCTGCACTCGGTGATGATGCAGGAAAAGCGCGGCATGATGAAAAATTGGAATGTCTGGCTGATTTTCAGCACGTTCATGCTGTGCATTCTGGGAACGGATCTGACGCGTTCCGGGCTGGTGAGTTCAGTACACGCGTTTGCTCAATCTTCGATCGGCGACTGGTTTACCGGCTTTCTCGTGGTTACGCTCGCCGTTTGCCTATTCACGTTTCTCAAGCAACGCGACCACCTGAAGTCGGAGCACAAGATGGAATCGCTGGTCTCTCGCGAGTCCAGCTTCCTGTTCAATAACCTAGTTTTGCTCGCGGCGTGCTTCACGATTTTGTGGGGGACGCTGTTCCCCATCATTTCAGAATATGTGCAGGGCAATCGGGTAACGGTGGGGGCTCCGTTCTTCAACCGCGTGGCGTTGCCGATTGGGTTGTTTTTGCTCTTCCTTACTGGGATCGGGCCTCTGCTTGCCTGGCGCAGCGCGTCGTTCAAGAGCATTCGGAAGAACTTCATTCTGCCGGGTGCGGCGGTCGTCACGACGGCCATTGTGCTGCTCGCCGTTGGCCTTCGGCCCTGGAACGATCAGGCTACGCTCTATTCGCTGGTTACCTTTTCGCTTGGGGCTGGTGTGGTGACCGCCATTTCGTCGGAGTTTCTGCGCGGAGCCAATGTGATTCACAAGCACACGGGCAAGAACCTGTTCGCTTCCGCGGTGCAACTTACCCGACGCAATACCCGCCGCTACGGCGGGTACCTGGTGCACTTTGGCGTGGTGGTTCTTTTCATCGGTATTGCCGGTGGGGCCTTCAACCAGAATCACGAGCAGGAAATGAATAACGGCCAGAGCATGACGATCGGCCCATACAAGATTGTCTGCGCGAGTTTTACGCAGGATTCGAATGCGAATTACGACACGGAATTCGCGCTGCTGGATGTGTATCGCGGCAACAAGAAGGTAACCCAACTCGCTCCGGAGAAGCGCTTCTACACGGCTTCGCAGCAGCCGCTGACGCTGGTGGCAAACCATTCGACGCTGGCGTGGGATCTTTATGTGATTTATGCGGGTAAGAACCCTGAGAGCGGCTTGCCGATTATCAAGGTGTTCCTGAATCCGCTGATCGCGTGGATCTGGATTGGCGTGGTCATTGTCGCGATGGGCACGCTGCTGGCCCTGGCGCCTAACCTCAGCGCAGCGATGGCTGCCAGCCGTACCCGCGAAGCTATTCGGCCTGCAACCGTCAAGCCGCAGTTAGTGGATGAGCCGGAAGTTGCGATTGCCGGCGGAAGAGGTCACGATTGAGCGCGCGTGGTTTTCTCTCCCGAAGCTTGCAACTGGGAATGGTCTGTCTGCTGCTCGCCTTCACGGTGGGCGCCACCGATCCTGTCGCCCGTTTTCAGCGGGACAACCATCGATTGATGTGCGGCTGCGGTTGCAACCAGCTGCTGGGTGAATGTAACCACGTCGGTTGCCCGGTTGCACCGGGTATGCTGCAGCAGCTTTCCGCCAGAATTGCCAGGGGCGATAGCGACGACAGCATCTTTCATGAATTCGAGGGCGAATATGGCGCGGTGATTCTGGCGGCGCCGATGTTTACCCCGTTCAACCATGTGGCCTGGATTGTACCGCCGGTGATGCTGTTTCTTGGCATCGGCAGCGTGTTGCTGATTGTGCGCAACTGGAAGCTGCGCACCGTGCCCATGCCGGCTACTCCTGATACGCCCGGCTTTAGCGAAACGCGCGACCGCATACGCCGTGAGACTGGGATATGAAACAAATAATGCACGGCCTAACGACTTCTGAGGGCGCACGATGAGCACCATCGCCTGTGGCGTTCTTTTGCTCGCGATCTTTGCCTTTGTGTTTTTTCCGCAGCGGCATACGGCACGGCAGATTCCAAAAACACGGCTCGATTTTTTGCGAGAGCAGAAAGACGTGCTGTACGAGAACCTGCGCGACCTGAATTTCGAGTACAGCGCCGGCAAGTACACGGCGGAAGACTACACGGCGCAGCGTGCCGGGCTGGAGAATGAAGCGGCAGCTGTGCTGGCGGAGATCGACCAACTCGAGACGCGTGCTTCCCTGCCTGCGTGAGATGGGCCTCGGCTTTACAGGCTGGGGAAAAAGCGCTGGAAGCGAAAGATCGCTCCCTCAGCGGCTAAAGCCGAACTCATTACAATGGAGTTACGTACGGGCTAAAGCCCGTACCCTTCAAAGAATTGAGTTTTTCCGCAGCCTGTAAAGCCGGATTCATTGCAAGGGAGTTATGTACGGCCTAAAGGCCGTACCCTTCAAAGAATTGAGTTTTGAGTTATGTACGGGCTTGAAGCCCGTACCCTTCAAAGAGTGAGCTTTGGGTTCGATATAGACCGAAGCTCCTACCCTTCAAGGAAGTGAGTTTTAGGTTATTTACGGGCTAATGCTCGCTGCGGCGAGGCTGCACGTACTCTTCAAAGAAGTGAGCTTTCCCGCAAGATGAAGTAGCGGTGCAGACTCCCACACGCGGTGAACTCCCCGCCATAGAAAGATGAAGATGAGAGAGAACTTGATGCCACGCAGAGCTTCTGCGCTATCCCTACCCCTATCCCCATCCCTATCTTTGATCGCCGGAGCACTGTGCGGCCTGTTTGCCTTTGCTGCCACGGCCCAAGCAGCGCCAATCACCGGTACCGTTACCAATGGTACGGTGCGTACGCCGGCGGCTGGAGATACCGTGGTGCTGATTGCGCTGGCCCAGCGGATGCAGGAGCTTTCGCGTACAACGACCGATGCGCAGGGCCACTTTTCGATCGATGCTCCCGACCCGGGAATGCATTTGATCCGCGTGGACCACCAGGGCGCAGCCTACTTTCAACCCGCGCCCCCCAATACTCCCAATGTGAATGTGCAGGTGTATGACGTTGGAACCGAAGTGCCGGGCGTGACTACGGCGGCCAACGTGATGCGCGTGGAGACGGACGGGCAGGGCCTGCATGTGACGCAGAGCTTCTTTATTAAAAACGATTCGAATCCTCCTAAGACGCAGTTCAGTCCGCACTCGTATGAATTCTTTTTGCCGCCAGATGCTCAGATTGAAGGTTCCGCCGCCATGGCTCCGGGTGGCATGCCGGTGCAGTCTTCCCCTGTGCCCCTGGGTGAGAAGGGCCGATATGCCTTTCCCTTTCCGCTGCGGCCGGGGGTTACGCAATTTCAAATTGGCTATCACCTGCCCTACTCCGGCAGCTTGGACTTCAACCAGAAATTCGCCACCACCGCGGATAGCTTTGTGGTGATGATGCCGAAGAGCATGAGCTTCAAGGCTTCTGGTGGGGCATCATTCGAGCCGCTGAATGAAACGCCGGGCGCGCTTACGTTTCTGGCGCGTAACGGGAGTGCGATTCATCCGTTTGGATTTACGGTTTCGGGCTCAGGCGCGATGCCACGCGACACCCAGGCTGGGTCCCAGGGCAATGATGGTGGAGGAGCAGGCGCTGCGCAACAAGGCAGCGCAGCGGCCAATGATACTCGCCCCGGCGGCGGTCTTGGTGTGCCCATCGATACGCCCGATCCGTTGAACAAATACAAGTGGTGGATTCTGGGGGCGATTACGCTGGTGTTCGCTGTAGGTGCGGGCTTCTTCCTAAGCCGCCAACCGGATGACGCGAGCGACCTCGCGGGGGCGCCCGCAACCGGGACCCCAGGAATTGGAACTTCAGGAGCAACGACCAGCCAGGGTGGTGGCTTGCTCGCAACGCTGAAGGAAGAATTGTTTACGCTCGAGACGGATCGCCTTGAGGGTAAACTCTCGGACGCAGAGTATGAGCAGCATAAGCAGGCGCTGGACTTGGTTCTACGCCGCGCGCTGGCGCGCAAACCTGCTTAAATTCAGGCCGATTCGAGAATGATGTTTGCGTATTGCACGGTGTCGGACGTGCGGATAAGCCCGATGGCTTGCGGGACGCGTTTCTTGAAGACGAGGTGAGGTTCGTAGAGGACGGGTACTGCTTGGAGTACCGCCGCAAAGGCAGCCTGAGTCGCTGGAGTGTTGACGGCGCGGAACTCCTCAGCCATGAAGGCCTGCCCCACTACGAAATTCTCTCTCAGCGCCTTCAGCACATCGAGCACGCAGGGGATGTCATCCACTAACGAGATATCCACAGTCTCGATCTGCGGCCAGAATGGAAATCCTCGATCGGAAATGACCAGGGTGTTGGTGTGCCGGATGCGGCTGAGCAGCGAGTTGATCGCTGGATTGAGGATGCCTTTTTTGAGCACTTGGTTCCCTCTTTATTTCAGGAAAAGGTAAATCATCTTGCACGAAATGCCTTGCCGTTCGAGTGAGAGCGTTTGAAGAGCGGCTTCCAGAGTGGCATGTTACCCAAGTAGAAAGAGCGTACCTCAGGGCCTAGACTAAAGGCTGCGAAAAAAGTCTCTGTAAGAGAAAAATCGCTCCCTCAGCGGCTAAAGCCGGATTCATTGCAATGGAGTTACGTACGGGCTGAAGCCCGTACCCTTCAAAGAAGTGAGTTTTTCCGCAGCCTGTAATGCTCGCTGCGGAGAGGTAGCCCGTTCCCTTCAAAGAATGGGCCGCCTGCCGGTTCCTTGTGGTTCGTTTCTCTGCGAACGATTGGTTGCTAGAGAGAGACGCCTCGCTTCCAGGGAATGAAGTCGTTCTGGTCGAGTTGCTCGGCTTTGGTCAGAACCCTTCCGCTGGCTACTTCGATGACTGTGTCCAGAATGGATTCGCCGATTTTCTCGATGGTCGCCTCACCACGAATGACCGCTCCGGTGTCGATGTCGATAATGTCGGACATGCGCTCGGCAAGACTGCTATTCGTCGAGAGCTTAACCACCGGGGCTATCGGATTGCCGGTCGGAGTGCCAAGGCCGGTGGTGAAGAGAACAATGTTCGCTCCCGAACCTACCTGGGCGGTTACGCACTCCACGTCGTTGCCCGGGGTGCAGAGCAGGGCGAGGCCTGGTGTGTTGTCATACTCCGGATAGTCGAGGACCTGCGTCACGGGCGACGTGCCACCCTTCCGGGCCGCGCCGGCGGACTTCATCGCGTCGGTCAAGAGGCCATCTTTAATATTGCCCGGCGACGGGTTCATCTCGAAACCGGAATGCACAGCCTTGGCTCGCGCCGCGTAGTCACGCATCAACTGGATGAAGCGGTCGGCCTGCGTCGCATCGACGCTGCGGTTGATAAGGCTCTGTTCCATTCCACAGAGTTCGGGGAACTCCGACAGGATGGATTTGCCGCCCAGCGCCGCTATCAAATCAGAGGCGTGACCGATGGCAGGATTTGCGGAGATACCGGAGAATCCGTCGGAGCCGCCACACTTTAGGCCGACCGTCAGTTTGCTGAGCGGGGCCGGCTTGCGGGTAAGGCGATTGGCTTCGGCGAGGCCTGCGAACGTGGCGCGGATGGCGTCGGAAAGCATCACGGACTCCAGCCCGGACTTTTGCTGCTCGTACATGAGCACCGGCTTGCGCAGTTCAGGGTCGCGCTCGCGCAGCGCCTCCATCAGGATGGAGGGCTGGGCGTTCTGGCAGCCGAGACTCAGGACGGTCGCGCCTGCGACATTGGGATGATGGATGTAACCAGCGAGTAGTCCGCAGAGGGCTTTGGCATCCTGACGTGTGCCGCCGCAGCCGCCTTCGTGGATCAGGAACCGGACCCCGTCCACATTGGGGAAGACGCGCTCGGTCCGATACTCGGTCCGATACTCGGTCCGATGGGGGGCAAGATCTTCCGCCGCCGTTCCCGTGGTCTGATTCTGCTGGGCGATCAACTCGCGGACCTGCTGGCGGTAAAGCTTAGGCCGGCCATAACCGAGCTCTTCGACAAAGGCTTCGCGCAGGGCGTCGACGTTGCGGTTCTCGCAAAAGACGAGCGGGATCACCAACCAGTAGTTGCGTGTGCCTACCTGCCCGTCCGCCCGGTGATAGCCGTCAAAGGTGCGGTTGGCCCAGGCGGTGACGTCCGGTGGCGTCCACGCGTATGCGCCCACTTTGGGGCCGAAGCCTGAGGCGTCATGCTGCACGTTGCGCGTGCTCAGAAGCCCGCCGCGGGGAATGGCAATGCGCACCAGTCCGACGATGCCACCATACATGATGACTTCATCGCCCTCGGCGAGATCGCGCATGGCAAACTTATGCTTGGCAGCAATCTCGGAGAGCGGGACATACTGCTCGCCAGCGAAGGTGATGGGTTCCCCGGCGGGTAATGTCGTAAGCGCTACGAGGACGTTGTCTTTGGGATCGATACGAAGTATTTTTTCGGCAGCCATTTCTTCTCGCCGGCACCCTGCCGTCATAAAAAGCCGGGAGTTGCCTGCCCTGGGTTACGGCATTCCCAGCGTTCTCCCCCGTTCTCCAGGGTTCGCCAGGGTCGAGCCGCTTTGATATAGACTCACTGTAGCCGCTTCCCGTACGGACGGTCAAACCAGCACATACCTGACTCCCATGACCATTAATATCTTTGACTTACAGGGCAAAACCGCCGTTGTTGTGGGCGGGACCACGGGCATCGGCCGCGCGCTTTCACTAGGACTCGCGGACGCCGGGGCCGACGTCGTAGCTTCATCGCGGAGACCAGACCAGGTGGAACAAACCGCCGCTGCGATCGAAGCCAAAGGACGCAAGACTTTGCGCTGCACCTCAGACGTTGGCGATCGGGCGACGCTTGAGAAATTGCGGGATGAGACCCTGGCGGCCTTCGGCAAAGTGGACATCCTGGTGAACTGCGCGGGAATTACCAAACGCGCGCCTACACTCGACTTTGACGAGGCAGATTGGGACCGGATTATCGACACCAATTTAACGGGCACTTTGCGTGGTTGCCAGGTCTTCGGAAAACATATGCTCAGCCGGGGATACGGGCGCATCATCAATATCGGTTCGCTCTCTACCTATGTGGGCCTTTTTGAAGTAGCCGCCTACTGCGCCAGCAAAGCCGGCGTGGGCGCTTTGACCAAAGCGCTGGCTGTGGAATGGTCGAAGTATGGTGTGCTGGTGAATGCCATTGCGCCGGGGGTATTCCGCACCGATCTCAACGCAAATCTGCTGGATAGTACAGATCGAGGCAAGGAGTTCAAAACGCGCACTCCGATTGGACGGTTTGGCAACACCGAAGAGTTGGTGGGTGCGGCGGTTTATCTGGCTTCGGATGCTGCGTCGTTTGTGACGGGCGAAATCATGGTGGTCGATGGCGGATTTCTGGCTAGCGGCGTCAATCAATAAATCAACCAACGTACGTACGACCGGGGCCGACACCATGGAATACAGGAAGCTTGGACAGACCGATCTAAATCTATCGCTGGTTGGCTTTGGGACCGCGACACTGGGCAACATTTACGGCGGGATCGATCCCGAGGAAGCTGTTCGCGCTGTGCACCTGGCGGTGGATCGTGGGATCACCTTCTTCGACTCTTCTCCCTACTACGGAATTACGCTCGCAGAAGAGCGGTTGGGCGTCTCGCTGGCCGGGCGGCGCGATCGAATCGTCTTATCGACCAAGTGCGGCCGTTATGGCATGGCCGATTTCGACTTTTCTGCCAAGCGCGTCATCGCCAGCATGGATGAGTCACTGCAGCGGTTGCAGACAGACTATATCGATCTATTTCTGGCACATGATGTGGAATTCGGCGATGCGCAGCAGGTGATCGATGAAACGATTCCCGCGCTGCGGAAACTGCAAAAGCAGGGTAAGGCTCGCTACATCGGGATTACAGGGTATCCGCCGAAGCTGTTGCGGCGAATTGCCGAGGCGGCGCCGGTCGATGCCATCCTTACCTATTGCCACTACAACCTGATGAATACGGATATGGATGGCGTTTTGACGGATTTCTGCCGCGAACGCGGCATTGGCCTGATCAATGCGTCCGCGTTGGCTATGGGGCTGTTGACTGAACGAGGCCCGCAACCCTGGCATCCGGCTTCACAGGAAGCAAAGGATGCGGCGAAAAAGGCAGCGGAATTTTGCCGGGCGCAGGGCGCTGATATTTCGGAACTGGCGATGCGGTTCTGCCTGGATCACCCTTATGCATCCAGTACGTTGATTGGTATGTCGACGATCAAGGAAGTAGAAGCGAGCTTGCGATTGTTGGAGATTTCTACAGACAAGAAGCTGCTGGCACAGGTCGAGGCCATATTTGCCCCGGTTTACAACCACGTTTGGCCTTCTGGACGGCCTGAGAACCAGGGGTAAGGATCTGGTGCTCCGGGGTGTAGGTTGTGCTGGACCGCCCAAAAGCACCGGGGGAGGGAGGGGAAAGAAAACCGCAGATCTCTCCACTCCGCTACGCTCCGGTCGAGATGACAATTCAGTTTGGGGCCAGGTCTTGTTTTCACGCGGACTGTTGAGTCAGGACTTTTCCCCCAGCCTGTTAGCAGGAAGAGATTTGAAGGCGTTAGGCTGGTGGCCATGAAAGCGCTTGTGATGAAAGAGCCGGGCTCGGTGGCAATTGAAACTGTTGCAGATGCAGTTGCCGCGGAGGATGAGGTTCTGCTGAAAGTCCGGATGATCGGACTCTGCGGAACCGATTTGAATTCATATCGCGGCAAGAATCCCCTGATTACTTTTCCGCGGATCCCAGGGCACGAAGTGGCGGCCACGATTGTGAAGCCTAGCAAGGCGCATCCGGAACTCGCCGCAGGCATAAACGTTACACTTTCTCCTTATTTTGGGTGTGGACGGTGCCCCGCCTGCCTGCGCAACCGGGCCAATGCATGCCAGTTCAATGAGACGCTGGGGGTGCAGCGCAATGGCGCGATGACGGAATACATTGCCATGCCGGCCGACAAACTCTACCCCGCCCGGCTCACGCTGAAAGAGCTTTGCCTGGTGGAGCCCCTGACCGTTGGGCTACATGCCGCCCGTCGCGGACGGGTGACTGCCGGGGACACGGTCGCGGTTTTTGGATGCGGAGGCGTGGGCCTGGGTGCTGTAGCCGCCGCAGGGTTTCGCGGAGCAAAGACCATCGCCGTCGATCTTGACGATGCGAAGCTGGCCATCGCCCTGCACGCCGGAGCAACCGACGCCATCAACACCAGCAAGGAGCCGCTCCACGAACGGCTGCTCGAGTTGACCGGTGGCCGAGGGCCCGACGTGGTGATTGAAGCGATCGGACTGCCGCAAACGTTCCGCAGCGCCATCGACGAGGTCGCATTTACCGGGCGGGTGGTTTATATCGGCTATGCCAAGGAGCCGGTGACCTACGAGACGCGGCTCTTCGTGCAAAAGGAAATCGACATTCTCGGCTCCCGCAACGCTCTGCCGGAGGATTTTCGTGAAGTGATCCGCATGCTGGAAGAGCATCGCTTCCCGGTGGACGACGCCGTAAGCGCGATTGTTCCGCTGGAGAAGGCACCGGAAATGATCAAAGCCTGGAGCGATCAGCCCAGCGGCTTTTCCAAGATCATGGTTCACTTCGACTAAGGCCATCCAGCTCCCGGTGCGCCCCACGGATCCCACCCCACTCGGACTTTCGCGGTGAGATGTCCCTGTTCCCTGCCCCGCTACGCTGGTACGAACTCTTTACCCGGCACCCGCCACACCCTATTCATGGATGCCGTACCTCGACTCGGCCAGCGCAACGAGCGGGGGCTGGTGGGCAAAATGATCGAGAATTTTTCCTGACACTGCTCTGGAGGGTTGTCATCCAGACAGTAAACCGCAGTGAAGGCCGGTGCGGCAATCGATTGCTATCATGGGACTATGAAAAAGGCTCTGCTGTTTACCATGGTCATGCTCTTCGCAGGCTCCGCGTTTGCGCAACCTCATCACCGGCATCATCATCACCGTCATTCGCACCCCGCCATACGATAAGTCCTTTAGTAAAGAGGGACGTGCTTTACAGGCTGCGGAAAAGTCGCTTTAGGAGAGAAATCGCTCCCTCAGCGGCGAAAGTTGGATTCATTGCAATGGAGTTACGTACGGGTTAAACCCGTACCCTTCAATCGAGCTTTTCTGCAGCCTGAAAAGCCCGTACCCCCCGTACCCTTCAAAGAATTGAGTTCCCCCCTCCGGTAAAGTCCTTCTTTTTCCACGTGTCGACGGCACAGCTGCCTCGCAGCAGCGAGCTACCTCGCCGCTGCGAGCTTAAAGGCCGTGCTCTACCTGGATGTTTGCCTAACGATGTCAACGAATCGCGGTTGGCGTTGCCAGCGTGGCTAGCCACCTGAGCACAGCGGCCGCCAGAGCGGGTCGCTGATCGGAGTAGGCGTGATCGGCGGCCAGATGCAACGTTTCGACCCTGGAATCTCCTGCTCGCCGTAATGCTGTCGCGAATGCCTGGTTCGACTGGGAATAAGCGTCGTTGGAACTAACGATGAGCACGGGCCTGTTTTTGAGCGCGCCGAGCTTTGCCGCAAAGCTCCATTGGGCCGCATGAGGTAGCAACTCACGCGCCAGACCTTCCGCCGTACAACCATGCAAAGGGTAGATTCCCTCGCGCTCGTAACCAGCGCTGAGTGCCCTGATTTCCGCCCGTTCTCCTTCCCTAGAGAGGGTTTGCGGAATGCGTCCGCCCAGGTCGGCAGCAGAGATGAGCCCCATGCCCAGGATACGAGGGTCTGCCGCGGTCGCCTGCACCGCCATAAAGCCACCCATGCTGTGTCCGATAAGGACGATACGCGACGGATCGACCCGCAATATGCGCGCCATCTCGGCTGAACGCAGAAAATCGACCGCGGCGGAAGTGTCTTCGGCGGCGTGGGTGAAGGAGAAATCACCGGCGGATCCCCAGGAACCCCGGTAGTCGAAGTAGAGAACATCCCATCCGGCACGACGAATCTCCTGGGCAAGATCAAGATTGCGTTCGTTGCCTGGAAACCCGTGCAGGAGAACGACAGCCGGATGCGGTCCCGGCCCTGCCGCCACATAGACGAAAGCGTTGATGAGCGAACCGCGACTGGGAATTTGAAAACTCAGCATGGACGCAGGATTCGATCTCTGCTGCGCCGGGAGAGGCGGAACCATACACAGGATGCTCAAAGCAACGATGGCAAGATGCTTTTGCAGAACTACCTCCCGAGGGTACTGTGTATTTGTAACCATTGCATTGTTATCGTAGCTGATACAGATCGCATTACCTAAAATCATTTGTCACAGTCTCACTCTCACTCTCACTTTCTGATGCCCTGCGGTAGCTGCCGCGCGGCATACTTTTGTGTGATTGAAGAACGCTTGTGACCCTCGTAACTTGTGTACCAGATGTCAAGTACTTCAAAAAAATGAGAACACCACGCCAGCCCATTGCACAGTGACCCTTTTGGGGGATGTTTCATTTTCCAGACGCACGGCCCAGTACAGATCCATAAAGAGCAGTACGGTATCCGCCCATTTCGGCGCAGGCCCCTATGGGTTCGATGTTTTAGAGCAGAACCAGCATAGGTGTACCCGGTCGATATCGGGGAAGTTAAATTTTTCTTAATGAGAAATCCAGTCAAGCGTCCTTGCCGCTGGGTGCAGTTGTGCTGGTTCTGCTCTAACGCTCCACGGACGCAACAGCATTTTTCACACTTTTTTTTGCGCGCAGGCACAAGAGAAACCAATGCCCAGACTTCGTAACTCCTCCGCACTGATGACGGCTGCCGACAGTCTCATGGCACTCGGCATCGCCGTCAGCTCCGTCATGTTGTTGAATGCCCGCTCCGCCCCGTCAAGAGGCCTGGCCCAGTTCCTGATCATCCGCATTACGCTGCTGAACGCATCGTTTTCCATCGTATTTGTCGTCCTCTGGAAGCAGTGCCTGGCCGCTTTGGGGCTTTACCGGCGCGAACTGGAGGGGCTGCGCAGTTCCTTGATACGAGCGGCGGCGGCGTGCACGATCATGACCGGACTTTTGTACGCGTACCTGAGAGCACGCGATGCTCGAGGGCCAGCGGAGCAGATTTTGCTGAGCTTTTTTGTGGCGACCTTTCTTTTTGAGATTTCGCGGCTATTGGTGTGCAGCAACTGCCGAAGCTGGCATACAAGGCCGCGCCAGCGGGTGATCATCGTTGGAAGCGGGCGGCAAGCCAGCAAAGCATGGCGTGCGTTACGCATTGGGCAACACGGGACGAAGCAACTTCTTGGGTTTGTAGATGATCGGCCCAGCGCTTCGATGCCACCGGACATTGCTAGCCGCCTCCTGGGCAACATCGACGAGCTGCCTGCCTACCTGATTGACCATGCCGTCGACGAAATCATAGTGGCCACTCCGCTGCGGTCCTGCTACGACGAAGCGCAGCGCGCGCTATCGATAGCGGAAGCTGCAGGCATCCGGGTGGTTGTTTGCCTGGATGACCTATTCACGTTGACAACAGAAAAGAGTGCGCGCCGGCAAGAGACAGCTTTTGTTGAGGTTGTGCCCAGTTCTGCCAAGCGTGACGTGATTGCACAAACTGCACCTGCCATGCTCAAGCGGTCGAATGCTGTTTCGTAACCATTAAGGAACCTATGCAGATTGCCGTCGTGCACGATTACTTTACGCAGATGGGTGGCGCCGAAAGGGTTGCGGTGGAACTGATGCGCATGCTGCCCAAAGCACGCCTGCATACTACGGTGGCGCTCGAGGATTCCATGCCGCCCGGCCTGTCTGGCAGAGAGGTCGAGACCTCGTGGATACAGCATATGCCGAGCATGAAGCAGCACTACCGCCTCTACTTTATGCTGTACCCGCTGGCGGTGCGGTCACTCGACCTGTCTCGCTACGATCTGGTGATCTCCAGTTCTTCCGGCTATGCCAAGGGCATACACACGAACCCCGACGCGATTCACGTGTGCTACTGTCACACCCCTATGCGGTGGGCCTGGAATTTTTCCACTTACTCGGCACAGGAAAATGCCGGCCTGGCCAAACGGCTGGTTCTGCCACCGCTGGTGCGTGCGCTTCGTACATGGGACGAGCGCGCCTCGCGATACCCGGATCACTTCGTCGCCAACTCAAAGACGGTGGCTGCGCGTATTCAGCAGGCCTACGGCCGGAGTGCTGAAGTGATTCATCCCCCGATCGATGTCGACCGGTTTCGGCCCTCTCCGGACCAGGAGGATTACTATCTCGTTCTCTCGCGGCTGGTCTCATACAAGCGCATCGATCTGGCGGTCGAGGCCTGCACCCAACTAGGACGCCGGCTGCTCATCATTGGAAATGGCCCGGATCGCGAACGCCTGGCAGCGAAAGCCGGCCCCACTGTTACGTTTCTCAATCGCCTTTCTGATGCCGAGGTAGAACATTACGCGTCTCGCTGCCGTGCTCTTCTCTTCCCTGGCGAAGAGGATTTTGGCATGGCGCCCCTTGAACTAGCCGCTGCGGGACGGCCCACCATCGCATACCGCGCCGGGGGAGCCGAGGAGACGGTCGTCGAGGGCGTCACCGGGGTCTTCTTCGACCGGCAGGAAGTGAACCATCTGACAGCAGCGATCAAGAGATTCGAAGCGCAGGAGTGGTCAGCCAAGACGCTGCGCAGCCATGCCGAGAACTTCGGGATCGATGTTTTCAAGTTGCGCTTTCGCCAATTCTTAGCGCGCGTGGACGCACCCGTCCCGGATGATGCATTCCTGCCATTGGCCGCTGCGCCTACTGTGCCTGCTGCATTTTCGCAATCGGTGTAGACTGCTTTCGCCGCAGCGAGCTGCCTCGCCACAGCGAGCTATACAGGCTGCGGAGAAAGTCTTTGTAAGTGAGAAACACTCCCTCAGCGGCTAATGCTCGCTGCGGCGAGGTAGCCGAATTCATTGCAAGGGACTTACGTACGGGCTAACGCTCGCTGCGGCGAGGTAGCCCGTACCCTTCAAAGAAGTGAGTCTTTCCGCAGGCCGTATAGCAGACGGCCTTTACGGGGCTTTTCTCTCAAGGTAAACCGCTCTACTGATCCCACTTGACCTTGGCAAAAGCGTCCACCAGCTGTAGATCTTCCTTGTGCAGCCGCAGATCAGAGGGGTCCATGGCCTTTCTTTGCTTCTTCCAATGGGTGCTGATTTGCGCAAAGTGCCGATAGCACATATCGTCTGGCTTCAGTTTCTTGGCACCCATACCGACGATTTCGTGGGAACTCCAATGTGCGTTCGCAGGGCAGCGGGCGGGCACGACGGCCCATTTGGTGGGGCACAGCTTGATATCCCCAGGGAGTAGACCTTGCCAACGCCATTGCGGTAGCGACTGATAAACGCTCTCTCGATGCCGCAGTGTAGCTGGATCTTGTGCAGCATTGGCGAGCATGTTCACCCACCTGCCGGAGAATTGAAGGTAGCCAGCAGGTGAAGCCGCAGTCCTATCGAAGAGGTCCACCTCACGCGAAAGCACCAGCTCATCTATATCGCAATTGAGAACAGCGTGAGCCTCCGCAAGAAAGCGCCAGCGAGCATCTTCCATGGCGCCCACCTGGGCAAACGAAGAATCCCAGGTTCCTCTTCCAAGGCCCTGTGGGCCATATTTGAACGGCCAGTGAACGACCGAAACGACACTGAAACCTGAGACCTGCTTCATTGCTTCGAGAAGAGCGGCCGGAGTGTAGGTTGTAGAGCCGTTGTCATAGAGGAGCACGGCGTCGGCATGATGGAGGTCACGATGAAAACGCATCCAGTCGCAGATCCATTGAGGAGCATTGTTCTTACTGAGGGTAAAGATGACCCGTTTTCCACGGAATGCTTCGCAGGCACCTGGCCGGATCTCCATCAGCGTGCTTCCGGCAGTACTTTGCAGTTGGAGGGAAAAGTCACCTTCCGGCGCCTCGACAGTCAGCCGGCATACATTGTGGGTTTGCCGATTCGCGAAGGCGGTCGTGAATTTATGGTCGACCTGGAGCGGGCGCCTCGTCCCACTGGGAAGGGCTGTGATGGTGACTGAATCGAGTATTCCTTCAAATCGGTTCAACGGCGGACCAAGCAACATAACCTGAGTGGCCGCTACCCGAAAACAATCATAGAAGACAGTCAAAGCGTCGAATTCCGAGTCAAACGTGGGCTGCTTGCGGTTCAGGTGACGAACCGGCTCGCGGCGACACGATGATCCAGATGGAAGAACCCACGAGCTCGGAGTTTCAATCATTTGTAACTTTTACAACGGCTGACTTTCGCTTCTCTTGCTGAACGTTAGACGTGTTCGCCAGCAGATAACAGCTTCATCAGATATTACTTTCGTGTGATTGAAGACAAGTTTGCCCACAAGTAACGTGTGGGTATAGCTCATTCTCTCTCCACGATGGCTCTTCTGCAACAGTCTCAGAGCGATTGCAGGAGGCGAGATGCCGAGTTATACACTCTTCTTCCGCGTAGTCAAAATATTTCTCATTCTATGAATAAAGAGCGAATCCTGTTCATCGACATCGGCTCCCATTATGGGGGCATTGAGACATATCTAAGGAGCCTGGGCAAGATGTTGAGCCCCTGGGTCGAAGGCTACGCCGTCCTTTCTCAGCCGAGGCTCGCGGCTGAGATGCGTGCCCAGGGAATGGCCGTTGTCTGTTTACCCATACTGGGCTCGAGCTGGTTGAAGGCTGTTCGCCTGCTGATCGCCTGTTTCGTTGTCCCATATATGCTGATCCGTTACCGGATCCGCACCGTACAAGTCAATGGCTTCTTCGAATCGTTGCTTCTGGGTCCTCTCCGCCTACTCGGCTGCGCGACGATTTTCACCATGCATATTCCATTCGAGACGGATCTGTACTGTTGGTACCGGAATCCCGCGCGCTGGGTTCCCCGATTCCTTTCGAAACATTCCCTGCGATTCGCGTCCCAGGTGGTTTGTGTATCCGAGACCATCGGCGACGTGGCCCGAACCGTTCTGCCTGGAAATAAAGTGCGCGTCATTGCCAACTGGGTTGAATCACCCTCGACCTACCGCCAGGCCTTTTCGACAGGCAAACGGCCCCAGCTTCTATTTGTCGGCAGGTTGGAGGAGTACAAGGGCGTTCAATTCATCCTGGCGGCGATGCAGCAAATTCCAGAGGTATCGCTGCTGGTTGTGGGAGATGGTTCGTATCGGCCACAACTGGAGGCTTTAGCGAAAGGTCTTGACGTTCACTTCGCCGGCTTTCAGGCTGAACCCTCAGATTTTTATAAAGACGCAACCATATTTATCAATCCATCTCTAGGACCCGAAGGGTTGCCTCTGGTTTCGCTTGAAGCCATGGCCCATGGACTTCCCTGCCTCTTTAGCGATTTGCCAGTGCATCGTGAGATTTCTGCCGGCGGCAAGGCGGCGGCGCTCTTTCACCTGGGTGATAGCACGAGCCTGACCCAGCAATTGCGGCAGCTACTCAATCACGAAGTAGAACGCCAGGCATATGGCCTGGCGGCACGACGATTGTTTGAGGAGCGTTACTGTACCACCGCGGCGGCCCGGCAATACATCCAGGCTTTTGGCCTGGCTTAACGCAGTCTGCCAATTGCTTGGCCGCAACGAGCATTAGGCCCTGCGGTACGTTTTTCTTCGGCCTGCCGGGTGACCCTGAAGAGAAAAACCGTACCGCAGGGGCTAAAACAGGCTGCGGAAAAAGTCTCTGTAAGCGAGAAATCGCTCCCTCAGCGGCTAAAGCCGGACTCATTACAAAAGAGTTATGTACGGGCTAAAGCCCGTACCCTTCAAAGAATTGAGTTTTTCCGCAGCCTGTTAAAAGCCCCTTTCAATGCTGGAGACATGTTGGCATGGCCTGAAGGCCAGGCCCTACCGGGAGTGGCTCGAGCCGTATTAATCGCTCGCTGCGGCGAGGTAGGCCGTGCCCTACCTGTATTTGTTTCTGCTCAATAAATGTTGGTTCAGGAGCTCTCTCCGCAACTCAGGCAGAGGGAAAGGGCTGGATCTCCACGTTCCCCTCATACTTGCTTCTGTTCGATTGGGAGGAGTGTCGCGCAGTATACGCGGCGGCAAGCCGCTTGCCCCATGAAACAGCGGGTCTCTCCAAAACGGCATACACCACAGAGGCCACCCCGAGGCTGACCAGGTAAGCGAGCACGACAACTGCGAGGAAGGACATGGTAGTGCGGGCTTGCATGACTCTTTCTTCGATAGCCGTGAGGCAGAGCGCGTGGAAGAGGTACATCGAGTAGGTTCGCTTACCCATCCAGACGCAGGCAGGTGAGCCGAGTATCTGTGCCATCCATGATTGCTTCAGGAGCAGGATAGGCAGAACCAGCGCGGTGCAGACGACGAAACTCACGCGGAAGGTATCGCTTAAGGAAGCCCAATAAGAAAGTATCCAGATACCAATGACTGCGGTCATCGGTACTCGATCGACCCAGTCAAGGACTACCCGCTGTCTGTTTCTCAGGGCATGTAATGCAACCGCAACGCAACAGCCGGTCAAAAGCGAAAAGTAGGCCATCGGCGGGCTATACCTTGGAGAGATCAAGAGCGGAATAAACGTGATGGGGACGATCGCCCACCTTGTTCTGGGTCTACGAAGCAACACAAAAAAGAGTAGGGGCCAGAAGAAATAAAACTTCTCTTCCACCGAAAGTGACCAGGAGTGAGTAAAGGCGACGGGCAGCCCCTGAGGCACGTACTCGTTGCGAAAACTCAGGAAATAAGGGAGGGCATTCAGCACCTTGACCTTTAAGGCATGCTGCGTTGGAAGTTGACCGATGAGCAGATAGACGGCGATGGTCAGGAAATAGGGAGGAAGAATTCTAAAGGCACGACGGATGTAGAAGGCCGTAAGCGAGATCTGCCCGGAGGCCGACTCTTCTCGAAGTAACAATGTGGTGATTAGAAATCCACTCAATACGAAAAATATAACAACCCCGAGGACACCTTTGAAATATTGATGCAGGGGCGTCGTCGTTCGCACATGGCCGCCGATAACAATGATCAGAGATAGGACCCGCAAGCCATCGAGCGGAGCGAAGTAAGACGCGCTCCAGAAGTTCATGGGGGCGCCTCTTCGCACGGCGGTCGATGCCCCTTCCATGCCCTCATTCCGCGACGCACAATCTGAGGTCGTTTCCTTCATGCCTGCCTACTCCTGATGGATGTCTGGTCGATCATCCAGACTGCTCAGCTCACACACTTCATGGGCGCGTTAGCATTTGCGCAATTGGTGTAGAGCTGCCTCGCCGCAGCGAGCTGCCTCGCCGCAGCGAGCTAAGCTACCGGCCTTTCCGTGGTTTTCTCTCAAAGAAAGCCACACCTCGCTGCTCTCATCGGACCACAGTGATTGCGACAATGCTCTAGTCCGTGCCCTCGCTAAGCAGCGGGGACAGCAGATTTTGTTACGGACATAGAACGCCTGACGAGGCTTCTGAGTTGAAAGAGCAGCTTGCCTCGTCGGCGCTGAGAAAAGATCTTGCCGACCCACGGATAAACGCAGAGATAGAGGAAGCAAAGGCCTATGAGTTTCGGGGTTACCTTTCCGTACCGCCAGATCTGCTGAAGCACACTCTTTACTTCTGACCAGACAACGCCCTGCTGTGCGGCCGGGTTCAGGCAATAGATCACGAGGAAGAAGCCAAGAGCCTTCGAAGAGAAAAGATGACGATTGGTCATTGCCCACTGGCGAGAGTACTGCCAGTCGATGCGCTTTGTGATTCTCTGCCGAGTCGACTCATTATGAAAGATTGTCAACGGTTCATCGACAAACACCACCCGCATGGATGGGTGTGGATATCCGCGCAGGAGCCAGTCCAGGTCCTGAAGCACTTTCAATCCAGGGGTGAACGGCACTTGCAGTAAGAATTCCCGACGGATCAGCCAGGTGGAAGTCTGGGGGAAGCCGGCAATCCCGCCGAGGCACGACACTTCGCACCAGAGAAAGTCACTGATCGGTTGACCTGCTTTAGGGAAGAGGTGAGGACGCACCAGTTCATCACCCTCCGCTCCCCGATCGAGAAAGCGGCTGACGACCATGGTCGCCGGTTCGGCGGAGCCGGCTGCAGCGGCCAGTTGCTTCTCTAGCCGCTGCGGCAGCCACTCGTCATCATCATCAAGCAGGGCTACCCATTCCGCGCGTGCCGTCCGGGCACCGATGTTGCGCGCTTCGCAGCCGCCTGCATTCTGCTCCAGGGGTATCACTTTCAGGCGCGAGTCTGCGATCTGGCTCAGGGCATGGCAGGTTGCTTCATCCGGCCCGTCGATCACAACAATGCATTCAATATTCTGGATCGTCTGCGACAAAACGCTCTCGACAGCGCGACATACCAACGCCGGACGATTACGCGTCGGTATCACGGCACTCACGACTGGACTTTGTTCATTCATAAGCTCACCTAAAGGGCTATTGTCTTACCCATTCGTCCCATCATTCCGTCCCGGAAACCCAGGAAGATCATTCGGATCTTGGCCCATCGAGACTCTTCAGCGATGAAGAGCTTGCAGAGATCGATAAGAGACGACCGCAGTGCCCCCCTGACCCATCGCGGATATTGCGGCCCATACTTGCGCGACATCCAGACGCGATTTCTGCTGATGTAGTAGCGGACACCAGGACGGTAATTCGTCGTCTGGAATAGTTGCTTTCCGAAGATGCTGTAATAGGAAGGAACTCCCGAGACGTGCAGCAAGATGGCATGAGGGCTCAAGGCGATGGAATATCCCTGCGAACGAAGCCGCAGACTGAACTCGTCATCAACGGTGTAGATGAAAAGCTCTTCCCTGAAGTAGCCGCACTTTTCGAAAGCCTCTGTCGGGAGGAGACTGCCGGACGTGATGGTAACGAATGGCCCGCCATCCTCATCTAAACAGCAATCGCGCTCTACACCAGTCTTTGGATCTCTGTACCTGGGGACCAGCAGCAATATATTGCGTTGCGCTGCATAGTAGGAAAAGTCAGCCAGCATTTGTGCTATAAAGCCAGGCGTTACGGCGCTGTCCTGATCGAATAAGGCGACCCACCTGGAACCGATGCTCTGGGCCCATTGCACGCCGGCGTTCAATGCGGCAGCGATGCCTCGATTTTCACCGTTCTCGATCAACGTACATTCGAGTGCGAGGCAGGCGGCGCGCAAGGCTTCAAGCGCTTGCTGCGGCGACCCGTTGTCGACGACAACCAGATTCTGGACCTGCGGCCGCACCCTGGCCAGGTTGCCCAGGTCTTCGACGCGCGGAGAAAAGGCTACAACCACCGCGCATACGCCGTTTTGAGGATTGTTGCTCATGATGCAGTCACCATTACAATTCGACAACCTTACCCATACGGCCGCAAGCAGCGTCATAGACCCCGCGAGCTGTATTCTTAAGTTTTTGCCAACGCTGTTTTTCGATCAACGCAACTTTGATGACGTCCTGAACCGTATCCTGCAGCGTACGACAGCACCACGCCGGGTGCTGCCTCCAGAACCGCCTAATCATCACCAGACGGTTACGTGTGATGTAATAACGGCGGCCGGCACTGTAATGTCTTGTACTGACGGAAATGCACCCTAACCTGTGAATACTCGCAGAACCTACAGCCACCATAAGGACAGCGTCCCGAGACTCGGCAAGGGTGTACCCCTGAGCCCTCGCCCGCAGGCAGTACTCATGATCGACGCAGTCGATAATGAGGTTTTCCTCAAACCACCCACACCGGTCGAATACTTCGACAGGCATCAAACTCCCCGAGGTGATCGCGACGAGTGGACTGCCGTCCTTTGCATACCGATGGCATCGAGCCTGCTGCGTGCTTCGCTCTATTTGAACTGACGTAACAACAGCAAGCATATCGCGATGAGGATGAGCCGCATATTCACGCATCATCGCCTGCATGAAACCTTCCGTCACAGTGCTATCTTGGTCGAACAATGCGACGAACCGAAACCCCTTCGTCCTGGCCCAACGTATACCAATATTCAGCGCCGCGCCGATGCCGAGGTTCGCACCGTTCTCAATCACAGTAAAGCCGACCTCTTGTGCGGCCACGCACAAGGGTCCGAGACGCTCCGGCGCAGATCCGTTATCCACGACAACAATCTCCGCCACCTGCGGACGCAATTTGGCAAGATTCTGTAGGACGGCGGGCGTAGGCCCGAAGGTGACGACTACACTACAAACTCCGTGTCCACTCATGAGCATGCCTCGGACTCCGGAAGCACTTCGTCGTGGCTAGAACGTCCTCGTCTTACTCCCGACAAGAGTAAGACTGAATTCAAGACTGCCAAGAGACCGTCGCACGCAAGACTGGACCAAGCGGCGCCAATCCAACCATATACAGGGATCCACCACATATTAAGTAGGAGATTCACCCCGGCCACCGTCACCTGTGCGCCGGTACGAAGATTCTGACGCCCAGAGCCTGTCAACGCACTCCCCGTGGAGCGGTGAATACCGCGCAAAAGGGGAATCCAGCATAGGTATTTCAGTGCAGTCAGAGCCCCAGAAAAGTCGCGCCCGACTAGATGCGGAACGAGAGGAGCAAAGAGCAAGATAATAGCGGCGATCAACAGCCCCAACAAGACGGAGCTTGCTGCTCCCTTTGCCGCTAGAGTGAGTACATTTGCTTTTTTCGCCTGACCAAGCCGAAAAAACTGGGGCAGCATCGCCGCATCGAGCGCCGCAACGGGCGTCGTGGCAACGTCCACTATTCGATACGCAAGCGTGTAGAAACCATTCTCTCGATTCAAACCATAATGGCTCAACATCACCTTATCCACGTCGTTGTATGCCGCTTGAGTCGTACCCGCAAATGAGAAGCCGAACCCCTCCCACAACCGCCGCAGAAGGTGCTCTCGGTTAAACTGCGCAGCTCCTATCTCAATACGAACACACACCATCACGCAGATTGCTGCGGCGCCTGACGCGACGAGGACACCTACAGACCACTGATACGCCGACGCGTTATGCAGCGTGAAGCGCATCACAACGAGTACGACACAACGTCCCAAATTAGACAGTGTGCCTAACGCCGCGGTCCAACGCATCTTCTCAAATGTCTGAAAAACCACGCTGCCTAAATTTGCAATCTGACTGCAGAGACAATTCGCTAATCCAAGCACAACAAATAGGAGGCGGTTGTCTATCTTCGTGACTGCGGGGCCGACCAGGGAGAGCATAACCACAATCACAGTGGTGGTCCCAGCTGTCACGATCAACGAATTGCCCCAGTAGGTAGCCGCCTTCGCTCGATCTTCCGTTACATAGCGCATAAAGAGCATACCTGCGCCCATTGCACTATACGGTGTAATAAGATTTACGATTGCAAAAGCTCCCGCGAATACACCGTACTCCTTTACGCCCAATACTCTTGCGAGGAGGACAAAATATGCCGCCTGCAATAGAAAGTTGGCACCCTGGCCCAGTAACAACCACGACGCATTACGAGAGATTTTATGATTTTTCAATCTCCCACACCACGCCAGAACAACCGCCATCTAGAAAAACCCCCTACTAAGTCCCGAGACAGCGTGGGTCGCAAATAGGTTGTTTCGGTCTTGGTTGTTTACAACCAGTTTGCGTTCTGCTGGATATCGCAGAGTGAACCTGTCATAGGCACTCAGCAGCAAGATGGCCTTAATTAGATCAAGCAACCTGCTATCAAACATGACATTGAACCCAACCCAGAACAAAATACAGAACGCGCACCATGGATAGAGAATGAGGGCGTAGGTCTTACCTCGCCTAAACTGCAGCCACAGGGATCCGGTAAATATACCGATTACGAATAGGTAGATCACGGTTCCCCACCCCAGATCGGTATACAGCGCCCCGAACACAGAGTAATAGTTGAAGGCAGAGGATAAGCCAGCAGATCTAACAGAATTGATCGATGAAAACCATAAATTAAAGCCAGAAGGCCAACTGAACAGGTTGCTGAAGTGAAACCAAGTATCGAAATAACCCGACCGTAGCATCGGAAACAATAATGCGCCCTGACCTTCGTAGCTGTCGTGCATTACACCGAGCAGCAGAGCCGCCATTCGATTATAGGAAGCGATTGTGTAGCCAAGCAGACCCGTAATCACGAGGCTGATTCCAGAACTTCCCCGCAAGAAGGACATTACAGTGAAAAGCGTGACGACCGCTGCTGCAGCACCGAGGGCAGCAACTAATAGCTTAAAGGCACGAACCTCCTCAATATAGGTTTTCCCGAATAAGACTACGATCGCGATGCCGGCGACCAGCGGCATGAGAGTCGTTCGATCAACCGTGGCGACGCATGCAACAACATTCACTGCTATGCCCAACAGTCGGACACCACCGAAAACGGTTCTCTGAGCCCCCCTGAGCTTGACCTCGTTAGCGCGGTATGAAGCCCACCACAACGTACCAGTCAGCATCAGGACCGATGCCGACCACCTTCCCACTCCGAGCTGGCCAGCCTGACCGGCTATCTTGATCGCGTTTCCATCCTGTGCGGCCAGTAGCGACGTAACGTCTATTTGTCCGCCCAATATCTTTAGGTACATACAGCAATACGCCGCAGCTGAAAGCACGGGCACACACAGGTAAAACAACGGATTCTTGACTTCTATTCTGCCTAGATAAGTCGTTCCAGATCTGCCTACAAAAAAGCGACTGGCTCGCACACCAAAGATGAACGTGATCACACAACTCGTAGCGAATACAAACGGTAGGACGCTAAGAAACATGAGATCTGGCTCGTGAATATAAAACGTATAGAGACCCGGAGGAAACGACCACGCAAATAAGAACATGCAGTACGAGATCGCTGCCAGACCTATCGGTGACGCGAGGTTGCTAATGAAAGCGTCTTTTAGGTATCGCATTATTGTCGACTCCGCTTAATTTTCGCCTGGCGTGGGTTCGCTTTTGTCTTTAGAACTACTCAACTACGTGCGGCGGTTTAGAAGTGATAGATAGCGGCAGACGACGTAGCGCCTAGCAGGCTGCCTGCACCGACCGCAACATTTCTTGCGTAGCTGAAGGGCACGTAGACAATGTCGTCAGGTTGCAACTGGATGTCCGGTTCCTTTCCCTTTTGCATGGCGCTGAGCTGCAGAGGCATTTCCACGTGACTTCCGTCAGGCTGCCTGCGAAGAAGCCGCGCGTGAGAAGGAGCGGCGTTGGGTGGGGTTCCACCAGCAAGAGTAATTGCCTGCACCGCGGAGAGTTTCTGGTCGTTGGTGACCATGGCGAATCCACCCGGGCGGTTTACGTCGCCGAGAATATAGACGACTTCAGCCTTGGCGATAATCACCGTGTCACCCGGAAATACTTCTACGCTGCCATCAAGGGCGGCATTTGCAGAGTTGGCTACGGTGGAAACAATCCGCTCCTTGGTAAGGTGGCGCTGGATCGTCACCTTTCTATCGGCGAGTTCGGTTAGCCCGCCCGCCAGAGCGAGGACATCGAGGATAGGCCGGGATGTACCGATCGGGTAGCTGCCAGGGGTTCGCACCTGACCGATGATGGTGACGTTTTGCGTCGCTGTCTGCTGCACCATGAGGCTGACATGGGGAGTCAGAACGTACTGGCCACCTACCAGGACGCGCTGTATGGCAAGCGCGGCCTCCGGTGGAGTGAGGCCTGACACATGGACCGCTCCGCCCAGAATCAGTGTGATGCTGCCGGCGTCTGCGACGCGCACGGTTTGTTCCAGATCGGCCGACTCTAGAACCTTCACGTGCAGCAAGTCACCGGGCCCGATGGTAAGGCTTTCTGTTTGTGCGGCACAGCACGCTGCACAACAGAGAAGAAACAACCACGATGTGAGAATTCTGATCATGCCATTATCCCTGCTGATACTCGTATTTTTTGCCGCCATAGTAACCGTAGTATCCGTAGTAGGCGGAGGAGCGGCGGGCCACAAAATTCAGCAGAACTCCGATGGCCGGTGTCGCTTGATCCTTGCGATGCATCAAAAGCAGCTTGTAGGCGCGCTCCAATGCAGCCCTGGTTGTGAAGCCCACGCGGGCCAGCAGCACGGTAGCATCTGCCAGTTCCTCGAGCAGTTGCGCATCTGTCACAGGAAGCACCGGCGGCGAGTCGACAACCACGAAATCAAATTCAGCCCGCCATTCATCCATGAGCGCGCGCATCCGCGGTGAACCCAGCAGTTCGGCCGGGTAGGGAGGCGTAGGCCCCGCGGGCAGCATGTAGAGATTGGGATTGTCGGGCGCCGGAACAATGGAGTTTGCGGCCTCTCGGTTTGAAAGCATCATGCTCAAACCGCCCATACCTTCGAACCCCAATCTTTTGCGCAGCACAGGCCGCCGCATATCGGCTTCTACGAGCAATACCTTCTTGCCATATTGAGACAAGGAGGCTGCCAGATTGAGAGAAAGAGTCGACTTTCCCTCTCCCGGGTTCGCACTGGAGACAAGAAGAACCTGGGGAGGATTCCCGCTACGAGAAATCAGGAGTCCGGAACGAAGCCTGCGAACCGACTCCCCGAATGCCGAGTCTGCATGGCGCGAGTCCAACATGATGGTGCGTGCGGTGGTGTTACTGGTCTCAATCTGAGGTGCGATCCCCAAGAGAGGAATCTGCATTGCCTCGATCTCTTCAGCGCCCTGTATTTTATTGTCGATCGCCTCAGAGAGAAGAGCCGCGCAGCAACCAAAGAACATCCCCAGAGCCGCTCCGAGTAAAAGGTAGAGAGGAACCTGTGGCTTGCTTGGCCGGGCGGGCGCGCTTGCCAGATCCACAACAGTGACATTAGAAGAATGAAGGCCCTCGAGAATCCCGGCTTCCTTCAACCGTTTAAGGAGATCCTGGTATAGTGCCTGACTTTGATCCGCTTCCTTGGAAAGGATGGCATACTCGATGCTCTTGTCGTTCAGTTTCTCGGCGGCTACCCGATCATTCTCGTATGCAGTTCGCGCGCCTTGCTCTGCTTTGGAAGCGATCCTCAGGTCGTTCTGAGAACGCGCCGCTGTGCGTCCAATCTCCTGCTGCAGGGATTGCTGGACACCTTTCAGAGCGGCCCGCTCCTGAATCAGTTTGGGATAGGAAGGTCCGAACTGTGATGCATCCTGATCGATCTGGGCCTGGAGCGTGGATTCCTGGAGGCGGAGGTTCTGAATCAACGCAAGAGAGTTCGTGGTTCCCTGGCCGCTGGAGCCTGCAATCGAGGTACCGCTTAACTGGGAGATGAGTTCTGCGTTCCCCGTCTTCACGACCTCTGCCACCGAGGCTTTAAGAACACGATTCATCTGAGCCTGCGAAAGTTGGGCGGTCGACTGCTGCAGGCGATCGAGTACCGGACTATAGATGACTGGCTTACCCTGCGGATCCGTTCCGCCCACACCAAAGATGCCACTGCCCTGCTGGAGAGCAACCACCCGGGACTGAAGCTGTTCGCTCTGCTTGCGCAGATCACCCAGTTGGCCCTCAAGCCATTGGGAGACCTGGTTGGTAGCATTAAACTTCGTTTGAAAGGTGTAGTCGATCAGCGCCTGTACAAGATGATTCACCACGGAAGCAGCGACCTTCCGGTCGCGGTTGGTGAAATCAACTTCAAGCAATCGCGTGCCGGGGGTGACCTTGACCTTCAGATTCCGCGAGAAAGCCTTCAGGACGTTGGCCCGGCGCCCTGGCGAATCTTCAAGGCTGGCGTGGGGCGGATCGGCGGGTCCGCCTGGGCTCACCAGTCCCATCACCCAGCCGACGGGACTGAAGTGAGGCTTAAAGTCCTCGTTCGCCTCCAGGTTGAGATCTTTCACGACCTTCAGGGCAAGAGCATCCGACTGCAAGATGCTCGCCTGTGTCTGCAGATCTATGTTTACGGAGAGTGCATCGGAGGCTCCGCCCGATGCCGCACCTAGCAGGCTATCGAGACCGAGGCTGTCGGAAGAGGACTTCTCCAGTTGAATCACGCTGCTGGCGGTGTATCTGCGGGTGGTGAACACGCACGCGCAGACCGCCAGCAGAAACACGACCGCTGCAGTTGCAAATACCGCGCGCCTTCTACGGTGAAAAATTCTGAGGAGGTCGCGTAACGTGGGGTCTTTATCAGGTAGAGTGCTCAATTTGCTCCCACTCCCAACTTTGAAATGTACGTAGCGTAGCTGTATCGTTTATATTTTGCGAGTCTGCATGGAAGCCCGGTACTGTTCGTGCCGATCGACTCGCCGCGACCATGATTCTGTTGTGCAAAAGAAGCGTTCCACTCGCCTGCATTATCCTTTGCAGTGGGGCAATCGGACGCCGTCGAACAAAACAAAAGTAACATTACTGTTGCAATATGAAGATACAACTTCGGTGTTGCGTACCGGTACAGAAAGGCCACTCTTAAAAGAGCAAGAGAACCTTTCCTGTTACACCACCGGTTGAGAAGCAAAGTGCGTCCGATCGTCCGCGGCGTGCTCTCTGGCTTCGCTCCCGGAGTTCACCTTTTTGACTTGAAGAAAGGGGACAAAGCGATTTTGCTCAGATTTGCCGGTGAAACTTCGTCCGTTGCCCACGTCTCGACAAAACCGGGCCGGATCTTTTCATCCGGCACGGTTACTCTTTCGGGGGCACTCCTGCTAGTTGATTCGGTAGACGAAACCGCCTGAGATGTTGAGCGGTGTCAAGTTCCAATTCTTCAGATAGAGCGTCGAATAGGAAATTTCGCCTAGACGCACGGCAAAATGATGCGTGAGGTGGTAGTCGGCCCCACCGACGATGGTCCATTGCGGGCCATTACCTTCGATCGGCTTCGGCGGTTTTACGCCCGCGACAGGAGCATCTCTAAACCTCCATCCATTTCCATAACCGCCGAGCGCGGATACATAAGGAAAAAAGCGGCCGTGATGGAGTCCAAATCGCACGCCGGCGACAGCCGACTCCTGATGCTCAGCATTGAGATCCCGCTGGATAGAACCTCTGAGTTCCAAGCCAATGATATGCGAGGTTTGCAAATACCCGCCCAACGTGTACCCGAGCACAATAGGCGTGCCATAGTTGGGAAAATTGGGGGTTATGTTGGCGGTTGGGGATCCGAAGATGGCTAGATCCGGTTTGGCGTACAGTGCCGGAGCCACACTAAAATGTTGCGCTGAGGCGCCCGAAGCGCAAGCGACAACCAGGAGCGCCAGAGCGACCCGCAGACAAGATGAACCGCGAAACGCGATTGTGGCCATTATGCACCATCCATATCCGGGTTGACCGGTCGCAGGGGAGCAGGATTGCTGCTCGCGTGTAAACTGTTCAACTCGGTGGACGTGATAAGAGCACGGTTTCGCGAGCAGAGACGGCCGATGGAGGCGGTCGCATTTTGCCTTGAACGATCTAAAGCGCTTCTAGGTGTCATGGGGGATTGTAACTACCGCTGTCCTATATTGCTTGTAGTTGATTACCTTGGGAAGGGTATAGTCCACTTCAGTGTTATTACGGGGTGAAACAACCCATTGGCACTACGGAACCCTAACAAGCGGGGGCGCTAAGTTCTTTAGGCACAGGATGATCGCGTAGCCGGACGAAAAAAGGTCGCAGCGCCTTGGAGGAACAATCCGAAGAAACATTCCGGATGCTTTGTGCCTTTCTTGCCTTCTTGCCTTCTTGCAAAACATCCACACAACATTAACTTTATTTAACCTGGGCGCGTTCAGGCAAGTAGTGAGGTAACGCGTCAAGCAACACAAACAACAGGGGTTGTGCAGCCGGCGCCACGTCTCGGAAACTAAGCCGACGTTACCATACTTAAATCACAACTCTGACAGATACGACCAAAGGCTGTGGCGAATGAAAACGCCACAGCCTTTGTTTCTGTAAACAGCGATAACGTTCCCAGTCCACAACCAGAGAAAGACTTAGTAGCTGCATCCGACCGAAGACAATGCTTCGGAAAGGTCGTTGGTGGCAAAGCTGGGCTGGGGATTCTGTTCGGCTGCATTGCCGCTCAACTGGACCCCCAAGTGCTTTAGGCTTGCGATGCGCTCGACCCAACGATGCATCAACCTGGCTTGCATTACTTCAGAACGGGGAGCGAGGGTTCGGCCGCCGTCGAGTACCTGCCATTGCTCCGACGGAATCTTCTCTCCATCGGAAATGAAGAGGACCCGAGTGGTGGGCGCAAAGCTGGTAAAGGAAATTACACTTTTTTGCAGGGAGAAACTCGGTTCCAGAGCGATCGCGGCAACTTTGCCTTTTTGGCAAATGACGTCGAGTTTGGCCGCCACCGGTTTACCATCGGCGCCACTGAGCTGCGACGACTCGGATGTCGATTGCAGCATCACAGCCTGGTTATGATTCGAGGTGTAGATGGACCACGCACCGACTTGCTTTGGTGTCTCAGAGAATCCCATGGCAGTGGCAAATAACACAAAGATGGCGGTTTTGGCTGACGTTTTCACTGTTGCCTCCTAAGAACGTTGTGATCAAGTGCAACTGCAGAATAGCAATTGGAGCCAAAATAGGTACAACTTTCTGGTGAAAGCTGGCGAACGAAACGGTACATCCGGAAATTATCTCGGACGCTGAAAGAAGTTACTATTCACTACTCTCGCCATGGCCGAGACAGACGGAGGTGCTCAAGTCATTCTTCTGATTGGCTTTCATCAGACCGCTTACGCACGCTGGGGAATGGGGGGGTAACCAGAGAGCGCCTGGTTGCCACCCGCTTTCAGATCCGTCGAAAACTACTTATGCACGCGTCATAGTGACCTTTTTCAGGCGGTGCGGATTTCTCACGCGGTTGAGAACGATAGAGAAACGCAACTCGACATCGCTTGGCTGGCGACGCAACGAACCTGCGGGTGCTCCATCCTTCGCTTGTTTTGCAAAGGGTGGGTTACCACGACAGTGTGCCTTGGGATTTGTGGCTGGGGCACCCTTGACGGAAAAAGCACCGTCAAGGATGGGGCGCCCGCTGGTTTGTTTGCACTTCCCGCCGCCGCACAACACATCCTCCTGCTCGTCTCCTCCCTGCTGGTGAGAAATGCAGGTTAAGCCTCTGGAGGTCGCTCCCACGGCTACGCCGGGGCGGGCCGCGGCTGTGCGGTCGTAACGCAAAGATCGGTTTTCATCTTCGTGCTTAGGGGCCCCGCCGCGCAGCAGTACCCCACTCAAGCCAATAAACTGGAAAGTTCCTAACAAGAAAACGATAAAGGGTGTGGGGTCGGCGCCAAGCGCTCGGAGGCTGAACCGGGTGTTGCGATACTTGTTAATAACTCTGACGGATACGAACAGAAGGCTGGGGCGATTTAAGATGCGTCGCCCCAGCCTCTTTTTTGGTAATCAGCGATAACGTTTTCAGCCTTGGAACCACCGCAATCACTCAGTAGCTGCATCCGACCGAGGACAATGCTTCGGAGAGGTCGTTCGTGGCAAAGCTGGGCTCGGGATTCTGTTCGGCTGCATTGCCGCTCAACTGGAACCCCAAGTGCTTTAGGCTTGCGATGCGCTCGACCCAACGATGCATCAACCTGGCTTGCATTACTTCAGAACGAGGAGCGAGGGTTCGGCCGCCGTCGAGTACCTGCCATTGCTCCGAGGGAATCTTCGCTCCATCTGAAACAAAGAGGACCCGAGTGGTAGGCGCCAGGCTGGTAAAGGAAATCACACTCTTTTGCAGGGAGAAACTCGGTTCCAGGGCGATCGCGGCAACTTTACCCCTTTGGCAAATGACGTCGAGTTTGGCCGCCACTGGGTTACCATCGGCGTCTGTAAGCTGCGACGACTCGGATGTCGATTGCAGCATCACAGCCTGGTTATGATTCGAGGTGTAGATGGACCACGCACCGACTTGCTTTGGTGTCTCAGAGAATCCCATGGCAGTGGCAAATAACACAAAGATGGCGGTTTTGGCTGACGTTTTCACTGTTGCCTCCTAAGAACGTTGTGATCAAGTGCAACTGCAGAATAGCAATTGGAGCCAAAATAGGTACAACTTTCTAGCGCAGGCTTGGGAGCAAAACAGTACATTCGGGGATTATCTCGGATGTTGAGAGAAGTTACTATTCGCTACTTCTGCCATAACCGAGAAAGACCAGGGGCCTCAAAACCATTAGTTTTATTGGCTTTTAGCAGCGTGCCTGGTCGCGACGGAAAATGGAAAGGTAACCTGACATCATCCGGCGCGCTTCCGCTCTTCAGGTCTGCAGAGTTTGCTTATGGAATGGTCATGGTGACGTGTTCCAGACGATGTGAACGTAAATCTGCGCGCGCAATTGCTCTGCCGAATCTACACCAAGGCAAAGCTCGGCCAAATTAGCTCGGAGCGAACGTTGTCGTGTTGACTTCATTGTTTACGTGCGGGATGGAGCTGATGTAGCGAAACGAGGTTGGGTCGAGGGCAGTTTGAACATTTGCCTGCATAGCGATGTCACCCAGGGTTTGTTCGACTTCCACGGCAAGCCAGGACGAGTCGCTCAGAGGTTGTGACTTTATTGATTTGGCGCCAAAGCGGATGCTGAGAACAGAACGCTTAACCGGGGGCAGCGAAAGACGAATGAAGTCACAGGCTTTCAGGGCAGGCTCTCGACGCCGCTCCCACGGCAAGCCGGGGATGTGTGGTCGTAACGCAAAGATCGGTTTTATTCATGAGGAGCCGTCTTCCTGGGGGCCGGTTGCGGCCGTATTCCACTCAAGGCAGCAACCGGATCGAAAGGACCACTCAGCCCTTTGGGAGCGCAAGGCGGAAAGCAAGCGGAAATCATCTCATGTCCGCCGATATTTGGGGGAACACCCGTGGAGCGCGATCGTCACGGCTTGTTAGGCGGGTACGACATAGTGACTTTGCGCCCGATTGAATATGACATGAATTCTTGCTTGTGACCCTTCAGTAACCACCTCATGGGTTACCAACTCTCGCAGATTAATTACTACTTTGCGGACGATGTTTCGACACTGATCATGTACGGTTACGTTGGTTGTAGTCGAAAACAGTGTCTGTATTTTTAATCTGCGGGCGTAAGAGCGCATTCGACAGAGATGCGCGAACGCCATGTCAGATCAGCCATTTGTCTGCCAGCCCCCACAGTTGACTGGCTAAACCAGCGCCTTCGGGAAGGTGTACCTGCATGTCTGCCTGCTTCAGCTTTCGTCGTTCTACATTTGCCGTCGTCTCCGCGCATCGTGCCCTGCTTTGTCTTTTTTCGGCCACATTACTTTTGCTCGGGTCCGCAGACAGGCTGATGGCACAGACGCCTACGGCCGTGCCGGTGACAACCTGGCGTTACGACTTGACGCATGCGGGCCAAAATACAAACGAGACAGCCCTGACGCCGGGCAACGTGAGCCCAAGCTCCTTTGGGAAGCTGTTTGCTGTGACCGTGGATAGTACAACGTATGCGCAGCCCCTGTATGTGCCGGGGCTGACCATCAATGGCACGGCTCATAACGTTCTTTTTGTGGCCACCGAGCACGATACGATCTACGCCTTTGACGCGGACTCCAACGGCGGCGTGAATGCGAGCCCTCTCTGGGAAATAAGCCTGCTTACGACGGCTCATGGAGCAGGCGCGGGCGCAACCACGGTACCGTGGCAGGATACGGGCTCACCCGATGTTGCTCCCGAGATTGGGATCACAGGCACACCCACGATCAATCTTGCGACGAACACCATGTATGTGGTGGCGGCCACGAAAGAGAACGGTCAATACTTTTCGCGGCTTCACGCGATCAATATACTCACGGGCGCCGAGCAGGCGCAAAGCCCGGTAGTGATCAGCGCGACGGTTGCGGGTACGGGCAACGGCAGTTCGGGCGGACAACTTGCCTTCAGTCCGTTATGGCAGAACCAGCGCACCGCGTTGAACTACTACAACGGGCATGTTTACTTTGGGTACGGTGCGCACGGAGACGACGGGCCATGGCACGGGTGGTTGTTCTCTTACGACGCCACAACACTAGCTCAGGACGCGGTTGTTTGTACTTCCGCCAATGGCGTGGGCGCCGGCTTGTGGTCTGCTGGCGCGGGCCTACCGATTGATAACGGGGGCACGGCCGGGCGGATGTTTATCGTAACCGGAAATGGCACGTATTCCAGCTATCCGCCCTTCACCAAAACCACTGAATTTGGCGAGAGCGTGGTGGCGTTCGATTTATCGAACGGTGGCCTGACGCCCATTGATGCATTTACCTCTTTCAACGAGGCACACCTGAATAGTGGGGACCTTGACGAGGGTTCTGGAGGCCTGTTGATGGTGCCGGACGAGCAAGGCTCGTTCCCGCACGAGTTGGTGCAAGCAGGCAAAGAGGGACGGATTGTAGTGCTGAACCGAGACCATCTGGGCGGGTTCGCAGGCGCCAGCGCGCCATCGAATACGAACGTACCCCAGGACATTGCGAACCAGATCAACGGGTTGTGGAGTACGCCGGCCTACTGGAATGGGAATGTTTACACGTGGGGCAACCGCGATGTACCCAAACTATTCAAGATGAATAGTGGACTGCTGGACACCCAGCCTGACAGCAAGTCAACCATCACGTCGGCTTTTCCGGGTGCGTCCTTCTCGATCTCTTCCAATGCCACAGAAAATGGTATTGCCTGGGCAGTGCGTACCGACCAGTTCAATACCAAAGGAGCGGGCGTACTTTACGCATGGAACGCGAACGACCTAACGGATTTGCTGTATGCCAGCAGCACAAATGCCACGCGCGACGCGGTGGGCGCGGCAAATAAGTTCGCTATTCCGCTGGTCACAAACGGCAAGGTGTATGTTGCTGCCAATGGCCAGGTCGATGTGTATGGCCTGTTTAATGGAGAGTCTACCGCCGTTGCCCCAAGCATCGGCCCGAATGGTGGCTCATTCAACTCGAGCCAAAGCGTTTCGCTTTCGAGCACGACATCTTCCGCCAGTATCTACTACACCCTGGACGGCTCTGTGCCCACGCCGGCTTCGACGCTTTACAGCGAACCCTTCACGGTGAGTACAGACGCAACCGTGCAGGCAATTGCCAGCGCGCCCGGTTTTGTACAGAGCCCGGTAAGCAGCGCTACCTTTACATTCAGCACGCAGACGCCTGCAGTTACCTTTTCGCCGACCCCCGGCACCTATGGTTCTACGCAGCAAGTAAACTTGGCGGGCACGGATACCTCGGCGAACATTTACTACACAACCGATGGTTCGACGCCGACCTCCTCCTCCAGCCTTTATTCCGGTCCGATTACGGCAAACGGATCGACGACGATCCATGCGATCGCCATTGACCCCGGGCTGCAGAACAGCAACGTCAGTACGGGATCGTACGTGATACAAGCGCCAGGTTCGTCCGTCATTTTCGGAAGCGGCTTCTCGGTTACCACCGGTCTGCAATTGAACGGCAGCACCGTGGCCACAAACGATACCCGCCTGCAACTGACGAACGGCCAGCAAGCGGAAGCCGGTAGCGTGTTCTGGGCGCAGCCCATTGGAGTGCAGGCTTTCACCACTGACTTCGAATTTCAGCTATCGCTCGCACAAGGTGATGGTTTCACGTTCACCATTCAGAACACTGGGCCGACGGCGCTTGGCGGAGGCTATGGCGGTCTCGGGTTTGCGGGTATAAAGAAGAGCGTTGCTATCAAGTTCGACTTTTACAGCAACGCGGGCGAGGGCAACGACTCAACCGGTGTATTTACGAATGGGGCTACGCCCACGGTGCCTGCGGTCGACATCACGCCGAGCGGGATCGAGTTGAACAGCGGCGATTCCATCCAGGCGCATGTGACCTACGATGGGACGACGCTCACCATGAACCTGCTGGACCTGGTGAACCAGAAGACATTTACGCTGAGCAAGCTGATCAATATCCCCTCGATCGTGGGCGGCAACACTGCCTACGTCGGGTTTACGGGCGGAACAGGCGGCTTTACATCGAGCCAGAAGATCCTGACCTGGACCTACACGGCGCAGTCTGTGGCCGGAACAACGGCGACTCCAGTGTTCTCAGCTCCGGCAGGCAACTACAGCACGCCACAGAGTGTCGCTTTGAGCAGCCCCACCTCGGGCGCGAAGATTTACTACACCACCGACGGAACCACACCATCGACCGCCTCAACACTTTACTCAGGGACAATCACGATAGATAGCGGCACGACTACAATCGAGGCGATTGCGGTTGCGGGTGGGTTGTCACAAAGCGCGGTAGCCACGGCCCGGTACGTGGTGGGCGCAGCCCCCACCATCAACTTCGCCAGTGGATTTAGCTCAACCAACAATTTAGCGCTGAACAAAGCGGCGACTGTTACCAATAACGTGCTGCAGATTACGTTGGCTGGTTCCACAGCGACCGTTGGGTCGGCGTGGTATGCGAAGCCAGTGAGCATCAACTCGTTTACGACGGACTTCCAATTCCAACTACTCAACGGGACGGCGGATGGCTTTACGTTCACGATTCAGAACGACGGCTCGACGGCCATCGGACCTGCCGGCAGCGGACTCGGTTATGGAGCCTCGAAGCCCGGGGGTAGCGGCGGCCTGGCAAAGAGCGTCGCAGTAAAGTTTGACCTCTATAGCAACCTTGGAGAGGGTACGGACTCCACGGGCTTTTACACGAACGGGGCCTCCCCAACGACTCCCGCTACCGACATGACGGGCTCTGGCGTGCTCTTGCGCAGTGGTCATGTGCTCCACGCACACATTACGTATGACGGCGCCAACCTGACGCTGGTGCTCACTGACACGACAACGAACGCATCGTTTACCAAAACGGCGGCCATGAACATTCCGTCATTCGTGGGATCAAGCACTGCGTATGTAGGCTTTACGGGTAGCTTTGGAGGGTTGAGTGTGACAACCAACATACTCAACTGGACTTTGACAAACCCATAGACAAGCGAGGGCGGCCAAATGGCCGCCCTCAGCACTTAGAGCAGGACCGGCATAGGTGTACCCGGTCGACATCGGGGAAGTTGGATTTTTCTTGATAACAAATTCAGTCAAGCGTCCTTGCCGCTGGGTACGGTGGCGCTGATTCTGCACTAGCCGGCATGGCTGAACTTTGAGGGAGAACGCAGGGCTCAGATCAAGCATCAGGATAGGCGCCGCATGCACGAACCTACGAAACGCTGTTATGTCGCCGCAATGTTCGCACCGAACCTCCTGCTGCCCCCGTTGTGGCTGTTATGCATGGCGACAACCCACCTTTCAGCGCAGACGCCAACCCCAGTCACGGTGCCGACCTGGCGCTATGACCTCACACACGCCGGGCAAAACACTAACGAGACGGCGCTGACACCAGCCAACGTGAACGGCAGCACTTTCGGCAAGTTGTTTTCATACACCGTCGACGGCTCTGTTTATCCACAGCCCCTCTACGTGCCTGGCCTCACGATGGGCGATGGCCTTGTGCACAATGTCTTGTTCGTTGCAACGGAGCACGATTCGATTTACGCCTTCGATGCGGATTCGAACGGTGGCGCAAATGCAAATCCGCTCTGGCACATTACCCTACTCGATGCGGCGCACGGAGCGAGCGCAGGGGCAACAACAATACCTTATCAAGACGAAGGTTCGCAGGACATGGAACCGGAGGTCGGGATCACCGGCACACCGGCGATCGCCCCTGGGACCAACACGATGTATGTGCTGGGCGCGACGAAAGAGAACGGCGCATACTTTCGGCGGCTCCACGCTATCAGCCTTCTGACCGGAGCGGAGCAGGCGCACAGTCCCGTAGTGATCCATGCAACGGTGGCGGGTACTGGCACGGGTAGCTCGGGAGGACAACTCTCGTTCAGTCCGCTCTGGCAGAATCAACGCGGCGCTGTCGATCTTTACAATGGTCATGTCTATTTCGGATTTGGCTCGCACGGCGATAACGGCCCATGGCACGGATGGGTCTTCGCTTATGATGCGACGACCTTAGCCCAGACTGCGGCCCTATGCCTTTCAGCGAACGGATTCGGAGCCGGCGTCTGGTCGGCCGGCGCAGGCCTGCCGATCGACGATGGTGGAACGGCTGGACGGCTTTTTCTCGTAACGGGCAACGGTACGTATGCAACGACTCCGCCGTTTACTGCCAGCAGTGAATTGGGCGATAGCATCGTTAGCTTCGATCTTTCGAATGGAGGCCTGACTGCGACTGATTCCTTCACTTCGTTTAACCAGGCGACCCTTTCGAAAGGCGATGCAGACCAGGGTTCGGGCGGAATACTGATGGTGCCGGACCAGCAGGGCTCTCACCCACACGTTCTGGTGCAGGTGGGGAAAGAAGGGCGCATTTTGGTGCTCAACCGTGACGATCTGGGCGGCTATGTAACCGGCGTTACCTCGAACACCAATGCTCTGCAAGACATTACCAAGGCGACCAAGGGATTATGGAGCACGCCCGCCTACTGGAACGGGAACGTTTATACGTGGGCCAGCATCGATGTGCCAAAGCTTTTCCATCTAAATAGCGGCGTGATGGACACGACACCGGCAAGCCAGGCAGCGATCACGTCGCTATTCCCTGGAGCATCCTTTTCTATTTCATCGAATGGCGCACAAGACGGAGTTGCCTGGGCCGTGCGAACCGACCAGTACACGACACACGGACCGGAAGTGCTTTATGCGTGGGATGCGACCGATCTGACGAATCTTCTGTATGAAAGCGACACCAATACTGCGCGAGACGGCGCCGGCCGCGCGAACAAGTTTTCCATCCCGGTAGTTACGAATGGCAAGGTGTACGTAGCGGCTAACGGCCTGGTGGATGTATACGGGCTCTTCAATGGAGAGCCCGTTACCGGCGCACCCGTGATCAGCCCCAGTGGCGGCACTTTTTCCACCGGCCAGAACGTCACGCTTTCAAGTGCGACGGCTTCGGCAAACTTCTTTTACACGCTCGACGGCTCTACGCCGACCAGCGCTTCTACGCTCTATGTAGACCCGATCAGTATCCAGACCGACACGACGCTTCAGGCGATTGCCAGCGCCCCGGGTTACATACAAAGTGCGATCAGCAGCGCCACGTTTACTTTTTCGGGACAGGCGCCCCCATTGAGCGTCCAGCCTGCCGCTGGCACTTACACCTCGACACAACAGGTCACTCTTTCTGATACAGACAGCAGTGCAAGCATTTATTACACAACGAATGGATCGAACCCAACCGGTTCCTCAACCCTCTATACGGGGCCAATCGTGGTTGCAGCGTCAGAAACCATCCATGCAATCGCCATCGATCCCAACCTGCAGAATAGCAACGTTCTCATCGCTGCCTACGCGATTCAGCCGGCCGGGACGTCTATCAACTTTAGCAGCGGCTTTTCCTCGGTGGCGGGATTGACTCTGAACGGCAGCGCGATCAATTCTAACGACAGCCGCCTGCAATTGACCGACGGGCAGGCACACGAGGCGGGTAGCGTCTTCTGGAATCAGCCCATAGGTGTTCGGTCGTTTACAACAGATTTTTCGTTTCAGCTGTCGCAGGCGCTGGCGGATGGCTTTACCTTCACCATGCAAAACATCGCGCCTACCGCGCTTGGCGGGCAAGCCGCGTCACTCGGCTATGGCGGAATCAAGAAGAGCGTCGCCATCAAGTTTGATCTATATAGCAACGCTGGCGAAGGAACTGATTCAACCGGCGTGTATACGGATGGAGCGACGCCTACCGTACCCGCCATAGACATGACGTCGAGTGGCGTGGTGCTTCGTAGCGGAGACTCGATACAAGCGCACGTGACCTACGACGGCACGACCCTTTCCATGACCCTACTCGACCTGGTGACGAAAAAGACCTTTACCTTGACCAAGGCAATCAATATTCCCCAGGTGGTTGGGGCTAATCAAGCTTACGTAGGCTTCACGGGCGGTACGGGCGGCGAGTCATCAAGCCAGAAGATTCTGTCCTGGACTTACGTCACCCAGCCCGTAACCCCGGTGACGCCTGCACCCGTTTTTTTGCCGCCGGGTGGAAGCTACGGCACTCCGCAAAGCATAACCCTGAGTGCGGCCGCGGGCGCGACCGTCCACTTCACTACCGACGGAACAACTCCTAGTACGGGATCCACGGTTTACAACGGCGCATTCACAGTGGGTGCAGGCACTACAACGGTCGAGGCCATCGCGGTTGCGAGCGGCTCTTTGCAAAGCCCGGTGGCCACCGCAGAGTATGCGATTGGCCAGGGCGCTACGACGCCGCCAACTTTTAGTCCGGCGGCGGGCACGTATTCCAGCGCACAGAGCGTCACGCTGACCGACAGCACGGCGAACGCGGTTATCTACTACACCACAAATGGCACAGCGCCAAGCAACTCCTCCCCAGTGTATTCGGCGCCCATTAGCGTAACAGCGACGACTACCGTTCAAGCGGTCGCCATCGCACCCGGCTTGGCGGCCAGTTCCATTGCAAGTGCAACCTACACGATTCAGGCAGGAACGAACGCGATCAGCTTTCCGAATGGCTTCAGTTCCTCTACGAGCCTCTCACTCGTGGGCGTGGCCAAGGTGACCAACGGTGCACTGCAAGTGACGGCTTCGCCAGGGACATCAAGCAAGGGGTCGGCCTGGTTCAAGGCTAAAGTAAACGTAAGTACCTTTACTACCGACTTCAACTTCCAACTGCTGACTACGACAGCCGACGGTTTTACATTCACCGTCCAGGATCAAAGCGCAACCGCGATTGGCCCCTCAGGCAGCGGGCTGGGGTACGGAGCATCGAAACCAGGTGGGACGGGTGGGATAGGAAAGAGTGTTGCGATCAAGTTCGATATCTACAGCAACCTTGGTGAGGGAACAGATTCGACAGGGTTCTATACCAATGGTGTGTCGCCGACCATTCCTGCGACCGACATGACCTCATCGGGGGTGGTTTTGCGAAGCGGCCACGTCTTTCATGCGCACGTCACCTACGACGGTACAAATCTGATCCTGGTGTTGACCGATACGGTCACCTCGGCATCATTCACCACGAAATCCGCGATCAACATCCCTTCCATCGTGGGATCAACGAATGCCTACGTGGGCTTTACCGGAGGCACGGGCGGATCGAGCATGACGACGAATATTCTGACCTGGACGTTGAGTCAATGAAAAAGGCGAAGCAGAGAGACCCGGTTGACGCTTATGCAGTTTCCACAATTTCTGTAGGCGAGACCTACGTGCCTTTGCGTGTTTTTCTCTGGAAAAGAACACGCCTCGCTGCTGGTAAAGCATCTTCACAAATACGGTATGGCCAGGTGCAGGTATTTTTTGACGAAACACCTGCGTACAGGGCATATCCTTCCGTTACACCATTCGTGAAATTGCCACACCACACCACAGTCGTTGAGAAAATGCTTTAGCCCGCGAACGGGCTGAGGAACTTGCGAAAGAACTGGATAGTAACAGCGATGGCCGCGTAGAAGAGGCCGTTGAGTATCGGCGCCAACCACCAGGTGGCCCGAAACGCCCAGAGCGGCGGGCAGGACGCTAACATGATCGCATTCCAGGGCGCATGAAGAGGCGAGTAGAGATGGAAAATCGCACCCAAAATCGTTACCCAGCACACGCCCACTGAAACACCAATTAAAGCAACGATCACTATGCGCTTTTTCATGTGCGAGCCCTTTTACTCCGAGTCCTATTACACTCTTTGATGGTTCTAATTGATTCAGGTTGTCTGCAAATTAGGCCGCCTGCCCGCAATCCAGGTGCTCTGCTTATTTTTTTAGCAGCGCGCCAGAGCAGTTTCTCATTTTCGCCGCAGCGAGCAACGAGTGTAAGCCAAAGCTAGCACAAATACTGTGATGTGGTGGGAGCGGTTATGTGCAGGTGTTCTTTGACGGAACGGCTGCGTACAGGGCATATTCTTCCCTTACACGCTTTGTAAAAATGCTCCACCGGTTTTACATGGTTCTTTCTCAAAAAGAAAGCATACTTCGCTGCTTTTACCAGACCACAGGCATTGCGAAAATGCTTTAAGCGCTATAAACGCGCGGCACGCGTGCGCGGGCCGAAAGACACAAGCAAGCATCGCGTCGACCACTCCGCAAACACTCCCCTAAGCTACAGATTACCTCGCTGACCCCATGCATGATTGCAAACGTCTGGTTAAAATTTAATTTAATGAGCAGCCGACGGCTGCTTGCGAATACGAAAGACGCCGGTGACGACCGCGCTATCTTTTCTACCAGGAGAAGTAGCAAATGCCTTAATGGTCAATCCCGAAGTCATGATGACGATGGGTGCGCCATAAACCGGAGATGCGGACATGGGTTGCGACGTGTCCACCGTAAAGTGAATGGTAGCTCCCGGGGTGCTGCACTGCAAAGCGATATTGGCATCGCCGGGGAGAGTGCCAGGCATAGGTGAGAATGTGGGCTCAGCGGTGACTTGCTGTTCGCCAGAAGAGTGGTTGCGTGAGACATTTTGACCTGCCGCGACGGCGAATCTCTGCGTCACCGGTTGTACGCCGGCGATGAGCGACTCGAGATAGGCCCATTGAAATTGATGCGTGGGCCAGCCATAGAAATCGTCGTTCCACTTCTGCATGAGTATTTTTGCGTCATGAAAAGATTTTGTAACATTCGCCTCCTGTTCCGCACTCACCACGGCGACGAAGAGATGCATGCGCGGCAAATTCGCGTCATCGTCGATGGTAAGGACATATAGACCCGTCGCGGGCGCCAGTATGGTCACGGAAGGGCCGGTCTTTTCGAAATGGAGCCTCTGCAGGCTGGGTTGCACAGGGTCCAGCGGCAGTAGATCGTAAGTAAATTTTCCATCGGGTAGCTTGCTCGCGAGCCCCGCCAACTGTAGATGATTGTCAGGACCGAGCACAGAAACGATCTCGTCGCGCGGCGATCCCACCGGAGGATCCATGTCTGCCGCGGCAGAAAAGCCCTGATGGCCGCGAAGCAAGATCGAGCGAATGCGGGCCAACATGTCTACTGCAAACGGTTCGGGCGTTTGGTGCAAGGACGGCACGCGGAAACCGCGCGCGCAGTCTCCCACGGTGAAACATTCATAGAGAATACGTTGACCGTCTGGCATGAGCACGATAACGGTGTGTTGGCTGGCAACCGCATCGGGCCGCAGCAGAGAGCCGGGTGGAATGGCATCGCCGCTCCGGATCGGTGCGTGGCTCCCCTCAATCTGCCAAAGGCCCTTCACTTGCCATGCGATGCCTGCAGCCGGCTCTGGAGCTCCGTGAGCGGCGAGCGTGGATAGCAGGATCGCGCCCAGCATGAAAAGGCGCAACACTTCGCTAGACAGAAAAAACGTTCGACACAAAACCACGCGTGTAGAGATAGTCTGTGTTCGCGACTGCAAAATGGGCTACCTTTGAAGCCCGATCGATTACATACGACCTGGCGCCTATAGCCATGCTATCGCAAAGTCTTGAAGGCTTGCCACGGTCGTTGTAGGCGCATTCCACATACGTGGCTCGGGCGCGCGAAGATCGAACCGACATACCGAGCAGACATACCGAGCCGTCAGGCAAAATCCGCTTGCAGTCGCGCATGATTTCAACCACCCTTCTGCCCATCATCGAATTGCGCGACGGGCTTCGGGTTTACTCGAAAGGTTCCGCCGGCGAACGTTCCCTTTCCAACCCGCGGATGCAGAAAGGCCGGCCTTTCGCTTTTGCGAAAATTCCCAATTGGTATGAATTGACATAAGAATTCACGCTACAACCCGATTTGCGGCGTGGAAAAATAAACCGCACGCTTTGATATAACCTTCACTGACGCGACAAGTAGCACCAGAGTTACTACTACTCTTCCGTGCGATCTTCGACTCCAGGTAATCGCAGAGTTGTAGTTCTTGCAGATTGCCGTGAATGATTTACACACCCTTCAGTATCGCGGCTCTATCTGTACGATCCGTTGGAAACAGTGCAATAGAGCCCTTGAAGACGACTTTCTGGAGCCGCGGACATTATGCGCACAGGCTGCAGGATTTTGCTTTGTGAGGGCACAATGTAAAAAGCGACGAAGTGTTTCCTCATGAGCTCAGCGAAGATAGCAGGAATAACTCAAGCGTTTCCAGACAGAAGCGACTACGCTCACGAAGGAACCTCGACCGCATCCATCCCACCTATGTGCTACCGGTAGAGCAGCGCAAAGCCGATACTCTTTTCTGGTTTTGCGTTTCTCACAATAAATTGTTGAAAGCGAATAGACTTTCATCTTGTTTAGGGTTGCGCTCGTCGAGCCACTGTCGATATAGTCCTCGCAGAGACACATGCCCAGATAACACTTTCCGATATCCCTGGCAGATTGCAGGGTCGATCGCGAATGCGCAAGTGACGATTCAGCATGGAGGCACGAACCCCCATGCAGCATCGCTAGCCAGATTTTCCTTTTCATTACCTGCCGTTCAACAATTTGGACCCTGCGTTGCCGGGCACACCGAACCTGCGCACGACGTTCTGCGCGCGACTGACTCTACGAACCCGAGGTGGTTATTCCATGAAGTATCCCTCCCCCAGTAGCGGAACACCACTTTTGCCCGCAAGCCCACGCTTCGGCATGCAGAAGGTACATCGAGAACGGAAACAGAGTAGCTTTGCGTCGGGGTTCCGCCGACGAGCCATCCTCTGCCTGCCATTTCTTGCACTCGCCGGCGCGGACTTTCACTCCGTAGCCAGCCAGGCACAAACGTTGTCGTCACTTTCTATCTCGCCCGCGCAGCCTACGGTGAATATAGGAGGCACGACACAACTCGCCGCAACGGCGAACTATTCGAATGGCTCTACCACCAACGTAACCGGCAGCGTTACCTGGAGTTCCGCCGACCCACGACTGGTGAGCATTTCATCGAGTGGGCTTGCATCCGGTAAAGCGACGGCAACCGTGTCCATCACCGCCACCTATCAGGGTAAAACTGCCAGCACTGCCATCTCCAGTTCCGTAGGGGATATCAGTTGGAGTGGACCGCTGACCATCACCAAAGGCGGGACTTATACCGGCAACTGGAAAAGTACGGATCCGGCCGTTGCTGCGGTGACGGTGACAACCACAGCCGCTGTGATTATCGAGAACTCCTACGTGACCGGCCCCAACGACCTCATTTCTGATCCTTTCCACAGCAATAACCTGACAGTTAAAAATGTCATTGGCATTGGAGTTCTTCCAAACGTCAGCGGTAAAACTCATGGCATCTTCGTGAACGCCCAGAACCCAGTCTTGCTTGATGTAGAAAACTGCTATTTCGAAAATGTGCGGTTTGGCGTGTGGGTTCGCGGTTACGCGGGCAATCGTAACGGCACCCAGACCATTACTATTCTTAACAATCGCGGCCATAACATTACGGGCGTTGAAAGCGACGGTAAAGGTGGCACGTTAGCGGGAGAAACTCACTGGCAGTGGGCGCACGCGTTCCAATTAAGCAACGTCAACGGCGTGCCGGGCCTGAAGCTGGCCTGGAACGAAATCATCAATTATCCGAATCAGAGCCTGGTGAACGAAAACATCAACATCTTCGATTCCGGCGGCACCTCCAGTAGCCCGTATGCCATCAACGACAACTACATCCAGGGAGCTTACGCCTACAACCCCGCGGTCGACAGCTACAACGGCGGCGGGCTTGCAACGGACGGCAGCGCAAGCGACACCGTCTCCACTGCTTCCTCTTTCAACAATATCTATGACAACCAGATGGTCGGCACGGTAAACGTCGGCATCGAGATCGGTACCGGGCACGACAACGCTGCTTATGACAATCGCGTCATCTCCAGCGGCCTGCTGCCTAATGGCGCCAAAATACCGGCGCAAAACGTGGGACTGTCGCTCTATGACGTGTACGGGAATATTGCAAACGGCAGTTTGTATAACAACAACATGTACGGCAATACAGCCGGATGGATGTGCTGGGCGTCACGCTGCGCTTATGACGGGTACAGAAACGACGAATGGTTCCCGCTCAACAACGGTTACTATGCAACGAATACGTCGGTCACCGCTAACCCGATCACCTACGCAGCAGAGAATGCCGAGTACACGACCTGGCTGGCGAAGGTCAGCTCCAACGGAAAGACAATCGGCCCGGTGGTCTCCTCGAGCAGCTCCGGCTCCGGTAGCGGTTCGGGCAGCGGCTCTGGTTCCGGTTCCGCCACCCTGTCCACGACCGCGTGGTACAACGTGGTAAACGCAAACAGCACGCTGTGCGTAGATGCGGCTTCCTGGGGTCATTCCAATGGGACCGTCGTGCAGCAATATACCTGCGGAACTTCTCAGGCGAACCAGGAGTGGCAATTCACGGCTACGGATAGTGGTTACTACGAGATCGTGAACCGCAACGCCACTACGGCGGCAGGTAAGAACGTTGTCATGAGCGTGACCGGAGGCGCGAACGCCACAGCGGATGGGGTCAAGATTGAACTCTTGAGCTATGGAGCCACGACGAACGAAGAGTGGTTGCCGGTGTCGCTGGGCAATGGCGCCTGGAAGTTCATCGCGCGTAACAGCTCTTTATGTCTTGATGTTCCGGGCGCCGCGTCAACCAACGGTCTCCAGCTGCAGCAGTACGCCTGCAATGGCACCACTGCACAATCGTGGACGCTGAAGCAACAGTAGTGGTCCGTTATGGGGAGATGTTCGCCCCCTATTCGATAAGGGCAGGCCTCGTATGGGGCCTGCCCTTCCCTTTTTCTGAGTCCGTTCGTCCCGTGTACTAGAATCGAAGCGTGGCTGGATACGGCGTCACAGCCACGCTCCATGCCTGACGTGATGGGCGTCGCTTCCCGTGGATCAGGTTGTGCGTGAGGATGGATCAGAACCCTCTTTGGATACGAGAGGAGCTGCACCATGGTTTTCACTCATCGCCAGGATGCGGGCCGCCAATTGGCAACTCGGCTTACCGCCTACTCCAACCGGGAAGATGTGGTTGTCCTTGGTCTTCCCCGCGGCGGCGTTCCGGTTGCTGCTGAGATAGCCGGCAGATTGCATCTACCTCTGGACATTTTTCTCACGCGCAAACTCGGCGTTCCAGGTAATGAAGAGTTGGCGTTTGGGGCCGTCGCGGCTGGCGATGGACGCTTTCTCGACCAGGAAAGAATTCACCTGGCTGGGATTTCCGCCGACCAAATCGAACGCATGACCCGGCTGAACAGAGACAAAATGGAAGAGCAGGCTTTGCTCTACCGCGCCGGCCGATCCCCGCTCGTTGTCGCGGAACGGACCGTGATTCTCATAGACGACGGGATTGCCACCGGCGCCAGCATCTATGCGGCCGTATGCGCGTTGCGCCAGATGAAGCCCAGCAAGCTCGTAGCCGCCGTTCCAGTAGCGCCGATTTCCACCTGCGAATGGCTCCGGCCGCTCGTGGATGAACTCATCGTTTTATACATCCCGAAAGACTTCTACGCGGTCGGCGAATTTTATGGCAGCTTCTCCCAAGTCTCCGATGAAGAGGTAGTTGGCTTGCTAAGACAATTCCATGCCGGGACTTGGCGGGCTGAGGAATCGCTCGCCGAGACAACGGGTGGAGAACCAACGGAAACGATTGAGACCGTATGGTTTCGCCGCAAATCTAGTTAACCCCTTGGAGCCGCATGGGCGCCTTCGGCTGCAGACTCAATTGAAGATTACGCCCACCGTATCGTTGGTGCTCAAGATGACGGTGCATTGGTTTGGACCGGAAGCGGTAATTGGCTTAGGGTCGAGGCAATTGTATGACCATCCGCCGAAGGCTGCTGCCTGCGCGGGAGCCGTCAAGGTCACGATGCTGCCCACAGGATAGGTTGCCGTGCAGACGGAGGGTGTCCCGTTCGCAGCGGTCCAACCTGGTCCACAGTGGAGAACATTCGGAGTATCCGTGGCTGAGGGAGCGGTCACTTGCCAATTCGTCGTATTCAAGCCCTCGTTGTAGACGGTCAGAGTGGCCAGCAGAGCCGGAGCCTGGGAGCCTGGATAGCAGGAGCCCGCCGTAGTTGCAGTGGGCAGAATAAGTGGGCAACTGAATGTCGCCGTGGCTGTCTGAATAGTTCCGTCGCTGCTGGTTGCTTCCGCGGTGATCTCACCGCTCCCGTTTCCGTAGGCAGTGACGATCCCCGCGGTTGCACCAAGGGTCCCGTTCGTGTCGGTATTGACCGGAAAGACGCTCGGCGTAGCAGAAATCCAGGTCACCGTTGGGGAATTCGTCAGGTCTCTGACGGTCGGGGAGGTCGAGAAGGTTCCGATTGCCAGGAATTGACCTGTGTCCTGCAAGTTGCCAACGGCAATCGAGCTGGGAATGATGGTAAGCGAAAGCAGATTGCCGCCGGCTGCCCCTCCCCCTGCCCCCGTAACTGTGAGCGTTGCACTGGAGCTGGTTGTGCCGTTGTACCCGTTGCCTTGGGCTGTAATGGTCGCTGTGCCGCTGCCCACAGCGGTGGCGACCCCGGTCGAGCTGATGGTTGCGACCGATGGGGTGTTCGAGCTCCACCGCACTGTGTTCGTAATACTTCTTGTGGTGGGATGTCTGGCATTGCCGTAGATGCCGACCGCTGTGAACTGCGCCGTCTGACCCACGGTCAGAGCCTGCGTGGAGGGCGTTACCTGGACGGAATCCAGGCCTGCGTTGGCACACCCAGCGATAGCTAGACCAAGAGAGAAAAGCGTAACGCCGTTAAGGCAATGACGAGCGAACATGTAGGTCTCCTCGCGCTTTCAATACCGGGCAGAACAAGTCGTGCCTTGCCTTATGGCGTGCCTGGTGACGTCGATCAGCCGAGGCAACGGCACTTACGGAAACGGCGCAGCTTTTGTATCCCGATCTCGCTTGGAGAGAAGCAAATCGATAGCCATTCCGTTCCCGACATTTTTCGTTGTAATTGAACCATTTATCCCATTTATCGAGGGCACGTCACGGGACGGTGTCGTCGCGTGTATACAGGGGGCGCGCCTTTTGATGCGGCCTGTTTACAAGGGATGCTCTACGACGGGCCTTAAAGCCGCTGAGCTAAGGCAGAAAAGGCCCAGGAAGCACACCTTACCGGCCGCCCCCAAATTGGCTGGAATGGATTGGCCGGAGAATTGCCCGCGATCACAGTGAAGCGAGGCGCATAGGATGAGAACAGCTACCGCGACGATTCTATTGGTCCTACTTCCGTACACGATTTGCAAGCCTGCCTGCGCGTTGGCCGACGCCGGTTCCGCGCCAACGTATGCCCCGGCAGCTGCCATGAAAAAGTACGTAAGGCACCAGAAGAAGGAACAAAAGAAGGAACAAAAGAAGCTACGGGCGGCCCAAAAGCACGCCGAAGGACGCTGGATCAAAGCGCACCGCACGGGCCAGTAATCGCTCCAGTTTCCAGGAGCGACAACCAGGCCAGCCATACGGTGTCCCTCAGTGGCTAAACAGGCTGCGGGAAAACTCACTTCTTTGTTGGGAGTGCCTTTTTTCCGCGGCAGTCTAAATTGTACGAGCATGGCTTGCTGGTACCGGGCACTCCCCATTGGCTCAAAATTACGCGTTAACGCGTTAAGTCCCTTTCCGGATGAGTTTATCGACTTCGAGGGCAACTTCTTTCCAATTGACGCTGCCTGCTCACCCTCGCAGACAGACCCAACGGTCCAACGGTGTGGGCCGGCCAAGGCCGATATTCAGGCAACACTTGTTTAGATTGATTTTTCGAACGCAAAGTAGCGCGATATGTTTGAAAGGTACGGGCTACCTCGCCGCAGAGAGCAGCCTCGCCGCTCTTACCGGACCACAGTCATTGCGTAAATGCTTTAGACGGTTCAGATGAGGCGCGGCTGTGAGGGTTTCACCCTCTGAGGCATTCAGCCGCCCCTCCCACGGCAAGCCGGGGCAGGCCGGGGCTGTTCGGTTGTGGCCCCAGTAGCAGTCACACTCTCAGCTAAAGCCGCTGAGGGAGCGATTTCTCGCTTACAAAGACTTTTTCCGCAGCCTGTAAAGCCCAATTCATTTCGCTAGGCTTACGGACGGGCTGAACAGGCTGCGGAAAAACTCGGGACCGCTTCAGAAGCAGCCACCAGGGCTAAAGCCCCGAATTTTATTACCCAATGTTTAAGCGGGTTTGGAAACCCGCTTCCCCGGACTAAAGTCCGGGGCTACACCGGACCAGAGTTTTTCCGCAGCCTGTGAAGCCCATCCCTTCAACGGAATAAACAATCATCTGCGTGAAACACACCACTAGACGTCAACCAACCAACAGCTCTTTTGGACTCGCCCTTCACAGTCTGGCAACGATTGCATCGGGTGTAGAGCAGACGATCGCACCCCGGGAAAGAATACGATTGAACGTGGCCTTAAAGGAGGGTGTATGGCCAGATAGATTGGCGAATCAGGAAAGTTCTCTCGGACATCGCGAAGTTCGAAATCCAGCACTTCTGGACTGACTACACCTCTCACGATGTGGCGCGCTGAATAGTAGAGAGGAACAGCGGAGACCGTTGGTGCAAGCACGATGCTGTTCGCGGGCGTCATTCTACCGACTTCCACCGCGTATCGAATCTGCTCTTCCGAATTTTGGTCACCACCGGCGACCGGCTGCGGCAGGAAAGCAAAGATTCCGGCATACATAACAACCGCTGTAGCCTTCATTATTTCGTTCCTCGACCACGGGTTCCGATGCTCCGGCGTTGCCACCCATGCGAGCGCGAGCGCAACCAGCGGCGCCGCGATCAACAACTCAAAACTGTGGAAGGCCATATGGGCGCGCATGACGATCGTCCAGACGATCCATGGAATAGCCAGAGAATAGGTAATCAACAGCCCTTTCCGGGGTCTCCTTACCAGGAGCAGAATTACGGCTAGCAATCCGAAAGGACCGAGCATGAAAAAATGATTCCCGATGAGGTACAACACCTGTTGCGAAGTGGAAATCACGCCCAGACCGTTAGGCAGAACGTGCGAGTATACCGGGGAAAGACCCGCATAGTACTTGATCGTTTGGAGCGTGTCCACAACCAGCTTCGGAGCGCCGGTGGTGAAGATCGCCATCACGATAGCAAGGGCTGTGCCCATACCAATACTAGCCGCAACCGCCGCGGTGCGCAGCTCCGGCCTCCGTTCCACCGCAAGCCACATTCCCGGAATGACCAGTACAGGCTCCCACGCAGACAACACGGCCAGAAAGACGAACGCTGCGCCAATCCTATGCGAGGCCGACTGAAATGCCACGAGCGCGGTCATGACGAAAAGTATTGCGAGAGATTGCTGCGCCACCAAGCCGCCAAACTGCTGAACGACTGGCAACGTTAGCCAGAAACAACCGGCGAATACGCCCCCGAACGGTCCCCGCCAAACCCATCCAAGGCGAAAGATGAGTAGCGCTGTCGCGAGCAAGACACACAACATGAAAACGTGTGCTACGCGCTCCGACACTCCAAACAGCCGAAAGCACATTCCTAGAAGCATTGGTAACAAGGGGGGCCAATGGACATATGGATCATCCGGGCCGATCGGTGGATTGTTGTTGACTGGAACGCCATGAAGGCGAAACACACCTTCCGTCGCAAAGGTTCTTGCAGTGGTCGCCACATCGGCACTTACAGAAGCACCTGGACCGACGTATTGGGTATCAGCATACTTCACACCACGGATCCCACATAACACTAAAGCCAAAACGAACAACACAATCCCAGCAACTTCGACTGTGCGCATCGGCCAGACCGGAGTCCGTTCCACACTCGATAACGACTCGATGTCCAGGCTCATCTCGAACTCCGCAAAGAACCACTTGTGTCCCGCACTTTTTCCCCTCCGCGGCAGATCATAAAACAAGCGGTCTGCGCCGGCCCGACCTCGCGGCGCCCTGGTTATAGCTGGGGCGGCCGGTAAATCCCGAGCCGGGTAGCTTCTGCCAAAATCTGTGGCGCCCTTCTATCCAGCTCATCCAGCTTCCAATTCTGGTGCGGAAAAGGAAGAACCGGTCCGATACGGGGCCCTGACCTGACTGGACGCTCGTACGCCGCCATCCCGACAAAGATTTCCTGATTACGATCCCCGAGGTAGAGCCATCCGAAAGCGTCCATCGTCAAGGAAAAGAGAATAGCAATCGCGCACGCACTGAGCCAGATGCCACTGCGATAGAGAGGCCGCCTATCGTGCAGAAGAACTTCTTCCACGATTGCATACCAGGCGAAGATCACGAACAACGCTGAATAGATACCATAGCGGGAGCTGAGGCTCTGCTCAACGCCGAAGTCGGACCGAAGCCCAGCAACCCCAATCGCCGTCAGCAATAAAAATAGAACGCTATAACAGACCAGCGGATTTCTGATAGCAAAGCCCCGTCTTAACATCGCGAAAGCGAATGCGCAAATGATAAGACCCAGCAAAGGGCACAACAGTATATCGAGAGTCAGGTAGCGCCTGATAAACGGAAAAGCCGCCATATTACCGATGAAGGTAATCAGATAGAACGGCCGCGGCCGAAGAACCGTCGCGAGAACCGACTGATGCATTCGGCTCAGTGACGACGTGAAGTCGTAGTGATAAAAATAGGCTGCCACGCATCCGATGGAAACGACGGCCCAGGATAGAGCACGTTTGTATTGACGTGCCTGCGCAAGGATTAATACGCCAACTGGTATTAGAAGGAGGCCGTTGCCCGAAGAAGCAACCGCAAGAACAAGGCAGAGGATGGCTAGATAAAATGTTCGCGTTGCTCCACGTACCAGAAGGTAGATCGCACATAACGAGAACACAATCACGGGCACATTCTGGAGCGATGCCATCGCCCAATTTAACGTCTCAACATATTGAAGCTGAAAAAGCAGCCACGACACAGGAATAAACGTGGCGAGACGGAAAGTGACATCCTTGTGATCCGGCAAACACATTTTCCAGAGCAGGATCGCAAGTAACGCAACGAATCCGTTGCCGATCAAGCATAGGCTCGTTATGTCAACCCTTTTGAGAAGCAAATATTGCGCCCACACCACTGCATGCTCGAAAAAGAGTTTGTATTCATTGAATTGTGCGGAAAGAAAATATGCACTTTTTGCCGACAGACTCTTGGTCTGGGTCATTCGATTGACGAATTCCAGGATTGCCTCATAGTCATCGCCGTAGGGGATGTCGACGACCCGGCCTAATAGAATTGCGTAAAAGAGAACGGCCGGAAGCACGACAAAGAACGCCGCAATTGAGATTTTTGGTCTCAGAGATTGAATAACCCGCGTTCGACATTCTTTGGTGTCTACAACGTGCTTCGACATTATTTCGATTTTCGCGGCCATCTTTGCCGCCATTATGGAGCACGAGAGGCGAAAAGAAGGGTTTGCGTTCACCAGACGCACCGTATGAAATGAGGCCCTACCTTGCATGCTTTCTCTCCAGAAACAGGACGCCGCCCTCGTCTTTTAGTACCTCGTAGTGGGAAGCCAAATATGGTTCGACTATGAGCGCTCCAGAAGCCACAGGAGATGAACCAGGAAAAAATAGGGAGGCTGCATTGGCTTGAAAGGTTTTGTCCCAAACTACGTACTTCACCGCGCGCTGTTCCACAACACTCACCGCATCTTCAAATTGAGCGGGTGTGTTGTAGTTGTACATGAGAAAGCTATAGCGCGTCGGGTTCGTGGTTGCTGACAGAAAGTAGTACATCGGACAATAGGGATAGGCAAAGATTGCTCCACCGGAAGCCACCTTGTCGTCAAGCAACTTAAGAATGGGGTCGTCATTGAAGACGGCTACTGTGCCCATGCGGGTGTTCATGGAATGGGCCGACGCCACCAGGAAAAGATTAAAGCCGGCCAGGCAGACGGCACTTATGGTGAGTACTTGCAAACTCAACTCCGCAGTTCGGGTTCGTCGCTGCTGCAAGTAGAACACAAACAGAATTACAAACAACGGGGCGCCGAAAACGAGGTGCGAAATGTCTTTGCGGTGAAACTCCGAGACCCAGAGGGCGACTCCGCATAACCAATAGAGAAGTACTTCTGGACTTTCAGCATTGCGCTTCGAGAGCACGGCGATGACCGGCAAGAGTGCCGGGAGCGTGGCAACAAGCAGAAAGGGGGTAATGAGGAGTGCGGCCACGACGTAAATCCAGCGGCCGACCGCTTTGACACCAACCCAGTGATCCCAGTAGTAGGCGAAGATTCCGTGCGCGTAAGGAACCGCATTCATTGTGCCGTAGTGCTTTGCAGGCCATAGGAAATTGACATCCACCAGGCTCCACAGTGCATGTTGGGATTGAAAATAGAGACCCACAGCCATCATCACGCTTGCATAACCCACGACGACTGCCCAAAAGGACGACTGCCGAACGGCGCGATGGCGGCCCTGTATCCAAAGCCATATCAGCAAAGCGAACAGCAGCAGGATTCCCTTGGGCTGAAGGATGCATGTAGTAGCACCAGCTAACGCACCAGAAAGTGCAAGGGTCCAGTGACTTTGTTTTTTCTGCCAGACCGCCAAACAGACGACCGCGAATAGAGCAAAGCAGTTGCTGTCAACATGGTGGCTGACGGTTGGCCAAAGCATACCGAAGTAGGTTCCAACGAGAAGAAGACATGGAAGGATCAGAAATCGCTGACAGACACGACGGGAGAGGTAGTACATAGCCAGTCCGGTGCCAAGGGAAACAATAAAGAGGCATATGCGCTCGGCTAGAAACGTGACGCCAAAAAGTTTGAAGAATAGCGCGAGCCAGTAAAAGGTTCCGGGACCAATCACTTCGAAGAAATCTCTCGCGAACACCTGGCCGTGAGCCACTCTTACGGCGCCGTCGGCGAGGGTTCCCTCATCCGTGCCCTGCAAGAGGAGCCGCATGAAGGGAAAGAGATACAGACTTGCGCAGAGAGTGAAGACGGCGTAAGGAAGAAGTCTTTCAGGCGCTGCCGGCCGCGGCATGGAATGGGCGACAACGGCATCCTGGTCGAGCAGCGACGGGCTGCTAGTCCTCATCGCCGTGGCCCTTCCTCTCCAGAAGGAGGACACCGCCGTCCTCTTTCAATATTTTGTAGTGGGATGCCAAATACGGTTCAACGATGAGCGCTCCAGGAGCCACAGGAGGTGAACCAGGAAAAATAATGGAGGCTTTCTGGGCTTGAAAGTCTTTATCCCAAACGACGTACTTTACGCGGCGTTGTTCCAAAACCTGCACTGCATCTTCAAACTGAGCAGGAGTGTTGTAACCGTACATAAGCAAGCTGTAGCGGGTTGGATTCTTCGTCGCCGACAAGAAGTAGTACATGGGGCAATATGGGTAGGCAAAGATCTCGGTACCCGGACGAACCTGGCTATTTAGCAATGCGAGGATCGGATCGGACCGGAACACCGCCACGTTCCCCACCCTTGTCGCGACAGGGTGCGCCATCAGAGCGAGTGCGAAATTGAACCCCGCGAGACATGCCGCGCTGATCGCCAGAACCTGCAACACAGCATGTGCGATCTTGTTTCGGTAGAGCCCGATGTAGTAGACACAAAGGACGATGAACAGAGGCGAGCCAAACACGAGATGTGCGATGTCTTTGCGGTGAAGCTCGGCCAGCCACATTGCGGCGCCACACAACCAATACAGAGCCACTTCGGGTTTACCTGCTGTCTTCCAATGCGAGATGCCCCAAAACACCAGGAGAACAGGAAGCACAGCAACGAGAAGAAAAGGCAGAATCAGGACGGCACCGAGCAGGACAGCACCAAGCAGGACAGCACCATGAAATCCGTCTCTCGCAAATCCCCATTGATCCCAATAGTTTCGGATGAGATTGTGGGCGTAAGGGACCACGTTGGCTGCGCTGTAGTTTTTAGACGGCCAGACTACGGTTGCGTAGAAGACATCCCAGAGTGCGCTTTTATGCCAGAAATAGGCCATCACCAAACACCCGACGCACAGGTAGCTTCCGGCGACGAGCGCGAGCGGCAAGAACGTAGGGGCTTTACGACGCCGTTGCAGCCAGAGCCAGCAAATCAGAGCCGCCAGAAGCAACAGCCCCTTGGGCTGCAGGAAGCAGGTGGTAATCGCCGCGAGAGCGCCAGAAGCAACCAGCCATAGAGTCTTTCGCCTGTCTTGCCACGCGGCCATGCACGCAACAGAGAGCAGCGCGAAGCAATTGCTATCCACGTGATGGCTGATCGTCGGCCACAACATGCCGAAGCAGGTCCCGGCGAGGATGAGAGATGGCAGAACCAGGGAGTGGGTACAGATTCTGCGGGTCAGGTGATAGAGCGCAGTGGCTGTGGCCAACGAAGTAATAAATAAACAAATGCGGGCCGCCACAAAGGTGACACCGAATAATTTGAAGAAAAACGCCAACCAGTAGAAGGTGCCCGGCCCGATGACCTCGAAGAAGTCGCGGCCGAAGACCTGCCCATGAACAACCCGCGTCGCGCCGTCAAGAAGAGTTCCCTCCGGCGCGACAGGCAGGAGGAGGCGCATAAAGGGAAGCAGGTATATGCCGGCGAGAAGGGCGAAGACAAGATACGGGATGTGGCGCTGGGTTTTAACTCGAATCGACAACTGTTCGTCGGAGTTGACGTGCCGTTTCGAGGTCCTTCGCTGGTCGACCATTTGCATTGGGATCGGAGACCGTGTGCGCCACACTCTTAACAGTCGAACGTTAGCAAAGCTTAAGAATGTTCAATTGACCGCGTTGGTGAAGATCGAGCCGACGGTGACGAAGGTTGTATTAAGAGCCGTAGCGATCGACAGCATTCCTGCGGTCGTTGCCAGTGCGATCAGAGAAAAGATCAAGGCATATTCAATGAGGTCTTGCCCTGCCTTGTTTACGAGTAACTCATGCACCTGGGCAATCAACATTTGCATTTTGCTTTTCACTGATTGTCTTTCCTGGCCGAATATGAGTCTCCGCCAGGGCGATCTATCGATACTGACCGCCCCTAGAGCATTTTCACTTCTACTCTGCACTGGAAAGTCGAGCGAGGTGCGGCTTTTCTTGATGAAAAGCCGCGTAGGGTACGATCGCTCTGTATGCACCAGAAGTGAAAACGCTGTAGTCGGCGATCTTGTTTGAAATCGGACCACCGGCTTTCAGTCAAATTAGCCCGTGTAGCTGGTAAGTGTTGTGCCGACATTGGTAAAGGCAGTATTGATATCATTCGCCAAGACTTGCATGCCCGCCGTAGCCGCAAAGGCTATGAGAGCAACCACCAGGGCGTATTCGATCAGATCTTGCCCCTCTTCTCGAACAATCAATCGTTGGATCTTGGAATAGAAGATCCAGAACTTCATTTGCATAGGACTCTCCTCTCGCTGTTGATTACAGATCCTTGTTGTTCCCGGCGAGGGAGAACATGCCTTATGGGGCTGGTTCTCCCGGCGAGGAATTGGAGGCGTAAGGCTCGGATGTTACCTACTGCGAGATCAGCCGGTGTAGCTGGTCAGGGTCGTGCCGATATTGGTGAAGGCTTGATTGATATCATTCGCGAGCACTTTCATGCCGGCGGTGGCGGCGAAGGCGATCAGAGCAACGACCAGAGCGTACTCGATCAGGTCCTGGCCTTCTTCCCGCATGACCAGGCTCTGAATCTTGACGGACAGTTTCAACAATGAATCTTTCATGTGTGTGTTCTCTCCCTTAGTTGATTTATCCAGCAAGGAGCTGGTTTTGCTATACGTAGAGCACGTAGACAACCATTGCAAAGCCTCCTTGTTGCTGAATGTAATCAACAATTTAGAGCTCTAGTTCGCGTCTATGATGTGAACGGCTGTATACAGCTCAGGATATGCAGATGCTGGGCGTATACAGTCTTTGTTGCCAGGGAACCACACGATCCATGGACACAAAAGCCATAGACACACGACAGCGCAGAGGTACGAAATCTGTATCTTTCCGGGTCGCAATTCAATGCTACTTTTGACCTCTCCAGAGGCGGTAGACGCGCAGGCCGTCAGAAGACGGGATTGGCATCACATTGAAAATCGCCAGGAAGCCGTTCACGAACGCGAAGGTTCGCGACCAGTGCCAGCTTATGAGACACAGCACCAGGTTGATGCCTGGCCCGGCAAGGGAGATGATCGTGTTCTGAAGCGGTGTGCCAGGCTCACGAACAATATATGGACCTTTCCAACTGAGGCCCATGCGCTTGATCCGTACGCCGGCCAGCCTTGCTGCTGCCAGGTGGGCAGACTCGTGAACGACAGCCGATGACACGAGTGAGATCCAGAACACCGGCCCAAAAAAAGTCACGCATTCTCCTCTGCAGGAGATCGTGTTGCAGCCGCCCCATCGTCGTGAGGAGGCAGAGGAACCGCGGAGAACTCGAGCTGGTCGCCTCGCCTGGTCTCGGTCGCGTGAACCATGCCCGACGCCAATTCCAGCACGGAGTGTGCTGAAAAACATGCGGATATGCGCCACGGCCTTACATGGCTCAGAACCTTCCTCACCTTCAGGCCCCGATCGAGATAGACCAAATCAATCGCAAATCGCATGCCAAAGGTATGCACGGACTCGCAAGGTGAGATCCACAGGCCTTCTCCAGCCGAAAGCCCATCGCGGCCCAGCAGACCTTTTCTGCGCTTGGAGCCACTGTCGGCAACGTCGGCACGATGAGCTAACTCGGTTGATCGCGTGCGATTAACGATTTTCACCCGGACGTCTGGTTTTGGCCGGCGCGCGGCTGTGACTCTAGCTGAAATCGATTTGAGGTTCATCGGCTATCCTGCGGTCTTTGTTGCTGCTCTCACCCGCGCAGCGACCTTGGCCCACCATGCATAGAGCGAGCACGCTAGCCAGGCGGCTGAAGAGGCTGCGGAAAAAGTCTTTGTAAGTGAGAGATCGCTCCCTCAGCGGCTAAAGCCGGATTCATTTGCAGGGGAGTTATGTACGGGCTGAAGCCCGTACCCTTCAAAGAACTGAGTCCTCCGCAACCTGTGAAGCCCGTACCCTTCAAAGAAGTGAGTTTTTCCGCAGCCTGTAAAGCACCGTACCCTTCAAAGAACTGAGTCCTCCGCAGCCTGTGAAGCCCGTACCCTTCAAAGAAGGGAGTGTTTCCGCAGCCTGTGAAGTAACAACGCAGGCTCCCGAAACCACGGGATTATGCAATGCGAAGAGCATCAGCATGGCAACACTGTTACACGCCACCATCAACGCTACAGAACATTTTCTCTGTTCAGAAAAGTAAAAGGCAGTTTTCATCACAGGCAGGCCGCGGCCTTGCTTGTCATCGGTTTGCATCGAGGCGTCCTCAGGCACAGCACACTTTTAACATCCGCATCGTCACTGCGGCGCAGCAGGTGCAGCGGGCGCGACCGGTGCGGCTGGAGCCTGAGTTGTGCTCCCGCCCCCTGGGGAATAGCCGCCGGAGTCGATCACCAGCGGCTGTTCCGGTTGCATGCTTTCAATCAGTTGTTCTATCGGCATGCTTGGTCCCGGGGGCGGGATCGGCTTGGCGCCGGTAACGTCCGCGCCTGGCGTCGTCATCGGCATGCCGGAGTTGGGAGGCAGAAACTTGTCTGGGTATTTCAGGTCAGGGATCGATTTGTCCGCAGGAACCGGAGCCACGATCTCGGGGGTAACGATCACCATGAGTTCCGTGTTGGTGCGGTTCTTTGAAATCGATTGGAAGAACTTGCCCAGGATTGGAATATCTCCGATGAAGGGAATTTTCTCGAAGGTCTTGGTTTCGCGATTGTCGAGCAAACCGCCGATGGCAAAGCTCTGCCCTTCGCCCAATTCCACCTCGGTCTTGACTCTGCGGACATCAATCGAAGGAATCTGAAATCCGGAAATCGTAACTGCCTGGGTAAAGTCGAGCGAGCTGACCTCGGGTGCTACCTGAAGACGGATCGTGCCACGCGGGGTGATGGTGGGGATGAAGTTCAGACGGACCCCAAACTCCTTGAACTGGACGGTAACCGCCCCGCCTACGCCGCCCGAGACGCCCTGTACGACGGGGTAGGGATACTCTCCGCCGGCGAGGAAGCTTGCCTGCTTGCCATTTGCCGCCAGCACATTCGGTTCGGCAAGCACCTGCACCAGGCCCTGCGTCTCCAGAGCTCTAATCGTAGCCCCGAGGTTGATGTCGGGCCGGAAGAAGAAGAGATTGAGGGCATCGGAGATAGTCGCGGCCGCGGGAGTTGTACCCGACTGTTGTGTGACTGACGGAATCGGAAACTGCCCCGTACCGACAGTGCCGATCGTGTTGCCGGCGCCCAGGCTGAACAGATTAAAGCCAAGCTCTCTGGTCAACGACCGGTCGACGCTGGCGAAGCGCACCTTCAACAGGATCTGTGGATCGGCCGCGGGCACATTCACGTAAAGCAGATTCACAACCTTACCGGCGGTAGAGGCAATCTGCACGGCGCGGTCGGAACTGTTCAAATCCTTAACAGTGCCACGAAGGAAAATGAGCCCGTTTTCGGCGGTTGGCTTGACTGCCTGATCAGGAAGCTCCGTTTTGAGCTGCCGCCGGAGAGCGTCGAGCTTATCGTTCGTTGCCATGGCGCTGGGGCGCACGATTACATTAAAGAACTGACGTCCCCCACCTGCTTCCCATACGATCAGGCTGGTTTCTCCCGACGCCTTGCCATTCACCAGGACTTCGGTAGGACTGACGGCCGTTGCTTCGGCGAACTCGCCAAGGCCCACCGCAACACGCTCCACGGGCTTTGCGATGTCCACCAGGACCGACTTATTGACCGTGACATAGAGTTCGTTGGTTGAGTCCTGATTGGCCACGCTCCCGGATGGAGCTTTTGGGGTGTAAGGGATACGCGCCGTTTGCGCGCGAAGCCCCGGCATCACACTCAGAAACAACCAGGCAGCCAACCAAAAGACAGGCACACTATTTTTCATGTTCACTGATTTGCCTCGCCCGGGGTGAATTTTTCTTCTGTCCGCTTGGAACCGTTAAACACCTCGACCAGATACACGCGAGGCGGTGGAGGAGGCAATGCCTTATGACCGTTTACCACCGGCTTTGGTTTCGGTGCGTTTGCATCTTTGAAAAGGTTAGCCGTCATGGTTCCCGGTGGGTGGGCGGTTTGGGTATCGAGCGGATTACGCAGGACGAGCTGGACATGGGTCTGGTTGCTTGCCAGGCTGAGCGACTCTGCCTGTTCCGGAGTCACCAACAGACTCACCACCTGCACCTGCTGCGGCTTACCTTCAGCGTCCTTCTGAATGTCTGTGCCCGCGGAGAGCACTTCGATGTTCTGCAGCAGCGTTTTGACCTTCATTCCCTCGGCGGGATTTACCGGTCCCGGGGGATTGCCAGAAATGAGAACGTCAACGCGCATGCCAGGTGTGACGAATCCCGCCACGCCCACCACTTCATCGACTTTGACTGCAAGGGCGCGCATGCCCTGGCTAATGGTCGCCGCCAGTCCGCCGCCCGATCCTCTGGCTGCCAGGCGGCTTTCCAGGATCGGCTCGCCCTGGTAGAGATTGGAGATGACTCCCCTGCCAATCGCGTCTTCTTTCTTAAGGATGGCGCCCTTGGGAAGAGTTCCGATGATATCGGTGGTAGATAGGTCGACGTCGCGTAAGACGCTGCCGAGCTTCACGTCGTTCAGGGCAACGACTACACGCGTTGCCGCTTGCTGCGGCGCGCCCAAACGATTACCAACCAGCCGATAGACGATAAAACTACCGGCCACAGCGATTGCGAACGCGCTCACCAGGATAAACATTAGTCTTCGATTCATGCAGAGAACCCTCCAAACCGGCAGTGGCGCCGGTGAGGCCTTCCTGAGCCTCTATCGCAATTGATCTGCCAAAGAAGAAAAATGCGGTTCGACGCGGAAATCAGGGGTTTAGATGGCCGCCTCAAGGGTGAAGTGTGAACATGTGTATCCACCCCTGAGCGCAGGTGTAGCCGTTGAAGCACGCCCGGCAGCCAATGGTTGCCATTTTTGTATCGATTTAGGGCACCGGCAGTTGGCCTCGAAATTGCAACCCTCTGAGTGCGTTCCGCTATAAGTGTCACAACAACTGTAAGTGAGTGCCCATTGCGAAACTGCTGTAGCTGCGGCGAAGATGCTCGCGGCGGCGAAGATGCTCGCGGCGGCGAAGATGCTCGCTGCGGCGAAGATGCTCGCTGCGGCGAGGATGCGAAACTGCTGTAGCGGCGACGAAGAAGGGGCGTTTAACTGGCTATGCAGTCCTCACGCATCATTACCCTGTTTGCGGAAGAGCCGCCCTCGCGTCGCAGGCCATCGGCGTTTGCGGTTTCCATGGCCACGCACGCGCTGGTTATCGGCCTGATTTATCTTCATTTGCACCACGTTGTCCGGGTGGCCGATGAAGCCTCAGCGCGCCGGTACACGGTCCGCCTGCTGAATCTGCGGCGGCCCGAACCACCCAGACGCCGGCTTATAGAACCGGAAACGGCGAAAGCGGTCAAAGCCGCGGCTGGTGAAGTCGCTTCCGGCGGATTGCCATCCGCTCCTGCCCTGCCACTGCAAATAAAGGATAAGATTCCAGCGCCGCAAACCCTGGTTCAACCAGATTTGCCGCCCAATATGCTGGCGCAGGCAACACCGATACCCCTGCTCCTGATGTGGTCGCCGGAAAGCAGCACAGCCAGAAAGATCGTTCCCCCTCCCCGGCAAGAGAATACGACCGCGAACGTTCGCCCCGATCTTGAGGCACCCAACCGGGAACTACAATTGGCGGACCTGAAGGTTTCCGCAAGCGCATTTGTTACAGATCTGCCTAGCCCTCCGCCGAGTACCACCTCGCCTGTTTCCCTTCGTGGCGCCGAAGCGTCGCAGCAGGTTCCGCAAACCACCTCGGTGGGCGGGCCGCCGGTGCCGGCTCGCGTCTTATCCCTGTCTGATTTGCGACTGGACCAGGGAACCGTTGCGCTGCCGTTGATCAATGAGGTTGCGACCGTAGGCGCTTCTGATGCGATGGCTCCCACCCGCGAGGTCAACTCGGCTCAACAGGGCAATGGCGACGCCGCCAGCAATCAAAAAGGAGTCGGCTCCGGAGCAAGCCCGGGAACGCAGCCAGGTAAAAGCGAGGCCGGGCAGAGCGCTGCGGGGAACGCCGGAGCTCAACACGGAAGCAACGTCGCCGCCGGTCAGACAGGCAGTGATGGCGTGGGTTCGGGCCCCACAGTGACGCGGATCGTGCTGCCCAAAGATGGAAAGTTCAGCGCAGTGATCGTCGGCTCGTCAATGGCGGAACAGTACCCCGAAACTGACGGCCTGTGGGGCACTCGGCTGGCTTACACCGTCTACCTGCACGTGGGCTTGCCTAAGAATTGGATTCTGCAGTATTGCTTGCCGGCCGAGGCGGTGGCAGCCGACAACGGAGTCGTTGCGCGTCTCGACGCACCGTGGCCCTACGTTGTAGAACGGCCTGAGCTCGCTCCGGGAGATCTGGAGGGCGACGCCATCATGGTTCACGGTTTTGTGAATGCTGCCGGCCGCTTCGAGAAACTGAACATCGTGTTCCCTACCAGCTTTGCCCAGGCCAAATTTGTGCTGGACGCGTTGGAACGCTGGCAGTTCCGAGCCGCCACACAGAATGGACTGATGACTACCGTGGAGGTTCTGCTGATTATTCCCGCGGAAGGAGAATGATCTCGCTTTACCCCACTCAAGCCAAAAGCAGGCTTGAATGGGCCACCCGAGTTTGATGAAGGGGCAGAGATTTCAGGGCTAACGATAGGAATGAACCCGACATGTCAGCGGGCTCTACCCCACTCAAGCCAAAAAACAGGCTTGAATGGGCCACCCGAGCTCTTAAGTTCTTTGAGAGAGCCTCTGACGCTGCTCCAGGTAGTCTGGAGCATTTTCACTTCTACTCTGCACTGGAAAATCGAGCGAGGTGCGGCTTTTCTTGAGGAAAGGCCGCGATGGGCGTGGTTGCTCTGTAAACAGCAGAAGTAAAACTGCTGTAGCCGGATCGTCAGCCCCCGACACGTCTGCCCAGAACGGTCTCAAAGAAACTTCGCAAACTCGCGGAGCCCTTTGCGGTCCACTCCGTAGGTTCGCCCGGTCCCCTCATAAACGTCATCAGCGTTGGGGAAAACGAAGCTGAGGGCAACTCCGTCCTGATCCGCGCGTACGACTTTGGATTGGACCCTTATCGCCCGGGCCGCTCCGGCTTCGGCCTTGTCGATTGGTTTTTGCAGGGTGAGCATCACGAGCGTGCCCGGTAGCCAGCGTTCTTTCGTCAATAGGTAGATACCGCTTGTGCTCATGTCGCGAACGTTGTGCGGCTCTGCATGGTTTCCGTTCCAGTAGTACGCTGCCAGCAGTTGAGGCGCTGCGCGCCGCTCCGCATACCGACGTTCATGAGACATCAACCTGGCAAACCAATTCATTTCCGAATTCACCTTTCAACTCCTTCGCCGAATCAAAAGGCAAGCACCGCTTCATTGAGAGATCACCATCGCTGCCGTGCTCGACATAGTCAAAGTCTTGCTGGACACAAACGGAACGACGAGAGGAAATTGATATGTCACTGTAACCGTAACGAGATTCCCAGGATTGTTGCACAAGGCGGATGGCTGGCAGGTACCTGTGCCCGGATAAAATGACCACGCTGTCGCAGCCGTCAGATTCGCGGGATTGATGCCGGGAAAACCTACGTTCTTGAGGTGAGTCTGAATCTGAGGACCAGTGATTTTGCAATCAGTGAAGCTGTTACACGCGGATCCTCTCACGATGGCATAACGCGCGCCCTCGCGTGCGACCTCAGAAGTTATGTTATGCGCATACAACGCAAAGCAAATGGCCATTACACCGAAGACGACGGACAACAAAGTGGATAGGCCCACGGCGAACTCCACCAAGGCTGAGCCGCATTCGTCACGCACCCAGTTCATTGCTCAACCTCCATCACCGCATAACCCTGTGCCGTAAAAGAGGAAGGGAGACCCGGGTAATGAGCCAGTGGGGTTACCGTAGCCGTGGTTGTTACCACGACATACTCGAGGAGGGTTGCAGGCGAAGGGCATGCAATCAGGCCGCCGGTCAGGCCGCCGCACGCGATGTGTGTTGACAGCGCAGTCGAACAAACACAATAAGTACTGGGCGTGGCACTCAAGCCCGTGAGATTGACGCCGTCATTCAACGCAGCAGCCTGAATCGCCCCGGCCATCGAGGCCGTCGCGTGATTCTGGGCTCCGTACTGCACACCGGCCCGAGCCGCGCTGGAAGCTTCGATTGTGGCCCATGCAAACCGTCCAAACTCAGTCGCTCCGACCAAAATAAAAATAAACAGCGGCAAAGTGAGTGCGAGCTCTACCAGGCTCTGGCCGCTCTCACCGGCAAGGCAAAACTGCTGTCTACACTGACCCGGGGTTTCAGGATCGCTTGATATTTTTGTCACGCTACGTTTCATCGTATTGCTCCGCCATTCTTATTCCACGAGCGCAACGGAGGTAAGCGGGGAATTACCTACCGTCTGGCTGAAGTCAGTGAGGTTTATGGTCGCGTTGCCCTTATCGTAGAGAGAGCCGACGATCAAGTCAGTCACGAGATTCACAGTCGTATTGCCGCTCAGGTCGAGTTCGGCGCTGAGCGCGTAGATGATGCCGGTGAGTTTGGCGACGGGCGTACCGTTCAGCGAGATCGTATTGGTGTTTGCCCGGTCCTGGTAGATAAGAATGCCGGTATAGGTACCGCTCGTCGGAGCAGTCAGGTCCAACGTCGTGTTGCCATTGCCGCTGCCGCCCAGGGAACCGCCGGGAGGAATGTACAAGGTCACACCTGTACCAGTAAGGCTTCCATGGCCTGTAAAATCGAGCGTCCCGGGGAACTCATAGACGCCTGGATTCATCGTTATACTTTGCTGTACCTTGATGTTTCCGCTATAGCAGACCGTGCCATTTGCGACTGCCGGTCCCCACGTGGTACCCGTGGGCGCGGCAGTGCAGGATGCGGGGTCATACGTGGGCGCAGGGAGATTGGGCAGCGGATCGCTTACCGGGGCAACTCCGGTGACTGGCGCGGGCGTGCTATCTCCAGTGGCGCCGGTAGCTCCGCCCACCACGCCGACGTAACCGGCGGACAACGTTCCCCCAGCTCCTGTGAAGACGAGAGCGGACGCATTGTTCGAGTCATCGATGACCTGGCAGCCCGGCACGTTGACATTGAAGGAACCCTCCAAATGAATGGTATCGGGGGCGGTGGGATTGTGGGCCTGAACGCAACCGTTACTCGTCGCTCCGGCAAAAGCGACGGCACGAGCACCTACATTCAGCGAGTTGAGACCTAAAACCCTCGCGAAGAACAAAGGTTCGCTCTGCGTGATAAGCACCTCGACATACGCCGCGTTGCCCGTATGCGGCCCGTTTGCCGGAGGATCGTTCACCGTGACGCCACTGCTAATTCCTTGTGTGGTTGCCGCACCTGTCGCCGCGGATGTTACATTTGCCGGATTCAGCTTGAGCTGCCACGCGCCGGCAATCGCGGCGCTGTCGGCTGCCGTCTGCAGATTTCTCTTATCGTGGAGCAACGTACCAACGTCGACGGCGATACCAACGAAGCCGAGGATAGTAGTGAGGCTTAAAGCCACGAAGATCAGCGTCTGTCCACTTTCGTCCCGTAGTATCTTCATTGTTCCCTCCATAGTCGCCAGATTGTCGCTTTTCTGGCCTGACTACCCGATGCCTTCCAGTTCAAACAGTTCCCGCTAAACTATTGCGCTTGGCGACCACGGCTTTTCAAAATGACGCGCCTGGTCCGATCGGTCGGTTGGTCCATAATGGGCGAAGAAACTGTTCCAGGCTCTTTTTATCCGCCAAGCCGACTCCACCAGCGATAATGCTGCGCACGCGACGGCCCACTTCGGCCTCAGGGAATACAAAGGCAATAGCTACTCCATCTTCGCCCGACCGAATCACTTTTGCCCGCACCGAGATTGCGCTTCTGTTTCCGTCGTCGTTCTTCTCTGTCCGCTGCAGGGTCATATCGATCAGCGTTCCCGGATACCAACGTTCCTCGGTCAACAGATAGAAGCCCGTCGCACTTATATCTCGCAGATAACCCGGAGCCGGTGAGGCGCCGTTCCAGTAAAAAACGACCAGGCGCGGATCGATGTGCCTTTGCGCTTTTCGCTGGTCCTGAGACAGGAGTTCTTCAAACCAGTTCGTGATCATGTCACCTTACCCGTTGGCAAACCTGGGGGAGGACTCTTCCTTCTGCCGTTCCGCAGTTGCGGCGAGGGCTGCACTCAAACGGCGCCCCATTTCCTCAGCAGGGCAAATCAAGAGCCGGTCCCCTGGCTGCGTCTGTGAGGTGTAGATGCTGTAAGCCGGCAACTCCAGCACACTCGCCGCGTGTATCTTGAGGGGAGCGATACGAAATACCGGAAAAGACTCGATCTGACGAATCACCTGGCAGTCGCTGTCCAGGTAGATGAGGTCGAGGGGAAAAAGCAACCCGAACGTATGCACGCCGCTCGAGGGCACAACCCAAAGGCCCTCGCTTGAGCGCAGCCTGAGCCTGCCAATCAGCCCCCTGAGCCTTGTGAATGATGTATTCGCCACAGTTACACCCAGGCTTAGGAAACATTCGCGAGTCAGGTTGTATACGCAGTATGTCCGTCTTTCCATTGAATCCCTTCGTTCCCAGCACATGCCCGGCGTTCGGATAGCCTTCCGACTCTCTATGCATCGCCAACCTCAGACAGCAAGCCGCGCAACACTGTGGGACGAAGTAGTTTCGTCCCACAGCCGTACTAGCGCAGACGGCCATCTGGACCTTCAGTGATGACCGTTAGCAATTCTGTGTCACCGCCGCTGCAACCGGGCTGACCGAGTCTCATTCCGTGCATCGAATGGACTCGGGGGCGCCGACCACTCTGGCTGTTTACATCTGGCGTGCCTCTCCCTGGGGATGGCACCCGTGGCAAGATAGACTACTGTACGCGCGTGCGGCGGCGCTGAATCAAAACCAGCAGCACAACCACGAAAAGCACACCCGCTACTACCCGGATAATCGTCGTGTTGTCCATCCTGTTCTCCTTTCTACTGGTTTAACAGCTTTTTAAAAGACTCCTGGATAACGATGACCGCAGGTCCGAGCGCCACCAGGAAAATTGAGGGGAAAATGAAGAAGACGAGCGGGAACACCAGCTTGACGGTAGTCTTGGCCGCTTGCTCTTCCACCTGCTGCCGCCGCTGAGTTCTCAGAGTATCGGCATGCACGCGCAACGTCTTTGCGATACTAGTACCAAACTGCTCCGACTGTATGAGCACAGAGACCAGGTTGCGGATACTTGGCACCGCAGTGCGTTCCGCAAGATGTCTCCATGCTTCGGCGCGGGGGCGCCCAGCATGCTGCTCCAGCATCACGACGTCCAGTTCGTCACTGATTTCCGCGTGAGCACGGCTTAGCTCGAGCGCCGTTCGCGCAGTTGCCTGATCCAGGCTTTGCCCCGCCTCCATACAGATCACTAGCAGATCCAGCACATCGGGAAGGCCAAGCCGGATGCGCTTCTGTCGCTTCGCGATCTTCCTCCCTAGCCAGAAATCCGGCAGCAAGAAGCCCAGACCCGCAGCCGTTACGTAGACAAAGAACGGTCCGTAGCTTGAAAGGCCACTGATCGTCACAACAAAGCAAAGGGCAACCGGAACGAGAAACTTGGCCCCGTAAAGCACCCTTATCGCAGAATCGTTACGGTAGCCGGCGCGGATCAGGCGCTGCTGCACAACCGAAACTTCAGCCTGACTTTTGGGGATGATTCGATCGAAGCGCTGCACCATTTCGCCTACGGACAGGCGTCGTGGCGCCGGAGCCAATACCCCCTCGCGCGCCCGCGGCGTAATCACCAGCGAAATGCGTTGCAGCATGGCCTCGCGATAGAACAGCAACAAGCCACCGCTCGCGATGAGCAGGAAAATCACGATAAACGTAATGGCTGCGTATCCCATAATCCCTCAGACTTCCATGCGTACGATCTTGCGGATGATCAAAGCACCTGTGATGGTCATGCCCACGGCGCCATAAAGCAGCTTGACCCCGAGAGGACGCCGCCACAGCAGGCTCATGTTCTCGGGGTTGACGGTATACAACAGAATGCCGAGAACGACGGGCAAAAACGACAGGATCCAGCCGGTGAGACGCCCCTGCGCGGTGTGGGTGCGCACCTGCCTTTTCAACCGGAAGCGCTCACGAATGACGTAAGAAACCTTGTCGAGCACTTCTGCAAGATTGCCGCCACTATCCTTTTGAATCAGAATTGCTGTAGTTACAATTCTCATATCCTGCAACGGCACCCGGCTGACCAGGTTATCGAGAGCGGTGCGGAGCTCGAGACCATAGTTCTGCTCATCGCAGCATATTTTGAATTCGACGCCGACCGGGTCTGGAGACTCTGCGCCCACCAGCCCAAGCGCAGCCACCAGGCTGTGGCCGGCGCGTAGCGCGCTGACCATCAGATCGAGAGCAGCCGGCAGCTCCTCCTCAAACTTTCCAAAACGCTGTGCTCGCTTATGCAGAACATAGGCGAACGGCGCGAAGCCAAAGAGCAAGCCAATAAGGAGAGCGAGGCCAGGCGCGCCGGTTCGCAGATACAGCAAATATGCAGGAACGACAAAGCACGCCATGCACATCAGCAGCAAGCCACCGGCCGTCCATCGGACGTTGGCCTGATACAGCGTGCTGCGGAGGCGCGGCGCGAGTTCGACCTTCATCAGCCAACGATTGATCCACGGAACTGCGCTAAGCAGCTCCTGCTTGCGGATATCGACAATCTGGTCTTCGATCTCCCGCTTGCTCACCGCAAGGGCCGACGCAAGCAGTGTCATGGTTTGCTTCGTTCGCTGGGAGGCGCCCGTTCCGCTTGCAACCAGAAGCAGCGTGACTACAGCGAAAATTCCTAAAAATACGATCACCAGCAGCAGAAACATACGCGTCCCCTCCTCTCCGGCCTCAGTTCACTTCCAATGTCTGCTCGAACATGCTCGGCGGCAGAAAGATGCCCGCCACGCGAAGATTCTCAAGAAACTTGGGACGGATACCGCTGGGCCTGAATGCACCGACCACGCGGCCATCAGGCCCGATGCCCTTTTTGTGAAAGCTGAAGATCTCGTGCATGCTGATCACGTTTTCTTCCATACCCGTGACTTCAGAAATGCTGGTCACTTTGCGCGTGCCGTCGCTCATGCGTGTCACCTGCACCACGAGCGAAATCGCCGAAGCCATCTGTTGCCGTACCGTTCTCTCCGGAATATTCATGTTGGTCATCGCCACCATCGACTCCAGGCGTCCCAGGGCGTCGCGGGGGGTGTTGGCGTGTACGGTGGTCATGGAACCTTCATGGCCGGTGTTCATGGCTTGAAGCATGTCGAACGCCTCTTCACCGCGGACCTCGCCGATGATGATGCGATCGGGGCGCATGCGCAGACTGTTGATGAGCAGTTGGCGCTGGCGGATCGCTCCGTTGCCTTCAATGTTGGGCGGCCGCGTTTCAAGGCGCACGATGTTTTCCTGCGCGAGCCGCAACTCGGCGGCGTCCTCGATGGTGACCAGACGCTCACCCTGAGGGATGTATTGCGAAAGAATGTTGAGAAACGTCGTCTTGCCGGCTCCGGTTCCTCCGGAAATCACGATGCTGATGCGCGCCTTCACGGCTGCGGCAAGCATCTCCATCATCTCCGAGGAAATGCTCTTCAACTGTACAAGTTGATTCGCAGCCAGTGGGCCGGTTCCGAACCGGCGGATCGACAAGGTGGGCCCGTCGAGCGCCAGGGGAGGAATAATTGCGTTTACGCGTGAACCGTCAGGCAGGCGGGCGTCGACCATGGGCGAAGATTCGTCTACCCGGCGGCCTACGCGCGATACGATACGATCGATGATCTGCAGCAGATGGCGGTCGTCGCGAAACACCGTGTCTGTCTTCAGCAACAGGCCACCGCGTTCAATAAAGACCCGGTCTTTGCTGTTGACCAGAATGTCGGAGATGGTGGGATCGCGTAGCAAAGGCTCCAACGGGCCGAGACCGAACACTTCATCGAGCAGTTCGTCCTGAATCTTCTCCTGCTCGTTAAAGCTCAGCGGCACCTTCTGCTCTCTAATGATCTCGTTGACCATGGTGGAAACCGCCTGGCGCGCCTGGCCAGAGTCGACGCGCGACAGCTTCTCGAGATCCAGCCTGGAGATCAGGGTCCGATGTATATCCGCTTTGAACTTTTCAAAACTCGGTTGTTCCACGCTGTACCATCCATCCCGGTCATCGGGAAAAATCTGCCTTCACCGTTACCAGAACAACCCAAAAAAGCGCTTTTTCTTGTCGGGGCTAGGGGGTAAATTGCCTGCCGCCCGGGCCATTTGCCGAATCACCCGCGAGATCGGTGAGTCTGCCTGGGCCAGGGGTGTCGCTGTGTCTTGTGCGCGCCGTACAGCCGGGTAGTCATTGGGGACTTTCCAGTTCACCGACCTGGTCAGCGCCTTGGTTATGTTCTGCTCGTCGATCGTAAGGGAGCGAGGCGTGAACCGGTTGACCACCACTTCAAGCTTGCGGTTGCCCGCGTTGAACAGCTCGTTGATCAGCCGGTTAGAGTTGCGCAGCTCTGAGATGCTTACCTGGGTGACGAGATAAGTAACCGTTGCTGCTTCGAGAAGCACCTTGCTGGCGGAGCCGAGATTGGATCCGGCATCGACCACAACGTAGTCAAATTCCTGCCGGGTGACGGCTAGCAACTTCTCTACCGCCTCAGCGGCCGGCCGAATCGGTGTGTATCGATCGGGCGCCCCCAGTACAGACAAACCCGAGTTGTGCTTGATCAAAAGCTTGGCTAGAAAATTGGAGTCGAGACGGTCGAAATTCTGCAGTGCGTTGGCAATAGAGAATTCGGTGTTGATGCCGAGGTCGAGCGCCGCATCACCGAACGGCAGATCCAGGTCGACCAAGAGCGTGCTCTTGCCTGATTCATGGGCAAGGGCGACAGCGAAATTGGTGGCAATGGTGGTGACCCCGCAGCCGCCTTTGGCGCCGAAGAAGACCAGCAGTTTGCCGCCGGTTTTTTTGGCCGGCTTGACCGCGGGGCGGCGTACCGAGGCGCGTACGAGCGCTTCAGCAATGGTACCGGGAGCAATGGGCTGGGTCAGGAACTCGCGAGCCCCGGCTCGCATGCAGCGAACCAGCAGCTCAGAGTCGTTACTGGCCGAATACACCATGACGGTAGCGGAGCTACTGCTGCAAATATGCTCAACGACATCAAGTGCCTGTTCAGCGTCGGAATCGAGCTCGACGATGATGACGTCGTAACCCGCATCGAGCAGCCGGGGTATGTCGTCAAAGCCGGGATAGGAAGTAAACTCACGCGTTACACTTGCCTGCGACCCGGCGAGAGCGGTAGCAACCGCTTTGCGGCGCTGCTCCTGCGGCCCAATCAGGGCCACCGATAGCACCTTGGCGCCGAGTGCATCGGGATCGTGGGTAAAGGTGGACATCAACGTTTCACGCTCTTTCCGCTTAGTGATACTTTCCTGACCGATCTAACTGACTCAAACATTCTGTAGACGCACTCGCCATATTCCGGTTTGTTATCTCTCAACGAGCAAAGAAGGAAAAAAGTGTGCCAATCGCAATCGCGGGTGCATATGGCATCTTGCGCGTTAAAGGGTTAGCAAGAACCAGTTCGGGATGTGGCCGCAGACCGCGCTTTCCGAATCCGACCAGCAGGTCACCCGTGCCTTGAAACAGCTGCCCTAGAAATCCGCCGGCTGCCGCCCAGCACACCACCATGACGCCCCCGGCCATGCCGGTGATCACGAGGGCGATTAGCAATTGCCCCGGACCGATCCAGGCCCCGATCGCGGCGCAGAGCTTCACATCGCCCATCCCCATACCTCCCAGGCAGGCGAGCACACCAAACACCGCGAGCCCAAGGGCCATGCCCTCGAGGCTATGCCCTAACCCCGCCCAGCCACGCAGAACACCCGAAACCATGAGGCCAGCCAGCAAAAATGGAAAGACCAGCCAGTTGGGGATGCGCCGGCTGTGCAGATCGGTGAACGTCGCCACTGCCAGAACTACAACGGTTGGCCACAAAGCTATCGAGTGCACGCCTGCTCCTTACTTGTCTTTCCCCACTGTCTTGCCTGGGGACTACATAGGCGGAAGAGCAATTCGCCGTCCAAAGTGTGAAAGGGGTAGGAAAACGCGAATTCAGGACTTTAGAGGCTGCGGAAAAATTCTTTGTAGGCGAGAAATCGCTCCCTCAGCGGCTAAAGCCGGATTCATTGCAAGGGAGTTACGTACGGGCTGAAGCCCGTACCCTTCAAAGAAGTGAGTTTTTCCGCACCCTGTTTAGAGAGGTTGTCCGCCGGAGAGGTGTACACGCCTGTATACAGGGGTGAGCCGCGGTGCAACAGGCTATATACACCTTATTTGATAGCTGCAGACGAGACCGGAAACAGCAGCGGCAAATCCGACACCGGACCAGTCACGAAATCTCTTCCCCCGGCATGCATCACCTTCAGGTCCTGCCGGGGAAGTTTGCTCATCACTGTATTCAGATATTGCCTGGCCTCCGGATCGCCCGACGGCAAGGGGAAGAGGATAAACCTGGAGTAGCCGGCAGCGGGCAGTTGCGTCAGAAGCCGCGTATCCCCGCCTTCCATCGCGAAGATGCGGGTTCCCTCGCGCAGCTTCACCTCGGGATATTCCAGAGTGAGATAGCCAGGGAGGTAGTAGCCGGCATGGCGGTAGCCCAGGAAATGCGAGTCAAAGCCCACGATTACGGTCTCTCCCGCGGCAGCGACCTGGGGGAGCGCCTCACGAATCGCCGTGAGCTGGCTCTCAAAGTGGCGTACTGAACGGTAGGAGCAGTAGAGCGGTGAGGCAACAAACAAGAGCACATTCAGCACTGCGCCGACTGTCATGAGCGCGTACTTTGCAGAGACTGGCCAGGCGCTGCTTTGCCACCACTCCGATAGCCAGTAGCCGAGCCAGAGACAGCCAGGGGCAACGAGCAGCAAAAGGTATCCGCTGTTGACAAATTTGAGAAAGATGAAAGTGAAGAAACACAGCGCCGGGGCAACCCAGATGACGGTAAACACCGCGTATCTGCCCACGTATCGGCCCGCGTATTTCTGATCGGCAGTTCCCTTGCGCAGCTTAGAAGCAAGCGGAGCCAGCGCTGCAGCTCCGAAGGTAAGCAGGTAGATGAATGCGATGGTGAAGGCACGGGCGATCGATGTCGCCGGCGAAGAATTGAACACTGTTCCTCTGCCAGGCACCAATCGCCAGAGAGAGATCAAGGCGCCGAAATAGGCGCCCAATCCACCGCTGGCCCACAGCATTGGCAGAGCCCAACAGGCAAGCGTTAACGCGAGCACCGCGGCCCCGGCCAAGATGGCCCGGCGCCCCGCCTTCCATAGACAAAAAAGAAACAGCGGGCTCAGGAATAGGAGCGACGACGGACGAACGCCCGCAGAGACCCCGAGCATGATCGCCGCCGGCACAACAAGATGCCTACTCCCGCAGGCGATGCGCCAGCACAAATACCCAAGCAGAGCTGAGAAGAAAGCTTCCACGCTGTAGGTAAGAGCGACGGCGCCATGGAACCACGCGAGGGGTGAAAGCAGGTAGATGCCCCCTGCGAATCGGGCGGCGTGGATGCCAAACCACTCCTGTGCCATTCGGTAGAGCAAGATCACCACACCGCAACTGGCCAGGATACTTAACACGATCAGCGCAAGGTTTGCATCGTGCAAAAAGTCATTCAGTAAACGGCCGAGACTTATGTACAAAAAATAGCCAGGCGGATGGGGCTGGTGCACCCGCGGATCAAAACGGCCGATACCAAGTCCGAAATTGACCGAATCCAGGTCATAGAGGTAGTGGCTGCGGAAGGCAAATCGTGTGAGGGCTACTGTACCGGCGAGCAAAGCGATTTCCAGTCGGGGCCGCGGGGTCATGGTCGATCTGCGAGCAACTACAGGGCCATTTCCAGGGGGTGAGACATCCTTACAACCCGCGATCGCGGGCTGATGCCCTTGTAGTTACTTCTGGCTAAGACTTGCTAACCAAGTAGTAATACGCCGCCTACACCACCGTAAGATGGTTACGAAGGTTCCGCTCGATATTCTCTCTCTTATTCAGTATCTCTGTGCTATAACTTGCTTGTTAAGAAACGACTATCCACACACTACCCCTCCCCGAGTGTACCGTTTTAGGACAGTGGGCTTTTGATTACACCTATGTCCACGCGGCTTTAGCATTCCGAGCCGCGGAAAGTTGCCAAGAATAAATGATTCGGATCGCACTTTATTCTGAAGATCGCAAACTCGAACCGATACTTTCCTCTGCCTTAGGAAAAGGCTTCGAGGTCTTTATTGAATCGGATGAGGCAGGTATTCACCGCCTGCTCGCCGACGGCAGGTGCGACGTCGTCATCGCTGATCTGGATTCGAGCCACGACACTCTGGAAAAGCGAATTGAGTGCGCACGCCGTGTCGCGTCGTTTGATGTTCCTTCTGTCGTGATGGTTGACGATGCGCTGCGTGCCACCGCGCTGGAGCTGGTGCGGCTCGGCGCACATGGCTACTGCCGCAAACCGCCTTCGGTGCGGGAACTGAAAACCATGCTCACGCGGGCCCATGAGAACGCTGCTCTGAAGAAAAAACTGCAGAGTGTGGAGCAACAGTTAGCCAAGGTAAACCAGGGCTGCGGTCAAATGATTGGCTGTAGCTCGCCGATGCAGCAGGTGTATGACCTGGTAAGACGGGTCGCAAGTCTCAATGCATCCGTGCTCATTACCGGCGAAAGCGGTACCGGTAAAGAATTGATCGCTCAGGCGATTCACAATTTAGGCTCTCGTGCCAATCGTCCCTTTGTCGCAGTCTCCTGCGGCGCTATTCCTGAAACTCTGATTGAGTCTGAATTGTTTGGCCACGAGAAAGGCGCCTTCACCGGAACCGTAGGCGCCCGGGAAGGCTATCTGGAGCAGGCGGCGGACGGTACGCTGTTTCTCGATGAAGTCGGCGAGATATCTCTCAGCACACAAGTCAAGCTATTGCGCGTGCTGCAGCAACGTGAATTCAGCCGTCTGGGCAGCAATCGCCTGATCCCTCTGCGCGCACGCATCATTTTCGCCACGCACCAGGATCTGGGCGAGATGGTGCTGCAGGGCAAGTTCCGGCAGGATCTTTATTACCGCATCAACGTGATGCGCATCGATGCTCCGCCTCTGCAAGAGCACGCAGAAGATATTCCGACCATCGCCATGCACTTCCTCAAGCAGTACTCCGAGATGTACGAAAAGCCGATGGAGTACATCGATCAGGCAGCGATGAAGCTGCTTCAGGGTTACTCCTGGCCGGGCAATGTGCGCGAGTTGGAGAACGTAATTCAGCGTGCCATCATCCTTGGGGGAGACATCTGCATTCGCACAGAAGATCTTCCGCGAAACATTCAGGAAGAGAGCGTAGTCAGTATTGCTGACTATCATCCTGCGAATTCATTTGAACGCCAGATTCGAGATTTCAAGGTGAAGCTGGCCTCGGCTGCGGTTCGCGAGAATAATGGCAACAAGACCCTGGCCGCGCGAAGCTTGAATATCTCCCGCGCTTATTTGCATCGTCTGATCCGGCTCGCTGAAGGCGGGGCAGCCAGTGAGAGGAATTTAATCGATGAGTCAGCCCCGGATGACCCGATTCTTTCGGAACTGGGCACTGCGTGAGCCCCGCGGCTTCGGTGGCCGGCCCGATGACCGGCCTCGGCGTCCGCCGGGCATCACCGATTGTTTTGCGACGGATCTTTTCCTTTCCAGCGGTACTGGGGGCCATGCTTGTCGTCCTGAGCGTGCTGACCGTACGATCACGTTTCGATGATCCGGACATGTGGTGGCACCTGAAGACGGGCCAAATCATTTGGACGAGCCACTCCGTACCAGCCACAGACATTTTTTCCTATACCACCCATCACCAGGCGTCGATTCCGCACGAGTGGATTTCACAAGTCCTGATCTATCTGGCCTATCGTTGGGCTGGATATAGCGGCATGATGCTTTGGCTGTGCTTTTTTAGTTCCGCGCTGCTGGTAGCCGGCTACGCGCTTTGTTCGCTTTACGCCCGCAATGCCAAGGTGGGTTTTGTGGGGGCGATGGTTATCTGGTTTTTTGCGACGGCGGGCCTGGCCATCCGCCCGCAGATGGTCGGCTATCTACTTTTAGTCATTGAGCTGCTCGTCTTCCATCTCGGTCGAACACGCAATGCGCGCTGGTTCTTTTGCCTGCCTCCCTTGTTTGCCATCTGGGTCAACTGTCATGGTTCTTTTTTTCTCGGGCTGGCGGTCGCGGGGCTGTTTCTCTTCAGCTCCTTCTTTCGCTTTCAAGAGGGCTTGCTTGTAGCGTCCGGCTGGGATGCGCGGCAACGGCGAATGCTTGCTCTCGCTTTCGGGCTATCGCTTGCGGCGTTACTTATAAATCCCGCCGGCGTAAGGCAAATTCTGTATCCGCTCAACACCATGCTGCAACAACCCATCGGGCTTAGCGAGGTGTCGGAGTGGAAGCCGCTCGAATGGACTGACCCGCGTGCGATCGGCCTGTTCGGCATGCTCGGTATTGCCTTACTGCTGATAATCGTTCGCAAGGCACAGATCTTCTGGGACGAACTGCTTCTACTGGCTATGGCCACATGGCTCGCAGTATCCCACCAGAGGATGGTCTTCGTCTTCGGTATCCTGGCAGCACCGATCCTCTCGCGCCTTCTTTCGACATCGTGGGACGACTACGATGCCAAGACCGACCGTCCAGTCACAAACGCGCTGGTCATCACCGCGTCGCTGCTGATAGTCTTCTGGAGCTTTCCGAGCCGACAAGCCTTAACGAGACAGGTTGAGCAGGCGAGTCCGGTAAAAGCGGTTGCATTCATCAACAGCCACCATCTTTCGGGCAACATGCTCAATGACTACGTCTATGGTGGCTACCTCATCTGGGCGGCTCCCGAGCATCCGGTCTTTGTTGACGGGCGGGCTGATGTCTTTGAGTGGACCGGGGTACTCGGCGAATTTGGCCAGTGGGCGATGCTCAAGAGCGATCCTGACGCGCTGCTTGATAAGTACGCTGTCGCCTTCTGCCTACTGACGAAGCAATCGCCCATGGTGCGCGTGCTTCCGTTGCTAAACCAATGGAAGTTGGTGTACTCCGACGACGCTTCCGTCATCTTTGCCCGGACCGGAGCCTAAACACTCTTCGATAGTTACTTATTTCCTCAGCCAGTCTCTCGCGTACATCTTTTGTGGGAGCGGACGGATTCCCCGTTCGCGGTTCAATAGACCCCGAAGGAGTAACCGCATGAAGAGACTGATTGTGGCAGGACTGCTCACCACAATGTGGGCGGCCGGGGCGGTGAACTATGCCGGGGCGCAGTCGATCGAAGCCCGGCAGTTGATGCAAGCAACCAACGAAGACCGTGCGCGCCAGGGCCTTGGTCCGCTCAAATGGGACGCGGATCTTGCCCGCGCGGCTCAGAGGCATGCGCAACTGATGGTGGGCCAGAGCGCGCTGTCGCACCAGTACGCAGGCGAGGCAGAACTGGAAACACGCGTTGCCGAGCAGGGTGCGCACTTCCGTGTTGTGGCAGAGAATTTGGCAGTAGCGCCCACCCCCGCTACTTTAGAAAACGAGTGGATGCACTCACCCCATCATCGCGCGAATATTTTGGATCCTCGCCTCAACGAAATCGGCATCGGTATCGTTCGCCAGGGAAACAACCTCTGGGCAGTGGAGGATTTCGCTGCAGGTGTGGCGTCGATGGGTTCCTCGCAGATTGAACAAAAAATCGAGGTGTTGCTGAGCGAGCGTGGTCTCCGAACGGCGGGCGACGTGAATGCCGCTCGGCAAACGTGCGCGATGGATCACGGTTCCGTGGGGGCATCGCGACCCAAATTCATCATGCGCTGGCAGGCATCTGACCTGAGCAGGCTGCCGGGCGTACTGGAAGGCAGAATTGCCACAGGCAAATATCGCACCGCCACCGTGGGCGCCTGCAATACAGGAAATGGAGCGCCCGGCTTTACCACCTACCAGATGGCCGTGTTGCTTTACTAAGCGACTGGCCAGGGCGCCCGGCTATCCCACATAAGGGCCATTGGGCTATCGACGGCATCTTCTGTAACGTCCGGTCAGTACCGCGTTTCAAAACGCGACACCTAGCGGAGACCGGCATGACAAGTAAGTGGGTAGTTGCGCTCTTCCTGGGAGCCGCCCTCACGATGACGGCAACGGCTCAGATTTCCGTCGTCGTTGGTATCACGCCACCACCACCAATTCGTGTCGAGCCCCCACCTCCACCACCCCCAGTTGTAGGCATGGTTTGGGTTGGCGGATTCTGGACGCCCCAGGGCCATCACTACCGTTGGGTTTCCGGGCACTATGACCAGCCGCCTTACCCTGGCGCGCACTGGTCTCGCCCCCACTATGACCGTCATGCTGATGGCTGGCGATACGCAGAAGGTCATTGGGACCACGAAGATCACGGTCACGGGCATGCCTACGGTCATTACAAGGATGATGATCACGGCCACGGCCATGGGCACGACTGACACCTTATAAACGCACAACTGGGACTAAATGGGTCGAAAGATCAATATGCGCCCCGTATCGTACCCGAGCTTGCTGTAGTACGTAGATAAGCCTGCGCTCATTCTGCGCAATCCTACCCTGGAACGTCCTCGGGGAGCGTTGCGATCGCCATTCAGACGCTCGCCTTCACACAGTGCCAGTAAGCTGAGGAGAAGGAACTCCTCTTGTGGGTGAAGCAACCGGGTTTATCACTCGTTGAACCGGATGGTAACCTTGATGAATAGCGCGAGTTGTCGTAATTGGTGGCGGTCCTAAGGGTCTCGCAGCCGCCTACCAGGCGATTCAGGATGGTCACCAGGTAGATCTTTTTGAGGCCGGCCCGGTTGCGGGTGGTATGTCGGCGCACTTCGATTTTGGCGGCGTCAGCCTCGAGCGCGTCTACCATTTTGCCTGTCGCGGCGCATTTTACTATCGGAATTTTGGTGTTGAGCGCAAACGCCTAGAGTCTTGACAACCAAACCGGGCTCATCCAGGGTGTACCTATCGAGGCCGTGCAACGAATTACGCCAGTCTCGGGTCTCTCGGAAGTCGTATTTTCCTGCGGCGGGGAGTATTCGTCATGGATTGGGTGATAGGTTTCGTGATCGCCGTTGTCATCGCTGTAACCGGGGTGGGAGCGGGCGTGATTACTGCACCTTTACTCGTTCTGTTTCTCCACATCCCAATAGAGATTGCGGTGAGTACCGCCCTCGCTTATTCGGCAGTCGTGAAACTTGTGGTGGTCCCTGTCCAAATTTTCCGCAGACAGGTGAATTTCCGTGTGCTTGGCGTGATGTTGATCGGCGGACTTCCGGGCGTGATTATAGGGTCATTGGGACTAAGCCATGTCACAGCGAACAGTTTGCGTCCGTCACTGTCGTTCTTCCTGGGTGCAATCATCATCTTTACGTCAGGCTGGTACATCTACAGCTACTTCAATCGCGCGGGCATTGCGCGCCCGTTGCGAGATCATTCGAAACTGCTGAGTGGTGTTATGTTTCCGATCGGCGCTGAAGTAGGATTCTCGTCGTCTGGCGCCGGCGCGCTTGGAACCCTGGCACTTCTCGGCCTGACCAATCTCAGTACGACCGAGGTTGTTGGCACTGATCTTGCCTTCGGTCTTGTCATCGCGGTGGTGGGTACCGGAGTACATGGATTTGGCGCCCACGTTGCGAGTTCCCTGTTCCAGAAAATGGCTCTCGGGGGAGTTTTTGGCGGCATAGTCGGAGCAGGTGTGACCCCGAGAGTCCCAAACAGGAGATTGCGCTTAGCCCTTTCGCTTTGGCTTATCGCGATTGGATTTCAGCTCTGTCACCAAGCTCTGGTGTCTTCCCACTGCACACTATCGATCTTTAGTCTTGCTCGTGAGCCCGGAGCAGAGGTGAAAGCGAGCGCGGCCCCAATCGTCGAAAAATAGCATTCGCCAGGGATTGCTACTCCGATCATGGATAGCAGCAGGGGTTTCGTGGAAGACGTTTGCTACAGATGCGTTAAACAAGTATCATTTTCCGCACGTTCAAGAATGTCTTAATTTGCTAAGAATTAAGCGATAATACTCCCAACACTGCGGCGGAGTGCTGGGCAGTTCCCAGACGGATTGACAGTTTCGAAGGTTCGTTTTGCTTTCAGTATGACTTTGAAGCACTTTTCGTGTTTTCAACCTTGAGGTTTTATTCCGTTGGCGCGAACACTATCCCATCTTGAGGAGCTCGAAGCAGAGAGCATCTTCATTTTACGTGAAGTGGTCGCAGAGTTTTCGCGTCCCGTCATGCTCTATTCCATCGGTAAGGATTCTTCTGTAATGCTGCGGCTGGCACAGAAGGCGTTTTACCCAATCAAACCTCCTTTTCCTCTTCTACACATCGATACGTCCTACAAGTTCAAGGAAATGCTTGAGTTTCGTGACAGAACCGCCGCTGAGCTGGGTTTCCGACTGATTGTTCACAAGGCGGCAGGAGCTCTAGCGGAAGGGGCAAGTCCCTTCAAGCTCGGCACACAGGAATGTTGCGCTCAGCTAAAGACGGGTGCCCTCCTCGAGGCGCTTAAAAATGGGGGCTTTGACGCCGCAATCGGAGGAGCCCGCCGTGACGAGGAAAAATCCCGGGCTAAGGAACGTGTGTACTCTTTTCGCGATAACGCCGGTCAATGGGACCCAAGAAACCAACGGCCGGAACTTTGGAATCTCTACAACGGACGCATCAACAAGGGTGAGAGTATCCGGGTTTTTCCGCTCTCAAATTGGACTGAACTAGATGTTTGGGAGTACATCAAGGTTGAGAATATCCCGGTTGTTCCTCTTTACTTCGCACGCGAGCGACCGATGCTCATTCGCGGTGAGTCATTGATTGCCCCCGAACATGCCCCGCCACTGGCTTTGGGAGAGCAGCCCGTCCGTATCATGTCTCGCATGCGTTCGCTCGGCTGTACTTACTGCACGGGGGCGGTACGATCGACAGCGAGTAGTGTCAACGAAATCATCGAAGAATTGCGCGTTGCCAAGAAGTCGGAGAGGGAAAACAGAGCAATCGATCACGATCAAGAAGGCTCCATGGAGCAGAAAAAGCGGGAGGGCTATTTCTAAAAAATGCCTCTAGATCTGCTTAGAATAAGTACGGCCGGTAGCGTAGATGACGGTAAATCGACCCTGATCGGGCGCCTGCTGTATGACAGCGGGGGCATTTACGAGGATCAATTAGGGGCCGTCAGTCGCGCTTCGCGAGATGGACTCGATCTGGCGTTTATTACTGATGGCCTCCGTGCTGAACGGGAGCAGGGCATCACGATTGATGTTGCCTACCGCTACTTTTCGACAACAAAACGCAAATTCATCATCGCGGATACTCCCGGCCATGAGCAGTACACACGGAACATGGCCACCGGAGCATCTACGGCGCATGTTGCTTTAGTAGTTATGGATGCACGGAAGGGGGTACTGCCGCAGACCATTCGCCACACATCCATCGCCTGGCTCCTGGGTATTAAACAAGTCGTCGTAGTCGTCAACAAAATGGATCTCGTGGGTTTGCAGGCCGATGCTTTCGAAGCGATTAAACTCCAGTTCGCGTCATTGCAGAGTATGTTGTCGGGGGTCGAATTCTACTTCTTGCCGGTTGTGGCCATTGATGGTGACAATGTTGTTCGTCGTAGCGAGCGCATGACGTGGTTCGAAGGACCCAGCATTCTTGAATTTCTGGAGACGATCCCGATTAAAGAAAGCCCAGAAGAACAACCGTTCCGCATGCCCATCCAGTACGTGATTCGCTCTGGAGATTACCGAAGCTATGCGGGACAGATCGTTTCTGGCTCTGTTGCATTAGGAGATGAGCTCCTGCTTCTGCCCTCAGATAAAAGGGTGAAAGTCGCGCTGTTGCCCGCGGCATCGGGCGACCTCACCGAGGCCTCCGCACCCATGTCTGTGTCTATTTGCCTGCATGATCAAGTAGATGTCAGCCGCGGTGACATGCTTGTGGATACGATCAGTCCACCCCAGGCGGCACGATCTTTTCGATGTAGGGTGGTCTGGATGTCGGAAACGCCCCTCTCCGTTGATCGGCCCTATCTGATCAAACATATGTCACACACAGTGTGCGGTGAGATCACCGCAATTATATCACGGCTCGATCTCGCGAATCTAACCGAACACCCAGTCGAACTATTACGCCTGAACGATATCGGCTCTGTTACAGTGCAGACGCACCGCCCCATCTTGCTCGACCCATATGTTAGGAATCGTGGTACAGGCAGTTTGATTTTTATCGACCCTGTCACCAATTTCACGATCGGTGCTGGCATGATTGAGAGTGCGTTGCAGGAGAAAACTACCAAGTCGCGTTCTACCCTCGCGGACGGATTAACGGTCTGGTTCACCGGTCTCAGTTCAGCCGGCAAGACCACCTTGAGCCGAGCCGTCTACGACCGCCTGTGGGCTCGAGGCCACCGTGTGGAATTACTCGATGGGGATGAGGTTCGCCAGCACCTGTCACGCGATCTCGGATTCAGCAAGGAAGATCGGAACGAGAACGTCAGGCGAATAGGCTTCGTAGCCGAGATGTTGACTCGTAACGGCGTAATTGCGCTTGTGTCTGCAATATCGCCTTACCGAGAGGCCCGCGATGAATTGCGCGCCCGAAGTTCGAATTTCCTTGAGGTCTATGTCAATGCGCCGATCGAGATTTGTGAGGGGCGAGATGTCAAAGGGCTTTATCGCAAGGCTCGGTCCGGCGAACTGCAACGCTTTACAGGTATCGACGACCCGTACGAGCCACCGCTATCGCCTGATGTCGAATGTCGCACGGACCGCGAAACGATTGTAGAGAGTGCGGAAAAAATCGTAGACGCGGTAGAGACGCGCCTATCTCTTCGCGTTCCCGAGGGCGTCGTCTGATGTTTCTACTGCAGTAGTTTCCACAGTTTGAACGCGGAATACTCTACGACGAGCGACCGAGTCCACACATCTCCGGCACCTGGGATGGACATGCCTGCCCAAAGGCAAAAAAGCTTGAAAGCCGGGGAACAGCTTGATTGAAGCGAACTGGTGTGCCGTCAAGCATCTGCACTTTCCCGCCCGCTGCCTGAACCAGGGCGACTCCACCAGCAACATCCCATTCGCTTCTAGGTTCGAAGGTACAGGTCGCGTCGGCGTAGCCGGCCGCTACATGAGCGAGTCGATAGGCGATCGAACCAATGGGGAGGACGGCCATTTGCGGGCTTTCGAATTCCGTCCATTTTCCCTGTTGATGTTCTCTGCGGCTCACCAACAGGCATGCACCCCCGGTGCGGTATGCTACCCCTAAAGGTCGAATAATTTCCAGGCCCGTTTCCCTGGACCCCAGAAACATCTCTCCTGTGCTCGGGTTGAGGACCCCGCCGGCAACTACCTCTTGACCTTCGACCAGGCCCACGGAGACGCACCACTGAGGAATTCCCTGGATAAATTCCCTCGTACCGTCTATCGGATCCACGATCCATACCCGGGACGCACGCAGTCGATCGGGATTGTCCCTGCTCTCTTCTGACAGCCACCCTTCATTCTCACCCGGCAGGCTGGCCAGCAGGAGGCTATTGATTGAGCGATCGAGAGCAGTGACAGGCTCTCCGCTACTCGAGTAGTTGACCGGGACTTCGTGCCGGATTGTGGTTTCGACCAATCGGGCCACAGAATCGAACGTGTCTCGAATGAGCCGAAGGTCATTTATTCGCGTAGAGGGCGTCATCGTCACTATTCTCCATTATCAAACTTTGGTAGCGCTAGCCCCCCGGTAACGAAAACAGGTCATTTTCGCGTTGCGATCGCCCAAAGGGGTGGATAGCATTTAGGGTGCAGAGTAGTGGAGAGATTAAACACCAAGCGCCGAATGTGCGCAGGGCATGAATAGGGAGTAGGAAACGTGTCATCGGATGGACTGAATCGATCGATGCCGAAAACAGGCGGGAATGCAGATCCCGGCAAACGATCGCAATCGGCGATTGCGCAAATGGATCGCGGTCTTAGATCTGCTGGTCCCAGCTTTATCATCGCCGGTCCACCCCGAACCGGAACCACCTGGTTGCACGAGGTTCTGAGCGACCATGCGTGCCTGCCAAGCCCCACGAAGGAGACCCGATTCTTCGATCTGCACTTTCATCGCGGCATGGAATGGTATCTGAGTCACTTTCCGGAGAAAGATGGGGGACGCCCCTATGGTGAGGTGGCTCCGACTTATTTTGGATCGGAGGACGCGCGTCATCGCATAGCCGAGACCCTTCCGCATGCCAAGCTTGTCTTTATCTTCAGGCATCCGGTTCAACGATTGGTATCTCTCTACAGGATGAAGCGGGCTTACGGAAGAATCGCGTGGAGTCTGGACGAGGCTCTTGAGCGAGATCCGGAGATGATTCATTCGAGCCTGTACGCCACGAATTTGCGTAAGTGGCAAAGCCTTTTTCCCAAAGAGCAAATCTTAGTCAATTTGTACGAGGACCTGAGCGAGACCCCGCAGGAATTCGTCAATCGCCTTACTACTTTTCTTGAGATTCCACGATTCCAGCTACGTGAAGCGCAACTCCAACAGGTATATTCCTCGACAAAGATGACAGAGCCCCGCAATTACTTTGCGACCTGGGCGGGCACGGCTATGGCGGATTGGTGCAAAGCGCGCAACCTGGACAACATCGTCTCAAACGTGCGGAATTCGCAGCTCATTAGAATTTTTTTGGGCGGGGGGGCACCGTTCTCAGAAGTACCAAAAGAGACCTTGAAGAAGATTTGGACGGTCGTGCTGCCAGAGGTAGAAGGATTAGAGGAACTTCTCGGGCGGGACCTCTACCATTGGAAGCCTTCTGACGCTTTGTGATTGAGGCGTCGCGTCGGAGCCTACCCATTCACTTCCAAAAGTCCGATGAACCCGTCACTTGATCTTCGCTGGACAGGAAGGAACTTCATCTCCTGGCTGTGCGTCCAGAACACGGAGGTAAGCCGCCAGGAGGCGACAGCTATCGTAATAGTCCTGAAAGCGTAAGGCAGACGGAGAATCGGCCGGGGTGTGAAGCACATGAGCGGTTTGCGGAGTCACACTGTGAACTGTAATAGCGCAGACGTTCTGCTTGATGAACGCCTCCTCATCGGACTCGCCCAAGCCGTCCACATTCATAGCAGTCAATGGAAGATTTGCGCTTTGCGCAGTGGCAGCCAGTAAAGCTACGGCGTATTTGTCGGAACGGCTCACCCATACTTCGCTTGGCCCCAGACCCAAACTGTCCAAGTTGATCATGAGCTGAATGTGCGAGAGTTGATCTTTCGTCAGCTGCTTGACGTAGAACATAGACCCAACCTCCCCAACCTCTTCACCCGCGAATCCTACAAAGATGAACGTATGTTTTCGCGGTATGCCCAAAAGGCTCTGAAACAAACTCGGCAAGAGTGAAGCGCCGGTCCAATTGTCAATTATGCCGCTCCCGTCTGATACGTGATCGAAGTGCGCGCCAATGATAATCGTCCCAGAACCGTTTCCCGGTAGCAGGCAGATCACATTCGGCTGTTTGCGCCTTGGAACTAGCTGCTCGGATAGGTCTGGGGCTGAGCATCCAGCCGCTTCAAACATCTTCTTCAATGACTCTTCGCGGTCACTGTCGTTCCCCTTGTAATGATCAAGTCTCGCCTGGACTATCTCCGGCTTAACAACAACGTACTTGATTTGAGCGCCGAGGAAAGGCGCAACAAGAACTATGACTACGACAATCATCTTCCAACGAACTGGGCGCATGCCATTTATTATGGACTAGACCCTTTTGCTCTAAACCGCCACCGTCAGGCCGAAGTCACCGGATTACTTGAGAGCCTGAGATTGAACCCGCATCGCTAACTGTCCGTGTACTCGGTATTGTGGACAAGTGACCAGCATTGGACTCGATACTGGCACTCTGGTTGGGCCACTTCTTACGACAAGACCGTTTTCGGACATGGCGATCAGGCTGACTTGTCTGGTGCATCCGCTGGTTATAATTTGACATGATGGCTGCATACGACAGCGAGCTTTCGCGGATTGTCGACGAATTGAACCGCTCCTCGCACGGAACCAGATCCGACGAGAAAACACCGCTCGATAGGCTCTTGGCCGCTGCCGTCCAGCGGAATGCGTCTGACATCATCCTTGTGGCGGGGTCTGCCATCGCGTTGCGAGTCAACGGAGCGCTTACCCCAGCCGTAGGTCCACCGATGTCGGTCGACGACCTTCGTCGCCTGCTGCTACCGCTGCTAACAACCCGTCAGTCGGAAGAACTCCAGGAAAGGAAATCCCTGGATTTTGGCTTCTCGCGCGGGTCGATTGGAAGGTTCCGCGCCAACTTTCATCATCAGCGCGGCACGCTGGCCGGCGCCATTCGACTGCTGCCCGCTCAAATCCCCTCTCTCGAATCCCTTCATTTGCCTCCGAACCTGGCGTCCCTGGCTGACCGACGCCAGGGTTTGTTGCTGCTGACCGGTTCCACTGGTTGCGGAAAAACCTCGACCCTCGCGGCGTTGATCGATCTGATCAACGCTCGTCGCCGCGATCACATCATTACGATCGAAGATCCGATCGAGTATCAGCACCCCAACCGCAATTCGATCGTGGAACAAATCGAGGTGGGATTCGACACGCCAGGTTTTGCTCAATCTGTGCGTGCGGTCTTGCGACAGAACCCGGATGTGATCCTCGTTGGAGAAATGCGCGACAGCGAAACCATGGCCGCCGCGCTCACCGCTGCCGAGACCGGGCATCTTGTGTTGTCCTCCCTGCATACGAACGATGTGGCCCAGACCATATCCCGGATCCTCGATACTTTCCCAGCCGGACATCAAACTCAAATACGGCAGCAGTTGTCCCTTTCGCTTCTTGCCGTGATCGCGCAGCAATTGATTCCGGCCGCCGACGGCTATGGCCGATACCCGGCAGTGGAGATCATGATGGCCAATGTGGCCACTCGAAACCTAATCCGGAGAGCCCAGGACCACCAGATCCGATCGCACATTGCCACGGGAAGCGCCGAAGGGATGCTGACGATGGAGCAGTCGCTCGCTGAGTTGGTCAGGACTGGCCGGATCCTTCGGGAAGATGCTTTCACGCATTGCTATTACGTTGAGGACCTGAGACGGTATCTCGATGGATAAGGCCGGATTTACCGTAGCTCAGACGGGCCTGGATGGTCTGATATTCGTTTTCTCTTTGCCGAGCAGCTTCTAACAATTGATTCGGTAATGAAGTGCAGGAGGCGGTTCCATGAAGATTCAACTGCGGCAAGTCTCGACGTCGGCTTCAGAAGCGGCGCTGCGGACGCATCGAGTGCTGATTGACAGACCGACCGATAAGGGCGGAACGGACAGTGGCCCGATGGGAGGAGAGCTATTTCTCGCATCCATCGGCGGCTGCTTCCTGAGTACCCTCCTCGCCGCCATCCGTGCGCGGAACGCGAATGTGTCGGACGTTCGCACGGAAGTCATCGGAACGATCGCGGAAACGCCAACACGCTTTGCTTCGATAGAACTGAATGTCGAAGCGCAAGGAAACTCCGAAGAGATAGAGCGGCTCGTAGCGATCGCCGATAAAGGCTGCATCATGATGAACACACTTCGCGGGGTGCTCGACGTTCGCATCCGAATTGGCGCTGTGATTTGATGCATGCAAGAGGGCGAGGTTAAGGATTTCTCGTGGCGTTGGGATCGCGGGGGTCAAGTGGTCTTGGTCCGCGCTCGCCGTTCCAAATAGAAGCTGTGCCAGACGGCCTGAATACCATGTCTTCGGGGATATCTGCCGCGTCGATCAGTTCCCATCGACGCACACCTGAGTAGGCGGCGATTGATTTTTCTGCTGTGGTTTGGTCAGGCGCTTCAACGTAGAAAGCGTAGGTGCTTTGATTGCTTGCGAAGACTTTGAAATAGAACTTTTCCATAGGCAATTATGAGCCCGTGCAAGGCGAGGAAAACAGCTATGACTAATCACCAGCAGGAAAGTGTTTTTCCATCGGAACACTCTATCCGTTGTAACAGCCGTATACAGCCGAAGCCGCGTCAGCAGTTACGCAATAGTTCTGCAAATTTTTGGTAGTTTGGCGTTACAGGCTTTTAAGTTGTTGATTCTGGTGGGCGCTGCAGGATTCGAACCTGCGACTTCCACCGTGTGAAGGTGGCACTCTACCGCTGAGTTAAGCGCCCGTTGGGGCAAGTCGTAGTTTACACGAACCCGGCAGGGCAGCCGCAAAGGCCGGGCGCTGGGCTGCCGGGCCATCCCCCGCCTCGTATGGATGGCCTCGACCGCGCAGGAGAGTGGGACAGACCCGCTGCCTATCCCGCAAAACCGGACGCGACGGGCGCTTACGGCAACATTTACAATCCACTCAGTTTATGGCTTCGTTTCCCCCAGAAAAGCATGGTTCCCCCGACCCAGGGCTTGCGCCGCCGGCAGATTCGGCAGACCCTGTCGAATCTCAGGAAAACTCTTCAGATTCCGCGCAACCTGACCGGGATCGTGGGGTTACAGAAGTTATGGGTAGCGTAGCCATTGCACAGAACGGGTTTCCTGGAGCCCAGATGGGCGGTTCGATCCATGCAGACGGGATGGCGGGCCGGGTGGATTGGTCGCAGCTTTCCGACGCCGAGGTCATGGTGCGCGTACGAGAAGGGGATGATTCCGGCTTTAGCCTGCTGATTGAGAAATACCGCAAGCAGATGGTCCACTTCATGTTCCGTATGTGCCGCAACCAGGCAGTTGCCGAGGAACTGGCTCAGGACGTTTTTCTAAGGGTATACCGGTCGCGGCAGACCTACCGGGCCGAGGCGAAATTTAGTACCTGGCTCTACCGCATTGCGACCAACCTGGGCGTGAACCATGCGCGCGATACAAAATACGAACGGACGGCACAGAACGTCTATCTCGACCAGCCCGATCCGGATACCGGCACAACGCCTGACGTTGCCGATAGCAGCATCAATGCGGAGCAGGAACTGGTGCGCACAGAGCGGATGAGCGCCATTCGCAAGCACGTGATGGCGCTGCCAGAGCGGCAGAAAAACGCAGTGTTGATGCACAAATATCAAGAGATGGATTACAAGGAAATTGGCGAAGTTCTTAAGCTAAGCGAGTCCGCCACCAAGTCGCTGCTATTTCGGGCGTACCAGACATTGCGCGAAAATCTGAAGAACTTTGCTTAACAGAAATTTTGAGGAATACCATGACCTGCTCTGAGATGAACAAGAATCTGGCCGACCTGCTGCTCGATTCCCGGCCGCTGCCTGAAGAGGCCCGCAACCACGTTGCGGAATGCGCCGGATGTGCAGAGGAACTGACAGCCATGGAGCGTACCTGGAAGCTGCTGGACGAATGGCAAGCTCCAGAACCGAGCGCATTTTTCGATGCCAAGCTCTATGCCCGGTTGCGGACAGAGAAAGCGACCGCGCCGGCAAGTTTTTTTGAACGCGCCAAGGCCTGGCTGCTCTACAACAGCAACCTGCAGATGCGTCAGGTTGGGGCAGGCGCCCTGGCAACCGTGCTCGTAATTGGCGGGGGCAGCTTTGCGCTGACGGGTCGTCAACAGGCCCCTCTTGTCCAGGCTTCGGCCACGGTGCGGGATTTACAGTCGTATGAGGGGAATGCCCAGCTCTTTCAGCAACTGAATGCCCTCGACGTAGATGACGATGGAGTAGGTAGCTCAAACTGACTGGTTGAGTATTCAAGTCAAAGAAAGTACCGCGAACCCCCGCCACCTCACAGTATTTGTGAAAATGCTTTAAGAGCAACGAGGTGTGGTTTTCTTTGAGAGAAAACCACGCAAAGTCTGGTAGCTTCGGTCTACATTCATTTGCTCGCTGCGGCGAGGCTGCGGAAGTGCGGCGATACGGAACTGTGGCGAGCGTTGCGAGGCGATTGAAGCGAGAACTGAACGCATCATGGCAAGACGAAACGAGCACGTAGTGACACTGCTTTGCGGAAAGCTAGCTCGATGTGTCTGCGCTGCATCATTGCTGCTTATGTCTTTGGCTCTGCCCCAGCTTTCCTGTGCTGCGCAGTCGGGGGGACAGGCTCCCCATGCAGAGTTTCAAAACAATCAGCCGGCCCACCTGGGTAAATGGCTGCAACAGCACTCAAACCTTACCCTTGAGCAACAGGAGAAGGCTTTGCAGAGCGAACCTGGATTCAACCGCCTGAATCCAGAAATGCAGCAGAAACTGCTTCTTCGCCTACAGCAGATCGATCGTATGCCTCCCGGTGCGCGCCAACACATGGTCGATCGCATCGAAGCCCTGGAGCATCTTAGCCCGCAAAGGCAGCAGCAAGTGGGCGCCTCGGTCCAGGAGTTTCGTACCCTGCCGGAAGATCGGCGGCGACTGGTACGGAAAGCCTTTCGTGATCTACGCGAATACCCGCCGGAACAACGGCAGGCGCAGATCAATTCCGGTCGATTCGAGGCGGAGTTTAGCCCTCACGAACGCGATATTCTGGGCAATATTCTTGCCGTCGAACCTTATCATCCGGTAAACGCGCCAGGCCTTGGGAACAGCTTGCAGGATCGACATTAGGCGTCCAAAAGCCGCTCAGATTACGGAATCGCCCGCAGCTGTTGCATAACTGTCGCTGGTACCTCCTAATCCAGGGCTTTGCTACGGTATGTCTCAGTCAATCACTCGATCACCCGATAACCCGATAGATCAGCGGCTCGGGGGTTGGCGGCTCCGCACTGAGCGTGAAGCAATGGCAGAGTGTTTGCGCGACGGCTTGCAGACGCGACTCCTGCTCCACGTAGAGGGTGAACAAGGTGTCGCCGGCGACCACCGCGTCTCCTACTTTCTTGTGGATTTCAATACCGGCGTGTGCAGCTACAGCTTCACCGGGCACTGTTCTGCCCGCGCCTGAGCGCTGCACAGCCCAACCGAACTGGTCACAGTCAATGGCCGAGAGAAAACCCGAGCCGGGCGATTTGACATCATATCGACAGGCCGGCCGATGCAGCCATTGAGGGCTCTCAAACCAATCCAGATCGCCGCCCTGGGCTGCGATCATGCGGCGGAATTTCTCGAGCGGCCGGCCAGTCACTAATAGATCCTCCGCCAACTGGACGCCTTCTTCAGGGTTGCGGGCTTTGCCGCCGAGGTACAACATCCATCCCGCAAGAGCGAGCGAAAGCTGGCGTAGATCTTCGGTAAGCGGGTGCCGTTCGTTGCGTAGCATCTGCACCGATTCAATCATCTCCACGGCATTGCCGGACATGCGTCCGAGGGGTTGGTTCATGTTGGTGATGAGCGCCGCAGTCCTCGTTCCCGCAGCGTTGCCTGTCGCCACCATGAGCTCAGCCAGATGCGTGGCCTCCGGCTCTTTCTTCAAGAAAGCTCCTGAACCGGTTTTCACATCAAGCACCAGTGCGTCGAGACCGGCGGCAAGCTTCTTGCTCATGATGGACGCACAGATGAGATAGGGGCTCTCTACGGTTGCCGTGCGGTCGCGTAGCGAGTACAGCGTGCGATCGGCCGGCACAAGCCACTCCGTCTGGCCCACGATGAAAAGCCCGCACTCGCTCGCAATTTCATACATCTCCTGCTGTTGCAGATGTGTTCTATAACCGGGAATGCTCTCAAGCTTGTCGAGCGTACCGCCGGTGTGGCCGAGAGCGCGGCCGGAAATCATGGGAACTATGAGTCCTGCCGCAGCTACGATAGGGGCGACGAGAAACGATGTTTTGTCTCCCACCCCGCCGGTTGAATGTTTGTCCACTTTGGGAGCGGGAAGCCTCTGCAAGTCGAGCACCGCGCCGGAATCACGCATACGGAGGGTAAGGCTCCTGAGTTCCTCAGTGTTGAGCCCTCGCCAGCAAATGGCCATCAGCCACGCAGCCAGTTGGTATTCGGGAATCGAATTGGCTGCAGCGCCGGAGACAATAAAGGCTATCTCGGCGTCACTCAAAACTCCACCGTCACGTTTTTTTCGAATCAGATCGACTACGTGCATGAGGCAAGGCTCTCTACTGCCATTACTGACTGCACGGCGGGATCATGTCAAGCTGAGGAAACGCACGGCCTCTCACCAAGCCCGAATTTTCAGCTGCCCGGACTCTACTGTAGACGAGTTATGCTCTTTTCAAGCGGCGATTCTCCGACGACGCTTTCATCGATTCCTTCGGGGGAGGGACTCGATGAAAGAGAACAGGAGGATCGCCGTTCGCGTTTTCGCCCCCTACACGATCTTCCATGCGTTCGAAGACACTCTCTGCTTCGTCGTGCATGCAGGTGCTTTTTTGCAATCACGCTTGCGCGATGGCGTCGACGACTTCTCTGGAAAAATTATGTGCTCTTTCCCCGCCTCGCGGAAGTGACTGATTTTTCGCGTTCCGCGAAGGTAACAAAATCCGGCAAGATTCAACCACGGGACTTGAACCATGGGACTTGTTTTCGAGAACCGCACCTCACTCTGGTAATCACGCAGGGATTGCATTTGCAGCTGTGCACCGGCAGTATGGGAAGATGGAAAAGGAATTCACTCACCTTCTTCTGACCAGGTTCAATACCGCGATAGGTTTTGCGCCGTCCCGTCTGGGCCTGCAGACTGAGTGGTTGCAATCGCGTCTGGCGCTCTTCGAGCAATATTGCCTACCCTCTATCGCGGGTCAGCAAGGCGCCGATTTCCAATGGCTTATTTTCTTTGATGCAGAGAGCCCATCCTGGTTCCGCCAAAAGATCGAGGCGTATGGATCTCTGATGACTCCCATGTACATCGAGGGCGCGGCCACCGACCCTGTGATTGCGGATAGTATCGCTTCGACCGGACTGGTTAAGACGCCTTATCTGGTAACCACGCGCGTGGACAACGACGACGCTCTGGCAAAGGGCCATCTTGCGCGCGTGCAACAAGCCTTTCAGCGGCAAGAGAGAATGTTTATCGAATTTCCGTTTGGTTTGCAGTCATACCGGGATTGCCTCTACAGCGTCTACTGGCCTTCCAATCCGTTTCTCTCGCTGATAGAGAGGGTGCAGAGCGGCAATCGTTTTACCACCGTGCTGTGCGTGCCGCACGATCGCGTGCGCAGTGCGGGGCCGGTTAAGCAGATTCGGTGCTCCGCACAATGGCTACAGGTGCTGCACAGCTCCAATCTGCTCAATGCCCTGCGGGGCTGGCCGCGACTAAGAAGTCATTCGCACGCGGACTTCGCTCTGCCTTGGCCCGCCGACCTGGCCAAAGGGGATTCCATGGCCGCGCGGATCAGGTTTTCTGCCGAGGCCTACGGTGCGCGAGCCAACAAGCTGGCAGGGAAACTCGCTGCCCGGCTGGGAAGATCCTGACGCCCTAACCTCTGCCGCGAACGGCGAATCAAACTACCAAAGCCGCTGCATATTCTTCGCGCCGGCGATAGTAGATCGCGGCCGACCAGAACACAATGACCAGCAATGCGTCACAACCGAGACTCGTCCATGCGGCGCCGCGCCAGGAGTAGCGCGGTAAGATCACCAGATTCAGACCGATGTTGAGTAACGCGACGCCCACCTGGATGATTGTGCGTACCCGTTGCAACCCCGCGCCCGAAAGTGAGTCCGCCAGAAAGGTGTGAAAGCAGCGCAAAAAAGGAATAGGCGCCAGCCAGCGAAGAGCTGGGACCACGGCCCCGTATTTGGGTCCCAGAATCAATGGCAGAAGGGGCGCGGCTAACCATAGGCCAACAAACGTAACCATTCCGTATATGGCGGCTTTCGAGATCAACGCCATGGCGTAGCTGTAGGTCGCGCGTACTCCTTTTACGCCTCTGCTGAAAAATTGCGGGTAGGCGGCCGATATAAGCGAGCGCACCGGAGCCATGCTTACATCGATGACGCGGTAGGCAGCCGCATAGACACCGGTGGAGGCAAAGTCTGACAACTTGCCCAGCATGATCTTGTCGATGTCGTTATATATGGTGGTTGCCGAATTACCGATACTGAAAAAGACGCCCTCGGTAATATCTTCTCGCAAGGCTTTGAGGTCGAGGGCCGGCAGGCCCCAAAACTGCGTTCCCTTGTAGACGGCAATCATCGTGCCGAGAAAACTGGCGAGCAGATAGACCCAGGCCCATCGATCGAGGGTCACATGCGGAACAAGGGCAATGAGCACCGACATGCCGATGAGCCGGAACAAACTGATCAGCACACCCTGAATGGAGCCCTGTTTCATGCGATTGGATGCGGCAAAGCCGAAGGAAGCAAGCTCCGTTATCTTCATCAGAACCAGCTCGGACGAACAAACGATCATGACGACGATCGTGGCGGCCTTGAGATGAAAAAGATAATTCACGCCGACAAGCAACAGTGAGAAGAACGTTCCCGACACAGTTGTGAGCAGCAGTCCGTTGCCCCAGCAAACCGCCGGAGCGCGTTTGCCAGAACGGACATTTTTAATGAAGAGGTTCGGCGTACCCAACCCTGAAAAGGGGCCGAAAACCGAAGCCATGGCGACCACGGCTGCAAATGCGCCATACGCATCAGGTCCGAGAGAACGAGCGATAAGAACGAAATAAGCAGCCTGAATGATGAGGCGCAGACCCATGCCAATGGATAAATGGGCCGTATCCCGCAGCAGGGGGCTGGTCTTCATGCGTGCTAGTAAATTCAGAAACGCCTCTCATTCCTTGATGTGTGCGGGCCCGAAAAGGCCGAAGTAGTTATCTGCCGGCCAAAACGACGTTTTCCAGCAGCTCGTGAGCCGCGTGTTCGAAATGGGAGACGGCCTGCTGCCATGTGAGCTTCTGCTGAAAATAATTGTAGGCTTGCCAGCAGAAACGCTCATAGGATGACCGCTCATGCAGAAAACGCATGGCCGCATCCGCCCATGTAGAGACGCTGGAGTCGAGCGGCAACAAAGTACCGTTGACGTTCTGCTGCACCAGCGAAGCGTTGCCACCCACGTCTGTACTGACAAAGGGAACACCATAGGCGTTGGCTTCTGCGAGCGCGACTGCGGCACATTCTGCTTCTGTGGGCAGAATCAACAGGTGGCTTTCGCCGAGCAATCGCTTGAGCTTCTCGACACCATCAGGAGTGTATTTTGAGACCCTGCCCACCAGAGACACGTAGCTCGGCGGAGTAAAGCCCGCGGGTGGGTGGCACCCTACGATTTGCAGTTCCACGTCCAGACCGCGCTTCTTCAGTTCGCCTGCCACCTCGACGGCCCTCGCCATGCCCTTGCGCTGCCAGTCGAAGCCGAGCGCAATCAATTTGATCTTTTCTGGATGACGGAGAGTTAATAAGCGCGTCATTTCGGCTTTGTCCGGCACCTGGAGAAGGTTCGCTCCGTAAGTGATGACGCGGACTTTGCCGGGGTTGAGGTCATAGGTCTCGATGGCCAGGTCCGCAGCCCACTGATTGGAGAAAATTGCCAGGTCGCAAGCGCTCAGCGCATCCTGCTCGACGGCATGGGAGCGGCGGAGGGTCCTTTTGGAAAGGAATTGATAGCGCTGGTACTTGCCGATGACGCCGGCTACGGTGGTATCGGCCCAGAACACCACAGGTACACGGGTTCTTGCCACGCGGGTTCTTAGCACACTGGTTCTCGCCCGGGCGACGTAAAACACCGAGGTGGCCAGGAGCAGGTCGAGGTCGGGATGCCTGTCCACGTATCCCTGCACGATTGCAGGATACTGGTCAGCGATTAAGCGATGCCTTTCCCAAAGTAGTTCCTTGCCGGTCAACGCCCGGCGGAGCCGATTGTGGGCCCTGACCAACGTGCGATAGCGGAGCGGATACGGTCCCAGCGTCCTCACTTCGTTCCCTGCAAGCTCCAGAAAGTGTCGAAGATGAAATGGAGTTCCTGAATAGGATCTGACATCTGCCGGATCTTCCACCCCGAGGAGCCCAATTTTTAATTTTCCAGACGGCAACAGCATTGGCCTCCCCTGCATAAAGTGATGGATCTTTACGGCCGGTATCGCACCCCAGAGGCGCTTGCGCCCTTCGGAAGGCGAACTCATACTATAACCGGATCGATAGCTGAAGTGCCTGCGTCGGATCGGGCCTAGGTCGGATCCAAAGCTTCGGCGGAATTCGAAATAGCCGGCCGGTGGCGATCCACTTTGAGAAACGATTTCAGCAGCGTTCTTACCTTGCGCCAACCATCCCAACTGGCGCCGCGCACAAATAATCTGATCCAACCAAGAATTGGGATCCGGCCGCCTTCCATGTATACCCTGAGCTTTTCACGCTCACGTATGTAGGCCAGGCAAGAGCTATACCCTCCCGCGAAGTGAACGACATCGGGTTGAACGACGCGGCCTTCCTTCTCGAACCTGCGGGCGCCGGCGACGACATCCAATTGGAGAGACCCGGGGCACGATATGGGAGTCCACATTTTTTTGTAACCCATCGATGTTGCACTTAGGCCATGGAGCGCCATGGCCACAGAGAAGATGGCCTCATCGTTCGGACCATCCGAGCGAAAGCTGGGAAAGCGGAGAGCCTTGTAGTCAGCCAACACTTGCTCCACCGTTTCAAAAAAATGTGTCGTCTGCGGGGAACGAGTGAAATAATAAGCGCCCCCGTTGAACTTTGGCAGCTTATCCAGGGTAAAGTGCTTGAGGATGAAGTCAACATCGACATAGGGATCCTGGTCGCCTTTGCGCAGAATACGCCAGCCGGGAACGCCGAAATATTTCCCTTCGAACGTCTTCCAAAATGAGTCGAGATTCGTAAGAACCAGACTATCGCTGTCGATAAACAGGGTTTCGTCAAAGTACGAATAGCGAGTCAGAAACAGCTTCTGACGCACATCGGAGCCAAATTCGCTCCTGTAGGGAACAACATGTGTATAAAGCGCGTTGAGCTCTGGATCGAAAGAATCAGTCACGATGGCCGTTGGCACTGACGGCGCGTGCAGCTTGAGAGACTGGCCGAGAGATTTCGCCATTCCGATATAGCTGCGGTGGCCAAAAGCGATCGTAAGTACACCGCGCGAATGCGTTTTAGTGCTTTCTTGCCGAGAGTTCATACCGCTCCCCCTCTGCGTGCTTCCGCGATTCCTTCATCAGGCAATGCTCAGATGAGCTGTCCTGGTGTGGCACGGGCTATGCTGCCGCCAAGCTCTTCAAACCTGTTCGCTTACCGCAGTTTCGCAGCCGGTGTAGACCGGCCTCGCCGCAGCGAGCTAAGCTATCGGCCTTTACGGGGCTTTCTCTCAAAGAAAACCACCTCGCTGCTCTTACTACACCACAGTCATTGCGAAAATGTTTTAAGCGTCGTCTGCTGAGTTTCCGTCATCGACTCGATACGGCAAGCGCGGGCTGTCTCCTTCAACCCTATGCATGCGAGCAGGAAAAGGAACCAGACCAAATGGATCACGCCCAAAGAGCTTTCGCCTATGTTGTAAACCAGGGTGCAGAGGATGGTCACAATGCACCAACGCACATAGGCGTCCTCTCCGCTTCCCCGGAAGCACTGGAGTGCGTTCCACGCGGCGTGACCAGTGATCAACGCAACCAGCACCACGCAGCCGACACCCGCCTGCAACCAGAGATCAAGAAAACCATTCTGCGCCTGCGCCAAAACCCAACCGGAAATCAGCACGATATTCAGTGACGCCCCTTGCAGGCCATTCCAGAAGGCGCCATAGCCGTAGCCGAGAATGGGATGTTTGGCTATGGTGGCCCAGGCGGCGGCCCATATAATCGTACGTTCGCTGAGAGTGGCATCCTTGCCTACGGCCGGCAACAGCACAGAAGCATTGGCGATGGCCGCGTAACCCGCGCCACCAAATAACCCTGCGACCAAAAAGGAAGTCAGCACCCCTTCTCGCATGGGCATCTTTTGCAGCAGCCACAAGCTCGCAGACAAACCGAGCGCAAGCACTGCCAGAGCCCATCCAGTGCGCGATTGTGACATCGCGATCATGACGCAGCATAACAACGCGTAGGCTGCGCGAAAAAGTTGCTGGACGCTACCCGCGGCTTTCCAATGTATAGCGGTGACGAGTAGTAGGGTCGATGCTGCGGCGCAGTTCTGCTTGTGCGCGAAGACGCCACGCCAACCGCCTGCCGATGCACCGTAGACTGGTAAAAAAAACACCAGCATAAGGCTAAGGAAAAGCGCGATTCCGCCGGCAAACATCAGCAGATCAAGCTGCCTGCGGGTTTCAAAGGTGGTCGAGACGAAAAGTGCAAACAAGGTAAATACGCAAAGAATCGACGCGCTCACCATTGTTTGGCGCGAATTCTGCGACCAAATGCTGGAGAGCAATGTAAGCACCGGGAGAGCGACCACCAGCTTTGCCCGCTGTGCTATCTGGAACACTTTAGGAAGCCGGGTAAAGATTAGCCAGGTGCACAAGACCGTGACCAGACCCACGCTCACACGATGGGACACCGAACTGCCTGCGGCTTCCGCGGCTCGAAACGCCACATCTCCCGGTGGAGGGATTAGATTTCCATTCGTCGCATAAAACAGCAGTGGGATCAGCATCACCCAACTGAGCGGCAGATTCCATATCGGCATCGAAGTCTCTGGCAAACTCTGGTTCGATTCATTCATGGAAAACCACCTCTTACGAAACCTGCCGCTTTCGTGATTTACCTCTGCTTCCAGCTTAACCCGTGGGATGGTTTCGGCAGACATTACTAATGGCGGAGGCAACCGCATGATAAGCGGGCTTCTCCAACAGGTTCGTATCGAGCAGGCCGGGGCGATGCAGAGAACCGTCGGCCCGCTGGAACGCCGGCCCCTTCATGGAATTGAGCCAATTGCCCCGATCGGTGGCCGACCAGAAGATCATCTGATTGACCTTACCTGCGGGGACAACGCTGGTTAGATAGTCAGAGTAACACTTGGCGACGGCCGCATCGCGTGCCAGAACATCGCCGGGTACCAGGCTATCGTTGACATCCAGTTCAGTGATCATCACCTGGAGACCTAGTCCGCGCACCTGAGTGAGAAATTGATTGAGGGCGTCTCCCCCAAGCGGCTGTGAGGCGTTAAGATGCGACTCAATACCGATCGCCTGTATGGGAACCTTTCGCTGCAGGCATTGCTGCAGCAATTGAAGATTGTCTCTCCGTCCTTTGTCGTGATCTGGAATGTTCTGTTCGACGTCATAGATATTCAAGACGCGGAGTGCCTTGGGGTCGGCTGCGGCTGCGGCGTGAAACGCGATGTCGATATATTCCGGTCCCAGTAGGTCTACCCATATCCCCGGGTACAAGCCGTCGGGACGCTTACTCCACGGAACGACTGCCTCATTGACAACATCCCAGGAATCGATTCTCCCCTTATAGCGAGTCATGACCGTAGTAATGTGGTCGGTCAGATATTGCCGGGCATTCTGTTTCGTCAGGGTCGAGGCGAACCATGCAGGGGTGGCGTTGGGCGCATTCCAGCATAGGTTATGGCCGTGCACGAGCATTCCATTGGTTTGCGCGAAGTTCACCATCCAATCAGCGTCTGCGAAATTATAGGAATCTGGCGCCGGACGCAGACGCGCCCATTTCAATTCGTTCCCTGGGGTCAGCAAATTGAAATTGGCTATCACGGACTGGGCAAAGGACGGGTCTTGCAGAGGTTTCATTTCCTCCTGAACGCCGATCTTGAGGCCGCATGCGGCGCCCAGCGCTTTCAGGGAGTCCGTTTTTGTTGCTGCAGAGACGATGCCTGTTAACCCTGCTGGTAACGCAGCGGGTACTGCCGCGACCGCACCGAGTTTCAAGCTATGCATGAGAAAATCTCTTCGCTCCATAAGGCTCCTCTTGGGTTTTATCTCAGTCTTCCCGCAGTGGGTGGCAGCCTGCACATCGAACGTGCAAGGCACTTATCCGTTCGCTTCTGAATGGGCTGACAGGGGCAAGAGCCGCCCCGCGGCTGGCAGGCGGCTTGCGGCTTGCGTGTGCCTGAACCGTTTGCGCAAACGGTCTGTCGGTTTTTCGATGAATACGTGCGTACATTCCGCCAGCACAACAGCTGTGGCGAAAGCTAAACATGCTGCCAGAAGTTTCGACGCAAACAACCGGTTCATCTCCAGCAGGATCGTCGCGTGCAGAAGATACAGGGAATACGAAAGTATTCCCAGCCGGCCCAACCAGGGATGGTTCAGGAATTTGCCAAGGGCGGTTTCCGGCATATGCACCACGTAGTAAAGCAGAGGTGCTATGGCTAAACTCTGCAAGGTGTAGCGCAACGTTTCGCGAAAAACAGGATTGCGCACGACAAAGGTGATCAATAGCAACAGCAGGCAAGCAGGCAAAATGAACCGCTCCATGCGACGCCGCGCGAACACGCGGCTGCAGAATGGTGTCTGCTCCAGGCAGGCGAGCACACAGCCAAACAGGATGGAATCTGCACGCGTGTCGCTTTGATCGCGCGCCCAGCGAAGACCCTCTGGCATGTAGGCGACGACAAAGCAACGCCAGACCAGGATGACCATACAAAGGCAAAACAACGCTTTGGCAATCTGCGCGTAGTTCATCCGCAGGCGGTCAAGAAATAGAAGCATGAGAGGCGGAAAGAAGAGATAGAAATGCTCTTCCACCGCCAGAGACCAGAGTGGTCCGAGCCCAGGAATCAGGCCGCCGTGGTACCAGTAGTTTTGATAATAGAAAAGTTGGGAACAAAGGCCGCCCGCGGTAATCTCCGTTAGTTGATGGGTCGTCCAAAGGTAGAGCAAAGTGGCGCCAAGAATGGCGTACATGGGTGGGAAGATGCGGAGAGAGCGCCTGGCGTAAAACAGCTTGAGCGAAATCCAGCCTGTCTTTGCCCGCTCGCGCACCATCAGCGTGGTAATGAGATAACCGCTCAAAAGAAAGAAAATATTGACGCCGAATCGACCGGGCACAATCCAGTCGAGGCCCGCGTGAGCAATAAAGACAATCAAGAAGGAAATGGCCCGCACACCATCCAGCGAAGGAATTTTCAGAGGAAGCGCGGACAGGCCAGAACCGGAAAGAGTTAGTTCATCACTCATTCGACTGGATCATAACAGGCGACGGTGAAGCGGAATGCTTCGATATCTCTCCTCTTCGAAACACCCCAGTAACTACTTCGATAACCCTTACTTTTGACATCTAAAAGTAGCAAAAATCGATGACGTACGTAATGAAGCTGAGAGACACTATAGCTGCGACGAAACTCGAGGCTGCCATGGCTTCGTCAATGCGCGATGGTCGAGCACCAACAGCGGACGATCTTACACGGATGAGTAGGAAAGTTTTTCACGGCTGACTTGCATAGAAGCCCCCCGCCCGTGGGTGTATTTGAAAAGCACGTTACACCCAGAGGAGACCGAAACCAAGTGAATCAGTCACTAGCAACTTTTACTCACTCGAGCGCTGATATTACATTGGGTGACCTGCTGCACATTTACCGGCGGCGTCGCCGCGTGCTTTACGGAGTGACCGCCGGCATGGTCCTGCTGGCGGCCCTGTACTGCATGGTATGTACACGACGTTACCAAGCCACAGCAGTGATCGAGGTGCAAAAGGAAAGCAACGACGGCTTAGGGCTCGACAACCTCCTTAGCGGCCCCGGCGGACCTGGGGATGCACTGAATGCGGCACTCGATTTGCAGACACAGTCTGAAGTCCTGCAATCTGACACATTGGCTCTGCGGGTCATCCAGGAACTTGATCTGGAGCACACCAAGGACTTCAAGAACCACTTCAGTCCGGTCGGTTGGGTCTTAGGGCTGCTTTCACCGGGAGGCGTAAGTGACCCAGCCCATGCAACGCTCGAGGATTCACCGGGGCGGCGGTCTCGTGTGCTGAGAATCTTCAGCAACAACCTCAAGGTGAAGGTGGATAGCGGCAGCCGTCTGATCGACGTCTCTTACCTGAGCTCCGATCCAAAAACCTCAGCGGCCGTGGTCAATGCGCTGGTACAAGAACTGGCGGAATACAGCTTTGAGACCCGGGTGGCGGCAACGTCGCAATCATCGAGTTGGCTTTCGGGGCAACTCAGCGAACTGCGTAAACAAAGCGAGCAGCTCGAGGGCAAAGTTGCAAACCTACAAAAAGACATGGGAGTTTTCAGCCTGGGCGACAGTGACAACCAGGGAAAGCCCCAGATTTACAGCAGCGTGCTCGACCGTCTGCAACAGCAGACCACCGCGCTCGCGGCTGCAGAATCGAATCGCATCATCAAGGGCGCGGTTTACCAGGTCGTGAAGAGTGGCAACGCGGACCTGATTTCGGGCCTCGGGGGCAGCAGCATCGGAGCCGGAGCAGGCGGCACCAACAACTCGTTCAACCTGATCCAGACACTGCGGGCCCAGCAGGCAACCCAACTGCAACAGTTGGCGCATGACCAGGCAAAATTCGGTTCCGCTTATCCTGCGCTGGCAGAAGAACAGGCTGCGTTGCAGGGCATCAACCAATCGATCGAAGGCGAAATTTCGCGCCTGAACACCAGAGCAAAAAACGATTTCGAGATTGCCCAGCAGGCTGAGCAGAGCACGCGTGCCGACTATGACAAAGCGCACCAGGATGCCGACCAGTTAAACGACAAGTCAGTTGAATTCACCATCGCACGGCAGGAAGCGAACGACAGCCGCGGACTCTATCAGGATCTATTGAAGAGACTAAAAGAGGGGGGCGTGCTTCAAGGGCTTCACTCTTCGAACATCACAGTAGTCGATCCAGGCAGGGTTCCTGCCAAACCGACGAAGCCGAACGTGCCCCTCTACCTGGCCATTGCTCTCGTGGTTGGGTCGTTCGCTGGAGCCGGCGCGTCGCTATTCATCGACGTGGTGGATGACAAGATTCAGGGAGTAGAGGAACTGGAACAGTTGCAGGGAGCAACCATGCTGGGCATTATGCCCTTCGTGAAGCGCGGGCAAAGCGCGAAGGAGCTCGAGGCTGTGGCTTCTCCTGCTTCACCGTTCACTGAAGCTGTTCGCGGACTCCGGACTTCTTTGATGCTCAGCAAGAGTGGAGCGCCGCCGCAGGTTGTGTTGATCACCAGTGCGCTGCCGGATGAAGGTAAGAGCACGCTCGCCAAGAGTCTCGCCGTGTTGCTGGCGAAGCAGGGCAGAAAAGTTCTGCTGGTGGAAGCTGACCTGCGCCGTCCGAGAATGCAGAAGGACTTTGGGTTTTCAGGCCAGTTCGGGTTGAGCAATCTTCTTGCTTCCAAAGACGACGGCAAATCGGGATTAGGTTCCGCGTTCGTACTGGATGATCTCTCCAATCTCGTGATTTTGCCTGCGGGCGCCATACCGCCGGATCCGGCGGAGCTTATCGATTCGGCGAGAATGCGCATGCTGGTGGATGTGTGGCGCAATGAATTCGACCTCGTTTTGCTGGACGGCCCTCCGGTGCTGGCGGTCACGGATGCGATTCCTCTGGCCGGGATGGCCGATACCACCGTCATGGTGGCGCGATGCGGGCTGACGCCTCGGTCATCGCTGCGGCGGGCTTACCAACTCGTTGAAGAACAGGTAGACAAGGCTCGAGTTCGCATCGTGCTCAATGGAGTGAAACCAGGAACGTATGCCTTTCATAACTACTATGGATTCGCTTCCAGCAAACCGTACAGGGGGGACAAACGTGCGAGCGCTTAAGACCTCTTTCCTGTTGTGCTACCTAACTATTTTCGGCGGCGCGCAGAAGCATTTGCAGGCGGAAAGCTTGTTGATCGGCGCTGGAGACCAGTTGCACATCCAGTTGTTCGAAACGCCGGAGCTGGAACAACACCCCCGCGTCACCGATGCAGGCGATCTGCCGTTGATGCTGGTTGGGAACGTGCACGTGGCTGGGCTTACACCCGCTGAAGCCGCAGCCAAAATCCAGCAAAGCCTTATCGCCGGCAACTTCTTGAAGCATCCGCAGGTCACGGTGACGGTCGACCAATACGCTACTCAGAACGTCGCAGTGCTCGGTCAAGTGAAACTGCCGGGCTCTTTTCCTGTCACCGCGCCACGCAGCGTATTCGACATGATCGCGCTGGCAGGCGGTCTGTCCGACACGGCCGATCGAAATATCACGATCGAGCGGAGCAGCGATCCAGCCAAGAAAGTCAACTTCTACTTTTCGAATAACGCCGGCGACGCGATTGACAACACCGTGCTCGTTTATCCGGGAGACAAGATCCTGGTGCCGAAAGCCGGCCTGGTCTACGTGTTGGGGGATGTAAAGATTCCCGGCGGCTACGTGATGAGCAACAATAGTTCGCAACTGACCGTACTCCAGGTGGTTGCGGCAGCGGGGGGCACGAATCACTCAGCGGTTCCTTCGCAGGCGCGCCTCATTCGTAAAGATGGCCCCACGGGACATTCGGATCAACCTCTCCCTCTGAGTGCCATGCAGAAGGGCAAGCGGCCCGATATTCTCCTGCACCCCGGCGATATTGTTTATGTGCCCTTCAGCTATCTGCGTAATCTGGCCGTCGAATCGAGCGGCGTAGTAGCGGCGGCCACAAGCGCTGCCATCTACAACGTTCCGTAGGGTGCTTTCGGGTTCAGAAGGCACGCAAGCGACACATGGTTTTCTGGCTTTTGTCTTCTGGAATCCGGAATCCGGAACTCGGAACTCGGAACTCGGAACCAGATTTGTCTTCCTGAGACGTATCAAAGCATTTTCGCAATTACTGTGGTCCGGTAAGAGCAGCGAGGTGTGGTTTTCTTTGAGAGAAAACCACGTAAAGGCCGGTTGCTTCGGTTTACATCCATTGCGAAAATGCTCGAGCCATCAAGAAACGTTTAGACATAGACTTTCGTTTGCTGTTGAGGATGCATGGCTTTCACAAATCCCATTGTCAGCGCAGTGATCCCTACGCGTAACCGCCCTGCGATGGTAGTACGGGCGGCCATGAGCGCCCTTCTGCAAAGTTTTCGACAGCTTGAAGTGGTTGTGGTCGTGGATGGGCCAGACCCTGCCACGCTTCATGCCCTCTCTGAAATCGCCGATTCCCGTTTACGCGTCATCGCCCTCGAAGAGAGTGTGGGTGGCGCCGAAGCAAGAAATGTTGGAGCCCGCGCGGCAGCCGGCGAATGGATCGCCCTGCTCGATGACGATGATGAATGGTTGGCTGAGAAGATTGAGAAGCAATTAGCGGTTGCCCGATCGAGTGCCGGTGAACAGGTGCTCGTTGTATCGCAGTACATCGAGAGATCCCCTGCACGGCCGGACGTTTTGCGGCCACGTAGGCTTCCCCGCCCCGGCGAGCGTGCGTGTGAATACATGTTCGACTTTCTTTGCTACTTTCAAACCTCCACATTTTTTTGTTCGCGCGAGCTTTTTCTCGAAGTACCGTTTCGTAAAGAGCTGAAGAGTTTTCAGGATATCGACTGGTTTTTGCGCGTCACGTCGAGTCCGCAACTGAGGCTCGAAGTCGTGGCGGAACCGCTTTCGGTTTATTACTCGCCTGATCAAAGGGTCAGCATTACCGGCGGTTTGCGTTGGGAGAAGCGGCTCGCCTGGGGCCAGGCGAATCGTGGATTGATGACCAGGCGTGCCTATTCACGCTTTATCGTAGGGTCATGTGCGGGAACGGCAGTGCGCGATCGGGCCGGCCTGCGCGCCCTTGCGCGGTTAACGTGGGAATGCGTATTTCACGGTTTCCCAACTCCCCTGGATGTTGGCATGTTGCTGAGCGCTTTCTTGTTGACGCCGGGAACACGCCGGGTGGTACGGGACAAGTTGTTCTTGAGCACGCCTAAACTATCGCGAACAGAACCCGAAGGCTTACAGCCTTAGTCATTGTCAGATGTCTACGCCGAAAGCAGGTCGAATGAACCCGGGGCCACTCGTCAGTGTTCTGATCAACAACTACAACTACGGTCGATTTGTGGGCGAAGCGATCGAGAGCGCGTTGTCGCAAACCTACGAGCAGATCGAAGTGATCGTAGTCGATGATGGTTCTACCGATGACTCCCGGGCAGTGATCGGCAGGTACGCGGACCGCGTTCGCATCGTCCACAAGGAGAATGGCGGCCAGGCTTCGGCCTTTAACGCTGGGTTCGCAGCCAGTCAGGGAGAAATCATCTGCTTCCTCGATTCAGACGACTTGTTTGTACCCGATAAGGTGCGAAGCGTGGTTGAGGTTTTCGAGCGCAATCGCCAGGTGGGCTGGTGCTTCAACCGCTTACACATGTTCGGCGCAGAAATAGAAACTGGCCGGCCGGTCCACCAGCTAAGCTACGCATTCGGCGAATTAGATGCCCGCAGAGCAACTGCCGCGGGCAGGCCGCCTTTTCTGCCCACAGCTACCTCTGGCTTGTCGTTTCGGCGGGAAATTCTGGGACGAATATTACCAATGTCCGAGATGATTCATATCACCAGCGACAATTATGTAAAGTTTGTCGCGTTGGCGCTGACTACGGGCTGGATGGATTCACAAGAGCTTTCTTTGCAGCGCCTTCATAGCGACAACGCCTACACGAACCGTCCGACAAATAAGAATCGTGTTTTTGGCCGGATTGCTTTGCTCACAGGCATGTCATTGTACGAACGGGCTCCCGGGCTGCACAGATTGGGCAAGCTGATTTTCTGCAAGGGCCTGGGTCTGCTTTGGGCAACCGGCGGCATCGATCCGGACTCGAAGCCCATGGTCGATTCGTTCCTGGGGTCCTTCGCGCTGCCTGGGCGTTCGATTCTTCGCTTGAGGGCGGCGTGCAATTCCGCTCTCCAGATGTTATGAGCTTTGTTCGCAGTAGCTTATCGAACAAGGCTAGCCTTCACCTAGCCTGCATTTTTCACGCGGCTGAGAACGACAGACGAACGCGGCTCGATATCGCTTGGCCGGCAGTGCAACGCAGCCTTGTCGCTCCTCTCCTCCCTGCTGGTGAGAAATGGAGGCTAGGTCTCTTACCGGCTTTGCCGACCCGCAATTGGATGAAACAGGTGGGAGTGGTTCCAGGGATGACGAGGAGGGGAGAGAAAACCGCACACGTGGATGCTGGGTGGCGCAACGTAGCAGGAAATCCGGGTACGCTCCGGTCGAGATGACAATTCAGTTTGAAGGGCGGGTTTTGTTTTCACGCGGACTGTTGCGTCAGGACTCTTCCGCAGCCTGTTGTGTGGGCGCCAGGGGAGTCTGCCGCAAGTCGAAGAGACAGCAGGTTCATGGGGCGCCCGCAGGTTTATTGCCCTGCCAGCCACCGCAAACACAGCCTCGTCGCAACGAGCAGCCTCGTCTCTCCTCCCTGCTGGTGGGAAATGCGGGCTAGACCCTTGGGAGGTGTTCTTCATAGATAGCTTCTAACTCGCGCGTCTGCCGGTCGAGATCGAAATGTTCTTTCGTCCATTCGATGCTCATTGCACTTGAGCTCTGCCAGAAAGCATCATCCTGCAAGTAGCGCAAGATGTGGCGGGCCAGGCATTCCACGTCTTCGCTGGGCGCGAGCAATCCGGTTACGTTCTCCTGGATTGCCTCTGGAATGCCACCCGTGCGAAAGCCGACGACTGGCCTCCCAGTAGCCTGCGCCTCGAGACTGACCATACCGAGGCCTTCGCTGGCGCCGTCCACTGCGGTGATGCTGGGAACGCACAGGAGGCGTGCACGACGAACCCATTCGGTGACAGCCGAGACGGGTTGACTGCCCAAAAACTCGCAGGCTATCTGAAGCTCCTGTGCAGATTGTTCCAGAGAAGCGCGCAAGGGGCCATCGCCGATGACCACAAGGCGAGCCGACGGTTCGCATGCCAGGACCTGCTGCATCGCGCGAATCAAATAAATGCAGCCCTTATTCGCTACCAAACGGCCGATAAAGAGAACTATCTTGTCGTCTGAGGCTTCAGCGGGGCGGAATAAAGTGCGATCGATGCCGATGGAATGAACCCGCAGTTTCTCTTTTGGGAAGCCTGCTTCTATCGCCTTGTCGCGGATGAAGTTGGAAACGCAAATAAACAAGGAAGCGCGCTGCCAAAGTTTTGAGCGATCTCGCAGATAAGGTTTGCCAACCCGCATCCTGCGCAGATATTCGTCTCGCATGGTCACGTCATAGCCGTGAAGCGTTACGATGAGGGGAATTTTGAGAGCCGCGGCAAGTGGCAACGCAGTGGCGCCATCAGGCGCAAAGTGCGCGTGAAGAAGCGCAGGTTGCGCCATGCGTGCCGTGCGGTGAAACAGCGGCGCGATTCCGTTAAAGATATACAGCGCCTTTCTGGCATGAGAAGCAAGGGAGCGCGTGTGTGCCAGCCGTATGGCATCAGGAGGAAGAGGCAGATTTTTGGCTGCGGGGAGCAGGCCGATATATTGCGGCCGAAAGGAGCGAAGCGCCTCAGCCTGCGCTCGAATAAATGTTTCTGAGATCGGTAGCAGTGTCTGTCTGTATATGAGAACGGTCTTCATTTTTCACAAGCCTGGCGCATTGAGACCCACTTCAACGTTTTTTCTTACACTGCTTAAGGTATTTTTTACAATGACTGTGGCCTGAATCGAACAGCAATTGGTTTTCTTTGAGAGAAAACCACGTAAAGGCTGGTAGCCCCGGTCCACATCATTGCGAAAATGCTTATTGTGCAACTAGAGTAAGGGTGCAAATGAGCAACAACTCTATTAGAGATTACTTAAAAACTACTTGGTGGGGCCAGTAGTCGATATGTTAACACTTTGGTAACCATTTTTATTGCGCGGACCCAATGACTTTGCGATAAGGTAGAACTTCAACACGGTCGTTGTGATTCGCCTGCAAACACTGTTGCTCATCCATCATCCGCCCGGCTGGGGCGTGGCACTCTCTTTCGCGAAGGTGGATAAGTAGCTTCGTCAACCTATTTCAATCCGGGAGGTTCTTCGTGGCGGCGCGAAACAACTTAAGCTATCAGGAGACGGAGGGCTCATCGCCTTCTCTTCCCGCCTCGCTCAGGCTACTGCGCGCGAGTTTACCAGTTGAAAAGAAGCGCGTCTCCATCGGGCTTTTTGATATCGATACGTATCCGCCCAACGAACTTACCGATCGCCTGGTGTTCAACTCACTCACCTCAGACGTCACTCGTCATGTGGTGACGGCAAATGCACAATTCTATGTAATGGCCGAGCGGTCGCGCCGTTTCCGAGCCTGCCTGGAACGTGCAGAATATGTATGCGCCGACGGCTTCTCGATCCAGCTCGCGTGCAAGTGGTTGGCGAAAAGCGACGTGGCGCGGTGCCCGGGCGTCGATCTGGTTCGTGATCTTTGCCGCGAAGGAGCCAGCCATGGCCTTCGTGTTTATTTCCTGGGCGGGGCTCCAGGTTCAGCGGAGGATACCGCGCGCATTCTCTCTGCGGACTACCCAGACCTGGAAGTTGTCGGGGTCGATTGCCCTCCACTGGACTTTGAGAAACATCCCGAAACACTGCACCCCGTATTGTCGCGACTGGCACATGCCCGGCCTCAGGTCGTGTTTGTCGGTTTGGGGGCGCCTAAGCAGGAATATTTTATCGACCAGCACGTCCGCCCATTAAAAGTACCTGTGGCTGTCGGTGTCGGCGGGGCTTTCGAGATCATTTCAGGGCGCGTCCCGCGAGCACCTGAATGGATTCGTCAGATTGGCATGGAGTGGTTCTATCGTCTTCTGCGCGAACCCAGGAGGCTTTGGCGCAGGTACCTGATCGGTAACCTGGAGTTCTTGTTTATTGTGTCCCTGCAGTTTTTTCTGGACTGCGAACCGGACCAGGAGCACTTGAGCGGCTAGAGCGGTTGCCTTGTTTTGAAAGGAGAACCGCAGATCTCTCCACTTCGCTAACGCTCCGGTCCCGCGGCAGGCCGGGGCAGGCGAGATGACAATTTAGTTGTGGGGACCCTTATCGCCTCCGGTCCCGCGGCAGGTAGGAAAACACTTTAACCGCATACTCAGATGTCAGGCCAGACTCGCCACGTCCGCCAGCTTCCAGGTTTGCGGCATCAGTTCCGGGTAGTAGCTATCCTCACTTAGATACCAGTGCTTCGGGGCGATGACAATCTTGTCTTGGTGCGGGCTGAGCCAGGCTCCCCACCAGGAGAAGGTGCTGTTGGCGATGATGTGATGATGGCATGCCGCCATGAGCCGGATGTCTTCATGAGCCGCGAAATCGTCGTTGTTCTCGACGAAGACGGTTCGGGTGTCGATCGGCATATTTTCCTTTACAAAAGCGATGTCATCAGAAAACGCAAAAAATGTCGGATCGACCAATTGTGCTTTCAGCCTGGCAATGGCGTCAGAATAGTACGAGCCGGGAAGGGATGATCTGTTGGTCGCGGCCAGCAAGGTATCGCCCCTGCGAACGTGCAAGGAGACCGGATTCCGGCTCTGCTCGATCTGTTTTAAGATCTCCAGATTTTTTCCTTGTGGCGGTTCCTTGAAGGTAAATTCGCGCCGCAGTTCCTCTTCAAGCTCATCGATCATATGGTGCGTGTGCCACCAACCCACCAGGTAAAGAGTCTTGACCAGCGGCCGCAACGGTATGTCCCGCAGAAAAAGATACCGACGCGATGGCTGTTGTGAAAACACCTGTACCCGACGCACCCATTTCAACGGAGCAACCGCCGCCTTAAGCCAGGTTTTGTCCGTGAGCAAAAGCCGTTCGGCCGGCGTACGTTCCCGCATGGGAACGCTGAGGTTGAAATGAGAAAGCAGGCAAGGCCGAGGGTATCCGTAAGACTGTGCGTTCCAGGGTGGATCCACGACAATGCGCATCGTAGCTCCATAGCGCCTGGCATAGTAGCGCAGGGCGGCATACTGAAAAAGCTGGTTCCCCAGGCCGCCGGCCTCTCGCAAAACAATTTCCACGCAAACCTCCTTACAAGCTTGATCGCGGGGACGCGCCCTCGTTCGAGGCGCAACTTCGAAAACCGCTTTCGCTACGAGAATGGTGTGGATGGCATTGTCGCCAATGCCATCCACACGAACCACGACGCTCATTGAGTTAAGTGATTGTAAGTTGCATACGTTACCTTCATGCGGCCCGCCTACTCTTGAAGACCGCCATCAGACGATGGACATATAGTTGGCAATGGTTTTTTATGGGCTATCCAAATGCTAACCCGCATCCTCCAACAAAGGGCTGTATTGATTACTTATCAACTTACTTTGTCTGTCTGGATTTGGCGATCCCCTAAACAGTCACAAGGATAACTTAGGTAAGTGTTTACCACCAAGTGATGGAGTTGGTTACCTCGCTATCCGTACACACGCCTATTCATGGCGCAAGCGTGTTACGCAACCCAGAAGCGATCCCATGCGGCTACCAAGAGGGGAGGTGGGCAAGGACGGCAAGACAGGCAGAGCCGAAGACGTGCTCATTCGATCAATCTCAGGTAGTTAGGCTGGTCGGCGATGGTGCGATAGCGGTAAGCGCGCACGATGGCTCGTTCCCGCAGGAAGAAGATGCCAGGCATCTGCGCCGCGTCTTCTTGAATCATGCCCATGCCGTAGTTGCGCCACGCGCCCAGGAGCCACGCTTTCCATACGCGGCCCACGAGGAAATGAAAGAAAGGGCTGATGCGGGGCAACGCGAAAGGCGGCTGAGCGTGGAGAGATGCCTCTGGGTCGCTTACGCGCTCTATGTCGGAGAGTTGGTAGTAGTCAAAGTAGGGTTTGGCACGTTCTGGAGAGCCCAGGTGCACGAAAACGGGGCGAATTCCCTTCCCTTCTATGGTCTGCCTCACTTTGGATACATCGTCCAGGGTCTGACGACAGAAGGAACACCCAAAATGGCGCAGGAAAATGAGCAAGACCGGCGATTCATCCACAAGTTCGAGCAAGGTTCGGCCCGATTCGGTTCGATAGGCCTCGAGGGCGGCGGCCACTTCCGTTTGTTGCAGCCCGGGATTTGAGACCGGCAGCACCATGCGCACCTCGGAGGGCCTGCACTGATTCTCCGCTCATTATATGGAGTCCGCCGGGTAATTCCTTTACAACTCCCTTTGCAACTCCTTTTTCAAGTCGAAATGAAGATGCTTTCGAGCAGAACCTGCACAACTGTACTCAAGCATTTTTTCGCAATTACTGTGGTCCGGTAAGAGCAGTGAGGTGTGGTTTTCTTTGGGAGAAAACCACGTAAAGGCCGGTTGCTAAGCTCGCTGCGGCGAGGCAGCTCGCTGCGGCGAGGCAGCTCGCTGCGGCGAGGCAGCTCGCTGCGGCGAGGCCGGTCTACACCCATTGCGAAAATACCCATCGGCGAAGACGCCTGACTGGATTTTTCATCAAGTAAAATCCAACTTCCCCGATGTCGACCGGGCACAGCCAGGCTGGTTCTGGTCTAATACTCAGGTATGAGTTTGTCGCCCGTAAAATCAGCCCTCTTTGTACGCTGTTGCTGCTCACGCGCAGTTGCGGGCCCACGAGGAGACCGGTAGAACGGCTAAAAGCTTATAAATCCAGGTTTCCCAAAGAGCCCGCCCGTCCACCAGGACCGCGGGTCTTTTTGCTTTCCTTTCCGCAAACCTTCGAGGGCTCAGGTGAGCCAACTCTACGAAAACAAGCGCTGCCATTCTCAAAAGTCACAGGAGAAGAACGATGCCAGAGAATCCAAAGCAACACATAGCAACCCTAGCCGTCCATGCCGGGCAGCAGGCCGATCCTACGACGGGCGCGCGTGCCGTTCCCATTTACCAGACCACCTCCTACGTCTTTCAGGACGCCGATCATGGCGCGCGTCTCTTCGCCCTGCAGGAATTCGGCAATATCTACACCCGCATCATGAACCCGACGACGGATGTCTTCGAGAAGCGGGTGGCGGCCCTCGAAGGAGGGGTGGCCGCACTGGCGACAGCCTCCGGTCAAGCGGCAGAGACACTGGCCATCATGACCATCGCCGGCGCTGGAGACGAGATTGTTTCCACCACCTCGCTCTATGGCGGCACGTATAACCTGTTTCACTACACCCTGCCACGGCTTGGCATTACCGTTCGCTTTGTGGACGCGGAGGATTTTGATGGCTTACGCGCCGCCATCAATGACAAGACGCGGGCGGTTTACACCGAGACGCTGGGCAACCCTAAACTCGACATCGCCGACATTGAGACGCTGGCCGGCATCGCGCACGAGCATGGACTGCCGCTTATCATCGACAACACCTCGGCGTCTCCCATTTTGGCCCGGCCAATCGAGTGGGGAGCCGATATCGTCGTAGAGTCGGCGACGAAGTTTATCGGCGGCCACGGAACTACGATCGGCGGCGTCATCGTCGATGGCGGCAAGTTTGACTGGAAGGCCTCTGGGCGCTTTCGCGACTTTGTGGAACCTGACCCTTCGTACCACGGACTTTCCTACGTGGATGCCTTTGGCCCACTGGCCTTTATTCTCAAAGCCCGCGTGCAGGGCTTGCGCGATACGGGCGCGGCCCTGGCCCCTTTCAGCTCGTTCCTCTTTCTGCAGGGTCTCGAAACCCTGCACCTGCGTATGGAGCGGCACTCGCAGAACGCGCTCGCCGTCGCCAAGCATCTGCAAAATCACCCTGGCGTCGCGTGGGTCAACTATCCCGGACTTTCTTCCAGCAAGTACTTCACGCGAGCGAAAAAATATTTGCCCGATGGACAGAGCGCCCTCGTCACCTTCGGTATCAAGGGCGGTTACGAAGCGGGCAAGAAGCTCATCAACTCACTGAAGTTGTTTTCTCTGCTGGCGAATATCGGCGACGCCAAATCGCTGGTCATCCACCCCGCATCCACCACGCATGCCCAACTCACTGTTGAGGAACAGCAAGCAACGGGCGTTTCGCCGGAGTTAGTGCGCCTCTCTGTCGGCATTGAAGATGTGCGCGATATTCTCGCGGACCTCGACAGCGCGATTGAGGCCGCCAACGGGCAAGCAGCCAAGCCGGTCGAAGAGCTAAGCGCACGATGAGCTCTGGGTCCAGCGCGGCGCCGGCCGCACCCAGTTTCGAGGGAGACTGGGCTCCTGAGGAGCCCTTCTTCCTCGAAACAGGCGGCGTGCTACAGGCGCCCACTCTTCACTACGCGATGTATGGCGAGCCCAATGCCGCGGGCGACAATGTCATCTTTGTGGCGCACGCGCTCTCCGGCTCGGCGCGGGTGGCTGATTGGTGGCCACGTTTATTTTCCGATGGGGGTTTGCTTCAGGCCGGTGACCAATGCATCGTCGGCATCAACATGCTCGGGTCCTGTTATGGTTCCACGGGACCGGGCTCCATTGATCCGATGACCGGCCGGTCCTATGGAGCCCACTTTCCTCTGGTGACTATCCGCGACATCGTTCGCGTGCAGGCGCGTTTGCTGGAAAAGCTGAGCGTCAAGCGCCTCAAGCTGATCATCGGAGCGTCGATTGGCGGCATGCAGGCATTGCAATTTGCCGTCGAGTTTCCTGGGCGGGTTGCGCAGGTCATCTCCATTGGCGCCGCGCCACTTGGGGCGATGGGGCTCGGCCTGAATCATCTGCAACGGCAGATGATTCAGCTCGACCCGGCGTGGAAGGGCGGAAATTACACGGTCGAGGATTCGCCGCATAGGGGTCTGGCCATGGCTCGCGCCCTCGCCGTCTGTACTTACAAGTCGGCTGAGCTTTTTGAACATCGGTTCGCGCGGAAGCCGGACCGTAGCGGCGAAGACCCATGGGATTCTGCGCATCAGAACGGCCAGGGGTTAAGCGGTGCACGTTTCGACGTGGCGGGATACCTCGACTACCAAGGCGAGCGGTTCGTCGAGCGGTTTGATGCGAATAGCTATCTGGCCATCACGCGCAGCATGGACACCTTCGATCTCACGCGTGGATTCCCTTCCCCGGAAGCCGCCTTGAGTCGCATCCAGGCTGAGGTCATGCTGGTCGGCATCTCGTCGGACTGGCTCTTTCCCCCAGCAGACATCGCTGCGCTGGCGGCGAACATGGTCAAGTCCGGGGTTCGCTGCGAAAACCAGGAATTGGCTTCATCGCACGGGCACGACGCCTTTCTTGCAGAGCCAGACCAGTTGGCGGCTATCCTCCGGCCTTTTTTGCAACGGTAGAGCTTCCCCGCGAAGTCGCAGTTCGCTTGCCCCGGTCTCGGACGGAATTATATGCTTGCTCCTAATCAGATAATGAGGCGGCAAACAGAGATGCTGTCCCTCGGACGAGCTACGTGAGAAAGGAGCAAGACCATGGCCGCACTCGCAGGAAAGCTGAGCCAGCAACAACAGCAGTTTTACGAAGCGAATGGCTATCTGTCTCCGCTCCGCGTTTTCAACGACGCTGAAACAGCGAACTTTCGTCGTCAATTTGACAGCTACACAGCAGAGCACAAAGCGCAGTTAGATCAGATGATTCCGCGAGAGCGGCGCGCCATTTATGGCCTTACCCATCTGATGCTTCCCTGGGTGTACGAAATCGCCTCGCATCTCCGAGTGCTCGATGCGGTGGAAGGCGCCATCGGTCCGAACATTTTGGTGTGGGGTTCCGATTGGTTCGTTAAATTCGCGGGAGATCCTGCGTTTATCTCCTGGCATCAGGACGGAGCCTATTGGGGTCTGACTCCTCCTCAAGTCACAACGGCGTGGATCGCTCTTTCCCCAAGCACGCTGGAGAGCGGCTGCATGCAGGTGATGCCGGCAACCCAGAAAATGCAGCTGCCCCAACGAGAGACCTACGCGGTCGACAACGCCTTGTCGCGCGGGCAGGAGATTGCGCTCGAAGTGGATGAGTCAAAAGCAGTGGCGTTGACGCTGAAGCCAGGTGAAATGTCATTGCACCACATCGGCATCGCCCACGGCTCCAGGGCAAACAGGTCAGATTACGCGCGTGTGGGGCTGGCCGTGCGCTATATCGCGCCCGAGGTTGTGCAGCATGCCGCGGAGCGTCAGATCGTTCAACTGGTGCGCGGCAAAGATGATTACGGTCATTTTGAAATGGCTGCACCACCGAAGGATGCTGCAAGCGCTTGGGAAATTCGCCGGGAAGCGGATCGCCGCATCACCAACAACGTGATGCCTGGTGGGAAGCAGAACTAGTGTTCCATCCCAATACATTGCCGCCTCCTCCCACGGCAAGCCGGGACAGTCGGTCATAACGCAAGAGACCGGTTTTGTTCGCGGAGAGCCGTCTTCGTGCGGGGCCGGCTGCGGCGGTAACTCCACTCAATCCAACGGAAGGCTTGAATGGGCCACCCAGCTCTTTGGGGTGCGCGAGGCGAAAAGCAAAAGCTAATTTGGACAAGTGTTTCGGTAGTTAGCCTGCATTTCTCACACGGTTGAGAAGGATAGAGAAACGCGGCTCGATATCGGGTGGCGCGGGAGTGCAACAAACCTGCGGGTGCCCCATCCTTCGCTTTTCTTTGCGAAGGGTGGGATACCACGACAGTGTGCGCTGAGATTTGTGGCTTCCCACCCTTGCCGGAAAAGCACCGTCAAGGATGGGGCACCCGAAGGTTTGTTGCGCCGCCAGCCACCGCACAACACAGCCTCGTTACAGCGAGCAGCCTCGTCGCTCGTCTCCCCCTACTGATGAGAAATGAAGGCTAGCCCATCAAGCCAAGGTAGGGGCTGCTGCCAAAGTTGGCGAAGTTGGGAAAGACTTCGCGCACCTGGCTGTCGGAAAGACCCATCCAGCGGCCAAGAGTGCCACCGTATTGCTCAACGGCAGTGGTTGGAATCAAACGTCCCGATCCTACATCGTTAGCCTGGTTAGCACCCACCACGGGATACTCCCCGTAAATGTTCTGACCGGCTACACCTCCGCCGGCAACAATATGGTGGCTTCCCCAGCCGTGATCGATACCGTCACTGTTCGCTGTCAGAGTTCGACCGAAATCGGAGGCGGTAAAGAGTGTCACCTGGCTGCTGAGCCCCGCATCAATCCCGATCCCGGCGCGGCTGTTTCGGCTGATGTGGTAGCGGGTCCGCCTCCAACGCCGCTGGTGGCTCCCGACGATGCATCCAGGTTCCTGATGCAAGCGACCGCTGTTTCTTTTCCCGCGGTAGCGGTGAGGGGTTAAAAAACTCCAACTTGCAAAAGTCTTCTTTCACTGACGAGATCTTAAGGCCCACCTGGGTTGCCCTGCCGGTAGCATCGTGGTAACTCACATCGGTCAGATCGATCATGATGCGGCGACCCATTGTAATGAGAGGCTTAACCGTCTGGCTCACCTGGCCCGAGTCTTCACCAACGAGCCCACCGTGGCAAATAATGGTGGTAATGGCGCCGGATATTTCATCTCCAGACTTCTGAACTTCGTAGTGGAAGACAGTCTCTGGCGTGGTTCGCATCTGCGCTCCTTGACCGAATAGTAAGCTTCGGTGTCAGAAGCGCTCATTAAAATTCGGTTACCCTGCCACCGCATCGAGGTGTGGAAACCTTGCAAAAGTGGGTCCGCTACAGCATTTTCGCAATTGGTGTAGAGCTAAGCAACCGGCCTTTACGTGGTTTTCTCTCTCAAAGAAAACCACACCTCGCTGCTCTTACCAGGCCACAGTAATTGCGAAAATGCTCTTCCACCGGCACAAATTGACCGCCGGGTAACAGAGCATCGTTGATCCGGTATCCGCCAGTTTGTTTCCAGACTATGGAAGCGCTCGCAGTGTATCCTTCGGAAACTACCGCTGTGCACGCCAACTGGCGTGTGGGCCCACGGTTACTTTTCCCTTAGATCGATCACATCACCTCGATAAGGAGTCAGTATGAGAGATGGTCCGGTCCGTGTAGGTATTATCGGCTCACAATTTCAGGCGGACGGCCACGCGGCTGCCATCGGCATGATCCCTGACGAGATGTCGGTGGTGGCGGTAGCTTCGCCAACCGCGGCCCATGCGCAGGCCCTAGCTGAGAAATACAAGATAGCCCGCGTCTACAGCGATTACAGAGCTTTGGCCAATGATCCCGCGATTGAAGCCGTCACCATTACTGCGCCAAATGCGCTTCATTGCGAGATGGCGGTGGCCATGGCGCAGGCCGGCAAGCATGTGATCTGCGAGAAACCGCTCTGCGTTACGCTCAGCGAGGCCGATCGAATGATCGCGGCCTGCCGGGCCAATCGCGTACATCTGCTCTATGCCGAAGGTCTTTTCTTTACTCCGAAATATGTCAAGGCGAAAGAAATGGCCGACTCCGGCGCTTTTGGCAAAGTGCACCTCATCAAGCAGAGTGAGAAGCATTTTGGCCCACATGCCGAATGGTTCTGGGATGTAAAGCGCGCCGGCGGCGGGGCCCTGCTCGATCTCGGCAGTCACGGCATCGGGTTCGCCTGGTGGTTTCTAGGCCGGCCCAAAATGCTGAGCGCGCTCTCACACGTAGGCACCTACGTGCACGGTGACAAGACGCAGCTCGATGACGAAGCCGTCACGGTGATCGAATTTGAGGGCAACGCGTTCGGCGTGATTGAGAATAGCTGGGCTCGGCGCGGCGGCATGGATGACCGCATCGAGATTTATGGTGAGGGCGGCCTGACGATTGCCAACCTGCACATGGGCAACGCGTTGCAAACCTACAGTGAATACGGATTCGGCTATGCGGTCGAAAAGGCGCCGACCACCACGGGCTGGAGCTATCCAGTGTTTGAAGAGCTGTGGAATTACGGTCTGCCGCAGCAGTTCCGCCACTTTGCACGCGCGATACGCGGACTGGAGGCTCCACAGTCTACCGGCGAAGACGGCAAAGCCGTGCTGGAGGCCATTTACGCCGCCTACGCTTCGGCTGGTCTGGGCCGCAAAGTAACCTTCCCCTTTACGCCGACGGCGGAGCGCCCGGTGGAAGAATGGCTGAACAGGCGGCAGCCATGACCCGCATACCGATGCTGGACAATATCCTCTCTCAACCTGCCTCGCATCACGGGGTGTTGGCGCTTCATGCGAGCGATCAGGGCGCAAGACTGTCTGCGTGTGCGGAGCTCGTTCGCAAAGCTACCGGACGAGTCATCTTCACCGGCATGGGGGGCTCCCTATTCGCCGTTCCGCCGGCGGTCGTACAGTTAAGCGAGCAGGGTTATGCAGTAGAAGCGGTCGAATCGGCGGAGCTGCTGCACTATGGAAGCGCTTCTCTCCGCGCCGGAGATGTGGGTGTGGTGGTCTCACGCTCGGGTGGGTCGATCGAGCCCGTGTTGCTCGCGGAAAAAATGCGGCGGGCCGATATGAGGGTCATCGCCGTTACAAATGTACCCGGTTCGCGGTTGGAAGAGCTCGCCGACGTCACGCTACCCATCGGCGCGCAGGCAGACAATCTGATTGCCGTGCAGACCTACACCGGCACCGTGCTCACCCTGCTCCTGCTGGCCACAGAGGTGCTGAGCGCCGGGAGCGCGAAACTGGCTGACGCTTGTAACGCGGCATTGCCCGCGCTTTCTGAGCATATCGAGGCGTGCCTGCAGGCGAGCGAGACATGGGAAGAGCTACTCATGGGCGCCCCGCTCTACCTCCTGGGCCGCGGACCGGCGCTCGGCGCTGTGCACGAAGGTGCTCTTCTGATGCATGAAACCGCGAAAGTAGCGGCCGTCGGCATGTCTTCAGGACAGTTCCGGCACGGACCGGCGGAGATACTCTCCGGCAATTTTCGCGCCGTCGTCATCGGTACGCCCGCGGCCACCCGCGCGCTTGATCGCGCGCTGGCAAACGATATCCGTTCTTCGGGCGCAATGGTCTATTGGATTGGACCGGACAAGGATGCGCAAGACAATCGTGATCAGGTAGCCGCGCTCGTGCCATGGCCGCAGATTCCGTCCGTGCTCGCGCCGCTGTTCGACATCGTTCCATTGCAGGTGGCTGCATACCGTCTCGCCTTGTGGCGCGGTGTCAGGCCTGGCGACTTTCGTTTCGTCACAGAGGTGACTGCCTCCGAATCAGGGTTCCCCGGCGGCCGCTAGAGGGTTGTCAACCAGTGATTTTTTTGCAGCGAGACAAAGACAGGTAGGGCATGGCCTACCTGCAGCGGCGAGCATCCTCGCCGCTGCGAGCATTAGGCCGTGCCAATACGCCTCCAACATTGAAAGGGGCTTTTAGGGCACTGGGTCCGGTTTTCTCTTCAGAGTCATCTGCAGACCGACGGAAAACGTACCTCAGGGCCTGAAGGCCATCAAGGGTTGTGGGATGTTGGCATGGCCTGAAGGCCATGCCCTACCTGTGGCAGCCCAAGCCGGATTGATTGCAAAGCTTATAGGTACCCGTCGCAGTTGCTGAACAAGTCTGCAGCTTTCGGCTCGTTCGCATTTGCTTGTTATGCCCGACTACCAGTTGGTGATAGAGCCATCCGGACGGAAATAGGTTTGCGCCCGCGCAGTGACGGGTTCAGTCACTTCCATGATCTGCGTGAGCTGCTTGTAATCCAGCTCTACTCCCAAACCCGGCCGATCGTTGGGATACAGCTTTCCATCCTTGAAATCCAGACACACCGGCAGATGGGGCAAGGTGCGCCCCTGGTAGTTGTACTCCATCAGAACAGGGCCGGAGAACGTGCCCAGGCAGTTGACCAGGGCAGCGGTGGCGATGGGTCCGGTGAAGTGGGGAACGATGCCGACGAAATGCGTTTCGCATATTGCGGCGATCTTCATCATTTCCGTGATGCCGCCCACGTTGGGCAGCGTGGCGCGGACAAAATCGATGTCGTGGTTTTCGACCAGACGATTGAAGTCCCAGCGGTTACCCCACTCCTCGCCGGCAGCCAGGGGTACGTTGACTTTGCTGCGCAGGATGGGGAGATCCTGCAAGAAGGCTTCTGTCCGCACCGGGTCTTCTACGAAGAACGGCGCCAGGTCTTCGATCTCATTGCAGCCGCGAATGGCGTCTGAAAGATCGAAGCGCTGATGGAAATCAATGCACCATTCACCGTCCTTGCCCACGCCTTCACGTGCCTGCGTGCATTCATCGCGCAGGTGAGTAATGCGCTCGCGCGTATTGAAGGTCGTATGGTTGGCAGGCAGATCCATAGCGGCGAAGCGGAACGCGCGATAGCCCGCGTCCATGGTGAGCTTGGCACGATCCTTGATGCTCGTGCCAAGCTCCACCCCGGGGATGACGCCGGCGGTGTTATAGCACTCGCAATAGTTACGAACCATGCCACCCAGCAGTTGATGGACGGGAAGACCCTGTACCTTGCCCTTTGATATCCCAGAGCGCCAAATCGAGGGCGCCGATGGCATCGGTCCTTTCGCGCCCTGCCGGATAGAAGAATGCGCGATTCATGTCTTGCCACAGGCGCTCGATGTATTGGGGATCGCGGCCAATCAGCCTGCCTGCGGACTGCGACAGCGTATCCTTCGCACCGCCCTCCCCGATGCCCGTGATGCCCGCAGTCGGTTTCGATCGTGACCACCACGTCGCTCTGATTGAAGAGTGGGTTGGGATTGCGGCGGCAAATAGGCACGTACCCGCGTGATCTTCATCTTGGGGATAGGCGCCGCGGAGGCCGGAAGAGCTTGCGTGGCGCCCGCAACACCCATGGCAGCAAGGGAACGGAGAAAGTCTCTTCTTCTCATGATTGGGTTCACTCGTTTTACTTTTCTTGACCAGCCTCACTGCGAGCCGTTTTTGAAGCGGGCGACAGCGGCGACAAGGGCTCGGGCTTTCCCTTCCACGGCGCGGGCATCGTCCCCAGGTTTGTAGATCGACGAACCTACGCCGAGGCCAAGCGCGCCCGCAGCCATCCAGGGTGCGACATTGCTTGCATCGACCCCGCCGACTGGAACCACGATCGTCGACTTGGGCAACACTGCACTGAGCGCCTTGAGCATGGGCGGACCCAGCACCTCTGCGGGAAAAAGCTTGATTGCATCCGCACCTGCTTCAAGCAATGCAAACGCCTCCGTGGGATTGAAGAAACCGGGGAAGGCAAACATTCCAGCCAGTTTTGCCGCGCGAACAATGGCCGTATCCGCATGAGGAGTCACAATCAACTGCCCGCCTGCCGCCGCTACGTTCCCCACCTGCGACGCCATAGTCAGGGTTCCTGCCCCGACCAGCATGCGGTTGCCAAAGCCGCGCGACAAAATGGCGATGCTTTCGAGCGGATTGGGCGAGTTGAGAGGAACTTCAACGATGCTGATGCCGGCCCGCTCCAGTGCGGCGCCAATCGATTCCAGCCTCAGCCGGTTGAATGCCCCGCAGGATCGCGACCAGGGGACAGCGTTCGAGCCATGTTCTTACATCCATTGCAACCTCCGGCCTACTGCAACCAGCCCAAGCGCCGCCGCGTCCCCGTCTTCAATTCTCGCGGCGCCACCGCAGGCCTCGATCGCCTGCGCATAGAGATCACAAAGCATCGCCGTACCGACCAGGTGAACTTTTCCCACCTGGGGCATCGCGGCGCGCACGTCATGCCCAATCAACAATCCGGAAAGATACGACGCGGAAGCTTCTTCCCGCAACTGGCCCATCAGCGCAAGCGTGCGCACACCAAATAGATGATGCAGCAATCCGCCGGAGTCGGCAGAACGCGCAACTCCGTCATGAAACGCCGCTTTATCGATCGCGGCGTTGCCGGTCATCATGCGGCCGAGGATGGTGCATTGCCGCAAAGCGCTGTAGATTTCGCCGGTCATGGACGTGGTGAAGCTAACGATCTTGCGCTCACTCATCTGAATCCATTTGGAGTGAGTACCGGGAAAACAAACGAAGCCGGCGCCGGCGCACGGGTCGAGCATACCCATGGCCGCCGTTTCTTCGCCGCGCATCAGTTCAGGAACACCGGCGACATCCGGCCCCATGACGCCGGGCACGAGCCACACTTCGACTCCATCAAATGGCGCTTGATCGAAAGGCGCCTGGACAACAGAGTTGGCCAGATCAGCGATGCCCACCGGGCAGACAAGATATTCCGCTTCGACCCATCCCTGGCGGCTGCCGATCATGCCGCACAACAGGATGCGTCTCTCCCCCTCCGCCAGCCAGGCGCCGATGTGGGTGCGCAAGGCTGATGCAAAATCTCCATCAACGACGCTTAAGATGCCTTGCGACGAAGAACACCTCGCGAGAATTTTTCCTTCTCGATTGATCCGAAATGCCCGAAAGTTGCTGGTACCCCAATCGACTGCAATCAAAGCTTAGGCTCCTCCAGTTTCTCTCCTGATCTCGTAGGGCTGTTGGGTCAGGTTTGACGCCGCGCAATGGAAAGCGTCTCTACTTGGCCGCATAGTCTTTGGTTTGCTTTGTCCCAGCGTTGTAAACGGAAAAGCTGCCTTTGGCAGCTTAGGGTCAGCAGGAAATAGTTGCCGGGATCTGAGCCCTGCGGATTGGCGATAAATTCCGGAGCCGTATTATGGCCTTCGCCGGCCTTCTCTGCATAGTGCAACTGGTATAGGGTCTCAATACCCGGGGCCTTCAGCACCTCGTCGATCACCTCCGGTGAGCCTCCCTTGGTCGCCCCGTTGTTCATGATGGCCACCCGCGGATGAATGGCGTCTATCAAGGCGTGGCTGGAACTGGAGTTGACACCGTGATGCGAAATAATCAGGATATCGACCTGTCCCAGGCGATTGACCGGGCACATGAAGAGCCGTTCCTTGTCGTAGGTAAGATCGCCCAGGTCGAGAAGCTTGAGCTTACCGAAGTTGATCAGCACGCCCAGGGAATGTGAGTTCTCGCTGGGATCGGCTGGTTTGGTTTCGGGAACGTTGCAGTATGGGTTGGTTTCGCCGCCCCCAGGCAGCGAATGGTCGATCACATTGCCGTCGCCGCTGATCACCGTCACCTTCATGCCGGTCATGGGCAACACTTCCCCTGGATGAGCCACCATGTGTTTCGATTTGCCCGTGGCCAGCACCTGCTGATACGCAGCATAAACTTTGTCCGTCGGGCCGCCGGGTTCGGTTTCGCTGTTGGCGCCATGATCGATAAAGGCGCCAACGGGGATGCGGTCGACCAGTTCAGGCACGCCACCGCTATGGTCACCGTGGTAGTGGGTCAACAAAACATAGTCGAGCTTGCTGATACCCGCGTCCTTGGTCGCAGCAAGGATGCGGTCTGCGTCGCGACCCTCGTTGTCCGGCCACCCCGTATCGATGAGCAGAGACTGCCCGGTGGGGGTCACGAAGAGAGTGGACTGCCCGCCTTCGACATCGATCGAGTACACCCGGAGATCGCCCTTCGCCGCCCACGCGGCCTGACCTGCCATGACGGCCGTAGAGAAAACCAGCACCCCAACCACCCAGGTACGCTTAAAGCGTGCTACGAGAAAAGTCATCATCATTCCTTATGAATACAAGACGTACGAATGAACGATCCAGCCTCTCATGATCCTTGCGAAGACAAGAGACCGAATCCCGACACCGATCACAAGAATAGCCCATACTTCGAAACCAATACGGTTGCCAGATTATGCCCGGGGGCGGCGTCGGCCATCACTTCCTTTACTATGGACTCAACGGTGATGACCTGGTGAAAGTGAATGGCGAAACGGCGGCGATCCGCAAGGGAGACGGTGTGCCTATTCGCTTCCATGAAGCCCACTCCTTCGTGAAGAACGGTTCCGCTGATCTCGAACGGAGATTGTCGGCATTTCCGCACAAAAGAACAATCTCGACACCGAGCCGGGAGCCATGAAGCAAGAGCACTGACGTCCCGCTTCCCGGAGCGAGAGCCATCAACGACCGTCTATAATGGCCGGTCTCCAATTTACCCGCGAACTATTACTCCAACCCAAGAGGATTCATGACCAAGAGAATTGATACCCATGCCCATCTGGGCGAATGTTGTGTATTCGGCCTGCTCAGCACAGAGGAAGACATGCTGCGGCGCATGGAAGAGTGCAACGTCGACGCGACGATCGTGCAGCCATACCCGGGTGCGACCCTGGCTTCGAAGACCCATGACCGCATTGCCGATCTATGCGCTAAGCATCCTGGTCGCTTCTTTGGGTTAGCCAGCCTGGCCCCGCACGGAGACCGCGACGCCTACGAACGTGAGATGGAGCGCTGCATCAAGGATCTGAAGTTTGTCGGCATCAAGATGCACACCATCGGTCACGCTGTGAATCCACTGTCAGAAGATGGTGACCGCGTATTTGCCACGGCCCACGCGCTCGGGGTCCCGGTCATGGTACATACTGGCCCGGGTATTCCCTTCTCCCTGCCTGCGCTCTGCATTCCCGGCGCCCGAAAATATCCCGACTTGAAAATCATCCTTGCGCACGCCGGCTTTGCCGTGTTCACCGCGGAGGCGCAGGTGGCAGCATCGGTATGCGGCAACCTGTATCTCGAAACCTCCTGGTGCATCGGTGAAGACATTCGCTGGATGATCGACACCATCGGTGCAGACCGGGTGATGCTGGGAGCGGATTTGCCGAGTAACGTCCCGGTAGAATTCGCCAAATACAAGGCGCTCGAACTCTCACCCGATGTGTACGACAAGGTTTTGGGTGGCACCGCAATCGATGTATTCAATCTGAAATGGTGAGGTGACAATGTTCGTCTTATTTGTAGATGTCAAATTGAAGTCAGGTTCAGCCGAGGCGCTGAAGAAGACCTACACCGAAGTCTTTAGGCCGGCGATCAGCAGACAAAAAGGCTTTCATGCGGTAGAGTGCATGCGCTCAAACAAGGACAGTGGCGAATACAGTCTCCGCATCGCCTTTGACGAACATGCACTGCAGAAAGAATGGGCGGCGAGCGATCTCCACCAGGAGGTGTGGCCGCAAATGGAAGCCCATTTCGCAGAACTTTCCGTGAGAGACTACACCGCCATTTAACTCTATCTGCCAAGGAGACCCATGGAACGCAGCGTTCCCACCTACGTGAGCAGCTCGACCCCTGTACCGGCCACGAGCCGGGTACCTTGGTACAAAAACACTTTCCCGGCCTACTTCGGCATTTTTCTTTTTGTCGGCTACTACCTGAGGCTAGCCGGGCCCACACTGGGCTCAGCTAGCGTCGGCGTCTCCATGTGGGGGCTTCTGGTGGCCGGGCTGTTGTGCTTTGGCCTTTACTATTACGTGCCGGCCATGCTCGGCATGCAGACGGGGCGCAATTTATACGTGGTAGGTACTTCCACCTTCGGCACGACGGGGGGCTATCTGGTCCCGGGCTTGCTGATGGGTTTTCTGCAGGTGGGCTGGGTCGCGGTCGATGCGGTGGTAGCCACGCACTTCATCATGAATGGGCTGAATCAGACCTCACGAACGCTCTTCACCGTGATCGTGGTCGTTTGGCTTTACAGTCTGGGATACGTGGCCATCAAGGGAATCCACTATGTGAGCCAGATAGCCAAAATTCTGAACTGGGTTCCGTTCCTCATGATTCTGGTAGTGCTGTGGGCCAACCGCAGCGGCATCGCCCACTACCAGCCCCCGCAACATGATTCGATGGCCGGCTTCCTGAACGCTCTGCTGGTTACCATCGGTTTCTTTGCCACGGCAGGAGCAGCCGGTGCGGATTTCGGCATGAACAATGGCAGCCGCAAAGACGTCGTCCTTGGCGGCCTGACGGGGATTGTCGCCGGCGCGGTGATTTGCGGCGGTATTCCGGTGCTTTCCGTAGCCGGCTACCTGGGCCGGAACGGCGGCCCCCCAAGCTATGACTACACCACTACGATCGCCAGCGTGGGAGCTTTGGCACCCGTCATGTTCTTTCTCTTTGCCGCCGCGTGCCTGGTGCCCACGTGCTTTTCCGCATTCATTGGGGCCAACAGCTTCAGCACCATGTTGCCGAAGACCTCACGGCCCGTAGCCACCATGGGTGCGGTGACGCTGAGCGCCATTCTCGCGTTGACTGGCGTGGCCGACAACCTGGTAGGCTTCTTCAGCATTGTGGCGGCATCCTTTGGCCCCATCTGCGGCGCCATGGCGGCGGATTACCTCCTGGCCGGCCGGCGCTGGTCAGGACCGCGCCTCGGTATCAACTGGGCCGGCTGCATCGCCTGGATAGCAGGCTTCGCCGTCGGTGTCCCCGAACGCCTCCCCGGGCTGCCGGCATCGTGGCTCAAGGCAGATAATCCGTCGGAGCTTTACGCGTTTGCAACCGGCTTTCTCGTTTACTTGATTCTGGCCAAACTGGGTGTTCGGCCACCCGTTGTGGAACTGAAAGCCAGCCAGGCTTAAGTTAGCCCGGGCCTTGCGCCTCATTCTTTTCGTGCCTCATTCTTTCCCCCAATCAGGCCAAAGGATGCCTGACGGCGACGCCACAGGTTACTCTACTTGCTGTAGTTCAATCCACGTTGCCTGGTGTCGCCTTCATGCCGATTTCCGCCGAGCAGACTTCCGCCGATTTGAGTCATACGCGCTCTTATAACCGCCTCCTGCTCGCCGTAGCAGGCTTGGGCGGTCTGCTCTATGGAGTGGATGTCGGCATCATCGGTGGCGCGCTGCCCTATCTGGAAGCAACTTCCGGGCTGAACGCGGGCCAACTTTCAATTATCGTCGCCGCGGTATTGCTGGGGAGCGTGATCTCCACCCTGTTTGCCGGCCTGCTGGCCGACTGGCTCGGGCGCAAACCGTTGATGATGATCAGCGGGGCGATCTTTATCATCAGTATTCCCGTAATCGCCCTTTCCCATGGCTTTGTCCCGCTGTTCTTCGGCCGCCTCCTGCAAGGCATCAGCGGGGGCTTCGTCGGCATGGTAGTTCCCCTCTACCTGGCGGAATGTCTCTCTGCCAAGGACCGCGGCAAAGGTACGGGAGCTTTCCAGTGGCTGCTCACACTGGGTATCTTTGCCGCAGCCCTCATTGGCATCTATTACAGCTATCGCGTGGCTGGGTTGTCCCAGGGAACATCTCCGGCAGATATTTTCGGCGTCAAGGACCAGGCGTGGCGGCGCATTTTCTGGATGTCGATGCCTCCAGGCATTCTGTTTCTCGGCGGCAGCCTGTTTGTTGCGGAGTCCCCTCGATGGCTTTTCCGGAAAGGGCAAAAGGAGCTGGCCCGCAAGGCACTGCTTCGCTCCCGAAGCCCCGAACAGGCCGCACACGAAATGGAAGAGATGGAGCAGATCTCGGTAGCGGCGCAGAATGCCTCGGCCGCGCGGGGGAAGGTGAAGGATTCGCTCCTGCGGCGAAAGTACGTTCTGCCCTTCCTGATTGCCTGCGTCATTCTGTTCTGCAATACCGCGACAGGCATTAACTCCATCATCGGATACAACACCGACATCCTGCTCCAGAGCGGACTATCGGACCTGTACGCGCATTGGGGCTATGTGCTCTTTACCGCGGTGAACTTCCTCATGACGATTGTCGGCATGACACTGGTAGACCGTAAGGGACGCAAGTTTCTACTGACCCTGGGAACGTCAGGCATCATTGTCTCGCTGCTCTTTGTCGGTTCGCTGTTTTTGCGCGCCGAGCGAGACAGGCATGATGTGCGCGATGCAGTCCAGACCATGGTTGGGCAAGAGAACACGCTGCAATTCAAGTTCGATGCTGCCCAAGCGAAACTCCTGCTGCCGGGTAGCGAGCTCCCGACAGACAAGCTCTCGCTGGCCGTCATCTACTCCTATGGCGGATTCACCGCCACCACCAGTCCCCTGCGCTCCGGGGATGAAGGCGAAACAGCCTTGCACATCGATAGGGAAAAGAGCCTGCCTTCGGGCAAAGTGCAGGCGTTTTTTCGTAATCCATTCGTCGACCTCGATGAGGCCCGCAAAGCCCCGCTCAAGATTGAGCATGCTTATATCAGCCCCGTACCCAATGCTCTGCACGGCTGGCTGGTTGCGCTCGGGCTTTACGCTTTTGCCGCGTTTTATGCATTGGGACCGGGTGTCTGCGTATGGCTTGCGCTGTCGGAACTTATGCCGACGCGCATACGATCCAATGGCATGAGCGTCGCTCTGGTCATCAACCAGATGGTCTCGACGACCCTGGCGGGAATCTTTCTGCCCGTGGTCGGCAAGTATGGATATTCCATGATGTTTTTCCTATTCTGTGGGTTCACTGTGATCTACCTGATAACCGCTGTATTCTTCTTGCCGGAAACCAAAGGTAAGACTCTTGAAGAAATCGAGGCCTATTTTGAAGCTGCATAAATTGCCGCGCACTCTGCAAGCGGAGTACACGACGAAATGAGTTTTTTTCTTGCCCTGGACTCCGGTGGTACGAAGACCGACTACGTTCTCGCGGATGAGACGCGCGAGTTGGCCAGAGTACGCACCGGAAGCATTAAACGTATGCGCGTCGATGCAGCCACCGCCAGCCACAACCTGGAGACGGCGCTCGCTGAGCTAACGGCACAGACGGGAATCTCCATGGCGGCGGTGACGCGCACCTGCGTCGGAACCGCGGGCGAGACTATTTCGTTGGTGACGGATTGGTTGCGCGAGTCCATCACGTCGCGGGTAGGTGGTGGGCTGCTCATCCTGGGCGATGTGGAAATCGCACTCGAGGCGGCGTTTCCCGGCGGCGCTGGAGTGCTCGTGATGGCGGGTACCGGCTCCAATGTTGCCGGACGCACCAGTGACGGCGTGATGATCCGTGCAGGAGGCTACGGCCCGGTGCTCGCCGACCAGGGATCAGGACATCGTATTGGTCTCGAGAGCCTGCGCGCCATTTTTCTTGCGAGAGATGAAGAGCAACCGACACTGTTATCGCAGGCCGTGCTCGACTTCTGGCAGCTATCTCCGCCGGACCTGTTGTTGGCCTATGCAAACAGCACTCCCGCACCCGATTTTTCTACGCTGACCGGTGTCGTGGTGCAATGCGCAGAACGCGGAGATGCAAGAGCACTCTCGGTTCTGCAACAGCAGGGAGAAGAGCTTGCCTATCTCGTCCGTCTGGTGATTCGCCGCATGCGTATTGCGTCGAAGAAGCCCACCTGGACTCCGTCGATCGCGTTTACCGGCAGCATTCTCGAAAACGTCCCGTTCGTGCGCAACGCACTCATCGCGGCCGTCCAGGGCGAATTCCCCGATGTGAATACACCAGACCAAGCGATCGATCCTATTCTGGGCGCTCTTTGGCGCGCGCGAACGGGAACGTTCGCCTGAATCTGAGTAGTGCTCGAACTGTGGGCTCGTCCGAATCCCCAGGTGTCCTATATCTGTCCGCTTCTGGCCAGATGTAGGGCACCTCAAATATCTTCGTGGCCCATGGGTTTCTTTTTGCTCTCCAGCGCAACACTTGTTCTCTCTCTGGGGTTCCTTCCGAAAGGTGTATCAGCGAGGACCATCATGAAGCGAACGTTTGCAGTGGCAGCACTATGGATTCCCCTTGCAGTCGCCGGGTGTTCTCCTCCACGGCCGTACTACCCGCCGCCTCCACCACCGCCACCGGCTTACTCTCAAGCTTCGCAACAGGGATACCATGACGGTGCCGAAGCAGCCCAGCGTGATATTTCTCGCGGCGCTGCCCCCGATCCGAACCGGCACCCTCGCTTCCGCAATCCGCCCGTACCCCCGCCATTGGCCGAGGATTACCGGCACGCTTTCGGCGATGGTTATAGCCAGGTTTATCGTCATGGCCCACCACCGCCGCCAGCCTACTAACGAATTACTCTTCGCCTGCGCTCTTGCAGAATGCAAGGGTGCCATAAAGTCATTCTGCCGGCGTTCGTTCACCTTGGGTAGGGCATGGCTAAAGCCATGCCCTACGTTCGCGGGCCAGCGAACTTTTTGGGCGGAAACAAGCAGGTAGGGCACGGCCTTTAGGCCGTGCCAAATTGTCCAAGTCAAAGAGATGGGCTTTACAGGCTGCGGAAAAACTCACTTTTGCTGAAAGCATGAAAAATGCATCGCGTCAGAATGCCCCAGGAGCGATCCGGAAGCCTCGGGTGATGGTTTTCTATCCCCCAATTTGTACCCTTTGTGCTTACTTATGGAGTTTTTCCGCAGCCTGTTTAGCCCAGCATAAATAATTATGTGCATTGGCGCGGGCTAAAGGCCGTGCCCTACCCACAGCAGAGCCACCAGTACATTGCCAGAGCCAACGCCTAAAGGCCCTACCTACAACGGAGCCACCAGTCGTTTTCTATAACAAACACAGCGGCCGCTTCCGGTGAACGGGAGCGGCCGCTGTGTTTTTATGACTGCTTATGGCTTGGTTGCAAGAATCAACGGAGAGGGGCCGGGGGAGTCGAGAGTTCGCGGATGCATGAAGCCCACTTCCTCCAGCCAACTACTGATTTCCTCAAATGAGTAGGTATCTCCGCAATCGGTATTCACCAGCATGTTGACGGCGAAAAACAGTCCCGACGGCGGACCGGTCCTTTCCGCATTCACCAGGAATTCTGCAATCACGATGGTGCCACCCGAGGCGAGTGCCTCGAATGTTTTAGCAATGAGTGCCCGGCTACGCTTTTCGCCTTCACTGTGAAGGATGTGGCCAAGGGTTGCTACCGTGTGGCCGCTGCCGAAATCAGCTTCCATCAGATCACCCGCGATAAATGAAAAGCGATCTGTCAGTCCAAATTTCGCAACCGTCTTCTGCGTGACAGGAATCACATCCGGCCAGTCAACTGCCGTCACGCGAGCCTGCTCAACCCCCTGGGCAATCGCGATGCCCCACACGCCTGATCCCGCTGCCAGATCAAGCAAGCGCATCGGGCCCGTTGCGTGCGCCTGCAGATGCCGCGCCAGCGTTTGTGCGGCCGGATAGCTCGAAGGAAAGATATCGTTGACGAATTGCTGGAAGAAGTCACTGCCAGGTCCTTCCTGGTTGACTGCTTTCTCCGGCTTTCCGGTCATTACGACTTCGTTCAGATGAAGCCATTTGGGAATCAACTGTTCACTGCAGTGACGGATGAGCCCTCCCTGAAAGCCGGGCTTGGTGCTGACGAGAAACGCGGCGCTCTCCGGAGTAAGCGAATACAAACCTTGTTTGTCCTTAGCCAGGAAACTCAAACCAACCAGGACATTCATCACGGCAGCCAACCCTCGCTGTGAAGCGCCGGTTTCCTTGCTGAGTTCCGCGACTGTTCGAGGACCTCCGTCCAAAAGATCGAAAATCCGGTGACGGATCGCCGCTTCCAGCACAAGCGGCGGAACATAACCCCAGGCGAATTGCATGATGCGTTCAGGCGTTACAGGGACTGCATTCGATGTCGTCATTTCTTCCTCTCAACGAGCGCGATTATACGTACCTGATGTTAAAGAACACTATCCAAGACAATACCTGCAAGGCCAAAGGTTCCGTATGGGTAGCGGATCGCGCCGCAATGCAACGAGGGACGCGGATCCAAACCGCGTCCCTCGTCGAGAGTGCATTCGCTCGAGCGAGCTCAGCCCTTCTGCGGCCAGGTAATCTGCCCGGTGTGCCGGTAAGCCAGGTTGGCGATATGACCGGCGCGTGCCGCCGCGATCCCGGTTTCGACCGGCGCATTGGGTTGTTTGCGAGTCTTGATGCAATCGAAGAAATTCTGCATATGAGTGATGGTTCCATCCCGGAAGCTCACTTCACTCAAAACAGGATTCTTTACATCGTTCACGCCTTCGCGATAAATCCCAAATCCGCTGCGATTGATTTTGAGCGTTGCTTCGGTGCCGCGAAACTCCAGTCCGCCATCGTCAATCGATGAGCTCATCATGCCTTCATAGACAACATCGAATCCCGGATAGCGCAATGCCGCCTGCACCGTGTCGGGGCAATCCCATTCTTCGAAGATATATTTGTCACCGAGCATCTGCACCAGGCGCGGCTCATCCGACTTCATCGCCCATTGGGCCACATCGATCCAGTGGGTGAACAAGTCGGTCATGGCGCCGCCACCGAAATTCCAGAACCAGCGCCAGCGGTAGAATTTCTCTTCAGTGAACGCCTGCTCCGGCGCGCCGCCCAGCCACATGTTCCAATCGAGCGCCTGGGTATCCACCGGCTTCGGCTTCGGGCCGGCCTGGTTATAGTTCTGCCACCAATACGTGCGTATCTGCACAACACGCCCCAGGCTACCCCCCTGGATCAAATCGACTGCGTTGCGAAAGTGCGTCCAGCTGCGCTGCTGCATACCGCACTGCAGAATCTGCTTTCCAGAATGGACGGCTTTGGAAAGAGTGGCTCCCTCTTCAATGGTATGGGTCACCGGCTTTTCCAGGTAGACGTCTTTGCCGGCGGCCAGAGCATCCACCGCCATGCGCACGTGCCAGTGATCGGGAGCCGCAATGATCACAGCGTCGAGGTCTTTTGCCAGCACTTCGTGATAGTCGAGATGCGTCGTGGCCAGTCCCTTCGAACGCTCCTTCACCTCATCACGCCGCGGCCCGTACACGTCGCTCACGGCCACAATGTCGAACCCGGTACCCGAGTTGTCGGCGGCATTCAGCAGGTCTCTCATCCGGCCACCCGCTCCAATCACACCAACGCGAAGGGTATCGTTTGCACCAAGAACTCTGGTCGAAGCAAGGGCGGTTATTCCGCTTGCAATGAGGAAGCTACGGCGATTCGGCTTAAATGACATATTGCACCCGTCCATTTTTGCTCCCGACGATAGTACCAGCGAAACGCGCAGTGTGGAGTACCCACCGTACCGTTTCACGAACGAAAATCCTGGGGTCGCAGCACCTTTAAAGATCCGCGCGCCTTGATTTAGACAATCTGCCACGCTATAACAAACCCTGTTCTAATTCGCGGAGCATCTAAACACGCGTAATGCTTCCCAGGTGATCAAAAAGGGGGATTTCCATGTCAGCAACCAGGCGCGCTCTTCTGCAGGTCATTCCTATGCTGGCGGCTTCTTCGGCGTTCGCAGCAGACAGCTCGGCACTCAGCTCGTTCATCAAGCCTTACAGCGACCTGCCGGTCAAGAAATCGGGGCTGAGCTCGTCGAGGGCGATCCTCGATGGCGTTACTCATTCGGGCGACCACCTCGAGATCCACGAAACGACCCTGGTTCCCGGAGACTCGCCCCACCCTCCGCATCGTCACGTGCATGAAGAACTCTTTCTTATTGTGAAGGGCATTCTCGCCGTAACGATCAACGGGACAACCTCCGCCATCGGACCCGGCTCCGCGGCCTTTGTTCACTCCAATGAGATTCACGGTGTGATCAATCCAGGCCAGGAAGATGTGCAGTACTTTGTGGTGGCAGTCGGCTCTGATGGGTAAGGTGCGCATCCTCGGTAAAGGAGATCCGCATGCAAGCAAAGTGGACATCGATCTTGTTGGGAGTAGCCGCGCTGCTCCCAACCGCCATGGCCGAAACAACCGACCTGACGCTCCATCTCAAGCGCGGCCGGCCACTCTCGCGGCGCACCGTGCAATATCAATGCGACGGGCGGGCCACAGCCATCGGTCTGCCTGCGACTGCTTTCCCGTCGAATACATTAACGGAGCAGGAAACAGCCTCGCGGTTGTTCCCATTCACGACACGTCCCTCGTATTCGCCAACGTGGTCTCCGGTTCCGGCGCGCGCTACGCAGCAGGCCCTTACATCTGGTGGGAGGCAAGCGGTGCGGTCACCTTGTACTCCGATTCCATCTCCGGCAAGATACAGTCCGCATGCCACCGTGTCGCTGCAAAGTGAACCAGAACTTCTCCCCTGAGAAGAAACCGAGGCGCAAGCGTGAAAACCCTGAGCAACCGTGCCGATTATCAATCTCTTTGCCTGCGCGTCGCTACTCTCGCGCCGACCGACAAGGCGCACTGGGGCTCCATGTCGGTTCACCAGATGGTTTGTCATCTAAACGATGCTTACAAGTGCCCCCTGAGGGAGAAGTTCGCCAGCCCGGCGAACAGCCTGCTGCAGCGAACCGTAATCAAGTGGTGCGCTTTGCATTTACCCACGCCGTGGCCCAAGGGTGTGGCTACCCGTCCTGAGATCGAACAGGGCAAGGGCGGGTCGCGCCCCACCGACTTTGAGCAGGATGTTGCCGCCGTGCTCTCGATCATGCGCCGCTTCTGCACAGACTTGCCCACACCGTTCGTGCAGCATCCAATGTTCGGCAAGATGTCAAAAGCGGATTGGATGCGGTGGGGCTATCTGCACACCGACCACCACCTTCGACAGTTCGGCAGGTGAGTTCTCTCTTTCAACAAAACTTTTTGGAGATAGTCTGCAATACGGAGGGGTTTTGCGCATGAACAGTCGGGGGACGAACGGCGTGGCACGTTTCAGGGATCAGGCAGCATTTGTCGTGGGCGGCGCTCACGGAATCGGCAAGGCCATCGCCATGCGGCTGGGGCGCGAAGGTGCTCAGGTCGTGATCGCCGATGTGGATCCAGACGTGCTGGCGGCCACTGTTGAGGAAATGCGCGCTGAGGGCAGCGAATGCAAGGGTGTGATTTGTGATGTCCGTGAACAGGCCCAGGTGGAAGCCGCCGCCAAGCAAATGCTGGACTGGTATGGCCGTATAGACATCCTGATGTACATCGCCGGAATCGCGCCCGCAGCCTATTTTCTGGACCTCGACGCGGCTACATGGGACGACACGATGAATGTGAACCTCCGCGGGGCATATCTCGCTGCGAAAGCCGTAGTACCCAATATGGTGGAGCGCAGAAAGGGCAAGCTGGTCTTCATGGCATCCACCAACAGTTGGGACGGGGAGGCCCAACTGGCACACTACAACGCATCGAAAGCCGGCATCTTTCTTCTCGCGAAAACGCTGGCTCGCGAGTTGGGCAAATACGGCATCAATTCCAACGCCGTCGGCCCGGGTGCTATCCGTACCCGCCTTTCCGCGCCCATTTTCAATGACCCCATCTACCAGGCGAAGTATCACCCGGAAACAGGAGTGGTGCCGTTGGGCCGGATGGGTCTGCCAGAAGAGGTGGCCGGTCCAGCTCTGTTTCTTGCTTCAGACGACGCGGCTTATGTCTCAGGCGTCCTTCTCTTTGTGGATGGCGGACAACTGGCGTAAGACGGCGCACAGGCGTGGCCGGTAGGCTGATAGGCGCAAGCCGGTAGGCTGATTTGATAAATCGCGCGCATTCAGAATCCTTCTTCCGCAGTACGGTCAGCCCTGTACTTCGTTCCCACTGCAAAGCCGCCGGCAAAAAAGAGGGCCGCGCCCAGTTTCGCAACCCGCGGGTATCGGCCTATATGATGGAGCGCAGGCGGTGATCTATCGGCGACGCTAGCAAAGCAAAGCCTGAAAGAACAGTGCTCGTGGTCGGCTCCGACCGTAAAGTGACTTCTGCTGTCGGCAAAGTACTACCCGCGTGGAAGATCGCACACGCAGCCAACAACATGGCTGCACTCGAGATGCTGAAGACCAGGCCGTACGACCTTGTTTTGACCGGAGACGAAACCTCCGGCAAGCAGGACGTGGAACTGTTGCGCCAAATCCGCATCGTGCGCCCCCATGTGCGCCTCATCATCATCACCGGGCAAAGCACACCCGCTGATGTAATCGCCGCCATGCGCGAACGAGCCTTCAGTTATTTTTCTGAGCCGTATTCGATGGCCACGTTTGAACAAATGCTATTGCTGGCGGCCACAGGGCCCGTATGGGATGAAGGGATTGAGATCCGTTCGGCTACCAGGGAGTTGATGCATCTGATCGCGCGCTGCGACCGTAAGACGGCGGACCGGCTAGTGCAGTTTATTCATGAAATGGCCGATCTTCCGCTTAAGGAAAAAGACGCAGTCGGCCTGGCATTCCGCGAGATGCTGATGAATGCCATTGAGCACGGCGCCCGTTTCGACACGGCACAGCACGTGGAAATTTCCTACCTTCGCGCCAAGCATATGGTGGCCTGCCGGGTGAAGGATCCCGGTGAAGGCTTTTCCCTCGATCAAGTACCGCACGCCGCAATCATGAATCCCGCCTCGGACCCGATCCAGCACGCAGCCATACGTGAGAAACAAGGACTCCGGCCCGGCGGATTTGGAATTCTTGTGACGAAAAAGATCATCGACGAACTGATCTACGGTGAAACAGGGAATGAAGTCGTCCTGATCAAGTACCTTAAGCCCGAAGAGGCAGTAGAAGAGGAAGCGAGCCAGCGGGAGTGGAAACCAAAGCTACTTGCGCCCTGCGCCTCCTTGAGGGTCGCAGAGAAAAGGTGGCTGGCCTCCTTTCTTCGAGATCAAAGAAGAGCTTTAGTCATCAAATTGTTGGCGATTTTCTAACTATTAACGTTTTTCTAACTAACTATCTTTCTGCATACTCATGGCAAATGGCTCGCCGGGCCGTGGCCCATTGGCTCGCCAGGAGAGCGCATCGTTTGCCGCGTCGGACTCGCCTGATTGGCGGGTACCGGAGCGTGATTAGGCTACGTCTTTCATGTCACGGATCTCCGCAAAAACGTTGTGACAATCATCACCTTTGTCGTTACAGTACGTTGATACGGACAATCTATGGAACCGTGTCCAGGTCAGGAAAGCGCGACACGGTCTGCACTTCACTTTCTCCACAAGCGAGCCTAAGACGGCTTCGCGCAATGTTGGGCTGATGGGAACTCAAGACGTTCTGGTCGTTGGTTCGATTCTTATGAGCTGTGGTTGCCTTGGGCTATTGATCGCCCATTTGAGCAGCCCTGTACTCAAGGGACTCGGCTGGCTGGCCTGCTCGTTCATCGCAGGTACCCTGGCCGCCGCGGCGATTATTGCCGTGCGTGCGGAAACGCCCGGCTTCTCTCTCATCATCGCGAACACCTTGTTTCTGCTGGCATATGTCTTGCTTCAGGTGAGCGTGTTGGAAATCACCGGGAGCGATTCGCGGTTACCTCGATTTGGCTTGATTTTGCTTGCGACACAGGCGACGCTCTACCCCGTGTTTCAGTGGGTTCACCGCGCAGACCAACTTTCGTTGATCGTTTTTACTGTGACGATTGCACTGCAGGCGCTCGAAACCGCCGCTCACCTGAAAAGGCACTGCAGAAAGGGTATGGCGGCATCCATCTGGCTAAGCATATGCCTTCTGACCAACTTCGCCGGTTTCAATATCCTGCGAGCCATTGTCTTGTCGGTTCGCGGAGCGGGAACGAATCCGCTGGAACTCGCGGCCGGAATCGTATTTCTTGCGACGGCACTCGGTCTTGGCTTCTCAACTTTCTGGATGGCCAGCATGCGGCTTCGCCTCGATCTTGAACTGCTGGCGGGCACTGACCCTTTGACCGGCCTGTACAACCGCAGGTTTTTCCTCCTTTCCTGTCAGCAGGAGCTGATGCGCAGTGCGCGCGCCAAAGAGCCTGTATCGCTGATCATGCTCGATCTGGACCACTTCAAGCAGATCAACGATCTCCATGGACACGAGGGCGGGGATACCGCGCTGCGCGCTGTGTCGAAAGAACTCAGGGCAGCCGTGCGTGAATACGACATTCTAGGCCGGTGGGGCGGCGAGGAATTTATTGTGTTATTGCCGGGAGCCTGCGCGGAGCAGGCCATGCAGGTTGCGCAACGCATGCGGCGCAGCGTCGAATCACTTTCGCTGTCGCCTCAGACCGTAAGGAGCGCCGGAGCGCTGGCCTCCCTCTCCCTCGCCGTCAGTGCCGGAGTCGTCACCGCGGCCGACCCTCCGGAAAACATCAACGACCTGCTCCGCAGTTGCGACAAAGCGCTCTATTCCGCAAAGGCCGCAGGACGCAATAGGGTGATGCAGCGGCAAATGGACCTCGACACGGAACCGGCCCATCCGCCGATCATCCTGGTACAACAGGTGCAGCAGGCGCAAATGCCGTCACTCCATTGAGTGCCTACGCTCAGCTCTTCCCTTCCGTAATAAACACAGGTCCCCATCCTTCAGGCAATGCAACGTATTCCGGATGACCGGCATCCTGCTTCGGCAGGAAATGGAAGTGCTCGCAAGCGCCAAACCGTTGACCGGGCTCTTCCGAGCTCACCAATTGCAAAACTGCTCCAGTCTTTACTTGCCTGCCGAAGCCACACTGCCTGACGCAGGTTTCGGTGCGCCGGGCGCCTTGTCTACCAATTCCACATCCAGTTGGATTGCGATCTGATCTCCCACCATGCCTGCGTCCGCAGTCATACCATAATCCGCCCGGCTGATGGACGTGGTTGCTGAAATGCCACGATGGCGGGTGCCTCTCGGATCCTTGACCGGAGCGGTCGGGCCATCCACGTCCAGAACAGCCTCTTTGGTGACTCCGTGAATTGTCAGATCGCCAGTTACTTTCAGCTTTCCTGCACCAGCCGCCTCTACCTTCTTCGACTTGAAGGTGATATTCGGAAACTTAGCGACATCGAAGAAATTTTCGCTGCGCAAATCTTTGTCGCGCATCTCCACGCGGGTATCCACGGAAGCAGCATCGATCGTCACATCGACAGATGCGTTGGCCACATCAGCCGAGTCCACCACCACGCCGCCTACCTTGGCAAAGGTCCCTCTGACCGTGGAGATGCCCATATGGCGAACAGAAAACTGCGCGGCGGAGTGATGAGGATCCAGGTACCAGGTTTCTGTCTGCGCAACAGCGCGAACCGTCCCAAGACCAGCGAGGCCCAGAAGTACCGCTAATTGCACAACTGCGGCAGCGTTTCGTTTTGCAACCATGATGAAATTTTCCCTTCACTTTTTCGGAGTAGATATCAACGTCATCTGGAACGGTCTGACACTGGAGTGTCGGCGGGATCCACAGCTTCTAGAGCGCAACCAGCATCGTTATACCCGGCCGGTATCAGGGAAGTTGAACTTTTCTTGATGAAAAATCCAGTCAAGCGTCCTTGCCGCTGAGTGCAGTTGTGCTGGTTCTGCTCTAACGATGATGCTCATCATAATGCATGCAAAACCTTGGCTGCACATTGTCCCGTGCGGTCCGCACAAGTAGTCCTCCCCCCCGACGGGCTACGGATGGCCGGCGATCTGTGGCCTCGGTCCCACCTGCCTTCCCCCCGATGTTTGCCTAGCACAATATAAACAAGAGGTGAACAAAGGTTCACGTTGACAATTACTTTCGATTGATTAAAGATTAAACCGCTGACGAATCGCTCATCTCGGGCATAGGTTTCCAGGGTCATCGAAAAGAAGTTATCGAATACTGAGTAGTTTTAAGCTATTTTGAAGTATTTTTAGCTATTTCTCCGGTTTCCCACCCCCCTTCGGAACCAGTTACAGCCGTACCTGCAGTGCAAATACAAGTGCATAGCCAGCCGGCCGGGCATATGTATCCCCCCCCCCCACAGCGCGAGCTTGTGACCTCTTTCGAAGGTAGAGCAATGAAAACGGTTAACTGTGCTTTTCTGGTATTTTTAATGGCCCCAGGGGCTGCCCTGGCAGCCGTGAGTGTTACGAGCCCTGCGCCTGGCTCCACCGTGACTTCACCGGTTCACTACGTGGCGACCGCCACCGCCCCCTCCTGCGCCGCCGGCGTAGCCAGCATGGGCATCTACGTGAACAACGTGAAGGTTTACGTCGTCAACGGGGCAAAACTCGATCTTCAACTCACGCTGTCCGCGGGCGCGCAACACACGGTGGTGGAAGAGTGGGACAAATGTAAGGGGGCTTCCTTCCAGGCCTTGAATCTCACCGTGACAGGATCGCAAACCGCCACCACGGTTGCGATTGGCGCCAATCCAACTTCGATTACTTCGGGAAATTCATCCACTCTGACGGTGACGGCTACCAACGCCACAGCCGTCACGGTAAGCGGAACAGATAGCAGCTCCTATTCTCTCGCGACGACCGGGGGCACCGTTACCGTCACGCCGGCGTCGACCACTACCTACACCGCCCAGGCGACGGGCACCAACGGACCGGTCTCTTCGGCGGTTACCGTGAACGTGGGAACCTCGGGTGGCGGGGGCGGCGGCAGTGCCTCAGCCGTCAACCACGTCATCATGATGCTGCAGGAGAATCACACCTTCGACAACTACTTCGGCCTGCTTAACCCTTACCGCGTGGCTAACCACTGGAATGTGGGCGACGACGGCAACACTTACACGATCGATGGCATCGACGACAAGCTGAGCAAGAGTAATCTCGACGACGAAGGCGTGGCGATACCGCTGTTCAAACAAAAGAGCACCTGCATCGACGACGACAGTTCAGACTTTCTAGCCAGTTACGGCAGTGTCAACCGCTACGACTTCAGCGCTTCGCGTGCGATCAAAATGGATGGCTTCGTCCACACGGCCGAGGGCTTCGCCAAGAACTGCGCTAGCACCGGTGCCTGTTCTGGCAACTTCACAGACCTGCACGGCCAACGCGCCATGGGTTACTACGACCAGGACTTTCTTAACTACTACTACTACATGGCGTCGCAGTTCGCGATCGCAAATCGCTGGTTCTCGCCGCTTTCGAGCAAGAGCGTGCCCAACCGCATTGCAACCTTCACCGGGGGTACCACCCAGGGGCTGGTTCTCGATCCGGGTGGGAACGATCACCTGCCCCAGTTGGCCATATCGACCATTTTCAATGAGCTCGACAAGGCGAATGTCTCGTGGAAGATTTACTACACCGTCACGCAGGGCTTCTGCACCAGCGACGATGAGTGCCCCACTACCGGCATGAGCCGCTATCCTGCAACCACTTTCTCCAACCTGACTTACTCCTTCAACTACCTGCGCACCAACCCGAGCAAAACATCTTCCGGCTGCACCGGAATCCTGAAGCCGTCGAGTGTCGTGGGTGATTCGACCAATTCGTTCTGCGTCGATCCCGATCATATCGCGCCCCTTTCGCAGTACTACAGCGATCTGACCGATGGCACACTGCCCCAGTTCTCTTTTATTGAGGCGGGGTATGCGAACAACGATGAGCATCCAGGGTCAGGTCAATCGATCCTGAACGGCCAGGCGCAAGTAGCCAAGGTGATCAATGCCTTCATGACCAGTTCTTCCTGGAGCGATTCAGTCTTCTTCTTGTCCTACGACGAGGGCGGCGGACCCTATGACCACGTGCCGCCTGTGCCCGGCCACTCGAACGATTTCACGTCTGCGTCGCTCAAGGGGAGCATTCCTGATATCTCAACTATCGCGGTCAATGCGGATAGCTACAAACCGTGCCTGCCGCCGCCCGGCTCAAAGCCAACCACGCATTGCGATCTCAATTCCGATTACCCCGGAGCCAAATCCACAGATGCCCCGACGGTCAGGGGCCTTGCCGCGCAACTCGGTTTCCGCACACCGAATATGATCGTGTCGCCTTTTACCCGGCGTCACTACGTCGGCAATGCACCCATGGACCACACGGCCATTTTGAAGTTTGTCGAGACCCGCTTCATAGGCGGCTCTACGCACCTCACACCCCGCGTGACCGCGCAGCCGAACCTGTTGGACTTCTTCGACTTCACCGGCGCTCCATGGGCAACACCACCAAGTCCGCCGGCTCCGGTGACTGCATCTTCGCTGGGCCACAATCCATGCACGCCGGCGTCGATGCAGTAAGCCCAAAGAACAACGGGCGGCGGGATTCTTCAGAGCCTCGCCGCCCCTGTATCTTTCAATCTCGGTCGCCGGATTGGCCGGGTAACGGGCATCGGTAACGCCCCCACGAACTGGTTGACAACCCTTCCTATCGCAGAAACAATAAATACATTCCCTCCTCGATCCAAGTTCCGTAACAAGGCCCCGAAGAACCAGCTACGCACCGGCTGACCTGCAGAGGCCAGGAAAGGCCTTCTGGTAAGGCCTCGCGGTTCGTCTTAAAGCATTTTCGCAATGGCTGTGGTGTGGTGGAGCATTTTCACAAAGGGTGTAAGGGAAGAATATGTTTTGGTCGCAGGTGTTCCGTAAAAGGACACCTGCACATAACCACTCCCACCCCATCACAGTATTTGTGAAAATGCTCTAGCATCGGTCTACACCCATTGCTCGCTACACCCATTGCTCGCTGCGGCGAGGATTGCTCGCTGCGGCGAGGATTGCTCGCTGCGGCGAGGATTGCTCGCTGCGGCGAGGATTGCTCGCTGCGGCGAGGATGCGAAGCTGCTCTAGTGCCTGGTTGCAATGGATTGCCGAAGGTAGGTTCGATGAAGCGTTTCCATTCTCTGTGCCTGACCCTGCTATTGTTTGCGGCCCACGCCTTTGCTGGGGTCACGGTGACTAGCCCTGCAAGCGGCGCCACTGTGACTTCACCCGTACACTATGTAGCCACGGCCACCGCATCGAGTTGTGCCAAAGGCGTCGCTTCCATGGGCATTTACGTGAATAACGTGAAGGTCTATGTCGTAAGCGGCCACAGCCTGAATTACGAGTTAACCCTCTCGCCAGGCTCACAACACACGGTCGTCGAAGAGTGGGATAACTGCAAGGGAGCCTCGACCACGACGATCAACCTCACGGTCAAAGCAGCAGCGCCGAAGGCAAGCATCTCCTCCAGTCCATCGTCTATCAGCGCCGGCTCTTCATCGACACTTACTGTCACAGCCAGCAACGCGACACAGGTGAAAGTAACCGGAACAGATGGCAGCTCATACACCCCCCCGGTTGCCGGCGGAACGCAGGTTGTCAGTCCGGCGAAAACCACAATCTACACCGCCACAGCGACGGGATCGGGAGGCACGGCGACGGCCTCGACTACTGTCACCGTCACTGCCGTCAAGGCACCTACGGTAACCATCAGTGCCAGTCCCGCGTCCATTGCTTCCGGCAGTCCCGCGACACTTACCGTGACGGCGGCAAACGCGACCCAGGTCACCATCAGCGGATCGGATAGCAGCTCGTATACGCTGGGCGTGACTGGCGGCACACAGATCGTCAATCCCAAAGCCACCACCACTTACACGGCGACGGCAACCGGCACGGGCGGCAAGACCACGGCCGCCGCTACCGTCACAATCACCGCCGCACCAACGGTCAGCATCAACGCGAACCCGACCGCCATTGCTTCCGGCAGTCCCTCGACACTTACCGTGACGGCGGCAAACGCGACCCAGGTCACCATCAGTGGCAGTGACGGCAGCTCATACACGCTGCAGCCGACAGGCGGAACGCAGACCGTCAGTCCCAAAGCCACCACCACTTACACGGCGACGGCAACCGGCACGGGCGGCAAGACCACGGCCGCCGCTACCGTCACAATCACCGCCGCACCGACGGTCAGCATCAGCGCTAATCCAACTTCCATCGCTTCCGGCAGCTCGTCTACACTTACGATCGCCGCGGCCAATGCCACGCAGGTCACCGTCACTGGTAGCGATAGCAACTCCTACACCCTGCAGGCGGCAGGCGGAACGCAGGCGGTTAGCCCGGCAACGACAACCACCTATACCGCCACCGCGACCGGGCTCGGCGGCAAGACGACGGCCACGGCTACGGTTACGGTGACCGCTGCGGCAACGGCAAGTATCAGCGCCAAGCCAACATCGATCACTGCTGGCAGTTCTTCAACCCTGTCGGTGACGGCAACGAATGCCACCCAGGTCACGATCACCGGCTCAGACAGCAGTTCTTACACGCTGTCGGCGACCGGTGGAACCGTCTCCGTCTCTCCGGCCACTACGACAACCTATACTGCCAACGCCACGGGGAACGGCGGAAACGCTACAGCCAATGTGACGGTCACCGTAACCGCACAACCCGCCGCGACGATTACCATCAGCGCCAATCCCACTTCGATTTTTTCGGGTAGTTCGTCAACGTTGATCGTAACCGCAACCAATGCCACGCAGGTTACCGTAACGGGAACAGATGAAAGCTCTTACTCACTCGACGCCGCAGGTGGGACGCAGTCCGTCAGTCCCACGGCGACCACGACCTATACTGCGAATGCTACCGGCAACGGGGGTAATGCCTCGGCGACCGCCATCCTCACAGTAAAACCCTCGGCCGGCGTTCAATCGATCAATCACGTCATCTTCATGCTGCAGGAGAATCGCACCTTCGACTCTTATTTCGGCATGCTGAACCCCTACCGCCAGACACAAGGGTGGAATATCGGCGATGACGGCAAAGACTACGAAGTGGATGGCATTGACGACCAGCTGGGTTCGATCAGCCTGCAGGACGACGAAGGCACTTCGTTCTCGCTCTTCAAGTTCGCGTCAACGTGCATCGATGATGACAGCTCTGACTGGCTGGCAAGCTACGGAGATATCAATCGTTACAATTTTCTAACTACGCGTCCCATCAACGCGGACGGGTTTGTCCATACAGCGGAGGGCTTTGCCAAGAGTTGCGCCGCTTCCGGGAAATGTTCGGGCAGCTTCACCGATCTCACAGGCCAGCGCTCCATGGGCTACTACGATCAGGACTTCCTGAACTATTACTACTTCATGGCGTCGCAGTTCGCGGTATCGAATCGCTGGTTCTCGCCTGTCGCCAGCAAAAGTGTTCCCAACCGCGTTGCAACCTTTAGCGGCGGAACGACACAAGGCCTGGTTTTCGATCCGGGTAAAGACGATCATCTACCCACGCTAGGCATGGCGACCATCTTCTCGGTGCTGGATAAAGCAAAAGTTTCGTGGAAACTGTACTACACCGATACCGACGGTTATTGCCTCAGCGAAGATGGTTGCGGCACGGGCGGAGTTACCGAGTTCCCCGCCACAACGTTCACCCACTTCAGCTATTCGTATCAATACCTGTACGAAAACCCCACCAACGCAGCCTGCACATCCCCGACCGTGGCATCGAGCGTTGTGGGCGATGCGTCCAACTCTTTCTGCATCGACCCGAACAAGATTGCCCCGTTGTCACAGTATTACAGCGACCTGCAAAACGGCACGCTGCCCAGCTTTGCTTTTATCGAAGCAGGATTTGGTGTCAACGATGAACATCCCGGATCAGGCTCATCTGTTCTGACCGGGCAGGCGGAAGTGGCACATCTTGTCAACGCCCTGATGGCGAGTTCATCGTGGAATGACTCTGCATTTTTCTTTAGCTACGACGAGGGCGGCGGCCCGTATGACCACGTGCCGCCGGTCCCTGGACATTCGAACGACAATACCGATTCCTCGCTGGGGACGATTCCGGATATTTCAAGCATCGCCGTGAATCCTGACGTCTACAATCCGTGCCTGCCCACCGGCGGCGCCCCAACCATCCATTGTGATCTGCTGGCAAGTGACCCGGGAGCCCATGCAGGGGATGCGGCGACCGCACAGGGCTTTGCCGCCCAGCTGGGATTCCGCTTGCCCAACTTCGTGGTCTCACCATTCGCCCGGCGGCACTATGTCTCCAACATACCGATGGACCATACGGCGGTGATTCGCTTTGTCGAAGACCGATTCATCGGCAACCACCAGTACCTGACGGCCCGTGATGCCGCGCAGCCGAACCTGCTGGACTTTTTCGACTTCAACAACGTGCCGTGGGCGACGCCGCCCACTCCGCCGAACCCGGTGACCAGCACATCGCTGGGCTACAACCCTTGTACACCTGGCTCGTTGGGACCATAGTGGACATGAGCCAGGCTGCTTCAGGTTTTATTTCGCGGAGGCGATCGTAGGATCGGTCGTCGCTCCCAACAGCGCTCCCGAAGGTAAGGCTAACGATCGCCGTGTCGAGTCCGGTGGTGTGAGCTGAACCGACCCGAGGCGATTAGGCTCGCCGGGCTGCACGTACGCGCACACATCCCTGTTCGGTGCACGTGCACCCTCTTCGGATAGTATATACGGGTGTTCTCTTCCCGCCGTGTCCTGTCTATCGGTGTCCTCGCCCTGCTTGTCCTTTTCCCTTGTTCCAGGCTTGCTGATGCGTATTCTCTTTTTACTCATGAGCAGTTAATAGACCTGACCTGGAAGCAGTCCATTGTTCCGCTCCTCCTTAGCCGTTATCCGACGCTCACTGCCGACGAACTGGAGCATGCGCGCGCGTATGCCTATGGTGGCTGCGTCATCCAGGATATCGGTTACTACCCACTCGGAGACAAGGAGTTCTCTAACCTGACTCACTACGTACGTTCGGGAGATTTTGTCGTCAACCTCTTCCGGAATGCTCACAATGCCGACGAACTTGCATTCGCTGTAGGCGCGCTTTCGCACTACATCGGCGATTCGATCGGTCACTCAGAGGCGACCAACCTCGCCGTACCGATTGAGTTCCCAAAACTCGCTGCGAAGTACGGAGCCTCCGTCAGCTATGCCGAAGGGGAGCGCCAGCATGTACGCACGGAGTTCGCCTTCGACGTCGACGAAATCGACCACCGCCGCATGGCGCCGGTCAAGTATCTTCGCCATGTTGGGCTCCAGGTACCAGTTCGCCAAGTGGCTCTGGCCTTCTTCCAAACCTATGGTCTGGAAGAGAACCTTACCGGTAGCCGGGAATGGCGGTTGAATGTTGATGCATATCGCTATGCCATGCACACCTTCATTCCTCGCATCGCATATGCGGTCACTCTTCTTCACCACAAACGGGAGCCCATCGCCCCCCCCCCGGCGGAACTAGCCGCATTTGAGAAAGAAGTCGCCAGGGTTGCCGCGGAGAATGACTGGGACCATTACCGCCGTAGGGCAGGTATCGGAACCTATTCGTTAGCCGGCCTTCTGTTCATTCTGCCCAAGATAGGCCCCATCAGCCTCGCCGCAGTCAAGGGCCCGCAGCAGGCAACCGAAATCGAGTACGTGCACAGCGTGAATAATTCGACTTCCGCCTTGCGGCGCGTTCTTGCTCGCTTCACGCCGCCTCCTACCACGCAGTCCACGGCGGCCAGTGCGTCCGCTCCTGACACCCATTCGGAGCCTCCCCTCTCCTACCCGGCGCCTGCTCATCCTGAAGCCAGGCAGGATGTGCCGCGGGAATCAAGAGACCGCAAGCATCCATTACCGAATCGCGACCTTGATACGGGCGCGGTGGTGAAGCCAGGCGGATACCCGCTCACCGATTCGACCTATGCCTATCTTCTTCACAGGCTAACGCTGGAACCTGAAAAGCCGGTTCCCCCGGGAATCAAAGAAGACATTCTGGCGTATTACGCCAACCCTGACGCTCCGATTACCACCAAGAAGAAGCCAGACGCTTGGACGCGCGTACAGGCGGACCTGGCGACACTGCGGAGTATGCCGACCAGCACTGAGCCGCCTGCTTTCCCCACGTATGGTGATGACCCAGACGACCAACCTTCGACGCCCTGACTTTGGCGACCGTACCTGACTTTGGCGGCTCTAATGGATGCGCTGCAACGCTGCGGTGTCACTTCTTTTTGAGCACAGCGGTGCTGTTTTCATCGGCGTTGATCACGCGCATCAACTTGCTTACATCCGCGGATTTCTCCGGCGCCAGGTCGAGCTCGCGAACGACGTACTCGCGCGAGTAGTGAAGAACGCTTCCCTCAACCTTCACCTCGTTCTTGTAATGGGCGAAGCCCACATCAAGATCCACGGGCGCCGGCATATCGTCGACTACGTAGTCCTTTGGCAGCGCGACATCGATGCTGTCGCTCCATGTTCCGGTCTGCCCCAAGTCGATAGGATAGATGCGCGGCTTGTCGCTATACGCTCGCGCATTCCTGCCCAGCACGCGAGGACGAATGAGCACCAGGTCTCCCGTGGACTGAGCATATCCGCTGGCCGTGAGCGCGTATTTCAGCACAATGTTCTTGTGCATTTCGCGAGTATTCTGCGCGGTGTTGGAATCGAGAGTGAAACTGGATAGGTCTCCGCCCAATCGCCTCTCCATGTCTTCGTTCTGCTCTTTCTCTCCATCTTCCAGGTAGAGTTGGCGATAGTGGAGAGCAGCTTCACCCGAGCGTGTCTCCATCACCGATCCCTTGATCGTTCCATCCGCGTTCAACGCGAACGAGGCGGTACGAACCGTGGTATCGGCATCGGGAGCAAGTAACGGCAGTTGAATGACCTGACTCTCGTCACCGGCAACCAGAATTCCGTAACTGCCCTGAAGGTGAAAACCCAACAGTCCAATGGGCGTGTAGGTATCGGTGGGATCGAAGATCAAATATCGCTTGCCGCTGCGCGCCGTGACTACAGCGCGCAGATCCGGATCGTTGTAGCCTGCGGGTATCTCAATGGCGGCAATCGCATGATTCCCTCGACTCGAAGGAAAAGCCGGATCGATGAAACCTCGATGGGTATCTACCAGCACCCAGGTGGCACGGATGCCCACCGCATTCAGCATGGCGATCATCAGCGTCGCTTTATCTTTGCAGTCACCGTATCGATATTTGAAGACATCCGTGGCAGGATGCGGCTGCAGGCCGCCAATACCGATCTCGATGCCTACGTAGCGAATCTCCCGCTGCATAAAGCCGGCCACACCTTGAATCTTTTCCGTAAACGTTGCGCCAGCGCCCACTTCCCGCGCACGCGCGGCAATCTCGAGCGGAGCTTCCGTACGGCTCGCAGCCAGCTTGTCGTACCAATTACCAATCTCGGTCCAGCGCTGGTCACCCGAGGGCAGCGTTGTGGCTGAATAATGAACGACCATGCGGCCTGCAAGCGCGCCGGGAGACGGAGACATAGGTACGTCCGTGAGATCGATGGCCGGTACGTCGTTCAGTTCCCAACGCAAGTGGTTAGGCGCTGCTTCGACCGGGGAGACCGGAGCATGATGCAGCCAGGCAGCGTAGTAGTTCCAACCCTGCGGCAGATCCACTTCAAGAATACGGCGTACCGCCGGAATCTCCTGTTGGAGGCTCCAGAACTGTTCTCCATCACCATACCCGGCCAGGTGACGTTCGACTTCGTAGGCAACGATCCCGCCTGGGCCTGCTCCCGGCGGTTTCACCGTTTTTGCGCGTAGGTCGTCGTAAAGAATGCCCCACTCACCCAACGCCTCGTCATGGACTTCCTGATCCTTCACGGTGTACTGATGGCCATCGGGGCCTATACTCCAGGCGTGAAAGAAGTCCAGTTTTTCGTCTTTGGAGTAATACGCAGCGATCTCCGCATACTCGCGGCTGCCCGGGCGCAGAATTTTTACTACTTTCCGTTCGCGCTCAATCGCCCGCCCGTCAGGAGGCACAGTAATCAGATCGTCATCGAGCAGAACAACCGCGACTGTATTCGCAGAGTGGGAGGGTAACTTGCTTGCTGCAGCTTGCACCACCCAGTCCGGAAATGCAGTCGACGCCCACGCAACGCGCGGCACCCACGCTTGATGTCGCTTGCGTAAACTGCATCACCGCCGATTCCTTATCCTTCGCATTGACCTTTTCATAAAAGCCCTTCAGTTCCGGGTACTCATCCGGCCTGTAGGCAGTATTGCCCAATGCGAATACCCGGTTACTCTTCACGAACCCAGGCTCCTGCGTAAATTTCGCGCGATAGAGAGCATTTTGCGGATAGTTGACCTCGGCATCTTTCGGAAGACTCTCTATCGTGAGTGCCGGAGGCAGCTTGATCGTGACCGTATCCTCGATGGCGTAGGGATAGTCGAGGGTCACCGGCAGCGTCCTCTTCTGCAACGCGAATAGGGGTTGGCTGGTTGACTCAAAAAAGGTAGCCGGCAAAAATACGCGCTTGGCAGTCGTCGTACCCATGGAGCCACTTACATTGAGAGCGACGAGCAGGCTCTTATCCCAATCGGTCAACCCGAGAAAATGATCGACCTTCACTTCGATCCCTGCCGGCATTTCCTGCTGTAACGTCTCTTCAAATCGTTTTTTGAGCGCATCTTCATCGTTGCCGAGGGCAAACTGGCGCCAGAGTAGAGCACGATTCCCAGTGAGCGTGATGCGAATCGTACCCTGCGCCTTGCCGCCGTCGGGCTCCATTTCCAGATACGCATTTCGTAATTCATTGGTCGTCTGGTAGCTGGGGACCGGCGTCGCAAAGATGGCTGCGCCGTGTTCGGTCTGCCGAATGCCCTGCGTCACCAGATGCTTCCAGTGCAGTGCTCCGTATTCCGCATAGCGTTCCCCAGGATCGAAGAATTGATCCTTACCATTTACCTCCACGATGGCGATATCGTCATCGAATTGGTCCATAGTGAGATAGTCAGCCACAAACAGATTGCGATCCCGGTTGGTCACCTCGCCGACGTATGCCTTGAAACCCGCAGCTCGAGCGAGCCCAACGAACAACTGGGCGATCTGATCCCGACTCCCACGCTGCTGCTCCCAGATATCCGCGGCAGTTATCTAGGGATTATTGGCTACTTATTGCCTGGTTCGCGAGCGCCCAGCATGATTTCTACTACGGTCTCGAAGAGGCGGTTGCGGGTTTCGAGGCGTACGCCGGCCCGCGTGACGTAGCGCACCACTATGTCTACGCCTCCACCGGCTGGGCGCATGTCGACCGAAGGCTTCGCGCTGAATTGCGGCGCTCCCTCTTCGTGGGTTACGCGCTTCCATTCGGCTTCGGCCATGGCCGAGTCCGCCTCGGTCGCCTTGACCGCGGCATCGCGAATCTTCTCGATCAATGGATAAGCTTGCGCTCCAGGGGGGATGCTCACGTTGATCTCATCCCACATCCATTGGCCTGCCGTGGAGAAGTTGAAAAACCTTCCGCGGATGGCGTAGCCATTCAGGAAGGAGACACGGCGTCCGGTCGGATGGCCATTCGCTGTCCAGTTGCCTGTTTCAAGCAGCCAGGTGCGGAAGAGCCCGATCTCCACCACTTCGCCGCCGACTCCATCGATTTCGACCCAGTCACCTACGCGAATGCCGTGGCGCCCCATGAGGACGAACCAGCCGCAGAAAGCAATGATGAAGTCCTGAAAGACGACGGTCAGGCCTGCGGTGGCAAGGCCGAGGATGGTCGGCATCTGTTGCGGAGGTCCGAAGATAACGAGCAGCACCAGCAGCAAGCCGATGGCCTGGGCGCCGAGGTTGAGAATGATGCGCAGGGTTTGCCTCTGCCGCCGGTCGCTCGACACGCGATCGAATATCTCCTGCAACGCCCAGCTTGCCAGTATTGTGAGCAGCGCAATGGCTGCGATCAAAGTGAGTGACTGCAGCATCAGGTGAAACACGATTTTGTGCTGCAGGTCGACCTGGTTGCCCCAACGAACGTAGAGATTGACCAGTTGCTGCTGAGCCCCGAGACGATCGTCAAGGATGCTGAGGATGTTCCGCTGCACGGCTACGCGCTGCAGATCGGACACGCGGGCCTTGCCCGATTCGCCTGCGGCGCGGGCGGCCGCGGCCCTGGCTTCGGCATCGGAAGCTTCCGCCTTCAGCCTTACGTGATCGGCGGTGAGCGCTGCCACGTCTGCACGCGCGAGCTGTTCAGCCTGACCGATGAGCTGGCGTCTGTTCCGCTGGGCCCACCACGCCGCAATCTGACCGGCCAGTGTGGTGTAGTGGCTGGCGGCAACGACCGCACTCTGCCCGTCACCCCTCGAGGCCGCCTCCAGATCGTATTTCTTCATCCCGGCTTCGCGGGCGTTGAGCTCCTGCTGGATTTTCCCGCGGTGGTCTCCGGCGGTGCGTGCCAGGTCGACCATGGAGTCGGCCAGCTCATCCTGATCCAGGCTGAGTTGCGCCTTGGCGGCATCCAGGTCGTCGGCGAGCGGACTCACGACATCTGTGCCGGCAGCCGGAGTACCGGTCTTCGCGGTCAAGGCTGCTATTTGTCCCTGATCCTGTGACACGGTTTGCTGCAGTTCGGTCACGTGGTGTTGCAGCGCCAGGGCTTCGCCTGTGAGCTCGTGCGTGTCGAGGCTTGCCTGACGCAGAGATTGGGCGAAGTTCTGGTCTACCTGGTGGTCAGCGAGGCGCTCAGCTTCGTGCGCGAATTCAAGCTCTTCGGCAGACACGGCAAGGGGGGCAAGCGTTTTGGCTGTCTGCCAGGGCCTCTGGTCCACGATTCCATGCTGCTGCGGCGCGGCGCTCCAACCGCCGCTCTGCCCGTGCAGGAAAGGCAGATGCTCCATGACGCCGCGGGTCGTGAAGTTTCCCACGAGACATAGAAGCAGCACTGCGAGCGAAACTGTCACCGCGATCTTGCGTGAACGATTCATGCCGGTCGGCTCCCCGTTTGTCGCATGACTCAGCCTAAACCCAGCGGTGGCTGCAACCTAGTCCAGAACCGAAGTTCAGATCGTCGAATGGGTCAACCGCCGTGATGCGATAGGACGCTTTCTCGTTGGCCGATGTTGCCCTAGAGTCAGACGCGCGACCCTTTTCGTGTCGCGGGACCGGAGGCGATCAGGACCCCACAACTAAATTGTCATCTCGCCTGCCCCGGCCTGCCGTGGGACCGGAGCGTTAAAGCATTTTCACTTCTGGTGTTTACAGAGCAACGACTTCCATGGCGGCTTTTCCTCAAGAAAGCCGCACTTCGCCGCACCCTCCTGTGCAGAGTAGAAGTGAAAATGCTCTGGCGACCTGTCCCGGCTTGCCGTGGAAGTGGAGAGATCTGCGGTTCTCTTTTCAGGACAAGCGATGCTCGTGGGAAGGCCGACTAAAGCATCTTCGCAATGACTGTGGCGTGGTCAGAGCAGCGAGGTATGGTTTTCTTTGAGAAAAAACCACGTAAAGACAGGCAGCTTCGCTCTGCACCCATTGCTCACTGCGGCGAGGATGCGAAACTGCTCTAAGCTACAGACGATTCGGAGGACGGAAATAACCACGCATCCTGCCGGCTTTCTTGCAGGCAACACAGCGCCTGCTCCGTTGCCGCTTCCCGGGTGGGGCACGTCCAGACGGTACGTTGCAGCGTGGCTGAGTAACCCATACCCAGTTCGCCACCGGGACGGTGCTCCTGCACGACCTTGAATACGAATGGCCCTTCTTCGAGAATTACGATTTCCCGCCAGTATTGGGCGTTATCGATTTTCTTCTGCATTACGTGATTCCAGATTTCATTGCCAGCCGACATCTTCTTTGCCCCACTTCTCTGGACAGCATAGGCGCGCCGAGAGCGGGGTGGAAGCGATGATAAATGGCGTTTTCTGTGGAAAAGTGCCGCCCCCTGGCCACAGAGCGATGCGGGTTATTTAAAAAAAACATTTTTTCGCACATGGAGCACTTGTCTTTTTTTCAGAGCCGCGCAAACAGGCCCCATATCCCGAAATTTCCCGTCGAGTTGAGTGAGGCAGATGACTTCATCGTGTCTTAAGTATCGTCAGGCAAGCTCTCTGAAGGAGCCGTTTTCTAAACATGAGCCATCCCTCTTCCAAGTGCTGCTTTCATATCTTTATAATTTTGCTAGGTCTCGGGAGCGGCGCAACTGAGTGCCAGACGATGCCTGCGGTTCGCACCCTTTCGGGAAGTGTGCAGGATCCGACCCGCGCCGCGGTCGCAGGCGCGCAGGTGGCGCTCGACCGCGCGGACGGAAGCGAACTCGCGCATGTACAAAGCGATGGATCCGGCAGTTTTCAGTTCAAAAATCTGGCCCCAGGTTCCTACGTTGTCGACGTACAGCAGCCGGGTTTTCAAGAGACCAAAGCCAAAGCCATCGTAGACAACGCGGTACGCGCCCCACTGCGAATAACTCTACGGGTTGCCGGCGTGGAAGAACAGGTCACGGTGAGTGCTTCCGACTCCGCCGTGGAAGTGAGCACGGAGATCGGCACGAACCAGGACAGCAACTCGCTCGATCGGAGCACACTCGACAGGCTGCCGGTTTTCGACCAGGACTACATCACTACGCTCTCGCGTTTTCTGGACGCGGATGCCGCGGGAACGAACGGAGTTACGCTGGTGGTCAACGGATTGGAGGCGAATGGGCCGGGCGTTACGCCTTCCGCGGTGCAAAGCGTCAAGATCAATCAGAACCCCTACTCCGCCCTGTTTTCGAGACCCGGGCGAGCGCGCATCGAAATCACGACAGCCGGCGGAACCGCAACATTTCACGGGACGGGGAACTTTCTTTACCGCGACTCACTCTTTGACGCGCGCAACCCGTTCGCGGTGGTCAAACCAGCAGAGCAACGAACTTATTACGAGGGATCGTTGACCGGCCCTTTGAGTAAGAACAAGAAGACTAGTTTTCTACTCGCACTCGATCGAGACAGCGATAACCAACAGGGCATTGTGGTTGCTGCCGGTCCTGATGGCGCCATCAACGCGAACATTCCGAATCCCACGCGCCACTACTTCCTCTCCGGGCGCGTGTTCCATGACTACGGTCAAGCAAATCAATTCTGGATCGGTTACTCCTACGAGCACAAGACGGTCGCCAACTTCGGAGTTGGAGGAACGGTATTACCGGAGGCAGGCACGAACACATTAGTTTTCGAGCACGAAATCAACGTGGGCCACGTGTACTTGTTTTCGCCGCGATTTCTAAACCAACTGCGCTTTCTCGTTGGACACTCCGACAACCAGACACACAGCCTGAACGACTTGCCTCAGATCATTGTTTCCGGGGCTTTCACCGGCGGAGGCGCGCAGGCCGATGCTCGACGAACAGAATATCATCTGGACGCCACAGACATTGTGACGTATACCAAATCGAGACAGGAGCTCAAATTCGGCATCGATATTCCGGATATCAGCCGCCGCGGCTTCGATGATTTCACCAACCAGGCCGGCGCCTATTCGTTTGCCAGCATTGCAGACTATAGCGCCCAGGTACCGTTCAGCTACCTTGTCCAACGCGGACAAGGGCACGTCACTTTTTTGGAAAAGACAGTGGCCGGTATTTTCGAAGACAACGTTCGTATCAACCCCAACCTCTCGGTCGCGGGCGGCGTTCGTTACTACTGGCAAAACTATTTCCACGACATTGCGCACAACGTGGCGCCGCGCTTCAGCTTTGCCTATGCCCCTGCGAGGAGAGGAAAGACGGTCGTTCGCGGGGGAGCAGGCATGTTTTTCGACCGCACGGGACCCGCTGCGATTGCCGACTTGCTGCATTTCGATGGAGTGCGGCTGCAACGTTTCATTGTCCTCAACTCAAGCTTTCCGGCGACGCTCGAACAGACGGCCGCGGTTCCAACCAGCGTAGTAACACTCGACCCGCGTGCGCGCATTCCTTATTCCATTCAATATGGCGTCGGCGTTGAACGGCAGATCACTGCTAAAAGCTCGATTGCGGTGAACTACACCGGGGCTCGTGGTATCGATCAATTCCGGTCCGTCGACGTGAATGCTCCACGTCCCCCGGTCTATGCTGCACGCCCGAATCCTGATCTCGGCCAAAATCGGCAAATAGAGTCTGAGGGCTACCTGAAGAGCAACTCCCTGGAACTGAGCTTTCGGGGCAAACCGGCCCGGTTTCTCTCGGGGCAGGCGCGATACGCTCTGGGCAAAACCAGCAACAACACAAGCGGCATTACCTATTTTCCCGGAAACAGCAACACTCCCGAAGCCGATTGGGGCCGGTCCGACAATGACCGGCGGCACAAGTTCGATCTGCTGGGAACAGCGAACGGCGGCAGATGGTTCGATTTTGGGATGGCCCTTGCACTCTATTCCGGCAAGCCCGTCAATGAAACCACCGGCAGCGATAACAACCGGGATGGCCTACCGCTCGATCGGCCAACCGGAGTACCACGCAACTCCCTCAACGGCCCGGCATACATCAACCTCGACCTCAACCTTTCTCATACGTTCATGTTTTTAAAGCGAAAAGATGGTCCGAGTGCGACCGTGTCAGTTAACTCTTTTAATGTACTTAACCACGAAAACGACATCACCTATGTAGGCGTTGCCAGCTCTCCGTTTTATGGGCGGCCGGTGGCCGCTCAACCGGCGCGACAGCTGCAATTAAATCTGGAGTTGAAGTTTTAGCTTTTCTCCTGTGTGGCGCCGGCTCATAGCGGTCGAAATACAGACCGGGGCTACCCAGGAACCTCCATTCCGGCCGGGACAGACGGGATGACAGGCGTGGCTCCCGGTGCATTCAGCGTGGATTAAGGTGCCCTGCTTAAAGTGGGATGCAAGGAAGGTGTGCCATGAAATCTGCGAATATCCTGATGACTGCCGTTCTTGTAGCTACGGCCAATGCCTGCATCGCCGAGCATCCCATTCAGAAAGCCGATCTTCCTGCCCCGGTTCAGAAAACAGCCGACGCGCAGAGCGCCGGCGCAACCGTGATTGGTTACGCCAAGGATGTCGAGAAAGGAAAAGTGGAGTACGAAGTGCAGTTAATGGTCGGCGGCCATACCAGGGATCTGACGATCGATCCACAAGGAAACCTTCTGGGAATAGAGGAGGAAGTCGCGCCGAATGCATTGCCCGCCAATGTTCTGCATGGTCTGAGCACACGGGCTCGGAAGGGCAATCTGGTGAAGGTTGAATCGCTGACCAAACACGGCAAGATCGTGGCCTACGAGGCCCAGGTGGAGGCCGGTGGCAAACATTCGGAGATCCAGGTTGGACCCGACGGCCAAAAGCTTGACCATGAAGAATGATGGCGACATGAATTTTCAGTGAACGCCGTCCATCTTAAGGCGGGCTTAAGGAAGCAAGACCTACCGTTATTAAAGATCAGAACTGCGGAGCGCTCGAACATGCCAATCATGAAACACCTGGAAACACTGCCCATCATCTTCTTCTGTGCCGCCGTCGCGGTCGTTCCCGCACGCGCACAATCCACCTGGCATGTAGAGAAAACGCTCCAGGTTGGCGGGGTGGGAGGTATGGACTATCTCACCGTGGATCCAGCCACACGCCGGCTCTATGTTCCGCGCAGCACACACACCATGGTGATCGACGCGGTTTCGGGCAAGATTCTGGGCGATATTCCGGGCCAGAAAAACGCCCATGGCGTTGCGATCGTCCCAAAACTCAATCGCGGTTTCATCACCGATGGTGGGGGTGAAGGCTCCGTCACCGTCTTCAACCTCAAGACCTCCGAAGTGCTCGGCGTGATACGTGCGCTCCCCGATGCAGACGGCATCATCTACGACCCAGGAACGGACCGCATTCTTGTCAGCGCCGGAGACAGCAACAGTCTGATTACGTTCAAACCGGACATCGATCCCAAATCCGGCAAGATCGAGGAACCGATTGCTCTGGGCGGAGCACCCGAATTCCTGGCTGCCGACGGCGCGGGCAAAGTCTTTGTCAATCTCGAAGACAAAGACAGTGTGGCGGTTGTCGACCTGAAAGCGCGAAAGGTTCTGGCTCGCTGGCCCGTAGCGCCCGGGGGCAAACCTGTAGGCCTCGCGCTTGACCGCGAGCACCACACCTTGCTGATCGGTTGCCGCAAGCCCCAAAAGATGATCGTCATGAGCACTGAGGATGGAAAAGTGCTGGCCGATTTGCCCATCGGCGCAGGCGTAGACGCCACCAAAGTCGCAGGCTCGGAAGCATTTGCCAGTTGCGGTGACGGAACACTGGCAGTCATCAGCCGATCGTCTGACGGCAAATACTCGGTCGCGCAGTCGGCGTCTACGGCAAACCGCGCTAAGACGATGGATATTGACACGACGACGCATACAATTTATCTGCCCACCGCGGACTTCGAAGATCCCAAGTCTGGTGGCGGGCGGCCGGTGGCAAAACCAGGCTCGTTCAAAATCCTTGTCGTGTCTCGCTGATTGCCGTAATCTGAAAGCGGCTCGGCGTTATCGCGCTTCGGTTGGGTGCATGTTCCATGCAGGCCCGAAGCGCATCGATTGCCTAACGACGCTGCTGCGGACCCCCTCCGCAGCAGCGCTGTGCATTGTTGTCTTTTTTTGCAATCTTTACGGTGACAAATCTTCCACAACATAGCTACATCTTGTGGAAGAGGGCGATATTGTCAACAAATTCTTAACGTCTTAATCGGACGTACATCAAACATTGTGATGCTTGTGCTCGCACCAGAGACTTGAACACTTCCTTGCTTCATCTCAGGAGAGCCATGTCCAGCATCCGAAATATTTTGTGGGTTGGCATATTGATGCTGACCTTTGCAGCAGCAGCCATTGCACAGAATGCCACAGGCTCGATTACGGGCCGCGTGGCCGATTCTTCAAACGCCGCCCTTCAGGGCGCCCGCATTACGTTGGATCCGGGCGGCCGAACAACCGCTTCAGACAATCAGGGGCAATTCCGCATTCAGAACCTGGCGCCAGGCAACTACTCGATTGCCATTTCCTTCGTCGGGTTTACAGCCTATGCCAGCAATGTAACTGTTACTTCTTCACAGGCAACCGAGGTCGCTGCCAGTCTTGAAGTAGCAAATGGCAGCGAGCAGGTTCTCGTCACAGCCACACGCGCCCATGGTGAGGCGGAAGCTATCAACCGGGAGTTGACGGCAGAGAATATTCTGCAGGTGTTGCCGCATGACGTAATCACCAGCCTTCCGAATGCCAACGTGGCCGACGCGATCGGACGCCTCCCCAGTGTCACGCTGGAGCGTGACGAGGGCGAGGGCAAATATGTTCAGATCCGCGGAACGGAACCTCGCTTCAGCAATGTAACCATCGACGGCGTAAACGTTCCCTCACCAGAAAATGTTCGTCAGATCAAGCTCGACATCGTGCCTGCAGATCTGGTGGAGTCGGTGGAAATCAACAAAACGCTTCTGGCGCATTCAGACGGGGATGCGATTGGCGGCTCGATCAACTTGCGCACCAGGACCGCAGGGGAGCGCCCCACTGCGGAGGCGTTCGGCCAGGGCGGCTATACACCGATCATCAACGGCCGCACGGAAAGCCAGTTTGGAATTACCCTCAGTCGACGGTTTGGAGCAACCCACCGTTTCGGTGCTGTCGGTGGTTTCACCTACGACTTTAACGGCCGCGGTATAGACGATATCGAGCCTGTGCCGGTGGCAAATCAGCTTACTAGCGGCGGCTATGCGCCGAGCTACGCGCAAGCCGACCTGCGCGAGTACCGCTATTACCGGGATCGCTATGGTTATGCCGGCGGTTTCGACTACAAGTTTTCCGACAGCGCGAATATATACGCGCACCTGCTGTATTCCCACTTCAACAACTTCGGCGACCGGTGGGACTACAACCTGTCGAGCGTAGATGGCAGCACGGCGTTCGACGCTCCGAACGGCGCGGGATCTCCAGGAAACGTTACATTTGGCGCGGAGCAACGGCGCCCGGTCCAGGTGATCGGCAGCCTCGCAATTGGGGGCGACAAATTTTTCAAGAACTCGTTCCTTAATTATGAGATCGCAGCAGGCCGCGCCGCATCGGAAGATCATGGCTACCAGAACGCATCCTTTCAGGCGACCGATCCAGCGTCTCCCATCAACAACGTGCAGTTTGGGGTGAACACGAGCAAGCCGCTGGTTCCGCAGTTTCCTGTGCAGAATGGGGTCAATATATTCGATCCCACGCAGTACTTTCTCACCGGAGCAAACGTCAGCTTTGGTTATGGGCCGCAGGTGAATTTGCAGGCGGGCGCCGGATTCACGCAGAACTACAGCGTCGGACAACACCACGGAATTTTCGAGATCGGTGGAAAGTTCCGCAACGTGCACAAGTTCAACACAGGCAATACCCAGATCTACACTGCGCCCAACGCATCGATTCCCTTCACGCAGTTTCCCGACAGCTTCCAAAACAACAACTATCACAACGGAGACTACAAATTTGGCCCGGTGACCCAGGTGTCGTCACTCTTCTCCTTCATTCGCAACAATGCCCAGGTTTTGTCAGTCGATCCGGTAGCCACAGCGATACAAAATGCCGGCGCCAACTTTTCGCTGGATGAGAGTATCCCTGCGGGATACATCTCAAACTCGATCACCTGGGGCAACTTTGAGCTCTACACCGGGCTGCGCATCGAGGGTACGCAAGAACGGCTGCAGGGCCAGATCGTGACGTTCGACGCAAACGGCAATCTGCTGCCGATCACGACCCAGGTGTCGCACCCGAGCTACGTCGATGTTCTTCCGACGGTGCAACTGCGGTATGCGCTGCCCGTCAATGCCAGCCTGCGGTTCGTGTATGGCCGCGGATTTGCACGACCGGACTACCAGGACCTCCCGCCGTCGCTCACGTTCAATCTCGCGGCACGGGGCGCCAGTGGAAGCATCTCCGCGGGCAATCCAAACCTGAAGCCGACCCACTCCAATAACTACGACCTTCTGTACGAAACCGGGATCAAGCCGTTTGGCCTTTTTCAAGCCGGCGTTTTCTATAAAGGCATCACCAGTCCCATCTACGCTACACAGCGTTACATTCTGCCGGGTGATCCGTATTATGCGCAGTATCCCAACTATCGCTACGACCAGTCGGTGAATGGGACCAGTGCTTACCTATGGGGTTTCGAGGTCGCGTACGAACAGAAATTCGGCGCGTTGCCGGGATTTCTCAACGGACTTGGATTTTCGGGCAATTACAGTTACACCAACTCGCAGGCGAGTGGCGTACCGTTACGCACAGACAAGCCAACGCTGCTGCGCCAGTCGCCGAACACTTTCAACGTGAGCCCCACGTATGATAAGGGTCCGGTTTCGATCCGCCTGGGCATTACATACAACGCAGCCAACATTGATTTTTACCAATACCAGAACCTGGCGATCGATCCAACGACCAGCCAACCGGTCGCGAGCGCTGTGCCTTTGGGTATTAAGGGCCCAGGGGGTGACAACTATTTCTACAGCCATACGCAGATCGATCTGCAGGGTAGCTACCACGTCAGGGGCCCCTTTTCGGTGTACGCCTACGGGCTCAACCTGAACAACGAAGTGTTTGGCTTTTACGACGGAAACCCAAACAACGTGGTGCAGCGCGAGTTCTACCAACCGACGGTCGCAGCCGGCGTGCGCTGGTCGCTCGCGAAAGAAAAATAGCTGTTGGGAGCGCTCCGCAGCTTGGAGCATTCTCGGATCCATCGTGTGAGGGCAGAACCAGCATAGGTGCACCCGGTCGACATCGGCGAAGTTGGATTTTCTTGATGAAAAATCCAGTCAAGCGTCCTTGCCGCTGGGTACAGTTGTACTGCTTCTGCTCCAATGTGCGGGCTGGTTGGTCGGGTGCGATAGACATCGTGCCCGACCAACCAGCCCGCGACATTTCCGACCAGAATGTCGGCTGGAAAGTGCTCCTAACCTAAGACCCTGGTGAGCCTAAAGCCGGTGGCCTGTCACTTGTTGGTCAAGAACGGGCGGTAAATCCATGCGGCCAGGAACAGGAGGAATCCGAGAAACCAAAGAACCACGCCCGCGCTCCAGGTAGCGCTGAGTGGGAATCGCGCATACGACGAATGTGTAAGCAGCGCAACTCTCAATGCCCAGGTTCCTATGCACAGAATCAACCCCAGGATGTGGATCCCTGCGGCGACGTACCGAAGTCCTCTCGAACCATCTTGCAAAGGCATACAAGTAGCAACTCAAGGGAATGGGAGCGGAGCGACGGTGCGGCTCATGTCCATTTCCACAGCATTCAGGATACTCTTTATCCATTAAGACTTGCTGAAGATACGATGTCCGTCTAACGCTGGTAGGGGTGTGGCCGGATACGAAACAGTCACTACCTTTCGGCCACCCTTTGCCTGATCCGCTGTTCCCCCAACGACGCCGGCGCCCACATCTCATTGGGGACTCGATCCCGGAGTCCTCGAGCCTGATCCTGTTGGGCCTGCAGTAAACCCGGTGGATGGTTCGCCGGCCGCACTGTAGGCCACGGATCAACTCCCGAAGGGACTATGGATCATCCCGGAGGGTGTAACCCTCCGGGACAACTCCCGTTCAGGCCACGTGTTCGGCCAGATAGTTTTGGATCACGGCGAACTCTTGCTCCGACAAGCGGAAGGTCGCTGCCGGTAGGACGCCTTCGACCTGCTTTGCATTGCGGCCGCCGACGATAGCGGCGGTGATGGCCGGGTGGTGCAGCGTCCAGGCGATGGCTATGACACCGGCGCTCACTCCGTGGCGCTTGCCTATTTCGCCGAGGAAGTCCGCTACCGCCAGATTCCGGGAAAGCAGCGGCTCCTGGTAGTTCTTGGCGTTGCGGCGAAAATCATTGGCGGGGAGATTAGCTACGCGCTGCTTGCCCATAGCGCCTGTCAATAAACCGGAATGCATGGGGGCGTAGTTAATGACACCTATGTTGTTCTTCTCGCAGAAGGGTAGATTCTCCGGTTCGATTGCGCGGTTCAACATCGAATAGGGCGGCTGGTTCGAGGTGATGGGCGCAATCTTCATGGCGCGCTCCATCTGGGCGACGCTAAAGTTGGAGACACCGATCCAGCGGACCTTACCCTCTTTTTGCAGATCGGCCATGACGCTCCAGGCCTCTTCGACTTCCTCGTCGGGCTTAGGCCAATGCACCTGATAGAGATCGATCGTTTCTACGGCCAGCCGGCGAAGACTGTCTTCTGCCTCGCGGCGGATTTGCTTGAGGCTATTGCTCACCTCGCGCTTCTCATCCCACACCAGGCCGCATTTGGTGAAGATGTATGGCTTTTGGGTGGCCGTCTTGAGGGCGCGCGCAACAATTTCCTCGGAGTGGCCGAGGCCGTATACGGCGGCCGTGTCGATCCAGTTCATGCCTAGTTCGAGCGCTTTGTGAATAGCGGCGATCGAATCGTTGTCGTCTTGCGGGCCCCAGGCGAATTGCCAGTCGCCGCCGCCGATTGCCCATGAGCCGAACCCGATGGGGCTCAGTTCAAGGTCTGAGTTGCCGAGCTTCTTTTTTTGCATGGTGTGCCTTACCTGCCGGTGATGTGTACTTTTTGGGTTTGGTCGCAAACAGAGATTAGGTTACCTGAATCGCAGCTAGGCTGGAGCGGAGTGGAAAAGCGCAGTCTTGAAGAAAGGAACAGATGTTTTTGAGCAAGGGTTGTCTCAATCCACGCCCCTGTGCGAGGGGCGACAAGCAAGCAACGGCGCCCGCGAAATGGAGTGGAAGTTTCAATCCACGCCCCCCGCGCGGGGGGCGACACCACCTTGCCCAATGCGATAAGACCTGCATGGGTGTTTCAATCCACGCCCCCCGCGCGGGGGGCGACCCAAGTATCCGCCGTTAACGATAACAGCACCGGTTTCAATCCACGCGCCCCGCACGGGGCGCGACGAGCCCTGCGCTTCTTTTCGGGCAGTCCCATGAGCGTTTCAATCCACGCGCCCCGCACGGGGCGCGACGAAGCCGCTGGAACATCTTCTGCACGGGGCTGCAGTTTCAATCCACGCGCCCCGCACGGGGCGCGACCTGCGGCATCCCATGCCTGTTGTTCGGACGGGAAGTTTCAATCCACGCGCCCCGCACGGGGCGCGACATGTTATTGTAAAGATCCCCCGGGCTGCCATTTTGTTTCAATCCACGCGCCCCGCACGGGGCGCGACGTACAGGCGTCGCGGCCACGGCTAGCTCACCGCCCCGTTTCAATCCACGCGCCCCGCACGGGGCGCGACCCAGACGGGCTCTGGAGTTTTTCAACAGAAACAGATGTTTCAATCCACGCGCCCCGCACGGGGCGCGACTGCGGGACGACAGTAGCAACTGCGTCCGTCAAAGAGTTTCAATCCACGCGCCCCGCACGGGGCGCGACGCCGCTACCAGCGCGAAGTGTCTGTCAGCAAGCTGTTTCAATCCACGCGCCCCGCACGGGGCGCGACGGCAACGCACGACACGTTGCAGGGGAGCATGATGGTTTCAATCCACGCGCCCCGCACGGGGCGCGACTCGACCCGTCATCGAGGTATGCATGGGCTGCGCCGTTTCAATCCACGCGCCCCGCACGGGGCGCGACCACTTCATGCGGCTTCGCGAGACCGAGCGCAGGCAGTTTCAATCCACGCGCCCCGCACGGGGCGCGACGACGGGCTGGCGCATGTTCGGGGCCAGCTCAGTGCACGTTTCAATCCACGCGCCCCGCACGGGGCGCGACGAGCCTTACGCTCATCCGCATCTGCCCATCCAGTCTAGTTTCAATCCACGCGCCCCGCACGGGGCGCGACGCGATATCCGCAGAGATCAGGAGCTTACCTGCCGGTTTCAATCCACGCGCCCCGCACGGGGCGCGACACCAGTCGATAGACTCAACGATATGGTTTGTTAATGTTTCAATCCACGCGCCCCGCACGGGGCGCGACGGAGGACGCACCAATGTCAATCAGCGAATACGACCCAGTTTCAATCCACGCGCCCCGCACGGGGCGCGACCTGCCGCGAGCAGGCTAAGCTCATGGGCCGCGACTGGTTTCAATCCACGCGCCCCGCACGGGGCGCGACGGAGCGATAGTCACAAGGGAGTCTTGCTGGAAGATGTTTCAATCCACGCGCCCCGCACGGGGCGCGACTTACCGACTGCGGGAGCTTCCATGCGTTTGCGAGATGTTTCAATCCACGCGCCCCGCACGGGGCGCGACCGCATTCGATCTGCGGGGCTTCGGGCAATAGACTGTTTCAATCCACGCGCCCCGCACGGGGCGCGACAACTTGTGTTCTGTTTTCTTGGCAGTGATGAAATTGTTTCAATCCACGCGCCCCGCACGGGGCGCGACAGAGCAAACTCAAGCGCACCCTGAGTTGAGGCATAGTTTCAATCCACGCGCCCCGCACGGGGCGCGACCACGCAGGCACCGCATGCACGGATAAGCAGCAAACAGTTTCAATCCACGCGCCCCGCACGGGGCGCGACGTCAACTATTTTGCGTGATCCACAGTGTTTACTGTGTTTCAATCCACGCGCCCGCACGGGGCGCGACGCGCTGCAAACGAGTAAGAACAATACTTCTAGCCAGTTTCAATCCACGCGCCCCGCACGGGGCGCGACTCCCGCCAAGGGCAGTTCTTTGGCGATGACGAGAGTTTCAATCCACGCGCCCGCACGGGGCGCGACGTTGCACTGCCAATCAGGCGGGCACGTTCTGAGCACGTTTCAATCCACGCGCCCCGCACGGGGCGCGACGCAGTGGCCGCCGGTTCGCCTGTCTGCAGATCGTAAGTTTCAATCCACGCGCCCCGCACGGGGCGCGACTCGTACCCGGTTGCTGTAAGACATGCCTGCTATCGGTTTCAATCCACGCGCCCGCACGGGGCGCGACGCGAGGGCGATTGGATCGAGACGACTTAGTTCGTGTTTCAATCCACGCGCCCGCGCGGGGCGCGACGCAGACGCAGCACGTAGTCACGACTACAGCGAGACGGTTTCAATCCACGCGCCCCGCACGGGGCGCGACGAGCGGCCGACTTCTGCCGATGACGGCCATTTGCATGTTTCAATCCACGCGCCCCGCACGGGGCGCGACGCGCTGCCCCGGTGCGCAATTCACGCAGACTGCACGGTTTCAATCCACGCGCCCGCACGGGGCGCGACGCGCGCCCATGCGATGACTGCAACAGCGCTGATCGTTTCAATCCACGCGCCCGCACGGGGCGCGACCTCGCTGCGCAGCACCGTCGATGCAGCTGGACATGGTTTCAATCCACGCGCCCGCACGGGGCGCGACCGCTGCACGGCGCGATTCGCGACGGTCCGGCAGATGTTTCAATCCACGCGCCCGCACGGGGCGCGACGCGGATGGCTGCACGCCACTCAGCGGTGTGGGTATGTTTCAATCCACGCGCCCGCACGGGGCGCGACTTGCACGGGTGACTCGCGGTCAGACACATGGTTTCAATCCACGCGCCCCGCACGGGGCGCGACGATCCCGCAGTTTGACGAGCACCGATGATCGATGTTTCAATCCACGCGCCCGCACGGGGCGCGACCGATGCACGCGCTATTTCGACGCTGCACGTAGATGGCGTTTCAATCCACGCGCCCGCACGGGGCGCGACGCAGCGACGCGATCGCGCAGATGTACGGTGAGCGTGTTTCAATCCACGCGCCCGCACGGGGCGCGACGCACGACAGGCGGATCGCGATACGACGTCAGACGAGTTTCAATCCACGCGCCCGCACGGGGCGCGACGCCGCATGCCTACAGTCTGTCAGCGCCTTCGTCAGTTTCAATCCACGCGCCCGCACGGGGCGCGACGATCTGCCTCAGAATGGATCGCCGTGCAACGGGTTTCAATCCACGCGCCCGCACGGGGCGCGACGACTTGCCAGCAGGATCAAGCGGCGTCGAGCAATGTCAGTTTCAATCCACGCGCCCGCACGGGGCGCGACGCAAGCTCGCGCAACGCGACGCGTCGATTGAGTCGTTTCAATCCACGCGCCCGCACGGGGCGCGACGGACCGAGTTCGGAAGTTGCTCGCGTTCACGATGTTTCAATCCACGCGCCCGCACGGGGCGCGACTCAGTGCTCGTGATCGCCGATGAGCACCTGTTCGTGTTTCAATCCACGCGCCCGCACGGGGCGCGACGCATGCGTCAGTGAGCTGACTAGGCCGTTGACTTGTTTCAATCCACGCGCCCGCACGGGGCGCGACCGAATCGCGATGGCAGCTGGCCATGATCGAGGTTTCAATCCACGCGCCCGCACGGGGCGCGACGTCGACCGAGCATCGCGACTGCTGTCGCTGAGCTGTTTCAATCCACGCGCCCGCACGGGGCGCGACTGGATCGGCGATGCAGTCATCCGCGTGATTGCCAGTGTTTCAATCCACGCGCCCGCACGGGGCGCGACACGTCGTAACTCCACGCAAGCGTACCCCTCGGCAAGTTTCAATCCACGCGCCCGCACGGGGCGCGACGTATGCGGAGTTCGATGATTCCGTGCTAGTCTCCTACGTTTCAATCCACGCGCCCCGCACGGGGCGCGACCACCCGGTGCCGCCGCGACGGCCGCTGCCCGTAGTGTTTCAATCCACGCGCCCCGCACGGGGCGCGACACTGCGCGCCGTGCCGTCAATTACGTAGCCAGGACGTTTCAATCCACGCGCCCCGCACGGGGCGCGACGTCACCGACGCAAACGCCAGGCTCCAGCCAGAATTGTTTCAATCCACGCGCCCCGCACGGGGCGCGACGGCACATGTCGTAAACGGCTACATGCGCTACAGATAGCTTGCCACAAATGCGATCCTGCATTCTATTCGCCGACACATCCATCATCCCTTCAAACGCACTCAAGCGTATCTTCTTGGCATCAAGGCACTTAGCTGATCTGCGGATGTTATAGAGAATCCGTGCTCGCTTAGGGTTCGCGCGAATAGACTTGAGGAGCGTCACGACTAGAGGATGAGGGGTGCTTCAGGGTCGTAGGACAGCTTTGTGCCGACGTGTTCTACGCGTCTTCTCCATTCGGTTCCGAGAAAGTAAAACCGGAGACTGTCCTGAGCGGGATCGGCTTCCGACACCAGGCTGGCTCGGAACACAACCCATTGCGCGGAGTCTACGACACACTCGAAAACGGAGTTCTGCACCCGCTGTCCATGATCTTCGCACAACCGAGCCACGCGGCGCAGTCTACGGCGCCCCGCATCGTCCCGAGTGCTTACGTCGTAGCTAACAAGAACCATCATGATCGAATCACCTCCAGAAGAACGCGGGATAGGCGTCGAGGCCCCCACGCACATGACGTGCGAGGAGCAATGCCTGCACATACGGCACCAGTCCGAGCGGAATCCGCTCCTTCAAATAGGGGTGCTCAATCTCGTCCTGCTTCCGAAGCTGCCAAGCGGAGACGACTTGTTTGCGAGTGTCGTCGTCCATCTGAATGCCACCGCCGTCCTGCTCTGTAAAGCCCGATCCCAGTACCTGACGCCGGTTGATGAGCGTCAGCACCAGACGGTCGGCCAGTGCAGCGCGGAGTTCCTCCATCAAATCGAGAGCAAGACTTGGACGCCCTGGACGGTCGGTGTGGAGGAAGCCTACTGCCGGGTCAAGGCCGACGCTTTCCAGAGCCGATTCGATGTCATGGCGTAAGAGGGCGTAGACGAACGACAGAAGTGCATTGACTCGGTCCAGCGGTGGCCGGCGCGAGCGACCTCCAAAATGAAATGCCTCTCGGTCGCCGCCAATCATCTGATCGAAGGCCGAGAAGTAAGCCTGTCCTCCCATACCTTCATGTCCCCGCGCTTCATCAATGGATGTTGCCCTAGCCGCCTCCAAACCTGCCCAGGAGAGACGGTTTGCCGCGTCTCGTAGATCCTTCTCGCGTGTTTCATCTACGAATTCGCGAGCTGCGCGCAGCAGCACAACGCGGCTGTTTGCAATCTTGGCCGCCACAATCGTTCGCACGATGGGAAGCGCGCTGCTCCCGTCATCGGCTATGCGGTATTGTTGCCTCCGCAACAGCACATTGCCGGAGACAGGCCCATTCACGCGGGCAACAAACCTTCCCTGTTCGGAGAGAAACGAAATCCCCACGCCCCGGTCGCAACACAGCCCCAGTACCGGCGGACTGCATGACACCCGGCCCCAGCAGACCAGCCCTTCAAGCGTATGCACGGGAACACGTAGCTTCAGTTCGTCACCAACCTTGACCGCGACCGTCTCGCCGTCGCGGTGCAGGTACGCACCTTGCGTCATGACATGCAGCGTGTTGAGCAATTTGCGCATGAGGTGGAACTACACCTCCTGCTGCAGAGAACGAAGTTGACGCGCCACCCAACCCGCGGCTCCGCTTCGCAGTGGCCTCTGGAAAACACACATTGACCAGTGAGCAGTTGCGGCAGTAAGGGCCCGGAGTCGCAGCGGGCGTCACCCGGCTAAGGTATAGGCGGTGCATGGTTGCAGCAAGTTCTTCCGTTCGCGAGCGTAACTCTGGTGTGAAGTCAACCTCCAACCGTCGGCGTGGATTGCCGTAGAAAATCGCACCACGCTCAATCGCGGTCTGCAACATCTCTTCCAGGCAAAGCGCCTGGCTGCAGAGCTGTACCGTATCGCAGTCGTTGGGCTTGCTCTTGCCGCGCTTGTACTCCACTGGATAAGGCGCTGGACGAAACTCCACGATATCGGCCCGCCCGGTCAGGTGCAGTCTCTCAGACCGCAGCCACATACCACGCACGGTGCGGACACTGGCACGACGACTTTCTCCGGGCAGGTCGGCACGCTCATGTAACAAACGGCCTTCGGCGGTACGGCCGTTCTCCACCCACACCTGCTCCAGATGAATCAAGGCCCACTGACGCGGACAGAAGGCCAGATGCTGTAGCCCGCTGATCGGCAGCGCATCATCGTCGGCTTCGGAGGTAGAGACGACCATGCTCAGAACTCCCATCTACATTGATTCAGAAGCCGTCGATCTCCTCAGGAGCAAGCCCTTCAAGGCTATTCAACGTGTAGGTGCCATTCGGCTTTACAGTGAGCGTCCCATGTACCTTTGCGGAGGAATACTGGCCGATTTTACCGGGCTTGTGCTTCCACCAGACCAACTTGAGGACAGCCATACTACCTTCCGGGCGGGCTGAGGAAGCGTCGTTCTCGAAGAGCTTAGGCAAAATATCCTTGATCGCTTCGGCATCTGCGTCACTGAAACCCGTGCGCTCGGCCAATTGCGGGTTCATGCTTCCGTAAAAGACATACACCGCTTCATCGACGCGATGCTTCATGCCCATCGTGTCCGAACCACGCTTTGTGCCGTCACCGTCGCCGCTGACACTCTTGGTAATCTGCGTACTGGTCACGTCCACAGGAGCAAGACTGAACGCAGACTGGATGGTTACAGGTCCTCGGATTGGAATGGAAACACCTGTATCACCATCCTCGTCCTGCCCTTTGGCCTTGCTTTTCTTTGGCAGGGCAAATAGCTGACCGAAAGCGCGCACATCGAACCAAGTCCCGCTCGCAAGTTTGGCAGTCTCACCAGAGCCGAATTTGTTACCAAGGGCCTTCTCCGCACGATCTCGCAAGCTCTTTGCATCGTCGTTCTTTCGATCATCCGATTGAACGAAGATATTGTGTCCGCTCTCGACAAGTCGGTCGCGCAATTTACGCTTGATACAGACATCGGTAATCTCACCATAACCGTTGTAGTCGGTGCGTGGTCTATTCCCGTTCAGTGGGTCGCCATTTGGGTTGGCGTGCTTCACTCGAAGCACTACGGCAAAGTCGATCTTGTGTTGTAGCGAACTCACGGACTTCTCCTTATGCGGTTGAATGTGGACGACTCTATACTAGCTGCGGTTCTTGACTGCTCTCTTCTTTGGTTTCACTCTTTGAATCCTCCCAGCGCAAGGCGGCGCGCTGGCAGTGATAACCAAGCAGGAACTCTGCATCGAGTCGTCCCGGTCGGGTGAAATCGTCTCCCTGAAAACGGCTAATGACATCATCGAGCAGGCTCTTCCAGACATAGAGTGCTGCTGGACGGCTACCCTGCAAACGCTGCATGTAAGGGCGAAGCGCTAATTCGATGGTGCGCCACGTAGCGGAAGGATGGTCTGAGAATCGCTGCATAAGTCGTTCAGCCGTAGTGCCACGAGTCTCTTTGGCAAGATACAGCGCATACCCCTCGATCTTCTCGGCAATGGCTAACAGCCTTCCAAACAAATAGTCCCGCGAGTTTCGATCTTCTTCAAGCGACATCGAATAGTTCTCCTCTCTTCTGCTTCCACGAACCAACGCACAGGCGATACCGAGGCATCGCTCCCATTCCCAGTGCTCTTTTCCAGCAGGATTGACCGCTTGCTGAGCGCAGGCCGTTACAAGGTCGCGTGGAATGGGTCGCCCATCTACGATGCAAGGCAGCAGTCGCTCGACGGTGGACTTTTTGAGTTTGTCATCCACACGCCGACCATACGCTGCCTCTGCAATATCGCGAGGAGCCGGTGCGCCGATGAACCTGCGATCCTTCCCCATGTTCTGCGGCCAGGCCGTATGCTCGTGCCAGCCCTGGATGCGCTCCAAGAACTCCGAGGCTTGCAACTCCCTGTAATAAATAATCGCCATGCGCCCAGGTGTTGCGGAGTCCAAAGCCATGACCACGATATCCTCACGTTCGCTGAGGTTCGCTGCATATCCGCGAATCAGCTTCTTCATCTGCTTCGCGAATAACTGACCGGCGTCGCCTCTATAGCGCTCTGTCACCGCAACTACGTCTGGTGCAGTCTCTATCGTCGTCCCCATCAGCCTATTTTTGATCTCTTCTGAATCGGCAACTACTTGTGGAATCGGCTTTCCGCTCACCGCCCAGGCCACAATAGCTTGATCGCTGTTCTGATAGCCCTGACGTGAAAGCAACCAGCGAAGCGCGTTATGCGCTTTTTGCGTCGTTGAACTGCCAATTCCATATGCCTGCTCAGGCACCGCAAAACGTCCGCGATAGGTATATCCACTGCTGTCGTTTGAAGAAATCAGCTTGGCTCCATCCGCCCCGTGCCTAAGCCGCTTCGGATGATTCGCCGCCGGAGCAAGCCTATCTCCCGTGACCATGCATAACCCAGCTTCTTTCGCCTGCTTCGCTACGAATCTTTGCCAGGAAAGCTGCACATTCTGATTCTTCCAAAGCTGAGCGGCTCCTTCCGGCTCACGCAGTTCGACGATCCAACGAACCACCGCAGCTCGCTGGTTTCGTTCCCCCGCAGTGGCAGTTAAAACCTTGAAGAGCGCTGGCGGAGCATCTGGATCCGGCCATCTTGTCAGTAGGTCTCCCGCAGTATCAGCGTGCAAGACATGATGCTGCAAGAGGTCGGCAATGATAGTCCCGCCTTCCACATAGCTGAGCACTGCTTGCACATGCGGATCAGGTTCAGAAGCTACCCAACTGCGAAGTTGCTTGACGTACAAGCTATGAGGCGAATCCTTTTCTTTCTTCGCCTTCTTGCTTGTCTTAGCAGTGGCCTCAGTCTCAACAAACGTGTCCTCATGAATTGGGGAGCCATTCTGTTCGGGCGCAACGTACTCCAGCTTGTCCGCCAGTCCATGCGCTACAGGAGCCGAGGTGCGCCCAGCCGACCCCTCGGTAGCCGGAATAAAGGTCGTCTCTTTAGAAACGACGGAAGCCGAACGAAACTTGCCCAAACCATTCAACGTGATCTCGATGTGAACCTGTTGCTCTGCGTGATCGACAGGCATCAGCGGGCTTGTATCGAACTGCGGCTGGCCGGCGCAGCGATCATAGGTCTCGTAGAGCTTCTGAATCCAACTCAATCTATACCTCCGACGATTGAGGCGTATTGCTCCGCCTCGGTCTCGACATACTGGAGGTTCTGTTCAATGCCGAATACCTTCGGCATCATGGCGCGTATCTCCTTCTTGTGTTCAGTCGGAATCTGATCGGGCTGCGGAAAGGACAGTAAGCCGTTGACCAGCTTTGGCCGCCAGAAGTTGCTCGCGAGTCTGTTTTCGCCCGTCTCGTCCGGGTAATCGAAGCTGTGGAACATGAAGCCATATTGCAACTCGCCATCATGGTCACACTCGCCATCACCCGAGCCGAACTCACACGGCTCGACGTAGCCTTGACATTCACGCGTCCCGAGAAAGACGTCCTGTCGTCCGCCGCGTTCGAGGCTGCGCTTTGCAATCTCGAAGTGCTTGCCGTCGTTGCGGTCGCGTTCCAGTTCGGGACGGTGTTCATTCCACTCGAAGTGAGCGCGGACTTGATACTCCACTCGTTGCTCTGTCGTTTCCGATTCAGGATCGCCCGTCAGGTAGGTGTAGATCGCCAGCGTATTCCCGCCACCATAGTCCAGCGGTTTCACACCCTTTGTCTGAGTGCGAATGCGCTTCATCACTCTTACCTGGTCGATGTACCAGATGAAGGTAGGCTTCCAGTAGATACTCTTTGCGATACCCTTCAAGGCTTCATACGTCGGCAGATGGTAAGAGCACTTCTCCCCGCCCACACGGGTAAGCGGGTCGGTAAACATGGCGTACCGTCCCCAGACGCGAAACTCAATCGTATTTTTTGCCGTGTTATGCAATCATGCTCTCCATTCTTCCGCTGCCGTCGAGCGTCAGCCCGAACTCATCCGAATAGAATTCCTCCCGCAAGCAAAACACACCAGTACCCGCCTGAACCTCGTAGATAGCCCCACTACGAGTCAGAGAATCCATCTCCCACTGAAACACATTGACAGCGAACCGCTGCACTTTTCTCAGTAGCTGAAACTCTACCGCAAGATCGCGTGCTGCGCTAAGGGCTGCAACCAAATCCTTCCCCTCCGTACCGAACGGAACAATAATCCCTTGCGTCTGGCTATCGATTACGCGAAATTCTCTGGCCGCGCTGGAAAATGACTGCATGAAACCATGCCGCTTCACGCCTGCCAGTCTTGAATCCGCGACCGCCATGCCATTCTCGCCCAGCATTTGCAGCAGGGTGTCGTCGCGCTGCGCCTTCACTGGATAATCCATCTGATCTCTACGCGCAAAGAAGTGATGGCCGAAAAATCGTTCCATCTGGAGCGGGTCTGACAATGGGAAGGGCGCATCGCCCTGGTAGTCTCTCCAGTCTTCCAGCACACGACGGGCGTTTTGCTGGGCGCACCGAATCTCTTCCAACTGCTTCGGCAACGGTTCTGCCATCTTGACAATGTGCACCCTCCCACTTGCTCGGTCGCCATTGCGGTTACATCTACCCGCTGCCTGCGCGATGGAATCCAGTCCGGCCAGATCCCGCACCACGGTGGCAAAGTCAATGTCCACACCCGCCTCTATCAACTGTGTACTGACGCACAGAACTCGCTTCCCCTGCAATAGTGCCGCCTTCATTCCGTCTAATGCCTCAAGCCGATGTGCGGGGCACATACGAGTACTCAGGTGAACAAAGCAACCCGCTGCCATCGGCTCAGCCAGAGCGTTGAGTCGCTCCTTGCAAGCCATGTAGATCGCGAGTGCGTCGCGTTTTGTATTCACGATGACAAGGCAACTTCCATACTCCAGCATCTCCTCGACGGCTAGATCAGTTACCCTTGTTGCGCTCCAACCACCAGGCTCGTTCGACTTGTCGAACGTCTCGTACCGTTTCAGGTCGCGGAAAAGCTGAGGGGCATCCTGTATTAGTTCCGCATCTTCTGCGAGCCGTATCTCTCCTTTCACCTTATCCACCCGATCGAGGAGTGGCTGTGTCGCGGTACACAACACAACGCTCGCGCCACACTGTTCTACCAAAAAATTTATAGCGTTGTTGAATATATGAATCATGCGTACTGGCAACGTTTGCACTTCATCGAAGACAATGACGGCATTGGCGAGCGCATGAAGTCTCCGAGCAGAGCGTGTACCACCACCGAAGAGTGCTTCGAGTACCTGCACTGCTGTAGTGAAAACCACTGGCGCATCCCAATTCTCTGCCAACACCGATCCTCGCCAGCTCTCTTTATCGGGTGTAAGGCTGGAATGGTGTTCGAGCACGATGGAAGCAAAATCGCACCCCTCTGGTTCCAGAATCTTCCGCACCACATCCGCGTTCTGGTCCGCGATGGAGATGTATGGACTGACATAAATGATGCGATCCATATTCCAGCGCAGTGCATGGTTCAATGCAAAACGCAGACTTGCTAACGTCTTACCTCCACCCGTTGGAACGGTAAGTGTAAAGACTCCCTTGGGACGATCCGATGCCGCCAAGCAACGGCTGGAAATTTCGCGGCGAAGCTCATCGACCCACCGTTCATTCGAGAATGCGGCCAACTTCAGCTCCAGCCGGTCGATAAGCTCCTGCCACGGAACATACTCACCATGTTGACGAAAACCGGCAACCCTCGGCTTGTCGAAATCCGCTGTGTCGATGCGATCTCCATCGATCAGGCAACTGAATAACATGCGCAGCAATAGACCTTGCTTGAAGGGCCGGATAACTTCATCATTGTCTTTCTCACATATACGGCTAATCACCGCATCTATCTCACCTGCAACATCCGTACTATTGAGCAAGGTTTCCAAACGGCCGCGTATCGCTTGTTCAGCTTGGCTCCAGGCTTCGTCGCGGTGGCTCAAAGCACCATCCTTATTGAGCCTGCGGGTTAGCACATCCACTCCGTCAGGAGCAATGCAGTCAATCAAGCCCGAGTGATGCGAAGCGACGCATAGGACAAGCATCTGGCTCGCGAGCCCTCCGTTGCCGCTAGCGAGCCCGGTTCCGATGATCTGCGCTCCCGCCGTGGAGTGATCGACACTTCCTTTCAAGGTGAAATCCGGTTCCATCTCCATTGCGGCGTCACCCGCAGCCTTTTGAAGGTACTGCTGAAATGCCTCCGAGTATTTCCCAAGATCATGTGCAAGGCCGATCAATTCTCCCGCGCGAGACAGTCCAATCTTTCCGGCCAAACGCGAAGTAATCGCTGCGACGGAATCAAGATGCAGTCTGAGCTCCTGCCAATGCTCGATATCGGGGCTGGAATGGGCATAAAAGGTCATCAAGCAAATTTAGCTCAAACTGCTTCTGACTATGGTGGTCTGACTGAAAGATTTCCTAGTACTGTGACCGTTTGAATGAGTAGTTCAATTTCAGCCGTGCCAGTTTTCTTCTCAATTTCCACTTGATGGTGATTTTGTGGGGTTTGCACTGCGATTCCAGGCTTTGGCTTTGCGGCGCAGGATAGCGATATCCCCAATCCTGCATTTGCCGAGGCACTGGCGGTTGAAGAACCCATCTCAATCTCGGCCTGGTCGAGCCAACTTCCATGCTTTGGTGTGTAGTGGATGGCATGTCCTCGTGCAGCACCACCGGCTTTTCATCCATGCAAATCACCGGTTCGTCTTCATTCAATCTGGTGCTTGAAGCCCGCGCGTCGTGGTTGAGCCACTATGGGCTTTGCGGATCTGATTCGGCATGCGCGAAAAACCCTGGCCGAAGGCGAGCGATATACTGCTCGCGATGCCCAACCATCTTCCGACATCCATTCCGAAAGACCCAATCACATGGCTCTATCCCCCCATCGAACCCTATTGCACCGGTAGGCTCCAGGTCTCGCCCATCCACGAGATTTATTTTGAGGAAAGCGGCAACCCCTCGGGCAAGCCGGTGGTATTTCTGCATGGCGGCCCCGGCGGCGGCTCCGATGCCAAGCAGCGCCGCTTCTTTCATCCTGAAAAGTACCGCATCATCAACTTCGATCAGCGCGGCTGCGGCAAGAGCACTCCCTACGCCTGTCTTGAAGCCAACACCACCTGGGACCTCGTGGGTGACGTGGAGAAAATCCGGGAGCACCTGCGCATCGAGCGATGGCAGGTATTTGGTGGGTCATGGGGCTCCACGCTCGCTCTTGCTTATTCCGAGAAGCATCCCGATCGCATTACCGAACTCGTGCTGCGCGGCATCTTCCTTCTGCGTAAGCAGGAGATCGACTGGTTCTACCAGCGCGGCGCTTCGGTACTCTATCCCGACGCCTGGGAATCGTATCTTGCTCACATCCCCGAAACCGAACGCGACGATCTGCTTTCGGCCTACCACCGCCGCCTTTGCAGTGACGAACCGGCCGTGAGGCTGGCCGCTGCAAAAGTCTGGAGCAGATGGGAGGGCGCCACCTCGAAGCTGCTGCCTGACGCTTCGTTCGTCAGCCACTACGAAGACGACGAATTCGCTCTAGCCTTTGCGCGCATCGAGGCTCACTACTTTATGAACAAGGGCTTTCTCGAAGCCGACAATCAGTTGTTGCGCGACGCCTCGAAGATTCGTCACATCCCCGGAGTGATTGTGCAGGGCCGTTACGATGTGGTCTGTCCTATGGAAAGCGCGTGGGCACTTCACCGTGTGTGGCCCGAAGCTGACCTCATCATCACGCCCCACGGAGGCCACAGCGCCTCGGAGCCGGCGAACAGTCGCGCCCTGGTTGCGGCGACTGACAAATTCGCCGGTTAAAGCATGTTCGCAATGACTGTGGTCTGGTAAGAGCAGCGAGGTGTGGTTTTCTTTGAGGGAAAACCACGTGTAGACCTAAGTAGCTTAGCTCGCTGCGGCGAGGCTGCTCGCTGCGGCGAGGCTGCTCGCTGCGGCGAGGCCGGTCTACACCGATTGCGAAACTCGCTGCCATCTTAGGTTGCACCTCATACCAGTTCCTTCACTCGCTTCCGTAAGAGTGGCACCACGCGATCGATAAACCACGGATTATCCCGAAGCCACCGCTGGTTTCGCGGGCTCGGATGCGGCGCCGGCAACAGTCGGGGCCAATGGCGCTCCCAGTCTGCAACGACATCCACCATGCGTTTACCGGCAGCGCCGTCAATGTGCCAATCCGCGGCATAACGGCCAATCACCACTGTCAGTTCGACCTTGCGAAGCTGGGCCAGCAGTCGCGACCGCCAGGCAGCCGCGCATTCCGGACGCGGCGGAGCGTCGCCACCAGGACCGCTGCCCGGGAAACAAAACCCCATCGGCAAGATCGCGATCTTTTGCCGGTCGTAGAACGTCTCTGAATCGACGCCCAGCCAGTCCCTGAGTCGATCACCGCTAACATCGCTGAAAGGCACGCCGCTTTCGTGAGCGCGCCGGCCCGGCGCCTGGCCAACGATTAGAATTCGAGCTTGGGCCCCGACCTGCAGAAGGGGCGCTGCCCCCAATGGCAAATCAGGTTCGCATAGGCGGCAGGCCCTCACTTCTTTGAGCAACGACGGAAGGGAGGTCGCAGGCGCCAGCGGTTTCGTCATGGCAGTTCTAGTCTCCGGTTCGTTTTTGTAAGTGCACGAAGCGCCGAAATTGTCGCCGCTATGGTTCGGTATCGCCGCGGCTTTCAAATAGTTGATCCGGTCCAAGGCGATCAGTCCAAATCGGCCCAGAGCGGCGCCGACCGTATAGCCCATCTTCTCACCGTTGCGATCACTGCTGCGCGAGAGAACGCGGCGGCGGCACTTTCGTGACCGCCTATGCCACGACGATAATGGAGCCTTTCATCTACGGATGGGACGTGCAGTGGTCAGCGAACTCGCCCGGCTTCGTCGCCATTAGGCGACCGGTTAAGCCCCAACCGCCAGTGCAATCAGGAATTGGCGTCTGTCGAGCATGTTGCTCTCAAACGCGGATCGCAAGTTACTTCAATGCAGAGACCATGTGGCTGGCATGCTCTTCGTGCGCCTGGAAGGTTACGAGCGCCTGAGACAGGAAATCCTTGAGTTCTGCGTTCTGAACCGTCGGAATCCAGGTCTCGCCGACGATCTTGTTCACCGTCTGGTGGTAGGCCAGCTCGTTGGCGGCGTAGGCGCGGTCAAATGCCACGCCATCGAGAGCATTGAGTTCGGCTCTCTTGGTCTCGGCGCCGGAGTTCAACGCCTTGCTAAACGCATTGTCCTCGGGCTTGACGTTCAGCTTGGTGAGCAGTGCGCCCGCACCCTCATTCACAGCCGTGTGGTCGCGGACCATCAGCTCGGCGAATCGACGCACTTCCGGGTTCTTGGTCTTGGCGAGGGCGATCTTGGCGTACTCGATATCGATAACGTCCGCAGTGTAGGCGGCATGCGCAATCTGGAGGTCGTTCAGTCCGGCTTGTGCATGAGCGATGCCGGCGGAGAAGGTCAGCGCGACGGCGATCAACAGTGAGGTCTTAGAGGTCTTCAGGCGAAACATGGGTAGGGTCTCCTTGGTGAGAGGTGAATGGGGGGTCGCGGCGCGATCGGCTTGGGTGCGCTTACGCAGAGCGGGTCAAGTCCGTGTTGAGAAGCGAAAAGTCAATCTCCGTGCCGGCAATAGGATTGAAGTAGTTCGTGAAAGTATTGGGCGCATAAACGGGCGATGATCTCGACCAGCGCCCATGTGCCTGGTTACCGCCTCAAAAATCTTGAGGACGATTGGGCGACGGATGGAGATGCCGGCCCGAACGCTCCCCGGCCAAGCCGGGCATGAGGCCATCAGCCTCGAACAGCCGCGTCAATTGACAACGGGATACGTGGCATGATCGGTCTCCTTAACGGCGTGGAATGACCGCAAAGCCATCATGCGCGAACCTTGGGATGGAACGCAACACTACGCAGCTACATTGGGATAATCAATCAATAAAACGGGACGCTATGCAATGTTTTCCAATGGTCGCGATCTGCGAACCTTTGGAGAGTGTCTGAATTTCTGCGCATAGGCGCGGCTGAAAGCCGCTGGAGATCTGTATCCAGTGCGGTATGCGACATCCTTCACGGAAGCGCCCGCCTGACCCAGCAGCAGACGTGCCCGCTGCAGACGCCAGTCAGTCAAGTATCCCATCGGCCCAGAGCCCACGAGATCACGAAAGCGTTCGGCAAATCGGCTGCGTGACATCCCGATTTCCGATGCGAGGCTATCCACGGTCCAATCCTGATTAAGCCGATCGTGTATGAGGCTCAGTGCCCTGCCAATCAGCGGATCGTGGACCGCTGAAAATAAGCGGGCCAATTCTGGTACGCGGTCAATCCCGGCGCGTAACACTTCGATATAGAGCACTTCAGACAAGCGGCTGATCGAGGCTGCCGTGCCCGGCGTATCCTGAAAAATTCGGTGTACGACCAGTCGCAGGACATCGTCGAGTATTGGCTGGCGCGCTCTATCCGCGGCAGTGAGGTGAAGCGTCGAAGGCAAGGCGTGCAGCAATGGATGGTCGGCGCCATCGGCAAACGTAAAGTGGCCGCAGACCATCTGGGTCGATGCGGTCGGATCTCCTGAGCCGATGACGAACGCGCCTTCGCCCGTGTAACCGGAGCTGGCCACGACGTCCTCCAACGGAATGCCGGCCCGTCCAGGCATGTCAGCCAACGTATGGGCGCTGCCATAAGGCACCAGTATGAGATCGCCAGGCCCGAGCAATACCTCCACGCCGCCCGGCACCGCCACATAACAACGCCCCTGCACCACAAGGTGGAATCGCGCGGCCTGCCCATAAGCAGGTACCCCAACCGCGAAGGGCGGAGAAAAGTCGGTGCGAAAATAGAGCGCCCCTTTCAGTTCCACGGTATCGAGGATGTCGCTCAGCACGTCTTTCATGCAGATCATCCTATCCCGTGGGACGATCTTGCGCAAAAAAGTATCGTTGGCGCGGTTGGTGGAGTTGTCGGCGCCGCACCTACCAGCCATACCCGCAACTCCATAGACCACGAGACATTTTTATGCCAACAACTACGTGCACGCCGTCTACTGCGCGAAAATTAGACCCCGCCTGTCATCGGGTTTTTAACGGGCGATTGCATTTTTTGTCCGGCGATCATGTAGTCCAATCGTGGCCAAGGAACAGAATTCGGGGCAATGGCTGAATCATGAGTATTTCGTTTAGCGGAGACGCCCGTTCTCCATTGGTTCGTAACCGCGCTCATGCGCAGCGATCTATCATGGTGTTCCTTCAACTTTTGCCGAGTACTCTTCTCGTTGGGTTCGCGGTGCAGGCCGGTAGTTGTGCTTCCGGCGGGAGCGGCAGCGGTGGACCAAGCGTGACATTCTAATGACATTCTGTCCGGCCTACTAATATTAGACTTGACTGGTTTCCAAAGACTGACAGATTCATGATCAAGGGCATTCAATGAATGCGCATCGCGGGTTATTTCTGCGCCTTTCGCATTTAACCGCAATATCGTGGAGCCTAAACAGACATCGAATGGAATGGCGGAAATATGACTTCCGTCAATAGGGTCTTGGTGACCGCATGCGGTATTACTTATCTTTGTGGTTGTAAATAAGAAGATCCGTATCGCGACACGGGCAGCATACGAGAACGAATGAACGCTGGCGCCAAGACATCCAAGACAGGCTATGCGGTAGCGCCGCAAGCCATGTTGCTTCCGACGGTGATTGGATTCTTTTTCTCCTTTCGCCTCTTCCTTGTGCTTCTGGCAGTGCGAGTCTTCCAAGCAGACCCACAAACTGGAGTCGGTGTTAGCCTTTTCCTTAACTATCTGCTGCTGGTCGTCGTTGCGTTTGACTCGATAGGCCGCACTTCTAGAACTGTGCCTTCAATCACATGTTTGCCAAGTTACGTCTGGGTACGCCTCTTTCTCGGATTTTCGGGTGTTAGTTTGGCCTGGAGCGTCGCAGCATCATTGCCGTCTGCAGTGGCTTTTTGGTGTGCGATGGCAGCGGACCTGGGGATGGTTGTTCTTCTGCTTCGCACTCGCCCAGTCGTCGCAATGTCGTCCGCTCTGATGAAGGGCTACGTATGCGCTACTTGCTGCATCGCCCTGATAGCCTGGATATTGCCGGCGCAATCGGATCTTCGTCTTGGCGATGAAGAGTTTTTGGGTCCAAATCAAATCGGCTACGCTTGCGCCTTTGCGATCTTTCTCGCGCAATACCTGATTTTGACACGGCGAGACAAAGGCTATTGGAAGTTTTCTGTATTATTGCTGGCCATTACTCTCCTCCGCAGCCTTAGCAAAACCACCATCATCGCCTTTGTGGCAGGGCAGCTTTTTCTATTGATCTGGGATAAGTCGATAAGCCGAAAAGCCAGGACGCAAATCATTTTCGCTGTAGTGATTGTCGTCGCGATAAGCTCAGGTTTTCTTCTGTCTTATTATGATGTCTATATAAACGCGGGCAATCAGTCGGAAACACTCACCGGGCGAACTTCAATATGGCTAGCTGTCCTATTGGAAGCAGTGGATCGGCCATGGCTTGGACATGGATTTCACTCGGTTTGGAAGGTGATTCCGCCCTTCGGCCCCGATCAGTTCGAAGCTCGACATGCGCACAACGAATTACTACAACAGTTTTACGCCTATGGAGCGGCGGGAGTATTCATAGTAATTGGTGTTTATTGGAGCTTTTACCGCCAAGTCAAGAGGCTTCCCGCGTCTTCCTTGAAGACGCTCATGTTTGGCTTGCTGGTCTTCATTCTTGTACGTGGAATTGCCGATACCGAAGCCTTCGATCTCTCGTTTCCGTTGTGGGCGATCGTCATGTTTTCTGCAATTATGCAGCAACCGTACAAGGCGCCGAGCAAACCGCCCAATGAAGCGTTCGCGCCAGCTCTCGCAGCTACTGGGGCGATCGCGAATGCAGAAGCGTAACTGTAGCCTGTAAAGCTGCGGCAGGATGCACAGGAATCACGCTGATTCCCGGCCCGGCTCGACCGAACAGGGCTGGGACCTGGCAGCACCACATGGCAACGCCCCTGCACCACAAGGTGGAATCGCGCGGCCTGCCCATAAGCAGGTACCCCAACCGCAAAAGGAGGCGAGAAATCGGTGCGAAAATAGAGCGCCCCTTTCAGTTCCACGGTATCCAGGATGTCACTCAGCACCTCTTTCATGCAGATCATCCTAGCCCTGGGATGATCTTGCGCAAAAAGTATCGTTGGCGCGGTTGATGGAGATGTCGGGTGTCGCACCTACGGCGCTCGGGCGTTTGTTGGGTGTCCAAGCCCCAGGCCTTCCGGCCTGGGCTGACGTTTAAAGCATTTTCGCAACTACGCTGGTGTGGTAAGGGCAGCGAGATGTGGTTTTCTTTGAGAAAAAACCATGTAAAGGCCGGTAGCTAAGCTCGCTGCGGCGAAACCGCTCGCTGCGGCGAGGCCGGTCTACATCCATTGCAAAAATGCTTCAGCGGCCCGGCCCTCCGGGCCTCGACGAGGCTATCCCGGAAACAATTCGAATCCGAGTAGATTAATGTGATATCTGTAGCTGTCGTCGTGCCGTCTTCGGTTACGTCCCGTCTGCAGGATGTGAAAAAATTGGTTTTGGCTGATTTACCGAGGTTTTGTTTTTGACAGGAAATGTATGTCTGGACGTCGGTGATCGCTTAGAACGCATCCTAGCGCGGCGCTTTTCCAACTGAAAATGACTCACAAGCCAAAAACAAATTTTTCACATCCTCCTGTCACCGGGTTTCCCGGAGATCTTCTGCCGGGTACCTTCGTCCCCAATCATCCCCCAGAGAGAAGCAGAAAATCTGATTTCTCCAGCGAAACTCTCCCCCAGGTTTTTGCGGCTCTTGGGTGGCCCCAAGAAAACCAGAAAGATGTGCGTCAGTCGGTCGATAGGTTGCGAGCGCGAAAAACGGACTGGCGCCAATTTGCTCATATGACCAGTGAACCACGAAAAAGCGTGATGTCCACGATTCGGCTAAGAAATGGTTACTTAGGTAAGAGACTCTCTCGACCTCTAAATGAGCTGGTCGGACTTGTCCTCACATCCGTGCTCTTCCTTATCGGGTGCGGTTCAGGAACGAGGCCGGGCGCCAACCCTGCTGCCCAAACTGAGCCGCCGAACATCGTGACCCAACCGGCAAATGCGAGCGTTCCCATGGGGCTGTCCGCAGTTTTTGCAGTGGCCGCCATCGCATCTGCGCTCGCGGCAGACGGCGTTTCCGTGTCACGACGACCGACAGCGGTCACAGCTTGCCGATAGCGCCCAACCTGCTGAACCGCAACTTCACCGTCGCTGCGCCCAACCAGGCGTGGACTGGTGACATCACCTACATTCCAACCAACGAGGGTTGGCTGTTTCTGGCTGTCGTGATCGATCTGTTCAGCCGGCGGGTGGTGGGCTGGTCGATGCAACCGGAGATGCGCAGCAGCCTGGTCGTCGACGCGTTGGAGATGGCTTGGTTGCAGCGCAATCCCGACAAAAGCACGGGACGCATCTTCCATAGCGATCGCGGCAGTCAGTATGCCAGTCATGAGTTCAACCGAATTCTTCAGCAGTGCGGCATCACTGCTTCGATGAGTCGCAGGGGCAACTGTTGGGACAACGCACCCAGCGAAACCCTGTTCGCTTCTCTGAAAGTGGAGCGGCTTCACGGCCAACGCTTCCAAACCATCCGACAAGCCAAGGACGAAACTCTCGCCTGGCTACTCTGGTATAACCAATCACGCATGCACTCAACCCTCAGCTACGCAAGCCCGATCCAATTCGAACAGCAGTGGCAACGCAGCCAGCAAGCACGTGCAAGCTAGATCTAACGGCAACAAAGCAGGCTATGGAAAAGCAGGAAAGCAAAAAACGCTTTCCAACTTTCCCACAGCCACGACGACGAGGAACTATAACTACTTATGGGATACGGATTCTGAGGGCAAGGTCACTCCTCCTTTATCTCCTCATTGTGCTATGGTGCAATTATCCCCCCTTTTTCGATCACCAAATACCTGAAAAGGGAGGGCCCTTTGAGATCACATCTCGCGGCTACGTCCGGTCGCTATCTATGCACTATTCTTCTCCTGAACGCATATTGCATCCTCACATCTCTAGCGACAGGTTGCGGTAGCAACCCGGGCACACACGCACCTGTACCGGGCCCCATTCCCGGCGAATCCACCACGGTTGCCATTCAGCTCTCTAGCACCGCGAATGATCAGTTCTTGCAATTCGCGATGACGATCAACGCAATATCCTTGACCAACAAGGCTGGCAAAACGACCACGGTCTTCAACACGCCGACCGACGTTGACTTTATTCTCGCGAATGGCCAAGCCTCTCCATTCGCCACGGTCTCTATTCCACAAGACGTTTACACCTCCGCCGCTGTTCAGGTCTCAAGTCCACGATTCACGAATACATTCATCGACCAGCAAGGAGGGCTTGACTTCAATACCGATGCATATGGTTACACCCCAACGCCTCCGGTTGTCACGCTGTCTCAGCCAATCTCCATCAGTGGGTCGGCAGTGGGGATGACGCTGAACCTTCAGGCTTCACAGTCGGGGAGTTTTACTGGCTTGCCACCGAATCAGACCGCTTACACAATTAACCCGACCTTCGATCTCACCTCGTTTGCCATTCCGTCCGAGTCAAACACTCCACAGAACGGTAAGTCTATCGGCGTCACAGGCCGCATCACCACGGTGGATTCAACGACAGGCTCCTTGACCGTCGCACTCGCCAGCGACGGAGATACGACCGCGAGCCCGTTAACCGCAAGCTCTCAATTGACAGCAGGCATATCCGTTCCCGTAACGCTGAACTCCGTTACTCAATTCCAGGGAATTCCGTCAGCTGAGAGCCTCACCGTTGGAGAATTCGTTAACATGGATCTCGCTCTCGAAGCGAATGGTTCCTATGCCGCTACGCGGATTGAGATCCAGGATGCAACGGCAACTAACGTCGCTTCGGGCCAGCTTGCGCAGGTAGATCCGTCTTTCAATTACGTTTCCCAAATCACCGACCGCGAGCAAGGAGATACACTGACGCCCTACCCCGTCGGCGCTGGTGCAGTATATATTTACGCAAGCTCCACCAAGTTCCAGACTTCGGCGCAATTCCCGAATTTGAGCGAGTTACCATTTACCGCAGCCTTCAGTGCGGCGAGCCTGGCGGCCGGCCAAAATGTCTCGATTGGTTCAGAATTCATCTCAGAGACCGGAGGAACCTATAGCTCATCGAGCAGCATCACGCTTCTTCCCCAGACGATCGATGCAACCATAGCCAGCGTTTCAAACAGTGGCAGCTACACGATTTATGTTGTCAACCTTGCGCCCTACGATCCGATTGTGTCGCTCAACGGTCCGCAGGATAATCCCCCAGACACGCTTCTATCGGGCGCGAGCGTCGTGAATGTTTACATCAACTCCGGCACCTCCTCATTGAATGCAACGGCATTGGGTGTGGGTGGCGCCTTCCGTTTTTACGGTCTGCTTTTCAATGATAAGGGAGTCCTTCGCATGGTCTGCGATCAGGTCAGCGATGGGGTCGCTCAATAGAGAGAACTGCTCCAAGTGAGCGGCGACATTTCCCTCAATCAGTTCCAGCAGGGCGCGTTGCTCTAGTGCACGTTGGGAAACGGCCTTGGCATGCCTGGCTTCCAATCGGGTATGGCGTATCCGTTTCGATTCGGCATTTTCACTTGCGCCAGCGTCGTTTGGGCGAGGACTTGATCCTCCTGAATCACACCGTTCCGGTAGAGCAGGAACGCGGTGAGCGAGTACACCTCGTCCGGCTTGAGCGAGCCTTCCAGCATGAAGGGCATGGCGCGATTGATGTAGTCCCACATAACAGTCGCGTAAGGCGCATTCAACGCCATGACATCTCCCTCTTCAATGCATGGCTCAAGGCATGGCGTCGAGGTCTTGACGGGCGTTGCCGGCTTGATCAACATCGGAGCCAGCCCGCCCGACCCCTTCGCTCCGTGGCACACCGCACATTTCTGGGCGAACAACGCCGCGCCCTCTTTTGCCGTTCCCTTTCCCGGCGGAAGATTGTTCCCGTCCGGACTGATGGTGATATCTTCGGCGCGAATCTCCTCAGGCGTCGGCGTCCTTCCCACGCCATAGGTGGGCGATTGGGCCCAGGTAGCCCCGCACGCGCACAAAAGCAGCGCCACAAGCAGAAGACCACGGCATTTTCGCAATTGGTGTAGGCCGGAGCCACCGGCCTTTACGTGGTTTTCTCTCAAAGAAAACCACACCTCGCTGCCCTTACCGGACCACAGTAATTGCGAAAATGCTTTAGATCGCATTGTGCACGCTCCCGTCGCCCGCCACCCGCCACGGCTGAATGGTGTTGTCCGAGCCTTGGACGCCGTGCGTCTTGTAATGGTCCGGCGGCTCTTTGAAAAACGCTGCGAGTTGCGCGCGGGAAGGCTGCACCTGCCCCAGTTCATCGGTGCAACGCGACTGCAGCACGCACTCCCGCCCGTCCCACTTCCATTCCATGCCAAATCGCGTATGCGCTTTCGGATGGACCGCCCCGCGGATCTCCGCGTCTTTCCACGTTCGCCCGCCGTTGGTGGAAACTTCTATGCGCCGCACCGCGCCTCCACCCGACCACGCCAACCCTGTCAGTTGGTAGATTCCCGGACCGGCGAGCTTTTGCCCTCCCGAGGGAAACGTGATCACCGATTTCGGTCCCCACTGAAACGTCAACGCGGCCTCTTCTACATCCTTGGAAATATGTCCGTAATCGTTGTACGTCATGTAGTAGCGGTCCACGACCTTGATCCGCCGCAGCCATTTGGTGTTGTATATCCCCTCAAATCCCGGGGTCACCAGGCGCAACGGAAAACCTTGCTGCGGGCGTACCGGTTCGCCGTTTTGCCCGTAGGCAACGATGCAATCGTCCATCGCCTTCGCCAGCCGGATGCTGCCGGCGCCCTTTACTTCTTCCGCGCCTTCCGACACCACCCAGGAGGCGCCCTTCTGCAGCCCGCACTCTTTGAGCAGGACCGAGAGCAGCACGCCCGTCCATTCGCTGCAACTGGTCAGCCCGTGGGTCTGCTGCACGGTTTTGTCGTCGGGCCTGGACTGGTTGCCGAGACACTCTATGAAATGAACCCGCGATACTGAGGGAAAGCGCTTCAGATCATCCATGCTGAACTCCAGCGGCCGGTCGACCAGGCCGTGAATTAACAGCCGATGCTGGTTGGGGTCGATATCCGGCACGATCGACCCGCGATGCGTGCCGATGAAGTGAAGGGACGAGGGTGTGATGATGCCCACCGTATCCTGCAGCGGCGCTAACACGTGAAACGTCAACCCAAATTCGTCCGGCGAAGGTCTTGAGTCTACCGCCACACGGCGCGAGGCCACGTAGTGCGACCGATCGCCATACGCGATCAGATCCTTCAGCGACTTTGTTTCGGCAGCCGCTGATTGGCGGGTTGCGCTTTGCACGGCACCCAATGCGGCTGCCGCGGCGCCGGTGGTTAAGAATCTCCTTCGACTGGCCTTTGTTGCATCGGCCCGTGTCTTCGATGCGGCGTTTTCTTTGGGATCCATGTGGGGGGCTCCTTCTCGCGCTGTTTTCCCTCGCGCAAGCGAACGTTTCGAGGGAACTTTGTTCTCGCGGTTTCCTTCTCGCGAACTGTACGCCGGTTTGGTGGATCAAATCAAGGTTGGCTTTGGCAAAACGGCGAATGAAGGAAATCACAAAATGACAAAGCGAAATAAGCATATCGGCTCATCTTTGGACGACTTCCTAAAAAAGGACGGCATCCTGGAGGAGGCTCGTGCCATCGCGCTCAAGGATTCGATTGCATGGCAGGTCCAGCAGGTGATGGACAAGAAGAAAATCACGAAGGTGGAAATGGCCCGTCGTATGCATACTAGCCGCGCGGCTTTGGACCGGCTGCTTGCTCCCGGAAACGCCTCGGTGACACTTCAGATAGTCACCAGAGTAGTCACCAGAGCAGCCCGCGCTATCGGGCGCGATCTGCGAATCGAACTGGTGTAGGTTCGTCCCAGCATTTCCAAGTCAGACTGGAACGCAGAACCGGAGACGTGCTTGACCAGTCTCTTGCATCTCCCGGCGAACCACGATTAAAGCATTTCCCCATTACTGTGGTCAGCACGACGACCGCCTCAGTTTGAACATTACAGACTCAAAATACTATTTCTCAAACAGTCAATTAGATATAGTATTTGTTCATGGTGAAGAAACCCGAATATCGTGATCTCTTTCCCGGCGCTCTGGAACTGATGATCCTCAAAAGCCTGAGCTGGAGGCCGATGCACGGCTATGCGCTCGCTCAGCGCCTCAAGGACATTTCGGAGGACTATCTCCAGATCGAGGAAGGCTCCCTGTATCCCGCTCTACAACGAATGTTGAAAGCCGGTTGGCTGGAAACGGAGATGGGCCGTTCGGCCAGAAATCGTCCGGTCCGAATCTTCAAAGTGACCGAAGCAGGCAGCAAGCATTTGGAGCAGGAGATTGCGAGCGTCGAGAAGATGTTTGCCGGGGTCACCCGTGTGCTCGCATTAGCCGGACAGTAGGAGGTTTATGGGCTGGTTCCGACAGTTGTTCTCCCGCCACCGTCGCTATGACGAGCTTTCAGAATCGATCCGCGAACACCTCGACGAAAAGATCGCCGATCTGATGAACCACGGCATGACGCAGGAGGAGGCGGAAAGAATTGGCCGCCGAGAATTTGGCAACGTAACACTGATTGAGCAGCGCAGTCGTGAAGTATGGCAATGGCCGCGCGTCGAAAACGTCTTGACCGATGCACGTTTTGCCTTGCGTCAACTCCTCAGGTCGCCTGGTTTCACCAGCATCGCCATCCTAACAATAGGGTTGAGCATCGGCATGAATACTGCAATGTTCAGTGTTATTGAGAGTGTGCTTCTGCGCCCTCTGCCCTATCACGACCCGTCCCGCATCGTCATGCTTTGGTCTACAGTGCCGAGCAAAGACATTCAAAGAAACTGGACAGCGTATCCCGACATTCAGGACTGGAAACGCGAGTCTCATAGTTTCACTGAAATCGCCGCAATGCTTCGCGTAGATTCTGCAACTCTCACGGAGAGTGAACCACCGGAGCGCATCAAGGTAGGCCGAGTCTCTTCGGATTTTTTCCCTACACTAGGCGTGGTTCCGCAACTAGGCCGTAGCTGGACTGTCGATGAAGAAGAACGCCGTAGTCCCGTCGTTGTTGTCAGCCACGCATTCTGGCAAACACATCTTGGCGGTATTCAAAACATAATCGGCAAGCCTGTTGAGATCGATCACAAGCGAGCTGTGGTTATAGGCGTAATGCCTGCTGGTTTTGACTTTCCGTCAGCCGAGACAAGTATCTGGCTACCACTTTCCTTCATCTCGAACTGGTCGGTATTCTTGACAGCGCGGCAAGCGGATGCATTCAATGCGGTGGCACGGCTCAAGCCAGGGATCACTCCGCAACAGGCACAACAGGAAATGCTCTCCGTCAGTGCCCGCCTGAGCGCTCAGTATCCGCAGTTCGAGGCTGGCAAATCTGTCAGCATTGTGCCATTACCAATTGAGCTTGTGGGGCACCGTACACGAACCTCGCTTTGGATGCTCTTTGGGGCTGTTCTCTTTCTGCTTCTTATTGCGTGTGCAAATATTGCAGGTCTTGTACTGGCACGGCAAAATTCACGCGAACGAGAAAGCGCTCTTCGTCTGGCACTGGGTGCCAGTCGCGCACGTCTGATTCAGTTACAGCTACTGGAATGTGTGATCCTATCCGTTTTAGCCGCATTGCCCGGTCTTGCATTGGCGGCGGCAGCTATGCCGATTCTCCGCACATTTGGGCCAAAGGAGATCAGAGGACTTGCAGGGATTCACATCAATCCCGCGATTCTGCTGTTCTGCTTTGTCCTGTCTCTGTTGACCGGTTTGCTCTTTGGCTTCGGGCCGGCGTGGATCAACGCACACCGTGACCCTCACGCCACGTTGAAGGCTGGCGGACGCATCGTCGCCGGCAATCTGGTTCGTCGCCGCCTCGGGAAGATATTCATGGTCCTGCAGTTAGCGCTCGCAATGGTGCTAGTCACTGGTGCCGGCCTGATGCTTCGCAGCTCACTTGAGGTAGAGAACGTTAATCTCGGCTACCAACCGCACGGTCTACTTTTTCTCCATCTTGATGTTCCCGCAGGCCGGGATGAGGCGCCAGCGCCATTCTATGGCGAGGTTTTGACGCGTATCCGCGCGATACCGGGCATACAGGATGCGGGAGCCATCGACGCGTTGTTCAGTGACTACGTTCCGGATGATGTCATTGAGGTGGAAGGCCGGTCCCAACTCTCGGCCGGAGACGAAGCTGCTGCAAGCGGCTCTCACATCGTAAGCAGGGAATATTTCAAAACGGCCGGAGCGCCTTTGCTGCGCGGCCGGTCTTTCGATTCCACGGATAACGCGCACTCTCAATCGGTGGCGATTATTAACCAATCTATGGCAACACGGTTTTGGTCAGGTAGCGATCCAGTAGGAAAGCGATTTCGCTATGGGGTTCCCGGAGAATCCCCGTCCACCTGGAGAACTATTGTTGGTGTTGTGGCGGATACGCTTCCCAATGGACCGGAAAGCAGCGTTCTGCCGCAGTTCTTTTTGGCACAAGATCAGGTTCCGTGGACCAATTCGATGGACATCCTTGTACGCGCCACACAGAATCACCTTCCAAACACCAGCGACGTCCGCACAGCGATCCTTTCTGTCGATCCAGATGTTCCCCGATTCCAGATATCAACGGTGGATGATGAACTTGAAAGGCTTAGCAGCCGCCGACGCTTTCAGACCTGGCTTCTCGGCATGTTCTCCGCTGTCTCTCTAGCCCTCGCGGGGATTGGGATTTATGGATTGATTTTGTACTCGGTAGCGGAACGTACCAACGAAATCGGAATTCGCATGGCTCTTGGGGCCACACGCCTGGATATTATGCGGATGATTTTGGGCGAGTTGTTTACGCTATCCAGCGTTGGACTTCTATTCGGATTGGCCGGTGCTCTAGCTCTTTCGCGCGCAATTTCCAGCCTACTCTTCGGTGTCAGATGGGCAGATGGTCTAACACTGTGTTTGGCAATGTCCTCTATGCTTATCGTTGTGGTATCTGCTGCTTATTTCCCGGTACGGCGTGCGACAAGAGTGAATCCAGTCATTGCCCTTTCAGCGGATTAGTAGCATTCTTGCGCTAGCACATTCATTTATGCAATGAATATCAATAAACAATTCATCACAGATCGTCATGCGGTAAGAACAGCGAGGTGTGGTTTTCTTCGAGAGAACCCAATCCTGTTCCAGAACGATCGGCTTGAGTTCCCAGTCCTTCCATCCCGCGCTGCCGATCCAGACCACATGCGAAGCCTCATGGCGCCCCCGCTCTCGCGCCATGAGCGCGAGGGCGGGGCTGAGGCATTCGTCGATCAGCAGCTTGGTCATGCTGAATGCGTGAGCACCTTCCTGCGCTTCGCAATCACCCGCGCATTCGCGGGTAGCTCGCGCTGGCGCGGCCTTCCGCGCAGCGGATTCGCCTCCGCAAAGAGCGCCGCCAGCTCAACCTGCTCCCGCTCGAGCCTTGGATACGACGAGAGAATCCGCTCCATCGAAATGCCCGCAGACACGGATGCGGCCACATCGTAGACCGGCACACGCGTCCCCCGGATGACAGGGGTGCCGCTCAGGATCTCCGGGTCCGAAACGACCAGATCACGCGCCGCACGGAGCCGTTCCAGACGTTCCTCCACGCCCTTCGAGAAGGAAGCGAAGTCAATCGTCAAAAACTCATCCTGCACAGTCGTCTTCGCCTTGCTCCAATCGGCAACCTTGCTGGCGAGGACGATGGTGCGTTGCCGCTCTTCGGCAGTCAGACGGTCGGCGGCTCCGAAGTAAAACGAGATGAGAACACACGCCTGGCTCTTGAAGGAGCGGGACTCTTTCGAGTGGAAGAGGCGATCCGGCAGAATGTGTTCGTCGATCATGCGGTGAACGTCCCGCACAGAGACCCCGGCGATGAAGGCAGCTTCGGCGGGAATGAAGGTATCGGGTTGGGCGGTCATAATAACCTCCAGCACCATTATAATCCTTCCGAATCATCGGAAACAATAGCAATTTCGCCGTCCAATCATGGATACTGAATTCAGCCGAAGGCGGTGCATGTCTCGTAGATTTTCCAAAGTCGCGGTAGTTTTTTTGTTGCTGCTCCTGCTGCTTGGACCAGTGCTGCAGGCGCTCGACTGTTTCAACGACGCTCCGAATCTCGATCATGATGGGGTCCTGCACGCGGTTGATGCGCTTCTCTGCATTGCATTCACGCTGCTGATCTTTAGCGGCCTGCTGCTGGCGTTTCTGAAGCTTCTGCGCCTGTCCCGGAATTTGCCACGACAACTCGCAATGTCTTTTGCGAGCCTGTGCCCCCCGTTGCCATTCCTACCCTCAGACACATCCCCTACGTCTCCCCTGGCACTTCGCGTTTAAAGCGCTCCACCCTCCCGTAGCTTTTTCCCTTCAATTTCCAAATCTCATCTCCGGGCTGAAATGCGCCTTGGTAGCTCCCATCTTAGGAGAGCGTTATGAAGTCGTGGTTACGCCTGAGCGCGTGTGTCTCGCTCCTGATGGCGACTGGATGTGCCATCCACAAGTACCACCCTGCTGCGATATCGACCGCCAACTCGCTAGCTCTCTTCGAGGCGAGAAATCTGGCGGATGCTGGATTGAAGCAGTTCATCGAAACCAACACGCATCAGACCTTAGAGAGTTGGCCGCTTCGAACCTGGTCGCTCGATCAGTTGACGCTGGCCGCTTACTACTACAGCCCCGACCTCGATCTTGCTCGTGCCAACGTGGCGAATGCCGAAGCTGGAATTGTGACGGCTGGCGCCAGGCCAAACCCCACGATTGGTTTGGGTGCGGGTTACGAGACGTCTCCTGAAAGTCCGTACCTTTGGAACTTGGATTTCACCCTACCTATCGAGACAGCCGGCAAGCGGGGTTACAGGGTTCTCGAAGCGCAGCAACTGACAGAGGCGTCTCGCATTGCGTTGGCAGAGAGCGCCTGGCAGGTGCGTATGAAGGTTCGGAGTGCGCTGCTCGAATATCTCATCTCTCAGAGCCAGGTTGGCGTGCTCGGAGCCGAAGAAAAAGTGCGTGTGCAACAGGTCCATCTTCTGCGTCGCCGTCTCGAAGCCGGCGAGATCGCCCGGCCTGAGTTGAACAACGCAGAATTGGATCTTACGAATCTCCGCCTAGCTCTGCGAGCGGTGCAGGGATCGATCGACACAAATCGCAGCGCATTGGCGGCGGCGATCGGTATCCCTGTGCTTAGTCTGGCGGACCATGACTTTGTCTGGCCGAAGTTCGAGACGCCTTCTCCTGTCTCAACGGCAGACATACGGAAACAGGCCGCCCTCAATCGCCTCGATCTTCGGCAGGCTCTGGCCGAATACCAGGCGAGCGAAGCCAATCTCCGGCTACAGGTCGCCAAACAATACCCCGACATTCAGTTGGCTCCAAATGCCAGTCATCAAGAGGGATTCAACAACTTCTCGCTTGGAGTCGTGCTGGAACTGCCCATTCTGAACCAGAATCAAGGTCCCATCGCTGAAGCTGAAGCCCGCAGAAAACAAGATGCAGCGCACGTTCGCACGCTGCAGGCCGAAGCCATTGCCGAGGCGAATGGGGCGCTTGCGAGCTACAGAACAGCGCTGGCGCAATTGGCTGAAACCGACACTGGACTGAACACGGTACAGCAGAATCTCGAAAGGCAAGCTGCACGCTCTGTCCAGAGTGGCGAGGAAGATCGAACTTTCCTGACTGCTGTGCAGATTCAAGCTGCGATTACAGCACGCGCTCATCTTGACGCCTTGCACAATACCCAGCTTGCTCTTGGAGCCCTCGAAAACGCAATCCAGCGACCGCTAGCCCAGCAGGCAGATGCTCCGAATGTGAGCCAGCAACCTGCACGCAATGAAAGGTAGGGAATCTTCCATGAAACGAGTGCTGCAATGGACAGTATTGTGCTTGGGCGTAGCGGCTGTAGCCGCGTCGGTCTTTTATGGTGCGCGACGGATTTACAGCGAGAGCCAAGAGCCGTCAGAAGCCACGAACAAAGAGGAGCCGAAATCCGCGGAGAAGCTTGCAACGGGTCCAAATGGAGAGCCGGTTGTCCATCTCAATCCAGCGGGGCGAGCTGCCAGCGGCGTTCGGACAGCAACGCTTGAGGGAGTCAGTGGCCGTACCGAGACTCAGGTTGTCGCGGTCGTGATCTCTCCACAAGACCTCCTGGACCTGCGAACTGCTTACATCGCTGCCGCTGCGCAGGTTGAGAAAGCGAAGGCAAGTCTGAATGCCTCAAGCCTCGAATACCAGCGCCTCTCGCAGCTTAATCAAGAAGATAAGAATGCGTCGGACAAAGCCGTCCAGGCCGCGGAAGCGACGTTTCGCTCCGACCAGGCGACCCTCCACAACGCGGAGCAAGCTCTCGAACTCGCGCGAATGCCAGCTATACAGCGTTGGGGGCCAGTCGTAAGTAGCTGGATCACCGGTGACACGCCCTCGCTGCACGATATTCTTGAAGGGAGACGGCTCCTGCTGCAGGTGACTCTGCCGGCTGGTGTTGCGGCAGCCCAGCGGCTGCTCGTTCAAGCCGGTCAGCACGCAACCGAAGCAATTCTCTTATCACCCATCCCTAGAGTAGACCCTCGCTTCCAGACCCCCAGCTATCTATACACGGCCCCTGCAGGAAAGGAGCTTGTACCGGGGATGAATCTGGTTGCCTTCGCACCGGGAGGGAGCCAGCAGAAAGGAGTGCTCCTTCCGCGAGAGGCTGTGCTCTGGTGGCAAGGCAAGAGCTGGGTCTACATCGAAACGGCGCCAGGAACCTTCATGCGGAAAGAGGTCTCTCTCAATACACCTCTCCGCAATGGCTGGTTCATCCGATCCGAACTGCGCCCCGGCGACCATGTCGCGACGACAGGCGCGCAACAGTTGCTCTCGCAGGAGTTTCGCTCGCAGACCCAAGTGGTTGGCGGAGAGGACACGGACTAATGCTGAATGCCCTGGTTCGCTTCTCTCTTCGTTTTCGCGGAGTCGTCATCGCCCTTGCCTTTGCGCTTGTAGGTTACGGCGTCTTCAGCATCCTGCAGGCTAAATATGATGTCTTTCCCGACTTCGCACCGCCACAAGTCACCATTCAGACAGAGGCCCCTGGGCTTTCACCCGAGCAAGTCGAACTGCTGGTAACGCAGCCGATTGAAAATGCTGTCAATGGTGGTCCCGGAATCCAGTCGCTGCGCTCCCAGTCACCGCAGGGCCTGTCGATCATCATCGCCGTATTCTCTGATTCGAGCGATGTCTATCAGGCTCGGCAGTCCATCTCCGAGCGCCTGGCGAGCCTCGCCGGCCAGCTTCCGCAGGGCGTTCATGCGCCTGTGATGACGCCGTTGACCTCACCGACAGGTGTGGTCTCTGTCTTTGGGCTTACGTCGAAGCAGCAGTCTCTGATGACCGTGCGCACGATGGCAGATTGGACCATACGGCAACGCCTCCTTGCAGTTCCCGGAGTAGCTCAGGTCAATGTTTTCGGCGGCGAGACCAAGGAATTTCAAGTCCAGTTCGAGCCGGATCAACTCGTTCGGCACAGCTTGAGTATCGAGGAGGTTCTCACAGCGGCCAGACAGGCGACTGCTATTCGGGGCGGTGGCTTCGTCGAGAATGCGAATCAGCGTATCGTGCTGAATACAGAAGGGCAAGCGGGAACAGCGGATCGGATCGCCGGGACAGTCGTTGCTCATCAAAATGGAGTAAATATCACTCTCGGGGACGTTGCCCATGTGGTCGAAGCGCCCGAGCCGGCCTTCGGTGCGGCTTCGATCATGGGCGAAACAGGTGTGGTTCTGGTGATTTCTTGTCAATATCACGCAAACATCCTTGAGGTCACGCGCGCTGTGGACACAGCACTTAGAGAGCTTCAGCCAGCAGTCGAAAAGCAGGGTGTCACGCTGCACTTGAATCTCTTCCGACCTGCCAGTTTCATTGAGACAGCCCTGGCAAATATTCGCTCGTCTCTTCTGATCGGCGCCGTGTTAGTGATTCTGGTCCTGTTCCTATTCCTATTCGATTTTCGTGTTGCCGCTATCTCCTGCACGGCAATCCCCCTGTCACTACTCACTGCGGTTGTTGTGCTCGACCGCATGGGATTTTCGTTGAATACACTCACACTGGGAGGGCTTGCGATTGCGCTCGGCGAGGTTGTCGATGATGCGGTCATTGATGTCGAGAACATTCTTCGACGTCTGCGCGAAAATGCCCGATTTGAGCATCCGCTCCCTGCGGCAGAAGTAGTCCTAAAAGCGTCCATCGAAGTTCGAAGTGCTGTTGTCTACGCAACCTTTGCTGTTGCTTTGATCTTTCTTCCAGTCCTGACACTCTCAGGAATCGCAGGCAAAATATTCGCTCCTCTTGCGATCGCGTACATCGCATCGATTCTGGCGTCTCTTGTCGTCGCACTCACTGTCACGCCAGCGTTATCTCTGATCTTTCTGCGGAATGCACCGTCCCATGAGGTTGAGCCGCCCATAGTCCGCTGGTTGCACCGAAGGTATCGCGCGCTTTTGCTCCGCGTGGAGAGCCATCACCGCCTCGTACTGGCATCAACGGCTCTGCTTACGTTAGCAGGGCTTTCACTTCTGCCACTCCTGCATACTGCGTTTCTTCCCGAGTTCAGAGAAGGGCACTTCATTGTGCACGTTTCTGCGGTGCCCGGCACATCGATCGAAGAATCGCTCCGAATTGGGCGCGAAGTGACACAGGCGCTCACCGAGCTTCCCTTTGTTCGATCTGTAGCGCAGCGTGTGGGGAGGTCCGAACAGGCGGAAGATACCTGGGGTGTTCACTACAGCGAGTTCGAGGTCGATTTGAAACCACTGGAGGGCGAAGAGGCGGAAGCCGCGGAGACTGAGATACGGAAAGCGCTCGCCGATGTGCCTGGTGTAACGGTATCGGTAAAGACCTTCCTTGCCGAGAGAATTGAGGAGACAATTTCCGGATTTACAGCTTCCGTCGTCATCAATCTCTACGGTAACGATCTCGACCAACTTGACTATCAAGCCTCTCATGTAGCGCAAATAGTCTCCGCCGTACCTGGCGCGAGAGATGTTCAGCTTCAGGCTCCGCCCGGAACGCCACAGGAGGCCGTTACTCTGCGTGACGTCGATCTTCGACGATGGGGACTGAATCCCGTCGGAGTTCTCGATGCAGTCCACACCGCGTTTGGTGGTGATGTCGTCGGAGAGGTATACAAAGGGAACCAGGTATTCAGTGTCAGAACGATTCTGGACCCGAAGCGGCGCCGGAGCGTAGATAGCATTGCGGGCCTGCCAATCCGCAACGATGCCGGCATTTATCTCACACTCGGACAGGTGGCAAACGTGTATGAGTCCTCCGGCAGGTTCAGCATTTTGCATGACGGAGCGCGGCGAGTACAGACAATTACGGCCAACGTTTCAGGTCGCGATGTTCCTTCCTTCGTAGCTGATGCACGGCGGCAACTCCAGCAGAAGATGGCTCTTCCAGCAGGTTCTTACGTTGAGTTCGGCGGAACCGCAGAAGCCGAAGCGCAATCCCGGCGGAGTCTCATTCTCCATTCTGCCCTGGCCGGACTTGGTATCCTCCTCCTGCTATCCATCGTGCTCATGAACGCCCGCAATCAACTGCTGGTGCTCGTCAATCTGCCCTTTGCATTGGTCGGTGGCGTCCTTATCGTTCTCGTTACCGGCAGCACACTATCACTTGGCGGACTGATCGGTTTTGTCACCCTCTTTGGCATCACGCTCCGCAATTCGATCATGATGATCTCTCACTATGAGCACCTGATTACCGAAGAAGGAATGACGTGGGGGCCTCAGACAGCTCTTCGCGGAGCAATCGAGCGGCTGATCCCGATTTTGATGACCGCAACGGTGACCGGACTTGGCTTGCTGCCGCTGGCACTCGGCAGCGGCAACTCGGGCCGCGAGATCGAAGGCCCAATGGCAATCGTCATCCTGGGCGGTTTGATCACCTCGACGGCGCTCAACCTGCTCGTCCTGCCGACATTGGCGCTACGTTACGGCAAATTCGAGAAAGTGGAGGCTTGATCTTGACCATGCTGGGTCGTCGTGAGCCGAATTCCTGGGTTGTCGGCGATACGGAAGTTGGACCACGGAACGCTACCTCGGATCCGAGCAGGAGATCGAGATCGCGGTAAACGACAACCTTGGACTGTAACGAGCGGGTACGATAAGACGGGATGGTGAGATGACGAAGGAGTTGCGCAAAGCGGTCGAGGCAGACGAAGGTGCATCCCAGCTCCTTCACGGTCTTCGTGATCTGATCCAAAATGCCCGGCAAAGGGCATTACGGCACCGCTGTCCAGGACGAAGCCTGGGCCAACTTAGTTCCGTCTCAAACCCCGCGCGATTTCGTTCGCGATCCAGTAATCCTGGAGTTCTTTAGCCG
>CAVRGX010000003.1:0-1151735 GCA_963720815.1 uncultured Acidobacteriaceae bacterium | reverse complement strand
GATTCAGCTTCTGATCGCGGATTTCAATAATGGGGTCCGCGGAAGCTGCGACCAGCGAAGAGGATGGATCCATACGAACGCTGGTGACCTGGTTCAGCGCGACATCATGAAAGTAAATAAAAAATGGCGTGACCTGCTTGGGCAGCAGGAGGTGCGAGATCTTGTCGAAGCTGTCTTCGGTAGCGATCGCTGTTCCATTCTTGGCCAGTAAGGTGGCCTTGACGGAAACATAGGCGGGTACGACGTCTTCGTTGAGCAGTTCGCCCATGATCACCACGCCATCGCCGCGTTCAATGGGATGCATGTCCACGATGCGCACATGCGGTGCTTCCACGTCCTGTGCTCCCCAGTCATCTTCAGGGCCGCGGTAGATCACGTCCCAGCGAAGATAATTGACGGCGATCACCTGGGGGGGCACGCGAGGCTCTTTGACGAGAGGCCACAAGGGCTCCCAGTGGTCACCACTGCGCACGACCTTCAGATCCTTGACATCGGTAAACGAGCCGACGACCGTAGACCAGCGAAGCCTGAGTTGCACCAGCGCATCGTCCGCGGAGGCGTGCAACGGTCTTACATCGAAGCCATCGAGCGTCGCCGTGTTGCGAAGACTGAGGTAGCTGCCGGTGATGTCGTTGCGGAATTCCGACTGACTGAATTCACTCTTATTGCCGAGACTGGAGTAGGCTCTTTCCCAGGCACGCTGCCCAATGGCGTGCGCCAGGCTGTCCACAGCGGCTTGCGGCGTAGAAGAGGCGTGCCGCAGACTTGTGTCGCCCCAACCGGAGATGGCGACCGCAGACTGCATAGGCGCCACCGTGCCGATGATGACTAACAACACGGTTGCCGCGGTAATGACGATGGCGAGCAGACGGCCTTTGTTCATCGCGTTAGGCTCCCTGGAGCAAGCTCTTCAGACTCAACAGCAGGCGTGTCTTCACGGCGCTTGAGCAATCGCTCCTCTGGTATCAGCAGCACCAGCAGGGCCAGCAAGCTGCTGCCAAAGGGAAGTGTGCCCCACATCAGACCTTGCCACGAGGGCGGAATCTGCGCGGAATTCAACGGTACAGCGGGAGGTGTACCCTCTTTGCTCCACACGGTGATGGTCTTATCTTCCAGATCGTCGACACGGCGCCAACCGGCAAAGGATAAAAGCGGTTCGTAATACGGGTCACGTACGAAGACCCATTTCAACCCATAACGGTCTGCGTGGTAAAGCATGGCGCGCAACGCGTCGAGGCCGCCCTTGTTGAAATACTTGGAATTTGAAAGGGAACCGCCACTGTTCTCTGTCAATTCGGGAAGCGTACGTCCTGAGTTCCATTCACCGTCAACACTGCCGGCATCCGTGAGGACGGCTAACCTTGAAATCTTGTTGCCGAACCCAAGCGTGATGAAGCGGTACTTATCGTGCCCATCGCGGTTTAGCCACGCAGCCACAGAGTCCACCTTGAAGTCGGCGGCGTCTGCCGGATGATAGGTAGTCCATGCCACGGCAAATCCGCAGGTAAGGGCGGCTCCCGTCGTCAGACCGATGATCGCCTTCCAGCGGAAGCGATCGATCAGTTCAGCAGACATGAGCCCCACGAACGGCAGAGCGAGCAAAGTTGCCCAGTAAGCAAAGCGCTCCATGGTGAGCACTTCGTACGCGCGGCCGAGCATCAGGTGGCCTGCTGGTGTCGTGCCGCCGAGGCCTATCAGAAATGCTAACCAGAAACCCAAAAGCAAGGGGCGCAGGCGCACTGACTTTGAGCCACGGATCACGATAAACGGTAGGACCAGAACCAGCGCTCCCCACGGAATCACAAAGTAGTTCAGCCCTAACGCCGGGCTGAGGATGTAGTTCGCGCGGCTGCCGTGAGGAATGGGAACCTGCTTCACCGGATTGTGGATCAGCGCAATCCAGAATGGAAGCAGCACAAGGGCGATGGCCACGCCTACAACCACCGAGATGGCGATCGTCCGGGTGATGAAGCCAGCGGTAGAAGTCTTTTCCCCTTCGTTGCGTTCGATGAGCACCAGCGCCAGCACCGGAAGCGCAAAAAACATGGATCCGAACAGCAGCGTAGCGTGGTGCGCAGCGGCGGCAGCCATAAACAGCGCGGTGCCCTTGATAAAAGAGCGCCACTTGCCGTGCCGTACCCATTCATAGAGGTAAGGCAGCGCATTCAGATACAGAGGAGCCGCAGAGGTGGTCGACAACTGGCCTGCGGAGTAAACGAGAAAGCTTTCTGTACCAAGAAAGACACTGGCCAGCGCGGCGAAGGACGCGGCGCGCGCGTTCACCCAAAGCAGGGAAAAGCGATAGACACCCACGGCGAGAAGCAGAATCGCAACGAACTGCACCGCCATGTACGCCAGATCCAGGCCGAGAACGTGGGACAGTACGGCGATCCACTGCTGCGGGAGCGGCGGATAGGTCGTCTGAGAGAAGCCTGCATACCACTTCGCATTCCACGGGTCGAACCAGTGATGTACATAGTGAGAGGCGAAGAAAATATGAAAGTTCGTGTCATACGAGTGTAGCGGCACCTCCATCAGGAGGAGCGGGAGATGCACTGCGCAGGCCACCAACAAAATTAGAGTTAAAGGTATGGGCCGTGTGGACGGGGCTACAGACTCGATTCTCTCCAAAGTCCCCTCTCGAAACGCTTTACATACGGAACTATAAATCAGCGTACTGGTTACGAATAAGTGTCTTCCGTGTAAACTCCCGCGCCGTTTGCGGAAACTATGGTGCATCCAATGCGGCGCATCGGTAAGCTATTATAGGCCGTCGTAACCCCTTGAAACGACCGCCTGGTGACGGCTTGATTACTAGTAATGGACTGAAGATTTGTTGTGTTTGCCTGCTGGTTATCGGGCTGGTTGGTTCTCTGCAGGGGCAGACGTATTCGGTGGGTAGCCCTGCTGCAACGCCCCCTGCTGCGCCGGCGAAGGGTAAGGCTGCGCCTGCACCCTCTGCGGGGCAGTCGCTGGGGTTTGGTTCGAACATTGAGAACGCCCGGCTGGCGCGCGCGGCGGAGCTGGCGCTGAAGCAGCATGAGTATGTGCAGGCCTTGGATTTTGCGCAGCGGGCGGCACGGGCGGCTCCTAACGACCCCAACCTGTGGTTTCTGCTGGGGTATGCGTCTCGTCTGAACGGCAAGGGCCAGCAATCGGTCGATGCCTACAGCCACGGTCTCAAACTGAATCCGGCCTCGCTCGACGGTCTTTCCGGTCTGGCGCAGAGCCATCGCATGATGGGCAACAACGATGAGGCCATCGCGTTGCTTAAAAAGGTGGTTGCGGCCGATTCCCGGCGCTTCGAGGATGAGATTTCTCTGGGCGAGCTGTATATCAAGTCGGGTCAGGTGGAGTCGGCGGTTCCCTGGCTGCGACGCGCCGAACAGACCCAGGTGGGGGTGCGCTCCGAGCTGTTGCTCGCCATTGCCTATCAGCGGTTGAAGCAGCTGGACCAGGCGAACCACTATTTGGAGCTAGCCAAGGGCCGTGCCCCGAATAATCCTGAAGTACAGCGCTCGTTGGCCGGGTTTTATCTGGAAACAGGTAACTACGGCGACGCGATTACCGCGTTGAAGGCGATTCGCGATCCCCGTCCGGATGTGAAGGCGGAACTTGGTTACGCGTATCAGCTCAACGGGAACCCGGCGGAGTCAGCCCGGCTTTACAGCGAAGCGGCGAATGCCGCCCCGAAGGATCTTGGGCTTCAGCTTTCTGCCGGGCAGGCCGAAGTGGCGATTGGTTCGATCGACAACGCGAACGCGTTTCTGAAGCGGGCGGCAACGATTGATCCTGAGTATTACCGCCTGCATGCGATTCGGGGCGAGATTGCCCGCATCCAGGAACGGGACAACGACGCGGTCGAGGAGTATCTGGCGGTGCTGGCACACCTGCCGGCAGGTCCTGCGGAAGGGCCGCTTTACCAGATCCAGGTGCATCTGGATCTGCTCGACCTCTACCAGAACCTGAAGCAAGACACTGCAGCCCAAGAGCAGTTGGCGATGGCGCAGCAGCAGATTGCGGCGCTCGATGAGCAGGGTGCGGGCCGGGCGCAGTTTCTGCGGCTACGGGCGGTCATTGCGATGCGCGGCGGTAACCTGGATGCCGCACAAAAGGACGTCAAGGAACTGCTGGCCATCAACGGCAAGGATCCCAATAATCTGCAGCTCGATGGCGATTTGCTGATGAAGGTGGGACAGGTAGATCAGGCCATCCGGGCGTACGGTCAGATCCTGTCCACTGATCCGAAGAACCGCTTTGCGCTGACATCGATTGGCTATGCCTCGCGTGCTGCCGGGCAGGATAAAGAAGCGGAGAAGTATTTCCAGCGTTTGGCCGTTGCTTATCCGAATTTGTACATTCCGTATCTCGCGCTGGGTGATCTATACACGGGGCGGCGCGACTTCGCCAAAGCGCAGGATTCCTATGGCAAGGCCTACGAGCTGGCTCCGAAGAATCCGCTGATTGTGGCCGGTGGGATGAACGCGGCGATTGAAGCGCACACGCTCGATGTCGCAGGAGTATGGTCTGGCCGCATCACCACGGCGATGAACGACGCGCCGCAGGTGTTGCGCGAGCAGGAGCGCTATCTCAGCTTTCGCGGCCAGTACCAGCCCTCGGCGGAGGTGGGCGAAAAGGTCATCACCATGCTGCCGCGCGACCGCGACGTGGTGGTGTATCTCGGCTATGACCTGCTCAACCTGGGCCGCTACGATGAGTTGCAGAGGCTGGCTACCAAGTACACCGATGTGTTTCCCAGAGAGCCGGACATTCCTTTGCTGGCCGGCTACGTGGCCAAGCACAACGGCGATCTCGACCAGGCGCGTGAGCAGTTCACCCTGGCGCTCGATCGTGACCCCAAGGTCGTGACCGCTTATGTCAATCGCGGTTACGTGTTCCATGATCTGCACCAGCCGAAGGATGCGGAAGCGGACTTTACTGCAGCGCTGAAGCTGGAGCCGAACAACGGAGAAGCGCATCTCGGCTTGGCCTATGCCAGCCTCGATCTGCGCAAGCCGCTCATCGCTCTGCAGCAGGCGCAGTCAGCGCAGCAGATCATGGGGGACTCGCAGCCCATTCACCTGATTCGCGCGACGGCTTACGGACAACGCGGCCAGCTGGCGAAGTCATCGGATGAGTATCGCGCGGCCTTGAAGTTCACGCCGAACGACGGCGGTCTGCATCTTGCCTTAGCCGACACCCTGTACACACAGCGGAAGTATCACGAGTCGCTCGATGAGTTGGAGATAGCGCAGAAGCTCTCGCCCGACAGCGCTGCCATCTCCGCGCTGTTTGCGCGCACCTATGCCGAGCTCGACGAGCGCGAGCATACGCTGCGCTACGTGCAATTGGCTGAACATCAGGCCGAGCAGCAGCCCGCGCCCTCGACGGCAGCCAACCCGAGCAACCCTGGCGGTTCAGCCGCCAACGCGCTGATCAGCGGGCAGAGAGCGAGTCTGAGCGGCATCTATCTCTCGACGGGTCTGGCTCTGAGTCAGATCGGCGATGAGGCCGGAGCGCTCGATCGCTTCGGCAAGGCATTGACGACGCCGGGCAGCGATCGGGTCAGCATCCGGCTGGCGATTGCGCAGATCATGGCGCGGCAGGATAAGGGCGACGATGCCAAGCGGCAGATTGCGCTGGGCCTGATGGAAGCCGACACCGGCGAGACGCAGCCCTTGACCGGGGAACAATGGATCGGCGCAGCCGATGTCTTCCGTTCCGTGCACGAGTACGATCTCTCGCAGAGCTACGTGTTGCGCGCCAGAACAGCCGGCGCCTCAGAGACCGTGGTGCGCATTGGTCTGGCCAACAACTACCTGGCGCTGGGCGATACGGCGCGCGCAGAGGGTGAGCTGGCGGCGATCAGCACCAATCCTGAAGCGGACAATGAGTCGAATTACCAATATCTATTAGCTCAAGCCAACGTCTTGCGTCAGGAGCATCAGGGCCCGCAGGCACTCACCGCCTTTGCCCAGGCGTCGGATGCTGCCGGCGAAGATCAGACTGCGGAAGAAGCGCTGCTGCAAGCTGGCGCCAACGAGGGCTACCGCGTCAACTCGCGTTTGAGTCTGCTGTCTGATGTTTCGGTCTCGCCGGTGTTTGAAGATACGACGGTGTATGTGCTCGATTCCAAGCTCGACGCATCGTTCCCTGTGCCGCCGTCCGATACTTCGCTGCTGCCACCGCCGCGTTCTTCGCTTGCCTCGCAGGGCACGCTGGCCTATCACCTGCATTTGGATCATCTGCCGACAGCCAGCGGCTTCTTTGAGGTACGCAACGCGCAGGGTACCATCTCTGTGCCCAGCACCAACTCGGTGGTGAGCCGCAACACCAACGATTACTCCTTCAACATCGGTCTGAATCCGACGGTGCATGTGGGGACCAACGTGGTGACGTTCAACAGCGGCATCCAGCTCACGATACGTCGCGATCTCGACTCGCCGGTGGCCTTGAACCAGAACCTGTTCCGCATATTCACCTATGGCTCGACCAGTTCGTTTTTCAACGTGATTTCGGCCAGCGGATTTGTTTTGCGTGAGTCGGGTCCATTTGTCGAGAGCAACCTGCATTCGGCCACGGTGGCTGGTGGACTGGACTTCCGCGTGGGCGCTCCGTGGGGTAAGACCGCGTTGGTGACGGGCTGGGGAGCGAGCAAGCAGAACTTCACGCCTAACGGCACGCAGAACTACTACACCTCTGCTTATGTCGGCCTCGATCGGCGTTTTTTCGAGAAGCTGGACATCCGGGCGGTGGCGGAAGATCTGCGTGCCTGGCGTGTTTTTAACGGCAACACCGCCATCTCGCAGGCGCTGCGGCCGGCCGGAACCGTGGTGTACTCGCCGGCGCGCAACTGGACGGTGCAAGGCTCGGCTGCCTACTCAAGCACGCGCGGCTTCCATACGTATGACGCTGTGCAGAGCGGCATCAGCGCATCGTACGCGGTACCGATCCATCGCGGTTTCAAGGAAGAAACAGGCGAAGTGTCGTTGCAATATCCGATTCGCTTCTCGGGTGGCGTGCAACAAGAAAGCTTCTTCAACTTCCCCGGACCGCATAGTCAGCAGTTCCGGCCGTTCTTCAACATCAGCATATTTTGACGCATAGCCAGCGGAATTTAAATTTAGCGTTTAAGACGCATAGCGTCGTGGTGATGATGTGAACAATCATGGTTGAAGACTCGAGTGAAAGTGGTGGGCTTATGAAGATCTGCCTGGTAGCGACCTTTCCCCCCAGTGGACGACAACTGAACGAATACGCGTTTCATATCGCGCGAGAACTGCAGAGCCTTCCCCAGGTCGAGCTGACCATTCTCGCCGATGAACTGACGGAGTACGACTTCGCCACCGACGAGCATGGCCAGCCGGTAAAGGTTGAGGATCAAACGGAGCTGCCCGGCTTCCATGTCATTCGCTGCTGGAAGTTCGGCAGCCTGGCCACGCCCGTGCGTTTGTTGAGTGCCATCCGCCGCATCAAGCCCGATGTGGTGTGGTTCAATCTTGTGTTTTCGAGCTTTGCCACACCAGAAAATCCAGTCGCTGCGTTTGCTGGTCTTTCTGCGCCGATGTTGGCAAGAGTATCGGGTTACTTCACGCACATCACGCTGCATCACCTGATCGAGCATGTCGACTTCGCCGCCGCAGGAGTAAGCCGGCGAAAGGAAAAGCTGCTGCGCCTGGGCACCGATGTCACCACGCGCACCTTGCTTCAGGCCAGTTCCATTTCTGTCTTGCTGCCTGCTTATCAGCAGACGCTCGAGAACAAATACGCGGGGCGCAACGTGCTGCTTGGCCGGCACGGAACCTTCGCGGCTGCGCCGACGCCACCGGACTTCAGCAAGCGCGGCAATCCGGAGCATCGCCTACTGGCCATCGGCCACTGGGGCACCTACAAGCGCCTCGAAACTTTAATGGAAGCCTTCCCCATGGTGCTCGAGAAGATACCGAACTGCCGGCTGATTGTGGCCGGAGCCAATCACCACACCAAGGCTGGCTACTGGGAATCGATCCGCGAAGCGCAGCCGCCGCATCTACCCATTGAGTTCCGCGGCTACGTGGCGGAAGAGGATATCCCCGAGTTGTTCTCGACCACCTCGGTGGTGGTGATTCCCTATGACTCGGCAACCGGTTCGAGCGGTCCAGCACACCAGGCGTGTGAATACGGCAATCCGATCGTCTGTGCCGATATCAACGACTTCCGCGACATGGCGGTGGAAGAAGAGATGTCGGTTTGCTTCTACAAAATCGGCGACGCAGCCGATCTGGCGCGCCAACTGACTTCGATCCTGGAATCAGAAGCACTGCAGCGCGAGATGGCCGAGCAGAACTTCGCCGCCGGCCAGAAGATGACCATGAGCAGCGTCATCCGCGAATACCTCCGCTGGTTCGAACTTAATCGCAGCAAGCGCGCTCTCGAGAAAAAACACGGCCTCCGCGGACGACGCTTGTTCGGCCGTTTTCTATTCTCCCGCTAAAGCGCAGCTTCGCAGCCTCGCCACAGCGAGCCAGGGGCGTGGACCGAACATAGAGCATTTTTCACAAATACTGTGATGGAGTGGAAGTGGTTATGTGCAGCTGTTCTGTGATGGAACATCTACGTCCAGGGTATTTTCTTCCTTTACACCATTTGTGAAAATGTTTTAAGCCCCCTTGCTGCCCAGCCCCATATATGTCTATCATTCTTAGTGGGATAGGGTTATTTCGTGCTGTAAAAACGAAGGGGAACGGCTTCTTGTCAAGAACCGCTGGCCTTTCAGTCTTTGGTACTCAGTCCAGGGTCACTGCGGTTTTCGGCGTCCCTATGAATTGGGCACGCAAAGCAGACGGGATGTAGAGAATATGGACATGCCTGCTTTCAAACCTCGTCCGGACAAGTCAAAGGCCGTAGTTCATTTGGACGCACGAATGGAGTTGTGGGGCATCAGGCCACCGACACGTCGGTGGGAGGCATCAGACCTCCGATATGTCCAATCTTTCCTGGCCGATAGCCCAGAACAAGGACGAGTGTGAGCCATGAAAACCGGTCGATGTGTAAAAGGTTTGTAGGATTAGTAGTTGCTTTTAAATAAATGCCTTGGTCACCGTTTGATCAATAAACTCCGTCGTCTCATCAGGAAGGAACACCATGCTTCAGGGGCCTAGCGTCCGCTTATATTCGCGGATATTTCTTCCGATGGCGGCCATCTCGGCCCTGTTGCTCATACTCACCGGCTGCGGCGCTCACTTTAATCAAACGCCGACGCCGACGGTTAGCCTTACCGCCAGCCCCAGCACCATTACCGCCGGCGCTTCGGCGATTCTAACGGTGACGGCAACCGACGCTACATCAGTCACAGTGAGCGGCACGGACGGTAGCAGTTTCAATCTTGCAGCGGCGGGGGGCACCCAGACGGTCAGCCCGGCGAAGACCACGACCTACACCGCCACCGCGACTGGTTTACAGAACAACACTACGGCCACGATGACGCTTACGGTGACCGGGACGCCCCCGCCGCCGCCTGGGCCGACGGTCAATATCACCGTCAACCCCACAACGATCACGGCAGGCGGATCCTCCACCCTCACCGTGACGGCGACCAACGCCACCGCAGTCACAGTCTCGGGCACAGATGGCAGCAGCTATACGTTACAGGCCAATGGCGGAACACAGCCGGTAAGCCCATCGGCAAGTACGACCTACACCGCCACCGCAACCGGGACAGGCGGCAAAGCCACGGCAGCCGCGATACTGACGGTGACCGCGGCGGGCGCGCCTCCGCCGGCGCCCACGGTAACTATCGCCGCGAATCCCCCATCGATCGCCGCAGGTGGATCGTCCACGCTGACCGTAGTAGCAGCCAATGCCGCCACCGTGACCATCTCCGGCAGCGATAACAGTAGCTACACGCTCCAGGCCAGCGGCGGAACCCAACCGGTGAGCCCGGCCGCGACCACCATCTATACCGTTACAGCAACGGGCACAGGCGGCAAGGCAACCGCGAGTGCGACGGTCACGGTAACGCCGGCCGGCTCGCCCACGCCCACGGTAAGCATCACGGCTAGCCCCACTTCGATTACGGCAGGCAATGGCTCCACGTTGACCGTGGCGGCGACCAATGCGACCACCGTCACCATCTCCGGTTCTGACAACACCAGCTACACGCTGCAGGCCAATGGCGGAACCCAGGCCATCAGCCCGGCGGCGACCACGACTTATACCGCGACCGCAAACGGAATCGGCGGCAAGGCCACAGCCAGCGTCACCGTCACAGTGACTCCGGCCGGCACACCTGCTCCTACGGTCAGCATCAGCGCCAATCCGGCGACGGTGCTTGCCGGCAACGCGTCCACCTTAACGGTGGTGGCAACCAGCGCGACCGGGGTTACGATCACGGGCTCGGACGCCAGCTCCTACACCTTGGCTGCGGGTGGCGGAACGCAATCGGTGACTCCGCTTGCCACCACGACCTACACCGCTTCAGCAACCGGTACGGGCGGTACCGCTACAGCAACGGCCACCGTGACGGTTACACCCGCCGGGGTCCCGCCGGCGCCGACTGTCAGCATCGTTGCCAACCCGGCTACGATCACCTCCGGCGCTTCGTCGACCCTCAGCGTCACCGCAACCAGCGCGACCACCGTCACCATCTCCGGCTCTGACAGCAGCAGTTACACGCTGCCGGCAGGTGGTGGAACACAAGCCGTCAGTCCAAAGGCCACCACGACCTACACGGTAACCGCCAGCGGAAACGGCGGCAGCGCATCCGCTACGGCGACCGTAACCGTCAATCCGCCGGCGGCGACCGTTACCATCACCGCCAATCCTGCTTCGATTGTTTCGGGCAAGTCGTCGACCTTGACGGTGACCGCAACCAACGCCACCGGGGTTACGATCAGCGGCAGCGATAGCAGCACGTACACGCTCGCGGCAACTGGCGGAACGCTGCCTGTCAACCCGACGGCGACCACAACTTACACCGTCACTGCCACCGGAACCGGCGGCAACGCTACGGCCAGCACAACGGTGACGGTCACGGCGCCGCCTGCGGCGACCGTCACCATCACGGCTAACCCGGCGACAATCTTTTCCGGCAGCTCATCCACTCTGACTGTGGTCGCGACCAATGCCACAGGTGTAACCGTGACAGGCACCGATGCAAGCTCCTACACCCTGCCTGCAACCGGTGGAACGCAGTCCGTCAGTCCAACCGCCACCACCACCTATACTGCCAATGCCACGGGCCCGGGGGGCAACGCATCGGCAACAGCCGCCATCACGGTCAACCCGGGCGGTACGGTGCAGTCGGTGAACCACGTCGTCTTCATGCTGCAGGAAAACCATACCTTCGACAATTACTTAGGTATGCTCAACCCCTATCGCGTGGCGAACAAGTTCAATGTCGGCGACGACGGCAACACCTACACTGTCGACGGCATTGACGACAAATTGAAAACCATCAGCAATGAAGATGACGAAGGAACATCTTTCTCGCTCTTCAAGCTGGCCAGCACCTGTATCGATGATGACAGCTCCGATTGGCTGGCGAGCTATGGAGACGTCAATCGCTATAACTTCCTGACTACGCGGCCCATCAAACTGGACGGTTTTGTCCACAACGGCGAAGGCTTCGCCAAGAGCTGCGCTGCCTCCGGCACCTGCTCAGGGAACTTCACCGATCTCACAGGCGAGCGTGCGATGGGTTATTACGATGAAGGTTTTCTCAACTACTACTACTACATGGCATCGCAGTTCGCGCTGTCGAATCGCTGGTTCTCGCCGGTGTCGAGCAAGAGCATCTCGAACCGTATCGCGACCTTTACCGGCGGCACGACCCAGGGACTGGTGCTCGATCCGGGCAACCAGGATAAGCAATCCCAACTCGTCATTTCGACGATCTTCAACAAGCTCGACCAGGCGAAGGTATCCTGGAAAATCTATTACACCGTCAGTCTGGGCTTTTGTCTCAACGGTGACGATTGCACCAGCGGATCGAACGCGTTCTATCCTGCAACGGACTTTTCCTCGTTGGCCTACTCATTCAACTATGTCTACGAGAACACGACCAAAGCTCCCTGCAAGCTCCCGACCCAGGCATCGAGTGTGGTGGGCGACACGTCGAACTCTTTCTGCATCGACCCAAATCACATTGCTCCGCTGACCCAGTACTTCACGGATGTGGCCAACGGGACGCTGCCTCAGTTTGCCTTCATCGAAGCCGGTTATGCCAACAACGACGAGCACCCTGGCTCAGGCCAATCCGTGCTGATCGGTCAGACGCAAGTGGCGAAGGTGGTGAACGCCTTCATGACCAGCCCATCCTGGAGCGACTCCGTCTTCTTCCTGGGCTATGACGAAGGCGGCGGCCCGTACGAGCACGTGCCGCCTGTGCCCGGCCACTCCAACGACAACACCGACACCTCGCTGGGAACGATCCCGGATATCGGAAGCATCTCGGTTAATGCCGACAGTTACTTCCCTTGCCCCGCGCCCGGTGGCACGGCAACCCTGCATTGCGACGTACCCTCAGGCTGGCCGGGAGCAAACCCTGCCGACGCCGCAGCGGTCGACGGCTTCGCTGCGCAGTTGGGCTTCCGTGTTCCGAACATGATCATCTCGCCGTTCACCCGCAAGCATTATGTATCCAACATTCCGATGGACCACACGGCCATCCTCAAGTTCGTAGAGGATCGCTTCATCGGCGATAAAAACTACCTGACCAAGCGCGACGCTGCTCAGCCCAACCTGCTGGACTTCTTCGACTTCAACAACGTGCCCTGGGCCACGCCGCCCACGCCGCCGGCGCCGGTCACCTCCACCACGCTCGGCTACAACCCGTGCACCCCTACGACGTTGAAGTAGAGCAGAACCAGCACACCGAAGACGATCTGAAAACGAAAGAGCCACCCCAGCACCGCGGGGTGGCTCTTTCTCGAGCGGAGCGATCTACTTGGCGGTAATCGCGCTCGCTGCGTAACCGGTGCTCTCGAAGGTTGCAGTCACGCTTATTTGCTGCCCTTCATGAAGATCCCGCGTGATGGGAAATTTCTCCGGATCGAAGTTGATCTTATAAGTTTTATCGTTTGTGGGATCGCCTACCACCAGCACTTTGGAGCGAAGATCGAGGAAGGTGATATTGCCGTTGAACATAAAGTTGGAACCGGGCGTCGCGAGAATGGCCACCTGGTAGGCATTGCCATGCCCCTTTCCGTCAGACTTGAACTTGACCGAAACCAGCGATCCTTTGACCAGATCGGACGCCGCGGCACTCTGCGAACCCGAAGCCGCCTGACCTTCTCGAACGATGGACGCATCTGCGGGAACCTGAAGCTTCAGCGGTCCCTGCCCTGTTGCGTCGCTCACCGTCAACTCGCGGGTCGCGGCGTCGTAGTCCATCACCTGGCCCTCACGTTCGCCCTCAGGCAGTTGTGACAGCACGTGGATGCTTAGGGCGAAGACTTTCGTGCCGTCAAGAATGGTCTCGACGGAGGCATGATCATCCGTTCGAAGATCGCGCAGAGGAGTCTTCTTTCCGTCGCGAAATACCTGGGTGCGCTCATCGAAGAGGATCTTCATCGACTTGCCGCCGAACACCCTCAGCGTAAATTGGTCGCGCACGCGATCGATGTTCTGAATCGCTCCACCGATGACTGTGCTCTTCCCAGCCGGCCGGGGAGGAATCGCAACAATGGGGACTGATGCACTTTTCGTCTCTGGGGTAGTCTGAACAGCAGGCGTTTGTACCTGCCCTGCAAACGCCAAAGTAACCGGCACAAACGCCGTATTGGTAAGCATCAGAACGGCAAGAAAACGGCCCATTTTACACACCTTTGCGGTAAGATACGACTCAGGCGTAGAACAATCGATGTGGATTGAAGTTTTGTGGCTTGAACAACTTAAGTAGCAGTCATAGACTGCCCTGGTTTCGTCGAATTTTACATCAGATCGCATGCCTGGATTACCCACTGGTCAAGTTCGCACGGTGAAGGTGAGGGCGCAACAATGGCTTACTCAAGACTAAGATTACTCGCAGCGGCTGCTGTCCTCACAGCCTTTGGATTGCAGAATGCCTGGGCGGGAGACCTAAGAGTAACGCTTCCCCGCCGCAGCGAGCTCACGCTGGTACAGCGCCTCAACCGCGAAGGCGTAGACGCGGTGCGCAAGAAGCAATATGACAAGGCCGAATCCATCTTCTACAAGGCCTACCTCTACGACCCCACCGACCCGTTCACACTCAACAACCTCGGCTATATCTCCGAGCTCCAGGGCCAACTGGATCGTGCCCTCAAGCTCTATGCGTTGGCCGCGGATCAGGGCGGCGACGCAGCCATCGACCGCAGCAACGCCAAGCAGCTTGTCGGCAAACCGTTGAACGAGGCTTTTAACGGTCTGCAGGACGTGCCCTTGCGAGTGAATCGCATGAACGTCCAGGCGATCGAGCTTTTAAGGGATAACCGCAACTACGAAGCCAATCTGCTCCTGGAACGGGCACTCGCTCTCGATCCGAAAAACACCTTCACCCTGAACAATGTGGGTGTTGCCAAGGAAGCCGTAGGCGACTACGAGGGAGCCTTGAAGTACTACCGTGCTTCTGCCGCCGAACACTCAGATGAACCCATCGTGGTGACGACGAACAATAAATGGCGGGGCAAGCCGGTGAGCGAGATGGCTGCAAAGAGCGCAAAGGATCTACAGGAACGGATGGACAAGGTAGACTCCGACGCCGCGCGCGCCGCCATGCTGACCTGGCGCGGTGTGTATGCCACCAATCGCAATGACTGGAGCGCGGCCAAGGAGGACTTTCTCAAGGCCTATGCACTCGATCCAAAAAGCGCGTTCTCTCTCAACAACCTCGGTTACGTCTCAGAAAAAGAAGGCGACCTCGAAACTGCGCAGTTTTACTACAACCAGGCGCAAAAGGCTGGAAACGCCGATGCCCGCATTGGTTTAGCCACCCAGGGTTCCGCCGAGGGCAAGCAACTCGTGGCTGTTGCCACCGACAGCGATCTCAAGATCGATGGCGAGATCGATCAGAATCAACAGGCGCGTCGCCAAAGAGGCAAACCAGTGCAGTTGAATCGACGGAATCCCGTCCCGTCATCCAACGACGCTACGCCGGCTCCCGAATCCAACCCCGCGCCCGAATCCACCCCGGCGCCTGCACCGCAAACTCCTTAATCCAACTGAGGGATCTTTTTCTCATCATGGCGAATCCGCATCCATCACCAAAATCTCTCTCGATTCTTTCCCGCTTGTTGTTTCTGCCGCAACAGAGCGAAGCTCGTGCACGCGTTACCGCGGAGCTCACGGCGGAACTCACTGCTCTAAGCCGGGGAGAGTTCGACGATCTAGCGAACATGGCCAACCTCAATCACGTCATTGTTCGCGGCTTTGAAACAGTTCTGAGCCTGCTGCGTGATGCTCACGACGAGATTCGTGCCGGATGGGCCGAAGAGGCACTTGCCGAAGAGCGCGCACGCATTGCCCATGCCATTCCCTATCTGCACTCCATCTGCGGAGCCTTTACGGAAGCTGGGCTTGATGTCACGGTCATCAAGTCACTCGACCACTGGCCCGATCTGGGCAGCGATCTCGATTTGTACACCAACGCAGACTCCGGCAAAGTGATCGAGTTGATGCGCAGAAAGTTTCAGGCGGAAGTTGCCGCGCGAAGCTGGGGAGACCGGCTGGCGCGCAAGTGGAACTTCGATATTCCCGGACTACCCGAAGCAGTGGAGATCCACATGCAGCGCCTGGGCCAGACTGGAGAACAGGTCACGATCGCCTCCAAGCTGGTGAGTCGCGCCCGCACGGTTCAGGTGGATGGTCTTTCCTTCCGCGTTCCTGCGGTTTCTGACCGGCTCATGATCTCTACTTTGCAACGCATGTACCGCCACTTCTATTTTCGCCTGTGCGACATCGTTGACTCCGCGGGCCTGGCTGAATCCGGCGCGATTGACTATGAGGATCTGCGCTCGGCCGCGCTTGCTGCCGGCATATGGGAAGGCGTCGCCACCTACATGGCGATCGTTTCCGACTATGTCAAGAAGTTCCGCGGCACGGGTCTGGTGCTTCCTGAATTTGTCACCGCGGCAGCTCGCTTTGGCGGTGAGCAGGTCTTCTTCCTGCGTGCCTTCCTGCGTGTACCGATCATGCCGCAGTCGGCTAAGCTTTATGGCTCACAGTTGACCGGCATGATCCAAAAAGGTGAACTGACCAGCAGCGCCCGCCTCAGCCTGCTGCCCTGGCTTGCGACCGCCGCAGCCGTCGGCCAGAAGATTACTGGCAGCGATAAGGGTATCTGGTAAGCTCGTACCGCCTTTGTGATACGGCCTGTCTCCTCGATGGGCCGGCACTTCACTCCTCTTCTTTGCGACGCCCCCCTATACCAGCAACATGCGTCAATACAGCCGTGTCTAGAGTCTTCATCCTTTCGACTCGAGGGTGCGGCTCAACCGGTCGCCGAGATCCTCGCTCATCGCACATTGACTCACCGCAGGACTAAAGCCTGACGAAGGACACGGCAAGCCTCGCCACAGCGAGCAACCTCGCCGCAGCGAGCAGCCTCGCCGCAGCGAGCATTACAATCCGCGTGAAATCGAGGTCCAAAGTCTAAACTGAATTGTCATCTCGCCTGCCCCGGCCAGCCGTGGGACCGAAGCGTACCTGGATTTCCTGCTACGTGGCGCCACGCGGCATTCACGCGTGCGGTTTTCTCTTAAGGAAAATCGCATGAAGTTTCCCAACGCCACCAACCTCGACAGGAAATCCGGGGGAGCGAAGTGGAGAGATCTGCGGTTCTCTTTCGGCCAACCCTCAAAAGCATTGAAGGGTACGGGCAGCCTCGCCGCAGCGAGCATTACAGGCCGCGTAAAATCCTGACCCAATGATTTTGCGGCGCGATCACATTTGGTAGGGCACGGCCTTTAGGCCGTGCCAAAAAACCGCCACGCTTGATGGCCTTTAGATGGGATGAGACGGCTGGCCTCATCGGAAGCTAAGCTTTCGATACGCACTCAGGGTGCAAAAGGAGACCAGCCATGAAGAAGAGTAGCAAAAAGCAGCAAGGTGTGACAGTAGCAGAGAGCAAGTCAGCGCAGGTCGTGGGGTTGGATTTGGGCGACCAGCATAGCCATTACTGCATGTTGACCAGCACAGGAGAAGCGGTGGAAGAAGGGCGGATACAGACCACTGCAGGGGCTATGGAGAAGCACTTCGCCGGCGAGGCTCGAATGCGGATTGCGTTGGAAGCGGGCACTCATTCTCCCTGGGTAAGCCGGTTGTTGAAAAGCTATGGACACGAAGTGATCGTAGCCAACCCGCGCAAGATCCCCACGCTGACCAAGAGCGAAAGCAAGAACGACCGCAACGATGCCGAGCAGTTAGCGCGGATGGCGGCCTTCGATCCCAAGCTGCTGCATCCGATCAAGCACCGCAGCGCGGAGCGCCAGCAGGACCTGAACCTGATCCATACGCGCAGTGTGTTGGTGCGCGCCCGGACGATGCTGATCAATTGCGCACGCGGGCTGGTCAAGAGCGCAGGCCAACGGCTGCCCCGCTGCAGCTCCGAGGCGTTCCCGGAGAAGGTGTCGGCGGCGGTGCCGCCGACACTCAAAGAGGCCTGCACACCACTGCTGGAACAGATCACCCAGATGAATCAAACGATTGACGCGATGGACAAGCAGGTCGATGAGCTGGATAAGAAGTATCCGGAGATCACCATTTTGCGCACCGTTCCCGGAGTGGGTCCGGTGGTGGCGGCCTGCTATGTGTTGACGTTGGATAGCCCACAGGCGATGGAAACGAACCGCCAGGCGGGCGCCTTTCTCGGCCTGAGGCCGGCGCAGCAACAGTCGGGCGACTCCAACCCGCAACGCGGCATCACCAGGACCGGCAACATTTACCTGCGCAGTCTGCTGGTGCAGTCGGCACAATATATCCTGGGCCGTTCCAGGCCTGACTCGGAGCTGCGCCGATGGGGGCTGAAGCTGGCTGCCAGCGGTGGCAAGCGAGGCAAAAAACGCGCCGTCGTTGCCGTGGCCCGAAAGCTGGCCGTGATCTTGCTCAGCATGTGGCGGAACCACAAGAAGTTTGAACCGTTTCCTCAGTCGGTGGCTCAGCTAGCGACCGCCTAAACCTTCCACCGCAAACAGCCAGGCAAGGAAAGCAGAACAAGATTTTGTTGCAGACGAATCCATCTCGCGTTTGGGTGACTGCGCCTCAGGGCTTGGCCGTCATAGGCCGCCCTTTAGATAGCAGCCCCAATTCATCACCATCGGACACCATCAAGCACCGAGCCCTTAGCGACTCTTCTCGAGTGCGTATAGAAGTCCGAGATGAATCGTTCTTCAGGACCCCCGTCAGTGACAAGAAAAGCAAAAGCAAAAAACCCTAAGAATAAAAAAACAGGAGAAAACCCTTGAATTCTGCAGCCGTCTCATAGAAGGCCCTGAGGTACGCTTTTCTCCTCCGGCAACGTGGCAAGCCGATGGAAAACGCACTTCCCGGCCTAATGCTCGTTGCGGCGAGGCTGCTCGCTATGGCGAGGAAGGCCTTCAACCTCTCACAGCGCTTCGCAAGAGACCTTCCACTCTCTCCAACCATATCAATCACATAAGTCTCCAACTAAGTACGCAAGTAATAGAAGCATGAAAAAACTTCGCCCTAACCAATCCCAAAACTACCCAATCGCTACGCAACAAATTCATTGTTAAGTGCAGGTAAATTAGCGGCTTACGAACTTACGTAATGCTCCGTCAGTGGCATTGTCCCTAACCCGTCGGCACGCGATAGTTAATCCATTGGACAGCAAGACTGGCAGCCGGTCCCAACGTGTCTTCAAGACGCGACCGACCTTCTGCGCGTTTGAAACGGCCTCGTTCCCCAGGTCTCGCTTGCTTCCAAATTCCGGCTCACGAGGCGATACACATGCGTATCCCCACTTTGTCGCAGGTGTGTTCGGGTCTCCTGTGCAGCGTACTTATCCTGGCGGCGGGTTGTGCTACTAATTCGGCATCTCAAAGTCTAGCTTCTCTCTCCGTCACCGCAACCCCGTCGTCGGTCACGGTCGGTGGTTCCGTAGCACTCAAAGCCACGGCTCACTTGACCGATGGCACAACGCAAGACGTCACTTCAAGCACGCTGTGGACTGTATCGAATCCCACCCTGGCGACGCTTACAAACGGAGTGCTCACCAGCAAGGCGGCAGGCACGGTTGACGTGGCCGCAGCGTACGTCATAGTGGCGGGTGCGAATAGTCAGACCTCATCCGGCACCAGCGCTTCGCCCCAAACCCTCAACACATCGACACAGATCACGATTACGTCCAGCAGTTCTGGCGGCGGATCCGGTTCTGGCGGATCCGGTTCTAGCGGCGGATCTGGTTCTGGCGGCTCCGGTTCTGGCGGCGGATCAGGTTCTGGCGGCGGCTCCGGTTCGGGCGGCGGCTCCGGTTCGGGCGGAACGGTTCCGCTCATCACCTGGCCTACTCCGGCCTCCATTCACTACGGGACTGCGCTGAGCACGACGCAATTGAATGCCTCATCGAGCACCCAGGGTACATTCACCTATTCGCCGGCTGCAGGTACGCTTCTCGGCGCGGGGCCGCAATCTCTTTCTGTAACGTTCACGCCGACCGACACACAAACTTTTTCGCAAGCAACGGACACGGTACAACTCGTCGTGACCCCGGCAGCACCCGTCATTACGTGGGGAGCGCTTGCGAGCGTGCGGACCGTCACCCCTCTCAGCAGCACACAACTGGATGCCACCGCCAGTGTTCCGGGTACTTTCGCTTATAGCCCGGCGGCCGGTTCGGTTCCGCAGGTCGGTATACAAACACTCTCGGTTACGTTTACGCCAACCGATACGGTCAACTACGCGACCGCGACCGCGACCAACCAACTCACGGTGCTCCCTTTATCCTCAGGTAATCTGCTCCCTTCTGCCAAGTGGGCATGGAATCACGATCCGGGTACACCCGGGTCCTCCACAGGAACCACTACCTATCCGGAACTTGCGCCCGTCACTCCGGACAATGCGGCGAGAAAGTTCTATTTCACCTATGCGGGTCACGGCGGCGAGATTTATCACCTGAGTTTCGCTAAAGACACAACCGTTCACAATTTCGTCTACGACACCTATATCTACCTGACCGATCCGTCACAGATCATGAATATTGAGATGGATATGAACCAGGTGACCTCTGACGGAAAAACGGTCATCCTGGCCACACAATGTGCCGGCAGTTCAGGCACATTCGAGTACACGACCATCTCCAACGGCGGCACGCACTGGCATCCCTCGAACATCAAGTGCGACCCCCGAAAGTGGACGCCAAACACCTGGCATCACGTCCAGATCGCAACCCACCGCGACGACTCGGGCAATGTGACCTACGACTGGGTCCATCTGGATGGTGTCTCCACAAACTTCCAGAACGCATCAGGACCATCTGCGGAAGCTCTTGGTTGGGCAATCGGAGATCTGCTTTTGAACTTTCAGATCGACGGCGCAAACTTGAGTGGAACCGTCACTGCTTACCTGGATCAGCTAACCGTCTACCGCTGGTAATGCATACGTCGTGACGCTTTCGGTTCCGTCATCACTAGGACGGTGTTGGTACGGAACCCGGAGGCCAGTCGTCGCTCCCGCCGGCCTGACAGTGCCAGGTAATACATCCCTGCAACATCCCTGCCCAGCGCCACGCACTTCCACCTGGGAGCCTCACGATCTTGTTGCAGGGATGCGCGATGTCCGAGTTGAGCTGCACAACTACCCCTCAAAGCACCTTTACGTGCCGCCACCAGCGCGGCGGGTCGAAGCCGACTGAAGAATCGTCAACATCGGATCCGGCGATTTTTCTCCCTCGCAGCCGCGGCCAAAACCATGAGTCTTGACAAAATCTCAGATTAGACAGAATCTAAACTGGTAGATGGAAGCGGAATCGATCAGAAAGCGTTTAGAGGACAGCGGGTTGAGGTGCACACCGCAGCGCCACTGCGTCATGGCGTTTTTGATGGAGCATACCGGCCATCCCACGGCTGCAGAAATCTTCGAGGCCGTAAATCGCCTTGATCCGCGCTCTTCAAGGGCCACGACCTACAACAATCTGCGGGATCTGGTGCAGGCGGGTCTGGTGCGTGAAGTGGCCGTCGAGGGCCGTGCCGCGCGGTTCGATGCGGAAGGCGTGCAGCATCACCACTTCATCTGCGACCGCTGCGGCAATGTTGAGGACATCGATTGGTACGCAGTGCCCAGGCCTGCCTCGGGAGCTCTTGGCAAGCGCGTTGTTCGCGAGTGCGAACTCATTGTCCGGGGACTCTGCACAAAGTGCACACCGCGGGGGGTGGCCCGTTAACCTGTCATGAGCAGGTTCTGGAGAGTTTCAAACTGAATGCAAGTGCGTCCAGTAAACGCATTCAGCAAACGCATCCAGCAGCCATCGCATGAGTGGAAAAACGCGAATGGGAGAAGTGGATGCGATCGTAGTTCGTTGAAGTTGTCTGGGGGATGCATTCGATGGCGGATGAATCCTGCAAGAAGAAACCTAACTACAGCAGCGGGGGCGCCCGTCCCCGGTAATAAGGAGCAGCACTTGTCAGACCAAATGAAATGCCCAGTAGCGCACAGCGGCGCTGAAACATCCTCGCCCATGCATGGCTCTGTCACACACACGGCAAGTCAGATCAAGACGAATGCGGAATGGTGGCCAAATCGACTGAACCTGGCCATCCTGCATCAGAACTCCGCCCTGTCCAATCCGATGGAGCCAGAGTTCGATTACGCCGAGGAGTTCAAGAGCCTCGATCTGCATGCCGTGGTCAAGGAACTCCATGCCTTGATGACGACCTCGCAGGACTGGTGGCCCGCCGACTACGGGCACTATGGGCCTTTCTTTATCCGCATGGCCTGGCACAGCGCAGGCACCTACCGCATCAGCGATGGCCGCGGCGGCGCTGGCTACGGCACACAGCGTTTTGCTCCCCTTAATAGCTGGCCCGACAATGTAAGCCTCGATAAGGCGCGCCGGTTGCTTTGGCCGATCAAGCAGAAGTATGGCAAGAAGATCTCCTGGGCCGACCTCATGGTGCTCACCGGGAACGTCGCGTTAGATTCCATGGGTCTCAAGACCTTCGGCTTCGGTGGCGGCCGCGTAGACGTGTGGGAGCCGCAGGAGGACATCTTCTGGGGTTCTGAACATACCTGGCTGGGCAACGACCGCTACAAGGGCGATCGCGAGCTCGACAAGCCTCTCGGCGCTGTGCAGATGGGTCTCATCTACGTGAATCCTGAAGGGCCGGATGGCAAGCCGGATCCGCTCGCCGCGGCCCGAGATATTCGCGAGACCTTCGGCCGTATGGCAATGGATGACGAGGAGACCTTCGCACTTATTGCCGGCGGGCATACCTTCGGCAAGGCTCACGGCGCTGCCGATCCGAACAAGTACGTCGGCCCCGAACCTGAGGGCGCGCCGATCGAACAGCAGGGCTTCGGCTGGAAGAACTCGTTTGGCTCCGGCAAGGGCGCCGACACGATCTCCAGCGGCCTCGAGGGCGCGTGGACCACGGCCCCAGCCAAGTGGGACAACAACTTCCTGGAAAATCTGCTCGGATACGAGTGGGAGCTTGGCAAGGGTCCTGGCGGCGCATGGCAGTGGGCCCCCAAGAACGGAGCCGCTGCGGGCGCCGTTCCGGATGCGCACGATGCTTCGAAGCGCCACGCCCCAATCATGTTCACGACAGACCTCGCTCTGCGTTTCGATCCGATCTATGGGGCGATTGCCCAGCGTTTCCTCGCGCACCCCGACCAGTTCGCCGACGCGTTCGCCAGGGCGTGGTTCAAGCTGACGCACCGCGACATGGGTCCGATCGTCCGCTACCTTGGCCCTCTGGTTCCGGCGGAGCCTCAGCTCTGGCAAGACCCTGTTCCTGCAGCGAATCATGCATCGATTGGCGAGCCGGAAATTGCTGTTCTCAAGGCCAAAATCCTCGCATCCGGTCTGTCGATCTCCCAGCTGGTCTCGACTGCCTGGGCTTCGGCGGCATCCTTCCGCGGCTCTGACAAGCGTGGCGGAGCGAACGGAGCACGCATTCGCCTCGAACCGCAAAAGAACTGGGAAGTGAACCAGCCCGTCGTGCTGGCGAAAGTTCTCAGCACGCTCGAATCCATCCAGAAGGACTTCAACGCTGCCCAGTCCGGCGGCAAGAAGGTATCCATCGCTGACCTGATCATTCTGGGCGGTTGCGCGGCTGTCGAAGAGGCTGCAAAGAAGGCTGGGCACGACGTTAAGGTGGGCTTCACGCCGGGCCGCACGGATGCTTCGCAGGAGCAGACCGATGTGCACTCCTTCGCCGTACTGGAGCAGACTGCGGACGGCTTCCGCAACTACCTCCGGATCGGACACACCACACCGGCCGAAGCGCTGCTCGTAGATCGTGCGCAGTTGCTGACGCTGACTGCCCCCGAGATGGCGGTCCTCCTTGGAGGCTTGCGCGTTCTCAATGCCAACTACCGGCAGTCGAAGAACGGCGTCTTCACCAACCGGCCCGAGACACTGACGAATGATTTCTTCGTCAACCTGCTCGACATGAAGACCGAGTGGAAGGCTTCTTCTACTTCGGAGGGCGTGTTTGAGGGGCTCGATCGCGCGACGGGCGAGATCAAGTGGACTGGAACCCGCGCCGATCTTATCTTCGGTTCGAACTCCCAGCTCCGCGCACTCGCTGAAGTCTATGCATCGGACGACTCGAAGGCGACGTTTGTGAAAGACTTCGTGGCTGCATGGAACAAGGTGATGAACCTCGATCGCTACGACCTCGCCTAAGCTTTAAGCGAGGCGGAAACGAGCCGTCACCCTGGTACCAAACCTCCGTTCCTGTTATCAGGATTCGGCGCAACGAAAGTTCATCCGGTTTTCCTGGCCCGCGCGGACGCACCTTGGCCCGCGCGGGCCTTCTTGCGCTGTTCAAAGCCTTTCCCTGCCTGCCGTGGGACCGGAGGCGATGATGCCCCCCAACTAAATTGTCATCTCGCATGCCCCGGCCTGCCGTGGGACCGGAGCGTGAGCGAAGTGGAGAGATCTGCGGTTCTCCTTTCAGGGCAAGCGATGCTCGGAGGAAGGCCGACTAAAGCATTTTTCGCAATGACTTTGGTCTGGTAAGAGCGAACTTCCTCACCACAAATGACCAGGTAGGGTACGGCCTTTAGGCCGTACCATCAACGCGCCCAGACTCTAAGGGCTTCACAGGCTGCGGAAAAACCCACTTCTTTGAAGGGTACGGGCTTCAGCCCGTACGTAACTCTTTTGTAATGAGTCCGGCTTTAGCCGCTGAGGGAGCGATTCCTCGCTTACAGAGGCTTTTTCCGCAGCCTGTTTAGCCCCTGCGGTACGGTTTTTCTCTTCAGGTCACCAGGCAGGCCGACGGAAAGCGTACCTGAGGCCGCGAGTTCATGCGATTTCCAGCGCCTTTTCAACTCGGCTTCATCACGCACGAGGAAACATTCGCGTCAGCGGTTGATGTGGATTATGACTGCGGGAATCCGAACATCAACCATGACTGATTGGCTACCCAATCCGGATATAGCTCCGTCATCTGATCGAACAGCTCCTGGTCGGACGTCGCAGTTTTCTGCAGCCGATCGAAATCCTGCAGGTAACGCTTGGTGTCTTGGATCGTCGAGGGAGAGTCGGGCGCGCCAGGCTTCTTGTGACCGGCGACAACAATCGTCGGGTTCAGCGCCGCTAACCGGTCTAGCGCCGCGATCCAATTCTTTCGGCTCTCGGGAGTGGTGTCGCCGACGTACATGCGGCATTGGTTGTACACAACGTCGCCAGCGACGATCAGGCCGATCGATGGAACGTGTAGAGACGTCGAATCGGGACAATCGGTGCGGCCCTGCTCGATGATGCATAATTCGTGGCCCTCGAGCGTGAACGTGCCCTGCTCATAGGGCTCAGGTCCAACCAACTTCGTGGGCACTTGCCCGGGAAACATTCGGCGGGCTAATCGTTGCACTGGGGGAGACAAATACATCTGTATGGCCTCGACCGTCTTGGGCGTTGCTATCGCCCGAGCCCCAGGAAATCGGTCGAGCAGAACGCTTAGACCGTAGAAGTGGTCGAAATGCGCATGCGTTATGTAGACGGTCTCCAGGTTGCGGTTATGCAGAGCAACCCAATCCGCGAGAGCCTCGGCCTCAGCCACCGTGGTCATGGCGTCCACCAGCACCGCGTCGTGCTCGCCGAAGATCAATGTCGACGTGATCGGGTCAAAGCCGAGCGGCTCGCCGAAGGGCTTTGGCCGCTCGCCGACCATAGCCTTTCCGGGGGCGGTAAAAACGTTCACACTAAGCGTATTCGACGCGACAGGCACCCTCACGCGCGCGGTCTCTTTCAGTCCCTTTGTGCCGTCCATTTGGTCCCCCTTTTCAATGTCAGAGCGAGTGACTGTTCAAGGCAAGATTGGCAGAAGCGCGACGACGAATCCGTTGGACCAACGTATCCATCCCTACCAAAAGTATTGGTTGGACGTTCCGGTCAGGAACGGGCCTGATTGTATCCCAGTCGTCGGAACGTCTGAAACTAAGTGAGGCAAGGCGGTTCAGAACAGCGGCTTTGGACTGTTCCAGGTTAGTTAGGTTAGCCAGGTCAGGCTCACCTCACTGGACATCCTGAAAACTGGTTATGGAAGAAGCCGCCCTGCCTCGCCGTCCTGCTTGGGCAAAAAAGGGCGTAGACAAACGAAATAAAAAGATATAAAGAGTAAGAGTTCGATAGTCGCTTGTCACGGCAGTGAAAACATAGCGATGCTCGCAATCCGGTGGCGGGCCACTGCGAGAGTGTATGAAACGGTGGAGGACACAATTCGATGCGGCGTAGAGACTTTCTAAAAAGCGGGATGGCATTGGCTGCCGCTGCGGAACTTGGAAACGGCAGGGCACACGGGCTTGTACCCGCTCATAACTGGGATAAGTACGATTTCGGTTCCGGCCCACGTGTGTCGGACCGCTTAAATCAAGGCCCCTTCCCCCAGTATCCGCCAGACGCTGTGATTCCCACGGATGACGTGACGATGACCACGACTCCATCGGAAGAAGTCGTGCCGAATTATGGCAAGGGACTCATCACCTACATCACCGCCGACAGTGGCACGACCGAAATTAAATCGGACAACATTCCCCGGGCCATCGAGGAGCTCGTTCAATTTCCCCTGGGCCAACAGCTCTACATACGCCCGACCTGGCGGGAGGTTCAGCCGCGGCCTGGGCGTCTCGAGCTGCCTGACTACGTGAAGCTGGTCTTCGATCTTGCGAAGAAAAACAACAAGCGTGTTGGACTTCGCATTCAGATGAGCGCCCCTGACTACAAGGGCCAGCCGGCTCTGCCGGACTTCGTCCTCGACAAGGTGCCGACCGTTGAGCTCATTCCCGATGAGAAAGAAAGGAAGTCGGCTGCGCGATTTATAGAAAATCCATATTCACGCTACCAGCCTCGCTTTGACCATCCTTTTTTTCAACAGGCATTCGCTGAGCTTGTGGGCCTTTTAGCAGCGGAATTCGACGGAAACCCTTCCGTCGAATTCGTCGACACGTTTCTCTATGGGTTCTGGGGCGAGGGGCACACGTGGCCCTTCATCAATACTCCTTTCCCCGACTCCCAGACGGCAGAGCGGACCTGGGTAAAAATGATGCAAGTGCAACTGGAGCACTTCACTAAGACTCCACTCATGACGAATACCCAGCCCGACTACAGTCGGGTCGGAAATTCAGAGGTCCTCGATCTCACGATTCGTAGCAACAACTGGATTCGCAGCGACACCATCTTCATCGAGAACGAACAGATCGAAACTCTAAGCAACCGCCCGCCATGGATTGCCGCGGCCCTCGAACAAGGAATCCCGGTGAAGATCCCAGACTTGAACGAGTCGGAGGAAGGGATATCACCGACCGAAAATATGATTGCTCACGTCATCGACGTGGGGGCAAACTACTTTTCGCTTTGGAACTTTCACGCGATCAGCGCACAGAATCTACTGAGTCAGTATCAGGCATTTCCCAAATCGTTCGACCAGATCAATCGCCGCATCGGCTACCGCGTAAGGCCGTCGATGATCTGGAGCTATGAAGACAGCGGCAATCTTGGACTTATCATCGCCTTCGCCAACGATGGCATCGCGGGTGTTCCGGGGGTGTTGCGCGTAACGGTAGAGAGCGAAGATGGCAAGGTGCTCAAGAGTGGCTGCCTGGATGCCGGCTATCCCCTGCCCGGAAAACTCCGGCAGGCGCAATTGGTCCTTCCACAGGGAACAAAATTTGCGGGATTGAAGCTCAAGGCAGAGATTGAGGTTAAAGGTATGCGTTACCCGGTGCAGTGGGCGTGTCGCCAGAAGCTAAACGAGGATGGATCACTCACCCTGCGTCCTAATCTTCGTCAAGGCCTGTAACGGGCAACTGGCTAAACAAAATTGTCATCTCGCCTGCCTTGAAATGCGCTTGGCGGCATCGCGCCACGCGTCGTCCTGTGTTCTGCCGCGTCCCAAACTTTGTCCCAAATCCGTATTTATTTCTACGCCGTCTACTGTGCGAACGGGCACGGCGTTAGGCCATTTCTGCCTGACACACTTCTCGTCAATTAGTTTCTGTCTCGATCTCCGCCTGCGCTCCCGTCTCCGTTCCTGTGCTGCATCAACGTGATGCTAGTCCCTCTGGAGAGACAATTCGAGATCAATCCATTCCCAGATTCTATGACCCGCCCACGAGGTGAAAGTAAAGACTCCCGCAAATATCGCCATGTATACAATTGCGAGGCCCGCTTCATTGCAGTCAGGGCAACCGTTAGGGAAAAAATGGGCAAACAGGCCGACAATAGAGAGGAGCAGAGCCATGCCGATCACTATCTGAATGATCATCTTCGGAATATCGCGTACGTAGACGAAACCGATCATCGCCCCCCCAGATGGATTTAGCTAGTCCTCTTTCATTCGGCAACGATTATAGAAGGGATCTGTGGTTCTCCTTAGGTTTTTTTCCAAATTTCGGGCGGCAACCCCGCGAGGATTACCTCGGCAGCAAGCGCATGAGCCCGGTCGCCGCCAGATCAGCTTGGATAAAGCGGCCGGGCGTCTCCGCTACAGCTTCCGCAGCGAGATAGCCGCTGCGTACGGCGCCTTCCATCGTGGCCGGCCAACCCGTCGCGGTCCAATCACCCGCCAAAAATATACGCGGCCAGGGACTCCGAGGTGTTGGACGGATCAGATCCAGCTGCGGCCGAATCCGGTATGTAGCGCGCACTTCCTTGACCATGGCAGCCTTTATCAATTTTGCATCTGTGACGACGGGGAAAAACTGCGCCAGCTCTCTCACCGCGAGATCGATAATTTCCTGCCGTTGCATTTCGACCAACGACTTCGATGCGCTCACCACTAACTCGACATAGCTGCCAGTTTCACCACGGCGCTTTTCTGGCTGTAGCATTGACTTATGAAACATCCACTGAATCGTCGTATCAAGCAAAATGGCGTGCGGCAGTTCGGTGATCTCGCGATCGAACCAAAGATGAATCCCGGTAATCGGCGAGTGCCCAAAGCTCGGCAAATTAGCCGCAAGCATTTCGGCTGTATCATTTTGCGGAAGCAATGGAAGCAGCTTGCTCAACCCTTCCCATGCCAGCGCCAGGACAACCGCGTCAGCGTTGAAAGTCTGGCTCTGCGCCGTCAGCGTCCACTGCTGCGTTTCGTCGGACCACGCAAACGATTCAGGAGCCGAGTTGAGCTCGACCGATCCGCCGCGGCTTGCCAGATAATCAATCGCGCGACTATACAAATCGCTCAGGGGAATGGTCGGCACACCCATCCGTCCCGCTCCAGGTGAAAGTAGAAGCGACTCACGAATGACTTTCCCCGCATAACGTACGGAGAGATGTTCCGGATCCTCGTTTAAGGCGCTCACCAGCACGGGCTTCCAGAAACGTTCGATAGCCCTCGTCGTCTGCCCATGACGCTTTAGCCATTCGCCGAAGTGGGCCTCCGAGTCTTCAGGAAGACCCGTCATGAATGCGCTCATTCCCCGCGCAATGGCAAGCTTGTCTGCGAAAGAGAACGCTGCTGCGCGAAAGAAAGCAGGCATGCTGTGAAAAGGAGCAGGCAGAATTCCGGGCTCAAGTATGCTGCGCCGTCCACCCGGCTCAATAAAGGTAAGGCGATCGAACCAGCGAATCGCGTCACTCACACCGAGGCGCTGATAAAGATCGATCAGGTTGACACAATTGCCGAGCAACACGTGCTGGCAATTGTCGATCACCTCGCCGGTTCCCGGGTGCTCGTAGGACGAGGCACGCCCACCCAGGTAGCGCCGCTTCTCGAGCAGACGAACCTGGTAGCCGGCATCAGAGAGGGCACACGCGGTGGAGAGCCCTGCCAAGCCACCGCCGACCACAAGGACAGAGCGGATACTGCTAGAGGTGTTCAGGCCCACACACCCTGCGCCAGCGTTTTGAAAAGACCGCATCCCAGAATGCCCAGCTTTTCATAGGTTGGGACGCCAATCCGGGCCGAGAAGACATCGAAGTTGTGCTGTTCGATGTGCCGCAATAACCGGTGGTAAATGGTGACCAGCACCCACATCGCGGCCCGGCTGTCAGGAGAGATCAAGGGCAACAAGGCTTCTGCCGACTTGTAGAACTGCGTTGCGCGCTCAGCCAGCATCGCCAATACCTGGCGCTGCTGCGGAGTCACTTGGCGGCCGTTCGAAATCGCAGCCATCGAGGCCGGCGTCACGCCGCAACGCTCCAGATCTTCGAGCGGCAGGTAGAGCCGCCCCCGTTCCGCATCCTCGCGGACGTCGCGAAGAATATTGGTCAACTGAAAGGCGATGCCCGTCTCTTCGGCAAGTTTCTCGGCCTGCGGATCCAGGTAGCCAAAGATTCGAATGCACACCAGGCCCACAACGGATGCAACCAGGTAGCAATAGCGATAGAGATCAGAGAAGGTTGCGTATTCGCCCAGGCTTACGCTGGTGAACTCAGGGTCTAGATCCTTGGCCGTGCCCTGCACCAGTTGATCGAGCAATTCGGCAGGGATGGCAAAGCGGCGTTGCGCATCCAGCAAAGCCACGAATACAGGATCGCCGGTGCGTGCACCCGCCAGTGCCTGGTGCCAGGCATCGACCCAGGCAGCAAGCGCAACGCGGCGCTCCTCAACCGGCCGGGACTCATCATCAGAAAGATCGTCCGCCTGCCGCATGAAGGCATAAACGGCGCAGATCGCGTCACGCTTATTGGCCGGCAGGGCGACGAACGCGTAGTAGAAATTTTTAGCTTGCTTGCGCGCAATCATGCGGCAAACCTCGTAGGCTTGCTTCACGCCGCACTTCACGTCATGTGTCGCGGTTTCCTCAACTGGGGATGTCATGCTGCCCGCCCGGGTCGTACACCCACCAGCTTGCCGCAGAGCGCACGCACCAGCAAACCGACCTTTCTCGCTTTCGAGATTACCGGGCGCGCCGTCAGCGAGTCGTACTGCCTTTGCTCGATCGCACGCAGAATCTCCAGGCCTCCCCGGCTAAACAAATCGAGATCGAGCGCAAGCTCACGATCGACCATCGCGATCAGCGGCAGTCCTCCCTGGAATAACTGGCGCGCATAGTCGACCTCGTGCCGCATCAGCTCACGGAACGCCGGCGTGGGTTCGCGCTGGGCAATGGTCTTCTCCGTCACCCCGAAGCGTTCCATATCGGCCAGAGGAATATAGATCCTTTCCCGTTTGTAATCGGAAACAACATCCTGCCAGAAATTTGCCAGTTGCAGGGCCGTGCATGTGTCGTCGGAAAGCCGAAACATCTCCGCATCGCGATAGCCACACGCGTAAAGAACCAGACGCCCAACCGGATTCGCCGAGTAGGTACAGTAATCGAGCACGTCGCTCATCGTTGGGTAGCGGGTCACCGTCTGGTCCTGACGAAAGGCGACCAGTAGATCCGCGAACGGCTTCTGCGGAATATCGCACTCGCCAATCGTCTCAGCCAGTGCGACAAACACAGGATGCCGCGCTTCGCCCCGGTAGCAGGCATCGAGTTCCCTGCCCCATAGCTCCAGCAGCGCTAGCGACTGCTCGCGATTCCCCACCTCGTCGCCAAGGTCATCCGCGATGCGGCAGTAAGCGTAGATGCTGTGAAAGTGAGGGCGCAGCCGGGCGGGCAGAAACCACGAGGCCACGTGGAAGTTCTCGTAGTGGGTTGTGGCCAGGCGCTGACAGTAGGCGCGGGCTTCGCCGAGCGTGGGGCGCGCAGGCGGCATGCGATACTCCGCCGGCAACGCAGACCAGCCACGTTCTATCAGTTCTTCTTGAGCACTCCCGGCCATCATGCTTCCCTACCTATGGAATGATAGCCGTCTTGATGTCATTCGAGCGATCGTTCAGACGTCGCAGCACAGTTTCCAGATCCGTCAACTGCGCCCGGCCCGTAATGTACTCACTGCATTTGAAGCGTCCACTGGCCAGCAGATCGAATGCCCTGCGGCAAGCGGCAGGCGTGTGATGAAAACTGGCCTTGAGCGTGATGTCGTTGTAGTGCAGCCGGTTGGTGTCGATTTCCACTTTGGTGCCGGCGGCACAGCCGCCGAAAAAGTTGACCGTCCCTCCGCGGCGAACCATATCCACCGCCCACTGCCAGGTGAGCGGGGTGGCTACCGCTTCGATGGCCACATCCACGCCACGATGATCCGGGGTCAGCGCGCGTACCGCCGCAACGGCATCGACCACCGCAAGGGTCTGCACCACGTGCATGGCTCCGAAGGTCGTCGCAGAGACAATCTGCTCATCGCGCTTGACCACCGCGATTACCTTCATCCCCGATAACTGGGCGACATGCATGAACATCAGCCCGATCGGTCCGGCGCCAATCACCACCACGCTGTCGCCGCGCTTCGCTCCCGTCTCTTCCAGGCCCCGCATCACGCAAGCCAGCGGTTCGGTCAACGCCGCATGCTCCAGGGGCAAGCTTTCGGGAACAATCAACGTGTTCTTGGCTACTATGCGCGCGGGAATGCGAATGTACTCCGCGTACGCCCCATTGTTGAAGATGAGATCCTCGCAGAGATTTTCCTGCTTGCGCACGCACCAGTAGCAGACACCGCACGGCGCGGAGTTCAACGCCACCACCCGCATGCCGGGCTTGAAACTGCGCACGCCTGCGCCCGTCTCATGCACAACGCCGGCCATTTCATGCCCAAAGAGCGCCGGGGGCGCGATCATGCGGGCATGGTATCCCCGGTTGAAAACCTTCAGGTCGGTACCGCAAGTGAGAGCGGCATGGACCCGGATCACAATCTCGCCCTTGCCTGCGGCGGGGATGGGAACCCGTTCAATCCTGACGTCTTCTTTGCCGTAGAGAACGGCAGCGTTCATCTCACTTAGCATGCGTTTCTATTCTCACCCAATTGGGACCAATGTGCCTTTCTCTTTCACTTAAAAGCATTCTGACCAACACGGGCATTTGCCAGATTGGTTCTACAAGCTACGGAAAAACTCACTTCTTTGGAGGGTACGGGCTTCAGCCCTTGCATAAATCCCTTGCAATGAATCCGGCTTTAGCTTCACAAGTCGCGGAGAAACTCACTTCTTTGAAGGGTACGGGCTTCAGCCCGTACATAAATCCCTTGCAATGAATCCGGCTTTAGCCGCTGAGGGAGCGATTTCTCACTTACAAGACTCTCTCCGCAGCCTGTCCCCCGCCTGTCGTCAGAGCAAGTCCTCTCTCCATCAACTCCGTGCCACGTTTACGAAACCGGTCCGTTTATGGGGCCGCTTAGGCTTCGATCATGATTTTCATCGAAGTAGCCTTTGGGTCGGAAGCTACCTCGATGGCCGCCGCGGCGTCCGCCAGGGAGAAGCGGTGCGAAACCAGCCGGGTCAGATCGTATCCTTGCCCATAGCCTTCAAAAACGATTCTCAGTGCCTCTTCCTGTATGTCGATCGAAGCACTATAGGAACCCTGCAGGGTCTTCTCATCCACGCAAACGGCTGCAGGATCGATCGTTGCCTCACCGTGCTGGGTTTGGGCAAAGAGCAACACCCGGCCCCCCGGACGGGCAGCGTCCATAGCCATCCGGATCAGCGGATTGCCACCAACCGCCAGGACGACCGCGTCGGCGCCCCGGCCCTCCGTGGCTGAGCGAAGAACCTCGACCACGTTTTCCCGGGAAGCATCAATCGGCGAGTCCAGACCGAATTGGGCCGCCACGGCATGCCGTTCCGGATAGAGATCCGAGGTGAACACCCGTGCGCCCGATCGCCGGGCGAGCGAGGCCAGCATGATCCCGATGGGCCCCTGCCCGATCACCAGAACGGTCTCATCCGCGGCCAGGTTAAGGCTGCGAACACCCTTGAGGCAGGTGTTCAGCGGCTCAACAAAGACCGCCTGGGCAAAAGGAATGCCATCGGGAATCTTCACCAGGCCGCCGCTTTTCACGATCCAGTCCATGACCCGCACGTACCCTGCAAAGCCGCCGCCAGAGGGTTCAAACCCCGCCGTGCAGCCCACCTTCTTATAAACGGCACACTGAGCAAACGTCTTTTTACGGCAGTAGTAACACGTTCCGCAAGGGATATGGTGGAAGACCGCGACCCGTTCGCCCACAGAAAACCCGTCTACACCTTCGCCTACGGCGGCAAGGGTGCCCACTGTTTCGTGACCGAAAATGCGCGGAGCGGAGTGCGAACCCGTGTGAATCTTCTTTAAGTCTGTGCCGCAAATGCCACAACTGTGGACCTTTACCAGCACTTCCCCAGCACTGATCACAGGCACCGGAACGGTCTCAACCCGCACATCGTTGACGGCCCGATAGACAGCGGCCAGCATGGTAGCCGGCAGGGCAACCTGTTCCTGTGAATGTTCTTTATCCTGCAAACTAACCTGCATCGTTCACCCTGCACCGGCAACCCCAACTCTAACCGTCAACTTATCCCAACTCTAACCGTCAAGCAAACCACCGGGTGCCCCACATCTCGTGCTGTTGCGAGATGTGGGATACCTCGAACCTCTCCCTGCAACCTCCCGGAACTCCCCACAACTCTTCCCGAAAACCAACCAACCCTAAGCTCCACGCACCAGCGGAGCCAAAGCCCCGGCGATCGCCCGGGCTCCACGTTTCGCATTCTGGCCCATGCGCACCATGGCCGGCCAATACTTTGGCCGGAAAGCGACATGCCCCAACAGAGGCGCTATGTGCAGGTGGCCGTCGGGCCCGGTGTAGCGACCAAAATCCGGCAGCACGTCCGATATCTCGTCCGACATGGCTTTCAGGCAATAGAACGGAATGTTCCGGGCCATCGCGAAGCGGGCCACCGTCGCTGCTTCCATATCGACGAGCACCGCCTTGTAGAGCCCAGCCAATTGCCGTTTCTCCGCATACTGAACGATGTGGTCGGTGGTGACGAGCACAAGTGGGATGCCGGTTTCTTGATCAACCGGGAAACGCGTAGCAAACGACTCCGCGGTACGAGCATCCACCACTTCACTCACTGGATATGCATTGCCGGGACTGATTCCACAAGAGAGAGCACCCGCCCAACCAACGGAAATCAACGCATCGAGAGGACCACCCTGTACCGCGATTTCGCAGGCGCGGATGGCTGCCTCGTCGCCGACACCGGCACAGACGGCGACGCACTCCACGCCATCTACCTGAGAAGTCCATGCGGCCTCACCTTTCCCGGCGCGAGGCAATGCCACGGCTTGCCAGCCCTCGACAAGCGGCTTCAGCTCGCCGGCCAGCGCAGCGATAATGCCAACGCGCCTCATGCCAGCGGCGCATACCCGTGCGCCCGAAACCAATCCATAGCCGCTCGCAGCGCGGCGTCCACCGGAACCACGCGAAATCCTAATTCCCGCTCGGCTTTGGCAGAAGACACGAACATCTTTTTCTTGCCCATGCGCACGGCCTCGACGGTAGCACGCGGCTCGCGGCCACGCAGCTTGCCTGTGACGGTCTGATCATACAAGGCAAACATCATCGCTACGGCGTTGGGAACACGCACGGTTGGCGACGGCAGGCCGGTCATGGCCGACATCTTGTCGAGCATCTGCTTCAAAGTGAGATTCTCACCGCCGAGGATATATCGTTCTCCCGGTCGTCCGGCAGCGAGGGCATCGGCGTGCGTGCGGGCCACTTGATCCACATCTACAAGATTCAGGCCAGTGTCCATGTATGCAGGAAATTTTCTATTGAGAAAATCCACCACGATCCGCCCGGTCGGTGTGGGCTTGATGTCTCGCGAACCAATGGGCGTGGTCGGGTTGAGCAGGATGACCTGTTGTCCCGCGCGCGCCGCCGCGATCGCCTCCTCCTCCGCCAGATACTTCGATCGCTTGTAATGGCCGATCATGTGGGCCAGCGAAACGGGAGTGTCCTCATCTGCCGTGCGTCCGTCGGAGAAGAACCCCATGGTCGCAACGCTCGAGGTATAGACCACGCGGCCCACCCCTGCTTCGCGGGCAACGCGAAGCAATTCACGCGTACCTGTGACATTCGCGGCATGCATGGCTTCAGGGTTCGTCACCCACAGGCGATAGTCAGCCGCAACATGCACGACGGCATCGCAGCCGGTGATCGCACTGCGCAGCGCCTCTATCTGCAGTAAGTCGCCGGTGACGGTCTCTGCGGAGATGCCTTCCAGGTTTTCGAGCTTGCTGGTAGGGCGGACGAGCACGCGCAGAGCGGCTCCTCGACGGGACAGCTCTTGTGCGACATGGCAGCCGACAAATCCCGTTGCCCCTGTAATAAAGATCTTCAAACCCGCACTCTACTTTCGGTGGGAACCCCAAGAACCGCTAGTCACTGCAGACCAGCTAGCCTATGCCGGCAAACGCGGCCCAAGAGAAACCTCTCTCTCTCCTTTGTCATCCCGAGCGAAGTCGAGGGATCTGCAGTTTTTCCGGCTTAAATAAAACTCGCTGCCCCTGTAATAAAGATTTTCAAACCCGCACCTACTTTCGGTGGGAACCCCAAGAACCGCTAGTCACTGCAGACCAGCTACCTATGCTGGCAAACGCGGCTCAAGAGAAACTTCACTCTTCCCTTTGTCATCCCGAGCGAAGTCGAGGGATCTGCAGTTTTTCCGGCTTAAATAAAACTCGCTGCCCCTGTAATAAAGATTTTCAAACCCGCACCTACTTTCGGTGGGAACCCCAAGAACGGTTCAACACAGACTACATACACAAACTGAGCCTGGAGGAAACAACTACCTTTAACGAAGGGCGCGGCTTGCCTCGCCGCAGCGAGCGTACCTCAGGGGCTAAAGCCCTCTGTAGATGTATCATCTTTCGGCACGGCTGAAGCCGTGCCCTTCGTCTACCGCGGCTTTTCACTCAGGGCTCAGTTTGCATATGTAATTTGCCCCAGCCGCAAAACAGTCCACATCAAAAGCTGTCCAAACGCATCCCAATAGCTAGTCGAGCGTCTCTGGATGCAAACCGAATCCTTTTTCGCCGGAAGCTTTTTTCTCGTTCCACTTCTTGACCCATGCTTCCCAACTAGCGCCCGCGGCACGGTCTTTGCCGGTGAAGGCCAGGCCGGCAATCTCGCTGTACTTGAGGGAACGCTTCTCCGGCGAATCCTTGGGGAAAAACTTGACCCAGGAATCGGCCAGCGATGCGCCCGTCTTACGGTCGAAAATGTAACCCTCGACGACGGATCCGTCTTTGCAGGTGATGGTCACGTCGCCGCGATAGTCGAAGGCTTTTTCAAGCGCGTCGAGCACTTCAGCATCGCTGGCCAATCCCGGCGCCCAGCCTTCGAGATTCTCGTGCTTCGTTCCCGGGGAAAGTTCCAGGGAATCGGGATCGGGCTGTGTGGCCCCTGCAGCTTTGCCGGTCATACGCGTGTCTCTTCCATCTGCTTATTGGCTTCGCTGCCAATTTGCACCAGTGGCTGCGACCCATGGCTACTGAACTGCGACGAGCTGAGCAGATCGCGTGCTCCGCGGTCGGCGTACTTGTTGAAGAAGGTGGCCTTGGCGGTCGCCAGCAAACCGCGGAAGGAACCGAAGGTTTCGTTCACCGCGGTCGGCTCATAGCCGCAGCTCACCATGCAGTTGGCGCACTTGGGATTGCCGGAGGCCGTACCGTATTCCTCCCACGCCGTTTCCTTCATCAACTCCTTGAAGGTTCCGGCGTAGCCGTCCTGCAGCAGGTAGCAAGGCTTCTGCCAGCCAAAGATGTTGTAGGCGGGCGCGCCCCACGGGGTGCAATCGTAGTTGCGCTTGCCCATCAGGAACTCGAGGAACAGCGGAGACATGTTGAACTTCCAGGTCGATTCCCTGTTGGACAAAATCGCGCGGAACAGCCGGCGCGTGCGGGCGCGGCCGAGAAAGCGATTCTGGTCCGGAGCCTTTTCGTAGGAGTAGCCGGGGGAAAGCACAATGCCTTCCACACCCATGCTCATCACTTCATCGAAGAAGGCGCGCACACTGTTGGGATCGGCGCCATCGAACAATGTAGTGTTGGTGGTCACGCGGAAGCCGCGCTTGACCGCTTCCCGGATCCCTTCTACGGCCTTGTCATACCCGCCTTCACGGCAGACCGAGAAATCGTGATGTTCGCGCTGACCGTCAAGATGGACGGAGAACGTGAGGTACTTGCTGGGCTTGAATTGGTCGATCTTTTCCTTGAGCAGCAAAGCATTGGTGCACAGGTAGATGTATTTTTTCCGAGCGACCAGGCCTTCAACAATTTGCGCGATCTGCGGGTGCATGAGCGGTTCCCCGCCCGGGATCGAAACCATGGGCGCGCCGCACTCATCGATTGCGTGGAAGCACTCTTCCGGCGACAACTCCTTCTTGAGAATGTGCGCCGGATACTGAATTTTGCCGCAGCCAGCACAAGCCAGGTTGCAGCGGAACAATGGTTCCAGCATGAGGACGAGCGGATAGCGCTTCTGCCCGCTTAAGCGCTTCTTGAGCACGTAGCTGGCTACGGTCCACATCTGTGAAATAGGCACTGCCATCGTTTCAAATCTCCTTTTAAATTACGACGCCTGGCTTAAGACGTCCTCACATCGACAACAGGGCCTAGGCTTTTTCCATCGCCCGGCGGTAGTCCGTAAGCGCGAGCAAGGGAAAGTAATCCCGGTAAAGATGGTAAGAAAGATAAAACACCCGGGGAAAGCCAGTGCCGGTGACGATTGCCTGCCGGGTAGCGCCTTCTCCCATGCTTTCATCCCACGAACCGTCGGGCAGCTGCCGCTCGATCAGCCAGCGAACGCCCTTGGCTACCGAATCGCTGCGATTGTCGCCGGCGGATAGCAGGCCCAGAATCGCCCACGCTGTCTGCGACGGTGTGCTCGGCCCGACGCCGCGTGCAATTGGGTCGTCATAGCTTTCGCAGCTCTCACCCCAGCCGCCGTCGGCGTTCTGTACCATGCGGATCCACTCGGCAGCCTGCTGAATTTGCGGCTCGTGATTCCAAACGCCGATTGCTTCCATGCCGCGCAGAACCAGGAAAGTGCCGTAGAGGTAGTTCACACCCCAGCGGCCAAACCAGCTTCCGTCCGGCTCCTGCTCGCTATAGATGAAGCGAATCGCCTTTTCGATACGTCGATCTTTCTGCGTATAGCCATAGATCGCCAACATCTCCAGGATGCGGCCGGTAATATCGACCGTCGGCGGATCGAGCATGGCGTTATGGTCGGCGAACGGGATGTTCTCAAACACCATCTTGGTGTTGTCTTTATCGAAGCTGGCCCAGCCGCCGTTCTTGCACTGCATGGCGAAGATCCAGGCAATCGCCCGCTGGCACACGTCGTACTGGTACCGCTCCCGCGCCGTGTTGTCGACCTTGTTCAGGGCGAGAAGCACCTGGGCGGAGTCGTCCGTGTCGGGATAAAACTCGTTGTTGAACTCGAAGTACCAGCCGCCGGGCTGAGCGTTGTGCACCTTCATCGCCCAGTCGCCCTTGTGGCGTACTTCTTTCGACAGCATCCAGTTCGCCGCTTTCAGCAAACGGGGATCGGTGCGGGGCACGCCGGACTGGCCCAACGCATAGACGGCGTAGGCCGTATCCCACACCGGGGACATACAGGGCTGCATGCGGAACGTGGGCTCGATGAAGTCTGGCACGCCCTCGTATTCAATGCCAAGCTTCTCGAACTCGTCCATCGCGCGAATGGTTTGCGGGTCGTCCATCGAATAGCCCAGACAACGCAAAGCCAGAATCGCGTTGAGCATGGCGGGATAAATCGCGCCCAGGCCATCGCTCATTTCCAGTCGCTCGAGAATCCACCGCTCTGCTTTTTTGAGAGCTACCTTGCGCAGCGGCCTGATGTGGACGCGCTCGGACCAATGAAAGAGCCGGTCAACCACCAGGAAGAAGTTGCGCCAGCCGATGACCTTCTTGCGATCCCAGCGGAGATGCAGATCGGCGTTCGCCTTACCGCCGACAAACAGCTCATCGATGCCCATTTCCGGTGCGAGCTTCTTGAAGGGCTTTTTGGCATACGCAATCGAGAGCGGTACCAGGATGGCGCGCGACCAGGAAGAGATCTCGTAGATATTGAAGTAGCACCAGTTGGGGAAGAGCACCAACTCCGGCGGAATCGCCGGCACTGCGTCATACTCGTACTGCCCAAAGAAGCAGAGATATATCTTAGTGAAGGTATTACATTCCACAACGCCGCCATGTTGCAGAATCCATTGGCGTGCATGCACCATGACCGGATGGTCGGCCAGCCACCCCATCAACTTGAAGGCGAAGTAGGCTTTGACAGAGGCGTTGATGTTCGAGGGACCGCCGGCGTAGATACTCCAGCCGCCATCCTCGTTTTGCTTACGCAGAATTTCGCTGACTGCCCGCTTCATCCTGCGCTCGTCGCCGGTGCCCAGCAACGTATGCACCATGATGTAGTCGGATTCAAGAGTGGAGTCGGCTTCCAACTCGCCGCACCAGTAGCCATCGGGGTGCTGCAGGCTGAAGAGAAAATCGCGGGACCGGCCGATGGATTGTTCTACCTGGTCTAACCCGGCGTCGATGCGGCCAAACCGGGTACTCGCGGGCTGTCCACCTTCAAACGATCTACTCATTCTGGACCCTGACGCTCTCTCTCGAAAAACAGCTTAAGCAGATTCCCAATGGATGTACACCGAAGCCGCCGACACTTACGTGGTTTTCTCTCAAAGAAAACCACACTTTGTTATCGCCGGTGGTGCATAGCGATTGGGAAACCGCTTTTAAGCACGGCTGTATATCTAGTTAGCTGCGACCGGCGCAGGACGAATTGCCTGCACGATCTCCGGAGGCAAGCCAAAGCGAACATTTTCCGGCATGACTTCTACTTCTTCGACGTCGGAGAACCCACGTCCGCGCAAGTACTCAACTACTTCGGCTACCAGGACTTCAGGCGCCGAGGCCCCGGCTGTGACCGCAACCGTGGTTGCGTTCTCCAGCCATTCCGGGTTGATGGCCCGAGAATCCTCGATCAGAAAAGAGTTGGTGCTCAGGTTACGTGAAACTTCAACGAGACGGTTGGAGTTGGAACTGTTGGTCGAGCCCACGACCAACACCAGGTCTGCCTGATGGGCAACATTCTTCACCGCAACCTGACGATTTTCCGTTGCGTAGCAGATGTCCTGGGTGTGAGGTCCGGCAATCAGGGGAAACTTCGCTTTGAGCGCCTGGATAATATCGCGCGCTTCGTCCAGACTGAGTGTCGTCTGCGTGAGGTAAGCAACCCGCTCAGGATCAGCCACCTGGAGCGCTGCCACTTCTTCCACCGTGGATACGACCTGGGTCACCTCGGGAGCTTCTCCGAGCGTGCCTTCAATTTCATCGTGATCGCGGTGGCCAATCAGCACCAGCGAATAACCCTGCCGGGCGAACTTGACGGCCTCGACGTGCACCTTGGTGACCAGGGGACAGGTGGCGTCGATGACCTTGAGCTTGCGTGACTTGCTGCGTTCGCGAACGGCCGGCGAAACACCGTGTGCGCTGTAGATCACGCGCATCCCTTCGGGCACGTCGTCGATGTCGTCCACGAAAATTGCGCCCTTTTCGGCTAGCTCGTTGACCACAAACCGGTTGTGGACAATCTCCTTACGGACGTAGATGGGAGCGCCGAACGTGTCGAGCGCGATGTTCACAATGTCGATTGCGCGCACCACGCCGGCACAGAAGCCGCGCGGCTTAAGAAGCATGACGCGCTTGGTGGTCGCGGGTGGGGGAAAGAGGGGACTTGTCACAAGGACTAGTATACCGTGCCGGCCCTTACCTGTCAGAAAGATAGAGTGGATTGACCGTCATCAACTTGGCGCCCCGCACAACCATTTCGCGCGCCCCAGGATTCAAAATAAATGTTCATGGACGCATACCGCTAAACCCTGGGCTTGGCCGCTTCGCGGCTCGTCTTGAGCATCTGCTCCGCGTGCAGGATGGAGGTCTGGGTCACCTTGGCGCCGCTGATCATGCGCGCTACTTCCTCGGTGCGCTCTTCCTCTTTCAGCAGCCGGACCGATGTCTTGGTCTTTCCCTGCCGCTCCTGCTTTTCCACCAGGAAATGCTGATCGCCGAAGGCGGCAATCTGCGGCAAGTGGGTCACGCACAGCACCTGCTGCGCGCGGGAAAGGTCTCTCAACTTTTGCCCCACGGCCTCGGCAGCGCGGCCGCCGATGCCAATGTCGATTTCGTCGAAAACCAGGGTGCGCGGAACCAGGGTCTTGCGCCGCACGCTTCCCCGTCCCCGGGATGCTCCCTCTTCCACGCTCACCTTGAGCGCCAGCATGACGCGCGACAGCTCTCCGCCCGAGGCAATCTGATCGAGAGCCTTGAGCGGCTCACCGGCATTCGTCGCGATGCGGCAATCGATAGCGTCCCAGCCTTGCCGTGTCCAGTGCGCCTCGTCTTTCTGCGGGGTCACCTGAATCGCAAAACTCACCTTCATCGCCAGATCGTTGATGTGGTCCTCGGCCAGTTTTTCGAGCTTGCGGGCTGCGGCGGTGCGCTCGGCAGTCAACGGGGCGGCGGCGGCGCGATACGCGTCCGCTGCCTTGGCGCGGGCACTACGCAACTCCCCCAGCAACTGATCGCGGTTTTCGACCTCAGACAGCTTCGCGGCTACCTCCTGGCCGTGAGTCACTACCTGCGCCAGGGTGGAACCGTACTTTCGTTTGAGGCGATTGAGTGTTTCCAGGCGATCTTCAATTTCGGTCAGGCGCTCCGGGGACGATTGGATTCTCGACGAATAGTCCCGCACCGTGGCGCTCACATCGTCCACCAGTGCGCGGGCGGACTTCAGTTGCTGGGTTGCTTCGGTGAACTGAGGATCGTAGCGTTCGAGTTCCTCAAGGTTTTTGAGGGCAGCCCGCAGGGCTGTTTCGGCGGAGCGGTCGCTTTCATAGAGCAATTCGTAGGCGCTCATCGAAGCCGCGAGCAGCTTCTCGGCATTGGCCAGCACCCGCCGCTCGGTTTCCAGCTCTTCGTCTTCTTTCTCACGCAGAGCCGCGCTCTCGATTTCGTTCTTCTGGAAGCTCCAAAGGTCTGCCTCGCGCAGGCGGGACTGTTCGTCTCCCTGCAGTCGCTCGAGCCGCGCGCCGGTCTCAGCCCACTCGGCATGGGCAGCGGTCACCTGGGCGGTAATGATGTTGGCGCTGCGATCGAGAAGGTGCCTCTGCTGAACCTGGTCAAAGCTGCCCAGGGTATCACTCTGGGCATGCACCAGTGCCAGCTCGGGAGCGAGTTGGCGCAGCACGTTCACGGTTGCGGGCTGATTGTTGACGTAGACCCGGCCTTTGCCGCCGGCCTGGATTTCGCGTCGCAGGATAATCTCGGAACCCTCGGCGTCGATGCCGTTGCTTTCGAGGGTTGCTTCGGCGCCCGCCGTGCTCTCGAAAACACAGGAGACGACGGCTCGGTCGGCGCCATGGCGCACGACGTCGGAGGAGGCTTTGTCGCCCATCAGCAGTGCCAGGGCATCCACCAGGATGGATTTGCCGGCACCCGTTTCCCCAGTGAGCAGATTGAGGCCGGGGCCGAAGACAGCAATGGCGTGATCAATGACAGCGTAATTTTCAGCGCGAAGTTCGAGCAGCATTAGTTTCCCATCGGTCGAGCGCAGCATAGCATGATCGCGGCATTGGCACGAAAGTGCGGACGAAGCAAACCAAGTCTCCTCCAGCATTGGCACAAAAAAACGCGTCATACGCGTTAAGGGCGCCAGCGGGCTGAAAAGACATGCCGTTACAAAGATTTAGACACGGATTGCGCGGATGAAGCGTTGCTTTTTCTTCGTGGTGGGTTTTCTTCGGGCCGACGTGGTTCGATCGGTTGCGTTTGGCGCGATCCGGCAACAAAAGCCGGGGTGGCCCATTCAAGCCGCTTTTGGCTTGAGTGGGGTTGAGTGATGCCGGCTGCGGGCCATACCTGACGTCACAGAACCTGGTGGCAAATTGAGAAAACCGCAGATCTCTCCACTTCGCTGCGCTCCCACGGCACGCCGGGGCAGGCGAGATGACAATTCTGTGGGTGGTCTGAGGGGCGCCCGTTGATTGACCGGTTACCTTACACACGCATCTTGTGCTGCAATCTTGTGCCGCAAGTTGGTTTGGTTCTTGCAGGTCTGCTACCGTTAATAGATAAGCGATGCTATCTACCGTTCACCTCGCAGCTTTAGTCCTTTTCCAGACGGACGACGGTGCAGCTCCCGTTGCCCACTCTGGTCTATCTGGCGCCAGCGCCGTAGTCGACATGGTGCGCGGCAGCGGACCGATCGCGATTTCGGTGCTGGTGCTGTTGCTCGTTTCCAGTCTTTACTCCTGGGCCATCATCCTGGGTAAGGCAGGAACGTTTCGCCGTGCGCGGTCGCAAAGCCAGCGCTTTCTGCGGGCCTTTCGCAAGGCCAATCGCCTGCAGGAAATCGCCGCGGTCAGCGAGCAGTTCAAGCCCAGCCCCCTGGTCAATGTCTTCGACGATGTCTACGAAACCTATCGTCGGCAGACCGGCGGCTTTGGAGCACCAAGGAATATGGTCGCGCTGGAGCGCACGGCACAGGCAGCGGCGAGCGAATCGCTCACCCTGCTCGAGCGCCGGCTTACCTGGCTGGCAACCATCGGCGCCGTCGCTCCCTTTGTCGGCTTGTTCGGTACGGTGATGGGCATTGTGGATGCGTTCCACGGCCTGGGTACGGAAGGCGCGGCTACCCTGCGCGCCGTAGCGCCCGGCGTTTCTGAAGCCCTGATCACCACGGCTGCCGGCCTGCTGGTAGCCATTCCGGCGGTTATCGCCTACAACCAATTCACGGCTTCGTTGCGCGAATTCGGTTCCCGCATGGACGACTTCTCTCGCGAACTGCTGAACAGCTTCGAAGAGATCGGCACGCAACCGAATCAGGACCCGATGGAGAGGGAGGCCGCAAGTGGCCTTCACCGCTAACTCCGGTCACACCCGAACGTCGCTTGCGGAAATCAACATTACCCCGCTGGTCGATGTCGTCCTGGTTCTGCTCGTCATCTTCATGGTCACGGCTCCGGTGCTGCAGTCGGGTATCGATGTCGCCGTGCCGAAAACCCGCTCGGTCAAAGAGATCACGCAGCAGCGGCTGGTGCTCACCATTGATCGCCAGCAGAACGTATTCCTCGGGGACAAGCCAGTGAACCTGGCGCAACTGCCCACGCTGCTTCGTCAGCCGCAAGCCGGGCAGAAAACGGCTCCCGCCAACCAGGTCATTTATCTGCGGGCTGATGAGCGGGTTCCCTTTGGCGCCTTCGCCTCGGTGATGGATGCAGTGAAGCAGGCCGGGATCAGCAACATCAGCATCGTGACCCAACCGCTGACGAAGAAGTAACGTGATGGAGAGCTCTGAAATTCTCGATCAGCCGGATGGCTTGCGATCCCCTTTCGCCAAGTCCGCCATCTTCCATGGGCTGATTTTCGCGATTCTGTTCGGCTACGGTTACATACACAATCTGTTTCACGGGACCGAGTGGGGAGCGAACAACTTCCAGCAGGGGGCCATTCAGGCAACCCTGGTTTCGACCGCTGCGTTACCTCTACCGCAGGATCATCCCCCCACAGATAATGTGCTGTCGACGGAGACGCCGAGCGTGGCGCCGGCGTTGGAGGAGAAGAAGACCGAACCTTTGCCGCTGCCCGATGCGGTGCCGATTCCAGAAAAACAGAAACAGCAGAAGCCGCAGGAAAAGCCAAAGCCGCAGGCTCCGCCGCCTCCTCCTCACCCACAACCGCAGAAGCCGCAGAACAAGGCCAACTATGGCGAAGCTGCGCCGGCGAATGTGGCCCGCGCCACGGCGGCTAACACGGCTTCGAATAGCCCCATCGCAGTAACCGGCGGAGATTTCGGTTCGCGCTTCGGCTGGTACGTGGATGTGATCAAGCGCAAGGTCGCGCAGGATTGGTATCTGCAGGAAGTGGATCCGAGTACGCCGGCGGGCGCGACGGTCTATATTCAGTTCTCGGTTGGCCGCGATGGCTCCCCGGGGAGCATCTCGCTGGCAACGCCCAGCAGCTCGCCCTCGCTCAACTCATCCTGCATGCACGCGGTGCAGCGCGTGGATACGTTCGGCCCTCTGCCTCCTGGTTACAACGAAAGCAGCCTGAATGTGCTCTATCACTGTACGTATCCGGGCACTCGGTAATTCAGTGGTCAGCAAGTTGATGGCAATACAGCTGATGCTTTCGTAGCAAAGGCAGTCAACCGAAACGGCAGGGGACACGACGCCCTCGATGCGTACGAGGCTGTGCTGCGTATTGTCTCGCCAGCAAGATTACCGTCGGAACCAAAAGCGAAATATTGCTGGTGCATCCGCAATGAGCCCTGCTACTCTTTCTGCCAAGATCTAGAGCATTTTCACTTCTACTCTGCACGCGAGAATGCGGCGAAGTGCGGCTATTCTTGATGAAAAGCACCAGAAGTGAAAACGCTGTAACGCTACATCTCCAAATCCTAGAGAAAGCGTCCATATTAGCTGATCGCGATGAGGATTCACCGAATTGTCCGGCCACGCGCTGGTCTTGCTCTACTTCTTTGTTCTCTGCCAATTCATGCACAGCGGCCTGAAGCACGATTGCTACAACCCATTGCTGACGGAACTCGCGTAGTACTTTCTGGCTCCGGCACGCCGCGACGGCATGCTGTGAGCGACCTGGGCACCGTCTCGCCTGACATGGCTGTACCTGGTATTACGTTGGTCTTTCGACGCTCTCCGGTACAGGAAGCTGCACTAAAAGATTTACTCTCCGCCCAACAAAAACCAGGTTCCCCGCTCTACCATCGATGGCTTACTCCAGAGACTTTCGCTGCCCGCTTTGGCGTAGCGAATGAAGACATCGTAACGACTGAGAACTGGCTGGTATCGCGTGGTTTTCATATCCAGAACGTTGCGCGTAGCCGCGACCGCATCACCTTTTCGGGTAATGCCGCACAGGTGGGGAGCACTTTCGGCACAGAACTGCACTCCTACAGGGCGGAGGACGGAGTGCATTTTGCGCCAGCATCTGACCTGACCCTGCCCGCGAGCCTCGCTTCTGTAACGGCGGCCGTGCTTCATCTTTCTGATTTTCGTCCGAAACCGAGCGTTAAAGTGGCCACGGGACTCAAACCGGACTACACGTCCTATCCGACGCAGGCGCATTATTTAGGACCCAAGGACATTCTCACGATGTATGACGCCAACCCTCTCTACGAAAAAGGGATCTTTGGTGCCGGTCAAGGCCTGGCAGTCGTCGGACAATCCTTTGTAAACACGGGAATTCCTTCGAGTGTCGAAACCTTTCAAGCGTTGCTTACGCAATACACCTTCATCAACTCTGTGCTGGTGCCAAATTCTGGCGTGGAGGCGATCTCTCTCGGGGATGAAGGCGAGTCGGAGATCGACCTTGAATACGCATCTGGCATCGCCCAAAACGCAAATATATTTCTTGTGTACGTGGGGTCTAATCAGAACTACAGTGTGTTCGACGCGCTGACGTTTGCTATTACAGAAAGAATTGCTCCCGTAGTGAGTATCAGCTACGGTATTTGCGAGCCTCTGCTTACTACGACAGACCTCGATCAATTCAACGCTCTCTTTGAGGAGGCATCGGCTCAAGGTCAGACGCTGATTGCTGCTGCGGGTGACAGCGGTTCCACAGCCTGTGCGCCCGTTACCGTGGCAGAAGGGGCGACTGTTGCCCAGGAGCAGGAACTATCCGTAAGCTTTCCGGCGAGCAGCCCGAATGTCACAGCGGTGGGCGGCACACAAATGCAGGCAGGAACGTTTACTACGGGCAACAGCCCGTATTGGGCAACGGCCACCAACCTCGATAACGTCAGCTCGTTGTTGTCCTACGTTCCCGAGACAGTGTGGAATGAAGGGTCAGCCTCAAGCGGTATTGTTGCCGGCGGTGGCGGTACGAGCATCGACTATCCCCGTCCTGCGTGGCAGACCACTTTTCCCGGTGTACCGCCAGGGTCCAATCGCCTGGTGCCGGATATCGCCTTGCAATCTTCCGTCGCCGATCCCGGTTTTATCATTTGTACCAGCGACGCTGGCTTGCTCGGCTCTCAGGGTCAAACAGCCGGTTGCTCGAACGGGCTGTTGGCGAGCAACAATAAATTTACCCTTGCGGGCGGCACAAGTTTTGCGGCCCCCATTTTTGCAGGCTTTGTTGCACTTTTGAACCAGGCGGAAAATGCGACGGGGCAAGGCAATATCAATCCCGAGCTTTACACTTTGGCTTCGAACCCCAACACCTACGCGACCGTGTTCCACGATATCACTTCTGGTACAAATGCCTGCGTCGCCGGGGCCACCAACTGCGTTGCCACCGACCAGTCTAGCTATGGAGCCGCTGCAGGTTATGACGAAGCCACAGGCCTGGGCAGCTTCGATCTCAATGCGCTGGTCGCCGCGTGGCCTTTGAGTGACTTCTCAGCTCTTCAGTCCAGCGTGGTTCTCATTACTGGAGATCCAATAACGGCCACGTCTGGCCAAACTATTCCGCTCCAATTCGATGTCAGTCCCCTTTTTAGTCCTACAGGTAACACCGTACCGATCGGTAGTCTTTCAGTATCAGTCGATGGCACGGTGGTGAATTCTTCTTTAGCCCTCTCACCATCCCCTATGTACAACACACAGGCTGCAGCCGAGTATGACTTTGTGGCTCCCGCAGCCGCGGGCTCTCACTTGATTTCGGTAACGTATTCCGGCGACACAACGCACTCGCCGGCAACCGCAACGACGTCCGTGACGGTTGGGGATGTGCTTGCGAGCGGAGGCTTGAGTCTGAGTGCTCCAAATCTATCCATAGCGAACGACAGCTCAGGGAGCGCACAGGTCACGATTACTCCATCCGGCGGCTACGATGGAAGGATCGTCTGGTCTCTCTCTGCTACCGGGGCTGCTGGCAGCAACCTGACCGGCTGTTACGCGATTGCGTCTTTGCCCGTGAGCAACGTAACTACAACGAATCTCACAATCGGGGTCGGCACATCTTGCAAAACCGGGCTGCCGGAGCGCAGAGGATTCAAGACTTCGGGCAAGCACGCTCTTGCGAAGGGCAGCACGCCATCTCAATCGCTCAGCACACTTGCTACAACCGTATTCGCATGTATGTTGCTGTGCGGATACTTCGCGGGGTGGCGGCGCAAATGGAACCTATGCCTGTTATGGATCTTACTGCTGCCAGTCGCAGGTGCGAACCTGAGCGGCTGCGGGGGCAGTGGAGGCGGTGGGGGAAACAATGGCGGTAGCTCTTCCCCACCCAGCACTACGACGAACTATACGATAACGTTGACCGGTACAGACTCGGTCAACGCCTCGATTACAGCATCAACCACATTCACTCTGACGGTTCAGTAACGTCGTTTCTTCTCGTCCGATGAACATGGTGAGCGCCGGGACGTCAGGCGGTCGAAGGGCTTCGCCCCATTGTTTTCGGCCCACGTACGCTCCACGACATGCCGGGACAGGTGGTGCGAACGTAAGGCTGAATTCCACGGGAAATCCCGGGATATCGGGCACTCGCGGGTTGACGCCACGGACGGAATCGAGGTACCCCGGCCCCGAGGTTCTTCTGCGCTGTGCCTGACTGGTCGCGCCGGCCGGGGATTCTGTGGATCGTGCACGGACTGCTTGAGGGTTTCTGGCTATCACCGTAAGAAACGCGCGTGGAAGCCTCCGCTGCGACGTCCCTCCCGGTGACTTTAAAGCCTTCCTCACGTCCGGCAAGAAAAGAGTCCGCTTCTATCAGCCCTCGCTTCAGCTCTTCGACCCTTTTGTTCATGCTTCCCTCCCGTACTTTTTGAAGATCGCGTGCCCTATTGCATAAAACACCGACACTGGGCGATGCTCATTACGAGAGAATGAACGGGAACCTGGACGGCAGGCCGTCTGCGTTCCAGAGGAGAAAGCTCATGGAAATAGATACCCGGCGCAGTTTCTTCGGCAAGATTGCGGCGTTGGCTGCTCTTGCAGTCAGTGCTCCTAAACCCTTTGCGCAGCAAGCTCCTTCTCCTGCTGCACCCGCACCGGCCGCCCCGGCCACCTCGCCCAACGCAGGTTCCGTCGCCGGCAATGGCGCTCGCCAGCCCGCCAGCCATACCTACAACGGCATCTACTACTTCTCCGGCACAGGCTCCAATGACGGGTACCCGAAGGAAGACCACGTCCTCGTGACGGACCCCTTCGAAAAGCACGTCACCCGCACCATGGAAGCGCTCAAGAAATCTCTGGAGCATGCGGGTTGCACCATGGACAGCATCCTCCAATGCCAGGTCTTTCTTTGTCTGCCGCTCGCCGACGGAGCGACGATGCCTGCCGGCCAGGCGCGCTTCGACGCCCACAAGGCGCAATACGATGCGTTGAACAAGATCTATCGCACCTACTTCAGCCCCGGCCATGCACCTTCGCGTGCCTGCATGGCGCTCGAATGGATCCCCGGCGATTCGCTGATTGAAATCGTCGGCAGCGCACGGGTAATCAACACGCCTGCACCGTCCAGCAACGATTAGTCACGTAAGTAGCAGCGAGGTGAAGGCATGGCATTGAAACCTTTGAACTTTGACTGGAGCCGCCGCGGGTTTCTTTCCGCGTTGGGCGCGCTCACGGGCGGCCTGCTTGCACCCACCGGGTTGCAGGCCGCAGGCATTTCTCACGACCCGGCAAAAGCGCCCTCGACCGATGGCGCGCCGATCGTTCCCATCAAGAGCGGGCTTGGCTCCGGCGACATTTACCAAGAGCTGGGCATCACGCCGCTCATCAACATCAATGGCACCCTCACAGTGATCGGAGGATCGGTCATGGCGCCCGAGGTGATGGAGCTGATACGCCGGGGCAACGAGCACTTCGTGCTGGTCGACGAGCTGGAAATGGCGGCGGGCCGGTTTATCGCCAAAACTTGCAAACTCCCCGACGGCTACACCGGCCTGGTAACGGGAGGTGCAGCGGCAGCCATGGTGGTCGGTTATGCGGGCATGATGACCGAAGACCTCGAGCCCCGCCTGCATGCGATTCCCGATGTGAGCGACTTCCCTCGCAATGAGGTCATCATCCAGAAGAGTCACCGTTACAATTTCGATCACCAGATCCGCCAGACAGGCGCGAAGCTGGTCGAGGTGGAGACTCGCGAAGAGATGATCGCGGCGATCAATCCCAAAACGGTGGCCATTCACTTTACCAACATCCTGTCGGACCGAGGGAAAGTGAGCGGGCCGGAGACCGTGGCCATCGCCAGGCAACATAACATTTACAGTTTCAACGATTTCTCCGCGGATGTGCCGCCGGTTTCGCGCCTATGGGAGTACCCGGCCATCGGCTTCGATCTGCTGACAGTGAGCGGAGGCAAGGATATGTGTGGGCCGCAGGCCTCCGGCATATTGATGGGCAAATCAGAACTGATCCGCTATGCCCTGCTGAATATGAGCCCGCAGGAGGATCGCATCGGCCGCTGCTGCAAGGTGGGCAAGGAGACCATCTTCGGTCTGCTGAAGGCGCTCGAAATTTTTGTCAACCAGGACTATGACGCCACGTTGAAGATGTACGACGCTCGCGCCCAGGTGATCACCGACGCGGTGAATAAGTTCGGCGTGACTGCCCTGCCGCGCGAGTTCAATCCGCAGGCGCTGGGCAATGTGACTCCCCGCTATAGCTGGCACATCGACGAGTCGAAGTTGAAAATTACCGGACACGAGGTCATGCAGCAGCTCGCTGATACCCGCCCCGTCGGCATTGGGAGCTTTGGCGCTGGCGCAGGTGGTATGCAGGGGCGCGATCCTAATCCTCCTGCTACGCCTCCGGCGCCGGAGCATCACCGGGTCCGCGATCCGCAGACTTTCGGCTTTGCCATGTGGCAGGTGAAAGCAGGCGAAGAAAAGATGATTGCTGAGCGGTTGGTCGAGATATTCAGCGGTGCGCCGAAGGCGTAAGGAAGAAAGATCGGAATACTTGCGACGGCAAGATTGCGGCGAGGCTGTGTTGTGCGGTGGAAAGCAGCGCAGCAAAGCTGCGGGTGCCCCATCCTTCGCGTTTTTGGCGAAGGGTGGGTTACCACGACCGTGCGCATTGAGATTTGTGGCTGAGGCACCGTATCTTTTGTGCGTTGCTGCTCATCATCCTTTGAAAGCGACAGGATTCTCATCCTTGGTTTCTCTGGTCGAAAGCAACCCGGCGAGCGTCAACAGCGCAGCCGCGGAAAGATAATAGCCAACGTACTGCAACCCGTAAGTCTTGGCCAACCAGGTGGCAATGTAGGGGGCCAGCGACGCACCGAGAATGCCTGCGGAACTAAACGCAAGCGAGCTGCCGGTGTAGCGCACCGAAGTAGGAAAAAGTTCGGAGATCACCGTGCCGAGCGGTCCATAGATAAGCCCCATCAATGACAGACCCAGCACCATCATGGAGGCCGCACCCGTAGTGCCTGCAACAAACAGAGGCGCGAGCACCAGGCCGAAAAGCGCGATGCCTATCGAAGACCAGATCATGACGCGCCGGCGCCCCCGCTCCGCCAGCAACCCGGAAATGGGAATGAACAACGCGAAAAAGCACATGCCCAACATCTGGATAAGCAGAAACTTCGAACGGCTGTAACCCAGTGCGCTGGTGCCCCACGAAAGGGCGAAGACCGTCATCAGGTAAAAGAGGACAAACGATGCCAGGCTCACAGCGATGCCGGCGATCAGCGCGCCGCCGTAGTTACGGAAGACCGAAAACATGGGAACGTTGACTTGCTCCCGGCGCTCGAGAGCCTCCCGAAACACCGGCGTCTCCGTAATGGTGATGCGCACGTACAAACCCAAAAAGACGAGCACGGCACTTGCCAGAAAAGGCAGCCGCCATCCAAACGCAAAGAACTGATCGTCGGTCAGCCAACGGGAGAGCACAAGAAAAGTCGCGCCGGAAAGCAAAAACCCGACAGGCGCGCCAAGTTGGGGAAACATGCCGTACCAGGCGCGCTTGTTGGGAGGAGCGTTTTCAATCGCCAGCAGCACGGCGCCGCCCCACTCTCCGCCTAGCCCCAACCCCTGGCCAAAACGGCACAATGCCAGCAACAATGGCGCCGCGAACCCAATGGTCTTATAAGTCGGCAGTGCGCCGATCGCCACGGTGGAAATACCCATGGTCGAAAGCGCGAGGACCAGCGTTGTCTTGCGACCGATGCGATCTCCGAAGTGGCCGAAGAGCGCGGAACCGATCGGCCGCGCCAGAAAAGCAATGCTAAACGTGGCCAGCGACTGAAGCGTGGCCGAAGCGGGATCCGAAGAAGGAAAGAACAACCTGGGAAATACCAGGACCGCGGCAGTCGCGTAAATGTAGAAGTCAAAGAACTCGATCGTCGTGCCAACGACGCTGGCAAACAGAACCTGGCGCGGACTGTTAATGCCCCTGGCGCGGATGTCGTTTGTCGTGCTCATTGCATCTCCGGCCTGCGAAATACCCAAGGAAGGCTTATCTCTACTATGCCCTAAATTGCAGCCGGATTTGCGAGGGTTCTTATATCCTGTCTACTGTTGGTCTCTGTAGCCAAAATCGTATCGAAGGAGCACTCGCATGAGCCCGAAAATCGTCGCCGCCCCAGCCGCTGGAACCTTCACCCTCGGTGGTGATCTCACGGTGAACCGCCTCGGCTATGGGGCCATGCGCATCACCGGGAAAGGCATCTGGGGGCCGCCGGAGGATAAGGCGGCCGCTCTGAGTACCCTGCGCCGCGCCGTCGAACTGGGCGTGAACTTCATCGATACGGCAGACTCTTACGGACCGTACGTGTCTGAAGAGCTGATCGCCGAGGCCCTCTACCCCTACGCGCCAGGAGTCGTGGTCGCCACCAAGGGAGGTTGGGAGCGCGTCGGGCCGGCGCAATGGACCCACAATGCAAGTCCCACGCATCTGGTTAAAGCCGTGGAAGGCAGCCTCAAGCGCCTGCACCTCGACCGTATCGACGTCTACCAGCTTCACATTCCCGACCCAGCCGTTTCCTACGATGCCTCGATGGATACCCTGGCGACACTTCGCCAACAAGGCAAGATTCACCACGTTGCCCTTTCCAACGTGACCCAGGAACATATTGAGCGCGGCCGCAGGATTGTACCGATCGTGTCTGTGCAAAATCGCTACAGCTTCGCCGACCGCGAATGGGATTTTGTGCTCAACTACTGCGAGCAACACGATATCGCCTTTCTCCCTTGGGCTCCGCTCGGCCAAAACAGAAAAGCGCACGAAGTCCTGGAAAAGGTCGCGAAACAGCTCGGAGCGACCACGCTGCAGACGGCACTTGCGTGGCTGCTGAAGCGCTCGAAGGTGATTATCCCGATTCCGGGAACCTCTTCCGTGACGCATGTGGAAGAGAATATTGAGGCGGCGGCGTTGCAGCTTCCGGATGCGGCGTTCAGGGAACTATCAGACGTGACGCCTGCACCCGTCAGTTACCGCGGCTAACGAAATGAAGACCTACCGCATTGCCGCCATACCCGGGGACGGAATAGGAAAAGAAGTGATCCCCGCCGGAACGCAGGTGCTCGAAGCCCTGGCCGCCGTGGACCACTCGTTCGCCTTCCAGTTTGAACACTTCGACTGGGGTGGAGATTACTTTCGCAAGCATGGCGTCATGATGCCCGACGCGGGTCTCGATGCGCTGCGTGGCAAAGATGCAATTCTGTTCGGTTCCGCAGGGGACCCGCATATTCCCGATCACATCACGCTGTGGGGTCTCAGGCTCAAGATCTGCCAAGGGCTCGATCAGTATGCCAATGTGCGGCCCACGCGGATTCTTCCCGGCATCGATGCACCGCTCAAACGCTGCAAGCCCAGCGAACTGGACTGGGTCATCGTCCGCGAGAACACCGAGGGCGAGTATTCCGGCATAGGAGGCAGGGTTCACCAGGGGCACCCGATCGAAGTGGCTACGGATGTCTCGGTGATGACACGCGCGGGCGTCGATCGCATTCATCGTTTCGCCTTCCGCCTCGCTCGATCGCGGCCACGCAGGCATCTCACTGTGATCACCAAGAGCAACGCACAGCGCCACGCCATGGTGATGTGGGACGAGATTGCGGCGCAAATCGCTGCCGAATTTCCTGACGTAACCTGGGACAAGGAACTGGTCGATGCAGCCACCGCCCGCATGGTCAACCGCCCGTCTTCACTCGATACCATCGTGGCGACCAATCTCCACGCCGACATACTGAGTGACCTTGCGGCGGCACTCGCCGGTAGCCTGGGCATCGCCCCCACAGCCAATATCAACCCGGAGCGCCTCTATCCGTCGATGTTTGAACCGATTCACGGTTCGGCGTTCGACATCATGGGCAAGGGCCTCGCGAATCCGGTGGGCACGTTCTGGTCTGTCGTCATGCTGCTCGAGCATGTGGGAGAACACGATGCGGCCGCACGCGTTATGCATGCGATCGAACAGGTCACGTCCAACCCCAAGCTGCACACCCGCGATCTCGGCGGAACCGCCAGTACGGACGAGGTCACCGCTGCCGTCTGCGCGCAGATAACGGCGCCATCGGGCGCGCGGCTTTAAGGCCAGGGCAGACAGAACTGGATCGACGTCGGCAGCGCTCAGGCCGGACCGAAGTTCGCGGCTATCCTTTCCGTTGTAGAAAGCTGCCGCCGAGTGAAGACCCGCGTTCGTAACTATCTCGCTGTGGTCCTCCCCGGGCTCGCCAGCGTGCCGATTCGACGACTTCCTGAACTGACTCCGCCACACGGGCCACACCGCGGCGCTGAGGCCTGTTTTCTTTAACTAACAGCGCTCGTCTGATTCCCCTGAGACCTCAAAGAGAGCTGTACAATTCGAACGAATCTCCTCTAAATCATCACCTTCTTTCACTATGAGGCGCCGCACGCTGAATGAGAATGAAATCCATGGTTTACTGCTTCTGTTGCTGGGCGCTCTTTGTAGCCACGCTGACCGTAGTGGTTTGCGCTTCTGCGCGAACCACCCAACTTGCGCAGGACTACCCTGCGCACCTGCCGTATCGCTTCAGCAACTTCGTATGGTGGAGCAACGACGAACTGCGTGATCTGCTGAAAACGCGAATTCCAGGCTTAGGGGGAGAGATTGCACCCTCGTCGGCTACAGAGCGCGAGATCCGCGATGCGCTCAAACTGTTGTTGAAGGCGAGGGGAATCGTCGCTTAGGTACAGAGCGAGGAACCGTCCAACTTCTCTCTCACTGCTGAACATGCTCCAGGATCTCCTGGTCCCGCCATTGTCTTCAACATTTTGTCCCCTCAGATTCTCGTGGACAAGGTTGTTATTTCTCAGGCTCCGGACGGTCTCATCTCTGCATTGAGCGAGAATCTCCGACGAAGAGAAGGGCACGAATACTCCGGCGAGCAAGATTGGCTGGTGCGCTCGAATACGAAGGATGAACTGGAGTCGAAGGGCTACCTAGAGTCAGGGGTTGATGTCGAGCATGACCGTCCCCGCCGCGATGGCGATCATTACCTCGTGAATCTTTTGGTTTCCGTCAAGCCCGGTCCGCAGTATCGGATTTCATCGATCACCGCCGATGGCGGGCTGCTTTTGCCAGGCAAGAATTTGTCACAGTTTTTTGCGCGAAAGGCAGGAGAGGTTACGGGCGCTGGTCCTTTTGGACGGTTGGCTGGGGAGTTACGTGCATATTATTGGCAGTACGGGTACGCGGATGTCGAGATTCATGCCCCTCCGGTGTTGGATCGCCAGCATGCTCAAGTTTCCTATCATCTCGAAGTTACCCCAGGACAGCTCTATCACTTGCGCAGTTTGACCATCCACAATCTCAATGCTGAACAAGAGAGTAAGACGCGAGAATTGCTCGGGATGAAACCAGGAGATGTATTCGACCAGATTGCCATAAACGGTCTTAATCGCAAGCTCTCGGCAGACCCCTTGATGGCAGCTTATGGATTTACCTTCGGACCGACCAAGAACAAGTCCGCAGCCACGGTGGATTTGACACTGGACTTTTACAAGGTCAGCGATAAGAGCAGCGTCACGATCAAATAGGAAGCGCTGTCCATTATGTCCCGAAGCTATCGGCCTTTGCGTGGTTTTCTCGCAAAGAAAACCACTCCTCGCTGCTCTTACCAAAGCACTGTCATTCGAGAAAATGCTTTAACGCTCCAGTCGAGATGACAATTTAGTTGTGTGGTCCTCATCGCCTCTCAACGCACACTGTCGTGGTAACCCACCCTTCGCAAAAAAAAGCGAAGGATGGGGCACCCGCAGGTTTGTTGCGCTCCCCGGCAGGCAAGCGTTTCACTCCCTCGGGGCCGCGGAGCGGCTTGCATCGATCAAAATGAGATTCGCCCCGTCAGTCGCTTTTCAACCTGAGGTCGCGCCGCTCAAAGATAGCTGTCCCTGCGGCAAAAAGTACCCCCGCGCCGGCGACAACCCACAAAAATCCTGACGGCTCGCGCAACATACCCGCAGCCGCAGTCAAGTCTCCCTGGGTTAAGGTGACGAGCAGACGGCCAGGCGCGAACCAAGGCCAAACATAACCCGCCAAACCCACGAGCCCAAGCAGGCCCAGCGTAGCAGTGGACGCCAACATCAAAGGAAGCCACGTGGAGAAGAAAAGCGCGGCGGCCACAGTCCACATGCCCAGGACGAGTATCGCAGCGGCAAGCGCAAACAGAATGGCCGAAGGTTGGCCGACAGTGGAAAGCAGAGCGCGGCCGCAAAGCGTAAAAGTGACCACATAGAGCGCCAGGGGAAGCCATGCCGCGCCGGCCAATGCGAAGAAGTACTGCCGGCGGCTCACCGCTCGAGAGAGCACGCTTGCAATCCGCCGCGAACGTTGTTCATTGCCCAGCAAAGCGCTGCCGGTAAAAGCCACCAGGCCTAATCCATAAAGGCATTCCTGATGCAGGATCGAAAGCACGTCATAGATCTCGGGTTTCGCGGAAGGCACCAGCAGAATGGCCGCCATGCCTACAGGCCACAACAGCAGAAACAGATAAATCCAGCGGTTCTGGTAGAACATCCTGCGCGTGATCTGCCAGATCTTCATTCGCCCTCCACGCCGGAAGGCACGCCCTGCGGTAAGGCCGCGCCGCTCCATTCGAGAAACAGATCTTCGAGACTACGCCGTAGCGGCGCCAGGCTCACGATCTCACCCCCTGCGTTCCAGATCGCCTCGATCGCACGTCTTTGCTCCTTCGCCGATACCTCGATATGCAGAGAGGCCGGTCCTGCCGTCGCCGGATACATTCCGTTAAGCTCGGCAAGCGGTATGCCTCTCACCTCCATCTCGACCCGCTCGGAATCGGTCTGGAATTCCTTGAGCGATCCGCAGCGCAGCAAACGCCCCTGATGGAGGAATGCGATGCGATCGCAAATCTGCTCGACTTCCGTTAGCTGGTGCGAACTGAAGAAAATGCTCTTCCCCGCCTGGCGAGCGCTGCGCAATAACTCCCGCACCTGCTGTACGCCGGCGGGATCAAGAGCGGCTGTAGGCTCATCCAGAATCAACAGGTCAGGATCGTTGATCAACGCCTGGGCCAGGCCGAGCCGTTGCTGCATGCCGCGCGAGAACTGCCGCGCATCTTTGCGTGTGTCGGGCAGGCCGACAGCTCCAAGCAGTTCTCGAATATTTGCCGCAAGCCGCGGATCGCTGACTCCGTTCAGCCGGGCTGCAAAGTCGATACTCCGAAATCCGCTCTCTGCGAAGAACACGGGAACATCCGGCACAAAGCCCAGCCGCGACCTCGCCTGCGCATCCCCGAAAGGCCGGCCCAGCAGCGAACCGCTACCCGACGTCGGCCGAAGAAAGCCAAGCGCCAGATGAATGGCGGTTGTCTTCCCTGCACCGTTCGGTCCAAGAAAACCGAGAATTTCCCCCGGCTCGAGGTTGAGCGTCAATGAATGGAGGGCTGTCTGCCTGCCGAACTGCTTCGAGATTGCGGAAAACGCCAGGCGAGGAGTCATAAGAGAGATTAGAACAAGTAATGCTAGGGCACGGCCTCGCCGTAGGTAGCAGCCTCGCCGCAGCGAGCAGCCTCGCCGCAGCGAGCATTAGGCTCTGCGGCACGTTCTTCCGTCGATCTACCGCATTATCTTGGGAGAAAAGCCATACCTCAGGGGCTAAACAGGCTGCGGAAAAACTCAATTCTTTGAAGGGTACGGCCTTTAGGCCGTACATAACAGCTTTGTAATGAATCCGGCTTTAGCCGCTGAGGGAGCGATTTCTCGCTTACAGAGACTTTTTCCGCAGCCTCTAAAGCCCGCTGCAAGGCTGAGGGCATAGTGGCACGGCCTAAAGGCCGTGCCCTACCTGTTTGTTTGTACCCAAACGTTCGCCGGCATGCAAACGCAGGGCTGGCCTACCTCGCCGCAGCGAGCAGCAGGCCCCCGAGGTACGTTCTTCCGCAGCTTAAAAGCCCATCGAATTTCGAGGTCGATCGGGTAGGAGGCGGGATTACTCCCGCCGTCCTCCCACACCACCGGACGGACCGTTCGGTATCCGGCGGTTCCTGTCTACTGGGCAGAACCTAATCTGCGGCAGCGAGCTTGGTTTCGTGCGTTGTGTCCCCGGCGTTCTATAGGCACCGCGATTTCCGTCAGGACTTCCGGCCCATATCTCCATTGTCGGCTTCCGTGTTGCCACAGAACTTCTGCCCAACCCGCTCAGAGAGCACACGTGACTATCCGCTCATGACAGGTTCGGTCCTTCACCCCTCCGGTTCCGAGCGGCTACTACGACCTCTGCTGCCATCTGCCAGCCCATCCCGACACCTTACGGTGTCAGTAGCACGAGGCAGGCTAACAGACTTCCCAGGGTAATTCGCGTGACCTTCACTGCATATATCCGTCGGATCTACGTTCTCACCTTCCGGATGGTATCGGGCTTTGAGTCGCTTTGCCCTCTCGCCCAGATGAGACCGCCTATATCCGCTGGCTGTTCGTCGGACCGCAGTTTTGCTTGCAGCTTCCTTCAGATTCCACCTCACGATGGACACCCTTGCTGTTCGGCTAGCAGTTCCCACCATCAGGGCCTGCAGGGGACTTTCACCCCCAAGTCCACGAAGTGGCCACCACAGCCACCTCGCTTGCGCTTACGCGCTACGCGCCAGCCTGGCGCACAAAGCAAAAAGAGATCAGGGCCGTGCCCTGATCTCTTCTGCTTTCTATTCTGTGGCCCTGCGTTAGTACTGAACCCTGGTGAAGATGATGACCAGCGTGAACAGTGAGAGCGACTCCATAAATGCGAGGCCGAGGGTAAGCAGCAGCAGGATACCGGCGCGTGCGCCGGGGTTGCGAGCCAGAGCTTCGGTGGCCGAAGCAGTGGCGCGGCCTTGACCGAGGCCGCAAAGACCAGCCGCCAGGCCCATGCCGAGACCGGCAGCGAGGGCGACAAGCCCGTGACCCGTGGTTACACCACCGCCCGCGCTCTGAGCGAACACCGGGGAGGCCATAAACAGAACGGAAAGCGTCATAAATACATATTGCAGTTTGCGCATTTCTTTCTCCTTGCTTCCGTAAGAATTGCCGCCAGTGGGTGGTTGAGGCTCACCGTGCTGGCCCCCTCACGCTTGCGGCGCTCAAACCGGAGTGGAAGCAGAGACTCCGGACCGAGAAACTTATTGCGAAACTTTAGTGGTCGTGTGCCACCGACTGCGAAACATAAATCATGGTAAGCAGCATGAAAATGTACGCCTGCAGAAGAGCCACGCCCAAATGCAATCCCATAAAGATCACCGGAATGCCGACCGGAATGAGCGAGAAGAACACCAGCGTGACCATTTCTCCGGCGAACATGTTGGCGTACAAACGAACCGTGAGCGAGAGAATACGCGCCAGATGCGAGATCAACTCGATCGGCAACATCAGCCATGAGATCCACCAGATGGGTCCGAGAAAGTGCTTCAGGTGCCCGATCGGGCCCTGCTCACGAACGCCCTGGAAGTTGTAATAAAAGAAACTCAAAAGCGCCACGCCCAGCGGAACCGTCGGGAAGGAAGTGGGCGCAAGCAGTCCAGGCACCAGCCCGATCAGGTTCGAGAGCAACACAAACATCAGCACCACGGTGCAGAACATCACGTACCGCTCGGATCCATGGCCAATGATGGAATCGGCCTGATCTGAGACGAACCCATGAATTCCTTCACCGATCTGCTGAATCGCCCCCGGATTCTCAACGTTCAGTGAGAGCCGGACCAGCACAAAAAAGATCACCAGCAGCGCAAATACCAACAGCTCCATGGCGAACGCATCGGTCATGGGAGCCTTGGCGTTGAGCGGTTGCACATGGACTGCCTGCATCACGCGGATGGCTAAATCCCCGAGATACTTGTTTACGATCGCCGTGATTGGGTTTTGTTCGTGCATACAAAAAAGTTAGTGCTGTCTCCGCTTTCCAGATTAAGTTCAGGAGGGTTTATGCAGACCAGGCGCGCAGCATCCGGATCGCCTCGATAAACAGGGCGAACACTGCGAGGGCCAACCCCAATAACAGCGCCGCTACCTTCCCATCCAAACTCCTCAGGCTAACATAAAGCAGCCCGGCAGCGGCAACCAGGCGAATCACAAACCAGAACACCACGCCGCGGATAGGGCGCGGCGGCGCCGATGAAGCGGAACCGTCTTCTTTGGGAGTGGTATCGAAACGGGACAGCACCGCGGACATGAGCTGACGCCATTCCACGAGACCGGTAGCAGCGATCGCCCCACCTACCAGGAACAGCAACATGGACCGCCATCCCCATGCAAACCAGATCACGGGGATGCCGACGGCAATCGCCACAAGCGCGCTGCGCAGCGCCCGGTTCAGCACCGTTCGCAAATCCTGCTCGCTGAATTGCATCGCTTCCAGAGTCACACCTGATTCTTTCATTCTTTGGTCTGCGACAGTACCACGCGGAAAATCTGCACGAAGGCAGCGACTGCTCCGGCGATCAGGCCGGCGATGTTGATCCAGTGCTGGTGGAGCCAGTGATCGAGCAACAGACCGATTGCCCAACCCACCACCACCGCGGCCGGCATAAGCAGCCCCAGTTGGACGAGACTCTCGACGCGCACCAGCGATTGCAGCGCTGAGTCTTCTTTCGCCGGCCGCTGGCCGTCTGGTTGCTCACTCATACCCAGGCCCCCGGCATTTATACACCATGCACGCACCCTGACCAACGGCAGTACAACGATATACTGTCCCTTCAACCAGACGCAGCGAGAACCCCTGAGAGGCCCCCCATTGTTTGAGTCGGAATTTGAGTGCAACCTGTTCGCACTCCGCAAGGAAAAGCTGAGCCAGATTGCCGCCCTCGGCCAGCAGACCTACCCTAACCAGTTCCTCACTACACATACGCTGAGCGAAGTGCGCCAGAAATTCGGCGAGATCGCCCCCGAGGCGCTGGACGCCGAACGAACCGTAGTCACGGTTGCGGGTCGCATCATGGCCATTCGCGCCCAAGGCAAGGCGGGCTTTGCCCAGCTACAGCAGGGCGGCGAACGGCTCCAGATCTACGTTCGCCTCGACGCTGTCGGTGAGCAGGCTTTTCAGCTCTACAAACTGCTCGACCTCGGCGATCACATCGGGGTTTCCGGCTACGTCTTCCGTACGCGCACCGGCGAGCTCACCATTCACGTGGAAACCATTACCTTCCTGGCCAAGGCAATGCTCGCCTTACCAGAGAAATACCACGGCCTTTCAGATGTGGAGCTTCGCTACCGGCAGCGCTACGTAGATCTCTTTACGAACCTCGATGTGCGCGAGGTCTTTGTAAAACGCGCCCAGATCCTCAAAGCACTGCGGCGCTTCTTCGATGCGCGCGGTTATCTCGAGGTAGAGACTCCGATGATGCAACCCATCGCCGGCGGAGCGGCGGCAAGACCTTTTCGTACGCACCACAACGCTCTCGACCTCGACCTCTATCTCCGCATCGCCCCGGAACTCTATCTCAAAAGGCTGGTAGTCGGCGGACTTGACCGCGTCTACGAGATCAACAGGAATTTCCGGAATGAAGGCATTTCTACGCAGCACAATCCGGAATTCACCATGCTCGAGTTCTATCAGGCCTATGCCAACTATCACGACCTGATGGAACTGACCGAAGAGCTCATCACTCAGGTTGCGATCGAAGTGAACGGCACCCCCGTCACTACATTCGGCGGACACGAAATTGACTTGTCGAAATGGAAGCGTTTCTCGATGCGCGAGGCCATCCAGGAGTTCTGGCCGGAGGCGGCCGGAGCAAAGCCCGCGTTTGCCGATTTCTCAAGCAACGAGGCCGTGGAGCAAATGGTGCACGCACTGCGCCAGGCCAAAGTTTCTATCGACTTCAAGCCAGGAGAACCCGCGGGAAAAACCATCGCCGGCATCTTTGAAGCGGTGGCCGAGGATCATCTGATCCAGCCGACCATCATCTACGACTTCCCAGTAGCGGTTTCTCCGCTGTCGAAGAACAAACCCGGCGAGCCCGACTGGGTCGAGCGCTTCGAGTTCTACATCGGCGGCTTTGAGCTGGGCAACGCCTTTAGCGAGCTCAACGACCCCGAGGAGCAGCGGCTGCGCTTCGAGCAACAACTGACCGAACGGGAGCGTGGAGACACCGAGGCTCACGTCATGGACGAAGACTACGTCCGGGCCTTGGCCTATGGCCTGCCCCCCACGGGAGGAGAAGGCATCGGCATCGACCGGCTCACCATGGTGCTGACCGGCTCCAGGTCGATTCGCGACGTGATCCTGTTCCCGCTGCTGCGCTCGCAGTCTGGGCCCGCCGGTACGGAAGCGACACTCACTCCGTCCGATTCCAAAAGCGGGGGGCCCAGCCAATAAAGCGAGCAGTCACGCCTACGCTTCGGCGCGGCCGTTCAGCCCAGCCGCGCACCTCGGGCGAGCTTAGCGCTTCGTTCCCTGCTTGCCGACGCGCTTCAGCACCTGGGCCAGGCTGGTTTTCTCAAAGTCATCCAGCAGCGCTATCATGGAGCTGGAGAAGATCTTATCCAGCGCCGAGTTCACGCGTACTGCCGCGGTAGCGCGAACGCTGGGCGTGTGGAAGAGCGAACCGGTTTCCACGGCCTTGTAAACATCCGCCAGCGTAATAGCTTTCGGAGATTTAAGCAGGCGTGAACCACCGGTTGGACCCTTCTGGCTTTCGATCAGCTTCGCTTGTTGAAGAGAGGCAAGAACACGGCGCACAACGACAGGGTTGGTGTCGAGCTTGAGCGCGATATCGGTCGAAGTTTGCAACGAGTCCGGCTCAGAGGCAAGCAGGACAAGTACGTGAACTCCGGTAGCAAATCTGCAGTTAACGGCCATTCCGGAACGCTAACATAACGACACGCCAAAGAGCATGACCCTCTGACCGCACGTTAGTCACTTCCAAGGTTGCAGAATCACGAACAGGTAACCATTGTATTTCGTACCCGTGGCAGGTTCGTTTGCCATTTTGAAACTGGGCTGAGTCCCAAATAAGGAGTGTTTTTGCGGATTCTGTTTGTAGGAGATGTCTTTGGGCAGGCCGGGAGGCGGATCGTAAGCGAGCACCTCGCCCCGGTCATCGAGCACCGGCAGGTAGACCTGGTCATCGTAAACGGGGAGAACGCGGCCGGAGGCTTTGGCCTGACGCCGGGGATCGCCGGCGAGTTGTTCGACCAGGGTGCGCACGTCATCACCACCGGCAACCATGTGTGGGACAAGCGCGAAATCATCGAATACATGCAATCAGCGCCTGCAGATAGCCATGAGCGCGCACGGCGCGTCCTGCGGCCTGCCAACTATGTCGCCGGCACACCAGGGTTCGGGGTCTACCAGGGCGAACTGCCGTCGGGCCAGACCTATGCCGTCATCAATTTGCAGGGACGGGTGTTCATGGCCAACCTGGAAGATCCTTTCCGTGCGGTCGATGCCCTGCTGAGCAAAATCACGGCCAAGGTCATTTTTGTCGACTTTCACGCCGAGGCTACGTCAGAAAAGGTGGCCATGGGTTGGTACCTGGATGGGAGGGTTACTTCGGTAATCGGAACCCACACGCACGTACCTACCGCGGACGAGCGCGTGCTGCCCGGGGGTACCGCGTTTCAAACGGATGTCGGCATGAGTGGACCCTTCGACAGCGTGATCGGAGTCGAAAAAGAACTGGTCCTCGCCCGTTTTCTGACCGGGATGCCGGCAAAATTCGAAGCCGCCAAGGGAGATCCACGCATGTGCGCTGCCCTCATCGAGTGCGACGGCGCCACCGGCCGGGCACATTCCATTCAAAGGCTGATGCTCGGGGAGTAGAGCAACCCCAGGCACACCCAAGGCAAATCCGCTGGCTGACTCGGCGGGTCGGCTCGATGCTTTAGCCCCCGCAATTGATTTGACGAAGAAGAAGGCGCGAAAGGCTGTGGAAAAAGATATTAGCTTACGGCAGTCCAGGGTGAACAACCAGCGGATGATCCGCCATTCAGCCGTCCCCCGGCCTGTAACCTTCGTGGCGGCTCTGCTTCTAACGGTCTGCGTGACCTGTCGCCGCATGTAGCAACTACGCGCTCAAATCGACTGACGGACTTCGATCGAGCACACATTCTCGGCGAGTCAGGACGACAGAGGTCGCACAACCAACCAAGGAGATATTACGTGAACAAATTTGGAATACTAGCACTATTGCAAGCCCGTCCAGGCAAAGAAGCAGCGGTGGAACAGTTCTTGAAGTCGGCCGGCCCACTCGTAGAAGCCGAGACGGGAACCACAGCGTGGTTTGCATTCAAAGTCGCGCCCGCGACCTTCGGCATATTTGACACCTTCAAGGATGAGGATGGCAGAAGCGCTCACGTGAACGGCGAGATAGCAAAAGCACTCTTCGCTCACGCTGAAGAGCTGTTTGTCACTCACCCCGATATCAAGCCCGTGGATATCCTCGCGGAGAAGCTTTAGTTTCAAAACCGTATCCCTGTGGCAGTGATGCTGAGCAGGGATGCAGGACTCTCAGAGTTTTGTATCCTTATTCGCTTACTTGGCCCACGCCCAACCTATCCAGTGAAGCACTCAGCTCCCTTCACCGCATCACAACCAATGCACTCTCTGGGACAAGCCACTGGGTTGTAACCTTCAGCCACAGTGGCTTGTCGCAGTGCAAGCGATAGTCGATCGGCCATTGCGTTCAAAGACGAAACGAGAACCGTTTCGGGTCTTCTTCATGGAATGAGCTGCTCGTCTCAATTTAACTCCAATCACCTGAGGGGATAAAACAATGTATAACATGGCGAATCTTGCAAAACTCAAGCACCTCAACGAACACGCGCCCGATGGTATGAAGGCCTTTTGGGCTTTCGACAAAGCAGCATTTGCACCGGGTGCGATTGATGTACTGAACAAACAGTTGATCGCGGTAGCGGTAGCGCTGACTACGCAGTGCCCGTACTGCATCGAGTTGCACGTCGAGGCAGCACGCAAGGCAGGCGCGACGGATGCGATGCTGGCTGAAACAACGGTCGTCGCCGCTGCGATGCGTGCCGGCGGCGCTATTACGCATGCCGCTCATCTCTTTAAAGAGTAGTGTTCTGTTGGACTCGGTGCTCTGACGCCTTTTACTAAAAGCTCGACGTCAAGACCCTGACGCCCTAGCCGGATGTTAGGAACAGGACCTCGCCAAGCAGCCCTCGCGGTGTCCTGCTTCCAGTTAATCTTTCAGGTATTCCCGCATTCTTTTGAAATAAAAAGGGCTGCGCCGGTAGGTTTCCGGCGCAGCCCTCAAGATGGGTTCGTCGGAGCAGAATCAGCACAACTGTACCCAGTGGCAAGAGCGCTTAACTGGACTTTTCCTCAAGAAAAGTCCAACTTCCCAGACGCCGACCGGGTACACCTATGCTGATTCTGCTCTAGCTTAATTCCCGGGAAGCCGGTCTAGGGCTTCCTGTGCGGATAAGCGATCGCCATGGTCGTGGCTGATCTTCTCGAAAACGATCTTACCCTGGCCATTGAGAACGAATGTAGACGGGTACGCCGTCTCCAATAGCGCGGCCCAACGCAGCCCATACAGATTGGTGACCTTGTAGTCAGGATCTGTCACAAGAACAATATTGGATGGCAAGTTAGCCTGCTTTTCGAGGAATTTCTCCGCATGTTTATCCAGACTGGCGGGCGGTCCTGGATAAACCAGCAAGACTCTCGCGTTTTTCGTCTTAAAGTCTGAGGCATGGCTGACGAAATCATGGACCTGCTTGACACAGTAGGGGCACTGATAGCCAGGGTAACCTCGCAGCACCACCAGAACGAGATCGTTTCCTCCGCGTTCTGTCGACAGCGTGACAGCTTTTCCTGATGGGGTCGACAGCGTGAAATCAGGAGCCGTTGCGCCCACAGCGGGAGTCTGGCCGAAGGCTGATGCCCCGAAAGACAAGATGCAAGCGAACGCGAGAAAAAGTCCCAAAAAACGACTCAGGTGAACCCTGGCAGTCCCTTGAGCTCTGCCCGACGGAAGGTCAATAGCGTGCATAACGAATCACTCCTCCTATGAAATGCCTATCGTACAAAATGGAAAACCTACAGCGGTGCTGTTTTGGACGTGCTGAGTTGAGCCGTTCTGCGAAGCCGGTTCATTCAGCCGTGAATGAAGAACGTTCCCTCGATGTAAGAGTATTTGATGGCAACCCTCTTCCCCAAGGGAGGCAACAGTCGGCCTCTGGCCGGTGCACCTGCTTGAACAAAAAGGCTCAAAAAAAACTGGGATTGTTCAATCCTAACAACGTCAGGTTCGAACAATCCCAGAGGGGGGAAGGGTTTTGGATTAAATCCAATCTTTCTAGAGCAGTTCCGCGTCTGGAGATTTGCCAGCCCTTGGGCTACATGACGAGATTCGCGGGATCTTCGCTGTCTTCGCTGCGCGGACATAGCCAGCCGAGTTGCGAAGCATGTGCGAAACACTGCTGCACCGTCGTAGATTGCTGCTCCAGGGTTAGTTTGGTCTTCTCGAATGCCGCCTCTACGGCACGTCCAATCGATAGACCCTCCTGTAACGCCTTCAGAAGAAGGAACTCCTCCCGTTCGACGCGACGATAGAACACCGTATCCTCAAAGCGATGCACGGCTAACCAGACTGGCTGCTGTTTCATCGCAGGAAGCTTGAGGCGGGTCTTCGATTCACGCTGGCTCGCGGCGCCGCTCAAGATCTCTGTCTCAGGAGCCTGCCTTTTGACGGCGAGCACAAGATTGTCGACCGGATAGCTCAATTCCAACAGTTGGATATGCGGTTGCAAAGACAGCTTTGAGTCTGGTCCGATCGCCGCAGCTTCTTCGGTCGCAAGGGGCGCCCGATGTCTCCCATCAAAAGCGTCGACGTAGGCCCACTCGAGCCGCGCGACGTCGACAGCGAGACGATGGCGCCGGCCGGCAAGGTCAGGATGCGCTTCGAGAAAGTCAGGAAGCTTCGCGCCCAAATCCCGGAGCGTCCAGGATGTAGACGGGTTCTCATGCAGATAGGCCAGGATGAGGGCGTCAAAGCGCTTGGGTCCGAGTACAGCATTGAGGGTGGGGTAGTCCTCGGATACCGCGCTGATCAAACGAAACCAGTACTGCCGATTGTAAATTTCAAGGCGTTCGAAGGAGGAGAGCCGTGGGTTGGGACTGATGTAGCTTGCGGCGATTGCCCCAACCGAGGCGCCTTCCTCGGTAGTTTCCTGCATCTGGTAGTCCGCCGTGAGAGGTCGACGTACATCCTCTGCCATGCGGCGTTGCAGTTCGAGGAGGTTCATGCGCCCACCTCCTGGAACCGCGGCACTTCGGCCGGAACAGCGCGTGACTCCGCAGCGAGCAGGAACCGATTTGCTTTGAGCGCCTCGCCGTGTACCTCTTCAAACGAGGGGATACTGTCGTCCCACTCGAGAAGGGTGGCCGTTGGCCCGCATCGTTCAATGGCGCGACCGTACAGACCCCACACCGGGTCGAGAACGGGGTGATCGTGGGTGTCAAGGGTGTACTTTTCAAATTTCGAGTGCCCAGCAAGGTGGATCTGCGCGACGCGCTCAGCGGGAACGCTATTCACGTAATCCATCGGATTAAAGCCGTGATTCTGGGACGAGACGTAGATGTTATTCACATCGAGGAGGATACCGCAGTCAGCAGCATGAACGACTTCGTTCAGGAACTCCCACTCCGTCATCTCCGAATCGTGATACTCCGCGTAGCTACTGACGTTTTCTACAGCGATCGGGATTTCGAGGTAGTCCTGGGCCATGCGCACGCGCTCCGCCGTGATACGGGCCGCTTCAAATGTGTACGGAAGCGGTAACAGATCGTGCGTATAGCGGCCATCGACGCTGCCCCAGCAAAGGTGATCGGTGAGCCATGGGGTCTTGGTTCGTTTCGTCAGCTCTTTGATCCGCTTCAGATGATCACGATTCAGCGGCTGTGCGCTTCCAAAGTACATCGAGACGCCATGCTGAACGACACGGTATTGGTCGAGAATCTGATCGAGGGTCTTGAGGGGACGGCCGCCATCGACCATGTAGTTCTCTGAGATGATCTCGAACCAATCGACCACCGGCTTCTTGGAGAGAATATGGTCGTAATGCTGAACTCTCAGGCCGATGCCGACGCCGTAGTCAGTGTATCCATTGAAACGATTGGCTGGCATGTGTACTCCGATGCTGAATGAGGCCGGAAACTCATATAGGAGATCCGTTGAGAACTGGATCTCCTACATGAATTGGGGTTAGTTCTAGTGCTGGGAACCGTCAGTAGCGCAAGCGCCCTGGCCCTTGCAAGCATTCTTGCCGGCGTCCTTGGATCCAGTCGGTCCGCCCTGACCCTTGCAGTCGTTGTGACCCTTGCAGACGTGCTTGGGCAGTGGCTTCTGGTCGTCGGCTACCGCGACACCAGCAATTGCGGAGGAGCTGGAGGCTGCATCAGCGTGCCCGGAAACAGGCTGGGCATGGAGACGGGCGGTTGTGCCACCAAGAAGACCGGCGACTGCCGCGGCCAGAACCAGATTGCTCACATTGTTGCTCTTCATGAAGTATTCCTTTCAGAAATAAGAGGGGCGTAGGAGACCCGTTGAGAGCTGGATCTCCTACACGAGTTAAAGTTACTTCTTGGAACCGTCAGTTGCGCAAGCGCCCTGACCCTTGCATGCGTTCTTGCCGGCTTCCTTCTTGTCGCCGCCGCCCTGACCCTTGCAGTCATTCTGACCCTTGCAAGCGTGCTTGGGCAGATCCTTCTGGAAGCTTGCCACCATCACACCAGCAAATGCGGAGGAACTGGCAGTCGCACCGGAGTTGCCGGAAACGGGTTGCGCGTTGAGACGGCCGGCTGTGCCGCCGAGAAGGCCGGCAACAGCCGCGGCCAGAACCAAATTGTTTACATTGTTGCTCTTCATGAAGTATTCCTTTCGTCGGTTTGGGCATAACTACTATGCCACGGGGAAATGGGTTACCACCTGCTACAGATGGCCAAGGGAAGTGCACCCATGATTTTAATGAGTGCACTCACCTTGCTGCAAGTTTGAAGCCTGAGCAAGCGGATGGTTACATCGTGCCTCGCGTTTTCTCAGAAAGGCGTCGTGGTTGCTCCGAGGATGGAACCCTGGTTGGGTTCCTGAGCAAAAAGAATCAAATGGTGGCCGGAGCCTCCGCTGGTCGAAAACCCCTCCGGAAACGAAACATGGACGGATTCCTCGACATCCTCTTTCACCCTCGCGACGCGCGTCATGGAGCGAGCCACGGAGACGTGCTGAAGTTGCCTTCCGCCGTTCTCTCCGCGCAGAACGTTGGACCGGTCTGTATCATCAGCCAGGACCGAAATGATGTCGACGGGCTTCGATGGATCCCCTGCGACGGCGAAATTTACATCGATTCCGTCTGAAGTACGAGTAGAGGAAACGATGCGCAGGGCGAAATGTTCTCTTTGAGCGTCATCACGCAGAGCACGCGCAAGCGCCGGGCCGTCACTCCCCACAAACTGGTCGCGACCGTTCAGGACCATTTGCGGCGTGTAGGAGCCTTCGGTCGCGAGCCGCTCAGCGTACACGCGCTGCCTGTCGGTGAACACTGGCAAGGAATATGGGTCTTTCCAGCCGAGGTCGTTCCAGTACGTCACATGCTCGCTGATGCCGACAATGAGCTGTCCGTCGTTGGTCTGCTTCAAATTGATCTGCCCGAGGAGGGAGTCAGCCGGTGGGCAGCTTGAACATCCTTCCGAAGTAAAGAGTTCCACGATCGCCACCGAGGAAGCCGAGGAGTTGAGGGACTTCGCAGGAGACGCGGCATGCGACTCCGCATAGACGGCCAGAAGAGCGAGCGAAACGATGAACGCGGGACGAAGCTGCATGGGGATACCTCCAGCCAAAGGGCTCAGGTCTGACGTATGGCCCGGGAAACGGTTACATCGACGGCGTTAGACATGGCTTGTAACCATAACGTTCCCCGTGTTTCTAACAAAATGAAAGAATGTTCCCGCCGCTCGCGAGCGAGGGACACATCATGAGGAAACAATGACTCAACTCTTACACCTTTATCGCCGGATCGCATCGGCGTTTTCATCCCTTCAGTCTCCGATGCTGTTGGCTGTTCGTCTCTACTGGGGATATCAATTTGCCCAGACCGGGTGGGGAAAATTACACAACCTGGCGAAAATTACGGCATACTTCACCAGCCTCAACATCCCGTTCCCGGGTTTCAACGCTACTTTCGTCTCCGGCCTGGAGGTTGTCGGCGGTATTCTTCTCATGCTCGGCCTGCTTTCGCGCCCCATCGCATTTCTGCTGGCGTGCGACATGTTCGTTGCATACTGGGCCGCAGAGCATGAAGCGCTCTTTGCCGTCTTCTCTGACCCGGACAAGTTCACCGGTGCAACCGCATACACCTTCCTGTTCGCCTCGTTGATGATTTTGATCTTTGGCGCGGGTTTCTTTGCAGTGGATACCATCATTGCCAAGACGGTTGAAAGCTGTTGAGTAGTGAACGCGCCTCAGATCTCGTATAGCACGGAGTCGGAGATGATCGCCGCTGTCCTCGCGGGGGACAATCAGCTCTATCATGAGCTGATTTGTCCCTACGAGCGAAGCGTCTATCGGATGGCTTTGTCCTATATGAAGAATGAGGCAGACGCAGAGGACGTTGCGCAAGAGGCCTTCGTTCGAGCGTTTCGAAAGCTCGCATCGTTTCGCGCGGAATCTAAATTCAGTACCTGGCTGATCAGTATCACAATAAACGAGGCGAGGACTCGCCTCCGCAGGCAGGCTCTGGTGCGGATGGAACCACTCGATCCGTTGCCGAACGAGGATAAAAACATCTCACCTGCCTTGATGCTTGACTGGCGTGAGATACCCTCCGAGGCCGTGGAGCGGGAAGAAGTCAGGAATCTAATTCAGCGAGCCGTTGAACATCTCCCGGAGATTTATCGCCAGGTTTTCCTTCTGCGGGATATGGAAGAATTCACAATGAAGGAAACGGCGGAAGCATTAACTATCAGTATCCCCAGCGTCAAGGTCCGATTGCATCGTGCACGTATGATGCTGCAAAAGCAACTGACCCCTCAGCTAAGGACAGTAAATCAAACATCGAAGAGGAGGTTGCTCCCATGGTCATAGATTGCAAGCACGTTTGGAACTACATTTCTGAATATCTTGGACGGAACGCTTCCCGACGAAACGCGGGTCACGGTCCAAAAGCACCTCGATCACTGCGAGATCTGCTCCGCCGTCCTGGACTCCACACGCAATGTGATCATCCTGAGCGCCGATGATCGCGTCTTCGAACTTCCCATTGGTTTCGGCGAACGGCTTCATGCGCGCATCGACCTCGAGTTCGCGCGTGTCGGGCTTTAAAAAAGACCGGCATCCGTCAGCACGACGAGCGCCGATGAAGTAAACGGAATCTGAGGGGGGCAGTCGAAACGTGAACGGCGCCCGGTTATGATTCCAAGAAGTGAGAGAAACCCAAACACGCGCCAGAACCAGGCTTTGGAAGGGTTCCCTCCGATCGTTTGTTTCATGGCTGGTCATCGGTGTGGCGCTTCTCTGGTCGCTCGCCGCGATGCTTCTTCTAACGGCCCGGTGGATCGATCCACCGACCACCGCTGTACAGGTCGAGCGTCGCTTGCAGGCTCTGTTTCAGCAGACTCCGGTTCGACAGACGCCGTATCGTAAGCGCTATCAATTTATTCCTCTCAGTCAAATCTCGCCCAATCTGCAGCACGCTGTCATCGCCGCGGAAGACGGGCGTTTCTACCACCACCACGGATTCGATTGGCACGAGATTGAAATAGCAGCCGACGAAGACTGGGAAGGCGGTCGCACGCGCGGAGCCTCCACCCTTACACAGCAACTCGTAAAGAACCTGTTTTTCGGCACGAGCCGCTCAATTCTGCGCAAGGGCGCAGAGGCCACACTGGTTCCCGTGGCTGAATTCGTGCTGGGCAAGCAGCGCATTCTGGAGATCTACCTGAATGAGGTCGAGTGGGGACCCGGGATTTACGGTGCGGACGCGGCCTGCCGTTACTATTACGGAACTGCAGCCCGCACGATCGACCGGGAACAGGCGGCACGACTGGCCGCGATTCTACCGGCTCCCCTGAAACGACGGCCCGCGCGAATGAATCAGTACAGCGGGATCATCCTGCTGCGCATGCACCAGATGGGTTGGTAAAGCATTCTCGCAATGACTGTGGTCTGGTAAGGGCAGCGAGGTGTGGTTTTCCTTGAGAGAAAACCACGTAAAGGTCGGTAGCTAAGCTCGCTGCGGCGAGGAAGCTCGCTGCGGCGAGGAAGCTCGCTGCGGCGAGAAGCTCGCTGCGGCGAGGCCGCTCTACACCAATTGCGAAAATGCTCTAATCGAACGCCGCGAATTACTGGGCGCTACAGCATTTTCGCTTCTGGTGTTTACAGAGCAACGACTCCTATGGCGGCTTTTCCTCAAGAAAAGCCGCACTTCGCCGCGCCCTCCTGTACAGATCCTGTACAGAGTAGAAGTGAAAATGCTCTAACCTTATAGGCTAATTCCCTGCCCTGGCCGTGATTCTTTGACCACGCATCTTCTTAATTTTCCGTCCGGCGGCTACTGTACCGGACGAGCTTCACCCAACCCACAGTACCGCCCGTCGATACCTCCCCGCAATACTCGTTCAGCGGGTTGCGTATTTCAGGTGACCTTCACGCCAGGGAACGGCGGTGCGCGCATTGAGATCGAAGACAACGTGCCCCGCGCGGATGGTCATTTCCGGGAAAATGCGCTCGCTGCCGTCGACCTTGCCCCCGGCCAGATCGGCGTAACCAAAGTTCCCGTGCTCGACGCGAAGGACGGCAATGTCAGCGATCGAACCGACAGCGATCTGCCCGAGTTCGGGGTGGCCGATTTCGGTGGCAGGGTTGGTGGTGGACTCCCGAATGACTTCAGGCAGCGGGATACCCAGCGCGAGCATCTTGCTCATCACGTTGGGCAGGTTGAGCATGACGCCGGTAGCGGAATCGACGTGGAGATCCGTTGAAATGGAGTCAGGAAAGAAGCCGTTCTTCACCATGGGCTCCGCGAGAGCGAAGGTGAAGGAACCGCCGCCGTGGCCGACGTCGAACTTGATTCCGCGCTTGCGAGCGTCGAGCATGTAGGGGGCAGGTTTGCCTTCCGGAGTGAGCAGCGGCGCGGGCATGCGGAAGACGTGTGTGCTGATGTCCCCCGGGCGCAGGATGCCGGAGATCATTTGCTCGTACGATTTGTTGTCGAACCAGCCAAAGTCGACCATGACGGGCAGATGGTTGCGATTCCCTGCCTCGACGGCCTTCTGCACGGAGATGAAGTTGGGCTGTTGCCAGTGGGCGGTCTTAATGCCGACGATGATGTCGCGGTTCTGTGCGATCGTTTTCGAAAGCGCATCGAGGTCCATGTCGTATTCGTTTTGCTCGGCGGCATCGTCGTTCTTGGCCATGCCCGCTCCGACGATGTTGAGGAAGGCGAAGATGCGGGTCGCGGAATTATCAATAATGCGGCGACGGAACTCGGGAAAGTCGCGCCATCCAGAGGAGCCGGCGTCGACGACGGTGGTAACGCCGTTGGGGACGGCCATGACGTCGGCGGGAACGGAGAGATCGCCGTTGCCCCACGCGTTGTGGCGAAGTCCGGTGAAGACGTGCACGTGGATGTCGACGAGCCCGGGCGTTAGATAGAGATCGGAGATGTCGACGGATTGTTTGGCGGCGCTGGCGGGAATCATTGGTTCGATGGCGACAATTTTGCCATCGCGAATGGCTACGTCCCGTTTCGCGTCCACGTTGTTTTTCGGATCGAGGACATGCCCGTTGCGCAAGACGAGATCGTACTGCTGAGCGTGACCAGTGACAGCACAGGTAAGGAGAGCGGCGGCCAGAGTGCGAACCAGCATGCGAACCATAAGTGGGGAGTATACCCGATGCATTTCGGCGGCTTTTTGACGAAGCACGGAGAAGGTGGTCGTCAATCCTGCAAACGACGACCTGGTGGTCATATCGACTGCAGAATCACGGTCCTGGAAAAGGCGCGGGACAAACAACTGTGGCCAAACCTAAATCGAGAGTGATCACCTAAGCAGAACCACGTTCGCGATTGCGCTGTCTCGCACGGCAAAAAAACGTGACCTGCGCGAGCTTCCTGCGCGCGGTCTCTGCCAGCGCGTCTACGGTGGTACGATGGTGACTTCGCCGGCTTCGACGCCCATCACGGTGCGCGTGGGCGAATCGAATGATCGTAAAGAGGCATTAGGGAGAACGCTGGTGACGCTGCTTCGACCCAAGCAATTCGTCTACATCGATGCCGGCTCTACAAATCTGGCGTTTGCGCGCATGTTGTCCCACGATCTCCCCCTCACCATCGCCACCCATGATCCCGCGATTGCCGCTTGTGTCATGGGAAAGTCCGCGATCAAACTGCTGTTGATTGACGGCAGCGTCCATCGGGAAGTTGGAGCTGCACTCGCGGGCCGGCCCATGCGTGAGGTTGCTGAGATGCGCCCAGACCTGCTCGTGCTCGGCCTGTGCTCCATCCATGCGAACGAAGGGCTAGGAGCGTTCGATGTTGAGGATGCCGAAATGAAGAGGACGTTGATTCAGACGGCGGGTTCAGTGGCCGTCGCCGTCCTGAATGAAAAGCTCGAGTCCGTTGCCGCACACAAGGTGTCGGAAATCGATTCGATTGCAGACTTGGTGGTGGAAGCCGACGCGCCAGCCTCCGCGATGATGGCCCTTTCAGAGAAAGGATTGCGGCTTCATAGAGCTGCCCCTGCAACGCACTGAAATAGCGATCACGCTCCCGATCGGGGGATTTGCCCCGCCCAACCGGCAAGGACAATTGTCATGAAGGGTATCAGCAAAAAGCGTGTCTTCGTCACAGGGGGCACGCGGGGAATAGGAAGAGCTGTCGCGGAGCGCTTCCTCGAAGAAGGAGCCAGTGTGCTGCTGACCGATGGAGTGAACGATTCAGTCATCAACGATACGCTAGATTCTCTCGAAGATCGCTTCCCTGGACTAGCCTTTGGAAGGCGGGTCGATGTTACCGATGAGAAGCAGGTCATAGCGGGCTTTGAGCACATGCGAGATGTTCTCGGCGGCTGCGACATCCTGATCAACAATGCTGGGATCAATCGGCAGAACCCTTCGCATGTCTTTACCGCTTCTGACTTCGATCAGGTGCTTGCGGTCAACCTCCGAGGCGCGTTTCTTTGTAGCCGGGAAGCACTGAAGCTGTTTGTCGAGCAGGGGTCCGGAATTATTCTGAACAACTCTTCCAATCACGAGATGGTCCCGAAGCCCGAGTTCCTGGCTTACTCAGTGAGCAAGGGCGGTCTTGGCAATCTCACGCGCACGCTGGCGCTTGAATATTCGGATCGCGGCATTCGTGTGAACGCGGTCGCGCCGGGAGCGACGATTACACAGCTTAACGCTTCGTGGAAGGATGATCCGGTAATGCGGAAGAAGGTGGAAAGCCACATCCCTCTCGGCCGTTCTGCAACGGCAGAAGAGATCGCCGGCGTCTTCGCTTTTCTCGCCAGCGATGACGCAGCCTACATCACCGGGCAGACGCTGTATGTCGATGGCGGACTGACTCTTCACACTGATTTCAAAAGCAATTGGTCCTCGTAGAAGCGGACGAAGTCCGGCCTCGTATCACTGCAAAGTTGAAACCGATTTTTAGGTTTTTCTGTCAGCGAAACCCCGCAGAGATCGGATGAGACTGGATGCAGCCCTCGACCTGCGGTGTTCACCAGGGTCGCGCGTGATAAGAAACTATGCAGACGCCACACCAACCCTGTGCGGCGAGAGCGTTGCGTTCATCCGTTCCTTTTTTTGCCTGCTTGTTTATCTGATTGGCTACTTCGGCGCGATATCCGTACGGCTCGAGTTGCTCTGCAGCTTGCGGAATTCTTCCATTTCGCGATTGGCGTCCGCGGGTTTTCCTAGTTTGCGGTAAATGCCAGCTAGGCCAAAATGCGCTTGCGCGGCGAGCGCGGTATCTTTCTCCAGGCTTAGAAGATGCTGCCAGGACTTTTGCGCCGTCGTGTCGTCTCCGTCCAGAGCCGCCGCCTTTCCCAGCTGGTAGAGGGTTTCCGGCATGTCCTCTCTCAACTGGTCGGACTGGACGAGCGCCTTGCGCGCTTCGTGGGCTTTACCCAACTGCAGCCGGGCTTCACCGAGACGATAAAATGCTTCGGCGCTCCCTGGTTGAATTTCAGTTTCCAACCGGAATTGTTCTTCGGCTTTGTCCCATTGCTGCGCGCGGGCGTAAAGCTCTCCCATCTCCAGGTGCAAATCCGCTGTCTGCGGACGCAGGCGCAAGGCTTCGAGAAATTCCCGTTCGGCGGCAGGGACATCTCGCAGGACGGCGTAGTCCTGCGCCATCATCTGATGGGCACGCGCGGAATCCGGGAAGCGAGCTTCGAGTTGGTCGAAAACCTGCTTAGAGAGCAGGCCGGAGGCCCGGCCATAGTAATAGAGCAGCTCCGAATCATCCGAGTTTTGCGCCAGAGCTTTTTGCAGGACTGTCACGGCCTCCGGCAACTTGCCCGCCTCGAGCAAAGCGATGCCGAGCACATTCTCGGCGTGCGCCTTCTCAAGATGCGGAATCGCTTCGGTGGCATACCCTTGCGCCAAAAGCGCGTATCCAAATAAGCGGTGGGCCGTCTCCAGGTCGGGCCTGAGTTCGATGGCCCGCTTCAGAGGACCCATAGCGGCCGCATAATTGTGTTTCTCGATGTAGACCCCACCCAGATCGACGAACGCAATTGCCAGTTGGGGATCGAGTTCGGTGGCCTTCTGAAACTCGGTCACCGCTACGTCCAATTGTCCACTCTTCTCTGCATTCACTCCGGTATGCACATGCTCGACGGCCGGCGACGCGGAAGCCTGCATCGCGAGCAGAGCTGACAGAAAAGCAACAATCATGGTTTCTCCGGCTCGCGGACTTCGAGAAACTGATTGGCTTTGACACCCTCAAGAATCTGATGGATGCCCGAGGGCCAGTGAATTTCCACTTTGGCCACCTGGGCCGCGCCGAGGCCAAAGTGCAGACGCTTGTCGCTGGCCGAAATGTAGCTGCCCGTTGTGGTCGCGAATCGCTTCTGGCCGTTCACCTGCACGGCCGCACCCAGCCCATCGCGGTTGCTGCGCGTTCCGCGCAACGTGATGGAAAGCCAATTTCCAGTCCCGCGGTGATTCAAAAGCACCAGCGGCTCTCCGCCCAGCGAAGTAACGACCACGTCCATAAAGCCATCGTTGTTCAAATCGCCGAAGGCTGCGCCTCGACCTGCCATCGCTGCGGTCACTCCTGAATCAGCCCGCTCGAAGCGCCCGTTGTGATTGAGGGCCAGCAGCGGCGGCTCTTTGTAATGCAGCATAGGGTCGATGTGTTCTACGTTGTCCAGCACATGGCTTTGGGCGACGAACAAATCCTTCCAGCCGTCGTTGTCGAAGTCCTCCAGACCCACACCCCACCCCGAGCTTGCCGCCGAGAGCAAGCCCAGGCCTGCCTGCAGGCTGCGGTAGCTGAATGATCCGTTGCCGTCATTGTGAAACAGCGCGTAAACCTCGCGGGGCAGGACGGTGACTAGAATGTCGGGCCGCCCGTCGTTGTCGTAATCCTGAAAGACAGTGCCCATGCCCGAGAGAGGCCGGCCGTCGACGGTGAGCGCCGCGCCCGCTTCCAGAGCGCATTCGGTGAATGTGCCGTTGCCGTTATTGTGGAACAGAAACTGGCGCATGCCGTCGTTGGAAACAAAGATGTCGGTGAATCCATCGTCATCGTAGTCCGCGAAGGCCACGCCCAGCGAACGCCCCTTGATCGACGCAATCCCGGAAGCATGGCTGACGTCTTCAAATGTGCCATCGCCGCGGTTGCGATAAAGAATATTCGTGGTCGATGGGAACTCAGCCGGCGGGCAATAGGTCTGCCACTCGCCCCCGCAGATCTTGCTGTGTTGCGTATCCCATAGCATGTAGCGGGTCACGAGCAAATCCAGATGGCCGTCGTTGTCGTAATCGAAAAAGCCGGCGGAGCAGCTCCAACCGCCGGCCTCTACACCGGCCTTGGCGGTGACGTCTGTAAAGGTGCCGTTACCATTGTTGTGGTAGAGGGTATTTTTTCCGTAGTTGGTGACGTACAGGTCGGGAAAGCCATCATTGTCATAATCGCCGACCGCCACACCCATGCCATAGTTGCCGTCTCCCGAGCTCGCCAGACCGGCTTCCTTGGTGACGTCGGTGAAGCTCCCGTCCGGATTCTGCCGGTAGAGACGATTCCAATTCCGGGGATTTTGCCGGTCGAAGGTCTCGGGTGGGTGCATCGGGTTGGCGAGCCGGCCGCTATTGACCAGAAAAATGTCGAGCAATCCGTCGTTGTTGTAATCGAACAGCGCCACACCGCCCCCCATCGTCTCGATCAGGTACTTCTGCGGCGTGGGCGAATTCACATGGTTGAAATCGAGGCCATGCGGGTGCTTCACGTCAAACATGGGCTCGGGCAAAGGCAGGGGCAGCGCAAAGCCCATGGCGGCAAACGCCTGGAGGAAATCGCGTCGTGTGATCCGCCGGTCCATTCGATTTTGCGCGGGCCCCCGTCAGGCAATCGCAAGGTTAGCAGAAGTTACACGCCGCGCGCAGCACGGATGCAAAGCTCGTAAATGCAGCTTAGACGGTCAGGGTCATTCACCCATTGATTTGCGGCAGGGAGAGATCCTAAAAGCGCAACGTTCATTCCATCCTTAACTTCCCAACGGTAAGTGAGTGGCTCGGGATGACAATTTTGTTTGAAAACCAAGGAGCCGGAGGTGGATGCCAGGGACGGCATCCACCTCCCGCTCCACTTACACGCTAGAACAGGAACTTCAGAGCGAATTGAATGAGCCTCGGACCGTTCAATTGGTTATTCGTAATTCCGAAATTCGCGTTATTGGATTCGCAACAAGCGGTATTCGGCGCGGCAAACTGGACGCGATTAAACGTATTGAAAAACTCCGTCCGGAACTGCACACCGAGGTTTTCATTCGGTCCGAAGTTCGTCGTCTTGAATATCGCGAGGTCCCAGTTATCGATCCCCGCGCCGCGAAGCGTACTGTCCACGCGCGCCTCGTTCCCGAAACCAAAGTCGGCTGGAGCCGTGAAACAAGCCGGGTTGATCCAGGCAAATCCCCCGTTCTGCGGTACGTGCGCAGCACCCTTGGAGCACCCAGGCACGACATTCGGGCGCAACGTCCCGATTCCCAAACTCGCCTGTGACAGCGCCGTCGATCCCCCGTAGCTTATCGGCAGCGGGAAGCCCTTCTGAAACGTCGTGATGCCATCGACGCCCCATCCGGAAACCGCTTTCCCCACCACGCCCGTGGCGCCCGACAGGTACCTTTGACTGTGACCAAAGGGCAGGTCATAAACGTAGCTGAGCACGAGGCGCTGGGACACGTCCTGGGAAGAGAGCGAGTACTCTGCCTTGAGGTTGTTCCAGTCCTGCACTTCTCCAACACCGCTCTCCAACCAGGTGGTCAGGGTATCGGCATTGGTCAAGAGTTTTTCGTTGGTGTAGGCAGCCAGGAACGATCCGCCCCCGGTGAACCGCTTGGTGATAGCGAGTTGGAACGAGCTATAGTTACTGGAGCAGCAGCCATCCCCGGCGAGGCTGACGCCACCATACTGAGGGTAGGGACGGAGCAGCTGACCGGCGATAACCGTGGAGTTTGTGGCCGGGTTCAACGAGCTTACCGTATTGATCCCCTTAAATGGATTGGGAACGTTCACCAGCAAGGCGCTTCCCTGAGCCAGATCTGCGTCCGGAATCTGGTCAATTTGAGTCGCTGTCGGATTCGGCAGATGCACGCCCCTCGAGCCTGCAAACGAGGCATCGACGAAGATCCCTCCCGGAAACTCTCTTTGAATATTCAGGTTGTACTGCTGGACGTACGGCGCCTTATACGTGGTGTAGGGAGCTATCGTGATGTTTTGCCCGGCATCAAATGCTGAAACGTTGCCTCTACCAAGCGGAGTCACAACATTGGGACCGAAAGGCCCGTTGGTCGGGCAATTCAGCGTTCCCGAGGCAGCGCCCGCGGTAAACGCGCAGTTGGTTGCCGAAAGCGTGCTGTTGGGGGTGATTCCGCCGTTCGCAGTGGCAACCCACAGCGTCGAGGCCAGGTTGATGGCATCGTTGCTGGGGTTCAGGTTGAAAAATATCCAGTTGGGGATGAAGAATATGCCGTAACCCGCACGAATGACTGTCTTCTGGTCCAAGGCATAAGCAACCCCGATACGGGGCATGAACTCATACTTCGCCAGGGGTACATTGCCTCGGGTCTTATTGACACCGTCACCAACCAGGAAGGCGTCGCCACGGCATGCGCCGCCGGGACAGCCGGTAACCGAGGCATTGGTCGCCCCCGGATCCCAATAACTTATAAAGCCATGCCGCTCGGTAAAGGGTCCCTGCAAATCATAACGCAGGCCATAGCTGGCCGTCAGTTTCGATGTGACTCTCCACGTATCCCCAAAGAAAAAGCCTCGATAGGTTTCCTTTTGCGCTACCAGGGCTGGAATCTGCGTCTCACCGAAATTGTGGTTGAACACGCTCGATTGGTTAAGGCCGTATCCCAACAGAAAATCGGCGAAGGAAATACCGCCCGCTCCGCCGGAAACAGGATTGCTTCTCGTCCAACTGCCGTCGAAAGCAAAGGCGCCGCTGGCGATGTTCGTCTGGGCGTAGTTGTCAAAGGTCTCAATCAGTTGGCCGCCAAAAAACATGGTGTGACGCCCCTTGATCCACGTAAGGTTGGGGGTGAGGGCCCATTGCGTGTCGTGATCGGTGATAAAGCTCTGCCCTTGCGAACAGGTGACGGTGGAGTCTTCTGGCGTGAAGCAGGGTGTGAACGGCGACCGGCCGGCGCTCGGAATGGCCGTATTGTAAGAAGTGGGCCAGCCGTATGAGGTCAAGTCAAAACTTGAGTTCTTGGGTGAACGCAAATAGTGGAACCGGCTGCCGCTGAGGTTGACACTCAGCAACAGATTAGGCCGGATGGAGTTGGTGTAGCCGATGACGGCGGCGTTGGTCTGATAGAGTTCCGCGCAACGATCCGCGCACAGCCCGGTGCCAAAAGGATCGGTGGGCAAATCCAGAAGGTTGAAGAAGTTGTAACGGGCAAAAATATGCTGATTCGCTGACAACGTTTGATCGACACGGGCTACGTATTGATTGGTGTTTCCGCCGGAGGGCGCGGCCGAGGTGAAGTTAGAGGTTTCAGCGCTGTTGGTCGGCAGCGGAAGATACTTAAGTTCAATCAGCGCGGCCGGGTTAATGTTCGTGATGGTGTTGTTGGCGAATTGTTTACGACCGCAATTCGCGGCCGTGGAGTTTGCGACACAGTTCGCGCTGATGCTCAGCGGATCGTAAATCGGAATGTCCGAGGGAAATACGCCGCTCCTCTCCCCAACCGTCGGCACCGTGGTTGTAAACACCGCAGGCGCCCGCTGACGGTACCCATCATAGGCAAAGAAGAAAAATGTATGGTCCCTGATCACCGGGCCGCCAACCGTGCCGCCGAACTGATTCTGCACGTAGGGGGGCTTCGTCGCCACAAAATACGGCTTGGAATTCAAGACCTTGTTGCGGAGATATTCATACGCTACGCCGTGGAAGCTGTTCGTTCCTCCCTTCGTGCTCAGGTTAACAACACCACCGGAGAACCTGCCCCACTCCGGACCGAGGTTGTTGTACTGCACCTTGAATTCAGATATGGCGTCCTGGTCAGGAATCAGAACAGGCAGATTGATGTAGCCAATGTTCACGGGCTGCCCGTCGATGTACTCCGCGCTCTCGTTGCCGAACGATCCGCCCACCTGGTAGTTGCCCCAGCTAAACGGATTCTGGCCCACCTGCGAACCGCCGGAACCACCCTGCGGGACAACTGCGGGAGATAAAGTGATGAGGTTGAAAACGTTGCGGCCATTCAAAGGAGTTTCGTTGGTCTTGCGTTCATCAATGACTTGGCCAAGCGATGCATTATCGGTCTGCAGCAGCGGAGCCAATGCGGTGACTTGCACGGTCTGGGTGTCTGCGCCGATCTCCATGGTGGCGTCAATGCGGGCACTCTGTTGCACCTGCAAGTCAAAGGCGCTGCGCTTGTAGCGCTTAAAGCCGGTCTTATCCACATCAACGGTGTACTCACCTGGATTCACGTTGACGAAGGCATACAACCCGTTTTGATCCGTAGTAAATATCTGCTTTGCACCCGTACCGGTGCTGGTCAACGTAACTTGCGCGTCCGGGACAGCGGCGCCCGTGGTGTCCTTGACCGTCCCTGAAATCGAACCGAAGGTGGACTGCCCGTGGGCAGTAAAGCAACAGGCGAGAAACAGCCCAGTTGCGAGGATAGGAAACCACAATTTGTGTGAGATCACTGCGCCCCCCCCAAAGTTTTGCAACCCAACAGGCCTATCGGACCATATGTACCGAGTCCGACTTCGACAGTAGCCAGGCGTATCTTCCGCCTGTTTCGTATACAGAGTTGTTCACTGGCAAACTCTGCGGACGTGCAACTTCTCCTGGGATCAAACCAACAAGGAAATGCAGGACAACAAACATTGAGACCCTAGCTTTCCTGCTAGTTACTGGTCCCAGAGTGCGTGCGACGGAATGGGACTATAAGGGTGTAATGGCTGTCAAGATTGATAGTTCAAGCGACTTTTACATGATCAACAAAGGTTGCAAATTGCTCTTCTGAAGATGCTTCTGACAGAGAACGAGGCCGAGTCTAAATCGTGACGCCGTTGAGACCGTGTTTGTGAGGGCGCCAATCGGAGCGATTTTGGACCCCTAACTTGAAACACACGGCGTGTCTCAGCCCAGAGGTGCATCTTGCAAGTTTGTCCCCGCTCTTCCAGAGACCTCCACCGGATCCGAGTTTTTACACGTCGGAGCATACTTTTGTCTTAAATTTCCGGTAATTCAAATCTGGGGTTACGTTTCGTGTACCTGGATATAAAAAAGAGGCGAAAAGAATATCTCCTCACCTCCTGGAAACGGGCGATCGAATTGGAAATCAATTCTGAGCGCAGCTTGTCCCGTCCGATTTCCCGCGTTGTCATGAATCAGCTACGAAAGAAACTTGAGGACGATCCTGCTCGCCCCGTTTATATCTTGACCGAGAGGCCTATTGGCTATCGCTTCCGCGGAGAATGACTGACTTTTAGGAGGTTTTTTGGAAAGGCGCAAATTCATCACTTCGTCGATCTCCGCCGCGATTATCGCCCTCGCGGATGAATCCAGCCGATCGTTGTTCGCCAATCCGGTTCGTGTCGTCCGACCGGTGCGCCACTATCATTTCGACGGCGCCATTTCGCGAGAGGTGCTGGATAACTATCTCTCTCGATCCATCACGATGCAGGGCCTGTTTGCCGGGCAAGGGGATCTCGAAGACGACCTTCGAATGCTCACGAACATGAAGGCAAAGTTTATCGGGCGAAGCCTCTGCTTATGGGGAGGCGAGGCCAATCTGCTGAGTCATCTCGAAAAGGCGAAACAGCAGGTTTCCGCGGCCGTCAAGGCTGATCCGGAGATGATTCTGGAAGCATGCATCTTCGAGATCGTGACCACACAGGTAGAACAAGTTGCCGTTCCCGGCTGGGCTTTTGCCGCCTTGGGTCGACCTGCGGAAAAAAGGAACTTCCGCTATGCCGACATGCTTTATCCCGACGGCCGCCGTGTGAACCAGTGGAGTCGGGGTTCATCGGTACCGGACGTGAGCAGGCCGGAGACAAAGCTCTATTTCTATTTCCTGGCAGCTTCGTTTGTCGATGCAGGCTTTGAGGCGATTCATTTTGGACAAGTCGAGATTATGAACGGCAACGATCCCGATTTGACTCACTGGTCGCAGGTCTTCGCCCTTTCCCGGGCCTACGCAGCAAAGCACGCTCGCAGACACATGTTGATATGCGATGCGCACGTTCCTGGCGGCGGGCTGGTCAAAGATGGACATCTGCTGCTGGATTTCCATGCCTTCCCGCTTAGGATTATGGAAGTTCCGGATAAGCCGCAGGAGGCGATTCTCAAAGCGGGATATTCCGACGGCATCTACAACCGGAGCAAGGGCGGTATTGCCCCTAGCGGCTGGACGTGCAGCCACCTGCCGTATCTCGTCGAGTTCGACAACTACGGTGTGAGCAGACAACCCCGACAACCGCGGGCCGATGGCGGCGGGTTCAATTGGATCTGGGGCTACGACGAGGTCACGTGGTTTGCGCACCAGAACAAACAATATCGTGCCGCTTGGCTGCTCTACGCCTGGAATTGGGTGCGAACGACCGACCCGAACGGCTACCTCGAAATGCCCGGCAGCCGTACGATCACCAACGGACATCTCGCAACGCCGGGCGACGGCACAGCAAGATCGTTCTCCGGCACAAGCCCGTTGTACCACGCCAATAATCCAAGTGCAGCCGTCCCTGATGGAATGGGCGATGAAGAAACCATTCGCGCCATTTGGGCCGCTGATTCACCTTAGAGCAGAACCAGCACAACTGTACTCAGCGGCAAGGACGTCTGGTCCCCGAAACCCTCGAAACCATGCGCTCGCAATCCCTGTTCGGATGGTTCTGTCCCTGCGACCTCACAGGCGGTAAGTAACGAGCGTAGTTACTCCTGGGCTATGGACATCACCCGATCGTGCGTTTCCGATATCCAATATCTGGCACATTGCTTTCAATCCGGAATGCTAGACTTGCGTCACTCTCCGGCGAATTGGGACCGTTTCATTTCTGATCGCGCACGGAAGCGTAACTGCCATCAGAAGAGTGGACTGGATCATGCTGCGTCGCTGCCACGGAAACGTTTCTCGCCTTGTGCCTGTATACCGGTGTTTTTCAACCCTGCTTAAGGCATTTTCGCAATTACTGTGGCCCGATAAGAGCAGCGAGGTGTGGTTTTCTTTGAGAGAAAACCACGTAAAGGCCTGTAGCTTCGGTCTACACCAATTGCGTAAATGCTTTAGCCCTGCCCGAACCAGCCTTTTGGCAATCGGGTTGGCGATTCATCTGACGGTCTTTGCGGCGCCCGCCAGTGGGGCCGCGACGCAAACGACATTGACCGTAACCTCAGGATCGGGCGCCGCCGCGAACATTACGACGGGGGCCGCCATTACGCTTACGGCCACGGTGACGCCAGCATCCGGAGCGATCACAGCCGGCCAGGTGAACTTCTGCGACGCTTCCGCGACGTACTGTACGGACGTTCACATTTTGGCAACGGCACAAGTAACAAGCACAGGCAAGGCCACGGTCAAACTGCGTCCGGGCGCCGGCGCCCATAGCTACAAGGCCGAGTTTCTCGGCGCCATCAACTGGGCGGCGAGCAGTTCGAACACAGCCACGGTTTCTGTAACGGGCGCCTTTCCTTCGGTGACGACGATCGCGCAGGCCGGATTCCCCGGAAATTATTCGCTCACAGCAACCGTGAGTGGCTCCGCAAAAAGCCCTGCCGGACCGTCGGGAACGATCTCCTTCACAGATCTCAGCGCCAACAACTCCGTGCTAACGACAGCATCCCTGGCCGACCCGGTTCTAGAGACGCTGGCCGGGGGGTTCATGCCCGTGGTGGGCAATGAGCCCTCCGGAATTGTGGCCGCCGATTTCGATGGCGACGGCAATATGGACATAGCGGTTGGACTCAACTCGGTGAGCCTCAACAGCTCGGCTACGGTTCTGCTGGGCGATGGGACGGGAAACTTTAACCCGGTCACCAAGAATCCGATTACGGCTGTAGGCAAGCCTGTACTGGTGCAGGATTTCAACGGAGACGGTCACCCGGACATTCTGCTGGGGGATGGACACAACGGCGCGATCACCGTTTTGCTAGGGAACGGCGATGGGACCTTCACGGTATCCCCGCAAGGTGTGTTGTCCACGAGCTATGGAAATTCCCCCGTTGCCGCGGGCGATTTTAACGGTGATGGCATTCCGGACCTGGCCGCCGCCGGCGGTTACTATTTGGTAATCCTGCTGGGCAAGGGGGATGGTTCCTTCACCCAGGTGCCGGCGGCCACGACGAATATTTACGAAGCGTCCATTTTTTCCGAGGTGGTTACGGCGGATCTGAACGGCGATGGCCTGTCGGATTTAGTCATCGCGGACGGCGGATCGCAAAAAGCGTCCGTTTACCTGAGCAACGGGGATGGAACATTTACCAAGGGGCCGGGCACGCCTGTAGGTCTGAACGGTGCGACGGGGTTAACGACCGGCGATTTCAACGGCGACGGAAAACTGGACCTGGCCCTGTCGCTCTACGGCGCAAGTTCACAAGTGGCCGTTTTCCTGGGCAACGGCGACGGGAGTTTCCAGGCCAATCCGCTTCTTGCCTCGTCTACAATCGGGACCACTCCCTTCCTATTTACGACAGGCGATTTCAACGGCGACGGCATCGCAGATTTGCTCCTCGGTGCACAGATCAACGGCGCCACCATCAGCCTTCTGCAGGGAAAAGGCGACGGAACGTTCAGCGAGATCTCAGTAGGGTCTGCAGGATTACCATGCTGCTCGAGTTCCACGGTGGCAGATTTCAATGGTGACGGCGCCACAGACATTGCTTCGTCGAGTTTCTACGACGGCGCCGCACAGGTGCTGTTGGCCCACCAGTGGCAGGCTGCAGCCACGGTCAATCAGGTCGCTCCTGCGGGTCCGGGAAGTCACCAGGTGGCGGCGAGTTTCCCAGGCGACGCGAACTTTCAAGCAAGTACTTCGCAGAGCACGACGCTTCAGGCGAAAGTGGCCGATCCGCTTGTGACTCCGGCGTCGGGAACCTACACCTCAAGCATCAAGGTAACGATCACGGATGCGACACCAGGCGCAACGATTTACTACTGCGGACCTTCGACCCAAGGCTTTGTACCGTACACCGGACCAATCACGATCGCCACCGAAGGCTTCGGGTCTGTCCAGGCATATGCCCTGGAGAACGGGTACCAGAACAGCGATTACGTGATCGCAGAATATAACCTGCAACTGCCGCCAACGCCGACGCCGGCGATCTCACTGGCCGCGGGATACTACGCCTCGGCGCAAAAGGTAACAATCAGTGATTCCAATGCCGGAGCCACCATTTACTACACGACGAATGGCTCGTACCCAAACGTGGGTTCGAACGTCTACAGCGGCCCGATCACGGTATCTTCCTCAGAAACCCTGGTGGTGATAGCCATGGCGCCTGGGTTCGCACCCAGCTTAGCCGCGTCGGATCAGTACTACATCGGGACCGCTCCGGTTTCGTTGCTCTACACGGTTGCTGGAAGCGGTTTGTTCGGTTACAGCGGAAATGGCGGCCCGGCAACGCTGGCGCAACTAGACAATCCCACCTGGGTGGCGAGAGACAGTGCGGGGAACCTGTACATCAGCGACCAAACCAACCATGTGGTGCGTGAAGTCGCGGCGGGAACGGGGACCATCAGCACGATTGCCGGAACGGGCAAGATTGGCAGTTCCGGTGATGGCGGACCCGCAACCAGCGCTGAGTTCGAGTCGCCCAGCTCGCTTGCACTGGACCAAATCGGCAACCTCTTTATTGCCGATAGTGTCAGCGGACTGGTGCGGATCCTGAACCTCAAATCAGGAATTATCCAAACCTACGCAGGAGGCGGGACGGGGGTGGGGTTCGGTGACGGCGGTCCGGCTACCAGCGCGGTCCTTGGTTCCGTCGGCGGCATTGCGATCGATGCATCGCGCAATGTTTACCTCAGCTCAACAACCTACAGCACCGTTCGGAAGGTAACAGACGCGACGGGCATCATCACCACCGTTGCAGGAACACAGGGCAACGGCTACGGGGGTGACGGCGGTCCGGCGACCAGCGCACTTTTGGCGAGCCCCTCAGGTATAGCTTTCGATGCAAAGGGTAACTTGTACATTGCGGATAGCGGCAATAGTGTGATTCGCGAAGTGAATGGGGCAACGGGAATCATCACCACAGTCGCCGGCAAGGTCGCGACCCAGACCGTCTCCATTTATTCCGGCGACGGCGGTCCGGCGACCAGCGCACTTCTTAATCGGCCGACCTCAGTTTTATTCGATACTGCGGGAAATCTGTATTTTTCCGATACCGGCAATGCCGCTATACGCAAAGTGAATTTGACCACGGGCATCATTACGACTGTGGCAGGGAACGGGATGCAGTGCGGTGGCCCGTTGGGCGATGGAACTGTAGCCGCCACGGCAACGCTGTGCTCGCCCTGGGGCATCGCGAATGACAATGCCGGCGATCTCTACATCGCTGAATTAGGAAGCAACCGCGTCCGGGAAGTACTTGCGGCAGCCGCGCCTCCGACTACGCAGACGGCAGCACCAACCTTCAGCGTTTCGGGAGGAACCTATGCCAGTCCGCAGACGGTGACCATTTCCTCGAACGCACCGGGTGCTTCGATCTACGTGACGGCAGACGGATCGACGCCCACACCTATTTCCAATATCGGGTACAGTCTCCCGCTCAACATCACGGGCCACGTCACGCTGAAAGCGATTGCCGTGGCGCCGGGGTCGCTTGGCAGCAATGTTACGTCGGCGACCTACTCCATTACATCGTCTTCGCCTGTGATTACGACCGTGGCGGGAAATGGTACATCGTTGGGTTTGTACGGTGTGGGAGGGCCAGCACTCGCCGCTGAGTTGGGGCAGCCTGAGGGTATTGCTGTCGATGCATCCGGGAATATCTACTTCAGCGATGTCGCCAACAACGTCGTGTGGAAAATTGCAGCGAGCACAGGTATTGCATCCATCTATGCGGGAGGTAGAACCGGAGGAAATTTAGGCGACGGTGGAGCGGCGACCGAGGCCTCCCTGCGGTTTCCTCAGTGCCTTGCTCTCGATAAGGCAGGCAATCTCTACATCGCCGATGCGGCAAACGGAAGGGTGAGAAAAGTTACGGCGAGCACCGGTGTCATATCGACGGTGGTGCCGGTGCCTGGCGGCAATGGTGCTCCAGGTCCGTCCTTCGCCTTTCTCCCGGGGGTTGCATTGGACAGTTTGGGGAATCTCTATGTAACCGACGAGACGACGAACACGATTTGGAAGCTCACGGCAGCAACCGGAAGTCTCACCGAAGTGGCCGGGAACGGGGCTTATGGGTCGACCGGCGACGGTGGACCAGCCACTGGGGCTAGCCTGGCGTCGCCGACTGGGGTTGCAGTCGATCCATCGGGCAATCTCTACATCTCGACCTATGCCGTGGTGCGCAAAGTATCCGCTGCAACCGGAATTATATCGACCGTTGCCGGCGTCCCGGACCTGCCGGGCAGTACAGGAGACGGCGGCCCAGCTACCAGCGCCCTTCTATTGCCTGATTCTGTGAGCCTGGACTCGGCCGGCAACCTTTACATCGGTAGCTATGGGAACGAGATTCGCGAAGTGAATGCCTCGACCGGGATCATCACAAGAGTCGCCGGAATTGGCATCTCGGGTTTCAGCGGAGATGGCGACGCGGCGACCGCTGCGGAACTGAATGGACCCTTCAGCGTGGCCTTTGACACATCAGGCAACCTGTATTTCACAGACGCGTTCAACTCCCGTATACGGAAGGTGACGTTCGCATCGCAGACGACGGCCACGCCGGTGTTCAGCATTGCCGCAGGAACATATGCATCGGCGCAAAATGTCACAATCACCGATACAACGGCCGGCGCGACGATTTATTACACAACCGACGGCAGCACACCGTCGCCGACCTCAACTGCTTATACCGCTCCGGTCACGGTGAACTCGGCCGAGACCATCAGCGCCATCGCGGTTGCTGCGAACTATAACGACAGCGCCGTCGCCAAAGCTGCCTACGTGATCACAAACGCACCCATCCCGGCATTGGACGGCCTTTCCCCTGCATTCGTACCTGCGAGCGCCGCTGCTTTTACGCTGACCGTAAACGGAACCGGGTTCACCCCGGCATCCATCGTGATGTGGGGGACAAGCGCGCTTACGACGCAATTTGTAAATGTTTCGCAGCTGACCGCGCAGGTTCCTGCCAGTGATGCGACAGACGCAGGCACAGTCGCGGTAACGGTGCAGACGCCCCCACCAGGCGGGGGAACGTCGAACGCCCTCGAGTTCGAGATTGATACGGCTGGAAGCACTCCCCCTTCGTTGTCGACAGGTTCCGTGACGGTTACCGCCGGGGGTACGGCGACTTACCCGGTTACGCTGCCCGCGGGCGCGACCAATGTAAGCGTCAAGTGCCTGAACCTGCCGTCGGGGGCGGCCTGCAGCTACTCCGCGGAGAACAGCGCCATTGTCATTACCACGGCCGCAGGCACACCCGCTGCCACGTACCAGATCACATTGGTGTTTATGGAAACGCTTCCTGGAGCCGCCGCGGCTCTGGTGTTGTTGCCCATCTTGTGGGCGCCGCTGACGCTGAGAAAAAGACGAAAGAGTGGACACGCGTGGGTCATTGTCTCAGTCGGACTGCTGATAGCGGTGGTTGCCACTGCGGGCGGATGCGGAGGTGGGCAAACCACACAAACCCCATCACCGCAAACTCACCAGGTGATCAGTTCTGGAACAGTCACGCTGATCGTGAAATAGAGGGGCAACGGGCCGCTCACGGTGCGCAAGGTAAGCTGGGAACGCACGTATTGGAGTGAACCCAGGGTCTTCTCGCAACGCCGCCGTGTAGCGAGCCTCAGCCTTCTTCCGGCACTACGAAGGGCGCTCGGTAGCCTCGGTCGCCGTCGCGCAACAGCTTCTCCGCTTCTTCGTCGCCAATCACCTGCTGCGTGTCTGGATTGAAGTGGATCGTCCGGCCTAGCCGATAGGACGCGTTCGCCAGGTGTACAAGCCCACAAGAGATGTGTCCTTCTTCGATGGGGGCATGCAGATCCGCCTTGTTCCGGCTGGCTACGCAATCGATGAAATTCTTGAAGTGAGCCAGCTCCGCCCTGTCGCCATGCGCGACGGTCTGCTCTTCTTGATCGCGCCCCATCCAGACGGCGTAGGTATCCGCGTCTTCATCGCCTGCGGAGAGGTATCCCTTGGAACCGTAGAATATGTTTCCGACTGTATTGTGGCTGCCCGACGAGGGACCGAGCTTCTCGGCAGCGGCAGACTTCTTTGGCTCAGGCGTGCCCAGAGCAGGTGTTCCGATCTTGGCCTCATGGTTGGTCATCCAATGCCTGACGTCGAACGTGATCATGCGGCGCTGGCCGTTCGGCAGGTTGAACTCGAACGCGCAGTTCAGATCGTTCGGAGTCTGCTGATCGTCGTCGAACATAAAATGGCCGCCAATGGCGCTTACTTTGTTGGGAAAGCCTAGACCCATCCCCCATCGAGCCGTGTCTATCTGATGGACACCCTGGTTTCCAATATCGCCATTGCCGTAATCCCAGAACCAATGCCAGTTGTAGTGGAACCGATTTTTCGTAAATGCCTGCTCAGGCGCCGGTCCAGTCCACAAATTGTAGTCAACGTCTTGCGGAACTGGCTGCACGGGTGTCTTGCCAATCGTGTCTCGCCACTTATAGCAGAGCCCACGAGCCATGTACGTCTCCCCGATGATTCCGTCCCGCATCTTCTGTACTGCCTCGCGGACGGTCGTTGAGGAACGGGTCTGCGTTCCGTGCTGCACGATGCGGTTGTATCGTTGGGCCGCGCGCACCAATTGCTTGCCCTCCCACAGGTTGTGAGAGCACGGCTTTTCCACGTAGACATCTTTGCCCGCCTGGCAGGCCCAGATCGCCATTAGGCTATGCCAGTGGTTTGGAGTTGCGATAGAGACTGCATCGATAGATTTGTCGTCGAGCAATTTTCTGATGTCGGTATAGGTGGCTGGTTTAGGCAGCCCCATCTTCTCCATCTGCGCAAGCCGCTGGCGTAAGACGTTTTGATCGATGTCGCACAGGGCGGCGATCTCAACGTTGGGCAATTGCGCGTAGTTTTCGAGATGATCCCCGCCGCGCCCGTGTAGACCGCAGATCGCCACGCGTACGCGTGCATTCGCACCCAACACGAGGTTAGGACGGCCAAGAAACGCCGCGCTTCCGAGTGTGGTGAGCCCGGCCGCGCCCCCGATCAGAAAGTCACGGCGATTGAAATCCTTCTCATTTGGCATACATCTCCCTACGCAAGATTATGCAGTGTCTCATCAATGAGCTTCATCGTCCCCGCGACGGGATCTCCGCCGTTGGTGTCGAACTCCATCGAGTAATACCCGCGATACGAGTTGCGCTGAGCGATTGCGAACATCTTGCTCAGGTCCACGTGATAGGGTTTGCCATCGGACTCGACCGCGCCCTTTACGTGGCACATGTTGAAGACATGCTTCATCATCGCGTCCACGGCCTTCTCGTTTCCTTCTTCCCCGTATTGGGAGATGGAATTGCCGAAATCAGGGAGCGCGCGCAGGTAGGGATGGTTTGCTTTTTCAACAACCTTCACGATGAAGAACGGATCTTCCCAGACGGCGCTATCGTTCTCCAGGTTGACCACCACATTTTGCTTGGCGCCATAGTCAGCTAATCGCGAAAGATTGCTAACGGCGCCGTCCAGGTCAGGCTGCTTTCCCGGTTGAGACTCCAGGTGTGGCCGCACACTGGGCGAACCGATGGCGGCTGCGATATCGATCCATTGACGGGCGTCTCGAATGGCCGCCTCGCCGACGCTGCTATCGGTGGTTGCAAAACACCTTCCGGGAAGCCCGAAGTCGACGACATGGGAGTGTGCCTTGGCAACAGCCTCGCGAAAACTCGCCAGGTAGGCCGCATCGGTCGAACGGAAATGATTGAGCAACGGATTTACGTTATAGACACCGAATTTCTCGGCCACGAAGGCCGGGAACTCTTTAATGTCCATAGCCGGAACTGCAGGGCTCGTAACGCCGGGCTTGCGGTCGCGGTGAGACGCGCCTTCAAAGTAGGCACGGAAGGGATAGGACGTAACGGACAGCCGATCACGGGGAGAAGTGGGAAACTCCAGATGCGGAGGATGAATCTGGTTCGTTGATTGAGCAAAGGTCTCGAGAGAAACGCAACAGGCGCCGGCGAGAGTCGCCGCCTGCTTCAGAAAATCACGACGCGATGAAGACAAAGTGGCCCCTGGCAAACGTAGAGAAGTAAGAACGCATACAACTCTACCTCAAAATGCGCGGCCATGAACGGGACATTTAACCGTGCCTTCGGAGAACCGCCCGTCCACCCCGCTACCTCGCGGGGCGGCCTCTGCACCGCTTCAACACCGCTCTGCCCTCACTCTGCAACGGGTCGCGCCACAAAAAGAGAAACTTCCGCCACCCAATTCTTTCGCCAGGCTGGTGATAGTCCTGGTCCCCGCCTGGCCGAGTCACCGCGTTCTGCTTAAATCCCCTTGGCCCCCGAGTTTTCCCCGCAAGGATTATTGAACAATGAGCGTGATTGCCCCAGAAGGGCCGGTTCCAGGATTCTCTGTGGTAAGAGTTACCGTCTGAGAAGTCGCTACATCGGTTTGATCGAGTCCCCGCTGTCCCTGCCACGCTCAAGCGTTGCCCTTACTCCGACCTCCAGCTGATCGCGCCACTCATACAGAAACTTGCGCCGAATGCCCAACTCTTTGGCTAGGCCACTCATCGTCTTGGCTTGCGCCATCCGATTGATCGCATTCAGCTTGAACTCAGCGCTGTAGCTCTTCTTCTTTTTCCCCATCGGCCTGCTCCATTATGGCCGATATCTGTCCTCTATTTCCTGCCGCAATCGTGTCTCACTTTTGGGATCCACTACAGGCCAGGCTGTCCCCTGTAGCTACTGTTCTCTGTCGCTCGGCACACAGAAAAAAAGGGCACCGGCGCGGAGCCGATGCCCGTGGTAGCCCTTTGGCTCCGATGAGACGGACGTTAGGGCTTGCCCTGTCCAGAGAGAAAGTCGAGAGTGTAGCTCACCGGCTTGGAATCGGGTTCTCGCCGGTCGAAGATCAACTGCCTGACGATACTTTGGCCTGGGTTGAGGACGCCATTCGGCAGAAACACGCGGAGATAAGGCTTACCGGTGCTGCTGATCGCGCTGGCGTTTTCCAGCCGGACGCCCTTAGAGAGCCCGTCGGCAATGATGAGCAAGTTAGTGTCCACGATTCCCGAAACATCGGTCGCTTTACTGATGTTCGTAATCGTGTACCTATCCACTTCCCGCTGACCGCTAATATCGCGCGTCAACCTGACTCTCAGCTTATTGGTTACATCCAGGAACTCAAGACCTTCATCGCGCCGTGTCAGAGGATCGTTGTCGTCAATTGCCTTTCCGCTAATAACGAAACCGTCCCGTGCCCCCAATGCAGCCAGATCTGGACGAAATTTGGAGTAGGTAAGGTCGCGTGCATTCAGGGCGAAACTCGGCGTTGTTGAGTTCGGGTCATAGATGACGTGTGCGGGATCATAGAGCCCGTTCTCTATGAAGTCCGTTAACTCGTCGACTTGCCGCTCTGTCAAGCCTAAACCGTTCGGATATCCCGAACCGCGAGGATTCGTAAACCGGGGTGACAGCGTCGCAGCCGCACCCGCCGTAGGGTCCTGCGGCACGCCGGCATTGAAGTACTCAACCACATCGCGGACGCTAGTCAGCGTGCCGTTGTGGAAGAAGTTGTGCGCGTCCTTGGCCTGACGGAGGGTCAAGACGCGGAACCTGAACGCGTCGTTCGGGTCGTGCGTGACCTCTTCCCGCCCGGTATCTACGGCGTGGTAGGGGAAGCCGTCCGGACCCAGCTTGTTGGGGTCGAGGACGCCGAGAGCCTGTGCTTGCAGCGCTCGGATCGGGTGGTCGCCGATTCCGACGTTGATGAAGTTCTCGTCGATGAATTTACCGATTCCCGCTACGTCCGGATCGTTGGATTGTTTGTTAAAGTTCGGGCCGCTGTGGCACGAAGAGCACCCCGCCCCGCCCGCCGGCGCTGGAGTAAAGAACAGCTTGGCGCCGCGAAGTTGCTGGGGCGTTAGAGCGCGGTCATCGCCGGCTAAGAATTTATCGAAGGGCGTGTTCCGAGTGACGATGGTACGCAAGAAAGTCGCCAGCGCCCGGAACACGGTTTGGTCGTTAACCAGCAGCGTCGGGTCGTTTTGAGCGTCGGCCTGGGCGGCTTCCACCGGGTATGCATCGCGGAACAGTTTCACGAAAGCCGGGAACTTCAAGAGCTCTGCCGCCTGGAAGTTAAGCATGCGATGGGCGTCCTGAAGCTCGAGGGTGATGTCTTCCTGAGCCGGGTCGTTGAAGGGGTTGAGAGAGCCAATCGTGGCTGGCGGTTCCCCGCCAAAGCCGCCAAAGAGAAGGCGGTTGTTGAACGCGAAACCGATCATGTTCATCGAGTTGCGCCCCACGCTGTCGAGAGCGTCGAGCCGGCCGGTCGCGTCCAGGGTCGTTGGTGTGGGCGCGTGGTAGAAGAACGCAGGCGTAGTGACCAATTCGTGACCAGTCGTCGGATCCTGCCAGATGTCGGTCAAGGTCGGTAGAAAATCCACCAACTCGTCGCCCTTGAATATCGGTTCCGTCCTCTGTGTTGGGAGGATGTCAGTCCTTGGCCGGCGGCGCGCGAAGAATGTCCCCTTCTCGTCTGTGTAGCCGCGGCCTTCGCCGCCAACGTTGAAGTTGATCTGCTGACCGGCCTTCCCGGCCGACTCGCCGATATGGCAGCTGCCGCACCCTCCGGTCTGTTTGGTTGCATTCACAAGATTTTGGATGTCTGCATCGCGAGCCTGCAACTGTCCGCCGAAGGCTGTCCCCGCGGGCAGATCAACTGGCTGACCCTGGTTTTCGTTGATGCGCACGGTCCGAACGGGGTCGTGGAACAGTTGCTTCCCAAGGTAGCGTTTCGCCTCGGTGGTCTCGTAGCGGTAGGGTGTGTTCCCGCTGCCAGCCACTGGCGCGGGCACGGGAATGGCGGCATCCGTTGCCGGCACCGTCAACTTGTCAAGTCCGCCGACCTGTGAGGAGATGTACTTGCGCACTTCATCAGAGTTTTGAGCATGGATCGGCCCGGTGACTCCAAGCGTCATTAGCGTCATTAGCGCCATAAATAGGAATGACGAGTGCGCGGTTTTCAGAATCCACGCGCAACCATGGTTGCGCGCACGATACACGTTCTCTAGAGCGGCGAGTTGCATCTGTTACCTCTTTCCCATGCCGAGGTTGTCTAAGTACGCTCCGCGTAGATATACCCACGCTCATCCGAAGTAAGTGTAAGTTCTAAGTGCACGATTTCGACCTATGAACTTTTTAATTCCTTATTTCCTTGTGAACAGCTCAACGGGCTTGAGGGTGTGACGAGTGGACCCGCAAACGTCGACGCAGCAAAAGCGCCGCTTCGGACACGTGCGATATACTGCCGTGGCGAAATACCCATCTGTCGCGTGAACCAGTTGGTGAAGTTAGTGGAGTGCTGGTACCCCAACTCTGTTGCGATCGAACCAACGGATCGAACCGGGTTTTCGGAAAGCAGTGCGTGGGCACGATTGAGTCGAACTTCAGACCAGTATTCAAGAATAGTCTTGTGATAGCGACTCTTAAACTTCTGAGCCATTTGGGATTGGCTCAGATGCAGCTTGGCGCAGACGACCTTTACGCTAAAGCGGACGCTGCCATCACAAAGGTCTATTAATTCGCGAACCGCGACTTCAACGCAAGGCCGGGCAACTGCCGAACCATATTCCGTGAGCGAGTTCTCGTGAAGCCGGGCCGGGCCGGCGATCAATGCGCGACCTATTTTGTTCATAGTAAGCATGGCCGTCGCAGAGGTGGTGCTGCGAGCGGTGGATTTATTCAACGCCTGATTGGGATGGTCGATTTGTCCGAAGTCCGCTCGGACTCACCGGAAATGGAACTGTTGGCCAGCCAGCTCCGTCATTCGACTGACGAGCTTAGCGCAGAGAAAACATCTCCCTAAACCAGGCCTGATCCGCCCAAGCCTGAAGCGTCAGGGCACTTGAATTCTCGTTTAGGCCCGAGGCGGGATCATAGGCACAAGCCAACCACAAAATGAATTCACTGCGGCGGTGGCCACCAACCGCATCTGACTCCTAACAAACAGCCGGCTTCGACCGTCTGTGCCTGTCCGAATGTACGCTTCACGGCAGCACGCCTGTCGTGAGATTTTCCTGGGGAGAGATGCAACATAAATTATTCCTGCTTCTTGAAGTTAGGGTCTTTCAATTTGACAGTTCTAGGCTCCATGGTCTGATTTATGAATCGCATGAAAGTTACAGATATTTTCTTTGGCTTCGATTCCCCGTTCAGCATCAGTCGCGGATTACGCCGGGTATGACGGCCAAACCTGCGACGAGCAAACCGGTGGCAGGCGGAAGTGGCACTCCTCGAAACGAAAGTGCCTTTTCCGTGGTTCGAACACGAAGCGGATTTCCAGCCTTCCGACAGATTCCTGAGATTGTTACACATAGGCGGAGTAGCTTAGCTCCCGGAAAAAAGTTCACCATCCGCCGGCCGTTGGGTAACGCTTCCTCTGTCACCGGTTTTTGTCCACCCCGCTACCTGGCGGCCCGGCCTCTCCGCCTCCATCGGGCGACCAGATCCTGTGCGGCCTCAGGCCACGTTGGATACGCAAACTGGAATCCGGCGTCAAGCAAGCGGCCAGGAACAACCCGGCGGCTTTTGAGGACCAATTCCGATTCGGTGCGCAGCAGATACGTCCCCACCTCCAGCATCCACCTGGTAGCCGGGAGACCGGCGCGCGCGCCCCATGCGTTTCTAAGGATGCGAAGAAATTCGCGGTTCGGCAGTGGGTTCGGAGAGGCCAGATTCACGGCTCCCGTGAGCTATTCCCTGTCGATGAGGAACTCAACCGAGCGAATGAAGTCGGCCTCGTGAATCCATGAGACAAATTGAGCGCCAGGCAAAGTAGTTCCACCCAAACCGTAGCGAACCAACTTAAGAAATACATCGAAGACGCCGCCTCGATCCGCACTGAAGGTCATGGCGCTGCGCAGGGCAACCTTCCTGACTCCCGGAGTCGGGGTGGAAAAGAAGGAAGTCTCCCAGGCCTTGGCAACCTGAATCGAGAAGTTCCAGGTGTCGGGCGCTCCGGCCTCGCCGCCGCCAAACTCCCCGTTCCCTTCGTCCATGGGCCGGTCAAGAGCGTGGCGGTAAATGGTGGCTGTACTGGCATTGAGCCAAACCGCAGGCGGCCGTTCGACTGCAGCCACCGCTTGATGCAGGACCTGCGTCGACAAAACACGCGAGTCGAGAATTGCCCGGCGATTCTTCTGCGTGTAGCGGCAATCTACGCTTCGGCCGGCGAGGTTGATTAAAACGTCACTGCCATCGAGTTCATTGCTCCACGGACCCAACGTGAGGCCATCCCAAGGAACCACGCGCCAGGGCGACTCTCGCACGTTGCGGCTAAAAACAACTACACCATGGCCCTCGCGGTGAAAGTGGCGAGCGAGGATCGTCCCGACCTGACCAGTTCCCCCAGCAAGAATAATTTTCATCTCGAAGCGTCCTTTTTACACTGCTCTGTCTTCGGTAGATACTGTTCCCACTGCGAAGACTCCGCAACGTGCTTGATGACCGCATTGCGTTCCCGCAGCAGAGCCAGCATGTAGCGCCGCAGAAAAAGCGCTTCGACAAGTGGACCGAGCAACGGCAGAGGAGCCGCAAACGTGAAGATGTTTTTCATTTCGGTCCGGACAGAATTTAGACTTTTAAATCCGTGATCGGTCTGCATCGAGCGGAAGATTCCGCGTACCAGGGTGACCTGGAAGGAACGCGGTGATTCCATCGCGGTGATTTTGTTGGTCAGGGTGTGCCAGACACCGAAGTGTTTCGCCCGCCAGGTGACCTGCTCCGACAAGCCGACAAGGCCGGAGGTAACGCCCGCAACCGCCAGGGCTTGTGAGCTGCAATGAATGTTCGAGAGCAGATGCACTTCGACACTGCGGGACAGGTCGAAGCAACGTTCGATGGGGGCTTCAATGATTGTGGTTTCTTCCAGTCGAATCATGGGTAGCTTTCACTTCCCGGAAGACGGTCTTCGTACAAGCTTCACTTCGCCGATTGCACCGTGTCGTAGTAGGTCTGGACGATCGCTTCTTTGCCGGAGAACTAGTAGTAAGTGGCACTCGAATCTGCTGGCCTTGTCAGTCGTGGGAATTCGTTTTGACCATGGTCAAATCATGCGCGCCGAGAGGTACTCCCGTCAAGACTTTTTTTGACCACGGTCAAAACCAATGGGTTGGCGCCGCCCGTTCCCGCTATCTGTCACCTGGCCACTACTGCTAGTAGCAGAACCGGATCTTGTGTGCTCTCGGGGAGCCGTACCTCGGCGAGTTCTTGCGTTTGCGTGCCTGGTTGCAATAGCATTCGCGTGGACCAAAAAGGATCGGGGGAACGTATCGTGAAGAGGATAGACAAGCAAGGCTTGCTGATACTGGCCAGCATTCTGCTGGCGGCTGCCACGGTAACCATCACGGCCCAGACACCGAAGCCGAAACGGATCAACCAGGCCATTGAGCTGCTGGCGGAAGGCCAGCCCATCTACTACGTAGGATCGCACTCTGGAACCAGCGGCAGCTATGAACAGGGACTGAAGGACTCACAAACCTACGCCGATTACATCAGCTACGACATGGAGCACGCTCCCTACGACATAAAGGGGCTTCAGGAGTACATGCGCGGGTTGGCGGCCGGAGGCCCCGACCGGAGCGGCCATCGTACGCCCGCCGTGATCGTCAATGTGCCGGTGAATGGACTGGATGCCGCCGCGGTGCATGCCAACGCCTGGATGTTCAGCCAGGTGCTGGCCACAGGCGTGCACGGCATCATGCTTACCCACGCGGACGACCCGGGCGCGATTCGCGCATTTGTAGAAGCCGTGCGCTTCCCTATCCATCACCAGGGTGTAGGCGAAGGTGGCCTTCCTGAAGGGCGCCGAGGCGTGCACGGGAATCCGACTGCGGCGCAAATCTGGGGAGTCTCAGAAGAGGAATACGAGGAGAAGGCGGATCCCTGGCCTCTAAATCCCAATGGCGAATTGCTGCTTGGCGTCAAAGAGGAAGACAAGTACGCACTGGCCAATGTCGATGAGAACCTGAAGGTCCCTGGCATCGGGATGGCGGAGTGGGGGCCCGGCGATATGGCTATGTCGTTGGAGGTGACTGCTCGCGGAGAGGCGGCTGAGCATGATCCCAAGATGATTGCCGCTCGCGCCAAGGTCTTTGCAGCCTGCAAAGCAAACCATATCTCCTTCCTCAACGAGTTGAGATCCACAGACGTAATTTCCATGCTTCAAGAGGGTGTGATGGTAGGGCCGGCCAGCGCGGAGACCGCGGCGATCGGCCGCAAGTATACCCACAGGTCGCAGCCATACTAGAAGCGGCGGGATAGACAGGACGTTTACCGGTGCCCCTGGGTTATCGAGGCGTACGCGCTGCTGCTCGCTGCGGCGAGGTAGCCCGTACCCTTTAAAGATCAAAATATTTCGGCTGGTGTCTAAGTACGTATAAGTCGGAATGGATCGGAGTAACTCAATGTTCGAAGATTCTCTCATGGAGTCCGCTCATAGGATCAACGCCACAAGCAAGTATTGGTCGGTCCCCGCCTTGTTTCTTAACGGCGGAGTATTGATCGCGCTGGCCATTTGGCCGCTCATGCATCCTGAGGCTCTGCGTATGCAGATAATGCCCTCGCTTCTAATAGCGCCACCCGCGCCCGCGCCACCCGCAGCGCCGCCGCCCAAGGCTCAGGTCAAGTCTGAAATGCTGAGCAGCGAACTGCTGGCGCCGAGCAGAATTCCCAAAGAAATTAAACTCTTGCAGGAATCGACGATACCGCCGTCGATGGAGAACGTGATGGGCATAGAAGGCTTGGCCATCAATACTCCGGGCAACCTCGTCGGCAGTACCGGGATCGCGCCGGTTATCGTCGTGAAAGCAGAGCCGCCAACAAAGCTGCGCGTCACGTCCGGGGTGATGGCCGGGAACTTGCTCGTTAAGACTGTTCCCCAATACCCCGCAATAGGCAAGGCAGCCCGCGTTCAGGGAACGGTCGTGCTGCAAGCCACAATATCCAAAGCCGGGTTCATACAAAACCTTAAAGTCATCGGCGGTCATGCCATGCTGCAGCAAGCAGCCTTGGATGCGGTCCGGTCCTGGCGCTACAGGCCTTATCTGCTCAACGGAGAACCAGTCGAAGTAGATACTACGGTGAATGTGATATTCAACCTTGGCGAATAACTACGCGGGCGCCACCTTCTTGTTGTGGGTCGCGTGCGCGAGGTTTTCCCGGCTGTGACGTCATTCCATTTGGGCGAGTGGCGCCTTAGAAGAGGATCAGGGGCGAGACAGCAGTTTGGCCTCAACCTTTCGATGGATGCCGCGGACCTCTTCCCGCGGTAGACTTTTCGGCATGGCAATCTTGACCGAACCTATTGGCAGCATTCCCCGCCCCGCTTCGTTGCTTCAAGCCATGGCGGCCTTCCAGGCACGAAAAATAAGTCAGGCCGCGCTCGACGACGCCTGCGCCGACGCTCTTCGCGATACGATCGAGCGGTTTCAACAGACCGGGTCGCCTGTCATCACCGATGGTGAACAAACGAAGCCTAGCTTCGCTACCTATCCTCTTACCGGGCTCACCAATCTTGCTCCCGACGGAATAACGATCCCCTTCGCGGATGGACATGTGCGCCAATTGCCTCGCTTGACAGCTTCGCCCTTCCGCTACGGTGTGCACGCTGCCGGCTATGTTGAGGCGGCCCGCCGCTATACCCAATTGCCGGTGAAACAGGCTGTGATCTCTGCCTCCGCGCTAAGCCTGCTCTATCCATCGGCGGGGTTACCGGGCTATTCTCGGGAAGCTTTTCTGGCAGACCTTATCGACGAAGCTGAGGCTGATATTCGGGGTGCGCTCGATGCGGGCGCAGCCAATGTCCAGATAGACTTCACCGAGGCTCGGTTGTCGCTTAAGCTCGATCCTTCAGGCAATTTGCTGCGCAGCTTTGTTGCCCTCAACAACCAGGTTCTCGACCGCTTTACTGTTGAGGAACGGCCGCGCATCGGAGTTCACGTATGCCCTGGAGCCGATCATGACTCCACTCACAGCGCGGATATTGACTATGCGGGGCTGCTGCCCGATCTCTTTCAGCTAAACGCCGGCCGCTTCTATCTGCAAATGGCCAGCGAACCAGACAGAAAGCGTGCCCTGCGAATCGTCAGCGGGCTGTTGCGACCGGATGCCATTGTTTTTGTCGGTGTCATCGACCCTATCGATCCAGTGGTCGAGACGTCCGCCCAGGTACGCGATCGGGTTCTCGAAGCAGCCTCCCTTATACCCGTTCGTCAACTGGGAAGCACCGACGACTGTGGTTTCTCGCCTTTCGGCGATGACACTTCGACTGCACGCGATATAGCGTTCCGCAAAATACAGGCGAGGGTCGAAGGGACAGAAATGGCCGCTCGCGAGCTAGGCTTGTGATTGACACTAAGCCGGGGGGAACCCTACCATGAGTTGTAACAACCCCACTTTTAGGAAATTTGATTGAAACGATCGCACTGGTTAGCAATAGTCGCCCTTACGAGTTCTGTAGCTCTGCACGCACAAACGACCAATCCGATCGTCTCTGGCGCGAAAGAGATTTATACCCGACAGGAAAAGTACATTGTCGCCGCGTTCGAGGAAATGCCGGCTAATAAATACGGCTACAGCCCTACGCCGCAACAGCAATCCTTTGCCAAACTGGCCGTGCACATAGCAATGGTCAACACGGAGGTCTGTGGCCTGCTCTCCGGCAGCCCCGCGCCGCCAATCGCGAAACTCAGCGAGAGCGCTTCCAAGGCAACGCTCGTCACCGCGGTGAAGGGCTCCTTTGCGTTCTGCGACAAGGCAGTGGATCACTTGCAGGACTCACATCTTACAGACACGATTACATTTTTTGATGAAGGCAAAAAGCCACGCGCACGGGCTCTCTTTGAACTGGTGGTCGACCTGGAAAACCACTACGCGCAGATGGCCAGCTATCTCCGCATCAATGGACTCATTCCACCCTCAGCAAAACCAGACAAATAACACCGAGAGCATAAGTCCAGACGGAAATGGCGCTCCGTTGAACCTTTCGTGAGTCTCATCTATGAACAGAAGGGCGACGAGGCGGTGCGGAGCGACCTCATCGCCCTCCACGAGAATGAGCCACTGGTTGATACTGCCGCTCGGCGACGACGTTATAGCGTTTCCGTCCACACCTGGTTTCTGCCTTCTCGCTTGGCTTTATAAAGAAGAGCGTCAGCGTGTTGGAGCAACGCGGACGGGTTTTCGGCAAGCTCGGTCGTGTCGACGAGTATTCCTCCGCAACTGATGGTGATCACTTCCGATGTCTCTGACGCTTCATGAGCGATACCCAGTTCCCGCACCTCACGGCACATCTGTTTGAGTATCTCTTCAAAGTCGACAGCTCCTGGCATGATTAAGACAAATTCCTCACCGCCGTAGCGGGCCAGCACATCGTAGGGTCGCCTCGCGAAACTCCCTAAAACTAAACCTATTGCGCGTAGAGCTTCATCCCCCGCGCCATGCCCGTAGTGATCGTTGTAGCGCTTGAAGTGATCGATATCCATCATGGCCAACCCAAAGGGCTCGCTTGCACGCATGGCACGACGACAGGTCCGATCGTACATTCGGTCAAAATGCCTCCGGTTGGCGACGCCGGTGAGTCCGTCTTGTTCGGAGAGGCGTTCTAACTCCCGACGCTGGATGACAAGCTTGAGGTGATTGCGAATTCGCGCCCGAATCAGGGCCGGGCGAATCGGTTTCGGCACATAGTCCGCGGCGCCTAACAGCAAACCGCGTTCCTCGTCCCGCTCCTCGGTCTGGCCGGTAATGAAAATGACGCTGATATCGACCGTGCGTTTATCTTCGCGTAAGAGGCGCAAAACATCGTATCCGTTCATCCCCGGCATGGATACATCCAGAAGAATCAGGTGGATGTTATCCAGCTCTTCCATAACTTTTTGCAGTGCGGACATGCCGTCTTTGGCGAGCAATATTCTGCACTCGCTTTTTAAAAGCTCGGCAAGCGCACTTCGATTGACTGACTCATCATCGACAATCAGAATCGTTGGGAGGGCGTGCGAGTCAATAAGCAAAGGTCACCTGCACTCCGTGTTCTGCAAGCAAACTTTCAGACTCTGTAGAGCCTCGTGGGAAGCTTGCAATTCAAGTTCCTCAAAATGAGAACGCGCCGCTTCGGCAAACGCAAGGGCTGTGTCACCCACCAGCCCTGCGCAAATTTGCTCCAACACGGAGAGCGCAGCAAAGTCTCCGTTCACCACAAGGGGTTTCGCACGTTCGATCAGCTCGAGCACGATACTGGGGTCCAACGCGGTTTTCTGCTCCGGCAGTCCGGTGGCATTCGCATGGAGATACTGCAGTAATGCCTGCAGAGACTTTCCAAAGGCAGGGACACAACGCGATACTTCTTCGAGATCGGAGCGGCGAGAAGATGCCTCCAACTGTTCCGCTATACCGCATAGCTCCTGCGCGTCAAAATAGGAGGAGGCTCCCTTCACCAGATGGGCAAGAGCTGCCATTTCGGCCAACTGCCCTTTCTGTAGATAATGCTGCATTTGTTCCGAAGCGTTCGCATAGTCCTGCACAAAGCTGTTCAGCAGACGTTGGAGGCGCTCCTGATTTCCGCCGAGACGACGAAGCGCGGCCAGAATGTCCGGGCCGTTTGAAACAACGGGAGCGAAGTCAGCAGCCATGCTGACTGTTGGCGGGTGTGTTGAAGTCGTTTTCAGGACGTGAATCAAAGTGCTGTAGAGCACGGCCTCATCGATTGGTTTTGTTAGATGAGCGGTCATTCCGGCGGCGAGGCTGGCGTTGCGATCTTCAATACGCGCCTGAGCGGTTAAAGCGATGATAGGCAGTGCGGCCCAGCGCGCATTTTGACGAATCAACCGCGTAGCCATCAGGCCGTCCATCTCCGGCATGTGCATATCCATCAAGACGACGTCATAATCCTTTTTCTCCAATTGAGTGAGAGCGTCTCGGCCATTCACCGCAGTTTCTACCTGCATGTCCGCAGCAGTTAGAAAATCGCTGACCACTTCTCGATTCAAAGTGTTATCGTCGACCACCAGGACACGGCGGCCAATCAGCGCGGACAACTCTTTCTTTTGGAATGGAAGGCCCCGTCGCGCTGCGGAATCCCGGGCTGACTCCAACTTCACACCACCCGTGCCGGAAAGGCCAAGGATCTCCATAATGGTGTTGAACATCACCGACTCGGTGATTGGTTTGATGAGGATACCTTGCAGCCCCAACTTCTCGACTCTGTACAGGACCTCGTCCCGGCCATAGGCCGTCACCATCAACACCGCGGGCATCTGGCTCAGTTCTCTTTCGGCCTTGATCCTGCGCGCCGCTTCGACTCCATCCATTCCGGGCATTCGCCAGTCCATGAGAACGAGGTCGAACGGCCGTCCCTCGTGAGAGGCTGCCTTCAACGTTCTAAGTGCTTCGACCCCAGACTCCACTGCAACAGGGGCCATGCCAAAACCATGCACCATTTCAAAGAGGATCTGCCGGGCACTAGCGTTATCGTCGACGATTAAGACGCGCCGGCCGATAAGGGCTTGTTGGTTCCGTGACTTAGTGATCGATCCCTCAGCTTTACCTGGCAAGGCCGCCGTGATCGTGAAAACAAAGGTGCTTCCCTTCCCCGGCTCGCTCTCCACCCAGATTCGGCCACCCATCATCTCGACGAGTTGCTTGCAGATAGCTAATCCCAGCCCGGTCCCTCCGTAATGACGTGACACATCGGAATCAGCCTGGGTGAATGCTCGAAATAGACCCTCTATCTGCATGGCGCTAAGACCTATGCCTGTATCCCTCACAGAGAACTGAAGCATCGCTGTATCGGCGTTCTTTTCCGTCGTGTGGATCGTAACAATGATCTCGCCCGCATGCGTGAACTTCACTGCGTTGCTGACGAGATTGATCAGTACTTGCCCCAGGCGGAGCGGATCTCCTCTCAGGGTTCGCGGCACGCCGGGATCGACCGAATAGGCGATCTCCAGCCCTTTTTCCTCCGCCCGCATGGCCGTCACGTTGGAAACCGATTCCAGCACCGATTCCAGATCAAATTCGGCGTTTTCAAGGTCCAGTTTGCCGGCTTCGATCTTCGAAAAATCGAGGACATCATTGATGATAGAAAGCAGATTTTTAGCCGAGGAATCGATCTTTTCCATATAGTTCCTCTGCTTGGGAGAAAGATCGGTCTGTAAGGTGAGTCTCGTCATACCGATCACTGTGTTCATCGGCGTGCGGATCTCATGGCTCATCGTAGCCAGAAAATCGCTCTTGGCGCGTTCGGCCGCCTCGGCAACTTCCTTTGCCCGCTGCAGTGCTTCTGCCGCGTGGCGCTCCGCGGTAATGTCCCGCAAGATGCCGTCCCACACGATCATGCCGTCTACTTGTTGGCGGGGCGCTGAGCGGGCGTGCATCCAGATGAATTGCCCATCTCGTTTCTGGATCCGAAACTGACAATCAAAAACATCACGGGTTAAAGCCGAATGCTCAAGCAGCTTCTGATAGCGCGGCAGATCCTCTTCATGCAAGGCTTGGAAAAACAACTTATGATCTGAAACGATCTCGGCTGCTTCTATGCCGATTAACGAAAAGATGCCGGCACTGACGTAAGTCAGGGCAAACTGTTTGTCTGCTGCATACTCCAAACGATAGACGGCGCCGTCGGGGAGATTGTCGGCAAGGGCTGCCAGGCGCGCACGGGCCTCCTCGCGTTCCGTAATGTCCTGAACGGTACCGGTGAGACCGACGATCTTGCCCGATGGGTCCCGATTCGCCTGTGCCATCACATGTGCGACGTAACTGGTGCCGTCGATTCTGAAGTGTTCCATTTCGGCATCGTAGGGCGTGCCGGTTGTCTTGCATAGGTCGAGTCCGGATCGAACCGTTTGATAAGTTTCCGGTGACAATAACTGCTTGAGTCCATCGAAGCCATCAGACATACCCTCAGACCCAAGACCGTTCATCTCGTTGAGCATGTTCGAGGTGCTCACGCGATGAGTCTCCAAATCCAGAGTCCAGCTTCCAATTTTTGCCAGCTTCTCTGCCCGGCGCAGCGCCTCATAGCTCCGCCGCAACTCTTCGTCCCTCAGATGCCGCTCGGTAACATTCCTTACGATTCCCACCAGTCGATTCGACGTTCGCTCGGTTGCTTCAATCAAAAGGGCTTGCGTCACGATCCACCGAGTCTCGCCGGCAGGTGTTCGAATACGGTACTCGGCCCGATAAATCTTCTGCCGGGCAGCCAGAGCCGCCATGCGTTCCGCGGTGATCCGGTCCACGTCATCGGGGTGTATCGATGCGTTGAAATGCTCAATGGTACTGACAGGCGAAGCAGAGTCGATTCCAAAAATTTCGTGCCAGCGTTCATCGCAAACAATGATGTTGCTGTCGAGGTTATAGTCCCATACTCCGAGGCTGCCGGCCTCCGCCGCCATCCGCAGACGTTCTCTTTCCAGAAAGAGCTCGTCTTCTGCAATCTTGCGCGCGGTAATGTCGGAGTGGGTTCCGATGACTCGTGCTGGACGACCGTCGGGCAATCTTTCGACCACTTTGCCACGGTCCAGTATCCACTTCCACAAGCCATCCTTGGCCTTCATGCGATGCTCAAGAACGAAGTCCTCCGTCTGGTTTTTGAGATGGGCTTCGACGATCTTCAATACATTGGGAAGATCGTCAGGATGAACTCGGTCGGACCATTCCTTCAGAGCATCGCCAATTTCTTCTTCGGCATACCCCAGCATTGCCTTCCATCCCCGTGAGTAGAAGACCTCTCCCGTTTCGACACTCCAATCCCAAATCCCATCCCCTGCCCCATCCACCGCAAACTGCCAGCGGGCCTCGGACTTGCGCCATTCCCCTGTGCGTTCAATCACGCGCTGTTCGAGCTCCGCGTTTAACCGCCTGATCGTATGCTCTGCTTCTACGCGCTCGGAAGTGTTGCGCGCCATGGTAAAGAACACTTTCTTGTCATGCGCCAATAGACAGGAAATACGGACTTCCACTGGAAAGATAGTTCCATCCTTGCGTTGATGTTCCGCATAGACGGTAGAACGGTCTCCAGGGGCCGTTCCGGCCCACAGCTCGCCCAACAACTCCCTATTCGATCCGATTGAAAAATCCGTGACATGCATCTTCAGCAACTCGTCACGCGAGTAACCCATACTTTGGCAGGCCTGTCTATTGACATCGAGAACCTGACCTTTTTCGTCATGCAGAAAAAAGTCGTCCGACGCATTCTCCATCAACATCCGGGAACGCGCTTCACTTGCCAGGGATCCTTCTTCCCATTGCAGCTTTTTGCCGGCAACCGTCTGCGAGCGGTGGAAGTCTTCCGCGAGCAATGCCAGATGGCCCTCAATCATGGAACGAAAGTGTTCGATGAGACGCTTCTGTGAGGCGGAGTAACCATTGGCCTTGCGGTCGAGAACACAGATGGTCCCAAACGAGCTGCCATCGGGCCATAGGATAGGAAATCCCAGGTAGGAGACCATCCCTAACTTGATAGCCGGATTATTTTTCCACTGCTCATCGGCGATAGCATCCGGTACCAACAGGCCAGCGCCGCTTTGGAGAACAGTTTCGCAATAGATGCCGGAACCAGCCAGTTGTTCTCGTTCGCCCGGATGGTAAGGATTCCCGGAGGTTTTACTGGCGACAAACACTTCGATGTCTCGATCGACGACCCGCATGATGAGTCCGGCTGGAACCCCCACCACCCCCGCCAGCGTGTCGATAAAGCTCTGCCACTGGATCAATAACTGTTCGGGGACCCATGGAGTGGATGTGGCGCCGGGAAGGACTTCGTGTGCAGTGTCTTCAGGTTGCGGTCGAATGTCTTTGTTGTCCATAAAAGCGGAGACCCGTATCAGAGAATAACTGAACAGTCTTCACTCTAAGCACGTTTGGAACCCCTTTCCTAACGGAGTCGACTACCACTTTGGGAGCATGGTGACGCTGCTGCTTCCGTCTGTGGCCAGGTAGATTTCGTTGGAAGTGGCAGTACAGGATGGAGTTTACCGGGGCGCCAAGATCATCGAGGCGGAGGGAAACGCTTTTGTCTGTCTTGTCGTGTTCCCCGCCGCACCCTACGTATAGCCGCTCGCCGTGATTCGATTGGTCGTCGCTGAGTACGCCGGGTTGAAATTGACTCCGCCGTTCAACGCGCAAGTACCACTCCCGCCTGACGCGAAAACCTTGACCAGTAAACCTGACGAGTAAATCTTGATTTAACCTTGATTTAAAGCCGTTCCAACCGCGTCTGTGAATCCCCAAACTGTTCCAGTTTCACTCCGAAACGGTCCATCAACGACAGGTACAAACTGCACATCTTGCGGTTATCTTCGCTGTCCTTGAGATAATCGAGCGAACGCCCGGTCTGCAGCGTGCCGCCAAGCCCCCCGGCCAGCACGAGCGGCAGCCGGAAGTTGTCGTGTTTTCGCCCAATCCACATGTTGGATAGGAACATTAGGCAGGTGTTATCCAGCACCGTGCCGTTCCCTTCCTTCATACTGTCCAACTTAGACGCCAGGTAGGCGTACTGCTCGACATGGAAACGAGCGATGCGCTCGTAACCATCGGAATTGTTATCGTGAGACGCAGCATGGTGCCCCTCCTTCACATTGAGGAAAGGATAATACATGGCCGACAGGTCACGAGAAATAATCAGCGAGGCAACGCGCGTCTTGTTGGTTTGGAACGCAATGGCGATGATGTCGCACATCAGGCGCGCGTGATCGCGTAAGTCTTCCGGCAGTCCATTGGCCGGCCGCTCCATGGTGGCGGCTATGGTGTTTTTGGCTTTTGCCGCGTCGTCGGCATCGGCCTTGCCTCTGCGCATGCTCTCTACGCGCTTTTCCACTTCGCGCACGCTGGTCAGGTACTCATCGAGCTTGCCTTTGTCGGTGGTACTTACGCGCTTGCTGAGATCCTGGGCGCGATCGCGTACGCGGTCGAGAACGCTGATGTTCATCAGGCTGCCGCGATTGTCAAACAGGTTGTCCCAGGCCAGCGATGGATACACTTCGACCGGGACGGGCGAGTCAGGACTTTGCCAGGAGATGTGCGAACTGTAAGCCATGGAAAAGTTCGACTCGTGGTAACCGGTCATAGGCTGCTCGCACGCCAGCACGATACTGGATTGTGGCGTGTCTTCTCCAACGTGGTTCGCAATCATCTGATCGATGCTGATCCCCGAGTGGATGATGGCCCCTTTTGAAATGTGCGCGCCCGATAAAAGACTGCCGGTCTGGCCAGGATGAATTCCCTGCCCGGTGAGCGCGTGGACGTAGAGACCATCGATGACGTTGATCTTCTCTTTGAGGGTTTCCAACGGCGACAGTGTCTTGCTGAGCTTCATGGCCGCGCCCTCGCCTTCGGCGCTCCAATGATCTTCGTTAATGCCAGTGCCCAGAAAGACGATGCCGAAACGCTTGGGGAAAGCGGAGGGCGGTGGCACATCCGCCAGGGCATGAAGCGACTCAAGCCATGGCAACGCCACGGCGCAACCGGCTCCGCGGAGTACGGCGCGGCGGGACAGGGGAAGTGCGGATTTGCTGGTCGATCTGGTTGATCGAGTCGATCTGGGCATGCTAGTTCGCCTTTCCAACAGCGGTTTGGGAAGCGATTTGGGCGGCGATTTGCGTCTCAGGTACGGTTATTCGTTTATTCCGGAACTGCGGACTCAAAACGATGGTATCTACCAGCGAATCGAACCGATCGCCCTGCACGGCAAGATTGCTCTGCATACGATCGACCAACGCTTCGTCGGATAGTTGAAGTGTGCGATTGAGCGAGTAACTGAGCAGCTTGCGGCAAAGGTTGTTCACGAACTGGTCCTGGCGATGATCGCGGATAAAATTCTGCAAACCTTGAAAGCCATCGCCGTGGATGTCGCCGGGATAGGTGACCGCGGTATCGACCGGCCGCCCGGCCAGGTCTTTCGTGCGGGCATCCCCGATGGGTCCATACCCCTCATAAGCCAGACCGAACGAATCGAAACGTGAATGGCAGGAGGCGCACACGGGATTCGCCCGATGTTTGGCCAGCATTTCGCGTATGGGAAGATCGGACTTTGACTCGTCGCTCGGCAGTTCAGGAACGACGGGTGGCGGAGGAGGAACGCGGATACCCAATACCTTTTGCACTACCCAATTTCCGCGCTTCACCGGGCTGGTTCGAAGTCCGGGTGAACTCTGCGTCATGAATACGGCCATGGGCAGGATACCGCCGCGCCCATATTGGCTGACATCGTCGATGCGCACCCAGTGGCTCACGTCGCCCTCCACCCCGGGTATGCCGTAGTGTTTGGCCAGCACTGGATTTACGAATGTGTAGTTGCCGAACAACAAGTCGAACACGGAACGATTGTTCTGAATCGCGTCTTCGACGTAGCGGACGGGTTCTTCGAACATCGCTTCGCGCAGATCGTTGTTGAACTGCGGAAAGCGCTGACGGTCTACCGAATTGTTGGTTTCAAACAGACGGAAAGCGAGCCAGTTGCCGGTGAATTCCGTGGCCAGGCCACGCACGCGGGCATCTTTCATCATGCGTCGCGCCTGCGCCAGCAGAACTGCCGGTTGTTGCAAGTCGTTCGCGGCCGCGTGCCGCAACAACTCTTCATCGGGCATGCTGGCCCAGATTAAGTAGCTTAGACGGCTCGCCAGTGCGTAACCGGATAAGGGCTCCGACGGGATGGCGGTCGATGTCTTCCGCACAAGTGAAACCTGAGACACCCGTCCTGTTTTCTCGAGGTTCGGCTTGAGGGGGGCCACATGAGGGGTTGTTTGCGATCCGGCTTTTGAAGAAGGTGCGATTGAGACAGTCGTTGAGACAATTTGGGGACCATCCGTCATATCCAGCCGGTAGAGAAAATCGGGCTCCATCAGTACGCTGATGATCGAATTGCGGAGGGCGTCTTCGTGGGATAGCTGATTCTTGGAGCGAATCTCGTGATAGTACGCCAGCAAGTCATCGCGTTCCGCAGGAGTGAGCGGTCGCCGATAGGCACGTTCGGCAAATTGGAGCAAAGCTTCTAAATGCTTCGGTTCCGCTTCGACGCGCTCCTTTTCCAGGCCGCGTAGCGTGGCGTTCATGTGGTCGAAATGAACGCGAATCGCCTCAGCAGCGACGGGGTCATTCATTGGATCAGCCGCAGCCCTGGCCAGGTAGGCGTCTCGCATTTTAAGAATGACTTCGGCATCGGTGACGGCGTGGTCGGTCGGGCGATCAGAGCTGGCTTCTTCGCCTTTGCCAAAAACTTCTCCGCTCTGATTGAAGAAATACTGCGTCCACGTGCGCGCGGAAAAGTCCGCAATGTAGTCGGCCTCATTCCAAAGACGATCCAGCTCCCGGGTCCCCTTGTCATCGAGGATCAGTTGAACCAGCGGAAGATCGTCGCGGAAATAGCCGGCGACACTGTGATATCCGGCGCTGAGCAGTCGGCCTTTGTCCGCTGAGTCGTCGGGGAAATAACGGCCGCGCTCCGTCACATAAAACGTATCCGGAAAGACCGAAGCGAAACGCGAAAATGCGGCGACATAACGGGCGCGCTGGGCGGCAGGAACGATCAGATCGGCATCGTCGGCACGAGCCTTTGCCGAGAGAGCGGTCCAACGGGGCGCAGCTTCCTCGTGAAGCCCAGGATAATCAGGAATCTCTGCAACGACTGCAGGTGGATCGGTGTCATTCCGCAGATCCTTGGGATCGCTGTCACGCCGGTGCTCGGCAAACTCCTTCAGCTTCCAGTTGAGAAGAGGCTGCGACTGCCCGGGTAGACCTTTCACTATCGGCGCGGCAAATTGCATCGCTGTGTGCGTGCGAATTTTTATCACGAAGTCACGCATCAGCGCGCATTGTGTACGCAGCGCTTCCGGCTGAACCGCGAAAGCAGGAGCAGGGAGGGCCAGCCACATTTTCTGCAGCTTGAGCACAGGACCCACCGCATGCTGGTCGTGCAGAATCTGCCACACCATGGGGAGGTATTTCGGACTTACGTGTGACTGCACCGCGGTGGTGGCCAGGGTGGCATGTGGCTTTTTGAGAGCCAATCGATATTTGTAGCGCCAGGCGGCCTCGAAATAATCGGCATAGTCGGTCGGCTGCGCAGCGTAGAACTTCAAAATACGTTGGATGGCGTACTTTTCGCGATCCGTCTCTACCAGCGCCGGATAGGGGGCGAAGTCGATTCCATCCGGCTTCAGAACAGCATGGTCCGCCACTTCGCTCGCCGCCTTCAGATACTTGTTCAGCAGCGCGGAAGACATGGTTAACGATTCGCCGGAATTATCGAAACCCGCCTGGTTGGCAGGATCCACCGGAAACTCTCTGGCGACGTGCATGTCCTGGCCGGTGAGATCGCGAATCGTATAGTCATACTCGGCATTGCTCAACCGGCGCGCCGTCACGGCGCCAGGATCGCCGTCGGCCTTCTTGATTTCTTCCGCGCGCACGGCCGCGACCCAATCGATGATCTGCTGAGCTTCCTCCGCCGGAGGAGCCGGCATCGGCTTGGGCGGCATTTCCTTGGCTTTGAGTCTCTCCGCCAGCAGTGCCCAACGGGCAAAGTCCTCCGTTACCATATCCATGCTGGTGTAGGACTTAAGATCGAACTGCGCGGGGGCAAACTTGCCACTGTGGCATCCCACGCAATATTTGCCGACAAAGGGTTTGACCGTCTGGTCAAACTGCTGGGCGATAGCGGGGGCGGGTGTTGCCGCATGCCCCATGGAGGCTGCGGCGAAGGGGAGGGTGAGGACAAGGGTTCGAAATCGCATTACCAAGCGCCCCTGGACTCGAAGCAGGGAGAAGAATCGGTCGGCGCAAAGGCAAGCCTGTGTGATTTCAGCACTCAGTGATCCGCCTCGCGATTGCCGCAGCATACCTCAGGTGGGCTTCCTTCCTACGCTTTTCGTTTCAAGCACTTCGGGGAATGCGCTGCCGTCGCAAAGCACACCTTCGGTCACAGAATCGTATTCCACGGACAATTCACCAGTCAATGGATCGTTCCAGAACGCCGTTACCGGGAGCGATACGACAGCGGGACAGAAGATAAGCTTCCGTGGTTGGTCCCCCCGGTAGCTAGAAGTGGCGGCGGGACGTTTATTGGTACGCCAAGATCATTGAAGCGGGGGGAAACGTGCCGGACTGTCACCCAAACCACGCCTTCAACCCGTAGTCACTGCTTTCGCAAAGTACCACTCCCGTTCTGACGAGGAAACCCGACGAGGAAACCCCAGCGCGACGGCACGGAGCGCTCTTTCCGCAGCCGAGTTATCTATCTCCAGCAGACCGTCGTCGGACGGGGAAGGGACAGACGAGATGTTTACCGATTCGATAGAAACAAAGTTAACTTTCTGTCTGTCCCTCTTCCTTCCAGAGCCTCACCCAGCTCACACCCGGCGCCTACGCCGCCAAAAAAAACATAGCCGCATAGCCTATCAGCCGAAGAATTGCTCTTCAACCCTGCACTTGCTAGGACGCATACGGATGATACGCACTTGATGGGAGCGGTTCGTTATGTAAGCTTGAATGCGGTCCGGGCGCGACTTATTTGGCAACCGGAAGATTGGGAGTGGTCCAGCGCGAGGGCGCATCTGCAACCGAGGGCGGGCGAAGACTTCGGCGAGCTGCGTCGCGCCGAAGCAACCGGACGGCCGTTTCAAAACGGCGGATTTTGTCAGCGGGCTGGAGAAGGTGCTCGGACGAAAGATCGAACGACGCGCTGCCGGGCGCAAAACGTCGAAGGAGATTGTTGGCCAGCATCAGCTTAGATTAGCGTGAACAGATATCGTAAAGTGGACCCCAATTCCCACCGTTTCCCCTTGACGATTACCTATAATGGAGGTCCCGCATCTCCGCCCCAAATCGTCCGTCCCGCATACCCCCTGCAGCGGTCGACGATCGACTGGGTTCGTAATGACAAGATTTTGCGGCAAATCTCGGTCAGCGATAAGGAGCTTGTCAGGAGAACAGCCGCCCCGTGACATCGTTTCCAAGTTGAGCATCTAGAAGGCGACTGCCAGGAAGTCGGTCATAGACCTCGTTATTAGACCAGCGGTATTCGGCGGGACTAAAATATTGCAGACAATGATTTCTGATATGCTCCTCAGTAAGTGGCCGATGGCCTAGGCGCATAAACAGCGAGTTACAAAACGACACACGTTCCTCGGATTCGATCTCACCTTCAAAAATATCCTCATAATATAGAATAAATTGGGACGATAGGCTGGATAATAGCTCGTCCCTTTGGCTTAGGGCAATTGTGGCTGTCTTCATTGCGGCAGCAGCTTCGCAGATATTAACCGGTGGCAGATAGGCACAGTCTAGTCGCGCAATGAACTCGTTGCTCGTCCCAACCCAGAAGCCTAGCTTTTTACAAATGTAATTCGAGACGAACTGACGAAGTAAATTCCGCCTGCGCAGCGTAACCGTAATAGCCGCTTGTCGAATAAGATCATCGTTAAGATGTTGGTGTCCAACAAATGGCCAAGCAGTTCCCGGTTCCCAAACATGCTTCAAACCATTCCAACGCAACTTTATAAGTTCAAGTGATCGAATTACCGAGGATCCCTGCAGCGCAAGCCGGTTAAATTCACCAGCATAGCGTTTTGGATGAAAAGGCTCCATACAGCATTCAATGTCAGGATGGGCGTTGAGAACACGCAGGAGTGTCGTGCTGCCGGTTCGCGGAAAACTATCTAGCATGAATGGACAGCTATTTATCTTCATATAAGGGTCGCTGCTCCGCATAGCCTTCGGGCGCATAGCCACACAAAAATGCTATAAGGCTGGTTTCGTTCCAAGGAATGAGTTCATCATATTCTGTAGCGGCTTCGGCAGTGATTCCGGCGATCAGAACGCCACTAAGTCCCAAGCTTAAACCCGCCATCCAGAGTCGGTGCCCTAATACCCCTGCGCGGACAAGCAAGCTTTGGTACCCCGCCTCGCCTGCAGCGGCGGCCTGCACGACATCACCGCTAATCCATATAATTACCGGAGTCTCTTCGTAGGGCGACTGGAAAAACATCTGGCGTATCTGATTGTCTGGCAAAACGCTGCGCTCCCATTGTAAAGACGCCGAAGGGGAGTGATATACATAGACTCCGGGCTCAAGGCCCTCAACAGCTCGGACGAGCACACGAGCAGTGAGAGGAGAGCCGTCTGTCACATTATTGGCAAGCGCTGATTGAACCATGAGCCGTAACTCCTTAACACGGATTGCGCGCTTAGCAAAATGACGAATCGAGGACCGATTATTTAACACCTCCCCCAGTGTGGCCTCAGCTAGCCTTTTCAGAAAAATCGATCGTTTCAAACGTAGTGTACGAAGCATTGGGGAAGGTCTGATGCAAGTAGGTAGGCGTTCTCCAACGTATGAAGAATCAGACATAAGGGTTTCAACAAGAGCTTCGGTGGAAAAGTCGGCTAGAAACTGCAGATCAGACGAGGTTACCGGCAATCCTACGTTAGAGTGATTGCTCGCGCGCGCAGAACGCGCCGGAATAGGTGTTAGTGGAGCTGAAGCTATACGAAAGACATGTGTGCAGACTTCGTACGGCTCGCGCACAACTAGTGCCTGTTGCAACGCAGCTGGGTTCCAGCCTGAAATGCTTTCTGACGACACTCTCATTGCGGCGGCGACGAGAAGAAACTGGCTACACGCCGCACCGGCATCCAAGTGTAACAGCTTGTACGCGAAACCACCATACTTGCGTGCAATGCGACTATGCGAACCGGTAAACACCACAAAAGCCGGTGCAGAGTCTCCCGGGCACACAGCAGTCACGGCAGCCTGCACGTGGTCGATACCACGTTGATTTAGTCTTACAAGTGCATGTTGGTCTGCGCTATAGAGGTAGACCCCCGGAGAAATCCCCTCGACCTGGCGTGCAATCAGATATGCCTCTACCGAACCTAGATTGCCGCCAGATGGCACCCAACGACGCGGGGTTTTAGTGCTGCCAGGTTTAAAACCTACCGAAAGGCTCAGCAGGCACCCAATAGCGGTCAGGTTGAGGCGCGAACTACGAAAACGCTGTTTCGAAAGCAGCAGATTGATTGCAGAATTGCGAAGCTCCACCTTGGTCTGCGGTAGGAATACTCTGGCGCCGTTGAGCATGAGCCGAGCGGTTACATGCGGCATTACCGTGTTCTCGTGTTGGTCGACAGAATCTGAGGCTTCGTATCGACGAGAGATTTGTTCCTCAAAGAAGTACGGCACGATTCTCTCTCGCTCACGGCTTGACGCAACAATGTGTGATGTATCATGCGAGCAGAATATACAACGCTTAGCTGATGGCCACGTTTTTAGCTCGCTTTCAAAAAGCGGCATGCGATATCGACGAAATGATCTGGGACCGACCGGCACGCTCCCGAGGAGTCGTGCGGTCAGCTCTGTCGCAATCACAGCGGACCACATTGTGCAGTCTTGTGCGGATTGAGGTGAGCCGGTTTTTTTAGGCAGCGGACGGGTAAGACACGATTTGCAGAGCGTAGTATCAGGACGGAAAAGTGGTCCAGCTTCTGCGATGTTTGACCCAACGTCTAGAATAGTCCTCAGCCATGAAGCCCGCCGAGCTAGCATCCCAAGATAGTGCCTTTCCGCCGCCTCGGAATCTAGGTTTCCGTTAAACAGGGAGACAAGAAGACAATCTGGATCAATGAAACTTTCCTCTAAGCACGTCGATTCAGCTACCCCGATATGCTGAAAACCATTATCCCTGAGCGCCTTTGCGAGTGCATCACATATGAGGCGGGCTGAGGGATCGTAAACCAGGAGAAGGCGCTTTTCTGCAAGGCTACTATAGGCCGCCCTAAGGTCTGTTCGCGGATCTCTCCTCTTTAGAGCCGACAAAGTATCCCGCATTGAAGCCGGGCAAGCTGTCTCTTCGTTTCGACTAGTGACAACGCCCAGATATAGCAACTGCTCGATCAGCTCCCTAGTGTGCTCTGGCGGTACACCAGGCATTAACGCGACAATCTCGGAGCAGTTACGAGTGCCGTTGATGAGCGGCATGACAAGGGGCAGCAAAGAGATTGCAAGCACGCCCCTGAGTATTTGCGGCTGCCTACCCCCATCGATGAAGATGCCGTATTCTAACGGGATGAGAACAAACTCCGGCGAGAAAACAAGCGGTTGATCGTCTATCAAAATAATCTCTTATTCTTTTGAATTGTTGTAGATATCTATTCAAGCGTCTGATCACAGTGTCCGCAACGCGCGCCGTAAATCCACAAAACTGCGTGATTTGATTGGTCGATGTAATCCGCAGCGGTTACAATTGTCAAAACCGAGGGAATTAGTCCTATTAATCTTACGAGCAAACAAATCTGTCCTGATCACTTCTCCTGGCGTTGCTACTGAGGTGTGTATGCTATCCAAAGCCCTGCAAAGCTGTGCGGCACCGAGCAATGCAAGAGAATGTAGATAGCCTCTAGGACCATCCGCAGGATGGGCTGCGTAGTAATCAGACTTGCTCTGATATTCTCCGAGCAAATCAGCCTGAATCCCTCTAGACGCCCAACAACGCCAGCAACAGCTTATACCTGGAAGGACGATTGGACCCATAAACATAGCAGTATCATTGAGGGTAAGCGATAGGAAGGGCGCGCCGGTAGCATGGCTGCGCTCATCAAGCGCGTCCGCAATTGCGATCGTTGGTCTCCACGAAATAAGGACTGCGATCGCAGAGGGATCCTGAATTAGGACTTCATGACACTGACCTAATGGCGCAACCAGCACATCAATATCGAGTGTCCCACCCTGCAAATATTTCGCCACGGTCAAGCCAAAATCACCTACTGGCACAACCGTTATAGGTCGGAATTCTCTACGCGTCACTAAAGTTTCCTGGGACATGTTAGGCGAAGGGTTGAGGCCACCAATTCAGTTCTTTCTCCGTATGTACGGTATACCCCATACTAGCGGGAGCGGTATATAAACGGGGATGTGCCCTGTATTGCACCGCTCTGTGTATTGAGAATGGGTGGAGTTCTGGAATAAGCACCCGAACGACTCGTAGTCCTACTCGGAATGCTTCGTCCGGGGTCAAGTCAACTGCAATCGCCTGCATTCCCAGCGAGACAAGTCGGCATAGAACATCAGAAAGCGTTCGCAGCTTCGGTTCAGCCGCAGACAATTGAGATAGCGGGACTGAGACACGAGATCGCAAGAGAAACTCGAAAGCATGTGCATTTTCCGGCCGCGCCGTGTATGATGCTCCATCGAGCAAATTTGTGAACGCGAAGGTATCGATGGGCAAGGACCGCGCGGAAACGAATGCTGGTTTAATTGCCGCGAAGTCTTTCAGAACTTTCGCAATAGCTTCATCAAAACTCAGTGCTGTCGCACACGCAACCGTCGTCCTTGCGAAGCGATGGTGCTGCGAGACCTGAACGCCATAAATCGTGGGAAGTCCGACATCAGTTGTAGCGTCGAAAAAGTGATATTCAATATCGGCGCTGCTTCGCTGGTATGCATCCCAGAAGGGTGCTGCCACTGGTCCGGGACTCTCGACAACGATGCGGGGAAGGGCAAGCTGCTGCAGCCAGACAAGCGAAATGGCATCCCGCTCCACCACCTCACAAATTGCCTTAATCACCGCCTCTTCGTATGAGCGATGCGCCGCACATCCCGTCGAAATGGGGAGCCAAAATCGTTCCTGGGGCACCCTCCAGCCTGCGTTCGAATAAACCATGATCGTCGGCACGAGGGTCGGTTCGCAGTCGTGGAGGGAAAGGCCTTTTACCCAGCGGATTGTTTCGCTTTTGCTAGGCAGACACAATGAGCAATGAGGATTAGCTCGTTCCGTCTCACTGCATTGAGGCACTGTTGCCAAATCAAGCATTCGCTCGTTGAGGGAGTAGGCGGTTGACCAAATAGACTGCTCTTCATAGAAGTTTGCGGTAGCGTAGCGTTCCATCGCTTCGGCAAGAGCCGGAGTAACCGCGTCCTCAATGCTAACGCCGACGCCCGACCCATGAAGGCGGGAGCCTAGTTTCACCGCACATCTACCTTGCTGACCGTTGAATACTTGACCGGTGCCTCCAATTGTAGCGGTTGCAATTGCTAACGATGGCTCGTCCGCATCGGTCCAACATGTGTTAAGGCTTTTTATAAAGCCGCTAGTTTGCTGAGCGAGAACCGATCGCAGGAGCTTCGCATGCGACCGAGTCCCTGGACTTCTATCACATGCGATGGTCGACGTCATGTTATAAGGTTACCTTGAGCAAGAAAATAAATACAACGCTTCCACAGTTGACGACCACCTATATCGCTATATCCCCGAATACCACTACTCAGAGCAGTAGTTTGTGGAGATGCGCCTCATGTAGCCATAACGCTGGTTACCAGATGTGTGGATAGTCTACATATAGCTTCGACAAAGACTCCACGACGTATGTGGCGTGGACGCCTTCTCCAGTCCCCACCTCGCGAAATTTAATATCTACCTTCACATAAGAGCAACGGAGTGAGACATAGGTCCTTTCGAAGGGTGAGCTTAGCCCTCCCTCAGGAGTAAACAGTTTTTCGAGGCGGGCTCGGCTATCACCGGGATGGATAGACTCCCAGTCCTGTAGGATCGCAGCCATTACTTTATCCACCTGGCTTTCTTGAGACAATACTTCATCCACTTGGCGTTCTTGAGCCGACCCGGTAGATGGTAGGTATACTGCCAAACTGGCAAGTATGATGTAAGAGACCACGCGTCTAGCCATTTCCCCCCCCTTTCCCTTTATGCTCTAGACTACTCTATTCAAGTCACCGGTTCGCTACTTAGATATTATTCCCGGACCCAAATTGAGTGAAGCGGAGCATCCAGACTTAGTGACCGTAAACTGCCACTGACCGCCAGGCGGTGGAACACGCACATTCAAGATATGGACCTGGCGAACTATTGAAATAGGGCCCTCAAGGTTCTGAAACGCGCCGCCACCTACGCATGAACACCTGTAGCGATAATATTGCGTCGCCGTTATTGTATCTTTTGCGCCCTGATTATATGGTCGGACAAACGTTCCTGTCGTAGTAATTACGTCTGTTGCCTTGCCAACTGTTCCAGGTATACCCTTCGGAGGCAGGATTGTAGGGTTGGGTACTCCTTGCGTATAAGCAGGAAAAGGGGGGCTAGGCGGAAAATATGGGTTTGCGCCCGGAAAAGTAACTAGCTCCGATATTGTGCAGTTACTAAGAGACGCGAGATTGCCTGAACTAGACTGCCAAGTGTAATCAAAGAAAAGAGTGGTAAGAGTAGGACCGCCCACCGTACATGACGTCTGCGTCCAGTTTATAGGGTAATAGCAAGTGCCTGGACATAATGGGCTTGCGTCCGCCGTAGGAGTGCTGGTAAATTCGGGCTCTCCGGAAAGTCTATCTGATGTGGCACCCACTTCGAAATCGTTACTGCACAACCCCATACACTCAGAAAAGCGTAACTCAGTAAGTGGCGCTGCTGATGTACTTGCACTGGTGACAGCTACGAGTCCGCTGTCGACCGCTTCAGGGATTATCCGCCCTCGCGCGTCCGCCACTCCATGGCTAAATATTTGGCTCAAATTCCATACATCTACCTGTTCAGTCGACCCGCGCTGAATGTCTCGGAAGTACGTGTTGATTCCTAATGTTCCTTGGTAATACAGCGTGGCGCGAGTTGTGCTACCAGCGGAAGCATGTTGCACGGCATGTCGAACTATGTGCCCCGGTGCAGAGTCCCAATAGTTTGTATGCGTCTCGCCAGCAGGCAATATAGTTCCTGACGCTTCAGTAACAAGCATCCCGGAGTCGTCAAGCGAGAAGACTGTTGCCACTAGATCACCGGGAGATCCGAGGTACTCCATCGTAAGCCCGACGCGGGTGGGTGCCGAGACTAGCATCGTGCGCAGTTGGCTGAGATCTAAAAGCTGGGTTTCATGCCCCTGAAGCACAGGCGTTGGTATTGCCGTACGCTCGACCTCACGCGCGTTACTCGCGTACGCCGTATAGGTTAGGGTCAGGGGCTTCTCGCTGCCATTAGTGAATAGCGCAAACGTGTGTAAAGAGCGGTTGCCACCACCACCCGCTAGAGGGACAGATGGGAAACCCCAAGAACCCGGTGACAGACGGAACGTAACCGTGACCGATATAGTATTACCTAGGTAAACGGCCCGCTTGTCATCAGGTTTCCGCCTGCCCGTCTCTTTCCGTGCGACCTGCCAATTGAACGTTTATTCAGTCGTGACGTATTCAGTTGGGAGTTTCGGGGAGCTTCGGGAGCTTCGGGACAGACGAAGTAACCCCCCACGGTTCTGAGCCGGCCGTTGGCGCCGACGGGCGACCTCACTCCCACCCAACGCGGGTGCGGGTCATTTCCGATGGTGATTGTTTCGTCTGTCCCGAAACCCCCGAACCCCCTGTCCCGAACCCCCCGTTTACTCATATCGCAACGCCGCCATCGGATCGATTCGCATCGCGTGTGTGGCTGGCAGATAACAAGCCAGCACTGCGACGACTGTCATCAGACCAACGGCAAAGAGCACGGTCATCGGGTCATACGGGCCGAGCCCGTAGAGTTGGCTACGCATCAGGCGCGCGGTGGCTAGCGCAGCAGGTATGCCCAGCACAAGACCGGCGAGCACCATCAGCAATGCTTCTCGCAGAACCAATCCTGCAATTTGGATGCGGCCCGAACCGAGCGCCATCCGGATCCCGATCTCGTTCGTCTTACGGCTCACCGTGTAGGCCATCACACCGTATAAGCCGACAGAAGCCAACGACACTGCAAGTATCCCAAACAGGCCGGCCAGAGATGCGACCAGCCGCTCCTGCAGCAGGGACTCGTCCATCTGGTCGTTCAACGTCTTCATGCCGCTGAGTGATAGCCGGCCGTTCACCTGGGCAACTGCATGGAGCACGGAGGGCGCCTCCGCCGCGGCGTCCCTCGCGGTTCGCACTGCAAAGGTCACCCCGACGGGCACCACAGTCTGCTCCGTAGGCACATAGATCGTGGGCTTTACTGCTTCTCGCAAATCCTCGCTCTTTGCATCGGCTACGACGCCGACAATGGAATACCAACTTTTGTCTCCAGCATATGTCGGGATGCTGAGGCGTCTTCCAATCGGACTCGTGCCGCCGAAGATGTCGTGTGCCAGACGTTGGTTGATGATCGCCACCTTGGGTGCGTTGGCACTATCGTCGCCAGTAAAATCGCGCCCCAGCAGGACCGGCGTTTCAAGCGTTTCGAAGTAGTGGGGGCCCAGGGTATTTAGGCCGACAACTAGGGGCGGGCTACCAGAAGCTGGTTGATAGCCCTCAATCGTTGGCGAGGTTTCGCCGAAGCCACCCGAAAACGGTGAATTCATCGAAAAACTCGTCCTCCGTATTCCGGAAAGAGCGTCTATCTGATCGATTAACCTCCGGTACAAGGCATTCGTCTGCGCAACCGTGTATCCCAGCAGCCGCGCATCGACATCGAACAGCAGAACGTTATCGGTACGAAAGCCGGGATAGAAGTTTTTCAGGTTTTGCAGGCTACGCACCAGCAGCCCTGCCCCCACCATCAACACCAGCGATGCCGCGACCTGTAAGGCAATTAATGCTTTTGTGGTGTGAGGACGCTCCGCACTCTGGCCGGCGCCGCGAACGTTCGGGGCCAATCCCATGTCCGTCCGGACTAGTCGCCAGGCTGGAATCAGGGCGAAGAGAATCGCCGTCAACACCGAAATCGCCAAAGTAAATCCCAACACCCGCAGATCGGGCTGCACCGACAGCACGATCTGCGTCCCCATATGTCTCATCAGAGCCATCAGGGATCCACTCGCCCAGAACGCCAAAACAATTCCGAGCACCCCACCTGCCAGAGCCAGCAAGATGCCCTCCGTGATTAGCTGTTGCATCAGCCGCAGCCTGCGTGCTCCCAATACCAGCCGCGCGGCCATTTCGTGCTGTCGAAATTGGGCTCGCGCCAGCAGCAGGGTGGCCACGTTGGCGCAGGCAATCAGCAGCAGCAGCCCAACGGCTGCCATTAGTATCCACAATGGTTTCGAAAAGCGCTCACGAAGAGCGGCCAGGCCTCGTCCGCCCGCCGACAGCTGCAGCCTCGCTTGTCGATGATTCTCGCGCTCTGGCCGGGAGTCCAGCGGCGTTCCTGCCAGACCCCTTGCCTCCTCGTTCATCGCCTCCCGAAACAGCGGCTCTATGCGAGCGGCCGCGATGGCGGCGGTCACTCCGGGTTGTAGTCGACCCATGATGAGAAACGCGGAGCGAGTAGGCCACGTCAGCACATTGTAGGGAGTGCCGATCATGGCATATTCCGGGCGAAGCGGCGCGATCATCTTCAGCGGGACAGAGACGTCGATGGGTTGCCCAGGTTGGAGACCAGAGAACTCCGGTGGCGTGACACCGATGATGGTGAAGGGATAGTTGTTGATGACGATTTTCTTGCCCACCACCACAGGATCACCGGCCAGGCGCTCGCGCCAATACTTGTAACTGATGACAGCCACGGTACTCCCTTGATCGTCCACCGGAGAGATGGTGCGCCCGAGGATGGCGGAGACTCCGAGAGTGGAAAAGTAGTTGCCGGAAACGACCTGCCCATTGGCGATTTCGCCGCGCCCGTTCACTTCAACGTTCACGCCGCCCAGATTGGCGAAGGCGAGGAGCCCAGAGAAGCTCCGGGTCTCATGCTGGAATCGCTCGAGCTCAGGATAAGAGAAACCATCGATCTGGCCGTCCAACGGACGGATCTTGCTGAATCGCACCAGTTGCTCCGGATCTTTTACCGGCAGCATTTTTAGCAGTACTGCATTGATCAAGCTAAACACGGCGGTGTTGGCCCCGATGCCAAGTGCCAATGTGATCACCACTACGACGGTGAAGCCCGGCGTGCGACCGAACGTCCGCATTGCATAACGAACATCCTGCCCGATGTGCTCGACGAAGCTGATCCCTCTCGCCTCTTGGCAATCTTCCTTGATTTGGGTCACGCCACCGAACTCCAGGCGGATGCGGCGCCTGGCCTGCTCGGGCGTCAAGCCGGCTTGGAGATACTTCTCCATCTGCTGCCCGAGATGGAACTGCAGCTCTTGATCGATCTCCTGGGTAACGGCGGTACTGCGGAAGAGAGAACGAAAACGAATGCGAAGGTCGCTGAACATTGGGTTGCCGCCTCCTAAACTGCTTCCAAAACCTGGGCGACTGCAAGTGTCAGCGTCTCCCAGGCCCCTTTCTCGACCTCGAGCTGCTTATCGCCGCTCTTGGTCAGTTCGTAGTATTTGGCGCGACGATTGTTTTCTGACGTTCCCCAATGGGCTTTGATCCATCCGCGTCGCTCAAGTCGATGCAGCGCCGGATACAGCGATCCCTGCTGGATACACAGGACGTCGTTCGAGACTTGCTGCACTCGCTCCGAGATAGCCCACCCATGCTGGGCTCCGAGCGCTAGAGTGCGCAGGATGAGCAGGTCCAGAGTTCCTTGCGGAAGGTCAATGCGGGCGGAAGGCATCTATACCCCTTTCACTTCTACAGGGGAGGCTACAGCGATTCAGGTAGAAGTGCAAGTTCAAACATGGGGGCTTGGGCGGGGCTTGGGCGGGACGGGCTTGGGCGGGACGGGCTTGGGCGGGACGGGCTTGGGCGGGACAGGCTTGGGCGGGACAGGCTTGGGCGGGACAGGCTTGGGCGGGACAGGAAGCTGTGAAGAAATTGACGAATGTACACATACAGTAAGTGTTACGTATACGCGCCCCTCGTAGAATGAGGGCATGAGCGATATGCCAGCTCCGCCTCCGCATCGCCTGGCTTCGATTGACCGGTCTCAACTGGTTTTGCATACCCTTGACGTCGAGCGACTGATCGACGAAGACCACAGTGCTCGCTCGATCTGGCACCTGGTAGGGCGCATGGATCTGAGTTTGTATCATGCCAAGATCGCGTCGCTGGAGGGGCGTGCTGGCCGCGACCACACAGCACCGCAGTTGTTGATCAGTTTATGGCTATACGGCTACAGCCAAGGGATTAGCTCGGCACGTGAAATTGCACGCCAGTGTGCCTATGAGCCTGGATTTATGTGGCTGTGCGGATTGCAGCCAATCAGTCATCGAACTCTATCGGGGTTCCGGTCTGGTCACAAGGAGGGGTTGGAGAGTCTGTTTGTGCAAGTGGTGGGCATGCTCAGCGCAGAGGGGCTGATTACCATGCAGCGGGTCACGTTGGATGGCACCAAGATCAAGGCCAATGCCAGCGGTAATACGTTTCGACGCAAGGAAAAGATCGAAGCTCATTTGGCTCTGGCGCGAGAGCAAGTGCAGAAGATGAACGAACAGGCCGCGGAGGAAGAGAAAACGGCCAAACGTCAATCCGCCGCCAAGCGCCGAGCCGCGAGGCAACGTGTCAGCCGTCTGGAGGCGGCGTTTCGTGAAGTCGAGCGCCTGCAGCAGAGCAAGAAACACGATCGCGATGACTACGTAGCCAGAGCCTCTACCACCGACCCCGAGGCTCATGTGATGAGAAACGGTGAGGGGGGCACCGTTCCCAGCTACAACGTACAGTTGGTTACCGACACCACCCACGGATTGATTGTGAATGTGGAAGCGACCACCGATGCCATCGATTATCGCCAATTGGAACCGGCTCTGAGTCGCTGCCAGGAAACTGTGGAGTCTTTACCGAAGCAGATCGTGGCCGATGGTGACTATACCAATCATGCCTCGGTGAAAGCCGCGGAAGCGTTTAAGGTCGATTTCTACGGTTCCTGGCAGGATAGCTGGAAGCCGACCGAGCATGACGCGCATGGCCGCGGTGGAGAATTTATCAGTAGCGCGTTTCCATACGACGCTCAGCTGGACGTCTATGTTTGTCCCGCTGGCCAACGAATGACTCTCCATGTGGTAAAGAACAGCGAGCACGGTGTGCGCACGCAAGTCTACAGAGCACCGAAAGCAGCATGCCGTTGCTGTCCACTGCGTGATCCGTGCGGCCCTAAGAAGAAGGGCCCTGAATGGGTAAGATCCATCACTCGCAGCGAGGATCCTGCTGCAACTGCGGCTTTCAAAGCCAAGATGGAGACCGAAGAGGCAAAAGCAATTTACCGCCAACGATCCCAGATCGCTGAGTTCCCGCATGCCTGGATCAAAGAGCGATGTGGACTTCGCCAGTTTCGATGCCGGGGACAAGAGAAGACCTCGATGGAGGCTACTTGGGCATGCCTTAGTTACAACATCATTCGCTGGTTCAGCATACGACGCAAGCTCAATGCAGCAGCAGTAGCAACTGCTGCTTAAGTACTCACAGAAAAGCCTTCGTTAGCCGTTCTCATCCCAAAACAGGCGCAGGGAAGCTCTATAGCGCACTGTGTCGTCAATATCCCTTCATGCTGATCAGGCCATCGCGCCAGAACCAAACCCCATTTCCGTCGAAATCGTCAAAATAATGAATTCTTCACAGCTTCCTATCCCCAAAACCTCATTCCATTTTGCCGGCGGCTGGACCCACAGCAGTGTCTTGCTTATTCTCGGGGTCAATGCCGATCAGCGCCACTCCGCCCACTCCGCCGCGGCTGGCGGTAACCACGTGGCCTTTAGCCCTCAGGCCGGCCTGCACTTCTTCGGGCAGGGCGTTGGGAACAGAGAGACTGCCCAGTTCGGCGCGCTCTTGGCCGAAGGAGCTGATGAAATGCGTGGTGGAGAAGCGCGGCGCCTTAAATGCCTCCTCGGGGCTCATGCCGAATTCCACGTAGTTGAGAATGACCTGGATGGCGGCCTGATCCTGTTGGTCGCCGCCCGCTACCGAGATCGCCATCACGGGATGGTTGTTATGGAAAAGCAGCGTTGGGCTCAGCGTGATTCGCGGCCGCTTGCCGGGCTCGATCACATCGGGAGTTCCCGCAAACGTGTTCAGGCTGCTGAGCCGGCTTCCGTGAATAATGCCCGTGCGTCCGGCCACACCCGCTGTGCTTGACAGGCCGCTGGGAGTCGCGGCGATGACGTTTCCAAACTTATCGGTCACACACATGACGGTAGTTCCGCCATGCCAGGGGCCGGTGATGGTGGGTGGCTTGGTCGGCTTCATATGGTAAGGGTCGCCCGGCCGCAGCTCGAGAGATGCCTTTTCCGGATCGATAAGCTCGCGACGCATTTTGGTGTACTGATCGGAAAGCAACTGTTGCATCGGCACTCTCACAAAGTTCGGATCGCCGTAATACTCGTCGCGATCGGCCAGCGCCAGTTCCTCCGCTTCAATCACCGTGTGGATGTAATCCGCTGAATTGAAGCCCATCTTCTTCAGGTCGAAGCCTTCCAGCAGGCGCAGCGTTTGTAAGAGATAAGGACCCTGCGTCAGCGGACCGGCCTTATAGACCGTGTAGCCACGGTATGTGGTTTCGAGCGGATCCACCACCGGAGTTTTGTGCGCGGCCAAGTCCGCCTTGCGAAGGAAACCGCCCTTTTCGATATACCAGGCTTCCAGGGCGGCGGCGATGTCACCGCGATAGAAACGGTCGGAGACGGCCTGTAGTCTCTGCTGCCGCGTGCCTTTCGCTGCCTTTTCGGAGTCCACCAATTTGCGAAAGGTTACCGCCATATCCGCCTGCCAGTGCACGCCGGTTTCGATCCTCTTGCCGCTGCCGGTATCGATATACCAAGTGGGGCCGCCGGCGTCCAGAATGGCCAGCGTCGGCTGCACGACCTCCTCGAAGCTTTTGGTTCCGTAGAGTTTCAGCAGGGTGACGATCGCATCGATGGTGCCGGGCACGGCGGCTGCCTTGACGTCGCCGTCCGGGATTCCGTGTTTCATGTACCAGGCGATGGCCTTGGGGTCGCGAGGCGCCTCCCCTTGTCCCTCCAGCAGCTTCACGTTTTTCTGGTCAGCGCTGTAAACCAGAATAGGAACCTCTCCTCCCACACAGAACGCGCCCACATAGGTTACGGAGAGTGCCAACAGGGTAGCGGCGCCTGCGTCGGCGGCGTTTCCGCCCTGCTCCAGAATCTTGATGCCGGCCGCAGTAGCGGCAGGCTTGCCGGAAACAACCACGCCCTGGCTACCAACGGCGACACTCGGGCCCCGCCGGGCGACCGGGATTTTGCTGGCCTGCGGCCACGCGTAGGGCGCGAGTAAAAGGAAGGAAACGGATGATATCGAAATAATCTTGCGCATAAGAGGTCAACTCCGTTGTATTGGCCGGCATCCATCGCCCGACATGTTATGAAGGCGCACATAGGTCACTTGCACTAAAGCCGGTCGCCGTGTCAAAGCGGCATTCTAGTGGGTCACAGCGCGTGATTCCTATTCCACGCTGATGGGGACGACAACCATATTTGAACCGCTGATCGCGAACGGGGCTCCCGTACTAAGAGTATTGGGAACGCCGCCCGGTATTCCCTCGGTGGAGTAGAAGACATATAGCTGTTGACCGTTAAATGCGTAAAGGTTGTTTAGATCCCAGGCCACTTGGGTGATCGCGGTCGAAAGCAGACTCTTTGATAAGACGGCAGGGCCCTCAGGAATATTCTGCGTATTCCCTTCCAACTCGGTCTCCGAGTACACCTGCAGTCCTCCTGTGCCCCCGGCCGCCAAGGGTATCGTGAACGTGGAGCTCAATGCAAATGCCATCGAAGCAGGAGCGCCTGTCAACAGAGACATGTTCTGGTAGGTCTGCGCGGGGGGATCTGGATACCCAGGACCACTGACGGGATCGCTTCGTGAAGCAACTCAGTTCCGCCCGGCCATCACGCCACCATCGACATCCCAAATGGCTCCGGTCACCCAGCTCGCCTCGTTCGAAAAGAGGAAGCGAATGACAGACGCAACGTCTTCTGGTTGCCCGATGCGCCCGATCGGGTGGAAGCCGTTGAATCCAACGAGCGTCGATTTGATCTGAGCCGGCTCGATGAATGCCCCGTAGATCGGCGTTTCCACCACGGCGGGCGATACTGCATTGACGCGAATTCCGTACTCGGCTAATTCCATAGCGAGATGTTGCGTCAGCGAGTGGAGTCCCGCTTTAGCCATGGAGTAAGCGGAAGAGGGCGTTGCCTTAATCGCTTGTCTCGCCCACATGGAGCCGATATTCACGATGGAACCGGAGTTGTGCGTCCGCATGTTCTTTGCAACAGCCTGCGTGATAAAAAAGATGCCTCGATTGATCTTCATGTAGCGGTCGTAGTCGCTGGGCTGATGGTCCAGGAAAGGCAAAGGAGAAAAGTAGCCAGGCGCGTTGAGCAGGTATGAGATATGCCGATCTTCGGCGCCGATCTGCTTTAAAAACGCCGTCAGACTGTCCTCGTTATAAAGATCGACGACGGCTCCTTCAACCGTTCCGAATTGACCAAGCTCCGAAACGGCGGCCTTCAGCTTCTCCGCATTTTTTCCGGTGATGAGGACTTCTATCCCGTCCTGAAGCAGCAACTGGGCTACAGCCTTGCCCATTCCACTGGAACCGCCAAGTACGATGGCCATTCCTTCCGTTCCTTGATTTGCTGTTTTGCTTTTGTTCATGGCGCCCTCCAGATATAAGTGGTTGAAATGTCCTGCCAAAGCAGGGGCATGTATCTCCGCCGTAAACGACGGGGGATCTTCTTAGGCAGTCGTGAGCAAGTCGGGCAGCAGCTTGACCGTGCGCTCGAATAACGTGGTCTCTCCGAGAACCCTGCTGAGGACGAGCGAACCTTCGATACGCAACACGGCCTGTTCCGCTGTTGCCTTCGCCACCGAGAGGGACATGCCACTCTCGCGAGCAACCTCGGTAAAGGCTTTAATCCACGCCTGCATCGCCGACTTAAGGCCCGCTTTCAGTTCTGGCGATCCACATGGTATCGATAAGACATCCGTAATACAGGACTTGTTTCCGCCCGCGTAGAAGGTCCGCAGGTTGTCGGCCACGATGGCCACACGCTTCCGTGTGGGTCCGTCGCCGATCAGCGGCGCGAAGACATTCTTTTGAAACCAGCCGATCACCTCCTGGGTGACAGCCATCGCGATCTCGTCCTTGCCACCGGGGTAGCGGTAGTAGAGGCTCGCCTTTTCCAGTCCCGTGGCATCGGATAGCTGGCTTAAACTCACACCCTCGTAACCGTAGGTGCGGAACAAATCGAGTGCCGTCGCGATAAAGTCCTGGTCGCTGAGTGTGCGGTGCGCCATATTTGCCTCTCCCCATGTATATGCCGATCATTCGGTTGGGATTCAATAAAAACAATTTGGAACCTTACCGAATGGTCGGTATCTAACAAAACAGAAACAAACGATTCGGGCCTATGGGTCCTAACAGGAGAACTTTTATGTCACGTTTCCAGACCTTCAGTCCCTCGACCGCCTCCGGTAAATCCAAAGACCTTCTTGATGCCGTCAAGTCCAAGCTTGGCCGTGACCTCAACATGGCCGGCGTGATGGCGAACTCGCCTGCCGTCCTTGAGGGCTATCTTAACTTTAGCGGCGCGCTCTCTGGCGGGCTTCTTTCCGCCAAACTGCGCGAACAGATCGCTCTCGTCATCGCGCAGGAGAACCACTGCAACTACTGCCTGTCTGCCCACTCCGCCATCGGCAAGATGACCGGTCTGAGCCAGGAGCAGGTCATTGCGAGCCGCAAGGGCGCCGGCGACATCGACAAGACCTCGGCGGCGCTGACGTTCGCCAAGCGCGTGCTTGCTACGAAAGGACAGGTCACGGAGTCGGACGTGCAGACTGTTCGCGCGGCCGGCTTCTCGGATGGTGAAGTGGCGGAAATTATCGCCCATGTCGCCCTGAATGTATTCACCAACTACTTCAACATCGCGACGGACGTGGAGATCGATTTCCCCAAGGTCTCGTACGCTGAGCTTGCCTAAATGGCAGTGAATGCGACGGGGGGAGTGCGTGGGGATGCGGGACGGCGAGAACGTTTTTCTCCGCCCCGATGATCCTGGCTCACCGGTCAAGGTGCGGCCTGGCTCGCCACTTTTGGCCGGTCCCCCGGCGGCGGTTGCAACAGAGGCCGTTTCGAGCGCACTGACTCCTCACCCCAAGCCAAAACAAGGCTTGAATGGGCCACCCGGTCAGTTGGTCACGAGGAAAGGGTTTTGAGAAAAGCCTCGCGTAGAAAATCCGCTACTTAATCCTTCTAAAGCGTATCCAATACTACGGGCAGAGCCCTACCCACCCCTGTCAGGGGACTTACCGCGTATAACGCGTTTTCTTTGGCCAATTGCGCGAGGGATTCGGCTTCAGGGCTTCAGGGCAATCGCTGACGGCTGGCGAACGGCCGAACGGTTCACTCCGGTGATCTGGCCGTGGCGGTCAAAGTGAAGGTTCCAGTTGGTGGTGTACCTAGAACGCGATACATCGCTGAAGTTCACATCCGCACTTTGATCCGGCTGCACAGTCATTTGTGGCCAATTGGCATCCAGCCGAAGCGCGTCCAACGTGGGATCCGGGTTTGGCGTCGGGTTGAGCACCTGCACCGGATAGCCACTCAGTTCCGCATAGCAGAGTCCGATGACCAGCCAGTTCGGCGCGTGACTCACAGGAACCTTCCCGCGCTCCTGGCCCAGCATCTCGTTGAACACCTCAAAGCTGCTGGGGCGATTCCATGAGGCATCGAAGGGCAAGAGGCCGTGAGCATAGGTGGAGATGATGCGCACCTTCGCGCTGTCCCGCGGCAGCATCGCGGCAAAGCGCGAGGAACCGCTCTCGTCCGCCCCGCGAAGGAACGAAAGAAATACGTAGTCAGGCAACGCCGGGCATACAACCTGTTGATAGTGCCAGGCGGGATTGCTTATATCGAAATTGGAGAAGGCCGCCTGCCGGGAGAGCTCGGCACTCAGGTTCGAAACCACATCGTGGTCGGCCGCACTCATCTGCTCCGGGTCGAGACGGTCGAGGGATAGAACGGACGGTGTGCCGGCCAATGGCGTGTTCTCGATCGGCATTGCCGTCACACCCGGAAAATCGTCCTTGGCTGGAGTAGCGGAAATGCCGGGAAACACATCCTGCGTTGAAACCTTAGGCTGTTGCGCAGAGCAGATCTGCGCGGCTAAAGCCGCAAATAATAGAGGCCGCAAGATGAAGGAGGAGAGAGCCATCGACTTCTTCACTTTAGCATCCGGGTCGAGGCCTTCTGCTCGATTGCGATACGGGCGGAACTCCTCTTGATACTTGGACGGCCGGTGCAGAAACAGGCCGAACCGCAGATCTCTCCCCTTCGTTACGCTTCGGTCCCACGGCAAGCCGGGGCAGGCGAGATGACAAATCTGTTTGGAGAGAACGCCTGCTTCGATCCCGCGGCGGGTCGGAACCAATTCCATTCGGCGGATGGACGGCGGAAACCCACGGAAAGAAAAAGGGGCACTCCCTTAGGAGTGCCCCTTTCTTGTTTACCGGCTACTACTTAGCGGCCGGGTGGTGGTGGACAGGCGCTTTCGCCGAGGGCTTGGCCGGTGGCTCACCATCGGTCAGCGTGATCATCGGCGGGTTAGCGACGTACGAATCGAACGTGGCGTCATAGGTGACGGTCGCGCCGATCGCAGGCATCGTCTTCAGCGGGGTCTTCATGTTGATCGTGAAGTCCGCCTTCTTGCTCTGCTTATTGTCTTCCGTAACCGCTACCTGGACGGAAGTCGCAGTGGACTCAATGACCGTGCCAGGTACTTCCACACGCTGGGCCTTCATCACGTCCCAAACCTTCTGCGCATCTTCCGACTTGCCGTTGAAAAGGATGAATTCCTTATCAGCCAGGCTGAGCGTCTTGAGTTCAGGCGTGGAAGCCACGGTCTGAGCAGCCAGGTCGGCGGGCGATGGCGGCGGCGGAGCCGGAGTCGGATTGTATTCTGCCGGCGGGAACAGATTGGTCTTCGCCAGCGCCTGCACTGCCGGATAGCCGTCCATGCTGCCGTGGTACTTATTGTAGAAATACTCGGCGGCCTTCTCGATGGTCGGCTTCGCCTGGTCGGGAGCAAACTGGGCAGCGCGTGTCAGAAACCAGGCTGCATTTTTTTGATCGGGCGGCGTCTGCTGCGCGTAGGCCTGGCCGAGAAGATAGGTGTCATTGAGTCCGGGACCCGACTGGGTCAGGGTCGCATCCGGATACGATTTCAAGTCCGCCATAAACGCTGCGATGGCTCCCGGGAAATCTTTCTTGTTCTCGTCATCGAGCGCGATCGCGCTTTCGAAAATCGGAATGCTGGCCGTCTTCAGCTTCTGGAAATCGGCGTCTGACATGTTGGCCGGCTTGGTTGCACTGAGGCCGGTCTGAGCCGCAGCTGCCGCCTTGTCGAGCAGGGGCTGGGCCTCAGCCGGGGACGACTTTTGCGTACCCTGTGACTTCTCGAGATAGACCGAGATCGCCAGGGCGCGAAGATTACCCGGATCGACCGCGAGGAGCCGGTCAGCCGCATCAATCGTCTTGGCCGTGTCACCCGTGCCCTGATAAGCGGCCATCAGTTGCTCGAGCAGATCGTTCTTGACTACAGAATTCGGGTACTTGGTAATGAAAGCTTCGATGGCTGCTGCCTTGGCTGCCGGCGTCGACTGGCCAACGGCGTTGGTGTAGTCGTTGTATTCAGCGGGATCTTTAATGGTGATCTGACCGGACTGAGCGCCTTGGGCGTAGACCATAGACACAGTTCCCGGAAAGAGTGTGGCCAAGGCCAACAAGGAAGCAACGACGGACTTCTTCATGCAACGCTCCTAGAAGATGCGGGTATCAAAATGCGGGGCTCAGCAACACAACGATATAGCGAAAAGTCTCTCATCCTTGATGGGATGATTACCGGAAAATTTGAGTATGGTCTAAACGGTTTGATCCTTTGCCCTGAGGAGGGACCCGGGGACGGAAAACCAGAGTCTTTCCAATGAGCTGCTGATGGATTATAGAAATCGTTGACCCTTCTGACAAGTAAGCCCAACTTTGTTACGCCCTGACTTGCACTTCGCCTTGCGCCCAGCGAACATAGTCGCATCCCATTTCAGACGAGGCGCAACGCGTATGACCGGCATTTTGCAAGACCAGGTAGCCGTGGTGACCGGCGCAGCGCGCGGCATCGGAGAGGCGATCGCACACAGGCTCGCGGGCATGGGCGCAACCGTCGTCCTCACCGCGCGTGACCGGGCAAAGCTCGAGCAGGTTCGAGATTCGCTGATTGAGAAGGCCGGCAAAGCGATCGCGCTACCCTGCGACCTGACCGACGCACAGGCGGTTTCCACGTTTGGCCAGCAGGTCAAGGAGCAATGCGGCCGCTGTGACATCCTGGTGAACAATGCGGGTATCGGTGTGTTGCGCAAGCCCCTGGTGGATCTGCCCGTCGAGGCATGGGACCAGATGATGGATACCAACCTGCGCGCGCCCTACCTTCTCATCCGTGCGCTCGCTCCCATGATGATCGCCGCGAGGTTCGGGCACATCATTAATATCTCTTCGCTTGCCGGAAAAAATACTTTGCCCGAAGGCGCTGCTTACGCCGCAACGAAGTGGGGCCTGAACGGACTCACATATTCGGTCGCGGAAGAACTGCGGCAGTACAACGTGCGGGTCTCGGTGATCGCCCCGGGCTCAGTGAATACCCAGTTTGGCTCCGGCGGCAGCGGCAAAGATCGTACCAAGATGGTCCAACCCGAGGACGTGGCCCAGGTGGTAGGTATGCTGGTGACCCAGCCGGCGACATCCTTCGTCAGCGAAGTGCTTCTGCGGCCTACCATGAAGCCTTGATTGCGCCAGAGGGGCTGGTTCCCTGTTTGGGATGACGGCCCCCAGGATTGCATCCTGGGTAATTTTCAGCCGCCACTCCCACGGCAAGCCGGGTCAGGTCGGGCGGTTCCGTTGTTGTGCGGCGTTCGGTTCGGTTTATGCAGAACCGTATTTATACTGTGGCTAGGGGTGTACCCCACTTAAACCAACAGCGGGCTTGAATGGACCACCCGGGCTTTTGGGTCAGGCTTTGGGGGCAGTCCGGGGCTTCTCGATGGTCGGGCAACGTTCGCCACGGCGTCTTCTAACTGATGTCACATCTGACGTTTACCCCGCCTTCGCGTGACCGAGCCATCCCTAACACGTCCGCGCTATGTGCCCCAAACGTCACTTGTAAGGTTGCATTTACCGGGCTAGCCTTTAACTTATTGGTTCCCTTTCGGGAAACGCCTGTACCGGCGCTCCCCGGTAAGCCTTGTTACCCGATCAGGTGCAGGCCGGATGCTCATGCGGCCTATGCATTGGGCTATGTACGGTTTATCCACAACATGTTGGGGTCTTCATGTTGCTTCATGTGTACGTCAACGCTAGAGTCATTGCTAAGGCCAGTCGTCGCCGCGCTGCAGGCGCCGGTTTCCGGGCGGCGGAAGGAATAGCTCCATGTTGAAGCTGAAAAAGATCCAATTGCTGGGGTTCAAGTCGTTTTGCGACCGGACCGAAGTATCTCTTCCCGGAAATGGGATCGCTGTCGTGGTCGGCCCCAACGGCTGCGGCAAGTCGAATATTCTCGACGCCGTCAGCTGGGTTCTGGGCGAGCAGTCCGCTAAGAGCCTGCGCGGCACCAAGATGGAAGACGTGATTTTCGGCGGAACCCGGGAGCGCAAGTCCCTGGGCATGGCCGAGGTGTCCCTGACCCTCATCGATCCTGAGGCCTATGCGGATGGTCCCCTGCTCGACGGACCAGAAAGCGCCCCGGCAGAAGGAGAGCCGGAAAAAGTCGACTGGGATGAGGAAAGCCTGCGCGCAACCCGGGCGGCTGAGACGGAAGAAAGCATTGCCGAAGTGCAACCGGGACCCATTGTGGACGGCGAAGTGGATGGCGAACCGATCGAAGCGGTCGCCGAAGAGGAAAACGAGCCCGCAGAAAGAACAGAAAAAACAGAAGGAACGGCCGAGGCGGCTAATCCCGTAACGCTCAAAGTTCGTCGCCGGAAGTTCCAGAAAACCGCGGCGCGCCATGGCGAAATCGTAGTCACCCGCCGGCTTTTCCGCACCGGTGAAAGCGAATACCTGCTGAACGGAAAGCTCTGCCGCCTGCGTGATATTCAGGACATCTTCATGGGCACGGGCCTGGGTCCCGAATCCTACGCGATCATTGAGCAGGAGCGAATCGGCCAGTTGCTCAGCTCTAAACCGCACGACCGTCGCGCGATTATCGAAGAAGCCGCCGGCATCACCCGGTTCAAGACCAGAAAGCGTCTTTCTGAGCTTCGCCTGGAGCAGGCAAAGCAGAATCTTTCGCGCGTCGATGACATTTTCGAAGAAGTGACCCGGCAGATGGGGTCGCTGAAACGTCAGGCGGCCAAGGCGGAACGCTACGGCGCTCTGCGCGACGAAATGCGCGGCCGGCTGCGGGTGGTGCTCGCCAGCCGCATCACGCAGATGGACAACGAGCAGGCTGCGTTGACCGTCAAGATCGCCGAACTTGGAGCACAGATTGAGCAAGGCAGCGAGCAGGTAAACGCCCTGGAGGCGGAATACTCCGCAGGCATGTCGCGGGGCTACCAGCTCGACGCGAGTGCGAAAGATGCAAACGCCCGCGGCAATCAGGCTTCGGTTGAGCTGGAACGCGCTACGACGCGGGAAATCGCCAACCAGGAACGCATCGCCGAATTGAAATCACGCTTCGCCGCCGGCGCGGCGGAGCTGGAACAGGCACGGCTGCATCTGCAGGGCCTGGTGGTGGAGCGCGAATCTCACCGCTCCTTTTTGGAAACCGCTGCGGCGGAAGCCACCGGCGTGCGTGAAGAGTCCCGGCGCCTGCAACAGCAGGCCGGCCAGGCAGCCAATGCCGTCACCAGTGCCGAACAGCAACTGGAGTCTGCGCGGCGCTACACCATGCAGTTGCTCACCCAGGCCGGACAGGCCCGCAGCCAGACGATGAGCGCCGAGGAGTCGCTCAACAGCCTGGAACAGGATGCGGAACGGTTGGCGTCGGAGATTTCTTCAGCCAGTGCCGAACTCGCCTCGCTGGGCTCAGAGCGTGGACAGGTCTCGATGAAGTTCGAGTCGGTGACCGAGCAGCTTCAACGTCTCGAGATCGAGATGCAAACCCTGCGGGCGGAGACGGAAGCGCGTCGCACGGAAGAGAAAGCAACCAAGCAGAACGTAGACCGCTTGCGCGCCGAAATGGCCACGCTTTCCGGCCGCCGCAATTCCCTGCAGTCGCTCATCGAGGGGCATAGCTATTCGACCGACACCGTCCGCAACCTTCTTAAGTCGCGTTCGTTGGGGGGCGGGCTGGCTCCCGTGGGCACCTTGGCCGACTTTCTCGAAGTCAGCACCCAATACGAAACCGTAGTGGACTCATTTCTACGCGACGAGCTCAACTACATTGTGGTGAAGAGCTGGGATGCCGCGCAGGAAGGGATGCGGCTGCTCATGAGCGATGTCGATGGCCGCGCTACGTTCCTGGTGCACCCGGACGACTCCCAGGCCAAGTTCTCGTTCGCTGCTGATACGCTGCAGGACGGGCAGCACAGCAGCTCCGGCGTTGTTCGCCTGAAGGACTGCATCCGCGTTCTCGACGGCTTTGGGCGTTCCCTGGAAGTGATTTTGCCCAAGCTGCGCGATGGCTTCGTCACCCCTGACGCCGAACTGGCCAAGAGCCTTGCTCTCGAAAATCCGAACGAATTCTTTCTTGCGCCTACCGGAGAATGCTTTCACAACGTGACCGTGACCGGTGGCAAACCGAGTGCCGAGGGTCCCCTGGCGCTTAAAGGTGAGTTGCGCGAAACCCAGAAGAAACTGGATCTGGTCGAAGCCGAGTTGGGCCAGGCGGAAACCACCGCGGCAACACTGGCCCGCCTGTTAAACGAGTTGGCCACGCAGATTGAGCACATCAGCGAAGAGCGGCGCAATGCGGAACGCGAGAGCGCGAACCAGAGTGCAGCCTTGCGCCAGATGGATGCCGAAGTAGCCAGGCTGGACAGGCGCCGCAACGACTGGATCATTCAAGGTGAGCGCAACAAGGACCTGCGCGCCGTTCGCCACGGTGTGATCGAAGAAAAGCGCGAAGAAGTCGCTCGCCTGGAATCGGAACACGCGGCGGCCGAAGCTAAAAGCGGTGAGCTGCAGCGCAATATGGAAGACCTGCGGCGCGGACGTGAAGAGGCGCAGCAGCAGGCCGCGGCTATCTCGGCGCAGCTCGCAGGATTGGAAGAACGCAGCCGGGGAGCGGAGGCCGCGTTTACCCGCATCGATCGCATGTACGGCGACCTGGAGCGCCGGGTCAACCAGTTAGAACAGCAACTGGCTTCAGCCCAAGCGGAGCAAGAACAGCGCGCCCGCGAAAACGAGCAACTGTCTGTCGAACGCGAGCGGCTGGCGGAAACCCGCAAGAGCGCGCTCGAAGAAGCGGCCCGTTCCACGGAAGAAGCCACCGCCCTGCGCGCACAACTCAAGGAACTGGAGCAGAGCCTTAAGGCTTTGCGTTCAGAGATGGACAGTTTCCGCGACGCTCGCAGTACCTGTACAGCGCACTCCGCCAAGCTGGCCGTTGAACTCGAATACATGGAAGCAGCCTGCGTGAGCGATCTCGGCATCGAAGCGTCGGAGCTGCGGCTGCAGGAAGATATCACCCGGATCGAAGGAGACGCGCTGAGCGAAGAGGATGAAGCCTGCCGCGGACTCAAGCAGAAACTCGAGGCCATGGGCCCGGTCAACATGATGGCTCTCGACGAGTACAAGGAAACCGCGGACCGCCACACCTTCCTCGAAACGCAGCGCAAAGATCTGCTCGACGCCATCGAGAACACGCAATCGACCATTCGCGAAATCGATCAGATCACGCGCCAGAAATTCGATGAGGCTTTCGTCCGTATCAACGAGAATTTCAGCAAGACGTTTACCAACCTGTTTGGCGGTGGTCAGGGCTTTATGCGCTTGACCGACGAGGAGAATACGGCGGAAAGCGGCATTGACATCGTCGCATCGCCTCCAGGGAAGAAGCTGCAGAACGTGCTGCTGCTCTCGGGCGGCGAGAAGGCGCTGACGGCGCTTTCGCTTCTCGTAGGTATCTTCCAATACCAGCCTGCTCCGTTCTGCGTACTGGATGAAGTCGACGCTCCGCTGGACGAGACGAACGTAGGCCGGCTGGCAGACATGCTCAAAGGCATGAGCGGGGAAACGCAGTTCCTGCTGGTCACTCACTCCAAGCGCATGATGACTGCCGCCGATTTCATCTATGGCGTCACGATGCAGGAGCCAGGGGTTTCGAAGCTCGTCTCTGTGCGGCTTGCCGGAGAAGATGCCAACCAAAGCCGCGCCCGGGAACGTAATCAGGAACGTCGCCTCGCCACGGCGTAGGCAAATCTTACAACAGACGCTTCCCTGTCCCACTTGCAGAAAATGGCGGCCCTCGGGCCGCTATTTTTCTGCGGCGGACTCTTGACAGTCCGCTATCCAGCGTGAGAATTCCCTTGCACAGCGCGTGTTTCGCGGAGTTTTCGCGCGTTGACAAAGCGTCCGCCACCTCGGACAATCGGAAAGTCGCTTATCTCCCGAGGCGGAAACTTGCCAGTACTCATCGCCACCGAATTCGAAGACCTGCAGTTGTACGTGCGGGGCAAAGTGCGCGATCTCTACGTGGTGGGAGACCTTCTCCTTCTGGTTGCGACTGACCGTATTTCGGCGTTCGATCATGTGCTGGCTTCAGGCATTCCGGGCAAGGGGCGTGTTCTCACGCAGATTTCCCTCTTCTGGTTTGACTATCTCAGCGATATCGTTCCCAACCACCTGGTCACAACGGACGTAGACCAATATCCGGCGCAGCTCAAACCTCACGCAGACCAATTGCGTGACCGTTCGATGCTGGTCAACCGTGCCCGCATGTTGCCTGCCGAGTGTGTGGTCCGGGGATATCTCTCCGGCTCAGGGTGGAAAGACTATTGCAACACCGGCAAAGTTTGCGGCATCTCTCTACCCAGCGGCCTTCGGGAATCGGAACGCTTACCGGAGCCGATTTTCACGCCGGCCACCAAGAGCCTGGATGGTGAGCACGACGAAAATATTTCCTTCGATCAGATGGTCGCTCGCGTGGGCGGCGAAAACGCTGAAGAGTTAAGACGCCTCAGTCTCGCCATCTATGCCAAGGCGTCGGATCACGCCCGCGAACGAGGCTTGATTCTCGCCGATACGAAATTTGAATTTGGACAGACAGCGAAGGGCATTGTGCTGGCCGATGAAGTACTGACTCCAGACTCGTCTCGTTTCTGGCCCAGCGAAGGGTATCAACCGGGAGGACCACAGCCCTCCTTTGACAAGCAATTTGTGCGCGACTATCTGGAGAGCATCGGCTGGAACAAACAACCGCCGGCGCCGGCTCTGCCCGAAAATGTAGTCAACAAGACACAGGAAAAATATGAGCAGGCACTAGCTTTGTTGACCGGCCCCGCAACGCACCGGCCTTAGTTTTGGAAAGTGAACGCATGACTCTGGCCGACCTTTTGATCGTTGTCGTGTTGGCATTGTCGACGATTTCCGCATTTATTAAGGGATTTTTTGTAGAAGTATTCTCCCTTGCAGGCGTGATCTTTGGCCTGTTTTTTGCCGCAGCAAATTATGGATTGCTGGCCGCATGGATTTCCCGGTTCTTGAACAATCAGGACATTGCCAATCTGGCAGCGTTTGTATCGATCGCCCTCGTGGTGATGGTCCTGGCCGGGCTTGCGGGACGGTTGTTACGCAGCGTCATCCGCACCGTAGGGCTGGGAATTCTGGATCGTTTAGCTGGCGCTGTATTTGGTTTGGTAAAAGGATGTATTGTGGTCACGCTGGTTCTGATGGGCGTGGTGGCGTTCTTGCCACGGCAGGACTGGTTGGATCGTTCGAGGTTGGCTCCGGCCTTCCTGAACGCGGCTCACGGGGGCTCACACGTTGTACCGTTTGAATTGGGAGAGAAGATTCGTCAGGGTTTGCAGACGCTGCACATAAACAACCTTCCTGGCTAACACAGTACTGTCTGGAACGGGACAAGCACAAACCCGGCAACTGAACGGGTAAGAAAGAGAAAGAGGTTTTTGTGAAACGTGAACTGGATAGTCTCGTGACGCAAATGCACGCTGGTGGCATCCAATACGACGAGGCAGTACGTGAGTTCAAACGGCGCTTCATCATGGAAGTGCTGGCGAATCACCGCGGAAACCAGTGCAAGGCGGCGCGTGAGCTGAGCATGCACCGCAATACCCTCCGCCGTACCATTGCTGAGCTCCAGCTCGATACCGATCAAATTCGCAGTGGACTCAAGCGTCCGCCCCGCGGCGAACGTCCTGTCTTTGAGACCAGGCAGACGGTGCGTTCGTAGGGATTCCAAGGAGGCGCCGGGTTCGCGGCCGGTCGGTTAGCAACTTGGTAACTTGCCTGCACGCCGTCAGCCTCCATAGGATAACTACATGCCCTTTCCGCGCAGAACTGCTATAGGCTTGCTGGGAGTTCTCTGCGCCGTTGCCCCGGTTGGCAGTCCGTGCCAACAAGTTCCGCCCCCTGCTCCCACTGCACAGGCTTCCCCTTCAGCAGAGCCTTCGACCAGGAAGACGCGCGCGGCGGAAAAGCATTATGCGGAAGGCGTCCGCGCCATGGAAAAGGGCGATACCGACGCAGCCGAAAAGGCGTTCTCGAAAGCGGCCAAGGCGGACCCATCGAACCCTGAATACACCGTCGACTGGCAGATCGCACTTGAGCACACGGTCACGAGATTAGTGCAGGAGTCCGACAAGGCGAAAATCCTGGGCCACCGGGATGTCGCCCTCGCCAAGCTGGCGGAAGCGCGGGGTCTGGATCCCAAAAATCCGAACGTCGCGCAGCACATCGATTCACTGGCTCTCGCGGAATCGGCACATACGCCGGAGGACGGCCTTTTGGCAGGCCTGGCGCCGCCCATCGAATTGACGCCTCTTCCCGGCGTACATAGCTTCCATATCAAAAGCACGGAGCAGGAGATCCTGCGGCGCGTGCTCGAACCATACGGCATACGGGTGGTGACGGACGATTCTCTTTCGACCCAGACGGTCCGCTTTGACGGCGATGATTTGGACTTCAACCAGGCGGCGAAGTTGTTGAGCCTGGCGACTCATTCCTTCATGGTGCCGCTCGATCCGGTGCGCGTGCTGGTGGCTAAAGACAGCAAGGAGAATCACACCAAGTATGACCGGCTGGCTCTGGAAACGCTTCGCCTGCCCGGCCTCACTCCGAACGAATACAGCGATATCGGCAACCTGGCAAGAAATGTGCTCGGGGCACAACAGACAGCATTGCAGCCGAATAGCGGCACGATGACGGTACGGGCAACCCCGGGAAATCTCAAAGCGCTGAATTCCACCCTCGCCGACCTGCTCGACGGTAAGAGCGAGGTGCTTCTGGACGTAAAGATCTACGAGGTGCAGAACACCAAGACGCAACTCGTCGGCATACAGCCGCCGCAGACGACCACCGTCTTCAACGTTTCCACCGAGTTAAACAGCGTCATCTCCAACAATTCGAGCCTGGTGCAGCAAATTGTGTCGAGCGGCCTGGCGAACGCCGGAGACTTCGCGGCGATTGCCGCCATTCTGATTGCCTCCGGTGAAGTGAGCAGTTCTATTTTGAACCAGCCCTTCGCCACGTTCGGCAATGGACAAACTCTCACTGGCCTGACTTCAAACGGCATCACCGGAAATCTCAGCTTTAATTCATCCGACACGCGTTCTCTCAATCAGATCCAGTTGCGGCTGGACGACGACGCCGAAGGAACACTCCGCAGCGGCACGCGCTACCCCATCACCACCTCAAGCTATTCGAGCATTGCTTCGTCGTCGGTGAGTATCCCGGGGATTAACAGTGCGGGACTCTCCAGCGTGCTGAGCGGCCTGGGAGTGAATGTGGGTAGCCTCGCCACCGCGGCCCCCATTCCCCAGGTGCAGTATGAGGACCTCGGCCTGACGTTGAAGGTGACACCGAGGATCGAGCGCACCGATGACGTGACGATGAAGATCGACTTGAAGATTGATGCACTGCAGGGATCAAGCCTGAACGGGCTCCCGGTGCTGACCAATCGCAGCTACCAGGCAGACATTCATCTGGTCAACGGCGCCAGTGCGCTGGTGGTAGGCGATCTGACCCGCCAGGAATCGAACGCAGTCAGCGGCACACCCGGGCTCTCTGAGCTTCCTGGTTTTGCAGCTCTAAGCAGCACCACCAAGTCATACACGGTGAGCAACCTGGCCATCCTCATCACCCCCCATGTGCTGCGCCGCCGCCACGCCAGCCGCGTGGGCCCCATGATTCCCTTGCCTAACCATACTTAGGGCGGTTTTCCGTCGGGCCCACATCTATCTACTTCTACTCACCGATGGGTGCCCCACATCTCGATTTTGAGATGTGGGTTTGCAGGATGTTTCATGGCTCCGCTTTCTAATTCCTCCTGACCGTCACCCAGGCCCAGCGCATAGCTCTTGTTCGGCTGAGAGCATCCATGCCGGGATCGGCTGCAAACCCACATCTCGCAAAAACGCGAGATATGGGGCACCCACACACGATTCAGGGGAAGGAATGATGTGGGCCACCCGCCAGCCTGTGCAGCCCGTACCCTTTAAAGCTCCCATCTCCCGGATGGCCCCCGTCAGACGTCGAGCCCAATCGAGCGCATCAACGGCAGAGCGTTGCTCGTTTGCACGATGCCGGGATAAAGTTTGTAGTCGAATCGTAGTTCCCCATCCCGCAGATGATCTTCGAAGTGGCCATTGATGGCGTGAGGGCCAATCTCCTCAGGAATGTTGGTCAGCGCAAGATCGTGGGTCGTCACTAATCCCACCGCACCGCGCGCTACAAGAGCCGTTACGATCGATCGCGTGCCAATCAACCGGTCAAACGAATTCGTACCCGATAATAACTCGTCCAGCAGGAATAACACGGGCGCCGGCCCCCTGGTCAAGTCCATGATTTGCTTCAGCCGGTTGATCTCTGCGTAGAACCGCGAGATCCCGCCCTCCAGCGAGTCCAGAACACAGATCGAAGCCGTGACCATCAACGGGGAAATCGTAAGCCTCGCCGCACGAACCGGAGCGCCACATTGCGCCAGCACAGCGTTCACACCGATACTGCGCAGGAACGTACTCTTCCCTGCCATGTTGGGCCCGCTCACAATCATGAGCTGCAGATTCGTCCCCAGACGCAGATCGTTCTGCACCGCGCGATCCGAAGGGATCAGCGGATGCGCCAACCCCTCGGCCTCAAAGCAGGGCCCCTGCTCAATCAACTCAGGGAACACATCTTTAGGATGTTCATAGGTATACCCACCGAGCGCCGCTAATGCTTCCAACTCCCCGATGGTTTCAAGCCAAAGCCGAAGCGAAGGACCAAATTGGCGACGCCAGGCTTCGGCCGCAAGAATCAGTTGCAAGCGATAAAAAATTACGAAGTCGAACACCCGCACAAACAGGTTGTGCGCCGACTCCAGAAATTCGACCATCCTGTTAAGCTTCGCGATCGCGCGTGAAGGAGAGATGCCCGGCCGCCGGAGCTTCTGTTGCAATTGCAACAGTCTCGGACTGCGAAAGGGTTCGCGCTCGAAAGCGTCCAATACCCTCGAGAGAAGATTCAGATCATGCCCCGCACCCTCGATGGCATGCGCGGCCTCGCTCAAATGAGCGCGAAACCGATAGGAAACACTTAAATTGATCACAGTGGAGGCCAGCACCAGCAGCTCGGATGCACCCCACACCTGCCAGGCGACAACGCTTGCGACCCACGACACGGCAAGCAACGGCGCGAGCACGCGAATGGTTCCTAGCTTCAGGCTGACCGCTGAGCCCACCGGCAGACTTGCCTCTGCTTCGCCCCAGGCCAGCAGAGCCTCGGGGTGAACCCCGGACACAACCTCTTCTCCCAGGAGGGCGAGGCTTTCGCGGAAATCCAACCGCTCACTGAGTTCCGCGACCGCAGCCTGCCGCTCCCGAATCTCAGACGGTGACGCGGGCGCCAGCAGCCACCTCGCCAGAGCTTCTTCTCCGGCACGGGTACGCGCGGTGCACAGCAACTCAAAGACACTCCCCCGTCCAAAGAGGTCGAGATCGCGCGCACAAGGATGCGCAGCGGGGAGGAATCGGTCGCCGCTTACGCCGGCGCCAGGCCAGCTACCGTTCAGGCGGGACAGCCCCTGCTCATAGAACTGGATGGCGCGTGTACACGCAGCAACCCCCCGCAGAAGCTTCTCGTGCGCCACTACGAGAAGCACAAAGGCCGCAACAGGAATGAGGATTAGAAGGTCCGCGTGGCTGAAGTGCCGCACGCGAAAGAGAATCCAAATCACACAGCAGGCAGCGATCGCGAGTCGCGCATAACTGACAAGCCGCTCGCGGACCTGTATCCGCGAGCGGCGCAGAGAAAGCTGGCTGAGACGGCGGCGGTACTCTGGCTCCGCATCTTCAGCCGGCAAGTTGTGCGTAAGCAAAAGTAGCCTTTCCTTAACGCAACGACGGAGCAGGCCTCGCTGGAGGCGGAGGAGTCTTGACCGCCGGCGGTACCGTGATACCGTCCAGCTGTGCCTGGAACTCGATGATGCGCTGCAGCATGTCGTAAGGAATACCGAGCAGAGGCAACGGACGGCCATTGACGAAAATGGTCGGCGTGGAATTCACTCCCACCTTTTCGCCCAGTGCGAGTGAAGCCGCGATCGCATCCTTGGCGGCTGGAGTGTCAGCACAGGCGGCAATCTTCGCTGGATCCTGACCGGCTTTGGTTTCGACATCCTTCAGCGTTTGATCTGAGGAGCCGGGAACCAAGCCAGCCTGCGCTTCGAACAACGCATCGGCGAACTTGAAGAAAACCTCGTTACCGCCAGCCTTGGCGACGCAATAACCGTGCGTCGCAGCCTTCAACGCCTCGGTATGGATATGCACCAGCGGGAAGTCCTGAAAAACGAAATGCGCGCTCGGATAATCAGCCAACAGCTTGGCGACTACGGGTTGCCCCTCTTTACAGTGCGGGCACTCGAAGTCTGAGAACTCTACAAATTCGAGAGCTTTGGAAGCGTTTCCGCGTGAAGGTCCATTGGTTCCGGACTGAAGAGTCTCGCGAAAGCCCTCGAAGGGCTTTGCGCCAAAAGGAAGCAGCGTATCGGCGATGAGAAACTTGCCGTCGGGTGTGGTGAAGAAGGAGAGCTGCGAGGTCTGCTCCTTGGGGCCGCCAACCGAGCGAACCAGAATCAATACATGACTCACACCAGTCGCAGGCGTGGCCAGAATGGCCTGTATCTGCCACTCACGGGTGGGGTCATATCCCCAGTAGGCATGCAGAAATGCTTCCACTGTCTCTTTGGTCGGAGAGGTTGCCGTAAAGTTGGATGGCTCGACGGGCGGAAAGGGAGTGGGAGGAGCCGGCGCGGCGGACGCTGCAGGCGCATTGGGTACCGGGGCCTGCGGAGCGGCCTGGGCAAAAGCCCCCCATACCGTGCTGGCTACCGCCAGAATAGAAAGACATGTGGTTGTACGAAGCTGCATTCAATTCCTTTCTCGCTAGAGAGACCTCTTTGCTTATACCTGAACTTTTACGGCGATGGGAAAACGACGCCCCATGCCGAAGGACTTGCTGGTCACTTTCAAAACGGGCGCTGCCTGCTGCCGTTTGTATTCACTGCGCTCCACAAGTTTGACTACATGACGGACGGTGGCCAGATCAAAATGGTAGGCAGCGGCGATCTGTTCCGGTGTTTCATACCGCTCGACGTACGCCTGCAGAATCGGGTCGAGCACCTCGTACGGCGGGAGAGAGTCTGTATCTTTCTGGCCTGGACGAAGCTCCGCCGAAGGCGCTTTATCGAGAATGGCCTGTGGAATCACAAGCCGCTCGCGGTTGACGTGGCGGCATAGCTGGTAGACCTCGGTCTTGACGACATCGCCGATCACCGCCAGAGCCCCCACCATATCGCCATAAAGCGTGCAGTAGCCCACCGACATTTCCGACTTATTGCCCGTCGTGAGCACCAGCGCACTGAACTTGTTGGAAAGCGCCATCAGAAGGCTGCCGCGAATGCGCGACTGGATATTTTCTTCCGTAATATCCGGCCTGGTCCCCGCAAAGAGAGGAGCCAGCGCCGTCGTGAATTGGGTAAACAGGGGCTCAATCGGAATCGTCTCAAAGGCGATGTCCAGATTTTCAGCCAGTTGACGAGCATCGTTGATGGAACCTTCGGAAGAGTACTGGCTGGGCATACCAATCGTAGTTACATTCTCTTTGCCGACGGCATCGACGGCGATCGCCGCAACCAGAGCCGAGTCCACACCGCCGCTTAACCCGATGAGCACCTTGGAAAAACCGCACTTGCGGACGTAATCGCGCGTGCCAAGCACCAATGCCTGGTAGACTGCAGCGTCTTCGCTCGGGGCGTCTTCACTGGGGTCTCCCACCCGGCGTTCCCCGCTGAGCGCAGTGCTGTCGAAGTAGACCAGGTCCTCCTCGAAGGAACGCGCCTGCGCGACGATCTCTCCATCGGGAGCAACGGCAAAGCTGGTCCCATCGAATACCAGGCTGTCATTCCCGCCGACCTGATTCACCATGACCACCGGAACGTTGTGGCGCTTGGCAATCGCGGCCAGCATGCGGTGGCGCAGCGCGCGCTTCCCACGATAGTAGGGTGAGGCAGAGATGTTGAGGATGAGCGAACCGCCGGCACGCATCAGCTCCTCTACCGGATCGACAGAATAGAGCCGGCTGGGCCAGAACGATTTGTCGTTCCAGGCATCCTCGCAAATGGTTAGGGCAAGACGTTCTTCACCGAGCACATGCAGATGCTGGCTTTCCGCTGGAGCGAAATAGCGCTGCTCATCGAAGACGTCGTAAAAAGGCAGCAGGCGCTTGGACTGGACGAACTCCACCACGCCGTTGCGCAGCAAGGCCGCGGAGTTTGCTACCAGCTTGCCTGAGCCTTGTGGCGCCGCGGTTACGTATCCGCAGATCACGGCCATATGGGTGGCAGTCGTCGCGGCCGACGCAATCTCCGCCACTGCCTCAGCGGTGCGGGCCACAAACGATGGTTTGTCGAGAAAATCGGCCGGTGGATACCCACACACCGCCAGTTCCGGGAACAGGACGACATCCGCTTGTGCGCGAGCCGCCTCCCGGGCAAATTCGATGATCTTGCTTGTGTTCCCCTGAAAATCTCCTACAGTGGGGTTGATCTGAGCCAGTGCGATCTTCACGTTTATAGTCTACCAACCGCTTGGGGTCGCTGGGTCGCGAGTGGTGGGCATGGGTGGAGGCAGAGGTGGAGCGAATCTTTGGTTCCCGGCGAATTAAAAGCGTACCTCAGGGCCTAAAGGCCCTCTGTTGTTGTGCTTTGATGGCACGGCCTAAAGGCCGTGCCCTACCGTGAGCACAAAGCGCCGAGCATATTGGCACGATGCATGCCTGCTGTGGCGAGGAGGCCGTGTTCCTTCAGGGTTGGCCGAAAGAGAACCGCAGATCTCTCCGCTTCGCTACGCTTCGGTCGAGATGACAATTTGGTTTGGGCTTCGGACTTCGGTTTCACGCGGACTGTAACGCTCGCTGCGGCGAGGTTGCTCGCTGCGGCGAGGTTGCTCGCTGCGGCGAGGTTGCTCGCTGCGGTGGAATAGTCCGTGCCCTTCAGAGATTTGAGCTTTTCAGCAACCTGTGATGCTTGCTGCGGCTCGACAGCCGTTCCGTTCGTTGGCGGTCGTTCCCACGGGAAGGCTTGAAAGGTGTAGTGAGTTTTCCGCGGCCTGTTACGTGGCTCAGCGAACGGCTTCTAGGAACCCGTACCGGCGACAACTACCGAAAGCGTACGAACCAGAATTTTCATATCGAGCCATAGGCTCCAGTTCTGGATGTAGGCCGTATCGAGCGAAATATAACTGTCAAAGGATGGATCCTGGCGAGCCTGTACCTGCCACAACCCCGTCATACCCGGCAGCACATCCAGCCGGCGAAGATGAGTCAGGTCATACCGCTTGACCTCGCTGGCTATCGGAGGCCGCGGCCCTACCATGCTCATATCTCCGCGCAATACGTTCAAAAACTGCGGCAGCTCATCGAGCGAGTACTTGCGGAGGATGCGGCCGACACGCGTAATCCTCGGGTCATTGCTTACCTTGAACAGAACCCCATCCCGCTCGTTCATGTGCAGAATTTCGGCGCGGCGGCGCTCAGCATCTGCAACCATGGTGCGAAATTTAAGGCAACGGAAAACGCGCCCTTTTTTCCCAATACGATCTGAGCTGTAGAAAATGGGCCCCGAAGAATCGAGCCTGACCGCCAGGGCAAGAGCGGCAATCAACGGCGAAAGAACTAGAATAGCCACCGAAGAAAGGAAGACATCGAGGATCCGCTTCATGAACAGGCCAACGACCGGAGTCTCCCCGCGATGCAAAGGAATGGTCGGAAACTGGCCGATGTATTCGATTGGGCTATTCCACGCGAGGCCATCGTAGAGTTCGGGTACCACACGTATGTCCACGCCCGCTTCTCGCGCCTGCTCCACGATGCGGGTCACTACCCGGGCATCGCATGGAGCGGAAAGAAAGATCTCATCTACGAAGAACTGCCGGGCCAGTGAAAGTACCTGGTCAATGGAACCGAGGACATCGCCGGCCAATGCAGGATTGTCCGAGTCGACGCCCGGAATATGCACGTAACCCTTGAAGCTATAACCGAGGTGGCGAATGCTATCCAGATGATGCCGCATGGCCTGACCGACACGGCCCGTGCCTACGATGATGATGTTGCGTGTTTCCTGACCGCGCTCGAAGCGCCGGTACATCATCATGCGCCACACCAGCCGGCGGGCACAGAGCAATACAGTAGTCACGACGACGGTCAAAATTACGACACCACGGGAAATAACCTGGCCACGAACCAGGTAGAGGGCTCCTGAGAGCAACAGACCCGCGGTCAAACAAGCCTGGATGGTCAAGCGCTGCTCGTGCAAAGTGTTTCGCATCTGCATCGGGCCGTAGAGGTGGTAGCGGCGGTTGACCAAAACGAGGGCGAGCGTGAACCACGCCAGGCAGCCGATCAGGATCGCCGGGTGGCTCTGATACATTTGGTTCGTCCGGTAAAGCGAGTCGGCTCCGAAGAGCCCTTCTCCGAGCCAGCCGCGGACGGCGATCATCAGTGCGGCCAGAACGATTAGCACGTCTCCCAGGATCCAGAGAGCGGTGATCCGTACGCTTTTGCCCTGAGCATTCGAACGCGGAGATGCTATGACATGGTCTGACCGCAGTTCTTCATGGCCATACGTCGCTACGCGCTTGAGAAGTCCGGAAGTCGCCATGTGTGTCCCCGTGGAAGCCTGACCGACAAATCGCCCCGGTTTCGGGGCAGTCTGCAGGCAACTGACAGGCTTTGAAACAAACTGCAAGGTCCCTGTACTGTTACTAGTTATTAACTATGGTCAACGGAAGTAGAAAATAACCAGAGTGATCGGGTGAGCATTGTTCCGCACCGCAAAAATAACTGAACGCTCGGCTTCGTGAAAACACTACTAAGGTGCTATACGCGGAGATCGAAAGATCTGGTTCCCCAGCCGCTAAACCTTTTCTCTCGAAGACTTACGCCGGACCAAGCGAGACTTTGAGAGAACCCGCCGGGGGAGTTTGACCGGCAAGCGTTCACCAGCAAAACTTGCTAACCACAACCGGAAAAAAACAGCGTTACCCGGCTCATTACCCAGTCAGCATACCATCGGGTCGCAGGCGTTGAGCATAAGTCACAATCAATTGATGGTTACTATTAGGGGACTCCGGCGAGGAAGAAAAAAGGGAGATCAGCCCTGCGGCAGGACGAGCTTATCCAGATCGAGAAACTCACGGAGGAAGGGATCCTCCGTCCGCTTGAGCTCATCCATGGATCCGAAGAAATAGGCTTTGCCCTGGTGCAGAAAAAGGACATGATCGGCCAATCGCTCAGCAAAACGCATATCGTGTGTGACCACAATGCTGGTGAGGCGCAGTTGATGCTTGAGCTTCTGGATCAGGTTGCCCAGCAGCCGGGCCATGAGGGGGTCGACCATGGTGGTCGGCTCGTCATACAAAATAGCCTCGGGTTGGGCCGACAGTGCACGCGCGATGGCTACAGACCGTTTCATACCCGTGGAAAGATCCGAGGGCAGAAGATCGGCCATGCCGGCAACCCCGACCATATCGAGCAAGCCGTTCACCACCTGCTGAATCTGGTCTTCTAATAATTGGCCACGCTCCCGCAGAGGAAACGCCACGTTCTCTCCGACAGATAGCGAATCAAAGAGCGCGCCGTTCTGGAATACCATGGTCACTTTCTTGCGCACGGATTCCATTTGGGTTTCGTCAAACCCGGCAATATCTTGTCCGGCCACAAGAATCCGGCCGGAATCAGGCTTGAGGAAGCCCATGATCTGCTGCAAGGAGACGGACTTGCCGACGCCTGAGCGACCAAGAATGCAAAGCGTTTCGCCAGGTCCCACGGAAAAGCTCACATCGTCGAGCACACGCGAATCTCCAAAAGACTTGGAGACATGTTCGAAGGCTATATAAGGAGGATGATCGGCAGCGGCCTCTTCCCTCTCCTCAGCGTGCTGAAATTCCCCCACAATCTCGATGGGGGTTCCGGAGGGGATGCTCTCCATCGGTTGCGAGTCGGAAGGGGTGCTCATGGTCTCAAGACTAAAGCATTTCGAACATATCTTCCGGCGTATTGCAGTTGTGGAACCAACGATACGGCGGGAGAGAAGAGAAGCTACCCGGATTTTGATTTACCGATGCAATCGATTCGACGTCGAAAAGGTCTTCCAACATATCCGTACGCAGGGCGGGGCCTCGGGCGAAGTTTGGCGCGGCGTCCACTGCAGCCGCGCTGGGCATCACGGCCCGCATGACCTTGTATTGATGGTTGTCGAGCGATGCCGTGACCGCTGGTAGCAGGTCGCGATGGTAGACCGCGCATAACGGCTGAGGCTGGCCGTTCAAGCGCGGAATCGTCACGAGTGCGCCGGTGATCTGTGCCCGCAGCAGCATCCAGCGCAAAAAAGCCGCTGGGATGAGTGGCAGATCCACAGGCAGAAATAGGTTCAACGGGTGGCTGCTCGCAGCCAAGGCGGACTCGATGCCGCTGAGCGGACCACAATCGGGATGGATATCCAATAGGACGGCGGCATGAGATGACAACTCGGCACGTGCCCCTGCGATGCGGGGTTCTGCAACCAGGGGTAGCGTGCGAAGTTTGTCCAGGGCAATTTGCAGGAGCGTCCGGCCGGCCCAGCAAAGCTGAGCTTTATCTCGCCCCATGCGGGTGCTGCGGCCTCCGGCAAGAACAAATGCCTCAGCCTCGACTGGCCGGGACATCGGCGGCGATGCGTAATTCGTCACGGCTTCCTTCTACTTCTGAAACAGTAATGGAGCGAAATGAATCAGGTTGTCGCGCCACACGGGCCACTGGTGATGCCCTGGAGTTTCGATCGCAGTCACCGGAAGTCCCTCCGTCTTAAGCGCGGCGATGACCTCACGATTCGGCTTAAGCAACGCATCATCGACTCCACAAGCCATCCACAAAAGGCGGAGATTCGCCTGCTGAGGCGTCAGCTTTGGCAGTTCCGACAAAATGCTCGCACGCGCCCCTGCGGAGAAGGTGCCGATCCACGCGAACAGTTCCGTATGATTCAGGCCGATCACCAGGCTCTCATGACCGCCCATGGAAAGGCCGGCGATGGCCCGGTCTTCGCGTTTGGTGGATACGCGATACGTGGACTCAATTTGCGGCATCACCTCGGTGAGCAACGCCTTCTGGAACAGGTCCACGCTCTGTGCGCTGATCGCCGGATCACGCACACCCTGCAGAACGGCCATGTTGCCGTATCCCAGGGTCATGACCACGATCATGGGCTTTGCCTTGCCGGATGCGATCAGGCTATCGAGAATAAAATTCGCCTTCCCCACAGAAGACCAGCCGTCCGCGGCGTCGCTGAAGCCGTGTAAAAGATACAGTACCGGATACGTGTGCTGGTCCTTTACCTGAGAACCGGAGTTTTGATACCCAGGCGGGGTGTAGACGTAGTAGTCGCTCTGATTATCAGGCAGGCCGAGCACAACCTGTGACGTGTAGAAGTGATGCTCCAGAACGCCATGCGGAACAGGCTGGGCTTCCCAAGGCATGGGCGGCGTGCCCGGTATCGTCAGGTTGCTTGAGAGATCCTGAAGGTTGTCGCGTGCATCCGTATTTCGCGGATCGATGATCGCCGTCCCATCGACGTCGAAGTGATACTCGTACACCTCGGGCGCGAGCACGGCGGTCGTCACGGACCATAGTCCATCGTCATCCTTCTGCATGGGAGTCACTGCATCTTCGAGCACCAGGTTGACTTTTTCGGCGTTGGGGGCGCGCAGGCGCAGCGTCGCGCTGTGGTCTGGATTGACTTCTGGGGAACGATAGGGTCGTGCGGAGACAGGTGCAGGAGCATTTTGAGCGGCGGGAGCGGGCGGGGCCTGCGCAAAGGCACATGGCGGAATGCAGGCAACGGCGAGCAAAACTTTGAAACCAACACGAATGCCTTGATTCATCATCGCGAAAGTCTACCAAATCGTCAGCCGCTCTCCTCGGTAAGTGGTAAATCTTCGTTTCCTGGAGACTTTTCCGCCTCCTTACGCTATTCTCGTCAGCAAATTGCAAGTCGAATCCAGTCTCCGGCACACAGGTGCAGAGGGAACGTTTTTGTGACGCAAAATGCTATGCGCCTTGGGGCCTCTGCGCGGCGTTGCCGCCGGCAAAGTTTGCCATTTGTATCTGTCTTGTTTGTCTTGCTGTTGCTTACCGGCCGAGAGATGAAAGGCCAGGCCCCAACCCGCATCGAAGACAGGATCGCCGGTTACGTCGATCCCGCCAGGACGGTTGCGCTGCCCAATCACCACCCGCAATGGGCAAAACCGGAAAACGCTACCGGACTGGTATCCGCCGACCTGCCGCTCAACGACCTGACGCTGGTTTTGTCGCGATCGGCAGAGCAGGAAAAGGAACTGGAAGCGGTGCTTTCTGAACTGCAGAACCCAGCTTCGCCGCAATATCATCATTGGCTCACACCGGTCGAAATGGGAACCCGGTTCGGGCTTTCTGATCACGACATCGCTTCCCTGTCCGACTGGCTGCAGTCACAAGGACTCCATGTTCGTTGGATTTCTCCCAGTCGAACCTTTATCGGATTCGGTGGCGCCGCGGGCGCTGTTTCCCGCGCGTTCCGCACGCAGCTTCATACCTATAGAGTCGAAGGTACCTCGACAAGTTCACTGGAAACGGTGACGGAGGGCATGTCGATTGCTTCCGATCCCATGGTGCCGCTCGCGCTAGCTCCTGCAATCAAAGCGATTCGCGGGTTGTATACCGTGGAAGATCGCCCGCTCCATGCGTTGCGCGTGGCTGAGTCGGTTGCTCCCCGTCTTACGGCGGGCAACGATCACTTTCTCACGCCACAGGATTTCAAGACGATCTACGGTAACACGGGAATCATCGACGCAACTGGGCAGACGATCGGTATTGTTGGAGAGTCGCGTACCAATTTCGCCGATTTTGACAACTTTCGGAATCAGACCGAAGTTATATTTTCCAATCCTCAGGAAGTCGTTCCTACTGCCTATGGGGGTATCGACCCCGGGCCCGCGTACACGGCTCCTCCCACCACAAAGGTTTCGCTGGAAGCGCAGTCGGAAGCGACACTTGATGTAGCGCAAGCCGCCAGCCTGGCAAACGGAGCCCAGACTATCCTCGTGGTTGCAACCCCGGCGAGCGGTGGTATCGAAGCCGACGCGCAATACCTTGTCCAGACCACGCCCGTTCCCGCACAAGTGATGTCGATCAGCTTTGGAGCCTGTGAGTCTTTAGCCGGGCAAGCAGGCGTCGCATACTGGGACACTTTGTTCAAGCAGGCAGCCGCTGAAGGTATCTCGGTCCTGGTCGCCTCGGGCGATTCCGGCGCCTCCGGTTGCGATGCGAGCTTCGCAACCCCACCGGCCGCGCCCGCGGCGAACAGTCCGAACTACATCTGTTCTTCGAGCTACGCCACCTGCGTGGGCGGCACGGAATTCAACGACAGCGTCAACCCTTCACTCTATTGGAGCACGGTCAACGGGTCAGACCTCAGTTCCGCAGAGGGATATATCCCCGAAGGAGGGTGGAACGAGCCACAGAACACCAACAACGGATTCCAGGTTGCCGCTTCGGGAGGAGGGGTAAGCAGCGTGATCGCAACTCCTGCATGGCAAACAGGGACCGGCGTTCCCTCGGCCCGCACTGGACGCTATACGCCAGACGTCGCATTCTCCGCCTCCTCACACGATGGGTACTTCGGCTGCTTCGCGGCCGGCGGCGGCTCGTGTAGTATAGCGCCGGATGGCTCGTTGCCGTTTGTAGTCTTCTCAGGCACCTCGGCGGCAGCGCCCGCCATGGCAGCGGTCGCCGCAGTCCTCAACGCCTCCCTGGAAGCGCCGCAAGGCAGTCTTAACCCGCAACTCTACCAGTTGGCCGTCTCTACGCCCAGCATCTTCCACGACGTAACCGTTGCGTCCAGCGGGGTGAGTTCCTGCACAGCAAGCACACCAAGCATTTGTAACAACAGCATTCCGGGGCCGACCTCTCTGGCGGGAGGGCAGCCCGGGTATCTCGTCACCCCAGGCTACGATGAAGTGACCGGTCTGGGATCGATCGATATCTTTAATCTGGTGAATAACTATTCGACGGCGCCCACGCTCGTGATCAATCCTCACAACCTGACGTTCCCAAGTCAATTGGTGGGCTACTCGACCTCGGAAAGCGTCGAGATCTCGAATGCCGGTTTGGCGTCTCTGGATTCTCTTTCTGTCACAGTGAGCGGCGCGAATGCGGGAGACTTTGTTCCGGTCTTGGGCAGTTGCCCATCAACTCTCGAAGCGAAGTTTAGCTGCGTTCTCGGAATCGACTTCACGCCAACCGCTTCGGGCGCACGCACTGCCACGGCGACGATCACTTCTTCCAACGGAGTCAACTCATCTCAGACGGTGACTTTGAGCGGGAGGGGAACCACGACGCCTTACACGCCTGTGGTCCAGATCGCAGCTCCAAACATCACCGCTGCTGACCCTCTGCCCGTGAACGTTCAGCTCTTTGCGCCAGCGGGAGCTCCAGTTAATTCTGTAGGAATCCCTTTCCCCCCGACCGGAACCGTCACTCTAACGATTAGCAGCTATCAGTCCGCACCCGTCACTCTTACTACCCAAAACGGCGCCCAAGACGCCACCTTCACGATCCCGGCAGGAACGATCCCGGCGGGCAACGACATAGTGACTGCTACTTACCAGCCGGATAGCGCCAGTTCCCCCGTTTACAGGAACGCTTCGGGAACGGCTATGTTCACAGTAACGCCCATTCCCGTGCCGGGCTTTGCCATTACGGGCAACCCGGTAACCCTCTCACCTGGCGCGACGACTGGAAATACCTCGGTGATCTCGATCGCCTCGTTGAATGGCTTCTCCGGGAATGTACTTCTCACGGCCGAGTTCACCGCGGCTCCAGCCAATGCGCAAGATTTACCGTCGTTGAGCTTTGGAACAACGAGCCCCGCCGCCGTAACCGCCAACCCGGGCCACGCGACGCTCACCGTCGGCACAACGGCAGCTACCAACAGCTCCTTCGAGCCGGCAAAACATATCTCCTGGTACACGGCCGGAGGAACGTCGGTCGCTTGTCTGTTGCTTCTGCTCGCACCGGCGCGTCTGCGGCGCTGGCGCAGCATCCTGCCGGCGTTGCTGCTGCTGGCGTGTTTTAGCGGCGGCATAACAGCTTGCGGAGGAGGGGGCAGCAAAACGAGCGGCGCCGGCAGTCCACCGGCTTCCAGCGATCCCGGCACCACCCCGGGCAGTTACACCGTCGCGGTGACCGGCACTTCCGCTGGCATCACGGAAACAGCCACAGTTGCATTGACGGTTAATTAGGCTTGTCAGCCCACTTGGACGTGGCCTAGTTCTTCGAAGAACAGGATGATCGATTCGATCCCACGGTGGCATCCTGACCGTTCGATATTCCAGTCCGGGAGCTGTAAGGTGCAACCCACTTGCGTCGGTCTCAAATGTTTCCTTCAGAGTGTTGTTGGGCAAAAGGAATACGCGCTTATTGGTGTAGTCGGCACATTCAAGGGGGCTGCGCAGGCGGGTGAAAACCTGTCCATGAGCGAGGTTGACCGCCCGTAATCGTTCGATTACACTTGACCTATGTTCTCGATTCGCCCCTTGCCCGAATTCACCGCATGGCTCAACGGGATGAAGGATGAGACAGTACGCGGCACGATCGTTGCCAGGATCAAACGATTGGAACGCGGTTTGATGGGAGACGTTCAGCCGGTGGGTGAGGGCGTTTCGGAGTTGCGCATCCATTTGGGCGCGGGATGGCGTCTGTACTTTACCCAACGCGGGACGCAGCTTATTGTGCTGCTCGTGGGCGGCTCGAAACGAATGCAGAGGAAAGACATCAAACGCGCCAAAGCACTGGCCGCGTTACTGGATTGAGTGGAGGAAAATCATGAGAAAACGCATCAACGTTGCTGACCTGCCTGAGTTCGATGCAGCACACTATCTCGACAGTGAGACCGCCATCGCTGCTTATCTGACCGACATTCTGGAGGCCAACGATGCAGCTTTGCTGGCATCGGCGCTGGGAGATATTGCCCGCGCTCGTGGCATGACGGAGATCGCCAGGACAGCAGGAATTACGCGGGAGGCACTGTACAAAGCCTTGCGCCCCGATAGCGCCCCGCGATTCGATACCGTAAGCCGTGTTTGCGCCGCGCTCGGTGTGCGACTGGTAGCTCAGCCTGTCCATCCCGCCTCCGATGGCGTAGAACGTTGACCATCACGCGACATTCCATCAGGCGGATCAGAGCCATACATGAACGGGACGAGGGCAAGAGCAGCCTCAATGCAACCGAAGCCGAGTCGTCATGGACCGGATTTCTCGAACAGCAACAGCGCCGTTAGGCCCGGGGAACCAGATAATAACCATTCAGGGAAGGGAGAATCTATGTCCATAGAGTCAGAGCAACTGTCTCGGTCCAGATTTTGTCAGCCCAATGGGACCTGGCCCAGTTCTTCGAAGAAGAGGATGATTGATTCGATTCCACGGTGGAAGTTCGCGATGTGGAACTTCTCGTTTGGGGCGTGAAGGTTATCGTCCGGCAAGCCGAAGCCCATCATCACCGTCGGAATCTTCAGGTGGCGCTCGAAGTCGCCGACAATCGGGATCGAACCACCGGAGCGGATAAACACTGTTTCTTTCGCAAATACCTGCTGCATGGCGTGCGTCGCGGCTCGGATATACGGGTTATCCGTGCTGACCACGATGGGGTCGCCCGAGTGAATGAGACGAACACGCAGCGTGATTCCTTTTATGTTCATCGACTCGACATACTTCTTGTATTGCGCGAAAGCTTCCTGCGGAGTCATGTCAGGAACCAGGCGGAAGGATATCTTCGCCGTGGCCTTTGCCGGAATCACGGTCTTAGCGCCGGCGCCGGTAAAGCCGCCAGGCATTCCATGCACATCCATCGTGGGGCGCACCCAGGTGCGTTCCAAGACAGAGAAGCCGGTTTCGCCGGTCAGCTCGCTCGAGCCGACTTCCGAAGTACGATAGTGCTCTTCGTCAAAGGGCAGACTCTTCCAGGCCTTCAGTTCGTCGGCACTCGGCGCAGCGACTTTGTCGTAAAAGCCCGGGATCAGAATGTGCCCTTGCGCATCCTTTAAGGCGGCGATCACCTGGGACAAGGCTACGAACGGATTCGGCGCGGCGCCTCCATAGATACCGGAGTGCAGATCGGTGCGCGCCCCAACGGCTTCCAACTCGGTGTAGATCATGCCGCGCAGCCCGACGCAGAGCGTGGGCAGCCCCGGCGCGAACATCTCGGTGTCCGAGACCAGGGCGAAATCGGCTTTCAACTCTTCGGGATGCTCACGGACGAACTGCGCGATGGCCTCGCCGCCTACCTCCTCCTCTCCTTCAAGAATCACTCGAAGGTTGATCGGGAGGCGGCCCCCGCTGCCCTGCATCAGCGACTCCACCGCCTTGAGGTGCATATACATCTGTCCCTTGTCGTCCACCGCACCCCGGGCGTAGAGGTTGCCATCCCGCTCGGTGGGCTCAAACGGAGGCGTCAGCCATTCTTCAAGCGGGTCGGGGGGCTGTACGTCATAGTGTCCGTAAGCCAGGCAGGTGGGCTTGCCTGTTGCGTGAAGCCAGTCTCCATAAACCAATGGGTGCCCCGCGGTTTCGATCACCCGCACATGCTCCAGCCCGATCCGCTTCATCTCTTCGGCAAGGCTCGCGGCGGCCAAACGGACGTCTTTCGCGTGCTCAGGAAGCGTCGAGATCGAAGGAATGCGGAGCAGCGATTTCAGCTCTTCAAGGAACCGGGACTGCTGGCTACGGGCGAATTCAAGCGGCGAGGGCATAAATAATGTCTCCTGGGTGGACGAGCGAATGGGCGAGGATGACGCTAACCATTTTGTTTTGAACGACTTTTGCCTATCTTTCGTTACCCGTCCGGCGGCGGAAGCGGTGCCGCTGACGCCACCCAAGATGTATCCTAACTTGGGAGACTTGTTCATGCTGGAGATGGAGATTACTGCGCGCGCACTCGCCGCCAACCTGGATGCTGTTGAAGGCGCCCCTGTACTACTGGACGTGCGCGAACCGTGGGAAGTGGCCACGGCGCAAATCGCCGGATCGAAGAGCATTCCGATGGGTGAGATCCCTGCACGCGCCTTTCAGGAACTGGATCCCGACGCGCACATCATTACGATCTGCCACGCCGGAGTTCGCTCCATGAATGTTGCCCTCTGGCTACGGAACATGGGCTTCGATAAGGTGCAATCACTGAGCGGCGGCATTGATAGCTGGTCACGGGAAGTGGATCCGTCGGTCCCCCGTTATTGAACCTACAGTACTCGTCCGTGAAGGCGTAGGGTTGAAACAGGCAGAGCGGTCGAGCGAGATGCGAACCGACTCCTCGCGAACCCGCACATCGCGAAGAGATGCGGCTCTTTAAAGCGCTTTCGCAATGACTGTGGTCTGGTAAGAGCTGCTGGTTAGAGCGGCGCAGTCTCCTCTATTCCGTGCCCGAAGGCGAACGGCAGGGATATCGGATCGCAGGAACCGGAAGAACAAGGAACAGTATCGAAGAGAGTAGAGAACGCAATGATGGGTTCAACTGAGCGCGTATTGATTGTCGAAGATGAGTTACATGCACTGGCCGGTCTGGCCGAACTGATTTCGGGCTGGGGCTACCGCACCGAAACGGCACGCGACGGCCTGGAGGGCCTGGAAAAGGTCGCGGAATTCTTCCCTGGCATTATTGTGACCGACCTGAAGATGCCGCGCATGGACGGCCTGGAATTGCTGACGCGTCTGGGCGAAATGCAGTTGAATGCGGCGGTCATCGTGCTCACCGCGCAAGGCAGCATCGAGCGGGCGGTGGAAGCGATGAAGATGGGCGCATACGACTTCATCCAGAAGCCGATTGACCCTACCCGGTTGAAAACGGTGCTGGCCAACGCGTCGCGCCAGCGGGAAACGGAGCGCGAACTCGAAGTAACCCGGCGCAAATTGCGAGATACCGGTTTTCTGGGTTCGCTGGTCGGCGGCTCGAAGAAGATGCAGGAGATGTTCGCCATGATCGAACGCGTTGCTCCGAGCAACGTGTCGGTGCTGATTACCGGCGAGAGTGGCACCGGCAAAGAGCTGGTGGCTCGGACGCTGCACGAACTGAGCACCCGGCGGAGCAAACCGTTCGTCGCTGTAAATTGCGCGGCGATTCCAGAGACATTGATTGAAAGTGAAATCTTCGGTCACGAAAAAGGTTCGTTTACCGGAGCGCTGGAGCGCCGCGCCGGCTGTTTCGAGTTGGCCGAAGAAGGAACCCTGCTGCTGGACGAGATTGGCGAAATGCCGGTGGGTACGCAGGCCAAGCTGCTACGCGTATTAGAGGATAAGAAACTGAGGCGCCTGGGCAGTAAGGTAGAGACGCCGATGAATGTGCGCGTCCTGGCTGCAACCAATAAGCACCCTGAAGAGGCCGTCGCCTCGGGACACCTGCGCGGCGATTTGTACTACCGGTTGAACGTTTTTAACCTGCATATGCCACCGCTGCGGGAACATAAAGAAGACATCCCGGCAATTATTGAAGCACTGCTCAGCGACATGAACACCAAGCACGGGCGCGAGGTCAAAGGGGTGGATAATGAGATGCTGGCCCGTTTGATGGGACACGACTGGCCAGGAAACGTTCGCGAACTGCGCAATACGATCGAGCGTGCCGTTATTCTTTGCGGCGAAGGTTATCTGGAGACCCGGCATTTGCCGCCGACGTTCGGTCAGCGATTTATGCGTCATGAGGCCGTCCACTCCAACCAGAGCGATAGCGGAGTGCATGTGGAGATCGGGAGCACGGTCGATGAGGCGGAGCGGATGCTTATTCTTAAGACGCTTGAGTCGACACGCAACAACAAGACCAAAGCGGCCGAGATACTGGGCATAAGCCTGAAGACGCTGCACAACAAGTTAAAGGAGTATGGGAGCACGAGCGGCGGCGAGCCGGTGGAAGAGCGGCCTGTAGCGTAACCCGGTTGCGTAACAGGGTTGCATAACCGGGTAGCGTAACAGGGCCTGCTTCATTTAAGCTTCTGCTCACTGCCACGAAATAGCCGAACTCCCAACCGATAACCGTCCAGCGATAGCATCTGAGTGATTCCCGTGAGACTGAAGACCAAGCTCGTGCTCGCAATCACCGGACTGGTATTCCTGGTCGTCTTTACCCTGTCATGGATATTTCTTGGTCAGCTTCTGCGCCAGCGGATGTCCCAGGCTTACTCCTCCAATGACATGGTGGCGCATCAAATAGCACTGCAAACCAACCGAACTCTGGCGCCCATTCGTGGTTTCGATGCCGATGACCCGGCTGCACTGCGGGCCGCGATAGCCACAGCTCTGCGCAGCGACGCCGGCCTCACTGCGTTGTTGAACTCGGCTATTCGCTACTCCCCTACCGTGTTCGACGTTACCATCGCGGACCGCGAAGGCAAGGGCCTGGTGAGTACCGACCCGACCAACATCGATCGCCCGGTGCCACAACGGCGGGAATACGCGGAGCTCGAAAGCGGTGGATTATTGCAGCTGCTGGAAGTGGTTTTCGGTCCGCCGCGCGTCTATAACCTGACCTTGCCCCTGGAACGCAGGTTCGAACCGTTCGCCACTGTGCGCGTCGGAGTGCGCACCACCTTTCTGCGTTTCGTGGTCGAACCGTGGCTGCTGGCCGCACTCGCCTACACAGGGGTGGCGATCGCCTGCTCTCTGCTCTTCTCAGCGTTCCTGGCGAATCTCGCTCTCAGTCCTCTGGAACAGATCAGCTCGCGTCTCGACGCACTGACTCTGGCCGAGGCCGAAGGGTCCACCGATACGGTTGAGGCGGGCCGGTCGGCGGATGCGGTGGTGTTGGTCTCGAACAAGATCGAACGCATCGGCCGGCGCATGCGCAACGTGGAAGAAGTGTTCTCTGCCCTCAAGGAAAACCTTGACCAGATCATGGAGAACCTGCAGGACGGCATCCTGCTGTATACGCACGATGGCCGTGCCGTGCTGGTCAGCGACTCCGTCGAACGTTTTATGGGCATTAGCCGCGCTGAAATTCTGGGCGCCCGCCTGCATGACGTCTTCGCCCGCAATACGCGCCTGGGTCAACTGGTGCGCGAAGCATTCGATGCCAAGATGACGCTGGTGCAGGAGGAGATCACCACTGAAACCGGAAGGCATATCGAGATCTCCATGGATTTCATTCACGACGAACGGGCGGTTCACCCAAAGGAAACCCTGGGGGCGCTGCTCACTCTGCATGATTTGGAATCCGTTCGCGAGATCGAAAACGATCTCGAGCTTTCGCGGCGCCTGGCTGCCATCGGACGTTTGACGGCGGGCGTGGGCCACGAGGTCAAGAACCCGATCAATGCCATCGTGGTGCACCTGGAACTGCTGCGCAACAAGCTGGGGGATGCCGATCATCGCGCCATGCGGCATCTGGAGATTATCGAGAGCGAGATTCAACGGCTGGACCGCGTTGTGCAAACGCTGGCGGACTTCTCGCGCCCCGTCGAGTTGCAGCTCCAGGAGCAGGACCTGCGCCGCGTGGTTTCCGACGTGCTGATGCTGGCGTCCGCCGAACTCGAGACGCGCAACGTGCTGGTCCAGAGCAATCTGCCCGAACACGCCGTCATGGCGCGAGTCGACGCCGATCTGTTGAAACAGGCATTGCTGAACGTCGTGTTGAATGGGGCGCAGGCCATGGCCGAAGGGGGAAAGCTGGAAGTAACGCTGGCCGAAGATGGCCGCATGGCGCTGCTCAGCGTGCGCGATTATGGCAGCGGCATTCCCGCCGATGTGCGGGACAAGATCTTCGACTTGTATTTCACGACGAAGAAAGATGGGAGCGGTATAGGTTTAGCGATGACCTATCGCATCATGGAACTGCATAACGGTTCGATTGAAGTACAATCGGATGCGACCAACGGGACAAGATTTACTTTGCGCTTTCCTCTCCACACGTTCCAGGAAAGTAGAGCGCGTGGACACCTGATGCCGGACGGGAACACCTCGGCAGGATCGATTGTGGCCAAGGAGCCGAGGACATGAAAGTAGTCACTCGATACTGCTGCCTGACACTGCTCACGCTTGTCTGCACTTCATGTGGACATCGCAAGGCTCAGCCACAGCAGGCACAGGCTCCCCCTTTGCAAACGGGGAAAGGCACGTTAACTCCTCCGGAGCCAGTGCAGCCAGAGCAGACCGACCAGCCGCTCGCTTCCCCGTTGCCACCGCCTTCGGCACAGAGTGTTCCGCTGCCCCCACCGCCGCCCCCGAAGAAGGTGCGCAAGAAGGTTAAACCCGCGCCTAAACCGGCTGATCCACAGACCGCTTCGACACAACCGGGTACGACTGCCACGCAGCAGGCAGCGTCTGAGAATACTGTCAGCCCTTCCCCCATCGGCGAGTTGACCACGGGAGACGTTGCACTCGGTGAGAAAACAAAACATGAGACGGCGAATCTGATAGGGGAAACCCATAAGGGGTTGACCGAGATTAAGCGGCCGCTTTCCGTCGAAGAAAAAACCACCTCCGCGCAGATTCTCACGTTTCTCAAGCAGGCTCAGATCGCGCTCGATAACGGCGATACAGACGGCGCGCTTACGCTGGCGACAAAGGCGAAGCTATTGCTGGATGAATTGACCAAGCCCTAGTGTAGTCCGTCACAAATACGATCATGTATGTCGTGGGTGTGGCTTTAAGGATTTTGTCTAGCCCAAGACTCGGGTGTGGACTCGGGTGCCCCATATCTCGCACGTACTTGTGCGAGATGTGGGACAAGAGTCACTCTCTCCCCGGAACTCTCGACTCACTGCAAAGACTGGTCGGCTAAGGTCCTTGAATTCCCCACATCTCGCACAAGTACGTGCGAGATATGGGGCACCCGAGTCCATGGCAGGGTAAGATTTAGGACGCTTGATTACATCCCGGGATAAACGACCATCTGTGTGGCGGGCTACCCTAGAGCAGATTTCTTGAGCGTGGGATGACTGTTCGAAAGTTGAACGGCTATGGCCGTTCGATTCCGCTGGTCGTAGCCGAACGATACGCACATCTGCTGCTTGGGTAATCGAGCTGATGTAGACCGTGCTCAGTGCTGCGTGCTGGGTCCTTCCACCTGCGGGTCCTTCCACCTGCGGGTGCTCCATCCTTGACGGTGCTTTTCCGGCAAGGGTGCCCCAGCCACAAATCTCAACGCACACGGTCGTGGTGCCCCACCCTTCGCAAAAAAAGCGAAGGATGGGGCACCCGCGGGTTTGTTGCACTCCCCGGCCAAGGATTTCCTGCCGCGTTTCTCTATCCTTCTCAACTGTGTGAGAAATGGAAACTTGTTATACCCGCTCACGCCGACAGAAGGCTTGCTATTGCTTTTGGGGTGCGGGGATCGAAAGAGGATTTCTACGAGGGTGGTCAGCGTTCGCCCCAGCTCAGCTTGGAGCGGAGAACATCGAAGAAGCCCGTCGCCCCCAGCCGCACCAGATGGACACTGTATTCGGAGCGGCGGCAGCATACCTGGTCTCCTACTCTTAGCTGCAATGCTTCCTGTCCGTCGACCGTAAGAAAAGTAAGATCGGGAATTCCTTCCACACGGACCGATACGTGCGCGTCGCCGCGAACCACCATGGGACGGATAGTGAGCAGGTGGGGACAGATCGGCGTGATCACCATGGCATCGACCGACGGGGCGAGAATCGGTCCGTTGGCGGCGAGATTGTAGGCTGTGGAACCGGTAGGGGTAGAGATGATGACGCCGTCAGCACGGAAGGAAGCCGCCAACTGATCAAACAAATGTACGCTGAAATCGCCCATGCGCGCGATGGCGCCCTTGGCGATGACTACATCGTTCAGAGCCTGATACTCCTTGTACAGCGTTCCGCCGCGCATCACTTCGGTGTACAGCATAGCGCGGGCTTCAATTGCAGAACGGCCGTCGCGCCAGCCTTCCAGCGTGGTGTAAAGGTCGCCGAGGCGAACTTCGGCGAGAAATCCCAAGGCTCCCAGGTTCACGCTGAGAATGGGAACGTCGGTCCGGGCAAACACACGGGCCGCTGCCAGCAATGTCCCATCTCCCCCCAAAACAACCACCAGCACTGGGTTTTCCGCCGGGAGTTCATGGCGGGGAACGACGCGCACGGCGAGTTCAGTTCCACTCACATAGGCGCCGCTTACGTGATCGAGAATGGGTTCCAAGTCGTGATGCCGCATCCAGGCAACCAGTTCGGGCAGAACAGCAAAGAGCTCTTCTTTTTGCGGCTTGGAGATAATCGCGACAGGTCGCATGGAGGTCTTAGTGTACGCGATGGGTGCACGCGAGAGAAAGGCACTCAGAACCGGCCATACAGTAGAAACTCCCGGTTCCCTTTCATGCCGAGAATGGGCGAATCGGTAATTTCTGTAAAGGACGCGCCAAGCTCAAGCATCGCCGACCGCACACGTTCAATGGCTAATTGATGAGCTGCTGGGTCGCGCACAATGCCCCCTTTGCCAATGTGTTCCCTACCGGCTTCAAATTGCGGCTTAACCAGGATGACTGCCTCGAGCGGCCCCGCCTGACTTTCCCGTGCCGCGGCAATCACCGCGGGCATCACCAGCGTGGCTGAGATAAAAGACACGTCCATGGATACAAAACCGATGCCAGCGGGCAGCTCGCCCGGTTTGAGATAGCGTGCATTCGTCCGCTCCAACAGCGTCACGCGCGGATCACGGCGCAGGACGTCGGCAATTTGCCCGTAGCCGGTATCCACAGCGACCACGCCGGCAGCGCCATGTTGCAGCATGCAATCGGTAAATCCACCGGTCGAAGTACCGATATCGGCGCAATGGCGGCCGGTGAGATCGATATGCCAATAAGTCAGGGCCGCTTCGAGCTTGAATCCACCGCGGCTGACATAGCGCTGTTCTTCCCCAAGCACGCGCAAGGGCGCAGCCTCGTCGACCGAAGCGCCAGGCTTTTCGACTTTCTGTTCGTTGACCAGCACGCGGCCGGCAAGGATGAGCGCTTGTGCGCGCTCTCGTGAAGGCGCCAGCCCCTGTTCGAACAACAGCTTGTCCAAACGGTTTCTCAGGCGGTTTTCCATCGTGTTGTGCCGGGAGGGAATGGATCTATTCGAGAAATAACCTCCATTGTACCTGTTACTTCAGGGGAGATATAGGTTTTGTCGTTTCCCCAAGGTAACCGTAGAATAGGATTCGTTCGTGTCATGCCCGAGAAAACTCCCAATCCGATCGACGACCCTGATCGTTCTACTATCAGAGACTCGAACCCAGGCCTGAAAGACCAGGGCGCTACCGGTGCAACTGCCACGGTAGCAAATGATGCTATCTTGCTCGAGCGCGTGCGCCAGGGCGACCAGTCCGCCATGGCCGTCGTGTTCGATCGCTATAGCAGGGCGGTGTACTCGGTCGCGCTGCGCATTCTGAAGGATACGGGCCACGCGGAAGATGTGATGCAGGAAATCTTTTTCCAGGTGTGGCGAAACTCGGAATCGTTTGTGCAGAGCCGCGGATCGCTCGGCGCATGGCTGGTGGTTGTGACGAGAAATCGGTCGATCGATCTGTTGCGGCGCAGAAAGCCCACGGATTCAGTCGATGATGTCGTTTTGCCTTCCGGCTTCAACCTGGCTTCGGAAGCAGAACACAATGTACTGATCGAAAAAGTACAAAGGGTTCTGAAGGACTTGCCGGCCGAACAACAACGTTCGATGGAGCTGGCTTTTTTTGAAGGATTGAGTCACTCGGAGATTGCGGAAAAAACCGGGGATCCCCTGGGCACGGTCAAGACGCGGATTCGATTGGCATTGATGACGGTTAGAAAGGCGCTTCAGGTATGACAGGCAACGGACACAACACGCAGGAGGATTTGGCTTCCTATGCGATGCGAGGTCTCCCGATCGAGGAGTCTGCATCCATCAGGACGCACCTGCAGAGCTGTTCGGCTTGCCGGGCAGAGTTGGCCGAAGTTTGTGGCGATCTTGCGCTGCTGGGTATCGCGGTGCCGCAACAGCCGCTGCCTGAAGGCGCGCGTCAACGCTTCCTCGATAAGATTGCTTCCACTGCGGAGATGAAGACTCCGGCGCCGTTGGCTGAAGTGACCGCGATCACGGTGAAGCGTGGAGCGAGATACTGGGTTCCCTGGGTGGCAGCCGCGGCGATGGCGATCGCGGCCGTCTCCCTGGGCGTGCAGAATCGGGCGTTGATCGAAGAGCAGCAGGATCAACTGCGCATGATTACAAATCTCGCGGCGCGGGCTTCCCAGGCGCAGCAACTGCTTGAGGTGCTGACTGCACCGACAGCGCAGCGTGTCACGCTCACCGAAGGCAAGTTGCCGGCGCAACCGACCGCGCGCGCCACCTATCTACCGGAACGCGGGGGGCTGGTGCTGCAGGCGACAAACCTTAAGCCGCTGCCCGAAGACAAGACGTATGAGCTCTGGATTATTCCGGCAAATGGCACGGCCCCTGTACCCGCTGGGCTGTTTCATCCCGATACCGTGGGCAGCGCTACGCTGGTGCTGCCGCCGCTTCCCAGCGGTGTTGTGGCAAAAGCATTCGGCGTGACGATTGAGAACGCGGGTGGTGCGACCACTCCGACAGCTCCTATTGTTCTTTCCGGCGCGGCCAGTTAATTCGCTGATCGGAAACAAGCCCTTGCCCAGCAAGGGTAGCGAGAAATCGCTCCCTCAGCGGCTAAAGCCGGATTCATTGCAATGGAGTTATGTACGGCCTAATGCTCGCTGCGGCGAGGTAGGCCATGCCCTACCTGGGTCTGGGTGCCCGCTCTTTTGGCTTGGCCGCGGTTGTACCCGACTCAAGCCAACAGAAGGCTTGAGTCGGCCACCCAGCGAGGTATCAAGGACAGGCCGATTCGGAGCGGGCTGCCCTATGTACTCGATCCCTGGAACGCTACTTCTGTTTTCGTTGCGATGCAGATGAAACTGCGGGGATCACAGGAAATGGATCGCAGGAAGCGCCAAAGCCGCAAGGAACACCGCTTCCGGGCGCATTGCTGACGTTGATGGCATTCGGAATCGCGCCCGTCGTTGTACTGTTCGCTGCCAACGATTGCGAGGCGGTGTGCAGATCGACGCCAATTCCATCCAACTGAACGGAAGCAGATACCTGGTCCGTATCCGTCCTGATGACGCTCATGTATGGCTGATCGGACGGGAGAACATAGACCTGGCCAAAAGGCGTGGCGAACGTGGAACCAATAGAACGCGGGTGACCGGTCACCGGAATGGTAGCCAACACCTGGAAATTTATCAGACTCACAACAGAAACCGTGCTGTCTCTCTGGTTGGCCACATAAACGCGGCTGCCGTCACGCAGAATGGTAAGGGCCGACGGACCGTTGCCCACCGGTACCGTCACCGTCTGGCCAAATAACGGAGAGTCATTGCCGTATTGATCGAGGCTGGTGTTGATGATCGAGATGGTATTGGAATCGTAGTTCGCCGTGACCAATTGACCGGACGGAGGATAAAAGTCCGCAAAAACAGGGCCGGCATTGAATCCAGCCGCCGGGGTACCGCTGGGTGGCGGTAAAAGAAGAGTGCCGGTCGCCGGATTGAAGTTGGGCAGATTCGGCGTGTTGTCCAGAGCGTTGAACTGGCTGTTAATCACCGTGACCGTTCCGCTACCCCGGTTGAGGATAAACGTGCGGAGGTTATCTCGTGACGCAATGCCGTAAACCGGGCAAATACCGACAGGCAAGGTACGCGAGATGGTGACGGTTGAGATCTCGATCGCCTGCACCTGTCCCGCAGTGGTCACCTGCGATGGGTTCTGGCAATCGCCAAAGGCCACGGAGTTGGATCCGTCATCCTGGGTGATGGAGTAAACACGCGTGGCGGTGGAGTTGCCGGCAATCGTGATCGGGCTCGACGGCACAGGCAGCTCCTGCGTGAGTTGGTAAACGCCGCTGGAGTTGTTCAATACCGCAACCGCCGGCACATTCGGCAGCGTGATGAAAAGCGCGGTTCCCGTAGAGAGCAGATTGAAGGGCTCTGCGGGCTGCAGCAGCGTGCTGCTCAGAATGTTCTTCGTTTGCAACGTCACCGAAGGTGAATAGCTGTTTACCGTGCCGTCCAGGTTGGCTGTAGTAACCGAAGTCCCACTCGAGCTCAGAGTGACGGCCAAGGGCGTATTACCCAACTGTGCCTGGGTCAGCAATGTGTCGCCCGAGGCGTCGAAAACGTTCGCCAGACCGGGTGAATTCTGACCGGAGCTGGTGGTCACCACAACGAAGGCCTGGGGCTGCGGGGCGGGACCGGTTGTGATCACAGGAGTCACTACCGGCCGGTTCGTATCTCCGCATCCCGCGACCAGCAAGGCGACACCCAATGCCAGGCAAACCGGCTGAAGAATCCGTAAACTTCTATCCAACGCGAACATCCGTTGGAGAACACTGAAACCGGACTGCGGCAAAGGTCCACTCCGCCGGCTCCAGGACCGGAGCCACGTAACACTAAGCACCCGTGAATACCTCACTACGTCTCATTCTTGTTGGAGCAGAACCAGTATAGCTGTGGGATACGGCAAGAACGCATGACTGGATTTTTCATCAAGAAAAATCCAACTTCGCAGAAGTTGACCGGGTACACCTATGCTGGTTCTGCTCTAGAAACATGATTGTAAATGGGATGGCGTATTCAGCGATACGGCAGGTCATAAATTGAGGGTACCGGGGCAGGCACGGGTGAGCCCCGGCACGAGTGAGTCAATGAGACGCGAGCAGAAATTGCAGTGGCAATCATGGATAGTGCTGGCGGCAGTCGCTCCCTGGTGCGTGATTGCCGTGGCATGGCACACAACGTCTTGCTGGGAGGTCACCACGCAGGTGGGGCTGGGCATAAGCGCGGCCTTCACCTGGATCGTGTGGAGGGCGCGGGCTGCTACCCCTCCGGCTGCGTTGCTGGGCGGCCTGATATGCGCAACACTGGCGCTGGCTCCCCTCGGAAGCCGGCCGCTCCGCGCTCTGCCGGCGCTGGTAGCAGTGTTTGCTCTGACCTTCGCGGCAACGCGATTCGGCAGAGGCAGGAAACAGGCCATGGGGCTGGCTGAGGACAAACAGGGGCGCGACTCTGCCCAGGTAGCGGCCAATCTGGGAATTGCCGGACTGAGCGCGGCAGCTGCTCTGAGCTTTTCATCCCTGGGCTTCCGGCTTGGCTCCTATTACGCGGTGATGGTCGTGGCCTCTTTGGCGGAGGCGACGGCGGATACGCTGTCGAGCGAGTTGGGCGAGGTGATCGGGGGACGGCCTTTTTTGATCACCACGCTGCAACGCGTCGCCCCGGGAACCGATGGAGGGGTGAGCCTATCCGGTACTTTGGCGGGCGCAGGCGGCGCTTTGGTAGTGGTTCTGATTGCAGCGGTGTCGCTCGGATTGAATCAAAAATCGGCTTTGTGCGCCGGGCTCGGTGGAATTGGGGGGCTATTCTTCGATTCCCTGCTGGGCGCCACGCTGGAACGCCGGGGGTGGCTCAACAACGACGCGGTGAATTTTCTTTCGACGCTGGCTGCGGCGGGCCTCGCGTGGATCCTGTTCACCGGGCTCGGATGACTGAGGTCATGAATTACCCCAGGGACAAACGAACAGGTAGGGCACGGCCTTCAGGCCGTGCCAATTAATATTCGACAACGGAGTGCTTCAGCCCCTGAGGTACGCTCTTTCTCCTCGAACAACGCAACAAGTCGACGGAAAAGATCCATCCTCAGTGCGTAATCAGCCGCCAAAAGGTATAGCTGAGCATTTCGTGCACCAGGCGCATGGTCGCATCCAGGAAGCTGAGAGGGCGCGCCTCTGCTCGGGGCGAAGTCACCACATTCAGTCCTAAACTCGAGCAGAGGGCGTGGATGCGGAAGAGATGCGTCCCATCGGAGACGGCGAGAATGCGGTTGAGCCCATTTTCCCGGGCGATTGCAGCGAGGCGAGCGGCGGATTCTTCAGTATTACTGCTTTGCGTTTCCGCAATAATGTCGTCTTCAGGAACCTCGTGCGCCAGAAGGTAATCGTGGCCTACCGCTCCCTCGGAGTGCGCTTCCTCATCACCGCCGCCCAGGGTAATCACCAGCGGAGCGAGGCCTCGGCGGTACAGGGCGAGAGCGTGATCGAGGCGGGCACGCAGCACAGGCGACGGGCGGCCGTCATATTCCGCGGCCCCGAATACAGCGATCGCATCCGCGGGGCGCGCCTGATCGTGGGTGGCGTAGAAATGAATCTGTCCGTAGAGCCAGAGGAACCATCCTGCCGCACCTATCAGGCCTGCTACCAGCAGCCAGCGCAATAGTCGTCTGCCTGAGCGCACAGTTCCTCTGCTCGAGGGTCCAGTGTGCTGAAGGGGCTGGACCTTGGGTCGAGCATCAGGGAGCATAGCATCAGGCGGGGCTTCATGGGAATCGAAGGCCATCGTTTTACTCAGCGTTGCAGGGTGAGTGCAATCTCGTGGGTCGGAATAGCTCCTTCCCGCAAAATCTCCCACGGGCCGCCTGAGGAGAGGTCAACGATGGTGGTTGCCGTGGCGCGGTTGGTTGGGCCGCCGTCCACGATCAGCGGGATGCGGTCGCCAATCTGCTCACGGACGCAGGCCGCATGGTTGCACTCGGGCAAACCCTGCAGATTGGCGGACGTGGCGGTGATGGGTAGTCCGAACTTTTCCACAATGGCGCGGGGAATGGCGGCGTCAGGCACGCGCAGAGCGACGTTGCCGGTGTTTGCCGTGGAACGGAGCGGCAAGCGGGAACCGGCACGCACAATCAAAGTGAGTGGCCCGGGCCAGAAGCGCTCGGCCAGACGGTCGAATCTTGAGTCAAGATCGCGAGCCAGCCCGTACGCCTGGGCCGCGCTCGCAATGAGAAGCGACAGCGGCTTATGCTTGAGGCGGCTCTTGATCTCGTAAATGCGTTCCACCGCTCGCAGGTTTACCGGGTCGACCGCCAGACCATAAAACGTATCGGTGGGAATCCCCGCCACCTTGCCGCTTTGCAGGCAGGAGACGATGTAATCAATCCGATCGGGCTCGGGTTCGTCCGGATGAACGCGCAGAATTTCTGCCAACAAGATGACTGTGCTCCAGACAGATTTGATGCAATCTCATCGAGAGTACCAGACCGGCTTCTGACGGCGCGGATTCCGGCTTTCCGGGAACCAGCGGGTACAATCGCGGAGAGCTCAGGAAGCATGACGGCACGATGATGGCAGCATGATGGCGATGGCAGAACCCGGTCCGCGACGGATAGAAAGCCGGCAGAACAGCCGCATCAAGGAGCTGCGGGCGGTGCTCGCGCGGGGCTCGCGGACGGCGAACAACCAGATTGCCGTCGAGGGGTTGCATCTGCTCAAGGAAGCGGCGCGAAGCGGGCTGATTTTGCACACGATTTTCGTGCGCAGCGGCAGCGAGGGCTTGTTGGAGCAGGTTGCCGCAAGCAGCGCGGAAACGCTCATCGTGACGGAAGAAGTCTTTGCCAGCGCGACCGTCACCGAAAATCCACAAGGCATTGCGGCGTTGGTCGAGGCCCCGCAATTTCCTCTGCAGGCGCTTTTTCGCGGCACGCCCCTGGTGGTGATCGCCGCCGGGCTGCAGGACCCGGGAAATTTGGGGACCCTGGTGAGATCGGCGGAAGCCTTTGGCGCCACCGGGATGATTGTGTTGCCGGGGACGGTGAGTTTGTGGAATGCGAAGACTTTGCGCGCATCTTCCGGCTCCGCATTTCGCTTGCCCGTGGTGAGCATGACCGCGGAAGAGGCATTTTCCACGTTGCGTGCACGCGGAGTGAAGATGTTCGCGGCCGTGGCACGCGCTGGATCGAGCGAAGCGGATATGCGCGGCCCGTCAGCGCTCCTGGTTGGCAATGAGGGTGCGGGATTGCCCGAGCCATGGGTTGCGGCAGCCGACGTACGCGTGACGATTCCCTGCCCCGGCGCGGTCGAAAGCCTGAATGCCGCCGTGGCTGGAAGCGTTTTGCTGTACGACGCGATGCGTCAACGGTCGGCGGCGGGGCATCCAAAGCAGGCACGCGCATGAACCTTTTTAGCCAAATGCCGGATCGAATTCCGGAGGACGACACGCTCAAGAAGGCGGGCGGAAACCGTACCGCTCCCCTGGCGGCGCGGATGCGGCCGCGCACGCTCGAAGAGTACGTAGGTCAGGAGCATCTGCTCGGTCCCGGCAAGCCCTTACGTCTGGAGATAGAGCGCGACGATGCGGGTTCCATGATTTTGTGGGGACCGCCGGGCGTGGGTAAGACGACGCTCGCCACCATCATTGCCGAAGCCACGCAAGCCAGCTTCATCGAGTTCTCGGCTGTGATGGGCGGCATGAAAGAGATCAAACAGGTGATGGTCGACGCGGAAAAGGCGTCGGGATTCGGCTCACGCACCATCCTGTTCATCGATGAAATCCACCGGTTCAACAAGGCCCAGCAGGATGCGTTTTTGCCCTACGTGGAGCGCGGTACGATCCGGCTGATTGGCGCGACCACCGAGAACCCCTCGTTCGAAGTAATTGCGGCTTTGCTTTCGCGTTGCCGGGTTTACCGGTTGACACCGCTGACCGATGAGCAACAGGTGCAGTTGCTGAAACGCGCCCTCACGGATGCTGTGCGCGGCCTGGGGGCGATGCACCTGGCTGCGGACGATGAGGCGCTCGAGATGATCGCGAGCTTTGCCAACGGGGATGCGCGTTATGGGTACAACGCGCTCGAGTCGGCGGCCAAGTTGGCGGCGAACACGAATTATCGCCGCAGCGAGCAGGACGACCCACGCATTACGAAAGAGCTGGTGCAGAATGCCCTGCAGCAGCGCGTGCTGCTCTACGACAAGCAGGGCGAGGAGCACTACAACCTGATTTCTGCTCTGCATAAGAGCATCCGCAATAGTGACGCCGACGCGTCGCTTTATTGGCTGGGCCGCATGCTTCATGCAGGAGAAGACCGCATGTATGTCGCCCGCAGATTAGTCCGCATGGCGGTGGAAGATATAGGGCTCGCGGCCCCGGAGGCGTTGCGCATGGCATTGACGGCGCGCGACGCGATCGATTTTCTGGGCTCCCCGGAAGGCGACCTGGCTCTAGCTCAGGCTGCGGTGTTTCTGGCGCTTGCCCCTAAATCGAATGCGCTGTATACCGCGTACGGAGAGGTCACTGCGGAAATCAACACGCATCGCGCGGAACCAGTACCGCTGCATCTGCGCAACGCCCCTACCTCGTTGATGAAAGAGTTTGGCTACGGCGAGGGCTATCAATATGCCCATGACGTCGAACAGGGTGTGGCCGATATGGAATGCATGCCCGATAATCTGCGCGGACGCGAGTTCTACCATCCGCGTGCCCAGGGCCGGGAAAAGTTATTGGCGCAGCGGATGGACGAGATCAAGAACATTCGCGCAAGCAAGCAGACGCACGGTAAATCCGGGCCTCGATGATTACCGGTTAAGTTCCCTGGACTCTATTGCGAAACTGCTTTGCCGCGAAAAACCTTAAACTTTCTGTAGAAATCGGAAGATCATGCCTTGAAACGTAGCGACTGTGGCCACCACTGCGGGAGTTACCTTGGGTCCCTCTATGCCTGAACGTGCCGCCGCTGTTCTGGAAGTCGCCCCCTCTGACAAACGTGCGGATAGTTTCTATCGCCCAGGTCTGGATATTTTGCGCGCACTCGCGTTTCTCCTCGTCTTTACCGCGCATGGTTTTGTGTGGAATTTGGATAAACCAACGCAGTTGGGAGCCCTGGGGCGTACCGGAGAGTTCGGCGTCAGCATCTTCTTCTTCCTCAGCTCTTACCTGATCACCGAATTGCTGCTGCGCGAAAAGAACGAGACCGGCACCATCCGGATTTCGGCGTTTTATGTGCGGCGTATCCTTCGCATCTGGCCTCTTTACTTCGCCTTTGTCGGCTTCGGTTGGGCTTACGGGCTAGTGTCCCCAAGCCATCATCTTTCACTCACCTGGGTTCTGGCCCTGGGGATGTTATTCACAAACTGGTATACCGCGGGTCATGGTTATCCACCAGGATTTCTCTTTCCGCTGTGGAGTATTTCGCTCGAAGAACAGTTCTACCTATTGTGGCCCGCTACGGTGAAATACCTTAGCCCGCGTAGCCTGATGGCCATCGCCGGTTCACTCATTGCCGCAGCTTATGTGACGCTGGGTGTGCTGCTGCGTCAAGGGCAATCGCTCGATCCGGGGATCTGGGTCAATAGCCTGGTGCAGTTTCAGTTTTTCGCGCTGGGCACGATGACTGCGCTGGTACTGCGGGGGCGCGTGCCCAGGATCCCGGCGCCCGCGCGATGGGCCCTGTTCTGGGCCGGGTTGCTGTGCCTCCGCGCCGCCCAGGCCGCAGCGTATGCGGACGACCACATACTGGCCCATGACTTCGCGCACATTGCACCGCGCTTTCTGATCTCCATGCCTGGCTGCCTGTGTCTCTTCTTCAGTTTTTTGTCATTGCCCGCAGGGAAGATACAGAGGCCATTTATCTATCTTGGCAAGATCTCGTACGGCCTTTACGTGTACCACGTGCTTTGGCTTGGGCTGAGCAGGAATGTGCTGGCGCACTTCGTTGGGGATCGCATCGGCTTTCTGGCATCGCAGTTGTCCGCTATGGCGATTGCGCTTCCGGCCACCATTGTGACCGGCATGCTTTCTTACCGTTTCCTTGAAATGCCGTTCCTTCGTTTGAAGAAACGCTTTACTGTGGTTCGCTCGCGGCCGGTGTAGAGGTGGTTTCTGCTGAGCTGAGTTTTGCTGAGCGGAATGGGCGACGGTGCTATGCGCCTTGCTGTGGTCTCGTGGGCGTCCACGTGAACCCAAGGGAAAAGAACGTACACCAGGGGCTGAACAGGCTGCGGAAAAACCCACTTCTTTGAAGGGTACGGGCTTCAGCCCGTACGTAACTCTTTTGTAATGAGTCCGGCTTTAGCCGCTGGGGGAGCGATTTCTCGCTTACAAAGACTTTTTCCGCAGCCTGTGAAGCCCTGTCGTAGTGTGAATGTCATTGGCACGGCCTGAAGGCCGTGCCCTACCTGGCCTGAACGTATTTGCGGCACGGCTGCCTCACCGAGCGGCTTTAGACGCGGTCTGACGGCTTGTTATTGGATGTAATAACCGGCCACGCGCCAATATCCCCGAGCGAACTCTAGAGTTACGGTTTCCACTGCATCCTGACGGCTGGCAAAGCTTGCGTGGTAGTGGAGCACAACATACTGCGCCTCAGGAGCGCCCGGCACCGAGGTGGTGTAAACCACGTCAATGAGTTGCCGGGATTGCAAGGCGCCTGTTCCGGCTCTCGCGTTCTGGACCTTGCCGGCAAATGCGGTCTGATCGACCTGGGTGCGAATCAGCATCCCGGTGTAGGAATAGCTCTCCGCGAAGCGTCCCTGGTCGAGATACCCGAGAAAACCCAGAGCCTGACGCCCGGCTGCGTGCTCCTCCGCGACGTGCGGGTCAGGTGGCGGAGCTTGCTGCGGTGCACCGGGTTGCTGCGGTGGTTGCTGAGCAAGTATTCCGGGGGTGATACCGGCTACCGCGCATACGACGGCGCACATAACGGCGATCCAGGGCGCTTTCCTCATAAAGATCTCTCTTTAATGCTCATCGAGCAGCGGGCGCTATGGCGTCAGAGAACACGCATTTTCCGATTGCCTCTGGCGCGCGGCCCGCGTTTGACTACCTCGATTTAAACCCTGGTTTTCAACTATTGTTGCCCGGCAATCGAAGACTGCAGGTTTTGCTTGGGTGGGAGTTGATCGAGCGGCCCCAGAACGATGCCGGGAGTGAGCACCTCAGGCAGCACCATCGCCGGTTGCCCGGGTAGATAGTAAACGTAGGTAGGCACTCCGCTGCGGCCAAGATGGCCAAGCGCATCGCCGATGTTCTCATCGTGCTTCGTCCAGTCGGCGCGCATCAAAACGATGCCGGAATCATGCAGCCGTTTCTGTACTTCAGGACGATTGAGGACAACGCGCTCATTGACCTGGCAACTCAGACACCAGCGCGCCGTAAAGTCGACAAACACGGGACGCCCCTGCGTACGGTATTGCTCAATCGCTGCAGGACTCCATGGCTGCCAGCCAGCCGTTTGGGTGGTGTTCGTCTCCGCCGCGGGAAACTTCCACAGAGCATAGAGAGGAGTAGCCACAGCCAGAGCGATAACACAGACGGCAAAGGACGAGGCCACGCGGCGTGCCGGCCAACGGCCAAGAATCCAACCGGCAATGGCCAGCAGAAGAAGAGCAGCCAGCAGAGCCGTAAGCGCATCGATACCGGCAGAGGATGCGAAGACCCATATCAGCCAAATGACGGTCGCAAAAATAGGGACGGCGGTCGCCTGCTTGAGTACTTCCATCCATGCTCCCGGACGAGGCAGATAACGCAACCACGCGGGAAACAACGTGAGCAGCACATAGGGCGCGGCCAGGCCAAGAGCCAACGCGGTGAAGACGACGAAGGCCACGACGGCGCTTTGGGAGAGGGCAAACCCGATGGCCGCTCCCATCAAGGGAGCCGTGCACGGAGTCGCCACCACCATTGCCAACACGCCGGTGAAGAAGCTGCCGGAATAGCCCTGGCGCGCGGCCAGGCTGGAACCGGTATTGGTAACGGTCAGTCCAATCTCAAACATGCCCGCCAACGACAACCCGAGGAAAAAGAGTAAGAGCGCAATGACCGCGACAAATACAGGCGATTGGAACTGGAAGCCCCAGCCAAGTTGACTGCCTCCGGCTCTTAAACCCAATAAAAGACCGACCACTGCCCAGAACGAGACCAGGATGCCCAACGTATAGACAAGGCCGTGGATGCGTATGTGACTGTCTTTCTGGCGAGACGCTTCGACGAGGCTAAGACCCTTGATGAACAGCACAGGGAAAACGCAGGGCATGAGGTTGAGAATGGCCCCACCCAGGAAAGCCAGTCCGGCAAATTGTAGAAGATTGAGCAGGCCGGACCCGGCAGAGGTTGAGCCAAGAGCCGCCGGCAAAGTCCCCGGAGTTGCGTGGATTACATACGAGGTTCCGTCACTCAGAACAAGGACGCCATTCAACTGCGCCAGAGGAGAGTGGAGATCCGCATCCTTTTTGAGAGAAATGGCTATCCCATTGTTTACTGCGCTTACGCTTTGCGGTGCGCCATTCGCAATCTGGAACTGATCGAGGGGAAAGAACTCGGCGCCGGCAGCTGGATGCCCGGTAAGCGCGAGCGTAAAGCCTGTGGGCGTCGCGGCGAAAACTGCCTTGGCCGCGGAAGGAAGCGGCTGGGGTAAACGACTGCGTAAACGATCGAAGATCGCCTGGCGAGCAGGATCGACCGGGCCGGATGTGCCGGCAATCTGCAACGGCAGAGCCAGTTCGGCCTTGCCCGGAATACAGACTTCACGACATACCAGCCAGTCCACATGCGCGGTGAGCGGTGCACTGCCTGGAGCCTTGAGTGTGGAGGCGGCGGTGAGCGTCATCGGAAAAAGGACTTCGTCTTCGTAGCCGAAATCCATGAGCGGGCCCAGCGGGAGGCGGCGGGGCGCGGGGAATTGCATGGGACCAGCGGTGATCCCTTGGGGGAGGTTCCACTTGATCGCCGGGGCCTCACCCGAATCGCCGGCGTTGCTCCAGTAGACGTGCCAACCCTTATCCAGGGTGAAGTGGAGGCCTACCAGGCTGTCGGCGCCGGGTTGGATCGAATTTGCGGGAGCGAGTAACTCCACCGTGAGGTGCTGCGCGCGGACCGGGCCGGCCACAGGCGGCCCCGCGGGACTCGACGCGTGCGCAACCGGGCCGATGGCCAAAGCCGCGCAAATAAGGGCAATCGGTAGGAACAAAGCTCGGCGAGTGCTAGGCATAGTTGGAGGTCTACAGACCATACCCATTGTAGACGCTCAGTCGCCGCCCCGGTTACAGGGGCGTTTGGCTTGCCCTGAACTGTGCGGTTTCGCGAATCGATCGCAAGTCGAGCATTCCCCTCACTTCTGGCCTCAACGACTTCCGGCGTGTTCCTTATAAATGCAGCGGTCCATCACGACCAGAATGCCGTCTTCTTCAGCCCGCTTAACCGCTTCGTCATGGCAGACGCCTTCTTGCAGCCAGAGATAGGGAATCTTGAGGCGCATCACGTCTTTCACGATTTCAGGCACAAATTCCGAGGCGCGGAAAACGTTGACCAGATCGATCTTCCCCTCGGCGGATATGGCGGCGTCCAGGGTCGGATATGCCCTTTCTCCTAAAGCCTCAGCGATCGCCGGGTTGACGGGAAGGATGCGATAGCCCTGCATCTGCATGTACCTGGAAACGGAAAAGCTGGGGCGATCGGGGTTGTTGGAAAGTCCCAGGACGGCGATGGTTTTGCTGTTCTTCAGAATGGTGCGAATGGTCTCAGGCTCGTTCAAGGTGGCTCCTCTGTTGAGATTGAGTGGAAAGCGGATAGCTACCGCAGTTCTTACACGGTTGAGAACGGTAGAGAAATGCGGCTAGATATCGCGTGGCCGGCGGTGCAACCAACCTTCGGGTGCCCCATGTTCGTTCTCTGCCGGCGGCTGCCAGATGGCAGGGAAACGATCCTCCATCAACAAACGCAGAATATGCTCCGCATCCCGCTTGTCGGTCTTCTGCCGGCGCGGGTTCGAGGCGCGAATCTGGGTCGCATCTCCCACTAGAAGTTCATAGCCCAGCTCACTCATCAAGCGTCGAAACCAGCCATAGCTCCCGGTGGCCTCGATGCCAACTCGCATCCTGGTGCCGCACAGCGAGTGGTAGTACTTTACCGCCTCCGCCGTGTGCATCAAGCGCCGCTGCCCACACTCTCCTGTTTCCTCAAGCAAATAGGAGATCTGTTGAAACCGCGGATGAAAATCACAGCCTATAATCATCATGCTCGGCTCCTTTCCTCCCGAGCTTCCGGTCGTTAGCAGCAACCAGTCTACTCAGGTCGAAGGAGCCGACGCTGTCATGCAATCATCCTTCGCTTTTTTTGCGAAGGGTGGGTTACCACGACGGTGTGCACTGAGATTTGTGGCTACCCACCCTTGCCGGAAAAGCACCGTCAAGGACCCCGGATTTTCCGCACGCTAAGCTGGACACATCAGCGTGTGCGGCTTTCTTCAAAGGAAAGCCGCATGAAGGACATCTGGCTCACGGAACTCTCCGGGAAATCCGGGGGGATGGGGCACCCGCAGGTTTGCTCCGCTGCCGGCCACCGCACGACACAGCCTTGCCGCAGCAAGCAGCCTTGCCGCAGCAAGCAGCCTCGCCGCAACGAACAGCCTCGCCGCAGCGTCTCCTCCCTGCGGGTGAAAATCCAGGCTAGTCGACCGCCTCTTCGAGAGGAGCTGGTATGCCGCCCTGGCGGCGCATGATGAGATAGCCGCGGATAAACGGATCAAGGTTGCCGTCGAGCACTGCGTCCACATCGCCAACTTCCACACGGGTGCGGAGATCTTTGGCGATCCGGTAGGGTTGCAAAACGTAAGACCGGATTTGCGATCCGAAGTTGATCTCAAGCTTGGAGTCTTCGAGCTTTCTGGAGATTGCCTTCTTCTTGTCCAGTTCGTATTCATAGAGCCGGGAGCGCAGCATCTTCATCGCCTTCTCCTTATTCTTGTGCTGCGAACGCTCGTTCTGGCACTGCACCACGATGTTGGTGGGCAGGTGGGTGATGCGTACAGCAGAGTCCGTCGTATTGACATGCTGCCCGCCCTTGCCACCGGAGCGATAGGTGTCGATGCGCAAATCGTCAGGCTTGATATCGATGTGGATGGAGTCATCGATTTCCGGCGAGACGAAGACGCTGGCAAATGACGTGTGACGGCGCTTGGCCTGATCGAACGGAGAAATGCGCACCAGGCGATGAACTCCGGTTTCACCGGCCAGCTGCCCGAAGGCGTATTCGCCGGTGATCGTGAAGGTCGCAGATTTGATACCCGCTTCTTCGCCGTCCTGGTAGTCGTTCATCTCCGTCTTAAAGCCGTTGCGCTCGGCCCAGCGGAGGTACATGCGCATGAGCATTTCTGCCCAGTCCTGCGACTCCGTTCCTCCGGCGCCGGGATGCACGGTAACGATGGCGTTCAGCGGATCAGTTTCTTCCGACAGCATGGTGCGTGATTCGAGCTGCTCAACGAATTGGCTGAGCGACGCAATGTCACGTTCGAGCTCCGGCTCCACAGCTTCCCCTTCACGGGCCAGCTCGAAGTAAGCGTCGATGTCGCCGGTGCGGCGCACCAGTTCATTCTCCATGCCGAGTTGACCCTCGAGGCGCTTGCGCTCACGCATGAGCACCTGCGATTCAGCAGGGTTCGACCAGATGGAGGGATCGGACAGTTTGGATTCGAGGGTAGCTAGTTCCCTGTCGATGCGAGCGCGGTCAAAGATACTCCCGAAGATCGCGAACCTTGTCGCGAACCGGAGCGTAGGCAAATTCGAGATCATTCCACATGGGTTAACCCGTTCTTCAGGAGAGTTTGGTCCGCCGCCATGGGCTGCGCGCACGTGCTGCGGCGACAACAATGGCAAAGCTGATTATCCCACACAGGTAGGCGAAGACGTCCCCATAGACGGTATAGAAGGTGAGGTCGCTGCGATAGCCGAATTTAGCCGCCAGCGTGATCAGCGAGTGCCGCGGGATACTCGCAGTGAGCCGCCCGTAAGGGTCGATCACCGTGGTCAACCCGGTGTTGGTATCGCGCAACAGCCAGCGCCGGTTTTCTACGGCTCGCATGCGCGCCATGTTCAATGTTTGCCAGGGCGCGCAGGTGTCGCCGTACCAGCCGTCGTTCGAGATATTCACCAATACCTGGGCGCCGTGCTTCACGAAGAGTCGAATCTCGTCGCCGAAAATTTCTTCATAACAAATAAAGACACCGAAGCGGCGTCCCTTGCTGGTGAAGATCACGCGACGCCAGCCATGGGTCATATCTCCGGCAGCCTGGGTAAGGTTTTTGGCGAAGGAGAAGAAGCCCTTGTAGGGTATGTATTCTCCCCAGGGAACGAGGTGAATCTTGTCGTAACGGTCCTTGACCTCTCCATCAACCCCGACGAAAAGGGCAGAGTTATACATGTCGGCGTGGAGCCCATGGGGATCGAGCGACGTAGTACCGGCAATGACCGAGGAGTTCATGGAAACAGCCAATCCGCGCAGAGCCTTGAGCAGACGTGGATCCTTGTCAAAAAATGGTGCAGGCGATTCAGGCCACAGAATCACATCCGGGGCCACCGGGACTACCGGGCAGTCGGGAGTGACGGTATAAGCGTCCAGTTCAGGCATTGCTGCAAGATAGGGGCCGCAGGTGCGTTCGCTGCTTAGGCTTACAAATTGGCTGAGGTGCGCCTGGTATTCGTCGCCCGGCCAACTGTTTTCCTGGTTGACGTTCAGGTTTTGCTGTAACAACACGGCGGTTGCCTGCACTGGCGAAGCAGCGGGGGCGAAGTGGTCGCCGTTTTGCAAAGCCAGGGCCACCAGCAGGCCTATGACCAGTAGATAGAGGCGACGCTTTGTCGATGAGGCGAGCAGCGCCCAGGCGATGAGGGCGTTGCCGGCAACCAAGACGAACGACAGGCCGTAGACGCCGGTAAACGGCGCCAGGCGGGTGAGCAAAAAGTTATCGACCTGGGAATACCCGAGAGAATCCCACGGGACCTTGGTGAAGCGGGCAGATAGCAATTCGAGGGCGACCCAGAAAAAAGGCGCGGCCAGCAAGGCATACCGCCCGCTGCGGAAACCTTTGGCGGTCAGGGTCAGGAAAAACCCCAACGCGGCAAAATAGAGCCCCAGAACCATGCTGTAAGCGATCAGAATGCCCGCCGAGATGGCAGGCGGCAATCCGCCGAAGTACAGCATGGTCTGGTAAATCCAGTAGCAATTGCCGGTAAACCACAAGAAACCCATCAGATAGGCGGCCAGGGTTCCACGCAGCAAAGCGCGCGGATGATCCAGGTTTTCTTTGGCTAACAGGCCGTAAAAGATGGGTACAAACGCCAGCCAGGCGAAAAAAGTGCGCCAGAACGGCACGGGACCCGCTATCGAGAAAGGAAGGAGGAGCAGAGCAGCCGAAAGGATACCGAGCAGCCAGGGTTGCTTTGCCAGTTTTGCCATCGCGGAGAGTCTACCATCCCTTGTGGGATGAACGTCTTGCATCGCATCGGCAAGCAAGCGAGAGGAGACCAATTGGGGAATGATCCCATTTAGAGTGAAAGGGCGGCATCTCCAATTATCTTAAATCGGAAAAGTCGGCGGCCTTTCGGCACAATTCAGGGATGCGTCGCCTTGCGATCGGGTAGCAAACGGCAATCTCACCCAGCTGTACAATCTAAGCCTATGTTCCTAGAGCTATGGTTGATGCGTCTGTGTGAGGTGATGTTCTTCGCCGGGGTTCTCGGCTCTATGGTGGTAGTGGTGATCAGCTCCATCGAAGACGTCCGCGAGCTGATGTCGAGCGAGTGAGCACCTTCTGCTTTTCAGCCCGGCTTTCGGCGTTTACCGCTGCGGGACGCTTCGTTGACGCTGAGCGGCAAGCAACATAGACTCAGGTCTGTGCTTCGATCCAGCCGGCGGCCGCCTTGGTTGCCGGGTTGACAACTTAGCCTATATCGCATGGCTTCCGAGCGAACAACCAAAGCACCATCCCTTCCTTCCAACCGGGTCAAACTGGTCGTCGCCTCTTCGGTGATGCTCACCTTTATTTCGTTCTGGCGGGCCGCTGCCGTCGTGCTGAACGATCTGGGCTCTTCTGCCTTCTACGCCGGAGGCATCGCAGAAGAGGCCGTGGGCAAGTCTGCTCCGTGGTTCATCCTGGGCGTGATGCTCTTCTCCTTCGCGGTGCGTGCCGTGTACGTGGAGAGTTGTTCGATGTTCACCCGCGGTGGGGTGTACCGCGTGGTGAAAGAGGCCCTGGGCGGAACCTTCGCCAAGGTGAGCGTTTCGGCGCTGATGTTCGATTACATCCTGACCGGGCCGATTTCCGGTGTGTCCGCCGGGCAGTACATCACCAGCCTGCTGAATGAATTGATGACTGTCGCTGCGGCGCACAACTGGCTGCCCGCCGCGATGATGGTCCAGCACAAGGCGCCGCAGCTGCACATGAACCTCACAGCAGCAGCCTTCGCCGTCGCGGTAACCGTTTACTACTGGTGGCAGAACCTGAAAGGTATCGAAGAGTCGAGCGACAAGGCCCTGGAAGTGATGAAGATCACGACCGTCATGGTAGTGATTCTGCTCACCTGGGGCATTTACTCGGCCATCCACCTGGGCGCCCATCTGCCGCCCTTTCCGACGCCCTCTACTCTGCACTTCAGCAAGGACTCTTTGGGCTTTCTGCGATACACCAGGGTACCGTCGATGCTCGGACTATTCGGCATCATCATGGCGTTTGGGCACTCGGTGCTCGCCATGAGCGGCGAAGAAACCCTGGCGCAGGTCAATCGCGAAATCGAACACCCCAAGCTGAAGAACCTGAAGCGCGCCGCGATCGTGATCGCGATCTACAGCTTTCTGTTCACTGGCCTTGGTTCGCTGCTCGCCGTGATGCTGATCCCCGACGCGGTGCGGGTGCCGGTATATCGCGACAACCTGATTGCCGGCATGGCGATGTACATGGTCGGGCCGCAGGTGATCCGGATCATCTTCCGCGTGTTCGTGGTGCTGGTTGGTTTTCTGATTCTTTCGGGCGCGATCAATACATCGATCATCGGTTCCACCGGCGTGCTCATGCGTATCGCCGAGGACGGAGTACTGACGGACTGGTTCCGGCGGCCGCATAGCAAGTTCGGCACCAGTTATCGCATCGTCAACCTGGTTGCGTTGATGCAGTTGTTTACCATCGTGGCCAGCCGGGGTAATGTGATCGCCCTGGGCGAAGCGTATGCCTTTGGCGTAATCTGGAGCTTTACGTTCAATAGCCTGGCCATGCTGGTTTTGCGCTGGAAATACAAGGGCGAACGAGGTTGGAAGGTTCCTCCCAACCTGCGCATCGGCAAGCGCGAGATCCCAATCGGGTTGATCTCAGTGTTCATGGTCCTGCTGACGACAGCCCTGGTGAACCTTTTCACCAAGTCGGTTGCGACGGTGAGTGGACTGCTCTTCGCTACCACGTTCTTTATTATTTTCACCATTTCGGAACGGGACAACCGGAAGCGCAGAACCACGACCGAATTGCAGATGAAAGAGCACTTTCAACTGGAGCATGAAGATGCTGTCGGGCGCGAAGTGCTCGATATTGCTCCTGGTTGCGTGGTGATCACCATGCGCGATGCCACCAACCCTTTCGCGCTGAAGTGGACCCTGGCCCGCACAAATACGGGCGACCAGGATGTGGTTGTGCTGACCGCCCGCATGGTGGGCGCCGGCGGCCCGGCGCTGCTTTCGAGCTCGGATCAGTTGTTCAGTGAATACGAGCAGATGTTGTTTACCAAGGCTGTATCGGTGGCAGAAAGCTTCGGCAAACACATCTCGCTGCTCGTGGTGCCGGCCGGCGATATTTTTGCGGCGTTGGTGCAGACGGCAAACTCTCTCGAAGCGGCGGCCGTGGTCTCCGGGCTCTCCAGCAAGATGACCGCGCATGAACAGGCTTACCGCGTGGGCCAGGCATGGGAAGCACTGCCGGAACCGAAACGGCAAATCACGTTTTACGTGGTCTCGCCGAACGGGGAGGCTGAGTCATTCCATATCGGCCCCCATGCACCCTCTTTGCGAGCGGACGACGTGGAACTGGTGCATCGGCTGTGGCTGAACTTCCGCAGAGACCCGGAGATGCACGACCTGCACCATAGCGATATTGTGACCCATGCGCTGACTCGGCTGGCCGCGGAGTATGCGCGCGATAAACAGGAGACACTGCTTGGGTTGCGGAGGCGCGTGTCCGATGATAATCCGGCACGGCTGGGGACGACACGTAATCCGGTGACTCAACCCGGAGACGATTATGCGGTGCGTGCTCCGCGCCCGGACGACATAGAGTCTTGATTTGACACTTTTACAGTGTCAAATACCTCCTCGCCGGCAATCCGAATAAGATCGAACCCCAGGTCCGGCAGCGACTCCACCCACTCAAGCCAAGAAGGCTTGAATCGGCCACCCAGCTTGAATGGGATGGAAAGAGTGGCATCGAGACCACAGAACCTCTGCTTGACCGGGTTTGCGCGGCGGGAGTAGGCTGATTCCCAGAGGCGAACAAATGGCGAAGACTGAGCATCCTCTCCACCCCAACCTTGAACTCTTTCCGATCCTTACCCGGTTCCCTCCCATGTCCACAACGTCACCCCTGACCGGTATTGCCCGGTTGGCGGCGGAGGCGTCTCCTGCGGGCGAAGGCCACCAGACGGAGATGCGTTCCCTTTCCGTTCGATCGATTTTGAACCGCACCGTGTCCCGCCGCGGAATGGGGTTCGCGTGGAGCATCAATCCGTATCGCGGCTGCGAATTCGGCTGCCGCTACTGTTATGCGCGATATACCCATGAATTTATGGAGCTGCGGCGGCCCGAGGACTTCGAGCAAAAGATCTTCGTGAAACAAAATACAGCGTGGCTGCTCGAGCAGGAGCTTGGACAGGTGCGCCCAGGGGAAGAGATTGCGCTCGGCACGGCAACTGATCCTTACCAGCCGGTGGAACGCCGGGCCAAGGTGACACAGGGGCTCCTCGAAGTGCTGGCAAGGCACAGCGGACTGCGTATTGGCATCGTTACCAAGTCAACCCTTATCGAGCGGGATCTTGCTCTACTGCAAAGAATCGCAGAGAAGAACTCCCTGGTATTGCATTTGACGATTACGACAGCCAATGCCTCGCTCGCCCGGCTGCTTGAGCCCCGGGCGCCTCGGCCGGACCTCCGGTTTCGGACAGTTGCACGGCTGCGCCAGGCTGGCCTGCGCGCGGGCGTTCTGTGTTGCCCGCTTCTGCCCGGCATTACCGACACACTCAGGGCGATCGACGGCATGGCGAGACGCGCCAAGGCGGCAGATGCCAGCTTTTTCAGCGCTCGACCACTGTTTCTTAAACCTTGCTCGAAGGAGGTATACCTTGCTTTTGTACGCGAGCATTTCCCTGCCCTCGAAAGCATGTATCGCAAGCGCTTCGACGGAGAAGCCTTTGCTTCCCGAGCCTATAACAACCGGATGCAGGAGCTGGTGCGGGCGGTTTGTACCCGCCACAACCTGAAGCGCCGCAGCGGAGATGCATTGCTAACCCACGCCCTGGGCGAGGATAGCCCACCTGCACCCCTCGCATGGCCCGGCACGAGCGGAGAAACACTCCCATTCCCGGATTAAATCCAGCTTGCCCTCGGGCGTGACGGAGGGATGGTAAAGAGCTTTACCGGATACTCGCTCTTCGGAACTCCCTCTTCCGGATTCCCTACTTGGATTCCCTACCTGGATTCCCTACCTGGATTCCCTATTGGTTCGGTTGCGGCGTGTCGCCGGGGCCTTGCCTGGGGCCGAAGCGTGGGCGGTGGTTGAGCGGTTCCTCGGCTTGCAGCGTCTTCCACTGATCCGACGTGAGAATGCGTCGCAAGCCAAGCAGCATGCGAGCGTTTGCCTTCTCCAACTGAGCCCTTGCCTGAGCGACGCGATCAATTTGCGCCAGTACCTTGGTTTCGTCAGGCTGATCGGCGGCGAGCAGCGGGTCCATCGCCATTTCTTCCTTGCGCACATCCGTGAGCAAATCCGTCAGGCTGGGGCGGCTCTGCTCAAAGACCGCTTCCATTCGCTTCTGCTGGTCTGCACTGAGGCCGAGCTTTTGCGCGAAGTCAGGGTTGTTCCACCAACGCCCGTGCGGGCCAAGGCGAAAGGCGCGCTCCATGGGCGGGCGGCGACCCTCCATGGGTGGCGGCCCCGTGTCTCCGCCGCCGTTGGGGGGCGGCCCACCTTCCTGACCCAACACTGATGAAGGTGCGGCGCAGAGCAGGATAAAAAAGGCCAGCCACGAAAAACGGCGCGGGTTCGAGAACCTAGTTGCTTTGAACAATCGTCTCGCCTCCTCGCACGGTTGTTGCAGCAGCGCTCCCCCGGCCACCGTCAGTGGAAACCAGGTGAGTGAGCGACTCCATAGAGGACGGGACCGCGACCGAGAGCTGCTCATCCACTTGTTCGAGCAGTGCATCGTCGCTGATCTTCGCCTCAGTATGAGCAGGTGGCGCACTTGTGAGGTGCAGCCCCAAAAGAACACATAGCAAAACAATCAGTGGTAGTGCAGTAGCCATGACCCAGCGCAGGGCGGTCGCGGTCGATTTGCGGTCGGCGGCAAATTGCAATTGCCGGGGACGCGCTGCCAGGCATTCCGCACTCCACATCACGGCGGCGTCGCGGAAGCTTTTCACACCGGTCTCGAGCTGGTCGACAGCGGTGCGGCACTCGGCGCATTCCGCAAGGTGACGCAGAACGCGTGGAACCGGCTGATCGATGAGGTACTCTTCCTGCTCGCGGACGGATAGATGATTGTTTTTCATTTCTTTCTCTCCATCGCCTTACGCACCGAGACGAGCGCGCGGTGCAGGTGGCTTTTCACCGTACCCACATGCAGGCCCATCGCGGTTGCAATTTCTGGTAGTTCCATCTCTTCGACAAACCGTAAGAGAAAAACGCTGCGCTGCTTTCCGGGCAGCTTGTCGACTGCACTCCACACCTGGACCAACGATTCGCGGAGGATCAGCGACTTTTCTACGGAAACGCCCGGTGACCGTAGCCGGTCTGCGATCTCGCCTACCTCTACCGCGGTCGTGGTGGTCGTTTTCCAGAACTGAACCTTGCGCGAGCGCGTGGTATCGCGGATCAGGTTGGTAGCGATGCGCGTGAGCCAGGTAGCAACGCTGCACTCTCCGCGAAACTCATCGCGCGCCCGGTAGGCCCTGACAAAACAATCCTGGGTGACGCTGTCTGCGAGATCGGGGTCCCGCAGCGACATAAGGGCATAGCGATAAATGCGAGACCGGTAGGTCGCGCAGAGCGTGTTTACATCGGCAAGCTCTGCCAACATCCGGTCCCGCACGGATGAGAATTCTTCGGCCTGGACGAACTGATTCTGAATCAGATGCTCCAATGCTTCCATACTTTCTGGGCGGCAGTTTACGCTGAAACCACTTTTAGAACAGAACCAGCATAGGCGTACCCGGTCGACATCGGACAAGTTGGATCTTTACTTAGTGAAACGTCCGGTCAAGCGCCCTTGCCGCTGGGTACAGTTTTGCTGGTTCTACTCTACCGTGGTCCGAAACCGTGACCGGGACCGCCCACCAGGTGTTCTTCTTCCAATTCCGAGAACTTTGTCTTCTGCTCTCCGTTGAGAAGGGCATAGAACTGCGCCTGCGCCCAGGCGCGGGCGGCCATCGACTCCCCGCTCAGTTGGCCCAGGGTGGCAGCCGCCGATTGAATCGCTGCTTTGTCATCGCCCTTAATGGCAGTTTCCAAAGCCTGGTGCGCGCTGCGCTCACTCTGGCGAGCATCCAAGCGCGCGGTGGCTTCGGTGGTGAAGAGAGTGGTCGCCTGTTCTACTTGCGTCGGGCTGAGGGAAAGCAAAGTGGTATAGCGCTGGACCTCGTGCTGGGCCATTTGCGCAGGAGAGGGCAGGGTGTGGGGGTTTTGCGCCTGGACCATCGAACAAAACCCCAGGACTGCAAGAAGCGCGAGCGAAACCTTCATATATCCTCCTTGGCAATAAAAGGGGTTGAACCATGGCGGAATGCGCCGGTTTCTGCCCTTCACGCCCCAATGGACGGCGAGCGGCGCCTCGGCGTTTACCTACCTGCACGGATGGCCAACGAATTTTAATGACGCGGCTACCCCGGGGAGTCCGGAGCGGAACCGGCACACGACGGCACCCAGCGGCATGAATGCATAGATGCTTGATTTTTTATCGAGAAAAATCCAACTTCCCCTAGGTCGAGCGGCCACGGCTTTGCAGGTTCCGCTCTAAACAAGATGGGGAACGCTTTTCCTTAACTTCCTTAATTTCACTTCTTTACAGCGCTTTGCTTATGAGGTTAAGGTGATCAGGATATCTTTCAGGTTTCCCAGGGAGAACATTTAGCAATGCAACGACAGATTTCCCGGCTCATCCTTCTCGGAGCAATCGCCATGCCGATCGCTTCCCCATTGCTGCGCGCTGCGGAGGCGCCCAGCGTAGTCCCAGTCAAAATAGAACGGCTCGATCCGGCGGTAGACGCGCTGGTTCCTGCAAACGCCGTATTGGAAAAGGTATTGACAGGCCCAGGGTTCAAATGGACCGAGGGGCCGGTGTGGATTCCCGCTGGGTATCTTCTCTTCGCCGAGATTCCCAGCAACAGTATTCGCAAATGGAGCCCGGCCGGCGGCTTGACTACCTTTCTTCAGCCGAGCGGCTGGAAGGAGTCGACGCCGTTCGGTGGTCCTGAGCCTGGCTCAAACGGCATGACGCTCGATAGCCACGGGCGGCTTACGGTGGCAGGTCATGCGCAACGCGATGTGTTCCGCCTGGAGCAGATGAATCCCAAGGCGCAGCAGACCGTTCTTGCCGATACCTATCAGGGCAAACGGCTCAACAGCCCGAATGATCTGGTGTACAAGTCGGATGGAACGCTGTACTTCACCGATCCTCCGTATGGACTGCCGAAACAGGACCAAGACCCGACCAAGCAGTTGCAGATCAACGGAGTGTATCGCCTGCCCGGCGCCGTCAATCAAAAGCCCGGGGCTGCACCCGATCGGGCCAAACTCCAACTACTGGTGAGCGATCTGCCGCGGCCCAACGGAATTGCGTTTTCTCCGGATGAGAAATATCTCTACGTAAATAGCACGGAGCCGAAGAAGATATGGATGCGCTACACGGTGAAAGCCGATGGAACGCTGACCGACGGCAAGTTGTTGTTCGATGCAACCTCGGATACACGGAACGGGGCGCCCGATGGCATGAAGATCGACCAGAAAGGGAATATCTACTCGGCTGGTCCGGCCGGCGTCTATATTATTTCCCCGGAGGGCAAGCATCTGGGCACGATTGATATTCCGGAAAAGGTGGGTAACGTGGCATGGGGCGGCGCCGATCATAAGACGCTTTATGTCGCAGGCAGCTCCAGCATCTATCGCATTACGTTGAAAGTGCCTGGGGTTTATCCGAACTTTCATTGATGCAATTCAATGCGTGTGTGGCTTTCCTTTGAGGAAAGCCACACACGCGGTTTAGCCGCTGAGGTAGGTTTTTATCGGGCCGTCACGGCGGTTGGGGGAAAAGCGCACCTCAGGGACTAACAGGCTGCGGAAAGACTCAATTCTTTGAAGGGTACGGGCTTCATGCCCCTCTCTTTGACTTGGGCAATTTGGCACGGCCTGTAAAGGCCGTGCCCTACCTGTTTGTTTGCACCCAAAAAATCGCTGGCATGAGAACGTAGGCATGGACTGCCTGGGGCAGCTGTTCCCGCGCGAACGCTAGGAATGTGTAACAAATTTTTCCGCAGGGTGCGGAGCCGGCTCCAAAGCGAACAGCGAATGCTGCTGTAGGACTTCTGGCTCCCGAAAGTTGCTTAACCCCACGCCTACCAGGCGAAAACGCCGGCCCTCGGTAGACACGACTTTCTCACGAAGAGCTAGCGCGATGGCAGTGAATTCCTCGTGCGACGCCGGAGCCGTAGAGGGAGTGTGGCTGCGCGTGAGAATGACAAAATCGCTCGTTTTGAGTTTGAGAACAACAGTGCGGGCAACCCGCCTCTCTTTGCGCGAAGCAGACCAGACCTTCTCTGACAAACGGCGAATCACTTCTTCCGTTTCAGAGAGAGGAATATCCCGCTCAAATGTATCTTCAGCAGAGATGGATTGGGTGGGCCTGTCAGGAATGACCGGACTATCGTCCATACCCCGCGCCAGTTCATAAAGCCGGCGGCCGTAACGCCCGAACTGAGCTTCAAGCACAGCAGATTCCACGCCATATAGATCGCCCACCGTCTTGACGCCAATCTGTTTGAGCCGCTCTTCCGTCACTTTACCCACTCCAGGGATGCGGCCAACCTCGAGCGGCGGGAGGAACGTGCTGACCTCGTCGGGCTGAATGACAAACAAGCCATCGGGCTTCCGCCAGTCTGAGGCGATTTTCGCAAGAAACTTGTTGGGCGCGACCCCCGCGGATGCAGTCAGATGAAGCTCTTCTCGAATGTGCTCGCGAATGGCCTTCGCAACCCGGGTGGCTGTGGCGAGTCCCATTTTATTTTCGGTCACGTCGAGGTACGCTTCGTCCAGGGAGAGCGGTTCGATGAGGTCTGTGTAGCGAAGAAAGATCTCGCGCACGCCGCGGGACACGGCACGATAGCGAACAAAATCCGGAGGGACAAAGATGGCTTCAGGACATAACCGTTCCGCGCGAACCGCGGGCATAGCCGAGCGGACACCGAAGCGGCGCGCCTCGTACGACGCAGCGCAGACGACGGAACGATTGCCGCGCCATGCAACGACGACCGGCTTGCCCCGCAAGGCAGGGTTATCGCGCTGCTCTACGGAGGCGTAGAAGGCGTCCATGTCGACATGGAGTATCTTCCGGACCATTCCTCACACCATGCCCCGCATCATGTCCCGCGCCATGCTTGGAACCATGCTTCATGATAAGCCTTGAGACGGATGCGCCCAGCAACGAGTACCGACCGGATCCGGCCTCGGCCCTGCTAAGATTTTGCACAATGCATCTTGATTTTGAAGAATTCGCCGCAAGCTATGCCAAGTTGGGTGAGGCTGAGTTGTTGCAGTTGGCCCGCTCTTACGATTCGCTCACTGAGCCGGCACAGACAGCCCTTAAGGCAGAGTTCGCTCACCGTAATCTCGAGCCGCCTTTGGTCGAAGGGTCCGAAGAGTCCGAAGACCAATCGGCCGCACACAAACTCGTCATCGTACGCCGCTATCGCGATCTCTCGGAGGCGATTGTTGCCCGGTCCCTGCTTGAGTCTGCTGGAATCTACACATTCCTACGCGACGAGAACCTTGTTCGGCTAGATTGGCAGGTTTCGAACTTCATCGGCGGGATTCGCCTGGAGGTGGAAGCCGCGGACCAAGCCGCAGCCTTCGATCTATTGGAGCAGTCCGTGCCCGCCTCCATCTCTTTCGGCGACGAAGAGGAGTTTGCACAACCTCAGTGTCCGTCGTGCGGTGGAACAGACATCACCTTCGAGGGCCGTTCGCGTGGAGCAGCCCTGGCGTCTCTCTATGTGCTGTCTCTCCCGCTGCCCCTGGGGCCTGAAACCTGGCTCTGCAATGCGTGTAGCTCCCGATGGGAAGATACCGTGGAAGAGTAGGCTGAGGACTAAACGGCAGCGATCCCACCTCACTCAAGCCAAAACCGGGCTTGAATGGGCCACCCGGCTTTTTGCGGTGTGCCCTCGAACGGGAGTTTTCTGCAGCCTTTCAAACCTTGATATGGAGCGCCCGCGCCGCGTTCTGGTTGTAGACCTTACGCAGGATTCCATCCGGTAGGTCTATTCCGGATATTTTCCAGCGCCCCTGGGGAGGGACCGGCGCAGGCGCGTAGTCGAAGTATTCATCGTCCGTCTCGAGGAATCGGAAGTAGATTTCGTACAACTTGTCATTGAAAACCTGTTGCGGGAATGCGTCGCCGTGCGGTGTTGCATCCGTCCCAAACAGGATGCGGTCCTGATATTTGTCGAAGAACTTACGCGCCGCCCTCGGCTGACGGCCCAGCTCATTCAGCCGAGCGGCTATGTCGACATGCATGTTTGGAAAACGGTCCAGGTTCTGCGACACATTGGAAAGATCTTCCGCGCAGTTTCCCACGTGCAAGACAATGAACGTTGTCTTGGGATGACGTGCAAACATCCGATTGCGCGCTTCAAGAATTTCGGCATTCGACGGGAACCCGGGCTTTGCGTAGGACCAATCAGGATGGCTATTCAATTCCTCATAGCGCTCATTGAAGCGGTCTGTGGGCCGGAAAAATGCGAGCGGATCGGACACGTGGATGGCAACCGGCATTCCCAGGCTTCCACATGTCTCCCACATCGGATCGAATCGAGGGTCATCCACCTTGACCAGATTGCCCTGGGTGGTTTGCTCGCGCAAATAGAGACTAAGCGTCTTTAAGATCTTCAGACCGGGAGCACCCGCTCGATGCGCCTCCGCGATCGCATCCGCCTGCAACTGCGGGTACTTCGGCTGCTGAAACAGATTGTAAGAAGGTTCAGTGAACGTATAGAACCGATTGGGAAAATGCTTGTCATAGCGAGCGACATTCTCTTGCAAGCCCGCGCCAAAGCCGCCAGTCAGGTTCGTGAGAGCGAGGATGTTTCTGCGCTCCATGATGGGCAGCAACTCCGCTGGCAAAGCAGCCGGAACACGCTCCGCAGCCAGGGAGACACCGTTTACCGTGTGTGCCGGGTGAGTCAGATGAGTATGGATATCAATGACCGGATACTTGGCTCGCGGCACATGCGTTTCCTTGACGCGGAGCATGCTCTGCGGCTCATACTGCGCCAGGGCAAGCGGTGGGTTCTTAACAGCTCCCTCGGTCTTCTCTGCGTGTGCATCAGCGGCGGGTTCGCGACCCCACCCGCGCAGAAAGCTTCCAGTGAAGATCCCCAGTGCGGTTGAAGCGACGACGGTACGACGGCTAATCCGGCTCATTCCACTCATCCTGTCTACGTTGCAGTCTCTACATTGCGCTCGCCTGAGGTTATGCGAACATCAGCATTCAGCTTTCGCATTATTTCGAATTGCTTGACGAAGAGTAATATATGGCAAAAAGCGAAAGGAACGGACACAAAAGTGTACAATTTCTCCGAAATGAAGATGGAGAAAGCGCTTGCGTCAAACTCGAACACCCTCGCTGCGGAGCTTTCGAGCGACTGGGCTCGCCGGGGTCGAGTGCGCACGGCTTCTGTTGTAGCAAACGTTGGCGCTTACGTCTCTCGCGCACTCTGACGGCGAGGGCCCTGAAGCTTAGGAACAATTTCTCGATGCCAGCGGAACAGGCTGCGCTGAATCGTATACCTTCCACGCACGTGAAATAAGGAGTGTTATGCCGCTAAGATCTGAACTTTCCAACAGCATGAATAACCGCCGATCGTTTCTTAAATTACTCACAGCGGCTCCTTTGTTCGCCACGATTGGTTCGCGCAGCTTCGCAAAAACAGTGGCTGCTTCCGTAAGGGGAGCGTCCTCCGAGGAGGTTTACACCCGTCTCGGCGTTCGGCCCTTTATCAATGCTCGCGGAACGTGGACCTATTTGAGCGGCACCCTGGAGCTACCGGAAGTGCGGCAAGCCATGGAGCAGGCGGCTGAACATTATGTCGATATGTTTGAGCTGCAGCAAGGAGCGAGCCGGCTGCTTGCCAAGCTTTCCGGCGCCGAAGCTGGCATGGTCACGTCGGGTTCGGCCGGCGCCATGTCCGCGGCCACAGCGGCCTGCATAGCCGGTACCAATCCAGCCAATGTTTGGCAATTGCCGGACACGACCGGCTTAAAAGGTGAGGTCGTCATGCTCGGCGGCCGAAGCGCTTTCGACAACGCTATCCGGTTGGTCGGGCCGAAGCTGGTACTCGTTCACCAACTGGAAGATCTGCAGTCGGCCATCACGCCACAAACGGCGATGGTATACACCACATGGCGCGACGATCGGCTTCCCCAGGCATTGATCATCACACGCAAGGCAGGCGTGCCCTTGCTGTTGGACGATGCGGCGGGTATTCCCCCCTATGAGAATCTCTCCCGCTACGCCAAGATGGGCCTCGATCTCTACTGTTTCAGCGGCGGCAAAGGACTGCACGGGCCGCAATGCTCCGGCATTCTGTTAGGCCGCAAGGATCTGATCGAAGCGGCTTTGGCCAACTGCAGCCCCTGGGAAGGCTCGGTGTGCCGGCCCATGAAAGTGGGCAAAGAAGAGATCATCGGCATACTCGCAGCCGTGGAGTATTGGTCGAAAGCGGACCTCGCCGCGATCAACAAGGACTGGCGGGGACGAGTGGAACGCATTGCCAAGTTAGTGGAAACGGTTCCCGGCGTCACCACCACCATCACCGTACCGAAAGAAGGTAATAGCTACCCTACGTTGACGGTGAAATGGGACGAACAGCGGTTCGGTATGACCGTAGCCGACTGCGATCGGCAATTGCGTGCAGGCACCCCCCGCATTGAGGTGCTGACAAATTCAAATCCAAGCCTGGTTCCCGCTGTGCACGAAGGCAACGATCCCAAGGGAGGGTCGAAAGAGCGGCCGAATCAATTACAGATCATCTCTTCGACGCTTCGGAACGGTGAAGATCTTACGGTCGGCAATCGCCTCCGCCAGATTCTTGGCGCTCAAAGCAAGCAGGGTGCGAAGTCTTCTTCGTAAAAAGGTACATGGCAGACGACCGCACCGCCGGATGCGTTGCGGTCATCTGCGATTGAAACCTTGGATCGAAACCTTGGATCGAAACCGGCGATTGAAACCTGGGATTGAGGGAGCTGCTTGCTGCAACCATCGGTGACTAAAAACGCGCGGCTGGCGCGGCGACTGCTTAGCCCACTGCGCGCTGACTTACTGCAACTCGTGATCGACCTTGTACGCATCAACACAGTCGCTACTCCTCCGGATGGGAACGAGACCCCCGGTCAGCTGGTGTTGCAGCGCTTTCTGCGTAAGCGAGGCCTGCCTTCGGAGCTGTACGAAACCGAGTTTGTTACGACTTCCGACAGTCCGTGGAAACACACAGACCGGCATTATCGAGGACGCAAAAACCTCGTCACCCGCCTGGCCGGGACAGGCGGAGGACGGAGCCTTCTGCTGAGCGGGCATATGGACACCGTACCGACGCGAGAAGCGCAATGGACCACTCCCCCGTGGTCTCCAGAGACACGCAAAGGCCGCCTCTACGGTCTGGGCACCTTCGACATGAAGGCAGGCCTTGCCGCACAGATGGTTGCACTCTGCGCATTGCGTGCCGGTGGAGTGCGACTGCGCGGCGATGTGATTTGCGAGTCGGTGGTCGACGAGGAGTGGGGCGGAGGCGGAGGAACGCTCGCGGGCCGGCTCCGAGGAGATATGGCCGATGCCTGCATCATTTCGGAAGGCACGCAACTCGATGTGTTTCGCGCCACACGCGGTGGCTTTGTCGTCGATCTCGTGGTCACTGCGGGGGACGCAGCCTCGTACTTTTCATCATCCGCCGTGGTGAGCCCGGCGGTGCCGCTCGGGCGGCTGCTGGGATGGGTGGATCGCTGGATCAAGCGCCGCAGCCGCAAGGCCACCCAGGGCGCTTACCGGTCCGTGGCTGATCCCACACCGGTACAGGTGCTCGCCGTGGAAGCCAATCGCCTGGCCACGGATGTTCCCCTCAGCGTGCCGCTCACGGCGGCGGTTCGCATCTACTTTCAGTTCCTTCCCCACGAGGATGTCGATGCGGTGATTCGCACGATCCGCGAGTCGCTCCAGCAATTTGAGCAAGCTGACCCGTTCTTTCGCCAGTATCCGATCGAGTGGCGGCCCGTCGTCGACCCTCCGTTACTCGGCCATGAATTGCCACGCGATCATCCATGGACGGAGTGTCTCTTCGAAAGCGCTTCGGCTGCGTTAGGGAAACCGCCCGCCGTTACCCCGGCGCCGTATCCTTGCGACGCGTTTCTTATGCAACGAATCTATGACATTCCCACGCTGCTCTTCGGCCCGTGCGGGGGCGGTGCTCACAATCCGGATGAGTATGTCGAGTCTCGCTCGGTGATTCAAACAGCAGAGGTGCTGATCACAACAGCGCTGGAGTGGTGCATGTAGGGCGAAGACATTCCCCAGTCGTTGCACCCGACGCTTTCATGAAGAGAGCAATTTCGTATCCTCGCCGCAGCGAACAGCTTTCGAGATGAGGTATTCGGTGTGGTTCGTGGCTACATTGATGAGAGTTACGAGGGTGTAAGGGTTCCTGAAATCTTTACTCTTTCGTGTTCTCTGGCATGTGGAGGCGATTGGGCATTCATCGAGGTCGCTTGGCTATGGATCGTCGGCAAGAAAAACAAATCTCTACTCGAACAAGGCAGGAAGCCTATAGACCGATACCATGCCGTCTATTGTTTCAACCGAAAAAAGGACTTTGATGGGTGGAGTAGATCCGAGAGAGACTCGTTTGTCAGCGAACTATTTAGCGTCTTTGAAATGTTCCCCACTGCTCATGTGGCCCTGAGCATTAGCGCAAAGGATATTGCGGAGGTGTGGCCAGAGAATCAAGAGCAGCCCCTGCATTTTGCATACAATATCTTGATCCAAGTGATGATGATTGAGATAGGAAGGAACGGAATCCGTTTGAGTCTCAACGAGAAGATTTCCTTAATTTATGAGCGGTCCGACTATGGGGAGTCATTACTGCGGGGCTTCAATAAAATGAAGGACGATCCTACTTTCAGGTATCAAGACCGCTATACCACTCTTGCTCCGATGGGATGGGAGGACTGTGCTCCTCTTCAGATTGCAGATCTTGTAGCGTACGAATTGTTCCGAGACATGAAGCGGCGTAAAAAAGGGAGAGCTATGAATCTCAGCTTGGCAGCTCTCGTAAGCAAAGACAATTTTAAGCTTATCTCGAAACACTTAGAGAAGCAGCACCTAACTGATCTGCGCGAGAGACACGATGCTGCTATCCTTCGCATATCAACCAAGGAATCTGCCGTATAATTCTCGGCACTATGGCTCACTTGTGGTGGACTGCGAAGTGCCGCTCTTGCCGGACACGTTTGACGTTACAGTACATGGGGGAAGTCGAACTGAGCGCGACGGCGTCTCTCTCCGATCCTCCGATCATTGAAGGGGTTTGCCCAATTTGCGCTCATGCCGATCTGTATTCAGGAGCGGATTTAATGCCAGCACCCGGCCCACCTCGCCCTAAATAGATGCGACGGCAATAGAGTCACTTCCGACGAGTTGGCAATACAACTCTCCCTTGCGAATCGCCGCGAGATGTTCGCGCACAAAATTAAGAATTGGCTCGTCACTCTCAGAAGCTAATATGAGTCGCTGCCCTGTCACGGTATCCATAGCATCGTCCTCCGGTTTAGTCAGTTAAGTACGTTATTGCCCAAATTTGTCATCTCGACCGAAGCGCAGCGAAGTGGAGAGATCTGCGGTTCTCCTTTCAGGGCAAGCAATGCTCGTGGGAAGGCCGAGTAAGGCATTTTCACAATAACTGTGGTCTGCTAAGAGAGAAAACCATGTAAAGGTGGGTAGCTTAGCTCGCTGCGGCGAAGCTGCTCGCTATGGTGAGGATGCAATCCGAGATAAATTGGAGGATTGACGGAGGCGTTGCTTAGATGAGCCCGGAAGATCAGCGAGCCCTGATTGCCATCGATCTCGGCGCAGAAAGCTGCCGCGTTTCCCTGCTGCGCTGGATCGACGGTCAGGCGCAGATTCAGCTTGTTCACCGCCGTACCCATGCACCGGTAAGTGCGCATGGTGAGTTGCATTGGGATCTGCCACAAATCACGCAACAGGTCGACATCGGTCTAAAAAAAAGCGCGGAGATCGCCACCGAAGGAGTGCGATCGATCGCTGTGGACGGCTGGGCCGTTGACTACGTTCGTCTGAATGAACAGGGCGAAGCCCTCGCCGCCCCGTTCTGTTATCGAGATGAAAGAACCATTCGTTCGATGGCCGAAGTGTTGAAGCTCATTTCACCCGAACGTCTGCGGGCCATCACCGGCATCGAAATGAGCCGCATCAATACGCTCTACCAGCTCTTCGCAGATGCCGCAGACCTACGCGACAAACCATGGCTCAATCTGCCGGAATACATGCTGCATCGTCTCGGTGGAAGCGCGGTGGCCGAGTATACAAACGCAACCCACAGCCAGCTTGTCGATGTGCAGACGCGTGCCTGGTCGCCGGAGATTTTCACAGCAACCGGGCTTTCGCAGGCGGCGGCGCCTCGACTCGTCCCGCCCGGTACGATCGTCGGCCAACTGAGTGGAGAGCGCCATAACATGCCGGCCCTCCAAGGCGCTGCATTGATCGCGCCCGCTTGTCATGACACGGCGTCGGCGATTGCCAGCATTCCCGACAGTGGAGAAGACTGGGCATACATTAGTTCCGGCACATGGTCTCTGGTGGGCACAGTGCTGAACGATCCGGTGAACACTACTGAAGCCGAGGCGGCCAACTTCACCAACCTGGGCGCCGTCGGCGGCCGCATTTGCTTTCATAAAAGCGTGAATGGAATGTGGCTTTTGCAGCAATGCATGCGTGCATGGGCGGCGGAAATCGATTGGACCGTTCCTGAGCTTATTCAAGCTGCAGAAGGCATTCGTCCCCCGGAATATCTCTTGCACGTTGACGACCCTGACTTGCTGTTGCCAGGAGACATGCCCGCGCGCATCCAGCGGCAACTGAAACACCGCGGAGTGGATGCGTTAGAGGTAGGAGCCGTGGCGGCTCCTGAAATGGTAAGTCTCATCTTGCATAGCCTGGCCGCGCGATACGGAGAAATCCTGACTAGCCTCGCGAGCATTACGGGGAAAACATTCAGGCGAATCTATATCGTTGGCGGCGGAAGCCGCAACAGCCTTCTCAATCGGCTGACGGCCGATACAACCCACCTTGAAGTTTGCTGCGGCGCGGTGGAGAGTTCGACAGTCGGCAATTTTGCCGTCCAATTGGCAGCCCTCGAAAACCCCCAACACGGTGGGGTGGAAGGCGCCGCCGTGGCGGACTGGGCTGCGCGGCTCTCGTCTGCGGCTTTCTGAGCATAGATATCGGTAACACGGCAACAGAAGTTAAGCGCAGGAAGCAACAACCACCTGCTGTAAAACGCCTGATTGTGGGCGGTCACGGTACTGTGATCCAATAGAAACTCATTTTCACCTGCACGTATCCGTGGTCGTACTCCACGCGAAAAGGATCGGTGCCCCATGCATGAGCAGGACAAGTTTAAGGAAATTTCGCAAGCGTTAGATGGGTTCCAAATTGAAATTCCATCCTGGGGCTTCGCTCAATACCGGTACGCGCTTCGGCAAGTTCCAGCAGGCAGCGGCTGCAACCTCCATCGAAGAGAAGTTCGCCGACGCAGCCCAGGTGCATGCACTGACCGGCACTAGTCCGATGATGGCCTTGCATGTGGAGTGGGACCTTCCCGGTGGGGTCGCGGATGTACCGGCGATCCAGAATCTTTGCGTCAAACACGGGATTCAGGCGGGCTCGATCAATCCGAATCTGTTTCAGGCGCAGGAGTTCAAATACGGTTCCATCTGCAACCCCGATAAGAACGTGCGGCAGACGGCCCTGGAACATATACTTCTGTCGGTAAAAATCGGCCAGCAGCTTGGGACACGCGACGTATCCTTCTGGGTGGCTGATGGATCGAATTACCCCGGCACACAGAGCATACGCAAGCGGATTGAGTGGATGCAGGAAATACTGATCCAAACACACGAGGCTCTGGCGCGGGAACAGCGGATGCTGATTGAGTACAAGCCCTTCGAGCCTGCGTTTTATCACACGGATATCGCTGACTGGGGTATGGCGGTGGAGTTGGCGCGCAGGGCCGGTTCACAGGCGCAGGTGCTGGTCGACACCGGCCACCATTACCAGGCTCAGAATGTGGAGCAGATCGTGGCCTGGTTGCTCCACCTGAATATGTTGGGCGGTTTTCACTTCAACGACCGCAGATATGCCGATGACGATCTCACCCTGGGATCGATTGACCCTTACCAGATCTTCCGGATCTTTCACGAGATTCTGAATTACGAACCGAATCATCCTGGACGGGCCAACATCGCCTTCATGATCGACCAAAGCCACAATCTGAAAGGCAAGATGGAGGCGATGGTGCAATCGGTAATTACCGCGCAGGAGCTTTATGCGCGGGCAGCCCTGGTGGACCGCGACCGTCTTAGCCAGTTGCAGCAGGATTGCGATCTGGTAGGCGCTGAGGAATGCTTCCGCGGTGCGTTCTGGGAAGATGTTCGGCCGCTGCTGGCCGAGTGGCGCCGGCTGCGCGGAATTCCGGAGGAGCCGTTACGCGCGTTGAAGGAAAGTGGATATATCGAACGCATCACGCAGGAACGCGGTGCGAAGAACGCCAGGGCAATCACGACATACGCCTGAGATCCGCGGTAGCGGGCCTCACGGCTCTTACCGGACCACAGTCATTCGAGAAAATGCCATAAAGGCCGGAGTTTAATCACCGGCCTATAGCGAGTCCGGCCAAGCTGGGCTTACCAGCTGGATCGTCATCACGGGGCCCTCCGGATAGATGGGGCCTTGCTCTCTGGCGAACGTTGGAGCTTGCCCGCCAATGATCCAAAGCTGAATATTTGGAGGCGCCTTACCGATGAGGGGCGCCACTACGCCAGCGATTCCACCGAGTTCGATCTTGAGCTCATAGTGGCTCGCCCTTCGACGATCGCCGGCTATCGAACTGTTCTCTTCGCCGCGGTTAGAGATGATAAGTTTCACCAACCGGGGCTTGGGCGCGGCCACCAGCATGGAAACTGTTGCCTCCTGGGCATCAGACCGCATGTTTTCTATTACGAGGGGAATCATCCCATTCGCCAGGTCCGGTGGCAGGTCAAGATGATCGGTCTTCACTTCCTCCTTCCCATCTTTTCCCGTGGAGCGAACCGTGGTCCGGCCGCTACGAGCGTCGATCAAGACATCCATTGGAGAAGGAAAGGAAGGCCCTTTCTGAATATGGTGGTCGCTAATGAGTTGGAAGGTGCGGTGTTGCGAAAAGACTGTGGTCTCATCGTCAATGGAACCATCTTTGAATCGGAAAAGCGTTTCTGATGTGACCCGGTCGCCATGGACGACTTGAATGCTGTCTCCTGAAGCGACCACGCTGCCAGCTTCCGAACGCAGTTCGAGAAAACCATGGAAGCTTCCTTGCACATAGCGGACAGGCATCGAATCCGCTTGGACGCTGGGCAACCATCCGCAGACCAGCAAGCTGATCATTGACCAGGATCGGAGACGTTTCATGGGATATCTCTCTGCAGGCAAAAGAGAGAACCACACAACGGGGAACCAAGTCGCGGGTCGCGTAAATTTGAACATTAAACTGTCCGCCGTTGCAGTCGCTGAACGAATGGGTCGCAGTTTGCAATAAGCTTCATGCTGAATGTAGATGGGTTCTATACCGGATGGGTTGCAATCCCATCCGGGGCTTGTCGGCTGACAATTTTCTCTTAAAGAAAAGCACGCCTCACTGCTCTTAGAGCATCTTCACAAATGCTGTCATGGGGTGGGACTGGTTATGTGCAGGTGTTATTTGACGGAACACCTGCGTTCAGAGCATATTCTTCCCTTACTCCATTTGTGAAAATTCTCCACCGGAACACGGTCCGCCTTGTAATCCAGGAATTGGTTTATTGGGGTATGGCTCCGAGTTGGGTCATCAGGCCGAGCGTATCCATAATGATGCGAGTGTCCTTGATGCGTCCCGCTTCAAGGCGGTCAATGACAATGCCCCAGACGCGGACGGCCCGACCGGTCGCGGGTATACCAAGGAAATCGCCGCCGTGAGTTCCTGTCCACTCAAAGCGGCTAGCGACCTTATCCTCTTCGGTGATCTGCTCCTGTATGGAGAAGACAATGTCAGGGAAGCCTGCGCGCATGCCTTGGAGAACGTCTTTCAAGCCGTCCAATCCCGGACCTTGCCCAGGCATGGGAACCTGCTCAACGACATCTTCCCAAACATATTGGGCTGCCGATTCGATCTTTCCCTGTGTGATCACCTCATCCACAAACCTGCGGACGATCATGGCATTATCTTGTGACATTCGTTCTCCTATGAGAGCACCTTCACAAATACTGTGATGGGGGGTGGGGGTGGTTATGTGCAGGTGTTCTTTGACGGAACACCTTCGTCCAAAACATATTCTTCCTTTACACCATTTGTGAAAATGCTCTAACGCGATACCAGCTTACAACTACGCCCCCTACAAACATCGGCCGCTAACCTCAGATGTTGTATTCATCAAGTCCTGATCGGTAACGACAAGTCTTAGTGCAAGTCGGCTAATCGGGAGTGATCTCAAGGCCAACCCCTGACAGAGTGAGGATATTATTGAATCCTATTTTGGATAAAATAATCCAAAATAGGCCTAGACCGAAATCAGGAGGATGTTTATGGCAGAAACACAGGTAAGTTCGGTTGCGGGCAAGGTAGCGCTCGTCACAGGCGGTTCGAAAGGCATCGGGGCAGGAATCGTTCGCCGTTTGGCTTGGGACGGGGCAGCGGTGGCATTTACGTATTCCAGCTCGGAAGAGAAGGCTCTTCAGCTCGTGGGCGAAATCGAATCCTCGGGAGGCAGAGCCTTGGCTCTCAAGGCCGACAGCGCCTCCGCTGAAGATGTTCAGGCTGCCGTCTCCAGAGCAGTCAATGCTTTCGGTGCGCTCGATATCTTTGTGAGCAATGCCGGCATTTGTGTTGGAGGCACTATCGACACCTATAGCCTGGAGGACATTGATCGGATGATCGCCATCAATATCCGTGCCGCTTTCGTCGGCATACAGGCGGCTGCGAACGCTATGATCGACGGAGGCCGCATCATCTTGATCGGAAGCAATACGGCCGTCCGTACGGCGTTCCCGGGGGCAAGCGTCTACAGCATGACGAAGTCCGCTCTCACCAGCCTCGTTCGAGGCGCCGCCATCGATCTTGCTCCGCGTGCCATCACGGTCAACAATGTCCAACCCGGTCCCACGGCCACGGAGATGAGTTCACCTCATGCCGAGATGGTGAAGCCTCTCATTCCGCTGCGTAGAATGGGCGAGGTCTCGGAGGTCGCTGGCTTCGTCTCGTATCTCGCATCGAAAGAAGCGGGCTTCATCACCGGAGCCAGTCTGACTATCGACGGCGGTTACGTCGCATAATCGAAACTGAATCCAGGAAAGCGGGGCGTATGGCACGACCCAAAGAGTTCGACCAGGACAAGGCGCTACACAAGGCCATACGCCTCTTTTCTCAACAAGGTTTTGCCGCCACATCCACCGACGAGCTGATGCGTGCCATGGATGTTGGCAGGCAGAGTATGTATGACACCTTTGGAGACAAGCGAGCGTTATTTCTGAAAGCGCTTGAGACGTATGTTTCCGAGAGCGTCAGCACCATTCATGACGTGCTGGAGGACCCTGGCCCGGCGCTCGCGGCGATACGAAACGCCCTTGCCCGCTTCGCCGAGCGCAAAGACTTGTCGAGCACGGAAGGCTGTATGGGCATCAACGCAGTTTGTGAGTTCGGGCAGCGAGATACGGAAGTAAATCAGATCGTCCGGGAGGCTGCGCGGAGACAGCGTGAAGCGTTGATGAATGTACTCATGCGCGCCAAGACCCAGGGTGAGTTGGACGGTAATGTCGACTTGGCTAGCTTGGCGGATTTTTTCGAGAGTACGCTCGCCGGTATCCGAATCGCGGCAAAGGCCGGCAAGAGCCGGCAAGAGCTGCGTAATATCGCGGCGGTCGCGGGACAAATCTACTGGAAAGCAGACCGATAACTTGCTTCCGCGATTCCGGTTACAGCATTTTCAAAAAGAGATCGATCTGGCTCGGGCCTGATCGGGCTCAACGGTTCAATTCCGCAGTCCAGTTGAGTACCACGGTAGTCGGCGCCACGCTCTCGCCAATCGGCTCGCGGAAGATGAATCTTTGGCCGTCGTTAGCAACGGCGTATTCGGTCTGGTTCGGATTCACTCTCACAGGGGTTCGAAAGAGGACCTGCGGCATGCCGGCCTCCAGAGTAGCCCCGCCCTTTACCTCGACCACCGCCAGTTTGCTGTCCAGGGTGAGATAGAACAGTTCCTTCCCGTCCCGTCTCCACAGGGGCTGGCAGCCCCCGGCGCTGGAAACCTGCCTTCTGTCGCCGAAGGCAGGATACGACGCCACATAGACTTCCCATCGGCCCGATTCGTTGGACTCGTAAGCCACCCAGCGTCCATCCTGCGAAAGCGTAGCGAGATCTTTTGTGCCCTCCGATTTCAGCGCCACCACTGGCTCGCGCCCGCCCGTGAGCGGCACTCGAAATAAATCCGAACCGGCATTAAAAAGGATCGATCCGTCCTTGGTCCAGACGTACGGACCTTTGTCCTCATTCGAGTGATAGATCAATTCGTCCTCGCCTCCACCTATAGTCTTTCGGTATAGATCGAGGTGGCCACTGTGACTGGAGCTGAACAGCAACTCGCGGCCGTCCGGCGACCAGACGGGGTTGGCGTCACCAGCCGAATTGAAGGTCACGCGGGACATGATGCCGTTGGCGAGCTCCAGAATCCAGAGGTTTGCAATGTCCGCGTTGAGTCGCTCCATGGCCAGCCGCTTTTCATCCGGTGACAGAACAATTTGTGAATACAACCCAGGGCCCCCGATCGATGTCAGGCGTTTCCCGTCACGGTTGTACCAGGCGAGCTGAACTCGTCCGGAGCTTCCACTCCGATACGCCAGAACACCGTTCTGCGATACCGAAAAAGGAAATCCGGAGATGAATCCAAAGCTGTCTAGTTGTTGAGCAATGGGAACGGGGTTGCCGGTAACCTGAAGCGTTTTCGCATCGAACTTTTGCGCCAGTAGGGTTTGCGGACGGCCATAGATCAGAAATCCGGACGGTACGTAACTCGCGTTTGACGCGGCACGCAACACCAACCGGGTTTCGCCGGAGTCGAGCGACCCGGCAAAAATGCCAGTTTCCCCAGCGTCCGCGCTCACCGCCAGGTACAGGAAATGTCGGCCGTCCGGCATGAACTGCGGCCAATCCTGCGACGTTTCCCTGCGCGATTTGTTCAGCTCCAATACCGGCTGCGGTTCGCCGCCGTCCGCCGAAACACGGAGCAAGAGACCATTCAAGCCGAACAAAATGACGCCATCGTGGTTCCAGGTACCCTCGCCGCCGTTTTGGGCATTACAGAGGGTTTGCACGCTACCGTCTGAGAGGTCGATCTTGTTCAGCTTGTCGCGACTGAAGAACGCAACAAATCTGCTGTCGGGCGACCAAAAGGGCCGATTGGCGCCCTCAGTCCGCGGAAGCGCTTCCGCGGCAAGCGAGTCAAGGTTACGCATCCAAAGCATCTGCTCGCCTTCCGACGCGGTGCCCGTGAAGACCAGGCGGCGGCCGTCGGGAGATACCACCGGCATATCGGTCCCGCTTATGGTCACTTTGTCCGGCGTAGGAATCTGAAATCGCATGGGATGCAGATCGGACGGCTTTTCGCGGAAATATGCGAGTGCCAGGACGATCAAGGCAACCGATGAACACGCGGCAACCATCCACCCCAGCCACCCGCGTTTGCGAGGGCTCCCCACGGCTGCGAGCGCTGTAGTTTGAGCAGCTGCACCGTTGCCGGCAATCCATTTCAATTCCAGCAGAACGTCATGGGAGGTCTGCCAGCGATCGTCCGGTTGTTTTGCCAGGCAAGACCGCACAACATGATCCAACGCCGGTGGCGCGACGGGTTGAACGGTGGAGATGGGCGGCGGCTCTCGCTCCAGAATGGCCGCAATCAGACTTGCCTGGCTCGTGCTGTCGAACGCCTTCCGGCCCGTCGCCATCTCATAGATCACGGCCCCGAGGGCAAAAATGTCCGTACGCGCGTCCGCTTCGCCGCCTTCCAACTGCTCCGGCGCCATGTATTGCAATGTACCCAGAATGATCCCTTCGCCGGTTAGCGGTGAGGCTTGCGTCGGTAGCGCGGCCATACCTGCTGGGGCTTCGGCGACCCGCACCTTCGCCAAGCCAAAATCAAGCAGTCGCGCTCCACTTTTTGTGAGCATGATATTGCTGGGTTTCAAATCCCGGTGGATCACGCCATGCTTATGTGCGGTGTCCAGCGCGTCCGTAATCTGGATGGCGTACTGCAGCATCTGATCGACTGGCAGCGGTCCCTTCTTGAGCCGGCTGGCAAGCGTCTCGCCCTCCAGGTACTCCATCACCAGGTAGTCGATCCCGTCCTGGTGGCCCACGTCATACAGGGGACAAATATGCGGATGGCTCAAGCTCGATATAGCGCGCGCCTCGCGCTCGAAGCGCTCATGCAGTCGCGGGTTGCCCGCGAGATGTTCCGGAAGAATTTTGACGGCAACCGTGCGGTCGAGGCGTGTATCTATGGCCCGATAGACCTCCCCCATACCTCCGGCGCCAATCGTAGAGATGATCTCGTACGGGCCCAGTCGAGACGAGGGCTGCATAGACATGACAGTGGTGAGCAGTTTACCTCAACCGCGCCTCGGACCGGGATCGGCTAGAGCATTTTCGCAATCGGTGTAGACCGAAGCTACCGGCCTTTACGTGGTTTTCTCCCAAGGAAAACCACACCTCGCTGCTTTTACAAGGCCACGGTAATTGCGAAAATGCTTAAATCGCGTTTGGCCGTAAAGTGCTTTATGTATGTCCTTGGTCCTGTTCTCAACAAGGCTGCGGCGGGATAGTCCAAGCAAGGCGCCGTCCGGTTCGCCGCCAACGTCGATGTGGCCCGTGACCTTCCAGGTCTTAGAGCAGAACCAGCATAGATGTACCCGGCCGGCATCGGAGAAGTTGGATTTTTCTTGGTGAAAAATCCAGTCAAGCGCCCTTGCCGCTGAGTACATTTGTGCTGGTTCTGCTCTAAGGTCCAGGACGGCAACATAGTTATGGGGACCACAGGATATGAACGCACGGCTCCCATCCGGGTCCAGAATGGTCCAGAAGTAATGAGGCGCTCCCCTTGCACTTCGACAGCACCAAGGTGTACCTTTTCCGTGTCGAAGTGATAGGGGAAGGCCATTTCATGCCAGAAGAACGAATCGAACTCCCTCAGGGAACATTAGACCTGCTTATTCTGAAAGCACTGGCGTTGGAGTCGATGCACGGTTGGGCGATCTCCGAGCGGCTACAACAGATCTCCCGCGAGGCACTGCAGGTGCAGCAAGGGTCGCTCTACCCTGCGCTGCATCGACTGGAGCGCCGCGGCTGGATCAAGGCGCACTGGGCTACGAGCGAAAATAATCGCCGCGCCAAGTACTACAAGCTGACTCCGCAGGGCCAGAAACAACTGGAAGTGGAAACAGCCGCCTGGCGCAAGCTGATCTCCGCAGTGGGCAACGTTCTGGACATGGCATAAGGAGAATCCCAATGCTGAGTGACCTGGTTTACCGCTTGCGAACGCTTTTCAACCGTCGAGAGATGGATGCCGAAGTAGACGAAGAGCTACGCGCTCATCTCGAACGCGAAACGGAGAAATATCGCCGCGCAGGCTTCGCTCCAAATGAGGCGATGCGCCGCGCACATTTAGCGTTGGGCGGCAGCGAGCAGGTGAAGCAGCAGTGCCGCGAATCGCGGGGCACAAAAATCCTCGAAGATCTATTGCAGGACCTTCGCTATGCGCTGCGATCGTTCGCGAAGACGCCAGGCCTCACGGCGCTGATCGTGCTTTCGCTGGCGATCGGAATCGGGGCGAACACAGCAATCTTCAGCGTCACCAGCACACTGCTGCTCAAACCCCTGCCCTATCCTGATCCCAACCGCCTGGCCATCTTATGGTTGCGTTCGCCCGGCATTGGTATTCCGCAAGACTGGCCTTCTCCCGGGCAATACCACGACATCCTCACCCAGAACCACGTCTTTGAGGACACGGCCCTCGCCCTTGGCGACAACTTTATTCTCACGGACCACGCCAAGGCGATCAAGGTGGATGGTATCCGCGCAACATCCAGCTTGCTACCGATGCTGGGCGCAAAGCCGATGCTCGGCCGCATCTTTTTACCGGAAGAGGACCAACCAGGAAAACCAGAAACTGTGGTGCTCACGTATGGCTTTTGGCAGCGTGAGTTCGCAAGCGACCCTAATATTGTGGGGCGCGCGATTACACTGGACAGCCAACCGCACACGGTGGTTGGCGTTCTCTCGCCGAGTTTTCATTTGAATCACGAGGTAATTCCCACCATTGCCGGTATCGACAAGCCTGAACTCTTTATGCCACCGCCTGAAGAGGCAAAGAAGCCAAACAACTACGACTCAGAGGATTACAACATCCTGGCGAGGCTCAAACCCGGCGTCACGATGAAACAGGCGCAGTCCGATATCGACGTGATTGCCGCACGGCTCCGCCAGGATAAACATCGCGACCATACGTTCACGATTAGCGTGGTTCCGCTCACGGAGCAGGTTGTCGGCAACGTACGCACTGCGGTGTTGATCCTCTTCGGCGCAGTCGCACTGGTGCTGCTGATCGCATGCACCAACGTGGCAAATTTGCTGCTGTCGCGAGCCGCCGTGCGTCAGCGGGAGATTGCCATTCGCGCAGCGCTCGGAGCAGGACGCGTGAGAGTGATGCGTCAGCTTCTGACGGAGAGTATTTTGCTGAGCCTGATGGGCGGCATGGCTGGAGTGGCCATTTCGGCACTGAGCATCTTCATTGCACGCAAGATGCATCCAGGCAACATTCCGCGGCTCGAAGAGCTCGGCATGGACCTCCCAGTACTTGGTTTCACCTTTGCTATCTCGATTCTCACCGGAGTCATCTTTGGACTTGCTCCGGCTCTACGTGCCTCATGCGTCGATCTAACAGCGAGCCTGAAAGCCGGAAGCAAGGGTTCCCTGAGTGGTGGATTGAGCGGCGGATTAAGTGTCCGGCACGATAAGTTACGCGGAGTTCTGGTCATTGCGGAGCTTGCAATCTCGCTACCCCTTTTGGTGGCGGCCGGCCTTCTGGTGCGTAGTTTTATACGCCTTGCCAACGTTCCGCCTGGGTTCAACCCGCAACACGTGATATCGATGAACGTCGCAGCGTACGGACCACAACTTAAGGATCCCGCAACGCACGTCCAGTTCTATCGGGAATTGGCTGACCGCACTCTCCATCTTCCTGGAGTCACAGCTACGGGTGCAATTTCAGCGCTTCCACTTACATCAGCGATTGGCTGGGGAGGCATGCACATCGAAGGCTATGTGCCGCCTCCGGATGAACCCGAGTTACAAGTCGACGGCCGAGCGGCAACGCCGCCCTATTTCAACGCAATGGAGATTCCGTTGATACGCGGGCGTATGTTCGCGGAAAGCGACACAGACAAGATGCCACTGGTTGCGATCATCGACCAGAAAATGGCCAATCGTTTTTGGCCACAGGGCGATGTTATCGGCAAACGCATTCGTCCAAGCGACGATTCTCCCTGGATCACGATCGTTGGCGTAGTGGGCATTGTGAAAGAGTATGGCCTCGACACCGATACACGGATGGTCGTCTACTATCCTCACGCACAGCGAGCGAGAGGGGCCATGTATGTCGTCGCACGCACGACGGCCGATTCCGCTTCCGCTCCCGCTTCAACGATCGACGCGATGGTTCACCTGGTGAACGCCATCAATCCGGATGTGCCGGTCTACGACATCGCCACGATGGAGCAGCGTGTCCAGGATTCCATGGCGCGCCAGCGCTTTGCCATGACCATGCTGGGTGGTTTCGCCGGCTTTGCGATGATTCTCGCCGCCATTGGCATTTACGGAGTGATGTCGTTCCTGGTCACGCAAGGCACGGCCGACATCGCCATCCGCATCGCTCTCGGCGCACGCCGCGCAAGCATTCTTTCGCTGGTTTTCCAGCAGGGGATGCGGTTGGCGCTGGCGGGTATTATCGTTGGGCTCATCGCAGCGCTTGGTCTGACTCGTATCATGAGCAGTCTGCTCTTCGGGGTGACGCCCACAGATCCGTTTACATTTTTCTCGGTATTGGCCCTGCTGCTCTTTGTAGCGCTGTCCGCGTGTCTTTTCCCGGCGGGTCGAGCCATGCGTATCGATCCCATGGTTGCGCTACGAACAGAGTAGCAACCCTATAGGGTCCTCTCTCGCAACACCGAAATTGGAGAGTTCGGCGTTGAACCGCTGCGGTCTCGGTCGGTTCAGGTCACTCGTTGATCTGTCGGCGGAGGTCTCTCTCACGATCAGTTCGAAGATGGATATTCGACATGATCGACCACGAAGATACTGATCACCCCTTCCTCCTTCTTGACCTGGAGACCCAGTTGTTCCTTGATCGCCTCGGCAAACGTTGGTCCCGAATCGTCGTGCGGGGCAATGCTGATTCCTTCCCTTCCTATGGATTCGGGATCGAACTCAAGAACGAAATCAAACATTCCCTTCAGCCCTGTTTCGTCCAATGTAGGTCGATCAGTATCTGCCGAGCCTCCCAACCAATCCGCAATAGCGTTCATGGTCATGTCACGGCCGCCTTCTCTTAGACGATACTTAGATGTTCGAGCCTCAGTGCCGTCGCCGCAAGTAATCGGCCAAACTCCCACCATTGCAGCGACGGATAGTCCCGCCGCGGGGAGTGGCAGAGGAGCCGAGCACGATGAAGCCGGATCGTGCGGTTTCAGCTGAGGTCCGGTCCGCCCGGGCTTTGCCAGATACAACCCAAAAACAGGTAGTTCCCGCCTCTCTCGATGAACTTGTAATTTGAACCTATCTTCGAGAAGAGACTGCATCATCAACCGCATGTCTTCCTTGCCTGCCTCCCCGGATTCGGCTCTTGCGTTGATGTCGAACTTATCTGTGATTGCCCATCTTGGCAGCTGGCGCATGAGTCCGCCGCGAAATTCGCTAATGTTTATCTTGTAGGCAAAGATGAGGAGGGCGACGAGGGATTGATTCGTCGCCGAAAAAACTCCTCCACTGGCGAAATAAGCATTTCCGCGATCAAGCGGAAAGTTTGAGGACGTCTGACCTCCTGACTTGTTTTCCCGGACGGAAGCGACCTCGAACTCAAGCTTGTGAGGCGTCGTCGTTGGCGATAAGGTCTGGGCGGGCGATTGTGCCAGGCACACCGGCGCAATCACAACGAAGACAAATTGGAAGAAAGGAAGACGCCACATAGGGAGAGGCTATAGCATTTTCTCAAGATGAACATCAACTTTACTCAGGCACGATGGTCGGCGTGAAGGTTTATGTCAGGGCACGACTTTAGTCGTGTCATAAATGCTGCAAAACTGATGTGAGCTTCACAGGCTGCGGAAAAACTCGATTCTTTGAAGGGTACGGGCTTCAGCCCGTACGTAATGGCCCTCGCAATGAATCCGGCTTTAGCCGCTGAGGGAACGATTTCTCGCTTACAAAGACTTCTTTCGCAGCCTGTTTAGCCCTGAGAGAACATTCTTCGTTTACGGCTAGTCATTCGCCGATGCAACACCCGTTGCCTGAACAAGATTGATATTCAATTGGTGTGGAGCTGCCTCGCCGTAGCGAGATTAGCAACTTCAACCCATTGCCACAACGGCGGTCTGCAGCCGGCGCTAAAATACGTCTTCTCGTCTCGGCAGGCCAGATCGCAGGCATAATAACAGTGGGCCGCGCGACGGTCTCGTCTCGGCGAACCAGCACCCTGACCCTGCACCGCGACCTTGTACCACTTCACTTTCAGGAGAACACGCAATGCGTAGATTCGGTTCAAAAGTAAATCGTCGAGGATTTTTAGGCAGCCTGGGCTTGCTGACGGCATCGGTATTCGGCGGGCAGAAGTTATTTGGAGCAGCGAGCGCAACATCGAGTAAGCAAGGTGCTTGGACGGGGAAGATAACAGGACTGGGCGAAAGCGGGAATGTGTATGAAGAACTTGGCTTAACAACAGTCATCAATGCCCAGGGGACAGAAACGGTTCTTGGCGGTTCCTTGATCCGTCCGGAAGTGAGAGCGGTGATGGATCTGGCAGCTGAGCATTTCGTCTTCGTTATGGACCTGGAAGCAGCGGCAGGGAAACGAATTTCAGAGATGCTGAAATTACCGCATGGATATAGCGCGATCGTAACTTCAGGTGCAGCGTCGGCGATCCAAAATGGTTATTCAGGAATTCTTACCGGAAGTAATGAAACGTATATCAAACAGATTCCGGATTTAACCGGGATGAAATCGGAGGTGATCATCCAGCGGGCACATCGCAGCGCGTGGGATCATCAGATTCGAGCGACTGGGGCAAAAATCGTCGAAGTGGAGACGGTAGAAGACGTTCATAAGGCGATGAGCGAACGTACCGCAGCCATGCACTTCTTAAATCTGAATAATCGGGATGGGCAGATTAAGCGGGACGAGTGGGTGAAACTGGCGCATGCCGCGAATCTGCCTGTATTTCTTGATGCCGCAGCGGACGTACCGCCGAAATCCCGCCTATCGGAATACGCGAATATGGGGTTCGATTTGATAGCATTCAGCGGCGGAAAGGCGATCAGAGGTCCACAATGCACGGGACTGCTGATGGGACGTCAGGAGAGGGTGCATGCGGCCTTGCTCAACATGAGTCCGAACGAGGACACTTTGGGGCGTCCTACCAAGGTAGGCAAGGAAGAGATTGTGGGCTTGATCAAGGCGCTGGAACTCTATTTGGCAGAAGATCAGGGAGCTCTCGACAAAGATCAGTGGCGGCAACTGGATACGATATCGATTAAAGTATCAAAGATCGCTGGGGTGACCGTGACACGAGACGTGCCGGAGATTGAAAATCACTTTCCAGCGCTCCAGATACATCTGGATCCGACCCGCTTTTCCGCTAAGCCTCACGACATTGCGGAGCAGCTTGCCAGAATGAAACCATCGATCGTTGTAACTGATGGCTCAAGCACGATCGAAATGACTGCTATCGACTTACAACCTGGAGAAGACAGGATCGTCGCGGATGCATTAGCGAGCCTTCTCATGGCGCATTCTGTCAGCCGCTAGCGAGTCCGGCTTGATTTCACGAAGAAAGCTAGTGTAGTCCGTCACAAATACGATCATGTATGTCGTGGGTGTGGCTTTAAGGATTTTGTCTAGCCCAAGACCGGGTGTGGACTCGGGTGCCCCATATCTCGCACGTACTTGTGCGAGATGTGGGACAAGAGTCACTCTCTCCCCGGAACTCTCGACTCACTGCAAAGACTGGTCGGCTAAGGTCCATGAATTCCCCACATCTCGCAACAAGCGCGAGATATGGGGCACCCGAGTCCATGGCAGGGTAAGATTTAGGACGCTTGATTACATCCCGGGATAAACGACCATCTGTGTGGCGGGCTACACTAGTGTGTACTTCGACCGGCAACTTACGCAGGCGGCCGACGCGCATGTGGGGTACTGCGACGATTCGGCAGAATGCGGCGGGCCCAGCACCTGATCGATTTCAGGGTGGCGTACAAAAACCTTCTCCGCATCAGCAACTGGATTTTCATTGCGGCTTCGGTCTTTCGGCCGCAGTGCCTGATCATGTAATCGGGGTTGGGTATTCGGTGCGGTTTCAGGTGAAACGGGCCAGGTGAATTCGGGAGTGAGAGAGGGGCTTGATTGAGAACGGCGGGATCTAAAGGTACCAGGGAATGTTGATGACCATGATGCGCTGATTGCCACGGACAAGAAGGAGCAGCTTGAGAAGCTGGGCGCGCTGGTTGTGAAGCGGGGTCTGCCACCAGTGTTTGACGACAAGTTCGGAGACGAGGACGGCGATCTGACGGGCGGGGTTGTCGCGTTCGAGTTGCAGGATGTAATCGACCAGCGGGGCGATGACGAAGCGATAGGGTGACGCGAGAAGGACGAGTTCCGGGACGGTCTTGCCGGAGTCGTGTAAGGGCGCGGCGACATTGTGTTGCCACATTTGTTTGACCTCGTCGCAGCAGTCCTCGGCGTCGACGTGGACGGCTTGAACCTGGTCGCTGATCTTCAGGGCGAAGCGGACGCCCTTTTCGGTTATGCGGGTCCAGCGGTCGAGGGGAACGATGACGAGGGGTTGGGTGAGGTTGTCGATGCGCATGGGGCAATCGACGGCGACCTCTTTGCGTACGCGGCCGTAGTGGCGTTTGACTGCGCTCATGGTGATGATGAGCGCAGGAATGAGAATGGCGGTGATCCATGCGCCTTCGGTGAACTTCGCAATGAGCACGACGATGAGGGTAAGTCCGGTGGCGATGGCTCCGATGCCGTTGATGAACATGCGGCGGAGTGAACCGGGGCCGCCTTGTCGTTTCCAGTGCATCACCATGCCGGCCTGGGAGAGCGTGAAGGCTAGAAAGGCTCCGATGGCAAAGAGGGGGATGAGGCGGTCGGTGACGCCGCCGAAGACGATCAGCAGGAGTCCGGTGAAGCCGACCAGCGCAACGATGCCGTGAGAGTAAAGGAGACGGCGGCCGCGAATCATGAAGACGTGCGGCAGATAGTCGTGCATCGCGATGGCACGAGTGAGACGCGGGAAGTCCGCGTACGAGGTGTTTGCTGAGAGCGCGAGGACGGCGAGAATCGACCCGATGGTGACGTAGTAGAACCAGCCACGGCCCATGACGGCCGCGGTGAGCTGAGAGAGGATGCTCTGGTAGCCGGCAACGCCGGGGTCAGTGGCGCCGATCGAGTAGGCGCGGCACAGCAAGGCGATGCCGGCGAGGAAGATCACAAGCAAAACAATGATGATGGTGAGCGTCCGCTTGGCGTTCTTCTGCGTGGGCTCGCGGAAGGCGTTGACGCCGTTCGAGACGGCCTCGACGCCGGTCATGGCGGTGCATCCACTGGCGAAAACCTTGGCCAGCAGCCAGAGAGACAGCATCGAGGGGCTCACGGGCAGGTGCGGAGGCTCGACCGCCGGCACTGGATGGCCCCCAGCGGCGAACGCACGCACCGCCCCGACGATGATGACGAGCAGGAGCGTGCCGACGAAGAGGTAGGTGGGGATGAGGAAGGTGTTGCCCGTATCCTTGACCCCGCGCAAGTTGATCAGGGTGAGAATGAGCAGGATGGCAAGACAGAGGGCGAGGGTATGGGGTTGGAGCCGAGGGAAGGCCGAGACCAGCGCGCCTACACCGGCGGAGATGCCCACGGCCGCGTTGAGGATGTAGTCGATCATAAGCGCCGCGGCGGCGAACAGGCCGGCATTCGCGCCCAGGTTCTCCGAGGCGACTGTGTAGCTGCCGCCCCCGTGTGGGTAGGCATCAATGGTCTGCAGGTAGGAGACGTAAACGATCACAAGCAGGCCGATGATGGCGAGGCCGATGGGGACGATGTGCTCAATGCCCGCGAGGCCCAGGGGGATGAGAAGCGTTAGCGCGGCCTCCGGACCATAAGCGGCCGAGCTGAGAGCGTCGAGACCGAAGACGGGAATGCCAGCGATGGGACCGATGTGCTCGGCGCGTTCTTCACTCGTTGCGAGCGGTTTACCGACGACAAGATCGAATAACGACATGAGGATCTCCATCGGTCGACTACGAGAGTATGGCTAGTACACGGAATAAAAGGTTAGCTCAAAGTGCATAAAGAAATCGAAAAGGTACAGAACTGGTGCTCGACAAGGGGAAACGAAGGCAATCTCCAGTCTGATGTAAGGCAGACATCCATTCACTTCCCGCAAAGCGAACGATTGAAGATTAGTACTCAAGAATAGATCCGGTATGCACGCGGCTCTCGGCAAGGTCTAGTTCGTGTTGTAGAGTTCGCAAAACCTCGTCATTAATCTGATCCTCGTCGCGAAGACGAATAAGAGCCTCTCGCTCCACTTGAAGCACTGACAAGAGTGCTCCCTTTCTCACCGAGTGATCGACCGCACCCCGCAGCTCCACTTCTTTCTCCGCAGGCAGTGCGTCCAATCTTCTTTGATAAACGGCAATCAACTCGCTGAATATCGGAGCATGGTCCCGATTTCTCGATCGCCTGCGGCTCAAGTGAGTAATCGCTTCTCTCAACAGAATGCGTCTCGCCTCGTGTTCTTCACGGTTGCCTGGATCGGCTTGAGACAACCCTAAGACGGAAATCAACCATGGCATCGTGAGGCCCTGTACAACAAGGGTGGCAAACATCAGGCAGAACGCCAGATAGATGATCATGTTTCTTTGCGGAAACGGACTTCCACCGAAACGCGTGTAGGGCAGCGAGATAGCCGCGGCGAGAGAGAGCACCCCGCGCATGCCGCCCCATCCAATGATGAAGATGGTTCCAGGCTGTGGTGCGTCCGTTTCTTTATGTTGCACCCACCGGCGCCACGCATAGGAAAGGTAGCTTTCTCCATAGATCCAAACCAGGCGGACAGCGATCATAGCCATGCTGAATCCAATGCCATATTTCAGGAGCACCGAATGGCTCATGCCAGTGATCTGTGCCATGACATAGGGCAGTTGTAGACCGATCAGAACGAATACGATTCCGTTCAACACAAAGGTAAGAGCATCCCAAACCGCTGTGGCCTGAAGCCGTACCCTGGGTGACATGTACGTAGCGCTTTTGCGGCTCATGTACATACCGCACGCGATCACGGCCATCACGCCCGAGACTCCCATGCGAACGCCTAGAAGATAGGTCGCATAAGGAACCAGGATACTGATGACGATCTCGATGCCGCCATCATCCACCCACTTTTCAAACCATGCCACCAGCGCCCCAACCGCGAGACCTATGAATACACCGCCTACGGTCAAGAACACCAGGCGCCCCACGCTCTCGATAACCGATGGAGTTCTCCCTGTCACTAGTATGAGAAGACCGAACTGCAGTGCCACGAGCCCTGTGCCATCGTTCACCAGGCTCTCAGCCTCAAGAATGTCCACGATTTGTTGCGGAAGCCCGACCCGCCGTGCAATCGACGTCGCGGCAATCGCATCCGTTGCAGCTACGACTGCACCCAGCAGGACGGCAGAGGTCCAGTCAAAACCGGGCAGCCACCTTCCAGCTACGATCGCTAAGCCGACAATGGTGAAGAGCACCAGGCCGACAGCGAGCATGGCTATGCTCGAAAAATTGCGCTGGAATTCTCGCCACGAGAGAACCCATGCCGCTGAGTAAAGCAGCGGGGGGAGAAACACCAGAAAAACAACATCCGGATTCAAGTCGACCCGCGGCATGCCGGGTAGAAAACTTAGAATCAAGCCCGCGATGACCAGCAGGATGGGATAAGGGACTCTCAGCCTGCGTGCCAAACCCGCGAAGAGCGCAACAAACAACAAGAGCAAGAGAAATAGAGCCTGGACCGACTGTACTCCACCGCCGTTCGGCATCACTTCCCCACTCCCAAAGACATCGGAACCAAAACAACATCGACGTAAGCGATCGAACAAAGCATTTCCTATTATCGCTAAATCTCAGTGGGTGGTATCCGGATGTCGCGATGGAGACCCGAATACATGTGTGGCACAGCTGGAGAGGCTGCGGCCAAAGTTCGCCGCTTCGCCCTGCTAAATAAAATCGGGTGGCCCATTTAAGCCCGATTTTGGCTTGAGTGGGGTCCCGTTGCTGCCGGCAGCAAAGTCTTGACATGCTGCACATGAGGGGCGCGGCGAATGAGTGCGATCCGGAGCTTCTCGGATGGCGCCGAGGAAAGAGGCCCGTTTCCCCCACTCAAGCCAAAATCGGGCTTGAATGGGCCACCCGGGCATTGGCGGATTCGAGAAATAGCGAAATCGTGATTTGCGCAACTGTAGTGATTACGTTCCTCAGTCTTACCACGTGCCTGCGTTGATTCCCTGAAGATTGCCGCCATCGGTTCTGGCCAGAACTCTCATAAGATACAAGAACATCTAGAAGTCGTTCCGGAGATGCACCATGGATCGTCGTTTGTTCCTCCAGGGCTCAGCGGCCTTTGCCGGATGCAGTGCGGTTGGTCTGACGGGATGCGTGAAGCAACCTGTTGCGGCTTCGGCCGCTGGCGCGCCTTCGCTAGCCGCCACTTCCCTGCCGTTTTACGATGCGCTCGGGCCGATCACTCCGATTCGCGCAGATGTCGATCGCATCTTTCGCATCACAGTTTGTCTGAGACCGTTTCGCGCTGCGGGGCCGAGGCTGGACGTTGAGCGCCTGGGCGACAAATTGGTCATTCACAATTACGGCCACGGGGGCAGCGGCTGGTCGCTCTCCTGGGGCTCGGCCAACGTGGTCGTGCGTAAGGCTCTCGATGGAGCCAACGGGAAGAAAGAGCTTGCTGTCATCGGATGTGGCGCGCTCGGTTTGACCGCGGCCAGCACGGCGCAGCGGGCAGGTTTCAAAGTCACGATCTATGCAAAGGAGCGGCCGCCCTATGTGCGCTCTGCAAGAGCCACCGGGTCATGGACTCCAGACTCGCGTATCGCGTTGAGCTCGGCGGCCTCGCCCACCTTTGCCGCGGAGTGGGAGTCAATGGCGCGTACTTCCTTCGCCATGTATCAGAGCTATCTGGGCATGCCGGGAAATCCGATCGAGTGGACCGACCGCTATGAGCTCAACGATGAGGCTCCGGACGAACACGAATCGCGCCCGGCCTTGAGCGATCGGCACGACTTCGCACACTACAGCGACCGCATTGCTGATCTGACGCCTGCGTCGCAGGATATACCGGCAAGTGCGCATCCTTTTCCGACCAAGTACGTTCGCCGCAATACGTCGCTGTCCTTCAACGTAGCCGACTACTCCCGCCAGTTGATGAACGATTTTATGATCGCGGGCGGCGTCATCGAGACCCGGGAATTTCAATCGCCGCAAGATCTGGCTTCCCTTCCGCAGCCTGTGATCCTTAACTGTACGGGGTATGGAGCGCGTCAGTTGTGGTCGGACGAAAGCATCGTTCCGGTGCGAGGCCAGATCGCGTGGCTGATCCCGCAAGAGAGCGTTCACTACGGGCTGTACTACAAGGGCGTGTACGTTCTTGCGCGCCGCGATGGCATCGTGGTGCAGCCTAGCCATGGCGGCGAAGAGGAAGGCTGGAACGACACCAACGAGCAGCCGGACAAGGCAGCCGCTGTGGCGGGGGTCGAGGTGATCCAGGAGCTTTACAGCCGTATGGAGAAAATGCCGAAGAGACGCTCCTGATGGTGGACGTTTCCGCATCTTCCCCGATCTGTCTCCATGATCTTTAGGTTTCCTGAATCGCAGAATTCTCTGATACACACTTAAAACCTTTTTGCGGAAACTGAATTTAACGCGCGAACTGAACCGTGTGTATGGATTGCTTCCACAGCAGCGGAATACCATCATTGCGTCTTATTCCCCAAAGCCCCCCCAAAGCCCCCCTAGTGTAGTGCGTCACAAATACGATCGTGTATTTCGTGGGTGTGGCTTTAACGATCTTGGCTAGCCGCAGACTCGGGTGCCCCATATCTCGCACGTACTTGTGCGAGATGTGGGAAAAGAGTCACTCTCTCCCCGAAACTCTCGACTCACCACAAAGACTGGTCGGCTAAGGTCCTTGAATTCCCCACATCTCGCACAAGTACGTGCGAGATATGGGGCACCCGAGTCCATGGCAGGGTAAGATTTAGGACGCTTGATTACATCCCGGGATAAACGACCATCTGTGTGACGAACTACACTAGAGCCCCCCTAGAGCCCCCCTAGAGCCCCCCTAGAGCCCCCTTAGAGCCCCCTTAGAGCATGGATCTCTGCAATATATCCACCTGGAAATTGAATGATTGCGGATATTCGACCTTTGGAGCGACTGCGACGATGTGCTGCTGGGACCGGGGGTAACGGTCACGACGACCGGGCGCGTGCTCTTGCCTCCCAACGTTCCGAGAAAACTGGCTACGAAACGATCTATATCGCCAGGCGCCACGTAGACATGGGTGGCGCCATACTGCGAAGCCACTCCAGTGGAATTCGCACTGCGGGTCGCATGCGCAGCCGGCTTCGTTTGCGCGTGCGCAAGCGACGGCGAGAGGATGCCAAGCGCACCGAGAAATACGATGGAAAAGTATAGAGACAGCAAGCTATTGATAGGCATCGAAGTCATACTACTCGCGTTTGGGCGCACTTAGATTCAGTGACGCGAGATACGGCTCGAACGGGCGGCTGGAGGCAGAGTTCCTGTATTGGGGAAACGGGTGAAGATGGCCTTGATTACCTCTGCCGTTTGGGACTCATCGATGTGGGGGAGGACGCAGATGGCCACGGAACAACGAAGTGCTCCATATTTCTGGTCTTGCGAAATATGGAGCACCCTGGTTTGTTGCAGCGACCCCGCCTAGAACAAGAACTTCAACGCAACCTGCATGATACGAGGATCGTTGGCGCCAGTTACATAACCGAATCCGCCCAGGCCGGGGTTGTTGACGAGTCCATTCGGATTCGTAAACTGCGCATGGTTGAAGACGTTGAACGCTTCTGCCCGGAATTCCAGTTTGGTGTTCTCGGTGATGGTGGTGGTCTTTAGCAGAGCCATATCATAATTATCAATGCCAGGACCGGAGAAGGATCGCCGCGCTGCGTTTCCTACTTGCCCGACTGTTTCCGGGACGAAGAAGTTCGGGTTGAAATATGGTAGTCCCTTTCGCGGGTTCCGATTTATATAAAGAGGGCTGCCGTCGTTCGCGTAGTCTGGCACATCTACGTTTGCATTAAAGGCGCCAAGCAATGAATTATCGTCATTCTCATTGAGAGTGACCGGCTCTCCCTTGGCAAACGTAGCTACGCCGGAAAACTCCCAGCCCGCGGTGAACCGCTTCACAATGTCCCCTCCACCGATAAATTGATCGAACGGCAATTCTACGGTGTAGCTGGCGACCAGATTGTGCGGAACGTTAAAGCTCGATAATGCGCGGGTTTGGGCCGGATCCAACGGATTGGTCGCATCAAAGGAATCCGAACCATTATCCAGCGACTTCTCAAAGGTATATCCAACCAGGAAGTTGAGGTATTTTTCCGTATGCTGCAGGGTCATCTGCAGCGAGTTGAAGCTGGAGCTGACAGCGGTCTTCATGTATGGATTGCTGTTGAAGTTAATCCCGAAGGTCGGCCTGGTTCCGCTTACTGTCTGGCCGCTCGCCGTGGTATAAATCGTGTCTTCGCCGAACGGGCCGCAAGTTGTCGTACCGGGCGCCACATTGGCTGGGTTACTCAGTTGGAGGCAGAGCGCCTGGTCCCCAGGATTCGATTCCTCAAACGTCAGCAGTTGCCTCCCCACCGTGCCGACGTAGTTCACGCTGAGCACGGTTGCGGTTCCCAATTGGCGCTGGAGAGAAAGTTGCCATTGCTGAACATAGGGCATCTTGTTTTTATAGTAGTAATAGTCGGACCCGCCGATGGGTGTCGCTCCTGCCCAGTTGAAAGTTGTATCGGGATTCTTGGGAGACACGTTGGTTGGAGGAAAGACGAAGGGGAACTTCTGCCCCGCCCCAATTCCCGACGGCCGATCGACAAACGGGGTGGCCAGCTCAGTCGAAGACACAGAATAGTAGTTGCCGTAAGGAGCGTCTCCTACTTCGACAAAGCCGGTGGCGTCCTCGATCGAGCTATAGAAGATGCCATAACCGGCGCGGATGCTGGATTTTCCTGTGCCGCCCAGGATCTTACCGAGGAATCCATCGGCCTCGGCCGGCGAATAAGCGAAGCCAATTCTAGGACCCCAATTGTCGTACTTGGTGGGTCCAAGTGTACGAGGAATGCCTGGATCCAGGGGGACAACCAGACCCAGCGGAGCACCGGGGAAAGCCAGCGACTGCTCTCCGGCAACGACCGTCTCGAGCTTGTTCTGGGTGTCGTACCAAGGTGTAGCCACTTCCCAACGCAGGCCGAAATTGACGGTGAGATTTTTTGATGCGCGCCAGCTATCCTGACCATAAAACCCGTAGTATTTGCTCCGCGAGTCGAGAAGCTGCTGGCTGGCCTGCACAAAGCTCGCCGGCGCCCCGACCAGGAAATCGGCAAAGTCCGAGCCGGTCTCTGAACCGTTAAAACCGTAGCACCCGTTGTAGCAGTCGATATTTCGCTCGTTGATCTGGTTGTAGTGGAGGTTGGCGCCAAACTGCAGAGTGTGCGTTCCAAGAATCCTGGTGACGTTATCGAGGATTTGAAAGGTGTTGTTGTATTGCCTCAACGCGTCAGGTGGGACACCGAGGCTGAAGTTGTTGAACATCAAATTCGCAACACCCTCGTACGCAGGGTTGATCGGGGAGATGCCGCCCTCAGGACCCCAGGGAGTAACAAAACCCTGCGAAGCAAGGCTGACACCCAAACCCTGGCCTGCGGTCGGTTGGCCCGTCTGGTTTACATCGCGCAGATATGCAAGACGAACATCGTTGACGGTCGACGAGTTAAACGTGGTCGTCAACCCCAAATTGACCAGTTGGGTTTGACCTTGATTGGTTGCGGCAAAGCCCGGGACGGATACCTGACTATACGGATTGATTGTATGGAACCGGTCAAGGAAGTAATAACCAAACACCGCGCCGAACCGGGTGGGAATGTCGATCCGGCCACTCCCCTTATCGTCGCTCAAATTCTCGTTGAAGGCAGAGGTGGAGTAGTTAGGGGAACCGTTGACAATTCCGTTTTGCGTAGGGAGGAACTTCAGCGAGTTCACCGCGACCGGCGACCACGCACTCTGTGGAATGGCGCCTGTCGGGAAGACGCAGGTCGTTGTATTCGTGCAGAAGTAAGCTTCCCCCTGCGTTACGGTACGTCCCAACGTTTGGGAGAGAGTGGTGGCCCAACCGGTACCGACGACGGTGCCGGTGAGCGAGCCCGTAGCCAGTTGGTCCGTCAGGTCACCCGTGCGGTTCGCATCCGAAGGCACAGGATAGCTTTGCGTTGCTCCAAGAATCTGACGAGTTCCCTGGTAGTCAGCGAACCAGAAGATTTTGTCCTTCTTGATCGGGCCCCCGGCTGTTCCGCCGAATTGATTCTGGATGAAAACGCCGCGCGTCGGAGCATAGTAGTTTCTGGCATCCAGATCTGTGTTGCGCAGGAAATCGAACGCGGAGCCGTGATACTGATTGGATCCCGACTTGGTGACTACGTTGATCTGACCGCCGCTGTAGTTTCCATACTCCGCATCGAAGTTGTTGGTGATGATGCGGAACTGCGCGATGGAGTCAAGATTGGGGATCAGGGCGGCGCCGTTGTGCACCCCTTCTTCTACATTAGCGCCGTTCACCATGAACGCGTTGGACCCACTGCGGCCGCCGTTGACAGATTGCTGACCGTTGTCCAGGTCACCCGACACCTGCGTCGCGCCGACTCCCGAGGTGGTGCTGTCCTGGCTATGGGAATAGGGCGACACGCCCGGCTGTAACTTCAACAGGTCGATGTAGGAACGCCCGTTGAGAGGCACGGAGGTAATCTTGGCGCCATCGATGACTACGCCGTTCTGCGTGCTCTGTGTTTCCACCTGCAAGGCGTCGCTCTTCACGCTCACCGTGTTGGTGACGCTTGCCAGCTGGAGACTGATATCGATGCGCAAAGCGGAGTTCGCGTCGATCTTCACGCTGCTCCGCTTATAGTCGCCGAAGCCTGCATGACTGACGGCGACGTCATAGGTATCGACGCTCAAAGCAGGCAGGTTGTAGAAACCCTTGGTGTCGGTGACCGCGGTGCTCTGCACGTTCGTCGATATGCTGGTGGCGGTGACGGTCACGCCGGGAACAACAGCGCCACTCGGGTCCACCACGACGCCCGAGATCGAACCGGTGATGGCCGCCCACACAGCGACGGTTGCAGACAATACCAACGCAAGAACGCTGGCGCTGCATACGACCCTGAATAAACGATTCATGAGATTGACCTCTCCGAAACTGACTCGTCTTTAAGCGCTACGTTTGTCTGTCGAAACGCATGCGATGAGATTCTCCGTAGAAAGGAGAATCATGGATCTGAGCCGATGCGGGAGCCCGGAACGACGTTGAAACTGCCGTAAGCGGAAGAAAAAGAAAACAAAAACAACCAAGAGGCTACTTGTTCCTCTTCGCTCGTGTCAAATATCTGTACGCAAGATGCTTTCAGTTCATGAAGCGGCTGGATGCACGGGTTTGACGAGCCGACTGGCGTGGGATTGTATCTGTATGATCTCAAATCACTTCAGGGGCAAAAGAAAAGCTTGATACGTCGAATGTAAGTAAACCGCCGTTTGTACGGCGCTCGGTTGCCCGGGCCACGGCTTAATAGGCTCCTGTAAGGGCTTACTCAACGGCTAGCGCAATGAAGTTATGTACAGACCCTTCAAAGAATTGGCCTTTCCGCAGCCTATAAAACCGAAAAGGTATGTTTTCCATCGACTTACCACCTTACCCAAAGAAAAAGAACGTAGCTCAGGGGCTGAAGCTCCATTTGCTGCTGACTCTTGTGTGGCACGGCCTCGCCACAGCAAGCCCTGTCGCGGCTACTCGACTGCATTCCGTACGACGGAACCCGACCTGCCATATATGCAGAATTCACCTGCAGTAGACGGATGCGGTGTAGCTTGGAAGCATCAGAGTCTGTAGTCGGGCGGCGGCGTGCACATACTGGTGATCAATAGCGGTTCTTCGTCGATCAAGTTTTCCATTTTCGACGCAGGGTCTGGGCCTGCCTCGGGATCTGGGCAGCCGCACCCACGCGCCCTCTATACGGGGGAAATCAGCCGAATCGGCAGCCCTAACCTTGCTTTCACGTTCCGCAATGTCGCAGGAAACCCGGTTACCCCTGACTCCGTAAAGCCCGGCACCCAGACGGACCCTTTGCAACTATTAGTGGATGCGGTGGCCGCCCGAGGGATGCCGGCGATCGATGCCGTGGGCTATCGGGTCGTGCACCCCGGGGCACTCCTGCACAAACACCAGCGCATTACCGCCGCGATGCTCAGGGATCTGGAAGAAGCGGTGGACTTCGCTCCCCTGCACAATCCCGAAGCGCTTCGCCTCATCCGCGACCTGATGCGTCGATTTCCCCGGGCACGCCATTACGCCTGCTTCGACACCGTCTTCCACCAGACGATGCCGGCTGCGGCCTCCACCTACGCGATCCCGGCGGAGTATCGCCGGCGCGGCGTGCGGCGTTACGGATTCCACGGACTCTCCTGTGAGTCAGCGGTCGACACGCTGCGTGCCGCCGCCCGTCGCGACCATGCCGCATTTCCGGCACGCATGGTGATTGCCCACCTGGGCAGCGGCTGCAGTGTTACGGCGCTTATCGGCGGCCGCTCCGTCGATACCAGCATGGGGCTTACCCCCACCGGCGGGGTGGTGATGGGCACGCGCCCCGGAGATCTCGACCCAGGTCTGATTCTCTACCTGCTTCGCCATGCCGAGGATGAGAAGGGACGTGATCGCACAACCGCACTGGACTCGATCGAGGCCGTACTGAACCATAAGTCAGGCATGGTGGCCCTCTCCGGCCTGCCCAACGACATGCGTACCGTGCGCAAAGCCCAGCAGAGCAATGAAGATGCGCGGCTGGCCATCGAGGTGTTCACCCGCAGCGTGCGCAAAGCCATCGGCTCCTATGCGTGGCTGTTGGGCGGCCTTGACGCCATCGTCTTTACCGGCGGCATCGGCGAGCACGATGGAAAATCACGGTCGGAGATTCTTGAGGGCCTCGAAGCATGTGGCGTGATGCTCGACGCAGCATCCGACAGTGCTGCTGGGGCAGAATTACGCCGGATAAGCAAGGCAGATTCCCAGGTAGCGGTGTGGGTCATCCCCGCCGAGGAAGATCGCATGATCGCGGTACACGTGGGCCAAATGGAGACCACCGGGACCACCGAAATTCGCCTGCCCGCGCAGCAGCGCGGGTGAGCATTCGATCACAGAAAGCATCGAACGATGAATCGCACCGCAGGAGAAACCATGAGCACTGCTGAGACCCTTCCCGTAACGGCTTCGACCTCTTCACATAAGGAAGGAAAATTCGTCCCCCTCACCGCCGAAGAAATCAGAAAGACGCATGCTTACTGGAACGCATGTAATTATCTTTCCGCGGGCATGTTGTATCTCTGCGCCAACCCCCTCTTACGCGAACCGCTCAAGCCGGAACACATCAAGAATCGGCTGCTCGGGCATTGGGGTTCGGATCCCGGTCAGAGCTTCATCTGGGTGCACCTGAACCGCCTGATCAAGAAGTATGACCTCAATGTCATCTATGTCTCCGGACCCGGCCACGGAGCGCCGGCTACACTCTCCAATTGCTATCTTGAAGGTGTCTATTCCGAGATCTATCCGGACAAGAGCCAGGACCTGGCGGGACTGCAGAAGTTCCTGAAGCAGTTCTCCTTCCCGGGCGGCATCGGCAGCCATTGCACGCCGGAAACACCAGGCTCCATCCACGAAGGCGGCGAACTCGGCTACAGCCTCTCCCATGGCTTCGGCGCGGCCTTCGACAATCCGGATTTGATCGTAACTGTGGCTGTAGGCGATGGAGAAGCGGAGACCGGCCCGCTGGCCACCAGTTGGCACTCCAACAAGTTCCTCGACCCGGTGCGCGACGGCGCCGTGCTGCCGGTGCTGCACCTGAACGGCTACAAAATCGCCAACCCGACCATCATGGGACGTCTGCCCGACGACGAGTTGGAGATGTTTTTCAAGGGCCTCGGTTGGACGCCTCATTTTGTTGTAGGCAACGATCCGGAAACCATGCACAAAAAAATGGCTGAGGTGCTGGAGAACTGCGTACTCGACATTCGCGCTATTCAGGAAAAAGCACGCAGTGCTCCCGCAGACCAGGTCGTCGAGCGGGCTAAATGGCCGATGATCGTGCTGCGTACGCCCAAAGGGTGGACAGGCCCGAAAGAAGTGGATGGCCACAAGGTCGAGGGCTTCTGGCGCGCACACCAAATTCCCATTCTCGACGCACAGACCAATCCGAAGAGCCTGGCGCTGGTCGAAACGTGGCTGCGCAGCTACAAGCCTGAGGAACTTTTCGACGAGTCAGGGCGATTGATTCCAGAGCTGCAGGAGATGGCGCCCAAGGGCGCGCGGCGCATCACCGCCAATCCCCATGCCAATGGCGGTTTGCTGCGCCATCCGCTCGAAATGCCCGACTTCTGTGATTACGCGGTCAAAGTGGAGAAACCAGGGCGGGTGGAAGTGTCATCGACCGACACGGCGGCCCACTTTCTGCGCGATGTGATGCGGCAGAACATGACCAACTTCCGCGTCTTTGGGCCAGACGAGACCGCTTCCAACAAGCTGCAGGCCATCTACGAAGCCAGCGGCAAAACCTGGATGGAACAAATGCTGCCCGAAGATGAGGACGGCGGTTTTCTGTCGAACAGCGGCCGCGTGATGGAGATGCTCAGCGAGCACACCCTCGAAGGCTGGTTCGAAGGTTATGTGCTCACCGGACGCCATGGCTTCTTCTCTTCTTATGAAGCCTTTGTGCACATCATCGACTCCATGTTCAACCAGCACGCCAAGTGGCTGGAGAAGAGCAAGCTGGAGACACGCTGGCGTTCGCCCATCTCCTCCATCAATCTGCTGATCACTTCGCTGGTGTGGCGGCAGGATCACAACGGCTTCACCCATCAGGACCCCGGCTTCCTCGATGTGGTGACCAACAAAAGCCCGGAAGTCACCCGGATCTATCTACCGCCCGACGCCAACTGCCTGCTGAGCGTCACTGATCACTGCCTGCGCAGCACCAACTACGTGAATGTGATCGTCGCCGACAAGGCGCCGCATCTGCAGTACCTGACCATGGATGCCGCAATTGAACACTGCACCAAAGGCATTGGCATATGGGACTGGGCAAGCAACGACGCGGGTCAGGAACCGGACGCCGTGCTTGCCTGCGCCGGAGATATCCCCACGTCAGAGGCGCTGGCCGCAGTGGCGATTCTGCGCGAGCGCTGCCCTGAAGTGAGGATACGGTTCATCAACGTGGTCGATTTATTCCGGCTGATGCCGGCGACCGAGCACCCTCACGGTATGACGGACCGCGATTTCGACGGGCTGTTCACCAAGAACAAGCCGGTGATCTTCAACTTCCACGCCTATGCCTCTCTGATCCACAAGCTCACCTACCGGCGGACCAATCACGAGAATTTCCACGTGCGCGGCTATAAGGAAAAGGGCAACATCAACACACCGTTGGAACTGGCCATCCTGAACCAGATCGACCGCTACAACATTGCCATCGACATCATTGAGCGCGTACCCAAGCTCGAAGAGAAGCAGGCACATACCAAGGAATGGCTCAAGGGGCAGATCATCCAGGCCGTGAGCTATGCTCACGAAAACGGTATCGACCGCAAGGAGATTCGCGAATGGAAGTGGCCGGTGTAGACATCGCTTAGACCAGGGCTAGACCTGGCTCCACCTGGCTCCGCCTTGTTGACTTGGCCGACAGGCTCCCCTAGGCTTACGCTGGGCCTGATCGGCCAGGGAGAAAGCAAGCGGCATGGCGGATAAGGCGCGTCTCTCGCTCAACCAGATCACTGTCAATCGCTGGAGCGTAAGCCAGGCAGTCGAGGGATGCGTGCGCCATGGCATCCCCTCCATCGCGCTCTGGCGGCACAAAATAGAAGAGACAGGCCTCGATGCCTGCGTACGGCTGGTGCGGGATGCGGGACTGCATGTGTCCAGCGTTTGCCGCGGCGGCCTGTTCCCCAGCGCTGACGCGACCGCCCGGCAGAAGAAAATAGAAGAGAACTATCGCGCGGTGGACGAAGCCGCGGCGCTCCACGCCGACTCGCTGGTGCTGGTGGTTGGCGCCGACCCCGCAGTGAGCCTCGCCGACGGTAGAAAGATGGTCGAGGACGGAGTCGCTGCCCTCGTTCCCTACGCGCGCACATGCGGCGTCAAGCTGGGCCTCGAGCCGCTTCATCCCATGTATGCCGCCGAGCGTTGCGTGCTCAACACGGCCGCCCAGGCGCTGGAATTGGCTTCTGCCTATACGGCTCAGGAAGTGGGGCTGATCCTCGATGTGTTTCACATATGGTGGGATCCCCAGGTGTGGGATTCGATCGCTCGCTCCGCAGGCAGAATCTATGGTTTCCATGTAAATGACTGGCTGGCGCCATTGCCTGACATGCTGATGGGACGAGGCATGATGGGCGATGGCGTCATCGATAGCCACAAGCTGCGGCTCGCCGTAGATCAGGCCGGGTACGACGGCCCCATCGAAGTTGAGATCTTTAACCAGGGGATTTGGGACAGCGATCCCGACCAGGTGTTGCGGCAGATGGTCGATCGGTTTGTGACGTTGGTTTAGCCTGCAATCTCATCACGGTTGAGAACGATAGAGAACGCGGCTCGATATCGCTTGGCCGACATGGCAACAAACCTGCGGGTGCCCCATCCTTCGCTTTTTTTGCGAAGGGTGGGATACCACGACCGTGTGCGTCGAGATTTGTGGCTTCCCACCCTTGCCGGAAAAGCACCGTCAAGGATGGGGCACCCGCAGGTTTGTTGCGTCGCCGGCAACACCGCTTCATCGCAGCGAGCAGCCTCATCGCTGGTTTCTTCCGTACTGGTGAGAAATGCAGGTTAGGGGTTTAGGTTAGGGGTTTAGGTTAGGGGTTTAGGTTAGGGGTTTAGGTTAGGGGTAGGTTAGGGGGAGGTTAGAGGAGAAAGAACGCTGAGAAGGAGAGCGGGGATCCAAGAACCGCAGATCTCTCCGCTTCGCTCCCCCGGATTTCCTGTCGAGGTTGGTGGCGTTGGTAAACTTCATGCGGTTTTCCTTAAAAGAAAACCGCACACGTGGATGCCGGGTGACGCAACGTAGCAGGAAATCCGGGTACGCTTCGGTCGAGATGACAATTCAGTTTAGTCTTTGGACTTCGGCTTCACTCGGACTGTAAAGCTCGCTGCGGCAAGGTTGCTCGTACCTTTCAAAGAGTTGAGCTTTTCCGCAGCCTGATTATTTGGCGGATTCTTGGGGCCGCTTCAGACTTTTTCGCATGCTTTGCACGGCTGAATGAGCGAAAGTACTTAAGGTCTTCGCATCAGCGATCATAAGGAGCAAGGTTGGACACCAATCAGACGTTGAGTGCAAAAGAGCTGTTGCCGGCCATCGCGCATGCGCTCGAGCTGGCATCGGAAAAGACATTACGGCTCGACCGGCGCTGGAAGTCGAGCGATGGCGCGCCCGTCATCACCATCGCCGGCAAGTATGCGGCGCGCAGTTGGACCCAATGGACCCAGGGTTTCCAATACGGCAATGCCCTGCTGTGCTTCGATATGACAGGCGCACCAGAGCTACTGGCCATGGCGAAGCGGCACACCATCGCCGACATGGCCGAACACCTCACCCACATCGGCGTACACGATCACGGCTTCAACAACATCTCCACCTATGGCAACCTGCGCCGCCTGATGCTCGAGGGCCGCATCCCCGCCAATGAAGGCGAGCGGCACTTCTACGAACTGGCGTTGAAAGTAAGTGGCGCCGTGCAGGCAGCGCGCTGGACCAGCCTCAAGGATGGCCTTGGCTACATCTATTCCTTCAACGGCAGCCAATCGCTCTTTATCGACACCTTTCGCACCTTGCGCATTTGCTGCATGGCGCACATGCTGGGCCATGGGCTCCAGGGCGAACAGGATGAGCGCATCAACCTGTTGGGGCGCGCGCTCAAGCACGCTGAAACCACTGCCCGCTTCAACCTCTATTACGGCGACGGACGCGACGCCTACGACCTGCCCGCACTGCGCGGCCGGACGGTGCATGAAGCTGTCTTCAATCCCGCCAGCGGTGTCTTCCGTTGCCCTTCGACCCAGCAGGGGTATTCCCCCTTCTCCACCTGGACGCGCGGACTGGCCTGGGGCATGGTCGGCTTTGCCGAACTGATCGAATATATTCAGTCGGCGCCCGAGAGCGAGTTTGGCGTCGATGGCATCGCCGGCAAGACAGAAGTGGTCGCCATGCTGGAAAAGGCCGCGCGCGCTGCCTGCGATTTCTACATCGAGCAGGCAGCCGCACAAGACGGCATCTGCTATTGGGACACGGGTGCGCCCCAACTGCACCGATTGGGCGACTGGCAGGCGAAACCCGCCGACCCATACAACGACTTCGAGCCGGTCGACGGATCGGCCAGTGCGATTGCCGCGCAGGGCCTGCTGCGCCTGGGACACATTCTGGAAACGACAGGCAGGGGCGCGGACGGCAAAGCGTATACCCAGGCCGGCTTGACGATCGCGGCGCGTTTGCTGCAAGAACCCTATCTCTCGCTCAAGCCCGATCACGAAGGCCTTCTGTTGCAGAGCATTTACCATCGACCCAAGGGGTGGGACTACATCCCCAAGGGAGCAAAAGTGCCCAACGGCGAGGCCAGCATGTGGGGAGACTACCATCTGCTGGAGCTCTGCCTGCTCATCACGAGAATGGCGGATGCCCGCTATTACACTTTCTTTGAGGCGCAAGCGAAAGGTTGAGCATGCACAGCAAGAACAGGGTCGCGCTGGTCACGGGCGGCACGCGCGGCATCGGCCTGGGCATCGCGAGCAAGCTGGCCGAGGCGGGCTTCACGCTGGTCATCACGGGGCGACGCCCGGCAGAGCAGGTACAACCGGTACTCGATCAGCTCAGGGCGCATAGTAAGGACTCCGTCTACGTCGCCGCCGATGTCGCATCGGCACAGGACCGCAAACAACTGATCGAAACGGTCAAGTCGCAACTTGGCAGGCTCGATGTCCTGGTCAACAATGCCGGCATTGCGCCGCGCGTGCGCGCCGACCTGCTCGATGCCGGCGAAGAGAGTTTTGATGAACTTATCGGAACCAATCTTCGCGGCCCCTACTTTCTTACCCAGCTCGCTGCCCGGTGGATGATTTGTCAGCGTGCCGCCGATGCCGCAGCGCCGTATTCCATCATCAACGTCAGTTCCGTATCGGCGACGGTGGCGAGTGTGAACCGGGGCGACTACTGCATTTCGAAAGCCGGCATCGCCATGGCCACCAAGCTATGGGCGGCGCGTCTGGCGGAGTACGGCATCTGGGTATTCGAAGTACGACCCGGCATTATCGAGACCGACATGACCGAAGGGGTCAAGGGCAAGTACGATGCTCTGATCGAAGGCGGTCTTCTGCTCGAGAAGCGCTGGGGCACCCCGAAGGATATTGGCAGCGCGGTCAGCGTGCTGGCACGCGGAGAACTTCCTTACGCCACCGGCGCTGTTTTGGTGCTGGATGGCGGTTTTACCCTGGCACGACTGTAGGTCCAAGAAGAGGCGGACACGATCAATGGAATGGATGAAGCAGTCCCGGTCAGGTGCGGTCGCAGCCAACACGGCTGTCGCGGTCGAGCCGGATAGAGAAGTCATTTCCCCTCGCTGGGGCTTCGCCGTCTCTTCAGGAATTCTGGGATGGATCCTCGACGCCTTTGACTTCTTCGTACTCGTCTTCCTGGTGGATGTGCTGGCGAAAAACTTCCACGTAGGCAAAGGCGAAATTGTATGGACCATCACGATTACCCTGGCCATGCGGCCGGTGGGTGCGGTGCTGCTTGGTTCCCTCGCCGATCGCTTTGGGAGGCGCCGTCCGCTGATCCTCTGCGTGCTGTACTTCTCCATCGTCACTGCCTTCACGCCCTTTGCCCCGAACTACGCGGTCTTTGTGCTTCTGCGGGCGCTCTATGGCATCGGGATGGGCGGCTACTGGGGTATCGGCGCTTCGCTGGTGATGGAAAGCTCTCCCCGACGCTGGCGCGGGCTTTTTTCCGGAATCATGCAGTCCGGCTATTCGATGGGCTATCTGCTGGCCGCGGTGGCGTTGCGAACAATCGAGCCCCGGCTCGGCTGGCGATGGATGTTTCTTTGCGGCCTTGGCCTCGCCTTCCTCATTGCCGTCCTTACGCTGCTCTCGCCTGAATCCACTTCGTGGCGTAAGCACAAGCTGGCCAACTTTACTGAGTTGACGAAGGTTCTGTGGGGGCACAAGAAAGATTTTGCCTACCTGGTCCTGATGATGACGGCCATCACCTGCCTGTCTCACGGCACGCAGGATCTCTATCCTGATTTTCTGAAGACGGTGCATGGCTTCTCCAACACCATCGTTTCGAATCTCGCGATTTTGTATAACGTAGGCGCGATCGTGGGAGCGCTGATCATCGGGCACTCTTCCGATCGCCTGGGCCGGCGCTATGCGGTGATCGTCGCGCTGATGATCTCGGCGCTTTCCATTCCCCTCTGGGCTTTTGGTTCGACCATCGCCATGCTCGCCCTGGGTTCGTTCATGATGCAGTTCGGCGTGCAGGGCGCCTTCGGCGTGATTCCGGCGCACTTGAATGAGCTTTCCCCCGGCAGCGTGCGCAGCCTGTTTCCCGGGGTCGTCTACCAATTAGGTGTGCTGTTTGGAGCCCCCGCGGTCGTCGTCGAGTTCGCCCTGCGCAAGCATCTCGGCTACCAATGGGCACTCACGACCTTTGAGATATGCGTGATCGTCGCACTGCTGTTTATCTTCGGCTTCGGTCCCGAGCGTAAAGGTCATGACTTCCATGCCAAAGGCTAAGTCCGATGATGGTTGCGTGCTAGGGCGATATTTAGAGCGATACCCAGCGCGATGTTTAGAGCGATGTTTAGAGCGATGCTGACCGGGCAACAGCGTGAACGCGTGTGCGTGGTTTTGGTGCGAGCGCGTAATCCTAACAACATCGGAGCCGTCGCGCGGGCCATGCATGATTTCGGCTTCGCTGACCTGCGAATGGTCAACGAATACGCTGTGCCCCTGGCAAGAGCGAGGTCTGCCGTCGACGCATCGGCCATCCTGGCGGGTGCGCGAGAATTTGCAACCGTGGAAGAGGCCATCGCCGACTGCACCCTGGTCATCGGCGCCACAGCGGTGGGCGAACGCAAACAGGACCACCCTCTGTACACGCTCGCCGATGGCGCCGGTATCATTTGCTCGGCCGCAGGCGTTGCCCGTCGCGGACGCGTAGCCATCCTCTTCGGTTCAGAGAAAACCGGCCTCAGCAACGATGCGCTCAGCCACTGCCACTGGCTTATGACCATCCCGATGCACCAGACCGATGGCCTGCGGCATGCGTCGATGAATCTGGGGCAGGCTGCCGCCGTGTGTCTCTACGAACTGATTCGTGAAGCCATGGGAAAGCCCCTCGGCCAAACGCCGCCGGAGGCAGGCGCAGAAGACCTTGAACGCGTCACCCTGCTGCTGGGCGATGTACTGGACGGTATCGGATATGCCAAGCGACGCCCGGCGAGCGCGGAGCCCGCGGAAGTAAGGCGCATGGTGCGGAGGATGCACCTGAGCCAATCCGATGCACGCAGATGGATTGGGGTGCTGCGTCAATTGTTGTGGAAGATGGGAAACCGCCCTAGCGAGTGATCATCACTTCGTAGAGATTGTCTTTCGCCAGGAAGAATTTCGAATTGTTGTAGTTCTCGAAGAGCTTCTCGATCGTGCGGTTGGTGTATACGCGCTGCACCGAGTAGTTGGTGGACTCCTGCACCTCGATGCTGTCGTTGTCGGTTACGTGGTAGCGGCAGAAGCTAGTATCGGGTCCGGTGTTCTTGGTATGAAAGAAGGCGAGTACCTTACCGCCAGGCCGGAGAGAAGAACGAAAGCGCTTGATGACCGGCTCGACCAGATCCTGCGGAATGTAATCGAGGGTCGTCCACAGCAGGATGACGTCGAATTCCCTACCGCCAAAATCGAGGTTGTTATCGAGAAAGCCTGCCACATCGAATTGGAAGGATCCGCTCTCATCCTGCTCGGTCATCCAATTGCCCCGCAGGGACTCATTCACCACATCGGCCATGTAGACACCGTGGCCCAGAGTGGTGAGAAAATTGATGTTCGTCGGAGAGGTGGGGCCGATATCGAGGATGCGTAATCCCTGCTCCGTTTTGAGAAACCTGAGCATGTCTTTCCAGGCACTGGAGTGACGCGGCATCTTGGGCCCGGTCAGGACCGTTGGGCTCGCCGAAGATTGAGAATCGTGTTGTGTCCTGCCAAAGAAGTTACGCATCACGTCGTCGGTTCTCGAACGCAGGCCCGTACTGCCTGCAAAAAACAAATCCATCATGACCAAGCCCCCCAGCCGTTCTAGCGGGTTGCTGGAGAAGTAGCCGGATTCTCGGCGCCTTTCGCCGAGGGTACAGCGCCCACTCCGCCTTGCAGCGGCTCAACCTTACCGCGGAAAACAGCATTCTCTTCGATCGACAGACGGGCAGAAAAAATGTCACCCACCAGATCGCAACCGTTGCGCAGTTCCACGCGGCCGGTGGCTGTGATGTTGCCGCTCAATTGCCCAACCAGGATCACATCTCTGGCGGAGACGTTGGCGGACACATGGGCGTTTGGACCGATCGTGAGGCGGCTCTCGACAAGCGTAATGGTCCCCTCGACATGACCGTCGACCATCAGATCTTCGCTTCCCCTGACTTCCCCATGAATCTGGACAGACTTACCAATGACTGCGGCCGAGCTATCGCCTGCGCCCATCTGTGTCTTGCCTCCCTGCGCGTGCAGCAGGATCTCTGCTCGCACTATACTCAAGCGGCGAAGCCAACTGCAACCGCCAAAGGGGGTTAGGACATTCCGAGTGTGCACAGATGTAAACTGGTGGGTATTGCCTTGCTTCTCACTAGGTAACTTCGTTCGCCAGGGAGAAAGAGACATGAGGGCTATGCAATTCGAGCGATGCGGCCGTTTACTACACGCTTTCGGGACATCGCTGGCCGGTGGCGCCCTGCTGCTCGTGACTAGTTCGGGAGCGGCCCAGACCGTATCCCAGAATGGAAATGCCACGATCGACCCGGCAAAGATCGTTCGTGATGCCAGCTACAACGAGCTCCACGCCAAGAGCCCTGGACGGTCGTTTCGTTACCGTCAACGCAAAGTCGACGCCAAGGGCAGTTTGGTGAAAGTGCTGGTTGAGACCAAAGATGGCGACGTCGCGCGGATATTGGAGAGGGATGATAAGACCCTTTCAGGGGAAGAAGATCAAGCCGAAGCGGATCGCCTGAATCATCTTCTACAGCACCCTGAAGTACAGCAACATCGCCATAAGAAAGAGCAGGAAGACAGCGCGCGCGGCGACGAGATGGTGCGCATGCTCCCCGATGCATTCCTGTTCACCTTCGAGGGCATGGTTCCGGGACCGAATGGACCTGCCTACCGGCTGCAGTTTCGTCCGAATCCGTCGTTTACCCCTCCCGATCGCGAGGGTGAGGTGTACCACGGCATGGTTGGCGAACTATGGGTGGATGAGGCGCAGTTACGGTTGGTGAAGATCGATGCTCACCTGGTCTCCGACGTTAACTTCGGCTGGGGCGTGCTGGGCAGGCTCTACAAGGGCGGCAGCATCCTGGTGGAGAACGCCGATGTCGGCCTGCATCACTGGGAAACCATTCATCTGAAGCTAAGACTGCAGGGAAAATTGCTGATGATGAAGAGCGTGGATTTCTCGACGACCGAAGACTTCAGCGACTTTCAGGTGCAGGTTTCGGAAATGAGCTACCAGGAAGCGATTCGAGTGCTACAAAAGATTCCACCGGCCCAGGTGGCGGAGAAGTAGGGTGGGCTGAGTCTGGGCAAGCGAGAGATTGCTCCCTCAGCGGCTAAAGCGACCTGAAGAGAAAAACCGTAGCAGGGACATGAAACTCGATTCATTGCCAGGGGTACGACGGCCTAACAGGCTGCAGAAAAACTCACTGCTTTGAAGGGTACGCGCTTAGCCCGTACGTAACTCCATGCAATGAATCCGGCTTTACAGGCTGCGGAAAAACTCAATTCTTGAAGGGTACGGCCTTTAGCCCGTACATAAGCTCCCATTGTAATGAGTTCGGCTTTACCGCTGCGGGAGCGACTTCTCGCTTACAGAGACTTTTTCCGCAGCCTGTAGCCCCTGAGGTACGCTTTTTTGTTGGGCTTAGCTGCGGCTCGATGAAAACTCCGCAGCCTGCGAAGCCTTCCGCAAAAAACCGAGCACTATTGCATGACTTACCTCGCCGCAGCGAGCCGAAAGAGACCGCAGATCTCTCCACTTCGCTCCGTCTCGGTCCCACGGCAAGCCGGGGCGGCGAGATGACAATTCTGTTTAGGTGTACTGAGGTTTTCCGCAGGCCGTTTATGGCCGTGCCACATACATGATTATTTGGGTGGGATTTCAAAGTAGCGAAACTCCACTCAAGCCAAAACCGGGCTTGAATGGCCACCCGGCTTTGGTTGACTGAACCGCAAATCGCTTTCTAGGCGAAATCATCGTTGCTTGATGAATCGTCGTTTGACGAGTCGTCATACGACGTATCGTCCAGGCTTGCATCGTCATCGTTCGAGTCGTCGTCGCGAAGATCGTCGCTTGCCTGCTGCAGGTTACCTGCATCGGCGTTGCTGTCTCCTGATCCACCGTAATCGGCTTCATGACGGCGGCCTTCGCCTGATTCGCCCGATCGTCCCGAGTCATCGTAGTAGTTGTTGATGGTCGTCTCCTCAGGCGCGCCGCCGAAGTAGCCACCACCGCCAAACCCCGACGAATGCCCAAATCCGTGCAGCAGAGATTCCACTCCCTGAAACGCCAGCGCCCCCGCCGCAACGCCCGCTGCCGTTGTGGCCGCCGTGCGCAGGAAGCTTCCACCACCGCCGGCAACAGGCGCCGGAGCCCCGTAGGATGACACCGGGCTCCAGGGTTGGGCGTAAGGCGGAGCACCGTAACCCGGAGAAGGCGGAGGTGGTGGTGGAGGCGGCGCCGCCTCGCGGTGGCCAAGCAGGTTGCCCAGAAAGCTTGTGCTGTGAGCCGGCTGTTGCTGCTGCTGCTGTTGCTGGCCTTGACGTAACTGATTGATCTGCGCGGTGGCCTGATCGAGCGCATATTTCTGCACCAGAACGGTCTGCGCCAGCACATACAGCGCATTGGGGTTCCGGGCGAGCGACTGGTTCAACAGTTGCTCCGCTTCAGGATCTTTTTCAGTAAGTTGCGTTTGCTCGACACGACCGATAAGGTCGTTCAACATCAGTTCTTCCTGGGGTGTCATTTCTCCTCCGGCACGAAAAGCGGCGCCGACTATTCGACGCCACAGACTCTCTTTTGGATGCTGTTGGGCTACTCGTCAGGAAACGAGCGCCAGTACCTTGATTTCTTCTTTGCGAACGGCTAAGCGCTCCACCAGATCTGCGCGCACTTCGAAGCCGCGACCAGGGGTATCGGGCACATGAATCTCACCCTTCGACGTCACCGTCACCTCGGGCTCGATGATGTCCTCTGCCCAGTAGCGGCTGGACGCAGACACATCGCCCGGTAGCGAAAAGTTGGGCAGCGTCGACACGGCGATGTTGTGCGAGCGGCCGATGCCGCTTTCCAGCATGCCGCCACACCACACCGGGATACCTCGCTCCTGGGTTGCGTTATGAATCGCGATAGCCTCGCTGAAACCGCCCACGCGCCCCAATTTGATATTGATAATGCGGCACGACTCCATTTCGATCGCCGCCAGGGCATCGCGGCGATTGCGGATGGACTCATCCAGGCATATCGCCGTATCCAGCCGCTGTTGCAACATGGCGTGGAAATAAAAGTCATCTGCCCATAGCGGCTGCTCAATCATCAACAGCTTGAACTCGTCGAAACTCAGCAGATGCTCTATGTCGCCCAGGCGGTAGGCGGAATTCGCATCGCAACTAAGCAGAATGTCAGGCCAGCGATGGCGAACCGCCTCGAACAACTGGCGATCGAATCCCGGCTTGCACTTGAGCTTGATCCGTTGATAGCCACGGCTGAGCTCCAGCTCCACCTTTTCCATCAGCTTTTCAACGGTCGGCTGCAGCCCGATGGAAACGCCACAGGGTAGCGTCTGACGCGTTCCACCGAGTAGCTCGTAGAGTGGAATTTTGCGCATTTGCGCTTCCAGATCCCACAGCGCGTTCTCAAGCGCCGCCTTGGCCATGCGATGGCCACGTACGGGGCGAAAAATCTCGTGGCATTTGCCGCCCCGCTGGTCTTCCGCAGCGGCAACCAGCGGGGCCAGTTCCTTGAGGATCGTGATCCAGGCAGTATCGGTTGACTCCTCGCTGTAATAGGGATGTTCTCCCGCCGTACATTCGCCCCAGCCGGAAAGTCCTTCCGCACGCACTTCGACCAACAAAACACGCCGCACGCGGGTTTCACCAAAACTGGTGACGAAGGGCTGAAGCAGGGTCATACCGATTTCGCGCAGGATGATCGAATCAATCTTCATAAGAAGTGTCCTATACCGAGAGGAGTGAAGAAGATGACTTCCCCGGATTTACTGTTGAGACTCAATTTCCTGGCCGAGTTCGATGTAGCTCGCTCGTAGGAAATCGCGTATATGGTCCCGTTTTTGTACTTCCACTTGGCACTTCTACTTCGTACTTCCACTTCGCACTTCCGCTTAATGATGCGAGGCGGGAGCTTCGGGCTCCTGCCATTGGCCGAGTTGGAAAGTACCGTTGCCTTCCCCGTCGATTTTGAAAGCAAACACGGTCAGGTTGTCTTTGAAGGCCTGCTGAAATTGTTCACGATTGCTGCTTTGAAGATCAAGAACCCGTTGTCGGTCCGCCTGAGAGTACCTCCACTCAGGAATTTGATGCGGTACGGTGATTTCCAACTCCACAGCGGGGCGGGCGACTGGTTTGCCACCCAGGGCTGAATTGACCCAATCGCTTGCCAGCCACCACTCCGCGTTCAGCCGGTCCGTGGGGACCTCACCGTGCAGTCGAGAAGAGGATACACCATAAAAATTGTGCGTATAACTGCGCATAATGGCCCCCAAGCGGGCGATGTTGAGGAAGCTGTTCTTGATTTCCAGTGGGTCGAAGGTCCATTCCATTCTACCGATGCCGCGCGCCAGGGCATCTTCGCGTTGCAAGAGCTTCAACCGTCGGCCAATCCCCTGGTTACGATAGGCCAGATTCACCGCCAGCATGTGCGAGTGCAGATAAGGACGACCGCCCGTGAAGCCGGGTAGCGCCATGGCAAAGCCGACCAGGCTAGCGGGATCGCCCTGCGGACCGGCTCCGGGCCTCGAGGTGTCAAATGCACCCATCACCTGGCCCCCGATTCGCTGACCGACAACAAACATCCGCCGCGGAATGACGTCGCGATCGCCGTAACCCCACACGTCGACCTGAAGCTGCACGCAGGCGGCGAGCTCCTCCATCCCAGAGCACGATCGATACAAAATGGCGTCGGACGCAAGATTCATTGGCCAGGGGAAGCGGCGGAGCTTTCCGCAACTTTGGCCTGGCTCCAGAGCAACTCCAACTGATCTGCGGAAAGGGTCTCGAGCGGTTGACCGGAAGCCTCTTCCATCGCTCGAAAACGGCGGCGAAATTTGGCGTTGGTCTGGCGCAGGGCGAACTCCGGTTCAATTTTCAGGTGGCGGGCCACATTCACTATTGTAAAGAGGAGGTCTCCTACTTCGGAAACGACCGCCTCATCGGGAGGGCCGTCTGCGGTGGGGGAGGCGTCGCGGATGGCCTCGCGCAACTCCAAGGTCTCCTCCTCCAGCTTGCCGAGAATGCCGTCGATCTCAGGCCAATCGAACCCGGCCTTGTGGGCGCGTGCACCCAGCTTGGCAGCTTCGAGCAACGCAGGCATGTGCCTAGGCACGCGGTCCAGAATCGAAGCGTGTGCCGGCAGCGGAGCCTTCTCGGCTTGCTTGATCGCATCCCAATTGCGCAAGACCTGGGATGCGGCGATATCGGCGGTCTCAAGGGCGCCGTTCACTGCATTGCCTGCAGCCACTGAAGCCTCGTCGCCGAACACGTGCGGGTGTCGGCGGATGAGCTTGCGGTTGAGGCCCGCGATCACATCGTCCATCGTGAAATAGCCGGACTCGCTGGCCATTTGCGCGTAGAAAAGCACCTGCAGCAGCAGATCTCCTAGTTCTTCGCAGAGGTTTTGCCAATCCTTGCGCTCAATCGCGTCGAAGACCTCGTACGTCTCCTCGAGCGTATATTTGCGAATCGTATCGAAGCTCTGCTCACGGTCCCAGGGGCACCCACCAGGGCCCCGCAGCCGGGCCATGATGTGCACAGCATCGGCAAAATGCTCTGCTGACCCTGTAGACGGTTTCTGCTCGGTGCCCATGCCTCCAATGTAACCGATGGCCTTGAGGATTACCGAGACCGGGCCTGTTAGTGTGGTGTGGTTAGCGCGTGGAAAGGTCCGTTAAGGAAGACTCGAATTCAACGAAGGGCACATGCGATTCGCACGATGATTACTTGCATTTTCTTTGGACTTTTCGGCTTGGCATTCGGCAGTTTCCTGAATGTCTGCATCGTGCGCTTGCCTGCAGGTGAGTCGGTGGCATGGCCCCGATCGCATTGCCGCCAGTGTGACCGGCCGATCTCGAGCTTCGACAACATTCCTGTGTTGAGCTGGGTGCTGCTTGGGGCCGCTTGCCGGGCCTGCGGCGGGCGCATTTCGTGGCGCTATCCAGCTATTGAGTCAGCGACTTGCGGCCTGTTTGTCATGTGTTGCATGCAATTTCCGTTGCTATGGCTTTCCGCCTGCTGGGCGCTCCTCTGCTTTCTTCTGCTCGGTCTCGCCGTCATGGATGCCGAGACTCTGCTACTGCCCGACCTCTTCACGGCGCCAGGATTGGCGGCGGGGCTGCTTTTCTCTGCCGTGCGTCCGGGCCTGGAGGGTGGCGACTGGGGGTGGGACGCCGCCATGAAAGCTGCCGGCAAATCTCTTCTGGCGGCGGCCCTGGCGGCGGCCGTGTTGTTGGCCATCGCCGCGGTCTATTGGCTCCTGCGGCGCCGTATGGGCATGGGCATGGGGGATGTGAAGTTGCTGGCGATGCTGGCAGCGTGGATGGGCGTGCGGCAGACGGGGTTGGCGCTTTTTCTTGCAGTGGTCGTTGGGGCGCTTTACGGTCTCGGTGTGGTCCTCTTCCGAGGTAACAAAGCAGACGATGAGGAAACTCCCCTGCCGGCCTCACAATTGCCGATTCCATTCGGCGCCATGCTGAGCGTGGCCGGAATCTACTGTGTTTTTCTAGGCGAACGGACGTTGGGCTGGTACATGCATTTTTTCCACTAGAGTGGGGCTCGTCATCCTGATCGGGATTGCCGCCGGAGCGACGGCTGAAACTACCGAATGAAGTTGCGTCAGGTGATGGATCCCGTGGATCGCGTGAAAACGCCGCCACTGATCGACTCGCAGCGATCCGAGCCAAGGATGTATCGCGACCCGCTCCATGCCGAACTTGCCGCGGCATCGATCGAGCAGGCTATCCAAACGCTCCAATTCTTCACGTAAGCACTCGATCAGTTGCCGCCCGTCCATGACGGCAAACTTTCCTGCAACTGGAGTCGTTTCGTCCAGGGCAGGTACTCCCCGGGGAAGAGCACCGAAACTGAGAATCATCATCTGCAACAGCCACTGCAACCGGCTCCGTGGCTGCTTGCGCGGAGCACGGCCTTTTTGCAACCGGATTTCGAGAGCATCGCTCGTCAGGCGATAACCCAGGACGAGATGCTCCACTACTTGCTGCGCGCTCCACCGGTAAGCAAGACCCTTGGGATGAAGCTGGGTGGTTTCCGCGTCCAGGCCGCGCAGCTCATCAGCTATTTGGCAAACGACCCGCTCCAGAACAGCGTGCATAGGGGAGACCTTTCGCGAAACTGCTTCCGTGCGAAAGTCTAGAACAATGCACCAATAACAGGACACGGAAATCTGGCGCGGAATCTCGGAGAACACTACAACCTTGGTTGCAAATCAGTGCCCGGGCTGGAGTGTTTTCAGCGCTTTGAGAGATTGCTTGGCTCTCGGCCCATCGGGAAGGATGGCCAGGTACATCTCGTAATTGCGCACCGCCTCCGCGTTGTTCTTGAGCATGCGCTGTGTCTCCGCCAAGCCGAAAATCGCTTCGACGTTGGCGGGGTCAGAGGCAGTGGCATCCTTATAGCGCAGCAAGGCTCCCTGGTAGTCGCCCGTCTTGAGGTAGAAGCTGCCGACATCGATGTCTTTCTTTGAGCGTGCCGGGTCCACCACGTGCGCGGGTACATCGACAGTGTCGAGTGAGCTGCTGGACTGGCTGGAACTTTCGCCCGGTGGCAAGTCGCTCTCAGGCGCCACGGACGGGATCTGATTTTCCGAGCTTTTTTTCGAATCCTGGGCGGCCTTGGCCGCTGCGCGCGAAATGTCCTCGGGAAAGGCGTTGTCGTCTTTGACCGATTTCCCGTTGTCAGCCTGGGGACTAGCCTGAGTATCGGATGCCGGCGCGTGACTTCCCTCTGAGTTCCCTACCGCCTCGGCCGCCGCGCGGGATACATCTTCAGGAAACGCGTTGTCATTTTTGGTCGCAGGCTGCGCTGGTGCGGAGGCGTTATCTTCCGCCGGCGCCGATTCTGACGAGTCAGGAGACGCGGGCTGTGCTTTAGGCGCAGGCTTCTTCTGCGGCTGCGGTGCGTCTGGAATCGACTGCGAAGAACCCAAACCCGCGGACAACAACAGGGCCGCGCTCCACGCGAGGATAAGGAAGGTTTTACGCATCGTTACTCCTTACAAGTTTAGACTCCTGCACTCGACCTTTCCAGCCATGTTAAAAATCTATGCAGGAGACCAACACGCTTCATGGGTTTAATGATTCGTTCTTCCTCGATACATGCCGCGGGCTGCTATACCACCTCGCCCATCGCCAAAGGTTCAAAGGTGGTGGAATACACCGGATTGCGCATCAGTAAGCAGGAAGCCGATGCTCAATTTCAGGATTCGAAAATCACCTACCTGTTCGGACTGGGCGACGGAGCAATGGTAATCAACGGGTTCGGCGTGGCAATGTACATCAACCACTCCTGCGATCCCAATTGCGAGACGGAAGAACTGGAAGGGCGGGTTTGGGTGATGTCTCTGCGTGACATCGCGCCCGGCGAAGAGCTTACCTACGATTACAACCTTTATGATGGCGACGGAGACGAGGCGCGTTGCTACTGCGGCGCTAAAACCTGCCGCACGACGATGTATTCCCCGGAGGAGATGACGAGGCGGGAGAAAGCGGTCAAGCGGAAAAAGCTACGGGCAGCCGAAGCACGCAAGAAAGCCAGGGCGGCGGGTAAAAAGCCGGTGAAGGCTAAGCGGGTAAAGAAGTCTACGTAGGGCGATGCTGCATTGGCCGGGCTTCCGGGTGCCCCGAAAGGAAAAGCCGTACCTCAGGGGCTAAACAGGCTGCGGAAAAACTCAATTCTTTGAAGGGTACGGGCTTCACAGGCTGCGGAAAAACCCACTTCTTTGAAGGGTACGGGCTTCAGCCCGTACGTAACTCCCTTGCAATGAATCCGGCTTTAGCCGCTGAGGGAGCGATTTCTCGCTTACAAAGACTTTTTCCGCAGCCTGTTTAGGCCCTGAGGTACGTTCTTTCTCCTTGGACGAATTGCGCCAAACGCAATCGACGCAAAGTCACCAAACAACTCCGCCCGAAGAAAAACGTTAACGCGTTTTTTTGTGCCAATGCCAGAGGAGACTTCAATTGGGGGAGGGTTCTAGACGTGCCTTTGAAGGGCTGACGGCAGGGGAAGTACGGTGCTGCAGGGAGTAGTCCCACCCCACTCAAGCCGAAACCGGGCTTGAATGGGCCACCCGGCGAAACGCGGCGTTCGGGCTACAATCGAAGCGAGGCCGCTCAAAAGGTGGCATAGCTTTGCCGGCCAACGGCGAACCGCTCAGAATTCTTAATCCTTACTATGGCTTACCAGGTTCTTGCCCGCAAATACCGTCCCCAACGTTTCTCCGATGTCGTCGGTCAGGAGCATGTCACTCGCACGCTGGGCAACGCTCTCGAGCAGGAGCGCATCGCCCACGGCTATATCTTCAGCGGCCATCGCGGCATCGGCAAGACGACCATCGCTCGTATTCTCGCCATGGCGCTCAATTGCCGCAATACCATCGGCAGCACGGAAAGGCCAACATTCGAGCCATGCGCCGTGTGCGACTCATGCAAGGAGATTCGTGCCGGCAACGCACTCGACGTGGTCGAAATCGACGCGGCGACGAACCGCGGTATCGACGAGATTCGCGAACTGCGTGATGCGGCGCGCTATGCCCCCGCTCGCGATCGCTACAAGATTTATCTGTTGGACGAAGCCCATCAGATCACGGATGCCGCCTTCAACGCGCTGCTGAAAACGTTGGAGGAGCCGCCAGCGCACGTGGTGTTCATGATGGCCACCACGCAACCGGAAGACATTCCCCAGACGATTCGATCGCGTTGTCAGCACTTCAGCTTCCATGCGGTCAAGTTCGACGACATCGTTCAGCAACTGACGCAGATCTCGATGCAGGAAGGCATTCTGGCCGATCCGCAGGCCCTGGCCCTGCTGGCGGAAGCAGGCGACGGCTCGATGCGCGACGCGCTTTCCATCCTGGATCAGGCCATTGCCAGCGCGCCGATGGTGGACGGGCAGCCGCGGCTCGACGGGAACGAGATCCGCGAGTTGATGGGCACAGTTCCCGATGCCGTTTTTGAACGCATGCTGGAGGCGATCGGCGAAGGGCAAAGCGCAGCCGTAATGGAAGAGCTGAACCGATTGTTGAATGCCGGCAACAGTCCATCGCAAATGGCACGGCAAATGGTGCGCTACCTGCGTAATTGCCTGATGGCAAAACTGGGAGGCGAACATACCGAGCTGCTGCAAATTTCAGGCGATGAGCGAGCACGCGCTGTGCGCACCGCGACGATTTTCGGCGAAGAAGATCTGACGCGGTTTTTGCAGATGATGCTGCGCACCTTCGATGAACTGAATTATCGTCAGGAGCCGCGCCTGCACCTGGAACTTGGGCTAATGAAACTGGTCCACCTGCAGCGGCTGCTACCCCTGGAACAGATTCTCAGCGGGCTGCCGGGAGCGGCCCGTCCTGCGGCGCGGCCCCTCTCAGGTAGTGGCGGTGCTGCTGCCAGAATAAGCACGACAAGCAGCGGCACGAAGCCAGTGACTCCCACCGCGCCGGCGCCTCGCCCTACGTCCCCCGCGCCATCGCGGCCGGTGGCTACGACGCCCGCTCCTGCGCTTTCGCCTTTCGAACTCGATCGGCAGCGCAAGCAGGACGCAGGCACAGAAGAAGGCCGCGCAGCCGTGCCGGTGCCGGTCTCCCGGGCAGCGGTCGCCGAAGAACCGGTGGCTGCACTGCCATCCGTTCCCTCACCCATTGCATCCTTTGCCTCCCCGGCTGTTTCGGCGGTCGCGGTCCTCGAAGCAGATGTTTTGCAGGAATCAGTTCCCTCTCCACAAGCCGCTACGGCCGCTGTGGCTCCGCCCGTGGCGCTGGGCGTGGCTGTTCCGATAGCCGTCCCAATAGCCGTGCTGGTGGAAGACGAGCCGGCTGCGGAAAGCCCCGACGTCAAGACCGGGCTGAGCGCACATGACGGGGCGAATGACGGAACAAATGATTTAGACAGTCTGCGCGAGCTGATCAGTGCCGCGCTCGATGAACAGGGACATAACACCGCAGCCTCTCTGCTGGGCGCCGGACGTTGGAAGACGGACGGTGAAGGTGCGATCCAGGTGGAAGTCGGCGTAAAGAAGACGATGCTCGGCCTGACCATGAACGGCGAGGCGTGGAAGATTGTGCGCGAAGCGCTGCGCCAGGCGGGTGCAAGCCAGAAGATGACCGTAGTGCCGGGCGAAGCCATGGAATCGACGCCCGCCAGCAAGAAAGTATGGTCACGCGATAGCATCGAGGCGGTGGCCCTGGATAATCCGCTGGTCAAGCAGGCACAGGAGCTGTTCAAAGCAGAAGTGCGTAGTGTGCTCGATCTGCGAGAGAAGCCGGGCAACGGCCGCAACAAAGGTTGAACATGAAACGATGGAGTGGGCTGTGAATCCATTAAAAATACAGGAAATGCTTGAGCAGGCTCGCCAAATGCAGGAGCAGATGCAGGAAAAGCTCAGCCACACGGTCGTGGAAGCATCCTCGGGTGGCGGCGCCGTGACGGTCAAGATGAACGGCCAGAAGCAAGTACTGCAACTCAAGATCGACGCGGCAGCCGTGATGAGTCTAAGCTCGAGCCCAGCCGATGTGGAAATGCTGGAGGACCTGGTGACCGCTGCCATCAATGAAGCGGGACGGCGGGCCGACGAGGCGATCAAGTCTAACCTGACCGGCATGCTGGGCGGTCTCAATCTGCCGCCAGGGCTTCTCTAGTCCAACGGCTCAGGAGCCACGCTTGTCTCAATTTGCAGAACCGATGGCGAGGCTCATCGAAGAGCTGCGTAAGCTACCGGGCATCGGGAACAAGAGCGCCCAGCGGCTGGCGTTCCACATCCTGCGCGCGAGCCACGAAGACGCCGGCGCCCTGGCCGATGCCGTGCGCGAATTGAAAGCCAGGTTGCTGCTCTGCTCGACCTGCAACAACATCACCGATGTGGACCCATGCACGTATTGTTCCAACCCGATACGCAGCCAGCGCACCGTGTGCGTGGTGGAAGAGCCAGGGAACATTGTGGTGATTGAGAAGACACGTAGCTACAACGGTGTCTATCACGTGCTGCACGGCACGTTATCGCCTTTGCACGGCGTAGGGCCGGAACACCTGAGAACCAGCAGCCTGCTGGCGCGCGTGGCGCAAGGCGAGGTGGAAGAAGTGATTCTCGCGACCAATCCAACGGTCGAGGGTGAGGCAACGGCGGTCTACCTGGCGGACCTGTTGAAGTCGGCCTCCGTGCGCGTCACTCGTATAGCTACCGGTGTCCCCGCAGGCAGCGATATTGAATACGCCGACGAGGTCACCATGACGCGGGCCATGGAAGGCCGCCGCCCACTCTAAGCTGAAAGATCGGCTCACCTGGAGTTCTCACCATCAGGGAGGAGAGGAGCGGTGAGGCTGTGTTGTGCGATGGCCGGCGGCGCAACAAACCTGCGGGTGCCCCATCCTTGACGGTGCTTTTCCGGCAAGGGTGGGATGCCACAAATCTCACCGCTACAGATCTCAGCCAACAAGGTCGTGGTGCCCCATCCTTGGCAAAAACGCGAAGGATGGGGCACCCGTAGGTTCTTTGCACTCCCGCGCCAAGCGATATCAAACCGCGTTTCTCTATCGTTCTCAGCTGTATAAGAAATGCAGGCTAAGGGGACAAACTCATGGTCCATCGGCACGTGAAGGCACTCGCGGAGATTTGGGTAGCTCTTCTGCTATTCGCCGTTGCAAGAACCCTCGTAGCGGAAACTCCTTTTCAAGCAGCGCTCTCTGGCGCATTGCGAGGCACTCCGGGAATCGGTGCCGTGATCGATGCAACCGGCGGGCGACCGCTTGCGGAGATAGGAGACATAAACAAACAGAGCGCCCCGGGGTCTATCCTCAAGCCGCTCTTTCTTGCGGCTGCCCTTGAGCACAATCAGGTAACGCCACAGACTACCGTCTTCTGCCGGCGCAACTTTCACATCCAGGTTGCCGAGGAGCACGGAAGCCGCGACTGGAACGTGACCTGTACACATCCGCAAACGAACGTTGCCTTCACCGCGAAAGAAGCCCTCGCTTACTCCTGCAATCGCTACTTCGCCGACCTGGCTGACCGCATCTCGCCGGCACAGGCCGTAGCCACTCTTACTTACTACGGACTGACCTCACCTATACCCAGGAGCAGGGAACAAAAACAGTTGCTCGTCCTTGGCCTGACAGGAGTGACCGTCTCTCCCAGACAAATCGCATCGGCCTACCGCAAGCTGGCGCTCCAGTCCGGCGACGGCCTGTTGCGCGAGAGCCTGGTCCGTGATGGGCTTGCCGACTCGGTAACCTATGGCATGGCGCATAACGCCGCGGTACGGGGAATGGAAATCGCAGGGAAAACCGGAACGGCCAGCGACCCCCACGAGAGCTGGAGCCACGGATGGTTCGCCGGCACTGGCATCGTGGGCCAGGAAGAAGTGGTGATCGTGATCTATCTGGGCCACGGGAACGGCGGCGACGCCGCCCGGCTGGCTCAGCATTTCTTTCTTGCGGCAACAAGCTCCCCTGCGCAGACACGATGAACTTCAGATACCCGGTATTCGCACTCATGGTGGTTACGGTTATGGCGCGTGGGTCGACCACCGGAGCGCGCGAACTGACGGTCGAACTGTGGGCAGCTCGCCCGCTGAGCCACCTTACCGTGACCCGCACGGCCCCTCAGCAGAAGCCACTTCAGGTGGAGTGGGCGCAGGATGGTCTTCACCTTTCTACTGGGAGCGTAGTGAAAGAGCTCGCCTTGGCGGGAAGCTTTCGCATACAGGCGAACACCGCAAACGATGGAACGGATCTAAAAGAAATTGCAGCGACGGGAAAGTGGAAGATTGTCTGGCAGCGCACCGGCCTGAAGCTGAGGCTCACTCTTCCCAGCGAAGACTACGTGATGGCCGCGCTTAATGGAGAAGCGGCGCCGGACGAGCCGATGGCCTCGTTGAAGGCCATGGCGGTCAGCATGCGCACCTATGCTCTGGTAAATGCCGACCGTCATCATGCTGAGGGTTTCGGCCTCTGTGACAACACCCATTGCCAGGCCCTTCGCCTGGAACGAGTGCGCCCGGAGATCAAGCGCGCCGTCCAGGAAACGGCGGGAGAAACCCTCTGGTTCCACGGTCAGCGCGCCCACGTTTACTACACTCAACATTGCGGCGGCATGAGCGAACAGGCAGGCAGCGTGTGGCCGGCGGAGCAGGCGCCGTATCTGGCAGTACGCCGCGCCGACCCCTACTGCGTGCGAAGGTCCGCGGCAACGTGGCATGCGCGCGTGCCCCTCATGCAACTCAGCGAGATCTTCCATGCGCAGGGCTGGCGCACACCATTCCCTATCGAAACGATTCGTGTAACGAAGAAAACCGCGAGCGGCCGCGCCGATTTATTGGAAGTTACCGGCCAGGGCAAGCGGGCCACGCTGTCGGCCAGCAGTGTTCGCTTCGCGATCGACCGGGCGGTAGGGTGGAATCAACTGCGCAGCAATTGGTATACAGCCAGGGTGTCGGGAGACGCGCTCGAAATAGACGGGAAAGGATACGGGCACGGAGTCGGCCTCTGCCAGGCCGGCGCGTACGAAATGGCAGCGGAAGGCCGCAGCGATGCCGAGATCCTGGCTTTTTACTTTCCTGGAACCCGCGCCGGCATCACTCCGGCAGACCACGGTTGGCAACAAAGAGCAGGCAGTGGATGGTCCTTGCTGACCACGACTTCAGAAGACAATCTGCTGGCGCAAGGAAATGCCGCCTGGAACAAAGCCCTTTCACGGATGGGCGGGACTTCCCCTCTCCCCAAACCTGCCGTTCAGGAACTGCCGAGCACGGAACTCTTCCGCCAGACGACAGGTGAGCCCGGCTGGATGCTGGCCTCGACGCGCGGGGATACTGTTTACCTACAGCCCGCTGCCGTGCGCCGGAACAGTGGTGGAGACGACGCCCTGCTGCTTCACGAACTTCTCCATGTGCTGGTCGAGCAGCAGTCCGGCGAAAAAGCACCGCTATGGTTGCGTGAAGGACTGGTGGAAGTGCTGGCAAAGAACTCGGGAGAAAGAATGCGCGTTGGCGAGTTCTCTGCAGTCCAGGTGGATGCGATGTTGGCGCACCCGGCAAATGCCCTCGCCTCGCGGCAGGCACACGATGCAGCGGAACAGATGACAGAACGCTTACTGGCCCGTTACGGCATGACCACGGTGCGACGGTTTCTTCGTGAGGGAGTGCCAGCAAGCGTCCAGAACGGCGGGGCTGCCGGGCGGTAGAGTCACCGCCATGCGGGCCCCGTGCGGTACTATCCTCGTGAACTCAAATGGACTGCACATGTCTTATCCCGAAACGAGCGCGAAACGCAGGCGTGAACTCATCTTGATCCGGAAACAACTCGGGAAAAGCTAATCATTTTCGCCAAGGCGGGCCGGACAGGCCAAAACTTTCTGTGAAATTCTGTTTTCACATAACTGAGGTTAAACAATGTTAGAGCACGTGCCCTCTCGCTCTTGCCACGTTCTGCATTTGCATGATCTCGGCGAGCGCCGCCGCATTTGGACAAAAGCTTTACCCCGTACAAGGGCCATTGGCGGCACAGAGGCCCGATGCAGTATTTGCCGGCCATATTAGGCGCCCCCCACTTTCCTTGGGGCCTGTGTTTTTGCTGCTAAAATCTTGGACCCTTCCTGATGGAGAGGTATTGAAGAAGAAGATTGCGACTGTGAAGGCCTCTTCCCTGAACACGCCGATACCGGGAACGACAGCTAGCTACCCACCGCAGCCCGATCTTGCCTTCGCCTGGGATGCCGTCTACGGGCAAGAATATTTTACTGCCCAAGTTCTGGGCAGAAGCCTTTTGCAGGGAGTCTTTATTGGGAGTCACGGGACGGTTCTCCAGGTAGAGTCGCTGAATGGGAAATTTGGTGTCGCTGCAGACAATAAGGGCAATCTTTACAAGATGGTATGGTGAGAATCCCAGTCTCATAACCATCGCGGCCTGACCCGGGCTGCTGTTGCCCGTTAATGTGGGCCGGGGCTTCACTGGACTGCGCTATTGTCCGTTCATGTAAGCAGAAGACCCGCCGCTATTGTCAGCCAATGTGAGCAGGAAACGTCACGGACAATGAGCACAGACGTTTATGTTTGCAAGCCATTAGAGCTACCGGCCTTTACTTGGTGTTCTCAAAGAACACCACACCGCGCTGCTCTTGCCAGACCGCCGGGATTGCGAAAACGCTTTCAAGACCTCGCCGCAGGCTGCTCAACGATCGCCTGCTCTGAGCAACTGAAAGCCGGTCCAGCAGAGCCATAGCGGAATCGGGTAGGCGGCAATCCGCTCCACCGTGCCCGGCTGCAAACCCAACTCCATCCACGCAGGGGTGCCTCGAAATCCAAGCGCGATGGCGGCCAGCATTCCTGCCGCCCCCCCGCTGAGCGCGATCCGGCCTTTCCAGCTCGGCACAGACGAGCGGCGAATCATGTCCCAGCCGAGCAGGATCATGGCCAGGTTCCCACAGGTAAAATTCGCGACCGCTCCCACGATGTGCAAACCAAAGTTGGTGTCTTGCGGAACCAGGCCGACGATCAGCACGCCGACCCCTGCAACGAAAAACAGAGTCAGGGCTACGCGATAGATCCGGGTTGCAGGAAAGAAACCGCGAACCAGGATCGCTCCAGCGCAGGTGAGACATCCCTGCAAGATAAAGGACGCATTCATCACCCAGTGCAGCGAAGAGCAGACACTGACCGAGGCGCCGACCGAAGCGCTGACCGAGGCGATGCCGCAATGGACCGCACCCAGATCGCTGATATAGTCGCGCGTCATGCTGTAATGGCCAGCCCACCCCAGGCGCGCAATCTGCTCGCAAACAAAGAACTGGAAGCAGAAGAACCATAGCCAGGGTCCGACGCGCGACGGAACGCGGACTTGCCTTTCTGTCGTTAACGCAGATTTCATCTCCTGCCTCTCCGTTGAGCACGTGCGGCTTGGGCCGTGAGATCGATTGTGCCCTACCCGCGGCAAAAACCTCGTTTATTCTTGAGGCATGGAATTCAGACGACTTGGACATTCGGGATTGAAGGTGCCGGTGCTTTGCTTTGGGACCGCGACCTTCGGCGGCAACGGTGAGTTTTTCAAAGCATGGGGAGCGACCGACGTGGCCGAGGCTACAAGGCTGGTCGACGTCTGTCTGGATGCAGGTGTGAACCTCTTCGATACCGCAGACGTTTATTCGCAAGGCATGTCGGAAGAGATTCTCGGCCAGGCCATCGCCGGCCGGCGCGACAAGGTGCTTATATCGACCAAAGCCACCTTCCCTATGGGCAATGGCCCCAATGACCTGGGCTCCGGACGCGGTCATCTCGTGCATGCCTGCGAAGCGAGTCTGAAGCGCCTCGGTACTGACTACATCGACATCTACCATCTGCACGGGTTCGACGCGTTGACCCCAATAGAAGAAACGCTCGATACGCTCAATACGCTGGTAAGGACCGGGAAGGTACGCTACATCGCCTGCTCCAACTTCTCTGGCTGGCACCTGATGAAGTCGCTCGCCATTGCGGACAAATACGGATGGTCGCGTTATGTCGCCCATCAGGTCTACTACTCCTTGATTGGCCGCGACTACGAACAGGAGTTGATGCCCCTGGGCATCGATCAAGGCGTAGGCGCCATTGTCTGGAGTCCGCTCGGATGGGGACGGCTTACCGGAAAGATCCGTCGCGGCAGCCCTCTGCCGGCCGAGAGCCGCCTCCACAAGACCGCGGCGAACGGACCCCAGGTCGACGATGAGTACATGTACAAGGTTATCGACGCGCTCGATGAGGTGGCGAAAGAAACCGGCAAACCGCTTCCCCAGGTAGCGCTGAACTGGCTGTTGCAGCGACCCACGGTGGCAACCGTCATCATCGGAGCCCGCAACGAAACGCAGCTAAAGCAGAACCTTGCCGCAGCGGAATGGAACCTTACACCGGAGCAGGTGGCCAGGCTCGATGCTGCCAGCAAGGCTCGGGCACCGTATCCTTACTGGCACCAACGGCAGTTCCCGGCCCTGGTTCCTGCCCCAGTGTAGAAGTAACCCCAGGCACGTTATTTTTTAGCAGGCTGCAGGCTTGGTCTGTGCCAGCGCTTGGTCTGTGCCAGCCCCGGACTTTACAGGCTGAGGAAAAACTCAATTCTTTGAAGGGTACGGGCTTCAGCCCGTACGCAACTCCCTTGCAATGAATCCGGCTTTAGCCGCTGAGGGAACGATTTCTCACCTACAAAGACTTCTTCCGCAGCTGTTTAGTCCGGGGAAGCGGGTTTCAAACCCTCGAGAACGTTCCGGTATATAAATTCAGGGCAGCCTCGCCGCAGCGAACATTAGCCCTGGTGGCGGGGTAGACCGTACCCTTCAAAGAAGTGAGTTTTTCAGCAGACTCTTCTCAGCCGCGTCCACCGCCTACAAAGTGGACAATCTCCAGCCGGTCCCCATCGGCCATAGCGGTCTCGGCCCACGCCGCCCGGGGAACGATATTGCCATTGTGTTCGACTGCAACGCGATCGCTTTTGAGGCCAACCGCAGCGATCAAGTCTTGAAGGGAGGCAGGGGACGCCAACTGCGGGAACTCCCGCGTCTGGCCATTGAGAACAAAGTGCATAACGGGAGACTATCACCGGCGGCGGCGGCCGTATCGATCGGGCGAGGATCGGGCGAGGATCGACTGCAGGAAGTTCACCCAGGCTCCCCTGTTTCACTCTACTTTCGCTTCAACTCCAGCCCCAGGAACCACTGCCGCATCCGGCTGAACACCGACTGCACGATCGTGGCCTCGAAATAAATCGCGCGATTCAATGCCTTCAGGAGTTGAATTGCCTCGATTCGAGGATCGGCGCTACCCAGCCGGCCAGTATTCTCCGCATCAAGCGCGTATTCGTCCGCCAGATACTCGATCGCATGTCCCAGAATCTCCAGTGCCCGGCCGCCCTCTGGAGAAAGACGACGGCGCGCCAGCGTTGAGGGCTTTGGCGCCAGCGTTCGCTCCGACTTTCTCCGATCCATCGGGAAGAGCATGGCTGCCGCTCGCAGATGATCTACTCTTCTGTCTAAAGGAGCGCTCTCTGAGGCAACGCTCTCCGAAGCGACGCTCTCTGAGGCAACACCGAAGCCCTCCTCTACGGGGCGGGCTACACTTTCCGGCGGTCGGGTTTCCGGCATTTGGACAATTCGTGGTTTGGGCACAATTAACCTCACGCCACATATATCGGCGAAAGCCAGAAACACTTCACTGTTCGGCCGCCCGCAAATCAAACAAACTACAGCCAACATCACCACCGTACCGTGAAGGCTTGGCAGCACACCTTCCTTGACTCCAGAACACCGAAAACTTAAAGTCGAAGGAGTGCGCTTGAAACCTCGAAGCGCCGCGAGTTGAAATGCAGACGCCCGATTACTTTTGGAACTACCTGCCCCTGCTCCTCCAAATTCTCGTAGGCGTGGGCCTTGGCGCTGGAATGGTCACCGGCTCCTACTTTATCGGCCGTCATCGTAACACCGTCGCCAAGCTGGCCGCCTATGAATGCGGAATCGAAGCGGAAGGCGATGCCCGCGGCCGTTTCTCCGTAAGCTTCTACATGGTCGCCATGTTGTTTATCCTCTTCGACGTAGAAGCTGTTTTCATGCTTCCGTGGGCGGTCGTTTACCGCGAACTGCCCAAACTCTCGGGATCCCGCATGTTCGGCTTCTGGGAAATGCTGGTCTACCTCGGCTTTGTCTTTGTCGGCTTCTTTTACGTTCTCAAAAAGGGAGTTCTCAACTGGTCCTCCGAAAAGACGGGACACTAAATGGATACGCCGAACGAAAAAGACGCAGTCCTTGAAGCCCACGCCGGCAACCACGCCATCATAGCCCTGCTGGCGGCTAAGCCCTCATGCATCACCAACGCACGTTTCGACCGCTCAGAACTTACCCTGTGGATCGAGCGCGACGACCTCCGGCCCGTTTGCCGCACCCTGCAGAAGGCCGGTTACAACTTTCTCGTCGATGTCACCTGCGTAGACCTGTATCCCAGCGAACCGCGCTTCCAGGTCACGTACCACATCCTGTCTCATGGTCTGAAAGACCGCGTGCGTCTCTGCGTTTTGGTCGGCAGCCTCGATCCTGAAGTCGCCAGCATCACACCGGAGTGGCCCTCCGCCAACTTCTACGAGCGCGAAGTGTGGGACCTGTTCGGCGTCCGCTTCGGTGGACACCCCAACCTGCGCCGCATCATGTTGCCCGATCAATTTGAAGGTCACCCGTTACGCAAGGACTACCCCGTGGAAGGATACCGCTAGTGGATGCCGCCGATTACGCTGTCGCGCCGCTGATTGAACCGCGCGTAAGAGAAGGCTCAGAGGACCGCACCATGGTTCTCAACATGGGTCCGCAGCATCCTTCGACCCATGGCGTTCTTCGCCTGGTGCTGGAAATCGACGGCGAAACCGTCCTGCGCCTCGTACCCGACATCGGTTTTCTGCATACGGGCATCGAGAAAACCTGCGAGGCCAAGTTCTATCAGCAGGTTGTTCCCCTTACGGACCGCATCGACTACCTCAGCCCGATGGCCAATAACCTCTGTTATGCGCTGGCCGTCGAGAAGCTGCTGCAACTGGAGATTCCGCCGCGCGCACAGTTCATGCGCGTGCTCATGGGTGAACTCACCCGCATTCAGTCGCACCTGGTCTGGCTGGGTACCCACGCCATGGACATTGGCGCACTGACCCTCTTCCTGTATACCTTCCGCGAGCGCGAAGAGATCCTTAAGATCTTCGAGCACCTGAGCGGCCAGCGCATGATGGGCTCTTATATCCGCGTGGGCGGCGTCTCGCTCGAACCACCGGTTGACTTCTTTACCCGCGTGCAGGAACTGCTCAAGATGATGCCGGCCCGCATCGACGAGTATGAGAATCTGCTCAACGGCAACCCCATCTGGGTACAGCGCCTGCAGGGAGTGGGCTACCTAAGCCCTTCCGATGCTATGGCCTTCGGAGTGACCGGACCACCCTTGCGCGCCAGCGGCGTCGACTGGGATCTGCGCCGGGACATGCCCTACTCCAGCTACGAGAAATTTCAATTCAAGGTGCCTACGTCGACGGTTGGCGATGTGTGGACCCGCTACCTGCTTCGCGTGCAGGAAATGCGTGAGTCTCTCAAGATTTGCCAGCAGGCGCTGGACGGAATGCCCGAGGGATCGCTCAAGGCCAACGCGCCTAAGGTGGTTTTGCCGGACCGGGAAAAGATGAAGACGCAGATGGAATCCCTCATCCATCACTTTAAGATTGTGACCGAAGGCTTTGCTGTCCCAGCCGGTCAGGTTTATCAGGCAATCGAGTCGCCGCGTGGCGAAATGGGTTATTTCGTGGTGAGTGACGGCACCGCCAAACCCTATCGCGTGCACATGCGCAACCCCACCTTTGCCTCACTGCAGGCGCTGGAGACCATGTGCGCCGGGCGTCTGTTGGCGGATGTCGTGGCCGTGATCGGCTCGATCGACATTGTGCTGGGAGAGATTGACCGATGAGCAAACTCGACGGGGCCGGCGAGGAGATACGCGCATCGATTCCGAAATTGCCCGGAGATCAGGAGTCCGTGGAGATTCCATTGGAGGTTCGCGTCCGGTGGGAAATATGGAACTCCTTCGTGAGCCTGCTTCGCTCCTACGCGGCTGCGGCTGGTCCGGACTATGAGGTCCACAGCTTTTCAGACTGGGCAAAAGTGACCTATAAGGACCGCGCTGCACGTTTCTGTTTCAGCGCGGCGACTGGCGAAGCCGTCTGGCGAACCGTCCGCCCGGAAATGGAATCCTGGGGCGATTTCAAAATGAATGAAGACGGCGCCTTCGGGTTTCCAGAAGGTGCTGAACCTATGGACATGGCCGTCATCCACTGGATCGCGTGGCTAGGACGAGACGAGCTCTTCCACTTTTCCGCCGTGGATTCGCTGCAATCGGTTGCCAACCCTGAAATACCACTATGAGCACAGAGACCAAGACCCTATTCAGTCCCGCCCTGGCCGCGCGCTTCGACCGCATGGTCACGCTTTACCCGGTACGCCGTTCGGCTCTGGTCCCCATGCTGCTCTACTCGCAGGATGAAGTCGGCTATCTGTCAGACGAAGTCGTCGCAGAAGTGGCGCAGCGCATCGGCATCACGGAGCTCGATGTACGCAACGTCATCAGTTACTACTCGCTGCTGCACACCAAACCGGCAGGCAAGTATCATGTACAGGTATGCACCAACATCAGCTGCATGCTGCGCGGCGGCAATGAACTGCTGGCACATTGCAAAAAACGTTTAGGCATCGGCCATAAGGAAACTACGCCCGACAAGCTGTTTTCACTGGAAGAAGTAGAGTGTATCGGCGCCTGCAGTTGGGCTCCGGCGGTACAGATCAACTACGACTTCCACGAAAACCTGACCCCGGAATCGATGGACAAGGTTCTGGAGAGCTACCGTAGTAAGAGTTAGCTCCGGCACACAGCAGCAAGAGTCGACAGCAAGAGTAAGCACCAAGATTCGACGACAGGAAATAACCGTTTCGACCCGCAATCGGAGAAAAGCATGCCCAATCTCGTCTCGCATCCCGATGAAGTGAAGTTGGTTTCGTACCGCTTCGGCAAGGGCGCGACCAACATCGACACATACATCGAATTGGACGGCTATACCTCCGCACGAAAGGCCATCGCCCTGGGCCCCGACGGAATTATCGCGGAAATGAAGGCCTCAAGCCTTCGCGGACGCGGGGGCGCCGGCTTCCCTACCGGCCTGAAGTGGTCATTCGTTCCCAAGCAATCGACGAAACCGAAATATGTGCTGGTCAACGGCGACGAAAGCGAACCGGGCACCTGTAAAGACCGGCTCATCTTCGAGCATGATCCTCACTCCGTGATCGAAGGCGTGATCATCGCCGGCCTGGCCATCGGAGCCAAGATGGGCTTCATCTATCTCCGCGGCGAATATCGATATCTGCTGAAAATTATGGAGAAGGCCATCGACGACGCCTACGCCAAGGGATTTTTGGGTAAAGGTATCTTCGGCAGTGACGTGGACTTCGACATCGTCTCCCATACCGGCGCAGGCGCGTACGAAGTAGGCGAAGAGTCCGCACTGATGGAATCGCTCGAGGGCAAGCGAGGCATCCCGCGCATTCGTCCTCCCTTCCCGGCGGTCGTAGGGCTGTATGGTGGGCCCACTGTCATCAACAATGCCGAAACGCTGGCCACCGTCCCTCATATCTTCCGCATTGGCGGAGCGGAATACGCCAAGATCGGTTCCGAGCGCAACGGAGGCACCCGGCTCTTCTGCCTCAGCGGCGACGTGGCGAAGCCCGGCGTATACGAGCTGCCCATGGGCTACAACCTCAAGAAGATGATCTATGAGGTCGGCGGAGGCATCGCCAACGGCCGCTCGCTCAAGGCCGTAGTTCCCGGCGGATCTTCGACCCCCGTCCTGCTGCCCAACGAAATCGATATCGGTATGGACTTCGATCAGGTAGGCAAAGCCGGCAGCATGCTCGGCTCGGGCGGCGTGGTGGTGCTCGACGATACCGTTTGCATGGTCGAGTTCGCTCTGCGCACCATCAAGTTCTATCAGCACGAAAGCTGCGGCTGGTGCATCCCGTGCCGTGAAGGCACAGACTGGCTGAAGAAGACCCTCACCCGTTTCCATGCGGGCGGAGGCGTCGCCAAAGACATCGATAACATCCGCTACCTGGCCGAGAACATGATGGGGCGCACCTTTTGCCCGCTGGGTGATGCCGCGGCCATGCCCACCATCGCCTTCGTCAAGAAGTTTCGCCAGGAGTTTGAAGACCACCTGGAAGGCAAACCGTGTGCCTACGCGCCTCAGCCGGAAGCAGCGTTAGCGACCGCCTAGCCGCAACCGAAGAAGATAGGAAATCATGGCTGACGTAACCTTTACCGTCGATGGCAGAACATTAACCGCACCTGCGGGCACATTGCTGATTGAAGCCTGCCGCGCGGCCAGCATTGCGATTCCCCAGTTCTGCTACTACCCGGGCCTCTCACTTCAGGCGGCCTGCCGCATGTGCCTGGTTCGTCTGGAAAAAGTGCCCAAGCTGCAAACCGCTTGCACCACGCCGGTCACTGAAGGCATGGTCGTCGTGACCGACAGCCCGGAAATTACCCAGGCGCGTAAGTCTACCGTCGAATTGCTCCTCGGCAACCATCCGCTGGACTGCCCCGTATGCGACGCCGGCGGCGAGTGCGAACTGCAGGATATGACTTTCAAGTACGGCGCGCCCGAATCGCTGTATGTCGAGGCGAAGGAGCACCGCGAAGAGCAGCAATGGTCTCCGGTGGTATTCTTCGACCGTCCGCGTTGCATCCTGTGTTATCGCTGCGTGCGCATGTGCGGCGAGGGCATGGATGTATGGGCCCTGGGTGTACAGAACCGTGGCGTCACCAGCACCATCGCACCCAACGGCGGCGATCATCTCGACTGCGAAGAGTGCGGCATGTGCATCGACGCCTGCCCGGTGGGCGCATTGACCTCGGGCAGCTACCGCTACAAGACGCGGCCGTGGGAAATGAACCATGTCTCCACCGTCTGCGCGCATTGCGCCGATGGATGCAAGACGACCCTCGGGGTGCGCAGTGTTTCCGATGGATCGGAAATTCTGCGCGGCGACAATCGCGATAAGAGCGGCATCAACGGCGACTTTCTCTGCGTCAAGGGCCGCTATGCCTTTGATTTCGCCAACCACACGGACCGGCTAACCAAGCCGCTCGTGCGTCAGGCAGACGGCAAATTCGCAGAAGTAAGTTGGGAAGCAGCGATCGCCCACGCCGGTAAAAAGCTGCGCGAGACTCGCGAGAGCCGTGGTGGAGCGTCGATCGGCGTCATCGGATCCAACCGCACTACCAACGAAGAAAACTACCTGCTGCAGAAGTTCGCCCGCACCGTGCTGGGCACGAATAACATCGATCACCACCGCACTGCGGACTACACGGCCTTTGCCCGCGCCATCTCCGGGCAAAAGGATCGCGCAGCCTCCATTCGGGAATCCATGACCGCGCCGGCCATTCTGCTGTTGGGCAACGATCCCACGGAGCAGCATCCGTTGCTTGCCTGGAATCTGCGCACCAATGTGCGCCTTAACAACGCGCGTATCTATGTCGTGAACCACGCGGAAATCAAACTGGAGCGGCAGGCGCATGACTCGCTTACCATTCCTCAGGATGGTTACGCGAGTCTCGTGAAATTCCTCGGAGGCGAAGATTCGGCGTGGTCGGGCGCGCAGCCCTCGGAAGACGCGAAGAAGTTCCGCGAGGCCCTGCGCGCCGAGCCGAACCTGCTTATCATCTTTGGGTCGGAGTATCGCGGACGGGATGTTGAAGCGTTGGTGAAGTTTGGTCTGGGTCTGCCGCAAACCACGTTTGCGTGCCTTGGCGACTATGTAAACTCGCGTGGCGCCGCCGATATGGGCCTGCTGCCCCACCTGCTGCCCGGCTATGTCGCGGTCAGTGAAGGCGGACCGTTTGCCGAGGAGTACGGCGAAGCCCTACCGAAAACTGCGGGCAAGAACCTGGTGGAAATGTTCGACGCGGCCGGCCGAGGCGAACTCGCTGCCCTTTACGTCGTCGGTTCGAATCCCGTAGCACGTTATGGCGTCAACGCGGCGGCGCTCAAGAACACGTTCGTGATTGTGCAGGATATGTTTTTGACGGAAACGGCTTTGCTCGCTGACGTCGTTCTTCCGAGTTCGAATCTCTACGAGAAAGCCGGAACCGTCACCAACACCTATGGCGATCAGCAACTGGTGAAGAAAGCAGGCGACAAGGCCGGCGTTCGCAGCGACTTCGAACTGATCGTTCGCCTGGCCGACAGTATGGGCGCCGATGCCAGGAAACTGGTTCCTTTCGGCCGCGGAGTTCGCGCTGACATGGGCCAGACGCGAGGCGCGCAGAGCGGCGAAGCGGACCGTCATAGTGTATGGCTTGCCGCCCAAAACCTGGAGCCCAAGCTGAGCCCCTTTGACCCGTTCGCCATTCTCGATGAAGTGCAACGGCTCGTCCCCAACTACCAGGTGTCGCGTTTGGAGTTGTTGGCCGGAAACGATGTCCATGTGCAATCGTCGCTGGTGCAAATCCAACCGGCGCCCGAAAGCGTCTCACTGATTCTGCCGTCGGAAGATACGTTGTACACATCCGGAACCCTGGGCCGGTACAGCCCGCTTCTCCATGCTGTGATGGAATCGCATCTCGCCAGCCCAACAGAAACGGCTGCGGACTAAACGCAAGTAAACGGAAAAGGGGCTTTACAGGCTGCGGAAAAAACTCAATTCTTTGAAGGGTACGGGCTTTAAAGCTGCGGAAAAAACTCAATTCTTTGAAGGGTACGGGCTTCAGCCCGTACGTAACTCCCTTCCAATGAATCCGGCTACCTCGCCGCAGCGAGCATTAGCCGCTGAGGGAGCGATTTCTCGCTCGAAGAGACTTTTTCCGCAGCCTGTTTAGGCCCTGAGGCACTGGAAACGGACCACGGCAGTAACGAAAGCGAAAGAAACCTGTGAGCCTGCTGATTTTTTTCTTACTGAGTTGTTTGAAGGTCGCCGTGGTGCTGGTGATCTTTCTCACCGCCGTGGCCTACACCGTGCTGCTTGAGCGCAAGCTGGTCGGCCGCATCCAGAACCGTTGGGGACCCAGCCGCGTAGGGCCCTTCGGACTGCTGCAGCCGCTGGCCGACGGAGCCAAGCTCTTCCTTAAAGAAGACCTGATGCCCACCAGCGTGGACCGCCCTCTTTACATTCTTGCGCCCATCATCGCATTGGCCTGCGCCTTAGTTTCGATCGCCGTTGTGCCGTTTGGAAGAAACATCACCTGGCACGGCGTGGATATGTTCCAGATCGCCAACGTAAATATCGGTCTGCTGGTGATCCTGGGCGTGACCTCCATCGGCGTCTACGGTATTGCACTCGCCGGCTGGTCTTCGAACAACAAGTATTCTCTGCTGGGCGCTCTTCGGGCCAGCGCCCAGGTGATCAGCTACGAGCTGGCCCTCGGACTATCGCTGATAGGGGTCGTGCTCCGCGCAGGATCGTTGAATCTGCGCACCATCGTGGACAGCCAGTCGGCCCACGGCCTGCTCTCCTGGAACGTATTCGGAGGGTTTCAATTCGTCGCCTTCTTTATCTACCTGATGGCGGCTTACGCGGAAACCAACCGCGCACCGTTCGATCTGCCCGAAGCAGAAACGGAATTGACGGCCGGCTACCACACCGAATACAGCTCCATGAAGTTCGCCATGTTCTTCATGGCCGAGTATGCCAACATGATCACGGTAAGCTGCGTGGCCACCCTGCTCTTCTTCGGCGGCTGGACCAGTCCCTTCGGCGATGCGATCCCCGCGGTCGGAGGCTTCCTCGTCCAGGCACTGCTGCCCGTCTTCTGGTTTGTGTTCAAAGTTTTCTGTTTCCTGTTTCTCTACATCTGGGTCCGCGGGACGCTTCCCCGGTTCCGCTACGACCAACTGATGGGCTTCGGCTGGAAATTTCTTATGCCCCTCGCCGTTCTGAATATTCTCGCTACCAGCCTCTGGCTGGCCTGGAAAGTCATCTGAACGAGTAACGAGATGAATCGCGGCCCGGCACAGAGTTCAGCAGCACCTGTTCTACAATCAACGTCGGGCCCGGTATCGGAGAAAGCGCTCTAGCATGTATCTGGTTCTCTTCATCTTCTTCGGTGCGTTGTGTGTGGCAGGAGCCTTGAACCTCCTGTTGCAGCGCCACCCTATCAACAGCGCTCTCTCACTGATTGTGGTGATGAGTTCGCTCGCCGTGCTCTACCTGATGCTGGGAGCTGAGTTCCTCGCTGCCGCGCAGGTCATCGTCTATTCCGGCGCGATCATGGTGCTGTTTACCTTTGTCATCATGCTGCTCAACGCCGGCAAGGAAGAGCGAACCCACGGCAGCAGTGCCGCCTACATTGTCGGCATTCCCGGGGTCGCTATCCTGCTCGGCCTGCTGGCCTTCATCTTTCTTTCCGCGAAGAGCCACCTGGCGCAGGCCCGTTTGGGCGACTACATCGTTTCCACCAGCGATCTGAGCAAAGTTCTCTTTCGCGACCTGCTGCTTCCCTTCGAAGTAACGTCCATTTTGATCCTTATCGCCATCCTGGGCGCGGTTGCGCTGGCCAATAAGGAGAACTGATATGACCGTTCCCATTGCCTACTACCTGGTGCTCAGCGCGATCCTGTTCTCGATCGGCGCCGGCGCCTTCCTGATCAAGCGGAACATCATTTCCGTATTCATGTCGATTGAGCTGATGCTCAACGCGGTCAACCTGACCTTTGTCGCCTTCGCTTATCAGTGGCACCGGGTGCAGGGACAGATCTTCGTTTTCTTCGTGATGGTAGTCGCAGCAGCCGAAGCTGCCGTTGGCCTGGCCATCATCATCGCCATCTTCCGCTCGAGAAATACCCTCGATGTGGACAAAGTCAACCTGATGAAACTATGAACGGAAATTCCTCGCTCCATCTCTGGTTGATCCCGGTGTTACCGTTCGCAGGCTTTCTGTTGAATGGGCTTCTGGGCCGCCGCCTGCCTAAGGCGCTCGTCTCGGCGATTGCGCTGCTCTTTACCGCGGCTCCGCTGGCCATGGTGGCGAGTATCGCGTTGCGCTTCAGCAGCCTGACGCTGCCCTACGTGGAACACCTGGGAGGCCCGAACTCAGCCTGGATCGTCACCTCAGGCTTTCGCGCAAACTTCGACTTCCTGCTCGACCCGTTGACCCTGGTCATGCTCCTCGTGGTCACGGGCGTCGGCTTCCTGATCCATATTTATTCAGTCGGCTACATGGCTCATGAAGAGGGCTACTGGCGTTACTTCGCCTACCTTAATCTCTTCATGTTCTTCATGCTCACGCTGGTGCTGGCGGAAAACTTTCTGCTGATGTTCGTCGGATGGGAAGGCGTCGGCCTCGCCTCTTACCTGCTGATCGGTTTCTACTTCACGCGCGACTCAGCCGCGGATGCAGGCAAGAAGGCTTTCATCCTGAACCGCATCGGCGACTTCGGCTTTCTGCTGGCCATGTTCCTGATGATTGCCCACTTCGGCTCGCTCAGCTTCAGCACCGTCTTCGGCGCGATCGCTCAGCACCCCGAAATGCAAGGCGGCTTCCTCACAGCCATTGCGCTTCTGCTGGTCCTGGGCGCCACGGGCAAGTCTGCTCAGATTCCGCTTTACGTCTGGCTGCCTGACGCCATGGAAGGCCCTACTCCGGTCTCGGCCTTGATTCACGCCGCCACGATGGTCACTGCCGGCGTTTACATGGTGGTGCGTTCGCATGCGCTCTTCGATCGGTCGCCCTTCGCCCTCAGTGTCGTCGCCATCATCGGCGCAGCTACGGCGTTGTTTGCTGCAACCGTTGGCATCGTGCAGACCGATATCAAGCGCGTTCTGGCCTATTCGACCATTTCGCAGCTTGGCTATATGTTCCTGGCCTGTGGAGCCGCCTCTTACACGGCGGCCATCTTTCACCTGGTCACCCATGCATTCTTTAAAGGCTTGCTCTTTCTTGCCGCGGGCTCCGTCATCCATGCCATGGGCGGCGAGCAGGACATGCGCAAGATGGGTGGCTTGCGCAAAGCGACGCCAATCACCTTTTGGACCATGAGCGCCGGAGTGTTCGCGATTTCTGGCCTGCCCCCGTTTGCCGGCTTCTTCAGCAAGGACGCAGATCTCTACCACGCCTTTGTTTCGCCCACCGCCGGACCCATTCTCTGGTTCGTTGGCATCGTCACCGCACTGCTGACATCGTTCTATATGTTCCGGCTCTGGTACCTCACCTTCTTTGGTGAAAGCCGCGATCATTCAGGGGCACATCCGCACGAAAGCCCTTGGTCTATGCTCGCTCCTCTCGTTCTGCTCGCCATTTTGTCATTTACAGGTGGATGGATCGGGATTCCGGAGGCGCTTGGAGGCAGCGACCATTTCTCGCATTTCCTCGAGCCTGTAGTAGGCCCTGTGGTTGCCGTCGCATCGACGGCGACGCCCCACGTAGAAGGCAGCGTAGGCCTGGAACGCGCATTAAGCATGACCTCTGTTGTCGTCGCTCTGCTCGGCTGGTTCCTCGCCGATCTGATGTACCGGCGCAAACCCGGCATGGCCGATCGTTTGGCCGAGCGCGCAAGCGGACTCTACAACCTTCTGCTGAATAAGTACTGGATCGACCAGATTTATAACGCCCTTATCGTGACCCCGCTTCTCTTTATTACCCGCTACTTGTTAGGCGGAGTGGTCGATGGTGGGTTCATCAACGGTGGCGGCATGTTGGCCGGCGGCAGCGCGCGTGGGCTGGGAGCACTTATCCAGCGCGTGCAGTCGGGAAACATCCGTTCCTACGCAGGCTGGCTGGCAATTGGCGCCGCTGCCCTGCTGCTGATTACGTATTTCGGCTTTTCCATGCATATCTAACGAGAGAGCCAGAGAACCCATAGTGCTGAACGATTGCATATTGACGCTAGCGACCTTCGTACCGGCTGCAGGAGCCGTGGTCGTGGCATTGCTTCCGCGGCGGGGCCGGATAATCCAATGGTTCACCCTCCTGGTGACCCTGGCCACGTTTCTGCTTACGCTTCACTTGCCGGCTCACTTTGTTTATGGGCAGTCAGGCTTTCAGTTTGAAGTGGACCGCGCCTGGATTGCCAGCCCCGCCATCCGCTACCACCTCGGCGTGGACGGCATCTCGCTCTGGCTGGTGGTGCTGACCGGCTTTCTGGCTCCGCTGGGCGTGCTCGCTTCGTGGAATGCGATCACGCATCGCACCAAGGAGTTCTACTTTTTCTTTCTGATTCAGCAGACGGCTATGATCGGCGTCTTCGTCTCGCTCGACCTGTTCCTCTATTACGCGTTCTGGGAACTTACGCTGGTCCCGATGGCGATTTTGATTTCCATGTTCGGCCGGGCCCGCGGCACGGAAGCAGCCATCAAGTTTTTTGTCTACACGTTTCTTCCGTCCGCGCTGCTGCTGGTCGCGATCGTCTGGCTCTACGCGAAAACAGGTACGTTTGACTTTGTCCGTCTGCAGACCATCCTGGCCGCCAACAATCTTGCCCCGCAAGCGCTCTTCTGGGTTTCGTTAGCATTCCTGGTGGCCTTTGCCGTAAAAGTGCCGGTCTTTCCGCTGCACGGCTGGCTGAGTGATGCGTTCAGCGAAGCACCCACGGCGATGGCCATGGTGATCGCAGGCAAGCTGGGCCTCTATTCCATCCTGCGGTTTCATCTCGGCCTCTTCCCTGCCCAGGCTAAGCAAGTCGCGCCGTGGATGATTGCACTCGCGGTCATCGGCATACTGTACGGAGCGCTGGTCGCCCTGGTGCAGAAAGACATGAAGCGCCTCGTCGCCTTCTCTACGGTGAGCCATCTCAGCTTCTGCATCCTGGGCATTTACTGCTTCGCTGTTTCCGGCGTGGACGGGGCGGTATACCAGATCCTGAATCACGGCATCTCCGGCGGCGCGCTTTTCCTTCTTCTCGGCTTCATGTACGAGCGCTACGGAACCTACGAAATGCTCTCCTACGGCGGCCTGGCCAAGAAGATGCCGAATCTGGCAGCCTTGTTCGTCATCACTTCGCTCTCGCTGATTGGTTTGCCTTTGCTGAACGGCTTTGTGGGTGAGTTTCTGATTCTGAGTGGCAGCTTCCCGGGTCACACCGCCTGGGTTTCGGCGGCTACGGCAGGCGTGATTCTTTCTGCCGCCTACATGCTCTGGATGATCCAGCGCATTTTTTACGGAACCACATCACCGATGGTTACAGATTTAGCGGTATCGGACCTTGGTCCGCGCGAGCACCTTGCCCTGTGGCCGATGGCGTTGTTGATGCTGCTGATGGGCGTGGCTTCGCCCTACTGGATGCGCGCCATCGACGGCGCGGTCGTCAAACTGACCTCCGTAGGTGTCACGGTCGGAATCGCGGTGCGTCCATGATGCTTATGCAGACGCCAATGCCTGTGCCGCAGATCGCTCGCATTCTGCCCGAGCTCATCCTAACGATCACCGGTGTGCTGACCATGCTGATCGAGCCGGTGATGCCGCCCGCGATGTCGCGGAAGCCCATCGGCGTACTCGCGCTGCTCGGCATCCTCGGCGCGCTCGGAGCCAGCATCTGGCAATTGAGCTTGCCTTCGGGAACGGCTTTCTTCGGTACAGTACAAACGGACGCCTTCAGCGCATTCTTCCACGTCGTGGTTTGCAGCATCGTTCTCGTCGCCGTGCTCATCGCCTTCGATGTATTCGATGGCAGCAAGGAAAGGCCGGCCGAATACTACGCCCTGGTTCTGTTCGGCGCAGTTGGCATGTGCCTGATGTCCAGCGCGGTCGAATTGCTGCTGGTCTTTATCGCGCTCGAGATTTCCTCGATCTCAACTTATATTCTCGCGGCCATTCGCAAGAAGAGCGGGAAGAGCCCGGAAGCCGGACTCAAGTACTTCCTGTTGGGTTCCTTCGCGACTGCTTTTTTCCTCTACGGCATCGCGCTGACCTTCGGCGCAACCGGCGCCACCAACATCGCAGAAATTGCCGCGCGGCTGCCGCAAAGTCCCACGCCCGGCTTCGCCTTGATCGCCCTGGCCATGATTCTGATCGGCATCGGATTCAAGGTTTCAGCCGCACCCTTCCAGGTTTGGACACCCGACGTCTATGAAGGAGCCCCGTCTCCCGTCGTGGCCCTGATGTCCACCGCACCCAAGGTTGCCGCCTTTGCGGTGCTGCTGCGAATCACTTACGGCGCATATCCCTCGCTGCACGCGCATTGGCAACTGCTGCTCTGGATCATGGCCGCCTTGTCGATGACCGTCGGCAACCTGGGCGCGCTGCGTCAGCAAAACGTGAAGCGCATGCTGGCCTATTCGTCGATCGCCCACGCCGGCTATGCCCTGGTAGCCTTTACCGCACTCTCGAACGAAGGCATCGCCGCAGTGATGTTCTATACCGCGGCCTATGCAGCCATGAACGTGGGAGCCTTCGCCATCATTAGCCATGCCGGCGGCTACGACGACAAGCTGGTCTCGGTGACCGACTACCGTGGACTGGCCTATCGGTCACCCTTGCTGGGCGGCGCACTCGCCTTTTTGCTGTTGTCACTGATCGGCATTCCCTTCACCGGCGGATTCTTCGGCAAGTTTTACGTCTTCACCGCGGCGCTGCATTCAGGCGAAGTGTGGCTGGCGATTATCGGCCTGCTGAATAGCGGCGTCGCGGCGTACTACTATCTGCGCCTGCTGACCTCGCTCTACAACAAACCAACCGATTCCTCGGCGGTGCATGCCATACCGCGATTGAAGACCTCGCTGACGGTAGCGCTGCTACTGACCGTCTCCGCCGTCCTGATTCTGGGCATCTTCCCAGGTAAGGTACTCGACGCGGCACGCGCTGGAGCTTCGACGTTCACCACCGGCAGTAATCGGTAACCGAGATCAGTAACAGGGCTCGGCAATAAGACCGTTGATACTCTGAAATCGCTTCCTCAGCGAGTAAAGCCGGACTCCTTGCAATGGGGTTCGGTACGGGCTAAACAGGCTGCGGAAAAACTCACTTCTTTGAAGGGTACGGGCTTTAGCCCGTACGTAACTCCCTTGCAATGAATCCGGCTTCAGCCGCTGAGGGAGCGATTTCTCAGTTACAGAGACTCTTTCCGCAGCCTGTTTAGCCCCTCAGGTACGTTCTTGTCCTCGGCTAACGTTGGCAGGACAGATGGGACACCGAGACAGTTGCTTGCCCTTGCTCACACGGTTGAGAGCAGGTTGAAAAGTAGGGCTTCTGTTCCGGCATCACATTGTAGCATCGGATCGATGCAATAATGTGAACATGCGTACAACCATCGCCTTGGATGACGAGTTGGTCAGGCAGGCGGAGTACTACACCGGCATTACCGAGAAGGCGGCTCTTGTGAGAGAGGCACTCACCCGTCTTGTCCGTAACGAAGCGGCTCGAAGGCTCGCGGCGCTCGGGGGGAGTGATCCGGCGGCTGAGGCCGCACCGCGCTGTCGGAACGAACGTTGATTCTGGTCGACACATCCGTCTGGATTGACCATCTGCGAAGCGTCGATGAGAAACTTCAGGAACTGTTGCAGACCGATCAGGTCTTGACCCATCCCTTCATCCGTCTGGAGTTGGCTTTAGGCTCGCTTGCCAACCGGGAAAAGATGTTGGCTGACCTTGCCCTCTTGCCCGACGCTCCCGTCGTGGCGATTGAGGAATTGTTCAGCTTCATTGAGCGCAAGCTTCTGTTCAGAAGAGGAATCGGCCTCACCGATCTTCAACTGCTAGTGTAGTGCGTCACAAATACAATCGTGTATGTCGTGGGTGTGGCTTTAAGGATTTTGTTTAGCCGCGGACTCGGGTGCCCCATATCTCGCACGTACTTGTGCGAGATGTGGGAAAAGAGTCACTCTCTCCCCGAAACTCTCGACTCACTGCAAAGACTGGTCGGCTAAGGTCCATGAATTCCCCACATCTCGCAACAAGCGCGAGATATGGGGCACGGCGGGATCAAACTCCAAGTGCAACAAATCGTGGGAACGTGATTCTTCTGGTCTTCAAGAGAGGAAGGCCAGCAGCAGCAGCCGGGTCTGTGGGCAAAGTGGGAAGCGTCCTTTGCTTTCCAGCTTTTCCATAGACCAGTTCAGCGCATCGCCCCCTATCTCACTCCACGCATTGCGCTTATGTGCGGATCAACGTGAAGCTAATTTTGTTGCACTTGACCCTTGAATCCGCCCACCCGAGCGTGCAGAGTAGAAGTGAAAATGCTCTAAGGGCACCACTTCACAGGTTGCGGTATTGCGCGGGCCTGCTCCGTCACCGCCGTGGGGAAAAGGGTTGTCGTTGTCTATATCTTCGTGAAGAAGACTCAGAAAACGCCTGGCTAGCTTCTTGAGAAACCGGTGTACCATGGCTCAGCCATGCGCACTCCAGGATATTTTGCTGTAATTCTTTCTGCCTTCTTGTGCGGCGACGTGCTCGCTCAGACCCCGCCTGTTACGCCACCGGATTACCACAAAGAGCCTCTGATCTTTGAGCACTTTGACACAACGGTCCGCATGAACGCCGATGGCACCGGAGAGCGCACGCTCCATGTCGTCGTGCGTCTGCAATCAGAGGGAGCGGCGCATGAGTTCTCCGTAATCCAGGTAGGCTTTGCCTCGACTTACGGAACTGGAACCATCGATTACATGCGCGTCCACAAGCCTGACGGAGCGACCGTAGAAACACCGGTATCCGACGCCATCGAGTTGCCTGCACCCGTCACCGCGGCCGCTCCTCTTTACAGCGACCTCAAGACGAGGCAGCTACCCGTGCGGTCGCTTTCCGCAGGCGACGTGATCGAGTATCAACTGCGGAATGTCTACACCAAGGCCGAAGTACCCGGCCAGTTCTGGGGTGCGCAGCACTTCCTCACAGAGGCGGGGGTCGTTCTGTCCGAGACCCTGACACTCGAAATCCCCGCGAATACCTATGTCCAGGTATGGAATCCCAATCATCCCGCCACGCCTAAACAACACGACGGTGTCCGTACTTATGTCTGGAACACCGCGCAGTTGATCCCGACAGGCACGACAGCAGATAAGGACAATAAGTCAGACGCAAAAGGCACAGCCGGAAAGATTAAAGATCCCGACGAGGATGACGAAGGCCGTAAACTCCCCTCGGTCGCGTGGACCACTTTCCACAACTGGGCGGATGTCGGCAATTGGTATCGCGATCTAGCCCTCTCCCGCTCCGCACCCACGCCAGCCATCATCAGCCGCGCCAATGAACTGACAAAAAACGCGAAGACTCCTGAGGAACAGATACGCGCCCTCTACGACTTTGTTTCTGCCCGCACGCGATATGTCGGCATTGACTTCGGCGTAGGCCGCTATCAGCCGCACGCGGCAGACGATGTCATGGCTTACCAATATGGCGACTGCAAAGACAAAGACACATTGTTCGAAGCGCTGCTACGCGCCAAAGGATTCACCACCGCGCCGGCTTTGATCGGCGTCAACATCACCCCGGTGCCCGATCTACCTTCGCCGGCTTTGTTCAACCACGTCATCACCACGGTCGAGCTGCCCACCGGGCGCATCTGGCTCGACACCACTCCGGAGGTAGCGCCCTACCGCGTGCTCGTTCCCCAGATTCGCGATCAGCTCGCCCTGGTTGTGCCGCCCACAGGCGTTGCAAAGCTCGAGCGCACGCCCGCCGCTCCGCCGTATCCTTACGTGGAGCACTTTGAGGCTACGGCAACCCTCGATAAGGATGGCCTGCTCAAAAGCCACATGGATCTCACTCTGCGCTCCGATTCTGAGCTTGGCTTCCGCGTTTTGGTACAGCGCGCCGCACCGGCTCAGTGGGACGAAGCCATGCAAACCGTATCGAGCGCCATGGGCTACCAGGGCACAGTCAGCAATGCCGACCTTCTCCAGAAAGACCCCGCCGGCCCCGTCCGCATCCGTTGGGACTACACTCGGCCTGGATTCGCCGACTGGGACCATCACCGCATTCTTCCCCTTTTTCCCGTACTCGAAATTACTTACATCGGAAAAGAGAAAGCGCCGGAGTACAACATCGATCAGGGCGAACCGCGCAGGCTCGAAGCGGTCACCCGCTTCAGTTTGCCTGATGGATTTACCCCTACCCTGCCCGACAACGTGCACGTGAAGCGCGACTACGCCACCTTCGATGAAACCTACCGCGTGGAGAAAGACGAGCTCATCGTCGAACGCACGGCAGTGATCCTCAAAAAGAAAGTGCCGAAAGAGGACTGGAAGGACTACTACGCGTATACCAAGGCCCTTGGCGCGGAAAGCGGCGAGACGTATATCTCACTCAACGATCCCGGCGACCCGCCGCCGATGCCGGAATCGATGAAGAAGGTGGGTGAAGCAATGAGGCGGGGGCAATGGGACGAATCACGGCGCTTGCTGAACGAAGCGAAAGCCAAGGATCCGAAGACACCTTATCTGATGAGCCTGTTCGGCTATCTCGCCCAGCATGATAACAAGCCAGACGAGGCGATCGACGACTACCTGTTAGAGGTGACGAATTATCCTAATTCCACCATCGACATCATCACCCGCACCGCCTACGCTTACTCATTTCAGAAGCGCTACCAGGAAGCAGAAACGTTGCTCAGGAAGTATCAGGACCGTGCGGATCCTGTTCTATACAGCGCACTGGCATACATACAAAGGAAAGCTGGAAAGAATCCCGCTGCCCTCGAAACCATGCAGATTGCCGCAGCCAAATTTCCCGAAGACGCCTACCTCGAAAGGGGGCTGGCTGTAGCGTTGCATAGAGCGCATCGCGATGACGAAGCCGCTGCGATTCTCAAGAAGAATTTGCTTCGTGCTCATACGCCCTACGATCTCAACGAAAATGCCTACATGCTATCTCTCACCAAGCAGGAACTGCCGTCGGCAGAAAGCAGTAGCCGGCGCGCGATCGACATGCTTGAGACCGATCTTGCGACCGTAACCATCGACCAGGCCGATGACCAAAGGTTTGACCAAAGCGACCTGCTCGCCGCAAGCTGGGATACGCTTGGCTGGATTCTCTTTCAGGAGGGCAAACCCGCGGACGCTGAACCGTACATCCGCGCCTCCTGGGTCAATACTCCCAACATCGCGGTGGCCAGCCATCTTGCGCAGGTATTGGAAGCTCTCGGCAAGCCTTCTGACGCGTTGACCATGAACGACCTCGCCCTGGGAACCAATGACGCAAAAAGAAATACCGAAGAAAGCGCGGAAGTGAAGAAAAATGCCGAGCGCCTGCGCAAGGCAGGAGCTACGAGCAAAGTGCATGACGCAGTACAGGAACTGCAACAGATACGAACCTTCCACGTCGATAAACCCGCCGGAACTACCGGTTCGGCGACGTTCCACATCGAAATCGCCGAGAATCGCATCGCGGATGCGAACCTGGTAAGCGGGCCGCCGGAACTCGGCGCGCTGGGAACAAAACTCAGCGCATTGAAGTTGCCGCAGGCTCTACCACCAGGCTCCAACGCACACCTCTTCCGGGACGGGATCCTGTTTTGTTCGGCCGGAACAACGAGTTGTGAATTTGTACTCTCGCCCCATCGTTTTGGTCAGCAGCCGACGGAGTCTGCAACAAACTAACACCGAGGGCCTGCATTTCTCACGCAGTTGAGAAGGCTACAGAAACGCAGCTCGATATCGTTTAGCCGGGGAGTGCAACGAACCCGCGGGTGCCCCACCCTTCGCTTTTTTGTGAAGGGTGGGTTACCACGACAGTGTGGGTTGAGATTTGTGGCCACCCACCCTTGCCGGATTAGCACCGTCAAGGATGGGGCACCCGCAGGCTTGTCGCGCCCCCCTGCCACAGCACAACACAGCCTCGCCGCAGCGAGCAGCCTCGTTGTATTTCTTCTCCCTCATGGTGAGAAATCGAGGCTAGATTAATCGCCGAAGAGATGGGCGACGCGGCTCATGCTGCTATGTGCCGATGGTGTATTCGATGCCCAACCGAGCAGCAGAACAAGAGCGCCGCACCCGGTCATGATCCACCAGATGGGATGGGTTGCCGTTGTGAAGTCCAGTCCCCTCGCGTGGCTTGCGGCGACGACGGTACCGGCCACCGCCACCCCCAACGCTGCTCCTACCTGGCGGCCGGTGGAGGCAATGGCCGCGGCGACCCCGGCTTGCGACAGGGGCATGCCCGCTACCGCGTTATTGGTAATGGCTGGATTAATCATTCCTAGACCAAGCCCGAACAACGCGTAGGCCAGCAACAATAAAACAATCGGAGTGCCGATGTTGAGGCCAGTGAGGATCAGGCTGCTGAGCAGGAGGCCCGCACCGGCAACGAACAAGGACGGGCGCGTTCCGTGGACGGCTACCAGACGGCCGGAGTACGGCGCGCTCACCATCATCATGACGGCTAGAGGCAGGGTGCAAAGACCCGTGTGGAAGGCAGAGAATCCGCGAGCCTGCTGAAGGTAGAGCGCGTTCAGAAAAAGGAAGCCTGCGAAGCAAGCGAACGCACAAAGAGCAAGCAGGGTTGAACTGCTGAACGGTATGCTGCGAAAAAAACGCAGGTCGAGCAAGGGATCTCTACGCCGCGGCTCATACAAAAGGAAAGCCGCCACCGAGACGCCCGCCGCTGCGAATAAGCCGAGAATAAGCGGAGATGCCCAGCCCGTGTGCGGCCCCTCGATGACGGCGGTCGTGAACGACACCAGTCCTACGAATACCAGCAACTGCCCCACCGGATCGAATGCCCGCGCCCGCGCCGCTTTCGATTCCGGTACGAACCTGGCTGCCAACGTGAAGGCGACCAGACCAATCGGCAGATTGATCCAGAAGATGGAACGCCAGCCAATCGACTGCGTCAAGGCGCCACCGATCAGCGGACCGAGCGCTATCGACAGTCCTGCCACTGCTCCCCAAATGCCGACGGCGCGTGCCCGGGCTTTCGGTTGGGGAAAGGCGTTCGCGATGATGGACAACGCGACCGGATTGAGCATGGAAGCACCCAGACCTTGCAGAGCACGGAAGCCCACCAGTTGGCCTATGGTATGCGCCAGGCTGCAAAGCAGCGATGCGGCGGTAAAGAGAAACAGACCCACCTGAAATACACGCCTGCGCCCGAACCGGTCTGACATGGAGCCTGAGAGCATGAGCAGACTGGCAACCACCAGGGTATAGGCATCGAGAATCCATTGAAGGCCCGACAGGCTCGCGTGGAGGTCCTGCTGAATCGCAGGCAGAGCGACGTTTACGATGGTGACGTCCATGCCGACGATCAGCAGGCTTAGGCAGCAAATAGCCAGGATGAGATTCGGGTGGGTGGAACGGTTCCCCGAAACGGGGCTCGTTACGACGGGAATCCGGGATGTGGCTCGGGTGGGTAGGTTCGCGTTCGGCAATCATGCCTCCAGCCTTTGGATGCACCCGCACCCACAGAGACTTCAAAAAGCTGCTTCCCTTGGCCCGCTTTAAAGCGGTTTCCCCATCGCTACGCACCACCGGCCATGGCGAAGTGTGGTTTTCCTTGCGAGAAAACCGTACGTCGCGATTTTTATCGGACCACGAGAAGTCCGGGCAACCCCTATGGACATTGCAAAGGGCGAGTGATAGCTTCTTTGGTATATCCAAAGGAGCCGCAATGGGCGAAAGGAAGTCTGAAGTTCTGCAGGGCACGTTGGATCTCATGATTCTGAAGACGCTTCATGCCTTGGGACCTTTACATGGTTTCGGAATCGCGCGACGCATTGAGCAGCTCAGCGAAGATGTGCTCAAGCTGAACGAAGGAACGGTATACACATCGCTTCTTCGGCTTCAGCAGCAAGGCTCGATTTCTTCAAAGTGGGGCGCGTCAGAAAATAATCGCAAGGCCCGCTTCTACTCCATTACGCGGTACGGCTTGAAGCAGCTCACGCTCGAAACGGAGAATTGGGAGCGCATTTCGGGAGTGATCGGGCGTGTGCTTCGGCTAGAAAGGGAGGGGGGAGCATAATGCGCACGCTTCGTATATTTGCCGCGAAAGTTCGCGCACAGTTCCGGCAAAGAGCTGCGGATTGCCAGTTCGACGAGGAGTTGCAAACTCATCTGCAATTGCTGACCGAACGATTTGTGAACCAGGGTATGTCTTCGATGGATGCTGAAAGCGCCGCGCGGCGGCAATTAGGCAACGTCGCCCTGCTGCAACAACGGCAGCGGGAGGCGCGGACGTTTTTGTCACCTTCTGCATTGTGGTTCGATGTTCGCTACGGACTGCGACTGCTGCGAAAATCTCCCGGGTTTTCCGCGGTTGCAGTTCTTATACTGGCCCTGGGAATCGGCGCGAGCACGTCGGTCTTCAGCTTGATCGATGCAGTATGGATAAGAGCATTGCCTTACCCGGACCCAGAACGTCTTGCCTACCTGTGGTCCCCAAATCCTCGATTTGAAGTTCCGATTCAGGATCTTCCTCCGATGACTGCCGATTTTTACACCATTCAGAGTGAAAACCACTCCTTTTCGAACGTTGCTCTCTTCACCAGCGCACGCTTCAACGTCTCCGATAGCAACCGCGCGGACGTTCTCGGCGGTGCACGTGTAACGGGAGAGTTTTTCAAGACCCTACGAGTCGCTACCGTGATCGGAAGGTCTATCGACACCAGAGATGACCAACCAGGGCATGACCGGGTCGCGGTCATAAGCCACCAACTTTGGCAATCGCGCTTCAGCAAGGACCCGGCCGTTTTGGGCAAGGTTCTCACCATAAACGCACAAACCTACACCATCCTGGGTGTAATGCCGGCAGGCTTCGCCTTTCCTCGTTCTGAGGATCCCGGCGGCGCGGCAGCCAAATCAACGGACGTTTGGATTCCATGGGCCATGACCCAGGAACAGAAGGCTGACTGGAATGACGGTGCCGGAATTGTAATTGCGCGCTTGCGGTCTGGCGTAACGATTCAACAGGCACAAGCGGAAATGGGCGCCATCATCGCACGACTCGAACGGGTCCGCCCCCCAAAAGCCCAGGGCTTTGGCGCTCTGGTTATGCCCTTCGGCTCCGCACTGGCGATAGGTTCGCGCAACGCATTACTTCTGGCAATGGGAGCAGTGACGCTTGTATTACTGGTCGCTTGCACCAATGTTGCCAGCCTATTGATGGCTCGTAGCGCGGAGAGAATTCACGAGATAGGCGTAAGGATTGCCCTCGGTGCAGGAAGAACGCGCCTGCTCAGTCAACTATTGACTGAGTCTCTTGTGCTGGCAACCTGCGGCGGTGCGTTTGGTTGCTGCCTGGCGTTCGTCTCGCTTCGACTTCTGTTGCAGCTCGACCCAGGGAACATACCGCGTCTGGACGAGGCATCGATAGATCCCGTTGTTCTGCTCTTCGCGACTGGTGTTTCGATGTTCACGGGTCTCATGTGTGGATTGTTTCCGGCGTTGTTGGCCTCACGCTGCAGCCCTTCTGTCGCGTTGACGCACTTCGCGGACAGGAGCGTCAAAGGAATGCGGAGCCGTTTCCGTTCAAGTCTCATTGTTGCTCAGACAGCTTTGACTGTTTTATTACTTGCCGGGTCGGGCTTGCTTATTCGAAGTTTGCTGAGAGTCAATTCCGTCGACAAGGGTTTTCAAACGCGGTCGATTGTAACCATGCATCTCTCGCTGGATGAGAGGTACGAACAATCACAGGGGCAGCTTCGCTTTTATCGGGAGCTGTTGGGCAGGGTCGACGCTTTGCCCGGAGTGCGATCGGCGGGTATCGTCACGAGTCGAGTTCTAGGGCATGACGAAAACTTTGAATGGCTCGCTGTGGAGGGACACCCGTTTCAAGAGAAGGTAAACTTCCAGACCAATTCGGCGACGCCGCTTTACTTTAAGACGATGGGTATTCCCCTTCTTCACGGGCGCTTGTTCACCGATAACGATGTACTAGGCCAGCCATTGGTAGCAATTGTCAACAGTACCTTTGCAAGGACATACTTTCCCGATCAGGATGCTGTGGGCAAACGCTTCCACTTTATCGACGGACGTCCTGCTCCCACTTGGTGGACAATCGCTGGTGTTGTCGCGGATGTTCGCCAGTCGAGTCTGGAAGAAACACCGGGGCTGCAGGTCTACCTTCCGATGTGGCAAACCGGTTCCACGGATGCATCGTTAGCTGTGCGTGCGGATGCGACTCCTGATTCACTCGTGTCTGCAGTGCGCAAAACAGTTCATGCGATGGACCCATCGCTCGCGGTTGGCGACGTCGCCACGATGGAGAGACTGGTGTCAGAAGCAACCGCGGGACGTCGCTTTCAGGCTCTTCTCTCAACTCTGTTTGCCGGCGCTGCTCTTTTGTTGGCCGTCATCGGTCTCTATGCGCTCGTAGCTTCCGCGGTGCAACAAAGAACCGCCGAATTCGGGATTCGCATGGCGTTGGGGGCGCAGCGATGGCAGGTTCTTCTTCTCGCACTCGGGAACGGTATGAAGCTCGTTTTTATTGGCGTTGCGCTTGGTTTGGTAGCCTCGCTTGCATTGTCACGCGTCGTCGCAAGCTTTCTTTACGAAGTAACGCCGACCGACCCGGTTACTTTTTTGGGTGCAGCACTTTTGCTTACAATAACTGCATTCGCGGCTTGTTATATTCCGGCACGGCGCGCAACTCGTGTCGATCCTACCGTCGCATTGCGTTATGAGTAGTTCAACTGGATAATGCTTCTACCCCGCCTCCTTGACGCAATAGGAGAGAGCAGGGTACTCTCCTTTATCAAAGAGGAGAGAGCATGGCGAAGCGAGTCGAACTTCCGCAGGGCACATTGGAATTGCTCATACTAAAATCCATATCCCTTGGTCCTCTTCATGGATATGGCATCCTGCTTCGCATTCAGCAGATTTCCGGTGAAAAGCTGGAACTGCTGCAAGGCTCGTTCTACACCGCCGTTTACCGGCTTGAAAGGAGCGGATGGATCGAGGGGGAATGGGGGGAGTCAGACAACAATCGTAGAGCGAAGTTCTATCACCTTACTACCTCCGGAAGGCGTCAGTTGAAAGAGAGGACGACAAAGTGGTCTGACATGGCCGACGTCGTCGCCAATATCTTGCGAATAAGCCCGGAGGAGATATGAACCTTGTCGCTACCCTCCGCATCTGGTGGAAAGCCATGGTCAATCGCTCGCGCACGGGTCGCGAGGTAAAGGAAGAATTCAAATTCCACATCGACGCCTATGTGGCCGACCTGATCCGGCAAGGGATAGCGCCCGCCGACGCACAACGTAAGGCACGCATCGACCTCGGTCTCGCCGACGCACAGAATGAGAGATACAGAGACGCAATCGGCCTGCGCGTTTTTGATGAGCTTGGCGCCGACATCCGCTACGGTTTGCGCGCGCTATTCAAGAATTCAAGATATTCGAGTGTCGCCATTCTTTCGCTTGCGTTGGGCATCGGAGCCACAACGGCTATGTTCTCGCTCATCTATGCCGCTCTCCTCCACCCTTTTCCGTATGCGGATTCGGACAGGATCATGAACCCCGACATCTTCACTGAAGAAGGACCCAGGATGATGTGGTTTGTCATGGATAAATCGCAGTTCGAAGTATTTAAGAAGGCTGAGTCGATTGGAAGTCTTCTCGGGTTCTTCAATATTAATGTGGAGCTTACGGGCGAGGATCTCCCCGAGGATGTTGCCGCGGTGTACCTGACGGAAAACGCAGATACATTCTTCGGGGTGCGCGCATTGCTTGGACGCCAAATTCAACCTTCAGACGCTGACCACCATGTCGCGGTTCTGAATTATCACTTTTGGCAGCGTCATTTTCATGGTGATCGTGCTGTGGTTGGGCGCACATTTCAGCTTAACCATATCGTTTACGCGATTGTCGGCGTCATGCCACGCGCCTTCGCTTTTAATGACACCCTTGGTGTCGGTGATGTCTACCTGCCCAAGAGTCTGCAGCGTAACAGTACAAACCCGCCCCTCCGGTCGCTGTATGTCCCGTGGATCAAGTTGAAAGCTAATGTCAGCCGAGCCACGGCAGACGCGGAACTGGATGGAATCGTGCACCAGTTCGCAAAGGAACATCCCGACGATTTTGCAAAGAAGTTTCACCTGCATCTGCAACCCATCACTGTTCCCTATGAGCAAAATACTGGCCATATGCTGGCGCTGTTGCTGGCCGGGGTTTTGCTGCTATTGGCAATTGGCTGTGCGAACTGTTCCATTCTTCTTTTGGCGCGTGGTGAGGCGCGCCAGCACGAGATGGCTGTACGTAGCGCGATTGGGGCCAGCCGCTGGAGAATCATTCGCCAATTGCTGGTGGAAGCGTTGGTCATTTCCTTTTCCGGGGCCGCTCTTGGAGTCGTCTTGTCTTACTGGCTGGCGAAGTTGCCTCTGCAACTCGCTCCCAATTCATTCCCTCCGGAATCCGTGATCCGCATCAATCTTCCTATTCTCATGTTTTCCGCTGGGCTGGCTCTTTTTTGTGGAATTCTTTTCGGCCTGTTGCCGGCACTGCGTTTATCGCGCCCCGATCTGGCAGGCACCATGCAGGCAAGGCTACGCAGAATTGGGGGCAACGATCGCAGGCGCAAAGTCAATCCTCTGATTGCGGGACAGATCGCTGTGACGCTTCTCCTGCTTGCTACCGCGGGAATGGCGATTGGAGCCTTTCTTCATCTCACCAATGTGCCGCTCGGCTACGATCCTGACAATGTCATGCAAGTCGGTATAGAAATGCATGTGACCGATCCCAAGGCCTGGCATAGCATTCAATCACGCGAGGCACGCGTCGCTTTCGTCGATCAAATCCGACAACAAATAGCTGCGATTCCGGGAGTCACCCTGGTTGCCGTTGCCAACGACTCGACGCCACCGTACAGCGGAGACGATTATTTCCCCGTCGATGTTGCCGGTAAGAGGGGTCAGGACGCTCGCGTTCATCTTACCAGTCCGGAATTCTTTGCCACTTTGCAGATCAAGCTGCTGCGAGGGCGTGTCTGGACCCAGGCTGAAAACAAGCAGGGAGATTTCGTCGCCGTAGTGAACGAGGCTTTTGCGCGCCGCTACTGGTCGCAGAAAGATCCTGTCGGGCAACAGCTTCGCCTACCCACTCTCAAAGCGAGCGGCCCAGTATTGGCGGGGTCGCCTGACAGCGCGGGTTGGCGACAAGTCGTCGGAGTGATTGCTGACCTACGCAATGATGGGCTGGATAGGCCCGCCGTGCCTGCAATCTATCTACCGTATACGACCTATATGGTTCCGCGTGTACAGTACGAAATTCGTACCCAAGGCGAGCCGCTGGCGATGTTGCGTTCTGTAAGAGCGGCTGTCCAGTCAGTCGCTCCCGATCAACAGGTTTCGGACAAAAGCTTCGACCTCAAAGAGGCCATCGAAGCCGATTCGCAGTGGACGCGTCAGCATCTCTTCTCTATTCTTTTCGGTTTCTTCTCAACACTTGCCCTGCTGCTCGCTCTCGTAGGTCTATTTAGTGTCGTCTCCTACAGCGTTGCGCAAAGGACCGCGGAATTGGGCATACGTATGGCACTCGGCGCATCGCGCAGGCACATCGTGTGGATTGCCGTTCGAAGCGCAGCACGAAGCGCCATGATAGGAGTTGTGGTGGGATTGGCAGTTGACATGCTCATTCAGAGGTTTCTGGCTACATGGATGAGTAACCAGGATTTGCCTTCCCACAACCTCGTGCCAGCTACTCTGCTGCTTGTTCTTTGTTCCGTCGGCGCATGCCTGCTTCCCGCCCGGCATGCAGCCTTGATCGATCCGGTAGAAGCCCTGCGGTATGAGTAATGAGTCATTCTCAGTCGTCCCTCCCACGGCTACGCCGGGGTAGGCCGGGACTTGATCGGTTACGGATACCCAACACCAAGGATTGCATCCCATCAGCGCTAATTATGAGAACGCGTTCGTCCACACCCTCACAAAATCGTCATTCTGAGCGAAGCGCCTCACAGATTTGTCGTGTGTCACAGCGCTTGTAGCGCGGAGTCGAAGAACCTCGGCGATGCTTGATCTACCCATGCGGCTCGGAGCTTTTCAACCACCGAAGCCGGCACCGGCGGTTCCGCCACGTCTCCCCGGGGCCGAGAACCAGAACTTGTTAGCATCTTTTTTTGTCCGGCGGCTACATCTACATTCTCGGCAGCCACACAGGCTCGCTTTACGTTGGCGTCACCAGCGACCTGTATCTGCGCGTCATGCAACATAAGGAGGGCACGTTGGAAGGTTGCACTGCAACCTATGGCTGCAACCGCCTGCTCTGCTTTGAAGGCTACCAAGGAAAAACAACTCGAAGGCTGGCGGCGCGAAAAGCAGCTCAACCTCATTCGCACGATCCATCCGGAATTCAAAGACCTTGTACAAACCTGGGGATGGAAGATGATTACCGTGCATGAAAAGATGTACCCGTGACCATCAAGTGCGTACCGCAGCAGATCCTGTTCTGGGGCTTCGGTGGTTGAAAAGCTCCGAACAGCATGGGTAAGATAAGCACCGCCGGGGTTCTTCGACTCCGCGCCACAAGCGCTGTGACACACGACAAATCTGTGAGGCGCTTCGCTCAGAATGACGATTTTGTGAGGGCTTGGACGAAAACTTCCCCCATAAGTTAGCGCTTATGGGATGAAATCCTGGACGGCTTGTAATGCGCCGATTAAGAGCAGACCTACCAACCAATATCCGGAGTTGATGGCGAAGAGCCTGGGCGGACCGCCCTCATAGATGCCCTGCGGAAATTGGATAGCGGCAACCCAGCCTAGCCACGACAGAAAGCCCACAAAGGCACCCGCAAGCCAGGTGGCCACTCCCGACCAGAGGACAAGATGAAGCAGTGCGGATGTCATTCCATAAACACAGGACACGTACGATCTTGCTTCAACAGCGAATCATCCTTGCGGGGCTGGCAAGTCGCGTTTTGGATTCGACGCGGAGTACTATCCCGGCGTACCTCTCTTCCAGGTCTCGATCGCCGGCAATTAAATCCTCTTACTGCTGCGCCATAGCAATGCGGATAGCGTCCTCCGGAGAAACGAGATGATCAAAACTCTCAGCGTCTTCGGCAATGGCGAGTTGTACGCCCTTGACGCGACCCGAAAACCCGTTCCCTCGCGATCCATAGTCCGGTGACACCGGCGCTCCGGTGTCCACTCCTACGTCGCAACCATCATCGGAAGAGAAGAGCATGGGTTCCGAGGCGCCGACCGTGCCCTGGCCCACCTTTTTGCCATCCACGTACAAGGACACTGTGCCACCCTTGCCCAAGCCACCACCCGCATAGGCAAACTCCATGCGTACCTGGTGCTCACCTGGAGACAGCGCCTCGCTGGATTCGGCGTAGAAACACTGGATGCCGAAGAAGTTGTAACAGTATTTGAGCTTACCGCCCTTGGCGTAGAGGCTCCAGCCACCAGCGTTGCCACCTTGGGCTACGATAACGCCCTCAGCCCCGGTTGTGGGCACAACGATTTCAGCGGTCACCGAATGGGACTTGTTTTTGAGATTGAGTACCGTGTTTTCAGACAGACGCCCCATACCCCCAAATAGAATTTGGGACTTGCCTTTAATGAGTACCGGCCGGCCCGCCATATCTGAGTTCAGCCGTTCAACCCTCCGGTCATCGAGGGGTAGGACGTTGTAGCGTACCGCCTCTATAAGCCACAGGCGCTGCAGCTGGTGGAGTTTTTCAGGCATTTGCTTGGCTAGGTTGTTCGCCTGGCTCCAGTCCTTACTCGTGTCGTAGAGCTCCCAGTTGTCGTCGTCGAACGCCGGGATTTTCTCGCCGCCGAGGAGCCATGGCGTACTGTGTCGCGTAACTGCGGTCCAGCCCTGGTGGTAGATGCCTCGATTTCCAAACATCTCGAAATATTGTGTTTCATGCCGCTCGGCCGCACTGGCGTCGTTGAAGGAGTACGCCATGCTTACGCCCTCGAGTGGTTTCTGCTGGATTCCATTCACAAAAGTCGGCTCGGGCAGCCCAACCGCCTCAAGGATGGTCGATGCCACGTCGATCACATGATGGAACTGACTGCGGATTTTGCCTTTCTCCGTGATTCCCTTAGGCCAGTGCACGATCGTCCCGTTGCGCGTGCCGCCCCAATGCGAGGCGACTTGCTTGGTCCACTGATACGGTGTATCCAGGGCGTGCGCCCAGCCCACAGCGTAGTGATTGTAAGATTCCGGACCGCCCAGCTTGTCCAGTCTTGCCATCAGGAACTCAGGTGTCTCCACGGCGGACGCACCGTTGAGGCTGATCATCTCGTTGTATGTACCGTTAATCGTGCCCTCTGCGGAAGCCCCATTATCGCCGATGATGTAGTAGATGAGCGTCTCATCAAGTATGTTGAGCTTTTTCAGCGAATCCACCAACCGGCCAACATTGTGATCGGTATATTCCATGAAACCAGCGTAGATTTCCATCTGCCGGATGAGAACAGGCTTGAGTGCTGCCGGCATCTCGTCCCACGCCGGGATCTCCCGGTGCCTTAGCGTGAGTTCACATTCTTGCGGGATGACGCCTAGCTTCTTCTGGCGTGCGTAGATCTCTTCGCGTAGTTTGTCCCAACCTTGGTCGAACTTGCCTTTGTACTTATCCGCCCATTCGGTCGGAACGTGGTGCGGGGCGTGGGTCGCACCGGGAGCAAAGTAAACGAAGAAGGGTTTATCTGGAACGAGTGCTTTCTGTTGCCCTACCCAGTTGATGGCCTTGTCCGTCATGTCTTCCATCAGGTGGTAGCCTTCTTCGGGCGTCTTCTTGACCTCGATCGGTGTGGTGCCTTCATAGAGGGCTGGGTACCATTGGTTCGTCTCGCCGCCGAGGAACCCGTAGAAATATTCGAATCCGCCGCCCCCCGTTGGCCACGCGTCAAAGGGGCCAGCCGGGCTGGTTTGCCAGACCGGCACTTCATGACACTTCCCGAACTGCGCCGTCGCGTAGCCGTTGAGCTTGAGGGTCCGTGCGAGTGGCGCGCAGGTGTTCGGTAGGATCGAGGTATAGCCGGGCGACCCGGTGGCGAGTTCGGTGATGCAGCCCATACCCACCGAGTGATGGTTGCGTCCGGTCAGCAAGGCCTGGCGCGTCGGCGAGCAGAGCGCCGTGGTATGAAAGCGGGTGTACTTGAGGCCACCGCCAGCTAAGAGCTCCGCTGTCGGCGTGTTACATGGGCCACCGAAGGCGCTGGTCGAACCAAAACCTGCGTCGTCAAGCAAGACGATCAGCACGTTTGGCGCGCCCTTGGGCGGCCGCAGTTGCGCAATCGGCGGAAACTTGGTGTCCGGATCCTTTGCATCGTAGGTGACTAAGCCTGTGCGTGGTTGATCCGGAATGGGGAGAACTGTGCGTCGCGTCTTGTCCTGGTCACTCATACTAAACTTCCTCTGGGTGAGAAATCTGGGGTACTCGCGAAGAGCGCCATCGTCACCAGAGACTAGGATTTCCCCTCCAACCAAACAACTGGCACAAGTGACAGTTGGGGCCGGAATAACAGCTGTTTCAGCGTCATCGCCGGGAAGCGGGCACTGAATCATCCGGTGAGAACTGCTGTGATTATCGGGGTTTGGGTGCGTGCTCGTCGCAAACGGCTAAGCCATAGCCGAGTTCCACCACGCATCCCAGAACGTGGGTAGCGATATTAGGACAACCCGGGTGGTCGCAAAAATATTCAGTGAGCAGTTCTTCGCGCCCGTCTGGAGTCTTGAGGCCGGTCTTGATCGTTACCTGAGGAACAGAGAATCGCCCCCACCGAATACTTGTATTATCCGATGGGTTGACGGTCTCCGGTATGAGCCTGCTAGTCTCTCAAGCCTCTAGGTTACCCTCTCAGTATCGTCTCGCTCCGGATGTCACACCGTACGATTTGAAGACATAGCCGACCGCTCCCAAATCCTGAGCGGCTCGAATGAAGTCTATGCTCTCGTGAACCGGAAGAAAGACGATTCTGGCAGGGCAAACTGAGCTTCTCAGTTGCTCGGCAACACGGAACCCACTGATATCACCCAGATCGACGTCCAGGAGAATGATGTCTGACTAGAAGTTCGCGGGGCTACGCCGGTGCAGGTCGGGGCTGTTTTGTATGGCCCGAGGATTGGTTTGGTTTCGCCTCGGATTGGTTATTGCGAAAATGCTTCAGTCGAATTGGGCCATTTCGTACTGACCAGTTCGTGGATCGATTAGAGCCAAATCACACTTACTGCCAGACGGCTTGTAATGCGCCGATCAAGAGCAGACCTACCAACCAATATCCGGAGTTGATGGCGAACAGCCTGGGCGGACGGCCCTCATAAATGCCCTGCGGAAATTGGATAGCGGCAAAAAAGCCTAGCCACGCGAGAAAGCCCACGAAGGCGCCGGCAAGCCAGGTACCCGCTCCCGACCAAATGACAAAATGAAGCAGTGCGAACGCGACCAGCAGATCCCCAACGAACGAAGAGATCATGCCGATCGCAAGACCCTTCTTCGGACCGCCAGGACTTATACCCAGTGCCGCCATCCAAGGCTTGGCGAATAAGGCCGGAGAATACCACGCGGCGCCAAGGAACCAAAGGATCAACGCCGAAACAAGAAGGGCCCAATGATTGACTTGGTGCAGGTGGTGGATCGACAGGTCCATAACATTCTCCAATCAAGCGCTTTCCAGTATTTTTGCGCTGGTTGACTCTGTCGCAAAGAAAGAAGGGCTGTCAATGGATAAGTGCAGAATGCGTCAGGATCAGGTTCTGGGTGCCGCGCAAATGGATTAAAAACGCACGGCACCCATTCTGTTTTAACCTGCCTTGTTTGCGGTAGAGCGAAAGGGGTAAAGCCTTTACTCGCCTGAGCAGCTACAAGGCTTATTCATCCCTGACTCGGGCCCGGCATGCCTATCATCCAGGCCACGCCGAACTTGTCTGTACACATGCCGAACAGGGGCGACCAGAATGTGGGTGCAATGGGCATCTGCACACTCCCACCTTCTTTGAGGGCCTCATAGAGGCGCTTTACTTCGCCTTCGTCCTTCCCTAGAAGAGAAATCTGAAAGCCGCCAAGCGGCGTCGATCGGCCCGGCGGCGCGTCGCAGCCCATCAAGTGTCCGTCACCCAATGGAATCGAGGTGTGGATCACCTTGTCTTTCCAATCCGGCGGCACAGGCGCGCCCTCGGGCGCGTCGCCATATTTCATGGTGAAGTCGTTCTTTGCGCCGAACACTTTCTTGTAGAAGGCAAAGGCTTCTGCGCAATTCCCCGCAAAGTTCAGGTGGACGCTCATCTGCATGGTGTTTCTCCTTTTTATTTGCCGGCGCGTCGGTCTCTCTACGAACCGGTTACTGCCTTTTCAAAAGTTGCGCCAGCTTATCGAGACTCTGGCTCCAACCTTCCTTCATTCCTTTGAGGTACATCGGGGCCGCATCCGTCATGCTCATCACGTGGACGTCAAGACTCAACTCTGTACCGCCGTTCTTTTCTTCAAGAAAAACGGAGTTCCAGTTCTCAAAAATTGCGTTGCCCTCTTTGTCCAGAGCGGCTGCAATGAAGTGAAAGCGATAGGGTGCGTAAAACTCCACAATCCTGCCTGACATGGGATATACGGTTCCATCAGGTGCTTTCATCTCGATGTAGAGCTTGCCGCCGGCCTTGGCCTCGAACTCGCAGCGTGGAATGGTGAAGCCGGCCGGAGCCCACCATTGTGCGAGCATTTCCGGCCTGGTCCACGCGGCAAATACATGATCGCGCGGGGCTGAGAAGAAGCGCCGTAAATGTAACTCTTTCGGAACGTCATTCGGATCAGGCTGACGCTTCGGCTGCTGCGCTATAAGAAACTCGGCGAACTTATCGAATGCGCTGTTCCATCCGCCGGTGTGCCCATCACACGCGCTCGAGGTAAGGAACGGGCCCTGGGTAAACGTCATGATGGTCTTGTTGCGGCCTTCTTCGAGGCGCACGGTGACCGTGTTCTCCTCAAAGTCCATATTGCTCAGACCGACATCCGCCGGTACATCCCAGGCGAATGTGAAAACAAGTAACTCCGGCGGTTTCACTTCGCGTACGATGCCGTGCTGCTTCAACTTGACGTGCGTACCGGTTGCAGGCACGAGACCTTCCATCGTACGCCGCCAGGATGCCCCGGGCTTCTGCGGCATGTCCAGCTCGGTCGTGGTGAAACCGCGCGGCCCCATCCATTGCATCTGCATCCCGGGATCGGTCCAGGCTTTCCACACCAGCTCACGCGGTGCATCGAACTCGCGCGTGATCTTCAGCTCGTAACCCCTTACAGGCTCAACAACGCTTTTTTCCTGAGTCATTGTGTTTGTGTTCATGCGGCCACTCCCCTCTTCGCAAGATGATGTGCAAGGCGCTCGAACAGGTCTCGCCCGCCCTGTACCGAGCCGTAACTGCGCACATTTTCGTCGCGCAGCGTATGGCTGGCGAACTGGTTACGCAGAGTCAGGCGTGTACCGCCCTCCTCGTCCTGCCAGATGATGGTCATGTGCATGTGAACCGGCTCAGCGCCCTCCCGGCCGCCGACAAGATCGATCTCGATGCGTTCGTTAGAGACGACCGCGGCGAAGGTCATGTCGTTCGGATAGTCTGTGCCGTCGGGGCCGTGCATGACGATGCGCCACTTTCCGCCCGGGCGCAGGTCCATCTCCAGCACTGTCGTGCTAAATCCGTGCGGTCCCCACCACTCGGCTACCTGCTTCGGGTCGGCAAACGCTTTGTATACCATCCTGCGTGGCGCCTTGAAGAGGCGCGTGGACACGATGGTACGCTCATCCTCCTGCAGCTCGGGTATGTTCTCGAGTAACTCCTGCATCATCTCTTCTCCTTTTTCCCTGGTGTTTTACGTTTGGGTTGTTTCTGATTCGACTGGTCGTTCGCTTGCAGCTTTTTGAGGTAAGCATCGAGACGATCAAAGCTCTGTTCCCAGAACCTGCGGTACTCGTCAATCCAGTCCGCCGCGGTCTTCAGGGCAGCGGGATTGAGACGAGCCGGTCTAGTTTGCGCATCGCGCCCACGGTCGATGAGGCCAGCTTTCTCGAGCACCTTGAGATGCTTGGATATGGCCGGCAGAGTCATGGCGAACGGCTCCGCTAGTTCGGTCACGGAGGTCTCGCCAAGAGCCAGGCGAGCGAGGATGGCGCGACGGGTCGGGTCGGCCAGGGCTGCAAACGTCGCGTCCAGATTGCTATCGCTCATCTTTTTCTTAGTTCACCAATCGGTTATTTAACCGATTGGTGAACTATAGGACGAAAAGATAGTGCTTGTCAAATGGGTTTTTTATTTTTTGCCGTGGATTTGGCCGGGAGCTAGTGATGCCCAGCGCAGGCGAAGTACGTCGCACCGAAAATGGCCAGAAGAACCGCGAAAATGAGGGTGGCGCGAACGGATGGTAACAGGCTGCGGAAAAAATCTCTGTAAGCTAGAAATCGCTCCCTCAGCGGCTAAAGCCGGAGTCATTGCAAGGGAGTTATGTACGGGCTGAAGCCCGTACCCTTCAAACATATCGCGCTACTTTGCGTTCGAAAAGTCAATCTAAACAAGTGTTCCCTGAATATCGGCCTTGGCCGGCACACGACCGTTGGGTCTGTCTGCGAGGGTGAGCAGGCACCGCCAATGGGAAAGAAGTTGCCCTCAATGTCGATAAACTCATCCGGAAAGGGACTTAACGCGTTAACGCGTATTCTTGAGCCAATGGGGAGTGCCCGGTACCAGCCTTAGACTGCCGCGGCAAAGGGCGCTCCCAACAAAGAATTGAGTTTTCCGCGGCCGGTAAAGCCCCCCTTTTCCCCGGCTGTAGGGCAACGCGATGGAAAGCGTACCGCAGGGCCTAAAGGCCATCAAGTGCCGCTGCACTAGCGGCACGGCTGAAGCCGTGCCCTTCGTCGGCAGATGTTTCCGCGTGAAGGTTTGGAATGTGTAACGAGTTTTTCGCAGCTTGTGAAGCCGGGTTCATTGCGAAAATGCTTTAGTGATGCCCGGCACAGGCGAAGTACGTTGCACCGAAAATGGCCAGGAGAACCGCGAAAATCATGATGGCGCGAAGGGAGGGTAACCAGTTCATAGCCATATAGCATAATCACGAGAGATAGGACGCGACAAGGTTGTCTGCAAATCTGGAGAACCGTCTTCTTCGGTTCCAACGGCGGCGCGTGAAGTTACAGTCTCAGACTGGTTTCGCTATCCAGAGTTGTCTCTGTACCTGTGGAGCGGGTGCGCAGGCTGCGGAAAAGTCTCTGTGAGCGAGAAATCGCCCCCCAGCGGCTAAAGCCGGATTCGTTGCAATGAAATTATGTACGGGCTAAAAGCCCGTACCCTTCAAAGAATTGAGTTTAGGAGGCGAGGTTTGCTTCAGTTCCAGTATTTGGCATCCGGCATTCAGTGCCGGTATCCAGCTTCGGATACCGGCGCTGCGCGTTTGCTTAGGGGTTGAGGGCGAAGGCGTAGAGAGAATCGCCCGAGCCGACCAGAATGTACTGACGGCCGTCGAGCATGTAGGTCTCCACCGCGTTGCTCACCACACCGAGGTGGGTGTGCCATAGGGGCTTGCCGGTCACCGGATCGTAGGCAACGAGGTTGCCGTTGGAGTCGCCTCCGAACAGCAACTTGCCGGCCGTGCTGGTAAGGCCGGTCACGTTGGTTCCCTCTCCGGCAGCCACCTGCAAGTGATGCCAGGCAATTTTGCCGGTTTTGTAATCGATGGCGGTTATGAATTTGCCGCGCGATCCCACGCGGGTTTCCTGCACGCCATTCAATCCCTGCAAGGCTCGGATGTTCGGTTCCGTCCGGTAGAACTCCGAATAGGATTCTGCGGTAGCGATATAGAACAAGCCGGTTTGCGGATCGTAGCTTGGGGGCTCCCAGTTCACGATTCCGTCAGAGTCGGGCGACACGAGCGAACCGCCAGGCGTCGCGTCCTTATCAGGGTTACGCATCGGGCGCCCGGTTTTGTCGAAACCGGTTGACCAGTTCAGCGTGTCCGCATAGGGGACGGTGAGCAGATGCTCGCCCGTCACGCGATCGAGCACAAAGAAATAGCCGTTGCGGCTGGCGTCAAGCAACAACTTGCGCGGCTTGCCTTTGAACTCGCCGTCGACGATCACCGGAGTCTGCGCAGCATCCCAGTCGTGCGTATCGTGGGGCGATGGCTGGTAGGCCCAGGCGAGTTTTCCCGTATCCACATTTAAGGCAACGATGCAGGAGGTGTAGAGATCGTCCCCTTCGCGCGTGGAGCCGCTGAAGGCCGGAGTTGGATTTGCCGTTCCAAAGTAATAGAGATGGAGTTGCGGGTCATAACTGCCGGGCACCCAGGTACCGGCGCCGCCATGACGCATGGAATCTAAGTTGGGCCAGGTCTCCGATCCCGGATCGCCTAGCTTCTCGGGTTCGGTGTACCACTTCCATTGCAGATCACCGGTTTCCGGATCGAACGATTGCAGAAACCCCGGAGCATCCAAATCATCGGCCGTACCAACGATCAGGTGGTTGCCAATCACCAGCGGAGCCATGGTCGAAAAATATTGCTGATTGAAGTCGGAGATGACCTTGTGCCAGCGCTCCTTGCCCGTTTTGGCGTCGAGCGAAACGAGATAGTCATCGGGCGTTTCGAAATAGAGCCAGTCACGATACATCCCCATGCCGCGGTTGCCGATATGCGTGCCGCCCTTGGTCTTCCAGTAATAGTGCCAGAGCACGGAGCCATTGCGGGCATCGACAGCCCAGGCATTGTCGGGCTCGGAAACATAAAGGATCCCGTTCACTTGCAGGACGCCGCCAGAGATATGGCCGGCGCCGCGCACAGGAACGGGCTCGTCGGTATCTCCGCCGACGATGGTGGGGGGATTTCCGGGTTCGGGCATTTCCTCCCGCCGTCCGCCGCGGCTCGCCCCTGGACTCAGGCGGCCCACCCAGGCGAGCCCCAGATTCTTGAGGTTCGTTTGATTGATCTGCGTGAGCGAACTATAGCGCCGCCCGGTGTAGTCTCCCGAGTAGGTCGGCCAGGCGTCCGTTGCGGGTTTGTTTAGCAGCGCCGGATCCAAACCCTGTACGGGGCCCTGTACCAAGCCCTCTGCCGGGCCCTTTGCCAAGCCCTGTACCGAACCCTGTGCTGAGACCTGTGCGATCGCCGGTACGACGGCAGCCGTGGAGACAAAAGAGATTGCGAGAAGGAGCGTCCTAGCCGTCGTCATTTCAGCGTTACCAGATATGCGGTGAGGTTATGGATATCTTCGTCTTTGAGGGTGGGCAACATGTCGAGGTGCGGCTGTAACGGATCTTTTATAACGATCTTCGGCTCCGCGCCGTGACGAACATAACTGTGATAGTTGCCATTGGCATCGGTGAGCGCAACCAGGAAGTCGTCGATCTGCTCCAGCCTGCCCTCCGCGGTTTGCCCGTTATGCAAGGTGACGGTTACCGTTTTCCAGGGATACTCCGACCTTTTTTCGCCCGATACCATGGAGGATTGCAGGGCGCGTGCATCAGGATACTTCCCGCCGATGCCGGCCAGATCTCCGGACACGGAATGGCAGTTGCTGCATTTACCGGCGCCGTTGAAGTAGGCTTCGCCCGCCTTCGCATCGCCCACCACCGGATCAACCACGCCGGTGATAGCTGCGCGGCCGCCCACGGGGATGCTGTGAAGGAACGCTGCGATGTTTACGATCTCGTTGGTTGGAAGATCGAATTTCGGCATCCCTTTGCTCAGCCGGCCACTTTGCACGACGGCGGTGATGAGTTCTCCATCCTTGTCGTCAAGAACGAGTTGACTGCGGATGAGGTTGGGGCCGCCTTCCCCGCCGCGAGCGTCGGATCCATGACAAAAGCTGCAGTTGGCGCTGAACACCTGGCGTCCGCGCGCGACCATAGCCGGGTCGGCGGGCGGCCTGGTGGGATAAGCGGGAACCCTATCCTGAGGCGGGGGAGGGTTCGGCTTGGCGACGCTCGGTTCCTGCGTTGGGGTAGGGGCCGAAGAAGACTGCTCCGCGACCAGGGCGGCGGTACCGAGCCCCAGCAGCACAAACAAAAGAATGTTCACCCGGTGCAAAATGACCTCCAAAGCAGGGATAACGGCAAGAGTAACAGGCAAGGTGGGATGATCGCCACCACTTATGAACTTAAAAGCCGTACCCTGCAAAGAATTGAGTTTTTTCGCGGCCTGTCTATCCTGCGTCGCCCGGGAAAAAAACGGGCGGCGCAGTACACTAGAGCTATGGCAACCACCACTGGTTACACCGATAAGCACGCCGCTGCCGGCCTCGATGCCAACTTTCCCGTGATCGAAACTTGGGAAAATCAGTTTCCCGCATACGAAATTCTGGTGGACGACCCGGAGTTTACCTCGGTATGTCCAAAAACAGGTTTGCCCGATTTCGCAGCGCTCACTATCCGCTATATGCCGCGCCAGAGCTGCCTTGAGCTGAAATCCCTGAAGGAATATCTTTTCACCTATCGCAACCTCGGCATCTTTCAGGAGAATGTGGTCAACCAGGTGCTCAACGATGTGGTAAAGGCGTGCGATCCGGTATGGGCTGTGGTCAAGGGTGAGTTCCGGCCTCGCGGAGGGATTTCCACAACCGTGGAAGCCCGCTGGCCTCGGATCTCCGGTACAGGTCCCCAGCTATAGCTGTTCCCATCCGATCCATCGAGCGCGCGTCCCGTCGATCCTGGTGGCGCCATGCGCATCTTTGCCTGCTGTCGCTCAAGGGCCCGTACATCCTTCCACAAGGCGAGGCATCCCAAAAAGGGTGAAGACTTTCTATGATTGAGCAAAGTGACTACGGCAAAAGAATGAGCCTATACACTCGCATGCTCGCGGAAGGTACAGGAAACTTTCGCATCGAGACAATCATGGTTCCAGGACGCCCCTATCAGTGGAGAATTTACGATTCGAGAGCGCCGGCCATTGTCGAAATTCTTGCTCCCGATTATCCCGCGATTTCCAGGATCTATCGTCTCCCTGCAGAGCAGCAACGCCAATTCCTACGCTCCCATCTCGAAACTGCACTGAGGAATTTAAAACGAAGAATCGAGACAGCGTGAACCGGACAGCGGATCGACCCGCTGTTACGGCGAAACGAGCGTAAGGGCATCCAAGGAGAAAGAACGTACCTCAGGGCCTAAAGGCCATCAAGTGCTGCTGCCCTAGCGGCACGGCTGAAGCCGTGCCCTTCGTTAACAGCCGTTTCCGCGCAAAGGCTTGGAGTGTGTAACGAGTTTTCCGTAGCCGTCCCCTTCGTTGGCGGCCGTTCCAACGCGAAGGCTTGGAATGTGTATGAGTTTTTCCGCAGCCTGTTTAGGCTGGCAGGCTGTTGAGCAGTGCCCGCGCGCTTCGGAACCAGGGCCGCTCCCGGCGTCGCTGGTAGTCGGGCATGGTTGGCTTCTTATCGAGTACCTTCTGTGCCCAGGCGCGAGCTTCGGAGTTGCGTCCTTCGCTCGCCAACAGTGCCGCGAAGTTCAGATACGTCTCCGACAGAGTCGAAGTAACCGTCGTGCGGCGGAAAAGGGTCTCCGCTTTTTCCTTTTGTCCAGTCTGGGCGTAAGCATGAGCGAGCAATCCGGCCGCGCGATGAAAATCGTAATCGGGCTCTTTGGCGACTACGCGTTCCAGATCCGGCAAAGCGTCCGCTGCATCGCCTAGCTGCACCGCGCAAACGCCGCGCCGATAAAACGGATCGAGGGTGTCGGCACGGGAGGCAATCGCTTTGTCAAAGGCGGCTCGAGCGGGTTGCGGCCTTCCCTCTTCCATATAAAGATCGCCGAGCTCTTCATAGTTCCCTGCTGAGGGATTGTCGCGCACCATCGTCTCGAGCTGACCGATGCGCTTGCGACGCGGAAAGACCTTGAAGGACTGGCCAAGCAGACCCGCGTCGGGAATTACTTCGACGGCGATATAAACGAGCGCGCCCAGCGGACCGAGAAAGAGAATGATGTAGATCCAGAACATATCCGGCCGGCGCCGGATGAAGTGGACGATCGCGAACCCCTGAAGCAAAAGTCCCCACGGAAATAGAAGATGGCTAAGAAAACCCATGTGTGCGCCATGTCAGGTTAACATTTTGCGTGCTGGGGACCTCGCTCATGACCGGGAGGCCTTCTTCGATCCGATCATCTGAGCGCTCAGCGCGCTCAGGAGAGCCAGGCCCACCGAAATCCAGATGACTCTGCGATACCCACTTACGAAGGCTTCATCGATCGCACGCTTGATCTGCAAATCATTGGTTTGTGCGCCAGCGAGCTGCGACCGCTGATCGTCGATGCTTTTGCGCACCGCGGCGGATAGGTGCATTCCGGAAAGATTTCGGTCGAGCGCGGCGTTGAAGGCGGCAAACAGCACAAGACCGAAGACCGCGACCGCCAGGAGTCCGCCGGTTCGCGACACCGCATTGTTCACTCCGGAAGCAACACCGGCCTCGCTCGAAGAAACCGATTCCATCACCGCGGTCGTCAGAGGGGCAACGCTGATCGCCATGCCGACGCCCAGAACCACGACAGCGGGAAAGAACGTCGTCCAATAGGCGCCGCCGATTCCAGGCCTGAGAAAAAGCCAGAAGCCGCAAGCCGCAACCAGAGTGCCAACGGTGAGTGGCAGTCTTGCCCCATAACGCTGGACCAGGCCACCAGACCAACGCGAAAGAACGAAGATCAAAAAGATGAGAGGCAGAAGCGCAGCGCCGGCCTGGGTCGCCGAATAGCCCTGCACCTGGATCAGATCGAGTGGGAAAAAAAACAGAAGCCCGCTCAACGCCGCGTACAGAAGAAAGGTAAGCAGGTTGGCGCCAGTGAAGTCTCGCGAGCGGAAAAGACCAAGAGAGACGATGGGCCACGGCGAACGTGCTTCTACAAAAAGAAACCCGGCCAGGGCTATGAGCCCGATGAAACCCGAGAGCCAAACAGTGATTCCACCCGTTGAGGCTTTAATCAAGGCAAAGGTGATGGCTCCAAGCCCGACGGTTACGAGAAAAGAGCCGGGCCAATCAAGCTTTGCGCTTGCCTTCTCGTTGCGGCTCTCTGGAACGCGCCACAGCGTCAGCCAGACGGCGATGACTGCCAGCGGAAGATTGATGAAGAAGGCCCATCGCCATGACAGATTCTGGACCAGCCAACCGCCCAATACGGGACCAATCGAGGCAGTGATGGCGGTAAATCCAGACCAGGTTCCGATGGCGCGCCCACGTTCGCTCGGCGCGAAGGAAGCGCTGATCAACGAAAGACTTCCAGGGACGAGAAAGGCGGCGCCAATCCCTTGTAAACCACGCGCGATGATGAGCGAAGCGATGGAAGGGGAAAGGCCGCACCACGTGGACCCGATCGCAAACACTACGACTCCGCATACGAAGATCTTTCGCCGGCCGTATAGATCGCCGAGTGAACCTCCCAAGAGAAGCAGCGATGCCAGCAGGAGCGCGTAAGACTCCACCACCCACTGAATACCGCTCACGGTCGCGTGGAGGTCCTTTTGCAAGGCGGGAAGCGCTACATTGACAACCGTGCCATCGATGAACGCCATGCTGGAAGCGAGAATCGTGGCCACCAATATCCAGGCACCGTTCTTCGTCCGGGCTACAGAGGGTTCACCGCAACCTGGTGATGCATCACACGGCGATTTGATGGGGATCGACATTTGACCTCAGCGCTATAGCAGTTTCACAGTAGGTGTACACCGAAGCGAAAGAACTTTACGTGGTTTTCCTGCGAAGAAAACCACATCTCGCGATCCCAGTGGTGCATAGCAACTGGGAAACTGCTTTAAAGCAGCGCTTTGTTCTAAACTGGTGTTGTTCCATGAGGAGTCGCGTGATGAAGATCTTTCGCTGGATCTGGCTCGCATTGACGCTTGGCGCGCTTGGCTACGCGTTTTACCAGGGTATGTATGTCGCGCCCACTGAGGCTACCATGGGCGACATCCAGCGCATCTTCTACTACCACTTCCCTTCGGCAATGATGACATTTCTCTTCTTCTTCATCAGTTTTGCCGCTTCCATTGTTTATCTTGCAACACGCCGCAGCAACCCGCATCGGGCAATGAGCGCCGACGCCCTGGCTCTGGCGTGTGCGGAAATGGGCATGGTGTTCTGCACGCTGGTTCTGATTCAGGGACCGCTGTGGGCTCGGCCGGTTTGGGGTATCTGGTGGACCTGGGATGCACGGCTGACCTCCACGCTGGTGCTCTGGCTGATCTACGCAAGCTATCTGCTGCTGCGCAAGTTCGCCGAGGGCCCCCAGATGCAGACCCTGGCCGCCGTGCTGGCTATCTTTGGGTACGTGGATGTGCCCATCGTTTACTTCTCGACCCGCTGGTGGCGCACCCAGCATCCTTCTCCGGTCATTGGCGGAGACGCCAACTCAGGGCTCGATCCCGCGATGTGGCCGGCAGTTTGGTGGAATCTGGCCGCGTGGCTTGCCTGGGGTTTGATGATCGCCGGATGGCGATACGCGATAGAGCGGCGGCGGCAACTGGCGGAACAACATGCCGCACTGCATGCGCTGGAAGCCAGCTTCGAAGTTACGCATTAGAGCAGAAGGAAATTATGGCGCATCGTCATCTTGTACTGGCTTATGTCATTACCGTCGCTGCTCAGCTTGCCTACGCCGGCTGGGTTGGCCTGAAGTACCGCGCCATGCGCAAGCTGGAGCGGCAGTTTCCGCCCTACCCGGCTACGCCGCGGTAGGTAACTCATGCTCGCTGCGGCGAGGCTGCTCGCTGCGGCGAGGCTGCTCGCTGCGGCGAGGCTGCTCGCTGCGGGGCTGCCTTGCCCTCGCTGGCTGGTTAGTTAATGTGCTGCGGCCCGTCTAGTTTCCAAGTCTCGCGGCGGGCGGAATTTCCCTTACACCTTCGCCCATCAGTTCGCCGGGATGGGTGCCCAGCAACTCTTCTTCTGGCTCGATGTGTACCAGCACCTCAGCGATCTTTTCCACCTGCTCGCGTACCCGGTCAGCCACGGCGTGCGCAATGAGATGACCTTCCCGCACGGTAAGGTCTCCCCGCACTACCACGTGCAAATCAACGTAGTAGCGAAAGCCGACCTTGCGTACGAAGCATTTCTCTACGCCGAATACGTCCCGCACCGCCGCGGCGACCTTGCGCACCTGCTGTTCGATCTCCGGAGCAGGCGCAGTATCCAGCAGCTCAGCGATCGGCCGGCGGAGTTGTTGCCACCCGCCGAACAGAATGACCGGGGCAGCGCACAAGGCAGCCCAGTCATCCGCAGTTGGATTCCCTGTCCAGAGAGCAGCGGAAATGCCCACGAAGGCAAAGGCTGACGTGACCGCATCGCTCAGGTGATGCCAGGCATCTCCGCGCAGGGCTGAGCTCTCGATTTTGCGTCCGAAGCCAGCCACATACCTTGAAAGTAAAACTTTAACTGGCACCACGCAGAGCAAGACCCCGAGCGTGTAAGCGTGCGGTAGCTTGTGGGGGGTACGAATCAGGTTGATGCTCTCTACAGCAATGCCTACGGCTGCCAGGATCATGGCCACGCCCACCACCGCGGCGGCAATCGGATCGGCCTTGCCGTGCCCGTAGGGATGGTCTTTGTCGGGAGGTTTGATCGCCAGACGCAAACCGTAATACACAACCGCTGAACTGATCACATCGAGGAACGACTCTATTCCGTCGGCCAGCAAAGCAAACGAATGCCCGATGAAGCCGGCCAGGCATTTGACCAACGCCAAGGAGAGGTTGACGAAGATGCCCAGCAAAGAGCTGCGCAGCCCACCAGCCACCATCTGCTCAGGCGTAGGCGAAGAGGCCATGGTTGCATTGTCTCTTATTTGCGGCATGACACGCCGTGCGAGCCGTCCTGAGTGGCCAGGCTATCCGCCCGGCGCCCGTCGATTGGCTTTTTTGGGAAAGCAGCTTGCTCCAGCGGAACGAAGCTCACTAAACTTGAACCAGGACTTACGCCTGGGAGGCGTCCGTTGCTGCGTTTTTTGAAGCTCGCTCTCATTTTTGAACTTTCCACGATCCTGGGCCTGTCTATACTCACCGGTCAGTTCTTCTACCGTGCGTACAACAATTCCAGCAGCGAGCACCTGCCGGTCAGTTTTCTGGCGGCACTGGTGATGCTGGTATTGGGCACCCAGCAAACTGCCACGTCGCTTCGCAAGGAAAAGCTCAGGCTGGCTTATAGCCGCCCTTCCGATCGAGAAGAGCTGCGACTCAAGGTAGCTTACAGCACGTTGACTGTGCTGCTCTGCCTTGCGGCGGGCGTTCTGCTGATTATTCTTCGCAGCCACCTGCAGTAGTTTCGGCAATAGAGAGAAACCCAGGTCTCTCGACGCTGGGCTTCTCCCTTGTTCCGCAATCAGTCCCACGGCAGGTTGGGCAGACGAGATGAGAATTCTGTGAGAGGCCCGAAGTTTGCCGGCTGAGGTCCGTGGCACCCCCGCCCTTGCCGAGAAGCAGGCAAGGACCCCGGATTTCCCGCACGCTAAGCTGGACATATCAGCGTGTGCGGCTTTCTTCAAAGGAAAGCCGCATGAAGGACATCTCGCTCACGGAACTCGACGGGAAATCCGGGGGGATGGGGCAACCGATGGACTCTGCAACATCCCACTCTTGCGGGTACCGGGTTCGTATCGTGCGATCAGAACAGAAGCAGCATAACCGTACCCGGTCGGCATCGCGGAAGTTGGACTATCTAGCGGCCTGCGGCGGCCACCGCTCTCTTCTGCCGGGTAACGACGGATTGCGGCTTTCTCGGCTGGGCAACTTCAGCAGGTTCCACACGGCGCGGCTGCGCGCCCTGCGATGACTGCAGATCCATCCATTGATCCAGACGTGACCGCTTGAAGCGCCAGCGATTGCCTAGTTTGAAAGCAGGCACAAAACCATCTGAAGCATATTTGTAAAGTGTGTCAGGACTTATGCCGAGATAATCAGAAGCGATACGAATATCCATCACTTCGCGCATCTCGTCTCTCGCCGGTGTGGTTCTCATCGAAGCGTTCTTTCCTCCGGGAACTTCTGGACCGCGCGAGACGACAAACCCGCCGTTGTGTATATACCGCGTTTTCACCCCGCAACACAAGAAGTTATCGCGAATTGCGGGGAGTCTTAAGGCTTTCTCGGCTTTCTACGAGTCCGGATAGGAGCGTAGCAGAATCGGCGCGGTTGCGATGCGTTACCGAGGTCAGTTGGGCGGTTACGAAGGACATCGTATCGGTCTTGGTGCCACAATGCCGGATAGTTCATCCTGCACATTAGGTATTCCATGCATCCTGCTCATTCATTGGAGTTAAACCAGAGCCCTGTGCGCCGCACACAGGGCTCCGAAAGCTACAATTCCGGTTGCAAGCCGGCAGCAAGAGAAATCAGATCGTCACCTATCGTTCGCGTTTTGGCGATCGCGTCAGCCAACGGGATGTTGGTGATCTCCGTCCCACGCAATACCACCAGCCGGCCGAACTTTCCTTCATGCACGAGATCGATAGCAGCCGAGCCGTAGCGCGTGGCCAGCATGCGATCGTAAGCAGTTGGCGTGCCTCCGCGCTGCGTGTGACCGAGATTCACAGAGCGCGTTTCGTAGCCGGTCTTTTCTTCAATCAACTCAGCCACGGCCTGGCCGATGCCGGCGAGGCGGGCGTGACCGAACGCGTCGACCTTGCCGCCGAGGGTAGCCAGTTTGTCTGTGCCGGGGATTTTGGCGCCCTCGGCTACGACGACGATGGAGAAGAGCTTGCCGCGATCGTGGCGCTCCTTGATGATCTTCACGGCTGCGTCGATGTCGATCGGCTTTTCCGGCACCATGATCACATCGGCGCCACCGGCGATTCCAGAAGTGATGGCGATCCAACCAGCGTCACGGCCCATGACTTCACACACGATGACCCGGTTGTGCGCTTCCGCCGTGGAGTGCAGACGATCGATGGCTTCGGTGGCAATCGAAACCGCAGTGTCGAAGCCGAAGCAGGCGTCGGTTCCGCTGAGATCGTTGTCGATGGTCTTGGGAACTCCGACAACCTTGATTCCCTTTTCCACCAGCGCGTTGGCCACACCCTGGGTGTCATCGCCACCGATGGTGATGAGCGCGTCGAGATTGTTCGCCTTGATGGTGGCGATGCATTTGTCGATGCCGCCCTCCATCTTGCGCGGATTGGTGCGCGAGGTGCGCAGAATGGTGCCGCCCAGTTGCAGGATTCCTGAGACCGTCTCCAGCGTGAGGGGCTTGGTCTTGTTTTCTACGACGCCGCGCCAGCCCTCGATGAAGCCAACGAACTCATCGTTGTGGTGAAAGATACCTTTGCGCACAGCGGCACGAATCACCGCATTCAGTCCGGGGCAGTCGCCGCCTCCGGTCAATATTCCAACTCGCATTTTGCTTGTTCTCCTGGACCTTCCGGTGCGTTTGCTTCGCGCGGATTCTACGCTGCGGCGCGCGTGTAGCACCTTGTGAATCATACTGCGGAGTGGCTTGGAATCCAATCGGGGGTGGACGCGTTATTTAGCCTGCATTTCTCACACGGTTGAGAACGATAGAGAAACGCGGCTCGATGTCGTCTGGCCGGAGAGTGTAACAAACCTGCGGGTGGGCGGATTCAAACTCCAAGTGCAACAAATCGTGGGAACGTGATTCTTCTGGTCTTCAAGAGAGGAAGGCCAGCAGCAGCAGCCGGGTCTGTGGGCAAAGTGGGAAGCGTCCTTTGCTTTCCAGCTTTTCCATAGACCAGTTCAGCGCATCGCCCCCTATCTCACTCCACGCATTGCGCTTATGTGCGGATCAACGTGAAGCTAATTTTGTTGCACTTGACCCTTGAATCCGCCGTGCCCCATCCTTCGCGTTTTTTTTGCGAAGGGTGGGTTACCACGACAGTGTGCGGTGGAGATTTGTGGATTCCCACCCTTGCCCGAAAAGCACCGTCAAGGATGGGGCACCCGCAGGTTGATTGCGCTGCCCGGCCACCGCACAACACAGCCTCGCCGTAGCGAGCAGCCTCGTCGCTCCTCTCATCCCTGATGGTGAGAAATGCAGGTTAGAGTGGGCCGGCCGAGACGCAGGCATGCTTCCACATAATCAACAACCTGGAGAGATAACCTGAAGCGATGGACGAGTGTTTCGCTCTCCAGATCTGCGAACAGGTCTGCGAAAACGCTTTAGCGATGGGCGGTGGCTTCGTCTTGGTAGAAGTCTGCGATTTCCGGCGCATAGCGCTCGACGACGACGCGACGGCGCAGCTTCATCGTCGGCGTGAGTTCGCCGGAGGCCATGGACCATTCGTCGGGAACAAGATGGAAACGCTTGATGGTTTCGAAGTTTGCCAGAGTCTCGTTCAGGCTGTGGATGAGTGCGTAGTACTCCGCCTGCACCGCAGGGTTCGCGATCAGATCGGCGCGCGAAGAGAATGCGATTCCCTTCTGGAGTGCCAGGTTCTCGAGCGCAGGGAAATTCGGCGCGATGAGGACGCATAGAAATTTACGGCGATCCCCCACGACGACCGCGTGCGCAACCAAATGGCTGGCGTTCAGCCTGCCCTCGATCGGTTGGGGCGCGATCATCTTTCCGCCAGAGGTCTTGATCAACTCCTTTTTGCGATCGGTGATGTAGAGAAAGCCATCCTTATCCAGACGAGCAATGTCGCCGGTGTGAAACCAACCGTCCGGCTCGATGGCTTCGGCGGTCGCTTGCGGCTTGTGCCAATATCCCACGAAGACAAAAGGACCGCGCACCAGCAGTTCATTATCCGGAGCGAGGCGGTACTCGACAGACTCGATCGGCTTACCGACGGAACCGATGCGGTGGTCTTTCGCGTTGTTGAGGGCGAGGACGGGTGAGGTTTCGGTAAGACCATAGCCCTCGAAAATGCGGATGCCTACGTCGGCGAACCACCCTGCCGTGTCAGTGCCCAGGGGCGCTCCGCCGGCGATAAAGTCGCGTACTGCGCCGCCGAAGGCCTGTCTCACTTTCTGGAAGACCAGGCGATCGGCCAGCCACCAGCGGAGAGAGGACGGTCTTTTTCCTCGCAGAATGTTCTCGCGTTGGCGATGTCCGGTTGCGAGGGCCCAGGTGAAGAGTTTCTTGACTGCCGGCTTGCTGTTTGCGCGGCGCAGGACCTCTTCACGAATCTTCTCGTAGACGCGAGGGACGGCAACGAACACGGTCGGGTGGAGGGCCGTAAGAGCCGCAGGCAACCGGTCGAAGTTTCCGCAATAGGCCAACGTGGAGCCGTAACAGAAAAGCGCGTAGTCGAGATGACGGGCCGTGATGTGCGACAGCGGCAGAAACGAGATGCACAAAGAGCCGGTGTCCCAGGTAAAGGTGCGGGTGGAATGATTCAGATTGGAGGCGATGTTGCCATGGGTGAGCATGACGCCTTTGGATTCGCCGGTCGTACCCGAAGTGTAGATAAGGGTTGCAAGGTCTTGCGGCGCGACCGGGGCGCTGTGCAGCCATGACGGTATATCTGCCGGCGCCACCGCGTCACGCAGCAAAGACGAAAGTGGAGTGACGGTGAGCGTGCTCTCGATACCAGCGATGTCATCCATGATCACGATTCGCTCGAGCGCCGTGTGGTGGCAAATGGATGCTATTTTGCGGTACTGCGCTTCTGTGGATACAACCACGATGCGCGCACCCGAATCGATGAGAAGCCCGGAGATCTGCTCAGCCGTCAGGGTGGGGTAAATGGGGACATCCACCGCTCCCAGAGAAAGCGTGGCGAAGTCTACAACCGGCCACTCCCAACGGTTCTCCGCCAGAATGGCGATGCGGTCGCCCTTTACGATGCCCCACGAAGCGAAGGCGCGGGCCAGGGTGTAGACGCGGGCGATCAGTTCGTCGCTTGCCATGGGATGCCAGTTAGCGGATGCATCCTGCCAGAGAATGGTGCGGTCGCGCTTGCTGGCGGCTACCAGTGCGATAACGTCGACTAAAGTTTCCAGTTTGAACATGATGAACAGGTTCCCAAACGCCTGTCGATTGTACGCCGTAGTGTGTCGTTTGCAGGTGAATGGGAGGTTGGTGAGGAATCCTGTGATGCACGGGTGGGTTGCGGCGTGAGCCTTTCTCAACCGCGCCGTTGCGGTTCCCGGCATGTCAGTTCGCTAATGTATTTTCGCAAAATAAATATCAAGCTTGTTCAGGCAACGGGTGCTGCATCGGCGAAAGACTAGCCGTAAATGCAGGATGTTCCCTCAGCGGTTAAAGCCGGACTCATTGCAAGGGAGTTATATACGGGCTGAAGCCCGTACCCTTCAAAGAAGTGAGGTTTTCCCGAGCCTGTAAAGCCCACATCAATTTTGCGGTATTTATGGCACGACTAAAGTCGCGCCGTAACACAAAACCTTCACGCCGACAATCGTGCCTGCTCTAATGCGTGGCGACCAACACGGAAATGCGCGGCGCTCGAATTTGATTCTCACGCTTGCGCGATTGGGCAATGTCATAAGACGACTGCATACGCATCAACGTGTCCATCTTTACTCCAAAGGCTTTCTCGATACGGAGCGCCATATCCCCGGAGAGGTCGGCCTTGCCGTTGAGCAGACTGGACAACGTAGGACGCGAGACGCGCAACGCTATTGCCGCCGCTGTCACCGTCAGCCCTGTGGCTTCGATAATCTCCGTCCGAATGGAATCCCCAGGATGAGGCGGGTTCTTCATAGGCATGGTTTTTCTACTTGGCCTCCCACGGCTACGCCGGGGCAGGTCGGGACTTGATCCCGTTGCGTATCCTACCCAGGACTGCGTCCCATAAGCGCTAACTTGTTTTGGAAACATCGAAATCCGAGAAGACGCTGGTTTTTTGAAACTCCAACTCACCACAAAGTCGTTCATTCTGAGCGAAGCGCAGTGGAGGGACCTGCCGTTCGTCTCCTCCTCTGACAAATGTCGCTTGAAAGCGCCGCCCTCAGACTTGTCATCCCGACCGGAGCGCAGCGCAGTGGAGGGATCTGCGGTTTCCTCCTCTGACAAATGTCGCTTGAAAGCGCCGCCCTCAGACTTGTCATCCCGACCGGGCGCAGCGCAACCTTTCCCCAAACGGAATCTAGCGATGGCCAAGCGTGAGCATCATTACTACGCCTACATCGTTGCCAGCCGAACGCATGTGCTTTACTGCGGAATAATCAATAACCTTCGACGTAGGGTGACCGAACATCGAGACGCAGCCACCCCCGGCTTTACTGAAACGGATCGATGCAATCGTCTTGTATGGTTCGAACACTACCAATACGTGGGAGACGCACTCAGCCGGGAAAAACAAATCAAGCGCTGGAGAAGAGAAAAGAAGATTTGGCTCATTGAGCAGATGAACCCTACCTGGGCCGATCTTAGCGACGCGTGGACGAAAGAAACCGCAGGTCCCTCCACTTCGCTGCGCTCCGGTCGGGATGACAAAGTCTAGGGTTGCGCTTTGCTCTGACTGGGTTGCTGGCGGAGAGAAACGTCCGTCCACTTCGCTGCGCTTCGCTACAAGAATGACGGCTTTGTGAAGGTTTGGAAGAAAACTTCACCCATAAGTTAGCGCTTATGGGATGAAATTCCGGGCTACTTTCAGACGTCCCTCCCACGGCAAGCCGGGCCAGTCCAGGGCTGTTCGGTTGTGGCCCCAGTATCAGTCACGCTCTCAACTAAAGCCGGATTCATTGCAAGGAAGTTACGTACCGGGCTAATGTTCGCTGCGGCGAGGCTGCTCGCTGCGGCGAGGCTGCCCACATCAGTTTTGCAGCATTTATGGCACGACCTGCTGCGTGCTCCCCGTATCTCCCGGCGAAACGTGTTGGGAGATACGGGGCAGCAGGCTTGGTTACCGGCACGGATGGTGAAGGATCAGGATTGCGGTAGAGGGGTTAAGCGCACGAACTTGCCGGACAGATTCGCCCAGTCGGCGAGGATCCAGCGGGCGCGCGTGCTGCCTGTCTTTTCGGCGTGGAGTTCGATCAGCTTACGCAGATCGTCCACCGCAGCCTCGTCCAGCTCAGAGAACGGTTCCGGCGTAAGGAAGCTGGTGTGATAACGGGTCTGCGAAAGGAACGTGCCATCCTCGTCGAAGACCCAGGCCAGGCCACCTGTCATGCCGGCGCCGAAGTTCTGGCCCGTGGAACCAAGCACAGCAACGGTGCCACCCGTCATGTACTCGCAGCCGTGGTCGCCAATGCCTTCGACCACCGCAAGTGCTCCGGAGTTGCGCACAGCGAAGCGTTCGCCAGCGCGCCCAGCGGCGAACAGCGTGCCACCGGTGGCTCCATAGAGTGCCACGTTGCCGAGGATCACGTGCAGTTCGCTTTGCCGCGCCGCGCGGCCTTGCCCGCGAAGGATGAGTTCTCCTCCGCAAAGGCCCTTGCCGACGAAATCGTTCGCCATGCCCTCAAGCACCAGGCTCATGCCCGGGATCGCAAATGCTCCGAACGATTGGCCGGCGATTCCGGTCAACTTGAAGTTCATCGGAGTAACCGTGTGGTGTAGTCCGTGCCAAACCAGTTCGCCTGCCAGGCGCGCGCCGAGCGTGCGGTGCTGGTTGGCGATGGTGGCCTCCACCGAGAAAGGCTGCCCCGCAGCCCGCGCGGCCATGGCCGGCTGTACCCATTCATTGTCGATCGCGGCATGGTCGCTGGGACGGCGATTGCGCTGCCCCTGCCAGCGTACGTGCCCTTGCTGAGCCGGAGCTAACAGCGGGCTCAGGTCGAGTCCGCCGGCGTGGCTCACTTGCTCTAGCAGATCGACGCGGCCGGTCGCGGCTTCGAGCGAAGGCAAGCCAAGGCTGGCCAGCAGCATCTGCAGGTCGCGGGTGAGCTCTTCAAAGAAGCGGATCACGTTGGCCGGCTTGCCGCGGAACTTGGCCCGCAGATCGGGCCGTTGCGTGGCAATGCCCGTAGGACACGTGTTGAGGTGACACTGGCGCGCCATGTCGCAGCCGAGAGCAACCAGCACGGCGGTTCCGAAAGCAAATTCATCGGCGCCCAGCAACGACGCAATGAGAACATCGCGGCCAGTGCGCAGACCGCCATCACAACGCAGGCGCACACGCCCACGAAGTCCATTTTGCATCAGTACCTGTTGCGCTTCCGCCAGGCCGAGTTCCCAGGGATTGCCCGCGTACTTGATGCTGGACAGAGGGGACGCGCCTGTACCGCCGGCGTGACCCGCGATCACGATGTAGTCGGCGTAAGCTTTGGCTACACCGGCGGCGACCGTGCCCACTCCGCAGCCGGAGACCAGCTTGACGCCGATGGCCGCGCGCGGATTGACGCGCTTGAGATCGAAGATCAACTGAGCCAGATCTTCAATCGAGTAGATGTCGTGGTGCGGCGGCGGACTGATGAGCGTGACACCCGGTTGCGAATGGCGCAGACGAGCGATCAGCTCGGTGACCTTGTGGCCGGGCAACTGGCCGCCCTCGCCGGGTTTCGATCCCTGGGAGATCTTGATTTCAATCTCCTCGGCGTGGGCGAGATACTCAGCAGTGACGCCGAAGCGGGCGGAAGCTACCTGCTTCACCTTATTGTTCAGAATCGCCGGCGCGCCGGGGTAGGCGGGATAAACGACTGGATCTTCCCCTCCTTCGCCGGTGTTGGAGCGCCCACCGAGCCGATTCATCGCCTCGGTGATGGTTTGGTGCGCCTCTGGACTGAGCGAACCCAGTGACATGGCGGATGCGATAAAGCGGCTAACGATGGCCGGCGCTTTTTCTACCTCGTCCCGCGGCAGCGGAGCAGCCGCGGGACGAATCTCCAAAAGATCGCGCAGGACCGTGGGCTTGTTTTCCGCCGCCAGGACGCCAAAGTTGGTCCAGGCCTGAGCGGGATCTGCAGCCGAGGCTACCGCACCGCGAGCGGTGCCGGTAACGATCTGCAAAGCCTTGACGGTTTGCGGCTGCCAGCTATGCGGTTCGGCGTGATCGTCTTTACGGAAACGTACCCAGCCGTAATCGGGCAGAACCCTGAGCTGGGCGGGAGCCAGGGGCTGTTGCGCTGTAGCGGTCGGCGGTTGCGCCTGTTGGGGAGCAACATTCACCAGAGCAGGCAGCTCTTCGTGGGCCGCGGCCCACTGCTCGCGCAGCGCCACTTCGAGCTCGGCAAAGCCAATGCCTGAGATGGGTGAGGGCGTGCCGGCGAAGCACAATTCCACCACGTCGTTGTCGAGACCGAGAATGTCGAACAGGTGCGCGCCGCGGTAGCTGTCGATGACCGAGATGCCCATTTTCGACATGATCTTTGCCAGGCCGAGGTCGAAGGCATGCAGCATGTTGGCTTCGCCTTTTTCCGCGTCCACGCTGCGTGCGGTTTCGAGCGCCAGCCATGGACAGACGGCGCCTGCGCCGAAGCCGAAGAGAACCGCGGCGTGATGCAGGTCGCGGCAATCGCCCGACTCAACGGTGAGCCCGGCATGTGTGCGCACCCCGGCGTTCACCAGGGCGTGATGCACGGCGCCGGTGGCCAGGGCCATGGGGATGGGGAGAAGTTCTGCGCGGGCGCCTGCTTGCGCGGTGACCCGGTCACTGAGAAGCAGAATCGCTGCCCCGCCCTGCACCAGCTCAATGGCTCGGGCACACAGATCGTCGATCGCCCGGCGCAGGGTCCAGGTGGGCGCAAAGGCGCAGTCGAGAACCGCAAGCGGCATCTCGTCGGCCAAAGAGTGTTCGCGATTGCGCAGCGTGTGCATCTGGCCGAGTGAAAGAAACGGCGACTCCAGGGAGAGCCCGGGAATGCGCGCCTTGGTGTTGAGAATGTGCGGCCAGGGGCCGAGACGCGTGTGCAGTTGAATGACGATCGATTCACGCACCGGATCGATGGCCGGGTTGGTTACCTGGGCGAAGCGCTGCCGGAAGTAGGCGTAGACCGGCCGAGGCGCGTGAGCCAGCGGAGCCAACGGGGTATCGTCGCCCATGGACCACACGGCGTCTTTGCCGTCGCTGGCCATGGGCGCAAGCACCATGCGGACGTCTTCGCGCGTATAACCGAAAGCCTGCTGCAGCTGGGTCAGGTCTTCGACGGCGGGCGTGAAGGCAGCCGGTTCGAGCGGCGTGTCCTCGACCAGTGTGCCGTAGGTGGTGAAGCGATCGAATTCCTTCAGTAGCTGATCGTCTTCTAAGAGCTGATGCGCGTCGAGATCGGCGACCAGCATTTCTCCCGGGCCAAGACGGCCGCTATGAATGATGCGCTCGGGATCGAGGTCAACCAGGCCGGCCTCAGAGCCGGCGACGACCAGGGCGTCTTCCGTCAGGAAGAATCGGCAGGGGCGGAGACCGTTACGGTCAAGGGCCACGCCTACGAGATGACCGTCGGCGAATGCCAGGGCGGCCGGGCCATCCCACGGCTCAACCAGGTCGGCATGATAGCGCAGGAAAGCTGAATCCTTATTGCGGCCAGCGGGCGGCAGCAACATTCTGACTGCCTCGGCTACGCTGCGTCCGTTGCGGGCCAGCAACTCGACTACTTCGTCGAGGCTGGTGGAATCCGATCCATCCTCGGTGAGGATTGGGTGGCACTCCAATGGAATGGTGGCGGCGCGAGCATCCATGCGGCCGCGGTTGCCCCAGACGGTGTTGATTTCTCCGTTATGCGCCAGAGTGCGCAGCGGCTGCGCTCGGTCCCACGAGGGCGCGACGTTGGTGGCGTAGCGCTGGTGGAAGATGGCAAAGGGCGTTACGTACGCCGGGTGCGCCAGATCGGGATAGAAATCGGCCAAAAGGCGCCCGGCGCACATCGCCTTGTAGACCAGCGAGGAGGAAGAAAGCGAACAGACGTAGCCGGCCGCCGGAACACTGGAGTCCTGCGCTTCGCGCTCGAACTGCTTGCGCGCCAGGTAGAGGCGGCGCTCAAAATTTGCCGGATCGCTCGCCGTGACCAGAACCTGGCGGATGACGGGAATACTGGACAGAGCAATCTCGCCCAGGATTTCTTCGCGCGTGGGCACCACGCGCCACGCCAGAACCTCGAAGATTTTGCGCGGCCAGGGCTTTGTCGAGCGCCCGCTCACCCTCGGCTGCTTCGCCAGGGAAAAAGACGGCGCCCACGCCCAGCGGACGACCGGCGTCGAGCTTGAGTCCGGTAGAAGCGAGGAGAAAATCGCGCGGAATCGCGGTCATGATGCCGACGCCGTCGCTACTTTTGCCGTCGGCGGCAATCGCACCCCGATGCGCCAGACGGGCCAGCGCGGTAAGGGCCTGAGTCAGAATTTCGTGAGTGGGCTGATTGCGCAGCGTGGCCACGAATCCGACGCCACAGGAGTCGTGGTCGAAACGTGAATCCAGCAGGTTAGGGGTAAGGCTGCGCTGCAGCGGTTTTGAGGCAAAGAAACCCATACGTAACTATAATCCCCGTTGCCGTTACAAGCACTCGGCATTCAAATTTTTCTTTTGCACCATCTTTAGCATTACAACGAACGATACCGATCTTCCAGGGGGACGATCTTTCGGGGCGATGTGGGCGCTCCCGTGACTTTTCCGTAAAAAAGAAAAAATCCCTTCGTTGACAAAGGTCTTATGTATATTTATACATGTAAATGTATTTTTATGCACACCGAGCGCGGCCCCGGGGCCGCGCTCTGACTTTTGAATTGAGGGCGCCATGAAGCAGGACCGGCACACGGCCATTCGCGAACTCGTCGCCGGCGCCCCCATCGGTAGCCAGGACGAGTTGCGTCGACGCCTGGTCAAGCGTGGCTTCGAAGTGACCCAGGCTACACTCTCGCGCGATATCCATGAGTTGCATCTCTCTAAAGGACCGAACGGCTATGCCGTGCCCAACGGCGTCGCATATGAAGATGATGACCTGCCGCAGACCGACGAGATGCTGAAGAGCTTCGGCCTGAGAGTGAAGCAGGCGCTTAATCAATTGGTGCTGATCACGACCAGTGGCAGTGCCCAACCGGTCGCCCTCGCCATCGATGGCGAAGAGTGGCCTGAGGTCGTTGGGACCATCGCCGGTGATAATACGGTGCTGATTATTTGTCCCGACCAAAAGCGGGCGGCGGTGTTGATGGATCGCCTGGAAGTGATGATCGGGTAATGAAGAAAACTACCTCACACATTGCGGTTGCCGGAGTAAGCGGCTACGCCGGCATGGAACTGGCCCGCTTGCTGCTGCACCATCCCGCGCTCAAAGGCAAGCCGCCGGTTTTTGTTGGCCGGGATCCGGAGCCTGTTCTCTTGACCGACATCCATCCCCAGCTTGCCGGTAACCGCGGCAACGCCAACAACGGAAGTTCGGGGCTGATGGTCGAACCCTTCTCCTGGGAATTGTTGAAGGACCGTGGCGTGGAGCTGCTGTTCATGGCTACTCCGCATGAGCAGTCGCGCAACTGGGCGCCGGAAGCGTTGGCTCACGGCTTGCGTGTCATCGACTTGAGCGGGGCGTGGCGGCTGCGGGCGCATGAGAATCGCGCCATCTACAAGTTTCACGATGAGGACGCGGCGCTGGCCGAGAAGATCCAGAGCAGGAGCGTGTACGGACTGCCGGAATTGCACCGCGATTCGATTCGCAAGGCGGACCTGGTGGCCAACCCAGGATGCTATGCGACCTCAGTCATTCTGGCGCTGAAGCCGCTGGTTGCTTCGGGCTGGCTTGATCTGGATCGAGGCATCATCTGCGATGCGAAGTCGGGGGTTTCGGGTGCGGGCAAGTCCCCCACCGCGACGACGCACTTCATGTACGCGGCCGACAATCTTTCCGCCTACGCGGTCTTCGGCCACCGGCATATGGGGGAGATGGTGGAACAGCTCGGCGTCGATGAGTCACAGATCATTTTCACACCGCATCTGTTACCGATTCCGCGCGGCATTCTCTCGACGACGTACGTAACTTTCCGCGAGAAGAAAGAGGCTGCGGAGGTGGACGCATGTTATCGCAATTTTTACACCGGAAGCCCCCTGGTACGCGTCTTTAGTCAGGGGAAAGCAAGTTCACATTTGCCGCAGATACAGCACTCCGTGCGCACCAACTACTGCGACATCGGTTTCAAGCTGGCGAAGGACGGGCGACGATGCATTGTCGTCTCCTGTTTGGATAACCTGCTGAAAGGGGCCGCGGGGCAGGCGGTCGAGAACATGAACCTGATGTGCGGTTGGGACGAGGCGGAGGGACTGGCATGAAATTTGTCGTCAAGCTCGGAGGCGCGGCGCTGGAAGATCAGACGCTGCTGCACGGTTGTGCGCGGGCGATCGCTACCCTGGCGAAGGACGGAAACCAGGTAGCCGTGGTGCACGGCGGGGGCGCGGCGCTGACCCGCACGTTGAAGCAGATGGGTAAGACGAGTGAGTTCATCGCCGGCCTGCGCATCACCGATGCAGAAACGCGCGATGCCGCTCTGATGGTTCTGAGTGGCCGGGTGAATAAGCAACTGGTCGCCGCACTGGGGGGTCATGGCCAGGCAGGCGTCGGGCTTTCTGGCGGAGACGGCTTGATTTTTCGTGCACGCAAAAAACGCACGACTCCGGATCTGGGCTTCGTGGGCGAGATCGTTTCTTCTGATCCGCGCTGGCTCGACGCGATCTGGAAGATGGGCGCGGTGCCGGTGATCTCGAGCCTGGCGCTCGGCTTCGATGGCGAGTACTACAACATCAATGCGGATGAAATGGCCTCGGCGTGCGCCGTCGCATGCAAGGCCGATACGCTGGTGTTTCTGACCGACGTACCCGGTGTGCGCGGGGCAAACGGCGAGGTGATGCGCTGGTTGAGCGTGGACCAGATCGGCCGCCTTACCCAGGACGCGGTGATCAGCGGCGGCATGCTACCCAAGCTGGGAGCCTGCCGCGAAGCGCTGCTGGCAGGTGTAAAGCGGGTACGCATTCTTCCGGCGGACGCGGCATCGGTATTGCCGGATCTGTGCTCGACACGGGTCATTCAAGGGACTGAGGTGATGGTGGCATGAAGCTCAAATCGATACAGGCGGCAGAGGCCAGACTTCTCCTCCCCACGTACGAGCGCAATCCGATTTTGTTTGTCGATGGCCAGGGCATGTACCTGATCGACGAGAACGGCGAACGCTATCTCGACCTGCTGAGCGGCATCGGCGTCAACGCGCTGGGTTATGGTCACCCGGCCATTACCGAAACCATCGCGGAGCAGAGCCGCAAGCTGGTGCATATTTCAAACCTGTACTTTCATGAGGGGCAGGCGGAGCTGGCCTCGCGCCTCACGGAACGCAGCGGACTGGACCGCGCCTTCTTCTGCAACAGCGGGACAGAAGCGTGGGAAGCAGCGATGAAGCTGGCGCGCGCCTACTCCGGCTTGAAGCGCAGCGAAGGCCACGGGGTGGGTACGAAGTTTCTTGCACTGGAGAACAGCTTTCACGGGCGCACGATGGGCTCGGTCTCGACCACTCATAAAGAGAAATATCGCGAGCCGTTTCAGCCACTGATTCCTGGGGTGGAGTTTGTGCGCTTCAACGATGTGGAGCATCTGCGCGCGAGCTTCTCGAATGAAGTCTGCGCTGTTTTGATCGAGCCGATGCAGGGCGAGGGCGGAATCCGGCCGGTGTCGCAGGAGTTTTTCTCAGTGGCGCGTGAACTTACGCAGTCGACAGGCGCGTTGCTGATCGCCGATGAGATTCAATCGGGACTGGGCCGGACGGGCAAGTGGTTCGCCTACCAGCATTTTGGGATTCAGCCGGACATCACCACCCTGGCCAAGCCAATCGCCGGCGGTCTGCCGCTGGGAGCAATGCTCTGCAGTGAAGAGGCTTCGCGCGCCATGCATCCTGGCTTGCACGGAACCACCTTCGGCGGCGGGCCGCTGGCCTGCGCCGTTGCCATCGCCGTGATCGACGCCATCGAGCAACAGTCATTGCTCGGGAACATTCAGCAGACGGGTGGATACTTCAAACACCAATTGCACGACCTTGCTGCCAGGCACGAGAGCGTAGTGGATGTGCGCGGCATGGGGCTCATGCTGGCGGTCGAGATGAATTCCGCTGACCTGGCAAAAAAGATCGTCGCCCGCATGCTGGAGCGGCGCATCCTGATCAACCGCACCAGCGAGACGGTTCTGCGTTTTCTGCCGCCGTATCTTATGGGTCACGAGCACGTGGATGCAGCGATCTCCGCACTGAACGACATCTTGACGGAAGAAGCCGCGCCCGGCCTTGCCGAAGCGCATCACACCACACATAGCTCGTGGATGGGGGAAACCAAGAATGGCTAGCAAAGCTTTCGTCGAAGAGAAAATCACAGCGGGGGAGGGCAACGCGCTTGCTGACGCCAAGATGACTTTAGCCGGGCGGGACCTCTGCTCGATTTCGGATCTGTCGCGGTCAGAGATTGCCGCCATTCTGCAACTCGCGCACACCATCAAGGCCTCGCCGGCCGACTATCGCTTCGCACTCGATGCACGGCAAATGGTGATGTTTTTTGAGAAAGCCTCTCTGCGTACACGGCTCACCTTTGAAGCCGGCATGAATACGCTGGGCGGATCGGCGATGTTTGTGGACCAGACGCAGTCGCCCCTGGGGGAGCGCGAGTCGCTGGCGGATATGGCGCGAAACGTGGAGCGCTGGGTTAGCTTGATTGTGCTGCGCACCTATGCTCACGAGACCATTACCGAAATGGCGGAGTATGCGCGCTGCCCGGTCGTCAATGCGCTCAGCGATCTGGAGCATCCCTGCCAGGCACTCGCCGATTTCATGACGATTGAAGAACGCTTCGGTACGGCTCGCGGCCTGCACTTTACCTATATCGGCGATGGTAACAATGTCTGTCACTCATTGATGCTGACCGCTGCCCTGCTGGGTGCGCACTGCACCATAGCGTCGCCTAAGGGATATTACCCGAAGCAGGAAATCATCGAGAAGGCTCGCAAGATTGCCGAGGAGTCCGGGGCAACCATCACCCTTACCCATGATCCAGTGGCGGGGGTGCGCGGTGCTGATGCAATCTACACCGACGTTTGCACCAGCATGGGCTTTGAGCACGAGGTGACCAAGCGAGCGCCCATCTTCAAGCCCTACCAGGTGAACGAGGCATTGATGGCGCACGCTGCGCCGCACGCTGTCTTTATGCACTGCCTGCCTGCGCATCGCAATGCGGAAGTTACAGATGCCGTGCTGGACGGTCCCCAGTCTTTGGTTTTTGAACAGGCGGAGAACCGGTTGCATGCTCAAAAGGCGCTGATGGTCCTGCTTCTGGGAGGACTTTCAGGTGCTCGCGAAGTTGCTCCGCGTTAAAACGATCCCGTAACGAAACTTTGTTGCAACGTTAAGCCGGTGAAGGACCGGCCTGGGCTTTTATTCATATAAGGAATTCCGCTATGTCGAATAAAGTTGTTTCTGCTTATTTAGGTGTCCGATGAAGATGTGGTCAGGCCGCTTTCGCGAGCCACTCGACCAGGACTTCGAACAGTGGCAGCGTTCTCTGGTATTTGACTGGCGATTGCTTCCCCAGGAAGTAGCCGCCAGCAAGGCGCACGCGCGGACCATCGCCGCAGCGGGGATTCTTACTTCCGCAGAACTCCAGACCATTGTCAGCACGCTCGACGCGCTGCGCGACGAGTATGCGAAGCGGCCGGCCAGCGATATTTATGGCCGCACCGAAGCGGAAGACATTCATCATTTTGTAGAGATGGAACTGGTCGCCCGCATCGGCGATCTTGGATTCAAGCTGCACACGGGCCGCAGCCGCAATGAACAGATTGCGACCGATCTGCGCCTTTTTGTGCGCGAGCAGTGCGCGATCATCGCCGGCCATCTTGCGGAGTGGTCGCGGGCACTGACAGCGCAGGCTGCCGCCGCGGGCGACGCAACGATGCCCGCGTATACCCATTTGCAACGGGCGGAGCCGGTGCTGGTAGCCCATTGGCTGCAGGCCTACGTCGAAATGCTGCTGCGTGACATGACACGCCTGGGAGATTTGAGCCGCCGCCTGAACTATTGTCCACTCGGTTCCGGCGCGGTTGCCGGCGCCACGCTTAAGCTGGACCGCACGATCGCCGCAAAAGAGCTCGGCTTCCTTGCTCCGACGGCGAACAGCATGGATGCGACCAGCGACCGCGATTTCGCCCTGGAGTTTTTGCAGGCGCTGACGATGGTGGCCCTGCATGCCAGCCGGTTCTCTGAAGAGATCACTCTGTATGCCACGGCGGAGTTCGGATTTGTTGAGCTGCCCGAAGCCTTCTCGACAGGATCGAGCGCGATGCCGCAGAAGAAGAACCCCGACCTTACGGAACTGGTGCGTGCCAAAGTAGCCCGCATCAACGGGGCGGCGCAGACAATAACGATGATCCTGAAGGGGCTTCCGCTGGCTTATAACAAAGACCTGCAGGAGAGCCAGGAGCCTGTTTTTCTGGCTGCCGACGCTGCGGAACGGATGACTGCCCTGCTGGCCAGGTTTACTGCTGCCCTTCGCTTCAACACGGCGCGCATGCAGGCTGCTTGCCAGTCCGGATACCTGAATGCCATGGCGGCGGCTACTTACCTCGTGCACAAGGGTGTTCCCTTTCGCAAGGCTCACGAGAAAATTGGACTTGCGGTACGCTATGGTTTGGAGAAGGGCTGCGAACTCGATGGCCTTACGCTCGACGAACTGAAACAGTTCGGGCCAGAGTTCGAAGCCGATTTTTTTTCAAGCATCACCCTCGACGCAACCGTGAATTGCCACGATGTGATTGGCGGTACGGCGGCAGGGCGGGTGCATGAGGCATTGGCGTCGCAGGAGGCAAGACTTTCTGCGGCCATGGGACAGATGGATGGAAATTCGTAAGGCTAGACTACAGGACGCTTCAAACATTTATGAACTGGTGAATAGCCTTTCTTCGGACGGCACCCTGCTGCGGCGCGCCTTTGCAGAAATTTGCGAGAACGTTCGCGACTTTACGATCGCGGAATCGGCCCAGGGTATTTTTCAGGGATGCGGCGCTCTGCATTTATACGGCCCCCACCTGGCTGAGGTGCGCTCCATCGTGATGCTGCCTGAAGCAAAGAGCAAAGGTACGGGCGGCCTGTTGCTGAAATCGTTGCTCGCTGAAGCGGAAGACCATGGCGTAGGTTGCGTGTGTCTGTTTACGCGTATCCCCGATTTCTTTTTCAAGCATGGGTTTCGCGTGGTGGAAGATCGCACTGCCCTGCCCGACAAGATTTACAAGGACTGCCAGAATTGTCCGCGACTCTATCGTTGCGATGAAGTGGCCATGGCGCGGGGGCAGATTCCCAAGGTGTCGATCCTGGGAACGCGGATCGAAGCGGAGCAGCTGGTTCGGCTGACGGGTTGAGTGGCTATATTAGACCAGTTTCAATTCTGGAAAATATTGCTTGTATCGAGTTGCATCCAGAGACATCAGCCGGTCTGCCTGCAAAGATGCGTGAGAACCGATGAGGAAATCTGCAAGCAGTCGTTTGGGTGTTCGATCTCCCAGGCTGCGGCGCTGGTTTGCATAGCGCGCAAAGCGTTTGCCAGCGTGCAGCCACACGGTTGAGTCCAGGTCAAAATCGATGGTGATGCCCGTAGTCTGAAGAAAGCCTTCGATAAAAAATTCTGCTGCTTTGGGATACGCGAGCAGCTCAGCATAAACGACTGGCGAGATCAAGAGTGCGCCTCGTCCCTTTGCCTCGGCGAGTTGGCGAGCAATATTCACGGCCGTGGGTTCGTTCGACCAGAGCGCAGACAGAATGTTTGTATCAATCGCCGTTCTCACTCGACTATTGATTCCTCATCGCGTAAACCGCTTATCCAGGCATTGATTTCCCGCTTCGAGCGGAATGCAGGCAACGCCCCGACATATTGATCAAAAACGTTCTCGGCCGGCTGAACCGGACGAAAGATCGTCTGCTCCCCTTCCACAACAAATTCCACGCGATCGCCTTCCTTCAAGCCGAGGCGGCGCCGAATTTCGAGAGGGACGGTAATCTGTCCCTTGCTGCTTATCGTGCTATTTACAGACATCTTTACCTGCCACCCTTACAGTAAAGATTATATACCTTACCAACTGAAATTTCGGAACACACAAAGAAGTGGTGGTCCGCACTTGCTCGACAGCGAAATCCTTGAATTTCACGCACAAAAACAAAAGCCGCACCTTTTCGAGGGGCAGCCTTTGCCGTTGCATTGCATTCCTGTCTACCGGTGACCACCGCTGTGGCCGCCGCCGCCGTGAGGTGCGCCGCCGTGATATCCGGGAAGGGAGTGCTCGCCCCCGCCTTCATGGGGTGCGTTTCCTACGTGGCCTTGCCCGTCATGCGCTTCATTCGCGTGGAAGTGATTGAACTGCTCTTCTCCCCGGCCCGGTAGCGGACCATGATAACCATGACGCGGGTCGTAACGGTTATCGACGTGGCCGTAAAAGCCATGAGCACCATGGAACCATGGGCCGGCGCCAATAAATATGCCTCCCACAAACCAGTCGGGGCCGTAATAACCGTAAGGTGAACAGTCATACGGTGCGTAGTCAAAATACCCATAGGGGCAGACTGGGGCTATTCCAACGTTGATAGAAACTTGGGCGGGCGCGGCCGCCGCGCAACTAAATAACGCTGCTGCCAGCGCAGTGAAAACAAAACATTTCTTGCAGTGCATGGTCTCTCCTTTGACAATGGTGAGAAGGCGCAAAGAAGGTGGCGGGTTGTTTCACTCCCCGCAAAGAGCTTTATTTCGAAGCTCAGACATCCCTTTCAGTACATGGCAGACCTTCAGCAGAATGAGTGGGTGGAATTGTGTCTAATAACGATCTAATAACTGAGTGTTAAACTTACTTGCGAACGACCTGCACGTAGAGCTTAAGCTTCGGAGAACAGCCAGCATGACCGATAAAGGTACGGCAAAAGGTAAAGAGTCTCGAGAGACAGCGACGGAAGGCTTTGCCTCCACCTGCAGTGTTCTGGCGGTGGGGCTATTTATGCTCACCTTCGTCTTTCAAAACTTCGTCATTCCGTCTTCGTCGATGGCAAGTACTCTTCTTACCGGCGATCACGTGCTTGTCGAACGCGAGAACCTTGCGCCGGCTGCGCAGTGGGCTCCGTTTCTCCACTACCGCGACGTAAAGCGCGGAGATGTTGTTGTGTTCTACAAGCCAATCGAAGAACGCAATGGTGAACACCCTTTTCTTGTTAAGCGAGTCATCGGGATTCCGGGTGACCGCATTCACCTGCGCAACGGCATTGTCTTTCTGAACGGAGTGGCGCAGGATGAACCGCAGGCGGCGAAACCCAGGCCCGAGAGCTATGATAGTTACATAAACGACTTCCCTTCCGTGAACCCTTCGGTTGAGCCTGGAGTCACTGAGGAATGGTCTGCGGTGCTCCCTACCTATATCCAAGGCAACGACCTGGTCGTACCATCCGGACAATATTTCGTGATGGGAGATAACCGCACCCATAGCGCGGACAGCCGTTACTGGGGATTCCTGCCGCGGGAAAATATTCTGGGGCGTCCGCTGTTCGTCTATTGGTCCATTGCGATTCCTGAATCAGGAGTGGAGGTTGCACCGCTGGCGGAGCGAGCTCAGTCCAACCTTCACGAGTTCATTCACTTCTTCGATGAAACCCGCTGGAGCAGAACCTTTCATCCGATCAAATAAGGGACTGCCGCGAACGTATCGCCCGGCATTGCGTATGGCCGCATCGACTTGGCTGTTGCCTCACTTTTGTAAGTCACCGCCCGGCACGATCTACAAAATTGATGGCCGCTCCATGCGTATGGACTGCAGGGGTAGTGCTTCCCCTTATGACTATTCTGGATTCCCGCCTGGGCGACACCGCTCCCCTTGCACTTCTACACCAATCGGGTTATTGTTTTGTAGAAGTGTAAGGGGAGAGATTGCGTGGCTGATGAACGGCTGGAACTGCCTCAGGGCACACTTGATCTGTTGATCCTGAAGTCTCTTGCTCTGGAATCCCTCCATGGCTGGGCAATCTCAGAACGGCTACAGCAGATATCGCGCGATGCCCTGCAAGTACAGCAAGGTTCCCTCTACCCTGCTCTGCACCGTCTGGAGCGACGCGGATGGATCAAGGCACACTGGGCGGTGAGTGAAAACAACCGCCGCGCCAAGTACTACGAACTTACCCGCCAGGGCCATAAGCAACTTGAAGCGGAAACGCTGGCCTGGCGCAAACTAGCGGCTGCGGTCGGACTCGTGCTCGATCGCGCTTAGAGGAGATCACTATGCTCAGCGACCTGTTGTTTCGGTTTCGGGCTCTCTTCCGCCACAAAGATCTGGATCGTGAGCTAGCTGAGGAGTTGCAGTATCACCTGGATCGCCAGGCAGAGAAATACCGTGCGGAAGAGGGCCAGGTGGTCGGGCTAGACGAGGCCATGCGCCGCGCGAAGGTGACGCTGGGCGGGAAAGAACAAGTAACGCAGCAATGCCGCGAAGCACGCGGTACCAGGTTCATCGAAAATGTCTTGCAGGATCTGCGGTATGCCAGCCGCCAGTTGCGCAGATCGATTGGATTTACGCTGGCTGTCATTCTCACACTTGCCCTTGCCATCGGGGTCAACTCTGCTGTGTTCAGCCTGCTCGATGGTTTTCTGCTCCGAGTTCTGCCCTACCCGCACCCAGAGCGCGTTGGCATTCTGATGTCGCATGTCGAAGCCAGCAATTCAGAAATGGGCCGGCACGTGGCGGAAGAAGACGATAGCCACAACGGTAAAACATGGGAGCTGTTGCAGGCGAACCTGAAGTCAGTAACGCTCGCTTCCTGGGGAGGTACCGGAGGCCTCAACATGCGGGCCGGCGCCGCGACAGGCAATGCCGTTCGTACGATCCGGTGACATGGGTGAGTGTTCCTGCGTTGTTGATCTCGATTGCCGCAGTCGCAAGCGTATTGCCGGCATTGCGTATCGTCGGGATCGACCCGGCAGAAACACTGCGGGCTGAGTAATGATTCGTCTGGCGATACTATAGATCGATGGATTTCAACTATGTCGTTCTGCCGGCTTTGCTGGTACTTGCTGGATTGTTGATTAGCTGGATTGCGCTGCATCGCATTCGGCTACTGCGTAGCCGCAGCTACTCTGCCGGGCGAAAACTCACGGAGCGCATCGTCCTTTCGCTGGTGGCCCTGGTTTCCATCGCAGTCGCCGCGAGCAGCGGAATCAATGCCCTTCTGCTGCATCACTTTCGTAAGTCGCCGCCGGGCGCCATCTACAAGGTCAATGGTCGCTCCATGCGTATGGACTGCATGGGTAGCGGCTTTCCCACGATCATTCTGGATTCCGGTTTGGGCAACGACGGGCTTATCTGGGGCGGCTTGCAACCGGTACTCGCGAAGACGACGCGCGTTTGCTCCTATGATCGCGCTGGCTATGGGTGGAGCGACCCCGGCCCTGCTCCACGCGATGCCAACAGCATTGCCAATGAATTGCATTCCTTGCTGCAAACAGCCCAGGTCACGGGCCCGTTCGTACTGATGGGGCACTCCATCTCTGGCATTTACATGCGCGCGTTTGCTTCGCGATACCCCAACAACATAGTGGGCCTGGTTTTTGTCGACGGTTCGACACCATGGCAAAATCGGAACCCGGCATTCGAGGCAGAGATGGTTAAGTCGCTGCCGAACTGGAGAACGACGTTGCGAAACCAGCTCATCTATTCCATGGGCATTCCGCGTCTTCGTGGAGCATGTTCGCGCGCACTTCTCGGTTTCGATGGACAGGCTGCCAGGCTGGCAGGTGAGTCTTTGTGCCATCTCTCTTTCGCTACGATTGCGGGTGAAGGCGACAACTTCGATCGATCCGGAACGGAAACGGTACATTCGGGCCCGTTCGGGGATTTGCCGATTCTAATCTTCTCGCAGGACCCGGCGAAGTTTGTTGGCGAGGACGCCGAGCTGGGAACGGTATGGAACCAGATGCAGGAAGACCTGAAAAAGCTTTCGACACGCAGCCAAAGGATCATTGCGAAGAACAGCAGCCATTACGTGTTGATGGATCGCGCGGACCTGATCGAACAGGAAGTGCCGCGCTTTATTGAGCAAATCCGTGGTAGAGTTCCCCAGCCGAACAACTACGGTTTCACTACCGCCAAGTGAACGGCCGAGACCCGGCCGTCGCGATTCCACTGGAGCATCGGAATGATCCAGACGGTTTAGACGATCAAGATGGTTCAGCAGTGCCGAAAATTTCTTAGATTTAAACGCTGGGCTTCGCTGATTCACTATTTTTTTTTGCGCGCTCTGCCTGACTCCGCATACACTTGCGAGTCAGGTTAGAAAAAGAGGAGAACGCATGCCCCTGCACAATACCGAGGAACTCAAGGCTGGCCCAACCAGCGAACTTGAGTCCTCAGTCCTAAACGACGAGACCGGGACCTATGAGTTCCCCGAGGCAAAGCAGGACCCGCAAGCCGTTTATCAAACGATCCACGACCAACTCATACTCGACGGCAATTCCGGCCAGAATCTCGCTACGTTCTGCACGACCTGGATCGAACCTGAAGTCAAACAGATCATGGATGAGTCCGCTGATAAGAACATGATCGACAAGGATGAATACCCGCAGACTGCTGCTATCGAAGAGCGCTGCGTACACATGCTTGCCGACCTGTGGCACTCCCCGCAAGCAGCCAGTACCATCGGCTGTTCTACAACCGGCTCAAGCGAAGCGGCCATGCTCGGTGGCTTGGCCTTGAAATGGAACTGGCGCAAGAAGAGACGCGCAGACGGCAAAGGCACGGACGCGCCTAACCTCGTTATGGGACCGGTTCAGGTGTGCTGGCACAAGTTCTGCCGGTACTTCGATGTGGAAATTCGTGAAGTACCCATGGAGGGCGAGCGGCTTTTGCTTACCGCGGAAGAAGTGGTTAAACGCTGTGACGAAAACACGATCGGCGTCATTGTCACCCTCGGTGTTACGTTCACGCTGCAGTTCGAGCCGGTGCATGACATCAGCAAGGCGCTCGACGACTTGCAGTCGCGCACCGGGCTTGACATCCCGATTCATGTCGATGGAGCCAGTGGCGCTTTCCTGGCGCCTTTTGTGCAGCCGGAGCTACTGTGGGACTTTCGCCTGCCCCGCGTGAAATCGATTAATGCATCGGGCCATAAATTCGGCCTCGCTCCACTGGGTGTGGGCTGGGCGCTGTGGCGCGAGAAACAAGACCTGCCGCAGGAACTGATCTTTGACGTGAACTACCTGGGCGGCAACATGCCTACCTTCGCGCTCAACTTTTCGCGGCCCGGCGGCGAGATTATTTGCCAGTATTACAACTTTCTACGCCTCGGCAAAGAAGGCTACCGTGAAATTCAGAACGGGAGCTATGCTCTGGGCCGCTACCTGGCAGAAAAGATCGCTGCGTTTGGACCGTTCAGAATTATTTACGACGGAGCAGGAGGCATCCCTGGCCTCTGTTGGGATCTGAAGGACCCCGTCTCTTCAAGCTTCACGCTCTATGAGTTTGCCGATAAACTCCGCGAACGCGGCTGGCTGGTTCCGGCGTACTCCATGCCGCCGAATCGGGAGGACATGGTGATTCAGCGCATCCTCATCCGCCATGGCTTCACGCAGAATATGGCCGATACGCTTTTGGTTGAAATGCGAAGCATCCTGGATCACTTTGCTCAGTTTCCACCTGAGCCGACGGCCACGCTGGTACTCGCGGCTGCGGACGGAAGCTCACATGATCATTCCGGCCGATGATCGTGAGGTGTTGAACCGGAACACTTTTCTTTGCGAGTTTTTTTCCCGCGAAAACTTCACGAATAGGGGCACATCCTGCCTATCAAGCGCGAACAAGCCGGGGCCGGGCCTGCGTTTTCTTTTGAGCGAGGACGAATCGAACGGAAAATGAATCGGACCCTGGCCCGGACGCGCCGTCGAGCTACCTGAGCATGATCTACTAAAGATCAGAGGCGACAATGGCGAATCGATACGGAGAAGCGGCACTGATGGCGGCGCGGGAAGCGGGTTCCGGCGACGCTCGACCGATCGCCCGGTGGGAATATGCGATGAATGAGGTTTATAGAACGAGCCCCACTTCGCGGAAAAAAAGCCGCCCGCGTGGAGCGTTTCTTGGGCTTTGCGAAGAGGGATTGGTCAGGGGCATTCCCGCGGGCAACTACGGCGCATCGAAAGAGGACAGGACCTACGCAGTGGGAGCCGTAGCACTGTTGGCCGAAGGCACACGGAGTTGGTCGACGAATGCGTTGTGGCTGGCGGTCACGAGCGATCCCGAGAAAAAACACAGTAGCCAAATGGACGTGGTGATGGCGCTATGGAAGAACGGGCTCATCGTTGGCAAGCCGTAGGGCTCTATCGGCAGGCTTGGTGGTCGTTTGCCAGGGGTCCAAGTTCGCAACGCGAGGGCTTCACGGCTTGTTGGTTATGTCGATCATGTTGTCGTCGCCGTTGCGATCGATGAGCTTGTTGTACGGGTCGATGCCGGCTCGCGTGGGCTGCCCCTTCACCACGAATTCGAAGGTCTGGGGCTGGCCTGTGATCCATTCCTTGCGCAACCCGAGCGGCGCCTCTTCACCCTTCTTGCCACTGAAGACGCCCACATCCATCAGATCGTGCAGCGGCGCATGTGACTCGACTCCGTTGCCGTCGGAGTAGGATTTGCCACCCTTTACCGTAAGGATCGCTTTGTAAGTGCCGTCGGGCAGTTTTTGCGAGGTCGCTTCGATGGCTTTGTTGTCGTAGAGAGTAATTTTTTCGAAACTGTCTTCGATGAAGTGCTGCAGGTCAGGCGGGGTCTGTGCGCGCAATGCGCTTTCCATAAGGAGCGTGTCCGGATAGGGCCCAGACAATGCATCGTTGGCATTGGCGTAACGGTATTGCATGAGGTAGTTATGCAGCGCGAGATTGAGCTCGTCTTCGCCAATGTAGTCGGAGAGCGCGTAGAAGATGAGACTTCCCTTCTGGTACCAGACGTACGACTCGCGCTGCACCTGGCCGAGCGCCAGAAGGTTTCGGTAAATGGACTGGTGTTGGGAAACGACTGCGCAAATTGACGATACCGCGGGAACTCAAGAATTCTGAACTGCTTGAATTGATAGGGGCTGTAGTTAGCCTGGTAATAATCGAGGCCGCTCTTAGCCGCTTCTATCATGTCATCTACGTCGTAGGTGTGCTGGGGCGCGTGATAGATCTCAATATTCACGCCCTTATAGTTCTCTCGCTTCACGTCATAGCGTCCTGAGACGTAGGCGTAGAAATTGAGATTTTTCACATCGCCCATGTCGTAGGCGTAATAGTGGCGTCCATTCTGGCGCCAGTCGCGCTGCAGGTATCCGGGCGCAATCGCGATTTGGTCCTCTGGCGTGCTGACGACCGTGTGGTAACTGCAGTCGCCGCGATAACTCGCGTTGGCTTTTTCGTTTCAGAGTAAGCCCACGGCCGATGGTACGACTGAACCGCTTTCGGCCCTGGAGACTGGCCTTAGATTTGCCGGGAACCATTGAGTGATCCCATGCGTATCTCCTCTTGACGGGCTAGAGGAGAGCGTCAGCCTTCCGTCTTTCTTTCTGGAGTTGCCAATGAATGAAAAGCCTACGGACCTTGTGCAGGGAACCTTGGAGATGCTGGTGCTGAAGACGCTGGCGCTCGAGCCAATGCATGGATATGGAATCGCTCTGCGCCTGGAGCAACTCAGCGATGGAGCGTTTCGAGTAAACCCGGGCTCCCTTCTGCCCGCGTTAAGCCGGATGGAACGAGCGGGCTCCGTGCAGGGTGAGTGGCGCACCACAGAGAACAATCGGCGCGCGAAGTACTACGCCCTGACCAGCAAGGGACGAAAAGCGCTGCAGACGGAAAAAGCAGCATGGGATCGGCAGATTCTTGCGATTCACCGAATTCTTGAGGCATAGGCGAATTCTCGAAACATAGGAGCGTCCATGGGATGGATACGAAGCATCACGACGGGTCTTGCATCGCTTCTTCACAAACACAGACGCAATGCCGAGATCGACGAGGAGTTGCTGGACTTCGTGCAGCACTCCGTCGAGGACAAAATGCAGCGCGGCATGAGTCGCGAGGAGGCACTTCGTGCCGCGCGGGCCGAGATGGCCAGCACCGACACCGTAAAACACCAGGTGTGGACCGCAGGCTGGGAGTCGAAGGCGGAACAGTTCTGGAGCGACCTGACGCACACCTTTCGCCGAATGGTGCGCATGCCAGGAAGTGTGCTTGTGATCGCCCTCTCCATTGGTCTGGGCATCGCTGCAAATGCAACTATCTTTTCGCTGGTGAGCAAATTTGTGCTGGCGCCCGCCCCTGTAGGCGACCCGGCTACGCTCACCACGATCTACCGCACCTATGACAATGGCGCATGTTGCAATGCCCTGCCCATGCCGGTCTACCGCGACCTTCGGGACCAAGCCAGGTCATTCTCCGGTATCGCTGCCTACTTCGAGCTGCTGCCGGCATCGATCAGCGGCGGAAGTGAAGCAGAGCGCGTTTGGGGGCAAGCGACCACGGCAAACTACTTCGACGTCGCTCAATTGCACATGACGCTGGGACGTGGCTTTTTGCGCGATGAAGAGACAACTCCCGTCGTCGTACTTGGCTATGGACTGTGGCAAAGCAGGTTCCATGGCGATGCAGCGATCGTGAACAAGCCGATCACGCTCGGGGGCAGGATCTACACGGTGGTGGGCGTGGCGCCCAAAGGATTTCGAGGCATCGATCTGATTCTCGATCCGAAGTTCTGGGTTCCTCTCGGCGACCTCTCTCAGTTGACGGCCACGGCTCCTAATCCCGAGTCCCGACAGACGCAATGGTTGCGTGCAGCAGCGCGGCTCAAGCCAGGAGTCACCCAGGCGCAGGCGGCTGCCGAAATGGGGGCGTTAGGGAAACGGTTTGCCACCGAGCATCCGGACTCTGACAAGGGAGATGGGTTTCACCTGGAGTCCGCAGGGTCGCTTCCGCCGCGGGACAAGCAGACACTGTTACTTTTTCTGACTGCCCTCTCTGTCGTTGTTCTTCTCGTTTTATGCATCGCCTGCGCCAACGTCGCTAACCTACTGCTGGCGCAAAGTGCGCAGCGGCGACGCGAGATGGCAGTGCGCCTTGCACTGGGAGCTACTCGGGCGCAGTTGCTGAGGCAGATGCTGCTTGAGAGCGTGGTGCTCGCGCTTATCGGAGGGTTGCTCGGCGTAGCTCTCTCAACCTGGGCGACCGATGCGCTCTCATTGTTCAAGCTGCCGGCCCCCATCCCGATGGATCTCGCGGTCGGTATCGATTGGCGCGTGCAGCTCTATACTTTTGCGCTAAGTCTTCTGGCTGGGATCGTCTGCGGATTTGTGCCCGCGTGGAGAGGTTCACGGCCGACCATGCCGAACGCATTAAAGAGCGAGGACGCCCTGGCGCGCCCCGGGGCTGCCTGGAGTTTGCGAAACCTGTTGGTAATAGGGCAGATCACGCTATCTCTCATACTGCTCTGCGCAGCCGGGTTGTTTTTGCGCAGCTTGCAGAGTGCGTCGAAAATCGATGTCGGTTTTCGATCGCGGGGCCTGCTTATCATGGCGATCGATCCACCATCGAGCAGCTATACGCCTGAGAAAACGAGGCAACTCATCCACTCCGTTCGCGAGCGGATATTGGCCTTGCCGGGTGTAATGAGTGCAACAACCACCGATGGCGTGCCTCTTTCCATGGGGCATCGCAGCGATGGATTTGTTGCCGAAGGGCGACCCGCGCCCAAGGAAGACTCGATTGTCGAAATGTATATGGCCGGCCCGGATTACCTGGAGACTCTGGGTGTGGCTCGTTTGGCGGGCCGCGATTTTGGCACAGAGAACCCAACGGCGCCCAAGGTTACGGTCGTCAACGAGGAGTTGGTACGGCGACTCTTCCAGGGTGAAAATCCCCTGGGACAGCACATTCTTGATCTGGGCGTACCGTACGAGATTGTCGGCGTAGTGAAAAATACAAAGTCGCGCACGGTCGGCGAAGAGCAGCGCCCCATCATGTACCGGTCGATCGATCAAGCGATTGAGAAAGACCCTTCCATGGATGGATACCAGTTTATGGTGCGCTACGATGGGGATCCCGCTCCTCTGGCGGAGGCTATTCGGCGCGAAATTCATAGGTTCGATCCGAGTCTTGCCGTCTTTAACACCCACACGATGGAAGAGCATCTGCGCGATGCGCTATTTCTGCCGCGGCTCGTAGGCACGCTCTTCAGCATTTTTGGATCGATCGGAGTTTTACTTGCGTCGATTGGCCTATATGGCGTGATGAGTTATGCGGTCAGCCAACGAACCAAGGAGATCGGCATTCGTATGGCCCTGGGCGCGGAAGCCAGGGCAGTGCAAAAGCTGATCGTTCGTGGCGGTATGCGGCTGGTATTGATTTCGATGGCGATTGGCTTGCCCGCCGCCCTGGCAGCCGCAAGACTTTCTACCAGCGTGCTCTATGGAGTCCGGCCTTACGATGTAGCAACCTTCGCCGTGGTACCGGCGCTGCTATCGCTGGTGACACTGATCGCGTGCTGGATTCCGTCTCGACGGGCTTCGCGCATTGACCCCATGCATGCGCTGCGCGTGGATTAATTTGCGTGGCTCGAGCAGAACCAGCACAACTGTACCCTGCGGCAAGGACGCTTGCCTGGATTTTTCATCAAAAAAAATCCAACTTCCCCGATGTCGACCGGGTACACCTATGCTGGTTCTGCTCTAGTCATGCATAACGACCAGGCACCACGGAATTTAATTGAGAACCTTTTTGCGCTGGGAAATGCTTTGCGGATTTCGTCACGAGCAAAAGCAACTATACCGCGGCCGCGAGGCTTATAGCGCTGGCTCCGTGCATGTCATACATCATGCTTGACACATGCTGGACACATGCTTGACGCCATGTTTGGCAACGAAGGAACTCCCTTAGCGCGATGAACGTCCCTTGCTCTTTTGTTACTAAAGTCAGGCCTATGTTCTTACGCCAACAAGCCTGGATTACCAAAGTTCGCACCGGACAGCCACGCACTTTTCGATTCAACAATAACGCAAAGTGGCTCTGGCATTGACGTTTCGTCACTGTCACCAAGCGCGCGTGCAACCTTCCATTACGTACGAACTACTGCGCTCCCGCGCAAGTGTTATTCAGCTACATCTACTGAGCGCGTTGAATAAACCTACGTGCTGGTCACGGTCTGAACGCTGACCAATAAAAAAGTGGAACGCTCAGCAGTAGAAGGTTTGTGGGCCGGAAGTGATTCCGCGCTCAACTGCAGATCTTCGTCTTGAGGCAAGACCCTCTACCCCCCTAAGGAGCTTGCAGGATGCCCTCGACTTTTCGTCTCACGCGAGCGGCAACGTTCGCGGTTGTTTTCATTCTGTCCGCAGGGCAACTTCTGCGGGCGCAGGATACGCGAAAGGTCAGTGAGCCGCAGTTTCCTGCGGCGTGCACCGTGCTGAATGCGCAGCTTTCTATCGGCAATGGCGAACCTTCGTCCGAAACATCTTTTGATACTTCACGCATTCAAAGTGCTCTCAAAAACTGCGCATCAGGCCACGCGGTGGAACTGGCTGCCGCTGGCGCCAACAATGCTTTCCTTATACAGCCGATCACCATTCCCAGCGGCGTGACACTGCTGGTCGACGCCGGGGTTACCGTGTTCGCGTCGCGCAATCCTGCCGATTACCAGAATTCCGGCTCCTCATCGACCTGCGGTGTGGTCGACAACAACGGTGGCGGGTGCCACTCGCTGATCACGTCGAAGAACACGAGCGGCTCCGGGATCATGGGCTATGGCATTATCGACGGACGAGGCTGGGACGACCTCATCGTCAACGGGGTGACGCAGAACTATTCCTGGTATTCCAACACCCTCAAGGCCTACATTCCAAGGCCGGTGCTCAACCAGAATAATTTCGACCTGATTGATCTGAGTCAGGCCAGCAACTTCACCTTCTACAAAATCACGCTGAAGAACTCGCCCGAGTTCAATATCCATTGGTACGGTCGGAATGGTGGCGCCGTGACGCACGGCCTCACCATCTGGGGCATCAAGATTATCTCTCCAAATAACATTTCCAACACGGACGGCATCGACCCCACAAACAACTCAAGCGACATCACCATTACGGATTCGTATATTTCAAACGGCGACGATCATGTAGCCATTAGTTCGACATCTGACGGCAACCCGGTTACGAATGTCTCCATTACCAACGTGCACACCTATGCCGGCTTCGGCATTTCGATTGGCAGCCGGACACAAGGGGGTATCAGCAATGTGCTGGTCGATAGCATTGTGCAGTCGGGCTGGTACGCCAACAAGGCAGACGCCGGCTTGAAGATCAAGTCCTCCTCTGACCGCGGAGGCGTGGTGAACAACGTGCTCTACCAGCATGTGTGCCAGCAAAATGAGGGCGCCGCGGTTCGTATCTATCCCTGGTACACGCGCCCATCCGATACGAGCCATATCCCGACATATAAAAACATCGTCCTGCGCGATATTACGATTCTTGCGAACCCTAAGGGAGGCTCGGGCAGCTTTACCTTTGAGGGTTTTGACGCAAACCACCCGACCTCGGTCGCCTTTGACAACCTGAATGTAGTGGGCACTCCCGATACCACAGCAGAGAAGCCGACAAACGTCGACATCACCCTTGGGCCGGGCCCCGTGAACCCCGGTTCCCTGCAGCAACTGAGCGGTACCGGCGTTAGTTACACGGGCCAACCCTCCAATACCAGCGAAGCGCCTTACCCATGCGGCAGCGCTAGTTTTCAGCAGATAACGGGTGAATTGTTGCTTTCGACAGCAAGCGCAACGAACCTGCAAACTCTGACGGCGGGTTCCGCAGCCACCTTTACTCTGAGCGCCGTGGTGCAACCGGCAGCAGAAGAATACCCTGCGCTCAGCAAGCCCATCACTTTTTATGACGGCAACACGGCTGTGGGCACGGCGGCAATCAGCGGCAACGGTACGCTCGCCAGCCTGAGCCTTTCGAATGTTTCCGCTGGAACACATACCTACACGGCGCAATATCCGGCGGATAGCAATTACCCGGCCTACACCTTCGGCCACGTGACGGTAGACGTCGCCGGCGGTACCACCAGCCCTACGCCTACCCCGACGCCTACCCCTGCCCCTACGCCTACCCCTACGCCTACCCCGACTCCAACCCCTGCGCCGACTCCTTCACCTACGGCTACAACCCCGTCGTTTACCGTTGCGGCATCGCCGGCATCGCTTTTGATCAGTACCGGTACAAGTGGTACGACCTCCCTGATGATCACTCCCGTTGGCGGCTTTACGGGTACACCGGCGGTGGCCTGTGCGAGCCTGACGCAGGCTATCACATGCGCTATTACCCAACCTGCGGCGGTGTCGGGTACTACGCCGAGCACCGCTACCGTATCCATCGCGGTGGCGAAGACCGTCACTACGGCAGCTAGCAGCATGCAGAACCGGATGGCCATTGCAGCCGTCTTTCCTCTTGGAGCATTGCTCTTGCTGCCGCTGACGAACGGACGGCGGCGCTGGATGGTCTGGTTATTAGCTTTCGCGGCGGTCGCTCTTAGCGTTACCGGCTGCAGCAACCCGACGGGCACCGCTGCCGGGGCTCCGCCCGTCAGTACCCAGACGGTTACGTTGACGACGACGGCTAGCGGCATCACGGTTACTACGCCAATCACCGTCACGATCAACTAGTGTAGTGCGTCCTAAATCTTACCCTGCCATGGACTCGGGTGCCCCATATCTCGCGTTTCTTGCGAGATGTGGGGAATTCATAGACCTTAGCCGACCAGTCTTTGCAGTGAGTCGAGAGTTTCGGGGAGAGAGTGACTCTTTTCCCACATCTCGCACAAGTACGTGCGAGATATGGGGCACCCGAGTCCGCGGCTAAACAAGATCCTTAAAGCCACACCCACGACATACACGATTGTACTTGTGACGCACTACACTAGCGCAGTGTTTTGCGGAGCCAGGCGGCGATCTCGGTCAGGGCTGCGTTGCATTGGGGAAAGCGGGCCACGGTGCTGGGGCCCACCGGGAAGTTGTGGTGCATGTCTGGAGAGTGCAGGTGAGTTACTGCAATGCCAGCTTCTCTGAGTTTACTGGCATAAGCGATTCCGTCGTCGCGCAACACATCGTACTCTGCCGTTGTTACTAATGTGGGGGGAAGCGCCGGCACCTTCTTCACTTGCAGCGGGTATACCTCAGGATCTTCGGAAGAGGCACCCGGAGCATACTGGTTCCAGAACCAATGCATCGCTTCCGCCTCAAGCGCGTAGCCAGTGGCGTTCTGCGTGTATGAGTAACCTGCTCCCGGCCGGTCGATGACCGGATAGAGGAGCAATAAAGCACGCAGAGCGGGCTCACTCGTTTTAGCGCACAGCCGATTGGCTGCCACCGCAGCCAAGTTGCCACCTGCGCTGTCGCCGCCGAGTGCCAGACGGCCAGTGTCTCCACCCCACTCCGCGGCATGCTGCGCGGCCCAATGGAAGGCCGCTAATGTGTCCTCTACTTGCGCGGGGTAACGATGTTCCGGGGCCAGGCGATACTCTACCGACACAACAATCACATTCGCCGCCTCGCTCAACAACCGGCAGAAGGGATCATGGCTGGCCACGGAACCCCCCACCCAGCCGCCGCCATGCAGATACACCACGACAGGCAGCGGCGCTGACATACCAGGCGGCTGATAAAGCCGGGCAGTGAGATCAGAGGAGATTGCAACATCACTTGTCTTGACTCCGTTGGGCAAGCCGGGGATGGAAGGGCGGCTTTCAATTGCGCGCACCATGCGCGCCCGCACCATCTGCTTGCGCTCTTCATCGGACATGGGCACTGGTGCGCCGGCGGCTGCCGCCTGCTCGTCGATAAAACGTCGCAACGCAGCGTCGAGCGGTTTACGTTCGCTCATTCTTTTTTCCTTTTCAGTGGGCCGCTGCCGCAGCCACGGTATCGTTAAACTTCTTGAAAAAGCTATCGTAACTGCCATTGCGCTCGGCTAAGCGTAACGGTTTCACCCGCTCGACGAGTATCTCTTTGGCGTTAGCCGAGCTCTTCAAGAGGCTCATCGTCTCGGCGATGAATTCGTTCAGCCGCATGGCATTGGGATCGTTCGCCTGTCTTTCACCCATCAGTCCGGTTTGCACGTAGGGTGGAACGAGTTCCAGCACCTGTACATGGGTATCTTTGAGCTGGTAGCGAAGCGACTCTGTGTAGGAGTGAATGGCGGCTTTGGTCGCACAGTACGTGGGCGTGATGGACATCGGCATAAACGCCAGACCAGAAGAAACGGTGACGATGGTTGCGGTGGGCTGTGCCTGCAAATGCGGTAATAGCGCAGCGGTGAGCCGGATGGGACCGAGCAGATTGGTGGTCACCGTAGCTTCGGCATCGGCGACAGCTCCCTTTTTGATATCTTCCGGACGCATGATGCCGGCGTTGTGGATCACAGCGTTCAGCTTGGGGTAGGCGAGGGTCACCTGGTCTGCGAAGCTGCGAATGGCGTCTGCACTCTCGATATCGAGAATGGCAGACTGCATGCCTGGATTCGCGGCCACAGTTTCATCCAGCACTTGCTTGCGGCGCCCCGCAATAATGACCTGGTTGCCCTCCGCATGAAACGCCTCGGCCAAGGCGCGGCCAATACCCGAGCCACCGCCGGTAATCAGGATCGTGTTTCCGCTGATTTGCATGATGTTCTTCTCCTCATTGAATCCTATGATGAAGACATTCTTCTGGGAAGTAGGCTCCTGAAAGTTCTATACTTACCCAAAAGAGAGTGTCGATATGACTGATAAACGCCGGAATGGATCCGCCCCTCCTAAACCGTCTGGAGAGTCTGAATCGCGCGACCCCGAACTGGATGCCCTGGTACAGGAAATCATCGGACGGGTCGCCGATAAATGGACGATGCTGGTGCTGGAGACTCTTGAAGAGCATGGACGCCTGCGGTTTACCAGACTGGGCGAAATCATCGGCGGGGTAAGCCAGAAAATGTTGACCAAAACACTGCGCCAGATGGAAGCGGACGGCCTGGTTTCTCGCACGGTATTTCCGGTTATTCCGCCGCGGGTGGAGTACGAGCTAACCAGCCTTGGGGAGAGTTTGGGAGAAGCCTTTTGCGGGGTGTGGATTTGGGCCGAGCGACATCGGAAGTTAATTCAAACATCGCGCAAAGCATTTCAAGAAGCCCAGGCGGCGAAGGGGCCTCCCGGGATTTCTGTCGCGAAGGCCTCTCGCTAAAAAACCATGTTGCGCTATTTCGTGAAAGCGACTTGTTTAGTGCGATTCGGTCAGTGCATTTTTGATTGCAGGCAGAGTGTTCAGCGTGCGATCGAAAAGCAGAGGTAGAAAGTCGTTCGCATTGGAACCTGTGCTCGCTGCCTGTTCCAATTCCAGCCCCTTGATCGCTTCATCCATCTCTGCGTCCATCGCGAGCACGTGAGCGGGAGTAAAGTTTGTACCTTTGTAGCTTTTCGCCCAGAGCATTTGGTGATCAGAGAAGTTGACGATGCCCGCATAGGTCATCGCGCCTTTGGTAAAGAAGACCGAGGCGAGGCACGCATCGCGCTTTGCATTGTAAAAAACCGTGTCGAGCCTGGCCGCATGGATCGACGGATCGGCCTGACTTTGCGCCTGCAGGTTGGCCTGCACCTGCTGCTCGTCGAGTTTGCAGTCGGCCTTGTGCTGGGTCGCGGCGGACGTTGCGGCGAATACCGCCTGTGCGCCCAGAAACGCCAAAACCGTTAACGCGCGACCGGCGCTGGAAGCTGAGAACCATGCGACCTTCTCCATTGGCTAACCCCCTGTGTACGAGCGACTTAATAGGTGAACCATAACGTCGCGCCATAAGGGAGACAATCCCACTTTGGTTTCGGCAAGAAACAGGAATTGTGTTGCGTTCAAGACACATGTATAAGGTCATTGGACGTGGTATCAGTAGTTACCGCATATTGCCCCTCCCCCCGATATTTCAATGACGAGCAGGTCTATGAATAGTCGTGGTCAGTTTTCCCTCATCGCCGGTCTTTTTCTCGCTCTTGTCACAGGGTGCGGGGGCGGCTCGAGGGGCGCTCCGTCGTCGCCTGTCTCTCCCACCGTTTCTTCGGTAGCGCCGGCATGTACTCCGCTTACAGTTGCTCCCAACGCGACGTCGCAGTGCAGTGCAACTGTCCAGGGAACGGGAAGTGTTAAGTCCACCGTTACATGGTCTGCCAGCGCGGGAACCATTACCGCCACCGGGCTTCTCACGGCGCCGGCGGCCACGGGCAATGTTACGGTGACCGCCACCAGCACCCAGGACACAACCAAGTCGGGCACGGCGAGCGTCACCGTGACAGCGGCTGCTGCCACGATTACTTCGGTTGGGGTGACATGCGCCCCTGCCACCATTGCGCCGAATGCGACGTCGCAATGTGCGGCTTCGGTTCAAGGTACAGGCAGTTTCAGCGCGAACGTCACCTGGGCTGCGAGCGCGGGAACCGTCTCGGCAAATGGGCTGCTGACTGCGCCCGCAAGTGCGGGCAACGTTACGGTGACTGCTACCAGTGCGCAAGACACAACCAAGTCGGGTCAAGCGCAGGTCGCAGTACAGGCGGCCGCACCCACTATCACTTCAGTTTCCGTCACCTGCGCTTCCTCCTCCATTGCACCGACCGCCACATCCCAATGCAGCGCTACCGTTCGAGGTACGGGCAGCTATAGTTCCCTGGTTACGTGGAACGCCACAAGCGGCTCTATCGACGCGACTGGCCTCTTCACTGCGGCGGCTTTAACAGGCAGCGCAACCATAACCGCAACCAGCACGCAAGATACGACAAAGAGCGGTACGGCAGCGATCTCTGTCCAGTTGCTGACGCCTGCGAGCAAGCATGTCGTGATCGTGATGGAAGAAAACCAAAGCTACGATACCGTTGTGGGGCAAAGCGCATGGCCCAACTTGAATCAGTTAATCAGTAACGGCGCTCTGGCCACAAACTACTACGCCGATTCTCACCCTTCCATCGGCAACTACTTCATGCTGACGACCGGGCAGTTGCTGACAACCGATGACAACAACACCACCGTGTGGAACGTAGACAACATCGCCCGCCGCATGCTTGCGTCTGGAGTCACGTTCAAGGTATACGCAGAAGGAATTGCGCAGGGCTACCTCGGCAACAACACGGGGCTGTACGTTGTGCGGCACAATCCGTTCGCCAAATTGTCAGATGTAGCCGACAGCGCGCAGGTGGCAAACCAAACCATCTGGCCGTTTTCGCAGTTTGCTACGGACCTGGCGAATGGTGCGCTGCCCGAGTACTCGTTCGTTGTTCCGGATCTCGATGACGATGCCCACAACGGCACGCCGCGACAGGCAGACACGTGGTTACAGACGAACCTGGTAACACCGCTCTCAAACTATTCCGCGTTTCAATCGGGAGGCGACGGCGTTCTTTTCGTGGACTTCGATGAAGCAGCCGACAGCGATACTGCGCACGGCGGCGGCCACGTTCCCGTCGTGCTCTGGGGACCGATGGTACAGGTTGGCTACAAGCAGACTTCGAACACCGTCTATCAGCATCAAAGCCTTTTGCGCACGGCGATGGAAGCCCTTGGCCTCGCTGATCCTCCGGGAGCAGCAGCTACGGCGCCTTCCATGTCTGAGTTCTTTGTACAAAAGTAGTCACTCGTCCAGTGCGGAGTTTCGCATCAGGGGCCGAAAAGCAGATCAAGCTGAATCTGGAAATGCAGTGAATCGCCGGAACCATGCAGCGGCCGGTCTGGATCAGGTCTGGACCGGGCGGCCCTCAACGAGGATACTGCTTACATGTCCACTTTCTGGAAGATCGGTTTCCTGCTTGCCGCTGTTCTCTTCCCCATGGCTTCCCTGGTTGGGAATAGGGCTACGGGTCTTGAGGAACCTGCGTACACCAGCGATGCTCAGCTCCAATTACCGAAGCACTACCGCGACTGGATCTACCTGACTTCAGGTTTCGATATGAGTTATAGCAAATCCGCAAAAACGAGCGGCCATCACATGTTCGACAATGTGTTTGTCAACCCTGACGCTTACAAGGCATTTGTAAGGACGGGTACCTGGCCAGACAAGACGATGCTGGTTCTTGAAGTGCGCGGCGCTGAGGGTAAAGGTTCGATCAATCAGCACGGCAACTACCAGGGCGGAGTCACGGGGCTCGAGGTACACGTAAAAGATGAAGCACGATTTCCCGGCCAGTGGGCATTCTTTAGTTTTGAAGGGGGGAAGACGGCAAAGATGACCCCAACCACGGCAGACTGCTATAGCTGCCACGCTTCGCATGGAGCGGTCGATACGACGTTCGTCCAGTTCTATCCAACGCTGTTGCCGATTGCGACCAGCAAAGGAACGCTTTCTGAGGCTTATAGGAAAGAAAATGTGACAAGCACGGCCAAGTAAATTATTTGCAAGCGCCAGGGTAGATTCCGAGCAAGTCCGTCTCTCTCTCAATAGGTGCTTCCATTTTGGGCGAGATATCTGGCGCTATCGTAGTTGCTTTAGGCTTTTGGCTTGAGATTGATTTCGCATTCCAGCGCGCGGGCATGCTCGAAACTTGGCTGCTTGCTCACTCACTGTTGTTTCTGCAGCCGTACGTCGCGGGTGTTTTGGCGGGAGTGAGCCTTCTGGCACTGGACCTCGGGCGCCGGCGGATTCCTCTGCGACAGATACCTGCGCTCCCGCGTCTGGCAATCCTCGATCTACTGCCAGCGGCTGTAACGGCGGGCCTTATGGCAATAACTATTTTTCATGCCGCTCTCTTGCGGTTACCCTCGTTTCCATCGGCCGCCATTCTGATTGTTGTGTTTTGCTTATTGGCTCTGGCCGCCTTTTGGTCGGAAGGGCGGAAGCAGATTCAGTTTCAACGGCCAGAGGGACTTATTTTTGCAGAATGGCTGGTCGCCATGAGTTGCCTCTGGATTCTTCTGGCGGCGCGGCTTCGTCCCGTGCCCCTAAAAGACCTGCCTTCAGGATGGTTCGCGATGATACCGCTGGTGGCTGGGGTAGCGATCATCGTATTCGTGGTACCGGGCTTCCATAGGAAGTACGAGGGTCTGCGGATACTGGAACGCGTAGCAAACAACGAACAATTCGCGCAACCGGAATACACGCCAGCCACGGCAGAATGCCCCCAACCCCAACTCTGGAGCATGCTCGATTCGCAATCGACAGAGCTGGAAGTGCTGGAATTTCTCAAGACTCTCGTCACAACCGTCAAGCCAAAACTGATTTTGGAGACTGGGACGTTCCTGGGCCATGGCACTGTAAAACTGGCGGAAGGCATTCGTGAGAATGGTTTTGGCAGGGTTATCACCATAGAGTTTGACCCTGCGATTCGCGCAAGGGCGCAACAACGGTTTCATGATTCGGGCTTGAGTACGTGGATTGAGTCTCGACTGGAATCAAGCCTGGAGACGCAGATTGAAGGCAGCATCGACCTGTTTTACAGCGACAGTCATCTGGCGAACCGCGAGGCAGAGATTCGAAGGCTGCTGCCTCAACTGGATCCTCGAGGATTGTTGGTTATTCACGACGCAAGTTCGCATTTCAAGATAGTGCGAGAGGCGGCGTTGCGCATGGAAGAGGAAGGGCTCATCTCCGTGGTCATGCTGCCGACACCACGAGGAGTCGTGGTTGCGCAGCGGCGCGAGGGCCGACAGTAACTCCGTTGGGATTCGGATCCTCTATCACTCACCTGAACTTCTCACACACGGCTGAGAACGAAAGAGGAACGCGGGGCTGACGAGGAGCGGTAAGAGAACCGCAGATCTCTCCACTTCGCTCTCACGGCGGGCCGGAGCTGGCGAAATGACAAGTCAGTTCGGGGGGTAGGCGTTGTTTTCACCAACCATTCCATTTAAGCCGGCGGCGGGGCAGGCAACGCACAGACGTGCGGCGGTTTTGAACCGTTCTGAATGGTTCCGACATTTCGCCCACACCCACGCTTTTCTCTGGCTAAGGTTCAGGACGTCGACTCTCTGAATGCAGCGTAGTATTTCGTCCGCTTTCCCAGGTTGAAGATGAAGACGGCGGTGACTCTGCTGTCTTGCTTCAGCTGATCGACCAGCCGGTGGCAATTGGCACACAGTGTCGCCATGGCGTCGAGAAGCTGGGCGGGTTGCCGATGAACGTGCGCTGCGTGAGACGTCCGCCCGGCTACGCCACCACAACCACGGCAGCGACCGTTGACACGAAGAAACGGGAAAAACCGGTGAGTGCGAAGTGATGGCAAGTGCAAAAGAATCTCCTAAGCAGATTGATTCATAAATAGAGAGACGATTTTCCGGTTGATCTATCCTTCAGTTCAGAACTTATTTTTTGATGGCAAGGCTGATACCCAGGGCCGAAGCTAGGGGCCGAGGCTCCCTCATGAGCGGGACTTGTTCTTCAGGTGATTGACCTGCGTCTCGTGGATCTTTGATAGACGTCTGGTAGATACTGCTGGTGGCGATACCAGAAAAATAAATATTTTTTTAGGATCAGGGTAGATTCGCGCGGAATTCTGCTCTTTTGGAGGTGAATGGAACACCGCAACCTAAAACGGCAAGAGCCTGAGGAAGCATTTGCCCCTGACCGGCTTCTCGCGAGCCGGTACGGGCAGCTTCTGCAGTGGGCGAAGGGGCTGACCCGTGGCGATGCAAACAAAGCCGAAGAGATCGTGCAGGAGTTTTGCCTTTACTTCAGCCTGGCCAAACCGGATCTGAGCGGCGTTTCCAACCTCGACGGTTACCTATATACCAGCCTTCGCCACATCTACTTGTCGAGCCTGGCGCGGGCGTCGCGCGAAGCTGCGCACTTTGTCAGTATCGAAGAATTCGATTCCTTCGCGTTTGCCGTGTCCGCCAGCCCGGCGGGCGACCCGCTGCAACGGCAGAATGACCTTCGCCGCATATGCGGGTATACCGTCTGGCGTAAAGAGTCCTCGAAGAGCGCGAGCTACTTTATCCTGCATTTCTTTCACGGGTATGGCCGTCAGGAGATTGCTGAGCTGGCGCGGCTGCCCATTTCCGCCATTTACAACAAACTCAAGACGGCACGCGCCGAAGTAAAAACGCATCTGGAGGAACCAGGCAAACTTCGCGTAGTCAACCGGAACGCTCCACCCGAACCGGTATTGTCATGGAAACTGCTTACCGCGGCTGAGCTTTTTAAAGAACTGCGCCTCACGATCATGCGAGCACGCACTTCCGACTGCCTGGCGGAAGAGGAGTTGCTGGCGCATTACCGCTCCCATGCAGGCCCGATTCCCTGCTCTTTGCTGGCACACATCGTGAGCTGCGAGCGTTGTCTTGCTGCTGTCGATCGCCACCTGCGACGACCCACGTTGAAGGACCGCGAGCCGCTGGATGTGTTTGGCTTCTCGCCTGATGCCAGCGGCGATTCCCCTGCTCATGGCGATGCGGGCGCCGAGGCTATGTTGCGGTCGGTCCATCGGAAGTGGGGCCGCATTCACGAACATCGCCCGCGGACCCTGTCGATCGCCGTCAATGGCCACATCGTTGCGTATCATGACGTTCGCGCGGAACACAATAAGCTCTCTGCGAGGCTGGAACATCCGGAGAAAGCTCAGTTCGTTGAAGTCTTTAGCGAGCAGCAGGTGCGCCTGGCGCTACTGGCCGTGGGAGAAGCTCCGCCGGAAGGTCCAGCAGTAATCACCCAGGGGGTAAAGCTCAGCGATGCGCGATGGCTGGAACTGAGCCTTACCTACGATGGTCTGGGACTGCACAGCGAAGTAGATTACTTCGATCCGGCGTTAGCTTCACTGGCTATGGAAGAAGACCCGGAAGATCTGCCTGTTACTTTCGAGGCAGAGGCCGAAGCACAAGGTTCCGCTTCCGGCTTGCGGGGCAGACTTCAAAATCTTTGGGCTGCGCTGACCGGCCGTCGAGGCTGGCTTGTGAGCTCCCCTGCTACCGCCTGGGCGCTCGTGCTCGTGCTGCTCGCAGGCGGCGGCTATTTCGCTTATCGCTATGCATACCCGTCGATGGATGCCACAGAGATTTTGCACGAGTCGATCAAGCTGGAGAATGCAGCTCTCCAGGGGCAGACAGAACATCAAGTGTTGCGTATCGAGGAGAGCTCGGCGGACGGACACCTAGTGCAACAAGGCACGGTCGACTTGTGGAGGGATGGCGACGGCGGCAGGTACATTCGGCGGCTCTATGATGCACAACATCGCGTGATTGCAGCAGAATGGCACAGTAAGAACGGCAAGCCCCGTAGCTCTGGCCCGCTTCACGAGGCAGGCCGCGAGCCATCAGGGGCGCGTCATTCCGTGGTTAACGCTGTTTGGGATCAGGATCTGTCTGCGCAGGCCTTTGCCGCGATGGGCGACGGCGCGCCACAGGTGCGTTCTGTCGGTGAAGATTATGAACTGACGCGCGTGGGTGCACTGGCTACCCATCCGGACCTGGTCTCGGCAACACTCGTGCTCGATCGGCACTTCCAACCGATTCGACAGATCATGCGCTTGCGGACATCCAGTGGGATTCATGAGGTTCGCTTTGTCCAGGCGAGCTACGAGCGGAAACCGGCGCGTTCGGTTCCGGATCGCATCTTCAATCCGAATAACGACGGTCCGCTATCCGATGGCGGAGAGAAGCACTCGCGGCTAAACCGCCCACGCAACCTTATTCCGGACGATGACACGGCAATCGCAGAACTGCAGATTGCCGTCCTGCATGAGCTGCACACTCTGAATGCCGATACGGGCGTTCCAATCGAAGTTGCACGAACAACGGACGGCCGTGTGCGCGTCTCCGGCACGGTAGATGACGACGCGCTTAGGCGGGCCATCCTCGCGCATCTCAAAGGGCTCGCGGGGCAAAACCTTCTCGATTTAAAGTTGGCATCCTCAAGGGAGATGAGATACAGCAAGGGCGGCCCGTCGCGGCCTTCCCCGATGGCTGCGTACGACGTGACGCAACCTGGATTCGCAGCCGATGCGAGGGTTCGCACCTATTTCCAGGGAAGGGGTTTCTCCGGAGCGAGCCTGGATAGCGAGGCCGCTAAATTTTCCAGAGATGCCCTAAGGCACGCTCAGCTTGCGCTGCAACATGCTTATGCTCTCGACAGATTGGGAACTTCTATTTCAGCTAACGAACTGCGCTCGGTGGGCGTCTCTACACAAAAAGAATGGGCAGATATGGTGAACAGCCATGCCAACGACCTCGAGAGTGAATTGCGCTCGCTGCACAGCCAATTGGCGCAGATCACGATCGCAGGGCAAACACCTTCGGTTTTCGAGAAGATGCCGATGGACGACCCTGATCAGTTCGCCGAGTCTGCCGGCCTGTTGTTGCAGCAGGTGCGTGAACTCAATAGCAAGGTTGGCGACTTCTTTACGTCCAGCGGCAAAGAAGCAGGCAACGAGAATCTTGATGCATCGCTAAAGACAATCATGGATGCTATTCCTCTGCAGCACGCCGAAGAGGTGGCGGGCTTCGCTGTACGATTAGGTAGCGCCAGCAAGACGAAGGCCCAAACTCAGTGAATTGCAGGACCGTGGTTATTTTTCCGTTCATTTCTCGATTCAGTTTTCCGGGCATCCGTCGTCTCAAATCTCTCCTGCCTCTGATTCTTTGCTTTGCTTTTCGCGCATTTGCCCAATTCAGTGCTGCGACGGTTACCGGCGTCGTGCAGGACGCCGGTAAGGCGGGCATCACGGATGCGAGCATTAAGCTCATCAATACCCAGACGGGAACAGAAAATGAGTCTGCCACCAACCATGAGGGCGGATTTCTGCTGCCCGGGATTATTCCGGGCGTCTATACCCTGCAAATTGAATCCAGCGGGTTCGCCACCACCCAGGTCAATGGGATCACGCTCAACGCCGGCGACACCAGGAACCTACTCATCCGCATGAAGGTTGGCGGAGTGACCGAGACGGTCAGCGTGGATGCCAGTGGGCTGACACTGAACAGGATAGACGCATCGGTGAGTACGATAGTGGATCGGGATCTGATTTCAACAACTCCTTTAAGTGGGAGAAGCCTTCGAGATTTATTTTTGGCGGTTCCCGGCATCGTCACACAAAGCCCGCAAGCCGCAACGCAGACTAACTCGCAAACCCAAAGTGACTTCAGCGTCAACGGACAACAACCCGCGGCCAATTCGTTCTTCGTGGATGGTGTTTCCGCCAACGGCGGGCCCGGATTTACCCCAGGTGGGTCGCGCTTCGCACGCACAGGATCCGTTGGTGGATCCACCGCACTCGGCGGCACACAGAGTCTGATTTCCGTGGACGCGTTACAGGAGTTTCGTGTGCTGACTTCGACCTACTCCGCCGAATACGGCCGCATGCCGGGTGGTCAATTTAATTTTGTGACCCGGTCCGGAGGAAGCGCCTTCCACGGCAGCGTCTATGATTACGAGCGAGGAAACTATTTTGATGCTCGCGACTGGTTTTCCGGAACGCGGGGCCCCGGTGACCCACCCAGATACAGTCAGAACGACTTCGGAGCAACACTTGGCGGACCCATTGTGTGGCCACATTTCTACAACGGGCGAGACAAGAGCGTCTTCTTCCTCTCGTACGAAGGCCTCGCGGCCGATCAACCAACTCCCCAGGTGTATCCTTTTGGTCCCTCCATCTGCTACTACACCGGCTGTCACTCTCCGGCAGGACTGGCGCTCGTTTTTGATACTTTCCCCATTGGATTTCCCATCCTAGATGCCCAGGGCACGCCCTATGGTTTGGGGTTCGCTACGGTCTCAAGTGATTCATTCCCTGCGCACTTTAATTCGACCAGCCTCCGCGTAGATCAGGCCCTCTCCCCAGGATTTTCCCTGTTTCTTCGCTATCAAAATACACCGAGCAAAAGCCAGGCAAACCAGCTCTACTCGGCGACTACTCAGGACGACGACACTCAGACACTGACCCTGGGCGTAACCAACCAGTTCGCCGCGGTCCGCAGCAACGAGTTGAGGTTGGGCTATGCCACGGACAATTCTCAAACGAGAACCCAGACTGTGATGTCAGTTGGTGGATCCGATCAATTTGTAGAACCCACACTGAATGCAGCTCTGGGTATTCCCGATACCGATCCTTCAGCCGAAGCTGACGCTTATCTGCACATCACGGGCGTCGGTGACAGCGACAGTAACACTCATCGATTAGATAGTTCGTTCAACCAGTGGAATCTGCGCGATACGTTCAACTTCCGCGCGCACAACCATCTGTTGAAGCTGGGCATCGACGAGCGTCGCATAAGTTCTCAAATAGTTCCCGCGGCGCTATCTGTTCTTGCAGACTACTTTACATACGATTCGATGTTGACCAATACAGCCTCCGATCTCGTGATAACAAGGAGCTCCCCGGCCAACCCGGTGCTGAATGAATTCTCAGCGTTTGCGCAAGACGAATGGAAGATCTCGCACACGCTCACGCTCTCCGCCGGCTTGCGATGGGATGTGAATCCTGCTCCGAAAGGTAAACGCGGACAGGACGCATACACTCTTCTGGGCGACGTGAACGCTCCCGAAACGTTGCGTCTGGCGCCGCGAGGAACTCCTCTCTGGCGAACAAGTTGGCCTAACTTCGCTCCTCGGATCGGAGCGGCTTGGGTGGCCCGCGATCAACCAGGGAAAGAACTTATTATTCGTGCGGGCGGAGGTGTGTTTTTTGACACGGGGACACAGCCGGGGCTAGAGGCGTTCGGAGGAATAGGCTTTTCAACTTCCGCGCACTTTCTCGATGCGACCATTCCGGCGAGCCCGTCTCAAATCAATTTCTCCACGACCGTCACGTCGCCTTACACGAACGAACAGGTGTTCGCATTCTCTCCTCACCAGCAACTGCCGTATACCTGGCAGTGGAACCTCGGCATAGAACAAGCTCTAGGCAGGAATCAGAGCCTCACGGTTTCTTATGTGGGCGCTGGTGGAAGACGATTGCTTCAAGAGCAACGAAGGAATGTCAACTCGGTCAATCCCGATTTCGCCGATGTATCGTACTTTCCTCACGGCATAACCTCGAGCTTCGAATCGCTGCAGACAAAATTCCAGAGATCACTCTCAGCCAGCGTCGAGGCACTCGTAACCTACACATGGGCCCACTCACTGGACTACGGCTCGACAGATCCTTTCTATCCGCTGCAAAAGGGAAACTCCGATCTGGACGTGAGACAGAATCTGGAGGCTGCGGCTACGTGGACCTCGCTGCCGCAAACGCACCCTTATCTTAGTTTCAAAAGGCTCGCGGAGGGCTGGGGCGCCGATGTCCGGCTCATTGCCCGCACAGGCTTTCCTATAAACCCTTTAGGCAACTTTTTCTTTGACCCCATCACCGGTCGCCCGTACTACAGTGGGGTCGACTTGACGCCCGGACGGGCACTTTATCTACACGGTAGCGAATATCCAGGCAGGCGGATGATCAATGGAGGACAGAACGCGATCAATCCTGCGTTCACCCTGCCCACTGGCATCGCTCAGGGCGATGCACCACGCAACCTTGCAAGAGGCTTTGATGCCGTACAGCCAAATGTTGCATTGAAGCAGACTTTCCGGCTTCCCAAGGGAATCAGTGTCCAGCTGAAAGGGGAGTCGTTCAATGTCGTCAATCATCCCGTGTTTGGTTACATCGATCCCTCGCTCTCGGATTTGCTCTTCGGACAAGCCAACAAGACATTGGGGCAGAGCTTCGGGGCCGCCGGTGCTCTCTACAATCAAGGTGGCCCCCGAGCGATTCAGCTTTCTCTCAGGGCGACGTTCTAGATGATACGAATAGGTAGCGCCGGCAAGACGAGGACTCAAACTCAGTGAATTGCAGGACCGTGGTTATTTCTCCGTCGATTTCTCCGTTCATTTCACCGGGCATCCGTCGTCTTAAATCTCTCCTGCCTCTGATTCTTTGCTTTGCCTTTCGCGCATTTGCCCAATTCAGTGCTGCGACGGTTACCGGTGTCGTGCAGGACGCCTCAAAGGCGGGCATCACAGATGCCAGTCTTAAGCTCATCAATACCCAGACGGGAACAGAAAATGATTCTGCCACCAACCATGAGGGCGGGTTTGTGCTGTCCGGGATTCTTCCTGGTGTCTATACCCTGCAAATTGAATCCAGCGGGTTCGCCACCACCCAGGTAAACGGGATCACGCTCAACGCCGGCGATACCAGGAACCTGCTCATCCGCATGAAGGTTGGCGGAGTGACCGAGACGGTCAGCGTGGATGCAAGTGGCCTGACACCGAATAGGACAGACGCATCTGTAAGTACGGTAGTGGATCGTAAATTCATTTCTGCAATTCCGTTGAACGGACGCAGCCTTCAAGACCTTCTCTCTTCGACACCTGGAATCGTAACGCAGAACCCGCAAGCGGCTACCCAGAGCGGTTCACAAACCCAGGGAGATTTCAGCGTCAACGGACAGCTAACGTCTTCGAATTCTATTTTTGTTGACGGCGTCGCCGCCGATTTCAATTCAGGACTTACACCCAGCAATTCACGTGCCGGGGCCACCGGCTCTATCGCCGGATTGACCGCACTGGGAACGACACAGAGTCTTGTTTCAGTCGACGCGCTGCAAGAGTTTAAAGTCCTCACTTCGACGTATTCAGCAGAATTTGGCCGAACGCCAGGGGGGCAGTTCAATTTTCTGACTCGTTCCGGAGGGAATGGTATCCACGGCTCTTTCTACGAATACTTCCGTAGCTTTTTACTGGACGCTCCCGATTGGTTTGCGACTTCTTATCGCTCGCCTAGTGCAGCGATGTACAGCCAAAATGATGGAGGCGCCACACTGGGCGCACCGATTATCTTTCCGCATCTCTACGATGGGCACGACAAGAGTTTCTTCTTTCTCTCGTACGAGGGCCTATTTGTAGGCCAACAGACACCTCAATCATTTTTATATGGCCCTGACTTTTGCGTTGACGTTGCGTTGCCCCTCTCGTGCAATGTTCCGCCAGCCGTCCCGAGCGCAATAGGGGCAGTACTCGCGACATTTCCTCCTCCTTATCTAGGAAGCAACCTCAATCCAGGTGCTGATTCTCTCGCCAACAAAACAGGGCTCATCCTTGAGCCCATCGGTGGTGTTTCCTTCCCGTCCCATGTAAATTCTTCGAGCTTTCGCATCGACCAGACTTTTTCATCCAGGTTTTCCGCTTTTCTCCGCTACGGAGATACACCAAGCGACAGTCAAGCCTACCAGCTCTACTCTGTAACTACATACCATGCCCGGAATCAAACACTCTCGTTCGGCGCGAACAACCAAATCTCGGCAACTCGGAGCAATGAATTCAGACTAGGGTTTGCAACCAGTCGTCTAAGCACAAGAACCGTCACAGAATCGGTTTTTAATAATGGCGGTGGGTTTTCATACATCAACCCCGTAGGAGACCTGAATGCCGCGCTCGGCATCCCAAACTCATACGGTTACTCGGGTGCGGACGCGTACATCCATATTACCGGTATAGGCGATAGCGACAGCAGCACAAACCGTTTGAGTAGCTCTCTCGATCAGTGGAACCTGCGAGATACATTCAGCCTTCGAACTCAAAATCATCTTGTTAAGTTTGGTATCGATCAGCGACGGCTCGCCAGCAGCGTGATTCCCGCGAGTCTTTCGATTCTGGCTGATTTCTTCACCCGGGACTCGATAGTCGGCAATTCGGCTTCGGATCTCGTAATCACCAGGAGTATTCCGGCGAAGCCAGTATTGAATCAATTCTCCGCTTTTGGGCAGGACGAATGGAAGATCTCGTCTGTGCTGAGCTTGTCAGCGGGACTGCGATGGGATGTAAACCCCGCTCCTAAAGGGCAGGACGGACAGGATGCATACACGGTCCTGGGCGATGTGTATACTCCTGCCACGCTAAGGCTGGCGCCCCGCGGCACTCCCCTTTGGCACACCGGCTGGTTTAATTTTGCGCCTCGGCTGGGGGCAGCCTTGGTCCTTCATGATCGACCGGGCAAAGAACTCGTACTTCGGGCGGGCGCCGGAGTGTTCTTCGATACAGCCACGCGGGTGGGGCTCAGAGCCTTTAACGGAGTTGGTTTTGCAACCTCTAATTATTTCCTGAATGCGCCGGTGCCCGCGACTTCCCTGCAAACTACCTTTTCAACGACAGTGACCGGGCCGTACACCAACGTACAAACATTTTCGTTTTCTCCCCATCTTCAGTTGCCATATACCTGGCAGTGGAACCTGGGTGCTGAACAATCGCTGGGTAGAAACATGAGTCTTACCGCTTCCTACGTCGGCGCCAACGGTCGCCGTCTGCTTCAGGAACAACGTAGAGATGTGAGCGCGGTCAACCCTGATTTCGGCGATGTGACCTATTTCCCTTCCGGCGTGACGTCGAACTTTCAGTCACTACAGACTAAGTTTCAGCGATCGTTCTCCGCGGGGGTTGAGGTGCTGGCCTCTTACACCTGGGCACACACTCTAGACTATGGTTCGACCGATCCCGCCTACTCGCTGAAACGAGGAAACTCCGATCTGGATGTACGTCATAATCTCGAAGGGGCGGCATCGTGGAGCTCATCCCCTGCAAGCCATCGTTTTTTGAGTCTCAGACGAATGTTAGAAGGTTGGGAGGCCGATGGAAGACTTATCGCGAGAACAGGATTTCCGGTAGACATTCTGGGTAATTTCTTTTTCGATCCTCTAACGGGGAGGCCCTACTATAGCGGCGTAGATCTGGTTCCCGGGAAACCTCTTTACCTGCACAACCCACAGTTGCCCGGGGGTCGCAGGTTCAACGGTGGACAAAATGCGAACGACCCCGCCTTTGTCTTGCCGGCGGGCACAGCCCAGGGAACTGCGCCGAGAAATTTCGCCCGCGGCTTCCCCGCGGTACAGGGAAATCTTGCTATTCGGCAAAGCCTGCAGCTCCCCGAACGATTGAACATGCAGGTGAAAGTTGAAATCTTTAATGTATTCAATCACCCAAGTTTCGGATATATCGACCCATCGTTGTCTGATTTGCTCTTCGGTCAATCAGCGAAACTGCTTGACCAGAGTTTCGGAGCCTCTGGTGGTCTTTACAATCAGGGCGGCCCGCGAGCCATCCAGCTTTCTCTCAGGTTCGTTTTCTAGAGCAAGAGCGACAGACCCGGCAGAAACTACTTCGTCGCTTCATCCCACTCCTGCTCTCCGCGCTTTAGCAGGCTGTCACGATCTTCCTGCAGGAGCCAGCGGGACTTTACCAGCTCATCTACCGCTTTGGCATATCTGGTCATGTAATCTTCACGGCTAAGATAACGCTCGGCGATGGACTTGCGCGGATCACCCGTTTGCTGCCTCTGCGCCGCGGTCTTCGGGAATGGGAGATAGGAAGCCTCGAACGGCACTCTCTGATCAGGTGCGCCGATTGCAGGGTCGCGAAGATTCCAACTTGCGTAGGTCGCCAAAGGAACAACGATTTCCGGTAGGCGCACACCGTCCCGCTCGTTGCCATCGGCATCGATGGCAGGTACAAGCACCGGGAAGGGCTGGCCAACCTTTGGCGGTTGCGTGGTGAGAATTCCCTCTTGCCAGTGGGGACCGAAATCGATGCGATCGGCTTCGCTGGCTTCACGCGGGAGATTCACTCCTGGAATCGCAGGAAAGACGTAAGCGCTCAGAGGAATCAGGTTTCCGTCGGCGATCTTCGGGTAGTTGCTCGGCGGCGGCGCTTCGTTGCTGCGCACCCACGCATCCATGTTGGTGATCATGGCGCGCCAGAAGTATTTGATCGGCAGGAACGATTGCGGCTCCTGCCCGAGCAAATCCCCCTCACCCTTCGCCGGTGGAAAGGGTCCGGGGTAATGCTGCAAGCCGGTGAAGTGATAGATACGGACGTCGTCTGAGATCGGCGCATCCTGCCGTCCATCTGGGGTGACATGGATTAGGGCCGCTACGCGTCCCCAATACTCATACGACGTATTGGAAAGAAATATTTTGGGAAGCACCTTCTCTGCGACGGCCTGGTCGAGCAATCCTCCGGCCTCCCCGGTCAGTGGATCGCGCTCGGCTTTATCGGTAAAGGGAAAGACGTCTGTCGGGAAAAAGACCGACTGTGTCGGCCCTGCATCACGAGACGGTTGCGCAAAACGAAGGTTGAAGCTGCCTCGGCCCGCTCCGGCTACGTGGGCGAGTACGCCGTCGAGCGCGATTCTTCCCTGCTCGTCGGCATTGAAACCCTCGTAGAGAAAGTCCCGTAGAAAGCGGCCGTTCTGCGAGATGCCTTCCCCGTAGACACGCTGCGCGGGCGCGATGGCTTCAGGATCGTGTTTGGCATACGAGGCTAAGTCGCGAATGGCTGCAAAACCGCCGCCAGCCACAACAGGGTCTTGCGCCACGTATACGTACTCGTAGAGTTTGCCGGGTTGAAAACCGCTGTTCAGATGGATAAATCGATCACTGGCCATCAATTTTCCGTCTACTGTGTGGGCAAATTGCCACTCGGAGCGAGGAACGAGAGCGCGTGGGGCATCGCGCGAGTCTCGCACGGTGAGGGTATTGCGTGGGTCATCTAATACGGCTGCGGGGTACTCTACGCCTCCGATGTTGCCCGTGAGCAAATGGCCCAGCGGAATTTCGGGCATAACCCGTGAGGGCATCAGGTCGCCGCGCAACAAACCGGTGATCGTCTTTCCATTTTCTCTGGCAATCGGCGCATAGAAACGCAGAGCACCCGGACTTTGCGCGTCCCACTGCCAGCCAAGACTCACCAGGGTGAAGCCCTGGCGCAGGAACCATGCGTCGCCTACTTGCTGCGATGCATCCCAGTCGCCGCCATCCACCAAAGCAAGAATCGCGCTGTGGCCTCGATTGGGGACCTCGAGCAGCAGAGAACCGTTGCCCTTATGAGCATCTTTCGGGCGAATGGCAATGAAGTCAGAGGAGAACTCGACCTCTCCCTCTTTCAGGTTGACCGCGTTGGCCAGGTCGACGATGCGCTGATTGTGAGGATTGGCGACGGCCAACGAGAAGTAGATGCGGCCGGTGATGCGTTCATACGGGCCGGCCTCACCGAAGCTCTTTCCGTTGAGGACATCGGTGCGCGACGCGACCTCAACCCGGAGAACGCGTGCGTGAAGCGGCAGGGCCGCCAAAACCACGGCCACACAAAGAGAAGGCAAGCTCCTGAGCCTGAACATGCGGGGAGTCTACCATCCTGGTGCATTTTGTCTGTTGGGTTTTTAGAACGGCGACCCAGGTGAAAGGGCCTGGGATTTCCTATAGCAGCCAATTCGTTAATAATGGAACTATGTCGAAGCGCGAGTTCCAGACCGAAGTCAGTCAGCTGCTGCAACTGATCGTCCATTCCCTTTATTCCCATCCCGAGATTTTTCTGCGGGAATTGATCTCCAACTCCTCTGACGCGTTGGATAAGCTGCGCCACTTGACGCTTACCGAGGAAGCATACAAAAGCCTGCCGTTCGATCCGCGGATTGACCTTGAACTCGATGAGGAAAACAAGACGCTCACCATCGCCGATACCGGCATCGGCATGAACGAGGAGGATCTCACTTCGAACCTGGGCACCATTGCCCGCTCCGGCACAAAGAACTTTCTCTCGCAGCTCTCCGGCGACGCCAGGAGAGATTCGAACCTCATCGGACAGTTCGGCGTGGGCTTCTACAGCGCCTTCATGGTCGCGGACAAGGTTGAGGTGGTATCGCGCAAGGCGGGCGAAGACCAGGCCTGGCGCTGGACAAGCGACGGCAAGACCGGCTTCGATATTGAACCAGCGGAGCGCGCCGTGGCGGGAACCACCGTGCTGCTGCACCTGAACGAAGAGGGCCAGCAATATGCCAATAGCTGGCGCCTGCAGGAGATCGTCAAGAAATACTCCAACCACATCGCCTTCCCCATCTTTCTCACCTATGACAAGAGCGAGTGGAACGAGGAGGAAAAGAAGTCGGTCAAGAAGCGGACGACGGAGCAGATCAATTCCGCCAGCGCCCTTTGGCGGCGGAATAAGAGTGAGCTGAAAGACGAGGACTACAAGGAACTCTACAAATCTATTACCGGCGATTGGGAAGATCCATTGTTCTGGATCCATACCCGGGCGGAAGGCAGCCTCGACTACACCACTCTCTTCTATGTGCCGTCGAAAGCGCCGCTCGATCTTTACCAGGCGGAGTACAAAACGGGTGTGAAGCTTTATGTAAAGCGCGTCTTTATCATGGATGACGCCAAGGAGCTTCTGCCACAGTACCTGCGCTTTGTGCGCGGCATCATCGATAGCGAAGATCTGCCGCTGAATGTGAGCCGTGAAATTCTGCAGCAGAACCGCATCCTCACGAACATTCGTACGGCGAGCGTCAAGAAACTTCTCTCCGAGTTCAAGAACATCGCAACCAACCAGCCTGAGCTTTATCTCAAGTTCATCACCGAGTACAACCGTCCTCTCAAAGAAGGCTTGTACGGCGATTATGCCAATCGCGAAGCATTGCTCGATTTGGTTCGCTTCAAGTCCACCAAGGTAGAAGGACTCACCAGCCTGGCAGACGTGAAGTCACGCATGAAGGACGGGCAGAAGAGCATTTACTACATCACCGGAGGCGCCGATTCCCTGCTGCGCACGTCACCGCTGCTGGAGATTTACAAGAAGAAGGACATCGAGGTTCTGCTGCTCGGCGATGAGATCGACGAGATTGTTTTCTCGGGCATCGAGAAGTATGGCGACATCGATCTGAAGGCGGTGAACAAAACCTCGACGAGCGAAGACCTGAAAGACGAGTCGGAACCGGACAAGGCGGAGGCACTCGAACCGCTGATTGCGAAATTAAAGGGTACGCTGGGCGACCGGGTGAAGGATGTCCGCGCCTCTGTGCGGCTTGCCGATAGCCCATCGTGCATCGTATCGGATGAAGACGAGCCTTCCATGAAGATGCAGCAGATGCTGCGCGCCATGGGGCAAAAGGATCTTCCAGCGTTGAAGCCTACCCTCGAGATCAATCCCGATCATGAGATTGTGAAGAAGCTGCTGGCACGTTCCGACGATGCCGTGGCAGAGGATGCGGCTTGGCTGCTGTTTGATCAGGCGCTGCTGATGGAAGGGGTACCGCTCGAGAACCCGGCTACGTTTGTGCAACGCCTCAACCGGATCATGAGCCTGTCTATCTAGATCATGAGTCTGTCTATCTAGTGGACCATTGCGGTGAACGAATCTGTCGGGGAACGAAAAGTTCCCCTGCGGATTCATGTGTTTAGCGCAGCTGGGGCGGAAGGGGTATTCAGACGCTGGTTTTTTGAAACTCCAACTCACCACAAGACGCTGTTTTTTGAAGCTCCACTCACCGCAAGTCGCTGTTTTTTTGAAGCTCCACTCACCGCAAAGACGCTGTTTTTTTGAAGCTCCAACTCACCACAAAATCGTCATTCTGAGCGGAGCGCATCACAGATTGTGCGCGTGCCACGGCGCTTGGTTGCGCGCAGTCGAAGAACCCCAGCGGTGCTTATCTTACCCATGCGGCTTGGAGCTTTTTAACCACCGAAGCCGGCACGCACCGGCGGCTCCATCTACATTCTCGGCAGCCATACAGGCACATTGGCGTCACCAGCGACCTGTATCTGCGTGTCATGCAACATAAGGAGGGCACGTTGGAAGGTTTCACTCCCAACCCATGGCTGCAACCGCCTGCTCTCCTTTGAAGGCTACCAAGACATTCGTACAGCCATCGCTCGGGAAAAACAACTCAAAGGCTGGCGGCGCGAAAAGAAGCTCAACCTCATTCGCACGACCCATCCGGAATTCAAAGACCTCGCACAAAGCTGGGGATGGAAGATGATTACCGTGCATGAAAAGATGTACCCGTGACCATCCAGTGCGTACCGCAGCAGATCCTGTTCTGGGGCTTCGCTGGTTGAAAAGCTCCGAACAGCATGGGTAAGATAAGCACCGCCGGGGTTCTTCGACTGCGCGCCACAAGCTCCGCGGCACACGACAAATCTGTGTGAGGCGCTCCGCTCAGAATGACGATTTTGTGAGGGTTTGGACGAAAACTTCCCCATAAGTTAGCGCTTATAGGACGCAGTCCCGGGTAGGGTACGCAATGACCGTGATCCGGTGAGATCTGTACAGTCTGCGGAAAAAACTCACTTCTTTTGAAGGTACGGGCTACCTCGCCGCAGCGAGCTTCAAGCCCGTACCCTTCAAACGTATCGCGCTACTTTGCGTTCGAAAAATCAATCCAAACAAGTGTTCCCTGAGTATTGGCCTTGCCGGCCCACCCGGACGTTGGATCCGTCTGCGAGGGTGAGCAGGCGGCGTCCATTGAAAAGAAGTTGCCCTCAAAGTCGATAAACTCATCCGGAAAGGGACTTAACGCGTTAACGCGTATTTTTGAGCCAATGGGGAGTGCCCGGTACCAGCCGCGCGCAAAAAAAAGCACTCCCAACAAAGAACTGAGTTTTTCCGCAGCCTGTGTACCCACTCCAACCAACAGAGTCTGCCGAAAACTTCAGAAGAAGTTTCGAGCAAAGCTACGCGCGGCCGGCGAACTCGCGGGTCTCGGTGTCTACCTTGATCTTCTCGCCTTCTTTGATGAAGAAGGGGACGCGGATTTCCACACCGGTTTCCAACTTGGCCGGCTTGGTTACGGCGCCACTCGCGGTGTCGCCGCGAACGCCAGGCTCGGTGTAAGTGACGGCCAGCTCTACCTGGTTCGGCAGTTCGAGCCCGATCGGGTTGCCGTTGTATTTGTCGATCTTGATAACGGTCCCTTCAATGAGCAGGTCGAGCGCATCACCGACCATCTGCTCCGTAAGCACCAAGGTTTCAAAGGTTTCCTGATCCATAAAATAGGAACCATCCCCGTCGCTGTACAGATAGGAGGCCGGTACGGTCTGCAAATCAGGCTCTTTAAACTTGTCGCCGGCCTTGAAGGTCTTATCGAAAACTGCGCGCGTGATCATGTTGCGCAGTTTCAGGCGAACCAGGGTCTGGCCTCCCCGGGCCGTCGGGGTGGAAACCTCCACATCAAGGCAATAAAAAGGGACGTTCTCAAGTTCTACAAGCATCTTGCGCTTTACTTCGATGGCATTGATCAATGCGGCCATGGTTTCCTCGGTTACGGACAGATGAACAAATTTGATATTGCCCTAGGATAACAAGGCGCGGGCCTCCCTACTCCCGGCCGTGGCGGTGCAGTAGAACGGTCGTGATCTGCCGCCATTCTTCTTCAGGCGAGCCGGCAGGATGAGGCTGATGTGCGCGTTTGTACCAGTAGCCCGCGTTCTCGTTGTCTCCCTCTCTGCGATGCAGATAGGCATGGACCCACGCCGCTTCCTGTCCTGAAGTGTCATCCTGGGCGATCTCGTGGGCGCGGTCGAAATTCCCCTTGCCGTCCCACCAAAGGGCCTTCAGCAAGGGAGTAAGGCTCGCCGGGGGCGTGGACTCGCGCAGAGAAGTGCGGAATTCATCGATCGTCATGGCCGCATTCTACGCCGCCGCGTTCTATGCCGCTGAATTCCATGCTGTTGGATTGGATGCCGCGTTTACCGTGCAAACGGCATTGTCAGCAAGGGGTCTGGAGTCGTATAGTTAGATATGCGACCTCAACGGTCGCATTTGGCTATTCTTACCCGTTTCAACGAGGAATCATCGCGCCTATGCCACGCACCGCTACATCGACAGCACTAAGCGATCTAGGGATTGGATCCTGCGCGACCCTGGCTGCGCTGGATTTACCCGAAGAGGTGCAGGGGCACCTGATGCACCTTGGCTTTGTGCCGGAAAATCGAGTATTTGCGGTGCGGCGCGCGCCCGCCGGCGACCCCACGGTGTACTGCGTGGAAGGGACCGAAGTGGCCCTGCGCCGGGAGACGGCCCAATTTATCGCTGTCCATAGCGTTTGCATGCCGGAGCGAAAGGCCGCACGATGAGCCATTGCAGCCCTGGAGTCGGCGTCGCCGTTGCGCCCGCCGGTCCGAAAGTTCCCGGCAAGGTCAGTACCGTCGCGCTGATCGGGCCGCCGAACTCGGGCAAATCTACACTTTTCAATCGCTTGACCGGCCTCCGTCAAAAAGTGGCGAACTACCCCGGCGTGACCGTCGAGCAGCACTCTGCCCGCATGGCCGGCATCGGTCATCGCGAGCTTACGCTGATCGACTTGCCCGGTATCTACAGCCTGAATTCCTATTCTGAAGACGCCCGCGTCGCTGTCGACGTGCTGCAGGGCAACATGCCCGGCACTCCAGCCCCGGACGCAGTATTGCTAGTGCTCGATGCATTGCAGTTAAACCGCCAGTTGATGCTGGCGGCCCCGGTTCTGGCCATGGGTTTGCCCACCCTGGTTCTGCTGAACATGTCGGATCTGATGACCTCGCGCGGCGGAGAGATCGACCCCCTGGCCCTGGCCCGCGAACTGGGCGCGCCGGTCGCCATGATCAGCGCAGCCAAAGGTACAGGGTTCGATGCCATCAACCGATTTTTGACCCGCCTCTCTCAGCCTGAGGAAGTGCGTCTGCGGCCCGTGCAGTTACCCGTGCTGCAGAATGCCGCTTCGTGCCACCAGTGGGCCACGCAGGTCAGTTCGCGTACCAAGTACAAGGCTCCGATGTCGCCCGACTGGACCCGCCGGCTAGATGCCGTGCTGCTGCACAGGGTCTGGGGTCCGTTGATTTTTCTGGCTGTCGTGATCGGCGTCTTCCAGGTGGTGTTCGCTGCCGGCCTTCCCTTGAGCGATTGGCTCACTGAAATATTTACCCGGGCAGGGGCCGTGGCAGTCGCTGTGATTCCCTGGCCCTGGCTGCAGATACTGCTGCGCGACGGCCTCTGGAATGGCGTGCAGGCGGTGCTGGTGTTTTTGCCGCAGATTCTGCTGCTCTTCCTGGTGATCGGGGTACTTGAAGACTCCGGCTATCTGGCGCGCGCGGCTCTCATTGCCGATCGCGTGATGCGGGCCATCGGCTTGAACGGTAAGGCGTTTATTCCGCTGCTTTCTGCCTATGCGTGTGCGGTGCCGGCCATTATGGCGACGCGGACGATCGAAAACAAGCGTGACCGGTTGGCGACGATCCTGGTGGCTCCCTTCATGACCTGCGCGGCGCGGCTGCCGATCTACACGCTGATCATCGCTGCATTCATTCCCAATCGGCCGATTCTCGGGGATTTTTTCGGACTGCGCGCGGCCGTCATGTTGAGCCTTTACGTACTGGGTTTTCTCGCGGCGTTGGGGACGGCGCGGCTGCTGAAGTCTTCCATCCTCAAAGCGAATTCGGCGCCATTTATTTTGGAATTGCCACAGTACCGGTGGCCGACGCTGCGTTCCATAGGGCTGCGGCTGTTCGATCGCGGCAAGGTGTTCGTGCAGCAAACGGGCACTGTCATCCTGACTGTCACCTTTGGTGTGTGGCTGCTGAGCATTCTGCCCTTTCATGCGGGGGCGATGTCGGGCTTGACCGAGAGCGTGATCGGCAAACTGGGGCACTGGATCGCACCCGCTCTGCACCCGCTGGGATTCAACTGGAAGATCGCGATTGGGCTGTTGAGCTCGATCATCGCCCGCGAGGTGATTGTGGGCACGCTGGGCACGCTCTATGGCGCCGATCCGAGTACCCAGTCCGTCGGGCTGCAGGCGGCCTTGCGGCATGATATGACGATCGGCGGAGCCATCGCTCTGGTCGTATTCTTCGCGTTCGCGATGCAGTGCACCTCCACTCTGGCAGCCGTGCGCCGGGAAACGAATAGCTGGAAGTGGCCGGCGGCGCAGTTCTTCTACATGACAGGACTGGCCTACCTGGCGGCGTTAGCGACCAATCAGATTTTGTCGCGCATCTTCTGAAACAGTCTCGGCACCGGCCTGAGCTCGAGCTCTGATCTCGGGCTTTGGCCTCGAGCTCAAGCTTTGTTAATGCCGGGTTACTGCGACCAGGAAAATCGCATCCAGTGGTTGCTGGTGTTGCAAAGCGATTGGGAAACCGCATCAAACCTGCGAAAATAGAAGTGAATCTAGGAAAACAAGAGACTGAATCATGATTTCTGTCAGCGAAGTAACGATGCGTTATGGAGCCAAGCTCCTATTTGAAGAGGTCTCGGTGCAGTTCATTGCCGGCCGCCGCTTTGGTTTGACCGGCCCCAATGGCGCGGGCAAATCGACCTTTATGAAGATTTTGTCGGCTGAACTGGATCCCCAAAAAGGGACCGTAGTACGCCCGAAAAAAGTCGGCGTCCTGCGCCAGGACCAGTACGCGTTCGATGCCTATCGCGTGATCGATACCGTCATCATGGGCAACAAGGGCCTGTGGAAAGCGCTCGCTGAACGCGACGCGATCTATGAGAAGGCCGAGTTGACCGATGAAGATGGCATGCGGCTGGGCGAACTCGAAGGCATCGTCGGCGAGGAAGATGGCTATACGGCGGAAAGCGACGCCGCCATCCTGCTTCAGGGGTTGGATATTCCCGACGAAATGCACGAGCGCAAGATGAGCGAACTGCAGGGCGGCCAGAAAGTGCGCGTGCTGCTGGCTCAGGCTTTGTTCGGCAAACCGCAGGCGCTGCTGCTCGACGAACCTACCAACTCACTCGATCTCGACTCCGTCCACTGGCTGCAGAATTTTTTGCTGGAGTTTGAAGGAACGCTGATCACCATCTCGCACGATCGGCACTTTTTGAACAGTGTGTGTACGCACATTGCCGACATCGACTACGAGACCATCATTCTCTACAGCGGCGGCTACGATGACATGGTCCTGGCCAAGACGCAGGTACGTTCGCGGCTGGAATCGCAGAATGCTCAGCGAGATAAGAAGATTGCGCAGTTGAACGAATTCATCGCGCGCTTTTCCGCCGGTACGCGCTCTAGCCAGGTGACGTCGCGTAAGAAAGAAGTGGAGCGGTTGCAAACGACCGAGTTGGCGCGTTCCAACATCCAACGCCCCTATCTTCGCTTCGACCTATTGCGCCCTTCCGGCAAGCACATTCTGGAATTTGAGCATGTGAGCAAGTCCTACGGGGACCAGCCGGTGATCCGCAACTTCGGCGGAGCCGTGATGCGCGGCGAGAAGGTCTGCCTGATGGGCCGCAACGGTCTGGGCAAGACGACGATGCTGAAATCACTGCTGGTCAATATGCCCGAAGTGGCCGAGCCCGGTTTCGAGATCGACGAAGGCAAAGTGAAGTGGGGCCATGAGGCGCAGATTGGATACTTCCCTCAGGACCATACCGGTTCGATTGAAAAAGGCATGACCGTTTCGGACTGGCTGCATCAATTCGATCCCAAGGTAACGAAAGAGGAGATTCGCGGCTTGCTCGGCCAGATGCTCTTTAGCGGCGAAGAAGGTTTGAAGAAGACCGACGCGCTCTCCGGTGGAGAGGCAGCGCGCCTCATCTTTTGCCGCCTGATGTTGCAGAAGCCGAACATCCTCGTCCTCGACGAACCGACCAACCACCTTGATCTCGAAGCGATCAATGCACTGAACCAGGCCATTCAGAAGTATGAAGGCACCGTGCTGCTGGTAACACATGATCACGATCTGATCGATGAAGTGGCGACCCGCATTTGGCACTTCGATCACGACGGGATCGACGACTTCAAGGGACCGTACGAGGAGTACATGACAGCGACCGCTTCTGCGCGGAGCTAGAGACACCGACGGGGGTGGGCGGACAGTGCTGTCGTCTGCCTTCGTTGCTGAGTAGGGAGAACCGCAGATCTCTCCACTTCGCTACGCTTCGGTCGAGATGACAATTTTGTTGTGACGCGTTCAGAAATGCCGACAACGGCAGACGTCCCGACAACAGCAGTGGTTCCGACAACAGCAGACGTTTCGACGAAAGCGTTGATTGGCTTCGAAGCATCTGAGGTCGTCCATTGTTTCTATGAGCGCTAAGGCGACTGAAGTGCAGTGATCTGCGGTTTCGAGTCTGAGCGACCACAAGGCATAACCTTCCAACAACGCACGATAAGGAATTCTCGAACCTTGCCTCCTATTCTTAACGCCCAGGGAATCTCCAAACAATTCGGGGCCGATCCGCTCCTGCGCAACGTTTCTTTCACGGTGGAAGAACGTGCCCGCATTGGAGTGATCGGACCCAATGGTTCAGGCAAGTCCACGCTGCTGGGTATTCTCGCGGGTGAAATCGAACCCGATAGCGGCGAGGTGGCCACACGCAAACGCACGCGGCTCAGCTATGTTGCCCAGCAATCCGAGTTTGCTCCCGGAACCACGATTCGTGCTGTTCTTGAGGCTTCGCTCAAGCGGGTTGGCGTTGCTTCCACTGAGTGGGAAGGGCGCATCGGCGAAACGCTGGGCCGCACCGGATTTGAAGATTTTGCAGCCGACGCTGCGCGGCTATCCGGCGGTTGGCGCAAGCGTCTGGCTATCGCGGAAGCCCTGGTGCAGCAACCTGATGTCTTGCTGTTGGATGAACCGACCAATCACCTCGATCTAGGTGGAATCAATTGGCTGGAAGACCTGCTCAACAATGCATCGTTTGCCTGCGTGATGATTAGCCATGATCGGTATTTTCTGGAGAATGTAAGCACCGAGACGGTGGAGTTGAATCGCACGTATCCTGACGGGCTTTTCCGCGTCAACGGCAACTACAGTGAGTTTCTACAGAAGAAGGAAGAGTTTCTCGAAGCCCAGGTTAAGCACCAGGACGCGCTGGCCAACCGCGTGCGCACCGAAATCGACTGGTTGCGGCGGGGGCCGAAAGCGCGCACGACCAAATCGAAAGCCAGGATCGACCGTGCCCACGAGCTTATCGGCGAACTCGCCGACGTTTCTTCGCGCAATCGCACCGCAACGGCTTCCATTGAATTCTCCGCCACCGATCGTCAGACGAAGCGGCTGGTGGAACTCGAAAACCTTGAGTACGGCTTCAACGGACGTACGCTCTTCGCAGGTCTCAATTTTGTTTTTACGCCGGGTATGCGCATTGGCCTGGTAGGGCCCAACGGCAGCGGCAAGACGACTCTGCTCAGGTTGCTGCGGGGTGAGATTCCATCTGAGCCAGGGGCCATCAAGCGCGCGACGTCGTTGCGCACAGTGTACTTCGATCAAAACCGCATTCTTGAGCCTGACGTTACGTTGCGGCGCGCCCTGGCACCCGATAGCGATTCGGTTATTTATCAGGATCGCGTGTTGCACGTCGCATCCTGGGCGGCGCGGTTTCTGTTCACCGGCGATCAATTGAACCAGCCTGTGGGACGGCTCTCTGGCGGAGAGCGTGCACGCGTGTTGATTGCGCGACTCATGCTCGAACCGGCTGACCTGCTGCTGCTTGACGAACCGACGAACGACCTGGATATTCCGACACTCGAGATCCTGGAAGAGAGCTTGTCGGAGTTTCGCGGCGCATTGGTTCTGGTTACGCACGACCGCTACATGCTCGATCGAGTGAGCACCAGCGTGCTCGGCCTCGACGGCCGCGGCGGGGCGGAGCGCTTCGCGGATTACTCGCAATGGGATGCATGGCAGCGCGAGCCGCAACAGCAAGCCGCGACAGCCGCTGCGCCGGCAGAGAAGCGCAATGGGTCTTCCAAGAAAAAATTGTCTTACCTGGAAGCCCGAGAGTACGCGACCATCGAGGACCGCGTGACCGTTGCCGAAGAAAAGCTAAACCAAGAACGTGAAGTCGTGGAGGATCCAGCGGTCGCGACCGATGCCGTACGCTTACAGGCAGCACTCGGCGCCATGGAGAAGGCACAAGGCGAACTGGATGACCTGTACACGCGCTGGGCGGAACTTGAGGCGAAGAACAGCTAGTGTAGTGCGTCGTTGATATTGCCAATCATCATAGGCTGGTTCACAGGGTGGAAGTCCCCGCATTTATGCGGGGGGAGGAGAGCTTGAGCTCTCCGGAAAGTCTTGCGCTCCCCGTGATGCGCTTTAGCGCTGGCTATGCAAGCGCCGGGTGCCCCATATCTCGCTTGTTTTTGCGAGATGTGGGGGGCGGCCGTTGGCCGCCCCCTTAAACCACAAGAAAAATGCCGGAAGCAGACCGGCGAATCTCGTGGTTCGCGTAAACTCCGCTTCCAATGCACCCAAAAACGGGAACCTCGCCGCAGCGAGCAGCCTCCTGCAGCGAGCATTGCCGAAAAATACACGATGGTATTTATCGCGGACTACACTAGTTTGGACTAAGGAATAACATCCGTTGCGCTGGCGAAGCTCAACTGATGGATGGCAAGCCAGGTCTGCGCGTAGGAGTTGAGTGCGTTCAGGCTGGTCGTGCGGTCATCTTGCAACGCACTCAGATAGTCGAGCAGGCCGAGGCCACCGTGCTCATACGCGAATTGCGCAATCGATAAAACATCCTTCGCCTCATCAAGATAGTGGCCGTTGTAGCGGTCGGAAAGCACCTTCGATGTGGTGTATCCGATCCATGCTTGATCCACGTCGGAGTACACCTGGTTCTGGGCCGCGACCTCGCTGAAACGGCTCGCCTGCGCCAGGTACTTGCTGGTGTCTTTGTTGCCCAGATTCCGATCGAAGATGCGGATAGGAATGCTGGCGCTGAAACCCGCGGAGTTATAGGTGGCCGCACGCTGGTAATCGCCCTGGATCGTCGGATCCGCGGTGCCGTTGGCATAGGTAAGCTTCACAGTCGCATCCGCCACGCGCACCGCAGCCTGGGCAGCCTGGTAGTCGGGTCTGGCTGCCAGAGCTTTTTGCTCCAGCTCGATCAGGTTGGTGTTGACCGGCGGAGGTACGAGGTCACCGGCGACAGCGAAGGTGCGGCTGGGCTGCTGGTAACCCATCAGTGTTTGCAATTGATCGCTTGCCTGCACCAGGTTCAATTCCGCATTGGATTCATCTGACTCGAACTGCGCCAGCTGCAGGTCAAGACGCTCAAAGTCGAGTTTCCCGATGTCACCCGCATCGTAGCGATCGCGATTGATCTGCAAGACATGGCGAAAACTGCTCAGATTATCCTGCGCCAGCTTCAATGCGCTTTTTGCCAACAACAGTTGAGTAAAGCTCTGCTTTACCTGCAACGTGATTTGCCGGATCTGGTCGTGGTACTGCGCCGCAGTCTGCGCGGTCTGAGCATGAGCGGTATCCAGGCGCCAACGCCGTTTTTGGCCACGCTCGAAAAGCCGGTTGATACCCACGTCATAGGAGTAAGGGTTCGCCGGGTTGGCAGCGGGAAGCGAGACGTCGGTACCGGACAAAAACAGATTGGGGTTGGCGCGCACGCCGGCCTGGACCTCCTGCCCCTTCAACGAGAGCAGGTTCTGTTGCGCGGCAAGCAAAACAGGATTGTGGTTCAGTGCCCGCTCCACAGCCTGCTGCATGGTGATAGGAGCTGCGGAGGCGGCGGGAGTGCCCTGTGCGTATGCGGGGCCGCCGGCTACGAGCGAAAGTAGAAGCGCAAAAGTGATTCGTCTTTGGGAGTTCAATTCTCAAACTCCATTTCCGGCGTGGGCAGTATATCGCTCTCGCCGGCGATCCATACATACAGCGTCGGTAAGAGAAACACGCTTATCAACAACGCAGCCATCAGGCCGCCCACAATGACGATGGCAAACGGACGCTGCGAATCGGAGCCGATACCATGCGACGTAGCCGCGGGCAGCAGACCGAGGGTGGCCACCAGCATCGTCATCATGATCGGACGCAATCTCAACACCGCGCCCTCGACTGCGGACTCTTCGATCGAATGTCCGCGTACGCGGAGCTGATTGATGTACTCAAGCATGATGACGCCCGTCTGTACCGCTACACCGAACAAGGCCAGGAAACCTACGCCCGAAGAAACACTGAAATTGGTGTGCGTGATCAAGAGCGCCAGCATCCCCCCCACCGGGGCCATGGCCACATTGCAGAGAATGAGCAGAGCCCACTTCGCGGAACGAAACATGGTGTAAAGAATCACGAAGATGAGCGTGATGGTGATGGGCAAGACCAGCGCCAGGCGCTTGTTGGCTCGCTTCTGGCTCTGGTATTCGCCCGCCCAGTCCAGATGGTAGCCGGAGGGCAGCTTCACCTGGGCGTTCACCTTGGCGATTGCATCTTCGACCGTGCCGCCCAGGTCGCGGCCGCGAACGCTGTACTTGATGGCGACATAGCGCTGATTCGCTTCACGGTAGATTTCTTCAGCCCCATCTTCCACCTTGACCTGCGTGAGTTGAGCGAGCGAAACACGTTCACCGGAAGGGGCCAGCAGGCGAATGTCTTCGATCGCCTCCTGGGTATCTCGATAAGGCTTCTGATAGCGGACCACGAGATCGTAGCGAGCTTCACCCTGCAGCACCTGGCTCACGGCGCCGCCACCCACTGCAGTCTGAATCGCATCCTGCACGTCTGCCACATTGATGCCGAATCGTGCAGCGGCCTGGCGGTCGACCACATAATTCAGGTTGGGTTGACCGATTACGCGGAAGATACCGAGATCCTGAACCCCTCGAATCCTGCTCATGACGCCCATGATCTGGTCGGACTTTTGCTCCAACAACCTTAGATCATCGCCGTAGAGTTTAACCGCCAGCTCGCCCTTGACGCCGCTAACGGCTTCTTCCACGTTGTCTGAGATCGGCTGAGAAAAGTTCCATACCACACCTGGCATCTTTTCGAGCTCCCGATCCATGGCCCCGATAAGCTCTTCTTTGTTCTGATGGAACGCAGGCCGCCATTTATCCTTCGGCAGCAGATCAACGAAGTACTCCGTGTTGAAAAAGCCCGTGGCGTCGGTACCGTCATCGGGCCGTCCCACCTGGCTGACCACGTCCTTCACTTCTGGAAACGCCGCGAGGATAACACGCGCTTTATCCATGGTGGCCACGCCGGTCGTTGGGCCAGCGCTGGGCGCAAGCGTGCCGCGCACCCAGATTGCGCCCTCATCCAGATGGGGTAGGAATTCGGACCCGATCACACCACTCATACCCAAAAAGCCCGCCAGCACAAGCGCGCCGATCGCTACGCTGAGAGTTACCCAACGATGCTCAATGGCCCAGGTAGCCGCGTGACGGTAACGATCGGTCAACCAGCTCATGACCGGGTTATGCCATTCGCGCGCGCCCTTCCAGAAAAGAAAACTGGACAGAACGGGAGCGATCACCATGGAAAAAATCAAAGCACCCAGAAGGGCAAACGCCACCGTCCAGGCCATCGGTTTAAAGAGGCGTCCCTCCACTGCCTGCAAGGTAAAGATGGGGAGATAGGCGGTGACGATAATGCCGATGGCATAGAAAACAGGCCGCTGCACTTCGTGCGCAGCCTCGCGAATCTGCTCCATCGGGGTGGTGTTTTCGGCGCGGCGCCGGCCGAGATGGCGCACGATATTTTCGACCATCACCACCGCGCCATCGACCACCATGCCGAAGTCCAGAGCGCCCAACGAAAGCAGGTTCGCGGGAATGTGCCGCAGGTCGAGACAAATGGACGCAAAGAGCAAGGCAAACGGTATGGTGAGGGACACGATCAGAGCGCCGCGAACATTCCCCAGGAAGAGGAACAGAATGATCACGACGAGGATGATGCCCTCGGTCAGATTGTGCAGTACCGTGTGCGTGGTGTAGTGCAGGAGATCGCTGCGGTCGAGGAAAGGAACGATCTTCACTCCCTTGGGGAGAATCTGATCGTTGAGTTCTTTGACCTTCGCGTGAATACCTTCGAGTGTCGAGTCGGAATCATCGCCCTTCTGCAACAGCACGATTCCTTCGATTGCATCGCCGTCATCCACGATCTTGCCGTCGACATGACGAATCGCCTTGCCGATCTGTCCGAGGCGTATTTTTGGCCCCTGCACGACGTCGGCAATGTCTTTGACCCGCAGCGCAGCACCATTACTCGTCTTGAGAACGGTTTCCTGAATGTCCTGAACGTTGCGGAACAGGCCTACTTCACGCACATTGACCTGCTGTTGCCCCTGCTCGATGAAACTGCCGCCGGCGTCGATATTGTTATTGGCGAGCTGTTGCTCCACCTGGCCGATACTCAGGCCGTAGGCGATAAGTTTGCTGGGGTCTACGCGGACCTGGTACTCCCGGGTGGTACCGCCGAAGCTGGCTACATCCACAACGCCGGGAACTGACTTGAACTGCTTCTCCAGCGTCCAGTCCTCCAACGACTTCAATTCCATGCTGTCGTAGGCAGGGCTAGTGCTATGCAGCGTGTACCAGTAAATCTGGCCGACGGGGCTCCAGTCGGTGCCGATCTGCGGCTGCAATCCGGTTGGCAGTGCGACCTGCGAAAGCCGTTCGAGGACCTTCTCACGATTCCAGTCATTTAATGACTCGTCGTCGAAGATCATCTTTACGTCGGAAAGACCGGCCAGCGAGAACGAGCGCAGATGCTGCATGTGGGGAATGCCGGCCATCCGCACTTCAATCGGTACCGTAACCTGCTGCTCCACCTCTTCCGCGGCGCGGCCGGGCCATTGCGTAATGACCTCGACGTAGTTATTGGCCACATCGGGATAGGCTTCCACCGGCAGATTGTGGAATGAGATGGCGCCCCACACGAACAGCAGAATCGCAATCGCAAGGACCATGAACCGGTTGTTGAGTGCAAAATCGACGAGATCACGAATCATTACTGGTCCACCGAATTTTGCAGATCGAGCGCCCTGGTCACGACCTGCTGGCCAACAGGCAGGCCGGACGTGACCTCCTGCATGTCACCCGGGAGCATATCGCCGCCGACAACACCCACCCGCTTGAACTTGCCTCCGGGCGCCGGAACATACACCCAGTCGCGATCATGCAGATGGAGGATGGCAGACGCCGGTACCGAAGTATGATCAAGGAGCCGGCGGCCATGGAAGGTAGCCGTAGCAAACATGCCGATACGCATCCACTGGTCCCGATTGGGGACCTGGATACGCACCTTCGCGGTGCGGATGCTGGGGTCGAGCACTGCGTCGATTTCGCTGATCGTACCGGTCACCACGCGTTCGGGATAGGCGTTTAACCGAATGTCAGCCGTTTGCCCTACGTGCACCATGGGCAGATCGTTTTCATAAACATCGCAGATGATCCAGACCTCTGAGAGATCGGCGATAGTGAATGCGGTGGACGACCCCGCGAAGGTGACGCCGGTCGCAGCGGCATTGGTGACATTCTGCGCAATGACTACGCCACTGGTCGGCGCATAGACTTTCGCAGTGAGCGACGGGTGCGCCGGGTCAACACCCAGAAAATGTAGCTGCTGCTCCGCCGCCGTCAGATCCGTCTTGGCATCCTGCTCGCTATCGTCCGCGATTTCCAGTTGGCTTTTGGCGATTGCGCCCTTGTCGTAAAGAAGTTTTGCTCGCTCATCCTGCGTCCGCGCCAGGCGCTCGTCGTTCACGGCCTTTAGATACTGATCGAAGGCGTTGGATATATCGGTGCTCTGTACCTCCATGAGCAATTGACCCTTCTTGACGAAGGCGCCGATTTGGGTGTGGATCGCGACCACGCGGCCGGAGGCTATGGAAATAACAGGGATGGTACGGGAGACATCCGGATTGACCGTGCCGGTCACCTTGAGCGAAGAAGTGGAGGCATATTGCGCCGCCGATGTGAGAGAAAAGCGTTCGGGCTGCTTGACCGTGATCAGGCTTATACCGCCCTCGGCTTCCACTTGCACTGCGGGTGGCGCCTGGGCCGCCGGGTCACGCTTCTCTCCGCCACAACCGGTCAAACTGGTCAAACCGGTCAATAGGACCAAACCCAGAACGGCCGCAAGGACCACAATCTGCTTCATGAACGAACCTCACCCAAAGCATCACTCCAGTCTCTCCCACGGCAACGCTGCAATGCGCTCGGATCAATTTGTAAGGTTGCGCCAAACAGCTAGTCAGACAGAAATAAGGCACACACAGCTCAGGACGCCTCGCATGACTGGCCGCCCGTATCACTCCGCCGGCTTTGGGGTTCCACTTATGAATAGACGATGGACCGCACCGAAAAGCGGAACCCGTTTGTTTACCACCTTTAAGGCTAACTAAATGGTAATTCAGCGTGACGGTCACCATGGCGTCGCTCGACCCTATCTTTCGATCTTGAATCTACCTTTTAAGTTGCAAGAGCTGGCAGGGTGGCATTATTGAAAGATGATGAAGAAAAACGGGCTCCGCCCGCGATGGTAACTGAGACAGACTCTGCAACGGGCTGGCCTTCGTTGTGCTGGTCAGGCAAGCCAAGATTTAGAATCGAAATCTGTTGCTAAGTTTTTTGAGATAGCCGATCGATGTCTCTGTTTTCCATGTTTTTCTTGAGATCACGCAAGACGGCGCTGCCCATCACGGCGCTGATGATCTCGTTGATCGCCGCTCTGGATGCGCATGTCCCGGCTCAGATACCCCTTGGCTTTCTCTACATGGCGCCGATGCTTGTGGCCGGCGGTTCCCTTTCCCGGTGGGAAACTGGGGTCGTCGCTGCTCTCTGCGCGTGGCTTGCAGAATCGTTCGACGACTTTCCGTGGGGCCCAAATACAGGGTTGCCGCGCGACCTCTTGTATTTTGCGGCGTTTTTCTGCATGGGTCTCTTCATGCACGAAATCACACGCAGCCGCAGGCTCTCTCTGCGTCACATGTTTGAGCTCGAATCGGAAATGACTGCGCGGCGCGACGCGGAAGAGCAGCTCAAGGTGTTGGTGCACAGCAGCTCAGCCGCGATTCTTACCACCAGTTCCAACGGCACAGTATTGATTGCCAACGACGCGGCCAGCCGTCTTTTTGCTCTGGAACCCGGCACGCTTCCCGGCCAGTCCATCCGCAAGTATCTGCCTTCGCTGGTCAACGTTCCGTCTCTGGACAACAACGGCCAGGCGTTCCGTACGGCCATGCAGTGCCGCGGGCACAGGGCAGACGGCGAAGTATTTCAAGCCGATGTCTGGTTTTCTACCTACCTCACCAGTGCGGGCCCGCGATTAGCAGCCATGGTGTTCGATACGTCGGAAGATCTGAGAACACACGAAGAATCGAGTTTCCACCAGATGCTGGCCAGCTCGCGCATCATGGTCGCGGCGGTTTCTCATGAGGTACGGAATGTTTGCGGCGCCATTGCGCTCGTTCATGAGAATCTGGCCCGCAGCGGAGAGCTGCGGGAGAATAAAGACTTCGAGACCCTGGGAACACTGGTGTTGGCGCTGGAACGTATCGCCGCCATGGACCTGAGGCAAACCGCAAGCCAGGCAGCGCGCGTGGAATTACAGCCGCTGCTTGATGAGTTGGGTATTGTGATTGAGTCTTCGCTTCGCGACGGCGGAATTGCGCTTCGCTGGGAGGTCGAAAATGACCTTCCCTCGGTTTGGGCTGACCGGCAAAGCCTGATGCAGGTGTTTTTAAACCTGACCAAAAACAGCGAACGCGCCATGGAGCGGCAAGAGCGGAAGGAACTGACGGTGAGTGCCCGGCGAGAGAGTCTCGGCGTGGCCATCCGTTTCCACGATACGGGCACCGGGGTCGCGCATCCAGAGCGGCTGTTTCGCCCCTTCCAGCAGGATGCCCAATCCACCGGACTTGGGCTTTATCTGTCGCGAGCCCTCATGCGCAGCTTCAGGGGCGACCTGCGACACGAACCGGAAATCGGAGGCGCGACGTTCGTCATCGACCTGCCTCCGGCAACACGAGAAAGCAAATATGTTAACGACTATGAGCAGCGGGATACAGATATTGCTGATCGACGACCACAGCCTTTTCCGCGAGAGCCTCGGCCGGCTTCTCCAGACCGAGTCTGATTTTCACATCGCCGGCACCTGCGCCTCCGCGACCGAAGCGCTCGCCCTGCCTTCCCTGGGAGAGATCGATGTGGTTCTGCTGGATTACGATCTCGGCCACGAACAGGGAACGCAGTTCCTGGATCGAGCACGCGGCAGCGGGTTCAAGGGGCATATCCTGATGGTCACGGCGGGGATGAGCGACGCTGTCATGCTGCGCTCTCTGGATCATGGCTCGTCTGGCGTTTTTCTCAAGCACAGCCCCCCGAGCCGGCTGGTGGAAGCTATCCGCAAAGTTATGGCAGGCGAAGTGTGGCTCGACCCGGCCGTGACCCGCTCCATTATTGCCGCGGCCACCGGCAACACGGCAGACACGCAACGCGCGCAAGAATTGACGCTGCGCGAGAAAGCCGTGCTCAAAGGGGTCTTTGAAGGGCTAACAAACAAGGAGATCGGGGCTCGACTGGGGATCTCTGAAAGTTCGGTAAAAGCGGTACTGCAGCAGCTTTTTGAAAAAACGGGCGTACGCACGCGCAGCCAACTGGTCCGCATTGCGTTGGAAAAACACTCTGACGAATGGCTGACGAACCCATCCTGAGCAGGCTCTGGTCTCGTTCACGCGGAGTGCCGCGTCAGGTACGATCGCGCTGTATGCACCAGAAGGTATTTCTCACGCGGCTGAGAATAATAGAGAAACGCGGCTCGATATCGCTTGGTGGCAGTGCAACAAGCCTGCGGGTGCCCCATCCTTCGCTTTTTTCGCGAAGGGTGGGTTACCAAGACAGTGTGCGCTGAGATTTGTGGCTTCCCACCCTTGCCGGAAAAGCACCGTCAAGGATGGGGCACCCGCAGATTCATTGCGCTGCAGGGCACAGCCGGGCGCATGGTCATGGCGAACATGCTCCACCGTCACAGCAATTGTTACATCACCGATTGATAAATTTGCATCAACAGCTGGTAATTTACTTCGGCAGTGTATTTGGTTTCATATTCCTTGCGCGCAGTCGCTCGCATGCTTGCCACTTGAGCCGCGTGCGTTTGAAACCAGCGCACCTTATCGACCAGGTCAGACGCGTTGCCTGCCTCAAAGTGCAGCCCTGTTCGCTGAGGTTCCACGATCGTCGACATGCTTCCCAGGTTGCTGGCGATCACCGGCAGGCCCACGGCAAAAGCCTCGGCGAGAATCATGGGAAAGCCCTCATACCAGGTCGATGGCAGAATAAGAACAGACGCGTGCTTCATCCTCTCGATGATTTCCGGACGCGGCAGCCATTTCAACCAGGTCAATTGCGAGGTCGTTTTGACTGCTTGCTCGACTTGCGGCGCCAGGGGGCCATCCCCGGCGATCTGTAGCGGCAACTCATTCCCCAGCGTCTGCCAGGCGTCGAGCAGAGTGCTGATTCCCTTCTCTGCTGTGAGTCTTCCCACAAACAAGGCGTAGTTTCCCTTGCCATCACCCAACCCGGGGTCCATCTGCAGGTAATTCGGCTTGACGGCGATATTTGCCGGAGGCAAACCACCCTGAATAAACTTGCCGCGCGCAAAATCGGTAAGGGCGATGTAAGCCGATACGGTCTTGCTCCACGTCTGCCTGTAGTTGTGCGTGGCCAGCATCGCGGCGCTCGCAGCGGTTGCCAGCCTGCTGCCGCGGTAGCAGCCATGAATCACGCCAGCCCAGGGAATTTTCTTTCCGACGCAATCCTCACAAACATGCCCATCACGAAAGAGCGTCGCCGTAGGACAGAGGAGACGGTAGTTATGCAGTGTTTTCACCACCGGGATCCCTGCTCTGTTTGCGGCGTAGTAGACCGCCGGAGAGATTACGGGAAATGTATTGTGAACGTGAACGATATCCGGCTGTTCCCGTTGCATGAGCAAAAGTAGTTCCTGATAAACAGTCTTGTTCCAGACCGTGTTGCTTAGCAGAACCAGGCCGTTGGCCCCGTTTACCTGATCATTGCTGGCCTGGTAGACAACGACCTCGTGACCATGTGACCTGAGAAGATCCGCTTCCTGGGCGAAAACCTGGTCTTCTCCTCCCGGTTGCTGATAGAAATTGTGCACAAACAGAATCTTCATCAAGCACTGCGCCTGCCACGTATGGTGTGCGTAACCATTTCCTTCCAGATGCTCTGAGTGAGGAGCACATCAACGGCCTTTTGGAAGAACGGACGAGGCAATCGATTCGATAAGCGCCAGAAGAGGTTCACCTTGGAATTTAGCTTCAGCCCATAGCGGCACAGATTGTTATAGGCCTCAATCATGGCCGGATCGTTGTTGAGGCGGTGGCGAATGTAGTTCATTTTGAGATAGAGGTGATTGTGCTCGATCGCAGGGAAAGTGCGCCCCAGAGAATGATCGATCGCATCGAGGTGGCGCTTTTGTTCAAGCCAAAGGGAATCCATGATTTTGAGTTCGCGCTCGAGGCGTCGCGCGGTGATGCGGGTGGAATTTTGATCGTTCTGGCCATGCAAACGCCATTCCGCCAGCGGAGCATCGATGGCGCACAATTCCGTCATGAGCGGCGCCATACGGTGAATCATCTGCTCGGCATAGCCGGTGTATTCGACCGGGATGGGAAAGATGCGATCGGCCACTTCACGGCGAAGTGCGAGATTCGTGGTGGGAGGCAGACCCATCAGGATGCCCGAATTGTCGTAGGTGAGCCGGGCGCAATCCCCGACCGGAAGCGCGCTTAAAAGCGGATAGACACCCCGTGCGCGCTTCAGCTTGTCGACCAGGCTGGCGCGATGGATGGCAAAGCCTGCCTTGGGATTTGCACGAAATGCCTTGACCACCGCCTCCACCTTGCCTGGCAGAAACGTGTCATCCGCATCGAGCAAACAAATAATGTCGGAATCTGAATTCCGCCATGCGGAATTCAGATTCGCCGCCATACCGCCATGCGCATTACGCAGCAGCTTGATACCGAGGCCACGACTTATGTAGGATTCGATAACTTCGCAGGAGTTGTCCTGCGAGGCATCGTCACTCACGATAATCTCCGCCGGCGGATAGGTCTGTGCCAACGCACTCTCAATCGCCTGTCCCACATAAGCGCCATAGTTAAAGCAAGTGATCAAAATCGAGACGGACGGATTTTGCGGAAGGCTCTTCAAACCAACCGGAGTGAGATCGCTCAACGAGGCAAATGGGGGCGCTCCTGTTTCAATAGCCATGCAGGTCATTCTCCCTCACGCTCATAGCGGTCTCCCAATGGACGTACAGCACGAAGCCACTCCTACCACATTTGTTAACGGCAAACTTCCAGAAGAGTTTACCGTCAAAGATACCTTCCGCCGATCGTTCAAGCGGGACTTTGCTTGAGATAAAACTTGCGCCACGCGTCGACAAAACGCTCTTCAGAGCAGGCCGATGCCGCGCGCCGCGCCCGGTCGCCCATGACTCTTCGTGCGGCAGGACTCAGGCTCAACAATCGTCTCAGGCCTTCTCTCACACCGGCTGCACTGGTTTCGATGAGAAAGCCGTTGTCGCCATCGACGAGCAAATCCTCCACGCCGTAAAGGTGAGAGACAACAATGGGGAGTCCTGAGGCGGCCGCCTCATACGTGACGAGAGAAAAGGTCTCGTAGAGCGACGGAAAGGCAAAAACATCAGACGCCCAGAGATACGGCCGTACGTCCGATTGCATGCCCACAAATCGAACTCGATCGCTAAGCCCCTGCCTGGCAATTTCCGCCGTATAGCTGGCGATCAAGCCAGCCTGACCGCCAACGACGATCAACTTCACCTGCTCGGTCTCTGGCGCGCGCAACGCTTCTAACAAAAGAGGCAAACCCTTGCGCTCGAATTGTCCCAGGGCTACAAAGAGGGCGACAACATCCTGCTCCTCGATATCCAGACTGTTACGAAAAGCAACGCGGTCAAAGTCTGGGGGCATTTGCAGTCGATCGACACGGATGGGATTCGGCAGCACGGTCAGTTTGTTTTCGATATAAGGGAATTCACCCTCAAGCTCCCTGGCGAGGCCGCGCGATGGAACCACCACATGCCGGGCGCGAGGGTACGTAAAGCTTTCCATCAAAGCGTGGAGTTTGTGATCAAGCCAGCGGAACACGCCCCGCAACCCGGCGGCGCCGGACTTGCTCCAATGGTGCTTTAGATACATCCGGTGACAGAAGTGCGAGTACAGAAGGTCGCCAAACACCAGGTTGCTTTCAAGCGCCTGTACCAGATCGAACCTTTGGCCACCGCGCAACCGGTAGGCCAGATAGCACAAAGGAGCCATAAAGTGGTAGACGATGAATAGCAAGGCCAGGGGTCGCTTGGGCGAAGGCACCCGTATCCAGCGTATTCTTTGCGGGTCGGGGTTTTCGAATTCAGGCGCGAACACCGTAAATTCGTGCTCAGCCGCCAACGCACGCAGCATGGCTAAATGACAGCTGCCAATTGGATTGTTGTGCGTTATTTTGTAGTCGAAGATGGCGATGCGCACGCAGAGTTTCCCCTAGAGCGTTCTCGAAATGAGAGAACAGTACTAACTGATTGTATTAGAGCATTTTCACGAACGGTGTAAGGAAGGAAGATGCTTCGGAGCAGGTGTTCCGTTAAAGAACTACATCTGCACTTACCCACTCTCATCACATCACAGTATTTGTGACAATGCTTTGGCGCTGCCACAAAAGACGTATTGCTGAGTGGGCTTTAGATGCCTCTGAGGTACGTTGCTTCTTCAAGGATCCACTGCAAGCTGCAGGGAAAAGCGTACCTCGGGCGCTAAAGCCCTCGGTGAGCATCGACTTTATGGCATGGCTATGCTCGCTGCGGCGAGGCAAGCCATGCCCTTCGTAGAGCCTGGCTTTTTCTTTCAGCCCCTGTGTGTGTATCCAAATTGCCCTCAAGGGATCAGGTTAGTTTCGATGCGAACTTGAAAGCCGAGGGCAAGAGCCCGGTGATCAATCAAGCCATCTTGACCAGCGAAAGGCGACCCGGGCGCGGTACCTGGCTGACGATCTTTTTTGCGATCTCGAGCGATGCGGTCGCCGCAGGGGAAGGAGCATTGCAGACATGCAGTGACTTCTCGCCTTGAAGCAAAAGAAAGTCTTCCACCAAGCTACCGTCGCGCCGCAGCGCCTGCGCGCGTATCCCGCTCTTGTCGGCGATCAGGTCATCGGACTGGATCTCCGGCACCAGGCGTTGCAGACTACGGGTGAATGAAGCTTTACTTGAGAAGGGCATCAGCCCGTGGCCACCCTCTTTGTAGTAGCGCGCCAAGAGCTTCCATGAACCGGGGTACGTCACGGTCTCAGCGAAGTCATGCCAATTCATCTTTGTTTTTCGATAACCCTCGCGCGTGAAGCTCAGCACGGCATTGGGGCCGGCATGAATGCGGCCATCCATCGAACGAGTCAAATGAACGCCCAGGAATGGCAATGCTGGGTTTGGCACCGGGTAAATGAGATGACGCACCAAATGGCGGCGCTCCGGCTTGAGCTCAAAATATTCCCCGCGGAAGGGAACGATTCTTGTTTCCGGCTCGAAGCCGCTCATGCGGGCCACTCGGTCGCTTTGCAAGCCGGCGCAGTTGATCAGGAAATGCGTTTCAAGGGAACCCGAGGCCGTCTCCAGCACATATCCGAGCGGCGTAGCATCGATGTGCTGAATCTCGGTCCCTACCTTCAAATCTCCACCCTGCTGCTGTATCTCGTGCACCAGCGCGTGGCACACCTGACGATAATCGACGATGGCAGTGGTGGGCACGCGAAGGGCTGCCAGGCAAGCAACATGTGGTTCTATTTCATTCACTTCTTCGGGACGAAGCCGCATGGCCGGCACACCGTTACGCAAAGCGTTTGCGAAAATCCCTTCGAGCAAAGGAACTTCTTCTGGCCTGGTGGCTGCAATCAACTTACCGCACACCTCGAAAGGCACTCCGTACTCATAGCAAAAGGCCCGCAGAGATTGGTTGCCGGCCTGCGCCATCTGCGCTTTCAGACTGCCCGGCCGATTAAAAATGCCGGAGTGAATCACACCGCTGTTACGGCTGGTTTGGTGCTGGGCAAAACCAATTTCCTTTTCCACAAGCAGAATGCGCGCGAAGGGATAGCGGCGGCCGAGAGCCGCGCCGGTCGCGAGACCGACAATTCCTCCGCCGATAATTGCAAAGTCGTACATGAGTAACCTCTGGGACCTTTACCGTTTGCCAGGCAAGGCTCGAATGGAAGTCAAACAAAGACATCGCGGAAATAAACGCAAAGAGTGAGGGGGCCCAGGTGAAGGCGATTTTAAATGAAATAAACAGTTGGAGCGGAATCAGCACAACTGTACCGAGCGGCAAGGATACATGACTGGATTTTTTATCAAGAAAAATCCAACCTCCCGGGCGCTGACCGGGCATGCCTATGCTGGTTCTGGCCCAATCCATTTTCGCAATTGGTGGAGACCGGCCTCGCCGCAGCGAGCTGCCTCGCCGCAGCGAGCTTAGCAACTGGCCTTTACGTGGTTTCTCTCAAAGAAAACCACACCTCGCTGCCTTTACAAGAAAACAGTCATTGCGAAATTGCCTTAATCCAGCGGCTTCATCAGTTCGTCTTGTTCGGCAATAGCGGCAGCGGCCGCCGTGCCGGAGACGTCCGGCACTCTCGGCAAGCGTGTCTTGGACCGGCCAAAGGGGTTCAAATCGGCCCGCACCAGCACCACGGAAAACGCCAGCAGGGCATAGACCTGGGAAGCAACTGCCGCCCATGCGATGCCCACCGCTTGAAACTTCGGCGCGAGCAGGAAGGCCGCAATGACCCCGATAACGCCGGAAGTGGCATTCACAAAATTAAATTGATTATCCAGCTGATTGGGCAGTAGCAACTGGAAGATCATCACCGTGGAAAGTGCGAGCATCGGTATATATAAGGCAAATACGCGCAGTACAGGCACGGAATCGTGGAAGGCCGGCCCAAGGACGAAGCGCACCAGCAGCGGCGCCGCCAGGTAAATGACCAGGCCGAAGGCCAAACCCAGCCCGCCGAGCAGAAACAGGCTGATTTTGACGGTATTCATGGCACGGTTAGGGTCGTCTTGCACCTGCCTGGTGAGCCTCGGATAGAGGGCCTGATTCACCGGCCACAAACCTTGCTGGAAAACGCGGGTGAGGCGCTCGGCCCCGGCAAATTCACCCAAAGTCGCAACCGGTGCGACGGAGCCGAGCACCAAACGGTTTACTGAACCGGCCAGACCCTGCACAGCGCGGAATAAGAACATGGAGCCACCGAGGCGCAGCGAGTTCCAAATCGATGCGAAGGTAGGCCAGCGAAAACCGACCTCCCGATAGGCCAGAACCACCGTGACGCCATGCGCGACCACGCAGCCAACGCACTGAGCGGCCATCACCTTCCACCCGTCGGAAGGCTTATGCACTAACACAAAGATGCTGAGCGTCGCGAGAACCTTGCCGCTGATCTCGAGCGCGCTGGCCAGGCGCATGCGCTCCAAACCCTGGAAATACCACAGCATGTTGATGCCCTGGCAGACACCCCAGATGGTGCTGGCCCAGAAAAGGGCGAGCGAGGGAGCTACATGGTGAGTAAAGCGCCGGGAAAAAATTGCGCCGGCTATGCCCAACATGGCAAGTAGGAACTTTGCCCCGAGGACCCCGGAAATGAGCTCGGAAAGACGGTTGGGGTCATGGCGGTGCCGCGACGTCTCGCGCGATGCCGAGATATCGAAGCCATACTCCACCACACTCGCGATGACATCCCCAATGGCCTGGGCAAATATGACGACTCCCCAGCCGGAAGGGCCGAGAACGCGCGCGAGGTAAGGAAACGTAAGCAGAGGCAGCGCATAGGTACACGCCTGCACGCCGTAAAGCGCGATGACATTGTGCACCACACCACTGCGAAGCAGCCGCTTGGGACTCAGGTTCAGCGAAGAGCGGCTACCGGAAGCGCCGGGACGCTTCATGTGCCGATTCCAATACCGACATCATTCAGTTCATTTTGATGAACAGCCTGTGGGCGCTCGGTCATATCCGCATTGTGCCAGAGATTAGGTTTATCGCCAATTTGCGGTGTTTCTTGAGCCGGCGTGCGCCGTTCTTGCAGATTGAACAACAACTGGTCGGCCGCTACAAGTAAATCTCTCCCAAACCGGCGATGGTATTTCGAGGCCCACTTGGCGATGGAGCGGTAGCACCGCAGTCGCTGCCCCAGGGTCAGAGAAGAGCGAGAAACGGAACGGCTGAATTCCCGGGCGACCTTCCATTCTGGAAAAGTGATCGCGCGAGCTTTGGCTGGATCCCACCATCCCGGGGCTGGCAGAGTGCCCCAGCGGTGCGTCAGCCGGTAGCTTCTCGCTCGGGTACGTTCAGGCATGGTCCAGGCCGCCTGGGCCGCATGCCGGGTGCTGATGAACAGGTGCTCGGGTACTTCATAGAAGCGACCCAGCAGGCCGAGTTGAAACAACAAAACACGATCGCTGTGGGTATAGCTCCCCTGCGGCGGCAATTTGCGCAACGCATCGAGGCGCGCCAGGCCAGAAATAGGATGGGATGCGTACCCATTGAGCAACAAATCACTTGTCCGCACCGTGGGATCGACGGAACCCATGCGCAGCCGGTCATCGTAGTTCTCGACCAGCAGTCCCCCTTCATCGATAACCCGGGTCAGGCTGTAAGCAAGAACCACAGAATCATCGGCCTCCAGTCCGTCCAGGCAGAGACGAAGGAAGTCGGGCTGAATCATCTCGTCCGGCGCCGACAGCTTAAAATATTTGCCCGTTGCCAGCTCGTACACCCGCCGGGCGTTCCAGCCGGCCCCCATGCGCCGCCGGGTGCGGTAGTAACGAATGCGCCGGTCTCTGGCGGCATACCAGCGACAGATTTGCCCACTGCGATCGCTCGAGCAGTCGTCGGAGATGATGAACTCGAAATCACTGAATGTCTGATTGCGAAGGGAGTCGATCATCCCTTCTAAAAACCGGTCACCGTTGACAAGAGAGAGCCCGATACTGACGAGAGGCGTTGTGCCCATGAAATGGTATTTCCGATCTTGTAACTGTATAGGAGGTAAGTGTGTAGGAGGTATAGAGCAGAAACGCGGCAGCAAGACGGGCGCTCAACGGGTACTTGAGGGGCGCGGAAGACCAACCTGCGCGCGAAGGGAGGTCTTACAGCATTTTCACGAATATCGTGATGTGGTGGGAGTGGTTATGTGCAGGCTTTCTTTGACGGAACACCTGCGTCCAGGCCATCTTCTTCCTTTACTCCATTCGTGAAAATGCTCTATTTCATGCGCTTCAAGCGCACGATGAATTGCTTCAGACGGCTTTGCCGGATCAGGAGATTGATCGCAAAGTCAAAAAGAGCATACGGCAGGTAAATCGAACTCCGCCAGAACCACACATACCTGGCGCCGGGTCCTTTTAGAGTCGACATATAGCGGTCATAGTGACTCCGCACGTCGGGGTCTCGCGCGAGGCGGGCGTGGACATAACGGTTATAGGCGATGTAGGGATGCAGGTGAACCGGCTGGAAAGTTTCTGCCAGGCGGGGATCAAGCGTTGCCAGAAAACGCTTTTGCGCGCCCCACAAAGCGTCGCAGTACTCCAGTTCGCGCTTGAAGGAGGCTGCGGTCACGCGGTCTGGCCCGTAGTTGTTTTCGCCGTGCAAACGATATTCCGACAGAGCGTTGCCAACGCGAGTCACCTTCGTCAGCAACGGTGCGAGACGGGTGATCAACTGGTCAGGACAACTTACCAGGGGCCTTTCGAGAGGCAGAGGAAAGATGCACGCAGCAACATCGCGCCGCAGGCTCAGACCGGAAGTCGGAGGCATAAACGGTAGAATCCCGCCATCCTGCAGCAGACTCGTCCCAAACCACCCTGCAGGCAATGGAGCCGACATCGGCCACACTCCCTGACGGCGATTATCGGCACTCATCCGGATGACGCGATGTACCCCGAAACCGGAGTCAGCCTGGGCCTGATAGTCCTCGACAATCCGTTCGACCTTGTGCGGTAAAAACCGGTCGTCGGAATCGAGCAGAGCAATGATCTCGCCCTGACTCACCGCATACGCGGCGTTGAACCCTGAAGCCTGACCACCGTTCTGCTTGCGAATCAAACGGACGCGCGAGTCTTTTCGTTCATAGGTCTCGATCACGTCGATGGATTCGTCAGTGGACCCGTCGTCGCAAATAATCAGCTCTATGTTCCGGTACGTCTGGTCGAGCGCGCTTTGGATCGACTCGCCGATATAACGAGCGTAGTTGTAATTCGACACCAGAATAGAAACCAACGGTTGCGGCGATAAAGGGCGCAACGCGATGGGTCTCAGTTCGTTGATGGTGTCGCATTCCACAGTGGCCATGATATCTCGGGGCAAGGGTTTCTCATGCGTGAAAACTACCACTATAGGTGCGAGGTTCAGGTCTTTAGTAAGCGCCTACGCCCTTGACTACCAACCCGGGAGTGGCCAGGATGATCTTCATGTCGAGAAGCAGCGACCATTCGCGGATGTACTCCAGGTCGAGGCGCACCATTTCTTCGAACGGCAGTTCGCTGCGCCCGTTCACCTGCCAAAGCCCGGTGATCCCTGGGTAGACGGCAGAACGGCCTTCGGACCACACTTCATATTCACGGCTCATACCGTCCGGGCCAAGATCGCCGGCCGGCAACGGCCGCGGCCCAACCAGGCTCATCTCTCCGCGCAAAACGTTGATGAGCTGGGGCAGTTCGTCCAGGCTGTAGCGGCGAATAAAGCGCCCGATCGGGGTTACCCGCGGATCGTGTTTGATTTTGAAAATGTGACCCTGTTTTTCGTTAGCCGCGGCCACGTGCGAGCGATCCATGGTGGTGAACATGGAACGGAACTTGAGGAACATGAAATGCCGGCCGCCTCGACCTACACGGGGCGCTTTGTAGAGAATCGGTCCCTTGGAAGTGCACTTCACCACCAGAGCGATCGCCAGCAAGGTCGGCGCCAGAACAACGAGTGCCGCCGCCGAGGCCACCACGTCAAAGGCCCGCTTGACCAAGTCCTGGCCTTTGGTAAAGGACAGTGGGCGCATTTCTACCATGGGCAACCCATACTGAGTCTGGATGTCCATGCGACCGGACTCCTGCGCAAAGTCCATCGTGCAGTTGACGATCACACCCATCCGCCGGAATACTTTGTTGCAGTCAGCGAGTTCTTCTCTGGATATCGAACCGTTCAACAGGATGACGCGGTTAAGATGCTCGCGGTTGATCAACTCAGCCAATTGAGCGGTTGTGCCCAAAACCGGCATGGGAAGTGAAAGACCTTCGGTGGTGTGACCTTCGGGAACGATAAGCCCCTTGATTGCATTCGCAACATCGGCTGAACGCATTAGTCCGACCAGCCGCTCCGCGTGCAAACTATCTCCCAGAAGGGCCACACGCGTAGCAGAAGGAAAGTGCCGCTCGGCCAAAATCGTAACGCCCACGCTGATGCATCGAGCGACGCAGAGGGTAGCAAAACTCAGCGGCGCGAAGATCAAAAAGAAGGAACGCGAAACATCGGCGCCAAACTGGCGCGAGAAGAAGGTGACCATCGCAATGGCCGCACTTGCCATCACAGCACCTTCGGCCGCGTTGAATACCGTGCTCCACAAGCGGACGAGCCCCTCGCTGCGATAAAAGCGAATGCGCCAAGCCATCAAGGCCCATAGGGCGAGAACCATCAGCAAGGACGGCGCCCAGATGCCAGAGGCATTCCAGGTAACCCGGTGGTTGGCTAGCGGGTTCAATAGAACACGAGTCTGGATCCCGGAACTCCAGGCAATCGTCAACGCCAGAAGATCCAGCACGAATTGCATGGTCTGATACAAGCGTAGATTGCGTAGGTGCATAAACGTTTCTCCCCATAACTTCACCTGGTCAATACCAGAGAAGCTTCCTTGTAGTAATGTTCCTGGTTTTCTCGACACCGGTCTTTAATGCGGATGCGTCGCCAGGGGGGAGTCACGCGCATCCGCAGGCCATAAAGTTTTTTATGGAGCCAGCTTGTCGAACCTTTTGCCGTTCTTTTTGTTAGTCGCGGGCAGCACCCGCGCCATCGAACCTTTTGTTGTCTCCGCTTTAGTCGCGGGCAGCACCCGCATAGCTGTTGTAGCCGTTCACGTAAGCCGGATCTTCCGTACGAAGATCGCAGGCGTTGAAAATTGTGCCAATGACCGGCGTGCCATCTTCGACCAGCCGTTGCCGCGCTTCACTCAATTGCTCAGGGCTGGTCACTCCTGCGCGCGTGATCAAAACGACACCATCTGCAACGCGGCTAAGGAGTCTTGCGTCAGCCATGCCGACCATGGGAGGCGTGTCGATGAGAATAAAGTCGTACTGCGACCGCGCGTTTTCGACCAGGGCATCCAGGGAAGAACTGTGCAGCAGTTTAGAAATGTTGGCCGGCTCCGATCCCCCGGGAAGCAGGTACAGGCCGGGCACCGTGGACGGCCGGACAACCGAATCCAGGTTGACGGGACCGCTGCCTCCATCGAGCAGCAAATCGCTCAGGCCTGTCGCGAACTGCAAGCCAAAAAGCTTGCCCAGGCGTGGACGTCTGAGGTCCCCATCAATCAAGAGTACGCGCCGACCGATCTCCGCGAGGCTGATCCCGAGGTTTGCCACCGTGGTTGTCTTTCCCGCTTTGGGCCGCGCACTGGTGATGAGAATAACTCGCGGGCTCACTCCGTTGACACGGCTAAGAAGAATGGAGGTGACTGCGGAACGATAAGCATCCGCCATCAGGTTTTCTTCCTGGCACAAATGCACCATCTCGCTATCGACCACCGCAGACTTGATTGCTAGGCTGCTGCTATTCTTGCCCTCCGGTACCACAGGCGCCGGTTTCAGGTTACGCAAGGTGAGCGGAATGCGCTCGCTGTTCCGCAGGCGCGCCGAAGGCACGACCGCCAGTTCGGGCAGATTGAGATGCCTAACACTCTGACCTGGTGTGCGCAGGCTGGCATCGTTGCGCTCGCGCAGCAAAACGTAGCCGAAAGAGAACGCGACGCCAAACAGCGAACCCAAAGCCAGGTTCAACGGAAGACTCGGGCGGTAGGGTGAGGGTGACGGAATCGCCGGACTGACCACACGGATATCGCTCGACTTGAGCGCAGCGACCATGCTGGCCTGCTTGGCATGTTGCAACATGCCCTGGTAAATATCGCGATTGGTATCGACTTCCCTCTTCAGGCTGTCGTACTTGACCTCTTTTTCGGACTGGTCTGAAACCACGCTGAGCTGTTTGCGGTAAGCCTCAGTCAACAATTGCTTACGCCGATAGGTGGAGGAGTGCTGCACACCGAGGCGCCCGAGGATGTTCGCGCGCTGGTGAGCCGATTGCTCTTCCAGGTCTGCAATCTGCGCCTGCAACTGCTGAATTTTGTAGTTGGCCGGCGTCAACGTCACGCTCAGGTTAGCGAGCTGCCGGCGAAGATCAGCCAATCGTGCGCGATTATCGCGCAACGTCAGATCATCCAAAACCTGAGGCATCTCCTCGGTCGGGTTGGTGTGGGAAACCTCTACCTGCGATCTAGTGTCGGCTTCGTCCGCTTCTGCCTTCTCAAGATCTGTTTGGATCTGCCGCAGCTTGTCGGCCGCAACACTCTCCTGGGCGGCACTCGGGATGACAATCCCTGTGTCCTTTGCGTATTGCTGTAGTTGAGCTTCCGCGTCTTCCAGTTTTTTGTGCGCGTCGGTCAATTGCCCCATCAGAAACTTATTGGTGCTGCCGGCCGCCTCGCCCCGCGCTTGCTGAGACTGTTCGATAAATTGATCGGTCAGGGTGTTGACTGTATCGGCGGCTAACTGTGCCTCAGGACCGAGCACCGTGACAGTGATCAAATCCGAAGATCCCTCAACCTTGACTTTAGCGTCGTCCAACATGCTGGTCACCAGGGCTTCGCCCTGCGCCGGCATCGCAGGAGCGCGCGTGCCCAGCAGCCCGCGCACAGCCCCTATCGGCCCGTGCCCCGCTGAGATGAAGGCGGCTACCCTGGGCCCTAGAACGGCCGCGGTTCCGCGAATAACAGGCGGACTGACCAGAAGCTTGGTTTGCGTTTCGATATAGGCATCGCTGGTGAGCTGGTTCGATGTAGGATCGACACCTTTGGTATCGAGAAAATCCTGGTTTCTGCCGCTTACCTCGATAATGGCATCGGCCTTGTAAGACCGAGGCGCAATGACGGTATAGACCGCACTCAGCGCGACAACCGAGCCAAAGATGATGGCCACGGCGGTACGATGGCGACGCAGCAGCGCGGGGTAATTCACCGAGGCCTCCGGCTGATGCTGATTCCCTGCCGACGGATGATGCGAAATCTCGATCGCGTTCACGCGTCCGGTGTGCCGCCCTTCAGGCAAGCGGGGTCCAGGAATGATCTGGTGATTCGGAGTCATCGGTTATAAGTCCTTTCAGATGGATCGGGTTTTACTCGACAAACCGATCCGGTGCATGTCAGTTTTTTTCGACAAAAATACGGCTGAAGGGTTGTTTTTTACTTGTAAACGACTAAGCCGGTCCCGAGTCCGATGGCGGCTTCCACACCACGCACGCTGATCGCTTTGGCCAGGCTGTTAGGCACAAACAGAATGTCGTCCGGACGCAACTCCACATCCGCTGTCTTGTTGCTCATAATCTTTTTTAGGTCCGCAGGAATCTGGTCCCGTTCTGCGCCGCCACCCGCGCGCAGAATTCTTGCCGAGCCGAGCGCTGCTGTCTTGTCCCACCCTCCTGCCAAAGCAACAGCTTTGCTAACCGACATGGTCTCGTCGTCCGTCATGACATAACCGCCGGGCCTGCCGACGTTCCCCAGCACATACACCATGCGGGCGCGAGGAACGGTTATTACATCGTGCGGTTTAATCAAGATGTTGCCCTGCGGATTGTTGCCGTTCATCACCGACCGTATGTTGATGTGCGCGACATTGTACTTCCCTGTCGGATCGACAAAGGCTCCGCTGACCGGAATAGGACCCTCGCCGCTCAGGCGCGTAAGCAATACGCTGTCGCCCGCATCCGGCCTGAGTCCGCCGGCCAGGCCGATCACTTCCATCAGGTTTCGCGTCCCTTTCAACTGAACCACGCCAGGCGTATTCACATTGCCGGCGACCGAAACCGGCTGACTGCGCGAATCGTTCACCTGCACGGTGACCTGGGGTTCCTTGAAGAACTTTTTATATGCGGTTTCCAGGTTTGCCTGAAGTTGATCGACAGTCAGACCGGCCGCATGCACAACGCCGATCATGGGAAGCGTTACCGTGCCATCGTTGGCAATCTGAGCTGGACGATCAGGAATGTCGTCCGCGGCAAATACGCGAACCGTAATCTGATCTTCCGGACCGAGAACGTAGTTCGTTGCGTCGGAAAAGGACGGAGCCGTTGAAGCATTTGTAGCCGTGAAAGCCGTGGTTGAACTTACCCTGGCATCCACAGCAAGATTCACAGCCGCGCTCGCTTCGACGATCGCCGCACTGGTGGCCTGAGCAAAAATCGGAGACACTACCACGCCCTGAAAGCAAAGGGAAATGAGACCGAATTTGATTGAATACTTGTTCATAGATAAACCCATCACAATCGCTTGAATGTAGCTTTAGATAGACCTGTGGCTGTCAAAGCGCTGCTCAAACAAGCGCCTGAGAGATCACCGTATAAAATCACGAGAAATTGGTCTTTGCCCACGAGCGGGCTGGCAGAGGGGGGATGCACGCGTAGATTCAGCGTACGACACAGCCGGACCAAATAGATGAAGCGAAAGTAAAACGTATCAGGCCAATTTGCGCTCTTCGGATGCATACGGCGATATCCAGTCAGGATGGACTTCCACCAGGACGGATCGGCGCAAAAGATTGACCGAAAGAATCAACCGCCGTGAGCAGCGGACTTCGACAAGAGCGCCGGTGAGCCCCGCGAGAGGGCCACGCAGTATGGAAAAAGACTCCGATTCACTCAGATCGGTATAAGGCCACGACTCAAGTGGCACATCGACGCTTACAGTTTGCCGCAATGCTTCGATTTCTGTTTTAGCGGCCGGCAAGGGATTGTTGCCCGCGCGAATGACGTCGATGACTCCGCTGGTCATCAAAACCGGCACGATCGACGAACGAGTGGTAGAGCAAAAAATGTAACCAGGAAAAAGCGGCATTTCTACGATCTTGGTTCGATCCGCCCACTGCCGCCTGGACTTATAAACCGGTAAGAACTCAGTAAAACCCTTCTCGCGAAGAGTGATCGAGACTTGTTTTTCGTGTCGCGGACGAACGCGGAAGGCAAACCAGTCGTTCAATTCGTCTTGCCCTGCTGTTCGATGCATGAGTATCTCCGTTTGGAGCAGAACCAGCACAACTGTACCCAGCGGCAAGGACGCTTGACTGGATTTTTCATCAAGAAAAATCCAACTTCCCCGATGTCAGCCGGTACACCTATGCTGGTTCTGCTCTAGAAAAATGAGCTGCAAACTTTACGGCATCTCACTTCGCTTCGGCGGGGGACGATGCGAAACTTCGATTTGTTTATCGACACTTCATAATGAAACTTGACGGGCTCCCGCCATCTCAGTCACATGACTGGTTTTCAAAAGGAATTGTCGTAACATCTTGTACTGCTGAGGTCAAACGCCAATGCAGATATGCAAATGACCTGTTCGCTGAACTTCCGGCATTAACTGACTGCAAAAGGCTTGGGGTTTCGCCAATTTACTGCACTCCCCCAAAACGACATATTCTGATCTGTACCGATTGCGTTGTGAGATGCGCCCAAATAGCTACAGCTTCTTTAGCTCTCTGACGCGGTAGTTGTAGTAAGCCACTACCCGTAATCTAGTGGCGCCACCGGCGAGTGTCAACACTTCGCGCATAAGCGCTTACGCTAAAGTGAGTTACCATTGGCGGTGAACTCCTCGCCTCTCTAAACCGGCGCTTATTGCAATGCGTTCGGATTTAACAGGACTCGCTGAAATACAAAACACGATGAATAACGCGTTGCCGTTATCGATCCGCGTCGGCACAACCGAAACTTATCGTGATCACGATAGGCCCGGATTCCGGTACCTGGGAGCAGCACTCACTGTTGTGATGTGTTACCAAAGAGTGCGGCAATCCTAGTGACCTTTTGTGTTCCCTACCCTACTCGCCCCATAACGATGCACGATTTGGCAGATCGGTCGAACTTATTTTCAGCTAAATCCGAGTGGCTAACTTCAAGTAGATAAAGCCGCCGGAGGACACAATTTGCCACCTTCACCGTTTCTGCCCTATTCCTTTTCTATTCTCTTTGTGCTTTGCAGCTTTTGTGATTCGCAGCTTTTGTAATTTTTAGATGAATCTTTTCCCGCGATGGCAGCTCAGGAGACACCCATTTCCTTACTTTTGGGAGGCGTCGGCAGAAAAGCTCTCGCCTGCATACGCGAGAGAATAAGGCTGAGCAAGAGGAAGCCCTGATCGAGACGGCGGGCGCACCAAGGCCAGCGTAGGCCCGATGACCAAGCCAATGATCAGGTAGAACGGAATGGCGCCCGAAGGCGTTTCCATCACGTTGCCGAAGAACGCAGCAAGCAATATGGACGCCCAGGCGGCCAGGCCGAACGATTGGCCGGTAAGCTTGTATGCTCGCCACAACAGACTTCCACAGGCGACCTGCAGGCTGGCGAACAGCAGGACGCCGATCCAACCGCTATAGCCGAGAGCATAAAAGAAGACGTTATGCGGCGTGCGCAATTCCGTTGAGTCTTTGAGGTAGCTGACGAGGCTTCTCAAGAGGAAACCATACCCGGGCCCGATGAGCACGTTGGTATAGCTATCCTGCGAATTTGCCCAAATAGCCTTCCACCATTTCTCTCTCCAGGTGACCGTACCGCGATAGAAGCTGGTATTTTCTGAGCCCGTGAGATCGCGCGCGAGATCGGGGCTCACCGACGAAATGCCTCTGGCGACGATCTCTTTCGATGAGATGGCGCCACCCCGTTCGCCTGGTGAAGGGACATTGAGGTCCAGGATGAAGCCGACGGCCAGAAGCGCGACGATGCCAGCCGCAACACCGGCTACTTTGGTCATTTTGCGCGATAGGGTTCCCCAGATCATAAGGGCCAACGCCATACCGAGCCATTCCGCACGCACCTGAGCCGCCAGGAACGCCATGGCAGCCACGGTCATGGGCAACCAGAACCGGCTTGCCCTGGGATCGAGACAAAGCAGACCAAGAATGATGAGACCGCCGCCATCTGCCTGGCCAAAGACCGATACTCCGTCAGCCCCCGGCATCGGTATATCCACACTGTGGAGCACAAGAAGATACGCGGGCGCATAAATACAGAAGCAGATCGCAAAGACCTGAATAAATCTGAGCAGGAGTTCGGGGCGGCGAGCCCCCAGCCAGATACCAAGAAACAAATACAGCGGATACACATTAAAGACCAGGTTTTGAATCGCGATCAGCGGAGGAAAGCCCAGCAGAACCCCACGGATTACCTCCATGATTCCGTAAGAAACAGACGCGAGCAAGACCCAGGCCAGTGGGCCCAGAGTTCCTCCCTTGGTGAGGCCGCCGATCCAGGTATCGAACAGTTTTCGAGGTTGCAGAAAGATGAATGCCGCCAGTGTCAGATCGCCGATGAAGAGTTTGGCCGGCGGAATACCGAGATAGGCAAAGCTACGCCCGGTGAGGCACAGCCCCACCATCAGGAACAAAACCCACTTTGACCAGTTATCCCACTTCCAGAAACTGGTGCTTGCTGGTCCCATTCCGATTTGCCGCATGAACAATGTCTCCAATCGATCCGATTAATCCGGTCAATACTTGAACGACTTTCGCCGGCTTTCCCCTGCAGTCCGATTCGCCGCCGTGTCATGGCTCCGGGAGAGACGCCGTTTCGTAGGCCGCGCGCTCATGCCCCTATAACAAGGAGGATCGCATCGGGCCTGAGCGCAGCAGGAGTTCACGCCGAGCTTTCGTATGGCCTGCATATAGCGGGCACATCGCGACCACATAGCAAGAGCCGAGCCTGTCGGCACCGCGGCCAAATGCCATGTTACCGGTGTGCAAACGGAGAGCGGCGCCTTCTGTTACCGAGCTTAACAGTGGCTATAGGCCGTAATCTAGGGGTATGAGCGTTGTGAGTCAACACCTTGAGATTGTTTTGGGAACACCAATTTGCAACGCTTTGATTACCTGTAGTCGCCGTGAAATCTCACCCGGCTCTGTTGATCTCTCCCCGACCGCAATCTCGCATACTCATCTTTGGGTGAGGGCGCGGAACGAAAGTTAATTTTGACGAGCCTTACATCGGCCAATTCCTTCACTTTCCAGCCGCCCTGGAGCGGCAGTATTCTATGGATGCACGCCGACTTCGTTCGTTCGCCATTAGGCAATTTGGACGAACATCGATCGGTCAACCTCGGTCGCTCAGCACGGGCTTTCCCCCGGCGTAGGAAACGAAAACGAATCCCACTGCCGTTCCATCTTTTCGGGCCCTTCACGTATACACTCGCGCGTGCAGCGGAAGAGCATAAATAATATGGATGCTCATTTGCCACTGCCGTGCAACGGCCGATCGGTCTATCGCATGCTCTCAGTTGAAGCGGGCGTGGACCCATGCGGCTCCGACTGACCGTCACTTTGACGGAATGCAGTCAACGGAAAAGGAGAATGTCATGGCAGATCTCAACCAGCTCCAAACGAAGTATGCTCCGGTAATCCAGACCATTGAGAGTTTCAGCGACGAAGGAGCAAAAGTGGACTCCGTAAGCCTCGATGGCGACAAGCTGTATTTGAAGGGTTCCGTCCCATCGCAAGTGATTGCAAACCGCGTCTGGGACACCATCAAGAAAGTAGACCCCCAGTATGCTGACCTGCACCACGAGATCGTTACCACGGGTGGAGCGGATCAGAGTTACACGGTGAAGAGCGGAGACAATCTCTCCAAGATCAGCGCTCGCTTTTATGGTTCGCCCAACCACTATTCGAACATCGCAAGCGCGAGCAGTATCGCTGATCCGAACAAAATTCAGGTCGGGCAACAGATCACGATTCCAGTACTTTCGTAATCTCGCAAAAACGACCGTCTGTGCTGCCTGCTCAGAAACGAGGCGCACAACCGGTTCTCTTTGCGGGCATGTTAAGGAAGAACTGCGCACTACGCTTCGCCTGCATTTCTCACGCGGTTGAGAACGATAGAGAAACGCGGCTTGATATCGCTCCGGCCGGCGAGTGCAACAGATTTGCGGGTGCCCCATCCTTCGCTTTTTTGCGAAGGGTGGGTTACCACGACGGTGTGCGTTGAGATTTGTGGATTCCCACCCTTGCCGGAAAAGCACCGTCAAGGATGGGGCACCCGCAGGTTGGCTGTGCTCCCGGGCCACCGCACAACGCAACCTTGCTGCTCTTACCTGGCCACAGTCATTGCAAGAATGCTTTAATCGACCTTCCCACAAGCATTGCTTGCGCTGAAGGGAGAACCGCAGATCTCTCCACTTCGCTAACGCTCCGGTCGAGATGACAATTCGTCTGGGGAGCGATGTTTGCTTCGGTCCCACGGCAGGCTGGGGAGCCCGCAGGTTTATTGTCCTGCCGGCCACCGCACAACACAGCCTCGCCGCAGCGTGCAGCCTCGCTGCTCTTACCAGGCTATAGTGATTGCGAAAATGCTTAAGGCATCGGCTACGATGCCGGCAAGAAAGAACCGCCGCGCGCTTCTCCCCGGCAGCAGTTCTCAACAATGACCCGGCTCATTTCAGGACAGCGAAAATTTCACACGCCCGCTACCCCAAAATACCCTCTGAGCGAGAAAATATTCCCCAACAAACCTTGACCGTTCAGTGATTTAGCACCTATGTAATAGTCCGTCGGTGGAATTGTTCCAAATATTTAGACACGGGATAGTTACAACAGAACCGGCACTCATCGACGGTCACAAGTGCGGACGTTTGAAGAATGTTTTAATTTCAGCTCTTGGCTAGACCCCTTCCTCCTCAGGCCCTCGATGTAAGCGAATAACTGATCTCAACGAGGCCATGCATGCGCATTTCCAGTACGCCGCGAGTGTGTTCAGCAATACTGAGCGGCTGCCTGATCCTGGCATCAGGATGCGGAAATCCTACGTCGCAAAGCCTTCAATCTTTGTCGATCACGGCCACTCCTTCGTCCGTAAGCGTGGGTGGCTCCGTCGTGCTGCAGGCGACGGCGCATCTGAGTGACGGCTCGACGCAGAATGTGACATCGGGGACGCAGTGGTCAATTTCTGACCCGACGCTGGCCACCATCGCCAACGGAGTACTCACCGGCAAGGCCGCCGGCTCGCTCAGCGTACAGGGCGCCTATATTGAAGTGGCCCCGGTGAACTCCTCGGGCGCGAACGCCGCAGCTACGTCGCAAACGTTGAGTTCGTCCGCGCAGGTCACCATCACGGCGGCAGGCGCCACAACGACAACTCCGGTGATTACGTGGAGCGCCCCCGCTTCGATTCCGTCCGGTACCGCCTTGAGCAGTACGCAATTGAACGCGCAAGCAAGCGTGCAGGGAACGTTTGTTTATTCTCCGGCTGCGGGAACAGTGCTGCCGGCAGGAACACAGACCCTGCAGGCGGTCTTCACCCCCTCGGACACACAGCACTACTCGGCAGCGACAGCGTCCGTGCAAATTACGGTCACGGCAAAGAGCCCGGTATCAGGTCCAGTGAATCCAACTGCGCCCACAATTACCTGGGGTACACCGGCCGGAATCGCCTATGGCGCCGCGTTGAGCGGTACACAGTTGCGCGCGACCGCGAACGTGCCGGGCACGTTCACCTACAATCCTGGCGCCGGCACGGTTCTGCAGGCGGGCACGCGTACGCTTTCAGTAACATTCACTCCTACCGATACCGTCGACTACACGACCGGCTCGGCCAGCGTACAGATTGCAGTGGCGCAAGCCAACCCAGTCCTCACCTGGCCGGCGTCGGCGTCGATACAGCAAGGAACGGCATTGAGCGCGGCGCAGTTGGATGCAACGGCCAACATACCGGGCGTGTTCGCCTATCTTCCGTCAGCCGGCACGGTGCCGGCGGCGGGCACCCTGCAGCTCGCTGTGACGTTTTCACCCACAGATGCCACAGACTACGCAACCGTCCACGCTCAAAAATCCCTCATCGTCACCGGTCCGCTTGATCCCGCACCTACCGGCTGCGGAGGCCCGACGATCAACCTGAATAGCGGGATGAGTCAAGGCGCAATCACGAGCGCCATCAAGAGCGCGCCCAACTGTTCACTGATCGTGTTTGCCGCCGGCGCCTACAACATAAGCAGCACCATCGGCATCCCCTGCAATGCAAACCTCACGCTCACCGGGCCGCCGACAACGCCCGCCACCGCCATATTGAACGCCACATTCGCCAACGGCGAAATCTTCTATATGAGCGGCTGCAGCGGCATCACTTTTGAATACCTGGGCTTTGCCAATACAGCCGGAATCTACGTCAACGTGCCGAGTACCGGCTCCAGTGGAATCACCATCAGCCATAGCCAGTTCTTCGGTCTGCCAGGCAATGCATCCAATTCCTTGTCGGAGACGGGCATTTACTTTACCGGCTATGCGACCGGCGGAACGCTGTCGAACGTAAACATCACCTCAAATAACTTTGGCTCGCCCACCGATTGCCAGGGCGCGATGACCGAGCAGACCGACCAGGGTGGATATTGCTCCGGAATCGTCTTCACGGCCAGCCTCAACAACATCACGGTGAGCAACAATACGTTTCTCCATCTTGAAGAGGGCTTTCACGTCAACTGCACACAGCCCGGCTGCGTACCCCCATCGAGCAATACCTGGAAGAATTTCACGGCGACCCATAACGACTTCAGTCAGATCCATCGCATCGGGATGGAAATGCAGCCGCAACCTTCGAGCAATATCGTGATCCAGTACAACAGTGCCCACGATTTCATAAATGCGTACTACGCAACTACGGGTATCTCGAGCGCCTGCTGCAACAATGGCGCCGACAGTCCCGGGACCATCGACTCCGACAATGTGCTGATTGCGAATTTCCCGGCGCCGAACTCTCCACCTAATTACATACCTTTTGCCATTGAATTCTGGGGCAACGGAGCGCTGGCCCAGCACAATCTGGTTCAGGGCTTCTGGGCCAATGGCATTGCCTACGGTTATGCACCGAACGCGATCATCTCTGACAACAACCTCTGCGGTCCTGACATGGCCCTATCCGGCAATGGCTACATTAAGAACGAGGAGCATCAAGCGGTTCCGACCATTTTGAACAACACCACCAGTCTCACCTGCTCCGCAGTGACCAGCGTCGCACCGGCCATCTCTCCTGCTTCGGGCAGCGCTTCAGGACCGGTGACGGTGACTTTGAGCGACACCGGAACAAATCATTCCATCTACTACACGATCGACGGGAGCACACCGACGACTTCGTCGACACTCTATACCGGCCCATTTTCTGTGCCGGCCGGCACAACAGTGAACACCATCGGTATGTGGGGACAGGGCGCCAACGCCAAGAGCTACCCGGCCGGCTATGGCTATGTACCGAGCGGCGTGGTGAGCGCGACTTACGTCTCCAGCGCCGTGGCGAAGCGGCCTTCATCCAAGGCAGATGGGAGCCAAGGCGGGTTCGAGGGCAAAGCGAGCGGAGCTCATGAACCAATCATTGCTCCAACCATTGAACCAACCCTTGCCCCGGTAAAAGGCCAGGGCAGTCCCTCGGTTAAGTTGACGAGCGTGTCCATTGCGCCGTCGCAAGTTGCCGTGTCGATCGGCGGCACGGCGCAATTGAAAGCCATCGCTTACTTCAGCGATGGTTCGTCAAAGGACGTTACCGGGCAATTGAGTTGGACATCCTCAAACACTCGCAGCATAACCGTAAGCGCGCCAGGTTTGCTCAGCGGCCTTGCCAGCGGGAAGGCGAGCATCACCGGTGCGTATCAGGGACACCTGGTCGACCTGCAGGCGTCCTGCACGATAGGCGAATTTGCCTGGAGCGGCCCGATCGTAATTACGAGTGGGGGCACCTACTCAGGAAACTGGCAGAGCACGGATGCTCATATCGCTGCGGTCACCGTAGCGACCGAAGATCCGGTGATTATTGAAAACTCACACATTCGCAGCCAGGGCGACCTTATCAAGACGAGCGTCACGCATGTGAACCTCACCGTCCGCAATAGCGCCGGAATCGCGTTAGCGCCTGGGGAAAAGAACCGGACAAATGGTCTCTTCCTGGAAGTGGCGTCGCCGATAAACCTCGATGTCGAGAACAACTACATCGAAAACGCGAGCGGTGGCGTGATCGTGCACGGTTACTCCGGCAATCGGGATGGCAAGCAAACCATCGTCATCCGTGCCAATCGAGTCCGCAACATCAACGGCCAAGTTGGGGATGGACGGCTCGGCGGTAGCCTGCTCAGCGATGGATCGGGCGGCTCACCGGCAGGCTCCGGATTGCGTGCGGCACACTTCATCGAGATCGATGATGCGCAGTCCGTACCCGGAGTTCTACTCGGCTGGAACGAAGTAATCAACGATCCAGAACATAGTCTGGTAGCAGACAACATCGAAATCTTCAGATCAGGTGGAACGGCGAACCAGCCTCTAGAAATTCAGAACAGCTTTATTCAGGGCGCTTCTTCGTATGCATCGGAAACAGCTTCCAACGGCGGCGGGATCGGAATCACCGGCGGCCTGGATGACACGGCAAGTAACGCCTCCGCGTTCAACAGCATTCACGACAACCAGGTGATCGGCACAGGTAGCTACGGCATCGCCTTCTTCGCGGGCCACGAAAACCTTGCAATCAACAATCGAGTCATCTCCAGCGGTCTGTTGAGCCGTACAAAACAAAATACTGCGAGATCCGTAGGGATGACCAATGGCGGTGGCAATCGCGATGACGCCGGCCTCAGCACCGCTACCGAAAGCATGTACAACAACACGATGCGCGACAACGTCATCGGCTGGATGTGCTGGGAGGCTGGTTGCGCAACTCACGGAAACAGAATGGATGCACGCTTCCCGGCATCGCCTGCGGACTACTCCAGCAATTCCCTGCTCCCCTCGCGGCCTATCACCCTCGAATCGGAGGAAGAGGAATATCGCCTTTGGCTAAATAAAATCGGGTCCGCCGGAGTCAGCATTGGGCCCGCGTTCCAGAACTGATCCCGCGTTGTACTCTTGAACTCGTGAGCAAATGCCGTGAGAGCAAGACGCGTCGCGACGAGATGAGAGCTTGGGGAAAGACATGTTGAAAAAGGCCTTCGTCATTTTTGCTCTTGGGCTGGCGTTGCCCTGCTTTGCGCGCACATGGAATGCCAGGGCAGACTGGGGTGCGACGGGTGACGGAAAGACCGACGATTCGGCTGCCGTGCAGCGTGGCTTTGCTGCGATGGCGGCCGGAGATACGGTCTTGTTTCCCGCTCCCGGCAGCTACTACCTGGCTTCGACCGTCAAGTTTTCCGCAAGCGGCATCCGGGTGAAATGCCAGCCCGGCGCCGTCCTTGCCGGGCCAAACAGGGGCACCGCCATCTTTGCGAATCTGCAGGCAAACACCGCGATAGGCGGCTCCGCCACCACGGGGTGCATCTTCGATGGCGGTGGTGTCCAGGCCTACGGAAGGGGCCACGACGGCGGGCAGACACGCGATCAGACACTCAACAATTTGACTTTCACCTACAACACCTTCAGAAACATGACCTACGGCCCAAACGATTTCCGCTCGAATGGCGGAATTTTCATTGGGGGTGGCTCAAGCAACGTGGTCATCCGGCACAACACTTTCTCGAACATCATGCCGTACGAAGAAGGCTACAACGCCGCAGGCACGACCTACGACGAAAAGAATGAGCCGGACGGCCCTGCAGCCCGCGCGGCCATCTGGTTTTATGGCGGCACGAACTACGAAATTGACCACAACACGTTTCTGCACGACTACCAGAACATCAAGGGCTGCCAAGGCCAACAGTTTCAGGCAGAGAACATACTGATCCATCACAACTTCTCCGATGGGCATCACCGTATGTTTATGGAAATCAATACCGGCAACGGCTGCGGAAACGCAACCTACAACGCCGGCATCGCCAATTTTCAGGTCTATGACAACTACGACCTTAACGCGGGCGGAGCCCACCCTGAAGCCGTCACCTTCGGGTTCTCTGCTCCATTTGCTTTAGCCAAACAGCCGGGGAGTGGGGTCGAAACGCCCATCCCGATGAGCGGCGTAGTGTGGTACAACAACCTGATCAAGGGCGTGCAGATCAAAGATAAGTACGTCGGCATCGGCCTCGAAGTGGGCGCTGAGAACATGAACATCTATAACAACACCATCATGTCTCAGTGGGAAACCGCCGGCTACGGATTCGTTGGCGCCTCAGGTGGTGAAATGCAGGACAACTACGGTTGCATCATTACCCCATCGTTTGCGAAAAACGCATACTTCGGCGATTCGAATGGCAAGACGACCGTCAGCTACAGGAGCAATCGGGTAGCGGGGCCCTGTCCCGCTGGATTGGCTTCGCTCGCGATCTCTTTAGGCCCGGTGAAAAACAATGCCGGCGTATTAGCTGCCACGGCCACGGTGACAACCTTGGAATATGGCATGCAAGGCGTCGTCTTTGCCGTCGATGGCCGCTACGTGAGCGCTGTGATGGGAGCAGGCCCCTACCAATTGAATTATGGCGCCGGCAGCCTTGCTAGCGGCGTTCATGCGGTCACGGCAACGGTTGTGGACGCTGTCGGCGTACTGGCCACCTCGGGCAAGCAAACGGTGTCGACGACACACGGCGTTGGCTCGCCGGGGCCGATATCGCCCGACGTTGATCCTACAAGTAAAGATTTTGATATCGCAGGTAACGCTGACGACCCGATCAACGGCAGAAGGCGGGGACCGTTTCTGAACACATTACCGAAGTGATATGGGGAGCCGTTACCGCATCCACATCTTTCTGACCCCAGGCACCCGCCGGCCATGAACCGCCATCTATAGTGAGAAATAACCTTTAGTCAGTTCCACGGCATTTCCTTGGTTCCGCTTGTCGCTTCAGCAAAGCGACGAGAATGCGGCAACACTGATTCGGCTAAACTGGTAGAGGCCATCCAGCCGGTGAGAGAAAGCTGCTTGAGCCGGTTACTGGATAGAAATGCCAGTTGCCCAGGTCGTTTGCAGTCTAAGAACGAGCTATCTATGAGCGAAACGATCGTCGATACACCAGTCAGTGCTTTCTCTGAGACGCCGCGGGTAAACATTCTTGGTGTCGGTGTCAGTGCGTTAAACATGCAAACGGCCCTCAAGCAGACGGAAGCGCTCCTCGATCGTGATGGGCCGGTTCGCGGCGGCGAGGTAGTTCGCGGCGGGGCCGCGTACGTATGCGTGACCGGCGTGCATGGAATCATGGAAGCACAGTCGGACAAAGAATTTCAGCAGATCTTGAATCGTTCGTTCCTGACCACACCCGATGGGATGCCCACAGTCTGGCTTGGCCGGCTGCATGGATTCAAACATATGTCCCGCGTCTATGGTCCTGACTACATGCTCGGCCTCTGCGAGCGGTCGGTGGCGCGGGGCTACAGGCACTTCTTGTATGGCGGCAAAGAAGGAGTCGCGGAGCAACTGCGGGCAGAACTTATTCGGCGATTCCCGGGACTCAAAATTGTGGGTACCTACACACCTCCCTTTCGTCCGCTCAACACGGACGAAGAAGAAGAGCTTCGCAAGCAACTGGAGACATCGCAGGCCGATGTTTTATGGTGCGGTCTGAGCACGCCCAAGCAGGAGCGATTCATGGCGGCGTATCAGCACCGCCTGCCGGTGAAACTGATGGTCGGTGTCGGCGCCGCTTTCGATCTGCTGAGTGGAAACCTCAGCGAAGCTCCGGACTGGATGAAGAAGGCCGGACTGCAGTGGCTGTATCGTCTCATCAAAGAACCCAAACGGTTGTGGCGCCGCTATCTGCTGAACAATCCTCGTTTCACCTGGCTTACCTTTCTCCAGCTCACAGGTTTGAAGGCGTATCGCTGAGCGAAACGTAGTACCTCCGCTCATGTCGTTCGGTTCACGCCGCACTCCTTTTGACAAGCCGAAAATCGGCTCAGGCGTGCAAATCAGTCCCATGAATCTAGCGTGCGAATCAACCCCAGGAATTTACATGTTTGTCACTCCCGGATCACAGCCTATTAACGGCGCTCCGTTCATGCTGAAGGGCGGTCGCGAAAGCGGCCTTGAAGGGAGTACTGATGCAAAAGCTCGTAGCCTCATCGCTAGCCTCGCTGTTATTTGCGGGGTCTCTGATCAATCCATTCGCAGCCGGCGGGCAATCGCGCACTACGACCCCAATCAAGCACGTCGTCGTCATCGTTCAAGAAAATGTCTCGTTTGACCACTATTTCGGTACCTATCCCAACGCTCTGAATCCGCCGAAGGAACCAGGCTTCCACCCCGCTTCAGACACCCCGGCGGTGAACGGCCTCAGCGATGCGCTTCTCTTTAGCAATCCCAATTTTTTGAACAAGTCAGTCAATGGAGCTGCGGCCTCCAACCCATTCCGTCTCGACCGCTCAGAGGCAGCGACCGCCGATCAGGGCCATGGCTACACTCCTGAACAGGAGGCCTTCAACGCCGGCTTGGTGGCTACCCACCCTTGCCGGAAAAGCACCGTCAAGGACCCCGGATTTCCCGCACGCTAAACTGGCCACATCAGCGTGTGCGGCTTTCTTCAAAGGAAAGCCGCATGAAGGACATCTGGCTCACGAAACTCGACGGGAAATCCGGGGGGATGGGGCACCCGCAGGTCGGTTGCGCTGCCGGCCGTCGCACAACAGCCTCGCCGCTCCTCTCCTCCTGCTGCTGAGAGATGCCTGGTTTGGTTTATCGCAAGAAGGCTTCCGGCAGGCCACCATCGACCGGGATCAGATGCCCTGACGTGCAGCGAGACTGCGGTCCGGCAAGAAACAGGATTGCATGCGCGCAGTCTTCAGGGTCGATCGGTTGGTGAGTGAGTGTGCGCTGTGCGTAAAAGTTCGCCAACAAGGTTCGCAGCTCGTCATCCGTCATGGTTCGCTCGAACGGCAGGTTGTATTTGGTGAGCGAGGCCATCACCCGGTCGCGGGGAAACATGGTCGAGCCTTTGACGACCGTGGCAGGGCTGATGCCGTTCACGCGCACCCTAGGCGCATAGGCGACGGCCATTTCCCGCACCAGGTGGTTAACGGCGGCCTTACTGACGTCGTAGGCTTCGCTGCCGCGTTTGGCAACCACTGCGTTGGCTGAGCTGGTGAGCACGACCGACACATCGAGTGCTTGCTCACTGAATATCTTTACCGCTTCCTCGACCAACAAGTGGTTAGCCGTAACGTTGAGCTGCAAGGTCAATGCCCACTGCTCGTCTGTGATGTGGCCATCGGCAGAAGAAGGGAAAATTGCAGCCGTATTGATGACCATATCCAGGCCACCGAACTCGGCTACAACTTCGCGCAGCAGGGCGCGAATCGCTTCACGATCACAAATATCAACAGCGGCAGCGAGTTGAAATTCTTTGCCTGCAATGACCGTCGCCTGCTCTGCGGATTTTGCTGCGCCCTCCGTATCGCGATCGGCAACCACTACGTGGGCGCCCCGCCCCGCGCCGAGGCGGACGACTTCTCGTCCGATGCCGCTGCCGCCGCCAACGATCAGCGCGATGTGGCGGCTCAACTCTTTCTCCGGCGGCTGGCGCCGAATCTTTGCTTCTTCCAAAGCCCAGTATTCGATACGAAACGCCTCCGATGCCGGCAGCGCTACGTAATTGCAATGCACCTGGAATAAAGAGTTTGCTGCCGCCGGTCCCGACTGAGGCAGTACAGCCGGAACAAGTGCGGACTCGAGTGCGGAAGCTCCCTCCATCACATGGATAGCGTTGACATAGAACTCGCCCGTAATGCGCGACTCCGTCTTGCTTTTGCCAAAGCTGAACATGCCGATGCCGGGAATGAGTACGACGGTCGGACTGGCATCGCGCATAGCTGGATCTCCAGCCTTTGCGTGATGCTGGTAATAGGACGCGTAATCCTTGCGATACTGCGCCAATGCATCGTCCATCGCTTTGTGCAAAGAGACAAGATCATGCTCTGGATTCCAGGGCACATACATGGGCCGGATCTTGGTACGGATGAAGTGATCAGGACAGCTCGTTCCCAAAAAGGCAAACTTCTGAACGTCGTTGGAGTTGATAAACGCATGTACTTCGGGCAGCGCAGTGAACGTTCCAATCATGCGCTTCACTGCGGAAACCCGCCCGCGCACATAAGGGAAGATATCGATCGCCAGATCGCGATAGTCTTTGCGCGGTTGAAAGCGAGGACCACCGAAAATCAGCGTGCCTTTCGCGCTTACGTGCTCCTGAACGAACTGACCCAATTGATCGATGATGGTAATGGTGCTGAGGTAGCACTCGCGCTGCGTATCGCCCCATGTGAACAGGCCATGGCCGCCCAGGATCACTCCGTCGCATGAAGGATTGTCTTCGACTACTTTGCGCAGCATCAGGCCCAATTCAAAACCTGGGCGTTGCCACGGCAACCACACCAGCTTGCGGCCAAAGCGGGCGTTGAAGTCCGCCATCTTCTCCAGTCCATTAGCCGCCGCGGCGAGGGCAATGGCCCAATCCGGATGGAGGTGGTCGATATGCGCGAAGGGTAAAAAACCATGCAAGGGCGTATCGATCGACGCGGCTACTGCGTTCTTACCGAATGCGCAGAGCGGATACATTTCAACCATCTCGTCTTCGTGCGCTACTCCGCGATAACTTCCTTCCAGAGTGAGCAGCTTTTGCATATAAAGCGTCGCGAAACCACTGCGCTTGATGCTGCCCAGATCGCCGCCGCTTCCCTTCACCCAGAGCACGGATTGCCGGCCGCCATCGAGCGGATCCTTTTCGAGGATTTTCGAGCTGGTATTGCCACCACCGAAATTCGTGATGCGCAGATCCGATCCGAGAAGGTTGGAGCGGTATCGCAGGAGTTCAGCCTCATCGAGAGTGCCGGCTATCTTTTCGTCCCAGCGGTCTTCGAGATAGTGGAGCATGGGCAGTACGGTGGTGGTCATCTTGAGCCCTCAATGGGATACCTAAGTTTATATGGAGCGAAGCGCAGAGCACGGAGGTATCTTCTGTACGAAAATAACTTATGACCGAAGTACGCATGGACAAGTGGCTTTGGGCCGCAAGGTTCTTCAAGACGCGAGCGCTCGCTGTTAAGGCCTGCGAACTGGGCAGAATCATTTCCAACGACCAAACCGCAAAGAGCGCACGCCCGGTGCGCGTGGGCGATATGCTGCAAATAAAGAATGAAGGCGGCGATTTTCAAGTGGAAGTTCTGTTGTTAAGCGAAATGCGGGGTCCGGCGACTGTAGCGCAAACCATGTACCGCGAAACAGACACCAGCCGCGAGTTGCGCATAAAGCAGACAGAAGAGCGCAAGGCGATGCCACGCTTTGAAGCGGTCGGAGGGGGCAAGCCCTCGAAACGCAACCGCCGCGAACTCAACAGGCTTCGCGGCCGTTAGTGGTTTGATTGCTAGGCGCCCCGACTGCTTCCAACGTCTTCCGTTACAATCCTCCCATCGCATTTCCTTCGCAGGACGATCACTCTTGGAACAATACCCCGCCCGTTCTTCTACTGCCGCCACGCTAGGTGAGATCGGCATCCCCGAGCCTGTTGCGCGACTCGCTTCCCGCTCCTGGGACGTCATCATTGTCGGCGCGGGCCATAATGGCCTCGCCTGTGCCGCGTACCTCGCTCGCGCAGGCAAGCGCGTGCTGGTCCTCGAAGCCCGCACCCGGGTGGGAGGAGCCTGCACCGTCGAAGAGCCCTTCCCCGGAGTCCGCATGTCGCCCTGTGCCTATCTTGCCGGACTTCTTCACCCCTTGGTGATAGAAGAACTCGAGCTGACGAAGCGCGGCTTTCATTGGACGCCCGCCGTCAACGGCCTCTTTGTTCCGTTTCTCGACGGTGCAAGCATACAACTCTGGGATGACGATGAGGCATGCGAGGAAGAGATCCGGAGGCTCGCGCCTCGCGATGTAAACGGCTGGAAAGCGATGACCGATGTGATCCGCCGGTTGCGTGACGCGTTGCGCCCTACGGGCCATCGCGATCTCTGGATCGGAGACGCTCCCTCCCGCGAAGAGATCGATGCCCGCCTGGGCAACGACGAAGAAGCACGCCAGGTACTCTTCCATTGGTCCATGGCGGAGTTTGTCGAGCGATACATCGAGAACGAGCGGCTGCAATCGGCTTACCTCGGTCAGGGCGTCATCGGCACCAACGCCAGCCCGTTCGATCCAGGCACTGCTTCGATTCGCTACCACCACTCTTCCGGCCGGCTGGGGGGCATTCCCGGCATGTGGGGCTATGTTCAGGGCGGCATGGGGATGGTTTCTTTCTACCTCTGCGACGCCGCCCGCGAAGCGGGTGCGGTCGTGGCCGCGGGAGTGCCCGTCGCGGAGATTTTGCCCGGCGAGGGCGTATTGCTGGAAGGCGGCGAACGCATATCTGCTCCTGTGGTAGTTTCGAATGCCGACCCGGTTATGACCCTTCGGCTGCTGGGTCAATCGGCAAGCTCCGGCTTTCGCTCGAAAGTAGACAGTCTTGCGATCGAAGGCTGCACCGTCAAGCTCAATGTCTTGTTGAGCGAGTTGCCGGACTTTCTCGCTCGCCCGGGTCAGAATCAGCCTCACCACTATGGCCAGATCAATGCTCCCCTGACCCACGCGGAGTGGAAGGCAGGCTTCGCGGCCAGCAAGCGAGGTGAGCTACCTGAACATCTGTGGTGCGAAATTTATTTCCAAAGCGTGCATGACGCGAGTGTCGCTCCCCCCGGTCTGCACACCATGAGCGTGTTCGCGCAGTATGTGCCGCATACCTTTGCTGCTGGATCATGGGATGACCATCGCGCGCGCGTGCGCAAACTAGCCTTCGACTCCATCGGCCGCTTCTGCTCTAATCTGCCCGCTGCGGTCGTCGACGCGCAAGTGATGGGGCCGCCTGACATTGAAGAAAAGGTTGGCCTCACTGGCGGACACATTTTTCAAGGCGAGTGCCTGCCGGCAAACATGTGGGATCGGCGTTTCGCTGCCCGTACCGGGATGGCTGGAGTCTACCTGTGCGGAGCCTGCACTCACCCAGGGGGAAGCGTGATCGCCATGAACGGGCGGAACGCTGCCATGGCCGTATTGAAAGATATGCGGTAGAGCAGAACCAGCACAACTGTACTCAGCGGCAAGAACGCTTGACTGGACTTTTCCTCAAGAAAAGTCCAACTTCCCCGACGCTGGCCCGGTACAGCTATGCTGGTTCTGCTCTAGACCGTGCGCGCGAGGTGGAGTCGATGACGGAAGAGAAGCTGAAACGAGAACTCGGTTTTCGCGACGTTCTGCTCTTCTATATCGTCAGCGGACTCAGCCTGCGCTGGATCGCCACGGCAGCCGCCTCGGGACCGTCAGCCCTTGCGGTGTGGGTACTGGCCTGCATCGGATTCTTTCTTCCCCTCGCTGGCAGCGTGCTCGAGCTTTCGTCCCGCTACCCACAGGAAGGCGGCCTTTACGTATGGACCCGCGAAGCCTACGGCGAATTCGCCGGCTTTATGGCAGCGTGGACCTATTGGATGAGTAATTTGCCCTACTTCGCCGCAGTGCTTTACTTTGCCGCAAGCAGCCTGCTTTTCATCTCTCCGCACGCGCAGCACCTGGCCGACACAAACGTCTATTACGTCCTCTTTACCCTGGGCATGCTCACCTTGATCACCGTGCTGAATACGCTCGGCCTCAAGTTCGGCAAATGGCTCAACAACCTTGGCGGAATCGGTATGGCCCTCCCGGTATTGATCCTCATTTCGCTCGGCGTTCTTTCTTTTGTGCGCTTCGGCTCCGCTACGCATTTCACCTGGGCATCGGCCGTGCCCCGCGCCCATATAAAAGACCTCATCTTCTGGTCGACGATATTCTTTGCCTTCAGCGGTGCGGAATGTGTTTCTTTCATGGGCGACGAAATCAAAGACGCGCGGCGCATTATTCCACGCGCGCTGGTGATCGCCGGCGTCGTCATCACCCTTGGCTACATTGCAGGAACAACGGCCATGCTGGTCGCTCTCCCCTCAGGCAGCATCGGCGGGCTTGGGGGATTTATGACCGTCATCGATAGCCTCTGCCACCACCTGGGGGTGGCCGCCTTGATTGCTCCGGTGGCACTGCTCGTGGGCATCAGCAATACTGGCGCGGCCGCAGCCTATTTCTCCGGCACGGCGCGGCTGCCGTTCGTCGTGGGTACCGACCACTACCTGCCTGCTATCTTTGGCCGGATTCACCCCCGATGGAAGACGCCCTACGTGGCCATTCTTGCCTATGGCGTCGCCGGGATACTTTTCGGTTTGCTCAGTCAGGCAGGCACTAGCGTCAGGGGTGCCTATGACTTGTTGGTCAGCATGAGTGTCATCACGTATTTCATTCCGTATCTGTTTCTTTTCGCCGCGATGGCCCGCCTGCAGTCACGCCCGGCTCCCGCCGGAGCGATGCGCGTGCCGGGTGGCAGACGCGTCGCGATCCCTTTGGCGTGTATGGGGTTTCTCTCGACCGCCGCCGCCATCGTTCTCTCTCTGTTTCCGGCGGAAGATGAAAAACATCCTGTCATGGCTCTCTCAAAGATCGTCGTCATGACGATCGTACTGTTGGCAGGGGGCGTCGCCGTATTCCGGCGCGGACAGCGCTCGATCAGCCGCGCTGCACTCGTTGAGAGAAGCACGCTTTGAGTCCCCTCTTACCGCCGCGCAAAGGGACGTAATGCGACCCTCGGTATTTCGCCCATGAATTTCTTAAGGGCATGAGCCTGCATTTCTCACCAGCAGGGCTGCTCGCTGCGGCGAGGCTGCTCGCTGCGGCGAGGCTGCTCGCTGCGGCGAGGCTGCTCGCTGCGGCGAAGCTGCGCAAAAAACGTGCGGGTGCCCCATCCTTGACGGTGCTTTTCCGGCAAGGATGGGATGCCACAAGTCTCAACGCACACTGTCGCGGTAACCCACCCTTCGCAAAGAACGCGAAGGATGGGGCACCCGTGCGTTCGTTGCACTCTCCGGCCAAGCGATATCCAGACGCGTTTCTCTATCGTTCTCAACCGCGTGAGAAATGCAGGCCAGAAAAGTGCAGGCTAGAGAAATGCAGGTTAGAGAAGTGCAGATCCCCACGCTCAGGCCGGGATCTGCCGTTTCTCTCTACTGAGTGAGTGCGGCGTCAGCGATCGACAGTGCCTGGTCGAGTTGCTCGACCGCGAAGTCGATCTCGCTCTTCTCGATAATCAAGGGCGGAGCGATCACGAAGTGGCTGATCCATGCCTGCATCGACACGCCACGCTTCATCATTTCCGCAGCTACTTTGTCTACGACGAGGGTTTTGCCGTCGACTTTTTCCTGCTTGGTATTGAACGGCGTTTTCGCCACCTGGTCTTTCACCATTTCGAGTGCCCAGAAGAGACCCAGGCCGCGCACCTCGCCAATCGATGGATGCTTCGGCTTGAGCGCATGGAGCTTGTCGCCCAGGTATTTACCCATTTCGCGGGCGCGATTCACCAGGTCAAGGCGCTGCATTTCCTTGATAGCGGCGATGGCAGGCGCGAGCGTTATCGGGTGCGCCTCATAGGTATGGCCATGAGCAAAAAAGTGGTCCTCGAAGTATTCGGCGATCTTTCCGCTGGTGGCGCAGAGGCCCAAAGGAACATAAGCGGACGTGATGCCCTTGGCGGTCACCAGGATGTCCGGCTTCACCCCCCAGTTGTCCACGGCAAACCACTCGCCGGTTCGACCCCAGCCGCTCATGACTTCGTCGGCAATCAACAGGACGTTATGACGGGTGCAGATTTCACGCAATTTCGGCAGATATTCTTTCGGGGGCACCAGGACGCCATTGGTACCGACAACCGGCTCGACAATCACCGCGGCCACGTCGCTCTCGTTCTCAATCATGTGCTCCAGATAGTCGGCGCAGGCAACGCCGCACTCCGGATAGGTATGTTTGATGGGGCATTTGTAACAGTTGACTTCCGGCGCGAACACGACGCCCTGTCCTTTACCGCCCGGCTCCATGGCCCAACGGCGAGGATCGCCGGTTGCGGCAATCGAGGCCATCGTGGACCCATGGTAGGAGCGGTAGCGCGCAATGATTTTCGTCTTCCCGGTGTACATGCGGGCAATTTTGAAGGCAGCCTCGTTGGCGTCGGTGCCGGAAGTGGTAAAGAAGAACTTGTTCAGGCCCTCAGGCAATACCTCGAGCAAAAGCCGGCTTAGCGCCGCGCGCGCATCGGTCGCGTGGCCCGGCGCGATGTAGGCCAACTTGCGAGCCTGCTCTTCGATCGCCTGAATCACGGCCTGGTTCTTGTGACCCAGGTTGCAGCACATCAACTGCGAAGAAAAATCAAGATAGCGCTTACCGTTTCCGTCGGTGAAATAACATCCTTCAGCGTCCACGATATGCAGAGGAGTCCAGGTCTTCTGGTACTTCCAGGTGCCGTAGTTCAGCTTTTTCGTCCATTCGACCACTTCCTGGGTGGTCATCGTTGCGTCGGGAGAAATTACGTTGTCACTCATCGTGTTTTCCTCGCAAAATGGTTCCTTCATTACTTTACCGCGACCCTACAAGCATTTTCACTTCTGCTGTTTACAGAGCAACGACTCCTATGGCGGCTTTTCCTCAAGAAAAGACGCACTTCGCCGCACCCTCCTGGGCAGAGCAGAAGTGAAAATGCTCTAGATCACCCAGGCAGAGATCCTTCATACAAAGAGCCTTCCCGATTCCTCTATTCCATATAGAACAATTCGTGCAGCATGGGAAAGCGCTCGCCCGGCCGCAACGGATCAGGCGGCGCGAAGTAGGCAGACATAGCCCGCTGCCAGCGGGTATTCACAGGATCGGCTTCGATGCGCGCCCACACGTCATCGAAGGTCTTCTCGACGTGCATGGTAAGAAAAAGCAACTGGTCGCGGCGAAAGATGGAGTACTCAGAAACACCCGAGCGCTTGAGCAGCGCAAGCATCTCCGGCCACACCGCGGTGTGCGCCTTCTCATAAGCCGCTTCTGTACCGGGCTGCAATCGCAAAAGAAAGGCAACTCTCTGCATTGTGTACTCTCCAGCCAAGAAGATAAAGCGCACCACGACTTGTAAGCAAACGACGAACGGCCATTCGCATGGAATGGCCGTTCGTCGTATCTATAGCAATGTAAGAGCCGAAACTATTTCGGTTGAGGAACGAAGCGCAGGTAAGGCTTGGGCGCTTTCCAGCCATCGGCGTACTTGGCCTTGGCTTCCTCGTCAGAGACGGAAGGCAGGATGATGACATCGTCTCCCTGCTGCCAATCTGCCGGCGTGGCGACCTTGTGCACGGCCGTCAACTGGATGGAATCGAGCACGCGCACCACCTCCGCAAAATTGCGGCCCGTGCTCATCGGGTAGATCAGCTGCAGCTTGATCTTCTTATCGGGCCCAATAATGAAGACCGTACGAACGGTGGCGTTGTTTGCCGCCGTGCGTCCGTCTGAAGTGGTTCCTGAATCCGCCGGCAACATGTCGTACAGCTTGGCAACTTTGAGTTCCGTGTCGCCAATCATCGGATAGTTCACCTTATGGCCGCCGGTCTCCTCAATATCGATCGCCCACTTGGCGTGGCTGCTTGCAGGATCGACGCTAAGTCCGATCACCTTGGTGTTGCGCTTTGCAAATTCAGGCTGAAGGGCAGCAACACTGCCAAGCTCCGTTGTACAAACCGGCGTGAAATCTTTGGGATGAGAGAAAAGAATCGCCCAACTATCGCCGACCCACTCGTGAAAATTGATCGAACCGTGGGTTGTTTCAGCAGTGAAATCGGGAGCAGTGTCGTTGATCCTAAGGGACATGGTACATCTCCTGCAATTGCTTGCAATATTCTTTGAAATTTGTAGTTCTTTGGACCCTTTACGCCTACGGAACATATTATCAGGCAGGTCTTTTTATCAGGCAGAGTGCCCGCTGCGGCAAGGATGTGACACTGCTCTAGCCCGTGAAGCCATAACAACGAATCGCGACAGGAACAGCACTTGCCGCCAGTGCACCGATGAAACCGTTGGCAGGGCGAAGCTCTACAAGGTGCCATGGCGCAGTAAAGCCCGCGGCAGGACGAGCCTCGAGCACAGCCGCCCGTTCCCCGGGGGTCAGGGACACATCAAACGCATCCAGCTTCCCGCTAAGCCCTATGCTTTCAGCCTTCAAAATCGCTTCTTTCCTGGTCCAGGCGTGGTAGAAACCCTCTAACCAGTCCTCGCCGGTCAGGTGCTTCAGTTCCGCCCGTTCGCGGGTAGAGAAGTATCTCTCTGCCACCTCGTCTTCCATGGGACGGATCTCTTCGACATCGACTCCCACGGACAAATCGCTGGCAACGGCGAGAAGGGCGATGCTTGACGTGTGGCTCATATTGAAACGCAAGGCCGGCAACGCACCCGCCGTCGCGAGATGGGGCTTTCCGTATTCGTTGGTCTCGAATAAAAGAGACGATGGCGCCACGCCGGCGTAGCGCGCCAGCAAACGCCTCAAAGCCGCATGAGACACAGCAAACCGGGTACGGTCAACGGGGTACACGAAGCGGTTCATCCGAATCTGCTCATCGGGCGAGAGCAGAGCGATCTGCGCCTGCAGATCATCAGCAGAACGAACGTAGTCCCAGGCCCACACGTCGACCGTGCCCGGGGGCAGTGAAATACGCAGAGGCGGCGAAGGCCATTCGATCGTAGTTTTCACGAACCCGGCCATTCTCCTGAGCAAACCCTCCTCTGCAGTCTAGAGCATTTTCGCAATTACTGCGGTCTGGTAAGAGCAGTGAGGTGTGGTCTTCTTTGAGAGAAAACCACGTGTAGGCCGGTCGCTTCGGCCTACACCAATCGCGAAAATGCTTACGCAGGTTTAAAGCTTAATTTGAGTGAGGTAAGGCCGCGCAGCCCGGCATTCTCACGCCATTCCAATTTCTGGTCGAGCAACTTAGGCTGTGCCAGGCGTCGCAACAGGGTGTTGAAAGCAAGCTGGCTTTCCATCCGCGTCAAGGGTGCGCCAAAGCAAAAGTGGGCTCCCCATCCAAACGCGAGATGCCGATTATCGGTCCTCATCAGGTCCAGACGGTCGGGATCGGGAAAGCGATTCGGGTCCCGGTTTGCGGCAGCCAGGACCGCCACCACTTTGGCGCCTTTGAGGATCTTCTTGCCTGCGAGCTCGCCATCGGCCAGCGCGATGCGCGCTGTATGCTGCACCGGCGATTCGAAACGCAGCAGTTCCTCGACTGCGGAAGAAACAATGTCCGGGTGCGTCCGAAGCTGCTCAAAAGCTTCAGGATTTTGCAACAACGCTAAAAAGCCGCTTCCGATCAAGTTCGTCGTCGTCTCGTGACCGCCGATAATCGTAACTATGGTAGTGGCTATTACCTCTTCGTCCGTCAGGCGCTGCCCTTCGAGCTCAGCACCCATTAACGAGCAGATCAGGCCGTTGTTCGGCTGTCTGCGCAATTCTTCCATGCGGCCGGCAATGTAGCTCCGCATATCTTCGAGGCTTTGCAGAATCTCCTTAACGCGATTGGGATGGTGCTGGAAGTTGCCATGCACTTCGGCAATATCGACGACCCACTTGCTCAACTGACGATGATCTTCGACAGGCACACCCATCAGTTTCGAGGTAACGATGGCCGGCAGCGGATTGGCGAAGTCTTCCATCAGATCCATGTGCCCGCGAGCGATTACCTTGTCGAGCAATTCATTGGCGATGGTCTGGATGTCGTCGCGCAGCTCCTCAATCCGGCGCGGGGTAAAGGCGACGGAACACAGCGCGCGCAGGCGCGAGTGTTTGGGCGGATCCATAAAGAGCATCTGCTGCAGCATCATCTCGGCAAAGGGCTTCATGAACGAGAGCCCCAACTGATCGAGATAGGCCAGAGGAGGCGTCCGATCGGACGAGTAATTCATCAACACATGGATGACTTCGGGATAGCTGGTCACCACCCAGGCATGCATATACGGGTCCCAGTGAATGGGATCGTGACTGCGCATGGCATGGTAAAAGGTGTAAGGATGCTCTGCGACTTCGGGATCGAGAAGCATCAGAAGGCTGAGCTGTTCACCCTTTACGTTTGGAACTACACCTGGTCTCGAACTCTGCATACCGGCCGACTCCATTCCCACAGTTGTTTTACCAGACTCTCGCGCAACATTTCACGAATGTTGTGCCGTGCCGGCAGTCGGACAGGCTGCATCTTCTCAACGAAAGCTTATGGCACAGCGAGGTGCTCGCTGCGGCGAGACAGGCCGGCGCCCTACCCAAAACAAAAGGCGAAGAGGAATGAATTCTTCCGCGGTCCCATAGAAGAGCGTACCTCAGGGCCTAAACAGGCTGCGGAAAAACTCCATAAGTAAGCACAAAGGGTACAAATTGGGGGATAGAAAACCATCACCCGAGGCTTCCGGATCGCTCCTGGGGCATTCTGACGCGATGCATTTTTCATGCTTTCAGCAAAAGTGAGTTTTTCCGCAGCCTGTAAAGGCCGTACCCTTCAAAGAATTGAGCTTTTCCGAAGCCTGCAAAGCCAGCGCAAAGGCCGGCCTCCGGGCAAGGCAACGGTTAGGGTGCCCAAGGTGCGCCGCGAGTCGATCGGAGCGGATCAACAGATCGCAGAGCTGGAGCGGCGCCTGGCGCGCTTAGCGATGGAAAATGATTTTTTAAGAGGAGCCTTCAGGCGAGTAAAGGAAGCATGCTCGAAGAGCAACGCGTCTGGTGACGCGCGTGGTACGGAGAAGTGATGCAGCTCGAAGGCAAATTAGGACTACTCATCGTGGAAGCACGTGACGCGGCTCACCTGAGCCGCGCCCGATTTCACCGGCACTTTGACGAGCATGTGCCGCAACACGCCGACACGGAGTTGCGCCGACAGATCCAACAGATCCGCCTTGAGAATCGATGTTATGGCTCTCGGCGCGTGAGCAACAAACTGCGCAAGCAGGGCTGAGTCATCTAATTCGGCAAAGACCATATCTGATCCGGCCGATTGTGCCCGCAGGCTTCGATGCTCAGGTTTTGCTGCTTCGTGTTCAAGCCGGCGCCGCTGAGGCATTTGTGGTCGGCACCGCGACAGCATAGTCTCCGTTCCTGAGCGGCTTGAACAAGACATCCGTAACAGTACTACGCCGCACCAAGGTAGCCATCCGTCCCAGCGGATCCTGATCGATCGCGATGATCGCCTTGTTGCGGAGTATCTTGAAAGCAAGCTGGAGCTGATTGCGAGAAAACCATCGGCCGACTCACTGCTTTCAGCGCCGCACTCTGCGCTGCGTAAGCTTTGCGGTAAACAGCTTCCTGGCTCCCACCCTTGGGGACGTATAGGTTGCAACCGTCCAACTTCAGGTAATCCACACCCCATGACTCAAAGAGCTTGGCGTCCTCAAGAAAGTGATCCTTGCCGCCTCCCTTCGGCTCTCCGCTGCCGGCGAATTCTCCGCACGTGGTGTAGCCGGCATCTTCGTAGATGCCGAATTTCAGGCCCAAAGCATGCACTGCATCGGCAACTGGTTTGACTCCCTGGGGAAAGCGTTTTGGATCGGGCTGCAGATTCCCGTGGGCATCGCGCTCTTTCTGCATCCAGCAATCGTCGATCGTCACAGTGTCGTAGCCGCGTGCCGCCAGGCCACTCTTCACCAGTGTGTTCGCATTGGCAAGAATGGTCTGTGAGGTATAACCACATTGGTAGTGCGCCCAGTCGTTCCAACCCATCGGCGGAACGAGAGCTAACTGTCGCGTGCCGTTCGCGGATGCGGCGAAAACGGGAAGGGCCATGCAGGAAGCAAATGCGAGCAGCAAGGCCCCCAGAAAACACAATGGAACGCGGCGCGGCCATGCGCCTCGAACATGCGCCAAGACCCCAGGATACGTGTGATTTTCAGGATAGGTGCCGTTTCTGAGAGCAGAAACCTTTCCCAAAGGCGCCAGGTGTGATGGGGAGATCGCGATTCCATAGCTTAGTCATAGGATTCCAGTTTCTGAGATAGAGGGCCATCGTTTTCGGGATGCAGCACGAGCTCCGCTTTGATGCCGGGTCTCGCACGCAGCCTGATGTGCTTTCGCGGGTTTATGAGACCAGTCCCAGGGTTCTTCAATCTGAACCTCCATAACGACGTATCGAAGGTGAATGTGGTCTGTAACGGTATCGGTAGCGTTTGCACTATCAAGCTTGTGAATTGATCGATCCTAGATATCTTCACAGGGGGAGCGCCCCACCCATCTTGCCATGACGACGACAAGATGGGTGGAGAGGGCAAGTCTGGTTTATGGGGCCACTTCCTGGGGTTCCAAACGGGTCAGAGTTCTTCAAAATCTGAAAGCCCCCTGGAATGTAATCTGCCGGGGGGTTCCACGCTCGAGTGAGCTGAAAACGCCAAGCTGTGAAGTGTATTGATTCCCTCCCGGCACGGTGATATCGCCGCCCGGCGGGAGGAACTCGGCGTGATTGAAGAGATTCGATACCTGGGTTGTGAAGTGAAACGAGAGGCGCTCCGTGATTGGGGTCTCTTTCAGAATCGAGAGGTGCGTCAGATAGACATGCTGCCCCTGCAAACTGTTCGGCTCCGCGTTGCCAAAAGTCCCGGGTTGGGGCACCGCGAAGGCGGCATCATTAAAGGCGTCCAGTCTTCCCTTCCCACCCGGGAAGGCATACGGGTTGCCAACGCGATCGGGCAATCCTCCGAACGATCCCGTGTTGGAGGGATCTGAGCCCGAATATGCAGGTGAATACCAGATTCCCGATCCAAAATAGGTGAGCGATGTCACAACCCAGCCGCTCGCCGCATGCTGAACGAGCCCGGAAGAGCTGGCCAAATAGCGTTGGCCCTTTCCGAAAGGCAGCGTGTAGGATGCGCTGACCACTGCGTAGTGGCGCATCGTGGGGCCGTCATTGGCCTGATGACTGAGCACATCGTACGGGTTTTGAGTGTTCAAGTAGTTGGCAATGCTTCGCTGCAAGCTGTAGTTGGCATTGAACACAAAGTTGCCCGCGCGCCGTTGGGCCTCGAACTGAAGGCCATCAAACTTGGCTCTCCCGTTGAAGTAGCTGTAGAAGGCCTGTTGGAACTGAGGATAGGGCAACAAGCTCGAAGTAAATGGCGTCGTGCTCGGGCGAGGCAGGTCCACGTTGACGGTGTAGTTCAGTCCCGAACTCCGGGAGCCGACGTATGAGGCGCGGAGTCCGATGCCGCCGAACTCCCTTTCATAAGTAGCGTCAAATTGTTGAATTGTTCCGAGGTGCGCCTGCCTGGGATACCCATTCACAACCTGGCTGGGAACGGAGGCAAGTGAGGTGCTTGAGGGGTAGGGGTTAGGAAACTGCAGAAGCGGCTCTTGGCCCGGCGCCGTTACATTCAGATAGCTTTGCGTAATGGAGAACGGGCCCGTTGCGCCTAGCTGCGGCTCGATTTGAAAGAAGGGGTTGTAGGCACCTGGGTTTGCGATCCCACCGTCCAGCCGAGCGGTATAAATTCCATAACCACCGCGAACGACGGAGTGGTTGCTGAGCCGGTACGCAGCCCCTAAACGGGGAGCGAAGTTCGTTTTGTCCGATATCGCCTGGACCGCTCCGGACACGACGGTTATGTTCGAGGGATAGAGGGGGCTGACTTTGGAGATAGCCGCCGGGTCGACGATCACGTTGCCTGTAGACGGGTCGAAATTGTAGAGAAGGTTGTCAGGTGCCGATGGAGTCCCGTAATAGTCCCATCTCAGGCCGTAATTGACAGTAAGCCTCTTGCTTACCTGGTAGTCATCCTGGGCATAGACGCCGAAATCACCAACATACAGTGCCCGGCTCGGCAATGGATTGGTTCGTTGACTCTCCTGCGGGAGACCCAGCAGGAAATCGGCATACGGGTTTCCAGTAATCGATCCATCAAAGTTCAACGTCCCGTAATCGTTGACGAAGCCGTGGACATTCTTATACCGCTGATTGATAAAGCCAAATTTAACGACGTGACGGCCTTTCTGCCAATCCGCGGAGTCCACGACGGTAACGGCCCGATCATTCGTCTTCACACCGCCAGGAACATCTGCGATTCCTGTCAGACCGCTGATAGAAACGGAAGGGAGTCCCTGACCGGTCGAGTTGCTTGGGTTAGAACCCTCTAAACCTATGGTTGTAAGGGAATCAGCACCATTCGGAGGCGTGATTCCTTTTTCGGCCTGACCGTCGGCCACATAGTCGTAACCCAGGCCCAATCTGAAGCTGTTTACCAGGTGCGAAGAGAAAATGTGAGTATCGCCGATTGCCCACTGCTGCTCTCGACGCACCCGGGTCCAGACCGCCGTGGGCACGCCATCGTTCAGCACATACGGAGTTTCCCGTAACAACCATCTGACGAAGACCGAATTATTCTTGCTGACGTTGTAGTCGACACGCGCCAAGGGCCAGTCGCCCTTGAACAGGTCACTGTTAAAGGGAAATTGAAAGGGATAATTGTTGACTGGCGGCAGGTTGGCAAAGGAACCCGTGGGCACGGGATAGAACGTGTTCTGGATGTTTAGCGCCACTGGGCTTATACGATTCGCAGGAATTGTGTTGCCGCTAAAAGGAATCCCGGTTAGCGGGTCGATGATCGTCTGCGAGAATCGGCCCTGACGCTGGGCGGGCGTAGGAACACTGATGAGATAGGGCGTACCGAGCGGAATCCGCTGCGCGAACCATTCGCCAAAGAAAAACGCCCGATTTTTGTAGATGGGTCCACCCACCCCGATATTCCATTCGTGCTGCAGATACGGCGTCTTGGGTGGCGGAAAGTATTCCGAGGCATTGAGGACGGAATCATAGATTTTGTAGCTCGCTACGCCGTGTATGGCGTTGCTGCCTTGCTGCGTAAGGAGATTGATGATCGCCGGCACCGAGCTTTCGGCCGGGGCGTTGAATGTCGTGGCCGAGGTTTCTTTGAAAAAATTAGAGTTATCCGTCTGCTGGCCCTGCAGATCGTTTGGAATTCCGTCGAAGCTCTGGCTTTGCTGTGTTTGTTGCTGCCCATCGATGACGGGAAATGTTCCGAAGCCTCCCTGGACTCCCGAAGCAGTCGTCAATAGTGAGTACGGGCTGGGGTAGGTGTTGACCAAGGGTGTTTTATCGTTCTGCTCCAGGCTGAACGTCGTCGATAATGTAGCGGACTCGGTGTTGATCACAGCGGCGCCGGAGGACACAACGACCTCAGCGGCCGTCGCGCCTACCTCCATAACCGGATCCACTCTTCGAATCTGTCCTGGATCCAGCAGGATATTCTGGGCCTTAAACGACTGGAAGCCCGTCGCGTCGCACTGCAGCACATAGGTGCTCGCCAGCAGCTCGTCGAACTCAAATTCGCCGGAGCCGGAAGAGACAGCCTGTCGAACGACTCGTCCAGTAGACGGCTCGGTCAAGCTCACTTTTGCGCCAACAACGATGGCGCCGGAGTGATCTGTGACTGTCCCTCTCAACGTTGACGAGACCGTCTGGGCGCCGCCCTGAGGCGTCGCAAGGAACAGAGCGCATAGCAAAAGACTCAATACGAACGAGTAGCACGAGGGGCGAAACAGATGCCGTACACCTGCCAAGCCTTCTACACGCCTGGCGTGTTCAGGAAGCTGTGTCATCTTTCCTCCAAGAAAGTATTTACGCATGGGTTCGCGATTACGTATGGACCGTAACGACCGGCTCGACGGACAGTTATTGTCGTCCGATTCGCGTGCTAGAGCATTTTCACAAAAGTGTAAGGGCAGAAGATGCCGTGAACGCAGGTGTTCCGTTAAAGAACACCCGCCATAACCACTCCCACCGCATTTGTGAAAATTCTTTAATAACCGGATCTCTCACGGAAAGAGAATTGTTGGAAAGCAACGCTGCACTAGCGTTTACTTTCGATTTATTTCGCGTTATTACTTATGGAGCCCGAGAATATGCCACTATTCGCAACCATGTCAAGTACGAAGATAAGCAAGTTCGGTCAAACCACGGGAAAGTCTGGAAATCTCGGGATATACGCACCTCGTGAGGCGGCCAGATTTACGTCGGAGTCGGGAGGCTTACGGAATCAATCGGAGCGATAGCGAAGTGTTCTCGCCCGTCATTCGACGGGTTTGGCGCCAAATCGGAAATGTGTGGGATCTAACCGACAGCAAAAGCTGCTCATTTCCGTTGAAAAACTGAAGGATGGGGATTATGGTGGCCCAACAATGCAACGGTCGAAATAAAACGAAACGTTTTATTTTAGATCGATTCTGTGGCTCCAGGTCCTTCCCTCACCCGTCCGGCAACGAACTTGCCGTAGCGTTCGCGGATCCGTTTCCCGCATGGGGAACTTCGCTCCGGAAGAGCCACCCCATGAATACGAAAAGTTTTGGAATACGAAAAGTTTTGGAATACGAAAGGTTTTGGGATGAAAGAGATGACTCGCCGAGGTTTTCTGGGCGCGGCAACGGGAGCAGCTGTGGCTGGCACGGTGATCGGACGCGGAGCTTGGATCCCCGAGGCAATGGCTGAGGTTCGAACCGGAGATGCAGGAGCTCGCGTGACCAGCGGTACAGGAGCGCCGGAGAGCCTGGAATCTGCAATTTTTCCAAAACCTCAGGAAATCGCGGCCACGGACTCCAGTTTCACGGTGGACGGCGAGGTGCGGATCCTGGCGCCTGTGCAGGCCTCGGAGAGAGACTACTTTCTTGCGCGCAGTCTGGCCAACGAGCTGGGAGATCGGTTCGATGTGCATCCTCGCATTGAGCCCGCGAGCAGTGTTGACCCCGCGGTGCGGTCGATTGTGATGGGATCGCTCGAAAATGCTCTGGTTCAGCAGTGCTGTGCGCAGTTGGGGCTGACGGGAGAGGGGGCGATTCCCGGTCCGGAGGGATACATTCTGCGGGCCCACAAAAACCTGGTCCTGGTCGCCGGCAGAGATGATCGCGGGGCGTTCTGGGGGATGCAGTCACTGCGACAGTTGCTATTGAAACAGAACGACCAGGTGGTGATTCGGGGGGCGCAGATCCGGGACTGGCCGGACAAGCAGTTTCGGGGAATCTATCTGTACCTTCCCGGCCGAGACAACATTCCGTATTTCAAGCGGTTCGTGCGCGACTACATGGCGCTCTACAAATACAACACCTTGATTATGGAAATGGGCTCCAGTATGCGTCTGGACCGTCACCCTGAGCTGAATTCCGAGTGGGTGAAATTTGCGCGCGACTGCAATTACAGCTGCCGGAACTATCCGCCGGCGCCGTTTCACAATCTGGAACAGAACTCGTCACATCAGGACACGGCGGACGGGGGTTTCCTCGAGAAGGATGAGGTTGCCGATCTGGCGCGCTGGGTGGAGAAGCACCACATCGAGCTAATCCCGGAGATTGCCTCGTTCACACACAGCTATTTTCTGCTGACGCAGCACCGCGACCTTGCGGCGGTCCCGGAAAACAAGTGGCCCGACATCTATTGCCCATCGAAGCCGGAATCCTATTCGTTGATTTTCGATGTGTACGACGAATACATCGACCTGCTGCGGCCGAAAATGATTCACATTGGGCACGATGAGCTTTTTCTTCCGGTGGGAGTTTCTCCCGCCTGCGCGGACGAGGATATCGGCGAGCTGTACGGGCAGGACGTGAAGAAGGTTCACGACCATCTGGCCTCTCGCGGCGTGAAGACAGCGCTCTGGGGCGACATGCTGCTGGAGTCGGTGCGGGGACGTGGGCTTCGCAGGCACACCGCGCCCGATGGATTCGTCTACTCCACTCCGGGCGGGCTGACGCCGGAGCAGGTGGAGCGGTTGATCCCGAAAGATTGCCTGATCTTCAACTGGTTCTGGAGAGAAGAACCGAAGCGCCAGGGGGGCGACGCAAAGCTGAACGAAGAGACGCTGGACAAGATGGGATTTGAACAGGTGTACGGGAATTTTGAGCCCACAATTACCGATTACGAGACGCGGAAGAAGCGGACCACGCTGCTCGGAGGAGCGCCTTCAGCGTGGTTTGCCACGAACGAGATGGGATTCGGGAAAGAGCTGATGGCCTCGTTTCTAGGCTGCGCCAGCGTTCTCTGGACGGGCCAGGTGATGGAGGAAATGGAATTGTCGGCACGGATTCAGCCGATGATTCCGTCGATTCGGAGACGGCTGAGCGGAACGACACCGCCGAGCGAGACGGAGTCCCGAATCGAGACTTTGGAGATTTCGGGAAAATTCAATGCCGGGAATCAGACGCCGGGGTTAGATACGGGTTGGAGCAACACGGTGACGGGAAGGGTGCGGTCAGGCGCGGTTCCGTTCGATCTGAAGCAGGTGAACGGAAAGCAGGCCATCGTGGTGGGAACGGACGGGAAGCAGACGTCCGGACTGCCGAAGACCGTCTCCGGAATTCCCGTGGGAGTGGCGCCGACGAGCCTGATCTTTCTTCATGCTGCAGCCAAGCCGGCCTCGAACAGAGAGAGCTTTCGCCTGATCTGGGACCAGCAAGACACAGCCGATCTGCTGGGCTGGTATGAGGTCGTGTACGAGGATGGCTATCTCAGCACCATTCCTATCCGTTATGGCCTGAACATTCTGGAATGGAACTGGGGGCAGCATCCCCCTTCCGCCGGCAATCAGGCGGGTTACTGCTACGGCGCGAATGCGGTTGCGTTGGGCAAGGCGAATAGCGGGATCACGTTTTTCGCTTTCGAGTGGAACAATCCGCGGCTGGGCAAGGTGGTGCGCGAGATTCGGCTGAACGGGACGACCGGGTTTCGGGGAGCGTCGAATGACTTTATCAACGACTGGGGTCCGGTGATCGAGAGCAATGCCGTGATTCTGAAGGCCGTGAGTGTCGTGCACAAGCGAGCCTGAGCTTCCGGAGAGATGAGGAGCGAAGCGGCTGAGCGATGACGTTTGTTCAGTCGGGCAAAAAGCCTCGGGTTCAACCTTCAGCTTCAACAGCAGATCCGAGGCAGAGACGCGGTACGTCGAGAACCTTAACTGAGCTTTTTACATTCAACTACGCGGCTCAACGGGAGGCAGTGTGAACGTCAGCACGAGCCGTGCGAACGGCGCATCGGGTATCGGCTTCAGGAGGCCGATTGGGTGGCGGTATCGGACCGCGGCTGCAGGGCTATGCACCCTCGCCGTGTCGCTGTGCCTCGCCATGAGCAGCGGGCTTTCTGCATTCGCCGAGGAGAATCCACAGGCTGGGGCTCAGACTCGGGTGCGCGAAAACCTGGATGCGGGATGGCTGTTCGAACGGCAGGCGCACGGAAGCGGAGAACTGGGCTCGTTTGACCGGCAGACGGCCGATGCGGAAAAGATAGAGCCGAAGTTTGAGGGCGCGCGGATGCCTGGCTACGACGATTCCTGGTGGGATCGCGTCGATCTTCCTCACACCTGGAATGCATACGATGTGATGGACGCGGAGGCCGGATACTGGAGAGGGATCGGGTGGTACCGGAAGCGCTTCCGGGTGGATTCGAAATACCAGGGCAAACGAATCGTTCTGGAATTTGAAGGGGTCGGCCAGAGGGCCGAGGTCTGGCTGAACGGCAAGCGTTTAGGGATTCACAAAGGGGGCTATACGGGATTCTCGTTCGAGATCGCGCCCCTGTTCAACGCGGATAACGTGCTCACGGTCAAGGTGGATAACCTGTTCGACGCCACGGCGCCTCCCACGGTGAAGACCGACTATAACTTCTATGGCGGCATCTATCGGCGCGTGTCGCTGGTGGTGACGGATACGACCTATGTATCGCAGATGTATTGGGTGACGCCGCAGGTGAGCGCGGACCTGGCGCAGGCGGAGTTCCACAGTGACATCACGAACGGCGGCCACGAGACGATGCACCTGGCCCTGACCCAGGAGGTTCTTGACCCGAAGGGGGCGGAGGTTGGAACTGTAACTACCAACATTACACTATACGCGGGCCAGAGAAAAACGTTCGTACAGCATGCCGATCCGTTGAAGAATCCCCTGCTCTGGTCTCCGGAGACGCCCAATGTGTACCATATCCGGACTTCGCTCCATGAAGGCTCGCGCGTGCTGGATGTGGTGGAGAGCCCGCTGGGCTACCGGTGGTATCGATTTGATCCGGAGAAGGGTTTCTTGCTGAACGGAAAGCGGGTCCAGATTCAAGGGACCAACCTGCATCAGACCTATCCAGGCATGGGCAATGCTATTCCAAAATCGCGCATCGTGAAGGATTTGGAAGTGGCTCGCGCGATGGGCGCGAATTTCTGGCGGACCTCTCACTATCCCCACGACGAGGCGGCGATGGATGCGTCGGACCGTCTGGGGATGATGGCCTGGGAGGAACTGCCCATCAACAAGGAGATTGGGAACACCGATGAGTACATCGCGAATGTCTCACAGATGGTTCGCGATATGATTCGCCGGGACAGGAATCACCCTTCGGTGCTGGTGTGGGCGATTGCGGGGGAAATCAACGCTCCGGTAAGCGTGTCGAAGCGGGTGGTGGGGACGACGGTGAACCTGTACCGGGAACTGGACCCGACGCGTCCGACGGCGATGCATGCTCCGCGCGGGGAACAGATGGCCGGGCTGGTGGACATTGTCGGCGCCGACGTCAGTGCGGAAACCGATAAGCTGCATACCCAGCATCCGGAGCGCGCTTACCTGACGGCGGAATACAGCGCGGCGCTGATTGGCCGGGGGATCTACGGGCCGGATCCGAACAGCGAAGATGTGGGGCTGGCGAACCATGAGAAATATCTGAGCGAGCTGAACCAGCGGCCATGGATGGCGGGGGGATGCATCTGGAACGAGTTCGACTATGACGGGGAGACCTACGATCCGGTGATTCCACACATGGTTTCTTTCGGCATGACGGACATCTGGAGGATTCCGAAGGAGGTTTACTACTTCTACCAAAGCCAGTGGACAGAGAAGCCGATGGTGCACATTGTCGGACACTGGACATGGCCGGGAGAAGAGGGAAGATCCGCGCGGTGACCGTATTGAGCAACGCGGATGAAGTCGAGCTTTTCCTGAACGGGAAATCTTTGGGGGTGAAGAAAAACGGTGCGACGGCCGGGCTGCGCAATCCGCCTCGGGTGTGGCAAGTGGCTTACGAAGCGGGCACGCTGAAGGCAGAGGCGCGAGGCAGCGGCGAAGAGCTCAGCGACGAGGTAAAGACGGCGGGACCCGCCTATGCAATCTTGCTTGCGTCCGACACGCCGCAGCTGGTTTCCGGCGATCCGGAGAGCGTCGCTTATCTTACGGCAACCGTTGTCGACCGGGCGGGTGTTGTGGTTCCCGGAGCAGTTCCAGCGATTACATTCACCTCCTACGGTCCGGGCGAAGTGATGAAGCAGAGCTGGCTGGGGCATGGAACAGGACTGACCTGGAATGCCATCGACGGCAGGACTCGGGTGGCATTCCGGGCAACGTCGCGTTCGGGGCGGACGGTCATTTCAGCGTATTCTCCGGGACTAAGGATGGGACGGACGACGATTCGGGTGACCGGGCCCGGAAAGTCGGACGAAATGAACTACGTGGAGCTAGACAAACAGGACGAGTTGCAGTGATTTCGCTTGCCACGCGGACGAACACAGATCTCACATTTAATTTCATCATGCAAGAGAGCGGGTACGCGCGTTAGGCCTCCAGGAGTCTTCCGTCACCGCGGCGAATGGGGACAGACGAAAAGTACCCTATCTTTTCGGAGTTCGCTCCCGTTCAACCACTGGGTTACGTTTCGTCTGGCCCATTCGTCCCCCCCTACGTCCATTACAAAAAAATTATGTACGGGCTAAAGCTCGCTGCGGCGCGGCAGCCCGTACCCTTCAAAAAAATGAGGGCTCGCCGAAGGAGAACCACAGATCTCTCCACTTCGCTACGCTTCGGTCGAGATGACAATTCAGTTTAGGCTTTGGACCTCGGTCCCACGCGGGGCTGTAATGCTCGCTGCGGCGAGGTAGCCCGTACCCTTCAAAAAGTTGAGATCGTTTTTCCGCAGCCTGTCTAGCCGCCCTACCTCGTCGCTTGGTTAGGGTATACGCGCATCGATCATGCATCCGTGTGGGTTTAAGTCCGCGTGTGGGAGAGATTAAGCGGGCTTAATGTTGAGCTGCTTGAATCGCCGAGCGCGCCTGGAGCGCACTCGGCTTCGGGAATGCGGGACGGGGGGACTCCTTACTTCAATATACTAATCTTGACATACTTGTTTCAAACTACTATTGTCTGTCTGCATGAAGAAGAAACCTGAATACCGCGATCTCTTTCCCGGTGCGCTGGAGCTGATGATTCTGAAGAGCCTCAGTTGGAGGCCGATGCACGGCTATGCGCTCGCACAGCGGCTGACGGATATTTCGGAAGACTATCTCCAGATCGAGGAGGGTTCCCTGTATCCGGCCCTGCAACGAATGTTGAAAGCCGGTTGGCTGGAAACGGAGATGGGCCTTTCGGCCAGGAACCGTCCGGTGCGGATTTTCAAGGTGACCGAAACAGGCACGAAGCATCTGGAGCAGGAGCTTGCGAGTGTCGAGAAGATGTTCGCCGGAGTCACCCGCGTACTCGCATTGGCAGGACAGTAGGAGATTCTATGGTCTGGCTCCGACAGTTGTTGTCACGTCACCGTCGCTACGACGAGCTTTCAGAATCGATTCGCGAACACCTCGACGAAAAGATCGCCGACCTGATAGATCGCGGCCTGACGCGGGAGGAAGCAGAACGCACAGCCCGCCGCGAGTTCGGTAACGCGACGTTGATCGAAGAGCGCAGCCGCGAAGTGTGGCAGTGGTCGACTATGGAAAACCTGTTTACCGATACGCGCTACGCTTTGCGTGGCCTATGGGCTGCACCGGTCTATGCAGCAACGGTTATGCTTACACTCGCGCTTGGATTAGGTGCGGCTACGACGATGCTTGCTATTGTCGACTCCGTAATGTTTAGGCCGGTGGACTTGCCTCACCCTCAGCAACTCGTAACCCTTTCGTTTACTAATGCTACAGGGGAAGATCGCCTCTTCACCCGTGCTCAACTCGATAGTTTTGGACGGAGCGTTCCGGCTTTCGCAGGTGTGCTGAATTACACCGCAATACCTAATCCGGTTACCACTCCAAACGGGATCGCGATGTCTAGTGTAATGAAGACATCGGCAAACTTCTTCCAACTAATTGGAGTACCTGCGCACATTGGAAGAACATTCAGGGACGAGGACAGTAAAGCCAATGTTGCCGTTGTCAGTAACGCTTTTTGGCGCGAGTCGTTGCATAGCGATTCAAAAGTGCTTGGGACGAAGCTGACAGTGTATGGCCGCATCGTGACCATTATCGGCGTAATGCCCGACCGCTTCTTCTTCCCCCCATCGACACTCGATGCTCCGACTGTTGCTGTCCCCTTTGAAATTGACGTAACCGACTTTCCTGATGTGTTCTCCATAGCCCGGCTAAGGGATGGAGTGGCGGTTAGACAAGCGGAGCGACAACTTCAAGCGGTATTCGCGCACGATGGAGCAAATGCAGGAGATCGGGTCTCCGTGCGATCCTACCGGGCTACGGTCATTAGCGATGAGCAGCCAGCATTGATTGCATTGCTGAGCGCCTCACTCATACTTCTGCTGATTGCGTGCGCCAACGCCGCGAATCTGCAGATAGTACGAGGTACGTCACAAGCGGGCCGAATGAGTTTGCGCTCGGCTCTCGGTGCAAGCCGGCTGCGCTTGCTGCAACAAGTTGTGACAGAGAGCGTTACGACATCATTGCTCGGCGCGATGGGTGGACTAGTCTTTGCCTGGGGTGTCGTGAGATGGGCTCGCGATATGTATGCTCACCAATACCCACGCTTCAATGAACTCGCGGTACATCCGGCAGTGTTTGTAGAATGCACTGTTCTTGCTATCCTGACTGGTCTCCTGGCGGCATTGGCTCCGTCGATCAACATGTTGCGTAGCACAAACCGCAACCGCGCCTCCCAGGCTACTCGAACAGCCTCTCGTATGCGGTTGAGCGGGATACTTGTAGTTGCCGAAGTGGCGCTAGCATGTGTGCTTTTGGTGACTACCGGTCTATTGCTCCGCACTTTTCGGGCATTAGAGGAGACGCCCCTAGGGTTCGATCCGCACAATGTAACGGCAGTGGTACTCATGAATACGGACCCAACGATCGGTGGCCGAGCCGCCCGACAAGTTACAGATGGGATTCTCGATGGACTTATAACATTACCGGGTATTGAAGCAGGCGCGACGCAGACGTCGATTCCTTTTTCCAGTTTCAATATGGTAGTCGGCCCGGTAGGCATTTCGGGGACAGCCGTGCCAAACAATGCATCCGCCTTGATAAGCCTGATCAGCGATGGATACTCGTCCACAATGCATACTCCGATGTTGGAAGGGCGTAGTTTCCAATCCACCGACCACGAAGGCACGCTTGGCGTCTGCATTGTGAACCAGAGTTTTGCACGCCGCTTTTTAGGAGGGCAACAATCTCTTGGCCGGATTCTGGAATTCCCGCGAGACGACCCCAAGAGCCCAGACGATCGCTTTATCAAGCAACCATTGACCGTCATTGGTGTCGCAGCAGACGAGATAGCAGGAACGGCGATTGGAACGGTTAGTCCCACAGTGTTTGTTAACTACGATCAGTTTCCCACAGATAGTGAGGTGGCTGGCTTTATCCTGGGCTTAGCTCCGCAGTTTGCGGTACGCTCTACTCTGCCACGAGCTACATTGGAGCGTGAGATCAGGACCGTTTTAAAGCAGAAAGCTCACGGGATGGCTGTGATGAGTATCACGCCAATGGAAGACTCAATGCAGAAGTCTTTAAGTGAGCGACGTCTCGCTGTACGACTTGCCTCATACTTTGGCGTGACGGCATTACTCCTGGCTGCCGTCGGTTTATATGGAGTGCTCTCTTATACGGTGACACAGCGTCAGCGAGAGATCGGTATTCGCATGGCGCTTGGCTCCTCTAGACTACGGGTTGTTCATTTGGTTTTGTGGCAAGCGGGAATAATGATAACTGGTGGGTTGCTTTTGGGCTTGCTGGGTGCGTGGCCTGCGGGTCACGTTATAGGCGCGTTCCTATTTGGCGTTCGACCGCTTGATATGCTCAATCTGCTTGCTACTGCAGGTCTCCTACTAGTTGTTTGCGTAGTGGCAGCAGCGTTGCCGTCGTGGCGTGCTGCGCAGGTTGATCCCATGGAAGCCCTGCGCACCGAATAGGTGCCTCGTGAAATACGCGCATGTGGTTTTCAGGCGGCCTAGATCGTGTGTCGCCCCTACCTCAAGAAAGCCATCCCCACGTTCTGCCTCGATAATGAAGCAGTTTCTCTCCGACACACTGTCCTGGTCGCGGTAGGGACGGCCATTGCTGGCCGCCCACCGCACAGATCCGTGCGAGCGGAACTACCGCACACGGCTCCTACCTTGGATGAGTAACGTCGAAACGCACGTCAGGATAAGGATGCAGGATGCGAGGACGAGGTATCCATCGTTCGAAGGTCGGATGGAGAGAGCGGAATTACCCGTACAGAGAAACAGGATGTTGTACTGACGTTTTTCAGGCATTTCTTCCTTCCTTGAGGAGCGACTCTAAGCTAGGGTCTTCACAGCGTAGACCTTCACGCTCGCAGCAGCCGCATTGACGTCGTACTTCGAGAGCAGTTCGGTTAGGTCCTGATGAAGGCTGAGCGGCGTCTCCGTCGTGCAGCAGGGTTCAGCGATCACGTTCAAACCGCTTCCTGTATCCATCGCGGGAGAGCAGCAACCCGCTTGGTTCTCGACCTTGGCATAGGCGTTCAAGTCCGCGCCACTGTCTACGATCTCGACGTGCTCGAATCCAGCAGCCAAGAGTCCGTCGCGATAGTCGCCGATGAGGATCGCACCGCCAATACAGCCGACGTATGCCGCCATGCTGGTCGCAACCTCCGGGGGCAACTCGTTCTTCAAAGCGATGTCACTCACGGCGAGGCGTCCGCCTGGCTTCAGTACTCGCGCGATCTCTCGGAAGACTGCGGGTTTGTCAGGAGCAAGGTTAATGACGCAATTGCTGATAATGCAGTCTACCGACGCATCCGGGAGGGGAATCTTGTCTATGGTCGAGAGATGAAATTCGACGTTCTGATAGCCACCCGATTCTGCGTTTGCCCGAGCCCGATCAATCATTGACGGGGTCATATCAATCCCAATGGCCTTGCCCTCCGGCCCCACCAAGGGGGAGGCAAGGAAGACATCAAGACCTCCACCGGAACCTAGATCGACGACCACCTCACCTGGGCGTATGGAGGCAATGGCTGTGGGATTCCCGCAAGAGAGACCCATGTTTGCATCCGCCGGGATGGATGTCAGCTCTTCCGTGGTGTAACCAAACGCCTCAGCAACGGCCTTCACGCCAGCGTGATCGTTTGAGAGTGTGCTTTCGGCAACAGCGCCGTATTTCGAGCGTACTGAATCAAGAAGCTGGTCTGTCATCGTTCCTCCGTATATGCGTCAGCGCAAATATAATAGGTCTGAATATATTCGTCAAACCAGATATAATACGATTATGGCAGCCATGCAAAAGCCTTTCGACATGCAGCGTTTCTTTCAGGCACTCGGAGACACGACGCGCCTCCGGCTCCTGAATCTCATGGGGAATCAGGAAATTTGCGTCTGTTACTTTGTGGAGATTCTTGACCAACCCCAGCCAAAACTTTCGCGGCATCTCGCCTATCTACGGGGCGCGGGGATCGTCGCTGCGCGAAGAGACGGAAAGTGGATGCACTACCGCGTCACGATGCCGCCCAATATCGGCGCGGCGCAAGTGCTTCAGCAGACGCTCAACTGGATGCACGAAGAGAAGGCTATGCAGGTTGATCGCTCACGACTCTCCAAGGCTTGCTGTAGTCCCGCAAAGTTCGCGGGCTTGGAAGGCGCGCCTCTTCCCGTTTACATCCCTGCACATGTTAAAACTCAATCGAGGTAGTCATGTCCACCGCTCCGTACACTCAAGGCCAGGTCTGCGCCCGTATGTCGCGCAAGAAGCTGTCCTTTCTCGACCGCTACCTTACACTCTGGATTTTCCTTGCAATTGCGATCGGTGTGGCCATCGGTGTACTCTAAGGTAAGTGAAGTCCATGCGCCAATTCGGAGCGGTTCTTCTATTGCTGGTGTCGTGTGTGGCGCCTGCGATGGCTTGCACGGCTCCCGATGCCCAAATGACGACCGAAGAGCGTGCCTGCTGCCGCATGATGAAGAGCCAATGCGGACAGATGGAGATGCCTGCTTCGCACGGCTGTTGCAAGAAAGCCCCGGCAAGCGTTACCGACAATGCCCTAAAGACCGATACTCTGTCTTGGCATCCCATCACACTTGCGGTTCTCTGGGTTTCTGCATTTGATTTGCTGTCTCCTTACGATGCCGTCACTGGTTGGGTTCAAAGCCCGCAGCATTCGCCGCCAGAAGGCCCACCCTCCGCAATCACCATCTTAAGAATCTAGTTCTCCCCCTCCCGCGCGTCTTCGAGCAGCGTTTTTGTACGCTCGTCGATGACTGTTCGTGCTTTATGGGAGGAGTTTCCCATGTAGCTCGCCCTTTGGGGTCCGCGCTCATGGTGTAGATACTCCCCTCCGTCAAACACAATTTGGCTTGGACTACTGCACAGTGCCACGTAGCTCGCTGAAGCTCATGGCGGCTTTGTCACACTTAGTCCGAACTGATGAGGAAGAGGTTTACCGTGATTGACCGTCTCATTGAATTCTCGCTGAAGAATAAGTTGCAAGTGGTCTTTCTATGGATTGGAATCGCGCTCTGGGGTACGTGGGCGATGGTCCGTGCTCCCATCGACGCGATTCCTGATCTGAGCGATAACCAGGTGATCGTCTTCACCGACTGGCAAGGCCGCAGCCCGCAAGAGGTTGAGGATCAAGTCACTTACCCACTCACCGTCAACCTGCAAGGGCTACCGGGCGTTAAGGTAGTGCGCTCGTCCTCATCCTTCGGCTTTTCCATGATCTTCGTCATTCTGAATGACGACGTTGATCTGTATTTTGCTCGCACAAGGGTGCTGGAGCGCCTCAACTTAGTGGCGAAGCAAATGCCTGCCGGCGTAGTTCCAACCCTTGGGCCTGATGCGACGGGTGTGGGCCATGTCCTTTGGTACACGGTAGAGGGCGGAGGAAAGAGCCTGCGCGACCTCCGCACCTTGCAGGACTGGTTTATACGCTACCAGCTCAATTCCGTACCCGGCGTCGCGGAGGTCGCGAGTGTAGGCGGGACGGTGCAGCAGTATCAGATTGACGTCGATCCTAACCGCTTGAGGACCTACGGCATTCCTCTGAGCATGGTGATGCGGGCCGTCATCGCAAGCAACTCGAACGTCGGCGGAAATGTCATCTCCGAAAACGGCTCCTGGTCAATTGTGCGCGGACTTGGCCTCATCGAAAATCTCGATGACATTCGCAATATCGTCGTCAGTTCGCATAACGGCACGCCTGTCTTCGTGAAGGATTTAGGCAATGTCAAGATTGGGGACGCATTCCGCACCGCAGCGTTGGTAAAAGACAGCTCCGAAGCAGTAGGCGGAGTGATCGTTGCACGGACAGGCGAGAACACTAAGGCGGTCATCGACCGGGTAAAGCAAAAGATCCGCGAAATTGAGCCGGGCTTGCCTCCGGGTGTCCATATCGTCCCGTTCTACGACCGTTCGCAGCTGATCGAAGGTACGGTGGACACCCTTCGTCATGCGTTGATCGAAGAAGTCATTCTTGTCACGCTCGCCCATGTCATCTTCCTGATGCACTTCCGCAGCATCCTGGTGGTGACGTTGCCCTTGCCTCTGGCTGTGCTGTGCTCTTTTCTGCTGATGCACTATGTGGGCGTGACATCAAACGTGATGTCGCTCGCTGGGATAGCGATAGCGATTGGTGTGCTGGTCGATGCAGGAATTGTCGTCACTGAGAATGCGTTTCGGCGCCTCGAAGGCGTGGATACGAACGATCGAGGCCGGGTGATGGAAGTGGTCTTGCACGCGACCAAGCTGGTTGGGCGTCCGACCTTCTTTTCGATGATGATTATTATCCTTGCCTTTGTTCCTGTGTTCGCGCTCACAGGGCAGGAAGGAAAGCTCTTTCATCCACTGGCCTTCGCAAAGACTTTCGCAATGGTGAGCGCAACAGTAATCGCCCTGACGCTTGTGCCAATCCTTTGCTTTCTTCTACTGCGCGGTAAGACCCATTCTGAAGATAAGAATCCGGTCATGCGTTTCTTTCAACGCCTCTACCGCCCGGCGCTGACCTGGGCTCTCGATCATCGCGCCATTACGCTCAGCTTGGCCGTTGCTTTCCTCGTTGGTGCAGTGGTCCTGGCCTCGGGTATAGGCAGCGAGTTCATGCCGCCGCTCAACGAAGGCGACATCATGTTCATGCCCATCGCGGATGCGAGTATCTCTCTGGAACAGAACATCGCCTATGCAAAGCGGCAAGACAAGGTCCTGGAGAGCTTCCCCGAGGTCGCCTATGTTGCGGCCAAAATCGCTCGGGCGGATACCTCCACCGATCCGGCTGGGTTGAACATGACCGAAACCATTGTTCATCTCAAACCGCACGATCAATGGCCACGGGGCATGACGCTCCCTCAGCTCAAGAGCGACATGGACCGCGCCGTCTCCCTTCCCGGCGTGGCGAATATCTGGACTCAACCCATCGTGAACCGTATCGACATGCTCACGACCGGTATCCGGTCAGAGATTGGCGTAAAAGTCTTTGGAACTGATCTGACGGTGCTCGAAGCAAAAGCCCGTGAAATAGCCGACGTTGTAAGCACAGTCAAGGGAGCAAGCGACGTTTACCCGGAACAGGTGACAGGCGGCCTCTACTTCGACATTAAGCCAAACCGTGAGGCGGCAGCACGTTACGGGATCGATGTTGGTGAGGTCCAGGATGTCATCGAGACTGCCATCGGCGAAAACAATCTTACGACCACCATCGAAGGTAGGGAGCGGTTTCCAGTTCGTGTTCGCTACTCCCCAGAGTTCAGACGGACCCCCAGCGACCTTGCGAACGTGCTCGTGACGGGAGCTAACGGAGCACAGATTCCACTGGGCCAGGTCGCGGACATCAAGCAAGTCTCAGGACCGGCGCAAATCAACAGTGAGAACGGCCTGCTGGAGGTCTCCGTCCTGATGAACGCCCGCGGGCGAGATGCCGGCAGCGTCATTGCCGATGCAGAGAAAGCGATCCGCGCCAAAGTGCAGATGCCGGCTGGGTATTACTACAATTGGAGCGGTCAGTTCGAGAGCGAGATCCGGGCAAAGAAGCGATTGCAAATCGTTATGCCGCTCGCCATCGGTGTCATCTACATCCTGCTCTATCTGACCTATAAATCCTTCCTGGAAGCGGCACACGTTCTGCTCGCTGTGCCGTTTGCTCTTACCGGCGGACTCTATCTGATTTGGCTGCTGCACTACAACTTTTCTGTCGCCGTGTGGGTAGGCTTCATCGCGCTTTTTGGTACGGCGGTGCAGACGACGGTGGTCATGGTCATCTATCTCGAAGAGGCTGTTGAACGAAAACGGCTGGAACGAGGAACCCTAACCAACGCCGACCTGCGTGAGGCCGTCATGGAGGGCGCTCTTCTTCGCCTTCGCCCGAAGCTCATGACGGTCTCGACTATCGTCGCGGGACTTCTACCGATCTTCTGGAGCACGCGCGTCGGCTCCGAAGTAATCCGTCCGCTGGCCACCCCGGTTCTTGGGGGCATGCTGAGTTCTCTAGCCCATGTCTTAGTCGTCACGCCTGTCATCTTTCTGTGGCTGCGGGAGCGTGAACTCCGTCGCGGGCAGTTGGAGCCGATCGCGTTACGAACTGAGGAAGCAATTCAGAAAGCTCACAACTAACTTTTCAAAGGAGATTTCATGAAGGTCCTATCTGTACTTCTAATGGTGTTTGTTCTTGGCTCAGTAGGTTGCAAGAGCGGGAACACGGATATCAGTTCGCTCAAACCAGCAGCAACGCGAACGGTTAGAAACCTCACCGTGGTGCTGTTGAACAAGACCGGCGAACTCACGCAAGGCCAGAACGAGTTCGTTGTGCAGTTTAAAGACAATCAAGGAAAACCTGCCGATGTCGGCGAGGTGCAGCTTGGCTCCAGCATGTCGATGCCCAGCATGGCTCCGATGTCGGGCGATGCGCAAATTACGCCCAGCGGCCAGACGGGGATTTATACAGTGAAGTCGAATTTCGCGATGAGCGGAGCATGGCACTTCACTCTTTCCTGGAACGGCTTATTTGGCCAGGGTCACACGGCCTTCAATAGCAACGTGAGGTAGCGGACATGAAACGAATGACGTTTTTCTGGCGAGTGTCGCTGCTATCAATGGCGGCCGTAGCAGTTGCTGTATCTCTTTGTGCGCAGGAGCTAAAACCCCGACTGGCTAGCGACTTCATCGACGCTCAGCAAGGCACGACAGAAGCGGAGTTGGTTGCACGAGCTTTGGCTCAAAACCCTACCTTGCTGGCGCAGCGTCAGCAAATCGAAATTGCGAAGGGGAGCTTGACTCAAGCGGGCCTTCGCAAGAACCCCTCATTGACCCTTGACGGACTCAAGGAAGTGAATGGAAGCGATAATCACGTTGCCGTCAGTGGAATGCTGCCACTGGAACTGTACGGGCGCCGTGGCCGCCGTACTGAGGTGGCAGAGAGCAAGGAAGATGCCTCGAAGGAGACTGTGGCAGATCAGGAACGCCTACTTACTGGAGAAGTACGGACTCGTTTTGGAGCGGCTCTTGCTTCCGTACGCGACCTGATTTTTGTCGAACAGCTTCTTCAGCTCAACCGGGATTTTCTACGGCTTATGGACGATCGTGTGCGCGAGGGAGCCACTCCCGCGCTCGACGCGGACGAGACAAGAGTCGAGGTGAACCGTATTGAGAGCTTGCGGATTGACGATCAGGCGAAGGCTGAGATTGCGTTGCTCGCCCTTAAAGAAGCGGTCGGCATGAACCCGGAGGATCCCCTTCGATTGAAGGGGACACTTGAACTCGGTTCATACGCTTATGACGCAAAGGACCTTCTCCAACTGGCGATAGCCCATCGACCGGACCTGGCTGTCCAGAAAACAAACGAGGCTTTAGCCAATGCACAGCTACGGTTAGACCGGGCTGAGGGCAAGCCGGATGCCAGCGTTTTTGGCGGGTATGAACGCCCGAGTGCCGGGTTCTCTCAGCGAGCGTTCGACGCAGCAGGCAACCTGAGTCCGATACGACAGACGTTCAACTATGCCACCTTCGGCCTCAACATCAACCTACCCCTCTTCAATCGCAATCAGGGCGCAGCGGCGGCGGACACCGCGGCAATTCAAGCCGCGCGGAGTCAGGTTGCAGCCGTGGATCTGGTTCTGCGGCATGAGGTCGCCCAGAATCTCACCCGGTTCGAGGCCGCGCAGGCGCGGGTCGCGGTCTATCGAACAGGTGTGCGCGACCAAGCGACCCGCAATCTGGGTGTGGTCCGCCAGACGTACAGCTATGGGCGAACGACTCTGCTGGACGTGATTGCGGAGCAGCGCCGCGACATCGATATCGAAACCGGATATACCGAGATTCTTCTCGGCGCGTATGCGTCGCACATTGCCCTCGAACAAATCGTCGGAACCGACCTGCCCTGAAAGGTGGAATCATGCTGAATCCAGAAAAGAAAGAAGTCACACCTCTTAATCTCCGTCGGCGGATGATGTGGGTCGGCTTGGGCACGGTCGCTGTCCTTGCCGTTTCTATCGGAGTTTGGTTTGTTACTCATCGCAATGGCAACACCAAGCCAGCTTCAAGTGGCCCGATGTCCAGCATGGCGAATATGGCCGGGATGCCAGCTCCCCCGAATAACGCATCGTCCGGTCCCGCCCCAACCGATACGGAATTACAGGTTGACCTTGAACCGGATGATCTCAAGAAAGCGCAGCTACAAACCGTCCATGTGGATATGCGTGAGGCTGACAGTACTCTTCGCGTTCCGGGAGTCGTCAACCCCAACGAGTACCGCGAAGTGCATGTTACTCCGCTCGCTGGCGGCGTCATTAAGCAGGTTCCCGTCGTACTCGGCGATCATGTGCGGCGCGGCCAACCGTTGGCTTTGATCTTCAGTAGCGATCTCGCAACCGCAGAGTCACAATATCTCGTGGTTCTGGCCGAACGCGAAGCCGATCACAAGAAACTCGTACGCACTCAAAACCTCGTCACATTGGGGGCAGCGAGTCAACAGGAAGAGGAAGGTGTGGAGGCGGAGCACGCCGGTCACGAAGCGCATGTGAGGGAGGCGTTGGAAAAACTGAAACTGTACGGCGCTAGTAATCGCCAGATAGCCGCGCTGACCCAGGCCGAACAGATCGACGCCTACTTAACCGTGCCCGCTCCAATCAGCGGCATCGTTCTGACACGCACTGCAAACCTGGGTCTGGTGACGAACATTGGCCAAGAGTTGTTCACTGTAGCTGACCTGTCGAAAGTGTGGGTCATGGCCAGCATCAACGAAAAGGACTTCTCGATGGTTCATGTCGGCACAGCCGCAAACGTCACAGCTCCGGCTTACCCCGGTCACGTCTGGAAAGGCCGAGTCGTCTATATTCAACCGCAGATCGATCCGAACACGCGAACGGCACAAGCCCGCATTGAAGTGGAAAACCCTGGCGAAAGCTTACGATTTGATATGTACATGGATGTCGCTTTCACCTCTGCTAATGGCAGCAGCTTGAGCGTTCCAGAATCGGCGGTACAGGCAATTGGAGATAAGCAATATGTCTTTCTCCCGGTAAAGGACAGCGAAGGAAGCTTCACGGTGCGACAAGTGCGGGTCGGACCTGCGTCAAATGGCTATTTCCCGGTTCTAGGCGGCCTCAATCTCAACGACGAAGTTGTCAAGGATGGCAGTTTTACCCTTAAGGCCGAAGCTGTGCGCCAGCATCCCGAGTTGTAGACGTGAGCGCAAGTGGGTGCAGCTACTAAGCATTAAGAGACTGGCAGCCTGCCTACATTTGGTTTGACATCGTGTTTTATCCTGATGTGAGAGGGGACTTCGCTATGGCTCACCTTAAGTTGATCGAATCGAACGGTTTGCGCGAAGCTGCCACAGGCTCCCGTCCTGAACAGGGCGACGGCGTGTTGCTGAAACTACAACTCGTCACGATTGCATGGATGATGATTGAGTGCGCCGTCTCGTTAGTGGAGGCGAGGTCGGCGCATAGCCCGTCGCTACTGGCTTTTGGGACGGACAGTCTTGTGGAGCTACTATCGGCGACGGTCGTACTTCTTCAGGGACACAGTCGATTTCAGCTCAGCAGAAAGTCAGCTACGCGAATCGCTGGGGTGCTTCTCTTTGTGCTTGCCGGAGTCGTCACGTTCATTTCTATCATGGGACTGGCTTACGGCCTTAAGCCGAAGACAAGTCTTGGAGGCATAGGGATAGCGGTCGCCGCGCTGATCGTCATGCCTGTACTCGCTTGGAGGAAACGCCGTTTAGCCCGACTGAGAAACAATCCTGCGCTTGCTGCCGATGCCGTCCAATCGGCAACCTGCGCTTACCTAGCCGCTCTTACCCTGGTTGGTTTGGCCGCGAATGCATGGCTGCACCTTCGTTGGATTGATCCCGTTGCAAGCCTGATCGCCGTGCCTATTCTCATCATGGAAGGCAGAGAAGCGATGCGTGGTGAGACATGCGGTTGTTGTTGATTGTGGGGCGACGAATGATGAAAGGACGAATGATGAAAGGAAGAACGATTGAATCGTATTCTCGTTGCCCTTATTGCTGTGCTCACTGTATCGGCGTTGCGTTGCGAAGCGCAGACCGACGTTGTAGAAACACCGGTGGAAGCGAATCCCGGCAGACCGACCGTGTCCACTCCGGCAACGCTGACTCCGGTCGGATACCTCCAATTTGAGAACGGATTTCTCTATGCTTCCGATTCGGGGGAGTTCAGCACACGAAGCGGTGTCAATCAAGTCACGAAACTAACGGTCATGCCCCGGATGGAGCTGTTGATTCAGAGCGAGCCGTTCGTGGCCAGCAAAGGCAGTGACCATCCCGGAACTCACTCTGGAGAAGTGTTCGCAGGGGCGCAAGGCGTCCTCTTAGGCGGAGAAGAGGGCCACTTCACCATAGCGCTGAGTTACATCCGCCGTCTTTACCAAAGCCCTGCGCCAGCGCTCTGCCCTCCTGGTGAGTGCAGAGCGCTGGAAGTTTCACGTTGACGCGAACATGATTCTGTCCGAACAGGTAATGGAGCCTGTTCGACGTGGGCAGTTCGGCCAGACGGTATCTGTCTCCCGCGTCTTTAGGAAGACAACTGTTTCCGGTGAAATCTGGCATTTTTCGCAGCCTCTCACCCACGAAACGCAGTCGGCAACCTGTGGGCTGTGTCCTATCCGCTCAAGCCGTATCTTGTCATCGACACCGGCTTCGACCATGGCTTGACCAGCACTTCAACACGATGGGAAGGATTCGCAGGTCTGACATATCTCTTGCCTCACCGGCTTTGGCACTCCCACGCGAAAGAGCAACGCAAACAGTAAATGGCCGGGGATAAGCGGGACGGACTGGACTGCACCCTTAAACTGAGACACGCCATGCGCCGTTCATTGGGGTCATCTGCGGAGATGACCCCAATGAAAACTAGCCGATTTCTTAGAGTAGACCTCTGGTCCCTTTAGGTCGTTTCCGTCTGGCCTGAATTCTCAAGCTATTCGGGCATCTGCGCCTCAGAATGAGTTACTATGGCGGTTCTTATGGAGAAGCGCTCCTCTGGAAGAGTAATCCCTGCCCTCCGAAAAGCCTTTCGTTTGCCGCGCTCATGCAACACTTCTGAATCGACAAGAACTCCGTCCATGTCAAAGATGAATGCTGTGGGACTCAATGCACACTCCCTAAGCCACGTTCCCCAACCCGGTATTTTGCAGACAGAATCGCAACTATCAATCCCGCAATAACAATGATTCCCATACCAGCTCTCAGACCGATGAAGGACGCGGCTCCTCCGATCACGGGCGCCCCGGCAAGGAATCCCAAGTAGCCGATTGTTGAAACGATCGAGATGGCCGGTCCCGGCCCTATGATTGGGTCACGACCAGCATCACTCCAAAGAACCGGGACGATGTTTGCGGTGCCGAAGCCTGCAAACATAAGTCCGGGAGCTGCGACGAACCATGAGTTGCACAATAGTAGCGAGCCGATGCCGACGGCGATGAGCAGTCCACTGATAATCAAAAGCCGCTTGCCCGAGATTTGCTCCGCGAGCCAGTCTCCTGTGAACCTGGTGGCAGCCATGGCAACCGCGTACACCCCGACACCGGTCGCCGATAACGCCAGGCTGAGCTGGAGATTCGAGTGAAGGAAAACTGAGGTCCAGTCTGCGATGGCTCCTTCTACCAACAATCCAAAGAAGGCGAGCGCCCCGAGGAGCAAAAGATAGGGGCTGGGCCACGCAGCGCGAGATCGACCAGGCGCCGCTACGCGCTGGGAGGGCAGAAACGGCAGTGCGACGACAGCGATCGCGGCCAGAAGCAGCGCCGCCACAAACATATCTTTGGAGACCGAGCCCCCGTGGCGAAGCAGGAGAGCTGAGACCCCTGAACCGGCCAAACCTCCAACACTCCAGCACCCCTGGAAAAAGCTCATTTGGGATCTGTGGCCTGGTCTATCCAGAGCCACCGCCTGGGTATTGATGGAGACATCCACCGATCCTTTCGCTGCTCCGAAAAGGAATCCGAGTGCACAAAGGGAAAACAAGTGGGAAGCATGCCCAAGCAGCCAGAGAGCCGAGATGTAGCCCACCACGGAAATGGTCGCTACGTGATGCGGCAGTCTGACGGCAACGACGCTGCCCAAACGCGTCATGATGCGCACCCCGTTTTAGATTTAGACGCTTTGACGGCTCAGACTGCTTACTCAACGGTTAGTAACCGCGCGCAGCCCAGTCCATCATGCACACTGACAGGTAAACTTCTCTTGCTCCTCTCATTAAGAGTTTTCAGGTTTCTGCACGCTTCGCCGTTAACCGCTCAAATGCCTTTACAAGATTTGGGTTGATCTCGACAAACGTCCAAGATTGCTTTAGGTTATTTTCGTCTGCATACTTTTCCCTACTTTTCCTGTTGTACTTTTCCCTCTTCCACCCGTAGCAAATCCCCTGGGATTTGCTTGACAGCAGTCCTCTTGAATCCATAGCCTCACCACTGGATTCAGAATAGGCGCCTCTGCTGCGAATAGTTTTCAATCAAGGGATCCGGATCGCATCCGGCAGCCGAGTCGGCTCGCTCGCGCGGAGAGAAATCCACATCCCGATCGGGGCAAGTTGGCGCAAGCTATCAAAAAAACTAACGAAGCTGTAACGTGGGAGCCGTTTGGAAGTCCAAGCAAGTGGACGGTGAGGCGAGCAATGGCGAATTCAGACGAAGGCTCCTACCCGTCTACGCACCGAACGAGTAGTTTCGTTGACGAATCTGTTTCTGCTCACCCGGTTGAAGAACTCTCTCGCATCGAGTTGATGCAGCAGCTTGGGCGTATCGTCAGCAGCAAGTACTTCTGTAACAGTAAACGCTATCCGGTGCTTCTCAGATTCGTCGTCGAGCAGACCCTCGCCGGCCACGCCGATCTGCTTAAGGAACGCACCCTGGGCGTGACGGTATTCGGTCGAGACAGCGACTACGACACCAACGCAGATCCCATCGTGCGTGTGACCGCAGGCGAGGTGCGTAAGCGCATCGCGCAGTATTATCAGGAACCCGCTCACGAGCATGAGTGGAGGATTTGCCTGCCCCTTGGCTCCTACGTGCCGCGCTTCTTGTTTCCCGCGGACGAAGGGGCAGCCGTTGCGGCTGAATGGGTAGAGCCTTCCGAGTCGTTAGTCGCCCAGGCGTCATCCGATACGAAACTCGCACCTGCTGTCTTCTCCACAAGGATCAGGTGGTGGGGACACTGGAGGACGCTCCTTCTGTTCACTGCAGCCTGTCTGCTCGCAACGGTTGCGTTACCGGCGTTCAAGGCCAAGTCTCCTCAAAATCGAGCTCTGGCTTCCGCGAGCATATATTTCTGGAAGCCACTGCTCCCCTCGCGTACCCCGGTGCTGATCGTGCTGGGGGAGCACTCACTCGACCGCAATGGCAATGAAATGCCAAAGTCACTGAGCGCGAAGGAAACCCAGCCGAAAAATATGCTGGCGGCCATGTTGCACTCCGACATGGTTCCGTTAAGCGATATCGTCGCTTACAGCCGGGTCACCGACCTGCTGACGCAGCACTCCCAGCTTTACCGAACCCAAGGTTCCAACGAATCGACCCTGGAGGAAATACGGCGAAGTCCGGTTCTGCTCATCGGTGGATTGGATAACGCCTGGACACTTCGTCTGCAGTCTGCGCTTCGCTACCAATTCTTTGCCCCCAGTAATCTGCGCGGTGAGATTATCGACGCGCAAGATCCAGCAACCTTCTGGCGCTTCGACAACACCCAGTGGACCACCGGCAACTCTCGAGATTACGCCATCGTCGCGAATTACCTCGATCGGTCCATTGCGCAGCGCGTTCTGATCGTGGCCGGGATCGGGATGGGCGGCACCAAGGCGGCCGCTGAGTTTGTCACCAGCAACGAAGAACTGCAGGGCTGGCTAAATGGAGTAAAGCCTGACAAACAAAATGTAGAAATGGTCTTGTCCACGGACATCGTCAATGGGCAGCCGGGCCCAACCCGCATCATCGCAACAGCCAGCTGGTAAACCGCTCCTCCATCAAGGCCGAAGAACTGGAGGCCTGCGCGGAAAATTGGCTGATTCCTTCGCGAAGAAGCTACAGCAATGCGTCACAATGAAGATGCTTTTATGCATCGGAGGCGAGGTTCGGAATCCCGCCCGAGCCTTGCCCTATAAACGACCATCTGTATGACGCACGACACCAAGGCAGGAATCCAAGACACGACACCAAGGCACGAAATCCGCCAGGCCCTTCCCCTTCCGCGGAGATGTGTGGATCAAAGCAATCCCCATCCTTTGGGCACGTTTTCCCGATCGACTGACCACTCGTTAAATGTCTCCGCCTGGTCATCGCCGTGCCCGGGGGTGATGACCTTTTTTGGCTCCTGCACATGCGCTTCTTTTTTTCCTGGCTCTACCACGTATGATACGTCGCCTCATACGTAGTGTAACTGTATATGAAATGAATCACTTGCAAAAGTGATGAAAGTCTTACCGTATGAGCCTTCACGAGGGTCAAACCGAGAACTTAGAGTTCTGCCCGAAGTCGGAACATGTTCCTGCCGCGCACGAAAACAGAAGCACTGGAACGAAAGCTCAACTTGAGGGAGAGGCCCATCGTGAAAACACAGATAAATACCACCCGGCGTGCTGGGGCACACCGGACAAAAGAAACACGACGCACAACCATTGCCACAAGAATCTTTCTCACAAAGTTGTTCGCCCTGGCGCTATGCCTGCTCGCCATACCGTCTGCCAGCAGCTTCGCCCAGCTGACGACCGCGGACATTCTGGGGAGCGTAACGGACCAGACAGGCGCCGCTGTCCCAAATGCCAACGTTACCATCACCAACCTCGGAACGAACGACCGGCGAACCGTCCAGTCCAGCGGCACCGGCGATTACACCTTTACACTACTCAACGTTGGCCATTACTCCGTCTCGGTGAAGGCCCGCGGATTTCAAGAATCGGTCACCAAAGACCTTGCCGTCGAAGCAGGTGATCGTGCGCGCGCGGATGTCCAGCTCACGGTAGGCGCAGAGTCCGCTGTGGTCGAAGTGAGTGCAACCACGCCTTTGCTGCAGGCTGACAGCGCAACCGTAAGCTCCACCGTAACGGCAAAAGCCGTGCAGGACCTCCCTTTGAACGGTCGTAACTTCGTTCAGCTGGTACAGATTGTGCCTGGCGCCAACGAGGGTCCAGGAAATGGATTGACCAGCGGCGGCCGGCCTGACGATCGGCGGCAAACCGCCAGCTTCTCGGTAAACGGTCAGGACGACACGCTCAACAACTACACCATCGATGGCATCGACGATAACGAGCGCATTATCGGAACCATCGGCGTCCGCCCCATCGTCGAAGCCATTGACGAGATCACCGTGCAGACGAACAACTACACTGCGGAAGCGGGCCGCACCGCGGGTGGCGTTGTCAGCATCGTCACACGCACCGGCGCCAATCAATTTCACGGCACCGCGTATGAGTTTTTCCGCAACGACATATTCGATGCGCGCAACGTCCTGCAGACGAGCGGCAGCAAGCCCGAGTTGCGGCAGAATCAGTTCGGCGGCAGTATCGGCGGCCCCATCTACAAAAATCGCACCTTCTTCTTCGGCGACTATGAAGGCTTCCGCGAAGTGAATGGTCTTACCTACACCAAAACCACACTTACCCAAAACGAGTACAACGACGTGAACAGCCTGAATGGCGGATCACCTTCGTTGCTGCTCAACGCCGGCAACGGTACGCAGGGCGTGCCGGTCGACCCGATCGCTTTGGCCTACCTGAAGCTCTACCCCGCGCCAAATGCCGGCGCTGCTGGGGCTCTTTCCAATAACTACATCACCAGCCCCAACCGCACGCAGTCTTCCGACAGCTTCGATGTGCGCATCGATCACAAGTTCAACGACCGCAATCTCTTCTTTGGCCGTTACGACTACAACAAGGTAAATACCTTCACTCCTCCGGGCCTTGGGGTGAATGCAGCGACGGGGCTCGAAATCAGCGGCGGCCAATTTGACTTCGATGGTCCCGCGACGGATGCCGCACAGCAGTACGGCTTTGGATACACGCACCTCTTTACCTCGAACCTGGTGCTGGACCTGCGCGCCGCCTTCACGCGCATCAACAATCTCTCCCTGCCTCTCAACTCCAACCTGAAGGGCGGCGCGGATGCCCTCGTCTCTGGAGGTGCAGGTACGTTTGCGTCTAACCTGAACAGCCAAACCGCGAACCTCACCCCAATAGGCTTTCCTGGCCTGAGCGACATTGGCGACGGCTCCTTCGTTCCCCTGCAAGACATCGACAGCACCTTCCAATACCTGGGCAACGTAAGCTGGACCAAGGGCAGCCACAATGTGAAATTCGGCGCCACGCTCATTCGCCGGCAGGCCCGCAATGTGCAAAGCCCTTATGTGGCTGGCCAGTACACGTTCGGACTGCCGACCGACTCATCGCCCGCACCCGGCTCCAACGCACAACTGACGGCGACGCAGCAACGTGACAACGGGATCGCCTCCGCGCTGACCGGTGCTTTCAGTGGTGAGCAGCGCCAGGTGGACATCACCGCTCCCGACTATCGCACCTGGGAACCAGGCTTCTTCGTCCAGGACTCCTGGAAAGTGAACCCGAAGCTGACCGTGCTCTACGGCATTCGCTACGACGTCTTCACCCCGTTCACCGAAGCGCACAACCGCATTGCCAACTTCAACTTCTTTGACGCCCTCAACCTGAATCCCTCAACCGTTACCGGCGCCCTGAAGATCGCCAATGTCAATGGGGTCGACGGTCACGCCGGCATCTCAACCGACTACTCCAACCTGGCGCCGCGCATCGGCTTCGCCTACGAGCTGAGTCCTTCCACCATCGTTCGTGGTGGTTTTGGTGTCAGCTACTTCCCCGGGAACTACACCTCCAACACCGATCTGAAGAACGTGCCGTTCCTCTCGAATTTCCAACCGACCTGCCAGGCGGCGGTAGCGATTCAAATTGAAACTGCCTTTTTGGGCGCCGGGCATAGTGTCGGCAACGGACAATGCGCGGCTGCCTACAATTCCTTCGATCAGGGGCTGCCCCTACCGGCAGTGCCGAATGTTTCCAACCTGCAGAACCTCAATCCGCTATCGTTCGGTGCCGAGAGCCCCAACTTCAAGGCCGGCGTCATCGATCAGTACAACCTGCAAATTGAAAAGCAGGTCGGCCCCAATGTATTCACGGTCGGCTATGTGGGCAACGTTGGACACCACCTGCCCCAGGTGATCAACGACATCAACCAACCCGCGCCCTACAGCACTAATCCCAACAGTCCTCTCTACCAGGCGGGTACCGCCATTCGTTCCAACAGCGGACCGCGTAAGCTGGATCCCCAGTTCCCCGGAGGCAACCTGAGCGGAGTAGGTCTGGTACAAAGTGAAGGCATTTCCAACTACAACGGTCTGCAAACATCTTTCCAGCGGCGCTTTAACCATGGCTTGGCGTTCGATGCCAACTACACATGGTCGAAGGCTCTGAGCGACATTACCGGCTACTCGCAGGAAGGCAGTCAGGAGGGCTTCAGCGATGCTGACCCCACCCGGCTTCGGGCGATCGAGTATGGCATTGCCGAGAACGACATTCAGAACCGCTTTGCGCTCTCTTTGAACTACCAGTTTCAGTATGGCAAGACCTGGACTGGTATTGCGAAGCAGGCGCTCACCGGCTGGGAGATTAACACCATCACCGTCTGGCAGAGCGGTAAGCCCTTCACGATTCTCAACAACGGAGGCAATGCCGGGGCTGGTAACAACGACACGACGACCTACCTTAACCCGGCCAACGGGCAGTCGGTCACCGAGTCGTACGCCGATCGCGCTGTGCCGAACAATGGCGGTGGCAGAGATCGCCCCAACACGCTTTTCAACCCTCGTGGAAACAGGTCGAAATCCGAGTTCTTCAACATTTCCGCCTTCACTCCTCAGCCTACCGGGACGGTTGGCAATACGCCGCGCAACTCACTGTTCGGTCCGGCCTTTGGTCATGTGGATTTGTCTCTCTTCAAGAATTTCCCTGTGACGGAGCATCTTAACCTGCAGTTCCGGGCGGAGGCTTACAACATCAGCAACACGCCTAGCTTCATCTTTCCGCTGGGTGACGGCAGTGTTGAGCTCGGCAGCACGAGCTTTGGCCAAGTCACCAACTTCGATCCGAACTACACCCCTCGTCTCTACCAATTCGCATTTAAAGTGCAGTTCTAATTGGTATGCGGGCCGGCGGCAGAGACAAAAGACTCTGCCGCTTTCCAGGGGTTGGACGTCTAACGCACGCCCCCTCTTTGCTTCCTTTTTCCCGCCGCTCATCCGCCACTCATCCGCCGAAGACCGATACAAACGTCGCGCCATCGCCTCATCTATTAGAATCAAACCGATTAGGAGTTTCGGGACAGACGAAATTCCCCCGCATCGTTCTCAGCGATCCCAGCTGAAAGTCAGCAGGGATCGAAGGAGAGGCCAGCTTGTTCTTGACTGGGCTTAGCAAGCTACTGAAAAACTAAATTCTATAAAGGGTACGGGCTGCCTCGCCGCAGCGAGCATTACAGGTTGCGGAAAAACTCGTTACACATTCCAAGCCTTCGCATCGGAACGGCTGCTGGTTTCGTCCTCAGACGGATCTGGAACTTTGCGTGGCAGCCGGATCGCAAGAGTACCATTTCCGGCTGACGACAAAGCTCCATCAAGCTCCATCTGTCGACAAACTGAGCAAAAGAGACGGGCGCACGCCGGGGAGACATCTGAATGCGTGGAGACTGATACCGATGGACCACCGTGCTGGTGTCGCAACTAGCCACACATGTGTGGCTAGTTGCGTTGCCAGAGTTATAGGTTAGGGAAAAGCGCTTCGCACGCTTCTGTCAGCTCTTCACGCAGAGAGTCATCATCGCCAGTCTTCACGAAGGCCAGGCCATGCGGGTCCTGCATCCCGCTCACGATCGGGGTCAACTGGCCAAACTCCAGATCGAGCCGCCCGACGAAGCCAGGTGCGGAAGTGCTGCCCGCGACACCAGCCGAGTAAGCGCTTCCCGGAACGAAGACCGTCTTGCCGATCTTGTAAATGATGTCAGCGGCCGTATCCGAAACGAGGATGAAGCCATCGCTGCCGGGGGTAAAGAGCGTATCGTCCACCTGCGGCTGGCCATAGGGGGAGCTCAACGGAATCTGGAGCACGCTCTGCTGCGGCGTTCCCGGTCTGCGCACCATCAGCAGCTCGGAGTCGCCCTGGCTGTCCAGCAGAATCTCTCCGCCGGGTGTCGTCGTCATCGAATCGGGATCCTGCAGGTTCAAGGTCACCGACTGGCCGTTGAGAATGTTGGTCGCCGTGGCATTGCCTTCGAGCACCGGCTTCACCACAACCACCTGGCCGTTCACAAGCTTCACCTGGACGATGGCCGGTTCGCTGTTGGGGTTGTGCGCAGGATTCGAAGCGCTAAGGTATGCCTTGCCATTGCGGAAGGCGATGTCATCATAACCGCCGCCGGCCGCCGGCTGCGCAGCAAAAGTGTACACCTGCTTCGTGCGCGTCTCCGGGTCGAAGACGACGAGACTCGGATTCGCATCTTCGTTCTGCATCACCCACAGCTTATTCGTGTATGGATTGACCTTAAGTCCGTCGTTATGACCCTTTACCGTGAAGCTAAACACTTTCTGGCCCTTCCGGTTGTACTCGACGATCATGTTCGACTTTCCATCGGCTCCTGCAGGGTCGTTGCCATCACCGTAGGCGATATAGACGTGATCGTGGTATACCGCGATCGAGTCTGGAGCGGTGTATTGCCCCACGACTCCGGTCGCGAACACACTGAGGGTATACCCATTGACTGGTGTTGGAGCGCTAGCCTGGCCGAACGCCGGCGCAATGCTAAGCAGGAAGGCGGCTGATGCAAGAACCACATTGCACGAGGCGGCGTGGTAACGATTCGACATGCTGAAACCTCCAAAACGGTTTGACGGGGAGAAATAATGCGTGCTGAGCGCACTACACAATCTACGCCGATGGATGTCGGCTCCTGTTACCCAGGTATTAATTTCTCTTAGCCTTTTGAGACAGGTCCAGATGACGAAGGGGGCGCATGCGGGCTCACTCGATGCACAGATTGCGAGGGGAACGTGGGGGGCTGAACGCACACGCATCTCCGTAGCGACAACCCCCAGGCGTTGCGCAGCGGTAGAGAAAGCTGGGTTCTGCTGCGAGCCATGAGGTAGAGCACGGAGGCCAACTCTTCCGAGAGGAGGAGCAAGACTGGAATGACGCCATGGCGGTCCCTGCACGAACGTGGGCGTCATCCTTCTGACACCTGTCATCGTTCAAAGTGCCAGTTCCGTCTGCCGCAACGTCACGACGGTGGACGCCGGTCATCTGAGGGCGAGGCCGGGCACTCTTGAACAGGTTCTATGAGTGCCCGGAAACTACTGCCGCTCGTCATATCACAGCGATTTTAAGAAAGTAATCAACTCCTCCTTCTGCACAGGGCTCAAATCTCTGAAGCCGCGAGCGGCGTCGTGTGCTTCACCCTCATGGCGCTCGATAGCATTTTTAAGAGACAACGATCCCAGGTCGTGCATGAAGCGGGCCTTCGTGCGCAAACCCCAGAGCGGCGCAGTTCTTAATTTGTTCGCAGTGTCTTGTGGCCCAACCTGGACGATTCCATCTCCAGTTCCGATGTCATGTAACAAGTAGTCGCTGAAGGGATGAATGATTTTGTCGCCCAGAGCTTCTGGAACGGTAAACAAGCCACCATCGATCACCGTCCCTACCGGAGCCGTGGTAATGGCTTCCATGTGGCAGACGTTACAACCAACCGCGCGGAAGAGTCGTTGCCCAGCCAACGCTGCGGGGGTCACGGCCAGTGTGGCATCGCGGGGAGGAACCATCGTGCCGCGCACAAACTGAGCAAAGTGGTCGATGTCCGCCAAGCCGAGCTCATCTGGCTGGTCGTTAATGCCCTTCGTGGTGTTAAGAACCTGGGTAACCTCGGTGGGGCGCAGCCGGTTCGTGATCCCCATCTCATTGAGATAGGCATCGGCAATAAAGGAGAGCAAGCTGCTGTGCTGGTCCTTCCAGCCGAAGCGTCCGACACGGGTCTGCCCAGGAGCCTCAAAAATGGGAGCCTCCACAACTTCCCCATGTACTCTCCCGTCACTCAACCGCGGTTGTTCCGCAGCGATTGCGATCAGAGTGCTGTCGTCAATAGCTTCTACAAATCCATCTCCCAGGGTGTTGAGGGCAGCACGTAACGTGCGGATGTTTTCCGTCGCAGGTATGGTCTCCTGGGCTTGCGGACCGATGGCACGATCATCGACGATGGACCTGCCAGTAATCGTATTTTGCCCGTCGTTGATAAGGATGGTCGGGTTTACGAAGTTGCCATTTGCGTCATTGTGTCCAACCCGAAGTTCTGTGATCTGGCTGGCTGCCCCGCTATTCGGATTCTGATGGCAATTGACGCAGGAAGTTGCGTTATATACGGGTCCAAGGCCCTCCGCGACGGTTTCGTTTTCCTCATAGACCTGCTGATCCCGGGCAAATGTGTCTCCGGGCGGTTCAACTAATCCGTTGTTGATGCTCGCAGCACTGTTAAAGCTGGGCGTGTTAAATCCTGCAGGCGCTTCAGTCGCTGAGTTTGCTGCGGTTCCAACGAGTCCGGTACCTAACGCGGTCAATGCCGCGAACAGGCAAGAATAAAGGAGAACTTTCCTCCGAGGGGGCATGAGCATGAGCGTTCCTCCAAAAGACACGGGCAGCCTATGCGGCTGCGAGACGTATGCTGGCTGACGGTTGACCTAGCACCCTAAGCCGGGACGGACATGGCCTGAAGTGAGAAGCCCTGTACCCATGAAAACTTGTTTGGGCGAAGATTATTTCCACAGCGGAGAGAAAAATGTAGAGAGTGGGCTTGCCGGTTCGACCACATCAGCCCGCCCCCACTCAAAGTGGAGAAGCATGTGATTCCCCGATGGTGCAAAACACTGGCAGGTTGGAAATGGCTTGATCCATTCGGCGTAGTAGGCCGAGCGCTCGGGGATATTTGCGGGAGGTCGGCTCCAGGGAGAGTAGAGGGAAAGTAGGACGGGTCCTGCATTCCTTGCATTCCTTCGAAGATCGTCCGATAGATGACTTTGAAGGATAGAGCATTTTCACTTCTACTCTGCCCAGGAAGGTGCTGCGGAGTGCGGCTTTTCTTGAGGAAAAGCCGCCATGGGAGTCGTTGCTCTGTAAACACCAGAAGTGAAAATGCTGTAGCCGACCTTATGGATTCATGTCCTCTAACGCCAAAGTCGTCGAGGCAGGATATAGGTGAAACCAACAAAGCTTTCCCAGTGAGTGGAGGTGCTGGTCAGACCGTGATCAAAGCCGGCGTCAATCACCACATTTTTCCGCACCGGGTACGATACGGACCATAGATTCCCGACTGCATAGCCGCGCGTCAGCGGCTGCGCGAAGTGCCATACTTCTCCCGAGACGGTGAACTTGCCGACTGGATGCGAGATCGAGAGTGTCTGGGCAAACTGCGCTCGCCGCGCCTTAGTCTTATCGTCTTGCTGCTCCGTGATGAGGCCGTTCACATCGAAGTGAAAACCGCCCAGGTCGTCGCTCAACAGGATCGTCGCGCTCTGCACGAAGGTGCCGAGATCGAGCTCCGGCGCTGGGCTCGCATACAGCCGCCTTAGGTACTGGCCGGAGATCGTCGGCCGCTCGCCCTTGCCCTGCAGGATGACCGCCTGCACGCCCGCGAAGACCTCACCCGGCCGGTTGCCCGAGACTTCCGCATCGGTACTGTGCGTGAACGGCTCGAAGAGGGCCAGCAGCTCCACCCGCTTGTCGAGGGTCAGCTTAGATACTTGATTGATGCCCAGGCGTTTCGCGAATTCAGAGGAATCAGTCGCATACAAGCCGCCATTCTCAAATTGTAGATAGCCGACCGGAGTCAGAGTCGCCGGGGTTGAGACTGTTGGCCTAGCGGGATTTGCTTCCGGCACATCGGCAAGGTTGGCCTGTGCTCGAAGCATAGATGGGCCACGCAAGAGCAGTGCTCCCAGGAGAACCCAGCGAACACTGCTCATCGAGCAATGTCTCCACAAGGTGAGGATGACCAAGCAACAAAAACGATTGCCCGCAATCGGCTCAGCTTTTCTGTAGCCGTATGGGCGATCTTCATCTGGCTGCTTGATCGCAAATTTCCGTCCAGAAACCACAACGACTTTTTGCATTACCTCTCCACGGGCGAAGCCTGGATGCGATTGATCTGTTACAGAGTTCGTGAACGACTCGAAGGAGTCATTCTCAAGTTTGTTCCGGAGAGGTAAATCAAACTCGAATGGGAGGGTTGTATGTGCCTGATGAGGGACTAGGTAGGAGTATGGCATCCAAGGCCATATTCAGCCCACGGAAGCTGCCCAGAGCTGGTGGATCGGCTTGATCAAAGACAGATGACAGCCATAGTCGGATCGCGACCATCGACGTTACTCGCTGCCTGCCATCCTGCAACAGCACAAGCACAAGACAAAAGATAGTCACTATGGAGAGGAGGCCAAGTTCCATGTCCTGACCGCCTTGGAGGAAGTTGTCGAAGTGCCAAACATACTCGGTCCATGGCGTGACCGCGAGTAGAAGGGCCGCGAGCAGGATGAGTACGCGACCTGCCACGGGACAGACCTGAGAACTCCTGTTTATCAGCGTTCGGTTCGTGGTGGAAGTCGGCTTCAATCGCTCTCTCAATCTCAGACTGATCAAGGGTTTCTCGATTTTCAGGACGCAAGACCCGAAGACCTCAACCGCATTGCCCAACATCTAACAATCGTTCTCAGAACGTGTGCAATCTTCCGCACCTTTTGACAACTGAACTGGGCGGGATTTATTCCAATGTGCCGGATCCAAGGAAGGACGGTAAGCGTCCAAGCAACACTCGATAGGTAAAGTTCTGTGCTGAAGAGGGCTTAAACGCAAATCCAGTCTAGAGCTTATCCCGTGACAAACAGGCACGCACCCGCCGCAACGACCGGCTAGAATGGAGTGAGTTGAAACTGTAACACCCATTGATGTTCTGTTATCGACGTTCTTTTCGCGGCCGGTTAGCTAACAGCAACAAAGCGATGCCCGCTGCAAAGGCTATACCGCCATAAACCGCCCACCGAACCTGTCCAGTCATGAAACTGCCAGGAAGCACATTGATCCCTTGCAGGAACCAAATAGCGCCCGCTAGAACCACGAGACCGGCAACGATATTCAGTGTGATTCTCATCATTCCTCCCCACATGCGAAGCTCGGAGCAAGGGCAGGCCCAGCCCGCTGAGCGTCAGGCTCTCGCAATCATACTTCGAGGAACAACCTAATGTCTTTGCTGAGCCCGGCTAATTGATTCTGCCGCGGTTGCTGCGCGTGCACGCGATGGAGGCGGATTGGGGATTTCTGCACTCATCTGGTGCCTCTACCCTACTCGTTACCTCTGCGCTCGGGTACCTCTGAACGACGATTCGGTACAAACTTCCCACCTGCCCTCAGACAGGACAATCTAACCGCACACATCACTCACCGTATCGTTAACGTCCACCCCATTCGTCGCGTCGTGCCATTCGGCCAGGCAGAACCCTTCGGTCTATGGAAGTCACACCTTGAATTTCTGCAGATACTCGGGCCGCAACTCACTTCCCATTCCGGGTCTTTCGGGTGCGAGAACGGCGCTGTTCACCATGCGGAGCCGTTCTAACGTTGATCCGGTTCCCTTGAAGCTGCCTCCCTCCATGTAGATGGCATTCGGCATACACAGCAGCATTTGCAGATCCACTGGACCGCCACCATGGCTTGCCACAGGAAGCTTGGCAGCATCCGCGATGGCTGCGATTTCCATCCACTCAGAAACTCCGCCGGCTCGACGGGCATCGGGCTGCACCACATCCACGCAGCGGCGTTGAATCAGGTCCGCGAAGGCGTACCTGGTGTATTCGTTTTCCCCGGCTGCAACCCGAATCTCCAGTTCTTCCGCTACTTGCGCGTAGCCTGCATGGTCATAAGGAACGAGCGGCTCCTCATACCAGTAAACGCCCATCTCCTGGTAGACCTTCCCCCGCTGAATCGCCTCCGGCACCAGAAACTTCTGGTTCGCGTCCACCATGATTCTGCGATTCGGGCCTGCGATCTCCATAGCCAGCTTGATGCGCTTTTCGTCATCCTGCAGCGAGAAGCGCCCTACCTTGATTTTCGCCCCGCTGAAACCTTCTTCGAAGGCGTTCTCTACCCCCTTCTTGTACCGCGATAGATCGTCATCGTTGGGATAGTACCAGCCGCACATCGAGTAGACGGGGCAGGTATCCTGATAAGCGCCCAAAACCTTGTATGCCGGCACGTCGAAAGCTTTAGCCACAATATCCCAGATCGCAATTTCTACCGTCGAGATGGCAAACGTATTCATACCCTGCACGCCGGCGTACTCCAGCGCCTTCCACATCTCGGCCCGCAGCCGCCGTGGAAACGCAGGATCCTTCCCGATAAGGATCGATTTGAGCTCTTTCTCGAGGATTGTCTGCAAGACCTCGGGTGCGCCGGTCATCGTTCCGAATGTGCTTTCCGCCCAACCGACAATCCCTGCGTCGGTCTGCAAGCGTAGTACGACGCTCCCACCCTCTGCGCCAAATTCGTGAATCGCGTCGTAGTAGATCTCACCGGGAGGAAAACGCAGCACATCCGTCTCCACTCCGGTGATCTTCATGGTTTTCTTAGCCTCGCTTGCAAGAGCAAAAGGCTGCGCGACGGCTGTGGCTCCAGCGAGGCCTAAGAACGTACGTCGATTCATGCGCTTCTCCAGTGTTTCTCAGCTTCAGTTAGTTCTTACTCAATCTGTGGCCGGTGATGCAAGAACAACTCGAATCTACGGATCGACCATGGATAACAATTATTGGGGCAGTTGTCGACTTTTTAGTTATTTCCCATCAGGCTTGCGAGTAGACGTGTACCCAGGATTTGATCCTGGGGCATTCTCAGTCGTCCCTGCGGGACTTGATCGGTGACGGATACCTAACCCAGGACTGCGCCCTGGGCTATTTTCAGCCGCCCCTTCGGGGCTACGCCGGGATGGGTCGGGGCTGTTCCATAGTCGAGGAAGAATCGGTTTCGTTTCTTTCGAGGCGTCTTCGCGCTATGACGACCGAGACCTGATTTGGGAAAAATGTGATTTGACTCCACCGCCGTCCCATGGACTTGAGCAGACGTTCTGTCTACGGACCAGATGTAGACCGGCTTCGCCGCAGCGAGCTAGGCTCCCGGCTTGTACGCGGTTTTCTCTCATAGAAAACCAGGCCTCGCCGCTCTTACCAAAACAGAGGAATTGCTAAAATGCTTTAGAGCAGGCAGTAAACGAGTACGACAGCCAGCGGCGCTGCCGACCCGCTCCCCTTTGTCATCCCGAACGGGCGCATCCGCTCCTGGATCGCATCAGCATTGCAGAAATGTTCTGACACATGGCGGTAGGACCATCGAGCTTGCTCATGAAGAGATTCGCGTAGACTGCATCGGCGGGTATCTCGTTTACCGCGGAGATCAGGATCACCGGCAGATCAGGGTTACGGAGTTTAATCTGACGTGCAAGCTCTGTCCCGACCATCCCCGGCATCAGATGGTCAGACAGGACAAGGTCGACGTGGTGAAGGGCGAGGAGATTGAGGGCCTGCTGCCCTGAACTCGCGCTTAACACTACGTAGCCCTCGGATTCAAGCACGAGCTTGCGAACCGCTAGCTGATTCTCTTCATCGTCGACGCACAAGATGTGATCTCTGTTAAACATCTACGCTCCTCGGGCCTAAAAACGGTAACTATACCAGTGACGAACTCGACACCAGGCTCGGTTCCTGTAGCAGTGAGGATGCGGATTTGGGAATGAACACGGAAAAGGCCGTGATGTTCCCCCGAAACAGCCGCATACTCCGGAAGCGAATGACGCCCTGGTGCTTCTGAACGATTCCCTTGCTGATCCAAAGACCCAATCCTGTGCCCTTGGTGGATTTGGTGGTAAAGAACGGTTCGAACAACTGCTTCGAGTCTTCCGGGCGGATCCCCGAACCGGTATCGCAAATTAAAACCCGTACGCCATGCCGCTGCTTATCCATCGCCTCGCTCACTCGAATGCGAAGCCGACCCCCTCCAGGCATCGCCTGGATTGCATTGCCGACAAGATTGAGAAACACCTGCTTTAATTCGCCGGGAAACCCAAGGATCGAACCGTCACTGCTGTACTCTTTCTCGACAACAATCGCGCTGCGTTCGAACAGACGTGCCTGAAGCGAAAGAATGTCGTTGAGAATCTCTGAGATGACAACGGGAACCGCCTCTTTTGATTCCCGATAAAAACCCAATGTCTGCCGGGTGATGTGTGCAACCCTGGACAGTTCCTCGTCGGCAATCCTGGTGTACGTTCGGGCCTCGTCGTTCAACGAGGGATGCTGCTGCAACAGATAAAAGGCGTTCCGGATCGCCTCCAGAGGATTGTTGATTTCATGCGCGATGATGCCCGCGACCCTCCCCATTGCGGCGAATTTCTCGGCCTTGCGCAGCGCTTCCTCGGTTTGTAATTTCGCCGTGATGTCCCGGCTGATCTCCAGGATGGCATGGCCACCCCCGCCCCCATCCCTTTGCAACACCTGGCGGCTGGCGACGACCACTTCGCGGCCCTCTTTCGTGAACTGGACCAGGTTGCCCTCCCACCGTCCCTCTCCCATGATCAGCGATTCGATTTCTTCCGCCGGACTGGGCAATTTGGTGCGCAGTATCTGATGGACGTTTTTCCCTAGCACCTCGCTCCGGTCCCAACCATAAAATGTTTCTGCGCCCGAGTTCCAGAGTTGAAGAATGCCGTCCTGGTCGCGCACCATGATGGCCTCGGTGGCAAGATCGAGCAAATCGGCGCGCTGCCGCAATTGCTGCTCGCGCTCTCTTAATTCCGCCGTTCTTACCAGAACACGTTGTTCCAGTTCGCTGTTCAACAGCTCCAACTCGCGCGCTTTTCGATGCAGTTCGGCAAACACGCTGACCTTGGCTCGCAACAATTCTGGAACCACGGGAACGGAAATATAATCCATTGCCCCGCGTTGATATCCCGCGAGTCTGTCCAGATCGGTGAGGTGGACGGCGGAGATGAAGATAATGGCAATCTTATGAAACCGTGGATGTTGCCGAATCATATCCGCAAGCTGAAAGCCATCCAGTTCCGGCATGCTCACGTCCATCAACACGACCGCAATGTCCATCCTCAGCAGGAGTTCGAGTGCCTCCTTTCCGGAAGATGCCTTGACGAGGTTCTCCCCGAGTTCGCCCAGGATTGCCTCGTAGGTCAACAGCTTTCCCGGTTGATCGTCCACCATCAGGATGTTCACCTTCTGTTCCATCGTGGCGCTCCCCTTCGGAAAACCTCTCCCCAAACAACTCTGCCAACATCAACGCTCGTGATTATCTGTGCAGCCAAATGCGCAACGCCGACAACAACTGCTCTGTATTGACAGGCTTTGCCAAATACTCTGACGCGCCCGCTTCAAGACACTTTTCACGGTCGCCCTTCATGGCCTTGGCGGTCAGGGCGATGATCGGCAGCCGTCGAAACAGTCCGTTTTGCCGCATCACCTGCATGGTCTCGTATCCATCCATCTCCGGCATCATGATGTCCATCAACACGATCGCCATGTCAGGAGTCGACTCCAGGATGGCGATGGCTTCCCTGCCGGTACCGGCGGTCAATACCGTCATCCCACGACGTTCGAGAACGCTACTGAGGGCGAAGATGTTGCGTACGTCATCGTCAACAGCCAGCACCTTTTTGCCGATCAGAGCATCATCGGAGCGATGCAGCCGATCAAGCATATTCTGTTTTTCAGATGGCAGGTTCGCAATGACCCGATGCAGGAACAACGCCGTTTCGTCCAACAGACGTTCGGGCGACTCGACTCCCTTGACCACAACGCTGCGGGCCAGGGTCCGCAGACGGGCATCTTCGGCGGCCGACAATTCTTTGCCGGTAAAGACTACGACGGGCACGTCGCCGAGCGATGGGGTTTCACGAATGCGCTCCAATACCTCAAAGCCCGACATATCAGGAAGTCGAAGGTCAAGCACAACGCAGTCGAACAACTGGTCGCAGAGTTGATCGAGTGCCTCACCACCGCTTGTGACCACGGTGACATCGATATCGTCGTAGCCGAGCAACTCGCGAATGCTCAATTGCTCCGCCGGGTTGTCCTCGACGATCAACAATCGCTTGCGTTCGAGCACGGCGTATTCCTTCATCCTGATAAAGGCCGCGCTGATTTCGCCTGCCGTGGCGGGCTTAACCACCGAGGCGAAGGCTCCACGCGCCAACCCGTGCCGGCGATCCTCATCGACCGTGAGTATCTGTACCGGAATATGACGTGTCTGCGGATCCTGCTTGAGGTGATTGAGCACGGTCCAGCCCAGCATGTCGGGTAGAAAGACATCTAACGATATAGCTGTGGGCCGAAATTCGCGGGCCAAGGCAAGGCCCTCAGCGCCACGCATCGCCAGAAGCACTTTGAAGCCGCTGTCACGCGATAGGTCGCGCAACAGCCGCGCGTAGTGCGGGTCATCTTCGATAACCAGCAGAACCGCATCTCCCGGTTTCAGAATTTCGCGATCGTCGCCGATCCGTTCCGCCGGTAGCTCAAGAACGTTCGCGCTCAACAGTTGCGTGCTCGCGCCGGAGGGCGAGGCTTTCGCCTCCAGCGTGGCGACACTGGATGCCGAGGGCCCCATGTAGGTTTGCGGCAAGAAGAGGGTGAAGACGCTCCCGCTTCCTGGTGCGCTTCGGAGTCGAATCTCGCCGCCTAACAAACTGGCCAGTTCACGGCTGATGGCTAGACCAAGACCCGTGCCGCCGTACTTGCGGCTCGTGCCCGCATCCGCCTGCTGAAATGCTTCGAAGATCATTCGCTGCTTCTCGAACGGAATACCAATGCCTGTGTCGGCAACCTCGAAGGAGACAATGGAAGCCGCCCGGCTGAGGATGGGGTGATCCTCACTCCATCCTTTTTCGATGATCGATACCGAAAGACTTACACCGCCTTGCTCGGTGAACTTGAATGCGTTGGACAACAAATTCTTGAGCACCTGTTGCAGCCGCTTGGAGTCGGTGACAAAACTGCGCGGCAGCTGGGTGCCGGTGTTTACCTCGAAACCAAGCCGCCGGTTCTCCGCCTCGTGACGGAAAGGCCGCGCGATCATCTCGAGCAGGCTTGCGAACGTGACCTCCTCCGCCTCCACCGAGACGGTGCCGGATTCGATCTTGGAAAGGTCGAGAATATCGCTGATGAGATTGAGCAGATCGGTTCCGGCCCCGTGGATGGTGCGGGCAAACTCCACCTGCTTCGATGTGAGATTGCCTCCCGGATTGTCGCTGAGCTGTTGGCCCAAAACCAGAATGCTGTTGAGGGGGGTGCGCAGTTCATGCGACATGTTGGCCAGAAACTCCGATTTGTATTTCGAAGTCAGCGCCAACTCCTTCGCCTTGCCCTCAAGTGCGCCACGGGCCTGCTCAATCTCCTGGTTCTTGCGTTCCACCTCGACATTCTGTTCGGCCAACTGCTGCGCCTTCTGCGCCAGCTGTTCGTTAGTTTGCTGTAGCTCTGTCTGTTGGGTCTGCAACTCCGTCGCCAATTGCTGCGATTGCTTCAGCAGCCCTTCGGTCTGCATGGTGGCCTCGATACTGTTGAGCACGATGCCGATACTGGTGGTCAATTGTTCAAGAAACGCGAGTTGCAAAGCGGTGAACGTGCTAAGCGACGCCAACTCGATGACCGCCTTGACCCGGTTTTCGAAGAGCACGGGAAGGACGATGACATTCCGCGGGGTGGCTTCGAACAAGCCTGATCGGATGGAGATAGTGTTCGGCGGCACATCGGTGATGACCATGCGCCGTTTTTCCGCAGCGCACTGCCCCACAAGTCCTTCGCCTAGCCTCAACCTTCGCAGGTGCACGTCATGCCCGTCATCGGCAAAGGCGGAAAGCGGCGCCATGCCCACCTCTTCTTCACTGTGCATTTGGTAAATGACGCCCTGTTGTGCGTTCACCAACTGCGCCAGCTCCGACAGCAGCGTACGACCGACGGTGGACAGATCGCGCTGACCTTGCAACATGCCGGTGAAACGCGCGAGATTGGTCTTGAGCCAGTCCTGCTCGGTGTTGCGCTCCGTGGTGAGACGAAGATTGTTGATCATGGTGTTGATGTTGTCTTTCAACTCCGCGACCTCGCCGCGCGCCTCTACCTGGATAGAGCGGGTCAAATCGCCTTTGGTCACCGCCGTCGCCACTTCGGCGATGGCGCGAACCTGGTTGGTGAGATTGTCTGCGAGGAGATTCACATTGCCAGTGAGATCTTTCCAGGTGCCGGCGGCTCCCGGCACATTCGCCTGGCCTCCAAGCCGCCCCTCTACGCCCACTTCACGGGCTACTGTGGTTACCTGGTCGGCGAAGGTAGCCAGGGTGTCGGTCATGTTGTTAATGGTCTCAGCCAATGCGGCGACTTCGCCTTTGGCATTCACCGTCAACTTTTGAGTCAGCACTCCATTCGCAACCGCGGTAACTACCTTAACGATGCCGCGCACCTGTTCGGTAAGGTTGGCGGCCATGACATTCACGTTGTCGGTCAGATCCTTCCACGTTCCCGCCACCCCAGGCACTTGCGCCTGGCCACCCAGCTTGCCGTCCGTACCAACCTCGCGGGCCACACGGGTTACTTCCGCAGCGAACGCATTGAGCTGATCCACCATGGTATTGATGGTGTTCTTCAGCTCAAGAATTTCGCCTTTCACGTCTACCGTGATCTTGCGCGACAAATCGCCGCGGGCCACGGCGGTGGTTACTTCCGCGATGTTGCGCACCTGGCCGGTCAGATTGCCGGCCATCGCGTTTACAGAATCCGTAAGATCCTTCCAGGTGCCGGCAACGCCCGGTACATTGGCTTGACCGCCCAGCTTGCCCTCACTGCCCACCTCGCGCGCTACGCGTGTCACTTCCGCAGCGAACGAGCGCAGTTGCTCCACCATGGTGTTGAGCGTTTCCTTGAGTTGTAGGATCTCGCCGCGCACATCCACGGTGATCTTTTTAGACAAGTCACCGTTGGCTATGGCGGTGGCCACTTCGGCTATATTGCGTACCTGGCCGGTGAGATTGCTGGCCATGAAATTCACATTGTCCGTCAGATCTTTCCAGGTGCCGCCCACGCCCGGTACTTGCGCCTGGCCGCCTAACTTGCCTTCCGTGCCGACTTCGCGGGCCACACGGGTCACCTCGCCAGCGAACGCGTTGAGCTGATCCACCATGGTGTTGATGGTGTTTTTCAGCTCAAGAATTTCACCGCGTACATCCACTGTGATCTTTCGCGATAGATCGCCGCGGGCCACGGCTGTGGTTACTTCGGCAATGTTGCGCACCTGGCCGGTCAGATTGCCGGCCATGGAATTGACCGAATCCGTAAGATCCTTCCAGGTGCCGGCAACGCCGGGAACGTTGGCCTGGCCACCGAGACGCCCTTCGCTGCCCACTTCGCGTGCCACGCGGGTGACTTCTCCGGCGAACGCATTTAGCTGATCGACCATGGTGTTGATGGTCTCTTTCAGAAGCAGAATTTCTCCGCTCACGTTCACCGTGATTTTTTTGGACAGATCGCCGCTGGCGATGGCGGTGGAGACCTCGGCGATATTGCGGACCTGGCCGGTGAGGTTGCTCGCCATGGAGTTTACGGAATCCGTAAGATCTTTCCAGGTGCCGCCCACACCCGGTACCTGCGCCTGGCCTCCGAGCTTTCCGTCGGTGCCTACTTCGCGCGCTACGCGCGTCACTTCGGAAGCGAAGGCCCGCAACTGGTCCACCATGGTGTTGATGGTGTCTTTGAGTTCCAGAATTTCGCCCTTTACATCCACAGTGATCTTGCGGGATAGATCGCCGCGGGCCACGGCGGTGGCCACTTCCGCGATGTTGCGGACCTGGCCGGTGAGGTTACTGGCCATGAAGTTCACGTTGTCGGTGAGATCTTTCCAGGTGCCGGCGACGCCGAGCACCTGCGCTTGCCCGCCCAGCTTGCCTTCCGTGCCCACTTCGCGCGCCACGCGCGTAACCTCGCCCGCAAATCCGTTGAGCTGATCCACCATGGTGTTGATGGTGTTCTTGAGCTCGAGGATCTCGCCTTTTACGTCTACGGTGATTTTGCGCGACAAATCGCCACGCGCCACGGCAGTGGTCACTTCCGCAATATTGCGGACTTGCCCGGTCAGGTTGCCGGCCATGGAATTGACGGAGTCGGTAAGATCTTTCCAGGTTCCCGCAACGCCCGGGACGTTCGCCTGCCCGCCCAACCGGCCTTCGCTGCCCACCTCACGCGCTACGCGCGTAACCTCACCCGCGAACCGGTTTAGCTGATCGACCATGGTGTTGAGGGTTTCTTTGAGCTGCAGGATCTCGCCCCGCACGTCGACCGTGATCTTGCTGGAAAGGTCTCCACTGGCGATCGCAGTAGCTACTTCGGCGATGTTGCGCACCTGCCCGGTCAGGTTGCTGGCCATGAAATTTACGTTGTCCGTGAGATCTTTCCAGGTGCCGCCCACGCCCGGCACCTGTGCCTGACCACCTAACTTTCCTTCTGTGCCGACCTCGCGCGCCACGCGGGTCACTTCACCGGCAAAGGCATTCAACTGATCGACCATGGTGTTGATGGTGTCTTTGAGCTCGAGAATTTCTCCCTTCACATCCACGGTGATTTTGCGCGACAAGTCGCCGCGTGCGACCGCAGTGGTCACTTCGGCGATATTGCGTACCTGGGCTGTCAGGTTGCCGGCCATGGCGTTCACTGAGTCGGTAAGATCTTTCCAGGTCCCTGCAACGCCGGGCACCACGGCCTGGCCGCCGAGTTTGCCGTCGGTGCCCACTTCGCGCGCTACGCGCGTGACCTCGGACGCAAACGAGCGTAGCTGGTCAACCATGGTGTTGATTGCTTCTTTGAGCTGCAGGATTTCGCCGCGGACATCGACTGTAATTTTGCGCGAGAGATCGCCGCTTGCGACCGCGGTCGCTACTTCAGCAATGTTGCGTACTTGTCCGGTCAGGTTGCTGGCCATGGAATTGACGGAGTCGGTAAGATCTTTCCAGGTTCCCGCAACTCCCGGCACCTGTGCCTGGCCGCCAAGTTTGCCGTCGGTACCCACCTCACGCGCGACACGCGTAACTTCGGAAGTGAACACACTGAGCTGCTGAATCATGGTGTTCACGATCGCTGCCGAACGAAAAAACTCTCCTTCGAGCGGCCGTCCGTCCACGTCGAGCCGGACGGTTTGTGCCAGGTTGCCCTGCGCGACTGCCGCGATCGCGCGGGTGACCTCTGTGGTTGGCCGAAGAAGATCCTCCACCAACGTATTCACAGAGACTTCCATTTCTCCCCACGCGCCCCTCGACTCGTAGAACCGCGTGCGTTCTCTTGTCCTGCCTTCCTTGCCTACCACCTGGCCGACGCGCCTGAGTTCCTTGGCCATTTGCTGGTTGGCGGCGACGATTTCATTAAACGTATCAGCGATCTTTCCCGGCAATCCGGTCCACGAACCGGGAAGCCGCACGGAGAAGTTGCCATCTCGAACAGCCTGAAGCTGGGCAAGGATGATGTCGAGGTTAGCATCGGGTGGTTCAGCAACGGCACTGCTGTGGCCATTGTTTCCGTTGGTCCTGACGCTTGTGGAGGGACTCGCGTTAGCGCTCGCGACCGCGTTGCTCTGCTCGCTTTTCTTCATGACCTCTCCTAAACAGGCGATGGCCCAAGTTGTTCTGCGTCTCGACAGTGATTCAGAGATGGAATGACTGTCGCACTGCGAGAACCATCCGCACTTAAACTCTCGATCTGTAAACGTTCGAATTACAGAACTAGTTTCGCAAACTTCATGTCCGCCAAGAAAATATTAAAGGAAAAAATGCACGCATTGAGCAAGACAATTCAAAGCTGGAGCCCTTCCGCGCCTCGCTGATAAACCCTCCTACAACTAAAGAGTTATATGTCCAACCGATCAAGTCTGACAGGCATCAGATGCGAAAGACGGAGGTCGTTGCACGGGTTAGTTGCTGTGATTCTTAGAAGTTTCGAAAAGAGTCTCAATGGCATTGCAAGCTGAGGCTTGTCCGTCTTCCTTCTCCATTTCTGTTCGAATCGCCGCTTCTTGCGTCGCGAAATGGGTCATACAACAGGCGATGCAGAGCACTCGTCGCAGTGTTGAGTGCATAACTGGTTTGCGATCCATGCAGGCCAGTTCGCAATCTCTCGATGCGGGCTGCCGCTTCTGCGCTCACCTCGTAGAAATCGCCCGCATTGTGAACCGCGGTGGATCCTGGCGTAAATGCGTTTATTCCGCATGCGGGAACAACGATGGTTTGTCTCGTGAAGTACGCGCATGTGGTTTTGAGGCGCCCCAGATCGTGTGTCGCACCTGTGGCACTCGGGTGCTGTGCGATGGTCCGGTCCCAGGCCTCCCGGCCTGGGCTATGTCTGAGGACCGGCCCTCTGGGCCTCGCAGTCACGGTAGCGAAAAGGCTCGCGGGTCTTGCACAATGCGGCGGGACGAATTGGAAGGCAACGGGGACAGGAAGCTAAAGCCGGATTCATTGCAATGGAGTTACGTACGGGCTAATGCTCGTTGCGACGAGGCAGCTCATACCCTTCACAAAGAAGTGAGTTTTTCCGCAGCCTGTTTAGCGGCTCAGGTACGTTTTCCTCGCCTTGCCATGTTGCCCAAGGAGGAAAACGTACCTCAGGGCCTGAAGGCCATCGAGGGTAGTGGTTTGTCTGGCACGGCCGAAAGGCCGTGCCAGACCCAACGTGATCGCGCCGTTTTTTTTGAGGCGGGAGTTTTCGGCAGGCTGTAATGCTCGCGGCGGCGAGGTAGCTCTCTTCCTTCAAAGAAGTGAGTTTTCCGTAGCCTTGGAAGTCCCCGGGACAGTCACCGAAACTTGCATGTTCCGGGCCGGAATCCGCTCATCATTCCGCGTGATCTGGATGATACGGCCGAATGAGAGCAGGCTTAGCACTCATTGAGGCTGCGCAATCGAAAGACGGCGACGGCTAGCCTCAATGAGGATTTGGCTCAGAGATGATAGCCGTTGGCGCGGAGGAATTTCATCAGCTCTGCGGGACGGTTGGTTTGAATGCCGTCGGCGTGACGGTCGATGGCGTTTTGCCATCCATCCGGGGCGTCGGCCTGGTTAAAGCGGTCCACGAATATCGCCGCGCCTGAAGCTTTGGCGGCGGCGATCATGTCGTCATGAAAGTCTCCTTCTTCCATCGCGATAAACCGCGGGTGCATTTCTTCGATTGTGTTTTTTAGCTTGCCTGAATTGACCGCTTCCGGCATAACGCGGGCATCAGGCCGCAAAGCCTGCAGCTTCTTAAGGTAAGAGATGTCTTCACAAAAAAAGACCACGTGGTCCATCATCTGCTCGGCTTCGATCATATCGATCAACTGCTGCGGAGCCGCATCTTTGATGTGAACGTAAATCCCCATTTTGCCGCGAACCGCTTCCAGCGCTTCCTGAAAGGTGGGCACTTTGGTGTCGGCAAATTGCGGACCAAACCTCGCATTGGTCCGGAGTTGACTTATCTGCTCCAGGGTCATCGCGGCGATTTTTCCCTTGCCGTTGGTCATCCGGTTGACAGACGGATCGTGCATCAAGACAAGTTTTCCGTCAGCCGTGGTGCGCACATCCAACTCGGAGTAGTCAAAGCCGAGGCCGATGGCCGCCTGAATGGCCGGCATTGTGTTTTCCGGATGATCTACATGCTCTCCGCGATGGGCAATGGCAAGGATGGTTGGTTTCTGTGCCCATGCAGTACACGATATGAAACTCAATAGAACAAGCGCACAGACGAACGCACGTTTCAACGGCATATTCCTTTTCTCCGATCAGAGCAATTTCGCAATTTGTGTAAACCTGACCCACCGGCCTCTATGTGGTTTTCTCTCAAGAACCGGGGTCCCCAGCAAGCTTGCTTGCTGGGGTGGAAGAACCGGGGTCCCCGGCAAGCGAGCTTGCTGGGGTGGAAGGAAGACCACACCTTGCCACTCTTGCCAAGCCACAGTCATTGCGACAACAAGTTTAGAAGTTGTATTTCAGGCTGACTTGAATCTCACGTTGATTGTCGGGCAGCGTCGAGGTAACCGAGGAGCCGCCCGGAACATCGGGCGCCGCGTTAGGAATTTGAAACTGTGCGTGGTTGGCGATGTTAAATGCCTCGGCGCGGAAGGTAAGGTTTTGTCCCTCGACGATGGAAAACCTTTTCATCATCGCGAGATCGAAGTTTAGTTGCGAGGGACCGACGACCTCCCCCGAATAGGCGTTGCCGAAGTTGTGGGCAAAGGTCTGGCCGGGCGCGAGGCTGGGGATGGCGAAGGCCGCCTGATTGAACCAGCAGCCGAGCGTACGCTTGCCCGGAGTGCATCCCAGGGCCGCCTGCCCTGCGAGGTTGAAAGAAAAATCGGCGGGGTTGTGCAGCAAATCCGGACGGGGCCCGAAACTGCCGGTGTTGGTGTAATCGTTCGAGGTGAAAGCCGTCTCGTGCTCGCCGGTACGGGCGGTAGTGATGCCGCTTACTTCCCAGCCTCCGACGGCCAGATCGGCCGCGCGGTTGAAGTTAGAACCAAAGCGCCTGCCTTGGCCAAAGGGAAGCTGATAGGTGTAGCTGACGGTAAAGCGCTGGCGGAAGTCGGGCTCGACATAGCCTCGCTCTCCCGCGGTATTGAAGGAATTCTGCACGGCTCCGCCCGGGGTACCGGGGCTGGTGCCAAGGTCTTTGCTCCAGGTGTAGGCGGCAAGTACCGACATGCTGGTGGAGAGCCGCTTCTGCAGCTTGGCTTCCAGAGCATTGAACTGCAGGCCGAAGCGGGGATAATCGATGGTAAGGATGCTGCTGAGTCCGGGAAGCGTATTGAAGTAAGGGCGCCCATAATTTGTCGCGGGTCCAAAGTTGCTGTCCAGGGGAACCGGAGCCTGGTTCAAGTCGCTGGATTCGTTGTCCCAGAGACGGTCTCCCCGAGTGCCTACGTAGGAAACTCCCGCCACCCAACTGGCGCCGAACTGCCGCTCGAAGCCCGCGTTCCACTCCAGGATGCGGGGGATCAACCGTATGGGGCCCGTGGTCTTCACCTGTCCGGTGGGGTTGAGTGGATCGATGGCAGGCAGGGTCGCGGGGAATCCAGAGTGCAGTAGCTGTGACGTTTGTGGAATTTGGGAAGGATTGTAGCTTGCACTGTAGAACTGCAACAGCGGCGGGTTCTCTCCGATGTCGTTGAAGATGTTTCCTTCAGGAGCGTAGAAGATGCCAAAGGCTCCATGAAACACCGTGTTCTTATCCCAATGCGGGGAGTAGGCGAAACCGGCGCGGGGACCGAAGTCTTTCACGTCGTAGGCCACGCCGGCATTGGAAACCGCGTTGGGGCCGTAGTTATCGCGCACGATGCCGGCCTTGAGATCGAAGTTACCGACCCGGCCGCCGACCGGGGAGAATATTTCGTAGCGGAAGCCCAGGTTTAAGGTGAGGTTGGGGGTTATATTCCAGTCATCCTGGAGAAAGCCGTCGATCTCCTTGTTATTGGTCTGATCCAGGCTTGCCAGGCCATCCTGGAGTTTGCTGGCCGGGACGCCAAGCAGCAGATCGGCGATGGCGTTGCCACCGTCGGAGGTGGTGAGGTTCGCGGTGTATCGTCCGGAAAAGGAGAACGTGCCAAAGGGAGCCTGGGCCTGATAAAAGTCGCGGGAGAGGAAGCGGTAGTCGCCCCCGAACTTGAGCGAATGGCGGCCCTTGATCCAGGTGAGGTAGTCAGAGAATTGGTAAGTATCGTCGGTGGCAATTTCCGGCACGTAGTGGGAGTCGCCAAACTGGGTATAGCCGGAGACGCTGAAGAGCGACAAGCCGGAGGATTGTGAATCGCCACGATTGGCGTTGGGGATACCCAGCGCTTCGGAACGGTTCTGCCCTGAATCGGTATGCAGGGTATTGATCTGCCAACGCGCGAATGCGACCCGGGCGTCGTTGGCAAGACTGGAATTGAAGGTGTGGTACTCACCGATCGCGTAGCTTTGCTGCTGGCCGTCTATGTTGCTGCCGAAACCCTGGCAGCAGCCGCCGGCGCTCCCCAGCGGGGCAGGCTTGAGGAAGCGGATATCCTGCACCGCGGCGTGAGCAAAAAGCTGGTTGGTCTCGTTGATGGTGTGGTCGAGGCGGAAATCGCCTTGATCGCCGTTGGTTACCTGCTTGGGCGTGTATACGAAGTTATTGACTGTGCCCGCCAGATTCGGCAGAGGCAGCACGTTCACCACGGCTTGACCCACCGAGTCGATGCGGTTGGCGGGGATGACGTAGGGATTCTGCGAGTTGAGCAGGGCGCGCTGCGAGGTGACGGGATCTGTTGTGTTGGGATCGTAGAGCGAGGTCTGAATTTCGCTGAAATCACCTTGATGCATCCGCTCGGTGGGAACGGTGCTGATGTAAGAAACGCCTTGCCGGATACGCTCGCTTTCATAGTCCGCGAAAAAGAAGGTCCGGTTGCGGCGGATCGGTCCGCCGAAGAGCACACCGTACTGATTTCGTTGGAAAGGAGGACGCGCCGGGTCGAAGTAGTTTCTGGCGTCGAGTACGCTGTTGCGCAGGAACTCGTACGCTCCGCCGTGAAATTTATTGGTGCCGGAGTGCAGTACGATGTTGACCGCCGCTCCGCCGCGTCCGAACTCCGCGCGCATGGAATTTTCTTCCACGCGAAATTCTGCAATGGCGTCCGGCGCGGGCTGAATAATGAGCGTGCCTTGGCCAATTTCATTGTTATCCACGCCGTCAAGCAAAAAGCTGTTATCAAAGCTTGTCAGGCCGTTCACCGCAACCTGGACCCCGGGGCGGTTATTGTCGGTGGTGCCGCGCAGCGCCCCATTGTTCTGAGCGCCCGGATTGGCTCCCGCGCCAAGCCATGCCAGCTGTACAAAATTTCGACCGTTCAGCGGCAGGTCGACGATGCGTTCGGTGGTTTCAATGGTGCTGAGTGAAGACGTGGTTTGATCGATCACCGGCACTGCGGAGTTGACCTCGACCTGTTGCTGCGAAGTGCCGACTTTCAATTGAACGTCGAAGGATAGCGATTGCCCAACGCTCAGGGTCAGGGGCTCGCTGGATGCGGTGGTAAAACCGTTGCCCTGGACAAAGATTTGATAGACGCCGGGGATCAGAAAGGGAACGGAATAGATTCCAGAGGCGTTGGTCTGACTTTTGCGCTCGACGCCGGTTGCCTGGTTCACCACGCGCACTTGGGCGGCCTGAATGACCGCGCCCTGAGCATCGGTGACGCGACCTGAAAACTGGGCGTTTTGCGCGATAGCCGGCATGGCTGCCACGGCTACCGACACGAATACGATTATGCGTAAGAGGATCTTAAACATCACCTGCAACTCCTGACAGTCTTTTTGAAAATGGCGTTATGGACGAACCTCTGGCGCTGGAGCAAGCAGGGCCAGAGTGTGGTTCAGTGTTGCCGTGGTGGCCTGCATATCGGCCACAATCGCTTGCGCTGGCCGTGATGGGTCACCTCCGGCGGAGATCAGTTCCCTGCACAACGCGACATTGCGTGCGCCGTAGTAGGCCAGGTGAGTCGTGGTTACCGCAGAGGGTGGGGCAGGTTGTGACTCCTCGCCCTCTGCACTGGTGAGCGAGAGCAGAATCTGGTTTTCAGTTCGTAATGCGGAGCGAAGATCGGCCGCGTGACTGGCGATCAATTGGCCCAGGGCGCCGCGCGCAGAGTCGCTTAAATTCTCCGTTGCAGAAAACCTGGTGGACAATTCAGCGAGCACACTGCTGGCGCGCTGGGCAGAGAGTGAGGCTTCGAGCAGGCGGTCCGAGACTTGGGTTAGTTCGTCGGTATTGCGCGAGAGGTCGCGAAACAGCTTTTCGAGCGGCGCGGGTTCCGCAGTGGTTGCGTATTCCTGCACGGTGGTCAACGCGGGAGCCGCGGAAGGCCGGGCGGTCAGCTCTTCCAGACTGAAAAGAGCAGGCGTGACGTGAGGAATCTGGTGTAGTTCCCGGGAGAGCTTCTGCTTCCGTTCCATCGTGTCGACCACTCCATTGACCTGGATGGAGGTTTGCGACCGGGTGATCTGGATTTGCTCGTTGGTGTCGGCATTGAGCCGGTGCAGGGCGAGGCGCGCGCCCAACTCGGCGTCGTCCAGTTGTTCCCCTGTGGGCGGAGGCGGGGGCAGATGGGCCGTGATGACCGGCTCGACGGACAGCGAAGCAAACAGATCCGCGTTAACCTCGTTCCAGCCGAGCACGGCGTAGCTCAGCTCCGCGATTTCCAACTGGCCTTCGTCCCGCAGATGGATGGTCCGGTTGATGGCGTGGAAGTCAGACTTCCTCACCGTCAGCGACTCCTGCGCAATGTCCCCTTCGGAGGATGTGGTAACCAGCGTGATGAGTCCATCGCCGGTTTGCTTCACGTTGTCTTTGGCGTGGAGCTGCGCGCTTCGCCAGCGGCTGTAATCGAGCGCGGAAAGGGGCGCCTCCCAATTCAAGCCTGCGGAGGCGAACATCTTCCGCATGCGCAGCGCCGAGGGCTCAAGATGTTCCGCCCTGACCATTCGCTTTTTCTGCCGGTCGCGATACACGGTGCGTTCCAGGGCCTGGCCGCGGCTGCGAATCAAAAACTTTTGATAGATCACCCCGGGCTCGGTTTCATCTGCCGCAGCTCGTTCGCTGACCTGCGCTTTTTTGAGTAGATCGTCAACCGACAAAGTGGCCGGGCTGCGTTGCCAGATCACGAAGAGCGTTGCGGCGGCGAGCGCGATAACTAGAACGCTGGCGAAAGTTGGGTTCATGGAGTCCAGAGAAAGATGGCGAAGCCGGGTGAGAAAGAAATCAGCCCAACCCCGTCTTTGGCGCTCGATTCGCTGGTCGAGCAGCGCGATAAAGCGTTCCTCACCATTCGGCGGCAGAGGAAGAAACGGTTTGAGCAGCTGTTGCCTGCGCTCTACCAGGGCAAAGATGGTTGCTTCCATCTGCTGCCTGCTCGCGCGGCAGCGCCAACAGGACTCGATGTGGCGATGCATGTCGGCCTGTTTGCGCGCACCCAGTTCGCCGTCGATAAAGGCGATCATTTGTTCGTCGCTTGCGTGTTTGTCTTTGCCGGCAAGGAAGCGGTAGAGGAGCTTAACCATGAAGCTCTCCCATGAGCCGGATGATGGCTCGCTGGATGAGCTCGGCCACACTGGAGACGCCGATGCCCATCACCGATGCGATCTCGCGATACTTCAGTCCCTCGACTCGCAACTGCAGGCACTGGCTCTGCTGCTCAGAGAGCTGTGCGATACCGGCGTCCAGTCGCTGCATAAACTCCTTGCGCAGATAGGAGTCTTCCGGAGTTGGGCGATGATCTGGCGCATCCAGCGGCGGCGCCTGGCTTTCGTCTGCCGGATCGATTGCGAAGCGACGGGAGGACCGGTGAAGATTCATGCAGAGGTTGTGGGCTACGCGAAAGGCCCAGGGGCGGGGATCGGCAATCGTCGCGCCTTGCGCCAATTGCTGATGCAACTTCAGGAAGGTTTCCTGAATCACGTCCTCTGCTTCGTGGGGCTGAATACCGATGCTGACCAGATATCCATAAAGAGGAAGGCGAAGTTCGCGAAACAGCTCGATGACCCGATCGCGATCTGGGGCGTGCTTGAACTCGCCTGCGGTCGACAGCCCCAACGGCTTGCCGAAGAGAGTGCCGCTGGTCTCGCCTGCCATACTGAAGAACAACTTCGTCATGCCCGAACAAACCTCAAAGTCAGTTTCCGAAATGCGCGGTGGTCCGCTTTCAGATTGCTGGTCTAAGGACACATCAGGCGAGCAAATATTCGGGTCAGTAATCAGATTTTCATAAATCCGGTCAGGACAAGCGGATCTGTAACAAAGCGTTCATAAGTTGAGGAGACAGGAAGCTGCGAACAAATTGGCCGATGTATAGCATTTCCTACAATGTGCGGGTATATCCCGACGTTCTCTGGCCACGAGTTTCCCGCCTCGTGACGCTGATTGCACAAAGCGATCCGTTGCGTTATCGTCGTGGTGGCTCTATGTCGGCGACGATTCCAGCGCGACTCTCTTTCTATTGTCCTCACCTGGACCAGCATCTTTAGGACTATCTGTTGTGTTCGCTGCTGCGGAGCGGCTGGGTCGTTGGCGCCTTCACGGAAGGAGGTCTACGTGCTCGCGTGATTTGCATAGTCTTCCCCAGGGCTTTCCGATGGCTAACTAGCTAACTAAAGGAGAAGTGAGAATGAAAAGCGCACTGATTTTTGTTCGAACCATCGTCACCGCATGCGCTCTCGCGCTTGTGTCGGTCGCCGCTCATGCCGCGACCATTCATCTGAACGGAGATCTGAAGGCGTCCGCCGAAGTTCCGGCTAAGAACAGCGCCGGCACGGGTACCCTGACCGCCACGTTGGATACGCAAACCAACGAGTTCACTTATCACGTTGTATTCAGCGGCTTGACTGGTCCGGTCGTCGCAGCACATTTTCACGGCCCGGCGGCGGAGGGGGCGAATGCGAAGCCGCAGCTCCCGATAAAAGGCAGTCCTTTCACCAGTCCCATTGCCGGCAACGCAACCCTGACGCCGGAACAGGCGAAGGACCTGTTGGACGGCAAGTGGTATTTAAATCTCCACACGTCCGCAAACCCAGGCGGCGAGGTTCGCGGTCAGGTTCTGAAATCTGAATGACGGCTCTCGGAATAAATCGGTGACAGGATCCGAGCGGCGACGGATGGGACTGATCCTTATCTAAGTACTCCAGCAGGCTGCGGAAAAACTCGTTACACATTCCAAGCCTTCGCGCAGAAACGTCTGCTAACGAAGGGCACGGATAAGCTCGCTACGGCGAGGCAGCCGTGCCGCTTGGGCAGTAGCACTTGATGGCCTACCTCGCCGCAGCGAGCATTAGGCCCCGAGGTACGTTCTTCTCCCAGGGAGCGGCCTGAGCCGCAGTCAGCGACATAGCTAATTCCTGTGAAACTGAAGTGCCGCTACTGCTCTCGTCACCGAATGCCGAAGGAAAGAATCGTTTGTCCTGCGACCAGGACAAGGCGTTCTTTGCCATCGACGGTGTATGCCATGGGACTGCCTTTGAATTGCTGGCCGGTATCGTAGTGCCACAGAATTTTGCCACCCTTCGCATCAGCGGCGACGACCGCACCGGAGCCATCGGCATAGAAGAGGATGCCTCCGGCAGTCGACATTAACCCGCTGGCGATAGAACCGCCGCCGATGTTCGGAATCTCCCATACAATCTTGCCGGTCTGGATGTCGAGTGCGCGCAGAAACTTTTGCGGCGTGCTTCCCGGGGCGCGCCGCTCCGTGCCTTGATAAAACGACTTGCCGATTTCGAAGGGTTCTTCATTCTTCGTGTAGATCTGGCAAGCCTCTGTAGCGAAAACGAGAAATTGCCCGGTCTGTGGATCGTACGAAGCCGAAGGCCAGTTGGTAGCGCCGCCACCCGGTGGGCAGATCATATTGCCTTCGGTGGTAGGTGCAGGGTCCTTGATGACGATGGGGTGTCCGTCCTTGTCCAGGCCGCTGGCCCAGTTGATGTTACGAATAAAGGGCCCACCCGTCAGAAACTCTCCCGTCAGCCGATCGAGAACATAGAACAAGCCGTTACGATTGGCCTGCATGACCAGCTTGCGTGGCTTGCCGTGCCACACTGCATCTACCAGCATGGGCGTCTGCGTGGCATCCCAATCGTTGGTGCCGTGCAGTGTCTGCTGGTGATACCAGATGAGCTTGCCGGTATGCGGATTAAGCGCGAGGATGGCGCAGCCATAAAGGTTGATGCCTTTACGCTCGTCGCCGTTGAAATCCGGACCCGGGCTGCCGACACCCCAATAGAGAATGTCAGACTCGGGATCATAGGTGCCGGTCATCCAGGTAGAAGAGCCGGGATGGTTGATTGACGTACCGACCCAGGTTTCGGAGCCGGGCTCTCCGGGAGCGGGTACCGTCCAAAAGCGCCAGACGCGCTCACCGGTGGAAGCTTTGTACGCGGAGACAAACCCGCGCACGCCTTCGTCTCCTCCCGAGATGCCCGAGATGACAAGATCACCCACGACCAGGGGTGCCTGGGTCGCCCCGTAGTTCAGCTTGTAGTCCACCATCACCGTGTCCCAGACAAGCTGTCCCGTGTAACGCTGTAGAGCGATAAGATGCGCGTTGTCCGTGACCATGAAGACGCGGTCGCCGAGAACGGCAACGCCGCGGTTGATGCCGGAATTTGCGTCACCCGTGGGGACAAGGTCCTGGGTACGCGGGCGAGCGTAATGCCATATCTGCCGGCCGGTGCGGGCGTCAAGAGCGAAGCATTCGTTCGACCCGGTAACGTACATGATGCCGTCGACAACCTGCGGCGTATCTTCGAGCTGACGACGCGTACCGGGCATGGTCCACATCCAGCGCGGAGCGAGCTGCGACACATTGGTGGTGTTGATCTCTTTCAATGGGCTAAAACGGTTGCCGCCGATGTCTCCGTTGTAGCTGGGCCATTCACCCGGTTTCGGGTGAGCGACATCGGCGAAGCTGACACCCTTGCCAAGGTCGAGTGGAGGCAGCAGTGCCGAGTCGATGGTGGTTCCTTTGAGTTGTGAAAGATAAGCGACGAGATTCTGTACTTGGTCCGCGGTAGCCTGCACCTTTGGCATCAGGGATTGGCTTTCGTGCGTGATACTGGCAACTTCTTCTTTGGATAGAAGATGGAGTTGGCCGTCGAGCCCCATAAGTTCTACGTCAAAGGTCGTCTCGCTCTTCAGTGCGCCGGCAAGGATGCGACCATCGCGGAGCTTTACCGTAGCGGCTGCATACGAGGCAGGAGGCGCTCCGGATCCGAACCCTCCACCCTCACCGCCCCGACGGCCACCGCCTACGGCAGTTGCAGGTGGAAGAGAGCCTGGATGCAGCAACGCCTGTTCAAGCAGTGCCGCCGTACGGGTACGGCCCACACTGGTCAGGTCGGGGCCGATCACACCACCGCGACCCTGCACAGCATGGCAGCTAATGCACTTGCCTTCATGCATGAAGTAATCGAAACCAGCGTGCATGTCGCCTTGGACAACGGTTGTTGATTGAGCAGGCGCTACGGGAGAAGTGGAGGCTTTGAGAGACATGACATACGCGGCGACAGAATCGACTTCAGAGTCAGAGAGCTTGCTGAAAGCGGGCATACCCGCCGATGGAATGCCGGACCGGACAATACCATGCACAGCCTGTGCGGAAGTGGCGCGCGGGTTCTGAATGTCTACGATGTTGGGACCCAACGGGCCACCGTGACCGTCTTCACCATGACAAGCGGAACAGTTGCCAATAAAAGCTCGCCTGCCTGCATTGCCGTCCTGAGCATTGGCGGAAAAGCCGCTTACTCGAAGAAGTAATAGCGACACAATCAACAATTGACCGCGTGTTCCACCATCAAACCGCTGAGACAGAATGCTCATAGAACTCCTGACATGGCCAGCAAACGAGCACACGCATTCTGAGCGAATGACACGTTTGGTAGTGCATGAATCTTTGAAAAAATGAACGCCTCATTATAAGGTTCCGCGGGCGGGGTTTCTGTTCAGGCTTATTTGCAAAAAGTTATATCCTGCTGGGCGTTACAGATAGGCAACGCTGGTTCGGGGGGGAAGCGGTTGCCGCACCGCTTCTACGGCGCGGCTGCCAGCCGCCGGGCGATCGAAGCTGCGAGGCGCGGGCTAGGAGATCTCTCTCGAAAAGCTGCCATTGGTGAGGCTGCGGCCAGACTCGAGATACTGATCGAGCTTGGCCTGCAGGTCCTGAAGAATCTGGGGATGGGCATCGGCAACGCTGCGCAGCTCCTGGGGGTCGTTTTTCAGATCATAGAGCTGAGGTTTGTAATTGCCTTTGTACTTCGTCTTGTCCCAGACACCGGAGTAGTTCCACTCGTGGGTACGGACAGAGGCGATGTAACCGAAAGAGGAAACGACGTAGTCGCGGTTGTTGGTTTTCGCGCTGGTGACGTAAGGCCACAGGTCTTCACCCGTGACCCGCTCCGAGGGCTTGAGGTTCAGACGGCCGAGGACCGTAGGTACGACGTCGGCTGTTTGAGCGAAGCCGGAGACACGCTTGCCGGCAAAAGCTTTGTCCGGAACGTGGATAAGCAGCGGAACATGGGTAACCTGTTTGCGCAGCTTCTCCGGTCCCTTGACCCACTGTCCCTGCTCATTCAGCAAAGCGCCGTGGTCGGAGAGAAAGACGATGACGGACAATTCTGGTGATACTTCTGCCGTCGATCACGACAAACGTTAGGACCCTATCAAAACTGCCCCGTAACACCGCCCCCAGATCCCACCTTCGTGCATGGGGCAGTCCTGATAGGGTCCTAACGTTTTGATAGGGTCCTAACGTTTTGATAGGGTCCTAACGTTTATCGGTATCTATCTTGGAAGAGGGCGGCCGTCTCGGTCTCAAGTGTTTACTCTTGAGTTATTTCCGGGTGGCCGACTGTCCGGGTGGCCGACCATACATCCAGAACTGAATCCCCCCGGGGGATTGTCTGGCGCTTGAGATTTCTGGCAGAGTCATGAGATGACCGCATTTGATAACTTCGGAGCGCGAGGGCTGTGGCATGTGGCGCGTTCCGCTTGGCTGTGCCTGTGGCTGCTGGTGGCTCTGGCGGATCTCGACCAGATTGTGCGAGTGAACGCTCAACAAAAGCCGGCGTCTGCGTCCTTCCCGACGAGCCTGGATGTGAGCGGCGTCGTTGTGGACATGGATACTGGAAAGCCGATCCCGGGGGCACTGGTGAGCACACTGATGCCGAAGGACTGGCACAGACGGAGCCTGACCCCACGGTATGGTCTGGTACCACCAGAGGCTCAGACAGCGAGACCTCCGGATAAAGTTGCAGGGCCCGAAGAGAAGCAGGTGACCGACCCAAATGGCCGCTTCCAGTTTACTGCCATGAAGCTGGCCTCCTGGAAAGCTTTCTACGTGTCCAAGCCCGGATACCTGGCCCCGGGCTCGACCGGCTCGTTCATCTCGAGTGTTAGCGTAAGCGTGATGCCGGCAATGGGAGAGCTGCGGTTTGCACTGGTGCCGGAAGCCGAGGTCGGCGGAAAGGTGACCTCCAGTTTGGGAGCCGCGCTGCCGAACTTGGTCATGACGCTGTACCGGGTGGAGTACACGCTGGGAAGGCCGCACTGGATCTACTTTGATGATCAGCGGACAGACGCAGGCGGGAGATACCGATTTGCGGGCCTACCCTCCGGCACCTACTTCGCGGTGAGCCAATGGGTACTCGACAACGATCCGGTGACACCCGAGTCTACCACTTGCAACGTTCCCTTTTTACCGACGGGAGGCTTTGCTCCGGAGGCAGAGCCAGGCGTTCTGGATTTCCAGAAGGCTAAGCCCATAGTTATTACCGAGGGCCAGCATGCGGTAGCCGATCTTGAACTGCAGCATCAGGTCTTTCATCCCGTGACAATTCCGCTTGATACGAAGTTAAACTCAGGCTTCATCTATATTTCGGATAGGAATGGAAGATCTTTGCAGATTCCGCAGGCTCGTTGCACTCGTTTTCTGCAACCCTACGGTGACGCTTGGAAGCGGACGATCAAACTTCCTGACGGGGCCTACATGTTCGAACAAAGGGCGGCCTATTCTCTGACCGATCCTTTCGAAACGGGAGGCGCAAAGCAGCCGGAGTATCTGGGTGGGTATGTCTCGGTGACGGTTGCAGGCGAGCCGGTGACCGTGACGCTGCCTGCGACGCGGGAAGATGCGAGGCCGACGCTGCAGATACGGGTTCACCGCGAAACAACGACGCCAACGCCGAATGGGCCGGCAAAAGACCTGTGCTCGATCCGAAGCCCGGGCCTCCTCGGTTCGGTTGGGCCGGGCGCGAAGTTGCCCCTCCTTTTTCAGTTAGAGCTTGCGCCTGTAAACAGCTTTGGCGGAGAACGTAGCGCGGCGGTTGAGACCCAGAAGAGCGCGGACCTGTATGAATTGACGAGGTTGAGACCAGGGCAGTACTGGGTGCAGACGCGAGTCCTCGAATCAGGATACGTGTCGGCCATAACCGTGAACGGTGTGAACCTGATGCGGCGTCCTTTGGAAATCGGCGTGAACCAGATCAGTCCACCGCTCGACATTACGGTTCGATATGACTGCGGCAGGATCCATTTTGAGAAGCCCTGGACAAAACCACCTGAGGGCGCCCTCCTCGCTGATCCGGTCGGTATCACCAATGCCTATTACGAGCTATTAGTGCCACAGTTCGCGGGAGCGACACCGAATGGGCAGTTCTCTGAAGAAAGAACACTGATCGAGCCCGGGCGGGCGGCATCCGTTAACCTAGGTAATCTGCCACCAGGGCACTACAAAATCTTTCAGACGTTCGACGAGAATGCGGTCGCTTACTTCTCGCCTGCCGAATTGGAAAAGCGGCTCGGACCAGGCAGAGATGTATGGCTGAAGCCGGGCGAGCAGGTGGACTTGGACATACATGACTTACCGCCTTGGTAGTTAGAGGGGGGATGTTGGGGCAGTCACTCTGTCGCCGGCACCATGCAAGTCCCTTTCGTAAGTTCTGGATGTATCACCGGCTAACCGGAAATTACTACTTGATCAACAGATGAGCTGGGTCTTTGTCCGGGCGTCAGGATTACTAACGACAAGTCTTAGTGCTGTATCAGAAGCGCCCCTCTGAAACCATGCAGATGAGAACGGTTGCGTGGCGGGCGCTCCAGATACAGCACTAAGACTTTGCGGGAAGTGTGACCGAGCAACTGTCCATCATGCATATGCACTTTGCGGTGAGCATAAGAAGCAGCTTGCTCGTCATGGGTGATCATCAGAATCGTTTGCTGAAGTCGTTCGTTCAGGCTTCGGAGGAGAGCAAGTACGGCTCTCGAGTTCTGGCTGTCTAGGTTACCAGTGGGTTCGTCCGCTAGCAAAATTGCGGGCCCATTCGCGATGGCTCGTGCAATTGCAACCCTCTGCTGCTGTCCTCCGGAGAGCGCGCGGGGCTTGTGCTTTAGACGCTGAGCAATACCTAAAACCTCCAGCACATCACGGAAAGACGCGTCGAATTCGGTGTTCTGTCCGGCAACAAATCGAACGAGCTTAATGTTGTCCTCGGCGGATAGCGTAGGTAGTAGATTGCATTTCTGAAAAACGAATCCCACCGTTTTCTTCCGCAGGTTCGTCCGCTCAGCATTTGTCATGTGAGACAGGTCCTTGCCGCCAATACGGACGCGTCCTGTCGACGGCGGTGTCAGGCCCCCAAGAACATTGAAAAGCGTGGACTTGCCTGAACCGGATGAACCAACAACGGCAATGAACTCGCCCTTGGCGACATCAAGGTCCACACCACGCAGGGCATGCACATCGACATCGCCCACCCGGTATGTCTTGGTAAGCTCGCGAACCTGGATGATGGGCGTATCACTCATACGAGAGCGCCTCCGTGGCATCCTGCCGAATTGCTCTGATACCCGGTACGATTGCTCCCATCAGCGAGCCGACGATAGAACATGCCCACGCCGTTGATGATGCCGCCGATGACGACGGCGACCGCCAGCCATGGTCCGGCAACCAGGCGCGCCGCATCGGCCCACGAGCCTGTTGTGAACTGATCTACGGGGATACCGGCCGCAGCGATGGCACTGAGCGGAAGAATGTAGGACAGGGCGACGATTGCGCAAGTCGCCAGCATCGCCAACGGATAATTGCGTCGCGGATTCTCCACCTCCTGCGCTACAGTCGAGGCGTTGTCCCAGCCCATGTAGTTCCACATCGCGACCAGCAGGGCCGTGGTGATGTTGCCGTAGTGATTGGCGCCGTGCGGCGCGGGCGATTGAGGATAGGAAACATGCTGAAGCAGGTGATGCCATCCAACCCAGTAGCCGCAGCCCACCAGCACGACGAAAGGAGCGAGCAGGGCAACGAAGAGTACGATCGCGCTCCGGCCGACAGCGCGTGCTCCCCCCAGGTTCCACAGGCAGCACAGGATCACAAAGGTCACCGCCCACAGAGTTGCGCGGTTGCCGGCGGTCCATGTGGGAAACAGCCGCCCGAGATAGATGACGGACAGCGTGGGATAGATGGCCATGTCGAAGATGCTGGCAGCCAGCGAGAGCCACGCCTCCTGGTAACCCCAGAAGGGGCCGAAGGCTTGCCGCACCCAGACATAGAAGCCGCCTTCGACGGGCATGGCGCTGGCCAGCTCGCCGATCATGAGGGTCGTGGGCAGACTCCACACGAAGGGAACGATGGCGAGGATCAACAGCGCGCCGAAGTACCCGGCGCCGCCGAGCGTGTCCTCGATGCCATAGGGGCCACCTTAGACCATAAAGAAGGTCGCGGCGATCAGAGAGAAAAGGCGCAGCCGTCCGCCTTTGTGCCGCGGGTCCGGTGGATGTGAGTCGGCCATCTCAGCAATATACTGGAGAACTCGAAACGCACCCCCTAACGTTCGCTGCGGGGGGGTACTCCGGCCTCTCCAGCAAATGCTCAGAATCGTCGTTATCAGCTATGGAGCCGTCATGTTCGACCGTGTGTTTGGATGGATATTTCGGGGACAGGATATTTCGGCCCTGGCTGATCGAACGCCTCCGAGCGGCGTCGCACCCCGCTGGGGGCCTTTTTGTTATTAGCCGTTCCTGCGGTGAGGTCCCCGCAAAACAACAACACTAAATCCGCCAGAATTCATCTAATCAGTTAGACGATAGTGCGCAACCCGAAGCAGGAGACTTAAGTGAGATTGGTTCACATTTTCAATCCAGCAGCGCAGAGGGCACGCGAACCCCAGTGTGGTGCGAGGGGACTTACCGCGTTAACGCGTATTTTTGAGCCAATGTGGGTCGTCTTTCTACAGCACCTAAGACTGTTCCCGACTGCAACAAAACTCAACCGGCGGATCTGCAACAAGGGAAACGGGGGGAAACGGGACGGACCGGACGTTTACCTCTACCTCGATGGTCTGCGCGTGGCGTTTCCTCGTCAGGCGTTTCCTCGTCAGACGGGACTGGAGCTTTGGGTCGGTAATGCGCCGACAAAGAAAGCCGGGGACAACTCGGCCTGATTCTGCCAGCGGACGAGGCTACTGCTCGTAGTCAACCCGACCCTGATCACTTGATAAACGTCGACAGCTCAAAAGGTAAACCACGACGAAAATGTGCGACCGCGGACAAACAAAAACTACCACGATGAGTGAAGTACGGGCATTGCGGAACGCCCTGTCTTGACGCGGTACTTTTCGTCTGTTCCCGTCGTCCTGGGATGTAAGACTCTTCCCCGATCGAGACATGGGGTACAAAACAAAAACATGCGGCCTCGGGCACATCAGGCACGTCTGTAACCTAGCAGCACAGCCGCTTGCTCTTTAGGAGAGAAACATGCCTCGCCGCTTCTCGAAGCTCCTCGCCGTTTTCTTGCTCATCGCGGGTCTCACTGCCTCGGCCCAGGTCGTCCGGTACAGCGCGCCGAAGAGGAGCTCCGCCAACGTCGGCGTTAACACCGTCCAGGCTCCCGTCCCAACCCCTCTGCTCAACGGGAAAAAGGCCTTCATCGCTTACGAACTCGGCGACGTCACCGCCTTTCCCGACGCCTACAGCGGAGGCCCGGAGCGCGCTTACGGAGAGTTCTACTCCGCCATGAAGACTTGGAACCGCTACGTGCTCGTCGCCGATCCCAACGACGCTGACGTTGTCTTCGCCGTCCGCTTTGTAGACCCACCAAACACCGTCCCCCAGATCCGCATCGGCGTCGCCGATGCCAAAACGCGCATTACCCTCTGGGGCTTCGTCGAGCAGGTCGACTTCAAGTTTCGTAAGAAGAACCGCGACGTCGCCTTCACCGATTCAGTCAAGCTGCTGGTCACCGACATCCAGACCCTGATCGGCCAGAACGCCACACCACCCGAACATCCCTAATGCAGTTCACTCGTCGATGTCCTGTAAGTCGAAGTGATACGCAGTGAGCGTACGCTGCGAGTGGGGAACGGTGTTGAGCCGCGTGCCCAGGTCCTTGCCGAGTCCCGTTGCGTACGTACGGACGTGGGTGGACATCAAACCATAGCCGATGAGCGCCAAGCTGTGCAAGGCAAGGCTCTGTCGCATTAGATCCAGATAAACCCGGCGATCAGCACCGCCATCAAGGATGAACGATCGCGCGTTACGGCGCTGTGTCACGTGATGCGGCACTCCGACGGCAAGGACACGGGCCAAACGCGTCATGATCTGCACGTCGTCTTAAAGTCAGACGCTTTGACGGCTCAGACTACTTATTCACTAACTCGACAGTTGGTGACCAAACAGCCCAGTCCATCACGCACGCTGACAGGCAAACTTCTCCTGCTAGCTTTATTAGGAATTTTTTAGGTTCCTGCAAGCTTCGAAGTGAACCGCCCAAATGCCTTTGCGAGATTTGGCTTGATCTCGACAAGCGACCAGGCCCGCTTTAGGGTCATTTTTCCGTCTGCTCCACTTCCTTGCTTTCCCACTTCTCTGCTCTCCCCTAGAGCCACGATTTGCCTTCCGAAATGACCAGGCCCTGCATGATCCTCGTGCTCGGAAATGAGCTGGGCCAAAAGCCGAATATCCCAAGTGGATTCCTGCACTTTTTTCCCTTGACAAGCTTGATGACGTTGCGTTTTACTCAGGCCGTTCCGTTTACAGAACCGTTTTTGTTACTCAATGAACCGATTCTGCTGAATGGGCAATGTTGGCTAGCTTCGGCGCCGGTTTGCTCACAAACGTTCTGGCGCTGCAAGACGTCAGAGGAAAGCCGAGAGACCTGCCGAAGGTGATTCAGGCAGCCAGACACGACCGCTCAGTTCCTGTTTCTTTTTTGGAGGATTTATGCGACGCGACCAGAAGTTAGGGCCTTCCGCTTGTTACCTCACGAATTTCTGTTTCTTTGCAACATCCCAACCAGCATCAACAAGCGCACGCAGGCTTTTGAACCCAAACCTTCTGCTGCAATTGGCTCTCCTCGCACTGCTCACCGCGTTTTTTCCCGGCGTCCAGCTCCACGCCCAAACCGGTTCGATCACCGGCACAGTGGTAGATCCCTCCGGAGCCGCCATTCCCGGAGCACAGGTTCAGATCATCAACCAGGCAACGGGCGATCTCACCCGTGATGCGGCGGCGGATTCCAATGGCGTCTTCCGCGCATTGAACTTGCCCCCTGCCACCTACAAGATCAGAGTGACCGCAACGGGAATGGAGCAATTGGAGCGCAACAACGTCACGCTCGATCAGGACCAGAGCCTCGGCTTAGGGCAGCTGACGTTGACCGTTGGACAGGCTACTCAGACAGTGACTGTCACGACACAAACGCCGTTGATTGACACCGCTACTTCGAATAATGCCGCGGTCGTCGACAGACGTCAGGTGACCGAACAGCCGTTGAACGGTCGAGATTTCGAATCTCTGCTCACAACCCTGCCTGGCGTGGTGACGAACAATAATTCGCAGTTCCGGCTCGTCTTCAACCAGACCGACGACTTCTACGTAAACGGACAACGCGGCACGGCCAACAACTTCTATCTGGATGGCATCATCAACACCGACGTAGGCGCGAACGACGGCGAATACACCGCCCTGAGCCTAGACGCCGTGGGTGAATTCAAGACGCTTACCGGCAACTTCAATGCCGAGTACGGCCGTAGTCCGGGCGTCCTGATTCTGGTCAATACCAAGAGCGGCGGACAACGCTTCCACGGAACCGGCTACGAGTTCAACCGCAACACTGCTTACAATGCGAACGACTGGTTCAGCAACCACCAGGGCTCGGCCAGACCGATCTTGAAGTTCAATCAGTTCGGCGGCAATATCGGCGGCTACATCCCCATTCCAAAGGTGTCCACTCGAAGCGAAAAGAAGGCGTTTTTCTTTTTTAACTACGAAGGGACTCGGGCCAACCGGCCCAACGGAGCTACCTTCTACACCGTGCCTCAACCGTCGATGCTCGGCATCGGCACTCCTAATGGAGAGGCCGACCTGTCGCATGTATACCGGCCAGGCGACATCTGCGACTTCAATGGGACCGCAACCTGTACGCCGATCCGCGATACCAACGGCAACCCGGTACAGAACGGGCAGGTATTTGTGCCCGGAACCGTTACCTACAACTCGGTTGGCGAAATACAAACCGGCACCCCTTTTATCGGCAACATCATTCCGGCTTCGCAGTTCAGCAATCAATATGCGGCCGAGCTCAAGTACTTCACGCCCGCCTACAAGGGCAATTTCAACCGGCCCACTTACAACAACGGGTTTGGCGATGAACAGCAGGTTAACTTTCAAGACACCTATACGTTCACCAAAAACCAATACGCGGCTCGCGTCGACTACAACTTCGGACCGAAAGCAAATGCCTTTTTTCGTTATGTCGATGACCGCCAACAGGAAAGCGCTGGGTATGGAATCTTCTCCGGCAACAGCTTCCCGGTGTTGCCTCAATACCGGAAGAAGCCGGGTAAAAGCTACGGCTGGAGTCTGGTAAACGTGCTCTCTCCCTCCTTGACAAACGAGGCCACCGTCGGCTGGCTACACCTGACGCAGGTGGTCGACATCGTTCCCGGCACGCCCAAAGATCTCTACGATAAAGACACCCTCGGTTTCTCCTTCACCGATATCTATCCCGCCACCAACACGCATAATCTGGCTCCCAACATCAACACCGGCGACGGTTACATCAATATCAGCCCCTTTCCCTCGGGCTGGACCTCTACCGGCAACACGGTGGTCGCGACCGACGACGTAACTAAGATCCTCGGGAATCACGTGATCAAGTTCGGTGTCTTTGCCGATCTCAACGAGAACGGCCAGGAAGGAAACTGGACCGAAAATCCCAACTTGAATTTTGGCGCCAGTAACCAAAACCCCAACAACAGCAATTCGGGAATTGCAAACACCCTCCTGGGCAACTACACCACCGTAAGCCAATCCAACATCTTTGCTTTTGGCCATTTCCACTTTTTCCAGTACGAGGGGTATATCCAGGACACTTGGAAGGCGAGTTCCAGGCTTACCCTGGATGTAGGCCTTCGTTATCAGTTCGTCGGCCCGACGTACACCACTGGCTTGTACCATCAGTATTACTTCGTGCCCAACGCTTACAACGCAGCGGATGCAGTGTCGATCAATATTGCGCCGAATGTGCCCGGCAAGGTACCAACCCAGGGGTCAATCATTTCGGGCTCGGGAAACCCGTACAACGGATTGATACGGGAAGGTACGCAAGGATTGCCGAAAGGTGGACAAAACTTCCGCTTTAACAACTTTGGTCCACGCCTCGGCTTCGCGTATGACGTATTTGGAGACGGCAAGACGGCCCTTCGCGGCGGCTTCGGCATCTTCTACGAACGCTATCAACAGAATGTCTTCAATTTTGGCGGCATTAGCAATCCTCCGACCGTATATACCCCGACGATTTATGGAGGAAGCATTGACAACATCTCCCCAGCTCTGGCCAACGGAGCTCCTCTGACTCCCTCAGGGGGCATTCTTTCGGCCGACCGGGCGGCCCAAATACCCACCACGTACGGCTATAACCTGGGCGTCCAGCGCGAGCTGCCCGGCAAGTTCGTTCTTGATATCAGCTATGTCGGCAACACCAGCCGGCACCAGGTTTACGTCCAGGAATTGGAGCAACTACCGCTGGGATTCACCACCAGCACACCCATCCTTTCCACCGTCAACAATGTTTCGGCAGCCATTCTGCCCTACAAGGGCTACAGCTCCATCCACTTCACGCGGTTTGGAGCCAACAGCGCTTACAACGCTCTACAGGTCCACCTGACCCGTAGATTCAGCGACGAGCTGACGATTAATACGGACTACACGTGGTCCAAGGCGATCGATCTCTTCGACCAGGACAATCAGGCGGATGCCATTCCAGATCAGGCGCGGATTCATAGCTTTTATGCACCCGCGGGCTTCGACCGGCGGAACGTCTTTAACTTCCAATATGTGTACAACCTTCCCAACTTCAGGGGACAGAACAAGCTGGTACAACTTACCGCCGGCGGTTGGGAATATTCGGGCACAACGCAATTTTGGAGCGGAAGCCCATGCCTTAATGGCGATAGTCCTACCGATGATGGCTGCGACCTGTCCTCAAGCGGAAACCTTGGCAACGGCGGGTTTGGCCATATTCGGCCTGATTACATCGGCGGCAAGATCAGGACGTCCCCCAGTCACAGCCAGCCCGCGGGCCAGAATCCAACCTGGTATAACCCGGCCGTTTTTGCTTCGCCTGCACCAGGAAGCTACGGCGACTTTCACCGTAACTCGCTTTACGGTCCTGGAATCCTGAACTTCAACATGGCGCTTTACAAGAACTTCAACTTCACTGAGAACACCAGGATTCAACTAAGGCTAGAGGCATTCAACGTCTTTAATCACACGCAGTGGGCCAACATAAACGTTGGCCTGTCGGCGCCTACAAGCGGAACCGCGTTTTCCGGCGCCAATGCCGGCAGCTCAGGCCAGATCACCAGTGCACGCGATCCTCGTCAGCTGCAACTCGCAGGCAAGTTTTATTTCTAACGTTTTTCCTCAACTCCCGGCCGGGCCCACATAATCACGGGGCCGGCTGTTTTTTTTGCGTAGAATTTCGCTATGAAGTTTCTTGCCTTCGCGGTCGTTATCGGCCTGCTGTTCCTTCCGGATACGGCCAGGCAGACGTTTGAATCTGCGACCAGGGCGTTAAACGCCGGCGACTATGCCACAGCGGAAACGAAGTTCAAAAAGGTTCTGGAACTTGACCCGCGCAATGTAAGCGCGCTGACAAACCTTGGTGTTCTCTATTCCAAGACCCATCGTTACGGCAAGGCCATCGAGCTATACCAGCGGGTTCTCCGCATAAGTCCTCAACTGCACGCAATTCAACTGGACCTCGGTCTCGCTTACCTCAAGCAGGAAGACTACCTGCACGCATTGCCTTACTTTCGGCAGCTGCACGACCAGTCGCCGTCAGACCGCCAGTCCACCCTTCTATTGGCGACATGCCTCTCCTTCAGCGGCCAACCCGAAGCAGGACTCGCCTTAATAAAACCGTTGACCGAAGTGGAACAGCCTGATCCCGCGGCACTCTACCTGCTGGGAGTCACCTATGCGCGCGCCGGACAGGCGCAGGCGGCCCAGGATGTCTTTACCAGGCTCTTTGCCGGCAGCGCAACCGCCGCCCAAGCCAATTTCCTTTTAGGGCAAGCCTATTATGATGCCGTGCAATTCAATCCAGCCGAGCAGGCCTACCAGTCGGTGCTGCAAGCCGAACCTGCCTTTCCCGGGGCGCACCGTGAACTAGGCAAGGTTTACATCAGCTTGCAGAAAAATGCGGATGCGGAGAAGCAGTTAAAGCAGGCGATTGCGGCCGATCCGCAGGATGCGAGTGCCTTCTACTTTCTCGGCGCTCTGCTGGTGCAGATGCAGCGCTATCAAGAGGGCCTGGCCTACTTAAAAAGAGTGCAGAGCATGACTCCGGATTCATGGGCTACTTATTTCTATATGGGGAAAGCGGAGTTTCAGCAGCACGACGCCGCCGCGGCCGTTCGGCTGTTTCGCCAGGCCGTAGACATGAACCCCGAGGATGCGGGATCGTACTATCTCCTCGCCCGTGCGCTGCGTTCCCAGGGCCATGCGCAAGAAGCCGATGCCGCCATGCAGCGGGTGATGCAACTGCATACCTCGTCGCTCGAAGCGGAAAAGCACGCTCTCAAGGATGCCGGGGTCGTGGGCGCACGTTGAAGCATCGCCCCGCCGGGCGCGGCCGCCCATCGTCTCCGCGGCGGGGGTTTGCGTCAGAGAGTGTAACGAACTATTCGGAATCATGAGACGAGCTGAGCATTTTCACAAAGGGCGTAAGGGAAGAATATGCCCCGGACGCAGGTATTTGTGAAAATGCTCTATTGAGGCGGAGGCGCCGTAGATGAGGGCGTCGGTTTTCCGTCGATGGTATCGGGCTCCATCACCTCAACTCGAGTGCCATCGGGATCGAATAAATTCGCCTGCCGCTTACGATTGATCCCGAGGTGAATCTCGATCGGGCGTCCGTATTCCTTGTAATACGGGTTGGCTTTGAGTTTCGCTACCGCCGCGTCAACGTCCGGAACCTGTAAGCAGAGATGATGAGCAACGCCACGCTCGGTAGGCGCAGGTAGATCCTTATGGAGCATGAATTCTACGTAGTCGTCCCCATCGGGAACCCTCAAATTGACCCAGGACAGAACCTTACCGGAGGAACTGCCCCGCCAGGTCTCCTTGAATCCCAGTATCTCCGTGTAAAACCTGTACTCGGGATCTAGATGGGTAACAATGATTCCGACGTGTTTCATTCGATCGGACACGGCCTTGTCGCTCATGAATTTTCCCTTGGCAAGCACCGTCTTCCCTTCGGGCATGTATTGCACCATCTCGACGGTATGGCCTTCCGGGTCGGTAATGTCGAAACTAAGATTTCCGATTCGAGCCCGACCTGCTTGGGCCGGAACCTTGACCCCTTTTGAGGCGAGATACAGCCTGAGCGCCTCAATATCGTCGGTCTCCAACGAGATGTGACTGAGTCGATCGGTACCGGCCTGGTGTTCAGGAAACAGCTCGATGACCTGGCGGTCATTGATCTTGAAGAAAGTCAGGGACGGGGATCCGTCAGGGTTCTGCAGAGAATACGGCTCTTGAAAGCCGAGAAACTGTCCATAAAAGGCGCGCGATTTCTCGTAGTCATGAGCAAAGACCGCGATGTGGGAAACACCAACGATGTGCGGCCGCTGTGGTGTCTGCCCAGAAACCGTTGGGCCAACGAGGAGGCTCGCGGAAAGGAAAATAAATGAAAAACTTCTCGCCGCCTGGCGCCTGCATAGACTGATGAGAGCAGCCCTTAACGTAAACATTTTTTGACAACACCCTCCGTTTGATATCGACGATAGTGAAATGACCAAACCGTTGCCCAACGGCTTTAAAAAACGCTGTTCCAATAAGCGTGCTGTCCTATATAGCGATCGTCGGGAAGGTTCTTCAAGATTGCCCGCCGCACGTCGAGAGCGTTCAAGCCTCCCTGGGTTTTGTAGAGCACCTCTCCATTCGTGTCGATCAGAACAGTATATGGAACACCACCCTTCCAATCCGTGCCGAAGGCTTTTACCGCGTCAGCGGAATCGGTCCCACTGAACAGAAGGTTTTTATTGATGGCATGCTGTTCTTGAAGAAAGGCGATGACGAACTTTTCTTCGTCAGGATTGTTAATGCTGACAGTTACGATCTGCAGTTGGCGCTTAGCATACATGCGAACCATTTGTTGCAACTCGGGAAACTCCTGCGTGCACGGTCCGCACCAGGTCGCCCAGAAATTCACCAGCAAAAGCTTATCCGTGCCGGCGTTTTTACGCAGAGCAGTCAGCTGGTCGGCGGTGACCATTTCCACACTGACTGGCTTTTGATCCCCCTCGGCAATCTCGGCATTCGCGCCGGTCTCTTTGTAGGCCCATTTGGTCGAGCAGCCTACCGCCGGGGTGTCCTGTACCTTGACCGTCTGTCCGGCGAGCAAAGCGTCGATCGCATCCCGGACCTCGTGCTTAGTCACCAGCTCTTCGCGCGGGTTGCTGTCGATCCTGCCTTCGTAGCGCAAAATGCGCTGTTGATCAAAGACAAATGCATGGGGGGTTGCCGTAGGCCCGTACTTAAGCGCGACAGCCTGGGTATCGCCATCGTAGAGATAGGGATAGTTGAACTGCCTGTACGCTGCTCGTAACTTCATCTCAGGGAGCGTGTCCCCTAAATCGGTGTGACCTCTTTCACTCAGATGGATGGCCTTCGGATCATTTCCCATAATGACCACCACGGCCACGCCCCGGTTGGTGTAATCGGAGGTGAGCTGTTTAATTCGCTTCTCATACATCGATGCGATCGGGCAGTGATCACAATTAAAGATCACCACTAAAACCTTGCTCGAGGCATAGTCTTTAAGGCTGTGCATCTTCCCATCGATGCCCGGCAGATGGAAGTCCGGAGCCTCGGCGCCGATTTTAAGAATCGGCGGAACATCATTCGCGGAGGCGGGAGCGTCGTCCTGAGCCTGCGACAAGACACTGAACAAAAGAGCGAAGGCCAGGACCGGCAGGGCAACGATCAATCCCGATCCAGTTCGGCTTCGCCCGGGCTGTTTGGAAAGGGCGCTGGGTAAGTGCATTCGTTTTCTCCTTCACGAATACCGTACGCTGTTCGAAATCGCTTTGACGTTGCCATGCACTTGGCCCGGAATAAGCGTCACCAGACCAAACGGAGACTCAACTGTACAGTTCTTTGATCGATACCATCCCGGCCTGTGTTTGCAATACCGAGAGCCTGCTGGAACGAACTGCTGGTTAAACTGCTGTTTGGATTCGAATGGTGTGGATTGTTTGGGGTGTTAAACATGCTCGCCCTAAATTCCATCTGCGACTCACGGAAGACCGGGAATGTACGGGAAAGCGCGGTGTCCAGCGTATTCAGCCCAGGTCCCCACAAGGTATTGGTGCCGCAATTTCCAAAGTGGCCCGTTTCCGGTTCGGTAAACGAGGTCCTGCTGTACCACTGACGGATGCCACCTAGCTTTTGCGGTCGAACGATGCACTGCGCAAATTGGGTTGAGCCGCTGGCATTCAGGGTTGTAGACGATCCCGTTGCGGTGAACGGGGTGCCGGTGCGAAGCGTCGATACTGCTTCGAACTGCCATCTTCCCAGAATCTGCGCCCCTAACCCGCTGCCCAACCACCTTTGATCTCTTCCAAACGGACTGGCCGCGGTCAAAGCGATGCCGGCACTATTGCGCGCAAGGCCTGCCGCATTGCCATAGTTCAAGCGGTAATACTGTGGAATGGCTACACCGGGGCCGGCGAAGGCCAGTGCCTTGGCGAAGGTATACGTCCCCGTGATTTGATAGTTGTGAGCAAACGCGTGACTTGCCCTGGCCTGTAATCCATCGTATTTATTCGTACCGTAGCGGCCGATTCCCGTGGTGGTAGCCGTTCGTCCAGTGAGCAGCGTGAGCACCTGACCGGCAGAGCCCGTGCCTATGCTGCCCCAGTTCTCATTGATGGCCGATTGCGGATTGATATACCGGGTGCCGACGTAGCCTATCGACACCAGCCAGCCTGACACCTCCTGCTCCAGCGTGGCATTCCACGATTGGATGTACCCGCGCACATAGTTCTGCTTGTCCACGGTAAACACGCCTGTAGTCTTGGGTACCGCCACGCTGCCCGAACTGTAATCGGGAGTCACGATCGGGGGCAGCCCCTGGCGGAGGCTGGTGGCGTAAGCGAAACTATTGGTCGTAGGAATGGTGGATGTGTTGTTGTCAGGAAAGTTCTGCCGATTCCCTAGAACGCCACCGGTATTGGTCGAGTCGGTGTTGAGCGCATATCCGGCGCGAAAGACCGTGTCGTTGTGTATACGATAGGCTATGCCGGCCCGGGGTTCAAAACGCTGATCATCCTTCGTGATGCCGCAGTTTTTTGGATTGGCCGCTACTCCGCAAACAATCAGCCGATTGCTCAACACGTCGAGATATTCCAGCCCCCGGCCGCCACGGTTGGGAAAGGGATAGTAGTCCCAGCGCGTGCCATAGGTCACCGTCAGCTTATGGTTCAGCTGCCATTGATCACGAACATAGAAGCCGAGTATGTCCTGATAATCCTTGTATTGGGGCGGAATCAAGGTCACCTTGCCCGCGTTAGAAGAAAGACCCAGCAGAAAAGAAGCAAACGCGTTGTAGTCATTCCCGCCTGGGCCGCCGTTCAGCTGTGTCGTTCCCTGCGAGAATTGAAACCCACCGGATCCAGTGCAGTAATTGCAGTTGGTAGCTTCCTCAAAATTCTCGTTGTCCTGCTGCTGATCAAAATCCACCCCGGCGCGAATGTTGTGGGTATGTTTAACCCAGGTAACATTTCCCACCCATTCTTTCTCCACGTTGCCGTAGTACTGAGGCTGAAAATTGTTCGCAGGCCCCAAGGTGGCCTCGGGAATATTCGATCCCGAGCCTCCGAAGCCGTCAATCTGAAACGAAGGTAAGCCACCCTCGCGCGGATCGGAGCTTGCGAGCCCAGGAATCCCCAACAGGGTCGAGCCGAGATTTTGGTCTAACCCTTCCGGAAGTGCCTGTGCATTGTTGCGAGAGTATCCGTAGTAAGCGTCTGCGATCAGGGTCGGGCCAAAGATATACGTACCAGAAGCGGTTCCACTATAGACATGCCCCAGGCCATTGCCTACCGCGGTGTTGGAGGGGCTAAAACCTGGACCGCCTAATAAACCGTATTGTTGCGGATTGAACCAGGAGATATCGTTCAGGCCGAACCGGGCGAATACGCTCAGCTTGCTGAACGGATTCCAGGTGAGCTTGCTATCCCACTGATTTTGGTTTTCTCCCGTCACTCCGGTACTTAAATAATTTCTGGAAAGACCCAGGCTGCCCGTGCCGGGCGCGTTGGGTTCCGGCCACGGAGCGTAAGCCAGCAGAGCCAGCACGCCCGGGTCGATGCGCGATTGAGGAATTATGTTGCCGGGGAACGCCGTACGCCCCGTACCGCACAACTTCGCGTTACCGCCCGGCAAGCAATCCTGCTCGTCGCCGGTGGCGGGGTCATAGATGGGCGTCGGCGAGTTGGAAAAGTCGCCGGCTTTTATCGCTGCAGTTGGGTTTTCGGCATAGAGCGCGTTGCCCACGTGCACGTAGGTTCCCTGGTAACTCAAGAAGTAAAAAAGCTTGTCTTTCTTGATGGGTCCGCCAACAGTTCCCCCGAATTGATTGTTGATGTATTCGGGCTTGGGCCGCTCGCCGTTAGCGCCCCATTGATACGCCTGAAAGGCGCGATCGGTGTGGAACTCAAACAGCGAGCCATGGATCGAGTTGGTGCCGCTTTTAGTCGTGACATTGACGCCGATGCCTCCGGCCAAGCCCTGCTCCGCATCGAAGGAGTTGGTCACCACGTTGACGTTTCCAATCGCGTCCAGGGCGGGACTGTACAGTGGATTGCCATTTGAGTTGAAGTTGGTCGAACTCGTGCCGTCCACACGGTAGGAGTTACTCGCGGTGCTGACACCGTTGACTGTAAGCGCCACGGCGCGCGTCGCGTTCGCTCCAAAGGATTGGCCGCTTTGCGGAGTCGATACTCCCGGCACCACCACCGCGAGTATCTGCTGGTAGTTGCGGCCCAGAGGGATGGGAAGATTGCTGAGGGTTTTTGGAGTCAAGTCGCTGCGCACGTCGGCGCGATCGGTTTGCAGCGTACTGGCTTGAGCCGAAACGGTCACATCCTGAGTGACTCGGCCGACAGCAAGCGCAACATCCGACCGCGTCACTTCATTTGCATTCACGACGATGCCGGTCTTCGAGTAGGTTCCAAACCCGGTTGCATCCACCTTCAGCGTATAGGTCCCCGGGGGAAGGGTGACAAAGGTAAAGTCTCCCTGAGAGTTGGTGGTAAAGACCCGGGTCAAATTTGTCGCTTCGTTGGTGACCGATACGGTGGCGCCCGCAAGGGCTGCCTGGTTTGAGTCTGTGACATAACCGTTCAGGGTTCCCTGAAGTAGCTGACCCGCCGCAAATTGCGGGGCATACAAGACCGTAGCGCCGAATAAAACAGCGACGCACATAAGCCAAATTCGCGACGAAACAAACCGCATAGACAGCCTCCAAGGTTAGGAACAATCTGCGTGAGATGCGGTCACGTGGAAAGACTAGAAGTCGGTGACAACTCTCAAAATTCTGCGCGGTCACAAATTAGTTCCAACAAGCAACAAATGTCAAGTCAAAATCCCACAATGACTAAAACACTGGATTCTGCTGCCCAAAAAGGAAGAAAAGAAAAAAAGACGGTCTGTACAAGCTTTCGATGGATAAACAGCAAATGAAAGTATTTTTATAAATACTGCGATGGAGTGGGGGTGGTTACGTGCAGCTGTTCTTTTATGGAACACCTGCATCCAGCGCATATTCTTTCGTTACACCCTTTGTGAAGATGCTCCAGGGCCTAACGATGTGCGGGTTGGTTGCGGGCGAAACTCAGCTTCAGGCGGAGACGCTGCTCAAAATCAGCGCGACGGCGCCTCTAAGGCGGGCGCTGCTGCCGTGATTGGTTCGCCGGAGAAGCGGAGGCTTGGAGAGAGAGTTACGCTTGATTTCTTCATGGATGACGGGCTCGACCAGATGCCAGACGGAAGTGATATCCCCCACGATGACGACCTCCCTGGGATCGAGACCGGATACGAGCATACGGATTCCCCGGCCGAGATACGTTGCCATCCTGGTCAATGCTTCGATGGCATGGGTGTCTCCGCTTACAGCGAGCTTGAGAAGCCGATCGAAGTTGGCTTCGTTGGCTTCCGCGGCGGCAGACTCGCGGAAATAGCGAAGAGCCGCGGAATTGGATGCCAGGGTCTCCCAGCAGCCGGAGTTTCCACACTCGCACAAAAGACCGGGATCACGGAAGAGCTCCACATGACCGAACTCCCCGGCCATTCCATTGGCGCCGCGCAGAATCTTTCCGTTGGAGAAGATGCCGGTCCCGATTCCCTCCGAGACGTTAACGACAACCAGATCGTGCTCACCGTCACTGTCGCCGAACCAGACCTCCGCCAACGCGCACGCATTGGCGACATTATCCATTTCAACTGGCAGTTCTGTGGCCTGCTGGATTCTCGATTTGAGCTCGGCGATCGGCCAGCGGAGGCGAGGAGCAAAGATGAACTTCTTCAAATCGCGATCGACGCGGCCTGGCAGACAGATGCCAACGCCATCAAACTGCATCGTCTTGTTGGCGTTCATCACCTTCCCAATGCCAGCAAGGACAGAGGTAAGAGCTTTGGTGCTGTCAGACGGAAGATTGAAGACATTCTGAGAAACGATTCTGCCACTTAGGTCGGATACAGCAATCGTCACTTCGGAGGGGTGAATGTCTAAGCCCAAAACGCCACGTTGACTGTTCAGTTGGATCATGGTGGGGCGGCGCCCACGCGGGGCTTGAGTGATCTCGCCTTCCACAATCCATTGTTCGCCGATAAGTTCCTCGACGATAAGTGAGACGGTGCTCCGCTGCAAACCTGTCCGACGAGAGAGCTCCGCGCGCGAAATTGGCTGTCGCACGCGTATCAGATTAAAGATCAGGTTTCGATTGATGTTTCTCGGAGTTCTCCTGGAAGCAGACTGCTTCCCATTCAGCGCAAAATGTCTCATTGTTCGTTCTTTAAATTATCATAGCCGTGGAGAAAGACACTCCTCGGCGGGCCTCGACTGAGCCTCGACGGGGCCTCATTCAACCCCGTTCGTCATGACCGTTGCTGCTAAATGCGAGCCAATGGCACGCCCATAGCGCCCGAATCAAACCTGCAAGCCCAGAGTCCGTTCAATATACCTCTTATTCGTGGCTGCGGACTCCTTTGGGGTGGTCACGGCGCCGGTGCGCTTACCATCCAGTTCGACGGTCGCCCAGCCGTGGAACTTGATCGAGTCCAAGGCAGCGATCACAGCGGGAAAGTCCACAGTGCCGTGGCCTAACTCCGTAAATTCGTACCCCGCCGGCAACGACGATGGTTTTACATCTTTCAAATGCAAGCAGATAAGCCGGTCCGCATACTTCTTAACCGCCGCCGCGGGATCTCCGCCACCTTGTTGATAGTGCCCGGTATCGAGCAGCAGGTGAACGTACTCGGGGTCAGTGGCATCCATGATCCTCTTGAGTTGTTCCGGCGATTGCGCGATCGTATCCATGTGATTGTGAAGGCCGGTCTTTACGCCATAGGCAGATACCCGCTTTGAGACTTCGGTGAACAACTTCGCCTGCCGCTTGTAGTCTTCATCCGAGAAGGTGGTCTTGTTATGGCCGAAGGTTCCGATCAGCTGCAGAAAGTTCCCTCCCGCGGCGCGAACGTACTTTGCGTTGGCTTCGTGCATGGCCTGATTGGCTTGCTGCTGAGACGGGTCAATCAACACGTCGCCGCTCGAAAGGGCTGCGAGTTGCAAATGATGCTGATCCAGAAGTTCCTTCAAGGCGTGAGGATCGGCAAATTCCTTTACGGCATTGCCTCGAATCTGAATGCCCGGATAGCCGAGGGAAGAGATATCTTCCATAGCCTGTGTGTCGTTCCCGTCCCAGGCAATAGCAGCGTACCCAACCATGATTGCCGAAGAGTGCCGCGCGGCAGCTTTGTTGTTAGCAGCGAACAAGATCTCTTCTGCACCGGCTGTCCGCATTGACGGCATGGCCGACGCGGCCACAGCGGCACTCGCTGTGTGCAAGAAATGTCTTCGCGAAAAATTCATAAGCACTCAGCTCTCCTCAAATAAACGCGGATGGTTCCGTAAATCCTCTGTCACTCCGTGGCAGACGAGGAACACTTTAGTTCCAAGAATGAACAATCGTCAAGACAAAAGAGTGGTGATCGCAAGGCAACGGAGCAACAGACCAACGGACCCGACGGACCCGACGGACCCGACGGAGCACTATGCCGAGCACTCGCACAATGTCTCTAAATCCAGAGTGGACGATAATGTGGAGAAGCAGGTGGTTGGTGGATCGAAGTAACTCATTGCCACTCCAGGAAAGGAAACTCAAATGTCAGAACGTTGCCCGCACCTCGACAAGATTCTCGGTCTCAATCAGCCGATTTCCCGTCGTGACTTTCTCGAAGGGGCACTGGTTGCCTCGGCCGGTTTGACAGTGACCTCTTCTCCCCTCCAACTTCTTGCTCAGGCAAACGGAGCAGCTACCTCCGCCTGGACTGGGTACACCGGCGAGGGCGACTACAAACTCTCCGCCGGCAACAGCGAGCAGGTTGTGCACAATGCGCACGCGGTTCGCGACGGCGCGTATGACCAAATCTCTTCTCAAGTCACCGATACCGGTGAGATTTACGATTGCGCCGTCGTCGGAGGAGGTCTTTCCGGGGTATCTGCGGCCTTGTTTTTCCATCAACGAACAGGGGCCAGTCGCAACTGTATCGTGCTCGACAACGCGGCCGTCTTCGGCGGTGTGGCCAAGCGCAACGAGTTCGAGGTCGATGGGCATCGTCTCTATGGTCCTCAAGGATCCGTGCACTTCCAGCCTCCTTACCCTAATAGTTTCTTAAGCAGCGTCTACGATGCGATGGGTTTGGACTGGAACGCCTTCAAGTCGTATCAGGAGTGGCAGGGGCCTGGGCCGAAGATCTCCTTACCCAGGAGCCCGTACGGCTCAGGCTCGATCGACGGCAAATCCGCGTATGGCTTCTTCTTTGGCGCAAAGTACGGTCATCGCCCGGGAATTTGGGTGAAGGATCCCTGGGGAAAAAATCTGGAGGGCACGCCCTTCTCTGAAAAGACCCGCCAGGAGATGCTGGCCTTGCAACATAATCGGTCGATCGTACCGCCCTTGGTCTACGACTATCCCGGCGACGCGGTCTCCCGTCAGCTAGACAGCATGACCATCGAAGACTACCTGGTACGCACCTATGGCGTAAGCCGGGAGACCATACGCCTGGGAACAAGTGAAGACGCGGGTGGATTCGGCCTCGGCCCCGATGTGCTGTCGGCCTTTCTTATTTACGAATGGGACAAAACCGTCCCGACCGTCGATAACAGTATGGAGACGGGCATCCAGATGTTTCCCGGCGGAAACTCGGGCATGGTGCGTCTGATGGTGAAAACGCTCATCCCTGCAGCCTTCGACGGTCCTCGGAGCATGGAGGCGGTTTGGAAGAACCCCATCAACTTCGGCGCTCTGGATCTGCCAGGGCAGCGTGTCCGGTTGCGGCTCAACTCCACGGCTGTGCGGGTCGAGCATATGGGAGAGCCGGCAAAGTCGGAGTTTGTTTCGATCGTTTATGTAAAGGATGGTCGCCCGCAGCGAATCAAGGCCAGGACGGTAGTGATGGCCGGCGGGGGATGGATGACCAAACACGTGGTGCGAGACCTGGACGAAACGCGGCGTAACGCGTATGCACAGCTTTATTATTCGCCCTATCTTCTGGCCAACGTGGCGCTTCGCAACTGGCGGTTCCTCTATGATCTTGGCCTCGCCGGCGGAGGGTGGTTCGAGGGCTTCGGCCGCTCTATCAATGTACGTAAGTGTGCGCAGTTTGGTGTGGATACGCCCGTCGTTGGCCCCGATCTTCCCACGGTGCTTAACTTCGAGGTGGACTTTGCGAAACCGGGCCTTCCGTTGGCCGACCAGGGTAAATTAGGCCGCGCAGAACTGCTGTCGACCTCTTTCATGGAATACGAAAAGCAGATACGCGAGCAGATGATGGACATGTTCGCGGCTTCGGGTTTCGACGCCAAGCGGGACATCGCGGGAATCGTTCTCAATCGGTGGGGACATGCGTTTATTAATCCCCAGCCGGGTTTTTTCTTTGGTCTAAACGGAAATCCTGCTCCTCGTCAGGCTCTCCGCGACGGGCCGTTTGGAAGAATTGCTTTTTCGAACTCGGATCTCTCCGGCGCCATGGATCATCGCAACGCGTTCATCGAAAGCGACCGGGCGGTGAACCAACTGCTGGATCGAGTACTGGTTTAGGATGGAAATTTTTCTCTGTCCGTCAAGCATTTCTAGGTAAGCTTTCGACCCTGTTCTAAGCCCTGGGCGCTTCCCGCATGCCAGTGCTTCGACCGAGGAGGGACAGTCACCAATTTATGTCTGACCACATAAATTGAGATGGGCCTCTGCGCGAGGCAAGATTGCTTCGAGAAGAAAGTTGGCTCTTGTTCTCAGCGTTCATAGGGCGAACCGCCGGTTCAATGTGATGAGATGGAGGGCTCAACAAACTGCGGAAAAGTCCTGATTGAATGGTTTCGAGTGCGATCACGTTGGGTAGGGCGCGGCCTTTAGGCCGTGCCAACAAACCACTACACTCGATGGCCTTTAGGCCCTGAGGTACGTTTTCCTCCTTGGGCAACATGGCAAGGCGAGGAAAACGTACCTGAGCCGCTAAACAGGCTGCGGAAGAACTCAATTCTTTGAAGGGTACGGGCTTTAGCCCGTACATAACTCCATTGCAATAAATCCGGCTTTAGCCGCTGAGGGAGCGATTTCTCGCTTACAGAGACTTTTTCCGCAGCCTGTCAAGACCATTCGCTGCCATTGCAGCCTTTCGTGCGCGCTTATGAAGGAGCCTCTCCCGCAGCCGGTCGGACTACCCTGCCAGGTAGTCCGCGACATGCTTTACCTAAGGGCATCGTTTAACGATTCACCGCCTGTATGGATGATTCTTGATACAAGCGCCAGCCTTCCTAATCGCAGCTCTACCATAATGTGTAACCACCATCGATCACATAGGCAGCGCCGGTGACATAGGCGGCTGCCGGACTCGCCAGGTAAACGGCGAGCGGACCAATCTCATGGGGCTCTCCGGGCCGCCCCATCGGCACGTTCTGCACAAAAGCATCAATCACGTCCGGGCGCTTTGCATTCCATTCCCGGTTTACGTCGGTCATAAATAGACCGGGGCAGATTGCATTCACCGTGATGCCATGCGGCGCCCAATCGGCTGCGGCGCAGCGAGTAAAGTGCAGCACCGCAGCCTTCCCTGTCTCGTAGGTGCGGCCGCCGATGCCACGGTTTGCGATGAGCGCGCTGATGGAGGCGATATTGATGATGCGGCCGCCTTGGCCGCGCTTGAGCATCGCTGCTCCGATCACCCTGGTGCCGAGGAAGCAGCTGGTAAGGTTAAGGTCGATCACGGCGCGCCAGCTGTCGAGCGTCTCCTCTTGAATGGGGCCGCTTGTCTCCCGATTGCCTACGTTGTTGATCAGAATATCGATCGGCGCCAATTCGGCCAGTATTCGTTCGCAGCAGGACTGGCATTCCTCCGGAACCCCCATATCCGCGACGAATGTCCACGCCTGCCGTCCACGCGCCCGGATGTCGGCTGCGGTCGCCTCGAGCGATGCCTGGGTGCGCCCGGTGATGATGACATCGGCTCCCGCCTCCGCCAGCGCAAGTGCCATCTCGCGGCCAAGACCGCGGCTCGCCCCGGTAATGAGCGCTCGCTTGCCGGCCAGGCCAAACCATTCTGTAAAACCCATCGTCATTCCCCATTTCGGTGCGCGAAGTTGCAGTGCATAAAACCGATGACCTTGAAACCGGCCTCAGGCTCTCATCTTTTCATAGATTCACTGGGAGTCCGCATTCCACGGAGTGTTCTATCGCCGTAAGCACACGGGTGGCCGCGAGTCCGTCTTCCACACCGGCCAGCAGCGGAGCGTCCTCGAGCACAGCATCGACGAAGCGGGCGATGGCTTCGAGCACGAAACCTCCGACCCGCGTTCCTCCCGTCGGAACGATTCCTAAAACGTCAGAGTACTTGAGGCCACTTCCGGTCAAGCGGCGAACCGTCCCGTTATGCGAAGGATCGACCTGGATCTGCCCCTGATCCCCCACGAATTCCAGCTTGAAGTCGAAGACCATGGGATTATCGGGCGACAGGATCCAACTGTTTTCCATCACCACGGCCGCACCTTTCGAGAACTCGAGAGTCGAGAGATGAACGTCCTGGGTTTCCACGCCGCGGCCCGACAATACACCCCGTCGGGATACCGAAAACACGCGCTTCACTTCGTCGTCCAGCACAAAGCGTAAAACGTCGACCACATGGCTCCCAAGGAACCAAAGCGCAGACGATTTCGATGCCCAACTGAGCATCTGCAGGGGAACGAACGTCGTGTTGCTCAGGCGTGCGTAGCCATGGATCGGGCGTCCAATCTCACCCGACGCAATGCTATCTCTGACCTGCACAATCGCCGGGTTCACGCGATTATGAAAGTCGACCATGAGCTTTCCTTTAGACGCGGCGGCCGCCTTGGCGATGGCTTCTGCCTCTGTCAGCGTGGTCGCAAGCGGCTTCTCGCTGAGAACATGCTTGCCGGCGCCGAGAGCGGCCAGAATGATCGGCGTGTGCGTGAAGTCAGGCGTCGCGATCGATACTGCTTCCACCGCTGGATCTGCGATCAACGCATGGTAGTCAGTGTAGATGGCGGTTGTTCCCAACTCTGATCCCATCTTCCGGGCGCGATCGGGCTGCGCGTCGCACACGGCAACCACCTCTGTCTGCGGTAACACCCCGAAGACCCGGGCATGATTAGCGCCCCAAACACCGGCACCGACAATTCCTACTCGCAGAACCCGCATTAACAGTCCCTCCTTGTGCGTGGCCGTTTGTGAAGCGGTTGAGAAATCTCCTGCCAGCGTCTCACGCGGCGGCCAGGACTCGCAAATGGCTGCAGGTGTCGAGCTGTACTGGAGAGAGCATGCAAAGTTGTGGGGTGGTCAAGCTGAGACCGCTCTGTGGGGGGATGCGGGACAGGAAGACGTAAAAAATTCGTTTTGGCTGATTTATTAGGGCTTTGTTCTTTGATAGAAAATGTATAGGCCCTAAACGCGGTCCTCCCCTTCAAGACCGGTGAGACTACTAACTATGTCGAAGAACACCCACTGTTACAAGGTGGTTATCGCCTCGCCCGGCGATGTATAGCCGACCGGACCAGCTATCACATACCGGGATGTCCTTCTCTTTCACCACGACCGGGGGCACGCTTCCGGGCCCGACCCCTGCCCGCTTCGACTCTGTTCCCGACACTCAGGCGGATTGCAGCGAATCAGCCGGTAGGGTATGCTTTCTGTCAATCACTGAGGGGAAGAGAGATCGTGACGAAATCGGCTGACCTACTGCAGGGAACGCTGGACCTGCTGATCCTGAAGGTGCTGAGTTTGGGACCAATGCATGGGTGGGCGATCGCGCAGCGAATTCGGCAGCTCTCTAAAGATGTCCTGAGGGTGAACCAGGGAGCGCTGTATCCGGCGTTGCACCGCCTGGAGCATCAGGCATGGATCGAGGCGTCGTGGGGCGAGTCGGAAAACAACCGACGCGCCAAGTATTACTTGCTTACCCGAGCGGGGCGGGAGCGATTGAAGGCGGAAGAAAGGTTGTGGGACCGGCTGTCCCTGGCCGTCCAGGGTGTCTTGAAGGCTGTCTGAGCGGAGCGGGTATGCGTGTGGTGCAGAGGTCCATTTCGGCGAATGCGATCGTTCTTTGCGAAGGATTCGACCAATGCTGAAGTGAGCGAAGAGTTGCGGTTTCATATCGAGCATGCTATCGAGGAGAACATCGGAAGGGGCATGTCTCCGGAGGAGGCCCGGGCCATGGCAAAAAAAGAGTTCGGCAGCGTAGCGCAGGCGACGGAGGAGTGCTACGAGGCGCGTGGCGTGGATGGACGATTTCGTGCAGGATGTTCGCTACGGAATGCGGACGTTAACAAAGCACCGTTCGTTTACGGCAATGACGGTCCTGACGCTGGCCCTGGGGATCGGGGCGTGCACGGCGATCTTCAGCTTGGTGGATGCGGTACTACTGCGCTCGCTCCCGTACGGAGATTCAGAGCAGATCGTCTATATCTATACGCCGAGCCTTGAATTGCTTCACATGAATGTACCTGCAGAAGTGTTCAACCCGACTTTTGCAGATGCTTTCGAATTGAAAAAGCAAAGCACTTCCTTTACTGCGATGACATTCTTTGAGCAGACTACCTTCAATTTAGCGGAAGGTGACCAATTAGAGAGAATTGGCACGGCAAGGGTCGATGCTGATTTTTTTAGGGCTATGCAATCTCAGCCTGAGATTGGCCGTTCCTTCGATGTAAATGATGAGAAACCGGCCAACAGCCGGGTTGTCATTATCAGTCATGCGCTATGGAAAAGCATGTATGAAGGAAAGAACGAGATTCTTGGTCACGTGGTGCATCTCGATGGAGCAGGTTATCAAATAGTTGGCGTAATGCCATCGGATTTTGAGTATCCACACAGCAGTGATCTCGCTGCGGGGTATGGAAACATCGATAGGACGCAGCTTTGGGTGCCATCCACTCAGATGGTTTGTCCAGACTGCGGAGCCTTTGCGGTTGGGCGTCTAAAGCCCGGCGTGAAGTTGAGCCTGGCGCAAACCGAGTTGGCCACGATAGTGAGCCATCTTGATAAACTGCACAGCCCCGGCAATCGTGATTTCATTGCTGTTCTCAAACCACTTCGCGACATGGTTCTTGGCCCGGTCAAACCGCTGATGAATCTCTTGCTGGGAGCGGTAGGGCTCGTACTGCTGATTGCATGCGCAAACGCGGCGAACCTTCTACTGTTGCGGACGGCGAGTCGTACACAGGAGCTAGGCATGCGGGCAATGTTGGGCGCGAAGCAAGGACGATTACTCCGACAGATGTTGACGGAATCCCTGATGCTCACAGTAGCAGCGGGTTGTACAGGGTGCGCTGTGGCATGGCTTTTTCTCCATCTGTTGCTGCAACTTAATCCGGGAGATATTCCGCGGATGGAAAATGCAACGTTGGATTTGAGAGTGTTCGTCTTTCTCATCGGAGTGACGGCTATAACCAGCTTGATGTTTGGAGTCTTGCCTTCAATTATGGTCATCCGCATCAACCTCGCCGAGTTTCTCAAGAGTAGCGGCATGCGCGGTGTTGTTGGCAGCAGAGGATGGGTGCGGAAGATGTTCGCGGTTGCCCAGATTGCCCTGGTCGTGGTGTTGCTCACGGGCGCAAGCCTGCTGCTGCGGAGTTATGCGAAGGTGCTCGCTGTACCGACGGGATTCCACCCTTCAACGGTCGCAGCAAACATACAGTTCAGCCCGCAACTGGCCTCAGTATCGGTGAATCCGCGATACAACACAACTGAGAAGCGCAGATTATTCTTCGCTGGCTTGTTGGACAGACTCAAACAGACACCTGGCGTGCAGGCTGCCGGATTTGTCGATTTTTTGCCGTTGAGCCACTCGGAAAGCATGAGTGAGTCTTCCGATACTCCAGACTTGAGCCACTTGTGGATCAGTCGAAGTATCCGGCTGTCGGCTACTCGATGCTCCATAAACTTCATGGTCCATGCGTGGCTCATGTTGTCGAAGAACCCACCTATGTCCGCATCGAGTATCCAGTTCACCCGCTTTCGTTGGATCCCCACATTGAGCGCGTCCAGCGCCTGATGCGGGCTGCGGCCTGGGCGAAACCCATACGAAAAGCCCCGGAAGTCCACCTCATATATCTGGTTCAGGATGGTGACCACTGCGTGTTGGACGAGCTTGTCTTCCAACGACGCGATGCCCAACGGCCGTTGCCGGCCTCAGGCTTTCGGTATATAAACTCTGCGCGATGGTTGTGCCCGGTACGCTCCACGATGTACTCGGCCATGGAGGTCAACTAAGCGCTCCTCCAGGCCTTGTTCATACTGCTGCCAACTGACCCCGTCCACTCCCGCTGCCGCGTTCCGCTTTAACGCGTAATAGCTTTCCCGTAGCAGCTCGACCGTAACGTGGTGCAGTAAAGCCGTGAACCGTTCCTGCTGCCTTGCGTGCGCCGTTCGGCGCACGCCGCCTAACCCCTGGGACACGCGTGCTCCGCTCTGTGTCGGATGCGTGTTGGGTTCGACGCCGTTCTCCTTGGTCTGCGCCCTTCCCTCCACTGCCTCCGCCGAAGCCTTCGCCTCTTTGTTCGGTAGCTTCATAGGTACTGCGGATACCGCGGGATAGGCAAATGTTACGGGCTCGGTAACCGCGGTACTATGGCGCAGTCCGACTCCTCCAAAACGTTCATGTCCGGATCATGGTCATTTCACCTTCCCGGACCGGTCTGCTCGCGCAGACGCTCTGCAGGTCTACCGGTTCTCGTGCACATTGTTTCCTGACGTGCATGGACTCTTCGACTACGCCGGGCCCAGCGGCTGCTCGCCAATAGCGCAGACCACCGGTGTTGCCTTCCCGCTGACAGAAAAGGGTCGGCACTCGGTTCTTGATTTTCGGAGCTCAATCGTCCAGCCCGCCAGTACCTCTGTCTACGCTTCGCTACGACCCCTCGCGAGATCACAGGCAAGACTCCAGGCCAGAATGGAGTCGCTTCTCCTTTTCCGGTCGGAGTAGGGATCGTGATTGCTCATGACCCCCTCCACGGGTCCGGACGAGCGGATTTCCCGCATCCGGCTCTTACCTCAGGTAATGACGCGCATGCGGCGCAGTGGATAAGGATGATAGACGCGTGCGGGAGCCAGCCAACGGTCGATCAAGCGTCGCATTCGGTCCCAACGTACGTGGCCAGTCTGGCTGCGGCGCGAGAGCGCTTGATGCCAGAGCAAGCCTGTCCGTAGTCGGAACGCACCCAGCGCGGAGCTGTTCATGGGCACTCCGTAATAGCGGATGTGTCCACCAACGACCGCCCGCAACCATTGGCCTACTTCCGGGATGGGGTCGTGCATGCGTCGCCTGAGTTCGTCTTTTACCTCGCTCAGCTTCGCTTGCATCCGCTTACGAATCGTCTGCCGCAACACCGTGTAGTAACCGTTGCGTCTTGTCTTCCCGCAGATATGCGTGAAGACAAGGAAGGCGAACGTTTCCGGCTTCCCTTCTCCGCGCTGTTCCCGGTCTTCGGCCGCGAACCGACCGAACTCCAGAAGCCGCGTCTTGTCGGGATGCAGTTCAAGTTGGAACTTCCGAAGCCGCTCGGCGAGTTCCATCCGGAATCGTTGGGCATCCGATTCAATCTGGAATCCAATCACGATGTCGTCCGCGTATCGCACGACGATTACATCGCCGTGTACTCGCGTACCACGCCACGCATGAACCCACAGATCGAAAACGTAATGGAGATAGATATTGGCCATTGGTGGCGAAGCACTGCCGCCCTGAGGCGTACCCTCCTCCATTCGGATTCGTTGCCCATCCTCCAGCACGCCCGCGTTCAACCACTTCTGGATGAGCCGTACAACGCGCCGGTCCGCGATGCGGTGTTCGATGAACTTGACGAGCCATTCGTGCGAAATCGCATCGAAAAAGCTGCGGATGTCCAGATCGAGCACCCAGTTGACTTTCGTCGTCACTAGTCCCCTGTAGAGCGCATCCAGCGCGTTGTGCTGGCTGCGTCCTGGACGAAACCCGTACGAGAAACCGAGAAAGTCCGTTTCGTAGATGGCGTTCAACACCTCAACCGCTGCGCGTTGGACGATCTTATCCTCCAGCGCTGTGACGCCGAGCGGCCTCAGCCGCCCGGCGGTCTTGGGGATGTACACCCTACCCACCGGCTTGGCCCGGTACGCCCCTCGCTTCAGCCTATGGGAGAGATCATGGAGGTTTTCCTCAAGATCCTCTCCGTAGTGCCGCCACGTCTCACCATCCACACCGGGCACAGCCTCTCTCTTCAAACTGAGATAAGCTAGCCTCAGTGTTTCCAGCGCGTAGATTTGATGAAAGAGCGCAGTAAACCGCATCTCCTTTTCTTTCTTTGCTGCTTGTCGTATCCGCTCCAGCGCACTGGGCGCGTCGCTCCGGCTCGGTGTCCGGGACGCGTTTTGCTGTTGCGGCTTCCCCTTGGTCAAACCTCTTCCCTCCATCCTCTCCGCCACCGGTGGCCCGGTTTTGTTCGAGGACTTCATCGGTAGTACAGGTTTGTCCGACTTCCTACGTTCGTTCGTCATCGGCGTACGTCCTCAGACTTCCCGATGCGTCCCAAACCATTTTCGACATGGGAGAACGCAGGATCTCCCGGTTCCCGTGCGAGGTGCTTCGGTGCGTGCTCGGGGTCTGCGACCGCGCGGAACTCGAAAACGCCTCGCGATAACGGCGCATCCGATGGCGCCTTCCGCTTACCCTAAAAGCGTCGGCGCTCCGGAGTGAAGTTTCGCGGCTGAATAACCGGCCCGCACTTTCCCCTGTCAACGCTTCGACGTTGTCCTCGCGTACAACTCCGCATGACTCGGGGCCAGTGTAGATCGCTAATCTTTCACTGTATGACTCTTGCATTCACTGCACCTCGCCGGTTTAACCGGCGCACTAGGGCTCTTCCATCCCCTACAATGTCCCGGTTTAGCCCGGCGCTCTCTGTCACCAGGTTCCCCCGACGAAACCGACGAGGAAACCCCGATCGTTAGATTTGAAAATCACCTCTCCCATAAAAAAGAGTACAGTCAAAGCCAACAAAATTGAAACCACGGCCACTCCACGCCTTTTATCCAAGAACAATGCTACGACACTAATGAAAAAGCCAATTGACAGGCCAATACCTGCTGCATCCATTCCATGCCTTAACCACGGTGGTAAGGCGCCGCGAACATTGAGATGCAAGGCTGTTATAAAGAAAACGAAGAAGAGCAGCACTCCGAATGCAGTTATGACGAAGCCGACTCCGCCTACTTTGCGACTGTGCAACAGTCCTAAACGCTCTATCATCTCGCCATCCCCTGACAAAGATTATTTCCTGAGTGGTACAACCCGGTAGTGGTACAACCCGGTGACGGTACAACCCGGTGGTACAACCCGGTTACAACCCGGTGACAGACGGAACGTAACCGTGACCGATATAGTATTACCTCGGTAAACGGCCCGTCTGTCACCAGGTTTGTGTCACCAGGTTTGTCTGTCACCAGGTTTGTCGTCACCAGGTTTGTCACCAGGTTTGTCGTCACCAGGTTTGTCACCAGGTTTGAGTTTTTCTCTTAGCCGCCTGTTTTCAATAGGTTCCCGCACAGCAACCTAAGGTTGCTCTACAGCACCCGTTCCGGGGTGGTGTGTCCAGGTCAACCCCATGCGCAGCATGGCGCTTTTGACGATGCTGGCCGGGTAGCGGGTTCAAAGGGAGAGGAGGCTGATCGAGCGGTGTTGGCGAGACGCGGGATGTTCAATACGTGCGGTAGCATCCGTCTAGGCATGCGATAGTGAACTACTCGGCTACTGTCGTGGACGCTACTCCGTGCCTATCTTGGGTGGCCCGAGACTGGGTTCTGGACCCCACTTCCTTTTATAAAGTAGCGACAAAACGATACTAAGCACGAAGACAGCTATAGAGCCGTTTTGGATTCGCTCCAGATTGTCTCGCTCAGAACGCGTCTGATAGACAACCACTCCGTGGATATTTCTGGCGTAAATTCTCCCGTCTATCGGGTTGGCAGAACGAGGAAGGGTGTTTAGCTGTTGGTTCCATAGTCCAGCAGTCCAGATGAAGCCAGCCAAGCCAAGGCATCCTAGAGCGACACCGACGCGCTTGCATAATTTTTGAAGAACGCCCGCCTCATTTCTTACTGACATTTGGTGCCTCCAAAAGGAGTGACCGTTGTCCCCGTGATCGTAGCTGAGGCATCGGCTCCCCCCGCAATCCCCACTGTGATAGAACCACCAGACACGAGGCCACCAGGTCCATCGCCATATCCGACGAAGCCATCGAGAGTTCCACCGACGCCAGCTCCGGCCGTAGCACTTGTATTTCCGAAGGGACCTCCGTAGGCACATATGCCATTCCCGTTCGAAACTCCAAGTTGAAGACCGGCAGATGCCCCGGTTCCTGCGCTCAAACCGCCTCCCCCTCCTCTAAAGGTTCCCGTGGTCCCGTGTGAGTCGACAATCAGACCGATAAATCCCACGCCAGTCAGAGGGCCCCAAACTCCCAAGTTTCCCGATAATCCGAGTTGCACCGTGAATCCCGGTAGTTTGAAAGAGCTGCTGTATCCGTTTGCGGTATCGCAGTTTCCGTAGCAAGGAATTCCGCTAGTTTGTGCCCCAGGAGCGCTGGCCGTTGAATTGTAATTATGGAAAGTGCTCGAACTCTGAATGTTGAACGTATCGTTGTTCGAGTTGTATTGAATTTGGCTGGCGCTGGTAGTGCCGTTTACGAAGTCGCCGCCGTTCTGGCCGCACTCCCCTGAGTTGCTACTGTGATCGATGGATTCAACCGCGTTTCCAGCGTTGTTAAAGTACACACAATCCAACCCGGTTGGATCGGTATTTTTCAAGGGATTATTCTGCGCGTAGCTGTAGAGATTGAAGCTCTGTGGGTTGGATGGGTTTGCGTAGAAAAGCCCACTTGGATCGGGTGACAGGAATCGGCCCATGCTCGATCCGTAGTATCTGGCCCCGAAGTAGTCGTTGCCTGATTCTGAGTCTCGTTCTTTGCCGGTGAAGTGGTGGGCGCTGGGTTCCAGTGCCCCAGTGCAAGTGAGTTCGTCGCCGAAGGGCAGGTTCGCGCAAGTCTCTGCCACGGTTCCGTCCGGATTTGTGACAACCCGCTTACTGCCGAGCCAGTCGGCCAAAGCGAAGTAGGTGGAGTTGTTGGCGTACGTTGCCAGCAGTTGACCATTGGCATACACGTTGCTCCGAAGAAGGTTTCCTGAGCCATCCAACTCGCTCACTACTTCATCCGACTGATCCAAAACATACTGATTGGTCAGCGTGATGTTTGCTGGATTGCACGTCGACGTACTCGCTGCGCCTTTGCCCACCCGTCGTCCTTCCGCGTCATAAATGTACTGCGTGTAGCTTTGCAACGTTGGATTATAAACTGAGCAAATTCTACCCTCCGCATCGTAGGCGTATACGTTGATCGAATCGTAGAGGACGTTGCCCGCATTGTCGTACTGATAGACACCCCCGATATGGTTGCTGCTGCCGCTGAAGTTTAACGTCTGGGCTTGAGGTACAGAACCCTCCGGAGTTCCACTCGGTGTTTGCGCTGTGCGGTTGCCGAACGAATCGTACGTCCATGCCAAATTCAGCGTCGCCCAGGGTCCGGCACTTGCCGCCGCAGTCCCTGCCCGGTTCAGGGTATCGTAGGTCAAGCTCCAATTGCCGTTGATTAAGTCATCATAATAGAGCACGTTGCCGTTGGCCGCGTAACCACTCCCCGCAGTCGGACTCGCGATGTTGTAGCTATATACGGTCGTGGGCACCGAAGAGCCGGCCGTTCCCCCAGAGAGAACCCCTGAACCGCCGCTAAAGGACGGGGAGGAAAATAGCTGAGGCTCGTTGGTGCTGGAGGAAAGCGTCAGCGCAATGCCATTGCCTCCAGTGCCAGCCTGGCTCGCAGTGAGCGTCAGAGCGCCATCGACACCTGCGCTGGCCACTACTCCCAGGCCAGCCGGGTAGATAGCCGCAGCGAGCGATGCGGCTATTTCCGTCGGGCTGCTCAGCTGGCCATAACTGGTGACGAACGATGTTCCGTTCACGTTTGCCGTCACCGTACCGCTGTCGTACGCGACGCCCGCACCACCGCTGAGGCTAGCGGGAGCCGCCGTTACCAGGGTCGAAACCAGGCTTAGCCGGATTGGCCCATTCTGGGGTGCTCCAGGACTCTTGGCCGTCAAGGTGACTGAGGCGGCGTTCTGGGTACCCCCAGAGGCCACAACGGCGGTTACCGGTGACGAAGCCTGATTCAACACCGCAGCCAGGGAGTCGGCCACAGAGACCGCGCTATTTTCGGACGCCACAAACGAGGCACGATAACCATTCGGCAAGCTGATGGAGTTGCCGACGTACCGCGGTCTTGGATCCTCAAGCGCGGATACTGGACCGTCAAGCTTTGGGGTGCCATCGTCACTCAGCGGGAGACTTGGGGACAGTCCGCTCGTATACCGCGCTGCAACTGATGTCGATACCGAAGTAGAGTCGTGAGCCCAAGTCCAAGCCCAAGCACTCTCCGGCGAAAGTGCAAATCCCGTCTGGTTACTCATCTCCGGATTGCGCTTCTTCCATATAGCCTTGGGCAGAATGGATACGATATCGTCGTTCGCTGTCCAGGAAAGCGCGTTTGCCGCCTTCAGGCAGTCGGCAGACAGAATTTCTCACGTCTCGGAACGGCGTCAGCCAACTATTTGGGCATGGGGATCGATAGGGCCTTGCCCGCGCCGCGCTCGGCGATCCAGAGTGTATCGCCGGCAGGTTCAACTCCGGTTGGTGTTGTGAGGCCTTCCTTGATCACCGTGACGCTTGCCTTATCCCCATGGACGGTCAGGGCGGAAATTCGGCCGCTGCCATTTTCGGCGACGTAGAGCTTACCATTCGCCGCACGCATGCCGTCTGGCCCACTTACCGGCTGGTCCATCCAGATATCGACAGGCTGTCCCGGCTTGCCGGCGGCGTCCACTGAGATGCGGTAGAGCTTGTTGAAGATAACGTTGTTCACGTAGAGCGTGCCATCCAGGAAAGTAATGCCATCGACGCCCATGAGCGTCCGATGCTCCAGGAATAGTTCCGCAGTGGATGCGCCGGCAGGCAGCTTATAAATTTTTCCATTTGCGGTGTCCGTTATATAAAGAGCCTTATCCGGTCCGATCGCAAAATCGTTGCACGTACTGTTGTCCCCTGGCAGATTCCATCGGATCTTCGGCGCGCCGGTCGTGAGATCGAAACTTCTCAGGGCGGTGTGTCGCCGCACGGGAGTGGTATCCGGCACCGGGGTCAGCTGACATGTCCACAACGTATTACTCGAGGCGTCCGCCAGCATGCCGAAGAAAAACGTCCCCGGGCCTTCTGCACTGGCGTCGATAAACTTCTCGGCGGTGGATGAACCGGAACGCACCCGATAAACAAAGGGCGAGCTGGCGCTACCAACGATCAGCATGCCGCCCGGAGCCACGGTCAAACTTTCCGGCTGTGATTTCGCATCGCCGATCAGGATGTCAGCGGCGGATGCGGCTTGCGCAAAGCCCATCACGAGAACAACGCAGGTAGCGAGGCGGCGAACATTCGAAATACACATCGTGAAATCTCCTCAGAGTCGATCTTCCGTACGATCCATTTAATCATTCATAAAAGAATCATATCGGTCTTAGCAGGTCAAAGAAGTTACGGCATCCAGGTTAATTGGTCCAGTTCAGTATACGTAAACGAAAAGTCGGGTTGACCGCCAGGAAAAGTTCATCGGAACGAGCGGGGACAGAACGGACGTTTCCCGGTGCGCCAAGATCATCGAGACGGAGGGAAACGTCCGGCCTGTCCTACATCCCCCCGCGCATCTAGCGCAGAAGGTTTGCTACTGACAGATGCCGTGTTATCCGCAGGTGTCGCCATCTCCGCCGAAGGTTGCCGAGGCAAGGTGAGAGAAGATTGCCCAGGCTTGGACGCCCCGCCTACCGTTACGTCGGCTTGAGGCGAGATGTGATTCAGAATATGAGATTTTCCGACCATCCGCACGCAGGCTTTATATGTTCCGGAGGCCAAGCCCAAGGTGTTTGTGTCGAGCGATGCGCCGCCCACGGCGACCGATCCTGCATCCATCAGACTTTTGCCGTCCCTGGAAAGATAGACCTCATAGTGATCGACAGTTTCCTCCGATCCTACGCCGGTGAAGGAAGGGACAGGTTTAATCACCGACCCCTGAAACGCCGTCGCTGACCGCGGCACAGTTATCAATACCGGTTTCCACTTCTGTGCCCTCCTCGTAGTCATTCCAGGTGGCAACCTGTAATAAAGGAAGATTGGAATGCGACGACTCCAGATAAGTGGATACAGCTGGGAGTGACCTGACGAAGGTTAGACCGCATGCCTGGTCCACGGCACGTCCCTCGGTCCAGGGTGCGTAGCGATCGTCAAAGCCTTTGAAGAAAGATCCTGAATAAATGCGTCCAGGATTTGCCGCGACCTGGGAATAAAACGAGGCTAGCTTACTGAGTGCCTGGGCGCTCGAAACTTCAGCATTACGCGGAAGGCCTCCGAACTAATAGAAACCTCCTACGCCGCCGGACGCGTAACTTGGGCCGTCGAGGATGAAGAGAGGATGCCCCGGAGCCTGAGCCTCGGCGCTGGCCCAGTCGATCGAACCATTGTCGAATATATAAACCACTGGCCGCCCGCCTATTCTTAGATAATTCGGCAGGTTGAAATAATGACTGTCTGCGAAAGACATATCGGCCATGAGCTGATTGAACTGGTCGCCTGGTGAGTGAATCTTATTCAAGTGGTTTTCGCTCACCGAGAAATAGAAATTGGGAAACTTCGGCATTTCCTGAGCCATGGCAACGGCGCCCGCGGTATCCGCACCTCCCGAATTGGCTTCGGCAACCATAATGCCATCGTCGCCGCGAGAGATCATGTCTTCGATGATCTTGTCGAGTTGGCCCGGATCCTCTGTCGAGTAGTGAACTCGCACAACATCGCGCTTATCATGAGCGCCATCGCAAGGACTTTGCGAGCATTTCCACCAGGGCATCCAGTGAGCTAAGACTTTTCCACTAAAATTAGCCGGCAGCATTTTCTTGAGAGAAACCTTACTCACATTTCCGAGAGCCATGTCACCATTCGATATTGCGGCAAATGAACTGGAGGCGCTGGTATTGTTGCTCGTCAGTCGATCTAATGTAGTAGTCGCTTCGAGCGCCATTGACGGATTCGCCCCCAAGATCGATAGAAAGAACAACGGAAAGAGCAGCGGAAACAGCAGCGGAAACAGCAGCGACAGCGCACGTAATGAAAGGCATTTCATTTTCGCTCCCTCTTCGATCTCTGAAGGGACTTGATCTTTGGGAAGTGGCGGTGACAGAGAGCCCCGGGATAAACCGGCACATTGTAGGGGATGAAAGAGCCCTACGGAAAAGGAGAAGCGACTCCATTCTGGCCTCGAGTCTTGCCCGTGATTCCGCGAGGGAGTCACGGCGAAGCGTAGACAGAGGTACTGGCGGGCTGGACGATTGAGCTCCGAAAATCAAGGACCGAGTGCCGACCCTTTTCTGTCGGTGGGAAGGCAACATCAGCGGTCTGCGCTATTGCGAGCAGCCGCAGGGCTCGGCGTAGTCGAAGAGTCCACGTCAGGAAACAATGTGCACGAGAACCGGGAGACCTGCAGAGCGTCTGCGCGAGCAGACCGGTCCGGGAAGGTGAAATAACCATGATCCGGACACGTACGTTTTGGAGGAGTCGGACTGCGCCATAGTACCGCGGTTACCGAGCCCGTAACATTTGCCTATCCCTCGGTATCCGCAGTACCTATGAAGCTGACGAACAACGAGGGTAAAACTTCCGCGGAGGCAGCGGAGGGAAGGGCGCAGACCAAGGAGAACGACGTCGAACCCACACACGCATCCGACACAGAGCGGAGCACGCGTGTCCCAGGGGTTAGGCGGCGTGCGCCGAACGGCGCAGGCAAGGCAGCAGGAACGGTTCACGGCTTTACTGCACCACGTTACGGTCGAGCTGCTACGGGAAAGCTATTACGCGTTAAAGCGGAACGCGGCAGCGGGAGTGGACGGGGTCAGTTGGCAGCAGTATGAACAAGGCCTGGAGGAGCGCTTAGTTGACCTCCATGGCCGAGTACATCGTGGAGCGTACCGGGCACAACCATCGCGCAGAGTTTATATACCGAAAGCCTGAGGCCGGCAACGGCCATTGGGCATCGCGTCGTTGGAAGACAAGCTCGTCCAACACGCAGTGGTCACCATCCTGAACCAGATATATGAGGTGGACTTCCGGGGCTTTTCGTATGGGTTTCGCCCAGGCCGCAGCCCGCATCAGGCGCTGGACGCGCTCAATGTGGGCATCCAACGGAAGCGAGTGAACTGGATACTCGATGCGGACATAGGTGGGTTGTTCGACAACATGAGCCACGCATGGACCATGAAGTTTATGGAGCATCGAGTAGCCGACAGCCGGATACTTCGACTGATCCACAAGTGGCTCAAGTCTGGAGTATCGGAAGACGGCAGTTGGTCGGAGACGAAGGCAGGCACTCCGCAAGGAGCGGTGATCTCATCGCTTCTAGCGAATGTGTATCTGCACTATGTGTTCGACTTGTGGGCTGAGCTATGGCGCCGGAAAGTAGCGAGAGCGGAGACCTCGTGGTAGTCCGCTACGCTGACGATCTGGTGGTTGGCTTCGAGCACCGCGAGGACGCAGAGCGGTTCCTGAAAGAATTTCGGGAGCGGCTGGCGGACTTCGGGCTGGAGCTTCATCCGGAGAAGACGCGACTGATCGAGTTCGGTCGGCTCGCGCAGGCAAATCGGCGACAGCGTGGTGAGGGTAAGGCCGAGACGTTCACGTTCCTGGGGTTCAAGCACTACTGTGCGACGAACTCCAAAGGTCATTGTGTTGTGCGCCGCAAGACGATGGTTCAGCGAATGCGAGCGACGCTTCACGCGTTAAAAGTGAAGCTACCCCAGCGGATGCATGAGCCCGTCAACGTCGTCGGACAATGGCTGAAACGAGTCGTCCAAGGCTACTACCGTTATCATGCTGTCCCTCACAACCTGAAAGCGTTGCGCTGCTTCCGCGACCGTCTGTGCACACTGTGGCGATCTCTTCTTGGCCGTCGCAGTCAGCGCAGTCGTCCGAGCTGGGCACGCATACGTCCGACCTTCGAACGATGGATACCTCGTCCTCGCATCCTGCATCCTTATCCTGACGTGCGTTTCGACGCTACTCATCCAAGGTAGGAGCCGTGTGCGGTAGTTCCGCTCGCACGGATCTGTGCGGGGGGCGATCAGCAATGGCGGTCCCTACCCCGACCAGGACGTACCCCAATGAGTGAAGCACGCGGTATTGCATGTCCGCCGTCTTGACGGGGTACGTTTCGTCTGTCCCCATTAGAAATATGGAATTGGGCTTGAGGTGGTGTTCGGGACGGGACTTCAAGAGGCTTCGGTGGCGCCCGCTGGGATTTTCTTTCGCCCAAAGTCTCCAGCTCTACTGGCCTCTCGTGCCACCGGAAAGGTTCGGCCTTGGAAAAGTGGTTGAGCCCTGGTACTCCACGGGCGTACCTCCAACGTTCCTAAGTAGACAGAAGCTGTTATTGCTTTGAGGCACTGGATCGGCCGGATCGCTTAGAGATTGCACTCTTCGGCAATCGCGGAACAGCCTGAACTCCCGCCCAAAGCGTGGCGATCGTTTGCTCGACCACGAGAGTCTGGTCAGGCAAGTCAGGCACAGCCCCTTGGATGACCATGAGTGTGGCGAGGCCAAAGATCGTAAACCACCAGGTGTGGGCTATCACTATGTCATCCCTATTTGGCAATCCTTCATCCTTGGCAACATCGAAAAAGAGCTGGACGAAACGTCCGAACAACGGCGCGCCAAGGTCGTTGATGTATTGTCCGGCGCGGACGCCGTTGCGGTTCTCAGGCCCGAAGAAGACGTTACGGAACTGCTGTGGATGGGCAATGCAGAATTGAATCAAGCCGCGTGAAGTCGCAAAAAGACGCTCTTTCGGTGCAAGGTGCTTAGCGGCAATCGCGTCGAAGTTCTGAACCATCAGCCCGATCGTCTCGCTGCTCAACTCGGCAAGAATGTGCCATTTGTCGGGGAAATGCTGATAGATCACGGCGTGCGTATAGCCGATCTCTTTAGCGATCGCGCGAAGCGTCACGGCTTCGTAACCGCGATCCACGAACATTTTGCTGGCAGCCGCAAGGATTTCGCGTCGCAACTTCTCCTTGCGCTCTACCCGGCGACTTGGTGATGTAGATGTCACTTCAATAGCTTAGTCCGTTTTGACGAGTTTTTGCGACCGAATGTCGATTTATAACCAATGGAAAGCAACACCACTGATTATTTTGCAACCAATGGTTAGATACGATCTCTAATCGTCAGGTGGCGCATTTGATGGGCGGCCATATACGAGGCAACAAGAAGGAGGGTGAGATGAAAGTTCTAGTGATTGGAGCAGCGGGCAAGAGCGGAGAAGCGCTGGTAAATGAGGCGTTGGCGGCCGGGCATAAGGTGACGGCTTTTGTACGCGGTGTCGCGCAGTACAAGAAGTCGAACGTCCGAGTTGTGGCGGGCGACGTGCTGGACGCGGCTGCGGTCGACGTTGCGGTAGCCGGACAGGATGCGGTCATCGACGCGCTAGGTGGCAAAACGCCGTGGAAAGTGACGACCATGGAAACGAACGCCGCACACAATATTGTGGACGCGATGCGGCGCAATGGCGTACGGCGATTGCTGAAGATTTCGGTGGTGGGTGCGGGCGAGAGCGTCAAGAACGCCGGCTTCTTCAACGAGCACGTGCTCATGCGGACGTTTCTGCGGGGTCTGCTGGTAGACAAGGCGGGCATGGAGGCCGAGATCGAAGGCAGCAACTTGGACTGGACGCTCGTGCGGCCGCCTATGTTGACCGACGTTGAGAAGACCGGCATTGCCAGGGTGCTGAGTACGGAGGGCGGCGAGAAGGCGCACAAGATTGGGCGGGCCGATCTGGCAGCCTTCATGGTGCAGCAACTGGAAAGCGGCCGGTACTCGCGTCAGGCAGTGACGGTGACGACCACATAGCAAGGCGTCCGCGAGGATCAACCACCTCGGGCATCGAGGCGATCGGATCGGCTGTGTAAAGGTCTGTAACGATTCATGCGACAGATAACTGTGGAAACCCACGGGACTAGCGGAGTGCTAGCTGCGCAACTCACAATCTCTGGTATTCACGTCAGAGCACTCACTTCGTTTACGAAAGGATTGTTTTATGTCGAACTTCCCCACACCGCTTGAAGAAGTCATTCATCACAACGTTATTAAGAACAACAAAACAGGCGGCCCGGCACTGGATATCGGGCCTATGCCGTTGCTGTGGAGGGCATTGGGAGAAAACACGGGCTACACGTTCTCCATTTTTGAGACCACGGTCGTGCCGGGTATGGGGATTCCCCTCCATAAGCACCCCTTTGCAGAGTTTTTCTATGTTCTGGAAGGCAAGCTGTCCATTGAACACTGGAACAGTCAGGGCACCGCGAGTGGGACGTGTATGAAGCCGGGGAAAGCCTGGTGGTGCAACCCAATGCGCCTCACACGTTCTTCAACAAGAGTGAGCGTCCGTGCAGCGTGCTGAGTGTGTCAACGTATCACCACGAGCGAATGATGAAGGATGCGGTGCATCCGGATGGCAGGACAGACTTCTTGCCTGCTCAACCCACTCAGGCCGACTTTGAGAAGTTGACCAAGTCCATGGAAAAGAACCAGACATTTCTCGTCGCCAACAATGCTTAGGATGGGTCGTCTCTTCAGTTCACCTTTGAACTCAGGAGATCCTCTGCGACGCAAAAACGGGGCTGCAACAATACGGTCCGTAACGCTGCAAGAACAACAAGGAGAAATGAGCATGCATTTAGTCATGGGCATTACTGGAAAAGTTGGAAGCGCCACCGCGCGGCATCTGCTGAAGCAAGGCAAACAGGTGCGAGCGCTTGTGCGCAATCGCGAGAAGGCGGCGAAGTGGGCAGACCAAGGCGTGGAGTTGGTAGAGGGAGACTGGAACGATGCGACAGCCATAGCGGCGGCGCTCAAAGGTGTTGAGGGCGCGTTTGTTATGTTGCCGGCCGTATGGGCACCCTCGCCTGATTACAGAGAAGCAAAGGGCGTGATTGCGAACTATGTCGAGGCGCTGACCAAGGCAGTGCCCCCGCGGGTGGTAGCGCTTTCGTCGATGGGCGCGAATAGAACAAGCGGGGTGGGGATGATCACGGCCTTATCACTCTTGGAGCAAGGTTTTTGCAGCCTGCCATCTCCGGTCGCATTTGTGCGCGCAGGCGGCTTCTTCGAAAACTTTCTCTTTGGCTTACAGGCCGCCCAAGGCGGAACACTGCCGGTCTTCTACAATCCTACAAACCAGAAATCGACAATGGTTGCGTCAGGGGACATCGGCGCAGAGGTGGCAACCCTTCTGATCGGGCCGGCGTGGTCAGGGCATCGCGTCATCGAGCTGGGTTCGATGGTAAGCGCGGATGAAGTGGCCGGACAATTGGGTGAAGTCCTGACACTCGACGTAAAAGCCTTTGCAGTCCCGCGTGCAGGGTGGGCGGAAGCGTTCGAACAGTTCGGCATCCCGAAGGGCCACACTGGGCCTGCCGAAGAAATGTATAAGAGCGTCAACGCGGGATGGATGGACCTCGGAGTCACGGGTTCGGAGCACGTAGCGGGCACAACGTCCGCACGCGATGTGTTTGCGGCTGCACAGAACGCCGGCAAGGCGTAAGTCCGGGGCAAGCTGAATCAGCCCGGTTCCTTGGAAACTGCGGCGTTAACGTCAGGAAAGATTGAACTCAAACATGAAAGTTCTTGTTTTGGGTGCAACGGGCGGAACCGGACGGCTGATTGTCCGGTTCCACCCTGGCGAAGGCCATTCCGTCGTGGCCCTGATTCGCTCGAAGCCCTCGGTTAATGCATGACCGGGAGGCCGTCCCGTCCATGCAGCGCGTTGATTTCAGTTGCATGCAAGAGCTGACCAATTGCAGAACGATTTAAGCCATTTAAACCGCAAGAAGAGATCCCTTTTAATATGAAAGCTGAACACACGATAAATAAACGCGCGCGGGCAGGTCGAGCAACTCGAATAGCCGCGACGGTAATAACCGGCCTTGTCGCCTTCATCTGGGTGTACTTCGGAAGGTTATATCTAATTCGCGATTCCAACGAATGGAAGGTCGCCAATCAGCAGCTCGGATACCCGCTCTATATCATTCCTCTGATTGGCGTGACCCACATCCTTGGTGGCATGGGCCTTCTCATTCCCAATGCGCCTCGATTGACTGAGTGGGTTTATGCTGGTCTCGCGATCAATCTTTTACTCGCGTTCTATTCACAGCTGAATGGCGGTGGCAGTACTTGGGATAAATTTGATCCGATTTTCGTCATGGCGTTCGTCTTTGCTTCGTATGTATTAAGACGCTGCATGCGCGCAAACAGGTGGTCGATATGAAGAACACGCTCGTCGGGCAGTTTTACTTTTCCAGGCACGTCGCGCACAGTTCAAATGGAGAGAACAGGCCGATGCACTCATTGACCCAACCGACCGTATGCCGTTTACTTCAGACAAGCGCGTTTGAACTAAGCCGCTGGCGCGGCGGATGCTGCAGTATTGGTTGGACGGTCGGTAGTTGGGCGTAGCGTGTGGGTCACAAGGAGGATTCGCCTGTGACCCATCTTCGCCAGTTGATGCTCGACGAACTTCAGCGCCGTAACTACTCTCCGAACACCGTGCGGTCTTACGTTCACGCAGTTGAGGACTTCGCCCGGTATTTCCGACGTCCGCCGGAGCAGCTTGGACCGGACCATGTACGCGACTACCAGGTCCATCTGTTTCGCGATCGCAAGCTCTCCCCACGCACCATCGAAGGACGGACAGCAGCGTTGCGGTTCCTGTTCGTAAAGACACTGCGTCGGCCGTACCTGCCGGATGCGATCCCGTTTCCGAAGCAGCACAAGCGTCTACCGACCGTGCTCAGTCAGGAAGAAGTGTCCCGGCTGATCGACGCGACTGGCAACCTGATGCATCGTGCGATGGTGATGACGCTCTATGCAACCGGCCTACGCCGGGCCGAGCTGTGCCGGCTGAAGGTAGCCGACATCGACAGCGGGCGGATGGTGCTTCACATCCAGCAAGGCAAGGGTGGTCGCGACCGAGATGTCCCGTTGAGCCCGAAGCTGTTGGACACCCTGCGCGAGTACTGGCGCTGGATGAAGCCGAGGACCTACCTCTTTCCGGGCATGGAGAACAACTGGCGGGCCGACGTGCCAGTCACCACGAAGGTCGCCTGGATTGCTGTAACCGAAGCCGCGAAGGCGGCTGGCATCACCAAGCGAGTTTCGCCGCACACGCTTCGGCACAGCTTTGCGACGCACCTGCTCGAGGCCGGCGCCGACCTCCGTACGATTCAGTTGCTGCTCGGACACGCCAAGCTGGCCGACACGACGGTCTATCTGCATCTATCGCGTCGGCACCTGCAAGCTGTCGCCAGTCCGCTGGAGTCGCTCACGGTTTCGACAACGAGCGAGACGAAGCATTCGAGGAGGCGCGTGAAGGGATGACCCGGCCCACCCTTGAGGTGGCCGACATTCTGCGTGCTTGTGGCAGCAGCTTCCTGGAGCGACATGGATCGCATCTCGGCGGGCAGCACCGCAAGGTGATGGACGCCATCGTCCGTTGCCGCACGGCGGTGCTGGGTGGTCATCGCGATCGATGCTCCGGCTGCGGACATCAGGCCATCTCCTATAACTCGTGCCGCAACCGTCACTGTCCCAAGTGCCAGGGCAACGCACGCGCCAAGTGGCTGGCCGCGCGCTCGGCCGAACTGTTGCCGGTGTCATACTTCCACATCGTCTTCACGCTGCCGCATGAGCTGTCTGCCCTTGACGGTGAGATGGTCTGCATAGACAGAAGTTGCTCCTGATCTGACATGACCGACACCGCCATCATCCCGGTCGCCCCATGTAGTGCTCGCGCACCCAACGCATCGTCGTGCTCGCTCGCACCGAAACCACTCCAAAACCGCCCAGCTTCAGTCGCCGAACAGAGCCGTCCTGTTGTCATCTCTCAGCCCCTACTCCTTTCGAGACCGTCCAGAACCCAGGAAAAGACGATGTCCGAGCCGGAATCGGCTATTCAAATCCCATAGCCCCTCACCGCATCCGCCCCGCCAACGGCTTCCTTCAAACGGCCCTATCAAAACTGCCCCGTAACACCGCCCCAGATCCCAGCTTCGTGCATGGGGCAGTCCTGATAGGGTCCTAACGTTTATGAGGACCTATCCAGCGCTCCTCGCCTAAAACCAGCTCAATGTGCGCATTGGCCTGCGGTCAACAACCCAGATTCGAATCATAGATGGAGAGCAACTCAGCACCTGTTGACATTCTGCCTATACGGTAAGAATCTATAGGCAGGCAGTCAATAGGAGGGAAGAGGTGCCCGAAAGCAAATCAGATGTATTACAGGGAACTCTCGATCTGATGGTGCTGAAGACGCTTGAGTCGATGGGACCGCTGCACGGTTATGGAATAGCACGGCGTATCGAACAAGTGAGTGAGGACACTGTCAGTCTTAACCAGGGAACCATCTATCCAGCCTTGCTTCGTCTGGAACAGCGAGCGTGGGTTAAAGCGGAATGGGGCATATCGGAAACAGGTCGTCGCGCCAAGTTCTACACACTGACACGCAATGGGCGAAAACAGATCGACCACGAGACTGAGAACTGGGCGCGCATCGTCGCTACGATGGCGCGTTTTCTCGCACCGTCGAACTAGGAGATGCCTATGAGTCGGATTCGTGTTTGGTTTAACCGCTGCGCAGCGTTCCTCCGCCGGAAAAAGCTCGATGCCGATCTCGATGAAGAGCTTCGCGCGCACATCGATCTGGCGATCGCAGAGAACTTGCGCGACGGCATGGACCTCGACCAGGCTCGCACGGCCGCTTTGCGCGCGTTTGGCGGCCTTACGCAGATTCGCGAGACCTACCGCATGCAGCGCGGCCTGCCGTGGCTCGAACAGATCGCGTGGGACATTCGCTATACCATGCGCCAACTGCGCAGAGCGCCAGGCTTTGCGCTTACCGCCATCCTTACACTCGCGCTGGGCATCGGCGCAGCTGCATCGGTCTTTAGCGTGGTCAATGCGGTGTTGATCAAGCCATTCGCTTTTCACGACCCCGATCGTCTTGTCGTCCTGCGCGAGACGGAGCAAGGCGCGGTGCGCAGCGAACGTTGGGCGATTCCCGATAATTACAGGCACTTCCTGCGCTTAAAGCACGACGCGAAAACCCTTGAAGATGCTGCCATCTTTGCTCAACAGGGAATGAGCGTAGCTCTCGGCGCAGATCATCCCCGCGTCGTCGGCACAGTGATCGCTTCGCCGAATCTTTTCCGGCTGCTCGGTGTTCAACCGATCCTCGGCCGGGACTTTGTCGAGGACGATGCCCGGCAAAACGCCGAAAGAGTTGTGATATTAAGCTACGAAGGCTGGCAGATGCTCTTTGCAGGCGACCGGGCGGTGATTGGCAAAACGCTCCGGATCCAAGGCCATCCGGTCACTGTCATCGGTGTGCTGCCGCCGGGCATGCGGTTTCCGCAGATTGCGCTGGCGCCGAAGATCGCCTTTCAGGAATTCGCACGCGATGCTCTGCTGTTTGGGACGCTAACGCCCAGCGAGCGCGATCTGACCGCAGATATGGGCAATTTCAACTACAAGGCGATTGCGCGGCTTAAGCCCGGCGTTACGCTGGCCCAGGCCAACGCCGAACTGGAGGCTTTACAGAAGTCGTACACGCTTTCTGCGCATCTGCCCCTTCATTTCGGGATCGCACTGACGCCGCTGGCGAAAGATGTGGCGTCGGGGGTGAGCGGCGCGTTGTGGATGCTGTTTGCGGCGGTGGGCGCGGTGCTGCTCATCGCGTGCGTAAACCTAGCCAATCTGCAACTGGCGCGCGCCGTCAATGCGGAACGCGAGATTGCGGTGCGTGCTGCGTTGGGCGCAAGCCGCGCCGAACTAATAAGGTCGCGGTTGGCCGAGAGCCTGGCGCTGGCTTTCATTGGCGGCGCAGCCGGCATTGCACTGGCATTCTTGGGAATACAGCTGTTGCTCACGCTAGTGCCGGCTAACGTTCCGCGTCTGGACGAGGTGCACGTCAACACGCCGGTGCTGCTGCTTGCCACGGGGCTATCGATAGTGGCCGCAATCGCGTTCGGAATCCTTCCGGCGCTGCGTTCGCTGCGCGTTGCCCCACAAGCTGCGCTGCAGGCAAATTCACAACGCGCCGCCAACACCCAAGAAGGTCGCCGCACACGCAACGCGATGGTGGCGGCACAGTTGGCTTGCACGGTGGTCCTGCTCATTGTCACTTCGCTGGCATTGCGCAGCTTCTCTCATCTGCTGCGGCAGAACCGCGGCTTCGATTCAAGCCATGTCACGCTGGCGCAGACCGACCTGTTCGCGCCGCCATATGACAACATCGCTCCAAAGGAGAATGCGGCCAGGCTGGCTTTTGCCGACCGCGCCCTCACCGCTCTCCGTCAACTGCCAGGCGTGCAGTCGGTGGCCTTGACCAGCGTAGCGCCGCTGACGGGCGAAACCTGGGTAGATAATCTTACCCGGCCTGACCATCCCGTGCCGGCAGGGCAGGAGCCGGCGATCAACGTGCGCTGGATCAATCCCGACTATCTGCCCACGATGCGAAGTACGCTCGTCGGCGGCCGCAATATCACGGCCGCCGATCGCGCCAATCCCTACGTGGCGCTCCTCTCGGAGAGAGCCGTGCGCGAGGGCTTTCCCGGCGAGGATCCCATTGGGCGAAAGATCTCCGGCCTTGTTCCTGACGACAATCATGCATTCACGGTGATCGGAGTCGTGGCCGAGACGCGCATCAACGGCCTCAAAGACAATGCCGCGATGGTCTATCTGCCTTATTGGGCCTTCACACCGGTGACCCTGTCGTATCTGGTTCGCAGCGCGCAGCCCAGCGATGCGCCGATTCCCGAAATACGGCGCGCAATCTGGCAGATCGATCCGCAGGTCGCCATCCCAACGCTCAAGTCGATGGATGAACAGGTAAGCGATTCTGTGACAACCGACCGATTCCAGGCCATGGTGCTTACCGGTTTCGGCGCGGCGGCGCTATTACTGGCTGTGCTGGGCGTGTACGGCGTTCTTGCGTACTCAGTCTCGCTGCGCCAACAGGAGTTTGGAATCCGCATCGCATTAGGCTCCGGCAAAAACGCGCTCATGGGGTTGATATTGCGCCAGGCTGCGTATCCCGTTCTGCTTGGAGCAGGTGTTGGACTCACGATAGCAATGATCGTACTGCGTTGGGTTCGCAGCCTGCTTTATCAAACTCCCATCATGGACCCGCTGGCAATCGGCTGCAGTGTATTGCTGCTTTTGGCCGCCGCCGCGATTGCGGCGATCGTTCCGGCCCGCCGTGCCGCATCCACTGACCCGATGCGCGCTCTGAGAATGGAGTAGGAATTGACCATGAATCAGCGGCATTCTGCCTGGCGCATGATCGCTCGGTTTTGCAGAATCGAACGCGCCGATCATCTCGACTTACGCATCATCGCCAATGCACGCATCGTGGCCGATTACTACCCTAAAGTCTTAGTGCTGTATCTGGAGCGCCTGCGCGCAACAGTTCGAGTTGGCACGCGCTTTGGGAGGGCGCTTCTGATACAGCGACTTGAAGGAAGCCGCCCACAGGGAAGCCTATGTACTTTGAATCGGTCTGAACAGGTGCAGAGGGATCAGGCACAGACTGAGTTGGGCAGTGTCGGATGACTGAAGGGACGGATGGAGCGGCATGTTGGCTCGCCGAGGCCTTATGGGGACGCTGGAGAGGCTGGCATGGGAGGGGTTTTGGCCGGAAGAGACAAGGGATCCGCGTGTGCGCCGAAGCACGGGCAGAGGTCGAGGATGTGGATAGAGCTTCATGCAGCGCATCGGTCTGGTTGAGGTGGCGAGCGAAGCAGGAGTTGCGCGGCGGAGAGCCGTTCGACGAGGTGCATGGTTCCACCGCAGACTGGGCAGTTCCAGACTGGGTCAGTCTGATCGGTGGATGGTGATGCTGGCGGAGCAGCCATCTTCTCTGAGTTGCCGAGGAGTCGAAAGCACAGCGGCAACAGAGTAGCGCGGTTGCGGTTGGCGAGGAAGCCGAAGTTGCGAATCCGCACGAAGCCTGGGGGCAGCAGATGGAGCAGGAAGCGGCGCAGGAACTCATCTACGCCCAGAGTCATGAGCCGCTTCTTGTTGCCATGCGCTGAATCGCGCCAGCGGAAGGTGATGTTGCCTTCGGAGAGTGCGACCAGCCTGGAGTTCGAGATGGCGACGCGATGGGTGTAGGCGCCTAGATATCGCAGCACATGCTCCGGTCCGCCGAAGGGCGGCTTGGAGTAGACGACCCAGTCGTGGCGGAACAGAGCCCGCAACCAGGCAGCGAAGGCGCGCGGTTGAGCTAGCGGCAAAAGCTCGCCGTGAAACTGAATCTCGCCGCGATGGAATGCGCTGCGAAGTCCAGCGACAAACTTGCCGCGGAAGACGCGGCTGAGCACGCCGATGGGCAGGAAGAAGGAATGCCGGGCGGAGATCCAGCTTGAGTGATCCGAAGCGAGACCGCCGGCAGCAATGACGCAGTGGATATGAGGATGAAACTGCAAGCGCTGGTTCCAGCTGTGGAGCACGCTGAAGAAACCGATCTCGGCTCCGAGATGCCGAGGATCGCGGGCGACCTCAAGCAGTGTCTCAGCGCTGGCGTGAAAGAGCAGGCTGTATATGAGCCGCTTGTTCTGCAAGGCAAGCGGCGCCAGTTCTCGTGGCAGGGTGAAGACCGCGTGGACATAGCGAGTGGGCAGCAGTTCCCGTTCGCGCGCCTTGAGCCAGCGTAGGCGCGCGTTGCCCTGGCAGCGAGGGCAATGCCTGTTTCGGCACGAGTTGTAGGAGATGGCAGTCGTATGTCCGCAGCCTGTACAGCGGTCGCGATGCCCACCCAGCGCGGCGGTGCGGCAGCGCACGATGGCCAGCAGCACCTTCCGGTGTTGCCAGTTGATCCACCTGCGGCTGTGTTCCAGAAATGCCTGTCCAGCACAGCGAACAATGTCGGCCATCTCCACGAGAGGCCGGTTGTTCAACTGTGCTTCTGTCCTCCTTGAGATGAGAGCGTGAGCGCATCGAGCGGGCTGGCAGTCGCACTCAGATGCCGTTGGGACAGATGAAGGTAGACTGTCGTTACTTCGAGGTCGCGATGCCCGAGCAGGATCTGAATCGTGCGCAGGTCGGCGCCGGCTTCAAGAAGGTGGGTCGCAAAACAGTGACGCAAAGTGTGGGGATGAATGCGCCTGTTGTCGAGACCTGCGCGTTCGGCGGCGATCTGGCAGGCAGACCATAGGACCTTCGTGGTCACAGGCTGGCTGGATGTGTGCCAGCGGTTGCCGGGAAACAACCACTCCTTGGGCTTGCGCCGGAGTCCGCGCCAGTAGGCGCGCAGTTCTTCGAGCAGCCTCGGGCTGAGCATGACATCGCGGTCCTTGCCGCCCTTGCCCTCTCGGATATGAACCACCATCCGCTTGCTGTCGATGTCGCTGACCTTGAGATGTGCCGCTTCTGCGCGGCGTGCACCGGTGGCATACATCGTCATCAGCAGGATGCGATGAAAGGGTGTGTCCGCAGACTCAATCAGTCGCGCAACTTCTTCCTGACTGAGCACCCCTGGCAGGTGACGCAGCTTCTTCGGATAGGGCGTCTCGGCGATGCTCCAGTTGCGCTTCAACACGTGAATATAGAAGAAGCGCAGCGACGCCAGCCGCAGAATAACGGTGTTAGGACTGTACTTCAACTTGGTGAACAGCATCGCCTGGTACTTGCGAATGTCTTCAGGACCAAGCTGATCGGGCGGACGGCGAAAGTACCGGCTGAAGTGTGTAACACCGTGCAGGTACGTGCGGATGGTTGTCGCGGCGAAGTTGCGGCGCTGCAACTCCTCAAGCATGAGCTGACGTAGCTGGTTCACAGAGAATCCTCCTTCTCTGCGTCCCAAACTACCCCGGCAGCCACAAAAGCCGGCTCACCCGCACGCGAATGCGTCCGCCGCCGCAGCGGCTTCGTTCAAGTCGGCTTCTCGGAAGTAATCTTTCAGTCGATGAGTGACTTGGCGCTAATGCGCTCTTCGAGATCCATCTGCGCCCAAACTTCCGGATTGGCGACAAACCGCCCACGATACGACTGCTAGCATGGCTCCCATTGGGCCGATAGGGTTCGCTGGGAGTCTCCTGTTTACAGTCTCTTAGTCTTTGCAGTCGAGCTAATCTCTTCGCGCCGGCATCCCCGAGCTGACAAACGCCCGCCCCTCCCTTCCCGGCAACGCCTTCTTCTTCAGTACCCACGTCGTCATGCACCGCTGCCCCTGCGCCACGGTCGTCTTCAGTGGATCCACCAACTCCCCACCCAGACCGCGCGTGAGTTCCATCAACAGCGCTTCATCCACTAGCAACCACTCCGCCTCATGCGACATCCGGTACCGCCGCCCGCCCACCGCCTCGAACGCCATCCCCTCCACCGCCCCAATCGTCGACGCCAGGCGGCAGAACAGCATCCCGCCTGGCCGCAGCACCTGCCACAACCCTCGCACCATGGCCTCCAGTTGCGCCTCATCCTGCGCAAAGTGCAGCACCGAGTGGCACACCACCAAGTCCGCAAACTCATCCGCGAACGGCATCGCCTCCACGCCCGCCACCCGGAAGTTCTCAGCCGGCAGTCCCGGCGCTAGCTCACTTGCCATCTTCCGCACCGCCGCCACCGCTTCCGCGCTTACATCCACGCCAAACACTTCATACCCGTCGCGCAGCAGATACTGAATATTCCGCCCGCCGCCGCACCCCGCGTCCACCACCCGCATCACGGGCGAAATATTCCCTCGCAATATCTGGTCTAACAGGTAGATATCAATCTGCCCAAGCTGCTCCTGTAAAGTCATCCCCACCCCTCTCTCCACTCGGCCCCGGGGACCACCTCAGCCCGCCGCCGCCGTCTTTGCCCGCATCGAGCCAGAGTTCATACCTTGCGTGCTGGTCTTGGCTGAATAACCGGTAACCCGGAAGTTTCGTCTCTATTGACGACTTCAGGCCAATGCACTCGTCCAACTCAGACCACTCGCCGTGCAGCTCTAAAACGAAGCGCTTCCACATTGAGTTCTCCTATCTCCGTGTCTCGATAGAAGACTCTGTAAAGCTTTGGTGTGATCAACTCAAATGCCAATTCTTCGAATCGGAATACCTCGCTGATGAAGACTCTGTTTTTGTGCCAACTGATGTCACCGCTATTGTTCACCCGTCGCAGAAGGATCCCTTTCGGGTAGGTGAACCCCGGTAGCTTGCGAGGCAGTCGGATGGAACTGGGTTGGTAAAGACTCGCTGGGACTTGGTTGTTCAGGCCCTCATGTGGGCGCTGGACAGAAGGAACTGGAAGTTTGAATGGCAGGCGGATTGCGAAAGTACCAGTTCCATCAGGAATCTGTGAAAGAATCGAACTTTTTCCGACGGTGAACGGTTGCCGGGTGTGGTAGGCATAAGTTCCTCCCGACCGAGCGTGAGGCCAGCGTATCAAGATACGAGCGCGTTGAGCAGTCCTTAGAGGCGAATGGAGCGCCTTTTGGGGTCAGAGCAGCGCGAAGTGCGGCCAAGGCGATATTAGGCTACTGCTACAGCATTGAGTTTGCGTTGTATGCTGAACCAGCGCGTGATGTTGTAACTGAGGCAGGCCCAAGTGGCTTCCATGGAAGCTTTCCATCTTCCACGGCACCGAAATTGCCGAAGTCCACAGCGTTGCTTGATCCAGGCATGCGGGAACTCTGCAATCTGTGATCGTTGCTTATAGATCTGTTTAGCCTCTTCTGTCTCCATCTTGGCCTTGAAGGCAGTCGTCGCAGGCGGTTCTTCCATGCGTGTTATCGATCGCCTCCAGACATCTGATGGCTTTTTCGAAGCACACTGGTCGCGGAGTGCGCACGTGCGGCAAGCCGATCTGGGTTGTTTGTAGACGTGTCTACGCACCCCGTTCTTGTCGTTGTAAATCGCATGGTGCGTAAGCTTTTCCCCAGCCGGGCAGATGTAGATGTCCCGCTCGGCGTCGTAGGAAAAAGCACTCGCCATAAAGGCGGGACCGCGACCATGGGCATCGTATTCCGTTGGCTTCCACGTCTCTTGCCAGGAACCTTAAAAGTCGACGCCGGCTGTCTGCGCGGCTTTCACAGAGGTGTGGTTGGTGTAGTCGCCATCGGCCACGATCTGGCTGGGCATTCGTCCTAGCGTCGCCTGGCAACGGCCAAGCGCCGACTCTAGTTGGCGATAATCAATCGCGTCGGTAGTTGCCTCTACGTTCACCACCAGCCCGTGCGTGGTATCGGTGACCAACTGCACGTTATAACTGGGTACCGTTCCACCTTCACCGTTTCTCATCACGTGGGCCTGCGGGTCTGTGCTGGAGGCCCGGGCGACAAACTCATCGCGATCTCGCTTCCGGGCTTGTTCGAGCCGCTCCACCTCGCGTACCGCAGACTCCAGACGGCTTTTCCGTTGTCGCGCCGCCCGCCGTTGCGCAGCGATCTGTCGGTTGGCTCTCTTATCCTCTTCTGCGCCTTGTGCGTTCATCTCCTGCACTTGCTGTAGCGCTAAAGCCAGATGAGCTTCCAGCTTCTCTTTGCGCCGAAACGTGTTCCCGCTCGCATTGGCCTTGATCTTGGTGCCGTCCAGGGTGACTCGCTCCATGGTGATCAACCCTTCGGCACTCAACATGCCCACCACTTGCACAAACAGATTATCCAGGGCCACTTGATAATCAGAACGGAACCCAGATAGGGTTCGATAGCTGATCGGCTGTAACCCGCAAAGCCACAGCGAGCCTGGCTCGAAGTCACATTGCCGTGACAGTTCGCGTGCCGAGCTGATCCCTCGACTATAGGCGTATAACCACAAGCTGATCAGTAACCGAGGCGCCGTATGATCCCGACCTGCGTGACCGTCTATAGCCGCAATCTCGTCAAGATAAAGGCTAAGGTCCATTCGACCTACTACCTCCCAGATCGAACGCGCACTATGATCGTCGTCGATCAGCCGTTCGACATCGACGGTGCGCAAAACAAGTTGTGAGCGATCGATTGGGGCCAAGCGCGGAATAGCTGACGATGGGGTCACACTTGAAGTCTAACGGCATCACGTCAGCCGCAAAAGTTGATACCTTGATCCCAACGGTAATTTTTCACAGCTTCCGGACGGGACTGGTACTTTGCGAAAGCAGTTACTACGGGTCGAAGGTGGGGTTTCGGTGACAAGGTTTCGGTGACAAGGTTTCGGTGACAAGGTTTCGGTGACAAGGTTTCGGTGACAAGGTTTCGGTGACAAGGTTTCGGTGACAAGGTTTCGGTGACAAGGTTTCGGTGACAAGGTTTCGGTGACAAGGTTTCGGTGACAAGGTTTCGGTGACAAGGTTTCGGTGACAAGGTTTCGGTGACAAGGTTTCGGTGACAAGGTTTCGGTGACAAGGTTTCGGTGACAAGGTTTCGGTGACAAGGTTTCGGTGACAAGGTTTCGGTGACAAGGTTTCGGTGACAAGGTTTCGGTGACAAGGTTTCGGTGACAAGGTTTCGGTGACAAGGTTTCGGTGACAAGGTTTCGGTGACAAGGTTTCGGTGACAAGGTTTCGGTGACAAGGTTTCGGTGACAAGGTTTCGGTGACAAGGTTTCGGTGACAAGGTTTCGGTGACAAGGTTTCGGTGACAAGGTTTCGGTGACAAGGTTTCGGTGACAAGGTTTCGGTGAAAGAAACGCCCTCTTTCTCAATCAAAAGAGGGCGTTTGCGTGTAGCTCAGAAGCTGGGCTGTTGAGCCAGCCTCCATGACCACATCAGGAACGACGTCGACGTAAGATCGATCGCCGGTTCAGTCGTGCTAAAAGACTGCACATTGTCCTTATAGACCGCGACCTGCGATGCGTTATAGGCGCCGTCGTTGCCATTGAATTTCTTGAATGTGTTTACTCCGTTTGCCGGACACAGAATCAGGCCAGGCACAACGCCTGAAGTGCCAGCACCGGATGGTCCCTCAGTAGCGGCGCCCCAAAGTACCGGTGTACCTCCGGAACTTCCATCCAGCGCCCCTGCCAGGTTCGCTACTTGGTGCTGGATGCAGTTCGGAAACGTGCTTCCATCGCCCACGATAAACGACGTGCCCCAGGGATTTGCGCCTAGAATGTTGGCCATCCATCTCTGGGAGTAAGTGTTGTAGCTTTGCGTCTGCGTCAGGTAATACGCTTCGCTGACCATGACCGCCAGGCCCGCGCCATGGGACGTGGTGTCGCCGGCACTCCATTGATCTCCAAAGCCCCATGCGTCCGTGCCGGCCTGAGTGATCGCGTCATTCACCTGCTGCAGCAATTGTTTGCGAATGCTCGATTGAGAAACGGCCAAGTCACTCGGATTCCCCGCCGCTTGTAGCGCGCGGTACAGCTCAAAATGCGCGAGGCCACTTACGTCGTAGAGGTTCAGCGTGTCTGCGGACCCTGCGTCGTACACATTTGTGACGTAGTTATGGGCAAACTGGCCGCCTGCTGCAGGTAGTCCAGAGGATTCGTATGTGGCAGCCCCTGCGGCAGATTTCCCGCTTCCCCGGCCGACTGCAGCGCGAAATAGAGTTCGGTCGCCCCAAGCTCCATGTCATCGTCCCACACGGTCTCAGGATAGCCGTCAAACGGAACAATAGTTACCAGGCATGTGCTGCACGGTCGCGGCGGCTTCGCCGAGTTTCGCCGTCGATACCCCGAATACGCTCTATCCCGGCTTACTCTTGAACGCTTTCTTTTATTCAAACGATTTAATTCGACGCCACGAATGCTCGTCCTTTGCTCTTGGAGTGTCAAGGGCATTTTTCGGAAACGAGCCGAAAAATGGCCAGAATGGAAGGCCCCATCGAGACGAAAAATGTTGAGACCCATTGGACTCGGATCGCCAAGCGCTTTCTCTCGGGTGGTCACAAGGTTCCAGAAGTGGACGATGAAAACGGCTTCAAGACCTCGCTCACTGCGCCGCTCCTGTAAAGCGGCTGCCTGTCCTGTCGCTCCAGTCCCGCCGGTTTTGGAAGCACCCCTCGTCCGCTTCCCACATCTTTAAGTGCACGATGCCCGCCCGAGGCGTAACTTTTTCCTCCGCCATGATTCTCATAGATGAAAGGTACACATTGAGTCTCCACGGAAACGATCCGGTTCCGGAGACGCGGCTTGTGTTAAGACACACAAGCTAACGAACTCTCACTCCGCCGTTTCAGGCTTCCAGTATCGCTGTGCAGCGATGCTGCACCGGAACCGCGTCACTGCCCGGAAAGTGAATTAAAAAAAATGAACAAGCGCGCCGCAGTCTCTTTCATTTGCTCCGTTGTCTCTCTAATCGCACCCACGCTGCATGCGCAGTCCGGGGCTTCCAGTCCAGTAGCCAAAAATGAGATTGGCCTCGTCATCGGGGCGACAGAAACGCCCAGTATCGGGCTGCAGGGAGGCGGCAGCGTCAACCTGAACTCCAGCCTCGCACTTGGCGTCGAATACGACCGGCGGCTGATCGGTCATCACACGGCGTTGTATGCGGGTGTCGACTTTATCGCTTCCCCTTTTGATGTGAAGGCGAGCGCCCCGCCCGCAGACGTCAGTCCTCAGTATGCTTACCTGTTTCTGACGCCGCATGTACGAGTGAAGTGGAACGCGGAGGGGGCATTGCAGCCGTGGCTGCTTTTCGGCGGAGGATACGCTAATTTCGCTCCCGCACAGCCGCCCGCGGGCACCGTGATTGTGACCGGCAAGGGCAGCACGGGAACGCTGGAGTTTGGCGGGGGCCTGGATACCAAGCCGCTCCTTCATCTTAAAGGCATTCCCATCATCAAAGATCTACCGATTGGCGCGCGCTTTGAAGTGCGGGACTTTTATTCCGGGCAGCCGAACTACGGCGTTCCCAGCAACAGCTCGCGGCAGAACAACGTCGCCTTCACCGGCGGACTGCTGCTCAGGTTTTAGAGCATTTTCACAAATACGATGATGTGGTGGGAATCGTTATGTGCAGGTGTTCTTTGACGGAACACCTGCGTCCAGGGCATATTCTTCCCTTACACCATTTGTGAAACTGCTCTAAGGCACGCAGCCGCCGCCAGGCTGAAGATCAGGCCAGAAGCGCGCGGACAACCAGAAGCGCGCGGACAACAGCAAGAGCGGGGACGAACGGGACGTTTACCTCCTATTTAGCAATAGTTATGGTATCCATGGAAGGCGCCAGCTACAGCATTTTCACTTCTGGTGTTTACAGAGCAACGACTCCCATGGCGGCTTTTCCTCAAGAACCGGGGTCCCCAGCAAGCTTGCTTGCTGGGGTGGAAGAAAAGCCGCACTTCGCCGCACCCTCCTGTACAGAGTAGAAGTGAAAATGCTTTAATTGCCAAATTCCAGATCCGTTCGGCAAGCAAAAGATCAGGAAACGTCTTGCCTGTCTCCGCTCGTTAAGTTATTGTTACTGATTCGTGCCTGGCCTAGTCTTCATCTACGCCAAACTGCAGAGCTTGGCGCCGGCTTCCTCAGTCATTCTCAGAAATGTTTTCCCCACTGGTGGGAACTAAGTTCGACGGTATTTATTCCAACCTGCCTGGTCCACGGAAATACTTCATGCCCGGTTTCGGATGGGCGCCGTTACCGGGCAACATGCCGGGTGCAGTGCGCGACACTGCGAAGCGTACATGGGCCGCCAGTTCTTGCTCATTTGCCCCTCTGACGACAAAGGTTTGACAACACAGTGACTTGGCCGTGACACCGCCTTTCGGCCGACCCGATATTGTGTGCTATATCGGGTCATGGAGGCTGGTGTGAGGGCCACGTCACGCTGATGATGAACAACAGTCACGATCACCAGGCGTCGATATGAGCCTCGGAACAAAACCGCAGCATAGCGTTGGCAGGATCTTGCTTTTCTGCGACGACCCAAGAGAACAACTGGTGATGCGCCAGGTCTTGGAGCAAGCGGGCTACGACGTCATCACCTGTGGCTCTGGTCCATCATTGAAAGAAATTCTTCTAAAGACCGAGCCGAGGCTCGTAGTCCTCCATCTCTGCTTGCCAGGAGAATCCGGCGAAGATATCTGCCGTCTGATTAGGGACACGGCAAAGAATGTTCCCATCCTCGTGTTGAGCGCTATGAACGACGTGGCTAGCGTGGTTCTGCTACTCGGACTGGGGGCGGACTCCTACATGACAACCCCGTTCAGCTCATTAGAACTGCTGGCTCGCGTCAAAGCTTCCATGCGTCATTTGACCGTCTAACAAGTGACACTGAAGCTATTTAAAAAGGGGCTGCGCTACGCACAGCATGCTCTTGCATACGAGATTGAACAACTTCCTCTGCTGAACGCCACACCACGTAAGGACGCTAGCCCGCGTCACCAGGTTTTAGACCTCTGAGGAAGAGGTAGAAAAGGACCGTTATGGCCGCAACGACATCTTTATCCACGCCACCAGCCAATCTGTCACGGCAAATCGAATGGAGCTCTCTGTTTCTCGAGCATTTAGATGAGTTCGCCACCCTCGCCTGGTATTTGGTCGCGGACGCAAAGCTCGCCGAAGCGATCATATTGCATACGCTGAAAAGCCTGGACAGTATTCCATTCGATGCGTCCCAGCCTGTTCTCACCTTTAACCAGGCACGCGACATGCTGATCACGCAAGGGATTGCTGCGTTGAACCCGGCGCAGAACGGACCTGGTTTCTTTGAGCAGTTCCCTCTTTGTGAGCTTCGCGACCTGCAGCGCTTAGCATTTCGCGTGGCTCAGCGCCTGTTATTTGCCGTGGGCGCGGAATGCTATGACGCCTAGAAGTTGAATTGCGCCCCAGGCCACCGCATAAAACCTCGGGCTAACGGCCGCCGCGCACGGCGAAATGCGTGACGAGGTTGAACGGCGAACCGAAGCTGAAGAAACTATGTGTAACTTTTGTGCGATTCATAAATCTCACGAATAACTTCAGAACTTTCAAGTCGAAGACCTTAACTTTGAATGGAGAGACAATCAATGTTGTCGTTAACCCCAGAAAAACCTCACAATAGGCACGCCGCCGTAAGGCGTACAGCCGCCGGGGCACAGACAATGGAAGCTGGCTGTTTGTGAGGCGCCAGACGCGGTTGGTGGCGAATGGGGTATCTATTTCCATCTTATCGTTGGCTTGTGTCCATGCTTACGCCATGGGCCCGGACGATAATGCAGCAACCCTGACTGCGCTGCAGGCCAAGGCGAATCAGGCCCAGCCCAGGGACAGGTGTTTTCTCTATGCCAAGCTCGTCAGCAAGATGACGGACCTGGCCGGCCAACAGTTCCATTCCGGTGAGTCCGAGCGGGCTTCGGAGAGCCTCAAGCTGGTGCAACAGTATGCAGAGAAGATTCATATAGGCATCGCCGACGACAGCAAGAAGCTGAAAGATGCCGAATTACTTATGCGGCGCACCTCCTTTCGCCTAAAAGACATCCTCGACGCAGCTTCGGTTGAAGACCGGCAGACTTTAGAGATGACGCTGGCGCAGCTCGACCAGGTTCAGGCGCAGCTCATGACGCAGGTATTCAAACACTAGGTTGAGTCAACCTTTCTCCGGCGATACGACGGTGAAGCATGTCACGAATCAGACCTCTCGTAACCGAGAGCCTCACCGAGAATCGTGCGAAAGAGGGCAAACCTCCGTCCCGGCGCCAGCCATGGTGTTGAGCGCAAAGGCGAATTGTTCGGAGTTTTCAAAAAAAGTAGCGCGCTCTCTTTGGTGAGAACTTTTCTCTCTGTAATGCCCGGTAACTGGCACTGCAACGGATATCAAGCCAAGTCCCCGTATTTCCGCGAAACTTTTCCAACGTGCCACTGCCGTCCGTCACCGAAACTGGCCTCCTAAACTGTCATTGAAACTGGGCTTCTTGGTTTTGGGACCTACACTTCTGACAATGCTCTAGAAGAAGGGACTGCCTTGCGAACCATTCTTACCGTTGTTATGTTCCCCATTTTCGTTGTCGGCGCGGTCGCCCAAACCTCCCAAACCTCGCCCTCTTCCCTGAGCTACATTCGTGCGGGCCACCTGTTTGACCCCGCTTCCGGCCAATATCTTGACAACGCCACGCTGGTCATTGCCAACCATCGCGTCCAGTCCGTGGAGAGCGCCGGGTTCCACCCGCCTGCCGGGGCTTCGGTTCTCGATCTTTCCGCCGAATACGTTCTGCCTGGCCTCATCGACTGCCACACCCACCTCGGCGACCGCGCCGACCGCTATGAGGAAATCGATAAGTTCCAGGACACCCCCTTCGATTCCGCCATCGCCGGCGTCGTGAACGCCAGAAAAACGCTCGAGGCCGGCTTTACCACCGTTCGCGATGTGGGCTCGCTTCCCTTTCTGGCCGTCGACCTGCGCAAGAATATCGATGCCGGCTTCATTCCCGGTCCGCGCATCGTCGCTTCCGGACCTGGCATCACCATCACCGGCGGCCACGGAGACCTCAACGATTACGCGCCCCAGGTGACCTATACGCTGTTTCCCGCTAAGAACGACTTCCAGATCGCCGACGGCCCCGAGGAGGTCCGCAAGACTGTCCGCGAGCAGGTGAAATATGGAGTAGACGTCATTAAGGTCCTGGCCTCCGGCGGCGTTCTATCCAAGGGAGACCAGCCCGGCGCACCCCAGTACAGCCTTGAGGAACTTCGGACCGCCGCCGATACCGCCCACCAGGCCGGACGCAAGATTGCTGCTCATGCGCATGGCGCCCAGTCGATCAAATGGGCTATCGAAGCCGGCTTCGACTCCATCGAGCACGCTTCGCTGGTCGACGACGAAGGCATCGCGATGGCCAAGGCCCACGGCACCTACTTCGTCATGGACATCTATGACGATGACTACATCCTGCAGGAAGGACCCAAAATCGGTCTGCCCCAGGAAAACCTAACGAAGGAGCGCGCTTTAGGGCAGACGCAGCGCGACAACTTCCGCAAGGCCCATGCCGCCGGCGTCAAACTGGCCTTCGGCACCGATGCCGGCGTCTATCCTCATGGCGACAACGCCCGCCAGTTTCATTACATGGTGCTCTATGGCATGACCCCTGCGGAGGCCATCGCGTCTGCCACCACTGCGGCCGCCGACCTGCTGGGCCGCTCCGCCGACGTAGGCTCGCTCACCTCGGGCCACTTCGCGGATCTGATCGCCGTGACCAAGGATCCGCTGCAGCATATCGAGGTCCTCGAGCACCCCGACGTGGTGGTCAGGCATCGGTCAAAGGCGGCACGCTGGTCAAAGGCAGCACGCACTAACAGGCCACAGTCATTGAGAAACTGCTTCAACCGTTGGGCCGAGGTGGCATACTGAGACGAAACGACCGTCCAAGAGATGGGGATCGAGCGCATACTGTGCCGAATCATGATCTCAATCCTGACCGCGCCATGCAGGAGGAGCCCACACTATGTCCTGGTTTCGTCGCAAGTTCCGCGAAAGTCAACTCCGTGCTGAAGGCGTTCCGCAGCAGCGAGCCGCCCGGCAGCCGCGCCTCTCTCTCCGCAATGCTGGGCTGGGGACGGAAACAAGCGTGAAAGCCACGCCGTTTCGTTTCCTTGAATCTCTGTGGCTTGACCTTCGCCTGGCGCTGCATCAATCGTTCAAGGCGCCGGGGTACGCGCTTACCGCGGTACTCACACTGGCAATCGGGATCGGGGCAAACGCCGCCATCTTTGCCATCATCGACGATGCCATGCTTCGCTCGCTGCCTGTCGAACGGCCTCAGGAACTGGTCCAGCTACTCTCGCACGGCTGCGCCCCGGCGCCACCCTCGGGCGGCTGAACGTGGAGCTTGCCGCGCTCAGCACTCCTGCCATGCGGTCTCTTTTGCCTCCGCGTTTCGCCAATGATCCCACTTTCCGTGACGCGCACTTAGCCGCCCAGTCGGCCGCTCGCGGCTTCTCCCTTATCTCCACACAATACGCACAGCCACTGCTTCTTATTCAGGGCATTGGAGCGGCCGTGTTGCTGCTTTGTTGTCTCAATCTGGCCGGTTTACAAATCGCGCGCGTGCAAGCCCGACGGCAAGAGTATGGTTTGCGCTCCACGCTGGGAGCTTCCCGGTGGCGCATTGCTCAGCAGTGCCTGGTGGAATCGCTGATGCTCACAGCTTTGGGAGGTGCTTGCGCGGTTGCGCTTGCCTGGTCGAGCGTTCGCACCTTTTCGAGCTTCTTCACTCCGCCCGGTTATGGTGATCCTGTCGTACTCCAACCGGATGCGCACATTCTGATGATCGCGGGCGCACTTTCTTTGCTGACGACACTGCTCTTCGGCTTTCTGCCCGCGCTCTTCGCCGTGCGCATTCCGCCGCAAACATTACTCCGGGAAAAAGGAGCCAACACGCGTCGCGACACACTGCGTTACCGCTTTCTTATCCCCGGACAGTTTGCGCTGGCGGTTGCCCTCACCTTTGGCGCCGGGCTATTTATGCATACGCTGAAGCAGTTGTGCGATACCCCACTTGGCTTTGATCCGGAACACATCACTGGCGTGACGGCTCAATTTCAGGCTCTCAAGCGGACGCCGGAGCAGATCATCGCGCTCTACCATGCGATGACCGGATCGCTGCGCAGCAGTCCCGGCGTGGAGTCGGCAGCGTACACCTGGTTCACTCCCATCAGCGGAGAGTCGCCCAAAATCACCGTACAAAGCGGATCGCACAACGACAAGGAGTATGCATTCCGCTGGAACGATGTGAGCGATGGCTACTTTAGAACTTTGGGAACACCGCTCCTAGAAGGACGGGAATTCACCGAACAGGATCGCGACCGGTCCGTCTGCATCGTCAACCAGTCGGCCGCCCGTATCCTGTTCCCGGGCGAGGCCACCATTGACAATTCGCTCCACGCCAGTGAGCCCGAGAACATCCAAACGAAGTTCACCACGGTCTGCCGCGTCGTCGGGCTCGTGGAGGACGCGCGCTACGCCTCGCTGCGTGAGCCGGCTCCCCCGACGGTTTATTTCCCCATCGGCGTCTCAACGGTCGGCGGAGGTGAGTATGCCAATAACATGGTGTTCTTTATGCGCAGCCAGACGGAAGCCGAAGCTACCAATGCCTATCGCGCTGCGCTCGCACGCGAGGCGCCTAACACGGGTTATATGGTGTTCTTCGCTTTAACCCACCAGATTGATCAGTCCATCGGCAGCGAGCGACTGATCGCGGGGCTCAGTTCGGCCTTCGCGGCATTGGCGCTGCTGCTCAGTGGTCTGGGAATGTTCGGGCTGCTCGCGCTACGAGTCCAGCAGCGTCTCCCTGAGATCGGTGTGCGCCTGGCAGTTGGGGCAACACGTCACCATATTCTCGGCCTGGTCTTACGAGAAGCGCTCCTGATGGTTGCCGTTGGAACAGTCGTGGGAACCGTACTCATAGTCGCCACCAGCACGGTAACCAGGCGCTTCCTGTACAACACGTCGCCCGTTGAGATGAAGGTCGTTGCCGGTTCCATACTCTTGCTTGCGGGTGTCGCCCTCCTTGCTGCATTCGTGCCCGCACGTCATGCCGCTTGGCTTGACCCGGCCAAAGTGTTACGCGCGGAATAGCTCGCTTGCCCAGAACTCGATCCATACCAATGAGACAAACTGGTATGGCTTTCTGGGAAACACGCCTATTTGATTGGGTCTTCCATAAGTAAGGCGTATAAGCATATTATGTAAGGAGGAGCCATCTATGTCATCCGCTTCACGCAACTCGGTTACGACCCTTGAAGCCACGGTTACCTCCAAGGGGCAGATCACGCTTCCCAGCGAACTGCGGAAGCGCCTCGGCCTTCACAAAGGCAGCCGTATCCGGTTCAGCATTCCAACGAGCGGCCCTATCCAGGTAGAGCCCGTGCGCTATGAGCTGGAAGATTTGTGGAGAATCGCTGCCTCGGGGCCAAAGCCTGCAGGCGTGATGAGCTTTGAGGAAATGAACGCGGCCAAGGCGCGAAGGATCTGGTGATGCTGGCCGCCGACACGAATGTTTGGGCACGTGCCCTGCTCGAAGACGATAAGGCTCAGGCAGCCAAAGCGAAAACGGCGCTTGCACAGGCGCGGTCGGCAGATGGCATCTTCGTTCCGCTGCTTGTTCTCGTTGAACTGTCGTGGGTGCTTCGCAGTCAATGGGAGCGAGAGAAGGTTCTCGACACGCTGGACGGAATACTTCGGACGCGTGGTGTTGAGGTCGAATCCACGGCCCTTGCTCAAAAGGCGGTAGACGCAGCGCGCAGCGGTGCAACTGGTTTCGCAGATCATCTCATCGCTGAAATATCGTTTGCCTCCGGTGCCGATGAGATTCTCACCTTCGATAAAGCCTTTGCCCGCCAGCCGCGCGTGCGCCGGTTGCACTGAAATCTGACGAACCGGTCGGCAACGAGAGTGAAGTCCTTCAACGAAAAGACGTGAATGGGAAAAGTGCTGGCCAGCAGTTCTGGCACAAGATCGGGCGCGTAATACGAGGCGGAATCATGCGCCAGGACAACGATTCCGAACACGTTCGGGTAATTCTGCGGGACGAAGTCAAGCTCGCCGTAAAAGTCATTCCGGAGCTTGGGAACCTTTCCCGCTTGCAAAAGGGCCTTCGACTTCTCCAACTGGCTTACGGCGTTGCCCAGACGGTCTCTCACCCAGTCATCTCGTTTGGCGGATCCGATCTGAGCCTTCACTTCAATGAGCAACACTACAACGTCACCCTGAACGTGAGCGGCTCTCGCGATCGGAGGATATTTCAGTTCCGGGAGGGAATCAGGTATGGCCGTCTGCGCCTGACAAACACGGAAAGGCGTCGCGAACAGCGCTAGCAAAAGCCAGGCCCATATTCTCGACATATTGGGAACCTCTTCAATCGGAGAACTATTCGCTTATCAAGGGTATACAACATTCCCAGCGACCCTCGAAAGCAAGTTTCGGGACTGGCACCGATGTATCTCATAGGCGAACCTGTGCGCTCAAGGAGATATGCTGATTACATGATCTCTCTGGGACTCTCCAGCTCGGTGACAGGCCGCAGCTTTCAGCCGCCGGAAGAAGTTTTGCATGCGATTGGAGAGACCGCTGCGTGGTGCGCTACTGTTCGCTTCGGGCAGATGGCCTACGCAGCTCCTCACTTGACCCGCCCCCCGCTCTCAAGGCGCCGACTTTTGATGAATTGGGCATAGATGCTTTCGTCACCGCGAAACGCGACAGCTATCAACGAGCTACCGAGTCAATCAAACGCAAGCGTTTCGAACTGCTTCGGGATGCCGCAACTCAACCAGTCAAGCTAGCGGAAGCGCAAGTGCTGGGTAGACTGCTGCTCTATGAGCCTATGGAAACCGTGTCGGACGGTGCTGCTGAGGCATCGTCGCGTGGCTTCTTCGACGCGGAAGATGCTCCTCCTTGGGATACGTGGTTTTGGCTTAAGGAGAGCACAATCTTTTGTTGGGTTCCGGAGTCGCTGATCTCAGACGCTCAAGCGGGTATTGACGCAAATCCTGTTGATTGCATCCATTGGGCAGACTGGTCAAAACTATCAGCATTGATCAATCGATGACCGTAGCCAGACTTGTGAGTAAGGCAACGAGCTCGGTCCGATGCTCTCGCTGAGCTCACCGCGAGCCCGGATGGCCTTCGCTGCGATGCGGGTCTGGGCGGTGAAGGTCGAAACGGCCTGTGTCGAAAGAGGCCGTAATGCATCCGGCCATCCGTCGCGCTGATCAAATCGAGTTGTACAGATGCTCTTCGTAAAGGTCGATCCGTGCCCCTGGCACTGCGGCCGCGGCACGGAACTGCCGCGTATAGGCTGCTCTCTACTCACTCGACTCGCAACACACTCTCGCTCCACAAGTATTTGTAGCCGCTACAGTGTCGTAAGCGCAGGTCAACGGCCCGCCTGTTCCCAGGTTCCCGTCTGCGACGCCAGGGTCTGCTGAAAACTTGTCTTCCAACTCATACTTATATTCTATTCAATAAACGCGAGCATCGTAGACTTGTGCAGAGCTTCCCTAGCCCAAAAACCCAACCCAACGCGAATGCGCAACAAGCATCCAGCTCGTGGCATCATTTGACAGGTAGATCTCATCATGACCAATCACACCCCATCGCGCCCAGACCAGCAACCCTCTCGCTCTCTCTTCGTCATCGCCTTTGCCGGAGCCTTCATCTTCCTCTACCTGCGGACGGTTCTACTTCCCGCAACACCCTTTGTCGTAATCAACGACCAGGTTTTATTCTTCGCTCGCGCCGCACGCATTGCCCATGGCCAGGTCCCCTACCGCGACTTCTTCGAGATCGTGACTCCCGGCACGAACTTCCTCTACGCCACAGCCTTCCGCATCTTCGGCATCCACGCCTGGCTCATACCAGCCTGGATCATCGCAGTCGGGCTCACCCTCTGCTCGGTCATCACCCTGATTGCCAGCAGGATTTTCCGCGGCCCCCTCGTTCTGCTCCCAGCCGCGTTATTTCTCGTCCTTGACTTCAACACCGGTCTTAACCTGACACACCACTGGTACAGCACGCTCTTCGCGTTGGCCGCCGTGGCCGTGCTTGCAGAAGACGCAAGCCTCCCGCGCATAGCGGCAGCCAGTTCATTCTGCGCCCTGGCCACTCTCTTTACACAGACAAAGGGCGTCCTGGTCTTCCTCGCATTCGTTGTCTACCTGTTATGGCTCAAGCGCTCCAGAGCGCAAACGTCCAACATCCTCGCACAGCTCACAGCGCTTATCCTCCCCTTCGCCGCGATTGTCTCTTCTGTCCTCGGCTACTACATTCACCAGGCAGGCTTCCGCGCTGTCTTCTTCGATCTCGTCGCCTTCCCCCCCACATACATGAGCGGTGACGACGGCAACTCACCGCGCATCTATCTTCGCCAGCTTCATCTCATGCTCGCCCATCATGCGCCGTCCGACTTCCTTCGCCTCATTCCGTACCTCTTCATCTATGCGCTCGTTCCGTACATCTACCTCTTCGGCTTCTACCGGCTTTGGAGCAAGCGCACCCCACTGTCTCCCGCTCTACGGCAGCATCTCGTTCTTCTTCATCTTGTCGGCTTCGCCCTCTTCCTCGCAATCGCCGGCGGTCCCAGCTACTTTCGTCTCGGCGTCGCCGCTCCACCCGCAATTCTCATCTTCATCTGGCTCATCAACCGGCAAAGCCCAACCCAGCAACTTCTCCGCCGGGCACTATGCGTCCTCGTGCTTTTCTTTGCGGTAGTGTTGGCCGCGCATCGCCAAACCCAATGGCACGCGACCCTGGATCTTCCCATCGGCAAAACGGCCTTCAACGACAAGCTTCTCTTCCAAGAGTTCCAATGGCTGGCGCAGCGTACCCATCCTTCCGAGCCTTTCTTCAACAACCCCGCTCTCGCCCTCTACCTCGCACTCAGCAACCCCACCCAGGCCGAGTTCGTAACCTACGCCGAGTTCACTCGGCCTGAGCAGCTAGCCGCCATTCTCCACTCGCTACAACAACACCCGCCACGGTTCATCTTCATGGACTCAACGACGAGTGCCCCCAATCCTCACGACCATACCGCGCCCCTCCGCCAATACCTTCAGGACAACTACCACCTCGCTCGCGTCTTCCCCTTGGAGCATGGTGAAGTCTCAGAAGAATGCTGGGAGCGCAACCCCGCCACCTAACTGTTTGGTCCCAGAGATCGATGGTGCATACTTTTCTGAACGCCAAAAGGAGGCACTACGGAAGAGGTACTTCACGGGAGCGCCCGCGCTTCATGCCGCTTGGCTCGACCCAGCCAAGACGGAACGATCGGGGACGGATCATGGTTATTTCACCTTCCCGGACCGGTCTGCTCGCGCAGACGCTCTGCAGGTCTCCCGGTTCTCGTGCACATTGTTTCCTGACGTGCATGGACTCTTCGACTACGCCGGGCCCAGCGGCCACTCGCCAATAGCGCAGACCACCGGTGTTGCCTTCCCGCTGACAGAAAAGGGTCGGCACTCGGTTCTTGATTTTCGGAGCTCAATCGTCCAGCCCGCCAGTACCTCTGTCTACGCTTCGCTACGACCCCTCGCGAGATCACAGGCAAGACTCCAGGCCAGAATGGAGTCGCTTCTCCTTTTCCGGTCGGAGTAGGGATCGTGATTGCTCATGACCCCCTCCACGGATCCGGACGAGCGGATTTCCCGCATCCGGCTCTTACCTCAGGTAATGACGCGCATGCGGCGCAGTGGATAAGGATGATAGACGCGTGCGGGAGCCAGCCAACGGTCGATCAAGCGTCGCATTCGGTCCCAACGTACGTGGCTAGTCTGGCTGCGGCGCGAGAGCGCTTGATGCCAGAGCAAGCCTGTCCGTAGTCGGAACGCACCCAGCGCGGAGCTGTTCATGGGCACTCCGTAATAGCGGATGTGTCCACCAACGACCGCCCGCAACCATTGGCCTACTTCCGGGATGGGGTCGTGCATGCGTCGCCTGAGTTCGTCTTTTACCTCGCTCAGCTTCGCTTGCATCCGCTTACGAATCGTCTGCCGCAACACCGTGTAGTAACCGTTGCGTCTTGTCTTCCCGCAGATATGCGTGAAGCCAAGGAAGGCGAACGTTTCCGGCTTCCCTTCTCCGCGCTGTTCCCGGTCTTCGGCCGCGAACCGACCGAACTCCAGAAGCCGCGTCTTGTCGGGATGCAGTTCAAGTTGGAACTTCCGAAGCCGCTCGGCGAGTTCCATCCGGAATCGTTGGGCATCCGATTCAATCTGGAATCCAATCACGATGTCGTCCGCGTATCGCACGACGATTACATCGCCGTGTACTCGCGTACCACGCCACGCATGAACCCACAGATCGAAAACGTAATGGAGATAGATATTGGCCATTAGTGGCGAAGCACTGCCGCCCTGAGGCGTACCCTCCTCCATTCGGATTCGTTTCCCATCCTCCAGCACGCCCGCGTTCAACCACTTCTGGATGAGCCGTACGACGCGCCGGTCCGCGATGCGGTGTTCGATGAACTTGACGAGCCATTCGTGCGAAATCGCATCGAAAAAGCTGCGGATGTCCAGATCGAGCACCCAGTTGACTTTCGTCGTCACTAGTCCCCTGTAGAGCGCATCCAGCGCGTTGTGCTGGCTGCGTCCTGGACGAAACCCGTACGAGAAACCGAGAAAGTCCGTTTCGTAGATGGCGTTCAACACCTCAACCGCTGCGCGTTGGACGATCTTATCCTCCAGCGCTGTGACGCCGAGCGGCCTCAGCCGCCCGGCGGTCTTGGGGATGTACACCCTACGCACCGGCTTGGCCCGGTACGCCCCTCGCTTCAGCCTATGGGAGAGATCATGGAGGTTTTCCTCAAGATCCTCTCCGTAGTGCCGCCACGTCTCACCATCCACACCGGGCACAGCCTCTCTCTTCAAACTGAGATAAGCTAGCCTCAGTGTTTCCAGCGCGTAGATTTGATGAAAGAGCGCAGTAAACCGCATCTCCTTTTCTTTCTTTGCTGCTTGTCGTATCCGCTCCAGCGCACTGGGCGCGCCGCTCCGGCTCGGTGTCCGGGACGCGTTTTGCTGTTGCGGCTTCCCCTTGGTCAAACCTCTTCCCTCCATCCTCTCCGCCACCGGTGGCCCGGTTTTGTTCGAGGACTTCATCGGTAGTACAGGTTTGTCCGACTTCCTACGTTCGTTCGTCATCGGCGTACGTCCTCAGACTTCCCGATGCGTCCCAAACCATTTTCGACATGGGAGAACGCAGGATCTCCCGGTTCCCGTGCGAGGTGCTTCGGTGCGTGCTCGGGGTCTGCGACCGCGCGGAACTCGAAAACGCCTCGCGATAACGGCGCATCCGATGGCGCCTTCCGCTTACCCTAAAAGCGTCGGCGCTCCGGAGTGAAGTTTCGCGGCTGAATAACCGGCCCGCACTTTCCCCTGTCAACGCTTCGACGTTGTCCTCGCGAACAACTCCGCATGACTCGGGGCCAGTGTAGATCGCTAATCTTTCACTGTATGACTCTTGCATTCACTACACCTCGCCGGCTTAACCGGCGCACTAGGAGTGTGTCGGTCATGGATTGACCGACAGCGCCGTCGTTTCTTCTGGAGTCACGGTTTAGAATTTTTTCATGGGCCAGAACTTTTTACCGGACACGGTCAACCAGACGCTGTTATTTCCGCCTTCGCTTCAGGACTGGCTTCCCGAGGGCCATCTGGCACGGTTTGTGGTGGATGTGGTTTCGGCACTGGATCTGGAGGCGATCTATGCCTCGTATCGGGAGAAGGATGGTCGGGGCCAGCCGGCCTACGCGCCGGAGATGATGGTACGTCTGCTGTTGTACGGTTACGCGACCGGTGTTTACAGTTCGCGCAAGATCGAGACCCGCAGCTATGAAGACGTGGCCTTTCGCTATCTGGCGGGGGACCAGCATCCGGATCACGCTACGCTGGCGGAGTTCCGCAAGCGTCATTTGACGGCGCTGTCCGGACTGTTCACGCAAGCGCTGTTGCTGTGCGCCAAGGCAGGGCTGGTCAAGCTGGGCCACGTGTCTATCGATGGGACCAAGATCAAGGCCAACGCCAGCAAGCATAAGGCGATGAGCTATAAGCGCATGACCGAGACCGAGGCGCGTCTGGGACAGGAGATCAAGGAACTTCTGCGTCAGGCCGAGGAGACCGATGCCGCCGAAGACGCGCAGTACGGCAAGCAGCGTCGTGGCGATGAGTTGCCGGATGAGTTATCGCGGCGCGAGAGTCGCTTGCAGAAGATCCGCGAAGCCAAGCAGGCACTTGAAGACGAGGCCCGCGAAAAGGCTGAGCACGAACGTGGGGAAGCCGAGAAGAAGCTGGCCGAGCGTGAAGAAGAAGAAGAAAAGCGCACCGGCAAGAAGAAGCGTGGCCACACTCTCCAGCCAGCTGATCCGGACCAGGCCCGGCCTGGCGACAAATCGCAGCGCAACTTCACCGATCCGGAGAGCCGCATCATGCCGGACGGAGGGAACAAGGGCAGCTTTGTGCAGGCCTATAACGCGCAGATCGCGGTTGATTCGGCCACGCAGGTGATCGTGGCCGCCGAGGTCACGCAGTCGTCTACAGACAGTCGGCAACTGGTGCCGATGCTGGCGCAGATCGCGATCAATCTTGCACAGAAGCCGGAGAAAGCCAGCGCCGACGCAGGCTACTTCAGTGCAGCGAATGTAACCGATGCCGCGGTAACCGGGATCGACTTATACATCGCGACAGGCCGCGACAAACATGGCGATCCGACAGAGACGACAAGCGGCGATGCGGCTGCGGGTGCGACTCCACGAGAACGGATGCGACATAAGCTGAGCACCGAGGCCGGACGCGCGGTCTACAAGATGCGCAAGGCGATCGTGGAACCGGTCTTCGGACAGATCAAGGAGCGACGCGGCTTTCGTCGCTTCAGCCTGCGCGGAAAACAGAATGTCGGCAGTGAGTGGAGACTGGTGTGCGCAGTCAGCAATCTGCTGAAGCTGTTCCGAGCTGGATGGTCGCTCGAAACTGCATAAAATCAGCGGAAAACTGACCAGCCAAACCAAAATCACGCCTCAAAGGCATGGAATCGTAGAAGACACCAGACTCCGACAAACAGATCATGTGCCGCACTGCTGGGCCCACAGAGCTGAAGTAATCCCAGAATCGCTATGGCCGACACACTCCTAGGGCTCTTCCATCCCCTACAATGTGCCGGTTTAGCCCGGCGCTCTCTGTCACCGCTCGTTCCGCTTTCGTGAAAGTGTCAGGTCCAGACGAAGTACGCCCACTGGAAATGCCGTGCTGCGGCAAACGCGGAGAGGAATGGGCACGATAAGATCACTTGCTAATTGCCCGATGGCTTCTCGACCTGATCGACAATAATTGTCTCGACCGGCGCCTTGCCGGTTTTCAACTTGAGCCCAATTCCCTGAACCGAAGTCAGTATTGATGGAACAAGGTCGTTATTTGAGATCTCACCGGTATAGTCGGAGTTGAAGTCAAAATTGCCTTGGAGCTTCGTGTTATCGACAACAGGGCGATGCATGTATCGTCCGAGGCGTTCGCAGAGTATTGACATCGAGATATTCCTTCCAGCTATACCGTCTCCATCGATGGCACCTCCGCCCTTGCTTCCAACCCAGGGGAATCTTGTATTGTCTTTCGCTTGCTCCAGGTTTAATTTGCCCCTACCTCTCGATAGTATAAAGACTGAACTCACCTTGTTCTCACGGTGAAAGCGCAACTGGAAGCGGTCCCTTAAGAGTGATTGCAACATTTCGCGTTGCTCGTTACTAGGAGGAGACTTAACAGCTGTCTCAGCCAACTTGCTGGACTGGGAGGATTCCGGCGCTTTGCCTTCAACGTCGTAAGGAGCGTTCCGGATCCAACTTGGGCCACCAGAAACCTGAAACTGTTGAACGTCAAGAGCATACGTCATAAGCATTTCGAAAGTACAAAATCCGCACACGACCCTTCCGCCAGGATAGGTATAGAGGCCCATAATCCCATCCCTATTTTGGTTGGAAGGCTTCACGGATGAAACCTCGAACTCAGCGAACCTGGAATCCACGGTCGGAATTTGAGGCCCGGCACCGTGAGAATTGCTCGTCTGACTAAAACCGGTCGCCGCTGAAACTACCAGAACGACAACCGCCACCAGTGATGTGCCAAAGTTTGTCGGCAGAATGTCTCGCATGAATTATGTCTCCTTTTCTCACAATTATCTGCGCTGATTAACTCCTATTGATTTGTGACGATATTTTTCCTAAAGCCTGTTATTAGCCTTGGTTGAGTAGTTTGAAGAGTTGAGCGAGCACGAGATCAACAATTCTCTGATCAGAGCACCAGACCGCTCAGAAACATGTCGATCTGTTGTTCGAAGCGGGATCGATCATAGGAGACCAAGGCCATTCGCCACAGACCTTGCAGGTAAGTGGCGATGATGGGAACGACCAGCTCGGGGTCGAACTCTGACGGCAAGCGCTTCGCCGCCTTGTCTTCACTTAAGCGCGCGACCATTCGCTGGGCAAGCATCGACATCTGTTCCTGTACGTACTCGCGTAACTCCGGTTCTGCGAGTACTTCGTGGAATTTAGTCGTCAGACGGAAATGACCCTAAAGGAACCAGAGGCCTAAGAACTCCGCTAGTTTTCATTCGGGTCATCTCCGTATGGATGCTGTCACCGCATTGTCGTCCCGACGCCGTCTCTCAGCGATTGGAACTGGTTTGAGTCTCGGAATTCCCAGCGAGCGTTCCGCGGAGCACCGTGACGGAAGCCTTGGGCAAGGTGAAAGCTGTATCCGGGGCAGCCGAAACAGTGGAGTGGGCCACAGGTCCGTCGGGATCCGCGCTTCCTCCCTTGATATTCGAATGCCATTTGTATTGCTCGCTGCCGAAGGTCGCCACATTCACGGAACCAGTGAAGCTTTTGTCTCCCTTGCTCTTTCCGTCTTCGAAGACGATTTTGACAGTGTGCGGGTTGTCCTGGTCTTTGTTGACCAGCATCAACGACCATTCTCCGTCCGGACGCAGCAGCGCATAAGCGGTTACCAGCAAATTTCCGGCGCCGTCGCGAATGTCACTGCCGGCGGGGAAAACCTGATGTTCGCCGCTACCCGGTTGAACCCACTCGAGGTTGATCATCTGTCCGGAAAAATATTGCGAGGTACGCTGCTGAATTTGGTAGTCGTCGTCCACGGTAAACATACCAAATGTTCCCGGAGAGTTGCCCCCGCAACCGCGATCGAGCTTTTCTGGAATGTAGTGAAAGTAGTACACGCCTTTTCCGCCAGCTTCCAAAAATGCACCGACGTAGTCCGACCACCAGAGCGCACCAAAGATATCGACAAAGGACTCGTCGGAGTTCGCCGCGATATTCGATTCGGTGATGAACATGGGAACGCCGGGCGGCAAGCCGTCGTCGCGCCACACCTGCAGAATATTCGTCACCAGGTCGGCTTCTCGATAGAGATCGCTCCACTGCAATCGGCAGGCTTGCAGTGGGTAATGCTCGAAGGAAACGAAGGCGAGATCATTCAGGCGATTGTGGTCCCTCAAATAGTCGAAGAAGCGTCCCATCCAGGAGGTCTTGCCCTGGGCGTTCGGCCATACCTCAATATCCCGGTTCACGCCCTCGAAGATGGGTCCACCCAATTTCAACTTAGGATCGACGCGATGCAGTGCGGTGGCCCATTGCAGATAGAGCGCGGCATAGTCTTCAGGCAAGGTGTGTTTGCCGTCGGGCTCCTCTCCCATCTCTACATAGGAGATGGGATAACCGCGCTTCTCGACATAGGCAATCTCGGCGGCAGCATTTTCCGGCGTGTCGTAGAGCATGGCCACCGGGATCATCGCGGGCAGGCCACGGGTAATCCCGCTCGTGTAGAAAAGATCGAAACCGACCTGATCGCCGCCCTTGTTGACGACCGATGCCTCGTGCCAGGGATCGACGGAAGAGCAGATGGTGTTGGTTTGCGCGCGATCCGCCGTGTGGCGGATGACGTCGTGCAAGACACCGTCGGGCGTGGTCGTCCCAAGATAGACTTCCTTAATGCCATAGCCGAGGCAATTCCGGCGATCCGCGGAACCGTGGGTATCGCAGGTGCTTGAAGACTCGGTCATCCAAACACGTACAAACTGCACCGGCATGGGCGCATGAGAGAGCTGCAGCATAGCTTGACCGCCCGTTCCGTTGGTAATTTCGCCGCCTTGGAAGGTAACCCAGGCTCCCTTGGACGCTTGGCGGATGGGATCCTGTCCCGTCCAATACTGAACAAGATACTGCCGGGCATAAGGATCGGCCCAATCGATGCGCATGGAATCGATCTGCTGGGGGCTGGCCAAATCGATGACCACCCACTGCGGATGCAACGCGTCGTCTTCCCCGGTATACGCTTTGGTTAGATAGGGATTGCTCTTCCAGTAGGTATCAGTATCCCCATCGGTCAAACGGGAGTAGCTGCCACCATCGGGGTGCGAGAAACCGGCGTGGGGAAGTGGGTAACCGTAAGAGTGACGAATGAACTGTGTCGGCGCGGCACTGCCCGTGAAATAGCCCTGACCCGGGCCGGAGGGATCGCTCCAGACGCCTTGCGGGTTCCAGTGCCAGGCCTCGACGGTGAGTTCCGTATTTTGCCGGTAAGTCACAGTCTGCCATCCGGCGGAAAGTATTTGCTTGACGCTCGACGGCGCGAAGACCTTGTCGGTGGAATCGCTCGAGATGCGATCGATGCCGGCGCCCAGGGTTTCGGTGGGGCGAAAGGAGTTTGTGGCTTGCGCGGTATCCACGCGGACGGTCTGCGCCTCAGCCCTGGGGACAAATCCGTGCAATGACAGAGCGCTCAATAGCATAAGGAAAGAGCTGATATAAACCCCGACCTGCGGCGCCGATGGGTTCTGATGACTTGCTCGGCATGCGTAGTGTGCGCCGATCGATTTTGGCTCGCTGACAATGAACTGCATCCAGAGTTCTCCTTAAGCTTGAAACGCCCTCACCCCGCGGCTTAAGCCGCGGGGTGAGGATCGACGAAGGGTGATTGGGGTTGTTGGTGACGTTAGAACGTTGCTTTAATTCCCAGCTGCACCTGTCGCGGCGAACTGGTTGTATAGGTGATCGTTCCGAAGTTAGGGTCGTCGACGTTAGTATTCGGTGTGCCGAAGGTAGGGTGATTGAACGCATTTTGCGCTTCGACGCGGAACTGAATCGATGCTCCTGAGCGCACGCTTTCGAGAGAGAAGTCCTTTAGCACAGACAGGTCAGCGTTGAAAGTAGACGGCGTTCGAACGTCGCCCAGGGCACGTGGAGTATTGCCGATTGCGTAGAGTGCCGGCAACGAGAGCACCTGAGGATTGGTAAAGAAGTTGTTGATATAGCCGTTCCCATGGTTGCGTTTCAGAACTCCACTGATGTTTGGTCGCTGAGTGCCGTAGGTTGGCAGAGAGGTCCCATCGTAGGAGGAGTTAAAGGCAAGCGGCCGTCCGCCGGATAGCCGCCAGATTCCGGTTGTATTCCAGCCGCCCAAAATTCCATTTACGATGCGCGAGCTATGGCCCAGGAAGTCCCTGCCGCGGCCAACCGGAAGCTGATAGACATAGGTGGCCTGGAACACTTGTGGAATATCGAAGGTGGACAGACTGCGTTCCAGGAAGGGCTTATTGGGATCCTGGAGGCTGGTAAAACTTCCAAGAAACGTCGTGTTGTCGTCCACGGCCGATGAATTGTCAATCGACTTCGACCAGGAATAGGTCACCAGGGCCTGCAGGCCATGCGAGAAGCTCTTTTGGGCTGTGATCTGGACTGCGTGATAGATAGAGCTCGCCAGCGGCGGAACGTCGGTGCTGACACTTGTAAACTGCGGATATGGAAGTTGCAGTTGATATGCCTGTACCGTGGGGTTGGAAAGACTGCTGTTGGGATTTGTAATGTAGCCCTGGAATGGATTGGGGACGAAGTTGTTCAGAAGATTGGCGACCTGATCTTGGGAGTAGTTCTCGACAGACGCTGGGAGGATGTTGAGCTGGTTGTCACCACCAAAGGAAAGGTCGGTGCCTTTCTTCCCGATGTATGTCGCGTCGATCACAACGTTCGATGGCAGCTGCCGCTGAAACCCAAGCGACCAGCTTTCTTCGTGAGGCGTGCGATTCTCGTTGAGGAGAGGGCCGTTGGCTCCTAAGCCAAGGTCGTTCAGCAGTCCCAGGGAGCTTCCAGGAGCCGGGTTTAGACCGGTGGGAAAAGGATTGTTTAGGCGCAGATAGGGGGTATTGCCCTGGCTCTGATAGGTGGAAATGATATTGGAGAACTGATTAAATCCCTGGGATCCGTAGGGCGCAACACCGGTAGCGCCGGAGCGGGATTGCCCGTAATAGATTCCAAAGCCGCCACGGACCACCCATTTGGTCTGGAGCTGGTAGGCAAAGCCGAAACGAGGCTGCCAAGCTAGAAAGTCGGTGTTGTAGACTTTCCGGCGACCGGCGCTGGCGAAGACTTCACCGCCAAGCAGAGGGCCGCTCCCGCCGTTCGGGCCGACACCGGGAATCTGAAGCGGCGAAACGGCATTCGGATCGAAATAGTTTTGCCGGTTGAAGCGTTCCGTGCGCGGGTCGTCCACTTCATAGCGCAAGCCGAGGTTCAGGGTCAAGTTCGGGGTCGCTCTCCAATTGTCCTGGAAGTAGCCGGAAAATTGGTAACTTTGCGATGCATTCCGGTCCTGGATTTCGTAATAGCCGCCCGCATTCGGATATCCGAGCAGGAAGGTGGCAAAACCGTCTCCTCCGCCCACCGTCGTATCGCCCGGTTGGGAGGCCGTTCCATGCTGGTCGAAGCTGAAGACACCGTTGGGAGCGTTGGTCTGGATATAGTTCTGCTGATGGATGCGTCCATCGAATCCAACCTTCAACTCCTGCGTACCTAGTTGTTTGGCGAGCGTGACGGTGAGTTCGCCCGTATCCTGCCCTTGCCGGTAGTTGCCATACTCATCGGAGCCTATGCTGTTGCCTGCTGCCGTGAAGTATCCTCCACCGATGGAAATGGAGGGAACACCAAAGAACCCATTCGAATTGAGATAGGACGGAAAGCCCAAAGCGGTGACCGGATCGGCAGGCGCATTCGGGACGCCCAGGGACGGGTAGTTGTTAATATGCTCCGAACCGCGGATGAAGGCAAAGGTGGTCGTCAAGAGCAGGGTTGGGCTGAAGGTGTGGGTATCCGTCGCGGTGAACGTATGTTGTGGTTGCGAGTTTGGGCCACTCCCGCAGGGATCGGCGAAGTTATTAAAGCAATGGAAGGGAACTCGGTGGCTCCAACCCTGCGAGTATTTGGCCGAGAGCAGGTTGGCCTCGGTGAACCGCTGATCGATCTGGATGTCGAACTGCCCACTGGTGTTTTCCGACGATCCGGACGCGGTCCAGTTGTCATAAATCGTTTGAGTGCCATTGGTGATGTTGGGCAAGGGGAACAAATTGATCAAATTCTGGGCGACAGGATCGATGAGATCGCCGGGCGCTCCAGATAGTTGGTACGGAGTTCCGTTCAAAGATGGATGTCCCGGGCTGGCGTACTTACCGATGTTATTAAAGGGAATAATGCGAGACGCCACCGGTCCGCCAAGCGCGGGACTGAAGGTACCGGAGTACGGATCGGAAATTTGCCCCTGCGCAACAGAACACTGCCCGCTCAAGTCAAAGGTGCCGCCGTTGGCGCCGCATACCTCGCCGAAGTCGCCCGTCCGCTCGAGGGCGCTGGGGACACCTGCCTGAGGGACCCTCTGACTGATTTCGCGCACGCCGTCATAGTCGAAAAAGAAGAAGGTTTTGTTCTTAACGATGGGGCCGCCGATGGTGCCGCCGTACTGATTGCGGCTAAGTCCCGGGATCGTCTGCCCAAAGTGATTGGAAAACCAGTCGTTGGCGTCCAGCACCTGGTTGCGGACAAAATCATAGACTTTCCCATGGAACACATTGGTGCCGGATTCCGAGATCACGTTGACGACGGAGCCGCCCCCGGAAAACCCATATTCCGCGCTGAAGTTCGCTTGTTGAACCTTGAATTCCTGAATCGATTCCACCGAGGGCGTTAAGGTCACCTGAGTGATGCCGCCGTTGGGCTCGAAGTTCGTGATCGAAGAGCCATTCAGCAGGACGTCGGCGGTCGCGTTGCGGCTGCCATTGGAAATAAAGTTGGTTCCGGTGTCGCCGATGTGGGCCCCGGAATCCGTCTCAGTGACTCCTGGCGCCAGCGAGATCAGGTTCAACGCATTGCGGTCGACCAGGGGCAGATCTTCGACAAACCTCTTGTTGATGACCTGGCCGGTGGTCGCATCCTGGGTTTGCAACGAGGTATTCTGCCCGGTAACCAGTACCGTCTGGCTGGCGCTGGCAACCTTGAGAGCGAGGTTTGCCGTCACGTGCTGAGTAACGCTCACCACGATGCCGGTGCGCAGAGCCTTGTCAAATCCCTTGATCTCGGCAGTCAAATCGTAGGTGGCTGGAGGAACCGACGGAAATAGAAATTCGCCGGTCTTATTCGACGTCGCGGTGAAGGTAAAACCTTTCTCCACATCGGTCAATGTCAGCTTGACCCCGGGGATGACGGCACCCGAAGAGTCTGTCATCACGCCGCCGACGGTCCCAAAGTAAGCCTGGCCCTGCGAGCTGTAGACCGCGCAGCCAAGAAACATGAGCAACAGAATTATCGTTCCACGCAGGGTTTCAGCGATGTGACCTCTGGTCGATCCCCGCCTGATTTTAGATCCGATGGCCTTCCCGGAAATCCTCATATTATTCACGCTAGCCTTTTCTTGTCTGGTCTTAGTTGCTGTCGACAGGATAAAAACTTCCTGGTGAAGCGATGGAATGAGTTAGAACACAACGGAGCCCTGATCGTCACTGGGACGACTTAATCCATGGAAAACTGGCTGCAGACAATCGAAAGCTGCTGACCGTAAACCTTGGGATTCAAACGTATGAATAACGTATGAAGAACTATGGACGCGAACCCTAAACTACGCAAATATGCTCTGTCAACAAGAAAACTCACAGCGCATTTCTGGATGAGTTTCCCCGCTGCCGGACATGAAGATCAAGGGAAGCTCCGGGGGGAATCCCGGGCAGACAAGATGTTTACTTTCTGGTTATCAATCGTTGAAAGTCGTAAGATCGCCGGATCGGGGACGCGCCGGATCGGGGACGGCCGGATCGGGGACGGGCAGGGCGTTTACCTTTTATTTAGCAATAGTTATGGTATCCATTGAAGATACCGGCTGCGAAACTGCGGCGAAGATGCTCGCTGCGGCGAAGATGCTCGCTGCGGCGAAGATGCTCGCTGCGGCGAAGATGCTCGCTGCGGCGAAGATGCTCGCTGCGGCGAAGATGCTCGCTGCGGCGAAGATGCTCGCTGCGGCGAAGATGCTCGCTGCGGCGAAGATGCTCGCTGCGGCGAAGATGCTCGCTGCGGCGAAGATGCTCGCTGCGGCGAAGATGCTCGCTGCGGCGAAGATGCTCGCTGCGGCGAAGATGCGAAACCGCCCTACGGGACGACGGTGGCAGCGCTGCGCGGGCGGCGCTGGTCGAGCAGATCGAACAGCGCCGCCGGGTCGAGCCGGATCACGTGGCCCTCGCCGGGAACGATGGTGAGGGTGTTCTGAATACCCAGGCGGTCCAGTTCTTGCTTAGCCTCGCGGGAGCCACGCACCCACTCGGCGTCCTCGCCGCCGGCGAACGCGGCGACCGGAATCCCCTGCAGGCGATCGAGCGCGGCGAAGGCGCGAGCGTCAGGCGGAATGCCGGGCAGCACGGTGAGCGAAAGAAAGCGGTCAGGAAACTCGGTGATGACCCGATACGCGGAGAGGCCGCCATTGGAGACGCCGACGAGGTGGACCTTGCCGCCCTCGAAGAGAACGGTTTTAGCGACCTCGTCGAGCAGGCTGGGGAGTTCCACGTCCAGGCCGGTGTAGAAGCTCTCGCCCTTGGGAGCGGCGGGGCTTATGACCACCCAGCCGCGCCGTTTGGCCTCCGCTTCCCAGTAGAGATGGAGGCCGGCCTCGACCAGCCCCCGGGACTGATCTCCGGGTGGAAGTGCAAGCAGAACGGGGTAGGGTTTGGTCTTGTCGAAGTGGTCGGGCAGAACAAGCGCATAGTCGATGGTGTGGCCGTTGTGAACAAACTGATGGAAGTCGGCCCCGCGCGCACGGTCGGCGAAGAGCAACGGCCCAAGCAACGCGGCCGCGAGCAGAAGACGGACAGCGCTCGGAAGCATCCGGTTGAGCCTAACCCGCTTGAGCCTAGCCCGACAGCGGCGAAATTCGTCGACCGGCGACGCCGGCCCTTTCGAGAGAGTCGAATACCCCTGCCGCTTCCCTACTTTCATTCTCTCAGCCTCATTTCCGAGTGAGTGGACGAGCCTGATAAATCGGCCCCTCGAAGATCAACTATGTATCAATCATTGTAGATGCGCACGCGCGAGGTATAAACGCCACTACACGGCCCTGTCTAAAGATCTCATGCGACACCTGTTGACTTTCTACCTATACGCAATGCACCATATATGTAGAACAACAACAGGGAGACACAATGGCGGCAACCAAATCAGACGTTCTGCAAGGCACTCTGGACTTGATGGTGCTCAAGACACTTGAGTCGATGGGGCCACTGCACGGCTATGGCATCGCGCGGCGAATCGAACAGGTGAGCGACGACGGCCTCAGCATGAACCAGGGCACCATCTATCCAGCGCTTCTTCGCCTTCAGCAGCGCGGATGGATCAAGGCTGAGTGGGGCACATCCGAGACCAAGCGCCGCGCCAAATTCTACTCATTGACGCGAATCGGGCGGAAACAAATAGAGCGGGAGACAGAGAACTGGGAACGCATGGCCGCAACGATGGCGCGCTTTCTCGCCCCTTCCCGTTAGGAGTCGTATATGGACCTGGTACACATTCTGCTAAGCCGCTGCGCGGCGCTCCTTCGCAGACAGAAACTGGATGAAGATCTCGACGAAGAGTTGCGCACACATATCGACTTCGCCACCGAGGAAAATCTGAACTGCGGCATGTCTGAACAGGAAGCCCGGACGGCGGCGTTGCGCAAGTTCGGTGGGGTGACACAGACGAAAGAACAATACCGAATCCAGCATGGATTGCCTTTTCTCGAAGTGGTAGGGCGCGAGGTCAGGTTTGGGCTGCGTCAGTTGCGCCGGTCTCCGGGGTTTGCCGCAGTCGCCATTTTGACCCTGGCAGTGGGAATCGGCGCCACGACGGCCATTTTTACGCTGGTCTATGACGTGCTGCTGAGACCGCTGCCGTATGCGCAACCGGACCGCCTGGTAGTGATGCAAGAGGTTGTAGCAGAGTTCAAAGACATCTATCCGGCGCTGCCCATGAACGCGAACCATTTCGCGAATTGGCAGCGCAACAGCCGCAGTTTTCAGTCAATGGCAGTGATGGAGCCGGGCAACGTACCGTTGGGCGCGGACGGCCATCCGCTGCAAATCAGCATCCTGCGAGCCACTTCCAGCATTTTTTCTGTTCTCAGCGTCAAACCGCAATTGGGCCGGGGATTCAGCCCACAAGAAGACCTATCCGGCCGGGAACGCGTGGTGGTGCTGATGCATGGCTTATGGAAGTCGCAATTCGGCAGCGATCCGAACATTCTGGGAAAAACCATCACGCTCGACGGCCATCCGTATACCGTCATCGGTGTCATGCCGCAGTCTTTTTACCTGCCCAGTTCTCAGACGCTCTCTGGAGCCATCCAGGCGGGGAACATTCACGGGGTTGCGGAAGCGCTGGTCCCGCTTGCCTTTACAAAAGACCAGTTACAGCAGGTGGGCGGAGACTTCAACTATCCCGGTCTGGCCCGGCTGAAGCCGGGAATCTCTGAAGCGCAGGCCGAGGCCGAGTTGAACGGCCTGGCACATAGTATTTCCGCCACCCTATCAGCCGATGACAAAATGACGCTGTCGGTGGCCCTGGTTCCGTTCCAGCAATATTTGGTGGGTAATAGCGGCAAATCGCTTGAGGTACTCCTGCTTGCAGTCGCCGGGCTGTTGTTCGTCGGCTGCATCAATATTGCCAATCTTCTGCTGGCGCGGGCGGTAGGGCGCCGCCAGCAGATGGCGGTGGCATCGGCACTGGGAGCCAGCCGGGCAGACCTGCTGCGGGCTTCGATGCGCGAGGCTGGTTTGCTGGCGGCGATCGGCGGTGTGCTGGGAATTCTGCTGGCCTCTGTGATCGTGCCCATCCTGCAGCGTTTTTTGCCGGCGGCGTTGAACTTCCGGGGAGTGTTGCATATCGACTGGGCCGGAGCGGGACTTGCCGTGCTGTTGGCGGCTGTGGCCACGCTGCTTGCGGGCGCTGCTCCGGCATGGATGAGCTGGCGCACGCAGCCGCAGAGAGCGTTGCACGGCGAGTCGCGTTCGGCCAGCGAATCACGCGGCGGCAAACGGCTGTCGAAAACGCTGGTTACCTCGGAGGTCGCGGTCAGCGTGACGCTGGTCCTGATGACCGGGTTGCTGACGGCGAGCTTATATCGGTTGATGCATGTCGATCGTGGATTTCAAGCGGATCGTGTGTTGACGGCAACCATCGACGTGCCGGCCACGGAGTATTCCAGCCGCGTTGAGATTTACCAAAATGTACTCGGAAAACTGCGGCAACTTCCGGGAGTGGAGAACGCTGCAATGGTCAGCGTTCTACCCCTGGATGGAGATTTCTGGATCGATATGGCGCGGATTCCTGGTGACGCGCGTCCAGTTTTTGAGATGCCGACGGAGCATTGGCGCTGGGTCAGTCCCGACTATTTTCAGACCATTCACCTGCCGCTCATCAAGGGACGTTTCCTCCGCAGCGACGATTCTGGAAAAAATGTTGCGGTGATTTCAGATCTGACGGCGAAAACGCTGTGGCCTGGGAAAGACCCCATCGGCCGGCAATTTACCCACGGCGACGATAACGAAAAACCCTTCACAGTGATTGGAGTGGTGGAGAATGCGCGGACGATCATTCTGGCGAAGGCGGACCCGATGATGATCTACGTTCCGTACTGGTACCGCAGCGAAACCACGGCTGGCCTGGTGCTGCGAACAAAGTACGACCCCGACGCCATGGCGAACTCGATTCGCAAGACTGTCTGGAGCATCGATCCTGGCGTTGCCGTGCCAGTCGTGCGCTCACTCGACGGCTTGGTGGCTGGTTCCGTCGCCACCCGGCGGTTTGAGATGGACCTGCTGATGCTGTTCGCCATAAGCGCCTGGCTGCTCGCTAGCCTCGGCGTGTATGGAGTGGTGACCTATTCCGTGGTGCAGAGGCGGCAAGAGATTGGTCTGCGCATGGCGCTCGGCGCGCAGCGCGCCAACATCTACGCGGGCGTGCTGCGCGAGGGGCTGTCGCCAGTCCTGGCGGGATCAATCGCGGGTATCGCCGCTGCGTGGGGCTTTGCGCGGCTGATCGCCAGCCTGCTGTTTCAGGTGAGTGCCTTTAATCCGTGGATCACCGCTGCCGCAGCTGTGTCTTTGTTGCTAGCGGGTGCGACGGCGTGTCTGCTGCCCGCTCGGCGCGCCGCATCCGCCGATCCCATGCAGGCGCTTCGATCGGAATAGGAGCGTGATACATATTCTGCTTACCGCAGAGAGCAGTCTCGCCGCAGAGAGCTACCTCGCCGCAGCGAGCCTTACATGCTGCGGAAAAAGCTCAATTCTTTGAAGGGTACGGGCTTCCTCGCCGCAGCGAGCCTTAGCCCGTACGTATCTCCATTGCAATAAATCCGGCTCTAGCCGCTGAGGGAGCGATTTCTCGCTTACAGAGAGACTTTTTCCGCAGCCTCTTCAGCCACTGTGCGCAATGCAGATCGCCAAGGACGAAACAGAGCGACATCAAGCATTCGCTCAATTTTCAGCCAACGAGCAGGGGACCTTCATTCCCGTAAGAGGAATCCGGCCGTTCGGCTCCTTCACGACACGCCCGATTACGCTTAAATTTCTTTTAATGCTGAACCGTAGCCGTCGTGTCGCTGTGAGCGGAAAAAACGCCAGGAGACCGCAACATCGCTTGTCAGTATAATTCGCTGAGCATGATGGACTTGCGTAATAACAAATCCAGACCCATTACTCTCGCCGACGTTGCGCGCGAGAGCGGATTCTCTGCCTCTACCGTTTCCATCGTCCTTAACGAGGCTCCTCTCTCCCGGCATATCAAGGCAGAGACCAAGAAGAGTGTTCTCGAGGCCGCGCAAAAGCTTCGCTACACCCCGGATGCTTCCGCCCGTTCGTTGCGCAAACGGAGCACCCAAACCATCGGTGTGTTGATCTTTGACATTTCCGATCCCTTTTGCACTCTGATCCTTCGTGGGATCCAGCAGTCGCTGTACCCCACAAAATATCTGCCGATCATCATGGACGCCAACAACGATCGAAACCAGCTTACCGCCTATGTTTATTTGCTGATGGAGCGTCGTGTCGAAGGCTTGATCGTCGTCGCAAACTGGCTGTTTGAAGAAGGCGGTTTAATCGCTCAATTACAGAGCACAAAACTTCCCACAATCGTTGTGGGTCGCGACCTCTCCAAAAAGTCCATTCACTCCGTCGTCGTCGATAACGAGCAAGGAGGCTATCTCGCCGTCCAGCATTTGTATAAACTGGGCCATCGCAAGATCGCGGTGATCCGTGGTCCTCAAAAATTAGCGGACAGTCATCGCCGCTGGACGGGAATTCAGCGATTCTCAGCCGAGCACGGGCTGCGCTTCAATCCAGAGCTAATACGCCAATTGCCTGGAGGCGTAGCGGCTAACTGTGGATTTGACGGCGGCGAAGTAGAGACCGAAGAACTACTCAGATCCGGGGCCAAATTCACAGCCATCCTCGCATTTGACGACCTCACCGCGCTGGGTTGTATTCGCGCGTTGAGCCGCGCCGGCCTGCGAGTTCCAAAGGATTGCTCAGTCATTGGCTTCGATGACGTACCACAGGCCTCCTTGAGCACCCCTGATCTGACGACTATTTCTCAACCGATGCAGGCCATGGGAGAACTGGCGGGGAGTTGGGTATCGACAGAACTGGCAACGTCGGCCGGCCAAGTCAACCTGCCTACCATTCTGCATGCTCTCACCCCCACGCTCATCGAACGTGAGTCCACCAAGAGACTCGCTCCTAAGCGTTAACCTAAGCGCTGAGCCAAATTGGCGAAGATAGAGTGCACAGCGTATTTTTTTCATTATTCAAACGTTTGAAATAGTTTTATCGATCGTAATAAGGACTTCTCCGGAGGCGGGCATGTCGAGGCTTGAGCAATTGTGGAACAAGGTGGTCTTATCTCTCTCGCAACGTAGTCTTCCGGCGTCCTATTTCGCGTCATCCCTCCTGCTCTTAAGCTGCTCTACCCTCTTCGCGCAAACCGTTCGTGTGGATACCACCACGCCGGTCAACACCGTCAATCCGCGCACCTCTGTGGGCGCCGGGATAGACCGCATTCCCGTCGACGCCATTGACCATGACCTGACCAAGGCAGCGCTCGCGCCCGTCCTCGACTCCGGATGGCAGCCCGTTACCTATCGCCAGAACACCGATCTCGCTGTCGAAGCATGGCATTGGAATTCCGAGGGCGCCTGGAGCGACCCCTCCGGCAAGGGTTACTTCACCGGCTCGGCCACATCCACCGGGTTCATCCGTCACTCCTTCGGCTACGCCTTGCCGCATCGCGGCGTCACCCGCAATGACGGTAGCGGAAACTCAGGGTTTTCCCGTATCACCGACGGTGACGAAAGCACCTACTGGAAGAGCAACCCGTACCTGACAAGCCGCTTCACCGGCGAAGACGATGCGCTCCATCCGCAATGGGTCATTCTCGATCTCGCGCGGGACGAGCAGGTGGACACTCTCAAAATTTCCTGGGCCGACCCTTACGCCGCCGACTACGTTCTTCAATACTGGACCGGGGCCGACCCCATGCACGCTCCCACACGGGGTACATGGGTCACCTTCCAGCATGGCGTCGTCACCGCGGCGCACGGCGGCCTGGCAACCCATACGCTTTCCGACCTTCCTGTACGCCTCCGCTACCTGCGCATCCGGATGACGAAGTCTTCCGGCACCTGCGACACGCACGGATCAGAGGATCCGCGCAATTGCGCAGGCTATGCCATCAAGGAGGTCTATCTCGGCACGACATCGAAGGATGGGGTTTTTCACGATCTGTTGCGTCACACGGCTGATCAGGAGCAGACCGCAACCATCTGCTCATCCATTGACCCGTGGCACGCTTCCGATAGCACAGTCAACAAGAATGAAGCCCAGGTTGGCTTCGATCTCTTCTTTCAAAGCGGGGTGACGCGCGGCCTTCCCGCGATGATGCCCGTCGCCATGCTCTACGAAACACCCGACAACGCCGCCGCCGAAATTCGTTACCTTGAAAATCACAAATACCCCATCTCCTATGTCGAGATAGGCGAAGAAGCCGATGGTCAATATACGCAGCCTGAAGACTACGCCACGCTCTATCTCCAGTTCGTGACGGCCATACGCAAGGTAGATCCCAATCTCAAGGTCGGCGGCCCTTCCTTTGAAGGGGTGAACGATGACATCGAGGTCTGGCCCGACGCTGAGGGCCGCACCTCCTGGCTTGGCCGCTTTCTGCTTTACCTGCGCCAGCACGATCGTATGCAGGATCTGCAATACTTCTCTTTCGAGCACTACCCGCTTGACCCCTGCCACATTTCATGGGCCAGCCTCTATGACGAGCCGGAGCTCATCCATCACATCATCGACGTCTGGCACGCCGATGGCTTGCCCCTCTCCACGCCCTTGTTCATCACCGAGTCGAATCTCTCTTCAGCCACCAGTGAGACTTATGAAGATATCTTCGCCGGGCTCTGGCTTGCGGACTACATCGGTTCGTTTCTCTCGAACGGCGGAAACGGCGTCTACTACTTCCATTACCTTCCCACGCAATTGGAGCACGGCTGCAACGACTCGCCCGGAACCTTCGGCATGTTCACCGTTCATCCTGACTTCTCTATCAAGCAGCCGCTGTCTCAATTCTTTGCCAGTCAGTTGATCAATCGCGAATGGCTGCAGGCCGACGGAGACAACCAGATCTTTCCCGCCGCGTCGGACCTGACCGACGGCGCCGGGCACACTCTCGTCACAGCCTATGCGCTCAAGCGGCCCGATGGACAATGGTCGGTGATGCTCGTTAACAAAGATCAGCAAAACAACCACCACATCCACGTAGAGTTCGCCGGCAAAGATGGGGTTGCTACAAAATTCAGCGGCCCGGTAAAAGAGTCCGTCTTCGGTCGCGCGCAATATCAGTGGAAACCGATCGAGCAGAAGTTCAATGCGCATCTGCCCGAGGTGGGCAACAAATCCGCGCTCATCTATAACGGTGGAGAAGCTTCTCCAGACGGGCCCATTTTGCAGGAACAACTTTCCGATGCCAACGATGTCGAGCTGCCTGCGGCCTCGGTAGTCGTCTTGCGCGGGAAGCTCTGAAATGTGAAAGCCGGAACAAATTTCTTGACAGTCCCGGCTTTCAAATTACATACTCGGTCAATCCTGTTTCAACGTTTGATACGCACGTTTTAACCTTTGAAACAAGGAAAATGGCTGCATCTAAGCTCTGCGATATTTGGCTCTGCGATATTTGGCTTTGCGATATTAGGCTCGTTGATATCACGTTCGCCTCCCAGGCTATAGAGAGCAGCCGTCTCCATATTTGGCGAGGATGCAACGATGACTGAACGTGTAAACATTCTGCAACAAGCGGCTTTGGCAGCCACCGGCGCTGTCGCTATCCGCTCATCTGGATCCGAAGTTTGTTCTTTGTTTCATACCGCTCGCCGTCGATCGATTTCGGCCATTCGCACTCATCGGTTATTTCGATCAGTGGTTGCCTCACGCCTGCTGCATCCACTCTCCACGGTCTCCGGCGGCCAAACGCGGCTTCGCCAGGGCAACTTCCGCAGTGCACTCTCCCTCCTGGCTTGCCTGGTAATTCTGATTGCGCCGGCATTTGGCCAAACCACGTCCGGCTCGATTTTTGGCACAGTAACAGATCAGTCTGGCGGAGTCGTCCCAGACACCACGGTCACGGCAATTGACGTCGATACCGGCATATCGCGTACTACCCGCAGCAACGGCTCCGGCAACTATCTGTTTCCTTCCGTCCCGACCGGCGACTATAACATCACCGCCCAGGTCAAGGGCTTTGCAGGCGAAACAATCAAAAGCCTGCACGTCGACGCCAACCAGAGTGCGAACGCCACCTTCAGGCTGTCAGTTGGCAGCCAGTCCGAGACGGTTACGGTCACATCGGAAGCGGCGCTCATCGATACCAGAGAATCCCAGCTCGGTGAGACCGTGGATCGAAAGCGAATCCAGGATCTACCGCTTGACGGGCGAAACGTAACCAGCCTGGTGCAGTTGGTGGCCGGCGTGAACAACTATTTCCCGCAGGCGCCCGGTGGAGACCAAAATGGCGATGCGTTCAGCGTCAACGGAGGCCGAACCAACGAAAACACGTTCTATCTGGATGGCGCCTTCGATACGTCGCTGTTCAACGTCGGCGGCAACCTCTTGCCGAATCCGGATGGGCTGCAGGAATTTCGCTTGTTGACCAACAACTACGATGCCGAATTCGGACGCTTTCCTGGCGGCGTCGTCAATGCGATTACACGTTCCGGCACAAACAGGTTTCATGGTTCGGCGTACGACTACTTCAGAAACAACGTACTGAACGCAAAGAACTATTTCAACACAACCGTCACTCCGCTCAAGCAGAATCAATTTGGAGCAACCTTTGGCGGACCAATCCTCCGCAACAAAGCGTTTTTCTTCGGATCGTATGAAGGGCTGCGAATCGATACGCCGACGATTATCACTTCGGGAAGCCTGGTCACTCCGACGGCCGCCGAGGCAAGGGGAGATTTCTCCGCCGTTGCCCCTGCAAACCAACCAACGACCAGCGCTGGTGTGCCTTACAGCTGCAACGGCGTTCAAGGCGTCATTTGTCCAAACTTGTTAGATCCGGTCGCACAAAATCTCCTCAAAACCGTTCCACTGGCAGATTCTGTCACCGGGATTACTCCCCAGCAGACGGCCACCAGCGGTACCACTGCGAATCAGTATCTGATTCGAATCGACGATCAGGTCTCCAGCAATCACCTGGTATCCGGCACATTTTTCCAATCGCTCAGTCACAACGTCATTCCAGGCCAGAACGGCAACCAGATTTTGGCGTACAGCGGCGCAGAGAGCACCGACAATCAGACGAATGTGGTCCTCAGTGATGTCTGGACGATTTCGTCCAACAAACTGAATACATTCAGGCCCTTCTACACGCTGAATCACTTTAATCTTACGAACGAGTTCGCCACCAACTCATGGGCCGATTTAGGCAGCACGATCGGTATCGGAGCTCTTCCCGTCACGCAACCTCAGATCGTAGTGGACGGTTATTGGTCACAGGGATTGGGTGCGGGCGGCCCCGACGACCTGCATCAACAATCCTTCGGCGCTGAAGACACCTTCGACTGGACCCTGAAGAACCACTCGGTCAAGCTCGGCGGTTCCTTCTTTTGGAACCGTTATGCGGAACAGGGAGAGTATTTCGGCAGCGGGATCGCTCAGTTCACCGGATACGCCACCGGGAACGCACTTGCGGATTTTCTTCTGGGCAACGCAAACACCTTGAGACAAAACAATGGCGCAAGCCATAGCCTGCACGAGCCCGCTCCGTCGCTGTTTGTTCAGGACGACTGGAGGATCACTCACAAACTTACCCTCGACCTCGGCTTGCGTTGGGAGGTCTTTGCGCCCTTCTCAGGCCAAAACAACTTTGGGACCTTTGCTCCAGGCGTGCAATCCAGACGTTTCCCCAATGCGCCACTCGGCTTGCTTTCGGAAGGAGATCCGGGTGTGCCGAACGGCATACTTAAGACCCAGTGGACTGCGTTTTCTCCTCGCGTCGGTTTTGCCTACGATGTCTTCGGCACGGGCCGCACTTCCCTGCGTGGAGCCTATGGCATCTTCTATGCGTCGCGATCTGTCAGTCTGACCACCAATCCGGAACAGCAGCCGTTTATTCTCGACAACACGATCAACGACACGCCGAACCTCGTTGCGCCTTATGCACCCAACGCCGATCCATTCCCCTACACCGTAAATCCTCAGAACCCCACCTTTATTTCCGGCGGCACGCTCAGCGGAATCCCGGCAGGTGCAAAAAGTCCGTATGTGCAGGAATTCAACCTCGCCGTCGAGCAACAGTTTGGCTCATCCTGGGCCTTGCGGCTGGCCTACGTCGGCAGTTTGTCACGCAGGTTCTTTCTCTCGAGGGATGCGAATGAGCCGGTCTACTTCCCTGGCGCCAGCACCACGACAGCCGCTGTCAATGCGCGTCGGCCTTATCAGCCTACGCCGTCAACTTATGTATTCGGACCAATCGTAGAAAACGATGATGCCTCGAATGCTTCTTACGACTCGTTGCAGGTCACTCTGACGCGCAGATTTAGTCATGGCTTCTCCTTACTGGCAAACTATGTCTGGTCGAAATCGATCGACATACAGTCAGTGGAGCCCCAGAACATTACCCTGACGCTTTCCCACCAGAACGATCTCGCCGCCGATCGGGCGCGGTCAGACTTTGATGTTCCCCAGCTCTTCGTAGCCTCTTATCTGTGGGACACTCCTAAACTCCACCGCTACGGATTCATCGGACGAAACATTCTGAGCGACTGGCAGTTTAACGGAATTACCACCTTAGGCACCGGCGTCCCTTTCACCATCTTTTCCGGTGTGGATTCGAATCTGGATAACGTTCCAACAGACCGCCCGAATACCGTAGGCAATCCAAGATTGGGAGGCGGAAGGAGTCGCGCGGCAAGGGCGGCGGAATTCTTCAACACCGCGGCTTTCGCCCAAGTTCCAGCCAACGTGCCCTATGGAAACACCCGCCGGAATTCGTTGATAGGTCCTGGGGTCATCAACACGGACTTTTCCATCTTCAGGGATTTTCCGATAGCAAACGAATCGGTGCTTCAATTCCGTACGGAGTTTTTCAACGTATTCAACAACGTTAATTTGCAAAACCCGAACAACACGCTAACCAGCCCCATCTTCGGTCAGATTGGTGGATCTGCAAACGCGCGTATCGTTCAATTCGCGTTGAAGTATACCTTCTAACAAAATAGGTCCTGAAAACGCGGGGGGCTATGTCTGCGACATAGCCCCCCGTGACGTTTGCAACACTCAGCCAAAACCCTTCTGCTGGACTAAATCTGCAGACGATATCCTCACCGCACTCGCAAAATACTGCGAACGAACTACTGACTCAGGACACTAGGGCCGAAGTGTCTCTGGACGCTGGTAAAGACGCCTCCAGAGGCAAAACAACAACCGAAACAGAGCTGCAAAACAGGCCCAAAACACAAAAAACACACCGCGAAGATTCAACACTCCGAATAACAAGCGTTTTTTCGCAGCCTGTAAAGGCCATCAAGTGCCATTGTTCATTGGCACGGCCTAATGCTCGCTGCGGCGAGGTAGGCCGTGCCCTACCGATTCGTTTGTGCCCGAAAAGTTCGCTGGTCTGCGAAGGTAGGGCATGGCCTGCCCGATCGCTTATTGGCATAGCTAAACCCCGCTGCAGAGAGGTAGTCCATACTTTAGCGAACAGGGTCGAGATAATTGTGGATAACCTTGGCAACCCGATGGGCGCTGTCGCCGTAGATCAGATCTTCGTGATGACCCGGCAGCGTCTGGGCATCCAGATTGTTGGGAATTACTTTCTTCCAGGCCGGCAGAAAGTCGAGATGCGGAGGACGTTCGTCTGCCAGCACGACCAACACGCGGCCATCATATTGGTTCGGCTGAAACGCAGCCGCCGCTTTTTCAAGCATTGCCTGCGCGATATTCACCTCGGTTTTCGGCGCCTGCACCTCTGCCGGCGGAGCAGGCTGCGGAAAGAGACGGTTGCGAAGTTTCGCGACGCTCGTTTTCAGGCCCAGCCTGGAGGCGCGCTTAAGCAGGTAGAGCGGTTGCGTCAGCTTCGGCCGCATACCGCCTTCCAGGCTCGACGGGCTCGGCGGATCGAGCATCAGCAGTGACACCTGATGGCCGGCAGCGCGCAGTTGGTAGGCCACCTCAAATGCGAGCACAGCGCCGAGGCAGAGGCCACCCACCGTGTAAGGACCCTGCGGTTGTGTCGCAATGATCTTGCGCACGTGGCACGCCCCGATACTTTGCAACGTGGGCGCTTCGCCCAGCGAAGGAAAATCTTCCGACAGCATCCGCACCACAAGAAACGGTTCTTGTTCCCCCATTACGTTCGACAGGCTGAAGTTGAAGTAGTGCATCCAGAAAATGGGGTTGCCCGTTCCCTTCGGCTGCAGCGGAATCACGCCGACAGGCAGTGCCTGCTGCGTTCGTCCCATGCTCATCATCAGTTCCGCCTGCTCACGCACCGTAGGGTGGGCCACCAGTTGATCGATGGGAATCTGGCGACCGTACTCCACCGAGATTCTGCGCTGCACGGCTGCAAGCAACTCTGACTCGCCGCCCAGTTCGAAGAAGTTTTCATCCAACTGGACTTCTTCTCGTCGCAGGACCTCGGCCCAAACCCCGGCCAGCCATGCTTGCCCAAGAATGGTCTCCACGAGTCCGGCAAGCCCTTCCACGGTCGGCGCCTCAAACAATTGCCGCAACGCAAGGTCGACACCAAACTCATCACGCAGGCGCACCAGAAGCTGTGTGCCGAGCAGCGAGTGTCCACCTACCAGAAAGAAGTTGTCTGCCGTGCCGATCGTGTCGTTCTTGAGCAGTTCGCGCACAATGACGAGTGCTTTTTCTTCGACCGAAGAGGCCGGGCCCTTGACGCTGACGCGTTCGAGCAAACGCCCGTCGGTCGATTGCGCCAGTCTGGCCAGGTCAATTTTCCCATTGGGCGAGAGTGGCAACGCATCGAGGCATACAAATGCCGAAGGAACCATGTATTCAGGCAGGGTCTTCAGCAGGTGCTCCTGAAGGTCGTTGGCCGTGGGCACGGTGTCTTTCGTTTTGGGCAGAACGTACGCTACGAGTTGGTTCTCGCCCAGCTCCGATACCCTGGTCACCACGGTGGCAAAGTCGAGTGTGCTGTGGCTGTTAAGCGTGCCGGCAATCTCATCCAGCTCGACGCGAAATCCGCGAATCTTCGTCTGCCGGTCCAGGCGGCCGCGAAACTCGATTTCCCCATCGGGACGCCGCCTTCCACGATCACCCGTGCGATACATGCGCGCACCTGGCTCGGTCGAAAACGGATCGTGCAGGAATCGTTGCTCGGTAAGGTCAGGGCGGCTGCGATAGCCACGGCCCACGCCATCGCCGCCAATGTAAATCTCTCCAATTTCACCATGGGCGACAGGTGCACCCTGTTCATCGAGCAGGTATACAGTCGCGCCGGCAATCGCCCGGCCGATCGGCGGTGCTCCCGCGGCCCCCGGTACGAGCACCGAGTAGGTTGCCGCCACCGTGCATTCGGTCGGACCGTAGTTATTCACCACCTGGAACGGAAGCGGATGAGCGGGGCCCTGCTGCAACACATCGCCACCGATGACGAGCAGGCGCAACGCGGTATCGGGCGGCCACTCCATGGTCATAAGGCGCTCGCCCAGAACGGTCGGCAGCAGGCTAATGGTGATGCGGTCGCGCAGCATCCATGCCTGCATCAACTCCGGTGAGGAGCGTACGCCTTCCTCTGCGAGGCATAACGTCGCACCGGCCGCAAGGTGAGGCCATATCTCCATCACAGCGGCGTCAAACCCAAGACCCAGCACGTGGCTGGCACGATCCTGGGGTGTTACATGGAATGTCTCCCGATGCCAACGAACCAGGTGGCTCAAATTGGCATGCGTAATCTCCATGGCTTTGGGCGCGCCGGTCGATCCGGAGGTATAGATCATATAGGCCAGGCTGTCGGGCTCGAGCGTCTTGCGTGGCAAAAGCGGAGTGGCGGCAATGGCCGCCGCATCGCGTGCCGGATCGATCCCGGTCACTTCACCGCTCTGTTCCGCCTGCAGCCGGTTAAGCAGCGCTTCGCGTGCCACCAACACCGTGGCTCCCGAGTCCTTTACGGCGAAGCTGAGGCGCGCCTCGGGCCATGACGCATCCAGAGGAACGTACGCCGCACCGGCGCGCATAATCCCCAGTGCCGCCACAATCCAATCCAACGAGCGCTCCATGCAAAGGGCAACGGTGCCCCCTGCCGTTACGCCACGCTCGACCAGGTATCCGGCAAAGCGATCCGCACGGGTATCCAAATCCCGGTAACTAAGCTGCTGCTCGGCGCTACTGAGCGCAATCGCATGCGGCGCGGAATCGAGGAGTTCAGAAATTTGTTCGGGAACAGGGCGGACATCGAGTATCAAACTTTGCATGGCAGAAGTTTCCTCTTTTAATAGATCCGCGCGGAGGATGGTGGGAGCGAATCGGAAATCGTAATCTGGCAGTTACAAAATAATGATGCCGGCTTGAGCAGTGGCCCGCCGGTCTGGAACGCTACTCACTTTATATACTGCCTGGGGCTTTCATGAGCCTGTGCGAGCGTTCCTGATGGATCGAAAGATCAAAATGCGGCTTACCGTAGTAATGGCGCCCGGGAATTACGCTTTTTGTCGGTCGCGCGGGGTTGCAGAGGAATGTATTTTTTCAGCACGGAAGCCTGCCGAGACGGATGCCGGTGTCACGCTCTGCACTTCTGCCATATTGACCCAGATCGGCTGTCCTAATTGCGCAGCCGTCCCCAGCACTTCATAGAAATACTCGGTGGTATTTCTCGTGTCCCGAAGTAACGCCCCTACTGTTTGCGCCACTTTCACTTTTTTAAGGGAATGGCTGTCGTGATTTTGGACAAGTTCGATGTCCCATATCTGATCGGGAAGGAGCTTAAGAACAAGCATTCAGAATCTTCTAAGCCTCGGTTCATAGTATGCGCCCAAATTGCTCTCCTTGACACCACGATGGTAACGGGTTCTGGTGTAGGAAATCGCTCGCCTCAGGAGGTTTCACCCTCTGAGGCATTCAGTCGTCCCTCCCACGGCAAGCCGGGGCAGGCCGGGGCTGTTCGGTTGCGGCCAACGGTATCAGTCTGACTTCTCCCCGGCGGCGTTGTCACGAGGATGGCTCGCTGGTGCTGATACCGGGCACTTCCCATTGGCTCAAAATTACGCGTTAACGCGTTAAGTCCCTTTCCGGATGAGTTTATCGACATTGAGGGCAACTTCTTTCTCATGGGCGCTGCCTGCTCACCCTCGCAGACAGACCCAACGGTCCAACGGTGTGGGCCGGCCAAGGCCGATCTTCAAGGAACATTCATTTAGATTGATTTTTCGAACGCAAAGTAGCGCGATATGTTTGAAGGGTATGGGGCTTGCCGTGGAACCAAAGTGGAGAGATCTGCGGTTTCTCCGTACTCGGCAACGAAAGCGGACCAGAGCAACGTCTTGCAGAGACTTTTCCGCAGCCTATTACATCCCAGCAAAGTCGACGTATCCGTGTATCGGGTCGGTACGCAGCAGCTTTACATTCACCGTGTCGCCCACATCGTGGCCGTGCTGGCCCTGTACCAGCATCCCATCCACGCGCGGAGCCAGGGTCCGCACCCAGGTTCCATGTTCGTTGACTCCAGTGACAATCGCGCGGAACCGCTCGCCGATGCGATGGGCGAGGGCCACAGCCGCGATCCGCTTCTGCATTTCACGCTCCAGCTTGCGCTCCGCCGAAGCCTTGGCCGTACAGTTTGCCGCGATCGCGTTAAGTTCCGAGTCCGAGTAAGGTGAGGGCTTACCCGCAATCATCGCTTTCAACAATCTCTGCGTCACCAGATCAGCGTAACGGCGGTTAGGCGCGGTGGAGTGCGTATAGTCTTCGACCGCCAATCCAAAGTGCCCTTCGGCCTCGTCGCCTGCCCGCTCGACAACATATTCCCCTGGCCCCATCAGTTTGATCACTGCCAGCGAAAGATCGGGATAGTGCTCCGGATCTTCCGCCTTGCGCGACAGAAGGAAATCGTTCAGCGCCTTCGAGTCGGGCGTGGTCGGTAGTGTCGTTCCCATCCCCTTGGCCAGTTCCACGATCCTGTCCCAACGCTTCGGTGTTCTCACAATGCGGCGCATGAAAGGAATGTTTCTCTCCTTGAGCGTCCGCGCCACCACGCCGTTGGCCGCAATCATGAGATCCTCAATCAAATCCGTCGCGGCGTTTCTGCCCTTGGCTTGAAGGTCGATCTGGTCGCCCTGTACGGTTGCCTGGCTTTCCATCGTGTCGAGATCGAGCGCGCCCTGCAGGTGGCGTTGCGCGCGCAGCCGCTGCGTGATGGCATGCTGCATCTTTAGCTGGGCCTGCAGCGCGGCGGAAGCAGCAACCTTCACCGGAGCCTCGCCTTGGGCCTCGAGCCAGGGCCCCACGCCGTTGTAGGCCAGTTGCGCCTTGTTGCGCACCAGCGCGGGATAAATGCGGCTCGCAGCAATGCAGCTCTCTGTCGCGCACTCATTGGCATCGAGGACAAACTCGGTGACAATACAGGCCCGGTCCTGACCTTCCAACAAAGAGGTGAGGCCCGTCGAAAGCGCCTCTGGCAGCATAGAGAAATTCTCCACCCCGGTATAGAGCGTGACCGTCTGCGTGGCCGCGTGCCGGTCGATTGCGGAGCCCTTGGTGACATACTCGTCCACATCGGCAATGCCGATAAGCACGCGGATGCGCCCATCGGGCAGCGTATCGGCATACTCGATCTGATCGAGATCGCGGGAGGTGTCGTTATCGATCGATGACCAGAGCAGGTCGCGCAGATCGACGGCCCCAGAATCCGGCTGGGGCGGATGGGCCACAAGCGATGCCAACTCCTGATTCGCCTGGGACGGGAAATCCGGCTCGAAACCGTACTCTGTCATGGCCCGGCGCGCGGCGACTACAAGATCAAACGACTGATGAACACTCATCCACTCTTCTCCCAGGCCTGGACGTCCGCAAGACCGAGTTCCACCCTAGCACGAGGCCATTACGGACTGCGGAAGAGTCTTCGAATGAATGACAGAAAAGGCGATTTTGAAAGCAGTTTAAGCCCCAGCCCCAGCCAAAGTTCTTAACTACAGCGGGAGCAGATTGCTTGCCGCGTCGAATTGCATATCCTTGGATGTACTCACGGACGCACCCACGGCCGCGACGCCCGGCCGCCCTTTGAGGGCCTCTACGCAGGCTTCAGAAACAAGAAAGCGGTCGAGGTTCAGCGTGTCGGCGATGCGCACGACCTTAACCTTGTCAGGATGCGGCGCGGCTAACGAGGCCAGCGCCGCCTGAATGGCCTCGCGGTCGTTATCGAAATAGATAGGAATCTTAGCGCACAGAAGGCCGAGCGACGTGAGCGCATTCATGTACGTGTATTGCAGATTCAAAGCCTTGACGAGTCGAGCGGTGGTGAAGTCGGCCAGGCCGATGCCCGTCCCATTGCCCTTGCTGGCCGGGGTGAGATCGCGAACGAAGATGCGCGAGACACGCGGCGTGATTGAGCCCTCAGGGTGAAGCGACGAGGTGTAGCCAACGATGTCGCGGCCGACCACGTTGGTATCCATGCCGGAACCGCTGATGTCTTTGCCGATACGGTCAACGATGAGCAAGTCGATTTCGTCGAAAGGCAGGCGCGCTAGCAGTGACTGCGACTTCTGAAAGAGTTTGTCTTCTTCGCTCACGATTTGAGCCGCGGGCAGTACGGCGATCTCCGCGGTCTGGTGATGCTGGTCTTCCAGCAGAGCGATGCCGCAGAAAACGGGCGCCGCGCCAAGAATAGTTTTTGCGAACGCGCGCAGCACAACCTCGTAGCCCAAATGGGCGGCAGCACAATGCGCATTGTTCGCGCCCACCTGCTTGCCGAAACCGATCACCAGCATCTTCTGGATGCCGCTGCCCAAGGTTCCGCGAAAGTCGGTATGCGGCTTGACGCGGTTCAGCACCACGACTCCATCGGCCTGGAGCGCCGGCACACTGAAGACGACCTCGCGCCCATCGAGCGCAGCGCCAATCTTCTTCACTTCCATGCCGGCTTCGATGGGTACACCCATGCTCTGGGCGGTGACGCCGTACCCGGCCAGCATCTCAATCTGGCCGGCGGGCGTTGCTCCTCCATGGCTGCCCATGGCGGGGATGATGAAGGGCTTGGCTCCCGCTTCGGTGAGCACGGCCAGGGTAGCCTTCACGATTTCTTTCAGGTTGGTGATGCCTCGGCTGCCTACTCCCACCGCTATCCGCATACCGGGCGTCACTTGGTCGCGCAGACCGGTGGCGGCGAATTGCCGCGAGATTTCGACTGAGGGATCGAGCGGTTTCGAAGCAGGATAGGTCTGGCCTACTTCAAACATTTTGGGGAGGTGATTCGACGCACTCATCGCAGCAAAGGCTCCGTGGAAACGATCCAGATGAGGATAACGCTTCGCGTGCCCAACCGCCAAAGCTCGCGCTGCCATGGCCGAAAACGAGCCAGATACAGCACGCCTGGGTTATCGATGCAGGCCGAGAGAAAGCTTTGGATTGGCTTCCGCCGCAAGCCAGGACAGGTTTGGCGAACATAGGGCACCCGTTCGGTTTCACTGGCGTGGGTTCGAGCCCGATTGCCTTTGCGCACCCAGGCAAAGCAAGGGACGAACCGACTCCGATTGCAGCATGAACTTCTTCTTAGTACACTTTCGGCTTGCTGAAAACTAGCCAAATGGAACGAAGCCTTCATGTGTTGGCCTACGTGGGACTAGCGCTTTTCGCCTTGTCTGCCCGGGCCAAAAGTTGCGAAGACCTCATGGCGCTCCGCCTGCCGTATACCACCATCACCCGGGCCGAGGTGGTGTCGTCAGGCACCTTTACGCCCGCCACCGGCAAGCCGCTGACGAATCTAGCCCCGTTTTGCCGGGTGTCCGCCAACGTTAAACCAAGCGCCGACTCTGATATCAAAATCGAAATCTGGATGCCCGAGAAAGGCTGGAACGAACGCCTCGTAGGAACGGGCAACGGAGGCTTTGCCGGCAAAATCAGCTACGACGCCCTGGCCCAAGGCCTGCGCAGTGGTTACTCCGTGACAAATACGGATATGGGCATGGCGACCCCGCCGGGAGAGAATGCCAGCATCTTTGTGAACCGGCCCGAACGCTGGATCGACTGGGGCTATCGCGCGACGCACGAAATGACGATTGTCGCCAAACAAGTCGTCCGCGCCTACTATGCGCGCGATGCCAGGCACAGCTACTTTGTGGGTTGCTCCACCGGGGGCGAGCAGGCTTTGATGGAAGCGCAACGCTATCCGGATGACTACGACGGAATCGCCGGCGGAGCCCCGGCGCATAACAGAACCGGGGTGCATGAAAGCATCCTGTGGAACTTCGTGGCTAACGAACGGACACCTGAGGCCTACCTGCCGGAAGCCGCGCGTACCCTCCTCACCCACGCAGTAGTGAACGCGTGCGACGCCCTCGACGGAGTGAAAGACGGCGTGATTACCGACCCAAACCAATGCCACTTTGACCCGGCGTCTTTGCAGTGCAAACCCGGCGCCGAGCAAAACTGCCTGACCGTAGCGCAGGTAGATACGGCGAAGCGAATCTATGCCGGGCCGGTGAACCCACGAACGGGCAGAAGCCTCTACCCGGGGCTGCCCCGAGGCAGCGAGTTCGGCTGGGACGGCCTGGATCCAGCTCCCAGCCCAACAGCGAAGCCGCCTTACGGCCCGATCTTTCAGTGGGTGTTTGGATTGGGCTGGACCTGGCGGCAATTTGACTTCGACCAGCAGGAGGCTGCGTTCCAGACGAGACTTGCAGGCATGGTGAACGCGACCAGCCCGGATATCGACGCCTTTCGCGCTCATGGCCACAAGCTGCTGATGTATCACGGTTGGAGCGACTGGTTAGTGCCTCCCGGCGAATCGATCGACTACTACGACGCGGTCGCCGCGCGAGATAAAATTGCGGGCGCGGCTAAGGCAAGCGGCTCCGTTACGGAGCCATTAGATCAGTCACTGCGCTTATTTATGGTGCCCGGGATGGCTCACTGCGGTGACGGGCCTGGCGAGACTCACTTCGACGCGCTGGGCGCAGTCGTCGATTGGGTTGAGCGCGGAACCGCGCCGGATACGATGATCGCAACGAAGCTGCCGGCTGACCAACAGCCCAAGACGGCGGATGTGTCACGCCCTCTCTGCCCCTATCCGCAGAGCGCGCAATATAAAGGCTCGGGCGACACCAACGATGCTGCAAATTTTGTATGCGTAATGCCTCACGCCGAGGGGAAATAGAAACATGATGCGCTTGCAGGGCAAAGTAGCCGTGGTCACCGGCGCGGCTTCTGGGATCGGCCGTGGCATTGCACAGCGTTTTGCTGCCGAGGGAGCTATGGTTGTGATCGCCGATCTGGACCAGGTGCGATCGGATGCTGCCGCGGCGGAGATCGTGGCCGCCACGCAGGGACGCGCTATCGGCATCGCCATGGACGTAACCGACGAGGACTCCGTGCATGCCGGCGTGGAGAAAACCATTCGCGAGTGCGGCGGTATTCACATCCTGTGCAGCAACGCCGGGAATCAGGTGATCGCCGGTGTTCACGAGCTGGCGTACAGCGACTGGAAGAAGCTGTTGGCTATCCATCTCGACGGCGCATTTCTCACCACCCGCGCCTGCCTCCGCCAAATGTATAACTCGGGTGAGGGCGGCGCCATCCTTTACATGGGTTCGATTCATTCCAAGCTCGCTTCAGTGCTGAAGGCTCCGTATGTCACCGCGAAGCACGGCCTGCTTGGGCTGTGCCGGGTCGTGGCAAAAGAAGGCGCACCGCATGGCGTGCGAGCCAACCTGATCTGCCCCGGTTTTGTGCGTACTCCCCTGGTGGAGAAGCAGATACCGGAGCAAGCCAGGATCCTGAACATAGACGAGAAGGACGTAGTCGAAAAAGTAATGCTCAAGGATACCGTCGATAAGCAATTCACGACGATCGATGAGATTGCAGAGACGGCCGTGTTCCTTGCCGAACAGAAGACGCTGGCACTGACCGGGCAATCGATCATGGTGAGCCATGGCTGGTGTATGGAGTAGTGAGCGCCCGCATCCATTCGCTCTGCGGAGGATGCCGGTATACCATTACCGAGATTGAAACCTGCATTGCACCCGAACCAGGAGGAAATTTTCTTATGTCGATGACCCGACGCAGCTTCATCAGCTCCAGCACCGCAGCCGCCGCCTTGCTTGCCAGTGGGATAGGCCGCGCCGCATCTCTAGGACTTCCTACAGGACTTCAACTCTATTCCGTCCGTACTTTGCTGCCGAAGGATTACGCCGGCACGCTCAAGCAGCTCGCGGCGCTTGGCTATAAGGAAGTGGAGGCGGCAGGATTTTTCCATATACCGGTCGAGCAGGTGAAGGCGGCGATGCAAGGCGCGGGGTTGCGCTGTGTGAGCGCGCACTATGGGCTGGAGCTGCTCAAGCCACGCCTGGACGAAATTCTGCTGTACTGCAAATCGCTGGGGATCGACTACGTGGTCTGCTCTTCGCCTATCCATCAGAAGGCCGACGCGCCCAAGGGACCACTTTCACTCGACGACTGGAAGTGGAATGCCGACCAGTTCAACCAAATCGCGACCAAGGTGGAAGCAGCCGGAATGCATTTTGCCTATCACAACCACTACGAGGAATTTCACGCGATCGACGACACCCTGCCCTACGACATATTGCTCAAGAACACTGATCCGGAGAAGGTCCATTTTGAGTTGGACTGTGGCTGGGTGATCGTCGGCGGTAATGACCCGGTGAAATACCTGAAGCAATATCCAAGCCGTATAGTGATGCTGCACGTGAAAGACTTCAAAGATAAGCAGGAGCCCTCAGTTCCACTCGGCACCGGGTCGATCGACTACACGCCCATCTTTGCGGCTGCAACAGCGGGCGGTCATGTGCGCCATGCCTTCGTCGAGCAGGAAGAGTTTCAGGGTCCCATCATGGAGGCGCTTGCCGTCGACGCGAAGTACATGCAGAAGATGCACGCGTGAGGGTTTTCTCGCTGGCCGCTCAGTGAGCGGCCAGCTTATGCTCCAGTAGTGGTTGCAGAATCGGTAGCGGCAGCGGACCTTCATCGAGGGCGGTGTCGTTAAAGCGTTTCAGCGAGAAAGCAGTCCCCTGCTCTTGCTGAATGCGGTCGCGCAGTTGGATCCACTGGTGGTAGCCCACATAGTAGGTGATGAGCTGGCCGGCGGTCAGCTTCGCCCGGCGCAGCTTCCCTTTCGCCTCAGCCTCCGTCTGAAATGCCCTGTTCCGCATAAGATCGAGAGCCTGTTCGTCGGTCATGTTGCGACTCTGCATGCGTATATCGAGAATTGCGTTGGAGATGACACGCAGGCGTATCTTCTGGACCATCATGACGAATCGGGGATCGTGGTTGGCATAGCCCGCGTCCTCCATTTCCTTCACAGCGTACTCGCCCCATCCTTCCTCGTAGGGTCCGTTTCCCAGAAGTACACGCAATACGCGACGCGAGGAGGGGCGCAGGTTATTGGCGTGCTCGAATTGCGTGTAGTGCCCCGGCAATGCCTCGTGCATGGTCAGGTAAAGCAGAATCCAGTTGTTGTACTCGCGCAACTTCGACTCGGCTTGTTCCTTCGGCGCTTTGGGATCGATTGGAGTGACCCAGTATTCCGCTTCCGCCGATGGCTCCAACGCCGGGGCGGCGTGGAAGCCGGCGACCGAATACACCCCGCGCAGAAACACGGGCGTCGGCACGATTTTCATATTGTCGCGGTCACTCAGGGTTAGCAGGTCTTTCTGCTGGATAAAGGTACGGATGCCGTTGGCTTCGGCCTTGACCTTAGCGAGCAATTGGTCCGGCGCGACATGATCCTGATTGATACGGTCGATTACCTCAGCGATTACCTTGTTCTGCAGCGCATCCCCATGCAGATCGCTGTGGTCGCCGTGCCCGGGGAACCACTGTTTATGAAGCCCCACGGCCAGGGTGTACATCTCCGTGCGAACGCGAGACAGATCCAACTCAGCCGAAGCGAGCACCGAGTCTGGTGTCTCATGGGTGCCGGGGCCGAGCGTGAAGGCAAAGATCTTCGCGTAGTTCGCGGCTCCCGTGCGCCAGGTTACAGTGTGCGGCCGGTGGGCGAGATCGCTCATTAGCCAGGCTTGATAACCCTCGATGGCCGCGCGCGCAGCCTTCGAGGCAGCTTCATAACGAGGGCGCAGCGGAGAACCGGCGGCGATCATGCTGCCAATCTGTTCGACCACATCCGTATTGCCTGCGTTCTCATCGAGGGCGGTATCGATAAACACAGGATCAGCCTCTTTGAGATTGCTGCGTGCTTCTTCCAGTACGCGCGGAATCTGTTCCATGCGCGTGAGCACCGCGGTGAGCCGTGCCTGTGGGGTGCCATCGGTCGAGGTAAGTGGAAAGAACAGGCCGGAGCCGATCATCTCGACGTAGTCCTGCGGACGATAACGGTAGGATTGCAGCACGTCCAGCGAGAAGAGGCTGGAGTCGATGTTGTCGCGGAGCAACCTAAGGTCGGCAACTTCTTCGGGCGCGCTTACCCTGGTGGCGGCAAAGCACTTTTTTCCAGCGATGAATAAAGCGCGCTCGGCGGCGAGGGTGGCTGGGCTTGTGTCGTCCAGTTCATTGTCCAATGGGGCGTTCGCATCCCCGTGATACCCGGCCTGCGTCGCTTCCACAGGCAGGAACTTCAACCCACCGAGAATAAAACGGTTCGCCTGATCGAGAAAGGGCTCGTGGGGCGCAACCGTGCAGCGAAAGGGCGCAGGCACGGCTGCCAGAGCCGTAAACGGGAGAGCAGACAAACAGGTCAAAGCAATAACGGTACGAAACATGACTGAAACGATACACGATAAGCGCTTGGCTCCGGCAGCAGACTAACGCCCGTCAAAACCAATGCGCGGCGATTGCGGTGAGCCAGTCGCTAGTGTAGTGCGTCACAAATACGATCGTGTATGTCGTGGGTGTGGCTTTAAGGATCTTGTCTAGCCCAAGACTCGGGTGCGGACTCGGGTGCCCCATATCTCGCACGTACTTGTGCGAGATGTGGGAAAAGAGTCACTCTCTCCCCGAAACTCTCGACTCACTGCAAAGACTGGTCGGCTAAGGTCCTTGAATTCCCCACATCTCGCAACAAGCGCGAGATATGGGGCACCCGAGTCCATGGCAGGGTAAGATTTAGGACGCTTGATTACATCCCGGGATAAACGACCATCTGCGTGACGGGCTACGCTAGTAATAGTTGTTAGAAATCGGCTCGACTCGTGACCTGGCTTTCCGAGGGTTACGCTTTTGCCGCAGAATGAAGCACGGCTTCAATGAGATCAATCAAGATTTCATATAAAACTGGGGTGGCCCCAGACTGAGAAGCGGAGAAGCTACCGCAAAGATTTCCCACCTCCACCATCTTCGCCAGAGATGCGCCGCGAAGATAAGCATGTACCAGCCCTGCTGTGAATGCATCGCCGGCACCCACAGTATCGACTACTGTGATGGGAAAGCCGGGGTGTTCGCTTTCGCCGTTGCGGGTCGTTACCATGCTTCCCTTTGCTCCCAACGTGGTGGCGACGAGCTCGCATTGCGGAAAGGCAGCCAGCAGCAGGCGTGCCGCATCTCGCGGAGTAAGCGTGGTCTCGCGTTCACTCAACCCCAAACCGTCCAGCAAGGAAAACACCTGCGGTAGCTCCTCGTCGCTGACTTTGATGATGGTGGCATGGGACACCGACCAGCGAAGCACTTCCGGAGTGCAAAACGGCATGCGCAGGTTCACATCACAAACGCGCACGCACGCCGGTTTGGCGGCCGTTAAAAGACTCCTGATCGTTGTCCGCGATAGGTCGTTGCGCTGGCCAAGCGTGCCGAAGCAGATGGCATCCGCCGTACTTGCTTCCTGAAGAAGTTCCGGAGTGAGACGAATAAAATCCCACGCAACGTCCGAGACGATCTGATAGCTGGGCTGGTTGTCACTGGAGAAAGTAACCGTGACCGTCCCAGTCGGGTACGCGGGGCTTGTTTGCAGTTGGCGCAAATCAAGGTTCGGTTGGAGCAAGCCCTCGCGGGCGGCTCTGCCATAGTCGTCGTCACCAACGCTCGACGACTAACGCTGTCCGATTGCCGAGCCGCGCGCCCCACACCGCAAAGTTGGCCGGCGCGCCCCCTAGCCTTGCGCCAGCGGGGAGAAGATCCCAGAGCAGTTCGCCGATCGCGATGATGTGCGGTGCTTTCGTTTGTATTTGCATCTCCTCCGGTTCGTCGGGCAGAACGGTCACGCTGCATTCCCTCACAAATAAGGCTCAACCCGAATTTCCATTTTGACTGGGTCCGAATAAATCCTATGCCATCCTGCTTCTGGATGTAATCACCCCTGGCCTGCGCTTTGATCGCCCATTCCTCGATCGCAAGGGCATGCTACGCGTCCCAAGCGCTCCACTCCAACGTTGCACGAGGGTTGCGCAAAGGCTGCACAAAGCTGCAAGCTGGTAGCCATGCCGGAACTACCGGATATCGCCGCGTACATCAGCGCATTGGAGCCGCGCATCGCCGGACAGCCGCTCGAACAGGTCCGGATAGCCAGCGCCTTTCTGCTGCGAACCGCAAGGCCGCCGGTTTCAAGCACAGAGGGACGCATCGTGCGGGAACTACGCCGCATTGGCAAGCGCATAGCCATCGGAGTTGAGGGAGACATCTGGCTGGTTCTGCACTTGATGATCGCCGGGCGCCTGCACTGGCGGCCGCGCGGAGCGAAGCTGGCCGGGAGGCAGAATCTCGCGGCCTTTGATTTTCCCCATGGCTCGCTGGTACTCACGGAGGCGGGTACAAAACGCAGGGCGTCACTCCATTTATTTGACAGCGAGGAAGGGCTGCGGTCGATTGATCCGGGGGGAATCGACGTCCTCTCGAGCGACCTGCGTTTATTCCGCGACGCGCTGACTCTTGAAAATCGAACGCTTAAGCGGGCGCTGACCGATCCGCGGATCCTTAGCGGTATCGGCAACGCCTATTCGGATGAGATTCTGCACGCGGCGCGACTCTCTCCCGTCGCCATGACGAGCAAGCTGACTCCGCAGGAATGGGAACGGCTCTATGCAGCAACACAAGAAACGCTCACCCTATGGATCAATCGACTGACCGACGAAGCTCGGGGAGCATTCCCCGAGAAGGTGACGGCCTTTCGCAAAGACATGGCGGTGCATGGGCGGTTCAACCAGCCCTGTCCGAGATGTGGAGAGCCGATTCAGCGCATTCGCTACGCAGATAATGAAACCGACTACTGCGTGCGCTGCCAGACGGGCGGGAAACTTCTCGCAGACCGAAGTCTTTCGCGGCTTCTGCGGAGCGACTGGCCCCGGACCCTCGATGAATTGGAGACGCTCAAGCGTCGATAGGAGCCAGCTTTAGGTTGGTCGTGCAGGTGTCACGGTCTTTCCTGCGCAGCATGATAGATGCGCAGGACTTCGATGCATTCCGCCTTAACGCGGTAAACGACGACATAAGGCAATGGAGAGAAGACAAGTTCGCGCGTCCCTTGCTCCCGGCCCGTGCGGCCACGCAGTGGGAACTGCTTCAAAGCACCGATCGCCTCATACAGTCTGGTGACCGTCGGACGACAGTAGCGAGGATGCTTCTCTTTCAGATAGTCGCTTATGTGTTGCAAGTCCGATGCGGCAGCAGAAGTCCAACGAATCTTCATTCTTAGGAGCGGAACATCTGCTCCAATCTCGCATCCATTTCAGACTCTTCAATGAACTGGCCTCGGTCGGCCTGGGCAATCCCCTCACGAACAGCCGCTCGAAAACGCGCATCTTCCTCGACTAGCCTTAAGGCCGCATCCTTCACCAGGCGCTCTGGCTCCAAACCTGCTTGGGTAGCCATTTGCGCCAGCTGTGCTTCTTGCTCGGGAGTGAAGCGTACTTCCATGAGGAAAAGAGTACGAAAATGTCGCGGGACTTGCAAGACACAGCTTTTCCTGCGTGCAGAGCCAGGCGGTCTCAGCCAGTTACCCGATGTACTTCCGTGCGGGACCCCAGCTCTGGGTCTGGGACAACACTAGCCATCGTTCAACGGTAAGCGGATCTCTGCCCCGCAGCCCTGGCCATCAAGGCGGTTGGCAACCTGCAGAACGCCGCCGTGGGCTTCGCATATCTGCCTTGCCAGCGCGAGGCCGATACCGGTGCCGCCCAGGTTTCGTCGTATAGAAAGGCACAAACAAGTTTGAGGGGTTGGTCAGACCGATTCCGTTGTCCTCAATCAAAATCACGATCGCGTGCGGAACTGCACGCCATCCGATCGTCACCTGAGCGATCTCTCCCGAGGCCTGGCCCGCCACCAATGGCTCGGGGAATCGGGCCAACGCAGCTTCCGCTGCATTGCGCAGCAGATTGATGATGAGCTGTTCGATCTGGTCGGGATCCAATGGCAACACGATAGCGGGCCCCGGTATGACTTCCACAGCGACCCTGGTTTCGAGCGCGACGGATCGCTCGATCAGCGACTGCAAACCTACCGGCTGCAACGCAGGCTGCGGTAACTGTGCCAGTTGCCGATAGGCCTGGATGAAGCGGTTCAGCGATTCAGCGCGGTTCTCAATAATGCCGAGTCCACGATCAAGGCTGAACATATCGGCGTGTGGTTCGCGCGCCTCTCTCGTTTGCCCTTCCGATGGATGGTTGTAGATCCATGAACGAAGACTGCCCGCGATGGACTTGATGGGCGTGAGCGAGTTATTGATCTCGTGGCCAATGACACGAATGAGGCGCTGCCAGGCATCACGCTCCTGTTCACGCAGCGCGATACTAACGTCTGACAAGACAAGCAGCGTGTGCGGAATACCGCTCTGGCGAAAGCTCGACCGTCTCACCATCCAATGAACCGGATTGCCCTTGCCGGCAAGCACCATCACGGTCTGGTCAGGCTGGTCGAGTACCCCGGCAAGTTGAAGGCCGTCGGCGGTGCAGCCTAAGGCACGCGCCTCCGTCAGATGGAAGATGCGCTCAGCGGCAGGGTTGATCAGGCGCAGGCGCTGGTTTGGATCGAAGGCCAGCACGGGAGCGTCCATCGATGAGATCACGCGGCGCAACAGGGCGGTCGCTTCCATCTCACCCAGACGCTGACTCTGCAGCAGGTCGGCAAACTCGTTGATCTCCTTCGCCAACTCGCCCAGGGCATCGAATTGCCGGCTGCCCCGTGCGCGAAAGGAGTAATCCGATTCGCGAAGTGCGGAGATGACATTGGCGAGTGTCTGCAGCGGTCGAATGATCTGTTCCATGAGCATCGTGGCGGCTAACAGAGAGAACAGAGCTATACCGCCCAGAATACTGAGCACCATGGTGAGCGAAAGCTTCAGACGCCAGAGCAGGAACGCAGCGAGAAGAAACCCTGGCGCCGCAATGAAGATACACAGGATGCGGATTCGACGCTCGAAGGGAGTGGTGCGCGCGGGGTGCTTCGCCGCCCACACCGGCGAGCGCGTAGCCGGGTCACTCCCGCTGCCCGAAATGGAATCAGATTCCATACTTTTCCATCCGGCGATAGAGCGCACCTCGGCTTAACCCCAGCGCCTCGGCTGCGTGGCTGATGTTGCCGGCCGCGCGCGCAAGAGCCTTCCGGATAAGAATGGCTTCTACCGCTTCGAGCGAAAGCTCATCGAGACTCTGAGACGAGACCCGGACCTGGCTTAAGCCAAGATCGGCGTTCTGAATGCGCGGGCCGCGAGCCATAAGGACGGCGCGCTCCATCGCATGATCAAGCTCCCTCACGTTGCCGGGCCACGCGTGCTGCAGCATCGCCTCAAGCGCGCTGGGTTCAAAGCCGGTCACGGCTTTGCGATAACGCGATGCATAGCGTGCAAGAAAATGCCCGGCAAGTGCAGGGATATCCTCGCGACGCTCGCGCAGCGCCGGCAGATGGATCTCCACCGTATTCAAGCGGAAGAGCAGGTCTTCACGAAAACGTCCGTTCGCACATTCCTCGTGCAGGTCGGCATTCGTAGCAGACAGTAGACGCACGTTCACGCGCTTGGTCTGCGATGATCCCACGCGTTCCAATTCTCCGGTTTCGAGCACGCGCAAAAGCTTGGCCTGCTGGCGGAGAGGCACATTTGCAATTTCATCAAGGAAGAGAGTGCCGCGATCGGCAAGCTCGAAACGGCCGATCCGGTCTGTGCGCGCGTCGGTAAATGCGCCTTTTACGTGTCCAAACAGCTCGCTCTCAAAGGTGCCTTCTGCGAGTGCTCCGGTATTCACGGCCACCAGAGAACGCGCAGAACGGGAAGACAGGGCATGCAGAGTTTGCGCCACTACTTCTTTGCCCGTTCCATGCTCGCCGGTAATGAGCACGTTGGCATCCGAGGGGCCGATGCGCGCGAGTAGTTCAAGCACTGGCTGCATGGAAGCCGCATTGGCAATCAGTTCCGGGCGCCCGTCGGCACGCAGCAAGCGATTTTCCGCTTCCAGTATCTCCGCCTGCTGCACCGCACGCCGAAGTTCAATTTGCGTGCGCAGAATGGAAATAAGCCGTGCATTTTCCCAGGGCTTCTGGATAAAGTCGCAGGCTCCGCGGCGCATCGATTCGACGGCAAGGTCGACGTTGGCCCACGCCGTCATGACGATGATGCGGAGTCTACTGTCGTGCGCGCTCAGTTGGGCGAGCAACTCGAGACCTTCTGCACCGGATGTCGTGTCGCGGGTGTAGTTGAGGTCGATGAGGAGCGCATCGAACGTCTCGCTGGCAATGCGCTCCAGCACTTCACGGGGAGACCGCGCTCGCGCTACCTGGTACCCTTCCGGCTCCAGCAGCAACTCCACCGCGTCGAGAATGTGCGGTAAATCATCTGCGGCGAGGACTCTCGGAGCCTCGTGCATGCGGGAGGTCTTGCTGTCCTTCGAGCGTTGTGGGAAAGTTGCCATGGCCAGGTCACCAGTATAGTTGGGTCCGGCAATCAGCCGCGTTACTTAGTGTAGCCCGTCGCACAGATGGACGTTTATCCCGGGATGTAATCAAGCGTCCTAAATCTTACCCTGCCATCGACTCGGGTGCCCCATATCTCGCACTTGTTGTGAGATGTGGGGAATTCATGGATCTTAGCCGACCAGTCTTTGTGGTGAGTCGAGAGCTTCGGGGAGAGAGTTACTCTTTTCCCACATCTCGCACAAGTACGTGCGAGATATGGGGCACCCGAGTCCGCGGCTAGACAAGATCCTTAAAGCCAAACCCACGACATACACGATCGTATTTGTGACGCACTACATTAGCTTGGGTGCCCTCAAAGAATAGGTTCGCTTGACCTGGGAGGGCACCCGCAGGTTTCTTGCGCTGCCAACCACCGCACAATGCAGCCGGGTCTGCGGCTATGGTGTGCGGCTATGGGTTGCGCCTATGGATTGCTTGGGCCGACCACTCCTGTTTTGGCTTCGTCGATCGAGATCCCGACATGATCCAACGTTGTCCCAACGGCTCGGTCCAAGTCCACCTTGGCCTTCTCATAGGTGGTTTGCGCGGTCACCAGCGCCGACTGAGCGATAGATAGATCCCGCTGTGCGGTTAGGGTTTGATAGATTGAGCCGGCGCCCAACTGCTGCTCCTGGCTGTCGATCTCAAATGTTTTTTGCGCCAGATCACGCGCTTTGGTTGCTGCCTCGACACGCGCCACGCTCTGCTCCACGGTATATTCCGCGTTACGAACATTAAGACGAATTTGTTTCTTGGTCTGCTGCGCATACAGCTCATTCTGGCGGTATTCCAATTCGGCCCGGAACTGGTCCGCCTTGGCTACTCGGTTGCGGAGCGGTATCGAGAGATTCAGCCCGACGTAGTAACTGGGCGAAGAGTTGTTATAGGCGTTCCCAAGCGCGCCAGCGAAATCAGGCGGAACGGTCAGGTTAGCATTCCCCTGGTAATTCGGATTGGCCAGGCCTGCCAATCCCGTTCCACCGAAGTAGCCCACGGCAGAAAGCTGTGGCAAGAGATTGTTGCGGACAGCCTGACGAGTGATCTCTTGATTTTGCAGATTGATGTTTGTTTCAGCGAGTGTCGGGCTGTTTTTGAGTGCCTCGTTGATCAAGCCCTCAACCGCCGGAAAGGTCTGTGAACCCAGCAGTTCAACCTGGTCGGTAGGCACTACGGGCATATCCTCAAGAATAGCGTCGTCGAGATTCTTGGTGACCGCATTCTTGATTAAAGACTCCTCTAACTGCAGATTGGTTCTGGCTACAGTCAGATCCTGATCGCGAACCGCTACCTCAGACTCCGCGCGCATCACATCGATTGCGGCCACTGCCTGCAGGTCAAACTGCTTTCTGGTATCTTCCAGGGTCTTCTGAGCAAAATCGCGAGAGCGGCTTTTCACCTGTTCGTCCTGGTAGGCGTTCACCAAATCCCAGTAGATATCTTCTACCTGCGTAACCGTGGTGATGATCTGATCTTTAAAGGCAAGATCGGATGTCTTCTTGTTATTTTTCGCGATGTTCAAGTAGCGCAGATTCGGTCCCAATCCAAAGCCGCTGAGAAGCTGCTGCCTGATTGTGAATTGCCAATAAACATTCAGCGCAGGCGTGAGCGCCACATAGGGGCTGTTGATGGTTGCCCTCTGGTTTTCGAAATCGAATTCCACCGAGGTTCCGGTTGGGAAAGCCTGTAGATAACTGCCATTGGCGTTTATAGTATTCTCTTCCAGCGAAGGCACACCGTAGGTTTGAAGATTGTATTCCGGCAGAACTGAGTGTCCCAGGTTCGCGGTGGCGATGATCTCGGGATCGAAGGAACTCACTGCCGCTCCGCCCCCCAAGGTGTTCTGGACAAAACCGCCGGCGCCGGCGCCAGCGCCGCCCGCTCCACTCGATGTGCCGCCGGCTCCGGCTCCCCCACCGCCGCCACCGCCGGTCTGCGTCGTCTGCACAACACCCGTGTTGACGCCGCGAAAGAAGCCGCCGGCCTGGGTCCGAAGAATGTCAGTATCCGCAATGGGCAGGTTGTAACGGGCAATCGCCAGGTCCAGATTGTTCTCGAGCGCCAAATCGATTGCATCGCGGATCGACAGGTACAGCTTGCCGTTCCTAATCAGGTTGTCAAGTCTCGGCGAGTTACCGAGATTCGGTTCCGGAACAGACGAGGGCAGATAAGCACCAAAGGGATTACGCGACGCCGGTAGCTGAATCTGGAAAGGCTGTACAGGCGCCGCCGGCGCTTGATGGGTGACCTGGACTTGAGGTGCGTTCGGGGACGGGGCCGCAGGTGTCGCCTGCGCGAAGCTAGTGGAAACCAAGACCCCGGTCGCACAAAGAATCGCCAGCGTTTTTTCAACCAACACTCGCGCGGGCACTCTCGCGCACTCCCGCGGGCGAGACACGCCTCATGCCTTCACCTCAGTCCCTTGACTCAGTTCCGGATTTGCTGTGTCGCGCACCACCCACCCATCCCGAACTTCAAGTACGCGAGTCCCGTAGGCGGCATTCACTTCCGAGTGGGTCACCTGGACGATGGTCGTTCCCTGGCGGTTCAGTTCCCGAAAGAGCTCCATGATCTCTTTTGCCTGCTCAGAATGCAGATTTCCGGTGGGCTCATCGGCAAGCAGCAAAGCGGGGCGATGAATGACCGCGCGGGCGATGCCAACCAACTGTTGCTGACCACCCGAAAGCTGATTGGGATAGAGATCTTTTTTGCCCACGATGTTGAAACGATCGAGTGCATCGGCAACCAGCGACTGACGCTCCGAGCGGGAAACATTTTTGTAAGAGAGCGGCAAGTCGAGGTTCTCAGCAACGTTGAGATCGTCGAGCAGGTGATAGCTTTGGAACACCATGCCGATGTTGCGGCGCGCCAGCTCGGCTCGTTGCTTGCGGTTCATCAGGTGAACGGCGTCCTCGTGAAACCAATAGGCGCCCGCCCATTGATCGTCGAGCAGCGCCAGTACATTCAGCAGGGAGGACTTCCCTGCGCCCGACGGTCCCATGATGGTGATGAACTCGCCCGCCTCGATCTTGAGATAAACGCGCCTCAGCACCCAGGTCTGAGTCGGGCCGGTCTTGTAACTTCTTTCTATGTTTTCGAGAGAGATCATCGTAGCCTTCGTAGCGTTCCGTGCTCGTTTGTGTATGAAAGCATTTTCGCAATTACCGTGATCTGGTAAGAGCGGAGGTGTGGTTTTCGTCGAGAAAAAACCACGTAAAGGCTGGTAGCTTTGTTCGCTGCGGCGAGGTTGCGAAACTGCTCTAACGCATTTCCAAAATCTGCTCGAGAGCTTCGCCTTCAGCAACGATTTTTCCATCGAAGAGATGGATGTTGCGATCCGCGTGCCGGGCAAAGCGCGGGTCGTGCGTCACCATACAGATCGTCGCGCCTTCGCTGTGCAGGTTCTGAAGCAACTGCATGACTGCTTCACCATTTTTTGAGTCGAGATTTCCGGTGGGTTCATCGGCCAGCAGGATCGAGGGTGAGCCGGCCAGAGCTCGCGCAACTGCGACGCGCTGTTGTTGACCACCCGATAGTTGCGACGGATAGTGGCGCATGCGGTGCGCCATGCCGACCCGTTCTAGGGACTCTTGCACGCGCTGCTTCCGATCGCTGGAGGCCATACCTGAGCGATAGGTCAGCGGCAGTTCCACATTTTCAGCGACGGTGAGGTCGCCAATCAAATTGAAGCTCTGAAAGATGAAGCCGATTTCCTGGTTGCGGATACGTGAGCGCTCGGCAAATTTCAAGTTTGCCACCGAGCGTCCATTCAGCTCGTACTTTCCGTCCGTCGGCGTATCCAGCAGGCCAATGATCGAGAGCAGGGTTGACTTGCCGCAACCGGAAGGGCCAGACATGGCCACATACTCTCCCCGCTGTATGGAGAGGTGCACGCCCGAGAGGGCGTGGGTTTCAATCTCTTCGGTGTAGAAAACCTTGGTCATGGCTTCGATCTGTATCAGTGGTTGCATGCATTCGCTCCTGTTTCTGTTTGTGTGGCATTCCTCTTGTCTGTCATTTTTTGTTGCGCCAACTATTCCAGGCGAATTCTATCCGTTGTATCCCAACGCGACATGTCACTCAATATAACGGTGTCTCCTGCGTGCAGGCCCTGCAATATCTGAATGGCGTTGACCGAGGCATGGCCGACCTTGACCGGTACACGAACCGCTCCCTTGCTGTCGGCATCGAGCCGGAACAGAGAAATGGTACTGCTCTCATTGCCGAAGGCGGGGCGGCCCACGTAGAGCACATCCTGCAGGCGCTCCAGATCGATCGTGCCGTCGACGCTCAAATCCGTGCGTACCCCCTGGGGCAGATCACCCATCAACTCTACATCGACCGTGACGGTTCCATTTACCACCGCGGGATCGATACGCGAAACCTTTCCGTCGGCCAACCCGTTATGGGTGTCGACCGAAGCAGGCTGGCCAATTTGAATGTCGCGCGCCTGGGTTTCAGCAATCTTGAGCTGAGCTTTGAGTTGATTCGGCTCGACGACCTGCGCAAGCATGGTGCCGATGGTCACGTGCTGCCCGACCGCGAGAGGCAGGCTGGTCAACACGCCGGCGATACCCGCCCGCACGTTGAGTGCATCGAGCTGTTGCCGCTTCAATGCGTAAATAGCTTCCGCCTGCGCCACCTTGGCTTCTTGCACGGCTAGCTGCGATTCGATTGCCTTCTCGTTGATGTCGACGGTCTGTTCTTCAAGATTGTTGCGCGTGCTTAATTCGTCCGCCTTGCCCTGCGAGCTGCTGTAGGCAAGACCAGAAATAACGCCCAGACCATAGAGCGACTTGTCGCTCTGCGCCTGGCGCTGCGCCTGCTTGTAGTCGGCATTGACCGTGGCCGCCGCGGACTTCTGGGCCATCAGATCACTCTGCACCTTGACCCGGGTATTGGCCAGGTCGGCATGCGCCCCTCTGAGCACAAGCTCGGCATCGAGCGCCTCCTGGCTGAGCTTGGGGTCACTCAGCTCAAGCAGAACGCTATCGGGCTTTACAACCGAGCCCGGCAGAGTACGAATGCGAACCACCGTCGCCTCGGTTTGTGCCGGAATCTGGCGTATGGCATCTTCACGCGGTACGAGCGTTCCAATGCCACGCACCTGGCGGATCATAGGACCGCGCTTGACGGTGTCGGTCCAAACCACGGAACGGTCAACCGTGGGAGCGGCCGGTTTTAAGCGCATTACGAGGAAAGTTGCGGCTGCAAGAACAACGACGCCGAATGCGATCGCCACTACCTGCCGGCGGCGCTTCTTGACTTTCAGGTCTGGGCGAGAGATATCCATCACTGTGTGCATAAGCATGCTGGTGGCCAAAGCTCTTCAGCAGTCAACTCCCCCAAATTGTGAGCATTTGCCATCAACAGTACCTACGCAGGCGGGTTCCGATTTGTTCAATTTCGTCGGCCGCTGTCCGTTTTTGAACATTGCGGCGCTCCCCATTGGCTTGAAAATACGCGTTAACGCGGTAAGTCCCTTTCCGGATGAGTTTATCGGCTTTGAGGGCCACTGCTTTCCCATGGGCGCTGCCTGCCCACCCTCGCAGGCAGATCCAATGGGCGTGGGCCGGTATGGCCGATAGTCAGGGAACACTTGGTTAGATTGATTCTTCGAACGCAAAGTAGCGCGATGTGTTTGAGTTTTTTCGTAGACTCGCTGCGATTACCGGACCACTGTCATTACGTCAATGCTTTAGACGGGTTCAGAAAAGGCCTGGCTGTGACGACCTCCCCCCTCTGAGGCATTCAGTCGTCCCTCCCACGGCAAGCCGGGGCTGGACGGGACTTGATCCCGTTGCTTACCCTATCCCAGGACTGCGTCCCATAAGCGCTAACTTGTGGCCTCAGTATCAGTCGCGGAGAGGTAGCCCGTACCCTCTCAAAGAAGTGAAAACGAAAGTCCATGGGGTTTTTCTGATCATTAAAAAAGATGGAAACCTGAAAAAATGATGGGAACCTGCGCCCTCGACCGCACGTAGATACAAAATATGCAAACGCTGCGGCAGGATATCTTTTACGCCCTTCGGCAAATGCGCCTCTCCCCCGTCTTCACTCTGACGGCGTTGCTTACGCTGGCGCTTGGGATCGGAGCAACGACGGCGATCTTCTCGCTGATTTATTCCGTCATGCTCAAGTCCCTACCGGTCGTAAATCCGTCGAGCCTTTACCGCATCGGCTCCGGAACTGACTGCTGTGTAGAAGGAGGTCCGCAGGACAATTGGGGTATGTATTCTTACCCGTTCTTTCTTCGGATCAAGGCGGCGGCGCCCGAGTTTGAAGAGATGACAGCATTTCAGGCGGCGGGTGCGCAGTTCAGTGTGCGCCGCGGACAAAGCGGCGACCTGGCCAAGCCGCTGCGCGGGGAATTTGTAACCGGTAACTACTTCCATACGTTCGGCATTCGCGCGTTCGCCGGCCGTACCGTTCTGCCCAGTGACGATCAACGCTCGGCCTCACCCGTGGCGATGTTGAGCTACCGGGCTTGGCAGCAGGAGTACAACTCCGACTCATCAGTGATTGGCTCGACTTTCATGGTGGAAGGTCATGCCTTCACCATCGTAGGTATCGCGCCACCAGGTTTTTTCGGGGAGACGCTGCGCGGCAATCCTCCCGAATTATGGGTTCCCCTTCAGCAGGAACCCCTGGTAAACGCACAGAATTCCCTGTTGGAGCAATCCATCTCCGGTTGGCTGCGAGTGATCGGCCGTGTTAAGCCGGGAGCCAACATTCACGGCGTAGCGCCACGCCTCACTGGACTCTTGCGCCAATGGATGGAGCATGACAGCGGATGGCCGGCCGTGTTTATGCCTCTGATCAGGAAGTCGCTACCCACGCAAACAATCTTGATTGTTCCCGGTGGCGCAGGTGTCGGCGCCATGAAGGCGGATTATGGCGACAGCCTGCGCATACTGCTCGCGGTTTGCTGCCTGGTGTTGCTGATTGCCTGTGCGAATATCGCCAATTTGCTGTTGGCCCGTGGGGCAGCACGCCGTACACAGACTTCGATACGGCTTGCTTTGGGTGCTTCGCGCAAGCGGCTCATTCGCCAAACGTTTACCGAAAGCGTCGTCCTATCTGTTGCAGGGGGGCTGGCCGGAGTCGTCGTGGCCTACCTCGGGGTGAAGCTCATGGTTGCCCTGGCGTTCCGCGGTGCGTCTTATGTGCCCATCGACGCGACACCTTCTCTTCTGGTGTTGGGCTTTGCCTTCGTCTTGTCGCTATTTACTGGAGTGTTGTTTGGAACTGCGCCAGCCTGGTTCACTTCCCACGGCAACCCCGCCGATGCGTTACGCGGCGCCAACCGCAGCACGCGCGACAGCGCTACACTGCCGCAGAAAATTCTGGTTGTGGTGCAAGCTGCGCTCTCCATTGTTCTGCTCGCAGGCGCCGGCTTGCTCGCGCGCAGCCTGCGCAATCTGGAGCAGCAGAGCTTCGGTTTTGAAACCGATCATCGCATCAGCATCGTGATGAACGGCCCACCGGCCACCTACACGGAGCCGCAGTTGGACTCGCTGTACCATGCTTTGCAGCAGCGGCTGGCACGCATACCAGGAGTAGAAAGTGCTGCTCTCGCGACCTACACGCCTTACATTGATAACTGGAGTGAGCTCATCATTCCCGAGGGGCATGGCGTGCCGCAACTCGAAGATCACGCCAACGCCTCATGGGATCGCATAAGCCCTGCATACCTGGAAACAATGGGCCAGCCCATTGTGCGTGGCCGCAGCATTACGGAAGACGACCGCGGGAGCGGGGGCAATGTAGCCGTGGTGAACGAGACCTTTGCCAAGCGCTTCTTTGAAAACCAGGACCCTCTCGGAAAACACTTCGGTCTCGACCTGCCGCAATACAACACGACGTTTGAGATTGTCGGTGTGGTGCGGGATGCAAAATATCGTGATCCGGGAGGCGAGCCGTACCCTATGTTCTTCGCTCCGCTGGCGCAGTACGCCCGCTACGATCAGCCGCTGATGGCCTCGATTGACCACCACGGGCACTACATCGGGGGCGCCGTGCTGAGGTTGCGGGGCAGTGCAATGGGGATTGAATCGCAGGTCCGCAAGGCATTCGCCGAGGTCGATCCCAACCTGACGATCATCAACGTCCAAACCATGCGGGAGCAGGTGGAAAGCAACTTCGATCAGCAGCGTACGGTAGCGCAAATGACCGGACTCTTTGGTCTGCTGGCTCTGGTCCTTGCCGCGGTCGGACTTTACGGCGTCACCGCCTACACCGTGGAAAGGCGCACCAGTGAAATTGGCGTGCGCATGGCGCTCGGCGCCAATCGTCTCAACGTAGTCCGCCTGGTTCTGCGCGGAGCTTTTCGTCAGGTACTGGTTGGATTACTCATCGGGATTCCAATTTCGATTGCGTGTGGGCACCTGATTGCCGCGCAACTCTACCAGATAAAGAGTTGGGATCCCCTGGTGCTCGGAAGCTCCATCGTCGCTTTGAGCGTTTGCGCGCTCGTGGCCAGCATCATTCCGGCGCAGCGCGCGGCTTCCATCAACCCGGTGCAGGCGTTAAGGATCGAATGAGATGCGGGCTTTTCGCTTCCTAATGTAGCCCGTCCCACAGATGGACGTTTATCCCGGGATGTAATCAAGCGTCCTAAATCTTACCCTGCCATGGACTCGGGTGCCCCATATCTCGCGCTTGTTGCGAGATGTGGGGAATTGATGGACCTTAGCCGACCGGTCTTTGCAGTGAGTCGAGAGTTTCGGGGAGAGAGTGACTCTGTTCCCACATCTCGCACAAGTACGTGCGAGATATGGGGCACCCGAGTCCGCCGGCTAGACAAGATCCTTAAAGCCACACCCACGACATACACGATCGTATTTGTGACGCACTACACTAAAGCACTGCCCGACGACCCAGAGCGTCGCACTCCATGATCCCTTCACGTGTTTTAATAAGTCGCAGCCGCAGTGAGAGGGATCGCGCATGCCTGAGTTCTGGGACAGCATTAAACATGCCATAAGGATGTTCCGCAGCAACCTCGGATTCACGTTTGCCGCAATTGCCGCCCTGGCATTGGGCATCGGAGTCAATACCGCGATCTTCACCGTGGTAGACACGGTGGTTCTTAAGCCCCTCAACTATCCTGACGCGGATCGCCTCGTTCAATTCATGAATGTATCGCCGGACGGCCCAGGCAACGGCGCATCGCAACCCAAGTTTCATATTTGGGAACAGCAGACCGGAGTGGTGCAGGATGTGGCTGCTTATGACTATGGCGGCCCCGGTTTCAATCTGACTGGTGACCGCCCAGAGCAGGTTCATGGCATACATGTTACGCAGGCCTATTTCCGTCTTTTCGGCGCGCCTGTGATGCTGGGCCGAACCTTCACCGCGCAGGAAGACTCTCCCAACGGGGGCAAGGTGGTGGTGATCACCTACGGCCTGTGGCAGCGCAAGTTCGGTGGCAACCCTAACATCATCGGCACAGTTCTCTCGCTTGGCAACGAGCCGTTTACCATCATCGGCGTCCTGGGAAAATCATTTATCTCAGACCCGGTTGCAGATATTTTGCTCCCCTTCCAATTTGCACCCAACAGCACCAACCAGGGTCACTATTTCGAAGCCGCCGGGCGTCTGAAGCCGGGCGTGACGTTGGCTCAGGCCAACGCACGCCTGCGGATCGCAGGGGATGAATTCCGCCGCCGCTACCCCGACGCGCTGGGACCTAAGGATACGTTCGGGGTTGACCCGCTGCGCGATGCGATCATCGGCGATGCCCGTGCGTCGTTGCTGATGATGCTGGGCGCCGTGAGCCTCGTGCTCTTGATTGCCTGCGCGAATGTCGCGAACCTGCTATTGGTGCATGCGACGGGACGCAAACGTGAGTTTGCGATTCGCGCCGCGCTCGGCGCCGGGCGTGGACGCATCATCCTGCAGTTGCTGACGGAAAGTGTATTGCTCTCGGTTACGGGCGGCGTTCTTGGCCTTCTGCTCGGCTATGCGGGTTTGCGGGCCCTGCTGGCGGTGAACCCTGGGGATATTCCACGCATCGGAGAAAACGGTGCGGCGGTCACGATCGATTGGCGAGTGCTCGCCTTTACGCTCGGCGTTTCTCTATTGACTGGAATTCTCTTCGGCTTGTTCCCTGCCATCGCCGCGTCACGTCCCGATCTGAATTCCACGCTCAAGGAAAGCAGCAACCGTACCGGCACCGGCTTCCACCAAAGCAAGGCCCGCTCCCTGTTGGTGGTCAGCGAGGTCTCGCTGGCCATCGTGCTCTTGATCGGGGCTGCTCTGCTGATCCGCTCTTTCGTGGCCATACGTCATGTGAATCCCGGCTTCCAACCGGGCAACGTGCTGACGATGGAAATGTCTCTTACCGGAGATCGTTTTCAAAAGACAGACGGCGTGGCGCAGATGGTACGGAATGGCCGAGAGCGGCTCAACGCGATCCCAGGGGTGGAAATGACTGCCTCCGCCTGCTGCCTGCCTCTGGAGGGTGGTTTCGGCCTTCCCTTTACAGTCGTCGGCCGGCCGGTTGACAAGAATGCGCAGCCAAACGGAGCGGGATGGATGAGCACGTCGCCTGGCTATTTTGATGTGTTCAGGATACCTATCCTGCGTGGACGCGACTTTACTGACCGGGACGTAGCCGGAGCGCCCGGGGTTGTGCTTATTAACGAGAGCGCGGCAAAGAAGTATTGGCCCAAGGAGGATCCCATTGGCCAGCAGGTCGTCATCGGCAAGGACGTGGGGCCGGAGTTTGTTGAACAACCCCGGCAGGTTATCGGTATCGTGGGCGACATTCACAACGCTGGATTGAATCGCGATCCCTTTCCGCTGTTGATTATTCCCCAGGCACAAGTCACCGATGGCATGACGGCGCTGAATGCCCGCATACTCCCGGTCATATGGGTGGTTCGCACACACACGGAACCGCATCCGTTCGTTTCAACGATCAGTGAGCAGTTGCGCCAGGCGAGCGGAGGGTTTCCCGTTGCGCGCGTTCGCTCCATGGATGAAGTGGTCGTGCATTCCACGGCGCGGGAAAACTTCAACATGCTGTTGCTCACGATTTTCGGCGCCGCCGCGCTGGTTCTCGCCTCTATCGGCATCTATGGGCTTATGGCCTATTCGGTGCAGCAGCGCACGCAGGAGATGGGCATCCGCATGGCTCTGGGGGCGGACCGTCACACGATTCGCAACCTCGTTGTGTGGCAAGGCATGCGATTGGCGATCGCAGGAGTGATCGTGGGCGTGTGTGCGGCGTTCGCACTTACGCGGCTTATCGCTACGTTGCTTTTTGGAGTAAAGTCCTGGGATCCGCTTGTCTTTGTAACAGTGCCGATCATGCTTTCGGCAGTGGCCCTGGTGGCTGTCTGGTTGCCCGCTGCGCGCGCCTCAAGGCTGGACCCGATGACGGCCCTGCGCGTCGAGTAGAGGGAGGGCTGACCTGCTCGCACCGAGGCTATGTTGTACGGTGGTTGGCAGCGCAAGAAACCTGCGGGCGCCCCATCCCCCCGGATTTCCCGTCGAGTTCTGTGAGCCAGATGTCCTTCATGCGGCTTTCCTTTGAAGAAAGCCGCACACGCTGATGTGTCCAGCTTAGCGTGCGGGAAATCCGGGGTCCTTGACGGTGCTTTTCCGGCAAGGGTGGGAAGCCACGAACCTCACCGCCACAAATCTCAACGTAGAAGGTCGTGGTAACCCACCCTTCGCAAAAAAAAGCGAAGGATGGGGCACCCACTTCATTTGGCCAGCAAAGCATGGGCCACCGACCGACGGACTTAGCCTAGCCTGCAAACCCACATCTCAGAATCGAGATGTGGGGCACCCGCCATGTGGGGGAGCGTTCGAGGTCCGGGCCGGGGAGCGCAACAAACCTGCGGGCGCCCCATCCTTGAAGGCTTTTTCGGCAAGGGTGGGTAGCCACAAATCTCACCGCACACAGTCGTGGTGTCCCACCCTTCGCAGACAAAGCGAAGGATGGGGCACCCGCGGGTTTGTTGCACTCCCCGACCAAGCGATATCGAGCCGCGCTTCTCTATCGTTCTCAACCGTGTGAGAAATGGGGAGCTTAGACCGTACGGAATGAAGAGCGGCGAGAAACCCGTTGAACAATCAGCAGCACAATAAGCTGGGCCGCGATAGCTCCACTGACATCGATACAGACGTCGATGGGAGAGCTGGTGCGGCTCGGCAGAAAGCTCTGGTGGTACTCGTCCAGGCTGGCAATGATGAGCGTCGAGAGCACCGCGAGGACCGAAGCGCGCCGCCAAAGCGTCCAATGTCTGATCGCCAGGCGGCGCAGCGTCTGGCGCCAGCTATAGAAGAAGGCCACACTGACGAGCCCGTATCCAACGAAGTGGCCGGTCTTGCGGACAAGATGATTCACTTGGGCCCACTGGGCCGCGGCGATCGGACCGAAGAGATGCACCCACAACGGGTGAAGCCAACGGCCTGTGTTATCTGCGGACATGGTGGCCGTGGACTCGCACGCAATTATCAAGACGCTCAAAGCCGCCGGGAGCCAATCTAAGAATAATTGCAACCTGAAAGATCGAGACGAGGCCATGTGCCCATTATAGATTCTCGCTTTGTGCTCTCCGGCGCGGCTACGCGTCGATATCCTGCATGGACGCCAATTCGACAATGGGCCGTATCAGAATGGAATCTCCGCAGCGAGCACAATCGCTGCGGCGAGTGCTCTGCTACGGGAAAAGCTCTGCGCATAGAGCATGCAGCCATAGAGCGACTGCCCTCGCGCCCGGATCCGGATAGCCCAACACGCGATCCCCAAGATAGCTGGATCGGCCCACCATGGGTCTCATGTGTGCGGAGGCCGTCACACCGCGTTGTGCTGCCTCAACAGCGGCAAGCACCGTTTCGCGCGTCGTTGTGTTTCTATCCGCACCCTGCTGCAATGTCTTTGCGAATGGATCGAGCGCATCGATCATCGTCCGGTCGCCAGGCCGAGCGCCCCCTAATTCTTCGATCGCCCCGCAACCCTCGTTGAGCACTTCGGCCCACATGGCCACACCCGTTTTTTTCGTCCGCGCGAGTATGTTGCTGCAACGCAGAAATAACACACCATAAAGAGCCCCTGAGGAGCCACCCAATGCTTGCCGCAGCGAATGGCCCAACAGGGCGAGGGTGGAGGCAGCGTCATCCAAGGGATACGAGCCGACGGCGCCGAGCAGGGCGGTGGCGGCGCGCGCCAGGTTGATACCGAGGTCGCCGTCTCCCGTGATGCGATCCAACTCGGTCAACTCGTCTTCGGCAGCAAGCAACGCCTTGCATGCCGCCTCGATTGCCTGCTTCATCTTCCGGCCGGCATCCGTTTGCGCGCCGTTGTAGAAACGGGTCTTGCTCTCGGCTGCGGTGGCGAATACCGCTTCTGCGTTACCGGGCCGCTCTTCCCTTGCGTTGGGCCACGCGGGCGCTGTCGTTGCAGCGTCGAGCAGGCGCAACCGCTCCCCATTCAGGCCGAGCAAGGAGATCGAGACGCCCGCCATGTCGAGCGACGAAAGAAAGGTTCCAGCGTAGATTCGTTCGATCGTAAATCCTCTGTTGGTTAGCGAGTGATGGACGTGACGAGCCACAATCGCAAGTTCCATCTCAGTCGTTGTTCCCAGGTTATTCACCAGAACCGCCACTTCTTTTCCAGCGCCAAATTCCCCATACTTCAGAATCTGTTTGAGCAATGTCTCTGCCAACTCGTCTGCCGGCTGCACCTGAGTGCGTTCCACGCCGGGCTCGCCGTGAATCCCAAGGCCGAGTTCCATTTCGCTCGCACCAAGCTCAAAGCTCGGCTTGCCCACAGCGGGCGCGGTACCAGCCGAGAAAGAAACTCCCATGGTTGCGAGTGATGCGACCGCGTCCTTTCCGATGGCTACAAGCTCGGCCAGGCTTCTCCCTTCGGCGGCGGCAGCGCCTACTACTTTATGTATAAATACTGTGCCTGCGAGGCCGCGCGCACCGGCGCCTCGGCCCATCCCCTTTAGGGCAACGTCATCATCGACGATCACCATCTCCACCGGGATGCCTTCTGCACGGGCCATCTCGGCGGCGAGACCGAAATTCAAGCGGTCACCGGTGTAGTTCTTAACCACAAGCAAGGCTCCGGGTTTCGCCGCAACTGCCTTGATTGCAGCAAATACGGTGTCACTGCTCGGTGAAGTGAAGACTTCTCCCGCGATTGCCGCGCTTAGCATGCCGGAGCCAATATAGCCCGCATGCGCCGGCTCGTGACCACTGCCGCCGCCGGAAATGACCGCAACCTGGAGGTCGCGGACTGCCGCGGCATCGGCCCGAATGAGGACTTTATGTCCCGGAAGACGCGCTGACCCCGGGTGCAGAAGGATCAGACCTTGCAGCATCTGCTCCACAACATCTTCCGGGCGATTCATAAACTTTTTCATAATGCAGTCAATGTACAGCGTTTCACCGCTGGGCCGGGCACCGGGCCGCTGGACATGTGGTAACATTCGGCGCATTGGGGGGAGACCATGGCTCCGTACTCCAGACGCGACTTTTTGAAGACCAGTCTCGCAGCCGGCGCGCTTGCCGGCGCCGGAAGCCTGCCGCTTCTGTCAGCCCGCGAGACGGCGGCCCACGAGACGGCGACAGATTGGGTAACCCTGGGCAGGTCAAACATAAAGGTGACGCGGCTTGCCTTCGGCACCGGGAGCTTTTCAGGTCAGGTACAGCGCGACCTGGGCCAGGAACAATTTATCCGGTTGGTACGCTATGCCTATGACCGCGGCATCCGATTCTTCGAGACGGCGGAGTCTTACCGCGGTATGCACGAAATGCTGGGGGTGGCCTTGCAAGGCATTCCCCGCGATAGCTATCGGCTCATGACGAAGGTCACGACCCACGATGGGGTAAATCCGCAGGAGAAGATCGACGAGCTGCGCAAGTTGGCCAAGACGGACTACTTCGACATCGTTTTGATGCACTGGCAACATACGCCAACGTGGCCAGCCGACAGTATGCAGTGGCAGGATGGCATCTCAGAAGCTCAGGCGAAGCAAGCGGTGCTGTCGCACGGCGCCTCCGTGCATGGCCTGCCGGCCCTGCGTCAGTTCCCCGGTAACAAATGGCTCGATATCGCCATGGTCCGCGTAAACCATAAGGGTGTGCGCATGGATGCCGAGGACTACAACACCTCTGGCCTGGGCAATGTGAACGAGGTAGTAACGCATGTGAAACAGGTGCGCAAAGAAGGCATGGGCGTCATCAGCATGAAGCTGGTAGGCGAGGGAGCGTTTACTCAGCATTCTGATCGCCAGGCGGCGATGAAGTTCGCGTTTAGAAACGCAGGCGTCAACTCCGTGACCGTGGGCTACAAGAACACTGCGGAAATCGATGAGGCAATTGCGAATCTGAATCTGGCTCTCGCATAGCTGCTCATCCACACAAAAAATCGGATGCCCCATCCTTATCTTGAGGTGGGGCATCTTTTCTTTGCCTTATTCGCACTCCGCGGGAATAAAACTACAGGACGGAACTACAGGATGGAACGACGGAACGGAAGACTGATGCGAATGCTAGCGGCAGCGATTCTTGCACTTTGGGTGACCATCTCACCGGGCGCAACGATCAAATACCCGATTCATCACCCGATTCAGCAAGAAGCCCAGCAAAGCTCAACCGGCTCGTCACAACCCTGTGAATCGCTGACGCGGCCGGCGTTGGCGAATGCCACAATCACGCTGGCCAAGGTCGTGGGTGCAGGGACATTTACGTCAGGCTCCGCCGATGGATCGGAGACGTTCAGCGACTTGCCGGCATTCTGCCGCGTGGCTCTCACACTGACGCCTACCAGCGACTCAGACATCAAGACCGAGATCTGGCTACCGATCGCCGGCTGGAACGGGAAATTGCTGGTGGTGGGGAACGGTAGCTTTGGTGGAAGCATCCCTTACGGGGAAATGGCAAATGCACTCCGGCGCGGCTATGCGACCAGCGCGACCGATGATGGACATGAGGGGAGCAGCGGCAGCTTCATCCTTGGGCACCCGGAAAAGTACATCGACTTTGCCTACCGCTCGGAACATGAGACGACGGTCAAGGCCAAGGCAATCATCCAGGTTTTCTATGGGCGCGCTTTGCGATATACGTACTGGGACGGATGCTCAGGCGGCGGCAGAGAAGGTCTCTTGCAGGCCAATCGCTATCCAGAAGAATTCGATGGAATCGTCGCGGGCGACCCGGCGACCTTCCGCCGAAATGCATGGGCGCTTTGGCTGGCCAATGCCAGTTTCAAAGACCCGGCCGACTACATTCCGCCGAGCAAGTACCCGATGATCCACCAAGCGGTGCTTGCTGCGTGCGACGCTATGGACGGACTAAAGGACGGACTGATCGATGACCCGACGCGCTGCCACTTCGATCCAGGAGTACTGCAATGCAAAGGTGACGACAGCCCATCGTGTTTGACCGCCCGGCAGGTGCAAACGGCGCGGACTATCCTGAGCCCGGCAATTACGCATACCGGCGAGGAGATTTTTCCTCGTCTGGCGCCAGGCACCGAACTCCGCTGGGGACGCGTCGCGGGGGGCCCTGCGCCGGCCGATTTGTTTCTCGATTACTTCAAGTACGTTGTTTTCAAGAATCCGAAGTGGGACTGGCGTACATTCAACCTGGAGCGAGACGCGACACTCGCCAACCAGCTTGATGTGGACACGGTGGCGATGAACGCCGACCTCAAGCGGTTTCACGAGCATGGCGGCAAGCTACTTCTTTATCACGGCTGGGCCGATCAACAGGTAGCGCCAGAAGCGACGGTGGAGTTTTATAAGGCAGTGGTGAACATGAGTGATGCTCCTGCGCAGTCATCCGATTGGGTGCGGCTCTTTATGGCGCCCGGCATGGCGCACTGCGAAGGCGGCGAGGGACCCGATACCTTCGACAAGCTGAGCGCACTCGAGCAGTGGGTCGAGAAGGGCGAAGCGCCGGACCAGATGATTGCATCGCACAGTACAAATGGACAAATCGATCGCACCAGGCCCCTGTGCCCCTACCCGCAGGTCGCGCGTTACAAGGGTTCGGGCAGCGCAGAGGAAGCGGCCAACTTTGTTTGCAAATTGCCGCAGCAAGCGAGCCAGTAGCGAGGCTCGGCTGCTGCTATTTCATCGGTGAGTTTTCACAGGGAGTGTTTTGCGGCGCCAGATAGGCCCCTAGATAGATCCCAGGAGAGGTCCCCATGGAAGCGACTGAAAGAAATTGGCCGGAGCTTGACTGGAACCAATGGCAAGATACTGCTGAAACGCTGCATATGTTTATGCAGGTTGTTGGCAAGACGCGCACAGCACTCACCGCGGTCGAAAACCATTGGTGGAACGTTCCGTTTTACCTCACTGCGCGAGGCCTGACCACTTCAGCGATGCCGCTGCCGAATGGTGAAACGCTCGACATCGAGTTTGACTTCATTGCCCACCAACTGGTGTTCCGAAACAGCGCGGGGCAGATGGAGCGGCAGCCGCTGGGGGCTCAAACCGTAGCAGATTTCTTCGCTGACTATCGAGCAACGCTTGCCAGGATGCGTGTTGCCGTGGAAATCCACCCGATGCCCGTGGAACTGCCTTCGCCCATCCGCTTTGACCTGGATACGATTCACAAGAGCTATGACGCGGATGCGGTCGAGCGCTTTTGGCGGATATTGAGCAGCGTGGACAGACTGTTAAAGAAGTTCTCGACGAATTTCTACGGGAAGATCAGTCCCGTGCACTTTTTTTGGGGTTCATTCGATCTTGCAGTGACCCGATTTAACGGGCGCAGAGCCCCGGCCCGTCCCGGAATGGACGACATCCAGGCAGAAGCTTACTCTCACGAGTGCATCAGCGCCGGCTTCTGGCCGGGAAATGGTGGCTACGGAAAAGCTGCTTTTTACTGTTACGCGGCGCCTGTACCTGATGGATTGAGCAAGACGGTTCTAAGAGGCTGCCTTGGTGGCTTTAACCAATCGCTAGGCGAGTTTCTGTTGGACTACGACGCAGTACGCGCTGCTGGTAAGCCAAACCAGGCTATCCTCGACTTCCTGGCGCTCACGTACGATGCAGCGGCGACCACGGCCCGGTGGGATCGCGCAAACCTCGATCGACGCGATGCCATTGCCGAGGCCGCCGTGCGAGCCGACCCATAGATTACGTGTAGGCAGATTACATGTAGACAGATTGCGTATAAGATCGTTTTCTTCCCTTCCTCTTGTGCGATGCCGGCCTTCCTAAAGCATTTTCCCAGTTGCTATGCACCACCGGGATCGCGAGGTGTGGTTTTCTTCGGAGGAAAACCACGTAAAGCTCTTTCGCTTCGGTGTACACCTACTGTGAAACTGCTATAAGCGATTTGTGGTTCCCCCGGGTTTCGCTTTCTTTCCAGTCAGGCTAGAATTCGATTTCAGAATCTCCAAGAGGCCCGCCGTGCGTCTACGCTCCTGCCGCCGTTTTGTCTGCGCAATTTCGATCGTTGGTCTATCTTCGCTCACGGTATTCGCCGGTCCTTTGCTGGCGGAGTCCGGACAACCGCATCGCTTCGAGAGCGGCGGCATTGCCGCGCGACTCAGCCTAAAAGATGGTCACCTATCCATCCCGTCCATTGAAGATGGCGCCACCCACGCGACGATTGAACCGTTGGAAGCATTCGTGCTGGTGCTGAAAGACGGCCGCGAAATCAAATCTTCGGCCATGCGCCTTACTTCCGCATTGGAAGAATCGCCATTGCCGACAGAGTTGTCTGCTTCTCGCGCGGCGGCGCGGATTGCCGGCAAGCAAGTGTGCGCCAACCTTGAAGACACGGCATCGTCGACCCAACCGGGGGTTCAGGTGCGCTGGTGCATGCTATCGCGAGGCAACGCTCCCTACCTTCGCGAAGAAATTACGATCCACGCCGGGGCGCAACCGCTCCCCCTGGCCGACGTACAGTTATTCCGGTTCCATGACGCGGCGGCGCATGTTTCAGGAACAGTTGCCGGCTCGCCGATTGTTTCAGGAAACTTCTATCTGGGTTTTGAACACCCGCTCTCCTACGCCACGACAGCGAATGGAGAGGTGGTCGCCGGCCTGCGCAGGGCGCTTCCCCTTGCGGCCCGGCAATCGATCGTCTACTCCTCGGTCGTTGGCGTAGCCCGCAGCGGACAGTTGCGGAGAGATTTTCTGGCGTACATCGAGATGGAGCGCGCGCATCCGTACCGGACGTTTCTTCACTACAACACCTGGTTCGACCTGGGCCAAGGCAGCCGCTACACGGCAAACGGTGTGCTTGATCGTATGCACTCCTTCGGTGAAGAACTGGTCCGCAAGCGAGGCGTGGTGATGGACTCCTTTCTGATGGATGACGGCTGGGACAAGACCAGCTCACTGTGGCAATTTGACAGTGGCTTTCCTGATGGCTTCGCACCGCTGCAGGCCACTGCCAAAGAGTATGGCTTCGGCCTTGGTGTCTGGTTTTCACCGTGGGGCGGTTATGACCGGGAAAAGAAAGAACGCATTGCCTACGGCAAGAGTGAGCACTACGAAATTGTGGATGGTGGTTATGCTCTCTCGGGTCCCCGCTACTATGCAAAGTTTGAAGAGGCCTGCCTGAATTTCATCACGCGCTACGAGGTCAACCAGTTCAAGATCGACGGAACCGGCAACGCCGGTCAGGTTTTTCCTGGCAGCATTTTTGACAGCGATTTCTCCGCAGCGATTCATCTGATCGAAAAGCTCCGGCAACAAAACAGCAGCATCTTCATTAACCTCACCACGGGAACCCGGCCTTCTCCCTTCTGGCTACGCTACTCCGACTCGATCTTTCGAGCCGGCGAAGATAGCAGCTTTGACGGCGAAGGCACGTGGAGGCAGAAATGGATCACCTACCGTGACGAGCAGACCTATCGCAACATAGTGCTCGGTGGCCCGCTTTTCCCGCTCAATTCCTTGATGCTGCACGGGATCATCTACGCGCGGACGGCTTTGCATCTCTCCACCGACCCGGGAAATGACTTTGCCTCGGAGGTGCGGTCGTATTTCGGCACGGGCACGCAACTGCAGGAGATGTACATCACACCGTCCCTGATGTCCGCGGCTAACTGGGATGTGCTTGCAGAAAGCGCTCGCTGGTCGCGAAAGAATGCCGCAACGTTGCGGGATACACACTGGATCGGAGGCGACCCGGGAAAGAACCAGGTATATGGCTGGGCGTCGTGGAGTGCGGAAAAAGGAATACTGGTGCTGAGGAATCCTTCGCACCAGCCGCAGAAGATCTCGATCGACGTGCAGCAAGCGTTCGAATTGCCCCAGGCGGCAGCCCGGCGCTATAGGGCGCACAGCCCATGGGCAAGCGATACGGGCACATCGGCCATCGCGCTTGATGCCGGCCATGCCCACGTGTTCGAACTCGCGCCCTTCCAGGTGCTTACGCTCGATGCGCAGCCTCTGCCCTGACCGGCTGGAGTCGTTTCTCATAACGGTTGAGAACGATCGAGAAACGCGCTGCAAACCCACATCTCGCGTTTTTTGCGAGATGTGGGTTTGCAGGCTGCTAGGCTAAGTCCCATGCCCCGCGAGTTGGAACGGCGATATGGTTTAGGTCATCACCACTTCGTGACCTTCTCTTGCTATCAGCGACTTCCGTACCTCGCGGAACCCGAGGCATACGATATTTTTGAGGATTCTCTGGAGAAGACGAGACAGAAGTACGGCCTCAGTATCGATTCCTACGTCGTCATGCCTGAGCATGTGCATTTGCTTGTGAGTGAACCGAAACAGAAGAATCTCTCGGTCGCTCTCCAGGCGCTGAAAATTTCCGTCGCCAAGCGCTTGGCCCCAAAACCCTTCTGGCAGCGCCGGTTCCACGACTTCAATGTTTATAGCGATTCCAAGAGAATCGAAAAGCGGCGTTATATGCATCGAAACCCGTTCATGCGAGGCTTGGTAGCTCATCCGAAAGACTGGCAGTGGTCCAGTTACCGGCATTGGGCTTACGGCGAGGCATCGCGTGTTCATATCTCATCTACGTGGATATATGCCCTTCAAATGCAGCAGGAATTAGAAAGCGGGGCTCGTGAGACATCCTGCAAACCCACATCTCAAAATCGAGATGTGGGGCACCCATCGGAGAGTAGAAGTAGATAGATGTGGGCCACCCGCCCTCGGGTTCCGCGAGGTACGGAAGTCGCTGATAGCAAGAGAAGGTCACGAAGTGGTGATGACCTAAACCATATCGCCGTTCCAACTCGCGGGGCATGGGACTTAGCCTAGCAGCCTGCAAACCCACATCTCGCAAAAAACGCGAGATATGGGGCACCCGCACCCGATTCAGGGGAAGGACTGATGTGGGCCACCCGGCCATGCTCACGTGTTCGAACTCGCACCCTTCCAGGTGCTTACGCTCGGTGCGCAGCCTCTGCCCTGACCGGCTAGCTTTAAACGAGAATAAGTTCGATGCCGCCGCTACGCAGCGCTTCTGCATCGTCGCTCGATAGCTCGGTGTCGGTGATCACGGTGTGGACGGAAGAGGGTGGAACGATCAACGCGAAGCTGCGATGGCTGAACTTGGTCGAATCGCAGACCGCGACCACTTTGTGGGCGGCTTTTACCATCGCGCGGTTCACGCGAGACTCCAGCACATTCGGCGTCGCCAGGCCGCGGCGCACATCGAAACCATCCACGCCGAGAAACAGTATGTCGGCATTGATCTCGCGCAGAACATCTTCCGCCTGCGGACCGACGAGCGAAAATGAGTTCTTGCGCAGCATGCCCCCGGTAAGGATGACATCGAAGTTGGTACCGGTAAGCTCGGCAGCGATATTGACAGCGTTGGTCACCACGGTGAGGTTTGAGAAGCTGCGCAGCGCGCGCGCGATCATCATGGTGGTGGTACCGGAATCAAGCAGTACGCACTGCCCTTCTTTCACCAGCTTTACCGCAGCGTCGGCGATCCGCTGCTTCTCTTTCAACCGGTGCTGCTCTTTTTCTTGCAGACTTGGATCGAGCAATGAGCCGGTTTGCGGCGCAAGCGCCCCACCGTGGGTACGCTGCAGCAGACCCCTGGCTTCAAGATGGTCCAGGTCCTTACGGATCGTAATGCGGGAAATGCCCAACGTCTCTGACAGCTCAGAAACCAGCACCCGGCCCTCATTTTGAATCAAAGTGAGAACGTGCTGGCGTCGTTCCTCAATCAACATGGGATTGAGGTCTTTAGAAGCACCCCGGGCGGACTTCTTGATGATTTTCAAAGGTACGCTCCCATCGGCAGGCCCACGGCTTCATTATCTTTACTTATTATTTATTTCCTTTTATATTATCGATGCACCGAAAAGCAAGGCGAAAGGAAATTTCTTGGCAAACCTTCTGCAGCTTGTGAAACTGCCGAGTGAGCAACAAGCTGCTCGCGGTCTTATCCACACCCCACGCGAAATTGCGCAACAGCCGGAGACCTGGCAGAAGACGCTGGACCTGTTTCAACGGGAGCAACCGCGAATCTGCAGCTTTCTGGAAGCGGCAGGCCTCCGTCAACCGGAGGGCCAAAGGCCTTCAGTGTACCTCATTGGCGCGGGTACCTCGGACTATATCGGTCGGGCTCTTGTGCTTTTGCTGCGGGAGCAATGGGGATGTGACGTGGCAGCGTATGCCAGCACTGAACTGCTGCCGAATTTGGATGAGTATGTGGTTCCCGGCCGCAAGAGTCTTTGGATCTCCTTTTCCCGCTCGGGTGACTCGCCCGAAGGGGTGGCGGTGCTGGCGCATGCCGCCGAAAAGTATCCTGAGATTGCTCAGCTCGTCATTACCTGCAACGCGCAGTCGCAAATGGTCGAGATCTGCAACCGGCACCCCCATGCAACGGTGATTGTGCTGGACGATGCGGTCAATGACCGCGGCTTGGCCATGACCAGCTCCTTCACCAATATGGTGGTTATGGGTCAGTGCCTGGCGAACGCCTGGTCGATCGATTGCTATATCCCTTTGATGCAGAAGATCAGAAGCGCCGGTGATGCCTTGCTGGTAGCGGGATTTCCGCTTGCAGAAAGGCTCGCCGCGCTACGTCTTCCGCGCATGTGCCTGGTGGGTACCGGGCCGCTGGCAGCGGTGGCGAAAGAGTCTGCCTTGAAAGTGTTGGAGATGTCGGCCGGCAAGGTCAAGACGATGTCGGAGACTACGCTTGGCCTGCGTCACGGGCCTATGGCTGCGCTCGACACCGATACGCTGTTTGTCTGCTTCGCTTCAGGCGATCAGCAGCGGCTGGGATACTCGTCGGATTTATTGCGCGAAGTGGGGAACAAGCAAATCACCGCTGCCCGCATTGCGGTGGGTCCGCGAAGCGCCGAGAAGACATTGGTTCCGCGTTGCGAAGAATACCTGCCCATCGAAGCGGAGATACCGGACGCATACAGACCGGTGGTGGACGTAATCTTCGGCCAGTTGCTCGGACTCTGCTCTTCGATCGAACACGAACTGCATCCCGACGCTCCAAGTCCCGGCGGAGTCATCAGCCGCGTCGTACAGGATTTCGCAATCTACCGGTAGGTGGGTTTAAAGTTGCTTCGCATGGGGCACGAACCGTGGGCACGAACCGCGGCTATGCCGTGAAACCTCTTCCGAGTCCGAGTGCCGCCAAGCCGTAACGGAAAGCAATCGAACGGCGCTCGGCTGGAAAACGTGGTTTGACGTTGAGATCAAGCGGCAAGTCTTCGCGCCGAGGTCGTACGGTCCCCACTCTCCTCGTCACCCTAGATTCCGGTATCGAAATCTATGTCCTGCCGGTCGCTGCTAGTGTAGCCCGCCACACAGATGGTCGTTTATCCCGGGATGTAATCAAGCGTCCTAAATCTTACCCTGCCATGGACTCGGGTGTGCCCCATATCTCGCGCTTGTTGCGAGATGTGGGGAATTCATGGACCTTAGCCGACCAGTCTTTGCAGTGAGTCGAGAGTTCCGGGGAGAGAGTGACTCTTGTCCCACATCTCGCACAAGTACGTGCGAGATATGGGGCACCCGAGTCCGCGGCTAGACAAAGATCCTTAAAGCCACACCCACGACATACATGATCATATTTGTGACGGACTACACTAGGAGCCAGTCGTCGCCGCTGGGTGGTCCCGCATTTCCGTCAAAATCGCAGACAACTGCTCCAGGTACTCGCGGTGCCGAGCGGAGGTCGCATCGGCCTGTCGTGCAAGGTAGACAAGATTTGCAGCTAATTCTATGCTGACGTAGAGCGGTCGGCGGTATGGTTCCGGCGCCACTGCTGAGGTATCGAGCCCTGTCATTTATCTGCCCCTTTCTGCAGTAGATTCCCTGGGAGATTCGATGTCAATGCGATGGCTGAGTTGGCCGTGTTTCGGTCGCTGAGTGTAAACTTTCCACTAGAGCAGAACCAGCACAACTATACCTAGCGGCAAGGACGCTTGACTGGATTTTTTATCAAGAAAAGTCCAGCTTCCCCGATGCCGGCCGGGCACAGCTATGCTGGTTTTGTTCTAAAGGTGGCGTATGACGGACAATCCAGTGCGGATTCTCTGTGTTGGCAAGGACTCAGGCCTTTTGAGAAGCCGTAGCGCGATCCTTGAAAATGCGGGCTACGAAATCGAAACGGTCATGTACACCGATGCCGAAAGTCTTTTGATGACTGCGGCCTTCGATCTCGTCATCCTTTCGGCCATTTTGGGAGATGAAGAAAAGAACCACATCGCATCGATCGTTGGGTGGGAACGCATCCTGACGTTGCCGAAGCTCATCTTCGCTTCCGAACTCCTGGCACAAGTCGCCGAACGTTTGCAGAATGCGTCGCACCACTCGGTAGCATAGACCGCGCCGATCTCTTGTGCCGTTTTGGGGCCGGAAGCCACAGGACGCGCAGTACCGAAATCACAGCTGTTCATGTGATGGGGTGGGAGTGGTTATGTGCAGGTGTTCTTTGACGGAACACCTGCGTACAGGGCATATTCTTTCCTTACGCCATTTGTGAAAATGCCCTACCAGAACAAAAGTCTTCGCCAAATCCAGGGTTTGGAGCTATCCTGACCGCAACCACCCGAACCAACGACCGTTTTCGAAAATAACCGGCCCCATCGCAAGGACATCAGCAATGGCTTCCCGCTCCGGGCTTATCCCTGTTCTTGTTCTCCTCGCCACCCTCGCCCCAGCCCTCCACGCCGACGTCAAGAGTGGCACGAACGCCATTGCCCGCAAGGATTACAACACTGCCTGGCGCGAACTCATGCCCCTCGCCCTACAGGGAAACTCCGAAGCCGAAGCGCTTATGCTCAGGAACGCGAGACGGGGAGGATGCATGGAGCAAAAGTGGTCGCATCAGAAGCGCGCCACCCACCTCTAGGGCGCCGACATGCTCGGAGGAAGCCTGTTGGCCAAGCCTGCACTGGGAAGCAGTCAAGAATTAATTCTGCTCACGCTAGTGAACTGCGCCGCGAGTTGTTTCATTGCCGCGTTTTCGCGGGTAACTTCACCAGCCTCTCGACTGTGCAGAGCTATCTCTGCGGCGATTGCGCGACCGAGAATTCGCTGATCGATATTGCCAAATGGCCCAGGCACGAGGCTCCCCAACCAAGCGGCCCAGGCCGGGGTATGAGCGTTGCCGACAATGATGCCGGGACGAAAGATGGCGAGGCGGGTAAAACCAATGTTGCGCACGGTGTCTTCTTTCATGCCCATTACGCGGGCATAGCGAAACCGGCTGTGGGCCGTGCTTCCTACCGCGGAGAGTAGGCAAAACTGCGCGATTCCGGCTTCATGGCAGCCACGCGCAAAGGAACCGACGACGCCGAGTTCCAGTCGTTGCAATTCTTCTTCGCTCCAACGCTTCGATCCAGAACCGACACCCACACAGCTCACGGCGCTGACGGGACCTTGGCTTAAAACTTCGCGGGCAAGGGCGGCAGTGCACTGGGCAAGGTCAGCGGCTCCGGTATCAAGAACAATGTTGCGCACCCGCGATCGCGCCGCAATCGGCTTTCTGATGACCATCACCACTTCCCGGCATTCCGGAATGGCCAGCAGCTCCGTGACGGCCGCACCACCAACTTGCCCGGTACCACCGAGGATAATTGCAGCGAAATCCTGCTTCATAAATAGGACCTCCTGGTTGGTTCGACGACAACCTCTTTCAAAGGCCGCACCGGCAGCTCACGCCGTGCGCGGCGGGCATGGATCCATCCATCGCCGGTATGCAGTGGCCGTGAGGATCGGAGGTAGGGTTGCCGAGTTTGGCCGCGATGCGCTCTTCAAAAGACTCTGAGATGAAATGCTCCAGACGCTCCGCCTCGTCATGCAATCCCTCGATGGGATAGTCCAGGATCTCAAAGAGGAATGTCTCGACGAGCCGGTGATGGCGCACGATTTCAAGGGCTCGCCGGCGGCCGGCATTTGACAGACGCACGCCTTCGCCTCGCTTGTAGTCCACAAGAGACTTTGGTTCGCCCGCCAGCTTCTGCAGCATGTTGGTGACGGATGCGGGTGCTACCTGCAGCCGGGCTGCCAGTTCCGAACCGCCCACCCTTCGCCGCGCTTCGCCACCAAGCGCGTAGATCGCCTTCAGATAGTCGTCGACCGACTCAGTATTCCGGTACGGATGCCGCGATTTCTTCTTCAACGATTTCCAGCCTCGCCCTGCTCATGTTAGGGTATCCTAAATATTAGTTAGGTTGACCTAAATGCAATTGTCTGCGATGTACCGGGCGCTTCTTCCGCCGCTTTTGCTTTCGCTGGCACTCGCTTCTCAGCCGGCAGTGGCGCAGAGTGGAACCTCGAGCGCACTGGCTGGAACGGTGAACGATCGCACGGGAGCGCCGATTGTCGATGCGAAGATCACGGCGACGGATCTGAATACCAGGGCTGAGCGCACGGGAAGCACGGATGCGGGCGGACACTATCTGCTTTCTCAACTCACACCTGGGATGTATCGGGTTTCCGTTGCCTCGGCCGGCTTCGGCGCCAGTTCTTCAGAGCCCACGGCGGTTGCAGTTGGACGTACCGTTGCGTTGAATTTCACGCTGGATGTGGTTGGGGCTTCGCAGACAGTAGAAGTGACTGCCCAGCAGGGGCTGCTCAGTCTCGACAATCCCAACACCACTACGACGCTCGAAGCCAGCACGATCAAGAACCTGCCCAATCCGGGCCAGGATCTAACGTTCGTGGCCCAGTTTGCGCAAGGCGCACTTCTGAACACCGCTGGTTCCTCGAATGACGCCAAGGCTGCGGGAGGTTATGGAAATGTCGAGTTCAACGGCCTGCCGGCTACCTCGAACGGGTACATCCTTGACGGCTACGACACCAACGATCCCTGGCTTGGACTGAACATCGGACTTTCGACCAATCTGGTCATTGGGCTCGATGCAGTACAGGAAGCGACAGTGAACACGAATTCCTATGCCGTCGACCAAGGCCGCTACGGGGCCGCACAGGTGAACTACTTCACGAAATCGGGAGCGAACCTGTTTCACGGAGATGCATTTGAAATATGGAACGGTTCCCTGCTGAACGCCCAGGACTACTTTCTGCACGCGAACGACTCCGCCGGAAACATTGCGAGGAAGCCGCGGTCGACCGTCAATGAATTCGGCATCAGCGCCGGTGGCTCGATTGTGCGCAACAAGCTCTTCTTCTTTGGCCACTATGAAGGCATACGCATTGCGCTGCCGCTGGTATCGCAGGTGACGACGCCCTCGCCCGTTTACCAGCAGTACGTTCTGCAGCAACTACCGGCCGGAGGGTTGGACCCCATCACCGGCGTCGTGCTGCCTCCGCAACCGGAAGAAGTGCCGCTTTACCGCTCGATGTTTTCCCTGTACAGCAACACGAGTGGAACGCCGGTGCCGGTGAGCACATGCCCGTTCGATGCGAACGGAGCGCTTCTGCCTGCTCCCGCAGGTGGGGGTGTTTTGAACGGAAACGGATGCGCGAATCAGCACCAGGCTTCGCTGAACAACAGTGACAGCGAGAACCTCATCGTGGTGAAGATCGACCACACGATCAACGCCGGAAACAGCATCTGGTACCGGTTTCAGCAGGACACCGGTCTGCAAGCTGCCTACACAGACCCGATCAACCCGATCTTCAACGCCTTTTCGCCACAGCCACAGCGCACTTTGGTCATCGCGTACACGCGGCTGTTTACCCCGAATCTGGTCAATCAGCTGAATCCCGGTGCGAGTTGGTACTCCAGTATCTTCGAGCCGAACAACTTCCCTGCTGTGCTACAGCGATTCCCCATTGTTTTGCAAGCGGGGAGCACCAATCTGCCGTTCACCACCATCGGCGGCAACAATCAGACCTACCCGCAGGGGAGGAAGGTGACGCAATGGCAGATCAACGACAACCTTATCTGGACGCTGCATCGCCACACGCTTAAGTTTGGAGTCAACACCAGGCGCGTCGATGTGAGTAACTACGACCTGGGCGAGGGCACAGTCCCGCTGGTGACGGTGAACGATCTGGCGCAGTTCACCTATGGAGCCGCATACACGGCGACGAAGAGCTTTCCCCTGAGGACACGGGAACGAGTCGCGACGGGAAACCTCGAACTCTATGCGATGGATAGCTATAAGCCAAGTGCGAAGCTGACGCTCACGGCCGGCCTGCGGGCCACCTGGAATACCAACGTGGCCAACGACCAGAACCTGTTTGCGCGACCCGCGGGATCGTTTCTCGATTTGCAGCACGCGAATACACTGCCGCTCAATGAGGCTATTCTGAGCCATGTACGCAATCTCTTCCCGGCGACTCCGCTGATCATTTATCAGCCCCGCGTGTCGGTGGCGTACGAATTACCGCACCATACGGCGATCCATGGGGGATTCGGCGTCTTCAGCGACATCATTCCGGCGCAGATCGCGGATCTCGCTTCCACTAACGCTCCGTATGCCCCGACCTTTGTAGGAGGGATCGGTGGACAGGTAAAGGGCGCCGCGATTTTTACCGGCGTTCCAGGAAGCGCCATCGACGCCTTGTCTTCCGCCAATCTGGCTTTGCAGCAAAGTTTCAGCAGCGGAGCCGCGCCGTGCGCAGGCATTGGCCCCGATGATCCTGTCTGCCCGCTGGCCGTCACTTTGAACACGTTTCCGAGCGGCACGCTGAAAACTCCCTTGTATTACCAGTACAGCGCTGGAATCGAAAGGCAGGTGGGCGCACGAGGTGCGCTCCGGGCAGACTTCGTCGGTACCCGGGGCCTGCATGAGCCCTATCAAGTACAGCTCAATGGATACCAAAATGTCTGCGACGGCTGCTTTGCTCCCTACCGTTATGGCCGCCCGCTGGATCAGCGCTTCGGCAGCGTCAATGAGTTCCGCACCGATGCAAACAGCACGTACGCCGGTCTGCAAACGAGTTATACCCAGCAACTGGCCGACCTTACGCTGCGCGCGAACTACACGCTCAGTCACTGTCTTGACGAGGTCTCGAACGGGGGCCTTCTTTCGTTCTCCAGCCAGGGCATCCTTTCGCCACTGCCGGGTGAATTGAGCCGGAGCTATGGAAGCTGCGATTACGATGTGCGGCATAACATCTCGGAGTTCGCTCTCTACCAGGTTCCATTCCATTCGAGCCACCGTCTGTTGCGCCAGATACTCGGTGGCTGGGCGTTTTCGCAAACGGCGTTCTTCCACACAGGCTTGCCGTTCACCATTCTGAGCCAGCCATACACTGCGAATGCCCGAGGGGTCTTTCAGGCGAGCGGGCCGCAATTTGCCCGGCGCGTTCCGAGAGTGCCGGTGTACCGCAAGTCAGCCGTGGACGGCGTTACCGTCGCGGGTACACGGCAGTGGATCAATCCGGATGCTTTTGTATCGGTCATAGACCCCTCGACCGGCGCTTGTGCCGGTGGAGATTCCCCAACTCACTGCCAGTTCGGCGACTCCGGACGGAATACCGTGCGCGGTCCACATTTCGCGGATTCAGACATTTACCTTACAAAGAACTTCACCCTGCGTGAGGGCCGAACGTTGCGCTTCGATACGCAGATGTTCAACGCGTTCAACCATGCAAACTTTGCATTGCCCAGCAATGTGGAAGCCGGCAATCCTGGTGTTCTCGTTCCGGCGCGCTTTGGCACTCTGCAAAGCACTATCTCGCCCCCAACCGGGTTGCTGGGCGTTGGGCTCGGCGGGGATAGCGCGCCGCGGATGATTGCTTTTCAGGCAAGGCTGGAATTCTAGATGGACGCTTGCCGGCAAGCGTCGTGTCTGGTTGAATGCACCTGACTCGAAATCATGCGTACCTTCACGGGTATCGGGGCTTCCAATCATGCACACGGGACTGGACGAAAAATCGTGAAAGGTAACAGGTGCCGTTGCTTTTACTTTTCAATCGTCAGGTTGCAGCCTTCGTGATTCCGTGCGCCGCTTGCGTAGCCATTGCGGTCCTTATGATTCCGCGGTTGCGCTCAAGGATGACGGCAGCTTCTTCTCGACGACTCCCAGCATGCACAAGAATCAGCACGCCGGAGGGCGTGACCTCGCAATTCAACAAATGAATCGTGTCCTCAGCCACGCCCCAATTCCGCAACGTTTCTTTCATATCCAGTTCGGTGCATAACCATTCCTGGCCCTCAGCTCCTGCGGCCTCTTCGCTGCCGAAAATATCCGAACCCCGGCTGTGCAGGTCACGTTCGAAACTGTGCCTGAGCCTCCAGACAAGGCTGTGCTTTCCATCCATATCGGTGGGAAGAGCTTTATGCGCTTGCTTTCCCTCTTCCGATAAGCACGCGCCCACCTGCTCAGATCGAAAGCCGGCGATTTTCAACTCGGCAATTGCATCGCGCGCCGACACCTCGTCCAGAAATACAGCCGCTACCACTTCCTTGAGCTTGAGGGTGTTCATTCGTCCAGTAATCGACTCCTTCATCGGCTTCGTGCTCGACTCCATGACTTACCTCCTCAGGTGGCGCCAATGTCCGTTGGATGCTCAAAGACAAGCATCGACGCCTGACCTGGCTGGTTTTTCCTGATAAATGCTTACAAATCAGCATCGAGGGCCTGCTAATTTTCTCACTTTCCTGCTAGTTTTCTCATTTCATAAGATAACGTCCGGGCCGTCCCCTGCAGGCGAGGACACGAGCCGTCACTTAGTAATAAGTGATTATTATGTCGTGTTACTCTGTTGTCTCCGGTTCCTGAAAAGAGAGCCCGGCGACCTTCCGGCACAATTGCCGGGCAGAACGTTTCGATGGAAACCATGAGCGATTTCCGCCATTCCGGAATGCTGATGAACGAGCGAAAGCTTGAGCAGTCCATCCTGGGTTCCGGGGAGATGGCGAACCTCATCCGGACTCATCACTGGGCGCAAACGCCGCTCGGTCCCATTGAGACATGGCCGGATCTGCTCCTTTGCTCCGTAAACCTGATGCTTGCGTGCGCCTTCCCTGCCCTGATTTTCTGGGGCCCGGAAATGATCCAGCTTTATAACGATAGGGCGATACCGCTCATCGGGAAAAAGCATCCTGTCATCCTAGGCCGCAAGGGCCAATGGAGTTGGTCAGAGACGTGGTCCCTCGTCGGCGCACAGATGGAAGCCGTATTGGAGCGCGGTGAGACTTTCTTCCGCGAGGCTGTGAATATCCCCAATGCGCGTGACGGAAAGCTTGAGGACGTCTATTGGAACTACAGCTTGAGCCCGATCTTCGCGGCGGATGGAACCGTCGCCGGCATTCTCGATATGCGACAGGACGTAACCAGCGAGCTTTTCGCTGCTCGCGCTCTGCGCGCCAGTGAAGAGCGACTTCGGATGGCGTTGGCTGCAGCTCAGGGTGTCGGAACTTACGACTGGGACGTTTCGAAAGACCGGGTCTATACGGACTCGAAGTTTGCTCGGATAAACGGAGCCGATCCTGTGTTCGGGGTCGAACCTGTGTTCGGTGTCGAACCTTCACAGGCGATCGCGGATACAGCGGTTGCGGATTTCTTTCGCATGATTCACCCGGATGACCGGGGAAATGCAGAGCGCCTTATCCGGCAGGCCATGCGCGCGGGTAAAGACTTCGCATCTGAATATCGACTCATTCAGGCCGACGGTCGGATTCGCTGGGTGTCCGCGGCAGGGCGCTGCACCTATGCGAACGACGGCACACTCCTTCGGTTTGCCGGCGTGACCATCGACATCACGGAACGCAAGGCAACCGAAGATGCGCTGCGCGAAAGCGAAGCGCATCTTCAAGCTATTTACAGCGGCACCCTTGAATACATCAGCGTTCTGGACCCTGCGGGAACGATCCTGGATTGCAATCGCGCTTCGCTCGCGTTTGCCGGCAGCCGCCGCGAAGATGTCGTCGGCATCCACTTCGCCGACTCACCCTGGTTTGCATACACAAATGGAATGCCCGCATGGATCGGCGAAGCGATTCAACGGGTAGGCGCTGGAGAATTTCTCATCACGGAGCTGTTTCTCATTCGGCCGTGCGGGGAAACCATCCCGTTTGATTTCTCGATGACGCCCGTGTTCGACGCAGAAGGAAAGGTGATTTTCATTGTTTCCGAAGGACGGGATATCAGCGAGACAAAACGCACGGAGCAGGCGTCGCTGCAAAGTGAAAAGCTGGCCGCGGTCGGCCGGCTCGCCAGCTCCATCGCGCACGAAATCAATAATCCGCTCGAAGCCGTCACCAATCTGCTTTACCTCGCGCGTCAGAGAGCCGTCCTTCCAGAGGTACAGAACTACTTAAGCTCCGCCGAGCACGAACTACGGCGAGTGTCGGCGATTGCCAATCAAACGCTGCGATTCCACAAACAGTCGTCCAAACCACAGGCTATTCGCGCCGAAGAGCTGTTTTCAACCGTGCTGAGCACTTATGAAGGCAAGTTGAAAAATGCGAAGATCTCCGTCGAGGTTAGTTATCGCGCCAAGGAGCCTTTGTTATGTTTTGAAGGAGACCTCCGCCAGGTGCTCAACAACCTGGTCGGCAATGCGATCGACGCCATGTGCGGCGGAGGGCGACTCATCCTGCGCAGTCATCATGTTACGGACTGGAGAAGCCTTCGCAAAGGAACCGCATTTACGGTGGCCGATACAGGCAGGGGGATGAGCCCGGAGGTCATGGCGAGAATTTTCGATCCCTTCTTCACCACCAAAGGCATAGGCGGAACGGGGCTTGGGCTTTGGGTATGTCAGGAAGTTGCTGAACGGCATGGCGGCGTTCTCAGAGTAAGAAGCAGCCAGGATTCCTTGCGATCTGGTTCTGTCTTCCGGTTCTTTCTTCCCCTTTCCTGATGACGTAGCTTTTCCATGATCCTTAGTCTGTGGATTATTTTCGCTTTTTATTCTCCTATAATCCGTTCATGACTCCACGCCTCAAAAGACGGATCGCTTTCGATTTTGCACTTGCCTGCCCTCTGTGCGGCTACAGGATTCAGCCGCCTGAGCTGCTGCGTCTGACCGCGCACCTCGTCAAATGCCCGGAGTGCGGAAAGGCCTTCGATGAATCGGGCGGCCGCAAACCTATCAGCACTTCATGACAGGGCGCGCGGGCGGATTGCAACCGAGCCTGTGGCCGCAGAAGCGTTTACGCTTCTGCGATGTGATGAAGCTGCGTTTATGCTTCTGCGATGTGCAGAAGCTGCGTTCACGCTTCTGCGGTGTAACGAAGCTTCGTTCGGAGCGTTCTACAAAGCACGGGTTGTTCGCAGCAACTTAGCGGATGCGAGACACGTCTCTCTCTCTAGGTTTGGGGAGAACACGTGGACAAAGAATTTTCGGCCAAGCTTCAGCGCTCAACTTTCAAGGCTTATTCCACCTACATTGTGATGTCCGGCTCGGTCGGCTTCTTTCGCACAAAAAGTCCTGTGAAGGTGAGAGGAACCATTGATGGCCATCCGTTTCTTGGTTCGTTCATGACCGCTCGCAACGGCGCGCACAGGCTGGCGGTTAAAGCCCACATGTTGAGGCTGCTCGGCAAGAGCGAAGGCGATACCGTGGTGATCCGGTTAGAAGAGCATTTGCTCGTATGATGGCGCCGAGCAAAGAGGTCCGTTTTCCCCCACTCAAGCCAAAAGCGGGCTTGAATGGGCCACCCGGGGATGGTCTAAAGCGCAGCGCGCGATCTCGCAGCGAGGATGCAATGCAGCGTGCCACCGCAGCGATCCTCCTGATGCAGTCTGAAGAAGCGGAGCTCAACTTCCGCAGTGTCGCTGCGCGTGCGAAGGTATCGACGGCCTGGCTCTACGGAACGAAGTCCCTCCGGGACAAGATCATGAAGATTCGTACTACCTCGCCGGCTGCTGCGGGCGACAATCTGCAACATCGGCAGCGGCTCTCGCACGAACGAGTCGTGGCGACTCTCCGACTCCGCATTCGGACGTTGGAGGAAATCAATCGCGACCTGAAAGAGCAACTCGAAGCCGCCTACGGCCGACTTGCGGTGGTACAGACGAAGCTGGGTTCTTGCACCGAACGTCAAAATGATGCGCTAATCACTTGCGATCGATGCTCCGAGGCATCCCGGGGTACGTAGTTGCCGCAAACCGCCGGACTTTGCAGGAGCTAAAATCTACCGTATGCTGTAGACGCCAAGGAGCCGCTGTGCGAGGATGGCGAAGACCTATCGGAACCCTGCTGATCTTGACGCCGCTGCTCGTCCTGGTTGGCCTCGGTCTTCTCGGAGTTCTATTAGGGTCGATGGGAATGGATATCCACTGGAACTCAAGAGGAACCTTCTACGTCGCCACGACGTGTAGCGTTCTGATCCTCTGTGCCTGCGTCGTGGCGGGCGTTCACTTGCGAAGAAGCCCAAGAACCTAGTGTAGCCCGCCACACAGATGGTCGTTTATCCCGGGATGTAATCAAGCGTCCTAAATCTTACCCTGCCATGGACTCGGGTGCCCCATATCTCGCGCTTGTTGCGAGATGTGGGGAATTCATGGACCTTAGCCGACCAGTCTTTGCAGTGAGTCGAGAGTTCCGGGGAGAGAGTGACTCTTGTCCCACATCTCGCACAAGTACGTGCGAGATATGGGGCACCCGAGTCCACACCCGAGTCTTGGGCTAGACAAAATCCTTAAAGCCACACCCACGACATACATGATCGTATTTGTGACGGACTACACTAGAAGAGCAACTTGCCGATAACCTGACTTCGCGGAAATCCTGAAACGATTTCTGCCAACGTCGATTACTCTGTTTCCATCATGCGTTTCCACCCGACAATTACCTTTGAGCAGTACAGGAATACCTGTCAGGCAGTCGCTGCTGCCAAACCCAAGAAAGTTGGTAAGCGATCATGGAAGGAGTATATGGTCGTGGGCGTTGTCTGCCTAGCGCTGGGACTTGCCCCGCAGGTGCCGGGCGCGCGGGTACCGGCGCTCACACTTTTTGCTGTTCTGATTCTGTGCTGGATCTTTTCCAAGCCGCTCGCCAATCGTTCTCAAGAAAAGTGCCTGAGAGTCATCTACTCTGAAGAGCAAGAGACACTCAATGGTCAGATCCTCACAATCGACGAGTCAGGTATCTCCTGTGATCTAGTCAATGGTCAGGCGACCTCGCATCAAAATTGGCGAGCCTTCATAAGACGCATCGACATGCCCGACGCCTTCGTCTTCTTGCCATCTCCAAACAGCTTTGTCCGTGTACCTAAGGAGATGATTCCGTTGTCCGAGCGTGAACTCATTTGGCAGTGGAGTTCGACGGTACCTACGCCAGATGGTCATTGAGATTCGTGTGTCTTCAACATTCGAGGTCTTGTAGGTTGGTCCTCGACTTTCCCGGAAGGCAGGGGTTTGCGGAAAGTTTACCCGGCCGGGAGACGCGCCAAGGCCTGGTGCGCCAATCCTCTGCCCGGCACGTCGTTTACATATAAACAACGTGCCGGGCCGCATGAATACAAAGAAAACTCTTGCCAACTATAGATAACTCGATAACTTCTAAAAGAGGGACTCATGAGGAATTGGACACGCAGGGGATTCATCGGATCGCTCTCAGGGATGGCGGCCGCAACAGCGTTTGCGGCTCAGCAAAGGGGAGTTCTTACGGGTTCGGATAGACGCGTGGGACACGTACCCATCAAGATTACAGACCTCAAGTGCGCCATTATCGGAAAGAGCCCGGTGGTTCGCATTGTCACGGACCAGGGGATCTCCGGCTATGGTGAAGCTGAATCCTACAAGCCTTATTTGAAACCGATGGTGCTGTTCTACAAGGACTATCTTCTGGGAGAAGATCCGACGGATGTGGAGCGCGTCATGCTCAAGATTCGCAGGCTTGGCGCGTTCAAACCCTGGGGAGCAGCGGTGAGCGCGATCGAGATCGCACTCTGGGATATCGCCGGCCAGGTAGCCGGGGTTCCGGTGTACAAGTTGCTGGGGGGCAAGATTCGCGACCGCGTCCGTATCTATAACGGTGGCGTTCGCTTCCCCATGACCGGCCACATGCCGCAGGACTACGCCGAGGCCATGGCAAAGATGAAAGAGGCCAAGGAAGGATTTACCCTCATCAAGCAGGCCGTGGGCTTTCACGATCCGGCGATGGTGCAAGCCATTCCTAATGTGTGGTACGACGAGCCGCGCACAGGAGCCTCGCATATGGATCGCGGCCTGATGACGGAGCGCGGCCTCAACCATGTGATCGCCTGCGTGGAAGCGATGAAAAAGGTGCTGGGGGATGAGATCGGTCTGGCGCTCGACTGCGGCCCCGGCTGGACGGTGAAGGATGCGATCACTTTTGCGCGAGCCCTCGAGCCGCTACGCATCGCATGGCTTGAGGATCTGATCACAGGCGATTACACGCCTTATCCGAACGCGGAGCTCTTTCGCGAAGTCACGGTGAGCACTTCCATCCCGATCCACACGGGGGAAGAAATATATCTCAAGGAGAACTTCAAAGACCTGATCGAGAAACAGGCTGTCAATATTGTCGGCCCCGATCCGGAAGATGTAGGTGGCATCGCAGAGATGAAATGGATCGCCGAGTATGCCGATCTGCACGGTATCCAGATTGCCCCGCACGGCATTTTCGATGGGCTTATCGGCTTAGCCGCGCACGTGCAGGTGGCGGCGGCCTTACCGCAGAACTACATTGCCTTTGAGTATCCGCTGGGTCAGCCTGACTGGTGGTACGACATTGTGGATGGACTGCCGAACCCCATCGTAGAACGCGGTTTCATCAAGGTTTGGGATAAGCCGGGGATCGGTGTGAGCTTTCGAGTGGAGGCGGCGAAAGCGCACCTGGCGGAAGAGGATCGCACCTTCTTCGATTGAGGCGGGAACATCCGGCGAAGTCTCTGCCCCGGCATGGCGATGGAAATGCTCGCTGCGGCGAGGTTGCTCGCTGCGGCGAGGTTCCCGTTTTTGGGTGCATTGGACGCTGAGTTTACGCGAACTCTGGATTCGTCGTTCTGCTTCTGGCATTTTTCCTGGGGTTTAAGAGGGCGGCCAACGGCCGCCCCCCACATCTCGCAAAAACAAGCGAGATATGGGGCACCCGCAAGCACCCGCAAGGTCAGGCTGAGTGATTGAGCAAGGGAGGATACGTGACTCTCTGCGTGGCATTCTACACTAGCCCTCTTCCCGAACAGCGTCTCCCTTGGTCAGGTCGAGCAGCGCATGCAGCGCCCGTTCAAACGTTCCCCGATTGCCTGTAGCTGCCTGCAGGATCAGCGCGCCCTGCAGTTGCGCGACCCAATCTTCGGCGAAGTTGTGTGCCCGCGCCGGCGACATACCACCCTCGTTCGCCAGCTTTGCGATGGCGTTGATCCAATGCGCGAAGGCTCCGCGTAAGCTTTGGCGGCCCGTGTCCGTGATTCCAGAGATTGCGCGTTGTCCTAGAACACATGGGGCGCGCCCGCCCGCATAGATCTGTTCAAGCGTCGCAATGATCCTGGAAACACGCACCTTAAGCGGTTCAGGAGACTGCGCCACGCTGAGGATTGCGCTATCGATCAGTGCCTCGGCCCGCCCCAGCGCGGCCTCCACCATCTGCTCTTTTCCTCTGGGGAAATAGTGATAAAGACTCGATTTCCCGAGCCCGGTTGCGCGCGACAGGTCAGTCAGAGACGCACCATCAAATCCGCGTTCGCGGAACACGGCGAACAGTCGATCGACAATCTCATCTTTTGACGCCAGGGCAGCAGGCATGCTCGCTCCTATCGATAGATCGTTCGCTCACTTGACATTTGGCTTCGCTCTTCTTTATTGTACCGATTGTTCGGATGAAAAACTGGTGCACCGAGATCATTCAGGTGATCCAGGGGATATCCGATCTCTGCGCTGCCTACTTCCCATCAAAACGTCACCATCGCCGGTCGTCGCATTGGTTCGACGCTCGAGGTTCTACAAGGTAACCATCAAGAAGGAGTACTCGGATGTACAAACTAACAATTCTGCTCGCTGCGTCCCTGGCGTTCTCAACCGCAGGAACCAGCCTTATCGCCCAGGACACCTCTCACCCGGCTCATGAAGGACCCTCTGTAAGCACCCCTGCCGATCAGATCAAGTTCGGCGGTTCTGGAATCAAGACGGACAAGGGTGAACTGTTGGCCGGTCCCGCTTACGGCGACCTCGCGCATGGGCGCCACGGTACGTTTATCAAGATGCCACATGGCTTCGTGAGCGGCGTGCATACCCACACGGATGACTATTACGCGGTCATCATCAAGGGAGTGGTAGCCAATCACGCTCCAGGCGGCAAGGTCATTCCGTTACCACCGGGCTCCTATTATTTCCAAACGGGCGAGGAGGCACACGTCACACAATGCCTCTCGAAGACCGATTGCCTCTTTTTCATCGTTCAGCCTGGAAAGTTCGATTACGTACCTGCGAAGTAATGCCGGAAGCGGGAGTGGACCTGATCGGTCGCTCCCGCCTTTATCCCGTGGGTACAGAGATTGAGAGACGGGCGCCGGACTCCACGGCAGCTCGGGCCAAAACCGGGGTTGAATTCGCCACCGGGGCAGTCGAACTGAGAACACGAGAGCCAGGGGCAAGAGAGCCGCAGATCGCCTGGGCTTCCACGGCAAGCCGGAACAGATCGCCCTCATCGTTTTCGCCCCATGTTTCGCCCCATGTTTTCGGCCCGCGTTTTCGGCCCGCGTACGCCCCACGCCACGCCGGGACGGGGGGCTCAAACGTGGTTTACCCTTCTCGTGCTCCTAGACCCCATTTTCGCCGGCTGTGAAGTGGTAATGAGGTTATGGCCTGCCCGCGAATCCTATGCCAGTTGTTTGAGGTAGACTGGATTAAATTGAAATCGCACTTGGTACAGAACTGGCCGGGCATTTGCCAGACCCTTTGGCTCGATGTGGGAGCCAATCGCGCAATCAAGGTTTAGTGAAGTTTGGAAGTCGAATTTCGCAATGAACACAGCGGCAGCTCAAGGATGAACTGGCACTCGATTCTCCGCGAACTCGAACACTATAGGACGTACCTCAACCGCATGGCCTCTAAATTGTCGTTTGCAAAATTTGCCCGGAAAGATTTTGAGCGCCTGCTTCTCCAGACACTCATGAGGTTCTGTGGGGCAAGCAGGGCGATCGGCGCATTTGTTGGTGTGGCGGCCTTTTCTCGCGCGGTTGAAGACGAATTGCCGGCCATCGCCATGCTGGCCGTACGGACTGCCGGAGCGTTTCCAGTCTGGCGCGGTGCGCGCCTTTCCCCGGTTTAACGCCGCGCCATGACCAATCCCATCCTGGAAGTACGCAACCTGCGAAAGGACTACGACGAGGGACGCATCGAGGCCCTCCGCGGTGTCGATCTCTCCATCGATGCCGGCGAATTCGTTGCCATTAGCGGGCACAGCGGTAGTGGTAAATCGACCCTGCTCAACCTGCTCGGCGGGCTCGATATCCCCACCAGCGGCGAGGTCCTGTTCCGGGGTGCCCCCCTGGGCTCTTCTATTAGCCTCGACACGTATCGCCGCCATCATGTTGGATTCATCTTCCAGGCTTTCTACCTGCTGCCCACCTTGTGTGCTCTTGAGAACGTGCAGGCCCCCATGCTCGCTACGAAAAATGGCGCGGGCAGTCGAGAGGAACGTGCCGCGACCCTGCTGCGTGAGTTGGGTCTGGAGCACCGGATGCGCCAGTATCCGAATGAACTCTCTGCGGGAGAACGGCAACGCGTAGCGATTGCCCGGGCCCTGGCCAATGATCCTTCGATCCTGTTGGCAGATGAGCCCACTGGGAATCTCGACAGCACGAACTCGGCGCGAATTATGGAGATCCTCACTGGCATTCAGAAGACCCACGGCATGACGCTGGTTGTCATCACCCACGAGGACGAGATTGCGAACTCCGCGCCACGTCGCATCCACATCCATGATGGAAGGATCGTGCCATGAGACTCGCCTCGGTTGTGGCTGCGGCAACGCTGCTCGTAGCTACCACTGCGACCGCGGCGGATGGGCCAGCGTTAGTTGCCGTCGCGCGGCAGCGCATTGAGACTGCGGATTTTCGCGCCACCGGCCGCCTGGTGCGGGTAGATGCGAGTGGGAAGCGAGTCAGCAATGCCATCACCATCAAGGCGCACTGGTTTCCGGGCGTTCTGCGCGCGCTCGTCGAGATCATCCCACCCCGGACGCAGGCGGGACATGCGAGCCCATCTGAGAGTCAAGATGTGAGCCACGACGCAAGTCGCGATGCGAATTACGACGCGCGCGTCAGTATCTTGCTCGAGATGCGGCCCAACGGCCAGAACACAATCCGGATTTTACGTCCGCACGAGTCCGCGCCATCCTCGTTGCCTTTTGATAAGTGGGGCGAGAGTGTGTTCGGCAGCGACTTCAACTATGAGGACTTTCTCCAGCCGGAGTATTACTGGCAGGACCAGACGGTTCTTAAGAGTGCCAGATTTGGCGCTCGCGATTGCGATGTGCTGAAGAGTTCGCCGGGCGCAATGGACCATTCGCACTACGCCGAGGTCCAAACGTGGCTCGACCATACCATCGGCTACCCCATCTATGTGGAAAAGACGCTGAAAGCTCGGGGAATCATGAAGGAATTCACATACTTGGGTTTGACCCAATCGGGCGGAGTCTGGTCCGCCAGACAGGTGGAAGTGAAGATGCATGGCCGCCCTGGATCGACCCTCCTGATTGTCGAACGCGGAAGCACCAAAGCAAACCTCAGCATCAGGGACTTCAGTCCCGAAAAGATCAGCCGATTCGAGGATCGCCCATGACCCTTCTACTCGTATTTTTGGTTGCCGTGGCGGCGTTGCTCGTCGCGGGATACCTCTATCAATGCATCGGCGGCCGTCTTGACCAAAAGCGGTATACCGGTCCGGGCCGTTGGGTGGAAATTGAACGAGGGCGAAGCCTTTACGTGGTCGAAAAGGGATCGGGCGGGCCTACCGTGCTCTTCGAGGCCGGCATCGCGGCCACCAACTTGAACTGGCATCACATCCAGGAAACTGTTTCTCGCTTCACCTTCACAGCGTCTTATGATCGCAGCGGCCTTGGCTGGAGCAGCCCATCCTCCACGGTGCGCACCCCGGGAAACATCGCAGCGGAACTGCACACCATGCTGCAATCGGCCGGCATCAAGCCGCCCTACATCCTCGTGGGACATTCCTTTGGCGGGCTGGTGGTGCGCCGGTACGCGACCACCTACCCGGAAGATGTCGCAGGCGTTGTGCTCATCGATCCGATGCGCTGCGAGGAGTGGCCGCCACTCAATCCAGCCAAGCAATCCATGATCGATCGAGGTAAAAAGCTCTCTGGTTACGCGATTCCCATTGCGCACTTTGGACTGGCCCGGCTCGCCGTAACCTCTCTGCTCTGCCGTTCTGGGCGGATCTCGGGGCGTCTGGCTGGCGCGGCAGGGGACGGCGGCCTCCATGTTCTAAACCGGGTCACGGAAGAAGTGGGCAAGATGCCCAGAGAGGTGTGGCCTATTGTCGCCGCACATTGGTCGCGGCCAAGCTACTACGCCGGAATGCAACGCCATGTGGAGGCAGTCCCGGAAACAGTGCGTGAGATGGAGGACGCTGACCCCATTCGCGAGATCCCGGTACTGTTGCTGACGCCGGGAAATTCGATCCCTCTCTCCGACCTGTGTCTCGACCAAATCGGGGACAATGTGCGGCAGGTGATTGCAGAGGCCAGCGCGCACTGGATCCATCTCGATGAGCCCGGACTCGTCGTCGATTCGATTCGCGAGATGGTGAGAGCCGCAACCCCCGCGGAGATCCTGGTAACCATCTGAGTTGCAGTTTGGGTCCCGTGGTTGAAAAGCTCGAAGCCGCATGGGTGAGACCGGAGCGTAGCGTAGTGGAGGGATCTGCGGTTACACTTGCCCAATACGTGGGAAAGCACTCAGCCGGGAAAAACAAATCAAGCGTTCGAGAAGAGAAAAGAAGATTTGGCTCATTGAGCAGATGAACCCTACCTGGGCCGATCTTAGCGACGCGTGGAGGAAAGAAACCGCAGATCCCTCCACTACGCTGCGCTCCGGTCGGGATGACAAGGGCTAGGATTGTGCTTTGCTCTGACTTGGTTGCTGGCGGAGAGAAACGTCCCTCCACTGCGGGATGCGCTCCGCTTCAGAATGACGGCTTTGTGGTGCGTTGGAGTTTCGAAAAGCAAACGAAAAACCTGTGAGGCGCTCCGCTCAGAGGTTGTAACTGATTTTGCGCGAAAAATCGAAAAAGTCACAGGCTCTCAGAATGACGATTTTGTGAGGGTTTGGAACGAAAACTTTCCCATAAGTTCGCGCTTATGGGACTCGAAAACTTCCCCGTAAGCTAGCGCTTATGGGATTTAATCCTGGGCAGTTTCAGTCGCCCCCGCCACGGCAGGTCGGGGCTGTTCCGGTGACGGATACCGAACCCGGCGACTTCAGTCCATGAGCCCTGCAAATTGCTCCTGCAGCACCCGTCGAAGAAACTTGCCGCTGTGATTCTGCGGCAGGTTGCCAGGGGGGAGAATCCAGATGCGCCGCGGCGCTTTATAAGCCGCGAGATTGCTGCGACACCAATGCAGCAGGTCGACTTCTTCAGAAGAGGAACCCGGCTGCAACTCAACCGCGGCCACGGGAACCTCGCCCTTCTCCTGGTGACGCAGGCCGAACGCGACCGCGCGGGCCACAGCAGGATGGGCCAGCATCGCTTCTTCCAGTTCTCGAACGTACACAGAGTAGCCGCCCGACTTGATCACATCCTTAGTGCGCCCCACAAGCCGGATAAGTCCCAGGCGATTGCGCGTGGCCAGGTCACCGGTACGCAACCAGCCGTCGCCGGTAAGAAGGCCCTGAGCATCGCTCTTGTCCTTCCAATAGTGCGGGGCGAGACCGCGACGACGAATCTGGCATTCGCCCGCTACACCCGCCGGCACGATCCGGCCATGCTCATCGACCACGCGGATGCGAAACGGGGGCACCGGGAGACACAGGTCGCCACTGCCGCGCAGCAACGGCAGCTCGATGCCCATCATGGCGAGGCCGCCCAACTCCACCATGCCGTAGCCGTTCAGCAGAATGGGTGGGAGACGCCAACCACCGGGCAGCCGGAAGAGGGCTCCGAACTGACGCAGACGCAGTCGAACTTCTGAAGGAAGATGGTCGCTGGCGGAGAGCCAAACACGCACACTCGCCAGACGGGCAGGTGCGGGGTTGCTGTTGACCAGGCGGGCAAACATGGTGGGCACGCCGACAAAGGCGGTGATGCGGAAGCGCTCAACAAGGTCCAGCGCAGCATCGACATCGAAGCGATCGAGAAAACATCCCCGGATACCCGCCATCAGGCCGTACAGAGCAATGCTCACAGCCATGATGTGCGACCAGGGCAACGCTATGAGCGCAAGATCCCGCGGGCCTAAAAATATCCCGGTGAGTACCGTGGACGCACGCGCCCCAAGCAATGCGTTGCTCGACAAGGCTGCGCCCTTGGGAAATCCACTGGTACCGGAAGTGTGAAAGATGGCCACTGTTGCGGCCGGATCGATGGTGACGGGTTGCGACGGCACATTCGTCCCGGAATCTGTCCCTGCATCCGTTACGGAAACGCGCAGGAATCCGTCGAGCGTCTCCTTCTCATCATCTGCCTGTATCCAGGTGCGCACATCCAGGGCCTGGCGATCTCCGATGGTCCGTTCAAATACCACTGTGTCGGTAACGAGAATCTCTGTGCCGCTATCGGCAAGAATCCGGCGCACTTCGGCAAGGGAGAGTTGCGGATTCAGCGGAACCGCAATGCCCCCCGCGCGGATAATGGCGAGAAACCAATGGAAGCACTCGCGATTGTTACTGCGATAGATGGCCACAGGCTGGCCCGGGCGTAGCGCGACGGCCTGACGCAGAAAAGTATCGATGGAGCAAACTTCAGCGTGCAGATCGGAAAGATGAAAGACGCCGCTTTCGTAGACGGCAACTTCGCAGTTCCCTTTCCGGCGAACCAACTCATCCACCAGATTAGCGACCGTGACTCCACGGTCCCGCGCGAGTTGATAGCACTGGACAATACTCATTGCGCAGAGACCGGCTTGCGGCCCCAGTCGCTGGCCACACAATAGTGGAAAAGGCGGTCGAGATAATCGAGTACCGGCGGCGGACTCACCCCGGCAGGCTGCAGAAGACGTTCGGCTTCGCTGGTGTCGAACTGCATCCGCATGGTGAAGTAATCCCGGTAGGCGCGGCCGTCGCGCAGCACACGGCGTTTGCGTCCCCACAGAGAGAGAAACAGAAGCGGCCGCACCACGGCGAAGAATAATCTCGGATCGACGAAACGCGGCTCGGGACCCTGGAAGTATTCCATTGCGCGATGGGCAACTTGCTGGATCGTCGCGCTCGAGCGCGGTCCGGCACAGAGATGGACTGTCGAGCCCAGGGCGGCTTCATCAAAGAGAAGCTGCGCAACGGAATTGGCGACAAAATCCACGGGCACAATGTCGAGTACCGCGTCAGGATAGCCGGGGATGGTGCGCCAAAGGCGTCGCGCGTAGATCTTCAGCGGCCAGTACATCATCTTGAAGCTGGAGGTGACGCCGGTTCTCGAGTCCCCCACGATGATGCTGGGACGCAGGATCACGCCGGGAAGCGAACCGAGACGCGATTGTACAAGGGCCTCGGCCTCGGCCTTGGTTTGTTCGTAGGTGTTGCGATAGCCCTGGCCGACGGCAAGCTCGTTTTCGTGCACCAAGTCTGAGCGCTCGCCGGCCACGTAGGCGGTACCGACGTAGGCGAAGCTTCGAAGCTGGCGCGCGCCGCCGGCAAAATCGAGAATATGCCGGGTGCCCTCGACGTTAATGCTGCGTGCCTCGTCGAGCGAATGATCGAACCGCACCGTGGCGGCGGAGTGAATCACTCGAGTTGTTTCGGCCAAAAGGCGCCCGTAGGCGGCTGGATCGAGCCCACAGTTAGGCTGGCTTACGTCGCCGGAAAAGACCTGAACGCGCGACCGCTCCGCCAAAGGAATGAATGAATCGGCGCGCTGCTGGCCCGATTGCCCGGCTCTGTCGCGGATGAGCAGCGCGAGCGTGGCGTTCGGCTTGCGCTCCAGAAGTTCGCGCACCAGCTGCACGCCGAGGAAGCCAGTCGCGCCCGTAACTAGAATGAGTTCTTCGTTGTTCATTTCAAAACCGGCCTTAGTCCGCGAACAATAAGGAGGCCGGCGAATTATGACCGCTGGGTGCCTGTGCGACGGGCTGCGCTAACGCTCATTATAGCCTGTGGGGGCCCTGGTACCCCCCACCCAGTACGCCAAGGAGGAGCGCGTGCCTTGCCGCACAGAGCTTGCCCGGGGGCGAATCTACCGGATTCAAATCTACGTCCCGAAAAGCGGAAGGCATCTGGCGGCCGCAAGTCGAAACTTGGAAATAACGCCCCGGACCACTTATTCTGAATTAACACATTAAATACCGCCGCGACGAACTCGCAGCTGAACTTTCTTCAACCCCAAGGCGAAAGGACCCATTCCGACTTAATGGCCAAATCATTGTCGTTCACGGGATTTGTTTTGAAGAACCTGCGGCGCCGGCGGCTGAGGACGGTGCTCACGCTGACTGGCATCGGCATGGCGGTGGGCGCGTTTGTAGGCCTGGTGGGCTTTTCGAGCGCGTTCGAACAGCAGTGGTTGCGTATTTACTCGAGCAGCGGCACCGACATCGCCGTGATTCAGGGGACCTTTCTGAACACTTCGATGGACGAATCGACGACGGCAAAGCTCAAGGAATTGCCCGATGTGGCGCAGGCCTCGCCCACGATTTTCAACCTGATGGACCTGACTCCAAACGTGAATGCGCTGGTATACGGCTGGAAGGAAGATGCATTTCAGTTTGGTTCTCTGCAGATTGTTTCAGGGCGGCGATTTCGCGACGGCCACGCCGAAGTGATGCTTGGCGATATGCTCGCTCAGGATCTGAAGAAGACCCCCGGCGACACTCTTGAAATTCAGGACATGGCATTCACGGTCACTGCCATTTATCACGGCGCTTCAACGCTTGAGGGGGCCGCGGTTGTCATGCCGCTGGACCAGTTGCAACAGCTAAGCAGCATGCAAGGCAAAGTTTCGACGGTTGATGTTCAGCTGCGCCCGGCGCCTCGCGGAGAAACGCGGGAACAATACTTGAAGCACGCGCAGGCTGAGATCGGAGCCGCCCTGCCGGGCATGCGCGCTATCCCCGCAGCGGAGCGCGCCAGCGACAATCAGTTTGTGAAACTGGCCCACGCTTCCGCCTGGGGCACCTCTTCGCTCGCCCTGCTCATCGGCATACTGGGAATCGCCAACACCATGGCGATGTCGGTTTTCGAGCGCACGCGGGAAATCGGCATCCTGCGCGCTCTGGGTTGGAACCGATGGCAGGTACTGGCGCACATTGAGATTGAAGCAGTCACGCTTGGCCTGGCCGGAGGATTGCTCGGCATCGCTTTAGGATGGTGTGCTCTCAAGGTGCTGGCGACCTTGCCACGGACCGCGAGTCTCGTTTCCGCGTCGCTCCACTGGCAGCTTCTTGCCGAGGCGGTGGGAATCGCGGTGTTTGCCGGGCTGATTGCCGGAGCGCTTCCGGCGTGGCGCGCGGGGCAACTCTCACCGGTGGATGCGCTGAGGCACGATTAGAGGATTTTCGCAGTGACTATGGTCTGGTAAGAGCTGCGGGTGCCCCATCCTTCGCTTCTTTTGCGAAGGGTGGGTTACCACGACAGTGTGGGTGGAGATTTGTGGCTGCAGCGCCCGAAGGTTTGTTGCGTTCCCGGCGACCGAACAGATTCGCCGCAATTGATGAATGATCGAAGAGGGTAATGGCAAGATTCGGAGCATTTTGTTTTCCGGGAACAGGTCATCTCAATCCGATGACCGCGCTGGCGCATTCCTTAGAACTGAGAGGCCATGAGGTAGTGGTCTTCGGGATCGCGGACACCGAGGCAGATGTGCGTGCCGCGGGCATCGAGTTTCATCGGATCGGCGCCGAAGACTATCCGCCCGGCTCCCTCAAGACGCTGGACACGCAATTGGCACAGTTAAGGGGGATCGCAGCTTTTCGATTCACGTTGGAGCGGGTGAGGAATTCGACGCGGATGATTCTGCGCGACGGGCCGGAGGCGGTGCGGACGGCCGGCGTAGAGGCGCTGCTGGTCGACGAGGCGGAGTTTGCCGGAAACGTGGCAGATTTCCTAGGGCTGCCCTGGATCTCCATCGCCTTGATTCCTCCCATGCTGCCCGACGACCGGTTCCCACCCTTCTGGTTCGGCTGGGCGGCGGGACAGGATTGGCTCAGCCGTTTGCGGAACCGCCTTGCCATTCATCTGCTTTTGCGGTTCGCCGCCCCCATCTTCAAAGATGTGAATCGGCAGCGTAGCGCATGGGGACTGAAACCCCTTACGCGTCCCGAGGAAGGGCTATCGCCTCTGGCGCAAATTACTCAGTTGCCTGAAGCACTGGAATTCGAAATCCGCGGCGAAAAGCCGGCCGGGCTTCACTATACCGGGCCGTTCTTGCACGCTCGACAGCGTCCTGACATCGACTTTCCCTGGGATCGCCTCGACGGACGCCCACTCATTTACGCATCGCTGGGCACTCTCCAGAACGGTTCAGAAGCCATCTTCAGAACGATCGCGGATGCCTGTGCCGGACTCGACGCACAATTATTGATTTCGCTGGGTGGCGGACTCGATCCGGCGAGACTGGGAAAGCTGGCCGGCGATCCACTGGTGGTGCGCTTTGCTCCCCAACTGGAGATTCTGAAGCGGGCCGCGCTGGTGATTACGCATGCCGGCCTGAACACGGTCCTCGAGACTCTGTCCGAGGGAGTGCCGCTGGTGGCCGTGCCCCTGGCCAACGACCAACCCGGTGTGGCGGCGAGGCTCAAGGCACGCGGAGCAGGCGTGGTGGTTTCACGCTACAGGCTAAGCCCGGCCCAGCTTCGCAAAGCAGTCATGCTCGTGCTGCAGGATGACAGATTCCGTGAAGCGGCGGAGGTTTTGCAGAGAGCTATCCAGCGGTTGGACGGACCCGACCGCGCCGCGGATCTCGTCGAACAGGTGCTGGAACTCCATTCGGCTCAGCCCGTAGCCTGATCCGCCCCGTTCCCTCTCAAAACCGACCACGGACCTCTGCTCTTTGCAACGTGGGGCGAAGACAGGCCCGATCGGATTCCGCGCGCGAACTTTCCCGGGCGCATCGGTGTCTCTCTCCCGAGCATTCCTTGTCTATTCATGCCGGCAGCCGGACAGTACCCAAGCAGCTCATCGTGCGGACACCGATGGCTAACAAAAGCACACTAAGTCATCGAAAAGTATTGCTATGAAACCTCTCAGCACCCTCACCAGCCCCCGAAGACCTCTGCTTTTGGGGTCCAAACCTCTGCTGTTCAACGGCACGGGTCAAAGCCGCCGAGTCGCTCTGATTGTTGAGGGAGCTTGCCGACTGTCCTGAATTTTCATTGTGCCATCGGAATCCATCCCCTTCGCATGTCGCCGTGACTATGGTTGATTGGCGGGCTGCATGATCCTTAGTAAGGGGTGACCGTTCACATTCTCCAGCGGAAAATAGACCAGATGGGATTTTGGATCGACGGCAACCGTATGAGCGTGTGGCATGTCAAATTGCCCAAGTAGACGCAAATCGCGGCCAGTCTCCTGAAACACTGATATGGTCCCCGACTCAGCCGAGACGTATAAGCGTTTCAGGCCAGGGTCGAAGACCAGTACGTCAGGATCATCTCCTACAGCATGAACCGAGAGCAGTTTCATCGCTTTCAGGTCGAAGATTGCCAACGAATGGTTTTCCTCGCCAGCGATGAAGGCGAGGCGGTTTGCTGAATCGAGCGCGATCCCGTGGGGATTTTTGATTCCCGGCAGCGAATAACGGCCAATGATCTTCATTGCCGCCGGATCGATGGCAACTAGCTCATTCACCCCATGCACTGCCACAAAGATGTGTCCCGAACCTGAATCGTAGACGGTGTTGCCGGCTCTACCACCGAGAGGGATGCTGGTTAGAAGTTTGTTGCTTACTGTATCAACGACAGCGTCCACGCCGCCGTGCTCATCAGAGACGAAGACTCTCTTGGTGGCTGGTGAATAAGCGATTCCATCTGGATACGTGACAGGCCCAGTGGTTGCGATTATTTTGAGAGTGGCCATGTCCACGGCGGCGACTTGATGGTCCCCTGTGACAGAGGCGTACACTCTGCCGATCTCCGGCACCGCGAGGACTCCATGCACGCGCTTGAAACCATCCAGATTGCCGACAACCTGCATCTTCTGAGTGTCGAAGACGACGAGTTGGTCAGCATTCATGTGCGCGATGTAGAGCCGACCGTGATCCGCATCCAGACTCTGGTAGTCGAAGCGAACGGCAGGCCCCGGCATCGGAATGTCGGCGACTTGCCTCAATACCTGATTACCGGTCGCTTGTGAGCGCGCCAGGTTTGTTGCGAGGAACAGAACCAGAGTCACAATTCCGATGCTCCGCTTTAGATTACGCATTCTCCCATCCATTGAAGTCCACCTCTCATCATCGTTCCACACGATCTGAGTGTTGCCATAATATATGTTTCTTTTGTAACATTATTTCGTTATGACTATAACATCTCAATCGGAGGGTTCGCCGTGGCTACTCCTGGTTTTTACTCTCCCATCGAGCAAAGCGAGTGAGCGAGTCGGAATTTGGAGAAAACTGCAGAAATTCGGTTCCATCCCCCTGCGGAATGCGGGCTATGTGCTCCCTAATCATCCGGTGAATCAGGAACGTTTCGAGTGGCTGGCAACCGCCATCCGCAGCTTCAAAGGCGAGGCATCCATTATCCATATTCAAGCCATCGACGACCTTCCACCCCGCGTGTTGCAGGAGCAATTCCGGCAAGCACGAGCGACAGACTACGAAGCATTGATTGAAGAGACCAGGAAACTGAAGCCTGCAGCTAAGGGAGCCTGGGCACAGCTTCCCCGGTTACGGCGACGATACGAAGAGATTGTAGTCATCGACTTCTTTGAAAGTCCCATGCGCGGAAAGGCAGAGGAAGCCTTGATGAGAGCAGAACAACCACGAGTAAAGGGCGAGAAGACGAAGACAGCAAAGGCGTTCAAGGCCGACTTTCAAAACCAAATCTGGATGACGCGCCCACGACCGGGAATTGACCGTGTCTCGTCCGCTTGGCTTATCGCCCGATTCATTGATCCGAGGGCGACGTTTCTATTCGGCAGCGACCCGGCGGCGAAGGAAGGCGCTATACCGTTCGATATGTTTCAAGCCGCGGGTTTCGGCCATGAGGGCGACAGTTGCACCTTTGAAACGCTTTGCCGCGCCTTTCGAGTGACCGGAAAAAAGGTTCAGCTTATTGCCCAGTCGATCCATGACGCTGATCTCGAAGACGACAAATTCGGTCGCTCCGAGGGGAAGCTGATAAACCAGATTCTCCAAGGGTGGGCCAAGCAAGCTGTTCCAGACGAAGAACTGCTCCGCAGAGGCATAGACCTCATCGAGGGGCTTTACCACTCCATTCAGTAATCCGTAGTGAGGTCACAGATGGAAGCGCCCAAGGCTAGTGTTCGTAAGGTTATTTTTATTGCATCGTTAACTTCGATACTGGCCTTGGCTGTTTGTGCTGGTTTGATTAAGTGGCGTGGCGTCCGCGCGTCGTCTAACCCGTCAGCCTTTGAAACTGCCGTGGCGCGTTCCTTGCGCGACTTCGCTATTCCCGGTTCAGAGCGGAGCAAGGCTAATCCTTTCGCTGGTGATTCGGTTGCCCTCCAGCAGGGGCGGGAAGATTATCTCGCGCGCTGCGCGTCCTGTCATGGAGTGGATGCTCACGGGTTGACGCCCATCGGAGCAAATATCTATCCTCGCGTCCCTGACCTCCGACTGGACGCTACCCAAAAACTGACCGACGGCGAGATCCACTACATCGTCGAAAACGGAGTGGGATTTACAGGCATGCCTGCGATGCACTCGGCGTCTTCGTCGGATAGCTGGAAACTCGTCTCGTACATTCGGAGCTTTCGTTCGGCAACTCCGCAAGAGGCGGCGACTCAAGAGAGCGTGGCAAGCTCAGCCCATTATGTAGGTTCGGAGTCCTGTCAGAAGTGCCACGCGGGCATCTACGCGCGCTGGAAGAAGACGCCGATGGCCAACGTTGTGCGCGATCCGAAGACTCATCCGGACGCCATCATTCCCGACCTAAACACCAACGACATAGCGAAGTTCAAGCTCGATCAAATCGCCTTGGTCTACGGCAGCCAATGGAAGCAGCGTTACTTCACCAAAGTAGGCGACGACTACTACCCGCTTCCTGTCCAGTGGGATATTAAGAACAAGAAATGGCTCAAGTACCACGTTCCGGATACGGGCGCAGATTGGTGGGCGGCCTTCTACCCATCGGACAACATGCAGCGGCCCACCGGACCGACCTGCGATGGCTGTCATTCCGTGAACTATGACATCCACACCAAGCAGGTCACAGAATGGAATGTCGGTTGTGAGCGCTGCCATGGACCGGGGAGCGAGCATGTAGCCCATCCGGCGCGTACCAACATCCTGAATCCCTCACAGATGGATGACGTGGCCTCAAACGACACCTGCATTCAATGCCACTCCCAAGGCCAACCGCTTACCCAACAGATCGAGGGCAAAGCCTACGATTGGCCGGTCGGCTATCATGTCGGTCTTCACCTTGCGGACTACTGGAAACTCGAAGACTTCACGCTAGGCCAGACCAGCTTCACTCACTTTGCGGACGGGACCGCCCACAAGAACCGGATGCAAGGGAATGACTTTGTGCAGAGTGTTATGTATCGACACGGAGTGACCTGCGCCTCATGCCATGACGTACACGGCACCGAGAACTACGCTCAGCTCCGCAAACCCGCGCAGCAACTTTGTCTGGATTGTCACGGTCCAACATCTCCTAACGGTCCGCACACCGCGACGCTGGAAGCACACACCCACCATAAGGATGGAAGTCCGGGCAGTCAGTGCATCGCTTGCCACATGCCGAAGATCGCAACGCAAGGTGTCCCCGGGACGTTCGTCAGCTCTCACACCTTCAAGTTCATTACGCCGGCGATGACGGACAAGTACAAAATGCCGAATGCCTGCACGTCGTGCCATGCGGGCAAATCCACCGATTGGGCCACGAAAGAGATGCTGACTTGGGAGACCACCTCACCCTGGAGAGTCGGGCAGTGAGAGAGCATGTACGGCCCCTCTGCTGAGCCTGACGATTTACTATCCGATCATAGTCATACTTCGTCCGTTAGGCCGTGATAGGTCCACTCGTAGCGGCCCCCGTAAGTACGAAATCCGCCATCGAAAACACCGCCGTGACGCTGCCAATCATCTACGAAGGCGCCGTCGAGATTCGAGAGCTCCAGTGGTGTATATTCGGCATCGTCCTTCTGCAAATCGACCTTCGTCAGGCGGGATCCGTGCCGCGAATGCCCGTAGCTACTGACACCTTGCGCAATGAAGCCGGCGAACTCCTGTTGCGATGTGAACAACTCCGAGTTCATCGCGGCGGAAGGGCGGATGGTCGCGGCAAAAAGCAATCCGTCGTCCGGGCTATCGACTCGCAACAGCGTTTGTTCGTCTTGATGGTCGATTGCGACCTCGACCTGTGGGTGAGGCGCCGAGAACCCCAATGCGGTAAACCATGCGCCAAAGGCAGAGTTCGTCTGCCGCTCTGTGACGAAGACAGCCGGAGTCGCCTGCCCGCGCGAAAGGTCGAGCACGGCGTAACGCGGAGCGCAGCTGATACTGGAAAGACCGATGGTCGTGGTCAACGGCGCAACCGTAATTCCGCGCAGATCAAGGATGCAAAAGGATGCGACGCCGTACCCTCGAACCTCTTGTGGAGTTAGCCAGTAGACAGGCAGGTAGGTGGCGAGCATCTTCGCTGGCAGGCGGAAGTTGAAGATAAATCGTTCGGCAAGCGACGCGCGCACGGCAGGCATCAATGACATAAGAGTCTCCACGGAGAGTATCACCGATCTTCCTCGTGACGCTGCAGCATCAGTATCGGAAAGTTGCCTGTAGTCACTCATGCACTTAAATCGGAAATGCTCCCCCGAGAAGCAATACTCGAGTCGAGTCAGTGGTTTTTGCTTGGATCAGCTAACAGTAGGCGGCCCAGCGGAAGGTGTTCGTAGTACATCAAACGGCTGCACTGTCGGATAACAGGTCACCTATGCAACGGACGTTCTGTCCGATGCGTCTCATCCTGAATGAGAATCGACAATAAATCGCTCGCCTACGCGCTGCTTCGCATTGCGGTTGGCGTCAACATCGCCGGTCATGGACTTATCCGCATTCACAACGGCGCGGCCGCCTTCGCCCAAACCACCGCCGAACACCTCGCAAAATCCCCACTCCCCCAAAGCTCCGTCTACGCCTTTAGCTACGCCATCCCGTTTATCGAAGCTATCCTTGGTTCCGTTCTCATCCTCGGCCTCTTTACCCGCGCCGCCCTCGTCGGCGACAGCATCTTCATGATGGTTCTCACCGTCGGCGTCGCCGCAAACCAACAATGGGACATCGCCAGCCAGCAACTCCTCTACAGCGTCGTCTTTTTCCTTCTCCTCTTTCTCATTGAGCACAACACCGTTGCCCTCGATACCTACCTCTTCCAAAAGAGCTGATTACTTCGCAACAGAGGTATCCGCGCGACCTCCAGTCGCGCCAGCGCCTCCAATTGTGCCTGATTCTTGACGATGCTCACTTCGCTTGCAAAACGTGGACGTGTTTGCTGTGCTCTCCCGCTAGATGGACGATGCCGCTATCAAAGGTAGCGAGAACCAACCCATCGAGCAGGGCGTGACCGAGCAAATAAGCATCTGTGACCTGTTTGTGGCCGTGCAGACGCTTGAGGAAGGGCTTCGTCAGCGTGCGCCAATCGTGCTTAAGCGGATGGAATTGAAAGCCCGGATGCTTCGCCAGCCGCTCCAATATGGCAGCGGCTTCGCCCATGCTGAGATTGCCCCTGCCCTTCCCGGTGTCGGTCGCATAGCGGATAAATCCCGCCTCTGTAAACGGACAGAGGGCCCATTGAAGCCCCGGAGTGTTGAACCATTTGCTTGCCATGTGGTGGTGGGTGTGGAACTCAAAAGCGCGAGCAATCAGCACATTTGCGTCGGGCAAATAGCCGAGTTTAGTCAAGCTCATCCTCCAGGGCTTGCTTGACCATCTCCGGCGAGACAGGTTCGCCAGCCACTCTGACCACGAGGTAGCCGTACTTATCTGTTTTCAGCTTTGACGACACGCTGATTGGAGGCTCCGGCGTCTCTTCTGCGCGCCGGATAAGCTCGCTCACGGCAACACCTAGCGAGATACCTTTAGAGTTTGCATACAGCGAGGCAATCTTTAAGGCGTCATTGTCGATGTGAAGATTGGTCCGTGTTCTCATATACCCATCATGCACCATCTTCATCGATGGTTCAATACTTGATACAAGGTACACTTGTTGACATTTGGTACCAACCTCTTCCCGTTGCAGCGCTCGATGCCGCTACAGGCGCGTTTCAGAACGTCGAGCATCACTCTCGGCTGAGGTAGGCAAACTCTTGGGACTCTAAGCCTCCTCGTAACGCCCTATTCACGTATATCGGTTGCTTTCGTTACGAGGTACAAGGCGGTCTTACGGTAACTCCACGGTCAGACTCGGTCACTTAAAGACATTTTCGCAATGACTCTGGTCTGGTAGAGCAGGCGAAACTGGTCTAGGACGGTGCGCCTGAACTGGACCGCATATTCGGGCTGATTCCGTTTTGTCTCCAATACAGTCTGGTGCAGTTTGCTACGGTCTGGTGCAGTTAAGCTCCTGACCTTGTGCTCCCCAAGCCGACGCAGCCACAATGAATCGTTGCCTCCGCTCCTCGGGAACGTGTGACGCCAGAGGAAATCGTTCCGTCATTACAAGCTTGAGCCTCTGAGCGTTTCTTCGGCGGACGCCGGTGGCAGAGCAACCGTCGAAGACGAATCTCCCTGGGCGAGTGCAAGCGAGCGGCAAATTCACGAGGCCGTAACAAACCGCAAGGGAATGAATAGCATAGCTCTGCCGAGCTACAGTAAAACCACCGTTATGCCACCTTGTCGGTCTCCACAACAGCACCGAATATCCCTACAAGGCTCACGCCGAATGTTTTTTATGCCAAGGAGAAGTTATGTCTTCGTTCTGTCTCAATCACCATTTTCGGCGACATGCGCTGACGAGGCTCCTGGCTGCGGCCCTAGCCTTGCCGATCGTCATTTGCGGGCTCACATCCAACTCTTATGCTCAATCGAACGTGACTGACGGCGCCATAGACGGCTATGTGACTGATTCATCCGGCGCAGCGGTTCCAGGAGTGCGGCTAACCGCGACGAATCTGACGACGAACGTAACGGCGGACACCGTTGCGGACGCGAACGGCTATTATCGGTTCCCCATCTTGAAGGTCGGCCGGTATCAAGTGTCGGCGAAGGCGCAAGGCTACTCCGACTTCTCGCGCACTGGGGTAACGCTTGATGTCGGCAGTCAAGTCCGAGTGGATGCGACGCTGAACATTGGCGCGAACACGGCCTCGGTCACTGTTGCCGCAGATGCGTCCATCCTTGAGACGAGCACACCGGCAAGCGGAGCAACCATTGATGCCCGCGCCCTGCGAGTGCTTCCTATCACTTCCAGGAACATCTACAACTACACCTTTTTTGCCCCAGGAGTCTCGGGCTATCCTACTTCTACTTTCAGCTCACCTCACCCGGCCTTCGACGGGATCACCTCTGTGCAGTATCAGATCGACGGCCTGGACAACTCGCAACGCAATGGCGTACCCGCTATCCGTCTGGTCATCTCGACACCGGAGGTCGTTGAGCAGAATGAAGTGATCGTCAATGGCGCCTCAGCCGAATTTGGCCGTACGGCCGGCGGCCACAGCAATATTGTGACCCGCGGGGGCGGTAACGAGTACCACGGCCAAATCTCAGCCGAGATCCGGCCCAATGCTCTCCGTGCGAACAATTTCCTCACCAGGGGCCCACATCCTACCTCCAAGTTTCAAGACTATGTCGGCAACGTGGGAGGTCCGATTCTTAAAGACCGCTTGTTCTTTTTCGGCAATTTTGAATACAACCCTATTGCGAATCCCCTCGCCATCACCATCACTCCCGCCAACGCCGCTGCTCTTGGAATTCCGGCGAGTGCGCTCGGAAGCGCGATCGCGTCCGAAAGGTATCCAACTCCCAGCGTTCGGGTGGACTACAAAATCAACCAGAACAACAACGCCTTTCTGAGATGGACGAGTTTCAGCAACGCGGAGCCCAATAATCAAGGGGGCGGTTTCGTCCCTGCGAATACGTATACGTTCTTTCATGATCATCAACAGGGCGGTGAAGCCCAACTCACGACGGTGATTTCTCCCACTCTGCTCAACGAGTTCAGATTTGGAGTTGGACGCCGCGACAGCAGCAACACGAACGAACAGCCCGCCGGCCCCAACGACTCGATCATTGCCATCGCCAGCGTGGCCACCATCGGGAACAATCCCACGCTCGGAAGCGAAACGACCGAGCGAAACATCGATGCCGTCGACAACGTCACCAAGACCCTGGGCCGCCACACGTTCAAGTTTGGCGTGGACTATGAAAACACCAATATCGCCCTTACAAACTCCCTGACGCGCACCTACACCTTTGCAAATCTAGCCAGCTATTTAGCAACGATTAACTCCGGCGCAAATAGCTACCAACTCGCCACGTTTCAGGTGGGCAACCCAAATATCAATAACACCTGGAACTTCTTTAACGGGTTTGCTCAGGATGAATGGCGGCTCACGCCAAGCCTGACTGTCAACTACGGACTTCGCTACCAGTTCATCGCCTGGCCCAGCTTGAACCAACAGGCGCCCTACATCCCATCACGCAGCATCCACAGCTCTTATCTCGACTTCGCTCCGAGGCTTTCGCTGGCATACCAGGTCAGCCCGTCGACCGTCGTCAGGGCAGCATCGGGCCTTTACTTCGACACGCCCAATCTGGCCGTCTTCGATAACATCTCGCAATTAAACGGGGCAAACATCCTGACCTACACTTTTACCCCGACCCAGGCGGGCGCACCCGTATTCCCCAACATTCCGACAGCCGCTCAGGAGATCGCGGCGAGCAAGCCCAGCATCTCGGCGTACGATCCAAACTATCGAGACTTGTTCTCGTTCCAGGCAAACGCACAAGTGGAGCATTCGTTCACCAGCAACTTCTCGGTAAGTCTTCAGTATCAATTCCTGACGACCCGGCGAGGTCCTTATACTCATGACGTAAACCTCGAAACTCCCCTCTGTGACCTGGCAGATGGCCGGCCGGCGTATACGCAGAGAGCCTGTGGGACCGGCCCCAGCACCACGATCACCCGGCCCAATGCGCAGTTCAATCAGATACTCCAACTCTCATCGGACTCGAACGTAAATTACAACGGACTGGATGTGTTGATTCGCGAGCGTCTCTCCCATGGCGTCCAATTCCTGGCCTCCTATACCTGGTCCAAGGCGCTTGGGACGGTGGATCAGGCGAATTCCGCAACGCCGATCCAGACGACCCCCATCGAAGATCCCAGCAGTCTTGCTCGCGAATATGGCCCTCTCTCCTCCGATGACCGCCACTACTTCACGCTCCAAGGCGTCTACAACCCGACCTTCCAGGCAAAGGGACTCAACCTAATCAATAATCTTCAATTCTCAACGATGACCTACTTACACAGTGGTCTCCCGTTCAATGTCTATGCCGGCAGCGACCTGAACGGAGATGGCGCGTTGAACGATCGTCCCCTGTTCACCGGTCATAACAGCTTGCGCGGACCGAGCAATTACGAGGAAGATCTTCGAGTCTCCTACGACATTCCGTATCGTGAGAGATATCACCTTAACCTCTACTCACAAGCGGAGAATCTGCTCAACCATCCAAATTGGAACTGCGACGCAGGTCCAGGTTGCACAAGTGCGGTGAACAACAACGTCACGTCGGCAACATTCGGTAAGGCAACCTCCTATCGAAATCCGCGTGGTCTCTATTTCGGCGCAAAACTGTTGTTCTAAAGCATTTCACTTCTGCTCTGCGCAGGAGAGTGCACCCGAAGTGAAAACGCTGTACCGTGACCATCCACCGAAGTCTGCGGGTCTGGTAACCTCCTGGACCCGCAGACACACTTCAAAAAGGAAGTCGGCAAACGTGAAGTATGTCTCCTTTGCTGTAATCGCATTGCTCACTTCTTTCGCGTCACAGGCCCAGGCCCAATCACCGCGGCCCGGCGACGTACCCGGTCCATTTGTTGCTGAACGGACTCTTACGTCTCAGATCTTTCCGCTTCTCGCATCCATCGAGAATCAGGCGATCAACAACTCAGCATGGAAACAGGATGCGACGCTTGCCCATTTAACCGATGACCGTTGGAACCAGATCGACTCCGCTATGCGGACATGCGGCCAAAGTGTAAGTTGCCTGGCAGACTCTCTGAAATTCGAACATGACCAGATAGCCGCTATAAGTTTGCATTTGCGGACTCTCTACCAAGGCGATAAAGCATTTCGTACTCTCATTCACGCCTCACTCGACCCGCATGCGGAATACACGCTTGCTCCCGGCGACGACGAAGAGACCATATTGGTCGATACCTGGGAACGCTCCGCGCTTGCAATCAACCAAATTATCGCCACTTATTCTGAGGGCGCTCTTCCCCACTATCAACAGATCGACGCCATGAGCTACAAGCAAAATGCCGTTGACCTGCAGGCCGACTTGAAGTCGATTTTGGACAATTTGAGGCTTCCGGCATCAGGTTCCGCAGCCAAAGCCGGCCAGGACGACGGCTCCTCGGGATCGCTGTTCTTTGTGCCTTCACTGCGCTTTGCGATCCGGCTGCTCGAAACCAACGCACGGGATGAGGCCGGTCGATTTCGGCCATTGAGGGACGGAGAAAACAAGGCTGCAATCGCCTATGAGGCGCGGATAAGCTGGCAACATTATCGGTATTCAGTCATTCTGATTCCCGGAGCAGGTCCAGAGACCTATGATGTGCGACTGCCGGAGACTGCGGTGGAACGTCTGCGCCTGGGGGTCGCAGAGTTCCGTCAAGGACTCGCGCCTTACTTTCTTCTCTCAGGAGGTTTCGTGCACCCGTCACAGACGCGATATTGCGAGGCGTTGGAGATGAAGCAGTACCTGATGGAGGTATATGGCATTCCAGAGCGAGCCATCCTCATCGATCCCTATGCACGGCATACCACGACCAATCTACGAAACGCCGCGCGCATGGTGTTCGATTACCACTTGCCGGCAAGCCGTCCATTCCTCGTAGTCAGCGATGTGGCACAAACGAACGCGATCGTTAGCGAAGCCTTCGTCCAGCGAAACTCGCGCGAGTTGGGCTACATGCCGGTCGCACTCGGCAAGCGCCTTTCACCAAACGCGGTGGAAGCGGCGCCGCTCCCTGTCTCGCATTTGCGAGACCCAAGAGATCCACTCGATCCGTAGGTGAGCGTCATTCACCGGCAGACAGCTTTGCCGGGCTTCGGGCTTTGCCGGGCTCCGCTTAGGGGTGCACGCGGTCTCCCAACACTTGAGACTGGGGTGAGGTGCCGTCGAGGTCTTTGGTCTCAAGCAAGAGTTCGAAGGGCGGAATCCGCCCGTACTTTGCCATGTACGAGTCAAGAAGAGGCGCCATCATGTGCGGATTGGTGACGAACTCGGATGCTGCCTGCGTCCCGGCAATGCTTAGTCCCTGCACGATCAGCACGAACCCTGAGTCCGAAAGGTTTCGTATCAAAGCGATACTGGCAAACGTTCTGTGGCTGGCGTCATCACGATCTACCCGGTAGGTTTTCTGTTCCCCTTCGCGGGGAGAACGATTCAGTATGAATGAAGTCTTTACGATGTCTACCTGATCGTGGGTGATGATGAAGTTTAGCTGAGGATGAAAGATCGAGACCCAGGGATTGGACGGAGCCGCCCCGATCAAAACAACGTTGGAACCTTTTAGATCGGATAGCTGTAAATCTCGCGCATAGCGGATCTCGGAAACTGCCGCGCTCGCTTCGGGAATTCGCTGCAGACGAGTGGCGAGTTCAAGATCAGCAGTTGACGTCAATCTGCGATGAGCGATCTGATTCGCATCGTCGTCTTTGCTTTCCTCGTGCTCTAGAGAGAGCGGATCCCCGGCCATGTAAGTCTTATTCATGTAAGCCGGCAACTCTACTACCTTGCCCTTCATCTCGTCGTACAACACGAGCGCACTGTCGGCCGGGACGATGAGCGTTCGCATTTTGGAAGAAAAGACTTCTTCCCACAACGCGTGGACACCCGGGGATGACGACACACGGCTAAGTGTCAGTTCACGTTGCAGCTTGATAATGTACGCGAAGAGACAAAGCGCAATGATCGATACGGCAATCAGCAACCTGCCGCAACGGCCGCTCACGGCTTTTGAGGTTTCGGTGTGAACCACCGGCAAGTCATCGTTCTGCTGAAGTTCGCTCTCCCCGGGCATGAGCTGCACTGGCGGTAGAGCGCAGTCTTCAAAAGCAGGTACGTAGGCGCCGCGTGGCAACAAGACCTGAATAGGTTCCTGCTTCCCCTCCTCGGCGAAATAAACGTCCAGGCGTTGACGAAGCCTGCTCGCGTGAGACCTGACGATATTGTCGTCAGCCGAGTCGTAGTCCGGCCGCCTCTCAAAGACTTCGATGCCAATTCTCTGTTCATTGAGCAGATGCCCGCGGCCCCGCAACGTCTCTACGGTGACGAATTTCAGAAAACCTGAAAGCCTGGGAGCTTTAGAGAAAGTCGGCGATAAGAGCATCCGCTGGACGAGCTGCCAGCGAACGTCATCGCGCAGTGATTCGACCTCTATTTCAAAATCGTTCTCTGGAACCGTGGCTTCGGGCATCCCGCAGGCAGTATAACTCCGGACGGTGAACGTCCTGCAAAAGGGGCGGGTGGCAGGCGGCGGGTCCCTACGACCTCTGGCTCGGAAACCTCTGCCCTGTTGCAAACCCCAGCACCACTCATGGCGCATTCCGGCTTAAGTTTGGGAGAAGACAAAAGGAATATCCAGCGAAAGTCGTGGCGAAACGTTTGCTTCCAGTTCGCCAGAGGTCGTGGGTACGCGCACGTGCTTTAAGCCATTTTCGCAATGACTGTGGTCCGATAAGAGCAGCGAGGTGTGGTTTTCTTTGAAAGAAAACCACGTAAAGGCCGGGAGCTATGCTCGCTGCGGCGAGGAAGCTCGCTGCGGCGAGGAAGCTCGCTGCGGCGAGGAAGCTCGCTGCGGCGAGGAAGCTCGCTACGGCGAGGAAGCTCGCTGCGGCGAGGAAGCTCGCTGCGGCGAGGAAGCTCGCTGCGGCGAGGAAGCTCGCTGCGGCGAGGAAGCTCGCTGCGGCGAGGAAGCTCGCTGCGGCGAGGAAGCTCTACACCCATTGCTCGATGCGGCTAGGCTGCGAAAATGCTGTAGCGGTCACGCGAATGTTTCGCCGGCCATCTCTTCGCTCTTCTTCCAGAGTGCCTCGGCATTGCTGGGATCGAGCGCATAACCGCGCACACCTTCGTTGAGCATGCCAAGGGTTGCGTCGTCCGCTACGACATTGCTGACGTGGCAGTTCTCACAGTACCGTCCTCCGACCTCTTCAGCCGCCGCAACGACACCGGCCCACACCGATGTTGCAGATCCTTGTGGGATTGTTTTGAACTCCAGGGGTCCTTTGCCTTCTGCGGCCGCCTGCTCATTGAGCTCTTTGATCATCGCTTCTAGACGGCCTGGATCCATGTAGCGACCCAGCTCGGTCTGGATGCCTCCTGGATGCACAGCGGTGGCGCGCACGCCACGCTCGCGATGACGGCGATCGAACTCGACTGCGAAGAGGATGTTCGCAGTCTTTGAACGCCCATAGGCGACGAATGGTTCGTAGGGTGTCGTTTCAAAGTTGGGATCGCTTAGATCGACGTTGCTGAAACGATGTCCTGAGGAGGAGAGGTTGACCAGGCGCCCGCCCTGCTTGATCAACTTCGCAATGCGATTCACAAAGACGAAGTGACCCAGGTGATTGGTACCGAACTGCGTCTCGAATCCATCCTCGGTCTTGCCGAGCGGAGTCGCCATCACACCAGCATTTGCGATGATCACATCAAACAAGCGGCCGTCGGCGACGAGCTTGTCCGCAGCTGCTCGCACGCTCTTGAGGCTCGCGAGGTCGAGTTCGATCAACTCGAAATTTGCACCAGCTGCCTTAGCGGCCTTGCTCACTTCCGTCGTCGCCCGCTTCACCTTCTCCAGGTCGCGCGCTGCGCCCACAACGTTTGCTCCATGCGCCACGAGCGCACGAGCCGTTTCGACGCCGAGACCTGCGGAAACTCCCGTGACCAGAATCCGTTTGCCCTTCAAATCGGTTCCTGCGAGAACCTCGTCGGTCGTTGACTTTGCTCCAAATTTTGCTGCCATGCTGTACGCTCCCGTGAAAATCTTTGACATAGGCCTCGGCCCGGAATAAAACGGAGTCAGGCTCCGTTATGCAATAGATTACCGGAGAGCGTCTCCGGTTTCAGAAAAGCGCGATGAAAAAAATAGCCGTTCAAACCGTTGCCCGTAAACCCCGCGCCGACGCCAAGCGCAACCGCGAGCGAATTCTGGAAGTAGCCAGGCAAGTCTTCACGCGCCGCGGAGCGGAAACCAGCATGGATGAGATAGCGAAGCGCGCCAAGATTGGCCCTGGTACGCTCTACCGTCATTTCCCAACGCGCGACGACCTGCTTGCCGCCGTCTATATCACCGAAGTCGAGAAGCTGGCAGAAGCGCAGAGAAAGTTCTCGGCCGAGTTGCCTCCCGCAGAGGCCCTGCGGGCATGGATGCTGGTCTTTATCGATTACATAGCTGCGAAAAGGATCATCTCCCCCGCGCTGAACGCGATGACGGGCGGCCCTTCGCGGGTATTTCAGCAGTCCACTCGCATGATGGAAGAAGCTGCTCATGCGTTGGCCAGCCGCGCCGTCGCAAATGGGGATATTCGTCCTGACGTCGATCCACTGGACATGCTGCGCGCCCTATACGGAGTCGCCGGCGCGGGCAGCACGGAGGATTGGCCTGAAAATGCACGGCGATTCGTAGATATTCTGATTCGGGGCTCACGACCTTAGCGAGCGACCTCTGCAATGGATGCATACCGAAGAATCACTCAGCCAGCCTCACCAAGGCGCCCGCTGAATGCGCGCTGGGAGGACTACGAGATGCGGAAAGGGCTTATGAGAAAACCACGACAGGACGAGCCGGCGACGCAAGGCAAGAACTACATAACTCCGAGCGGGCTGCAGCGCCTTAAAGATGAGCACCAGTTTCTGCTCACCAGGGATCGCCCGGCCGTGACGGAGGTGGTGGCGTGGGCTGCCGGCAACGGCGATCGCAGTGAAAACGCCGACTATCAGTACGGCAAGCGGCGGCTGCGGCAGATCGATGGGCGGATTCACTTTCTTACGAAGCGAATCGAAGCCGCGGAAGTGGTGGACCCAGAAGCTCCGAGAACGGGGCAGCGGGAGACGAGGGCATTCTTCGGGGCGACCGTGCGCTATGCCAATGCCGCGGGAGCGGAGCGAATGGTGAGCATCGTAGGAATGGACGAGGTCGATCTCAACCGCAACCACATCAGTTGGGTGTCACCTCTGGGGCGAGCGTTGATGAAGTCGGCAGCGGGTGACAGCGTAGTTCTCGAAGCGCCGGGCGGGACAGAATACCTGACGGTGCTGGAAGTGCGTTACGAGCGCATTTCTGTGGAACCGTTCCGTGAACCACCTGGATCCGTGGACTAGGCAGAGGAACTCCCTCGCCGCGCTCACCTGACGAAGAAGAGATGACACGGCACAGGTCGTGAAAGAGCGACGACCGTAATGGATCGCTATCTGCTCTTGGCGAACGACAAGATGGGTTGAGCCCTCATGAACGGGGTTCCGATGATGGATCGCAATGAATCACCCGCGGTTCCCGTTCATAGAGTAGTCCGCCATAAATACCATCGTGTATTTTGTTCGGCAATGCTCGCTGCGGCGAGGCTGCTCGCTGCGGCGAGGTTCCCGTTTTTGGGTGCATTGGAAGCGGAGTTTACGCGACCCTAGATTCGTCGTTCTGCTTCTGGCATTTTTCTTGGGGTTTAAGAGGGCGGCCAACGGCCGCCCCCCACATCTCGCAAAAACAAGCGAGATATGGGGCACCCGACATCCCACACCCCACACCCGACATCCGACATCCGACATCCGACATCCGACACCCCACACCCCACACCCGACACCCGACATCCGACACCCGACACCCGACATCCGACATCCGACATCCGACACCCGACATCCGACATCCGACATCCGACACCCCACACCCCACACCCGACATCCGACATCCGACACCCGACATCCGACATCCGACATCCGACTGAGTGTTTAGAGCAAGGGAGGATAAGTGACTCTCTGCGTGGCGGACTACACTAGTAGGAGCCGCACGTGAGAATTAAGTTGAGAACTTACTGGGGGGTCGAGTCTTTTGCCTTTTGAGTATCTTCCTTAGCTGCGTCGTGGACCTTTTGGCTATTTTCTTTCACTGCATCTTTCGTCTTAGTCGACCGCTGGGCCTTGGGATTTACAACGTGCTCGGTTGCTTCTTTCGTCTTATCGTACCCCTTGGTAGTGCCTTCTTTGGTTTTGTCCACAGCCTTCGTTGTGCCATGTTTGGTCGCGTTGTATGCCTTGGTCGATCCCTTCTTAACTCCATTGCCGGTATCTTTTGCGGCGTTTTTCGTGTCTTGACCGGCTTGGTGCAAATCCTGGCCAGCAGTCGCTTGGGCCGTTAGGGTAGATGTGACGCCTGCAGTGACACCGCAGGCGAGCACGCAGGAAGCCAGAAAGTGGTGGAGGCGTAGATTTGTGAGCATACATGTACGGATGCTGCCGATGCTTCGTGGGTTGTAACCCCCGTCCATCTTAGGATCGCGAGTTATAAAGCGCACATCGGCAGCAGAGATTGAGGTAGGCCGCTTCGTGGTTGGCTACGAGATCGACTGCGCCGTCCCAAAGCCAGGCCGGCGCATTCAGAGGTTTCCCCTATTCGGCTGCAATTCCGGGATCGGGCGTGTTTTCGCCGAGCGCCGTCGCGAGAGAATTGAGATGGTCAGATTCATCCCGCAATATCTCACGAAGATCTTCGCCCAGAGCGAACTGGTTCAAGGCGTCGGCCTGCCGCACGCGGCGCCGATAGTTACGAATCGTCTCTTTTTCATTCTCCAAATCGAAGCGCAGAATCTCTTCAGCTTTTTCACTCTGCCTGACTTTCTTGGCCGTCACTGCCGGCATCCCCCCAAGGAAGTCGATCCAGTAGCTGACCTTGAGTGCGTGACCGAGCTCTTCCTTAGCATGGACTTCCAGTTCGCCGGCAATGTTCATGTAGGCGGCGCCCTTAAGCACCTGAGAGTAGTTCACATATGCGATGACAGCTTGAAACTCGCGTTCGAGATCGTCGTTGAGCAGACTGATCAATTTTTCCTTCGTGATCGGTACGGCGCCTTTAGCTTCAGCCATTACATCTCCTTTCAAAGTCCTGGGATAGCCGTGCGTGCCAGCGCGCCAATTGTAGCCCAAACATGAGAGGCAACGAAAACCACCTGGTTGGCTTCCAAAGTTTGACTTTCAATACTTTCCTCGCACCTCGCAGCGCATGAGCGCCTCTCGCAGAGCGCCTCTCGCAAGAGCATCTCTCGCAAGAGAGCATCTCGCTTCGAGTTTTTGAGCATCAAGCCCTTTTGGGGAGCTTGGCTAACTCTGGCAAGATGCATCATCGGACTTTATCGATTTTGAAGAATATGGAGAATCGCAAATGGCGGTCTTGATGCAAGCGTTTTACTGGGATTCTCCCAAACTAGATGGCAAGGAACACGAGTGGTGGAAATTCGTTGCGGAAAAGGTCGAAGACCTGGGTAAAGCGGGCGTCAACGCCCTCTGGCTTCCGCCTATCTCGAAGGCGGGCAGCAACACATCCATGGGCTACGATCCCTACGACTACTTCGATCTTGGCGATTTCGATCAGAAGGGCGGCGTTAAGACCTGGTATGGCAACTCCGCAGAGTTGCGCGCGCTCATTGCTAAAGCCCACGCGAACAACATCGGTCTCTACGCCGACATGGTCATCAACCACAACTCTGGGGCTGACGAAGAAGAGATCAACCCGCTCGACGGTGAGAAGCGATGGACCAAATTCAACCCCAAGAGCGGTCGCTTTCCCCGAGACTGGAATTGCTTTCACCCTTCGCGTTACGAGCAGGTGATGATTGAAGGCGAAAATTTTGCAGGCTTCCCTCACCTCTGCCACCGCAATCCGGTCGTGTATACCGAGCTCTTTAACTACTCGCGAATGCTCATCGAAGAGCTCGGTTTCGACGGTTTCCGTTTCGACTTCGTTAAGGGTTTTGGGGCGTGGATGATCGGAATCCTTTCCAAATATCGCTATGTAAAGGACGGCGCTGAGTTCACGCCCTGGGTAGTCGGCGAGTACTGGTCGGGCCACGACGATATCGACGCGTGGATTGAAAAGGTCAATAGCTATACCGACAATCAGATCTCCGCTTTCGACTTCCCACTCCGTTACCAACTCAAGAAGGTCTGCGACGAACCAAACTACGACCTCCGAAACCTCACCTATGGTGAGTCGATCGTCATGAAGCGGCCTGCCCACGCTGTGACTTTCGTCGACAACCACGACATGGGCGCGGATATGATCGTGAACGATAAACTCATGGCCTACTCCTTCATTATGGTCCACGAGGGGTACCCAAGCGTCTTCTGGTACGACTATTACAATAACGGGCTCGCACGGCCGTTTACTCCAAACGGCATCGATGCGCTCATGCAGGCGCACCACAAGTACGCCGGCGGAGACTCCCAGATCCTCCATGCCGACCCCGATCTCTACATCATGCAGCGGGTGGGATTCAAGAACGATACGGTAGATCAACCCGGCCTGGTCTATGTCCTTAACAATCTTGGCGACAAATGGTCTGGCAGCTCGGTAAAGACCCAATGGTCGAACCAGAAATTTATCCCGATTGCCTGGGATGGCCACGACGACGCCCATCCGGACGAGCGAACTACCGATGCGGAAGGAAACGCAGAATTCCCTGCACCCCCAAGGGGCTACTGTATTTATGCTCCGGCTTAAGTCGCTGCGGAACAAGTCCGTGTAAGCGAGAAATCGCTCCCTCAGCGGCTAAAGCCGGATTCATTGCAAAAGAGTTATGTACGGGCTAATGCTCGCTGCGGCGAGGTGGCCCGTTCCCTTTAAAGAAGTGAGTTTTCCCGCAGTCTGTTAAGTCGCGGACCGTCAATCAGCATCTCAACCATTACATTCGGCGCAATGGCCCGTAAGAATCAGAAAGGCGCGTCAGGTATGAAACCCGTAACTATTATCGGAGCTGTTCTCATCGTCCTCGCCATCATCGGCTTTTCTTTGGGCGGTTTTACGGTCACTCACGAGAAAAAGGACGCGGATCTTGGACCGGTACAACTAAGCCATAAACAAACCCAGACCTTTCCCATCCCTCCCGTGCTCAGCTGGGTGTCCCTGGTGGCTGGCGTTGGGCTCGTGGTCGTAGGGGTTCGCAGCAAGTAGTCAGGAACTGTTCGCGCAACTAATTCACGGCATAAGGAACCCATCATGGCATTGAAAGACGTATTACTAGACGAACTGCGCGATATGTACAGCGCGGAAAACCAACTGGTGAAAGCCCTACCGAAGCTCGCCAAGGGCGCACAGAGTCCGAAGCTCAAGCAGATCTTCTCCGCACATCTCCTCGAAACCAAGGGCCAGGTAGAACGTCTGAAACAGGTATTTGGGCAACTCGAGGAAAAGCCCACGGGGCAGCACTGTAACGGCATGGAAGGGGTGATAGAGGAAGGAAAGGAAGCCCTCGAAAAAGACGAAAAGGGTGCTTCATTCGACTCCGGTATCATCGGCGCTGCATTGCGTACCGAGCACTACGAGATTGCTGGATATGAGGCGTGTATTGCCATGGCGCATACTCTGGCAATGCCGAAGATTGTAAGACTTCTCAACTCAAACCTTAAAGAGGAGCTGGCAGCGGCAAAGAAAGTGACAGCAGCAGCCCTACCGATCCTGAGAGCGAGTGCCAAGGAGCCGGAAACTCCCAATAAACCGAAGACCGGCAAAGAGAAGTACTCTGCCAAGAAGAGTAAAAAAGATGAAGCGGAGGCATCTCGGGATCTGGCCGGACCGATCGATGCTGTTTAGAGTCAAACTCAAAGTCGCACGGCCCTGCCCAGGCAGGGCCTTTTGTTTTTGAGGAGATCAAATGAAAAACGTCCCGACCGAAAATGAAACCCGGATTACGAATGATTGGTTTGGACGGTTTGCGGCGTCCTCGTCGGGGTGGCTCGGATCCAAGTGGGCCTTCGCGGGAGCCGGAATGGTGGTCCTCTTTTGGGCGACCACCGGGCCTGCCTTCCACTACTCTGATACCTGGCAGCTAGTAATCAATACCGGAACGACCATCGTGACCTTCCTGATGGTATTTCTCATTCAAAACACGCAGAATCGCGATGCCCGCGCAATCAATCTGAAGTTGAACGAACTTATCCGCGCCATCGACAAAGCACGAGATCAGATGATCGACATTGAAAAACTAAGCGATCTGGAGCTAAACGAACTCCAGGCTCGCTACGAGAAGATTCGCGCATCCTGCGACGATCGAAAGAAGGGACCCCAACGGCCAGACGATTGACATAAGCATTGGGCCATTGAGTTTGTGCATCACTTCCGCGATGCCTCTAATCATGGTTCTAGAGCAGATGGTTCTGCTCTAACGGGGCAGGAATAATGTGAAGACAGTGCCAGAAGAGGCGGCAGACCTTGTCGATCGTGCTATCAACACACCTCGATGACGAGTGACAATCTCATGGCTGATCCATAGACCAAGTCCGGTACCGTTGATGCCCTTGGTGGTGAAGAAGGGTTCAAATATCCTGGAGAGGGTGTCAGCGGACATTCCCGGCCCCGTATCGGCGACCGTGATCACCATTCCTTTGCGCCCCGTTTTCCAATGGGTGCCTTCCCGGCTACGAACGAGCAGCCGACCGCCTGTCCCTCCTATGGCGTCAATCGCATTCGCGACGAGATTGCTTAAGACCTGTCGAATCTCACCATCAAAACAGGTGACGGCCACCATTGTTCTGTCGCGTCGCTCGACGCTGATCTTCGAATTCCGAAATCTACCTTGGTAAAGAGGGAGGGTCGCATCGATCATCTCGGTTGCAGTAGTCGAATTCGCATTGGTTGTTTGTCGATAGAAGCGAAGGGTCTGATTTGCGATGACAGAGACACGTCGCAGCTCTACCTCCGCATCGTGAAGGTATTGCTTCGCATCGGGATTCTCAGCGACTTTCTGAGCCAGGTAGATCAGATTGGTGACGGCTTCAAGAGGATTGTTGATCTCGTGGGCGATGGAACTCGCCAGACGCCCGACCGCGTTGAGCTTTTCGGACTGAAGCAGGACTTGTTCCGCGCGTTTGTTCTCGCTCACATCAATTCCGAGGACAAAAATCCCAGTAACAAGACCTTTGGTGTCTCGGATGGGTTGATAGACGAAATCGAGATAGTGCAATTCGAGGGAGTCGGAACCGTTGCGCGCAAGCTGGAATGGAGCGCCGCGTCCGACGAGCGGTTCGCCGGTTCGATAGACTCTGTCCAACAATTCGACAAAGCCTTGTTCTTCCGCTTCCGGGATCGCTTCCGACACGCTTTTGCCCAAGACATCTCGTCCGACCAGTTCCTGGTAGGGCGGATTGGTCATCTCGAAGACGTGATTCGTCCCTCGCAACACTGCGAAAAAGGCGGGAGCTTGTTGGAATAAATCCGCGAGCCGATCGCTCTCGGTTTGCAGTTGGCGCTTGGCCAGGACAATCTCGGTTGTCTCGGTGCAAACCACGAGTGTGCCGCGGATACGTCCTGAAGTATCTCGAAGCGGGCTGTACCCATAGGTCCAGTACACGTCTTCGAGTTTCCCGTTTCGGTTAATTGGCACCAATTGATTCTCATGCCAACTCGCATCGCCTCGAGACATCACCGCTTCAATCTCAGGTCCAATAATCGACCATACCTCGGGCCAGCACTCCGGCCCTCGTTGCCCTAAGGCGCTTGGATGTTTATCATCCCGTATGCTTGGACGATATCCATCGTTGTAGAACTGGATCAGTTCTTCGCCCCACCACAAAAACATCGGATGCCGCGAAGCGAGAATCGCGTTCACTGTCGTCAGCAACAGGTCCGGCCAGTCTTCGACCCCACCCACTGAGGTCACACTCCAGTCAAAGGCTCGCGTGAGATCAGCCATCTCTCCGCTGCCGAATATCTCATTGCGTCTTCGCTGCGGATCGTGAGGCAGATTCGGCTGAATCTCCGGAGCAGGAAGTGCGGGCACAAAAGGCCTCAATCTTGTTGGCTCGAATGAACTCCAAACATTTTATGACGAAAAGCTAGCCGGCGACAGTTGTTTCACCTCTCGCGTTTCTCTTGCACATTCTTGCACACGGTTGCAATGACGATCACCGTCAGGCTTGCATCTCGCTGAGATCAGATGGGTTCTCGTGCGTCAGTCACTGGCATTTTTGCCAGTTGTGCGTGCCCTGCATGACGCCTTACTTTATGGACGCTCTGCAAATAGTCGGCTCATTCCAAGGCAAATCATGCGTTTGTGACCGGGTTCAGTCCGGGTAACGACTCAGTCATCTCGGTCATGAGGGAGGGTACATGGATGCGAATTGTCGTTGACCTGAATCGATGCCTGGGATACGCGCAGTGTGTTCCTCTCGCGCCCGATGTCCTCAAGCTCAGTGGTGAAGAGGCGCTCATGTACGATCCCAACCCCGATGATGCACAGCGCCTAAGGGTTCTACGAGCGGCGGCTTCCTGCCCGGTGCAGGCGATCATCGTTGACCAGTTGGACGCAAAGGAGGAGGTACAGAGTGAGCCCGACAAACGGAAACGCCCTTAAGAACAGCGGCCGTATCGTCATCGTCGGTGCTTCGCTTGCCGGACTCCGAGCCGCCGAGGCGTTGCGAAACGAGGGCTTCAAGGGCCACCTGACCATCATCGGTGATGAGCCCCACGAGCCGTACGATCGCCCGCCGCTCTCTAAGCAGGTGCAGAAAGGGTGGGTAAAAGCTGACCATACAAAACTGCCGCGTATGCGCGAGATCGATGCTGATTGGCGACTCGGCGTTGCCGCCACCGGTCTGGACCGCGCCAAGGGAGTGGTTCGGCTGGCCAACGGCGATGAGGTCGCTGGGGATGCACTGTTGATCGCGACCGGCGTTCGCTCGCGACAGTGGCCGAATCCTAAGGAGGCCGCGCTGAAGGGCGTGTTCACGCTGCGCACATGCGAGGATGCGGCGCAGCTGCAGGCAGCGTTGGCCGCTAAGCCGCGGCGCGTCTTGATCATCGGCGCCGGCTTCATCGGTTCGGAGGTGGCCTCGGTCTGCCGCGAGCTCGGCCTCGAAGTGACCGTAGCCGAACGTGCCAAGGCGCCGCTGGCCGGTGCACTCGGCAACGTGATCGGCGCAATCGCCGCCGGGATGCAGCGCGATGCGGGAGTAGATCTCCGCACGGGTGTGGGAGTGACGGCGCTTGAAGGCGACACAAGTGGGCACGTGCGCAGCGCGATTCTCTCTGACGGCGCCAAGCTCGACGTCGACCTGGTGCTGGCCTCACTAGGATCCATCCGCAACGTCGAATGGCTGAAGGGCTCCGGGTTGGCCGCCGGCTTTTGGGGCGTCGCCTGTGACGCCGGCTGCCGCGTCTTCGATATCCATGGCCTTGTGACCAACCGCATCTTTGTCGCCGGAGACATCGCGCGCTCCCCTCACGTGCTGTATGAGTATGAGTTTCTCGCGACGGAATTCTGGGTCAACGCCGTCCTCGGGGCAGAGGTCGCGGCGCACAACATGGTGTGCGAAGAAACCGAGCGCCGTCCTTATCTCATGGTGCCCACTAACTGGTCAGGACAGTTTGGAGTGAATATCAAGACGATCGGCGTACCCTCCTTCGGCAACGAGATGATCTTTACCCAAGGCTCTGTCAAGGAGCGGCGGTTCGCTGCAGCGTACGGCCGTCGCGGACGCATTGTCGGAGCGGTGACGTTCAACCACGGCAAATGGCTGCAGTACTACGAGTCGCTGATCAAGCAGTCCGCACCGTTCCCGCCGCCTCCCGCGGGATTCGATGTTCCCGCGGGCGCGAAGCCGATCCCGGCCGATTTCCCGGCGAGGGGTGTTCCTACGGCGGATGCCGATGTCGTGCTGACCGGGCACAACCCAGATGAAATGCAGGCAGAATACCGCCCCCGGACCCAGACCCGGACCCGGACCCCGACCGGGACACGGACCCCGACCGGGACACGGACACGCTGACTAGCGGAGACAACGAAGGGTGTGACCGTGACTGTGCTGAATAGAAAGAGGAGTGGAACATCATGACCCCAGAGCAAGCTTTCGCGGAAGCCATGAAATTCGAAAACCGCCCGAATCCCTACCCGTTCTTCGAAGAGATTCGGAAGTCCGGGCCGGTGGCGCGCGTGATGAACGGCGTCTACGTCGTCATCGGGTATAGGGAGATCGTCGCGCTAACCCACGACCCTCGGATTAGCACCGACCTTCGCAACCGTCCCAACCGTCCACAGGCTGCCCCCGTGAAGGGTGAGGAAGACCTCGAAGCTGACGCCGGGTTGTTGGAGAAATACGGTAGAGACCCAAGCATGATCACCCAGGATCCGCCCGACCATGATCGAACACGCCGCCAGGCGATGCGGCACTTCGGCCCACCTCATTGTCCGCACCTGATTCCCAGCATGGAAGCGGAGTGCAAGTGCATCGTCAATGGCATGCTCGACAAGGCCAGGGGCAAGACACGTATCGATGTCGTGGATGAGTACGCCTATCCGCTGCCCATCACTTTGATCTGCCGGATGATGGGTGTGCCGTTGCAGGACGAGCGCAAATTGCACGACTGGATCGCGGATTTTATGGCGGGCGCCGAGCTGGGCCCAGATGCAGCCACCGAAGAGGGGCAGCGCCGCAAGGAGAAGGGCGTTGCGGGCCGGATGGCGTTTACGAAATACATGATCGGGCTCGTCGAAAGCGCCCAGAAAATGCCCGGCGAGGGCATGATCTCGAAGATGGCGAATGACGATGACCCGGACGGACGCATGTCCCCGAGCGAGATCGTGAACAATGCCATGCTTCTGTTCATCGCCGGTCATGACTCCACGGTCAACCTGATCTCCCACTGTGTGCTCACCCTGCTGCGGAACCCCGGATCTTTTGAAATGTTGCGGAGCCAGCCGGAACTTGTTCCCCGCGCGATTGAGGAGGTGCTGCGTCTCCAGTCATCCGTCTTCTTTTGGCCCACCTGGACCGCTCTCGACGACATCGAGGTTGCTGGGACGACCATTCCGAAAGGTTCGCCGATTTTCTTCATGTACGGCCCTGGGAACCGCGACCCAGACATGTTCACTCACCCGAACAAGTTCGACCTCAATCGCCCAGAGAAGGAGAGCCTCGGCTGGGGCAGCGGCATCCACGTCTGTTTCGGCGGTCCGCTCGCGCGGTTGGAAGTGAACACTGCGCTCGAAGTGTTCCTTCGCCGCGTGAAGAACCCTCGCCTCGTTGTCGACCCACCTCCGTACCGCCGAAATGCGTTGTTCCGCGGCCCGCTGCACCTTGAGATCGACATGGACGGCATCGTCGATTGAAAGAGGGATTCATGAAAGCATTCCAGTTTGTTGAGTGGGAGAAGCCGGGTGAACTCCGTGAAGTGCCTGTGCCGGAGCCTGGACCGGGACAGGTTCTCGTTAAGGTCGGAGGCGCGGGCGCGTGTCACTCTGACCTTCACCTATTGGAAAGGAAGAAGCCTACCGGGGAGATAGCGATCAATCTCCCCTTTACGCTCGGCCATGAGAATGCGGGCTGGGTTGAGAAGCTTGGGCCGGGTACTACAGGGTTCGCGCCAGGAGACCCGGTGATCGTCTATGGCCCGTGGGGTTGTGGTCTCTGCATGAATTGCCGCCTGGGCATGGAGAACTATTGTCAGAGGCCGGGAGGCCCGACCCCCGGCGGCCTGGGCGCATACGACGGCGGCATGGCAGACTACCTGCTTGTGCCGGCGACTCGCTTTCTGGTACCCCTGGGCGCGCTCGATCCGCGCGATGCCGCTCCACTCAGCGACGCGGCTCTTACCAGCTACCACGCCATCAAGCGTTCGCTGCATTTGCTTGGGCCGGGCTCTACCGCCGTGGTGATCGGTACGGGCGGCCTGGGGCAGATGGCGATCCGGATATTGAGAGCCCTCAGCGCTGCAACGACCATCATCGCCGTGGATACAGCCGCCGAGAAGTTGCAGATCGCAAAGAGCATGGGAGCCGATGAAGGACTGCTTTCGGGTGAGAAGGCGGTTAACCGAGTGAAAGATATTACGCGCGGACAGGGTGCTGAACTGGTGCTCGACATGGTTGGCGTAAACCCGACGCTTCAGATGGCAGCGCAGATGAGCCGCGTGTTAGGCCACCTGACGATTGTCGGTATTGGTGGTGGAGCTCTGCCCGTAAACTTTGCCAGCCCACGGAATGAGTGTTCCGTGGCGTCGCCCTTTTGGGGTTCGATTCCCGAACTGCTGGAAGTTATTACGCTCGCTCAGTCAGGAAAGATCAAGATGTTGGTTGAACACTTTCCTCTGGAGCGGGCAGCCGAGGCGTACCACTTACTCCACGATGGCAAGATTCAGGGACGCGCGGTCATTCTGCCGAATGGCTGATCTCGGCTTGATGCCGGCAACTTATAGCGAAAAGCTCTCTACGCCTGTCCTGCGGGGACGAACCCATCGCACCCACTGATTGCAGTAACTCTTAAGTGGAGGGGTGGCATGCTTAAGCATTTTCACTTCTACTCTGCACAGGAGGGTGCGGGGAAGTACGGCTTTTCTTGAGGAAAAGCCGCCATGGGAGTCGTTGCTCTGTAAACACTAGAAGTGAAAATGCTGTAGGGTGTCCACACTCATCGAGAAAAGATTCGTCCGCCTTCTTGCTGGTGAGGATCGTCACGAGAGCATCTGTCTTATGATGCTCTCCAAAATGGCCGCACGCGCCACACTGTCCGTCGTGAATTGCATGCATAGCAACCTCCTATGCACGGATTAGAGTCCTCCAGTTGCCCGGATATCTCCCTGATGTCATCGATTGAGGGCTTATCTCAGGCATAAGTCCCGCGTGCCCATTGCGATCTCAAGGAGAGCTTTCCTTCTGAGTCGTGACCAGTGGCGCTTCAACAACCCCAATCCAAAACAAAAAAAAGATTGACTGGTTGGACTACGGAAAAGCTGAATTCGTTAGCCAGGACAGCCTCACAAATCGAAGAAATAAAATCCTGGAGCGGCGTGTAACTTCGCACGCCGACAGCGCTCCAACTATACGTGACCGGTATAACCGGTGAAGGGAGAACTCCGAACTTCTTCGGAGGTGCCCGGCGTTTCTTCTGGAAGCTTGAAAAAGCCAGTCCGTAACTCGTCACAAATCCAAATACGGAGCAGACGACAATGATCAATGGAGATCATGGTTTCGAAGTTGTGCGTGCGATAAGAAGGTCCCGGCTCAAAGTACTCGCCGGGATATTGATTTTCAGCGGAATGGCCGGTATCTCGGTGCAACCGCTGAAGGCTCAAGACCAGGACAAGGACCAAAACCGTCTGGACTTTATCCTCGCTCAGTTCGCAGAGTCCGGAAAAATTAAGGCAGGAGCCAATCTGCCTGTGCAGCAAGGGTTCGCGAACGGTGGATTAGCGATCTATATTACGCCGGAAGTGGGGGTCGATCCTAACAGCTCGTTTGTCTCCACCGCGCAGAGCATTGCAAAGGGATTCCATGCGAATTTCATTCCAGCGAATTGGGCGACCCTGCCTGGCAGCCCCGCAGTGCGCCGTATCTTTGTGTTCACTGACGGTTCGCAAGGCAACGTGCTTGCGGCCCTCCCGAATCCAGCAGGTCCCAACAACACCAGTGGAGGTTACTCGCCACTGTGGCAGGTGAACCTGGTTACCCGGGCCACTCCAGGGGCAGGCGGTGTGCTGACTTCATCAGCGGCAATAACGACCGCCGAGGGCCTTGGGGAAGTAACGGTTACCTCAACGCCCATTATCGTCGAGTGCTCGGTAGTTCTCGGTATTGCACCCACTGGACAGTTGCCGGGGTCGAAAGTCGACCTCTCGACGGCCACGTTTGCCGCGGGCGGCAGCGTGACCTCGACGGCCAACCTGCCTTTGCAAGCAGGGTACTTTAACCGTGAACCCGTGCTCTATATCACGCCGGAGGTGGGAGTGGGCGGCCCTAACGGCGCAGCGTTTGCCGCGACTGCGCAGAGCATTGCGCAGGGATTCAACGCCACTTACGTCCCAACGGCTTTCAGTACGCTTAACGACCAGAACAGCGCGGTAGACGATATTTATGTGTTTACTAACTTTACGCAAGGAAATGTCCTTGCGTCCTCACCGCATCCAGCCGGGCCTCAAAACACAGACCAGAATTACTCACCGATATGGCAAATTAATTTGGTGACTTGGATTTCCGGCCACAAGCCACATGCGCTGACTTCACAGCAGGACATCCTCAATGCCCAAAAGGATAAGGAAGTGACTGTCACACTGGCCCCCATTATCGTAGAGTGCTCGGTGATCTATACTCCCAGCGGCGGTTTGCTGCCCGGAGCTGAAATCACCGCCAACAACCGCCCTGATTTTCGGCCCTAAAGCGGTTTCGCAGCCTCGCCGCAGCGAGCAATCGTTGTAGACACTTCATACTGTGATGGGGTGGGAGTGATTCTGTGCAGGTGTTCTTTGACGGAACACCTGCGTCCAGGCCATATCTTTCCTTACACCCTTTGTGAAATGCTCTACCACGGTCATTCGAGAAAATGCTTTAAAGCTTCTCCCACCGTTTGCCCTGACTCCGGTGGGAACCCTTCCACGGTACGAAAAGTTAACTGCTGAATACCTAAGAACAAAAACCGCAGCTCTCTCCATAAAAGTGAAGAGAGCTGCGGTTTTCTTTAGTGACAGGTTATGACTGGGTGATCTTCCTGTTCAACCAGCTCGTGGAATGAAACCCGGGCTGCCGGTCTTCACCACTTCATTGAACCTCTGTCTGGTCTGAATCCGATTGATTTGGTCAAGCGAGTCCTGCGGAAGGGCGGAGATGTCGAGATTCTCTCGTGCGCGGGCCGCAGTTCTGGGCGTGGTAAGTAAAGCCGTGCCGCGCTGCACGGCCCAAGCCAGCAGCACCTGAGCCGGCGTCTTTCCGACTCGCGCGGCGATTGCCGCAATGATCGGATCTTCGAGCGGCCCCGGTTTCATTCCGTGACCCAATGGTGCAAAAGCCAAAAACACAACGTCCTTCTCCTTGCAGAATTCCAGAAGCTCTGTTTCCGGCAGATATGGATGTGCTTCGACCTGGATCACGGACGGCTTGATTCTTGCAGATTCGTAGATGGGCAATAACTCCTTCAAGCCGACGTCCGACAGTCCGATGGCCCGGCACCTGCCATGGTCCACGAGACTTTCCATGGCCCTCCAGGTGTCGAGCAAAGTCACGCCCTGGTCGTAAATGATATTGCCGTTTTGATCTCGCGGGTCCTGGTTGTCCCCGGGTTGAAATGCAAACGGAGTGTGAATGAGATAGAGATCCAGATAGTTGAGCCCAAGTCTGTCCAGACTCGCTTCAAAAGCCGGTGTGACGCGCTCGGGCCGGTGATTGGAGTTCCACAACTTTGTGGTAACGAAGATGTCCTGGCGCGCGATGCCTCCGGCGGCAAGTCCTGCCTGCAACGCCTCGCCTACCTCACGCTCATTCCCGTATCGCTCTGCACAATCGAAATGCCGAAATCCGGCCTCCAGAGCGTCCCTGGTCGCGCTTATCGTCACGGCCGCGTCGGGAATTAGGGTGCCCAAGCCGACTGCGGGTATCTGGCCGCCTCCATAGTTGAGGGGTATTCTCGTCATCCGAAGATCAGAAGGTTCCATCATGGTCGCCTCCCGGCGTAAACTCGCGTTTGCCTGTCACGGTCTCGTGATGCGGATCAACGTTTCCTGACTGCTGCTCAAAGTGATCATCTGACGTCCGTGCAAGGCTGTCGATCGCTTTCGCTCTTGCCCCGGGCCATCATATAGATGCCAATTAAGCCGGTGGATCGGCCATTGCCTGACGTATATGTCGGTTATTTGTTGCCGGTGAAGTGAAAACGGTTGAAGGGGCTTCGCGAGGTTGCGGAAAAAGGCTCTGTAAGAGAGGAATCTCTCCCTCAGCGGCTAAAGCCGGATTCGTTGCAATGGAGTTACGTACGGGCTGAAGCCCGTACCCTTCAAAGAAGTGAGTTTTCCGCAGCCTGTAAAGTCCGGGGCTACACCGGGCCAGAGTTTTTCCGCTGCCTGTAAAGCCCGGGGCTACACCGGGCCAGAGTTTTTCCGCTGCCTGTAAGATCCGGGGCTACACCGGGCCAGAGTTTTTCCGTAGCCTGTAAAGTCCGGGGCTACACCGGGCCAGAGTTTTTCCGCAGCCTGTGAAAAGTCCGGGGCTACACCGGACCAGAGTTTTTCCGCAGCCTGTGAAGTCCGGGGCTACACCGGACCAGAGTTTTTCCGCACCCTGTGAAACCCCGGTCGTTTTCGGCCCACGCACGCCGATGCGAACATGGGGCACCCGTCCTGTTTTAATTAGGGTTCGTTCGGGGCGCAGAAGCGGAAGGTCGAGATGTGGGGCACCCGGCAACCTGAAAGGCTACACAGAAACTGATGTGGCTCGGCTCATTAAGGAAGTGCGCGCTGAAAAGCCACGCGGTTCCGGGGTCAGTACCTCTAAGCCCGAAAAGCATCCGGCTTAGAACGGTTTCACCCTTGTGAAACCGCTCTAAGCGCCAATGCACCTCGAATGACCGCTGTAAGAAAGCTTTCGCTTAACTTAGGCGTGTACTTGAATCCCCTGGAGCGCTGCGATGACGGCATCAGGTTCCGCGCGGCCCACCATGTAGTCCACCTCGACATGGGCAAAGCGAATGACGCCCGTGGTATCGACGACGTACGTTGCCGGCACTGGGAGTTCATAGGAATTCTCACCGTTGCGGAGCGCAATATCGTTCTTGAAGACGTTCTTAGAGAACTCCGTTAGTTCATCGCCGACCCGGAAGACGATCCCGAATTGATGTGCCACCTTGTTGCCAAAGTCGCTCAGCACTGGAAAGGTCAGCTTGTTCTTTTCGGCGACAACGATTCCGTGGTCAGGTTTCTCTGGAGAGATCGCAATCAACGTCGCGCCGAGATCGCGCATCTTTGGCAACGCCTGCTCGAGTGCGTGCAATTCGAGATTGCAGAACGGGCACCATTCGCCACGGTAGAAGCTGATCACTACCGGCCCTTTTGCCAGCAGCGACTTGAGTGAAACGTTATTGCCAAACACGTCGGGAAGGGTAAAATCAGGCGCGGACTGCCCGACCTTCAACGCGTTATCGATCGTGTGCGCCGCGCGAACGCGCTCCATGTCCTTGGTTAGGACGCTGAAGTTCTCTCCTAGCCCTTCCTGAACCTTTGCCTTGAACTCCGCTGTCGCCTGTTGTAAAGACATTCCATTCTCCTCGTTTTTGTGGGCTTGCGGAGTGGCCAGTGAGCCACCCCGCCTTAAGTTAAAGGCACCGCGCAAAGCCCGACTGAAGGCAAGACGTGGCGCAGTTAAGATGCTTTCCGTTTAAGACGTGGTTTCGTTAGACGAGGGTGAGACCGCCGTCAATCCGTAACTCGGTTCCGGTAGTGAACCTCGACTCATCGGAGGCGAAGTACAGAGCAGCCGCCGCAACCTCTTCAGGCTGTCCCGGCCGGGCAAGCGGGAGCTTCCCAATCATCTGAGCAAAACCCGCCATTTGCTCCGGGGTTAGACCCATCTTTCCGGAGATTGGCGTATTAATCGGCCCCGGAGTGATGGTGTTGACCCGGATAGACCGAGGAGCCAGTTCGACCGCCAAGGTGAGCCCAAAGGAACGCAGTGCCGCTTTGGTCGCAGCGTAAACACTCAACCCCGGCATACCTTGCAGGGCCGCGGTGGAGGAGGTAAGAATGATCGATCCACCGTCTGACAAAACAGGTACCGCGTACTTGAGCAGGAAATACGGGCCGCGCACATTGACGCTGAAGAGGTTGTCGAAATGGGCCTCGTCCACAGCCTGAACGGGCATGACCCTGGCGATGCCGGCGTTCACGAAAAGGACGTCGATACGCCCATGCTTTGCCCGCACATGGTCGACCAGAGTTTTCGCGGCCGCTGGGTCGCCGGCATCGGAGACGAGCAACTCCACTCCGGGCAGCTCCTTGCGCGCAGCCTCGACAGAAGCAGCACTGGACCCCGTGGCAACAACAGTGGCTCCCTCGGCGAGGAAGCGTTTCGCAGTGGCAGCTCCTATGCCGCTGGTTCCACCGGTAATCAATGCAATTTTGTTCTTAAGAATGCCCATCCAGTGCGACCTCGTTTGGTTTATTGTAGTACTTGTTACAAAATACTCCCAGGGTGGGACCCCTTGTCAAGGCTGCTCAAGAGCAGTCACTCCAACGAAGCGAGATAACCACATGGCACGTGCTCTGGGGTTCGACTACACAACAACTCTCGAACGAGCAACTCGTCTCTTTTGGGAGACCGGTTATGCCGGCACGTCCCTGCGTGACCTGCTCAATGAGATGAACATCGGGGAAGGTTCCTTTTACAACACGTTCGAGAGCAAGAAGAACGCCTACCTGGAATGTTTAAAGCGCTACAGTGCGACAGTTAATCTTCGTCGTGGAGAGGCCTTTCTCTCCGCGCCCACCGCTGCATTAGGGGTGCGAGCGCTCTTCGAAACAGTGCTCGACTGTCTGGACGACCCGACGACGCCTTCGCCGATATGTTTGATGGCTGGCAGCATCACTCACGAAGTACTCGCAGAACCGGAGTTACGCGAGTACGTACAGGAACAGATGTCGATGCTTGCCCAGCGAATGGTCGCTCGCCTAAGTGAGGACAAAGCGGCGAAGCGGCTGCCACAAGAGTTCGACCCCGAGCTTGTGGTTCCCATCATCATCACTTACCTGCAGGGTCTGTGGCGCATGGCCTTGATTTCTTATGATCGATCTCGCTTCGAACGGCAGATCGACATGTTTCTGAGCGGCCTCGGGCTCTGAAGCATTTTCGCATTATCGCCTCAGCGAGCATTATCGCCCTGAGGTACGTTCTTCTCTGCAGGAACACCGGGCCGATGGGAAAAATGTACCTCAGGGCCTAAAGGCCGTCGAATGTGGTGGTTCGTTGGCACGGCCTAAAGGCCGTGCCCTACCTAACGTGATCGCGCCCCTTTGGAGGCAGGAGCTTGTCCGCAACTTGTTAAACCCGTACCCCTCAACAAAGTGGGCCTTTTTCCGCAGCCTGTAAAGTCCGGGGCTGGCACGGATCAAGTCTGCCGGGGGGCCGCCCCTGACTCCATGGCTCTAAAAATGTACAAATGGCAACCCGCGGTCTCTGTACTTCAAGAGACCGCGGCAGCCCGCCCGCGAGCGTTCGACCGAGGTTGCGGCAAACCCCGCATAACTGTGCTCGGCAACAGAAAAGCCTGACTGGATTTCTCATCAAGAGAAATCCAGTCAGGCCAATGTTATTCCGGTACATCGATACGGGTTCTGCTCTAGAAGTTCAGCTTGGCTCCGATCTGAATTCTGCGCGGCAAATGGGTGTTGGTTACCTGTCCGAAATTGGTATCCGATATGTTGGTATCGACTGCCGAATAGTTTGTGTGGTTGAAGGCGTTGAAGAATTCTCCGCGCAACTGTAACTTGTAGCGTTCGCCGATTTTAACGTTCTTGATCGCTCCCAGGTCCCAGTTCTGGAAGCCGGGCCCCACGAACGAGCCGTTGCTGCTCGTGCCAAAGTGGCCCACAGCCGGAGCGAAGGAAGAGGTCGTGAAGAACTGTTTAAACTGCTTGGGGCGGGTGATGGGCGCAATCTGGTCCGCACGCGGAGCGATGCTCCCGTTCGGTGAGCTGATACCCAGCCCTCCCGGATAGGTTCCCGCGGGGTTCCGACAACGCAGACATTTGGAGTGTTTTGCGGAATGACGCAGGCAAACGGATCGCTTGCCTGCGTAACAGTCGCAGATTGTCCGGTTTCGACCGACGTAATGCCAGAGAGTTCCCAACCGCCGAGAACATGGCCAGTGAATCCCTGCTGAGCGCTAAAGAACGGCAACTGATAAACATAGTTTGCGATGAAGATCTGCGGCGTATTGAGCGACGACGGACCGTAGTCCAGTCTCCGATTGTAGGTATCGGTACTCGCCGTGTCGCGATCGTTGGATTGAGTGGTAAGGTTCCTGGACCAGGTGTAAGCAATACCAAGCGTCAGGCCATTGGCGACGCGACGGTTCAGAGACACCTGCAACGAATTGTAGTTATCGGTAAAGCCGGGAGCGCGCTGCTTGAAGTAGGAATAGCCCAGGAACGGCCGTACAGCATTTACGTTGGCCGTCGGGTTAGCAGCCCTGGCGGCGAGAGTCGGCTGGTTCAGATCCACCTCACCGAGCAACTGCCGGCCTGATGTACCGACATACGAAATCTCGAAGATCGTGTTTTGCTCAATCTGCTGCTGCAGCGACAAGTTATAGGAGGCATAAGAAGGCACCTTGAACGTTGGGCTGCCGGTCAACTTAAGAGGGTTCGGCGCCAGTGAAGCCGACGCCGAGCCGGCCAGTGGATTGTCGAAACTCGTGTTATTGACCGTGGAGGTCTGCACCAGCGGCGGGTCGGTGAACGCATTCTGCTCCCATATGCCGTTCAGCGTGCGGTCATAAAAGAGTCCGAAGCCGCCACGGATGGACAATTTACCGTCCCGGGTGGGAGCGTATGCAAAGCCGGCGCGTGGGCCGAAGTTTTTATTTGAATTCGGATTGACCCTCGCCCCAAACGGAGAGCAGGTCACGCCCGGAGATATGGCCTTGGCCTCATTGCATGCCGCACCCACGGGAAAAATGATGCCGTTGGTGTAGGTGGCGGGCAGAGCCTGTTCCTGCGACAAATTTGCCGCTCGCATCGATTACAGGCGCCAGAGCGGGATTGTACAACGACGGAAGGAAGTTATTGAGCGTGTTGTTTGAATCCGTCGGAGACGGGAAGTAGCTCCAGCGCAGTCCAAGGTTCAAGGTCAACCGCGGGGTCACCTTCCAATCGTCCTGTCCGTAGGCTTCCACGTTGATGTAGTGAAGATCGGGAATAATATCGCGGCTGGCCTGCGTGTAGATGCTTGCGTTACCCAGAAGAAAATCCTGCCAGGTATTGAAGTTGAAGCTGGCGGCGCCTTCGAAGCATTCTCTGTCTTCAGCAACTGCGATACGGAGAAACCAACCCGAAACGTGTGCTTGCCGTGAGTGAGCGAGAGATTGTCGAAGAAAGTTCGGTCCAGATTGCGTTCGTGGTAAGGAGCGCTGGCCTGTGCCAGACCCGTGATCGTGCCGCCGGTGAAGCTGACACTCGGGATACGTCCGTAGGGGTCCGTGTAAGCGGTATTGTTCGTGAGAGCGGCGGCGACCGTGGGAGAGTTGGCGACGCCGCTCAGCGTGGCGCTGATGGTTCCCTGCGAATAGGCGAATTCAGCTTCGTTCACAAGATTCGGGGTAATGGTGTAGGTCAGGTTTCCCACCACGTTTTCGCCCGGAGCATTGACGGCGGTGTTGACCAGGTTGGGATAGTTCGCGGCCGCAAAAAGACCTGTGGGGAAGCCCTCCGGCGTGTCATCCTGGATAGCGCGGCCGAAGAAGTGGATCTTGTCGCTGAAGTTGTGATCGATGCGGATGATGTCCTGGCGGAAGTTCTGCAGCGAAGAGAAGGTCGAGACGTTGTTGCCACCGCTGTTGGCCGCGAAGTGGTCGAAAACATTTGCCAGATAGACCTTGGAGTTTTGGCTATAGCAGGAGGGGTTGATGGTGCTTTGCTGCAATGCCGCATCGTAGGTAACGCAACCGGCTGGAGCGCTTGCCGTAATGTCGCCGGCAACAATGCCGTTGAGCTGCGCGGTGGTGGGAGCAGTCACGCTGAGGGTCTGGGGCACGGTTACCTTGCGCCATTCCTCCGACCAGAAGAAGAACGTCTTGTCCTTGCCGCGGTTGTAGACTTTGGGAATCCATAACGGACCGCCCAGGGTGAAGCCGAAGTTGTTATACCGCTCAATGCCACGCTGCGGATCGGGGACTTGGTTCCCGAAATATGTATTCGCGTTCAATATGTTGTTGCGGACAAATTCGTAGGCGTCGCCGTGGTATTGGCTGGTTCCCTGCTTGGTCGCTACGAGCACCTGGGCGCCCGCGCTGCGGCCGTAGCTGGCATCGTAGGTGCCGCGCTCGAGTGTAAATTCCTGAATGGCGTCGACGCTGGGCACGTTGAGTAGCGTCGAGTTTGACCCGCTGTCGTTAATATCGGCCCCGTCCACCGACCAGTTGTTGGCCGTGGACCGAGCGCCGTTCACGGCAACTGTGCTGGTGTTGTTCAGGCCGAATCCGGTCTCATCGCCAAGTCCGCTGACTACGCCGGGCTGCAGAGTGACCAACTGCTCAAAATTGCGATTGCTCAGTTCCAGTTCTCGCACCTGGGTACCGCTGACCGTACCGGCCTGTGCGCTGCTGGAAGTTTCGATGGCGACGGCGTTCGCCTGCACAGATACAGTCTCATTGACCGCGCCGGTCTGAAGCTGCGCATCCACGGTTCGCTTTTGCGCTACAAAGATCGTGACGTTTTGCGCCTTGAAGGCCTTAAAACCAGGCACCGAGACAGTGACGGTATAGGTTCCGGGAGCAAGATTGGTGGCCGTGTAGCTCCCGCTCTTGTCTGTCTGGAGCGTTCTTGCATTGCCCTTGGTGGCCACGTTGGAAATTTCGACCTTGGCGCCCGGAATCACGGCACCCGATGCGTCGGTCACGTTCCCGGTGATCGTCGACTCAACTTCCTGTGCCAGCGAAAGATTCGAACAACTTAACCCGAGAAGAAGCAGCAAAGAGAATCTGCGTATGTACTTTCCCATTCAATGGCCTCATTGAAAAACAATTTGACGTTGCGTGGATTTGCCTCCCGGGAAACATCTAGCTGTGTTTCCTCAAGAGATTCGGCCTGCTATCACCTGGGCTGCCCGTGCAACGAACGACGAGCCGGTAAATCAAGATGCTTTCGTTCCGTATATGGCTAGTGAGGTATGCTCTCGCGGATAAGACAAGGTTCTTCCGGGAAGCAAGGACGTTCGACCTGCACAGTTGTCGAGTTTGTATATGAACGTTACATGAACGTTATGTTGCACGGTAGATCGGTTGCATAGGGATTGCAAGCAAAATTTCTATTCTGTTTGCAGAGTTGAGCCCTCTCCCTGGAATCGAAGAGCGAACGCACCTTCTGGGTTTTCACGCGCTCAAATTTTTCATACTCCAGCATTATTTTTTCCCGATGGTCTGTAACTTTTCAGGAGATTGTGAATCGGCAGGAATATGCATCAGTTATAGAGCTGCTTTATCAATTTGTTCCTGCGACGCTGCTTTTTCTCTCGTTACGACCACCCTAGTTCAGTTGCTGGCCTGCTGGGCGGATATAGTTGTTGCTCTGCGGTAAGCAGGTAAAGCACTCCGGACCAGAAGAAGGGACTCTTCGTTTTTCTGTTTATTGCTCCCGAAATATCAGGTCTTGGGAATGGCGAGTTTTGAGATGACACCCAAAACAAATGTGATACGATCACAGTTCCGACTCATGGCCTGTTCACGCTGCGGGAGTGGGCGGCGACCGGCGAACAGGTTATGAGCGTGCCGACAGGAATTCGGTTGGGAGCGGTGGCCGCGATCCTCTTGCTCTGCTGGAGCGGAGAGCACATCGGCCTCGGGCAGAGCGTGGCGGCCACGCGAAGCACGCTGCAACAGGCGGTGATCAACGGATCGGCCGCTTTGCAGAAGGGTGATTATGCCGGCGCCGAAAAGGCCTTTCGTTCGGCGCTCGTCCTGGATCCGAAGTCGGTCCCTATCCTCAACAACCTTGCGATCTGCGTTGTTCGCCAACAGCGGGAACAGGAAGCGATTGCGCTGTATGAGCGCGCGCTGCGGCTCAAGCCGGACGACTCGGTTACCCAGAGGAATCTTGGCGTAGCTTATTTTCGCGCCCACGAATATAAACCGGCGCTTCCCCTGCTTCAGGCCTACGCAAAGGAAACGTCCAGCTACCAGGCGCTCGATCTCACCGGCCTTGACCTGTTTGCCTTGGACCGCTACAGCGAAGCCGCGCAATATCTCGAGGCGGCACACAAACTCGAGCCTACGGATCTGCAAACGCTTGACATGTTGGGAAAAGCGTACCTGCGGACAAAGAACTATTCCGCCGTGACTGGGGTGTTTAGCCAAATCATGGCGATCCATCCCGACTCCGCCGAGGCGCACGTGATGATGGCCATGGCGGATGACAAGCTCTACCGCCAGGACGACGCCGTCAAGGAGTTTGAGGCCGCGCGCACCGCCGATCCCCACTATCCGGGCATTCATACGGGGCTCGGCGTCATTTACTGGAGAAACGACAATATTGATGCAGCCGAGCGCGAGTTCCACGAAGAATTAAGCAGCTACCCGAAGGACCCGATCGCCAACTGCACCCTGGGCCAGATTCTGCGCGGGCGACGTAATAAGCCCGCCGAAGCGATTCCGTATCTTGAAGCGGCATTGGCCGTGAATCCTGGGTATCGAGACGCACTGCTGGAGCTGGGCGAGGCCAGAATCTCGCTTGAACAACCGGACGCGGCGATCGAGCCGCTGCAAAGAGCAATAGCCCTTGAGCCGAACGATGCTCAGGCGCACTACATCCTGGGAACCGCCTTCAACAAAAGCGGTCGACCGGCCGAAGGCGCAAAGCAGCGAAAGATATGTGCGCAGATTCGCGCGAACGAGCATGCCCAAAACGAGACGGGAGCCGAAGAGACTCGCTGATTTTATTTTTCGGAACGCTCCCCGCAGGCACATACACGGTAAATCGTTTCTTGCAGAAGCCATTCGACGTGCTGATACTTACGAGTCATGGCAATAGTCGCAGTATCTTTGTGCGCCGCATCGAGATGAAAACGCTTCTAACTACAACCCGACAGTAGGTTTCCATAAGGTTAAAAAACAGCACCTCTTCAGCGCTATCCAGCCGCCCTCGGATTATTTATATAACTCTCTATATCTCATTCACTTCTCCTGGAGGCCGCGACAAAACAACGCAAAATTGTCTCTGCCTAAGCAAGCAATGACGCGGCAAGGACAGGAATAGAGGCCTCACGGGTATGGAAGACCGTCTTCCGACCCGGCGGTTGGTGTAAATGAGCGGGGACGGAGAGATATCGAATTCTGGATGCGGTGACGGTTGCACCTGGGCAAATTGTGCTCGGCACTTGTCAATCGACCGAATACATAGCTCATTACTCTGAGAAGTTGCGACGCAGTCTGCTACCACCCCGGTGAATTTTGCGGTCGTTGCTGAAGTAAAAAGAAAAGGCCAGCGAATACATGCTAGTGTAGCCCGCCACACAGATGGTCGTTTATCCCGGGATGTAATCAAGCGTCCTAAATCTTACCCTGCCATGGACTCGGGTGCCCCATATCTCGCGCTTGTTGCGAGATGTGGGGAATTCATGGACCTTAGCCGACCAGTCTTTGCAGTGAGTCGAGAGTTCCGGGGAGAGAGTGACTCTTGTCCCACATCTCGCACAAGTACGTGCGAGATATGGGGCACCCGAGTCCACACCCGAGTCTTGGGCTAGACAAAATCCTTAAAGCCACACCCACGACATACATGATCGTATTTGTGACGGACTACACTAGCTGGCCTTGGTTTGGCGTATTGGAGGACACCAATTTATACGGGCTAACAGTAGTTAGCCGTCTCGCTCAGCCGCATCAGCCGCTTGTGCAAGCTGGTTGACTGCCTTAAAACACTTCTCCGCTTGTCCGTAGTTACTCACCCGTATCGCTTTGACAGACCGGCACTGACGCCCAGCTAACAAGGTCAGGATCACGATACCTGCGATCGAGATACCGTCCTCGCCGTGGAAGCTCCAGCTCCTTCTCTAGAAGTAAAAACTGGAATCCGGCACGATTATTCCCATTTGTGAGGAATAAATTGCACAGAGCCCCGTTTACCTCCACAGACCCTTTCACGAATACGCTCAGACGGATCGCATGACGACCTGGGTCACAACGTATTCATACCGCCTCGGCTGATCTGTTTAGGAGTTGTGAGCATGAACGTCGTCCGAAGTTCGGAGTCAAACGATTTGCTATGTGACAGTCTGGCCGAGAGGTATGACAACCTGTTTGCCCGCGCAAGGACGCCCTGTGCGCAGCGCTCTGCCGTATGGGAAGTACTTTGCGAGATCTTCCAACCTGGCGAGCAAATTCTGGAACTCAATTGTGGTACCGGAGACGAAGCGCTCCTGCTTTCACTGTACCTGGGCGTCTCTGTTGTCGCCTGTGACGCATCGGAGCACATGATCGAGACAGCTCGGCATCGCATCCGGGCTCAACAACCTCGGGCTTCAATCCGATTGGAACTTCTCGCGACGGCGCATGTGTCGAAGCTTCGCTCCGGTGGATTGTTCGACGGTGCGTTGGCCAACCTTTCCGGAGTGAACGGTCTCACCGACCTCCATCGAGTTGCTGCCGACCTGGCGTCCCTGGTTCCCGTGGGTGCTCCGGTCCTCGTCTGTGTTTCTACTCGGTTCTGCCTCTCAGAAACACTTTGGTTTTTGTTCCACGGCAAGTTTCACAGCGCATTTCGCAGGTCCGCGGGGATCGCTAGCGAGAACGCAGGGGATTCGGCTGCGGCTGTGAACATGCATTATGCAACCCTGGGGGAACTCAGGAAATGGTTCTCACCATTTTTTGTTATGCGCGCCTGCACCGGGATTGGTGTAGCGGTACCGCCGTCCTATCTCTACCCACTTCTCGTCAAATACCCACGGGTGCTTAGCCTGCTGTGCCTTATCGACAGGCATATTTCCAAGTTGCCTTTGGTGCGGACGATCGGCGATCACATGCTGCTTCACTTTGAGCGGGTGGAAGACTAGAGCATTTTCGCAATGACTGTGGTCTAGTAAGAGCAGTGAGGTGTGGTTTTCTTTGAGAGAAAACCACGTAAAGGTCGGTGGCTTAGCTCGCTGCGGCGAGGTTGCTCGCTGCGGCGAGGTTGCTCGCTGCGGCGAGGTTGCTCGCTGCGGCGAGGTTGCTCGCTGCGGCGAAACCGTCTACACCCATTGCGAAAATGCTCTAACGACGTGGTCGTGCTACCTGCTCGATTCCCAACTTACCTTTCGAAGACTCGCACCATGAGCTCCGACTGGACCTGATTCAGCTGATTCAACGTTGTCTGCAGAGCGGGGCGGTCTTCATACGCGGCTTCGCCCAGCAGGTCTTTGAGGCGAAAGGACGTGCGCCGAATAAGCAATTCGGCATTTTTTTGCTTCTTGCGGTCATCGGCAATGACCGTATGGATCTTCTCCACATACCGCTCCACAAGTTTCAGGGTTTCGGAAGCCTGCGCCGAATTACCCGCCTCGAACTGTTGGCCGGCTATGTCCGTCATCCGGCTGACGAGTTCGGCATAGAGAAAGCACCGGTCTACTGCATGGACTTGATCCGCCTTTGCCTGAAGGATGGCAAGCGCTGTTGGACTGTTGTCCAAGGCGGAAGCAAAAGCATAAGTAGAAGTCAACAACAGGATGGAGATTGCTACGGCCTTAGCCGTGAATCGTAGCGCACTACTAACAAACGGGGACGACGCCTTATCGCCATACAAGCTTACCGCGCCGGCAGCCGATCGCCGTTCACGCATTGGAAGACTCGCGGTCGATGCCAAAGTGTCGGATCGTCGCAGGTTTCTCGTACGTGGCAGGATCGCGGTTTGACTCGGGTCTTGATCAGAGCGCTGCTTCGCAATCCCCTTTGCATACCTCTCCAAATGGAGACGTAGTTTTTTCGTGGCTCGGAACAAACTGATCTTGACCGCCGATTCAGAGCAATTGAGGATCTCGCCTACCGTCCGCAACTTTAGCCCCTGAAAATGCTTCAGCTCAAACAGCAGGCGCTCACGAGGCGTCAACTTGCGCAGAGCGCGTGCAATGTGGAACCCCAATTCCAGGCGCAGCAATTGCCGCTCCGGATTGCTGACCGGCCTATCGTCCGAGACCTGGTTCAGGAAGTTGTCAACGTTCAACTCCAGCGCGTTCCCTTCTGCGCGCGCTCGATTTCTCCGCAGGTGATCCAGGCAGACATTGGTGGCAATGCGATAGATCCAGGTAGAGAAGGCGCACTCGAACCGAAAGTTACCCAGCTTCCTGTAAGCTTTCAGAAAAGTCTCTTGATGGATGTCCTGGGCATCGCTCCGCGATCCGGTGATCCGAAACGCGAGTCTCAGAACAGCCTGATCGTGGGCGTGCACCAACTGCTCAAATGCGGCGTGATTACCGCCTTGCGCCGCCCGGATCAGGGAACAATCCTGACCTGTGGTCTCCATAACATTTCTCCGAGGCGTCCAGGATGCTCGATCGAGGATGCTCGATCGTGCACTGCCACCATTGCCCGCGCCTCAAACTGCCAGCGTGGAGTCGACTACGGCCAGATGGTTATGCCCGCGAACGACCTTGACATTGGTCACTCCCAGTACACTTTCCAGCGTGCCGGCGGGAACCACCATCGGACCAGGATTCGGCGCGGCCCCTGGTGCGGGTTGCGGAAAGGCGGTTGACATGGCGGTGTGAAAAGCGACGTTGCCTTCTACCTTCTGAACGACCTGGTGAATGTGGCCGTTTAAGACGGTCACCGAGCCAAAGGGTTTAAGCATCGCGAGCGCCTGCTCACCATCTTTTGTGCCCCAGCCCCACTTCTCATAGACCATCCAAAGCGGAATATGCGCGAAAACTACAATCGGGGTCGAATGGCTCAGTCCCGCAAGATCAGACTTCAGCCACGCCAGTTGATCTCCGCCCATGTTGCCCATCGCATCGACCTGCACGCAATTGTTCAGACCCACAAAGTGAACGCCCTTGTGGTTATAGCTGTACCAGTCATTGCCTTGGGTTCCCTTGCCGAAACGTCCCTTGAACTGCTCGCCGTCATCGAGAAAATCGTGCTCGCCGGGAACGTAGAACACCTCGTCAACCTTTGCGCTCTTGATTACCTGCGCGGCCGTATCGAACTCCGCCGCCTTGGAGTTCTGCGTGATGTCGCCGGTATGGATCATGAAATCTGGCGCTTTGCCGCCTGCCGACGCCAGATTGATCTTGTCGATCGCCTTGGTGAGTGTGCCGGTCACATTCGGGTTTGCACCTTTGTTGAAGCCTATGTGACTGTCGCTGATCTGCACAAATGTGAAGTCCGCAGCCTTTCCGAGCGACGAGGAACCACCCTTCGCGGTTTGCGCGAGGAGCTTGGAGGCTGGTACGCCGCCGACCATCGACCACAATAGACCTGTGCCGGCCCACGCCATGCATCCAAGAAAATTGCGCCGGTCGATGCCATCGCCTGCAGTCCGCAGGGCAGCTTCATCTTGCTGTACTATTTCGTCTTCCTTAAACCGATTCATACTGAGCTCCGTGTGTTTGTGATTGCCTACACTCACAGAACTGACGAAGTCGACTTTTATTCTCAACGGCGACACAAACAATTCATGGAATAAATGGTCTGCGAATCGGTTAGCAGTAGAAATGCCCAGTTCTCAACGGTCACATGCTTTAACCGCGATGTCGCTGGAAGCGCCCAACCTCAGACAAACCGAGGCATCCCGCACTAGGCCGCCGGACGCCCAGAGCGCAACTTTTGAGGAACTCGCGTTGCCGCTCCTGGTCTCGCTCTACAACCATGCCTTCTGGCTTGCCGGGAGCCGCGCAGAGGCTGAAGATATTGTCCAGGAGACCTTCTTCAAGTCACTCCGCGCCTTTGACTCTTTCCAGACTTCCACCAACTTCAAGGCTTGGATATTTTGCATTCTGCGCAATACCTTCCTCACCTCGCGTACCGGTATTGTTGCTTCCCGCACTGTCTTTCTTGAAGACCACGTCTCCGCGTTCGAGTTCGCCGCAGCCGACCCGAGTCCGGAGGACAACGTCATTCGTCTCGACAACCAAATGGCTTTGCAAGCCGCTCTCGAACAGCTGCAGCCAGCGCTTCGCGAAGTCCTCTTGCTTTGCGATGTTGAGGAGATGAAGTACAAGGATATCGCTCTTGTTCTCGGCCTGCCAATCGGCACGGTCACGTCTCGTATCTCACGCGCCCGGCTAGCCCTTCGTCAACTCTTGCGGCTGCAACTCGGAGCGTCTCTATGATGCAAGATGAACGGGGTAGGAAACATATTGATCCGTGCACGCTGAACCACTTCATCGACGATGAGCTACACGTCGGCGAAGAAGAGAGAATTCGGCAACATGTGAAGTGCTGCCACCTTTGCTCGCTCTATGTTGTTTCGGGCAAAGAGTTGAAAGCGGCGATTGCCCGCACGGGCCTTCGATTTGCTCCCCTCGCGGTCGGCGCGGCCAAAACCAACCACGCTCGAAAAGACAACCTCGTCTACATCGACAGCCAAACAGCACTTCGCCCTGCCGTTCGTCAGCTTCAACCCACCCTTCGCGACGTGCTTCTTCTCTGCGACGTAGAAGAACTCCGCTACGAAGAGATCGCCCTCGTCCTCGATATCCCCGTCAGCACCGTGACGTCGCGCATTTCGGATGCGCGCGACGCCCTCTGCGAACTTTTGATGCTGCAACTCGGTAAATCTCAATGACCCAACACACTGACCATCTCGACCTGCAGACGCTCAGCGCCTTCATCGACGGCGAACTTTCGGCTGTTGCACTGCAGAAAGCTCAACAGCATCTGAACGGCTGCCATTCCTGTGCGCTTCGAGTTCTCTCGGTCACGCAGCTCAAAGCCGCCACTGCGCACGCAGGGCATTGCTTCTCACCAACGGCTGAAACACTCGCCCGCCTCACCACGCAGCTGCATGCGCCGTCGCAGACAAAGAAGACGGCGCACATCGACTCGATTCGCCCCGGAGCCTGGGCCACTCTCGCCGCTGCCCTTCTGCTCGTGGCGTCATTGCTGGGCTGGCGTCAGATTCATCAAACCAATACGCTTGCCGCCGAGCTTCTCGACCAGCATCTCGCCACGCTCGCCAGCGGAGCGGCTCCACAGGTGATCTCCACAGATCGCCACACCGTCAAACCCTGGTTTCAGGGCCGTCTTCCTTTCAGCTTCAATCTGCCCGAAGCGGTAGCGTTGCCACCCGACACCGTCCTCAAAGGTGCAGACCTCACCTATTTCCATGGCCAACCCGCTGCGTTGCTTCTTTTTACCATTCATAAGCATGAGGTTTCCATCTTCCTGACCCAGCGAACGAACGTCCCCATGCTCGCTGCGCCGTCGACAACCCATGCGGGTTTCACGATCGATTCCGCGACCACCCGAGAGCTCTGCATTGTCGCCGTCAGCGACGTCAATCCCGCCGACCTGGATCTTCTCGTTGCGTCTTTGGTGCGGGCACAGACGAATACCTAGTGTAGTCCGTCACACAGATGGTCGTTTATCCCGGGATGTAATCAAGCGTCCTAAATCTTACCCTGCCATGGACTCGGGTGCCCCATATCTCGCACTTGTTGCGAGATATGGGGAATTCAAGGACCTTAGCCGACCAGTCTTTGTGGTGAGTCGAGAGTTTCGGGGAGAGAGTGACTCTTGTCCCACATCTCGCACAAGTACGTGCGAGATATGGGGCACCCGAGTCTGCGGCTAGCCAAGATCCTTAAAGCCACACCCACGAAATACACGATCGTATTTGTGACGCACTACACTAGCTGTTTTAGAACAGCGAATGAACACATTGTCTAAGTAAGCAATCGGTCGGCCTCGCTGCGGCGAGGTTGCTCGCTGCGGCGAGGTTGCTCGCTGCGGCGAGGTTGCTCGCTGCGGCGAGGTTGCGAAACGACTCCAGCGCGAGGCCACCCCATATTCTGCCGCCAGAAAACACTCCTGATATGGGTCACTTGCGAAGAACGCCATGCGGAAGCGGCCAGTTGGCGGTGAGTTCCGAACGCAACAGAATGTTGAAGTCGTAGCTCTCATTGTCGACCTTGCTGCCTAGCTCAAAAATCACACACGACGTTGGGCTATGCGGCGGCACGTGGGGCAGGCTGGGCACAGAGTAGTCAGGTTGGGCGAAATTGAGAGCCTCGGCGAGGTTACCGACTTCGTTCGAGGCGTCTCGTCTGGCGAGTGGCGGCAGACCGTGGCGCCATTCGATCAGCTTGAGCACGGAAGTGTGGTCGTAAAGCTGCGAGTTAATCCGCGGAGTGGCTGGTTTACCACGCGTGAAAGGCGATACAACAATCACCGGCACGCGGCAACCCAGCAGTGCCCTGCCGTCTACGAGGTCAGTATCCAAGTCGTTGGCCGCGATCACCCGCGGCGGCGGCACGGTATCGAAAAAGCCGCCCCACTCATCGCGATTCACAACCAACACTGTGTTCTTCCAGCCTGGGCCGCTCGTGATTGCCTGATAGACCTGGTAGAGAAAGGCTTCCCCGTTGCGCAGGTCCGCGTGAGGATGGTCGTCGTTGCCATCGCCATTGTCGAGAAGGGTGAACCTGGGATCGACGAAGGAGACCGCGGGCAGATTGCCGGTGGCCGCATCGGTCAGGAAATCTGTAAAAAAGGCGGATATCCCGATGTACTTGTCTCCCCAGAAAGAGAGAAGAGGCACGTTCGAAAAGTAGTACTTATTGCTTACGCCGGCGGCCGCGAGCCTGTCCCAGATGGTCGGCAGAGTGGACAGAGCGTTGGTGTTGGAGAGCCGGTCAGTCTGCCCAGCATGCTGGAAGATACGATTGGGCGCGGTGGAAGAGAGAATCGAGGAGAAATAGTTGTCGAGGGTGGTGAAGTTACGCGCCAGGGCGCTGAAGAAGGGCAGGTCTTGCTCGACGTAGTAGCCAATCGAGAAGGTGTCGTTGGTGGTGGTGCGCAACCACCCGTCCATTTTGCCGTTGTTGTATTCGCTTCGACCGCCGGCATAGGTGTGATCCGGGTCGGGGTGGGAGCAGCCGACGAAGGTGCTGAGCCGGGAGGTCGGATGAGCCTCGCCCTTGCTGTCAAGGAATGTCAAACCTGCCTGTTGGCCGTTGGCCCCGGGCAACCAGCCCAGTAAGTGATCGAAGCTGCGATTTTCCATCATCACGACGACGATGTGGTCAATATGCGATGCCGATGGCGCGGGCAGTGACAGCGCCGAAGGAGTGGAGCCTTCTGAGCAGCCACTAAGCGTGGCTGCGGATGCCGCGCCAGCCACATTGAGGAGGAAATCTCTGCGATTGACGGGCGTCGTTTCGTCTCCTGTCTCCCAGGCGGTGCTGAGAACATAGAATATAGACGCCTGAGAAGCTAAAACCGGAGCGAATGCGCGGGAAAAATGGAGACGCTGTGGTCTCGCCAACCTGGCTGGCCAGTTCGCACTTACTTAATCTTCATAGACGGCACCGACTCGCCGTTGTTCCTGCAAATGGGGAGAGATGCGAACGCGATCTTGGCTCGTAACCTTTGACACAAATCCGGATCAAAGGTACGGTCACTGTGTCTTGCTGATGCTGCACGTCATCCTGGCGCCTGCTCCAGACCTACTCTTATGACTCGAATACTTCGACGAACGATTCAGGGTTCCATAGCTTGCGCCGTGGCGTTTGCACCCTTCCTACTGCGCTCGCTCTTATCCCCTGTCGATCTCTTGATTGCTCTCGCGGCAGGCATCATTTATGCCGTCGGGGATGAGCCCGAACGCGATACATACGCTGACAGCATTATGGGCGCGGCCTCGTGGTGCGTTCCGCTATGGGGACTCAGTAAGCTGGTCGTCACCCCCGTCGCCACCGGGACCCACATGGAATGGAGTGCGGCGGACTTACAGTCGCACTTCTTTTCTCTGATTAGCTGGGTATCCTTCGCCGCGCTCTTTGGAATTTGTCTCAAAGTGACCGCATATGTTTTACCGCTCATACCGGCCACGAAAGTACCGATCGAACGGGAAGGCGCTGAAAAGAGACGCAGCATCGTGATTCTGGGCGGCGGCTTTGGAGGGATGAAGACAGCGGAGGTGCTTGAACGCGTACTGGAAAAGGATGATGGGGTTTCGATCACCCTGATCAGCGAGACAAACGCTCTGCTCTTCACTCCAATGCTCGCTGAGGTAGCCGGCAGCAGCCTCGAACCGAGCCACATCAGTACTCCCTTACGGAGCGCGCTTCGTCAGACAAACTTCATCAGAGGACGCGCCGTCAACATCGATCTCGCCGACCGGAAGATTCACCTGAGACAGAGCAGCAGTCCTTCTGGAGAAAGTACCGTGGCCTATGACTACCTGGTTCTCGCGTTGGGATCGGAGTCGAATTATCTTGGGCTGACTGGAGTGGAAGAGGTCGCATTTGATTTCAAGAGCCTGCTCGACGCCATCCGTATACGCAATCATTTGGTGGACATGTTCGAAAGCGCTGATGCGGAATCCGATCCGGAAGTTCGAAAACGGCTCCTCACCTTTGTGATCGCCGGCGGTGGCTTTGCCGGAGTCGAGCTTGCCGGAGCACTGAACGATTTTGCTCATGGCATCCTGGCTGACTATCGCAACCTTTCTAGAGAAGAGATCTCTGTGATTCTGGTGCATTCACGCAACAGGATTCTGCCGGAGCTGAGTGAATCTCTGGCCGCATACGCGCTTGAAAAAATGAAGCAACGCGGCGTAAACTTCCGCCTCGGCACGCGCCTCACAGCGGCCAAGCGTGGCCTCGTCACCTTGACCGATGAGGAAATACCCACCGAGACACTCGTTTGGACTGCGGGAACCATTCCTAACTCGCTACTGTCTGTCCTAAACGTTGCCAAGGACAAGCGCGGAGCCTTGTCACTCAATGAAACGATGGCGCTGGTCGAGCACCCTGGCGTGTGGGCTCTTGGGGATTGTGCTGTGGTCTCCGACGCCGTAACCAAGAAACCTTGCCCTCCCACAGCGCAATTCGCCTTGAGACAAGCGGAAACCGTCGCTCGGAATATTCGTGCACAATTACGCGGTAAACCGGGCAAGCCGTTTCATTTCGATTCTTTGGGTTCGTTGTGTGTCATTGGTCATCAGACCGCTTGCGCTGAGCTGACGCTGCCTTTCTCGAGGACTCATTCCGTCAGATTCTCAGGACTTCTCGCCTGGCTCATGTGGCGAGGCATCTACGTCGCCAAGCTGCCAGGGGCCGAGAGAAAGATCCGCGTATTGATGGCTTGGACGCTTGAGATATTTTTCCCGCGTGACGTGATTCAAACCATCGATCTCGGAGGGGCAAAGTGAAATTGTCATTTCCAACTTCGTCTGGTTCGACGCTCGCCGAAAGCCAGTCCCTTTCAGCGCGCCTGCCCGATGTTGTGCTCGGCCTCGCTCTAGGCCTCATCGGCGGGATCTGTGCGGGCCTCGCCCTTGGATCATCGCCGCTCACCTCGGCGTTCACCGGTGCGATCTTCGGAATCATCTTTGGGATATGCTTTGCGACTCGTTGCTCGAGCCCCGGTGCGGGTTTGCTTTGGGGCTCAAGCGCAGCACTGCTGATGTGGTGCGTCGTTCCCGTGATCGATTTCTTGTTTGGAAGAGGCACACACGGGGCGATGTCCGGATCGATGTCGGACCTGGAATTTGCACGCCAGCGGTTTCCAGACTTGATAGCGGACATCCTGTGCATCGGAGCGCCCGTCGGCGTTGTGCTAGGAATCCTTCGAAGTCGCCGCGCGGACCGGACGCCCATACACTGGGGTCGCGCTATTGTTTCAGGCGGCCTCTCAGGTCTTACGGGCGGCCTTATCTTCGGATATTGGTTGCTTCGAGGTGACTTCTTCCCGCTCATCGGCGGATTGGCACTCTCACAGTCACACATGGCGAACGTGATGCTGCAGTTCGGTGTGGCGTGGCTGGTTGGGATCACATTCGGAATCCTCTTTCAACACGACGTACGAGGATACGGGTCGTCGATGGGCTGGGGCCTGGGGTTCGCGCTTCTCTGCTGGTTTGCAGGGCCGCTGACGTTGTTTCCTCTTCTTTCAAAATCTCCTCTGAACTGGAACGTCGACGCCGCAGGTGACCTCTTTAGCGATCTCATCGGCTATATTTTCTACGGTCTTATGTTAGGGGTGATCTACGCTGCGGTTGACCGGATGTGGCTGCGACTCTTCGTGCAATCCGATCCTCTTAACCGGGAAACCGATGGTTTAGGACTTCGCGTGTTGCTCTCTCTCGAATGGGGAGCGATTGCGGGTCTTGTGGGAGGCGTCGTCGCCAGTCCCCTCATGCTCGCCGCGGGAGTTCTCTCCCATGTAGTCGGCGTCGATGTGCACTTGTCGACCCTAAGCGGACTCTTTGTCCACATACTCGTGAGTGTTTTGATCGGGATGAGCTTTGGCCTGCTGTTCCGAGATGAGTCCTCGAGCTTTGCCATGGCTGGAGCCTGGGGTTGGGTCTTTGGGCTTATTTGGTGGTACGCAGGCCCTCTTACGCTATTGCCTTTGCTCCTAACAGGAGCGATTGACTGGAGGATGAGCGCAGTTTCAGAACTTGTCCCCTCCATCTTTGGCCATATCATCTACGGGGCGTTCACCGGGTTCACTTTTTATTTCCTCGAGCAGCGGTACTTACGCAGGCACATTTTGTCTCCACGTGTCGCGGCGCGAGAAGCGCACAAGGTCCGACCGTCCGGTACACCGGCCCCCGCCTTATGGTTTCTATCGATTACCCTCGGTGTCGCTCTTCCCATCCTTCTGGGGTGAGTTGAACCCCTTTCTGGTCCCCTGCGAGCCTTCCACTGGAGAGCCTATCGGAAGCGACCCGGCATCTTGTTCATAGAATTGACTTGTTCATGAATCATGAACAATAGTAAGTTGTGAACAGAGCAGATACCATGCGCCCCGCACCCACAATGCGCGAAACTCAGACCCTGGAGTAGGCTCTGGCTCTCCTCCCTCGGATCGCTGGCCTCGAAGGACGGACACGGCAGCGTTCCCGGCAGACGCCCTTGGCGTGGCGGATGGCGAGGCTCTTGTGTTCGGGCCTGACGGCAAAGGTGGCGCGATCTTAGTTGCGCGCATCAAGATCGAAGATTGGCCCAAACTGCAGCCTTGAAGTCAAACGACCTGTTCTTAGTCATTGGGCAATGCGCCAACCGTATGCACCGTTGACCAGCACCAGCAACTTGCCGTCGCGGGGAATTGCAGACGAAATGATCGATTCAACGACAAACGTGCCGCTACCCCGCATGAGGATGCATTCGTAGTCCTCGGGAGGGTACGGGCCAGTGCGAGCAGGCGATTGTCGGATACTGTGGACACTCTCCGGAAAATCGCTATCTGGCGACCCCTGATCCCGGAGCATGCTTACTTGACCGTAGCGTTTGTTGTCAGAGGTCCAGGCGTAAAGAGCAGCTTGCATCGACTAGAGCAGAACGAGCACAACTGTACCCAGCGGCAAGGACGCTTGACTGGATTTTTCATCAAGAAAAATCCAACTTCCCCGATGTCGACCGGGTAAACCTATGCTGGTTCTGCTCTAGTTGGATACGTTTTCATTCTCCTCTTCATCGCCATCGCCATAATTCCCATCGCCGTAGTTGATAGGAGGTTGAAGGATCATTGCCACTGCTTTGGGCGGCGCTGTGTAGACTTTTTGGCCGCCGAGGTAAGTCGCTTCGAGGACAATGTCCTTAATCGCATTCGGCGGAACCTGGTGCGGATCCTTCTGGAGAACTACAAAGTCCGCCAGCTTGCCTGGAGTGATGGAGCCTTTGATGTTCTCTTCGAAAGTGGCGTAAGCTCCATCCAATGTCCAGACCCTGATCGCTTCATCCACACTGACTCTCTGATTCTCTCCATTGACAATACCCTGGGAACTCGTGCGGGTAACCATATCTTGAATTCTGAGCAAGGGGTCGGCTGCAGAAATTGGGGAGTCGGAATGACCGGCCACAGGAATGCCCATGTCGATCGCAGTGCGATAGGCGTGCATCATCGAGAGACGCTTTGGACCATAAGAGGCAAGGATATTTCCGTACTCCCACATATAGGAGTGAAAGACGAGAACGACTCCATCCTTCTTCGCGCGATCCAGCAGAGACTGATTCATGACGCTCGCATGCTCAATGCGCCAGCGAGCATCGGGACGAGGATTCTTCGCCTCGGCACGCTCGATCGCGGTGAGGACCATGTCTATCTCGCGGTCACCGTTAGAGTGTGTCGCAACCTGCCATCCAGCATCCCACCACTTTTGAAAATCTTCGTCCAGCTTCTCCTGAGTGCGGGCGGGTGGGATACCAAAGTAGTCTGGCCGGTCCGAGTAGGCCTCACTCAGCCATGCGGTGCGGCCGCTGAGCGAGTTTCCCTGATAGTTCTTGAGGGCGGTGATACGAAGGCGGTCGTCGCCGAAGCCGCGTTCGATTCCGGCTGCCTGAAGCTCGTCGAACGAACCGGCACTGAACATGAATCCGACACGAACGGGATTTCCCTGATCGCGCAATTCCTGCATAAGCCGAAACGTGGAGGAACTTGCTCCCGCGATACCTGCGCTTGTGACGCCCTTGGCCGAGTATTGGCGGAAGCAGGTCATATAGCCGTCGAGTTCTTCTTTGTGGGTTGGCGCGTTGATTCCATTGCCCGACGCATGCCGAAGAAGCCCGCGGGCGCTCTCACGAATCACACCGTTCGGAGTTCCATCGGGATCGCGATCAAGGGCGCCGCCTTTGGGGTCGAGGGTGTCTTTTGTAATGCCTGAAGCATCCAAAACAAAGCTGTTGACAACGGTGATGTGACCAGAGCCGTGGGTGATTTCGATGGACTGTGTCGTGGATACTTTGTCGAGATCGTGCCGGTTGGGATGGCGGCCTAGCAACTCATCGTTATATCCGTATCCGCTGATCCTTGCGCCGGCCGGAGTCACCGCAGCCTGCCGCTTGAGGGCAGCGACCAGTTCGTCGATGGTCTTAACCTTGTCCGCGCCCAGCCACACCCGGTAATGCGGCGTGCCCTCCTGAAAGATTGCCTGCGGATGCAGGTGCACATCATTGAAGCCAGGGGTCACGGTTTCACCCTTGAGATCGATCACCTTTGTCGATGAGGTTTTAAGCTTTAAGATCTCCGCGTTTGTCCCAACCGCCGTAAAGCGTCCGTTATCGATTGCAAAGGCCCGGGCCGCAGGATGATCCTTGTCGATCGTGATGACGTTCGCATTGATCACGATGGTATCGGCAGCGAACGCGACGTTCGGAAGCAAGGCGAGCAGCAGGCAGAGTCTCTTCGACATACAGGATCTCCATTTAATAAAAGAATTAAAGGGACAGACTGGAGCAAGCACTTACGATCATCGTACGTAAGAGAAAGTTCCGCACAGATCGGTTGTGTTCGCAATCGCATCGGGCGTAAAGACCGGAATTTTAGGGCCGGAGAAAAATGCCAGATGCAACTGGCCATCTGCCACGTACGTGACCATCCACTGCGTCTCCTCAGCCCCACACAAACTATTGTGGTGCAGAAACTTCTTTTCGGCTGGGATGCTCAGCCGGTAAAGAACGCCCCCAATGGCCGCATTGCTATCTGCATCGAACACCGAACTCACTTCGCCAGGCTCGATGTCTCGTATGCGAGCGATGGTAAAGCTCGAAAAGTTGATGGCCAGTTTCGCGGCAGAAAGCGCCACATCGCCCGTAATGGCCTGAGCCGGCCCGTTCGCTGCTTGCCAATTCCCTTTTTCCTGCGCGCCGCCACACATACAGCCGGAGATCAACAACGCTAACCCGGCACCGAATATCCGTCCCTGTTTCATATCTTCGAGAATGACATCCATGGCATCTTTGAGCAACTCTCAGGCGCTTTCTTGCATCCCTGGCGGGACGCGGGCCTCATTTGTCCTGCGAGAACAAAGCTTCGACTGGCGGTAAAGTAGTGATCAGGCGCTGTACTAGTGATCAGGCGCTGTACTAGTGATCAGGAGCTGTACTAGTGATCAGGAGCTGTACTAGTGATCAGGAGCTGTACTAGTGATCAGGAGCTGTACTAGTGATTAGGAGCCGTACATGACCTATCGTCCATCCAGCATGCTCGCCGGCTTTTCTTTCTGCCTGGCGTTTTCCGCGGCCCTCGCACAGGCTGTCCACAAGGCGCCGTCGAACGCCGAGCTTGCGAGCCCTCAGATCAGCCAGAAGGTCGAGGCGCTGCTTAAGCAGATGACCCTCGAAGAGAAGATCGGCCAGTTGGTGCAGTACAGCGCGACGGAAGCGCACCCCACGGCTACGCCCGGCGACTCAACCGCCGCGCTGAACGTGAATCCGCCCGGCCCCGGGGGAGTAGATAGCTACGTGCTCGCCCAGAAGGGTCAACTCGGCTCCATGCTTAACACAGTGGGGCAAAACCTTACCAATCATTTTCAGCACGCTGCCGTGGATAACACGCGCCTGCATATTCCACTGATCTTTGGCGCCGACGTGATTCATGGTTTCCGCACGATCTTCCCTGTTCCGCTGGCGACCGCGTCGACCTGGGATCCCGCGCTTATTACCGAACTCGCACACATGGCCGCTACGGAAGCGCGCACCGCAGGCGTGGACTGGGTCTACTCGCCCATGGTAGATATTGCACGCGACGCACGCTGGGGCCGCTGCACGGAGGGCGCGGGAGAAGACCCGTTTCTGGGCTCCGCCATCGCTCGCGCCTACATCCGCGGCTACCAGGGCGACAGTCTTTCCGCGCCAGACTCCGTGGCTGCAACCGTCAAGCACTTCGCCGCCTACGGCGCAGCCGAAGCCGGCCGCGACTATAACACCACCGACATGAGCGAACTGCAATTACGCCAGATATACCTGCCGCCCTATCACGCAGCAGTGGAAGCTGGTGCGGCTGCGGTAATGTCCGCCTTCAACTCGCTCAATGGAGTGCCCGCATCCGCCAACCCGTTCCTTCTGCAGACCATCCTGCGCGATGAGTGGGGCTTCAACGGCGCAGTTGTGTCGGACTACACCTCGGTCATGGAACTGATGCATCATGGCATCGCACTCGATGCCGCGACCGCTGCAGAAAAAGCACTGACCGCCGGCGTCGACATCGACATGATGTCGCATGACTACGACGCAGAACTGCCTGAGCTGGTGAAGCAAGGCCGCGTGCCCATGCAAGTAGTAGACGATGCTGTGCGGCGCGTGCTGCGAGTTAAATTTGCTTTGGGCAAGTTCGATCACCCATTCACCGACGGCCCCGAGGTGAACGAGGTGAAAGGAGCCGTGCCCGCACATCGCCCGCTGGCGCGCAGAGCCGCCGAGGAGTCGTTCGTTCTGCTCAAGAATGATCTCGAACAGGGCAGCGCCTTGTTGCCGCTGGCGGCGAACACGAAGAGGATCGCGCTGATCGGCCCTCTCGCCGAGGATGCAGACGATATGGTGGGAGCGTGGTCGGGAGCGAATAACTTCGGCGACGTGCGCACGCTGCTGGCTTCCATGCAAGAACACGCCCGGCAAAACGGGGGCGTGCTCAGGTACGCCAAGGGCACTGAGATCTCCGGCACGTCAAACGCTGGGTTCGCCGCCGCGGTCGCTGCCGCACAGAGTTCCGATGTGGCCGTGCTTGCCCTGGGTGAATCGAGCAGCATGACCGGTGAAGCCGCATCGCGCGCCTTCCTGGACCTGCCGGGCAACCAACAGCAGTTGCTGGAAGCGGTCGTCGCCACCGGCAAGCCTGTCGTACTGCTTTTGTTCTCGGGCCGCCCGCTGGTGCTTGACTGGGCAGCGCAGCATGTCGCCTCCATCATGGAAGTCTGGTTCCCTGGCGTCGAAACTGGCCCCGCCATCGTCGAAACGCTGTTCGGCGACGTCGCCCCGAGCGGCAAGCTCACGATGAGTTTCCCGCGCGCCGTTGGGCAGGAACCGCTCTACTATAACCAGTTCCCTACCGGGCGCCCGATCCAGCACGCTGACCCGGCTCATCCGGGCTACGTTGAAATGAAGTACGTCTCACGCTATCTCGATCTGCCTAACGACGCACTGTTCCCTTTCGGACATGGGCTTACTTATTCGACCTTTGGCTATGCCGATGTTTCCGTTTCTACTCAGTCCGTCAGCGCAGCCTTGCTTATGCGGGATGCCAGCAGCCAGCCGGTCGTGGCGACCGCCACGGTGACGAATACCGGCAAGCGCAGAGCTACGGAGATCGTGCAGTGCTATGTAAACATCCGCGGAGCCAGCACCGAACAGCCGGTGCGCAATCTGAAGGGTTTCGCCCGCGTGACGCTCGATCCGGGCCAATCCCAGGCGGTTCACTTCCCTCTCGGCTTTAGCGAACTTTCGTTCTACAATGCGAAGGCGCAGCAGGTCGTAGAACCGGCGGACTATACCGTCTACATCGGCGGTAGTTCCACAGCCACTGAGGCGGCCCACTTTACGACGAGGCCTTAAAGCATTTTCGCAATGACCGTGGTCTGCTCCAGTAGAGCTAAGAAAGTATCCCTACCCCACTCAAGCCGACATCGGGCTTGAATGGGCCAGCCCGGCGTTATTGGTCGCGCCCTACGAATGTGGCACGAATTACGGTGGAAAGTAGCCCCGGCTGCTCATAGACCGACGACGCCAGGCATAGCTGCTAAACTGCGAAGGTATGGCGACGATACGGGAATACCGATGCGAAGTCTGTGGAATCGCGACCAGGAACCCTACGCACTGGTTTGTGATTCAATGCGGAGAATCTGAACTGACCGTGCATCGTTGGAATGCCGAAACGGCCAACGCGGAAGACGCACGGCACTACTGCGGCGAAGCGCACGCCCAGGTGTATATCAGCCGTTGGTTCGAGTCTGTATGCTCTCCGCCAAAGCCGACCTTCGCCTAACTTATTCTTATCGCTCCATACAACACTGTCTGATTTTGAAGCACCTGGTAACGTGCTCGCGTTACGCGCGGGCTCCTCTCCGTTGCGGCGGAATTACTGGCCAAAAGATATTTCAGAGCATTCGGCTTAAACCTTGACAGCCCTATTGGGCGAGGCCGAGACTCGCGTTACTCTCTGAAACCACGCGCGATCAATCGACGGTAAAAAGTAGTCCCACCTCACTCAAGCCAACATCGGGCTTGCATGGGCTACCCCGACGCTGTTGGCCGCACTGTACGAATTTAATACAAATTACGGTAGCTTCGGTGCGGAAGAAACCGCGATATGGTCTCCGTGACAGTTTCTGAAACATACCTTAGGCGTTGCCATGGACTTTCGGACTCGCGCGCAGGCGAAGAGAGTAAAATTCGGGGGAGCTTCTCCCTCAGAACCTGATACCACAACGAAACCAACAAGCGAAACGAACAATCGAAATCAGGAAACAAAACCAGGATGCGAAAGCCATGACGAGAAGTTCCTTGCTGCTTGCGTTACTCGTTGCCGCCGCACCGTTAGCCGGCTTTGCTGAACAGCCGAACGAGCTAGCCACCAACATTCGCGGCATCACCACCATGGCAACGCCTCCAGAGGGTTTTGACACTCTCACAGCTACGGATGCGGATTTGGCATACTACGGTTTTCCTCCGCGGCCGAACGATAATAGTGGAAATTATGCAAGTTGGGCCAAGGCCATGACTGCCTCGCAAAAGCGCATCGCTCCAGTCTTGCAACAAACCAACATTTATCACGGTCCGGCCGTCAAGGAGCCGCGCGCGAAAGCCAACGCCAATTATTCCTACAACTGGAGCGGCTATGTGACTCCTGGCTCGGCAACCAGCTACGGAAAGTCCTCCGACGATTTCGTCTACTCCGATGTCACCGTTCCTACGGCTAAGCAGGCGAATGGCAAGTGCGCGGGCGGCTGGGATTATGGCTCCGCATGGGTGGGGATAGACGGATGGACTTCGAACGACGTGCTGCAGGATGGCATCGAGTTCGATGCTTACTGCAAAGGAAGCACCAAGGCCACCTTCTACTCAGCATGGTTTGAGTGGTTTCCCCTGAACGAAGTGCGCATCGCGAGTATGCCCATTGCCCCCGGCCAGGAATACTTTATGGAAATCTGGAGCACCTCCAGCACCGTAGGGCACGCCTACCTGGTGAACATGACCGAGAAAGTAGCCGTGACGGTTGTTTTCTCGGCTCCGCAGGGGACGAAGTTGATTGGCAACTCTGCCGAATGGATTACTGAGCGTCCGGGTGTCGGCAACGGTCTTGCCACTCTGACTAACTACGTCTCGCAAACCTATACCGATGCCCTGGGTGAGACCTTCGCTGGAAGCTCAGTCGATCCGGGCAATTCAACCTCGGTCATCATGTTGGACAATAACGGGAACCCGATCTCGTATCCGACACGGGACAGTTCGCAATCCTTCGTGATGAAGGACGAGGGATCCGCTTTCTAAGCAAGCGAACGAACAACAAACAAGGCGACGCCTGCCTCGACGCAGCGAGCTGCCTCGCCTTTTTTTGTGCTTTCCATGGGGAATGCCGAGCCCTTAGAGCAGAACCAGCATAGGTTTACCCGGTGGGCATCAGGGAAGTTGGATTTTTCTTGATGAAAAATCCAGTCAAGCGTCCTTGCCGCTGGATGCAGTTGTGCTGGTTCTGCTCTAATGCGAGGCGCTGACTAACATCAATGCATTCGGAGTTACGCTGCAAGCGCCTGACGCAGAGGCTTGCCACCTGGACCCATCCGCGTAAGCGATCGAATCCAGATCGATCGACGTGACGGCGGTAAAGCGGCTCAGGGTGAGATCCTTTGCCACATGCCCGTTCCCTTTCAAGTCGATTACGATGTCGATCGTTTTGGCGAGATCAGGTGTGGCAGGCGAATTGGCCGTCGGGATAGCCCTCCACCTGCTGCTCATACCGTGCACGGTCACTTGCACACTCACTATTTCCCTCAACGAGGGGTTGTTCAGAGTAAGTTCCACTTGCTGATACAAGCCCGTGGGCCGCGCGGCGTGTTGGCTCAGCACAGCCCCGTTGATGGCAGGCCCTGGAGGTGAAGACGCCGTCGCACCCGCCTGCAACATGGACGTGCTCGAGATATGCCTGGCGTCCAGCACGAGAGGGCAACCGCCGCCGTCAGCAATCGGAAGTGAGGGCGCGGGCAAGACGCTTTGCAGGGTATGCGTCACCGTGTCCTGGGTAAAAGCACGGCCGGCGACAAGCGGAAGAGCGAGGAGGAGACTGGCAAGCGGGAGCAACGTGGTGGGGCTCATAAAGGCCTCCTGGTTTGTACTTACCGTGGCTACAACGCTACTCCCGTTGATTGCGGGAAGCAATCGGTAAGCTGAGCGGCCGCGGCGACCCCGGGTACCATGCGCCAACAGACTGGCGAGAGCCGTCCATTTGCCTTCCCTGAACGTTTAGAACAGACTCAGGATATGCGTGAAACGGGGCCAGGTCAGCCATGATGACAATCGGACATTCTACGCTGGCCATTGAGTCATTCCTGCAAGCCCTTCGCGGCAATGGCTGCACCCTTTTGGTCGATGTGCGACGTTATTCTGGCTCGCGAAGATATCCGCAGTACGGACAAGCGGAGCTCTTCGCATCTCTCAAGGCGGAAGGAATTGGCGCTGTGTGGCGCGAAGCCCTGGGCGGCAGACGTGCCGCGCATAAGGACAGTATCAATATGGGCTGGCGAAAAGAGAGCTTTCGAGGCTATGCGGATTATATGCAGACACCGGCCTTCGCAGAGCAGATGGATTGGCTCATGCAGCAACTGGAACCGGAGCTGCCGGAACCGGGCAATGTCGTGATCATGTGCGCCGAGGCTGTTCCATGGCGCTGCCATCGTTCCCTGATAGCTGATGCTGTCCTCGCCCGTGGACGCGCCGTGGAAGACATCTTCGTGGTCCCGGACGGCAGATCATCCCGCAAGCCCCATCAGATGACTTCTTTCGCCCAGGTGGATGGCAATCGTGTTTTCTATCCGTCCTTCGAGTAAGGCCCGGGTGGGTTGAAGAGAAAAGCCGTACCTCAGGGGCTAAACAGGCTGCGGAAAAAGCGAGAAATCGTTCCCTCAGCGGCTAAAGCCGGATTAATTGCAATGGAGTTACGTACGGGCTAAAGCCCGTACCCTTCAAGGAATTGAGTTTTTCCGCAGCCTGTAAAGCCCATCAAGTGTAGTGGTTTGTTGGCACGGCCGCTTCGCCGCAGCGAACTTAATGCTCGCTGCGGCGAGGTAGGCCGTGCCCTACCTGTGTTTGTTTCTAGGCAAAGCATTCGCCAATCTGAGAAGTTGGGTCGTGCCCTACTGCGTTTGTTTCTGGGCAAAATATTCGCTGGTTAAATCGGGACTTTTCCGCAGCCGATTCGATTCCAGCCGGTTCGATTCTGGGGCCCGTTGCTCCGAAGAAGGGATTATACCGAGGGGATATCCCGCCTCGCCGGCCTGGAAGGGCAGGAACAACTGAAACACAGTTCCACTCTGCAGCGGGCCCGTCCTGCTTCGAACGCGCAGGTAGCCTTGATGACGCTTCACAATATCACTGCTGATCCAAAGCCCCAGACCGGTGCCGGCGGCGCCCTTGGTCGTGAAGAACGCCTTATAGATGCTGGCCTGCGTCTTGCTCGACATTCCATAGCCCGTATCGGCGATGGTGAACATGACTCCGCGCTTCGTACCCGCCCGACTTGTGGCTTCCTCGCCGCAGCGAGCTTCGCGGGTGCGAACGAACAAGCGGCCGCCTCGGTTGCGCATCGCGTCGATCGCGTTCGATACCAGGTTGCTGAGGACTTGCCGAACCTCACTCGCCACGCAAACGATGTGCTCAGCAAAGCGTTCACGCCGCTCAACGACGATGCCGAAATTGGCCATGCGGGGAGCGTAGATATCGAGAATCGAAGTCAAGAGCTCTTCGCACCGGACCGCCTCTGGAGCATTCGACTGCTTGTAGAAACGAAGGGACTGCGCGGTGACGAGCTTGATGCGCTGCAGTTCGAGATCGACCCGGGAGAGATGGCGCCGTGAGACGGCCGTCTCCTCAATCTCAGGCAGAGCGTGTTGCGACAGGTAGACAAGGTTCATCACCGCCTCAAGAGGATTGTTGATCTCGTGGGCGATGGAAGAAGCCAGTCTTCCGACAGCAGCAAGCTTTTCACTCTCGCGGAGCGCGATCTCAAATTCGACCCGTTCCGTAACATCCTTCTGAATCTCCACAATGTGGGTTACGACGCCTTCACGGTTACGAATGAGCGAGAGTACCAACTCGTTCCAGAACATAGACCCGTCTTTGCGGTAATTTTTGAGCACAGCGATGGTTTCCCGATGATGAGCAATCGCTTCCCGGATGAGGGTCAATCCGGGTTGATCGCGGTCCTCGCCTTGAAGAAAGCGACAGTTCCTGCCCTGGATCTCTTCCAGGCTATAGCCAGTCATCACCTCAAAGGCCGGATTGACGTACATCAACGGCAGATCGGGCAGGAGTGCATCGGTCACGCTGATGCCGCTGGTAACCAATTTGAAAATATTCCAGTTCAGGTGCAACTCGTCCATCGCCGATTGATTGCGCCTGGCAAATGCGCGATACGAATAGAGGGCGACGCCGAGTTGCGCACTGATCGTCGCGGGCTTTTGCGGCATAGGGAGAATCGCGTCGAACGTGTCGTGCTCGTCGTAGCGAGCAGATCGAGAGTCGTCCGCCGGGACGATCGCTATTAGGGCAGGCCGGAGACCTCCGCCCGTCGCCTTGAATATGAGCCCTGCGCGGCGCGCAAAGTCGGCATCGGCGATGATCATCTCGAACGAGAACAGCCGGTCGCTTGAGAGGTCAACCTCTTCAAGCAGCGCAGGAACAAGATTGAGCTGAATGGCAATGCCTTCGATCAGCCGCCTGGCGGTCAGATCGGCAATCCATAACCCGGCGGCCGGTTTCACCGGCTGCTCCATCCGTTGGATTCGATCAGCGTTGTTTGCGCGGCCCAGAGTCGACAAGCGCCCTCTCTCCTGCAGTCTTCCAAATCGTTTTTATGATGCTCAGGGGGCCTGTTGGGTAGGCTGTGGCAAAACGAAAATTGCCGGGGACCCAATGGCCGAAACCAACCTGGGCATGGGAGACTTTGTAGTAGACGCGCCAGATGCCGAAAGGATACAACCGGGTCGAGATAAAAACGTTTCGGGATAACTTCCTTGGCGCCTGTATCGTGAACAGCCGGAGTCGCTGTGGCCGGAGTTCCTGTGGCCGGAGTTCCTGTGACATGGCGAGCCGGCGGCTACCTGGCGTGCGGCAAGAAACTGCCGCCCGATAGAGCGGCGGAGCGCTGCTGCTTATTCAAAGAGTCCGACGACTCCAGCAACTTGAGGGTAACCGAGCACAGCAACTGGGCCAGAGAGTGGCGCATGGCTTCCCGTTCGCTATCGGCCACGCGGGTTTCGTGGGTCGGGCAGATGACCGGCGTCACCTCATCCCGGCCGTGCACCAGAAACTTGGTGCGGCACAACTCCCCAGGCAGAGCAAAACAGGTAGAGCAATAGATTTCCGTGGCGTAATTCATCGTCGTGGCTCCCGAACAGGACGGCGAGTGAACATGAATCATAAAGCGCGTGCGTTCCTGGCGTTTCGTAAAGTGACCTCGACCGCCATCAGGACTGCTGTATCCACCTCGGCGACGGTTCGCTGGGCCACAAGCCTTCTGTAGGAATCACGCAGCCTCTCCAAAGCGGACATAAGGTCGTGGTTGCTCTGCATCACGCCACGAAACCACTTCTCGAGTTCGCCCTCTATGGAAGCCTTTGACTGCTCGAACTGCAACACCTTCGCCGGGGCTTTTGTTGTATTCGACATAAATCCTTTGCGACCTGTTCGATTATTTCGCGCTGCGATCATACAAGAACGGCGACTCTCATCCTCCACCATCGAATCCCTCCCCCGAAAGAATCGATCACAGAATTTAGAGAGTCGCCGTCTGAAGAAGAGAATAGCGGTTCCTGCAGAATTTGCTACAGTCCTTGCGTAATGAACGGCCGGATTGTAGTAATCCGGTTTGGTAACGGCAGTTTGGTGAAGGGATCCAATGGTACGTAGAAAGACGCGGACCGCTACAACGGCCGAGGCATGCCGCCTCTCCTTTCGAGCTGCCGCGGCCTGGGCGCCCGCCACGCTACCCGCAGAGCAAGAACGTACGTCAGAGGCTTAGGTCGAGAGAAGAGAGGCTTCAGCCGCGTGTGATTCCGGCGCATCCGCCAATGCCCGGGCGGTGTGCTTAAATGGTCAGTTGCCGCTTCCGGCCCGGTGCGAAACATCGCTGGTCCGTCGGCGGCCAGCCTTCTATTCCGAGGAAGATCTCACCCATGGCCATAAACACGTACCTGGTAAAGAGCACCGTCGTCGGCGCCCTCGGAGGGCTGTTGTTCGGCTTCGATACGGCGGTGATTGCCGGCACAACCCAACAGTTGACGCAGGTGGACCATCTCACCGCCTTTACCCTGGGCCTGACCGTGTTCATCGGCCTGCTGGGAACCGTGGCCGGAGCCATGAGTGCCGGAGTACTGGGCCAGCGGATGGGCAGCCGGGAAGCGCTGCGCATCATGGCGGTTCTATACACCGTTTCTGCCCTGGGATGCGCTTTCGCCTGGAACTGGCCGGTGTTGATGGTCTTCCGCCTGATCGGGGGAGTCGGCATCGGCGGATCTTCGGTACTCGGGCCGGTGTACATTGCAGAACTGGCGCCGGCCAAATGGCGAGGCCGCATGGTAGGGCTGTTTCAAATCAATGTCGTGGTCGGCATCCTGCTGGCCTACCTCTCCAATTACCTCATCTCTCTGCTCAACCTGGGAGCCCTGCAATGGCGCGCGCAGCTCGGAATCGCCGCCATCCCTTCGCTGATCTTTCTCGTCATGCTGTACACCATCCCGCGCAGTTCCCGCTGGCTGGTCACCCAGAATCGAAACGACGAGGCTCTCAAGGTTCTTGAACTCATGGGCTCGCCCGACTCACATGCCGAGCTGCGCGAGATTGTCGACTCCATTCATCTCGAGCGCGGCTTCACCTCTGAGCCGCTCTTCAAGCGCGAATACGGGCTGCCTATCTTTCTCGCTATCAGCATCGGTTTGTTCAACCAGTTGCTGGGCATCAATGCCGTTCTTTACTACTCGAACTTCATTTTTGCCTCGGCCGGATTCAGCCAGCTTTCCAGTTCTCTGCAGACCGTGCTGGTGGGGCTTATGAATCTGCTGGCCTCGCTGCTGGGTATGGCGCTCATCGACAAGCTGGGGCGCAAAACCCTGCTGCTGATTGGTAGCGTTGGCTGTGCCATTTGCCTGGCGGGGGTCGCCGCCGTGTTCTTCACTAAAACGCATGCCGATGCCCTGGTTTGGCTTCTGGTTGCGTATATCGGATTCTTCTCCCTCTCACAGGGCGCGGTGATCTGGGTCTATATCGCGGAAGTGTTTCCCACCCGCGTGCGCTCCAAGGGCCAGAGCCTGGGTTCCTCGTCGCACTGGATCATGAATGCCATCATCTCGCTAATCTTCCCGGTGGTGGCCAAGTACTCGGGCGGTCTCCCTTTCGCCTTCTTCGCAGGCATGGCGGTTCTGCAGTTTTTTGTGGTGCTGTTTGTGTTTCCAGAAACCAAAGGCATCACGCTCGAGCAACTGCAACGCAAGCTCGGCATTGCGTAGACACGCGATATCACCAGGGCAGGGTGAATGCCTGGAGGGTGATTGCCTGGGACAGTTTCGCATCCTCGTCGCAGCGACACAGTCATTCGAGAAAATGCTTTAAGTGATGGGCGCCGGATTAAAGAGCGCAAACTCGTTGTGCAGACCCCAGTGGTCAGCCCAGGTTTGTTTGCGGCCGCTCGCCACATCGAGAATGAGGGCAAATATTTCTTCGCCGACCTGCTGGCTCGTAACCTCTCCAGTCGCGATACGGCCGGCGTCCACGTCGATAAGATCATGCCAGCGCTTCGCCAGCGCACTGCGCGATGCCACCTTGATCACGGGCGCCATCGCTAGTCCGTAGGGCGTTCCCCGCCCCGTGGTAAACACGTGCAGATTCATGCCGGCGGCCAACTGCAGTGTTCCGCATACGAAGTCGCTCGCGGGCGTCGCCGCGAAGATGAGTCCCTTGCTGGTCACGCGCTCGCCGGGGCCGAAGACTCCGTTCAGCGCGGTGGTGCCTGCCTTCGCGGCTGAACCCAAAGCCTTTTCCACGATATTGGTGAGGCCGCCTGTTTTGTTGCCGGGAGTGGGGTTGTCACTGCGGTCAGCGCCCCCGCGACTGAGGTAGCGGTCATACCAGGCCATCTCGTCGATCAGTCTGTGCGCGACCTCCTGGTTTGCTGCGCGAGCCGTAAGCAGATGGATCACATCGCGCACTTCGGTCACTTCAGAAAACATCACGGTGGCCCCGGCGCGCACCAGCAGATCCGCAGCATAGCCCAGTGCGGGGTTGGCGGTTACGCCGGAAAACGCATCGCTGCCTCCACATTGCAGCCCAACCACCAGGTCGGACGCGGGCCGCGTGGTGCGGGTGCGGCGATCGAGCTGTTTCAGGCGCTTCTCTGCCATCTCCATGATGGCGGTGATCATATCGCCGAAGCAGTGATGCTGCTCATCCTGTAACCGGATGACATAGGGCGCTTCGGAGAGAATGGCCAGGGCGCTCGACGGGAGCATTTGCGCAGGTTGCAGCTTCTCGCATCCCAGGCTGACCACCATGGGCGCGCCGCCCAGGTTGGGATTGAGGCTGAGATTGCGCAGCGTGCGGATGGGGATCTCCGCGCCGGGAGCGTCTATGGCCACGCCGCAGCCATAGGGATGCGTGATAGCCATCACATCGTCGACGTTTGCGTAGCGCGGCAGAATCTCCGCGCGGATCCGCTTGACGGCGAACTCTACCGTAGCCGATACGCATTGCACGGTGGTGGCGATGCCGAGAATGTTCTTCGTGCCTACGGAGCCGTCGCTGTTGAGATAGCCCTCGAATGTATACCCCTCAAGCAGCGGCAGAGGAGCAGGTACGTTGGTCGAGATGGGTAACCGATCGAGCGGAGGAGCCACGGGCAGGCGCATCACCTTCTCATGGACCCAACTGCCACGGGAGATGGGCTCCGCTGCGTGACCAATCACTACTCCGTAACGGATGATCGGCGCGCCCGTGGCAACGTCACACAGGGCAACCTTGTGGGCCTCGGGCACCGGCTCAAGCAGCGTCAGTCCGCTCGCGAGTGTTGTGCCGGCAGGTAAGCCACCTTCGTTGACTACGATGGCCACGTTGTCGTCAGCGTGCACCTGGATGCAGAGAGGCTGAGGTTTGCTGCCGTTGGATGGCTGTGTCATGATCGCTGCCCGCATCAAGTGTAATCTCCGGGTTGCGTTCGGGATCAAAATGGAAGAGCGCGTACCGCGGTATCGCGGACGCTATACTGCAGGGAATAGTGGAACCCCACTCAAGCCAAAAGCGGGCTTGAATGGGCCACCCGCCGTTGATTGCTGGCAGAGGAGAGCGCAGTGTGGCACAGTTGCTACACGCTGCGGCGGACGCAGCGGAAGCCGATGTTCGATGCGGAGCTGTCGGGTGTATTGCCTGTACGGGCAGCGACACGGTAGCGGTTGCAATAGGATGCATGGCAGAGAAACGACCCACCCTTCATCACCCTTGATTCACCAGCCTCCGGTCCCGAGGGATCCTGCAAGGCAGTCGCCTGAGAGCGGCCCGCACGAAACCAGTCGAAGCACCACTCCCATACATTGCCGGTTACGCAAGAGAGGCCGTAGCCGTTCGGGGGGAACGTGTCGACCGGGCAAGTGCCGGCGTATCCATCTTCCGCTGTGTCCTGCCGTGGAAACTGGCCCTGCCAGACGTTGCAGAGGTGCTTGCCTCCCGGCGTAAGCTCATCGCCCCGGGGATAGAGTTTTTGTTCGAGACCGCCCCGCGCAGCGTACTCCCATTGCGCTTCGGTAGGAAGCGACTTGCCCGCCCAAGACGCGTAAAAACAATTATCAAAGCTAAGCCTCGCCGCAGCGAGCAGCGTCGCCGAAACGAGCAGCCTCGCCGCAGCGAGCAGCGTCGCCGAAACGACCTCCAGCGGTGGCCCGCATGCCTCGCCCCGGCGGTGATGCAGGTAGGGCTCTTTGTCTATTCCCAGTCGCTTTGTCCATTACCAGAAGCGTTCAACGGCCGGAACTGCCAAAACCCCGGCTACCTCTGGCTCCGCCGGCCAGCTCCGTCGATTCACTCACGGCCCCTGTCAGAACGGGAGTCGGTACCAACTGGGCGATCCTGTCGCCTGATCGCATCTCATAGATCTCGGTGAGGGTCGTCATGAGTACTACGATTTCGCCCCGATAGGACGAGTCGATGACGCCGCCATGCGTGAACACGCCGCGAGAGGCCATGGACGACCGGTCTTTCACCAGGAATCCGACGGGCTCCCCGTCTGCTTCCCCCGCGACGGCCACGCCCGTGTGCACGCGATGCACTTGTCCGGGAAGAAGCGTTTGATCCTGACTGGCATAGAGATCGTATCCAATGTCTTCGCCGGGGTGAGCCACCGTCGGAGTCTTTGCCGCCTCATTCAGTAATTTCACGCTCAACGACGGCATGGCTGCTCCTGCATAGATAAGTGGGTCATCGAAACAAAGCATACCGCAAGTCCGTTCAAGCTCCCCCTCGCGCCGTTGGACCGCTGGGCGCGCGACGCATCGTACGCGACGCATCGTACGTTGCGCGGCAGCAATGGATAAGCTATTCTCCCGCAATGCAAATCAACCTGATTTCTGCCTGGCTTCTTCTGGGGGCCGGCCTGACCGCGATCCCAACAGCTCCTTCCGCGGTACTGTTTGAGAACAGTGAAGTGAAGGTCGTCCGAGGTCTCGAGCGAGCGCATGTGGCAGGAGAGTTCCACCAACACGAGATGAGCCGCGTAATGGTCTACCTGCAGTCAGGCGAGCAACGATACCGTTATCAGGACGGGAGACCAACGACGATTTTTGATTATCACGCTGGCCAGGTCTTGTGGAGCCCGCCGACGGGAATGCACTTAGGCGAGGTGCTCGATCATGACTTCAATGTCGTTGAGGTGGAGTTGAAGACACCTGGCACGGACAAGCCCATCGGTGCCCAGCTCGGTCCGAGCGTCGGTCCGGGCTTCGATCCGAGCCTCGATCCGGTCAAGTTAGATCCCAGGCACTACACGTTGGAATTTGAAAACTCCCAGGTGCGCGTTGTACGGGTGAAGGTGGAACCACACGGCACGACTCCGTTGCACGCTCATACGACCCACCGCGTGACCGTCCTGCTCACAGACCAGAAGTTCCAAGCGGAAGACCAGAACGGCAAAGTCACGATCGTTGAACACAAGGCCGGTGACGTTACATGGGGTTCCGCTGTCGAGCACAAGGAACAAAACCTGAGCGATCAGCCCTTCGAAGCCCTGAACATCGACATCAAGCGCTAGCCATGAAGTTGCCATGCACCGTATTCGCTTTTTGTTCTCTATTGGATAGGCTTAAAATTCGTGGTAGAGTTAAGGCTCTGGCGAGCACCTATGCTCTATCGTGCCTGCTGGACTATTTAGGGACTCCTGCGGGGGTCCCTTTACTACTTTAGGACGGCTTATGAAACGCCATGCAATTTTCGTAGACGCGGGATACGTCTTCGCGCAGGGTTCCGTGTCACTTCTGGGGAAGAACTCCAACCGGTCACAACTCAAGCTGGACGAAAAGGAATTTGTAAAGCAATTGAGGTCTTTAGCACTGAGTCTGAGCGCTAGGGTTGAGCTTCTTCGTGTCTATTGGTACGACGGCGCAAAGAATGGCCCTACCGTGGATCACCTGACACTCGCAGAAATGCAGGACGTCAAGCTAAGATTGGGATCAATCAACAGCGGCGGTGAGCAAAAGGAGGTGGACTCCCTCCTGATTACGGATTTGATAGATTTGGCGCGCAATCAGTCGATCTGTGACGCAACCGTAATAACCGGCGACAGCGACGTGAGGATAGCAGTACAGATCGCTCAAACCTTCGGCGTTCGGGTCCATTTGGTTGGCCTAGAACCTAGCAAGGTCTCGCAGTCAACACTACTCCGTCAGGAAGCGGATACCGTGCGCGAAATTTCTAAGGCGGATGTTGCAAAATTTTTGACTGCACGACCTGCGATTGCGGCCAACTTGTCTCAAGTTATCCTCGGTCCATCTCTAAGAGTAGCAGCTCCACACGAGGAAGTGGCGGCCATTGAAGACACGTCGCCGAAAACGCTCGAACAGATACTGGAAGAGGCTATTCAACGAACGGTAGCTCAGGCCAGTTCCGAAGATATCGACCGTCTTAGTGCTGCCCTCGCTGGCACTTCGAGCAGTATTCCGCAAGACTATGACGGTCGGCTCCTGGGAACCTGTAGAACCTTACTTGGCAGAGACCTAACAGGCGACGAGCGTAGACATATGAGAAAGGTCTTCAAAAGTGAAATACTCAGCGGTCAGGTTGTAGGTGCTGGCGACACTCTAAAGCCGTGCCCTTAGCCGACCACACGTAAAACGCAATCTTGAAACACGGCAGAGCAGTGTCGGCAGATTCCCCATGGTAGAATTTACCACTATAACGGTATAATGGTAGATTAACTATGGGTCTCAATATCAAGAATAACGAAGCGAATCGTCTCATCCATCAACTGGCTGAGTCTACCGGCGAGAGCCTCACCACTGCCGTGACCGTTGCCGTGCGCGAAAGGCTGGAGCGTATGCAACAGCGAGAACCGGGGGATTTGTCGGCAAGACTGTTGCAGATCGGCAAGCTTTGCGCCGGGCATCTCAAGGAACCGTTTCGCACCATCGATCATGGAGAACTGCTCTACGACGCCCAGGGTCTGCCTAAATGATCGTCGACACCTCTGCCCTTGTGGCGATACTGCGCTCAGAACCCGAGGCGCGCCGGTTCGCCCTCGCTCTTGGCAATGCCCAGCAGAGTCGCATGTCCGCGGCCAACTTTCTCGAAGCGGCAATCGTCATCGATGGCAGCCGTGACCCTGTCGCCAGCCGTCTCTTCGACGATCTCATGCGAGAGGCCCGCATCTCTATCGAACCAGTCACTGAAGAACAGGCTCGCATCGCACGCGACGCTTATCGCGACTTTGGCAAGGGCAGCGGTCATGCCGCTGCGTTGAACTTTGGCGATTGCTTCGCCTATGCGCTAGCCCGAGTAACAGGCGAGGCCTTGCTGTTTAAAGGGAAAGACTTTCTCCATACCGGCATCGCTGTCGCGGACTCTTAGATCCAGCCAATGCAATATGCGCCTGCAGCTGTACCGGAACATTCAGCGCCTGGTTTCATTACCAGCCTGAGTTACTGCAAACCTCCCCGGTGGTTACGCCGGGACTCTAGCGGAGGCCGGCAGGGCCGGTTATATTCTTTTCAAGCGGCGATTCTCCAAGCGCAGTGATCGACTCTTTCGGGGGAGGGATTCGATCAAGGTGCAAAGAGGATCGCCCTTTTTGCGTTTTGCCGGTTTTACGATTTTAGGGCGCGGCACGACCTGGCCGATGCCAAGCGCCCAGAGCACACAATGCCGCTCCGCATGCGGCGCTCGCTAGTGTAGTGTCCAACAAATAACTGGACAAGACAGATGGAGTAAATGCATACTAAGTCATGCCCCGCTCTGTCCAGCAACTTACTGTTTCTAGAGATCAGCAGGAGCAGATTGAGCTCTGGTTGGCAGCCATGGGAACGCCACAGCAGGTGGCACTGCGATGCCGTATCGTTCTGGCTGCCGCTGCCGGAGAACCTGAGAGGGTGATCGCTGCAAACTTGAAAATTAATCGCAAGACGGTTCGACTCTGGCGGGAGCGTTTCACCACACTAGGATTGCAGGGGCTGTGGGAGATAGCACCGGGTCGCGGCCGCAAGCCGACCTACAACTCGGATCGGATCAAGGCGGTCATCGACACTACCCTGCAATCGAAGCCCAAGGGGAGCACCCATTGGAGTTGTCGAACCCTGGCGGCCAACCAGGGAATCAGTAAGTCGACGGTGAGTAACCTTTGGCGGAGCCACAACCTCAAACCGCATCGCACCAGGACCTTCAAACTCTCGCGTGACCCCAAGTTTCTGGAAAAACTTACCGACGTCGTCGGTCTCTACTTGAATCCGCCAGATAAGGCGATCGTCCTATGCGTAGACGAGAAGAGCCAGATTCAGGCCTTAAACCGCACTCAACCCGGCCTGCCGTTGAAGAAGGGTCGTTGCGGCACGATGACTCACGACTACAAACGAAATGGCACGACCACGCTGTTCGCCGCGCTCGATCTACTGCAGGGTAAAGTCATCGGCGACTTTCACAAGCGGCATCGCCATCAGGAGTTCTTAAGCTTCCTACGGCGCATCGACCGGGAGTTCCCCGGCAAAACCACTCTGCACTTAGTAATGGATAACTACGGCACTCACGGGCACGACAACGTCAAGGCTTGGCTCGACAAGCATCCCCGCTTTGTTATCCACTACGTGCCGACCAGTTGCAGTTGGCTGAACCTAATTGAGCGCTGGTTTGCCGAGCTAACCAACCAACGCATCCGTCGTGGTTCGTTTCTGAGTGTCGATGATCTTGTCACAGCCATTGAAGACTTCCTGACCGCCTGGAACGAGAATCCCAAGCCCTTCGTCTGGACCGCCACAGTTGACTCCATCGTCGCCAAACTCACTCGTTGCCGCCAAACCCTGGAACAGATCCAGCCTGGATGCACTGCCCCGAAGAACCGTAAACGAATGTCCAGCTAATTCGTGGACAGTACACTAGGTACATCGATGAGAGTCGATTTGTGGGGGGTCTTTGCCTGTTCCCTGTCTGACCCGGTATGCTCCACAGATCCAATCTCCATCGAAAAGGTAGGCAATGAATTTCAACGCTTGCAGGACCAAGCTGTGTTTTCTGGAGTCGGTTACTTTTCTTGCGCTGGCGAGTGTGCTCCCTTGCTATGCAGCTTCCACCCCCGCTTCCACCTCTGGATGCACTGTGCGGTCAACGAATTACCTGGGATGGGAAGCCGAAGAGCTGGCGAATCCATGGGTGAAGCTGGAGATTGTTCCCCAGATCGGCGGACGGCTCATACAGGTCACCTTCGGTGGACACGATTTCCTGTACATCAACCCGCAATTTAAAGGGAAGGTGATTCCTCTTGAGAACAAGGGAGCGGAGCACAACTACGGCGGAGATAAGATATGGCCGCTCCCGGAGGGTAATGAGGACGAGCAGCATTGGTCCGGCGGGGGCAACCTGGACGGCGCTCCCTTTACGCTGCAGGTGCTATCGAGCGGGCCCACCTGCGCGGTCCGCCTGACCGGCCCGGTCAATCCGGAGATCGGACAGCGGTATATCCGCGACATCAGCATCGGTGGAGACACGCCGGTGATCTCGTTCCATGTGGTGATGCAGAACATGAGCGGCTTCCCGCAGACATGGTCGGAGCAGACCATCACCGAGTACCCGACCTCAAATCCCTCCGGCTCAGAGAATTTCAACACCCGGTTCTGGGGAGTGACCGCGGTAAACCCCACCAGCACGTACCTCAACAGCTACCACGTGCGCACCGGGCCGGCGGAGAACCCGGCTTTCTCCGTCAACGACGGCAAGTTGCGCGTGCATTGGAACGACATCGTGCAAGAGGTCTGGATCGACTCTCCCCAGGGATGGCTGGCGGCAGTGGATGGCACGAGCGGATACACCATGGTGGAGCGCCATCATGTGGATCCCACTGCGACCTATCCGGGTAAAGCAAGCATCATCTTTTATTCCTCGGGACCGCCTGACAAGCAGAACAACGAACCGCGCGAGGGACCATTCATGGAGGCAGAGATGAACAGCCCGATGGTCGAGCTGGCGCCGGGTGAAAGCTACGCGATGGATACGCAGTGGTACCCCACGCGCATGGGAGAGGACTTTAAAACGCCGACCCACAGCGGTGTGATTGGAAAGCCGCTTACGGCGACCTCGACCCCAGCGGGCCTGGTACTCTCCGGAAGCTTCGGAGTGTTCTATGCCGGCGACCTCGTCGCGCACTTTTACGGCAGGGGCGGCGGAGGTACCGCGAAGCTCATGTCCGTGACGCCCACTGAACCCGTGCAGTTGCAGACCACCCTACAGACGCCGCCCCATACCAGCAGGGTCTCAGTGCATCTGGTGGATGCGAATGGTCTCGATCGCGGACCGCTGGGCGAAGTTCCCGTGACTCCGCAGGATGCTCAAGAGAAGTAGGCGTCCGAATTGCGTGGCCGGCACTCGCAACCATCCCGCGGGCGCCCCAGCCACAAACCTCAACGCACACGGTCGTGGTAACCCACCCTTCGCAAAGAAGCGAAGGATGGGTTACCCGTAGCTTGGTTACACTCACCCGCGCGTCGTATCGAACGCTATACTTCCGCGAAGAGGCTAACGCGCGATCTCATGCATCCCTCCCGTATTCCCTGGCTCTGCCTGCTGCTTCTCTGGGGCTCACTGGCGCACACACAGACACCGGCGCCGTCCTCGACGTCTATCCGCCCGACGCCACCCACTCGTGACCCGAATACACCCGGATTTGTCGCCGCCGACGCATTAAGCGACGGTTCCCTGCCGCCAGCCGACAAGGATGGCAACTTCATACTGGGCCCAACCCACTCACCTGCGCCCGAAGCGCTGTCCCGGCCAGACGTGCTGCAGGGAGCTGTCTCCGAATTCGTGCTGAACTCGGCCGATAGCAAGTTCTACCCGGGCATTGCGCGCGACCCCGGCCCCCTGGGCACGCCTGATCCGAACGACCCTGCAAAGCTCATCGTCACCACCAGCCACCCTGCGCCCTACAGCCGGCGGGTTACGGTATACGTCCCCAGGCAGTATGTCGCCGGCACAGCCGCGCCCTTCATCGTAGGAGCAGACGGCCCAGACCCGCTGCTCTTTACTACGCTCGACAACCTGATCGCCGAGCATCGCGTGCCGGTCATGATCGCCATCTCCATTTCGAACGGCGGAGGCGATGCCCAAGGCAGCGAACGTGGTCTGGAATACGACACCATGTCTGGCCACTACGCGGAGTTCGTAGAGCGGGAAGTGCTGCCCGCGGTTGAGTCCCACCTTCACGTGCAGCTCAGCCACAACCCCGAGGCCCGCGCCACCATGGGCGGAAGCTCCGGCGGTTCCTGCGCGCTCATCATGGCCTGGTACCACCCGGAGCTCTACCATCGCGTCCTCACCTACTCCGGTACCTACGTCAATCAGCAGTGGCCAAGCGATCCGAAGACGCCTCACGGCGCGTGGGAGTTCCACGAACACCTCATCCCGAATTCATCGCGTAAGCCACTGCGACTGTGGCTTGAAGTCGGAGACCGGGATTTGCTTAATCCCAATGTCATGCGAGATGACCTCCACGACTGGGTTGTTGCCAATGAAAAGATGGCGCAGGTGCTTGCAGCTAAGGGCTACCCCTATCAGTTCGTCTTTGCCCGTAATGCGGGGCACACCGACCACTCTGTAGAACAGCAAACGCTGCCCGAGGCCCTTGTTTATTTGTGGCAGGGCTATCATCCGCCGGTTGCCGGCAAGTGAGGCTACTTTCAACGCCAGCGATTTGTTTGCCGCGAAGTGCAGCAGGGCGGCCTTGATCATTTCCTGATCCCGTAAAAGCGCTTGCAATTGTCGCCGAGTACGGCGGATTGCGCTTCTTCATGAAGCTTGCTCACGTAGTCAATGACCAGCTTCATGACGGGTTCATAGGCTCCGGCAAGCGTACAGACAGGCCAGTCGGAGCCGATCATCAGCCGGCTCCAGCCGAAGACCCCGAAAGCGATGTCGATGTAGCGCGCAAAGTCGGCGGACCGCCACTGTTGCCAATTCGCCTCCGTCACCATGCCGGAAAGCTTGCAACAGACATTGGGCAGCTTGGCCAGCGTCAGCAGGTCTTCTTTCCAGGGCGAGATTTGTCCTTCGGCGATTTTCGGCTTGGCCAGGTGATCGAGCACAAACGGTTGATGGGGAAATTCCTGCACCAGCTCCGCGGCTAGCAGAAGGTGTTTGGGATACAACAACAAATCGTAGGTGAGATCGAAGGGATGCAATTGAGCGATGCCGCGGCGAAAGGCCGGCCGAAGCATGTAGCGGTCGTCCGGCTCATCCTGCAATACGTGGCGAACACCCACGAATTTTGGGTGCTTGGCAAATTTCTCCAAGTGATGAGCCACTTCCTCGGAGCAAAGATCGACCCAGCCCACGACTCCCTTGATGAGCGAATTCTGTTCAGCGAGTTGCAGCAGCCATGCGGTTTCTTCAAGGTTCTGCCGGGCCTGTACCGCGATACAGCCGTCAAAGTGAATGCTGTCGAGGAGCGGGCTCAGATCTGCAGGGAGAAAGTCCCGCTTGAGCACCGCCATCTGATCGGTGATCCAGGCGTGACGAACGGGGCTGTATTGCCAGAAGTGCTGATGGGCATCGAGTCGCATAGCTCTCCACGAGGATCAAGGATTGCACAGAGAGTTGGCAAGCGCGAGAACGTTAGGGCTGGTCCTACCACGTCGCATATTAGGCCGTGGCAGAGAACCCACAACGTTCGACGGCCTGCCTCGCCGCAGCGAGCATCCTCGAAGAACGTACCGCAGGGCCTAATGCTCGCTGCGGCGAGGATGCTCGCTGCGGCGAGGCAGGTCTCCTTCTATTAGCGGCAATGATGGCATGGCCTGAAGGCCATGCCCCACCTGGAACTGAAGGCTATCGAACGTTGTGGGTTCGCTGGCACGCCTAATGCTCGCTGCGGCGAGGATGCTCGCTGCGGCCTGAAGGCCGTGCCCTACCTGTTTGTTTGTGCCCCAAAAACCATTCAGTCGGTCTCACAGGAGCGATTCCAGGTGAGGATCACCTTCGTTTCCCGCTCGAAGCCCAGCGTACTCACCGACCCCGTTCCCAGCGAAAGCAGGCTGCCGGCTCGAGGAGGCAAACCGAGCCAGGTTGCGGTAAGAATCCTGAGCACATGCGCGTGAGCAAACAGGGCCACCTGCCCCCCGGCCTTCGCGGCGCGGTCGATCACCTGCTGGGTACGCGCAGCTACGTGTTCCACCGCTTCGCCCTCGGGTGGGGGCGCATCCCAGATGGACCAACCAGGCTGTTCCTTCTGGATGTCGGGTGTGGTGCGGCCCTCGTAGATGCCGTAGTCCCATTCCCGCAGGTTGTCGTCGAGCTGGGCGACGCCGGCATAACCAGCGATCCGGCAGGTTTCGCGGGCTCGCAGCAGCGGACTGGTCAGCACCAGGCTGAACGTGCGATGCGCCAGATAGTCACGAATCTTCGCAGCACGTTCTTCTCCCCGCGCCGTTAACGGAATGTCTGTGCGGCTGGTGTGGGCGCCGGAGAGGCTCCATTCCGTCTCACCGTGGCGGATCAACCATAGTTGCAGACTCACGCGGTTCTCCTGTCTTGTAAGCAAATACTAACGCTGCGCCGGTCTCGAATGAATGAACGCGCCATTTATTCGGATGCCGCCGGGCGTTCGAGGGCTCCCTGCAAGGTGAAATTTTGGAGAGCAATCGCATTTTGCCAGGTGCGGTCAAGCGCGTCGATGTAGTGCACCTCAAGCTCGAACAGGGTGCGCTGCGACACGATCACCTGGGGATAGGCCTGCGCCCCCGCCTGGTACTTTTCGAGGTAAAGCTCGTACGCTCGGCGCGCGCGCGGCAGCAGCGCGGTGCGGTAGCGCTCTGCTTCCTGCCTGGCGGAGAGATAGTTCTGCGCCAACATCTCAGCCTTTGACCGCAGGACAAGCTGGGTGCGGGTTACCTCCTGCCGGGCCTGGTCTAGGCTCGCTTCCGCCGCACGGGTATTCCCCTGGTTGCGATTCCACAGGGGCAACTCGATGCCGGCGCTTGCAAAACTTTGCGCCCCGGTATGTCTTGCCGGCAGGTTCGCAAGCGCCTCAAAATTCTGCTGCTCGCCCGCCTTCAGTTGCAGATCAGGCACGGCCTCGCGCCTGGCCGCTTTCCATCTTGCTTCGGCGATGGCCACCTGCTGCTGCGCCAGCTTCACCCCCGGCCCCTGCTCGGCAATCGAGTCCACCAGTTGGGATGCATCGATCTCTGGCAACGTATCAAGCGAAGCGTCCAGAGGCGCGGCCGGTACCGATGGGTTCCCTGCCAGAACGGCGAGCTGTTCGAATTTTTGCAGAAATAGCCGCTGGGCCACCGTGTAGTCGAGCGACGCCTGCTCCGCTTCCACCTCGGCCTCAAGGACATCGGGCGCGTCGGCCTGGCCCACGTTGGTCAACTGCCGCGCGGTCTGGGCGGCGTCGTTCGCAATATGCAGCAGGTGGGCGCGCACCACCACGGTTTGCTGCGCGCTCAACGCGTCGTAAAACATCTGCGTGACCTCGCTATGGACGCGCATGCGCTGCGCTTCGGCTGCGAGCGTGTCAGCCTGCTTCTGCTGCTCATAAATATCGCGGCGCAGCCCGAGCTTGCCTCCGAGGACGATGGTTTGTTCGACGAAACCGCCCTGCTCGCCGCCACCATAGGAGCCGCCACGAATCTGCTCGCCCTGGTACCCCGCGGTGGGGTTGGGATAGAGAGCAGCCTGCTTCGCCAGCGCCTCGGCACGCCTGATATTGGCCGCGGCCTGTTGCAGGGTTGGGTTGCTGCTGTCGGCGAGCGAGAGAAAGTAGTCGAGCTTGAGCGGAGGGCGGCCGGTGACGTCTTTAAGCAGATCCGGAGGCGGCGCTTCCGGCAATGCTGGTTCCGGCAACGGTGCCTGCGACGGTGACGTATGTTCCATGGGCATGGCGTCATGATTCATCTGCGCCCACAGCGGCGCGGCGGCGAGACACAGCAGCAATACGAAGTTCTTGTTCATGCTTGCCTCTCCAACAAAGAGCGGTAAGGATCGTTCGGCCTTTGCGCCTGCTTCATCTTGGCCAGCACTTCGTCGTATCCGGCCGGCGGCAGCACGCGAACAAAAGTCATCATGCCCTGCATGAAGCCGCTCCAGCCGGGGCGCAGCCCGAAGTTCTCGGGCTTCTCTACCATCTGGTCCATGGCCATCGCGGGGCCTTCCATGTAAACATCCTGGGGGAAAAGCGGGACGGAGTTGGCATTGGCCGCAATGTCTCCCGGAGCCATCTGCATGCCCGGCATATCGTTCATGGCCTTATCGGTGGAGAGCGCTCCATTGGTCGTCGCTATATCGGCCGTGCTGCCGAAACCCATGCCGCGACCCAGGCTGCTTCCGTAGTCGTCGCCTGAAGGCGCTCCCGGCGTGCCCTGCAGCATGCCCATGCCGTTTTCCATATCGATGCCCGCGGGCTGGCCGGCGTGGCGCGTCATGCGACCGACGTTCGACGACATCTGATTCATCATGTGGTGCGGCAGATGACAGTGCAGCATCCAGTCGCCGATGCGGTCCGCGACAAACTCCAGATCGCGCGCCTGGGCCACGCCGACCAAGGCGGTCGTCCCCGGCCACCAGGCGGTTTCAGGAATGCGGCCACCTTCCGTGCCGGTGACGTGAAAGGTATAGCCGTGTACATGCATAGGGTGGTGGTCCATGCCCATGTTCACAAAGCGCAAGCGCACGCGATCGCCCTGGCGAACAATCAACGGCGTAGAGAAGGGCCCGGCTTTGCCGTTCAACAGGAGCCAGTTGTATTCCATGTTCATGGTGTTGGGCACGGTGTTGTTGGGCAGAATGGCGTACTCCTGCAAATGCAGCAGAAAGTCTTTGTCGCAATGCGGACGGTACGGCGTGCGCGGATGCATGATGAACCCGCCGAGCATGCCCGCCATTTCCTGCATCGCCATGTGCGAGTGGTAGAAGTAGGTTCCTGTCTGATGGATGTTGAACTCGTAGGTGTAGCGAGCGCCGGGCTTCACCGGATCCTGACTGATGCCCGGCATGCCGTCGTTGCCAATCATATTTTCAAAACCGTGCCAGTGGACGGAGGTGGCCTCCGGTAGACGGTTCTCGAAAATCACGCGCACGTGGTCGCCTTCGTTTACCTGAATGGTCGGGCCAGGGGCGGAGCCGTTAAATCCCCATACGTCGATGGTCTTGTCCGGGTGGATTTTCTGCTTCAGCACCTCGGCGATCAGATAGAAGACCTTGATGTCGCCGTCCATCGTGTAAGGGAGGTCGCCTACATCGGTGGTGATGACCGGTGAGTGAATGCTGCTTGTGTCACTGTGTAGTCCGGAGCTGCGGCCAGCGTTGTTCTGAGTGCCTGGCGGGGTCGGCGGCATGGGCATTTGGGCTGAAAACCCACGGGCTGCGAACAGAGCGGCGCCTGCGCCCAGGGCTCGCCCGAGAAAAGTACGACGGTTACTCATAGTGACTCCTGAAGAATCTGTTGGGAAAGAAATCGCAGGAGGGCGCATCCCCTCCGCCGATAAATCTAAAGCGAGGGTGAGGTGACTAGACGCGCAGAGCGGGCAGGGGGGGCGAGACGCCGGCGTGACTTCGCAGTGCAGAAGGCGTTGGGGCGGCCGAGGGAGCCGGCAGGCCGGTGGTGATTGCGGACGGCAGAATGGCTAGCCGAAGTGCGGCGCCTTGCTCACGCTGTTGGCGTGCGCTCTCAGGGAGGGCAATGGCACAGGCCGGCGTCGCGCAGAGAGGAAGGCCTTGAAGTGCGATCTTTCCCGGAACCAACGGCGTGATGCAGCAATGCGCCATCGGGGTGGACTGCCCGCCAGCCGTTGCCGGCATCTGATGCAGTGCACATTGTGCGCCGCACACAAAGGAAGCCGCCTGCGTGATCAGCAGGACAATCATCAACGCGGAAAGAGTGGCCCGACGCAGCAACACAACTTTAGGATACTCCTTCGCGCGTTGGTGTTGTGGATACCTTTCGCCGGATGGGGCTGGGTGCTCTGGGATAATCGAAGAAGGTTTTCATGCTCTTATGAACACGGTCCATACAGATCCGGTCGGTACAGATGGCGCGCAGACGGAAAAGAAGCTCCACGGCTTCGAACCGCTCAGCGTGCCTCTGTTTCGCAATCTGTGGCTAGCATCGATCGTCTCCAACGTGGGCGGGTGGATGCAGGATACGGCCGGCGCCTGGCTGATGACGGCGCTGACGCCTTCTCCCCTGCTCATCGCACTCATGCAGACGGCGGCGAGCCTGCCGGTCGTGATGCTTGGCCTGCTGGCGGGCGCGACCGCGGATGTCTACGATCGCCGCCGCCTGCTCATCTTCTGGCAGGCGTGGATGCTGACCGCGGTGGCCATCCTCAGCGTTCTGACCTTCTTTGACATCATTTCGCCGTGGATTCTGCTCATCCTCACCTTCCTTCTGAACATCGGCGCGGCCATGAACAGTCCTGCCTGGCAGGCGATTGTGCCCGAGGTTATTCCCCGGGCCCAACTACCCGATGCCGTCTCACTCAACTCGGCCGGCTTTAACCTGGCGCGCGCTTTGGGCCCGGCGATGGGCGGGCTGGCCATTGCGCTGTTCTCCCGCGCGACCACCGGCGCAGCCTCTGTGTTTCTGCTCAACTCGGTTTCGTTCGTAGGCGTGATGCTGGTGTTGTATCGCTGGCGCCGCAACCCGCTGTTCAAAAGCGCCCTGCCGGCGGAGCGCATCCGCGGTTCGATGCGTGCAGGCATCCGCTACATGCGCTACGCGCCGATGCTGCAGGCTGCGTTTATGCGCACCACCATCTTCACCCTCTTTGTGAGCGCTCTGTATGCCCTGCTGCCCATCGTCGCGCGCAACGATCTGCATCAGGGGGCGATGGGTTACGGCATCCTGAATGGCAGCCTGGGCTTCGGCGCAGTGATCGGCGCGACCAGCCTGCCTCGCGTACGTAAGCTACTTTCTGCGGACGAAATCATCGGCTGGGCCACGGCTGTATTTGTCGCCACGCTGGCGGTGCTGGCCCTGGTCAAGGTCCCGTTGATTATTATCCCCATGCTCATCGCCGCCGGCTTCGCGTGGACCAGCGCCATGTCCACACTCAATTTCGCGGTACAGGTGTCGACGCCAAGCTGGGTGCAGGCGCGCGCACTCGGGGCTTATCAGATGATCTTCGCCGGAGGCATGGCGCTGGGCGGCGTGATCTGGGGCTTTATCGCGGAGCACGCGTCTACTTCAAAGTCCCTGATGACGGCGGCCATCGGCCTGGCGATCACGCTTCCGCTCTCTCTGCGCATTCACATTCTGCGCGGGGTGCAGCCGGACTTCAGCCCCCACGACTACACTCTCTTGATCCCCAAGCTGCCTTCGGAACCGGAAGACGCCGCAGGCCCGGTACGTGTATCGATCGAATATCTGATCGATACACAAGACTATGCCGCCTTTACGCAGGCAGTACACAGGTTGCGCGATGTGCGGCTGCGCGATGGAGCCATCCGCTGGGGCGTCTACCAGGATGCGGTCGATGCCCGGCAATTGAATGAGACCTTCATTACGGAATCCTGGCTGGAATATCTACGCCAGCGCGAGCGCTTCACCGCCTCGGACCGGGAGATTCGCGAGCGCGTCGTGAGGTTCCATCGCGGAAAGGAACCTCCGCGCATCTCGTACCAGTTTTATGCAAAGGAAGTGACCGAGCCGCTATTCGGGGATCCCCTCGCTATTCGATCTGCGACGCGGCTGACCGAATAGCGCTGACGCTTTTACGAGCTTGTGCGGCGCCGGGTAGGGAGCGGCCTGCCTTGCCGCAGCGAGCATTAGGCCCTGAGGTACGCTTTTCTCCCAAGCCAAAACGTACCTCAAGGGCTAAACAGGCCTTGCCCTACCCGATCGTGTACGGAGATGACGAGGGTCAGCAGTTCAGCCCGGCCTTGGCGAGCGTTGCCTTCAGCCCCTTCATGCTTTCGCGGGTCGAGGCTTCCGGCGTGCCGGCGCCGCGCCAATGCGTTTCAAGGCTCACGGCGTAGTGGTAGCCGTCCTTCGCAAGCGCGCGGAATTGGCCCACCCAGTCGACCATCCCTGCACCCACGGCCGCCCATTCATACTTCTTGTCTGCAGTCCGCACCACATCCTTCACGTGGCAATGACCGATGCGCTCAAACGGCAGCAGACGATAGCCATCGGGGTAAGGCGTGCTGCCCGAAGCGGCGGCGTTGCCCGCGTCCCAGTTGAGCATGAAGTTCTTGTTGGGCACGGCCTTAAGCACAGCGGCCGCTTCTTCTCCCGTAGACGTGTTGCAGGCCTGTTCGTTTTCAAGCAGAAGAATCATGCCGGCTTTCGCGCATGTTTCCGCGGCCCCACGAAGTCTCTCGTTCATCGCAGCGCGATAAGGCTTCTGGTCATCCAGGCGCCAGAAGTCGAAACAGCGTATGCGATCCGTACCGAATTGCTTTGCCAGCTCGATGCAGTGTTCAAGCAACTGGTCCTGTTGCTTGAAGTCAAAGGAAGCATGGAACTGATCCCGCTTCGGGCTCTCTTTCGAAAGAGGCGCTCCGGGCCAGTCGACTTTGAACAACGGACTGGCGAGATCGGTCACTCTCAGGCCGTATTGTTTGAGCAGCCGCTGCGACTCAGCAATTTCTTTGCTGTCGAGCTCGGTGATGTTCTTGTTCCACATCGCGCGCAGCTCGATCCAGTGCAAGCCGAAATCTTTGGAGGCAATTTCACAGGCACGGCCAAAGTCAGGGGTGAGTTCGTCGTTGATAACAGACAGATGGAAGGGGCAGGCGGTTGCAGCACCTAATGGGGCAAAACGGGCGCCAACTGCGGCAGCAGCGAGCGAACCGGTGAACTGACGGCGTGACATAGACATGAATACGAGACCCTTTCGCTAGACCGCTCAACGATAACGAGAGAGAACGGGTGGTTGCAAGTCCGCTGGCAAAACCGCAGGTTGGCGGCGCGTTGATCGACTTCCTGCGGTTCTCTTCGGTTCCATGGCGGGCCGAGACAGGCCCATGACAAGCTCGTCATGGGGCCGAGAGAATGGAGCTTGTTTCGCTGGGCTTCGCTACGGGGCCTGGAGAACTGCGCTTATTTTGGTGGGTTTACTGCGCAAAACGAAGAGCGAGTATGTGGGGGAAGAGCGTGAGTGCCATTGCTATCACGGGACCGGCTGATAGCTAAGCCGCGTGGGATCCATCGTGCGAGACGCGCACATATTCGGCCGGCTCGATTCCAAGAACACGGCAATCCGGGTTCTCTTGTGCCGCCATTAGCAGGGCAAGATCCGCCGAAACGGCATTGAGGTAAACGCGGCTGGTACGGGAGGGACGTGCAGCGCTCACAGCGGGCTCGCGAACGACGACACAGTAGGTAGACATAGAGCCTCCTGCGCAATTAGGAGGCACTCAGAGTCGTTCGGGGTGTCTGCGAGAAATGCAACATCCAGGATCATTGGTAATTCCCGGTAGTTACCGTTGTTGGTTACCAGGGCCGCGTGTCCGCGATAGAGGGAGAAAAACCACGAAAGGACCGGTTGCCTCGGTCTACACCAATTACGGAAACTGCTTATACCGGCGTACACAGCGTGGCAGACGGGCTGCACACGACGGGCGGCGGGCTTTGAGTTAGCAGCGAATCGTTGGAGCAGAACCAGCACAACTGTGCCCAGCGGCAAGGACGCTTGACTGGATTTTTCATCAAGAAAAATCCAACTTCCCCGATGTCGACCGGGTATACCTATGCTGGTTCTGCTCTACAATCTTTCTGCACCGAGGGGGTTTCGCAATGCGTGTGGTCAATCATCCTCTGGTCGTGTTCGCAGGAACATTCCTGCTACTTTGGCTTGCCAGCCAGCTCGGCACCGTCATTCGATCCCGGCGTCATGAAATGCCTGAGCCAGTGCGTTCTGATTTCAATGTGATCGTCGGAGCCACGCTTACCCTGCTGGCCCTGCTCATCGGGTTTACATTTTCCATGGCCACAACGCGGTACGATCAGCGCAAAAACCTTGAAGAAGAAGAAGCGAATGCCATCGGCACGGAGTATAACCGGGTCGACTTTCTGCCTGCTGCCCAGGCTTCCCGGTTGCGGATTCTGCTGCGGCAATATACGAGTCTGCGCATCCGCTTTTATGTAGTACGTGACGGGCCCGCCTTACAGGGCGTCAACATGGAAACAGCTAAGTCGCAGAATCAGCTTTGGGCCGAAGTGGTCGCCGGGGCAACCCCACAACCATCTCCCTTGACGGCGCTGGCCTCATCGGGCATGAACGATGTACTGAACTCCCAGGGATACACACAGGCGGCATGGTGGAATCGCATTCCCCGGTCTGCCTGGATGCTGATGCTCCTGATCGCGTTCCTGTCGAACGTGTTGCTTGGCTTTGGAATGCACAGTAAAGACAACCTGCTCTCGGTGATCCTGCCGCTTGCGACCGCGCTTTCCTTCTTCCTGATCGCGGACATCGACAGCCCGCGCGGCGGTATCATTCGCGTACAGCCCCAGAATCTAATTAGCCTGGCCAGCAGCCTCACGCCCCCCTAAAGCTATCTCATGTGCGCCGGTTACCACTCGAGCGTGCCGGGCGCTCCCTTGAAGGGACCCTGAATCTCAGAGGTGATCCAGCCGCCATAAAAGTCTCCGGGCTGGGCAGTCACGCGCTCATCGTCGACGTAACAGGCGTCGACGCGGCTGGCGTAAAACGCGAGGTAGCCGCGCAGCTCCGCGTAGGCAGGGAGTGGGTTCTCGTAGCTCCACGCGACATCGAGCACAACCAGCGGGCTTTTGCCGGCTCCGGCGATTGACCGCCCACGGGAGAGATCGAGCGTCCAGTAGGAAGCGATGCCCTTGAACTCGCAGGAGCTGCCGGCACTGCGGGAAGGCCGAAGGTATTCGAGCGCCACGTCCTCCGGAGGAAGATAGTAAACCGGCGGATGACTTGTTTCGAGGACGCGAAGCGCACGATTGGTCTCGGCTATCAGAAGCCCGGCGTGCTCGATTTTAAGATGGCGCGTAGTCGATTCCACACGGGGCGGCCGAGGATATTGCCAGACTGACTCGCCGCCCGAAATTTCAGTCGTCAATGAAGGTCCCTCTCCCGATGCAGCATTTTCGCAAATTGTATAGACCGGCCTTTACGTGGTTTTCTCTCAAAGAAAACCACCCCTCGCTGCTCTACCAGGCCAAAGTCATTGCGAACAAGCTCTAGATCCATTGTGTCATCCGAAGGGGGGCTTGGGATACCAGGAATGTAGCGAGATGGGGCGGCGGTACCCGGAAAATGGTTACGAGTTTCAGCGCAACTACTTAGCCTCGAAGGGTTGCGGCCTAAAGGTGAACGTGCCGAGAATACCTAAAGACGAGCGGACACGCTGATGGCAAGCCGTCTTTCGATCCGCGTTATTTCACCGGCGAGAGGTCATACGGGACTTTATGACATCTCTACGGGATCTTTATGGGGTTTCGCCTCTACTTGACTACAGGGCGCACGCCGCGGTGACAAGTTTTTCGGCATGCCCCATTCACTCCAGGTAGTTTTCAGGGCCAAACCAGGCTACGACCCGGTCATGTACTACCTCGACTTCTACTTCCCTCACTTTGCACGGGGATTGGGCGTCCGGGTGGGGCGTTATATTTCACTGCCGGATATTGAAGCGCAACTGGCGCCCAACAACTACACACTATAGCCATTCCATTCTTTACACCTTCGACTGCTATACCCAGCAGGGCATCAATACGACGACCAAGCTGAGCGACCACTGGACGGTGCAGGTGGGCGTGTCGGCCGGGTGCGAGTCTGCTCCCTGGATCTCAAACTCGAAACTGACCGGCAATACGTGCGCCGCGTGTGCGTGGCACAACGGTGGAGACAACCTGTACGCGTGCGCTAACTCGCTCAACTCAGCAAAGTATGCGTACAACAATCTTTCGGGCTACTACCTGACGTACTATCACAAGTTCAACGCGACCTGGCACACCGACACAGAAGCCTGGTATCAGTACGAAAGAGATGTCCCCAACCTTTGTTATGGGCTGAGCTCATGCATCAGCTATGGATCGAACGCGAATGTCGGCCAGAATGCGGGGCAGATCACCGGCCCTTCGCTGATCGTGGGAGCCAATGGAGCGCAGTGCAACCCCGCTGGCCACGCATTGCTTTGCGCCGGACTATGCCATCGTCAACTACATCGAACACGAGTTCAACCACCATCACAGCTCGCTTACGATACGCAACGAGTACGTCGATGACCTCAAGGGACAGCGGACGGGCAACAAGACGAAATACTCTGAGCACCTGGTGGGCTTCAACTTCTGGGTGGGAAGTTCGGTCACCTTTCGTCCGGAGTTGCGTTACGAGCACTCTTACGACGTGCCGGCCTACGACTCGCCTTCAGTCAACGGAGTGAACGGGGCGCCTACCAAGAAGAGCCAGCTCACGCTGGCTGGGGATCTGATCTGGCACTTCTAGCCTGCTTCTGCTAGCTGGCGGAGCCACCAACCTGCGGGTGCCCCATCCCCCCGGATTTCCCGTCGAGTTCCGTGAGCCAGATGTCCTTCATGCGGCTTTCCTTTGAAGAAAGCCGCACACGCTGATGTGTCCGGCTTAGTGCAGAACCAGCATAGGTGTGCCCGGTCGAGGTCGGGGAAGTTGGATTTTTCTTGATGAAAAATCCAGCCAAGCGCACTTGCCGCTGGGTACGGTTGTGCTGGTTCTGCTCCAGCGTGCGGGAAATCCGGGGTCCTTGACGGTGCTCTTCCGGCAAGGGCGCCCAACCACAAATCTGCACCCACACAAATCTCCACCCACCCTGTCGCGGCGCCCCATCCTTCGCAAAAAAAAGCGAAGGATGGGGTACCCGCATGTTTGTTGCACTCTCTCGCCAGACGATATCGAGCCTCGTTTCTCTATCGTCCTCCATCGTGCCGAATAAGCGGGAAGCTGGTAACATAACTCAACCGCGTTCCCGCTCGCACCATTGCCAGCACACGTTTCGAACAGATACCCACCGGGCCTCTCATCGCAATCCTGATGTCTTTTTTGGGGCTTGTGCGGTATCAACACTTTTGCCGGGAACACGATTCCCTGAGGAGAGCCATGTCAGACCCACTTCGCAATTATCTCGAACTCTCTTACGGAGAGCTTGAAGAGCTGAACCTTGCGGCGAAAGAACAACGCAGGCGCCATGTTGCGGCTGACAAAATCCGCGAGGAGCGGCTCAAGTATCTTACCGACGAGAAGCGCATTAAAGCGGTGACCGTGCTCTTCAGCGATCTCGAAGGCCGGCTGCACATGCTGGACTACGACAAGAAGTTTCTGATCAAGAGCTACGACAACCTCACCTTCGATGGCAGCTCGATCCGCGGCTTCACCGCGCAGAAGGAGAGCGACCTTCGCCTGGGCCTCGATTGGAATGCGTTCTACTGGGTGCCCTCTGACATTTTCGGCGCGGGCAAGGTACTGGTCTTCGGCGAAGTGATCGCCAAGGATGGCCACGCCTACACTGCCGATATACGCGGCGTGCTCAAGAACTATGCCGATAGCTTGTATGCGTCGGAGGGCTACACGCTGAATGCGGCCAACGAGATCGAAGGATTTCTGTTCAAGGGCGTCGATGCCGAGCGGCGCTATCACGAGACGCAGTCGTTCGAGTATGTGAACACGGGCGGCTATTACCACTCGCTGCCGGGCGACCCGCTGCGCACCTTTATCGACACCAGCGCAGAAGTACAGCGCGCGATGGGCCTGGAGAATGAGAAGGACCACCCGGAAGTGGCTCCCTCGCAATTCGAAATTAACTACAGCTACAGCGACGTGGTCACGGCAGCCGACCAGATCCAGCTTTACAAGCTGATTTGCCGCGAGGTAGCGACCAAGATGGGGTTCACCGCGTCGTTCCTGCCTAAGCCGGTGGTTGGGGTGAACGGCAGCGGCATGCACACCAACGTTTCCATCAGCGAAAAAGGAAAGAACCTTTTCTGGGATGCAAACGGCGAAGAGATGCTGAGCACGATGGGGTGGGAGTTCGTCGATCGCATCCTTACGCACGGAAACGATATCTGCGCGTTGCTCAATGCCAGCGTGAATGCTTACCGGCGTCTCGATCCACATTTTGAAGCGCCGAACCAGTTGATGGCGTCGGCCACCGATCGCGGTTCGATGGTGCGCATCCCGATTGGCAATGAGAAGAGCATGCGCGTGGAAGTGCGTTCGGTGAGCCCGGATGCGAATCCTTACCTGGTGCTTTATTCAGTTTTCCGGACGGGCCTCGAAGGAGAGACCGCGAACATTGAAAATCTGCGCAAGGCGAAGCGGTTTCTGCCGGACAATATTTATACCGCGCTGACGAATTTCAACCACGCCAAGTGGACGGATACGCTGCTGGGAAGCGATGTGAAGCAACGGTATGCGGACCTGAAGAAAGCTTCGGCGGACCGTTGCCCTCGCTTGCTGGGTACGTTTGTGAAAGCTCCCGAGGTGCAGTATCACCACGATGTGTATAACCAGTACCTCTGGAATAAGTTCTAGGCTGATTTTGGCGTGGGTTGTTTCAGTTTCGATCGGCAGCCTGTTTAGAAATTCCGGGTAGGACACGGCTTTCAGCCGTGTATGCGCATTGCGTGCGGAGGGCTTTAGAGCATTTTCACTTCTACTCTGCACAGGAGAGTGCGGCGAAGTGCGGCTTTTCTTCCACCCCAGCAAGCAAGCTTGCCGGGGACCCCGGTACTTGAGGAAAAGCCGCCATGGGAGTTGTTGCTCTGTAAGCACCAGAAGTGAAAATGCTTTCGCCCCTGAGGTAGGTCCTCGCCTGAGGGGAAAAGCGTACCTCAGGGGCTGAAGCCCTCAGGGCAGAACTCATTGATGGCACGGCCTCAAGGCCGTGCCCTACCCGGTAGCTCGCTGCGGCGAGGTAGCTCGCTGCGGCGAGGTAGGCCGTGCCCTACCCAACTTGAATCGTGGCGCGAAGTGACTGATTCAGGATTTTTCCGCTGCTTTCTTTGGCTCCGACTTTGGATACGGCGGGCTCGTGTGTAAATTAACAAAACAGAGAAGTGCGCGGATCGGTGTATTTTCTCTGCAAACCAAACAAAAAGGTGGCTGGCCGATGAGACGGATGGGCGGATTGCTTCGCGTGGTGGGGCTCGGGTTGATGTTGTGCTTGACCACTGGCATGGCCCTGGCGCAGGCTACCGCGTCTCAACCAGACAGGCTGGCGGCGCTCGAAAAGGCTTCAGCCGATCAAACGGCCGCGATTGCCGCGGCGCAGTCCGCCGGAGACAACGCGTGGATGCTGGTGAGCGCGGCCCTGGTGCTAATGATGAGCGGTCCCGGCCTGGCGCTGTTCTATGGCGGCCTGGTGCGGCGCAAAAACGTCCTGGGCACCATGATGCAGACCTTCGCCATGATGGCGGTGATTACCGTGCTATGGGCGGTGGTGAGCTACTCTCTGGCGTTTGGCGAGGGCAATGCGTTTATCGGCAGCCTGCACAACGTGTTCCTGCATGGAGTGGGTCTTGCGCCCGATGTGAAATACGCGGCCACGATTCCGCTGCAAACGTTCATGGTGTACCAGCTCATGTTCGCCATCATTACGCCGGCCCTGATCACGGGCGCCTTCGCTGAACGGATGAAGTTCTCGGGCATGCTGGTGTTCATGGTGCTTTGGGCGATTGTGGTCTACAGCCCGATGGCGCACATGGTGTGGGGCAAGGGCGGCCTGCTGAATGCGGCGCTGGGCGGACGGATTCCCTGCCTCGATTTTGCCGGGGGCACGGTGGTGCACGTGACGTCGGGAGTATCTGCGTTGGTGACGGCGCTCTACCTGGGCAAACGTCTCGGATATCCGAAGGTGCCGATGTTGCCGCACTCGGTGGTGTTGAGCTTTATCGGGGCCTGTTTGTTGTGGGTAGGCTGGTTCGGGTTCAATGCCGGCTCGGCCCTGAGCGCAGGCACACTGGCCACCTCGGCGTTTGTCGCGACACATTTTGGCGCGGCCGCGGCGGCGTTGAGCTGGAGTGCGGTGGAGTGGATCAACCGCGGGCGCTGCACGGCCCTGGGCGCGATCTCGGGGGCAGTGGCAGGGCTGGTGGCGATTACTCCGGCTTCAGGATTTGTGACGCCGATGTCGGCGTTGTGGATCGGACTGATCGCGGGGGCGTTCTGCTACCTGATGGTGACCGCGGTGAAGTCTGTCTTCGGTTATGACGACGCACTGGATGCATTCGGTGTCCACGGGGCCGGCGGGACTATTGGGGCATTGTTGACGGGAATCTTCGCCAGCAGCACGATCAATCCGATTCTCGGCGCAGGCAAGGCTACTGGTTTTCTAGAAGGCAATCATGGCCAGTTGCTGAACCAGGCGGTGGGCGTGGCGATCGCCTGGGTACTTTCGGGTGTGGGCACGCTGGTGATTTTGTTCGTGGTGGATAAGACGGTTGGGTTGCGCATGAGCGAAGAAGATGAACGTACCGGTATGGATCTTTCGCAGCACGGGGAAGAGGGGTACGACTTCGCTAATTAAATTAAGTGGGTAGTAGCACGGCCGAGAGGCCGTGCTACTACCTCGCTCAACGTGCTTTCGCTTCACACCGCGCGCTCGCGTTGGCCCGTTAGGGCATGACCGCCTGGCCACGCATTTGCTCCGCGCAGCCAGGTCGGGTTGGGTCCAATCGCGTTGGGCCCAGGTTGCGTTGTGTCCAGGTTGCGATGTCCAGGTAGGGGGCGGCCTTTAGGCCGTCCCATCGGCCCGTCAAAGCTGACGGGCTTTAGCCCCTGAGGTACGCTTTTCAAACTCGTCCACGATAAGCGGATGAATAGGGATACGACTCTGGCTGTTCAACCATGCGCGCTCGTACAGGATTCTGGTGGATGTAATCACGTCTGACTATGAATTCGCTGCGGTCACGAATACGCCGATCCAAAAAACCAGGTTGCCAGACCGGAAATCTTGATCCAATGCGATGCGAGAAGCCGCCTTTGACCAGTCCGACAGCGCGGTCGATTGCTATCTCCTGTGGACTCATCAACACATGAATGTGGTCCGGCATGACCACAAAGGCATGCAATTTGAAATAACGATCGCGATATTCGTTAAGGGTTTCGACGAATAATTCGGCGTGCGCGGCTACCTGAAACAGGCGGCGACGATGGGACGTCACGCAGGTCACAAAGTAAGTGCTGTCCTCACCTGAGCGCGCAGCTTCGGCCATCCGAAGATCTTAAAGCGTACCTCAGGGGTTAAAGAGGCTGAGGAAAAAGTCTCTGTAAGCGAGAAATCGCTCCCTCAGCGGCTAAAGCCGGATTCATTACAAAGCTGTTATGTACGGCCTAAAGGCCGTACCCTTCAAAGAATTGAGTTTTTCCGCAGCCTGTAAAGCCCATTTAATTTAGATTTAATTGGCACGGCCTAAAGGCCGTGCCCTACCCGGTTCAACACGCCCTCGTGTACGGGCCTAATACTAGCTGCGGCGAGGCCGGCCGTGCCCTACCAGGTTCGACATGCCCTCGTGCACGGCCCACGGCACGCCGGGACAGGTGAGGCGAACCTCGGCTACCCGCCCTGTGCTCATTGGCATTCATCAGCATCGGTCGCAGGTGCGGGTTTTGCTACTTGGCCGCCACGGCATTAAAGGCTTCGCTTACGATTTTCTGGGCGTCGGACTGTATCTGTTGCAAATGGTCCGGGCTGCGGAAGCTTTCGGCGTAGATCTTGTAGATGTCTTCGGTGCCGGAAGGCCGGGCGGCGAACCAGCCGCTCTCGGCAATCACCTTGACTCCTCCAATGGCCTGGCCGTCGCCGGGGGCGTGCGTCCAAACATCCTGAATTTTTTCGCCTGCCAGTTCCGGTTCTCGGATGCTCTCCTTATTCAGCTTCGCAAGCATGGCTTTCTGCTGCGGAGTCGCGTGCGCGTCGGTGCGGTCGTAGAACGGGTTGCCATATTGCCGGGTGAGCTCGTCGTAAATCTCGCCCGGATCCTTGTGCATGGTCGCGGTCATTTCGGCGGCCAGAAGAGCGGCGATGATGCCGTCCTTATCGGTCGCCCAGACCGTGCCGTCCTGGCGCAGGAAAGAGGCTCCGGCGCTCTCTTCTCCTACGAAGCCGAGTGAGCCGTCAAGCATGCCGTCGACGAAATACTTGAAGCCTACCGGTACTTCGAAGAGCCTGCGGCCCAGACCGGCGGTGACACGATCGATCATGCTGCTGCTGACCGCGGTCTTGCCCACAGCCACCTGCTTGCCCCACTGCGGACGATGGGTGAAGAGGTAGTGAATGCAGACGGCGAGGTAGTGATTGGCAGGCAGCAGCCCGTGGCTGCGGGTCACGACGCCGTGGCGATCGTGGTCGGTGTCACAGGCCATGGCTACATCGAACTTGTCTTTCAGTGCGATCAGGGATTCCATGGCGTACTTCGAGGAGGGATCCATGCGGATCCTGCCATCCCAATCGAGGGTCATGAAGCGGAAGGTAGGATCGACCTCGTCATTCACGACGGTGAGGTTCAGGCCGTAACGCTTGGCAATCGGCCCCCAATAGTGCACACCCGCGCCACCGAGAGGATTCACGCCGAAGTGGATATTCGCCGCGCGGATGGCTTCCATGTCGATGACGGTTCCCAGGTCTTCCACGTAGCCGGTGATGTAGTCGTGCCAGTGAGTGGTGGTGGCGGAAAGCGCCTTGTCGAGCGAAGCGCGTTGGACGCCTTCAAGCTTCGCGGCAAGAAATTCATTGGCCTTCGCCTGGATCCAGGAGGTCGCTTCACTGTCCGCGGGTCCGCCATGGGTGGGGTTGTACTTGAAGCCGCCGGACTCGGGCGGGTTGTGCGAGGGGGTGATGACGATGCCGTCGGCGAGGCCCGTCTTGCGGCCCCGGTTGTAACTCAGAATGGCGTGGGAGATGACCGGGGTCGGGGTGTAGCCGTCTTTTTCCGCCAGCATGACGTCGACGCCGTTGGCTGCCAGCACCTCCACCGCACTGCCCAGAGCCGGGCGGGAAAGCGCGTGCGTGTCGATGCCGAGAAAGAGCGGGCCGTCCACCTTTTGCTGCTTGCGATAGAGACAGATCGCCTGGGTGATGGCGAGGATGTGCCACTCGTTAAAGCTGCGGTCGAACGAGGAGCCCCGGTGTCCGGAGGTGCCGAAGGCTACGCGCTGCTCGGGCGCCGTCGGGTCGGGCTGATACGTGAAATAGGCGGAGATCAGCTTGGGGATATCGACAAGATCGGACGGCGTGGGCAGTTGCCCGGCTCTGGCATTGATTCTGGTCACGGGTTTACTTCTTCCTCAGGCTTGCTGGAGTTGCTGATCCGTTGCGCCCGTCGTTCCACCGCCGCCGTACACGAGGGAACGATGAGCAGAAGTGAATGGATGAGGACATCTGCTCAGTTGCTACACCGATTTACTTCTCCCTTATCCAGATGCTCTGGAAACGGTACATGAGGCCCAAGACCAAAGTAAATCTTCTTGTTATCGATGAGAATCGAGCGCGTCGCCTCAGCTATTTGCATCATCCAACCGGGAGAAGGGGCTGGGTATGAAGGCTGCTGTCTTTCGCGCCGGCAACGTGACCTTAGGATCTTTCCTGCAGATCGAGGAGGTTGCGCGCCCCGAGCCACGGACAGGATATGTTCTTCTGCAGGTGCTGGCCTGCGGCGTCTGCCGTACTGACCTGCATATCGTGGAAGGCGATCTGCCGGCGGTTCTTCCGCACCTCATCCCCGGTCACCAGATCGTGGGTGAAGTCGCAGGGGGTGCGACCGATGCGTTTCCCCTGGGGACCCGGGTGGGCGTCTCATGGATTGGCGGAGTGGATGGCAGTTGCTGGTTCTGCCGTCACGACATGGAGAACCTGTGCGACCAGCCTACCTTTACCGGCTACACGGTGGACGGCGGCTATGCGGAGTATGCACTGGTGCGCGCGGACTTCTGCCTGCCGGTGCCCGCGGGTCTTGAAAATACACAGCTCGCTCCCCTGTTGTGCGCCGGGATCATTGGATATCGCAGCCTTCTCGTCGCCGGCGTCGCTCATGGGGAACGGGTCGGGCTCTACGGCTTTGGAAGCTCCGCCGGATTAGCCATTACCGTTCTGAAGGCATGGGGATGCGCGGTCTACGTGGTCACGCGCGGGGCGGACCATCGCAAACGCGCGGAGTCGCTCGGCGCAACGTGGGTCGGCGACGAAGAGGCAAAGCCTCCGGTTCCACTCGATCGCGCACTTACCTTTGCCCCGAGCGGGAAAGTGGTGGTGAGCGCCTTGTCAGCGCTGCGCAAAGGCGGAGTCGTGGCGATCAACGCCATCCACCTCGACCAGATGCCGGCGTTCGACTACGACAAGCTGCTTTGGGGCGAGCGGCAGATTCGCAGCGTAGCCAACATGACACGCCAAGATGCGCGCGACTTTCTGGCCATCGCTCAGGAGTTGAAGATGCATCCGCAGGTTTCCGTATTTCCGTTGCAGGAGGCGAATCAAGCGCTGCTCGCGGTGAAAAAGGAAACAGAAGAGGGGTCAGCGGTGATCGTTCCGGGCGCATAGGCCGTCGTTGTAAAGGCAACCGTGTCTGTGACACAGGACTGATTGCCTATGACCACGGGGTTCCTCAGGTGGTCGTGCGTCTTTGTCCGCAGCCACGACAGCCCTGGTCCCCCGCTCTAGAGCATTTTCGCAATTACTGTGGTCCGATAAGAGCAGCGAGGTGTGGTTTTCTTTGAGAGAAAACCACGTAAAGGCCGACGGCTTCGGTCTACACCAATTGCGAAAATGCTCTAAGCCAACAGAAGGCTTGATGGGCCACCCGGAACTGTGTGAGTGGTGACTAAAGTTTCTCCTATTCCACGTGTACGGCGACAAAGAGCAGGGCGTAGAATTCTCGCGATTCCGGGCTCTCACACAACTGGAACGCTTGCTGAAGCATTTGTCTTACTTTCTGCCCCGCCTGACCGCCACGCTTGTGATTCGATCGCAACTCCCCTGGCTTAGGCAACCATACCCGCGCGTTGGCTGCTTCTCTTGACGGCTCGTGCGCTGGCTGAGATTCCTCACACGCGTTTGCGCATGAGCAGACGAGAATGGGTCGAAAATCTATGAGCCACCCGGGAGATTTCCCGCGCATGCGCGGCTTCTTTTGCAGAATGTCGCTCGCTCTGGCCATCTTGTTCGGGATAGCCACAGTGGGCTCTTCCAGCGCCCAGAGCGATCCCTGGCCGATGTTCGGTCAAAACCTCACAAACACATCCTCTACTTCCGATACGGGTGTTTCGACCAGCACGGCCGGAAAACTCAAGATGAAGTGGGTATTCACCACGAGCGGTGATGTCTCCGCCCGAGCCGCAGTGGTCAATGAGCGCGCCTACTTTCCCGATTGGGGCGGATATCTCTGGGCCGTGTATGTAACGACAGGAAAGAAAGCGTGGCACCATAACCTGACAGATTACGGACTACCCGCGGGGTCGGTGTCACGGACGAGCCCGGCCGTAGCCAACGGCATCCTGTACATCGCAACCCTCAAGGATGGATGGCTAATCGCCGTGAACGCGACGACCGGGACTCTGGTGTGGAAGTCGCAACCGATTCCACCCACGAATGATCCCCAGATTACGGGGTCGCCAACCGTCTCGAACGGCGTCGTTTACCTCGGACTGACCACAGAAGAAGAAGATCTGGCGGCGAACACCCAGTATGTATGCTGCGCGACCAAAGGTTATGTGGTGGCGGTCAAAGCGAGTAACGGAACGCTGCTCTGGGCTACTCCCACGGTCCCCGATGGATACAGCGGCGCGGGCATCTGGAGCAGCGGGCCGGTGGTGGACGAGACGCGCCACACAGTCTTTGTGACAACAGGGAATAACTATAGCAATCCAACGTCTGCGGCTTATCTCGCCTGCGTGGCCGCCGGGGGAAGCCCGGCCGCATGCCAATCTCCACAGGACTATGCGGATGCCGTGGTGGCCCTGGATACAGCAACGGGCGCGGTCAAGTGGGGCACACGGTTGATGCAGTGGGCCGGCTCCGGCGGCAGCGACGACTTCAATCTTTCCTGCAGGGAGACGCCTGACACGAATTGTCCAATGCCTATCGGTCCCGATCTGGATTTTGGCGCGGGGGCGAATGAGATCACTTACAAGACCAGCAATGGATCGAAAACGATGATTGGCGCAGGACAGAAGAGCGGCATCTACTACGCGCTCGATCCGGATACAGGCGCGGAGTTGTGGCGTAGGCAGGTTGGCCCGGGGATCGTGTGGGGCACGGCCAGCGATGGAAAGCGCATTTATGTGGCGATCAATGATGCTGCGGGTGTGACTTATGCCGCGGGGAGCGCGGGGTCGTGGGCTGCGCTCGATCCTGCTACGGGGAAAATTCTTTGGCAAGTGGCTGATCCAAATGGAGCGAACGATACGGGTCCGCTGGCGGTAGCAAACGGGGTTGTCTATGCACCTTCGCTTGCCGGTTCGTCGACGGCTCCGAATATGTTTGCACTGAATGCAAGTACCGGGGCTAAGTTGTGGAGTTATCCGGCTGGGTCTTCAGTGGTGGCAGGGGCTTCGATCGCTGGAGGGGTGGTGTATTGGGGGTCGGGTTATGCCCGGTCGAAGAGTGTTACGGGCGGTAAGAACAGGTTTTATGCGTTTTCGGTGGGGGGTAAGTAGGGTCGGCTTAGTAGCAGCGGGTTTAAGAGGCGGCCTCTCTCTCCGTAACCAAGCCCCGGGTGGCCCACATCTCGCCTCACCCGTCCCGGATTCCTACAGGGTTGTTTGGGCCTGATTTTGATCAGGAGATGAGCTTTAGGAAGAATTGGACTTGCCTGGAGGCGCCGGCCTGAGCGAGGGATGATGTTGGTAAAACCGACGGCCCGGCGGCCAACTTCGGCGGGTGTCCAGCCCAAAGACAACCCGAAGACAGCCCGAAGGGAGACAGTGTCCCCGGCATCATGTACACTGCTCTCCCTGTAGCGCAAGGACGTATTGGCGCCCCCCTGCCAAAGAACCCGCTGTGAAGGAGAGACCCAATGAGCTTTTGCCAAACCTGTGGAAACAATATGCCTGATGGAAGCGCGGCCTGCCCTGCGTGCGGTGCCGTTCAGGGCGCCGCCCCACCGAGTGCCGCGCCAGTGGGATATCCGCCGCCGGCCGCGTATCCTGCAGCCGCACCCGCCGCCAGTGCCGGGCTTTCTCCCAATCTCGCCGGCGCCCTGGCTTACCTGTTGGGCCTGCTTACCGGCATCGTTTTTCTGGTGCTCGACCCATTCAAGAACGACCGGTTTGTGAAGTTCCATGCCTTCCAGTCAATTTTCTTCAACGTGGCGTGGATTGCGTTCTGGATCGTCTGGACGATTTTGGGATTCGCTCTGGGCGCGGTCTCGCATGGGCTGTTTTTCATTATTTCAATTCCGGTCAACCTGGTGCTGGGATTCGGCGGGTTGTTCCTCTGGCTCTTCCTGATGTACCAGGCGTACCAGGGGAAAATCTATAAGCTGCCGATCGTTGGACCACTGGCGGCGAAACAGGCTGGCGTTCAGTAGCCGCAGTTGTGAGGGATAGAGAGGCCGGCCCTTTCCGGGCCGGCCTCTTTGCGTTTGGTGCGCCCGGCAGGGCGCACTCACTTGGAGGTGTAAGTCCTCTACACACCCGGCAAGGGGAAGTGTTAGCTGAACGGCAAGGGTGTCCATCGCGAGGTGGAATCTGAAGGAAGCTGTAGGCAAAGCGCTGGCCTGACGAACAGCTAGCGGATAGAGGCTTCACGGTGGGGTGAGCGGGCCAATCTTCGCAAAGCCCAGTACTTGCACGGAACGCCGTGAAGTAGATCCGACAGGCATAAGCGTGAAAGTGAGTGCGTAATACCCGGGGAGATCTGTCGACTTGCCTTTGGGCTACCGGCGTCGTGAGGCGTTGGGATGAGCCGTCAGAAGTCAGCAGCGGCCGTAGTGGCTTCGCGCAAGCGGAGTGAAGGGCCAAACGTGAAACACGGGAGTAGGAAAGCAGACCTCGATGCGAGACGACGAAGCAGAAGCATACGCGAGTATGGCCAGCACGGAAGGAGACAGGCGGAACCTGTCTTGGGCCGATGCTGGTGCTGAGTCTGGCGCGGCGGATGCCAGGGAACCGAAACCGGAGGCATTGCGGCTGATGGAAGCCGTAGTGGAACGCAGCAACATGTTCAGTGCCTATGAACGCGTGGTGAAGAATCAAGGAGCGCCGGGAGTCGATGGACTGACGGTCTCCGAATTCAAGCCATGGCTTCAACGACACTGGGCGCGGGTAAGACAGGATCTGTTGTCAGGCGTATATCAGCCGGAGATGGTGCGCAAGGTGGAAATACCGAAGCCGCAAGGCGGGGTAAGAATCCTAGGCGTTCCCACCCTGGGTGACCGTCTGATTCAGCAGGCACTCAATCAGGTACTGCAACCGCTGTTCGACCCGGAGTTTTCCGCGTCCAGCTTCGGCTTCCGTCCCGGTCGCAACGCGCATCAAGCCGTCGAAGCGGCGCGAGGCTATGTTGCGGCAGGTAAGCGGTGGACCGTAGATCTCGACTTGGAGAAATTCTTCGACCGGGTAAACCACGATGTGCTGATGGCACGGGTGGGGCGCAAGGTGGAAGATGGACGGGTGTTGCAACTGATCCGGCGCTATCTGGAAGCGGGCATGATGGAAGGCGGGGTAGCGAGCATGAGGACGGAGGGTACGCCTCAGGGCGGTCCTCTTTCTCCACTGTTATCGAATATCCTGCTCGACGATCTTGACCGGGAACTGGAGCGGCGCAGGCTGAACTTCTGCCGTTACGCGGATGACTGCAACATTTATGTCGGAAGCAAGCGTGCAGGAGAGCGGGTGATGCAGGCAGTCACGGCGTTTCTGGAGCGAAGACTGAAGTTAAAAGTCAATGCGTCCAAGAGCGCGGTGGCGAGACCGTGGGAGCGGAAGTTCCTTGGCTACAGCATGACGTGGCACAAGAAACCGAAGCTGAAGATAGCGCCACAAAGCCGCAAGCGATTCGTGGAGAAGATCCGCAAGACGATGCGGGCAGTTCGTAGCAGCAGTCTGCATCAAGTCATCGAGCGGCTCAATCCCGTTCTACGGGGATGGGTTGTTTACTTCCGGCTCACCGAAGTCAAAGGGGTGCTGGAAGAACTCGACGGCTGGATCAGACACAAGCTGCGGGCGCTCCTCTGGCGGCACTGGAAGCGCGTCTATACACGGGCTCGGAATCTGATCAAGGCCGGGATAAGCAAGGAGCGAGCGTGGCGCTCAGCCACCAATGGACACGGTCCGTGGTGGAATGGCGGCGCGCCGCACATGAACCACGCCTACCCCAAGTCCTGGTTCGACCGTATGGGGCTGGTTTCGCTGCTCGCAACTCGGCAGCGCTTCCCGTCTGTTTCATGAACCGCCGGATGCCGAACGGCATGTCCGCGTGGTGTGGGAGGACGGCAGGGGTGACCCTGCCTCCTACCCGATCGGGGGACATCGACTGCTGTGGGCCGAGAGAATGGCTCAGGTTACGGAGACGGGGACGGCTCCGGTACGTTTCCTGGGCGTGCCACGAATGCCGAGCAGGGTTAGCAGTGGGGTTGTCAGCATGGTAGTGACCAGGGCCATGACGACCATCATGGTGAAGAGCGTTGGGGTGAAGGCGCCTACGCTGTAGGCGATGTTCAGAACAATCAGCTCGACCAGGCCGCGCGTATTGAGCAGGGCTCCCAGAGCGGCGGCGTCTCTCCAGGATTGACCGGTCCAGCGGGCGGCCAGCGCGGCTCCGCCCATCTTGCCGAAGACCGCGGCGGCGAGAACGATACCTGCCCACAGCCACATGTTGGCGTCGTTCAGCAGATCGAGGCGCGTGCGCATGCCGGTGAGGGCGAAGAACAGGGGCAGCAGGAGAACGGAGACCAGAATGTCGAGCCGCTCCCGGATCTGGTACTGCCACTCCGGTACGCGGGGAAAACAAACGCCCGCGATGAAGGCTCCGAAGAGAGGGTGCACGCCGATCTTGTCGGTGGCGGAAGCCGAGAGCAGAGCGCCGGCAACGATTACGCCCAGGAGTTCGAAGCTGAGGGCCGGCTTGGCGTGGCGCCTGACCAGCCAGGCGGCCAGCGGGCGCAGAACACCGACCATGAGCACGAGATAAACCAGCAGCGCGGCGAGGCGAAACAGAAGCGAGGACGGAGCATCCTGCCCACCGACAAGGGCGAGGGCAAAGGCCAGAAGCACCCACGCGACCACGTCATCGACGGCCGCGCAGAGAATGGCGGTCGTGCCCAGGGCGGTGCCCTGCAAATGACGCTCTTCCAGAATGCGGGCGAGCACCGGGAAAGCCGTGATGCTCATGGCGATGCCGAGGAAAAGCACGAAAGGCAGGCTGCCGATGCCGTGGGGCGCGAAGCGGACACGCAGAGAATGGGCCAGCAAAGCGCCCATGGCGAAGGGCAGAACGATGCTCATGCCGCTGGCCATGACGGCGGTGAAGCGCTGCTTGTAAAGCTGCTCGTAGTCGAGTTCCATACCGATGAGAAAAAGAAAGAGCACCAGGCCGACCGTCGACAGGATTTCGAAACTGCCGAGCGAACTCGGGGGGAAAAGCTGTGCGGAAAGGTGCGGGGCAAAGCGGCCGAACACGGACGGCCCTACGAGAATGCCGCCGATGATTTCGCCGATGACGCGGGATTGACCGACCTTTCGCGCAAGCCAGCCACAAACCGCGGTAACCAAAACAACAATCGCCATCTGGGACAACAAGAGGTGCATGGGGGCCTGGTCCTTTTGTGTGCAGAGTAGCGTTATGGCGGCCGGTCAACAGGCTGTCGCTCTCAGTTTACTGTTTATTGGCCGTTAGTATGGAGACTGCAGCAAAACTTTGATTCCTTTGAGGCTTGCGCCGTGACCGTGGTTCTAACCAGTACCGAAGCCCGCGTGCTTGGCTCGTTGATAGAAAAGGAATCGACGACGCCCGAGTATTACCCCCTTTCGCTGAACGCACTGACAAATGCATGCAACCAGAAAAATAACCGCGAGCCCGTGACCAGCCTGGATGAGGATGAGGTTCGCCAGGCGCTGCATGGGCTGGAAGACGATGGCCTGGCCGGCTCGGCGCGAGGCGCCGAAAGCCGTGTGGCAAAGTATGAGCACAGAGTGCAGGAGGTGTTTAACTTTACCCGCGGTGAAATTGCAGTGATGTGCGTGCTGCTGCTGCGCGGTCCGCAGACGCCGGGTGAATTGCGCGGGCGGACGGAACGAATGTACCGGTTTGAAGAGTTGAGCGACGTGATGTCGACACTGCAGCGGTTTATGCAGCGGGAAACTCCGCTGGTGAAGGTGCTGGCCCGGGCGCCCGGCACCAAAGAGGCACGATATGCTCATCTGCTCTCAGGCGATGTGGTGGAGATGCCGGCGGCGGCGCGGGAGGCGGGGCCGCGCGAGACGGAAGTAGCGGCAGAAGTAGCGGCGTTGCGCGAGGAAGTGGCGGAATTGCGAGCCCAGGTGGAGAAGGTGTTGCGGTTGGTGGAGTAGTGATTTTTGGAGCAGTGATTTTTACAGTAGTAACTTTTGGAATAGTGAATTTGTCACTTTAACCGATACGTTTCGACGGGCGAAGGGTCTGAGACTTTAGCGGTGACTTAGGCGGAGGGATTGCCAGCTTGCATCGGTGGTCCAGCCTCCGTCGACTACCAGGGCGTGTCCGTTTACGAAGCCGCTCTGGTTCGGGTCGGCCAGGTAGGCGATGGCCTTCGCGATGTCATCCGGAGTGGCGAACCGGCCCATGGGGTTCACTGCGATGATGTCGTCATCGGTGTAGGTTCCGTTGGCCTGATCGGCGGCGTCCATTTCGGTTTTGACCCAGCCCGGACAGACAGCGTTGACGCGTACTCCGCGGCCTCCCCACTCCGCAGCCAGGGTGCGGGTCAGGCCGATGAGGCCATGCTTCGAGGCGTTATAGGCAGCGCGGTCAGAAATGCCGGCAAGCCCGGCGATCGAGGCCACGTTGACGATGGCGCCGCTGCGCTGTTCGAGCATCGTCTTGCCGAAGGCGCGAGAGAGCAGGAAAGGCGCCACCAGGTTCACTTCGAGGACGCGGCGAAAGGTTGCCGCGTCGATCTTCTCCGCCGGGGCAATGTTGCTGATGCCCGCGTTGTTCACCAGCACATCGATGCGCTTCCAGCGTTCGCGGATTTCTTCAGCCGCTGCTTCGACGACCGATTCATTCGAGAGATCGCCGAGCAGCTCGACAGCGTCACAGCCAGTGTTGCGAATACTTGCTAGGGTTGCAGTGCAGGGCTGCAGGTCGAGCAGGGCCAGCGCGTATCCTTTGGAGGCGAAAAGTTCGGCGGTGCGGCGGCCGATTCCCTGGGCCGCTCCGGTGATCACAGCTAGTTTCTTCGGTTCGTTCAGGGTTTCGTTCATCGTTTCGTTTTTCGTCGTGAAAATGCTCCGGGCCTGTCGTGCTCCATTGTGCTCAGACAGAATAACGGTTCTGCGTATTGCACGTGAACGAGAGCGCGCGCGGCTCGCTGCGGCGAGGCAGGCCGTGGGTAGGCTGGGGGCGCCTGGTTTTACGCGAGCGTGTACCAGGCGCCTTTCAGCGTGCCGTGCATCACCAGGTGTCCGCCGGAGACGAGGCGCTGGAAGTGGTTGCGTAGCGTGTTGCGGCTGAGTCCTGTCAGCTTGACCATTTCTCCAACGGTGACCCGGCCATGCTCTCGCGCGTACTCGATAATCTGCGCCTGCCCCGCCGGTAGCGTGGTGAGGACAGCCGCAGTGGCTTCGATTTTGCCTTCGAGACCCTTCATCTGCCGGTGAAGCGCCCGCAAGAAAAACAGCACCCACGGCTGCCAGTTGGGCGTGGCCGTGCGGATCGTTCCCTGCGTCTGCCGCAGTGCGAGGTAGTAGCCTTCTTTGCTTTGCTCGATCACGCTTTCGAGCGAAGTGTAGGGGACGTAGGCATACCCGGTCCGCAGCAAGAGCAGCGTGGTCAGGATACGGCTGAGACGGCCGTTGCCATCCTGAAAAGGATGGATCTCGAGAAAGACCACGACGAACGCCGCGATCACCAGCAGGGGGTGGTGCTGCTGGTAGTCGAGGTTCTCCCGGGTCCAGTCGGTCAGCTCGGTCATCAGAGCCGGCGTGGCAAACGGCGTCGCGGTCTCGAAGACGACAGCGATCTGGCGGCCGTGATCGTCGAAAGCAGCGACGGAGTTCGACTGCGTTTTGTACTGGCCGCGATGATGCACGTCTTTTGCGCTGTGCTTGAGCAGGTCGCGATGGAGCTGGCGGATGTGGTTCTCCGTGAGGGTGATTTGCTCCCAGGACTGGAAGACCAGCTCCATGGCTTCGGCGTAACCGGCGACTTCCTGCGTATCCCTGGTTTCAAAGGTCCGGATGGTGAGGGCGGAAAGGAGTTTCTCCACTTCCTGGTCGGAGAGCTTGCTGCCCTCAATACGCGTGGAAGAACCGATACTCTCGATGGTCGCCACCCGGCGCAACACCGAAAGGCGCTCCGGCTGCTGATTGCCCAGAACGCGCCACGTACCTTTAAAACCATCGATCTCGGCGATGGTCTTGAAGATCTCGGAAGTGAGGTCAAGGGTGGCGATGGTGGGGAACATGGTGAAGTTAGTTTAACAGGGAGGGAGGCTTATAAAGGCTTAAATAGGCGCATAAAGGCTTAAATAGGCTTATAAAGGCGCATAAAGGCGCAATGATGGACCTTGTGGGGGGTGGGTCAGCAGATACTAGCGAGTGCGCCAGGCGTCGATGGCCTGGCGGATGGCCGCGGGGGCCAGGTTGCTGCAGCGCATTTTGTACTCGGGGATGCCGCCCAGGGCCTCAGCTACCGCTTGCTCGGTAATGGCGTAGGCCTCGCCGACTGAACGGCCCAGGACCATCTCAGTCGCCATGGAAGAACAAGCGATGGCCACGGCACAGCCCATGCACTTGAACTTTGCTTCCTGGATGATCTCGTCTTCGATGCGTAGCGTGATCAGCACCGTGTCGCTGTCAAAGGCGCTCTTGACCAGAGCCTTTCCTGAAGGGTCAGCCACTGCGCCCGTGTTGCGCGGATGCGCATAGTGGTCGCGCACCTGTTCGCTATACATGGCTTGTTCCCCTGGTCGGGGCGTTGGCAGCAGCGTTGGTGGCGGACGATTCCATCGAAAGAATATGATAGCGCCACGACCGATGTTCTCAGACCTCTACTCCAAAGCGGCGGAATTCACATCGCAGGGTTTACCCTTTGCCATCGCTACCGTGGTGCGCGTAGCCGGTTCGTCTTCCGCGCGGCGCGGGTCGAAGGCGCTGATCGGCGCCGACGGCAATCTGGTGCTCGGTTGGGTCGGCGGCGGATGCGCGGAAAGTGCGGTACGCGATGAAGCGCTGGTGTGCATCGAACGGGAACGGCCGCGATTGATTACCGTGGATATGAGCGATGAACTGCTGGGCGTGGGCATGCCCTGCGGAGGAACCATGGATATCTTTATCGAACCCGTGCTGCCAAAACCACCCCTGCTCATCGTAGGCCATGGCCGGATCGCCGAGACACTGGCCAGGCTGGGCGACATGATGGGGTTTGCCATTACGGTGAACGATCCGGCGGCGGAACGGCGCGAGTTCCCCACGGCAGAGCGGCTGGTCACCGAGGATTTCGATCTGACCGAGACGCCCATTGGGCCGAAGTGGTTTGTGGTGATTGCCACGCAGCATAAGCGGGATCACCTGTGGCTGAAAAAAGCGCTCGAGGGGAACGCCGCCTATGTGGCGCTGATTGCCAGCCGGCACCGGGCAAAGCTGGTACTCGACTTTCTTCGCGGCGAAGGCGTGGGGGAGGAAAAGATCGCTACGGTGTGGGCTCCGGCGGGGTTGCACCTGGGGGCCGGTACTCCGGAAGAAATCGCGCTGAGTGTGGTGAGCCAGATGGTGGCTTTGCGGCGCGGCGGGAGTGTTACGCCGATTCCCCCTGTTCCGCCAGGTCCTTTGGAACAGCAGGTCGGGTCACCGCAGGAAGTGGATGTCGATGCGGTGATTCGACAGTGCTGAGCTTGTCGTTCCCCCCTCTATATAGTTAAAGCTGCACATTAAGGGTTGGCCTGAAGGTTTGGCCTGCCTCGCCGCAGCGAGCTGCCTCGTCCTACCAGCGCAGGCGGTCGTAATCGGATGGGGTGTCGATGTCTTCGAGCACTCCCCGATCTTCTACTTCTACTTTAAGTATTTCCTCCAAGTGATTGCCCAGAATGGCCCGGAAGCCTGTGTCTCCCTGCAGCTCTTCGGCCTCCCCAAAGAGCGAGCGGTCGAGCAGGAGAGGATTCCCTCTTGTGCCCTGGTGCGTTGGCAGGATGATTTTTGCCCGCGTGCGGCGGTACTCGTCCATGAGGCGATCGTACGTGGCGGGGCGGATGAAGGGCTGGTCGGCAAGGACGATGAGGGCGGCGTGGCTCTGTGGACTGGTCGCGGAAAGCCCCACCCGGAGAGAGGTCGCCATTCCCTGCTCGTAGTTGGGATTGAAGACGGCGTTCGCCTTTTCGAGGAGTGCGGGCGGGAGCTGGGATCGGATCGCCTCTGCGGACGCACCCAGAACCAGGATGATTTCAGTCGCGGTGGTTTCGCTTAGATGGCTGAGCGTCTGCTGCAAAACGCTGGTCTGCCCCAGGGGCAAAAGCTGCTTGCTCCGGCCCATGCGAGTGGAGCGGCCAGCGGCCAGAACGATTGCGCTTATTTGCGTAGGGCTTATCTGCGCAGGGCTGGTTTGCGCAGATTTGGATCGCGGCATCCTAGGCATTGTAGAAATATAGCTCCGCTGAATTTAGGGTAATAACTACGCTAACTAACCCATCCACTCTTAAATTACAGAGCTGCGCGTCTGCCGTTGCGGAAACCAAACTCTTCCATCATTGCGTTCCAGCGAGGCCAAATCTCATCTGCTGGTTTGATCCATGCGCCGCTCACGGCAAGTTGTATGCGCTCATCACCACGAGCGAGGGATTCAATTCTGTCAATCACTACCGGCCCATGTTTTGTCAGCAAGTCCTCTACCGGCCCTGCGGCAACGTAGGCAAGAACCTCATCTGTGGTAGCCATCTCTAGCAGAATAGTGGTCACTTGCCATCCCATTTCGGGATCATGCCTGACGATTTCGCTCACTTCCTCAAAGGCCCAAAAATCGTCGAAGTTCCCCGCTTTATGATTTCGAAGATAAGCCTCGGCAAGCTCTCTGGGGGCGGTCATGCTGCCATCCTCTCACGGCGCAAAGCGCCTAGCTTACCTTGATAAAAATCTTGTGGGGAATTTGGTGCAGTGGTACGGTTCAACAAATTGCGCGTCTGGAGAGCGAATGCAACGCACCCACGGCTTGTTCGCGGTTTCCGGAGAGTGGTTCGCACGGCGGCGGCGGGCAGAAGCCAGAACCGAGATAATGTTTTATATATTTTACACAAGTTGAGGCTTGTGTATAAAATATGAGACGTTATGAGAGAGAGGGTTGAGGGAGTATTGCCTGGGTTGACGCGAACCCTACGTGGGTTTGGCGCCCGGCTCAAGGCTGCACGATTGCGCCGCCGCTATTCGGCGGCGATGGTGGCGCAGCGTGCAGGCATCGCACGACCCACGCTCTATCGGGTTGAGCTGGGGGACCCGGGGGTTTCCCTGGGCAATTATGCGCGGGTGATGCAGGTCCTCCGGCTGGAAGACGACTTGAAGCTGTTGGCCCTCGACGATGCGCTTGGCCGGAAACTGCAGGATGCCGAGATGGGAACCCGGGCGAGGGCGCCGCGACGAAAGGGCGCGGCGGCGGCAAAAGCTGCGCCGGAACCCTCCCCTGAATCCACCCCTGAACCTCCACCGGAACCCGCGCCATGAACGGCAGGCAGGAATCAGTTTTCGTGTATCTCGATGTCGCGGGGATGAGCGGGCCGGTGCCGATGGGCACGCTGCACGCGCAGTGCGGCCGGGGCACGCAGGTGTTTTCTTTCGAGTACGCGCCGGAATGGCTGGGACGGGAGGAAGCCTTCGCTTTCGATCCGGATCTTCAGTTGCTGGGCGGCGCCCAGTACCCGCCACAGGCTCGTACCAACTTTGGAATATTTCTGGACTCTTCCCCTGACCGGTGGGGACGCCTGCTCATGCAGCGACGGGAGAATCTGCGTGCCCGGCAGCAAGAACGGCGGCCACGCCGATTGACTGATTGGGATTACCTGCTGGGTGTGCATGATGAAACCCGCCTGGGCGCGCTGCGACTGCGATCGCTCGTAAGCGGCGATTTTCTCGACGACAACCGGCAGCTGGCGGCGCCTCCCATCACCTCGGTGCGCGCTCTCGAAGAGGCTAGCCGGGGTTTGGAAAAGCATCTGGACGATGAAGACAATCCTGAATATGCGCGGTGGCTGAATCAGTTGATGGCTCCGGGTTCGTCGCTGGGTGGGGCGCGGCCTAAGGCCTCGGTGCGCGATGAGTCGGGGGCTCTTTGTATTGCGAAGTTTCCCAGCCGGGCGGATATGCGGGATATGGCGGCATGGGAGATGGTGGCGCATCGGCTGGCGGCGAAATGCGGGATCGCGGTTCCGGAAGCTCGGTTGCTCAGTACGGCGGCTTCCGACTCGACCTTTCTGGTGAAACGGTTTGACCGGACGGCGGTCGGGGAGCGCCTGGCGTTTGTTTCCGCGATGACGCTGACGCAGCGGCAGGACGGCGAGCCGGGGGCAAGCTACGTGGAATTAGTGGAGTTGCTGCAGCGACAGGGGTCAGATACAGCTGCGGATACACATCAGCTCTTTCGCCGCATCGTGTTCAGCATCCTGATTCACAATACGGATGACCATCTGCGCAACCATGGGTTCTTTGTCGATGGCCTCGGGGTTCGCCTGTCGCCGGCGTTCGATGTCAATCCGTCGGTGGATCGCGAGGACCTTACACTGGCCATCGATGAGACGGAGACGGTTTGCGATGTGGAGATTGCACGTGGCGCGCACGGGTTCTATGCACTTCGCTTGAAAGAGGCGGACGCTGTGATTGGCGAAGTGCAGGAGGCGGTGAAGACCTGGCGGCAGGAAGCGGAGGGGTTAGGCATTCGGCGGTCGGAGATAGAACAGATGGCCAGTGCGTTCGGGGAGTGAACGCACTGGCCGGTAGGCCTACTTCGACCAGGGAGGCACAATTCCGTTCATGCGGGCGTAAGCGATCAACTGGCCCATGTGCTCGTTGTTGTGGATAAGGATCCGCAGGTAGACGCCATCGGCGGTGACCATCTTGTCATCGATCTTTACCTTGCGTTGCAGGTCACCGGGCTTGAGCTGCGCACGGGCAGTCTTTACGGCTTCGAGCGAGCGCTTTAACCAGTCGATCACTTCGGCTTTGCTGGTTACCATCTTTTCGAGATTGTCGGGCGTCGCCGGCTCTTTTGCGCCGGTTTCGCTCAAGAGCCCGAAGTTGTCGATGGCGATGTGCATGTAGACTTCGCTGACCGAGCGCACACCCGGTGCGGGCCGCCAGGAGAACTTCGCAGGTGGTGTCGCCTCGGCGAGCGTGATCAGTTGCTGAGATACCTTGGCCAACTCGCCGTCATAGCCCTCGAATGCGCCCCGGTTCTGCGCGTGCAGGGTTGCGGCGCTCAGCATCAGGAATAACAGTAGCTTCTTCATGGCTTGCCTTTCGTGTGTGTTGCTTCGGTCTGGGTTTGTTTCCCTAAGATTTCTCAGAGAAGACTTGGTGCGGGCTTCTGAAGTATGCCACATCTCGTAACAGCACGAGATGCCCCGGATTTCCCGCAAGCTGCCCCGGACACCCGAGGATTGGTTACCGGGATAGAGTTTAGGGTTGGGGTTGTTCCCCACTCAAGCCAAAAACGGGCTTGAATGGGCCACCCCGGCTTTCTCTGACAGGACAGAAGGCCCGGGTAGCCAACATGACCATTCGTTTTTCGACAGCGAGGCTACTGGGGTTTCATTTCGCTGGAGGTGCCTCCGGCGGCTGGTATGTAACAGTTACGGGTGTAATCCATGACCATGCGGTCCGCGCTGAAACGCCAGCCCAGCGTTCGTATGGTGCGCTTCATGCGGGTGATCCAGCCTCCGGGTAGCCCGTCGTTGTCGCGGCTGTAGTAGAGCGGAATCACTTCTTCCTGCAGGGCGCGGTAGAGATCTTCTCCGTCCCGGCTGTCCTGCACATCCATGTTGGAGTTGGTTCGTCCGCGCCCGATGGCGAAGCCGTTGAGGCCGTCGTAGGCCTCCGCCCACCAGCCGTCGAGCACGGAAAGGTTCAGGCCTCCGTTGAGGACGACTTTCTGGCCGCTGGTGCCGGAAGCCTCCAGCGGGCGGCGGGGGCTGTTCAACCAGACGTCGACGCCCTGCACCAGGTAGCGGCCTACGTTGATGTCGTAGTCCTCGATAAAGACGAACCTGTCTGCGAATTTTTTGTCGCGCATCATCTCGGCGATCTGCTGCAGAACAAGCTTGCCGGGCTCGTCGTGCGGATGAGCCTTGCCGGCGAAGAGGAACTGCACCGGGCGCTTGAAATCGTTCACCATCGAGGCGAGACGCTCGATGTCGGCGAGGATGAGATTGGCTCGCTTGTAGGTGGCGAAGCGGCGCGCGAAGCCGATGGTGAGCGCGTCCGGCGAGAGAATCTTGTCGAGGTGTGTCAGTGTTTCTTCGGGCTCGTCGCGGCGCTCGGCCTGTTCGCGGGCGCGGCGACGCACGAATTCGATGAGCTGGGTTTTGAGGGAGAGATGGGTTTCCCAGAGTTCGCCGTCATCTACCTGCTCAATCTGCTCCCAGGTGCGCAGCCAGGAGCTTTTGTTCTGCCAGCCTACTCCCAGATGGCGGTCGTAGAGGCGCGACATTTGCGGCGCCAGCCATGAGGGGACATGCACTCCGTTGGTGATGTGGCCGATGGGCACGGCGTCTTCCGGCTTGTCCGGGTAGAGGCCTTTCCACATGGCGCGGGAGACTTCTCCGTGAAGAGAGGACACGGCGTTGGCGCGGCCTGAAAGCAGCAGGCCCAGCACGGTCATGCAGAAGGGCTCCCCTTGATCGTGGGGTCGTTGGCGGCCGAAGCCCATGAGGCGGTCATGCGAGATGCCGAGTTGTTCACGCAGTGGGCCGAGGTGTTCTTCGATGAGCTCGCCGGGAAAGCAGTCGTGGCCGGCGGGCAACGGGGTGTGCGTCGTAAAGACGACCTCGCGCTGGACCTCGCGGGCGGTGGCGTCGAAGTCGAGACCCTCTTCCTGCATGCGATCGCGGATCGCTTCGAGGACGACGAAAGCGCTGTGCCCCTCGTTGAGATGGAGCACGCCGGGCGAGATACCCATGGCTTTGAGTGCGCGGTAGCCGCCGACGCCGAGCAAAAGCTCCTGACGGATGCGGGTGCGGCCGTCGCCGCCGTAGAGGCGCGAAGTGAGTTCGAGGTCTTCTGGCGCATTGCCGGTTACGTTTGAGTCGAGCAGCAGCAGCGTGCAGCGCCCTACATGAACGCGCCATACCTTGGCGCGAATCGATCCTTCACGAGTCTCGATTTCTACGACGACGGGTTCGCCCTTCTGGCCGATTGCGAGTTCCATGGGGAGCTGATTGACATCGGTAAGCAGGTACTCCTCTTGCTGCCAGCCTTGCTCGTCGAGGTATTGGCGGAAGTAGCCCTGGCCATAGAAGAGGCCGATGCCGATGAGGGGGATGCCGAGGTCGGAGGCGCTCTTGATGTGGTCGCCGGCAAGTACGCCGAGGCCGCCGGAATAAATGGGAAGGGATTCGTGCAGGCCGAACTCGGCGGAGAAATAGGCGACCGGCCGGGGGCGCAGGACACCCGCGTTCAAGGAGCCCCAGGTGCGGTCGGCGCGGAGATATTCCTGCTGGCGACGGTAGACGTAGTTGATGCGGCTGTGCAGGCCGAGCTCGGTGGCGCGGCGCTCCAGCTCTTGCGGGGCGATTTCGTTGAGCAGGGCGATGGGGTTGTGGTTGAGCTGCGACCAGCGGGCCGGACTGAGATCGCGGAAGAGGCTGATGCAGTCGTAGTCCCAATACCAGCAGAGATTGTGGGCGACGGACCAGAGCCGCTCCTGTGCGGGCGCGATGAAGCGGTCGAGCGTGCGCGCCTCGCTGACCACCGGGGCGACCTGGGCGGCGGCTTCCACAAGCATGCGGCTCTCGTTCTCGGTGAAGAGACGGGGCTCTTTGGTCTGCACGACCAGGACACCCTGCAGCACTCCGCGGTCGATGAGGGGCACGCCGAGAAAGGAGCGGAAGTGATCTTCTGCTGCTTCCTCGAAGTATTTGAAGCGGGGATGGCTGGGCGCGTCTTCGACGGCGATGGGCCTGACCTGCTCGGCGACCAGGCCGGTGAGGCCCTCGCTCAGGCGCATGCGGAGGTTGCCGACGCAGTTTGGTTTGAGTCCCAGGGTCGCAGCCAGCACCAGGTTGGAACGGTCGGGCTCAAGCAGATAGGCGGAGCAGACATCGGTACGGAAGCGGGTGGCGATGAGGGCGACCACGTTCATGAGAGTGTCGGCGGGCTTGCCTCCCTGCTCGGCGAGGGCGGTGATTTCTGCCAGGGTGAGCACATCGGTCGCATCGGTGGGTTGCCGCAAAAGGGGGCCTCGGGAGTGGGTATCTTTCGATAGTGCATCGCGGGCGGGGGCGGGGGGAAGCGAAATTGTGCGAGGAATACGGGCGGAGTACTTACCTTGGTTCAACCACCATCGGAGGGGGGCTGGAGCGAACCACAGATCCCTGTTCAACTTCCACGGTAAGCCGGGATAGGTCGCTCAGGGCAGGTTCTTCAGTACTCTCCGGTCCCACGGCAGGCCGGGGCAGGCGAGATGACAAGTCCTTCGTCACAACCGGCATCCCACTCCGGATCCTTCCGATACGCTCCGATACGCTTTCGGGATTTCCGGTCGAGGACCGTGGTAGCCCACCCTTGCCGGAAAGCTCGGCAAGGATGGGGCCCCCGGATGTTTTCTACAGGGACGGAAACTGAAGTGAAGGTTCGATGAACAAACCGTGGCTCACAGCATTTTCACTTCTACTCTGCACGGGAGAGTGCGGCGAAGTGCGGCTTTTCTTAAGGAAAAGCCGCCGTGGGAGTTGTTGCTCTGTAAACACCAGAAGTGAAAATGCTCTAGCGGGGGTTGCGGAGCGAGGTATGACGGCTGATTTGCTTCGCCAGAAAGCGCGAAGAATCAGGCGCGGAAACGTGCGGGACCTCCTCAACCGACTGCTCCAGAACAAGGTTGGCTGTGGCTTTGGGGGTCAATACAGCCTTGAAGGCCGGGGTGGTTTGCGTGGCGGCATCGAAGGCGTAGCCAACAATGACACCCTTATTGTCGATCGCATTGGCGCCCAGGAGATAGAGAGCGGAGTGGGCAGGGATAAGGGTATTGAGGTCAACCATCTTGCCGTTTTGCCAGAGAATGGCGCGGCAGTTGAAGTTGGCATCGCACGATTGGCCGACAATTTGCCCCAGGTCATTGATGGCGGTACCGAAGCTGAAGAAGTCGCCCTTCAGTCTGCCGAGGTCCTGCAGAACTCCGTTCTTCCAAAGGAAGGCGTCCCCCGTCAGATCGCCCGGGAGATCGGAACCGCCGGTGATTTCTCCCGCCTTATTGATGCCACTCGGGGCGTTGTAGAGGGAGCCGCCCAAAGTGCCCAGCCTGGTCTTGTTGCCGTTGCGCCAGAGCAGCATGTGCTCGTAGTTGTTGGCGCAGGTACCGCTGGAGCCGACGACCTCACCACTAACGTTCACAGCAAAAGCCTCTCCGACGGTGTCGCCCGAAGCGACGGGGAGCGCCTGGACCCTGCCGCTCGCCCATACCACCGGGAGAAATTGACGATAGAAGCCCAGGGAAGGGTCGGCCTTGCAGCCGGCATCGACTTTAGTGGTTTCGGCAGCGCCGGCAACGATATTGATGGCATCGTCACCGTAGGCTGTCGCGCTGGGGCCGCCCAGCGTGGGTAAGCGCTCGTGGTAATGATTCCAAAAACTTAGGGCGTTGCAGACCTGGTGGCTGCCGGTGTGGCAGAAATCTTCGTTGTTCGGCGCCAGTACCTTGGATTCCGAGAAGCCGGAGAAACCTCCAAGAAGGGCGCTGTTCTTGCCCCCGAAGGTGCCCAGATTCGTGAGGCTGTGCGTGGAGAAGATGACGGCGCGTTGGTCGACATCCCCTTTGAGGTTGGCATAGCCGCTGACAAGACCAGTCGAGTTATTCACGCCTGAGCCCTGCGCAAACGTACCGCCGAGCGGCGTGCCGAGGTTGGTAACCGTATAGGACTGGGCATACGCCTGAGATCCGGCCCCAGAAACAGCGCACGCAGTGACGAGTGCGAGCATGATCGAGTAGTTGTGACGCATTGAGATTCTCCGATGGCGGGGACGAGGTCCCGCAAAGTGCTTTCTTTAGGGGACCCTCGAAGCATGCTCTGCCGTGTGGACTTCCGCATCCCCCGAACGGGTGAGAGTGACCCAAAGTAGGCCGGTTTCCGTGGGAGGTAACCAGGCGCATGTTGATGAATCTATTGAGCTACCGTCCCATTTCGCGACAAATAGCAATCTTTGGATAGTTACCTTGCGGAATGAAATCGATTTCGTCTTTCGTCACAATGATAGGCTTGCAATTACTTCAGTCAGAGTTGCAGACACGGGATGAGCCTACAACGGACTACACACCGGGCGGCGCCACGGAAACATCTCTCTCGCTCAGCACGGATCGCGGCCAGCAGGGTCGGACTTTCACCTCAGACGGCTGCGCTGCTTTGACCATGGTTACCCCACAATTACAAAATACGGTGCGCCTGCGACGGATGCTTTCCCGTCTGGAGTCGCGCATCGCGGATTTGGAAGATGCGCTCGACCATATCTCGACGGGGCTGGTATTGCTGGATGCGGCCGGGCGATGCTTGCTGACCAACCAGGAGGCCAGAGCGATTCTCGACCGGCGCGACGGTCTCAGTCTTCGCCGCTCGATGCTGCATGCCGGAATAGCGGGTGAAACGACGCGCATTCGGGAACTGGTAAACCATGCGTTGGATGCCGCAAACGAGGCCACGCCCGCCGTGGGACGCGCCACCCTGGTGTCTCGCGGACGAGGAAGCCCTCTGCGGCTCATGATCAGCCCCCTGACGAGAGAACACGCTCGTGCGTCAGGCAAGGGGGCAGCGATTGTGCTCATCCACGATCCGGATCAGAAGGCTTCCCTACCCGCGGAAGTCTTTCATGCGATTTATGGGTTTACCCCAGCCGAAGCCCGGCTGGCGGCTGGATTGCTCGAAGGCAAGTCGCTGGTGGAGTGCGCGCTATGCTTCGAGGTTTCACGAGAGACGGTTCGCAGTCAGCTCAAGAGCATGTTCCAAAAGACTGGATCCAAACGGCAGGGAGAACTCATCCGGTTGTTGTCGAGCGTGGTTTGGCTGCGGGGGTAGGGCTTTCTGCGGGGCTCAAACCAAACATCGAGCGGTAAGCCGACGAGAAGAACGTACTGCAGGGCCTAATGCTCGCTGCGGCGAGGCTGCTCGCTGCGGCGAGGCTGCTCGCTGCGGCGAGGCTGCTCGCTGCGGCGAGGCTGCTCGCTGCGGCGAGGCTGCTCGCTGCGGCGAGGCGGGCCGTGGCCTGCCGGGTTACTTGGCGTTGTTGATAACGGTCAGGGGTTGCGGCGGAGGCGGTGGAGGCGGCATCGGCACTGGTTTGGCGCCCAAAAAGCCGCGTAGCCTGGCTACTCCGGTGCCTAGCTTCTCTGAGGCGTTCATCAAATGGCCTGCCGTTACATTGCCTACTACTTTGTAGTGGCCTACCGCAGCCAGGGCTATCGAGGCTACACAGCCACATTGCGCGCAGTCAGGGTTGCCTCCGAATTGGCAGGGGCCTATGCGGGTCTCGAGATCCGCGGACAAAGATTTCGTCGTCCTGGCGAAGATGCACTCCTCAGGAGATTGCGGCGGGTGGCGCAGCTCCTCGATCATCTCGCGGTTCATCTGAAATTTGGGATACAGAGGATAGAGGCGCTGTAACTCGTCCAACACGTCTTTGCGCATCGCGGGGGTCAGAATCTCTGGCCCTTCGGCTCCCATCTGTGGCGTGAAGAGGCTGATCCAGATGCGTTTGACCTGGGGACGCTCGCTCCAGAAACGCATGAACGCTTCAAGATAACCGGGGCGGCCGGTGATCTGGCCGGTGACGGTGCAATGGACAGTGACCAAGCTGTCCTGGATGGAGTGGAGGATGCGCTCGTAGGTGGCGGGCTTGCGGCGCTCATCGTGCTCCGGCTGCAGGCCGTCGATGGAGACGACCAGGCTCAGGTGCTTGAGGTCGTTCCAAGCCTTAGGCAGCACGCGAAAGGCGCTGGTGACTAACTGGACGTGGACACCGCGCTTTTCGAGTTGCGGAAGAAGAACCTCAAGCTCGCGGTAGCGGACCAGGGGGTCGCCGCCCACAATGGAGAGATGGATGGGCCGCTCACGGTCGACGATGGCGAGCAGGCGGCGTACCAGGTCGTCCCCTTTATAGTCGGAGAGCTGGCGCAGGTTAACCCCGGTGCCAAGATGCTCGGGCTCGTAGGCGTAGCAGCCAGGGCAACGCAGAGGGCACTCACGGGTGATTTCGATGGACAGGCTTGGCTTCTGCCCGGCAAGAATGGAGGCCCAGGCGCTCAAAACCTCTGACTTCTTCATTGAGCGGCCTCGAGGGATGAAGAGGCGGGACTGGGGGATGCCATGCTCAAGTATTCCTTTGTTCGGCCAGATGCGCAACCGGGCGGAATAGGATGAATGCACGCAAATATTAGCCCGGCTTGGATGCTATGCGTCCCCTTGGGGTTGTTTGGTTCGCGCTTCCGTTTCCTCGGCTTGGGTTAGACGCACCGAGTGGAACGGGAGCAGTCATTGCCGCTTGAGAGCACCCTACTTCGTTTCCGATTCAGGGGCCTTGGGCAGGCTTAGGAGATTCGCGAAGAGGCGGTAGGCTCCGGGGACTCCTTCGGGAAGCTGGCGGTATAACGCGTAGGCGATATAAACGTAGCTGCCCTTTCCATATTGGGTGTAGAGCAGGCCTCCCTTTTGATCGTCCTGGCCGGGGTCGTGGGTCTCGGTCAGCGCGTCGTAGTGCGAATCCCAGGTGCGCATGAAGGAGTGGCCACGCTCCTCTACCCAGCCCTCAAAATCAGCCGGGGTGATCTGGTTCGGCCAGTTGAAGAGAAGACTCTTCGGCTCCAGAAGCTTCACCTCGGCTGACTCGTCCACGACTTTCTCAGGATCGCCGGAAAGACCGATCGGATAAGGACCGTAGTTGTGGTCGTACTCGCGGCTGTTGTATTGCACGATGAGGACGCCGCCCTGCTTGACGTAGTCCAACAGGCGGCTGTTCGAAGCGGCCAGCTCAGGGCGCGCGGCGTAGGCCCGAATGCCGAGCACAATCACGTCGTACACCGAGAGGTTGCCGGAGTTGATTTCCGCCGGCGCTAGCATGTGGGCCTTGACTCCCAAACTCTCAAGCGATTGCGGCACATCGTCGCCCGTGCCCATTACGTAACCGACATGGAGATCGGTCGCGATCTTTACGTTCACCCCTACCAGCTTGTAAGGAGCCGCGGGGTAGTAGTTATAAGAACGCAGCCCGGCATAGCCAACCGTCTCGTAGCCCTGCTTGAAGTCGTGGCCCTGGTAGCCCGCGACCGGGGTGATGGGGTAGGCTTTGGCGGTCAGATCGGTTGGCTTGACCTTGAAGCTGACGGTATCTACGTCGCCGGCCCCGGTGGTGGTGAAGTCGGCCGTGGCCGGCGCCAGCTGCCAGCCTTGCGGTAGCGCCAGAAGGGCCTTGCCCTGGGCCCGGGTGGGGATGTTGCTGCGGATGCGGACAGCTACGGTTGCAGACTCGGTTTTGTCGTCGAACGGAATGATGCCTGCCGTGGAGGCGGTTGTGATCGAGATGGCGGGGGCGATGACCAGGGGTTGATAGACGCCGCCGTAACCTACGCGGTGCTGCACGGTTTGTACGACCTGGGCGGCGTGCAGGGTGACTCCGTCGATGGTGAGGTCGAGGTCTGCTTCGAGCGGATAGGGCGGGAGCGGATGGTCGAGGCAGGCTTCGCTGTCGAGGTCATAGTAAGGCTGCTCCACGTCTTTGCGGTGGAAGCAGGCCTTGGTGACTTCAGCATCGGCGGGTACGGTAACTTTCCACTCGGCGGCTTGGCTTTCGCCGGGCCCGAGCATCGGCTTGGGATCGGTGATAGAGGTGATTTGCCAGTTCCCTGCCGCAGACGCTTGCAGATGGGCGGATTTGATTTCGACGGGCAGACTGCCGGGGTTGGCGATGTAGGCGGTGACCCCGAACGTTTGCCCCGGGATGGCGGTGGTGAAGGTATCGGGCGCGTCCACGTTGAAGGGGCCACGGTCTGTCTTAGGGGCGCCGACTACAGCAGTGAGCGTGACGCCTAACGATTCCATGATGGCGGCGTTCAACTGCACTTCCTTTACCCGGAGCTCGTGGAGGAGGTTGTATTTTTCTTCTTCGCTCAGATTCGAGGCTTGCACGTTTTGTATCAGAGATTGTGTTGTCTTTAGGGCTTGCGCGAGCAGCGGAGTGAGCTTTTCAGTGTTCGCCGGCGTGTAGAGGCGGGTGGCCTGGGCGACGGTGGCGGCCAACTGGGCCAGTCCCGCGGTAAGAAACGGCGGCGGGTTGTGGGCCAGCGTGGCTATGGCGGTGAGGCGAGTATCGATTCCATCGTAGAAGCTGTGCTCCGTTGCCGGGGAGGTGACGCGCGAGCCGTAGCGGTGGTAGGCCACGTCGTACTTGCCGGGCAGCGGAATGCCGGTTCCTCCATTTTGCGATTTCTGCTGGCCAAGCCCTTCGCGGCCCAACTGGATGTAAGAGCGGCCCAGGGTGGGGTCATAGGCGCCTTCAGGAATGCTGAGGGTGGTGGTGGGCGCCGCGTCCGTCCACTTACCGGATACGTAATCGTAGAAACGGACCGGGGACCATTTGCCGGTGGCGTAGTCATACATACCCTTGGGCGAGATGGAGAAGGAAGGGACGCGGGCGTAGACCTTGAGCGGTGTCCAGGGAAGCAGACCGGCCTTGATTTGATCGGGAAAGACGTTGGGATCGCCGGCGGCTTTGAAGACTTCCTGCGTCATTTCTCCCGAGACCTGGTGCTGGCCATGGCCGTCGGTGATGCCTCCGACAAAAGAGGCGGTGAGGACTAGGGGCCGGTTGAGACGGACGGCTCGGACTACGTCGTAGAGGACACGGTCGTGGTTCCATACATGAAGGGCTTCGTCGAGGGTTTTGGAGAAGCCGAAGTCGGCGACGCGGGTGAAGTACTGGTCGACTCCGTAGCGGCGGCCCGCGGCTAACAGCTCCTGGGTGCGGACCAGGGCCAGTCGGTCCCAGAGATCGTTGGACATGATGTTTTGTCCGCCTTCGCCCCGGTTGAGGGTCAGAAGGGCTACGCGGGCTCCCTGGCCACGGGATTCATAGGTGAGCATGCCCCCGTCTTCGTCGTCAGGATGGGCGACGATCATCATGAGGCTGGCGCGCGTGTTGAGCTTGCGTAGCGATTGCTGGAGCGCCGAGGCGCCGCGATCGATGGGGAGCGGCTGATAGTCGGGACTCGCGGCGTTCGAGGTGTCGAGCGGGGTCTGCGCGGGGAGTGCGGTCGCGACCAGGAACAGCAGTGCGCACAGGCGGCGGGTACGAGTCATGATAATTGGCTGGCTATAGCATATGACAGGATGGTGAACGGTTGGGGTATTTGATGGGGTGGGGTGGGAGATAGGGAACCCGGGGGTTGTGACAGGTCGAGGGAGAGCGTTCGATGGCAGGACGCCCAGGTGCATGGGCCCGGGTGGCCCATGCAAGCCTGGTTTTGGCTTGAGTGGGGGAAACGAGAGCTCCTTTTTCGGCCCCTGCCCTCTTTCGGTCCCTGCCCAAGGAACGGAACGGCGGATTGCCTTCGTCGACCTTACAGTTCATCTACAGCAGTGTTAAAAGCTTTGCCGCAGGCTGCGTTGGAACCCACTCAAGCCAACTGCACGCTTGAATGGGCCACCCGGATTCTTGTTCAGAGGGAGAGTGTTCGTTGGTTAGTTGTATCGAGAGGTTCGATGAGCGAGGGCGGTAAGCGGGCGACGGAACTGGTACGTGGGATTGGGCTGCGCGGGGCCATTTCGCTCAACATGATCAATATGATTGGCGTGGGGCCCTTCGTGACCCTGCCGCTGATCGTGCTCGCGATGCATGGGCCGCAGGCCATTCTTGGCTGGGTACTGGGCGCCATACTCGCGGCCTGTGATGGGCTGGTGTGGGCAGAACTGGGCGCGGCGATGCCAAGGGCCGGCGGCTCCTACCAATATCTGCGGACCATCTATGGCGAAAAAACAACGGGAAGATACCTCTCCTTCCTCTATATATGGCAACTTAGCTTCAGCGCTCCCCTGTCGATCGCCTCGGGTTGCGTGGGCCTGGCGCAGTATGCGGGGTATCTTTGGCCGGACTTGCGCAAGGTGTACTTCTCCTATCAGCTGCCGATTCCTATTCCTTTTGTAACGACACTGCCGCTGGCGATTCGCCTGGGACCCGGGACCCTGGTGGCGATGATGTGTTGCGTGGTGGCGGCGGCCTTGCTGTACAGGAATATTCAAACAGTGACTCGGTGGGCCGCCCTGCTTTGGGTGGGCGTGATGGGCACGCTGCTGAGCGTGATCGTGACCGGCATGTTGCACTTTCATGCGCACCTCGCCTTCGGCTTCCCTGCCGGCGCGTTCACGCCGAATGCCGGATTCTTTACCGGGCTGGGCGCAGCCTTGCTGATTGCCACCTACGATTACTGGGGTGCGTACAACATCAATTTTCTTGGCGCCGAGGTGCGCGACCCGGGACGGACGATTCCGCGCGCGATTGTGTGGTCGGTCGCGCTGGTGGCCGTGCTGTACCTGCTGCTAAACACCAGCGTGCTTGGCACGATGCCCTGGCAGGAACTTGCCAGTGGGCCGGCAAGGCTGAGCGTGGCAGCCGTAGTGGTGCAGAGGGCCTATGGCGCGGTCGCGGGTAATGTGGTGGCGCTGCTGGTGGTGTGGACGGCGTTCGCTTCGGTCTATGCGCTGCTGCTCGGCTACTCGCGCGTGCCGTATGCGGCGGCCCTCGACGGAAACTATTTTCCTGTGTTCGCGCGGGTGCATCCGCGGCATCGCATACCGAACGTAAGCCTGCTGATGCTGGCCGGCGTGTCGATGATTTTCTGCGTACTGCAGTTGGCCGACCTGGTGGCCGCGTTGGTGGTAATCCGCATCCTGCTGCAGTTTCTGCTGCAACAGATAGGCGTGATGGTGCTGCGGCACACGCAACCGCAGATGCCCAGGCCATTCAAGATATGGCTCTACCCTCTGCCGCCGGTGGTGGCAATTGTGGGCTTTCTCTATATTTTGTTTTCGCGGCCACACTTTGCGCGAGAGATATTCTTCGCGATGGTCGTGGTGCTGACAGGAACGGCAACTTATATGCTGCGTGCCTATAAGCGCCGTGAATGGCCGTTTCGAGCAGAACCAGCCAGGTAGGCCCGTTCAGCACAGAGCAAGACTGGATTTTCCATCAGGGAAAATCCAGTCTTGCATCCTTGCCGACGGGTACCGTTGTGCTGGTTCTACTCTGGCGCTGGCTCTTCTTTGGCCAGCCGATCGGAAACCAAGAACTTTATTTAGCTTTTTGCCTTGACGCGCTTCGTTTTCGCCCAGCGGAGCTTCTGCGCGGCGGCGATGCGAGCGCGGCCCTCTGGCGAGATAACCCGCTTGGCACGCACAGCCCGTGGCTTGGGAGCAACAAGCCCGCTCTTGCGCGGACCGCGTGAAACCTTGGTCACGGCTGTTCCCGCGATCAGGTTGCGGGCTTCTGTTAAACGGCTAATCTCTTCGTCTATGTGCTTGAGTATTTCTTCGGTGGTCATCGCATCTTAGTGTAACTCAACTTAAGGCAAAGCAGGCAACCCGTCAGGCAGGAAGAAACAAATTGAGGGGGATGGGGGATCTTTTCAGGAAACTCCAAACATCTACCGGTTTACCTCGGATGGCAGTAGGTGATCGCTTATGGAACATAACTTCTCCCGGGAAGCGAAGATGGCCAGCGTAACCTGGTCACTAAAGTCATGGGCAATGGTGACATGCCTATCGTCGATACGCTGCGTCCAGGAGCCGAAGGCGCGAGCTGTCCCCTCGAAAGCGCCGGCCGCATCGTCGCCCCATACATACATATTGATGGTTAGGTGCATGCCATCGTAGTACGCCGCCGGATTTCGTTCGTAGAAGTCGGCTAAAGCACGCAACCCTTGGATTAGTTGTAGCCGGCTCGCCGAGAAACTTTTCATGACCGGTTGAGCCCGGGCTGGTGACCGAAGCGGGCCGTGAGCGCCTCAACGAGCTGGTTGAAACGGCGCACCTCACAGAGGTCGCAACGGCACATGGTATTGCGGGTTGCGCCGCCAGCGGTAGCGGGCCTGGATCCAGCGTGCTCGACGGGTTTCACGCGAGAAGTCGAGACCACAGGTGCCTCCAATACGGCAGTCGTTCGCGCCTGTGCTCTCATAGGGCGGCTCCGGTGACCAGGCGAGAGAACGCTGCTCGCCGGTGAACCGGGCGAGTTCTGCCGCGAGATCGTCATGGGTGCGGATGAATCGGGAAACAGTATCAGCATGGCCTTCCATTCGTTCCTGCGTGAGATAGAGAAAAAATGGGGGAGTTGCTTGTGTTCTGCATCGAGAGTGAGGCCAGAGCCGCACAGGCGCAATGGGGGTCAAAAAGAATGTTGTGGAGGGAGGGTTGTTAAACTATTGAATACTGGTACGGTTACTTGTGTTCCGCTTGCGCTTGATCTGGTTTGGTTGAGGTTCAACAAGCGCTTTTTTTTGCGCAGAAAACGACACGAGATAGCCATGCCCTTCGTTAGCGGCTGTTCCCGCGCGAAAACCTGGAATGTGTAACGAGTTTCTCCGCAGCCTCTAAGGCGGCCCATGCCCAAGGAAAAAGAGCGTACCTCAGGGGCTATAAAGCCCCTCTCTTTGACTTGGGCAATTTGGCACGGCTAAAGCCGTGCCCTTCGTCCGAATGTAGATGAAAGACCTTCATGTTCCGCGTGTGTGACAGAGACTGCAAGTTCTCTATTTTCCCGGTTACACACGCGAAAGCAACGCAAAAAAAGCAGATCTTAACGAAGGGTACGGCTAAGCTCGCTGCGGCGAGGCTGCTCGCTGCGGCGAGGCTGCTCGCTGCGGCGAGGCTGCTCGCTGCGGCGAGGCAACCGTGCCCTTCGTTAGCGGCTGTTCCCGCGCGACAACCTGGAATGTGTAACGAGTTTCTCCGCAGCCTGTTTAGCCGTACCGTCATTCAGAGTCTTTTGCGCCTGATTCAGTTGACCGTTGAGTGTGGAGAAATATTTATCCTGCTGAATGGGACTATTTTTGGGGACGACACAGTGATGGTTACCTGAAGTAACTGCTAGTTAACTACCCCTTTACCCTCAGGATTCTTGCCTCGGCATCTTGCGCGCGGTTGGGTGGCGTGAAATCTTGTTGATGGCAACCAAGCGAAAGGAATCTATGAGGCACAACGGGCATAGCACGACCCTTCCTAGACTTTGATCGCAGGTAAGACCGACATCTGGATGCCGGTCTATATCGGCGATTACCTCGCCGATACGATGCACCTGAGCACAGAACAGCACGGAGCCTATCTGCTGCTGCTGTTTCACTTGTGGCGGCGGGGCGCTCTGCCCGATAACGACGCCGTGCTCGCCCACATCACGGGACTGCCGGATAAGACCTGGCGCGAACACCGCAAGGTGCTGGCCGACTTCTTCGATATCCAACAGGGGCAGTGGCTTCACCATCGCGTGGAACGCGAACGCAGCCGGGTCGCAACCAAGTCGCAATCGAATGCGCAAAAAGCTCATGTGGCGGCGCGCGCGCGCTGGAAGAAAACGGCGCCCGAAGAAGCAATCGATGCTTCAGGCAATGCTTCAGGCAATGCTTGCGGCATGCCCGGCGATACCAAACCACAGTCACAGTCAGAACCAGACAGAAATACAAATCTATTTGGAGAACCTTCTCCTCGCGTTTCTTTAGACACGCGCAAAACAGATGCTCGTCACATTCCCTTCCGTAGTCTCTTAGCCGAGTATTGGCGGGCAAAGAACCATGCTTCCCCTCAACTGCCGTGGCAAGGACGAGATGCCAAAGCTCTCAGTGAGTTTCTCGCGGCTTGCCCGCATGTGACAGAAGCACAGTTCCAGCAGTTGCTGTTGAACCGCGCCAACTCAGCCGTAGCTCATGGCGACAGGGTTTACCTCTGGATCGCCAACCTGACTCGCTTTCAAGAGGAAATAACGGTCTATAACAAGCCGGTTTCGGCAGGGGGAGGCAGCCATGCGAGCAGAGCACAAGCCAGTCTTGACTCGGTCAAGCATGCCGTTGGCGCAGCGATCGCCATGGTTAGAGAACCTATTGGTGGCGCTGGGAACTTTGGCGGTGAGCCGGCAACTTTCGCTGACGACGGAGTGCCTGCTGCTCATGGCGCAGGACCTTTCGGATCTTCCCTGGCCGTGCCTGGAGCGCGCGATCACCGGCTGGAGGAAAGGGACTTTGCGGATGGGACGGCCAGAACAGATGGATCGCTTCCCTACCGTACGCCAGCTACGCGTGCAGACGGAGTTGCTCCAACTCGAGGGCTGGGGGAGTTAACACTTTCAGTTTCATGCTAAAGCGCAAAGCTCGACTGCCCGTTCTTACAGCGTGGAAGTTTTAACGGGAATTGGGCATGGGGATGAGCAATGGAGATGAGCAATGAGTGATTCGGTCTACTCAGAACTTTTCTGCGGAGTCGAAAGTCAGGCCCAAGTAAAGCAGGCAATTGCCCGCGCGGTCCGATTGCTGCGAGTGGCGATGGAGAAGGAAGATAACTCCGCCGTCACCGCAGCCCATGTGCGCAACCTGGCGGATATTTTACCGGAAGCGCTGGCACAGGCTTACGCATTGGCGGAAAGAACTTGCACGTTCTGGCCGACGCCGGGTCAGATTCGCGAACTGGCCGGCCAGTCGGCGGAGAACCAGGCAGGTGAGGCACTGCGGTGGGTGTTTAGCTATCTGCGTGCTCACGGCCTCGAAGGGCGTGCGGGGGGCGGCGGGGTTCACTTCGGCGAGGACGGAACCGGACGGCGCGTGCTGCTGCGCACCGACCCATTGGTTCCCGCGCCTGCGATTCCACCGGAGATTGCCGCAGCGCTCTCCGTGTTGGGCGGGGGCGCCGCGAAGCATGGCCTGCGCTACGTGAGTCAGCACCCGGCAATCAAGGGTTGGGATGAGTCTTGCGGCGACGCGGCGACGCGTGCAGCGGAACGCATCGAGATCCGCTGGAACCGGTGCTATCTGCAAACAATGCGGCGGTTACTAACAATTTCCCCCGGATGGAGGAGCGCTTGATACACGATGCAGTAACAGTGATTGCAGAAGAAGACGAAACAGAACGTGAGCCCTCACAGGCTTGCCGGCGCAACCTGGGCGTGGCCATCTTACTGGTGGCGATCAAGGACTATTGCTGCCTGGATCGAGAGATCCACGAGGATGCGGCACAGTTCTTGTTTCCTGTAGAGCGGGAGCAGCAGGCACATTACGACTGGGCGCTGAGCTTCGCGACAGGGCTGAACCCTGAGTGGCTGCGAGAAACGCTGGATCGCAAGCGCGGTCAATGGGATGCGCAACGGCTGATTCGCAAAGCCGTGCGCGGACGGAGGAAGGCATGAGCCGCAGTGGTTTCACCGCATCGGGACGCGCCTTCCCCATGGGAATACGCGAAGTGTGCACGCTGCTTTGCAACACGAGGGCTCGCCGCGCTCTGCGGGGGTTGATGATGCTGCGGCGAGCTTATGAACATGTGCTGGTCATGGCTACGGTGGAAGGCGTAAGGCCCGTCCGCAGGCCGTATTACGAGGGGTATGTGGATGCGCTGAATATCCTGGTGGCCAAGGCGACCTCAATCGCCCGGTCACTCTGAAGGGAGGAACCTATGGACGAACCTAGTCCCAGCGAATTTCTGATTTCGCAGATGGAGGGCATGGATGATGTGATCCAGGTCCTCATCGTTACCCGCAACGCGGATGGAGAGATCAGCTATGACAGTTGCGGGCAGATCGCCGCCGATACCTTGGGGATGCTGGAGTTTGTTCGCGTAGCGGCAGCAGAACACCTGAGGCGAGAGTTGTATCGGGAGGAGGAATATTGAGATTCCCTGGAGCAATCTCAGCATGGCAAAAGGGAGAGCAGGTCATCGCGTTCACATTGCTTGCCAGTACGGTGAACCGCAGATCTCTCCACTCCGGTCGAGATGACAATTCTGTTTCGGTATGAGCGCTTCCTTCGGTCAAAGCATTTCGTGGGCAGCTTTTCCTCTGGGGTCCGCTTAGTGTTCAGAGTTGCAAGTTGAGGTTTGAGGTAACCCATATCTTGTAACAGCACGAGATGTGCAGCACCCGGGGAGTTTCGATGGGCGTTCGTTTGGGCCACGCACTTTTAGACAACATAACGATTCATTTGAACGAGGGCGATTTCTAGTGATGGAAATGGATGAGGCGGCTTTGATTACGGCGGCGCGCGCAGGCGACCAAAAGGCGTTTCGCGCTCTGCATGAACAACATGCTGCTTACGTGCGGGCAATCGGACGATCGATTCTGCGTACCACCGACCTCGACGATTTGTGCCAGGACACCTTTCTGCTGGCATTTACACGGCTGGAGAGCTTCGAGGGTAATAGCCAGTTTCGGACGTGGCTTACCCGCATCGCCATTAACCAGTGCCTGCTCACCCTGCGCCGGAGAAGACAACCCGGCAACAGCGAAGCACACACGGTGCAGATGGATGCGGTGATGGCCAGCGACAACATGGTCGAGCGATGCGCGCTCGCCAGCCACGATCGACAACTCGAAAACGTGGCGGCGCGGCTGGATTTGACACGGCTGCTCGGCACGTTGCGTCCGTCGCAACGCCGCGTAATGGAAATGGCATATCTCGACGATGTTCCCGACTTGGCGATCGCAGAATCACTGGGAACTACGGTCTCTGCCGTCAAATGCACGCTGCATCGCGCCAAGCGGCAGTTGCGCAATAGTGCATTTTCGCAATCGGTGTAGACCGAAGCCACCGCCCTTTATGTGGTTTTCTCTCAAAGAAAACCACACCTCGCCGCTCTCGCCGGACCACAGTAATTGCGAAAATGCTTTATACCGCGCGACCTTCGCTCGGCAAGTAGTATCTAAGTTTGTGAAACCACTTATACAAACACCAGGTAAGTTCTCGTACGCTCGCCTGGTGTTGTGCTCCCAGCACTTGTGCCTCCCTGGGACGAAGTTACGAGCTCCACGGGAGATACGTGTGGTCAAAATTTGCATTCTGAATGAAGACGATGCGCGCTCTCTTACCTATGGAGGCATTGCGCATAAGTGCTCCAGCCGGCGGCACCGCCACTACGACAAAAGCAAGGTGGAGATGCTGGTGAAGGCCGGGGAGCTGATGTGGCTGGGGAAACATAAGAAGGTCGCAACGTTCAGAAACGCCCGGTCGTGGATGAAGACGTACACGCGGAACCAGTATGGTGAAGTGATTTCTTGCGGGATGCAGTTGGTTCGCGGCGGGGGCGGGTACTAAGTTTAGAAATGTTTGCTTAAAAGCTGGATTGCTACTCACATCTGACGCAACGCGCCAGGTGCGGGACAGCACCCGAGCTCATCACGGATACGCATGCTTAAACGACTTTTGATTCTTGGCTTGATGTTCGGCTGCATAGCCTCGTACACGGAGGCCTCGTACGCAGGGACTGTGACGGGAAACCTGCTGGGACCTTCGGGGAATCCGGTCAAGAATGCGCGCCTGGGCTTTGCGTTGCAACAGGCAGGATTGCTGGTTGGATCGGGCAGCGTGGTTCCTACCGCCGCCTCCTGCTACACCAGCGTGGACGGCTCGGTGGTGGGTTTGCCTGACCCGGTCATTTTGCCTGTTGTGACGGTTACTTACGGATCGGGCTCCATGGCCGCCGGAGTTTACTACGTGGCATTTAGCCTGATCGACGGTTCGGGCAACGTGACCCTGGCTTCTCCGGAGTTGCAGGTGCAACTCACAGCACCCGGAACGCTTACGTTACCGCCTCCAGCCAGCTTCCCGGTAAATGCAGTGGGAATGCAGGTCTATATAGGCACAGCGAGCGGCGCCGAGACGGCGCAGGGTAATACCACCGGAGCTACTCAGGTTTGGACACAGAATGTAACTCCGTCTACGACTCCGCAGGCCTTGCCTACCACGAATGCGACCGCTTGCTCGATTGCGTTTAATGACACCATCATTCCCTACTCCGGTTATAACGTCTCGCTGATTTCTGTAAGCGGGAATGCTTACCCAGGCTGGCCCCAGGCATGGCAGTTGAATGGCGGAGCGAATGGAATTGTTAACATATCGAACGGCGCTCCGCTATGGAACGGCACGATCGTGTATCCCCAGCCGATTGTGTCGCAGCCGCTGAATCATGGTCCACAAAGTATTTCCGGGGTGTTGAATCTGACCGGGTACAACGTGGTGAATGTGGGCGCGATGGGTGTGGGTACGGCTACGCCGGGCTGGGCGCTCGACGTACAAGGGTCTGTTAATAGCAAGAGCGGATACCTGTTCAATGGCGGGCCGGGCAGTTTTGGGCAGTGCCTCGTCTCGAACGGAACTGCGTTTATCCCCGGGTCTTGTGGCTCGCTGCCCACCATGTATTACCAGCATGCGCAGGCGAACGGGACTCTGCTGGCGCAAGAACCGTATTTGAATTTTTTGCCACGCCTGAATGCGGTGGATAACCCAGGCTCCACACGAACGGATGTAGACCTTGCGACCACCACGGTGACCCCCGGTTCGTATAGCAATCCCTTGCTTACCGTGGATAGCTATGGCCGGGTTACGGCAGCCTCCAACGGGCCCTCGCTCCCGGTAATGAGGGGATTGATTATCAATTCCGGTATTTGTACGACCGGGAACTCTGCGTTTTCTACCTGTAGCTTTACGGTGGCGTGGCCTACTCCGTTTGTGGATGGAAATTATGCGCTGACTTGCAGTTCAAACCCGGGCGCAGGGAATAACGCGGTGTTGCTCGGTATGTTTGTTTCAAACGAGACAGCCACTACGTTTGAGGTCACGCTGCAGAATGCCGACGCGTCAGGGGCTGGGCCCACCACGGTTAGCCAGATTGATTGTATTGGGCTTCATCCTTAGCTGCTGATTGCGTCGGTTGCTGGTTAGCAGAACCGCAGATCTCTCCACTTCGCTTTCCGGATTTCCTGTCGAGACTCGTTGAGTCAGCAGGCTTCATGCGGTTTTCCTTAAGAGAAAACCGCACAAGCGGATGTCGGATCATGCCACGTAACAGGAAATCCGGATTCGCTTCGGTCGAGATGACAATTCTGTTTTGGTTCGAGGCATCCCCATCTCGCGAAACACCAGTGAGATGGAAAGCACCGGTTTGTTTTGAAAGAGTTTTTTTAGCGATGACAACTTTGAAAAAGAGTTTTGCGGGATTGGTTCTTCTGCTTTGTTGTGCCTCCGTACAGGCGCAGAATATCGAAGGGCAGATTATTGCTTCGCAGTATGGGCACTGGAAAGTGCCGGGATTCGCGGCTGATACCTACTCGTTTGCTCCCGGCTCCTGCCGTGTGCAGGGGGGGGCCAGCTTCTTCTTTGCATTTACCGTGGGCACGCCGGTCAGCATCGTTGACGCGGATCCGGCATTCACAGAGACGGTTACGCCCACCGCCACAGTCGATAGCAACGTGAGCTGCAGTGTCACGATGGCTCCGCTGCATTCGCACCAGTTGCCGTTTTATATTACTTCGGCTACCGGGGGACTGCAGGAAGCAATCAACGAGAACCTGGCCACGTCTGAGAACAACACCATCATTCTCGACAGCACGTTCTATCAACTGGTGGGCGGCCCTGGCAATGCAGCAGCCGTGATCGCCGCTGTGCAGGGCAATGCATCGCTTGGCCTGGTGGACGTGACTACGATACCAACCTCCTGGTACCAGTGGAACGGCTCAAGCTATAGCAAAGTGAGCATCGGGGGTAGCGGGGGCATCGGGCGGGGGAATAGCGGCGGGAGTGGGGGTAACGGACAAGGCGGCGAAGGCAGCAGCAGCGGCACAGGGTTGAACACGCTGCCCAACGACCTGTTAGCGAATTCCGCCAACAGCGGCGGCCTGCAGGACTTGAACGATTTTGTCACGGGTACCGGCTTTCTGCCCCAGGCGGCAGTGAATGCGGCAGCTGCTCATGGCGGCGTGGCCACGCTGACGCCGAACGCAGGATCGACCCCTTTTACCAATACCGGCAGCCCAACGGGCGTCAAGGTCAACGATCTCGATCACCTGGGTTCCTCCCTTCGTTCGGTTACGGAGTTCGGAGCGCAGTGCGATACACGAATCACCGGCGTATCCCTCACGCGGGGTTCGACCACGGCCTCCATTTTCTTTGACTTTTTCTATCCCTACGATGTTGGCAAGACGTTGGTCGTTGTAGGCAACGTGGGTGGCGTGCCGACCGCTTTCGAGACAACGATTGTGTCGATTATCGGCGGTGGTTCAAGCGCGGTAATGGCCACGGCCGCTCCGTTTACTCTCCCCGGCAGCAATCAAGCGGTATTTGGCCACGACGATACAGCAGCCATCACGGCGGCGCTGGCAGCCGTGGCGACGAACCAGCAATCGGGCGCGAACTACTTTCAGGCGGTTCAGTTTGCTGGCGGCAATTGCCTGACGCACACCATCGCCTACAACGGCGTGAGCCTGGCTGGATTGAACGGGGCGTTGTCTGCGATATCAAGCTTTCCAGGCGAGGATCTTATAGCCGAACCAGACCCGGCGACCGGCATCTCGGGCGTGGGCAACAGCGTACACATCCACGATATGACGTGGAACGTAGATAATCGCATCGATGCGACCCAGCCGTGGCAGATCATCGATGACGCGGGCACCCATGCTAAAGCTGCGCTGTACCGGCCTACAGGAATCAAAACGGCACTGGCCAACAATCCGGTCGGACCTGGATGGTTTCAGGGCGCGGGGCCAAACAATAGTGGGGCGTACAACGGCGTAGCCGCGGTCACCGGCGGTTCAGCGGTGATCTGCACGCCAAGCGCGCTCAACCAGCCGGTGGTGGGCAACACCATCGTGTTCCCTTACCTGGCTTCGGTGTTTACGGCCACGGTAGCATCGAAAGCCGGGGCCTGCGCTACCGGTAGCACCGCGCGCACGCTCTCTGCCGCGATGCCCGGCGGATCGACCAATACGCAAGCGGAGTGGTTTGCCGGCGCCAGCGTGCAGACGCTGAGTGCCAGTGTAAGCGGCGCGGCTTGCCCGAGTTCGATCACGCTCACAAACTCGATTCTGCCATCGCCGGCGACAGAGACAAACGTTGCGGCGTTTGGGCTGATACAGATCGATGGTGAGCAGTTCAGCTATTTTGGCAAGACCAACACGGGGAGCCTGGGCGCCAATTTTCTGACCATTACCGGCTGCGCGCAGAATGGAACGGCGCGGGCAGCACACACGGCCGGGGCCACGGTTGTTCCGCTCAACCAGTACCGGCCTAACCTGCCATGGCCTGTCGCTCCGACGGTCAACCCGAACGCGACCACACCGAGTGTCGCCGCCTTCTACCCGGCGTGGAACGTGGGCAATGCCGCTTTTGCCGCTCCAGACACGGATGGCAATGCCGGCGCGGTGGGCATTGGGTCATTCGCCAACTCGCTTCTGAATTCGCTATATATCAACGCATTTCCCGGCCAGGCAGCGGTAAACAATACGGCCGGGCTCTACCTGGTGGGACTGCCCTACGCTACCGGCTTTAACGATCTGACGATTGCCGGGACAACGTTCGGCATCCACGAGGGGACGCCGTCGGTCAACACGGGGGGCCGCTGGGCGGGAGCCCAGCCCACGGCGGACGGAACGCACTGGGAGAACATACGCATCAGCGCCTGTAACATTTCCGATCTCATTTCCGGTGGGCAGAATTCCTTCAAAGACTGGAATACGTACTCCAGTTGCACCAACACGGCGGGGACCACGCTCGGGGCGAATACGTGCTTCCTGTTTAGTGCGGGATGGAATGACCAGGGCAACTTTCAGCAGGCCATCCAGGGAAACGTAGACCTGCACAATATGTATTGCGAACCGGAAGGAGGCTCGCAGTATGGGCTCGTGCCGGTGTTCGAGTGGGACTTGTCGATCGCCAATTGGGACAACCTGCACATGGGGGGCGGCGGCGAGACATACCTGGGTGGGAACAACCAGCATTTTCAGGGCGGCAACTTCAACAACCAGGCACTGTTCCCGGTGATCAATTACGGTTACGGAAACGGCTCTGACGGCACGCAATGGCTGGCGTGGGGCTCGGGTGTCGGCAATGTGTACGGTACCAACTCGTTTATCAACTACGGACCGAACTCCAGTTTTTCGGGTGCGACTTCAAAGCAGAATCCCTACACGTCACCCTATGGCGCGGAGCAGTTGGGCAATTCGCGTGAGCGCTGGCACGGGCAATCGAACGAGACGTTCAATACAGGCAACACGACGGCGCCGTATGTGAACTCGAACGCGGGCTATATTCCGGCGTGGGAGATCAACGTCGATGGGCACTTCGAAGGCAATGGATTTCAGATTCCCTGGGCCTACGATGCTACGTCACCTTCAGGGGGCAGCGTGGGCTGCCCGATTTCTACCGATGGCCTGGCCGCATGCTTCTCTTTTCTCTTCGACCAGGCGGGCATCGCGATTGGGCCCGGGCAGAGGCTGGCGGCCGGCAAGTACATGATGCACGTCGCATCCAAATCAACAGGCGCGGCGACCAGCTACCAGATCAAAGTCGGCGCTTGTTCGCTGGGCGATGTAGGCACGTTTATTATTCCGGTCTCGACGAGCTGGCCGGCGCCGGATAACGCAGTCATGGTGGACTTTACCGGCAAGGCCGGCTGCCCGACGATGTCGCTGGACTTTATCTATCCCAGCCCAGCCAATGATGTGATTTCCGTGGCGTATGTGGATTTCGCACCCATCGCGGAGAACCTGACCGCGCAGACCATCAACGCTACCACGATCAATTTGCCGCCCGGCTCGACGACGGGTGGTACGGTAAACGGCTGCTCGCAGTCTCCGGTGACAGGTATCGATGGTGGTTACACCTGCCCTACCAAGGGCTGGAACGGCGCCGTTGCGGCGAACCAGGGGCTCACAGATACGACGCTTACGCTGATCGGCGTTGGGAACATATCACCGGCCGGCTGCTTCTTTGTCGACCAGGAGTATGAGTGCTACACGGGTATCTCGGGCACTTCGCTTACCGGCATCACGCGAGGGGCATACACCACGACGCCCGCCACACATAACGTGAATGCCGGGGTAGCCTCGGTGAACCTGGTGCTGGGAAGCGTACTTGCGCCGCCAAGCGATGTGGTCGTAACCGGAGGAAGCGAACCCCCGGTATTGGCATTGAATAATCCGTTCCCGCAGAATCATGCAGCCAACGTGGTACTGACGATGAACTCGGGAGGCAACGAAACCTGGGTCGATCTGAATGGAGCGATCCATCAGACCACTACGGTGGCAAATACCCTGGCGCCGAGCTTGATCGGTGGATTGCCCTCTCAGCCGGCCATTTCAGCCTCAGGCAATGTGCTGCAAGGGAATGGGCCAAACACTGCGTATCAGCCCTTGACCCTGGGCGGGGGCCATGCGGGCTCTCTTAATGTGATTCCGGCGCCGACCATCGGTGCACCGTCCATTCTCTCGGGTGTGACACCGGGAACAAGCACGATCAGCTGGGTGTGTACAGGCACCGACTTCGATGGAAACCTGGTGAACGGCACAACCACCACCATTACAAATGGCGCAGTCTCGTGGAGCTTTCCAAGCAGCTACTACGTGCAGTGCCCGTGGGCAGCCGGGGTGAATACCTACCAGATCTATCGCACGGTGGGTGGGATGAACCAGGGGCTTATTTTCAGCGGGGTTGGGCCGGGGGCTTATACCTACGATTTCGATGGATCAGCGGCGGCGGGTACTCCACCGTCTGTGAATAGCTCGAGTCCGCATGTTTCGGTAACAGGTACGGGTACACCGGGATTGCAGTTGGGGCCTACGAATATCAGTACCGGGGCGGGCGCGCCTACTTCAGCGTGTGGAACTGCTCCCATTGGCAGCGGATCGCTTTGGCTGCGCACGGATGGCGGTGGAAGTACGTCGTTGTATGCGTGTTCGGGCAGTACGTGGACGGCGGTAGCTATTCCGTAAGGCGAGTAAATGGGGCTGGCCCACGCCGGCTATACCCCACTCAAGCCAACATCGGGCTTGCATGGGCCACCCCAGTTTCGCGGTGGGCCAGGCAGCAAAGCAAAAGTAATTTGGACAAGGTGATGATGATGCGACTTTTACGTTTTATTGTCGTGGGTTTGCTGTGCGGAGCGCCTGCTTTCGCAGCGACGCTGACCAGCGCTATCGTGGTGGCTCCTTCGCCTAGCATCAATCTTACGGGGGCGGAACAGCTTGCCGTGACCTGCTCCTACTCCGATGGCTCGCAGGCGGATTGCACTTCCTCAGTCACGGCCTGGTCTTCGAGCAAGCCGGCAGTGTTCACGGTGAATGTGACGGGCGTGGTGAACGGCGTGGGACAGGGCGTGGCCAATGTGAGCGCCGCCATGACCGGCGGCGTGGCTGCCTCGCCCGCGGGGATTTCTGTGACCGGTTACACCACGCTGACGATTGCCTCCGTTTCACTTGCCCTGACCGGTGGCGGCGCGTCTGTTTCTACAGGGGCTACGAATCAGTTGATCGCTACTTGCAAGTACTCTGACGGGTCGACGACCCATTGCACATCTACAGACATTCACGGCAATGGCGGGGTGGCCTTCACCACATCGGCGCCGGCGATTGCCACGGCGAGCGCGACCGGTTTGGTAACGGGAGTGGCTGCGGGGAACGTTACGTTCACGGTGACGGTGCAATGACGGCAATGCACGGAATAACGGCAACGCGTCGAATAATGACAATGCGCCGGATCCTGTCTTTGGGCTTGCTGGCAGCGGCGGCTTTGAGTGCCCGCGCGCAGACCACCGCGGCGCCGGTGTTCACGTTGCCCGCCGGCATCTACGTGATGCCGCAGAAAACAACGCTTACCGATACCACAGCCGGGGCGGCCATTCTGTGGTGCTTCACGGCGAGCAGCACCTGCACACCAGCGACGGCTTATACCGGTTCCATCTTTATCGACCCGGTAACGGTTGACATTCTGTGTGCGAAGGCAACGGCGAGCGGATTAGCACAAAGCCAAACTGTGTGCGCCACCTACACGACAGGCGTTGGGACAGCCGCGGCAGCGCCCACCTTTTCGCCAAGCACCGGAACCTACTCAGGTATGCAGACGGTTACCCTGGCCAGCGCTTCGCCGAGCACGGAGATCTTCTACACGCTCGACGGGACAACGCCTGATTTCACCTCGACCCTCTATACGGGGCCGATACGGATCGCTACGACCGCGACCCTCAAGGCCGTCGCCGGAGTAGTGGGGGCCCAGACGCCCAACGAGGATAATTCAACCACAAACTGGAAGGGTGTGGAGACCTGCTTCAACGACAACCCTGGTGGATGTACGGGGGCGCTGAATGCTAACGCTCCCCCGGACTATAACTGTTGTACTCCCACATCGGCATCGTCACCAGGAGGCGCGATTCTTACCGGCGCGGCTTGCCTGCCGGGCGGGGATGGCACGTGCATGGAGTTTACCCAGACTCCGCTGGCCAACCACCAGACAAATGCGCTGTGGCCGCGCACCAGCACCTCGTGCGACCGCTGCACGTGGCTTGTTTCTAAGTCGCACGTATTTTATGGGCCGAACTCCGCCAAGGCATCGGCGTTCGAGCATGACCAGCAAAACTTTGATAAAACCGACGATTACAACATGCAGTTCGGCATGCAGTGCAAGACCTGTACCAGCTCGGCTAACTGGCAGATTGGCGGTACGACGAACACTCCGTGGATCAGTACCGGGATTACGCAACAATTTGCGCCCAACGCGTGGCATAGCATCGTGAAGGAGGATCACTGGAACCTGGCGGAGCTGACCAGCAAGCCCTGCAAGAGCGGCGGTACCGCTTTCCCATGCCAGTACTACACGAAACTGATTCTCGACGGGCATGTGTACAACATGCAGGATCCAAGTATGTGCCCCAACCGGCCGAGCGGATCCGCAGGCACGGGATGCACGATTACGTCAGATTTCCTGGAGAGGGGGTTCGGTTCGAATGTAAGCGACCAGTACCAGATCGACGGCGTGGCCACGAGCGCCCCGGTTTCTCTCGACACGATCATCGATGGCGCTTCCTTTACAGCGTTCTATGATCCGTCCCCCGTATCGACGGCGACGTATACGGTGATTCCGGTAACGGCTTCGCTGCCAGTTACGGTGACCACGGCTGCACCCGCGCTCTTGAGCGCGTACCTGGGTACTGCGGGAAATGTGACTTCTCTAAACAACGGCGGCTCGGTGCAGTTTGCCGCGTATTGTCATTATGCGTCAGGGCACGACCAGAATTGCAGCGTTGCGGATATCGACGGCGACAAGGTAACGTCCTGGAGCAGCAGCAACCCCAGCGTGGTAACGATCAGCCCGATAGGCTCGCCGTCACCCGGCCTGGCTACGGCTGCGGGGGCAGGTTCGGTTTCCATTTCGGCAACCGTTGACGGCAGCGTGGTGAGCGCGGCGTATAGCTTGACGGTGCAGGCGCCGAGCGTGAGTCTCACCAATGTTTCGCTGGTAACCACAGGCGGGGCTACCAGCCTGGGCGTGGGCGGGACGAACCAGCTCACGGCGATCTGTTCGTATTCCGACGGGTCAACGACCCATTGCAATACGGCGGATGCTCATGGAACTGCGGTGACCGGTTGGACCAGTTCGAATCCGGCCCTGGCTACGGTGAGCGGCTCGGGACTGGTGACAGGTTTGGCTACCGGGATGGTTACACTTACAGCTACGGCGGGCGGGGTGACAAGCGCGGGGCTTCCTCTCACTGTAAGCTTGCTGCCCCCTGGCAATTACACCATTACGCTCGAAGGGCCGGTGACGATCAGCGGCACGGTGACCTTCTGATGGCTGCACGGACAGGGACAATTCAGGCGCAGATTCTTGAACAACTCACGGAGGTTATGGGCAAGGTGGACGAGAGTCTGCAGCTAGGCCGTGAATGTGGAAACGAGGTAAAGATGCTGCGCCGGGAACTGGGACTCGATGGACAGCATGGTCGGTTGCCAATCGTCGAGGCGACGCTGGTGCGGCATGAAGCCCGTATGGAAAAAAACGATCAACGCGTGGATAAGCTGGAAGCTGGAAGCAATGAGGCCACGGGCAAGGCTAAGTTGGTTGCAACCGCCGCAGCGCTGCTTGGCGGCGGGGCGGGTGGGGCGATGATTGCGCTTGCAGCTCATTTGCTCGGATTGAAGTAGTGGTGTTTGAAATGGGGGTTTAGATGCTGCGGTTTCTCCCGAGATAACGTGGCGAGTCGATAGAAGAGCGTACCTCAGGGGCTAAAGCCCACCTAACTTTGTGCCCAGTACAGGCACGGCCTGAAGGCCGCGCCCTACCGGAAACCACATAGCAATTGTTTGTATCGGCATTCGTTTGCTGGTAGAGCGAACCGCAGATCTCTCCACTGCGCTGCCCCGGATTTCCTGTCGAGGTTGGTGGCGTCGATAGACTTCATGCGGTTTTCCTTAAGAGAAAACCGCACGCGTGGATGCCGGGTGACGCAACGTAGCAAGAAACCCGGGTACGCTCCAGTCGAGATGACAATTCAGTTTAGGAAATGACGTTCGCTTCGGTACGTTCGTTGCAGTCTCACGACATGCTGGCGCGGGTCGCCTCGAAATGGCAACAAAGGTCGGGTGGCCCATTCAAGCCTGGTTTTGGCTTGAGTGGGGTTCCAATGCTGCCTGCATTTCCCTATCTCGGATTGCCACATTTTCTTTTCTAACAGCAGTGAGATGATTTGAGTTTTTCTTCCCTGGCGGTTAGGGGCTTTGGTGCGCTTATGGCAGATGTTGCGACAGCGATCGATTATGTTTTGCAGTGGGAAGATGCTTCGTTGTCAGGAGCTATCACGATCGCTCCCGATGGAAAGCGGACTCGCTTCGGGATTGATGAACACTTTCATCCCGAACTGACGAACTGCCTCTACTTCTCTTCCATGGGAAAGGCGGCCGCACTGCAGATTGCACGCGGTATCTATCTCAGGCAATATTGCGAACCGCTGTGTATCGCAGAAATATCTGACCAGGATGTTGCCAACAAGTTGCTATCGCTTGGCGTAAACGTGGGCGTGATGCCGGCGGCGCGCATGCTGCAGGACGCCGTGCGGGTCGTGGGCGATGGACGCATTGGGCCCCTCACACTGCATGCGCTCGATCTGGCTTTGCCGCAAAAGGTGCTCGAGGACCTGCGCGCCGAGGCGGAAAGCTATTACGACACATTGATGCAAACGAATCCGAAACTGGCGATGTATCGCACAGGATGGCTGAGGCGGGCTAACGCATGAAGACAACACCGATGGTTTTACTTTGGACGGTTCTATTTTGGATAACTATCGCTGCGGCAGCATTGGCTCAGCAGTCCGGTGGCCGTGGCGTACCGGGGGCCGGTAGCGGCGCGTCAAGCATTCCCGCGACGGCGAACCTGCTCAAGGGCACTGGATCGGCAGGTGCGGCCGCCGCGGCTACGGCAGGCAGCGATTACCTGGCGCCTTCACTAACGTCGGCACAAACCATGGCCGGGCCTTTGAATGCCGGGGCGCTGACGTCTTCAGGAGCGGTCACGGCCGCAGGCTTGTTTCCTCAGTCTGTTTTGGCTGGCCCCTATTCCACGCTGTTCGATGATTACTACTCGGGCGCAAACAACGCTTCGAACAATATCGGTTCGCCGACCGGCTCCAGTTGCCTGGTTAATACGACGTACACGGATGTAAACCATCCGGGGAACCTGCTGCTCACCTCGGGAACCGCCGGAACGGGCACCGGGATCACCTGCGGCTACCAGAACGAGAGCGCGGATGTGATCACCGCCGGCAGTGGGTTGGGATGGAACTGGGAGACGGCGGTGTATGTTCCGGTGTTGCCCGGAACGACGGCCGCCGCTTATCAAGCAGGGCTGACCCATACCCCGAATGCGAATCCCTGGACGACGGGGATCGAGTTTTATCTATCGAGCGCTAATACGGTTACGAATGACTGGTATTGCGGGTATGGGTCTACCTACACCGATACCGCTGTGGCGGCATCCGCAGGTGCGTGGACCCGGTTGAGCATCGTGAGCGATGGCACAAAAGTGCACTGGTACGTGAATGGCACGCAGGTCTGCGGGACTGGGGTTGCCGTGGCGAGCGTGCCGAGTACGGCGCAGTATCCGGCGAATTGGTCCGCCACAGGATTGAGCGTGACCTCTGTCGCCATGGCTGTGGACTATGTCACCTGGGAAAGGGCGGTGAGCCGATGAAAGGTTTGAAGATTTGGGCACATGGTTTGGCGGCCGCGGCGATCTCCGCGTTTGCCTCAGCGGCGAGTGGGGCGATCGCTTTGCCTGCGGTGTTTTCTCTCGATAAGGCAGGGCTGGTGAATATGTTGAAGCTGGCCGCGGTACCGGCGATGTTGGCGGTGTTCGCTTACTTGAAGAGTAGCCCGCTGCCTGAGGTTGAGGGTTTTTAAGTCCGCTACTTTTTTAAAACGTTTGTTTGGCGTTGAGGGTTACATACAAGGAGAAGATTATGGCATTTACCTGGCAGTCGGCTGGGCACGCTTTTGCGTCCCTGTTTAAAGAGGTAGTGATGGTTTCGAAAAAGGTAGTAACGGCGCTCGGTAGCTTGAAGAACGAAGAGCAGCTTATCGTTACGCTTACTTCGCTGGTGAGCCCGCAGGCGGCAGCGGTAGAGCAGATCGCCTTTGGCGCGCTTGGCGAATTGGTCGCGGCTGTGCAGGGGACCCATATTTCTGCAGCAGCCGACAGCCTCAACGTGTCGTTCGATGCCTCGGTGGTCGCCGAGGTGCGCAAGCTGATTACGGAGTTTCCGCAGATCGTTGCCCAGGTTGAGGCGGCGTTTGGCAAAGCGAAAGGCTAACCATGGCTCATACTCGTTTGATTACGCTTAACGGCAGCGGCGGCGCATTTGTCGCCGTTTCGGCTACACAGGTGACCCGGCGGGTCGAGGTCATTGAAGACGGCAGCGCCAACGGCGGCACGGGCCAGGGCCTCGCCTACCAGTTCAACGATGGATCGGCTACTCCCTTCACTACGGTGTACACCATCGAGCCGCAGTCGGAGCCGATTGTGCTGGGCACTCCGGTGGCGCAGGGCGAAGGGTACGGGCTTGTGATCGGGATCCCTGCAGATAACTCGGGTGGGTACTCGCTGGCCGCAACGCTCTTGATCAACTTGCAATCGGCCAGCGCGAATACGACGGTGGTGCGGGTTACGGAATTCGATTAAGTATTTTTAATTTCTGGCGGATGCTGTCGGGCCGTGTAGATACGGCCTTCTTGATTAGACTGAAGCTCACACCCTGCTCACCTATGAAAGTCATGAAAAAACTATTTCTGTTGCTTGGTGCGATGGTTTGCTGCTTTGCCGGCGTCCAGGCGCAGAATACCGGGCAGATCGTGGCCGCGCATTACGGCGAGTTCCAGGTAGCTGGCTCGACAGCGGGCGGGTTTTCGTTTCCGCCGGCCACCTGCCAGGTAAGTGCCGACGGTAAGAATTTTGCTGCCTTCTCCGCCGGTACGCCGATCCGGATCGTCGACGGCAGTCCGAACCAATCGGAAGTAGCCACGCCCAGTGCAGTGTATATCCAGGCCTGCAGCGTCATCATGACGACCGCCTATACGCATGCGCCGCCGTACTACCTCACCTCGGGCACGGGCGGGTTGCAGGAGGCCATCAACGCCAACCAGACGACCGATGGGCCCAACACCATCCTGCTGGATGCGGAATGGTACAAGCTGATTGCATCGGGGAGCGCGGCGAGTGTCATCGCGTCGGCGCAGGGCATCGCCGACCTGGGCATCGAAGATGTGACCACCACGCCCTATACGTTTTATCAATGGAACGGCACCCAGTATGCGGCCGTGACCACCGGCGGCGGCTCGAGCAATTACAACCAGGGTGGGGCCGGAGCGGTAACCCAGAGCGTTACGGCCAAATTGCGGCAAAGTTTGAGCATTAAGGACTTTGGTGCAGTGGGCGATGGAGCGCACCTGGCGGCGGACACCGCGGGGCTCTCCGCAGCCGTGGCGGCAGCGGCGAGTACAGGCGCCGCCGTCTATGTACCGGCGGGAAACTACCTGCTCGACAACAGCAGCGGGCCGGCACTTTCGGGCGCACAGAATGTGGTGATCTATGGGGATGGGCCTTCGTCTTCACTGGCGTGCCAGACGATCGGCGCCAGCGACTGTATCGCCTCGACCGGGGCTACGGGGTTTGGACTGCGGAACCTCGCCATCTCGTTCGGGCCTGCTGCGACGGCGCGTACCTCAGGCTACGCGCTCGATGTACAGTCGTGCAACAACTGCATATTCGACGGCGTCACGCTGAACAACGGCGACCTGAGCGGCATGCGGCTGGCGAGCTCGGTGCATACGTCCATCCGTAATTTAAGCATTTCAAATTTCTGGGCGAATGGGTTGTTCGCCATCAATAACCAGGACCTGCGGGTAGAAGGCGAGAGCTGCTACAACAACCAGGACGCATGTTTCGAGACTTCGTGGTTCGACTCGCAGTATGCGGCGTATGGCGTGCCTTGCCAAAACATTACCGCCTCGAACATTACCAGCAATACCGATACCGAGACGTTGCTGATCAACTCCTGCAACAACGTTACGGTGAATGGCTTTAGTTCGATCAACTCGGGCCGCGAGGCAGTGTTTGTTGGCCAGGACCCGACGACCACCACGACCGTTTGGCCGGACCGTATTGCGATCTCAAATGGCACAATCTATGGCAGCGGTTACGGAAGCAATGCGCGCAATGCGGCTACAGCGCAGGCGCTGTATGTGAATGTCGGGGGTGCGCCGGCCGCAGGGGTCATTTCTCACATTGCGTTCTCGAACATTGCGGCCACGCACGTAAGCGGCTGGGGCTTGCAAATGGCGGAGTTGCAGAACGACAATCTACAGCTCTCGAATTTACAGTTTCACGATGTTGGTTTGGGCAACAGCGCGGGGTGCGTGCAGCTTGAAGGCAATGAAGTGGATATGGATAACGTGTCGTGCGCCAAGAGCGGCACGTATGCGCTACAGATCGTCAACACGAACCGCTTAAGCAGCACCAACTTCAGCAGTACTGGGCCTAACCAAATTGGCTCGGGCACGCAGGCGCTGTACAACACGTCGACCGGATTCATCAACATGAATGGGCTGACGTTCGTCGATACCAACCCCAGCGCCTATGTGAGCGCGGTCTACGACAACACGACTACGGGCGGCCCGCACCAGTTTGTCAATATTCTCTCTACCGGCGCGGTGACGCCTACCGGACCTACGGCGGGTAGCGGCAGCAGCGCGGTGTTTGTGTATGCCGATCCGCAGCATGCCCAGGTGTTCCGCAATGGAGGCACAATCTTCTCGTATGCTCCTCCAAATGTTTATTTGACACCGACGGCCGGGGCTACCCCGACGAGTTTTCAGCCTTCTCCGCAGTTCTATGTGCAGTCGAAGTGCTGGCTGGGCGGGTCGCAGGTTACGGAAAGCGTGGCCTGGGTGGATACGTATCCTACCTTGACGTCGGAATCGTGGGCTTTGACCCAGTTGGGTGGGTGTGGATTTCCCCTGACCATGGATGTAACCGCAGCCTTGTCGCTGACCGCGAACATCATCAATGGGACGATCATTTCGGGAAAGCACTTCAGTGGCTTGACGAGCTCAGCGCCTACCGCGGCCCCGGGGAGTGGGGCCGGTTCGTCACCGTCCTTAACGCTAAATAGCAATTCGAATGATTTATCAGGATATGTGAGCGTGACGACGGGTTCGGCTCCAGCAGCCGGAGCCACTGTCGCCACGGTCACGTTTGGCACAGCTTATGCGACGCTGGCCAAGTGCATGCTGACTCCGGCGAATGCGGCGGCCGCAGCGTTGAGTGGAACAGCGAATGTCTATATACCGGTGGGTTCGAATACTGCCCTCTCGATCGCTTCGGGGAGTACGGCGCTGGCGGCTTCCACGCTGTATACGTGGGGTTATACCTGCACGCAGTAGTTCGTCGGCGATAGCAGGCGTTTGTTGCAATGACAGCTGACTGCAGATCCCTCGTTCGACTCGCTCAGGGCCTTTGCATCGCGATCTTGTTTCGTAGGGCATGGTCTTTAGGCCGTGCCGATATTGCGTGCGCTTCGGGTGGGCTTTCAGCCCCTGGGGTACGTTCTTCCGCGAACATTCGATAGAAAACGTACATCAGGGCCTAAAGGCCATCGAGTGTAGTGCCCTGTCGGCACGGCCTAAAGGCCGTGCCCTACCAAACAAAATCATGGACGGATGGCCCATTCAAGCCCGTGCCCTCTCAAACGAGATCATGGGTCACCCATTTCTGGACGCAACAATCATCCGGCATCGCGGCCTCGCCGCAGCAAGCATAGGAATGCCCTTCGTCGAATCAAAACACCCGTCTCCTTATGAAATTACCCTGGATTTCCCGATCTTCGCATGACGAAATGCTTTCGCTCGTCACGGCTCAGCTTGGTGAGTTGAAAGCCGAGCGCCTGATACTGCTCGACCGCCTGGCTTCGCTGGGTTTGGGTGGCCCCCTGTTTGCTTCGCCGGCTCAACGGGGCGAAGAGGCTGACGAAGAAGCCGCCGGACCTAAAGCGCAGGACGAAGCACAGAACGAAGCGCAAAGCTTGGAACAGTTGATGATGTCGTGGCGCCGGCGGCCCTCGAAGCTGGCCGATGCGCTTACTTCGAAAGCTCGACGCGATCAGGCGCGGGTGCAGACCGGGCCCAGCGTGAAATGGATTCCCAGGGTTGACACCGTGACCGCGGCGCTCGACGAAGCAGAAGCAATAGGAAAGACACAGGCGTAAATGGCCACATACCCCGGCGTTCAAACTCATGATGTCTCGCACACCTTCGTTCCGTCCGCGCAGCGTGGCATGGAGCCCACTCCGTCTGACCCCATGCAGGGCACGGCCGATGACCCGCAGAACAGTGCGGAGTTGACCGACGAAGATCAGCAGCGGCTGATCGCCCTGGTACGCAGCTACAAAGACCAATGGTCGCAGGACCGCATCGTGCTGATGCAGCGCTGCCTGCAGAACCTGGAGTTTTTCAAGGGCAACCAGTTCATCTCATTCGGCGCGGGCGAGACCGACTTTTTTAGCGCCATCGACTGGATGAACCAGAACGAGCATGCCGCGGAATCTGACGATAAGGACCTGTACCAGTACTGCAACAACTTCTACCAGATGCTGGCCACCGGGTTCGTGGCGGCGCTGGCCCCGCAGGTGCCCAACTCGAAGTGGATACCGGAGAATGCCGAGCAGCTAGCCGATGTGACCACGGCCAAAGCGGCCCAGGTGCTGATCGGCATTATCGAGGGGCAGAACCGCGAACAGTCTCTACTTAAGCAACAGCTTCTGTATCTGTACACCACCGGCGCGGTGTTCCGGCATACGCGGTACGTAGTCGACGCGGAGCGTGCCGGCACGAAGCGCGAGCCGATCTTCAGCGAGACCGAAGCAGAGCTGGCGCCGGATCGCTACCACTGCTTTTATTGTGGAACCACTTCGTCGGCAGCCGAGATGATCGCTCGCTCATGCACGAATTGCGCGCGGCCGCTGAGTGAGGATTCCTTCTTCCCTGCCGAATATGGGCCGGTGGTTCGCCAGGTGGGCGAAGAGGATGTGCCCAATGGCATGGTGGCGCAGAACGTGTATTCCCCTCTCGAAGTGGACTGCGACCCGGCGGCGCACACTCTGCGGCAGACACCGATTTTGAATTTTGAAGTCGAGGTACATCTGGGCGCCCTGCGCGCCGCCTACCCGGCGATGTACGACCAGATCGTGGCCTCGGCGACCAGCGAACTTTCGTCCAACGGCAGTATCGATCGCATCGCGCGCCAGCAGGTGTATTCGCAAACCGGCGCGGGATCGAGCATTTTGCAGGACCAGCGTCCGACCCTGTCGCGTACCTGGATTCAGCCATGGGCGTTCGATCTGGAAGACGACCGTGAGTTTGGCGAGCGGATGCGGGCGGCTTACCCCACTGGCCTGCTACTGATAAGCACCGGGTCGACGTTTCTTTCGGCGCGTGAAGCCTCGCTCACCCGGGAGTGGACTTGGGCAGGCACGCATGAGGGGTTTGGGTTGTATCCGCCGTCCATTGGCGACATCGTGGTTCCGTTTCAGAAACGGTACAACGATATGGCGAATATCCTGCATGAGTTTATGGACCGCTGCTCCTCCGGAGTCACGCTGGCCAATGCGGATTTGATCGACACCAAGTCGCTGCAGGGCAAGCCGATGCTGCCCGGAGTGCTGAACCTGGTCAAGTTGAAGCGGACCGGGGCTCCAGGGGCTGCGAGGCTGGCGGATGCTCTGTACCAGTTCCAGTTTCAGATGCATGAAGATGCGTTTCGCTACCTGGAGAGTCTTTCGTATAACGCACAGATATTTGCCGGGATTCCTCCGCAGGTGTATGGCGGAGCGGGTGATCCCAATATCGGTACGTTTGGCGGCCAGCAGCAACAGCTCAATACCGCACTGGGCAAGTTGAATATCTACTGGGAGAACCTGAAGGAAGAACATGCCCAGGCGGATGTGCTGGCGGTGGATTGCGCCCGGGAGAATCTAACGGCGGATCTGCGGCAGGTGGTTCTGGAGCGCGGATCAGAATTCCGTAACGATTACATACGGCTGGACGATCTGCAGGGCAGCGTGCATGCCCACTCGGATACGGACCAGGGTTTGCCGGTGACGGCGGCCGAGTTGCGGCAGCGATGGACGGATCTGATGCAGGCGGTGACGAACAATCCTTTGGCGCAGGCGATTTTCGATGATCCGACGAACCAGGAGCAGGCGGCTTCGGCGCTGGGCATACCGAATATGGTGGTGCCCGGAGCGGCCATGCGGTCGAAAACGTTGCAGGTGATCGACAAGCTGCTGCGGGCTGAGGCGGTGCCCGTGGTGGACGCGCGGACGGGGCTGCTTACGGGGCAGGTGCGGCCTACGATTCTTCCCGACGCAGGGATTGATGACTTTGGCGTGCTGAAGCAGGTGGTGCGGCAGTATTGCCAGGAGAATTCTGATCTGCCGGACGTGAACCCAGCAGGATGGCAGAATTTGTTGGCTTACTTTACGGCTGCGGTGGCTATGGAAGCCCAGAGTCGTGCGGGGAATTCCTCGGGTCCTGCTTGAAGTTGGATCAGGTTGGTTGAGAGAGAGAGTTACTCGCTGAGTGTTGAGTTATCCCACCCTTCGCAAAATGCGCGAAGGATGGGGCACCCCAGCACCTCGGCACCCCGGGCTTTGTCAGGGATTTAGAGGTTTGAGCCCGGGCGTTTGATCGATCGCGGTTTTTCAGAAAGAAGAAGGTCTATGACTGAAGGCACTCTTACGGCTCCCGCTCCGGGAGCCGCGGTTGTTTCTGCTCCCCATACGGCAGCGGCTCCGACTCCCGCTCCTTCCCCGGCCCCTGCTACTCCTTCGTTTGGCGGTCGCGGCTCCACGCCCACTTCGAGCGTGGATCCCGGCAAGTTCGCTATTCGCGAAGACTATGCAGCCGCTCTTCTCAAGGAGAAGCTCGGCGCCCTGCAGAGCGGCCCGCCGGGAGAGGTTTCAGCTACAACGGATGAGGTTCCCTCCCCCGAGGAACTTGCCCCCGCTGCAGAGACTGCCGCCTCCGCAGAGCCCGCGCTCGACGAGGCTGCCGCGGAGACTACGATTGCTGCTCCCGATGAGGCTGCAGCTTCTCCCACGGCTCCCGGGGACGAAGAAGACTTCCAGCTTGAAGTCGAAGCGGTCGTGACGCCGGAAGTCCTCAGCCAGATGGTGAGCGACAACCCGGAGTTCGGCAAACTGCTCGAAGGTGATCCACGGCTCAAGGGCCAGCTCTACAAGACGGCTCGCGAAGCAGCCGAGCTGAAGCCTTATCGCGAGATCTTCCCTGACCTGGAATCGGCCCGAGCGGCGCTCGATCACTCCGCCACCTGGGTCGATGTGCGTGAGACGTTTCTTGGCTCGACTACGCGCGAGGGCGCCCTGGCTTCGCTTAACAAAATCGCCGAGTTTACCTATGAGCGCGATGCCGATGGCAAGGTCGTGATGCAGAACGGCAAGCCGGTCATCGGTGCGGACCTTATTGGATTTGTGAACAACGTGGTGGGCCTTGACCTGGAACACCGCGCAAAAGATGTTTCCGCACGGCTCGCGGCGAACCAGTACCGCAACGAGCAGGATCGCCAGCGCGATCAACGTGTGAACGATGCTTTGGATGTCCTCAGGGAAGAATCCGCGGCCGCTTCCCCCGCGACAGAGGCACAGCCAGACGCACTGCGGCGCAGAGCCGAGGAGCTCGACCAGCGGGAGCGTGCGCTCAATGCACGCCAGCATGGCGACAAGGTCTCGGAACGCAAAACGTTCGAGAGCGGATTGCAGACAGAAGCCCAGACACGTATCCATGATGGTATCCAACGCATCATGGACAACGTGGAGAAGCAGGGTGGCGTCGTCAGCCCGTACCTGAAGAACATTTTGCCCAAGGCCATCGGCGCCAAGCTGATTCGCAAGATGCAGGCGAACCCGGCGCTACAGGAGCAGATGCATTCGCTCCAGCGGTTACCGGCCGACGACGCCTCGCGGCAACGCAGACTCGCGGCCATTGACCGGGCCGTGCAGCAGTATCTCCCCGATGTGGCGCGCGAAGAATTGCGCGAGGCCGGCGTGCAGATCGCCCATGCCTCCGCTGCCCGGCGCGCCAAGGTAGACGCCCAGATCGACAGCACAAAGAAGACCGAACCCAAAGGATCGACCGGACCCTCCAGCGGTAGCGCAACGCTGAACTCTGAAGCTGCGTTCAACCAGGCGCAGACCGAGTGGCAACGCGCTAACCCGGGTAAACCCTTTGACAAGGTGGCAAAGGAATTGATTTTGCCGCGCGTTCTTCAATTGATGACATCTCGGTGAGTGATGGGTTCGTTCACACGCGCATCTGCCGCATATAAGGAAAACACTTCATGGCGAATGTAATTGGCACCGCATCGACCACACAGCAGCTGCAGCTCGAGGCCTTGAATGAGGTCATCAAGCTGCTCATCGAAAAAGAAGCCAAGCTGGATGCGCGCATCTCTGAGCGCGGGTCCGTCACTCCCGTCTCCTTGCGCAGTTTTCGCCTGCGCTTCCAGACGGCTTTTCCCGGCAACGTTTCGCTGTTCAACCTGGACGGAGGCATTCTGCCGGCAGGTGGCTTCAGCGGGTGGGACCAGGGCACGCTCACTCCTCTGGCTACGGTGATCCCGGTCGAATACTCGCGGCTGGTGGACCTCATCGGAGACAGCGGACCCAAGGTTGTTTCTGAAAACCCGGTCACCAAAACGCTGGCCGATGTTGCCGTGCAGATGGCGAAGAATCGCGATCAGTTTCTGCAGCAGGCGGGCGACGGCAAGATCGGGCAGGTGGATGCGAGCTATGCCGGCAGCGGGGCCAACCCCATCGTGCTGGCTTCGTCTCCCTGGGGCGCGAGGCTCATCTCGCAAGGGCAACAGGTGCAGATCATGACGAACACCTACACCCTGCGCGGTACGTGCTACGTGAACAATGTGAACAACAAACTCGGGTCGGCGCAGTCCATTACCGTGGATGCGGTGCCCGCGGGTACGCAGGCCGGCGACTTCGTTATGGTCGCGGGTGTGGCGGCTACCACGCCGGTGTTCCTGTACGGCATTCCTTACTTCCACAACACTTCCACCACGGGCACGTTTCTGGGAATTAACCGTTCGCAGAACTACGTGGTGGCCAATGGTGTGGCGGCAGGCGGGGCTCCGCTGTCTTTGCCGATGCTGCGCGCGGCGCTTAGCCGGGTGGAGCAGTCGCTGGGCACGGATGCGCTCAAGTCGCAGGTGTGGCACGCCCACCCCTCGCAGATTCAGGCGTACGAGGAGATGGGCTTCGCCAAGCAGGAGATCCAGATGGTCAATGGCAAGATGCCAGGGTTCGATGGATTGACTGCGAACGTGGGCCAGTTCACCATTGCCGGCCGCGAAGTGGTACGGAATATCCACGCCGACCAAACACGCATCGACTTTATGGAGTTCGGTTCGTGGCTCAAGGTGGTGTGGGGCAAGGCGCCCTTCTGGTTCACCAACCGTAGCGGACAGTGGGTGTTTCAGATCTACGATCCGGCTTCGGGTAACCCGACGGCGAATGAGGGCTGCTACTACGTGGATGCACGGCAGTACGCAGTGGATAATCCTCAGGCGATCAGTTCGGTGACCGGCTTGAAGGTTCCTGTCTACAACTAAACGTGAAGGGCCGAGGCAACCACCTTGGCCCTTTGTGTTTCATCCATCGGTTTTTCTGCTAATTCAGACCTCAGTTTGGAGCAATCCATTTATGTCTTATGAGTCTCCTTGTCCGGGCGGCGTTGAGAGTTTGCCCGATGCGGCGTTCAAGATGGAGGCGGTCGTGGTGTGTGACCGCTATTCCGATTTTCTGCGGTGTACTCTGCCGGCGAATAAACATCTGTTCGACCGGATCGTTGTGGTCACTTCCGCCGAAGACCTGGATACGCAGCGCATCTGCGAGTTCCACCATGTGCAATGCATCCCGACCGATGCACTCAACTCTCGCTGGAAGCAGTTTTGCAAAGGGGCCGGCATCAACGAAGGCCTGGCGGCACTCGATCAAGACGCATGGGTGGTGCATCTGGATGCAGATATTTGGTTGCCTCCCCAGTCACGGTTACTGCTGCAGAATGCCAACCTCGATCCACGCATGGTTTATGGCATCGATCGCTTCTGCGTGAAGGGCTATGCGGAGTGGGACCGCTTTCTTGAGCGGCCGGCCTTGCAGCATGAGTGCGGCGCTTACGTCCATTTGCATGCTTTCCCTCTCGGCACGCGGGTGACCAGCCAGGCAGCCGGCGGGTTTATTCCCATCGGCTTCTTCCAGATGTGGTCTCCCCAGGTGTCGGGAGTCCATGAGTATCCGGTGGCGCACACCGACGCGGGGCGCGGCGATATGGTGTTTGCCACGCAGTGGCCGCGGGCTCTGCGCGGTTTCATTCCCGAAGTCGTTGGCTATCACCTGGAAAGCACCGACGCTGCGATGTCGGCAAATTGGTTTGGCCGCAAGACGGCGCCTTTCACCTATGAAGGCGGGTCGCGATGAATCATATTGTTCCCAGCGCGACGCAACGGTTTCTCACTACCTATGGAGGAAAAACTCCTTTCGGCAAGCCGCACTGGCGATTGCTGGTTTCGAGCGACCGCCGTGTCAAGGAGTCGGGCGTGTATCGCGACTGGGCTCCCGGTCTTTCGAATGCGGAAAAGGGCGGGCTGAACTTTCAGCCGAATCCAGATGCTCCAGGGTGCAATTTCTCGCGGCACGACAATCGCCCGCTTCGCGTAGTGACGGAGATGCGCGAGGTGCAGAAGTATCCCCAGGCCGAGGGCTGGATCCTGGAGAAGTGGTTCCCTGCTTCGAGCTATGGCACCCAGGCGGACTGGTACTCGTACAAGGCCGTGGATGGGTTTACTCCCATGCTGGGGCCCTACCCGGAGTGCGGCGATTACGAGATGATCTACGGCCCCTGGACGAAGGTGCCGGCTGCGGATGTGCTGCAGGGCTTGATTGCCGCGTACAGCGCGGGTATCAATAACCGGCGGGGAACCGCGGGATCGCGGGCACAAGAGTATCTGCTTCGGTATCAGTATGAAGAAGAACAGGCTGAGACGAGGCGTAAAGCCGAGTATGAGGCGATGATGCGGGACCATATTTCTCCGCTGCACAGCAGCAGCCTGGCGGCCAGCCGCTGGCGCCAGGAGCTGGCTCGTCGCACGGGCAACGGCAACGAACATATCGGGATTCTTTAAGGCAGAGTTTCTCGCCGGCCAACACTTTCACGGTTAAGGAGCATTATTCATGGCAACAGTCGTCATTACCCCAGACATGCAGCGCGCCAATGCGGAGACTTTGCTGGGCAAGGATCCCGGCAAGTTCCGTGATCCCGGCCAGCGATGGACCGCCAAGCGATTCACCGAGATTCAGCGGATGATCCGCCAGGCAGGAGCAGACCAGCCGGTCACCATCCTTAACCTGAACCCCTTTCCGCTCAAGATCAATGGCGGTGTCTTTTTTCCGGAAGAAATTGCCGCGTGCCCTCCGGGCAAGCCCTACACCGTTCACGTGATCCGCGAGACGCGCTGGGGCCATAAGGACCTGGGCTGCGACGCGCAAAACATGATGCAGATGGAACCGGTGCCCGCCATTCCCCTCTTGCTGGCCGCCGAATACATCCGCGAGTATGCGCAACAGGATGGCGGCTTCGGCGGAGTGTTGTGCTACGTGGGCGACCATGACCCGGCCACCATCAAGAAGAACGGCACCATCCGCGTACCCGAGGTGGCCTATTCCGACCGCGGTGAATTCTACGTCGAGGTGCAGGAGCGCGACTTTCACCAGGAGCTTACAGCCCTTCGGCAGAAACGCAACACTTCGATTCTGCAACGGCTGCAATCGGCCAACGCCTGGTATGAGAACGACTCGCAGCGCATGAATGTGAACGACACGCATCGCGACATGGCCAGGCTGGCGCTCGACGAAGGGCTCATCCCTGAGTTGCCGCGCTGGGTGATGCAGGCCAACCTGCTCGCCGAGAAGCAGCCCGATCCTTGCCCAAGCTGCGCGAGCATTCCCAAGGCGGGAGCCATCCTCTGCGTGAACTGCAACCACGTCTTCGACGTGATCCAGGCCTACAAGAACACACGCATCGCCTATGGCGCGGTCGAAATGGACCGGCTGACTGCGGAAGAGTGGAAGGTCGTGAACCAGATCAAGGCGGAGCGCGACAAGGCGAGAGGGGTCGTGAGCAAATGAGCGACGGCATCACCCCGCTTACGCCGGCGCAGGTAGCGAAGCAGGAAGCGCAGGCGGAAAAAGAAGACTACCTGAAGCGGGCGCTGATCGGCCTGGACACGTTCATCAACGTCCTGACCGACGGCGATCCCGACGAGACAATCTCCAGCCGTTCGGCAAGGGCTGCCGAACGCGGTAAAAAATGGGGCGTAATTTTGTCCAAGTTTCTCGACATCTTCCAGAAGGACCACGGGGCGAAGGCGCAGGCCGGCGATGTTGCGCGCGCCCAGACGGTTCTATCCGCTGAAGAATCTTCGGGAGGTTTCACCAAGTGAGCTGGACCCTCGGCCAAGTGAAGGCGCGCGTAAGAAATCTGCTGGACGATCCGCAGGGCTCCTACCTGACGGATGGCTTTCTCGTGCCGCTTATCGGCGAGGTCTACGACGATGCCAACTCACAACTGGCGTCCACGCAAGGCTCGTGGGATATCTCGGTGGTCGAGGTGCCGGATGTGCCTGCGGGCACCGTCAATCTGGGTCTGTGGCAGGCTGCGGGCGGCCTGCTCGAGACCCTCACCGATCAACCGTTGCGTATCGATTGGAAGCCCGCCGGGAATAACCCTTCGTATTACCGCCTGGTGCGCAACTACGGGGTGCTGCCCGATCTGCAACCGAGCGCGGGCGTGGCCGGTTGGGAGTTTCGCAGCGAGACGATCTGGCTTACCCATTCATCCATCGCGGTCGATCTGCGGGTGCGTGGCGAGTTTGCTCCGCCACCGCTCACCGGGGAAGAAAGTGTGCTGGTTTCGCATCCCCGCATTGGGTATGTGGTGGCCTACGGCACAGCAGCGCTGGTAGCCACGGTGCGCGGCAATGTGGCATGGACACTGCAATACGAGCAGAAGGCGCGCGAAGGTATGGACGAGATTATGGAACAACTCGTGCGCGCGGAACAAGGACAGGTGCGGCGCGTGAGCAGGCAGGCACGCCGGTCGCGTTTTTAGGTTTGCAATTTCAATTTAAGGAGACACACCATGGCGGTTACCGGTGCAATTATCGATTATTCAGGCGGAGCAGGTTCGCGCAACGCAACCCTCTTCATTCAGCTGACCTTCAGCGGCAGTTTCACCGCAGGCGGCGATCCCTTGAACCTGGCGACGTTGAGCAACCCCAACGGGCTCGAAATCGAGGGTTTGGGTGAGCTTCCCCTTTCGCTCGCGCCTTCGGTCTACCTCGAAGACATCGGCGGGTACTATGTGCAGCCGAAGCTGTCCGGGTCGACACTGAATGCATTTTTGATCAACGTGTATTCGCCCGCCGGCGCGATTGTTTCGGGTGCGTATAACGGGGCGGTGACCGGCGGCACGGTGATTCTCTCGGTGCAGAAGCGGCGCGTGTAGTACCCAATAGGCTCCGGATTTCTTTTGACTTCCTTGAAGGGAAATCCGGGGATGTGGGACACCCAAAGTTTTTGGGGTGAGGCACGCTAAGACAGTGAAAAGCCTTGTTTGTCTTTCCCTTTCATCAGCGGCCGGGGTGGCCCATTCAAGCCCGGTTTTGGCTTGAGTGGGGTACAGCGAAACCTGCCTCGCGCATTTGTTACGTAAGTAAAAGCCGTTCGATAGCGATCACTCCCTTATGAATTTTGATGGATTTACGCCGCATGAGTTCACGCGTTTTGGGGGTCTTGTCGACTATGACGACCCCACTGCCCTGCCTATGGGGGTTGCGGCTGTCTGCAGAAATTGCAGGTTCCAGCTCACCTCCGTAGCGACACGGTATGGTCTGCAAACGGCTCTGCAGGGGCCGAACCAGGTACCCATCACCGGGCTTGCCTCGCTTACTTATACGCCGGAGAATCCGGGCGAGACCTTGTTCCAGGTTCCGATGATGTTCGATACCGATGGCTACCTGCTGATCGAACAGCCGGCGGGCAGCGGGCGGCTGGTGCGGGTGCAGGGTCCGCTGGTATCAACTCCGGCGAACGCTCATGCCATCGTGACCGAGGCCTATAACCGGGCTCTCGTCGCCTATTCCGATTTAAAGACGCCTACGGCCCCCCTCAACGTATACGGGCTCAGCACGCAACAGCTTGACCCCTATGGGCAGAAGGCTATCGGCGCAGCATGGCTGGCATCGACTGCTTATGTCGTGGGCGAGTATGTGCAGCCCACCGCGGCCGGCGGCAACGGCCATCTCTATCGCTGCGTCGCGGCAGGCGCCACCCACGCCACCGAGCCCACGTGGCCGCTTGCAGAATCCGCCACGGTTACGGATAGCGGCGTCACCTGGCAGGAGCTGACTCCGGTTCTGGTGAATCGGCTGCCTGCGCCCAATGGGCCGCAGCCGGTGCGCGTTGCGGCAGCGGCACATTTGCCGCCGCGTCGCGATGTCTACCTGGCCATGACTTTTGTGAATGCGCAGGGAGAGTCGATCGCATCGGCTCCGGGCATTCTTGTGAATACGCACCTGCACGATGCGGTGAACATCACTGCGCCTGCACTCGCTTCGCTCGCGGGATGGATACAGGGACTCGCTCCGCAGTATCAACCGCTTTCGATCAACGTGTATGAGGCCAATGTCGTTACCGGCGCCACCGCCCCCTCTTCCTCTACCTATGCACGCGTGGGAAACTTTGCCCTGGGCGCTACCGTGACCGTAGCAGGCCCGGCAAGCGGCGTAGCGCCGCCCGCGGCGAACACGGCCCGCGTCACTCCGGGAGGAGTGCAGCCTCCGGACACCCCTACTCTCGAACGTGCATCGGGCCTCGGCAGTTTTGCAGCGGGCCGCGATGTGTATGTCATCGCCACGTTTACGAATACGGCGGGGGAAAGCTTGCCCGGAATCGCGGGTGTGCTGACCAATACCCTGCTCGACGATGCGGTGCAGGCGCCGATTCCCACAACGCTCTACCAGGTCACCGGAGTGAACCTGTATCAAGCGGACGTGCCAACAGGATCCGCCGCACCTGATACTACGGCTTACGCATTGGCAGGCAGCTTTCAACCACTGACCACGGCAACCATCACTGCGACGGCGACCGGTCCTGCGCCTCCGCCGGTGAACAGCTCAGGAGCCGGGGGCAATATCGCGCCCGACTCCGGCACGGGCGTTCGCTACGCCAGCATCGCTTTCACCAATCGCAACGGCAATTTGAGCCCCACGGTTACGGCCTTTACTTCGGTCAGCGTCGACGTGCCGGGCGAGCAGTTGTACATGGCGAATATTCCGGTGGGACCGGGCAATGTGATCAACCGGACGATCGGTTTTGCCGTGGCTGACGGAACGAATGCCGGTCCCTTCTTCTATATTCCCTCGGCTACGGTCAGTGCGGGCATCCAGATCACGAGCACGGTCATCCCTGACAACACCACCACGACCGCCTTCTTCAATTTCACCGATGAGTTTCTCGAAGGGCGAGACATCCACGGATATGACCGACCGGCTGCGGTGTGTTGAGCCTCCGGCTGCGGTCGATGTGTATTATTCGCCCTCGAACGATCGCGTGGTGCTGAGCGGGGTCGATGGATACGGTTCAGGTCACTACATCTCGCTCGCCGCCGACTCTGAGTCTTATTACGGAGACACCAGCCCGATCCAGGTGGCCAACGGCAACGGGCAGCGCTGTATCTGCGCGCGCGAATTCCAGGGCACCCTGTTCTCGCTCAAGGAGCGCTCGGGCTTTACCATTTCTCCCACCGCTACAGATCCCTCGACCTGGTCGGTGCAGCAGCGATGGGAAGGAGTGGGTCCATGCGGTCCACGCGCCGTATGCGTCACCAACGAGTTTCTCCTTTTCGTTCATCGCAGCGGCGCGTACGCCTATACACCGAACGTAGCGCAACCCGCGTTGCTGACGAGGGAAATCCCCACCCTGTGGTCCACCATCAATTGGGACTACCAGCACACCATCTGGTGCTCGGTCGATGAAGAGGCCAAGGAGATTCGTATTGGCGTGCCCGTAGGCAGTGCCACAGCACCCAACCAGACCCTGACCATGAACTACATGGAAGGCATCACCGGGCCGATCCACTTCAGCCAGTTTGACGAAAGCGAAGTCGCCCAGGGATCGGCGCGCAAGTGGAGCGTAGACGACATCGCCGGCTATGTCGCCGTGCGCTGCGAGCGTCCGCTGGCTTCTACTGCCTCGCCGTACGGCGCGTTGCGCCAATCTCAGGTGTTGATCGGGTCCTCGGCCCCGGATGGCACTGTACAAATGGTCGCGACCGGCGTTTACAACGACAACGGCAGCGGCATTGCCTGCCAATACGAAACAACCAGCACGCGAGCCATGATGGCGGTGAGCATGCTGGGCGGGGTGAGCATCAATGCCCTGGGCGAGGGCGCCCTGAAGGTATCGGTCATGGTGGCGACACACGCGGCCGATTCGCAACAACAGCAGCCCGAAAGCAGCGCGGCCCCGGTGAACGAGATCAAGCTGCCGCCCTTTCCTCTCACGCCGGAAAACTGGAGAGGGTATGACGCCGGTGCGCGCGGACAAAACGAACTCTTTCGCATGCGCTTCACCAACGGCGCCCAGCCCGATGCCTGGTTTGTGTTGAAGTACTGCAGCCTGTTCACCAGGCCGCTGTTTACCGGCAGGACGGGCAATGGGGCTTAAGGTCAACCTGGCGCAAATCAACTCGGCCGCTGGGGGCAACAGCGATTTACGCGAGACGCTCACCGGCATGCACCTGGCTCTGCAATCGCTCTATGCACAGACCGGGACGGCGCCGCTCACAAAGCGCGACGCTACGGCCACGGCGTTTGTTGCCCCTCCCTCGCCTTCTCGCTTCAACGTCACCGGCGCAAACGGAAACTTCTACGTTTCGATCACCCCCTCGGGAAACGCGACACCGACCTATCAGGAGCTCTCAAGTTCGCCCTCCGCGACCTTTGCGTCTGGGGTGGTGACCTACCCGGTAAGCACCGGCACAAGCCTTGTCTTCGCCAACCCGGGTGCGACGCTTTACTGGCGGTTACGCTCAAGCTACGACCAGAGCCACTACGGCAACTACCTGGTGCAGCGGGGCGTAGTGAGCGCGGGCTTAATGAGCTCGGCCGCTACGGCGAGCAACCTGGCGCTGAACCAGTCGAATTTCGCTACGATCGATTCCATTGCTGCGGGCAGTTCAGCGACAGTGCGGATTTATGGGTCCGGTGGTGTGGGTACGTCGTGGATCTCCGTGTTGGGCAGCACGTCGAAAGTCATTCCTGCGGGCAGCATCCTAAACGTGCCGTTCGGCGCCAACGGGTTCGTGGCCTGGGATGGCGCCCAATATCAATTGAAACCGCAGCTGGCACAGACCTTTCCGGATAGCTGGGTGCCGGTGGGCAAAATCTCGGTCATCGCCAATGGCAGCGGCCTGGTATTGCCGGTGATCCATGCCGTGGTTACGAGTGGCGCGATCGTGGCCTACCAGATCGTCAACCCAGGCAACGGACTTACGGCTGCGCCTGTGCTCACCATTACGGATAGTGGGGGAACGGGGGCCACGGCTACAGCCGTGGTTGTCGCCGGCGCCGTCACCCAGGTGATTCCCGGCAGCGCAGGCGGCGGCTATTCCGGCAGCCCCACGGTCACCGCATCCGGTGGAGTAAGCGGCGGAGCATCCGGGGGCGGCGGAGCCACCGGCAACAACGGAGGGAGACTTTACGCCGATGTATAACCTGCACGAGCAGTACCTGGACCTGACCAGCGGATTCCACGTGATCGAGCTGCGCGATGAGCGAGGCAACCAGCACGTGGTGCAAATCGCGGTAGGCCACGATGCCTGCCCGGCCTGCGGCGCGGTTCATCCTAAAGACAATCTGCATACGATCGACCCGGTGGCAGCCGTTCAGGCGGTCAACGATGCGCTCAATACGTCACAACAGCAGATGCTTGCCTACGCGGGCAAGCACAGGCTTAGAATCCGTTGAAGCGCGTGACCCTGCGCCAGGCAACGCACGCAGACTGGCCGGCGATTCAGCAACTGCACCGTGAACACCAGGCTGCCCAATCCACAAACTACGAGCTGCCCGAACTGTTTGGGCCAGCCATTGCCCTTGCCCTGGTAGGGACAGATGACGGTGGGGTGATTCGCAATTGCGTCTACATCGAAACCGTTGCCGAGCTGCGTTTTGTCGGCTGCGACCCAAGGGCAACGGCTTTCTGCAGACGCGAGATCGATGGGCTCAGCTACGTGCTCAAGCGGATGGGCTTTCGCTGGCTGGAGTGCTTCGTGCCCCGTCCGCTGGCCAAGATGATTCAGAAGCCATTGCAACGCGCAGGTTTTACCTGCGTCGACAGCGAGCTGGCGCACTTTACGAAAGACTTGAGGGAGAACACATGAGCAGAGGGCAATCCACCCAGGCATTCAACACTGCGGCCAACCAGAACGCGACCGACGCCGGCAATGCGCAATCGGCGTTTGGCTCAACCCAAAACGCTATCGGCAACTTCAACAACCAATTAGCAAACTTTGTTTCAGGTAACCCGTTTACCAAGGGCGGGGAGTTCGACCAGACCATCAACACCGGCCTGGCCAACGTTTCCGACGCCGGCGCCAATTCGCTTTCGGGCGCGCTGCAGTCGCAGGCACAGCGCACCGGGCAAAACTCCGCGGCCGACGCCGCCACCGCGGCGGCCGGCGCACAGCAGAACACGCGCAACCTTTCGGGCGCCCTGGCCCAAGCCCAGCAACAGCGCATCGCAGGCGAAGCCGGGTTCAACCAGGCTGCCCTCGGTGCTTCCGCCGTGCCGATCGGCGCCAATCAATCGCTCTTCGGCACGTCAACGAATGGCGCCAATAGTACGTTGGGCGAGGAGATCCAGGCTGCGAAGACGCCCAGCTTTTTAGACGAACTGGGCAACAGCGTCGCCGGAAATTTCGGCAATGCGGCAGGCAAACTGTAACCATGGCTGATGCGCGGTACTCGCTTTCTGACGATGACGAGATGGCGCTACTGAGGAAGATTCTATCGCCGGCGGAGGCTCAGGGCCTGGTGGCTTCTGCTTCGGCGCCTGCTGCGCCGCGGCATAGCCCAGCGGACTTGTTTGGTGCGCGTGTCGAGCAGAAGACCGGCGGTGGGAATGCAGCGCGCGTCAAGATTGTTTCCATGGGCATGGTGGGGTATTTGCCCAAGGCGAACCTGGAGGCGTCGAAGAAGATCGATCCCAAACTTCGGGTGTTGGAGGAAGGGTAAGTGGGCGTGTGCCCTTCGCGGCTGAGGACGGGCAAACGCGTACCTCAGGGGCTAAAGCCCTCTTCGTTTCGGTTTTTATGGCACGGCTGCCTCGCCGCAGCGAGCTTAGCCGTGCCCTTCGTTGAGATGTGTGGCTTCGCGCGAAAATTTTTCTGGTGTAACTGGGAAATCGGAACCTGCAACTTCTATCACAGACGCGGAACATCACGTTTTTTCATCTACCTGCGGAATCGTAGCTCGAGAATCGTGGCTTCGCGCAGTACCTCCCCATCAACGAGAGAGGCCTGACCTTGCGGTCAGGCCTCTCTCGGTCAGCTGAATAGCTTCGTTCGCGGCTTACCGGCGATCGTGGTCCCCATCGTGGTGTTCGCCGCGATCTTCGTGGTCCCCATCGTGGCGTTCGCGGTCTCCATGGTCCCAGTCGTGGTGGTGGCCGTGATCTTCGTGGTCCCAGTGGCCCTCATGCGCCTGCCAGCCCTCGGCGTAGTGGTCATAGTGAGGGTGCTCCCAATGGGCGCCTTCGTAGGGTGGCCTACCCCAGTTACCCTGAACCCACTCGTAACGTCCACGGTGCCAATTCCAGTAACCGTCGACCCAGGCATAGCCGGGGCCAGGAATAGGCGGCTGAACTTCATAACGTAACGGTGGCGGAGCCACTCCGATATATAGGCTCACTTGGGCAAAGGCCGGAGCCGTAAGTGCCGAAACCACAATCGCGCTTGCTAACCATTTCACTTTCATAGGTCATCTCCCGTACAGCAACCTCATATACGGGTTAAACCCTATTGCATGGAAAGGTTTCGGTCCATACCGCCTTTGTCTCACACGAATGCGCAAAGCAACCTTTGGTGAATATTTTATGGCGACGCATCCCCTGGATAAGCTTGGATTTGAACCGCTGCCTTTCGTGCCGCAACCACAGCCTCGACCGCAAGCCAAACAGAGCGTGGTGAAAGGAGCACTCGTGAAAGGATCACGGGTGCGTCTGGCCGACGGCAGCGTGGCCAGGGTGGTCTACGTGGACGCACACATGCGCATCGCACGCGTACGCACGGAGGATGGAAGGAACATCACCGTGCACCATAGAGATCTGCGCGGGCGCCCAGACTAGTTCAAAAGACTAGTTCAAAAGACTAGCTCAGAAGATTAGCTTGGCCGGTGAGCGCCCTGCATAAGCGCTAACCGTTAGCTTTTGGGCGGACCGCCAAGGCGGCTGTCATCGCGTTTACGGCCGGGTTCGACCTTCGGCTTGGGTTTCGGTGCTTTCTTGGTTTCTTTCTTGCCTTTATCTTTGCTTCCCATAAAAGCCAATATACACAAACGGCACGTCACAGTGAGGTATTCCGCATGCGGTTAGCGCATAAAAAGATCGAGCGTGATCAGATTCTAGACCGGTATTGGCAACTGGCCGGGCTCGACGCTGAAGAGACCAAGGGAAACATCATGGGACAGCTCAAAGCCCTCGAAGCACTCTGCGACCTTACGCTCAAGCCCGCGGAAACCGGCAAAACGCTGGCCCAACCCGGCGAGCGGTTGCCGACACCAATCTTTTACCGGCCCGATCATTCCCTGCCCCAATGACTCATCCGGACCACAACACGAACCAAACGGCAAATCACAACACTGGCCAGGACAGACCGTACCACTGGATGCCGGCCACCGCCGCGCAGAAAGCGGCGCTCGACTCCCGTGCGGATATTCTGTTCTTCGGCGGATCCGCCGGGTCTCTCAAAACCGAGACCATGCTGATGGACGCCGTGCAGGAGTTCGAGAACCCCAACCTGCGCGCCATCATCTTTCGTTCCTCGTTTGTCGAGATGACGGACCTCATCGACAAAACACGCCGCCTCTATGCACCGCTTGGCGGAGTGTTTGTCAGCTCGCCCAAGTGGACGTGGACCTTTCCCTCGGGCGCCACCATTCGCTTCGCATACATGAAGACGGATGACGATGTGTGGAAGTACCTGGGGCCGCGCTACAGCTTTATCGGCTTCGACGAGTCCACGCTGCATACCGAGAAGCAGGTGCGCAACATTCTCGGCCGCCTCAGCTCGACTGACCCGCGCCTGCGGCTGCGCGTGCGGCTTACCTCAAACCCGGGCAACGTGGGTGCGGCATGGCACCAGACCTTGTTTCTGCGCGGCCACTGCCCGGTGCACCAACCGCTGCAGGCAGCCACGCCCGGGCGTTTGTTTCACGATTGCCGCTGGCCTTCGGATAGCGAAGCTATTCCCTTCTCGGTCGCGTTCATCCCCGGCAAACTCTCTGACCACAACCTGCTCGACGCCAACTACGCGAAGCGTCTGCATATGATGGCCGGCGGCGCAGCCGCTGCCATGGAGCAGGGCTGCTGGTGCACGCTCGAGGGAGCCTACTTTCCGTTTATGCATGCAGGCATGGTGCAGCCGCTCGCCGAAGCGGGCGTGGAGTGGTGGCACAATCACTTTCTTTCGATCGACTACGGCTACGGCAAATCCTCTTCGTCGGTCGGCCTCTACGCGCGCGGCCCGGCCGAGGCGCCGCAACCCATCGCCATCCATGGCATGGATACCCGCAGGCTGGTACAGCAAACCGATCAACCGGATTTTCCTGAAGGACGCATCCGCAAGATCGGTGAGCTCGTTGTGCCGCACGTGCCCGCGTACGAACTGGCGCAAAGGATAGTGGAGGCCTTTGTGCAACCCGATGCCCACGACGGCCAGAGACGACGCATCGTTGCCGCCTATCTCGACCCTGCCAACTTTAAAGACATTGGCGACGGCCACACCATCGCCGACCAGATCAACGAAGTACTCGAACCTTGGGAGATTGTGTGTGAGCGCGCATCGAACGATCGCATGGGCGGGTGGCAACTGCTCTACCGCATGCTGCGCACTGGCGAGTTTACCCTGACCGATGTTTGTCCACAGACCCTCGAGGCTCTTCGTACCCGCATGCACGACGACGCGCGGCCAGGAGATATTCGCAAGATTCCGGGCGATCCCCTGGACGACGTTGCCGACGAGACCCGTTATGCCCTCTACACCTTCGTGCAACAGGCTACGCAGCCGCGCTCGCTCGTGTTGCAGCACGCCGTGCGTGGGCTCGACGTCGGCACGGCAGCCATTCGCTGGCAGCAGAAGGCCGAAGAACTCGATCAGGAAGAAGCGCCTATAAAGCTTAACCAGCGCATCGATTTGGGCAGGCGTGGCCGACGGTTTTGACTCTGTGGCGGTTGTGCGGTGGCCGGAGAGCGCAAAAAACGATCGGCCGCCCCATCCTTGACGGTGCTTTTCCGGCAAGGGGGGGTAGCCACAAATCTCAGTGCACACGGTCGTGGTAACCGGCAATCTCTATCACCTGAACGCCGAAGAAGAGCGGTAGCCACAAATCTCAGTGCACACGGTCGTGGTAACCCACCCTTCGCAACAAAAAAGCGAAGGATGGGGCACCCGCGGGTTGGTTACACTCCCCGCCGAGCGATATCGAGCCGCGTTTCTCTATCCTTCTTAATTATGTGACAAGTGCACCCGCGTTTGTTACATGACTTACTCGGCATCGTCGGAAAATCTGCAGGTTCTCGCGTCGTAATGCAGGTGCACGGTGCCCAGCGGACCGTTGCGTGCCTTGGCGACAATCAGCTCTCCCTTGCCCGCCAACGCAGGATCATCGCGATGGTAGTAGTCTTCACGATGCAGAAAGAGCACCAGGTCGGCGTCCTGCTCGATCGCTCCCGACTCACGCAGATCAGAGAGAATCGGCCGCTTGTCGACCCTCTTATGCAACTCGCGGTTCAACTGTGAGAGCAGCAGCACCGGCACATTAAGCCGCTTCGCCAGGCCCTTCATCCCGCGGGTGATCGCGGCGACAATCTGCTCGCGGTTCTCCACCCCCTTACGTTCGGCGGCCATCAGGCCAAGATAATCCACCACCACCAGGTCGAGGCCCGCCTGGCTTTGCAGGCGCGCCGCGCGTGCTTCGATCGACGTGGCGGTCTGCGCCGGCTGATCGTCGATGTACAGCGGAGCTTCCGCAATCTGGCTCAGGGCGCCCAGGTAGTGCCGCTTCTGCTCCGGGTTCAAGCGGCCTTGACGATGCGCCTGCAGATCCACTTTCCCTTGCGCGCAGCACATGCGGTCGATCAATGCCTTGGTCGGCATCTCCAGGCTGAAGAAGGCTACCGTCTTGCCCGACAAGGCAACGTGGACGGCTATGTTACCGGCCACCGCGGTCTTGCCGATCGAAGGGCGCGCGCCCAGAATCGTCAACTCTTTCGGTTGAAAGCCTGACGTCAGTTGATCCAGATGCCAAAAGCCGGAGCGCACACCGGCCGCCCGCGCGCTCTGATCAAAAATCCGATCGACCACCGGATAGTGCTGTTGCACATAGTCGACGACCGAAGTAAGACCGCCCGTAACCGCGCGCTCCGCGATGCGGCGAAAGGCTGACTCCGCGGCAGCCAGCACTTCTTCCGCAGACTCCGCCTGATCGGCTGCGCACACGCTCACACGCTCACTCTCGGCCATGGTCTGCCGCAGCAGCGATTTGTCTCTCACAATACGGACGTAGTCTTCAATGGAGAGGCGGCGCGGCAAGCCTTCGGTGAGGGACGCAAGATACGCCGCCCCGCCAATCATCGAAAGCTCTTTGTTGCCTTGCAACCGCTCAGCCAGTGTCACTATATCGACACTTTGTTCGCCGCGCAGCAGTTCCCCGATGCGCAGAAAGATGCGGCGATGCGCCTCGAGCAAGAAGTCGGAGGCGTCAATGCGCCCCGCCGCCTCCAGGTAATGACCGTTGTTCAGCAACACCGCGCCCAGAATGGCCCTCTCCGCCGCCAGGTTGGCAGGCAAGCCCTGTTCCTGACTTTGGCCCTGGCTTTCCTGCTTCAAGGAAGGTGCGACGGAGGAGGCGAAGGAACGAATGGGCTGCATGCTCATGGAGCGAGCTCCGCCTGAGCGAACAATGTCGGCGCCGTCGACCGGGAACTTCTCGAGGTTCTCCATGCCGCCGTCTCTGGCGCATCGGGCGCGAGAAAGGTAAGAATCTCACCGCTTGTGTTGCTATAGATGAAGGCCATATCCCGGCCGGCGTATTCGAGCACAATCACGGTGCGGGAACGGGTCAGCTTGCGTGCGTACTTTACGTCTCCTTTGTGTACCCGCTGCATCAGCGTTTGCCGCACAATTTTTCCCGCTTCCAAACCAAACCGTGATAGCGCACTCTCTTTCATACGCCGGCGAAGCTGCTTGCGATGCTCCTGCTCGCGTGCGGCCTGGGTCATGCCAGACCCGCAGGCACGCGGCTGCGCATGCCCAGCCTGCGCATGCCGCCGGTGTACCTGCCCTGTGCGGGCGCTTCATGACGCTGGGCCGCAGCAAAACGCTGGCTATCGCGCACAAGAACGGCCATAGCTTCGTCGCTGAGATGGAGCGCCGCAAGACGGCGCGCTGCTTTTTCTGATATTCCCCAACGCTCAGCGATGTCGAGGGTGGAACAGGCGGACCGGGGGCGGCCACCGCCATGTCTCCGAAGAGGACTCATAGCACAGCTCCTTGGTTCCTGGGGGAGAGACCAATGGCAAAAGAAGGGTCAGCCGGGAGAGGGAGGGGACCCTTCAAAAGATAACTATGTCTGTCATAGTTACGACTAACTGAAGGCAAGTATGACTCAGCTTGGGACATCACGCAATCGCCCACAAGCACTTTCCTTTACGTCGGAAGTAATAGATACAGCACAACATTTGTGCTACTTTTTTCTACGTACTCATTGCTGTTGCCTTTTCTGCAACCGTGACCCATGCGCGGCGCGCAGCACGATCTCTTGTTGCGTATCCGCAACAAACACATTTGGACAGCGACGCATGCTGTGCATTACGAGCAACTTGATTCGTTTTTTGGGCGAGCGAGCGGCATCCGTTTATTTGTCGCTTATCCGCAACAAGCACGCTTGTTCAGAAAAAAAGAAGGCTGTCGGGCTTTTCTTCCGTCCGCAGCTCCAACAAATCAGGACTGTCGTTGTGCGCATTGCCTACCGCGCGATCGACCTGCCAGGCGGTCATTTCCGCGGCTGGGTAGGGCCGCAACAGGTCAATGGGCGGAGCCTGCAAACTTATTTCGCCCAGCCAACGCCCGTAGTCTTTGCGTTCGAGAATCACCGGCATGCGATTATGCAGCGGAGCTACGACTTCATTGGGATCGGTCGTGATGATGGAGAATGTTTCCAGCCATTGCTGGTTCGCTGGATCTTTCCATCGCTCCCACAATCCGGCGAACGCATACGGTTCGCCGCTGGCCAACGCGATGGCGAAGGGCTGCTTGCGCTTCGCGTCGAGCTTTTGCCATTCATAGAAGGCGTCGGCAGGCACCAGGCAGCGGCGATGCTTGAGGGCCTCGCGAAAGGCGGGCGCGGTGGCCACAGACTCAGCGCGTGCATTGATGCTGGAGAAGCCGATCTTCGCGTCTTTCGACCAGAAAGGCACCAGGCCCCAACGCATGAGCACGATCTCTCGCGCGCCGCTTTCTCGGTTCAGACGGATGACCGGCTGAACACTCTGCGGAGCGACGTTATAACTCGTGTCCCAGGCTTGCGCCTCGTCATCTTCGGCGTCAAACCAGCGAGCAATTTCCCGCCGGGTTGTCTTACGAACGTAACGGCCGCACATAAGTTCATGATATCAATGTGGCGGATTTCTGATGCAACGCAAGGAATGGGTAGCTCTGTGGCAAAGATATTCCGTCCGAGAGCAATCTCGCATCTCTCTTTATTTTTCGCTGTCTCTCAATCGCTGAAATAACATCGCAGCCAGGCTCCGGCTAAAGCTGGCGGTCAAATGATCGCCGTCCCGGTAGATCACCTGGCCGTTGACTTCGAGATAACAGCGATCAGGACCGCACATCTGATCCGATAAATCGAGAAACTTGATTTTGCCTAGATTCTCCGCCGCCTTTACCTCGGCGGCATAGACCTGGGGACTCAACGCTTCGGCGGGAAGCAGCCCTTCACAGCGTGTGTGTCCGTCCCATTCCGCCTGCGCCAAGCAGCCTGGCACGTCGAAGTTTGTAAACGGAGTATCGCGAAGAAACCGAACCTTCACCCCCTGGTTCGCGAGTGCGGTAAAGGTGTCACGAGCTCCCTGTTCCCAAACCTTCATATCCACCATCATCTTCCCGTCCGCGCCCGGATGCTGCGAAGCGCTCGCGAGAAGCGCCAGAGCGAATACGAAAGCCGCCCCATCACTTGGGCCGGCTTCGTGCTTAAAAGCCGCACTACCGGCGATTCAGGAGCCCCCGCGCCTGCCAGCAGAAGTAACAACGTTGCGAGCACCGGAAGGGCCGCAATATGCCCGGGAAAGTTGGAGCTGCGGATCAGTTCGGCACTTGCCAGGAGTGCAATGAGGCCCATCGCTCCCATCCACGACCAAAGTCTTTGGCGGCCCTCAAGCCATCTCTGCGGAGTGAATGCCAGGAGTCCACCCGCACTGAACTCCCAAACCCTCGCCGGCATCTGAAAAAATGCGAGAACAGGGTTTACCGCGGTCAACCACACGCACAGCGCAAACGATGCAAGCGCAATGGCTGCCAGTGCAATGCCCAGGCGCTTAACACGCCGAGCCGGGCGCGCTAACAAAAGAAGGAGCACGGGCCAGACCAGATAAAACTGCTCTTCAACCGCCAGCGACCAGGTATGCAACAGTGGATTGGTAGCCGAATACTGATCGAAATACTGCAGCTTTAAAAACGCAAAGTAAAGATTGCTGGAATAAAGGAGCGTCGCAAACGCTGCCTTCAGAACGCTAACTTGCGTCAGGGGGGTTCATGACGATCGCTTCCGCGACACAAACACCCAGCACCATCGTGATCGCCGCAGGCAGCAAACGTCGTGCGCGCCGCGCATAAAAGCGCGCAAAATTTACTGAACCCGACGAGGATATCTCTTGCGTCCGTAGGCTGGTAATCAGGTAGCCCGAAAGAACAAAGAAAACATCGACGCGGACAAAACCACCTTGCAGCACGGGTAGTCCTGTATGCGAAGCAATCACCAAACCGACGGCCAACGCTCGCAGGCCTTCTACGTCACGACGAAATGGAATCCTGGTTTGCCGGTGATCCGAATCCGTGTGAAGTATTCCGGCATGCTCTTTTGAGCGATTCACATTATCTCCAAAGAAAAACCATCATCCTGTGCAGCAAGCATGGCCATCCTTGGAAGCTGTCGAACCAAGGCCGTGCCCTATCTGGATTGCAACGCGGAGCTACGCGAACGCATCGGCCAGCGACTGCCCGACATTCGGTAGCGGGCCCTTACTCAGAACCAGGAGACGCAGCGGCGCAGCGTTCTTCTTCACTTCGCGGCAGGAGAGCACTCGGGTAGAAAATTTCTCCAGGCGGGGAAAATTGCGGAAGCTCTTATTCAGAGTGCATACCAGCAGGCTGCGCTCGCCGAGCAGCGGCTCAAGATCGTCGAGATAGTACTCAAGCGACCAATGGAATCCAATGCTATAGAAGCCATAAATCAAATCATAGGGGCCAGGCAGTTGAGACAAGGGCAGCTTCTGCGCATCGAACACTTCGTACCGAGGTACTCCGTTGTAATCGAGCATGGTGTGTAACAGCGGCAGGTTACCGCAGAACGAGGAGACATCGGGCCACTTGGGCGGATGATCGTAAAACTTCTGCTTGTATTTGGTGCTGGTTCCGTCGGTATCGTACATACTGATCTCGCTGCCCTCGAAGAGGCCCTTCTTTTGAAAGAAGACGACGGAACGTCCGAAGCCGGGACCAATCTCCAGTACGCGTTTGGGCGCAGGCACTTGTTTGAACAAGGGAGAGAGAGCGTCGTACTCCGCCTCAGAGGCGGCATTGCTCTCCTGCTGCCAAAGTATGCGCGAAGCTTCATCCGCCTTGAGCGGCAACCGGGTGGAGATAAGACGAATCGCCGCAACCACTTCTTCAGTAAAAGGAGGAGCGAGGAATAACTGCTCCGCCTGCGTGGCCCGGGCATCCAGAAGAAACCGGCCGCGCAGCCGGTTGAGTGAAGTTTTCAGGAACAAGCAACGACCTTTTCTCGAACAGTGGTGGCTACTATTTAAAGCTCCGTTTGGTATTCTAACCAGGACGACTTTACGTCCGGAGATTGCCCCATGAACACTAAAGAGATCTTAGAACACATCCAAGAAGAAATATCGCGGCTGCAAAGGGTAAAAGCTTTGCTGCAGGGTTCGAATGTTGGCAGCCGGAGCGCCTCTACTCATTCGTCCGCGCCCAAGACCGGCAAGCGCATATTGAGCCCACAAGCCCGCAAGAAGATTGCCGACGCCCAGCGCAAGCGTTGGGCGAAAGTAAGAAAGGCGGCAGTTTAAGCCTTCGCGTCACGGGTCCGACAGGCGAGTGAAGCCATCGTTAAAGCGTGAAGATGGCTTCGCACCTTCCCTTTAGATATTCCATCCGCCATCGATGACATGGGTTTGCCCGGTGGTGAAACTTGATTCATCCGACGCGAGATATACGGCCAGCGCGGCCACTTCTTCCGCGCGGCCGAGGCGGCCCATGGGCTGGCGCGCGATAAATTCCTTGCGAACCTGTTCTGCATCGCCCTGCGCGGCAATGCGCCCGTCGAGCGAAGGCGATTGAACGGTGCCCGGGCAAATCGCATTGCAGCGAATTCCCTGGCTGACGAAGTCGATGGCAATACCTTTTGTCAGCCCCACCACGGCGGCCTTGGATGCGGTGTAGACGAAACGATTGGCCACACCGCGCACGCTCGAGGCAATCGATGCCATGTTGACGATGCTGCCGCGGCCGGTCTGCAACATGCCGGGCAGAAAAGCGCGGCAGGTGCGATACATCGAGCGCACATTCAGATCGAAGGAAAAGTCCCAGTCCTGCTCGCTGCAATCCAGAATCGTTCCGTGATGCACAAACCCCACACAATTGAACAGAATATCGGGTGCGGGCAGCTCTTGGGCGAGCGCGGCGATGGCTGCGGGGTCACGTACATCAAGCGTGCGGCAGATGGTCTGCGGGTACTCCGAAGCGAGCGTCTTGAGGGCTGCATCGTTGATGTCGGTGGCCCACACCGTGGCCCCTTCGCGCGCAAAGGCGATGGCGGTTGCCTGCCCAATGCCTTGTCCTGCAGCGGTACATACAGCGGTCTTGCCCGCTAGTCTTCCAGTCATCGTTCACCCTTGGCCGTAAGCAAGTGCAACCCAGTTTTCGATTTTATCCTGTGATCGACAGAAGGCTTGCTGGGGATTTGCAATGCGTGAGGAGTGAGTCGGCGTGAGCAGTTCCTGGTTGGGCACGGCCTGCGGGGTAGGGCGCGGCCTTCAGGCCGTGCCAATATGCGTAATTGTCTGAGAGGGCTTTTTAGCCCTCCTCCTATTAAGAGCAGCGATGGCACGGCCTAAAGGCCGTGCCCTACCTAATATTTGTGCCCAAAGACTTCGCTGGTCTGCGAATGTAGGCCGTGCCCTACCACCCTTTACCTTCGAGACCCATGGCTACGCAAAGAGCAGACACGTCGCCGATTTGCTCGCCCAGGGCGGCGGGCACAATCTGACAAGCGCGCAGGGTCTGTGGCAAGGCTTCGCTTTGCATCGTGCGGCGCATGGGCCCCATCAGGTGTTCGCCCATGCGCCAGGCAAGGCCACCCAGCACAATGCGCTGCGGGTTCAATACATCGATCAACATCGCCAGCGCCTGGCCTAGCCGTTCGCCCGATTTACGCAGAACGCTCAAAGCGACCGCGTCGCCTGCCTGCGCCGCCAGGCCAACTTCGCGGGCCGTCAATCCCTTCGCCGATAACAGGCTGGGCACTCCCCGAGTCTTGCCCCCAGACTTGGCTTGCGCGGCCCGCTTGTTCGCCTGCGCCAGCGCGGTAGCGGCCAATTGCGCAATGCCGCCGCCGCTCGACCACCCTTCGATCGAGCCTGCTTTGTGGTAACCGACAGGTCCCGACGGAGTGAGCCGCACGTGCCCAATTTCCCCAGCGTCTCCGTTGGCCCCCAGGTACAGGCTGCCGGCGGCGATGATGCCCGCTCCCAGCCCCGTGCCCAGGGTAAGGAACACCATGTGGTCGCAGCCCACGCCGGCGCCAAAGCGATGCTCAGCCACCGCGCCCGCATTGGCATCATTCTCCAGGCGGCAAGGGGCGTCGAACGCCTCGCCGAGCAGCCGCGTGATCGGCACATCGACCCAGGTACTCAGGTTCGGCGGAGCCTGAATCACTCCACGCACCCGGTCAAGCGGGCTGCCGCAACTCACGCCGATCGATGCAATCTGCCTGGAACTGTACCCATGCTGCGCCAGCAGTGTGTGCCCTGCGGCAATGATCTGCTCAATCGCCTGCTGCGGCCCCTTCTCCGACAGGGTTGCGAATTCAATCCGGCCCAGCGTATCGGGCGGCCGACTCGACAGAACCACCGCGGTCGCCAGAAGCACTGCGGTCTTGGTGCCGCCCACATCTACGCCGAGATAGACCTTCCGCATGATGACCCGCGCCACCCCCGGGCGCATCCTTTTTTCCTGATTCCTGATTCCCGCGTTCTGCTCTACTGCGACTTGATGCGTTCGCTGACCCGCTTGGCCAGCTTACCAATTTCATCCACGTCTTTCAGTTCGTCGGGCGTCGGCTTGTTCGCCCGATCCACCTGCGCCTTAAGCTCCGTGGCTAGCTGCAGCAGCCGGTTCGTATCGCTGAACATTTCTTTCTGGCGCTGCTCCCGCAAGAGCCTGACCTGACGCAGCAGGAGGTCCTGTTCGAACGGTGGGGCCTCATCGGAAGACCGTGCTGACCCTGGAGATTGTTGCCGCAAAGGAAATTGGTCGCTGATGGACTGTCCCCACCCCACGGCCGCCAGCACGGCGGCCAACATTGAAAGCGTGCCTAAGCGCATGGTCATTTGCTTTGCGCGGTCTGATCCCATTCCCTCATCCTTTCTTTGAGACTCCTGGAGAGCCGTTGCACTTCTTCCGCCTTGCGCAGGGCGTCGAGCGAGAGGGTGTTGGTCCCGGCCTTCTCCACTTCGAGCTTCAATTCCCGCACCAATTGCAACAGGCGGATCGCATCTTTGCGTAGTTGGCGCTCCTCAGGGGTCGCGTTCGCAGGTATCGCTTCCACCTCGGCAGAGGCATCGGTTTCCGGGGTGCGAGCGGCTACGGGCGGCGCGGCAGGGTGGCGGGCGGCCTGGTCCGCCTTCTGCTCCGGCTGCTGGTCTGGCTCCTTGTCCGGAACTTGGTCTGGAATCTTGTCTGCGGTCTGGTCAGGTATCTGGTCTGGGATCCGGCCCGGTATCTGATCCGGAATCGCCGGCCCAGCGTCGGCGGCAGGCGCAGACGGCGGCTCAACGGGCGGGTCTGGCAAATCCTCCGCGGGCGGGTCGAGCACCGGCGCGGGCGCCAGCGAATCGCTCTGGCTGGGCTGCACCGCCTGGTCAGGAGGAGGCCCGCTGTCGGGCTGGACTACGTCTTCCGCCGGCGCCGTTTTGCCGGCCGGCGCTGCCTTATCGGGCTGGGCGGCCTTACCCCGCGACTGGGCCGGAGACGGGGCTGAGATCATGGCGATCCCCAGCAGGCCCGCAACCACCCACCGCTCAAGTAGCATCATAGGGTGCCAGTGTACGCCACCTATTTGTCATTCGCCTCCTTCTTCATACGGCTGTTCCAGGTTGAGCCGTCGCCTCCGCTTCTTCGCAATCTGGAACAGGAATGGCTGCATGACGTACAGGAATTTCTGCGCGCCGGCATGCCCAAACTACTCTTTATCGCCCTCTATGCCGTGGCTTTGATCCTGCTGGTCCACTTTGTCACCACCCGCGTCATCCGTCTGGCCGAAAAACGCGACAATCTGGGCGCGGCCAGCGGGGCACAGGTGCGCACGCTGGCCACTGTGATCCGCGCCACCGGCATCGGCATCGTCATTTTTCTGGCCGTCCTGCAGATCATGGAAAACGTCCTCGGCTTCAACCTGGGGCCGCTGCTGGCAAGCGCTGGGGTAGCCGGCGTAGCGATCGGCCTGGCCGCACAGACCATCGTGAAAGATCTGCTGAACGGCGTTCTGATTCTGATTGAAGACCAGTACAACGTAGGCGATGTGGTCACGCTGGCCGGCATGATGGGTACGGTCGAAAACATGACGCTGCGCAAGACCTCGGTGCGCGGATTCGACGGCACGCTGTACATCATCCCCAACAGCCAGGTCACGAACGTCGCCAACCAGTCGCGGGGCTTCTCCGTTTCCACGTTGAGCGTGTCGGTGGATTTCTCCGCGAACCCTGACGAGGTGATTCCGCTGCTGAAGAAGATTGCGCTCGAAGTGCGCAACGAGCCTGCCTATAAGGATGTTTTCCTGAGCGACCCGCAGGTGTTCGGCGTGGACTCGATCAAGGGGACCGAGGTCATTTACCCCATCCAGATCAGGACGCTGGCGCGCAAGCAGTTCGACGCCATGCGTGAAATGCAGAGGCGTATCCGGCTCGCGCTGGAAGAGCACAATTTGTTGCCCGGCAGCCCTTATCGCGTGTTCAATGGCTCCACGCAGACGGCTAAAACAGAGCCGGAAGCGGGGAAGGCTCCGGATCCAACGATGGCCAAGCCCAACGAGAGCAACCCATTTACGGGAGAATAGGTCTCGCATACGGGGTGAGAGTGCCGCGATCACAATGGGAAGGGCATGGCCTTTAGGCCGTGCCAATCAGTCACGCAATGAAGCGGGGCTTTAAGCCCCTGAGGTACGCTCTCTCTCCCCCAGGTAACGCCGCAAACCGAAGGAAAATGTACCTCAGGGCCTAATGCTCGCTGCGGCGAGGTAGGCCAACGAGCGCTGTGCGTTGTTGGCATGGCCTGAAGGCCATGCCCTACCTGTGTCACTGCTGCGACGAGGTAGGCCGTGCCCTACCTCAAGACACCGCACTCTCCGCTGGCCTACCTCAGAGCCAACAGGCCTACCCCTGCAATTGATCCAGCAACTGTTGCGTATCGCTCACCGGCGGCAGGCAGGAAGTTCCTCTGCACAACACGGCGAAGCTCTTCTCCCCTTTGAGGTCGGGCAGCATCGGCAGCGTTTCCGCCAGTACCGGGGGCAGGTTGCTCGTCACCTGGCTACGCGCCAGCCGGATCACGCTCTTGTTCACAGCGTATCCCACCGTCGCCGCGGCTTCCAGCTCATCGGCCGCGTCATCCTGCCCGATCACCACCACCTGCACCGGCGGCAGCAGGAACCGCTCCAACGCCAACCCATACGTGCCCACATAGAGCCCAAAGTGCGTCACGACGCCGGCAAAGGCCTCGAGCGTAGCCTCCGCCTTGTCACGAAAATCCTCACGCCCACTCAGCGCATACAACCGCAGCAACGCTCCCGCCGCCGCAGGATTCCCTGCCGGCGTCGGCGAATCCTGCAGAGGCTTGCGCCGCGCAGTCAACGCGCCCAGCAGCTCTTCGCCACCAATCGCCGCGTCGAAAAATCCCCCACCGGTTTCGTCGTAGAACTTTGCAATCATCTGTTCGGCAAGGCCCATCGCCGCGTCGTAGTACTTTGCAGCGCCTGTCGCCAGCCAGCCATCCACACATGCATGGGTCAGAAAGGCATAGTCTTCGAGCACGCCCGCCACCCACTTCACGGGCCCCGCCTCAGAAGAAGGGATGGAATAAGCAATCACATGCGCCAAGCCACGCTCGTCATGCACGCCTTCGCGCAAAATGCGGTCGAGCGTAAGCACTGCGAAGGCTTTCACCGCAGGCATACGAAGCACCTGCGCCGCTTCGAGATACGCGGAGACGGCCAGCGCATTCCAGTTGGTGTAAATCGTCGTATCGACAAACGGAGCGGGCCGCGTGTCCCGAGCCGCCAGCAGCTTCGTCTGCGCGGCAGCCAGCAGTCGCTCCGCCCGCGCGCGCGTTTTGCCTGCACGGGTCGCCACCACGTCGAGCGTGTGCTTTACATGCAGCACATTCTTCGCCGGGTTATGATGCATGTCGCCCAGATCGCCAATGTCGTAGTACGGGCCGGCGATCTCCATCTCTTCCGCCGTGAGCACGGCTGCTGCTTCGGCGCGCGTCCAGGTAAAGTAATCGCCGTCGTCATCGAGGTTGATGTCCGCGTCCTGCGAGGCGAAGAACCCTCCCCGCTCACGATCGCTCAGGCAGGCGTCCATCCAGCGAATGATGTCTCTGGCCACCTCGGCCGTGTCCGGCTCGACGTAACTCTGAAAAGCATGCACGTAGTTCTTCAGCAGCTCCGCGTTGTCGTAGAGCATCTTCTCGAAGTGCGGCACCACCCAGGCGTCATCGACGGAGTAGCGATGGAACCCGCCCGCCAGCTGGTCGTAAACGCCGCCCCGGGCCATCTTCTCCAACGTAACCGTTGCTGTATCTTTCGTGCCGTCATGCTCCGTGCGGCCCGCCACGTCAATCAGCAGATCGATCGCCGAAGGGTGCGCGAACTTGGGCTGGGCTCCGAACCCGCCGTGGTGACGGTCGAACTTTTCGAGCGCCGAGGCCACCATCTTGTCCACGATCTCCATGCTCAGGCTGCCGGCGCGCCCGGCAAAGGTCTCGTTGTATTCGATGGCTTCGATCACGCTGCCGGCCGACTCCATCACTTCGTCGCGGCGGTTCTTCCAAGCGTCCACCATGGTGAGCAGCACGCGGGCAAATCCGGGCCGGCCGTAGCGGTCTTCCCGGGGGAAATACGTCCCTCCGAAGAACGGCTTCCCTTGCGGGGTCAGCACCGCGGTCAACGGCCATCCGTTCTGCCCGCTGATCGCGGATACGCCCGCCTGGTAGCGCGCATCCACATCGGGCCGCTCATCGCGATCCACCTTTACGGCAATGAAGTTCTGGTTGATGACCTCGGCGAGTTCCGGGTCCTCATAGCTTTCGCGATCCATCACATGGCACCAGTGGCACCACACAGCGCCGATGTCGAGCAGGATGGGCTTATCTTCGTCCTGCGCCCGGGCAAACGCGGCAGGGCCCCATTCATGCCACGCAACCGGCTGGTGCATCGCAGAGCGCAAATAAGAAGACGAAGCGTGAACGAGGGGGTTGGCCGGATGTGTCATCTACCCTCAAGTCTACCTAGATGCCACACTCTTCAGCCCCGTTTGTGTATCCGACATCCAAACTCATCTACGACACCAGCCGCTGCGCCACACGGAAATACAGGTCCACCGCATCCAGCAGCTCGCGCTTCGCGATCTTCTCAAACGGAGTATGCGCCACATGGATCGACCCGGGCCCCAGCAGCAACGGCTCTCCCCAATTCGTCAACGCCGGAATGTCCGTAGTGAAGGCCGCCACCATCGTCTCCAGCCCCGGAACCGCGCGCATTTGAATGAACGGAATCTCCAGGGTGAAGTCCACCTCGGCCAGCCCTTCGGCCGCTTTCACGATCGCCTGTCTGGTGGATTCAGAAGGGCCCACCAGCCGGATCAGCGCCTGGGCCGTCGCAGCATCGGCAATCACATTGGGCGCGCGGCCGCCTTCGATCAACCCGATATTGAGCGTGCTCGGTCCAATGCCTTCGACGTTCGGCAGATCGAGCGCCAGCAACCGGCGCATCACTTCGACCAGCTTATGGATCGCGCTGTCGCCCAGCTCCGGGTAAGCGGAATGCGCCATCGTTCCATGCGCGCGTATCTCGGCGCGCAATGCGCCTTTCGAGGCCAGGGCCAGGCGGTTGTCGGTAGGCTCCCCGTTGATCAGGAAGCGACTGCCCTTGGGAGTGAGATTGGCTATGCGCGCACCTGCCGAGTCGCGCTCTTCTCCCGAAACAAATAACAGGCCTACTGCCACGCCAGCCTCGCGCAGACGCTCCGCAGCGGCCACCTGCGCGGAAATAATGCCCTTGGCGTCGCACGTGCCCCGGCCATAGAGATACAGATCGTCTTCGCTGCTGGGGATGAAGGGCGGCACCGTGTCCATATGGGTGGAGAGCACCACGTCGGGCCGCACGCCCGTGCCGGCGTATACGTTGAAACGGTCACCGCTCGACTTGCTCTGCGCTGGCTGGGGCACCGGGGTCCGCTCGGTGGTAAAGCCCCGCGTGGTGAGAAACTCATCGAGCCACAAGCCCACGGCCCCTTCGTTGTAGGTCAACGACTCGATATCCACCAAGCGGCGGGTCAAATCCAAAGGGTCTAACGGCGTGAGAGAGTGCTTCATCGTTGTTCAGCATACCTTGCGACGGGCACCGGCCAAAAGTCCTTCCCTTGCTCTAAATCCTTCCCTACCCGAAATCCTTTAGGATACGTAGCAGGTGATGAACGAATCCTCTCCCGGCTCCGCACTGTTGCGCAGTATTGACGATTTACGCGGCCCCGCTGGCCGTCTTGAAGCGATCGTGAACCTCGGCCCATCCGATGCTCAGCCAGACGCTCCCTATGCCGTCGTGGTGGCCCACCCGCACCCGCTCTTTGGCGGCACCATGCACAATAAGGTCGTCTTCCACGCCATGAAAGCCTTTCAGGCGCACGGGCTGCCCGTACTGCGTTTCAACTTTCGCGGCGCCGGCCTCAGCGAGGGCCGCCACGACAACGGCCGCGGCGAGGTGGACGACGTGAAGGCCGCTCTCGACTGGATGCAAAAGGAGTTCGCGCGTCCCCTGCTCTTCGCCGGATTTTCTTTCGGGTCATATGTGGGTCTGAGGGCCTGCTGCGGTGATGAACGGGTGAAAGGCATTGCGGCGCTGGGCCTGCCGGTGCGCGCCGCCAACCGCGAATATAGCTACGACTTTCTTGCCGGCTGCCGCCAGCCCAAGCTTTTTATCAGCGGAACCCGCGATGAATTCGGTCCCCAGGCAGAGGTAGAAGCAGTGGCCGCCCGGGCGCTGCCACCGGCGAAGCTCGTCCTGGTACAAGAGGCCGATCACTTCTTCGCCGGCAAACTCGACCAGATGCAGAATGCCCTGAATGAGTGGATCGAAGTACAGTTTCTGCATGAGTAGCCTGCATTTCTCACCAGCAGGGAGGAGACGAGCGGCGAGGCTGCTCGCTGCGGCGAGGCTGCTCGCTGCGGCGAGGCTGCTCGCTGCGGCGAGGCTGTGTGGTGCGGTGGCCGGCGGCGCAACAAACAGCGGGTGCCCCATCCTTGACGGTGCTTTTCCGGCAAGGGTGGGAAGCCACAAATCTCAAACGCACACTGTCGTGGTATCCCACCCTTCGCCAAAAAAAAGCGAAGGATGGGGCACCCGCAGGTTGGTTGCACTGCCCGCCAAGCCATATGAGAAATGCAGGTTAGCCGCATGACCGGGGACGAGACCAAAGACGACGCGCGCCAGATCTTTCACCACGCGCTCCACGCCTCGAGTATCGCAGCCGCCTTCGATCGCAAGGTGGCGTTGCCCCCACTGCATCTGGAAAAGTACGGCCACATCTACGCCATAGCCATCGGCAAAGCCGCGCTCCCCATGCTGCAAACCTTGGCAGATCGCCTGCCCCGCCCACTCAGCGGCGGCGTGTGCTGCGCTCCGCTGCTTCCCTCGGAACGCGTGGCCAACGTCGCGTACTTCGCCGGCGGCCATCCACTACCCAACGAGGATTCTTTCGCCTCCGCCCGCGCCGCGCTGCAGCTCTTGCACAACACCACCGAACGCGACTTCGTGTTCTTTCTCATCAGCGGAGGCGGCTCTGCGATGTGCGAGTTGCCGCGGAACGCAAGCATCACGCTCGCGGATACGCAGACCCTGTACCGTGCCCTGGTAGGCTGCGGAGCAACGATCGCCGAAATCAACACCGTGCGCAAACACTTTTCCGCAGTCAAAGGAGGCCGCCTGGCTGCCGCCTGCCCGCTGGCTGCGCGCATGTCTTTATTGCTGGCGGATGTTCCGCCACAGCATCTCGATGCCCTGGCCTCAGGCCCTACCTTGCAGGATTCCTCGACCGTAGCCGAGTGCCAGGAAATCATCGCCCGCTACAAACTGGCCGAGCGCTTCCCGGCAACAGTCAAGGCGTTCTTTGCAGATGCTGCGCTGCCCGAAACCCCAACGCTTGAGAACGCCCCGGTCGAAACCCTGCTCTCGAGCGACGACCTGGCCGAAGCCGCGCGAGCGAAAGCGGTCGAGCTGGGCTACGAAGTGATAGTAGACAATCGCTGTGACGATTGGGACTACGCCGACGCCGTGCGCTATCTGCTCGATCGCTTTCATGCGTTGCAGGCATCGCATGCGAAGCTCTGCCTGCTTTCGGCCGGAGAGGTGACCGTCCGTTTGCCCCGCGAGCACGGGTCGGGAGGCCGCAATCAGCAGTTCGCCCTGGCCTGCGCGCTCTCCGGGCTCCCAGGGATGGTCGTGCTGAGCGCGGGCAGCGACGGCATCGACGGAACCAGCCCGGCAGCCGGCGGCCTCGCAGACGCAACCACGGTAGAAAGAGCAAAGGCGAAAGGCATGGACGCCCACTCCGCTCTGCTAAGGTTCGACGCCTACCCGCTCTTCACGGCTCTGGGCGACACGCTGGTCACCGGCCCCACGCACAACAACCTGCGCGACCTGCGCCTACTGTTGAGCGCGAACGAAACCTAAAGCCGGTGGTACTGGACGGGTAGAGAGCAGTCTTACCCCACTCAAGCCAAAACCGGGCTTGAATGGGCCACCCGGCCTTGGTTGCAGAGATAAAGGCTTGACTTGTGATTCCCAAAAACAAGTGCGCCTCTATTTGCCACCAACTTCGTGGCGAATAGAGGCACTAAAGCATTTTCGCAATTACTGTGGTCCGGTAAGAGTCGCGAGGTGTGGTTTTCTTTGAGAGAAAACCACGTAAAGGCAGGTGGCTTCGGTCTACACTTATTGCGAAACTGCTAGGGAGAAACGAAAATTAGTAGGTGACTTCCCAGCCGTTCTGGGTCAGCGCCAGCGTGGCCTCATCGACCGGCTCGGACGACATCGACTTTGCGACCGAAGGAAACGCCTGGATCACCGGCTCCTGTTTGGCCCAGCTTGGCGGGTTCTTCATCACAAAGTGATATTCCACCTTGGTCACCGACATGCCATCATGGTTCTCCGGCGGCGTGAACTTCTCTATGCTCGTTACCTGGCGGCGGCCGTAGCAGAAACGTCCCTTGCCCTCGGTTCTCGAGCCCGCGGCCGTCAGCATATAGCGATTGACCGTTTCTCCACTCTGCACCGTCTGGTCGCGTTCCAGCAGCCCGGCGTCGGAGAGCGCATCCAGCTTGCGGCGCGTCTCCGACAGCAGCTTGTCGTTCATCGCCACTTCATAAGGGAAAGGCATTGGCTTGGTGAACAGGCAATCCTGGTTCGACGAGTAATCATTGTTAAGAACCCAGGCGAAATTCGCTTTGTTCGCTGATCTGGCGCTTCCGCATCCCGCCGCCAGTACAGTTCCTGCCGCCACCAACATCGCCACATTCAGAGCCTTGTGTAAGTACTTCATGTTTTCTCCCGTGTGCTTGTTACTGCTTCCAAGAGAGAGACTAAAGCAGATTCAGAAAAGCGCTAGCTTACCAAACGGGTAGCGCGGCGAACGAGTGGTGTCACTTTGGCAGCATTACTCGAAGGCACCAAGGTAACTACACGCCCGTATAGCACAATTACGGTGACGTAATGCGGTAGCGCGAACGTGTGATTGCTGGTAAATATCCGGCGCAGTTCCGAACGTAGCGGGAGAAAAGCAGGCAAAGCTCGGCAGCAACCCGAACAAAAACAGATAGACGCGTAGCGGAACCATGCTTGAGCCGAGCAAGGTAGGGCATGGCAGCGAGCGTTAGGCCCTGCGGTGTTGTGGGTTGATGGCACGGCCTGAAGGCCATGCCCTACCTGGAGCGGTTCAAGCCGGATTGATTGCTGATCCACGTTACTCCGGACACAAACACGGGTACGGCATGGCCTACCTACCTCGCCGCAGCGAGCTTTGGGCCGTGAGGTACGGTTTTTCCCTTCAGGGTCACCCGGCAGCCCGCGCCCTACCCAATCTAATCAAGACGCTCAATCCCCGAGCCGAAATCCAGGGACATGCCCCACCCACCCGGCCCCGTCTACCCCGGCCCGGCCCCCGCCTTTTCGCCGGGAGCTGCCTGCGTTATCCTCAACATAGAGCACGGCGGCCATGAGTCCCGCGACGGCTGGCCAGCGTCTAATTTCTTGAGTGCCAGAGACTTTTATTTTGGGACGCAGAGAAAATCCTATTCACCACAGGCCACCGGGCCCTTGCCGGTCAGCCGTCTGGAGCTGAGGCCACTCCTCCCGCCAAGTCGTAACCCAAGTCACCACGCACCAGCGCGCAGCGCAGCCGATGCCACCGCAGTCACCAGGAAGATCGCAAAGGACACCAGGTTCATTGATGCAAGATGATATTCGCGAGACCCGCGCCCGGCAGGACACACCCCCTGCCAGCCAGCAGCCCATCGCTCCGGATCACCAGTTGCCGCCTCCCAAGCGTTCCACCAGCGTCCGCATCATCGTCTGGCTGGTCGTTCTGGCGGCCTTTGGCCTGCTCTTCTGGTGGATCATGAACCGCAAACCGGCTCCCGCCGCCACCGCCGGTGCAGGACGCCGTGGGGCAGCCGGGGCCACCGTCTCACTCGTCACCTCCACCGCCAAGCGGGGCAACATCGGTGTTTACCTCGATGCTATCGGTACCGTAACTCCGGTTTACACAACGGTTATTGGCAGCCAGGTAACGGGAATCATCAACCAGGTCCTCTATAAAGAAGGCCAGATGGTGCATAAAGGCCAGTCCATCATCCAGATAGACTCCCGGCAATTTGCCGCCCAGGTGGCCACCGCCCAGGGCGTACTGGAACGGGACACCAACCTGCTGGCCCAGGCCGAATTGGACCTGAAGCGCTACCAGGATGCCTGGGCACGCAACGCCATTCCTCGCCAGACGCTGGACGACCAGGAGAAGATCGTCGCGCAGGATAAAGGCACGGTGAAGGCCGATGAGGGCACGCTGCAGTTCGACCAGGTGCAACTGGGCTTTACCAACATCACCGCCCCCATTTCCGGCCGCGTCGGCCTGCGCCTGGTAGACCCGGGTAACCTGGCCACAGCCTCCAGCACGACCGCGCTCGCCGTCATCACCCAGTTGCAACCCATCACCGTCGTCTTCACCATTCCTGAGGACAACGTGACCCAGCTCGAGCAGCAACTGCGCAAGGGCAAATCATTGTCAGTAGACGCGCTCGACCGCTCGGAGCAGACCAAACTCGGCGCCGGCAAGCTGGAAGCGACCGACAACCAGATCGACACCACCACCGGCACGCTCAAGCTGCGCGCCGTATTCGACAACAAAGACAGCGCGCTCTTCCCCAACCAGTTCGTCAACGCCCGCCTGTTGCTGCAGACACTGCAGAATGTGGTGCTCGTTCCCTCCTCCTGCATTCAACACAATGGCGATCAGGCGTTTGTCTTCCTCATTCAGGAGGGCGTAGCCCATATCCACGGCGTCAAGCCTGGCGTGAGCGAGGGTGCCTACACCGAGGTGGAAGACCTGAACCCGGGCGACGTGGTGGCCGACAGCAGCTTTGAGAAGCTGCAGGATGGCTCGAAGATCGTCGTCTCGAAGCAGAAGATTCTTCCCTCGAACGCCGAGAGCGATGCCCCGTGAGCCCGTCTCGCCCATTTATTCTGCGGCCGGTGGCAACCTCGTTGCTGATGGCCGCCATCATGCTTGTCGGTATCGTTGCCTACACGCAACTGCCGGTCTCTGCCCTGCCGCAGGTCGACTACCCCACCATCCAGGTGGTTACGTTTTACCCCGGCGCCAGCCCTGACGTAGTCGCCACCACCGTCACCGCCCCGCTCGAACGGCAGTTCGGCGAAATGCAGGGCCTGAGCCAGATGACCTCGACCAGCTCGGGCGCGACCTCGGTCGTGGTGCTGCAGTTCAACCTCACGCTCAACATCGATATCGCCGAACAGGAAGTGCAGTCGGCCATCAACGCCGCGCAAAGCCTGCTGCCAGCCAACCTGCCCGCGCCGCCCATCTACAACAAGACCAACCCGGCCGACGCGCCCGTGCTCACCCTGGGCATCACGTCGAAGAACCTGCCGCTCTCGCAGGTAGAAGACCTGGTCGATACCCGGCTCGCGCCCAAGATCTCGCAGTTGAGCGGTGTCGGCCTCGTTTCCATCAGCGGCGGCCAGAAGCCGGCCGTGCGCATCCAGGTAAACCCGGCGCAGGTGCAGAATTACGGCATCGACCTCGAAGCTGTGCGCACCGCGCTCGTTTCCGCCAGCGTCAACCAGGCCAAAGGTAACTTCGACGGACCCCGCCAGAACTACCAGCTCGACGCCAACGATCAGCTCGTCTACAGCCGAGACTACCGCGACGTCGTCGTCGCCTACCGCAACAACGCGCCTGTCTTTCTGCACGACGTCGCCAACGTAATCGACGGTGTAGAAAACACCAAGCAGGCCGCGTGGATGAACCAGACCCCGGCGGTCATTCTCAACGTGCAGCGCCAGCCGGGCGCCAATACCATCAGTGTGGTCAGGTCCATTCAGTTGTTGTTGCCGATCCTGCAGAAGACGCTGCCGGCCGGCGTCGAGATCACCACCCTCACCGACCTCACGACCGGCATTAAGGCCTCGGTCGCCGACGTGGAATTCGAACTCATGCTCACCATCGCCCTGGTGGTCATGGTGATCTTCGTCTTCCTGCGCAATCTCTACGCCACCATCATTCCCTCGGTCGCGGTGCCGCTCTCGATCGTCGGCACCTTCGCGGCCATGTATGCCCTGGGCTACAGCCTCGATAACCTCTCGCTCATGGCGCTCACCATCTCCACCGGCTTCGTGGTGGACGATGCCATCGTCATGATCGAGAACATTTCTCGTTATCTTGAAGAAGGCGATCCGCCGATGAAGGCGGCACTCAAGGGCGCGGAGCAGATCGGCTTCACCATCGTTTCGCTGACCGTCTCGCTGATCGCCGTGCTCATTCCCCTGCTCTTCATGGGCGATGTGGTGGGCCGGCTGTTCCGCGAGTTTGCCGTGACCCTGGCCGTCACCATCATCATCTCGGCCGTGGTCTCGCTCACGCTCACGCCGATGATGTGCTCGCGCATTCTCAAGCACAACCCTGCAGAACAGCAGGGCCGCTTCTACCAGGCGTCAGAACGCATGTTCAATAACATGATTTCGTTCTACGGGCGCACGCTCAAGGTAGTGCTGCGCTTCCAGACGCTCACGATATTGGTGGCCGCGGCCACACTGGCCCTCACCATCTATCTCTACATCATCATTCCCAAGGGCTTCTTCCCGGTGCAGGATACCGGGGTGATCCAGGGCATCTCCCAGGCGCCGGCTTCCGTCTCGTTCCCGGCCATGGCGAAGGCTCAGCAGGAAGTAGCCAGGGTTGTCCTGCAGGACCCCGCGGTCGAAAGCCTTTCTTCGTTCATCGGCGCTGACGGCGCCAATACCACGCTGAACAGCGGCCGTATGTCGATCAATCTCAAACCACTGGACCAGCGCGGCATCGGTGCGGCCGACGTGGTGCGCCGCCTGAGCAACAGCCTCTCCGGAATCAGCAACATCAAGCTCTACATGCAGCCGGTGCAGAACATCACCGTCGATGACCGCGTGAGCCGGACGCAATATCAGTACACGCTCGAAGACCCGGACGTTGCCGAACTGGACGTCTGGACCAATCGCCTGGTCGATAAGCTGAAACAGTTGCCCCAGTTGGAAGACGTAGCCACTGACCAGCAGACCGGTGGACTGGCCGTGTCGCTGGCCATCGATCGCGTCTCCGCCTCGCGCCTTGGCATCGCCCCTTCGACCCTCGACCAGACGCTCTACGATGCCTTCGGCCAACGCCAGATCAACACCATGTACACGCAGCTCAACCAGTACCACGTGATCATGGAGGCGCAACCCGAGTTCACCCACGACCCGAACCGGCTGGACAAGATATACATCCAGGGCAACGCATCGTCAGGAGCCTCAGGCGCGGCCGCCAGCACTTCATTTTCTGCTTCCGCCTCGGCCACCGCCGGTTCTAATGCAACCACGGCTGCGACGCTTTACACGCCATCGAGTGGAGTGCTGACGCCGCCGGCAAACGTCATCACCACGCCCGCCACCGGCGCAGGCGCCAGTTCCGCCAATACCAACACCAGCTCGACTCGCAGCAACGCCGTTCCCTTGTCGGCGTTCGCCAAAATGGAAAAGAGCACAGAATCGCTTTCCATCAACCACCAAGGCCAGTTTCCTTCCGTCACCATTTCGTTTAACCTCGCGCCCAACGCGGCGCTGGGCGACGCGATCGAGGTGATCGACAAGACGGTGAAAGACCTGAACCTGCCGCCCACGGTGCAGGCGGATTTTCAGGGCACCGCGGCCTCTTTCAGGAACTCGCTCTCCAATGAAGCGCTGCTGATCCTGGCCGCGCTGGTCACGGTATACATCGTGCTGGGCGTGCTCTATGAGAGCTTCATCCATCCCATCACCATTCTTTCCACGCTGCCTTCGGCCGGCGTGGGCGCGCTGCTTTCGCTCATGCTGTTCCACCAGAGCCTGAGCGTGGTGGCCGTCATCGGCATCATCCTGCTGATCGGCATTGTGAAGAAGAACGGCATCATGATGGTCGACTTCGCACTCGAAGGCGAGCGCCACCGCAGCCTGAACGCTACCGACGCGATTTACGAAGCCAGCCTGCTGCGCTTCCGTCCCATCATGATGACCACCATGGCCGCGTTGCTGGGCGGGATCCCGCTGGCCCTGGGCACCGGTTACGGTTCGGAGCTGCGCCGTCCTCTGGGCATTGCCATGGTGGGCGGCCTGCTGCTGAGCCAGGTGCTCACGCTCTACACCACGCCGGTCATCTACATCTTCTTCGACAACCTGTCGCAGCGCTTCGCCGGCTCGCGGGGCGCAGCAGGTGCAGAACCGCAGCCCACAGGTGAAGCGTGAGTCTCTCCGCTCCATTTATTCGCCGGCCTGTCGCCACCACGCTGCTGACGGTCGCGATTGCCATTGCCGGGGCCATCGCCTTCGGTGTGCTGCCCGTGTCTCCCTTGCCGCAGGTGGACTTTCCTACCATTCAGGTCTCCGCCGGCCTGCCCGGCGCGAGCGCTGAGATCATGGCCTCTTCTGTGGCCACTCCGCTCGAGCGCCAGTTCGGCCACATCGCCGGCGTTACGGAAATGACCTCGTCGAGTTCGCTCGGCAACACCAGCGTGACCTTGCAGTTCGACCTGGGCAGAAACATCGACGCCGCCGCGCGCGACGTGCAGGCCGGCATCAACGCTGCGCGCACCTACCTGCCGGCCAACCTGCCGTCGAACCCCAGCTATCGCAAGATCAATCCCGCCGATTCGCCCATCATGATTCTGGCCCTCACGTCGGATAAGTACGACAAACAGGCCATGTACGACGCCGCCTCCACCATCATGGAGCAGAAGCTCTCGCAGATTCAGGGCGTGGGCCAGGTGTTCGTCGGAGGCGCTTCGTATCCGGCGGTGCGTGTCGATGTCAATCCGCCGCAGTTGAATCACTATGGCGTCACCATGGCCCAGGTGCAGCGGCTGCTCAGCCTGCAGAACTCCCAACTGGCGCGGGGACAGTTCTCTGACGACAAGATAACCGCCGACATCCTGACCAACGGCCAGATATCGCGCGCCGAGGGCTACAGACCGCTGATCGTCGGCTACCACAACGGGCTCGCCGTGCATCTTTCCGACGTTGCCGACGTGCAGGACGCGGCACAAAGCATTCGCACCGCCGGCTATTTCGACGGCATCCCCTCGGTGACCATTATCATCACCCGGCAGCCGGGCGCGAATATCATTCAGACCAACCAGCGCATCCGCGCCGCACTACCGTTTCTCGAAGCGGTAATGCCCAAGGGGATTAAAACCACGGTGGTGCTCGACCGCACCATCACCATCAAGGCTTCGCTGCACGACGTGGAGTCATCTCTGATCCTCTCCGTGGTGCTGGTCATCTTCGTGGTGTTTCTCTTTCTGCGCAACGCGCGCGCCACGCTCATTCCTTCGGTCGCTGTCCCGGTCTCCTTGATCGGCACCTTTGCCGTGATGTATCTGCTCGGCTACAGCCTCGACAATCTCTCGCTCATGGCGCTCACCATCTCCACCGGCTTCGTGGTGGATGACGCCATCGTGGTGATGGAAAATATCTCCCGTTATCTCGAAATGGGCATGGAGCCGGCCGAAGCGGCGCTCAAGGGCGCCAAGGAAATCGGCTTCACCGTGCTCACCATGAGCACCTCGCTCATCGCGGTCTTTATTCCGCTGCTCTTCATGGGCGGCATCGTCGGCCGCCTGTTCCGTGAATTTGCCGTCACCCTGTCGACCGCCATTATCGTTTCCCTGGTGATCTCGCTCACCACCACCCCGATGATGTGCGCTCACCTGCTTAAGCCGCACGCCGGCGAAACGCATGGCCGCCTTTATCGCGCCTTCGAGAGCGCGTTCGACGGCATGCTCAATTTCTACCGCATGTCTCTTCTCTGGGTGCTCGACAACTCCGGCCTGATGCTGGTCGTGCTGTTGCTCACCGTCGCCCTGAACGTGGTGCTGGTCACCAAGATCCCCAAAGGCTTCTTCCCCCAGCAGGACACGGGAGCCATGGTCGGCGGCGTGCAGGGGCCGCAGGATGCATCCTATGAAGTGATGAACACTTCCATCAAGGCATTGGTCAACGTCATCAAAGCCGACCCTGCCGTAGCTCACGTGAATGCCTACAGCGGGGGCGGCGGCGGCGGCACAAACGGCGGGTTTATCTACGCCGCGCTCAAGCCTCTCGACGAGCGCAAGACCAGCGTCATCGATGTCATCACTCGCCTCCGGCCGAAGATGAACGGCCTGCCCGTAGCCCAGGCCTTTCTGCAGCCGGCGCAGGATCTGCGCATCGGCGGCCGCGGCGGCAACGCTCTTTACCAGTACACGCTGCAGGCTGACAACGTGCCAGATCTGGCCAAGTGGGGGCCCATTCTGCTGGCGAACATGAAAAAGCTGCCCGGCTTTACCGACGTCAATACCGATCAGCAGAACGGCGGCCTCGAAGAGGTTCTCAAATACGACCGCACCACGGCTGCCCGCGTCGGCCTCACACCCGTTGCCCTCGACACGGCGCTCTACAACGCCTTCGGCCAGGCCCAGGTGTCGGTCATCTATACGCAGTTAAACCAGTACTATGTCGTGCTGGAGGTGGCCCCGAAGTATTTCCAATCGCCTGACGGGCTTAACTACATCTATCCCGGGGCGACCGGCAGCGGCGTTACCCCTTTGCTCGCCGTCAGCACGGCCAAGGCGGGCACCACGCCTCTCGATGTCAACCACACCGGCGTATTTCCCTCAGTCACGGTTTCGTTTAACCTCGCTCCCGGCCTCTCGCTCAGCGATGCCACGCTGGCCATCACCCAAATGCAGACCGAGTTGGGTATGCCGACCACCATCCGCGGCCGTTTTTCAGGCACGCTGGAGGCCTACCAGCAGTCGTTGAGCAGCGAGCCGATCCTGGTGCTTACTGCGCTGCTGGCGGTGTATATCGTCCTCGGCATTCTGTATGAGAGCCTGGTCCATCCTTTGACGATCATCTCCACCCTGCCCCCGGCCAGCGTCGGCGCCATGTTGGCTCTGCTGCTTTTCGGCAACGACCTCAATGTCATTTCCATCATCGGCATTGTGCTGCTGATCGGCCTGGTGAAGAAGAACGCCATCATGATGATCGACTTTGCCCTGGTGGCCGAGCGGGAACACGGCAAGAACACCACCGACGCTATTTTTGAGGCCTGCATGCTGCGCTTCAGGCCGATCATGATGACCACCATGGCCGCTCTGTTCGGCGCACTGCCCCTGGCCTTCGGCACCGGCACGGGCTCGGAATTGCGCCGTCCCCTGGGCCTCACCATCGTGGGCGGTCTGATCGTCAGCCAGATGCTCACCCTCTACACCACACCGGTCATCTACCTCTATATGGATCGTCTGCGGCTACGCATCATGGGTCAGCATCACGATACGTTCTCCGCCAATCCTGAAGGAGCGGTTTAGCTGCAATGAAGACAATGACAGCAACAAATCGCCGGAATAGGTTAGGCCCGCTGGTCTGCGTGCCGGTCGGCCTGCTGGTCTGCCTGATGGCCACCGGGTGTCCCATCGGGCCCAGGTATCATCCGCCTGCCCTGCCGGCGCCGCCGGCCTACAAAGAAGCTCCGTCAGCCACGCCCGAAGCCACGCAGCCTGGCGCGCCGGCAGCTACAGAGAGCACGCCGGAAGCCGGTACATGGACCGTGGCCCAGCCGGCCGATGCCAAAATTCGCGGAGACTGGTGGGCCATTTTCAACGAGCCCGAGTTGAACGATCTCGAAAGCCAGCTCAACATCGACAACCAGAACATCAAGATCTCGTTCGAAAACTTTATGGAAGCCCGCGCCGTGGTGCGCGAGGCGCGCGCGCAGTATTTTCCAACGGTGTCGTTTGGCCCCGCCTACAATCGCTCGCGTTCTTCCGGAAACCTGAACAATTCGGCCACCGCCAACACCGGCAAAACGTCACAAATCTATTCGCTGCCGGTCGAAGTCTCCTGGACGCCCGATCTGTTCGGCAGAATCCACAACCAGGTGAGGGCGGCGCAGTACTCCGCCCAGGTAAGCGCAGCCGATCTTCAAAATGAACGCCTGATCGAGCAGGCCGACCTCGCGGTATTCTACTTTGAGATACGCGGACAGGATGCGCTGATCGCGCTCTACGTCCAAACGGTCGCGAACTATCAAAAGTCTCTGGAACTGACCCAGGCGCAGTACGAAACCGGCATCGGCGATCAGCTTTCTGTCGTCGAAGCGAAGAGCACCCTGCAGTCCGCACAATCTTCATTGACCAATTTGAGCATTCTGCGCGCGCAGTACGAGCACGCCATCGCCACGCTGACCGGCAAGCCGGCTTCGAGCTTCAGCCTGCCGGTGCGTCCGCTGACCACTGCGCCGCCACCGATCCCGGTGGGCATGCCGTCGCTGCTATTGCAGCGCCGGCCTGATGTAGCCGCGGCGGAACGCAACATGGCCGCAGCCAATGCCAACCTCGGCGTCGGCTATGCCGCATTCTTCCCTACGCTTACGCTCTCGGCCGGCGGCGGTTTTGACAGTTCGCTGTTCAAACACATCCTCGACTGGCCCAGCCGGTTCTGGTCTGTCGGACCCACCTTCTCGCAGACCATTTACAACGCTGCCCTGAGTGCGGCGCTGCATCAGTACGTCGCCATCTACAACGTCGACGCGGCCACGTACCGCCAGACCGTGTTGACCGCCTTTCAGCAGGTCGAAGATTATCTGTCACAGACACGGATTCTTTCGCAGCAGATTCAGCAGCAGCGGATCGCGGTGGACTCGGCCCAGCAGGCTGTCAACCTGGAGACTGGCCGCTATCAGACCGGCATCGATCCGTATATCAACGTCGTTACGCTGCAGACCACGCTGCTAGGCGACCAGCAGAGCCTCTATAGCCTGCAAATCGAACAGATGACCTCTGCCGTGCTGTTGGTCGAGGCCCTGGGCGGCGGGTGGGATACCTCGCAACTGCCGACTCCCTCGCAGATAACGGCCGCACCCAGCAAGGCGGATTCGAAGATTCAGCAGTAGAACATTTTCACGAATGGTGTAAGGGCAGAATATGCCCTGGCCCGTACATTGAAATTGTCTTTGGATGGGCCTTACAGGCTGCGGACAAACTCAATTCTTTGAAGGGTACGGGCTTCCTCGCCGCAGCGAGCATTAGAGCATTTTCACTTCTACTCTGCCCAGGAGGGTGCGGCGAAGTGCGGCTTTTCTTGAGGAAAAGCCGCTATGGGAGTCGTTGCTCTGTAAACACGCGAAAATGCCCTACTGGACTGCAGGAAAGCCCGGCCGATTCTCGCGGATGTCTTGGGAGAACGCCGGGGCGTGGTTGGCTGCCCGGGCCGCGGGATTGATCCACGCCAGTTTCTTGAGCGTCTCGAAGGGCAGCCCCGCGGTTACCAGCTTCCCACGCTCGTAAGCCATTTCATCCGCCTTGCCGTTCAAAAGGATGCGCCAGTCGTAAGGCTGGCCCTTCATGGCCTGGAGGGTAAAGATCTCGGTCGTGCAGTTGTGCGTGATGGCGTTGTACCACATCGGCTGGTCGTGCATCCGGTTGGTCATCTGGATATAGCTCATGAATAGCTGCTGCGCAAAGGCGGGAGTGGCCACAGTGCGAAACAGGTACAGGTCTTCTCCATGGCGATAGTTGGTACGCACGCGCACCACGTCCCGCTCATCACTCACCACGGAGATCAGCGTGAACTGGCGAAAGAACCCGAGCAACGCGGAATAGGTCTGCCCCCCGTGTTTGCGTGTCTCGATGGAGAAGGCTACGGGGAGAGCGCCGCGCACATCGAAGCTGAGAATGGTGTGGGCAATGAGCGGCGATCCCCAATAGTTCATGTACAGGTCAACGTGGTCGATCTGCGATAGGTCGACAGTTCGTGTCAGCCACTGGCACGTATAGTCGAGCTCCGCCTTGTAGTCGCAAAGCCGTAGATCGTGGATGGTGACCTGGTTGCCATGCACCTCGGCCCACGCGGTGCGCGAGACATCCGCCTGCCAGTTGCCCTCATTCGAAGCCTTGAGCGAAAGCCACCACGTCAGAACGATCAAAAAACATCCCAGGCAACCGAAAAGCTGCCAAAGGAAGCGCCGCCGCAGAAACCAAAGAACTCCGAGAACGACCGCCGCATAGAGAACCGCCGCGATCGCACGCAGATCGATACTCAGCGCCATCAAAGCCCAGACGCTGGTCAGCAGCATGGCAACGTAGCCCGCTACCGTAGCGAATCTACGAGGTCGTTTGTGCACTGGAGTCCTCATGGAAGCCCCGTCTCTGCAAATAAACCGGAATACCCCTGCAGCGGCGCCGCATGGGAAGCGGGCAAAAAAAGCAACGATAGCTTGCCCCCAGGAACCGAACTGGCAGGAACCGAACTGGAAAGACTGCCTGTGACCTACCCCACCCCTCGAAGACCAGGAATAAGACAAAAACCTACCGGTCCACAGTACTCCCCCAAAGACCGAAGTCAACAGGCCGTCCCGCAGGTACAACCTCTGAGGTCACCGATTCGCCCCAAGAAGGCAATAAAAAAGGAGGCGGCTCTTTTGAGCGCGCCTCCTTCTCAGTCCAGTTTTCTTTAGTGCGGCTTCCGGTATTCGATTCCGTCATCCTTCAGGTAATACTCCGAAGAACAGTTGTCTGAGCCGCAAATCATCGACTCCATACCGACATACTGCCACTTCGTGATCAAGCCAAGCGCACCACAATGAGGACAGGACAACACGGCGACGTACGGGTTATTTGCCGCGCCCATCGCTTCCGTGTTTTCCAGCAGAAACAGGGTTCCAGGTTCCATCTGCTCTGGAATCCACTCGCCAAGCAACTCAAGCTGTGTCAACATGCCATTCCTCCTGTGTGCGAATCCTGAAACCGGTGCTGCACGCAAAGGATCTGTCGTGCAGAAACTCGTTTGGCGTTCTCAATTGCTCGCTAACGCTGTCTTCTTCCTCCCCTCCTGGTGAACCACCTCGCCATCGCAACTCAAGCCGACGCTGCCGCTTTGTTTTTTGCTCGCACAAGCGGAGTGTGCGCCCACGAGGCGCAACCGTGTGATCGATTTGCCAGATTTGATTGGTTTGATCGATTGAATCGGCAGGCACGTTGCCTGCGAAGCAGCTCGGCGAAACGGCAGCACCGCACCTTGACGGCGCAGCGCCGTGCTCGCAAACATCCTAGGCAGCCATTGCCGGGCATATCCGGCCGCAACGGATAGCAGGCTCCACGACGGGGCCGGTAGCGTGACTATTCTGTTGGAGGTTTTAAGCTCTGGAGCAATGAAGAAGTCACTGGTCAGGCGGCGCGGGCTCGGAGGGCCCCACCAGCGCAATCCAGCGGGTTGTGACCGCGATTGGCCATGAGCCGATCGCACAATCGCAAGCCTGAGGAATCTGTCTTGCGGATGCATACCCATGAGCCGAGTCACCTACCGAGGTGAATTGTTGTTGCCAACATTCCGGATTCCAGCGGAATGTTGACCTCATTCTTTCCGTGCGTCTTGCTTTCGTCAATCCACGTTTCGTGCGCTGCGGCCAATTCTCTCAGGGGGTGCACCAAACATGCACATACCCGTTTAAAGCATGTTCATCCCACTGAAGAGGCATCGGAGCGGGGGAAGGAAAACCGCCGATCCCCATTCGACTTCGCTCAGGGCAAGTTCTCCACTGCGCTACGCTCCGGTCCCACGGCAGGCCGGGGCAGGCGAGACGACAATTCTGTTTCGACGCACGGTTTCGTTTTCACGCGGACTCTAGTGTGCCGCGGGTAAAGCCTTCTCCTGCGCTACTGCGCTTGACTGCGCCGGCGGCGTTCTTTTACGCAATTCGCGATAGATGGACTCGTTGCGCAGAATCGCCTGCACGTAGTCGCGGGTTTCGGTAAAGGGAATCGATTCCACAAACTCATCAATGCCGTGATACTTGCCGATCGACTGCCAATCGGTAACGCGGCTGTCGCCCGCGTTGTAGGCGGCAAACGCGTAAGGAGCCTGACCGTCAAACCTATCGAGCGTTTGCTTCAGATAGCGCGTGCCCAGCCGGATGTTCGTTTCCGGGTTGAGCAACTCGCTCTCGTCCAGATGTCGAATGCCCTCTTCCTTGGCCATGGAACGCCCGACCGAAGGAAGCAGTTGCATCAGTCCCCACGCATTGGCCCCGCTGATCGCCCCCGGGTTGAACTCGGACTCTTGGCGAATGAGCGAAGCGACCATATAAGGATCGAGCCCGTTCTTCTCCGCGTCCTTCTCGATCGCACCCCAGTATTGTTGCGGGAAGAGGATCTTCCAGTAGCCCATGGGAATGCTGTCGATCGGCGCCGAGGTATAGAAAGGCAGAGCCTTCTTCAGCACGCGCATGGCGCGAAATGTCTCGCCGTCTGAAGCGTAGATGTCGGCCTCAGCAAACGCTCCCCACTGCTCGCTGCCATCGGCGGCCTGAATTTCCGCCGGGATGTACTCATTGAGCCCGGCATTGGCCAACAGGCGCGCTTTGATGACGTGCTCATCATCCTGGGGAACATCGTCAGTAAGCGCGGGAATTTCTTCGCGATGGATATTGGTGAGCATGGCCACGTCGGCCGGGGTCACCTGCCCCAGATCCAGCAACCGGTCACGCGCAATCTGGGCGTAGTAGTAGTGCTCAAACGTTCGCGAGACGGTCTCGTAGTAGGCCGCCGCCATCTCAGGCTGGTGTTCCTGATCCGCGTACAGGCGGCCGCGCCAGTAGAGCGCTGCGGGAATCTCTTTTCCGCCGGGATAAAGGGCAATCTGCTTATCGAACAACAAGGCCGCATCGGAGTAGTTGCCGAGCCGATAGTTGAGCCAGGCTGCTTTCCAGTGGCTGCTGGGCGCGTAGCGATGAGCCGGGAACCGCGTCGCCAGGTCGCTGAAGTACACGATGGCCTGCGGATAGTCCTTGCGCAGCAGATACATGTTGCCCGAAGAGTAGAGAGCCTCGGCCAGCCACGGGCTGTTCGGAAACCGCTGCTGCATCTGCTGTACCAGATTGTGCTGGGCGTCGCTGTCGTCTTTACCGCGGGCCAGTTCCATCGCCAGGTACATGCGCCTGGCGCCGGCTTCGTCCTGGGTGTCGGGCAGTGAATCCACGACCGCCTTGCTCAGGCGTTTGTCTTTGAGATCGCTGGCTGCGGCTGCGACGAGCAGCGTGTTCTTCGACTGCGGATCGGACACTGCGGTGTCGTGGGCCAGGGCGCGATATTCGTCCCCAGCTTCAGAGTAGTGGCCACCGGCATAGAGCGCATCCGCGTGCGCCCGGCGCTCTTCCACGGTCAACGGTGGCGATGCCCCCAGGATAGCCAATTGGGCCTTGGCCTGCTGCCCTTCGCTGCTCAGAGGGAAGCTCATAAAAATGTGCCGGTACAAGCGCGATGCTTCTTCCACGCTGCCGGTCATCTGGTTCGCTCGTGCGAGCGCCAGTTGAAAGTCAGCATGACCTGCGATGGGATCCGACGCATGCTCAGGAAGAACTTTGAGAGCCGTCTGCGGATCATTCTGCTGCAGCGCGAGATTCGCAATCACGACCGGCAGACGGGCAACAAAAATACTCTCTGGATATTTCGTGGCAAAGCCGGTAAGGCGAGTCTGAGCGTCAGAGTACTTCCCTGCCTCGATCTCCGCCTGCGCTGCCAGAAACTCGGAGTAGTCATCGAGCGTTTTGCCCGCTGTGTTTGCTTTCTCAAAGCTCGCAACGGCGTCGGGATAGCGCTTATCCAATAGATATGCGTGGCCCAAAGCCAGATAGGCAGCGGAAGCCGCTTCCCCGGAATGCGCCCGGGCATAGGCACTGACTCCGGCATAGGCTGCGGGCGACCGCACGGCTGTGAGTTCCTGCGCCATGGGCCGCAATTGCGTCGAGGCAACAAAGGCCCGCTGTAGTTTGCGGCTGCGAGCAATGCTTTTCGCAGAACGCGCCTTGCGTCTGGTCTTGATGTGCCGCGCGTGAGCTTTGACGGGCGCCTTGCCATGCGCGCTGTGATGATGAACTGCTGCGTGTTTCTGCGCCGTCGTCGTCTGCGCGGTAGCGCTCACGCCAAGCAGCAACACCCAGGGCAGAAGCTTTCGTAGGTCTGCAGTTGCCATTCGTTGTATCTACTTCCCTTCCACACTCGCCGGCCGGCGCTTGCAATCGGCTTTACTCCGTGACGGCCTCGTGCGGCTCAATCTGCAACAGCATCTCTGCTCTCTGCGGAACACGAGATTCTGCTCTTATAAGACTCTAAGCCGAAAATTTGGTTGCGCGGATGGTTTCCATCTCACACAACAGTGGACGGAACCCAATAGAACACCGCTACGGACGCCCTCGGCAGGACCGGCAAGTGCGACAAACCTGCGGGTGCCCCATCCTTCGCCTTTTTGCGAAGGGTGGGATACCACGACCTTGTTCGTTGAGCTTTGTAGCGTTGAGACTTGCCGCTTCCCACCCTTGCCGGAAAAGCACCGTCAAGGACCCCGGATTTCCCGCACGCTAAGCTGGATACATCAGCGTGTGCGGCTTTCTTCAAAGGAAAGCCGCATGAGGATATCTGGCTCACGGAACTCGACGGGAAATCCGGGGGGATGGGGCACCCGCAGGTTTTTTGCGCTGCCGGCCACAGGTTATGCCTTTTGCCCTGTGCCGCCATGCCCATTTAGTATGAGGAGGACGCGCAGCGCCGGTATTCCCGGGCGGCCCATCTGACATACGCTTGAAGCATCAAAGTCCCCTTCTCACCGTAGCCTGTCTCCTGAGAGCGCACATGTGGGAAGAATGACCTGGAAAGGTGGAATTTCTGAACCCGACTGAGACGCCTATCATCCAAACTCCAGGGACAGAAGAAATTCATCCTGACATTCTGCTGGTTAACCGGGCGCGCCAAGGGGATGTACAGGCCTTTGAGCAACTGGTTAAGCAGTACGATCGGCAGATATTTCGCATCGCTCAGCACATCACGCAGAACCGCGAGGATGCCGAGGATGTGGTTCAGGATGCCTTTCTAAAAGCCTACGAGAAGCTGGAGCAGTTCCAGGGCAATTCAAAGTTCTATACATGGCTGGTGCGCATCGCGGTCAACGAGTCGCTGATGCGGCTGCGCAAGCGGCGCACCGGACGCATGGTATCGATCGACGAAGATGTGGAGACGGAAGAAGGCTCCATGCCGCGCGATCTGGCCGAGTGGCGGCCCGACCCCGAAGCGATGTACGGGCAGTCGGAGCTGGCGGAGATTCTTCGCAAGACGATCCAGGGATTGCCGCCTGGGTTCCGCGTCGTTTTCGTGTTGCGCGACGTGGAAGGACTTTCGACCGAAGAAACGGCAGAGACGCTTGGACTGAGCGTACCTGCAGTCAAGTCGCGGCTCCTGCGGGCGCGGCTGCAGCTACGGGAGCGGTTGAGTCGCTACTTCCGCAAGAATGAGGATGGGACCAAATGAACTGCACTGAATTTCTGGCGCAACTCGGTGACTTTCTGGACAACCAGATACCTACTGGCTTGATCCCCGAATTGCAGGCCCACCTCGATGGATGCGAGCATTGCGTGATCACCATGCAGACCACGCAGAAGACAATTCAGATCTACCGCAATCATGAAGTCTATGAGTTGCCTACCGCACTTCGCGAACGATTGCAGGCGGCGATTCTGGCCAAGTGCAAGAACGGCTGCTAAAGAGGCGGCGGAAAAAGTCACTTCTTTGAAGGGTACGGGCTACCTCGCCGCAGCGAGCATTAGCCCGTACGTAACTCCCTTGCAATGAATCCGGCTTTAGAGCATTTTCGCAATATCGCCGCAGCGAGCATTACTGTGGTCTGGTAAGAGCAGTGAGGTGTGGTTTTCTTTGAGAGAAAACCACGTAAAGGCCGGTTGCTTAGCTCGCTGCGGCGAAACCGGTCTGCACCAATTGCGAAAATGCTCGAGCCGCTGAGGGAGCGATTTTTCGCTTACAAAGACTTCCCGGGCAAAAGAAAAGGCCACCCTCGAGCACAACCAAGGTGGCCTTTCCTCGTTTGTATTCTTAGCGCTAGCTTAGCTACGATTGCCGCGCTGCGTTATGTGTGGTGTTTTTCTGAGACAGGCCATGAGGGTGGTTCTCGGGAAATGGCCAAAAAAGTACGCACGAACGCACTAAGTCGTCTCCGGGGGGATGGTGAGGGTCCATGGCGGACAATCGGATGCGACAACTGCTTAATTTTGCTCATGCCGCCGGTGTTTCGCGTATTCCGCTCCTGGCTGTTTGACTGGCGGAGTTCTTTGCTCCCCCCACCCCGTGGCCAGCCGAATCGATGGGGGACGCCTGTGCGGCCTCCATCGCTGCCTTGAAATGTTGGCGTGCTTGCACCATTCGATATGACCTCACGAGATTCCAGACCGCTAGGATTTCAGTGTCGAGGTCGGGCATCTGATCTGAGGTTGCTGGCAGCTTCTGCCTTCTGGCGAGCAGCTCGAGCAGCCTTTCCTCATGATATGCATGGTCAATTTCCCGGCTCCTGTTCACTGTGACCGTTCTCATCTGACTCGCAGAATCACTCCCGGAAATGCCGGGACTCGTGACGTCGGATACGAGCAGCTCAGGAGCTTTCGACCGGGCAGCGGTCAACGCCTCCAGCGGACTGGTGAAAAACTCCGCGGAGAACCCATTCATCTGCAATATGTTGGCTAGAGTGGATGCGACGAGAGGTTCATCATCCGCGACGAAAACCCATGGGGCTGGGCCGGGAGACACATAGGGCCTCTTCCGTGTATTTTTCCGTTTCTTACAGAAGCGCCCGCCACGGGAGTCGCGCCGGCACCTTAAAAAGATTCTTACCGATTCGCAAAGGGGCCGAGGGACTACTTGAACTTGACACGCTGGGCACGCCCGCGTGTGCATACGCATGCGCTCGTGGGCTGCGTTCCTACCGTCAAACGCATTTGCTTAAGCTGCGCAGCTGCCGGGCCACCGCGCCGGCGAGCTGTGAATCATTCGACCAAAGAGCTTGCCCCAATGCCGGAGAGCAGCCACATATCAGTGTCGGAGTCGGGCGTATCCTGGGCACGACTGGTCGAAGCTCATGTCCCAGTAGGCTGCGATAAGTTAGCCGACCGCCCCCGAACCCCGCTACGACATGGTAAGAACAGCTACCGTAACCGAGACAATGCCTAAAGGCAATCGGACTCTAGTATACGCTCGCCCTTCCGAAGCTAGTAACACAGACTTTGAGAGCCAGACCCATTATGGGAAATCTCCTAATGCGATGATCCGAACTCTGAGGGTATGAACTTCTTCCGGCTGTCTGAATAGGCCGCTTGCGGGGGGGCACGCGGATGAGCGATGCCCTACGGAGAGCCTTGACAGGAAATATCTCTTGGCCGATCTTAGGGCACGTCAGAACCATGCGTGATCGTTCATCGACTTACTGCAGTCAAGCAGGCGTCGTCTCGATGATTGATTGGCTGATGTAGCAGTCCATCGCCTGCTTAAGCTGTGAATCCACCTCGTCGGCGATTGTCATAACCTGATAAAGCAGGATGCTGAAATTAATATTAGTTAGATTCTTCTGCAACGTATGAAAAATAGTCACCTGCAATATGCGTGATTCTTCTACCAACATCGCAGCAGAGTACCCTTGCGTGCGTCGATTCATTCCGTGCTCTGCCGCTGCCGCCGAAAGCGCGCCAACGGTTCCAAGAGCGGAATCAGAGTTCAGACGTGCGACGAGATCCCCGAAAACTTGAGGCAAATGGCTACAACGTTGCTCGCGTGTTAATAGCACCTTCGTCAACTGTTTATCATGCTGAACTCGCTCAAACCACTCATCGATACATTCTGAGGTCGAGCGTTCGAGGATAGTTGCCACAGTTTCAATTAACTGGGAACCAGAAGGCCCATCAGATAGCCTCTTCGTGATGGCGTCGACTAGTGCAGATATGTCCATCGGCTTTACTAGAATGTCATCAGCCTGCAACAGGATCGCACGGGCGGCGGCTTCCATTTCTGGGAAGCTAGTTAACAATATGGTGACGGCCTTGGGATTTGAATGACGCATCGCGCTTACAACTGTGAGACCGTCACCCGCTCCTGGCATATGCAGATCGCTTAGGAGCACGTCGTACCGTCCCGAGTTGATAAGCGTTAGGGCCTCTAATACGCTGCCGGCAGCGGTGACCGCAAAGCCCTTGTGCTCCAGGAGCTTGCTCAAGGTATGGCGGATGATCTCGTCATCGTCAACCAGAAGAATGGTGCAAGCGGCCGACATATTCCTCCCTATCGCTAGCCCTAGCTTTTCATAGAGGAACTGGTCATATCTGGTCAATAACGACCACATACGGTGAAAATAGTAGACATGTGCAGTCGCGGCGAAGAGGTGACATCATCGGTGATATCTACTGTTGCGGACAAGAAACGGTCTTAACTTGCCCGCGCGAGAGCAAGTCGTTTATTTTCATCATTCCGCACAATCATTGAACCATTACTGAACCATTACATTCGTTTTGCTCTGTCAGGCTTTATCATTACTGTCCTGGTCGCCTATTAGCAGTCCTGGTGCCGTGCACATATGTTTTGTTAGGATCGGTGGCAGCAATTGAGGACGAGACGAAAGTGGAAGATGATATGTCCTCGGTGAGGCGACTATGTGTCTCGACTGGACAGGACGCGGGACCATTCCCAGTAAGACGCCTGTCCACTCTTCTCGTCGCCAGGTTGCCTATCTTTTTTTCTTTCTAAAGTAGCTCTACCCCGTTCGTTCGTGGCTAATCGTAAGCAGTTAACTGCTAGAGTCGTTTAATCCGGTGATTAAGAGCCGAGGAACCAAATTTGAGTCAACCAAATTGTTGTAACCGCGGCAACTGGCCGGCACGAGGAAGAAGGCATACGCGTGCGGAAAGACGGCTCCTGTTTTTTGGCCAGTGTCCCCTTTACAGCGTTGCGCGACCGGTAAGGAGACCTACTGGAAATGTCTGAGATCAGCCGCAGCATCACCGCGCGCAAGGAGTCAGAGGCCAGATATCGCGGACTGTTGGAGGCAGTTCCGGATGCGATGGTTGTGGTGAACCAGAACGGGGACATTGTCCTGTTGAATGCACAGGCGGAGAAACAATTTGGCTACAGCCGCGATGAGCTTGCGGGACAGAAGGTCACGAACATCATTCCGGAGGGCTTCGCGGAACGGCTGATCGCTGACGCCCTTCGATCTGCGGAGGACGCATTGGCACAGCAGATCGGCACCGGAATCGAACTCTACGGGCGACGGAAGGACGGAAGTGAGTTTCCGATTGAAATCATGCTGAGCCCATTGGAGAGTACCGAGGGGATCCTGGTGACGGCGGCGATCCGCAACATCATTACGCGCAAGAAGGCGGAAGCACTTCTCCTACAGAAGGTTGAGGAGTTGAACCGCTCGAATCAAGAGTTAGCGAAATTTGCCGGTCTGGCGCGGACGATGACCCGGCAGATGACCCATTTGGCTGAGCATGATCCTCTGACGGGCTTACCCAATCGATTGCTCCTGAACGACCGAGTAGGTCAGGCGATCGCCTTAGCAAAACGCGACATGTATCAGGTCGCGGTGATGTTCCTGGATCTGGATGGCTTCAAACACATCAACGATTCGCTTGGGCACGCGATTGGCGACAAACTTCTTCAATCGATCGCAACACGTCTAAGAGGTTGCATACGAGCGCCAGACACGGTAAGCCGCTATGCCGGGGACGAATTCGTCGTACTCCTACCAGAGGTACGACAACCAGAAGATGCTGCCATTGTTGCGAGAAGACTGCTGCAGGCAGCAGCGGAGGGCCATTCTATCGGCGGACACGATCTTCACGTGACCGCAAGCATCGGTGTGAGTACCTACCCCGATGACGGTCTGGATGCGGAGACGCTCCTCAAGAACGCGGACACCGCAATGTACCAGGCAAAGGAAAATGGACATCGAAACTATCAGTTCTTCAGGCCAGCCATGAACGTCCGAGCCGTAGAGCGGCAATCGATCGAAGAACACCTGCGACGCGCTTTGGAGCGGCAGGAATTCACGCTGTACTATCAGCCGAAGATCAATCTCGCTACCGCGGCGATTACCGGGGTGGAAGCATTGATACGCTGGACACATCCAACTCGTGGATCAGTTCCTCCTGTGCAGTTTGTTCCAGTAGCCGAAGACAGCGGCCTCATTCTGCCAATCGGCGCATGGGTCCTTCGCGAGGCGTGCGCCCAAGCTCGGGCCTGGGTGGATGCGAGTGTGCCTTTCAGAAGCATGGCCGTCAACGTCTCCGCGATGCAGTTTCAGAACCAGAGCTTCTTGGAAAGTACATCGGAAATCCTCAAAGAAACCGGTCTAGATCCAAAGTATCTGGAGTTGGAACTGACCGAGAGTGCACTCATGAAGCGCGCCGACTTGACAGTGGCAGTCTTGTCAACCTTGAGGGAAAGCGGGGTAAGCGTCGCTGTCGACGACTTCGGGACAGGGTACTCCAGCTTAAGCTACCTCCGAAAGTTTCCCCTCGATGCCCTCAAAATCGACAGGTCTTTCGTGAGGCAGATCGCCGCTATCCCCGATGAGACGGCTATTGTTAGGGCAATTATCAGCATGGGCCGAAGCCTCAATCTGCGGGTCATTGCTGAGGGCGTGGAAACGGCAGATCAGCTCGAGTTTCTTAAGATTAATCAGTGTCACGAAGCGCAGGGGTACTATTTCAGCCCGCCAGTACTTCCCCAACAGTTAGGAAAATTACTGCGAGGCGCGCCTTCCATTGCAACCGACGGAGCGCCTGCTGAAAAATTCCGCAGAGCCAGCGGCGCCCCTCACGGCGCTAGCTAGCTAGTTGTCATCCCTGCGTTGCAGCGTGGGGCGATCGTTGCCCGGCTGAGAGTCCTGCGCATTGGGGTCGCTGTTGGTGGAGCTTGCGCGACGCAGAGTAGGCTGATTTCCCTTGGCTCCGTCGGTCGGCTTGCGCTTATTCTCGATGCGCGCCAGGCGTGCCTTCACATCATCGAACTCTGAGGTCGTGACCACATACTCCGCCCGCGGCGGCAGGATGGTGGCAATTTCCTTTTGCGTCGCCTCAATGCGGTCGGGCGTTTGCGGGTGCGAGGAGAACGCCTTCGCTATGAGGTGAGGCTTGGTCTTCTCCAGGTTTTCCAGCTTCTCGAAGATGGTCACAAAAGCCTGCGGATCGTATCCCGCGCGATACATGTATTGCACACCGAGAAAATCGGCCTGGGCCTCAAAGCTGCGAGAGAACGAGAGAAACGTGAGGGGAATGCCGATCTGGGCCGCCTCGTAGATACCGTATCCGGCATAGCCGCCGATAAAAATCAACGGAATCGTGCCCAACTGCGCGTAGTTCAGACGCGTCTGTTCACGGACCGCATGATGTGCGGCGACGTGGGAGATCTCGTGCGCGATCACACCCGCCATTTCAGCTTCATCGTCGGCCGTCAGGATCAAGCCGCTGTTTACGTACATGAATCCCCCCGGCAGAGCCATCGCGTTTACTTCATCGGAGTCGATCACCTTGATGGTGAAGGGCACCTTGGCGTCTGAGTTCTTTACCAGGTTCTGTGCGACACGGTTGACGTACTCATTCACCACCGGGTCGTTGATGAATTTGACACTTTTTTCCAACTGCGCCGCGTACGACTTGCCCATGCGGATTTCGCTCTCGGTCGAGTACCAGTTCCCCACGCCGCGGCCGCCGATATCGCGCGTACCCACCGCATTCACGTCATCCTTGCTACCTTGTTTTACTCCCGGCATGCTTGGGTCAGAGGATGCCTGGGGAGATCCAATGGCGGGAGCTGATTCAGGCGCGGGAGTTGCCGTGGCAGGCGGTGTAGCCGCCGCAGGAGCCGAAGAAGCTGCCGGCGGAGCGTCACTCGCGGTCGGCTGACTACTGGCGGTCGGCTGACTACTGGCGGTCGGCTGATTCGTGGTCGGCTGACTAGTGGTGTTCTGCCCGTACGCGGTGAACGCCAACGCCGGCGCCAACAGCATGCTACTTGCAATCACCAACTCCGCCGGTATTAGCTTCGTGCGCTGCATGTTATTCATAACGCCCTCTCAATCACCGACACTGGAAGCCTGCGCAGACTGGACCAGATTGGAACAGACCACACCCTGACTGTTAGACCAAGTATGCGCGTTTTGGCTAGCCGTTGGCCTGAAAATTCGCGTACGGCCAAAAGATCTTTGCGTAGGGTGGTGGCTACTTCGCCACGGTGCGGCCGTGCACCAACCGGGGACCAGGCTGGATTTGCCCGCGCTTCGCCTGTAAAAAGTTGTTCACCACGCGGCCGAGCAACTCTGGACACTCTTCATAAGGCAGGTGACCTGTTTCCGGCAAAACCACCATCTCTGCCTGGGCAAAACAGCGGCGCAAGGTCTCAGCCGACGCAATGTCGACGGCCCGGTCGCGATCACCCCAAAGCAACAGCGCGGGGAACGGCCCCACCCGGATAAGTGCCGACTCAAGTTCAGCCATGTCGCCGGACCAGGCCTGAAGCATGTTGAGCACGTGCGAAACCGTCCCGGGCACGCGCAGAGAGCTGATGTATTTTGCCAGCGCCCCGTGGCTCGCCTGCGCCGGATGGCCGTACATGCGGCCCAGCGCGAGCAACTGCATCGACTCAGGCAGGCTCGGCACGAGATGGGCAAACCGTTTCCCCAGGTCCGAAACATAAAAGCGGATGAGGGGGTCCGCGAGCCGGGAGAAAGGATTGGCCGGTGCATGCAGCGCCAGGGTGCGAACCCGGCTGGGATAGTTCGCGGCAAGCATGAGTGCTACCGCTCCACCATGGGACGTCGCGAGAAAGTCCGCAGAGCGGATGCCCGATACATCCATGAATTGGACGACCCGGTCCACCTGGGCCCGTAGTCTGGCGTCGACATCCGGACCACGCTCCGACTCGCCGATGCCCAAAGCATCCACAGCGTAGACCGTAGAATGAGCGGCCAAACCGGGAAAAACCGGCTCCCAGGTCGACGCTGTACCCAGCAGCCCGTGCAGCAGAATCAGTTCCGGGCCGGCGCCTGCCTTGAGGCAGTGCATCCGGTAACCGTCCACCGCAACCCAGTACTTCTCGATCTTGATGCGTCCGAACGGGTCCAACATCCAGTGCGCTAACGCCATGCCGAACCCTCGCCGGAAGGGAACACCCTTCCAAATAAACTTTTAACCGTAAATTAACATTCTATTCAGAAATGATTGGAAGACAAGGAAAACGTAAAGGATGTCTCCACATAACCTTACCGGAGATATCCTAAAAACAATAGATTATGCTATGTATTTCCATATTTCGTTCGTGGAAATTCCATAGTCTCTCGCCGCCGGGTGAGAGCCGGCGGAACTTCGCCCCGCTCAAGTGCGTATATCCCTCGTTGAATCAAGGGTATACTTTGAGCGAAAGGGATCGCTTACCGGCAGCGGCGCGCTGCGACCATTGGTCCCCAGCGTGCTTCCCGTTCATAGGACCTGCTTTTCTTCGTTTATACGGACGCAATGCTTAAGCCGTTCCAAATTCGAGTCGCCGTCGTCCTTCTCGCTGTGTTTACTGTGGCGGCAGCGATTCTTGCGTCTTTGAATTTTTCCAAAGAAGGCTCCTTCTTCCTGCCCACCGACCTCGTTTCCTGGGTCGAAGCCCCGGGCGGGCTTAAAGCTCAGCGAGTGCAGAAGGACGGCCCCGGCGAACGGGCCGGCATCAAGGCGGGCGATCTGCTCGTCCAAGCCAACAGCGTCGCGACGCCACGCGTATCTTCACTCACCCGGCAATGGTCTGCCGCGGGGATCTACCGGCGAGTCGATTACCTGCTGGTCCGTTCCGGTGTTCCCATCCACGCGTCGGTGATCATTGAACCGACCGATCGAAGCGAAGACCAGGGACTGCGGCTGGTTGCACTGGTTTATCTCTCGATCGGGCTATACGTACTCTTCCGCCGCTGGACGGCTCCCCGCGCGACCCACTTCTACGTTTTTTGCCTGGCGTCTTTTGTCTTGTATTCGTTCAATTACACGGGCAAATTCAACACCTTCGACTGGACCATTTACTGGGGCAAGATCGTGGCGGAAGCGCTGCAGCCGGCTCTCTTCCTCCACTTTGCGCTGGCCTTTCCTGAGGAGCGCCCTGCCTCGCGCCGTAAGTGGATCTCAGCTCTGATCTATCTGCCGGGCCTGATCGTGATCGTGCTGCAGGTGGTGGCCATGTGGCAGTGGGAGGCGACCGGTTTACTGGCGACGCGCCTCGACCAGATCGCCATCGGCTACCTGGCTGTCTACTACGTACTGGCTGCCCTGATTTTGTTCAGCAACTACCTGCGCCAGGAGAATCCGCTGCGCCGGCAGCAGTTGAAGTGGCTGAGCCGGGGCGCTTTGCTCACCGTCATTCCGTTTACCGTGCTCGACGTCATCCCGTTCCTCAGCGGGATGGCCGTACCCAGTGTTCTGGTGAAGATCGGCGGCATTTGCCTGGTCTTTCTGCCGCTTACTTTTAGCTGGGCCATCGTGCGCTATCGCTTGATGGATGTCGACCTTATCTTCAAGCGCGGCGTGACGTATACCCTGGCCACCGCGGCCCTGGTGGGCGTTTACTTCGGCGCCGTCGCGGTCGCAGCTGAACTGGTGCACACCCGGCTGCCCAGCGCCGGCGCGTGGGGACTCATCGCTGCCATCATCATCACGGCGCAATTGTTCGATCCACTGAAGCGTGCCATTCAGGACCGGGTGGATCGGGTCTTTGACCACAAACGTTATGACTATCGCCAGACCCTGATCACCTTTGGCCGAGGCCTCAGCTCGCAGACAGATCTTGACCGGCTGCTCAAGTCGATCGTCGACCGCCTGTCACAGACTCTGATGGTTGCGCGTGTGGCCATCTTCTTTCCCGAAGCGGGCGGCGCCTATACGGTCATGGCCGGCCACGGCCTGCCTGCACAACTGGCCGAGCGCAGAACTCTCCCCGGCCTCAGCTTTCTCGACTTCGATCAGCCGGATGCGGGCACGCACATTTTCCTCGAGAATCCGCAGCAGGTGTTGCATTTCGACGATGAGCAGCGGCAGGCGGCCGCGATGCTCGATGTCAATTACTACCTGCCTTGCCGGCTGCAGGAAAAGACCATCGCGGTGATCGGCCTGGGCCGCACCGTGAGCGGAGACTTTCTGTCCAGCGAAGACGTGGAGCTGCTCGAGTCCATGGCCAGCTACATCGGTATCGCCATCCAGAATGCACGCCTCTACGCCAGCCTGGAGCAGAAGATCTCAGAGTACGAGCGGCTGAAAGAGTTCAACGAGAACATCGTCGAGTCGATCAACGTAGGCGTGTTCGCCGTGGATCTCGAAGAACGCGTCGAGAGCTGGAACGCGCAGATGGAAGTGATGTATGCCCTGCCCCGGCAGGAGGCGGTGGGGCGTAATCTGCGCGATATTCTGCCCGCCGGATTTGTGAGCGAATTTCTACGCTTGAAGGATGAGCCGGGCGTTCACAATCTCTATCGCTTCAGAATCCAGACCCGCAGCGGCGAAACCCGTTGCGCGAATGTGGCCATTGCTCCCCTGGTTTCTCGCAACTTTGAGGCAGTGGGCCGCATCGTTATCGTAGATGACATTACCGAACGCATGGAGTTGGAAGCACAGCTCACCCAGGCCGACAAACTCTCGTCGATCGGATTGCTGGCCGCAGGCGTGGCCCACGAGGTTAACACACCTTTGGCGGTGATCTCCTCATACACGCAGATGCTGGCCAAGCAGGTGCGCGGCGATCTACGGGTGGCGCCGCTGCTGGACAAGATTACGCAGCAAACGTTCCGTGCTTCTGAGATCGTGAATGGTCTGCTTAACTTTTCGCGCACCGGCGCCGCGGAATTCACCGCTCTCGATTTGAATCACATCATCGTCGAGACATTGAAACTTCTCGAGCACCAATTCCGCGTGTCCCAGGTGCAGTTGGAAACTTCGCTCGAAGACGATCTGCCGCTTATCCTGGGAAATTCGGGCAAGCTGCAGCAGGTCTTTCTCAACCTGTTTCTGAACGCGAAAGACGCCATGGCGGCAGGCGGCACGCTCCGTGTGGCCACCACGGCCAACGGTCTCGTGGCTGTCGATGTCTCTGACACCGGCTCAGGCATCGAGCTCGAACATATGCAGCGAATCTATGACCCGTTCTTCACGACTAAATTTGCTGTGGTCGAAGGGCAGCGCAGGGGCACGGGACTAGGATTAGCTGTGAGTTACGGCATCATCCAGGAACATGCCGGCAAGATTCAGGTAGAAAGCCAGGTGGGCAACGGGACCACCTTCCATCTCGAATTCCCCATGGCAAGAAAGACCGCCCATGTCTGAAGCTGGAGTTCTTTCCTCTCAAAGCGGGTCGGCCACCGCGGGCCCTGAGGGGGGTCACCGCATTCTCATCATCGATGACGAAGCGGCCATCCGCGAGTCTCTCGAAACTCTGCTGGTACTGGAGGGCTATGTCGTAGAGACGGCCGCCGAAGGACAGGCCGGCCTGAGGAACATCGATACCCGCTCTTACGACCTGGTTCTGCTGGATCTTGCGCTGCCCGGTCAGAATGGTCTCGAAGTTCTCGCTCGCATCCGCGAACGCCAACCCAATCTGCCGGTCATCATGATCACCGCCTACGGAACGGTGGGCAACGTGGTCGACGCCATGAACGGCGGAGCGCAGAACTTCGTTCAAAAGCCGTGGGACAACGAGAAGCTTCTCGCCGATATCCGCGCCTCGGTGCTGCGCCATCGCGCCGAAGAAGAGAACGTCCAGCTCAAGCGCGCGCTCAAGCAGCGCTATAACTTTGAAAATATCGTCGGCAAGAGTGAGCCGATGCTGAGGATCTTCGACCTGGTGGCGCAAGTGGCCCCCAGCCGATCGAACATTCTCATCCAGGGGGAAAGCGGCACAGGCAAGGAATTGATTGCCAAAGCGCTGCACGCCAATTCCCCGCGCCGCGACAAACCGTTTGTGCCGGTCAACACCGGCGCCATGCCGAGCGACCTGCTCGAGTCCACCCTGTTCGGTCATGTCAAGGGAGCTTTTACGTCAGCGGTCGCGGCCAAGAAAGGGCTGTTCGAAGTAGCCAACTTCGGCACGCTTTTCCTGGATGAGATCGGCACGATGGGCATGGATACACAAGCCAAGATCCTGCGTGTGCTGCAGGACCGCCGCTTTATGCACCTGGGCGGGGTACACGAGATACAAGTCGACGTTCGCATCCTTGCCGCCACCAATGTCGATTTGCGGCAGGCTGTGCGCGAAGGCAAGTTCCGCGAAGACCTGTATTACCGGCTCAATGTCATCACCATCGATCTGCCGCCATTGCGCAATCGCAGAGAAGATATTCCGTTGCTCGCCGGCAGTTTCCTCAGGCGCTTCGCGGACGAAAACGGCTTGCCTGCGCGCACGCTTGCACCAGAAGCCCTGCGGGTGCTGATGGATTACGACTGGCCGGGCAATGTGCGTGAGCTGGAAAACGTGATTGAGCGCGGCGTGGTTCTTTCTTCCACGTCGACGATCGGCTTTGATCTATTGCCCGGGCACCTCACCGGCCGCAGCTATTCCTCCAGCCTGCTTGAGCACAACCCTGACGCCTCGCTTTTCGACATTCTGGAGGACATCGAGCGTCGCATCATCATCGACAAGCTCGAACGTTGCAAGTGGAACCAGACCGACGCTGCCGAGCAGTTCCGCATCCCGCTTTCCACCCTCAACCAGAAGATCAAGCGCCTCTCCATCGAGATCAAAAAGCGCCCGAAGGACTAAACAGTAAGCGGCGCATTGAGTGAGAGTCGTTCCTCGGCGGCCTAAAGGGCGATTTCATGGCTTGAACTTACGTACGGCCTTAAAAGCAGAAAAACCGCAGATCCCTCCACTCCGGTCGGGATGACAATTTTGTTGTGCCCGCAAGAGCTTCAGCGAGAAATACTTGGCCCTGCAACAGAATTGTCATCCCGACCGGAGTGGAATTGCCATCCCGACCGCAACAGAATTGTCATCCCGACCGGAGCGAAGCGTAGTGGAGGGATCTGCGGTTTGAGGCCCAATCCTTCAGAGAGAATGGCCATGTGGTACCCTCGGGCTTGCGATGGTCCGTGCCCAGGGTGACGTTTTCCAACGCTCCGAAATATGCCATTCGACCTGATTGAAAGCGTTGCCAAAAAGGGTGTCATCGCGGTGCAGGACTATGCCCTGCTCTCCGCACGGGCGATAGCTAATATCTTCCGGCGCCCGCACTACTTTGCCGATCTCATCGTGCAGGCGGAGTTTATCGGGGTCGGGTCGGTGCCCATCGTCATACTCACCGGCTTTTTCACCGGCGGCGTGCTCGCCCTGCAATCAGCCTCTTCCCTGGCTCAGTTTGGCGCGACCGCCATTACCGGCCAGTTGGTCAGCTTTTCCATGATCAAGGAACTGGGGCCGGTACTCACCAGCCTGATGGTTTCCGGACGAAACGCGTCGGGCATGGCCAGCGAACTGGGCTCGATGATGGTGACGGAACAGATAGACGCCATGCGAGCGCTGGGCACCGATCCGCTCAAAAAGTTGGTCACCCCGCGGCTTTACGCCACCGTAGTCATGCTCTTCTTTCTGACCATCATTTCCGACGCCGTCGGTACGTTGGGGGGCGCGGCGGTGACGATCTTAATGCTCGGCCAGGATGGCACGCAGTACTTCCACACCGCCTACCAAACGCTGCGTTACCCTGACATTCTTCAGGGCCTGGTGAAACCCATTGTCTTCGGCTTCATCATTGCGAGCATCGGCTGCTTCTATGGGATGAATACGCGCGGCGGCACACAGGGTGTAGGCCGCTCCACCACCCAGGCAGTGGTGTGGTCGTCCGTACTGATCATTGCGGTCGACTTCTTTATCAGCCAGTTCATGATCAGTGTTTTCGGGCGCTGACCCCCGAGTGATTCCGATGAGCACCGCGACACAATCCGCACTTGAGATGGCCCAACAAGACCCGGGGCAGCCGGTTGTCGTCTTCGATGACGTCTCCATCGGATTCGAAGGCAAAGAAATTCTCAAGAACATTTCGCTCACCGTGTTGCCCGGTCAGACCCGCATTCTGCTTGGACCCGCAGGCAGCGGCAAGAGCGTTCTGCTGAAGCTCTGCAATGGCTTGATGAAACCAGACTCGGGCGCCGTGACGGTCTTCGGAGAAGAACTCAACCACATGCCGGAGGAACAACTCTTTCAGTTGCGGGGACGCATTGGCATGGTGTTTCAGGAAGGCGCACTGTTCGACTCCCTGACAGTACGCGACAACGTGGCCTACCGCATGATGGAACAAAAAGTGCCGGAAGCGGAAGCTACCGAACGCGCGACCGAGGCGCTGCGGTTTGTGGAACTCGAGCACACGCTGGATAAATTTCCCTCAGAGCTTTCCGGCGGCATGCGGCGCCGCGTTGCGATCGCCCGGGCTATTGTGAACCGCCCCGATCTGCTACTTTACGATTCCCCAACGGGCGGTCTGGACCCCATCACCTCGACCACGATCGTCGAGCTGGTGATGAAGCAGCGCGATGTGTATCGCACCAGTTCCCTATTGGTGACGCATCGCCTGCAGGATGCGTTTACCCTGGCAACGCACACCTTCGACCGTGATGCGAACCACATGGTCCCGATTCCGAATGGCGGTCTCGACCCCATGACCAACTTTCTGGTGTTGCACGATGGCCACATCGTGTTCGATGGTTCCACGCATGACCTGGTGCACTGCGACGATCCGTTCCTAAAAGAATATCTCTCGTGACGCGCTGCTAATCAGATTCACTCCATCCGGATTTCCCAATAAGCCTCGCCAATGGAAAGGGAGGGCGCGGCAGTGGTAGGGCACGGCCTTTAGGCCGTGCCAACAGTCACAGCACTTGATGGCCTTTAGGCCCTGAGGTACGCTTTCTCTTCGGCTCGCCACATTACCTTGAGCGAAAGAACGTACCTCAGGGGCTGAAGCCCCTTTCCAGGTTGAAGGCGTATTGGCACGGCCTAAAGGCCGTGCCCTACCTGTTAGTTTGTGCCAAAAAAAGTTGCAGACCTGCGAACGTAGGGCATAGCCTACCTCGCCGCAGCGAGCATTAAGCCGTGCCAACAGACCACAACACTCGATGCCTGCCCGAACTTGTAAGCTCTTCCCTACCCCCGTTTCATCCATCCGCGGGTTGGCTACGCCGGTGAGTCCAATAAAATCAATCTGAGGTGCCTACCGCCATGGCGTTCAAGTTTAAAGGCGTCGATTTCATACAATTCGACGGGTTGCTTTCCGGTGATGAGCTTCTGTCGCGCGATACCACGCGCCAGTTCGTGGAAGACAACGTGATTCCCATCATCGAGCAGTGCAACCGCGATGGGCGCTTTCCGCGTGAGCTGATCAAGCCTATGGGGCAACTTGGTTTCTTCGGCGCTAACATCGAGGGCTACGGCTGCGCCGGCATGTCGAATGTTGAGTATGGCCTGGTGATGCAGGAACTGGAACGCGGCGATTCCGGCCTGCGCAGTTTCGTCAGCGTGCAATCCGCATTGGTTATGTACCCGATCTACACCTTCGGCAGCGACGCACAGAAAAATGAATGGCTGCCGAAACTGGCGACCGGAGAGAAACTGGGATGCTTCGGACTGACCGAACCTGACTTTGGTTCGAATCCCGGAGGCATGCGCACCCGCGCCCGCAAGGAAGGCGACGAGTACGTGCTCAACGGCGAGAAAATGTGGATCACCTCCGGCTCCATCGCCGATGTCGCCGTCATCTGGGCCAAGGTGGACGACGAGGACGACAAAGTACGCGGCTTTCTGGTCGAGACCAACCGTCCTGGATTCTCAGCGTACGACGTGCATGGCAAGTGGTCCCTGCGGGCCTCGGTCACTTCAGGCCTTTCGCTCCAGGATGTGCGTGTTCCCGCCGCCAACCTCTTGCCCGGTACAGGAGGGCTCAAGTCTCCGCTCATGTGCCTGAACCAGGCACGTTACGGCATCAGTTGGGGCGCTCTGGGAGCGGCGATGTCCTGCTATGACACCGCGTTGCAGTACGCACTCGTGCGTAAGCAATTCCGCGAAGAACCGATCGCCAGCCATCAACTCGTGCAGGAGAAATTGACCTGGATGATTTCCGAGATCACCAAAGGACAGTTGCTGGCTCTACAGGTGGGGCGTCTGAAAGATGCCGGCAAGGTGAGTTTCGAGCACATTTCCATGGCCAAGCGAAACAACGTGTGGGCAGCACTCGAGATTGCCCGCATGGCGCGCGACGTTCTGGGCGGCAACGGCATCACGGATGATTATCCGATCATGCGTCACATGATGAACCTCGAGTCGGTCAAGACCTACGAGGGCACGCACGATATCCACGCACTGATTATTGGGCAAAGTATCACCGGGATTCCCGCCTACTAAGTTCAATTGCGCAACCTCTGCGCGCAAACTGCGTCTCATGAGGTAGACCTCAGACGCACGAGGTGCAGGTGTGTGCCGTGGATGTAAAAGCAGCATCGAGAAAAGTGATTCACCTCGGCAAAATCCAGAGGCGGCCTGACCTGGACGCATTGCGCGGACTGTTCCTGGTTTGGATGACGCTGACCCACCTGCCCACACGCCTCAGTGAAATGGTCAATCAACCGTTTGGGTTTGTCTCGTCCGCCGAAGGGTTCGTATTTCTTTCTGGAATGCTGGTAGCGATTCTCTACATTCACAAGGCTCAGGAGGACGGCCCTGAGGTGCGCAGCAAGCTGTGGAAACGAGCGCTCAAGGTCTATGGATATCACCTGGTCCTGCTCACCATGGTGTTCACCGTCGTCGCCGCATTTGCCGTGTATACGCGTCACGCGGCACTGTACAACCTGCTGAATTTCTATCTAGCCCATCCGCTCACCGCGATCATCGGATCGGTCCTGCTTATCTACTGTCCGCCCTTGCTGGACATCCTGCCCATGTACGTCACATTCCTGCTGGCGACGCCTTACATCCTCAGTGTCGCTGTGCGACGGGGGTGGAGTCCCATCCTGATCGTGAGCGGTTCTGTCTGGCTGCTGGCGCAGTATGGCCTGCGTACCTGGATGCATGCCCTGGTGGTGAACGCCACGGGCCTGCACATACCCTTGCAGGAAACGGGTGCGTTTAATCTATTTGCCTGGCAGGGGCTGTGGGTTGTGGCCTTGTGGCTCGGCGCCAAGTCTGCCCAGGGAACGAATCCTTTAAGCAGGCTGCCCGGATGGGTATTCCCTACGAGTGTCGCGATCTGCCTCTTCTTCCTCGGTGTGCGGCACGAATGGCTCGGCCCTCACCTGACACCGCAGACGCTTGGGCTTTCCCTTGATAAATGGCAGATTGGTCCGCTGCGGGTACTGAATCTCTTCGCCCTTTCCTGTCTCATCTATGGCGCGCGGAAATATCTGACGAAGCTGGTGCTGGTGGAGCCGTTTCTCACCCTGGGCAAGGCTTCGCTGGAGGTGTTCTGCGCTCATCTCTTTTTTGTTTTTGCGGGTCTCGCTTTGTTATACGGCGAGGTGACGGAGTTGCATGGCCCCTACGCCATCATTCTGCTGGCAACTACGTTCACTGGATTGATTTTGGTGGCAATCCGGGAGGTGCGCCGCAAGCGGAAGGCCCGATTGTCTAACCCGAATGCAGGCGCCACACGGATACCGCCCATGCCGGGGTTGAATCCTCCCGCCGAGAGCCGCGCGAAAGCCTAAGGCTGCGACGGCGGAAATCCAAATTCGGACAGACAGGTAGAGCACGGCCTTTAGGCCGTGCCACTATGCCTCCAGCATTGAAGAGGGCTTTAGCCCCTGAGGTACGGTTTTCCTTCGAGCATCCGGAGAACACCGTGGCACAAGGCAAATCCACTACACGGCGACCGTAAAGGTATCTTCGTGGCGCACGACATTGCGGTAGAGTGTGTCGCGCTCGATAGGCTCGCGGCCGGCTTCTGTGATGAGGCGCATCAGGTCGGCGCGACGCATGCCCTGCGGTGTCGTAGCGCCAGCATCGTGGTAGATTTTTTCCTCGACCACGGTTCCATCGATATCGTCGGCGCCGAAGCGTAAGGCGATCTGCGCGATTTTGGCGGACATCATCTGCCAATAGGCCTTGATGTGCGAAAAATTGTCGAGCATCAGGCGGCTCACGGCGATCTGCCGGATGTCAGTCAGTCCAGTGGTCGTATGCAGATGGTCGAGCGCGGTGTTGGCTGGATGAAACGCCAGCGGAATAAACGTCTGAAAGCCGCCGGTATCATCCTGCACTGCGCGCAGCCGGATCATGTGATCGACGCGATCCTCGTCGTTCTCCACGTGCCCATAGAGCATCGTCGCGTTCGAACGCAGGCCCAAGTTGTGCGCGGTACGGGCTGTCTCCAGCCACTCGTTGCCGTCGATCTTGTGATCACAGATGATGTGGCGCACACGATCGGAGAAAATCTCTGCGCCGCCCCCGGGTAATGAGTCCACGCCCGCGGCTTTCATCTTCGTGAGTGTCTCGGCAATCGACAGCTTGGCGCGACGCGCCAGGTAGGCCACTTCCACCATGGTGAAGGCCTTGATGTGCACTTGCGGAAAGCGTTCCTTGAGACCGGCGACCAAATCGAGGAAATATTCAAACGGCAAATCAGGATGCAGACCACCCACGATATGGAACTCGGTCACCGCTTCACTGTAGCCCGAGGCTGCCACCTGCCATGCCTCTTCAAGAGCCATCGTGTAAGAGCCTGGGCTGCCCTTTCGGCGGCCGAAGGCGCACAGACGGCATGCTGCGACACACACGTTGGTTGGGTTGATATGCCGGTTGACGTTGAAATATGCCACGTTGCCGTGAAGACGCTCACGCACGTGGTTGGCCAGCCAGCCTACAGCCAGCACGTCTCCCGAGCGATAGAGGGCAACACCATCGTTGAGATCGAGACGCTCACCCGCCAACACTTTATCGGCAATGGGCCGAAGGCGTGCATCGTCGGTTTGGAAGCTGTGGCGCTCAGGCGAAAAAGGCATAGGCTCTCCCCCTTTTATGATACGCGACCGCCACGGGTACTCTCGATCTGCAGTCTTGCTGCATCAAAAGAATAGCGGGCACCGCCACGGGCATTTGCGATCTGCAGTCTCGCTGCATCAAAAAAATAGCGGGCACCGCCACGGGCATTTGCGATCTGCAGTCTCGCTGCATCAAAAGAATAGCGAGCGCCGGAAGTGACTGCGTTACTATCGGTAAGAAGCTGGCCCTATAACGCATGAGACCGCATCGTACCCTGGCACTTTTCCTGCTCGCGGTTCCCTGCACCTTGGCAACCGCTCTGAATTTTCAGGCCTCTCCGCCGGCATCCTCGCCGCAGCGAGCTTCCTCGCCGCAGCGAGCTTCGCTACCGCCGGTAAGCGCCTCTGCGCTCGACCGCCAGAAGGTCACGCTCCCGCAAGACTTTGCGGAGCCTCTGAATGTGCTGATTCTCTACTTTCAGCGGAATCAACAACAGGCCGTGGATGCCTGGTTTGCAGCGTCCGCGCAGGTTGAGCCTTCGCGGGTCCAAACCCCAGCCCAAACCCCAGTCCAATTCATCTGGATACTTCCGATCTCTCCCCGTCAGAATGCTTTGTATAAGTGGTGGCAGAATGCGTCATTGCGGGGCGCGCAGTCGGCCGCACAGCCTCGGCACTACACCGTCCCTCTCTATGTCGATGAGGGACCGTTTCTCCAGTCGCTGCAGGTCACTTCGCAGCAGGAAGTGGTTGTGCTGGTGACGGATAAGAGCGGGCAGGTTTTGTGGCGCACTTCAGGGCCGGTGGACATCGGTAAGAAAGCTGCCCTGGCAAAGGTTCTGCAATCTGCTGCGAAGCCGTGAGCAGTACCGCTCGTCCTAAGACGGACGTCTTTCTCCCTCCCGCAAAGGAAACCACAAATCTCAACGCACACGGTCGTGGTATCCCACCCTTCGCAAAAATAGCGAAGGATGGGGCACCCGCAGGTTGGTTGCACTCGAGGCCAAGCGGTATCAAGCCGCGTTTCTCTATCGTTCTCATCCGTGTGAGAAATGCGATCTAAGCCTTGGCTGCAGCTTCTCCGATCAGGTTGACCGCGCGCACTGCGGAAACGGCAGCGCCCTCTTGCCAAGCTACGATGTGGCTGGCGTGGTCTCCGGCTAGAAACACGCGACCCTGCGGCTGAATCCAGGTCTCGTAGGCGGACGAACTACCCTCATCACCGCCGCTTACCCAGGAGCCGAGGTTGTACGGGATCTGTCCCCAGCTCACATAGATCGGGTTCTTCAGCTCCTTTGCGCAGCCAGGGTGCAGCAATTCAATGGAGTTGCGCGATGCGGCCAGCTTGGCCTGCGGGTCGGGCAACTTGCCGAACGCCGAACCGTTTTCTACGCCGTAACCGCCCAAAATAATGCCGGTCTTCGAAAAGAAACCTGCGCTGGGATACCACACCGTATCGACCGGCTGACGAAGAAACGAGATGCCGCCATAGATGTTCGATTCCTGTTCCCAGAAGCGGCGTGACTCCCATGCGACTTTGTAGGCCGAGTCATAGTTCGCCGCAGTGATCGCGGCCTGAAATTCCGGCGAGAAGTCAGTATCCAAAGTCTTGAGGATGGTGAGCGGCAGTGCGCAGACGCAGTAGTCCGCGCTTATGGTTTCGTGTTTGCCTGAAGGTAGATCGCGATAGACCACTTTGACGCCGGAGGGGCTCTGGCGTATCCGTGTGACTTCGGCGCGCGAACGAATCACTGACCCCAATTTCTTTTTGAAGGCCATGGGAATCTGGTCCATGCCTCCCACGGGTTGGAACATCGTGGCCTGCCAGTAAATTTCGTCTTCTTCCATCAGCTCTCGCCACAGATGTGCGGAAAGCAGAGCACGCATGTCCAAAGGATCGTTCACGGCGCCGATGGTATCGGCAGCACCGGGGAAGACTTTGTATCCGGCACGAGGTGAGCCCTTGTAGAACAAGTCCGGGGAGAGGCCGCCGTATTGCTCAAGGAAAGCCAGCATCTGTTCCTTGTCATCTGCGTTCAGCTCCTGGTCGAGTGCGCCCCGCTTGACACTCTTGGCCAGCAATTCGGAAACATGCCCGCGGGTGTCGTATTCCACCTGCCGGTTTTTTACCGGCTTGCCATCGTTGAGATCATCTGCCTGGAGCAACGCACTGCGCGAGGCGTTCACTTCGACCTCAAGCGGCACGCCGAGCTCATGGCAATAGCCGAGCATATTGTGGTGAACCGAGGGTAGCCTGGCCGGGCCTGCGTTCTGGTAAAGCCCCGGGCCGAACCTGCAGGTCTGGGTAAAGCCGTCGGTGAAGTCGACCCGGGTGCCGTTGCGTACGGTCCAGTTCCTGCCGCCGATGCGCTCTCGGGCTTCGAGAACGGTGCAGGTGTATCCCAGCTTGCCTAGCTCATAGGCCGATACCAGGCCGGCGATGCCGCCACCCAGGATGACGACTCTCTTGCCTTTACCGGAACCTGGGGCATGGTCCACAGTGGACGCTGAAGACTTCAAAACAGGCAGCAAGCCCAACGACTGCATCATGGTGTAGGCAGCGCCGTATCCGCCGGCCTGGCCCACTCTCATCAGAAAATCGCGCCTGTTTAAACCCATGCTTCGGCCCATATTTAGACCCATGCTGAAACCTCGCTCCCTGTTAGCACTTACTTTTCCGGCCGTCCCCCAGCGAAGCCCTAATTAGACTGGGTTTTTCATCAAGAAGAATCGAAGCCCACAGAGGTTAGGCCGGGCTACCCATGCGGCTTCTATTCTAAAAATGATTTGCCCTCGTAGTGGTCCAGGCGGACGACGTCCTTGAGCGGCACGCGCTGTTCCCAGCCAACTCGCTCCAGTTCCGGTTTGGGCTGGAATTGATCGACGTAGCCCAGGCACAGATACGCTACCAGAACCATCTGCGGCGGAATGCCTAACAGCCTCTTTAACGCCTCGGGATCGAGGATGCTTACCCATCCCACGCCGATCCCCTCTGCCCTTGCCGCCAGCCAGAGATTCTGCACAGCGCACACCGCGGAATAGATGGCCGTCTCCGGCATGGAGTGTCGCCCCAGACGATGACCGCGCTCGCTCACGGGGTCACAGGCGATGCAGACATTCTGCGGCGCTTCCAGAATGCCCTCGAGCTTTAGCCCACGGTACAGTTCTCCGCGTTCGCCTTCGTAGGACTCGGCCGCTACCTGCTGGGCCTGGGCAAAAATGTCGCGCACCCTGCTGCGTACCTGCCGATCGCGAACCACGATGAACCGCCACGGCTGCATAAGCCCTACGGAAGGCGCGTTGTGCGCAGCCTCCAGCAGGCGCAGCAGAACATCGTCGGCGAGCGGCTCGGCCAGAAACCCTGAGCGGACATCACGCCGTTCACGAATGGCCCGATAGACACCCTGCAACTCAGGATCGCAGAACCCCTCGGCTTTGGTTCGCATCATCTCTACCGCGCTTTCCAACTGCTTGCCAGCTTACAGGAGCGCGCCTCCCTGCATTGCTCACGACCAGGGAGGAGAGGAGCGAAGAGGGTGCTCGCTGCGGCGAGGCTGTGCTGTGCGGCGGCCGGGGAGTGCAACGAACCTCCGGGTGCCCCATCCCCCCGGATTTCCCGTCGAGTTCCGTGAGCCAGATATCCTTCATGCGGCTTTCCTTTGAAGAAAGCCGCACACGCTGATGTATCCAGCTTAGCGTGCGGGAAATCCGGGGTCCTTGACGGTGCTTTTCCGGCAAGGGTGGGAAGCCACAAATCTCTAAGCCACAAATCTCAACATACACGGTCGTGGTAACCCACCCTTCGCCAAAAAAGCGAAGGATGGGGCACCCGCAGGTTTGTTGCACTCCCCGCCAAGCGATATCAAGCCGCGTTTCTCAATCGTTCTCAACCGTGTGAGGAATGCAGGCTACACGAATGGGGTGCGTGTTCGGTCTCCATCCACCATGCGCATGATTCCCAGCGGATTACTACTCTTGAGCTCGTCGGGAAGCACGACGTCAGGAAATGACTGGAAGCACACCAGGCGGGTGAAGCGATAGATCGCCTGGGTACCTACTGACGTGGAACGGCCATCGCTGGTCGCGGGAAACGGTCCGCCATGCACCATGGCATGACAGACTTCTACTCCGGTCGGGTAGGCGTTGAGGATCAGGCGGCCCACCTTGCGGGTGAGGATGTTGATCAAATCTGCATAATCGGCCAGTTCGCTCTCTTCCCCTTGCAGGGTAGCGGTCAGGTGACCTTCCAGCTGCTCGGCAACCGCCAGCAGTTGCTTGCGGTCCTGGTAGCCGACGACAACCGTGGTAGGGCCGAAGATCTCTTGCGCGAGGTCATGATGTTTGACCAGGTCTTTGTACTCGGCAACGAAGAGCGACGCCTGCACCTTGGCGGCGGCGGACTGTTCTACACTCGCGCCTTCGGCCAGCACTCCAGCCTCGGTGGCGGCCTTACGGCTCTTGACGGCCGAGGTGTAACGGTCGGCAATCGCTTTGGTGAGCAGGGTCTGCGTTGGCGTGCTGCTTACCTTTTCGCCCAGTTCTTTTAAGAAGCCGGGTGTGCCGTCCTCCTGTGGTACGAGCACGAGTCCAGGCTTGGTACAGAACTGGCCCGCGCCGAGGGTGAAGGAAGCCTGCAGGCCGGCGGCGACCGCGGCGCCACGTTTGTTGAGTGCGCCGGGAAGGACAAAGACGGGATTTACGCTGCCCATTTCTGAGTAGCAAGGAATCGGCTCAGGACGAGCGGCTGCCAGTTTCATCAATGCGGTGCCGCCGGCGTAAGACCCGGTAAAGGCAACCGCCTTAATGACCGGGTGTTGTACCAGTTGGACGCCTACCTCTATGCCTGCGTCAAAGAGCATCGAGAACACGCCTTCGGGCAGGCCAGAAGCCTTGACGCTGTCACGAATGGCCTGGCCGACCAGGGCGCTGGTTCCGGGATGGGCTGGGTGAGCTTTCACGATCACGGGATTGCCGGCGGCGAGAGCGGAGGCGGTATCTCCTCCGGCTACCGAGAAGGCCAGCGGAAAATTGCTGGCGCCGAACACGGCGACCGGGCCGAGCGGCTTGTGCATGGAACGGATGGAAGGCTTGGGTAGCGGCTTGCGCTCAGGATTGGCAATGTCGATGCGTGCATCGACCCAGGAACCTTCTTCGACCACTTCGGCGAAAATTCTTAGCTGGCCGCAGGTGCGTCCCACTTCTCCCTGCAGGCGAGCTTCAGGCAGAGCTGTTTCCAGTTGGGCGCGCGAAACGATGGCCGGGGCCGCTGCCTCAATCGCAGCCGCAATGCGGCGCAGGAATGCCCCTTTCTCTTTGCCCGAGAGATTGCTGTAGATCGGGAAAGCAGCCTGTGCGAGAACGGCGGCGCGTTCCAGATCGTTGGTGCTTGCGGAAAAAAAGGTTGGCTCGAGGGATAAGCCGGTCGCGGGATTCATCCCGGTGAATGCGGCTGCCTTTGCGCCATTTTCAAAGCCAATCAGCGATACGGGGTTCAGTTCCAATGCAAGCTCCGTTCTGTGTGGGCGAATGTGCCTGCACCAGTTTAACGAATGCGGCGATGGGGGTGAGGCTTGAGGTGTCCCACATCTGGTTCCGCCTACAGCATTTTCACTTCTGGTGTTTACAGAGCAACGACTCCCATGGCGGCTTTTCCTCAAGTACCGGGGTCCCCGGCAAGCTTGCTTGCTGGGGTGGAAGAAAAGCCGCACTTCGCCGCACCCTCCTGTGCAGAGTAGAAGTGAAAATGCTCTAGCCCACCTTAGGCTAACCTTAGGCTGCATTTCTCACCAGCAGGGAGGAGACGAACGGCGAGGCTGCTCGCTGCGGCGAGGCTGCTCGCTGCGGCGAGGCTGCTCGCTGCGGCGAGGCTGTTTGCTGAGTTCGTTTAGTTCATGACGAACGTGAACAGTTTGTCGCCCGCACCCACGACGAGATACTGATGTCCATCCAGTTCATACGTGATGGCAGCGTTCGACACGGGATTGCCGAGGTTGGCATGCCATAACGGATCACCGGTGGTCGCATTCAGCGCCACCAGATTGTTATTTGGATCGCCGGCAAACACGAGGTTACCGGCGGTACTGAGCAGACCACCGTCGTTGCCCGCCGTCTCCCACTTGTGGCTCCACTTGACTTTGCCGGTACGGTAGTCGATCGCCTGCAGCATCGATTCTGACCACTCGCCCAGGTCATGACCGCCCCACCCTTCGGGCTTATCCGTGTCGTCAAAGATGTAGTAGATTCCGAATGACCGTGTTGCGTTCACATAAAACAAGCCCGTCTCGGGGCTGAAGGAAGGCGGGGGCCAATTGACTGCACCCACTGCGTTAGGCGAAACCAGCACACCGGCAATCTGCGGCTCCTTCGCCGGGTTCGGAATGGGTTGCCCCTTCGCATCGATGCCTTTTGTCCAGTTGGTTTTCACATACGACGTGCTGACGTAGTTCTTTCCCGTCTCGCGATCGAGCACGAAGAACCAACCGTTGCGGCTAGCCTGCGCCAATAGCTTGCGCGGCTTGCCATCGATTTCGCCATCGAACAGAACCGGTGTTTCCACGGCATCCCAGTCGTGGGTGTCGTGCGGCGAGGGCTGAAAATACCAGACGAGTTTACCGGTATCCGCATTCAACGCCACGATCGATTCGGTGAAGAGGTTCGCTCCTTCGCGCCCTTTGCCCGCGATGACCGGTTGCGGATTTCCCGTGCCCACATACAGCAGGTTCAACTCCGGGTCGTACGTGGAGGGTATCCACGTCATGCCGCCGCCATGCGCCATAGCCTCGGCATTCGGCCAGGTTTCTGAGCCCGGCTCGCCCGGCCTCGGCACGACCGACCAGCGCCACTGCAGCTCGCCCGTCTCTGGATCGTGCGCCTCCAGAAACCCCGGCCGATCGAGATCGTCTCCGCTGACACCCGTGATGATGTGATTCCTAACTAAGACGGGAGCTACTGAGGCGTAATACATCTGGTCCCGGTCGCAAATGGGCTTACTCCACCGCTCTTTTCCGTCGGCCAGATTCAAAGAGACCAGGTTGCAGTCTGGCGTCTCAAAGTAAAGCGAATTCCCTGCGATGCCGACGCCCCGATTTCCCAGGTGAATGCCGCCCTTCGAGGTCCAGACAAAGTTCCAAAGTACGCGGCCGGTGCGTGCATCGAGCGCCCACACTTTATCGGGAACAGTGATGTACATCACCCCGTTCACCACCAGCGGCGTGCCCGCCAAACGGCCGCCGGACACAGCGCCGTTCCTTGGCAGTTGATACATCCACGCCAGGCTCAGCGCTTTCACATTTTGATCGCTGATCGACTTGAGCGAGCTGAAACGCCGGCCCGAGTAGTCGCCGTTGTAGGTCGGCCAACTATCCGGCGTAGGATGCACCAGCAGGGAGATGTCCACCCCACCCCCGGCAGGGGGCGTGGAATCGAGCGGCAAAGCGGGCAGAGGCGCAAAGGCAAGCAAAGCGAGACACAGCGTCGAGAGAAGCTTCATTGCAGGGTCTCCAGATACGCCACCACATCGTGAATCTGTTGGTCGGTGTACTCGTCGAGCAGCGCCACGTGAGCGGCGTAAGGATCGTGCTTCTCCACCTTGACTCCCGGTCCGCGGACGAAACTGTAATAACGCCCCGACGCATCGCGCAGCGAAATGTTGAAATCGTCAATCTCCGTCACCACCCCCTCCGTCACCACCCTGGTTACGCTTTCTCCGGACCCGGTCGTGACAGTGGCCGTGACGGGTTTGCTCGCATTCGAACTTCCCTCACGCGCGACGGCCCGGTTCTGCGGAAACACCACCTTCAGTTGCAGGCTGGGTGCATCGTACTTGCGGGCGATGTGCGCCAGGTCTCCCTCGGGCGAGTGGCACTGACTGCACTTTCCCGCTCCGTAGAAGTAGGCTTTACCCGCAGTGGCGTCACCGACCAGGATGTTGAGCACATGATTATTCGGCCCCGTGCGCAGGGTGTCGGCCACCTGCTGATGCAGGAAGTGAGACAAGTCCACCGTCTGGTCCTGGGTGAGCGTCACTGGATTGTTCGCCGGGTGCCCCTGGGCGAGATAAGGGCCCAGGGTGCTTCCGTAGCGGTCATGAAGAACGACTACCGATCGCACCAGGTCAGCGCTGCGGCTGTTTCCGCGCGCATGGGTTCCATGGCAGGTGATGCATTGCGCGATGTAAATTGTCTTGCCGCGGGCCGCAGCATCGTCATTGACGACTTGCTTGTCATTCGATCCTGCCTGGTCGATCAGGCTTGCTTTATGCTTAGGCGCGTCGGCGACTGGCGTGCCCGCGATTGGCTTGCTGGGACTGGCCGCGACGGCGGTATTGCCCGGGGGCAGGGTTTTGCCGAGGTACTCGACGATTTCGTCGAACTCGGCGTCTGAAATCTTCGCGCCCCGTCCAATCATGCTGGAGACGACACCGCCCCATTGCTCGCGGGTCATGCCCTGGCCCACAAATATCTGAACAGAATGACAGGTGGAGCAGATGCGTTGAACCGTTTCGCGGTGGGGCCCTTCGGGCAACTGCGAGACGGGCGCCTGGGCCGACGCCGTTAAAGGTGCGATGCCGGCAAGCAGATAGACAATTCCGCGCATGAGTGCCATGAGGCGAATATATTCTATCGGTGCATTCTATCGGTGCTGGGATCCGGGCCTTTGAGAACGATGGCGCTCAGCAGGAACCGCAAATGTGCGCGGTTGGTCCTGGATCAGTCCTGGATCAGACCTGGATCAGACCTGGATCGATCAGGCCTGGATCAGGCTTTTGCCGAAAGTTCGCCCGATAGGATGAGCCCCAACCGGCGGCGCATTTCTTTCAGATCGTCAGCCTTGCCCGGATCCAGTTCCAAAGTCGCGGTACCTTGATAGTCGATATCGCGAAGCGCCTCGTAGACGGCCTTCCAGTCTATGTCGCCCTCACCCAACGCTACCCATGCAGCCACGTGATCACCCCTGACCTTGTCTTCCCGGAATGAAAAGTCCTTGATGTGCAACTTGGCGATTCGTTTGCCGAGGGTTCGGATCCAATCCTGCGGGTAGCCGTATAACACTACATTGCCCACGTCGAAATAAGCGCGAATCCGCGGCGAATTGTACTCGTCGATATAACGAGCAAATTCGAGTGGACTGAGGAGGAACTTGTTCCACACTTCCTCCAGCGCCAGCGTCACATGCAGCTCCTCGGCAAGAGGGATCAACTTCCGAATAGCCGTTTGCGAGCGCTCATAGGCTTGCTTGTAGGTCGTTTGGGCGTTCACAACGGCAGGCACCAGGAGAACGGTCGAAGCTCCCCACATATGCGCATTGCGTATGGAGACGCGCGCACCATCCAGGCTCCGTTCCACCGCGGCCGGATCGGCCGATGAAAATGGATATTTCCAGTGGTCCATATTCATCACCGAATGAATCGGCAATCCGACCTTCTCTGACGCCGCCTTCATTTTCTCCGCATCGCCCCGGTCGCGCGTGGTGGGGCACTCGATCCGTTCAAAACCACAGTCCTTCGCAAGCTGAAACCGTTCGAAGATGGAGATGGTTGTGGGCAGCATGTTGTATTCAACTGCCATCGCAATGGGTAAGCGGCCGTTGGCGCGGGCGCGCACAGTAGACATCACGGCCAAAGCGGCAGAAGTTTGCAGGAATCTCCGGCGATGCATCATGTGTCCTTCCAATATACGCATCCAGCAGAGGCGGCAGGCAAAGGCGGCAGGAATTATTTGCGCATGAGAGTTTTCTCTTGCAGCAGCGCCTGGCTCGACGCTGGAGGAGCAGCAGGACTCCATCGGATCTGGACCAGGCCAGGACGAGGCCCCCGAGGGGCCCAGAAGTGTTCCCTGATCTTTAAGGCCAGGGGATCACGATCGGCTTCACCGTGAAGAGCGCAGATCAAGCACGATCCTGGGCCGGTTCAGTTTTGCGGAGGATATAAAGCATTTTCGCAATTACTGTGGTCTGGTAAGAGCAGTGAGGTGTGGTTTTCTTTGAGAGAAAACCACGAAAAGGCGGGTGGCTTCGGTCTACACCAATTACGAAAATGCTATAGCCCCGAGAGGCTTCATCTGGAAGTTGACCGCTTTGCAGGCTTCTACGGCAGCATCGTTCAGGATCTGGTAATGATCGTAGTCTCCGCCGAATCTGGCAGATAAGACCCTGTAGTCTTCTTCTGAGTAAAGCCCCACACTGAGAATCACGGCATGCCTCTGCCGGGTCATCGTGGTTGCGATACCGTGCGCCATGAGCCGAAAGCCCATCTCTGGCAAAACGTCTGGATCGTTAGGGGTACGTCCAACTACCATATAGATTCTGCTGGCCACGATGATGTTTTTCCGTTGCCACTCCTACGGTTACAAAATGATTATGTACCGAATGACAATGTCCCAACTGTAGTTGCGGGTCATTGGCAATTCCGGTCAGCGGCACGGGTGAACCTGAACCAGCGACATCCGATCTGCTGGGAAATTGTTTGTCCGCAACTTCAGCTTCATAGGTTGCGGAAAAACTCGCTACACCTGACGAGCCTTCGCGCGAAAACAACTGCTTACGAAGGATACGTACGGTGCGCCGAGAAGAAGTTGAAGCGCTTTTAAGGCGGGTCAAGCAGCCACTGTTTAACTTTGTGGTACAGGGGAAGAGCAGGACAGGTTACCTTTCACTGCTCCCTGGTTTTCCACAACCTTACCGAGGTACTCCACCAGCGTTACTGCCATGCTATCTGCGGATCCATTCGTACAGCGTCTGGTTCAAAACAATTCACATTTGTTTCATGATATCGAAATATACCTAAATGTCGGCGTCTGCATCCAACCAGCTTGCTCGTAATGTATCAAAGTGACACATTATGAGCGAGTAAGGGCTGCACGCTTCTATAAGTACTATTAAGACTGCCTGGTTACGTAATTCAACGTGATTGTGCAAGGCTTCCGCATTAGTCTTGCGGAGTAGTCGCGATTCTCCACAATTCCTTCGTACCAGCATCGGGGGGTGCTGGTGCGGATGGGTTGCGGGGAATCGCAACTAGCATTTGGAAGACGGGGTGATAGCGTGCCCGATTTCAAATTAAGCACTCGCGAGTATCCTCTCTCTTCACCGTTGACACAATCTCGCACGCTAGTTTGACACCATATCGCCGGGCGATGGGGTGACGTTTCAGTTTTTAGGCATTCCGGCAACGGTTCGTCATGCGTTTGAAGAAACGGACAAATTACACGACGCGGCTTCATTGGTTTGGGAGGATGACATGCGGCAAATTAATTTCAGGGTTTGGCGCTTTGACGACGACGACAATTGGTCGGTTGAGATAAATGGGAGCCGGCATGAATCCGTGCCTCTCGATTTGATCAGCCAATTGGTTGAACTCGCGATCTTCGACGCCGAAGAATCCTTGATCGCAACGACGGTCCACTAGTGTCGCTTTGCTTTCTTACGCTGAGCCCGCAGAGCAGAGCGAGCTCATAGGCGACCGCCTGACGGTGAGCAGATGACTTGGCATGATTTAAGTCACCGCAACCCGAACGCATTTCGGTGACGGTGACTGACCTCTCTAAACAGAGAGTAGGTGCTGACCGAAATAAAGTGCTGGATTCAGCACCGCAGCAGTGCTCCAGCAGAACGTTGGCCGAAGTGGAAGATAAGACCTTCCTCGTAAAGTTCAAGTCGCCCGAGTTAGCGACGAGAACGGTGATCGCAGCAACCGCTGAGATCCAGGGTGACCATTTGGTGTTGCTCGACTCCAAGGGTCTTTTAGCCGCGCTCTTTTTGCTCGACATGGTTGAAGGCTGGACAGTGCTGCCGCTCGAGGGCAGCTAACATCAGAGGCTCAACGGGACTGCTCGCCTGGATTGAATACTCTTCAAGAAATGCATTTGCGTCCGCACTCCTCGTCTGCCCAGGATTTGCAATCACCGCCGCGATCATAGAGTGCCACTCCGCATCATCCAGCTTGAATTGCGCCGACGGCGTCGTATCTGCCCTGCATCGGACGCGGGCCGCCTTGGAGGCTGAAGAGATTATTCTGCAATGAGATTACGCGAGCGTCTGCCGCGTCGCTTAGGGTTGATGACGCTAAAACTTTCGTTTACCCTCTCATGTCTGATCGCTGGAGCGCAATACACGCATATTCCCTGGAAAACCGCTTCGTAGAAAGAGTGCAGACCGGCAAGGAGAAAGAAACGATATGAAGAACCGCAGGTTTTTCACCACGCAACTGGGCCAACGGAGTCTCGACCTCGGTCTGTTGGTTCTGCGGTTCGGTGCCGGACTCAGCCTTTTTCTCAAACACGGGGTAGAGAAGCTTACGGGCTACTCCACCATGGTGCAGCACTTCCCTGACCCGCTGCATGTGGGCGCTCACTTTGGCCTTGCCTTCGCACTGCTCAGCGACGGCATCTGTTCGCTCCTGGTGTTGCTTGGCCTGGTCACCCGTCCAGCAGCAGCCGTCATCCTGACCAATTTGCTAACCGCGTTTTTCTTCGTGCACCACGCAGCGTTCTTCAAGGAGGGTCACGTGGAGCTCGTCGCGGTCTACATTACGGTGTTCGCGGCGATTCTCTTTACCGGGCCCGGGCGTCTCAGTATCGATGCGCGCCTGGAGAAGGTTTAGCGTGGTTTTCTCTCAAAGAAAACCACACCTCGCTGCTCCTACCACACCACAGTCATTGCGAAAATGCTTCAATGAAGCAAGTCGAGCGTGTTCGAGGCGTCATCCACGAAATAAACGCCATCGTTAACGGCAATCAGACCAAATAATGCGCCTGATCCTGGAGGTGGTCCGCCCGTGTTGTCGACAAGTTTGGAGGCAACCTGCTTGCCGGTTTTCGGATTGGTTTCGACGATCTTGCCGTCGTTTGCGTTCGCGGTCAGGATGTGATGATCCGGCGCCAAGGCAAGACCGAGGGGAACATTGAAGGCTCCGCCCTTGGACACGATCCTCCCGGTGCCCGCGGAGTTCATGCGGAATAATGCACGGGGAATTTCCGTAATCCGATTGTTCAGGCTGTCTGCAACGTACAGAATTCCTGAGTCGTCGTCAAACGCCACACCCGTCGGGCCGATCACCAGAGCGGCAGGGTCGGTGCGCTCGGGAAAGCCGGAGGCAACGACTGTGCTATCAATCAACTCAGGCGCTTTGTGATCGACAATGCCGATCAACAAGCGGACCACCGTACCGCGATGGACGACACTGCCCTTCGCCGCGACTGTGCCGTTGAGGACATTGGTCACGAAGAGGGCTACCAGGCTTCCGCCATCCACCGCCGTCATATCCCACGGACCATTGATGTGATTACCCCAAATTGTCTTAACCACCTTCCCGGTACTGTCGAGGACGATCAGGCAACCGGCCTTGGCCGTCGCCGCGTTGCCATCTTTAGTAGGCAGACTGCCAACGATCACGAAGCCGCTGCGCAGTGCCACCAGAGCGGTCGTGAGTCCGATACCTCCCGGGCAGGACACCTTGGCGGCATCGATCTGGGCAAAGAGACTGAATTTTCCATTGGGCGCGATCTGCACAATGGTGGTGCCTGTTCCCTGCTTGTTCGCGCCGTTGTTGAAGTTGCTGATGAGGAACCGGCCTTCGACCAGATTTCCTCTGGTATCGGGAACTCTGGCTATTCCGTAGGGGTTTACATCGCCGTTTGGCGGCACCGTGGTACTTACTGTGGTCACGGTGTCGAAGTCCCCTATAAACGAGTTAGGGGCGCCAAGTGCAGTGCCTGCGGCGGCGAACCATAGCGTCGTCAGGCCCAGCACACGCATTCGCAGTGAGAGCGGGTGATTTCGTTTCATGAGTTCTCCTTGGCTACGCGCACGCGCTCATACGAGTCGTAGAAGTGCGTTCAGCACGCAGGAGAGCCACGGTAGAAGCTTCGCGAGCAAGGGTTGTCACTGAATTGTCGCGGACTTGTTAATTCTTTGCCAGGCGGTTGCGTGGCAGCTCGCGCAAGACGGACAGGAAGGCGGCTTGCTCCAACTGAGGGAACCCGTGGCTGCGGGCGCAGTAAACTATAGAAGTCCAATCAGCTTATGCGTCTGCAGACTAAGTCTCCATCGGGGATTCTCAGCACAGAACGAAATCGCCGCTGACAGTGACTCTTTCGCCTTCTCTCCATCCATGGGCTGGACGAAGAAGTGTCTGAATGCGAGAGCTTCATATCCTTTAGGATCCGTTGGCTGGGGGTACACGACTTTGAGCTCGTCGCCTGCCGTGACCACAAGAGTTGCGCCACTCTTCGGGCTCACGCAGACCCAATCGATTCCATCTGAAACAGCGATGGTTCCGTTGGTCTCGATGGCAATGTCAAAGTTTTCCCGATGCAGGCTATCGATCAAAGCCTTATCCAACTGGAGCAGTGGTTCGCCGCCGGTGCAAACGACAAAACGCCGGACGGTTCCCCATAAAAACCACCTTACATAATCCGCCCTTGATTGGTGGCCCCCCTGCATTATAATAAACATTATAATGCAGGGGGACGTTATGAACACGCTCAAGCTCACCGCCATCGGCACCTCGACAGGGACTTTGATCCCCAAGGAGATGCTGACCCGCCTGAAGGTCAGCAAGGGCGACACGCTGTACGCCATCGAAACGGCCGAGGGCTATCTGCTCACCCCTTACGATCCGACGATCGAGGAACAGCTCAAGGCCGGCCAGGAATTCATGAAGGAATACCGCGACACCTTCAAAACCCTCGCGAAATGACCGAAGCGCCTCGCTGGGTCGCCAAGAAGGCCCTGCTGCTCCTGCACGAGGAAAGCCTCGCGGAGTTCGGCGGCGCGCGCGGCTTGAGGGACGAAGGTCTCTTCGAGTCCGCGCTCGCGCGGCCCGAGAACGTCCAGGCCTACAATCCCGAGTGCACGCTTGCGGATCTCGCCGCCGCCTACACCTACGGCCTGGCGAAAAACCATGCTTTCGTGGACGGCAACAAGCGCGTCGCGTTCCTGGCTCTCGGCTTGTTTCTTGCGATCAACGGGCAGCGCCTGAAGGCCGACCAGCTCGACGCCATCAACACCATGCTGGCCGTCGCGAGTGGCGAGCTCGACGAGAAGGGCCTCTCGGCCTGGATCGCGAAAAACATGATCGCGAAAAACATGACCGTGGCGCCGTAATCTTTGCGGCGCAAAGCGGCGCCTGGCCTGCACGCTTTTATCAACTGCCCTTATCGCCTAAATATGTTCAAAGGGCCGCCCATAAACTCGCTCTTCTGCAGCCTCAACGTGCGAAAGCAAATCGTCGTCGTCGAGGAGGTGCGGATAGTACTTTGCGAACAGGCACTTCGCAATCCGCTCAGCCTTACTCTCCGCGTCGACGCGATGTTTGGGCTCAAGCTGGAGCTTGGGAAAGAACTGATTGTGATTTGGCCCAAACCCCGAAACCAGTGCAGGTGAAATTAGTTATCGAAGCCCAAGCAGCTTATGCGTCTGCAGACTAAGTCTCCATCGGGGATTCTCAGCACAGAACGAAATAGCCGCTGACAGCGACTCTTTCGCCTTCTCTCCATCCTTGGGCTGGACGAAGAAGTGTCGGAATGCGAGACCTTCATATCCTTTAGGATCCGTTGGCTGGGGGTACACGACTTTGAGCTCGTCGCCTGCCGTGACCACAAGAGTTGCGCCACTCTTCGGACTCACGCAGACCCAATCGATTCCATTTGGAACAGCGATAGTTCCATTGGTTTCGATGGCAATGTCAAAGTTTTCCCGATGCAGGCTATCGATCAAAGCTTCATTCAACTGGAGCAGGGGTTCACCGCCGGTGCAAACGACAAAACGCCGGCCGGTGTCGTTACCGGGCCAGTAACTCGCAATCATCGCCGCGAGACTCTGTGAGTCGCTGAACTTCCCGCCGCCGATGCCATCCGTTCCGACAAAGTCGGTGTCGCAGAAGTTGCAAATGGCTGTGGCTCGGTCTTCTTCGCGTCCGCTCCAAAGGTTACATCCGGCGAATCGACAGAAGACCGCAGCCCGGCCTGTGTGTGCCCCTTCGCCCTGAAGTGTGTAGAAGATTTCCTTCACTGTATAAGACATGGTTCATCCCTATCGTGCATAACTTATTGGATCGGTAAATCCAGCTTCCGCGAAACCCTTTAATCGAAGCTGACAGGCGTCGCACGCACCGCATGCGAGCCCGGCATCCGCAGGATCGTAGCAGGTGATCGTTTTACTGTAGTCGACTCCGAGCTCGATGCCTGTCTGCACAATCTGAGCCTTCGTCATATCGATGAGCGGCGTATGGATCTGGATATTGCGGCCCTGGTCACCCATCCTGGTCCCCAGATTGGCCATTTTCTCAAACGCCCGGATGAACTCAGGGCGACAATCAGGGTACCCACTGTAGTCCAGTGCGTTTACTCCGATGAAGATATCGGTGGCGTCGAGAGTTTCTGCCCAGGCGAGCGCCAGAGACAGGAATACCGTGTTCCTGGCTGGCACATAGGTGACGGGAATTCCGTTCGCGATCTCATGCGGCGAGCGGTTCTTCGGAATAGCCTCATCCGAGGTAAGCGCCGATCCCGCGAAGACCCTGAGATCGAGTTTGACAATCACATGCTGTTCGATCGCAGCATCCTGCGCGACCCGCTGTGCGGCTTCAAGTTCGGCCTTATGTTTTTGTCCATAGTCGAAACTGAGCGCGTGAACACGGAATCCCCTGTTTTGAGCGATTCTCAAGACTGTAGTCGAATCGAGGCCGCCGCTCAGCAGGACAACGGCTTTGGGGTCTGGCTTCGGTTTCATCGGATCTTCCATTGGGTCTTTAGGTATTGTATGCGTTTCGGCTGCGTGATTTTCCGCACCGGTACCGGCGTGCCAGTCTCGGCCGGTTTTCTCTCTATGCCAACGCAAGCTCAGATGAGCCATGAAGTAGGCTATAATGAGCTAAGGAGAGACAGCCATGATTGCACCCGAATCGATTGCAGAGATTCTCGGTCTCGGTGCATCTGTGCGGACGGTGCGCGAGCTTGAATCCGCTGTCTCTGGCGGCCTGCCCAAGAAAGCTCTGGAGCGGCTATCTTCCCGCCTCCATCAGGATCGTCGCACTGCAAGCGCCTACAAATTCGAAGTCGTGCCGCGAGCGACATGGAAGAGGCGCGGCAAGCGGCTCTCGGTAGATGAAAGTGAGAAGACGGAGCGCCTCGCGCGCATTCTCGCTGCAGCGGAGTACGTGTGGGATGATCGTGAGCAAGCGCGTGTGTGGATGAGTAAGCCGCATGGAGAGTTGAACGGTCAGGCCCCCCTGGAGGCAGCACGCACTGAACTTGGCGCACGTCGCGTGGAAGATCTGCTGGACAAGTTGTACTTCGGACTGCCGTTATAGATGATCGTCTGGCGAATTGCTGACGCACGGCGTTCCATCTTCGATGCCACCGGAGCGATGCTTCACGGAGGACGCTGGAATTCGGCCGGCTTGCGCGCGATTTACGCCGCCGAAACCTACGCCGGTGCTCTGCTCGAAGTGCTCGTCCATGCAAATCTTTCGCAGCCTCCAAAACACCATCGAGTTGTCAGGATCGATGTACCTGGCCAAATTGAAATAGAGACTGTTTCGGTTGACACGATTGCCGGATGGGACCGCGAAGATATGCGGGCCTCGCGAGATTTTGGCGATCGGTGGATTCGGGAGAACCGAACGGCGGTTCTCCGTGTCCCCAGCGTCATCACGCAGGGGCGTGAAAGCAATATCGTTTTCAACCTGGCCCATCCGGAGTTCGCTCGCGTTCGCGCTGGAACTCCTGAGCAGGTCTCCTGGGACATGCGGCTTTTCCGCAGCCAGACGCCGTGAACTTCCCAAAGAAAACATAAGAAATGGGCGGGCCCGAACTTTCCCGGGCCCGCCCATTTGTACTATTTGTCTCCTGTTTACTGAACGTTGAGGGTGACGGTGGAGGTTTGCTGAACCGCTCCACTGGTTGTCGTGACGCTCAGGCCATAACTTTTCGGGGTGAAGATCCGGGGACGGAAGATCCGGGGACGGGCTGGAGTGGACCCCTAAGCTGAGACACGGTAATAGGGGGACAGGCGAATGGTCATTCACCGACGGCCGCTTTTCGTCTGACTGGGCTCTTTTTGCGAGAGGGGGCATCAAGGCCGAGAGTTTTTGGCGCCTTGGGCATGCTTTTCACTCCGCGCTGTGTGACTGGGCCAGCTTGGCGATCTTCTTGCTGAAGCGCCTGATGAATAAGCATTTTTAGATACGTCTGATATTTGAGGCCCTTTCGCTCAGCGTGCAGGCGGGCTTTCGCGATGTCTCCTGGGTCGAGCCGAATGGTTGTCGTGGGGGTGTTTCCTCGCCGCGCAACGGTTCCACGCCCGAGTTTGCCCTCGGCGGCCGCCCGCGCGAATAACTGTGCGAGCCGATCCGGATTTTCAGCCCACCAGCGGGCTTCATCACCTTCGGTCTTGAACTCAGGCACCTTAAGGATCTGTTCCATACCATTTTCCCTTCTGGACGATGTAAGTGCGCTTCATCTCCCTGGGCGCGTCGAATGCTGTGATGACGCGAACCAGGTTATTGCGCCATGTCGACACTACGAACAGAATGCGGCCGACATTTGTTTCGCCCAACTGAAGGAACCGTTCTTCTCCCTTGATCGTTTGTACTTCGAGATCGAACGGTTCGTTGTTGATTACTTGCTCTGCCTCTGTACATGAAACGCTATGGGCTGCGATGTGAGTGCGGTTCTCATCGTCCCAGTCGAACAGCAGCATTGACTAACCTCCGGAATGCCGCGGCCGGTCTTGCCGAGCGGCAAATACGCCGTCTTAATCTGCATTGTGTTTCCTCCAGGCTTTGGGAACGACATTCCGACAACTTAACCGTCCCAACTCCATGTAAATACACTGTAGCTACATTGTCAAGACATGTACCTGGTGACTGGGCGGCCTGTTTACCCCACTCAAGCCAAAATCGGGCTTGAATGGGCCACCCGGACAGTTGCTTTGAGGGAAAGAGAACTGCAGATCCCTCGACTTCGCTCGGGATGACAAAGGGGAGAGCGGAGTCTTCGTCGCCATTGGTTGGTGATCGAGTGAACAGCAGGTCGCTCCACTGCGCTTCCACGGCAAGCCGGGACAGGCCGCTTCACTTCCAGGGCGGCCCGGGACAGGCGGGATGACAAATTGTGGGTGGGTGGGTGGCGTGGGGCACGCCACCGTCGCGGGCGACAACGGTGGGAAGGCGGCGGGTGCGCGGATTTACTGCGCGAAGCAAAAAGGCCGGGGCTTTCGCCCCGGCCTTCTCTTATTCCCCACACCCTGCTTATGCGCTGAACAGCAGGATGCCTGCGGACTTGTCTTCTCCGACTTCGCTGACTGGCCGGTAGAAGAGCTGGTTGTTTTCGAGGTAGACCTCTAAGAACGCTGGACGCTGCGAGATGCCGCCGGCGATCAGGGCTTCCGATAGCGGGTCCTCGACGTAGCGCTGCAGTGCACGGCGCAGTGGACGCGCGCCGTACGTGCGGTCGACTAACGTCTTTTCGAGAATCCACTTCTTGGCGTCTTCGGTCACCGAGAGCGTGATCGCTTTCTGCACCAGGTTCGCGTTCAGTTGCTGTACCAGCAACTCGAGAATCTGGATCAGGTCCGCATCCCCGAGCGAGAGGAAGATGATGACTTCGTCCAAACGGTTCAGGAATTCTGGATTGAAGGTCCGCTTTACCTCGTTCTTGACCAGTTCTTCCATCTTGTCCATCAGCAGGTCTTCCCTGTCGGACTGGAAGCCGAGGCCCTGCTTTCTCTGCAGGTGCCGCGCGCCGATGTTCGAGGTCATGATGATGATCGCGTTCTTGAAGTCCACGGTGTTGCCGAGGCCATCCGTCAATTGACCATCTTCAAAGACCTGCAACAGGATGTTGAAGACATCCGGATGCGCCTTCTCGATTTCGTCCAGCAGGACCACCGAGTAAGGCGACCGCTTCACCCGTTCGGTGAGCTGACCACCCTCCTCGTAGCCCACGTAGCCCGGAGGCGAACCGATGAGCTTAGAGACCGAGTGCTTCTCCATAAACTCCGACATGTCGAAGCGGATGAGCGCCTTCTCGCTGCCAAAAAGGAACTGGGCCAGGGTACGGGCCATTTCCGTTTTACCAACGCCGGTCGGGCCGAGGAACAGGAACGAACCGATGGGCCGGTTGGGCGACTTGAGGCCGGCACGCGAGCGGCGAATCGCGCGCGACAGAGCCGAGATGGCCTTGTCCTGCGAGATGACGCGCTTGTGCAGCTCTTCTTCGACACGCAACAGTTTCTGTGTCTCTTCTTCCTTGATCGAGGTGACGGGTACGCCGGTCCAGCGGCTGACCACATCTTCGATGTCTTCGCGGCCTACGATGCCGGCCGTCGAGTCGTCGAGGTGATACTTGTCGCGCAGGGCGCGCAGGTTCTCGCGCTCTTTGCGTTCTTCGTCTGAATAGAAGCGCGCCTTCTCAAATTCATGGTTGGCGATCGCGTTTTCCATGCGATGCACGATGAACTTGATGCGCTTCTGCACCTCGGTGATCTCTTCAGGCAACGAGGTCTGGCGCAGCTTGACGCGAGCGCCGGCCTCGTCGATCAGATCGATGGCCTTATCGGGCAGGAACCGATCGGGAATGTACCGGTTCGAATGCGACACGGCGAACTGGATCGAGTCGTCGGTATAGCTGACGGCGTGGAACTTCTCGTAGCGGTCCTTGATGCCCATGATGATGCGGATGGCATCTTCTTCATTCGGAGGCGGCACCTTGACGGCCTGGAAGCGGCGCTCGAGCGAACGATCTTTTTCGATCGACTTGCGATATTCCTGCGGCGTGGTTGCGCCGATGCACTGAATTTCGCCGCGCGAAAGAGCCGGCTTGAGGATGTTGGCGGCGTCGAGCGAACCCTCGGCCGATCCGGCGCCCACCAGGGTGTGCAACTCGTCGATGAAGATGATGGAGTTCTGGTTTTCCATCAGCTCTTTCATGATTGTTTTAAGCCGCTCTTCAAACTGGCCACGGTACTTGGTGCCGGCCACGATGAGCGAGAGGTCGAGCGCCAGTACGCGCTTGTCGGCGAGGAAGCTGGGTACTTCGCCGTCAGAGATGCGTTGCGCCAGTCCTTCAACGATGGCCGTCTTGCCGACGCCCGGCTCGCCGATCAACACAGGATTGTTCTTGGTGCGGCGGCACAGGATCTGAACAACGCGCTCCAGTTCCGAATCACGGCCGACCAGCGGGTCAAGCTGGTTATCCATGGCGGCCTGGGTCAGGTCGCGGGAGAACTCAACCAGCAGGCTCGATTCCCGATTGCGTGCCGAGGGCGGCGCTTTTTCCTGCGTAGCGCGCGCCAGTTCCTCACGGATGGCCAGCAGGCGCAGTCCGCGCTCGTGCAGAATTTCCGCTGCGAAGCACTTCTCTTCGCGCAGCAGGCCCAGCAACAGGTGTTCGGTACCGATGTGCTTGTGCGACAGCCGCTCTGCTTCTTCCGCAGCATAGGCCAGCACGCGCTTGCATTCGTTAGACAAGGGGAGATCGACCGAAGTGGAGACCTTCTCCCGGATCGTGGTGTGGCCTTCGATCTGTTTCCTGATCGATTCAACCGAGGCATGGGAGCGGAGAAAGCGGTTCGTCAGTGCTTTGTCTTCACGCAGAAGACCCAGCAGCAAATGCTCCGTCTCGATATATGGGGAACCAAACTGACTGGCCTCATACCGTGCGAAGAAAATTACGCGCCGCGCCTTTTCTGTATACCGTTCGAACATGATCCCCCTTAAAAAGCTTTCTTTGGTGAGCCAGGCCTAAACGGAGAGCCCGACGCCAACGATAAACTTTCGTTCTGTTCTATCCCCGGACTGCCTTACACCCGGGGAAACCACTCGGCTGGGTGCGGATATTAGCTATCTCTTCATTTTATATCCGTCCAGCCCCGCCAACGAGTCACCCTTTTGTGGCAAACCGTTGCTATGACTGTTCGAACTCTGGAAAACGTGGTAGTTATTGCCCCCACTTAAACATCCAGTGGGGACACTTCTTCTATCCGGCCATGAGCTAGCCGCATGACCCGTTCGCAACGCCTCGCTAAAGGCAGGTTGTGCGTTACGAGAATGGAGGTCAGCCCATAGTCGGCATGCAAGCGCTCGATCAGGGTGAACAGGGTGTTTGCCGTCTGGTCATCCAGATCGCCTGTCGGCTCGTCGGCCAGCAAAAGTTTCGGCTGGGTAATCAGCGCGCGTGCAATGGAGACACGCTGCTGTTCCCCTCCGGAAAGCTCGCCGGCACGATGGGTTGATCGGTCGGCCAGGCCTACTTCTGCCAGCCAATGTTGAGCCTGTTGGATCGCTACCTTCTTAGACTGCCCGCGGGCCAGAAGAGGGAGCGCCACGTTCTCTACCGCCGTAAACTCGGGCAGCAGGTAGTGAAACTGCCACACATAACCGATTTCCCGATTGCGGAATTCGGCTGCCTGGCTGGGGGACAGGTCCTGCAGAAGCGAGGACCCGAACTGGACTTCTCCTGCAGAGGCGGTGTCGAGCGCGCCCAGAATGTGCAGCAAAGTGCTTTTCCCGGCTCCCGACTGGCCTACGATGGCCAGCATCTGGCGTGCTCTTACCTGGAAGCTGATGTCGTCAAAGAGAACCAGGCGTCCGCGGCCGGTGGCATATTCCTTGCGCAGATGACGGGCTTCGACCAGCAGGGGTTCTTCGGGCATCGCAAAGCCGCCTGCTTTGGGAAGGTCTGCGGCGGCGGCTCCCGGGTCCATCATCTGCCTCTAGTGTCGGTAGTCAATGTTTACCTGTCTTTCATGTATCACTCATGCACCGCTTTAGGGAAGAGGGTTTGTGGTCTGGGTTGCTCTGTCAGCCATCAGTTGGCCTGCTTTTCGGAACCCTCTGAAGCCGCTCCAAGCGTTGAAGGGTACGGGCTACTTCGCCGCAGCGAGCATCAGCCCGTACGTAACTCACTTGCAATGAATCCGGCTTTATAGCCGCTGAGGGAGCGATTTCTCACTTACAAAGACTTTCTCCGCAGCCTGTAATCCCTTCTTTTCTTGGAACCGTGACTAATAGATGTACCGGGCCACGTTTCGGATTCGAGGCTCCCCAATGGAGCCCGCTCACTCCTCCCATTCTGGCCCGATTCGAAACAGGCCTACTCGTAGCGGAGGGCTTCGGCAGGGAGGACTTTCGCGGCGGAACCGGAGGGGTAGAGAGTGGCCAGAAGTGAGACGCCAAAGGCTACGCCGGCCACGATGAGGGCATCGCTCCAGCGCGGAGCGAAGGGCAGGTAGTCGATCGAGTAGACCTCAGCCGAGAGAGGAAAGCGGTAGTGGCCGCCCAGCCAGGAGAGGGTGTAGCCGGTGACCAGGCCCAGCACCGTTCCGGTGAAGCCGATGAGCAGACCCTGCAGCAGGAAGATCAGCCGCACCTGGCTTGGTTTGACGCCAAAAGACATCATGACGGCTATGTCCTTGGTCTTCTCCATCACCATCATGGTGAGCGCGGTGAGAATGTTGAGCGCCGCGACGCAGACGATCAGCCCAATCACAATGAAGGTCACGATCTGCTCCAGCCGCAACGCACGGAAGAGCGGACGGTTTTGCTCCATCCAATTGGTGGTCAAAAAGCCCGGTCCCGCAGCCTGCTCGACCGCGCTGCCGATCTTGTCGGCTCGGTACAAGTCATCTACCTTGAGCGAGATAACCGACACGACATCGGGTTCCCCATAAAGTTTCTGAGCGTCGGCCAGGCTGGTGAAGGCCATGGCCGAGTCGTATTGATAGAAACCGGAATGGAAGATGCCCACGACCTGAAAGCGCTGGTATTTGGGGATGAGGCCGAGGGGGGTCAGTTCCCCTTGCGGGCTGGTCACCAGCACCGTCGTGCCTACGCGGGCGTCGATGGTGTCGGCCAGGTCGTAGCCGATGACGATGGGAGGGGCGGCCTGATCGACAGAAGACTCAGGGGTGGGCAGCGCCGGCTGCGGTTTGGGATCCAGCGGGGTGACGCTGCCAATGGTCACGTTCGAAAGCAGATCGCTCACGCGGCGCTCCTGCTCAGGTACGACGCCTTGGATCATGGCGCCGCCGGAGCGTGCTCCGTGCGAGATAAGCACCTGTTCGTAGAGGGTGGGCGCGGCGGCTTTGACGTGGGGCACTTGCTCGAGGCGTGCCGTAAGCCCGCGCCAGTCGCGGATGCCGTCACTGGCTACGCGCATCAATTGCACGTGAGCCGTCGAGCCGAGGAGGCGGTCTTGCAGATCCCGGCGCATGCCGTTGGTGATAGCCAGGGCAATGATCAGTGAGGCGACGCCGGCAGCCACTCCGGCGATCGAGATCACGGTAATGACGCCCACGACCGCCTGACGGCGCTTGGCTCTCAGGTAGCGGAGGGCGACAAAGAACTCGAATCGCATCAGAGTCAGCGGGCCGTATTGCTACGCACGATGGTTTTGGCTGCGCTCACGTTTTCATACCGGTCGTAGACGCGCACGGTGAGGATGTGCTCCTGCGGGTCGTTGACGGATGCTTCCGCCGCCGACTCCCCTTCGGCGCGCGTGGGAATCGAGGCGAGAGGAACTGAGAAGTCGTAGCGCTCGGTGAGCGAATCGGAAAGCTTGCCGACGGGCTCAAGAAATTGCCAGCGCCCGGCGTCGACCGAGTACTCGGCATGCGCAATGGGCGAGGTGGCATCGGTCGCGGAGAGACTGGCATGCATCACACCGCCCTGCAACGTGCCGGTGAGGCCGGTGAGCAAGGGAGGCGTGGTGTCGATGACGAAGCGGTCACTCTCCCGCGCTCCAGTCAGCGCGTCTCCCAGGGTGTGAGCCGGTGCATCGCTGGCAACGACGCGCAGGCGATAGCCGCCGTCTGGCAGGCGGATGGAATCGAACGAAAAGAAACGCTCAGGAACGCGCGGGCGCAGCAGGCGCCAGTTCTTTTCGCCGTCGCCGCGCACAAAGATGTCGAAGATCATTTCGTCGCCGTTGTCGTCATGGGCTGACCAGCGCGCGGTGACGGCGGTGCGATCCCTGACGGCGGAGAGCGGCGCGGTCGAGGGGTCCTGCGTGTAGTTGACGGCGTTTTGCGCAGCGGGCAGGCTGATGTTGATCTGCTGCGGCTGACCGGGTTGTGGCGAACTCTGCGTCGCTCTTGCCCCCGGTTCGACCGCGATTTCGTCGACGACCGGCGCAATGTTCACCGGCAGATAGTTGATGCCTACGGAATCCACCCTTGCTCCCGGCGCGAGTACTGCCTTCCACTGAATGAAGCGCGCGGCGGGCACTCCAGCAGCGGCGGCGCTGGGCGTGATCTTTTTCCAGTCACTCCAGTTACGCTCGGGGTTCTCGACATTGCCGGAGCGGGCGAAGATCTCGAAGGGACCGGTGGAACCATCGGTCACGGCGTTGACTTCTACCCGGCCGAATTGGGAGAACACTCCGGAGTCGAGCACGTCGCTCAGGTAGATTCCCTGCGCCTGCGGCTGGGTGCTGAGCTTGTAGAGCCGGCCGCTGTTGCTGGTGGCGACATAGACGCCGTCGGGTGCGTCGGCAAATGCCGTGGCCTGGCCGGTGGTGGCGCGCGCCAGGTCTACGTAGGATCCATCTTCTTGAACGCGATAAATTTTGCCCCGGTTGCCGGTGGCTGCCAGCAGATCCTGGCCCGTCGAACGCAGGGCGTAGATCACATCGTCGCGGGTAGCCCAGAGCTTGCGGGGCGCTCCCTGCGGGCTCAGTTCGTACACTTCAGAACCCTCAGGCAGCAGACCGTTGCTGCTGGATGCCTGCACGGAGCCAGGGGCAACGATGGTGATGGTGGCGGTGGTTACGGCTAGCCCTTGAACGGGGAGCGGCGGCAGCGGAGTCTTGTTTTTCTCGCCGACCGTGGCAATGTACAGGCGGCCGTCCGTGGCTCGCGCCAGGGCGGTCACTTCCCTCTTGGGTGCGTCGTAAATGACCAGGCCTTTGCCGTCTTTGCCGATGCGGTAGACGAGTCCGCTGCCGTCGCTGCCGGCAATCAGGTTTCCGTCAGGCTCGAAGAGCAGGCAGCGGATGTGCTGCTCGTCGCTTTGAAAGAAGGGCTGGGCGTGCGGGGTTGCGCTTGCAACATCCACCTTGTAGATGGCGGCCGGTCCGCCGGTGGCCACATATAGGGTGCCCTGCGCATCGAAGGCCAGGTCCCAGATGTAGTGGGCGTGATCGGCCTTGGTGGCGCTTGGGGTCGCGGTGCTGGCTGCGGCGTCGAAGACAACGGTCGCGGTGCTGTCGTCGAGGCCGGTCTGGCCTGGCTTGATGCGGTAGACCTTGCCTCCGGGTACGGTCGCGGCGTAGACCGAGCCGTCCGGACCGACGCGCACCGCCTGGACAGTAAGATCCTTGCTGGTGAACAGCGTTGTGGAAGCGCCCGCAGGCGTGATTTTAAGAACGGTCGCCGGGGAGCCAGTGGCTACGTAGGCGTTTCCCTCGTGATCGGATGCGACCGCCCAGATGTACGTGGAAGGCGTTAACAGCACCGACTGAAGCGCGGGCCCAGACTCGATGTATCCCCGGCTGGCGACGGCCGCGGTTTGCGGCTGGCCCTTCTCAAAGTCTTCGTAGCGGGACTGGACCCATAGACGAGTTCCCTGAGCCGGCAGAAGGTGGGGGTAAATCAAGAGGGCCAATAGACTTGCTGTTACGATGCGAGGCTTCATGCTGCACCGAGTCTACTAGCCTGCATTTGCCACCACAAATCATGGGGGTGGTTCGCATAGCTCAGCATTTCTCGGCTTGCTGCGGCAAGGCTGTGTTGTGTGATGGCCGGCCGTGCAAAAAGCCTGCGGTTGCCCCATCCCCCCGGGTTTCCCGGAGAGTTCCGTGAGCCAGATGTCCTTCATGCGGCTTTCCTTTGAAGAAAGCCGCACACGCTGATGTGTCCAGCTTAGCGTGCGGGAAATCCGGGGTCCTTGACGATGCCTTTCCGGCAAGGGTGGGATGCCACGAATCTCAACGCTACAAATCTCACCGAACAAATCTCACCGAACAGGGTCGTGGTAACCCACCCTTCGCAAAAAAACGCGAAGGATGGGGCACCCGCAGGTTGGTTGCGCTGTGCCCTACCTGTTTGCTTTTCTTCCGAAGAAGGCGGGGTTCCGCCTGCAGCCCTGCGCGACCGATTCAGTTGGCCAGCACTGCCCGGTAGCGAACCTTGTTCTTCTTTACCTTGGTCACGGCGTCGTTGGCCTTGGCCATGGGGAAGTGCTCCGTGATGGCCTGAACCTTGTGCCGGTCGGCGACTTTCAGCATTTCGCGGATCATGCGCGGGCTGCCGCCGGGGCTGCCGGTAATGACCTTGCGACCCGAGATCAACGGAAATACCGGCACCCCGAGAACGCTCGGGGGCACTCCTACGAAACACAGCGTTCCATGCGGGCGGAGAGCGGTAATGTAGGCGTTCCAGTCCTGGTCGGCTTCGACGGTCGAAAGGATGAAATCGAATTCACCGGCCAGATTCCTAAACATCTTGGTTTCGCGGGTGTTTACAAAATGCTCCGCTCCCAACGAGCGAGCATCGGCCTCTTTGGCCGGCGAGCTGGAAAAGGCCGTGACTTCAGCTCCAAAGGCACGGGCAAACTGTATCGCGAGGTGGCCGAGACCGCCAATGCCGACGATGCCGACGCGCGAAGCCGGATTGACTCCGTGCATGAGGATGGGGTTATAGACGGTGATGCCACCGCAAAGAAGCGGAGCCACCCGTTCGCTATCCATCGCTTCAGGAATAGGAATGACAAAGCGCGCATTGACGCGCACGCGCTCGGCGTAGCCCCCGTTGCGGTGGACGCAGGTGCCCTGACCGTCAGCGCATAGATTCTCTTCGCCGCGCAGGCACCACTCGCACTGCCCGCAGGAGTTGGCCAGCCAGCCCACGCCCACGCGGTCACCAATATTCAGGCCGAGCACCGCGGTGCCGGTCGCACTGACCTTACCGACGATCTCGTGGCCCGGAATGAGCGGGTACTGACTGATGCCCCAGTTGTTGTCGACCATGTGGATGTCGCTGCGGCAGACGCCACAGTGGGAGACGGCGATTTCCACCTCGTTCTGGCGAATATCTCCAGGGTCGTACTTGTATGGCAAGAGTTCAGCGCCAGCGGCGTGCGTGGCGAATCCGTGAATGAGCGGCATAGATACGTAGGCCTTGGCCGTGGAATGAGGAACGGCGTTTCCAGCAGAACAGGTAGCAGGGCCCGTAGGACAACAGTTTCACGGCAACGGGGGAGAAGGCCGTGAAACCGTTTTAGTCTAACTCATTCGATTTCGAGCGATACCACCTGCATGCCAGAAAGCACCGCGTCCATAGGAATGGAGTTAACGGTAGAGACGGATTCGCCGCTGAGAAGGATGCCACGATTGGTGCGCAGAGGCTCGAAGAACATTGACCATGGAGATGGGAATCGAGGACAGCGTTCGCCCATCGACCACCGCCTGCGCATCGGGCAGCAGGAGCGTCACGTAAAGCTGGTCGTCCTGGTGCGCGGCGTTCAACTGCAGGATGATGCTGTTCAGCTCGGCCGGAGTCTCGCTGCCGGGGGAGGCAGTCGTGAGGCGGTCCAGCGTGGCTCCATCGCTCAGCAGGATGCGCAGCGGCCCGGGATTCAGCGTGAGCGGAAGAGGTATGGCGATGCGCAGATTTTTCGGGTCTCCGCGGAAGGGGCGCACCGTCGCTTCGACCGTAATGGTGTCGCCGGCATGGGCCGCGGGTTGCGAGGCGGCGGCCCGCTCCAACTGAATGCTGCGGCGGCCAGGCAGCGAGTCTACATCGATATCGATGCGCTCGACATTGCGCAGGCGGGCGGCATTGCCATAGACGGCCTGGAAGCGCTGCCCCAGGGTGAGGGCAGTGCGCAGGGCCGAAGGCAGTTGCTCGGTAGGAGCGATGAGCGATTTGAGATGGAGCGGCGGGTAGCCCTCGATGGAGACGGTGCCGCGCAGATCGTAGGTAAGCTCTTCGCTGTAGCTGTTGGTTTCCATCAGCGATTCGTAGAGCGAAACCATGAGCGCGCCCGGGGTGATATCGGGGTTATCCACGACTTCGACATGCAGGGTGCGGTCGTGCAGCGTGCCGTGGGTGTGAATCGCCACCGGGATCATGTGGGCCGTCTCGCCGAGCACTCCGCGAATGGCCGACGAGCGATCTTCGGTAAACGCTCCGATGGTCTGGGTGGTGTTGACGATTTTGAAGGAGTTGAGCGGCGAGGCCAGGGTAGCCACCACATCCGCCTTGGTCATGGGGATGGAGACGTTGCCGTAGCGGGTAATGGGATGGCCGCAAGCCAGAACCTGCTTAGGGTCAACGTAGGTCACGGTGCAGGTGGCGGCGATCTCCATGTCGCCACGGACGAGCAGCGCACTGACGGCCGAGCCGGGCAAAAGCGGCGCTCCCTTATCGGCGCGGGTATCGACGCTGGTGGAGGTGGCCCCCCCGGCGTCGCCGCCCAGGCCGGCGGCAGGCGCCAGGCCGTTCATGGATACGTGGTCCTGAAAGAAGCGAACCGACTCCGGACTGAAGCCGGAAAGCAGCAAAGGCGTTTCGATGGGATGGATATCACTTGCGCCGGCGGTCGCGGTGGCTGCCGCCTGGCTGCCGGTTTCAAGCACCCCTGCTGCGGCGGTGCGCACGCCGGGTGCGTTGTACCCGCTGCCGTCGACGGCCAGCATTTCCGCGATGGGGGTGATGCCGGCGATCGGTTCCTTACTAAATTGGCCGATTCGATACGACAACGCGCCGAGCAATTTTCCGTCAATGTAGACGGGGCTGCCGCTCATACCGGCAACCACGCCGGTGTACTCTGGTTTGGAACCTTTGAGCCGGGCCAGGATCATGTCCTGACCGGGTCCCAGGGCGTTTTTAAGCACCCCGAGAATTTCGACATCCATGGCTTCAGGCTGGGTGCCTTCAAAGACCGTGTAGGCCACGCCATGAAGACCGCGCTGTACGTCAGACAAGGGGAAGATGCCGGCTGTGGCGGAGGGTGGCGGGGCCACCGGATTCACCTGGGCGGCGAAGCTGTTCGCTGCGGCGAAGCTGTTCGCTGCGGCGAAGGTGCCCGCAAAAGCAAAAACCGCAGTCAAAATCCCGATGCGCGTTGATGTATGGCTGGTAGACACGTCTACAGATTAGAACGTTTAGGACCATCGAGCATAGCGCCTGTATGTTGGCATCAAGACAATTTGTTAGTTCACGGAGTATTGAATGAGTTTGGAACGCTTCGCCGGTATCCATAGGAAATTCTGGAGTCAACCGATCTCGGGCGCTCTGCTTGCGCTTGTTCTCTGCACAGGGGGCTGGACGGCCCGCGGCCAGCAGACACAAACTACGCCGCCGGCCAACACGCCGCAGCAGCAGCAGGAGCCCGATCAGTCGGGGCCAGACTCCGGCGGACCAGGCGGCGACAGCGGCGCCATCGCCATCCCGAAAAAGGGGGAAAAGAAGGAACTGCCCCCACCGCCACCCGAGCCCAAGGTGAAGAACCCTGAAGGCCTGCAGAACTTCTCGCTGCGCGTGGATGTGCCGGAAGTGACGCTCGATGTCGGTGTCGTTCTGCAAAAAACACATGAGTTTGTTCCCAATTTGCAGGCGGCAAACTTCCGCGTGTATGAGGATGGCGTGGCACAGAAGGTCGTGAACTTTCAGCGGACCAAGGCTCCGATTACCGCGGTACTGTTGTTGGAGTTTGCTTCGACCAACTACTACTTTGTGCACGACATGCGCGAAGCCGCGTATTCATTTGCCCAGCAGTTGCAGCCCGATGACTACGTCGCGGTGGTGACCTTCGATCTGAAGACGCAGATTCTTACGGACTTTACCCAGGACAAGCGGCAGGTCTACGAGTCGTTGAATGCCCTCACGATTCCTGGTTTCCGCGAGACAGACATGTTTGACGCGGTGTATTCGACGCTTGACCGGCTGAGCCGCATCGAGGGACGGAAATACATCGTGCTGATCGCTTCGGGCTATGACAGCTTTAGCAAGATCAACCTGGATAAGGTGCTGGCGAAGATCAAGGCGACGCCGAACGTCACCATATTCTCCGTCGGCACCGGCGCGGCTGCCAGACTTACCGGCAATGCGCGCAGCGGACCGTTTGGACCGAAGGAGATCGATTATCTGCAGGCGGATAACCAATTGTCTACCTTTGCTCGCATGACGGGCGGCTTGTCGTTCTTCCCACGGTTCCAGGGAGAAATGCCGGACATCTTCCACACGATCAATGATTCGATTCGGAATAAGTACGTGCTGACGTATACGCCGACGAATGCGAAGACAGACGGGAGCTATCGAAAGATCAGAGTGGAACTGGTGGACAACGAAGGCCAGGCGCTGAAGATGCAGGACGACAAGCATCACCCGCTGAAATACGACATCGTCGCTCGCGATGGGTATAAGGCCAAGCAGCAGGTGGAGTAGCGGGGATTAAGCGGCTGCGGAAAGACTCAATTCTTTGAAGGGTACGGGCTACCTCGCCGCAGCGAGCTTTACAGGTTGCGGGAAAACTCCTGAATCAGAGATTGCGCGTCGCGAAGGGCACGGCTTGGACTGTGTAACGAGAGCTCCTTAGTCCCGGAATCAATTCTGGATACACAGGGCAATCGCTGAGGGAAAGAGCGGAGCTCTACGAAGGGCATGGCTTGCCTTGCCGCAGCGAGCATAGCCATGCCACAAAGCCGATGCTCACCGAGCGGCTTTAGCCGCTGAGGTACGCTTTCCATCGACTTGCCACTTTGCCCAAGGAGAAAGAACGTACCTCAGGGCCTAATGCTCGCTGCGGCGAGGCAGGCCATCAAGTGCTGCTGCCCTAGCGGCAGGGCTATGCTCGCTGCGGCGAGCCAAGCCGTGCCCTTCGTTAGCAGCCGTTCCCGCGCGAAAGTTTGGAATGTGTAACGGCTTTTCCTGCAACCTGTTAAGAACCGCAGATCTCTCCACTGCGCTACGCCTCCGGTCATCTGTGTGCTTAGCCTTAGACGAGCGATTTGCCAAAACACAGGCTCGTGTCCGGCGACGCGAAGTACTCGCCGTAGAGCGGGATGCGCGCGTACCCCATGCTTTCGTACATCTTCGTTGCCCGTGCTAGACGCGTTCCTGTCTCCAACACGACTTTTGCGACACCGAGCAGACGCGCCTCGCGTTCGAGGGCTTCGACGAGCGCGCGCCCGATGCCTCGACCGCGAACCGTTGGGTCCACGTACATCCGCTTCAGTTCGGCGGTTGCCGCGTCCAGCCGCCGTACCGCTCCGCAACCGACCGCTACATTGTCGAAATACGCAACCAGGAAGGCGCCGTTGCCATCCCCGACTTGCTTTCCGCTGAGCGAGAAATGCGTAGCCCCCGCTTCGGGAAAGATTGCCTTCAACTCGACGTTGAGCGCTGCGATCAACCGGGCCGCATCAGCCGAGCCCAGTGTGCTGCGATGAATCACGACGGGTCCCATACCCCAAAATCCTAGCACCGGCGAGGCTTCCCCTTGGCGCCGATGCCCGAGCCCGACTGTCTCGCAAAAGATCACGCCGACATCCACAGGTGTGCTCTTTGGGTTCATAACCCAAAGAGCGGCTGCGCTGTGGGTGTCATCCGTTTTGTACTCTGAAACTGTGAGGGTTGCAGGTTAAGCTCCCTTCGCGAGACTTGGCGGGCAAAGCTTCGTACAATCGGAAGAGCTCACACTCCATTCAGGTTTCGGATCCGCGTTGGCCACTGCCACACTAGCTTCGCAGCAGATACCTGCCAAACGCCTCTACCCTTCTTCGGTGGAGGGATGGCACCCCAAGCACAATCCCTGGCTGATCGCGCTCACCGTAACGCTCGCGACCTTCATGGAAGTGCTCGATACCTCCATCGCCAACGTCGCCCTGCCGCACATGGCGGGAACCCTGGGAGCCAGCCAGGAAGAAGCCACCTGGGTGCTGACCAGCTATTTGGTCGCGAGTGCGGTCATTCTACCCATCTCCGGTTGGTTGTCCTCCCGTTTTGGACGCAAGCGTTTCTACATGACCTGCGTCACGCTGTTCACCATATGCTCCTTGTTCTGCGGATTAGCGCCCACTCTGCCCATCCTTATTCTGGCCCGTATTCTGCAAGGGCTGGGAGGCGGCGGCCTGGCGCCGAGCGAACAAGCCATCTTGGCGGATACGTTTCCCGTGGAGCAGAGGGGACAGGCTTTTGCCTTGTACGGCATGGCCGTGGTGGCCGCGCCTGCCATTGGACCGACGCTGGGCGGCTGGATCACCGACAACTTTAACTGGCACTGGATCTTTTTCATCAACCTGCCCATCGGCATCCTCTCGCTGGTGCTGAGCAACCGGATGGTCGAGGATCCGCCTTACCTGGTGAAGGAACGCGCAAAAAAGAGCCCCATCGATACCTGGGGTCTGGGCCTGGTGGCCCTTGGCGTCGGCTGCCTGGAATTTGTGCTCGACAAGGGACAAGAGAAAGATTGGTTCGGGGACCGCGACATCACCCTGACGTTTCTCTTCGCCCTCCTTACCCTGGCCATCTTCGTGTGGTGGGAGTGGAAGCATCCGGATCCCATTGTCGACCTGAAGCTGCTCAAGAACCGCAACTTCGGCACGGCCGTCGGCTTTCAATTTGTGCTTGGCATGGTGTTATTTAGCACCACGGTGCTGATTCCCCAATTTCTGCAGGGGCTTGTGGGGTACACGGCCGAGCGCTCAGGCATGGCGCTTTCCGCAGGCGCGCTGGTGCTGATGGTGATGATGCCGATCGCCGGCAAACTGGTATCTCACATGGACGCGCGGTTGATGGTGGCGATCGGGTTTTTCGCGACATCGCTGGGCTTGTACAACATGACACGGCTGGATCTGAACGTGAGCTTTGGGCACATCGTTCTATGGCGCGTGTTGCAGGTGCTGGGACTGGCGTTCATCTTTATCCCCATCAGCACGCTGAATTATGTGGGCGTGCCCAAAGGGAAGAACAACCAGATCTCGAGCTTCTCGAACTTCGCGAGAAATTTCGGCGGCAGCACGGGCACGGCGCTGCTAACGACCTTCCTGGTGCGTACGCAGCAGACGCATCAGACGGCGCTCGCGGCAAACTTTGTGCCCGGCAGCTTCGGTTATGAGAACTTTCTCGCGCAGACCAGGAACGCAATGATGGCTGCGGGCCAATCTGCCGCACAGGCCAGGGTGTCGGCTACCGGGTATGCGTATCAGCAGTTGTTGCGGCAGGCCTCGATGCTGAGCTACCAGAATGCCTTCTGGGTGCTTAGCATTGTCGCGGCGGTGCTGGTTCCATGGCCCTTCATCATGCGGCGTCCGCCGAAGCACCAGAAGAAGCCCGATGAAGTCGAAGTCATGGGGCACTAGTCTTCTTCCTGTCACAGGGAGGCCTACAACCGGACCGCGGACCTTCGGGTGCCCCATCCTTCGCGTTTTTTGCGAAGGGTGGGTTACCACGACCTCGTACGTTGAGATTTGTGGCGTTGAGATTTGTGGCTTCCCACCCTTGCCGGAAAAGCACCGTCAAGGACCCCGGATTTCCCGCACGCTAAACTGGACACATCAGCGTGTGCGGCTTTCTTCAAAGGAAAGCCGCATGAAGGATATCTGGCTTACGGAAATCGACGGGAAATCCGGGGGGATGGGGCACCCGCAGATTTGTTGCGCTCCCCGGCCACCCCACAACACTGGTGAGAACCGCACTAGTCTTCGCCGGCCCCTATATAGGGGCCCTGGCGATGGAAGCGCGGGTCGGTGAGTTGCAGCAGCATAAAGTCGGCGACATCGGCTCGATTGACGCGCACGGCGCCGGGCGGCAGTGCGTCAGGCAGCACGCGATACTTGCCGGTATAGGGACCATCCATCAGACGGGGCGCACGCACGATCGTGTAGTCGACGTCGCTGGCCGCCAGCAGGCGCTCCTGCTCGATCTGATCGATAAAGGGATGCCGCAGCATCGTCTTCCTTGCCAGCCAGAGTCCGATGCGCGTCAGCGCATTCTGATACTTGCCCCAGTCCGGGTGCGCGCCAGCAGCGCCAAGGACGATGATCCGCGTTACATATTCCTGCCGCATGCCTTCAAGGATGTGCGGAAGGCCATTGGCTAGCACATCTGACTTTTTGAGAGAGCGGGCGCCAAGAGTGGAGATGACGGCGCGGTGACCGTGCATGGCGTCGACCACGGCTGCGAAGTCCAGAACATCGCCTTTGATGATCCGCAGGTGCGGGTCCTGGGGTAATCCCTCAAGGGAGCGGACAAACGCGGTGACCGTGTGCCCCTGCGCCAACGCCTGCGCAACAATCAGCTTACCTGTGCCGCCGGTGGCGCCGAAGACGATGATCTTCATCTGAGCCCTGTCTTCCTTCCAACCATGACACTATACAAGGTCTGGACTCGCCGGTGGCACAACCCTTGAGAGGTACATACATCCGAGTGTCGAGAGGTAGCGAACGACGGACGCCCAAAACGCGCCCGATTCGAAAACACCTTACTATCGCAGGATGGCTATCGCAGGATGCCATCGGCAAAGTATTTGATGAGCAGGAAACCTGCAACGCCCGCGAAAAAGACCAGGGCCATCCGGATACCCGGCTCACGATTCACTTCGGGAACAAGATCCGTCGCGGTGACGTAAAGCGCGACACCGGCAGCAATCGGCAAACCCGCCCGCACCCACCCGGGGAAAAAATTGATGACCAGCACGCCCGCCATCGTGGCAGCGGCTACGATCACGGCGGAAGTGAGCGCGGCGCGGCGGCTATGTCCGCCGGCCATCATCACCGATGCCACCGTGAAGCCCTCAGGCAGCTTGTGGAGCAGGATCGCTATGAAAATAACCCACCCCAGCCACGTCGACAGCACAAAGCCGGATGCGATGGCCACCCCGTCAAACAGAGAGTGGGCTGCCAGTCCGGCGACCACTGAATTGCTGGTGTGGACGGAAAGAAATTCGTCGTGATGCGTCTCTTCCCCAAAATGAAAGTGAGGCGTGATGGTGTGTTCGAGAAAGTGGATGAGACAGTAGCCGCCCAGCACCAGCAAGGGAGTCCAGTGAGACGACATCTTGAAGCTTTCTGGGACCATCTCCAACAAGGCGGCCGCCAGCATGAAACCTGCACCCAGGGCGACGAAGTAGCGAAGATACCGCTTCTCCCAGTGCCTGCGCACGAGAATCAGCGCACCGAGAACGTCGGCAAGCGCAGCGATCAGGCCAAGGAAGAGCGAAAGTGAAAAGTTGGACGAAAAGGGAGACATGAATGCCTGGCTGACGCTTTATTTCCTGGAAACATTTTGACAGATAGGCCGAGAGAAGAGGGATCACCGGGCCTGCATGGGCGCCCCAGCGTTGATGACGCTCCCGGTTTCTCTAGATTTCGCGACGTGACCAGTGGGCCGTGGCGATCAAAGCGCCCAGGCCGCAGAACAGGATCAGTCCCTCTACGTGGACCGAGCGTTGGTGCAATTGGTCGAAGATCTGGCGGCCAGGATTGTCTTCAGCAACCGCGTCCACATTACCGCCAATGGAATCGCGGGCGGTATCCATGCGCGGGATGATGGAAAACTGCGAATAGGCCGTGAGCACCATCATGGCCAACACCAGCACACCCTGGGGAATGACCGTGCGGTAGTGGGGCCGCCCGAGGGCGATCACCAGCAGAAAGACCAGCCCGCAAAACAGACCGATCCAGTGCAGGCGCACCAACGAACTACCGACGACCAGACCCGCGGCATGGATACCTGCGGCCGGCGTGGCGAACAACGGCGGAAGCTGGCTGAACGCAATGGGGGCGAGCACTGCGCCAAAAAAGACCAGCATGCCCAGCCAGAGGCCGAGCGAAAGATAAACGAGAGAATGAAAGAGAGTTCGCATGTTCTTTCGTCCAGAGATCAAAAGGTTACAGCATTTTCGCAATTGGTGTAGACCGGCCTCGCCGCAGCGAGCTTAGCCACCGGTCTGTACGTGGTTTTCTCTCAAAGAAAACCACACCTCGCTGCTCTTATCGGACCACAGTAATTGCGAAAATGCCTTAGAGGAGACGGAGACCCGTGAGGCGCTCGATACGAAGGACCATCGGGGGATGCGTGGAGAAGAGATCAGCGCGCGCCTCCCGCACCTGATCATTTCTATGCGTATATTGTGTCACATGCAGCAGTACAGGTTTGAGGGCCTGCACGATGAAAGCTTTGGTTAAGTATGCCAGCGGCGACGGGAACGTCGACATTCGTGAAGTGGAAGAGCCCAGGTGCGGCGATCATGGCGTCAAGCTGGAGATTGCTTTTTGCGGAATTTGCGGAACCGACCTTCACGTTTTGCACGACAGTTTCCGTAACTACCCTCCAGTCATTCTGGGACATGAGTTTGCCGGGACGGTCGTCGAGGTAGGCGCCCACGTGACCGGGGTCCAACTGGGCGAACGGGTGGCCGGGCTAGGGGCAACCGCCGTGACCTGTGGCCAGTGCACTTACTGCCGGTCAGGATATTTTATTTTCTGCGCCAACCGGCGAGGCATGGGGCACGGAGTGAACGGAGCATTTGCGCGCTACGTGGTGATGCGGCCTGACCAGCTTTACCGGGTTCCGCCCCACTTCACCCTGGAAGAAGCTGCGATCAGCGAACCGTTTGCCGCGGTCGTGCAAGCGGTTACCGAAGTGACCGAAGTGCATCCGGGGGATACAGCGCTTGTTTCCGGCCCTGGGCCTATCGGGTTGATGTGCTTGAAGTTGCTTCTGTCAAAGGGCATCAAGACCATCGTGGCCGGTGCGCCTGGCGATACAGAACGGTTGCAGGCTGCAACCCGCATGGGCGCTTTTGCGGTCGTGAACGTCGGCGAACGGAATCTGAGTGAGGCGGTGAGCGAGTACACTGGCGGGGTGGGAGCGGATGTGGCGTTTGAATGCGCCGGTCATCCCGGCTCTGTGCGCGGATGCCTGGAGTCGTTGCGCCCCATGGGCCGATACACGCAGGTTGCTATTTGTGGTCAGGATATCCAGTTCCCTATCGACCAGGTGTTTTATAAGCAGCTCAGGGTCGCCGGCTCTGTCTGCTATACGGCGCGCACATGGGAGTCGATGATGAAGATTTTTGCCGAAGGCCGCGTCCGGCTTGATGATCTGATCACCGACAAACTGCCGATCTCAGAATGGCGCACGGCGTTTCGTCTTTGCGAAGACAAGAAGGCCATCAAGGTGCTGATGTATCCCGAGATGGAATAACCAACAACCATCGATCGCATGCTGGCCCACAGCGTCGGAAAGCGATGAAACGTGATGAGCAAAACAGTCGATACACCCGTTACCTACAAAAGCGTTCTCCATGAGATGACGCAGACGACGCCCACCTGCCTGTGGAACGATTCCGCAACCCTCACGGAGTTGACGTACTCGATCGAACATGGGGGCGTTGGGGCAACCTGTAATCCAGTCATTGTTCTGGATGCGCTCAAGAAAGAAGCGCAGATCTGGAATCCCCGCATCCGCGCCTTGGCCAATGAAATGCCTACGGCCACCGAAGACCAGATCGGCTGGAAGCTGGTGGAGGAGATATCCGCAGAGCGCGCTCTTCTGCTCTTACCGGCGTTTGAGAAGTACAAGGGCCGAAACGGCAGGCTTTCCATTCAAACCGACCCGCATTTTTATCGCAACACGGCTGCCCTGGTGGAGCAGGCGCTGCACTTCGATACGCTGGCAAAAAATATGATCGTAAAGATTCCCGCGACCCATGCGGGCATCGCCGCAATCGAAGAGATCATCTATCGCGGCGTAAGCATCAATGCGACGGTCTCCTTCACTTTGCCGCAAGCCATCGCCGTTGCCGAGGCGGTTGAGCGCGGACTGAAGCGTCGTGAAAACGCGGGCCTCGATATCTCCCGCATGGGCTCGGTGTGCACCATCATGGGCGGCCGCCTGGATGACTGGCTCAAGGTCGTAGCGGAAAAACAGGACGTTACGCTGGATCCCGGCTACCTGGAGTGGGCAGGCGTTGCAGTATTCAAAAAGGCATATGAGATATACCGCCGACGTGGCTATCGCACACGCTTGCTCTCCGCCGCCTTCCGCAATCACATGCAATGGAGCGAGTTCATCGGCGGCGATGTGGTGATTTCCCCACCGTGGAAGTGGCAGGTTCGTTTCAACTCGAGCGACATCAGCGCTGTTCCGCGGATCGATAGACCGGTTGACCCCAAAATTGTCGAAGAGTTAACCAGGAAATTCCCTGAATTTCGCCGCGCTTACAACGAAGACGGAATGACCACCAAGGAATTTGATACCTACGGAGCAACCGTGAGAACGCTGCGCCAGTTTCTGGAAGCCACGCACGAATTGGCTTCACGTGTCCGAGATCAGATTCTTCCCGCCCCAGACGGATCGGCATCCTAGCCGATTGGCAGGACGGACCGCCTTGGCAGACATCTCCTCCTACGCACGGAGATACGGCTTCGCGCGGAGCGGGTCGCTTTCCAATGACTTGGTCACGGGCCGCTGCGGTTCGACGGCATAATTGGCCATCGCATGGCCGAGCTGTGCTGCGATCTCGTCGGCAATGGTGATCATCCCGGTCAGCAGGAGGTTGAAGTCGATCTTTGCCAGGTTGCCCTGGACGGTCGAGAAAACGCTGGTCTGAAGGATACGAAACTCTTCAGTCAGCATCGCCGGCGTATACCCCTGTTTCAGGCGTTCACTCCCATGCTGCCGGGCGGCAGCAGAAATAAATTCCCCGGAACTGCCTGATTTGGGTGCACGGAGACGAGTCACGATATCGCGGAGCACGGAGGAAAGATGACCGCAGCGCGCCTCATAACTCATGGGAACCGACATTAAATTTACATCGGCGCGTACCAGCTCGAACCAGTCCTGCAGGATTGCCTTCGTTGTGCGTTCCAGAACCGTGGCGACACTCTCGATGTCACGCATGCGTGGGGAACGCACAGGACCATGCAACGCCAGACGCTCGATGGCGCCGCTGATCCAACCCAGGTCGAGCGGCTTAACGAGAATCTCATCCGCCTGCTGCAATATCGCGTGCGTTGCAGCGTTCATTTCAGGGAACGCGCTCATCAGCATGGTTACAGCCTGGGGGTTGGCATGCCGCATCGCACTCACAACCGTCAGGCCATCGCCCGCCCCAGGCATGTGCAGGTCGCTCAGCAGCACATCATAGATTTCCGGGCTGCTTATATGTTTCAGGGCCTCCGATACATTGACTGCGCCGGTTACGATAAACCCACATTGTTCGAGTACGCAGGTCAAGGCCGTGCGCACGATTTCATCGTCATCCACGAGCAGGACCCTGATGGCAGTCATTTTTAGCCTCAAGGCTCCTATCGACAGATGCAGGTGAGACTTTAAGCATTTTCGCAATGAATGCGGCCTGGTAGAGCAGCGAGGTGTGGTTTTCTTTGGGAGAAAACCAAGTAAAGGCCGGTAGAACGATAGAGAAACGCGGCTCGATGTCGCTCGGCGGGGGAGTGCAAACAACCTGCGGGTGCCCCATCCTTCGCGTTCTTTGCGAAGGGTGGGAGACCACGGCTGTGTACGTGGAGATTTGTGGCATCGAGATTTGTGCGCGTCGAGATTTGTGGCTTCCCACCCTTGCCGGAAAAGCACCGGCAAGGATGGGGCACCCGCAGGTTTGTTGCGCTCCCCGCCACCGCACAACACAGTCTCGCCGCAGCGAGCAGCCTCGCCGGTCATTTCCTCTCTGATGGTGAGAAATGCAGGTTAGCTTATCGCTCTTCCTGCAATCCGGGTTCGACTGAGTTCTGCAACGCGCGCCAATCGGTTAACATCCAGGAAAAGAAGTAACGTGAGCGTGCAAACCAGGGCGGTGCAGCCTCTTCCAGCCGCGAGGCAAACAAGCCTCTGAAGCCGGGCCACGCGAAGGTATCGAAAAGGGCGAGTAACTAGATGATAAACAGCACCAAACCGTTTGACCTGGCGATTGCCGGCGAGCTGAATCTCGATCTCATTATGTACGGCCTGCCTCTCGTTATGGAGACCGAGCGCGATTTGCTGGGGACCGGATTTCAGTCCACACTTGGCAGTTCTTCGGCAATTTTGGCGCACAACGCTGCGACGCTTGGTCTGCGGGTGCAATTCGCCGGGTTGGCCGGTAACGATGACTTCGGCCAAATCTCGCTGACCCGTCTGCAACAGGCGGGCGTGGAAACATCCGGCGTGGTTCTCGATAACACGATCTCTACCGGCGTCACGATTTTATTGCCCCACGGCCCGGTGCGCCATTCCCTCACTTATCTGGGAAGCATCGCGGCGCTCACGGTCGAGCAGCTGAACGCGGATCGACTTGCCGAGGCAAGGCACTTCCACCTCTCGTCTCTTTATCTGCAGACGGGGCTGCACCCAGGCATCGTAGATCTTCTACGGCATTTAAAAGCTGCCGGGCTGAGCTTCTCGCTCGACACAAATGACGATCCGCAGAATGCATGGGGGCCTCCGTTACAGGAGATATTGCCCCTGGTCGATCTGTTTATGCCCAGCGAAAGCGAGATCTGCCGCATGGCCGGAGGAGTCGATCTCGACGAGGCGGTCAAACGGCTCGGAGAAAAAGTGCCGACGATCGTTGTAAAGCGCGGACGGCAAGGTTGCCGTGTAAAGCACCACGACGAAATATTTGACCTGGCAGGCGTAACCGTAACCCCGGTAGACACCATCGGCGCCGGAGACAGTTTCGATGCCGGTTTTCTGTGTGCGTGGCTTCGCGGCCTGGACCTCGCTACGTGCGCCAGGGCGGGCAATATCACGGGGGCTCTTTCCACCCAGGCCGTGGGCGGCACAGAAGCTTTTCGCGATGCTCGCCTGCGCGAATCGTTCCTGCGAGAGCACGGCTTTCCGCGAACGTAACCGGTTTTCACTGTTTGTTTGCCGCTTAACTCGACGGGACTGAAGCCAATTTTGAGGTTTGTACAGCACGCCGACGGCTCAGCGCATCCACCTTAAGACAGTGCCGGATACGGTCGGCGCTTCAGAATACATGGCTGCACCTCAACAATTCGGCGACCTCTTTTCCGAGGCGGCTACCGGCTTCATGGTCACGGATGTACGGGGCTATATCGTCCATGCCAACGAGGCATTTGCTCGAATGGTGGGCCGGGTAAGCGAAGAAATTCCCAAAGCCAACCTTTCTGCGTGGACCCATCCAGACGATCAAATGCGCCACCAGCGCCTTATTCAACAGCTGCTTTCCGGAGCCATTTCAGGCTTTGTGATCGAAATGCGCTACCTGCGGCCCGACGGCAGTTTTGTCTGGGTGCGTAACTCAGTATCACTGGTGAGCGACGAGCAACAACAACCCGGGCATTTGATTTCCATTTCTGAAGACATCAGCGATCGCAAGCGCGCCGAGCAGGTTCTGGAGCAGCAGGAACAGTTGGCCAACGTAGGCAGGCTCACTTCTTCGATCATCCACGAGATCAACAACCCTCTCGAAGCGGTAACCAATTTGCTCTACCTGGCGCGTCACGCGTCTGCTTCCAGTGGGGCTTCTGCTTACCTTCGTCAAGCAGAGGACGAGTTGCGCCGCGCCTCTGAGATCACCTCCCAGGGCCTGCTGTTTCATCGGCAATCGTCGTCAGCAGTGCCAACGGCCGTCGCCGATGTTATGCAATCGGTTCTGCTGCTGTTCAAGGGCAGGCTGAGGGAAGCCCGCGTGGAGGTCGCCTTCATCAGGGGCGACGCGCCGCAGTTGATGTGTTTTGCCGGCGAGATGCGTCAGGTTTTCGTGAATCTGATCGCCAATGCGATCGAGGCAATGCCGGGCGGCGGCCAACTCACCATCCGAGTGAGGCGAGGCAACGACTGGCACACTGGCGAGCAAGCAGTACGAGTCACTCTTGGCGATACCGGTGTAGGCATAAGCCCGGAGACTCAGAAGCGCATGTACGATGCCTTCGTTACAACGAAAGGCTCGCGAGGATCGGGTCTAGGCCTCTGGGTAACCTCTAAGATCGTGCGCAAGCACCAGGGGTACATTCGCGTCCGCAGCCGGCAAACGGGCAAATCGAGAGGCACTGTATTCAGCCTGGTATTTCCCTGTCGCGGGGCGCATGGCAGATCACCCGGCTTCCAGTCAGACGCTGCTTGATGCAGGATTGCGAAGCGCTCCCAGAGCCACATTCCCGGAGCCGCGCTAGAGCAGTTTCGCACCTCGCCGCAGTTTCGCATCCTCGCTGCGGTGAGGTAGGCCGTGCCCTATCTGCTTATATTCTCAACGGCCGCCTCGGTGGCGACTCAAAACAGGCCAGAGGGCGCACCACCCTCTTCGCAGAAGGTCCGAACGAGAAAGCACAAGCCATCTTCGGTTTGAGCCGAAAACGGCCGTGCTCTTTCAACAGGTCGTTAATTCACGAAAATAAATCGAAATCCGCAAGGTAGATTCATCATTCTCTAACCTTGAAGCGGTACATTTGCGGTAAGTATCCATTGCTGAGTTATCAAGGCTTGCATCGGGATTCTCCCAGTGGGAGGTTCTGTGACCGAAAGGTCATGAGAAATACACGGGGAATCGATTACCTTCGTGTGTCGCTCAAAACATGCATTGAGGAACCATCGTTTCCAGATCCGTCTCGGCTTTTGGGCTCCCCCAACCAGTTCATTGCATTGAATCAACGTGTTACCGCACTATAACTGTTCGACTTTCAGGAGGTAGCTCGCCCATGTACTTGTCACGGTTCTTTTTATTCCATCCCAGAAGGCATCACGTTGCTTTCATGGCTATCCTGCTGGGCCTTTTCGCAGGTCAATCGTCCGTTGCACAATCGATCCAGGGAAGCATCATTGGAACCGTCCAGGACACGGCGGGGGCAGTTGTTCCGGCCGCAAGCGTGACGCTTACGAATCTCGACGAGGGGTCAACCCGCACGACCACCACGAACGGTGCCGGTGATTATCAATTTCTGGATGCGAAGGCAGGGCACTACTCTCTTTTGGTCACCGGCGCCGGCTTCGAGAAGTGGTCGACGACAGGACTTTCGCTGGCGTCGCGCCAACAACTGCGCGTCGATGCATCCCTGGTCGTCGGTAGTATTCAACAGGAAGTGAGCGTTTCCGCCGACACCATCAGCACGATCAACACCGAGACGGCGGCAATCAGCGCCGTCTACTCCGCGGCTGAGGCGGCCAGTCTTCCGGTAAACACCCGGGCCAGCGCCAATGGTACCAGCGCACTCAACATTGTGGGCACCCTACCCGGCGTACAGGCCGATCACACTTCCTTCTCTCTTCAGGGCGGTTTGCCCTTTCAGACAGAAATCGCGGTGGATGGCATCACGATCCAGAGTGCAACCGGCAATAGCCCCATCGCCAACGCTTTTCCGTCGACCGAGTCGATCTCGGAAATCCGCGCCGATGGCGCCCTCAACAATGCCGAGTTCGGTCAGCCTGGTGAAATCACCGTGATAAGCAAGGGCGGCAGCAACGCCATTCACGGATCTGCGTTTTGGTACCACCAGAACGCGGCATTTGACGCCATTCCCTACACTTTTCCCATTACGACCACGAAGCCGAAACTGATTGGCAACACCTACGGCGGCAGCTTTGGCGGTCCGGTCGTCATTCCCCACTTCTACGACGGCCACAACAAGACCTTTATCTTCGGCGCCTATGAGGGCTGGCGGCACCCTTCGCAGACGACCGAACTCTACAAGGTGCCGAGCACGCTGTTGAAGCAGGGCAACTTCTCCAAGTATGTATCGCCGGGCTTCACCGGACTGACAAACCCATTCACCGGCGGAAGCTATGGAACCTCTTTGCCATCGCTCGATCCCGCCGCGGTCAAGCTGCTGCAATTCTTTCCAGATCCAAACGTCGGTGATCCAACCGCCTATTCCGATGACGGCGTTCCAAACTATGTCGTAAACAAAGACACCAGCGGTCACTCGGATCAATTCGACATTCGCGGCGATCAGTATTTCGGCGCTAACCAGAAGTTCCTGTTGTGGGGCCGCTTCACCTGGAAGAACTTCCCCACCAACAGCGTCGAGCCGCTTGATGTGCCTTCCGCACAGAATACGAATCAGACGCGTGGGCTGAAGATCAGCGCGAACTATACGCTCACACCCCACATCATCAATGAGTTTGGCTTCGGGTACACCTTCAGCACGACAGGTACTGCGAATAGTTTCGACGGCAAGGGATTCACGCAGGGTCTGGGCTTGAATGGACTGCAGAATCTGTTTTACAACGGCATCCCTGAGCTCGATTTCCACAACTTGAGCTCACTGAACGCAGACCGCCTGAGCTCGCTCACCAAGTCGCGCACGTTCGTCTATACCGATGCCCTGAGCTGGTCGAAGGGTCGTCACGAATTCAAGTTCGGTACGGATATTCGCCAGGTGGAAGCAGTTACACCGCTCGGCTTTAACGGGGCCGACAACTACGGCACCTTCCAATACAACACCAGCAACAGCGCCGGACTTTTCACCGGTGTAGATTTCGCCGACTTCCTCAGCGGATTGCCCTATCAGACGTTTTACGACGTCGTTCAGGAAGACAACGACGGAAAATCCACGGATTACTCCTTCTTCGGTCAGGATCAATGGAAGCTCTCATCGAATCTATCCATCACCTACGGCCTTCGTTATGAGCTGCATCCTCCCTATTCCGACGTCCACGGGGATATCGGCAACTTCATACCGATTCCAGGCTCGGGCGAATCCATCTATCCCGACGGAGCCGCAAGTCTGCTCTCTACCTCCTTTCTGGCCAGCGCCAATGCCTGCACTCCTTATGGCACAACCAGTGGCGGCGCCATTATCAACGGTGTACCGTGCATGCCGGTACTTTCCAACAGCCAGGCGGGTTACCCGAAAGGGCTGAAGAAGTACCCCCATCTGCGGTTTTTGCCACGCGCCGGCTTTGCCTATCGGCCGTTCAACAACGACCGCACCGCCATACGCGGCGGGTTCGGCCTCTACAACATCACCCTGCTGGGATCGAACTTCTACTCGTTGACCGGTACCCTGCAGGCCCAGACAACGCAATATACAAACACGCTGGACACCACAACACACGCGGTCGGCTACCAATGGCCGAATATCTTCGCAGGCGCGGGCAGCTCAGGTTGCACCACCTGCTACGGCCAGGATTATTTCGGAACCGCGAACAGCGCGAACTTTAAAGATCCCTACACCGAGCAGTGGTCTTTGAGCGTGGACCAGGAGATTGGTAACGGCTCCTCCCTACGCCTTTCCTACATCGGATCGGCAACGCGTGACCTCGTTTGGGCTCCGGACGAAAATTCACTGCCTTTCTCGAGCACCGTTTCAGCGAACTTTCAGCCTTTGAGTGCTCGCCTGTTTCCGAACTTTGGTCGCGTCAACAGCCGTGAAACGGGAGCCAACGCGAGCTACCAGTCGCTGCAGGCCGAAGTCGGTCACCGCTTCCAAAGAGGTCTGCAGTTCAATTCCTCTTACACCTTCGCCAAAGCTCTGGCGGATAACCAGGGCCCTGCCAACACCGGGTTCGCCGGCGAAACCGGTGGTTCGCGCGCTACGTCGATTCTGGCGCGGCACGTCGACTTCGGCAATGTCTACGGCACCCGGCGCAATCGCTGGAACTCAACGATGGTCTATGACCTGCCTGTCGGCCGCGGCCGCCAGTTTGGTTCCTCCATGTCACGTTGGGCCGATCTGGCCATTGGTGGATGGCGCCTTTCGAATATCTTCCTACTCCAGACGGGTCCCTTTATATCGCCCTATTTCCCTGACGGTCAGGGCGATCCTTCAGGCACTGGTTCGGGTCTCGACGGTACACTCGCGGGCTTCGATGGTGGGCATCGCAATCAGTTTCCCGATAAGGTTGCTAAGCCAGGCGCGACACCCGGGGGCCGCACTCGCCTTAACTGGGTCAACCCCGGAGCCTTCACCTGCCCCGGCTATCCCAACTGGGTACCAGGTACCGCGTGCACCACTGGAAGCGGCTCGGGCCCTGTACCGAATCCAATTGGCCGTTTTGGCAATGCAGGCGCCGGTTCCATCGTCGGTCCCGGAACGATTAACCTTTCGTCCGGCCTCAGCAAGGTCTTCCCCATCACGGAGCGCGTCAACTTCCGTGTAGAAGGTACCTTCACCAACGTACTGAACCACACCAACCTTGGCGACCCGAACGCAGACGTCGCGTCGCCAAGCTTCGGCCTGATCAACAGTACGATCGGGTCGGACTACGGAGGAGCAAGATCTGGCCAGATCTCGGCCAGACTGGACTTCTAACTGAAACAACTAATCGGGTAGGAGGCAGGGTCACCCCTGCCGTCCTCCCACACCACGCGGACATGCCGTTCGGCATCCGGCGGTTCATGAAACAGACGGGAAGCGCTGCCGAGTTGCGAGCAGCGAAACCAGCCCCATACGGTCGAACCAGGACTTGGGGTAGGCGTGGTTCATGTGCGGCGCGCCGCCATTCCACCACGGACCGTGTCCATTGGTGGCTGAGCGCCACGCTCGCTCCTTGCTTATCCCGGCCTTGATCAGATTCCGAGCCCGTGTATAGACGCGCTTCCAGTGCCGCCAGAGGAGCGCCCGCAGCTTGTGTCTGATCCAGCCGTCGAGTTCTTCCAGCACCCCTTTGACTTCGGTGAGCCGGAAGTAAACAACCCATCCCCGTAGAACGGGATTGAGCCGCTCGATGACTTGATGCAGACTGCTGCTACGAACTGCCCGCATCGTCTTGCGGATCTTCTCCACGAATCGCTTGCGGCTTTGTGGCGCTATCTTCAGCTTCGGTTTCTTGTGCCACGTCATGCTGTAGCCAAGGAACTTCCGCTCCCACGGTCTCGCCACCGCGCTCTTGGACGCATTGACTTTTAACTTCAGTCTTCGCTCCAGAAACGCCGTGACTGCCTGCATCACCCGCTCTCCTGCACGCTTGCTTCCGACATAAATGTTGCAGTCATCCGCGTAACGGCAGAAGCTCAGCCTGCGCCGCTCCAGTTCCCGGTCAAGATCGTCGAGCAGGATATTCGATAACAGTGGAGAAAGAGGACCGCCCTGAGGCGTACCCTCCGTCCTCATGCTCGCTACCCCGCCTTCCATCATGCCCGCTTCCAGATAGCGCCGGATCAGTTGCAACACCCGTCCATCTTCCACCTTGCGCCCCACCCGTGCCATCAGCACATCGTGGTTTACCCGGTCGAAGAATTTCTCCAAGTCGAGATCTACGGTCCACCGCTTACCTGCCGCAACATAGCCTCGCGCCGCTTCGACGGCTTGATGCGCGTTGCGACCGGGACGGAAGCCGAAGCTGGACGCGGAAAACTCCGGGTCGAACAGCGGTTGCAGTACCTGATTGAGTGCCTGCTGAATCAGACGGTCACCCAGAGTGGGAACGCCTAGGATTCTTACCCCGCCTTGCGGCTTCGGTATTTCCACCTTGCGCACCATCTCCGGCTGATATACGCCTGACAACAGATCCTGTCTTACCCGCGCCCAGTGTCGTTGAAGCCATGGCTTGAATTCGGAGACCGTCAGTCCATCGACTCCCGGCGCTCCTTGATTCTTCACCACGCGTTCATAGGCACTGAACATGTTGCTGCGTTCCACTACGGCTTCCATCAGCCGCAATGCCTCCGGTTTCGGTTCCCTGGCATCCGCCGCGCCACACTCAGCACCAGCATCGGCCCAAGACAGGTTCCGCCTGTCTCCTTCCGTGCTGGCCATACTCGCGTATGCTTCTGCTTCGTCGTCTCGCATCGAGGTCTGCTTTCCTACTCCCGTGTTTCACGTTTGGCCCTTCACTCCGCTTGCGCGAAGCCACTACGGCCGCTGCTGACTTCTGACGGCTCATCCCAACGCCTCACGACGCCGGTAGCCCAAAGGCAAGTCGCCAGATCTCCCCGGGTATTACGCACTCACTTTCACGCTTATGCCTGTCGGATCTACTTCACGGCGTTCCGTGCAAGTACTGGGCTTTGCGAAGATTGGCCCGCTCACCCCACCGTGAAGCCTCTATCCGCTAGCTGTTCGTCAGGCCAGCGCTTTGCCTACAGCTTCCTTCAGATTCCACCTCGCGATGGACACCCTTGCCGTTCAGCTAACACTTCCCCTTGCCGGGTGTGTAGAGGACTTACACCTCCAAGTGAGTGCGCCCTGCCGGGCGCACCAAGTACAAAAGCGCGGACCCTCTGGGGTCCGCGCTTTTGTTTTGGAATCGAATTGCCTTTCGCCAATGGCCTGTTTCGGCCCTGAGGTAATGCCTACCACGCGGCTTGGGCCGCTGAGGTACGCTTTCCGTCGGCTTGTCATGTTACCCGGACAGAAAAACGTACCTCAGGGGCTGAGAGAAGTTTCGCTGTTTCGCCGCAACGAGCATAGCCGTGCCCTTCGTTAGAAGCCGTCTGACGCCGCGCCGTTCGTCCGTTACGTCCTAGAGGCTTCGCCGCCAGCCGCGATGAACCCCACTCAAGCCAAAAGCGGGCTTGCATGGGCCACCCTCACTGGGGTCGTGAATAGAAGTTTTTCCTCAGCCTGTGAAGCCGCGTTCTCTCACTGGCCGCCACGATGCGTTGGCCCATTCTTGCGAGCCTCTCTGCGGAACTCTGCTTCAATCTCCTTCGGGTCATCGCAGTCCAGCAATTCCCTTGCCTGCTCCGCGTTCTTCGGCCGAGCCAGCCGCGCCTTGGCGGGATCAAACACTCTCCCATCCGCCGTGACAACGGAGTATGGCTCCAAATCCGGATTGGTCGTGAAGAGATCGCTAAGGTCCGCGGAAAGCCTGTCTTCAAGATTCAAGGGACCGGCGCCCAGCAGTTCGTAGGTCGTCTTCTGAATGCTGGCCATGCTGCTGTGACGATGAGAAATATAACCTTTACGGATATAAGGACTCATCGCAAGCAGCACGCTGCGATGAGCATCCACGTGATCGACACCTCCCTGGGCATCGTCTTCCGTAACAAACACAGCACTGTCCTTCCAGATCGCGCTGTGGGAGAGAAAGTCCATGATCTTTCCCAGCGCCAGATCGTTGTCTGCAACGTAGGAAGCCTTGTCGGGGTAGCCATCGCGAGGTCTCGGGCTGGCCGTGTGATCGCAGGGCAGGCGTATCACGATCAATGAAGGTGCATCGCCTGCACTGAGTATTTTGCTGAAGTCCTTGGCAAATTCGTCATACCGGTATTGATCGGGGATGCCAAGATTGAATGTAGGGAAGTCGCGGTCGGTCGAAGTAAAGACCGGCTGCGGAACAGGAGCGTTCAGCACCATGCGCTGGCCGGCAGGCTCTGAGCCGGGAATCTCGTCTCCGCCCTCTACTTCGAGTCCTTCTCCATAATTCCGTATAGTGAGGCCGGCGTCTGCAATGTGTTCCCACAGCGTTCCAAATTCGGGCTCATCTTCCGGCATGGGCGCGTCGGCGCCACCACCGAGAGCCCGCCGTCCCGGTGCTTCGCTCTCTGGATCGCTTTTTCTGCGGCCGGCATAGTTTGACGTCCAAGCAATATGGAACCACGGTGTAGGTGCGGCGCCCATAGCCCAGCGATGACCGTCTGCCGAAACATCGCTGTCGACAAAAAAGCGGTCGCTGGTTCCAAAGCGCTGAGCGATGGCATGGGCATTGGGGGTAACCTGGATGGTTTTATCCTGCGGTGCACCGGACAGCCAACCGTGCATTCCCCATCGAGCCAGCTTTGCGTCACCATCGCTCCCCGCCAGGTCGCCCAGAATTTCGTCGTAGGTACGATTTTCACGAATGATGAAAAATACGTGGCGCAGATGAGGCAGATGCTCATCCGGCGCCAGGGCCGCTTCATTGTCGCGAACCACAGTCGCCGTGGCTTCTCGCAGCGGCAACGGATCGGAAAGGGGAATAGCCGAGATGCTGCCAAACTCCAACTCGCCGATATAGCTGCCTGTGTTCACGGGGTGGAACGTGTCTCCGCCATTCGGTCCACTCCCCTTCCCTTTGGTGTTCGCTACGTAGAGCACACGCCCATCTTCTGAGACAACGGCGGCAGTAGGAAACCAACCAACGGGAAGATGACCGAGCACCCGGTTCGACGCCGTATCGATCACAGCGACAGCATTGATGCCAGCTTCTGTTACGTAAAGCCGCTGACCGTGAAGCGCCAGACCGGCAGGCATCACGCCACGCAGCGGCCGTCCGCGCCGGTCGATAAATGTCTTCCCGGTGAACGGGCTGAGCTGTATTTCATGTATGAGCCGGCTTCCGTTCGCATCCACCACAGCAATGGAGTCCTCGTGGGCGAGTGCGACATATACATGTTCGCGGTCCGCGACGACTCCACTGGGCGAGGCCCCCCCCACTGCGGTTTTTGCTGCCGCCTCGTCATCCGGGCCAATCGACTCCCCTAACCGCAGACGCCCGAGCAGACTCGCTTGGCCGGGAGCCGTAACGTTATAGGTCCAAAGAGAACTCCCTCGGACGTCGTTCTCATCGCCCAGGCCGGGCACCTCGTGGCCTTCTGCCGTGACGCCTTCTCGCGCTGCCTTCGAAGGGTAACCGAACGGAGCGAACGAGAGTCCCGTTTTCATGATGTCGTTCTTATCGAGGCCGCCAATGGGTTTGTACTCAAACAGCCCCGAGTTGGTGATATAGAGCCGTGAGCCGTCGGGCGAAAGAGCAATCGAGAAGGGGTTGCTGCCCGTCGGCAGCGAGGCCACGCGCTGCCTGGTCGCGGTCTCAATCACCACCACCCGCCAGTTGCCTTGATCGAGTACGTAAAGCATTCGGCCATCCGAACTGAGCGCAACAGCCGCGGCAAAACTATCGCCAAAGGATCGGCCGGCGGTGAGGCCGTTCAACGGAACAGTGGCAACCCGCTTCCACGTCTGAGTGGAAAGGATCCGCACTTCGCCGGTGTCGCCACTGGTTTCATACAGCAACTGTCCATCTGGGGAGTAGACCACGCCGGTATGAACCTGTACCTCTGGATCGTTCTTGCGGCCGGCCGGGATTCGCTGCACGGAAACGCGGGTGGCTGCCCGGAACGCCTGGGCCGCATGGCTCACCGCCGGGTGATCGACGATGTTCAAAGAAAAAGGCCAGCCGATGGACGGCGCGATGAGCTGCTCGCCTCCGGGGCGCAGCGCGAGCGCGTAGGGATAGGGCGCCACTGTGATCCACGAACCGGCCGGTGTGATGTGGCGCCCATTCGGCAGAGTCGCGGAAACATTTTGCCCGAAGGTGGCGAGGCAAGCGGTCGCCGCCAAAGCGAGAGTCGAATAACGGATCAGATGGGTGCGCATCTTCCGTTCGGAAAGTGGACGCATGAGTAGTTGCCTTTCGATGACAAAGGAAGTGGGGTCGTCCCGGAAGCAGAAACGATCCGCTACCCAGGAACTCAAGAACGATAATGCAGGACTCGAGCGAGCTTTTGGTGGGGCACTTCGAAAATTAATAAATGGCGCAGTCCACGACCGCGGACAATCAAATATTGGATGGACACGATTTGCTGCAGTAGCACTTCGACCGGCCTGACGGCTCAGGAAGCTTCACGCTCAGGCTTCTGCTCGGGCGCGTAACGATCGATCCGGTCCTCCAGATCTTCTCGCGTTTCCTGCTCCCTGCGCCGTTCCCATTCTTCACGCTCTTCGCGGCCGTCGCTCATGCCAGCTCCTGGTACGTGGTTGATCAAACAAGGCCACGTGGTTGATGCAACAAGCACGCGCCTACTGATTTCAAAAACTACAAAGTCCCGCTATTTTCCCGGGCGCGGCACAAACGCAAACGACGCCTCATTGTGCCAGTCATGCTTAGTTTACCTCGGAGCATCGAGTGACCGGCGCAAGTCGCCGCCATCAGCACTGGAGATCACTCGTCCTCGTTACTAGATGTGCTTCGGTGAAGCTTCATTGAGTTGGCTCACGAACTCCTGAGCAGCAGCCGGTACCGGGGCTGCACCTTCCCGAATGATCTGAGATGCGTCCATATCTTTCCCGTACAAAGACTTGTTTGCGGCGGTGTCCGAAGCGAGTGAGGCACTGCCCAGGGAAGCTCCAGCAAATAGTCCTTTTGCCTGGGAGTAGGCAAGTATGTCGGTATTCGGATCATTGGCGCTGACTGCTTTCGCCCCTGCCGGACCTGCTACCGCGGAGGCGTCCGCTCCGAGTTTCAACTTGCCCGAAAGAACCTTATCAGCCCCTCTCTGGGTCATAACCAGCAGCACGTAGTCGGTGGCTGTGCTGCCCAGTTGGGCGCCTAGACTGCCGGTGTCGAGCGTATACATTGCCGGTGCACTCCAGTCGCCATCCATTTCTTTTCCTTGACGGCAACTAAGCACTCCTCGCCCGTAAGTCACGCCGAGACCGACGCCAACTTTCTTCACGCCGGGATACACAAGAACACACACAGCCTTGTCGAGAGTGCTTTTGGGAATGTCCTGCTTAGCGACAATCGTTTTGAGAACAGCAGTCGACTGATCGAGACGCTTGCTCACCTTATCCTCAGAATGCAGTGGCAGCGCAACAGCGAAGCATACGAGAAACGTCATTTTCCTGAACATACCGATCCTGGCTCCTGCTCTAGAAATTGGAACATCGTCTCTTTGAAGCTAAGCCGTTTAGGTCCGCTCGGATACTAGTAAAACTCTCAGTTCGAGCCGTTATCCCTGTCCGGTGAGGAAGGGCTCCCGGTACGGCGATTGCCTCTCATTTTCTGTCATCTACAGGAGTTACCCGGCCACTGAACTCCAACCTACACAAGACATCGGGGGAGAGAGCGACGGATGCCGATTTGATAGAGAGCTGCAATAACTCCGATGGCCGCCGAGTGCGGTCAGATCGAGCGGGAGACTTGATTGTTGCATCCCATTCCATGGAAATGAGGTGTGAATGAAGACGAGCGAAGTATTGCACGCATGGGCTGGAATTCTTGGTGGGCGTAAGCCATCTCTCTCCATCGAAATCACGAAGGAATGCCCTCTTCGTTGTCCGGGATGCTACGCGTTCGATGCGGCGCATCTGGGCGGTAAAACCGAGTTACGCCAGCTTTCAGATTTCAAGGGCGCCGAACTGGTGGCCAACATTTTGGCAATCGTGGACCGGGAAAAACCGCTGCACGTCTCTCTGGTAGGCGGCGATCCGCTGGTCCGTTACCGCGAGTTGGAGATGCTTCTTCCTGAGCTGGACTCCCGTGGCGTACATACGCAGGTAGTCACCAGCGCCTTTCGGGTAATCCCGGCGGAGTGGCGAAGATTCAAACGTCTGAATGTGGTGGTCTCGATCGATGGCCTTCAGCCGGAGCACGATGAACGTCGCAAGCCGGCGACTTATGAACGCGTCCTTAAGAACATCGCCGCAGCCAGGATCACAATCCACTCAACGATCACCAGCAACATCGCGGCTCGCCCTGGATATCTGGAAGAGTTCCTCCATTTTTGGAGTGCGCGCCCCGAGATAAACAAAGTCTGGTTCAGCCTCTTTACCCCACAGTTGGGGGCCACGGACCCCGAGATCCTTACGCCGAATCAACGTGCCTTCGTGGTGGAGGATCTGCTCAGGCTGCGTGTCCTGTATCCGATTCTCGATATGCACGAAAGTCTGATCCGCGAAATGCTTTCTCCTCCCAGGAGCCCGGCACACTGCATCTTCGCGCGGACGACGCAGACGATCTCTGCCGATCTAAAGACGAAGATCACACCCTGTCAATTCGGAGGTAAGCCTGACTGCTCGCAATGCGGTTGTATCGCCTCCATGGGACTTGCCGCTGTCGGACATCATCGCGTGCTTGGCGCAATCACTGCGGGAGAGCTCTTCTATGTGTCGGACCGAATCGGACAATCGTGGAGGACCACGAAGGACGTCTTCTCGCGCCGGGCGAACGGGCCCCAGTCACCCATATTCAACATTCTGCAGAGTTAGAGCGTTTTCACAAATACTGTGATGGGGAGGGCGTGGTTATGTACAGGTGTTCTTTGACGGAACACCTGCGTCCAAGGCATATTCTTCCCTTACACCATTTGCAAAAATGCTCTAACAGCAAAGGGTCGAACAGGACGCAGCCATGCTAACTGTAAGTCTTGGCAATCAGCCGTTCGAGAAATATCTTCGATTGAAGAATCTCCTGCTTCTGTTGGTTCCCTGTCGTTTCGTGTTCGATGGTCATGGAACCCCTATAGTTCAACTGCTTCAATCGCTCCATCACGGCTGGAAAATTAACCTTTCCCTGGCCGATAGGTACTTCTTTCCCCAGGTTCCTGGTGTCTGTTGGGAAGAGACCGTCTTTGGCATGAATGCCATGAATACGATGTCCAACCACATCGAGGGCATCGAGCGGATTTCCTTTTCCGTACAAGATGAGGTTGGCCAGGTCCATATTCACAAAGACGTTATCCATGCCTGCGTCGTCGATGAGCCGCAATAAGGTGGTCGGCGTCTCTTCGCCCGTCTCACATAGAAATAATCGCCCCCGCTGCTTGCAATAGACGGCCACCTCTTTCACCGCGGCCACTGCTTGCGGATAGAGCGGATCATTCGGATCTTCCGGGATAAAGCCGCAATGAGTATGAACAGCGGGGATATCGCATGCGCCGGCAATATCGGCAGCCATTTTGAGGTTGCGAATGCGAGCGTCGCGAGTGGCCGGCGGAACGATCCCAATGGTTAGCGGTCCCTGATAGAAGTCGAACACGCGCTGCCCTGGGCCATGTTCAGAAAATGCCGTTGCCTCCACTCCATACTTTGCCAATGCCTTCTTTACAGGCGTTACGACATCTGGCGTCAGGTGTTCGAACCCTATTTGGCAAGTTGGTAAACCGAACGAGTGAACAGCTTGTATCGCATCATCGATCGATTGGCCCGTTCCGATCCATACCACCAGACCCAATCGGATCGGAGAAGCAACGGTATGGGATACATGCGACGACGACTCAGCGAACACCGGTCGAACAGCACGAGAGATACAGGCAGCGCCGGCCAGCTGCACAAAACTTCGACGACTGAGAGTGTCCAGTTTATTTACCCTACCCATCCAAGGAGAGATTGAAACCCGCTCCATTTTGGCATAGGTCTCGGAACCGCAACTCACGCCCGTCCCGTTTATGCTCACAAAGATTGCCTACGGCTTATAGTCGCCGGCTACGAGAGCCGCGCAGCATACCTTCCTCAACGGCAGGAACCGTTGTCCTGAAACTCGCCGTTCGCGGCCATCTCACCCAGGGCGTGCGCACACTTCAGGAGGCTTTCGTCTAACGGATCCCTCTTTAACATGTCCGACGTCATATAGCTCCGAGTCTTGCGAGCCGCGAGAACCTTGTTGCCGAGCTGTTGCATATGACCGAACTCCTTGTTGAGCAACTGGAGGACATTGCGGTCGCCATCGGTTGTGGCCGCTGCGGATGCCAGGCGCAGATTTTTGGCTGCCGGCGCCTGAAAATCGCTCATCCACGCGTCTGTCACGATGGCGCCGTTGTCAACCGCCACCAGGAGCGAGCTACGCCACTCCCTGATGTCGCTCATGGTCTCGATCCCTGCGTTCAAAAAATCCCTGGAGAGTGTTCGGCTTGCGGACTGGCTGGCCGCCGTGCTCGCGCCGCCCGGCAGCGTCAAGGTGATGTCATCCCCCTGGTATCCAAGCGAGCCGTTCATCAACCGCGCCAATGCGTCGATGGCCACGTAGGGATGACCATTGAACTGGGTGACCGACGCTTGTCCGGTATGGCCGGACACGGTCAAGGTCCCGTTCTGTTGCCCGGCCTGCGAAAAGGCGGGTCCAGACAGGATCAGAAGCACAACCAGCGTAAGCCATCCACCGCGTGCAATCCTTCGCATGATTCCTCCCCGGAGCTTCGCCTCCGGCTCGAGGTCGAGCTGCCGATTCCATTTTGGTTGCTTCCCATTTCGCGCTTTTTTGCGAAATGTAAGCCTAGTTGGCCGATGCCTGTATGACTCTTCGTTAAACCCAGCGTGGGCCTGGCTGCTTGCGCATGTCGTCTGGCAAAACTACTAGTACGAACAGATAACCCCCGCTACGGGACTCGCTTCATACCATGAATAGTGATGCAAACTCACGACGGCGATGCAAGTGGCCGCCTTCGTGCGCTCCTACAGCGAATTCAGTCTGGTCAAAATCGGAGGAAGTGATGAGCCAACGTCCACCAGAGGTACAGATGCGCAAACTGATTCTAGTCACCCTGTTAACGATGGTCGCGCTCAACGCGAGTGCAGCCACCAAGGACACCGGGACAACGTCGCTCAGGGATGTTCAACCGGCAGGCACAACCGACAAGAAACATAAACAGCAGTACGATCTGTCCTTCGCCTCAATCTCCGGCAAGGACTATACCTGCCGGACCAACGAGAAGACGTCGGTAAAGGCAACCGACTTCGTCGTGGGAAACGACCTGACTTATGAAGTCAACGGCAATAAAGGTAAAGTGAAAACTGCCGCCGGCAAGCAATTGAGCTGCACCATCGTGCGCGTCGCGAACGCCTCATCAGGTACCCAATGAACTGATGAGGCGGTCGTATCGCCACGGCCCCCCACGGCAAACCGGGGCAGGCGAGATGACAATTCAGCTTGGGGGTTAGGTTTTATTTTCACGCTTCTTCGGCCCAGAAGCTTCGGTATTCCTTGCATTCACATTTGCTTGCACGTATAAACAGAAGTGTTTAGATCTGAATTCATGAAGAGTAGCGAGTTCAAGCGTTGGCTGACTGAACAGGGAGCAACATTCAAGCCCGCCAGGGGATCTCACCTCAAGGTCTCGCTCAATGGCAAGAACTCTGTTCTCCCGATGCACAACAAGGAACTCGGCACGGGTCTCGTCCATGCCATCAAGAAACAGCTGGGCCTGAAATAGGAGATATCATGCGCTATCCCGTGAATCTGAGGAAAGACGGAAGGTTCTTCCTTGTAACCTTTCCAGACATCCCCGAGGCGATCACGCAGGGGGAGACCAGGGAAGAAGCGTTACAAGCCGCGCAGGATGCTCTCGAAACCGCCCTGGACTTCTATTTTGACGAGCAGCGGACGGTTCCCAGTCCCTCGAACCCGAAGCGCGGGCAACCTGTCATCGAGCTTCCGCCCAGCATCGCTGCCAAGGTGGTACTCATGAACGAGATGGTTCGTCAGCGCGTCCGGCCTGCGGAGCTGGCCAGGCGACTGCACACCAGCCCGCAAGCAGTAAACCGCCTGGTGAACCTCAAATACTCATCGAAGATCGATGGTATCGACGAGGCTCTGAAAGCATTGGGTAAGACGCTGGAAGTGCGGGCAGTTTAAAGCACGCCTCCCTAAAACGTAGGCTCCGTCCAGTCCCTGACCGGTTACGGAAGAGATTCATAGGTGACGTAGGCGAATCGCATCGAGTCCGGAGCCCACGAGTTGACGTTTATTGTGCCCTGGCCCCCAACAGCCTTCACCAGGGTCTTCTCGCCCGGACCAACCTGGTCCTGACTGATCGTGACCAGCTTTAGCTCGATCGGCACGGTACGAGGATCATGCGTGGGTGTCCCTCCTGGGTAGCCGACGTACACCAACTTCTTGCCGTCGAGCGAGATATGCGGGAACCAGTCTTCGAGTGAATCGTTGACGACCATCTCGGCCTTTACGTCGTTTGGTCCCGCGCCATTCGCCGGAAGGCGCCAGATGGCTTCTTTGCCCGAGCGATCGGAATTTACATAGATCCATTTACCGTCAGGCGAGTAATCCGGGCCATCCTCGTGATGGGGATTGGACGTGAGCTGTCTTTCCGTACCGCCCGCGGCAGCAATGTCGTAAACGTCATACTGACCGCTCCCGTTTCGCTGCGCTACGAAGGCAAGCGTCTTGCCGTCTGGCGACCAACCATGAAAGTAGCTGGGCGATGTGAACGTCATCTGCTGGATGTGTCCGCCGTCGGCATCGGCCAGAAATACCTCAGAGCCCTTGCCGGCAGGAGGAGTCGCTGAAAAGGCCAACTGCTTGCCATCCGGAGAAAGCGCCTTGTCATTGTTGCATTTATAGGTGGCCGGGATCGACAGTTTCTCAGGTTCGGCCGTGCCGTCCTGCTTCAGGACGAGCTTGTAAATAACACCGCCGTGGTTCGAGATGAGGTACTTCCCATCCGGCGACCAGTTGGGCGCTTCCCAAATGGAATCGTCGTTGTAGACCAGATGTGAGGAGCCGTCGCGCAGATCGTAAATGAAAATACTGCTGCGGAAGTTTTTCGAAGCTTCCCCGGATTTTGGTCCTGCTGTTTGCGGCGGTGAACCTTGCGCGTGAAGAGCGAGCCCTGACAGGCTCAAAGCGATCATGGCGAGACTGCAGTAGCGTTTCACTTGCGTCGACAAAACCTTCATGACTCGAGCGCTCACTTTCGGGTTTGGATTGGTAATTGCCTCGGGGGATACCCGGCAACGGAACGAGCAACAGTATCATGCCCTCGCATCCTCCGCGAACTTAGGGAATTGCCAACTCGTTCAGCGTCTCCCCAAGGTCCCAGGCCTTCCGGCCCTGGACTGAGGTTTGCCATTTATTTCACCATCTGGCCCTCTGGGCCTCGCGGCTGTGGTCTGCTCTAGTGCGTCAATTCGAGCGAGCCCATATCGTACCAACCATCAGCTTGTCTCCCCTTGATCGCCAACGATATGGCGGGTTTGCCGGATTCGGGATCGAGGAGCGCGACGCGAAGACGATAGGTACCAGGCTTCAAGTCGGCCGGGATCTGCAAGGATTCGTCCACAACCGCGTCGCCAGGGAGCCACTTTCTCACATCGGCCGGAATTCGGATGACTGCGGCGTTCTTTCCCGATTGCAACTCCATCGCCAGCGAATAGCTTTTATAGACAGGGGCCACTCCGGCATTCAGCCACCACATATGGATCAGCATTTGCGCCCCGGGTTTTGCCGCGATGGGGTACTCAAGACGCCGAAGGATAAAGCGGTATCCCATCTGTCTCTCAAACTGCTCGAACTGCTCTTTCCATTCATGAGGAATAGGAGAAGACTTCACGTTGAGCGAGCTAATATGCCAGCGCAGGGCCTGCTGCAGGATATAGTTCACGTCGAAGCCATCCCGTTGCCAGGTAGAGGGAGTACCGCACGCCTCAAGAGACACCGGAGCGTGCTGCCACACGTCTTGAATGCCCGCGCGCACCACCTGTTGCGGGTAGATATCCAACATCTCCAGCGACTTTGGCCGCAGATCTCCGAGACAGTCTAACCGCCAGCCTGTACCGTGCTGCGCACCATAGGCGAGCGCGTGTGGCTCATCAAAATTCATCAATAGAGTTGTCTTGCGAAAGCTCTGCAGCCATAGGTCGATCAGCGGACTTTGCGCGGAAAACGCCGGCATATAATTGCTCCACCCCTCTCCCCAATACCCAATAGAAGAAACATCGACACTATCGAGGGTGGCATTCCCGTCATATCGCTTGCCGGCTTCTGTGACTAACTCGCCCCAAAACTTGAGATACAACGGATCGCTGAAATCCGGCTGCCAGACATCTCCGTCCTTGTCCGTCGCCTTGTTGGCGCGCCTTGCGCCCGAGTTGCGGTACCAGTCAGGCAGCGGATCCCGATCGGAGTAGGGCATGAGCCGAATCGCCAAGGTCTGCCCGTGCTTTCGCGCTTCTTCAAGGGCTGAGTCGATGATGTCCCACCGGAATTTACCCTGTTCCGGCTCGAGAGCGCTCCAGTACCAGCGTAGATAGGCAATCGACGTATCCGGGAAGTCCGGCTTTTCGTGCGCATCCGGCATCTCTTTGACAGGACCGCGCTCCGACCAGACAAAAGGAGGGTTAAGCTCCTGGCCATTGAACCGCTGAAACGTCGTAACGCCCATCCCTGGGTTTACAAGCACATCGTTGATCTCAACCGGTCGCACAACGACGGTGTCTTTCTGCGCATATGCCTGCATCGCGCAGAAAAGGGCAAGGAGGGCGCATAAGGTGGCCTGTTGCTTCATAAACTCCTCATCAACCGGTTGCCATGTTCAGCAATCGAGCTGAATTCTGGTTGTAAATCTTATGTAAGATACCATCGGGCAGATATATATTCCGGATATTCGGCAGCGCCCCAAGCATCTTGAAGCCCATATGGACACGATCCTGCACTTCAAGTGCTGATTCCGATGCGGGGCTGGTCTGCGATTGAAAGCCGGAGGCTGTGATCGCCACGGAGTAAGTACCGACCTGCAGGAGAGGAGATGAGAAGTCGCCCTGCTCGTCCGTGGTTAACGCCGTCGAAACGCAACTGGCTTCGCTCGGCGAAGCGCTGACTGGGAGCCTGCTGCGAACCACCTTCGGCGGCCTGGAGTCTGCCTCCCGGAAGCGATCCTGGCAAATTCGGAACGGAGTGATCCCAGAAGTGGCACAACCGCGTTGTCTTGTCCTTCATTGGAGGGTGTTCTGTCCACAAGTTATTGATTCTATGGTACCCGGGGGGGGACTTGCACCCCCCACAGCCATTGAATGCCTACGGATTTTAAATCCAAAAATGACTTTGCGACAAACCCTGCACAATCAGCAGCTACCTGCGTAACCCATTGTTTTTATAGGTTGTTAACTGATCGACCATCTTCGCATAGCACTAAACTGCGCCAAAGTGACACTCGAACATGCACCTTTACATGCATCTGCCACAGGCCCAGAATGGATCAGGCTTATGGCGGGAAACGACGGGGCTCGAACCCGCGACCTCTGCAGCACCTATGGCCAATGCCTGCACAAATCCAACCATGCAGACTAGGATCCATATCCTGGGAAGCCGAGCGGGCCTTCGTGACGCGCGGTTGGTCCGGCACCGGCAAGTATTACATCTTCGTCTGTGCGACACGACAAAACGCTATGCCGTTGTCTGAGATCTCCAACGATCACGCATGAATGCGCCAGATTGTGTCCATGAAGAAGTCGCCGAACACCATCTTACCGGGGTTCACGTGCAAAACCGCGCAGCGCTGCTGCCTGTCGATGTAGTTGCCGTTTGACTCGATAGAGATATCCACGCGATACCAGCCAGGCTGAATCTCGAGCACCGGACAGTAGAACTCGACTTCACCTGAACCTTCTTTGATTCGCAGCTGCGGGTCCAATATAGCTGTCGTAAGCTGGGTGCAAAGGTAACCACTAGGCCAGTAAATCAAGATATTAAAAACTACGTCCTCAATTGGGGCTTGAGCGTGAAATCCCAAACGGGCGAACATCGGGTATCCAGTTCGCGGGGTCTCGCCCAGTTCAATCGAAGCGAATGAGATGTGCGAACACGTTGCCGCCTTTTGGCATGCATCGTCGTTCAGATGATAGGTTTCTTCTGCACCCATGGCCATCTGCTGGTAGCGATCGACGACGTCTCCAGGACTGCCTGTCATAACCACCTGCCCATGATGGAGCAGGACGGCGCGGTCGCACAGCCTCCGAATTGCACCAAGGTCGTGAGAGATCAATACGATCGTTCGTCCGATTTCTCGCAGCTGGCCAATGAGATCCAGACACTTCGCCTGGAACACGATGTCTCCGACTGCCAGCACCTCGTCCAAGAGCAGGATGTCGGGATCGAGGTGCGCGGCGATGGAGAAACCGAGCCTTACATACATTCCCGACGAGTATCGCTTTACGGGAACATCAATGTATTCCGGAACGCCGGCGAACTCGACAATGCTGTCGACCCGGCGAGCAATCTCTGAACGGGTCATTCCCAACATGGACCCGTTGAGAAAGATGTTTTCCCGCCCGGTCAGTTCCGGGTGGAACCCTGAACCAACCTCGACTAGGGATGAAAGGCGGCCCCTGATGCTGATTTCGCCCGAAGTGGGAGCGGTGATTCTGGACAAGAGTTTCAGCAGGGTACTTTTGCCGGCTCCATTGTTTCCGATGATGCCGACGGATTCCCCTTCCTGTACCTCGAAGCTAACGTCACGCAAGGCCCAGGTTTCCTTCTTACCGGAGAAAGAAAGGCCGGGCCAGCCGAAGGAGCGGTCGCGGCTACCGTTCTGGATTAAATATCGCTTGGAAACATGGTGCAGCCTGATATCAAACATTGCGCGTCATCCTGATCAAATCACGTCGGACATGGTTGATTCTGTCGCTTTGAAATAAGCGTAGGCTAACCCAAGACAGAACAGCGTGATGGCGCCCGAGGTGAGCAGCATGGAGACATCCGGGGCCGATCCGCGCAGTACAACGCGGCGGAAGTTTTCGATCAGGCTGGCCACAGGATTGAGCAAATACAGGCGTTGAAATCGTGATGGAATTGAATCGACGGAATAGGCAACCGGCGTGGCGAACACTCCGATCTGCAAGACGACCGGGAACGCGGCTGCGACATCGCGGAAGCGAACCTGAATGGAAGACAGGAGCAGAGCGATGGCCGACGTGAAGGCGATGAGGATTGCAACCACAGGCAGAGCGTAAAGTATTTTCCAGCTGAGCGAAACGCGATAGTACATTATCAGCCCACCCAGGATGGAGCAAGCAATCGCAAAATCCACAAGCGCGGCAAACACGTAAGAAAGCGGAATGATCTCCCTGGGGAAATACAATTTCGCTATCAGGGTTGAGTGGCTGACCATGCCGTTGATGGCATTGCTTACTGCGCCGGAGAAGAATATCCAGGGTAGTAACGCGGAAAACACAAACAATGGATAGGGCAGCCCCTCGCTTCTGACTCTTGCTACTCGAGAGAAGACGAGCGTGTAGACCATCATCATGGCTAAGGGCTGCAATGCCGCCCAGATCCAACCTAGCATCGACTGCTTGTAGCGAACAGCAAGCCGGAAGAGCGTAAACGTATACAGTAAGTCCCGATAGGACACCAGGAGTTTAATGCCGGAGACAATTGTCCCCAGGGAAAAGGATGGAGAGCGAATTACTGTCAGGGTGCGGGGAATTGCAACTCTTGAACCGAGGAGCGGGTGCTTGGGTTCAAGCACCTGAGCGGTTGATTCCTGCGTCATAGTGCACCCGTCCGCAGCACTCCACAGATCGCAGCATCCCGGACTTCAATTCCATCGCTACCGGCTGAGCGTTATGGCTGCATAGTGGTTACAGCATACAAGATATTCGGATTCACAAGGCGGAACAGATCTACGTCACCTTGTTATTGACCTCGGTTCCACCAACTCGTGGGTTGAACGATTCGCCCTGTTCGATGCGATGCAGGCCGTCCTTTAGTTGTTCGGCCATCACCAGCACGGCTGGTTCGCGCAGCACCTCCTCATGCGCCGCGACGTTCACTGTGCAGACCTTTATTCCGGACAATGATCTGGCGCCCCAACCCATTTCGGGATCTTTCACTTTGAAGTACGGCTGCCTGGGTCTCTTAAACAGGATCACGGGAGCACGAAATTGTTTGGGATGAAAGCCTTCTTCCGGCCAGACCGCGCTGGTCCATGGGCTGAACGGCTTTGGCTCATGCAGTAGCAAGCGACGCCAACGATTCTTAACTGCCTGCTTGTAATGCCAAGCTTGAGCGGAAAGCGACAATCCGGAAATGTAACGATACCGCACGCGGAAGGACTCGAGACGCGCAAGCCATCGGACGTCACTATGCTGCAAAACAAAGGTGTCAATAATGCCGAGGAAGCCGACCTCGTGTCCCAGAGCTTCAAGTTCAATCACCATTTGTTCAGCGATATGCACTCCGTTGCACATAGCTATCAGAAAGTACGGGCCGTTCGGCTGAATCGCCCGCATCGCGCGGATATATTCATGGGCTATGGTTCGCAACTCCTCAATACTAAAGGGGACAATAAGACAGACGGGATCGGAAGCCTGGAGCTTATAGAACGGTTGCTCGACTCCTATGCGACGCGCCAGAAGCGCATATCCGAGAGCGTCCACGCCCGACTGGACGATCGCGAAGAGCGGGAATCCCCTGCTCCCTGCGTTAACCTGCGTCAGCAAAGGATCGGGACTCCACGTTGTGTCACAACGGATCACTTGTGCGAAGGACTCGATGGTCGAACCGCGAAACAGCGCCGAGAGGGGAACGTTGCGGCCGACCACCTTGCCGACCTCGGAAACCAGGTGAACCGCCAGCAACGAGTGACCGCCCAGATCGAAAAAGTTGTCGCGGATTCCGATCCCCGAAATCCCCAGAACCCGTTCCCAGATTCGCACCAAGATTTGTTCCAAAGCATCGTGCGGTTCGGTCTGATCTTCCAACGAAGAGTCTGGTACTTTCCGCTGGGGGGCAGCAGTACTATTCGCCTTTTGATAGCTCGGAGTTTGCACATTGTCTTCCCTTTCCAGCAGGGAAGTGAGCCTGGATATCCGCAATTCGGGCTGCTCTGCAACCGCTTCCAGCAGGGTCAAATAGTGATTCAGCATGCTCGCCATTCGCGCGTGTTCGAAGAGCGGAGTCGCGTACTCGACCCGCAACCACCAACTATCCCTGGCATCCTCGATGAACTCGACCGACAAGTCGAAACGGGACGTGCGGGCGTCAAGTATGTACGGGAAGGTGGAGACAGCGCCGAATTTCGGCAGTTCCCTAAACTTGACGGTTGAGAACATGACCTGAACTAAAGTCGTGTAACTAAGAGTACGTACCGGATTCAACTCTTCCACCAGCTTCTCAAACGGGAGGTCGGCATGAGCAAAAGCATCGAGAGCGACTTCGCGCACCTGAAGAAGCAGATCGCTGAAATGCATATCGCCAGAGAGATCGGTTCGCAGTACCAGAGTATTTACAAAAAATCCGACCAGGCCTTCGAGCTCGATGCGGCTGCGGCCCGCAACGGGAACGCCCACCAAAATATCGTCGGTCCCGGTATAGGAGTGGAGAAGCGTTTTGAATACGGCAAGCATTACCATGAACAACGTTGCCCGCCGCGTCCGGCCAAACTCCGCAAGCTTGTGAACGATTTCTTTCGGAATGGATAAGACCTGGCTGGCGCCATCGTAGGTCTGCTCGGGAGGACGAACGCGATCCGCGGGCAAATGCAGAAAGGCGGGGGCGCCTGCCAGTTTTTGTTTCCAGTATCGCACCTGGCCAGTAAGGAGGTCGTCTGCAATCCACTCCTGTTGCCACTTAGCGTAGTCGCCATACTGGATAGGCAGGTCGGCGAGGGATGCGCATTTTCCCCCGGAGTACTGATCGTAGAGAGCGGACAGCTCGCGAACAAATATTTCCAACGACCAACCGTCGCACACAATATGGTGTATGACGCAGAGGAGAAGATTTTCGTCAGCGGCCAAACGAATCAGTTTCAGTCGCAGAAGTGGGCCGGTCGCAAGATCAAACGAGATGCGAGCCTCTTCTGTCCCTATCCTGCATGCCTCTGAATGCCGGTCGCTATTCGGTATTCCCGTCAGATCGATGAGGGGTATTTCGATTGCAGAGTCAGGCGCCACGACTTGAACGGGATGACCGGCGTCAGTCTCGAAGCGGGTTCGCAGAATCTCGTGCCTCCGGACCAACTCCCGAATACTCAACTCGAGTGCCCCTGGGCTTAGATTCCCTTGCAGGCGCAGCGCAATCGGGACGTTATATGCCGTATTTCCTGGATGGAGTTGATCCAGAAACCAAAGGCGTTGTTGCGCCGGGGACAAGGGAAACACTCGCTTGGACTGCTTGTGACCGAGCAGGCTGACGAGCAATTCCTTGTGCTCTACGACCGACAGATTGGATGGATAATCTGGCAACTGTGTCGTCTCTCCGTCGTTCGTTGGGGTACGCGAGGATAAGATTTGAAGGCCCACAGAATCATACTGCAAGCATGCCAAATGTTCCTTGGTGGATTGCCCATGCTCTTTCGCGGGGAAAGAATTCGGCTGCATGCAACGCTCCGAGGCTATGATTTTATTTGATTTGGCACAAAAACGAGCGCTGAAAACAAAAAGCTTGGATACGCGGAAAAGCGCGAAAACCGATTAAAGTCGCGTCCTCTCCCGATTACGCGTTTATCGTGGGATCAAAGAAAATCGGCGGCAATCCTGAATCGGGTTATTATGGTTCTCACGTACCCAGAGCTCGCCTCCGGGGCGAGAGTTCTTTTACCCCGTTGCGGAATCCGAATTCGGCAACCGGGATTTAGCCTCCCCCCGGTGAAAAATACATGAGCCAGCATGTCTTTCCGACGTCTTTTGGACAACAGCGCCTTTGGTTTTTGGAACAGGTTACGCCCGGAACATCTGCATATAACCTGGCGCGAGCGATGCGTCTTACTGGTTCGTTGAGCCACGCAGCATTAGCTACGGCACTGCAGTCGCTGATCTCGCGTCACGAGTCCTTGCGAACCATCTTCATTGCCGAAGGCGACCAGGTCAGCCAAGTTGTGTTGTCCGTACTCAAGCTTGATTTACCGGTATCGGATCTCAGTGAGCTTCCTGCGGTGCAACGTGAGCAGGCCGCTCTTCGAGTTGCGGGCGAGGAGGCGAGCAAGCCTTTCGATCTCAGCACAGGCCCTCTTCTGCGAGCGAAACTATTTCGGCTCGGCTCCCAGGATCATATTCTCGTTTTTGTCATCCATCACATTATTGCGGATGGATGGTCCATGAACCTGCTGTTTCAAGAGATGGGAGAAACGTACGCTAGTTTAGTCGCCGGCAGACAACCGCAGCTGCCGAAGTTAACTCTTCAATACTCCGACTATTCCCGCTGGCAGCGCGCCTCCCTAACCGGCGATTTCGTTGCGGGCGAGCTCAATTATTGGAAGAACAAGCTGCAGGGGGCAGAGACTGTCTTACAACTCCCAACAGATTACACGCGCCCGGCCGTGCACAGCGGTCGTGGAAAGAGCATCCATTTCGATCTGAGTCATGAGACCAACAAAAGTCTCAAGGCGCTAGCCCAGAGCGAGAACGCCACACTGTTCATGGCCCTGCTCGCTGTGTTTCAGGTCTTGCTGGGAAGGTATACCTTGCAGGACAACATCCTGGTCGGCACTCCGACAGCAGGAAGAAATGACGTTGAACTTGAGAAGCTGATCGGGTTCTTCGTTAACACACTGATACTGCGGGCCGACCTCGACCCAGACAGCAGTTTCCGGCAGATTCTGCGGCAAACACAAACAAACACATTGGACGCTCTCGGGCACCAGGACACGCCATTCGAGAAGTTGGTCGAGGAAATGGAGCCGGAGCGCAGCCTGAGTCGGAACCCGCTGTTCCAGGTGATGTTCATTCTCCACAATGCTCCAAAGCAGAAGGTGGAACTTCCCGGCCTCCTGATACAGGAAATCGAGTTCGAGAGCGGCAGCGCGAAATTTGACTTAACTCTCGAGGTCATCGACTTTGGCAATTTGTGCTGCACGTTGGAGTACGATTCAGATCTTTACGAAGAAAGCACGATTCGACGGATGACCGGTCACTTCGCAAAGCTCGTCGAGAGAGTTGTTGCTGCACCAGACGAGAAGCTCTCGAAGTTTTCGTTCCTGACCGCGGCAGAAGTGCAGCAACTTGTGAAGTGGAATAACACGAGCAGTGAGTATCCGCGAGAGTTGTGCATTCACACCGCTTTCGAAGAACGGGAGACACGGACATCGGATAAGACGGCGATCATCGATCAAACGAAGCGGTTGAGCTACCGGGAGTTGAATGCGCTTGCTAACCGCTTGGCCCGACGCCTCATCGGGAAGGGAGTACGACCCGGGGGGCTGGTGGGCATTTCCTTGGGTCGATCAATCGAGATGGTGATTGCTCTCCTGGGGATTCTGAAGGCGGGAGCGGGCTATGTCCCGCTGGACCCTGCCTACCCGGAACAGCGACTGGAATTCATGGTCGAAGATTCGCAGGTGAACATAGTCGTAACCACGCCGGAATTTGCCGACCTGTGGCAGAAGCATAGGATCGACGCACTTGTGTTCGACGCCGAGAGCCTTTCGGCAGCGGCAGAGGATACATCGAACTTATCGCTGCCACGCTCGGCTGACAGCCGCATGTATGTCATCTACACCTCCGGATCGACCGGTAGCCCCAAGGGGGTCGAAGGCACACACCGGGCTACCATGAATCGGTTTTCGTGGATGTGGGACACGTATCCCTTCTTAGAAGACGAGACCTGCTGCCAGAAGACGTCCCTGGGATTTGTCGATTCCGTGTGGGAGATTTTTGGCCCGCTCCTGAGCGGGGTGTCGTCTGTAATCCTTCCCGGCGAAGCAATCATTGATCCTGAGCATCTGGTTCAGCTCCTTTCAGAATACGGCGTCACCCGAATCGTTTTAGTGCCTTCGTTGCTGCGGGTCATTCTGGAAAGGGTTGAAGACCTAAAAAACAGGCTGCCGAAACTTGAACTCTGGACATGCAGTGGTGAGGTGCTTCCGCTTGACTTAGTGAACCGTTTTTCGGAGGAGTTACCAGGAGCAACTTTGCTCAACGTCTATGGTTCTTCAGAAGTTGCGGCAGATGTGACCTGGCATGAGATAACAAGGAGCGACCAGAGCGGGCCAGTGCCCATTGGAAGACCTATCAGCAACGTTAACATCTTCATATTGGATCGCTACTTGAATCATGTACCGGTGGGCGTGCCTGGCGAGCTCTATGTTGGAGGAGATTGTCTTGCGCAAGGGTACTTGAGGAGACCCGAGCTTACCTCTGAGCGCTTTATCCCGCATCCATTCGAACCTGGCAGTTCGGTTCGCCTTTTCAGGACGGGGGACCTTGGACGCTATTTACCGAATGGCGAGATCGAGTACCTCGGCCGAACCGATAACCAAGTCAAGATTCGCGGAGTTCGGGTAGAACTGGGGGAGATCGAAGCAGTGCTGGCGTCACAGCCGAAGATACGTGATGCCGTGGTCATTCTCGCCAATCGGTCCGGGCAACAAAGGCTTACTGCATACTTTGAGGTTCGTCCTGGGCTGCGCCCAGACGTTGACGAGCTGCGTCGTTTCATGAGGTCCAGGCTGCCGGATCCCATGGTTCCATCCGAGTACCTTATGGTCGATGCGTTTCCTCTGCTCCCGAGCGGTAAGGTTGATCGAAAGACCCTGGCATTGCAGACCGCAGTTGGCCCAATCGGTGATTTTGGCTACGTTGCCCCTCAGACGCCAACCCAGGAACGCCTTGCAGTTATCTGGCGTAACCTGCTGAAGGTCGAGCAGGTCGGTATCACAGATAATTTCTTCGAGTTGGGTGGTCATTCACTGATGGTTATGCAGGTGGTAGCAAGGATCAGAAAGGAATTCGAGGTTGAGGTTCCGATCCGGAGCCTGTTCGACAATCCAACTATCCAAGGGTTGGCGATAGAAGCTGAAGAGGCCAAGGCCAAGGGCATCAAACCCAGCGCTCCTATTTCCTCTTTCCTGCAGGCGCAAAACACCCACAACCGGTCTAGTCTGTCGGTTGAAAACCTGTCGCGAGAAGAGCTTGAGGAAATGCTGCGGCAGGTTCTCAGAGAGAAGTCGGCGGGGTCATCGCTCTAGCTCGATCCTGCTCAGCGGTTTTAAGGTGATAATCGAGGACTACTGGCGCTGAGTCAGCGGTAACGTCGGTTAGGGTATAGCCAGTCCGGCACATCTTTTTTACGGATTTGCTACACGGGGGCCAATGCCCGCGTTGGATGGGTTCGGCACCCAAGTGAAAACGAGGCTGGTCTGCGCACACGCGGGGAGAACCGTGAGAAGCAATAGCCAAAACAATCGTTGCATCGTGTCATCTCGCCGGCGGCAGACCTGACCGGCCCCTTTGCCGACAGTAGTCGGATGATAGCTGCTTTTACAGATAATTTCAGTGAGGCCCATACTAACATGGGTCACGGCAATGGCGGAGGTGATGTTGCCCGCGGTTGGAGTAGACGGCGAATAACTCGTTGCGAGCTTACTCCCACCTCACGAATGCGTAGATTGCGACGTGCAGCTTTCACCGTAATTTTCGGCTCGAATTCAAACCTGTTCTCTTCGAATCGATTTTTCCGCGCTATAGGAGGGGTGAGGATTGAGACCAACAGCTTCACCATCTACAAGGTGTCGTCTGGACGCGCCCGACGCACGGCTTTTCTTCAAGAGCCTTCGTTCCATCCAACGCCAATGGTAGTAACCGAGGCGCCCGATTAGGTAGCTCTGCTCGGGTCGCCACGAGCTGTTCATCAGGTGAACGCCATACTCTCCAAACCGATACCAGGTTCGGACGTTGCAAACATCGTCGGGAAAGAGCACGGTGACCGTCTTCGCCAGCTCTGGGTTTTCAGCTAGCGTCCCGGAGCAGAGGCCGGGACCAGTAGAGTAAAGGATAGAGTACGTATCTTTATGGAGAGGGGGGGTTCCGCGCATCATCGACTTGACCCACAGCGGATCGCTCTGGCCCCTGACGCAATTCTCGATGATGGCTTTAAGGAACGGGTGGCCGGCAGCGGCCCCAAAAGCGTAGTTCCCTATTTCCCAGTCCATGCCAAGCTCGGTGCGCAGACGATGGCTGAAAGTGAGCCGCTCAAAGGGAAAGACGCAGCCGCTCTCCAAAAGAGTCGACAGGCCAGAGCCGAGCAACACATCAAGGTCAAGATAGAACCCGCCGTAATGGTAAACAGCAAGATATCGAAAGAAATCATAGCGCTGAATCGGAACCTCGAATGACTCAAAGACGGCGCGGTATTGGGGGAACTCCTGGGCGATGAATTCTTCCACCCGTGCATCGTCGAAGAACAGGTATTCGTAGTCGGGGTTCAGCCGCCTTACACTCGACATGTAGGCTCGAATCGGGAGCGGCTGCTCGAGTCGCTTTCCGGTTTGAATGATCCGTTTCGGAATTCGGTAGGACATCGTGGCCTACTTTAACGATCGGTTTGGGATGGTGATGGTCAGGTGGAACAGCCCCTGTGCGCGATGGCGACGCGGATCCTTCGCGGCGCATGAGCAGACCCTGGCACGATATCACGTCTGAGTAGACCGCCTGCGATATTTACTTTTTTTGATCGCCACATCGCTCGCGTCCCCTGGGCGGCCGCGCCACTGCCGGTAGCTCTCGACGATTTGGCCGACTGTCTTCCAGGTCTCACACTTCTGATGGAACCTGTGCTTCCGACTCGGAGACAATACCCAACGTAAGATTGCGACGGGAAGCTGAGTACTGATTAGCCTAAAAAAGGTGAAGCAGCGCCGCGAGATTCCCAGGATGTCAGGACCGGTCTCCGATCCCCGAAGTATTGCTCGCCCCGTGTCGAAGAACCGGGCAAGGAAGTAAGACTTTCGAACCCGCTCCTCAGGGATCGGGTGGTAGACAATGGCCGAAGGCTCGTAGCGCATGCGATCTCCTGCGACCAGCAGCCGACGGCCGAACTCAGTGTCCTCTTCCCGGATCTCGTCACCTGGACGGGGTCCCAAGTCAGTGCGAAACAGGCCGTGTTTTTCAAACATCGTCTTGCGGAACGCCATGTTGGCTCCGTAAGGAGCCTCGCGGAGTTCGCATTCCTGCGGGCCCAGGTCGAACAACGGAGCGAGCACATAGCCGAGATTATCTGGTCCTGCAAGCGTCAACCAGTTAGGGGGCGAGAAAGGATGGGCTAACACTGTCTGCCCTCCTGCCCCGGCCCATTCGCCGTCATTGAGGCTCGCCGTCAGGTTCTGTAGCCACATCGGCTCGACACTCACGTCATCGTCCGTGAAGGTCAGCACCTCACCCTTAGCTTCTTCAATCCCCCTGTTGAGGGCGAATGACTTGCCGGGGTGCGGCTCGAATATGTAGCGGAACCGGCCGGGATATCGGCGGGAGAAATCCTCCACCACCTCCCGAGTCTGGTCGCTTGAATTGTTGTCTACGACCAGGATCTCCCAGCCGATCTCTTCAGGAACTTCGGAAACCGCGAGGCTTTCCAACGCTTTCGGTAGGCTACGGCAGCGGTTAAATGTGCATAAAATTACCGTTGTTTTCACTGGTCGAACCTCAATATCGAACTACGCGCTGGATCTCTGCGACGCCAAAACGCTCGGGCCCGGCACCGCCAAACGCTGAAGCTGCCCCCCGTCACAAACTGTCGTGAACGCGCACACCGTCACGCTTAGTCTTGGAACAGCTACAATCTGGACTCATGAATCAATTCGCCGTCAGTAAGCACTGCGATGCCGCCACCAACTACCACGAGCGAGAAGGGTTGCTCAATCTCTCTCTCTGCGATACCCCGCCAACTATTTCCATCTTCAACTATTGCTGAACTCCTTCGCACACCAAAAGGACGGTCAGCGTGTCATCGAGGTCGGGGTCCACGAAGGCATGCCACTTGCAGCTCTGGGACGAGCCGGCGTTCGACATCTAGGGCTTCGACATTTCTTCCGCAATGGTAGAAGCTGTTAAGGGAGCAACGCCGTAAGTATGGACACAGCTATCAACGGACCCGGCACTCTTTCCTCGAAAGATCTAGACGTTGGGCTAAGCATGCACAAGCTGGCCACGCGGCTTTTTCCCATTTGCCGAAGCATCACTGGTCCAGGCGTCCGCGAAACCCTTCGCATCCTGCAAGAGTCGATCCCGATCCAGATTCACGAAGTGCCCACCGGTACGCCAGCCTTTGACTGGGTAGTTCCGCGTGAGTGGACGATCCGCGATGCGTTTATTGCCGACTCATCCGGCCGCCGCATCGTCGATTTTCAGACTAACAATCTGCACGTCGTCGGGTACTCCACTGCTATCGACCGGCGGATGAGCCTGGCCGAGCTTAACGAGCACCTATTCAGCCTGCCCGACCAACCAGATGCCATTCCTTATGTGACCTCGTACTACAAGGAGCGATGGGGATTCTGCTTGACGCATCGCCAGCGCCTGGAGCTCAAGTCGGATGTTTATCACGTCCGCATCGACAGCGAACTGCAAGACGGCTCGCTCACATACGGCGAGTGCATCATTCCTGGCGCCACCGCGAAAGAAGTCTTTCTGTCTACTTATGTTTGCCATCCCTCAATGGCAAACAACGAATTATCTGGCCCGGTAGTGACCGCCTTCGTGTGCCGGTGGATTCAATCTCAGCCGCGTTTTTACACCTACCGGATTGTTTTCATTCCTGAGACGATTGGCTCCATCACGTATCTCAGCCGCCATTTGGAGTATCTGCGGAAGAATGTGGTCGCAGGCTTCAACGTCTCCTGCGTGGGAGACGAGCGAGCATTCTCCTATGTGAGTTCCCGTTACGCGAACACCCTGGCCGATAGAGTCGCGCGCCATACCTTGAGATCCATGTCCCCCAACTTCATAACGTATTCCTATCTCGATCGCGGCAGTGACGAGCGCCAATACTGCAGTCCTGGAGTGGATCTCCCTCTGGTCACACTGTGCCGCAGCAAGTTCGGCTGCTACCCGGAATATCACACCTCGCTCGACAATCTCGAATTGACGACACCGCGTGGTTTGGCAGGTGGATATGAGATGGTTCGCCGTTGTGTGGAGGCTTTGGAGGGAAATTTCCGCTATAAGGTGACTTGTTTCGGTGAACCTTGCCTCGGTAAGCGCGGACTCTATCCTACCCTGAGCCAGAAGGGCTCCAACGATGGCGCGAAAACCATGATGGATTTTCTCGCCTATGCCGACGGCAGCAACGACCTAGTCAGTATCGCCGATCTGATCGGAGCCTCGTTCTGGAATCTTCTCCCGATCGTGGCGGAACTGAAGGCAGCGGGTGTGATCATGCAAGTCGAGTAAGCGATCACCGCTCTCTGTAGGCGAATCGGCAATTTGGAAAACTCAATAAACTTTTCGTTCAAATAAATAGCGGAAACGAGACGGATACAGGCCAGAACACCCGTCCACTACTTCCTTTGTTCGGTCCCCTGAATTGTTATCAACTCCCAAAACCTCCCATTGAATCGATTCCGGAACCTTGGATCGCGCGACACTCGCCAATGCCCGGGCCAATGATTCGGGGCGATTATAAGTGCAAAGTATAACTGAGACCTTCATGCCTTCATGCCGTGGCCATGGTGTCAAAAGTCCCGATTGTAAAGCAAATGGAAGATCAACGACTTCTAAATCATTCCCGGAAATCGGGATTTACAGTCGTCGATGGTGTCAGATAAGCCTAGCTGACATCGGTAGTGAGGGCGTAAAGTGGGCAGCACACCGCTTGGCTAGGAATCACAGCAATCAATTCAGGATCACATTCTTGATCTGTGCCATCCGGTCGTCCAGATTGAACTCCTGTCGCACCCTTGACCGAGCCATTCTTGACATTTCCTCGCACTTTTGACGGTGCGTCGCAAGGTATGAAATAGCGCCGGCGATATCATCTATTGCCCCCGGACTGACAACAAGGCCATTAACCCCATGGGTCACCGCTTCGCAGTTACCACCAACGTTGGTTACAATGCACGGCAGTCCGCAAGCCATGGCCTCAAGAATCGCAAGCGGTAACCCTTCTTGCCGTGAAGTGAGCACAAAGGCGTCCGCAGCCTGCAAGTATGGACGCACGTCTTCTTGGAAGCCCTCAAAAAATACTGCACCAAATAAGCCCAAAGCCAAAGATTGTTGTTCAAGTGATTTCCTCAAAGGCCCATCACCCACGATGAGGCACTTACAAGCGACCGCATCGCGTAACACGCGAGCGACCGCCAACAGCAAAATGTCGAGCTGTTTTTGCTCGCTAAGCCTCGCGACACACACCAAGACAAATTCGTCTGGATTCAGACGCAGCCTCGTTCTTAAATCCAGCCCCTTGTCCTTGGATTGTTCAAACTCAGATAGTGATACACCGTTGTGAATTGTTATGGTGCTACCTGCCGCAAACCGATAGTCCCGCATTAAACTGTCTCGGATCGCGTTGCTGACACAGATGGTGGAGTTTTCACAAAGTGCTGACACTCGCTGCGGGGCAACGCGGCGCATACGCCGAAGGCGGCATAACACGCTTCGAATGGACCATCCTTCAAGCTGTGCCGGTAACGTCGGGGGGGGGGAGGTGCGCGATCGAAACACGGCGTTGAATTCCCGCCACGCAAGCGGCAATGGGGATATACCACTCATAGGTCCAGAGGATTCCCCGGACAAAAACAACAACATCAGGTCTGATCTGTCGAAAAGCCCGGAACCAATCTTGGAAAGACCTCGGGGTCCTTGGCGGGATTATGATTTTTACCTGAGAGTCTTTCAGGTATTTGCTGTAGAAATCGGAATCCACACATAAAATCGAGAGCGAAGTTCGGCATCCGGCGAGCCTACGGACTAGCTCAAGAAGATGCCTTTCTGCACCACCAAATTCACACGTCTTTGTGACAAATAATATCTTTCTTTTTCGGGTCGCGCGGGTCAAAGGCCGCTCCTCTGCTTTTCCATTCAAGATCGCCCTCCCTTCACATCACCGCCTTCTGGATCTAACGATCCAACGACTCGCGGACCCCCTGAAGATTTCGCACAACTTGTCTCAAAACGAAAAGGTATTGTAGTGCGATAGATTAACGATGATACTGCGCTTTGCGTTCACTTTCACGCAGACAGAGAGGAACGATAGTCACACGCTGCTGTACGTTGCTCTTCATACAGTCATAAGCCCCCACTGCATCCTCCATGGCCGCCGCCGCCCCTGGGGCCTGCCGCTCCGCATCATCGCTCATAGTCACAGACAATAACCGTGCGGGACGTGCAGCGGCATCGTGGACCGCCATCGCCGCCGTGCTCTCAAGCTGCCCAGCTTCATACAACTTGCGCCAGTGGAACACCTGGTTCGCGTTGATCCCGTGCGCCAGCGCAACAGCAGCAACCGAAACCCCAGGCTTCAACGTCTGCTCCACAACCAGTCGCTTCTCCTCCGTCGTCCTGTACTCTCGGGGCCTTCTCGTTCGAGCAATCGACTCACACACTTCCATCCATGTCCCTCGCGAACATGGCAACAAACCATGTCTACAATGAGCATGACGATCGGAAACCGCGCTGTCGATACGGCCAGCAGTCGACGCTTACCGTATAGGTACCTGGAATCGAAGTGATGTCGCTTGCTCTCCCCTGGTATACGCGGGGTCACAGGAATTGCGTGATTCTCCCGGCTCCCAGTTGATTCGCGGACGTCAGAGCCTGGGAGGGCCGGCGGCGATAACTTCTCCGATAGCTGAGTGTGACCTTGTCCCAGATGCGACGGGTCGCTGTGGCTTGATAAGAAGGATAAGTTCCGATCTCGATGCCTTGCTTTGCCAGCAAGGCAAGCTTGTCCGACAGTCGTGGCCGGTGCACGACCGAAGCCTGAACATCGTGCCCGGCTCTCTTGAGCTGGACAGCGGTTCGGCTCCAGAGCTCCTCGCTTCCGGCCCAGGGCGAGGACACCATTGTGCTAATGAAGGTGAATCTCATTGTAAATGCTGCGGCACGGCATTTTTCACTGGGCTGTCAGCTAAGATACGGGCAAAGAATGCGCCATCGAGCATCGCATTGGCGCCGTTTGCGTAGTACTCGCTCGCATTGCGCAGCGCTACTTTCCTCGCCTCATCATAGCTTTGGGGCTCGGTCAGGAGCCTGCTGACTTCGTGAAACGCCGCGTCAGGCAACAGAGTCTGTCCAGGGGAAAAGCACACCAAGTCTCGCGTTGTGAAGCCCTTCTCAGTCTGCAAAAAGATCGTTGGCAAACCACAGGCTGAAGCGACAGTCAAGGCACCGCTCCAAATTCCAATCGTCACCGAGGAGCGGCGCAGATCGTCTTCAAGCGACCATCGTGGATGGGATAACTCGCACACGTCCCGATGCTCGCGTACAAGCTTTAAACAGGCTTCGAGATCGAAATTGCTCCAGTGCGGGTGCGGGCGTATGAGCAGGCGGCGCAGAGGTAGTTTGGCTGCAAGAAGCTCCTCTGCCAGTTGGAGTAACGCTTGCGTTTGTCCCTCGGTTCCCCAAGTGTCGCCCGAATCGGAATCCAAGTCGACCATTAGAACAGTCTGAAGAGCGAATTGGTCGGGAAGCGGCACTATCGTGTCGAAAAGGGAACCAGCGTTGACGTAATCAATGTGCGGCTCCGGCACTCCAACAGCATCAAAGAATCTTCGGTTTGCGTGACCGATGACAGAAGCAGAAGGCTTACCAAAAGCCACGAACTTAGAAGCTGTAATAGGAACGTCCAAAGTGTTTCCGATCACTCCCTGCTGAAATGTGATCACTGTCTTTCCCCGCTGTATACCCGTCCGACAAACGGGGCCGCAGAGGTGAAACCAGTGACATCTTGCAACGACTGCATCAAACTCGATGGAAGGCGCCAGCCGTTCCCACGCTTCGACGTACTCGGCTGTCCTTTCGAAGTGCGTTAGGGCAGACCTCGTCGGACTTAGCCCATGCGGCTCAAGAATCTGGACTGTTTTCTCAAAAGCCGCACGGCCTCGCAATCGTGCGGCAATTGTACGCATGCGCGCCTCTACCGGATTGAGGGGGATTCCGGGGTCAAGAAACGTAATTTGCTTCCTGCACCCAGCGGCCGTCAGTTCCAATTCCAATTCCTGGCGAAAACGGGCGTGCCCAGAAAGCAAGCATAAAATTTCGGCACCTGTTTGTGCCAAACCGAGCAATGTTCGGGCAAGAAATCGGCCCTCGGTTTTGCGGCCAATATAGGGTATTGGGCAAAAGAGGACATCTGTCTTGATTTTTCGTGGCCTACGAATCTGGCTTACCCTGTCGGCAGCGTGAAAAGACCACGCTACAAGCGGATTGACGGAAGTCCGATTACCCGGGACATCGCCGGGCAGATAGAACATGTTCAAATCAAGCGCATGAAAATAGTCTTGCAGGCTAACATCATGGCGATAGAGATGCACCTGCATCTCAGCAAACTTCGCTATGCCATCCTGCGGTGAATAAAAAAGATCATGCACGTCTATTGCGCTTGGCGTCGTTTCGATTCGCTTCATCGTGGCGGTCTGTTCCTGCAACTCGTTAGCTTCCGGCTAGATGACAATGATATGTCGACATTCTGTGCGAGCGACTTTTACAGCAGCGGCGCTTCAGATATCTGCATGACCAACAATCATCCTAGCCGAGCCTGCTGCCAGATCTTTGATCCGCTCGTATGACCTTCGGGTCAATTCGATTTGTCTAAGAGCCTCTGCTTGTAACGGCTCGCGGAGTTTATCCGCGTTTTGCCAAGCTCTTTCGATAGCGCGATCGAGTCTTTGCGGCAAACCCGGCTCGTCTAGGAGCACCGTCTGGCAACCTTCGCCGAACAGGTCTTCCAAGCCCAAAAACTTGCTCGCGAAATATGCAGATCTCGCGAGACCAACCACAGGAATCCCCTGTGCGAGCGCGAACACGGCAGCATGGTAGGCGCCAGTGACGACTACTCGGCAAAGTGCCGCCTGCCTTATCACTTTGAGAGGTGTATCAAGGTCTCTGCCTCCGTCAGACCGCTCATCAAACCCCTTCAAAATCTCCTTAATGGCCAGATCATCCCTGGTGCAAACCTGAATTGCAATAGGAAGCGGGATCAAGGGGACACTATACCGTCTGGCAAACGCCTGTAACACTGGCCTTATGCTCGCCATATCATCATCATTAGTCCCTGCTGACGCCAGAAAGCGTATATTGATGCCCAAGGCGCGCCCGCGCTGATTGGATCTAGACGCATATGCCAGCTCCAGAGCTTCATCGCCCGTGGTCTCTACTTTCGCCTCAGCAACACCCAGAGACCGGAGCAGAGCTCCTGATCCTCGATTTCCCCTCAAGGTTATAAAATTGACCCGCGGAAGGACTCTTGCAGCTTGCTTTAGAACTAAGGGATCACTGACGGGTCCGAAACCCTGACCAAGCATGGCGACAGGTATATGTTTTTGAATGGCCGCCTCGAACAAATCCAAAATATCGAAGTTCCATGCTTCGCAGCCATAATAAAAGCCACCTGCGCCACAAATCAGTAACAGGTCTGCCCTCTGTAGCGCACGTCTAAAGGTCATAACGGCTTCGGCTTCTGCCGACCGGTTCTGATGTTTGAGCCTCCTCATCAGAACCGCCCCCAGAAGACGTGGACATCGCAACCTAACGGTCCTTTTGAACCTCACTAGCAGATCCAAAAACCATCTCGGCGCAAACTTCGTATATCTACCGAGCAAAACCCCATTTGCGAACCATAGCGTCCTTCCGCGATTGTCCAATTGTCTTGCAGATGGACAGAATCGGGATAAATTCTCAGCTGAATCAGTAAGCACTTCAATGCAAGCCTTTGGAAATAACTCGTGCAATCGCTCCACAGCCACTTGGAGCATAGAGACATCGCCCATATTGCCGTATTCGTCTCCGCCCTTCCCCAGGCCCGTCTCCATTAAGATGTTCTCCACCATGACCTGCTCCAATCGTGTCAGTTCTTAAAGTTGATTTCCCAGTCCAACAGACAACGGGCCGCACGCTTCTTGCTGTGCATTATTTCCTCAGCGCCGCCCGATCCTGGACCCACGAGCGGCCGTCGTACGTCGTCTCCACGTCACTGACGTTAACCCACTCACGCTTCTTCCAACTTTCCTCGGCAGCGACCAACACATCGGACAGATGGCGATCCTCAGACCAGGTCTTTGGATACGGCGCAACGCCCAGGAGGGCATCTAGGAATGCACGCATTTCGTCAAAGTACACTTGTTCAAAGTTGAAGGATCCTAGGGAACGTAGGCCCGGAGGCTTCATCACCTTCCATGTTTCCGTTTCCAGATCGAAACGACGCAGCTCGTGGGCAGCCATATCGAGCGTAAAGCTGTTTTTTCGGCACGCGACGCGGGCCACTCTGAAGGGAGCGGTTTGATGTAACTCGATGATCATGGTTGCGAAAAGGCCTGACTCGAATTGCAACATCAAGACGTAGGTATCATCAATATCTGTTACCCATTCTGCATAGCGCCCATATGTACAGCAGACCGATTTTATCCGTCCAAAAACCCATCGGAACCATTCCATCTCAAAAGGAACCATCTCTCTTGCGGCGCAAACCGAACGCTCACGTCCTGCATAAAAATCGCTGTAGGGTTCCCATGGATGCCAGAATGGCAAATAACCCCCATAGTGGTAGTGAACAGTGTTGATCTGATTGGACCCCAATTCGTTCAGTTGTTGCCGCAGCATCCCAAAGAGCGGATAGAATTGCCAAGTGCCCGATGGGTAACTGCGAACACCGGTTTCAGCTTCTTTGGAGGCGAACCAAGCTGCTTCAGGCGTCAGCACATTCATCTCGCTGAAGAATGGTAGTCCGGCCGCAAAACTGCGCTCGTAATACTCAAGGTGCTGGTCTGGAGGGACCGAAATCACAAGCGCATCCGGTTTTTTCTCCAATAAACTTTCGAAGCTGGAAACCACGGTCGCATTGAACATCTTATGTGATTCCGCAATTCGATCGGGCCGGCTGTCGAACAGGACCACTTCGCACCCCAGGGCTAAGAGATCTCGGGCTCGCCGCTTTCCCATTGATCCCAAACCTATAACGCCGATTCGCTTCATAGATCGCCTATCTTGAGAATCCTGCCATCCATTCGATACTCCAACTGTGCCAGTTGCCGGGTTCGCGTCCAATACTCTTCATCCACCATCGCATTTATCTCAAGCAGCTCTGGCCGACGACGCAGTAGTGAAACAATCTCGTCAATCCCAAAAGCTTTTCTTTCCTTATACAACTCCATAAACAAAGCTTCAAAAAAAGCCAAATCTTCAGGATAGTCAAGGGTGAGACGCGCCCGTTCATGCACGTGCTCAGGCCTTAACGGCTTGATACTAGCCGTCCTACACAAGCCGGTCCGAGTAAAATAATACATAAAGCCAGTGTCATTCCGTTGTGTGAGATGACTTTTCCAAACTGTGCGAACGGCAGATGACCGGATCGCCTTTGATCCGAGACCCAATGGAAGGCCCTCGGTGAGAACGACGTCGATTTCGGGCTCCGCCAAAAGCCGATCCATGCACAGATCCATGTACATCGTATCGCTACAAGGGTCGTCCCCGTCTGCCTGTATCACCGCGTCGAATTCATATTCAGCAACGGCCGAATTAAAACGATCAATGATGTTGTCGCGGCTTCCCCGAAAACTCCGCGCCCCAACCGATTCAGCGATTGCCGTTACAGGGTCATCACTCTTGTCGGTGGTTGTGCATAGGATCACGTCATGCGGCTTCAGATACCTTGACGCGAATAACCGGTCCAATAAATGTAAGATCGCGGGTCTGCCCATTATCGGCATCAATGCTTTGCCGGGCAGACGCTGCGACGATAAACGTACGGGCACTAATGCACCGATCTTCATATGAATGGATTACCTATTTCGCTCTAAAGTCTTAGTGTCGGATGAGTGAATCACAACGGTCATTCTTCAGTAGTGCTGCGCGTCGTGAAGTGTGATGGTGAAGGTGACCCTCCCCTCCAACGAGCGCACCCGCTTCGCTGTCTGCGGCCCGGCTTTCTATCTTCTCTTTGCGTCTTCCACCTGTAGTGTGGCTATTGTCTGTCGAAGTTCGCGCTGGTCCGCCCCACAATAAGATGACAGTTAATCAATGCAGCATTGTAGTCGAGGCAACTCCGGGTGAAGTCGTGCACAGCGGCTTTGTACACACTGGTTAAACGATCGAAAGACCGGCTTGATCGGGGCGCCTGCGAATGATTCGCGAACACGCTCTGTGGCAACAACACCTGAGATCTTTCGCATGGCCATCTGCAGCCCCTCGAGGGTTTGATCCAACTCTGCTTGTCCATGTGAGTAGGTGATGGTAATCCACGGCATCAGCACCCCCCAAGAAATTATTTCTTCGTGGAAAGAGGTGGTAAGCTCCGGCCAGAACGTGCCATCGAAATGAGTACAAACGATCTGCGGGTTGCAATTAAACCCAATTATTCGAACATAATCTGCAACTCCCTCAGCACTGGCCAGTGCACGAAACCCATCGACTAGCTTTTTACCCAAGGACCAGATGTGTCGGCTTATATCGACACGAAGACATTCCTCCAAGGTCGCTCTGCATGCCGCCAAACCGACTGTCTCTGAACTGTGCGTCTGTGAAAGTATAAACACCCGGCGTTTGTCATGTTTCAATCCGCCCAACTCCATCAACTCCCGTTTACCCGCCAGCAGCGAAAATGAGTATCCATTGGCATACGCTTTGCCAAAGCAAGCAAGGTCGGGATACACGCCTCGCAAATGGTGAGCTCCCCGGATATCGAACTTCACACCACTAATCATTTCGTCAAAAATAAGGACGGTTCCTTCGCGGCGTGTGAGTTCACGTAATTTTTGCAAATAACCGTCTTCGGGCTCATCGTTCTTTATCGGCTCTAGGATTATCGCCGCAATTTGACCTGGAAACTGTGCGAACAGTCTTTCGAGGGCTGGGATGTCGTTGTAAGGGAATTTTAGAGTGAGGCCCGAAATCTCGTCGGGAACTCCTGCATTCATTGGCGTCGTCCCGATGAACCAGTCGTTGATACCAAAGAATGGATGGTCAGCACAACAGGCCACGTATTTCCTCCCGGTATATGCACGGGAAAGCTTGATTGCCGCGGAAGTTACGTCCGAGCCATTTTTACCAAATTTGACCATCTCGGCCACGGGCAAAAGATCAACAAGATATTCGGCCAGTTCATATTCCAGGATTCCGGGGCGGGTGAAATTGACTCCAATGTCAATTTGGCGTTTCACAGCGTCGTTGACGGCCGGATAACAGTGACCCAACGCGATCACACGGTTTCCCATAGCCCAATCAAGATAGCGGTTGCCATCCGCATCCCAACAGTAAGCCCCTTGGGCGCGAACCATGATCTTGGGTGATCGTAAAGGAAACTGGTCCTCACCCTTGCTGTATGTATGACTGGCTCCGGGAACGAGTTCATGAAACCGTTCGTTAATCCGGTCACTTTGAGTGAAGTTGTCAATCCTTTTGTTCATGGTTTACCGATCTCTTGAGGTTGCATTTGTGGGATCTAGTGGATTGTAACGAGGAAAACGCTAGTATCCTTGTAGGCATAATGAGCGAATCAGTTTGTCGAATGCGGAACATGAGGAACTGACGCAGTGAACTTACAGCCAATCTGGACGGGCCGATACCGCACGCCGCGCGCGAGTGATACTACTGCTGGCACTTTAGTGGAACACGCCACGTTCAGGGGTCGCCGGCAAATCACCCATTCTCACCCCAACAACTTTCCAAGGCAGAAAGATTGGACCTGTAAACTGAAGGCGCTGACCGTCCTCTAGCTTGCGTGTGTAGGTGCCTAATCCCCCGTTTTCTGGCAAGGGCAGATCAACGTCTATCACAAAATCACGACTCACAAACTGTTTGCAACCTCTAGCCTCACAGCTCTTTCGAAAGCGTGAGAGATTATAGACATTATAATTACCGGGATTCGGACAGTCCTCCGGCCACGTATAGTCCCTTACCTCTATGTTTACGTCAACATTAAAGTCCGTAAACATCGCGGTTACAAACAGCCAGCCTCCGGTCGCCGAGAGCAATTGATCCAGAAGCGCATCATATAAATCAAGGCTGCTGAATATATGAATTGCGAGAACCAGGTCGAAGTGTTTTCCCCCGAAATATTCCTTCGAGTCTATTAAGATCTCCCACCTTCAGGTCTACCTCAAGGCCCTTGCTGCGAAAGAATGGACTACCGATTGGGAAGAGCACCTCACCTGCAATGTCTACCCCAGACCAATGGAAACCCGGGAGTATTTGAGCTAAGTGAAAGATGTTGGCCCCAGCGCCACAGGCCACATCAAGTGCCTCGCCTTGAAGCGAGCCTATCAATGGCTGGATAAAATCTCCCATGTAGGATGTACTTCGATATGGTTGTGCGAATTGGCGCTGGTGGTAATCGAAGTCCTGTTGGGCTATTTTCTTCCATCTTGCGATTTGGGTTGCATCAAGTAGGGTTTTCATAGGCACCTGTGGACAGAGTCTAGCGCCGGCAAACGTAGTCTATTACTCTTTGTTGTGCGTCTTTGGACAGCCCTACCGAACAAGGCAGGCTCAAGGCTTCCTTGCTTAATTGTTCGGAGACGGGCAATTCCCCCGCACGGCTTAGGGCATGTGCCGGCGATTGGTGGATGGGCTGCCAGAGAGGACGGCATTGAATTTTCTGAGCGGCGAGAGCCTTGAGCAAATCACGGGAGTTAATGCCAAACTTATCCTCTTTGATCAGCACGGTATACATCCAATATGTACTCTGCGCCCATGATGCCTGTCGCATCGGCACGATGCCAGGGACATCACGGAACGCTGAGGAGTAGCGGGCGGCTATTTCGCGCTTGGCTGCCACATACGCGTCCAATTGCTCCATTTGCGCACAACCGATCGCGGCCTGGATGTTCGCCAGTCGATAGTTATAACCAATTTCTTTGTGAACATACTCAACGGGATCGTCCTTTGCTTGAGTGGTCAGATATTTCGCCTTCTTAGCCCATCCTTCGTTTGAGGTCACAAGCATGCCACCACCGCCGGTGGTGACGATCTTATTGCCATTGAAACTAAAGCACCCGATGTCCCCAATCGAACCCAACGGGCGGCCTTTATAGGTTGCGCCAAGACCCTCTGTTGCATCTTCGATAACCTTCAGGCCGAATTTTTGCGCTACCGTCAGAATGGGGTCGAGATCGACGGGATGGCCAAGGACGTGGACCGGAACGATGGCGGTCACGCGCCGGCCTGTACTCCGGTTATAGAGCGCTCCGTTGCTCCATCGGCATCCATTTTCCAGAAATTCGACGACTCGACCTGCATCCATCTGCCAATAGTCCGGTTCTGCATCTACGAATACGGGCCACGCGCCGACATACCGAATCGCATTGACGGGGGAGATAAACGTCAAGGTGGAAACAAGCACTTCCTCATCAGGTTGAACACCTGCCACAAGAAGCGCAACATGAAGCGCTGAAGTGCCATTCACCGTTGCTATGGCGCCTTGGCATCCGCACTGCTGGGCGAGCATGTGCTCGAATCGGTCCACAAACGGGCCGGCCGACGAGACCCATCCGGTTTCAAGACACTCCCGAACATACTTCCATTCGTTGCCGCGAATTTCCGGCTCTATTAATGGGATAAATTCAGCAGTTGGTGGGGCTTGCAAGAACGTAGATTCAGTCATATTGGCTCATATTTGCGCTATAAGCAGGAAAACCGGTCGAAAAGAAAAGACAACCTCAAGCAGCGACGCTCCTGCGCATTTGTTCTAGGAGCGGTCAGTTACGATACCTTTGATCTGCGAAGTCATGGATAACCTTGTTACGCACCAGGCTCGCGATTTCCGCAATACCATCCGCCACCGTACGGGTGAGCTTGAATCCAAGCTGATCGGCAATTCTCTCGAAGGACACCCGGTAGTCGCGAGGGTCTTCGTCCTTGGGGACGAACTCAACTACGGCATCCGGGGCGTAGGGGTGAATCATTGCGACCAATTGCTTCTTTTGGAAATTCTCGGCGGTTGCGCCCACATTGAATACCCGCCCGCCCACCAGCGCCGGCGAACAACTCAGAACCAGGTCGATGGCGCGAGCGGCATCGCGCGCGTGCACATAGGGGCGCCAGAATTGCTCACCGTATACCTTGAGACGCTTTTTCGTAAGCATCTCCATAGTGAATTCGTTCACCGTAAGATCGAAGCGCATGCGTGGCGATACGCCGTAAATCGTCGCGAACCGCAAAGGCGTCGGACACCAATGTTCGCTGTGGCCGCTTTCCAAGAGCGCGGTTTCAACAGCCACTTTTGTCTCAGCGTAGAGAGATACGGGGCTCAGCTCGGATTCCTCGTCCACGTATCGACTGGTGTTCTTCATCTTTCCGTAGTTACTGCATGTCGAAGCAAAAATAAACCGCTCAACGCCCGCACTCTGGCTCTCGGCGATGAGGGCCAGAGATGCGTCAAGATTGGTAGAGCGAGCTAGGTCAGGCTCTCGAGAGCAAGCTGGATCGCCTACGATTGCCGCCAGGTGAACGACTGCGTCCCGATCTGCCACAGCGGTTCGCACAATCTCGCGATCGCGAATATCTCCACAGATGAATTCAAAACCTGGATGCGCCCATACGCCAAGAAGGGCCTGGCCGCCATATGCGAGATGGTCGAGAACGCGAACCTGATGACCGGCCGCAAGCAGAAGAGGCGTGAGTGTCGAACCAATATAACCGGCGCCACCGGTCAACAAGATCTTCATAATATATTTTCCATGGATTGATTATGGCCCAGATATCCTTCACTCGTCTTTACTTGTGAACTTATTAGGACCGGTTCCCAGTCCGGAGACGCCCGGGTGCTTCTTTGGCAATTCAAGACGCCATCAGCCATCGTTGCTGTATGTGTTGTGGGGCCACGGCTTGGCTGCAGGACAGTCGCTAAGGATTCAGAGGCACAACTGCGGGGAACTGCGGGATCAAACTACCCCGTTGCGAATGTCCTCTTGCACCCTGGCGTAGTCTTCGTGACACCCTACGTCACGCCAGTATTCCATGATCGGGAAGCTGACGACGACTTTTCCGGCATCGATCAGTCGTTGTATCAGTTCGGTCATATCGAAGTGCTGGCCTGACGGAATAAAATCACACACCTCCGGCTCGAAGGAGGTAGGCCCCCGCATTAATGAAGAAATTGAACGAGGGTTTTTCCCGGATATGGTTAACATGAACTTCGTCCAATTCCACGACGCCGAACGGTACTTCGACGTCATATTTGCGCACCCCGACTGTAAGCAGCGCATGGTGACTGCGGTGGAAGTCGAGCATCTCCTGAAACGGGACACCGGTGATGATGTCCCCATTGATGACCAGGAAAGGATTCTCGGTCCGTTTCATTAATTTTACCCCGCCCGCCGTGCCGAGCGGATAATCTTCCTTAAGGTAATTTAGCCGGACGCCAAAAGCGCTGCCGTCGCCAAAGTACTCAACGATGCTTTCCGCTAGATAGTGCGTTGTCAGACTGATGTCGCGAATTCCCGAGCGCCGCAACTGCTGAATTGCACGCTCTAGGAGGGGTTTGTCGCCGACAAGTAGCATCGGCTTAGGCAATTGTTCGGTGAGCGGAAGTAGCCGCTTCCCATATCCGCCGGCCATGATGACAGCGGAGAGTTCCGTGCCCCCACGTTTTGCAAGGTTCCTTCGGAGCAAAAGCGTGATCACGTGGCCTGCGTCATCTACTACCGGAAGATGATTGATGTCGTTGTTCACCATGAGTTCTAGCGCTTCCGGTGCGCACACCGGGCTGTTGATGGTCAACGGCTCGAGAGTAGCGATGTTCTCGCACGGAGTCTCCAAAGACACACGCCGTAGCATCGCGCGGCGGATATCGCCGTCGGTCAGCAGGCCAAAGAGCATCCCGTCATCGGTGCATAGAACCAAGGCACCCGTCCCGGCCTTATCGAGTTGAGCGATAGCCTCCGCGATCGAGGCAGAGGGAGAGAGCGCAACCGTCTTCAACAGCTCGGATGCGTCTGCCTCAATTTCACCCTCCACAACAAGATCGCGACGAAGCAACAAATCCTGTAACACGCCCTGTTCATCAATGATGGGAAGATGATCAACGTCATGATGGTTCATCAAATCAAGAGCTCGCAATCGCGTTGTGGATGGAGGCGCAACAATTGGATTTCTGGTTGCAATGGTCTGGCATGGGGCATCCAGGGGTTTTGCTTTTATCACGGCACGGCGTAGGTCGCCATCCGTCAATATGCCGTAGAGTTTGTATCCGGCAGAACAAATAGCCAACGCGCCAATCCCGGCCGCATCCAAGCGGGCAATAGCCTCGGAAATTGTCACATCGGCTGAAATGACAAAGTTCGCGAAATGCTCTTTGGTAACTGTCTTAGGCATGGGTTATCCTCCTCCAGCGCACTGTCTTGCGATGACCACTCCAACTAGGGTTTGGGCAGCAGGAAAGAAAATCAAGACTGATTAGGAAATAGAACTCCGGCGGGTGGCATTCAAAATAAGAGGCGTTGTCCGAACAGTGAAGGACCTACGAACCAGAGGTTCCATCTGTCGCCAGCCGATGTTGGTTTGGATTCAAAACTCAGCCTTCATCTTTTAGATCGCCGTCCACCCGCCGTCCACCATTAGATTGTGGCCTGTCACATAGGCGGAAGCATCCGAGGCCAAGAACACCGCTGCGCCTGCGATATCGCCCGGCGTGGCCATCCTTCCGAGCGGTGTTTTGCGAGCGTAGTTTTCGATGAACGGAGCCGGCTGGTTGTTTTCAACACCGCCAGGCGAGATGCAATTGAACCGAATACCGTCCTTAGCGTAGTAGGATGCAAGATAGCGCGTGAAACTGATAATGCCGCCTTTAATCGCCGCATAGGCTGCGGGCATGGTGAGCGCCGTCCCTTCATAGATGGAAAAATCGGGGCCGACCATTCCATAGGTGGATCCAAGATTGATGATTGAGCCGCGTTTTTTGGATCGCATTGCTTCGGCGGCCTCCCGACAGCACAAGCAATAGCTAGTCATTTGACTATCAACAGCGGTGCGCCACGCTTCAATCGAAACTTTCTCAAAGGCTAGCCCCCAATCCTTGGACTTCGGGTAAGCACTGTTCACCCATACATCGAGCGCGCCGGTCTTTGACAATATCTTGTCTATACCGGCCGAGATGGAGACGACATCCAAGATGTCCAATGCAACGGCCGAACACCGCAGCCCTTTAGCCGTCAATTCTGCGGCACATTTTTCGGCCGTGTCTTCATTAATGTCAGCGATGAAGGTGTGCGCGCCAAAGGTCGCGAGGCCTTGCGCCAGCGCGTAACCGATCAAACCAGCCCCGCCGGTCACAACCGCAACACGGCCATCCAAATTGAACATATCCTTCATGTTTAAGAAGCCTCTAAGTGAGTTAACGTAAGCTGTTGTTTAAAGAGATTTCGTCGATTGCCAAGTGGAAATTCTGTTCTTCGGTTCAGACTGCGAGGGACTCTTGCAGGCGGTTGAAGTATACGAGCTCGCGGGTGGGTGCTTTTAAGGCTGGGGTGAGGGCACATCGAGTTATAGAACTCAATCTATTGGCCGAGTCGAACACCCACCTCACTGGCCGAAGCGTGGCGTGCGGGTAAACCTCTTCATACTTGATGGATCTCCAGGCTTACTCAACTACGACGTTGTCGCGCCCGCGCCCTGCCGTCCATGCTGATGGCGACCCCACTCTTCTTCAGCCGTTCGGTGAGGGCTTCGCGGGTGAAGTGGCTGCCCTGATCGGTGTTGAGTATTTTCGGTTTTCATTGCAGAAAACGGCTTCTTCCAGTGCCTCGATGTAGAACAAAATATCAATGGCGATTGACATGTGCAAAGTCAACACGCGGCGGCTTGGCTAAGATTCAGTCGGCGCTCGCAAGACTTTGCGTGTTATTTTTCCAGTCTCGGGATTGAGCACACAGACCGTCGTTGCCCCATAAGCATTGTTTACCGCTGCACCCAGCGCCGACAGTGCCTGAATCGGAAAAGTGTCGTCGTTCAAGACATACTGCCAGTGGTGAAAGGGCACTTCGACATCGAAATTGTCATAGTGATATGTGCCAGCGGTTGTACGCAGAGCCAGCCATGGTTGAGGGCCGAAAGACGGCGTGTTTGTTCGGACTTCCAGCAAATGTTCGCGCTTGCCGATTTGCCGAACTGACATATCCAATTCACACGGGGATTGTGGGACAAGCTCGAGTGCCCCGCGCATCGCATCGATGGCTTCAGCAAACTTAAAGTTTACGTCCGGATAGTCCGGCGCCACTGCGGCCAATAGTTCCCGAACGTGCTCTACATCCGGGCGGATATCCCGGAAGTCATGGTTGGTGACCGCGAGAACCGCGGGTTTTCCGGACCGCGCTTCGTCAAAGGCTTGGCGAACATCGCTTTCCTCCAGCAGCCGGAAGCGCGTGCCAACATTAAGGCACCGACCGATCCAGCGGCGGCAAGCGCCCGGCGTCTGGTGGTCGTCCGGAGCCGGGTGGTAAGGCGCCCAGTTCCTGGGAGCCCGACGCCAATCCCCCAATCGTCCGCCGTCAACATTGAATTGGGCACTGTCGGCTTCGTTTGGGACCACGGACTGGTTTGAATAATCAAAGGGCACAAACTGCTCCAAAAACCAATGACTATCGGGACGAATGACATGAAATCCGGGCCGATTAGCTGCCGGAAACCACTGGCGGTCAATAATCCGGCGAGTGATTACTTGAGATAATGCATTCGATGAGGCCCACCAATGTGTGGCGCAGCGGTGAGCCTCCCCGCGTGGTGGATGGGGATGGAAATGGAAGTGGATCCCGTCTTGAGGAGATCTAGTTTCACGAAGGATCGCTTGGTAATGGTCAAACACATTGTGATAACCAATGTCTCGCCGTCGCGGATTGATATCGTAATCGACGTGGTCGACACAGAACCAGTTGTATATCCAACCGCCGCCCGAGGAATCGCGCATACGAGTTCGAAACGACTCGGACATCGCATCGCGCAACATCAGGTCGATTTTGTCCCAGGTATCGTTGTAGGCTAGCAGTTGGGGTGCTGCCATCTTCTGTATGGCTGCCTCAGCCCCCCCACAATCCACCTTGCCTTCCTGGAGTCTCCGCAAGAGTTCGACGCTGGGTTCAAAGTCGAGGTGAAAGATCTCGCGAATACGCTCGAATGTGGCTTCGATCGATTCGTGAAGCGGCCCTTCGGTATCAAGGCAATGGACGATGTAAACTGTTTTCGGCATTTGGTTCACTGGTTTATCGGAGATTTTGTGCAAGGTTTCTGTCAATGGTTTTTGCCGGCACTCCGACGGTCGTGACGTCGGGGGGCACATCGTTAATTACGACCGCGCCCGCACCGACGACGCTGGCGGCGCCAACGAACACTCCTTGAATGACACGTGCCCCTGTGCCGACATGCGCTCCCGAGCCGACATGGACGCCGCCGGAAAGAACTGCCCCGGGCGCAATGTGCGCGTGAGCGCCGACGACGCAATCGTGATCAATGATGGCGCCGGTATTGACTACGGCATTGGAGCCAATGCAGCTTCCGGGCTGAAGAATAGCCCCCGCCATAATCTGCGCTCCATCTTCAATTTGCACTTCAGGAGCGACGACCGCCGAGGGATGTATCACGGTCGCAAAGCAATACCCTTCATGGGTGAAGCGATCGTAAACAGCCTGGCGCCTTGAAGTGGAATCGGCGGAGCCAACACCATTCACCAGCCGCACGTCGCAAGGTGCATGAAGCAATACTGCAGCGTCGTTGCCGAGATAGCTGATTCCGAGCAATGGAAGGTCCGTCGGCTTCAAGTCAACAAACCCGAGAATATTCCTGCCGCACAGTAGAAGCGTACTGACCAAAACCTTGGCATGTCCGCCTCCTCCGACGACGATCACTGGAAGTTCCAAATTGTCCATCCGTCGATTACTGCAAGTGGTTCCAGTTGAGGACTTGATCGGCAATCATGTCGGATGCAAGTCGGCGGCCGAGCACATAGTCGATTTCGTCCGGACGAATTCCGGTGCCAGGCCGTTTCGCATCCAGGTCCGCCTCGGTAAGCACGTGACCGCACTGCAATTGCCGAGTGGTTACCAGGCTTCGGCGAAATTTCTTCTGCTTTTCGATCTCCGCAGCAATCACGGTCCGTTCGCTTTCTCCGAGGGCTGTAACGATGTGTCTCCCCTCTTCGACAATGGTTTTGAGTTGCTCAGGATTGGCAGAGATCGCGTGGTCCCACCCTTCCATGTCCTGATCGAGAGTGAAATGTTTTTCGATCACGCACGCGCCAAGTGCGATGGCAGCGAGTGGAATCGCGGTTCCCAAGGTGTGATCGCTAAAGCCTACCGGTACACCGAAGGCTTGCTGTAGAGTGGCTATGTTTCGCAGATGAACGGTGTCATATTCCGGAGGGTAGATCGACACACAATGCAGCAGGAGAATCTGCTCATTGCCTTCGGCACGCACTGTTTTGACGGCTCGCTCAATTTCCGCCAACGTAGCCATGCCTGTGGAAATTATCACAGGGCGCTGTTTGCGCGCGACGTACTTCAAGAGGGAAAGATGAATGATGTCCATCGAAGCGATCTTAAAGAACGGCACATCAAGCTTCTCAAGCAGATCCGCTTCCTCGACCGCGAACGGTGTTGAGCAGAACGCAATGCCGCGAGACTTGCAATAAGCGGCGGCTTCGATATGCTGCTCCGGGGTGAACTGGTAGGCGGTCACCATTTCGCGCAACGAGCCGAAGTGCTTCTTCGTGTCGGAGTAGGAAATATTGCGAGCGTACTCTTCTTCCGCGATGAGCGATTTGTCGGTCCAGGATTGAAACTTCACTGCGTGTGCGCCCGACTCTGCAGCTGAATCAATCAAGCGACGACAGAGGTTCATATCGCCATTATGATTTGAACCGATCTCCGCGATGATATAAGGTGGGTGTCCCGGTCCGACCTCAACGCCACTAATTTGTACCGACTTCATCTAGCCCCTCCTGCGTCATCGTTCCACATCCACCGTAGTGCAGGATGCGCAACATCCCACCACCAGGCAACCTGAGGCTCCAAGGCGTTCAGGTTGCAGATATAGTTCTCCAGATTTTTTGGCTGCGAAATCACGCGTTCGGAAAAGAGTTGTACATCTGCGGCTGCTTTTTGTACCTGTGCCCAGCGATCAGACAGCACGTTCTCCATTGGCGAGGCTTGAAGCAGGGAATAATGTTGCCGTACGTTCTTCGTGTCTCGAATCACTTGGTTCGCGTCTAAAGGAAAGCGGATGGGAGCCGTGTTTGCCCCATGCTGCCGGTATTCCATTCGTACAATTGGGTCGAACGCCAGCTTCGCCCCCTTTAACCAGGCTTTGGTTGCCAAGAACCAATCAACCAAGATGACGCCTGCAGGAAGCGGCAAACACCGCCGAAGCAACTCCGACCGATATGCCGAATTGGAAAAGCCAAACACATTACTCCGCGGAAGAATGGTATCAGGAACGGCTCGCTCGGGAAGCGTAAGAATCGTCCCCAAATCTTGCCGATGTTGATCCACCAGTCGCAGTGCGCATGCGGCGAGGTCGGAGGTCTGCAAGGCCGCCCGTGCTGCCGCAACCCGGCTTGGATACAAAATATCATCACTATCCACCAAAACCACGGCATCAAAATCTTCCACGATGCGTGCTAAGGACCGTTGCCGGATTCGCGCCGGAGTGTTGTCCGGTTCCGACGGTACCCAGACCGCCTCCAAATGTTTGCCAATCGCTGTCTCGACTGCGCCGGCCTCAATCCCATCAAGGCCTATCCAGAGTTCAAATTCCTGATCAGTCTGGGCCTGGACCGAGCGATACCAGTCCGGCAGGTACACCTCGACGCCGGGATAAATTGTTGTGTAAACCGCTATTCGCTGCATTGTGCCAGACATGCTTAGATCGTCGAAACCGGGGCGTTCAGGGACACCATGGCGGTAGTGCCGTCCGGCAGTTGCCATTCATATGGAATCACAACGTGTGTCGACCGGGGCGCCCAGTTCAGATACTCCCCCTTGTAACCATATTTGGCAAGATCTCCGACCACGCTAAAGTGAGCTACATCCTGGTAGTTAATTATCATGTCTCTAATGTTCGCCGCCCGGACGACCATTTTAACTGTATAGCTTTGTGGCAGTAAGGGAATGGATCTGAAGGTGCATGTTATCTGACCAGAACCTTCTAAGAAATCAGGCCTGTGTCCATCCAGTAACATATTGGAAGTGAAACAGGAGCCGTTAATTCCCAACACACCGAGCGCTATAATTGGTTTCTCAATTCGCTTTTGTGCGTTGTACGACACCTCCACGACCAAGTCGTCACCAGGGAGAAACTGGCTACTTTCCTCCCCTCGGTCGTTCTTTAACACGACCTTCTGAACGATCAATCCATAATCCGAATTCGCACAGGAAAAAGGGAGTTCATTGGAGACACTGTCGTAATAGTCTTCGAGGACTTCATCCGCGCTTCCGTCTTTGTGAAGGCGGCCATCCTTGAGCCAGATACCTCTTTGGCATAAGGTCCGGATGGCTTCCATATTGTGGCTGACGAATAGGACCGTTCTTCCGCTCTGGGCAAAGCTTCCCATCTTTCCGAGGCACTTTCTTTGGAAGGCCGCGTCGCCGACGGCCAGAACTTCGTCGACGATCAGAATGTCGGGTTCAAGGTGCGCGGCAACCGAAAAAGCCAGTCGAACGTACATGCCAGAGGAGTAACGTTTAACGGGCGTGTCGAGAAACTCCTCAACCCCCGAGAACTCGACGATTTCGTCGAATTTCCGGATGATCTCGACGCGGGACATTCCCAGGATGGCGCCGTTAAGGAAGATGTTTTCCCGTCCGGTAAGTTCCTGGTGAAATCCGGTGCCAACCTCAAGGAGGCTGGCGATCCGCCCATCGATGCGAATTCGCCCCTCAGTGGGAAGAGTAATCCGGCTCAGGATTTTCAACAGGGTACTCTTCCCTGCACCGTTGCGGCCGATGATGCCGACCACTTCCCCCTGGTTGATCCGGAGGGAAACATCCTTCAACGCCCAAAACTCCACTTGTTGCACTTTTTCTTGTCGGCCAGACCGGAGCCACGCAAGCGGCGAGCGAATCGCGCTCTCGATGGCATGACGCATACCATCGCCGTTCACCCGCATATGGTCGACGGTGTAGCACTTGCTGAGATTCTCGATAGTGATGGCTGGATTGATCATGATAGGGAGTGCGGCAAGTACCTTCAACTTGCTCAAATTACATCGGCGAATGTCTGCTCGGTCTTTCTGAAGTACCAGATACCGGACGCGACGAGGAGGGCCACCTCAATTATCGCAACTGCTAGGGCCGGCCAATAAATGCTGCTTCGTGCACCCAGCAGGCACCATCGGAAACCATCTATGACCCCTACCATCGGATTGAGCGAGTAGAGGAGGCGAAACCGGTACGGAACGACGCTGCTCTGGAAGCCAACCGGCGAGATATAAAGGCCAAATTGAACCAGGAACGGGACAATAAAGCGGAAGTCACGATATTTGACCATGAGGGCGGCGATCCACAGACCGACCCCGAGCGAGGCGCCAAACACCAGCAACACAAACAACGGAAGAAGTATGACAGCCAGAGGCGGCACGTAGCGGTACCAAATCATCAGGCCAAGAAGAAAGAGGGCCGAGATCAGGAAGTCCACAAAGCTCGTGATTACGCTGCTAACTGTGATGACGAGGCGCGGAAAATATACTTTGGATATCAGATTCGAGTTCGATACGAGGCTGTTGCCACTGTCGGACATGGCGCTGGAAAAAAATTGCCAGGGCAGCATGCCGCATAGAACCAGCAGCGGATACGGCACACCCCCGGAAGGCATTTTGCCTAACTTCCCAAAAACGACCGTAAGCACGAGCATCGTCAGCAGCGGTCGAATGAGTGACCAGCCCACTCCAACAAAGGTCTGCTTGTAGCGCACGAGCAGATCGCGCCACGAGAGGAAGTAAAACAGTTCCCGATAGCGCCAAAGATCCCGCCAATATTGGCCCTCGGTCTTCCCTGCTTCGATCAATAACTGAGTCATAAGTGATGTTTACCAAGGCGACCCTTTACGGTAAGAGTCGCGGGCATAACTGCAAGGTTTATCTTGAGCAGCGGATGAGGGCCTAACCATGCTGCTACGGAGGCGTCAAGAGGACTCGCTCCCATCTTGCTTACCAAACATTCAACTTGCGGGCCGAGGGTGCTCCGCAGAGGCTTCCGGTCTTAATACGAGGATGAGACTTCCTGCCCCACTTTGAAATCCAACGATAGTTGGACCCTGAGCCACTCTTCGAAAAGGACCAGACTAAACAACAGTTTGTGGTAGTCGTGCTGGCCCGACTGGTGTTGCTTAAAAATGCGCTGCACCGCGGACGGCCGCAAGTACCGGTACAATTGCGAACCACTGTCCATCAGAATCTCTTCCATCTTGGTGCTCATGCTGCCGCGGAACCAGTCGTCGACAACATTGACAGCGAATCCCCGCTTCTTCCTTTTGAGGATCGCCGCCGGAAGAAGGTCCTTGCACACCTGGCGATGTAACCACTTCTGAGAGCCGTTGCGTACTTTGAAGTTTGCCGGCAACCTCTCCACATATTCGACGATTTCTTTATCCAGATAAGGTACCCGCACTTCGAGGCCGTGTGCCATCGAAAGCTTATCGGCGAACATAAGAAGCTCGTCCGGGAGCGTCGATCGCATCTCCAGAAACTGAAAACCTCCAAGTTCATCCGTCTCACTCATGAGAGGAAACAGGTCTTTCCAGGAGTCCAGAATTTTATCTCCCGCATCCGGATCCAGCGTCCCGTCCTGAAAAAGGCTGTCGATCTCATTGCCTGGTAAGAGAGACAAAACCTGTTGATATCTCTGCGGCCTCTGCTTTACGTCCAACGAGTAAAGGCCTCTTTTCAGGGTTTCATTCCTTGGCAGTGCGGCTATTGTCGATGCGATCGGGCCACGTATCCAGCTCGGTATCGCTCCCCAATACGCCCCGTAGCGCACGCCAAGATGGCGACGATAGCCGGCAAACAACTCATCCGGTCCCTGGCCGATCAATGCAACCTTCACGTCCTCCCGGGCCCGCTGACATACCAAATACATGGGGACGATTGAGGACGATGCGATCGGCTCTTCTAAACAGGTGACAATTGTGTGCAGCATCCCCTCGAACATTTTTTTGTCAAGCGTCACAGATGTGTGCTGCGAAGAGAATCGGGCCGCCGTATCTCCTGCATCGGCTAATTCGTCGTCAGAGAAGCTTGAACCATACCCCACTGTGTATGTTCGCCACGATTTGCCATACAGATTCATCAGGGCAAGCAGCAGTCCCGAGTCAACGCCACCACTCAACAGTAGCCCCACGGGCACGTCGCTGAGGAGGTGTCTTTTCATTGACTGCTTATAAAGTTCCTGCAACTCCTCTCGTGCTTCCACCACCGACTTCTTCGGTGAAAACGGCGTCGGCCGGTACGTATACCACTGGCGCAAGCTATAAGTTTTCTTTTCGCACACCAGCATCGTGCCTGCGGCAAGCTTGTGAACCCCCAAAAACATCGTATGGGGCGAAGGGGTATAGCGATAGCGGAGAAACAGATTCAAAGAATTGAGATCTACCTCCGCCCGATCATTCGTCGCAGCCAGGACGGCGCGGATCTCCGAGCCAAAGTACAAGCGGTCCTTTTCAATTTTGTAGTAAATCAGCTTGATCCCGAAAGGATCCCTGGCCAGAACCAGCCTTTCCAGTCGTACATCCCAAATCGCCAGGCCAAACATCCCGTTCAAGCGATTCAGTACGTCATCACCCCATTGCTTGTAGCCGTGAACAATGACTTCTGTATCAGACCTGGTCCGAAATACGTGTCCAAATCCTTCCAACTCGCGCTTGAGTTCGGGGAAGTTATATATTTCCCCATTGAAGACAACCCAAACGGACTCCTCCTGGTCGGACATTGGCTGATGGCCACCCTCAAGGTCAATGATCGAGAGCCGTCGAAACCCGAGCCCAACCGCCCCAGCGACATAAAAGCCTTCGTCGTCGGGTCCTCGGTGCGAGATGCTGTTCGCCATCCGCGCGATATTCTGGCGGAATACCGGCGCTCGGTCCTTAAAGTTATGTTGTCCGCAGATTCCGCACATAAAGGTGACTACCGTGACGCCATGGGTTGGAGCTCAGGTTGGAGTTCAGTGTCGTGCGCCCTCTCATACAGCAGGGAGCAGAGACTCCTGAATAACTGTGATTGCGCCCAACGATGCATTGGAGTGTTGTCCCAACCGAGGAGAAGCTGGCGGCTTCGAAACGAACCGTCCGGCTTTTGCCATTCCGACAGATCGATCACCCGGGACAGGATGCTATCGAGTGCAGCAAAGCGGCCCCTCAACAACACGGCGAGATTAATGCACTCAGCATAGTCATACAGTTCGCGCCGATATACCGTAAGCCGGGGCCTGCGAGAAAACGGCTTGGGCAGACCTTCATCGTCGAAAAGGTTCTTAACATAGTAATCGACGCCCCGCTCGATGGCTTTAGTGCAATACGGATTCGCAGTGAGAGCCTCGATTTTTGCCAGTGCTTTCATGACGAAGCATGTATGGAAGTGATCGACGAAATCTCTTTCACCATCCGTAGAGTAGTACCAGGAGCCGTCGGCGTTCTGAGATTCGATAACGAAGGCCAAATTTCGTGCCGCGGCCTTCTGGTAATCTTCGCGTGAGAAATCCAGTGCCGCCCTGGTTAGAAGAAATGCCCGGTAAGCGCTGGCGTTGATGACACCGCCCCGGTCACCGGGTTCGGGATTATAGGAGCAGCTGGATGCATCAGGTGACGTAGCAAAATCGTGATAGTCATGGAGGGCATGCTCCGCGATCGATTGCATGATGCTCCGCCACTCCGGGTTTCCATCGATCTCATAAACCTTCAAAAAGGCTTCGTAGACGTATGGTACGGTCGTGATGAGCGGCGTTCCTTCTCGCATCGTGCCGAGCCGCGTTTCCCAGTTGAATGGATAACCCCAACAATAATGTTGATAGCCTGAGCTTCGGGTCTCTTTCAAAACCTCGAGAAAATGTATGGCGCGCTGATAGTACTGATCCCCGCCGGGGAGTTGGGAGAGAAGCGCAAAGCCCATGGCGTAGTGAGCGTCAGCTATGGGAAATCTCTGTGGCTTCCAGAAGAGTTGTCGTGTAGAGGGTACGAACGCCTCGGAGAATATCATTGGCGCTACAGCGAGCGTCCCGAGCAACGGCTTCTTATAATAAAGAGCCTTTGCGCCGCGCCCGAAATCGCTCGCGAAGTAACTCTGGTGGTCATACGACACTTCTCCATAGCGGTCGAGCCACCCCACGAACCGGAGCACTGCGGTCCGCACCTTTTCGACTTCTACCGTTTCGACTGTCGTTGCGATTTTCACTCGGTGTCGACTTTCCTAGGAAGGCTTAACTTCGAAGCTGTCGATGCGTTTGAACGTAAACAAGGATGTAAGGATGGCTCTCAATTTCTGCATCTGCTCCTTACGATGGAACCGCATCAACTCGCGAGAAACGGGACGCTTTTCCCGACGCAGAAACGCCCATAGATACCCTGCGCCCAGTGCAATACCATCCAGCAGATACGGCCGTTTTGTCATTCTGTAGGCAACCCGAAAAAGCTCCCAGACGGGATGGCCGCCGAGGTAATAATCCTTCTCGCCATAGGAGAAGCTTGAAGCAAAGCGCCCGCGCTCAGCGGTTCCCAGTGTCCGATGATGGAAGAACGACTTCTCTCGAAACGAGCGCGTCTTCCATCCCATCATGCGCGCCGTTGTTACTGCCATCCAGTCGATTCCTCCAGCTTTGTTCGCGCAGTACCCTCCGATTTGCGTGAAGCACTGGCGCCGGAATAGTTGGCATTGGCCGGAGACATGGCTCTGGCCTTCGAAGCTGTCGGTCTCGGAACTATAGTTATGCTCCTTGAAAATGGTCCCTGCCACCCCCAGGCTGGGGTCTTTCCTAAACTGATTTTGAAGAAACTCAAAATGATCCGCATCCAGCGAAACATCGGCATCGAGGTTACCTATGACTTCGTATTCAAGATCCTTGACGCTCTCCTGGCCAGTGTTGAACGCATACACCTTTGCGGCGAAATTTCGCTCCTTCCGCACCGGAAGATCGATCAATTCCATCCACGGGTGCCCCGCGAGGTACGGGCGCACGATGCTTGATGTGGCGTCGGTCGATCCATCATTTACGATCACCCACTTCGCCGGCAAAACGGTTTGCTTGATCACCGATTGAATTGTTTTCTCAATGAAAGCTTCCTCATTCCGGGCAGGAGTGATGAGGACGTACGGCATGGAGTTATTACTCATCAGATCACCTCAGGAATGCTATTTGACAAGCCCATTGTGGACGGCCTCAAACTCTCCGGCTTGCGGGGCCGGTGATGCCGCGGATTCCGGATCATAAATGGCGCCTCGGTGGCTGGCCAGGGACTTGTCGTATGCTTCTTCCGGCTCATACACGGCTACGTGACTACCCCTGGTTGAAAAAGAGAACGGCACGCACAGTAGCTTCTTTAAGCGAATTCTCAAAGCGTCCCGGCGCTCGGGTGGCACGTAGAACAGCATAAAACCGCCCCCGCCGGCGCCCAGGAGCTTGCCGCCGAGAGCCCCGGCGCTCAGGCCAGCCTCGTATATTTCATCAATACTGGCGTTCGTGATTTTCTGCGTTAGCGTTCTTTTTACTTGCCAGGTCTCGTGGAGTAATCGGCCAAACTCATCCAATGAGCGGCTGGTGCTCCTTACAATGGCCTCCGCCTCGTCAACGAATTGAAGCATCGTGTCTAATTCTTTCTTCCGCTGCGGTGTCACTCTGAGCTGCTCTTGCGCGATTTCTGAAGCAGTGCGCGCAAAACCCGTAAAGTAGAGGGCGAGGTGCTGTTCCAGTTCGGCTAGCCTGCTTTGCGCAGCGAGCACGCGCTTTACCTCGATCGATCCATCGGGGAGGAAGTTGATGCGATTGAAACCACCGTAAGCTGCGCTTACCTGGTCTTGGGCGCCAACCGCCTCTTTAAGCAGTTCCTGCTCTACGTGGATTGCTTCCGCAGCAAGCGTCTGCTTGTCTCGCATCTGCTCCCTGAGCGCATACAGGCCGAGCAGCAGCCCCACCGTAAACGCTGAACTTGTGCCTAAGCCGGTGCGAGCAGGCAAATCAGCTACGTGATGGATTTCGACGCCCTCTTCGATACCCAAATACTGCAGGCATGCACGCACCGATGGGTGCTCAATCGCATCGTTTCTTCTGACGTTTTCCACCTTCGAGTAGGAGACCCGACTGTGATATTCAAAGAAAGGCGGCAATCGTCTGCAGGTGATGTAACAGCTCTTGTCGATCGTGGTCGCGAGTACGGAGCCCCCGTTCTCGCGATACCAAATAGGATAGTCGGTTCCACCACCGAAAAATGAGATGCGAAGTGGGGTGCTTGTAATAATCATCTGTTCAGCCCTCCATGTGCAGACCGGGATGACGCCTGCGCGTCCGGACGCACTTGTTTTTCATCTGGATGAGGTTCTAGAAAAGCATGATGACCAGCGGTTCTAACGAGGCTCGCCAGACCCGCCGTCAGAAGCCGGAATTGCTGCTTCCTGGAATATTGTTTGTTCCACCAGCTCTGCAAGGATGTGGCCTATGAGAATGTGACACTCCTGAATACGAGGGGTTTCGTTGGACGGAACACAGATGCAGTAATCTACTGCGTTCTTGAGCTGGCCACCTGTCTGACTGGTTAAGCCGACCGTGCGCAACCCCATTTTCTGCGCAGCCGATATCCCCCGAAGCACATTTGGTGAGTTGCCGCTGGTAGAGATGCCGATCGCCACATCCCCGAAACGCCCCAAAGCCTCAATCTGTCGAGAGAAAACCACATCAAACCCGTAGTCGTTTCCGATGGCGGTGACGCAGGAACTGTTGACAGATAATGCCAATGCCGGCAAAGCAGGCCGGTCGAACGCAAAGCGTCCCACAAACTCTGCTGCAATGTGCTGAGCATCCGCCGCGCTGCCGCCGTTGCCGAACGCCAGCAACTTGTTCCCTCGATCCATCGCGCCGACCAACATCTCGCTAACTTTGGCCACGGTTGCGATGACCTCTGCGCTGCCGAGGAGACGCTGCTTTACAGCAATCGATGCCTCGATCGAGCTGCTCACACGACATTCAAAATCATTCGTCTCCCTCATTTGACCTCCGCACCCGACCGCTCGCGTTTCTGAAAAGCTGTGTCATAGAGGCGGTCGCGAAGCTGCTGAGCACGCGCATAGTCTTCCGGAGTTCCTATGTCGATGAACATTCCGTGCTGCTCGAGCGCGTATACCCCACGATTGAGAACTTGCGGAAAAATGTCTCTCTCCAGGCTGGCGGGGCCTTCCGGAATGTGTTCAAGCACCGCGCGGTCGAAGACGTAGACACCTGCGTTGACCATTCCCGCGGATTCCTGACCTGTCTTCTCTGAAAAGCCGGTGACTCGTCCTTCAGGTCCTGTCTGCACTGTTCCGTATCGGGCCGCGTTTCGCACTTTCAGAACGGCCATGCTGACCAGTCCACCATGTTCACGATGAAACCGAATCAATTGCGGAAAGTCGACTTCCACAAACGAGTCTCCGTTCATTACCAGAAAGTCGGAAGCTTCCTGAAGATGGGCTTGGGCGAGCTTCACAGCACCCGCGGTGCCTAGAGGAAGCGACTCCTTTGAGTACTCGATCGCAACGTCCCAGGACTGGCCATCACCGAATTCGTCCTCGATCTGGTTGCCGAGATATCCCGTGCACATCACCAGGTTCCGAATTCCCTGATATCGGAGTTGCCGAACCAGCAAATCGAGGAAGGGCTTGTCACCTACCGAAGCCAACGGCTTGGGCGTCGATGGCACGATGGATCGCAAACGCGTGCCCAGCCCGCCAACGAGCAGAACGGCTTTGATATCTGCCTCGTATTGTGGTGGTTTTCTCAATCCTGTTCACTGGTTCTCAAAGCAACCGGTTTCGCGCTGCGGTCAAGCAAGGTCATTGAACCTTCAGAGCCTCTCATCCCAGTACTCCAACATGGACGAAAGAGTCTGCTCGATCGACAGCGAGGGTTTCCAACCGGTATCTCTGCTGAATTTTTGGGTGCTTCCAAAAATGATCTTCTCGTCGGACGGTCGCATCAAGTGTGCGGCGGCCCGAATCTCCGCTTTTACCCCGGAGAGTCGGATCGCGGTGCGCAACAGGTCACCGATTTTGTGGGTTGAGGATGCACACAGGTTGTAAGCCTCACCCCGCTTGCCTTTCAGCGCAGCGACATAGAAGCCTCGCACCGTGTCCCTGACGTCTAAGAATGCGCGGTGGGGCTTCAGGTTACCCACCTCGATCACCGGTGGCTGCAAACCTTTTTTGATTCGGACCAACTGGCGAACAAAATCAGAGGGTGCGTCCTCTGTCTTTCCCGGGCCGGTGGTGTTGAACAGCCGCAAATTAACCACGGGGATTTTGTAGTCCAGAAAATATTCCCGGGCCAACAGATCCAGACATACTTTGCTTATGCCATAAGGATGGAGTGGTCGAAGCGCCTGCTCTTCCCTGACCGGTATGGCCGAGGACGGAACATGTCCGTATTCCGCGCTCGAGCACGCCGATACAACGACCGGAGTACGCTTCATGTGGCGCACTGCCTCAAACAGGTGCAGCGAACCCATAACATTCGACTCAAAGGTTCCGACCGGGTCCGCCCATGACAGAGTTGGCAGGCTTTGAGCTCCGAGGTGGAATATATACGACGGACGATACTCCTCGAGCAGCTTAGCCACGCGTTGTCCGTTTCGTAGGTCGCATTGCTCAAAGTGCAGGTTTGCGGCCTTGGGAAATGAGTTTTTGCCGTGCAGCCGATAGCTGCCGACTACATCCCATCCCTTAACCTGAAGAAAGTTCGCGAGGTGGGAACCGATAAAGCCCTCCGCACCAGTTACAAAAGCGGTCTTGTTTGTTGTCATAAGAAGTTTAGTTCGAACTTACGGCCATCTGCGGCGACGATTCAGAATGGGACCTACGGAATAATTCCACAAGAGACACGACCTCTTTGCGCACCGGAGGTATCAATATCGAAAGCGAACAGCCCACAGCAAAACCCAAAGCAGTGACCAGGAGCTGCGATATCATCCGCGGATGAGCAATCAGGTGGAGTGCGACTTCCGCCAGACAAACTCCAGTGAAGCACATGGTAATCGGGTAAATGATCGCCCGCCCCATGCGCCGCAATGTCAAATTGGTGCCGCGAAAACTATAACTGAGGATCCAGGGGAAAATGGTAAGCAAACCGAGTGAGCCGGATAGGGCCACGCCTTTGATCCCGAAAGGCAGGCCGATCGCATAGCTGCCGACGATGATAGGAGAAACGATAAGCATCAGTTTCAGAAGGCGCTGTGATTGCCCGCGACTCACAAATAACCAGTTCACCGACTCTAGGAGCAGTTGACCCAATGCAAAGATTGCAAGGATCTGGAAAACAGGCGCCGCATCCCGCCATCGACTCCCAAGTGTCAGAACAACCACAGGCACCGCAGCGACGAAAAGAAAACCGAAGATTGGAGCGGTGATCCACATGATCAGGTTTGCCGTGCGCAGATAGTATCGCGCCAGGCGCTCCGGGTCGTCCTGAACCCTGCTGAATGTAGGAACAGCCACGCTTCGGGCCGGGGAGCCGAGCTGGCGCACAGGCAGCATCAGCAGATTGTAGGCCCTTGAGTACAGCCCCAGTGGACCGGCGCCCCAGTGCCAGCCGATCAAAATACTATCGGCACTGCGATTCACATTAAATATGAGATACGAGGCCGCGACATTGCCTCCAAAGGCGATCAGGGAGCGAACCTTGGCGTCGCGCCGCGGCAGGCCCGGAATCCAACGGACCATCAACCAGGAAAGTAACATTTGAATCGTGTTCAATACCAGGGGCATGGCGACTATCGCCCAGTAACCTGCTCCTCGCAAAGCCAGCACAATGGCAACAGGAACCGCCACAACATAGGCCGTAACATCTCGAATAGCCAGGGAATAAAATCGCATCTGGCGTCTGAGGAGTGCATCGTGCTGCACCCTCAGGCCGCCGATAATGAAGGTCAAAGATACTAGAAAGGTGATGTCTTTGAGCCGGGGTTCTCGGTAGAACCAAGCCAGCACGGGGGCGAGACCTGCCGTAATCGACGTGAGTGCCAGTCCTATCGCCACATTGACCCAAAACAGAGTGCTGACTTGCTTATGGCTAATCTCCGGGTGCTGAATGGTCGCCTCGGAAAGCCCGAGATCAGCAAAAGCTTGCCCAAACCCCGTAATAGCAGTGACCATAGCTACAAGTCCAAAATCGGCGGGGGTGAGGAGCCGCGCCAGCACCACGGTCGAGATGGTTTGTAAAACAAACTGTGCACCCTGGGAGGTGAGCGTTAACATTCCCCCGCGGACAGACCTGCCTTTCAGGTCTGCGTGCAGATGTTCGGTACTGAATTTGTCTAGCGTCTGTTGTGGGGAGGCCATGGGGCTTTCGAACCCGGACTATTTAGACCGGGAATCAATTGTGAAAAAGTGGTTTGCCGCGAGAATTGGCGAATCCTGTTTTAGAAAGGCGCCTTCACATCGAGAGAGGGACTCGATATATCTTGATTTGACGGTTTCCCGGGACTAGGCATCGGAAGTAAGCTGGCATATACACCCGTGGTCATTCGACCGACAACATCCCAGGAATGCCGCTCAGTCGCGTAATCGCGTATCTCGGCCCGGCGGTTATCCAGCTCTGTGTATAAGTCACTTGCAAAGTACTGTTTGATGGCCCTGGCTATGTCGTCTGGGTCTTCGGATCTAAATGACACTCCTGTCTTTCCCTCAACAATTTCTTCCTTGAGCGAGCCCACGTCCGCCGCAAGAACGGGAAGACCAAAACTGTGACCCAGAAATAAGACGCCACTCTGATAGATATCCCGATAAGGCAAGATAACAGCGTCTGCCGCCTTGAAATAAATCTCGGTCTCGGAATCTGGAACAAAGTCGGCCCTGAGTAGTATGTGGCCCCTCTGCACGTCATCACGGATCCCTTCGTGGATTGCCCGCCAGTATTCCTCACATCTATCCGGTCTTCCCGCGATAATCAAGCGATAGTTGTCGTCCTGAGCGAGGACCTGTCGAAACGCATCGATCAAGTATTCGAGTCCCTTGTAAGGTGTGATTCTCCCAAAAAACAGAATTACCCTTTCGCCTTTGCGGAGACCGAGTCGTTGCTTTGCGTCGGCCGGCGTCAAAGACGTATTTGGAACAGCATTGTTAATCCCAAACGGGATCACTGTCACCCGGCTGCCTGGCACACCGAACTCCTCGAACAACTCTTGCTTCATCTTTTCTGTATGCACAAAGATATGGTGAGTGAGCTGGTATTGGATTCGGAGTGTGAGCCGATTCAGGCGTGTATCTTTCGAATCCCGCTTATCGGCATTGACATTGTGCACGGTGAAAACGATCTTTTTCCCCAGAGACCTGTAGTAAAGCATCAGGACTGTGCGGTCGAAGAGCTCGAATTTGTTATTCCAAAGAATATGAAACAGTTTCGGCTTTGCCGTCGCAGCGTAGCGAATCAGCCTCGCATAGTACATCGAGATCCTAAAGATCTTCCTGCGCAAGCTGACATCCGGCTCAGAATTGCCGCGTAGATTAAGAAAGTTCAAGCCGGGCTTGCGGCGGAATTCGGGAAAGTCCAGCTCGTCGCTACCAATCAGATCGAGGGAGGTCCCCTTGGACATGAGCTGTGTCGTCAGGCCGAAAACGTAGGGTCTATCGCTACCACCAGTAAGCAAGGATATAGCGATCTCATGCCCCGCGCCTGATGTCCACGAATCAAGCAACTCTGGGCGGCTTTGGCGGTCTTCGCGAAGAGTTGTGCCCACCTCTTGCTTGAGTGAGCCGTCCGTTGATCCAGAAGCGTTCCCGCTTTCGGTGAGTTCTACGCTCACCTTGTCCGACTCACGCACCTTCGACTCTCCGGCTTGCACCTGATCGGTTGCCCTCTAACCAATACATCGCTTTATCGCTTTGCCTGAGGCACGAGAGTTTGACGAGTGGAAGCGCTGTCTGAGTCCACTTTGCAGCTTTCCATCCAAACAGCGGCTTCATCCAAGCGTACTTCCAACGGAGGCGCGGTTCGTGCAGGCGCCCTTGAAGTTGGGCGGCCTGGTTCTGCAATTCTGCAACAATATCCCTTCGCTCCGGATAGAAATGGTGGTACCAATTCTGCAGGTAGGTTAGGCAGGCCATTCGGACACGTTCGCTTTCTTCGAGCGACCGGAGATACTGAATGTGCAATTTTATCGAGGTCACCATCGCGTCTTTTTTTTCGTTTGACGCACCAATATGACTCAGCCGGTTCGACGGGCTGATTCGATAAAAGACTTTAGCTTCCGGCACGAAGCGGGTCCCTTCGGATGCCAGGAGCACACGGCAAAAATATTCCCCGTCGTCATCACTCATGAGCCGTGTGTTCCATGGCCCTGCTGCTTCTGTTAGTTCCCGACTCGTCAACCAGGTCGCGGTTTGCATGTGGAGGTTATTGCCCATTTTCTGCAGCAGCCACTCTGCTGGGGAAAGGTCATGCCACAGCGCTGTCGGGACGAAGCTGGCACAATGGACCCGGTAGTTGAAGGACGCCCACGGCGAGGAAAGAAGGATTCGCTTGCTATCCCCGTCCTGTAGGACCGCAAGTTGACGTTCAATCTTGTGTGGCTCAAGAATATCGTCTGCGTCGAGCCACTGGATGTAGTCTCCGCGACTGAGGTGCAAGGCATAGTTCCGAGCGGCCGCAGCACCATGGTTATCGGTGGACACGAGTTTGAGTTCAGAGGCATAGCGCTGCGCTACTCAAGAAGTACGATCTTTTGAACCATCGTTCACCACGATGATCTCCTTACGTTGCCAGGTTTGGGCAATCGCGGATAGGATCGAATGTGCGATCGTTTTTTCGGCGTTATAGGCCGGAATCAGGATTGATACCAGTGGTTTCAAATCGCGGATTTCCTTAGGTGTTTGATAGGGGCTTCCGGTTGATTCGCCAACCCTCGCCCCGCGTCCCGCTGATTGGCACAATTCAGCGTGTGCCTCTAAGATTTCGACGCTCCGGGGTTCCCGATTCTCGCCCGCGAACCATCGTCCGCGAAGACGACCCTTCGGGCAGCCATAGGGCTGGCCGAATTGGCGATGCGCGCCTCGGAGTTATAGGCTCAAAAGGGGAGAACAGAGGAAAACAGGGGAGAACAGGGGCCCATGAGAAGCCCCTGTCGGTAGGTCTTTATGTTTTTGCGACATCGGATCGACCGGAACTAGCAAGTCGACCAGAGCGTTTGCTTGGCGTGAAGTTAAATCAGTGAACGATCGCCTGAAGAGACACAGGAGCAGCTGGAGCTGCAGCTGGAGCTGACGGTGATGTTGATGATGCGAGTGGATGGGGATACGTGTAGGGGGTGTAGTGAAGTGTCCATGCGTTCGTAGCCGTGCAGACGAATAACTCTCCCTGTCCGCCACTTCCACTCTGATTCCAGTTCCCTTGGTCGGTGGCCCAGTAGGCCACGCCGGCCGTGCAGTTAGAAGGGCGAGAGGCAAGCGTGCCGGAACCTACTCCCACTGTACCGTTGAAGCTTGTACATCCTGACCCGCTGGCAGAATTACACCAGAGGTAATAGTCTACGTTTTCGGTGAAAGTGCCCTCCTCCACGTTCAAGAAGTTGCTTGGATTGTCCGGCACTGGTGAATAAGCGTCTAACCATTCGTAGATCGGCTCCAATGCCTGTCTTGGATATGCTGAGGCAGAGGATGATGTGGCGCCGGTCGCCTTGTTAGTAACGTTGTTAGACCCTGATCCGTCGGAGGAGAAACCACCGGTGAGCAGGTCGCCCTGCCCTCGCCCGGGCTGATCCAAGCAAGGATACCCGCTTGATGCGCTGGAGTTCCCGTCCCAGTGCGAGCCAGTGCCGTTGAAAGCCGTCCCGCAATACCCCCACCCGTTCGGCGTAGCATTTTGCGAGTACGTGGTGTTATTTACGCGGTCATTCAGCAACTCGATGAAGTTCTTGTAACCCGTCCCTCCACCGGTCGATGACGATGGGATGGTGTTACCCCAGATCAGCGCCGTGCCTGAGGTGATCCACACGTCCGCGTTGATGTAGTTAGATGAGTTAGCGTTCATCTTATTCTGATAGACTTCTTCCGCCCGGCAGCCGCGAATACGCCCTGCGCCCCCAGTAGGGTGAGTCTGAGTCGTAGGCGGCGGAGCGGTCATGTTGAACGTGTTGAACCGCATCACAAAACTTCCACCATCCGTGCAGTCGTCCGAGGCTCCACTGTTAAAGGTGTTGTTCTCGGCATAGATGAAGTTCGCGGTGCCAAAGTTGGTGGCGTGTGCCCATGCCTGGTCACCGATACCGAGAGTGTCGCCGTAGCAGGAACCCTGGTTGTAGGCCCTGACCGAATTGTTCACTGCGCCGGAGGGGTTATCAAAGATGCTGTGGTCAACAACGCCATAGCTGCAGCCAACAAATTGAATGCTAGAACTGGCGAGTGCTGGCGAGTAAGTGATGGTGTCAAAGTGGTCGTGATCTACGCGAAGTTTGCTGGATGATCCACTAAGAGAGACCATGCCACTGTACTTGTCGTTTCCGTTCCCTGCCGCTCCGCCTTTAAAGGTGATTCCCGCGAGACGGAACAGCGTGCCGACATTGCTTACGTTGATGACGAGGAGGGGGCTGCTGCTTGCGTAGTCATCGACGATATTAGTGGCATCGCCCCCGCCGGTGGTCGTGAGGCTTCCCGCCCCGAGAACAGAGAGAGTCGTGCTTCCCGAGGGTACAGTTAGGGTAACCTGCGTGCTCCAATTAGTCCCGGCGCAAGAGGGAATGTGGACCGTGGTAGTGGATGACGTGATCGAGTTGAACGCCGCCTGCACATCAGATGCATTGCAGCTTGCAGAGTTGATTGTCTGTGCTTCTGCGCACGAAATGCCGCTCAGCAGAAGCATGAAGATCAGTGATTTTATCGCCATGGTGGGGGGGGGGCACCATTTCCTTTAGAAACTCAAAATTCTTTCTAAAGACTACCCACACGCGTCGACAAAGTCTATGCACGAAAGTTTTACATCGCCTATAGAAAATTATTACACGTCCGAGTCAGGGCGGATCCCTCTCAAGTTGTAGTTATATCGGTCGGATTCACGCCCGCTCTTCTCAGTCACGGAATGCTTGGAGAAAAATCTGCTTGTGTGGCTCTTTGCTGCAGCCTAACCCTGGGGGGTTGCTAACTGTCCATGCCAGTTCAATAAGGCCTGAGTCTCTTGAACAAATACGGATCAGGTCTCGTCCGATGGCGGACGCTCAAGAGGCATTGAGCTATTTCAGAAGCCGAATGAGCAATTGCGTGTGCAACCGATAGGTTGTAATTTCGTTTTCGCTCATTCTCAGCTAAGGGATTCGTTTTGGACGGGCAAGATCAAATCTCATGCTACTGCGGTTCAGTGGCTCGCCCCCACAGCTATCGCGATGTGGGGCCGTTCTGCAGGGTTGTTTTCTTCTGGGTTGTCCAGAAAGACGCGGTGGATAATTTCTAGACTCAGTAACTTGTGAAGTTCGTTTGTGTAATTTCGATTCCCTTTCAGATGACCTTTTACGACAGCTTCGAGGCCTTTTCGTTCGATATAGGGCCTGGAAAGGGCGCGTGGGTCGAGCAACATTTCCTGAACATAACCAGCGAGGGCCTTCTGATACCAAATACGAAAATGGAAGGGCTTGTGTCGTCCTAGGAAAACGCGTTCTAGCCGCAAGGGCGAGAGGACATGATCAAGTCGAGCGAGCCATTGCGGCATGCCCATGTCATACGCGTACTCTGCCTTAAAAAGGAACTCGTGCAGGCCGCGGGAAGTTGCGGAGGCGATAGGTCGCCGCCTTCCCCCCAGGCCACGGTCCGTCGGGATTCCGAGTAGAGTGCGGCTTCCATCGGCAACCAATCGCAAGGAAACTTCGTTGCTGGCGAGAGCTGATGCCGGCAAGCGAAAGAGGGTCCGGACAAACTCATTGTCGAGGTATGGTGAGCGCATCGACAGTTGGGTCTGCTCCAATGCCAGCACACCGTAGAGATGCCAAGGACCTTGCCTGAATGCCGCAAAGGACACAGGGTGGCCCTGAAGGACTCCCGTATAAGTCTCCTCTGTCTGGCGTACGTAAGAGAGAAACTCCGCGCTGAACAAACCCGCGGTCGGCTCTACTGGCTTGAAGGAGCGAACCCCACGCAGGACCTCCCCGCCATAGTTTCCTGTCATTCGAACCGGTGCAATCGTGCGAGCTCTTTCGTTCAGGTAGAGGTCGGGGGCACGGCTCACGTCCACGCAACCATCTGTCAGATACACCGCGCGCTCAGCGTAGCGGGGAAATTGCGACAGAAAGTCCTCGCCGGCGGTGATGACTTCGTGGGTTTGGTTGCAAATTTCCGCCACGCGACGCGCCACGCGGACGTCCTGGTTTTCGCGGAACATACTGCCGAAGGTGTAACAGGGGAGTGACCCTGGATCGGCTTTCCGACAGGCCAGAATCATTCGGGTATCCAGGCCACCTGTCAGAGACATCCCGATTCGCTCATCCCCCGCGAAATACCGGGGTAGGTTTCGGGTAAAGACCTCCCGGAGTTCCCCATAATAGGATTCCGGCCCAAGTGTTTCTTGGTTCTCCCACTCCCTTGGGTGGAAATAGCTGTTTTCCCCTTCGAGCAAGCCGTTTCGAAATGCCCAGGCGGAAGCTGGCGGCAAAACGTTTATGCCCTCAAAGATTGTTCGGTTCTCCAGGGCTGCGCCGCAGGAGATGAACTCTCCCAACCCCCTGGAGTTAGTCCTCCTGAGTTCGGGACGTACGGCCAGAATCGCTTTGGCTTCAGCCGCTACATAAAACGCGTCCTTCGACTCGTGGTAGTAGACCCGATGCATCCCGTATCGGTCGTTGAAAAGGACTGCGGTACCGCGGTTCCGATTCACCAGGAGCCCGTGGAACCTACCATTTAATCCCGCGGGAAATGATGGGTCCTCTTCCGAGAGGTGAACTAGATAGGAAGGCCCATTCAAGTCAAGCTCATGTCCCCGAGCCTTCAGTTGCTGTGCCGTCCCGGGTTCCGGGAATTCCTCTCCCGAAAACGCGAGCGCCACGTCGCCCCGTTCGTTTCGCAAGGGCATTCCGTCGGAGAAAGATCCCTTTCGCGCAACCCATCCTACGTACACGCCAGAGGACTCATCGATCCAAGTCCCTGTCGTGTAGGAAGATTCATGGCAAAGAACCTCGACCATCCGCAATAATTGCGGCACAGCCTGTTCCCGCGGCATCTTTGTGATAAGTGCAACGATTCCTGGCATAGCTAATCAGACCAAAGCAATTTCAAACCTAACTGCCATCGTCTGGCGCCAGACGACTGTTTCGGGACTAAACTTTTGGAGCCGGCGGGAGGATTTGAACGCTCCATCGGTCGATTACGATTCGGCTGCTCTACGTTTGAGCTACACCGGCTCAAGATGGTCACACTAGCACAACGTGACCATTAAACAAGTTCTGCTTCAGGGGACTTCTGCGGCTTCCCCTGAGACCCTGCTCTCTCTGCTTTCAGGGCCCGTGCAGACCAAAGACTTCTGATTCTCAGGAACTGCCTCAGTATTGGCTTAGGGGTATTCGCGGCGATACCGCGGTGGAGGCCTAGCCTCAAGGCGACTTTTCCTTTGAGCGTTAGGGGAAGGTAATATCGAGGCAGAGACAGCGACTCAAAACCGTGTCGTCGCTTGAACTCTGTCAAAGTGCTATTTGCATCGTGATACACGAAACTTCCATAGATGAAATGGGATTTTCCCTCTGATTCGCAAACCTCAACCGCCTTGGCGATCAGGGCATTGTTGGGCCTCTTGTCGAAGTGTCCTTTCAGGCTAAGGATTTGCGTTATTGTTCCAGTAGCATCAACCCAGGTGATTTTCATAAAGCCTATCAATTCGTCCTGGTAGTAGGCTCCGAGGAAAGTGCTTCTGTCCAGGTAGTCTCCGAGTGCGTGCTTTAACGCCTCAAAATCTTTTCCATAATGCCAGAATGTCTTCCCTTGCCGCACGGGAATCTCGTTGTAGATCGGACATGCTGCCTTGACGAATTCATCATCGAACTCCACTACTCTTACTACCACGCCCAGCTTCTTGGCTCGATTCACAGCTTTTCTTATGCTGTACTCCGTGCACTCTTTCCACCAGTGCGGGAAGTTGGTGATTGGAATTGCTGCAACATTTTCCCACTCCTTACGATAGCCGTATTCGGGCGTGCGGTCCGGTAGTCTTTGCGCAAACGTGAAAAGATCGGCATGTAATCCGCTTTTTTTTAACTGAGAAACAAAGGAGCCGGGATCCGCAACCGTGGCGCCTTCCAGCAACTCTTCGTGGCGAACAGCTGCCACCTTGAGCCACCTACCCGTAGAGATAACCGTTCTCTCACCAATCTGAACCGACGGGACGACTAACCTTTTCCCTTTAACGCCAATTTCACTACGTTCGATACTCATAGTTGCCCGCCAAGTTCTAAGAATCTTTCAGAACCACATTTAAGAGGCTGAGTGTCCTCGCTCATGATCACCTCCGCTGGCTCGTCATTTCTAAGGGGAGAATAGTAGTTTGCTCTGTTGAGCCGGCGTGGTCCAATGGCACTGGCATGCGGGCTCGATTCGGGGCCCGTTCGGGGACAGCAATGCCCCCCAGTATGAACGTCAGCCACATCAAACCGCCCCTGAAGCCGACCTCTGTGACGCTGTAGAAGAGCATGGTGGTCCATAGGGCCAAAGTAAGAGAGCCGAGGCTGGAAAATGGCCTGAGCCTCTTGCAAATCGTCTGATAGCTGGCGATCAAGAATCCAATGAGAAGGAAGAGCCCGATCAAACCCAGGTTGAGGTAAACCTTGAGGTAACCATTGTGTGCCTCATTGAGATGCCCCAAGCCGGCCGTCTGCCAGAACGTTTCGAGTCGAGAACCCATCCAGAAGCTCTCGTATCCGGTACCGAGGAGCGGATTCGTGTGCATGTTGAGGAGAAACGCCCATATTTTCGTCCTGTCAGTGAGCGTCGGATCTTTGCCTACTGCGCCCGCCATCGAGCCATTCAAGTCCAGACCGAAGGCTAGAATCACATACAGACAGAAGGCGGCCGGAGCCAGCACCTTGAGGAATAAGGGTCGACGCCTCGACCATTTTGTGTGAGCCGTAGCGATTACCAGGCATCCGAGGACCAGACAAACGCGAGAGGTCGCACTGCTAGCGAGATTCAACAACCAGAGCGTCATACCGATGAACGCGATATTTACAAGGATGATCCGTTTGGTGCGTCGTTGCTTCCGTTCAGGCCAGCGCGTCACTGTATCCCAGAAGAAAAAGAGCCCGCTGATCAGACATACAACACCAAGCAGGTTCTTGCTGGTGGTAGCTCCTACGTATGACTCAGCGCCACTCCAATATTCATATTGTTTGCCGATCTGGGGATAATATTTGATGAGTAAGACGGAAAGCGGAATTAACAAATAGCTAACGCGGCGAAGCAGCGCACGGACAGCTTCCAGCGGACGTGGATCGGATAGAACGACGAGGACCACCAGGTAGTTGCCGAGGTCGCGAAACCAGCGCTTAAACGCCACAAGAGGAAAGTCTGACCAAACTACGCTCAAAAGAGCATAAAAAAGAAATGCCATCAGGACCCAGTTGCGATCGAAAAACCTGCCCCAGTTAAAAGAGCGCGACATCAAAATGCCGATCGCCAGCAGAATCAGGGCGAGAGAGATGGTGCGGTCGAGGGGATTCCCTTCCTCCAAAGCCGCAGCCGAAATCGTCACCTCGCCGCCGAGCCACTGAGAAGGATTCCGCGATCCGATGATGAACATCGAAATCACAGGCACCCACAGAGCCGGCGAAATCCTGGAGTCCTTCGTGGGGTCGAAACGAAATAGCGCCACCAGAAGGATGATCCAAAGAAGCAGCGCTAGAGAAGGTGGCATAGTGTCAACGGCTGCAGGTAAGCGGGTTCGAGTTGCTGTGCCACACCAAATCCTGAGGGCGTGCGATTGCTCGCAATGATGTTGTTTTGCACCACTCGTCCTAATTGGGCTTCGATAACGCGCTTTTTATGCCAGCTGCCGTAGTGCTTAGCACGCGGCTCTGGGATACATAATCGTCTCTAAGTTCAGAAAGGATCCGTCTACCGGCTACCGAAAGTTCGAAGCGCAGCGACCGGTTCACCTTCTCAGACTCATTCTGCTCTTTATAGACCACCTGAAGATGTCTTTCGGTCCGTTGTTCAATTCTCTCTTCATAGAGCAGGTGATCGGCATTGCTGGTCCACATGATGGGCGTCTGATCGCTTCGCACTTTGGCGACGGAATCGGGGTCGTTTTCCCGTTTCCGAACGTGCACCTCAACCGTGTGATCCAAGGGGTTGTTTATCAGAAGCTCGTTGCCATACATCTCGACTTCTTTTTCGCCTTGTCCGTTTACGCGGTGGCGGCAGGCCCTTCGAATAACCTCTCCCAGACTGCGCCAGTGTAGGCAGGTGTTTAGGGACTGAAGCTTCTCGATCAATTCGACAACTTCGGCGCAGTCGTCTTTAAAGAAGTCATGATGAGACACGATCAAGCATGGCTTGCCCAGCAAAATATCGAAGGCAAAGTTCTCCAAACCGTGATGGGCGTATCTGCGAGTAAAGATCGGGAAGCAACCATATTTCATGATGGCAACGTCCCAGACGTCCCTGATTCGTGTCCCAACGCTGTGGGAGTCCGAAGGAACTAGCTCGGTATTGACCGCGGCAAGAAAGCCGTTGCGCTTAAGAACTTCAGGGCACACCGATGAAAAAATCCCCTGCGGGAAAATCATTACAGGATCGTGATGGATGCCTGTCCGAGCCTGGTGATTTCGCATTCTCGATTGAGCGAGCTTGGCCTTGTTGTTCAGAACCGCTGGCGAAGTCTCTCCGAACTCCGCTCCAATATGGTCACAACCATGGATTGATATGGAGAAATGTTCTGACTCGTTTCTGAAAAATTCGCCGGCAATGGGTGAGGTGCGACGCCAATTCCAGGGAATGAAAGAGATGTCTGTTGTGAATCCGTATCGTCGCATAAGATCGCGGATCATTTCAAAATCACAAGATCCATAGCGCTTTCTCAAAAGCGGATCATCAACGATCAAGCAAGCGCCGATTTCCTGGGGCCGCCACGCCACATCCGGAAACATGAGCCTAATGAACATCACAAGAGGCACGACGGAGCAGAAATCATCTTTCACATCGTAAAAACCGGGGCCTACCGTTTGCTCGAGATCGACCATGTGCGAGCTTGCACAGACGAAAACAGGAGGGCCGCCTCGCTGGAGTCGAACGAAGACCGGAGCGCCTCCAGCCGAGATGACAGTCGCAGATCCAGAATCTAGACCAGCCAACCCAACCAAAACGCCGTCTTCCTCTCTCCTCAAGCTTGAGGAGAACTCCAGGCCGGCCATTGGCCCTGCCATGTCAGCCAGGTCACGACTGACGCGGATTGCGAGATTGCCCGCTGGAGCTCGCCGCAACAGAAGATCCGCATTGCCGCATAGAGATTGGAGCCCGCGTTCGCTAGCCTCCAGATCGTCGCCCGGATAGACGTAGTAAGCAGCGTGTGGCGCCACAGAGAGGCTCGCCCATCCAGTCTGCTTTAACGCGGCTGCGAATGTCTCAACCAAGCCGAACACGACGCGGTCTCGAGCGTCCCCCTCCACGTCTGCCAGGTGGGAGACGTCAACGGTCTTCCACGGCACACCGAAAAAGTCGAGAATGCGGGCAAGCCGAAGATGCCTCCTTCCCGGCGTGCCCTCGCATAGGAGAATTGCCATTCTAGCCAAGCGTTATTCCTCTCGAATCGCGGCCAAACTGCGACACACGGCTTAGACGGGTTTGCGAGCAACTACCAGCGAACGCATGGCCCGGCTACGCGCCACAAGATTCAAGAAGGGACTCAAGAGCCGGCAGCCTAAGGTGAGAGCGCGTCCGGCCGAGTGCGGGATCCAGCAGAAGTTTGCTTTCCTGATGATCTCGAACCTCGCACTCTCAAACGGCGAGACGTACTCCTCAAGTGAAGGTAGATAGCACTCCTCGGGGTCCTGCTTTAAACCTCGTAACCGGCTTCGGAACGCCGGGAAACGATCATTCATATCGATCATTACGCATATTCCACCCGGTCGCAGCAGACGATAGATATCCTCCGCACATTCCAATTGCTTTCCGAGGCGATGACAATATCGGAAGGTGTTGACACCCACCACCAGGTCGAATGAGCCGATTCGATCCTTGTCCGCGCCGATCTCTGCAACCAGATCCTGTATCAAATGCTCGTTGCGAGCAACATGAAAGCTAAGCTTTCGCGCAAGAGCAGCTGGGAGAAAGGCCTTGGATTCCTCACCCGCTGCCTGCACCAGGCGTGGAGAGAAATCCGTCCCATACGCGTACTCCACAGGAATTCCCTTCTCTTCCAAGAGCGAAACGAGGCGGGTGATGTTCATTCCTCCGCCGCAGCCAAACTCTAGAAGGCGTAGAGGCAGTGCCGGTGGGTTGCGCAAGTAAGACTTGATAACGTCCAGATATATCCGGGCGTATTGATTGCGCAGCAGATGAGTGATTCCGTAGCCTGCTGTCAGTGTTGTATATTTGCGAACTGCATCTTCAGAGACGTACTCATCGAGAAACTTGTCGTACAGCGGCGCTATCTTTTCCATAGCCTCTCCAATCCACCCTCGGTAATTTCCTCTGCGTTCCGACTACCATTAACTTTCTCGGTTCTTGCCCTAGCAGGCTGATGTAACCAACAAACTAGGTCGCAAAACCCCGATCCGTAAAACTCTCAAGATTCGAAATTCCCTGAAACCTTGACCCGCACCTGTCCGATTGTGAGAGGTGGTGAAGAACTCACGCCTTTACTCCAAATGGAACCGCCGTATCGACACTTTCTTCAAAGGCGATATCGATGTACCCTTCGGAGCCCTGGTTTCCGCGCAAATATGACTGCAGGGGCTTATGAATGCGCAATCGCAGTCCAGGCACAGAAGCCCCGTGATGCGCCGTGACCTTAGCGCACACGCCGTCCGGTTCAACGCCATCTATTTCGAACACAACCGAGCGGCGCTTTTGAAACCAGGAGGTTGCTTGCTTAGCCGTCGCGAACCACACGTTTCGATCCTTCAAATCCTGAACCAGCTCACGATAGCAAGCGTCCCACAATCTCTCCGGCGCCAGGCTGCGATCATGCCAGTTGATCGTCATGCAGCCTCCAAACTGAACCGCATTATTTACCATTCGGCCAAGGAGCGGCGTTGCCTGTCGTGGCGACAGCCCCAGGTAAGCCGGGTAAAACAGCGCCGTGTCCATCACATGCATCGGTAACTCGAGCAGCCGGGCAGCCTGCAGAGGCTTGTACGCTTGTGTTGTGCCGGCTCGATATCCCACTGTGTCGGTATACCCAATGGTCGAGTCATAGATCGCTCCGGCCTGCTCCAGTTTCAAGGCCGATTGTTGGTCATAGTAGAGCCAGTGCATCCGTACGCCGATTTCCGAGGCCCCCGTAAGGCGCCGGATCTCTTCAAGTTCTTCGCGTCCTTTGGAGCTATCGAGCCATCCATCAATCCCGTGTAAACCGACTTCGCAGCCCGCCGCCGTGATCTTCCCGATCGTATCGGCAATATCCGCGGCACGATAACGAGCCGCGCGATAGCTGGGGGCCACACCGTCAGACTTCAGTCCGGGGCGGTTTTCGAAAGGAATCACGAAAAACGTTGAGCACAGCCCCTTTTCCAGCTCCAGATAACGATCTGCGAAACCGCGCCAGAAGTCGTCCGCAAGGCCCATGTAGACAAACGGCAACTTAAAGGCTGACACCCAATTCACGAGCAAATTTCGAAACGGTATTCGTCCCCGACAAAAGTTGCTCAAAGAACCGAAGACCGCGCGATACAAGAAGCCAAGTATCGTGTGGTCCCATTTGTGCTGACCAATCAGCGGATGGTCAACGTCGTGAGTCAGGCACGCTATGGATTGATATCCGTCGGGAACCGGTGGAATCTCAATCAGCGCGACCCCGCTCGCGACGATTAGCTCTCGCAACAGAGCGATGTGTAGTTCCAACGTGGGTATGCTCGCATAAGCTGCGGGTTGGCCCACGGTTAAGAGAGTACCCACTTCACTGAAGAGGTTGTAACCTATCCGCGCCAGCAACCCATCCGCCGGCAACCCATCAGAGGATACGTGCCTATGAATCAACGCCGGCCTCGAGTCCTCATCAACCAGAGTCTTCGTTCCCCCTTCTTGAAAGGTTATGCTTTCGCCGTAGATGGGGAGCTGAGTGCCCTTGTACCGCAGCGTGCGGTTGCTCCTTGAGGAATCACTCTGAATCTTTTCCTTGGCGTCAGACCTTATCTTCCGGCCGGCGTAAATCAAAATCAGCTTTGCGGCGTCGCCATCGATACTGCAATTTCCGTCGCAGAGCAGGACCTCATACTGGCGATCGCTCCGGTAAAACTCCCACGGAGTCTTGAACAGTTCGAAAAATTCCTTGATGACAGTGCGTTCCGCCGAGTCTGCTATCACGCCGATCATGCGATCCACTTCTCGTAAAATGGTTGAAGAGCCACACAATTTCCCAGCCATTCCCAGGCGGCCAGACCTGCACTCCCGCCATCGTGGGTCTCAACAGGGATCATCCACACCTGTTCAGTTAGGCCTGGCCTTTCCCACAAGTCCGACGACCAAACTCACAAGCGTTTCTCTCTCTTGCCGCCATGCATGCGCTCGATACACTTGCTGCCCTCGTTCTGCGATTGCAATAGCCTCGGCGCTATGCAATGCCGCATACTCCAGTTGTTTTGCCAGCTCCTCTGCATTGCCGGCCTCAAAGAAGAGAAGGGAGTCTGCCTCGAAATAGTCCCGGATACCCAGGGTACGGGGGGCAATGACCGGTTTGCCGAGCGCCAGATATTCGAAGATACGCGTGGGTGTGTTTATTTCGGTGAAGGTGTTCAGGTGATTGGGAACAACGCCCACATCACAGGCTTCGATTTCGTGCGCCAGTTCTTCTAATCTCTTGGGGCCGAGATAACGAACATAGTTGTCCAGACCCAGGCCATGCACCTTTTCCATGACCCGTTCGAGATACGGCGTGCTGCGCCCGTAGACCCGGAGTTCCGCCGCCGGTATCGTTTTGTGAAGGCGTGCCAGCGCATCGACCGCCAGGTCCAGGCCATTTCGGTCGACTAACGATCCGTGATACATGATCACGAACGGCTGGTTGGAGACGCGTGCAGGATAGGAGCGGGCCGCACGATAGGGAAAGATTTCCTCATCGGGAGAATTCATCACTACGCCGATCTTTTCCCCACGACAACTGCGAGAAGAAAAGATCCGCTCGCAGGCCTTGTTCACTGTAATTACCAGGTTCGCCCGCGCTATGCTCCACTTCTCTAGACGGCGGATCATCCGGACGCCAAAACTCTTGTCGTCCAGGTTGAAGATCGTTGTCATCAGTTCGGGCATCGGGTCGTGTTGATCGAGTATGATTTTCGCGCCGAACAACTTGGGGAGCAAAGCGCTTACGACGAGAACGTCGGGCATGTTGTGCACGTACACCAGGTCATATCGGCCTCGAAGCGAACGCCAGGCCAAAATCGCGCTGGAGGCCAGGATGAAAGCAGAGTATTCGTAAGCGTAAGAAAGAGCGCCACCGCGGCGATGCCGGATGGGGATCCGCGCAATCCTCAGCCCATCCAGAGTCTCCCGCTTCGGTGATTTCTCATCTCCCTCACAGACCAGATCGACGCGCATACCCTCCTTGAGCAGAGCTTCCGCGGCACGGCGTGGTCGTGGGTCGGCAGGATAGCGAGAGAACACGACCATTCCGGCTCTCTTTCCTGCCAACCGGGACCCTGGCGTATCGGCTACGCTTGCGGGAGCGGCAGAAGGCTTGAGAGAAGCGGCGGACGGCGCCGTGAGATCGACGAGATTGTCCAGTTTGGCACTCATGCTCGCAACTAGACTGGCACTTTCTCGGCGTTCGCCGCAATTAACTTACCCTTGGCGTCGCGCTCGATTTTCATCTTATTGGAAGCATGGATCGCCTCCAACATGACAGATTGGTCGAATTTACGCAGAATCTCGATGTTCGGCATGACGCAATGACCACCGATGATGCCCGGGAAGTACTTAACGGGAGGAAAAAATTTTATTTCGTCGTAGAACGAAAGGATCTCTTCATAGTCGGCCCCCGATTGGTCGCAGTATCTCTCAACCTCCTGAGCCCAGGCGATCATTAAGCCGAAGTATGTCGTCTCCGTAAGCTTCGCCAGCTCCGTCGCTTCGGGAGACGAGAGGACCTTCGTTTTCAGGCCTACCGCTTCGAAATGCTCAGCGGCCTGCCGGCCAATTGCGGGATCGAGCGCTCCTACGAACTTGGTGTACATGCAGAGGTCGTCGAACATACGCGCATGTTTACCCCTAATTGGACTATTAACAACGGGGGCTCCTGATCGGTCGGCGATCAGTCGCGTTGTTCCGACTCCCACGGTGCTGTTGATGATCGTCACTTTAGGTTTGAACAGTTCGATATAGCGAACGGTTTCACCGACAAAGTCCCTAATCTGAAACGGATAACAGACGTGTAACACCTCGACCTGCCCGATGGCTTCGCGAGGAGGCGAGATATCCACACCTATGGTTTGGTAGTGCGTAGAGACGAGCTCGAAGAGAGGCTTGCCGACCTCTCCAAGTCCAACGACAACAACCTGATTGTCTGTTTTCACGGCGTTTACGCCTCTGCGAAAAAGTAGTGTCTCTGTGAGCACCGTCACTGAGGCAGATGTGGATGATTGACGCCCTCATGCGTGAAGTGTTGGGCTTTAAAGCCTTATGCGACTTGTTCCGCAGGCACCAGAGAAATCGCTTCTGCTTCGAGCGCCATGGCACTGGCTTTCGAGGTATAGGCTTGAATCTCCCCTGCCACGGTAGCCTGCTGATCGGCCCTAAGGTGCGGGAACATGGGTAGGGAGACAATTTCAGAAGCAACTAGTTCCGCGACAGGGAAGTCTCCGGGGCGGTAGTTCATTGAGGCATAGGCTCTCTGCAAATGCAGGGGAATCGGGTAGTGAATACCGGTGCCGATGCCGGCGTTTTTCAGGTGCTCCATCATGCCGTCACGGTTGAAGGTGCGAACCACATAGAGGTGATACACGCCTCGGGACCAGGAGGGCTCATAGGGAAGGCTAAGGGATTCATTGCCTTCCAGGAGACGGTTGTATTCGGCAGCCCGGTCGCGGCGCTGACTGTTCCAATTTGAAAGACGAGTAAGCTTCGCGTGTAAAAGCCCAGCCTGGATTGCATCCAACCGTCCGTTGTAGCCCTCTACGTCGTGGTAGTACTTCTTTGCCTGGCCGTGATCGCGCAGAATCCGGATCTTTTCGGCAACCTCGACATCATTCGTCGTCACCGCGCCGGCTTCACCGCAAGCTCCGAGGTTCTTGCCTGGATAAAAACTAAAGGCCGCCGCGCGCCCCACGGATCCTGCTTTCATCCAGCGGTTGAATCTCCTTGATAGGTATTCGGCGCCGTGTGCCTGGCACGCATCCTCAATCACGATGAGACCGTACTCGTCAGCCAGCCTCATGATCGAATCCATGTCGGCCATCTGACCATAAAGGTGCACTGGGACGATCGCGGTTACCGGCCGGCCGCTCCGCCGGCTGATGAGCTTTCCACACGTGCCACGTGTACACTGCTCTTCCAAAAACCGCTGCAGCATTTCGACCGATAAGTTATAGGTGTTCTCATCGATGTCGACAAACTCAGGCACCGCACCGGCCTGGGAGATAGCTTCCGTCGTGGCAATAAACGTGTGCGGTACGGTCAGCACCACATCGCCCGGTTGTACACCGCAGGCCATGATGGCAAAGCGTAGCGCGTCGGTGCCGCTGCTGGTGGCAATAGAATGCCTTGTGCTGCAAAAGGCTGCGAATGCCTTTTCGAATTCCTCCACCATGGGGCCTCCAATGAAGCCGCCTGTCCGCAAGGCGCGGCGAAAAACGCCGACGAGTTCTTGTTCGAGTTCTACATGCGGACTCACAAGATCAAGGAAAGGGATGCTGTCAAGAACGTTTTTAGAGGTGCGCATTTTGACCTTCCAGAGTTTGTTCGAGGTAACGGAGAACCTTGGCCGGATTGCCGGCCACGATGCTGTTGGGTGGGACATCTTTGGTGACGACGCTGCCGGCGCCTACAATTGCGTTCTCTCCGATGCTGGTGTTAGAGAGAATGGTCGTCCCGGAGCCGATGGACGCGCCCTTCTTTATGACCGTCCGTTCGACGTTCCAGTCAGCTTCGGTCTGTAGTTTTCCTTCAAGGGTGGCGGCGCGAGGATAACTGTCGTTAGTGAACGTCACCCCGTGTCCGATAAAGACATTGTCTTCGATGACGACGCCTTCACAGATAAACGTGTGACTGGAGATCTTGCAGCATTTTCCGACAATCACATTTTTCTGGATTTCCACGAATGCGCCAATCTTTGTCTGGTCCCCGATCTGGCATCCATACAGATTGATGAATTTCGACAGCCGGACGTCTATTCCGAGTCTGACGTCGTCCGAAATACAGTTAAAAGAGTTCATAAATAGACCAGGGCTCCTCTCTGGCTCAAAGATTCGCTGGCTGCTTCCAGCATCTTGACCACTCGCAGGCCGGCGCATCCGTCGTTAAACGGATCCTGCCCATCCGAAATGCAATCCACGAAGTAAGACAGCTCGTGACGCAGGGCCTCGATCTGCTCCAACTGAGGGGCCCACATGTCTCCTGTTCGATAGTTCACCAGCAGTTCGTAGACACCTTCGCGGTTCGTGATGTCCACTCCCTTGTCGTACACCTTCACCTTTTCGTCGGCTTCCAGATCGTTCCACACCAGCATTCTCTTTTCCCCGCCGATGAGAGTAGTCCTCACTTTTACCGGAGAGAGCCAGTTGACATTGATATGCGCGATGACCTGCTCGGGGAAATAGAGCGTCATAAAGGCCACGTCTTCGTGGCCGTTTAGATGTTTCTGGCCGGTCGCGACGACTGCTTCCGGACTTGTTTTGATGAGGTAGTCCATGATGGAAAGATCGTGCGGCGCAAGGTCCCAAAGCACGTTGATATCATGCTGAAACAGACCTAGATTAACGCGAGTAGAATCATAGTAATAAAGCTTCCCCAGGGTTCCTTCTTCGAGCAGTTGGCAGATTTTCTTTACCGCGCCGGTGAACAGGAAGGTATGGTCCACCATGATCTTGAGATTCTTCTTCCGGGCGAGCTCGATCAGTTCCTCCCCTTGCGCCGCGTTGCTGGTGAACGGCTTCTCAACAAACACGTGCTTGCCGTTCTCTAACGCAGCTTTTGCCAGAGCGTAGTGCGTCCATACCGGGGTGACAACGGCAACTGCGTCGATCTCGGTGGAGCAGATCACGTCGGCAGAATCCGGAGTCACAATAATTCCCGGGTGAGCCTTCTGAGCACGGTTCCGCGCTGCCGGGCTCATCTCTGCGATGGCGATTACTTGGGAATTCTCAAGGCTCGCGAGGTTTCTCACGATGTTTGGTCCCCAGTATCCGTAGCCGATTACGCCAAAATTTACGATGTTTCACCGCCCGCTAAGTTTGCCGATGAATGTGAAGGTGGATGTTTAGGGGGGAAGGTGGACCCAGCACAAAGTGAAGTTGCGGATTATCAACTGAAGCGCGAGAGACCGCCACAGACACCGAACTCAATAGGCGCCGTCGCCCTTGAAAACTGCGCGAGGTGTGCGCATAAGAATACCGATGTCCATCCAGGGAGACCAGAACTTGGCGTAACGCAAATCCAGCCGGACCATTTCGTCAAATTTGACACGGCTTCGACCGTTCACCTGCCACGATCCGGTTATCCCGGGTTTGACTTCCAACACCCGGCGGCGGTGCCACGTTTGATAAGCCGCCACCTCGTAGGGAATCGCAGGGCGGGGACCGACCAGAGACATCTCTCCCTTGAGAACATTCAGTAACTGCGGGAGTTCGTCCAGGCTGGTTCTGCGGAGTAACCTTCCCACTGGCGTTACCCTGCAATCGTTCTTGATTTTGTAGATACCCTTACCATCTCGGGCCAACGATTCATCCCCTGCCTCGCCCGCGATGAGTTTCGTTACATATTCCTCATGCACGCTAGGATCGTTGTCCACGCGCATCGACCGAAATTTGAGGAATGTGAAGCGCCGGCCATGCTGCCCTATTCGATGCTGCCGGAAAAACACCGGGCCTTTGGATGACGTTTTGATCACCAGTGCCGTCACCAGGAACAAAGGCGCGCACACAACCAGCGCCGATGCGCTGCCGACAATATCCATCATCCGCTTAACGCCTAGTAGATACCGTCTGCCGTTGTCGTGACTTGAGAGGTCGGGGTACAAGGCCGGATTGCTGGGGCGCCCAGAAGTATTGTGATCCCAATCGTCGGGAAAGAAGTGAAAGGAGATGCTGACTTGACTGAATTGTTCAAGAGTCAAGTTATCCCCCAGCGCAGCGCTCACCCTGGTTAGGATCGTGCTCAACATAGAGTTCTTGTCATCGATCATCAACCCGGTGAAGATCACGGCGATTGTCGCCCCGCCCTGGTACCAACCGATTACGTCGGTTTCCCTGGTGGATGACAGCAGAACAGGCACGATACTGTCGAGGGCTTTTCCATTCTTTTCCGGGCTCTGAGGGTTGCCGGCATCCAACAGCATAAGCAGGAAAGGGTTCCTGGAACGCTCCGTCCTTTTGCGCTCAACAGCAATCATTTTTTGAAATGCTTCTTCGTTCAGCACCTCACGTTCCCTGGTCGGCGCCGGCTTGAATAAAGACGCAGATGACCGTGAATCACTACCAGAGCGTCGTAGGGTCACGACTCCCTCCCTTCGTCCCGCTTCCTCTGCGTAGAGCAGAAAGCGAAGAACTGATTTGAATTGCCGCTTTGTCGAAAGAATGGCACGCTGATTTATTTGTTTGACTTGTAATTGAGGCGCGAAACTATGGCGAGGGCTTCATGTAGTAGTAGTCGCTGTTGGCCGATCTCTTAGAGCCGTTCAACACCGCACCAATTATTTTCTTAGCCTCGAGCGCTTCAAGCCCTCTCTCCAGCTGCCGCTTCTCGGTGATTCCCTGACGCACCACCAGAAGGATTCCATCCGCCATGCGCATCCAGAGGCTCGTATCCGCGAGAGGCATGAGTGGAGGCGAATCGATGATGATCCAATCGAACCAGCCCGTTAACGGTTCCATCATTGCAGACAGTCTCCCTGACTGCATAAGCTCCAGAGGATTTTTCGGAGCGTTGCCCGCCGGCAAAAACCACAGACCTGGTCCCTCTAGGCGGTAGACACTCGACATCAGAGTGCGCTCGTTTTGCAGGCATTCACAGATTCCCGGAATATTTTCCAGGCCGAACATCCCCGATAGGGACGGCCGACGCACGTCACCCTCCACCAAGAGGACCCTCTGCTGAGTGCTTCCAGAGAGGGTGCAGGCCAGGTTAGCCGAAACCATGCTTTTGCCCTCTTGGGGAATTGAGCTCGCGATCAGCACTTTCTTGAGCGGCTTGTCCCGCCGGAGAAGTTGCAAGCTGACTCCCAAAAATCGAAATTTCTCTGCCGCCAGACTTTGCGGGTCGGTGTGGCATACCAGTCGCTTTGTGGGAGGAACCTCTACCTGGAGAGATTTAAATTGCCTGAACACATCCTCGTGCCGGTTATTGAGCGAGGGGCCTGCTGATTCAGGCACCTCGACTGCAGCCGCAATCGAAACCGACGTGTCGCGCTTCGCGCTTTGCGTCGTACGCGGTTGGTCTGAGGCAGGTTTCTGTTCTGAGATCGCATGACGCTCCGCAAGCTGCAGTACCTCAGTCGCCGCGGCCAAAGCCGACAGATCCATTCCAGAGCGTTCGGCTTCCGATCTTTGTAAGGCGTCAAAAATTAGGCTCATGTTTTGCTCGCTTGAACCACTACAGGCACATCTGAATCTGATTCGCTCGCAACCGATCCGCGAAGCACGGAGTACAGATCAGGAACAACGCTTGTTCCTCGCTGGGAATCCACTCCGTTATGGCTACTGATCTCTTTGGCACCAGGCACATGGACCACATCGAGGCGAAACTCCCGCGCCACATCTTCTATAATTTCGGCGGTTACGGTTGGCATTTGTCTTGCGTAAGCACTAATAAGCGCGTTTTCGCAAATTGTGTTGATCAGCCGAGGGAAACCGCGAGACTGGCGGAAGACAGCCATAAGAGCCTGCTCGGAAAACAACTCTTCTGCCGGAGAGCCTGTTCGTGCAATCTGGAGACGCCGGTCGATATAACCCTTGGTCTCATTCCAATCGAGCGGATCTAGCCGTGCGCGAAGAGAGATTCTCTGCTTGAGCTGTCTAAGTCCGACGGAATCCAGCTTCTCGTCAAGTTCAGGCTGACCAACCAATACGATTTGAAGCAGCTTATCTTCAGCCGTCTCCAAATTCGTCAAGAGACGGACCTCTTCAAGTATGTCCGCGGACAAATGGTGCGCTTCGTCCACGATGAGTACGGTAGTCAACTTCTGGGACCCTCGCGAGACCAGGAACTGACTTAACTGAAGCAGGAGCTCGGCCTTGTTCTTGCCCGAAGCAGCGAGACCGAAGTCGGAGACAACGTACTGCAGAAACTCAGTGGAAGAAAGACGGCTGTTGAAGAGATACGCATAGGCAATGTCTTTGCTTTGTTGCAACAGTCCGAGCAAGCACCGAAGCAGCAGGGTTTTCCCCGTGCCTACCTCTCCCGTCACTACAACAAATCCCTTGTGCCGCCTCACGCCATAATAGAGCGCCGCCAGCGCCTCGTTGTGCCGCTTGGTCGAGAACAGGAAAGCGGGATCGGGCGTAAGTTCGAACGGGTTGCGCGTGAGCTTGAAGAAAGCCTTGTACATGGGAACCTGAACTAATTGTGTAGATAGCTGAAGGCCGACCCGGCCAGGATGGTGGAGAACACTAATACCGCCATGGCCCATCCCAACAACATCTTCCGCTTGCTTTTCCGTTCATCCAACGGAGACAAGATCTCCGGTATTTCAGCGATTACTTTCATCGGCAACAGGGCTTTAATTCCCTTTTCACTGTGCAGACGGTCATCTATGACTTCAAGGCCGCCTGCCACAACTAAGCCCAATGCCAGACCGAAGGCCAACCCCATCCCGCAGAATTTTAAACGATTGGGAAAATCAGGTTTCAGCGGCAAACTAGGCGGATCAATCATCCGGAATCGCTCGCCCTTTTGCAGCTGTTCCATGCTGGTGGCCATCTTTGACTCGTTCTCTTTTTTCAGCAGATCATCGTAATTAGCCTTCGATTGATCGTAGCCGCGGGTCAGATCCGCCAGTTGCTGTTCGCGCACTGGCTCGTCGTTTAAGCGTGCCTGGTAGTCGCTGACTTTGGCTTTTAGGAGTGCAATCCCTTGCTCACGATTCGTGATTTCGATCCGGTTGGCTTGCAACTGACTTTGCAGTTGCAGCAGGGCCGAATTTTGGGTAGGGTCCGCCAGTTCGCGGACAGTAGTGGCGCTGTCTGGCTGGCTCGCGACGTTGGCTTGATTCTTCAGGTCAGCAACGAGATCGTCTCTTGATTTCTCCGTTTTGGCTATCTGCCCCTTCAGCTTCTCAATATCCGGGTAACGGTCAGTGTACTTGGAACTGAGATCTGAAAGTTCTGACCTTAGCCTCTCGAGTTCTTTGTTAATCGCCGGTAAACCGGAACCACCGTCTCCCGTCTTGGTGCTCCCTTGCAGAGTCCGATATTGGTTGATCAGTGTCTGCAAGTAAACTTGCTGCTGGTGCGCAGTGTTAAGCGCATCCTGCTCGTTCCCCAGCTGCGATTGCATGCCGGCCAGGATTTGAAGATTACTTGCCTGCTGGGTAGGCAAGTCGCCTATGTGTGCTCCTTTGAACACCCGAATCTTTGCGTCCTGTTCAGCAAGACTCTGACGCGCGGTTTCCAACTGCGTTCCAAGAAATTTGGTGGTGTCTTCGGACTGTTGCTGGCGTACTTCGAGATTTTCGTTAATGAATAGGTCTGTCAGTTCCCTTGTGACCTTTTGGGCCACGTGGGGATCGCGCGCCGAATAGTCAATCTTGAATGCGGTAATCCGGTTGTCGCGAGGATCACGGACCAGTTCGAGCTGGATATCCTTGCGCATCTTTGCTGCTTTTTCATCTGGGCTGACGGGGTTGTGGCGATCATCGTAGAGGTTAAACTGATCAATGATATGAAGCAGGCGCGTACGGCTTAGAATCTGCTCAGTGATGTTCTGCACTCGGTCTTGCAAGTCTTCATTAATATTCGACACAACGAAGTCTTTTGATATCGTGGGTTGTTCCACCAGGATCAACGTACTCGACTTGTAACTCACGGGTAGAATCCAACTGACCCCCCAGACCAGAAGCCATCCCACAAACAACGCTACGAGAAAGTATGTGTAGCGGCGGCGAGCCACGTCCAGGTAGCGCTGCATGTCGAACGGCGCTGCATTTTGCTCCTCGATTATCTCTGGCATGATTAGTCTCCGAGCGGCCTCGCGAAGTGATAGGTGATCGAGACGAACTCACGATTCGTATTAGCGTTGGAGCTCGACTGGATAAACCCGTAATTCTCCTGCAAGCGGGTGTAACCACACTCTACCTGAAAGCGCTCGCCGAGTTGGTGCTGGACCGAGATAGTTCCGAAAATGCTCTGCCCGCCTTCGGTAGACAGGAAAGGGGCAGGGGTAACGTCCTTATTGTTCCCATAGCTCACAGCAGATCCTGCGCTCCAGTAGCGTGCAAATTGCCAGCGCCCAAATACGCTCGCGATATCCGATTTAAATACTCCAACTAATCCCCCGCCACCGACGACAACGTGTGAATAGCTGCCGGACAAATTCGTATGGTGTCCTTGCCAGCCCGCACTTGCAGTGAAGGTAGGCGACCATGAGTTCTGAGACGCCAGGGGAAATTGTGAGATCTCGTAGTGCTGTGGGCCACCCGAGAACGATACGGAAAAAGTAGGCTTTAGATAAAGTGTGTAAAAGAAAGAGACGATATTCGTCTGAATTGCACTCACCGCGCCGACCGGGTAAGCCAGAGTCCTTGAATACCGATAGCTGACCCCGATGTAATGACGTCTCGAAAGCCGATGGTTATAGAAGGCTGACCCTGCGGTCGAGTTGGAATCGTAAAGGCCAGGAACTTCGCTGGGATTCAGGAAGTGGAGGTTGGTTAAGCTTCCGCTAGCACCGACCATGCCATTTTTTCTAAACTGATACGTCAGTTGTGCATTCGCGTCGTTTCCGATCTGATCTCCGACCGGTCCGATGACGGGTGTAAGGGGGGGCTGTGGCAGGCTGGATATTCCCCCTCCCGAGAGCGGATTGGCGTAGAGTACGCTTGAGGTCTGCCGAAAGTTGTCCCTCACAGTGGCTGTAACATGGGGACTCAGTCGGTACGTCGCATTGAGAGCCAAATCCTGGTTTGTTTGGTTCCGCGCGCTCGTGTGCTGATAGAACGTGAACCCTGGGGCATAGCTCAGCTGAAACTTGAGTCTCGTGTTGGTCTTATCGATCTCAAGAGTGGGATAAATCGAGTAATCAACATCGCTGACTTGGTCGGTAGCAAATCCAAGGACGTTATCACTGTAGCCAGTCGTGACGACCAAGCCGACGCGCAGGTAATTCGATCGCTTTTCGGCACTGGTGGCCGTTGGATAGCTGTCACCATTCACCGGCGGCGGGGTGGCTATTTCGTCGGTCGTAGCGAGACCGATACCCCCGTCGGTTGTTGATACCTGCGCCCATGCAGGTATCGATAGGAGGAGTGCGAAGCTCAGGCAAACTTGCTTAAACATAAATCGCCTCAAGGCACGACGATAGTGTCGCGCGGCTCAAGCTTTATATTTTGTTGAGGATCTTTGCCCTTGATGACTTTCTTGTAGTTAAACGCGATACGAGACTGACCACCGCCGGGATTCTGACGAAGGATGTAAATCCCTTTTTGGTTGGCAAAATCCCGGAATCCACCGGCAGCCGCAATAGCATCCAGGACCGTCGTCGCAAGGTCAAGCGAGTAGGATCCCGGCTTTGTGACCTGCCCCAGGATGTTGAACTTCTGACTATGAATCTCCTGGACCATTACCGTAACTTCTGGGGCCGCTATGTAGTTGCGCAATTTGCTTGCGATATCTACTTCGAGCTGCAGCGGAGTGCGTCCGGTCGCCTGTACTTCCCCCACCAGGGGCAGCGAAATTCTTCCGTCTGAGCGCACTGGAATGGAGCGAGAGATGTCCGGCTCCTTCCAAACATTGATCGCCAGAAGGTCGTCATTGCCGATAACGAAGCTGGCGTCGTGGGGCTTGGCCGATTGTGCAAGCGAAGTCGCAGCGCCCGGAACCCGGTCCTCTGGAACTTGTGCCCACAGGGAACCGGCAAGGACAATCAGGACGAATCCTAAGCCTAGGTGATCGGTTCTATTTTTCATAACGACTCCTGTAGACGAGCTGGGGATTGCGTCGCCAATCTGGCTCAGCTTTCCCTGGGGAGATGAGTTTGCCGGGGCGTTTCCGCGGAACTCTATCTTCTTATCTTTAGTCCGTTGACTCCCGGAAGGAGAGACAAATCAGACGATCTGATCTGGTACTGGTCGATCTTATAGAGCAACGTCCGGTAGCTGATCTTGAGTAGTCGTGCGGCGGCTTTCCGATTCCAACCGGTCTTCTCAAGCGCGGCCGCGATCGCATTCCTCTCCGCCTCCAGCTTGACGCTGTGGACGAGGGATTTAAGTGAGTCAGTAGCGGTGTCGGCGACAGTAACTTGCGTCCGTGAGAGTAGCAAAGGGTTCAGAGCCGGCGGCGATGTCAAAGCACCACTCCTGTCTGACTTATCCAGATTTGGCCGGCCGTTTCCGAACACGTATTCCTTGTCGCCCAGGATGAGATAACGCTTCACAAAGATCTCAAGTTCTCGCAGGTTGCCGGGCCAGGAATGCGTTTGGCAGGCCTCAATCAGTGCCGGCGAAAATTCGCGCGGGGCGAGGCCATACTGCTTGGAAAGTTTGTGCATGAAATGGCGCGACAGGAGCTTTACCTCCTCCTTGCGCTCTCGTAGGGGAGGCACGTGAATCGTATAGGCGCTTAAGCGATAGTAGAGATCTTCGCGAAATCTTTTTTCGGAAACCGCGTACTCTATATTGGTGGTACTCGAGGCCAGAACGCGAATGTCGACCTCGACAGCAGCGGAGGTTCCGGGTCGCCTGAAACGTTTGTTCTGCAGAAGGTGCATCAGGTTGGCCTGCACACCCATGGGCATCTCTGTGATTTCATCCAGCAGGATTGTGCTTTTTACACCGAGTTCCAACTTGCCCGATCTGATTTGCACGCTCTTGGTTGTACCCGCCCACTCGTAACCAAATAGTTCTCTTTCCAGTAGATCACCGGGCAGTGCAGCGCAATTGACCTTTGCGAACTCGAATCCCGAACGGAGTGACAACTTATGGATTAAGCGGGCGGTGGTCTCTCTACCACTCCCACCCTCACCAATAATCAACACGGGTACGTCAGATTCCGCTAATAAAGCAGCCTGGGCGCGGAGCTTCCGCATGATCGGACTAACCCCGATGAAGAACCTGTCGTCATTGATCGGCTCGACATCTTCACTTGTGATATGAGCCTCGATAGCTTCAGACACACTGGAAAGGTGGCTCCGGATGACGGTTGCCAGTCGGCGACCGTCGAGAGGTCTTAACAAATAGTCCCGTGCGCCCAGACGAGTGACTTCTTGTCTTTTGCGAGAATCGCCGGGGTGACCAATCAAGATAATCGGCAATGAGGGACGTAGTCGGTGTAGCCAGCGCAGGATGTGTAAGCCATCGGCATCGTCCTGTGGCAGATCCAGCAGAAGCAGATCCGGAGCGGGCCCAGCTTGGACCCGCTCCATCGCCTCCCATACGTTCGCGACGATTTCGACCTGCCACGAGTTCGATTCCCCCATCAGCCACAGCGTGCGAACAAAGGCGGAGTCGCGACTGACGAATAGCAGCCTCGCAGTTTCCATCACTTTTCGTATTGGGGGTGGGTTCATGGGGAGCAAAGAGTGGCGCAAGAGGTCTAGAGCAGAAAGAGCATAGGAGTACCCGGTCGACACCGGGGAAGTTGGCCCGCATTTCTCAACGCAAGCAAGCTTATGAAGATTAGATGAATGTTTTTAGCTGACCGTGATAACGAATGGGATCTAGCTAACTGATTGCTTCGCGGATCGAATTTTGAATCTACTGGAGTATGCGGACGGCGATTGTCACGGTCGCACCAGGCACGCAGTCGTGCCCGTGACGGAACTGGCGAGAGTCTCGGCTAGATTGGTTCGACTTCATACCCTTCCACCTGAATCGCTAACGATCTCTGCATGGCATCAACGGATATGATCAACCGCCGTTCCCCGTGCCGAGACAGAAAAATGCCCTCCAGGCCCTCCAGGGCGCCGCCCCGTATCCGCACGCGTTGCCCTGTCTTGAGAAAGGGATGCGAGGAATAAGGAAGTTGCCCCTTGATCAGAATTCGCACTGCATCGATTTGCTCGTTCGGGATTGGCGTTCCCACTCCCTGGGCTCCGACCAGACTCAGCACACTATCAGTCCGAAGCACGCGTTGCCGGTCCTCGTTGCTAGGCATCAGCTTAACGAACAGATAGCAGCCGAATAATGGCAGGTCGATCTTCTTATTTCGGTCGTTCCAGCGACGCACCTCAGTAAACGTGGGCAAGAAGGTTGTCACACCCCTCTCGCGCAGCCGGTTAGCCACGGCCTTTTCATGCTGCGCCCGCGTATGCACCGCATACCAGTTTCCCCCATCCGGTTCGACGAGAATGGCCGGATCTGGAGATTTCGATGTTTGAATGCCGACGTTCAAGACCTGCTCCTCTGCAACTCCTGGCCGCGCCTGGAGATCTCAACCGGGTGTTTGCTGCTCTATATACCTAGCTTCGCCCTATGAGTCACATTCCTGTGTGACCCTAAAATCTGGATACCCGGCGTAAAAAGTGAAAAACTCAACTACAATGCGGGTAAGCCGCTGGTACAAACCGAAACTCTGAAACTTGGCACGTCTGGCTTCGTTGAGCCGAACACGATGCCCTTTCGATCTTGCTTCGGAAATACGGCGTTTCGCGTTGACTGGATTCATTAGGCGCCATGGCAGTTAAAGATTTGAGCCTGGGGGGGTAGGCGTTGCCTGGCTAACCAAGGGTGAAACGAGATTGAGCGTACAGCCCGATGCAAGCTGCTGCAAGAGGTACTTCATCTCGGCGAAGCACTTCTCCTTCCGGAGGGTCCGAACAGAGGCTATTCACTCAGAGGAGAAATTCTCATAAAGTGACCCGGTCCGAGACATAAATTCACACTTGCACTCGACCTCCTTCGCACCTTCAAGAAAACATGAGCGACTCAATACCATCTCACACAAGTGCTTTATAATCAGCGATATAAATAAAAAGAAAAGACGAAGAACCAGGGCTAAAGCAGTTACTAAATAACAAAGGTAAGCGGTTCTCCGGTTACCAAATGGCCCATTGACACCGGGGAAAAATCTCTCTACCGTTTTCCTCGACGGCTCAGTGTTTCTCGGTCATCGGCTGAGCAAGTGATTAGCAAGAACAAATGCGAAGAAAGGCGTCCTCTGGCGATCTATTTCCCAAGGCAACCGATGGTGGCTCTATCTAAGTTTGCTAACGGTACACAACACCTCGGCTCGCCTCCCCCTGGGAATGATCAGTAGGTTCGTGGCAGCAAAATCCCGTCTTTGAACTTGGTAGCACCGCCGAAAGTTGGGTGCCCCCACGAACATCCTTACGCGTTCCGAAACAAAGAATCATCTGAGTCCGGTAAAGGCCCGGTTTCCCTTCGCAAGGCTGCAGAAAATCTGTAATGGAGTACAGGAATGCTCGATGGAATTCCGCAGGCCGCCATTCGCGTATTAGTGGCTGATGACACGCGGCTTCACACCACTCTGCTGGCGGATGCAATGAGACGCGATGGCGGGTTCGAAGTAATCGGATCAGATTCGCAGGAATTAATCGCGCGCCCAAATCTTCACAATATCGATGTTCTTCTCCTCAGCTCCGAGCTCGATGGAGAGGCTGGCCGCGGGTTTGAGGTCTTGCGCAAGCTGCGCGAGCGGCATCCGGACATCCGTGCGGTGATTCTTTTGGATTCTTCTAAATCTGAATGTGTACTTGATGCGTTTCGGGCTGGCGCCCGAGGGGTGCTAAGCCGTCAAGAATCAGTTGAGATCCTGAGCAAATGCGTCAGAATTGTGCATAGCGGGCAAATCTGGGCCGACAGTCAACAGATGGTTCTCTTGCTTCAGGCGTTGGCTTCTTCACGCAGTGTTTCTTCGCCGCATACTCCAGGCATGGAGCAATTATCCAAGCGGGAGATGGAAATTGTAGATAGCGTGGCCCAAGGCTGGTCAAATCGGATAATCGCAGAGCGCCTGGGGTTGAGCCAACATACCGTAAAGAACTATCTTTTCAAGGTCTTTGAGAAGCTTGGCGTATCGAGTCGGGTTCAGCTCTTGTCGATGAGGCTCAATTGGAATGGCCAATCGCCATCCGAATTCAAACGCACTGAGAAAAGCTACACCGGCTACGAGTTGCTGAACGAATCGAGCCTGATCGAATGCTTGGGGTTTGCCGAAAAAGGCGTCCCGATGGCCCAACTCCACCTGGCTCGCTTTTATTGGGCGCGAAGAGCCGATGAAAGGGATCTCGCCCAAGCGTACAAGTGGTATTTAATTGCCAGCCAACAAATATCGAGAGCCGGCAGAAGTGTTGGCTCTGCCATGACGATCGAACAGAGGCTTGAGGCGGAAGAGATGGTTGCTGCCTGGCTAAAGAAGCCAGACAAGGTACCGGCGCCTTCGATGAGGGAAAATTTGACCCTTACGACGCGTAAAGGCGCGGAATCTGCAACCGGCAGGCCCGCGGTTCGGCGTATTTGGACGTAGCTCCAATCATTCAACCCACAAGCAACCAGCTCAGTTAGAGCAGAACCAGCATAGGTGTACCCGGTCGACATCGGGGAGGTTGGATTTTTCTTGATGAAAAATCCAGTCAAGCACCCTCGCCGCTGGGCATTGTTCGTAGCTTCGCCGCAACGAACAATGGGTGTAGACCGGCCTCGCCGCAGCGAGCTGCCTCGCCGCAGCGAGCTTAGCAACCAGCCTTTACGTGGTTTTCTCCCAAAGAAAACCACACCTCGCTCATCTTAGAGCATTTCACAAATACGGTGATGGGGTGGGAGTGGTTATGTGCAGGTGTTCTTTGATGGAACACCTGCGTCCAGGGCATATTCTTCCCTTACAGCATTTGTGAAAACGCTCCACCGGACCACAGTCATTGCGAAAATGCTTTGAGTACAGTTGTGCTGGTTCTGCTCTAGGGGATGGTTGCCGTTGCCTCATTGGACGCCGTGCTTTCAACGCCAGAGGCGTCGACGCTTTTTACGATGTAGTCGTAGGTCGTGCCACTTTGAACATTGGTGTCCACATAACTCGTCTGCGTGTCAACCGAAGAGGTCAGCAGTTGGTATGCTGAGCTGCCGCCGGCTGATCGATAGACGTGATAGCCCGCAACCGGATCGGTTGAACTACTTGGTCCATCCCACGCCAGAGCCACTTGGTGCGAAGCGCTTTCCCCTGTGCCGCTGAGGGCCAGCGTCACCGTGCCGTTAGTTGACGAGTTGCTCTGGATGACTAGCTGACCCGTCACCGCTCCTGTAGCCGTCGGATCAAACTGCACCTGCAGCGTTATCGCCAGGCCAGGATTCAAGGTGACTGGGAAGGTAGCTCCCGACATGGTGAAGCCCGTTCCCGTCAACGTCGCAGAGCTGATGGTCACTGGCGCGGCGCCGCTTGAGGTCAGCGTCACAGGCAGCGTAGACGGCGTGTTCAGCGTCACGTTGCCAAATGCCGCACTTGCTGGACTGACGGTCAACGTCGGTACTGCGGCGTTCAGCTGCAAAGCAAAGGTCTGCGATGCTCCGCCGGTGTTCGCTGTCAGGGTCACCGATTGCGCCGTCGTCACCGACGACACCGTCGCCGTAAACCCCGCACTGGTCGCATTGGCCGGCACCACCACCGTAGCAGGAACCGTGACCGCTGCGCTGTTGCTGCTCAAACCCACACTCACTCCACCACTGCCTGCGGCCGAGCCAAGCGTCACCGTGCAGCTATCGCTCCCGGCTCCCGTCTTCGATGCGCTGCTGCAGGAAAGAGAACTCAACGTTCCCGGAACCGCCGTGCCTGTGCCGCTCAGCCCCACAATCGCCGTCCCGCTGGTGGACGAGTTGCTCTGGATCGTCAGCTGACCCGTCGCCGCCCCCGTCGCCGTCGGATCAAATTGCACATTCAGCGTCACTGACTGGGCCGGATTCAAAGTAACTGGGAAGGTAGCTCCCGACATGGTGAAGCCCGTTCCCGTCAACGTCGCAGAGTTGATGGTCACCGGCGCGGAGCCGCTTGAGGTCAGCGTCACAGGCAGCGTCGACGGCGTGTTCAGCGTCACATTGCCGAATGCCACACTCGCCGGACTGATGGTCAACGTCAGATTCGGCGCCACTGTGGCCGTTCCGGTCCCGCTCAGATTGACAACTGCAGCGCTGTTGGTGGACGAATCACTTCGGATCGTTAATTGTCCAGAAGCTGCCCCCGCGGTGGCGGGATCGAACTGCATATTCAGGCTCACTGACTGCCCTGGATTCAAGGTGACCGGGAAGGTAGCTCCCAACACCGCGAAGCCAGTTCCCGTCAACGTCGCGGAGTTGATGGTTACCGGCGCCGTCCCGGTAGAGGTCAGCGTCACGGGCTGCGTCGATGCCGTGTTCAGCGTTACATTGCCGAATATCAGGCTGACTGCGCTGAGCGTCAACTGCGGACTCGTGGCCGCGGTGCCCGTGCCGCTCAAATCAACGACCGCTGTGCTATTGGTCGAGGAGTTGCTCTGGATGGTCAGATGGTCGGTCACCGCTCCAACGGCGGTCGGTTCGAACTGTACATTCAGCGTCACCGACCTACCAGGATTCAAGGTGACCGGGAGCGTAGCTCCCAACACCTTAAACGCCGTCCCACCCGTTGTTGCCGAACTGATGGTGACCGGCGCGGTCCCTGTAGAGGTCAACGTCACAGGCTGGGTCGACGCCGTGTTGACCGTCACAGAGCCGAACGTCATGCTGGCCGCGCTCAGCGTCAGTTGTGGACTCGTCGCCGCCGTGCCCGTTCCGCTCAAATTGACCGCAGCCGTGCTGTTGGTAGACGAGTTGCTTTGAATCGTCAGCTGCCCAGACGCCGTTCCAGCAGTAGTGGGATCGAACTGAACATTCAACGTAACGGACTGGGTCGGATTCAACGTGACAGGGAACGTGGCTCCCGAAATAGTGAAGCCCGTGCCCGTCACTGCAGCCGCGTTGATGGTCACCGGCGCCGTTCCGCTGGAGGTCAAGGTTACGGGTTGAGTTGAGACGGAGTTCACCGTTACATCGCCGAACGTCAGGCTGGCCGCACTGAGCGCCAACTGCGGACTCGTGGCCGTCGTCCCCGTACCGCTAACGTTCACCACCGCAGTATCGTTGGTCGATGAATTGCTTTGAATCTTGATCTTGCCAGAAGCCGCTCCTCGAGCGGTGGGCTCGAATTGCACCTTCACGGTCACAGACTGACCGGGATTCAAGGTGACCGGGAACGTGGCTCCGGCCACCGTAAAACCGCTACCATTCGGCGTCACCGAGTTGATCGTCACCGGCGCCGTCCCTGTGGAAGTCAATGTCTCGGGGAGCGTCAAGGCTGAGTTCACGGTCACATTGCCAAACGTCAAACTCGCGGCGCTCAGCGTCAACTGCGGACTCGTAGCCGCACTTCCCGTGCCGCTCAGATTGACCACCGCCGTGCTATTCGTCGACGAGTTGCTCAAAATCGTCAACTGCCCAGACGCTGGTCCGGCAGCAGTAGGGTCGAACTGTACGTTGAGGGTCACCGACTGACTCGGATTCAAGGTCACCGGAAACGTCGCGCCCGACAGAGTGAAACCATTGCCTGTCAGTGTTCCCGAGTTGATGGTCACCGGCACCGTCCCAGTGGAGATGAGGGTCACGGGCTGTTTTGATGACGTGTTCACCGTCACATTAGCGAACGTCAGACTGGCCGTGCTCAGCGTCAGCTGCGGACTGCCGACCGGCAAACCCGTGCCGCTCAGATTGACCACCGCTGTGCTATTCGTTGCTGAGTCGCTCTGAATCGTCAGCTGACCCAACGCTGCTCCAGTGGCCGTGGGATCGAACTGCACATTCAACGTTAACGACTGGCCGGGATTCAACTGGTTCGGAAATGCCCCTCCCGATAGCGTGAAGCCGGTACCGCTCGACGTGACCGAACTAATCGTAACCGGCGCTGTTCCGATAGAGCTCAACGTCACAGTTTGCGTGGATGCCGATCCAACCGTTAAATTGCCAAATGCCAGATTAGCTGTACTGACGGTAAGTGTGGATGTCGTACTGTCGCCATTGCCACCGGTACCGACCCCTTGACCGCTGATTGTGCCCGCATAAATCTGCTGGCCGCCTGAACCCATCACCGTGAATTGTCCGGAATAGTTGGAAGTGTTGCCGGGCTTGAAACCAATCTGGAAGTTGGCGACAGTGCCGCCGTTGATCGTAGTGGGAAGATTGCTCTGAGGGCTAAGAAAGAAACTTTGTCCGGAAACGTTCACCTGTGATACCGCGACGGGGGCCGAAGTCACATTGAGAACAAGGACGTTCGTGGTGGCGGTTTGTCCAACCGGCACCGCGCCAAAACTGATGGAGCCAGGTGAGACGCTAAGCGGCCCGGCACTTGAAGACTTCGGCGAAAATCCGCAACCTGCCAGTGCAACGACGAGGCAACATGCCAGCGCGACCAAAAGCTTCGCGTACGAAACCCCGAAGGTGCGGATCGGACTGTGGCCGCCAGTACTATATGAACCGTACAACGCGTCACCCCTCTGTAAGCGTGCTTCTTTTCCAGAGGCAGACAAAACGAAGAATTGCAGATTATTACTTGTAGAAACTAAAGGCTACGGAGCTCTCTGGCTGCCATGAACCTGAACCATCGTGAACGTCAGAGAAATCTCACACAAGCTCGATCGGGGTCGCAGAATAGCTCGATCGCGGGGTGACAGCCTGACAAGGTAGATTACACATGTTCTCGCCCTTACATTGTCACTCCACAAAAGTTCTTCCTTACTGACACTAACTAGTAATGGTCGTAAAGCGAACCAGTACAGCGGTAACAACGTGTAACTTAGGTCACGTGGAGGCCCAGTTTTCGGACGATTATGGTTCAGCATAGCAGGAATAACTGCGTGAGCGAACGCTTCGCAATCACACATGGATTCAGCTTGCTGCGACGATCCAGCGGATCGTCGCAGCAAAATACGACTACCTCTCCGACCGCCGAGCATGCCATAAACGTGCCGCCGGCCGGTGCGGTGCTCTTTATCAATAACAACCGAGTTGAGCTTGATTGGAGCAGAGTGGGTATTTTTCGGCCAGCCTTTAAGCACATTTTTCCCGACCTATGCAGAATATGCATACCTTAAACTTTCGTATTCAAACCGGGTGTTTTTTTTTGAATTAATCGCCGGCAAACGGCTTTCCAGGCCGAACAATTTGTGTATTATCGGCTTATCAGGAAGGCCTGTGTTCTGCTGATTAGATACAGTGACAACTGCAGATGCCGGTAGTCGCGATATTTCTGAGCGTGATACCCCGGGGAGTAGCTGTTTTGGATTTTCGCGGGCTTATTACGAAGACGATGCTGTGCTATCGAGCATTCGGCTGGCTATGTAATCTATCTATAGGTGAGCACTAAAGAACGCCGACGTCCTCAAATAGTCCTTCTCCCATTGAGCTTCCAGCTTAGTGTTGAGGCATCAAGCGTAAAGTCATTAAGAACGATGTCTACGCTGCGTACTCCCTCAGAAGGTAATACATCTTATCGTGAGCATGAGGTCTCCGCTCCTCGATGCGGTTCTCACCTGCTTAAAATCTCATTCAGAAGGAGCTTGCTGGCCCTCTTGTAATACGACTACATAAATCCCAGGTAGCCTCTAGCCTGTGGGTCGAGGCGGCTCACATTTTAAGGTTTCAGCCGCCAACATAGCCGGACTATTCCTGCTGTGCGGGACTTCTTTGCTTTAGCCCCCTACTTTAGCGAGCAGAGTAGATACAAAGTTCCGCACCTAACCGGTCCCTGCAACGATCCCTTGACGACAGGCGCTCTCCGGGCGAGCAATTCGTCGATGCGACCAGCCTTAAGTACGGGATTCATGTCGTTGGTACGCCGACAGAAGGCCCCCTTGAAAGTCGCGATTCATCATTTTGTCGAAGGCAAGTCTTTACTGAGCAGATCAACGTACCGGAGACGCGATTCGATAACTTCATGCCGCAAGCCAACAACGCACTGCAGGGTAGCCCAGATCGACGCTTTTACGGAAGACCCGCGATGGAAAACAGCAAGAGAAGAGCGACCCCATCACTATCCCGCGGTGCACAGATTACAGACAGGAGTTGAGTAGGGCCGTGGCCAAAGTTGAAATCGTGACACCCCAGGAAACAGGGTCAGGGCTGCCTTCCGCCAGCGTAACAGCTGCCGGGCGACGGATTTTGTCGGAGCTGTCAGAAGAGGAATCGGCGGTCGTGCGCCTTCTTATTGAGGAAGGAACCAACAGGGCAATTGCAGACAGGATGGGAACCAGCGTTCAAACAGTTAAGAATCACTTGCTGCACATATTTCGAAAGGTCGGCGTAGACGACAGGTTATCCCTTGCAATTGCGTTGATTCGTCATGGTGTAGTTGAGTGTCCATGCGGCAGGAAGCCGGATTGCGCCGGGTTCAGACACGAGCGTCATACGCCTCAGACCGGCTTGGCGGGAACTCCGAAATTCTCCACTTATGAAGACGCTTCGGCTGATTTCCCCTAGGGATGACGAATGCGCCACACGCCGATCGTGAGTATCGAGCCACACCAATCTTGAATCGTAATGACGGTCTTGAGGCGGTCGTGAACACCCAGGTCGCGCGCATCCGCGTCCAGATAGCTGCTGCGTATCAGCTTCCGGGGAGAAGACAAGAAATCGAGCTGCGACGTTGCCTCGACATCGAGTGGTGCGCTGAGGCTGCGTTGCGAAAGGAAGTAGACTGAAGTGAAAAGCTTATTAGCGATGGTGTTGGTGTTTCCATTGGTTTCTGCTGCGCAGATCCAGAGTCTTTCTTGCAGGAGTACCTCGATAACCGGAGCCGCAAGTGATGTATGCACGGTCTCGTTGACCTCTGCTGCAGGCAGTAGCGGCTTAACCGTGAGCTTGACCAGCAGCAACCCCACGGTTGCTGTGCCGAGTCATATCTGGGTAAAACCTAATGCGACGAGTCTCAGCTTCGACGCAACGGTGACCGCGGTGGCGAAAGCGCAAACTGCGAGCCTCACAGCCTTTTACAACTACGCGGGGATCAATTCGCCACGTACGTTTTCCCTAAACTTGTATCCTCTCGCAACCTCGGGATCCACGCTATCGATTACACCTTCCACCTTATCGTTCGGCAGCGTGACGCTGAACACCGCCTCCACGTTGTCTGTGACTTTGAAAAATACGGGGAACTCGACTGTTACTGGAACTACCCGGGTTACCGGAGCTGGCTTCTCAATGTCGCCATCACAAAGCAGTCTGTCTGCCGGCCAGTCGTCAACGTTGGTAGTCCAATTCGACCCTTCCTCGGCGGGCGCAGCTACAGGCAGCCTGACGATCCAGACCAACGCTGAAAACCCCTTGGTAGTAGTCCCTCTGACGGGTACTGGTGGATCAGCAACCCAGCACTCAGTCACCCTCGACTGGAGTGCGCCTGCCAGCTCTCCGACGCCAATCACAGGTTACACGACCTATAGATCTACGAGCGGTGGAGCCTTTGCAGCATTAAAGTCCACACCGTCTACCGCGACTACTTATGTGGATACCGCAGTCCAGCCTGGAGTGACCTATAGTTACTATATCGAGAGCGTGGCTTCAAATGGTTTGGTAAGCGGCCCCTCTGGCACGGTTGAGGCTACAGTTCCATAAGAGGGGATATCGGAGGGCTCAACCCAGTGAGCGCAATAAAGTTGCGCTCACACACCAAGGATTCGCTGTTTGCTGTTTTTGTTTTTTTGCGAGGACAGTCATACCCGGGCATGCAGGTACTCTCCACTTTCCCTCGGATGGATGGCGGCTGCTTAGAGCAGAACCCGCATAGATATACCCGAACAACATTCGTGAGGTTGGATTGTGTAGATGGGCTTCCCTCATCCTTTTGCCCTGATGCTTGCCAAAGCCGTGAGTGCACGTTCCCGCGCCGCCTCATGAATGACGATGGGAGAGGGATACGTTCTTCCCAGCCTAATCCCCGCATCGAGGAGCAGTGAGTGCGGGGCTTTCCAGGGTTTGTGTATCCAGGCTGCCGACAGCCGCCCTAGCTCCGGCACCCAACGGCGGACGTAATCGCCAGCGGTGTCGAACTTCTCGCCTTGGATGACCGGATTGAAGATCCTGAAATACGGCGCGGCGTCGGCGCCGCAACCGGCGACCCATTGCCAACCCATCGTGTTGTTGGCCAGGTCCGCGTCCACCAGCGTGTCCCAGAACCAAGCCGCACCTTCCTGCCAGCTAATCAGTAGGTGCTTGACGAGAAAAGACGCTACCACCATTCTGACGCGGTTGTGCATCCACCCCGTGTGCCACAATTCACGCATGCCCGCGTCAACAATCGGGTAGCCTGTCTTACCTTGCGTCCATGCCCGCAGGGTCTTGGGATCGGTCTTCCAAGGGAAGGCTGAAAATTCCGATCGAAGAGACTGCTCCGGGGACTCGGGGTGATGGTAGAGCAGCTGGTAAGCAAATTCCCGCCAACCCATTTGTCTGAGATAAGCTTCGCATTCGGCATTCCCTGCGATGCCACCGGCGCTCATTGTGCCGCGGATCGTGCGCCAAACTTGTCCGGGGCTAATCTCGCCGAAATGTAAGTGCGGCGAAAGCCGGGATGTGCCAACAACGCCAGGCTTATCCCGGTCGGCCGGATATTCTCCGACGGCTTGTTCCCGAAAGCGCTCCAATTGGCTCTTCGCACCGGCCTCGCCAGGCTGCCAAGCCTGGCGAAGCCCGTGTGCCCAATCGACCGTCGGCTCTAGTCCGAGTTCCGAAAGCTGCATCGAGCGCGGCCAGTTGTCAGGCCGGCGAAGTTTCTTTGGCGCCTCTTTGCAAGGAGCCACTACGGACTCGGTGAGACAGGCTCGCCAGAATGGGGTGAAGACGCGAAACGGGTCTCCACTCGTATTTCGGATCGTCCACGGTTCGAACAACAGGTTGCCGTTAAAAGACTCGGCTGCTGTCGCGCGCTCGCGAAGCTTCGACTTCAACTCGCGATCTCGGGCCACGGCCGCCGGCTCGTAACGGCGATTCCAGAACACGGCGGATGCGCCTGATTCCGTCAACAGATCATTCAATGCAGCGCCCGTTGGACCGCGGCGGATGATCAAGCGCGAGCCGCGTTTTTCGAGTTCGGTACTCAGTGCGGCAAGCGAGTGGTTTAGCCACCATTGCGAGGCTGCACCGGGCAGCCAGGCGCCTTCTTCCTCCGGCCCCCAGATAAACACCGGAATGACCGGACTCCCTCGGTCGACCGCAGAGGCCAAGGCGGGATTGTCCGACAAGCGCAGATCCTGCCGAAACCAAACCAGTGTCGGCGCTACGGCTGTTTCAGTGGTCATCAAGGATAAGATTCTATTGGTACCCAGAGGGAGGACTTGAACCCCCACAGCCATGGAATGCCTACGGATTTTAAGTCCCATTGATAGCATTTTATCGTGATGGAAACTAAATAACTTGCAAATCATTTCTGTGATGCGGTGTAAGTCAGTGTGTAAGTTCTTGGTTTCTTGCCGTCAATTTGCGACCTTAGGGAGCAATGCTCAATTAAGCCGGTGTTCACCTTAGAAAAGCTTCTTTGCAGCGTTACGCTCACCGTGCTCGAAGGCGTCCGCGAAGGGCTCAAGCTCTCCATCACTCATGCCGATACTGTGTCCGATCATGCGCCAATTGTCTACTGCGTGCACAACTTCACTCAATATTTCCTTGGCGCGCGCGCTCGTGATGCGGAAATAAGCAATCACGGACATAAGGGCGTTGATAGTCATGTCAGGGCCTGCGTCCTCTGATATCCAGGTCTTCAATTCGCGCACGCGCTCGGGTGACGGGTTGATGTCGAAGGCGGGCGACAACCGCCAGAATTCCCGATCTACATGCAAGAAGCCGTGATTGCGCAGATGGTCGTCAACATTCGTAATCAGAATCGAGAAGGCAATACGGCGCCACAACTCTTCGATGTCGGCTTGTGCGTCGGCCCCGTGCACGCGGATTGCGTCCACAATCTCGGTGTAGGAATGTTCCTCGGGTTCCGTCGGCTCGACGCCCAGCATCGTGGCAGCGGAGACGTACATGAGGCGCCGTCCGTCGCCATGCCGGTCGAAACGGCAGATCAGCGCAACGGGCAATCCCTGGCTCTCGACGACACGCGCTGCGGCTGCATTGATCCCGGCGTTTTTGGCGAGGGTGAGAGCTAGCACTTCTCCCTTGGTGACGGCGCGCTCGTCCGCGATGCTGGGGAACTTGCCAATGCTGAGCGCTCCGTCTTCGTCGATGACCGTGCATTTCGGGCGCATGCCGCCAAGTGACGTCCCGCGTCCGCGCAAATACGCGAGGTCCGCTGTCGTCTCTTTGTTCGCCTCGACAGCATGCGACGCGCTAAGCAAATGCCCAAGTTCGACGAGTGGCGGAGCAGTCCTGCGTCCTTCTTCCTGCGCGCGCCGGAAGAGGCCGTCTTGGTCGCGAAAACGAAGCGCGCCGACACGGCTGGCATCATCGACGGCCAGCAGATAATCAAGCGCGTTGAGCGGCTGCGCCTCTTCTTTTCCGTTGCGGTGCAATTCTTGTCTGCGTTTGATGTGATCACGCATAATGACGCGCCTTGCCCACCCATCGGGCTCTGTGTCGGCAATCGCGGCATGGAAGAGGGAACCATCTTTCGACTTGCGATGGAACTGTGGTCCCGCCTGGATCGGAAGTGTTGGCCCAAGAGCGAAACGCGCTGAGTCGCCGAGCCAACCTGCGCCATACTCGAAAGCAGCGCTTTCACGACGTCCTTGCAGGTCGTAACGCAGCGTGCCGACCTGCAGCCCCTCGCCTAGCACAACGTCAAGGGTCCGCTTCATGACTGGGGCACCCGTACCTTCTTCATGCGCACTCGCTTGGGCAGACGTTCTTCATCGAGCAACAGGCCGGTGTCATCGCGGCTCACGTCGATGAGTGTGCCAAGAGGGCTGCCAAAGCCCAGAACGAAAAGTGCCATCGCATAGACGCCAAGGCCGACCCGAGGGTCGCCCTTCTCTGCGCGCAGATAAGTATTCTTGGCGACGCCCATGCGTTCGGCGACGGCAAGGATTGTAAGTCCACGTTTCCGCCGCGCGGTCGCGAGATCGTTGCCGAATTTGCTCAGCGACCGCTTGACGGCAGGCGGCAAGACATCTGATACATTTGATCTCACTTTAATGCTCCATATATAAAGCCTTACATCCGCATATAGTCCAATATATAGGACCTTATAAAACATGTCCAGCCGCAAACATGGAACGGGTATCGCTTCGCCTGCCGATACCTGCCGCGCCACGCGGACCCTTCACAGTTGAGAGTTCGCCATGAACCTCTCTCGCAGCCCGTCAGATCACGCTTTCGAGGTTCAATCGATGAATCGAAATTGGGCTTCATGATGTAATGAAATGCCATCAGTTCAGGATGAAATGGATGAGTTCAAAGCAACAACGCGCGGTAAAGGGAAAGGAACGTAAGGTCTCCCAAAATGAGGGGTGGAATGTCCTGAGCTGGGATGATCTGACCGAATGGGCAGGCTCGCGCTCTGTTGAACGAGGCAGAGCCTACCAGAGGCAAGGGCGCGTCCATGACCTTGCGATCTCGGAGGACGGCCGGCTGCTGGCCACGGTCCAGGGCGGAGAACGCTACGCGGTGACAGTCTGGTGTGAGCAGTCGGCGAAGAAGGGCGGCGCTCTCTATTCGCGCTGCACCTGCCCGGTGGGCGCCAGCGGTTGCAAACATGCAGTCGCAGTAGTGGCCGAATATCTTGAGAGACTGGGCGAGGGCGCGGAAACCCATGCGGCGAACCAGGACGATGAGCGATGGGAGATGCTCGCCGACGAGAGTGGCGAAGAAGACGACGGCGATGAAGCGGACGATCTCGATATGGACTCCGACGACGATGGCGAAGAATTCTATGTCCAACGTCATCGGCGCCATGCGGTTTCTGAAAAGAGAACGCTCAAGGCATCCGACGATAGGATTCGCAGATATATCGAAGACAAGAGCCGCGAGGAGTTGGTGGAGTTGGTCTGGTCGCTGACTGAGCGCTTCTCGGAGTTGCGAGAGGAGTTTCGCGATCGCATCGCATTGGCCGAGGGTAATGTTGACCGCCTGGTGGCCGAAACGCAGAAAGAGCTCAGACTCGTCGCTTCCGAGGCCGGCTGGCGAAACAGTTGGACGGGTGAGGGACAGACGCCGGACTACAGTCGCGTGAAACATCGCCTGGAACGGTTGCTGGAACTCGGGCATCCTGACGCCGTGGTGCGCCTGGGAACAGAAATCATGACGTTGGGCAACGAGCAGATCGGCCAATCGAACGATGAGGGCGAAACTGCTGAAGCCGTGGGCGAATGCCTGCCGGTGATCTTTGAAGCCGTAGCTGTATCAACCCTCAGTCCAGCGCGCAAACTGCTTTTCGCCATTGACGCGGATTTACGCGACGACTATGGCATTGTCAACGATGCTGCCGACACCGTTTTGAAGATCACGATCGCCAAGTCTGCGTGGTCCGAAGTTGCCGATATTATGGCTCAGCGCGCGAAGTCGCCTGTGAAGGAAGACGATCCATTCTCTCGAAAATACCAGCAGGAGCGCATCGCCGACTGGTTGGTCCGGGCGCTTGAGAATGCCGGCCGTGAAGGCGAGATTCTCGCAGTATGCGAACGCGAGGCACGCGTTTCCGGCAGCTACGAACGGCTGGTCCAACGCTTGATTGCGATCAAGCGGTACGACGAAGCCGAGCGCTGGGCGGCCGAGGGAATCGAAAAGACAGTCGCAGAGCTGCCCGGCATCGCATCGAGCCTGGAAAATCTGATGGGCGAGATGGCCATTCAGCGCAGGCAATGGCCAATCACCGCGGCTCACGCGGCTTTGGGATTCTTCACTCATCCCAGCCGCGAGAGCTTTCAGCAGTTGGTTAAGGCCGCAGCCAAAGCCGGCTGCCAAGACAGCATTCGCAGCATTGCGCTCAACTTTCTTGAGACCGGCGTTTCTCCCCTGCTGTCGCCAGCCAAGGCATCGGCAAAGAGCGCAGCAAATGCAGAATGGCCGCTGCCGATGCCGGGTTACCTTCTTCCGCTATTCAACAAGGAATCCAGATTTCGCTCGGCGGCAAGCCCGCATTTCGATGTGTTGATCGACATGGCCATCGCCGACCGCCGGCATGATGACGCGCTCCGTTGGTACGACGCCATGTCGGTCGGACAAAAGCATCGAGGAGGCATGAAGTGGTATGGCTCCGGCGACTTTGGAGATCGCGTTGCGGCCGCGGTGGCGGAATCGCATCCCGAGCGGTCGCTTGCAATATATCGTCAGCGCGTGGATGATCATCTACCGCATGCCAGCGCTTCCGCTTACGAGGCGGTTGCTGGTTATCTACGCAAGATGCAGCCCATCTTCCAAGGGTTTCATCGGGACAGCGAATGGGATGCGTTGCTCGCGGACATTCGCCTGCGTTACAAAAACAGGCCCAAGTTTATGGAGATTCTCGACAAACTGGATCCAAGGCCGATTGTGGGGCAGAAGAAAGTTCGGCATTAGATCGGGAAAGGGCAGGTTTGGAAGCGTGATGATGGATGCTATGACTGAAGGTGAACAATGTCGCGAACCAGACCCAGGTCGACTCAGGATCGACTCGCCTTTCGCGGTCATGCAATCCGCAGTCGATGCAACGGTTGCAATAGACAATCGACATGAAAATGGGTAACAGATGCGCAAGCCTTGCTCGCTCTGGAATCTTGAACAAGCCGAACAGTTTCGGCGGGATAGACGTTACTCTCGCGTTTAGATGAGGTTCGAGGTCCGCCGCGTCTGCCGCGGAGTGTTTCTCGTTCTGAACTCAGCGCCAGCGAACCGCTTATTTTGTGGGATTCTTGCTGGTGCCCGGAGGGGGACTTGAACCCCCACACCCATTTAAGGGCTACGGATTTTAAGTCCGCTGCGTCTGCCAATTTCGCCATCCGGGCATGAAGTGCTACAGCATCTTGCGCAATCGGGGTAGAGCCACCTCGCTGTGGCGACAATGCGAAATGCCTTAAGCGTCACGTCGCGCAGGGGATAGTCGGCAATTCGGCTCGCGATTGCCTATCCAGCACTGAGTCAGTATTGCACAGCAGATGTGCGGCTTCCAATGGACCTGCGCGAAGGAAGCGACGTGAAGCGCCTTCAAAAGATCAAGCCGCCCGAACTGCGCTTGCGTGTCGGCGACTACCGTGTCTGCTTCTACGACTGCGTCGACTCCATCCTCGTTCTGGCCGTTAACCATCGCTCCGAAGCCCACCGCTGAACGGCCCTCAGACACTCGCCGAACCCGCGTCGAACAATTCCGAATCGTGGCCGGGCTGCCTTCAATCTCCATTCGATGATTAGCCGGGATTTCTCACCATCAGGGAGAGGAGCGACGTGGCTGCTCGCTGCGGCGAGGCTGTGTTATGCGGTAGCCGGCAGTGCAACAACCCTGCGGGTGCCCCATCCTTGACGGTGCTTTTCCGGCAAGGGTGGGAAGCCACAAATCTCAACGCACACTGTCGTGGTATCCCACCCTTCGCAAAAAGCGAAGGATGGGGCACCCGAAGGTTTGTTGCACTTTCCACCAAGCGATATCGAGCCGCGTTTCTCTATCGTTCTCGACCGTATGAGAAATGCAGGTTAGGTGTGCTGCGGCCCGCCGCTGCCAGCCCACCCACTGATGCCCGGCTCGTCCTACTGGCGGACACGAACATCTTGCTTCGCACCGTTTCCCGCAGAGAGGGTTGGTCCCAGTTGGTCCCAAGTGGTTTTTGCACTGGTTCCGTGCTACCCTCGAGGCTATGCAGATCACTGTGCAGCTTCCCGATGATCTCGCTTCGCGCCCCGATCCGGCGCGTGAAGCCCTGGAGGCGTTCGCCATCGAAGGGTATCGCTCCGGCGCGCTTTCCGCATATCAAACGCGTATGCTTCTTGGCCTTGAAACCCGCTATGAGTTGGATGGCTTTCTCAAGGAGCATGGAGTTTGGGAGCGAGCTTACAGCGTCGAGGATCTAGAGAAGGATGCCGAGGCATTTGACCGGACGGCATGATCGTTGTTGCCGATACCTCCCCGCTGAATTACCTGGTACTGATTGACGAAGTGGATTTGTTGCCCGCTTTTTTTGGTGAGGTCCTGATTCCGCAGGCCGTTTTTCAGGAATTGAAACACCCCAAAACCCCCGCCAAAGTGCAACAGTGGATCAGCCATTTCCCGGCATGGGTGGAAGTGCACACAGTTGCGTCCATACCGAGTCCCGCGTTGATGAAACTAGATGTCGGCGAACGCGAAGCCATTCAATTGGCGCTGGAGCTTGGAATTAGCACCGTGCTTCTCGATGAAACGGATGGGCGGCTGGAGGCGAAAAATCTCCATTTGGAGGTTCGCGGAACGCTTGGGATTCTGGAGCGCGGGGCCAAATTGGGCAAGATTAATTTCCGCCAGGCACTGAGCAAGCTGGAACAAAGTAACTTCCGAATATCCCCGGCCGTACGAGCGGCTTTTCTAAAGCGAAATCCATAGGAAAATGCCCATCCCGGCATCTTACAATGGGCTTCCAGAGGAGAACTCCCGTTCCCACCCTTTCGCTGGCCTCGATTCTCGAAACCACCACGCTTCCCCTGGACGACGTAGCCACCCACGCCCCTGGTCCGCGCGGCCAGCTACCCATCACTGCCGAGATGCTGCTCAACGCGCCCTCGGGCAATCTCTTCGGGCTGAGCCAGAACGCCGGCATGGGCTGGGAACCGCAAAAACTCATCGGGCAGGAAGTCCTCATCCTCAGCACCCACGGAGGTCTGCGCGCTCCCGACGGAACCCCCATCGCGCTCGGCTTTCACACCGGCCACTGGGAACTCGGCGCGCTCGTCGCCGAAGCCGCCATCACGCTCAAGTCGCTCGACGCCATTCCCTTCGCCGGAGCCTGTACCGACCCCTGCGACGGACGTACCCAGGGCACCACCGGCATGCTCGACTCGCTGCCCTTTCGCAATGACGCCTCCATCGTTCTGCGCCGTCTCATGCGTTCACTGCCTACCCGGATGGGCGTGATCGGCATCGCCACCTGCGACAAAGGGCTTCCCGCCATGATGATGGCCCTCGCCTCCGCCGGGCCGATACCCACGATCCTCATCCCCGGCGGAGTCACGCTGCTGCCCGAGTCAGGCGAAGACGCCGGCAAGGTGCAAACCATCGGAGCCCGCTTCGCCAACCACCAGATCACGCTTGAGACCGCAGCCGAGATGGGCTGCCGCGCCTGCGCGACACCCGGCGGGGGATGCCAGTTCCTGGGCACCGCCGCAACCTCACAGGTGATCGCAGAAGCCCTGGGCATGGCCCTACCGCACACGGCGCTCGCTCCTTCGGGCGCACCCATCTGGCTCGATGCCGCACGCCGTTCCGCCACCGCGTTGCTGCGCCTGCATCAACTCAAGCTGGGCACGCACGACATCCTCACGCAAGCCTCGCTCGACAACGCGATGGTTGCCCACGCAGCCTTTGGCGGCTCGACGAATCTGCTGCTGCATCTGCCGGCCGTCGCATACGCCGCAGGCCTCAAACGCCCCGTAGCCGACGATTGGGCCACCATCAATCGCCAGGTGCCGCGCCTGGTCGACGCGCTGCCCAACGGGCCACGCGGCTTCGCGACCGTGCAGGTCTTTCTCGCAGGCGGCCTGCCTGAAGTGATGCTGCACCTGCGCCGCGCCGGCCTGCTCAACACCCGGGTAAAAACCGTTTCCGGAGAAACGCTCAACACTTGCCTCGACTGGTGGCAAGACAGCCCACGCCGCCATGCGCTGCGCAAGAACTTGCAGGCGCGTGACGGCATCGATCCCGATCAGGTCATCATGGATCCCGATCGCGCCCGTTCCAACGGACTCACGGCCACGGTCTGCTTCCCCATGGGCAACCTCGCGCCCGAGGGCTCCGTGGTAAAGAGCACAGCCATTGATCCCTCGGTCGTCAACGCCGACGGCATCTTTCACCACGTCGGTCCTGCGCGGGTCTTCGTTTCAGAAGAAGCGGCCATCCATGCGATCAAACACGGTGACATTCACGAGCAGGATGTGATGGTGCTGGCCTGCGGAGGCCCCGCCGGCGCAGGCATGGAAGAGATCTACCAGGTCACCTCGGCGCTCAAGTGGCTGCCCGCCGGCAAGCATGTAGCCCTGCTCACCGACGCACGCTTCAGCGGAGTTTCTACCGGAGCCTGCATTGGCCACATCTCCCCCGAAGCGCTCGCCGGAGGACCGATCGGTAAATTGCAGCAAGGCGACCAGATCGAGATCATCATCGATCGCACAAAGCTCACCGGCTCAGTGAATCTCATCGGCGATGCGCAAGGCAGCTTCACTGCGGAAGAGGGCGAGCGCCGTCTCGCGGCCAGACCCTCGCGTCCCGATCTGCGGCCGCACCCCGCTCTGCCGGAAGACACGCGTCTGTGGGCCGCCCTGGTGCAGGCCAGCGGAGGCGTCTGGGGTGGCTGTGTATACGACGTGGACGCTATCGTTACCCGTTTGCAGCGTCCGTAGTTTTTGCACCGTTTCCAAACAGTTTTGAAACAGTTTGTGCGACAGTTTTCGGGACAGGGCTCGCCTGCCACGTCCCGCAGCGCAACGGAGTCTCATTCGCTCTTCACAGACCGCCGATGTCTATAGAAGAGAGCCCCTGAATGGACACCACGGTCCCCAGACTCCTCGCTGCGGAATACTCTGCCATCGTGAAACCACGGCTGAGCCGCGCGAACCCATACCGTGCGTCAGGCGTCTTGCTTGTGCTGAAACCGCTGCCCCCAGAAGAAGTGGAGCAAGTCTATTTCTTCGCTTCGTGGCGATATCTTCGCGAACGTCTGCGGATCTTCGGCTTTGCTACTCCGCAGGAGCTGGACTCCGCCGATGTACGCCTCTCCACCGGCAGGCAGCCGTACATGTTCTCTACCCGCCGATGGGAGGCGCCGCTCATCGAAGCTCTCAATCTCTGCTCGCTGGCAGCGACAGACGAGCTTTAAAATCAGAACCAGCATAGGTGTACCCGGTCGACATCGGGGAAGTTGGATTTTTCTTGATGAAAAATCCAGCCAAGCGTCCTTGCCGCTGGGTACAGTTGTGCTGGTTCTGCTTTAGAAGTGGTCATCCGGCAAAGCCGTAACCGACGCCACAGTCTTCATCACGTGCTCCTTACCGGGGCCGAGATCGACGGCGCAGGCGCGCATATTCGCCGCCTCTACGCAGGTCATCACGCGCCATTCATCGTCGCCCAGGTCTGCCATCTTTTGCGCGCCGCTGCTCCACGGATTCCACACCACGGTGCTTCGCGAGCCATGCTTGGTGATGAGAATGCGACGCCGTAACACGGGGTCGGCCATCTCGATGGAATGCGTTGTGTTGAAGTAAGCGCGATCGGTCGGGCCAGAAAAGGCAATGTCGCCCTCCTGCTTCTTCTCGCGATAGTTATCCGTGTTGTCGAAATATCCGACGCCCTCGAGGCCTCTGATCTTGATCGACTCGGCCGAGCCTACACGGTAGTAGGTGTGCAGGGCCTCTTCAAAGCGAATCGGCTCAGCGCTGGTGTTGCGCATCACCAGTTCCTGCGTAAGTTGTGCGCCAACGGTTATGCGCAGCGACAACTCGAAGTCACGCGGCCACCACTTGCGTGTGGACGCATCGCTCGCGGTCGAAAGGCTGACAAAGACGTTTTCGCCATTCCTGACGATGTTGTCCAGTTGCCACTCCTTCGTGCGCACGAGCCCATGCCAGGGCGCATTCGGATCGTCCTGCTTATCGCGGAACCACGGAAAACAGACCGGGATGCCGCCGCGAATGGCCTTTCCAGTCTCCCACTCCGCATGCTGGCTGACGAAGATGACTTCCTCTGCCCCTGCGGGCCGCCAGGAGGTGAGGTGGGCGCCATGCAAATAGATTTCCGCTGACGCCTGCGACGTGTTGATACGAATGCACGGCAACCCGCCATGGCCGGCATGAATCTCCGCCGCGCCAAAAATAACGAATCGCTGGTTCAGTTCTTCCACAGTCGGCATATGTTTCATGGGTTCCCTCGCCCGGCCGCCAACGGCCAGCACCATTAGATCATCTTGCCTATGCAGCTCGTCTGTGAATGGAATGGGCCACCCGGACTCTCGTGCACAATCCCGCATCCACATCCCGCGGTAGCGCCCCACCCCACCCTCTGCTATGTTCTACGAACACTGCAAGGAGAACCGTGCTCCGATCGTTCATCGAAGTGATCAAAGGCTGGGCCTACCTGTTCGCTTTCATCACCGGCGGCAGTTACATCCGCAAGGCCAGGCTTGGGCATCTGGGCAAAGGTGCGAAGATCTCACCGACCGTCTTCTTCAAGCACCCCGAAATGATCCGGATTGGCGACCACTCCTTCGTCAATCATCTCTGCTCTGTGTGGGCCTCTCCCCACGGTCCCATCACTATAGGAAGCAACGTTCTGCTGGGGCCCGGCGTCGCAATTATCTCCTCCAATCACGGAATAGCCAGCAACGAACTCATTCGCACACAGCCTGGGCGCGATGAGCCTATCTCCATCGGCGACGACGTCTGGCTTGGCGCCAACGTAGTCGTCACAGCGGGTGTTTCCATAGGGAACGGCGCCGTCGTCGGCGCTGGAGCCGTCGTCACCACCGATCTGCCTCCCATGGCCATCTGTGCGGGCGTGCCTGCGCGGGTCATTGGGTATCGTCCCTAAGGGGTATCGTCCCTAAGAGAAACTTAATCTCAGCCGGTGTCCCAATTTAATCCAGCAACTCTAGGCTCATGGATAGCGGGTCGCCATGAGAGTCCATAAAGAAACCATCGAGGTCATGGTCGTTCTGCTTTCCTTCGCGGCCATGGCGCAGCGACTGTCTTCTTCCCAGCCTGGGAACTCATTTCCCACCACATCGGCAACCGTCGCAGGCTCCAATCTCCCTTTCCAGTCGCTGGGCGTCTCTGACCTCATCCAACTGACCGTCCTCGATGCGCCGGAACTATCGCAACCGTTCCGCGTCGACAGCCAGGGCAACCTCAACCTGCCCTTGCTCCACGGCCCGGTGCACGCTCAGGGACGGATGCCGGACGCACTGGCCACGGAAATCGCCACCGAGCTGCGCACCCAGCATTTGCTGGTCAATCCGGTCGTCGATGTCTCTGTAGTGGAATACCGCAGCCGTACCGTCACCATTGCCGGCGCCGTCAAAACACCCGCGACCATTCAGGAACTGGGAGATCTGCGCCTGCTGAGCGCTCTGAGCCAGGCCGGTGGCCTGCTGCCCGAGGCGGGAGCCGAGGTGATCGTCGAACAGGCGAACGGCATCACGCAGCGCATACCCGTCCACGACCTCTTCGACGGCCGGCATCCCGAGCTGAACATCACCCTGCACGCGGGCTCGCAGATTCGCGTACCGCAGGCCGACCAGGTATTTGTGGTGGGCAATGTAAAGCGCCCCGGAGCCTTTCCTTTCCGCAACATCGAAGACACTACGGTGCTGCAACTGCTCGCGCTGAGCGGCGGACTCGACTCCTTTGCGCAGCGCACCGCTTATATTTACCGCGTAACGCCAGGCAGCACGCGGAAGATGGAAATTGAGGTCCCCCTGCGCCGCATCCTCGATCGCAAATCAGCCGATGTAAACCTGGCTGCCAACGACATTCTCTACGTGCCCACCAACGGAAAGCTGAAGGCCAGCGCAAGCGTGCTCAACCACGTAACCGGCATCGGCAACACGGCGGTGTCGGCAGCTATCTGGGCTCACTAAGTCTGGGCACAACTAAGTCTGGGCACACTAGGTCCTCGTTCTTGTTCCGCGGAGTTCCATCGCATGCCCGGTTTCATCACAACAGGTAGGCCGCCGCTCCGGCTAAGTGATCCCGCCGAATCGCAGCGGCCTCTCGTCTTCTATGCCGGCATTGTGCGCCGCCGCCTTGGAACCATCGCCCTGCTTACGATCATGCTGACCAGCCTCGTGGTCATGGTGTGCGCCGTGTCGCCTCCGGTCCACGTGGGTTCCGCCTTGATTGCTGTCGATCGCCAGTCCGCGCCGCAAACCATCGGCGACGACCGATTGGTCTCGACCGGCGATGACCAGTTCATGGCGACCCAGCAAAACATGATCGATGCAGATGTTGTCCTGCGTCCGGTGGTCGTGCGCTATGACCTGCTGGAGCGCGAACACCAGTTACGCCGCTACTGGTTCTGGCGTTATTCGATTGATAAGGAGCGAGCCATTCGCAACGCCCCGATCAAATTGAAACATCTCAAGATTGAGCGGAACCCCAACACCTATCTCCTCACCGTGACCTACCGTGATCGCGATCCGCAGGTCGCCGCTGACGTGGCGAACGCCATCGCCGACTCCTACCTCAAGAACATCTTCGAAACCCGCATCAAGGAAGCAGGGCGGCTCACTTCTTCGATGGAGCAGCAGCTCGTCGACCTGAAAGAGAAGATGCAAACGACGCACGGCGCCTTGATGAACTATCAACGCGATCTGGGCACGGCAGACCCGGAACAGAAGACCAGCGTGCTGGTAGCCCGCCTGCAGGCTCTGAACACTGAAAACACGGTTGCCGAAGCGGATCGCATCGCCAAGGAGGCCGTCTATCACGAAGCGAAGGAAGGAGCGCTGCCCTCCGTTGAGGTTTCCGCCCAATCGACCGATCTGAGCAAAGACGTGGAGAAGTTGCAGCAGGCCAAAGCCAATCTGGCCATGGTGGCCTCCACCTATGGTGACCAGCACCCCGAGTACCAGAAGGCCATGGCCGAGGTGCTCGAAGCACGCGCGGCACTCAACGAAAGCCGCGAGAATGCCGCGACGCGCATTGCCGTGGATTACCGGCAGACCCTGATACGCGAGCACCTGCTCGACACCGCGGTGGCGGAAACCAAGCAGCAGGTGGATGACCTTACTTCGCAGTCCTTCGATTATCTGCAACTGAAACATGAAGCCGAGGCCGCGGAGAAGGTCTACGAAGATCTCTTTGCCAAGATCAAGCAGGCGGGCATCAACTCAGCATTGCAGAACAACATCATCCGGCTCGCCGATTCCGCCCGTCCCGCAGCAACACCCATTTTCCCCAACTGGCCCCTGATCCTCGGTGCTTCTCTGGCGTTCTTCGGGTTTGCCAGTACTGCGTTCGTGGTATCGGCCGAACTCACCGACGAAACAGCCAAAGAGCCCGAGGCGGTCGAACAGGCGCTCGGCGTCCGCGTGATCTGTGCGCTTCCCCGTGTCGGCAACATGCACTTGCGCCTGGCGCTTGGTTCCGACGGCCGGGCTGGCAGAAGGCGGCGCCTGGAGGACGGCTTCTTCGACGAAGGAGTGCGCCATCTGCTGGGCTATCTCACGCTTTCGGTCCAGACGAATCCGCCGAAGAGCGTGCTGGTGACCAGCGCACTCCCTGGCGAAGGAAAATCCACCCTCGCTCTTTCGCTCGCTCTGGCCAACGCGGAGCAGGGCAAGCGTACGCTTCTGATCGATGCCGACCTCAGACAGCCATCCATCGAGAGACTGGTCCATCTCGATCCTGATTCCGGCCTGCCGGAAGTGCTGACGAAAACAGCCGACTGGCGAACCGCGATGCGCCCCGTCGCCGCCCGGCCTAATCTGTTTGTGCTTGGCTCCGGACTGCCCCTGCCTCTGGCCCTGGCTTCTCTCGGTCCAGGCATGCGCGGCATTCTCATGCAGGCGACCCAGGAATTCGACCTGGTCATTCTCGATTCCCCGCCGCTGCTCGGTTGTGCCGAGACGCTTGGCCTGGCTGCGGCGGCAGACGTGACCGTGCTGAGTGCGCGCAGCGGCCACACCCCCATGAAGGCGTTGGCGGGGACGTTGAACACGCTCGACCGCGTCAACGTCCCCGTCGCCGGCATCGTACTGAACGAATCGGCCATCGCCACCGACGCAACCTACCGCGCCTACGTTCGCTACTACACCACCCTGGGCAGCGCCTGATGAGATTCCAAACCACCCTCCACGAAAAATCTCGCCCCGAGACAAATCCCCGGGTGCCCCATCCTTGCCGTGCCTTTCGGCAAGGGTGGGATGCCCAGAACCCAGCCGTGCAACCGACAGCCGTGCAACCGGCAGACCGCTTACGTCCGGCTCCAGAAAGTATCCGAACCCCACTCCATCCAACACCGGGCTTGAATGGGCCACCCGGGCTTTCTTCCCGCCTCACCCCAAATCCCCGGGTGCCCCATATCTGGCCATCTTTTGGCCAGATGTGGGATGCCTCGAACCTCGACGTGCAACCCTCGCACCCTCTACGTCCGGCTCCAGAAAGTATCCGAACCCCACTCCATCCAACACCAGGCGGGCATGGGTCACCCGGGCGTTCTTCGCGCTTCACCGCAAGCCGCCCTATATGACACTGCCACTGACCGTTTTATCTTTGGCGCTCTGGAGCGTTGTTATGGTGCGCTACGGCCGTTCCGTCCTGTTTCCCCCGGCCTCGTTAGCCATCGTCTGGACCCTGACCCTGTTAGCCATCTACGTCTGCGGCGATATCTATTACCCGCTGACCACCACCGCCAGTCAGATCGTGCTCGTCGGCGTAGCCGCGTTCTCTGTTGGCGGCGCTTGCGCTGTCACTGCACCGCTCCGATCCCACCCTACCCTTCTCGACACCGTCCCGCCTCTGCGCCGCCTGCAGATCGATCGCTGGCTTAACGCGGCGGTGGTTGTCTTTCTGCTCAACATCCCCGTGTCTTACCTGTATTTCAAGCGAATCAGCGCAACCATCGCACCGCGTGAAAGCGCATGGAGACAGCTCCGCATCGCTGCCAACAAAGCGAATGTCTCCGGCCACACCGGGCTCTCTTTCGAGTCCTTCCTGCTGCCCTTCCTCAGCATCGCGGCCCTGATCGCGGTATATGAATACGCCTGCACGGGGCGCCGGGGCGGCCGTACGCTTCTGCTCGTCCTCATGGGCGCGGGCTACCAATTGGTGAACGGCGCCCGCTCTGAGGTATTGCTGCTGCTGGTGAGCTCCGTCGTCATCCTGTGGCTCCGGCGGGGCGCCGCCCCCTTACGCTTGCTCTTCACCATGGCCCTGGTCTTTCTGGGAGTCTTTTCTCTGGGCCAGATCTCCATGGGCAAATACGGCGCCGACTCGGGAGCCTCGCTCTCGAGCAACGTGACGCACGTTGCCGAGGGCTTCGGAACGTACTGGCTGGGCGGCATCATCGCTTTTGACCAGAACCGGCAAAACCCTGAACTACGCTATGGCTGGGACCTGGGAAAATTCGCCAAGCGCATCGCCAACCGGTTCGGAGCGAACTACTCCGAGCGCGACCGCAATCTCGAATACACCAAAATCTCCCCCTCGCAGATCACCAACGTGTACACCGTGTTTCTGCCGTACTACATGGATCACGGCCAATTGACCGGAGTGACCGGGCTGATGTTCCTGATGGGTTTTCTGAGCGTGTATGTGTACCGCTGCGCCATTCACGGCCAGTGCTGGGCGGTGTTTACCTTCGGGGCCTTCGCCTATGCGACGGTGATGACCATCTTCTCAGAGGAGTACTTCGCCCAGATCATGTTCTGGCTCAAAGTCGGCGGTCTCACGACGCTCGTCTACTTCACCCCGCAATGGACCCACCGCCATCATCGCCGCACGCTGATGGCGGAAGAAAGGCGGCTGGGGCCGTGCGCGTAGCGGCCTACACCGGCGGCAGCATGGTGCCGAGCGCCCGTGCGCGCATACGCCAATACATCGCGCTGCTCGGCAATCTCGGCATCGCGGTGCGCGAGTACCCGCTCCCCTGGGGCAACGCGCTGCCCCAAGCCCGCGCGTTGCGCCCTTTATGGATGACGGCGACCGCACTGCATCGCGCCGCCACTCTGACATGCTCCTGGCGAGCCGACGTCACCTGGGTGAGCCGCCAGCTTCTCCCCGCCTTTGTACCCCTGCACGCGTTAGCCAGGAGGCCCATGATTCTCGATGTGGACGACGCCGTCTGGCTCAACACCGGGGGACACCGCGCGCAGGCCCTGGCTCATGCCGCCGACCTCGTGGTCTGCGGTAATAGCTTCCTGGCAGATCATTTCTCCCGCTGGAATGACAAGCTGGCCATTGTCCCCACCGCCGTGGATACGGACTGGTATCGTCCCAATCATTCACCCACCGGCAACCCGGTGATGGGCCGCACTGGTACACCGGTGATGGGCTTCACCGGTGATCCGGTGATGGGTTGGACGGGGACCAGCGGCAATTTCCCTTTTCTCTACGCCATCGAGTCCGCTCTCCTGCGCGTTCTCAGACACTGCCCACAAGCCAGGCTCCTCATCGTCGCCGACCGGCCGCCTGCCTTTAAGGAACTACCACAATCACGTATCGAGTTTCAGCCATGGAGCCCGGCCGGAGAAAAGGCCGCGCTTGCCCGCATGTCCATCGGCTTGATGCCTCTGGCAGACAACGACTGGTGCAGCGGCAAATGCAGCTACAAGATGCTCTGTTACATGGCGGCCGGGTTGCCCGTCGTCGTTTCTCCGGTAGGCATGAATCGCGAAGTTCTTGCACTGGGAGACGCCGGCATAGGCGCGGCCACAGAACAGGAATGGGTCGACGCGCTCATTGCCCTGCTCGACGATGCCGTGTTGCGGCAACGCATGGGCGTTGCCGGCCGGGCTGTGATCGATACTCATTTCAGCCTGAGCCGTCTTACTGAGCGTTACGCGGCCGTCTTTCGCTCCTTCAAACCTGACTCGTTCCAATCTGGATTGCAACCCGGGCCTAAACCGGGATTTCAACCCGGGCAGCGTAACACTCCTGCCAGCGCTATCGAAAGGAGCCACTGAGACTTCCTTCATGCAAACGAGCGCTCCCATCATCACCATCGCCATGCCGTTCTATAACAGCGCAGCCACGCTGGAGCTGGCCGTCCGTTCCCTTCTGCACCAGAGCTACGGCGACTTCGAGTTGCTGCTATCAGACGACGGATCCACCGATCGAAGTCTGGCCATCGCCCGCAGCTTCCACGATGCACGCATCGTGGTGTGGAGCGACGGCCGCCGCCGCCGTCTCGCCACGCGGCTGAACGAATGCATTGACCGCGCCCGGGGCCACTACTTCGCCCGCATGGACGCCGACGACGTCGCCCATCCTGATCGCCTGCGGCGGCAGCTATTCTTCCTGCTCGCTCACCCTGGGGTCGATCTGTGCGCGGGCAGTGCCATGGTCTTCGGCAAACAGGGCCGCCCTCTCTGGCGCTACCACCCCGCCCAGGAACACGCACAAATCGTCAGTGCGCCGTTTCGCGGCTTTCCCATGTGGCATCCCTTCTGGATGGGCCGCATCGAATGGTTTCGCCGCTGGCGCTACGACGAGAGCGCGGCCCTGGCGCAGGACCAGGAGCTGCTGCTGCGCAGCTACCGCCAAAGCCGCTTCGCCAACCTTCCCCACGTGCTGGGCGGCTACCGCCTGGAGCGCGTTTCACTGCGCAAGCTTCTCCGCTACAAGCGGCTGCATATCCACAACGTCTTAAAACAACCCGAAGCGGTTCTGAGCAACCATCAGAAGGTGAAGCTTCTTGCCGTCTCCACCGGCCGGTTTGCCGCCAACTGCGCCGCGGCCCTGGCAGGCCCTGAGCGCCGCATCGGTCACCAGGCAGCACACCAACCCACTCCCGCCGAACACGAGGAGTGGCATCGGCTTTGGGCGCGGCTCTCCGTTCGCTATGGCCCGTCGAGCAGCGAAAGCCTCCTGTCGCGACGTATGCCCGCGCCGCCGGGCGAAACCCGAGCCATGAACGAGAGATCTGAGGAACAAGAGCAACCCATGAAAAGAAGCCACGCATGAAGATCGTCCACGTACTCACGCGGGGCGACGTCCTCGGCGGCGCCCAGACCCATGTGCGCGAGCTTTCGCTCGAGCTGCGCAAGCTTGGCCACGACATCACCGTCATCACTGGCGCGGCAGGCGTCTTCACTGACCAGCTCCACGCGGCGGGCATTCGCTCGTTACAGGTAAAGAGCCTCGTGCGGCCCGTGCGGCCTCATCGCGATCTCGCCGCACTGATCGAGCTCTGTTTTGTTCTGCGGCAGCTCAAGCCAGACCTGGTTTGCGCGCACACGGCGAAAGCCGGCGGACTGGCCCGGGCTGCAGCCAGGCTGCAGCACATTCCCAGCGTCTTTACGCCCCACGGATGGTCGATGCTCGATCGCACCGCATCCCGGACGAATCCTTTTTACTGCTGGGCCGAGACCATGGCGGGGCGGCTTGGCGCGCGGGTCATCAACGTATGCGAGTACGAGCGCTCGCTCGCCGAGCACTACGGCGTCTCTCCCACGAAATCGCTCGAGGTGGTGCACAACGGCATTGCCGAAGTGCGCACGGCCCGGAATCGTCCCGTCGAGGCCAATCCACCGGTGATCGTGATGGTCGCGCGCTACGCCGCGCAAAAAGATCACGCCACGCTGCTCCACGCGCTTTCCGGCTTAAAGCAAATGCAATGGAGCTTGCTGCTGGTGGGCGAAGGTAAATTGGAACGAAGTGTGACTGAGCAGATAGCCGCGCTCGGACTGGCGGAACGGGTGAGCAGGTTACCGGCACAGACCGACGTAGGCCGCCTGCTCATGACCGCGCAGCTCTTCGTACTCTCGTCCAACTTCGAAGCGCTGCCCATTAGCATTCTCGAAGCCATGCGCGCCGGCCTGCCGGTTGTGGCGACCGATGTAGGGGGCGTCGCCGAATCCGTGCGGCACGGAGAAACCGGCCTGCTCGTGCAACGAGGAGACGTGGACGGTCTAAGGGCAGCCCTCGCTCAGCTGATCGCCGACCCATCGCTGCGCGTCACCATGGGCAACGCCGGCCACCGTCTATGGAGCGCCCAATTCACCGCACGCGCCATGGCCGCCCGCACCGTAGAGGTCTACCATCGAGCCCTGGCCCAAACAACCACCGCACGCGCGATGTAACAGTACGTCGTCGACATCAGGACGAACGCGAAGCCCCACCCGCTTGAATGCTATCTTTGCCGCGCGCACGCCAATTCTTTGGTTGGAGAACTATGGGAGAAACAGAAGCGGTTTCGAATTCGCGACGTATCCGCACTGTTGAACTCGCCCAGCTCTGTCTTATGGAAGAAGACCCGGTGCACGTCTTCATCCATCTGCTCCAATCCGATCTCTTCGTTGTGCGAGACTTCGCTCATGAAGACACGGCATTATGCCAACTAATGTCCCCGCTGTTGTTCACCCGCCTCGTCTGGAATGATCTCGGATATTCAAAGTTCGCTACTCTTCAGCTAACACCCCTCCTTGCCCGGTGTGTAGAGGACTTTCACCCCCAAGTGAGTGCGCCCTGCCGGGCGCACTCAAAAAAAAGGCCCCTCACTGAGGGGCCAATCTGCTGCTCTTGATCGCCAAGCTGTTGTACAACCGCTTGCCTGGACACTGTTACATCAAGCTAGTTCACGGTAAGCGTAACCGCGGTGGTTTTCGTGGTCGATCCGGAAGTGCCGGTTACGGTCACCGTGTACGTTCCTGCCGTAGTACCAGAGCCGGTGCCGCCACTACTTCCTGCGCCCCCGCAACTTGAGAGACCGCCGGTCAAAAATGCAAGCAGAATAAGCATGCCCAGCATGGCTCGCCAACCGCGCTGGCGCGCCGGTATGCCGAACAGCAGCACGCAAGCCAGGGTGCCGCCGGCTGCGTACCAGGGAACGGGAACTCCGCCTCCCTTGGGATGGTCGGGATGGCCAAGCGCCGCGCTGGTTCCCGCCGCGGTGCTTATCGTGAGCGTCGAGGTCTGCGCCGTTGCGCCGGAGATGGTCACCGAAGTTGGAGAAAGACTGCACGTCGCCGGACTGCTGGCGGCCGTCGGGCTCACGGCGCAACTCAAGCTGACCGCTCCGCTGAATCCGTTCGACCCGGTTGTGCTGATCGTCGCTGTATTGCCCGTCGTTGCCCCGGGACTTACCGTGATGTTGCCGCCGCTGCTGAGAGCAAAGGTGGGGTTTACCACCGCAGCGGTAACCGTGACGGTGACAGCGGCAGAGGTGCTTCCGCTGAAGTTGGTGTCGCCTCCGTAGACGGCGGTGACAGAGTATGAGCCCGCAGCGAGGCTGCTGGTGGAGTAAGTGGCTTTGCCGCTCGAGTTCAGCGTGCCGCTTCCGAGGGTTGTAGTCCCATTCAGGAAAGTGACGGTGCCGGTCGGAGTGCCGCTTCCGGATGGCGTAACTGTCGCCGTGAATGTGACGCTCGAGCCCGCGGCGATCGTGCCGGCTGACGCAGTCAGCGTAGTTGTGGTGGCGGCAGAGCCGGTAACGACAGGTGCAGAGCCGTAGATATTAAGCAGCGAGACACCTCCGGCGAGTATGTCGGGCTTGCCGTCCTTGTTGAGATCGACAGCAACGGCAGGCTCGCCAGCCCGGACGTTGATCAGGTCCTTCGGCACGATATTGCCATTGGTGGGAACCGAGGTGAAGGTGCCGTCTCCCTTGCCATAGAAAATGCCGCGAAATCTACAGAGTCGAGCAGCGCGAGATCGACGTTGCCGTCGGCATCAAAGTCGGCGGCGGCGAGTCCGTCGCTGCGAATGAAGTCTCCTCCCAAGAGATTGGAGATCGCAGCGGTAGCAAACGTCCCGTCGCCGTTGCCGACCGAGACAGCGAGTTCGGCCTGGGCTGCGCTGGTTTCAGCAAGAACGGCGAGGTCGAGTTTGCCGTCTTTGTTGAAGTCCGCGACGACCGGGATGCCGTAGGCGTCCGCTCCGATGGCGATTGTGGTTGGGGCCTTAAATGTGCCGTCGCCATTGGAGAGATAGACCTGGAGTTGGGTCTGAAGCTGGAAGTTGACGATGGTGGTTCCAGGAACGTTCACGATCAGGTCGGGATTGCTGTCGCCGTTCAGGTCGGCGACATTCACGATCTGCGGCACCAGGGCAATGGCGGGAGCAGTAGTGCTGCTGTATGTGCTGGTGAGAATAGGGGTGGAAGCAAAGGTGCCGTCGCCCTTTCCGGTGAGGACGCCCAGACCCTGGAGGTAAGACGTCGCGCCGGTCCCGCCAGCGATGTCGTTGTAAGTGAAGATGAGATCTGCATGGCTGTCCCGGTTGAAGTCGGCGATCTGCAGACCGGAGACGGTGAGCGAGTCGTCAAAGTCCGCCGCGGGCGCGATCTGCGGGAAGGCGTGGGGAACGGGGGCTTGGAAAGTCCCGTCTCCGTTGCCGAGCGCGACAAAGTACACCGGATAGGGGTAGGTAATCGAGAACCGGAGCCAGGATTGATGGCGGTAAGGCCGTTATCCACAAAAACGAGGTCAGCCTTGTCATCGCCGTTCACGTCAGCGACGGCATAGCTGGTTGCTCCTGCTTGAGAAACGCCCGTGAACTTGGAGCCGTTGATGGTAAAGGTGTCCGGAGCGGTGATGGTAGAGACAGGGGTGAATGCGCCTTTGCCATTGCCCAGTGCAACAGTGAAGGCGGCAGAAGTCCCGCTCACGCTGGCGAAGGTATTGTAAACAAGATCGGGCACCCCATCCCCGTTGATGTCGGCGAGGTTATTGCCGCTGTATCCGCCGGAGCTGAGCGCGGGTGCACCCTGGAAAGTGCCGTCGCCGTTCCCCATTAACACGTATGCGGCGGCAGCATTGCTGAAGTCGCCGCTGTAAAACCCGTCATTGGCAAGCCCGGTGTAGATGTCAGCGTTGCCATCTCCGTCGAGGTCGGTCACGGTGACGTATCCGTTGTTCTCAATCGCGGCGTAGCCATTGCCGGCGGTAAAGGTGCCGTCTCCCTTACCAATCCAGGTGGAGATAGTGGTCCCGTTGCCAACCACGAGGTCGATCTTGCCGTCGTTGTTCAGATCACCGCTGGCGATGCCCGGCGGAACGCCGGATGAGGGGTTCTGAGTAAAGGGGAAAGCTGCGGTGGCAACCGGCGCGAAGGTGCCATCGCCCTTGCCGAGCAGGACCAGTCCATTCGAACAAATGATGTCCTTTTTCCCGATTCCGCGTAGGTCAGCCGTGATTAGGGCCAGGATAGGCGTGCTGGAAGGAGTCGTACTTCCAGGCAGAGGCGCGGCAAAGCTCGTCGCGGCGCTGAAGGTGCCGTCGCCCTTGCCGAGCAGGATAGAAATCTGCTGATCGTCTGATACGACGATGAGGTCAGGGATGCTATCGCCGTTCACATCGTCGATCGTCGCAGCTACGGATGCTGCACCGGCGGTCGGATAGCTGACGGGCGATTTGAAAGTCCCGTCGGCGTTGCCGAGCATCACGGCGACGTACGCGTTTGTGACGCCAAATCCGGAGTTGACCACGACGAGATCGCCAACGCCATCGCCATTCAGGTCTGCGGTTGCGATGCCGCTTGCATACGGCAGCGCGGAGCGGTTCGAAGTAAAGCTGTAGGTGGAGTAGTCATCGCTCACGGTACCCGTGATCACACTCTTCGCCGCCGCAAAGATATAGTTCCCTGCGCTCGAGGTCCCCACGTGCACCACGGGGCGAGAACTCAGTCCAGTGTTTTTCTCGACGCAGCCCTTCGGGTAGACATCGTACGTAGTCGTAAGGGAGGCCAATTTATGAAGCACGCCCTCGTAGTGAGCCGTGTTGCCGGTGACGGTGACCGAACCCAGAGTAGACGGCTTTCCGGTATGCAGGGTCAGAGAACAATCCGACTCACGTTCGATGACGAAGAAATTCTGTTGGGGCTGGGTGATAAAGGTGAAGTTGCCTTGAAAGCTGGCGGTTCCAGTCGCGGAGCCGTCGCTTCCAGTGAGCAAGCGACGGGCGGAGGAACGCGCGCGGTGAAACGACCGCTGTCCGTGGACCACGGGCTGTCGCGCCAGCAATCCAGAACCGAATACAAGAGCGACCAGCACGAGCGCCGCAGTCATTGCGGCCATCGAGGAAAGTAACCCCCGCCAATGCCGTCCAACAATTCGAAGGAGAGGTTGTAAATAGGCGAATCCCGCTCGACAGGAAACAGATTCTGGGCAGCTCGGCATAACGGTTCTCCTCTAAAACACGGTTGCACTTCGGATATAGCGGGCCGTCCCGCTTCGAGCGGAGAATACAAATCTGCTGTCGTCAGGACAGATTCGGATGGGAACGCAAGCTGAGCCACAAAGTCTCTCCTGCCTGCCGATTCACCCCGGACCTGTTTTTTATCTCTGCTAAAAGGTGTGCTCAGATAAGAGAAAACATCACCCAGATTATTTTTTCTTTCTTAGGAGAAGAAGGACCGCGGGTGTCATCACTCCACATGGCATGCGCCGAAGGGTCCCAAATCATGGGAGTTCTTGCCCGGTCCTGTAATAGGGAAGTGCTATATTCGTCAGCGGAATGCAAATGGTTTTCTCCGGAGATTGAACCCCATCGACCGGCCGAGATTCGCAGCGAGGGTGTCCTATTGCGTAGAGGAGCTTCGTTTCTGCCGGGCATCGCACAACGACGAAGGACGATCGAGAGGGTCCGAAGCGCCATCGCGCTGGCTGTCATGTCTGGTGTTGTTCTCGGCAACGGACTGGCACAGGCGCGAACGGTTTCTCTTCAGCTAAAGCCCGGGCAGTCCCAGACTCTGGTCGTCCCGCTCGAAAGGAACCAGACGGTGCTCCTTCACCTGCACCTGCAGGGCGGGATCATCGGGGTAGCGCAAAAGGCTCCGGACGGAAGCAGCCGTCCTCTGTGGCCGATCGACCTGGGACGAGGGGCAGCGCTCACCTACGGGATGGGCGGATCGAACCCCGGAAACTACACCCTGGAGATTACATCCTTGGAGCACGAGAGACTGGCGGAGGTCTCCGTGGAAATCGATGCGTCCGCGCCGGTGAATCAGTCCTCAACGGACCTGCGCGATGCGGAAGACTTGTTGGCCAATGCGGAACTGATTCGCCGTCACAGGCCGGGCGCGCCTGCCGGCGTGGATGCGGCCCAGCTTTATGACCGCGCGATTGCTCTGGCGGCAAAGCTCGACGATACGCCGTTGAAGCGCCTGATACTGACGCAGAACGCGCGATACCTGCTCTTTGGCCAGAGCAGCTTCACAGGCGCCGAGGCCTTGCTCGAACAGGCGGTGGCTCTGCCGCCGGCAAACGACGCGGCGCAACAGGCGCTGGCTTGGAAAACATTGAGCTCGGCAAGGTACGATCTCGGCGAATACCAGCCAGCAATCAAGGCAGGTCTCGCTGCTCTCGACCTTTACCGGCAGACAGGCGATCTCTATTGGCAAGGCGTTGTGCTCGGTAACTTGTCCTCGGTATACGGGGAGATTGGACAAAACGCCGATGCCCTTGCAACAGCACAAGAGGCGCTCAAGGACGCCCAGGACCAGCATGACGCGGCGGGAGTTGTCTACTGCCTGAGCCAGCTTGCCGGGCTTTATCAACAGCAGGGTGATCTTGAAAGCGCATTGCGGACCTTTTATCAGGGCCTTGCCTGGGTTTCCGAGATCGGCTACGCCCCGCTTGTAGAGGCCGAGATACAGAAAGACCTCGGCGATTTCTACACGCAAATCGGCGATTGGGAGCAAGCGAGCCATGCGCTCCAACGCTGCATCGAGCTTGAACAAGGAAAGAACGATCCGGTTTCTCTCGAGGCCCGCGGTCTGTTGGCCGCGGCGATGCAGCACCGGGGAAAGCCAGGCGAGGCAGTCGCCGAAGATACGGCGGCAATCGAGATCGCGCGCAGTCTGGCGCTGAAACAGGACGAAGCCGGCCTATTGCTAAACCGAGCTTCCGTTCAGTTGGCGTTGCACCATCCATCTCCGGCTCAGATGGATATCACGGCGGCAGAGGCGCTCGCGACGGAGCTGGCGTCGCTGCCATTGCAGGTTGAAACGGAAGTCGCCCTGGGAGACGCGTTGCTGTCGGCCAACCCAGAAGAAGCGGCAGCCGCGTATCGCAAGGCATTGCAACTGGCCGAAAGCACGGGTGAACGCGAAGACCAATCCGTCGCTCTGGCAGGATTGGCGAGAGCGTTCGAGAGCAAGGGGCAATTGGAAGACGCCGCAACCTCGATAGAGGCGGCCCTGAAGATTGTTGAAACATCGCGTGGAAGTTTGGCGAACCGCGAATTGCAAGTGACCTATTTTTCGCTGCACAGAAGTTGGTATGAGCTGGCTGTCGACATCTGCATGCAACTGAACCGCAGATATCCGGCGAAGGAATATGCAGCGCAAGCGTTTGCCTATACGGAGCGCGCGCGCGCCAGGTCGCTTCTGGACACGCTCGACTCATCCGGATACAACACCACGATTCCCCTCCCAAAAAGCCTGCGGGAGGCTTACGCGCTCAATCAGCGCGAGGTGACGGAGCAGCAGGCATTGCTCGTCCACAGTGCCGAACCTGCCCATAAAGCTGTTGCAGCCAAGCTGCAACAACTTTATCGGGAACAGGAGAACCTGGAATCGCAGATGCCGTCCGATGGGAGGCTAAGGTCTCTTCTCGGCGGTCAGGCGATGGATGTGGCCCAGATTCAGCAGCAGTTGCTGGAGAAAGACTCCATGCTGCTTTCCTACTGGATTGGCGAAAGCCATAGCTACCGCTGGTCGATTACGTCAGGCGGCGTCTCGGTCGAAGGATTGCCATCGCGCGATCGGTTGGAGCGAACCATGCTTCCGCTGGAGAACATGCTGCAACGCCGACGCCCTGTGCCCGTGGCGGGCGAAGACATCGCCGGCTACGCTTCGCGGGAAACGGCATTTGAAACTCAATTGCAGAACGGCCTCAGCCACGCCGGATCAATGCTCCTTTCTCGCCTTCCCAGGGATGCACATACCGTTTTTGTAGTGGGCGACGGGTGCCTTATGCCATTGCCCTTTGCGGCACTGCGTGTCTCTGACGGCGCAAAGATTTCCTATGCGCTCCGCAAATACAACTTCTTTCAGGAGCCATCGGCTTCCGTGGCTGTGTATCTGAAGCAACACTCGGTCAAAGAGCAGGCGGCGCACATCACCGTCTTTGCCGATCCCGTATTTTCGCTTTCCGATCCACGGCTTGCCGCTCATGCGCAGCCAAAGTCAGACATCAGCCATCTGCTATTCGCCAACATGCCACGTTTGACGGGTTCGACAGAAGAGGCTCGGTATATCTCGCGATACGCGCCCAGCGGAGCCGTTACTCTAAAGACTGGATTCAATGCTGCTCCGAGCCAGGTCCGTGACCTCTCTGAAAAAGATGCGCTCATTCTGCATTTTGCCACGCACACGGTAACGGTATCCGGGCACCCGGAAATTACAGGGATAGCCCTCTCGATGTGGAATCCCGAAGGCAAAGAACAGGACGGCGTCTTCTGGCTCAAAGATATTTATGCACTGCATTTGTCCTCGGCTTTGGTGGTCCTGAGCGGATGCGGGACAGACAAGCAGGACACCGACAGCGGAGAAGGACTCAATAACCTCGCCTACGCCTTCTTTTTTGCCGGCGCTCACTCCGTAGTTGGGAGCCTCTGGACCGTCGACGACAACGCGGCGAGCCGGCTGATGGGCGGCTTCTATCGCGGGTTGCTGCTGCAACAGAAGCGCGCCGATGTGGCCCTGAGAGAAGCCCAATTGAAGATGTTGGCCGATCCACAAACCCAATCCCCCACAGCATGGGCTTCTTTTGTTCTGGAGGGATGGCCTACGGCGTATCCCATCGAGGAAAACAGCACCGAAGGAGCGTTCCCCCCTGCTTCTCGCCCGGTAAAGGGAAAGTAGGGCGATGCACAAAGAAGCGCTCGATAAGATACTTGATTTGCTGGGTGGCCCCGATGAAGAGGCCGCTGCAATCGAATATCGAAATTTGCATCAGAAACTCTCTCGCTTTTTTGATTGGAACGGTGTTGAAGACCCGGCGGCGTTGGCGGATGAAGCGATCGACCGGCTCGGCAGACGAGCGGTAGAGGAAGGCGCCACGGAAAGATTACGCAATCCCTCTGCCTTTGCGTTCGGCATCGCGCGCCTCCTGTTACAGGAGGAGGTTAGACGGCAACAGAAACAAACTAGGGCAATTCGTCACTGGGAAACGCTGAGAGAGGCTTCCACCTCTGAAGATGAGGCGATGGACGAAGCCCTGGAACGCTGCCTGAAAAAAATGGCGCAGGAACCTCGCCGGTTGCTCATGGAGTATTACACCTATGGCCCTGGTGAGAAGGTGAGAAAGCATCAAAGACTCACAGACGAACTAGGGATCACCTCAAACTCATTGCGAAATCGGGTGTTGCGAGCGCGGCAGGACCTGGAGGCCTGTATGCGCAGCTTTCTTGAGAAAGAGAAGCCATGATGTTTCTGCAATATTCTGCACATCACAATAGAGGAAGGAATTGAGCCGCGTTGATCTCTGAGAACCATCTTCGCCTGAGTCTGCTGCGATACATCGCAGCGGACCTGACTGCAGATGAACGCGCCATTTTTGAGGAGCGGCTGCTAACGGATCAGGATTTTTCTGATGCAATCGCAGCGTATGAACAGGACCTCATCGATGCTTATGCTCTTGGGTCGCTGACTGCCGAAGAAGCGCGCTCTATCCCGACGTGGATTGAGGCATCTCCGCGCCGGATGCAGAGAGTCAACATGGCACGAGCCTTCCTGATAAGGCGGCCTCAGAAGATTCGTAGAAAACAGTACGTCACGATCACGCTGGCAGCAGCAGCCTGCGTCCTGGCTGCTGTTGGGGTAACACTAAGTTTGACGAGTAAGTCGATGCGACAAAACTCAACAATTGTTTCCTCTGGAACGATGGCGGCCGTGCAGAAGGGTATGCCCGATACGCCGCCAGGTAATACTGCAAAGCCAGAGGTAATTCTTCTCGTCGCCGAACGAACTCGCGGCCAGCAGCAGATTACTACCCACCAACTTCATAGTGGTGCTCCCGTGCAGTTGCAAATCCTACTGGCCGGTGAGACGGCACGCTCGGGATACTTGTTGAAGATACACTTTCTTGGCGAAGATAAGCATGTATTGCCGGAGTACAAAGACCTGAACGCGGAATCGGTAGGTGGGCAGCTCTATATCAAAGTTGATTTATTGCCTGGCTCTCTCTCCCAAGGGACCTATCGTGCGTTCGTGAGCAGAGGCGGAGATACGCTCGTCTCAGATTTTTCCGTGCGTTGGTAACCGTACCAAAAACTGCCAGTGCGCAATGTCAAATGCTGTCTGGATGGACAGCGGTGACCCCGTCGAAACGGCTGAAATGCTTTCCGTTGAGCGTAAGAATGTGAGTCACCCCATGAACAATCATGGCGGCGACCCCACGCTAAGCACTCCATCCCGCTCCAAGTCGCTATTTTGGGCTGTTCTTAGCAGCATTTTCACAAATACGGTGATGGGGTGGGAGTGGTTATGGGCAGGTGTTCTTTGACGGAACACCTGCGTCCAGGGCATATTCCGGACCATTGTCATTGCGAAAATGCCTTAATTGATTTCCTGCACCTTGACCACGAAATACTTGAACGTGTCACCCTTGCCAGGATCAATTGATGAGGAAAGTTCGCCGGGATATGGACGATATCCCCCTTATTCAATGTCATCTCTTTGCCACCTTCGATCGAGTCGCCGCGCACTTCACCCGGCGCCGTCGTCTTGCCATTCACGATCTTGCCGCCCGACACCAGCGTCGCTGTACCCTCGATCACGACACATACATCAGCAAACTTGTCATGCAGCTCTGCCTGGCCGCTCTGGCTGCGAAAAGCGAGCAGTGTGTAGTCGCTGTCATACTTCTTGATGATCTCGCTGGCGAGTCCGGCAGCATTCGCCTTGGCCGCCTGCGCAGTCTCCATGGTCAATAATTCCTCCGGCGTGTACTTATCCGGAGTAGCCTCTTGCGCGAAAGCCCCTTGTCCAAGGCCAGCTATCAAGCCGCCGCTCTCGCCCGCTACGCCTGGTCTTTATGTCTTGGGGGCATCCACTTTGCCTCTTAGCACGGTGATAGAAGCTTTAGGCAGGGTGAACTCCGTGGCTGCTCCTCCGTTGATGGTGGTGGCCACAGGAGGATTGTCGGGATCGGCGTGGCTGTTGGGGCCATCGTTGATCCAGACATATTGTTCGCTGCCGAAGGTGACGAAATGGACCGGGCCGGTAAACGACGCCGGGCGCTTGTTCTCTTGGTCATCAAAGACGACGCGCACGGTGTGTGGGTGATTTTCGTCGCGATTCACCAGCATCACTGACCACTCGCCATCGGGGCGATGGACGGCGTAGCTCGTCACCAGCAAATTGCCTTCCGTATCCTTGATCCCGATTGAGGCGGGGAACATGGTGTGCATGCCGGCCCGGTGCTGGACCCACTCCAGATTAATCATGTGGGCGGCAAAGTAGGACGAGGTGTAGCCCTTGATCTCGTAGGTCTTCTCATCGGAGACAAAGTTCGACCACGTGGCCCAGCCCAGGCAGGTGTTTTCCACTCCCTGGGGCTGGATGGGCGAGTGGGTAAAGAGCGCGCCGCCGGACTCAAAGAAAGAGCCGACGTTATCAGCCAGCCAAAGGCCGGAGAAGATGGTGGCCATAGGACCGGTAAGGCTGGGGGCGAGGTGGTCCTCGGTAATCATGAGAGGTACGTTGGCGGGCACGCCGTCGTCCCTCCACACCTGGAGCGTGTGCTTAACCAACGATGGCTCGCTGTAGAGCGACTTCCAGGTGATTTCGCAGGCATCGAAGGGGTAGTGTTCGAAGGAGACGAAAGCCAGGTCGGCGATACGGTCGTGGGCCTTGAGGTAATCGACAAAGCGGCCCATCCACGAGGTGCGGCCCTGGGCGTCTGGCCAAACGCGGATGTCTTCGTTGACCCCCTCGAAGACCGGGCCGCCCAGCTTAAGTTGGGGATCGACGCGATGGATCGCCGTGGCCCACTGCAGATAGAGCGCGGCATAGTCCTCGGGCATGGCGTGCTTGCCGTCCGGCTCCTCGCCCATCTCGATGAAGGAGATCGGATAGCCGCGCTTTTCGATGTAGGCGATCTGGGCAGCGGAGTCCTCAGGAGTGCCGTAGAGCAGGGTGACGGGAATCATGGCCGGCAGGTTGTTCGTAAGGCCGCTCGAGTAAAGGAGATCGAAGCCGGTGTGCTGATCGCCACCGGTTTTGTCGGCATCGATAGCCGCGTGCCAAGGGTCGATCGAAGAAGAGGTATAGGTCGGAGCATGGCCGCCGGTGCTCTTCTGGATCTCAACGAAGGCGCCTTTGCCATCCACCGTGCCGAGACCAATTGAGCGAATGGCATATCCAACGCAGTTGCGGATATCGCCGGAGCCGTGCTCGTCGCAGGTATTTGAGGACTGAGTCATCAACACGCGGACATACTGGGTGGTAATGGGCGCCTTGGAGAGCTGGATTGTAGCCACTCCGCCTTGGCCATTGGCCACGATGCCGGCGGAGAAGGGCTTCCACTCACCCTTGGGGCCGCCGTCGAAGTCCAAAGCTTCTTTGCCGTCGAAGTATTCCACGCGATAGGCGGTGGCATAGGGGGCGACCCAATCGATGCGAATGGCACTTACCGGCTTTTCGGCTTTGAGATCGACGACCACCCACTGTGGATGCAGCGAGTCGCTCTCCCCGGTGAACTTGCTGGTGAGATAAGGATTGCTCTTCCAGTTCGTGGGGTTGGGGCCGAGCACAGGGCGATCCCCGCTGGTGGAAAAGCCGCGATGGGGCAAGGCATAGGAAAGGATGGAACGGACCGGCTCTTTGAGTTCGGTGCTGCCGGTAAAGTATCCGCTCTGGTGAGCGGGATCGCTCCAGGCGCCGTTCTCGGTCCAGTGCCAGGCCGCCATACGCAGCTCACTGTTGTTGCGATAGGAGATGGGACCCCAGCCGGCCGAGAGGGATTCCTGAATAATGTGCGGTGTGAAAACTTTGTCGATGCCATCGCGAGAGAGCACGTCGATCGAGGAGCCCAGCGCTTGATCGGGATCGAAGGAGTTGATGGCGTGGCTCGTGTCTACGTGAACCGTCGCCGCTTCTTCCGCGGATTGCGCGTTGGCGGCGCAGCCAGGGGAGGTCAAAATGGAGACGCTCAAAAGCAGAAGGCCAACCGCCATAGCGGCCAGGCGACGCGTGGGGACCCTACGATTTCCGGCTTGAAGCACGATCTTCCTCTCGTACAGCGGGGATAGAGACTGCCGATTGGAACTCAGGCTCCGAGCCGATTCTAGTCAATAACGGCAGAGAGTGGCAATTGGCACTGCGAACATCGAACTTGCTGAGTAAGACAATGTCAATACCCTCGCGCAGGTACCCCACCTCAAAAGAAAGAGCCCCACCATAAGGTGGGGCTCTTCAAACCAAACTCGAAAAACCTAATTGATTTCCTGCACCTTGACCACGAAATACTTGAACGTGTCACCCTTGGCCAGGATCAATTGATGAGGAAAGTTCGCCGGGATATGGACGATATCCCCCTTATTCAATGTCATCTCTTTGCCACCTTCGATCGAGTCGCCGCGCACTTCACCCGGCGCCGTCGTCTTGCCATTCACGATCTTGCCGCCCGACACCAGCGTCGCTGTTCCCTCGATCACGACACATACATCGGCAAACTTGTCATGCAGCTCCGCCTGGCCGCTCTGGCTGCGAAAAGCGAGCAGTGTGTAGTCGCTGTCGTACTTCTTGATGATCTCGCTGGCGAGTCCGGCCGCATTCGCATTCGCCGCCAACGCAGTCTCCATGGTCAATAACTGTTCCGGCGTGTACTTATCCGGAGTGGGCTCTTGCGCGAAAGCCGCTTGTCCAAAACCGGAAATCAGGCCGGCTATCAAGCCGGCGGCCAGCATCATCGATCCAAACCTGTGATTCATCCTGCGTACCTTCCTTCTTCGTTTTTTTACCCGAGGAGCAGTCTATGCCTTTACCGATGCGCGCGCTTTCGCAATCACATCGACGTATGCTTTGGCTGCATTGGTAATCACTTCGGGCCTGCCCTCAGAGAACGCGGCAACGTTGACCAGGTCCGCGCCTACACCCAGGGCGATCGCGCCGGCTTCAAGAAAGCTGGCAGCCGTTTGCAGGGTCACGCCGCCGGTCGGCACCAACTTGAGGAAAGGAAACGGGGCCTTGAGCGATTTCAAATAGCTGGCCCCGCCCATCGCCGAACAGGGAAACACCTTCACGATATCCGCCCCGGCGCGCCACGCCGTAATCACCTCGGTGGGTGTCAAAGCGCCCGGCATCGATACCTTGCCCCGGGCCTTGGTTTCCTTAATCACGTCCAAATGTGTGCTTGGACTCACGACGAACTCGGCGCCGGCTTCGATGGTGGCGATGCACTCCGCGCCATCGGTAACCGTGCCTGACCCTAATAGCAGCTTGCTGCCGTACATGCGTTTCAATTCCCGCAGCACATCGATCGCCCCGGGAACCGTCATGGTGACTTCGACGACCGTAATTCCGCCGGCGACCATTGCCTCCACTACGCCCACGGCTTCTTTCGCTGAGCGGGCCCTGAGCACAGGAATAATACCCGCTGCTTCTAACTGCTGCTGTACTTCACTCGACATAAATATCTTCCCCTGACCCCTGAATGATCTCTAAATCTTTCCTTGTAAATTCCACGCCTAAGGTTTTGCGACCTGCAACAAGACCCCGGGTGCCCCATCCTTGCCGTGCTTTTCGGCAAGGGTGGGATACCTCGAACCTCAGCCCACCCTAACGAGCAATCCGGGCAGAACCGCCCTTCATCACTCGCTCCACTTCCGACAGCGAAGCAGTACTGGTATCACCCGGAGTCGTCATCGCCAGCGCGCCATGCGCCACACCGCACTCCACCGCCCACTGCGCCGGCTTGCCCTTCAACATGCCGTACACCAGGCCGGAAGCGAACGAATCCCCGCCACCCACGCGATCCATAATGTCGACCTCGCGCTGCGGAACGTACAGCATCTCGTCTTTATAAATAGCCATGGCGCCCCATGCATTGCGCGACGCTGTCTGCGCGGTACGCAAGGTAGTCGCTATCAGCTTCAGGTTCGGATACGACGCCGCCACTTCGCGCAGCATCTTCTCATAACTTGCCACGGGCAGCTCGTCGAAGCCTTCTGCCACGCCTTCGAGCTTGATGCCCAGCATGGCGGAAAAGTCTTCTTCATTCCCAAACAGCACATCCAGCTTGGTCACCAGCGCGCGATTCACTTCCTGCGCCTTGGCCTTGCCGCCGATCGACTTCCAGAGAGAATCGCGAAAATTCAGGTCGAACGAGGTAACGGTCCCATACTTGCGCGCTGTATCCAGGGCCTCCACCGCGACCTCGGGCGTCGATTCAGACAATGCCGCGAAGATGCCGCCCGTATGCAGCCAGCGGGATCCCGCCTTGGGCCCAAGAATCGCCTCCCAGTCAAAATCACCGCGCTTTACCTGCGAAATCGCCGTGTTGCCGCGATCCGAGCAGCCGACGGCTGCGCGTACGCCATAGCCGCGCTCGGTAAAGTTCAGCCCATTGCGTACCGTGCGGCCGATGCCGTCATAAGGGACCCAGCGCACCAGCGAAGTATCCACGCCACCCTGCAAAATCAGGTCTTCTACCAACCGGCCGATCGGGTTATCGGCAAACGCCGTCGCAACCGCCGTATGCATCCCGAAGCAACGCCGCAGCCCGCGGGCCACATTATATTCCCCGCCGCCTTCCCATGCCTGAAACTGCCGTACGGTATGGATCCTGCCTTCGCCCGGATCGAGACGCAGCATCACCTCTCCCAGACTCACACAATCCCAACGGCATGCGTCGGCGCTCTTGATCTTCAGTTCTTCCATGCTCTCTTTCCTTCTTCTATCGAAATAACCGGGGCCGCTCTCAGCGCGAGAGTGGCGTGTATCCCAGATCCTGCCGGATGCCGTTTACGCATGCCATCAACCTGGTGGCAATAGCCGGAATCTTCTGCATGGTCACGCGAAACGATGGTCCGGAGATACTCACCGCCGCTATGGCCTCGCCGCGCGCATCGCGAATGGCTACACCCGCGCAGCGCACGCCTTGTTCTCTCTCTTCATCATCCACGGCATAGCCACGCCTGCTGGTGCGTTCCAGTTCCTTGAGCAGACTCTCCGGAGTGGTCAGGGTGTGCGGCGTGAACTTTTCCAACTGTACCGACTGCAGCAGCGTCTCCACCTGCGGCCACGGCATGGTCGCCAGAATAGCCTTGCCGACGGCTGTGCAATACACCGGGCTGCTCGCCCCTACGCGCGAAATCATGCGGATGCTGCGCTCCGGCTCCTGCTTGTCGATGTACACCATGTGCGTTTTTTCGAGGATGCAGAGGTGCGCCGTCTCCTCCACTTCATTCACCAGGGTCTCTAAATGGAGATGTGCCCGCTCGCGCAGGTCAAATTGCTCGATGGCCCGGCTGCCAAAATCGCACAGGCGCAATCCCAGGCGGAACTTGCCTGCCGGGGTGCGTTCCACCATGCGGTGCTTTTCCAGCACCATGAGAAAGCGGTGCGCTGTGCTTTTATGCAAATGGAGCGCGCCGGCTATGTCAGCCAGGCCGAGCGCCGTGGTGCTTGAGGAGAGAAGATCGAGCACGGCGATGGCTCGATCAAGAGCCTGCAGCCTGTAAACGCCATTTCCTGGCTGTACCGCATTGTGAGATGCCATGCCGCCTGCTGAAAAACCTGACAAGGGGCATTCTTGCTTCCCTGCGCTGCGTTGTCAAGTTACGGGCGGACTCTTGGGAGCGCTTTTTGCCGTGGCAGTCTAAGGCTGGTACCGGGTAATTTCCATTGGCACAAAAATACGCGTTAACGCGTTAAGTCCCTTTCCGGGCGCTGCCTGCTCACCATCGCGGACAGACCCAACGGTGTGGGCCGGCCGAGGCCGATCTTCAAGGAACACTCGTTTAGATTGATTTTCCGATCGCAAAGTAGCGCGATATGTTTGAAGGGTACGGGCTTTGAACAGGCTGCGAAAAAGTCTTTGTAAGTGAGAAATCGCTCCCTCAGCAGCTAAAGCCGGATTCGTTGCAGAGAAGTTATGTACGGCCTAAAGGCCGTACCCTTCAAAGAAGTGAGTTCTTTTCGCAGCTGGACCAGCCGGCCCGTTTACCTGACTTGAATCAGCCCTTCTGCTGCCAGTTGTTCCAGCCACCCCAGCACATCATGAGCGATTACCCCGGGCGGGGCTTCATAGCGCGTGCTGAATTCATCCACCAGCTCGCTCACGGTGACCGGCGAACGCAGCCTGCTCCAAATCTCGCTGCCGATCTCGCCGAGTCCGTAACAGCGACTGCGCTCCAGGCTCATCAGCACGGTCTCGCCGGCCACATCGGCGGCCACCGGGTTGGGCGCGTGACACACGGTCGACGCCAGGGTCACTTCGGCCATGCAGAAATGGTAGCAAAATCGCTTTCCCTCGCCGCCGGCCCCACCCCACTCAGGCAAACACCGGGCTTGCATGGGCTGCCTGGAACCTTTGCGGCCTCTCGCAGAATGGTCCCCGCAGCGAGCTGTTCTTATCCAGCCAATCTCCATAGCTATCCTGCTCTGCTATTGTTTGGGCATGTCGCCTCCCCGGCAACGTCCCCTCTTCCAGTTCATCAGCAGTCTTTTCGAAGCCGCTCGCTGGCAATTGTTGAGCGCCGTGGTCATCATGACCGTCACCTCCCTGACCGAAGGCCTGGGAGTGGCCCTGCTTTTTCCCATCCTGCAGGTAGCCGGCTTCGATCTCACCAATCAGGGGCACGTGGGGCACTACACCGGCGAAGTGCGCGCGTTGCTCGCCGCGAGCGGACTGCGGCCTCATCTCTGGCTGGCCGCCCTCCTGCTTGTTTTCATGCTGCTGATGGGCCTGCGTTCGCTCTTCAGCCGCATGCAGTCTGTGCTCACCTTTCGTACCGCGCTCGACTATGAACTCTCCCTCAGCCGGCGCCTCTATCAGGCGATCATCCATGCCGACTGGCTTTTTCTGGTGCGGCGACGCTCCTCTGACTTTACCCACGCCCTGACCGCCGAGCTGACACGGGTCAGCAACTGCACTTACCTATGGATCAGCACACTTTCCAACGCCATTCTCGCGCTGGTATACATCGCCATCGCACTCAAGCTTTCGGCCGGAATGACCTGCCTGGTGTTGGCTACCGGGGCTCTTCTGTTGCTCATCGCACGCCGCCGGATGCGGACCGTACACGCCAGCGGCGCAGCCGTCTCTGAAAGTGTCGGCGAAGTGTACGCGGCGGCCACGGAACACCTGCAGAACCTGAAGGCGATGAAGTTCTACGACGCGCAAACCAGCGACTTCGCCATGTTCTCCCGGCTCCAGTCTCGCGCGCTTCAGCAGGGTTTAGCCAGCACCCGAAGCCAGGCCGCGGCGGCCTTCTGGTTTGAGGCGGCTTCGCTCATGGTGCTGGCCGCCATCGTCTTCGCGTCGTTGCAGTTGCTCAACATAGCGCCCGCCTCCATTCTTTTGCTGCTGGCCGTCTTTACCCGGCTTTTTCCCAGGCTTGCCCAGGGACAAAACCAGTACCAGGCGTTTCTCGGGGAGTTGCCTGCCTTTGAAAACCTGATGAGCATTTATCGTGAGTGCCTGGCGAACGCGGAAGTTTCCGATACCGAGGCCCACGCGCCCCGTCCAATAGCTGGCCCAACACCCGGCACTGCATCGCCGGTCGCCGCCGGGTCTTCGCCGGCGCATGAAGTGCGGCTCGATCACGTTTCCTTTTCGTATGAAGCTGACCGTACCCCTGTCCTCAAGGATCTCTCCCTGACCGTCGCCGCCGGTAACGTCACCGCCATCGTAGGCGCCTCCGGCGCGGGCAAGAGCACCGCCGCCGACCTGATCAACGGATTGCTTGCGCCCACCGCGGGCCGCGTGCTGGTCGACGGCGCGCCGCTTACGCCGCACGCGGCCCGTGCCTGGCGCGGCCACGTTGGCTACGTTGCCCAGGACACAGTTCTTTTCCACGACACCGTGAGCGCCAACCTGCGTTGGGCAAATCCAGAGGCCAGCGAAGAAGAAATGGTGGAGAGCCTGCGCCTCGCGGCCTGTGAATTTGTTTTCGACTTACCGCAAGGCTTGAACACCACGGTGGGCGATCGAGGGATGCTGCTTTCTCACGGTCAGAGGCAGAGGCTTGCTCTGGCGCGGGCGCTGCTGCGCCGGCCAGGATTGCTGATCCTCGACGAGGCAACCAGCAGCCTCGACCTGGAAAATGAAAGACGCATTCTCGACGCGATCGAAAAGCTTCATGGGCAAACCACCGTGTTGATGATCGCCCACCGCGTCTCCGCCATCCAGCGCGCGCAAACCATTTATGTCATTGAAAACGGAACCGTGGCTGAATCAGGCGACTGGCAAAGCCTGAGCGGCACATCGCCGCGCGTCAGTACTCTCTTCCGCCTGCACGACACGTTGACGATTTAACCCAGGTAGGGCGCGGCCTGCCTGCGTTTGCCAACCGCTAACCCTTCGTCTCCGTCACCGGATCCCACCAACCGCCAACCCCATCGACCAGGTGATCGACCGGCCCCCAGCTTCCGGGCTCATATACCTGTACGTTCGTACCGTCCAGAATCGGATCCACGATGCGCCACGCTTCTTCCACATAGTCTTCGCGTGCAAACCACGTCTGGTTCCCCGCCATGGCGTCGCCCAACAGCTCTTCGTAAGGCAGCATGTCGCCTTCTCCACACTGCTGGCTGGCCACTAACTCCAGCGAGCATCCACGCAATTGATCGCCCGCCATCTTGACCGAAGTGCCAATCGCGATCTGCGGGTTTCCACTGATACGAAAACGAACATAATTTGCCGGCGGAGCCTCCGAAGAAAAGATCGGCGGCGCCGGGCGTAACTTCGCGACCACTTCGGTCTCGGTCAGCGGCAGTGACTTGCCAGCGCGAATAAAGAAGGGCACACCGCGCCAGCGCCACGAATCAATCCACAGCTTCAGCGCCACATAGGTTTCCGTCGTGGAGTTCGGCTTCACACCCGGTGTGTCCAAATATCCCTCATATTGCCCGCGCACGACATCGCTCTCCTTCAACGTCTGGATACTCTTCAGAACCTTCGCTCGCTCGTCGCGCAGGCTCTCGACGCTCAGGGTGGGCGGCGGTTCCATGGCAATGTTGCTCAGCACTTGCAGCAAATGGTTTTGCACTACGTCGCGCACCGCGCCCACGGGGTCGTAAAAGCTGCCTCGACCCTGCACGTCGAACTGCTCCGCCATGGTGATCTGCACGCTCTCAACGTAGAGGCTGTTCCAGATGGGCTCCAAAAACGTGTTGGCAAAGCGGAAGAAGATCACATTCTGCACGGTGTTTTTGCCCAGGAAGTGGTCGATGCGAAACACGTCCTCCTCGGCGAATACTTCATGCACTGTCTGATTCAGGGCCATGGCTGAAGCAGAGTCATGACCGAAGGGCTTTTCAATAACGACGCGCCCACCGTCAGAGCAGCCAGACTCCTTCAATTCCTTAAGTACCTGGCCAAACAACCCAGGAGGAATGGCAAGGTAATGAATCGGGTGCTTCGCGTCGCCCAGTTCTTTGCGAACGTTGGCGAAGGTCGCCGGGTCCATATAGTCGCCATCCACGTAGCGCAGCTTTTCAAGCAGCGCCGGATAGCCCACAGGATCGATTCCACCGTGCTTCTCCAGGCTATCTTTCGCGCGAGCTTTGAACTGATCCAGGTTCCAGCCCGCTTTGGCCACGCCAATCACAGGACCAGACAGTCTGCCGGCCTTCGCGAGCCGTTGCAGGGAAGGAAAAATCTGTTTGTATGCGAGGTCGCCGGTAGCGCCGAAAAAAACCAGCGCGTCGGAGTGCGGCCGTTCCACCTTGCCTGCTTTTACCATAGGAATACTCTAAAGCCACGACTCGAAATTCAGGGCTAGCGAAATTTATTTTCGCAACGCCAATATGACTTGAGGGCTTGTTACCACTGAGTGCGTGCGAAACGCCATGGGAGCCTGTAAAGTCTCCCCAGCAACGGTGGTTTTCGCGGTTGTTGCTGGGTTCCTTCGGGGGAGGGCTGCCCTCAGCACTTTTTGAAAATCACCGTTCGCCCATGCCGGTTGAGCCCCATCTGAACAGAGGATGCTAGATAACCTTCAGCAGCAGAAGGATGATCACGATGAGCAGGATGAGGCTGATTCCGCCGCCACCGTAATATCCAAGTCCGGGCCCGAGGCTGTACCCGCCAAAAGCGAACACAAGAAGCAAAATAATCAGAATAATCAGCATAGGTTCTCCTTCGCGGCGAACAGACTCTCCGCGGCCACTTCATACACTGTGTCTTGAATGGAAAGGCGTGTACTGCCTCCAGCGAGAACCAATCGTGGCAAATACAGCCCGCTTGCATACCACCAAAGCTATTGAGTAAAGATTCCCTTTCCACGCTTTTGGATGTATTGCATCCTGCGCATCGCCTTGTCTTTAAAGGATGCCAGCCACAGCCCTCATAGAATGCGCCGCGAAACGGGACAACCCCTTACCCGATAGGCTTTGTGGGGTGACTACACCAAACGTCAAAAATCGTACGCTAAGGAAATCAGATCACTCGTTTGAGGCTGCAAAGGGCCGTAGGGGCCTGAATGAGCCCTTCCTGAGGCGTCCTAAAGCCTGCCAGGTGTAGTCGCCGGTCAAGTTGACGTGCTCCCACCCGATGGGTGAGAGGTGGACAAGAGCTTCGTCGTCGATTGCGACGCCATGCCCACGCAAGGCGGTGATGGCGCGTTCGAGGTAGACGGTGTTCCAAAGGATGATGGCAGCAACAATTAGGTTGAGACCACTCGCCCGGTAGCGTTGGTTCTCGAAACTGCGGTCACGCAGGTCGCCTTGCCGGTTGAAGAAAACGGCACGAGCCAAGGCGTTTCTGGCTTCGCCCTTGTTGAGTCCCACCTGGACTCGCCTGCGCAACTCAGGGTCTCTCATCCACTCCAGCATGAAGAGTGTGCGCTCGATGCGGCCGACTTCGCGCAGCGCAGTGTGAAGGCTGTTCTGACGGGGATAACTGGCGAGCTTACGGATGATGAGCGAAGCAGTCACAGTGCCGTGCCGGATGGATGCAGTGAGTCTGAGGATCTCATCCCACTGCGTTCGGACCAGTTTGAGGTTGAGCTTACCGCCGATGAGCGGCGCGAGCGTTGGATGGTCGCGCTCCTTGCCCGGAACATAGAGCCGCTTGTCGGCGAGGTCGCGGATGCGGGGCGCGAAGCGAAATCCCAACAGATGGCAGAGCGCAAAGACATGATCGGTGAAGCCTGCGGTGTCGGTGTAGTGCTCCTCGATTCTCAGATCGGACTCGTGGTAGAGCAGACCGTCGAGAACGTGCGTGGCATCGCGGGCATTCGCGGCAATCACCTTGGTATAAAAGGGCGTGTACTGGTCGGAGAGGTGGGTATAGAAGAGCACGCCCGGCTCGTTGCCATAGCGTAGATTGACTTGCCCGGACTGCTCTCCGCGTCCGCTGGCACGGAATCGCTGGCCATCTGACGAAGAGGTCGTGCCTTCTCCCCAGTGCTCGGAGAAAGGGTGTCCATGATGATAATTGACCAGCTCGGCGAGTGCCTTCGTGTATGCCTCATCCCGGATGTGCAGGGATGCGAGCCAGTCGAGCTTGCGGGCAGTTGTGCCCGGACAGGCCTCAGCCATTTTAGAGATTCCGAGATTGATGCCGTCGGCGAGAATTGCTGTGAGTAACAGGACGTGATCCTTCGCCGGCTCGCCGCTCTTCAGATGAGTGAAGTGCCTGCTGAAGCCAGTCCAGCGATCAACCTCCAGGAGCAAGTCGGTGATCTTGATATGCGGAAGCAGAGAGTATGCGCGGCGCATCAGAACGCTCGCCTTTTCGGGCACGGTGTTGGTAAGTGGAGTTATCTTCAGGCCGCTTTCGCTGACAGCCGCGTCAGGCAGTTCGCCACGAGCGGCCAAGCCGTCCACTTCATCAAGTGATTGCTTGAGTCGCGCGATTCTTTCCGCTGCGTAGGAGTTACCATCTAGCTCTACCGGCAGTGACAGGCCTTGTTTCGTCCGCAGTTCGGCAAACCTCGAAGGCTCGAGAAGGTATGCTTCGAAGTCCTTGAATTGACGGCTTTCCTTTACCCAGACATCACCAGAACGGAGGCGATTCTTTAGCTCCGTCAATGCACACAACTCGTAAAAACGGCGGTCTATCCCCTCGCCCGTGACAACATATGGTTGCCAGCGCTGGTTGATCCACTCCAGAGGGGCGTTCTGAGGAACAGAGCGGCTCTTGTCCCGATTCATCGCGCGAAGAATGTCGATCACCTCCAACAGCTGCTGGGCTGCGGGAGCAGCACGAAACTCAAAGATGTCGAGCATGGCCGGCGTGTACCGGCGCATCTGCGGGAAGCCATTTGAGATGAGACCGAGAAAATCGAAATCTTCCGGTTGCGCCAACTGTTCCGCTTCCGAGACCGTGCGGGCGAAATCAACCCAGGAAACGATCTTCTCAATGGCGGCGAAGGGATCGGCTCCGTGCTCTTTTGCCGCCAGGAGTGCCTGCCCAATGCGAGCGTAAAGACGCACCTTTTCGTTGATCGCTTTGCCCGAAGACTGGAACGCCTCGTCCCGTCTACGGCGAGCTTTATTGAAGATGGAACCGACAAAGCGGTCGTGGAGATCAAGGATCTCGTCAGTCAGTGTCGAACTTGCTTCGAGAAGGACTGCGACCAGTGTTCCATAGCGACGTGGGTCGTCGAAGCGGGCGAGGTGCTGCACCGTTGTTGTTGCGCCCTCGCGGGCGAGCTGCAAGAGCCGGTTCTGATGGATGAGTTGACTTAGGTCTGAGCGCAGTTCGAGACTACGAATATGTTGCAGCCGTTCGATATGAAGCAGGATGCTCTGCGCGGTCGGCGCGCCTGGGGGAGAGCGCAGCCATGTGAACGTGCTGACTTTGGAACTGCCTCGTAGCTTCAGGAGAGCATCAAGTTCAGACCGTTGTCTGTCGTTCAGGTCCCTCGTGAGAATCTCAAACAGCTGGCGTTCGGAACGGACGATGACCTCTGCACACAGGCGCTCCATTACCACCAATCGCGGGACTACAACTGACCGCCGTCGCAGCTCATCGATACCGGCCCGGACCAGGACGACACCACGATTTGTTTGCAGGGCCGTCGGTATCAGCCATGCTGCAAGCGAACGGTACTGCCCAATGCCAAAGGATCGCAGCCCATAGTGAGCTTGTAACTCGGCCAGGTGTTCTCGGCGTGTCTCATCGCGCTCCGCATAGCTGGTCCACGCTGCGGGCGAGAGATCAAGCTGCCGGGCCAGGAAGCTTAGCAACTCCTGGGGCGGAGTCTCGTTTGGCAGCAACGCGCGTCCTGGATACCGCAAAATCGCTAACTGAACGGCAAGACCCAAACGGTTCTGGGCTCCTCGCCGACGGCGGATCAGGCTGAGATCCTGATCGCTGAGGACGTAATGCTCGATAAGTCCGGCGCGATCAACCGGGATCGCCTCCATTGCCTCGCGCTGCGAGGAAGAAAGAAGTTCACGCAGCCCCATTCGGGGACCTACTTCCTACTGACGGCGGCTTGGACGCCCGCCCGCGCAAGAAGCCTGGAGATCGTCGCGGGATGGACATTGAAGAGTCGAGCGGCATCCGCAGCTGTTTTCTTGCCATGCGCGACCATCTTCACTATCTCTGCCTGTTGCTGCGGTAGCAGCTTCGGACGGCGCCCCCCGATGCGGCCTTCGCCGCGAGCGGATTCCAGGCCCGCCCGTGTTCTCTCTCGCAACATCGCCCGCTCGAACTCCGCAAACGATCCGATCATCTGCATCATCATTCGACCGGCTGGCGTAGTGGTGTCGATGGCCTCTGTGAGGCTACGGAAGCCGGCCTTGGCCTCCTGAATCCGTTCCATGATAGTCAGTACATCTCTCAAGGACCGCGACAGGCGATCCAACTTCCAGACAACCAGAACATCACCTTTGCGGAGTTGGTCGAGCAATCGCTGGAGCTCAGGACGGTTCCATCGGCCTCCGGTAGCCTTCTCCCGAAAGATGCGCTCACACCCCGCCGTCTTCAGGGCGGAGGCCTGCGCTGTGGTGTCCTGTTCATTGGTCGAGACGCGTGCGTATCCGATGAGCATAGTTGCGGAAAGGTATCGCCCATGACTTTATCATTGCAATACCTTTTTGCAACTCGAAAAGCTTGGATTTGGGCTGGTTTGGGAGTTATTGCACAAACGTTCGTTTCCGCAAGTCCGCGCCTCGCGATATATGCTGAATTGTAGAAGGGGCATAGGCGACGATTTGGTACAAAAAGTCATTTAGTCCTCAACAGGCTGAGGCGGTCTGTTTCATAAGTCTCGGATCGCCTCGAGCGGCGGCATGGCCGTCACCTGTAATGCGGGGACAAGGGTAGCGATCAAGCCTAAGCCCAGCATCAGTGCGGAGACGCTCACATAGATCAGACTCTCATATTCGGCGACGCCGAAATTAGCTGCGACAATACGGCCGCCCGCAGCGGAAAGCGCGAGGCCGATAGCCAGTCCCGCGGCAAGTTTCCTGAAGCTCGATCCAAGCATCGACAGGACGACCGTATGCCGTTGCGCACCAAAGGCCTGGCGGATTCCCATTTCACGCGTTCGCTGCCGGGCTGCAAGCGAGAACACCCCCCAGGTACCGGCTGAGCAGAGGACGAAAGCTGACAGACCTGCCATGCCAAGCAACCAGGCGGGAATCTCGAGACCGATCGCTTCGAGCTTCTGTATCTCGGCGGCGGTATACACCTGATAGAGGGCTTGACGCGGATCGACGCTTGCAACGGCTTTGCGCAACAGTGGCAACATTGCGGCTCCGCTGGTGCGGCTGCGGACCAGAATGCTTACCTCATCGCGCGAACTGAAGGAAATTGGTACGTACATGGCGGGCTGCGGATTCGAGTCTGCCGGCTTTAAGGTTTGAATATCCGAAATCACGGCGACTACCCGCATGGAATGACTGTCTGCTACGAACGCGCGGCCCACGGCATCCGCTTTTCCCCACAGCTTCCGGGCGAGAGTCTCGTTGATTACTGCCTCATCGGTAGCGTCGGACCTGAATAACTGCCCGGCCAGCAATCGTGTTTCGAACAACCCGAAATAGGACTGCGATACATCGTGCCGCTCGGCGTTCACGAAATCGACTGTCCGGGTTGTCGCATTTTGCTGTGCCTGGATGGCTACGGTGGCAGCCCGCCGGACATGCTCAGCGCTGGTGAAAGCGATTGCCGAGACATCCGGCTCACGGCGCAGCTCCTGTTCAAGGCGGGCCACGAAGCGTGACTTGGATGCGGCATCCGGGTAATTGACCGCGTCAAAGGCGATGCGTGCGGAAGCGACATGAGCTGGGTCCCAGGCGAGCGGCTTTTGAAACCGCAAGGCGGCGGAAATCACCAGTCCGGAGAGCACCATCAGCAGAAACGAAACCCCGATCTGGCCCTGGATCAGGACCATTCCTAATTTCCCTTTCGAGAGGGTGACCGCTGGCGAACCCTGGCGCAATAGCCCTTCCGTTGAAACCCTAGACGCCTTCCAGGCGGGAAACAATCCCGCCGCCAGCGTGGCGAGCAGCATCAGGGCAATGACAAACAACAACACGCTTCCATCCAATTCGTATCGGACCCAATGCTGCGACCCTCCGGTGAGTGCCGACTCGCGCGCAATGAGCGCCCGGAACGCTTCAACGGCATAACGGGCGAAGGCAACACCGATAATCGCGCCTGCAGCGGAGATCACAATACTTTCTTCAAGCACCGAGAACAACATGCGGCGACGACTGGCCCCCAGGGCCGCCCGGATCGCGAACTCAGTTACGCGGCGTGAGGCTCGCGCCAGATTTAAGAGCGCCACGTTGCTGCAGGCGATCAGCAATACCAGAAAACAGCAGGCGAATACCGCGGTCATGAGGATTTTTACGCTGCTCTTCGCGGTCCGGTCCGAAAAGGCACTCATGCTTACAGGCGGCCGGGGTGCTTCGAGGCTGCTCTGCGGGTGGGTACGCTTATCGATGACATTGATCTCGGCGCGTACTTCGTCAAGGGTTACACCCGGCGCACGGCGCGCCAGAATAAAGGCATCGGACCCGCGGCCACTTACAACGATCGTATGCTGCAGATCGTGGGGCCAGCTCATCCAGAGGTCCTCGGACCCAGGAAAGCCGAAATCGCTCGGCATCACGCCAGTCACCAATGCGAGTTGTCCGTTCAGGCGGATCGTTTTACCAACGATACGGGGATCGCTCTGGAAGCGTACCGCCCAACAGTCATAGCTAAGGACAACATTGCGCTCAGTGGGTTCGGTGCCAAACGTTGTGCCGAGGGAGGGCTTCACGCCCAGCAGCCCAAAAAACTCCGGCGAGACGAAGGCGGCGTTCACGCGGACCGGCGAGCCGGCAGCCATCAGATTGGCGCCGGTGACCACCACTCCGGCAACTGATTTCAGGGATTTCGCATTGTTCGCAATCGATGGCGTATCGGACGGGTTGAGATCGATGCGCAGCAGTTCCGCGGGTTTTGGCACATTGGGCTCGCTCCATGCAAAACCCTTCACAATCGCGAACAGAGTTACGGAGAGACCAATGCCAAGGGCAACGGCCAAAATTGCGAGTGCCGTCTCACCCGGCGAACGGCGGAGGGCACGAACGGTAGTTGCAATTGACATTGATAGATTCCCCTGGACTTTTCCATTGTGAATAAGCATTTCGATCGCCAATTCAAGCCTGACACAAACCACTGCAAATGATGCAGATGGAGCCCCGGCCAAGTTCGGAAATCAGCGGGGCATGTCCACAATCGAACTGTGTTGTTCGGAATCGAACAGCGCGGGGTGTTCAATTATCCCAAGTGTACGCCACCCTAAAATTTGAGCCTGTCTCTCAGCAGCGGCATTTTAGGGGTAAGCAGCAGTGAAATTTAGGTCGAATGGTCGCCAAGCCGAAAGCTGAACAGCGCATCCATCAGTGTCAACTGTTGCTAAATCTCTGAGTTACTCAGCGACAGAAATGAAGCAATTGAATCGAAGAGGGACCTACCAGCACAACGATCTTCAAATCTGTCCAAAACTCAGCAATTCGAATCGCAAAAACGTATTCGGAATGATTGTCTGAAGGCAATAGGTCCTTACAACTGAGCCTTATCGTACGATTTTTGACGTTTGGTGTAGTGACCCCTTTGTTATCTCGCAACCGTCGGCCCCGGCGCAACCCTACCCAGCGGCAAGGACGCTTGACTGGATTGTTCATCAAGAAAAATCCAACTTCCCCGATGTCGACCGGGCACAGCTAATCGGGTTCTGCTCTAAAATACGTGCTGACCATGAAACCTACCTTAGGCACTGCCCTCTCCCTGGCGGCATTCGCTCTGGCCGCAGCAACCCTCACAGCGCACGCAGCAGAACCTTCCGGGCAAACGCGCGGCTGCGGGGAGGCATCGCAGGCGCAGTATCCAAAAGCAACCATCTCCAACGGAGCCGTCGACGCTGTTCTCTATTTGCCAGACGCGAAGAATGGTTATTATCGCTCCACGCGCTTCGACTGGTCGGGAGTGATCCCTTGTCTCTCTTACAAAGGACACACGTATTTCGGAGTCTGGTTTCCGAAATACGACCCGTTGATCGCCGATGCCATCACCGGCCCGGTGGAGGAGTTCCGCTCTGAAGACGGAGGCCTCGACTACGACAAGACCAAGCCCGGCGGCCTCTTCGTGAAGATCGGCGTCGGCGTCTTGCGCAAAGAGAAGGATGCTCCTTACCAGTTCATGAACTTCTATCCCATCATCGACGGCGGCAAGTGGACCGTGCACAACTCCGCGCGCGCCGTCGAGTTCCGACAGGAATTGAAATCGCCCATAGGCTACGCCTACGACTACCGCAAGACCGTGACGCTCGATGCCCATGAGCCCGTGCTGGTGCTGCACCATACTCTGAAAAATACCGGCAGCAAAACCATCGATACCCAGGTCTACGACCACGACTTCTTCGTGCTTGACGGGGCGACCAGCGGACCGGGCATGGTCGTACGCTTCCCGTTCGAACCGAAGGCGGAAAAATCAATGGAACCCCTGGCCGGCACCGAGGGCAAGCAAATTGTCTACCGCACCGAACTGCAACCCCACCAATCCGTAGAAAGCTGGATCACCGGCTACTCTGACAGTCCGAAGGACTACGACATCGTGACGGAAGACACCCGGACCGGCGTAGGCGTGGAACAGACGGGCGACAATCCCATGTCCCGCTTCAACTTCTGGTCGCCGCGCACCACCGTTTGCCCCGAAGCCTACCATCACTTCGTCATCGCGCCCGGCCAAACCGCCCACTGGGACATTCGCTACCGCTTCTTCGCGAAATAAACCACGAGTCACCGCAGCGCCTTGAGGAAAGACCCTTGCATTCTGATCCCAACCAGCCCCACGCAAAAACAGCCATTGTCACCGGAGCAGGCAGTGGTGTCGGCCGGGCTGCCGCTCTGGCCCTGCAATCCGCCGGGTTTTCCGTCGTGCTTGCAGGCCGGCGCTTGGCGGCCCTTGAGGAAACTGCGGCCATGGCGGACCGAACAGGGCCTGCCATGTTCCCCGTCGTCACCGATGTGCGCCAACCGGATTCTGTGCGCGCCCTGTTCGCCGCAACCCAGAACAAGTTCGGCCGCCTGGATGTGCTTTTCAACAACGCCGGCGTCAATACGCAAACTTCGTTTGAAAATCTCACTTACGAAGAATGGTGCGAAGTGGTGAATGTAAACCTGACCGGATCCTTTCTCTGCGCGCAGGAGGCCTTTCGCCAGATGAAGGCACAGCAGCCTCAGGGCGGCCGCATCATCAACAACGGCTCTGTCTCTGCTCACGTGCCGCGGCCCAATTCCGCTCCCTATTCTTCGACCAAACACGCGATCACCGGGTTAACCCGATCTCTTTCGCTCGATGGTCGCCCCTACCACATCGCCTGCGGCCAGATCGACATCGGCAACGCCGGTCCGGAGATGACGGGAACTCCTGTCGGCTCCTTGCAACCGAACGGAGCCATCCTGGTCGAACCGCGCATGGATGTGAAGCACGTTGGTGAAGCTGTGCAGTACATGGCCAGTCTACCGCTCGGAGCGAACGTGCAATTCATCACCGTGATGGCGACGAATATGCCCTTCATCGGGCGTGGTTAAAGCGTTTTCGCTCTTACCGTGGCCCGGTAAGAGCAACGAGGTGTGGTTTTCTTTGAGATAAAGCCACGCAAAGGGCGGCAGCTTAGCTTGCTGCCGCGAGGATGCTCGCTGCAGCAAGGCCGGTCTGCACCCATTGCTCGCTGCGGCGAGGCAGGCCAGCATTTTTTTGGGCACAAACAAACAGGTAGGGCACGGCCTTTAGGCCGTGCCAAAATGGCCTTCCTTACAAGAGGGGCTTCAGCCCCGTACCCTTCAAAGAATTGAGTTTTTTCGCAGCATGTAATGCTCGCTGCGGCGAGGTAGGCAGTACCCTTCAGAGCTTTTGAGGGTTGGCCGAAAGAGAACCGCAGATCTCTCCACTTCGCTGCGCTCCGGTCGAGATGACAATTCAGTTTGCGGACCTGGTTTAGTTTTCACGCGGAATCTGAAGGCCCCTATTTTGGCGCGTTGATGGCACGGCGAAGCTGAGCGAAAAGACATCGGACGAAGGGCGCGGCTTGATTCCCGGCTATTTGAAAGCGTACCTCGGGCCTTAAACAGGCTGCGGAAAAACTCAATTCTTTGAAGGGTACGCCCTTTAGGCCGTACATAACTGCTTTGTAATGAATCCGGCTTTAGCCGCTGAGGGAGCGATTCCTCTCTTAAAGTGACTTTTTCCGCAACCTGTTCAGCCCCTGAGGTACGTTTTTGCTCGGGGATAGGTAGCACCTGAAAGAAAACGTACTTCAGTGCCTAATGCTCGCTGCCGCGAGGATGTCCGCTGCCGCGAAATCATTGAATCAGGACTTTTTTTTGCGGCCTGCTCTAAGGAACAGGCTGCAACTCCAGTTTCTGCACGCGCCAATTCAGCAGCTCGCCCACCAGCAGTTCGTTCTCTGATGGGCAGGCGATCTCGTGGATCCATCCGAATTGCTTCAGCTGCTTGCCCGAGCCGCCCAGGTACCCAAGCACCTTGCCGTCCAGGGTCATCTTGTATATCCGCCCTGGATATCCATCCGCCGCAAACAAAACCTGGTTCGGCCCGGGCGTAATGCAGATGGCCCAGGGAGCCCCGGGCTGCCCCGTCAGATTGCCGGTTGTGGCCGGCACGGGCCTGGGTCCAATCGCTGCGGGCGCGTTCGGATCCAAAGGCACATCGATCACGATCTGGCGCAGAAACTTGCCGTCGCCATCGAACACCTGAATCCGCCGGTTACCGCGATCGGCCACATAGACATTGTCCTTCGCATCCACCGCGATGCTGTGCGGAGTCATGAATTGGCCCGGCTTATCGCCCGGCTCACCCCAGGACTTGATCCAGTTGCCGTCCTTATCCACCTTCGCCACGCGCGAGTTCACGTAACCATCACTGATGTATGTGTTACCCGCCTTGTCCCACGCCATGTCGGTCACCTGGCGAAACATTCCATCCACAGGCGGCAGCGGCGGTTTCACGTGCCTGAGCGGCTCCGTGCCCTCGTCCGACGCCTCCTGCTTACGTCCGAACACCATCACCACGCGCCCTTCCGCGTCGAACTTGATGACCATGTCCGAGCCCTTGTCCGCAACCCAGATGTTGTCCTCCGCATCGACCTTCACCGCATGGGCGTACGACCACGCATACAGGTTGTGCCCAATCTCACGGACAAACTTGCCTTGAGGATTGAATTCCAGCAGTTGCGTCGCGGCCGCACCGTAAGCCGGCCCGGTGGAGTTGCCGCGCGACAAGACAAAGATATGGCCCTTGGAGTTGACCGCCACACCGGCCGCCTCGCCAAAGTAAATGTCGGGTGGAAGCTGAAAGAAATTCGGGACCGAAGTGTATTCGATCACGGGGACTGCAGCCTTTTGTGAGAAAGCGGAAAGGCTGACAAGCAGGAGCATCGAGACGAGCAGGTACCTCAAATGGACCTCCGCACAACAAGGACTAAAGCATTTCTCGAATGACTGTGGTCTGGTAAGCCATTGCTCGCTGCGGCGAGGATGTGAAACTGCTTCAGGCCCGGCACGCCCTCACTGTAGTGGAACCGAGGGCTCCATGCAAACGGCTGTCGAATACGAGGCTAGAGCATTTTCACTTCTACTCCGCACAGGAGGGTGCGGCGAAGTGCGGCTTTTCTTCCACCCCAGCAAGCAAGCTTGCCGGGGACCCCGGTACTTGAGGAAAAGCCGCCATGGGAGTCGTTGCTCTGTAAACACCAGAAGTGAAAATGCTGTAGCCGGGCTCGCTCACCGCAAAGAAGAATTAGGAAAGTTGGATTTTTCCTGATGAAAATCCCGGTCAAGCATCCGATGTCGACCGGGTACACCTATGCTGGTTCTGCTCTCGAGACAGCGGCCAGGTGTCGGCGGCTGGTCAAAATCTCAGTCGCAACTCATTCGCTCTGCCAATAGAGGCGTCTGATGAGGTTCCGGGACCCACTTGCCCGCCTCATCCTTTACGGCGTAGAGATTTCTCTTCCCGCAAACGCCGCAGGTGTACAACCGCAGGTCTGCGTCCTCTTCCAACTCTTTCACTTCTCTATGACTCAAGGCGCCATTACAAGGTTTTGCGTGCGTCATCTTTTCTCTCTCAGATGATCTGATCCTGAAGAATAAGAAATTAAACCATCTTTAAAAGCACTGGCAATTACGACCTTGGTGTAAATTCCGCGATGCGAGAGTCAACATCGTCAACGCCTGCTGTGGAATCCGGCCGGTTTCGCACGGCTAACTTGCATCGTATCTTTTGAGAAAAGTGAAGCGGCAACTGCGTGGGCAGTGGGGGACTCGAACCACCCGGCATCCTGCCGGTAAGGCGAAAACAAGCCTCTGCCACTCATTCCGACTCTCTACTCAACATGCTTGGATTCAATCACTTAAAGGAGAACTCTCTTCCGCTCGACAGCAAGCGGGCACCTGACCTTGCCATGAACTTTTTTGGCAAAATCCCCACAGCCCGACCCTATTGCATGCCTGCTTTTTGAAAGGTGAAACGGAGCCACGCCCGAAATGCGCAGTGGAAGTCATTCTGTTGGCTGAGTGGAAGTCGACAGCGCAAGGGCCTTTGCATAGGAGCTCTTGATCGATTCAGATTTGCTGATCTACACTCCAGCCACCCCCCGAGCGGCCCCTGAAAAGAGAAAACCAACCCCGCAGGAGTATGCTCTCTCTTTTGTAGCGCCTGAAACGATTTGCTTAGACAGAGGGGAGCCGGAAGAGGAACGTATTGCGCCTTTGTCTCCTGACGATCTTGATTCGCTTGCAAGTGAAGCCGAGAATTCATTGAACGGGGAGATCCACGCTGGATGCCGGACTCAGAAAGAGGATCGAAGAGCTTACCGGCATAGGGCAGAAAGGCAACAGGAGAGGAATGCGACGGACTTCCGTCATCCAGATCGCTGTCATGCTCGCAGCCCTGCCTCTTGCGGTCTCGATGGTCCCGGGTTCGGAACAGAATCGCCCCGCGACAGAACGTGCCCGGATGTCTCAGATCACCGGGGACCACGAAGGAAACCTGGCAGGAAACCTGGCAAGAGACCAGGCAGATGCGCTGCACAGCAATGCCGAGCAGTCTCTCCGCAGCCGCGCCTCGCCCGCGAAACTAAGCTTCACCCATCTTTCCGTTGAGGACGGCCTCTCGCACTCCGACGTGCGGGCTATCGCCCAGGACAAGCAGGGATTCATGTGGTTCGGCACGTGGCTCGGTGGTTTGAATCGTTACGATGGGTACACCTTCAAGGTCTACCGGTACGACGGCCAGGACGACCGCAGCCTCGCCTGCGACACGATTTTGGCGCTCTATGTGGATCGAGCCGGCGTTTTGTGGGTAGGGACACAGGAGAGCCTCGACCGGTACGATCGGGACACCGATTCTTTTGTTCATTATCGCTATCGAGCCGATGATGCAACCAGCCTGCCCGGCTATCAGGCCCGCTCCCTTGTTGAGGACAAATCCGGCACGTTGTGGGTCGCTACCTCCGGTGGACTGAGCCGTTTCGATCGGACCAGCGGCAGATTTTTCACTTACAGGCATAATCCAAACCATCCAACTACCTTCGGCGATACCGATGTTCGGAACATCTACCTCGACGCAACAACCGGCTTGCTCTGGGTCGCGACATACCGTCAGGGCGTGAGCGTGGTCGACCCCTCGACCGGCCACTTTACGCGGTATAGAAACAACCCCGATGATCCCGCCAGTCTGAGCAACAATGATTTAGTCCGCATCTACCAGGACCGGGGAGGCAATCTGTGGTTTTCCACGTTACGCGGATTGAACCGCTTCGATTCCAGAACCCACACATTTATTCGCTATCTGCATGACCCCCGGAGTCCATCCAGCCTAAGCGACGACAATGTGATGATGACGTATGAGGATCGGGCAGGGCGCTTTTGGGTGGCTACCAACAATGGCCTGAATCTGATGGATCGCGACAACGGAACGTTTACCCGCTATCTCCATGACCCAAACGATTCTTCCAGCTCGAGCAGTAACGTAATCAACTGGGGCGCTCTGTATGAGGATGCCTCGGGCGCGCTGTGGCTCGGCATGCGGTCGACCGGAGTCGACCGGTTGGCAGGCGGGGCGGCAAGATTCATCACCTATCGCCACGTTTCTCAGGATCCCAAAAGCCCCAGCAACAACGTCGTCACCGCACTCGCGATGGGTTCCGCGGGCGCGCTTTGGATCGGAACGGAAGCGGGTCTGGATCGCTTCGATGGGCAGCGCTTCACCCACTACGTCGCCGATCCCGGTGATCCCGGCAGCCTGAGCCCCGGCCCGGAGCGGGAGGTTGCCCTGGACTCTCACGGGGCGGTGTGGACAGGAACCTACGGTGGCGGCTTAGACCGACTACTGGACCGGCTGGACGGACAGCACGTCACGCATTTTCGCCATGATCCCAGGAACTCCGACAGTCCGACGAGTAACAATATCAGCAGTCTCGTTCCGGACGCCCACGGAGGGTTGTGGATTGGAGTGCATGGCGACGGGCTGGATTATTTCGACGGGCGGCGCTTTACCCATTTCCCCCCGGAATCTGGGAACCCCGCTGGCCTGCAAGATGGCTGGGTGATTCCCTTGCTGCTCGATCCACGCGGCATGCTGTGGATGGCAACCTCCAATTGGGGGCTGGTGCGGCTCGACACCCATACGCTGAGGTTCACAACCTATCTCATGGACCCGAGCCAGCCAGGCAATCCGGTCGCGAACTGGACGCAGGACCTCTACTCCGACGGCACCGGTCTTTGGGTCGCCTCGCCCACCACCGGGCTGTTTCGTTTCGATCCGGAGACTGGCAAGTTCACACATCATTACGCCGAGAAGGATGGCTTGCCGGACAATGCCGTTTTGGGGGTCCTGGGAGATAACCAGGGCAACGTGTGGGTGAGCACGGTCAAGGGATTGTCCAGATTCGATCCCAGAACCGAGACCTTCCGCAACTACGATATGTACGACGGCCTCCAGGGCGATCAGTTCTCTTGGCATTGCCACGCCAAAGCGCCCGACGGCCGGCTGTTTTTCGGTGGTTCCGACGGGTTGAACGCCTTCTATCCCGACAAGCTTGTTCGTAATCCAACGCCGCCTCCGGTGGTGCTCACCGAGTTTGATCTGTTCAACCAACCAGTAAAGATCGGGGCCAAGGACTCGCCGCTCCGGCAGGCCATCCATGCCGCATCGAGCATTACGCTTCGCTACGACCAATCGGTCTTCCGCTTCCAGTTCGCTGCGCTGGACTTCACTGCCCCACAGAAAAACAGGTATGCCTATAAACTCGATGACTTCGATCGAGACTGGCAATACACGGATGCCACGCACCGGCATGCCACTTATACCAATCTTGACCCAGGCAACTATACGTTTCGTGTCAGGGCCTCGAATAACGATGGAGTCTGGAATGAGCAGGGAGTCGCGCTTCACCTAAGGATTCTGTCGCCCTGGTGGAGCACCTGGTGGTTCCGTGCGCTCAGTGCGGCTGCCTTGTTTGCGTTGCTCTGGTGGCTGTATCAAAACCATGTGCGAGAACTGCAGCGAGAGGAACAGAAGTTTCGCGAAGCAGTGGAAACCATGCCGGCGCTGGCATTCGTTGGCGACCCCAGTGGCCATCGCACCTTCTTCAACCGGGGATGGCTTGAATACACGGGCATGAACTTAGAAGAGGCGTCAGGTTTAGGTTGGGAGAAGGCGATTCACCCCGACGATCTCACGCGGGTCCTCGATCGATGGAGAATGTCCTATGCCAACGGTCAACCGCTGGAATATGAAGCTCGCTTGCGGCGCGGATCCGATGGACACTATCGCTGGTTCATGACGCGAGCCCGGCTTCTGCGCGACAAACCAGGCAAGATCGTGAAATGGTGCGCGGTGGCGACCGACATTGAGGACCGCAAGCGCGCCGAACAGCTCCAGATTGACCTGGCGCATGTGAACCGAATCAACACGCTGGGTGAACTGGCGGCCTCCATCTCTCACGAGTTGAAACAGCCAATCACGGCGACAATTACCAACGCACACGCCAGCCTGCTATGGCTTAACCGCGATCGGCCGGACCTTGATGAGGTTCGTCAGGCAGCAGAGAGAATCTTGAAAGACGGAGCGCGAGCCACCGCGATAATCGAGCACTTGCGGTCGTTGTATAAGAAGGCCCCTCTCAAACGAGAACTGCTCGCGATGAACGAAATCATCCCCGAGATGGTTTCGCTGTTGCGATCTGAGGCCACCCGTCACGCAATTTCCATGCGTGCGGATCTTGCTGATGCTCTCCCCAACGCCGTTGCAGACCGGGTGCATATCCAGCAGGTGCTCATGAACCTGATGTTGAACGGCATCGAGGCGATGAGCGAGACCGGCGGAGTGCTCACGGTCAAATCGAAACTCAGAGAGGACGGCCAAATTCAGACCTCAGTCAACGACACAGGACCGGGGCTGCCGCACGATAAGGCCGACCAGATATTCGATGCGTTCTTCACGACGAAGCCACAAGGCAGCGGCATGGGCCTGGCTATCTGTAAATCCATCGTGGAGGCACATGGCGGCCGGATATGGGCCAACGGCAACGGCGGATGCGGTGCGACATTTCATTTCACACTGCCGGCAGCATCCTCAAAAGCAAACCTTCCGCCGGATGTGGAGTGATTTGTAGCTTGAATGCAGCGCCAGGGCAGCATTTTGCGAAAATGCTTTAACTGGGACTATTTGGGACTATCTTTTTGGAAGGGTTCCTGGTGGGCAGTGAGGGACTCGAACCCCCGACATCCTGCTTGTAAGGCAGGCGCTCTAACCAACTGAGCTAACCGCCCAGGAGACTTCATCTTAACATGCTGTCTGCCCACTCCCGAAGCGGTCCTGTCCGTTCCCTATGCTTCGGCGGTAGCTTCGAGCCCCAAGCCTTGTTAACGTGGTGAAGTCACCATGAAGAGGCGGTACGCTTGAGCAACCCGGAAATAGCAATCAAAGGCAAGAAGGAACCAGTCACGGTCGGCATTGACCTGGGGGGCACCAACCTCCGTATCGCAGCATTCGATTCGGCCTGGAATCGTCTGGCGTTCGTGAATCTTGCCACCCGCGTGAGCCATGGCCCGCTCGTCGTGGTGGGCGATATGTGTGACGCCATCCGGCGGGTGCTCGGCGAATGCGGCCCAGGCTATCAATTGATGGGCGTGGGTATCGGCGCGCCCGGCCCGCTGGAGCTGCCTGCAGGCAAATTCCTGCGCCCGCCCAACCTGCCCGGGTTCAATAACTTTTTGCTGAGAGACGCCATGGAAGCCAATCTCCACGCACCGGTCATCGTGGACAAGGACGCCAACGCGGCCGCCCTGGCCGAGTGGAAAAGCGGTGCCGGCAAAGAGATGCCCGGCGACTCCATGTGCATGCTCACCCTGGGTACAGGCGTGGGCGCGGGCCTCATTCTCGGTAGAAAAATCTGGCACGGCATGATCGGTATGGGCGGAGAAGGCGGCCATATTCCCGTCGTCGAGAAGGGCCTGCCCTGCGGCTGCGGCGGCCTGGGTTGCATCGAACAATATGCTTCGGCCACCGCAATCGGCCGTGCAGCGGCCCGCGCCGCTGAACGCGGAAGTGCGCCCCGTATCGCCCGCCAGATCTCCCGCAGCATTCAGAGTCAAGGCGAATTCACCGCCCGCGACCTCGCCGAACTCGCCCGCGACGGAGACGAACCGGCGCGCCAGATCTTCGCGCAGGCCGGCAAGTACCTGGGCATGGCCCTGGCCATGCTGGTCAATGTGCTGAACCTGCCGCTCTACGTGATCGGGGGTGGGGTCGTCAGCGGCTGGGATCTTTTTGCCCCAACCATGTTCGAGGAACTCCGCCGCCTCAGCTACATCTACAACCTCACCCAGCCGGAAGCAGACCAGCCCTTCACTGCAGGCAAGACCTACGTTGTTCCGGCAGCTACCGGCCCCGACGCCGGCTTGCTCGGCGCAGCCATGCTGCCCTACCTTGAAGCCGGCCTGCTGTAAGCCGCAAAGCCTACTCAGGATCACACTTGTCCGAATGAGTTTTTGCTTTCCGCCTCCCAAAAGCCCGGGTGGCCCATTCAAGCCTTCTGTTGGCTTGTGTTGGGTACAGCCAAGGTCGGTCCGCACTTTTCCTAGTCAAAAGAGTGACTCATCAACCACAACGCGAGGCAGATCGTCTCGATCACGACGAGCACCAGCACCAAAGCCAGCCCCACCCTCTCAGAGCGCTTCCAGCGAACAAGACGGACTCTCCGCCTGCTGCCCTTTCCTGGATAAATTCCTACCGTCACAACCGCCTCCTTTCAAAGAGCCGGCTTCAGAGACGGTTACAAATACCCGTCTCTGAAGCGCCTGAAAAAGACAAGCTGTTGAGCTAGAAGTGGAAGCCGATCTCTGCCGACATCGCACGCGGCGTCACGTAGTGCGTGCCGCTGAACGTCGACAGAAAGTTGTAGAGCGCGTATTTGTTGGCAAGGTTAATCGCGGTCAAATGCACGCTCCACTTGTACCGGTCTCCCTTGAAGATGTTGTCTTCGCCGATCGACGCGTCGAAGAGATTGCGGGGCTGAATGCGCGGCGGGTTCTTGTCGTCATTCTCCGTTCCCGGCGCTGGTATTTTCACCAGGTTCGATGTAAGTTCGGCGGCAGGGCACGGACTCGGCAGCGGTGTCGTCGGCGTTGCTTTCACTCCACCACAGGCAAGGCCGGCTTCGAACTGCTGGTCGGCCGTGAGGCCGCTCAGGTCGATTCCTGGTTGACCATTCGGCAGCGTCACCGAGGGTCCGCCGTTGATCGGGTTGCAGCGACTATTTGGATCGGTGACGTTGTAGCAAGGCACAGATCCAGCAACCAGGCCGCTATCGTAACGCCAGTTGAACGAGATCCACGGCCTGAGCAGATGATTCCCAGGCACCTGGTATTGCACATGCGTCGTTTCGTTGAAGCGCTCGTCATGATCGATACGGAACGGATACCCTCCCTGTCCCACAGTCGCTCCGGCTCCGGCCGACTGCGGGGGAAAGAAGCGGGCCGCCACCGACGACATCACCACAAACGCGCTGAAGTGATGAAAGTTCGGCACATCGGCACGCAACGCAAAGCCAGGAATCTTCGAGTTGTGCCAGTCGATAGGGAACGTGATGGGCGTATTGCCCAGTATGCTGAAGTCAAATGCGTTGTGCGTGTACTTCCAAATGTAATCGCCACTGAAGACGAAATTCTTGCCTGCAGCCTGCTGGAAGCCTGCATGGAACTCGTTGCGAAAGCCAGGCTGCAGCGTTCCCGAGACGCCGGGCGTGCATTTCAACAGCGGAGCCAATACTTCGTTCTGGCACCCGGAGTTGGAGAGCACAAGATTCTCGTTGAAAGGCGTTTCCAGAGTACGTGCGTATGAAACACGCAGCACGGTGTTGGTTGATTTCACGCTGTAGCCAATACCTACGCGCGGCTCGGCCTGCCGCGCCGTCGTGAGTCCATTGTAGAAATCGCCACGCATGCCTATGTTGAAGAGCCAGTTCCCTTTCTTGATCTGGTCTTCCGCATAGAGTGCCAACTCCTTCACGTCGGTGTGACCGAAATAGTGGTAGAGGCTGCCCCCACGCGTAAGGTCATAGGGAGCAAGCACGGCGTTGTAGGTTCCGGCAGGGTTGACCGCGGGATCATTTGACGCCAGCCCGGCTCCAGCGCACTGGATCGGATCAGATAATCCCGGCTGTGGGCTGTTGTCGATCAGGTTGTCAACGCAGGGCGAATTGTAAGTAGCATCGACTACGCCAAGGCTGTCGTTCTCTCGAAGAAAGGTCTGCGAGTAGTTCGCGCCGACCTTGATGTTGTGAATCCCCTTCACATAGGAAAAATCGGTGCGCAGTCCGGCGTTGGTAAGCGTACGGTATTGCGCGATGGACGAGGTCTGAAGGTTGGTCGGCCCCAGGTCGGCCAGTGGATTGCCACTCGGGTAATAGTTGTAAGCATCTCTGCGAACGTAACCGCCAAAGTTGAAGACTGAGTTGGCACTCGTGATGCGCGTGTAGCTGGGCGCAATATCGAACGTTTCAATCTTCGATCGCTGATCGGTGTTGCCAACTGAGGCAAAGACAGGGCTGCTTCCCGCGCCCCCACTCACCACATTTTGTATGTTCAGGTTGTCGTAGGCATTCGGCGTCTGAAACGAGGACCGGCTGTAATTGAAGTTCAGGTGGACGGAGTCGACCGCAGTGAATTGCCTGTCCACGCGATCGAACAGGTTCACCTCGTTCCCCTTATCGTGGAAGACGACAAATTCCGGCGGATCGAGAAAGCGCCCCGTATTCAGCCCGTCGAGTTCAACAAAGTTGCCCCAATTTTTGCCGCCGTAGCTCAGATCGAACGCTCCCGTGGCCGAACCAAAGGCTCCGTAGGAGGTGCTCAAACTACCCGTGGGCTTGGTAACGCCCTGACCTGAGCGCGTCGTCACCTGGATGACGAGGCTGGTCTTTCCGCCGAACTCCGCCGGGGGCGCACCCGAGATCACCTCGATCGATTGAATCGAGTTCGAGGGAATCTGGTTGGAGAACACCTTGCTCTGCTGATCCGTAATGGGCTGGCCATCGATCGAAAAGGAATTCGAGGCATGATCGCCCAGGCCGTGGAAGAGCCCGTTGGAGTCCGCGGCTACGCCGGGCGACGCGAGCGTGACCAGCGAACTTACAGAAGATGACTGGCTCTCCAGAGGCAGCTTCTGAAAAAGCCCGCGGTCCACATCCGTGTGAAAGGTGGAGTCATTCTCCACCAGGTCCTGTCCGCCTTCGACCGTCACCGTGCTCGAGGCAGCACCCACCTGCAGAGCCATGTTGAGCGTGACTGGCACGGTGGAGCGCACATCGACATCCTGCGTCGCCGAGCCAAAATCGGTGGCGCTGAAAGTCACGTGATAAGGGTTCAACGGAAGATTCGTGAACTGATAATGTCCCGCTTTGTCAGTGACCTCGGTACGCGCATAAGCGCTGACCAGGTTGCCGATCGAGACGGTTGCGCCACCAACGACAGCGCCCGAAGGATCAGTCACTGTGCCGATAACAGTCCCGGCGCTGCCTGCGGACTGCGCCTTAAGGAATGGCGCTGCAAGGGAAAGGGCGATGAGAGATAGAAAAACGACGATGCGTTGCGCATGTGTGCGCATGATGAGCCTCCAGTGATTCCGTGTTTTTTGAGTTCGACGTTGCTTTTATGCGGAAGCAAGGTCCACAGGCGGAGGCCGGGTGAAGAGCGAGAAGACAAAAAAGAACTGCGCGCGTACCGGCTGCGGGGCAGTCGATACCCTCGCCACAACCATGACGGTTTGTGCCAAAGGTTGTGGAACCGCGGGTTGCACGACAATGTGCGCCGTGTGGCAAAGCGCGCAGTCAGACTGCGCCCATTGGCCGGTCGGGTGCGTATGCGCAATCTGTACGATGCCACTGAACGCGACCAGCGCACAGCAGAAGACCGCGAGAGCGGCAAACAACCAATGATGTCTTTTAAAGATGAGGCTATGCCCAGGCATAAGCGGCCTCCATGGATCCTGTTTGGTTTACTTCGACGTTGCTTTAGGCGAAAGGAAGGTCCACAGGCGGAGGCCGGGTAAAGAGGGAGAACGCGGAGAAGTGCCTGGCGCGAACTGGCTGCAACGCAGTCGAAACCGTCGCAACAATCCAAGCGGTATGCGGCAACGATTGCGCGACCGCTGGTTCAGCAACGACATGCGCCGTATGGCAAAGTGCGCAATCGGACTGAACGGATTCTCCGGCGGCATGACTATGCGAAACCTGTACAACCGCGGAAAAAGCGATAAGCGCACAGCAAAAGAAGCCAAGAGCCACCCAGAGCGAACGACGTACTCCCGGATTGGCGCGGCTGGTTAGCACTGCTGCAAATTATAACTTACAGAAATAACGGCAGAGACAATTAGGCAGCCATGCCCTTCGTTCGGGGAACACCAACTTCTTCCGCGAAAAGCAAACACAGGTAGGACATCGAGGTTGCGGGTTGTTGGCATGGCCTGAAGGCCATGCCCTACGTTCGCATGCCAGCGATTTTTTTGGCGCAAACAAACAGGTAGGGCACGGCCTACCTCGCCGCAGCGAGCATTAGGCCGTGCCAAATTGCCCAATTCAAAGGGAAGGGCTTTACAGGCTGCGGAAAAACTCCATAAGTCAGCACAAAGGATACAAATTGGGGGATAGAAAACCATCACCTGAGGCTTCCGGATAGCTCCTGGGGCATTCTGACGCGACCCATTTTTCATGCTTTCAGTAAAATCGAGTTTTTCCGCAGCCTGTTTAGCCCCTGAGGTACGGCTTTTCTCTTCAGGTCACCTGCAGGCCGACGGAAAACGTACCTCAGGGCCTGAAGGCCATCGAGGGTAGTGGTTTATTGGCACGGCCTAATGCTCGCTGCGGCGAGGTAGGCCGTGCCCTACCCAATGTGACCACGTCGCTAAATCTTTGAGGAAAGCCGCACACGCAGCCGTGTCCAGAATAGGGTTCGGGAATTCCGGGGTATCTGGCACGGCCTAATGCTCGCTGCGGCGAGGTAGGCCGTGCCCTACCCAACCCGCTATGCGAGACTTCTCGCCAAAGCCGTTAGGCAGCGACTTTGTGAATAGAGCCTTTGTATCCGTAATAGGCAATGTAGATGTAGCAGAGAGCGGGCAGAATAAACGCGTGGTGAATCCCGATGCGATCGGCGAGCGCACCCTCGGCCACGGGAATGATCGCACCGCCCACAATCGCCATCACCAGCAGGCCAGACCCCTTACTGGTCAAAGGACCCAGGTCCTCGATGCCGAGCGAGAAAATGTTCGAAAACATGACCGAATTAAACAGCCCCACAGCAATGATGGTTCCCATCGCCAGCAGGCCCGTACTGAGCATTGAGGTCACCACCAACAAACACGCCACCACCGCAACCGTGCCCAGCACAGCCCGTGTCGACACTTTTTGCAGCACCGCCGCACCGACGAACCGGCCGACCATCGCACAGAACCAATAGAGCGAGACCAGACCCGCGGCTGTTTTCACACTCAGGTTGCCGATGTCGCGCTGTGTGAAATAGTTGATCAGGAAGCTGCCAATAGCCACCTCGGCGCCTACATAAAGAAAAATCGCCAGCGCACCCAACACCAGTTGCCGTTGCTTCCACAGGTCGCGCGCAGCCGTATGTGTCTCGCCCATGGGCCGGTCTTCGTGCGTGGCCTCAATTTTCGGCAAATTGAACTTCGCGATCACGAACGCGAGCGCAGTGAGCGCCAGCGCTATCCAGATGTAAGGCATCTTCACGGAAGAAGCTTCCTGCTGGCGATAAGCCAGCAGGGCCGAAGCGGAAAGTTTCTTCAGAGCGTCCGCCGACAAAGGTGCAGCCGCCAGAATCAGCATGCCACCTACATAAGGAGCAATCGTGGTCCCCAGCGAATTGAACGCCTGCGTCAGATTTAAGCGGCTGGCAGCGGTGCGCGCCGGACCCAGGACAAGGACATATGGATTGGCAGCTACCTGCAGTGCCGTCACTCCGGCTGCCAGCACAATCAGCGCGCAGAGAAAGAGCTCAAACGAAGGCGCATTGGCGGCGGGCACAAACAGCAATGCACCAGTAGCCATAACCAGCAGCCCTACCACCATGGTCTTCTTATAGCCGATTTTCTCAATGAGCCTGCCTGAGGGAATGGCGAAGACAAAGTAAGCCCCGAAGAACGCGGAGTTGATCAACATCACCCGCGTATAGTTCAGTTCGAAAATCGACTTCAGGTGAGGCACCAGAATGTCATTGAGCGATGTAAGAAACCCCCACATGAAAAACAGGGTGGTCACCATCGCCATCGCGCGGTAGTTGCTGGGAGTGGAATCGCTTGTAATGGATGTCTTGGTTACGGCCGCTTGAACCATGAAGAATGATCTCCGCCGGTGTCTGTGGTCCGTCTCGAACCGGCGTCTGGAACCGGGCGTCTCGAACCGAAGCGGATCAGCAAGCCCCAAGTTAACACAGGGCCACGCTCTTTTGCCCTGGCCCACGAAGCTTGCTAATCTGGAAACCATTCCTACTTTCGTCCCCAAGGAAGTCCCGTTCATGCTGTCTTTCAAAGGCTTGCGCCGTCTGCTCTGTCTTTTCTGCCTGGTTTTTCTGTCTGTTGTCAGCCTCTCGGCAATCGCCCACGCCCATGCTTACGCCCAGGATCTGCGTGAGGCGTCCCTGCCCGAGTTGCTCGACCCCGCCTCCCAGGCCGTCCTCGACACGCTGGCCAGCCTATCCGCTTTGCCCACACCCACGTGGCGCTACCACGCGGGCAATTTGGAGCACGGAGAGGCTCCGGCTTTGGATGACAGCGGTTGGGAGATCGCCAAAATCCCGTCGCAATTGCCCGCGGAGACGCTCTGGCTAAGAGCTACCTATGAGATACCTAAAGACCTGCATGGCTACGACCTGACCGGCACGCAAATTTCCTTCCGTCTGCGCATCGACGCCAACGGACCCGCCACCCAGATCGTCTACTTCAACGGACGCCGCGTGGCGTTGGGCACCGATCTGGAGCCCATTCTGCTCTTCTCCGACGCGCGTCCCGGCGACAAGGTTCTGGTTGCGGTCAAGATCCTGCCCAGCGAAGAGCACAAGCAATTGCACGCTTCCGAACAAACCATCCAGTTCGCCGCCAACCGCCCCAACCCCGAAGATTTTCGTCAGGAAGCCGTGGCGGCTTCCGCCCTGCTGCCCGCCCTCGGTGAAGGGGGAGGCGAGACCGCGAAGAAGCTGCAATCGTTCGTTCAGCAGGTCAACTTGGCCGAACTAAAGGCCGCAAAACAAGAAGGCTTTGACGCATCCCTGCGCCGCGCACAGGAATCCATCATGACCCTGCGCCCTGAGTTACAGAAAGCCGACATCCATCTCACTGGCAACGCTCATATCGACGCAGCGTGGCTCTGGCCGTGGACCGAGACCGTCGAAGTAGTGCGGCAAACCTTTGGCACGGCCCTGCAGCTCATGAACGAGTATCCCCGGTACACCTATTCGCAATCGGCCGCCGCCTACGACGAATGGGTCGAGCAGAAATATCCGCAGGAGTTTAACCAGATCAAACAACGCAACCAGGAAGGCCGCTGGGAAATGGTGGGCGGCATGTGGGTCGAGCCCGATCTAAACATGCCCGATGGCGAGTCGCAGGTGCGCCAGTTGCTCATCGGCAAGCGCTACTTCCAATCCCGCTTCGGAGCGGATGTGCGCATCGGCTGGAACCCTGACTCCTTCGGTTACAACTGGCAACTGCCACAGATCTATAAGCGCTCCGGGGTCGACTACTTTGTCACACAGAAGTTGGCGTGGAATGAAACCAACAAGCTCCCACTCAAGCTCTTCTGGTGGCAGTCGCCCGACGGCAGCAGGGTGCTCACCTACTTTCCCCATAACTACGTGAACGAGATCAAGCCGGTCGATATGGCCGAAGATTACGCGCACGCTGTGCAGAACAACCCCGGCGCCACCGAAATGATGCACCTCTACGGCATCGGCGACCACGGCGGCGGCCCCACCCGCGCCATGCTCGATTCCGGCGATCGCTGGCTATCACCCGACAAGGCTTACGCACAGCTCAACTTCGGAACAGCGCAAAGCTTCTTCTCTACGGTCGAAAAGCAATTGGACACCGCCCACGCGCCCGTCTGGAACTACAAGACGCTGGCCGCGGGTGATACCAAACTGCCGCAACCGCCCGCCGGCGAGTGGAGCCTGCCCGTCTGGAACGATGAACTCTATCTCGAGTTTCACCGCGGCGTCTTTACCACCCAGGCCACGCACAAGCGCAACATGCGTGAAAGCGAAGAACAGGTGCTGAACGCCGAGAAGTGGTCATCGCTTGCATGGCTCAGTGGAACCCCTTACCCCGCACCCCAGCTCAATGAAGCGTGGAAAAAAGTCCTCTTCAACCAGTTCCATGACCTCGCCGCAGGTTCGGGCATCGGAGTCATCTACGCGGACGCGCAAAAGGACTACGACATGGTCCGCTTCACCGCAGAGGCGGCGACCAATGAAGCGACGAGCACACTCGCCAGTTACATCGATACGCAAAGCAACACCAAGGGCGTACCTGTCCTCATCTTCAATCCGCTGGCCTGGGAGCGGACTGACGTAGTCGACTTCCCTGTGCAGTTGCCCGCCGCTGCGAGTGCGATTGAAATCGTAGACGCATCCGGCAAAGTCCTTCCGACCGAGACCGTGCTTACCAACTCCGCCACCCACACTTTCAGCGTCAAGGCCCTGGTGACCGGCGTTCCCTCCATGGGTTACAAAATCGTATACGCGCGCCCGGTGGCTAACACCAAGCCTGCATCGAATGCTGGCGTCGAGGTGAGCGCCGACGGCCACACCCTGCAGAACCAGTTTCTGCGCGTCGTGATCGATCCAAAGACTGGCTGCATCACCAGCCTGGTGAACAAGAAGACCAACTTCGACGCCATCGCCGCCGGCGGCTGCGGCAACCTTCTCCAGGCCTTCGTCGATACGCCCAAGGAATACGACGCCTGGAACATCGACGCGGACTTCGCCAAGGTCTTCACCAATCTCGACATGGTTGATTCCGTGCAACTGGCCGAGCACAACGCGCTACGCGCGGTCGTGCGCGTCACCCGCCACTGGCAGGCTTCGACCTTTGTACAGGACATCATTCTGTACAGCGATCTGCCTCGCGTCGATGTCGTAAACGATTTCGACTGGCACGAACGCCACAAGCTGCTTAAGGTCGGCTTCCCCCTGGCGGCCTCCGCCCCGCAGGCGACGTACGAAATTCCCTATGGCTCCATCGAGCGGCCAACGACGCGCAACAATAGCGTTGAGGAGGCAAAGTTCGAAGTGCCTGCCTTGCGCTGGGCCGACCTGGGCGATGCCCAGAATGGCTTCAGCCTGATCAATGAGTCGAAGTACGGCTACGATACGAAGGGCAATCTATTGCGCCTGTCGCTGTTACGGTCAGCCACCGACCCTGACCCCGAAGCCGACCAGGGCCGCCAGCGCTTTTCTTACGCTCTTTACCCGCATGAGGGTACCTGGAAACAGGCGGGCACCGTACGCCAGGGATACGACTTCAACTACCGGCTCTCAGGTATGCAGGTTTCTCCGCACGCGGGCAAGCTCCCTGCCAGTTTCTCGTTCCTCAAAGCGGAACCTGACAATGTCGTAATGACCGCGATGAAGAAGACGGAAGACGGAGACGGCCTGCTGATCCGCTTTTACGAATGGGCTGGCAAATCGGGCAACGTCACGCTGACATTGCCCCCGGACATTCTCTCGGCAACCGTGGCCAACCTGATGGAGAAACCTGAAGGCGAAGCACTGACCGTCTCCGGAGGAAACCAGATCACGGTACCCGTAACTGCCTATCAAATTCAAACAGTGATTGTGCGCTATCCCGCACCACAGCAAGGATTCCTCGCCGGCCTGAACACTGCGCGCTAAGGCTAAAAAGAGGTCGGATGCCCCCAATACTTTGTAAGTGAGAAATTGCTCCCTCAGCGGCTAATGCCGGATTCATTGCAAGGGAGTTATGTACGGGCTAAAGCCCGTACCCTTCAAAGAAGTTAGTGTAGCCCGTCACACAGATGGTCGTTTATCCCGGGATGTAATCAAGCGTCCTTACTCTTACCCTGCCATGGACTCGGGTGGGCGGATTCAAGGGTCAAGTGCAACAAAATTAGCTTCACGTTGATCCGCACATAAGCGCAATGCGTGGAGTGAGATAGGGGGCGATGCGCTGAACTGGTCTATGGAAAAGCTGGAAAGCAAAGGACGCTTCCCACTTTGCCCACAGACCCGGCTGCTGCTGCTGGCCTTCCTCTCTTTAAGACCAGAAGAATCACGTTCCCACGATTTGTTGCACTTGGAGTTTGATCCCGCCGTGCCCCATATCTCGCGCTTGTTGCGAGATGTGGGGATTTCATGGACCTTAGCCGACCAGTCTTTGCAGTGAGTCGAGAGTTTCGGGGAGAGAGTGACTCTTTTCCCACATCTCGCACAAGTACGTGCGAGATATGGGGCACCCGAGTCCGCGGCTAGACAAGATCCTTAAAGCCACACCCACGACATACACGATCGTATTTGTGACGCACTACATTAGCGCTTCAGAAGGTTTCACGCTCTGTCGCATTCAGTCGTCCCTACGGGACTTGATCCCGTTGCGTACCGTTCCCAGGATTTCATCCTGGGCTACTTTCAACCGCCCCTCCGGGGCTGTTCCGTTGTGGCCCCGGTATCAGTCTGACCCTGATCGAGGCGTTACCGCCCAAACCTCATCAACCCACAACCACCCGGGCCATCGCCAACTCCAGTATTTCCGCTGTAAAAACCAGGCCCGTCGCCTGCTTGCTGCGCTTGCGATAGAGCGCGGTGGTTTCACACAGCGCCACAATATCTTCTACTTCCGCCGGGTTGATCACGCTTTCAAGAATCCGCTCGCAAAACTTCTGTTCACTTAACCCTTGGAGAACAAACCCTCGCCGCTTGGCCTCATTAAAGTAATAGGTCGCTACCTCGGCCAGCATTCGCTGCGCATCTTCGGGTATCTCCACACGATGCGCCTTACCCACAATCGCCCCGGGGAGCACCAGCTTGATGCCGAAAATATTGTCCAGATCGCTGTTCGCCTCAAACGACACAGTCGTCGCCACCACCAGAACATTCTGCCGTTCCGAGGTGGTTTCGATCAGGGCGTCCAGCTCCGTGAGCACTTCCGGATCCCCTTCCTTATACGCCAGATCGATCCTCGGCAACAGCAGCATCACCTTTTGCCGTTTGTAGCCCCGCACCAGGCTCTTCGCCTTTGCCAGCGCGTCGCTATCGCGAGGATTAAACACCGTAACCACGCGATCCATGCCGGCTAGCTGCGCGATCCTCTGCGCCAGGCTCTTCTTACCCGTCTGGTGGGGGCCGATGATCAGCACTTCGTTACCGATCTTCAAATCCTGGTAGGCGGCTGGATTGCGCGCACGATCGATCAGGTCGGCGATGTTGCTGAGCAGCTCGTCCATGCCTGCAACCCGCGGCCGCAGGCTACTCACCAGCTCGTCCTCAAGGCTTAAGTCGATGCGCTCCTTGCGTTTGCGCACCTCGGTGACGAACTCGATGAACGCCGGCAGCGCGGCCACCGAGCCCACGAACACGGCAAATACCAGCACCTGCTCGGTAATGAGGAGTGCCGAGGTGTTTGCCGCCGGATCGAAGAACAAGGCCAACATAGGGGCCAACCTGGGGGCAAGGATAGCAGGGAGCCCATGAAACCGGCTGAATCGTCCGTGGCCGTCACGTATTGCTTTGCCGGTTACCCGTTACCTAAGATCAGTTTCGCCAGCCAACCGAACACATAGACTTCAAGTGGCGTGGGCACTTTTTCCGGTATTGGGACAAACCGTCTTCCTCTGCTCGCCCTCTTGCTCTGTTGGGCCGCCGCCTCTGCGCCTGCGCAGACCCTATTTCGCTCGGCCGAAGCCACGGAGAGGATCCCGTTCCACGAAAGCACCCCGGCCACAACCCCAACCGAAACCCCGGCCAGAATCCAGGCCGGCCCTTTGGTCCGGCTGACGGGTAACACCGGCCCGGCGATCAAGCCGCAGTACGACCGCGGGCGCGCCCCCGATGCCGTGCCCCAGGAACACATCCTCATGCTGTTGCGGCGCGATGCCGGGCGGCAACAGGCTCTCGACCAATTCATCAGCCGCCAGTACGATCCGCATTCCCCTGACTTTCATCGCTGGCTCACTCCGCAGGAATTCGGCGCGCGCTTTGCGCCAGCCAGCGGCGACATCGAGAAAGTGACCCGCTGGCTCGCGCAAAATAATTTCACCGTCAACCACGTACCCGCCGGCGGACTGTTCGTAGATTTCAGCGGCTCGGCGGGCCAGTTAGCGCATGCCTTCCATACCCAGATCCATCACTACGTCGTCAACGGCGAAGATCATTACGCCAACGTGGGCGATCCCTATATACCCGCTGCCCTTGCGCCCCTCGTCTCCGGCTTTCGCGCACTGAATGACTTTCATCCACAACCGCATGCGCGCAACCTGGGTACCGCCCGTCTCGATCGCCAGGAACGCAAATGGCGGCCCGGCAACACCCAGGGCGCGCACCTTGCATCCGGTACCGAAGGGCTTTACATCGTCGGCCCGCAAGACTTCGCGCACATCTACGGTATCGATAACGTCTGGCAGGAGAAGGTGAACGGAGGATCGACCGCACCTCTGCTCGTCGGGACTGGGCAAACCATAGGCATCGTCGGCGAAGCCGATATCGAGAACGCCGATGTCCAGAACTTCCGCGACGCATTCGGCATCACCGCGCTCGGTCCGAACGGGTCGGTACAGATGGAGAACCCTCCGTCGAGCGTCTGCGCCGCGCCAAATCCCACTGACAACGAACCGGAAAGCTACCTTGACGTGGAGTGGTCAGGAGCCATGGCGCCGGACGCCACCATCGATTACGTCGCCTGCGGAGGCCAGTCTTTAACCGCAGGCTCTGACCTGGCCGCGGCGTACATCATCTCCGACGCAGCGCATGTACAAAAGATTGCAGTCCTCAGCACCAGCTATGGCGATTGCGAAGCGCTGCCCGAAAGCCAGGCCAATCAGTTCTACGTGTCGCTCTGGCAGCAGGCCGCCGTCGAAGGCATCACCGTCGTGGTGGCGGCCGGAGATACCGGACCCGATAGCTGCCAGTACGTCAATTACTACGCGACCGACGGCATCTCGGTGGCGAACGAAGCCTCCACCCCTTGGAACATCGCCGCCGGAGGCACAGACTTCAGCGACGTGTTCAGCGGAACCACCGCTACCTATTGGTCGGCGACCAACGGGCCCGGCTTCCTCACCGCGCAATCGTATATTCCCGAGACCTCGTGGAACGAGAGTTGCGCCAGTCCCCTGGTGCTCGCCCGCTTCGGCAGCAGCTTTGCCGCCCCGGGGGGCCCGAACGGCTTCTGTACCTGGGTCTACCAGCAGCCGCCCCCACCCGTGGGTGCCGGGCCGTATTCCCTTCCGTACGCCGGCAGCGGCGGCCTCAGCACCGTCTCCGCAAGACCCTCCTGGCAGACAGGCGTCCTCGGCCTACCGGCACAGCCTGGGCGCGCTGTCCCTGACATCGCCATGTTTGCCTCGACTGGTTTGACGTGGGGGCAGGCCCTGATTCTTTGCGACTCCGGCCTGGCCGATATGCCCGCCGGAACGGCCTGCGATTTCAACAACACCACCGATGTATTGGCCAACTACGGAGGCGGCACCTCGTTCGTTGCCCCTGCCTTTGCGGGAGTCATGGCCCTCATCAATCAGAAGAGCGGCGACCGGCAGGGGCAGGCGAACTATGTGCTGTATCCGCTGGCAGCGGAGCAGTACGTGACGTATGCCGCCGCGGACACGCCCAGCCTGGCCAATTGTGCCGCCTATCTCGGCCCGCAATCACTCAGCAACTGCTACTTCCATGACGTGAGCGCCACACCCAACACCGCAGTTACTCCCGCGTTCCTCAGCGGGAATACGCAAATCCCCTGCACAGGAACGGCGACCGCCCCCGGCGTCTTCACCGATGCCAGTATCGAACCCGCGTCTCGCAATGAGAACTGTGCCGGATACCAAATCACCGTTACGCAAAACGGAACGTCGGTCGACACCACGCCGAACTATCTTGGGGTGCTGACCACCGCGGACAACCAGCCGGCCTTTGCGGCAACGCCAGGCTACGATCTTGCTACGGGACTCGGCAGCCCCAACGTTTACGGCCTGGTGAATGCACCGCAGTGGTCGGGCGGCGGCCTTAAAACCAGCGTGGCCCTGTCGGCCAATGCGACCGGCATCGGCACGATCATCGGCATCGGCGCGAACCAGGTCGTCACCCTGCTGGCAACGGTGACCGACCTGGACGCCGTGCCTGCCGTGGGCGGAACCGTCACTTTTTATTCGGGCAATACAGTTCTAGGCACGGTGACCCAACCTTGTTCGCCGGGTGGCTTGTTCACCCTGCCGGTCACGGGTTCCACCCTGGGGCCGCTGGGCATCTACCGGAACATTTTCGCTGCCTTTGCCGGCGGCGCACAGCAATGCCAGGGGGAAACGGCCACCTACTATGGAGCGCAGTCAGCCCCTATCACCGTATCCGTCAGCCCGGAGCGATTGGGCAGCAACCCGACGCTGCTGCGGCCCTCGGTTCCCCGCCCGCGCACACCGGGCAGGTAACTCGTGCGGCAGACGAATCCGTTGCAGAACTTGCCGCAGCCTGGGCCTTACAACATACTCAAGAGAGCGTGCCTGACGGTAAAAGCCAATGAAGCAGGGCGGCCAGATTTATCCACCTGAATTTGAGCTGATGCTCGCATGCCTTCGCTGGCCGCAAAGGGCAGAAGACGGTGACCGCATACGGGCGCTCGCACAACCGCCGCTCGGTTGGTCCTATCTGTTTGAAATCATTAGCCATCACAAGGTGCTGCCTCTCTTTCAGCACAATCTGCAAGCTTTCGCCGCGGATCGCGTACCAGTCGCAACGGCCACGGCTCTGCGCAGCAGCTCCGTCGAAAATGCGCATGCTTGCCTGCAGCAAACTGGCGAGCTTCTCTCGCTCAATCGACGCTTTCGCGAACAAGGAATCGACCTGCGGGTGTTCAAGGGCGTTCCCCTGGCCATTGCCGCCTTTCAGCAACCAACCCTGCGCCACGCGGGAGATATCGATCTGCTGGTATCGGAAAAAGATATCTTCGCGGCGAGTGAGATCCTGCGCGCTGCCGGCTACGTACGCGTCGAGCCGCAAGCCGTGCTCACGCCGCGACGGCTGCGCTCTTACCTCGCCCACCAAAAAGACTTCTCCTACGAACACCCTGTAACCGGCGCAGCCATCGATCTGCACTGGCGTCTTTTCCGCAATCCCTGGCTGCCGGCCAATGCCCGCATCGAACAGCTCGGTGTGGACTGGGTGGATCTCGGCTCGGAACGCATTCCCACGTTACCCGCACCGTCGCTGTTGCTTTACCTGTGCGTGCATGGAGCGCTCGACGGCTGGCTGCGCCTGAAGTGGCTGGCCGACATCGGAGCATTACTCCACAGCATGAGCGCCGAACAGCTCGAAGCAGCCGCGGAGCTCGCCGTAGCGAGACAAGCGTTGCCCGAATTCAGCGCGGCCATCCTTCTCTGCCATGACCTGCTCGGCCATCACCTGCTCGGCCGTGACATGCCCGGCGCGCAAGCCATGCCGGCCCAATGTCTCGATCGCTCCGACCCCAGGGTCGCGCGCATTCTGCGCTTCAGTACAAGGCTGATGACCTCAAACCGATGCCGGCCAGTGCGAGAAGGCATTCCAGGACGCGAATGGTTGCTGAATGAGTTTCTTTTGCAGAGCGGACTGCGCTATCGACTCAATCTCATCGTGCGTTTCCTGTTTCGCCCTCGTGCGTGGCAGAGGTTCGATCTGCCGGATGCGCTCTTCCCTCTGTATGCCCTGCTCGGCCCCCTGGATTGGCTTGCCTTTCACCTCAAGCGGCCGCTGGCGAAATGCGTACGTGCGGTGCGGCGTTGGATGGCTCGCCCCAGGGCCACGAAACCGCACGAGCCTATCCCGTTTCGCCGCATCCTGCACACTTCGCCCGTTGACTTGGGTCTGGCTTTCGAGGCGGGGTGCATGCTTACCTTCTTCCGCATCGCCTTGTGCTTTGTTCCCGTGCAGAAGCTCACTCACTGGATGGGCCGCCCGCAGGCCGCGGCTCCGCCACGCTCCCCGGGCCATGCGGAGACGATTCTTCGCCGCATCGAGTGGTCGATCGACGCCGTGGTGCGCCACGCTCCCTTGCAATTCGTCTGCTTCCCGCAGTCGCTTGCCGCGTACTTCATGCTGCGCAGACGCCACATCGCCAGCCGCCTATTCTACGGAGTCGCGCGGCTGGACGATCGCCTGACCGCGCATACCTGGGTAAAAGCCGGCGATCGCACCGTAGTCGGCGGCGAGGTAGAAGCGCAATTCACGGTACTGAACGTTTTCCCTTAATGAGGCCCGAGCTGCTCGCTGCGGCGAGGCTGTGTTGTGCGGTGGCGGGGGAGTGCACCAAACCTGCGGGTGCCCCATCCCCCCGATTTCCCGTCGAGTTCGGTGAGCTAGATGTCCTTCATGCGGCTTTCCTTTGAAGAAAGCCGCACACGCTGATGTGGCCAGCTTAGCGTGTGGGAAATCCGGGGTCCTTGACGGTGCTTTTCCGGCAAGGGTGGGTAGCCACAAATCCCAACGCTACAAATCTCAACGAACAAGGCCGTGGTATCCCACCCTTCGCAAAAAGAAGCGAAGGATGGGGCACCCGCAAGTTTGTTGCACGAAACCGAAATCAGCCCTTACGCAAAACAGCATCGACCAGGTCGACTGTCGATTCCAGATGCTCGAGACCCCAGGGACGGATCAGGCGGTGCGCGCTGGCCTGGGACAAAACCCGGCTGCAGCGCCGAAAGGTTTCTTCGCGCTGGCCTGTCGCCTCCAGCACGTAAGCGTGATGCACGAGACTCATCAACAGCGGAACCGCTTCGAGGCGTGGAATGTTTTCCATCACAGTTGCAGATCCATAAGATCCAAGGCTCCCCTCCTCTGCACTCTGCAGAAAGAAAAGTTTGCGAATAGGTTCTGGCTGCAGTGGGGCCGCAATCGGGAGGCGATATTTGTCCTCATCGCTGAAGACCTTCGCCATTCCTTCAACTTCCTTGCCTAATGTTTCGAGCGAATTGCGCCACAGCTTCAACCAAGGAGCTGTGGGCGTAACCATCGCCTCTCCTGGCTGTGACGTATCGATGAGGCAGGTGTCATCGGCCAGCACGCGAAAGCCTCGCCGGCCAAGATGCGCTGCCAATGTCGACTTGCCCTCACCGGAGTTAGCCACAAAGGCCACCACTCCTGCTTCGCTGCCCACCGCGCTGGCATGTAAGGGCAGGAGCCCGCGCTGTTGGCAGAGCACCACAAAGACCGGCCCAAGCAGATAGCCTCGTACATCGCTTGCGACAGCTTCCATTTCCGGCTCGACCACGATCTCCGTACCCGCAGTGACCAGGTAGCGTGCGACCCCAGGAATGCTCAGAAGAAATTGCGCCGAGGTGGCCACGCGGAATGCGTCTAACTGCACAGCATCCGGCAAATGATGGGGCACAGCGCCAAGCCGGAGCGTGACAGGACGCGGCGAACAGGCTTCGCGTTCTACCGGGGAAAGCTCAGGCAAAGCGATTTCTGACGCGAGAGTAATCCCGCCGAGTAGATACACCCGAGTAACATTTGTCATCTACTATCCCCAAAAAGTGTCAGCCGCGACTATACCCAGTTAACCCAAGAGTATAGAAAACTGCGCACGCACGGTTTAGTATCAACTCTAGTAACTATCGGGAGGAAGATCGCATTGACGGTCCCCCCTTGCTGCGTTACGCTCTAGCTGTAGCGAGTGATAGTCGAGTCTAAATCCACGGGGTTTCAGGGAGCATTTGATGACCAGCTACGTCGCTAAAGATCTTGGCGCAACTGCCCAGCTTAACGGACAGGCCAGGAAGCCGTGGGTCACTCCGTCGGTACAGATCATCCCTCTCAAGAGTGCGGAGCGAGGTCCCCAGAGCCACCATCCTGACGGCGTGGGTGGCAAGATCGTTTTCAGATCCTAAATCGCTAGGCCAGGTCATTCCCGCCTTCTGCACCACGCAAATCACTCCAAAGACAAAAAAAAATACTGCCAGCCGCCGCTCTCCCGTGTCCCCTCTAAAGACAGGTGCGCGCTTTTCTGCTGCCATGCCGGTCGAAACAACAAAAATGATCTAACGTTTCAAGTATGAGCGCAATCGCAGGCATCTGGTCTTTTCAGGGTTCCGTACCCTCGGTTGACTGGCTTGCCATGCTCGAGGCGCTCAAACCCTACGGGGCCGATCGTTGTGTACAGTACGCAAGCCCATCGGTTTGCCTGGGTGCCTGCTCTTCCTGTCTCCTGCCTGAAGACCAGTTTGACCATCAGCCTTTGACTGCAGATGGGGTCACTGCCTTGGTCGCCGATATCCGTCTCGATAACCGCGAAGAACTCGCGCTTGAACTCGGGTTGGCTCGCCAGCGGGCGGCAACCATGGCTGACGGCGATCTGCTGTTGGCGGCGTGGCAACGTTGGGGCGAACAGTGCCTGACGCATTTGCTCGGCGCGTTTACGTTCGCAGTTTGGAACCAGCAGGAGCAGTCTCTTTTCCTCGCGCGCGACCAAATGGGCGAACGCCCGCTCTTCTACGCTACCGGGGCCAACTGTTTTGCCTTCGCCTCGATGCCCAAGGGTTTGCATCCGCTCAGCTTCGTCGGCTCCGAGGTGGATGAAGACTATGTAGCGCGCTATCTGGCGCTGGCAAACAACTCACCCGATCAATCCATTTTTCGTAACATGCGCTGCCTTCCCGCCGGTTCTGCGCTCAGTATGCAACGCGGAAAGACGAGGCTTTGGCATTACTGGCAGACGGAGCAACTAGCAGAGTTGCGCCTGGGTTCGCCTGAGGCCTATCTCGATTGCTTCAGGTCGCTGTTCGATCAGGCGGTGCGGGCGCGTATACGTACCCGTGGCGGTGTCGGCGCCTATCTGAGCGGCGGCCTCGATAGCGGGTCGGTCGCTGCCACCGCCGCCGGCCTGCTGGCCGCCGACGGGCGCGAGATCTCGTGCTTTACTGCGGTGCCGCGGCCCGGCTTCGCCGGTCTGCGCGATAGCGCGACGCATTTCGGCAATGAGGGAGAAGCCGCTGCCGAGGTAGCCGCGCTTTATCCCAACATGCGCCACGCATGGGTGGAGTCAAGCGCAACTTCGTTTCTCGACGCGATCGATCGCAGCAACTATCTCTACGATTACCCGTGTTACGGCCCCAGCAACGAGGTCTGGTCGCACGCCATCATGACGCAGGCTCGTGCAAGCGGCATCACGGTGCTGCTCAGCGGGGCCAGCGGGAACGCCACTTTGAGCTATGAAGGACTTTCGGCTCTCTCATCATGGTTTCGCTCAGGCCAGTGGTTGACACTGGCGCGGGTTGCGTCACAACTGCGCAGGTCACACAGCGTCTCCGCTCGCACGATGCTCCGCCAGGCGGTGTGGCCCTCGTTGCCCTGGTGGCTGCGCCGCCTCACCGATCCGCACCTGCGCGGCTTCTCACTCGATCACACCGTACTGCATCCCAACGTCATCCGCCGCCTCGACCTCGAGCGCGTAGCCTTTCGCGATCTGAACCAGACTGCCCGCGATGGACGCACCCTGTTGCGGTCGCAGCTCGCCTCTGGCGACATGAGCGAGACGCACATCGCCTCGCAGGGTGGCTGGCAGCTTGATTACCGCGACCCCACGTACGATCGCCGCGTCGTTGAGTTTTGCCTCACGGTGCCGCTGGAAGAGTTTTTGCGAGGCGGCCAGCTCCGTTCTCTGGTGCGGAGAGCCATGGTGGGGCGGCTTCCCGCGAGCACTCTGCGTCGCACGATGCGTGGCCGGCAGTCCGCGGATTGGTATATCAACATGGGGGCGATACGCCCCAGGATGGCGGCGGAAGTGGAGCGGCTGGAGCGCTCTCCCCTCGCCGGCCGCGTACTCGATCTCAAGCGTATGCGCTGGTTGATTGACCATTGGCCGGCCGATGGCTTTGAACACGGCGATGTCAGCGGAACATACCACATAGGCCTGACTCGCGGATTCTCGGTCGGCCGCTTCTTACTGCAACACGACCCCGAAGTACCTCGCTCAGCCAAATACTCCCCCGCAACGGGTATGATGTGACGATTGCCTGCGGCTTGCATCGATCCGTACTGAAAGCAAGCCGTGCTGAAGGCAAGCCGAACCGCAACCGGGAGGAAGAGTCTTGCGCGTTGGACTGTTCACACGCGAATATCCGCCACACGTCTACGGCGGAGCCGGCGTTCATGTCGAGTATTTAAGCCGCGAACTGGCGCGCAAAATCTCTGTCGAAGTGCATTGCTGGGGCCAGCAGCAAGCCGACGACGGCCGTCTGCAGGTGCGCGGCCAGGAACCATGGAGCGAGATCGCTCAGGGAACCGAAGCAAAGTTTAAGGGCGCGCTCGAAGCCTTGTCGCTGAACCTGACCCAGATCAAAGCTCTCGACGGTATCGACGTGGTGCACACCCACACCTGGTATGTCTCGATGGCCGGCTTCCTGGCGAAGAAGCTCTACAACGTTCCCTTCGTGCTCACGACGCACAGCCTCGAACCCCTGCGCGCGTGGAAGGCTGAGCAGCTGGGCACGGGCTACGCCATGAGTTCCTGGATGGAGAGCACCGCCATCCTGGACGCGGACGCAGTCATCGCGGTCTCCGCCGGCACCAAGGAGGATGTGCTGCGCGCCTATCCGTCTGTCGACCCGGCACGCATCCATGTGATCTATAACGGAATCGATCTGCAGCAATACCAGCCGACTGCGGACGCATCGGCATTGACCGCTTATGGCGTTGACCCGGCCATCCCCTACGTGCTGTTTGTGGGACGCCTCACGCGGCAGAAGGGCGTGACCCACCTGGTGGACGCCATTCGCTACATGCCGCCGGAAACGCAGATTGTTCTGTGCGCCGGCGCTCCCGACACTCCGGAAATTTCCGCTGAGTTACAGCGCAAGGTGCAGGAGGCGCGCAGCTTCAATCCCAGGATTATCTGGATCGACAAGATGCTCCCCAAGCCGGAGATGATCCAGTTCTATTCTCACGCGCACGTCTTTTGCTGCCCCTCGGTCTATGAGCCCTTCGGCATCATCAATCTGGAAGCGATGGCCTGCAAGGTCGCGGTCGTAGCCAGCGCGACGGGTGGCATCAAAGAGGTAGTGGTGGACGGTGAGACCGGCTTCCTGGTGCCGTTCGATCAGGATCCCGTCACCAGTTTCCCCACCGACCCTGATCGCTTCGCGCGAGATCTGGCGGCAAAGCTGACTGAGCTGCTTGCCGACCCGGCAAAATGCGAACGCTTTGGAGCGGCGGGAAGAAAGCGCGCAGAAGAAAAATTCAGTTGGACCAGCATCGCCGACCAAACCATCGCGCTCTATCAATCCCTGATCGAAGCAAAAAAACGCTAACCCCAGAAGCCTATCTCGATAGCCGCAAATACGTTCAGGCCCTGGTAGGGCGCGGCCTGCTTCGCCGCAAATACGTTCAAGCCCGGTAGGGCACGGCCTTTAGGCCGTGCCAAAAACCACCACACTCGATGGCCTTTAGGCCCTGAGGTACGCTTTTCCTTCAGGCAAACACATACCTCAGGGGCTTAACAGGCTGCGGAAAAAGTCCCATGCGCGGTACTTTTTCTCCACACGGGTTTGATTTAAGAAGGTTGTATGCGTGGCGACGATCTTGATCAGACGGCGATGTTCAGCTATTTAACCTTGGCGCAGCGGATTCCGATGGACCATCCGGCGCGGCAGATTCGTGCACTTGTGGACCGGGCGCTTGAGCGGATGGATGGGGAGCTTGAGAAGCTGTACTCGGACACGGGGCGTCCATCGATCGCGCCGGAGCGGCTTGTGCGATCTACATTGTTGATGATTCTCTACTCGATCCGCTCGGAGCGTCAGTTGATGGAGCAGATGAATTACAACCTTCTGTTCCGGTGGTTCGTGGGGCTTGAAATGGACGACGCGGTTTGGGATGTGACGGTGTTCACCAAGAATCGCGAGCGGTTGATTGGCGGTGCGATCAGCCAGCAGTTGTTGGAGTCGGTGCTGGTTGAGGCGCGGGCGCAGGATTTGTTGAGCGAGGAGCACTTCACGGTGGACGGTACTCTGATTCAAGCTTGGGCGGCGGCGCGCAGCTTCAAGGAGAAGAGCGATCCGCCCAAGCCTGGCAAGGGCTCGGGATATAAGGGCGAGGTTCTTTTGCGCGACAAGGTAGAGTCGTCCACCGACCGGGATGCACGTTTGTACAAGAAGGCGACGGCGGACAAGTCGGTTCCGGCGTATCAGGGTCATGCGTTGACGGAGAACCGCAACGGTCTTGTGGTGGCGGCGGAGGCGAGTCTTGCGGCCACGATTGCGGAGCGCGAAATAGCGCTGGTGTTGCTGGATCGGGTTGTGGAGCCGAAGCACAAGCGCGGTGCGGAGCAGAAGATCACGCTAGGCGCCGACACGCAGTATCAGGAGGAGAAGTTTATCGAGGCGCTGCGTGAGCGCGGGGTAGCGCCGCACGTCTCGGAGTATGTGAAGGGCAATCTGGAAAAGAACAGCTTGAGCGAGGCCGAGCGGAGCGATGAACGGCGCCAGATCAGCCAGCGAAAGCGCAAGTTGATCGAGAGAGTCTTCGGCTGGTCGAAGCTGGACCGCCCGTTGCGTCAGGTGAAGCTGCGCGGACTGGATCGAGTGGATTGGTTCTACCGGATGACCGTGGTGGCGCATAACTTGGTGCGCATGCGCAGACTGATTCCGATTGAAACTCTGCCCTGTTAGGGCCGAAGTGTGTCTGGAGGCCGGTAAAACGGCCCCCAGACGCAAAATGAAAGGAGCAATCCACAACCAAACCGGCCGAAAACGGCCAAAAAAAACACCACAAGAAGCAAATCAGACAGAAATCAGGGCTTTTTCCGCAGCCTGTTAAAGCCCTCCCCAAACAATTGCACATATTGGCACCGGATCTTCATTCACTTGGCTCACCGCGCCTACTGTTTCTCAAGAATCAGCGAAGTGCTGTCGTAATCGCCGCGCAGATTGAGATCAAGGCCGTGGTGCATCAGGTAAGCGCCGCTCGCGCTGCCTATCTGCGGCGCCTGCCCGGGATCGACGGCTTCCACCTTGTAGGTTGCGTTCTCATCGAGACCGCGCAGGTAAACCGTCGGGAACGGCGTACCGAACTGTTGGGAGTGAAGATAAGCAAACAACACTGACTGTTTGCCATCCGTCGAGACATATTGCGTTGCCGAATATTCGCTCCCCTCAGGAGCAATCAACCGGTAAAGGCCTCCGCGTTGCACGGTAGCGCGAATCTTCTTGTAGTACGCGACGTACCGTGTCGCCAGCTGCGTCTCCTCCGGCGTCCATTTATTCAGATTGCTTCCCAATCCCAGCGACCCGCTCATCGCGACAATGAAGCGAAACTTCAGCGGGACACTGCGCTTGTTCATTCCGTTGGGCACATCGGTCACCCAGGCCATCATGATGCCTGGCGTATAGGCCTGACTGAAACCATCCTGCAAGGTAAGGCGATCGAGCGCATCGGTATTGTCCGACGGCCACACCTCCTCGGTGCGCTGCAGAATGCCAAGGTCCACGCGGCCCCCGCCACCGGAGCAGGATTCGATCTCCAGCTTGGGATGCTTGGCGCGCAGCCGATCGAGAATGTCATACAGGTTGCGGACATACTCCACCGAGATCTTCTTCTGATCTTCGACAGCCACCGCATCCCATCCGGGCTCAGACCAGTTGCGGTTGTAGTCCCACTTCAAAAAAGCAATGTCATTGTTACTGACCAGCTCATCCAGCGATTGAAAGACGTAGTCCTTCACATCTTCGCGGGCCAGGTTCAGCAGCAACTGGTGGCGGCCTTCCGTCCGTGGACGTCCCGGAAAATTCATCGCCCAATCCGGATGTTTGCGATACAGATCGCTATCGGGATTGACCATCTCGGGCTCGACCCAGATGCCGAAGTCCATACCTAGCGCATGCACCCGATCGATCACCGGCTTCAGGCCGTGAGGAAATTTCTCCTTGTTTACGTACCAATCGCCCAGGCCGGCGGTGTCGTTCTTCCTCTGCCCGAACCATCCGTCGTCGATCACAAAGCGCTCCACACCGAGCTTGCCGGCCTGCTCCGCCAGCGCTATTTGTCCGGCCTCGTCGACATGAAACTCCGTGGCTTCCCAGGAGTTATAAAGCACAGGCCGCAGCGCGGCATTCTCGCCGCCTGGCAGAATTGATTGACGTTCAAACCGATGCAGCAGCCGCGAAGCCTGGCCCAACCCTCCATCCGTGAACCCGGCATAAAACGGAGGAGTCTCCAACTTTTCTCCCGGCTTCAACCGATAACCAAAATCGAAAGGGTTAAATCCGCCGGTTACCCGCACCTGTTGCAGGGCAGACTGCTCCACGGTGATGCGCCAACTGCCGCTCCAACCGAGCGCGCCAAACCACACCGGGCCGCTCTCTTCCGTTGTCTTTCCAGGGCGGTCGATGGCGAACCATGGGCTCGCCTGGTGCGACGTGCTGCCTCGCCGGCTCTCGATCACCTTGGCGCCGGTCTGTATCGGCTCTGAGCGCAGTTGCCACTCAGCTCCCCAGTGGCCTGTGAGGTAATGCCAGCCGTAGCCCTCGCCTTGCGGCAAAGTCCACGCCGCCGATTGCGCGCTTTCAAGCGTGACGGCCTGGTCGGTATGGTTCTCGATCCGCGACCAGCGCTCGATGATGTTGCTTCCGGCATAGACCCGGTAGTAGAGATGGACTTCGAGATCGGAAGCGATGTCTTTCATGGTGATCTCGAGTGTGTCGCCCTCGATGTGCTGCTGCACAAAATGCAACACCACGTCGCGGTTGCCGTCCGCGTAGGTCACTTTCAGCGCCGGTTCGGTAAAGAGGCCGGCGCCCCAGCCTGGATACTCCTGCGGAGTCGTGGAGGTGGAGAGATCGAACGAGGCCACCCCGGCACGGCTATGCGCTGCCGTGAAGTCGGCTGCACGCGCGACTCGCCCGCCCCAGTAAAGAGCCTGCAGCTCGCCCCGCTCGTTTACCCCAAAGGCGTAGGTTGCCTCACCCGACTGCAAGACCCACATTTTGCGCTCAGGAAAATACTGAACGTCCGCGCGAGCACAAGGCGCCGCCACGGAGGCAGCAAGCAAAACCCAGAGCGCCGCGAACCAACTGAAACCACCCAATGCTTTCGTTCTCTCGTGCATCATTGTGTTTTCCACCCCAGAATTTGGATCCCGCAGGCGACGCAAAGCCCGGTGATAGTTATATCCCATGCCACCTGTTTCGTTGCCCCGATTCCTCGCAGGCCATCAGCGCCCGGGTGGTCCATTCAAGCCCGGATGCTAGTGGATGCAAAGAATCGCGCACGGCTTGAAGACGCTGAGGAAATCGTCGGAGGCAGGGCACGGCTTTCCTCGACGCAGCGAGTATTCGCCTCGTGAAACCAAAGTGCAAAGCCTAAACTGAATTGTCATCTCGCCTGCCCCGGCTTGCCGTGGAAGTGGAGAGATCTGTGGTTCTATCTGTGGTTCTCTTTCGGCCAACCCTCAATCCTTCGAACGCCGTGCCCTACCCAGACCAAATGGCAACGCCTCAAACTTTCAGCTTCATTTAACCTTGAATAAGCGATACTGCCCACATGCGAGTACTCCTGATCGAGGACGAGGTACGTCTAGCGGAAAACGTGGCCTCCGCCTTGCGGGAGGGTCCCAGCTTTGCCGTCGACATAGCGGAAGACGGTTTGACCGGACTCGATCTCAGCGAAAACCGCTGCTACGATCTGCTCATTCTCGATCTGATGCTGCCTGGCCTCGACGGGCTGGGCATCTTAAAGAAGGTACGGGCGCGTGGAGACATCACCCCGGTGCTCGTCCTCACGGCCAAAAGCGAATCCAGTTCCATCATCACGCTGCTGAACGCGGGAGCCGACGATTACCTCAGCAAACCCTTCGATCTGGGAGAACTGATCGCCCGGGTCAAGGCATTAATCCGGCGCGGCAAAGGAGTGGCCGACCCGATCCTCCGCCTCTCTGATCTTGAGGTGAACACCGTCGAGCAAAGCGTTCGCCGATCCGGCCAGGCGGTCGATCTGTCACCAACGGAGTATCGTATTCTTGAATACCTGTTGCACCGGCCGCGCGTTGTCGTTTCCAAGCGTGAGTTGCTCGAGCACCTTTACGACTACAACTGGGAACACCACTCCAACGTGATCGAAGCCCACATTTCGAATCTGCGGCGCAAGCTCGAAGCAGCTAACTCGCAGCCGAGCATTGAAACGCTGCGCGGCCGGGGTTACCGCCTGCTGATGGGCCTGGAAGAGAGCCGATGAAGACCTATTCCCTCACCCGCCGGCTCATCACCACCATTCTGCTGGTGGAACTGATGTCCGTGCTCTGTCTTTCTGTAGCAGCCACGCTTTACGAGCGCCACGTGCGCCTGCACGCCTTCGATATCATGCTGCGCGGCCGGGCTGATTCTCTGCTCGGCGATGTACAGGACGCGGAAGACTCGCAGGACAACGTCATGCTCGACGGAACGGAAAAAAGCCTGCCCCCCGACGATATCTACCAGGTGCAGGACAGCAACGGGCGCGTCCTCGGCTACTCGCCCAACTGGCCTGTGCCGAGCAAGGAAATGCTGGCGTCGCGCGCCGGCAAATCTCTCAAGCTCTGGATCAATCACAAGCGATATCGCGCTCTCCGCGTCGAGGGTCTGCGCATGGTCGACCCCGGAGGCAGAGTCGGCGGCATTCCGCGGCACGTAAGCATTTTCTACGGCTCACCTGTGGAACACGTCTGGAAGGAAATCTGGGGCGCAGCCGGCTTCTATGCGGCGGTAAGCATGGGCCTGCTCGGTCTCTCCGGCGTATGGATCTTCTGGTTGCTGAATCGCGGGCTTGTACCGCTGCGCGAGCTGGCTGCGGAAGCGGGCGGTGTCTCGGTGGACTCATGGAACTTCACTCCCCCGCAACGCGCCCGGCAAGTACGGGAGCTGGCCCCACTCACCTCTGCGCTGGAGATGGTACTCGGCGGGCTCGAACGTTCATTCACGCAGCAACGGCGGTTTGTGGGGGATGCGGCGCACGAGCTCAAAACGGCTGTCGCGGTCTTGAAATCGTCACTGCAATTGCTCATCCTGAAACCGCGAACAGCTCCGGAGTATGAGCGCGGCATTGGCCAATGCCAGCTCGATTGCGACCGTATGGAAGAAGCGGTGGCCCGGATGTTGACGCTGGCCCGGGTAGAAGCAAAGCCCGAATCTTCTGCTTCGCCCTGCTCAACTGACCTCACGGGCATTCTCAGGCAAGCGGCCCAGCAACTGGAGTCCATGGCAGAACTAAAGCAACTGCACCTGGTGATATCGGCGGACCGTCCAGTCATCGTCGGCGTCGATCCGGAGCAGCTACAACTCCTATGCGGCAACCTGCTTATGAATGCCCTGCAGCACAGCGCAGCCGGAGGAGAAGTGCGGGCGGCCGCGACACTCGCCCCCCGAGGCGTTGCGCTGGTCATAGAAGATGATGGCGACGGCATCTCCCCACAGGACTTGCCCCACGTCTTCGAACGCTTCTACCGCGGCGACCCATCGCGCAGTCGCAACACGGGGGGAACCGGCCTGGGACTGGCTATCTGCAAAGCGATCGCCACCACGGCTCACGGCACAATCGAAATCGCAAGCGAAGTGGGCAAAGGAACCAGGGTAGAGGTCGCCTTCCCCGCGGCAACGATATCGGCTGCGAATGATGCTCTCGCGGTCACCATCTCCCAGTAACAAACCCTGGGTGGCCCATTCAAGCCCGATTTTGGCTTGAGTGGGGTACAGCAAGATCTGGAATGACACGAAAGCCCTTCCTTCAGCTTCTGTTAAGGTAGCTGTGCGAAATTTGAAGGTGACGCCGCTTGGAGACACAATGACCCGCACAATGACCCGCACAATGACCCGCAAAACACTGGAAAGACTGACCCTTGCCGCATCGGTCGCCGCAGCACTGCTGGCGCCCGCCGCCGCCACAGCACAGAAACCTTACAGCATCCTCACTCAATGGACGATCGGTGGCGAAGGCGGCTGGGACTACCTCACCTCCGATCCCAGCGCGCATCGTCTCTACGTGACGCACGGCCCCCGGGTGGAAGTGTTGGACAGCGATTCCGGCAAAGTCGTGGGCAGCATCACCGGGCTGAAGGGCACTCACGGAGTAGCCCTGGACGACATCGGCAAGTATGGCTACGTCAGCGATGGCGGAGCCAACGTGGTGGTCGTCTTCGATCGCATGTCGCTGGCGACAGTCGCCTCTATTCCCGCAGGCACGAACCCGGATGGCATCGTCTATGAGCCAGTGACCAAAACCGTCTGGGCTTTCAATGGCCGAAGTAATAACGCCACTGTCATCGATACAGAAAGCCGCAAAGTGGTAGCGACCATCCCGCTGTCTGGCAAGCCGGAGTTCCCGGTAGCTGACGGCGCCGGCGCCGTGTTTGCCAACATCGAAACAAAGAATGAAATCGTACGTCTCGATGCGACGACAAAGCAACAGACGGCAACCTGGCCGCTGACGGCTTGCGAATCGCCCTCCGGCCTGGCGATCGATCGTGCGGGCCGTCGTCTCTTCGCCGTATGCGATGGAGGAAAGATGGCCGTAGTGGACGCCAACTCGGGCAAGCTTCTGGCCAGTCCGGCCATCGGCGATGGTCCCGACGCGGCACGCTACGATGGCGCGCGCAAACTCGCCTTTTCATCCAATGGTGAAGGTACGCTCACCATCATCGATGCCGGCAAGCCCACTTACCCGGTGCTGCAGACCCTGGCCACGCAAAAGGGAGCCAGAACGCTCACGCTCGATCCATCGACTGGGCGCCTCTTTCTGGCCACCGCCATATTTGGCGATCGGCCAGCCCCCACCGCAACCAACCCACATCCGCGGCCGGCTATCGCTCCAGGTTCTTTCACTATCCTGGTCGTGGGACAGAAGTGAGTCTGTTGTTCACAATCATGCGTCTTCCTCATAGCATGGCACGCCTTTTCTCCATCGTTTTTGCCCTTCCCCTCAGTGTGGGGCTCGCTCAACAGGTGAGCCCCGCGCCCGCGCCGCCATCTGCGGCAGGTATCACGTTGAATGACGCCATCGCCCGCGCCAAGGCAAACGAGCCGGCATTCGCCGCGGCGGCTGCGGCCCAGCGTGTCGCGTCGCTCGACCGTTCCATTGCCCGAGCCGCACTGCTGCCCAGCGCGATTTACCACAACCAGGTGCTCTATACGCAACCCAACGGATCGACCAACGGTGGCGGCCCCGTGGGCAGCCAGTCCGCACCAAAGTTTATTGCCAACAATGCGGTGCACGAATATGCCAGCCAGGGAGTCATTACCGAAACCCTGGGTTTGCGGCAGGTCACCGCAGTTTCCCGGGCAGCCGCTGCCCAGGCCATCGCCACAGCAGAGCTGGAAATTACCCGGCGTGGACTGGTTTCCGCTGTAACCGCGCTCTTCTACCAGGAGTTGGCAGACGAGCAAAAGGTCGCCGTTGCTCGCAGCGCCGCTGACGAAGCATCCAGTTTTACCAAACTGACCCTGCAGCGTGAGACCGCGCGCGAATCAGCCCATGCCGATGTGGTGAAAGCGCAGTTGCAACAACAGCAGCGCGAGCGCGACCTGGCCGATGCTCTGCTTGTCGCACAGAGGTCTCGCCTCGACCTGGGTGTGCTCCTCTTCCCCGATCCGCGTACCGCTTACACGCTGACTCCCGGTGGCGTCACCCCGCTCCCCGCTCGAGTCGATGTCGATGAAGCCGCCATGCGGCTGAATCCCGAGCTGCATTCGGCGATGGCCTCTCTGCGCGCCGGCAACCTCGACGTAACATCGGCGAGGGCTGCGTATCTTCCTGACCTCGGCCTCAACTTCACCTACGGTATCGACGCGGTACAGTTCGCTGTGAAGGGTCTCAACGGAGTCAAGAACCTCGGCTACTCGGCCAGCGCCACAGTGGACATCCCTGTGTGGGACTGGCTCTCCACCCAGCACCGCGTGCGTCAAAGCGAGATTCTGCGCGATGCGGCGCAAACGACACTCACCAACACCCAGCGCAGGCTGATTGCCCAACTGGACGAGTCTTACGCCGAGGCCACCACCGCTCTCGACCAATTGCAGTCTCTCGATCAAAGTGTTTTGACCGCCACAGAGAGCCTGCGTTTGACCCGCCTGCGCTACACCGCCGGAGAAGCGACCGTTCTTGAAGTCGTGGATGCGCAAAATTCTCTTACGACCACAGAAAATGCGCACGAGGATGGAACCATTCGCTACCAGTTGGCTCTTACCAATCTGCAACTGCTCACAGGAGCAATCTGAACCGTGAACGCTCAACCGTCGATTCCGCAATCCATGCTTGCAACCGATCGCCAGGCCACGCCCGGCATGCAGCCCTCACAGCGGTCTGTATGCGTGCCGTTCGCGCTCTCACTTTTGTGCACATGCCTCGTTCTCTCCATCGGCTGCAGCAAGAGCGCCGAGACCGCACCTACGGAAGTGAATGTGCAGGCCGCTCACCCGGAACGCGGAGACATCTCAGAGCAGATCACCGCCGACGCTACCCTGGCTCCCTTGGCCCAGGCTGCTATTTCTCCCAGGGTTACGGCGCCCGTAAAAACGTTCTATGTGCAGCGTGGCTCGCGCGTAAAAGAAGGCCAACTGCTGGCGACGCTTGAGAATAGTGACCTGACGGCGGCGGCACTCGATAACCAGGGAACATACAACGCGGCGCAAAGCGCCTACGACATCGCTACCGGCGCTACCGTTCCTGAAGAAACGGTCAAAGCAGAACTCGACCTGACGCAGGCCACCGCCAACATGAAGCTGGCGCAAAGTATCGTCGACAGCCGCACGCAGCTTTTCGCGGAAGGAGCCATCCCCGGCCGCGATCTGGACACAGCGAAAGCTGCCCTGGTACAGGCAACCGCCGCGTATGACGTGGCCAAACAGCATTTCGAAGCAGTGCAAAAGGTAAGCCACAAAGCATCGCTCGAAAACGCACAGGGGCAACTGACCTCGGCCAAAGGAAAGTACCTCGGAGCACAGGCGCAGTTGAGCTACACCGAAATTCGCAGCCCGATCTCTGGCGTGGTGACAGATCGGCCGCTCTTTGCCGGCGAAACCGCGGCTGCCGGCAACCCGGTCATCACGGTCATGGATACATCGGCGCTGATCGCCAAGCTGCACATGTCGCAGATACAGGCGCAGCAACTTTCGCTCGGCGCATCCGCCACAGTCACTGTGCCCGGAGTCACTGAGCCCGTACCGGCCAAAGTTACCTTGATCAGCCCGGCACTCGACCCAGGCAGTACGACCGTCGAGGTCTGGCTGCGCGTTGAGAATGCAAAGGGCGCTTTCAAGGCCGGTACACCCGTACATACCACGATCACTGGGCGCACCGCGACGAACGCATTGCTCCTGCCATCAGAAGCTGTACAGACCGGAGCGGACGGTGAAAGCAAATTCGTTATGGTCATCAAGGGCGATGGCGCCGCCGCCCGGCACCCCGTCACTCTCGGGATTCGCACGGCCGAGTCGACGCAGATTCTGAGTGGTCTTGCGACGACCGATAATGTGATCACCGGAGGCGGTTACGGCCTCGACGAAGGCACCAAAGTAAAAGTCGGCGCCGCCCCAGCAGATGCGGACGATGCGAGCGCAAAGGGCGGGGGAGAAAAGAACTGATGCCCGCCACCTCGAACGCGACTTCGGACGCCACTCGGAACACCGTAGAGAGTGAGAGCTCCTTCTGGCTGGCGGCCGCAGCCAAACCTATCTTTTTCTTCCTCGCGCTGCTGACATTGGCCGGCGTCTATGCAGCGTTCCAGGTGCCCATTTCTGTTTTTCCTGAGACCAACTTTCCACGGGTAGTGATCGGCGTAGACAACGGCGTCATGCCCGTGGAGCAGATGCAGGTCACGATCACCAAACCAATAGAGGATGCGGTCAACAGCGTTCCCGGCCTGCTTACCGTGCGCAGCAACACCAGCCGCGGCTCCGCGGAGATCAGCCTCTTTTTCGACTGGAACGTCGACATGTATCGCACGCTGCAGTTAACCGACGCGGCGCTGGCCAAGGTTTCTCAGTCGCTGCCGGCGACTGCCCGCATCACCACCAATCGGCTCACCTTCGCGACCTTTCCGATCCTGGGGTACGCGCTCACCGCGGACGATCGCGGCAAGGACACAGTTCCGCAGACGCGCTTGTGGGAGATTGCTACCTACGATCTGAAGCCACCGTTGAATCGCGTGCCCGGGGTCAGCACAGTGGTCGTGCAGGGTGGGCAGGTACCCGAGTTCCACATCGTACCGAACCTGGCCCGGCTGCAGGCTGCCGGGGTCACGTTGCTGGACATGGTGAACGCTGTCCAGCAGTCCAACATCATCGACTCTCCCGGCCTGTATGAGGCCAACCACCAACTGATTCTCGGCTTGATCGGCGCGCAGGCGCACGATGCAGGCGAGTTAGGCAACCTGATCGTCAAGACCTCAGCGAATGGCGTGGCCATCCGCGTCGGCGATGTGGCAACGGTCGAACGCGCTACCATGCCGGTCTACACCGCTGTACGATCGAACGGCAAACCGGCGGTGCTGCTGAATATCGCACGCCAGCCTTCCGGCAATACGGTTGCGGTGGCAAATGGCGTGGCGGCGGAGATTGCGCAACTGCAAGCCAAGCTGCCTCCAGGGGTTCACCTGGAATCGTTCTACGACCAGTCAGAGCTGGTGAAAGAAAGCATTCTCAGCGTGCGCGACGCCATTCTGATCGGCCTGGTGCTGGCGTGCATCATTCTGTTTCTGTTTCTTCATGACTGGACTGCTTCTCTCGTGGCCGGGCTGGTCATTCCTGTTACCGTCGCGGTGACGATTCTGTTTCTCCGCATTACAGGCCAGAGCTTCAACCTGATGACCCTCGGCGGCCTGGCGGCAGCGATTGGGCTGGTCATCGACGATGCCATCGTGGTAGTGGAAAACATCGCGGTTCATCGCGAGGCCGGCGAGTCGCGCATCGGTTCGGTCCGTAAAGCCATTCGGGAAATCAGCCGGCCGCTGTTCTTCTCCACCATTACGCCGGTCATTGTTTTTCTGCCCCTGGTATCTGTGACCCAAGTAACGGGCAGCTTCTTCCGCGCACTCGCCATCACCATGACGGTTGCGCTGCTCACTTCCCTGCTTCTCGCACTTACGTTCACCCCTACGCTGTCGATGCGGCTGGAGAAAAGCAATCGGCACGAGACAGTGCCAGACAGCGATGCCGCATTACCAGAGCGTAGAGGTTTTTTTGCGCGCTTGCGACAGAGAGGCGCGAGCGGGTTTACGCGTCTCCTCCGGGCCCACGAACACGCGCTCGCCTGGTCGTTTGACCGTCCTCTGGCCCTGGCGGCTGTGTGCATCGTCCTTATGATTGGCGGCTTCTTTTGCTACCAAAGCCTCGGCTCCGACTTGCTGCCGGAGATGGATGAAGGCTCATTCGTGCTCGACTACTTCACTCCGGCGGGCACTTCGCTCAGCGAAACGAACCGTATCCTGGATCACGCCGATCAGATCCTTCGAAGCATTCCCGAGGTCTCTATCACTTCGCGGCGCACCGGCTTGCAAATGGGCCTGGCTGCAGTGACGGAAGCGAACAACGGCGACTTCACGGTGCGCCTCAAGCCCGACCGTTCGCGCGCGATCGATGAGGTGATCGCCGACGCGCGGGAGCAAATCCATGCTGCGGAACCCTCGCTGGATATGGTGTTCATCCAGATTCTGCAGGACATGATCGGCGATCTTTCCAACTCGCCCGAGCCGATCCAAATCAAACTGTTTTCCAACGACCAAAATCTGTTGCTTACGCTGGGGCCACGAGTGCAACAGGCAATCGCTAAAATCCCTGGAGTGGTGGACACGGAAAATGGAGTAGACAACACGATCAGCGGGCCGGCGACGAACTTCCAGATCGACCCGGTACTCGCAGGGCGACTTGGCTTCACGCCCACCGAAGTTGCCGAAGACGCGACGTCGATCCTTGATGGCCTGCCCACGAGTGACCCGCTTATCTCGGGCGGGCGGCCCTACACCATCCGTGTGCGGCTGCCTGACGCCAATCGTGCCTCGCTCGACGCCATCCAGAACACGGTCTTCAACAGCGGTACAGGCCACACCGCTACGTTGAGTGCCATGGCTACGGTCACCCAATTGCCGCCGCAAAATGAAATACGGCGCGAGAATCTGCAGCAGGTCATTCTGGTAACCGGACGGCTCGCGGGTTCCGACCTCGGGGGCGCCATCAAGCAGGTAAAGGATGCGGTCAGCCGCCTTCAATTGCCTTCATCGGTGCGTGTCGAATACGGCGGCACGTACGAGGAACAGCAGCGTTCCTTCTCCGACCTGGCCCGGGTACTCGTGCTTGCCCTGGCCCTGGTCTTCGGTGTACTGCTCGCCGAGTTCCGCAACTTCGCTGCGCCGATTGCCATCCTGACGAGTTCCGTACTCTCGCTCGCCGGAGTTGTGTTCGCGCTGCTCATCACCGGCACAAATTTCAATGTGGCCAGCTTCATGGGGCTCATCATGGTGATCGGGATCGTGGCAAAGAACGGCATCCTTCTGCTCGATGCCGATGAGCAGTTGCGCGCCGGCGGCATGGATCCGAAAGATGCCATGCTGCATGCAGCGGAGCGCCGCCGCAGGCCGATTTTGATGACCGCTGTCGCCACGGTGTGCGGCATGATTCCGCTGGCGCTCGCGCTAGGCGCCGGCTCGCAGATGCTGCAGCCTCTGGCCATTGCCGTGATTGGCGGACTTACTCTTTCGATCGTGCTGAGTCTGGTGGTTACCCCGGTGGTGTACTACGAGCTGACGCGCAACCGCGCAGCGTGATTGGCTCCCGAGTCGCGGGGGATCGCGAAACCCCACTCAAGCCAAAAGCGGGCTTGAATGGGCCACCCGTCCGCTCTGATAAGTCAAGAAAGAGAACCAGCTCCGAACGAGGCGAGAATGAGGGGAGAACCGTCCCAGCAACAACTCTCCGGATGCCCCAGGTTCTCCAAACCTATCCTGGCGTGCGATGGAAGCTCCCTAGAACGCTTTCTCTCAATTGAGCCACAGCACCCCTAGCCACAGCACCACCCTAGATCTCCTGGCGAGATTGAGCCAAAACGCAGACCTCGTTCAATCGGCAAAAGAGAAGCCGCGTCAGATCGGCGTAACGATCGCTTCCTTCTTGGGGATCTTATTGAGGAAATCCTCGCCGGTCCTGAGATGCTGATCTACCAGCCGCGCCGGGGTATGCGCAAGCCACTCCGCCGCGGAGATATCCTGGTAGACCCCCGTGGGGAACACTTCAAGAAATAACAAATCTTCCGTACCGGTGTTCTCGATATAGTGGGGGCGAGACATCTTGATGTATCCCACGTCTCCCGCCTGAAAGTCGAACGTGCGCGCCTTGCCTCCTGCCTGAAACACCGTCATGCGGCCTTGACCGCTGACATAGTACTGCCACTCATCCGAAAGCGGATGCCAGTGCAGTTCACGCAGACCACCCGGCTTTACACGGACAATCGCGGCAGCAATATCCGTCGCGGGAAAAGCTTTCTTGTCGACAATGCGCACTTCTCCACCGGCCGTTGTTTTGCTCGGCGGCATGGTGCTGGCGCGGAATACGTAATCGCCATCGATCGAGCCCGTACCTTCAGCCGCCGCCTTTTGCTCCTCTGCGAGGGGACGCGGCGGCTCGGTCGCGAAGATGAACAGCTCTTTTTTAGGCACGTTATCGAACGTGGACGCAGGCACACCGAAGTTCTTCGCCAGAACCTCTTTCGGCGTGTGCTTGAACCAATCGGTCAGCAGAAACGTCTCAAACTCGTTAAAGCCTCCGTCATTGAACACGAGCAGGAACTTGGCTCCATCCGGACCCAGCCCTTGAATGGAATGCGGAATACCGCCGGGGAACAGCCATAGATCCCCCTTGTTCACATCGTTTACAAAGCTGCGGCCTTCGGCATCCACAGCGGTGATGCGCGCGCTGCCATAGATCATGTACGCCCACTCGGCGCTGGTGTGCCAGTGCAGCTCACGCACGCCGCCGTTAATGAGCCGCATCTCCACGCCCGCCAGCGTCTTTGAAATGGGCAACTCCCGCTCCGTCACCTGCCGTGTCCATCCGCCATCTTCGATTCTCTTGTGCGCGAGAGCGAAGGAATACTTGAACGGTTCCACCGTTCCGTTATCCGTCTCAGTCGACCAGACGGAGCTGGGATTCTCCCCATCGAGCGCGCTGTTGTTCTCGCCGGGCTGCTCCTCATTTGGCTGGTCATGATGGGCTGACCGCACCTGCTGCGCGCCGGCAAGCGGTGCGATGGCGGCGCCGGCGAGTGCTGCCCCGCTTACTCCCAGAAACCTGCGGCGGGTAGGCACCCGCGGAAAATCGTCAGACATAACACTCCCTTGCTTCCGTTGGCTGGTTGGGATTTCGTTGCTGCCCAAGTTTAGAGCAGAACCAGCATAGGTGTACCGGCCGACGTCGGGGAAGTTGGATTTTTCTCGATGAAAAATCCAGTCAAGCATCCTTACCGCTGGGTACAGTTGTGCTGGTTTTGCTCTAGCGATTTCCTGGGCTGTTTTCACTTTTGCTGGATTCCGGTGGATCTCTTGCGAAAAGCGCTGGCCTCTACCAATGGAAGAGCGTCCCGTCTTCCTTCCGGTTAACAGGCAGGTACGCCCGCTGGTAAGGAAACTTCGCCGCTACGTCCTCTCTGATATCTACACCCAAACCCGGTTCGTCCCCCGGATACATGGCTCCGTCGCGAAACACGTAGGCGTGAGGAAACACTTCCTCTGCCTGAGGCGGGTGCAGCATGTGCTCCTGCAAACCAAAATTATTGATCGCGATGTCCAGGTGCAAAGCCGCCCCCATGCACACCGGCGACATATCGCTTGCTCCGTGGCAGCCGGTTTGCACGTGATAAAGCGCAGCAAAGTCGGCGATCTTTTTCATCGGCGTCAGACCACCGCCATGCACGACGCTCATCCGCAAATAATCGATGAGCTGCTCACGCATCAATTGTTCCGCGTCCCAGATGGTGTTGAATACCTCTCCCACAGCCAGCGGCGTGGTCGTGTGTTTGCGGATGAGGCGAAACCCATCCTGCAGCTCGGCGGCAATCGGATCTTCGAGCCAAAACAAATGGAAGGGTTCCAACTCCTTGCCCAGGCGCGCAGCCTCGATGGGCGTAAGGCGGTGATGCACGTCGTGCAGCAGATGCAGCTCGTCACCCAGCGTGCTGCGCACCGCCTCAAACAATTTGGGAACGTGGCGCAGATATTTCTCTGTCGACCAGGCATTCTCCGACGGCAGGCCACGCTCGGCCGGCTCATAGTACTTGCCATCCTGGGCGACACCATACGTCGACTTGAGGCCTGGCACGCCACTCTGCGCGCGAATGGCGCAATAGCCCATCGCGCGGTAACGCTCCACCTCATCGACGGTCTGGGCAATATCCACCCCGGTCGCGTGCGCGTACACCATCACGTCGCTGCGGCTTTTGCCACCGAGCAGGTTATAGACCGGCACGCCCAGCGCTTTACCCTTGATATCCCAGAGCGCCATGTCGATCGCGGCAATGGCCGTCATGGTCACCGGCCCACGCCGCCAGTAGGCGCCGCGATAGAAGTAATGCCAGATATCCTCCGTCTGAAAAGGATCGCGGCCAATGAGGCACGGTATGAGGTGCTCTTCAAGGTAACTGACGACTGCCAGCTCCCGGCCATTCAAGGTGGCATCGCCGAGGCCGTACATACCTTCATCGGTTTCGATCTTCAACGTGACGAAATTCCGGCCCGGGCTGCAGACAATTACCTTAGCGCTGGCAATTTTCACCCGATGTTTACTCCACGATGCGAATTAAGTACGATGATCCCGCAGCTTATCACGGCGTGCAATCCACCGGCTGGATCCCATGTGGTTCACCATTCGTCTCTAACAACGTGAACCGTTCACACCAGGCAATATCAGAAACAAGCTCTACCGGCGGCTGAACGGTTATTCAAGCGCAATAGAACAGCAGGGCATTTCCATTCACGAATTAGAGACTTGATGACTTCCCAGACAACTTCCCAAATCGCTCCTACGACCGGCAAATCAAATCTGCGCTGGGTGGTGTGTGGCCTGTTGTTCCTGGCGACGACCGTTAACTATATGGACCGGTCTGCCCTGAGCCTGGTGGAACCCATCCTCAAGCACATTCTTGGCGGCGACCAGAACCTGGCTCTGTTCAACCGAAACTACAGCAACATCGTCAACTGCTTCATCCTTGCCTATGGTCTGGGGTTTCTTGTAGCGGGACGAGTGGTTGACCGCATCGGAGTGAAGAAAGGCTACGCGATTTCTATCGGGCTGTGGGCGCTGGCCTCGATCAGTCATGCCTTCGCGCGCACCCCCATTGGCTTTGGCATGGCCCGTTTCGCATTGGGCCTGGGCGAGTCCGGCAACTTTCCTTCCGCCTTGAAAGCCACCGCCGACTGGTTCCCTGCGGAAGAGCGCGCCCTGGCTACGGGAATTTTCAATTCCGGCACGAGCGCGGGTGCGGTCATCGCTCCGCTGCTCATTCCTTTTATGGCCGTTCGCTATGGATGGCAGGCAGCGTTCTACACCACCGGCAGTCTTGGGCTGTTATGGCTGGCCGGCTGGCTATTGTTCCCTTACAACAACTTGCACGCTAGGTCTGGTGTATCTGCGTCGCCCGCTATGGCAGTTGGCTCGATGCCGGCTGCGACGGCAAGCTATGGCTCGCTTCTTGCTCATGCCGGCACCTGGAGATTCGCTTTTTCCAAGGCCTGTACCGATCCGGTCTGGTGGTTCTATCTGTTCTGGCTGCCCAAGTATTTCAATGAGCGTTTCCATGTGGATATGAGCCATCTGGGACCGCCGCTCATTATCGTGTACGTCGGCGCCACCATCGGCAGCATCGCCGGAGGATGGCTAGCGGGCTTTTACATACGGCGCGGCCATTCCCTGCATAGGGGTCGACGCTTCGCTATGTTCGTTTGTGCCTTGTGTACGACGCCGGTCGTGCTCGTTCCCTTTGTTCATTCGCTCGGGCAGGCCGTCGCTCTGCTTTGTCTGGCGACAGCGGCACACCAGGGCTGGTCGTCGAATCTGCTTTCTACGCCGTCCGACATGTTTCCATCGAGTTCCGTGGGAACCGTGGTCGGCATCGGGGGCGCCGTGGGCGCAGCGGGCAGCATGATCTTCACGTTTCTCGTGGGCCTGCTGTGGACCAACCACGCCTTGCCGATCTTCTTCGTTTCCGGCTCGGCCTATCTCCTGGCGCTATTCGCGTTCCAGTGGAGAGCTCCAAAAACGTCAATAAACATCTGAAGGTCGCGCCCTAACCGATTTGTCATCTCGTCTGCCCCCGCCTGCCGTGCGACCGAAGTGTAGGGCCGTCGCACCACGTCATCTCAACCGGAGCGTAGGACGATCGCACCATAACCAATTTGTCATCTCGACCTTCAGGTTGGGTAGGGCACGGCCTTTAGGCCGTGCCAACAAACCATCACACTCGATGGCCTTTAGGCCCTGAGGTACGTTTTTGCTTAGGCCAACACGTACCTCAGGGACTAAAGCCGCTTTCAATAACGGAGCCCTATTGGCATGGCCTAATGCTCGCTACGGCGAGGCTGCTCGCTACGGCGAGGCTGCTCGCTGCAGCGAGGTAGGCCATGCCCTACCCCGCTCAACCCGGAAGAGCAACCTCCGCCCCGCCACGCTCTACCGACAGATAGCCGCTATAAATCGTAATCATCGTATCCCGAGCCAGGCCTAGCCCTGACAGCGGCTCGTGGTCGTGATAAATGCTCTCCATAAAATCCTGAAATTCCTGCGGATACCCATGCTGCCAGCCCTCGTCTGGTGAGGGCTTGCTCCATCCCTGCTTGGTGCTGATCTTCTCTACAATATATATGTCGCGAAAGTTCTCTTCTCGCGGGTTAAACGTTTCGAGCGCATCGGTAGGATTCAAATTGCATCGAGTACGGTGATTGTTGCAAAACACTTCCATCCAGTTGGCGACGCCGCCTAAGACCAGCTCTGAAGAGAAGATATCGGCGACCGTGCCGTCAACGAAGGTGATGTGAATCTGGGCATAGTCCTCGATATCGTCGTAGCCTGTCCGCAGAAAGCCCTCGTCGCGGAAATTCGGCAGGCGGGTGATCTCGTGGGTACGCGCGCTTACCGTTGCCGGACGAATAGCCTTGCCGTCACGAGCTTCGCCCTCGACTCGCTTCAGATAAAGCGCAGCACTTAGCGGATGGCATCCTTTGCCAACCAGCGAACCGCCGCCGGAGAACTTCCATTGCCCGTAGTAGGGCGAGTGCGAACCGCTGTGCGACTCCTCCCCAAGGATGCGAAGAATCTGGCTGCCGGTTTTTTGCACGATCTCCCGTTCCTTCTGCACTGCGGGAGCGTATACCCAATTTTCGGCATAGCAGACGCGCTTGCCGCTGGCCCTGGCTGCCGCTTCGATCCGATCGCAACTGGCCGTCGCCTCGGCGAGCATCTTTTCCTTTGAGAAAGTGAGCCCATTGAACTTGTCTACGCCTGCGCCGAAGAAGCCGGTAAATGGTTTTTCGATAATGACGTGCTTGCCCAGTTCCAGGGCCTGCACGGCAAGCTGCTCGTGAGTCGAAGGGGGCGTGCAAAGGTCAACGACATCGACCGCTGCACAAAGCTCAGCGAATGTTTCAAAAGGCCGGCAGCCCGTATCTCGGGCAAAGGCGTCGCGCGCCTCCGGCGTCTTCGATGTCACACCCACGATCTCAAAGGGAACACCATACACCCGGCGAATGGCCTCCCAATGAAACCTCGCCGCAAAACGTGCCCCAACAAACCCGACTCGAACTGGTTTTTTCATACGATATCGTTGTAACACACAGGCGGGGCGGCCTCGCTTTCACCTGGAAACGGGGAGGCAGGTTGCGCCTCGGCCCCTGCTTGCCATGAGGTATAGTTTTGGGTGCCCAGTTTTGTGGAGCAGGCTCGCCTTTGAGGGCGACGGCGCCAGCGCGATGGGGCAACTGGAGAACCGGCGCTTAGACTTGAGCATGATGCGAAACGGGACCTTTCTTAGGGGCGTGCGGTCTCGTGTGCTGGGCATGACGGTTGCCCTGGCCTTCATCACCTACATGGATCGCGTCTGCATTTCGGTCACGGCTCCCGCGATTCTCCGCGACCTGAAGCTTACAAACGTGCAGATGGGTTTCGTCTTCAGTGCGTTTACGGCCGCCTATGCGCTGTTTGAAATTCCTACCGGCTGGTGGGCCGACCGCATCGGCAGCCGCCGCGTACTCACGCGCATCGTGGTCTGGTGGTCTGTCTTTACCGCGCTAACGGGCCTGGCGTGGGGCTTTCGCTCGCTGCTCGCGCTGCGTGCCTTGTTCGGCGCGGGAGAGGCTGGCGCTTGGCCAACGGTGGCGCGCGCTTTGTCCCGCTGGTTCCCTGCCCAGGAGCGCGGCACAGCACAAGGCATCTTCTTCATGGGAGCGCACCTTGGCGGCGGACTCACTCCTCTGCTAGTAGCCGCCATTGCCTATCGCATCGGGTGGCGCGGCACGTTTCCGGTGTTGTCGATCTTTGGATTCATCTGGGCGGCCTGCTGGTACCGCTGGTATCGTGACGAACCGCGAGACCATGCCGCCGTGACCGCGGAAGAGATTGCGTGGATTGAAGCCGGTAGAGCGTCTCTGGCACAGGAAGCCGAACACGGAAGTATGCTTCGGGCCGCCCTGAAGACGCCGGGGATATGGTTCCTATGCCTGATGTACTTTACGCAAACCTACGGCTTCACTCTCTATGTAACCTGGATGCCGACGTATCTGCAGCATGCCCAGCAACTGCACGGCACGGTGCTGGGCATTTTCGCCGGCTTACCCCTTCTACTGAGCGTTCCTGCGGATCTATTCGGCGGCTTGCTCACCGACCATCTCAGTCGCAGGTTCGGCCTGCGCAAAGGGCGTTGCCTGGTGGGCTTTTTCTCGCTGGCGGCGGCGGCCATTTTTCTGTTCGCCGGGTCGCTGGCAAGTGGAGTCGTGTCTGCGGTATGGATTGCATTGGCGGGAGCTTCAGCAAGCTTCCTGCTTGGAGCCAGCTGGGGCACGTGTGCAGACATGGGCGGCAACCACGCAGCGACGGTCAGTGCGGCGATGAATACTTCAGGCCAGATCGGCGGAGTGCTGAGCCCCGTTGTTTTTGCCTTGCTTACGCGAACCAGCGCCTCATGGGCTGGTCCGCTGTACGTGACAGCCGTGTTGTATTTGCTGGGTGCGTGCTGCTGGTACTTTGTGCATCCCGAACGTCCCCTGGCACAGGCACCCGACCTGACCGTGGCAAGCTCAAGAATGGAATGACAAGCAACGCCAAATCAGGCGACCTTCTACCAATGTGGGATACCTCGAACCTCGACGTGCGACTCTCAGTCCCGCTACGCCAAGCTCCAGAAAGTAGTCCCACCCCACTCAAGCCAACACCGGGCTTGGATGGGCCACCCGGGCTCCCTTCTCGCTTCACACCCCACTAATGCGAGTGCCTGGGCACAACCTTGCGGAGATCGTGATACTTCACAGCCAATTCGAGGCAAGCGCCTGTTTCCAGTTGGCCTACGTTCGCCCGATATAGTTCCTGCCACGGAGACAAATTGACGATCTCTTCCGGCTTCAGGGCTGCGCGCCGCGCGGCGATCTCCTCATCCGACAGCAGCACATCCACGCGACGCTGCTTCAGATCGACTTTGATCCGGTCGCCGGTTTTTAGAATCGCCAGGTTGCCGCCCACCGCCGACTCGGGCGAGATGTTCAGGATCGACGGACTATCGGACGTACCGCTCTGCCGGCCATCGCCCATACAGGGCAGCATGCGGATTCCCTGCTGGACAAGCCTGCCTGGCGGCGTCATGTTCACGACTTCTGCCGAGCCGGGGTACCCTACCGGACCCGAGCCGCGCACCACCAGTATGGAATGCTCATCCACGCCCAGCGTTGGATCCTCGATGCGCCTGCGGTAATCCTCGGGAGTGCCGAAGACAACGGCCGTGGATACGAAGCAGTCTTCATTCCCCGGCTCCGATAAGTAACGGTGTCTGAACTCGTCGCTGATGACCGATGTCTTGACCAGCCCCGAAGTAAATAGATTCCCGGAAACCACCAGCAAACCCGCGTTCTGCTTGAGCGGATGGTCGTAGGTGCGAATCACGTTGGTGTCGAGGCTGCGGGCGTCTTTGTAGTTCTCCCCTACCGTCGCTCCGCTCACCGTGAGCGCGTTGGTGCGAACCTTGCCTGCCTGCATCAGTTCGCCGAAGATGGCGCCCACGCCGCCGGCGCGATGGTAGGCCTCGCCGAGAAACTCGCCCGCGGGCTGCACGTTTGCCAGCAGATGGATTTTGTGACCGACCCGCTCCCAGTCGCGAATATCGAGCTCGACGCCTGCATGGCGGGCAATGGCGTTGATGTGGGGCGGACAATTGGTCGAGCCGCCAATCGCCGAGTTGACGATAATGGCGTTTTCAAAGGCTTCGCGCGTCAGCACCTTGTTAGTGGTGAGATCTTCCTTCACCATTTCCACGATACGGCGGCCGGTGAGATACGCCATCCTGGCTCTTTGTGCGTACGGCGCAGGAATGGCAGCGCAACCCGGCAGCGACATACCCAATGCTTCGGCCAGCGAATTCATCGAGAGCGCTGTGCCCATGGAGTTGCAATGGCCCGCGCTGGGAGCGGAGTCCGCCACCCTCGCAACCAATTCGTCACCGCTGATTTTTCCTTCCGCCAACTGGCGACGGGCTTCCCACAACACCACGCCAGAACCGGCCAGCTTGCCGTTGGCATAGCCATCGAGCATCGGCCCACCCGACAACACAATTGCGGGGAGATTGACCGTGGCCGCAGCCATGATTGCGGCCGGAGTGGTTTTGTCACAGCCGGTAGTGAGCACGACGCCGTCGAAGGGATACCCCATCAGAATCTCGACCAGGCCGAGATAGAAAAGGTTGCGGTCGAGTGCTGCCGTGGGGCGCCGGCCAGTCTCCTGTATCGGGTGCGTGGGAAATTCGAGCGGTATGCCGCCGGCATCGCGGATGCCGTCTTTCACCCGCTCCGCCAGCGTTACGTGGATGCGGTTGCAGGGGACAAGATCGCTACCGCTCTGCGCGATGCCAATGATCGGGCGCCCGGATTGCAGCTCTTCGCGGCTGATGCCGTAGTTTGTGTAGCGTTCGAGGTAAACAGCGGTTTCGCCGGGTTCAGCCTTGTCGTTGAACCAGATGTCACTGCGCAGGCCGGTATGCTCCTGACTCTTCTTGTTGCTGTTGCCGTCATCCATGGGTCAATTTCCATTCTTGAAGCAACTTCACAAATGCAGTGTGTGGCGAAGCAGTTATGCGCAGGCGGTCCCTCCACCCCGGTTCCCGGTGAAACACCTGCGTCCAGCACCGCTTCGTTCTTTACACCCCTGGTGAAAATACTTTAGTAGCCCAGGTTTTTGTTCACAACGTTCTCGAGTGGCTCTCCGCTGGTAAAGCGGCGATACTGCTCCAGGAAAAACCGCATCGCCTGGTTCAGCCATTCCGCAGTGTGATCGGCACAGTGCGGCGACAGCAGAACATTTTCCAGCTTGTACATGGGGTCGCCTGCAGGGATAGGTTCCTGCTCGAACACATCGAGCCCCGCGCCCTTGATGCGCTTCGCCGTCAGGGAACGCACCATCGCGGCCTGGTCGATCACGGGTCCGCGGCCTACGTTGATGATGACCGCCGACGGCTTCATCGCAGAGAATTCCGCGTCGCTGATCATGTGGTGCGTCTCCGGCGTAAGGGGCAGAGCACACACGATGTAGTCGCAGCGGGCAATCATCTTGCGCAAATCTTCTGTCTTGTAAAACTCGTCGATGAGCGGGTCAGCCTCTTTGGGAGGGTGCCTCTTGGTCGCCAAAACCTTCATGCCCATGGGCCGCACACGCGTGGCCACGGCGCGGCCAATGTCTCCATAGCCCACGATGCCTAAGGTCTGGCCGGCGATTTCTTCCACGTCAAACTGGTCCCATACACCCGCCATCTGATTGCGGATCATGCGGCGAAAATCTTTTGCGAAATAGAGGATGGCGGCGAGCGAAAATTCCCCCAAGGAAGCACTGAAGACACCGCTGCCGTTGGTGAGCGGTACGGGGCTTGCCACCAGCTCGGGGAATAGGAGGCTGTCCAGACCCGCGGAGCGGGAGTGGACCCAGCGAACGTCGTGGCACATAGTGAACACCTCCTGCATCACCTTGCGCGAACCGGACCAATTGAAGAGGATCACGGGATCGTTGACCGCACTTTGAAACGCTGCTGCATCGCGGCCAATAAGGATGTGCCGCAGACCTTTCAACATGTCCAATTGCGGATCATCGTCCTGGGAAACCACCAACACCGTGTGCTCGATACTCATGCTGTGCTGTCACGCTCCTATCCCGATGGGATTGTATACGCCCCGTCTCTGTAACTCTATTCTGCATCACTGCGCTGGATCGCATTCGGTCGCCTTCGACGAGTGGCTGCGCTCAAGAACTGCTATGATTTTTCGCATTGCCGAGCGGGGCTTGTCCTCTAAGGCTTGTCCTCGTCACAACCCTTCCGGCGTATGGAGATTCGTTTGACCCAACCTCACCTAAAACCCTTGCGCGGCGTAGTCACCGCGATGGTCACGCCGCTCGATCGCGACCTCAACCTGGATCACCAAGGTCTGGAGCGGTTGCTGGCGCACCTGCTCGACGGCGGGGTTCATGGGATCTTTATCCTGGGTACAACCGGCGAAGCGCCTGGCCTGCCTTACGACCTGCGTATTGCGCTGATCGAACAAACCTGCAGAATGGTGGCTGGGCGGGTTCCCGTGCTGGTGGGTATTACTGATACCTCTTACCGGGATGCGCTGCGCATGGCCGGCGCCGCCCATCGATACGGCGCCACGGCCGTAGTGGCTGCTCCGCCTTACTACTACCAGGTGAGCCAGGCGGACTTGCTGGCATACTTTCAGCGCATGGCAGCGGAGTCGCCTCTGCCCTTGTTTCTCTACAACGCTCCCCTCAATACGCATTCGTGGATCGACATCTCAACAGCGATCAGTGCCGCGGAAGAGCCGAACATTATCGGTCTGAAAGATAGCGGCCTGAATATGGGCTACCTGCATGCGGTCACCGAAGGTGTTCGCTCACGCGCCGATTTCACCTTGCTGGTTGGTCCGGATGAAATCATGGCCGAAGCCGTGCTGCTGGGCGCGCATGGAGGCATGGCCGGAGGCTCCAACGTTTGGCCAAAGCTCTTTGTCGCTCTGTATGAAGCCGCAGTTGCCGGCGATGTAGCCCGTGTGGCCATGCTGCAACGAGAAGTCGTGCGATTCGACAATGCCGTCTATCGGTCTGCGGAGCATACAGCGAACCCCACGCGCGGGCTGAAGTGCGCGCTTTCATCCATGGGCATCTGCGGGATGGATGTCGCTCCCCCGCTACGCCCTTATACGAGCGAAGAAGTGGCGCGGGTGCAGAAGTATTTGAGCGGCGTGAATACGCTCGTGGCTCCGTAGGTAAGGTAGCGCTAAAGCCTTTTCGCAATTACTTTGGTCTGGTAAAAGCGGAGAGGCTGTATCGTGCGGTGGCCGAGGAGTGCAACAAAGCTGCGGGTGCCCCATCCTTCGCGTTCTTTGCGAAGGGTGGGATACCACGACCGTGTGCGTTAAGGTTTTTGGATTCCCACCCTTGCCGGAAAAGCACCGCCGAGGACCCCGGATTTCCCGCACGCTAAGCTGGACACATCAGCGTGTGCGGCTTTCTTCAAAGGAAAGCCGCATGAAGGACATCTAGCTCACGGAACTCGACGGGAAATCCGGGGGGATGGGGCACCCGCAGCTTTGTTGCACTCCTCGGCCGGGCGATATCGAGCCGCGTTTCTCTATCGTTCTCATCTGTCTGAGAAATGCTCTAGCCCTTTGCCGGATCGAACAAAAGCGGGAAGAATTGGCCTTCCATTTTCTCTCCAGCCGGAATCACCGGGACGCCTGCCAGTAAGGCCTCATCCGCCGCTGAGCGAACACCATCGCGGAACGCGTTAATCAGCGTAGCCCGGCGCGGCCGTTCTGAGCGGTTCTCGTAGGAGCCATGCACCATCAACGGATGGTGGAAGGTACACTGCCCCCGCTTCAACTCGATGGGGACGGGCTGAAAGGCCTTCTTCTGCTCCGGCGAGAGCACGGTCATGATCTCGTCCATGTTGCCCGTCAGCCCGGTCACGGGCAGCAGCCTCCAGCGATGGCTGCCGGGAATGTAGTAGAGGCATCCATTGTTGCGGTCGGCATCGTCCAGAGCGATCCAGCAGGTCAGGTGCGACATGGGCTCGGTGCGCGTCCAGTAGGAGTAGTCCTGATGCCAGGCAACCACGCCGCCATGATGCGCAGGCTTGCAAAATAGCTGATCGTGCCAGAAGCGCACCGCGCCGCCTAATAATTGCGCGGCGGGCGCCAGAAAGGCGGGGCTCCAAAGTACGTCGTGAAAAGCCGGGCCCGTTCGCCATGCGCCGAGGGCATGAAACAGCACGATATTCGGGTCGCTCGACTCGTTGGAGTGGTACTCGTGGAAGAGATGATGGGCAGGATGCGATTTCTTCATCAGCCCGGCCAGTTCATCGCACAGAGCATCGGCCTGCCGGTCGTCAAGCACCTGGATACCCGCAAGGTAGCCCTGTTCGTGGAATCTCGCCACCTGCTCATCGGTGAGCCGGTATTTCGCCCATTCTTCGGGATCCTGCGGCTGGACAACGAACTGCGCGACTGGTGCGTGTGCTTCAGACAGATCGACCGGCATCCCGTTTCTCCTATGGGCCATTCAGGTTATCGCATTTGGTTTTACTTGTGCTTGCATGCTCGCGGAGTACAAAATACAATGTAGATACGTTACTACATCGGAGTGGAAACACATGGCCATTACGACGCTTTCAAGCCGGGAATTCAACCAGGACACGAGCGGAGCCAAAAAAGCCGCTGAACGAGGTCCTGTGTTTATTACCGATCGCGGGCGTCCAGCGCACGTCTTGCTGACCATAGAGGAGTACCGCAAGGTTACGGATAAGCGAGAAAACATCGTTGACCTGCTGGCCATGCCCGGTGCGGCCGAAGTCGAATTTGAGCCGCCTCGCCTGGGCGGCAATCTCCACCGTCCGGCAGATCTCACCTGATGTACCTGCTGGATGCGAACGTGGTTTCGGAACTGCGCAAGGCAAAGGCCGGCAAGGTGCATCGCCATGTCAGGCTTTGGGCGAAGAGCGTTTCGGCATCCACGTTATATTTGTCTGCCATCTCCATACTGGAATTGGAAATCGGTATTCTCCTCATGGAGCGCCGTGACCGGTCGCAGGGCTCGCTTCTGCGAACCTGGATGGAAGATCACGTACTGCCCACATTTCAGGGGCGCATCCTCGCTGTGGACACGGCGGTGGCACAGAGATGTGCGGCACTGCACGTTCCCTCGCCCTGCTCTGATCGCGATGCACTCATCGCCGCGACAGCCCTGGTGCACGGCATGACGATGGTCACCCGCAACGTTTCTGACTTTGAGCCTACGGGCGTTGCAATCATCAATCCCTGGAAAGTTTGAGCGATACATCCAGGGCATGCAGATACCTGGCTACACAAAAGCGGCGAAGGGCTCTTCTGCGCGGGCCGCATCGCCGCCATAAAAATGCGTGCTGGAAAAATACGTCCTGCGAAAATACATCCCGCCGTTACTCGAGTCTGTTATCGTCTCTCGGAGTTCTTTCCCAATCGATGCCAGCTATCGAGGTGATGTATGCCCTGCGACCCGACCGAGTTGAAACATGTGCCTCTGTTTGCCCTTCTCGATGACGACGAAATTGCAGTTCTTGCCGCCCAGGTAGAGGTGAAAACATTTGCCCCGCGACAGCGCATCTACAAGATCGGAGACCCCGGAATGCACGCGTACATCCTCATGTCGGGCACGGTGGAGGTGACGACCGTCGACGACGACCATCAGGAAGTAGTGGTGGATGAACCTGGTCACGGAGAGTTCTTCGGTTTCGCCTCGATGCTCGATCAAACACCCCACCAGACCAGCGCGCTTGCCATGGAAACGGCCAGTTGCGTGGAAGTGAGTCGTGACGATATCGCGATTCTGCTGCAGCGCAAGCCGCTGGCAGGCATGGACATGCTTGCCGTGCTGGGCCATCAGTTCCATGCCTCGCAGCAATTGGTGCGAATTCGCGCCAGCCGCAATGCCAACGCAGTCATCGAAGAGGAGTACACCTTCGGCGAACGCGTCGCGGATGGCGTAGCCAGCTTCGGCGGCTCCTGGCCGTTCATCATCCTCGTGGGGGTTCTGCTGGTGATTTACACCAGCATCAATGTAGGTCTCCGAGGCAAAGCATGGGATCCATACCCTTTTATTCTGCTCAACCTGTTTCTTTCCATGCTTGCTTCCATTCAGGCTCCGGTGATCATGATGAGTCAGAACAGGCAGGACAAGAAGGATCGCCTGCGCAGCGAATTGGACTTCGACGTGAACAGGCGGGCAGAAGCGGAGATCCAGAATCTCTCCCGCAAGCTCAATATGGTCACTGACAAGCTGGGCGACATCGACGACCTGCTGCGCGAGCGCGTCGGGTCGACTGGGTCTGCAAATCACTAGTGTAGCCCGTCACACAGATGGACGTTTATCCCGGGATGTAATCAAGAGTGCTAAGTCTTACCCTGCCCTGGACTCGGGTGCGGACTCGGGTGCCCCATATCTCGCGCTTGTTGCGAGATGTGGGGATTTCATGGACCTTAGCCGACCAGTCTTTGCAGTGAGTCGAGAGTTTCGGGGAGAGAGTGACTCTTTTCCCACATCTCGCACAAGTACGTGCGAGATATGGGGCACCCGAGTCCGCGGCCATACCCACGACATACACGATCGTATTTGTGACGCACTACACTAGAGCAACAACTTGAACCGAAAGTTTAGAGGAGATACACATGGAGTTTCTTGTACATATGGAGCTGCTGGGCGTCGGGGGCGGTCCCGAGGAGGAGAAGCGCCTGCGTGAACAGGAGGCGGTACGTATAGGCGAACTGGCGAAGTCCGGAATGATTCGGCGCTTGTGGCGAGTGCCGGGAAGAAGGGAAAACTGGGGTATCTGGTATGCGGCGGACGCCGATGAACTGCATCAGGCGCTGTCTTCTATTTCCTTGTTTCCTTATCTTTCCATCACTGTCCACCCCTTGGCCACACACCCCTATGACCCAGGCAAGACCCAATGACCGTTTAAGATGGGCCAGGCTGCGTCGGATACTTTTATACCTCCGTAATTGTGACGATATGTAGATGGGGTGCCTGGAGGGGCATCCCTTTTCCGTTGCGGCGGCAATCCGCACCCGCAGCGGGACGAGATACGTATACGTGGGACGCTTGTGAGTTCAACCAGCCTGCGCTATGCTGCAGGCAAAGTGGAGGTAAAACGGGTGTCCCGGAGCAACAGGGTTTGGAAGCGCGTACTACGGAAAAAAATCGGACACGCCCACCTTTCGCGAAAGATCGTCGTCTCCCAGGAGGGTCCCGGCGAGTTCAAGGTTGTGCAGGACTACGAGCTGAGCAGACTGCGACGCTACGATAGCGCGCGCACTTCGCCGCATACGGCCAGCGACTGCTACGAGTGGACTTATTCCACCAGAGAGGCTGCGATCGAGCAGGCCGAGAAGTGTGTCAGAGAGAGCGAGCGCGATGCGTGGGAGCTTTTGCCGGCATCGTCGTTGATCGGTTAGAAGAAGGCGTCTTGCGCACTCAAATGATTTGCCCCTCGGTCCTATCGAGGTAAAGCACGGCTTTTAGATCTAGGCCGTGCCCTGACCGAAAGCCAAAAGCCGCCTTGGACGGGCCACCCGGCATGGGTTTGAATTGAGTAGTCCGGCATGACAGTGGGACAACCCAAACGTCTCTTTAACCATTCCGTGTGACGCTGCCTCACGCGATCGCTATTGCCGAGCGCTTTGGCATGCACTATAAACAGTCCAACGATTTCCATTGATTGTTTTGCATCCCGGGTGGCTTTCTGATGGCCTTTGACAGGGTAGTGGTGAGTTCGGAAGAGGTCGAACAGATCAGGCCCGCGCCAAACGCAGGCCCGTCGGCGCCGCCATCGCTGTTCGAAGGTTTACCCCCACCGGTTCCCTGGTGGGCGCGCGTCAGCCTCTCTCCTCTTGTGCTTGTTTTACCCCTGTTGTGCCTGCTAACAGTGATTTTGCGCGTAGCCTTCCGCAATCAATCACCTCGAGTGAAACAGGCCTGGACGGCTTTTCTTGCTACGCTGCTGATCGTGAGCGGCCTGATCACAACGGTGGGGACGATCCTCGTGGTCTCCTTCGTTCCGATCCCCGCCATGGTGAATACCGGACTCCCTGAACTGGACGAGAGGAGCCAGTTCCCCACTTTGCCGGCATCGGCGGTGCTCAACAGCGCTGATGTCTCAGAAAAGTTAAAGCCGCTGGTTATCGTCGTTTCCCCGGCAGCGCGGCTATGGAACAAACAGGAAGTTGCCTCCAACCATTTTGGCGCCGGAGTGCTGCTCTATGCGGACAAGAATGGGTATCTCTTTGCCACAGCCAATCATGTGGTCAACGATGGCGGATGGCGTTCCACGGCAACACCCGGACACGTGCTGGTGGCCACCCAGTCCAGCGTGTGGGCGAAAGCGGATTTGGTGGGGGAAGCCCCACAATTGGACCTGGCCCTGCTTTGGATAGGACGTCACTCCGGTGCAGGAGACTTTGTGCAGCCGCTCTCAACCGCCCGCGATGGCGCCAATATTTTTGTCATCGGCCATCCTGAGGGTCTGCGCTACACACTCAGCACTGGCATCGTCTCTGGCCTGCGCGACGATGCGGTGCAGATCTCCGCAGCCGTGAGCCCAGGAAACAGCGGAGGTCCTGTTTACGACGATCACGGGAATCTGGTGGCGATTGTGAGTTCAAAGTTTGATCACAACCGCGATGCAAATGCAGAAAATCTAAGTTTCGCGGCCAAGACCGGTGGCTTTCTGCAAAAGTCCGACTGGACTTTTCAACGAGATGGGAGACAATTGCTCGACCGGTATCTCGATGCGGCCAGCAAGAAACAACAGCCGGCAGCCGGAGAACAGAACTAAGCCTTCTTACAGGACGACATGGCCTATATCAACGTTACGGTGTACGACTCTACAGAGAACAAACGCGTACCGGCTGAACTACCCGACGACGCACCCTGCAACAAGATTGTTGCCGTGCTGGTACAGAAACTGCAACTGCCGGTGAATGGCCCAGACGGGGCGCCCTTGAGCTATAAGTTTCACCACAAGAACTCTGGCCGGCAGATCCAGGACGCACAGACACTGGCCGATGCCGCAGTCCATGACGGCGACATTCTTCGCCTACAGCCAGAGATCACCGCCGGGTAATCCATGCCGCCAGAGACGCTCCGAGTAGAATCACCCTCCGAGGAAGATCGCTATAGCCGTTTGCGCCTGATCCCCTGGTGGGACCAGGAAAAGATTCGCGATGCGCGCGTGCTGGTGATCGGAGCAGGAGCGCTGGGCAATGAGATTCTGAAGAATCTCGCTCTGCTCGGCTTTCAAAAGGTGGTCGTCGTCGACCTTGACCGGATTGAGCTTTCCAACCTATCGCGGTCTATCCTGTTCCGCGCTGGCAATGTCGGACAAACCAAGGCCGATACTGCAGCCAACGCCTACCGGGCCCTCCTCCCGGAAGCCTGCGTACAGCCCTTGACCGCGAACGTGATGCAGCAATGCGGCCTCGGACTCTTCCTATGGGCCGATATGATTCTCGCCGGTCTCGATAACCGCGAAGCCAGGCTATGGATCAACCGCGCCGCCTGGAAGACCAATCGCCCATGGATCGATGGAGCCATCGAAGGGATCAACGGAGTGGCTCGCGCCTTTCTCCCCAACAAGGCTCCTTGCTATGAATGCACTCTTGGCGAAACTGACTGGGCGATTCTCGATCGACGCATGTCGTGCAATCTGCTGCTGCACGAAGCACATACCGAAGGCCGGGTTCCGACCACGCCAACCATCTCGTCGATCATCGGGGGAATCCAGGTACAGGAGGCGGTCAAACTGCTGCACAGAATGCCTACGCTGGCGAGCAAGGGGTATATCTTCGAGGGCCTGCACCACACATCGTACGTAGTCGACTACACAGAAAATCCGGAGTGCCTCAGCCACTACGTGCTGGAGACGGTGGTGCAGGTTGAGAAGCCTTCCAGCGCAGTGACGCTGGAGCAACTACGGAAACAAGCGAGCGACGATTTGGCCACCAGCGAAGTGGTGATCGAGTTCAGCCGCGATATCATTCGCAAACTGGTTTGCCCGCAGTGTGGCGCGGAAGAAGAACTCTTTGTGCCGGTAGGCGCTCTGCGCTATGACCAGGGCATGTGCCCGGCGGACGGGCACATGAGGGTGGTGCAAACGCTCTCGGGCTATCGCGGTGAAAGCGAACTGGCTCAACGCACGCTCGATCAACTGGGGCTACCGCTCTTTGATATCTTCACCGCTCGCTCGCTCGACGCAGAGATTTCTTATTGCATGGCAGGCGACGCTGGTGCGGTGCTGGGACCACTGGCCGCTCAGAGCCCGAGTGAGGCCCCTCGTGAGGCTCCGAGTGAGGCTCCGCATGAGGCTCAACGATGAGCAAACCCGCGCCGCAGAAGCCGGACGTCCGCTTTGCGATAGACAGCGAGGTAACTCGCTGCATTCGCCAGCATGCGCGTGCCCACATGACGACAGAAGTATGCGGCGTGCTGATCGGCGCCCACCGCGATGGCGTGGTGGCGGTGAGCGCATCTATCGAGGCATCGAATGCCGCCCAGGCAGGCACCCACGTTACCTTTACACAGGATGCATGGGAGACGATTTACCGGGTCAAAGACGCGACTTATCCGGACGAAAGAATTGTCGGCTGGTACCACTCGCATCCGGGCTTCGGTGTTTTTCTCTCGGAGCACGATACGTTCATCCATCGTAATTTCTTCACATCTCCAGACCAGGTAGCGTGGGTCTACGATCCACATACCGATGAGGAAGGCTGCTTCGGGTGGACGGACGGTGAGATTCACCGGCTCTCGGCTTACTCGACGGTCGACAACAACGGCGATGGGCTGGAGCGCACGCCAAAGGAAACAGAAGGCGCTCTACCCGAAGTTGCATTAGACAGCGGTGTAAAGCGCATCGATCAGCAGCGAGGCGCCCCCCCGCGCTGGCTTCGTTGGGGCACAACTGCGCTGACGTATCTATCGGCAATGCTGCTGGGCTTCGCCATCGCCCATTTTCTGTTCCCCACGGTGTTGCTGGTTTCGATCGATCCAGTGACTGGAGAACCAACGCTGGTGATGCCGCAAGCGGTTCGACCCAGCGCCTCATCGCTTCAGAATGCTCCCGCTGCACAACCAGGCAAGGCCGCCTCGGAGCCTAAAGACGGGAGGAACCAGTGAGCGAGCCTCAGCCACCCCTTCGCGTCACGCTCGAAGAATTCGGCGAGGCCGTGGCCACTCCGCAAAATGCATCGTTGCCAGCCGTTGGTGCGGTGGCGGTCACGAGTGCCGGAGCGAAGAGCTACGGCAATATCAATGCAACGCACGATGCGCCCACCGTGGCCCATGAAAAAGGCAGCATTCTGCTACAGGCGTGGTTTTACCTGGGGCTGGCTGGACTGCTGGGCGCACTCGCCGGATGGGCGATCGCAGAGCCAGGATTTGTCGATGGGCCCGGTCATCGCTGGGGTAACTTGTTGTTGATTCCGCTGCTGGTGACGCTGATGTGCGTCGGCTTCGCCGTCGCAGAAAGCCTGGTCGAGCGGTCGACAAGAAAAGTACTCATCCAGGGTGGACTCGCTTTGCCGCTCGGCATGGTGCTGGGCTTCGTGTTCGAAGGCCTCGCTAATATTTTTTATTCCATTGGGCTGGCCATGTGCAGCGCGGCCGGCGTGCAGTCTATGCATAATCCCGCTCCATGGCTGGCGCGCGGCGTTGCCTGGATCGTGCTTGGTGTGGCCGGGGGCGTGGTTTACGGCATCATCGGCCGGTCGATGAAGAAGACCGGCTACGGGGCGTTGGGCGGAGCGATCGGCGCAGCGATCGGAGGCACGATCTTCGACCCTATTTCCTTCGCAACGCACGGGGGCGCAACCAGCCGTGCAGTCGGTTTCGGCCTGCTCGGAATGGCCACCGGTGTCGCGATCGGCCTGGTAGAGAGCGCGCTCAAAGATCGCTGGCTGTATGTAACCGCAGGGCCGCTGGCGGGCAAACAATTCATTCTGTATAAGCCGCTAACGGTAATGGGCAGTGCACAGAGCAGCGACATTTATCTCTTCAAAGATCCTGAGATTTTGCCGGAGCACGCAATTCTGGAGAGGAAGGGCTCCAAGGTCCATCTCATCGCGCTTGGGCCTGTCTACCTTTCCGGTCAACCGGTTCGAGGATCCCGCGTACTCGAGAACGGCGCCATGATTCAGTTAGGCCGCTACGGGTTCCGCTATCAGGAAAGGCAGCGTTGATGGCTGAAGGCGCCTGCCCGTACTGTCGAACTGCGTTTGCAACGGACGACTCCATCGTTGTCTGTTCAGGTTGCGCCAGCAGACACCATGCCGATTGCTTGGAAGAAAATGGCGGGTGTACTGTTTTTGGCTGCTCACAGGCCCCAGCGGATGAAGCCAAGATCAGTGTCTCCGATCAGGACGTAATTTCAGACGGTCGCGAGCAGACAGTACTATCGACGCCCTCCCCTTCTTTCCTCAATCTTTCGACTCCGGTGGCTCCGCCGGTTTCCGTCACGCAAACACCCACTCCGCCTCCACCGCCTTTGCGACCGACAGGGACGACACCACTCCCTCCGCCGCCTGGCGGCATAGCCATGCAGAACAATCGAGCGCCGGTCATGACTTACCCTGCCTTTGCCCCTACCTTCGCTGGATATGCACCGCCGGCGCCAGGTGTTATCCCCGCTTATGTTCCCCGCAAGAGCCGCGTAGTCTTCGTTCTGCTGGCCGTGCTTCTGGGCGCTTTTGGCGGCCACAACTTCTATGCCGGCCACGTAAAGAAGGCCGTGATACAGCTTTGCATCACCGTGTTTTCCTGCTTTCTTGCTTCCCCGGTTAGCTGGATCTGGGCTGTCGTCGAGGCTTGTATAGTCGACCGCGATGACGATGGGGTTGCTTTTGTGTAGCGCGCGTCACCGATCAAATCCACGAAGTGAGGAAGAGAGACCATCATGAATTACTTCATCATCCGTGACGACCAGCAATACGGTCCGTACACACTCGCAGACCTGCAGCGCTATGTAGCCTCGGGCGAAATCGCGCCTACCGATCTCGCCCGTAGCGAAGGCATGAACGAAGCTCTTCCCGTTTCTCAGATCGTGGGCACGATTGCTGTGCCGCAGGTACAGAGCGCGCGTGGCCCGATTGTCAGCGCCGCCAGCTACCCTGACCCGCCGAACCTGCACTGGAGCCTTGTGCTCATCTTCGGAATGCTCACTTGTGGTCTCTTCAATGCGGCGTGGGGTCTTGTGCAGGCGGGGTGGATGAAGAAGATCGCGCCACAAAGCAGGGCAATGTACTATTACGTCGGCGCCGCATGCGCTCTTCTCGGTGTTTATTTTGCGGCGGCGGCCGCCGGGTATACCCACTCAAAAAGTGCCTCGGCAGGGCTTTTCGATTTCGTCTATTGCGTCTTGCTGTTGATAGGGCGGTTCAGCCTAAAACACTCACTCGAAAAGCATTACAACTCGGTCGAGCCGATGGGGCTTGCCCTCAGCGGAGCGATGACGTTTTTCTTCGGCGATGTCTACTTCCAGTATCACTTCAACGATATTGTTCGCCGCAAGAATGCCGACCGGGCGATGGTTCTCTCCGCATGAGCCGGCGCCTACGACGATGGATTGGCCATAGCGCGCTGTTCGCAGCCGCGGCCGCCGCCTTTGTGCTTCTGCGCTTTCCTCCGGCGGCATCGGACTTCTATCCGCGCTGCCCGGTGTTCTTGTGGCTTCACCTCTACTGCCCAGGGTGTGGCGGAACGCGCGCTTCGGCGGCGCTGCTTCATGGCAGGCTGAGCGAAGCAATGCGGCTGAATGCCATGGTTGTGCTCTTTCTTCCTTTCGCCGCTTTGTTCTTTGCCATCTCCTATTGGCGCGCGATCAAGGAGGAATCCTTCTCCTGGCCTACCGTTCCAGACCCCGTACTTCGTTTCGTGCTTGTTGTGATCGCCGTGTTCACGGTCGTCAGAAATTTTTGAACAGCCTGGAAACAGAGGAAAGACTATGGCCTCGCCGCGTACCCGCAGACTAAAGATCGATTATGAGCAACTGACCAGGCGTTTTATGAATTGGCCCGTGATTCAGGTAAACGCCACGGCCGGCATCCCGCCGGAGGTTTATCGCTTTACCTATGCGCTCAAAGGTTTGTACGTAAGCGCCTCCGGAGAAATTCTGGAGCGCGATGCGCACGTGCTAGAGGTGAACCTGTCTCTTGAATATCCGCGCCGCGCTCCACAATGCCGCATGCTGACACCGGTCTTTCACCCGAACTTCGACGATGCGACCGTCTGTATCGGAGACTTTTGGGCAGCCTCTGAGGGGCTGGACGATCTTGTCATCCGGATAGGGAGGATGATCGCTTACCAGGAATACAACACGAAAAGCCCGCTGAACGGTCTGGCAGCGAAATGGGCTGCCGAGCACGTGAGCCAATTGCCGATTGACGACCGCATCGTGGCGCCTCCAGTGGAAGCACAGGAAGCTGCAGCCTTTCCCTCAGGCGCGGAAATTGTTGCCGCGTCGAGTTTCGCGGATATCTTCGTGGATCTAAAGGAATGAGCGATTTTTAAACGCCATCGTGCGGGTCCTCCTGCTGGAAGTAGATGCAGGGACCACAAATCAATGCGCTGAAATGCCTTCCGTCAAGAGGAACCGGTAGTCGCCGCCCTGGTGGCGGTGCTTCGACGCCGCTTGATATGCGGAGCTGTGATACCACGCCTTTGCCTCTTCGTAGGTGGGAAACTCGAGGATAACCATGTCCTCGGCTGCGCTGCCCTCGAGAACCTCGGTGCGTCCGTGAATGGCTCGAACGATTGCTGGATGTTCTTTGAAGCTGGGCGGCGTGAGCTGCTTGTATTGCTCAAGCTCAGCCGCATCACGGGTCTTCTCGCGGGTGACCACTATATACGCGGGCATTTTTCTCTCCTTAATTCTTGTCCATGATCGGCAGTGATCTGCCTGACCTTCGGATCAGGAGGCTCATGCATGCCGAGAAAACAGACTTACTTCGAGCTTACCCTCGAATCGCTGAACCAGCTCCCTTCAAATCGGCCAGCTTCATCTCGGAGTATTTACGGGAGAGAATCACGCCATCAGCGCCACCACGGAATGCAGCCAACGTAGCATCCCGGACGCCGTCAGGGGTGCATTTGCTGTGACCTGCCGCAGTGGGGATGTCGATGTCGATTCCGGGCCAGAGCAAAGTCCTGGTTCCGTTCAGCGCCTCGCGCGCCCTTTTGGTCTCACGATAAACATAATCCGGCGAGAATCCCGTGAGCGGTATCTCGGCAAGACTCTTCTCCTTAAAGTCCAATACGCGATAGTGGAACTCCAGAGTCTCCTGCTTCGATAGATCACCGTACATTGTGGTGCCCACGCTTTCGATGTATTCCGCCATCCGTTCTCCGGCACAATTGTTGTACATAACAATTTTCAGAAAGTCGGAATACGGTGCGATGGCCGCAAGATCCTGTTCCGCACGATAGATCGGATCACGGGAATTGTTGTGACTGATATGCCAGCCTACGCCGAGTGACGGTTTCACTTCCTTCACTTTCTTGTAGATGGCTGCGTACGTGTCTCGCAGGCTGTCCGTCCACATCATTTCCCAGGCAAGCAGTTCAGGATAGCGCAGCATGAGCCGCCAGAGAGTGACGTAGTAACCATCCGTGGGCCGCCGCCCGCCTTTACGACTTGTCTGCACAAACTTTGCCAGCTCGTTAAAACCTTTTCGCGCCCGCTCGGGACTAATGCCACTCTTTCTTGCCCTGGCTTCGCAGAACTGACAAAAGCAGGTTACGCGGTTGGCGTCGTCCCGCTCATCTCCCGCGCCAAGTGCATTGATAAAGGCGCCCTGGCGCTCGGAGCACCACATGATTCCATCAATGTCATACGAGCGCGACCAGTCCTCCACAATTCCCAATAAAAAGTTTCGGTACTGGGGATTGTTAAAGCACAGGGTGGTCGCGTTCTTTCCAGACAGCTCCTTCTCCTGGAGCTGCTCGATGTTCGGAATACCGGAGCGAAATGCATCCTCAAACCAGCAAATGGTTTTTATTCCGCGTTTTTTCGCCGCCGGGACCACGGCCTCGAGCACGTCGAAGTCACCGAGCTCCGTCGCCCGCGTACCTTTGTAGACCGTGTCTCTGTAGTACTCAGGATGGATCGTGGCGTAGTTCCCACCAGCAAAAGTATCGGTGTCATATTTCTGTTTGCCATGATCCGGCAAAGGCTGGCCCGGAACTTGCCGGCCCGCGATGCCACGGCCGTAGGTGAATGTTGCCAGGAATAGCGTGTTGACGGAAGCATCGCGCTGAAACTCATCCAGCACTTTCTCGGTTCCCTCATCGACGAAGGAAACGGCCCCTACCTGAATGCCAATTGTTCTCTCTTTTGGCGACGCAGCCTGCGCAGCCGGTAGTGCAGCAGTAAGGGCTGTGGCCGCCGCGCTTTGCAGGAACGTCCTTCGATCAAGGTTCACCATTTGCTTATTTACCTCTAGGGGTGTCCGGTTGTTACAGGGGGAGGGGGAAATTCTCTAAAGTCGGGTGCAATGCTATCGAGGGCGAAGAATCACGATCTGTTCCGGCTCAGTGCTCCATGCCTTTAATCGCCATGCCGGGATACCATGAGCGGACACAGAGAATGCGGGATTTGACGTCGGGAGCGCTGTAATATCCGACGGTTGAGTTGAGGCGAAAGAAATAAGCGTCCCCCGCTTTGGCAGGGCGTCTTCCTGTGATTCCGTCGATTCCACTACCCGCCGCCATTTCTCCGTGGCCGCTCACAACCAGGTAAATTTCCTCTTCCCGCTCGTGATGGTGGGGAAAGTTGGTCCCGCCTGGCGCTATTTCCATGACAAAGAGGCTGGTCAGAACGCGGCCCGCGGCAATGCGGTCACGCTTACTATCGGCATCGCCCATCAGCAAGCGAAAGAGAGATGAGGAGGGATGGTTACCCACAAGATTTGTGGGCACGTCCTCAATGTTGGCCTTCAAGGGATGAGCCGGCGGTTGAGATGGCTCAGCCCCCTTGGTGTGGAAACCCATGACCACCATCGTCAAGGGTGTCGTAGATTTGTTAGCTGGAGCATGTGCGACAGTGGCGGGTAGATAGAGATAGTCTTCCTTCTGCAGGGACACGATCTCGTTTCCGTAACTTACGGAGCCGCTGCCTTCGAGAACAACGTATACCTGATCCTCGTCTGAATACTGAACGGAAGCACAAGCGCCGTTGGGGTCAATGACCACCTCACCATACCGGGCTACGCCGACAACGACGGACGTATCTGAATCTCCCTGACCGAACAAAGGCTTGTAGTGGCACGTCGCCGTTGTAAGGTCGGAGGCTTTTTCCTCAACCGTGGAGGTGTCGCGATACAGAAAGGTGGGATCGATCTTGCGTTCGGCGGCATGCAGCAGAGGTGCGCAGAAGGCGCCTGCCAAGAGCGCTATACCTATGAGAGCGTGCCTTTTGCCGTAATCCACGGATTCCTCCGAGCCATAAAAACTTCCGCCCCACTATACATAATCGGAAGATATAGAAACAAGACGAAACTAAAACTAAGCAGAGGCTTTGGCCTCTCTACCGCGCTTCCACGTTGGGTAACGAGAACCCTCTCAAGAGGCTTCGAAGACGAGGCGCGAAGCTACTGTTCCATGGAAACTGGGGGGAAACTGGCGGGAAATTACCGGGGCACTACCAGGGGAATTACCGAGGCATTGCCCGGCTCGCATAGCTAAATAGGTTGAAGCCTCGATTGCGCCGGGCGGGCGACTCGAACCGCAAGCGAAAGGGCAAAAAGAAGCGTGAAAACGGGCGGACACCTTTCCGCAGCCCGCTTTCTCGTCATGTAAAAACGTCCAGGGATTTTTCCTTGACACCTCCCCTAAAAGAAGCTAAACACTCGTATACGCAATAAAACATAAGAACCCCGGGAAAACAATTGTCACGGAGGTGTTAGTGGTGAAGTCTCTTCGCTCGTTCCGAATCATCGCGCTTATCTTAGGTGTTTCTTGCTTCCCTAGCGTCTTCAACGGCCAGACAAACGATCAAGCGCAAATCCGCGGCACGGTCACGGATTCCAATGCCGCTGTTATCCCGCACGCAGACGTCACCCTCATAGACATTGGGACCAATGTTGCTCTGAAGACAACGTCCAACGACCGCGGATCGTATGTCTTTACCGCGCTGCGGGCGTCGAGTTACCGGATGGAGATTCAGTCGACGGGATTTGGGCGGGTAGAGAAAGCCGGGATTATCCTTACGGTCAACCAGCAAACTACGTTGAATGTGACCCTGAATCCGGCGGGAACGAGCACGAGCGTCACCGTCGAGGCAGTGCCTGTGCTGCTCGACTCAGATAACGCGACGCTGGGTACAGATGTCGGAACGAAATATCTGACGCAGATACCGCTTGAGAATCGCGATCCGTTCGGACTGGCTTTTCTCGCGGCAGGCGTTACCGAGGCTGCGGGTTCCGGCACCAGCGACTCGTATCCGGCGGGAACCAACTTTGTGTCGAACGGCCAGCGCAACGCGACCGCGGAGATTCGCCTCGATGGCGCACTGACAAGCGCACCGGAGCAGGGCGAAGGCGGTACAACCGGCATCTACTACCAACCCACGGTCGAGGCCCTGCAAGAAGAAAAGGTGCAGAACAACAGCTTCTCCGCCGAGTACGGCAACAACGGCGGCACGGTGCTCGACGAATCGCTGAAGTCCGGCACGAACGCGCTGCATGGCAGCGCCTATGAATTCAATAAGAACGGTTTTTTCGATGCGCGCGACTATTTCAACAACGGTCCTAAACCCGGGCACTCGCAAAACCAGTTCGGCGCCTCCATCGGAGGCCCCATCTTTAAGAACAAGACGTTCTTTTTTGGCGATTTTGAGACGGTGATCGCGAACAGCCCGGTAAATATTAACGCGACTGTTCCTACAGCGCAGCAGATCACTGGCGATTTTTCGCAGGCGATGACGTTTGACCAGAATGGCAATCCCGTCCAGAATCAGATCTTTGATCCGCTGAATATTACCCAGGACGGCTCCTATACGCGCCCTGCGTTTGCAAACAACACGATACCGGCGGGTGAAATCGATCCGGTAGGCCAGGCGATTCTGAAACTGTATCCCAAACCCAACACGCCCGGGGATTCTGTTTCGGGGGCCAACAACTATAGGAGTGTGATCCTCTCGGCGTCCAAGCAGACGCAATTCGACGTCAAGATCGACCAGCACTTCAGCGACAAGTCGATTCTTTCAGGTCGTTACAGCAACGTCTTCGCCAATGGCTCAACACCGACTGTGTTTGGCGATGGTGAGTTCAACGACGGCCTTGCCTATACGTCGCGTGTCTTCAATGACGGGATCAGCTATTCGTATAGTCCTACTTCGAAGACGCTCTGGACCGTAACCGCGGGCCTGGACAGAGTTTCTTCGCCCTCCCACACCAATTACCCGAGCCCCACCTCTGTGGGCTTTCCCAGCTATCTCGAACAAAATGGTTTAAATCGCTTCCCTTCCATCATCCTGCCGACGCCCTGGACATCGATCTACGATCAATGCTGCGTCGACACGGCCTTCGCTCATACGCTGGCGAATTACTCCTCCTCTTTTTCGTGGACGAAGGGTCAACACACGCTAAAGTTTGGTGGCGAACAAAGGCTCTTTTACAACAACTTCTTTCAGCCGAACTATCCGAATGGAACCTTCAGCTTCGCTCAGGATGTCACGGCACAGATTCCCTTTCAGACGGACAATGGCATCCAGGGAAATTCGTTTGCCGGTCTCCTTCTGGGCTATGGAGATTCAGGAAGCATTAACGTAAGCCAATCTGTTGCGGATAAGTCGAAGGAGACTGGATTTTACGTGCAGGATGACTGGCGCGTGAACCCCAAGCTCACGGTCAATCTGGGACTTCGCTACGAGTGGAGCACGCCCTATACAGAACGAAGGAACAACACGCAGTTCAGCGACTTCACAGGCGACAGCGGCATTGGGTTTCCCGGACGTAGCGGCAATCTGCTGGGCACAACCGTCTTCGCCTCCAGTAAGAAAAGGGGCGCGGGGGTTGATCGCAACAATGTCGGCCCTCGGCTTGGTTTCGCCTACCTGCCGAACGACAAACTCGTCATACGGGGCGGCGCGGGAGTTTATTACGGCTTGAGTGTCGCCACCAATTATCAATACCCCGGAACGGCGTATTCATCCAGTCCCGCCGTGTTCTTTACCAAGGACGGCTATAAAAGTCGATACGCCACGCTTTCCAATCCATTTCCCCAGGGCATTCAGCTGCCGCAGGAACAGAAGTACGGCGCGCTCGCTGAATACGGTCTCTCGAACGGCAACAACCTGGATACCGGCGTCGCCAGAAACGCTGAGATCTATCAGTGGAATCTAGGCGTCCAGCAGGCCTTCCCATCGAATATCGTACTCAGCATCAATTACTCGGCGAACCGCAGCACCCATCTCCCCTTTGGCGGCTACAGCAGCACGAGCAATCGCAACTTCATCGCATCGTCTGTGCGCCGGCAATTAACAAGCAGCCAATTAGCAGGCTTCCCTGACCCGAACACCGACCCATCGTTCGTCAACGCAACAGCGCTCGTCAACAACCCTTTCCAAAGCCTCTTCAGCGGCCCATCGGCGATCTTCAATGAACCGGAATCACGGTATGGCGACAATCAGCTACCACTGCTCAACCTGCTTCGCCCTTATCCGCAATTCGACGGTAGTTTTCAAGGCTTGGCGAAGCTGATCGCGAGTTCCTATTACAACGCCTTGCAGATCGTTTTCCAGAAGCGCGAAGGGCGCTACCTGAATTTTGAAGGTAACTATACATGGTCGAAAAACATAGATGACTCATCCACAGGCTTCAATGCGTTTGTGGGAACGTTGAACAATGGGAATCCGCAGGAGCTGGACAATCTAGGGGCAGAGCGGTCAGTGAGCGCGAACGATGCCACCAATCGCTTCGTGATTGCGGTCGTGCTGCAACTGCCGGTAGGTCGCGGAACGCTGGTCGGCGCCAACATGGGGCGGGCTCTGAATACATTGGTGGGCGGCTGGCAAGTAACGACGCTGACCTCGATTCAGACCGGGCAACCACTCGCCGTGAGCGTGGGTAATCCCCGGCTTGCCGATGGCAATCAGCGGCCGAATGTCACCTGCCCGAGGGGTCAGTCGTTGACCACAGGTATCAGCATTCACAAGGCTGCGGAATTCGGCAACCCCTACCTCAACGCTAACTGTTTCGCTGATCCCGGCGATCAACAGCCAGGCAATGCGCCTCGCTATTTCCCCAATTTGCGCAGTGACGGCATCCACGACACAGACGTCAGCCTGCAACGCAACTGGAAGATCAGCGAAAGGGGCGGTCAGATTGAATTCCGTGCAGACTGCCTGAACTGCACGAACACTGAGCGTTTTAACATTCCCGATTCCGGCTACGGAAACTCGACGTTCGGCATCATCTCAAATACCGCGGGCGGAGCCGGGCCGAGGAATATGCAGTTCGGCGCGAGATATCAGTTCTAAAGCATTTTCTCGAATGACCGTGGTCTGGTATGAGCAGCTACGTGTGGTTTCCCTTGAGAGAAAACCACACGTAGGCCTGTAGTTCAGCTTGCTGCGGCGAGGAAGGTCTACGCCCACTGCTCGCTGCGGCGAGGATGCGAAACTGCTCTAATCTGGATTTCTCACCATCAGGGAAGAGGCGAGCGACGCGGCTGCTCGCTGCGGCGAGGCTGTGTTGGCCGGGGAGTGCAGCCAACCTGCGGGTGCCCCATCCTTGACGGTGCTTTTCCGGCAAGGGTGGGTAGCCACAAATCTTAACGCACACTTTCGTGGTCTCCCACCCTTCGCAAAAAAAGCGAAGGATGGGGCACCCGCAGGTTTGTTGTTGTACTCCCCGCCAAGCGGTATCGGGCCGCGTTTCTCTATCGTTCTCCACCGTGTGAGAAATGCAGGCTAAACATCCATTTTCAGCTGTTATGAGCTCTACGGACCGGAGGTCCTGCGTGACACAATCTAGTTCCATTGGTTCGAGCGGCACGCGCTTGCTGGCCACTCTTTCGGTGACCACACTGCTGGCCATTTCCACGCAGCTTCATGCACAGCAACCCGGTCAGGACCCTAATCGGGACTGGCTGAAGCAAGTACGTACCAGCGGATTCGGCCTGACACCTGAAAACGCAGAGAAAATTGTTCAGCAGGCGACGGCCAGCGGAATCTATGGAATTGAGGTAGACAACGACGTCCCAGGGCGCTACGAGAGCCTGTGGAAGCCGGAGGAGAAACTTGAGGCCATCCGGCGTGTCGCGGTCGCAGCGCACCGGGTAAATAACAAAGCATTTGTCTATATCGCCGGATTTGAGTGCATTACCGCCAATGCGGATGGCCCACACACACTGGCGAAGGAACATCCGGAGTGGCTGCAGCGCAAGATCACTGGTGAACCTGCCATCTTCGACACGAAAGCCGCGTTCTGGATCAGAAAGGGCGAAGAAGACGCGTGGGTCAGCCCTTATGCGCCGGACTGGCGCAAGCTGTACATGGAACGCATTCGCCAAATTGCCGCGACCGGCATCGATGGCATTTATGTCGATATTCCTTACTGGATGACGCACTTTACCGGATGGGAGGATAGCTGGGCCAGTTTCGATGACTACACAGTTGCGGCGTTCCGCAAGCAAACCGGTCTCGATGCCCGCAAGGATGTGAAGATCGGCGACTTTTCCGATCCGGGCTTTCGTAAGTGGATCGACTTTCGCATTCAGACCATCACCGATTTCCTGGCGGAGATCCGCAGCACTGCAGTCGCGGTCAATCCGTCGATCTCGCTGATACCCGAGATCTATCCCGGGATTGAAGCGGAAAGCACGCGCGTTGGAGCCGACGTCTACCAGCTCTACCCCCAGGTCGATGCGATTTCCCACGAATATGAATTCGGCGAGAGTAAAGACCATACGGCAGCCGGCCGCACACCGTTCGATTGGTTTCAATATCAAACGGGGATACGGAGCTTCAGGGCATTTGCCGGAGACAAGGCGACATGGATTCTCAACTACTCCTGGGATGGAGCACCGCATGTGAAACCACGCGATGCCATGCTCAATCTGTTCATGTCAGAACTCATGGCGGGTGCGAACTTGTGGGACACAGAGGGACACGTGATGTCTCAGTCAAATGACCTGGCAACGCGTACCGAGGTCTACCATTGGGTTGGCGCGCACCAGGATATCTTTAGCGGGCACCGCGAACCGATCGGGGACGTAGGCGTGTATTTCTCCGATACAACCCGTAATTTCTATTCGAAAGACTTTATCGCTTCGTATCGCGGTGTGATTCTGCTTCTGCTGCAGAGTCACATCCAATTCAGGATCGTGACTCCCCGCACGGTGAGCAGCTTCGATGGCAAAGTGCTAGTTATGCCAGACGTGCGCGTCGTAAGCGATGCCGAGTCCAAGTCGGTCCATCAGTTCTACGAGCAGGGGGGAAGCATTGTCATGACTGGGCAGCCCGACGCCAAGTTGAATGACCTGAGCAAGGCGGTCCTTTTTGCCGACGCCCCGGAGCGCGCATACCTGAAAAGTGCCGAAGCGGACTTCGACCATGCGGATACTGCAACGGCCGCCAAGCTCATGAGCGCGATGCAGGTACCCAACTCAGGACCGGGCGAAGTGAAGGTGATTGCGTCGCGCAACGTGGTCGCCCATGTGGCAACGATTGGCCCGCGCCGCTACATCTTCCTAGCAAACTTTGACGGATTAAAGGCCGGCGAAGTGGCGACCCCACGCACACAGCACGATATAGAAATCAAGCTGCAGGCGCAGCCTGGCGCGCAACTCCACATCCTTCCGTTCCTGGGACAGGAGTCGGTCATCTCCAGCAAGCCGGAAGGCAACGGAGTCCGGTTCACACTCCCCACCCTGGACCGCGGCGCGATCGCCTGGATCGACTAAACTGGATCAACTAAACTAAATCAACGACACTTGAGAAATCGGATAACCCGGCGTGCAGGAGCCAGTAGGCTCTTGCATGCCGGGCCCCGAAACCAAAAAACCCAGATGGCACGAATACCTCTCCCTATTCGTTCGTTCGATTGCCCTCGCTACCAGTGACCAGGCGCAGCTGACGATTAAGGGCTCCTCAGGCCGCCCGCTACAATAGGCTATCGTGACTACTTCGCAACCAGTTCAAGCCGGAACCACACCACAGCTGAAACGCTCGCTTAAGCTGTGGCACCTTATCGTGTACGGCATCATTATCATTCAGCCGACTGCCCCCATGGGGATCTATGGCGTGGTCAGCAATGTCGCTCGCGGCCACGTCGTCGCGACCATCCTCATCGCGATGGTCGCCATGCTGTTCACCGCTGTCAGTTATGGCAGGATGGCGCGTGTCTACCCCAGTGCGGGCTCTGCCTATACCTATGTCGGCAAGGAATTGAATCCACTTGCCGGCTACGTGGTTGGCTGGTCTATGCTGATGGACTATTTGCTGAACCCGATCATCTGCGTGGTCTGGTGCAGCGCTGCTGCCCGGAACATTCTTCCGAGCATCCCCTATGCGGCATGGGCCGTCGCCTTCGTCGTGCTATTCACGCTGCTTAATCTGCGCGGTGTAAGGGCTTCGGCGAACACGAACGCGGTGCTCGCTATCGGCATGAGCCTCGTTGTCGTCATCTTTCTGGCGTATGCGGTCCGCTATCTCGCATTGGTCGCGCGGCCTATCGGCGGCCAATGGCTTACGCCCTTTTACGATCCAACGACGTTTTCGCCGTCGCGCCTCTTTCAGGGCACGTCGATCGCCGTCCTCACGTACATCGGCTTCGACGGTATCTCCACGATGTCAGAAGAGGTCGAGAACCCGCGCCGCAACATCATGCTTGGCACAGTGTTGACCTGCCTATTCATCGGTATCCTCTCGGCTGTCGAGGTCTACGTTGCACAACTTGCGTGGCCCTATCGCGGCGCCTTTGCTGATTCCGTGGTCGACACGGCATACGTTCAGGTAGCCATGCGTATAGGCGGCAAGCTCCTCTTCCACCTGCTCAATGCGACCCTGTTAATTGCGAATATGGGTTCGGGTATTGCCGCGCAGTTCGGTGCGGCGCGTCTTCTGTATGGAATGGGCCGGGGCAACGCGTTGCCGAGAAGCTTCTTCGGTTCCCTTAACGCGAAGACGTCTATCCCAAGCAACAATGTTCTCGTGGTGGGCGCCTGCACGCTGGTGGGGGTTTTCCTGCTTACATATGAGCAGGGAGCGGAGCTGCTTAACTTTGGCGCTTTCATCGCGTTCATGGGAGTGAATGCCGCGGCACTGATTCATTACAAATACCGTTCCGCAGAGAAAGTGCGGCTACCTGCTCTGGCCCCCCTGCTGGGCCTCGTTGTCAGCGCCTTCATCTGGTTGAATCTTGCCCGAAACGCGCAAATCCTCGGTACAGTCTGGATCCTCATTGGCCTCGTACTCTACTGGCTGCGTCGCAACAAACGCGCCTCTGATATCGACCCGCTCGCGTCGATGGAAGGGCCAGCCTAGGAAGTTTCCTGATCAGCATTTTTCTCAACAGACAGGTACACTGCGGGGCCCGTCGCCCAGGTTACCGATGCTCATTGGCCGCCTGCAAACACAAACTCAACCTGAAATGTGGGGTGTTGAAGGTGAAATTCGTAACTCTGTTTGCGTTCCTGGTGTGCGCGTCTGGAGCTTTTGGGCAGCGCAATTCTTCCTTCTACGTGTCGACGGCTGGCAACGATTCGAATGCGGGCACGCAAACCGCGCCCTGGCGAACCGTTCAACATGCGGCAGACACAGCGCGTGCGGGCAGCACCGTCAACGTGCGAGCGGGAACCTACGAGGAGCTGGTAGACATCGGCGCCTCCGGCAATGCCGGCGAAGGCTACATCACGTTTAGAAGCTATCCGGGCGAAATCGCCATTCTAGACGCCTCGCATCTGGTTCCGAACAGCCGAAGCGGCATCCTTACGATTCACGACAAGAGCTACGTGAGGATCGAGGGCTTTGAAATTCGGAATTACCGCACTGCGGAACATCGTCTCACTCCATTGGGTATAAGCGTTACGGGTTCCGGCACGCACATCGAACTTCTGCACAACAACGTCCATCACATTGAGCAGAATTTTCCGGGCCGCGATGCGCCGGGGGTAGGCGGCAACGCATTTGGTATCGCCGTATACGGCACCGATGCCAAGACGCCTATCAGTGAACTGGTGATTGACGGCAACGAGGTCCATCACCTCAAGACCGGTTCGAGCGAGTCGTTGGTCGTGAACGGGAATGTAACAAACTTCCGCATCACGCACAACGTCGTGCACGACAACAACAACATCGGAATCGACGTCATTGGTTTCGAGCGCACAGCTCCTGACCCTGCGGTCGATCAAGCCCGCAACGGAATCGTCAGCGATAACCTGGTCTACAGCATTACTTCACGCGGTAACTCGGCTTACGGCAATTCCCAGAGTTCGGATGGCATTTATGTAGATGGCGGCACCAAGGTTGTGATCGAGCGCAACGTCATCCATGACGTGGACTTTGGCATCGAGTTGGCGAGTGAACACAAGGGCCGCGCCACCAGCTACATCACCGCGCGCAATAACCTCATCTATCACTCCAATACCGCCGGCGTTTCGATCGGGGGCTATGATCCCGAGCGCGGTCACACCGATCATTGCACCGTGATCAACAACACGCTCTTCGAAAACGATACGGCGGGGACAAAGTCCGGTGAGTTCCAGATGCAGTACAACATGACAGACAACGTGTTCGAAAACAACATCGTGTACGCAGGACCCCGTTGCCTCATGACCAGAAACAGGAGCCCTCTTGAAAAGAACACCCCTCCTGTCAAGGTCGATTACAACGTTTACTACTGTGCTTCCGGAGCGAAGGCGAGCCAGTGGGCGGAGACTCCCGGCAACATTCAGGGTTTCGACAAATACGTGCAAACCACTGGGAATGACAGCCATTCCCACTTTTTAGACCCGCGCTTTGTGGACGCCGCCAAGAATGACTTTCATTTGAAATCCGATTCGCCTGCCATCGCTGCCGGCACAAACGCAGGAGAGTCTGTAGGAGAAAAGGATCTTGATGGTTCGCCGCGAGTCCAGTCCGGAAAGATAGACATCGGCTGCTACCAAAAGCGATAGAGCATTTTCGCAAATACCTCGATGGGGTGGGAGCGGTTATGTGCAGGTGTTCTTTGACGGGACACCTGCGTCCAGGGCTTATTCTTCCCTTACACCATTTGTGAAAATGCTCTACCAGACCACAGTCATTGCGAACATGCTTTAGCTATGGCTTTCCCGGCCAAGCGTGGGCAGTTACCTGTGGTGGCGACGTGGCGTTTGTTTTCCCGCTTCCCCGGACTAGTCCGGAGCGTCAGAGCTGTCTGCCCGGTAACTCTCTCTCGCGTCTACACGCAGACCCGGATTGTCCTTCAGGCGAACATCAATCGCATGGAGACCCAGCCTCTCCGCCTGCGGCGAGAAGCTCAGAGCGTGCGTATTTGGAACCTTGTTCGAGATCGTGATCAGTCCACGCTCCAGACTGCGTGTGTTCTCAAACCTGAAGTATTCGCCTCCTGTGAGCAGTGCAACCGTCTTAGGAACGTTGCGGTGCATCCCATCCAATGCAGCCATCGTCGCCATCTTGGCAGCGAGTAAAGGCGGCGCGCCCACGGAGTGATGACGGAGTATCATGGCAAGCCGGAGATCGTGGTGAAAGATCCAGGGGCACTGCAGGTCAAGTAACGGGCTGGATGATGGGTTGCGAGGCGATTCACTTCTACCGCCTTGCCACCGAATTAAGCTCGAATTCGTTACGCGTGGAGTTGAGATATGTCTAACTTAACGATCGGAAGTTCTGTATTCCTCGGCACGCTTTTGGCGTTGCCAATATCGGCCCAAACTGCGCCCGTCGCTTCCAGCGCACCTGCTTCGACATCTCACGTGCAAGCTCAGTTGCTTAGCAGCGTTAAAACCGCGAAGGCAAGAGTGAATGATCCGGTGAGAGCGCAAACGATGAGTCCGTTGACCCTTGCCGATGGGACTGTCATTCCTATTGGCTCAACCCTGTCTGGCCACGTGCTCAAAGTGGAATCGGATTCCGGCGACCGGCATTTGTCCTCGATCGCAATTACATTCGAGTCAGTGGAGCTTAAGAAGCGCCAGAAACTGCCATTCGAGTCGGTGGAGCTTAAGAAACGCCAGGCACTGCCACTCAAACTTTCGATTGCCTCAGCCAAGGCGCCGGCACCGGCTGGCGCCTTGAAGGGAGACAACACCTTCCAGACGGCTTCGCGCAGCGCAGATGCTGTAGCGGATTCCCACGCGCTCAGCGGTCACGCCTACACCGCCCAAGATGACTCTACAGGTCTGATGACCAGCGGTGGCGACGGGACACCGGGGAAAGCTACGGCTGCCCACACTGGATCCGTGATTGGACTACCTGGAGTAACCCTGGTGGTCGATGATGGACCAAACGCTGTGTCTACTTTCATATCTGCGAAGAAGGACTTCCAACTCGATTCTGGGCTGCAACTGATGCTTGTCGAAGCTCCCTAGTGTAGCAGGTCAGCAAAGGCTCGGAATGGTTGCGCATGGTGCTCCGCCTTAATTATCAGCGACGGGCCCAATTACTTCCCCAACTCATGGACCGGTTCGGACCCGTGAACACCAAGTCTAGATGCTAGGTGGGGATAGAGCGAAAGTCGATCCGGTCCTCCGTTCTGCAGCCGAAAACTATCGTGCGTCATTCGGCTCGCAGGGCTTCGACGGGCTGAACGCGGATCGAGAGATATCTCATGCAGGCGCGGCAGATTTACCGGCCCAATAACCATAAGGGTCTGCAAACCGCCATACGCAACCCCCATGCCGAGCAAACCACCCACGAGCCCCAGCAAGAGACTTTCAAGCAATAACTCGCGTGCGATTCGCCCGCGGCTCGCACCCAATGCCGCCCGGATGGCCAGTTCCTGTTGCCGGGCATCCGCGCGCACCAGGAGCAGATTTGCAATGTTGGTGCAGGCGATCAACATGACCAGGCCAATGGTTGCCATGACTGTCCATAGCACGCTTCGCACGTTGCCGATCACTTCCTGCTTGAGAGGTTGGAGAGCAGGCGTGATCTTCCACGTTTCATAAAAATGCGGATTCGATCCGGGGCCGTTGGACCGGGAGTCCATCCAGATGGGGATCATATGAGCTATGTCGGCGTTCGCTTGCGCGATAGAAATTCCAGGCTTGAGACGAGCGATACCGTTGTACCCGAAGCCGGCCAGCTGTTGATTGTTTCGATCGAAGGCCAGCGGCTCGAGCAGGTCGAAGTCCTGGTTCACCAGACGGAAGCCGCGCGGCATGACGCCGACGATCTCGCGGAGTTGCGCATCGATATGGATCTCGCGCCCAACGATCGACGGGTCTCCACCAAAACGCCGCTGCCAGTAGCCATAGTCGAGCATGACCGGTTTCGCGCCATGCGGGTTCTGATCGGCCGGCAAGAGCCAACGGCCGGCAACAGGAGGAACAGCCAGAGTTTGCAGCACGCCATCGCTGATGAGTGCAATGTGGACTTCTTCCGGCTGGGCAAGCCCTGTGACATTCGCAGCCCGAGCGATCCATATGCCCAGCGATTGAAACGTTCGGTTGTGCTCAGAAAAGGTGAAATACATGGAGGACGAGAGACGCAGTCCATCCGTAAAGTTCGCCAGTCCAGCAGCACCGGGCGCCTGCAGCCGGAGCGCGACGAGCTGGTCGGGCTCAGGAAACGACAGGGGCTTGAGCAGCACGCCGTAGAGGACGCTGAAGACCGCGGTGTTGGCACCGATGCCCATCGCCAGCGTCAGCAGGACGGTGACGGTGAAGCCAGGCGACTTTCGCAATCGTCGCAGTGTAAGTTTCAGATCGGCGGCGATCGACTGTACCCTGCTCCATTGCCACACCTGGCGGCTTTGTTCTTCAATGAGCGCAACATTGCCGAATTCCCTGCGCGCGGTCTGCTCCGCCTGCTTGCGCGGCATCCCTTCCTCCATCAACTCTTCAACCTTTTCTTCGAGGTGCTCGCGGATAGAGGCGGAGAGATCGTCATAACGGCGATGCCGGGAGAAGAGCTGAACAACCCATTTCATAGGGTCATCCTCCGATCAAACGACTGCGAGGACCCGGGTAATTCCGGAGAACATCTGTTCGAAGCTCGATACTTCGTGTTCCAGATGCAGCCTAATATCGCCTTGGCCGCACTTCGCGCTGCTCTGACCCCAAAAGGCGCTCCATTCGCCTCTAAGGACTGCTCAACGCGCTCGTATCTTGATACGCTGGCCTCACGCTCGGTCGGGAGGAAATTATGCCTACCACACCCGGCAACCGTTCACCGTCGGAAAAAGTTCGATTCTTTCACAGATTCCTGTCCCGCATCCCCCCTGTCTGTCCCGCATCCCCCTCGCATCCCCCTGTCAGGCATGGGCATTGTTTTTCAGGATTACGACAACGACGGCCGGCCCGACATTCTAGTCACCGTGCTGCCCGCGAGGTTTACGCGCTGTTTCACAATGACGGCGACGGGTCGTTCAGCTACCGCAGTCTCCAGGCAGGCCTGGGGGTGCTCTCTGCCGCAAGTTCGGGGTGGGGTGTGGGTCTGGAGGACTTCGACAACGACGGCTGGAAGGATTTGTTCGTAGCCCAGAGCCATGTGCTCGACAACGTAGAACAGATCGACCATATGCTGCATTACAAAGAGCAGCCGTTGCTGGCGCTCAATCGCAACGGGCGCTTCGAACGAGCGGAATCAGGAGTCGCCGCTGCGATTGCCGGCCGCGGCGCAGCCTTCGGCGATTTGAATAGCGATGGCTTTATGGACGTGGTCGTTACTTCGCTGGGCGGAGAGCCGCTGGTGCTTTTGAATCACCGCGGGGGGGCTGGCAATTGGCTTTCGATCACCTTGCGCGGAACGCGCAGCAACCGCGACGGGATAGGTGCGGCCGTCGCGGTCAACGGCCAGAAGCGATTCGCGACCACGGCCGGCAGCTACGTTTCGGCCAGCGACAAGCGTCTGCACTTTGGCCTCGGCACGACCCAGGTGGCCAAAGTGGAAATTCACTGGCCCTCGGGCATCCATCAGACTCTTGAGGGTGTCAAAGCCAATCAGTTTCTCGAAGTCCGCGAGCCGGAGAAACCATGATTGTTGCCATTCTGTCAGCTCTGCTCGCGATGCAGGCTTCCGCGTCGCCGGCCGTCGAGCATGTGCATACCGGGGTGAACGCAGAGAAGAGTGGACAATTGGATGCAGCGGTGACCGAGTTTCAGAAGGCCACCGAACTCGATCCCCAACTGGCAATTGCGTTCGTTGATCTGGGTGGGGTGTACATCGAGAAACGAAATTATGCGGCCGCTATGAGTCCTCTGAAGCGGGCCATCGAACTCAGCCCCGACCTGGAGACGGCCCACCGCTTATTGGGATACGCACTTTTGGCGCAAGGATATGCCACGGAAGCGATTCCACATCTTGAGAAGGCGCATGCCGAGAATGTGCTCGGCATCGCTCTGCTCGAGGCGGGCAAGTTGCCGGAGGCCGTGACAGTCCTGCAAAAAGCTCTGGCGCAAAACCCGGAGGATTCGGAACTGCTCTATTACTATGGCCGGGCCTCCGGCCTGCTCTCCAAGCAGGTGTTCGACGAACTCGAAGCTCGCTTCCCGGGTTCCGCGCGTGCCCACGAGATGATGGCGCAGGACTACGCCGTTCTGCGCGATGTTCCTGCCGCCGAACGGGAGTTTCTCGAAGCCTTGCGCCTGAGCCCGCAGACAGCGGATTTGCACCTGGAGATGGGAGAGCTTTACGCCCGCGCGCAGCAATGGGACAAAGCCGAAGAACAATTCCGGTTGGAAACTGAAATGCAACCAGGGAGCCCCGAAGCATTTTATCGTCTCGGTGAAGCTCTGCTGCAGTTGGGTAAAGCCCACGAAGCGCGCAAGGCGCTCGCCCAGTCCGACCAGTTGAGAGGGGACATGCCGGAAACCCTCTACCAGTTGGGAAAGGCGGCGGCTCTGGACGGAGACGACACGACGGCGCAAAAGTGCTGGCAACATCTTCTAAGTTTGGAGAGAGATACTCCGCTTGCGGCGCAAGCGCATTTTGGCCTAGCGGGCATTTACCGCAAACTAGGAAAACCCGCGGACGCCAATCGCGAAATGGAAGAATTCCGCAAGTTGCAGAGCAACGCGGGCCACACGGACGCCTCGCCGAAGTAGCCAATCAGATAACAAGCAGGCAAGAGCCGATATTTTTGGATAACGCCTGGACCTGCGTCCACTCATATGAGCGTAAAAGATGTGATGTGTTGAATGTCTGACTATGGCTGTCCTGTCCCCGAAACTCCACTTTCCGAATGGGGGCGCTCCAACGACGCCCGGATGGACAGGAAACGACTACGACAGCATCTGGACGGTGAAGCTGGACGCAAAGGGTAACGTGACGGTAAATAACAATCTTTGCGAAGGCATCGTATCGGCGAGTTTGCCGGCAGCGTGTCCGGCATTCTGAAGGAAGTCTATTCGGTCAGCGTCGAGTTTCTCCGTCCGGACCGTCCATCAATCATCAATCTGGTCGAAACGGGATAGCAAAACTGTAGGCGCAGCGGCCCAATGCTCGGATTGAGACTACCCACGCAGACAACTATTCGTATTTCAATGCAGCCATAGGCTCGACGCGCGACGCGCGGTGCGCTGGAAGATAGCACGCCATGACGGATACACAGATCAAAACGAGCGAGACAGCCATGAACGTCACCGGATCGTTCGCTTGCACGCCGTAAAGCAAGCGCGAGAAGCTCAAGAGCACCCGGGCGAGCAGTAGTGCGCCGCCCGCGCCAAGAATTACGCCCGCAACGGCTAGCCGAAGACCTTGCCCAATAATCATCTTCAAGACATCACACCGTTGAGCTCCAAGGGCCATGCGGATTCCGATTTCTCGAATGCGTTGAGATACCGAATACGAAAGTACGCCGTAGATTCCAACTGACGCCAGCAATAACGCAAGGACGGCAAACGCCCCAAGCAGCATCATTGAAACCCGCTGCGATGCCATCGAGTCCGACGCAATCTGCTGCATGGTTTGAACGTCATATACGGGCTGGTCCTTGCCGGTTCCGTAAACGACATTCCTGATTGCAGGCATGATGGTCGCGACATCGAGCGGGGTGCGAATGGCCACGGATAACTCTTTGGCAAACGCCGGAACCCACTCGTCCGAAAGTTGATAAAAGGATATGTATATCTGGCTGGGATTGTAGGCGCCGGTATCGCTCAAACCCCAGTGCTTCACATGGCCGACTACGCCGATCACGCGCGCGGTCCGCCAATGTGCCACCGTGATGAGCTGACCCATAGGATCTTTGTGGGGGAAATACGTGTGGGCAAGAACGCTGTCGATGACAACCACGGGCTCGGAGGCGGAGTTGTCGGCCGGGGTGAAGAAACGGCCTTGAAGCAGCGGAATGTGCATCACCTGAAGATACTCCGGGCCTGTCTCAAAATAGAGCGCATGCGGCGCGTCCTGCATCGAAGTGGACTGCTGAGCGCCCACCCAGAATGGGCCACCATTGTCGTGTTCACTGAGTGGAACGACATTGGTAAAATCCGCTGCCTGTACGCCGGGAATCTCGCGTATGCGGTCGAGCAACTGCCGATAAGCGGTTCGTGTACTGGACGCTGTCTTCGTCAGCGATGGGGAAAGCCCCACCTTGAACGTGATGACGTGCTGTCTATCAAAACCTGGATTCACTTTCCATAGTTGGAGAACCGTGCGTAAGAGCAGGCCTGAACCCATCAGCAGCACCAGGGTCAGAGCCATTTGGACAATTACGAGAACGCTCTGAGTGCGAGGATGAGCGCGCGTAGAACCGCGTTCCCCAGCCTTGAGCGAAACCTGTACATCGACACTGGAACTACCGAGGGCTGGAGCGAGACCGAACAGAATGCCGACAACGAGCGAAATGCCAAAGGCGAACACGAGAACAGGAAGATTCACGGTGATGTTGTCAGCGCGCGGCAGGCTTGCAGGTGCCAGAGCGATGACCACGCTGATAGCCAACTTTGCCAGACCCAGTCCGAGAACTCCGCCGGCGAGCGCGAGCAGCATGCTTTCCGTCAACAACTGGCGCACCATGCGTGCACGACTAGCCCCCAACGCTGAACGAATGGCAAATTCGCGTGTCCTCGCTGTCGAGCGCGCCAGCAAGAGGTTGGCGACGTTGGTGCAAGCAATCAACAGCACAATCGATACCGCGCCCAATATGAGCAGGAGTATTCCGCTCACTTCGGAGACGAGGGCCTCCTTCAGGGGCAGGATGATGGTTCCCAGGTTCTGGTCCGCCGCGGGGTAGAGACGGTCGAGATTCTCCTGGACGGCGTTCAACTCGCTCTGGGCCTGCGCGATCTTCGCGTCGGGTTTGAGGCGGCCAATGGCGGCGAATCCGTGGATTGTGCGATCGCTGTAGATCATTGGCGAGCCCTGCGCGAGCGAGGTGTAAATATCGGCGTCAGTTAAGAAGCGAAATCCCGTAGGAAGAACACCTACGACGGTAAAGGCCGCGCCGTCGAGGACGATGGACTTGCCGAGTGCCTGCGAGCTTGCTGCGAATCGATCCCGCCACAAGCGGTCGCTGATGACGGCGGCGGGTGCTCCGTGCGGCAGGTCTTCTGAGGGGGACAATTCGCGACCCATCGCGAGCTTGACACCCAGGGTAGAGAAGAAGCCCGATGTGATCTCCATGCCATCGAGGTGCGCCGATGCCCCGGGGCCTGTCAGGTCGTACTCGCGCCCGGTGAGTGCAGCCATCTTTTGGAAGGAGTGCACACTGCGCTGCCAATCCTGAAAGTCGGGATAAGAGATATCCAAGTGAGCCAAGTTTGGACGGCTCTCCTGCACCAGCACCAGACGACCCGGCTGCGGGTAAGGCAGCGGCGCCAGAATTACACCTTCGACCACGCTGAAGATGGCTGTGTTGGCCCCAATACCGAGGGCCAGGGTCAATACGGCGACGGTGGCAAATCCGGGATGCTTCCACAACGCACGGATGCCGAAGCACACGTCCGCCCAGAACTGCTCGAACCAAGTGAAACTCCACACTTCCCGAGTCTCTTCCTTGATTCTGGTTACGTTGCCAAACTTGCGCAGGGCCCGTGTTCGGGCTTCGTCCGTCGACATACCGCGCTCGATGTTCTCCTGCGTCTCGATTGCTATGTAATCGCGGATGTCCTGATCGAGATCCCTGAGTATGCGCCTGCGCCGGCTCATCATTTGCCCTCCTGCTCCGCGGGTCTGAGGATCCGTGCAATCGCTCCCGCGAGCTTATCCCACTTGCTCGTCTCGACTGCCAGTTGTCGACGCCCTTTGATTGTCAGCTTGTAGAACTTGGCGCGTCGGTTGTTCTCGGAGGTGCCTTCCTCAGCAGAAATCCATCCTCGTTTGATGAGACGATGGAGCGCCGGGTATAGCGATCCCTGCTCGACTTGCAGCACCTCGTCGGAGTTGAATTCGATCGTTTTGGCAATAGCATGGCCATGAGTCGGCCCCAGTAGCAGTGTCCTCAGAATTAAGAGATCCAAGGTGCCTTGCAGCAGTTCGATTCGCTCGTTGTTCGCTTTAGTAGACATCCTAGGCGAGAGTATCGCTGCCTCCAGTAGAATGTCAAGGTGAGTCCGCGCGACCGACAAGGCCGCGAAGTCTGCGCTTGGGATCGAAAACCGGAAGGCTCGCCGTTCCAAACTTTGTCGCTTTCCACGAAAGCGCCGGCGCTCGAATCAAAGCCTCGCACAGACAAATCTCGCGGTTCTGGGCGGGGGATGCGGGACAGGCAGGGCGTTTCCCTCCGCCTCGATGATCTTGGCGCACTGGTAGACGTTCTACCTATACCGCCACCTCCAATTCTTTTATTTTTTTTAATTCTCCCCTTGAGACCGACGCCGGAATATCGTGGGAGCACGATAGGATGAACGATATGGTTAACCGTCGTGAGTTTCTTATCGGTTCAGCGGCAGTAGTCAGGGGGCTAATGCGGTGACGGCATACGTATTTCAGCAAGATGAGCCATCTTGAGGGTCAATACGTATGCTGTCACCGCATTCCACCGTATGCTGTCACCGCATTCCACCCGTATTTCCTGCCACGCAGCACTGGCCGGGAAAGATTATGTGCGACTTCTCTCAAAGAAAGTTGCATGCAGATCGGTGGCTCCATCAACATCCACAGGAAATAAGGATCCGCTCTAGACCAGTTGCGAAAATGCTCTAGCCGCGGAGTTTAAATGACCTTGTTCCTGGCCGGTGTGGCGTGCATTTGAGCGAGTCTTCATCAGGGAGTCCTCAGTGGCCTTATTCCCTCAACCGGGAAGAGCCCGGTTGGGCCGATTTCCTCGCCCTTCGGCTGTGGGCGAGTCACATAGCGAAAGAAGAAGCCAACCTTGCCGCTGGCGTAGTCTCTGGAGTTATTGAAGCTCACGTACCCTCCGGCGTACCAGTGATCCGCAATGGCGTAGGAGCCTTCGGTATCGAGGTTGTAATTGCCACCGACACTCGTTCGCTCAGGATAGGTCGGGTTGCCTTGCGCGGCCTGGTAAGCAGCATCCAGCGGAAAGTAAGGCGACGAGTCCTCCTGAAACGCCTGCACTCCGAGGCTTCCGGTGGCGCGATAGTGAAATTTTGTTCCGTAGTGCCCGTTGAAGGTAAGGGGAACAGCAGCGAGCAAATAAGCACTGGGACTGAAGTAGCCTCCCTGACCGTAGGTGAAATACCGCAGATTGTGCTCATAATGCGTGCCGAAGAAGTTCATGCCAACGACCAGGTTGCCATATTCGGGGGAGCGCAAGGCCGTCCAATAGGCCCCGCCGTCTCCATCGATGCGCTCATTCTTGGCTACGTGAACGCCGGTAAGATATTGTCCGCCGCCCTGGAAATACCAGCCCGAAAACTGATCGCCGGAATTGATATGTATCTCGCCGGAGTTGCTGATTGCGCCTCCCCAGGTGTTGCCCACCGTGTTAGCGGTCGCGCTGCCTTCATCGCGCAAACCCGCGAATGACAGTTGGGTATCCAGAACCGGGTCTCGCGAGAACTCCAGCGAGAAATGAGCGGACGCGGGATGGATGTACAGCCCACCCGTGTAATTTCGGACGAGGAACCCGCGTGGCGTTGTACCGATGCGCGCTCCAAAGTTGGAAGTCTGCAATTGGAACTCGCCTGCTGTGCCGGCAGCGGATTGGACGTTAGGCACAGTGCTGGCGGGTAGTGTTCCCTGGCGAAGAATCTCAGCGCTGGTTGATTGTCCAGAATCGAGCAGTACGGGCTCGACGATGAAGGTGGTTCGCACCCCTGACCCGAGCGTGGCCGAGGCTTCGGCCTGGCCGGAAAATATCGCCAACCGTTCAAATCCTGGCGCACCACTGCGATAGGTGAGACTGGAAGTCCCGCCGTTCCAATTGCTGGACGCGCCTTCGAGCACTGCTAATTGCTGCTGGATCTGCTCTCGTGGAGTCAGCGGAGCCTGGGTTGCGACCACCGCTCCGGTAAGCGGCGGCAAGACCGCCGTAGCTACCACGCTAGGTCCAGTGCCCGAAGAAAGAGGCGGGTCGGGAAATTGGGATCCCAGATCTTGCCGGCTGCCGGGGCTGTCGTTATCCAGCGAGCGGCGATTGTCCGACCGCTCCTTGCCAAGCGACGGCAATTGTCTTTCGGCGGGCGGCGTGTCTTCCAGGTTTCGAACTGCGTCCTGCAATTTCTCAGCATACGAGTCGCCCGCAATGCCGGCCGACCGCTGATCGTCCGGTGAATTTGTCTTTCGCGCGGAAGATGGCCGTCCGTCCGTCTCCGCATCCTGGACCTGGATATACGCTCTTCTGTGTGGCAGCTCCAACTTTGCGCGAACGATGGGCGCCGACGCGAGAACTTCCGGATCCTGTCGATCCTCGACAGCAGTCAAGTCTCCCAGAGACGCCGTCGCACGGCCGGCATCTTCCGCAGCTGTAAGTTCTTGCCCAGAGGGGGGGATTTCCCGTTGCGGATAATCCTTGAACTGGCGCGAGGGTGCTGTGCGCGAGCGATGGGAGCGGACAACGGCCACCGCTTCATCGCTTCCGGAATATCGGGGATCCTGGGAGGGAGCATCGTCGTGGGAAAAGCTCAGGGTCTGATGGTGACCGTCCACTGCGTCAAAATCGCCGAGAGTGGGGGCTATGGCTCGCGGCGCGTCGCGCCATGAGACTGCGGCCTCCCTCCTCACACTTCCACGATCGGGTTCGTCTGTCGTTTGTGACGTTGAGCCCGTGGGCGCGAGAAGTTTCATCAGCTCTCGGGCGGGGGCGTTGTCGCGCCCCGGATCATCGGAATATCTGCCAGGGCTTGCGGTATGAGAGAAAACTTCCACTGGAGATGCCGGTCCGATCGCTTCCAGAGCGGCACGATAATATGCGGCGGCACGTCCGGCATCGCCACGAGCCTGTTCGTACTGCGCCGCCATTTTCAAGATGTCTGGGTCACCCTTGTAAAGACCCAGGGCCAATTGCAACCATGACTCTGCCTGCTTTAGATCGTGGGCGGCGAGTGCGGCACCGATAGCTGCGCGGTACTGGGCCAAGCTGCCGTGGCGCAGATCAAGCGACGCATATATTGCCACGGCTCGCTTGGCTTGCCCCGCCTTCAGGTAGGCACCCGCAAGAGCGCTGTATATATCGACATTGCCGGGGAATGCCTGGGCCGCTGTTTCCAGAATGACAACCGCCTTTTCAAGATCGCCGCGGGCGAGCGCACTGTCTGCGCGGCGCGCACTCCAGGAAGCCCAGAGTTTATGAAAAGCCGCCTGTTGTTCTTGCGTGAGGCCCGGCGCCTCAGCGAGCTGCGACACCAGGGAGTAGAGGCGGCGGTCGTCTCCCGCTTTCAACAGCAGCCAGCCATATTGAACCTGCGTGTCCGCCGGCTCCTGAAGCCGCTGATCAAGATACACCTGCGACAGCTGATCGAAGGTTTCGAGAGCGGCCTGGTCCTGCCCGCTTGCATCCTGAATGGATGCAAGCGTCTGCAGATACGAGGTGTCTTGTTCCAGTGCGAGCCGCACAGAGTCAGGCATTTCGTCAAGCTCATGCATGGCTTCACGATCGCGGTTCGCTTGGTGGAGTGTAGTCAGCATTCCGCGCCAAGCGTCAGGGCTGCGCGGATTTCGATCGAGCTCCCGGCGGTAAAGGGAATATGCCTTTTCCGGCTGTCCCTCAGCGAGGTATACGTTGGCCAATTGGAGTTCTACGCCAGGTTGTGGAGAAGCTGCAATCGAGAGCGCCTTCTCCAGGTACTTCTGAGCACTGCTCAATTGATTCCGAGACTGATACATAGCTCCCAACAGCGCCAGGAAGCCCGGGTCGCTCTGGCTCTGTTCATAAGCAGAGCGCGGCATGCTGCGAAGATCTGCAAAGGCATCGTCATCCCGATCAAGCTGGTGCTCAGCAGCGATCAGGGCGCGCCACGCGCCGGCATTTTCAGCATCGGCAACCACCACTTGCCGATAGAGGCGAAGAGCCGGCTCGACGCGGCGAACTGTCATGAGCAATCCGGCATATTGCAGTTGCTTGTCCAGTGGGAGATCCCGGCCGTGATTAGGAAACGGCAGCGCAAGCGCCTTTTCGGTCGCTCGGTCCGCATCCAGTTTCCGGCCGGTCGCTTGATATGCCTGGACAAGAAAACGCAGATAATCCGGATCGTTCTCTAAGCGAGTTTCGACGTTTTTGGGTATACGCTCGCTAGTAGTCAGCGCCTCGCGCCAATCTCCCTTTTGCGCTTGAGCCAGGAACAGATCGCGCCAGGCGGCTTCGTTTTCCGGACTCGCCGCCACTTCGTGCTTGAGGACGGCTACGGCATCAGCCTGATTTCCCGCCTGCAACAGTGCACCTGCCAGGGCTGCTTCAGCATCCGGGCTGGTGGGCTTGAGAGAGAGCGCGTCGCGATAATCCCTGGCGGCGGTTTGCGCATCTCCGGATTTCTGTTCAGCGCCGGCCTGGGCCATTCGGCTCCAGAAACGCGCGGTGGAGATCGCACCGTCTAACTTTGCGGCGCCCGCGGCGCGGGCTTTTTCCAAGTAGTCGAGTGCCTGAGCAAAGTCACTTCGCTTCATCGACACATAGCCCATGCCGCTCAGAGCCCGTGCATTATGAGGGTTCTTTGCCAGCAAAGCCTGGAATTGCTGCTCGGCCTCATCGAGCTGGCCGCTATTGAGCGCGCGATAGGCTGAGCCTTCGACCGGATCCTCGGTAGGCTCGCGGCTAATGGGCGAATTCGCTGCTGCGGTTGCCCCAGCTGCAGCAGCCTTTTTCGCATCGTCCTCCCACGACGATGCCTGCTTCAACGCCTGCTGCGCCTCCGGCGAAGCATCGTAATGGCCCAGCATGGCAATGCCTTCGGCGCGGGTTTTTGGATCGTAAGTCAGGATGCGTCCGAGAGTGATGGCGTATCGCGAATCGGCTGAAAAGTGCGCGGCAAGCTGGCGCAGACGATCGACAGCCTGGTGCTTCATCTCTGGTACTGCAGCTTGAGTTTCGTAAAACTCCAGGGCCGTATCGCCGTCCGGAGGCCCGTCGGGATAAAGCTCGCGGTAGACCTTCATGGCATCGACATACTTGCCCTGCTGGGCCAAGCTCCTGGCTTGCTTGAGGCGAACCGATGGCGGCTGCACATGCGGCATGGCCTCTATCTGCCCCAGATCCGCGGAACTGGCCCCAAGGTCGCGCAGCCGCTGGGCAAATTTCTGGGCCTCTTCCGTCTTACCCAACTGTATGTCGGCTCTGGCGATGCCGAGAAGCGCCTCGTGCTCGGCGGGATCGGAGAGCAGAACCTGCTGCCAGGTCTGGACGGCTAACTCCAGGTGGCCATGGGCAACGAGCGACTGTGCCTTGGCGAGCAACACTTTCTCCGCCGGCGATTCGGCGGAGAGACGGCTGGAAAGGCCCATCGCCAACGCACAGGAGGCCATGAGAAGAAGTCTGAGATATGCTTTGCGGCTTATTCTAACCATCGGACCTTCACCTCTCGATCCGGAGAGAACTCGAACAAAGAAGTTCGAGACGGGCTCTTAGTAACAGTATGGGTATCATATCGGGCGTCCTTCCAGGCGAGCTTGCGTACGGTGATCGAGCCTGGCGCGTGTCCACGGTACGACGATGACACCGAGAACAAAGGTCAACAAGACGACCAGCCAGGGAAATTCTCTGACCCAGTACCCCACCTGAGACCACCAAGGCAGGTGACCCACCTGGTAAAACGCGTCGCCTAGACGGTAGGAGGTGAAGTCGTTTCCCTGCAGCACGCTGACCGAATCGCTGATGTTGGCGGATCCGGCCCTCTTAAGAAAGGCAGACGTGAACGCTTTCGCCGCATCGTCGTTCTTGATGGTGATGGTGACTACGGACCGGCCTCTGCTCCAGGGCGACTCGATACCCTGCATGACAGCATCCGGAGATTCGCCCAGGCTGGCAATCAAGCCAGCCTTTGGATTGGCTCCGGTCAGGTTCCACAACCCTTGGGGACGTAACTCCGCCACTTGCCACCAGGCAGATTGAACAGCCGCAAAGAATCCATTCGTGTCTTTTATCGACAAGCCGTCCTGAGCCACGGCAACTGGCAAACGGTGGTTGAGTTGTTCGAATGCGGGCTGATCCTCGGGGGTTCCGAGGATTAGGTAGTCGGCGTCTTTGCCCACGTCGGCGGGCTCGTCGATGTGAAGACGAAGCGCGGGGTAACCGGTCTGCTCCGCGAAATAGGAAAGCAACATCAGGTACAACCCTATTTCTCCGGAAGAGGCCCGGGAAGGCATAGCGATATTGGTCTGGGAGAGGTCGGCAAAGCGGGTGAAGGGAAAGCCCGCATTGGCAAACAGTTCGAGGTTGGGCATCGCGGCGAAATGATTCAGCCCGCGCAGGTCGAGGTAAGAACTACGCAAGAGAGCCCCTTGCAAATTGATGGGAGGGCTGTTCCTGCACTGGCCCATCTTGGGGATCTGGAAGAAGAAGTTGAACAGGAAGGTGTTTGCGAATGGCCGCATGCTAACCAGCGGCACCGCTACGGTTTCATTTAACGTCTGCTTGGGATTGTCCCGTTGCGGGAGGGGCAGCTCATTAACCAGAGAACCATTGGCGCTCACCCGCATGGTGGATCCACCGGCAAGAGGGACGGCGTTATAGCGATAGTCCAGATGGAGTGGCAATGTGGTCGCGTTGCCCAAGTAAAGGTCGGGAGGAATGCGGAGGTAAACCGGCAAAGCGCCGGAGCCGTCGCTCTGCAAAGCTTGATCGACAGAGTAATTCCAGAGAGGTGAAATGCGATCCGTCCGGAGCCAGAGGGGCGCGTCGTCGGCCTGACGCGCGGCCGGGAGCTGAAAATCGGAGACCTGGACGGTGGGGCCCTGAAGCAGGTTGTTTTCGAGCGCCAGGGATTGCGCGGCGGTGACCAGTTGCATGCCATCGTCGCCGGCAACAATGAGCAACTTGCCAAATGGGTCGCTGGGATTGACGCGCATCGCGATCATCGGGCCGCCGCCATGGAGATCAAGCCCGGCAGGCATGGCAGAGGTCCCTTCCACGATGAGAATCACGTTGCCTTTGGGGAGTTCGCTCCCGATGGTCACGGGAAACGTCAACGCTCTCGATTTGGCACGCACTCCAAACCAGGAGGCGACGATACCCGCGGCCTCCAGCGCCTGAGGGTCTGGCTGAGCAACAAAAGCGAACGGGATGGAAGCGGTTGTGCTGCCGACCGACTCGTCATAGAAGGGCAGCGGAAGCAGGTTCAGATTATCCGAGAGCGGTAGCAATGAGCCTGACACTTCCATACTGGAGTTTGACTCGACGCGGCCCCAGAGAACCGTGTTGGCAGGGTCTTCGCAAGTGAGGGTGTAGTGGCCGATGAATTGGAATCCCAATTCGTTGTTGCGGGCCAAGAGCTCCGCGGGAAGAATCAAGCTGGTGCTGAGGGCGGCCTGAACATCAGCGCCCTTCGCTGGGACCGCCAGGCTGGCGATCAGAGCGCCATTGAGCAGTACGTTGAGATGGCTGAACTGTGCCAGCAGACTGGGGGAAAAGGAGTAGCGGAGATTGAGCTTTGCCTGTTGCGCAATCTGTGTCTGTGACAAAGAGAAGGGAATGATTCTGGTGGCATCGACACCGCGAAACGTGATTGCATCCACGACGCCCAGATCTTTGAGCGTGAAGGTGGAGTGGAAAGAGCCCTGGCTGACACTCGCCACTGCGGCAGTAGCGGGCGCAGGCCGGGTAGTTTCGCCGTGAAGAATTCCAGATGATGCGGCAAAGAACAGCGCCAGCATTGCCACTGCGGCTCCTGCCGCCGAAACCGGTGCCGGCGCGGGGAGCTTCCTCTTTGGAACCAGCGTGCCTAAGGCATACCCAACCCCCTTTACGGAAAGCACCATCAGATGCCCGAAGCTGCGCAATGGCCGGTCCACCTCACGTTTTTCGCTTTGTGTCAGCCAGGTATCGGCGCGGGCATAAAGGATCAATGTCATCAATTCTTCCTCTTCAACGGAAAAGCTCTCATACTTTATGCGCAAATTTTGTCCAACGGCGCTGACCACGGTTGCCCGAAAACTTATTTGCCGGTCACGCAGGGGGTAAATCACTTCGACCAGCGAACCCGGGGACAGCGGGCACGGCGCTTCCAGGGTGAGCGCAGCGCCCCCAAGCGATATGTCGCTGGATTGGCCAAAGATCGTTTGGCCCTCGGGTAGCCGCACTTGCGTTGGTATATGCCGATCGATGCGCACATCCGAGCGAAGCTGGCGAGATTCGAAGGCGACTGCGTTGGCGCTGCCAATGATGACCATATTGAACAGCACCCAGACAACATTCATGACCACAGTTCCCGGATGTTCGGCGTTCCAGAAAAAGAATCGAATCGGGGCGATGAGGAGGGCCAGAACATTCACCAGGATGAGGGCAACGTAGGGTCGCGCAATGCGGGCGTCGAAGTAGCTTTTGTCGACAATCCCCCCTTTTGCGGTCACATTGAACTTCCCTAGCTTCGGGTTCACCAGCGCCAGAAGCGTCGGGCCCAGGATGTATGGCGCCAGGACCGTTTCGTATACCTCGTTCCAGAATGAGTGGCGGTGCTTTCCCTGGACCCGGAAGTTGGTGATATTCGATAAGAAGAGATGGGGGAGCGCATAAGCCATAATCGCGATCCAGTTGCCGGGAATATTGGTGCGCCCGAGCAACAGGTACACGAGCGGAGCCGTGAGAAACAAGAGACGGGGAACGGCATACAGGAAGTGCACCATCGCGTTGAAATAGCAAAGACGCTGCGGCCATTTGAGTCCCCGGGCGAAGAGCGGATTGTCTGTCCGGAGGATCTGGATCATACCGCGCGCCCAGCGAATTCTCTGGCCCACATGACTGGAGAGGCTCTCCGTGGCCAGGCCTGCTGCCTGGGGAATATTGATGTAAGCGGTATTCCATCCGCCCATTTGCATACGCAGCGAAGTGTGCGCGTCTTCGGTAACCGTTTCGGTTGCGATGCCGCCTATCTGATTGAGAGCCGTGCGCCGCAATACGGCGCATGAGCCGCAAAAGAAGGTCGCATTCCACAGGTCGCTGCAATCCTGGATGATGCCATAAAACAGCTCGCCTTCATTCGGTATTGCCTTGAACTGATGGAGGTTCCGCTCGAACGGGTCGGGAGAATAAAAGAAGTGAGGAGTTTGCAGCATGGCCAGCTTGGGGTCTTTTTGAAACCACCCCAATGTAATTTGCAGAAAGCTGCGGGTGGGCACATGGTCGCAGTCAAAAATTGCAACGTAGGGCGAGGTGAGGTTTTCGAGCGCGCGATTGATATTTCCAGCCTTGGCGTGTTTATTATCAGTGCGCGTTACATAGCCAACCTCCGTCTCTTCGCAAAACTTGCGAAAGTCTTCCCGCCGGCCATCGTCGAGCACGTACACATGAAGTTTGTCCGGTGGATAATCAATATTTCTGGCCGCAAATGCTGTGCTCCGCACCACCATGAGCGGCTCGTTATAGGTGGGGATCAGAATGTCCACATGGGGCCACTGCTCCACCTCCGCGGGCAGCGAAACAGGAGGCCGGCGGAGAGGGCGGATGGTTTGAATGTAGCCCAGGTACAGGATGGCGAACGCATACACCTCAGCCGACAACAGCACCAACATGAATGCGAGATCGATTTTGCCGACTTGCTGGCCAGGATTTACGGCCGCGTCGAAGACCGAAGAACAACGCCAATAGGCGTACCTTGCGGTAGCCAGCATGGAAGCAAACATGAGAGACAGGGTAACGACCTCGGAGTCCGATATACCGTGAATCACAAATCCCAGGGCAATCGTGACAATCCCGAGTGCGGCCTGCTCAGGCCACTCAAAGTCGACCATGATGCAGTTGAGGGCGAAAAAGAGCAAAAGAGCGTAGGTGAGGAGGCGAGCAAAACCTGCCCACACACCAGCACCGGTTCCCACGCGAGTCCACCGCCCGACCAGCCCGTTCATTGCTCACTCCACTTGCCCGGCAGAAGGGCGGCAGAGCTGAGGGGTGCAACCCTTCGAACCCACAAGGCCAATTCGAGGTAATCATGGCTCAGTTGAGGTCCGGGCTCAGGATGCGCCGCGGGAATTCCATCATGAAGAGCCTCTGCAAGCTCCGGGCTGTGGCGTAGCGCAATCGGCAAAAGACGATGCCCGCACTGCTGGGCGACGTAATCGCGGGCTCGTTGGTCATTGCTGCTGAACTCATCGAACTGATTGAACAAGTAGAAGACAGCAGCTGTTTGCGAATCCTGGGACTGCACACTTAGCGCACGCTCGATCCGTGAGACAGCGAGAATAGAGTTCAGGTCAGGCAAGAGTGGAACAAGAACCAACGTACACATGCCGAAGATCGTAGCCAGCAGGCTTTCGCAGGATGGCCCAAGGTCGAAAATAGTGCGCTGAGAACTGGACATTACTTGCTTCACATCTCCGTCGAGCCATTGACCAGTGACTCTGTCGGCGGCAATAACCTGGATGGACGACGCATTCACCCCCGGCGCCACGAACTTTCTGAGGCCCGGTCGCAGGTCTGTAGCTCCGAAATAGTAGGGCAAGAGACCACGGCCAGAGGCATCCACAAGCAGCAAGTGTTCTCCCAGAGAGCAAAGCGTTTTCCCCAGGTTTGCGCATATCGTAGTCTTGCCGACGCCGCCGGCGATGGAATATACCGCGAGCACAGGGGAGGTCTTATTCGCGGGCTTGGGTTCATCGAGTCCATTCTGCATTTCCGCCGCCGCAATCGCCGGGAAAGCCTGGGGAAACCAGTCCTGGTTACCAGGTTGCTGTGGTGAACGAGTCCGGTGTGTTTCAGGCATCGCTCTTTCTGGACTCAAGCCATCGAGTAACAGTGGATTGGAAACATCCACGGATGCATAAGCCGGGACCGGAGAAGCGAGAACTGTAGAAGAGGGAGCCACGCCCTGACTACCATTGCCGTTGCTCTCGACCCTCTCCCCGGTAGCTTCGTGTGGCCGCTCCGCAGTAGGAACCGGGGGCTGGATGGGCCTTTTCGGTTGCCGGGAAAAATCGCGATAATGCGCGTTTTCAATCTTGGCCCACGAGTAGAGCAGAGCCACATCATTGGCTAGCTCATTGTGAGAAACAGACTGCCTTACGTGCTGGTTTTCCATAAGCTGCTGCGTTGTATGTTGGCTCACGATGGGGTCTTTATGACTTAGATACTCGCACTTGTTGAACACTAAAAACAAAGAAACGCATATTACTCACACAATTCAGGCAACTAGTAATATGCACGGTACATACTGCCGCGTTTCCACCCACGAAAGAATCTAGACAACAGTCCGGATACAAGACAGATATCATTGCCCAGGCTTCACGAACAACCTCGGCATCAGCATAACCGCTACAAGCTTATCAACCACCTGGCTAACTTAAGGACAGCCGGCCCTGAACTGCGGGTTCGGCTTGATACTCCGCCGAACCCACTCTCGTTATATGTAGCGGTGAGGCGATAACGACGCGGTTACGGCCCTCCGTCTTGGCGCGATACAGCGCCGCGTCGGCTTGACTCAAGATGAATTCAGGGCTTTGGCCGAGGGCCCATTTGTCAACTACCATGGCACCTATGCTGATGGTAATGGAGAGACCTTGTAAGGTTCCGGTGAACGAGCAGGACGCTACTAACTGCCGCAGTTGTTCTGCACGGCCGTGAAGGCCCTCTGGCCCGCAGTCGCCCAGTGTCACGAGAAACTCCTCGCCACCATATCGTCCCACAGCGTCCCCTGGTCTTACTCCACTGGCGAGCTGTTGCGCAAACTTGCGCAAAACCGCATCTCCCGAGAGGTGTCCATGCACATCGTTAATCTTTTTGAAGTGGTCGATGTCGCAAAGCAGCAGAGCGAGTGTGGCATGCTCCCGCTGCGCTCGCTGTATTTCATCGTTCAGGTGAGCTAAGATCGTGCCTCGATTCCATAGCGACGTCAAGGCATCGTGAGTCGCCCTGAAGCGCATCTCCTCGCGAGCGCGGACCAGGGTATCTTCGAGTTGCAAAACGCGTTCGCCAGTGCGCAGGCGGGCTCTTAGCTCCTCGGGATAACATGGTTTAGTGAGATAGTCGTCGGCGCCGGCTTCCAGGCCGGCGACGAGATCCTCTTTGGCGCCTTTTGAAGTGAGCAGGGTAATATAACTGTACGGTCGTTCGCGATGACTGCGCACCTCCAGGCAAACCGACGGCCCATCCATGCCGGGCATCATCCAATCGAGTAAGGCAAGGCGCGGTGCCTCCGGACTCAACATAACTTCCAAAGCCTGGCGGCCATCTTCCACCGAAACCACTTCGTACCCCCCTCGCTGTAGGAGTCTCTCCATCAAGCGAGAGGAGACGGCATCGTCGTCCGCCAGGAGGATCTTCACTGGATAGCCTCCTGGCAGAGAAGGTCCAGGGACTCGACAGTTTTAATTATTTCTTTTTCCAGATCGCCGAGAGCGATTTTTGCCGGCGCCAGGTTGCCCGATGCTCCAAAGCGCTCCAGGTTCGCCGCCATCACGCTGGCTTGGGAGGCGGCAAGATTAGAGAGCGCCCCTTTGAGAGCGTGACTTGCCCGCTTGACTCCCAGTGCATCGTTTTGCTCAATACCCTCACGGATAGCCCGGATTTGGTGTGGGTAATCCGTGCGAAATAAGTCGGTGAGCTCGGCCAGAAAGACGCGATCGCCGTCAAGGCGCTCCAGAAGTTCCCCCGCGTTGATTGGGCCCTCCCCTAAGTCGATGGGAGAGATCGGTTTGGGCGAACGGCTACGTTTTCCTATGCACCTGTCCAAGGCTTCGTCCAGCTCCTGTTGACGAATCGGTTTTGTAAGATAACCGTCCATTCCCGCTGCCAAACAACGCTCCCGGTCATCCTTCATTACCAGGGCGGTCATGGCGACGATGATCTGATGTCCTCCAGTTAGCTTCTCTTGCTCACGCAGTATCTTAGTTGCTTCAATACCCCCGAGCTCAGGCATCTGTACGTCCATAAGAACCAGGTCGTAGGCCCGATGGGCGAGAGCAGCCAGGGCTTCTCGTCCGTTACCGGCCACCGTTACGTTGTGGCCGCGCTTTTCGAGTAAGCGCACGGCCAGCTTCTGATTGACGACATTGTCTTCAGCCAGCAGAATATCCAGACACTGGTCGGGACCACGTTCCTCTCGCAGCGAGTCTCGCGTGATCATCGCAGAAGCGGGGATCTGGTCTTTGGGTCCGAGCAGCCTGGCGATCGCCTCGCGCAATTCCGCCGTCCGCATCGGTTTCAGTAGATAGGCGGCTATGCCCAATTCCTGGCATCGTGCCGAGTCGCCCCGGTGCCCCGCGGAGCTAAGCATCATGATGGTTGCTGAAGCGGGTAATCCTCTTTCTTTCATTTTTTCTACCAGACCGAAACCGTCCATTTTCGGCATGTGCATGTCGGTCACGATCAACCGGAAGGAATGGCTTGGCTCCCTGCATCCATCAAGTACAGCCAGAGCATCCTCTGGGCCAGAGACGACAGTTGGCTCCATGCCCCAGCCTCTCAGCAGTCCCTCAAGAATGCGGCGGTTGGTTCGATTGTCGTCGATCACCAGTACTCTGACTCCGGCCAGCATTTCTGGGGACGCCATAACAGCAACGCCGGCAGGCTTGGCATCAGAGCGGTCAAGCTGGATGGTGAAATGGAAGTGCGATCCAACGCCCAGAACACTTTCGATCCAGACTTTCCCGCCCATAAGCTCGATCAGCCGCTTGGAGATAGTAAGTCCAAGGCCTGTCCCGCCGTATTCGCGGGTGGTCGAGGTGTCCGCCTGAGCAAACGATTCGAAGATCGACTGTATCTTGTCTGGAGCAACGCCTATGCCTGTGTCCGAGACTACAAAATGAAGCGTAGCGCGATTTCCCTCCTCCCGCTCCAACTGCACTTTCAATGCCACTTCGCCCTTTTCGGTGAACTTGATAGCATTGCCGACGAGGTTAACGAGGATCTGGCGCAATCTACCCGGATCGCCCTTAACCATGTCGGGGACCTCGGCAGTAAAATCGCAGAGCAGCTCCAGTCCTTTCTCGTCGGCACGCAGCGCCAGTGTCTTCAGTGTCGCTTCCATGCAATCGCGCAGATCAAAGTCCAACCGTTCCAGCTCGACCTTCCCTGCTTCGATCTTCGAAAAATCAAGGATGCTGTTGATCACGCCCAACAAAGAGTCTGCCGACAGCTTCACCGTCTCGAGATAATCCCGTTGTTCGCGTGTCAGCTCCGTTTCCAGCGCGAGGTCCGTCATACCTATGACTCCGTTCAGAGGCGTGCGAATCTCGTGGCTCATATTCGCCAGGAACTCGCTCTTCGCACGGTTGCCTTCTTCCGCCGCCGCCTGCGCCAAGCTCTGCCGGGAGAAGCTCCGATCAACCGTCGAGCTTACGAAGACCAATCCCAGCATCAGGACAGTGATCAACGTGATGCTGACGACGCCCAGGTCGGAGATGCCGATCGCATGGTTGAGAGCCGACAATGGGAGAGGGGCCGGGACGAAGTGCACTGCCGCCATGCCAACGTAGTGCATCACCGGGATAGCCGCACCGAGGACGACGGCATTTGCCACTTTGTGTTTCAAGCTTACGACGCCGCGCAAAGTGAAAACCCGCCACAGAGCAACGAAGGAGATCACAATTGCCAATGCCAGCGACACTGCTACCAGAACGGGCGAGTATGAGCACATCGCCGGGAGCCGCATAGCCTCCATGCCGATATAGTGCATGGCGGCGATTCCACTGCCCATGACAATAGCGCCTACAATCGCAGTGACAATCCCCATCCGCTCCCGGCTCATGCAAACAAGCCCGATACCTGAAGCAACAATGGCGGCCGTCAGGGATAGTACAACCGTTGGCCAGTCATACTTCACCATCACCGGGAGCTTGAAAGCCAGCATACCTATATAGTGCATCGACCATATACCGGTTCCCATCGCAATGGCGCCACAACTCAGCCATACGGTCCGTACATTCCCCTTGGCATAGGTTACCCGCTCTGCAAGATCAAGAGCGGCGTAAGCAGAAAGCATCGCGATAAACACCGACACTACGACCATCACATAGTCGTAGTGAGCTGCCAGAACGGCACTTTGTTCAGTCATTCGTCTTTTACCTTTGTCTACCCAAAGCCATTATTGGAACTGATGAGGTATCCTTAGTAACTATGGGATGAGCACCGATAGGAGGGCTATGACCTTTTGGCGGTATGACACTGGCACAGTTGATCTGAAGGGATATTTCTCCATTCTACGTCCGAGTTGTTTAGTTCCTAGGCGTATCTGTTTAGGTGCTTGATCGGGTTTGTTGTAACTGAACCATTCGCGTGCGAACCGTCATAGAGAGCCTCGATATGCGCATCTTTGATATCCTGTGCTAACTTGGTGCACGAGTTCTCGTGCGCCTCTGCGGCACTGTAAGAGGTGTGCACGCGTGTTTTTCCATACATCACCACACGTCTATAGCGGTTTGGCAATTGGTGTAGACCGAAGGAGTAGGCGTTTTCGCGGTTTTCTCTCAAAGAAGACCGCGCCTCGCGGTCTTTATTGGACCACAGTAATTGCGAAACTGCTTTAGTAGGCGGGATTGAAGGAGTCATGAGCACATACCCTGATGACAAAGCGCGCTGCTCGGAAGCGAAACAACTTTCCTGGACACGATCCGCTGCCCTTGAGCGCATGGGCGGAGATGAGAAGCTGTTGGACGAAGTCGTGGCGCTTTTCCTGGTGGAGTCACCCAAACTGGTTACTCAGATGCAGCAGGCGTTGTTGCATCATGACCGCCACATGCTGGAACTAGCGGCGCATTGTCTGAGGGGACAACTCGGCTACCTGGAGTTACCAGAGGCTTCTGAGGCGCAGAAATTGGAAGATGCCGGGAGAACTGGCGAATTACAAGGCGCAGAAGACTCATTGGCCGCATTAAAGATCCGACTGGCAGGAGTCTGGTCCATCCTGGGCGAAAACCCCGCCGTCTGAGCGGCACAAATCAAACCCCTTGCCAGACCCGCTCAAAGACTCAGACTCCCGGGAGTACCTCACTCAACAAGCTGGATAGATCGGCGAAACGCTCATCATAGTCTGCTTTGCTTTCCAGAATCACGTGATGAGCTTCTTCGCGGCCATAGACGTGGGTTACTTCACACGCGGCAACCCCTCCAGGCATTTGTTTGTAGGTCAGAAAGTAATGAATCAATCTCTGTACCAGCCCCTCGGGAAACTCGGAAATATCCCGCATCGATCCAAAGAGGGCGTCGCCTTTGAGAACAGCGATGATTTTATCGTCGGCTTCGTTCCCATCCAGGAGGCGTAGGCCTCCAATCGGGATGGCCTCGAGCAAGATGTCGCCGTGTGGAATGGTTTTCTCGGTAAAGACGCAGACGTCCAGCGGATCATGGTCTCCCTCAAGAGGAAACCTGTTTGCCATTTCGGCCGAGAACGACGCCACTCGGCTCCCGCAGTAGGTGCGAGGAACCAACCCGTAAAGGCAGGGAGAAAAGCTGGAGTACCTCTGCGGGCGATCTACTTTCAGATAGCCGGAGGTCTTTTCGATCTCGTACTTAACGGAATCGGTAGGCACGATCTCGATAAAGCAAGTAATGATTTCGGGCGCACCATCTCCCATCGAGATGCCGTGCCAGGGATGAGGCTTGAACATTACTTTCATTACTTCGAGAAGGGCGGCGCTGCTTTCTCTTGTGCTCATGTGTGGCAGTCCTTTTTTCCTGGGTCTTCTCCGTCCGTTGACGGCGCTGGTCTTAGCTGGTGCGAGTGCCGTTGCTTGATCATGCGAAACCGGTTCCGTTCCGTACCGGGGGTGTATTCGAATGAATCCATGACTTCCTGAATGATGGCCAGCCCTCTTCCGCTTTCAGACATATCCTGGACATGGTCTGGCTGGACATCGAGAGCACCGCGATGATCAGCATGCATCTGGGCTACGTCCGCCGCTGTCCCGGAATCCCAGACATCAAAGATGAGCTGGTTTGGCATGAGATTGACTTCGAGCTCTACCTTATTAGCCGGATCGCCTTCGTAGGCGTGCACGATCGAATTGTTGATGGCCTCGACTACGCAAACCTCCACCTGGCTACCTTCAAGCGGCGCAAGCCCAGCCGCCGTACACAGCAAGTAGGCCACTTGGCCCGGGAGAGGCACGGCATCCAGGCGGCTTTCAATTTCAAGCGTAAGTCTCTTCCAGGGAACGGCGGCTGTGGTCATAGAGCCAACGTGCTCATGACCTCATCCACAGTTCTCCTCATGGTAAAGACGCGATCCAACCGGGTAAGTTTGAACATAGTCATTACAGGATCGGTGGCCCCGCAGATGATCAGTTCAGTGCCGCTCGGCATGCGCTTGAGCATGGAAAGAATTGCGCCCAAACCGCTGCTATCGATGAATACCACCTGCGACAGGTCAAGGATGATAAAGGCCGAGCCGCTATCAAGGTAACGCCCCACTTGTTCTTTGAAAGCCGCGGTCTTGTCTGCTCCGAGGCGAGTCTCATGCACTTCCAAAACGATACTGGTTCCGACTTTCTTTTCGACGATTTTCATAGGTTCCCTCTTTTTTCTTCTGTTCAGATTGTTTGCTGGAGATTCCGGTTAAGCCTGACCAGCGTCACGGGATTGTGAGAGTCTTCAACTGCTCCATAAGCTCCAGTTCGCCTGGGGATAATTCATCTCTTGCGCGCGCGTCGTCCATCAGCCAGCGAATCTGAGATTCCTGAATGTCCAGGTACCTTCCCGAGGGATCGATGCACCTACTGCCGAAAACGAGCTTTTGTTCCAGCACCGCGAGCGAAGAAATGCGGGTATAGTCCGCCAGAATGCATTCGCGAACCGTCGCACCCGGCTGAATTACGCAGCCTGATCCGATGACCGTCGGTCCGATGATTGTGGCTCCGTCCCCTACCGATGTACTGCTTCCGATGTAGACCGGTCCCTCGATCTGCACCCGGTCCCATCCGATTTGGACATTGATCCCACAGTGAATGCCGGGACGAATTTGCTCACCGGGCATTGTGAAGCCGGCGACTTTGCCGTTAAGTAGCAGCCCTGTAGCCTCCCAATAGTCGGGCACCGATCCTATATCGAGCCAAGTAAACGGCAGGGTGATACCGAAAATACTCTGGCCATTTTGCACCAGCTCAGGAAGCAGTTGGCCGCCGATGTCGAACTCCACGCCCTCAGGAATGTAGCGGAAGATCTCAGGCTCAAAAATGTAAATGCCCGTGTTAATCGTTGAGGAAACCGCTTGCTCGCGCGTGGGCTTTTCCTGGAAGCGAACGATGCGGCCGGTGGCGTCGGTTTCGACCACACCATACTTGGAAACATCCTCAAGCGGTACGTCGCGTAAAACCAGCGTGGCGATCGATTTCCGATCCCGATGGAAGCGAAGAACCTCCGCAAAATCCACGTCTACCAATGCGTCGCCGCATAGAACGACAAACGTTTCATCGAAAAATCCGGAAAAATCCTGGATCTTCTTCATCCCGCCTGCCGAACCAATCGCCTTTCCTTCTATCTGTCCCCCGATCAAGTCTCCTTCAAAGGAATATGCCATCTGTACGCCGAAACGATCTCCGTCGCGAAAATACTCTTCGATCACCGGCGCCAAGTGGCTGGTGTTCACCATTATTTGTTTTACCCCGTGGGCCCTGAGATGCTCGACCAGAAACTCCATGACAGGCTTACGCACAAGGGGAATCATGGGTTTGGGCAACACATGTGTAATTGGCCGCACACGTGTTCCCTTCCCCGCCGCCAAAATCATCGCTTTCATCGATGTACCTAGCCTTTCCTGCAGGTCCTTTTGCGTTTTACTTTTCCAAGGAACGTACTTCCAGCGCGAGCAATGTCACATCGTCGGCAAACTCGGTGGATCCGGCCCACTGATACATGACTGATTGCAAAGACTTCAACAGCGTGTCCAACGAAGACTGTCGATGCTCGTTGAGGAACTTCATGAGTCTTTCCTGGCCGAACTCTTCGCCTGCAGAGTTGACGCTCTCGAGAATTCCATCCGAACAAAGGAATAGGCGGTCTCCCTTTTCGACCTGGTACTCCAATGGGTCGAAGCTGCGATCGGGGAGCATGCCCAGCGGGAAACCGCCGTCTCCGAGGGTTTCTGGAGCACTTGTCTTTGCGCAGGAGGATGGGGGCTGGATGGCCGGCCTGGGCAAGCCGCAAACATCCCGAATCTATATCCAATACTCCATAAACCATGGTGAAGTACATATCATCCTGGTCTTGGAATCTATCGTTGACCTCAGAGAGTGCCTCATGCGGGGGACGGATGGTATAAGCGGAGCCCCTTTGCTGCACGAGCGGGCTGCTGGCTTCAGGCCTGATGGTGAGGACCTTGCTCAAGGTGACCGATAGCATGGCCGCGGGGATACCGTGTCCGGAAACGTCCAAGAGATAAAACCCAACCGAATTCGAGCCGATGGGGAAAAAGTTATAAACGTCCCCTGCGACCACACTGGCAGGCAGAAATAGAGAATCGCAATAAATGCCGTGAATATTGCCAGCCGGAGGCAAGAGGCTTTGTTGCATCCGTGCCGCGGCATGCAAGTCATCACGGATTGTCTCGTATGCTTTTTTAAGTGATTGGTTGGTCTCCTCGAGCTTCCGGTTTTCTTCCTCAAGCCGGCGCTCAAGATCGATCACGCGCTCACCCGCCGCAAGCCGGACCAGTAGTTCATCTTCGTAAAAAGGCTTTTCGATGTAATCGTCTGCGCCACTCCTCAAACCTTCGACCAGATCCGCCCGGGAGCTCCGGCTGGTACAAACGATGGCGTAAACATAGCGGCCAAAACCGGCGGTGCGAATCTTACGAATCAGCTCGAGACCGCTCATTCCTGGCATCATCCAGTCAGTGAATACAATATTGAAACTATTTCGCTCGAGTTCTTCCCAGGCGGCGGTTCCGCTGGAAACAGCGATAATGTCGTGGCCGTGCCTGGCTAACAGCGAAACCAGCACGTGACGCTGCATTGGATCGTCTTCGACCACTAGGATACGCATCTTCTCACCCGAACTCCGGAGTGGACGAATTGCTGCATCCAGGCGAAATCTCAATCCAGGATCATCGACCTTCGTGTTCGTACTTCTAGTCATTGCGGTCTGCAATGGACTCGATCCCCCAGATGTCACGCGCGTATTCAGCGACGGTACGATCGCTGGTGAATTTTCCACTGCGAGCAACGTTTAAAATTGCCTTCTGCGCCCACAAGCTATGATTCTGGAAGTCGGAGCTCACGCGTTCCTGAGCTGCAATGTAGGAATCAAAGTCCGCAAGGATGAAATAGAAATCCCCGTGATGAAGCAGGGACTCGACGATGGGTTGAAATAGGCTTGGCTCGTCAGGACAAAAGCGGTTTCCGGTCAGTGCATCCACGACTCTGCGGACTGACGGGCTGGAGTGATAGAACGTCCACGGGTTGTAGCTGCTTCGCTGGGCCGCAATTTCTTCTGTCTTGTGCCCAAAGATATATATGTTTTCAGCACCCACTTCTTCAAGGATTTCAACGTTCGCACCGTCCAGCGTGCCGATCGTTAGCGCGCCATTCATGGTGAACTTCATATTTCCAGTTCCAGAAGCTTCCATGCCGGCAGTAGAAATCTGTTCGCTTAAATCAGCTGCGGGAATGATTGTTTCTGCCAGGCTCACGCGGTAGTCGCGCATGAAGACCACCTTCATCAAACCTTCAGTCCTGGGATCGTTGTTGACAACTTCTGCGATGTTGTTGATCAGCTTAATGATGAGCTTCGCCATCCAGTATCCGGGCGCCGCTTTGCCGGCAAAGATGTGGGTCCGCGCAACTGCCGGCTTCTGACCATCGTCCACCAGGCGCATGTAGGAATGCATCACGTGCATTGCGTTCAGAAGCTGACGCTTATATTCGTGCATCCTCTTGACCTGAATATCAAACAAAGAGTGGGGATCGACCGTGATGAGTTCGGTGGCACGAATGAGGCGTGCCAACTGCTGCTTGTTTCTCTGCTTTATTCTCAGGAACTCGCGTTGGAACACCTCCTCCTGTGCGTAAGCCTCCAAGCCACTGATGGCGCTATAGTTCGTGACCCAACCTTCTCCGATCGTTTGGTTAATCAGATGACCGAGGTCCGGATTACAACTCGCCAGCCACCGCCGATGCGTCACGCCATTTGTCTTGTTATTAAAGCGTTCCGGCCACAGATCGTAAAAATCGGGCACCAGGTGAGTCTTGACCAACTCCGAGTGCAGAGCAGCTACGCCGTTAACACTGTGACTGCCGACAATTGCCAGATGGGCCATGCGTACCGCGCGGTTCTCTCCTTCGCTGATCAGAGACATCCGCGCCGTTCGGTCTGAATCTCCGGGACATCTTGCCGACACCTCGGCCAAAAATCGTTGGTTAATTTCGTAGATAATCTGCAGATGCCTCGGCAAGACACGCTCCAGCAGGCTTACCGACCACGTCTCTAGCGCTTCTGGCAACAAGGTATGATTTGTATAACCGCAGGCTTTATTGGTTACGGCCCATGCGGTCTCCCAGGACAATGCGAACTCGTCAACCAGAATCCGCATCAGCTCTGCAACCGCCAAGGCTGGATGCGTGTCGTTCATTTGGAAGGTCACGTATTCATGCAGATGCTCCATACCGGTCCCAGGCCTGTCTTTACAAAACTGGACGACGGTATCGCGCAGCGCGCAGGCGACCATGAAGTATTCCTGGACGAGGCGGAGTTCTTTGCCGACAGCCACTGCGTCCGATGGGTATAAGACCTTGGAAACCGTTTCAATAGCGATCTTTCGTTCCACGGCGCGGACGTAGTCTCCTCCGTTGAAGATTCGCATGTCGAACTCATCGGAAGCACGGGCTGAGTACAACCGGAGGTAATTCACAGTGTTACCGCCAAATCCGGCCACCGGCACATCGTGTGGAACTCCGACAATTACCTGCCAGTCTACCCACATCGGGTTGTAGTTGCCGCCCCTGTCTTGTCCCGTCTCAATACGTCCGTACAACGGGATCATGCAGGTCTTTCCGGATCTTTCAATGAGCCATGGAGAGGTGTTATATAGCCATTGATCAGGCTTTTCCTCCTGGTAACCGTTGTTGATTTCCTGTTTGAACAGACCAAACTGATAGTTGATCCCAAATCCATAAGCCGGCATGCCCAAGGTCGCAAGCGACTCCATGAAGCAAGCGGCCAGGCGCCCGAGTCCACCATTCCCAAGCGGCGCATCGGTTTCCGCATCGACGAGTTCGTTGAGATCGAAGCCCAACGTCTGCGCTGCTACTTTCGCCTCTGTGAGAAGTCCAAGATTGAACAGATTGTTCCGCATCGACTGACCAATAAGATATTCGGCCGACAGGTAGACCAGACGTTTGGCTCCGCGTTGCTGAGTGCGTTTCTCAGTTTCGAGTAGCCCCTCAATCAGCCGGTCCCTCACAGAGTGAGCCAAAGCGTGGAGGATGTCGTGTTTAGTAAGCTCTTCTCTTGGTTTGGCAACGGTGTATAGCAGGTGATATTCAATGCTCTCGAGGAGCGTCTTCTGTTCGAGGGTCTTGACGGCAATTGACATGAACTAATAGACCTCTATACCGATCGGCTGTAATTGGCTGTCCTACGGTAACCCTGCGACTACAGTCATGTAACAGTCAGAGCGACTGAATAGGATATACAACAAAAGTCCGAATAGTAACAACCCGACCTCTCAGCCCCATACTCCCAGACAGCTAATAATCACTGGGGATCGAGGTATTTTTTAGTTTCGCCCGTCGTGACGGAATTAAAACGCATCTTACGTTGCGCGCAAGAAAGCCTACCTCTACGCAACTACCACTGCACCTTTTTAGGTGCTACGGCCGGGTTCGCCGGCATGCCTGGTTGTGCCGGCATGTTTCCAGACTCAGTTCCCTGAGTAATTCTTACTTATTTTTAATCTTAGAACTTGATACGCAGCCGCGCGCGTCGGTTTGACTCGCGTATAATTGTCACAGTAGTTGCTTAATACGTGCCGACCCGGGTACCGGATGGACTACCAGGAACTTGCTCCCGTTCAGCTGGCTCAGCTCTGCGCTCAAAGAGATTCTGAGGCATGGCTTGAGTTTATTCGAAGGTATCAACGTCTAATCACCCTTGTTATCCTGCGCACCATGAGAGAGGCGGGAGGCACTTCGACACTCCCTATAGATGATCTCGTCCAGGAGACCTATGCGGCACTGTGTGCAAATGGCTGTCGATTACTGCGCGATTTCGTTGAGGAATATCCAAGCTCTCTTGATGCCATGGTGCGTGTGGTTGCCGCGAACCTCACACATGACCAACTGCGGGCCCAAAACGCAAAAAAACGCGGCGGCGACTTCGAACAGGTTGCGTACGACTCACCCGCGTTGGCTCAGCTTCCTTCTCCGAACGGCCAAAAAGCCGTCGAGCGCCACATGCAACTCAAAGAGATCGATGAGGCCCTTAAAGAAGTTCGTGAGAGTCAAACAGAAGGTACCCGTGATTATGACATTTTCTGGCTGCACTTCCACCTTGGGATGAGCGCGAATGCCATAGCCGAGATGTCAACATTTCGACTGACCTCCAAGGGAGTCGAAAGTTCGCTCCGCCGCTCGATCGATATGCTGAAGAGGGTTGTAAGAGAGACCGGCCAGGGCTCGCACTCCGCCTCACTTCCTAGGACGTAAACCACACGAATTTTCCTTCGCTTCGAGCCGTATAAGTAACTGCAAAATAGTCCAACCTGGTACTCACTCGTGTAGGCTGCCATTCTCTGCGTCAGGTTTATTCTGTTAGTTATTTACTCCATCTCACTTGTAGTTCGCCGGTTCGATCAAAAGCGAACATGTGTTGGCTCCCGCCCAGTCCGAAAAGGCTGAGGCTTTCATCGTAGTACGTCGGCCTAAAATAGAGATTGGTCGCCGGATTAATCTGGGCCATGACTCTTGCTGATTGGGTCGCCAGCGCCGATTTAGCGCCCTTGGCGTGCAGGTAGGGTAGCAAGGCCGCCGAGAAGCCCACCGGTCCCTCCCCACCCACGATCATTCCTGCGCTATCGATTTGCTCTGGCGGGGTTCCATGCTTGGCGAGGTAGTCCGCCATGCCCGGAACGGCCGCTAGCATTTGCCCGTGCCACTTTGTTTCGGGATGAGTAAGACCGGCCCATAGATAAACCCGGATTGCGTCGTAGCTTCCGACGGGCATGGCGGAACTTCCGGGCCGCGATGCCGGCTGAAATCCGTCTTTCGTGCTATAACTCACCCAGTCCATGACAAAGCCATTGCGTGTGCTTTTTTCCAGCAAGGCAGGAAGGTCAGCGGCGATACGGGCCCATGGACCTTTCGGATCGATCACTGCAAACCGGGTGAGCAAGGGTAGGGGAAGGTAACTTGGGTTCAACACCCAGGTATCCGCCTCAGGATGGAATCCAGTCTCGCCCGGTAGCAGCATGATTCCGAATCCCGGTAGTTCGATCACCTCCGCACCCGCAATGCGGGCCAGCATGCGGCGGCCTAGCGTCTTGTACCGTGGTTGACGCCACAGCCTTCCAGCTTCACATAGGGAATAAGCGATCCATAGATCGGCGTCCGAGGCAGAGTGCGGATCGAGAATCTGCCATTGCCCGTCGGGCGTCTTGCCCCAAAGCCAAGCCGGCAATCTTGTCCCCGGGTCGCCTCCCGCGAGATTATCGCTCGTCCAATTCAGTAGCCGGTCGAAGCGCTCATGGTCGTTGGCAACTAAGGCGAAGAAAAGCCCGTACGACTGCCCCTCCGAAGTGGTTCGATCACCTCCCTGCCGGTCGATCACCCGGCCCTGGTCATCGATAGAAGAACGAAGCGTATCCGTCCCACAAGAGCCAGGGTTTGGCCGGCGAAGCCACGATGCCCAGAGCAAGGGCCGCCCCGGTTGCAAACCATCCGCACAGCATGGCCCATCTGGCCCACATCGGCGTTACCTTCTGAAGCAT
>CAVRGX010000002.1:0-1373712 GCA_963720815.1 uncultured Acidobacteriaceae bacterium | reverse complement strand
CGACGGCGCACTTCCATGCTCGCAAAACCATGGAACAAACATTGTGCGATCGCGCGCCAACGGGCGAAGTCTCCCTTCACAGACTGCGGAAAACTGAACTCTTTGAAGGGTACGGGCTACCTCGCCGCAGCGAGCATATGCCACTGAGGGAGCGATCTCTCACTTACAAAGACTTTCTCTGCAGTCCCTTCAACCCGATTCGTGCGCTATCCGAAGGATCGCAAAAAAACAGGATCGAAGGTTCCCACGCCGCCCTTGCAGAAATGCTCACGCTCCCTTTCAGATGAGCGCGTTCGGCTCACGGGGCTATTTACCGTTCTGCCAACCGCGCTCCGTCTAATGGTCACTAGCACCTCCGTACTCTGGCTAAAGATAACCGTCACCGTCACCGTTACTGTCGCTATCACTCGTGAGTTATGCCCCAAATAACACTCGGCGAGCGGAGGGTAGTTTGAAACGATCCCTGCTTCTTGGTTCTTGCTGCTTCCTGATCGCCGCCCCAAGTCTGCTGTTTGCAGCATCGCCCACGACCATGGGCACGACTGGCGTGAGTGCGGCCACGCTTCTCAGCCAGATCTCCACGGGCCTTTTCTGGCGGCAATGTTGTCCATCAGATCCAGCTAAACGGGACTGCGGGGTGGCACGCAGGCAGCACGAACGATACCGGTGCCGCAACCCTCACCGCCGCTTCGGACGGTTCATCCCAAGTTCAGCTTTCACTTTCCTCGGGCGCAAGAACAGAAACCCAATCCGGATCTGGATCAAGCGCCGCTTGCCAATGGGCCGGTGAAGATGGTGTTGCCCACAATGTCGATCCGGGCAATTGCTGGCGGCCGGTACTGTGGTTTCTCCCCGCTTTTTCGTTTCAGCCTTCGCTCCTGCCCAGCTATTTAGGTGTTGTCGATCTTGGATCGAGCCCTGTCGGTTCCAGTACAAATGTCTTTCGTCACTTGCAGAGCCAGTTCGTCTTCAGCGACTTTTCCGTTAATACGGCCGGGCAAGTTGCTGAACGGAGCACTACTGACATAGGCATCGATCCAACATCGTTGTTGCCCATGGTGCTCGCCTACTCAGTTCAGCCGGACAAAGGCCCGGCGACGAAGATTGCCATTGAGATTCGTTACTCTGACTACCGCGCCGTCAATGGGGCAACGATTCCGTTTCACATCCAGCGCTATGTGAACGGGTCACTGCAACTGGACATTCAAATCAGCTCCGCACAAATCAGCTAAAACCGCCTCGGCCGACAAGGATGATACCCATGTTCAAGCTATTGCGCAGGACTGTCTACGCTCTCATGCTTCTTTTTGTTGCCTCGTCGGCGATGGGCCAGGTCGCGACTGGAACCTATCCTTACGGGACTTTCGACAACCAGGGCTTCGATACGATCAATGTCGGGAATCTGAACGTACATTTCGCTGTTCCGGTTTTAAATAAAACAGGCCGAGGCATTCCCTTCACGTACAGTCTTGCCTACGACAGCTCGATTTGGACCCCCGTAACGACCAACGGGACCACGTCCTGGGTAGGGCCTGGAAACCTCTGGGGATGGAATATCAACACCCAAGCCCTTACAGGCTATGTGACGTCATCGTCTTCAACCTTTATCATTCAACAGAAACCGTGCAATGGCTCGGTGACCACGCAGACTTATTCGAACTTTGTTTTTCATGACTCCCTGGGGCGGGCGCACCCTTTTGGGGGAAGCACCTCGGAGCAGACCTCAGTTTGCACGACGGGCAGCAACCCCGGCGAGACGCACTCATACAGCGCAACCTTCGTAGGCACCGCCACCGATGGCTCGGGGCTGACCCTCACGCAACCCCCACCTCCGAACGTCGGCGGATGGACAGTCGCAGACACTAACGGCAACCTTAACAGTGGCGGTTCAAGTTCCTACACCGACTCGAATGGAAATCAAATCACGGCCAATACCAGTGCCGGCACAATTACAGACACCACCGGAAATGTTGCTTTGACGTTTGCGGGAACTGCGCCTGCCGCGACGACGTTTCAATACACGGACACGAGCGGAAACGCCCAAACCGTGACATTAAACTACAAAACCTATACCGTACAAACGGCCTTTCAATGCAGTAACATTTCCGAGTATGGACCTACCTCCACCTCTCTTGTAGACTCTATATCCTTTCCGGATGGAAGCTTCTACAAGTTCTCCTACGAGGCCACTCCTGGGGGGTCTGGCAACGTGACCGGGCGGCTTGCGTCTGTCCAGTTGCCGCAAGGGGGAACGATCAACTATACCTATAGCGGCGGTAAAAACGGCATTGTGTGCGCCGATGGCAGTACGGCGGGATTGACGCGCACGCTTGCTGCCAGTGCAGGTTCAGCCGCGTCCACATGGACCTATACCCGCACACCTGGAACCGGAACGAGCACCACTGCCGTTGTGGATGGCCTTGGCAACAACAAAAGCTATACCTTCGTTGAAGCCGGCAACCAACCGGCCGGGACCACTGCCCAATACTATGAGACCAGCCGCAACGTTTACCAGGGCGCAGCGACAGGCGTAGCGCTGCTAGCTCGCCAAACTTGCTACAACAGCTCCGCGCATCCGTGCGTGACAACGGCCCTGACACTACCAATCACCCAGATCGATTACTTCAACTCCTTCAATGGGAGCGGCCTCACCGGCTCCCGGCAGACCTATAACAGCTATGGGCTGGTGACATCACAAACGACTTGGGACTACGGAAACTCTTTGTCACGCGGAGCAATTTTGCGGGCGGAGACACTCGCCTATCCAACTACTGGAATTCCCAATCTGGTCTCTTCCGATGTCGTCACCGACGGCACCAGCACCATCGGCTCGACGAGCTACGTGTATGACGGCACGACGCCGACTGCCAGTTCGAGTGTACCGCAGCATACAACTGTCACTGGCGCGCGGGGGAATCTGACCAGCCTGACGCAATATGCCAGCCCCGGCACATCGTATGCGTCAACCTTTACCTACGAGGACACCGGCTCACTGCTCACCAGCACTACGCCCAATGGGACGACGACGATGTCGTATGACCCCACCTTTGTTTACAACACCGGCGTCAGCTTGCCCACTCCCTCCAGCGGGGTGGCCCTCAGCACGAGTGCGACCTTTGACACCACCCACACTGGGCTTCCGCTCAGCTCTACCGATCCCAACGGGCAGATCACGAACATCCCGTCCAGCGAATACGACTCGCTGCTGCGGCCGCTTGAGGTTGAGTACCCGGACGGCGGAGCGACTAAGTGGTCCTACACCTCAACCACGGTGACCACCAATACATCTCTCTCGTCGAGCGTCTCTTCCAATAGTGAGGTTCAGCTTGACGGCTATGGCCGTCAAAGCCGCACAGAAGTGGCCAACGGGCAAAGCGGCAGCTCCTTTTATCAGCAGGATACCTGCTATGACGCCAATGGCAACGTCGCCTTTAATTCTTACAAGTATCAGAGCACAGGTTTTGGCGTCGGCAAGGTTTGTTCCGGCTCCGGAGGCGATACCTATACTTACGACGCCTTAGGCCGCGTTCTGCAAGTCACCCATGCGGACTCATCGCATATCAACTATGGCTACACCGGCAGAGCAACCCAGGTAACCGATGAGAACGGCGTGAGCCGCATCGTGCAAGTCGATGGCCTGGGCCGACCAAAATCCGTTTGTGAGATATCCGCTACGACTACGGCCCTTCAAGGAGTGGCGCCCGTAGCTTGTAGCCTCGACATCGACATCACGGGCAGTGGCTTCCTCACCACCTACGCCTATTCCACCGACACCACTTCCGGCAACGCGCAGAAAACCGTGGTGACCCAGGGAGCGCAAACCAGAACCTTCGAAGCCGACTGGCTGGGCCGCTCCACATCGGTGATGGAGCCGGAGTCCGGCAAGACGACCTATAGCTACTCGTACAACAGCACCGGGCTGGTGGTGACGCGGCAGCGTCCGACGGCCAACCAGACCAGCGCCTCGACGTTGACCACAACCACCACTCAGTACGACTCGCTGGGCCGGGTGGTGAGCATAAGTTACAGCGACGGCACGCCGGCCAAGCAGTATCTCTACGACGCCAACGGCGGGTTTGCCGCGCCGCAGTCCAATCTGAAAGGCAGATTGTCCAGAGCCCAAGCATCCACCAGTCCGACCTTTTCCGGAACCGTCTTCAGCTACGATGCGGTGGGGCGCATTATCGCGCTCTCGGAATGCCTGCCTGGGAACTGCGGAACTCCGGCGGAAGACAAAAATCTCGCCTACACGTATGATCTGGCCGGGGACTTGACCAGCTCGACCGATGGTGCCGGAGCCACCACGACGTACACCTCTTCTATCGCGGGGGAGGTAGAGTCGATCACAAGCAACGCGAGCTCTCTGAGCAGCGCAACCCTCCCCGGCACCATTGTCTCCGGCGTGCAGAACGGTCCCTTCGGACCGGTCAGCTATACTCTGGGCAACGGCGTATCGCAGTTCAATTCCTACGACATTCTGGGCCGATTGAACGGCGGGTCGGTCTGCCCGGTTGGCACAACGCCTGCGCTAGGCTGTAGCGGAAAGATTTATGGTTTCACGGCGACGTGGAAGGGCCAGCAGCTTAAGAGTTCGTCGGACAGCGTGGAGGGCACGGGGATTACTTACGGCTACGACAGCTTCAACCGGCTCAGTTCGCTGACCAACAGCAGCAGCCAGTCGCTCTATACCTACGGCTACGACCGGTACGGCAACCGCTGGTCGCAGCAGCCAGGTTCAGGCGTCAGCTCGGGCTCGACCTTCAACGTGGCGTACAACGCCAGCACGAATCAGATCACCGGCACGGGCTACACCTACGACGCGGCGGGTAATCTGATGTCTGACGGAACCAATTCGTATACTTACGATGCGGACGGCAACGTGACTGGGCTGGTTAGCGGTGGAGTCACCCAGCAGTTAACTTATAACGGGCTTAACCAGCAAGTGGCCCAGAGCTTCTCCAGCAGCACAGGCCAGGTTGAGTCGTTGGTTGTGTTCGACCAGTCAGGCAATCTTGCTTCTCTGTGGCTGGCAGGGTCGGGCCAGCTTCTGGGCAAGGCGTACTGGGGGTCGGCGGCAATCGAATCCTACAATCCAGCGAACAATACCGCGCTCTTTGCCCATCGCGACTGGGTAGGAACCCGCCGCGCCGTGACCGGAAAGACCGGAGGCACAAATGCCATCGTTAGCTCGCTGCCCTTTGGCGATGACACCACCAATGTCTCCGGGGGACCGGGCAATACCTTCGACGGCTTCACCGGGCTGTGGGCCAGCGGCACCCCCTCCACGGACCATGCCCAGTTCCGCGAATATTCGAACATCGCCGGCCGCTGGCTCCAGCCTGATCCTTACAACGGCAGCTACGACCTCACCAATCCGCAAAGCATGAACCGCTATGCCTATGTGCTGAATAATCCAGTGAGGTTTGTTGATCCAACTGGCCTGGACTCTTCGGCAGATTGCGCAACCTTTCCGAGCAGCACTTCTTGCCAGCACGGCGGGGGAGGAGGTGACAGCTCCGGTAATGGTGACAGCTCTGGTAGTGGTGACAGCTCTGGTAGTGGTGATGGCTCTAGCTCTGGCTATGGTGATGGCTCTAGCACCGGTCTCCCTCAATTTTCATTTTCTGTAAACGTTTTCGAAGTTCAGTATTTCTTATCCGTTATCGCCAGTGGTGGGAGTTCCGCAGGTGGCAGAATCGCCCCAAATAACGGTGAGCCTCCATCCCCTTGTTTGGTCGCTAATATCAATGCGGTTAATTCTGTTTCCAACCTCAATGTGAATGCGTCGAACGTCGTCGGTCAGCCGTTCATCTACAACGGCGGTTTGGACGTGAATTTCTCTGTCCCTGGAGGTTCGCCGTCACAGTTGCCCGTTGGTCGCTATCCTTCATCGTTCCTAAATCGAGTCTTCGGAATCGGGAGCAGCTTGCATGTTCCGGGCCAGGGCGGAGCCGACCCTTCGACGTATGGGGTCGATAGCAACGGAAACTTCACGTTCACCACTCACATCGACACTGCTTACTCGACCTGGCATACACCTATCGGTGCCATAATCCACTTTTTCGTGGATGTGAGGGGCAGCGGTGCTCACCGGAAACCATGCTAGGCAGAGATCGAGAAAGGGGCGTTGCAATCGTGAATCGTTTAGGTATATATGCTCTAACTGGAGCGTTGTTCTTCAGCCCGTCAATGAAAGCACAGCGGATCACCGACAAGACGTTGGACATCACGGTGCAGGTTCTCGATGGCCGGAATGGAAAGCCGTTAGCGGATCAGCATGTTCTGGTGTTCACCGGGCTGTCCAGCGATGCTGTCAAAACTCACGCGCAGCACACAGGCACGACTACCGACAAGGATGGGATCGGGACGCTGACGATCTATCCGGGTGAGACACAGTGGCTCCAGGTGTTCACGGACGGTCGCATCCCCTGCTTCCCAAACCCCAACCAAAGCAGCTTCAGCGTCAGTGACATCATGTCGAAAGGGTTGGTGACGCCGAACAACTGTAGTGCTCTGGTGCGTGAGCCTAGCCCCGGTCACTTCATCATCTTCGCCCGTCCAGCTCACTTCATGGAAAAGATGAAGCAGTAGGCTTGGACCGCTTTCGAACGCAGTCGCTGCGGGCAACATAAGCTTTGGCGTCACCTGTCCTTTTGGAGCGGGCTTTTGCCAATTTGCGGCGGGCGCGGCTCAAACACTTGCTGGCCATCCAGATCCAAACGGCACTCTTGCGACTGGGTTCGATACACCCTCGGACAATGCGCAGATCAAACAAGGACAAGCGATGAGGGCCGCGGGGTGTCACAATTGACTCGATTCTCTAGAATCTCATTGGCCGGAGTTGGGCTTGTCGTAATTGCCACGGCATCCTTTTTGTATGGACTGTTTCACGGGTATTTCGATCATGGTCAGTTCGAGATTAAGCAGTCTCAATCGTCAACTACAAATCAGGTTGCCATGGTCGCGGAACGTTCAGATCGTGAGGCGTTAGGTGGGCTTGAGTATTATGTGCTGATCGGAGATCATGTGTTCACTCCCATGGAGCTTCGACATGCGTATTACAGTAGCGCGGTTGCCTTCAGTACTTCAAGTGACTGTTTAGCTCTTCGCTGGGATGGTCCGAATAGGTTGATTGTCAGATGCAACAATTCGACAGTAGACAAGGACCACATCAATGCTCAAAGACGACAGGTTGGCAACATTTCAATTGCATACGAAAACATCGAACTTAAGTAGTACGCCAACCATCGCCCCAAATAATGGCTTCAACAGGCAGACCTACAACACATGTCTGAACAATTTCAATCAGACCAGTGTTGGTAAGGTTACAAACTTCTTCAGTTTGGCATCCCCGCTGCTTGGACCTGAGCGACTTCATTCGGCAGTAGAAGATGTCGGTGGTAGCGCTCTCAAATATTATGGGACCTGGGTGGGCGGGTGGCCCACCCTTCGAGTTACCTAAGATATGCGGGTGCCCCATCCTTCGATTTTTTCTGTCGAAGGGTGGGCGGCCACGGACCTCGACCGGCGGCTTCCGGTATAGACTTCCTTCACCATGCCCAAAGGACTTGTTCGCTTTCAGAAATCGTGGGACCTGGGGGACGGGGGAACCTGGGGACGGACGGGCCGTTAACCTGTGATTACGGCACCGTAGCAAGTGCATATAGCTCCTCAGAAGGGTGGACGTCCTCTGGGACGTCCTCTGAGGCCTCGTCCACATGGAACGCAAATCGAACTTCATCTCGGCTCACAATAGAATAGAGAAGCACACTCAGTTGGAGTCGCCTAACGGCTGGTCAACGGCCCGTCCGTCCCCGGGTTCCCCCCGGGTTCCCACAGCGCCACGCGCCCGTGTGTGACAACGGCAATAACGCCACCAATCACCCAGATTGATTACTCAAACTCCTTCAATGGGAGCGGCCTTGCCGGGTCCCGGCAGACCTACAACAGCTACGGGCTGGTAACCTCACAAACGACTTGGGACTATGGAAGCACTTCTTCACGCGGAGCGATTTTGCGGGTGGAGACACTCACCTATCCAACTACTGGAATTCACAATCTAGTCTCTTCCGATGTCGTCACCGACGGCACCAGCACTGTCGGTTCGACTACCTACGCCTACGACGAAACCTTGGGAACCGGCCATGCAGCATTGCTGACCACAACGGTGCCGGGGCACTTCAACCCCAGCAGCCAGCGCGGCAATCTCACAACGGTGACCCAGTCCGCCAGCCCGAGCAGCACCCTGATTACGACTACAGCCTACGAAGACACAGGCAATCCGGTGAGCGTTACGGCGCCATCCGGTACATCTACCTACGCCTACGACGGGCCTACTCATGCCTTCATCTACACCGCCACGCCACCCACGCCCAGCAGTGGAGTCTCGCTCCCGTTTACCGCCACCTACGATGCCAACTCGGGCGTGCCGTTGACTGCCACGGATCCCAACGGGCAAACGGTCACATATGTCTCCTACGATCCGCTGTTGCGCCCAACGGAGATCGACTATCCGGATGGTGGCAAAATGGTCGCCAGCTACACACCCACGCAGACCGGCGTCTACAACTACATGACCGGCATCACCCATACGAATACGCAAACGAATTACGGCATGTATGGCCGATTGAACTATGTTGCAATCCAGAATGCTTCAGGTGGATACTACTGGACCAACTACTGTTACGACAGCAACGGAGGTCTCCAACTGGCTGCCTATCGTTTCACCGGAGGATCCATCAGCTGTTCGAACGTGGGGGATACCTACACCTATGATGGACTCGGTCGGGCGACAAGGATTACGCATGGGGATGGATCTACAACGAACTACACGTACAGCGGCAGAGCAACCCAGGTAACCGATGAGAACGGCGTTAGCCGCATCGTCCAGACTGATGGCTTGGGTAGGCCGACGGCGGTCTGTGAAATATCCGGTACGACCCTTCAAGGAGTGGCGCCCGCAGCCTGTGGCCTCGACATCGCGGGCAGTGGCTTCCTCACCACCTACGCCTATTCCACCGACACCGCTTCCGGCAACGCACAGAGAACCGCGGTCACCCAGGGAGCGCAAACCAGAACCTTCGAAACCGACTGGCTGGGCCGCTCCACATCGGTGACGGAGCCGGAGTCCGGCAAGACGACCTATAGCTACGCGTACAACAGCATCGGGCTGATCGTGACGCGGCACCGTCCGACGGCCAACCAGACCAGCGCCTCGACGTTGACCACAACCACCACTCAGTACGACTCACTGGGCCGGGTGGTGAACGTCAGTTACAGCGACGGCACGCCGGCCAAGCAGTATCTCTACGACGCCAACGGCGGGTTTGCCGCGCCGCAGTCCAATCTGAAAGGCAGATTGTCCAGGGCCCAAGCATCCACCAGTCCGACCTTTTCCGGAACCGTCTTCAGCTACGATGCGGTGGGGCGCATTATCGCGCTCTCGGAATGTCTGCCTGGGACCTGCGGAACTCCGGCGGACGACAAGAATCTTGCCTACACGTACGACCTGGCTGGGGACTTGACCAGCTCGACCGATGGTGCCGGAGCCACCACGACGTACACCTACTCTATCGCGGGGGAGGTAAAGTCGATCACAAGCAACGCGAGCTCTCTGAGCAGCGCGACCGTCCCCGGCACAATCGTCTCCGGCGTGCAGAACGGTCCCTTCGGACCGGTCAGCTATACTCTGGGCAACGGCGTATCGCAGTTCAATTCCTACGACATTCTGGGCCGATTGAACGGCGGGTCGGTCTGCCCGGTTGGCACAACGCCTGCGCTAGGCTGTAGCGGAAAGATTTATGGTTTCACGGCGACGTGGAAGGGCCAGCGACTTAATAGTTCGTCGGACAGTGTGGAGGGCACGGGGATTACTTACGGCTACGACAGCTTCAACCGGCTCAGTTCGCTGACCAACAGCAGCAGCCAGTCGCTCTATACCTACGGCTACGACCGTTACGGCAACCGCTGGTCGCAGCAGCCAGGTTCAGGCGTCAGCTCGGGCTCGACCTTCAACGTGGCGTACAACGCCGGCACGAATCAGATCACCGGCACGGGCTACACCTACGACGCGGCGGGTAATCTGATGTCTGACGGAACCAATTCGTATACTTACGATGCGGACGGGAACCTGACTGGGCTGGTTAGCGGTGGAGTCACCCAGCAGTTAACTTATAACGGGCTTAACCAGCAAGTGGCCCAGAGCTTCTCCAGCAGCACAGGCCAGGATGAGTCGTTGGTTGTGTTCGACCAGTCAGGCAATCTTGCGTCTCTGTGGCTGGCAGGGTCTGGCCAGCTTCTGGGCAAGGCGTACTGGGGGTCGGCGGCAATCGAATCCTACAATCCAGCGAACAATACCGCGCTCTTTGCCCATCGCGACTGGGTAGGAACCCGCCGCGCCGTGACCGGAGAGACCGGAGGCACAAATGCCATCGTTAGCTCGCTGCCCTTTGGCGATGACACCACCAATGTCTCCGGGGGACCGGGCAATACCTTCGACGGCTTCACCGGGCTGTGGGCCAGCGGTACACCCACCACGGATCATGCCCAGTTCCGCGAATACTCGAACATCGCCGGCCGCTGGGTGCAACCGGATCCGTACGCAGGCAGCTACGACGCTACAAACCCACAAAGCTTCAACCGCTATGCGTACGTGTTGAATAACCCAATGACTTTCGTTGATCCAAGCGGGCTGATTCGGCCGGGACCGCCAACGTTCACACCACTGCCACCACCGGACGATGTCGGGCATAAGCCCATGAGACCAGTTTCAGGCAACGAACCAAGACCAGCTGGCGGCGCGGGTGGTGGGGGTCGTGGTCCTTCGGACCCAAATAATGGATGTGGCACAAGTGGCTTCGGGGGCGGCCTATTGATAGGCTACGGCGGTAGCTTCGACGCGGGCCTGGGTGCGACTGGAGTCACAGGAACTGGGTCCGTTGCAGGAGGTCTTTTCTACGGGAGTGGAAACGGCTTCTCCGCGGGTGCATTGGCTTCCGGCGGAACTGCAGCGTACGCGCTTGGAAATGCTGCTGGTGCTCCGACCCAGACGGGGCAACCCTTTAGTTTGGGCGCATATGCCGGGGCGGGACCAAACATCACAGTCACAAACGCGCGTTCAGTTCAGCAACTTGGGGGTCCATTCACTACGCTGACTCTCAACGTCGGTGTCGGGCCTGTGAAGGGTTCAGTTCAGCTCTCATTTGCCAACGGCATCTTCGAACTATCGGTTGGCCCACCTATCCCGGTGGTCGCACCAGGTATCGGACTTTCCGTCTCCAAGGTCGTAACCAACACAGTCACCACAAAGACGGGATGCGGAGGTTAACTGATGCGCGACCCTATATCTGGGCCAATCGATTTTGGTTTTTTCGTGTTTTCCCTCTTCGTTGTTCTCTGGATCGCAATTGATTCACGGAGGGTGCTCGAATTCCTGTTCTCTAGCGCAAAACCGCTTTCGCCATCGATTGTGCTTTCTCTCCGCATACTTGCCGGGATCTGCGCTGCGGGCCTCGCTATTGTTCTGATAAGGCATGCATTAAGTTCCCGCTGAGAGTGGAGTCGGTATTGCCCCAAATAACGGGCCGACCAGAGGGCAGTGTGCAGCTCAAGCTCTGAGGAGTGATGGAAACGGAGTTTCGCTCGCACTTGACGTGGCTGGTATCGGAGCGGGTTTTCTGCCGGGCGGAGGTCTTGTAACAGGTTCTGCAAGGGCGGCAACTGTCGCCTTCGGTGCGCAGGTTGGATTGACTGCGGCGTCAACCGGCGTAAGCATTGCCTATAAGAGTGGACCAGGAATTGTGGGAACCTGGGGACGGGGAACCTGGGGACGGGAAGGTGTGAAGAATTGCCCCACGATCTGTGCAGATCGGTCCCGGTCCAGTCGAAACCTCGTGACAAAAACCTGGTGACATAAGCCTGTTGAGATTGTGAGCGGTTCTAGACTCTTGTTGTTAAGTATGCCTACGGCCTATCTTCGTAGACCGTATTGCTGGTAGTGGCCTTTTTAAGCAGCAGCGACAGTTGCGTTAGCTATTTTGCAGCGTATGCTAAATAGCCGGATGATGTTGTAACTGAGGCAAGCCCACGTAGCTTCCATACCCGCTTTTTGTTTTCCTCGACAGCGAAATTGCCGGAGCCCACATCGCTCTTTAATCCAGGCGTGAGGGAATTCCGCGATCTGCGAGCGCTGCTTGTAGATTTGCTGTGCCGGTTCACTCTGCATCTTCGCTTTGAATGCGCTTGTTTCCGCAGACTCCTCGATACGAGTGATTGAGCGCCGCCACTTTGGGGTTGGCTTCTTCGAGGCGCACTGACTGCGATAAAGGCAGCAAGCACAAGCTGTCCTTGGCGCCTTATACACATGCGTGTGCACCCCGTGTCCACGATCGAGGACGGCTTTGTGCGCTAGTTGTTGTCCGGCAGGGCAGAGGTAAATATCATTCTTCGCATCATAGGGGAAAGCGCTGCTGATAAAAGCCCCGCTACGCCCTTGGGGAACCTGGGGACGGGGGAACCTGGGGACGGACGGGCCGTTAACCTGTGATTACGACACCGTAGCAAGTGCATATGTTTGTGGAACGGCGACCTCGTGGGAACCTGGGGACGGACGGGCCGTTAACCTGTGATTACGGCACCGTAGCAAGTGCATATAGCTCCTCAGAAGGGTGGACGTCCTCTGGGACGTCCTCTGAGGCCTCGTCCACATGGAACGCAAATCGAACTTCATCTCGGCTCACAATAGAATAGAGAAGCACACTCAGTTGGAGTCGCCTAACGGCTGGTCAACGGCCCGTCCGTCCCCGGGTTCCCCCGTCCCCGGGTTCCCCACGACGCCAGCTCCGGGTTTGCCGCGCCGCAGTCCAATCTGAAAGGCAGATTGTCCGTCGCCACAGCATCCACCAGTCCGACCTTTTCCGGAACCGCCTTCAGCTACGATGCGGTAGGGCGCATCATCGCGCTCTCGGAATGTCTGCCTGGGACCTGCGGAACTCCGGCGGACGACAAAAATCTTGCCTACACGTACGACGGAGCCGGGGACTTGACCAGCTCGACCGATGGTGCCGGAGCCACCACGACGTACACCTACTCTAACGCGAGGGAGGTAGAGTCGATCACCAGCAACGCGAGCTCTCTGAGCAGCGCGACCGTCCCCGGCACAATCGTCTCCGGCGTGCAGAACGGTCCCTTCGGACCGGTCAGCTATACTCTGGGCAACGGCGTATCGCAGTTCAACTCCTACGACATTATGGGCCGGTTGAACGGCGGGTCGGTCTGCCCGGTCGGCACAACGGCTGCGCTGGGCTGTAGCGGAAAGATTTATGGTTTCACGGCGACGTGGAAGGGCCAGCGACTTAATAGTTCGTCTGACAGCGTGGAGGGCACGGGGATTACTTACGGCTACGACAACTTCAACCGGCTCACTTCGCTGACCAACAGCAGCAGTCAGCCACTCTATACCTACAGCTACGACCTTTACGGCAATCGCTGGTCGCAGCAGCCAGGTTCAGGCGTCAGCTCGGGCTCGACCTTCAACGTGGCGTACAACGCCGGCACGAATCAGATCACCGGCACGGGCTACACCTACGACGCGGCGGGTAATCTGATGTCTGACGGAACCAATTCGTATACTTACGATGCGGACGGGAACCTGACTGGGCTGGTTAGCGGTGGAGTCACCCAGCAGTTAACTTATAACGGGCTTAACCAGCAAGTGGCCCAGAGCTTCTCCAGCAGCACAGGCCAGGATGAGTCGTTGGTTGTGTTCGACCAGTCAGGCAATCTTGCTTCTCTGTGGCTGGCAGGGTCGGGCCAGCTTCTGGGCAAGGCGTACTGGGGGTCGGCGGCAATCGAATCCTACAATCCAGCGAACAATACCGCGCTCTTTGCCCATCGCGACTGGGTAGGAACCCGCCGCGCCGTGACCGGAAAGACCGGAGGCACAAATGCCATCGTTAGCTCGCTGCCCTTTGGCGATGACACCACCAATGTCTCCGGGGGACCGGGCAATACCTTCGACGGCTTCACCGGGCTGTGGGCCAGCGGCACACCCTCCACGGACCATGCCCAGTTCCGCGAATATTCGAACATCGCCGGCCGCTGGGTCCAACCGGATCCCTATGCAGGCAGCTACGACCTGACCAACCCGCAGACCATGAATCGCTATGCGTACGCGTTGAATAATCCAACGACTTTCGTTGATCCGAGTGGTCTGGACTACGGATATGACTGTGGATATAACTGCGTTGGCGTGGTAGAGACGGATCCGATTCCATCCTCTTGTATGCTCTTCGGGGCACAGGGGTGTTATCCATCGGGCTGCTTCGGGTACTACAGCCCCTGTATACGTCAGCCGCCACCGGACAACTCAGGTGCTGGTGGAACCGTGGCTAAAAACTTCGGGCCACCGACAACCGCAATTCTCGGCGCCCCAAATAACGTGGCTCTTACGCCACAGGCACAAGGGTGTCAGGCAAAGATTCAGGGAGCAGTCAACAACGCGCTGAATACAAACTCAACCTTTCTAGGTCCTACTGCTGGCCCGGGCATGAGTCCAATGGGCTACAGAAATGGCGCTTACAACTTCAACTACTTCGCACCGGGCGTCGTAAACCCAGTTGCCGGATCAACCAACGGAAGCGGTAGGTTCCCCGGTTCTGGACTACATATTCCGTTGCCCGGAGGGCAAGACCCAACGATTTCGCCGTGGGGCTATAACGCTGCTGCGGGAGGCTCATATTTCACTGCGCATTTCGATACAGCCAATCCTTTCGACGATTTGGTCAGTTTCTTCGAGCACATCATCAATGACGTTATCCTTCGTCGCGGACATGGGTGCTGAAGATGACAATGAATCCAACCTTCTTCGCCCGTCTTGCGGTGGCGTTCATCATGCTTCAGCCAAGTCTTAACTGGGCCAAAACGAATGACTCGTATGCGCCCGCAGCAAGAATCGATGAATCCTCGCTGAGCAGCATCATCGACAGTCCCAGCATCGAATCGTTCGACCTGTCGCCAGACGGAAGGACGGTTGCTCTTCTCGTAGCCACAGGCTTCAAAGCGCAAGCCCCGCTATGGCTGGTTACAGAGGAGATCGCGACTAAGCGGTTCACTGCGCCTCGCCAGATCGGGCATCTGACGATCCTGAATAGCAACTTCTCTCCGCAGGTACGATACACGTCTGACCAGCAGTATTTAGTGGTGCAGGATTTTCAAACGATCCGAGTCTTCGACAGCGCAAAGTTTGCGCCAGTTCGAACGATTTCCTCTCCGTCTACTGATGCATCTCTGCTCCCTCTTTTCATTACGGGGGCGAGCAACAAAGATGTATTCGTGTGTGCGTTCGGTTCGGAACAGAACCTCAATCCTCGCTTCCACACAACGCCGGTTCAGGTTGAAATAGTCGATATCTCATCTGGAGCGGTTCTTGGAGAATGGGCGTCCGGGGATGTTCCACAGTCCATCTCGCCACAGGGTAATCTAGTCGCGGTGTCTTCGTTGCAGGTACAGCGGGGAGTCTTGCCGCTGTCTGTGGTCGATGTTCATGGCCAGAAAGTGACCGAGTTTACGGGCGGCTATTCGTTCAAGGACGCGGATCAGTCAAAGCCCCTGGGGAGAGTAATCGGGCTGTTCATTGGTTCCCAAGACCTGCTCCTAGCGCCTGACGAGAATGTCGATTCCACCGGGCATCACTCTGGGGAGAGCTTGCAACTCGTGAACATGACCAGCAAGGTCGAACAGAGCATCAAGCCCCGACACTACGGATCGACGGGAGAGCTTGCAGCTTCCGCGGACCAGAAAACGGCTCTGGCGCTCAGTTGGTATGAACCGGCACGAGCCTTGGCACACGAGGGGGCGCTCCCGGCTTCTAAGCCTGAGATGCTGGTCCTTGGTCTAGGTACGAGCCTTCGCTTGGACTCTACAATCCCGATAGAGGGGCTTGGGTTGCGGGGCAGTGGTTGGTTAGAGAACCGTCGCCCACGACTCTCGTCAGACGGCTCGGTGATCGCTGTTGCTCAGAGGAGTGGCGTTACGGTTCTGAGCCGAAATCCCCTCCCCAGCCAGCATCCCTGAAAACCACGCTGCTTCGCATCGGCTGTAGGGCTGTCGCGGTAGGGATACGGCTTACGCCGTACCCCCCGCACAGATCCGGACGGGCGGATTTCCCGCATCCGGCTCTTGCCTCAGGTGGTGACGCGCAGACGGCGCGAAGGATAAGGATGGCAGATATGGGCCGGGGGCAGCCAGCGGTGGGAAACACGGGGACGGACGGGCCGTTGACCAGCCGTTAGGCAACTCCAACTGAGTGTGCTTCTCTATTCTATTGGCGGGTGGCCCACCCTTCGAGTTACCTAAGATATGCGGGTGCCCCATCCTTCGATTTTTTCTGTCGAAGGGTGGGCGGCCACGGACCTCGACCGGCGGCTTCGGGTATGGACATCCTTCACCATGCCCAAAGGACTTGTTCGCTTTCAGAAGTCGGGCGGCTTCCATTTCATTATCTTCAGTTGTTACCGGAGGGAACCCCTATTAGGGAACCTGGGGACGGGGGAACCTGGGGACGGACGGGCCGTTAACCTGTGATTACGGCACCGTAGCAAGTGCATATGTTTGTGGAACGGCGACCTCGTAGACCGAGTAAGTAGATCATGGAAGGTTGGGCACAAGACAGCGCCGCCTAAAGATTCCTTCATTTGCGATTTTCCTGTTAGAGTGCGAGTCGTGGCACGCTTGGCCCGAGTGATCGCCGTTGGAGTGCCGCACCACGTAACCCAACGTGGCAATGGCCGCCGATTCCTTCTCGACAGCGACGCAGACCGCAGGGTGTATCTGGATTTGTTGCGACAGAACGTTGAGCTGCACGGCGTGTCGCTGATCGGCTACTGCCTGATGTCCAATCATGTCCATTTGATGGCCATTCCAGCCAAGATGGACGGACTGGCACAGTCCATGAAGCAAACCCATGGCCGTTACGCGTCTTATTGGAACGCGGTCCACCATTCCACTGGACACGCGTGGCAGGGGCGATACTACTCTTGCCCACTGGACCTTCCACACTTGTGGAAGGCATTGCGTTATACAGAATTGAATCCAGTGCGAGCTAAATTGGTGTCTGAGGCACAATCCTGGGAATGGTCGAGTGCGGCTGCCCACTGTAGTGAAAGCCATGTGGACCCTCTTTTGAGCATGGGGATATGGCGGAATCAGTGGACGAATGGTACGTGGCGCGGGTATCTTGCGGAAGGAGAGTCGGCGTCGGAATTAGCCTCGATCCGCCAAAGCACGCATACCGGCCGTCCCTTGGGCACGCAAGAATTTCTCCATGCTCTGGAAAAGTCGATGGAGCGGCGACTAGCTCCTCAGAAGGGTGGACGTCCACCGAAGCCTCGCCCACATGGAACGCAAATCGAACTTCATTTCGGCTCGCAATAGAATAGAGAAGCACACTCAGTTGGAGTTGCCTAACGGCTGGTCAACGGCCCGTCCGTCCCCGTGTTTCATGGTCAGTGATAAAAATGTGGATAAGAATGGGCTGTGATCGGGAAGGCGTTTGAAGATGCTGAAATCCATGGGAAGAAATCACATACTGCTGGCAGTGGTAGCAACGGCCACGATGGGCATAACGTCTTGTTCACAAAAATCAGCCACCCATATCGCACTGCCGGACCAGCCGGGCAATCATCCCGGCATTCAAATGCAGTTGAATGTACCTGTGGCAATGCGCGATGGCGTGAAATTGATGGCGGACGTGTTTACGCCTGACGGGCCGGGGCCGTACCCGGTGGTGCTTACCCGCACCCCGTACGACAAGACAGGCACCCAAAGTAGCGGCGTCGTCGGCGCCCAGCGCGGCTTCATCATGGTTGATATGGACGTCCGCGGCCGCTATCGCTCGCCGGGGACCTGGTACCCGTTCAAGTACGAGATTGAGGATGGCTACGATACGGTGGAGTGGGCGGCGAAGCTGCCCAAATCGAACGGGAAGGTCGGCATGTACGGCGGTTCCTACGTTGGCGCAACGCAATGGCTGGCTGCACTCGACAGTCCACCGCACCTGGTTGCCATTATGCCCGCGCTCACCCCGGACGACTACTTCGAGGATTGGGGCTACCAGAACGGAGCATTTCAGCAGTGGTTTGTGCAGTCATGGGTATCGCAGACAGCCGGGGAAGAGCTATCGCGGCTGGCAGACCTGGGCTTCAGCGCCGGCGGGTATGTGGCCAAGACGCGTAATGCGAAGACCGGGCGGCTCGAAGAGCCGGGGCGGGCGGGCCTGACGAATCCGATGGACTATGCCATGGTGCTGCCACTCAGCAACTACACATCCCTGACCCCGCCCCCGATCGCGGGCGAAGCCGGGAACGCTGTGTTGCAACAGTGGTATCTGGACTGGCTCAAGCACCCGACCAACGATGCCTACTGGCAGCAGTGGGCGGCTGCGAAGGATTTTTCCCGCATCAAGGCGCAGGTTTTTATCGTGACCGGGTGGTACGACTTGTTCGAGGGTGGCGCGCTTCACAGTTATGCGGGCGTGAAGGCGCATGGTGGTACCGACGCGGCGCGCAACGTCCATCTGTTGATCGCTCCCGGCGGTCACTCCGGGGATGAGAAGGTGGGCGTGGTGGATTTCGGCCCGGGATCCAGCGTCGATGACCCGCGCGGCCGTATGCTCTCAGAGCCAGCCACGTTTGACGTGATGCTGGACTGGTACAACCAGATACTGCGCGACCCACCCCAGAACAACAATGCCACTACCGCCCTATGGAAGAAGGTCCGCTACTTCGAGATGGGCACGAACCAATGGAAGATGAGCGATACCTGGCCCCTGTCGGAGGCCAAGACTGTGGCGTATTACCTGCACTCAGCCGGTAAGGCGAATACAGCCGGCGGTAACGGCAACCTGAGCGCCGAGCAAACCAGCGCCGACGCCAAGGCTGCCTCTGACAGCTTCATCTACGATCCCAACAATCCAAAACCCACGCTGGGCGGCGCCATGTGCTGCGACGGACATGACACCCCCAACGGCGTGCAGGATCAGCGTCCAGACGAACTGCGCCCCGACGTGCTGGTCTTCTCCACTCCGGTGCTCAAGCAAAATCTGAATGTGACTGGGCCGGTTTCGATGACGCTGTATGTTTCCTCTTCAGCTCCCGACACCGACTTCACCGCGGTACTGGTGGACGTGGCCCCCGACGGGACGGCGCACAACATCGCCGACGGCATCGTGCGCATGCGCTACCGCGATACGGATACCAAGGCAACATTCATGACGCCGGGCCAGGTATACAAGGTCAACCTGGACATGTGGGCCACCAGCAACGTCTTCCTCGCCGGTCACCGCCTGCGCGTAGACGTCAGCAGCAGCGACTTTCCGCTTTGGGACCGCAACCTGAACACGACTGAGAGCCCGGAAACAGGTACGCACTGGGTCAAGGCGACGAACGTCATCTACCACGACGCCGCCCATCCCTCCAGCCTCGATCTGCCGGTTACGCCGTAGTAAAGAGGAACGCGTCACCGCCCCTCCGCTTGTTCCCAGCTTTGACGAATAAACCGCGCACCAGCATACAGCAATAGCGGAAACGCTCAGGGGAGAAAGCGGTGCAGTCTGTACCGCTTTTCCGCTTTGGGAGTTCCGCCGGTCCGAAGCGCTCGTCGACCTCCCACGCATCCTTGTTCGAGTCGTTCCTAAATCACGCCCTCGACGTCATCGCCGATGAAAAGCGTATCGGGAAATGGTGACCAGACGAAAATGACCAACGATTACAAACGAACGCAAGTAGCACTGGGGTATGGCAACGATTCGGTACAAAATGGGCCATTTGCTCTCATGCGGCTGAAGTAGCGCGTCCGAGGGTGTACCCGTAGTCTGGTTTGGGCGGTTTCCGGCCGAGATTGAGGGTGTAGTCGCCGAAGCGGTTGATGTGCTCGGAACCCGGGGACGGACGGGCCGTTGACCAGCCGTTAGGCGACTCGAACTGTGTGTGCTTCTCTATTCTATTGTGAGCCGAGATGAAGTTCGATTTGTGTTCCATGTGGGCGAGGCCTCAGAGGACGTCCACCCTTCTGAGGAGCTATATGCACTTGCTACGGTGCCGTAATCACAGGTTAACGGCCCGTCCGTCCCCAGGTTCCCCGTCCCCAGGTTCCCCGTCCGTCCCCAGGTTCCCCCCAGGTTCCCGTCCCCAGGTTCCCCAAGGTTCCCCAGGTTCCAGAATGGCTATCCCGTACGATATCAGAACGCCTCCCCCACCAACCCGACCACAAACCACCAGATATTCCCCACATACTCTGTATACGTTAACAAAAAGCGGACTTATACAACGCAACAGGGTACTTCCGCTGCCTTTTCCAATCTGCCTGCTGGAAGCGAGTTGTCCCCTAGCAGTATTCAATGATAGCCCGGTAAACGGACGATAAGGATGGGTTCCCAATGAGTGCCAAAACGTCGCGTTCACAACCGCTCCCGCATTTAGTCCTAGAGATTGCGCTGTGCTTTGTTCTAGGGTGTCCGCTTCTGCCACGGTTAGCGTATGGGCAGGCAACGCAGACGCTCCCTGACGAACTTGATAGTGCCATTGCAACGGCAAGATCGAAATCAAGCGTCGTCAGCCCCAGGGACGTTGTCGTCATTGCCAACGCCGGGGCGGTGCAGGCCATTCCGGCTCTTGAAGAGCAATTCAAGCGTGCAACGGATGTCGACACAAAGGTCAGCATCGCGTCTGGTCTGGTGCACCTTAGAGACCGTGACAACACTTACTGGAACTTTCTGCTGGAGCAGGCGACGCTCGCGGTCGACAGCGACGTACCCGATCCAGGGTACTCGGAATCCCAAGGAAAGGGGACGGCCCAGTCACCGGAACTTCAAGCATGGGCTGACGCCCACAATGTCTCGTTGAATACAGCTTGGCAATATGCGAGCAACGATATTCCGGCCAAGGTGCTGCAATTGGCAACGACTGGAGACCCACGCGGCATTCCACTCTTGCGGCGAGCGCTCCACTCCAGCAACTACCAAATTGTCGCTTGGGCGGCGAAGGGTTTAGCCCAGATTCAAGACAAGCAGTCAATACCGCTGATCATTGCGGCGGCCCAGAGGGCTCCAGCCGGCCTTAATTCGCTCATTGCTGAGTCGTTGGTCTATTTCGACGATACACAGGCACAAAGTGCCGTAGATACCTATATGCCAAAAGACAGGGCCGCAATAGCCCGTGAGACAAGAGCAGAGGGGGCAGGACTCTTCGGCAAGTAGAAACTACCGTCGGCATGTCGGAAACGGAGGCCTTGTCGCTCCGGCTCACCATCGACGCCGCGCCCTCGCCCCCTTAACCATCTACATCTACATCGCGAGCTACGACGGTGATGTGCAGATCTATGACGATTCGGTGATGTGGGGTGTGGAGTTTCAGCTACGACACTTGAACCGGCTGATGTCGGCAACTCCGCTGTCCAACGAGGGAACCTGGCAACCTGGGAACCTGGGGGACGGAGGGGCCGTTAACCTGTGATTACGACACCGTAGCAAGTGCATATAGCTCCTCAGAAGGGTGGACGTCCTCTGAGGCCTCGCCCACATGTCGGCCCGACCCCGAACATGAAGTTATCGCTCGCGGCTGTGAAAGCTTTCCTGAGAACACAGGGGTTTGACCACGCCGAGGTGAAAAAGTCCGAGATCCCTTTCCGCGATTGGTAAGAGTCCTGGCCCAACCTCGTTTCGAGATACAGCCCGGCCCGCCGCAGGTACTTGCGCTCGATCTCGGTCCGCTGTCTCCGTGTCTTGCTTATAGATCGAAAACGTCGTGAATATCATGTCCCCGTATCCCCCAATCGGTCTGCCAGTAAAGAGAATCCGCTGGCGCCTCCCCTTGGCTCATGGTATGTTCTGTTGCAAATTGATCGCCACCGATTGAGCACCCCGGGAATATTAAAATGATGCCGCGCATACGGCTTTCTTTTGTTGTGTTGCTTTTTTCTCTGCCAGTGTTTGCCCAGATGCCCGTACCGCGGTTTACCGGGCCAATCTCGGACGCGAACAAAACCGTGCTCGCGCACTCTCGCACTCCGCGAGTTCGGGCTGGGCAGGATCTTGGCCCGGTGGAGCCAGACATACTTATCCCGGGCATTACGCTGGTTTTTCGCCGCTCGGCTGACCAGGAAGCCGCTTTGCAACAGCTACTGACGGAACAGCAGACGCGGGGTTCCCGCTTCTATCACCAATGGCTGACTCCGGATACGTTTGCCGCTCGCTTCGGTGTGGCGGATAGTGACATCACCACTACAGAAAACTGGCTGTCGTCCCAGGGCTTCCGGATAGACAACGTAGCGCGTAGCCGGGACCGGATCACTTTCTCAGGCACGGCCAAACAGGTACAAGCCACCTTTGGCGCAGCTCTTCATCACTACAAGGTGGATGGCGAGTTGCACATGGCGCCGGCTGCAGATTTGAGCTTGCCGGCAAAGCTTACTCCTGCCGTGGGAGCCATTCTTCATCTATCGGATTTTCGCCCCAAGCCTAACTGGAAAATCCCGGCACGGGGAGACTACACCGACTATCCCAGCGGCAACCATTACCTCACGCCCGCGGATATCAACACTATGTATCAGGCCTCCATCCCGCCAACTTTGAATATTGGCGATGCGGGGATCGCGGTCGCGGGTCAATCCTATGTAAACACAGGAACTTCCTCGTCCTTGGCTAGTTTCGGTAACTCGGGTCCATCCCAGGTGTTGGTACCTGGCTCCGGCGTCGAGGCGGTGTTTTATGGAGACGAAGGTGAGTCGGAAATCGATCTGGAGTACTCTAGCGCGATTGTCGGCAGGCCGGTGTACTTTGTTTTCGTTGGAGACAATGCGAACTACAGTGTGTTCGATGCCATCGCTTACGCCATCGCCGAAGACATTGCTCCGGTGGTAAGCGTGAGCTACGGTTCCTGCGAGCCGGCATTGAGCTCAACCGAGCTGGATCAGAACAATGCTCTTTACGAAGAGGCCGCAGCGCAGGGCCAGACACTGATCGCGAGCGCCGGCGATAGCGGCTCCACATCCTGTGCACCCTATACTACGGCGGACGGAGTCAGTGTTGCGGAACAGCAGGAGTTGGCGGTGAACTTTCCCGCAAGCAGCCCGTACTTCGTAGCCGTCGGTGGCACACAGATGGCGGCCGGGACCTTTGCTGCCAGCAACACGACCTATTGGCTCCCGCAAAATGAACCTTTTACTCCGACTGCTTCGCTCTTGTCCTATGTGCCGGAAGTGCCGTGGAATGAGGGTTCCGCTGTTTACGGCATTCAGGCCGGCGGAGGGGGTCCCAGTTCCTACTTTCCTCGGCCAGCGTGGCAAAGCAGCTTCCCGGGAATGCCCGCAGGCAGCTATCGAATGCTTCCGGATATCGCATTGCAATCGTCGGTGCAATCTCCCGGCTACGTTTTGTGCACGGATGATCCGACCATTTACTTCGCGGAAGGACAAACCGCCAGTTGTGCGAACGGACTTGACGGAAGTAACGGCGCAGTCACGGTAGCGGGCGGCACCAGCTTCGCCGCGCCTATCTTTGCCGGATATATTGCGCTGCTGAATCAAGCAACTGGATCGATGGGCCAGGGTAACATCAACCCGGTGTTGTACGGACTGGCATCGAATGCGGGAACCTACGCCTCGGTTTTCCACGACATCACTTCAGGCAGCACAGGTTGCGTCACGGGAGCAACCAACTGCACACCCACCGCGGAGTCGTCCTATGCGGCGGGGACGGGATATGATCTGGCCACCGGTCTGGGCAGCTTGAATATAGGGGCGCTGGCGGCTGCGTGGCCGGCAGCGGCGAATGCCAACCTGCAGGTCCCTGCCGTCGAGGTGGAGATCAATACCTATACGGCTGCACCCGGAGAGAGTGTGCCTCTTCAGATTTATGTGGGAACGACCGCGGGTGACATCAACCAGACAGCACCAACCGGCAATGTTGCCGTATTGGTGGATGGAACCGTAGTCAATCCAGCCCTGGCCTTAACGCCGGGGGCCGCGTATGACAACAATGCTCTGGCCACTTACAACGTTGTGGCTCCTTCCGTCGCTGGCGGCCACGTGTTCACCGTCAATTACCTTGGAGACGCGACGCATGCTAAGGCCACCGGCAACCTTTCCTTGATTGTCGGCGACGTATTGGCCAGCGGCGGGCTGACGCTGAGCGCGGGAAATGTGACGGTAAACAATGGAAGCAGCGCGTCAACTACGGTTACCATTACTCCCAATGGCGGATACAGTGGCGCTGTGATGTGGTCCCTTTCGGTGGCCGGCGCCTCGGCCACCAGCATCACCGGCTGTTACAGCATTGCGCCGGTCAGGGTCAGCGGTGCGACCACGGATCAGCTCACGATTGGCACGGGCGCGGCGTGCACCTCGGCCAAGGCCAACGCGCAGAAATTGTTCCGTGTAGTCGCCAATCGCGCAGCAGCAGAAGACCTACCGGGCCTAACAGCGATGGGTGCGGTCTACACTGGCCTGCTCTTCGGTGGATCGTTTGTGTCGCGACGCCGTAAGCGAAGCTGCTGTTGGGTAGTCTTGCTGCTACTGACTGCGGCAAGCGGATGTGGCGGGAGCGGGGGCGGCCAGTCCGCTACTGGCCCAAGCAACCCCGCCCCTGTGACAAGTACGTTGACAGCGACCTTGACAGGTGCAGACTCCGTGAATGGATTGATCACCGCCAGTACCACCTTCACGATTACGGTCGATGGCCAGTGATGTCACCGTGAAGCCTCGGAAATCGCGCATTTTTCTTTGGTGATTACTCCGTCTGTTTGAATGTATAGGTGTTGAGAACCCGGGGACGGGGGGAGATAGGGGGGAGATGATACCTATCCCGGTCCGCTTTTTCATCTGTGAGTTATTGCAGGAAACAACCAGCGAACGATCACGGATCGCATCCCTATTCCAATAGATATAGCTGTGTGTCGCTAAAGGCGGGGTAGCCCATTCAAGCCTGCTTTTGGCTTGAGCGGGGTAGGCTCCGAAGATTGGAAATGGAGCAGCTTTCTTCATTACGCCCCGGGGAACGAGGGGTGTGTTGAAATTGAATCCGAATGGACTGCGAACAGGCGAGAACGCGCTGCCGGAAGGCTAAGCCCGCTAGTAGAATTGCCCCACTCAAGCCAACAACAGGCTTGAATGGGCCACCCGCCACCCGCCGTTTTGCTAGGGACTTGCAGGTGCATTTGCACGTTCAACGTAGGCTAACAGGAGATCACGTTTGGATGAAAAGCCTTCCCTCGAAACATATATCTAATTCTTGGTTGATCACGTGCGCTTTTGCTGGTGCATTCGTAGGTTTCCTCTTGCCATCAGCGAAAGTCGGATTACTTGAGCATTCGGGCCGGCTAGCATCGATTATTGATTTTGAACTGGGCTATTTAAATCTCATCACAACTTGCGGTGGGGCGGTGCTCCTTTATTGGCTGTTGACACGAAAAACGCGAGGGGCCGAAGGGATGATTATCTGTGGGGGCCTCGGATTCGTTTCGATCAGGTTGTTACTCGCTTCGATTAGCTACCTCCGCGGTGTGAGATGAACGGGAAAACCTGGGGACCGGGGACCGGGGACCTGGGTCCCGTCCCCGGGTTTCGGTGTAGTATCGCGATGGGTCACCGGTCTAAGTGCGAAAGAGGATCATGCGAAACGGGTCACTGGATAACAAGTTTTCTCGGCAGAGAGCCGCGCGTGCGCGCCGGGTTTTTCTTGCCTGTAGTACGCTGTTGGGTCTCCTCCTTCTATACGTAGCCTCGTCGTCAGGCGCGGAGATCAGCCATGTGCGTGTGAGCTATGTGCGTGTGAACCAGGTAGGGTATGCCGTGGGCCTGCCGATGCGCGCCTATCTTATGGCGGCGGTCCCCCAAGAGGGGGCTAAATTCACGGTCAACAACGAGAGGGGCAAAGCTCTGTATTCCTCTACGGCAGGGCCGCAGCTTGGCTCCTGGGGCCGTTTTTCGGTCTACCCTCTCGACTTCACGGTCGCCGCCACGGGATCCTTTGTCATCACCGTGAGCGGTTCGAGTGCGGCCACGTCTCCCAGCTTTCCGGTTGATACGCCGGCGAAGTTGTATGCTGGCCCGCTCGCCAACGCTCTTTCTTTTTTTCAAAACCAACGGGATGGCGCGGACTACATTCCCTCGGCGCTGCGTCCCGCGCCTGCTCACTTGAATGATCGGCAGGCAAAGGTCTATACCACGCCTCTGTTCGCGGGCCCGGAAGGCAGCCGCATCAGGGGCAGTCTCAATCCGACCGGCGCGGTGATCGACGCTTCCGGAGGGTGGTGGGACGCCGGCGATTCCCTGAAATTCGTTGATACCACCAGTTACGTCGTCGCTCTCATGCTCGTGGGTGCTCGAAGACTTTCCCAATCAAATGGGTGCCGGTTCGAATTCCTCGAACTTCATGAACGAAGCCAGGTTCGGCCTGGATTGGCTCCAGCACATGTGGGACGACAACTCCAAAACGCTGTACTACCAGGTGGGCATCGGCAGCGACATCGCCGGCGGCGAGAACGATCACAGCCTGTGGAGGTTGCCCCACGTCGATGACACCTACGGAGGCGCGGACTCTCATTACCGCTTCATCCGTAACCGCCCCGTGTTTATCGCCGCTCCTGCAGGATCGAAAATCAGTCCAAACCTGGCGGGCCGTCTGGCAGGGGATTTTGCTCTCTGTTCCAGGATTTATCGCGACAGCGATCCCGCTTACGCCAACCAGTGCCTGCTTGCCGCGGAACACATTTTCGACCTGGCGGATACTGCCCGCACCCGCGATCTGCTGACCGCCGCCCCGCATGAATTCTATGGAGAATCCGAATGGCGCGACGACATGGAATTCGCCGCCACCGAGCTCTATTTCGCAACTCGCGGCGGACACTTGCCGGACGGGTTGCCGCACACCGAACCTTTCTTCTATCTGCGGGCTGCGGCAAGCTGGGCTTCCGCTTATATTCGGGTAAACCGTAACGGGGGAGACTCGTTGAATCTCTCCGACATCAGCGGGCTGGCCCATTTTGAACTGTACCGCGCCATCTCTTCCTCTAATGCTCCAAGTGGCTTGGCCGTCTCGCCGTCGGGACTTCTCCGTGACCTGCGAGCGAAGTTGGATGCGGCGGTGGTACAAGCGCGCAAGGATCCCTTCGGTTTCGGGTATCCCTGGGGCGCCGGTGACACTCCTACTCACGGCGCCGGGTTGTCGGTTATGGCTAGCGAGTACGACTATCTTACGCACTCCACCGTCTACGCCGATTTCTCGAGGGGATGGCTAGCCAACATCCTGGGTGCTAACGCTTGGGGCTCTTCTTTTATTGTCGGCGACGGCAGCACCTTTCCTCAGTGTATCCACCATCAGGTTGCGAACTTGGCGGGCTCCAGAAATGGCCAACCACCTGTCTTGGCCGGGGCGCTGGTCGAAGGGCCTATCCAGCAGGCCGATTCCGGCTTGCCGGAAGGCGCGGTCGCTTGTCCTTTGCATGGCGAAGACGTCTTCTCCGCCTTCAATGGCAACAACGCCCAGTATCATGACAACTCCGCGTATTATTCCACCGCGGAGCCGGCCATTGATCTAACCGCGCCATCGTTTCTCATGCTTGCCTGGCAGCAGGTGGGTGCGCCGTCCGGCACCCCCTAACACCGATGCGCTAGGATACGGCCCTGGCCGGCGGACGGATGATGAGCGGCAACAGGATAGACACCGCCATGATGATGGCAATCACATGGAAGCCGCTTAGATAGCTTCCGCTGCTCTGCCTGAGATGCGCGATGAGTAGCGGACCAAATGCGCTGGCACACCCCCACGCGGTGAGCATCAGGCCATAGATAGGTCCAACATTCTTTGAGCCGAAATAGTCCGCAGCGAAGGCGGGCATGGTGCCGAATCCGCCGCCGTAGCACATCAGAATGATGAAAGACACAGTGGCGAGAACAGTAGCCGATGCCAGGCTGGGCAGCATCCAGAATAGAAGGATCTGAATCACGAACATGACGACGAAGGTATAACGGCGCGTGACGACATCGGAAACCCAGGCCCAGAAGATCCGCCCTACCGCATTCCCGATACTGGCTATGCCCACCATGCCCGCAGCAAGGATGACCGTAACCTTGGCGACTTCCTGAAAGACCGGGGATTCCTGGGAGATCAGCGAGATGCCCGCCGAAGTATTCAAGAAGAGAAGCAGCCAAAGCGCCCACCACTGCCAGGTCCGGAGGGCTGCTCCGAGGGTGTAGTCCTTGGTCGAACGTTGTGCCGTTTCCGTTGCGGTAGGTGTCCAGCCCTGGGGCCGCCAGCCATCTGGAGGGTTCTGCATGAAGTATCCCGTAACCATGGTCACCAGAAGATAGCCGATGCCCAGGTAGGCAAAGGTCGGCAGAACACCCACGCTTTGAATCAGGCGCGTGGCCAACGGAGCAACCACCAGCGCTCCAGCACCAAACCCGCCTACGGCGACGCCGGTGATAAAGCCTCGGCGATCAGGAAACCACTTCAGCAGCACGGCCACGGGCACGATATAGCCGAAGCCCAGGCCAATACCGCCGATGAGGCCATAACTAATGTAGAGCCACCAGAGCTTGCCGGCCGAGAAGCTGGCCAAAAACGTACCCAGGCCGTAGAGAAACCCTCCGGTCAACGCGACCACGCGCGGGCCCGACTTATTCAGCCAGAGACCGCCAACGAAAGCCGCCAGGCCAAGGACAAAAATACTAATGGTGAAGGTGAGGGTGACTTGCGAGATGGTCCAGTGAAATTGCTTCGTCAGCGGTACCCGGAATACGCTCCATGCGTAGACGGACCCCAGAGCCATTTGCAGAAAAATTCCAGCCAGAGCGATGCCCCAGCGCTTCGTGCTTTCCATCGGGGGAGACTCCTGCGAGCACTGACTCGCGCTTTCGTTTCGTTGACACCATCAGATACAAAAAAGGCGAGCCTCTTTATAGCGGAACGATTGCAGGGTTGGCAAAGGTTTGGCGCCGGTACCCTGAATCGCATCCCCGGATCCGTATCCCGGATCCGTATCCTGGATCCGTACCCCGGATCGCATCCCAGTCCGGCTCCGTCGACCGATTTGGCCATCCGCTTATAGGATCTTTTTCCCGAAGGCGGAGCAGATCAGCTCCACGGCTAATTCAGCGGTACGGTTGTGCTCGTCGAACACCGGGTTGACTTCGACGACTTCAAAGCTGAGCAACCGCCCGTGGTCGGCCAGGATTTCCATGGCCAGATGCGCTTCGCGATAGGTGGCGCCCCCGCGCACGGGCGTCCCCACGCCAGGCGCATCCTCGGGATCGATCCAATCCATATCGAGTGAGACGTGGTAGCCGGCAGTGCCTCGTCCCGCTGCGCGCAAGGCTTCTTCCATGACCGTGCGCATGCCGCGCTCGTCGATGTCGCGCATGGTGTAGACCTCGGTGATGCCGGCGCGCCGAATGTTTTCTTTCTCGGTGCTATCGATATCGCGCACGCCAATCAGTACGGTGTTCGCTGGGTCGATCTTGGGCCGCCAATGGAAGAGGTCGGCAAGCTTTTCCGGGCCCAGACCGAGCAGAGCCGCCAGAGGCATGCCGTGCACGTTGCCACTGGGAGACGTCTCGGGTGTGTTGATATCGGAGTGGGCATCGATCCAGAGGAGCCCGACTTTCTGGCTCCGGCGGCGATAGAACTCCGCTACGCCCGAAACGGAACCGGCAGCCACGGAGTGATCGCCTCCCAGGATGACCGGAGTGATTCCTACCTCGAGCGTTTGCAAAACCATCTCCGCGACGCGTTCGCAGGTCTCACTGATTTCGTTGACATACTTTGCGTTGGGCTCACCCGCGCTCTGCGTTTCAGCAATCGCCACGGGCACATTTCCTCCATCGCTCACCGCGTGACCCAGCGCTTCGAGCCGCGCCTCGAGTCCGGCGACCCTCACGGCGGAGGGCCCCATGTCGACGCCGCGGCGCGACTGCCCCAGGTCGAGGGGTACGCCCAGGATGCGGATCTGGCGGGGCGGCAAAGCTTGTACCCCACCGTGCAGGGCCCCTTCTGGCCGCTGCCTGCGGAATGCCGGTGTCTCCTGATCCCTGGCCATGTTGGGCCGCCTCCCTGAAAGCTGTCCTTCTGCGAAAGCTCCTGTGCTTCTGCGGAAACCCCTCTGCTTCTGCGAAAGCTAGGGGTAGATGCGATTAAGGGTACGCGCAAAGGGGATCGTCTCCCGCACATGCTCCAGACCGCACACCCAGGCCACCACGCGCTCGATGCCCATGCCGAAACCGGCATGCGGAACCGAGCCGTAACGGCGTAGGTCGAGATACCAGGAAAAAGCATCGAGAGGCAGCTGATGATCTTCGATCCGCTTCTTCAGCAGATCGTAGGAAGCGACGCGCTGGGAGCCGCCGATGACTTCTCCGTAGCCCTCTGGCGCCAATACATCGACGCACAGTGCCAAAGCGGGGTTTTCCGGATCGGGCTCCATATAAAAAGCCTTCACCGCGGCAGGATAGCGATGCACCATCACCGGCCGGTCAAACTGGGAAGACAGGTAAGTCTCGTCGGGCGAGCCGAAATCGTTTCCGTAGGTAAATTTCTGTTCGATCAGTCCGCGGGCGAACGCATCGTCCAGCATGCTCGCAGCCTGGTCGTAGGTGATCCGGGGAAAGGGTGGCTTCACGGCTTCAAGCCGGGTCGTATCCCTGGCGATCACCTTCAGGTCGAGAGCGCGTTTCTCGAGCACACGCTGCACCAGAAAGCTCATGAACTCTTCGGCAAGCACCATCAGGTCGTCCAGAGTGGCAAAAGCCATCTCCGGCTCTACCATCCAGAACTCGGTGAGGTGGCGCCGCGTCTTCGATTTCTCTGCGCGAAACGTGGGCCCGAAGGAATAAACCTTGCCCAAGGCCATCGCGGTGCTTTCGATATAAAGCTGCCCGCTCTGCGTGAGGTAGGCTTCGTCGCCAAAGTATTCGACAGGAAAGAGAGTGCTGGTTCCTTCGCAGGCTGCCGGCGTAAGAATCGGTGGGTCGGTGAGAACAAAGCCATGATCGTCGAGATAGTCGCGCGCGGCCTTGATGATTTCCGCGCGAATACGGAGGATCGCGGATTGGCGCGGCGTACGAATCCACAGGTGGCGATGCTCCATGAGGAACTCAACGCCGTGCTCCTTGAGGGTGATCGGAAAGGGCTCCTCTTCACTCACCCGTTGCAGCACTTCCAGGTTCTCGACATCGAGTTCGAAGCCGCCCGGGGCGCGCTTGTCCGCCCGTACACGACCGGTCACGATCACGCTCGATTCCTGGGTCAGGCTGCGCACACGCTCGAAAACTTCCGGCGCTACAGCGGCTTTGGGCACGATACCCTGCACCGTGCCGGTACCGTCACGGAAAATGGGAAAGAGAAGCTTTCCACTTTCGCGCATGTTGTAGAGCCAGCCGCGCAGTTTTACGGGTTGGCCCTCATGCTGGTTGAGGGTCGCGATGGTGGCCGGCGGAGCGGAGGCCGCTTCACCGGATGGTTCCAGTGTTGGTTCGATTTTTGGTTCGACCTTTGCTTCGATTTTGAACTCTTCTGCCATAGCTGTTTCTCTGCCTGGTGAGCGACTTATGCGTGAATGAACTCTAGAGCCCGAGCATTTTGAAGCTGTCCGCGGCGCGGGTGGCGACGTGGTCGGGTGACTCCTCGGGAAGGTATGCGATCTCGAGCACGGCTGCCGAGAGCTGCGGTGCGGCGCCCAGTTCCTGCATGGTTTCCGCCCAGGCGATGGTTCCCTCCCCGGGCCAAAGATGCTCGTCCTTCTGCCCGTGGTTGTCATGAATGTGGGTGGTACGGATCAGAGGCTTTAACTCAGCGGCAGCGGCGGCAATGCCTCCGCCTATGTGCGCATGGCCGGTATCGAAGCAAACGCCTACGTCTCTGAAATGCCCAATGCGGATGATCTCAAGCAGGTGCGCCGCCTCGGTCACTTCGTTCTGAAGATTCTCGAGCAGAAGGTTTACGCCTAAAGGCCGCGCGAATGCCTGCAGGTGCTCAATGGCAGTCATCGCGTGCTCGAGCGTACGCGGGCTCCAGTAGTCTTCCCGGTCGCCCAGATGCAACACCAAATACCGCAGAGGCATCTCTTCGGCGGCCTCAAGGGCGCGCTTGATCTCGTCCATGGCGTCGATGCGGCGCGATTTCTCTGGATGCACGACATTGACTGAAGGTGCTCCGCTGCGGCCCATCTCGGTATCGCCGAACAGGGGCATGTGCAGGGAAAAGGGCTGGACCGGATTGGCCGCGAACCACAGGGCGATTTCTTTCACATGCGATTTGCTGCTGTAGTCGAAATGCTGGCGTGCGGCAAAGATCTCGATCGCCTGTGCGCCCCCTTTGGCCAAACTGTCCAGCAACCCGGGATGCAGCCGCTGGCGCAGAAATACATGAGTAGAGATTGTTCTTAGCATCGCGCCGTTTCCACGGAACCCAGGGGTTCCATATGTGTCTGTTCTTTCGTTACGGTTCCTGCCCGGGCTGCCGTGCAAGTCTTGTCTCTATCTTCTCACTGGCAATCGCGGCCTGGAGGGTTCCTGACCGTGGTTGAACCGGCTTACGCAATACGGGGTGGGAGATAGGGAGACGGGTGGCTAACTCGGTTTTGCAATGACTGTGGCTTGCGAAACCGGTATAAAGGCGAGACTCAATACTGAGAAGGACGGTCGCCGAGGATGGAAACGGCGGTCAGCTCGTCTTTCAAGGGGTAGTAGGGAACGGGGTGGCACTGCAGGAGGCAGTCGAGGACAGATTCCGAATCGTATGCGATATCGGCGATGACGAGTTGCCTGTTGCCGGAGCCGTGAATGACTACGCCGCGATCGTAGCGGATGCGGTATTCCCGAACGTGCCTGAGATCTTGCCAGCAGATGCGGGCGGAAGCGGAGCTGCCTTCCGTAAGTCCTCGCCGGTCCAGAATCAGAGGTTCGGGCCAGTCCAGCAGAATCAAGGGAACCAGAAGAAAGCCGAAGGCAAAGCAGCACCAGCCTATGCCGTTCGACCTGCCCAGGGTCAGCAGGCGGTCTCCCCCGAAGGCTACAGCGGCCATGCCGCCGGCCAGCCCCAAATAGTAGAGCATCAGACAGGTCGGCTTAACCGGGAACCGCCAACCGTCCGCCGTCGCCTTAGGCTTGACGCCAAAGGTGGGGGCGATGAGCACCAGCAGACCGACGGCGCCAGCCACCAGCATTCCTATCTCGACGGATTTCTCAGGGAAGGGAAGCATTCGAGGCAGTGTCGTCCTCCGCGTATGGGGTTGGCAATAGTCAAAACGTGGAATTCGACAGGGGAGAAGATTTCGGTTCGGTTTTTGGACCGTTTTGGAATGTCTTGGACTGTTTTGAAAGGATCAGTGACTGCGATGTGTATCGCGCTCGGACATAGAAGCCAGGTCGTCTGGGATAGCCGGCGAGGCTGTGTTGAGCGGTGGCCGGCAGCGCGATAAATCTGCGCGTGCCCCAGCCGCAAATCTCAATGTAGAAGGTCGTGGTGCCCCACCCTTCGCAAAAAAAGCGAAGGATGGGGCACCCGCAGGTTTATCGCACTTTCGGCCAAGCGATATCGAGCCGCGCTTCTCTATCGTTCTCAACCGTGTGAGAAATGCAGGCTAAAATCGGAGCGATGTCCACCAGTGTTCGATCGTGCACCAAGATCAATTTGGGACTGGCTATCGGCCCCGCGCGGCCTGATGGATTCCACCAGCTCACCACCGTGTATCAAACTCTGGAACTCCATGAGTGGGTAACGGTGGAGGCACGCCTGGCCGCGGAGACTAAGATCACGCTCAGCAGCAGCCATCCGCGCGTCCCGACCGATGCCCGCAATACGGCCTGGCGCAGCGTGCAGCGTTGCCTGGAGCTGCTCGATCTAAAAGCTCGCGTCCACGTCCACATCGAGAAGAAACTACCGATGCAAGGCGGTCTGGGCGCGGGTTCGGCCAATGCTGTAGCGTCTCTGGTCGGGCTCGAAGCCGAACTCAATCGCCGGCTGGCTCCGCCTGAGCGCCTGAGATTAGCGGAGGAGATCGGCTCTGATGTGCCCCTCTTCCTGCTCGGCGGGGCGGTGGTGGGGGTTGGGCGCGGCGAAGAGGTACTTCCCCTCCCGGATTTCCCCTCCGTGCCTTGTGTGATCGCCCTGCCATCGATTGGCGTATCTACTCCGCAGGCATTCCGCGACTGGGACAAGCTGCAGGCCGACAAGCTGCAAGCGTTTCCCGCGTTGACCCCGCCTGCCCCGTCGGCTACAATCAACAAGTTGAGTCGGTCAATCGCTGCTGCATTTGGCGAACCGCACTCCTCCGGTGTCTTTTCCAAGAGAGAAGACCATGCCGAGGATCCGCTCCTTGCGCTTGTCCGAACCGGGATTGAAAACGACTTTGAACAGGTCGTCTTTCCTCAGAATCCCTTTCTCGGTGACATCAAGCGCATTCTTGTGAGCGGCTCCAGTACGGAGGACGCGGCTATTCATGCAGGCCTTTCCGGGTCCGGGTCTACCCTTTTTGGGCTATACCGTACGCCCGCATCGGCGAACGCAGCGCTCGAACGGCTGAAGCGGCATGGTGTGACAGGCCTGGTCACCAGGACGTTGCCTCGCGGCGATTACTGGCGCAGTATGAGGGTGGCAGACAGTGCCACACCCAGTTGGGCGATCGACTAATGGTAGGTCAAGTGCCTTTGGAGCACTTTGTCTAGGTTCGACTCCTAGTCGCCCAGCCAGCTTATCGGGCCAAGCTTTACCGGTCGGCTTTGCCGAGTTATAGATACGTAATCCTTACTGTCACGGCAAAGTACGTCCGTGGCTCGACAATCAGGCGGAACAACCAAAGCAAACCAGCTTGGGAGGTTCGTGTGAAGGGTGAAGTAAGCGTGATGACGGAACCTGTCTCGCAACAAGAGGCAGCCAGCGCTGCTCAGGAACTTACCAAGACCAAGCCGGAACGTAAGCGGGCCGGACGGTTAAGCGAAGATAAGCGGTTCAAGATCTTCGCCGGCTCAGCCAACCGCAAACTGGCTGAAGGCATTTGCGCCCACGTTGGCGTGCAGCTTGGCGAAAGCAAGCTGCAGCGGTTTGCCGATGGGGAGATTTATTTTCAGTTGCTCGAAAACGTCCGTGGTGTGGATGTCTTTATCGTGCAGCCGACGTGTTTTCCGGTGGATCAGCACCTGGTCGAGCTGCTGATCATGATCGATGCGCTGAAGCGCGCATCGGCCGGGCGCATCACCGTGGTGGTGCCGTATTACGGTTATGCCCGGCAGGACCGCAAGGATCGGCCGCGTGTGGCGATCTCTTCCAAGCTGGTGGCGGATTTGCTCACCACCGCTGGAGCCAACCGGGCGCTGTTCATGGACCTGCATGCGGCGCAGATCCAGGGGTTCTTTAATATCCCGGTGGATCACATGTTCGCCAGTCCGGTGATGGTGAGCTACTTCCGGGACCTGAATTTGCCTGATCTTACGGTGGTTTCACCGGATGCGGGCGGTGTGGAACGGGCGCGGTTTTTCGCGACCAAAATGCAGGCTCCGTTAGCCATTGTCGATAAGCGGCGAACGGACCTGAATGTGACCGAAGTGATGAACGTGATCGGCGATGTGCATGGCAGAACCTGCCTGATCATCGACGACATCATCGATACCGCGGGCACATTGGTGAAGACAGCGCAGGCGTTGCTGGATGCTGGGGCGACCAAGATATATGCGGCGGCTTCGCACGCCGTGCTTTCCGGGCCGGCGATTGAGCGTATCGCAAACTCGCGGCTGCAGGAGTTGGTGGTGACCGATTCGATTCCGTTGCGCGAAGAGGCGCAGAAGCTGGAACGGTTGGGGAAGATTAAAGTGCTCTCCGTCGCTGGCCTGTTAGGAGCCACGATCGAGAGTATTCACATGGAGACCAGCGTCAGTTCGCTGTTTAGTTAGGGCGAGCGGCGCGTAATCAAGTTCAGGCGATAGCCTTCCATGGCCGTCGCGGAAAAGCAGGAGAGTAAGTATGGCTGAGCAGGAAGTAGTGGCAGCAAAAGCCCGTGAGGGCAAGTTCAACAAGAATGCGGCAAGGCGAGTGCGTGTCGCCGGCATGATTCCGGGTGTGGTTTATGGCGCCAAGGAAGCCGCGATTGCGGTCGAACTCGATCCCAAGCAGATCACCCGCATTCTCCATTCGGAGTCTGGCCACAATACGATTTTCGATCTGGAGATTGGGCCGGCCAAGAGCAAGGCGATGATCGTCGACTGGCAGTATGAGCCCATCAAGGGCAAGCTCATGCACATCGATCTCAAGCGTATCGCCATGGATAAGGCAATGCGCGTTAAGGTGCCCGTTCTTCTTGAAGGAACTCCGGTCGGCGTCAAGACGCAGGGCGGCATTCTCGATCAGGTGTTACGCGAAGTCGAAATCGAGTGCTTGCCGGGCGATATTCCCAGCCACATCGATATGGACGTCACCAGCCTCGCCTTGAACAGTTCTATCCGTGTGGCCGATCTGCCCCATCAGGGCAAGATCAAGTTCATCACCGATGAAAGCGCCACGGTTGCGCACGTCATCTCGATCAAGGAAGAAGTCGCCCCGGTGGCCGATGTTGCGGCGACAGCGGCGGAACCCGAAGTTGCCAAGAAGGGCAAGGTCGAGACGGCTGAGTCTGCGGACAAGGGTGGCAAGAAGTAATGAGTTCCCGGGGGACGGTCTCTCCGCTTGGCTGACGCAAATAGTGCAGTGAACGCAGAGCGAAAGGGACCGGCCCTGGTAGTCGGCTTGGGAAATCCAGGCATCGAGTACCAGTTCACGCCGCACAACGTGGGCTTTCTGGCGATTGACCGGCTGGCCGAACAGGGCGGTGTTACCGTGGCAAACCGTCGCTGCCGTGCGCTGACGGCCATGACGCGGATTGCCGGCAGAGATGTGGTTCTCGCGAAGCCGGAAACCTATATGAACCTGAGCGGCATCTCGGTTCAGGCGTTGGTAGACGAGTTCGATGCCGACGCGAAACGCGACCTGATCGTGATTTACGACGAGATCGCGCTCAGCCTGGGCACGCTGCGCATTCGGGAGCGTGGGAGTTCCGGCGGCCATAACGGGGTCAGTTCCGTTTCTGGCGCGTTGGGGAGTGAAGAGTGGTTGCGGATTCGCATCGGGGTTGCTCCCCAGGGTGAGGACGCAGCCGAGAAGGCACGGCGAGGTCGCAAGGATTTTGTGCTGGCGCCCATGCGCAAAATGCAACTCAAGGTCCTCGACGAGGTTCTGGATCGCACCGCGCGGGCAGTAGAGATGGTGCTGACCCAGGGGGCCGGCCCGGCAATGAATGAGTTCAACCGCCGCGAAACAGGCGACGAGTAAGAAGAATTGGAGAACAGCTATGCAACGCACGTACGAAGTTATGTTTATCGTCCGTCCTGACATTCTGGACGAGGATCTCGACAAGCTGATTACCGGCCTGGAGGGCAACATCACCCAGGGCGGTGGCAGCGTGAAGTCGGTCGAAAAGCTGGGCCGCCGCAAGCTTGCCTACACGGTCAAGAAGTTTAACGACGGCAACTATGTGCTCTTGACCATCCACGCCGATGGCTCGCTCATGGGCGAGATCGAGCGCCGTCTCCGCGTATCGGAGCCGGTCATCAAGTTCATCTCCGTCCGTATGGACGAAGAAGAGAAGCGTGTGGCCAAGATCAAGGCCATCCGCGCTACGCGCAAGAAGCTCAGTGCTCAGCCAGCGGCAGCGCCTCCGGCTGCGGTTGAAGCCGCTCCTGCGCCGGTTGCGACAGTTGCGACGGCAGAAGCCAGCGCATAAGTAAGAGTGTTTGAGCTTTAACCAAAGATTCCGGTCCTGCCCGAAGCGGCGGCCGTGAGAGAAGGAATAGGAAAATTATGGCTGACGAAAACAGCACACCCAGCGCACCAGTTACGTCCCGTCCTGAGGGCTCCGGCCCTGGATCTTCAGGTTCTGGATCCTCAGGTTCTGGATCTTCCGGTCCCGGCGGACGGCCCGGCGGCGGACGCCCCAGCGGCCCTGGCGGCGGCGGACGCAAGTTCTTCCGTCGCAAGAAGGTTTGCAAGTTCTGCGTCGAGAAGATCGATTCCGTTCACTATCGCGATGTTCGCCTGCTGCAGCAGTTTGTCGCGGAGCGGGGCAAGATCGTGCCTCGCCGCCTCACCGGCGTCTGCACCACGCACCAGCGTGGCCTCGCACGCGCCATCAAGCAGGCCCGGAATATCGCGTTGCTGCCATTCGCAGCTCGCTACTAGGAGATTCGCCATGGAAGTCATTCTGAAAGAAGACGTAAACAAGCTTGGCCACCGCGGCGACGTGGTGAAGGTCGCGGAAGGCTACGGACGCAACTTCCTGCTGCCGAAAAAGCTTGCGATGGAAGCCACGGCTGCCAACAAGGCAGTGATCGAACAGATGAAGCAGTCGGCGGTACGCCAGTCTGTCCGCGAGAAGTCCGAGGCCGAATTGCTGGTCGCGCAGCTCGATAAGGTGGAGCTTGTGTTCGCGCGTAAGGTGGGCGAAAACGAGCACTTGTTCGGTTCGGTCACGGCGTCTGAGATTGCACACCAGCTCGAGCAGAAGGGTTTCAACATCGATCGCCGCAAACTGCACCTCGAAGAGCCGTTGCGCCAACTGGGCGAGTTCCACGTGCCGGTCAAGCTGCATCGTGAAGTAACGGCGCACATCAAGGTGACGGTCAAGGCCGAAGACGAAGCCTAGTGTCTAGTCGGTGCGGGTAGGACGGCCTTCGTACGCCGGCCTATTCTCTAATGAAACGAATGGGCCTTTAGACCTTGAGGTAATTTGAGCAGCGCACGCGGCTCAGATGATCCCTCAGGGCCTGAAGGCCCATAGCTGTGTCTGGGTGATTGGAAAAAAGCTAGCCGGTATTTCTCACGCGGTTGAGAGCGATAGAGAAATGCGGCTCGATATCGCTTGGTGGCAGTGCAACAAACCTGCGGGTGCCCCATCCTTCGCTTTTTTTTTGCGAAGGGTGGGTTACCAAGACAGTGTGTGTGGAGATTTGTTGCATCCCACCCTTGCCGGAAAAGCACCGTCAAGGATGGGGCACCCGCAGATTCATTGCGCTCGAGGGGCACAGCACAACACAGCCTCGCCGCAGCGAGCAGCCTCGCCGCTCCTCTCCTCCCTGCTGGTGAGAAATCCAGGCTAAACCAAAACATGGCAGCGTGGTGATCTGCGGCGCAGGTTTCGCCCTTCCGCTTTCCTACGGCTCTCGACTTAGTTTTCTTTCCGGAGATAGTAGCTGCTCTCGCGCATCTCAATCCACGGCTGCAGCTTTTTCTTGGAAATAATGCAGAAGAATTTATTTCCCTGCGCCCGCAGCGGAGGAATTAGATTCAGAATTGCCTGCCCGAAGCGTAGCAACCGGATGAAATTTCTCGGCCCCAGCCTTTGCGCCAACTTGGCCACATGAGATTCCTTGCGGCTAAGCAGCTCGTATTCATTGACATAAAAATCCCAAAAAGGATGGGGACGAACCTCAAACTGCCGCTCCGGTTGATAGGCGGCCACGCACTTACTCACTTCCCGTCCGGTCCAGCGATAAATGTAGTTGGGAATTGGACCATCGCGCAGGCCGCCGTGTAGATAGTTCTGAGAGGCGACTGCCGCCAGCTCGTAGGGAAACGAAAACCCCGCTCGCACCAGCAGACGCAACGCCGCGGAGTCATTCGGCTCGATAAAGAAGACATGCTGTTGCGAAACACGAACCATTTCTCCCACAGCCTTATGAGGACAACGGCAATGATGAAGAATGGCGTGTCCAAACACTACCGGATAGCTGTTATCGGGCAACGCAATATCTTCCGCGTCCAGAGCCAGTCCCGCCGCATCCAGATGCGACAATACGATTTGCTCGAAACCGCACGCAGTTAGAATTTCCAGATCTTCCCGCCCGCCTCCCACAACCAATACCGGCTGGCTTCTATCTACGTCGCAAGTATCCAGGTAGCGGCCGATTACATCCAGCAGGCAGGACTTATCTTTGGGTTTCCCTTGAATCGTGTGGTCAGCAACCGGAAGTCCTGCTATTTCGGACATTTTCCCTCGTAGTCAGTATCCAGACGAGACTAAGTTGACCAGACACGGCCATGGCCTTGTGTCATGCGTTTGTAAAAAGGTTGTCATTCAGTTGCGCAGCGAGCTTTGCGGCGATCTTCCTGAGTGCAGTGCAGTGGAGTGCGGTTCTCAGCGACCGTAGCCTAGACGCATGGCCAACTGATCGGGCAGGCCGGCGCGCATGATGCGCAGTTGTGCCCGGTGAAAGTCGTACGGTACCCGCCGGAATTCCACCGTCATCCGCTGATCGTCATACATAGCGAAGCCTGCGCGCCGATCGTTGTCGCGTGGTTGACCCACCGAGCCGGGATTGATCAGGTAGCGCGCAGCGGGAACCAGCACCAGTTCGGAAACATCGGGCTCATCATTATTCGCGTAGACGGGGTCGAGTTTGAACCAGTCCTCTCCGTTGGTGGCGAAGCCGCCCTGCAGGTGAGTATGGCCGAAGAAGTTGATGCGCGTTTCCGCTTGCTGCAGTGGCGCCCGCGCATCACTGATCGATAACAGGTATTCGTCTTCATCCAAATACGAACCATGCATGCAGCTTACCTGCGGGCTGTTGGGTGTGACGGGTCCGCGCGCCAGTTGCCGCAGCCAGTCCATGTGTTCCGGAGTGAGTACCTCGCGGGTCCACAGAGCGGCGCGGCCGGCGATTGGATTGAAGTCCTCGACGGATAATTGTCCGCTGCAGGCACGGTCGTGGTTGCCTCGGACAAACGTCTTGCCCAGGCTACGCACACGCTCGATCACCTCATTCGGGGCAGCACCGTAACCGACGACATCCCCAAGATTCCACACCATGTCGTGAGCCGGCGCAGCCTCGAGAACGGCCTCGAGAGCGTCGATGTTGGCGTGGATATCGGAGATGAGGAGCGCGCGCATGGTGCTTCGAAAGAGGCCGGAATTCAAGGGCTTTCCACACCCTGAACACAGCCGCGAACGCTCAGAGTATCAGAGATGGTTCGATGCAGCGCACCCAGTGCCCGGGGGCCTGCTCGATCAGATTTCCCCCCGTGGGTTCCGAGGCCGCCGCGAGTGTGGCCAGCGGCTGGTTGCGGTCGGTGTGCAGCGTGGGCACAGCACCAAGCAGGCTTTTCGTATAAGCATGCCGGGGATTGAGAAATACCTGGTCACGCGTACCTGCTTCAAGCAGCTCGCCCCGGCGCATCACGGCTACCCGGTCGGCAATTTGCGAGACGACCGCCAGATCATGCGAAATGAAAAGCATGCCTAAGCCGTTGCGTTGCTGAAGCGCCTTGAGCAGGAGCAGAATCTGCGCCTGGACGGTGACATCGAGCGCCGTGGTGGGCTCGTCGGCGATGAGCAGCAGCGGCTGGTTGATGAGTGCCATGGCGATCAACAGGCGCTGGCGTTGGCCACCGGAGAATTGATGGGGGTAATCCTGCAGGCGGTTTTCCGGCTCGGCAATCGCCACGGCCGTCATGGCCTCTACGACGGCCTTTCGCACCTGCGCGCCGGTCAGGTGCGGCTGATGGGTTTCGAGTGCCTCGGCAACCTGGCGGCCGACGGGCATGACGGGGTTAAGAGCCGTCATGGGTTCCTGAAAAATCATGGCTATTTTGCAACCGCGATAGAGGCGCATCTGCTGCGGCTTGAGTTGCAGCAGGTCGGTACCCTCGAAGTGTATCTTGCCTTCGACACGCGCCGCGTCGTCCAGGAGCCGGAGGATCGAAAGTGAAGTGAGGGATTTGCCCGAGCCTGACTCACCCACGAGACCAAGAACTTCGCCTTGGCCGACGGTAAAGCTTAGATCGCGCACCACCGCATGGTCGCGGAAATAGATAGAGAGATGATCGACTTCAAGCAGGGGGGCCACGGGCCAAGATTACAACACGGGGCTATAAAGCCCGTACTCTTCAAAGAATTTGAGGGTTGGCCGAAGGAAACAGCAGGTCTCTCCACTTCGCTGCGCTTCGGTCGAGATGACAATTCGGTTTTGCCTGTGGACTTCGGTTTCACGCAGACCGCAATGCTCGCTGCGGCGAGGCTGCTCGCTGCGGCAATATAACTCGTGCCGTTCAAAGGATTGCGTTTTTCCGCAGCCTGTTTAGCCGTTCGTAGTTGAAGTGCCCTCGAACTGCACAGCCGGTCTCGTTAAAAAAGTGGTGTCTGCCGGCGGGGCAAGGGTAGGCCGAAATGTTCGTAGGCCAGGCGCGTGGCGACCCTTCCTCGGGGCGTGCGATCGAGGAAACCGATCTGAATGAGGAATGGCTCGTAAACCTCTTCCAAGGCGTCTTCTTCTTCGGCCAGGGAGGCGGCCAGGGTGTTAAGCCCGACAGGCCCCCCATCGTATTTCTCGATGATCGTCAGCAGCAGACGGCGGTCGACTTCATCGAAGCCGTGGGCATCGACTCCGTGCAGCTTGAGGGCAGCCTGGGCGGTGGTGCGGTCTATGCTGCCGGAGCCGCGCACCTGGGCGTAATCGCGCACCCGGCGCAGCAGCCGGTTGGCGATGCGCGGCGTGCCCCGAGAACGCAGGGCAATCTCGGCAGCGCCGTCATGGTCGATGGGCACGTTCAATACTTCGGCCGAGCGCTCGACGATAAAGCGCAGCTCGTCTTCGGTGTAGAACTCCAGCCGCAACAGGATGCCAAAGCGCGACCGCAGAGGCGATGACAGCAGACCGGGCCGCGTGGTTGCGGCGATAAAGGTGAAGGGTTTGATTTCCATCACGTGGGTGCGGGCTGCCGGCCCCTGCCCGATGATGATGTCCAGCTTGTAGTCTTCGAGTGCGGTGTAGAGCTTTTCTTCGAGTACCGGCTGCAGGCGGTGGATCTCATCCAGAAAGAGGACCTGCCGATCCCTGAGGTTGGTCAGAATGGCGGTCAGATCTCCCTGGATCTGCAGAGCGGGACCGGACGTCTGCTGAAATCCCACATCCATCTCGTTGGCGATGATGGTAGCCAGCGTGGTCTTGCCCAGACCTGGCGGTCCAAAGAGCAGAACATGGTCCAGGGCTTCGCCGCGTGACTTTGCTGCGGCGAGGGCGATGGCTAGCTGCTCTTTCGCTTTCTCCTGGCCGATGAACTCCCCGAGCCACTTGGGGCGCAGCTTCAGTTCGAACGAATTGTCGTCGTCACCGCGCTCGGCCGAGATGAGCCGCTCGGAATCACTTCTACCCAGAGACATTTGGACCAGATTAGCAGCAAGCGAGGGACCGGGTGAACGCGGATGCTTGGGCTGGACGACGTATAACGCCGAACGTTATATTATGAGCTATCTGTGATCCAGAGTTTCAGAGACGAGAACACGGCGGAGCTTTTTCTGAAAGGGAAAAGCCGGCGCTGGTCGGGGATCGCGCCGGTCGCATGCCGAAAACTGGATATGGTTCATGCAGCCGGCGCGTTGAATGACCTGCGCGTACCTCCAGGAAATCGACTCGAATCGCTATCGGGAGATCGCCGAGGGCAACACAGCATCAGAATCAATGACCAGTACCGTATTTGTTTTGTGTGGCGGGAAGATGGCGCTCACGAAGTAGAGATTACGGACTATCACTGATGAGCGAGAAAGGAGCGAACCGATGAGTCGAGTTAAAAAGGCTGCGACGGGTTGGGCATTTCAGCGGGTCACAACCCATCCCGGTGAAGTGCTGTTGGAGGAGTTTCTCAAGCCGCTCGCCATAAGCCAACACAAACTTGCCATGGATCTTCATGTACCTGCGACCCGTATCGGGGAAATCGTTCATGGCCGCAGAGCCATCACTCCTGAGACCGCCCTTCGCTTGGCGCGTTATTTTGGGACCAGCCCGGAATTTTGGCTGAATCAGCAGCAAAGCTTCGATCTCACCACGGCCAGGTCAGAGCAGGAAGAAAAAATAGCTCGCGAGGTCCGCGTTTATGCCAGTCAGTGATGGGGAGTAACTCATTCCCTTGTTTTCGCTGCCCGGGAGTCGATACATCCCGCCGACCCTTAAAATCAATGCAGCATGCAGCCAGCGCCACGGACCGTACGAATCTTCGCAATTATTCTGGCGACCGCCATCGCTTGTCTGGCGGTTCTCTATTTTTCCATTCCCATGACCGATACCCAGCAGAGCCAATTCGATGTGATTGTCGTGCTGGGCAATCCGGCGAACGATGATGGAACCATCTCCCCCATCGCGCGGTCGCGCGTACTTGAGGGGATCCGCCAATACCGTGCCGGAGTGGCGCCGCGTCTTCTTATGACCGGCGGCCACGTGAAGAATCAGTTTGTCGAGGCACAGGTGATGCAGCAATTTGCGTTATCTCAGGGTGTGCCCGCTGCAGCGATCTTCATCGAGGGCGAATCGCAGAACACGATTCAAAACGCCTACTACTCCTACAAAATTATGCAGGCGCACGACTGGACTTCCGCGCTGGTGGTGAGCTCTCCTAGCCATCTGCGTCGCGCCGGCCTTATCTTTATGCACTACCCGCTCGCCTGGCAGCTGGTCGCCGCGCCCTGGCCGGCAGACTACCCGCGCTGGAAGCTGCTTTGGTTCTGGTCGAGCGAAATCGGCTACACCGCCTACGCTCGTTTCTTCGGTTTCCCCAACGCTAAGCAATACCTGCCTCACACACGATTCGGCTTGCCTCGTATTTAGAAAAACGCCCATTCATGCCCAAATTTCCCGTCTTCCAGTTCAAGCGTCCGCAACAACTCGCAGCCCTGCTCTTGCTCCTGCTTGTGGCGCAATGTCTGTGGGTATTCCACCGGCAAACGCTCACCGCGCGGGATTACGACTTTGCGCGCTGCGGCCGGGAAATGTGGGAAAAGCCAAACCCTCTGGCAGGGTATTTCACCACCTGCGGAAACATCCCCGATGGCACGATGGCCTATCGAGTGGCTGGCCTGCCATTGACCATCCAGCGCATCCTCGCCGGTCAGAATGCGGATACATCGACCTGGGAGATGCGCCACGAGCTTACCTTTGTGCTGGTGCTGCTGCACAGCGGCTTTCTGATCACGGGAGTCTTGCTGGGCGGGGCCTTGTGGTGGGTTACGCGACGCCTGTTCGGTAACATGGGCGGATTTATCGCCCTGGCGCTTTATTGCTTTTGCCCGCCGGTCATTCATGCATGTACCTATCCCAACAACGAAATACTTGCGGCGTTTGGGCTCTTCGCCTCACTGTACACAGCAATGGGCGTGGCCCACGCGATGCAGGGTCCGCCAAAGAAATGGCGTTCGCGGATCGTGCTTTTGACCTTGACGCTCGCTTTCAGCGCGGCGTCGCACGTCGCGGCATTTCTATTGGCGGTCATTTTGTCGATTGCTTTCATGGCCTACCTGGCGGTCGGCCGGCGCGCTTACATCTTGCCCGTCATGGGGATCGCCACGCTCGGAGCGCTGTTGCTGGTCTTAGCTTCCTACGATTTCAGCCTCGACGCGTTCAGCTACTTCTTTCGCAGTGGAGCCGGGCGCGTCTGGTTTTCACTGCAGCCGGCGCGCCATTGGTTTCTCAGCTTCCCGAATTCGGCCATAACTCTGGCTGCGGGCACGTCGCTGCTGCTCTATTTCCCCACCCGCCGATCGCGCTATTTTGGCAATACGGCGCCGCTGCTCTTGGCGCTGCTGTTCTTTACCCTCATCACGCCCGGCATTTCGAGCGAAACGACTCTTTGGGCACTCCCCTTTCTGATCACCTTCATCGCGGGCGTCTTTGCAGATTTTCTTGAGACCGGGTATCGGCGGGTGTTCCTAGTGCTGACCGGCTCGCTGCTGCTTCTTGGGGCTGCGATCAGCACTTTTTCGCTGCCCTAGCTTAAGGCCGGGACCAGGCTAGCTTGCTTTCGACAGTGGCTAGCCAGACGCGGAGGTTCGAGGTATCCCACATCTCGTAACGGCACGAGATGTGGGGCACCCGGGGCCTTGTGACCGAGCCGGGAAGAAGAGCCTTCCATGGGGTTGCCAGGAAGACGCTTCGGGAGGCTTGTCGCGTCTCCTGATGAAACCATACAAATTATTCAAAAAAAAAGACTTAGAGTTGCCCCTGTGCCTTGCTGGGAGGGTTCAAAACACGTATCATGAAAGGAGGCCTGGCAGTTGATTTGCGCTCCGCGGCGAGCCTTTTTCTAAGCTGATCTTGCTTCTGGATCGCTTCTGGATCGCTTATCCCCGCCCAGGTGCCCACCCTCTTATGGCAGACGATCAGAATCCTCTCCTTCCGTTAGGTCCAAATGGCAGCGATGGCAATCCGCCAGACGGTCCGGGAACCCGCATCATCCCCATCAACATTGAAGAGGAGATGAAGCGTTCCTATCTCGACTATTCGATGTCTGTCATCATCGGGCGCGCTTTGCCCGACATTCGAGACGGCTTCAAGCCAGTCCATCGAAGAGTGCTTTACACCCTGCACGAGATGGGTCTGGAGTTCAACAAGAAGTATGCCAAGTGCGCCAAGGTCGTCGGTCAGGCGATGGGTGTTTACCATCCCCACGGCGATTCGGCGATTTACGACACGATGGTGCGCCTGGCGCAGCCCTTCAGTCTGCGCTATCCCATGATCGATGGTCAGGGTAATTTTGGCTCGGTCGACGGCGATCCGCCGGCGGCCATGCGCTACACCGAATGCCGCATGACCCGCATCGCCGGTCAGATGCTGGCAGACATCGATCAGGACACGGTCGATTTCACCCCCAACTACGACGAAAGCACGATGGAACCGACCGTGCTGCCGACGCGCTTCCCGAACCTGATCGTGAACGGTTCGAACGGAATCGCTGTGGGCATGGCGACGAATATTCCGCCACACAATCTCACCGAGGTACTCACTGCCACCATTGAGCTGGTGAAGAATCCTCAGGCCGGGCTGGCCGAGGTCTTGCAGCATGTGCAGGGGCCGGACTTCCCCACGGGAGGATTTATTTACGGCCGCGGTGGCATCGCCCAGGCTTACAAGACCGGCCGCGGACGCTTCCTCATGCGGGCCAAGGCGGCGATTGAACAGCTCAAGGGCGGACGCCAGGCGATTATCGTCACCGAGATTCCCTACCAGGTGAACAAGGCCAGGCTGATCGAGCGCATTGCCGAGCTGATCAACGAGAAGGTAATCACCGAGATTGCGGAAGATGATTTCCGCGACGAGAGCGACCGCGACGGCATGCGCATCGTCATTGGGCTCAAGCGCGGCGCCGAAGCACAGATCGTGCTCAACCAGCTGTACAAGCACACGCAGATGCAGGAAAGCTTCTCGATGATCTTTCTCGCGGTGGTCAATGGCCAACCGCGTGAGCTCGCCCTGCATGACGCAATCCGTCACTTTATTAATCATCGCGTCGACGTGGTTCGCCGCCGCACAGCCTTTTTGCTCAGGAAGGCGCGCGAGCGCGAACATATTCTCGAGGGCTACAAAATTGCCCTGGACAATATCGATCGCGTCATTCGTATCATCCGCGGTTCCGGATCACGCGCGGAAGCCCGCGAGAACCTGCGTACCTTTTCGCTCTCGAACGAACTCGTTCTCAAACCCGACACAGGGATCGTCACCGGGCCGGAGCGTGAGCCCGGCCTGAGCTACCGGCAGATCGACGCCATCCTGGAACTGCAGCTCTACCGCCTCACCCAGCTCTCGACCGACGAGATTATCAAGGAACTGGTCGAGGTGCGGGAACGCATTGCCGAGTACGAAGCCATCCTGGCCTCCGAACCGAAGCTGCGCGCACTGATCGTCAAGGAGCTGGAAGCGGTACGCAAAGACTTTGGCGATGAGCGCCGCACGCAGATTCTCGATGAGACGGCGGAGCTACAGCTCGAAGACCTGATTGCCGACGAACAAGTCGCTGTCACGGTTTCCCACTCCGGCTACCTCAAGCGCACGCCTATTTCCATCTACCGGCAGCAGCGGCGTGGGGGCACCGGGCGGCTGGGCATGAAGACGCGGGAAGAGGACTTTGTCTCCCAGCTCATTGTCGATTCGACCCATGCCTATCTGCTCTGCTTCACCAACACCGGGCGCGTTTACTGGCTCAAGGTCTACGAGATACCGGACGTGGGCGCGGCGGGCAAAGGCAAGTCCATGGCCAGCTTGCTCAACCTGCAGCCGGGTGAGAATGTGCGGACGATTCTGCCTGTACGCAACCTGGAAGAGGATGGCAAGTTCATCTTCTTCGCCACCCGCAAGGGCACGGTCAAGAAGACGCCGCTCAAGGATTTCTCGAATGTGATGGCGCGCGGCATTATCGCCATCGGTATCGATGACGATGACGAGTTGATTGGCGCCTGCAACACCGACGGCAATCAGATCATCTTCCTGGCGACGCATCAGGGCATGGCGATTCGCTTTGGCGAAGAGAATGTTCGTTCCATGGGTCGGCCTGCTTATGGTGTTCGTGGCATTGATCTGGTCAAGGGAGACTACCTTGTCGGGCTGGCCGCGACCCCGCTTGAACGCAAGAAAAATGGCGCGGGAGAACACTCGCCCTCGCTCATTCTTTCGATCACCGAACAGGGCTACGGCAAGCGTACGGACGTCGACGAGTACCGCCTGCAGACACGGGGCGGCAAGGGCGTCATCAACGTCAAGACGACGGCCCGCAATGGCAAGGTGAGCGCGATCCTGCTGGTCGATGAGACCTCGGAGCTCATGGTGATCAGCCAGTACGGCAAGATCATCCGGATTGATACCAAGACCATTCGCGCTGCGGGGCGTTCGACGCAGGGCGTACGGCTGCTGAATCTTGAGGAACAGGACAAGGTTGCTGCTGCGGTCGTCATTCCGCCGGAAGAAGCCAAGATAGAACCGGAGAACGGCACGCTTCTGCAATAGGGCGTTTCAGAAGCTGCGGACGAAACGAGCAACTTTGCTCCTTGAGCATCCTGGCAGGGCACGGCCTACTCGCCGCAGCGAGCATTAGGCCGTGCCAATTGCTGGTGAGCAGTTGTTTCGGGCATGGCCTTCAGGCTGCGGAAAAGGCCTTTTTAAGCGAGAAATCGCTCCCTCAGCGGCTGAAGCCGGACTCATTGCGCAAGAGTTATGTACGGGCTAAAAGCCCGTACCCTTCAAAGAATTGAGTTTTCCGCAGCTTGTTCAGGCTGTGCCGTCGACTAGTTCTGACCTGAGGGCTTCTGCCCCTGAGGTACCTCTTTCTCTCTGCTGAATAGTTGCACGTGGAACTAAACCTCTCCTTCCCCAACGGAGAAAAGGGGTGCCGCTCTCGCGGCACCCCTTTCCAAGGCAGATAAAGCAGGACTACAAAGTTAGAAAGCTCTGGAGCCTTAGAAACCTCGCGCAGAGGTCAACTTCGGCTGCTTGCTCGACGTGATGACCTCTTCGGTTGGGTGGGAATTGCCGCAATTGTCGACCTGGTAACGCCCGTACTGCGGCTGTAGATACAACAGGTATTGCTGACCCACATACATCGGGAAGAAGTGCGTGCTGTTCTCACTGAAGACCGTCACTTCCTGATTGGCATGAACGTTACCGTGGATTTTTGACTCGACACGGACCGTGTAGTTCACACCGTCCAGAAAATCCCAAGCCTCCGGTACCGGTTCGGCTGCGGTCACTATACCCACGAGGACAGAAGACGAGATCTGCATCTCCTTGTGGGCGCTGACGCGATTAGTCCCGCACTGCTGGGAGAATCCGTTGACCGCACTCAGGCAGAGAATTAAGGCAATGGCAAGCTTTTTCACAAACCCTCCTCGGGGTTACGAATTGATATGTGGGCTACGACTTAAGTTGTATCCCTACGACTTAAGTGTTAGCTTGCCGCACCACTTGGGGGATAGCAATTGGATTGTATTGCAGGACCCTTACTTCGGTGGGGTCTCAGCGAATCTAAGGTAACGATGCGCTCGGTGATGAGATCAGCGAGGTTTTCCATACGCAGGTTCTGCATGCGTGCGAAGGCCGCAGCGTGTGAAAAGGCCAGTATTTATTGGGGTTAGAGCGATACTTTCACAATTCAGGTACTAATGTGCGCACCACGGTACCGGAGCGCGGAGAACGCTCTTGATAAGCAACCGTCATGGTGTTATGAGGCAAGTGCGGACTCCCCAGGGGAAGCGATGGGGAGTCTTCGGAGACGTTCAGAGAAGAATGTGGACGTAACGAAACAGGCGTGCTGTTTTCACATGATGCCGTGAAGAGGCGAGCGTTTCTTTAGAGCAGAACCAGCACGACTGTACTCAAAGCATTTTCGCAATTACTGTGGCCCGGTAAGAGCAGTGAGGTGTGGTTTTCTTTGGGAGAAAACCACGTAAAGGCCGGTTGCTTCGTTCTACACCCATCGCGAAAATACTCAGCGGCAAGGACGCTTGACTGGATTTTTAATCAAGAAAAATCCAACTTCCCCGATGTCGATGGGGTACGCCTATGCTGGTTCTGCTCTAATCGACGCTGGCTGCGTGGCCTATCTGCTTGATGACCGCGCTCTCTTCCTCCACGGGACCGGAATTCCCACATGTGTTCACCAACCAGTGCTCATTGTTGTTGGTGAGGAAGAGAAGGTATTGCCTGCCCGACTGCAGGTTGACCCGGTTGTCGCGGTGCTCACTGAAGACGGTGATCTCACCCGTCTGCCTGCCCTTGACCTTCTTGTCGACGTGCACGACATATTCGGTGCCGTCCAGGCTGTCCCAGGACTGGGGAACTTGTCGCGACTCCATGACCGTGGCGATGACCACGGCATTCGAAACCTTCATTTCATCCGAGACGGGCGTGGTGTTTCCACACGCCGCGAAGCAAGCTGCTGCGGGCAACATGCAAATCAATCCTGTGGCAAGTCGCTTCATCTGCCTCCTTAGGCGGGCCAAACTAGAGACTATGATCCCACGATCAGGAAGCGACGATCGCCGATAAGCCCTTGACGAACCAAGAGCTTCATCCCACATTCGCAGTAGAAGCCAGATGTGAACTGCGGTCTATTCCGTCCAGCGACGGAAGACCAGTGCGCCGTTGGTGCCCCCGAAGCCGAAAGAGTTCGACAGCGCCACGTCGACCTTGGCTGCCTGAGCCTTGTTGGGTATGTAGTTCAAATCGCAGGCCGGGTCGGGGTCATCCAGATTCATGGTGGGGGGAAGAATCTGATTTTCCAGCGCCATGATGGTGATGCCGGCCTCGAGGCCGCCGGCGCCACCCAGCAGATGTCCCGTCATCGATTTCGTCGAGCTCACCAGCAATTCACCGCTTTGGGCGCGTTCGCCAAAAAGGTTTTTGATGGCTGCCGTTTCGAGCGCATCGCCCAGGGGAGTCGAAGTGGCATGCGCATTCACATAGCCAACGGCTGAGGGGGGCAGGCCCGCGCTCTTCAGAGCGTTATGCATGGCGCGCAGGCAGCCTACTCCCTCCGGCGCCATGCTGGTCATGTGATAGGCATCGGCACTCATGCCATAGCCGACAATTTCCGCGAGGATTTTGGCGCCCCGCGCGCGCGCATGTTCCAGTTCTTCCAGAACCAGGATGCCAGCGCCTTCCCCGACTACAAATCCATCGCGATCTTTGTCGAAAGGCCGGCACGCATGTTGCGGATCGTCGTTGCGCGTCGAGAGGGCGCGCATGGCGGCAAACCCGCCCACGCCCATAGGTGTGATGGCGGCCTCGGCGCCGCCGGCGATCATCACATCCGCGTCGTCTCTCTGAATGGTGCGATATGCGTTCCCGACCGAATGCGCACTGGTTGTACAGGCGGTCGAGGTCGCTTCATTCGGCCCCAGCGCCCCGTATCGGATGCTGACGTGACCGGCTGCGAGGTTGACGATGGTTCCAGGAATAAAAAATGGAGAAATTTTGCGCGGACCGCCCTGGAGCATGGCGGTGTGTTCCCGTTCAATGACATCGAAACCGCCGATACCGGATCCGATGTGTACTCCCACCCGCTCGGCATTCTCAGGGCCGATCTTTAGGCCTGAGTGCGCCATCGCTTCCTGGGTGGCGGCAAGCGCAAAATGGATAAAGCGTCCCATTTTGCGCGCTTCCTTCTTGTCCACAAAATCAAGTGGATTAAAGTTCTTCACCTCAGCCGCGAACGTTACGGGAAACCCCGTCGTATCGAAGCTGGTGATAGGAGCCATTCCGCTCTTGCCGGCCAGCAGGTTATCCCAGACCTCGAGAGCGGAATTGCCCACGCCGCATAGCAACCCGATGCCTGTAACGACGACCCTTCGTGACAAAGTTACTTGCCTTTCGCGTTCTTCTCGATGTATTCGGTAGCGTCTTTCACAGTCTTGATTTTTTCCGCGTCTTCGTCCGGAATTTCCAGGTCGAACGCTTCTTCAAACTGCATCACCAGCTCCACCACGTCGAGCGAGTCGGCGCCGAGATCTTCCTGAAACGATGCGCTGGGAGTGACTTCGGCCTCGTCCACCTGAAGTTGCTCGACGATAATTTGCTTTACCTTTTCTTCTACTGCTGCTGCCATGCCGTTCTCCTGTCTATGTAACAACTTGTTAGAGGGCTTGCACCCTGCAAGGTTGGGCGAACGGTCCGGGAATGCGGCGAAGCGATGTTCCGGTTTTCCTCCAGGCGCCACCTGCCAAAGAGAGGAATTTGGCCTTTTACAGGGAGCCCGGGGGCGCCATCTGCAGCAGAAGCCAATGCCTGGCAGGAGACATCAACAGGAAAAACGGCCTAACCCGCAACCCGCGCAGTTCACGGCCCCAAAGTTCTCAGTCTACTGAGGGCTCCAAGTGGTGTAAAGCGCGGCACGGCCCATCTTTCCACAGGACCTTTGCCATCCTGCTTGCCGCCAGGGGCGAGTAAAGTCAAAAAAGCAGAGGGCAACGTTTCCCAACATGATTACACTCCTTTTGGCGGTGGCCGGCGCCTTACTCGCCGGCAGCGTTCTGGCCACTTATTTTGAGCGCCGGCGCTTCGCTGAGCAGCGCGCCGAGTTCGAGCGGCTATCCCTCGAACAGCGAGCGGTTCTTGAGAAATCCGCGAAAAACCTGCAGGACCAGTTAGACGATACCCGTTCCCGCCTCGACCAGGCTTACAGCGTGAACGCGAACCAGCAGGCGACCATCGCGCGCCTTGAAGAACGCCACGCGGCCAGCGAACGCATGGCGGAACAGATGCGCGTGAGCCTGCCGGAGACCTTCAAATCTCTGGCTAGTGAAGTCTTGGAGGAGAAATCGAGGCGCTTCGCCGAGCAGAATCAGTCTGGTCTCGACCAGGTGCTCGCCCCGCTCAAGAGTCGATTGGAGGATTTTCAAAGCAAGGTGGAGGCCGCTCGCCTGGAACAAGTGAGAGGGAGTGCGGATCTTACGGCGCATATCCGGCAATTGTTTGAGTCGAACACCCGCATTACAGAACAGGCAAATAATCTGGCCACTGCGTTGCGGGGATCGAATAAGGCGCAGGGAACCTGGGGCGAGTTGATCCTGGAAAGGATTCTCGAGTCCGCGGGGCTCCGGGCGGGACACGAATACGATGCCCAGGAAAGCTATTCCGCAGACAATGGCAGGCGAGTTCAGCCGGATGTGGTGATCCATTTGCCTGGGGACCGTCACCTGGTGGTCGATTCCAAGGTTTCGCTCGTGCACTACGAGAGCCACAGCACTGCGGAAAGCGAGGCAGCGCGGACCCTTGCTGCCGATAGCCACATCCAATCGGTGCGGTCGCATATCCGAGGGTTGGGAGAGAAAAATTATCAGACGCTGTACGGTCTGAATTCTCTCGATTTCGTGATTATGTTTTTGCCGATCGAGCCTGCCTTCATGCTGGCCATTTCGCGGGACGAGACGTTGTGGGAACAGGCGTGGCAGCGCAACGTCCTGTTGGTCAGCCCAAGCACGCTCTTGTTCGTGTTGCGCACGGTCTCCTCCCTTTGGCGTCAGGAGCAGCAGAAGCGGAATGTGGAGGAAATTGCCAGAAAAGGCGCCGATCTCTACAACAAGCTGGCCTCGTTCGTGGCTGATTTTGGCGAGGTGGGGGCCCGTCTTGAAGCTGCCCAGCGGAGCCATGCCGAAGCCATGGCGAAGCTGCATACCGGCAGGGGCAACGTGATTCGCCAGGCAGAAATGCTCAAGGAACTCGGGGTGAAACCCACCAAGCAGATTGCTCAGGGATTAGTAGAGATGGCCCAGCAGGAAACCCTGGAACTGCCAGAGCCGGAACTCGAAGATTCGTCGAATCTGCCGTAGCCGCTGGGAAAGCCAGGGGAGCCGAGTGGAGGGATTTGCGATTCTCCTCACCAGTAACTATCACCGGTGAAAGCCGGCTACAGTCCGAACCCCGCTCGCAGCCGTTGCCAGGTCGTGTCCAATGTTTCGGGCAGCACGCGGGTCTCTCCGATCACGGTCATGAAGTTGGAGTCGCCTATCCAGCGCGGCAACGCGTGCATGTGCAGATGCGGGGCGATTCCCGCCCCGGCCGCCTGCCCGAGGTTCAACCCCATGTTGATTCCCTGGGGGGCATATACCTGGCGCAAAACGGCGTCGGTGCGTTGGGCCAGCGTCATCATCTCGATGGCAGCCGCTTGATCGAGTCCGGCGAGGGTCTCCTCGTGGGCATAGGGCACGATCATCACGTGGCCGGAGGTATAGGGATAGGCGTTCAGGCAGATGAAGCTATATTCCGCCTGCAGCACAACGTGGGCGGCCCGCTCGGCCTCCGCCGGCGGGGCGCCCTGCGCGATCGCGTAGCGAGCGGCGGCAATTAGATTGCAAAACACGCAGTGGCAATCCCCTGGCCAGGCCGCCAGCGCCTCTGGCACTCCTTTTCGTGCCCCTTTGGGCGCGTTGGGGTCGGCGTCGACCAGGTAGGCGTAGCGCCAGGGCGTCCACAGGTAGTCCATGCCGTCCAGTATACGGAGCAGCGCTGAAAAGACTGCTGATTCCGGCCCGCTGACGCTCACTACTCCGCGGTTAAGTTAAAAGTGCATAAAAATAGCTCTTAGCCGCTGTTTTAGCGGCTTGCGGTGCCTGCGGAGTTCGTTGACATGCTTTCCAAGCGGTTGCTATAGTTGTGTATGAACGGTCTACGTAGAGGATTCATACGTAGACGTCCATCACCGCTCAAGCTTGACCCCCCCTCCCGGATGCTCCTACCGGAGATTGATCAAAGTGCTAAGCCACTCCCTCTGGCTCCACTGACAGTCTCCCTCAGAACGTTTCTGGCGGAAGGGATTCGGAGTAGGCTTTACGGTGTCGGCTTTGCCACGAAGCCCGCGAACACTGGTGAAGCACGCTGCAGGAATGAATCGCGGAACGCTGTGATTCATCGAAATACCTGTAGAGATGGACGGATCAAGAGTGACCGATCGAGAATCCGGAGCTGGCATTCATGGCAGACGTCCTAAATCCTGAACGAACCGAGAGCGCAAACCTGAACACCGAAACGCAAACCCCAACGCTAGATGCACCGGTGGATCATTTCGATCCGACCGAAGAATTAGCCCACAACCCGCAAGCTGACACCCCCAGCGAGCCGCACCACATCGAATCTGCCGTAACCCGCTCTGACGATACTGAACTGACCGGTATGGAAGATTTCGCAGCCGCCCTCGAGTCGTTCGATCGAGAACAAGCTGCCGAAGCAGCCGCCCAGGCTTACGACGACAACGTCGTGACCGGCACCGTGATCAAGCTCACCGACAAGCATGTCGTCGTCGACGTAGGGCTCAAGTCCGAAGGTCTCATTCCGCTGGAACAGGTTCTGGATCACACTGGCCAGTCCAAGCTCAAGGCAGGCGACACGGTCGAAGTGGTCGTGGAGCGCGAAGAAGCTGAAGGCGGCTTCCTGTTGAGCTACGACAAGGCACAGCGTCACCGGGTTTGGGACGCGATCGAACGCGCAGCCAATGAGAAGACCCCGGTGATCGGCACGGTCCTCGGCCGCGTAAAGGGCGGTCTCACCGTCGACATCGGCATCAAGGCATTCTTGCCCGGCTCGCAGTTGGAAATTCGTCCGGTTCGCAATCTTGATGGCTACATCGGCCAACAGATCGAAGTCCGGGTTATCAAGTTGAATAAAAAGCGCGGAAACGTCGTCGTTTCGCGCAAAGAGCTCCTCGAAGAAGAGCAGACCAGCAAGCGCAGCCTGACGCTTGAGCATTTGGAAGAAGGCGCGATCCTAACCGGTACCGTGAAGAACCTGACCGATTACGGCGCCTTCGTCGACCTGGGCGGCATTGATGGCCTGTTGCACATCACCGATATGTCGTGGGGGCGGTTGACCCATCCTCGCGATCTGGTGAACGTCGCTGACGAGATCCAGGTCAAGGTGCTCAAATTCGACCGTGACAAGCAGCGCGTCTCGCTGGGCTTTAAGCAGCTCACCCCCGACCCGTGGCTCGATGCGGTGGAGCGCTATCCCATTGGGGCACGGGTACGCGGCCGCGTCCTAAGCGTCACCGACTACGGCTCTTTTGTTGAGCTGGAGCAGGGGATTGAAGGTTTGGTCCACGTGTCTGAGATGACCTGGTCCAAGCGGATGAAGCATCCCTCCAAGCTGGTCAAGCCGGGCGACGAGGTGGAGACGATCGTTCTCAGCGTCAACCCCAATGATCGCCGCATTTCACTTGGCATGAAGCAATTGCTCGAAGAACCCATGGGAGCATCTCTCTGAGCGCTATCCCGCGGGCACGATCGTAGAAGGCCGGGTGCGCAACCTCACCGACTTTGGCGCCTTCATTGAGATTGAAGACGGCATCGATGGCCTGGTGCACGTAAGCAATCTGAGCTGGACCAAACGGGTGAAGCATCCTTCTGAGATCCTCAAGAAGGGCGAGAAGGTACGCGCCGTGGTACTCGGTGTAGAAGCCGAGAATCGCCGCCTCTCTCTCGGTATCAAGCAGTTGCTGCCCGACGTCTGGGAGACTTTCTTTGCCCAGCATCGCGTGGGTGACGTGGTCAAGGGTAAGGTTCTGCGTACTGCTCAGTTCGGGGCATTCATCGAAATCGCTGAAGGCGTGGAAGGACTCTGCCACGTTTCCGAGGCGGCCGACACGGCTGGTTCTGCCATGAAGCTCGAGACAGGTCAGGAACACGACTTCAAGATCATCAAGATGAATCAGGATGAGAAGAAGGTCGGTCTCAGTCTCCGGGCAGTGGGCGAAGAAGCCAGCCGCGCTGATGTGGAAGCCTACAAGCAGCCGGTTTCGAGCTCGACCACCACTCTGGGTGATCTGGTCAACTGGAAGCGTCAGGAACACGACTAAGAACGAACGCACTGAAAACAAAAAGCCGCCCCTCGGGGCGGCTTTTTTGTTTCCGGGTGCTTGCTTACTTCGAGGTATCGATTTTCAAGTCGAAGTCAAATTCCTTTTTGCTGTCGAAGGAGCTGATGGACCTGGTTTTGGATTTGTGTCCTTTAAACTGCGCCCAGAGTTGATAGTCCACGTCGGGGCTCATCTGTCCGAAACGGTAGCGACCGTCCGGCTGGACGATGAAAGTTCTCACCTCAAGATTCTTTTGGTCCTGCAGATAAACAACCGCATTCGCCTGCGGCTGATCGTCCGAGTTGCGTACGACCCCCTGGACGAGGCGCACCGCCTGGGCTTGTGCGTGAGCGAACGCGAGCACAGCCAGGGCAGCAATCAGCAGGATCAGGACAGAAGGAATTGAGCGGGTACGGGACCGATTCATAGAGACACGGTTCTTTTCGGCCGATTGCGTAACCGCCGAGTGCTTAATCTCTGATTTCTGGGCGCTTATGGGTTTTGCTACAGGAATACTTCCAGGTACGTGAGCATCGCTGCTGAACGCGCGCACCGGCGCGAAATCAGGCACTTCTTCCGAAAAAACCAGTCTCATTCTTCTTCCTCATTGGCCTGTGCCGTGTCGTCCTCATCATAGCCTTCCTCATCTACCTTGGAGAGTTCGAGCGGTTCGGTGGCTACCACCTCAAATTCGGTCCCGCACTCGTCGCAGACCACAATGTCGCCTTCCTCCACGTCGTCGGGCTCAAAATCCAGAACGCTTTCGCATTCCTGACACACTGGCATACAACTCTCCTTTCACGGGTATTTGAAGGACAATGACCGCACGGCGAAGGTTGCGGCTTGGCTAGTTTCCGGGAGAACACCCCGCTCGTCAAGGAACTTGGTCCTACTTTCAAATCGTACCGCGAAAAAAAGCGTTAGTCTTACATAAGAATCATGGCACGCTTTCCTCGTGGCGGCATGTCCGCTCTTTCGTTCCCGAGCTTTCGCGGCGTCACCAGCCAACTGGTCATGGCGAACGTTGCCATCTTCTTTTTGCTGTTGCTGCTGCAATACGCGGCGCCCGGCATTGCGCTGTCGATCTTTACCTACTTCTCGCTCACCCCGGCCCTGCTGCTGCACGGGTGGGTCTGGCAGCCGTTTACCTACAGCTTCCTCAACACGGGCGTCCTCCATGTCGCCTTCAACATGCTCACTTTGTGGTTTATCGGCTCCTTTCTCGAAAATTCCAAAGGAAGCCGCTGGCTGCTGGAAATCTACTTTCTCTGTGCCGTTGGCGGCGGCCTCGTGGGGAGCGCTCTCAGCTTCACGCACATTTTCCATGCAAGCCCCCTCTCCAGCACGAATAGCGGAGATGCTGCCCTCTTCGGCCTGCTGGCCGCCTTCGCGGCACTGTTCGGAGACCTCGAGATGTACATGTTTCCGCTGCCGGTGGCCATCAAGGCGAAATACCTGGTCATTGTTTACATGTTGATCGAGGTAGCGCTGCTGTTATCGGGCGGCCCTGCACTGGCATACCTCACGATTCTCAGCGGTGCGGGCATCGGTTATCTTTTTGCCCGGCAGGCGCCACGGCGACGGATGACCTCGTCGGTCAGCGAAGGTATTTTCGGCTTGCGCAACAACTACTATCGCTGGAAGCGGCGCAAGGCAGCGCGCAAGTTTGAGGTATACATGCGCAAGCAGAACCGCGATGTACGCTTCGACAACGAAGGCCGCTACATCGACCCCGATGCCAAGCGCGACCCAAACGACCGCAAGTGGATGAACTGATCCTGCACGGACCAGTTTCGTCCCAGTTCATCCCTTTCTCAACAAGCAACCGATCCCGGGTGGGTGGACACCACGCACTCAGAGCGTGGTGCGGATATGCAGCTCCTTGAGCTGCTGCGCGCTCACTGGTGTAGGCGCATCGACCATCAGGTCGATCGCCTTCGCGGTCTTCGGAAATGCGATCACTTCACGCAGACTTTGGGCGCCAGACAAAATCATGGCGATGCGGTCGAGGCCTAAAGCGATGCCACCGTGTGGCGGCGTACCGTAGGTGAGTGCTTCCAGGAAGAACCCGAAGCGCTCCCGCGCCTCCTCTTCGCTCATGCCCAGGGCGCGGAAAATTTCCTGCTGCACATCCTGCCGGTGAATACGAATAGAGCCGGAGCCCAGTTCCAGTCCGTTCATTGCCAGGTCGTAGTAGCGTGCGCGAACCGATGCGGGGTCAGACACCAGCCGTTCCATATCCTCCTCGTGCGGAGAGGTGAATGGATGATGGGCCGGCAGCCAGCGCTGCGATTCCTTATCGAATTCAAACATGGGGAAGTCCGTAACCCAGATGGGGCGAAAGGCCACGCTGCCGTCCAACTGCTTGCCCGCGAGCCGCTCAGATGACTGAACGACGCTATCGGTAAGGTCTGAGATCTTGTGCCGGTCAGCGTAACGCCGCGCCAACTCCACACGCAGGTTTCCGGCCGCCGACAAGACGGCGATCTCGCGCTCTGAGAGATGGCCATGCGCCTTGGTGTCACTTGCCTGCACATGGACGGTTGCGTCTCCAGCGACGAGCAGCAACAAGTCTTCCGCATCGCCTTCCGTCCGCGCAGGGACGAGAGCACGTACCTTCTTCACCGCTTCGGGAAAGCCCTTTTCCAGGCGCTTCCAGTCATCGATCAGCTTTGCGCCTTTGCTGGCGTCGAAGAACGGACGATTGTCGTCGCGCTCCTTGCGCGACAGCTCGCCCACGCGGGGAATACACACAACTACGACCGGCAAGTTCGGGTCGATCGCCAGGGTCTGCAACTCTTCATCGCTGAAAGCCGAGCGAACATCGGTGAGGCCGGGCATGCGCAGGTCCGGTTTGTCGATGCCGAAGCGACGCATGGATTCGTCATACGTGATGCGTGGGAAAGGAGTGGGCAGCACAACACCCACGGCGTCGAATGCCTCGCGCAAAAACGTCTCAACAACACGGAAGACGTCTTCCTGATTCACAAAAGTCATCTCCAGATCGATCTGGGTGAACTCCGGTTGCCGGTCGGCACGGAGGTCCTCATCCCGGAAACAACGGGCGATTTGGAAATAGCGATCGAAGCCCGAGATCATAAGGATCTGCTTGAAGAGCTGTGGCGATTGCGGCAGGGCATAGAAATGGCCGCCATGCACGCGGCTGGGGACCAGGTAATCGCGTGCTCCTTCCGGCGTCGAGCGCGTCATGAACGGGGTTTCGATTTCGAGGAAACCCTGGTTCGACAAGCTTTCTCGCACGGCCCGCGTGATCTTATGGCGCTGCTCAAAGTTCTGCTGCATCTGTTGCCGCCGCAGATCGATATAGCGATACTTCAGGCGCAACTCTTCATTGGCGATGGCGTCTTCGGCGGGGGAAAACGGTGGAACCCTGGAGTCATTCAGGACCAACAATTTTTCGGCAGCTATCTCCACTTCGCCCGTCGCCATCTTGGGGTTGATCACTTCTGCGCTGCGCAGGCGTACCTTACCCACCACCGCTACGACATACTCGGGCCGTACATGTTCGGCCTTGCCGTGGCCCTCGGGCGTCAGATCCTTGTCGAGTACGATCTGCGTCATGCCGGTGCGGTCCCGCAGGTCGAGAAAAATCAGGTTGCCATGATCCCGGCGGCGGTTGACCCATCCCATGAGGATGACCTGTTCCCCGGCCTGCTGCGCGCGGAGCTGGCCACAGGTGTGCGTGCGCTGAAGAGTACCTAAAAAGTCGAGCAAAGCGGATGTCCTAATTTGAAGTTGAAGTGGAAGGAAGAGTGCCCAGCGCGGCGAGCTTCTCGCCGAGTTGCGCGCGGGGTACCTTGTACTGCTCGGCGGAGGCAAAGTGCTTTACTGTCAAGATACCGGAAGCCACTTCGTCTTCGCCCACAATCACGATGGCATGCGCCAGTTTATTGGCCGTCTCGAACGATTTTTTCAAGCGAAACGATCCATCGCCCAATTCGATCTTTAAGCCGGCGGCGCGCAGCTCTTTAGCCAGAGAAAGTGCGGCCGGGTTCATTCGGTCTCCCAGGGGAGCGACATAAGCCGCAGCGAGTTGCGCCGTCCGTTTTGCCTGCGCCTCCAGGGTAAGTACCAGGCGATCCTCGCCGATGGCAAAGCCAATGCCTGGCGCCTTTGGGCCGCCGATCAGCTCCGAAAGTCCGTCATAACGGCCACCGCCCAGCAAGGCGTTCTGCGTTCCCAGGCCACCCTCACCCGACGTGGTGGAAACGAATTCGAAGGTTGTGCGGGTGTAGTAGTCCAGGCCCCGCACCAGCCGATGGTCATGCTCGTAGGCTACTCCGCAGGCGTCGAGCGCCGTGCAAACGGCGGCAAAATGCTCTTTCGATCCTTCATCGAGCGAATCCCAGATGCGCGGCAGTCCGGCGATGATGGCTTGATCTTGCGGGTGTTTGCAATCCAGTACGCGCAGAGGGTTGGTTACGGCCCTGCGCTGGCAATCCTGACACATGCTTCCGACAACAGGCTCGAGTGCCGTTCGCAATGTCTGCACGTAGCGTGGACGGTCGGTGGCAGATCCGACGGAGTTTAGCAGTAGCTTCCAACTGGTGATTCCCAGCTCATTGAGCAACGTTGCCAGCATCTCCAGCACTTCTGCATCACGCAAAGGGGACTCGCTGCCTGCGCTGGGCGGCCCGATCACCTCGGCGCCGATCTGGAAGAATTGGCGGTAACGGCCCCTTTGCGGCCGTTCGCGGCGGAACTGGGGCCCGATGTAATACAGCTTTTGCAGTTGGCCGGTCTCGCCGAGTTTGTGCTCAATATAGGCGCGCACCACCCCGGCGGTATTCTCCGGGCGCAGCGTCAGCGACTGGGGTGTATCGGGCTGGCTTCTGCCTTGCCGCGGGGGCTCGGCTGCCGGAATGAAGGTGTACATTTCCTTGGAAACGATGTCGGTCTCTTCGCCAACGCCGCGGGCGAAGAGCTGCGTGTCTTCAAAGATGGGCGTACGAATTTCGCCAAACCCATAGCGCTCGAAAACGCTGCGGGCGATCGCGTCAATGTGGTTCCAGAGGCCGGTCTCCGGCGGCAGCAGGTCACGGGTGCCGCGGATAGCTTGCAAAGTGCTCATAAGTACCGAAGTATCCAACTGTTTACCAGAATACAGGCGCATTCTGATTGGTTCCACTCAGGGCAGGGGCGCTGAGCCCGACAGCCTGAAAAACAAAAGGCATAGCTTCTCCGGATGGGCAAAGCTCAATTTCTTTGAAGGAAGTACTTATCCCTCCCAGTTATGCTGTTCCTTCAAGTAATTCGCTGTGTAGTCCACATAATTGCGCGCATATTGCAGGATCTCTTCGCGGTCTTTTGGGTCTAAACGCCGCCTCTCTTTCCCCGGCACGCCGGCCCAAAGCGTATTCGGGGGCACGATAGTATTTTCGGGAATAACCGCTCCGGCAGCGATGATTGAGCCCTCACCGATTCGTGCGTTGTTGAGCACGGTTGCCCCCATGCCGATGAGACAGGCATCTTCGATCACGCATCCGTGAACCGTCGCATTGTGCCCGATGGTCACCCAATCGCCCACAATCACCGGGTATTTGTAGCGCATGCCGTGCAGCACTGCGCAATCCTGCACGTTGCTATGGGCGCCCACCCGGATCGCGTGCACGTCGCCCCGCAGAACGGCATTCATCCAGACGCTGGAGCGTTCGCCCAGCACAACTTCCCCCAAAATCTGGGCGGAAAGGTCGACATAGCACGAGCTGGGAACGACCGGGGTGTGCCCGAGATAACTGCGAATCATGAGAATTCCCTTCGTTTCCCGGGCAAAACTACGCAAGCCTTCCCGGAAAAATCCATCAGCACACGCTGATTAAGCTTGACGTCATGCCTCAAAGGTAACGTATCCTGTAATGACCCAATTGGGATGTTTGGAGGTGTGGTTCATTTGGCAGAGGTTCGTGTGCAGGAAGGCGAACCGCTTGAAAATGCATTGCGCCGGTTTAAGCGCAAGGTTCAACAGGAAGACATCATTAAGGAAGTGAAGCGTCACTCCTTTTACCTGAAACCTGGCGAGCGCCGTCGAGTAAAAGAAGCACTGGCGCGCAAGCGGAATCGTAAGAAAGCAAGAAAAGAGCAGGATTAGGCCCCGCAACGCCGGCTTACCGTATTCCCCAAATTCACGGTAAGCCGGCCATTTCGCAGTTTTCAGCAATTTGTCTTCAAAAAGTTGTGAAAAGTAGTTTAGTTTCATTTCACCTCCCATTCTCGAAGTTGGGAGGTGAGATGAAGTTTGTCGAATTGAAGACGAATCAAGCTCAACTGGGGACAAGACGCCAACTGAGCAATTCGTCGACGGAATAGCAGAAAATTCCAAGGCATGTTCGGGGGGACGCGTAATGGACTTCATCGACAAGATTCTGAAATGTTCTGACTGCGGTAACGATTTCGTATTTACCGCCGGCGAGCAATTGTTCTTTCACGACAAGCAGTTCAAGAACGATCCCAAGCGCTGCAAACAATGCAAAATTAAGCGAGTGGCGGGAGCCGGCAACGGCGTGCGCACAGAAACCCGAACGGTTTGTTCGGAGTGCGCCACCGAAACTACTGTTCCCTTTAAGCCAACGCAAGGTCGCCCGGTGCTTTGCCGGTCCTGCTTCCAGCAGCGGCGGCCACCGGTTCCGGCTACGATCGTGGCCAGCGTCGCTTCTTAGTAGAAGCGGTCTTCTTTCATGGTGCCATCGGCAGCGATTCGTCGCGCCAGGTAACTACCTGCGTGTAACTCCCTGACGAAGGGCACGGCATAAGATCGCGCATAAGTGACCCACCCGTAAGTGCAGCTTAGCAAGCACGGCTCTGCAAGTGGAAATTTGTAGGCGGAGATCCGCAAGCGGCGCTACAGGATGGCATGAACGCGTGCCTGAACTCGCGCGTTTGGGCACGCACGCCTGATACTGGTTTGAGCCGAGGCTGGCCTGCCCAAACGCGGCGCCGGTCATAGGCCTTAGTTCCGGGACAATTGGTTTTTCAGGCCAGCCGGTTCAGACAGGTCAGTGTGCTGTTGCCGGCTTGCGTGCTGCCGGGCGGGCCGCCGCTTTCACGGGGGCGGGCGGCTTAGCTGCCTTTTGCTTATCGTCTTCGTGTGTCACAAGCAGCGCCTCGATTTGCCGCAGCAGACTCATGATGTTCATGGGTTTGACCAGCATCTCGTCCATGCCCTCGTCCCGCCATTCTGAACCTGGTACAGGGAACGCCGTCAGCATGGCCACCGCGGGCTGGTACGGTGCCTGCTTTGCGGCTCGTACGACCTCTAGTCCGGCTGTTTCGCTTTCCATCCGCATGTCGGTAATGACCATGTGGAACGTGCTGCCTTTCAACTTCGTCCGCGCCTCACGGGCCGAGGCTGCCGTTTCTACTTCGAAGTCATTCATTTCAAGTACAGCTTTGAGCGTAAGCAGAATCGCCAGCTCGTCATCTACCAGAAGAATGCGACGTTTCATGGGGAAAGCTCCAGATTGCAGTGGCTGTAGATAGAAAAGAAAGCTCTGGGCTATTCAGGCTGCCAAACTTGCCTGAATGGGCCATCTTTCGAGCGTATCCATCCATTGGTTGCTCTAGACTGGCAAGGTGGCAGAATACCATGTCGAGAACTTCGGATGCCGCGCCAGCCGGGCTGACGGCGAGATCATCGGCGCCGAATTGCGACATCGCGGGCTGACCCCGGCCGTTGATTCGACCCGGGCCGATGTGATTGTCGCCAATACGTGCAGCGTGACCGCGCAGGCGGATAAGACGCTCCGTGCCTACGTGCGTCGAGTGCATCGAGAGAATCCGCAAGCACGCATTCTGGTGACCGGTTGTTACGCCCAGCGAGCCCCGCAAGAGGTCGCCGCATTGCCTGGCGTGCATGCCGTCATCGGTAACAGCCACAAGGGTCTGGTTGCTGAGATCGCGCAGCAGGCGGGAAACTTTGTCCCCTTGGCCGCATTGGCGCAAAATCAGTCAGCCAGCGTTTATGTCGATGACACATTTGCTCACTCTGAGCTGTCCATGCCCCAGGGTGGCTGGGCTAGAGAGGCCGGCAGTGGGCAAACGCGGCCAAATCTTAAGGTGCAGGACGGTTGCGGCAACCGCTGTTCCTTCTGCATCATTCCCGTAACCCGCGGCCACAGCCGGTCTCTTTCACTCGATGCTTGCCTCAGCAATGTGCGGGCCTTCGCCGCCGCGGGCGGGCAGGAACTGGTTCTTTCCGGGATTAATCTCGGCCGCTGGGGCAAAGATCTGCAGCCCAAGCGCAGCCTCGAAGACCTGGTACGCGCGATTCTCGAGCACACGGCGTTGCCTCGCCTGCGTCTCAGTTCCATCGAACCCATGGACTGGACGCCTGAGCTTCTTGCGCTCTTCCAAGACTATGGGGACCAGGGAGACCACGGAGGAAGCAACGGCATGCGTCTGGCCCGCCATGCTCATTTGCCTCTGCAGTCCGGATCGGATGCCATTTTGCGGGCCATGCACCGGCGCTATCGTCCCTGGCACTATGCGGAAAAACTGAGCCGGATTCGCGAGAGCCTGCCCGAGGCTGCCATCGGCGCGGATGTTATGGTGGGCTTTCCCGGTGAGACCGACCGCTTGTTTGAAGAGAGCTTTGCTTTCGTCGCCGCCCAGCCCTTGACTTACCTGCACCTGTTTCCTTTCTCCGCCCGCCCTGGCACAAGAGCCTGGCACTCTGCCCAGCAATCTCCGGTGGCATCCCAGGTGGTCGGAGAACGCATGGCGCGGCTGCGCGCACTGATCGCCGGCAAGAACCGGCTTTTTCGGCAGGGATTCGTCGGGCGCGAGCTGCCGGCAGTCACGCTCGAGAGCCCACCAGGTACGACGACCCCGGCATTGAGTGACAACTTCCTTGAAGTGCAGCTCGAAGAGCGCCTGCCCGCCAACCAGAATGTTCGCTTATGCATCACAGGCGTTACGGAAGCAGGGCTCAAAGGCGTCGCTGCCGCTTAAGAGGTATTTCGAGCGAGTGTTCTCTAAATCAGCGCATCGAAATGCTATGCTTTATTTGAGGGGCCTTGCGTCTCTCGTTACTGGAGGAGAACCATCGATAAGCGTTCGGCCAAGTCATTTATCCGCATCAACGACAGAATTCGCGCGCGGGAAATCCGCGTCATCGACGAAAACGGTGAACAGCTAGGAATTCTGCCTCCCTTCGAAGCCTTGAAAATTGCCCGCGAACGTGGTCTGGACCTGGTGGAAGTGTCGCCCACGGCTCAGCCGCCGGTGTGCCGCATTCAGGATTACGGCAAGTTTCTCTACGAGAAGGATAAGAGCGACCGCGCTGCGCGCAAGAAGCAAAAAGTGATCGTCGTCAAGGAAGTGAAGTTCTCCGTGACCGTTGACGAGCACGATTATCAAACCAAAAAGAATCAGGCCGTCCGGTTCCTGGGCGAAGGCGACAAGGTGAAAGCCTCGCTGCGCTTCAAAGGCCGTCAGATGGCGCACCGTGAACTCGGTTACGCCATCATCAACCGCCTCATTCAGGATATGGGCGACGCGGGCATTGTCGAGTTCATGCCGCGCATGGAAGGCACCACGCTGCACGCCATTCTCGCTCCGGGCAAAAAGGCCGAGATGCCGAAGAAGCCTGTCGCCCCCAAGCCGCCGGCTCCCGGCGTCGCTGGCCAGCAGCCGCAATCCGCCCAATCGTAAAGCGGGGTTCCGCCCTCCGCCTTCTATCCCTGCAACAAATCTCAGGGTAGATTTCAGAGCCGCTAGCTTGCGGATTTCTTCTTGAAAGTAAATCCCCGGATGCCGGGTACCCCATCCTTCGCTTTTTTGCGAAGGGTGGGTTACCACGATAGTGTGCGTTGAGATGTGTGGCTTCCCACCCTTGCCGGAAAAGCACCGTCAAGGACCCCGGATTTCCCGCACGCTAAGCTGGACACATCAGCATGTGCGGCTTTCTTCAAAGGAAAGCCGCATGAGGGACATCGGGCTCACAGAACTCGACGGGAAATCCGGGGGGATGGGGTACCCGATGATTTGTTGCGCTGCCGGCCGCCGCACAACCAGCCTCGTCGCAACGAGCAGCCTCGTCGCAACGAGCAGCCTCGTCGCAACGAGCAGCCTCGTCGCAACGAGCAGCCTCGTCGCAACGAGCAGCCTCGTCGCAACGAGCAGCCTCGTCGCAACGAGCAGCCTCGTCGCAACGAGCAGCCTCGTCGCAACGAGCAGCCTCGTCGCAACGAGCAGCCTCGTCGCAACGAGCAGCCTCGTCTCCTCCCTGTTGGTGAAGAACGCAGGCTAGCGTCCCGGGCTCCTCTCCCGTATAATCGTTAAAAGCAGAAATATGCTTAAACAAGCAGGAAAACCATGCCCAAATTAAAGACCCACAAGGGCGCGGCGAAACGCTTCAAGAAGACCGGCACAGGAAAGATTCTCCGGGGCCAAACCAAGAAGCGCCACATTCTGACTTCCAAGACCAAGAAGGTCAAGAAGAAGTTGAGTGGCACGGTTCTGGTGTCTGAAGCGGATAAGCGCAAAGTAGCCCGAATGATTCCCTACGCCTGATCGACCCTCACGGGTTCAGGGCAAAGCGAGAGTTTCCGCTAGCCCCTGTCTTAGTACTCGCCTTCCGAGTTGAAGACAAGACGATCCGCATAAACCAAGCGAGTGAAGAGGTATTTCCTACCTCCAGCCGCACAACGCAGTACCCAAAGGAGAACCCACCATGCCTCGCGTCAAACGTGGCACTAAGCGCAACGACCGCCGCAAAAAGATTCTCAAGCGCGCAAGCGGCTACTTCCTCACAAAATCCAAGCTCTATCAGGCAGCGCAGGAAGCCGTCGAGCGCGGCCTCAAGTTTGCGTATATTGGCCGCCGCCAGAAGAAGCGTCAGTTCCGCTCGCTCTGGATCGTCCGCATTGGCGCAGCCGCGAAGCTCAACGGCATCAGCTATTCGCAGTTCATCCACGGCCTGAAGCTGGCTGGGATTGAGCTCGATCGCAAGATTCTGGCCGAACTCGCAGTTCATGATGCTGCAGGTTTTACCGCACTCACCGATCAGGCTAAGAGCGTTCTCAGCAAGACCGCAGCCGCCTAACGCATTCCCGAAGCGGAGTTTCACGCAGCCCGGTCGCACGTGGATCGGGCTGTTGTGCAAACATCCGCATCAAGAATCCGCCTCGTGCAGCTCCCCATGCCGCCCATCGAGATACCTGAACTCAAAGATTATTCGCCCGGCTCACTCGACGGCTTCTTTGGCGCAGTGCTGGCGCAATTCGATCAGGATGCAGCTTCGGCCAATTCAACCGAGGCTATGGAACAGCTGCGCATTCGTTGGGTCGGCCGCAAACAGGGCCTGCTGACGCGAGTGGGCGAAGTATTAAAGGGTGCGCCTGCGGAAGCACGTAAGGAAGTGGGCAAGCGATTCAACGCCCTCAAGTCTGCCATCGAGCCGCGTTGTGAAGCGGGCGCTGGCGCACTGGAATCGCACGGCTTAGATGTCGACGCGCCCATCGACATCACTCTCCCCGGCACACGTCGCGCTCTCGGCGCTGAGCACCCGCTGACCCGGACCATGAACGAGATTGTGAGCGTCTTTGCGGCCATGGGGTACTCGGTTGGGCTTGGCCCCGAAGTCGAAACCGACTACTACAACTTTGAATCACTGAACTTTCCTCCTGGTCACCCAGCGCGCGATACACAAGATACCCTGGTGGTCGCTCAGCAGGATCGCAAGCCGCTACGCGATCGGCTGCTGATGCGGACGCATACATCGCCGGTGCAGATCCATACCATGGAAACGAAACCGCCGCCGTTGCGTATCGTTATTCCGGGCAAGGTTCACCGCAATGATGCTGCCGATGCGACGCACTCACCCATCTTTCACCAGGTTGAGGGACTGTGTGTCGACACCAACATCACATTTTCCGATCTCAAGGGCACGCTCGATCACGCCATGAAGACGTTCTTCGGTTCGAGCGTCAAGACTCGTTTTTTCCCATCGTTTTTTCCTTTCACCGAGCCCTCGGCGGACGTGCAGATCAGTTGCATCTTCTGTGGTGGGCGCGGCTGCCGCAAGTGCAAGCATTCCGGCTGGATTGAGTTGCTCGGGTGTGGCATGGTCGACCCAGCGGTTTTTGCCTTCGCGGCCCGCGAGCAGCCTGCTTACGATCCCAAAAAGATCAGTGGCTTTGCCTTTGGCATGGGCGTGGAGCGCATAGCCATGATGAAGTACGGTATCGGTGATATCGGCCAGTTCTACTCCGGTGATATGCGATTTCTCGAGCAATTCAGGTAAGTCTCAATTCAGGTAAGTCGCGAACCTTATGAATATTCTTTCCCAGTGGATTCGTTCCTACGTACCCGGCATCGCCCTGGCTGACCGCGAGCTTGCCGAGGCGCTGACGCTGCGGGGCATCGCCGTCGAAGGCATCTTCGATCTTGGTCCGGGGATTGGTGCGGGGGACGGTGCGGGGAGCGGTTCGCTGTTCGAAATGGACATCACCACCAACCGCGTGGATGCCATGAACCACTACGGCATCGCGCGTGAGGTTGCCGCCATTGCAGGGGATCGGCTTGAGCCATTGGATGTGGAGTTGCCGGCAACGCGGCCGGCGACCATGCCGATTCAGATTTCCATCGAAGCTCCCGATCTTTGCGGCCGCTTCACCGCGCGGGCTCTGAGCCAGATACGCATTCAGCCGTCGACCGGCGTAGTCGCCCAGCGTTTCGCGCTCCTGCAACAGAAGCTGATCTCGAATGCCGTCGACGCAACCAACTTCGTCACCCAGGCCATGGGACACCCCACCCATGCTTTCGACCGCGACAAACTCGAGGGCGGTATCATCCTTCGCCGTGCGCGCGCCGGAGAAAAGCTGAAAACGCTCGATGGAATCGAACGCGTGCTGGACGCTGAAGACCTGGTCGTGGCAGACGAAAAGAAAGCGCTGGCGCTGGCCGGCGTAATCGGCGGCTGGGACACGATGATCACTGCCGACACCAGGAATATTCTGGTGGAAGCAGCCTGGTTCGATCCGGCGTCCATTCGCCGCAGCAGTAAACGGCACGGGCTGCATACCGACGCCTCGCATCGCTTCGAGCGCGGAGCAGACTTCAACGCGGCGCCGATCGCTTCTGCGTTGGTCAGCAAGATCATTCTCGAGGCCGGCGGCTTTGTGGATGGCGAGATGGTAGACGTCATCGTGCCCCAGGCGGCTGCGCGCACGGTCGAACGCCCGGCCATCGGTCTCAGCCATAGTGAAGTTCGCCGTATGCTGGGCACAACTCAGGACGGACTGGGCATCGTAAAGGAAACAACCGAGTCTGTGCTGCAGGCATTGGGCTGCGCATTGCACCAGGTTGCGGAAGGCGAATACCAGGTCACTTTGCCGAGCTGGCGCCTGGATCTCGAACGCGAGATCGACCTGATCGAAGAAGTAGCCCGCGTTTACGGCTACAACCGCTTTGCCAACACACTGCCAGAATTTTCCGGCAAGGTGACGGAGCTTCCCTTCGCCCGTAAAGAGATGGCCGTTCGCCAGACCCTGCTTGCGCTGGGTTGGAACGAGGCATTGTCCAGCACCTTCTGCTCCGCTACAGAAGCGGTTACATTTTCACCGCAGCCCGGTCAGTCAGTGGCCATGGGGAACCCCTTGAACGAAGAAGCCGGCATGTTGCGGCCTTCGCTCTTGCCGGGCATGCTTACCATGCTGGCGCACAATCTCAATCGCAATATCAGCGATATTCAGCTTTTCGAGAAGGGCACCGTGTTCAGTGGCAGCACCGAGCTAGTGGATGAGCGCGAAGCAATCTCGCTGGGCGCCTCCGGTTCGATGTGGAGCGGCCCCGAACTCTCTGCACACACGCTCGATTTTTACGATCTCAAGGGCGCGGTCGAAACCATTGTGGAGAAGTTTGCGGCGCGTTCGTTTTACTTCGACACGTTTCCCGCCGGCTCAGGCCCTGCCGGCTCAGGGCTTGTTCCGGTGTGGCTGCATCCTGGCCGTTCGGCGCGCGCCGTTGCCGACGGCTTGACCATTGCCTGGTTCGGCCAACTCGCCTCCGTTGAGGCGCAACAGCGCAAACTTAGGCAAAGCGTCTACGTGGGCGAGATTTATCTCGACCGTCTTTATCGCTTACCTCTGCGTCAGCCGATTGCTCCTGAGCTGTCGCGCTACCAGTCCGTCCAGCGCGATTTCTCTTTTGTCTTTGCCGACGCCGTACGTTGGGAGCAGATTGCACAGGCGCTAAGCAACCTGGGGATCGCGGAGCTTACGCATTTCTCGCCGCGCGAAATCTTTCGCGGCAAAGGACTGCCGGCTGGTCATTATTCGATACTTATCCGCACCGTTTTCCAGGCGTTGGAACGGACGCTTCGCGACGAAGAGCTGCAGAGCTATTCCCTGGCAGTCACCACCGCGCTCGAATCCCTCGGCGGCAAACAACGCGCCTGAGCATTTTCGCATCCTCGCCGCAGCGAGCTTAGCCGCCTGCCTCTATGTGGTTTTGTCTCAAAGAAAACCACACCTCGCTGCTCTTAGAACATTTTCACAAATACTGTGATTGTGGTGGGAGTGGTTATGTGCAGGTGTTCTTTGACGGAACACCTGCGTCCAGGCCATATTCTTCCCTTACACCATTTGTGAAAATGCTCACCGGACCACGGTAATTGCGAAAATATTTTAGTAGGTCGTATCCGGCCACACACCCTCCTTCAACAAAAACAAAGACTTGCAGCAAGAAATGAATGGTCATCTCGCCAGCCCCGGCCTGCCGTGGGACCGAAGTGGAGAGATCTGTGGTTTTCTGGGTTGGGCAACCAAGGCTGAGGCAGCGACTAGTCATTCCGGCCACCCTGTCCGGCTTGCAACAAACGCGATGGCGCAAATCGGCTGCGCCTGAAAAAAACAACCTCGTCAAAAAACGACCTGGCAAAAACAATTTCCGCGAACATCCTGAGATAACGCGTCATCCAGCGTGGCGCGCGCCTTTGCGCGTTATACTTTTCTCTGAAGACAATCCCGCTTTCGTGTCATGAGGTCCTGATGTCCACGCTGGCAGAACACCCCCCCGAGATGACTATGGCCGCTGACGATTTCCAGGCTCTTGAAGAACGCGTACTGCGCACCGTCGACTTGCTCAAGGGCGAGCGTGAGCTCCGTTTCTCGGTGGAACAACATGCTTCCCGCCTCACCCAGCGCGTGGAAGAGCAGTCGGCCCAGGTAGCGCAACTGCAGGAACAGATTTCCGGTCTCCTCAAAGAACGTGATGCGGTTCGCCAGCGCATCGAACGTTTGCTCAAACAGATTGACGAACTGGGCGATTGATCGAGGAACTATGGCAGAAAATAACGTTGAAATCCGGCGCGCCAGCACTTCAGTAAGTGTCGATATTTACGACCAGACGTACAATCTGCGTGCGCACGATCCGGAATACATTCAACGGCTTGCCACGCTTGTGGACAGCAAAATGCGTGCCGTTTCGGCCAACGGCAACACCGTCGATTCCCTGCGCGTAGCCGTTCTCGCGGCTCTCAACATCGCCGACGAATTGATGAGATTACAAGAGCACAGCCGTCTGCTGCGCGGCACCATGAGTGAAACGCAGTCGGTTCTTCGTACACGCGCCAACAGCCTCTCCGGCCTGTTGGACTCGGTGCTCGAACCCGAACATCGCAACGTCGACCGCGTTGCCGTTTCTACCACCAACGTGGACCCTGCCGTTTCGTCACTTGCCAACCAGCTTCGCTGACGTTAGCATCCATTCAGAGACCGGCCTGCAAAGCAGGTAATGTCAGTTAACGCTGGTTGAACCAATATTCATTGAACCGGGACTCGACTCGAAAAATCGGCTCTGTGTGCAGCGTCCGCCAGTCCGGAATGCCTAACGAGCTGCGGGGAGTCCCAAACGTCTTAGGACGGGTTCACCAGCGCACTGCCGCACGGCCCAGTGGGTCGGTTTCGTTCTGATCTTTTTAAGTGCATCCACATCTCTTCCAGTTCGGCCGTCTCGTTCTGCCCACTTATGGATTTTTGGTTGCGCTGAGCGCCATCGTTTCGCTGCTGGTCTGCGTTCGTACCGCCCGCCTGCTTTCGCTCGACACCGACAAGGTCTGGAGTGTGGCGCTCGTGGCCACTTTTACCGCGGTCATGGGGAACAGAATCTTGCTGACTCTCTTGAATTGGCCTCGCTACGGTGTGCGTGCCCTGAGCGTCGGTGCGTTGGGTGCGCAAAATCCGGGCGTGGGCTTTGCCGGCGCCACGCTTGCCGTAGCCGCAGGAGTGTTTTGTGCGTGGCGGCGTGGCCTGCCCATTTTGCGCACCGCCGACGCATTTGGTCCGAGCCTGGCGCTCGCTCACTCGATCGTCTCCATCGGTTGCCTTGAGGCCGGCTGTGATTACGGCACGCCATCGAACCTGCCCTGGGCGATCATTTTTCTAAGCCGCACGGCAATGCCGGGTACTCCTCTGGGGGTGCCGCTCCATCCCACACAGCTCTATGCCAGCCTGATCTCGTTTGTTCTTTTCGTCGTTCTGCTATGGCTGGTGTACCGTCCGCACCAGGATGGCGAGATCATGGGAGCCTGGCTTTTTCTCGGTGGCCTCTCCAGCTTCCTGCTCACTTTTTTGCGAGGAGACGCCGGACCGCTTCTTGCAGGTTTGGTCCCGGTCATGCAGATCGTCGCCGCGGTCATGGTATTCGCGGGCGCCCTTTTGTGGCTGCAACGTCCACAGGTGCAGAAAGTCTCCCATGGTGGATAACGATCTGAGATTGCGACAGTACATCGTTCCCGATGAGGCCGAGGGCCAACGGGTCGATCTATTTCTGGCCCAGCAACTGGGCGAGGTGAGCCGGTCGCGGGTCCAGTTGCTGCTGGAGCAGGGTGGCGTCCTGATCGACGGCAAGCAGGCCAAGGCGTCGCGCAAAGTGCGCGCAGGCGAAAGCATTTCGGTCATCGGCGAGCCCGAACCCCCTCCGCTGCGTGCAATGGCGGAAGCAATTCCCATCGAGATTGTTTATGAAGACAATGAACTTGCCGTGGTCAACAAACCTGCGGGCATGATGGTGCACGCCGGCGCCGGCGCAACCGAGGATGCTCGCAATCGTGGCACCCTGGTGAACGCCTTGCTGCATCACCTGCAGGAACTGTCTTCTTCGAGCGGTCCGCTGCGCCCTGGGATTGTGCATCGCCTCGACAAGCAGACCAGCGGCCTCATCGTCGTCGCCAAAAATGACAATGCTCACGCCAAACTGGCCTCGATGTTTTCCCGTCGCCAGGTGAGAAAGGTCTACCTCACCCTGGTGCAGGGGGAGTTGGAGCCGGAAAAGGGAACGGTGAACGCGCCCATCAGCCGCGATGCGGTCCGGCGTACGCGCATGACCACGCGCCGCGAAGGTGGGCGTCCGGCCGTCTCGCACTGGCAGGTTCTTCGGCGCATTCAGGGGCCATACGGGCGCTTTACCCTGGCCTCGGTGCGCATCGAGACGGGGCGCACCCATCAGATTCGCGTGCATATGGCTTCGCTCGGGCATCCCGTGGTAGGCGACACACTCTATGGGGCTTCCACTGCCATCACACCGGGGCTGGCGGCCGCGAAACAGCCGGGCGGCGGCAATTTGCCCCGCCTGGTGTTACCCCGGAACTTTCTGCATGCCGCTGAGCTGGAATTCCCTCACCCGGTGACCGGCGTGCGGCTCAGCCTGGTATCCAACCTGCCTGCCGACCTGAAAGACTTTATGGCGCAGCTTTCGCCTCGCTCCGGTCCAATCGATACCCCTGAGGGGTGATTGGAGAGTTGGCTTGAAGAAGGCAAACTCGTAAAAGCACCAAGTACCATGCCACGCGTCCCAAAAAACTGACAGGAAAACTGTCAGGAAGTCCGTCCGGGAGTCTGTCGAGCCATCTCGAGAGACTGTGGGCGAGGAATGTACGGGACGAAGGGTGGGTACGGGTGGCAAGACCGAAATACTCTAGAATAAGACTGGTTCTTATGACCTCATTGAAGCCTCGCCCCCGCCACGGCTCACCAGCGTCTGTCCTCGGCCTCGTGTTGCTTTTCGTTTTGATGATGCAGGTTCACGTTTCTTCCCAGGCCCAGGTCGTAGCGCCGCCAGCCCGGCCTGCCCAGGCCGTCGCGCCCCCTGCCCCACCTGATTCTGATCCGGCGCCTGCGGGGTCGCTCGCTTCGGTGCCCCAGGCTCCCAATGGTGGCAGCGCGGATGGAAGCTTCACGATTCGAACCAACGTGAATGAGGTGAACCTGATTTTCACGGTCACTGACAAACACGGCAAATTCATCCAGAACTTGCAACAGAGAGACTTCGCGCTGCTGGACAACCAGAGGGCCCCTGCCCAGGTTTTCAATTTCACGCAGCAGACGAACCTCCCCTTGCGAGTGGGCATCCTGATCGACGCCAGTACCTCGATCCGGCAACGCTTTGACTTTGAGCAGAGCGCGGCGATCCAGTTTCTGCAGCAGGTCGTTCGTCCGCAATCGGATCTGGCGTTCACCATGGGCTTCGACGTCACGCCCTACGTTACCCAGAACTACACCAACGATCAGGATAAGCTTGAGGCCGGCATCACGAAAATGCGCCCGGGCGGCGGTACCGCGCTGTTCGACGCTGTGTATAAGGCGTGCCGCGATCAGCTGCTGAACGCGCCTAGCTCTCAACTCGGTTCCGTCCGCAAGGCTCTCATCGTGATCTCCGATGGAGACGACAATCAGAGCCGCGCCTATCCTGACGACGCGATCAAGATGTGCCAGCGCGCAGAAACCATCCTGTACGCAATCAGCACGAACGTGAGTCCCAGCCGGGATCGCGGGGATGACGTGCTCAAGAAAATGGCCGAAGCCACAGGTGGCCTCGCCTTCTTTCCCAAGCGCATCGAAGATATGTCGGGAAGCTTCCGCGATATCGAGGAAGAGTTGCGCAGCCAGTATCAATTGGCCTACCGCCCGGCGGACTTCAAGTTGGATGGAGCCTTCCGTTCTATCTATCTCGTAGCGCTCGACCGCCGCTTCCAGGTGCGGGCGAAAAAAGGCTACTTCGCGCCGAAAGGCTGATCGGCTCTCCTCGTCGTCCTGCCACCAGACCCGGGAAGTCAACAACAAGTAATTGGACGGGTGCCCCACCCTTCGCTTTTATTGCACCGCAAGGATGGGGTACCCGAGCCTTGTTGCCCTGCCCGCCATCGCACACCCGGCATCCACGTGTGTGGCTGCTTCAAGGAAAGTCGCTGAAGACACTGCCCACCCTCGACGGAAAATCCGTCGGGGATGGGGCACCCGCAGTTTTTTTGCGCTGCCCAACAGCAAGAAACCCTGGCTCGGTCCTGCCTTCCAGTTCCGTTGCCCGCAGCCTCAGCCCAGCATTTCCAGCAACTCCGCCTGCTTCAATGATCGGTACTTTCAGTTCGCGCGCCTTCTCTAGCTTCGACCCCGCGTCTTCTCCGGCCACCACGTAGCTCGTCTTCTTGCTCACGGAACCGGAAACGCGTCCTCCCGCTGCCTCAATCCTTGCCTTGGCGTCTTCTCGCGTCAGGTCGCGCATCGTCCCTGTCAGCACAAAGGTAAGCCCCTCCAGTTGCGACGATTTCTGCTTCTTCTCCGCAGTAAAGGTCAGCTCCGCGCGGCGTAATCTTTCTATAAGATCGCGGTTTTTTGCTTCGGCAAAGAACTCCTGTATCGCCTCGGCCACGCGTGGACCTACCTCGTTCACCGCCTCAAGTTGTTCCGCGTTTGCATCCATGAGTGCATCCATCGATCCAAACGATTCGGCAAGAAGCTGCGCCGTGCGCTCACCGACGAAGCGAATGCCGAGCGCAAACAGAACCCGGTTGAGCGGCAGTTTCCTGGAGTTTTCAATCTCCGTCAGCAGGTTCTGTGCTGTCTTCTTCCCAATACGTTCCAGTTGCAGTAGCTTTTCTTCGTCGAGGGAGTAGATATCGGCAACGCTCGAGAGCATTTGTCGCTCAAGGAGTTGCGAAACCAGGGCATCGCCCAATCCTTCGATATTCATCACCTTGCGCGAAGCAAAGTGAAGAATGCTCTCCTTGAGCCGGGCGGGGCAGTCTACGTTGACGCACCGATAATCCGCCTCGTCCTCGTCGCGCACGACCTCACTGCCGCAGACCGGGCAGGCGGAAGGGAAAACAAAACTTCTTTTCACCCCGCGGATGCTGTGCATCGTCGACCACTGCCACGATCTTCGGAATGACGTCGCCGCCGCGCTCGACTGTGACGAAGTCGCCGACCTTAACCCCTAGCCGTTCAATTTCATCCGCATTGTGCAGCGTGGCCCGGCTCACCGTCGTACCACCAATCAGAACCGGGTGAAGCACGGCGACCGGCGTCAGTTTGCCGGTGCGGCCCACCTGCACGGTAATGTCTTCAATCTTCGTGATGCCCGAGCGAGCGGTGAATTTATAAGCCACGGCCCAGCGTGGAGCCCTTCCGGTGTAGCCCAGCCGCCGCTGCAGAGCGGTCTGGTTCACCTTGATGACTACGCCGTCGATCTCATAGCCAAGGCCTGCCCGCTGCTCTTCTGCGCTGGTCACAAAGGCCAGCAGCTCATGCAGCGTGTGTACATGCTTGCGGTTCGGATTGACGCGAAAACCTGCGATGCTCAATGCTTCGAGCGCCGTCCATTGCTCGGGGAACGCGCTCTCGCCCTTCTCCAGCGCGAAGTAGCCGTAGAAATCCAACTGCCGCTGGGCCACGATGTTGGGTTCGAGCGTTCGAATCGTGCCGGCTGCGGCGTTTCGCGGGTTGGCTGCGGGTGCGAGACCCTGCTCTTCGCGTTCCCGATTCATCTTGAAGAATGCTTCGTCGGGCAGAATCACTTCTCCCCGAACTTCGAAGCTTTGCGGCAACCCGGCCAGATGCAGACGGTCTTTTGAAACGGATAAAGGTACAGATCGAATGGTGCGTACATTGGTGGTGACGTCTTCGCCGGTGACCCCATCACCGCGCGTCAACGCACGTTGCAGCAATGCTTTGCCGGCGGGCCCTGGCTCATACTGCAGAGCCAGCGAGACGCCATCCATCTTGAACTCGGCCACATAGCTCGGCTTCCGTGCTGCCCAGCGCAGTTTGTACACGCCGTTCCCAATCGCTCAATTCCTGTTCGCTGTTTACGTTGTCGAGCGACAGCATGGGCCGCGAATGCTCCACCTTGGCGAAGCCCTCTTTCGGCTTGCCACCCACGCGCTGGGTGGGCGAGTCGGGAGTTACCAACTCCGGATGACCGGCTTCGAGCGTCGCGTAGCTCGCGCATCTTCAGGTCGTATTCGGCATCCGGGATCTCGGGGGAATCGAGGACGTAGTAGAGATGCTCGTGACGACCGAGCTCTTCGCGCAGGTCGTCGATACGCTTTCCTTGGGGAATACGTTGATTGACGGCGATGCGTTCTGCCGCCCGTTTTGGAATGGCGACCGCCTCAGACATAACGTCTCATTATAGAAACTGCATTCTGCGATACTTTTCCTAATCTATGGAACCAGTCACGCATTTTCTCACCGGCGCATGCCTGTCCCGTTCCGGCTTCAATCGCAAGACCGCATACGCAACGTTGGCGATGACGTTGGCAGCGGAGGCGCCGGATGTCGATATGTTTTGGCGTTTCCGCGGCCCCGTAGATGAATTTATGAATCACCGCGGCATTACCCATACTTTTATGGGAGCACCCTTTGTCGCACTCGCGGTCACTGGCCTCGTTTGGGTTTGGCACCGCAGTAGAAGGACGAAACCAGCCCTTGCGCCCCGCTGGGCGCTGCTGTGGCTTTTCTCCTGGTTGGCTGTGCTGAGCCATATCTTTCTCGACTGGACCAACAACTACGGTGTGCGGCCCCTGTTTCCCTTCAGCCCGCGCTGGTATTCCGGAGACATTGCTTTTCTTCTCGAACCTGTCGTCTTCGGGGCTTTGCTGGTCGCTTTAGTCATTCCCGGCCTGCTCGGACTTGCTGACCGCGAAATAGGTGCCGGCAAGACGCTGTTTCGCGGCAGAGGCTGGGCAATTGCCGCCCTCTTCATCGTAGCGACTGACCTGGGCCTGCGTGCCGTCGAACATCATCGCGCGCTCGCGATGATGGCCCATACCAGCTTTGGCGATCAACCCATGATCCGGGCCGGCGCAGAACCGTATCCCTTCAATCCCTTTCACTGGTATGCCATCGCTGAGACCCCGGGTTACTACCAGACCGGCTCAGTGAACACGCTGGCCGAGACTGTCGATACAAACGACCAGGACGACGTGATCTTCAAGCCGCCCGTGACCCCGGCCGTCGCCGCCGCCAAACAGTCCTGGCTAGGCCGCGTGTATTTAGGCTGGGCGGGGTTTCCCGTGGTGACCGATCGAGGCCGTGCAAACCTGGTCGCTTCCGACGAGCTTTCGCCCCAACCCCAGGACACCGCCGTCCAGTTCCGGGATCTGCGATTTTCTTACCCGGTTCTGTTGCGCGGCAAACCCGGGGCAAGCACCGCCCTGATGGCGTGGATATACGTCACTCCGCAAGGGGAGATCGACGCGATGGTGATGAATGGCCGGCTGCAGCAAGCGGCGGAAATCAAGATTCTTCAGCGGTGATTTCGCCGTTCTTGAGCCGCCAAGTGCGCAGCTTGCGCCACACCCAATACATCAGCAGAGCCAGCAGCAACCCCATGCCGGCCAGCAGCGCCACCCGATGCCGGGTGGCTAGCTGCTCGGCAACATGCACGATTTCTGGCCCGTACACGATGGTCAGCACTGCCGTAATAGTGTTGCGGATGACCCTGCCCGTAAACACAGAGAGCAGGAAATTACCCGGCCTTCATCTCAAAGACGCCGGCCGCAAAGACGAACGCTTTCCACGGAGTCGGTGGCGGCAGCATCGATGGAATCATCATTGCCAGAAACTCCTGTTTGGCGAACCGGTTCCGCATCTGTTCATAGCGGTTGCGATCGACCCGCTTCATCAGGAAGATTTCGCCTCCCGCTCGCCCCAGAAAAAAGGGAACCAGTCCACCGATCGCTGAGCCGATCGCCGCCGCCAGCACATAGAGGAAAAAATGCTTCTTGTCTTGTCCACACGTAGGTGGCAAGGACCAAATCCATCGGTACCGGGATGGCAGCCGCGTCGACCAGCGCCAAGCCGGCCAGGCCCCAGAAGCCGAGGGGTTTCAAGAGTGCCAGCAGCCAGATTTTGTATTTGTCGAAGAGATGAAGAATCTTCTTCAAGATCTGCCCCGCTCGCTAAGCCCAGGGGAACCAATATTGGGGGAGCCCAGTTTAGCGGAACCAGGTTTGGGGGAATCGAGTTTAGGCAAAGCCGGCTCGCCTTCATCGTGATGCGTGGTCCTACCCAGAAGCAGATCCAAAGCGTGCGGGATGAGCGGGAGCACCGCCTGGAGCGATCCCCTGGCGCCGCCTGGACTTCCAGGGAGGTTAATAATCAGCGACCGGCCCCTCGTGCCGGAAACGGAGCGGCTCAGGGGCGCAAATGGCGTTTCTTTTCGGCCTTCGCTCCGCATCAGCTCGGCAAACCCGTCTAACAAGCGATCACAGACGGCTCGTGTCGCTTCCGGTGTTACGTCGCGCAGCGAAATGCCTGTACCGCCTGTGGTCACGACCAAATCGGCTATTTCGCATTGCTGGCGAAGCGCATCCTCGATTTGCCCTGGCTCATCGGGAACGACCAGCCGGGCAATGACGTGGAAGCCGTGCGTCTGCAGCAGCTCGGCCACGGCCGGGCCGGAGACGTCCACCCGCTCCCCCCGAAAGCAGGAGTCGCTTACGGTAATGACAGCGGCACGCATCATATCTTGAAACGATTGTAAGGGTTTCTTCGTCAAAGCCTGAGTTCGAGATCGCTCGGAAGAATGAGAGAATAAGAAGATGTGTAGAGTTTGGTTCCGGATGGTTCTTCCGGTCCGGCTCACACCTCCACTGCTGGCCGATGCCCACAACCGAAGTCCCAACCAGCCCTCCCGGCCGAACGCCGGAGCCGTTCTTCAAACGCAAGCGCGCGCGCTATGAGGAGCTGGAACCTGATGAACTCCTACACCTGATCGACAGGCTTGAGGACGAGCGTTCTCGTGCCCGGCGGCGTGAAGGCATCTGGGTTTCCTTCATCGCCCACCTGTTTCTTTTCTGGTTTCTATTTTACGGGCCGAAGTTTCGCAGCCATCAGCCCCACGTGGTCAATCCAAATGACACGCAGAAAGATCTGACTTACCTCAATCTTCCTCCCGACCTCCAGAAGCAGGTCAGGCCTAAGGCGCAGGCGCCGATTTCTGACAAAAACCGGGTCGCGCAATCCGCCCACCCTACACTCGATCGCAAAACTCTGCAGCAGTTGGAGGCTATGAAGCGGGCTGGGGAGCCCCAGCCGGTGGCCCCGGCTCCATCGCCCCAGCCACCCGCACCGGCCCAGCAAGCGCCTGCACCACCCGCGCAGCAGCAGGCTCAGCAGTCCGCCCCACCGCCTCCGCAGACCAACCAGCAATCCTTGCTGAATGAGCCCAAGCCGGCGCCTACACCCGCCACCAGGCCAAGTTTCGACACGGGCCCTAAGTCCGCAGCGGATGCGATTCGCCAGGCGGAACGGAACGCTGCCCACGGGGGTGGTGGTTCTTCAGGGGATTACGGGCAGAACGCCCCCTCGCAGCACCAGGCTGCGAAAGCCGGGGTAGACATCCTTAGCGACACCCTGGGCGTCGATTTTGGGCCCTATATGCAGCGCGTGATTGGCGCCACCTATCGCAGTTGGATTCCCATCATCCCGGAATCCGCCCGCCCGCCCCTCGACAAGCAGGGACGCGTCGGGGTTCGTTTCAAAATCTATCCTGATGGCAGCGTCAAGGAGATGATTCTGGAGTTCCCCTCGGGCGACGTCTCGCTCGACCGGGCAGCCTGGGGTGGAATTGTGGGGGCGTCGCCCTATCCAAGGCTGCCCAAAGAGTTCAAAGGCCCCTTCCTCGAACTACGCTTCGGTTTCTTCTACAACATCGACCCAGATAAGATTCATTGATCGAAGAGCCGCCCTGTGCCGTCTGATCCTGAGCTTCGCAAACGCCAGATATTTGGTTTACTGGTGGTCGCGGCCATCCTCCTGCTTGTCGGCCTGAGCCGATCCTCAATGCGGGAAGTGTTGCCTCCCGGATGGTGGAGAGTTTGGTAAAGACTTTGGTAACGCCTTTGGTAGAGAAAGAGCCGTTGCTGGTAGTGATCCTGGGGCCGACCGGCAGTGGCAAAACGGCGCTCTCCGTCGCTCTGGCCCAGCGCTTCCATGGTGAGGTGGTCAGTTGTGACTCCGTGGCTGTTTACGCCGGACTTGAGATCGGGTCGGCCAAGCCCTCAGCAGAACAGCGGCGACTGGCACCCCATCATTTGCTCGATGTCGTCTCCCCGGATTCGTTTTACACCGCCGGAGACTATGCCCGCGATGCGCGGGCTGCCATTGCCGGCATTGTGGCTCGGGGCAGCCTGCCCATTGTCACCGGTGGCACGGGTCTTTACCTCCGCGCGTTGTTGCAAGGTCTGTTCCCTGGTCCCCAACGTTCCGTGGCTCTGCGCGAGCGTCTGCGGCGTAAGACGGAAACGCGCGGGCCCCTCTATCTACATCGAATTCTTCGGCGCCTTGACCCGGCGTCCGCAGCCCGCATCCACGCCAACGACGTGCCCAAAACGATCCGGGCCATTGAAGTCACCCTGGCGGCTGGACGGCCCATGTCAGAGGACTGGGGCGCCGGACTGGATGCTCTGACCGGGTACCGGGTGCTGCGGCTTGGCCTGGACCCGGAGCGCTCGCAACTCTACGGGCGCATCAATGCGCGGGCACGCGCCATGTTCGCCGAAGGCCTGGTCGAAGAAACACGCCATCTGCTGGACCGCTATGGCCCATCGCCAGCGCTTGACTCACTTGGCTACCGCCAGGCATCACAGTACCTTCAGGGCTCGCTGACGCTTGAGCAGGCTATTTCCGCTGCCAGCCAGGGCCATCGCAACTATGCCAAGCGCCAGCTCACCTGGTTTCGGCGCGAGCCAGACGTCCGCTGGCTCCGTGGATTGGGTGACGATCCCGTGCTTCGCGCCCAGGCTGAGGGCCTGGTTGATGGCCTGGTTGAGGCCGGGCAGACGTCTTGAATCGCACGCGATGGGCTTTCCCCGGATACAATGACTCATTAAACCAAAAGCGTGGAAAAACTTGTCCCTCCGCCACGGAGAGACTTGGACAAATTCCAGGCGCCAGAGTCAAAGAGAGCAGAGATCCAAAGGATGAATGTGCGGTTGAGCGTGGGCAGGCTGGGTGACACAGGAAAAGGGATGCGCGCCATCGGTTGGTGCATGGTGTTTCTGGGCATGGCGGCAGCCGGTCTTACGCGGTCCGCGACGGCAGCGGAAAGCACGGCAACAACCCGCACTACTTTGACGGTTGCCACCGATAGCAGGGGGCCGCGCACGCGCGCTACGCTCACCGCTCACGTCGAGGCGCCCAATGACGGCGCCAGGCCTTCGGGGGTTGTCACCTTCCGTGCGGAAGAGACAGATCTCGGGTCCGCGTTTCTCGACGGCGAGGGCAATGCGACGTTGTTGACCGATGGCTTGTCCGCGGGCAACCATCAGATCGTCGCCCTCTATCGAGGTCAAGGGCAGGAGGCGGCGCAGGAAGCTTATGCGGTCTCGACTTCCGAGGCGCAGCCGGTGCATGCGAATGCAACAACCGTTGCCGGATATACCGTAGGCGCTTCACCCAGCTCTCTCTCGATTGCGGCAGGCGGCTTTATAAGCTCGGTCGTGACGGTGACGCCGAATAATGGCTTTAACGGTTACGTTAGTCTCTCCTGCATCGGCCTGCCGATCAATACGAGCTGCACTTTTACGCCCGTGAGTGTATCGGCCAGTTGCGTTAGCAGCGGGGGCGCCCAGACCTGCACACCCGGAACCAGCGTGATACAAATTCAGACGCTCGCACCGTCGCCGGCGAATGGCGCACTACGCATCCAGGAGGATGCTGGCCTGCCGCGCTATGCGTTTGTGTTTCCCGTATTGTTCGGGCTGGCGGGGTTGGGCGCTCGCAAACGCAGAGGCTTCCGTAATCTGGCCTTAGGCATGTTGGTCTTCACCTGCATGCTGGGCATGACCTCGTGTGCTCAGCGTTATCGGTACCTGAATCACGGGCCACCGGCCAATCCGGGCAGCCCGGCCGGCAATTACACCGTGACCATTGAAGCAGCATCCTCCACGGGCGCCGTCACCACCGTGCCGCCGACACTGCCCCAGATCGCGCTGGTCATCACCGCCGCAAAGTAGCTGATTGAGTGACCTCGTGCCACGATCCCGTTGGGCAGGACGTGGATTCAAGCCGCGGGTGCGCTGGCGCCCTTCGCAGGAGCTGCGGATCGTACTCATCAGCCGTGCCCTTCACTCACCCGCTTCCGTACCCCGATACAAACCGGCCCATATGCACTAGCATGGATGATGCAGGTGAGCTGGGCGATCGCTGCCGAAGCGTTTACGCGCTTCGGGAGAGGAAAGTCCGAACTCCGCAGGGCAGTGTGCCGGATAACGTCCGGGATTTGAGCGTCAAGGCTCAAAGACGGCCAGTGCCACAGAGAACATACCGCCTCGGGCTTTACCGCCCGCGGTAAGGGTGAAAAGGTGCGGTAAGAGCGCACCGCGCCGTCTGTAAAGGCGGTGGCAGGGTAAACCCCACACGGAGCAAGACCAAATAGGGGGGGAATCCGACGGCCAGACCCGGGCCGCGGATGCGTGCCGGCCCGGCGCGCCAACCCGGGTTCCGATCCTGGCTTGCTGGGACGGCGGGAAACCTCCGGGTAGGTCGCTTGAGCGGCGTAGCAATGCGTCGCCTAGAGGAATGATCGTCCTTGACAGAATTCGGCTTACAGGCCACTTGCAAACGCGGCCCCGTGTCTCTCACCGAGATGCGGGGCCTCCGCTTTTTCGTCCTGTCATAAGAGAACTCACCGTGCGTACACTCGTACTAGAGCATTTTCACTTCTACTCTGCACAAGAGAGTGCGGCGAAGTGCGGCTTTTTCTGAGGAAAAGCCGCCATAGGAGTCGTTGCCCTGTGAACACCAGAAGTGAAAATGCTCTATCGGGTGGCCGGCCATGGAATTCTCCGAAGCAGTCAAGATCGCGCTCCAGTCCCTTTGGGCGAACAAGTTGCGTTCGATCCTCACCCTGATGGGGGTCATGATCGGCGTGGCCGCGGTCATCATGGTGATTACGCTGGTCAATGGCGCCAACAAGTTTGTCGCCACCAAGGTCTATGGCTACGGCGCCGATGTCTTCACGGCGTCCAAACGGCCGTCTGTCGTCTTCAGTGATGAAGAATTCAACAAATACGAGAAGCGTAAAGACCTCAAGATCGACGACTATCGCGAGATCGCCGAGAAGTGTAAGCACTGCGCCAGCAGCGGCGCGATGGCCACCACGACCGGCAAGGTGGTCTACAACAGCCACTCCAGCGACGACACCGATGTTCGCGGCTGGACCTGGACCATGCCTCCTATCTACAACATCAACATCGATCGTGGCCGTGGTTTTGTGCCGGCGGATGAAGAGCACAACAGCAAGGTTGCTCTCCTCGGTCCGGACATCGTCGACAACCAAATGGGCGGAGTCGACCCCATCGGCAAAGAGATTCGCGTCAATGGCACGCAATTTACCGTGATCGGCGTAGGCGAGCGCAAAGGTAAAACGCTCGGGGAAAGCCAGGACAACTGGGTGGCGATCCCGATAACAACGTTTCTCGACAACTACGGCTCCAATCGCAGCCTGACCCTTTACGCGCGTGCCAATGGAGTGGGTGACCCGCTGGAGTTGGCGGTGGGCGAAATGCGCACCATCCTGCGTTCTCACCGGCACGATCGGCCGGGTGCGGAAGACAGCTTTTCCCTAGATACCAACAGTACGTTTGTCGGCATCTGGCAAAGCATCAGCTCCAGCTTTTCCGCGGTGTTTGTTTCGCTCGCCGCCATTTCACTCGTGGTGGGCGGCATAGTGATCATGAACATCATGCTGGTCAGCGTGACCGAGCGCACGCGCGAGATTGGCGTGCGCAAAGCGCTAGGGGCACGGCGTGGTGACGTACTGCTGCAGTTTCTGATCGAATCGGCCACGATGTCGCTGGTCGGCGGAGTCATCGGCGTTCTTGCCGGGGTGATTTTTGCCAAAGCCATCACCCTGGTGATCGGCTTCCCCTCGGAGATCGAATTATGGTCGGTCGCGCTGGGCCTTTTTGTGGCCACCGCGGTCGGAATTTTTTTCGGAGTCTACCCTGCGCGCAAGGCATCGATGCTCGATCCCATCGTTGCTTTGCGCTCTGAGTTGTAGCCCAGGGGTACAGATCATGACAATCGCGGACTCGAACGAAGCAATCCGGATGGCGATGGACACGTTGCGCACCAACAAACTGCGCTCCGGCCTGACCATGCTGGGCATCATGATCGGTGTGACCACGGTCATCCTCATCTCCTCGGTCATCAATGGCCTTACCGGCAACGTCAACGGTCTCATCAAGTCCCTGGGGTCCAATGTCTATTGGGTATTTCGCTTTCCAGTGTTCGGTTCCCAACCCACGTCGGAGATGCTGGCCCGAAAGCAATTAACCTACGATGATGGCGAGGCCATGAAAGTGCTGCTCCACGTGATCGCCGTCGATGCATCCCAGCAATACCGTTCGCCTACCGGCCAGCAAGGCAGCTTTTCGGTGAAGTACGGAAGTCATAAGGTTCAGAACACCGTCCTGCAGGGGGAGTCGGAAGATGAGCCGAATGTCTACGAACTCGATCTCACGCAAGGCCGTTACTTCACGCCGCAGGAAGCGCAGCGAGGAGCGAACGTGGTCGTTCTGGGTTCAGACGCGGCCCAGGAATTGTTCGCTGATAACTCTGCCGTAGGCAAGGAAGTGCAGATCAGTGGAGACGTGTTCACGGTAGTTGGCGTCTTTGCTCCACAGAAGCAGATTTTTGGCGGCGGCAAGAATCCGGAGGATAACTCCGCCCATTTTCCAGCCTCGACTTTCCACAAAATTCATCCCGAGATCCTCGATCACTGGATCAGCGTGAAGTACGACGACCCTAAGAACAAAATCGCAGTGGAAGACGAAATCCGTGAGCTGTTGCGCCGCCGCCGCAAGGTCCGATCCGATCAGCCAGACAATTTCGCTATCTTCAGTTCCGACGCTCTGCTGGAGTTGTGGAATCAGCTCACCGGTGGGCTCTTCATCTTCCTGGTCGGGGTGGCCAGCGTGGGACTGATGGTGGGTGGCGTCGGTGTCATGAATATCATGCTGGTGAGTGTGACGGAACGCACGCGAGAGATTGGCGTGCGCAAAGCGCTGGGCGCTACACGCAAGAACATCATGTTTCAATTCACTCTCGAAGCCGTCACGTTGTGCGCCCTGGGTGGCGCCCTCGGCATCCTCGTAGGCGGCCTGTTGACCGGACTGCTTAAACTCATCCTGGGTTCGGTGTTACCGGCTGAAATGTCGGCGGCCTGGTCGACCGTCGCGTTTGTCGTCTCTTGCGGGATCGGTCTTCTTTTCGGCATCTATCCTGCCTGGAAGGCAGCCTCGCTCGATCCCATCGCCGCTCTCCGTTACGAGTAGGCCATCCGGCTCGTAGAGCGTACTCAAGAGCACCAATCCTGAGACCGCTTTAGAGCAGAACCAGCACAACTGTACTCAGAGCATTTTCGCAATTACCGTGGTCCGGTAAGTGCAGTGAGGTGTGGTTTTCTTTGGGAGAAAACCACGTAAAGGCCGATGGCTTAGCTCGCTGCGGCGAGGCCGGTCTATACCAATTGCGAAAATGCTCAGCGGCAAGGACGCTTGACTGGATTTTTCATCAAGAAAAATCCAACTTCCCCGACGTCGACCGGGAACGGCGATGCTGGTTCTGCTCTAGACTAGTGAAGTTCTCATGTTGCCGATCGTTGTTGCCGCCGTAACGACTATTCTCAGCTTTGCCGGCCTGGGCTACTACCTGCTGGCGCTGTGGAGCGCGCGCGCTTTCCGGCACCAGTTGCGCCGTCCCTTGCCCGACTTTCAACCGGGGGTCAGTATTCTCAAACCCGTCAAAGGGCTTGATCCGGAGATGTATGCAAGCTTTACCAGTCATTGCGTGCAGCAGTACCAGGGTCCATACGAAATTTTGTTCGGTGTCAGCAACATGGCCGATCCGGCGGTGGCCGCGATTGAAAGGTTGAAAGCAGAGTTTCCTGATCGGACCATTCGCTTGGTGTTGTGCCCCGAGTTGCTCGGGACCAACGGCAAGGTAAGCAATCTGGTACAAATGCTGGGCCATGCGCAGTATGACCACATCCTCATCAATGACAGTGACATTAAGGTCTCACCCCAATATCTGCGCCGGATCATGGGTTGTTTCCACCTGCCCAGGCGGCGCGGTGGCCGCGTCGGCCTGGTCACCGCCCTCTATCGAGGCAACGCGCAGTCAACGACAGGCTCGCGCATGGAAGCGTTGGGCATTGCCACAGACTTTATCGCCGGCGTGCTCACCGCGCGGCAAATCGAAGATGGTATCCGCTTCGGGTTGGGTTCGACGCTGGCCGTCTCGCGCGACGCGCTGGAGGCGATTGGCGGCCTGGAGCCGCTGGTAGATTACCTGGCCGATGACTATGAGCTGGGTGCGCGGGTAGCCAAGAACGGTTTCGAAGTTGCCTTGAGCGACGAGGTAGTCGAGACCTTTTTGCCGGCGTACCGATTCGATCAGTTTCTTGCCCACCAGATTCGTTGGAGCCGGAGCACCCGCTTTTCGAGGAAGCTGGGTTACACCGGCATGGTGTTTACCTATGGCTTGCCGTGGGCGTTGTTCAATCTGATTGCTTCGGGGGCAAGTCTGAGTAGCGTTGCCTTGCTCAGCCTCACCTTGCTGGCGCGTGTAGCTCTGGGGCTGGCCGTGGGTGTGGGCGTGCTGGGCGACCGCCAGGTGCTGCGCGACCTGTGGCTGCTGCCCGCACGCGATGTGATCGCCCTGGGCATCTGGATCTGGAGCTTTGCGGGCAATACGGTCGCGTGGCGCGGCCAGCACTTTTCCCTCAAAGACGGCAAGATGAGCCGGCTCACGGCCATCTAGAGCATTTTCACAAATACTGTGATGTGGTGGGAGTGGTTATGAGCAGGTGTTCTTTGGCGGAACACCTGCGTCCAGGGCATATTCTTCCCTTACACCATTTGTGAAAATGCTCTAAAGCCCGAAGGTCTACAGGCTCAGGGACGAAGCTGGTTGCTGAGTATTTCCTTCCCCCCGCTCTGCGCGATCACATAGGCCGCTCCTGGGAGTGCTGGCGCCTGGTCCAGCGGAGTCCACAGAAACACTCGCCGCGGGCCACCCCAGAGTTTGCGGAAGGAAGCATCGTCATCGAACACGGCCGGCGCATCGGTGAAGAACGAGCCGTACCAGAGATTGGAAGACCTGCCATTCAGAATGCGGACCTGGCGTCTGAGATAGAAGCCGAGGGTCGATCCCGCCTCATACTCGCCGTGGATCTCGACCACATCACCTATCTGTAACCGTGATTGCACTGCATCCGCCAGGTGCTTCGATGAGAGCACAGGCGAGAAGCGCACCAGCGCCATGTGCGCAGCGATCAGGAAGACAACCATCATGCTGCAGAGCGCGTAGTTTCCCATGCGGACCCTATGGATGAATCGCAGGATCAGGTTGGCAGACGTGCCGCCGGCTAACGCCGTCGCGGTAAGCAGGAGTGGCAGGCGGAAGATGCCCATCGTTCGCCCGGTCAGATCGAGAAAGTGTCCCAGCGAGAGCGCATAGTCCCCCGGGTTTTGCGTAAGCAGCGTGGCGATGTCGACGCCAGGCGCTGGGGGTTGGGCGTGCATGGCAAGAAACGCGGCCACCATCGAGCCCGCCATGCCTAAGACAAAGAGAACGGCGGCGATGCGTCGTCCTGCGACGCGGAGAGGGTCGCGCGCAGAGCATAACTCCTCCCGGGCCAGCCATCCGCCAATCATCAGCGCAAGAGGCGGCAGTGCGGGCAGAGCGTAGTATTCCTGCCGCGTAGAGAAGCTGAAGAACAACAGGACGCAAGCGGCCCAGATGCCCAGCAGGTTCCCCGCTTGATCGTTGAGCGGTAAAGCATTTTCGCAATCACGGTGGTCCGATAAGAGCAGCGAGGTGTGGTTTTCCTTGAGAGAAAACCACGTAAAGGCCGGCTGCTTCGGTCTACACCAATTGCGAAAATGCTCTAGCCGCCGCGGCGATCTCACGCGAACACAGTCGATGGCCTTGAACGCGAAGGCAATCCACGGCATGAGCCAGACGATCAGCAAGCCCCAAAACAGAAACAGGGGAACTGTGTCGTAGTCCCGTGGGACGCGCCGGTTCAGATAGCGCAGAACATGCTCATTGATGAAGTAGAACCAGAAGAAGCCGTGCACGTTTCCCGGCGAAGGCATGGTGCCGGCGGGGTTGCCCTGGGAGGGGTTGGCGATGCCCGCTGCAATATGCCAGGGCGCTGCGAGCAGCAGGAAAACCAGCAAGCTGGAACCCGGGTGCCAGCGCCGCAGGTGGCGCAGGTTCCCATGAAGCGCCAGAAACACGAAGATGATTCCAACAGGAAAGACGATGCCGATGAGCCCCTTGGTAAGCACGTTAAGCGCACATGCGGCGGCAAAACCCCACGCCGTGGCGCGTGACGGTGTCTGCTCGTTCAGAGAAATCCAGAACAGCAGCATGGAGAGGCTAAGCCAAAGGCAAACCATTACATCGGGAATGATGATTCGTGCGTAAATAAAAATGCCGGACGAAGAAAGCAGGATGAGCGCCGCATAGAAGCCCGCCATCTCTGACGCAAACATGCGGCTGCCGGTACGGTAGACGACGAGAAACAGGGCGAGGGCTGCGAAGGCCAAGGGCAGACGGGCCGCCCAATCCTGGGGTCCAAAAAGGCTTATGCTTGCCGCCATGCTCCAGTACATGAGCGGAGCCTTTTCAAGGTAGCGTAGACCGTTCGCGTAGAGAGTCACCCAGTCGTGGCGCGCGACCATTTCCCGTGCCACTTCGGCATGTACCGAGTCGGCATCGTCCAGCAACGGAGGATGAAGCAGCGCGAAACTCGCGTACAGCAGAAACCAGAGTCCAATGAGCGCGAAAATTCTTTTTGTCGAAGTTCGTGTGAAATGTGCAGCGATGGCGGGTTCCATTTCTAGAATGCCGGCGGAATTCGCTGTTCTGGTTGAGAATGCTCGGGTGCCCCATCCTTGCCGTGCTTTTCGGCAAGGGTGGGAGACACATCCGGCTTCCATACGTTGAGCCATGAAGAGTCGATGGTGACTACGCACGGCTCACCGAGTGCGTAGTGGCGAAAGCTACTCCATATCCAATCTTCAGGCTTCTGCACCAGACCCCGCCTCACCGGGTTTTGATGAATATACCGGAGCTTTTCGATACGTTTCTTCCTGGTTCGAACATTGAAGTCATAAAACCTACGCTGCCAGAAAGATTCAAGCGACGTGTGCGGTTCAGAGCACGACACTCTTCGCGATACAGTCTGCTTGAGCACCTGCAGTGCAACGGATAGGGGCGCAACCGCCGGTTTGCTCAGCAGATGAACGTGCTCTGGCATGAGGACATAACCCGTGACGGAGAACCTATATTTTTCTCTCACTTGTTCGAGGACATAGAGGAACAGGTCTTTGCGCGAGGATGGCTGTAGATATGGCTGCCGATGATAGCAACTGAACGTGACGAAATGCAGATCATCGTTCTCGTGATGTCGCTTCAAATCCTTCGGCATGAGCGAAGTTTATCCCACGAGGCGAAGACGTCTCCTGCTGGGATAAGTAACTCGTATCCCACCCTTCGCAAAAAGCGCGAAGGATGGGGCACCCGAACCTTTTTCGCAAATACAGAATCGAGGGCTCACTTCCGATGTGCAGAGTGCGGCCTGACCGACGGCGCTACCGGACGCTCTGCCGCAATCACAACACTGGAGTTAAGGACTATTCCCACGAGGCCGGATTCCGGGGCCTGCGGTCATGGATGATCTTCTCGATCCAGCCCGTGGCGCTATAGTAAATGCAGATTGTGAGACGGGGATCCATGGCAGTTGATGCGGCAGGACGAGGACAGGCGTTCGTTGCGACGAGTGATTTACTCGGGCCCGACACCTCCCTCATTTACAACGATTGGTACCCGGCTATGCGCAGCGGCGCGCTTCGCGGACGAAAGATGGCGACCGCTATGTTGTTGGGGATTCCTTTGGTCCTGGGGCGGAAGGAAGACGGCAGCATCTTTGCCATGCGCGACAGTTGCCCCCATCGCGGCATTCCCCTGTCGTGCGGGTGGTTCGATGGCAGCGTAGTCACTTGCAAGTATCACGGATGGGCCTTCGAGCCGGAGTCGGGCCAGTGCATGGAAATCCCTTCGCTCACCAGCCAGGACTCCTACCCGCGCCGTATCTATGCAACCGCCTTTCCTTGCAAGGAGCGGGATGGATACGCCTGGGTCTATATCCCCAAGCCAGGCAGCGGCCGTGTGCGCACCGAAGCGAGAGACGCACTGGTACCCGTGCCAGAGCTGGCGAACTTCGGTGGCCGCTACCGCAGCGCGCATTTGAGCTCGGAGCTCCCTTGCAACATCGATCACGGCATCATCGGCTTGATGGACCCGGCGCACGGGCCGTTTGTGCACCAGGCCTGGTGGTGGCGGTCACGCCACAGCATTCACGAAAAAGAGAAGCATTTCGAACCCATTCCCCAGGGCTTTCGCATGTCGGCGCACACGCCCTCGGCCAACAGCGCTCCCTACAAATTGTTGGGCGTATATGGCGAGCCCATTGAGACCACCATCGACTTTGTGTTGCCCAATCGTCGTTACGAAACCATACGCTGCGGCAAGAAGTGGTTTTCCAGCCTGACTACGGTTACGCCGACCACACCGGGAAACTCTCGCATCGACGTCTTTGCCGCCTGGAATATTTTCTATGCTGTGCCCTTCGTGACGGCCATAGCGAAATTCTTCGGCGATCGCTTTGTGCGTCAGGATCAGGTCACGATGGTGCAGCAAGCGGAAGGGCTGAAATACAATCCCGGTCTCATGCTCATCGACGATGCCGATCGTCCAGCGAAATGGTATTTCGCGCTGAAGAAGGCGCGGCTTGAAGCGGAAGAGACCGGCCGGCCGATGCAGCACCCGATCGATGGTCCGGTCACTCTCCGCTGGCGCAGCTAAAAGTGCGTTGACCTTAGACGACCTTCGCAGGCTGCGAAAGAACTCCTGCCTCAAAAAAAGCGGTGCTATCACGTTGGGTAGGCCGTGCCCTACCGGATCCAGGCGTGTTTACGGCTCGGCCTAAACGCCGTGCTACCTAGACCGACGCCGTCAATCCACGCGCCGCCACCGAACCTTCTTCCACGACCAACTGCTCCACTGCGATCGATAGCTGGCGGCCCAGTTCGACAAAGTTCTCTTTCCATAGCTCCGCGGCGGCGGCGTTTAATCCCAGCAGGAAGCGTTCCGAGCGAATCAGCGTCTCGTACCAGATATTTTGCGCCTGCCACAAATTCAGCTCGAAGGGCAATTCGTGCAGTGTGCGCGCCAACGTGAGCGCATGGTCCAGTCCCCCATTAGCCAGTGGCTTGGCCTGCAGATCCACCATGGCCCGCTTCATGCGCTGATCGGTGAGGTAACGCAGCGCATGCGTTTCCAGAACAACGCCGTCGGATTTTGCCAGAGAAATCATGGAGCGCACCCGCGCCAGCTCGATGGGCTCGTCTTCCAGGGCGCGCCGCAGGCCCGCATTGATCGCGAAACTGGCAGCCGTGGTCAGCGCCGAGGGTTTGGGCAGGCCGGAAGCGTTGAGAAAATGCAGCAGCGAAGCATGTTCCTCGTAGATCTTGACCATGCTGTCCTCGACTTCGCTTAGCGTGGTGTTCAGGATCAAGCGCAGAATGCGGCGCTGATCGTCCCTGAAAAGGGAAGCAAGCGAGTACGGGCTCCCTCCGAAAAAAATGTCGATCTGGCGAACCACTTCGGGGAGGTTGGCCTGCATCACAGCGGCACTGCACTTTTTCTTCAGGTCTTCGAAGGCGGCAAGACCCTGTGGTGTGGAGCGCTCCACCGCGGCGGTTACATTATGGTCGCCGAAATGGAGCGCGGCGAACGAAACCTCTTCCGCTTCTTCCGTGAGCGTGGAGGTAATGCGGCAACGCCCAATAGCCAGGCGCGCCCTTCCAGAGTTCACAATCTCCAAGTCCAGGCGGCGCACGGAATAGCAGAACAAAAGGGTTTCCTCAGAGTAGCTGCTGAAGACCGAGGAGATAGCGTAGTGCGCCGCCACCTGCTCAAGGTTTACTTCCATCGGCTTCACCAGGCGGCGATAGATGTCGCCGCCGTCTTTCCATTCGCCGGTATTGCTCTTGGCCTGGCGTAGTCGTTCCACAAGCTGCCATTCGAACAAGTCACAATTGAGCCCGAAAATATCCGCCGCGAGATGCAAAGCGCGTGCGGCATAGGCGATGACCTGTACCGTCTCGATGCCCGAGATATCGTCAAAGAACCAGCCGCAGCTCGTATACATCAACTGCGTATTGCGCTGCATCTCCATCATCTTGAGAATCAGCTTGTGTTCTTCGCCGGAGAGTTCGCGAGCCGCGTGGTTGGCAAAGAACTGCTCAAGCGCCGCCGCGGCGCTGCTCGTCTTCGCGTTGAGAATAACCGGGATGTAAGCGTCCCGCGCGCTCCATACATCTTTGAGAAGGCCGCGCGCCAGGTTCTCGGTCAATGGGGTGATGGTGTCGCGCAGCCAATCGAGCGCGTCGCGCAGCGGAGCGCGCCAGCGCTGGTTCCAGCCCTGGCGTCCGCCGTTGCAGCCGCAGTCGGAACGCCAGCGTTCGATGCCGTGAGCACAACTCCAGGAGGTGTCCTCAACGATCTCCGCTTCCCACTTGGGAGGGTGCTGCGCCAGGAAGTGGCCGTAGTTCGTCAGGCGCGCTATTTTTTTGTCTTCGATGAAGCGCAAAGCGTAGGAGAGAGCCATTTCCCCATGACGATGATGGTGGCCGTAGCTTTCTCCGTCCGTGGCCACATGCACCATTTGCGGCTCGGGGTCGCTCGAATCCATGCCGCGTGCGAGCCGCCAGGCGAATGTTTCGCCATTGTTGAGCACGCCCTCGAATGCGATCGCCCGCGAGACCGGTCCGTTGTAGAAAAAAATCGTGATGCTTCGCCCGTCTTTCAAACGCACCAGGTAGGGATGGTTTGGATGCACCGAGGCATCGGGTGTTTCTGTCCAGCCTGGTCCAGCATCTTGCAGTCCTGGTCCGGCATCTTTCAGTTCATCGGATAAGGGCTCGGACAAGGGCTCGGACGCGGTCTCTGTCAGCCGACGCACCCGGGCGCATTGGTGCGGAGCAAGAATGGTAAAGAGAATGCCGTTTTGCGCCAGAAGGTCGAGCGTTTCCATGTCGACCGCTGTTTCCGCAAGCCACATGCCTTCTGGCGGCCGCCCGAACCGGTGCTGAAAATCGGCGATGCCCCAGCGAATCTGAGTGACTCGATCGCGCGTGATGGCCAGCGGCATGATGACGTGGTTGTAGACCTGGGCCAGCGCTGAGCCGTGTCCGTCGTAGCGCAGCATGCTCTGGCGGTCGGCATCGCGAATCATGCGATAGGTGCGGGGCGCATTTTCTTCGAGCCACGAGAGCAGCGTGGGGCCGAAGTTGAAGCTGATCCGCGAATAGTTGTTCATGATGCGGATGATCTGGTTTTCGTCGTTGACGATGCGCGACGCGCCGTTCGGTGCATAGCATTCGGCGGTGACGCGCTCGTTCCAGTCGTGATACGGCGCAGCTGAGTCCTCGGTCTCGACCGTTTCAAGCCAGGGATTTTCGCGCGGCGGTTGATAGAAATGGCCGTGAATGCAGATGTATTGTTCCGTCGGCGTTGTCTGATCGGACATGCAGTGATGATAGCCGGAGGCAGGCTAAGTCGTGATCCCCCATCGGACGCAAACAGAAAACCAGCCCAGACCTTTCAGCGATGGCCATGGAGCAGACACCGTCAGCGTCCTTGCCTACTTCAAATCGCAAGCCCGCCAGAGATACCAGCTGGCAACGGAGCGCCATGGCTTCCATCGGGCTGCCCGGCGTTCCATCTGCTCCGGTTTAGGCAGCATGGCAGCGGTGATGGGTTTGTTTTTCCCGGGTCTGCCGAAGGTCAACAGAAACCCTTTGCGGATGCCGTAGTCCGTCACGGGAAACACATCCGGCCGGCCCAGGCGAAAAATCAGCAGCATCTCCGCCGTCCACGTGCCTATACCGCGTACACGGCTCAGCCGCTCTATGATTTCCTCATCCGGCAGGCGGCGAATGGCTGCCAGCGAGGGTACCGTACCGTCCATGGTCTTGGCGGCGAGGTCGCGCAAGGCGAGCAGCTTTCCTCGCGAGAGCCCTGCCGCCCGCAACATCTCATCGCTCACTGCCAGCAGTTGCTCCGGCTGCGGATGGATGTCGCCAAATAGCGCCATGAGCCGCCCCAGGATGGCGCGGGCAGCATTGGCGTGCAGTTGCTGGTACAGAATGGCCTCGAGCAGTGCTTCAAATGGGGAGTGCGAGCTCTTGACCCTAAGCTCGAATGGACCCACCCGTTCGATCAGCGCACCCAGCTTGGGATCCGCCTTAGCTAACTGCCCAATCGCCAGTGCAATGTCGTAACGAACCGGGCGCAAACCTTGAACCATAAAGTACCGTCGTCATGTGAATTACTTTGATACCGGCAGTCAGCGGCGCGAATCGCTGCCGACCGCGTTTCCAGAGGGGCTTTTCGCCAGCGAGCCCAATTTCGTTGCGATTACAAATGTTACAAATAGTACAAGGGTGCTCCGGGGGTTGCCTACCCCCCTCTGTTTGCTGCTATATTCAACTTTCCGGGCATGATGTGGAAGGTCACTTCCGCGGGTCTCTGTCCAGGATCACAATTTAATCAGTTCGCAACAGAGCCGTAGCAAAAACCTTCTTTTTAACCGCGGAACAAGAGGAAGCAGGGTCTCAACCAATGGCGCAGATTTTCGACCGGAGTTCCAACGCGCTGGCCCGCGCGAGCCTGGTCTTGACGGGGTTGATTGTCATCGCCCTGGGAGTGACCCTGGATCAACTGCAGGGTTCTCCGTGGGTGACCAAGCAGGGACAGCGTGCAGAACAGCCGGTACCGTTCAGCCATAAGCATCACGTCATGGGGCTGGGACTCCAGTGCCAGTACTGTCACACCTCGGTCGAGAAATCGAGCTACGCCGGTATTCCGCCGACCAAGACCTGTATGAATTGCCATGCGCAGATCTGGTCCAATGCGGGCCTGCTGCAGCCTGTGCGCACCAGTTGGGCAACTGGCGAATCGATCCCCTGGATCAAGATTCACGATCTGCCCGATTACGTTTACTTCAATCATGAAATCCACGTAAATAAAGGCATCGGTTGTTCTTCTTGTCACGGACGCGTCGATCTCATGCCCTTGATGTATCAGCAGAACACTCTGCAAATGGCGTGGTGCCTCAACTGCCATCGTGATCCCGGCAAGAACCTTCGCCCTACGAGCGAGATTTACAATATGGCGTGGGAAGGTCCTTCGCATGACAAGCCAGTCTGGTGCGGATCGACGGGCCTGAAGGATGGCGTTCCGACGGCGCAAACCGTAAGCTGCACCACCACGGACCCCAGCCAGCAAGGCGCGCAGTTAGCCTCGCTCAATACGTTATCCACCAACGCGTTGTCCACCGGGCTGCACGCGCAGGTAGTCAGCGATGCGCCGGGCACGACGCTTCCAGCGACTCTGCAGTACGTGAAATACACCGACCAGGCATCGCTGGGTACGTATCTGACGCAGCAGTACCACATCCGCACGCCCCAGGAACTCAGCAGTTGCGAGACATGCCACAGATGAGCGAGACAAAGGGTGATACAGGATTCAGTGAGCAAAGCTTGAAGACCACGCAATCTGTCGACCAGGGAAGCCGCGAAGCTAACATGCCAAACCAGACCGCCAAAGGCCCGAACCGGGCCGCGCTGACCCTTGAGGAAGCTCGGGCGAAAATCGCCGGCCAGACGGGCAAGACCTACTGGCGCAGCGTGGATGAGCTGGCGGATACGCCAGCCTTCCGCGACATGGTGCAGCGCGAGTTCCCTTCGCAGTCCGCCGAGTGGGTTGACCCGGTCTCGCGCCGTGGTTTTCTAAAGGTCATGGGCGCTTCGATGGCTCTGGCTGGCCTTTCCGGCTGCACCAAGCAGCCCGACGAGCCGATCTATCCTTACGTCAAGGAACCTGAAGACCTGGTGCTTGGGCGCCCGGTATATTTCGCGACCGCGATGCCTTTCAATACGGGCGCGATCCCGCTCCTCGTTAAAAGCGATGCCTACAGGCCGATCAAGCTCGACGGAAACCCTGACCACCCGGTCAACCGTGGTTCTTCCGATTCGCTGAGTCAAGGTTCGCTGCTCGATCTTTACGATCCAGATCGTTCGCAACGCGTGTTGTTCCGCGGTGAAGTGCGTGAGTTTGCAGCCTTTCAGGCCGCTTTTCGAGCCATGCTGGCCGACAAGAAGGCGTCCGGCGGCGCTGGCCTTTACATTCTGAGCGATACCGTAACCTCGCCGACTCTGGCCGCTCAATGGAAGGCGGCCCAAAAGAGCTACCCCAACGCCAAGTGGATGCAGTGGGATCCGATCAATCGCGATTCTGCCTACGCGGCTTCAAAAACGGCGTTCGGTGACTTTTACGACGCGCAGTACCGGCTGCAGGCCGCCGACATCATTGTGTCGCTCGATGCGGACTTCCTTTCCGGCATCACGCATCCCGGATTTTTGCGCCTGGCCTCTGACTACGCGAGCCGTCGCAAGCTGATCGACGGTGAAACCAGCATGAACCGCTTGTATGCGGTCGAAAGCACGCCAACGACCACTGGTTTCAAGGCGGAGCATCGCCTGGCGCTCAAGGCAAGCGATATCGCAATGTTTGCTTCCGCCCTGGCTGCAGCGGTCGGAGCGGGCGGTTCCGCTGCTACGCTTGCCGGCCCTTCCGCCAAGTTCCTCGCCACGCTGGCTGCTGATTTGAAGGCAAATGGCGGCAAGTGCGTAGTGATCCCGGGTGAGCAGCAATCAACGGCAGTGCACCTGGCTGCGATAGCCATTAACCAGGCGCTGGGCAATGTCGGCAAGACGGTGGTCTACACCGAGACCGTGAACCCCATGCCGTCGATTCAGGGAGAAGACATCGTCACCCTGGTCAACGACATCAAGGCGGGGAAAGTCGACTGGCTAGTGATTTTGAATGCCAACCCGGTCTACACGGCCCCGGTTGACTTGGAATTCGAGCAGGTTCTGGGCAAGGTCAAGACGACAGCCCACCTCGGTTCCCACTTCGATGAAACCGCCGTGGCGATGGAATGGCACATCAACGGCGCTCACTATCTTGAACATTGGTCGGATGCGCGCGCCTATGACGGCACCGCGACTGTGATCCAACCGATGATCGATCCGCTCTACGGCGGCAAGTCGGCGCACGACGTGGTTCAGTCGCTGCTGGACGATCCCGATACCTCGGCCTACGATGCGGTGCGCAAGACGTGGCAGGCGAACCTGTCCGGTGACGCGGAGCATGCCTGGCGGAAGATTTTGCACGACGGCATGATCGAGGGCACGGCTTTCCAGCCGAAAACGGTTTCCGCCAAGGTGGGCGATCTATCGGCTTCCGCGTCGAGCAGTGTCGACGGCACGGTCGAAGTGATCTTTCGCGCCGACCCCAATATCTACGACGGCCGTTATGCCAACGTGGGCTGGCTGCAGGAAATTCCCAAGCCCGTGACCAGTATGTCCTGGGACAACGCCGCGTTGATGAGCTACCGCACGCTGGGCAAACTGGGACTGGCTGAGCAGGACATCATCGCCATTCAATCGAATGGCAATACTGTCCTGGCTCCAGTGCTTGCCGTTCCCGGGCACGCCGAGGATGCAATCACCGTGTATCTCGGTTATGGGCGTCGCAACGGAGGCCGCGTGGCTGGTGGTTTAGGTTTCAATGCCTACGCCATCCGTACCTCGAAGGCGCTTCTGTTCGCCCCTGGCGCGACCGTCAAAAAGACCGGCGACACCTATGAGTTCGCGGTCACCAAGAGCCACTACACCGATCATCGCTCGCTCGCCGCCGGTGGCGACGGATCGGGCACGCATTCGCTCGAAGGCAACGAGGCGATGACGCGCGGCATCATTCGCTATGCCACGCTGGACGAGTTCAAAGAGAATCCGAACTTCGCCCACGAGGAAGAAGATCCCAAGCCCGACGATAGCCTGTTCGCCAACTGGCGGTACGACAAGAACGCCTGGGGCATGGCGATCGATATGAATTCCTGCGTCGGTTGCAACGCCTGCATTGTGAGCTGCTACGCAGAGAACAACATTGCAGTGGTCGGCCGGCACAACACGCAAACTGGCCGCATCATGCAGTGGCTGCGCATCGATACCTATTTTGAAGGGGATCTGGACGCGCCCAAAGCGCACTTCCAGCCGATGAACTGCCAGCACTGCGAGAACGCTCCCTGTGAACAGGTTTGCCCGGTCGGCGCCACGGTGCACTCGCCTGAGGGTCTGAACGTGATGGTTTACAACCGTTGCGTCGGTACCCGCTACTGCTCCAACAACTGCCCTTACAAGGTGCGCCGCTTCAACTTCCTGCTCTACTCGGATTTCGAGACGGAGAGCCTCAAGCTGATGCGCAACCCTGATGTGACGGTACGCAGCCGCGGCGTCATGGAAAAGTGCAGCTACTGCACACAGCGCATCGCCGCCGCCAAGATTGCGGCAGATAAAGAGAATCGTGATATCCGCGATGGGGAAGTGGTCACCGCGTGCCAGCAGGCATGCCCCACAGGTGCGATCGTCTTCGGCAACATCAACGACCGCGCCAGCAAGGTGGCCAGGTTGAAATCGCAGCAGCGCAACTATGGCGTGCTCGCGGATCTCAACACTCGCCCCCGCACCACCTATATTGCGGAAGTCTTCAACCCCAACCCGGAATTGGCCGAGGCGCGCGTCGAGCACGCGGCCGCGCAGAGCTGAAAGGTTAGCGGAGCATGGCGACCAAACCAGAGTTACCTATAAGCGATCCGCGGCTGGATCCCCAACTCGATCCCAAGACAGGCGAGTTCCGGGTCATTGCCCCGGGATTCACCTTCAAGTCGGTGACCGAGGTTATCTCTCGCATCGTGCTCACCCCGCATACACCCATGGGGTGGTTCTTCGGTTTCGCGCTGGGCAGCACCGTTTGCCTGGCGCTGTTCACTGCAGTGACCTGGCTTTTTCTAAAGGGTACCGGCATCTGGGGTCTGGACATCCCCGTAGGCTGGGGCTTCGCCATCATCAATTTCGTCTGGTGGATCGGTATCGGCCACGCCGGTACGCTGATCTCCGCGATTCTGCTCCTTTTCAAGCAGCAGTGGCGCAACTCCATCAACCGCTTTGCTGAAGCCATGACGATCTTCGCCGTCGTCTGCGCCGGCATGTTCCCCCTCATCCACGTCGGCCGTCCGTGGTTGGGATATTGGCTCTTCCCTTACCCCAACACGATGAATGTCTGGCCGCAATTTCGTTCCCCGCTCCTCTGGGACGTATTCGCGGTTTCGACCTACGCCACCATCTCGGTCGTGTTCTGGTATGTAGGTCTGATCCCCGACTTCGGCACCATGCGTGACCGGGCAAACAGCAAGTTCGGTCAGTATGTGTACGGCATGCTGTCTCTCGGTTGGCGTGGTTCCGTACGCCACTGGATGCGCTACGAGACGGCCTCCCTGCTGCTCGCAGGTTTGGCCACTCCCCTGGTGCTCTCCGTACACACCGTCATCAGCTTCGACTTTGCCGTGGCTGTGTTGCCGGGCTGGCACACCACCATCTTTCCGCCCTACTTCGTCGCTGGCGCCATCTACTCCGGCTTCGCCATGGTGATCACCCTCGCCGTGCCGATCCGCCGGTTCTACCACCTTGAAGGTCTGATCACCATTCGCCATATCGACAACATGGGCAAGGTGATGTTGGCTACCGGCTTGATTGTGGCCTATGGCTACTCGATGGAAGTCTTTATGGCCTGGTATTCGGCCAGCCATTGGGAATACTTCATGATGTGGAACCGTATGTTCGGTCCCATGGGCTGGTCGTACTGGGTGCTCATCACCTGCAACATCGCCATTCCGCAACTGTTGTGGTTGCGTAGTGTGCGCGTGAGCCCAGTCAAGATGTTCTTTATGTCGCTGGTCATCAACACCGGTATGTGGTTCGAGCGTTTTGTGATCGTCGTGACCAGTCTGTATCGCGATTTTCTCCCCTCATCCTGGGGAACCTATCGCGCGACTCGGTGGGACTACTCCACGTTCATCGGCACCCTGGGCTTGTTCACTGCGCTGTTCTTTTTGTTCGTGCGTTTCCTGCCCATGATTCCGATGTCTGAGATACGAATGATGCTCCCTCAGGCTAAGGTGACTGAGCCGGAAGCGTTGGAGGCGGGCGACTAATGCGTGAAGGAATCTACGGGCTATTGGCTGAGTTCGACACCCCGAGCGAGTTGGTCGCGGCAGCAAAAACTGCCTATGACTCGGGCTGGAGACGGCTGGACTGTTACACCCCCTACCCGGTCGAGGAGGCGGCGGAAGTGATTGGCTTCCATCGCAACTACGTGCCGCTGATCTGTCTCATTGGTGGACTGATGGGCCTTACCGCCATGTTCCTCATGGAGACCTGGGTTTCGGTTTTCGCTTATCCGCTGAACATCGCCGGACGTCCTCTGTTTTCCTGGCCGGCCTTCATTATCCCGGCCTACGAATGGACCATTCTGTGGGCTGGGCTCTCAGCCGCGTTCGGCATGCTGGCCATGTGCGGCCTGCCGACCCTGTACCACCCGCTATTCAATGCGCCCAATTTCCGTAATGGAGCGACAACGGACAAGTTCTTCCTCTGTCTGGAGGCGAACGACCCCAAGTTCGATGTGACGGAATCGCGCACCTTTCTGGAAGGTTTTGCGCCGGTTTCGGTCGTGGAGGTGGAGTATTAAAGCATTTTCGCAATTACTGTGCTCGGGTAAGAGCAGCGAGGTGTGGTTTTCTTTGAGAGAAAACCACGTAAAGGCCGGTCGCTTCGGTCTGCGCCTATTGCGAAAACGCTCTCGTCCGGTCACCCGAATCCGTCCTGCTTCGCTGTTTGCTGTAGGTTTGGCTGCCCTGTCATTCATGGCTGCCGGCTGCCGCCAGGACATGCAGGATCAGCCCAAGTTCATTCCTCAGCGCAGCACTACGTTCTTCCCGGATGGCCGCTCCGTACGGCCCCAGGTGGAACACACGGTAGCGCGTGGTCAGTTGGGCGAAGACAGTTTCTATTACACCGGCATGATCGGGGGCAAGGAAGTCGACATGATGCCCTTCCCGGTTGACATGAACGTTCTCGCTCGCGGACAGGAACGCTACAACATCTATTGCACGCCCTGCCACTCGCGGGTAGGCAATGGCGCAGGCATGATCGTGCAGCGCGGCTATAAACCGGCAGGGAATTTTCATTCCAGCCGTGTTCTCAGTCTGCCGCTGGGCCACTACTTCTACGTGATGACCCATGGCTACGGCGCTATGCCCGATTACTCTGCCCAACTCACGGCGCCCGATCGCTGGGCGGTGGCGGCATACATCCGGGCATTGCAAATCAGCCAGGATTCCAACGAATCCCAGGTGCCGGCCGGCGTGCAGGTGCAGAATCTGAAAGATATCGCGGTAAAGCAGGGCTTGCCCGAATCGTTTGCCCAGCCGTGGACTCTGCCCGAGACTGCTATCTCCGCCCTTCCCAACGATGCCAGCCAGGGAACTCCGGGTATGGCTCCGGCAACGGGCGATAACGCGATCCCTACGCCGGTATTTTCACCTGTCCCGGCCGCTCGGGGCACCGCGGCAGCGCCTAAGGGCGTGAAATAGGTTTAGGAAAAAACATGGCTCACGGACAACACGCACATTCGCTACCCTCCGAGCTGAACGCTCCGCTGCTGCTTGATGCCTGGCGGCGCCGGGCCATGGTTGTCGGAGCCATTTTTGCTGTTCTTACGATCGTGCTGGCGGTACTTGCGGCCACCACCGATCACGACGGCATCAATCACCTGTTGCGCTCCTATCTGCTGGGTTACATCATTTGCTGGACATTTAGCATCGGCGGCCTTGCGCTGCTCATGGTGCAGTATGTGAGCGGCGGCAAGTGGGGTCTGTTGCTGCGTCGCCCCCTGGAAGCGATGTCGCGTTGCCTGCCCCTGGTGATCGTGATGTTTTTGCCCATCGGCATCTTCATGAAGAAGCTGTACATCTGGGCGCAGTACAGCGACCCGGCAGCGGCTCTTCGCCAGCATCTGATCACCCACGAACAGGCGCACGCTATTGCTTACAAGCGCCCCATGCTGAACGTGACCAGCGTGTGGATCCAGTCGGCGGTTTGCTTCGCCATCGCGATGACCTTCATGTTGCTGCTCAATAAGTGGGGACTGCAACGCGACGCCGATCGGCATCCCAATGTGCGCTCCTGGCAGGTCAAGTTTGAAAATCTGAGCGGCATCGGCATCCTGATCTATTCCCTCACCATGACGGTATGCGCCATTGACTGGGTCATGTCTCTCGATCCCACCTGGTACTCGTCGATCTGGGGGCTATTGTTCCTGGTAGGTCAAGGCTACGCGGTGTTTGCGCTTTCGATCATCACTATTCTCCGCCTCTCCGAAGCGGAGCCGATGAAAACGATTCTTCGCAAAACGGAGCAGCACGACCTGGGCAAATTGGCCTTTGCCTTCGTGATGCTCAACATCTATCTGGCATTTTCCCAATTCCTCATCATCTGGTCTGGAAACCTGCCCGAAGAGATTCCCTGGTATCTGGACCGGCTGCGTGGCGGATGGGGCGTCATTGCCAGCCTCGATTTCGCGTTCCACTGGCTCATTCCTTTTTCGCTGCTGCTCTCCCGTGGCATCAAGCGCAATAAAGAACGCCTGATTCTGGTCTGCAAGTGGATGATCTTCGCGCGCTGCTGGGATCTGTTCTGGCTGATTGAGCCGAACTTCCCCGACGCCAAACGCAATTTGCACTTCAGCTTCGGCATTCTCGAATACGTAACCGTACCCGTGGTTTTGATTTCCGTGTGGATGTGGTTCTATTTCGGCGAACTTGGAAAACGGCCGCTTATTCAAACCAACGATCCGCACCTCGAAGAGATTTTGGAGGCCGACCATGCCCACGCATGATCCGAATCACTCGAACGAGCCCCGTCCCCTTCCGCCGGGTTCGCCTGGCTATGAAGTCACTGACGTCAACGTCTCCGGCATTGTCGTGTTTCTCGCAGCCCTGGGCGCATTCGTCGGCGTGTTTTTCATCTTTTGCTTCGGTATGGGCAAGGTCATCAACACGGCGATCCTCAAGAGCGATGGGCCGTCGAATCAGTGGAACGCCGGCACGCAGCCTCGGGGTAAGCGTGAGGATCTGACGTCCAACGTCGTCATGCAGCAGCAGCAGCTCAACCAGATGGTTCAGCGCTTCCCTACGCCGCGCCTGCAAACGGATGATGGCAACCAGGAAATCGCCGAGATGCACGCCCGTGAGGATCTGCTGTTGAACTACTACAGTTGGATCGATCGCCCGAGTGGCAAGGTGCGCATTCCCATTAGCCGCGCAATGCAGTTGATCGCTCAACATGGTTTGCCGGTAGCCCCTGCACAGCAGCAAACCGAACCGTTGATGGCTGGGGATAAGGCTCCCGTGGTTGCTACCCCTCTTACGGACGGATTCGCTCGAACAGCGTATGAGCAGCAATATATGGACACGATTGAGCAGCAGCGGATGCGTGGGGAAAAACCAGGCGAGCAGGCTGCACTCGGGGCAAGCCGGTAAGCGCAGGATTGCGTTTGAAACGCTTCGGCTGCATGCAGCAGGGTGATCCGCTGAGCAGCATGAACACCCCGGTCGACTGCACTCGAGAACATGCCAAGAGTCCAGATAGCAGGGGTAGCGGTACCATAAGGAAGAGAGCTGGAAGGGCAATTGGGTCTGGGAATGCAAAAGGAAGCCACAACACGGGGTACGGCTGGAGGCGGCTTGGCGCGATGCGCGTTGGCTGCTGCCGTCGTCCTGGCTGCTGCGGGCTCCGGCTTGGCCCAGGTAGCGCCATACGGGCAAAAGACGATGGGCGATCCTGCGCAGGACCATCTCCCCGACATTCTCAAGACGGTCAAGATTGACCAGCGGCTCAGCCAGCAACTCCCGCTCCAGACGCAATTTCGCGACGAGACGGGAAAAACGGTCAGGCTCGGAGATTATTTCGGCAAGAAGCCGGCCATTCTCTCCCTGGTTTATTACCAATGCCAAATTCTCTGCGCCGAAGACCTGAATGGCCTCACCGGCGCCCTGGAAATGGTAAAGCTCACTCCGGGAAAGGACTTCAATGTCGTCGTCGTCAGCATCGATCCGACAGAAGGCCCGGCTCTGGCAGCGGCCAAGAAGGCGCTGTATGTAAAGCGCTATGGCCGAATGGATACGGCAAACGGATGGCATTTTCTCACCGGCGATCAGGCGTCCATCAAGGCCCTGGCGGAAGCTGTCGGCTTTGGTTATGTCCGGCTACCCCAGCCTGCGGGCAAGCCTCCACTCTTCGCTCATGCCAGCTCAATCGAACTGGTAACGCCCGAAGGCAAAATGGCGCAGTACTACCTGGGAGTGGAGTATTCGCCCAAGGATGTCCAGCTAGGCTTGGTGGAAGCCTCGCACAACACGATCGGCACGCCGGTCGACAATATTTTGACGTACTGCTACCGGTACGATCCGCAACTGAACCGGCATAGCCTGGTCGTTGCCCGGATCGTGCAGATGGGCTGCCTGCTCACGTTTGTTGGTTTGGGCAGCTTCATGGTGGTGAATTTCCGTCGGGATGCAATCCAGGCAGCGGAACTGCGAACCCGACCAACGCGAACGGATAAAGGGTAACGATGCATATAAGTCCAGTCCTGTGGCAGTTTCTCGTAAGGTGGCTGACGAACTCTGCCCTCTTTCCGCCGGAAGCCTCGGCTATTTCGCCGTACATGGACGCTTTCTATTTCTTTTTGATACTGATCTCGACGGTCGGCCTGGTCGCAGTAGGCATTCTGGTGTTCGGCTTCTCGTTGATGTATCGGAAAGAGAAGAACCCGGTCGCCACGCAGATCGAAGGATCGACGCTGCTCGAGGCCACCTGGACAATTATTCCTCTGGCGCTGTTCATGATCTGCTTCGTCTGGGGCGCGCTGCTTTATTTCCGCATCTACAACCCGCCGACTAACGCGATGAACATCTACATCGTTGGCAAGCAATGGATGTGGAAGGCCGAACATCCGGGCGGCCAGCACGAGATCGATGCCCTGCATATTCCCATCAACCGCCAAGTGCAGTTGACGATGATCTCGCAGGACGTGTTCCACAGCTTCTCCATTCCCGCGTTCCGGGTAAAGCGGGAAGTCATCCCTGGGCGCTATTCGACCGTATGGTTTGAAGCTACCGCGACGGGCACGTATCACTTGTTTTGCACCCAGTATTGCGGTACGGATCACTCCGCCATGATCGGTGAGATCGTTGCCATGACTCCCGGTGATTATGAAAAGTGGGCTGCGGGCAGCACCAGTGGCGCTTCGCTGGCACAGAATGGGGAACGGCTCTTTGCCAGCCTGGGTTGCATCTCCTGCCACTCCGGCGAAGCGAGCGCGCGTGGTCCGAATCTGGCCCAGGTGTACGGTTCCCGTCTGCAGATGTCCGATGGTTCCACCATCACTGCGAATGACGCATTTCTGCGCGAGACGATTCTCAACCCGTCTACCCGCATGATCTCCGGCTACGCCCCCATCATGCCGACCTATCAGGGGCAGGTCAGCGAAGAAGGTCTTATCGACCTGGTGGAATATATCAAGAACCTGAATTCGAACTATCGCGTTCAGCAGACCGTCACGACGAGTGAACTTACGTCCGGGCCAGCCGGAGTATCCGGCGCTCAGGCAAGTTCGGCTGCTGCACAGGTTGGGTCCGCGAAGGCGGGCAAGGCGGCACCCAGCGTGCCGGGGAAGGTGAACCAATGAGCACGATTGTCTCGCTTCCAGACCAACGGGATGCAACGCTGCCAAAGCTAAGCTACCTCAACAGCGAATACGGCCTGAAGAGCTGGCTGCTTACCGGCGATCACAAGCGCATCGCCATGCTGTATCTGATCTCGATCACGTTTTTCTTCTTTATCGGTGGCGCCTTTGCCGGGCTCATTCGCCTGGAACTGTTAACTCCGCTGCCCGATCTGGTCGCGTCGGATACCTACAACAAGCTATTCACCATGCACGGCGTGATCATGATCTTCCTCTTCCTGGTGCCGTCGGTTCCAGCGACCATTGGAAATTTTGTGATACCGATCATGGTAGGGGCCAAAGATCTGGCCTTTCCCAAGATCAACCTCCTGAGCTGGTACCTCTACGTCGCGGGCGCATGCTTCCTGGTCTATGCACTGCTCAATGGTGGCGTCGATACGGGCTGGACCTTTACCACGCCCCTGAGCACTCACTATCTCAACACGCATGTCATCACAGCTGCGATCGGCGTATTTATCGTTGGCTTCAGTTCCATCTTCACCGGGCTCAACTTCATCGTGACGGTTCACCGCATGCGCGCCCCGGGGATGACCTGGTTTCGGCTGCCCCTGTTTGTGTGGTCGCACTACGCGGCTTCGATCCTGATGGTCTTGGGTACCCCGGTTCTCGCCATCACGCTGGTTCTGGTGATTCTTGAACGCACCATTGGCATCGGCGTGTTCGATCCCAATAAAGGCGGCGATCCGCTGCTCTTCCAGCACCTTTTCTGGTTTTACTCGCACCCTGCCGTGTACATCATGATTCTGCCCGGCATGGGCGTCATCTCTGAAGTGATCAGCACCTTCTCTCGCAAACGGGTTTTCGGTTACACCGCGGTAGCCTTCTCCTCGGTAGCCATCGCCGTGTTCGGATTCTTTGTCTGGGCCCACCACATGTTCATCATGGGTGTCTCCAACTACTCGGCCCTGGTCTTTTCGCTGCTCACCATGTTGGTCGCTGTTCCCTCCGCGATCAAGATCTTCAACTGGGCAGCCACGCTCTATAAAGGTTCGATTACCTTCGAGACCCCAATGCTGTATGCATTCGGATTCATGGGATTGTTTACCATCGGGGGTCTGACCGGCGTATTCCTCGGATCGCTGGGCATGGACATCCACCTGACAGAAACCTATTTCATCGTTGCCCACTTCCATTTCGTCATGGTCGGCGGCATGTTGATGGCTTACCTCGCGGGCGTCCACTTCTGGTGGCCAAAGATGACCGGCAGAATGTATCCGGAATCGATGTCCCAACTGAGCGCGGTCACGACATTCATCGGATTCATCCTGACGTTCTTTCCCCAGTTCATCGTCGGCTATCTGGGCATGCCGCGCCGGTACCATTCGTATCCGCCTGAGTTTCAGGTACTGAACGTGCTGTCCACGGCAGGGGCATCCGTCCTGGGTATCGGTTATTTGCTCCCCATGCTGTATATGCCGTGGTCGCTGAAGTACGGTAAGATCGCCGGCAGCAACCCGTGGCAGGCAACTGGCCTGGAGTGGCAGATTCAATCTCCGCCGCTCACCGAGAACTTCGTAGACATTCCAGTCATCGACTACGAGGCCTATGACTATGACTGGTTGGCGCACAAGACCGCACACGAGGTAACGACAGTTGGATAGCCACGCGATCGCAACCGAACCGCAGCAGGCGAACGAGCAAGCCCACGAGGAGCATCCCGCTTATCTGCGCCACCATTTCGTCACGGTGGAACAGCAGCGCGAGACCGCGAGCTTCGGCATGTGGCTCTTTCTGCTGACCGAAATCATGTTCTTCGGTGGGCTGTTCATGGCCTACCTGCTCTACCGCAACTGGTACTACGACGCCTTTGTGGCCAGCAGCAACACTCTGGGCATCGGCTTGGGAACTACCAATACGGCAGTCCTCATCCTTTCGAGCTTCACCATGGCCATGGGGGTCTACTCGGCGGAAATTCGCAACCGCAAGGGGCTAATCACTTCGCTGAGTCTCACTATCCTGTTGGGATTAATGTTTCTAGGCATCAAGAGCATTGAGTACCACGACAAGTTCACTGAACACCACATCCCCGGGGCCAGCTTCAGCGTGGAAGACTTCGTCCATCCCACAGACAAGCGGGACGTTCCTCTTGCACCGGATATGGCGCAGCATGCCCAGCTCTTCTTTTTCCTGTACTTTGCCATGACGGGCATGCACGCGCTGCACATGATCATCGGCATCACCATTTTGTGTTTCCTGCTCTACAAGGCCTGGCACGGCGCTTACACGAACGGGCATACCTCAACGATCGATAATTTCGGGCTTTATTGGCACTTCGTCGATATTGTCTGGATTTTCCTGTTCCCGCTGCTGTACCTGATCAGCCGCCATCCCTTGAAGTAAGGGACCAAGGAGAGAAGCCATGTCCGCTCCCAATGAGCCAGAACATCACATCGTCGGACCCAAGGTCTACCTATCCATTCTTGTGTTGCTGCTTGTGTTCACGGCCATCACCACGGGCGCGGCGTTCATCAATATGGGCGTGTTCAGTCCCATTGTCGCGCTGGCTATTGCCTGCTTCAAAGCGGTCATGGTCATCTTGTTCTTCATGCACATTCGCTACAGTTCCAAGGTGATGATGCTCACCGTGGGTGCAGGTTTCTTCACGTTTCTGGTCCTGATTACCATGACGCTATCGGATTACATCAGCCGCTCCTGGGGTCTCTGGTAGTCGAAAGCTGGGCCGGTTTCCATAAGCCGGAGCAGCACACGGCAATACGCAACTGAAATGGGTGCATCGATCTCTGGCGCGCTTTTCGCGCCAGAGATCGATGGTTCACAAAGCTTCCATAGCAACGATAGAAACCTGCAACAACCCTCAATCGAGTCGCTTCCATTCAAAATTTCCGCATAGTTTCTTTCACACCCTCACAGTCCAATTAAGTAGCCGGACCATTCCCTCCTGTCCTCTCATCCCCAGGCTGGGATAATGAAATACATCCGGTTTCCGCTCCTCTTTGCGCCCGGCTACAGGACATTCCGCGATGATCCCCCTGCAAACGGACGAACTGCCCGAGGAGTTGCGCAAAATCGTTGCCAACCCGAGAATCACGGTCCGCCGTGGTGGTTCCCTGGCCCCGGATGCGAAATGTGTCGTCTACTGGATGCAACGCGCAGAAAGAGTCCTGGATAACCCGGCGCTCGATGTTGCGGTCGAAGTTGGCAATGCGCTTGCTCTCCCCGTTGTCGCCTATTTCTCGGCGATCTCCAATTTTCCCCAAGCCAACTGGCGGCACTATGCCTTTCTGAACCAGGGTTTGGCCGATATTGAAGAAGACCTGCAGGAACGGCAAATCGGCTTTATCGTCCGGCGGCCACCGAAGAACTCGCTCGAGGCATTGCTGGCCGAGGTAAACTGCGGCGATGGTCATCGGCGATGAGAACCCCTGCCGTGAGCCGGAACGCTGGCGCAAGGTAGCAGCCCAACGCGAAGCCGCACCGGCCCTGGGAGCCCGCGCATGCGTTGGAGGCTTCTGTCCGCGAAGACGTGACCCAGGGCTGGAAAACGCTCGACCGTTCCGTAGGGCCCGTGGAGAGCTTCACCGGAGGGACGCACGCCGCGCTGAAACGGCTGGGCAACTTCGTACAAAACGAATTGGCAGCCTACGACCAGACGCGCGACCATCCGGAGACGGATGGAACCAGCCGACTCTCGCCTTATCTGCATTTTGGTCACATCGGCCCCATCACCATAGCGCTAGCGGTAGAGAAAGCCGTACAGGAGGGCAAGGTGACCCACCGTGCCCGGGATTCCTACATCAGCGAGCTGATCGGCTGGCGTGAGCTAGCCGCCAACTTCGTGAAGCTTACCGAGCACTACGATTCGTTCGACTGCGCCGAGCCCTGGGCGCACAAGACGCTCATAGAGCACGCCCGCGACAAGCGCGAATATCTCTATTCGATGGAACAGCTTGAACGCTCAGAAACGCACGACGAGCTGTGGAACGCAGCCCAGAACCAGATGGTCAAATTTGGCTGGATGCACAGCTACATGCGGATGTACTGGGCGAAAAAGATCCTGGAGTGGTCGCCTGATCCTGTCCGGGCATTTGAAACCTGCGTGACGCTGAACGACCGTTACTTTCTCGATGGACGGGATCCCAACGGTTACGCTGGCATTGCCTGGTCGATCGTCGGAAAGTTCGACCGTCCGTGGTTTGACCGCCCCATTTTCGGCACTATCCGCTATATGTCTGGCGGGTCAACCGGCAAGAAGTTCAACTCCAAGAAGTACATACAGAAAATGTCGCAGGATTTTCCCCAGGTCGCTTTCTGGACCCGGGAATAGCTGTTCCGTTGTGCTATTTTCGATAGGTTGGTCTCTGAAAGTTCAGTACTCCCAGTTGGCCCGGTGGTATTGCTGGGTTGAGGCGTCTGATAATCGGGGACTGGACCAGTCCGTAGACTCACCCCCTGGGTCGTTACGCGTCCTATTCGGGTAACCACTGCATGGCAAAATATTTGATCACGGGAATCGCGGGCTTCATCGGATCCTCTCTGGCAAGAGCTCTGGTTGAGAGGGGAGAGGAAGTACGCGGAATCGATAACTACCTCACTGGTAAGCGCGTAAACCTTGAAGGGCTGTACGAGCACATCGACTTCCGGGAAGCCGATCTTCGCGATGCTTCGGCGATGCGCGCCGCCTGCGAAGGCATCGAATACGTCCTGCACATCGGCGCTCTTCCGTCCGTTCCGCTCTCTGTAAAAAATCCAGAACCCAGCCACCGTTGCAATGTCGATGGCACCTTCCATGTGCTTGAGGCTGCTCGGGCCGCAGGAGTCAAGCGGGTCGTTTACGCAGCATCGTCCTCTGCCTACGGGGATCAGCCGGTGCTGCCCAGTAAGGAGTCGATGCGCCCGATGCCCATTTCTCCCTATGCGGTACAAAAGTTGACGGGCGAACATTACATGAGCAGCTATTGGCAGGTATACGGACTGGAGACGGTGAGTCTGCGTTACTTCAACGTGTTCGGTCCCCGCCAGGGCGCCGATTCGCCCTACAGCGGAGTTTTGGCCAAGTTTATCCAGCAAATGCTGGCCGGAACGCAACCGACGATCTTCGGCACAGGCGAACAAGGGCGAGACTTTACCTACATTGACAACGTCGTCTCTGCGAACCTGTTGGCCTGCGCGGCCCCGGTCGAAAAAGTCGCGGGGAGGGTCTTCAATGCTGCCTGTGGCGGACAACACACGTTGAAGGAGATGTATCGCCTTCTGGCGGAACTCGTCGGGTTCGAGCTGCCACCGCTTTACGGTCCGGCGCGCAATGGAGACATACTCAATTCGCAGGCGGATATTTCCGCTGCCGCGGAAGCCTTCGGCTATCGCCCGGTGATTGGCGTAAAAGAAGGCTTGCAGCGAACCGTACAGTGGTATCGCGAAACGCTGACGCTGCCGGTTGGCTCCAACTAGTGCCTGGCTCATCTTTTATCGCCTTCCCGACGAGCCACCGTTTCGGGTGCCCCGTATCGGGTCTGCTTTTGGGCCAGATGTGGGAAGTGCATTGCCCTTCATCAGCAACTCCGGATCGCCCGCCCTGCGACGATCCTAAGCCGCCGGCCTCGCTACAATTGCCTTCAGGAGAAATCGTTTGATCGACCAGCAGGGTCTGTCACAGTGGTTAACGCTGGTTGAGCAGCGCGAACTACGAGTCGGCATCATCGGCCTCGGCTACGTGGGTCTGCCCCTGGTTCTGCTCTTCAGCCAGGAGGGGTTCCGCGTCACCGGCTTTGACATTGATGCAACTAAGGTGGACCGGCTCAACGCCGGCGAGTCCTACATCCACCGCATTGAACCCCAACAGATCAAGAGCGCCCAGAGCAAGGGATTTCGCGCCACATCTGACTTTGCTGAGATTGCAAACGTCGATGCCATTCTGATCTGTGTCCCAACGCCTCTCAGCGATCACCACACGCCAGACATGAGCTACATCACGGCGACCATGGACTCGCTGGTCGGCCATCTGCGACCTGGCCAACTGGTCGTTCTCGAGAGCACAACCTATCCCGGCACGACAGACGAACTCATCGCGCCCGCGATCGAACGTACAGGCAACGTGAAGGTGATTCGTGAGCAGTTCCTGCCTGACGGTGTCCTGGTTGCCTATTCTCCGGAGCGTGAAGACCCAGGGAATACCAGCGTCGACCGGCGTGACATTCCCAAAGTGATCGGCGGTTTAGGCGCCTTGGCTGCGGAAGCTGCCGCAGCCCTTTACAACACCGCTTTCCATCGGGTGGTGCGCGTCTCCACGCCGGCAGCGGCGGAGATGACCAAGCTGCTCGAGAACATCTACCGTTGCGTAAACATCGCCCTGGTGAATGAATTGAAACTGTTGTGCCTGCGCATGGGGATAGACATCTGGGAGGTAATTGGAGCGGCCGCAACCAAGCCCTTCGGTTTCCAGCCCTTCTATCCCGGTCCCGGGCTCGGTGGCCACTGCATTCCGATCGACCCCTTCTATCTGAGTTGGAAGGCAAAGGAATTCGACTTCAGTACACGTTTTATCGAACTGGCAGGTGAAGTAAACGAGGCCATGCCCTATCACGTGGTGGCCGCGGTTTCATCAGCGCTCAACCAGCGCAGCAAACCTCTTAAGGGATCGAGCATCCTGGTGCTGGGGCTCGCCTACAAGAAAGATGTGGATGACTTGCGTGAGTCCCCATCGCTTTCGATCATCGAGATGCTGCAGCAGGAGGGAGTGGTCGTCAGTTACAACGACCCATTCTTTCCGACCGTAGGGCGCGGACGAAAGTACAACTTGAATATGCAGTCTCAGCCACTCGAAAAACTTGGTAGTTACGATTGCGTTCTGATCGTCACAGACCATACGTCCTACGACTACGCGCGTATCGTGAAGGAATCGCAGCTCATCGTCGACTCGCGCAACGCCACGCGCGGCTTGCTGTCGGACAAGATTGTCAGATGCTGAATCTTCTGCAGACAAGTTTTTCCTGCGCTCGCAGGCCCGAGCCAATGACGAACATACGCCGGCCATGGGTCCTGATCGGAACACTTTCGCTCTTTGTCGCTCTGTGGGCGACTTTTTTCTGGTTGTACCGGCGTTTTCCGTATGTGAAGAATGGTTCCAGTGTCGTCTTTGCCGCCAAACTCAAATGGGAGGCGGACGGAATGGTCTTTCCCGTCGACCGCAATGTGCTTCGCGTACTCATTTTTGGCAACAGCAAGATACTCGCGGGATTTGTCCCGTCATTATTTGACCAACGGGCGGCGAGCCAGCAAACGGTATCTTCTTTCAATTCCGGGTTCCCCGGTAGCGACCTGATGCTGACGCCGCTGAAGGCCATGTGTGAGCGAGGGCAGGCTCCCGACATACTCCTGTTGACGCTCCCGTGGAGAACAGATGAACCCCGGCGTAGCGTTTTCCACTTCATCCTGGATGACCACGCTGTGATCCAGACGCTGTTTCCTTTTCGCGACATTGCCAGAGATGTGACCAGTTTCTTGCTGAATGCCCCGCATCATGGGGGGCTGGTGAACTATTACAGGGAAGCAGAACGGGACGAGTCGCAGGTAATTGAAAATCGGGGCTACTATCTAATTTCAGAGCTGAGCCGCTTTCCCGGTGGGCGGCTTCCTGAGGATTATCATCTTGCATCGGACCAACCGAATCTGGTTCTTCCGCGTGTTGTGGGCTCTCGAGGATCGGACGCTACAGAACTGAAACGGCTGTTAGATCGCTATCATATTCGTTGTTATTATGTGCCGTCTTATCTGCGTATCGGTGAAGCGGGCGCCCCACCTGATCGCGACCAGCAGTTTGCTGCTTTAACGGATCAGCTCTCTTCATGCAAAGTGCTCGGGCCCGATTACTATTTGTATCCAAACAAGCTCTTTTCGGACCATACGCATCTCAATCGTGCTGGGGCTGAGGTCTATACCGAGGCCCTGTTTCATCTTCTTGAAAACGAACTTAGTCCAGGAAACCGGCGTGCTCTTCAATAGCTTTCAGTTCCTGATTTTTTTTATCGTCGTGTGGGTGCTTTTTCTGGGAACACGGGGCACCGTGAGAAGAGTCATTCTTCTCATTGCCAGCTATTACTTCTATATGTGCTGGAGTACCAAGTACATCTGGGTGATCTGGGGCATCACGCTGTTGGACTACATTGCAGGATTGCAGATTGAGAAGGCAGAGCGACAGGGCCTGCGGCGCTTCTATCTCTGCCTGAGTCTCTTCTGCAACATCGGTCTGTTAGTTTTCTTCAAGTACTTCAACTTCCTGATAGGGTCCGTAAGCAGCGCAGCCCATCTGGCCGGTCTGCAATTCGATCCCCGGTTGGTGTCGATCCTCCTCCCGGTCGGCCTTTCTTTCCATACGTTTCAGGCGATGAGTTACACCATCGAGGTTTACCGAAGGAGAGCGCCGGCGGAAAAGAGCCTGCTGCGCTACGCTCTGTACGTTGCGTTCTTCCCTCAGATGGTGGCTGGCCCGATCGAGCGGCCGAGCGAGCTCCTACCGCAGTTTCATCGCGAACCTCGGGTAAGTCTCGCCGGTGTGCAATCGGGACTCGTGCAGGCCGCATGGGGTTTGTTCAAAAAAATTGTGGTCGCAGACAATGTGGCTGATTTTGTGAAGCTCATCTACGACAACCCAAGGCAGTACAACGGTGGCGCATTCGTCCTTGCCACGACGCTGTTTTCTCTTCAGATTTATTGTGATTTTTCCGGCTACACCGACATGGCGCTCGGTCTGGCGCGCATGATGGGTTATGAGCTGCGAGTGAACTTCCGGCAACCGTATTTCAGCCGTTCTGTTGGAGAATTCTGGCACCGGTGGCATATCTCGCTCTCGACCTGGTTTCGCGATTACTTGTACATTCCACTCGGCGGGAACCGCGTGAAACTGCCTCGCTATTATTTCAATCTGATGATCACGTTCATCATCAGTGGGCTGTGGCACGGCGCGAACTGGACTTTTGTGGCCTGGGGTCTCTTGCACGGCCTGTACTTGATCGGGGCTCAGCTCGTCAGCCCGTACGCGGCACGCTTCTCTCGACTGCTTCGGCTAGATCACGTACCCGCGTGGGTGACTGCGGCCAAAATCTTGACTACCTTTGGGGCAGTCACCTTTGCCTGGATATTTTTCCGCGCGAATAGCCTCAGTGATGCGTTGTATATCACGCGGCATTTGTTTCCGTTGGGCTTCGATCCCTCGTTGTTGATGGTCGGCGGGTTCACTCGCGCTACCGCGATTTTTCTGGTCTGGTCCACGTTGGCGATGTTGATGGTGGAATGGTGGATTGCTCATCCCTCGCAAGCGCCCAGGATCTGGGGTTCGGCCTCATTCCGGATAGTTGCGTACAACGTATGCATCTACAGCATCATTTTTTACGGGTTTTTCGGGCATCGTGACTTCATCTATTTCCAGTTCTGAGCGCGTGTCTTCAGCTGTTTCCGAATCAATACCGAGTTCTGCATCCCGGAGCGGGAAACCTATCCGACTCAAATTACGGGCGGGGAAAAGAATTTGCACTTGGACCAAGAAGCCTTAAACTGAACTGAGTGATTCAGAAAGTGTTTTCAGGGCTGCGCCAGTGTTAAAGGAGTAATGATTGGCAGTAAACAGCGGTGTTAAACCGATCTCGTTTCTGCCGTTGCAGATTATGAGAAAGCGTTTGTGCGTTTCTTTGGTAATTCTGGTGTCCGCGACCTTTTTGCAGGTGCAATCACCCTTCGCCGCCGCCCAGTCCACAGGTTCGGATTCGTCTAGCTGCCTTTCTGGAATAAGCTCTTCAGTGGATGGCGGCTGCGTCGGCCAGGACGATAGTTCGCTTTATGACGCTACTCAGCAAGGTCCAACTTCGGGGACCTCATCGGCTACTGGCAGTTACGGAGCCGGTCTTACGTCAGGCCAGCTTTCGCAACAGTATCCCGGTCTTCAGTCACGAGGGCTTAACAGCGGATTTCCCAACTTCTCTGATCAAAGTGGCCTGAACGGTTTCCAAGCCCAGCAGCTGGCCTTGAACGAGGCACGGCTGTTGGAGATTCAACGTCCTAGTCCGCCGACGGAATTCCAGTTGCTCGTTCGAGGATCGGTGGGCAAGCTCCTGCCTGTTTATGGAGACTCACTTTTCCGCAACGTACCCACCTCTTTTGCTCCGCTCCGCGAGGTCAATGTCACCCCGGACTATGTGCTCGGGCCGGGAGACCAGCTGATCATTCGAATATGGGGCCAAGTCAATTTCAACGCGCAAGTGACAGTGGATCGTTCGGGGTCTGTCTACTTGCCGCAAGTGGGCGCGATTCATGTCGCCAGTTTGCCCTATGCAGAGGTGAAGCAACATATCCAAGACGCCGTAGGCCGCATTTACAAGAGCTTCAATCTTGAAGTCGAACTGGGTCAACTTCGTGCGATTCAGGTGTTTGTGGTGGGCCAGGCCCGTCGCCCGGGTAACTACACGCTCAGTTCGCTCAGCACCCTGGTCACCGCGATCTTTGCCACAGGCGGGCCGTCCGCCCAAGGCTCTCTGCGTGATATTCAGCTACGCCGCAACGGGCAGACGATTACGCACTTCGATCTCTACGATCTTCTGATCTTTGGCGATATGTCGAAAGACGCCCCCTTGCTTCCCGGCGATGTGATCTACATTCCGCCGGTCGGGGCGCAGGTAGCGATCGCCGGAGACGTTCACGTTCCCGCCGTTTACGAACTGAAGAATGAAAACACCTCGGTCGAGGAGGCCCTTCGCTTTGCCGGCGGTCTTTCCGCGACCGCCTCGCTGCTGCGGGCGTCCGTCGAGCGGCTGGGCGAAAACAAGACGCGCACCGTTCTCGACATTTCGCTTGAGGGTGCCGGCCTGGCAACGCCTTTGCAAAAGGGCGACCTGCTGCGCGTGCTGCCTGTTTCGCCGCAATTTCAGAACACCATTACCCTGCGCGGCAATGTCGCAGAGACAGGCAGGTTCTCCTGGCATCCCGGGATGAGATTGAGCGATATCATTCCTGACAGCAAGTCGCTCATCACGCGGGATTATTGGGAACGCCGGAACCAGTTGGGTGTTCCCGGACCGGAATTCAAGCCGGAATATGCCAATAACCCCGATTATTTTCCTCGTGACCAGAACGGGTATCAAACGGGCTCAGCGCAGTTCGACACCAACGGGGTCCCCATCTATAACGGCCAAACCCTTTCGAACACCATTCAGGGCCGGCAGATCAACCTGAATGGACTACAGAACACCACTTCCAATACAACGCAGAATACCAACCAGACTTCTCCCGGACAGAACAACCAACCGAACTGCATCCCCGACGGGGCCGGCGGATTACAACAAAACCAGACGGGCCAGGCCTCCTCCACAAATACGCAGAACGGAACCCAGAATGGCCAGCCATGCGACGCTACAGGAAGCCGTTCGCTCGCGGACGAGGAGCGCGCCTCGGCGGGCAATCTTCCGCGGCGGTCTTTGACGGTTGCCCTTCCCGTACCCGAGATTGACTGGTCCTACGCGGTCATCGAGCGCTTGAATCCGCAAACGCTCACCACGTCGTTGGTACCCTTCAACCCTGGGCAACTGGTTCTTGAGCACGATGCCGCACAAAACCTTGCCCTCGAACCGGGAGATGTGATCACCATCTTCTCTCAGGCGGATATCAAGGTTCCCCAGACGCAGCGCACCAAGTTTGTGCGTCTGGAAGGCGAATTCAAGCAAGCCGGCATCTACAGTGTGTTGCCGGGAGAGACTCTGCGACAGTTGGTCGCTCGGGCAGGGGGGGTCACCCCCGATGCTTACCTTTTCGGTTCGAATTTCACTCGTGAGTCCACCCGTATTCTGCAACAGTTGCGGTTGGACGATTACCTCCAGAACCTGGAGCTGGAAATCGACCGGGCGACCATTGCTGCCTCCGCCAACATCGGAGCCGTGGACCCGGCCGCAACCGCCGCCTCCAGGAGCCTGGTGGCGAGGTTCCGCACGATCCGCGCAACCGGTCGCGTGGTATTGGATATCGCGCAGAACGGTACAGGTATCGACAGCCTTCCAGAAATCCCACTCGAAGACGGCGACCGCTTTGTGGTGCCTTCCAGGCCCAGCACGGTGAACGTAGTAGGCGCTGTCTACGACCAGAATGCGTTTCTCTTCCGGCAAAGCCAGGAAGTGAGCCGCTATTTGCGGTTAGCCGGCGGTCCGACCAAGAGCGCCGATGGCAAAGACGCATTTATCATCCGCGCCGATGGCTCGGTAATCAGCCGGAAATCGAAGAATGGCGTTTTTGGGAATACCTTTGAAAGCTCGCTGTTGAATGCCGGCGACACGGTTGTCATTCCGGAGAACGTGCCCAGACCTTCCGGTCTCAGAAATTTTGTCAACTATACGCAGATTTTCTCCCAACTCGCCTTCGGTGCCGCGGCGATTGCAGTATTGCGATAGCGGAGCAAACTCTATGCCCATGTTGAATGAAACCAGCTTCGAGGCTCCCACCGCTGCTAACCAGCAAGCCCCCCGGGAGTTTGACATCCTTGATGTATTGCTGATTCTTGCTACCTGGAAGCGGCTCATCTTTCTGGCTTCGGTTGTAGGGCTGGCGTTCGGCCTCGGATCAGCTTTCCTGATTTCCCCGTCTTATACCGCTAAGGCAGTGATCCTGCCTCCTGAGCAACAACAATCAAGCAGCTCTGCTTTGTTGGGACAATTTGGAGCGCTGGCGTCCATAACGGGGGTGGGCAGTTCGCTGGGTCTCAAGAATCCCAGCGATTTGTATATCGGTATTCTGCAAAGTCAGAGCGTGGCGGACGGCATGATCCAACGCTTCGATCTTATGCGGCGCCGTCACCCTAAAAGGAAAAGTGATCTCCGCGCCAGCTTGACCAAGGCTTCAAAGTTTGTCGCCGGCAAGGACGGCATGATCAGTATTTCAGTCACCGACCACGACCCGCGCATGGCGGCCGACATGGCAAATGCCTATGTGGATGAGCTCTACCACATCAACAATCGGCTGGCGTTCGGCCCAGCCTCACAGAGAAGGCTCTTCTTTGAGCAGCAGCTAGCGCAGGAGAAGGACAAGCTTGCGGATGCGGAGGTTGCTCTCAAAAAGACGTCAGAGACTACAGGCGTCATTGCCCCCTCGGGCCAGACGGAGACAGTGATCCGGCAGGTTGCGCAACTCGAAGCCGAAATCACGGCACATGAAGTAGAACTCGACGCCTTGCGGACCTCGTCAACGGAACAGAATCCCGAGGTGATTCGTCTGACTTCAGAACTGACTGGTCTGCGCGCTCAGTTGCGCGATGTGGAGAACGGCTCGGGAGAGCGAACTCCCGGAGACATCTCGATCACCACAGCTAATGTGCCCCAGGCAGGATTGGAATACATTCGCAAGGAACGCGAAGTTAAGTATCACCAGCTCCTTTTCGATTTACTCGCCCGTCAGTATGAAGCGGCCCGCCTGGATGAGGCAAAATCGGCTCCCGTGATCCAAATGGTCGATACTGCGCAGGTCCCAGATAGAAAATCGGCGCCCTTCCGGGCTCTGTGGGGCGTTCTTGGCGGCATGCTGGGATTTTTTCTTAGCGCCGGGTATGTTCTTTCCTCTCACGCTTACCATCGCCTTGCTGCGGATGAAGAGCAGGGAAGGCGACTTGCCTTGCTGAGTCAGGAATTGAAGTTACGGAATTAGGCTACTTTGAGTTACCGATAGCTCCGGGTGTTCGGGAGTTCTATAGAAAAGGCACAATGCAAATTGTGATCGTGGTTGTACTCTACAAGCGATCTCTAGATCAAAGCCAGACGGTCAACGGACTGGCAGAAGCCTTCACTCGTGATCCGGGACTGTTGCGCAGTTTTCAGGTCTTCGTCTCGGACAATAGCCCGCTCCCGATCCTTGATCCCGTATGCCCGTTCCCATGTCTCTACGATCACGGAGGACGCAACCTGGGAACCTCCGGCTCCTACAACCGCGCAATGGAGTTTGCCGAGTCAATCAGTGCGCCCTGGCTTTTGCTGTTCGATCAGGATACGACTGTATCAGCAGAGTTTTTGCCCCGCATGTTGGACTACAGTCGCCACTTCGAGGGAGATTCTGAAATCGGAACCGTAGTTCCCTTTGTTCGTTCCCATGGAACTCTCGTTTCCCCGCGACGTCTCGGTAGATTTAATCGCGTCACGCAGATTCCATCCACGTTTGGCGGTCTCTATAAGCAGAAGGGTTATGCGGTAAATAGTGGAACGCTGATGCGGGTTGCGGCTTTGAGGGAGATCGGTGGCTATAGCGAAGATTTCTGGCTCGATCTGTCCGATGTGTATGCCTTCCAGACCATGTTCAAAAAAGGCCGATATATGTTTGTCGCCCGTGACCTGGAACTGCAGCACTCGATCGCTGCTATGGACTTTGATAAGGATATGACCCCCGAGCGGTATCGCAACTTTCTCGCAGCCGAGAGCGCCTACGTAGATATGTATTCTTCGCTCCTTGAGCGCATTTTCCATCTCGTCAGACTTTTTATACGGACAGTCCGGCAATACCAGCGGTACCAAAACAAAACATTTGCCAGGATCTGCTGGGAGTACTTCTGCCGACGGCTCTTCCACAATCGCAGGAAGAGAATAAGTGGATGGCGCGAGCAACTCGCACAGCGCGATATCCCCATCATTGAACACGGACGCGTAATCGGATGAGGAGCCAACACGATCCCAAAGCTGGTTGCGCATGAGCGTCAACACCGCCATCTTACTCTTGAGCGCACTGGCCATCGGCAACTATTGGCTCAGCCGCTCCGTGCTCTATCCCCCCCTTTGGTTCAGTGGGATATGGCTACTCGATTTGTCTCTTTATCGTCTCGATCTTACTCCAATTGACACACTGCATCCCGAAACGGTCGGGATCATCGGATCGGGCGCCCTCCTGTTTTCTCTCGGCGGAATTCTGGCGCTTCTTGTTCCTAAGAATATTTTGCAGGTACGCCTGCTTCTCACGCGCTTCCCCCCGCGCAACAAAATTATCAAGCCTGCTGTGCTTGTGTTTTTGTGTTGCGGTCTCCCGCTGTTGTTGCGCAATTTGTTTGCGCAGGCTGCCAATGGAGTGGGGAACACAGTCTTCCAGCGAGCGCGCACCGGTGGCCTTGATGACGGAGGTGTGACTGGAACCTTGGGCACCTACTTCATTCTGTGGTCGCTCTATGCTGCTCCCCTCTTCCTCATCGAGGCGCGTGACAAGAAGTTCTGGTTGATGACGACGATCGCTTTTGTAGCCAGCATCCTGAGCACAGGACGTTTGCCCATTCTCATTCTCATTTCCTCTCTCACCTGCGTGCAACTGATGGTGACGAATGAGCACAGATTTTGGGCCGCTTTTAAGTTCGCCCGTATCCCCATCGCAATCTTTGTCTCGTTGTACTTTGGATTGATCTTTCTGACTAAGGACACAAGCATATTCGAAACCAGCATAGGGGGCATTCTGGTGCTGTTTTTCGTGGGCTATATCGTTGGGCCCACCGCGGCCTTGGACTATTTCTTGCGCCATCCGCTTGAGTATCCGCATAACCAAAGCCAAGTCTTCAAGTTCTTCCTTTCGGTTTTCTCGCACTTGCACCTGGTGGTATTTCAGCCCCCCCCGGTGGAAGACTTTCTCGCCGTACCGTTCCCGACCAATGTGTACACGCTTTACCGTGTGTATATCGGCGATTTTGGCGTGTATGGAGCGTTGCTATCGATGGCGGTGATTGGCCTCGTGCAGACACTGGTGTATCGCAAGGCGCGAACGGGGAGCAAGCTCGCAATCTATTTCTTTGCGATCACTTTTTTCGAAGTCTTCGTGGCGATTTTCAGTGATGAGTACGCATCCTTTGGTGCCTATATTGACTCTCTATTGTTTGCTAGTATTTATGTCGTTCTACGATCTCTACCTCTTCGCTTTCTTCCCAGGCTGCCATCCGGATTTGGAATTCACACGGAGAGGATTCGATAGTCAGTCCTACAGGCCGCCCGATTGCGAGACTTGGCTCGCAATCGGGAAATGAGCCATCGGATGCCCATGTTGGAGCAGCCTAAGTTTATGAAACAGCTCTGTCGAACACTGCGACGGATGGCGGAGCAATTAGATGTGAGGTCACGCACTGAGAGATCGGTGGATGAACTCCTCTAGCCGGTTCCAGCGCATGATTGTCGTGACCACGGTCGAGCTGGAACCATTGCGCCTGCGGCCTCAACAAAAGGATTTATCCATCCATCTAAGTGCGATGACGGACGCAGGATACGATGCGCATATTCTTTGATCACCAGGCCTTCTCTCTGCAGGATGCCGGCGGCGTTTCTCGCTATCAATATGAATTGATACGCAATCTGCAGTCTTCAGGCGAAGTTCGAACGGAAGTGGTCATGGGCCTGAACGCTTCCGTATTGCCCTTTCGTGAGTTGCATACTCCTCGCACGAGAATATTGACTTGGAAGACAAGCCTCAGGCCTGGCTACTTTCGTTACGCAGTCAACGAAATGATATCCGTAGTGAGGGCGCAGTCTCTGGGGCAGTTTGATATTTATCACGTCATGCTTTATCGGGCCATTCCTTATGTACATCGCGGTCGGCTCGTCGCGACCCATCATGACTGCACACACGAGCGGTTCCCGCACCTGTTTCACAATGCTTCGTTCATCATGCAGAGAAAACGCAAATTGTTTGCGCAGGCCGATGCCATCATTTGTGTTTCTCAATCGAGCCGGCAGGATCTCCTTCACTTCTATGATGTAGACGAAGGCAAGACGCACGTTGTCCATCACGGTTTCTCGCCGCTGCAGCTTGACTCGACTCCGAGCAGAGGCGGCTGACGAGTCACGCGTTCCTTATCTTCTCTACGTCGGGTCCCGCTCGGAATACAAGAATTTCGCATTGTTGCTTGACGCTTTCTCACGCAGTGGCCTGGCCGGTGACTTTCGCCTGATGGTTGTAGGCGGGGGCGCGTTCTCTGCGGAAGAACAGTCCCGAATCAGCGCGCTTGGTCTCTCTAACCGAATCACCCTCATTCCAAAGGCTAGCGAGGCCACACTGGCATGCGCCTACCGGGATGCCGCCCTTTTCGTCTACCCGAGTCTCTACGAGGGTTTCGGTTTTCCGCCGATTGAAGCGATGAGCCTGGGGTGTCCAGTTCTGGTATATCGCTCATCGTCGTTGCCCGAAATCTGCGGAGACGCAGCTTTCTACTTCGACAACTCCGATGCCGATGAACTCTCTCGCGCCATGGTGTCAACGCTGCAGAATGTCCCGGGCCTTGCGATGAAGCGTCAGCTAGGGGAGCAGCAAGTGAGGCTCTATGACTGGAGCCAAACTGCGTCGAGCACCTTGCAGGTGTACCGGGCGCTATTGCCGAGCTGAGGCGCGCTCTCCGGGCACTTATCCGATGAACGGGAATAAGCTCGGTGGCGCCGGCGCGGAGACCGCGAAATCAGCAGCCGTCCCAGTCCTTGTCTAAACTACAACATCGCCCTTATCCCGTCGTCCATGCCGGAGGTCTGCGGCGCCCCTCGAACCGTTCGATGCCTCTGAGCGTTCCCATGGTCCAGCATCAAACCCTAAAAGCGCGCAAAGCCTCGCAATCAAGCGCTCATCTCTGCGCTGATGGCAAGGGGAAGAGTAGACGGTACTTGTCCACGCCGGGAACGGAGCAGGCAATCTCAACGGCGACGAAGAAGAGCAGGATCTTGAACCATGCTACGGCGACGCGGTTCCCCAACAAGGTGCCGATGGCTACGGGCCCCAGCAGATTCCCTGTGAATGAGATGAGAGTGGTACCACCGGTATTCGGGTGTTCGCTGCGATAGTCCACGGCCTGCCAGTAAGTGGGCGGGTCTGCACCGAATTGCACGAAGCTATCGTGATTCAGACGGGGCAACTCAAAAACGAAAAACAAGCCGAACAAAATGCGAGATAAAGACAAAATGTCCACATAAAAAGCCACTTGTTCAGTGGCCGGGGTTCCCGAAAAGGGAGAGGAACGCAATTCAAACGTTCGGAGCTTCGTGGGATATATGAAACGACGGAACTCGCGGAATCTATGCAGGCGGGATGGGGAGGACAAGCTTCATCGCGGCAGAGTCATTCTATGACCTGCACACGTTCGGTTATGGATGCTCTTTCACCAGGCGAGAGGAGCCACCTTGCGACTCACAATGACGTCAAGAAACTCACCTTCAAGGCCTAAGCGGGTATGAAAAAAATTGAAAATAGTGGTCGTCATGGCAGACGCATTGAATATGAAGTCGCAAATCTCGTCGCCCCACTCGGTAGTCACTAATGAGCCCTTTGGGTCGACAGGATTGGCATGATAGTCCGGCTGCATCAGGTAGGCGATACCACCGGATGCAGCAGGTCGAGCCCGGATGACCGTTTTCTTTCCACGGTAGTAGGGTACGGTGAACACATGTGCACCGTTAGGCTTGAGCGTCCGGGCAATTTCGGCAAAAGCCTTGTCGGGTTGCAGAATATGCTCAAAAACATCCTGTGTGATAACCAGATCGAACGAGTCGTCCGGAAAGGTAAGCGACTCCAGATCCTCACTTTGCTGGCCGTTCCTTATCTCGCCTCTAGGTACATCGAGAAAGAATTGGGAGGCGATCAGCCCTGGACACTCCCGCCGAATTTTCTCGGAGGCCGGCCCGCACGGAGAAGATTCATGAATGCTAAGACTTCTCCAGTCAGGAAAGTGTTGACCGAGGACCTTGAGCAGAGCACGATTCCGCGGAATAGAATGGCATCCAAGACAGAGGTATTGGTCACGGAGCCAGGGGCCGGTCTTGACGAAGAACACAGTGCGCTCACAAATGGTGCAGTACCCTCTATGGATATCCCCTTTTGCGAGTATGCGCGCGCCAAGACGCGCTCTCCTTCCAGCTTTTTCGAGATTCACTCTTCTCCTTCATGCATTCGAAAGGCAGCAGGACTGTAATTGTGAGATCCAGGATTCATGCGCATCCTTTATGATCACCAGGTCTTTTCTCTGCAGGATGCGGGCGGCGCTTCCCGCTATTACTTCGAGCTCGTGCGCAACCTTCAGGGGCGGGACCTCGTCGACGTAGAGTTACTGTTGGGCTGAACGGTTCCGTGATGCCTTTCGCCGCTCTTCAGACTTCGGGCACCAAAATCCTGGGTTGCTCCGCCGGGATAAAGCCTGGAATTCCTCGCTATGTCTCAACGAGCTGCTTTCTGCGGTTGTCAGTTCCCTCGCGGGAGGTTTGATATCTATCATCCGACCCTTTATCGGGTGCCCCCCTGGGTTCGTCGGCGCCGCATCGTTGTTACGCACCACGACTGCACGCACGAGCGTTTTCCCCAGTTGTTTCGGAACGCAGCTTTCATCATAGCAACCAAGCGAAAGCTCTTCGCACAAGCGGACGCAATCGTTTGTGTTTCCTCGTCGAGTCAGAGAGATCTGCTGCACATTTATGGTGTCGCTGAGCAAAAGAATCATGTGGTTCCTCACGGGTTTACCCCGCTCCGCATACCGTCGGAAGATACGCAAACCTTCGGCTCCGTCGAAACCGATCCCTACTTGCTCTACGTCGGGTCACGCGCAGGCTACAAAAACTTCAGCCTACTGGTCGAAGCCTTCTCTCTCAGCGGCGCCTGGCCGGTTCCCATCGCTTGTTGGCCGTTGGGGGTGGCATGTTCACAGCAGAAGAGCAGCAACAAATTGCTTCGCGGCGGTTCTCGGACCGGGTATCCGTCCTTCCCAGAGCGACCGATACTGTCCTGGCCCACGCCTATCGGGGAGCCACGCTTTTTGTATACCCAAGCCTGTACGAGGAGGTTCGGATTTCCGCCCCTCGAAGCCATGAGCCTGGGTTGCCCCGTTCTGGTGAACCAAAGCTCGTCTTTGCCGAAGTTTGCGGAGACGCCGCATTTTACTTCGAGAGTCGCGAACCCGAGGAACTTGCCCGGATTCTCGTCAAGGGGCTCGAGAACCCGGAGAGCCTTGCCGAAAAGCGGCGTCTGGGCGAAGAACGGGTGAAGCTCTTTGACCGGAAAGAATCCGCTCGCACCACCTTGGATATCTACCGCCGGGTGCTCGAGGGATAAGCTCCCTCATGGCGCGGTGCCTGCCTTCACGGCGCCTGTCTCAAAGATACGGGGCGGCTTCCAACGACACAGGATAAGATCGAAAGATGGGGAAAAAAGTCCTGATCACCGGGGGACTGGGCTTCATCGGGCTGGAACTCGCAAAGACGCTGGTTCGGCGCGGCATGACCGTACGCCTGATGGACAATTTAAGCCCACAGATTCATGGCGTACTCCCGAAGCCCGACCTTGGCCCGCTGCTCTCGGACGATCGTGTCGAAGTGGTGCGCGGCGATGTGTGTCACCGCCGGGATTGGGTGGCCGCCATTCAGGACATGGAATCGGTCGTCCATCTTGCTGCAGAGACCGGCACCGGCCAGTCCATGTATCGAATCGGCGATTACACCAACACGAATGTGCTGGGCACCGCTCTCATGCTGGACGTACTTGCCAATGAAAGCCATGGTGTAACCAAACTTGTGCTGGCTTCTTCCCGTTCGGTTTATGGGGAGGGCACATATCGTTGTGCCGGCTGCGGTCTCGTGTACCCCCCAATGCGAAGTGCCGATAGCCTGGCGGTCGATCAGTGGGAACCGCTTTGTCCTGGGTGCTGCGGCCCTGTCGTTCCGGTCGCCACTCCCGAGACTGCCAGGACCAGTCCCGCCTCCATCTACGCCGCAACCAAGCTTGCCCAGGAAGACCTGGTGCGCATCGCCAGCAGTTCTCTCGGAATCCCTTTCCTGATCTTTCGCTTTCAGAACGTATATGGAGAGGGGCAGTCTCTGAACAATCCATATACCGGTATCCTGTCGATCTTTTCTAATCGCATGCGGCAGGGCAAGGATATCGTTCTGTTCGAGGATGGCCAGGAAAGCCGGGATTGTGTGCACGTTTTCGATGTCGTGGAGGCGCTGGTTCTTGGCCTGGTGCGCAACGGAGGGGACGGGCTTACGATGAACATCGGGTCGGGCACCGCGGTAAGTGTCGCGACGATCGCGCGCACGCTCAAGAGGCACTTTGCCGACTCCAGCAGTGCCCTGATTGTGTCGGGCCAGTATCGTCTCGGAGATATTCGCCACAGCTTTGCCGACATGACCGTGATCGGCAAGGCTCTGGGATATTCGCCGAATATTTCTCTCGAAGAGGGGATCGCTCGCTTCGCGCGCTGGGTAAAGACCCAGCCTTCGGTCGAAGACAGGTTGGATCATGCCAATCAGGAGCTGATCGAACGAGGCCTCATGAAGGCCTGAGCGCACGCTGAAGTCCCTCCTCTACGCGGATCTGGAGTGGCAATTGAATCTGGCTGGCCGAAAACGGCTCGCAGGCCACACTTATGGGCCTCCTGCGCAGGCTGCTTCACCCGAGATTCCTGCCCATTTTTCTCTACCGCCCCAGCCGCGCGGCCTATTTGCAAGGTTTATACCCGAGTGGCCCATCTGTTGTCCTATTTGAATCAGGTATTGTTTGGTATGGAAATCTCGCCGCGGTGCGACATCGGCCCGGGTATATTCTTTCCCCATACTGCGGGTACGGTGATTGGTGCATCCAAGATAGGCAAGGATGTGACGATATTTCAGGGAGTTACCCTGGGCGCCAGAGAAATCGACATGGACTACAATTTTGCTCTGAGGCCCGAACTGGGAAACCATGTGGTCGTGGGAGCGGGCGCCAAAGTATTGGGTGGGATCACTTTAGGCGATAATGTGAGGGTGGGTGCGAACGCTGTACTGCTCCAATCTGTACCTCGCGAACACGACTGTTGTTGGAATTCCTGCACGCGAAATTCGTTCATCCGAATAGGAATACCTGAGGTTTTGAAAGCTTGACGAATCGTCTGCTCGACCTGACCGTCATCATCCCCAACTACAACACCAAGGCATTGGTACAGCAGTGCTTAGCCTCAATTTATCAATACACGCAGGGCATCCAATTCGAAGTGATCTGCATTGATGACGGGTCGACCGATGGCAGCGCGGAAATGGTGGAAAGCACTCTTCCCTGACGTACTCCTGGTGCGTAATCCGACGCCCTTGCTTTATGCGAAGAACAATAATCTTGGAATGAAAATGTCGCGGGCGCGCTATGCATGCCTGCTCAACAGCGATACCAAGCTGCTCGGCAACGTTTTCCAGGTCTCTAGTGTCGTTTATGGATGCTCACCCCGAGGCGGCCGCGTGTGGCCCGAGGTTGCTCAATCCAGACGGCACCATCCAATCATGCGTGCGCAGTTTTGCCGGTCTCGGAACCATGATTCTTCAGGGACTCAATTGGCATAAGATTTTCCCCCATGGTCGTGTATCCAAGGAGTATTACGCCAGCGCCTTCGACTATTCACGAGAGCAGCAGGTCGAAAGCCTGGGTACGACCGCCTACGTGATTCGCCGTGAGACCTGGGAAACCTACGGTATGCTCGACGAACGGCTCCCCCATTTCCAGGTCGACCTTGCTTACAACCTGATGTTGAAACGCCGCGGCCGCAAGGTTTACTACACCCCCGCGGCGGAAGTCATCCATTACGGCAGCCAAAGCATCAACCAGATGCCGAGGAAAAAGCTCATCGAGCAGCACCGGGCGATGATCGATTTCAACGAACACTATGATTACTTCGGTAAGGGCAAGATTGCTTAAGTTGTTGGTCAGGCTAGCGGTTGCAGCGCGGTGTTCTTTGAAAATCGCCGAGTTTTACCTAAGCAAGGATAAGCGCGTCATCAAGGGTCCGGGCGCTCCCCGGCTCAATGTGATCGATAGAACAGTCCTGCAACGAGAAGACCTGCGCGGCGCAGACTGAATAAACAGCCCACACTCTTCGAATGTGAATCAAGCCCCAAAATCAAGCCATGGTTTCGCATCGGTGTCTCCCATATCACAAAGTCAGCAGGGAAACCACCCAGAGCGAAAGACCCGTAAAGATTGTCCTGGCAATGAGTTGTCGTATCGGGCAGGGAACTTCGTCCGTCATTAGCTAAAGATTCCGTTCAGACACAAATACTGTTATTTTGGTTAAAAGGTTGAACCGGGAAATGTTCGCTCGGCGCAACATCCTTTTGGTACGGGGGTTCATCCGTGTGTGTATGGCTGAATTCGAGGTCTTTTGCCCCTGCGGTGAAAGCGCTCCTGTGACCTCGGCGCAGGTGTTGTCTAGTTGCCCTAATGTAGTCGCCAACTCGGCCGGTCCGGCGAGCACCTGAATGGTGAACCGGGGACGCAGCAAGTCCTTGATAATCAATCTGGCAAGAACAAGCGTCAGTATTCTGCAGGCGAACATCAGCAAGAGCTCTACATTTTTTAGGACAGGTTCGTAAAACGCATGGACACTAGTTTTGCTCCCCCGCAGCCCAGTACGGGCCTGCTTTGGAACGATGTTGTCCCCGAAGTCGCCGCCGATTCACCGGCGTTATTTCCCCCGTTTTGCGCAATTCCACAGGATCCTGGCGCGTACTACGCAAAACCGAGTGCTTGGAGCGTCTCCGCCATTAAGCGCGCCATCGATTTCTCGTTCGCTGTCCTGGCGCTTCTGCTTTTCTGGCCGTTATTGTTGCTCGCCGCCTTCCTGGTGCGCTACGAATCTCCCGGGCCTGTGATTTTTCGCCAGAAGCGTGTCGGTCGCAACGGGACTCTGTTTACCGTCTTCAAGTTCCGTACGATGGCTCTTGATGCCCACTCCGAGGGCCCCTCCCTCACCAAACGCGGAGATCCGCGCGTCACGAAGTTTGGTGGATTCCTGCGCAAGTACAAGCTCGATGAACTGCCCCAGCTGATCAATGTTCTCCGTGGCGATATGAGCTTCGTCGGTCCGCGTCCCAAATTGCCGCATCTTGAAGTCATGCACATGCCTTTTCGGCCTGGCATCACCGGCGCCGCAACCCTGGCTTTTCGCTGTGAAGAAGAAATGCTGCAGGACATTCCCGACGAAGAGCTCGAGGTTTACTACTGCCGCATGATCAAGCCCCTGAAAGCAAAGATCGACTGGGACTACATGCGCGAAGCCAGCATCGCGACCGATTTCTCTCTGCTTTATGAAACCGTTCTGTGCTGCGTTTCAAGCCGCACCAATTCCTGGGCTGTCGATTTTTCCAAATCCGCATGAGTGTCTCTGAAAAAGACGTAGAGCGCGTCGCCGAACTCGCCAATCTCGAACTCTCCAGCGGTGAGAAGGCGGGGATGTTGCGTGACTTGAATTCGGTCCTCGACTATTTTGCTGAGCTCAATGAGCTGGACACAAGCTCTGTGTCGCCTATGCTGCACGTCGGCGATCAAGTCAAAGCGGTTGGTGAGCAAGGGGGATCTACCCGTCTGCGTCCGGACGATGTTGCTCCTTCGCTCGATCGCGGACCGGTGCTTTCTTCTGCTCCGGACTCTGACGGGGTCTTTTTCAAAGTTCCCAAGGTCATCGAGCGCTAGCAGGTAGCTTTAGCTCGGCGCGCAATTGCAGGCCTCCTACGCCTCTCAAGAAGCCTTCTTGACGAGTTCCATTCGCCAGCCTTCAGGTACGACCGGAATCGTCACATGGCTACCTGGTTTGGCGTCGCGCATGTGCGCCACCGAAGCTGCGTAATTTGCATCTGGAAATCCAGGATATCTCCAATCACGAATAATCCCGATTGGCATGAGGAGAAGCACAGAAATTCCTGCTGCTTTGAAGAGACGTTCTCTTGCATAGACCGCACACCACATGGCACCCCACGCAAATGCCAGCATGGGAAAGAACCAGTACCTGGCCGAATTGTCGACGAGGAGCAGATCCCAGGCAGGCTTGGTCCCCAGGGCCAGAGGGCTGCGTAACGATCCGCCAAATACGCCTGTGCAGAAGACCAGAAAAAGCTTCCATTCGAGAGGAGCGAGCCGCAGGCAATACACCACGAGAATCACTCCAACCAATGCGGCTGCAGCAAGCACCGCCAAAGACGCCATGCTGGCGAATGCATAGCTGCCCAGCAGCGCACAAGAGACCACATTTCCACCCAGAATTCGTATAAAAGCCTCTGGCGTCGCGTGCAATGCTCTTTGCACGCGATGCGGATCGTGCAGCAGCAGACTGACTTGCGCGGCGGCACCTACAAGAGCCAGAGCGAAAACAGCCAGCGTCCAAGTCTGTTTTCGCAGCCACCAGAAAACGAAAAGGAGCGGAGTAAGGACGATACAAAACGGTCCGCTTAGCGATGCGATCAGAACGAGAACGCTATCGAAGAGCCGGGTTAGCCAACTTTGTGGACTGGTTGCGAAGGCCACTAACACTGCCGATAGCGCCAGATGCCACTGCGTGTTGGTCGCCACAACGTGGATCTCCCTGGCATTGGGGATGGCCACGTAAAAAGCAGCCATTAACAGGCGCATAGGCAGTGGGGACCAGTTCCGACAGCGGCTAGAAAGCAGGATGGGTATGGGGACGGCCTGAATGAGAATACCAACGCTCGCCATCACCAATGGCGCCCATCGCAATGGAAACAACAATGCCAAGCCGGCTCCGAGACGCGGCATAGTGTTCAGATAGCCGGCTTGAGGCAATGTGAGAGAATGCAGCCACCCGCCGTTGTAGGCTTGCGCAAACCAGATCACTCCATCTTCTGCATAAAACTGGGCGTGGGTGAAAAGGCTCGGCGAACGGCTAAAAAGTCCGATGAGTGTGAGGCCGAAGGCGACGCATAGCCACGAGCCGCCGAACCCGTCGCGTGCGGAGAGTGTTTCTCGCTTAGCTCTTAGTTGAGAAAGTATGGCACGGAGCCGCTGTGGCTGTTTGCTAGTCGCGACCGAATTCCCACCGCTCATGGGAGCATTGCCTCCAAGGTTTGCACGAGGCTCTCATCACTTCGCATTCGATCAGTCGGTTCCCCAAGCATGGGTGATCTCGTAAAACTACTACACGGATGCTTCTCTCACGAATGATAATGGAAGTATGAATTGGATGAAGGCCTGCATTTCTGAGGTTCAAGCGGCAGTCAGTCACGCAACTCCCAGCGCAACCGAGCTGGCGGAGCTTTGTTTCAAAGAGATTGAAGCACAGAATCCAGAGATCAATGCTTACCTGGCATTGAGTCGCGACCGTGCACTGGGTGCGGCCAAAGCAATCGATCGCCTGGCTGCCCAGAAAAGCGAACTGCCCCCATTGGCAGGCGTTCCCATCGGTGTAAAAGATGTGCTGGTCATGCAGGGTTCCCCGGCAACGGCTGGCTCAAGGATTCTCGAAGGCTATAGCCCCCCCTATGACGCTACCGTGGTCAAACGGCTCGAAGCCGCAGGTGCGGTTCTCGTTGGAAAACTGAATTGTGATGAGTTTGCCATGGGTTCTTCCAACGAGAACTCGGGTTACGGCCCGGTCCGCAACCCAGTGGCATTGGACCGAGTTCCGGGTGGCTCCAGCGGTGGCTCCGCGGCAGCGGTAGCGGCGGGTATGGCCGTGGCGACACTCGGTACGGATACCGGCGGATCCATTCGCCAGCCCGCGTCCTTTTGCGGCGTAGTCGGCGTGCTTCCGACGTACGGACGTGTTTCGCGCTATGGCCTTATCGCTTTTGCCTCATCGCTCGACCGCGTAGGCCCGCTGACACGTACGGTGAAAGACGCCGCGATCATCTTGGGAGTCATCGCAGGGCATGACCCCCTGGATGCTACCTCAGCGACCGTGCCGGTGCCGGACTACGTGCAGGCGCTCAGTCAGCCAGTCAAAGGCCTGCGCGTGGGCGTTCCTGCTGAATATTTCGCCGATGGTCTGGACCCGGAGGTCCGCGCCGCTGTGGAATCGGCCATTGAGAAGCTTCGTCAGGCAGGATGCGCCATTCATCCCGTATCGTTGCCGCACACTCGCTATGCCGTGCCTACCTACTATTTGATTGCGACGGCTGAGGCCAGCGCAAACCTGGCCAGATTCGATGGAGTTCGTTACGGCCTGCGCGCCGAAGATGCAAACACGCTGGCCGCCATGTATCGTCAATCACGCGACATCGGCTTTGGAGCCGAAGTGAAACGGCGTATTTTGCTCGGAACCTATGCGCTGAGCGCCGGCTATTACGACGCCTACTACAAGAAGGCCCAGCAGGTCCGCACGCTGCTTACCCGCGACTTTCTTAACGCCTTCGAGCAGGTCGACGTTCTGGTGACGCCCGTCGCGCCGACACCGGCATTCAAGTTGGGCGAGAAAACCGACGATCCGCTTTCGATGTATCTGGCAGACATATATACGGTCACGGCGAGCCTGGCTGGCATTTGCGGCATTTCTGTCCCCTGCGGAAATTCGTCTCAGGGATTGCCTATCGGAGTCCAGATTCTAGGCAAGCATTTCGACGAGTCGACCGTGCTCCGCGCCGCGCTCGCGGTCGAGAATGTTGCATAACCCTATGGCGTTTGCGGTGAATCGGGGAGCGGCCGGTAATAGCGCTCCTCCGGTCTGGCACAGGAGAGACAGAGCGTCTGTCCGTCCCGCACCACGAAGCGATCGTAATTGATGCCCTCTTTGCACACGGCACAGGCGATCCGCTCTGCTTTGTAGCCGGGGAATTCTCTTGCGTCGAGCGTTACCTCGACCCACTGCTCATCGAAAAGATCGTGGTCGCTCATCTCTCGATACGCGGCCATTTGTTGCAGGTTTTTATTCTCGATCTCTGGATGCAACTGCCGGGCGAGCGCCTTGGAAGATTCGCGCGCCACAATGCGGATGGCGCGATGAGTTTCCAGGTCTACGAAAGTGGCGGCCATCTTGCCCCAGTCACGGAACTTGAGTGCGCGCTTACCCAGGCGGCAGCCGGTGACCACTCCGATCGCATCGGTGGCGCAGCGATCAATCTCGACAAAAGTGACCAGACGCTTGCGATCGCGGCCCCGTGGCTCTTCAATCCCGAGCCGTGCACATCCCAGCATCGCTAATCGCACGCCCAGAATCTGACCGGCACAAAGGTGTCCGTGCGCAACTTTCGCTTCCTCCAACAGTTCATCGAGCGTTGGCATGGTATCCGGCGTATGTGCCCGCACCTTTTATGATGCGGAAATCATGGGCAATAGGCAAATCCGCCATGTATGAGGCTCGAACGCTTTCAATTTTTGGTAGCCTCGGTCTCTTCATTTCCGTCGCCATCCTCGACCAGGATGGCAGAAAGTCCGACCAGATCGTAACTGACGGGAGTCGCACCAGACGGTTGGAAGGTAACGCGCAGCGGCTCGCGTTGCCATAGGGCAGCCCCGCAGGCCGGAAGCTGGTTTTCTCCCGCTGACCAGGCCGAAAGTTTCTTCGCCAGAACCGGTTTGCGACTCGCAATCTGAGCCACCACCGCATATAGCTGTTTACCACTCGCTGTTAACCCGCAGTAAGCAGCATAGTCACGGAACCAGACAACGTTTGAAACGGCAGGATCGTAGTCGGGTAGATGCAGAGCCGTGACGCCACCCTTTGCGCGATCGACCATGAGCCAAGGGCCACGCTGCCAGGTCCAATGCTCGATTTTGTCTGCAGGAAGGGAATCGTTGAGACGGAGCGCCCGCCGGACGACGAAGGTGCGATCCGTAACGGGATGCGATTCTCCGGTCGTCCATTCTTTCACTTTTCCATCGACCAGCAGCGGGCGAATTCGTAGCTGCTTCTCCGTCGGAAGTGCACCGGCGGGGTCCCCCACAGCTGAGTACGGTACGGCTTTTCCCGCACCAAGGAATACGGTGTGTCCTTTAGCCGCTCCCAGGCAAGGTCTTATCGCGATCAGCCAAAGTATCGCAATCATTGAATAACGGGCTGCGGCAAATTGACACATGGCGCCCAGCTTAAGAGCGAGTGGGGTGAAATTCAAGTTAACAAACGCTTATGTTTCGCAGCTTGGTAGATGCCGCAGGGAACAACTGTCTTCGTACGCCTCCGCTGCGGTATTCTCGAATATTAGCGCAGGATAAAACCGGTAGACGGAGCGAAATGGTTCAGGAGTCGTCAATAGAGAAGTCGGGCTTGAATCCGAGATTTATCGCTTTTTACCTTCCGCAGTTCTACCCCACGCCTTACAACGATGCATGGTGGGGTAAGGGGTTTACGGAATGGACAAACGTTGTTAAGGCAAGGCCTCGCTTCAGTGGGCACTACCAGCCTCATCTGCCAGCGGACCTTGGATTCTACGATTTACGGTTGTCAGAGACCCGCGAAGCTCAGGCGGAGTTAGCCACGCGGTTTGGAGTTTACGGATTCTGCTATTACCACTATTGGTTTTCAGGGAATCGGATACTGGAACGGCCACTCGATGCGGTTCTAGCCTCCGGTAAGCCAGATTTTCCCTTTTGTATCTGTTGGGCGAATGAAACATGGAGAAAGACATGGGTCGGCAATTCCACAGCAACAACTTTGCTTGAGCAGACCTTCTCGTTCGAAGACGACCTGGCCCATATTCGTCATTTGCTTCCGTTACTGGGAGACAGCCGTTACATAAGGGTAGAGGGAAAGCCCCTTGTTCTCGTCTATCGGGTTGAACTGCTGCCTGAGCCGCGAAAGACCGTAGAGATTTGGCGAAACGAGGCGATCAAGGCTGGCCTGGGCGACTTGTTTCTCGTCAACGTGCAAAGCACCTATCTTTCCAACGGGACTGACCCAGGCGCCGTGGGCTTCGATGCGGCGATGCGTTTCGAACCAAGAGCGCAGCCTACTGCCCCGACCATTCTCCGCGCATGGCGAACTTTGAAGTCTCCCATTCACAACGATCGAGTGATTTCCTACCGGCAAACCTACCACAATTGGAGAGATGCTCCGCAGCCCGGATATCCCCATTTCGAATGCGTCATACCAATGTGGGACAATACCGCACGCCGACCCAGAAGAGCCGGAATCATTCATGGCTCGACACCCGAACTTTATGAGCATTGGCTGACCGATGCGGTTGCGCGATCGACGCAGGATAACAACGGCTTGCGATGGGTTTTTATCAACGCCTGGAATGAATGGGGTGAGGGATGTCATCTCGAGCCCTGTCAAAAGTGGGGCACGGCCTACCTCGAAGCCACCCAGCGCGTTTACGCGAAGTCATAAGCAGGCACCAGATTTCTTCTTCAGTTGACGTGGCGTGGAAGCGGATGGTGGCTGAAGAATAACCACGGACGATCTTCTATGAACTTCAAGCCAAGCTCGAATAGTTCTTCAGTTCTTCCATTGCCGCAATCGTCTCCGGTGATGCGAGTCGCTTTGCAATCTATCGGGTGGTGGAGGGTCGCTCGGGTTCATCAGGATGCAAGCCTCTTGGGGTGGATCGAACTGGGGCAGATAAACGTCGCGTGCTCAAAAGCAGGGCCTGTAGCGCTGTTTCTCGCCAGACGCGCTTATCGTGCAAATCTGCGCGAAGACGTCTGATGGATCGCAAAAGCCATACCCGATAAAGAAGCCGATCCAGAAAATTTCCTGTACGTTTGACGAAAAGGGTTTGTGCTGCGAGCACGTTCCGGAAGCGCCAAATTGGACGCGCATGCAAATCGCTTTCCGCGAGATCGTGTTCAAGCACGCTGGGCAGCACATAAACTTGGCCACCCCGGGCGGAGAGCTGGTGAAAGACAGCGTGGTCCAGATAATCGAGCCAGAAATCTGTTGGGAAACCGCCACTCAATCGAAGCGCAGGCACGTACAGAGCCGATCCAGAATTGTATGCGCTGATCCGTCCGGGCTGCACGCCCACTTCCTTGTTCAGCGTATACAAGGAACGAGTGAATTGATGCCGCATATAGTCTATAAAATGCTCTGCAGGAGACTGGATGACACCGTGCACCATGAGTTTGGGGACGATCGCGGTTACATGATCCTGCGCCCGCACCGACTGCGCGCAAGCGATCAACTCGCGCAGAAATGATCGGGTAAGTTTAGTGTCTTGATCGAGCAGCAAGAGCCATTCATAACCCGCACTTTCAGCATTCGCGAGAGCATAGTTGTAGGCTGCTGCTAGGCCGCCATTCGCTGGATCGTGAGCATAGTGCAGTGGGAAATCAAACGGCAATTCCTGACTTGCGGGTGAGTTGTCATAGACAAGCAGGGCGAAGTGGGTCGCTAGCTCAGGATCTTCCTTTAGAATTCTGGTCAAAGAAATGAGTGCGTGGCTTTTGGCCGGCGGCTGCCTGTAAAGGGTCGCAACCGCCAGAATTCGGGTTCCTGCGTGGGTCGAATGCATAGATGGAAACCAGACAGGTTGAAACGCGCACAGACCGGATTACGTTTGCTGCGACCGCCAGTGTAACAGTCGAGACGAGGTGTGAAAAAAAGCGTGGCGATCCTCCGGAGTCAAACCAATTTGCCACGCCGTCACCACCGAAAGGACCGCCCACAGCACAAGCAAAGTGGGATCGGCAGGCAGCATGTCGAATCGCCTCCAGAAGGGAAGGAGGAAGAACGAGGGTAACACGCACAAGAGCGGACGGAGGAGTGCACTCCATGCGAAGCGCGTCCGCCGGATCAGAACTGTCGCCTTGGTGTAGTGCATACTAACCGCGAGATGCATACCTAAGCTTACAAAGGCTCCTACCAGAGTTCCAATAGCAACACCCGCGGCTCCAATTCTTTTGACTAGCACGATACTCACAGTGACATTCACGATTGCTTCCATCACGGCCGCTACTGTGGCTAGATGCTGACGTCCGGTTGCTACCACAACGAGGGCATAAGGGTACGTAAGCTGTCTCACGACGTTGCCGAGGACCAGAATCTCGAGATAGAAGGCACTCTGCACAGCGTACTTGTGTCCGACCCACATGGAAAGTAGAGGGTAAGCGCCGAAGAAAAGCGGCAACCCTAGCAGGCAAAGCAGCAGGGTGCAATAGCGGGTCATGCGAGCCACGAGGTCGCCAATCGCACTCGGCGTAGAGCCGGCCTGAAGGGAAGAAACCGCGGGAAGTATAGGGCCGAAAATGCTCCCGACAACCGTCAGCATGAAGTTGGTAACACTGCTCGCTACAGCGTAGAACCCCGTACTCTTATAGTCGTAGTGCCCCACAATAAGCACGTCTAGTCCGCTGACCAGGAGTCCTGCAAGCGTCCACAGGGACAGTACTCCGCCGTACTTGATGAGGCGCACTGCGGTCCTGCCTTCGAAGCACCCAAGCGAGAAATCCACTCTCCCCCTGACATACTTTCTCCAGCCCAGATATTGCATCGCCGCTGTGCCTATATTGAATGCCGCCATGAGCAATGCGAGTTGTAGAAGGCTGCCGTGCAGCAGCAGCAGAGCCACCAAGGCCGCGGCGGATAGTACCCGGCTAAGCGTGGAAATGATCGTTGGGAAGGCATACTCCTGCAAGCCTGTGAAGGTAGCCAGAAAGGCGCCAAAGGGCAGGGCAACAGCAACCGACAACCCGACCGCCAGGAGTCCTCCGCGTACATCGGCGACCAGAGCAACCGGCATCTGGTGGAACAGTTGGGGTACCCGCCAGGCAAGGATGGCGATGACCAGCGAACCCGCCAAGCCTGCTACGGAAAGAATGACAAACGATGTGCTCGCAATGCGGCTGCTGGTTGTGCGGTCACCCGCTGCATGATATTCGGCGACGAACTTCCCAACAGCTGTTTGCAAGCCCAGGTCAAGCAATCCGACATACGCACTCACTTGCAGGATCAACACCCAGGCGCTGTACTCTGCCGTAGACATGCGATGTACAAGGAAGGGAGGCAGTACCAACGAGACAAACAGCGAGAGGATCACTCGCAGCATATTCGAAGCCGAGCCCTGCAGTACTTTGCGCTTATGCGACATTTGGCATTCGATGAACCCTATGTGTCAGAACCAAAGAATCTACCTCTGTAGAACAACCACGAACCCCGTCTCATCGACGACTCGAAATCCGAGTTCTTGAAGACTTGTCGTCATCGAAGCCAGCTTTTCCTCTCCTATGATGCGGCCATGGGTTTCCATAATGATGGTATCGGCCTTCTTCAAGGCGTCCGCCTCGCGCTGGACCATCTCGTACTCCATACCTTCAATATCACATACAAGGTTGAACCGCCCGAACCCTCGCTTTCTGAGAAGATCACCCAGCTGAGCCGTGGGAACAGTTACCGGCCCTTCATCACCTTCCGTGGTTACGGAATTGCCGCACATGTCGGAAGATGGACGAAACGTAACAGTGTCAGAACCATAAGATATAGCGCAATTTACGATTTCAAATTTGCATTTGTTGAGTCGCTTGTTTCGCTCCAGGTGAGGAATGGCCAGCGGATTCGCTTCTACGACAACATGAGCGAAGGGGTCGCGCAGGAGCCGGTTCGTCACACAAGCCACGACTCCGATGGAACCTCCCAATTCAACCACGGGCAGTTCACGCCGAACGTATCGAGCAACTGCGCGGCGCTCAGCTAGTTCGTAGATATTCGTCAACATGGCAACTTTGGATACGCCGTGGATGCCCTCGAGCGCGAACTTTGAAGCGTCGAGGCGCACGTTGTTGCGCCGGGCCTTGAGTTGGAACCAGCCATGGCTGGCGACGGCCCGAAGCCCTTCCTCCCGCAAGAGCCGGTGCGCAGTCTTTATCTTCTCTTTGAACATGAAAATGCGCTTCCTTCTATGGCGTCAGGGCGAAGGGCGCCTGCAAAGTGTGTAATACTTAGCTCCAATCCATTCTGAACTAGTATAAAGATGCATCGGGGTACTCTGTAGTCTATCCGATTGCCCTAAGGAAGCTACGTGTTCGTCGCGGTCCACGCTCTGCTAGCGGTGTCGGCTAGAGGTTTCGCACGGCTGGTTCAGATCCGAGTATGGATGATCACCATGCTCGCAACGGCCCTCGGGCTCGGAATAACAAGTTGCGGTGTCTCCTTTGCTCCTTTGCCCGCCGGGTCGATCGCGGGAAGAGCTAACGTCTATGACTATTCGCCCTCTGTCATTCAAACAGGGACGCTGCAGGAATCCTGGTGGTGCGGCTATGGCGACAACCCGGAGAATCGAAGCCAATTAAGCGACACAATCCAGTATCAGTCCATCGATCTTTCTACGAATGCGCGCCATGGACCACGGACAGTCCTGGTTGAAACTCCTGGGGCGTGGGATTCCACTTTTGCCTGTAATCCAAAAGTCATTCGGGGTTTTTTCGCCAATCCTTTGGGCGATGGAGAGAACTTCAGCTACGCCATGTACTATGTCGGAATTGATGCCCCAGTTGGTGCAGTCAACTTCATCGGGGTCGCCTTTTCCAATGATGGTGTTTCCTGGAAAAAATATCCTCACCCGGTCATCGCACCAGAAACTTCAGAAGGATATGGAGTCGGGCAACCAGCGGTTTACAATTCCGACCGCCAAGGCGCGATCCGCATGTTCTATGAGGACAGCAGCTACTATCCCCATCATACCGAAGCAATCTCGAGGGATGGAGTGCACTTCACGGTGTTGGGAATTCTGACTACGAACGGATTGGATCCGCAGTGCCTGACATGGGGCGACATCGCTTATGATTCTGGGACCGGATATTGGTACGCCGCCTTCAATACAGCTTTACGCGATCCGTCGACAACAGGTGGCGTGTTGGAGCGTGGTCAATACGGAATCAAACTTTATCGTATACCGGACGCGTCCCTTCTCACAGGGAATGACCCGTGGGAACTGCTCATGAACTTTGACACGAACCTCAATGGCTATGAAGCGAATTTCATCGCCGGGTTTGTGCGTGACGAGTATGGCAATCTAGTCGCTGGCTCACCTATTCGGATGTACACATCGGTATCGAATCCCCCCCCACCGTGGGACGCGTCGCCAGCTGTGGCCGGAGCCTCGGGAGCCATTACAAACTGGGATATATCCTGGGCTACTTGGACGCCCGGCCAGTTCGCCGTCCTCAAACAATACTCCAATCAAGCGACCCACCAGGTCACAACCGGATGGGTCGATCCTAAAGGTGGCTTTGTCCTCGAGGCGACTCTTGGCCACCTCTATCAGGACCCGCAATCAGGGGCGACGGTGCCCTTATTTGGCTGCAAGGCAGGATCGACCGATTATTTCATTTCACGCGATGCTGCCTGTGAAGGCGCTCGCATCCTCGGCGTGAATGGCTACGCCTATACACAACCAGTCACAGGACTGAATCTCGTCGCTCTCTACCGTTGCAGCAGTGGGCACGATCATTCTGTAAGCGCGAACCAGGCATGTGACGGCCAGACAGGCCAACCGTTGCTGGGCTACATCCTCCCTTAGCTCGTCCTGGGCTGGCGACAGGTTTCGAAAGGCGAGCGGCTATAGCATCAGCATTTGTGGCCGCTCAAATTGAGGTTAGGATGGCTGATAGTACGTTGCTTGCACAGTTATGAGCAATCCTTCCCTCAAGATATCGGTCGCTCTTTGCACCTACAACGGCGAGCAATTTCTGGGTCGCCAACTAGAGAGTATCCGGCAACAAAACAAGTTGCCGAACGAACTCATTGTCTGCGACGATGCCTCTACCGACGACACAGTGGCAATTCTCAAAAGCTTCGCGGCCTTGGTTTCCTTCCCCGTCAGAATCCATCGGAACGAACAGAACGTCGGCTTCGTCGCCAACTTCGAGCGCGCCATCCGGCTATGCGAAGGGGACCTCATCGTCCTGAGCGATCAGGATGACATTTGGTACCCAAACCGTCTTGAATGCTCACTGCAAACATTTGTAAGCCATCCTGATGTCGGACTGGTCTTTGCCGACGCCGACGTTATCGACGATCAGGATCAACTCACAGGAACACGTCTTTGGCAAAACTTTGGATTTGCCGGCGAACTGAAGCAGCAGATGCTGGCGGGAAACTATATTCCGCTGGTCAAGAATCGATTCGTCACTGGTGCAACCGTCGTGTTTCGCAGCCGGCTGCGGGAGAGTTGTTTGCCTTTCGGGTCCGGGTGGTTGCACGACGAATGGCTGGTTGCTACCGCCGCGGGCGTAGCCAACGTGCAGCCAATCGACGTTCCACTGATTCGCTATCGGACGCATACGGCGCAGCAAGTGGGTTTAAGTCCACGACCGAGCTTTCGTGAAAAGAACAGAAGGCACTGGACCGAGTTGTCCCGCCAGATAAGCATGCTTGAGAATATCTGCTCCCACTTATCCAAACAAACCCTGACCGAACGCGGCGGTGAGCTCCTCGCTTGCTATCAGGCTCATTTGAGATTCGCACGTTTTCGATATGCCCTGCCGCAAAACCGCCTCGGCCGTCTCAACGCAATTCTCAGCCAGCCCGCGAACTATTTCGTTTGCGGCTCAGGCGTGCGCAGCATCGCAACCGACCTTGTCCTCAATAAGTAGCAGGCAGCAGGCCGCGCGAACTACCCGATCAACGCAATTTTCGCTCGTTTACCCACGCGAACAGCGATCCGTGCCGGCCGCTTCTCGAGCCGGATGATCTTCTCTGACGAAGTTGCGCCATCGATGTTCACGCCCGCCGTCACTTGCCTCTCCGCTTCTGTACGTGAACTCTTCAGTCCGAGCGCCACCAGCAGCTTGGCCACATGCACATCCACTGGATGGTGGGCGTCATTCAACGCAGCCTCCAGCGAGGCCGCAACGGCCACCTGTGTCAGGTCCACCGCCACTTCTTCTGCAATGCCTTCGACATTCCGCTGCTGAAACTGCAGGGCCCAGTTCTCGTCCGCCTTGCGAGCAGCCTCTTCTGAATGAAAGCCAGCTACGATCGTTCGCGCGAGCCGCTTCTTGGCTTCCATCGGATGAAGAGCCCCGCTGGCCACCTCGGCCTGCATCTGCTCGATCTCGCTCTGCCGCAGATCCGTCAGGAAAATCCAGTAGCGCCACATGAGCTCATCGGAGATCGACATCAGCTTGCCGTACATCTCCTGCGCGGGCTCGTGAATGCCGATCGCGTTGCCCAGCGACTTCGACATCTTCTGCACGCCGTCCAGGCCTTCGATGATCGGCGTCATCAGCACAATCTGCGAAGGCTGGTGATAGTACCGCTGTAGCTCCCGCCCAACCAGCAGGTTGAATTTCTGGTCGGTGCCCCCGAGTTCCACGTCCGCTCGCAGAGCCACGGAGTCATACCCCTGCGCCAGCGGATAGAGCATCTCATGCAGAGAGATCGGCTGTTCGTTGTTGAAGCGCTTGTGAAATTCTTCACGCTCCAGCATCTGTGAGACGGTGAACTGCGCGGCCAGGCGAATGACGCCCTCGAATCCCAGCGTCGATAGCCACTCGGAGTTAAAACGGACCTCGGTCTTTTCGTGGCTAAGGATCTTGAAAACCTGATCGGTATAGGTCTTCGCGTTCTGCTTGATCTCTTCGCTGGTGAGTGGCTTGCGCGTCACCGAGCGGCCCGTAGGATCGCCGATCAGCGAGGTATAGTCTCCAATCAGAAAAATGACCTGGTGGCCAAGGTCCTGAAAGTGTTTCAGCTTGCGCATCAATACCGTGTGGCCCAGGTGCAGATCGGGCGCAGTGGGGTCAAAACCCGCCTTCACTCGTAGTGGCTGTCCACTTTTCCGCGATGCCTCCAGGCGTTCGCGCAGATCGGAATGCCGAATAATTTCCGCCGCGCCCTTTTGCAGGTAGTCCAGTTGCTCTTGTACCGGCGCGAAGTCAAAGTTTGCCATGTCTTCAGCAGTATAAGGGGTCGTGCTTCAGGCAAAATAGTGAGGAGCGAGGCCAGAGCAGAACCATCACAACTGTACTCAGCCGCAAGGGCGCTTGCCTGGATTTTTCATCAGGAAAAATCCAACTTCCCCGATGCCGACCGGGTACACCTATGCCGGTTCTGCTCTAAAGCAGTTTCACAGTAGGTGTACACCGAAGCGAAAGAGCTTTACGTGGTTTTCCTGCGAAGAAAACCACACCTCGCGATCCCGGTGGTGCATAGCAACTGGGAAAATGCTTTAAACGGAGGGATCGATGCGGGAAGAGTTGGACATCGCGCGGCTGCGCGCTGAGACCGCGGGCTGCGAACCTTCCATCTTCTTCAATAATGCAGGCGCAAGCCTGCAACCCCGCCCGGTGGTGGCGCGGGTTATCGAGCATCTCCGGCTCGAAGAGCAAATCGGCGCATACGAAGCCGCGGACCGCGTAAACGCTGAGATTGAGGCGCTCTATGGCAGCGTGGCGCGCCTCTTGCATTGCACACCGGAAGAGATAGCCCTTCAGGAGAACGCGACCCGGGGCTGGGAAATGGCCTTTTACGCCATGCGCTTCAGTCCGGGAGATCGCATCGTGACGGCCGCCAACGAGTACGCCAGCAACTACATTGCCTTTCTGCAGGTAGCAAAGCGCACCGGTGCTGAAATCTGCGTCGTAGAGAGCGACGCGAACGGAGAGATCGATCTCGAGGCTCTGCGGAAGCTCATCGACGAACGCGTCAAGCTGATCGCCATCACCCACGTGCCGACCAACGGAGGGCTGGTGCAGCCGGCCGCGCGCGTAGGCGAACTCGCTCGCCGCGCAGGCATTCCCTTTCTGCTCGATGCCTGCCAATCCACCGGGCAAATGCACCTCGACGTCGATGCTTTAGGCTGCGATATGCTGTGTGCCACCGGCCGCAAATATCTCCGTGGGCCGCGCGGAACCGGCTTTCTTTATGTACGCAAGACGATGCTCGAGCGGTTGGAGCCGACATTTCTTGATCTGCGCGCCGCCACCTGGGTGGAGCGAGAAAGGTTTGAAACTCGCGGGGACGCGAGAAAGTTTGAAACCTGGGAATCCTCAGCCGCTGTGCGCCTGGGGCTGGGCGTAGCCGTCGAGTACGCCTTGGCCTTAGGCCTCGAAAACATCGAACGACGAGTGCAGCGCCTCGCCACACTCTTACGAGATCAGTTGGCGCAGATCAAAGGAGTGACGGTGCGCGACCTGGGCCGTATTCGTTGCGGCATTGTGACCTTTACCCATGAAGATCGTTCCGCTGCGGCCGTCGTGCAGCGGCTCGCGGAAAATGGCATCGCCGCGCGCTCGACAGACCGTTCCAGCACGCGCATCGATATGGAGCAGAGAGGACTCGACGAACTGGTCAGAACCTCAGTTCACTACTACAACACCGAGGCGGAAATTGAACGTCTATGCCAGGTATTGGGCACCATCTAAAGCATTTTCGCAATTACTCTGGTCTGGTAAGAGCAGCGAGGTGTGGTTTTCTTTGAGAGAAAACCACGTAAAGGTGCGAAGCCGGTTTGCACCAATTGCGAAAATGCTAGCAGGTACAGCCGATGGATCCGGAACGCGTACGCGAATATCTTCTGCAGCAGCCCCACGTGGAAGAAACCATGCAATGGGGCGCCAACCTGGTGTTCTGGGTGGGAGACAAGACAATCGGCGGCAAGATGTTTGCCATGCTGAACCTTGACGAAGACCGCAACGGAGTCCTGTCCTTCGCAGCTGGGCCGGAGCGTTACTCTGAGCTGCTGGAAACGGAAGGCGCGTTTCCCGCTCCTTACCTTGCTCGCGCCCATTGGGTTGCGGTTCGGCATTGGGGCGTTTTCCGCGGCAGCGAGTGGGAAGAACACCTCAAGAACGCTTACTGCGTGGTGTTTGCAAAGCTGCCGAAGAGAACCCGCGATGTGCTCGCCATGCCGGCCGCTGCACAGAAGAAGCTGGTGAAGGAAAGAAAAAAGCTGCTCGCCGAGCGCAGTCAGAAACCACGAGCCAAGCCCAGGAGTCATAGGTAATGCAGAGCCTTCCAGCAGATCGTTCGCTCAAGCGCGCCATATCTGCCCGGTTTCGACAGATGTGGGATACCACGGACCTTCATCGGCAACCGCGTAAACTTCCCATATCCCTGGTCAAGCAAAGTCGAGCTCCGAGTTTCCCTCACCCAAACGAAGCTTACCTGGGCTGAAAACGAAAGGGGCGACCTGTCCCGGCTTGCCGTAGAAGCCCCAGTCGAACGCTTTTACTCGACCACACGCGGCATCTCGGCATGGCCCTCGTACAATAACCGAAGCAGGAGCCTATGGATTGCATGGAAGAAGGACCCAACAGCAGCGGTAAACGAAGAGCCGTACGAATAGCCTGCCTGCTGTTCCTTCTAGCCTCATGGCATAGCACCCCCGCGCAGGACGCGGAAGCAGCCGCCAACCAGCAGAAAGCCCATGCCACCCTGGATGCCATGGGCGCCGCCCTGGGCGGGCAAAGGTGGCTCACCCTCATCAGCATGACGCAGCAGGGCCGTACCTCGGGTTTCTATCTTGGCAAGCCCACCGGCGCCACAGCGGAGTTCTTCGAAACCCAGAAATTCCCCGATCAGATGCGCGTCGAGCTAGGCAAAAAGCGTGACGTTTTCGAGATCATGTCGAGTGATCAGGCCTGGGAGGTCACCTACAAAGGCAAGAAGGAGATACCCAAAGAACAGCTCCAGGATCTTATCCGGCGCCGCGACCATTCCATCCGTACAGCCATGACGGTGTGGCTCAGCGACCCCAGAACGGTGCTCATCGCGGGCGGCCAAACCCAGGTTGAGCGCCATCTGGCCGACCTAACCACGCTCATCAACGCGGAAAACGACAGCATCACCATCCTGACCGATGCCGAAACCCACCTCCCTTTGCGCCGTACCTGGCAGTGGCGCGATCCGCTCTACAAAGACAAGAACACTGACGCGGAAGAATATGACGACTACCATCTCGTCGACGGCTTGCCCACGCCTTACACCATCACCCGCTACCACAACGGCGATATGACCAATCAGCGGTTTCTCTATCGTGCCGCCTACAACGTGCCCTTGACGCCAGATCTGTTCGATCCCGATCAAACCGCGGCCAAAATCAAGAAATAGAGCATTTTCGCAATTACAGTGATTTGGTGGAGCATTTTCACAAATGGTGTAAGGGAAGAATAGGCCCTGAGCGCAGGTGTTCCGTCAAAGAACACCTGCACATAGCCACTCCCACCCCATCGCAGTGTTTGTGAAAATGCTCCAAAAGTAGCGAAGTATGGAGCAGCGAGGTGTGGTTTTCTTTGAGAGAAAACCACGTAAAGGGCGGTACAGCATCTTCACTTCTGGTGTTTACAGAGCAACAACTTCCATGGCGGCTTTTCTTCAAGAAAAACCGCACTTCGCCGCACCCTCCTGGGCCGAGTAGAAGTGAAAATGCTCTTGCTTCGATCTACACCTATTGCGAAACTGCTCCAGCTAGACTCAATGCTCTATAATCTGCCCTGCGACCATGGAAGATGAGACCCCTAAACCGGAATCGGCGCGCGGGCTGGACATTCGTCAGATTATGTCCATTTTGCCCCACCGTTACCCCTTTCTTCTGATCGACCGCGTGCTTGAAGTCAGTCCCAGAAAGCGCATCGTGGCCATCAAGAACGTCACCATCAACGAGCACTTTTTTCAGGGTCACTTTCCCGACTACGCCATCATGCCCGGTGTGTTGATGGTCGAAGCCATCGCTCAGGCCGGCGGCGTTCTTCTGCTCCCAGAAATCCCTGAGCACGACACCAAGCTGATGGTTTTTTCCGGTATCGACCGCGCCCGTTTCCGGCGCCCGGTGACGCCCGGCGATCAACTCCGCATCGAAGTAGACGTGCTGAATTGGAAGCCCAGGGCAGCGCGTTTAGAAGGCAAGGTCTACGTCGAGCGCAAGCTGGTATGTGAAGCCGTCATCATGTGCCAGGTGGTTCCGCGGCCCGCGAAAATCGTTTTTCAGGAGCCGGCCGAGCCAACGGCGGCACCCGGCGATCCTGCTGTCGACCCACCCCTGGAGACGGTGAGCCAAGAGTGAGCATTCACCCAACGGCCATCGTGGCTCGCTCGGCTCGCATCCCTGAATCTTGTCATGTGGGTCCTTATTGCACCATCGGCCCCGATGTCGAGCTGGGTGCCGACTGCGAACTGGTTTCCCATGTTGTCCTCGAGGGCAAGACACGCCTCGGAGCCCGTAACCGCGTCTACTCCTTCGCCTGTCTAGGCGTAGCGCCGCAGGATCTCAAATACCGCGGCGAGGCGACCAGCCTCGAAATGGGCGATGACAACAGCGTCCGTGAGTGCGTGACCATCTCTCGCGGAACCACAGGCGGTGGGGGCACCACCCGAGTGGGCAGCCATTGCCTCATCATGGCCTATACGCACATTGGTCACGACAGCACCATCGGTAATCATTGCATCCTGGCGAACGGAGCCACCCTGGCCGGGCACGTCACCGTCGAAGACCACGCCAGTGTCGGCGCGCTCTGCCCGGTCCATCAGTTCTGCTCCATCGGCAAGCACGCTTACGTAGGCGGCGGCACAACCATCACTCAGGATGTGTTGCCATACTCGCTCACCTCTGCCAAGCGAGAAACCCACGCTTACAGTCTCAATAAGGTCGGGCTCGAGCGCTCAGGCTTTTCCGCCCAACAATTGCGGGCGTTGCAACATGCCTACCGGGTGCTGCTGGCAGCCAAACTGAATACCTCGCAGGCTCTGGAGCGTTTACACAGCGAGGGCGAGCTGGAGGCGAACGTTGCCTATCTGGTGGAGTTCATCGAACGCTCGCAGCGGGGCGTCATCAAGTAGGAGAGACCGGTGAAACCAGATCCGATCGCCAAGCTGGGTCTGATCGCCGGCAATGGACGATTTCCCTTCCTGCTGCTCGAAGCGGCGCGCGCCCACGGCCTCGAGATCATTGTTGCTGCCATCAAAGAAGAGACGGATCCTGAGATGGATCTTCGCGCCGCTGCCGACCCCGGCGTCCGCGTGCATTGGCTTTCTCTGGGCGAGCTGTCTCGCTTGATCGAAACCTTTCAGCGTGAAGGCGTGACCCGCGCGGTCATGGCGGGTCAGGTAAAACACAAGCAAATCTTTTCGAGCATCCGCCCTGATTGGCGGCTGGCCAAGCTGTTACTCAATCTCCGCACCCGCAATACCGACATGCTTCTCGGCGCCATCGCCAAAGTGCTGAGCGATGAAGGCATCGAATTGATTTCTTCCACCGCCTACCTCGAGCCGCTGCTCGCACGCCCTGGCGTGCTGACGCCGCGTGCACCCACGGACGAAGAACAGCGGGATCTGACCTACGGCCGCTCCGTAGCGGCCTCCCTCGCTGCCTATGACATTGGCCAGACTGTCGTCATCGCGGCGCAGGCTTGCGTGGCCGTCGAAGCCATGGAAGGGACCGATGCCACCATCGAGCGTGCCGGCGCCATTCTCCGCACACTGGAGCCGGAGGGCGAAACGGCCACACCGGAGTCCACCCTCGCCCGCAGACTGACCGTGGTCAAGGTGGCCAAGCCAAAGCAGGACATGCGCTTCGATGTGCCCGTCATCGGCGTCGCCACCGTCGAAACCATGCGGCGGGCCGGGGCCACCTGTCTTTCGATTGAGGCTGGCCGCACGCTTATCTTCGATCGGGAAAAAGTTCGGGAGCTGGCGGCGTCCTCAGGCATCGCTATTGTTGCCATCGAAATCTGAGCCGCACCCTTGCTACCCCGCTGGACACGTGCCGACGAAACGCGGTCTAATCATTGAGAAGCTGGAGGATTTCTCAGTGAAGCCCATGAAAGTGCTCATCGTCGCTGTCATTGTCGTTCTGTTCGCCGCCGCTGCCTTCACCCTGCGTGGAAAAGCGGACGATACCGCCATGCCGCAAGCCGGGCAAATGGCTCCTACCTTTACCCTGCCATCGCAGGATGGAACCAACATCAGTCTCGACAGTTTTCGCGGCAAATGGGTGGTTCTCTACTTCTATCCCAAAGACATGACGTCCGGTTGCACCATTGAAGCGCACAACTTCCAGGCCGATATCGACAAGTATCAGAAACTGAACGCTGTGGTCGTCGGTGTAAGCGTCGACTCAACCGGCAGTCACAAAGAGTTCTGTGCCAAGGAAGGGCTCAGCTTTAAGCTGCTGAGTGACCAGGAAAAGAAAGTCGTCGCCCAATATGGTTCCACCGCCGACTACTTGGGAGTCAAGATTGCGAAAAGGAATACTTTTCTCATCAATCCCCAGGGCAAGATCGCACAGGTATGGACCGGAGTAAAGCCTTCCGAGCACAGCCACCAGGTTCTGGCCGTGTTAGACACCTTGGAAAAGAAGAGCTAATTTCAATTCCTCATTCACATGGAAGGCTCGGCTGAAGGCCGGGCCTTCGTGCGTTGGAGAGGTGCACGAAAATCCCGTGTGCCCGGCAAGTGTCGCAGGCTGAACGATCAACAACGTCGGGTGCCCTCAATAGGCTGCGAAAAAGTCCTGACGCAACAGTCCGCGTGAAAACAAAACCTCACCCCCGAACCAAATTGTCATCTCGACCGAAGTGGAGAGATCTGCGGTTCTCTTTCCCCTTCTCGTCACCCTTGGAACCACTCCCATCTGTTCGATCCAACTCCGCGTCGGCTCCAGGTAGGGCATGGCCTATTTCGCCGCAGCGAGCATCATCTCGCCGCAGCGAGCATCACCTCGCTGCAGCGAGCATCACCTCGCCGCAGCGAGCATCAGGCCCTGAGGTCCCTGCGGTACGTTTTCCGTTGGCCTGCCGCGTGACCTTGAAGAGAAAAACCGTACCGCATGCTCTAGAAGAACGCTGCACACGCAACAATGCCCGGCGTCCCGAGCGGCCAGTCCTTGTAACGCCGTGGAAGTTCGAATGCGGCTCGACAACAACCAAAAAACCTCCAGACGCAAAAAGGCCCGGCTGAAAGCCGGGCTCTTTTGCTTGCCTGTTAGATACAACTACTTCTTAGCTGACTTCTTCTTTGCTGCCTTTTTCGCTGGAGCCTTCTTTGCAGCCTTCTTTACTACTTTCTTAGCTGCCTTCTTGGCTGGAGCCTTCTTCGCTGCCTTCTTTACTGCTTTCTTAACTGCCAAAGGAATACCTCGTTTAATGGTAGATTTTTTGCTGCTGGCGCTTTTCTTGGTGCCGACTGCTTTCGCAGCCTTACTGCCGCTTTTCGCGCCTTTAGTGCTCTTCGTTGTCGCGGCAGATTTCTTTACGGCCTTTTTGGCCGGAGCTTTCTTGGCTGGAGCCTTCTTCACAGCCTTTTTGGCGATTACCTTTTTGGCGGCTGCCTTTTTGGCGGCTGCCTTCTTTGCCGAAGCCTTCACTGGGGCCGCGGAAGGAGCACTCACAGGCGGAGGAGGGGGCACAGCCGACACCGATATGGCCGTTATGCTTACCTCTTCTTCCTCTTCGTCATCGTCAAAGGTGGCGTCGAGCGCATCCGGATAATCGTCTGCGTCGGAACCAAAGTCTTTTTCAGCGTGTGCGTAGAGCTTGTATTCGTCCTGCATTCTTATGCCTCCAAGGCTTCGTTTGCTACGGATTCGGATCGCAGAGAGCCGCTATCCATCATACTTGCCTGCGGCGCGGATTATAGCAACAGGATGCAACGGGATGCGAATCAACGCAAGTATGAAGTGAGCTTCCTCTTCGTCAGAGGTGGCCGCTACATCCTTCGCAACAGATTTTCCTGTCGCCATCACCGATTCAAGGATACAGATTCTGTGGTCTGATGCGAAGCGCTCGAGCGATTCTTTTGTGCTGTGCTCGCGCTGTGCGTGGCGGGTTTGTTCGCAGCGGCATGGGCCGTGCTCTTGTTCTGGGCGCCACCATGACTCGTATGACTCGTCGTCGCACTCACGCGGCGCTTCGAACCGCTGGACGAACCCTTGGAGCGAGTCACCAGTGCCGGTTCTGCCACGTAGAGATTACGTCCCGGTTCGAGCTTGCTCGCCCCCATGTGATTCCATCGGCGAAGTTGCTGCACGGTAATGTTGAAGCGGTCGGCCACAGTCACCAGCGTATCGCCGCGCCGCGTGCGATAGAGCGTCAGACGCGACCGGCTGGAGGCGGCCGGCGGAACAGGGATGATCAGCGAATCGGTTGCCGAAAGATCGTCGTTTGCTTCCAACTGGTTTACAAACACAATTTCCGAGGGCGTCACGCGATAGTCTCGCGCAACGCTGGCCAAAGACTCCCCAGCAACCACTTTATGAAAACGCCATTGATTTCGTTTGTCGACTGGGATTTCTGCAATCCGCTTTTCGTACAGATCTTTCCGCCCAGCCGGCAGACGCAGTGCGAAGGTATCCTCAGCCGGAGTGCCCATGCGCAGCAGACTCGGGTTCAGGTCGGCGATCTCCTGGACCGGCGCCTCGACAATGTCCGCGACCAGGCGAAGGTCCACGCTGTAGTCCGTGTTCACCGTGTCTGCCAGCAGCGCCGGGTCCGGTGTAACCGATAACCCGTACTGCTGCGGATTCTTCGCCATGATGGCTGCGGCAATGATGGCGGGGACGTAATTCTTGGTCTCCTGCGGTAGCGAGTTTCGGCGATACAGCTCCCAGAAGTCCGCGTAGCCGGTGCGCTGCACTGCCTTCTGCACATTTCCCGGACCCCAGTCATACGCTGCCATGGCCAGGTACCAATCGCCCAGCTGCGCGTACAGCGTCTTCATGTAGCGGGCATAGGCACGGGTCGACTTTTCCGGATCGAAGCGCTCGTCATACCAGCCCGTGCGATTGAGGCCGTAGACTCCGTAGGGCATGAACTGCCACATGCCACCCGCGCCCGTGCGACCGTTCATGGCCTGCGGCTGAAATCCGGACTCAGCCACAGCCTGGTAAATCAGATCCTGCGGAACGCCTTCTTCAGCCAGCACTGCCTTGATCATCGCCTGATATCTGCCTGCTCGCTCGAGCGAACGCATCAGCGTTCCCCTTCCGCGGGGAGAAGAGAACGCGCTGATGAAGCCGGCTACGGGGTCGTTGATCACGAGCGGTAAATCAGACTGTGTCGTTTTCAGTTCCTGAATCGCCTGCGCCTTGACGGTCGGGTCCACAGTCACCGGGAAGGTGACATCGTTGGCGATATCAACCGGAGCCGGTTCGAGCTTGGGTGCAAACCCGTTTCCCTGCTTGAGCGCTTCCATTTCCAGCGTATTCACCGCGTCGAGAACGCGGTCGAACTCGTCGTGCAGCAGCGGTTCGTTGTGCAGATCCAGATTGCTGGTCAGCATCAGGTCTACGGCACGGTCGAAATCGGTCTTGGCAATCTTCAGCTTGCCTGCGTGATAGTTGGTCACGCCACGTTGGTAGGCGGCTTCCACTTGGTCGATGAGAGCTTGCACTTCAGCGCGCGCAGGCGTTGCAGCCGGCGTAGCCGGAGTGCTGGCTACCGTAGCGGGCTGTTCCGCGGGTTTGAGTGCGGGGGCCGTTGCCTGGGCCGACTTCGCTGGCGCCGGTGAGTTTTCAGGCACACAACCGGTAAGTACCAGCAGAGCGACACTGGGCGCGAGGAAGCTGTAAGGGAACCTCAACCGCGATTTCCCCGTGCCGAAAAATACTGGGTACTCTTTACGGGCCAGTTCTCGACCATGACTCTGATTGTATGGCTCTGATCGCCGGGCTGTGAATGATAAGATCGGGTGAGAGACCCCGCACTTCCATCATCTGAGTTGTTACCTTGCCGATTCGGCGCCCCTTTCATGGACAGTAAACACATCCGCAATTTCGCTATCATCGCCCATATCGACCACGGCAAGTCCACCCTTTCCGATCGACTGCTGGAGCTGACCGGTTCTTTGACTGCTCGCGAGATGCATGCCCAGGTGCTTGACGCGATGGATCTGGAGCGTGAGCGTGGCATCACCATCAAGGCCCACGCTGTGCGCATGAACTATCTTGCCCGCGATGGCGAGATGTACCAGTTAAATCTGTTGGATACGCCGGGTCACGTCGATTTCTCCTATGAGGTTTCGCGCTCTCTCGCCTGTTGCGAGGGCGCTCTGCTGGTCGTCGATGCTTCGCAGGGTGTGGAAGCGCAAACCCTGGCCAACGCCTTCCTGGCGATCAACAACGGCCTGGATATGATTCCCGTAATCAACAAGATCGATCTGCCCAGCGCCGACATCCTGCGCACGCAGGAGATGATTGAGTCCGCCGTAGGCGTCGACGCCACCGATGCCATCGCGGTGAGTGCCAAAACGGGTCTTGGCGTCGACGAGATACTGGAAGCAGTTGTGCACCGTCTGCCACCCCCTACGGGAGACGCGGAAGCTCCCCTGCAGGCTCTCATCTTCGATTCCTGGTTCGACCCCTATCGCGGTGTCATCGTGTTGGCCCGCGTGATCAACGGAATTCTGCGCAAGAACGCGAAGATCATGTTCATGTCCAACGGCCGGGTCTTCGATGTGGACTCCGTCGGCGTACTCACGCCTAAGCCTGTTGAGATCGAACAGTTGTCCGCCGGCGAAGTCGGATTCTTTTCAGCGACCATCAAGAACGTTGCCGATACAAAGATCGGCGATACGGTTACCGAGTACGCGCGTCCGGCGGCTGCGCCACTCCCGGGCTTTAAAGACATTCAATCCATGGTCTTTGCCGGCATCTACACGGTCGATTCGCACGAGCACACTCTGCTGCGCGACGCGCTGGAGAAGCTACGCTTGAACGACTCGTCGTTCTTCTTCGAGCCGGAAAGCTCGGTCGCGCTGGGATTCGGGTTTCGCTGCGGGTTCCTGGGCCTGCTGCACATGGAGATCATTCAGGAGCGTCTCGAGCGCGAGTTCAACCTCGATCTCATTACGACTGCTCCCGGTGTGCGCTACAAGATCACTCTCACCAGCGGCACCGTCGTTGAAGTGGAAAACCCGTCGCGCTGGCCCGACCCAACCGACATTGAAAAGATCGAAGAACCGCTCATCATCGCCACGATTCTGACCAGCGAAGAGTATGTGGGCGGCATCCTCAAGTTGGTAGAAGAAAAACGCGGGCGGCAGAAAAACTTTGAATACGTAACGCCAACGCGCGTCATGCTCACTTATGAGTTGCCGCTCAACGAAATCGTCCTGGATTTTTATGATCGCCTGAAGTCGGTCTCCCGCGGCTACGCGTCGCTCGATTATCAGTTGGCAGGCACCTGGGAATCGCCCATGGTCAAACTGGACATTCTGATCTCAGGCGAACCTGTCGACGCGCTCTCCATCATCGTGCATAAGGACTTTGCCTATGAACGCGGCAAAGTGCTGGTTTCCAAAATGCGCGAGCTCATTCCACGCCAGATGTTTGAGGTTGCGATTCAGGCAGCCATCGGAGCAAAAATTGTCTCGCGCGAAACCGTTGCCGCGCTGCGCAAGAATGTCATCGCCAAATGCTATGGCGGCGATATCAGCCGTAAACGCAAGCTGCTGGAAAAGCAAAAAGAAGGCAAGAAGCGCATGAAGCGCGTAGGCAAAGTCGACATTCCGCAGGAAGCCTTCCTGGCTGTATTGAAAATCGGCGAGGATAGCAGCAAATAGCCCTGTACTTGGAATCCGGGGCATCTGGCTCCCGCACTTGCGGCTCCTACAGCCTGAAAAGGTGCCATGCGTGGCGCCGTGACGAAACCGCGCTTTAGAGCGGAACCAGGATAGGTGTATCCGGTCGACATCGGGGAAGTTGGATTTTTCTTGATGAGAAACCCAGTCAAGCGTCCTTACCGCCGGGTACAGTTGTGCCGGTTCTGCTCTAGACAAACGCCCTGAATCGGCTCAGGCGCGAAAGAAAAGCCGCGACTCCGGAGCCAATTTGTCTAGATAACTACGCGTCGCGCGGTTACCTTAGTCGCTGTCCTTTAATGTGTTTTGTGGAAACCGGAAATTCTAATGCTTTTGAAGGCAACTGTCCCACCCTTGCCTTCGAAATCCTTAATTCTTCTATAAGTAGATGAAAAACATGGAGTTAGTCGTACCGGGCGGGACACTTAGCAGCCTTGAGCGAGGCTGTCCACTTGAGATCAACAGGTTGACCCCCAAGCTTTCCACAATTTTTTCCACAGAGGTGCTTCGGCCACATGCAAAGCAAAAAACTTTGCCTGGCAAGCGTTAGGCTTGCCAGGCAGAATCAGAAGAATTGCTTCTACTGCGGTGGCTTGGGTGTGGTGGGTCGCGGGGTAGTCCGTCCGGGAGTGCTCGGGCGAGGCGCCGCAGGCACTGCAGACGATGATGCCGGCTGTGCCGGTACACCCGACTTGACGTTGTACGCTTCTACGACTGCCTTGGTGATGTCTGTCGCAGGGCTCGCCCATAGTACTGGCGAATTCTGCTGATTGCTGGCATCCAGCACGACCGTGAACTTGTTCTGGTTGGCATAGGTATCGAGCACCGTGTAAACCTTCTGCGCCAGTTGCTGGTACATGTCGCCGATGGCGCCCTGCGCTTCATTCTGCGCGTCTTCCGCGGAACGTTGCAGCGACTTGGTCTTTTCGTCGATCGTTCTCAGGCGGCTTTCGCGCTCGGTTTCGCTTAGGTTCGTGCCCGCGTCCTGCAATTGCTTCTTGAGCGAATCGATTTCATCGCTCTGCGTCTTCAGAGCTGTCTGCTTGGGTTCAAACTTAGTGCGCAGCTGAGCGAAATTACGCTGACCTTCATTCGTTGCTGCAACCGCTTGTTGAAAAGCAATAATGGCAACCTTGGCGCTAGTCGGCACCGCTGCAGCCGCGCCGGCCGTAGAATCGGCAGGCGTAGGTGCGGAGGGGGCCTGAGCAAATGCTCTGCTGCTCAGCGCGATAGAACCCACGCCAGTTGCGGACGCGAGCAGGCAAACGAGTGTGAACGAACGCTTCATCGGAATGCAAAACTCCTTATAGATCCTTGAATCCAGATCGCCCGCATCTTTCAGCGGAAGCGGGCCTTCGCTTGCAGTTCTCCCTCACGCCCATTTCCCAGGACACCTTGCCTGGCATCTGGCTGCTGATGCGGAGAAGAGACACGGACCGAGACAATCACAGGGCCACAGTGATTATAGGTCGGTGCCGAAAGAGCGTCAACGCAAGGCAGTCCCGTCATGCCAGTCGCACTCTATAAAGCATTGCCACAAATACTGCGATGGTATGGGAGTGGTTATGTACAGGTGTTCTTTGACGGAACACCTGCGTCCAGAGCCTATTCTTCCCTTACTTACGCCATGCGTGAAAATGCTTTTGCGGTTTTCCCATAGGTGTACACCGGCCTCGCCGCAGCGAGCAAAACGGTCGACCTTTACGTGGTGTTCTCTCAAGGAAAACCACACTTTGTCATTGCCGGTGGTGCATAGCGATTCGGGAACCGCCTTAGTCCCAGGCTCTGGGACTAAGGACAACGAACTTCAGGAAGCAAGTTGTCTGCCACCTCAGAACGTTGTGCTGACGCTGAGACGGAAGGTCTTTCTGGGTTCGCGGAAATGCAGAAGCGAATCAAATGCGGTAATCGCGTTCTGATAGGTGAAGTCACCCGCGCCGCCCGCAGGGAACTGGCTGCGCGTGATCAGGCTTTCTCCGGGAACATTCTCGAACAAGCGGGCAACGTTGTATGCGTAGTAAATGCGAACCGGGGCATTGATAATCGGCAGCATTGCCGAGACTTCGCCGCCGATCGAATCGCGTGGCACGAAATTGGTGCCGCTGATCGGCCGGATCACGTTAACAAACTGAATCTTCTGGCCGCCCTGGCAAGCGCCGTTGAAAATGGAGGCGCAGCCATAGAGAGGAGAGTTCAACTGGTCGGAACCTTCAACGCTTTGCCGCAGCTGCGACTGACGAACCACCGCTGTGATGTCGAAATCATTGAACAGTTCAAAGCCGACAGGCCCGGCAATCGGAATACGGTATTCAATCGTCCCTGTGAACTTGATGTCACCACCGACCGCTACGGGACGGTAAATCGGGATTGGAACGGGGATAGTGCCCAGCGTAGAGTTGGTCGGATCGAACGGAACGGCCGTGCCGTCAGGATTGGTAAGCGTGATGTTCTGGCGCACGGGGATGAAGCCATACGGTGTCGCCGAACGCGGATCGAAGCCACGCAATTCGTTGTCGCCGCCGGCATAGAAACGGGCGAAGGGAGGAGCAACATCTCCGCTGAAACCCTGGATGTAGGAACCCTGCAGCCGAACGCCAACGACGTTACGCCCATCCGGGTTGGGGCGCAAACCTCTCACTGCGACGAAGTGCTTGTATTGCACCACCGGGCTGAAGTAACGAACATTGCCGAATATGCCGGCAAGTTGCAATGCGGCAGAAATATCCGTTCCGAAGCGCGGCCTGAAGGGCGATGGGCCGACTCGGTTGTACAGGTAGCTCAAGGAAACGGAGCTGGTGTAAATTCCTTCGAGCGCATTGGGGCCCTGAATCTGGCCGCTGCGGAACGCCAGCAGCTGGAACAGGTTCGCGGAAGCCTGGCTGAAGGTTGTGACCGTCGATTTATCCCAGTTATAGGTAATACCGACGCGCTTAAACGAGCGGCGCAGCGGATAGCTCAACGAGAAAGAGAGGCCGGTCGAAGACTGGTTGTAATTCTGGGTCAGCGACTGCTGGGCCGCCGTCAGGTTCGTGGCTCCGGTGACCTGCGCATTACGCGCCGAATTGTAATCCGTCTTCCTCGAGAAGAGCTGAAATCCAGCGCTTATCGGCTTGTTGTGCAGATACGGCTCGGTAAAGGCAAACGTCACGTTGCGCGCAAGGTTGCCGAGGTTGCCCTGCAGGCTCAATGTTTCGCCCAGGCCCAGAAAGTTGTTGGTCGTGTAGTTGAGACCGAGGAAGGCGCCGGAAAGGCCGCTGAGGCCGCCGTTCAAACCGATCGAGTTCTTGCCCTTCTCATGCACCCTGAGCAGCAGCCCGACTGTGCCCGTCTCAGGGTCCGGGTGAATGTCGGAATCCTGTTCGACCTTCAGGGGATCGAAGTAGTCCAACTGGTTAAGATGCAGCAGGCTCGATTCCCACAAATTGCTGTTGTACGCCTGGCCTTCTTCGATCAGCAACTCGCGGCGAATGACGCGGTCGCGGGTAATCGTATTGCCCTGGAATTCAATCTTCGAGACGGTAAAGGGCTTGCCTTCGTCGATGTCGATGTCCAGATAAACCAGGTGTTTCGCGTCATCGATGCGTGGTGTCGGCACACCCGTGAAGTTGATGTAGCCCAGCGAGCCATAGGCCTTGCGCAGGTTGTCGAGGCCCTTGCCAACAGCCGTCGCGTTGAAATATTCGCCGTCTTTGGTCGGGAACTGCGAGCGCAGGGCCTTCACATTGGGCACGTGCGTGTTGCCCGTGAATGTGACGCCACCCAGACGATAGCGCTCACCCTCTTCGACCGGGACGCGAATGTCGATGCGCTTGCCGTTGCGAGGGCGGAAGGTTAAGAACGACAGGCCGCCTTCATTCCGGATATGCGTAATCGGATCGTTGACCGTACCCCGGAAATAGCCCCTATCCTGCAGGGCGCGGCGTACACGCTCCGTGTCTTCTTCCAGTTTGCTCGCGTCGTATGTGCGGGCGAAGAGGTTCTCGAGCACGATCGAGCGCGGAACGCCAATGGGCCGCAGGTTTTTCATGGCCTCGCGCAGTTCACGCGAGGTCACGGCACGGTTGCCCGTGAAGCTGATGTTGCCCACCTTGACTGTGGGGCCTTCCTTCACGATGAAGTTGATCGACACCGAGGAAGGGGGAATGGTCCGGATGTCCGGCTTCACCGTGGCAAACTGATGCCCGTGCTCCGCCAGCAGCGCGCGAATGACGTCGACTCCTCGCGCCAGCTTCGTAGGATCGTAGGGGCTTTCTACCGAAAGGCCGCCGACTTTCTCCTTCTTGAACCGATCGAGCACATCTGAGGTCGAAACCGAGTTCAGGCCCTTGTAGTTGATCTCACGGATCGTCGGCTTCTCTTTCACGATCACGTCGAGAACGACGCCCTTGGCTGTATCTTCACGGGCAATCTGGAGATTCTCGAAGTAGCCGGTGTTCCAAAGCGAGTTGAAATCGCGCTCGACGGTCGCCGGATCGTAGACATCGCCCGGGTGAGTAAATAGCCGCGCCAGCACGGTCTCTCTGGGGATGCGGCGGTTGCCGATCACCCGGATCGACGTGACGACGTCCTGCTGAGCCCAGGCTACGAGGCTGGAACCGCAAAAGAGAAACAGGGCCAGGATCCTGCAAGTCCGGGAAGAAAACGGCAGAGCAGGTTGGTTCTTAGAAAACCGGGAGCGGCGGCTCCCTGACACGACGCGAAGAATAGGCACACCCTCACTGCTGAAAATCGGATCTGTCTTGAGGAAAAGGTGATTATATGCGACGGAAGGGGTACTCCCCAACTCCGTAAACTCGTTTCTCACGCTACTCACCATCCCGGAGGTCCCGTTAGGTGAGACTCCAAAACGCCTTTAATGTCTATACAGCAATGAACTGCGTCGCAGCAGGGAAACGGCTTAAGCCGGGTCGTCACCAATGACGCGCAAAATGGCGACGTGCAAGATGGCGTTAGACCCGGAGATACAGCCTTTCTGCTGGTTCCCTCATCCGCTTTCCAGTTCGCCGGAAGCAAAGTATTCGCCCACCGAGGAGTCCCAGGAAACCGAGAGAACGTTTGGTTTGCAGCAGACCTGGCAGTCTTCCACGTACCGCTGCCGTCGTCCCGCAGACTCGTCGACCACGATCTCATTCCACTCTCCACAGCCCGCGCACTGGAAACCCGCTGGAAACGGCATCGTTTATCTCATGCTAAAGCATTTCGCAATAGGTATAGACCGGTTTCGCCGCAGCGAGCTGAGCAACCGGCCTTTACGTGGTTTTCTCTCAAAGAAAACCACACCTCGCTGCCCTTAGTCGGACCGCAGTAATGCTCGCTGCGGCGATATTGCGAAAATGCTTTAAAGCAGGTCTTCCTAGTCTATCGGAGGGAAGAGGTTTTGCGCTTCTTCTGGGGTCAGCTTTCGCACTTCGACCAGGGTGGAATAAAATGTCGCCCCGCGGCCCAGGTCGGTCAGGCGCTCCGAGGTCAGGGCATTTACGTTCTTGCCGCCGGGTGAGAACTTGTTCCAGCTCAGGCCCGCCGCCACCACGCCCGCAGGCACGCTGCCATCGATATGCGCGCGTAAACGCAGTGTTCCGCGATCGTTGTAGACCTCAACCCAGTCCGCCTCGCCGATCTGCCGGGCGCTTGCATCGTCAGCATGCATCGCCAGTTCGCCCGGCCTTTCCATCTTCTGGTGCCCGGGAAGGTTGGCGAACGTCGAATTCATGTAGTTATCCGCCTTGCGGGGCAGAAATTCGAGGGGAAACTTTGCCGAATCGGCCCCTCCGCGCGATTCATCGGGAGGATGAAACGTTGGCAGAGGATCCAATCCCTGCGCTTCCAGGGCGCTCGAATAAAACTCGGCCTTGCCGCTGGGCGTGCAGAAACCGCCTTTCGCAAAGGGTAAATCCCCGAGGGAACGGATACGTATGCGTCCCTTCTCCTGCAACTGATCGCGGGTAACATCTTGCAATACCGACCCCTGACCGCTCAGCGCCTGATCCATCATTTCGTCTACGCCGTCGCGGAAGCACGACTCGGTAAAGCCCATGCGCTGCCCCAGCTGGCCGAAAAGCCATACGTTTTGTCTAGCCTCACCCAACGGCGCAATCGCCTGTTCCGACATTTGCAGAAAATAATGCCCGTAGGCGCCCTGCATATCCTTATGCTCGAGAAAAGTGGTCGCTGGCAGCACAATGTCCGCGTAGTCTGTCGTATCGGTAAAAAACTGTTCGTGCACCACGGTGAACAGATCGTCACGCATCAGCCCGCGCACCACGGCATTCTGGTTTGGCGCAACGGCAGCAGGGTTCGAGTTGTACACAAAGAGTGCTTTCACCGGCGGCTCATCCAGTTCCGTAAGAGCGTGACCGAGGCGAGACATGTTCACAATACGGGTGGGGCGCCCAAGCGGGCTCGCCATCATCAGGTCAGGCCGTTCCAGCGCTCCGTTGTCCCAGCCAAACGCTCCGCTCACCGAGAGCTGGAGTCCGCCGCCCAGTTGCTTCCACGAGCCAATCAGCGCCGGCAACATGCAAACGGCGCGAGCCGCAGCTCCGCCGTTCTGCGAGCGCTGTATGCCGTAGTTCACGCGAATAATGGACGGTGTGCCGGCGGCATATTCTCGCGCCAGCCTCTCGATATCGGGGGCAGCGATGCCGGTCACACCGGCGACATACTCCGGCGTATAGGACTGCACATGAGGCTTGAGTGCCTCAAAACCGCAGGTATGTTCGGCGACATACTCCTTGTCGTAGAGCCCCTCGTTGATGATGACGCGCATCAGGCCGAGGGCCAGCGCTGTGTCCGTCCCGGGCCGGATGGCGATATGCCAATCCGCCACCCGCGCCGTGCGCGTGCGGTAGGGGTCGATGACGACCAGTTGCGCACCGTTGCGGCGCGCTTCTTCGACGAAAGGCCACAAATGGACGTTGTTGCCGTGAATATTCGCGCCCCACGCGATGATGTAGCGGGCGTGACGAAAATGTTCGGGATCTGTACCCAGTTTCTTGCCGTAGACGGAAACCAGCGCATCGCCGCCCGCGGTTGCGCAGATCGTGCGGTCGAGCCGCGAGGCGCCGAGGCGATGAAAAAAACGGCGATCCATTGACCCGTACCCGAGCATGCCGATCGTGCCGGCGTAGCTATAAGGCAAAATGGATTCCGGTCCATGTTCCCGGCTGATGGCATGCAGCCGCTCCGCCATGGCGTCGAGTGCCTCATCCCAGCCGATGCGCTCAAAGGCTTCGGCCTCGCGGCCCTCGGGCAGGGGTCCTTTGCGTGCGCCCGGCCGGCGCCGCATCGGGTAGAGCAGGCGCGCAGGCGAGTAAACGCGGTCGAGATATTTTTGGACCTTACCGCAAAGAAAACCGCGCGTAACCGGGTGGCTCGGGTCGCCCTGAACCCGCGTAGCGGTTCCGTGCTCATCGATTGTCACCAGAACGGCACACGAGTCTGGGCAATCATGCGAACAGACGGTATGAACAGTTCTCGTGGCCATACGTCACTCTAGTAGGGCAAACAAACCGCATCCGGTCTCAACTGGCGACGGAATTCCGGGGCATCCCGCTCGCATGAGCTGGAAAATCATGCTCGATTACAGCAAGCGAATCGGGTGATGCTCAGATCTGCATCACTTCCCGCTCTTTATTGCGGCACATCTCTTCCATCCGCCGGATCTCATCGTCGGTAAGTTTCTGCATCTCCTCGAGGGAGCGCTTCTCTTCATCCTCAGAGATCTTTTTCTCCTTAGCCGACTTCTTGATCGAATCATTCCCATCCCTGCGGATGTTGCGCACGGCCGTGCGGTGGTCTTCGAGTGTCTTATTCAGGTGCTTCACCACTTCGCGCCGCCGCTCCTCGGTCATCGGAGGAACGGGAATGCGGACAATCTTCCCGTCATTCTGCGGATTGAAGCCGAGGTCAGAGGCGCGCAGCGCTTTCTCGATATCCCCAACGATGCTGGGGTCCCACGGTTGCACCAGGATCATATTGGCATCGGGGGCGGTGACCTGGGCCACCTGGTTCAGCGGCGTATCGGTTCCATAGTAGGAAACCTTGATCTGATCCAGCATATGCACAGACGCGCGGCCCGTACGTGTGGAGGCGAGGTTAGCGCGGAAATCGTCCACCGCTTTTTCCATCCGCGTCTTGAGTTGCTGTTGGGTATCTTTCAGGGCGGGAATGCTCGCCATCACCGAGACTGCCATATTCATCTTCCTCGATCGTTCAAAAAGTTAGGTTAGCAGGGTTACACCGGTCGAAGCCGCCTGCTCGCGCGCATGGTACGAGGAGCGCACCAACGGGCCCGACTCCACGTGCCGGAAGCCCATACCGAGAGCCTCTGTGCGCATAAAGGCGAACTCCTCCGGCGTGTAGTAGCGCGCCATCGGCAGGTGATCTTTGGATGGACGCAGGTATTGTCCAATGGTCAACACATCCGTCCCAACGTTTGCCAGATCGCGATAGACCTGCAGCAGTTCGTGCATCTCCTCACCCAGCCCAACCATCACGCCGGACTTGGTGACCATCCGCGGGTCCACTTCCTTGGCATACTCCAGCAGGCGAAGTGTCCGCTGGTAGCGGGCGCCTGAACGTACCACGCGGTAGAGCCGCGGAACAGACTCGGTATTGTGGTTCAACATCTCAGGCCGGGCCTCGACTACGATGCGGATCGCCTCTTCCTGGCCCTGAAAGTCGGGCACAAGGACTTCCACCTGGCAGCCCGGAGCCTGGCGCCGGATCTCGTCGATCACCATGGCAAATGCGCGGGCTCCCCCGATTACATCATCGTCGCGATTGACGCTGGTAATCACCGCGTGTTTCAGGCCGAGAATCGCGACCGCCTCGGCTACCCGGCGGGGCTCGTCGAAATCTATGGGGTCCGGACGGCCTTTAGGTACGGCACAAAAGCCGCACCGGCGCGTGCAGGTATTCCCCAGCATCATGAACGTGGCGGTGCGCTGGTTCCAGCACTCGCCGATGTTCGGGCAATGCGCTGATTCGCACACGGTGTGCAGGTTGAGGGAGCGCGCGAGGCTCTTTAGATCGTGGTAATTTTCGCCCACTGGGGCGCGGGCCTTGAGCCAGTCGGGCTTGGGAGAGGGCCGCCGCGAGCTAAGGTCGATCTGGACAAGGTCGATCACGCAGCTCTCATTGTATCGGGTGACCGCCTGCAGCGGCGCCCGGCGCGTTTTCGCGCCAAATTGTGGTCACCAACTGTCGGGTCAGCCCTACCCGTCAGAACAGCCTAACGTAGCCGCCCCTGCACTTCCGGCCGCACCAGATAAAGAAAAAACACCAGGTTTACCACCGCCATCACCACCCATTGCGGCTGATGAAACCGAAACAGGCTGTAGCACGCAAAACACATCGAAAGGAACGCAGCCGCCAGCGTGAGCGCCCATCCCCACCGCTGCAAGCGGATCAGCCCCAATCCTCCCACCGCCAGCACAGAACAAAGAACCAGCACGCCCGTTGGATAGTGGTGGCTCAGCACTCCGGCGACCCCCATCACGCAGAGGGCCAGCATCCAGAGCGCGATGGCAGCCATGCCTGGCAGAGGTGTCCGAGAGGGGGGAGAAGGGCTCAGAGGCGATGTCATAAAGCGTGCAGGTAGGCCAGAAGGTCTTCGAGTTCTTGCTCAGACAGTGTATTGCCGAACGCCGGCATCATGTTTCTGCCGCGCAATAGCACTGCCGTCACGCGATCGTCCCTTGCCGGCGAGCCGCTGGGCAGGTAGGGCTTGCGAAACATGCCTTCAAGACCCGGCCCATGCAGGCCCTTTTCCGAATTCGCGTAATGGCACCGCGAACACGCACTCACAAAGATCTTCCGGCCCTCGGTCTCCTGCGGAGTGAACGCACTTTCCGGCTTACCTGGCGCCATGTGATGGCAGCCCAGGGCCGTAAGCAAGCTCAAGTTGAGTACTTGCCTCCGCAACCCGGCGTTCCTTTTCAATTTGCCTCCGCAATCGCAGCCACAATTTTATCCATCGCCAGGCGCTCCGCCGGGAGCGATGGCCGATGATCGGTGCACAAAATGGAAAACACGACCGTCTGCCCGCTGGCAGCAACGATGTACCCGCTCAAGGCCCGTGCTTCTCCCATGGTCCCTGTCTTGGCGAAGACCTTTCCATTGAGCAGGGGTTGTTTGAACCGGCCGGAAAGAGAACCATCCACTCCGCCGACCGGCAGTGACGTACGAAATGCCTCACCCCAGGTTTGCCGCGCCGCGTAGGCCAGCAAGGTGGTGAAGGCCCGCGGTGTCACCAGATCCTGTACGGATAGGCCGCAACCGTCATAAAGCACGAAATCCTCGGACGCAATTCCAGTGGAAACCAGAAACTGCCGCACCACCCGCGTTCCTTCAACCAGCGAGCCGTCTGTGCTTTCGAGCTTGCCCAGGGTACGGAGCGTGATCTCGGCGTGCAGGTTTTGGCTGACTTTATTCGTCACCACCAGGTCATCGCCCAGGGGCGGCGACACATGCGAGGCCAGGAGCGTTGAACCCACCTGGGTTGCCTGCACGTTCGGCAGCGTGATCGTATGGAGTGCGATGGGCTGCGCTTGTTCTGAGAGAAAGTCACCGGTATCGGTACTGAGGCGATGCTGTGCTCGGGCCGTGCCCGCGACATGCACTCCACGCGCGACCAGCAATTCCTTGAGCGAGCGAGCGGCGTAGTCGGCCGGATCTTCTATCGCCAGCCCGGCATGGAGACCTTGTTGTCCCAGAGGCGTGTGCCCAAAAAGCCTCACCACCATTCCGCCTGGAGAGCGCTCCAGGCCCGGCTTCCCAGGATCGCCCGGCGTGCTCGTGGTCAGCGAATTTTCAAGCGTGTAGTAAGCCGTCGCTGGCAGCCATGAGGCTATAGCCGCCTCACCCACCCGGGCTGCCGGCATGGCGTTGAGATAGACCTCGTTGTCGTTCACGCTCAGTGCCGAAACCGGCGCACCGTAGCCCCATTGGAGGTCATCCCAGCTCCACCCGGCGCCATACCGCTCATAGAGAAACCACGTGTCATCCCCGATGATGTCGCCGGCAATCGAGCGGACGCCGTGGCGCACAATCTGGTCGGCCATGTCTTCGAGTGCAGCCAGCGGAGGGCCGGCCCGCTCCGTTTTGACGCCAAAGAGCATGGTGCGGGCCGACATGTTCGCATCCCCCACGCCGAAGATGGTGATGTTGCCGCGCACCTCCCCGGTATTGCTGACCGGAGCATTGCTCGCGACCAGCGTCGTGAAGGTCAGCCCACTGGGCAGCAGCGCATAGGCCGCGGCGGTAGTGAAAAGTTTGGCGTTCGACGCTGGATTGAAGTATTGAGCTTCATTCAGCGAATAGATGGGTCGCCCACTGAGAGCGACCACAGAGATACCCCAGTGCGCCTGATTGACGCCTGGATCGGCAAGAATCTGGGCTACCGCCTTGGGCAGAGGCGCCTTGCGCGCTGCCGGGTGTTTGGGCGTCGCGGCTGCGGCGACAGGGAGGGAGCCAGGTACCAGGACGCCAAGTAACAGAAGGCTGAGATAGGAAGGGCGTAAGCGCATGTCTCTGCGCGGAGTTTACCCTACACGGACAGTCGTCACACGGCCAGTCGCCAGTCCTGGAGTACCGGCTCCACGACGGCCTAGAATAGACGGGATGCCCTTCGCCGTCCGTTCCCGCCACAACTGGCAGTTACGCACCCAGTCTCTGCCTCTCGGCCGGCACACCCTGGTCATGGGAATTCTCAACACCACGCCCGACTCGTTCTCCGACGGTGGAATGTTTCGCACCCCTGCCGAGGCGATTGAGCACGGCCTAGCGATGTTCGACGAAGGCGCGGATATCGTCGATGTTGGAGGCGAATCCACGCGGCCGGGCAAGCACGAAGCGGTCAGTGTTGCCGAGGAAATCGATCGCGTCCTTCCGGTATTGAAAGGCTTGCTACGCCACCGTCCGGGATCCATTCTGTCGATTGATACCCATCATGCCGCCACGGCGACGGCCGCGCTTCTTGCCGGTGCGGAGATCGTCAACGACGTCAGCGGTTTTTTGTGGGATGCGTTGATGGCTCAGGTCTGCGCAGAGGCAAAATGCGGGGTAGTCCTGACTCATACCCGTGGCCGCCCAGAGCAATGGCACGCGTTGCAGGCGTTGGACCCAAGGCAAGTGGTCCCAATGGTCAAGGAAGAGCTGGAAGCACGGCTGCGGTATGCAGGGGCGTCGGGAATCGCCCACGAGCAAATCGCCCTCGACCCTGGCTTCGGTTTTGGCAAGGTCTTCGAACAGAATTACAGTCTGCTCGCGGGGCTGGAATCGCTCGCCATCCTGGGTCGCCCACTGTTGGCAGGAGTCTCCCGCAAGGCATTTCTGGGCAGAACGCTCTCACCCCTGTTTGAAAACCGGGATGCACCCGTCGATCGCAGGGGAAATGCTTCGCTGGCCGCCACCACCGCTGCGATCCTGGGTGGGGCACATTTGGTCCGCGTCCACGACGTCCGCGCCAGCCGCGAAGCCGCCATCATCGCCGACGCCGTGCTCGAAAACTCCTGACACAAGCCAAAACCACGGCCCCCGCTACTTCTTGCCCTCGTCATCGCCAGAAACCTTACTCGCCTCAAAGCTGACAATCCGCCATTGGCCGGCTCGATTGCTGTAAACCCGCGTGTAGCGATAGCGTCCGCTGATGTCGCGGTCCCCGCTTTTGCCTACCAGGTCAGCTTTTGAAGTCACCACAGCCGTATCCCCGTAAATCCGGACCTTGATGTCGCTCAAGTCGAGCTCGGTAATGTGTAGCGATCCGCTACGCCGGCGCATCAGTTCGTCCGCTTTTGTCTCCAGCGTGCCATTGGCATTGATGCCGAGGTAGTCATCGGCCAGCAGCTTATCCACCATGGAAATGTTATTGGTCAACTGGGCTCGCCGCCAGTCCAGTTCCAATCCCTCAATTTCCTTGTGGTTGGGATCACGATGGGGAAACACAGCGTGCGCCTGAGGAGTCAGCCCACAGAGTATTACGAGGGCGAGGCCCAGTCTGCCGACCGTAGAGAGCAGCCAACGAAACTCGGAAGGAGCGCGCATAGCGTACCGGATGTTAGTCCGCGTCAGAATACTCAGTCAAAATGGAAGCTCCAAACTGACAGTTTTCGCGGTTGAACGCAATAGGCTGGGGGCTGGACTGCGTCCCGCTCGGGCCACTCTCGCTCCGTTGGACGGATCATTTGCCATTTGGGATGCGCAACGGCCGCACCGGGTTATCACCCGAAAGCGTTAGAGCATTCTCTAGATTTAGACAACCGCCGTCAGATTCTCCGACTCCCGCTCTCGCAGAAGCTGGAACAGGCCGGCAACAGCAAATTTTTTGAAGTGAGGTGTTGTGCGATGGAATTCGCTGGCTGCCCGGTCACGGTACTGCTCGTAGATCACCACCGTGTTCGGGTCATCTTCCACGGTGTGCGGCACGTAGTTCACGGAGCCCGGCTCTTCGCGCGTAGCGAGGGCCAGTTGGCGTAAAAGGTCAGCTACCTGTTCACGATCTTCGGGGGCGAATCGCATACGTACGATGGAGCTGACCATGGGGCCTCTCAACTTTTCAAAAATTCTGAGACTTCGTTCTGAGGATTGACTCTCGGGCCTTGAAGCCGCGAACACCGTTACTTCCGCCGTCCCGTGCCTTGCAGCCTTCGATGCACCGCCCCCCTTCTCTACCGCGAGTGCATGTATTCCAGGGCGGCAGAGAATCCGGGCAGAATGATGGTCTGCTCCCGGTCCGGACCGGTCGAAACCATTCCAATTTGGGCGCCCGACTCAGCTTCGAGAAAACGCAGATACTTCTGCGCAGCCTTGGGCAGCCGGTCGAATTCGGTAATGCCTTCCGTAGAAGACTGCCAGCCTTCCATGTTGGTGTACACCGGCTCAATCGCTTCAAACCCGCTCACGTCCGCCGGAATCAGCTCAGAAATCTTGCCGTCGACGCGATAGCCCGTACAAATGGGAATCTCGGCGAGGCTATCCAGAACGTCCAATTTGGTCACCACCAGCCACTCCGTTCCATTGATCTGGTTGGAATAGCGCAATAGGGGCAGATCGAGCCATCCACAACGGCGGGGTCGACCGGTAACAGCTCCGTACTCCTGGCCTCGGGCTCTCAGCAGATCGCTGGTCTCACCCGAGATCTCGGTCGGGAAAGGACCCTCGCCCACGCGCGTGACATAGGCCTTGGTTACGCCGATCACTGTACCCACGGCGGTTGGTCCCACGCCGGTGCCGATGGTGGCCCCTCCGGCCGTAGCGGAAGAGGAGGTCACAAATGGATAGGTCCCATGATCGATGTCGAGCATCGTTCCCTGGGCGCCCTCGAACATGACGCTTTGCCCCTTGCGGATGGCATCGTTCAACAGCGCCGCCGTATCGGTTACGAAAGGCCGGACCAGTTCTGCCGCCTCGGCGTACTCGTCGTACATCTTGATCGGGTCGAGCGGGTCGGTGCCGAACAGCGCGCGGGCAATCGCGTTCTTTTCGTTGCAGGCATTCTCGATGTGCGTCTTCAGCAGGCTGCGGTTAAGCAGGTCGATCACGCGCAAGCCGCTGCGATGCATCTTGTCTTCATAGGCCGGCCCAATGCCGCGGCTGGTGGTCCCGATCTTCTGCCGCCCCGGAGCGTTCTCTGATGCCAGCTCGATCATCCGGTGGTAGGGCAAAATCACCTGCGCGCGGTTAGAGACAAACAACTGCTCATCGATGTTGACTCCCAAATCGCGCAGCTTGCCGATCTCTTTCAGAAACGCGAGAGGGTCGAGCACCACGCCATTCCCGATCACGGCGCGGCAATCCGGACGGAGTACGCCGCAGGGAACCAGCTGCAGAACGAACTTTTGCCCTCGGATGATGACCGTATGCCCGGCGTTGTGACCGCCCGCATAGCGCGCAACGACCGCAAATCGATCGGAAAGAACGTCAACGATCTTTCCCTTTCCCTCATCGCCCCATTGGGCGCCCAGTACTACTGCAGTTTTGGCTCGCATGAACTCCAATCAATCTTTTGTGACGCACTCTTTCCCGGCCGGTTCGGCGTCTATATCGAACATTTTGAGACCTGCGCGGGAAGTGTGTGGAAAGTCTGGCTGGCAAGCCTGGCATGACGGCAGAGCTTGCACCGGCTCTTGATGATATAACGTCGCCGGGAACCGGCCAAGCCTGCCGCACCTCTTCATCGCCCGCAGGCCATCGCCCCCAGACAATCGCAGGACTCGCACCCACCCTCTCCCTCTGCGACAATAAATCCAGATCGCCATGCCTGAACTACCAGAAGTCGAAACCATCGCCCGCGGGGTCGACGACCGAATCCGCGGGGACCGCATCGACACCACCTGGTTTAGCGAGAAATCCGAACCCTTTAAAACCCCTCCCCAGCTCATGGCTAAGCAACTTGCCGGCCGCCGCATCGACCGTGTCCATCGTGTGGGCAAACATATCGTTTTCGATCTGGCCGATGGATTCGATCTGGCTAAGGGAGAGGCGCAATGGGTCGTACATCTGGGCATGACCGGGCGTCTCCTCGTCGCTGAGGCGGCCACGCCCATTCCTCCGCACACCCACGGCATTCTGCATCTGGCTTCGGGCCGCGAGCTGCGCTTCGTCGATCCGCGGCGCTTCGGGCGCATGGCGTTGCACACCACGCGCTTCGCCGGTACTGGCCAGGAGCCCCTGACCATTACAGGGGATGCGTTTGCCGCACTCTTCCGTGGGCGCCGTACCGCCATCAAGGCTGCCCTGCTCAATCAGAAAATCCTGCACGGCGTGGGAAACATCTATGCGGACGAAAGCCTGTTTCGCGCCGGTATCCGGCCCAGCAGGATGGCGAGTCGCCTAAAGCGCGAGGAGTTGGACCGTCTCCATGCCAGCCTGCAGACCGTTCTCCGCGAAGCGATTTCGCTCGGCGGCTCCTCGGTATCCGATTATGTGGACGCTGCCGGAGTTGCCGGTTTCTTCCAGCTCGAACACCGCGTTTACCTGCGTACCGGGCAGCCCTGCCTGCAATGTGGCAGCCCGATCCGCCGCATTTTGCTTGCTGGCCGGGGTACTCATTATTGTTCCCACTGCCAGCGCTAGAGCAGAACCAGCACAACCGTACCCAGCGGCAAGGACGCACGACTGGATTTTTCATCAAGAAAAATCCAACTTCCCCGACGTCGACCGGGCACCGCTATGCTGGTTCTGCTCTAAAGCGGTTTCCCGATCGCTATGCACCACCGGCAATGGCGAGGCGTGGTTTTCCTTGAGAGAAAACCACCTAGAGGTCGACAGCTTCGCTCGCTGTGCGGGGAGGCCGGTGTACACCAATCGGGAAACCGCTAAAGCGTTTTCACTCTATGGATTCTGGAATTCTGGAACGCCGATGCTTCCATAATCCGGAGGTGGCGCTCCCTATAAAATCCTAAGCTGTTGAAATTAATAAGCTTGTAGAACGGCACGCCAACTGCAATAGATAGGTCAGCCAGCGACGCACGTGGCTCCGCTAAATGCGAGAGTCCGGCGCCTCAGATCCGGTGAGCAGAGTCTGGACTCTACGAGAGCCAGCCGCAACCGGAGCTTTACTTACCGCAGACTCGTTCTGACGGGGGATCTTGGGAGGCCAGTGATTTGGCCATTGTTAAGAAAAGCCACTTACGTGGCTTTTCTTGTTGGAGCAGAACCAGCACAACTGTACCCAGCGGCAAGGACGCTTGACTGGATTTTTCATCAAGAAAAATCCAACTTCCCAGGTTTCGAGCGGGTACACCTATGCTGGTTTTGCTCTAGCGACTCTCTATCCAGTTCCGCTCTCACCTGATCTGCCCCGAACGTACTCTCGACCGACTCTTCTTGCGCCTTGACTTGCCGAATAGCATCTGTGTACTATCGATCTTGCCTAACGAGCGGCTGTAGCCAGATCTCAAATTTGAGTCAGGCTCGCCGCGATTCTCGAGATTTCAACAGGTTTTTCTGCCGCGTCGCATCTGCTTGCCCAAGTAGCGATGTTCGTCGCTGGGTCAACCAATAGCGGTACAGACAACACCAGTATTTGTTTGAGAGAACAAACCATACGTTCCACTCCGAACCGTATCTTTTGGATGAGTTCCCTTTGAGCGCGTGGGTTATGGCCAATGGCCATCGACCAAGTGGAAACATGAGTTGCAGCCAATCTCCGTCTTTCCGGCGCACGCCGGGGTGGCGGTATCTGAGCAGGCTGCAAGAACCAACGCACCGGGATGTGCATGCATGACAACTGAGCAAAACCAACCCCAGGCGCAGCCGTCGGCCCAGCCTGCGGGGCAGAGTGAAGGGCAAGGGCATCGTCGCCGGCGCCGCAGACGTAAGGGATACACCAACAACCAGGCGAAAAACAACGCGAACCTGGAGCCCGGATCGAGTTCAGGTCCCGGGACCGGCCAGCCCCATTCCCAGAAAAAGCCCACCAAAGCCAAGTCTCCTAGCCAGGGTCGCTTCGCCTCCAAGAACGGCAACGGTGGCAGTGGCAGTGCCCAGGGAGCCAATGGGCACAATGGCAACAACGGCAGTGGCGGACGGCGTAAAGGCAAGCAGCGCCGTCAGCAGGTATTCGTTGGCCCCATGGATCACAGCTATCGAGTGGTAAACGGCAACACCGCCGACGCGCCTCAATCCACCATGGATTTCCGCTCCAACGGCCACGGGCAAAACGGGCATTTCCAAACCGCTCACTTTATGGAGAATGCGCCCAAGGATCCGGTCGTAGTTCCGGTTCGCGAAGACGCCCCGATACGCATTTACTGCTTTATCGAAGACCTGTTTTTCCTGGCCAAAATTCAGGAAGCCGCTCGCAAGCTGGGTGTCAAGGTAGGCTTTGTCAAAGCTGATAAAGACATCGTCTCGCGCCTGGCAGACGTGCCAGAGGGCAGTCGTCCTTCTCTGATTGTGTTTGATTTGAACAACGTGAACGCCAAGCCGCTCACCTTAATCCCTCGCCTCAAGAGCAAAATGAAGCGCGGTACCTCAGTCATTGGATTCCTGTCTCATCTGCAGGGAGACCTTAAGGCGAAGGCCATGGAAGCCGGCTGCGACATGGTGATGCCCCGCTCAGCTTTCTCCCAGAACCTGCCCAATCTATTGCGTCGCCACGGTCTGGAAGAAGAACTCGAAGCAGTAGAAGCCTAGCTGAGCTGGAAGAGGCACACTAGTTCTCTTCCTCGCTCCCCAGGCAAATCCAAACCAGGCGAAGCTGTGGACGAGAGGAGCACCCGGTATCGGGTGCCCCGGATCGGTCGCGGCTTCACGGTCTGTCGTATCGAGTAACGAATTCAAACAGTCAGGTGCTACCCGCGTCATCGAAACCCCAACCTCCGCCGTCGTCATCGCTCTCCGCATCAAGCGGGAGTAGCATACGGCATGCGTCTTCGAAAACCACTTAAGTGCAGTCCTCGAAATGCCCTGCTGGCCGCCTTGGTACTTTTGGAACTAGCCACCCCGGCAGGAGCGCAGCAGAAAATCCTGCCTGCGTCAGAGACCGTACAACTCCCAGGTTTGCAGCAACCAGTGGATATTCTCGTGGACCACTGGGGCGTGCCGCATATTTACGCGCAAAACGAACCCGACCTTTTCTTCGCGCAGGGCTTCAATGCCGCTAGCGATCGCTTGTTTCAGATGGATCTTTGGAGACGGCGAGGCCTGGGAGAACTGTCGGAAGCGTTTGGTCACCAATTCGTTGAGCAGGACAAAGCGACGCGCCTGTTTCTCTATCGCGGGGACATGAAGGCCGAATGGGCCTCGTACAGCCCGGACGCCGAACAGATCGCCAAACAATTTGCTGCCGGCATCAATGCGTACATCCGCTGGCTTGAGGCAAATCCGCAACAACTACCGTACGAATTCAAACTGTTGAAGTATCGGCCCGGCCTGTGGTCGCCCGAGGATGTGGCGCGCATCCGCAGCCACGGCCTGGGAGGCAACCTGCAACAGGAAGTGGAACGAGCCAGAGTCCTGTGCAACGCCGGGCCGAAGGCGGAAGAAGTCCGTCAGCGCCTGGAGCCGCCGTGGCAAATCCATGTGCCCGAGGGTACGGATCTTTGTTTGCCAAAAGATGTCCTAAAGGTGTTTTCCCTGGCGACGACTGAAGTGAAATTTGCCCCACAAGGCCAAGTGGCTGCAGTTCTTCCGCAAGAAACCGGACCAGTCAATGAACCGATCTACGGTAGCAACAACTGGGCCATCAGCCCGCAAAAGTCTACAACCGGACGAGCTATCCTCGCCAGCGATCCGCATCGCAGTTACCTGCAGCCCAGCATTCGTTACCTGGCTGATCTCAATGCGCCGACACTGCACATTGAGGGGATGGGTGAGCCGATCGCCCCGGCAGTTTCCTTCGCCCACAACGATTCCATCGCCTACGGCGGCACCGTGTTCCGGATCGATCAGGAAGATCTCTACATATATGACCTGAATCCGGCAAACCCTGAGCAGTACAAGTACCAGGGCAGCTGGGAAGAATTCAGGCAGCTTCACGAAGAGATCAAGGTCAAAGGTCAGCCAGCCATCGCGGCGGATTTGCGATTCACCCGGCACGGCCCGGTGATCTACATCGACAAGCAGGCCCACCGGGCCTACGCAGTCAAGACGGCGTGGCTGGAACCAGGAACCTCTCCCTATTTCGTCTCCGTTGCTCTCATGCGCGCGCACAACTTCGCCGAGTACAAGGACGCCATCGCGCATTGGGGAACGCCATCGCTCAACATGGTCTATGCCGATACGAAAGGCAACATCGCATGGACTGCGAGAGGCTATGCCCCCATCCGGCCGAATTGGGACGGCCTTCTGCCCGTGGCCGGAGACGGCAGATACGAGTGGGCAGGTAAATGGAGCGGCGAGCAACTGCCTTTGGCCTACAACCCAAGCCAGGGTTACCTCACCACATCGAACGAGATGAATTTGCCGGCTGACTATCCTTACAAGGAAAGGAAGCTTGGCTTCGAGTGGTCCGATCCCTCCAGGCACCAACGTATCGACGAGGTCCTCTCGCGACAGGCGAAGGTATCACTCGAAGACTCCATGCATCTGCAGAATGACGTGCTTTCCATTCCCGCGCGAAGGCTTGTTGCGCTGCTGCAACCGTTGAAGAGCGACGACCCGGAGACGCAGACCGCTCTGAACTTGCTCAAGGGATGGAATGCCATCCTCGATGCAAGCTCATCCGCTGCGGCGCTCGAAGAGGTGTGGTTTACCCGCCATTTGCAACCGGCGTTCAAGGCAGCCGCCGTAAGCAACGGGGCACTCGATCTATTCGAGCTGCCCAGTACCCAAGTGCTGCTCGATGACTTGGAGCATCCGCAGAAGAGATTTGCGGCGGACCCCATCGAGCAAAGAGACAACTTGCTGCTCACGACCCTGGTCGCGGCCTACCGCGAGATGAAGACGCTAGAAGGTCCGGATTCGAACCAGTGGACCTGGGGAAAGCTTCACCACAATTTCAGTGAGCATCCTCTCTCACCGCTGTCTGACGAAGCAGGGAAAAAACTGTTGAATGTCGGGCCACTCGAAACTGGAGGGAGTGCCTATACGGTGAATGCGTCGCCCTACCGTGCGCGCGACTTTCAGCAGACCAGCGGGCCTTCTGTGCGCATGGTGCTCGACGTGGGCAACTGGGACAATTCCAGAGCCGTGAACTATCCGGGTGAATCCGGCGACCCACACAGTCCGCACTATCGCGATCTCGCATCCAAATGGGTGGAGGGCGGCTATTTCCCCTTGTTGTATTCCCGGCCAGCGGTCGAGAAGCAAACCGAAAGGCGTATCCGCCTCATTCCGGCTGGCAATTGATTCCACGAGGGCTGTGCATTGCTGAACATACCCGTCCGAAAGCGGACAGCAATGAGAGCAGAACCAGCATAGCTGTGCCCGGTCGAGATCGAGGAAGTTGGATTTTTCTTGATGAAAAATCCAATCAAGTGTCCTTGCCGCTGGGTACAGTTGTGCTGATTCTGTTCTAGATCCAACCTATGCATCGCTGGCTTGGCAATGCATGCCAGGCGAATGCTTTATCGCCGTTCGCCCGGACGGCCTTTTGCGTGCAACGTTACCTCACGAGGGATAAACCGCGTGATGACCACCGGCTTCTTGAACCAGGACGTTGTATTCGCTTTCCGGCAGTTGCGTAAAAGCGCCGGGTTTACTTTTGCCGCCATTCTGACGCTGGCCCTGGGCATCGGAGCCAACCTCACCGTTTTCCTTATCTTCTACGGCGTCTTGCTTCGCCCTCTCCCATTTCCGCACCCGGAACAGTTGGTTCGCATCGAGCGGTCGTATCCTAACGGCATTGTCAACCCGGCTTACTCCGGCACTGTGGCGCTGCTTATGCGCCGCACCGCCAGTAGCTTCGTGTCCTTAGCCGCTTACGACTACATCCCAAGTAACCTGAACCTGATGCAGGGCGGAGAAGCGATCCCGCTCAAGAACCTGCGCGCCACTTCCGATTTCTTCCGTATATTCTTCGAGCCCGGCCATGGGGCGCGGCTTTAGCAATCAGGATATGGTCCCCAACGCGCCCGGTGTCGCAGTGATCAGTGACGCCCTCTGGCGCGAGCGCTTCTCCGCAGACCCAAACATCCTCGGCCGCCCCATCACTCTCGGCAACCAACCGTTCACTGTCATCGGCGTGGCGCGCCCTGAGTTCAGTCTCGATGCAAGAGTGGATGTCTGGACACCGCTGCCAATCGTGGAGAGCCCCAAGGACCAGAGTCACCAATACAATCTCGTCGCTCGCCTGCGCCCCGGTGTCACGCGCGCCCAGGCGCAGGCTGACCTTAAGAACGTTCTCTTGCAGCTCAAGAACACCTACCCTGATCTCTGGGACCAGTATGAATCCGCAAGCGTCCTCGATTTCCACGACTCCCTCGTGGGCGATATCCGTCCTGCTCTCGAAATTCTCATGTCTGCCGTTGTGCTGGTCCTGGTAATCGTCTCGGCTAACATTCTCAGTCTGTTGCTAACGCGTTCGATCGCACGTCGTCGCGAGATGAGTCTGCGCGCTGCGTTGGGTGCGTCCGGCTGGCGCATCTTGCGCCAATTGCTGGTCGAAAACGCAATCCTCTGCGGCTTGGGTGGCCTTGCCGGGGTAGTCCTCGCATCCTTCGCAGCTCCGGCCTTGATGCATCTCAGCCCGCTGGAATTGCCCGCCTTCAGCTCACTGCAGATTGGCGGTCCAGCCCTGGTGTTCGCGGCAGTTCTTACGCTGGCCTGTGCGCTGCTCTTCAGCCTGGTGCCCGCCTACGAAACGCACAGGACGCAACTGAACGATTCCCTCCGCGTAAACACGAATCAGATTGCCGGCGGCCGGCACCTCGCACAAAAGGCACTCGTCGTCAGTGAAGTTGCCGTGTCCCTCGTCCTCATGGTGGCCGCCGCACTCTTGCTCACCAGTTTCTGGAAGCTGATCCACACGCCGCCCGGTTTCGACACGCGCAATGTGGTCACCTTCAAGAACGCTTTTACGGATGAGCAGGCCGTAAGTAGCGAGTTGCTTTGCCGGCGTCTTGATGAGCTCACCACTCGTCTCGGAGCCATTCCTGGCGTAGTTTCCGCAGCAGCAGTGAATAGCCTGCCGACACAACTGGTTCCCGATCTGTCCTTTGATATAGCTGGTCGCGGAAGCGAGCGCAAGGATGCGTCAGGAGATGAGAAATACGTAATCATTACGCCCGGCTACTTCGACGCTCTGCGTATCCCTCTGGTTTCCGGTCGCGCGCTTACCCGGTCCGACACACATGGCTCCGCGCCGGTGGTCGTCGTGAATCAGCAATTTGTGCGCACCTATTTCAAAGGCGAGAACCCGGTCGGCCAGCACATCCGCATCGGCGCCGCGATGGGCCCTGGCTTCGAAGATCCTGTACGAGAAATAGTCAGCGTCGTCGGGGACGTGAAGCAGACTGGCCTTGACGCCACCACGCCGGGGATCATGTATCTGCCGGTCGGGCAAGTGCCGGACAAGATGACCCAGATGAGCAACGGCCTGCTGGGTATGGGCTGGGTGGTGCGGAGTCAATCTGCACAGGTGAATGTCGCGGCCGCTGCGCGGCCCATCTTCATGGAGAATGCACACACGCCCCTGCTCAGCGTCGAGCCCCTCGACCAGGTCATCAACGCTTCGGTTGCTCAGCAGCGCTTTAGCATGATCCTGCTCTCGACCTTCGGTATCATCTCTCTGGTTCTCGGCGCCGCCGGACTCTACGGCGTTCTGTCCTTCGTGGTGGCGCAGCAGACGAAAGAGATTGGCATCAGGATGGCGGTCGGCGCCCAGCGCACCGACATCATTCGAAAAGTGTTGCGCGATGCCGGCACGCTTGTCGTCGTTGGAATCGCGATCGGTGTGATCGCTTCGCTTGCAGGAGCACGCCTGCTGCAAAGCCTGGTCTTCGGCATTGCGCCGCGCGATCCCCTCATCCTGGCGGCCATGTGTATTCTGCTTCTGCTCACCGGATTGTTCGCTGCCTGGTGGCCGGCAAGACGCGCCGCATTCACAGAGCCGATGCAGGCTTTGCGGGCTGAGTAAGGCCTCGGGTCTAATTGCGAAAATGCCTTAGCCCGGAGGCCAATGCATCGCACGTCCACCCAACAGGTGTACATGCAGGTGGTCAACCGTCTGGCCTCCTTCTGCTCCCGTGTTGATCACCGTGCGATAGCCTTTGGCCAATCCTTCACTCCGCGCAATATGCGCGGCAACCACTTGCAGATGGCCCAGCAGTTGCTCATTTTCCGCGCTCGACTCGGCCAGCGATGCAATATGTTTCCGCGGTAACACCAGTACATGCACGGGCGCTTGCGGGTGGATGTCTGTGAAGGCGAACGTCCGATCATCTTCAAAGATTTTCTTCGAAGGAATTTCGCCGGCGATAATCTTGCAGAATAAACAGGGCATGAGGCGTACGGCTCCTTATGTCATCATCCTACTTCTTGAAGTAGCGCGGCTGGCTGCCAGGCCCCCACGGATCATAGGTAGTAGCAAACGCCTCCCGCTCCGCGATCGGCGGGTGAGTGTAGGTCCAGAAGACAACAAACCGCGATGGATAGGGGTATTCGAGGGACTGCTCTCCGAGCCGCTGGAATGATTCGGCATCTATCTTTTGCGGGTTGGCGACAATGCCGTGCACGATCTCGCTTCCGAAAACGTCCGCCTGGTGCTCCTGCGCGCGACTGATGCTATTGCCGATCGGTTCGGCGACAAACGAGAGCACGGCCAATACCAGCAAAAGAATGCCCGTTGCAGCCCAGTCTCCGAGTGACGCAATGTGCCAACGCGCCCCGTAGCGGCGCACCAGGTAGCCTGCCAGGTGCGACCCGATCCATAGAAAAAACAGAGACAGCGCTGCCCCGATCGCAAGTCCGCGCTCGATATGGTGCAACACGTAGTGGCCGAGTTCGTGGCCAAAGATCAGCAGCACCTCGTCTGTAGGCGCACTCTTGATGGTGTTGTCCCACACCACCACGCGTCGTGAACCGCCGAACCCCGTAACGTAGGCATTGGAGCTGGTGTACTTTTCGCTGGCTTTCATCAGGAACATGCGTGACGGCGGAATCGCAACCCCCGTTTTTTCGACCACGCGTTCCAACTGCTGTACCAACGCAGGCTGCGACCGCGCCAACGGTTCGAAGTGATTAAACAATGGGTCCACAACCAGCGGCAGCACAAAGACCACCAGGATCTGCATAGGGAGAGAAATGATCCACAACCACAGCCACCAGCGCGGCGTCTTCCGTATCAAGGCGAAGAGTAGCCACAGCACAAGCGTGCCGGAAAGCAGGTCAATCATGACCGCTTTGCTCCAATCGAGAAACCAACTGCCCCACCCCTGGATCGATTGACCGTAGCTAAGCGAGATGTGGTGGCCCAGAATCGCGGGTGGAAGATGCATCACAGAGAGCAGCAACAAAATCGCCGGAGCAAAGCAAAGACCCTGCAGCCATCGCTTGCGCGTGATGGAGGTTGCCCACGTACTCAGTCCAGCGGCCCAGCGAAAATTCAGCACCACCAGCAGAACCAGAATGCCCCATAACGTTCCGCCGAAGTCGAGACTGGTGCGCCAGTAATACAGCGATCGAGCCTGCGCCAACTTGGCCGGAGACAACGTGTAGGTCATTTGGTCTACAGGCGTCCCCAGACCAGCCAGGACCGCATGCATCTCAACCAGCATCATTTACCTGGCCTTATTTCGTAGAATATTTGTGCCCCTAGAAAATTTGTCATCTCGCCTGCCCCGGCTTGCCGTGGGACCGAAGTGGAGAACCTGCCCTGACCGAGGTCGAATGGGGATCTGCAACTCTTCTTGCCCTCTACGACACGACCACTTCAATCCAGGCGAACCAAATAAGCCTCGCCTTCGCTCGGTTCCAGGTCGCGAGCAATCTCAAGCGCGCGTCCTTTCTCATCATCCAGCGGCCGAATGCGAACCCAGTGGCCGGTGGGCCCGGCGAACTCAATTACATTCGCTGTATGGTATTTCCGGGTGAGTTGGTCGCGCAGCTTCTCCGCGCTCTTTTCACTCTTGAATGCGCCGATCTGCACACACCAGCGGCCGCCGCGATCGAGCGGCGACGGTGCGGCATAGACGTCGATCCGTACCCGCAGCACTCCGGCTCTCCACACGCCGATTGCTTTCGCAGACGCCAACGACAAGTCCAGCTTTCGATCATGAACGAACGGCCCGCGGTCAGTCACGCGCAAGATGACCGCCTGCCCGCTCGTGAGGTTCGTGACTTTGATCAGCGAGTTCAACGGCAGCGTTCGATGCGCTGCAGTCAATGCGTCCTTGTCGAAAATTTGTCCGTTCGCGCCCCGGCGCTTGTCATAGGGCGGCCCATACCAGCTTGCCAGCCCCTCTTCGCTATAGATCACCGGGTGCGACGCAACAAATTCTTCGTCTACTTTGCTATCGGCAACCGTGGCTGTCACTGGGCTCTCAGCCGTCAAGGGCTGCGGAGCGGCCGGAGCAGCCGGAGCGGCCGCACTCGTGGAGGGGTTGGTATCGAGCGCGGGTGGCGGCGCCACGGCAATGGCTGGATGCTTATGTCCGCAGCCGGCCATCACGATACCTATCAGGATCCATTGCAGGAGTGGGCGAGGGACTCTGGTCGCTGACAACACGCTAGCGTGCTCCCGCGCTTAGGCTGTCATCGACCTGTTCAGCTAACTTTCGTAATCCGTCTGCCGCGACGCGCAGCGCCTGAGCCGAATCCTGCCGTAACTGTGGAACCACCTGATCGTTAAGATAAGCGATCAGCTTTTTCAGCTCGTCTTCGACCTTGGGCGCGGCCCGGTTGAAACGCTCATCGACCTTCTTGCCAATATCTTCGAAACGGGTACTGCCCTTGCTCTCAGAAGGTTGCTCGGCCATGTGTCCTCACTTGTGCATCTATTCTCGTATGGGCGCGCGGCGGTACGTTGCAAAAGTAGACTACCGCAACCGCAACCTTTAAGGATGATTCGCCCCGTACGCATAAACTGAAAGCGGAACGGACCTTGCCATTGAAAGGTGCTTCTTGACCAAATTGTTGGGGCGCAGTTTTTCTTTCGCCTTTTTCTTTATCTCGTTTATCGGCTCCGGTTCGGCTCTCACCCAGACACGCCTTGCCGTGGATGGAACAGCGCCGGGGTTGCCCGATGCGCCGCAGGGCCAGCAATTCGCGGGGGCATCTACCCCTTCACCCCTGGCGCGGAGATACGCCGGGATGATCGAGCCAGGACAAGCGGCACATCCCTTCGATACGTCTGACAAAATGGTCTTTTCTCTCATCGAAATTTCCCGGCCCTTCAACTTGCTGCCGTCCCTCTACTCCGCCTGTTATGAGCAGCTTTTCAATACTGATCCCAAGTACGGCCACGATGCTGGCGCCTTCGGAGAAAAGTTCGGTGCATCGACACTGCGTTCCGCCAGCGTGCGCTTCTTTTCCGACGGCCTGCTCGCCTCGGCATTTCACCAGGATCCACGTTGTTACCGCATCGCTCATGGCAGCATCGTTCATCGCGCGCTGCTTTCTGCCCGTCAGGCCCTGGTTCGTCGCGGAGACAACGGCGAAAATCAGTTCAACTACTCGGGCATCGTGGGTCGCGCCGCCGCCGCTGCCACGGTAGTTACCTATTACCCGGAGCCCAGTCTCACGGCGAGGGTGGTTGGTCTCACGTTTGCAACATCGATCGCCACGGACGCGGGGGGCAACCTCGTGCTGGAGTTTCTCCCGAGCCTCAGTCGCAAGTTCCCCATCATGGAGAAACTTCGCATCGAGTAGCCGTTTCAAGGCAGCGACACGTCTATCAGCACACGGGAACCACGATACGGACAACGATACGGACCACGATACGGAAAATGACCAGAAGTGTTCTTCAAGGAACTCTCTTGCTGGCGGCAGTCGCTCTCGCTCAGGCGCTAGCCCTCGGGCAACAGACGGCTCGGCCTGAGAGCTTGCCCGAGGCGCCGCAGCCCTCTGCGTCTGTATCGTTAGAACCAGCGGTGAGCGGCAGTTCATCAGCACAGGGGATCGAAGGTCAGCAGAAGCGTAATGCCAGCAAACCGGGCTTCCCTCCGGTGAGCCGGCCAGGCTTGGGCAGAATGCCCGTTCCCGCGGATAGCCGTCGGAACATTCCCGGCGTTCGACCAGGGTGCGCGCCGGACTCTTCCAGTTCGGCCGAGCGGATCATGAGCTGCCAGCCGAACATCCCCGTGTTCAACCGCTTTCTCGATTCCTCTCCGCCCCTCCCGCTGACCCCAAGGCAAAAACTCCTCCTGGCATCCAAAAATGTCATCGATCCAGCGAATCTGTTGACCATTGCCGGCGTCTCGGCCATCCATATCGCCAGCGATGCCCATTCTCCTTACGGGCCAGGTATTCGGGGCTTTGCCAAGGACGCCGGTGTATCGCTCACCCAGGACATAACGGGCGAGTTCTTCGGCACTTTCCTCATTCCCTCTCTTGTCCACCAGGATCCGCATTACCGCCGCCTGCCGAATCTCTCTTTCCGGCGGCGCGTTCTGCATTTGTTCGATGCCGTGGTCGTTGGCCAGAACGATGACGGAGCGCCCATCTTCAACTACGCCGTAGTTGTTGGAACCATTTGCACCAACGCCCTGGGTAACGTTTATGTACCAGGCCGCGACAAGAGCTTTGGAGCGAGTTCAGCCCGCATCGCCGTCTCCCTGGCTACCGCTCCCATTGGCAATGCAATCACCGAGTTTGTACCCGATTTGGCACAGCGCGTGAATTTCCAGGTGGTCATTGTCCAAAGAGTGATTAATCGGGTAGCCATCGCCGAGGGAAGTCAGACCCCGGAATAGAAATCGAGGTGTACTCAGCGAGCATCCTCGCCGCAGCGAGCATCCTCGCCGCAGCGAGCAGTGGGCGGAAACCCATTGAGCCGTTCAAATCAATGGTTTGCCATCCGGCGCGGCTTTCACGCAGTTTAACGCGACTCATTTCGTCTTGCCGGGGGAAGTCCGTACTCTATAACTGGATGTAACCACCTGCGTGGTTACCATTTGGCTGGTTCCTTTGACCGAAGGAATTTCAGCATAAAAAGACTTTTAGGAGACTTCATGTCGAGAACCGTCAAATATACAGAGAGAGCGGTAACGATCCTTGCTCAAGGCGCGTGGTCTGTTTTTGAGCGCGTCAACCGGATCAGCCCCAACGCTTCTTTTACGCCGAAATGGTCCGACAAGCCGCTGCTGAAGTCCTACCAGAAAGAGAAGCCGCCCCTTGGCTGGCCCCGCAGCACCGATTCGCTTTGCCCCAAGTGCGTCCCGGAGATTCGTCAGCAGATCATCGACGGCAAGCTGCCTCACGAAGTCCTTCTGAATGAGAAGGTTGGCGAAATCAAGGCGCAGATCATCGAGCGAGACGGCAAGATCCTGATGGTGAAGGACTGCCCCAAGCACGGCCACTTTGAAGACGTCATGGCCATCGATACCGACTTTTTCAAGCATCTTGAAGAGGTTTTCCCCGGTCGTGACATCAAGGCGCACAACGACGACAAGCTGCACAACCACGGCACCTCGACGGTCACCCACGGCCGTGGCTCGGTGCTGACCATCGATCTCACCAACCGCTGCAACATGATGTGCGACCCCTGCTTCATGGACGCGAATCAGGTCGGCTTTGTCCACGAACTCACGTGGGACGAGATCAAGACCATGCTCGACAACGCGATCTCCATCAAGCCGCGCCGTCAGATGTCGGTCCAGTTCTCCGGCGGTGAGCCCACTCTGTCGCCTTACTTCCTCGATGCGGTCGCTTACGCCCGCAAGGTCGGTTACAACTCCGTTCAGGCTGCCACCAACGGCATTGAGTTCGCCAAGAGCAAAGAGCTCTGCCGTGCCGCCGCCGAAGCCGGTCTCCGTTACGCCTACCTCCAGTTCGATGGCATCGGCAACGCCGCCAACTCGCACCGCAAGGTCGGCAACCTGTTCGACGTGAAACTGCAGGCCATCCACAACCTGCATGAAGCCGGCGTCGACATTGTCCCGGTCACCACGATCATCAACGGCATCAACAACGAGCAGGTGGGCCGCATCATCCAGTTCGCCCTCGATAATCCCAAGAAGATCAACTTCGTCAGCTTCCAGCCGGTGTCCTTTACCGGTCGCGACGAAGAGGTCAGCGACGAGCGCCGCATCGCCCAGCGCTACACCTTGAGCCACATGGCGCATGACGTAAAGAACCAAACCGGTCTGGGCGAGCCCACCCGCGATTGGTTCCCGATCAGCTTCATGAGCACCTTCTCTGACTGGGCCGATCTGGTGCACGGTCCTTCTGCCGATTGGGGGCAGCTCTCTTGCGGATGCCATCCCAACTGCGGCATCGGCATGGCGCTGATGATCGATAAGGAAACCAAAGAGGCAGTGCCGGTAACGGCCTTCCTCAATGCCGACCGTCTGGCCAAAGACGTTGCCAAGATCAACGACGCAGCGCGCGGCAAGGTCCTCTCCGTGGTGGGCGTCACGTTGGCTCTCTTGCGCAATTACGATCCGACCAAGTCGCCAACCCACTTCAGGATTCTCGACTTGCTGCAGAAGTTCGATAAGTGCTTCGGCGCCACCGGCCGCAACTACGGCAAGGTGACCGGCGACCGCACCATGAAAGACATCGAACAGCGCCGCGCCGATCGTTGGAACTTCCTGTTCATCGCGGGTATGTGGTTCCAGGATCTGTTCAACTACGACTTCCGCCGCACCGAACAGTGCATCATTCCCTACGCCACGCAGGAAGGGGAAATCTCCTTCTGCGCTTACAACACCGGCGTGGGCTGGCGCAATATCATCGAGAAGATGCACATGACTGCAACTCTGACCAAGTGGTATGAAGAGCATGGCCGTCACGAAATCTTCGCCGGTGGCAAGAAGGTTGGCATGGGCAGTGCAGCCCACACCCTGGTGTTGAACCAGGAGCACGTGGATGCGCACGCCAATGACACTCTCGACAAGCTGGGCATCGCCAAGAACTCGCGCGAAGAGAAAATCAGGGCGCGCGACACCAAGATCAAGAATGACGCCGAGAACGCGAAGATGGCGCGGATGTATCGCGAGCATGTTCTCGGGGAGAAGCCGCAAGAAGGCTTCATCCCTCTCGACACCTTGATCAAGCCTGCACCTAAGGCAGTTCCGGCAGCCAGCGAAGAACCGGTTATGGGAGATTAATCCTCTCTTTAGAGCAAGCAAACAAAAAAGGCTGCCAACAATGGCAGCCTTTTTTATGCTCCAATGAGGAATCGATGCGCCTGCTCCGGATCACAACTCTGCTTGCTGCCAGTCTGGCCGCCGTCGGTCTCAGCGGCTGCACCGTCTATGGCGAGAAGAAGCCGCCAACCCTCAAGAGCACGACCAGTGCCGAGCAATACGAGCGTATCTACTGGAACACGGTAAAGTCGAAAAAGTGGGTGCAGGTTCCCGGTCTGCTGGCCGCGAATGTTGTCTATAGCGCCGGTGGCAAAGTGTTGGGCAAGGATCAGGTGGTCGCCTACCTGCAGGGACTCAACCTGGCCGATTTCACCGTTACAGACATGGTGGTGAAGCCGAACGGCGCTGACATGACGCTCATCTACACTCTGCAATTCTCCTCTGCGGGCGCCCCACCCCACACCCTGAACGCCATCAGCGTTTGGCAACAAATCGGCCAGAGCATGATCTTGATCGCGCACGCCGAGAACGCCCAAACAAACTAGGAACTGCACCCCACCGCAAACGAGCCCCGCAGCCCTGCCCCACCGCCCCGACCCAACCTCCTCTGATACATTCGACAAATGGTGGCTACCCCCGCGGCGATTCGGAACTTCCAGCGGGACCTGCTTGCCTGGTTTGATCTGCACGCGCGCGACCTTCCCTGGCGGAGAACCGATGACCCATACCGCATCTGGATCTCCGAAATCATGCTCCAGCAAACCAGGGTGACCGCCGTCCTGGACTACTACGCCCGTTTCACGTCTCTCTTCCCATCCGTGATCGCTCTTGCCCAGGCCAAAGAACCCGATGTGCTCGCAGCGTGGAGCGGACTCGGCTACTATCGCCGTGTCCGCATGATGCATAAGGCCGCACAGTCCATCGTCCAGGACCACAACGGACTCCTGCCACGCACTGCCGAGCAATTGCGCATGCTCCCGGGCATCGGGGAGTACACTTCAGCAGCCGTAGCCAGCATTGCCTATGCGGAGCCCGTCGCCGTTATCGACGGCAATGTGGAGCGCGTACTTCTGCGTGTCTTCTCGCAGCAAGCCCAGCCTCCAACCCCCGCCGCACAGGCGAAATGGCTGCGCGGTCACGCCAACACCTTGGTCCACCATCAGCGCCCCGGCGACTTCAATCAGGCGATGATGGAACTCGGCGCGACCGTTTGTCTTCCGCAGCGCCCTCTCTGTCTGCAGTGTCCCGTGCGGCGCTACTGCGCTACGCGAGGAGAACACGAAACGGCGCCCGCAAAGAAAATGCACTCCCGGCGAATCGCCTACGCTCTCGTATCTCGCGATCGTGCTCGCGGGACCCAGGTGCTGCTTGAGCGCCGTCCACCCACAGCTTCGCTCATGCCCGGCATGTGGGAGCTGCCTGAAGTCGCCATGGACGCCGCCCTTGAGGACCGCGTCGCAATCACCTTGCGTCACGCTATCACGGTGACCAATTACCAGGTCCGCATACTTCGCTTCTCCGAGCAGGAAGCCACGCAGCATGTCCCGGCGCGCGGTCATTCCCGCAAGTGGGCAAAGAGCACCGAGCTGGCCAATCTCCCGCTGACCGGGCTCACCCGGAAAGCACTGCAGCGGTTACATATCATGACCCATAGCCAGGCGCTAAAACCAAAGAGCGATCCGTTGAACTTTCGTGAGGTGAGGTGAGGTGAGGTGAGGTGAGATGAAGAAGCGCGTTTCTCTACTGCTCTGGTTGGCAGCATCTGTCAGTTTCTCCCTCCAGGCCCAAAATCCGGGCATGCCTCAAGTCCCAGACATCGCTGGGGTTCCGGCGGCCGCCCGTGAAGCCGCCGCAAGTATCGACCCCGCAAAGATCGGCGCCCATGTGAAGTTTCTGTCCAGCGATCTGCTCGAAGGCCGGGGTCCGGGCAAACGCGGGGGCGAACTCGCCGCCGAATACATCGCCACTCAATTCGCTCTTGCGGGTGCACAGCCGGCCGGTGATAACGGCACTTACTTTCAAAAGGCGCCGCTCCGGGCCGTACACACTGAAGTCGACAAGACCAGCTTCACTCTAGTTCCCGTCACTGGCGCACCTATCCCGTTGAAGTACGGCCAGGACTACCTCACCAAAGACCAGACCGGAGCCACCAGCGTCGACTTCGACGTACCGATTGTCTTCGCAGGCTATGGCATCAACGCGCCTGAGTACCAGTGGAACGACTACGCCGGCATCGATGTAAAGGGAAAGATCGTGGTCGTCATCGTGAATGAGCCGCCTTCCACCGACGAGAATTTCTTCAAGGGGAAGGCACTCACCTACTACGGCCGATGGACCTACAAATACGAGGAAGCAGCGCGCCGTGGAGCGTTAGGGGTTCTGGTCGTTCATCGCACCGACCTCGCCAGCTATGGCTGGGAAGTACTGCTCAATTCCGAAGCAACCGAAACGTCGTATCTGCGCGACAATCCGCTTTCCACGTTGCGCGCCGCCAGTTGGATCCAACTGGAAACTGCCCGCAAACTCTTCGCAACCGTCGGCCGGAACGTCGATCAGGAGATTGAAAATGCCGGCAAGCGCGGTTTCAAAGCGACGGAGCTGCCCATTCATCTCAAGGCACACATTGAGAGCCGGGTAAGAAACTATGACTCGGCCAACGTCGTCGCCTTAATTCCAGGTGTCGACCAGAAGCCGGGCGGGAACGTTCTCTACACCGCGCATTACGACCACCTCGGCATCGATCCCTCAGCCAGCGGGGACCAGATCTTCAATGGCGCGGTGGACAACGGCACCGGCTGCGGCATCCTGCTCGAATTGGCGCGAGCCTACGGCTCGGCAAAGATCCCACCGCCTCGTACCGTCTACTTTGCCTCCGTCACTGCGGAAGAGCAAGGTTTACTCGGGTCCGAATATCTTGGGTTGCATCCGCCGCAACCCATCCGCGACTTCGCGCTCGATCTCAATTTTGATGAGCTTCTCCCCATTGGCGTGCCCGCCTCAGTCGCGCTCGCCGGCGCTGAGCGCACCAGCTTCTATCCGGTTGTCGAAAAAACGGCGGCTGCGTTCCGTCTGCAGATCCAGCCCGATGATCAACCCATGGCCGGACTTTTTTATCGCTCCGACCATTTCAGCCTGGCCCGTGTCGGCGTGCCCGCCTTCTCCGTCGAACAGGGCACCCTGTACGCCGGCCATCCGGCAGACTGGGGCCGCCAGCAGAGAGACGAATACGACGAGACGCGCTACCATCGCCCCACGGATGAATATCATGCCGATATGGACTTTCGTGCCGATGCCATATTCGCGCAATTCGGGTTCTTATTAGGGTGGCAGGCTTTGTCCTCTCCTCCTATCACCTGGAATCCGGGAGACGAGTTCGAGGCTGCCCGCAAGCAGAGCGAGAGCGGGCAGGGCGCGCACTAAAGCGTGAGAGCCCAGGAAAGGGTGATCGCATGTCGCGATGCATCTCTTTGAAACCACGCCGCGAGCGTGTGGCCTTTGCGATGGCGTTTTTTCTGATTTTTTCTGGCATCGCACCGTTATGGGCTCAGCTCCAGAACAAAGCTCCGGTACTGCACCGTCGCAGTTACGAGTCCCAAGAAGACCTCGAAAACACCACCCAGTCGAGCGGAGCCACCGTTCTCCCCGCTGAGGCATCGGGTGAGTATCGATTAGGCTCTGGCGAAACGGTCGATGTGGAACTGCAGCCGGATCGGCTCAGCGGGTTCATCACCAGATTTGGCGACCGGCTCAGCGATGAAGGTGTGCCCTTGACCTTCTTCTTCGCCACCAGTCGTATGGCTGGCCGGCGCATATCATTTACCACCCGGCAGGTCCACGGTGTCTGGTTTTCCTTTGACGGAACCATCGTGCGTGGTCCCGCCCGGGGGCGCGATCAGTCCGGCTACTACCTGCTCGAAGGCAAGCTGATCCTGCACGACGCGGCCGGCAGAAACGATCAGGCACGTATGGTATCGCTGCCTATGGCAAGACAATACCTCAACGGCCACTGACCCAACCCTCCTGCCCTCGCGGCTCTAACCGTTATATTCTCAGGAATTTTGCGTGTGACAACCCCGGACGGAGCCGCACGCGTCACTACAATGGAAAGGACAGCATTCCGAGCGCTTCACGTCACCCCAGGCGGATTATGGCGGCGACGGATGCTCGCCAGGGCAGTCTGTTTCTGTTCCCAATTTGTCTTAAGAGGTGTTACGAATGGATCGCACAGCAAGCGCAGTGTGGCATGGCAGCCTGAAAGAGGGCAACGGTAAGATCTCCACCCAGAGCGGCGTTTTGAAAGACAGCCAGTATTCCTTTGGAACCCGCTTTGCCGATGGCATCGGAACGAATCCTGAAGAACTGATTGCGGCGGCGCATGCCGGCTGCTTCACCATGGCGCTCAGCAGCCAGCTCACCACTGCGAATCTTCCTCCCGAGTCGATCGAGACCAAGGCGACGGTGACCTTCGATAAGACCGATGCCGGTCCGACGATCACCAAGATCCTCTTGACGACCGTGGCCAAGGTGCCTGGAGCGGACAAGGCGGCCTTTGACAAGGCAGCCCAGGACGCCAAGGACGGGTGCCCCATCTCCCGGCTCTTCAAGGGCAACACCGAAATCACCCTGGACGCCAAGCTCGCCTAGGCGACAAGGGCCTTTTACGCGGCTTTCCCTAAGGGAAAGCCGCAAACGTTGCCGCGTTCAGCGTCGCCTGCAGGCAAGGGTGAGCACTACCAATCCTGACGCAAACGCCGCCTCTGCTTTAGCTATGGGCGATGATGTATTCGCGGAGACGGCGATTGATGTCAGCCGCCTGCGCCACCCCGTTATCCAGAAGTCGTATCCACTGTTTGGCTGCTTCATCTTGCGAAGCTGAGCCCAGCAGATAATTGGCCTGAACGATAATCTCAAGCGCATTGCTTAGATCGTGAGCGAGCCGGCGGATTTCTTTGGCCTGTTCTGCAGGGATTGCCGGTGGATTTTGCGTCATTTTTACCTCTGCCAGCGCTTCGTTGTTTCCGCGTCATCGGACTGTTGCTGTAGACGGTTCTGAGGGAGAGATTGTTCAGGAGCGATAATTCTCCCGGGGTAACCACCTTCCGTTCAGTTGAGAGCAACAGCAATTTAACGTTATTGTAATGGGATGAACCCCTACGTACGACAATTAGGCAGCCGCGACCCCCTCAAGGTAGTGGCTACCACCGCCCGGCATCTCGAACAACTCTCTGTGGCCCTTGGCCCTGTTCGCATGCTCGAGTCGCCAGCCCAGGGAAAGTGGACTCCGCTCGAAATCCTCTGCCATCTCGCCGACTGTGAACTGGCTTTTGGCTACCGTATTCGCCAGGCTTTGGCCGAAGAACCCCACGTTGTTCAGCCCTTCGATCAGGAACTCTGGGCGCACCACTACGACGGCTATGATGCCCAGGCTGCCATGATGACTTTCTCCTGCATTAGGCAGTGGAACCTGATGCTCGTGCGTTCGGTTTCCGCCGAGGCGATGGACAGGCGCATCATTCATCCGCAGCGTGGACCCATGACGTTCCGCGAACTCATTGAAACCATTGCCGGTCATGATTTGAATCATCTGGCGCAGTTGGAGGCCATCGCGGTCCAGGTGCCGGTGGCCCGTTAGAGCAGAACAATCACAACTGTATTCAGCGGCAAGGGCGCTTGGCTGGACTTTTCATCAAGAAAAATCCAACTTCCCCGATGCCGGCCGGGTACAGCTATGCTGCTCCTGGCCTACAGACGTCCCCCGGGTTTGACATCACGCCCCGCTTTTGTAAACTAGGAATTGCTGCCTATCCAGCCGTTCATGCTGGATACCATCGTGCCGGAGTGGCGGAATTGGCAGACGCGCATGGTTCAGGTCCATGTACTCGCAAGGGTGTGGGGGTTCGAGTCCCTTCTTCGGCACCAGTTTAGAGTTTGAAAGCCCTGAGTAGCTCATCTGCTGCTCAGGGCTTTTCTCTCTTCTGGCGTACCCGCGCATCATGCAGCCACGCAATCCCGGCGGCTTATACTGATAATTCGTTCCCAGGGCGCAAAGCATGGAAAGCCAACTAACCAGGATTCTGGCCAGCACAAGACGCGGAGTGGAGGAGCGGAAATCTCTCTCGTCCATCCATCTTCTGGAGCAGGCCGCCGCCGCCCACCAGCCGCGAGGCTTTGCCCAGGCGTTGCGGCAGAAGGCAATGCATGGCCCCGCCGTGATCGCGGAGCTTAAGAAAGCATCCCCTTCCAAAGGATTGATCCGTCCGGACTTCGATGTGCCCACCCTGGCCGCGGGGATGGAAGCGGGAGGCGCCGCGGCGCTCTCCGTCCTCACCGAGGAGCATTTCTTTCAAGGGAGCCTGCGTAATCTGGAACTGGCATCCGAATCGTGCGCGATCCCCTGCTTGCGCAAGGACTTCATCGTAGATGCCTTCCAGCTTCTGGAGGCGCGAGCCCACCGGGCCGATGCCATCCTGCTCATCGCCGCCGCCCTCACCGATCAGGAACTCCGCGACTTCACAGCTCAGGCTCACACCCTGGAGTTGGACGTCCTCTGCGAAGTCCATACCGGGGAAGAGCTCGACCGCATCCTGCAGCTAGGCTGCGATGCAATCGGTGTAAATAATCGGGATTTGAAGACATTTGCCGTAAGCCTCGACGTGTCGCTCCAGTTGGCCGCCCGTTTGCCCGCCAATGCCGTGCATGTGAGCGAAAGCGGAATCGAAACCGCCGAAGATCTGAACCGTCTGCGCGCAGCTGGATTTCACGCCTTTCTCATCGGCGAGTCGCTCATGCGCAAGTCCGATCCTGGCCAGGCGCTCAAGAGCTTGCTGAGCGCGGCAGAGCTCGCCATCGTGGGTAAGTGAGTCGCCGGGCCATGTGGATCAAGATTTGCGGAAACACGAATCTCGAAGACGCCCGCTTCGCTGCCGAGAATGGCGCAGACGCAGTGGGCTTCGTGTTCGCGCCCAGCCCAAGACAGGTCAAAGCGGACCAGGTCAGGCAGATCACGGCGAAGTTGCCGGAGAAACTCGAGAAGTACGGGGTCTTCGTTGACGCGGGCTTCGATGAGATTGTATCCACGGTCGAAACCGGCGGACTGACCGGGGTTCAGCTCCATCGCACTGCGGACCCCCTGATGCCTTCACGTTTGCGCAAGCATTTTGCGACGCGCATCCGTATTCTGCAGGTCGTGCACTTTAAGGATCAGGCCCTGGCGTTTGAGCAACAACTGACGGATTTGTCCCTGAAGGACGATCTCGATGGAGTACTCGTCGATTCCTCAACCAGGCACGCCGCAGGGGGCACAGGTGTCACCTTCGATTGGTTGGGAGCGCGCAGCAGTTTTCAGCGAGCCGCACCGCATTTGAGGTTAATAGCCGCCGGTGGTCTGGCTCCAGAGAACGTCGAGCAGGCAATAGAGGTTCTGCGGCCCTGGGGGGTCGACGTAGTGAGCGGAGTAGAAAGCTCCCCTGGTAAAAAAGACCCCGCGCGCGTGCTGTCGTTCATTCGCTCAGCACGGCAAGCCGCGGAAAAACTCGATTCCTTGAAGGGTATGGGCTTTAGCCCGTACATAACTCCATTGCAATGAACCCGGCTTTAGCCGCTGAGGGAATGCTAATTACACAGGCAAAGGCTGAGGGAAAAGCCGCGCTATACGAAGGGCACGCCTTTAGGCGTGCCGTAACAGCAGCAAATGCTGGAGGGCTTTAAGCCCCTGAGGTACCGTTCTAACAAGGCAGGAGGGATCAAATCGTGAGCACTGTTACCAAAACCGTTGCCGGCCGCTTTGGCGCCTACGGGGGACGTTATGTTCCAGAAACCCTGATGGCCGCACTGGAGGAATTGGAACACGCCTATGCCGAGGCACAGGCCGATCCCGTCTTCCACGCCGAGCTCGATTTGCTGCTTGCTGACTTTGCCGGCCGGCCCACGCCCTTGTACCTGGCCACGCGCCTGACCGAGCAACTGGGCGGCCCAAGAATCTACCTCAAGCGCGAAGACCTACTCCATACCGGCGCCCACAAGATCAACAACTGTCTGGGCCAGGGGCTCCTGGCGCGCCGCATGGGTAAGCACCGCGTCATCGCAGAGACGGGCGCGGGCCAGCACGGCGTAGCCACTGCGACCGTATGCGCCCTCTTCGGCATGGAGTGCGTCGTCTACATGGGCGAAGAAGACATGCGCCGTCAGGAACTGAATGTCTATCGCATGCGCCTGCTCGGGGCCGAGGTGCGCGGTGTCAGTTCCGGCTCGAAAACACTCAAAGATGCCATCAACGAAGCCATGCGCGATTGGGTCACCAACGTGCGGACCACACATTACTTGCTGGGCAGCGTACTCGGCGCACATCCTTATCCGACCATGGTGCGCGACTTCCATCGCGTCATCGGCAAAGAGATCAAGCAGCAGATTCTAGAGAAGGAATCGAGGCTACCGACCGCCGTTCTGGCCTGCGTGGGTGGCGGCTCCAACGCGATCGGCGCCTTCTATGAATTCATCGAAGAGCCGAATGTTCGCCTGATCGGCGTGGAGGCGGGCGGTCGCGGCCAGGAACTGGGCAACCATGCCGCACGTTTCGCCGGCGGCAGTCCCGGCGTGCTGCAAGGCACCTTCTCTTACGTATTGCAGGACGAGGCTGGGCAGGTCTCGCTCACCCACTCCGTCTCCGCTGGCCTCGATTACGCTTCCGTCGGCCCGGAGCACGCCGCCCTGCATGACTCCGGCCGCGCCGAATACGTTTCTGCCGACGATGACGCCGCGCTGCGTGCTGCTGAGCAGTTGGCGCGCACGGAGGGCATCGTCCCTGCCCTCGAGAGCGCCCATGCAGTCGCCGAGTGTATCCGCATCGCGCCCACACTCGCGCCCGATGACATACTGGTAGTCAATCTCTCCGGCCGTGGCGATAAAGACATGGGCATCATCGCGCGTGAATTGCACCTGGCCGGTGCTAACCCGAAAGCCTAAACAAATGCCGATTGAGTTCAACAAGAAACCGGGCCTGGTCATCTATCTCACCGTGGGTGATCCCGATATCGCCACCACCCGCGACGTGGCTCTGGCGGCCATCGATGCCGGCGCTGAAGTGTTGGAGTTGGGTGTCCCCTTCAGCGACCCCCTGGCTGATGGGCCAGTAATTCAACGGGCCAGCGAGCGCGCTCTGGCGCGCGGAACCACTTTACGCGACGTGCTCGGCCTGGCCGCCGAACTGCGCGCGTTACGGCCCGCCGCGGGTCTGGTGATCTTTTCCTATTTCAACCCCATCCTGCGTTTTGGCCTCGCCCGCTTTTGTGCCCAAGCTTCCCAGGCCGGCGTGGATGGCGTCCTGATCACGGACGTGATTGTGGAAGAGGCCGGCGAATATCTCAAGGAAATGCACCTGGCTGGTCTCAAGCCGATTTTTCTGGCCGCCCCGACCAGCAGCGACCATCGCCTCCAGTTGATTGCGGGTGTCTCTCAGGGATTTGTTTACGCCATCTCCCGCGTGGGTATTACCGGAGCACAGCAAAACCTGACCTCGGATGCGGAAACTCTGGTGGAGCGCCTGCGCCGCTTCACCAGCTTGCCCATCGCTGTGGGCTTTGGCATCTCGATTGCGGAACACGTAGCCTCTGTGGGCGAGTTCGCCGATGCTGCGGTCATCGGGAGCGCCATCGTCTCCTTGATTGAGAAAGCGGAGCCGGGCACCGCCCCGGCCAAAATCTCCGCCTTCTTAAAGGACCTCCGTCTCACTAAAAATGGCCAACAAAATGGCACTCCACAGAGCCCGCATCTCAAGCAAAACCAGTAAGATGCGACTTACTCAACCCATCTCTGAGCGGGCAGATTTTGCCGAAGCACCGTATCATGGAACCAGACGGTTAACGCAGGGCGGCAACGCAAGGGAAGTTCATGGATATTGTTGAGTGGCGAAAGAAGATTGATGAACTGGATCTGCAAATCGTGGCGCTGATCAGCGCGCGGGCCCGAGCCGCGCAGGAGATTGGCAAGCTCAAGGCTTCCACCTCCATGCCCGTCTACGAGCCGAACCGCGAGCAAATCATTTTCGATAATGTGCGCGCTGCCAACAAGGGCCCACTGCCCGATATCGAAATGACCCACATCTACGAACGCATCATCGACGTGATGCGCTCGTTGCAAAAGAATGAGCTGGCGTCGGAACGCAAAGCCGCCGCCGGTAACACCGGAGAGATAGGAAAGTAACCATGATTGTTGCGATGCTTGAGACTGCGACCGAGGAGAACATCCAGGGGGTCATCGAACGCCTCGTTCAGGTGGGCTTCAATGTTCACCGCACCACTGGAGCGATCCAGACGGTTCTGGCGGGCGTTGGTACGCCCTCGCATTTTGACCATAATGACTTTAAATTGCTGGCCGGCGTCGCCGACGTAGTCCGCATTACCTCCCCGTACAAACTTGCGGGTCGAGGCTGGAGACCGGAAGGAACCATCATCCGTTTTCCCAATGGAGTGACCGTAGGCGGCGACGAGGTCGTGGTCATGGCTGGACCATGCTCGGTGGAATCGCGTGAGCAAATCTTTAAGGTGGCCGAGCAGGTAAAGTCCGCCGGCGCCTCGTTCCTGCGCGGCGGGGCCTTTAAGCCCCGTAGCTCGCCCTACTCGTTCCAGGGTATGGGTCTGGAAGGTCTCAAGCTGTTGAAGGAAGTGGGTGAGCGCACCGGCCTGCTCATCATCAGCGAAGTGATGGAAATCTCCCAGATCGACCTCATGCTCCCCTACGTGGATGTGTTCCAGGTAGGCGCGCGCAACATGCAGAACTTCAATCTGCTGCGTGAGTTGGGCCTTGTGCGCAAGCCTGTCCTGCTCAAGAGGGGCATCGCCGCCACCATTGAAGAACTGCTGCTGTCCGCGGAATACATCCTCTCGGGCGGAAACTACGACGTGATGCTCTGCGAACGTGGCATTCGCACCTTCGAGACCTACACCCGCAACACCATGGATATCTCCGCCATCCCGGTGATCAAGAAACTCTCGCACCTACCCATGCTGGCCGATCCTTCGCACGGCACCGGGTTGCGCGACAAGGTTCCGCCCATGGCTTTGGCCTCGGTCGCCGCGGGTTGCGACGGACTATTGATGGAAGTCCACCCGAACCCGGACAAAGCTCTTTCTGACGGAGCCCAATCGTTATTTCCCGAGCAGTTTGAAAAGCTGATGGAAAAACTGCGCGTTCTGGCTCCAGTTGTTGGCCGAACCATCAAAGCCGAAGTCCCGGTAGGCTAAAGCGAGACCGCCGTGCCAGGAATCCGTGAGTTGAAGGGCACGGCCGAGGCAACCGTGCCGCTAGGGTAGCCGCACTTGATGGCCTACCTCGCCGCAGCGAGCATTAGGCACTGAGGTACGTTTTTCAGCTGGTGTGACTAGATCCATGACGATCCAACGCATCACGATCGTAGGCACCGGCCTCATCGGCTCTTCCGTCGGGCTGGCTCTCCGTGCCGCTCAATTCCCCGGAGAAATCACCGGCTGGGATCGAACCCCATCCCAACTGCAAATCGCCCTCGAACGTGGGGCCATCGATACGGCTGCCCCCGACCCCTTAGGCGCGGCGATCGAGAGCGATCTCATCCTGCTAAGCGGCCCCGTATTTGCTATCCAGGAATGGCTTGAGAAACTGGCTCCTCTGCTCAAAACCCGTCAGCTGGTGACGGATGTAGGCAGTGTCAAAGCAGCCATTGCTGAACGGGCGCAACCGCTGTTCGGCGGTCCTGGCCAGGCAGGGTTTCTTCCCGGCCACCCCATGGCGGGCAAAGAAGTAAGTGGCGCCGCACATGCCGATGCACTACTATTCGCCAACGCCGTCTGGCTCTTTACCGAATTCACTACCCACCCTTTGGCCGCCGAGTGGCGTAGTTGGGTAGAGCGCTTCGGTTGCCGCACCATGGATATCAAGGCTGCCAGGCACGACGAAATCTGCGCCTGGGTGAGTCATCTGCCCCAGTTCCTTTCGACCGGCCTCAGCGCCATGTTGGAAGAGCGCTTCGGCGATGCCTCTGACCTGCGCGCCATCGGCGGCCGGGCACTGCGAGAGATGACACGCCTTGGGGCCAGCCCCTACTCCATGTGGCGCGACGTGGCCCATACCAACACTCCAGCGGTCGCCGAGGCGCTGTTCTGCCTGGAGCAGCGCCTTACCCACCTGCGCGAAAATCTCAAAACGCCGGAACTGCGCGACGAGTTCGAACTCGCCAACCGTTTCCGAAGCAAAACTCTCTGAGCGCCTTGCGATATCATGCGATAACGCCCCTTCGCACGCTGAGGCAACCCAAGGGAGACCGGACGTAGACGATGGCTTTAGAGAATACGGAAGCAAAACTTCCTGGCCCCCTCCCCGCGGCGTCTGAAAGTCTGTTCGAACGATGTTCATGGTTTTATGCATTTTGCCGGGAACATCTTTTTCGAGATCACTCATCGGCTATTTCTCAAGCTCTTTGGCCCGGTTCTGGACCCAGCCCCGAAACACATCTTCTTGAAATCGCCTGCGGCCCCGGCTTCTACGCCTGCAGCCTCGCGCAGCGCTACCCAGACATTCGCGTCACCGGCGTCGACCTCTCGGAAAGACTTCTGTCTCGTGCCAAAGACCGGGCGGACGACCGGCAACTGAAGAACTGCCACTTCGTCAAAGCGAATGTTCTCGTTCTTTCCCAAACGTTCGAACCAGTGGATGCGATCATCGCTTCCCGGCTGCTGATGGTGGTGAGCGATCGGACGCAGGCAGTACGAGAAATCTTTTCCGCCCTGCGGCCCGGGGGCCGTTGTTTCATCGCCGAGCCCACCTCCGCCTTGCGCGCCGCGCTGCCTTTCTCATGCATGTGGTTGTTTGCCCGGCTCATGGGCGACTGGAGCACCCGCTTCCAGGAACCTGGGCGTGCGGCCGTGTTGAACCCGCATGAATTCCGCGCCCTGATCGCCTCCCAACCATGGAGCAGCGTTACGTTGTGGCAGGATAACTGGTATCAATACGCAGTCTGCGACCGCGGCTTCTAACAGCCTTCATCAGCGGCGACGGAGAGTCTTTGCCCTACAGAATTTTGCATCCTGGAAAATCGGCCGGTTTTGGCGAAGGCTGCTGTGCGCTGGCCGTCATGGCCAAGGCTCCGCGCCCAGGCAAGGTCAAGACCCGCCTCTCTCCTCCGCTCACCCCCGAGCAGGCTTCCACGCTCAACATTTGCTTCATTCGTGACACGACAGAAAACATTGGCCAGGTAACGGAAGCCGGTAAGAGTGCGGGGCTGGTGGTCTACACTCCCATCGGCGACGAATCGGCTTTCGACGAGCTTTTGCCTCAGGACTTTGCGCTGCTGGGGCAACGCGGCGACGGCTTCGGAGAGCGTCTGCTCCACGCTTGCGAAGACCTTTTTTCCTGCGGATTCGACTCCGTCTGCCTGATTGATTCCGACAGCCCTACCCTGCCGCAGGCCGCTCTGCGGCAGGCGGTCGAGCTGCTGGCCCAGCCCGGCGATCGTATGGTGTTGGGCGGTTCCGATGACGGCGGCTACTATTTGATCGGCGTTAAGCGCCTGCATCCACAACTCTTCGAGCGCATCGACTGGAGCACTGAGCGCGTATTCCAGCAAACCCGCGAACGGGCCGCTGAAATCGGCCTGCGGAGTGAACTGCTGCCCGCGTGGTACGACGTGGACGATGCCGCCACCCTCGAACGCCTGCGCCGCGAATTATGTTCTGACGTCCCCCATGGCGATGGATATGATGCCATGCACACGCGCGTGTACCTTGAGCGAATCGGCCAAACCGTCGCGCCTGCGAGCCCTGCCGCTAAATCTGATTTAGTCGCGAGCCGCCCATGCTGACCGGGCACTCTTTCGGCGGCCGCACCTGGTATCAAACCCGGCATCAAACCTGGCTTACGAATCTCGTGCTCGCTTTCACGGGTGTCTTATTGTTCTTTCTCTGCCGTGACGGCGTCCACGAGTTTCATCACTACGTGATCGGCTTCAGCATGGTCGCCATGTATCAGTCCCTGCTCTACCTCGTCGCGGTCTGGGTGGTGCTCAACGGGCCGGTCGATCGCTACACGTTTGCGATCATCCTTCTCATTGCCGCCGCATGCCGGTTGGCGTGTCTCGTTTCTCCGCCCTTTCTCTCGACAGACATCTTCCGCTATGTGTGGGACGGCCGGGTGCAGGCTGCGGGCATCAATCCATACCGCTACATTCCCGCGGATGCCCATCTCGCCTTTTTGCGCGATCTCAATATCTATCCACACATCAACCGGCGAAGCTACGCCCACACCGTCTACCCGCCGGGTGCGCAGATGCTCTTTCTGCTGATCACCCGCCTGGGCGAATCCGTACTTTGGATGAAGGCGGGCATGGTGGGTCTGGAATCGCTCACCATCTGGGTTTTGGTCAAGCTCTTGTGTGCCCTCGGCATGCGCCGCGAACAGGTGCTCATTTATGCCTGGCATCCGCTCATCTTTTGGGAAGTGGGCAGCAGCGGCCACGTGGACGCTGCTGCTCTCCCGTTGATTGCGCTCGCGCTGCTCTTCTATGTCCGCCGGAAACCCACCGCTATCGGCATAGCCCTGGGCGTCGCCACCCTGGTTAAGCTGTATCCCATCGTGCTCTTCCCGGCGCTCTACCGGCGCAGCGACTGGCGTAGAAACAGCTGGAAAATGCCCCTGGCCATCGCCGCCGTCGTCACGTCGGCCTATGCCTGCTACCTGAGCGTAGGGAAGCTGGTCCTCGGTTTTCTGCCCAATTACGCCAAAGAAGAAGGAATGGAGTCCGGCACCCGCTATTTCCTTCTCACCCAGGCGCGAAATACCCTGCATCGGCAGAGCCTGCCGAACTCTGCCTTCTACGTCTTTGCCGCGCTGGTCTTGCTGGCGCTGGTAATTCCGGCCTTGCTGAAAAGCGGCGCTTCCCGATCTGTAACCGAAGCCTCTGGCTCTGGACGTGACTCTGGACGTGACCCCAACGGTCTTGTCAGAAGCGAAAGCCTCACCGCGATCGGCTATGCTTTCGCCATCTCCGTCGCCCTGATGTTGCTCTTTTCGTCCCACTACCCCTGGTACTACCTCTGGCTCCTGCCGTTCCTCTGCATCGTTCCCTACGTGCCGATGCTCTATTTCACAACGGCCTGCTTCTACCTCTACACCACGTCGCTTGCCAATCCCGGTGCGGCCATGTTCTATATGTTCCAATGGCTATACGCCACAACCGCCCTGCTGGCGTTGTGGTGCCTGGGCAAGCGCTTTACATCGAAGTACCTATCAGCGAGGCCCCATGAGCGAAACACTTGCGGTACCGCCCGAAACTCAACAGAAAATGCGGCGCTACTTTGAGAAACCAGAAGATCAGCTCTCCGTCATTATGGAAGCCGATCCCGTCTGCCTGTACCTCGAGACCACAAATCGCTGCAACCTGTTGTGCACCACCTGTCCGCGCACCTTCGAGCAGCTTGAGCCCGAAAAGGATATGTCGTGGGAACTCTTCACCAGCATCATCGACCAGTTCCCCAAAATCGCCCGCGTCGTTCTGCATGGCGTGGGTGAGCCCATGCTGGTGAAAGATTTGCCGCGCATGGTCCGCTATCTCAAAGACCGCGGCATCTACGTGCTCTTCAACACCAACGGAACCTTGTTGACCAAAGCCAACGGACAGGCGTTGATCGACGCCGGCCTCGACGAGTTGCGCGTCTCGCTCGACGCCGCGGAGTCGTCCGTCTTCCAGATGGTGCGCGGCAAAGATATGTTCGACCGTATCGTCACCAATGTTGGCAATTTTGTCGAGATGCAGCGTAAGAGCGGCAAGCAACTGCCGAGGGTTTCGCTTTGGCTCACCGGCCTGCGCGAAACCTTGGCCCAACTCGAAGCCTTCGTCCGCCTGGCCCACAAACTGGGGGTGATGGAGGTCTACCTGCAGAGAATGGTTTACATGCCCGAAGGCCAGGGACTGGCGCGGCCCGATCAGGCGTTGTTTGAGCACACCAGCAAGCAGGATGAGGAGACTCTCCAGCGGGCCGCGGCGGTAGCCAAAGAACTGGGCGTTCTCTTCAGCGCATCGGGCGCGACCGAGCCGCAGGTCAGCATCAAGAAGCAGAAAGACGATAGCCCGTGGTCACTCTGCCGCCGTCCCTGGAGCCTGATGTACATCACGGCCAACGGCCAGGCCCTTCCCTGTTGTATCGCTCCGTTCTCCATGCGCGGCTATGACAGCTTCACCCTGGGCAATGCCACGCAGCAGACCATGCGCGAAATCTGGAACGGCGAAAAATACCAGGAATTCCGCCAAGCGCTGCTAAGCCCGCAGCCACCGGCGGCCTGCTCTAATTGCGGCCTCCGCTGGAGCCTGTGATTTGGGGTTGAACAATCACACGGTTTCGGTCATCATCCCCGCGCTCAACGAGGCGGAAAGCATCGCAGCCGTGGTAGCGGAAATGCCCTGGGATCTTATTCACGAATGCATCGTCGTGGATAACGGCAGCACCGACGCAACGGCTGCCGTGGCCCTCTCTGCTGGCGCGAAGGTGGTCATGCAGCCGACACCCGGCTACGGAAGGGCTTGCGCAGCAGGCGTGGCGGCGGCTGCCCCGGCCTCCACCGTACTGGTCTTCATGGATGGCGACGGCAGCGACGTCACCTCAGAGATGGGTCAGCTTCTGGAACCGATTGTCCATGGGGAATGTGATTTCGTTATCGGTTCGCGCTTGCGGGGCCGGCGCGAGCCTGGCAGTCTGTTGCCGTCGCAGATCTTTGCCGGGCGCATGGCCGGGCTGCTCCTGCGGCTGCTCTATCGGGTCAAGTACACCGATATGGGACCGTTCCGGGCGATCACACGTGAGGCGCTGACCCGGTTGCACATGCGCGAAGAAACCTACGGCTGGAACCTCGAAATGCAGATGCGCGCAGCGCAATGCAAACTACGGATCCGCGAAATCCCGGTCAGCTATCGCAACCGGGCCGGAGGCATAAGTAAAGTAGCTGGCTCCCTGACCGGCTCTCTAAAGGCTGCCCTCCGCATCACGCAAACCCTTCTACGCCTGCTCTAAATAAACCCTGCCCCTCCAAACGGAATTGTCATCTCGCCTGCCCCGGCATGCCGTGGGACCGGAGAGTAGCGGAGAGACCTGCAGTTCTCCTTCGGTGAAACTCTTTGAAGGGTACGGGCTTCAGCCCGTACGTAACTCCTTTGCAAATGAGTCCGGCTTTAGCCGCTGAGGGAGCGATTTTCTCTCATAGAGACTTTTTCTGCAGCCTGTTAAGGCAATCAGCCCTTGGCCGTCCGAGCCGCCGCCTCAATCGCCGCCCACTCTTCCGGAGCAAGCTGCAACTTAGCCGCAGCCATATTCTCCTCCAGGTGCTTCACCGAAGACGTTCCTGGAATCGGCAACATGACCGGCGAATGATGCAGCAGCCAGGCGAGCGACAACTGCGCAATCGTCGCCTGATGCTGGCCGGCAATTTTATCCAGCGGACCACCCGGCTTCGCCAGCTCCCCAGCGGCTACGGGATACCAGGGAATAAACGCCAAATTCTGCCGCTCGCAATACTCGAGCACTTTCTCGTGCCGGCGATCGCTCAGGTTGTACTGGTTCTGCACGCTGACAATCTTGACCGTCTTGCTCGCCCGCTCAGCTTCCTCAGCGGAAACCTCAGACAAGCCGATATGCCGAATCTTCCCGGCCTGTTGAAAGTCCTTCAACGCGCCCAGGCTTTCTTCGATCGGCACTTTGGGGTCGATACGATGCAACTGATAGAGCTCGATCCGCTCCACCTTCAAACGGCGCAAGCTCATCTCCACGCACTGCCGCAGGTACTCGGGCCGTCCGAGCATCTCCCACTTATTCGGGCCGGACCGGGCAAAACCACCTTTGGTCGCAATCACCAAATCCTTTTTGTAGGGGTAGAGTGCCTCGGCGATGATGTCTTCGCTGATCTCCGGCCCATAGGAGTCGGCGGTATCGATAAAGTTGACGCCCAACTCCACCGCACGGCGCAGCACCCTACGCGCTTCCTCACGGTCTTTGGGCTCGCCCCAGATGCCGGGGCCGGTGATGCGCATCGCGCCATAGCCCAGGCGGTTGATCGTGAGATCACCCCCTAGTGCAAACGTTGTTTCCGTGTTTTTCTGCAAGGTTTCCATGCCCTGTCAGATTCGCGGGCCGGGCAATTGGTTTCATGATCACGCGCTGTAAAGCACTTCGAGCATGGTGAAGTCATCGTTGGGCGGCGCGCCGTCCATGAAAGTCTGCACCGTGCGGATCACCTCTTCGATGGTCGAGCCGTCGATCGCCGCCTCGAAGCGGTCATCCCCAAAGAATTCGCCAGACGGGCTTTCCGCCTCGGTGACGCCATCGGTGGCAAGAATGATGCGGTCGCCGGCGCCAAGCTGTAGCCGCTCCGACGCAAAAGCAGCTTCTTCGATCAGCCCGACCACCATGTTGGCATTTTCCAGCCGCTTCACGCCTTGGCCGTTGGCCAGCAGCGGCTGCACATGCCCGCAGTTTACATATTCGAAGGCGCCGTCCGGGTCGAGCTTCACCAGGATCATGGTGGCGTACTTCTGCACATTCTTCTCGCAGATATAGCTATTGGCCACAGCGGCGATCTGTGCCAGTGGCTGGCCGGCAAGCAGCAGCCCATAAAGCAGCCCTTGCAGGGTAGAGGCAAGAATGGCCGCCGACACGCCCTTGCCAGAAATATCCGCGATCACGATATACAACCCATGGGGCGTGGCGATCACGTCGTAGAAGTCTCCTCCCACCTCTTTGCAGGCGATGCTGCGCGCATGCACTTTGGCATAGGGCAGGTTAGGGATGGCAAACTCCATCAGCCCCTGCTGGATGGTCGCGGCAATGTTCAGCTCTTCCCGGTAGCGGCGTGCCGACTCTTCGGCTTGCGCGAGAAAGGCGTTCTCCACCAGCGCGGCCGCTTCGGTCGAGATTGTCTCCAGCAGATCGTTATCTACCTGGCTGAGCTTGCCCGCCTGCAGCCGGCTGTCCAGGTAGAGCACGCCCAAAATGTCTTTCTCATGAAAATCCGCCCCGGCCGAGCGCTTGCGCAGCGGAATGCAGTACACCATGCGAATGCTCTGCTGCACCATGCTCTCGGTGCGCGGATTCGCCTCAGCCGAGAGGGTGTCCGTGATGATGACTTTTGAAGCTTTGCAGGCCTGCGCGATCGCGCTGTGCGAAATAGTGGAGTCGTCTTCCAGGCGTTCGCCCTTGAGACTTCGTCCCGCAGCCAGGGTAAGCTTGCCCTCTTCATCCCGCAGAAAGACGTAGCCCCGCTCCACCTGGGTCAGTTCCAGGGTCGCCTCGACCAGCGTCGCCAGAATCTCGTTTACCGCGCCCAGCGTGTTCAGCCGTTGCGCTGCGCTCAGAAACCAGCTCAGCTTTTCCAAATCCGAGGTCGGGGTTGAAATCGCATGCAACTCATCCAGCAGCTTATGGATGGTCGAGGTGCTTTCCTTGAAGGGCCCGAAGCGCAGAGAAGGCCCGTTCAGCGCGCCCAGGCGGATCTCGTCGCCCGGCTTGAGCACCTGCCGCGTGACCACCGGCTGGTCGTTGAGAAACGTGCCATGGCGGCTGCCGCTGTCCACCACGTAGAACTGGCCCTGCTCATAGACGATGGCGGCGTGGTCGCGCGAGATGAAGGGGTGCGAAAGCACCAGGTCGCGATCCTGCAAGCGCCCGATGGTGAACGGCGTGCGGGTGACGTTGATCTCTTCCTGTCGGGTATCGTCGATCAACAGCAGGGCGTTGGCCGGAATGGTATCGGACATAAGGTGACTTTCAGGTAGCTCCACGAGTTGATTACACTAGCCACGATCACCGGCAGAAAGTCACCGGGCAGATGTTATGAAAACTACCACATACCTGCGGGAGCAGCCGGACCGGTTTGACTGCATCCAACAAGTGCAGTCACCCGGCGCGGGCTCGCGCCATGTACATTCAAAGGCATAGGAGAAGAGAAATCGTGCGAATGTTCCATACCCCTACCCCCCCAACCGAAGGCTATGCCTGCTACCTCGCCACCCTTTCCCTGGCGAACGCACACGAAACCGCTGAGCCGACTCAGCCGGCCATCGCCCCGTGGGGCGTTCCGTCCAGAGAAGATTCCTCTTCCAGCCTCTCCAACCTTCGCCTGCGCAAGTCCCTCGACGATCTCGATGAGGAGACCGACGACGAGGATGAAGAAGACGACCTCGAGTCCGACGACGAGGAAGACGAGGATGAAGACGAAGACGACGACCTGGACGACGACTACGACGAGGATGAAGACGAGGACGACGAAGACGAAGAAGACGACGATGATGATGAGGATGAAGAAGACGACGAGGATGAGGACGACGAAGACGATGTGAAGCCGCTGAAGATGGCTAGTCTCTCCGCGCGATAAACCATTTCCGCATCCACGCCGCAGCGAGCAGCTTCGCTGCAGCGAACATTAGCTACCGGTCTTCAGGTGTGGTTTTCTCTCAACGAAAATCACACCTCGTTGTTCTCACAGTCCCCAGTCCTCGCGAAATCGCTTTAAAGGCTCCGCACCGCGTCTTAGAAAAAGGGCACGGCAATACACTCTGCGGAGAAACCCAATTCTTTGAAGGTTACGGGCATCCTCGCCGCAGCGAGCATTAGCCCGTACATGACGCGCAAAACCACTTCTTCGAAGGGTACGGCCATTAGTGGCAAGAGACGAAGCTGCGAGGAAGCCCACAACCGTGAAACTGCAACCGAACAGTCCCGCTAGGGACGGCTGAAAGTAGCCCATGTATGACAGCGTCGGCGTTGTCAATGTTCTTTTTTGGCCGTTTTTCGGGAGAACGGCGCAGGGATCTCCGGTGGTGAGGATTTGCGTGTCAAGGGCGCTGTTGTTTGGCGTTCATCTTGACCCTTGACACGGAAATGCTCACGCTCACAATTGGCCTGGTTGGAATCTCAGGTTCTTTGTGAGATTCCAACCATAGCTGGAAAAGAAGGGCCTTGCATTGCTAAACGACCTTAGCTCGCACGTTGAATCTCAATCACTTTCGATGGCAACCAATGAGGTTCCACCAACCATGTATTCGGCCTGGTAAAGCTCCATGATTCTTTGTTCAGACTCTCTGCCCGGGGGCCAGAGAGACGGGGTGTCCAATCAGGACGTCGGCATCAAGCCGGACCACTGGGCTAAACGGACTGCCCCGCATGCGAACCGCGCTCCATCATCTGTTGGTAGTTCTGCCCGGAGCGCAACATCCAATACAGACGAACCGCCAGTTTGTGTGCGATGGCCACCTTGGCTACGCCGTGATGCTTGGCCATCGATAAACGAACGTACTGCCGGTGCCAGCTCGGATCCTTGGCCTGGGCCTTGCTTGCAGCCTCCACCAGCAGGCCAGCGCAACATGGTATTGCCCTGCTTGGAGATGTGCCCCAGCCGCCGCTTGTCCGCGCTCGACTCCTCAGTCGGAATCAGGCCCAGGTAACTGCCCACCTGCTTGCCCCTGGGGAACCGTTGCCAGTCCCCCAGGATCAACATGTAAGCCAGCCCCACCACCGGTCCCACTCCCGGATGGGTCATCAGCAGCCGCACCTGAACATCTTCTTCGCAAGCCTTGCGCACCGCTTCGTCGAGCGGTTCGATCTGCTTATTCAGCAACTCCAGCAGGACCAGAAGATCGTTGCGACGTTGTCCATACCAACCTTGCAGCGGCAGCGCTTCAATCTGTTCCCGGCGCTTCGGCGACCACATCCGCGGACCCAGCAACCCTTCGTTCTTGGCCACCGAATCCAACTGGTTCTTCACCCGCGTACGCATCTGCACCATGCGGCAGCGGTGGTACAGCAGCTGTCGCAGATGCTCGTTGCTGGCCGGCGCCTGCCACACTTCGGGAAATCGATCTTCCACCAGCAACTTCAGAATGTGACGCGCATCGCGCTTGTCGGTCTTCTGCTTGCGCGTCTGCGACGCCCGGATCGCACTGGCATCTCCCAGCAGAAACTCATGGCCCAATTCGTTCAGCAACTGCTTGAACCAGCGAAAGTTCCCCGTGGCCTCCGCGCCCACACGCACCTGCTCGCCGGCCAGCGAGCGGTAAAAGCGCACCGCCTCTTCCGTATGGCTCAAACGGCGCTCACCATACTCGCCCGTCTGTTGGTCGACAAAGGCGCTGCTGAAAACGAGGATGAAAATCACAGCCTATAATCATCATGCTCGGCTCCTTTCCTCCCGAGCTCGTGGTCGTTTTGCAGCAACCAGTCTACTCAGGTCGAGGGGAGCCGACGCTGTCATGTAATCAGGACGCAGTCCTGGGTAAGATTATGCGACGGATCAAGTCCCGAAGGGACGACTGAAAATACCGCAGGATGACATCCTGGGTGCTCTCCGTCTCCCAACCAAATGCAAAGGTTTCCACCACGGATCTCCCCTTTGTCATCCCGAGCGAAGTCGAGGGATCTGCAGGTTTACTCTTTTCCCTCGCCACGAGGAACCGGGCGGCTAGCGCAAGCCCGATCTTGGTATGGAAAAAATCCCGCAGTGCACCCCTTCAGCAAAGCTACTATCAGTAGCAACCCTTATGTAACCATACCTGTAATTCTTCCCAAATAACTCGAGCAATCTTCGTAAAAAGGTCAATTCTCATCTGCACCACCGCCTGTGCATACGTCTCTCACAGCCTGTTTACTCCTTAGCAAGTAACAACGGCCAATTCCGGTTATCCCACCTTCGTACTCTAGGCCAAAGATCAACACAACAATTACTTTCCTTCTCACGCGTCCCCTGGAGGAATACTTGAAAAAACCTTTACTCTTCGGCCTATGTTGCGGATCGTTCTTCACGCTGAATCTATTGCTGAGCGCGACCGCCTCGGCAACCACAGGCTCTGGGGTTACCGGTGCCTCGACGCTCATCAACCAATGGTCGAAGGTCTTCTTTGGCGGCAACGCCGAACATCAAGTGCAGTTGAGCGTTAACGCGCCGTGGCAGGTACGCGATCTGAACAATGCCGGAACGGCCGCGCTGTCCGCGACCTCCACCGACTCCTCGCGATTGAACTTGTCTCTGTTGCCTTCTGATGTCAAAACCGAAGCCCCATTCTTACAGGGAACCAATCTCACCCCCGCATGGGCGGCGAATCATGGGCGGACAGTCCTGGCAATCAATAAGAGGGCAAGTAATCAAATGATAGTGGGCATGGCATCTAGTCGCCCACCGTGATAGCCAATATTAATTGGCAGTAGCGGCCTGTCTGACGCGCGCAGCGATCCCAAAACAAATCAACCCACTCATTAACTGGTCTCGTACACTCCCCCACAACTCCCCCGCTATCTGTGCATCTCCCCCGAGCGAACTTTGTTGAATTCTTAGCAAGTAACAACCGTCAATCCCGGTCATCCCATCTCCGTACTCCAGGTTAAAGATCACGATCACAATTGCTTTGCCTCTCGCGGGTTTCACGGAACAACCCCGTAAGAACAAGTCCGGTCGGCAACCCAGGTCGCGGGACGGTCGGGGACAGGGACGGTGTGTAGTGGACCCCAAAACTGAGACACGGTTACGGCAAGAAAATCGGGGACATTTATCGGCCATAATGGAGCAGGCCGATGAAGAAGAAGAAGCCGAATAGCTACAGCACAGATTTTAAACAGGACGCGGTGCGCCGGATGGCGCAGGCCACGAGCATCACCGGCTTGGCCGAGGAGTTAGGTATCCGCCGGAAGTTCCTGTACCAGTGGCGCCACCAGTTTGAGGCTGACGGCAGGGCGGGGCTGGAGCGACGCAGAGGTCGACCACCGGGGAGCAAGTCACAGACGGTATCTCCGCCAAAACCCAGTGCAGCCGAGTTGCGGATTGCTGAACTGGAACGGCTGCTCGGGCGTAAGCAGCTGGAGGTGGATTTTTTAAAACGAGCCTTCGAGCAAGTCGGGGGAGCAGCGTCGAGTCGTACCAGCGGTGGCGGCAAGGAGTCTATCGCTCGAAGATCGGGGACGAAGATCGGGGGACGAAGATCGGGGACAGACAGGACGTTTACCTCCTATTTAGCAATAGCTATGGTATCCATTGAAGGCACCAGCTGGTTGCCGAAGTCCAGATCCGTTTGACTTGTGTCCGTGAAGTTGTTGGCTGGCCGTCTTCCCTTTCGTGGGACCAAACGACGCTTTGTTACCTCTTCCAGATTCTTGATGAAATCTTCCGTACCGAGCGGACGGCCAGCGTGTGTGCATTGGCGAATCGTCGCTAGCTGCGTCTCCTCCTGCCCAGCCGCAAGATAGTCCCGCCACGTGGAAGCAGTCCAACCGCTGCGCCAAAGTGTCGTTATCCAGCACAAAGCGCCGCGCGTTTCCGCGCTGCGTCACGTGATCCGGGATATCCACCGCCACTACCCTGGCCATTCGGGGCACAAGCAAAAAAATATCAGGAAACGTCCTGTTTGTCCCCGCTCGTTCGTGATTGATTACTCGGTGACTAGTGGGGCCTAATTTCCTCAGGTGTAACGAAAATCCTAACGTGACATTAGATGGATAAAAATAGACAGAGGGTTAGATTCTCATCATCCTGCAGGTTGGATATATATACCTTCTTTACGTCTTCCTTGCGGCTTCTTTACTAAATCTTTGCTACGTTTTGGATGGCTATAGGCCTGCGATTAAGCCGAATGCTATTTGCAGAAGCCATGGAAAACGGAGAAGTAAAGTGGAAAAAAGAGCTAAGTCACACATTCAGCGGCCCTCCCTGCTAGGGTTGGCATTACTAGGGTTGAGTCTCGGGGCAAGAGATCTAGGAGCTCAGACCATTGAGCCCAATCTGCAAAGCGCAGTCGAGAATACCAGTGCCCAGACTCAACAAGACCAGAAGATCCAGCAGCTGCAAGGCAAGCTCGAAGAGATTCAAAAAGAGTTGATGGAGCTGAAGCAAACAAACTCCACCCAGCCCGAGACCCATCACATCCCGACCGCCAAACCCTTTACTCCATCTCCAGTTGTTTCTGTTCCACCTCCAGCTGCTTCGGAAGAGGAGACGGTGATAACCGACCCCTCGAATCCACACTCCGAGCCCTTCGCCTTCGCCGACTTCACATGGCTCAACGGCAACCCCCGCACCAAGGACACACCGTATGCAACCAAATACTTTACCCCGGAGATTCGCTCCGATGTGAGCTACACCTACGACTTCCGCCATCCGCAGGACGACACCATTGTCGGATCGAGCGAAGTCTTTCGGTCCAGCGAGGTGACACTGACGGACCTTGGAATCGGCGGCGATTTCCACGTAAACAATGTGCGAGCCCGCGTTTTGAGTCAGATTGGCCTTTACGCCACGGCTACGCCGCGCAACGATGCCAGCCCCGCACGCGGACAGTGGGACCTTGCGAACGCCTATCGTTATGTGTCCGAGGCCAACGCCGGATACCACTTCAACGTGCAGCACGGTCTCAACGTCGATGCCGGCATCTTCCTCTCCTACGTCGGCCTGTTCTCGTTCTACCAATTCGACAACTGGGCTTATCAGCCATCGTACGTCTCGTCAAACACACCGTGGTTCTTCAATGGGGTGCGCGTGCAGTGGTATCCCACGGCCAAGCTGAAAATCGAGCCGTGGTTCATTAACGGCTGGCAGTCGTACGGCCGGTTCAACGGCCGGCCGGGACTCGGCGGACAGATCCTGTGGCGCCCCAACGGCAAGCTGGAAATTCTCGGCAACCAGTATGGCTTCGGCGAGGATGCTCTTGGTCTGCCGAACCGCACACGCCTCCACACCGACGACAGCATCGAGTACAAGTACTACGACCGCCCCTATTCCACGATCAGCAAAGCAGCGCTCACGCTCACTGGAGACGCGGGTTGCGAGAGTGGTGGAGGCGTAAGCTGTCATGGCAACACCAAAGCGGGACCGAAGCAGAGTTTCCTCGGCTTCATGTTCTACAACCGCCTCTGGTTCGATCGCGACCGTTTTGGCCTGACCATCGGCGGAGGACGCATCAACAATCCAGGACGCTACCTGGTGCTGTTGCCGCCGATCAATGGAGCTACTGCTGCTTCGGGGACGCCGTACTTTACCGAGAATCCCGGTGATCAATTCAAGGCGTGGGACACTTCGCTTACCTTCGACTACCTGCCAAGCCAGTACTTCACCTACCGGCTCGAGTACAACCATCGCGCGGCGAACGTGCCTTACTTCGCCGGACCCGGAGGTGTCACGCCACCAGGAGGAAACACCGGAGCACCAGGCTCGCTGGTTCCAGGCTGGAGTCCGGATCTTCGCGAGAGCGAAAACCGAATCACGGCTGCTTTTCTTGTGAAATTCTGAATCGGATAGCTGGCAACGGTGGATGCCGTTGCCAGCCCCATTTTGCAAAAAGCATGCTTCCCCTCCCAGGTCACGATATTAATGAAATTCATACGCCTATGCTCGGCGAAAGCTGCGTCACAACCCTTGAGAGGAATAGGGCTCTTCGTGGCTCTCGTTATCCTGAGTGGGGCTTTGATCAAGTCCGGAGATGCGCAATCACGCAATGTGGACGGCATCTTTTTGGTCGAGGCCCGAATAAACGCAACCCTCGCCGTCCTGCTAATCGATACAGGTGCAGAGCACTCTCTTCTTGATCGGGAATTCGCACAGCGACTCGGTCTTCGCCCAGTTGAAGTCGCTAATATTCAGAGAATTGATTCGGTGGGTCAAACCGAGGTTGTGCTCGTTGACGACCTCAACATTCAATCCGTTCATAGCAGCAGTATAAAAATGATGACGGATGATTTGGCTGCAAGCTCCCGCGCGCTGGGAGTGCATATCGACGGGGTCTTAGGGGATGACATTCTTCGCAATTTTGCAGTCACCCTCGACTATTCCGCAGGGTCTGTTACGTTCGGCCCAATATCCGCTACACATCATGGTGTTCCCATCAGACTGCGTAGGATCGGAAATCGATACTTCGTTCACTTGAGTTCTGATGATGTATCACTGACTTTTCTGCTTGATACGGGCACGAACTTCAGCGCTCTGTCGAGTAGCGGATGGTCAAGGATGAATCAAATCAAGAAGGGGGGGCCGACCATTGACGGTGTTCGTTCATCGGGAACGTCAGCGACTTCTAAATTGGTATGCATCCATCAGATGAGCATCGGACGTGCTTCCTATGAAAACCTGCCAATGAGGAGTACACCCGCCGACGTCGGCTGGCATCTTTGCAGATCTCGACGTCAGCGGTTTATTGGGTAGTGATTTCCTCAGGCGGTTTGTCGTCTCACTCGATTTGGCCAATGACTACCTGTATCTCAGCCCGGACCCTAACTTCAAGGCTGATCAGGATCGGTTCTCTACCATCGGTATTCAGTTCGCAAAAAATCCTACCGGATTCTTTACTGTTATGGGAGTCTGGAGCCCGACTCCAGCCTCAGAGGAAAATTTCAATGTTGGCGATCAAATTTTTTCTGTTAATGGATTAAGCACGACCGAAATGACTCAGGAAGATCTGTCGAGCCAACTGCATGGAGAACCGGGTCGTGAGATTCTGGTGGACATTGGTTCGCACGGGACCCGACACACTGTTCTGGATCTGTGCGGTGGGCGGCCAGCAATGGCCGTCTCTACCGCGACCAGGGCGTCGGAATGGATGCAGTATGGTAGCGGCAGATTCATAGTTTGTTTGATTAGAGCAGTTTCGCAATGGGCGTAGACCGGCCTCGCCGCAGCGAGCTAAGCTACCGTCCTTTACGTGGTTTTCTCTCAAAGAAAACCACACCTCACTGCTCTTACCGCACCACAGTGATTGCAAAAATGCTTTAAACGAATGCCGCGATAGGGTCTAAGTTAGTTTACTGTCTTCAGCTCACTTCGTCGTACTAGGCAAAGCAAAAGAGATATACCCTCTAGGCTGTGCCGAACCCGTAGGGTGATCCCCAGAAGCTGAGGTCGCATTCACGATCAGATATTGCCGCCCATCGGCCTCATACATTGCGGGAATTCCCTCAGACTGTCCCGGTAGCTCAGCAGTCCAAAGCACTTTCCCAGTCTCTTCGTCGTACGCCCGTATTTTCATGTCGCCGCCGGCCAAAAAGACTAACCCGGTCGACGTAGTCACCATGCCGCGTCGAATGTCGATCGCGCCGGTGTCATGGACGCCTTCGCTGAGTGCGCGCGGATCATCACCCACCGGAACCTGCCATTTGATCGTCCCCTGGTTTAGATCGTAGGCAGTGAGCGTTGCATAGGGGGGCTTGATGATGTTCCCCACCGTGTTGTAATCGGTGTAATAACGATTGGCGGGTACATCTAACCCTTCAGGATAAGGTGGACCGCCCATGGAACCGTAGGTACTTTTTCCACGTACGGCGGCAACCGCGGTCGCCATAATTTTCCCCGCAGGCGATCCTCCCGAGGCCACAACCGGCCCTCCCAACGGTGCACTTTCCGCCTGCACGCTTGCGCCGCGCCCGGCAGCAGCAGGGTTGGCCAGATAAGCCAACAAAGCATTCATGTCCGCTTCCTTGATATCCGGGCTGAAGGCCGGCATCGGGCCTCTGCCTCCGTTCACCGTCGCTCGGATGGTGTCCACGCTGAGCCGTGATGTGATGTCGATCAGCGACGGGTAACTCCCGTTGCCGCTCAAGTCCGGGGCGTGGCACCCCTGGCAATTTCGTTCGTAAATCGCCTTTCCTCGAACCGCCGAACCAGCCGGAGCCACAGCTTGGCCGCCTCCGCCTCCACCCCGGCGGGGAGCTTCTGCAGACAGTTTCAAGATGGCCGGTTGATTGATGCACAGGACATAGACAAGCCCCTTCGCGGGATTGGAGGCTGTCGTGCCCCAATTGGATCCACCCTCATTTCCCGGCATCTGAACCGTATCCTGCATCGCAGGAGGAGTGTAGATACCTTGGTTTCGGGCGTTGCCCACCACTTGCTTCCAATGTGCGCGCTCTTCGGGGGTCAGGAGGTATGGGTCGATATCCTCGACCCCAAACTTCTGCACCGCGAAGGCAGGTGGGGCCGTCGGGAACGGCTGCGTCGGCCACGACTGTTCACCCGGCACATCACTCTTGGGCACGGGGCGTTCTTCAATCGGCCAGAGAGGCTTACCAGTCAGCCGATCGAATACATAGAGAAAGCCTGTCTTGCCGGCGAGCGCCACCGCATCCACTTTTTTCCCGTTGTGCTGAACCGTGATCAACTGCGGAGCCGACGTATTGTCGTAGTCCCACAAATCATGATGGACGGTTTGGAAGTGCCACAATCTTTTCCCGGTACGAGCGTCCAGAGCGATCAGGCAGTCCCCAAAAACGTCGGCGCCGATTCGATCCGCTCCATAAAAGTCGTAGGTGGCCGAACCGGTCGGAAAGTAGGCAATTCCCCGTTTTTCATCGACCGTGATTTCTCCCCACGTATTGGCTCCGCCGGCGTAGCGCCACGCATCTTTCGGCCATGTGTCGTAGCCATACTCGCCCGGATGGGGAATCGTATGGAATTGCCATACCAGGGCGCCGGTAATTACGTCATAAGCGCGCAAATCGCCGGGCGGAGAAAGGAACCCCTCGCCAGTCGCGGAACCTTCCAGCAGCAGATTCTCAAAAATCTTCCCAGGATTATTCGATTGAATTCTGCCCAGCGGTCCGGCAGTGGAGTAACGCCCTAGCCCCTCATGCAGGTTGACAATGCCGTCTGTTCCGAACGTAAGTATGGATTTCCCGGTGCTCGCGTTGATCTCTTCCAGAAAACCGTTCCTTTGAAAGATGAGCCGCCGGTCCGTATGATCTTTGCTTTCCCAGTAGTTAATGCCGCGCGGCGCAATCCCCTGCAAGGCTTCATGTACCCAGATCTCCTTGCCCGTCGTTGCGTCGATCGCCACCAGCGAGTTGCTCCTGGCCAGCACGTACATTACCTTGCCCACGATCAAGGGGTTCCAGACATAGGAGATCGTGTCATGGCTGGGGTATGACCAGGCAACCTCGAGCTGACCGACATTTGCCTTCGTGAGCTGGTTTAGCTCCATATAGTGCGAATTGTCTGGTCCACCGCCATTGTCGCTCCAGACTGTATGATCCTGCTCCGCACCACTTGGCCGCACCAGACTCGCCCGAACATGCTTTGGGGCAATCTGAGTCTGCTGCGCGGCAGTCAACTGCACGCACAGCAGAGCGCAAGTTATCGGTGAGAAAAGGCGTCGAAAGACCACAAAACTCAACTCTGCCATGGCATCCCTCGGGCGGCTGCGGCGGTACTAAATGATTTTGAGTAACGCGTCGAGGACACTCTGTACCGCCGCATACGGATCGGGGCCATTATTTCTTCCGGTTTCGATCGAATACAGCCCTTTGTATCCGACCTCTTTGGAGATCTTGATCGCGTCCGCCTCACTGTATCGATCCGGCGCGTAATGGGCATGACTGTTGCCCGAAGTGAGGGTGTACAAGACTCGCAATCCTGCGGCCCGCTCCGCGTTGTCCGGGAAGTTGCCGATATCCGGGTTGGCGTAAACTCCCGATTGCTTGATCACGTCGACCAGAACCTCCCAGCCGGCGGGACCGGCAGGCGCAGCCGGTGCAGTCCCCGCCGCGGCGCCAGCCTCTGGACGCGGCGCTCGATGGCTCCCGCGGTTTTCCATCGTGACAAAGACTTTCTTGCGTTTCGCGTATTCCGCGATCACCTTTAACGTAGCAATCGCAGTTTCACGTACGTCCGGAGCGAGAGTGCCTTGGTTGAGCAGGACGCGCGGGCAACCTAACTCAACCGCATAGTCGATCCACTGCTTGGTCAAATCGATGGTTTCCAAACGCACATAGTTTTCTGGCGATGAAATGTCCAGCGCGTCAAACTCCAGGCAAATCTGGGTCATTTGCGAGTTCACGCTTTTCAAGCGGTCGCGCATTTCCTTGAAATAGGCCCGATCGGTAGACGCGAAGTGGGTGTGCTGAAATTCCACATGATGAAGGCCGTAGCGATCGGCGATCATCTTCGGGGCATCCAGGATATCCAGTGTGCGCGCCGGGTCATTCGGCCGCCCGAGACCCTTCACGATTCCGTCGAAACAATACGTCATGACCGAGATGCGATTCAGTTTCGCTGGGTCCGGGCTGCTTTCACCCCAGAATCTGCCGGCAACACCCGTTGCTGCGGCGCCAATAAGAAAATCACGGCGTCTCATGTTACTCATCTTTGCCTCATTTATCTGGAGTGGGAATCATTGGAAAGCAAAACTTTGCAGTCGCGGTTGCTTAAACCTTCAATTGGTGCAGATAGGGGACACTGGCCTGCATTGCGTCAAGCTTCATTTCGACGAAGTAGTTCTTGATGCCGCCTATCTTGGCCGCGGTGAATATTTTTTTCCAATCGAGATCGCCCTGTCCTACCGGAACAGTCTTCCTCGTGGCCGCTGACCAATCCTGCACGTGCATCGAAACAAACCGGCCCGGATACTTGGTAAAGTATTCGGCGGCATCAAAGCCCCGGCTGATCGTCGAGCACTGGAACTGGAACTTCACCAGTTTCGGATCCAACAGCTCAAACAACACGTCATACGTGCGCCTGCCGTCAACGCTCGAAAGCTCAAACCCCTCATTGTGGAGCCCCTGCTGAATCCCCGCCTTCGCTGACTGCTCGCCGAACCGATTGTATTCATCGGCAGCTCGCTTCACGTCGTCCATCGTCGGCTCCTTCGGCCCGTCCAGGCTCGGCACCATCATCTGCGTGAGTCCTAGATCCTTCGCCCACGCAATGCTGCCGTCCAGATTCTGTCGAAGCTCCTTGATGTTGAAGTGCGCGCTCTCACATTTCAGACCTACATCGCCTAAGATTTTGCGTAACTCTGCGCCTTTGTATTTGGCGAGTCCTGCAAACCCGTCCTGAGCGTAACCAACCGGGGAACACAGTTCGACCCGCTGAAATCCGGCATCAGCCAATACCTTCATCGTGCCCGGAAAATCCTTCTCGATGAGTCCTTTGACGGGATAAGTCTGGCAACCAATGGGCATGCCGAGCGGATCGGCGTGAAGCTCGGAAACCAGCGTTGATAACCACCCGGCTCCCAACATCGCAGCGCTTCTGATCAAAGCTTGTCTCCTCGAAATCACAGGTGTCTATCTCCATTTCCGTGGGCCGGCGCAAGCCGCAGTTCGGACCGATATAAATCTTGGCTGCGAGCTGTCTGACAGATGGACCGGAATTATAAACGGCGATAGAAACCCTTGTAAAACTGTTGCGTAAGAACGCGGCAAGATCAACACCGAGATCAACGCAGGGAGAGAAAGACTCTAACAATAAGCTGAACAGCCGTCTTTTCGGCCAGATCCGCGGATCTGCCGGCGCGCATATCGGTCCACGCGCGTTGGCAGTATAATTCTCAAGAATTTGATCCTCGCATCGAACCGGGGTGAATAGCAGTTTATGGCTCCACAAGTGACTTTCTCTTTTTCTCTTATTAGGGCGACGAGGACAGCAATACTTTCACTGTTCGTGGTTAGCCTCTGTGTGGTTCCGCATCAATCGGGTGCGCAATCGTCCGGGCAATCTGCTCCGCAACAAAAGCCCGTTGTTCCGGATTGGGCGCTGCCGGGCACTGCCACTCACGAGCAAGTGCCTCCTCCAGCGGGTTTCCATCGCCCCAGCAGAAACTTCGATAAGCCAATCGGCGTCTTTCAGGGTCAATCGGATATCGGCTCTGCACTCGTGCCCGGCAGCGCCAGTTACAACCCAACTTCGAAGCAGTACACCATTACTTCTGCCGGATACAACATCTGGTATTCGCGTGACGAGTTTCGCTATTTGTGGACCAAGATGTCCGGGGACGTATCGATCGCCGCGGATGTTAGATTTCCCGATCCCAAGGGCTTCGATGACCGTAAGGCGGTCGTCGTGATTCGTCAGAGTCTGAACGACGACTCCACAGAGGTCATGGCCGGGCAGCATGGCTCCGGCATGGTTCACTTGGCCTGGCGTCCAAAACAAGGTGCGGACTTCAAGGATTTTGAATACCGCTTTTCGGCAGTGGGATTACCGGGTGGCGATCCTGACTTCGGTGACCTCAAAGTCCGTCGCATCGGCATTGAAAAGCATGGTGACTCGATCGCTCTTTTTATTAGCGTGAGGGGAGAGCCGATGCACCAATTCGGTCCTTCCGCTGTGTTGCACTTCGACGGGCCGTTCTACGTCGGCATCGGCTTCACCTCGCATCTGCCGGCTACATTGGATACGGCAGTTCTCTCCAATGTCACCGTAGAGAATGCGGCCGGCAAATTGCAGTAGCGTCCAGGTATCAGAGTCCGGTTGTCAGAGCCCGGGTATTACCGGGCTCTGCGGCCGCGCAGCAGGACACCACGGGCGTCACATTCGTAGACGCTTAGACGACCGAAGATTTCAAACAAGCCAGGAAGTTAGCTGCCCGTAGTTGTGGCAGTAAGAGGATCCATCCGACCATGAAGTTCCATACAGCGAGACGATTCTACGGCACGGCTCCCCTGATGGCCCTGCTCCTATTACTGCCCATGTTGAGAGTGCAAAGTTCACAGGCCCAGGAAGAACGGGAAAAGCCTGTTCGCAGCCGGGTCTTCATCTACGATATGCGCGATGGCTCTTCCCACCTGGTGTACACGGCAGACCAGATCTGGGAGGCGCCTAGCTGGTCGCCCGACGGAAAATATCTCATCTCGAACTCCGGCGGCGCCATTTACAAATTCGTGCTCCGGCCAGATGGCTCGGCCGAGCCGCAGAAGCTGTCCATTCCCGCCCAATATGACTGTAACAACGACAAGGGCGTTTCTCCGGATGGCACAAAGCTTGCTTTCTCCTGCACACTTCCTCCGAGCGAAGATTCCCAGGTCTTTTTGGCAAACGCAGACGGCAGTGGCATCAAGCGCATGACGGTCGACGCACCGAGCTACTTTCATGGCTGGTCACCGGATGGCAAAACGCTCGCCTTCGTGGCCCAGCGCAACGGCAGCAATCAGTTTGATATCTACAGCATGCCGGCTTCCGGTGGACCGGAGAAACGGCTCACTACGGATATTCACCACGACGACGGCCCCGATTACTCCCCGGACGGAAAGTGGATATACATCAATTCAAGCCGTTCAGGCAAAGAAGCGATATGGCGGTTTCCGGAGAGTGGGGCCGGCCCAGGTGACAAGAACGCAACCCTGGTGGTCAGCGACAAACTTGAGGACTGGTTTCCGCACATCTCTCCCGATGGCAAGAAGATGGTGTACATCGGCTATCCCAGCGGCACGGCCACGCATGACCCGCGCACCGTACCCATTCAATTCAAGCTTGTCGCCATCGACCACAACAAAGTTGCAGCCAGCCAAAAAGTCATCATAGATGCGATAGGCGGCCAGGGATCGATCAATGTGAACTCCTGGTCACCGGACTCCAACCGTTTCGCCTATGTTACGTACGAACCGTTGCCTTAAAGTCTGGCAATGCCTCGGGTCGCTTACAGCATCTTCACAAATGCTGTAAGCGAAGAATAGATTCTAGAGCGCAGGTGTTCCGTGAAAGAGCACCTGTACATCATCACTCCCAACCCGTCACTGTATTTGCGAAATTGCTCTAAAACGGGGATGGGCGTGCTACCGCACCCCTTTATGCGACGCGGACGCAAAACTACAGCACTGCTGCTGCGATGTGTCGCTCACGAGATCACGACCAAGATTGGATCAATGGCATATGCAAGGTTTTGACAAGACTTCCCGCAGAACGTTTCTGAGGCTTTCGGCGTCGGCCCTGCCGCTTCTGGCTCTCCCCAACGGTAGATTATGGGCAGCGGAAGGGCATATTCCTCTGGGCGTTCAGCTTTACACCGTAAGGGATCGAGCCGCGAAAGATCTCCCGGGGACGCTGAAGAAGATTCGCGCGGTCGGTTATGAGCAAGTTGAGCTGTTTGGAGACAGCTACACATATCCGGCGTCACAGCTCAAGGGCATGATTGAAGCGGCGGGGCTACGTGCTCCCAGTGGTCACTTTGACTATGGGACGCTTCCCCAGAAAATGGAGTATGCAAAACAACTGGGGCTGGAATGGGTCGTCTGTCCCTACCTCCCTGAAACGATGTGGACGTTGGATGGGTTTCACGCTGCCGCAAAAAAGTTCAACGAATGTGGGAGGCGTGCCAAAGACCTCGGGATGCGGTTTGGATTTCACAACCACAACTATGAATTTGCCAGCCGCGGAAGTAACGGCAAGACTGGATTCGCGGTGCTGGTTGAGGAAACCGACCCGGAATTGGTTTTCTTCGAACTAGATTGTTACTGGATAGTGCAGGCAGGTCACGATCCGCTCAAGCTGCTAAAGACGATGGGAAAACGGATTTCCATGCTGCATTTGAAGGGGCGTAAGAATGGGTTCGGTACGTCTTACAGCTTGGACGCATCATCGTCACACTTCGCGCCGGTAGGCTCGGGATCGATCGAGTGGAAACCGATCATAGCGGAGGCGGAGAAGCTCAATGTAGAGCACTATTTTGTTGAGCAGGACGACACCTACGGGCATCCGTTCGATAGTATCTCTGCAAGTTACAAATATCTGCGGACCTTCCTGCCATAAGATCCGGAGTTTTAGGCATCCATATGCCTAAAACTCCACCCTCGCAGACCAGCGAAGCTTTTGGGCACAAACAAACAGGTAGGGCACGGCCTACCTCGCCGCAGCGAGCTTTAGGCCGTGCCAAATTGCCCAAGTCAAAGAGAGGGGTTTTAGCCCCTGAGGTACGGTTGTCCATCGACGTGCTCAGACTTACAAGTTTGCCCGGCTGCTCTAAACCAGGCTCACAAATAGAATTGTCATCTCGTCTGCCCCTGCTTGTCGTGGGATCGAAGCGTACCAGGATTTCCTGCCACGTTGCTTCACCCGGCAACCACATGTGCGGTTTTCTCTTAATGAAAACCGCATAACGACCCGGATTTTTAAAGCAAAACCGTATAGATATGCGCTAAGCAACCCAACACGAAGCGTGAATCCGCGCGTATTTCGCAAGAAGAGCAGTCCATGCTCGATTAAAAAAAGACGACCGGTCGCTTGACCGCACGAGCCGCAGTCTGATGTCCACATTCTTCCCGCAAATGAATGTCCGGCCAAGCGGCCACTGTGCTGGTCCCGCCAAGTGATCAAAGACAGTTGCAAATTCTAGAGCATTTTCGCATTGCAAAAATGCTCTAACGACCTGCTCGCTCGGAGAATCTATTTCGCCCAGCCAGGCGAAATCTCTGTTTCCCGTCGACTTTCACCTATCTCTCCGGAGTATGTAGCGAAACGAGCCACTTCATTACCAAGTATCGGGTATGTGATGCAAACGGAGACATACCTCGTAATCCAGATCAAGTACTTCTGTGCAGTTGTAACTGCACTCTGGTGACAGGTCGATTATTGTATTGACCAGCTTTGACGAAATTTGGGAGTATCGGGATAACTTAGACGAGCGACGAAAAAAATACCAGGTTCTGTATCTCGTAGCGGCGCGGAATCGCAGAGGTTGTAAATACTCTTCATACTGCGCTGTCCACTATAGCATCTGTTTTTGATGGAGCGCTGAAGAGCGGCGCGGCTCACAAAGTTCTCAGAAGTCTTGTTATGCGATTCGTGAAGGAGCAAACCGGACAGACTCTGGTTTTTGCATCTCTTTCTATGTTGGTGCTCATGGGCTTTGTGGCCTTGGCAGTGGATGTGGGCCTGTTGTTTCGGGCAAGGCGCAACGTGCAGATTGCGGCTGATGCCGCGGCAGTGGCAGGTGCACTTGACTACAAGTACAACGGCTCGATTTCATCGGCAAAAACGGCGGCCCAAGCGGCTGCGTTGGCAAACGGCGTGACGAGCGCCAGTTTCGTTACGGTCAATGATCCTCCGCTGAATGGATATCATGAATCAACCGGCTACACTGAGGCGATCATCAGCCAGCCGACTTCGACATTCTTTATGAAACTGTTCAACCGTAGCTCTCTCAATGTGGCAGCGAGAGCGGTGGCCGGCTCGGGAGTCAGTAGCGGGTGCATATGGGCGCTGGCAAGGTCGGGCGACGACGTTTCACTGACCGGATCGGGTTCCATAACAGCGTCGAACTGCAGTATCTATGATGACTCGAGCGCGAGTAATGCATTGACACTGACGGGAAGCGGTTCTATTTCCGCCAAGTCAATCGGCATCGTCGGTGGGTACAGTTGTGCTGGTTCTGCTTTGGAGCATTTTCACAAATACTGTGATGTGGTGGGAGTGGTTATGTGCAGGTGTTCTTTGACGGAACACCTGTGTCCAGGGCATATTCTTCCCTTACACCGCAAAGTTCACCGGGATGGCAGCACACTGAGTCGCAACTTCTCGGACTGAAGAGCTATGTATTCGGTCGATTGATGAGTGCCGAGCACAATTTGCCCAGGTGCAACCGTCACCGCATCCAGAATTCGGTGTCTGTCTGTCCCCGCTCGTTTACACCGAACGCCGGGTCGGAAGACGGTCTGGCCGGATCTCTGATGACAAGCAGCGCCCCCATTTTGCGATAGCAGTCAGAAATGGCTGAGATTCAATTCTTGAAAGGGCGTATCATCGGCCTCGGCACTCAAGCTGTGCAGCCATGACTGACTCGCTCTCCTCCCACACCACGGAGCCTGGCCTTGTCGCCCGCCATGCGATGCAGGCGAATCGAGGCTGGGTACGCTGGCTTCCCGGGTTGAACACACTGCGTCGATATGAGTCATCTTGGCTGCGGCACGACCTTGTAGCAGGCCTCGTGATGACGACCATGCTCGTGCCGGTCGGTGTCGCATACGCCGAGGCATCCGGACTACCGGGTATCAACGGCCTCTATGCGACGATTGTGCCGTTGCTGGCATACGCCCTGTTCGGTCCGAGCCGCATTCTCGTCCTGGGACCTGACTCCGCGCTCGCGGCCGTGATACTGACAGTCGTGTTGCCGCTTTCGGCGGGCGAGCCCCAACGTGCGGTCGCGCTGGCTGGAATGTTGGCAATTGTCTCCGGCGTTGCGTGCGCTGCCGCGGGCTTGGCACGTCTGGGTTTCGTCACCGAACTGCTCTCGAAGCCGATTCGCTACGGCTACATGAACGGCATCGCGCTGACGGTGCTGCTAAGCCAGGTCCCGAAGCTCTTCGGCTTCTCTGTCACTGCGAACGGCCCCCTGCGCCAGGCGTGGGGGATCGTCAATAAGGTGCTCGCAGGCAGCACGAACGTCGTGGCCATTGCCATCGGCGCCAGCACGCTCACCATCATACTTGTACTGAAGCGTTGGCCACGCGTCCCGGGCATTCTGATCGCCGTGGTCGCCGCGACTGTTGTGGTCGCGGCCTTCCACCTTGCAATACGTGCCGGCGTGTCCGTGCTTGGTCCTCTGCCACGCGGATTGCCCACGCCACGCCTTCCACTTGTCCAGGTCGATGACTTGGTACCGGTGCTCATGGGTGGCGTCGCGGCTGCGCTTGTTTCATTTGCAGATACGAGCGTCCTTTCTCGAACCTATGCGGCGCGGCTGCGTACACCCGTCGACCCGAACCAGGAGATGGTGGGCCTCGGCCTCGCCAACCTCGCCACGGCCTTCTTTCAGGGATTCCCGATCAGCAGCAGCTCCTCGCGCACACCGGTAGCCGAGGCGGCGGGCGCCAGGACCCAGCTTACTGGGGTCGTCGGGGCCCTCGCGATCGCATTGATGCTGGTGCTCGCACCCAATCTGCTCCAGGATCTACCACACACTGCCCTGGCAGCCGTCGTCATCGCCTCGGCCATCGGCCTGGTCGAAGTTTCCGATTTACGCCGCATTTATCGCATCCAGCGCTGGGAGTTCTGGCTTTCAATGGCCTGCTTCGCGGGTGTGGCCGTGCTCGGCGCCATTCCGGGCATCGCGCTCGCGATCGTAATTGCCGTGATCGAGTTTCTCTGGGACGGCTGGCGCCCGCATTCGGCCGTGCTCGGTCGTGTCGAGCATGTCAGGGGTTATCACGACATTACTCGGTACCCAGAGGCACGGTTGATCCCGGGCCTCGTGTTGTTCCGTTGGGATGCACCGCTGTTCTTCGCGAACGCTGAGCTGTTCCGCGAACGGGTCCTGGACGCCGTCGCGAGTTCGCCGACGCCAGTCCGCTGGCTCGTGGTCGCGGCGGAGCCGGTCACCAGCGTCGACGTCACCGCGGCCGATGCAGTCCGCGAGCTCGACGACACCCTACACGCCGCCGGCATCGAAATGTGTTTTGCGGAGATGAAGGATCCGGTCAAGGACAAGCTGAAACGTTTCGGGCTCTTCACCCTCTTAGGCGAACAGACCTTTTTCGCGACCCTCGGCGACGCGGTGAGGGCCTACCTCGCGACCCATCCAGTCGAGTGGGTAGACGGGGACGATCGCACGTCGTAGCCCAGGTGTTATTCCCGATCTTCCCGATCTTCGAAGTTCCAACACCGATTCCCTCCTCAGCCAGCATGATATTTTCATGCCTTGCGGGAGTTAGTAAGGTTACGCAAACCATCGATGCTGATATCGGATTACATGTATGCTGCTCTAGTTTCGGTGACAAGAAGATGGAAAAAAATTGATTTGGCGGATTTATCGAGGTTTTGTTTTTGACAGGAAATGTATACCTGGACCTCTGCAATCGCTCTCCGAAGGCGAACGGAACTGCCGAGCTAAGAACAGCAGATTGGCTCGCCACGTTGCGCCGTGCCCTTAGAGCATTTTCACTTCTACTCTGTACAGGAGGGTGCGGCGATGTGCGGCTTTTCTTCCACCCCAGCAAGCTCGCTTGCCGGGGACCCCGGTTGCTGAGGAAAAGCCGCTATCGGAGTCGTTGCTCTGTAAACACCAGAAGTGAAAATGCTGTAGCGCAACCGTTTTTTTGTATTACCCACTGCGGATGGACTGCTCTGCTTTTGGTACATGACGTTCGGCTTTACAGGTCGGGCCGTGATCTTCACGTCCAGAGAAGGAAAACACCAGAAGTGAACATACTGTATCCCTTTTTACGTGGTTTTCTCTCAAAGAAAACCACGCCTCGCTGCTCTTACCGGACCAAAGGAATTCCAAAAATGCTTTAAAGCGAACAGCATCAGTGACTTATTCTCTTACGCCTACCGACCGCCCGCGCCACCCAATAGTAATTGCCTGAAAGTGGAAGCTCCGATTCGCGCTGCGTGCGTTACCTTGTCACTGGCCCTACCTACCCGGAGAGTGACTGTGAAAAGGCGCATTCTGGTTGTAGATGATGATGACGCAACGCGTCAGATAACCGTAGACAGCCTGCAGATCATGGCCGGCTGGCAGGTCGTCGAAGCCTATTGCGGAGCGCAGGCCATTGAAAGCGCGACGCGCCATCAGCCCGACGCCATTCTGCTCGACGTGATGATGCCGGCCATGGACGGCCCCGCGATGTTGAACAAGCTCAGGTCAGCCCGCGCGACCAGCCATATCCCAATCGTTTTGCTCACCGCGCAGGTGCAGGCCGCCCGCAGCGGAAAGTTTTCTCATCTGCCCATCGCCGGAGTGCTGACCAAGCCCTTCGATCCATTTCGCCTGGCAAGTCAGGTAGCGGACGCGCTGGGGTGGCAAGGCGAGGTCTCTGCGCCCTGGGAGCGGTGACTCAGCCCAGCAACGGGCGTCCGGCGCGGAATGACTGCAAAAGCTGGCCGTCCGGCGCAATCGCCACCAGGTTGGCTTCCCGTCCCTCTTCGAGGCGCCCCCAGTGCTGCTCCAGGCCCATCAATGCCGCGGGATTCCGCGCCGCCAACTGCGCACAGACTTCCAGGCTGGCGCCGGTAAAAACAGAGAAGTTACGCACGGCCTGGTTCATGGTCAACACGCTGCCGGCCAGCGCCCCGCCAGACATGCAGCGTCCGTTGGCCACCTCCACATCGAGTTCGCCCAGCTTGTAGTGGCCTTCAGGCATCCCCGTAGCCGCCATGCCATCCGTCACCAGGACGGACTTTTCTTCGCCCTTTGCCTTGAAGTACAGGCGCACCATGGCCGGATCCACATGAATGCCGTCGCAGATGATTTCGGCGAAAAGAGCATCGTTGTCGAGCACGTACGCTGCGACGCCAGGATCGCGATGGTCCAGCCGCCGCATGGCATTGAAGGTGTGGGTGGCGCTGCGCGCGCCTGCGTGGAAACCGGCCTGGGCCTCTAGAAGCGTTGCATCGCTATGACCCATGCTGCACACCACGCCCAGACGACTGGCATGCTCGATCAGCTCCAGAGCATAGGGCAACTCCGGGGCGATGGTCATAATGCGGATGAGCCCGCGAGCCGCCTGCCAGAAGCGATCGAACATCGCGATCGACGGCTGCACCAACCGCGATTTGGGATGCACACCAGGCTTGGCCGGCGAAAGAAACGGACCTTCGGCATGGATTCCCAGTGGCACAGCGGCATCGGCAGACGGGCCGGCCTCGATGACGCCGGCAATCATGTCCAGAGCGCGCAACGTCTCTTCGATCGAGGAGGTTACGGTCGTTGGATAGTACGCACCCACTCCGTGGCTGGCGAGCGAAGCCCCGACGGCCTGCATCGCCCTCGGTGTGCCTTCCATCACGTCGAAGCCGGCAGAGCCGTGTACGTGGATATTGAGGTATGCCGGCGCCAGCAGCGCTTCAGGAAACGAATAGGTCCCAGGGCTGCTTTGTGGCCCCGAGCCTCGCTCGCCGCTGACAATCGATGTGATGTGGCCGTCATCCACGGTAATGCGCGGGAACTCAACGATCGTGTTTCCCCGCAGGAGCCGCCGCGCGGTAATTGTGCTGGTCATTTCTTCCGTTCGCCTTGTTTGCTGTACTCTCTGCCTGTCGCAAATGCTGTGCAAAGGATATAGCAACCGGCTACAGCATTTTCACTTCTGGTGTTTACAGAGCAACGACTCCGATAGCGGCTTTTCCTCAGCAACCGGGGTCCCCGGCAAGCGAGCTTGCTGGGGTGGAAGAAAAGCCGCACTTTGCCGCACCCTCCTGTGCAGAGTAGAAGTGAAAATGCTCTAAGCGTCCTGAAATGACTTTAGCCGCCAAGGGTTTTCCCTGTGGCGGCTAAAGAATGGAGAACCGTGGCGACCAATGCAAACGACCAGTGCAAGCGAACAATGAGAGCGTGTCAAACGACGGCTCGGGCGCCGGTTTGGTTGAGCCGGCGACGCCGAGCCGCTACAGCTAAACGAAGAACCCGATTTGTTCCAGTACTTCTTCGCTCAGCTCAATGTTGCTCAGCTTGGCGGCGTGAGTGAACTTAAGCTCTTCGCGAAACCGGTCAAGAACCGCGGCATTGAGGTCGGTCCGCTTGTCCAGCAGCAACAGCAGTTCGGCGGCGGTGGTCGCGTGCTGGTAGTTGGCCTTGAGGCCGCGTGCGGTTTCAATGGTCACAGCCAACGGAAGACTGCGAAAATCGCTGGCTTGCTGGTGTGGCATACGAACTCGAATGTTTACTCGCATATTGGTGACGATGTTGCCACGCGTAAATGCGGCTGGGAATACGACATTAAGGGCGAGCGCATACCTTTAAGGGGGATCTTGCTGGTGCTTCGGGTAGGCGTCAGCTACACATTCAAACCGGCCTGTCTGGATTTGTGGCAGTTGCGAAGGGCCAGTACCGTTGCCGCCGCGCCAGAATGAGGAAAAGGCCTGTTCCGCTGGCAATCACCGCCAGCACATAGAGCATGTATCTCCAGCCCTGCGGCTCAAAGGCCTGTACTAGAAAGATATAGATCCAGCAGGACATAGCGAACAATGCCGGCAGCGGATAGAGCCACATGCGGAAGGGGCGCGGCGCCTCAGGATGTTTCTTTCGAAGCAGCAGTAGGCCGACGATCTGGCTGACAAACATCAGCAGAATGCGTGCCAGCAACAACGCCGTGATGATCTCGACCAGGTCAAACAGGCTGGCGATGGCTGACAGAATGCCCACCAGCAGCAGGGAACGGTGGGGAAAGTCCTTCGTCGCATGGGTCTTGCCGAAGAATCGGAAAAACGTTCCGTCGAGCGCCGCGGCGTAGGGAATGCGGGAATAGCCCAACATCAGCGAATAGACCGAGGCGAACGCCGTCACCAGCACCATGAACGTTAAAATCTGCGAAGCCCAGAAGCCGGCCACCCGCTCCATGAAGACCGAGCCCACGGCGTCGTAGATCAGAGTTCCCGGTTTGATCATTTCGCGCCACGGCAACGCCCCAGCGAAGGATGCGGAGATGCCTACATCGAGCACCAGAACGATCAGAATCGACCAGATAATCGCCCGGGGAATCACTCGCTGCGGCTCGCGCACTTCTTCGGCCAGATGGCAAATGTTGTAGTAGCCGAGAAAGTTGTACATCACCAGCACGCTGCCGTTGCCCAGGCCCAGCATGAAGGCCAGGTTCAGATGGAAGGCGTTTGGGGGAAAGTCGAAGAGCATGTGCGGGTGAAAATGGAGCCCGCCTTCCACCACGACCCACAGGCTGGTGAGCAGGAGGGCAACCCACAAAAACATCATAATGCGGGCAATGTCGCCAATTTTGCGGTAGAGCAGAACCATGGCGAACAGAGAGAATGCCGCGGCAAGCAGGTGCAGGGCCCATGGGTGGGCCACCAGCCCCTTGAAGAGAAAGCCCGTGTACAACGCCATGCCCACCGTTCCGGTGGCAATTTCAAGCGTGCCGCTGAACAGGAATTGCCAGACAAAGAGCCATGCCATCAGGTGCCCCAGGCCATTGCGGCCAAAACACTCGCGCAAGTAGGCGTAGGAGCCGCCGGAGCTGGGGAAGGTCGTGCCGAGTTCGGCGAACACCAGGCCGTCGCAGATGGCGATCACCGCGCCGATGAACCAGCAAATGAGCGCCTGCGGGCCGCCCATGGTCGCCAGCATGGCCGGTACGGTAAGGAACACGCCCGTGCCCACCATATTCGACATATTGATGGAAATGGCATTGAGAAGGCCAAACTTCCTGGGCAGGGCTACAGGGACGCCTGGGGCGGGCTCGTCGAAGGACGTAGAAAGGTCGGATGTGGGCATGAATAGGGGTCGAGTTTCAATCTAAACCATGCCAGGGACCGGCAGCCTGGCTCCTAAGCTCTTATGCAAGGAAAATTTTTTATATAAGACATAGGCTTTGCATTCCACAGTGCTTATACTATCTACTAAGCGGTTAGCTGAAACCTGTAAGGTGAAGCAGGTATGCAACAGGAAAATGTCGTACGAGCGCGCAATCTGCCAAAGGACCAACCGGGCGAAATGGTTGGTTTTACCCGCCAGCAGGCTGGGTGGGAGTGGATGACCTTTGCGGCAACGCGTCTGTTGCCTGGGCAGGCTCTGGAATGGACCACCGTCAACGAGGAAATGGCTCTCGTATTGTTGGGTGGCCACTGCGTCGCCAACTGGGGCGCGGGTGAGCAGGCCATCGGGGCCAGGGCCAACGTATTCGACGGTCTGCCCTACGCTATCTATCTACCCGCCGGCAGCCATGTCACGCTGAGGGCGGAGACCTCCTGCGAACTCGCCGAGTGCCGCGTACCCTCAAAAGCAAGACTCGAACCCCGCCTGATTACGCCAAAAGAGGTGGAATCAGGGCTGCGTGGAGGAGAGAACGCGTCTCGTCAGATTGTGGACGTGATCTCGCCTTCCTTCCCCGCCGACAAGTTGGTCATCTTCGAGGTCTACACGCCCGGTGGCAATTGGTCGAGCTACCCGCCGCACAAGCACGATGTCGATATCCCGCCGGTCGAAGTCGATCTGGACGAAATTTATTACTACCGGATGAGGGGTGGGCAAGGCTTCGCGCTGCAAGATCTTTATCGGTCGGATCGGTCACTCGAGGAGATTGTGAAGGTGCATGATGGCGATGTGGTTCTGGTAAGGGAGGGCTACCATCCAGTGGTTGCCGGACCCGGCTACGACATCTATTACCTCAATTTCCTGGCCGGCACATCGCGGATGATGACGGTAACCGAAGATCCGGAACATGCCTGGCTCCGCTCGACCTGGAAGCAACACGACCCACGCCTCCCAATCGTGCGTGGCTGAATAGGCTACGGAAAAAGTCCTGACTCAATGGTTTCGCGGTGCGATCACGTTGGGTAGGGCACGGCCTACCTCGCCGCAGCGAGCACTCGCCGCAGCGAGCACTCGCCGCAGCGAGCATTAGGCCCTGAGGTACGTTTTCCTCCCGGGGCGACACGTACCTCAGGGGCGAAAGCCCGAGAGGCCGTCGCCGAGCACAACCCGCCTCACTTCGCCCGGCGGCTTCGCCTGCCTGCGGAAGCGGGCGCTCCCGGCGTTGCACTCACACTTGAAAACTCTTTCCGCAATGCAAACCCACATGACTCTCTCACACACAGTTGCGGAGCAATCTTAAGTGTAACCGCGGGAGTATTCTTCCCTTCGATCCGGTCGATCAATAGTTCGGTTGCCACGCAACCCACTTCATACTTGGGCAGCTCGACCGCCGTAAGCGGCGGATCGAACAACCGCAGCCACGGATAATCATCCAGAGTGACCAGGCCAAAGTCCTCTGGGCAGCGCATCCCCATCTCCTGGGCAGCCTGCAGAAATCCCACCGCCATCAGAAAATTCGCCACGAATATGGCATCGGGACGGTGCGGTAGCAGAGATAACCCCGCCCGGTGGCCTGAGTCGATGCGATAGTCTCCCTCAAACACCAGCTTGGGATCGAACTTCAGACCGGTGGCCTTGAGCGCCTTCTTAAATCCCTGGAGCCTGGTTCGACCGTTGCTTACGGTTAATGGCCCGCCCACCATGGCGATGGTCTTATGGCCGATCCTGGCCAGATGCGAAACCGCTTCGTAGCTGCCCTGCAGATCGTCGGCAATGACCGCGTCGCCCGCCAGGCCCGGGTAGGTGCGCATCATCAGCCCAATCGGCACGTTCATGCTGGAAAGCAGGGCGATGGTTTGCGGATTCAGCTCGCCGGGTGACTTGGTAAGCAGGATTCCGTCTACGCGCTTAGCCATCAGCAAGTCCAGGCAACGCTCTTCCTTTTCCAGCAGTCCGTCGCTGTTACAGAGCAGGATGCTGTACCCGCGTTTTTGTGCAACGTCTTCGGCGCCGCGCACCAGCATGGGGAAGAATGGATTGGAAATATCAGGAACGATGACGCCCAACGTGCGCGTGCGTTCATTCGCCAGGCTCTGCGCGAGCGAGTTTGGGCGGTAATTGAGCTTGAGAATCGCCGCGTCCACACGCTTTTTAAGCGATGCGCCCACATGGCTTTTGTGGTTGATGACGGCCGATACGGTGAAGACAGAAACCCGGGCTTCACGGGCCACATCATAAATGGTGGCGGTCTTGCGTTTCGACGCCCGGGAACCGCGCGCTGAATCAACCATGCTTCTGCTTCCCCGATCCAGCCGCTGAAAAAATCAAGCCAGTGAATTTTAGCATCGGTCGTTACCAAGCCCTGCGGGGGGGGCGTCATTGCGCCCTGCGGGGCTGGAGAATGGCCGTCAGCAAATCCGGCTTACCCGTAATTCTATTCAAATGGGGCGAACGCAGACCCTGGATATACTTCACCGAAGTCTCAGCATAGTAGCTGTCGGTGAGCGTGAGGAATTTGATGGGCTGTTGGGTCGTTTCCGCACTCACGATGGCCTGGCGAAGTAAGTCGGCCGAGTAAACGCGACCGTTAATGCCGATGATCTTCGAGGAAGGCGCCAGACCGGCGCGGCCCGCTTCTGAGTCGGGAACAATATCGATGATCGTTCCCTCCTGGTCGAGGAGCAGGCCGATCGACGTCGACAAGTCCACCTGCTGAGAGACCGTCTCCGCGTCGACCGCGGCCTGATTAGGCTCGTCGCTGTAGGTAAGTGTCCAACCCGCTGCTTCAAGACCGGGGGAAACGGGAGTGGGCCGCTCCGCGAGCAGATCGCTTTTGAGCAAGCTGTTCCAATCGAAGGGGACAACGTGGTTCAATGCAGCGACCAGGTCCTCGTAGTTGTAGGTCTTTACCGTGACCGCTCCGTCGGGCGGCCCGAAGAACTCGGCGGCAAAGGTGTCCAGGCTGCGGGCGCCATGACTTTTTTCCCGCAGAAGGCTATCGACTTGCAGCCAGAGCAGGGGGCCTTCGCGGTAATAGTCTGTGCCGCGGCGCAGAATCGTCCACTGCTGCGAAGCTGTATAGAGCAACTGCGCCGCTCTTGAAACGTCTTCAAGATTTCGCCAACTCCGCCCGCTGCGTATTTCCATCTCCGCCTGGCTCAGCGCCAGGTGATCTCGTAGCTGGTCCGGCGTTTCCAGTCCCGAGCGGGTCGCCAATACGCCCGCCCAGTAGCTCGTAAGGCCCTCGTAGACCCACAGCAGATCGCCGATCATCGGTTGCTGGTAATCGGAGGTAGCCAGGCCTTCCGGGCGCCGGAACTTTCCGTTCCATGAGTGGATCATTTCATGCGCCAGCAGATCTCCGGCCTCAGCGGAGAAGGCAGGGCTCACCATGCCGAGCTCCGGCATCTGCTCGTCACTTGACTGCTGATGTTCCAGTCCGTCTCTCGTTTCCGATTGTGCTTCTACCAGGAAGTGGTAGCTCGCATAATGATGCGTATGGAACAAAGCGCCCGCCTCAGACACCAGGTTGCGATAAGCGGTAATTCGCTCTGCCGGCAAAGCGAGGCCCTCCGCGGATTTTTCGAAGAGGTCGAGGTAATGGGGCTGGGTCACGCCTTTCGGAGTAATGTCGAACTCTTTCATCACCGAGCCGCACATCAACGGGGAATCGATCAGCGTAGTGAGCGAAACCGGGTCGAAATGAAGCTCGTCGCCCTGCGGTGACGGATGCGGCAGCGCAGTCGCGTAAGACCATCTTGCGGGCAGCCTGATCGAGGCAGCGATCGTCACCTGGTCGGCTTTGGTGTCTGCGGGATACAGGACCACCTGGTCCCAGTTCACATCTCCCTGTACGGGAGTCGACGTGTTGCCGATAGCGAAATCGTTGTCTGCCGCATAGGCGCCTACCAGGCTGAAGTCGGCGGTCAGGGTCGTGGCCCCTGCGGGAAGTGGGATGTGGAAGCGGAACACGTCCACGGGATCGCGCGTCCAGGCCACTGCCTTTCCGTCAACGGCGAAGTGCAGGTTGACGAGGTCGGCGATGGGCCCGGTGGGCGAATGATTTCCCGGAATCCATTTCGGATATACGAGGTCGAAAGTGTGGGCCGCGGGTGCAGCCACGGGAAACACCTCGTGAACGGAAACAATCTTCCTGGAGATAGTCGTTGCATCCACTTCCAGGCGGATCGTTCGAATCGCGGGTGATGGCTGCTGCGCGAACGCGGCGACGGTAGAAATGACAAGGCCAAACCAAAGAGTGGAAAGCCCAAAAGACAGGTAGCGGCGGCGTAGCAATCCAAAGGACAATTCGCTCTACTCCCAATACTGTTACTTATGCCTACACATTAAGCTTAGAGCAGAACCAGCATAGGTGTACCCCGGGCGCAGCTATGCTGGTTCTGCTTCAGTGGTTCCGGATTGCTGCATCAGCACGGAGACAATTTCGTTATGCTCCATCTTTCGCGCCCACGCAAGCGGCTGTGCCCACGTTTCAGTATCCCTCTCTTCCGGGGCAGCTCCGTGTTCCATGAGCAGTCGCACAAGTTGGATGCGACCCCAGCGGCATGCCCAACCAAGGGGCGTGCTTTTCAGGATGTCGTCGCGATAATCTGTGCGCGCGCCGGCGTCTAGCGCTGCACGGGCGAAAGCAAGTACTTCGTCTTCCGTAATCCAGTCGCGCATCGCCGCAATGTCGTGGAGGATGGTTCGACCGAACGATCCGACGACGTTGGCGTCGCAGGCGCTCAGCACAAGTTGGAAACACTCCAGGTACCCTATTCGATCGAGATCTTTATTGCCCGCATGCAGCCACGGTATGTGGTGCCAAAAGGTCAAAGGCGCTGCGAGCATGCGGTACCAGCGCTTATCGTATCGAGACCAGTGGACGCTCTCCAACGCCATCCGCACTACCTCGACGGCTCCTCCGTCGGCGCCAAAACGAAGCAAATCTTCGACCAGAGAACCTTCCGTGGGGGTGAGGTTTCCAGGAGAAACGCCGCGCTCTTCATCGGCCAGAATCTGCCGGGCCAACCGCGTCTCACGATAAAGCGCAGCCGTATCTGCCGTAACAAATCCCCCTCGCGCCCGCAACAATTCCACCATCTCCCACTGCTTGTGGCTGTACGCGCTATGCACAGCCGATCCGCTGGAGTCGACGTGGACGTTCGGGTTGGCCCCACGATCAAGGAGCAAATTTGCAACCTCACGCAATCCCATGGCTGCAGCGTTCCACAACGGATAGCCTTGCGAATATGCGATCCAGTCTCCCTCACCTCCAGTTACATGCTCGTCCGGATCAAACTTGCATTCATCCAGCAGAAACTGCAGCACCTCTACGCGGTTATTCGTCACTGCGACAGTTAATAAGCCGCCGCCATTCCATCGCACATGGTTGGCAAGCTTGCGTTCCCCGAAACGGGAACGCAGCCATGGCAAGTCACCCTTTGCCACGGCCGTGCGCTCCGCGTCATCGAACTCCAAGGCGGGAGCAACGTTTGACTCGTGCGCGGGTTTGGCTCTGCGACTCTCTTCTTCCTGGATGATCGCGACCATGTCGTCGTAACCGCGTTCACGCGCCAAGGTCCAGGCTGACGTCGCGTCGCGGTGCGGGTGGATACCCGCCCGTGCGTTCGCGCCGTATTGCATGAGCAGACGGGCGATCTCAGGTTCACGCTGCATCACCGCGTAATGAATCGCGCGATGCTCGTCGCCATAGGACACTGCCATATCGGCGAGTTCCGGCCGCGCCTTCAACATCGTTCGCACGCGCGCTATGTCGCCGATATGCACGGCGTCCACCAATCGCCTGATGGTTACGCCATCCACGTAAGCCTTGAGCTTTGGCCAGCTATCGAAGCCGTAGCTGCGCGCGATGACGAGTTGCGCATCGTGCAATGCAAAAGTCGCCCGGTGCGGATCGTCGTAAACACGCGTGACTTCGTTGACGGCCGCCGCGTCGGCCGCCTTGAAAGCGGCCAGCAGTTCTTTAGCCTGTCGTTTGAGTTGTTCGAGGTCTGGGTGCTTGCGCATCCGGCGAGTAGACAGCTTTTGTTTCATGGGAACTGCTTTCTGTGGCGCTCGCTGTCCGCTAGCTCAGGCAGAAAAGAGTTAACTCAAAAAGATTTGTCGAACGACATTCAGGAGGGACGCAGTCCCTTTCCGCGGACACGGAGGCACCCTAAAAACGCCGTCTCCAAAATACCACTTGGCCTCGAGCTTTGGTTCGACAAATGGAGTCTCCGGCGGGTCGCTGGGCTTCGATGCAAGCGTGAGCACGCGCCGCGCCGCCGTCTCGCCCATGCGCTCGATCGTAACCGTAACCCGATAAGAAGCTGACCTTTTCCATGGTCACACGGTTGAGAACGATAGAGAAACGCGGCTCGATATCGCTTGGCCGGGGAGTGCAACAAAGTACGGGTGGGCGGGATCAAACTCCAAGTGCAACAAATCGTGGGAACGTGATTCTTCTGGTCTTCAAGAGAGGAAGGCAGCAGCAGCAGCCGGGTCTGTGGGCAAAGTGGGAAGCGTCCTTTGCTTTCCAGCTTTTCCATAGACCAGTTCAGCGCATCGCCCCCTATCTCACTCCACGCATTGCGCTTATGTGCGGATCAACGTGAAGCTAATTTTGTTGCACTTGACCCTTGAATCCGCCCTGCCCCATCCTTCGCTTTTTTTTGCGAAGGGTGGGATACCACGACAGTGTGGGTTGAGATTTGCGGCTGGGCACCCGCAGGTCGGTTGCGCTGCGGGCCACCGCACAACACCGCCTCGCCGCCTCTCCTGCCTGATGGTTCCGTGGAAAACTTCAAGACGTGTTAGAAAGAAACGGGTGATATATGAAATTGAAATTGGGACGTCGATCTTTCCTGTCGGCTCTCGGAGCTATCGGCTTCAGTTCGTTCGGGTCCGACAAGCTGAATGCTTTCGGGCTAAAGGGTGAAACCCACAGCGAACCGAATACGGGGAAGGTGGATGGCAACGCCATCGTGCCGATCAAGAACGGGTTTGGCTCGACCGGAGACATCTACGCCGAGTTGGGCGTAGTGCCGATGATGAACACCAACGAAATCATCACCGTCATCGGCGGATCGCTGATGAAGCCCGAGGTGATGGAAGTAATGCGGATGGGCAACCAGCACTTCTGCTTCCTCGACGAGCTCGAAGTCGCAGCGGGCAAATATATCGCCCGGATATGCAAGTCTCCGGCAGGCTATACCGGGTTGGTGACGGCCGGTGCGGCGGCGGCCATTCTAGTCGGCTATGCCGCCATGATGACCGAGGATTATGAGCCCCGCCTCGAGGCCATCCCCGACTTGAGCGGGTTTCCCAGGACCGAGATCATCATTCAGCAGGCGCATCGCAATACATTCGATCACCAGATTCGCCAGCTCGGTGCAAAGCTAGTCGTGGTCAAGACCCGCGAAGAGATGATTGCCGCCATCAACCCGCGCACGGTAGCCATCCACTTCACCAATGTCGAGGCCAACAATGGCCAAGTGAGTGGCCCGGAAACTGTGGCCATCGCAAAGGCACATAACATCTATACCTTCTGCGATGCCGCCGCCGACGTTCCGCCAAAGAGCCGGCTGTGGGAGTACCCGGCAATTGGATTCGACATGGTCACTTTCAGCGGCGGGAAGGACATCGGTGGGCCAGCATCTACCGGCATCCTGATCGGCAAGGAGCAACTGATTCGCTGGGCGCTCTTGAACATGAGCCCACAGGAAGACAGGGTAGGTCGTCCCTGCAAGGTCGGCAAGGAACAGATTTTTGCCTTAGTGAAGGCGCTGGATATGTTCGTCAACCGGGACGAGGATGCCATTCTGAGGATGTACGATGCGCGGGCGCAGGTCATCACAGATGCGCTGGCGCGATTCGGTGTAACGGCCGAACCGCGTACGTACGACCCCGAGGCACGGGGTAATGTGACGCCGCAGTATAGCTGGCGATGGGATCCGGCGAAGATCAACCTGACACGTCAACAGGTACAGGAGCAGCTGTTCGCGACCAAGCCGGTTGCGATCGGCTACATCATCCCTTCCAGCTACGATCCCGATAACGGGTCAGCTGGCCTGAGCGGACGGCCCGATCGCAACTGGCCGCCTCTCGATCCGACCCGGTATGGCGCCCCCGATTGTTCACCGTGCGCCCCTCCCAATCCAAGCAGCTTCAGCTTTACTTTCTGGCAGGTCAAGGATGGCGAGACAGAGATGATTGCGAAGCGGCTGGTGGAGATCTTCTCCGCAGCCGCGAAAGCCTAGAGCATTTTCACGAATGGTGTAAGGGAAGAATAGGCCCTGGACGCAGATGTTCCGTCAAAGAACACTTGCACATAACCACTCCCATCCCGTCACAGTATTTGTGAAAATGCTTTAGCATCCGGCTGAATATGGGGTGTATCTGTCGGTAACACTCCTGCTACGGACCGGTAACGAAGGCCGCTGCGGATAAATAACTGAGAGAGAGTGTGGAGCGAATACTCATGATAAGCCGGAGACTGAAGCAGGCGGTAGTCGGGGCTGTAGGTTGCGTAGCTATGCTGGGAGCGGCGCCGGGCGCCTGGGCGCAGCAGGAATTTTTCACTCACGACGATGTGGTGAAGTACACCCCGGATTGGCACGGCGAGCGCTTTGCTGACGGTCGGCCTAAGGTGCCGGACGCTATCCTCGATCGGATGAAGACCGTAACCCTCGAAGAAGCCTGGGCAGTTCTGCAGGATGCAGGCTTCACGCATCAGTACGAAGACGGCTGGCTTTCCATCCATTCCGACAAAGTCATGGTCGGTCGGGCACTCACGGCAGTTTGGATGCCAGGCCGGCCGGACATTCAGAAAGTGATCGAAGCAGAGGGTGTGAAAGACCATCGGGTGGGTGAAATGAACGCCTGGCCGGTAGACATGCTGCAGCCGCGCGACATCTATGTGGTCGACCACTTTGGACTAAAGGTCAATGGCCCTTCGATCGGCGATAACGTAGGCAACGCAATTTATGCCAGATCGGGCAATGGCATTGTCTACGATGGCGCGGTGCGGGACATTAATGGCCTGAACGAGCTGCCGAACTTCGTCGGGTTTGTCCGCTTCTATGATCCGTCTTACCACTTTGGATCGTTGGACACCGGCAAACTGCTGAACTCCACTATGGTAAGCATCAATGCTCCTACACGGATCGGCCACGCGACCGCCATGCCGGGTGATGTGGTGCTGGGCAGGAATGGCGGAGTGCTCTTCATTCCTCCGCAGCTCGCCGAGCAAGTCGTCAAGGCTTCCGAGTCGACCCATTTGCGCGACACCTTTGGCCACCAGCGGCTGCAGGAAAAGAAGTACACGGCCGGACAAATCGATACCCATTGGACGCCGGCCATCGAGGACGATTACCGGGCCTGGTTGAAGCAAAACGAAGACCACCTGCCGCTTGCCAAAGAGAGAGTCGAGGAGATACTCAGAGACCACGAATAGACCATTTTGACGCCCTCAGATGATTGGGCGACTCAATAGGTCAATACAAGTGCGTTTATATCTGCGAGTCGCTGGATAGGCGCCCCAGGTAGGTGTCGACTGCGTTCCAGCTCCCAGCTTCTGCGGAAAGAGCAACGTATCCATCAGGCCGAACAAGCCAAAGGCCACGCGAGCTGATGGGCGGGCGCAGGGAAGGTCCTTTTATACTTCTCAAGCAGATCTGGACGTACTTCATCAGGTTCCGCATAAAGGACAAAACGCGGCGTGTCTCCTGAACCAACCGGTGGTTCGTTTTTACGGATGGGCGCGCGCTTGCCAGGCTCCGGACCATCCGGTGCGTGCGCCGTACGACTGTTGAGCGGACTTTTGGAGTAACCGATCGACACTTCGGAAAGTAAATTCGCCATCGTATCCTTCACCGGCGAAAAACCGAACATAAGTGAAGGCACGTGGTTACGGATGGATTGCTTCATTCCACCTCTCATCACCGCAATCGCCGTAGCTTTACCGGTGGCATCAAGTACAAGCTCGGCGATTGCGCTGCGTTCCGCACTATAAATGCTCAACAGCGGCTCGGGCGAGCAAAGGCCGCGTGACACCAAAGCAAGCTTCCAGGCCAGGTTGCAGGCGTCCTGCATGCCCGTATTCATCCCTTGGCCGCCTGCCGGACTATGAACGTGAGCTGCGTCGCCCGCGAGAAAAGCACGGCTGGCACGATAGTCCGAAACTTTGCGCTCATTGATACTGAAAGAGGAGAGCCAAACCGGATCGCTCGCCTGAACTCCGCCCGGGCCACGGAGGTCAAGAATGTGCTGCACCTCCTCAATCGTTGGGGGTGGCCGATGTCCTTCCCCGATGGAGCCAGGAGACTCCCCCACGTCGGCGATTACGCGGTATCGGGTTCCCTGCAGTGGAAAGAGAGCCAGCACTCCATCGAAGTGCCAATAGATATCCACCGCGGCAGGTCCGGCCATGCCACTCAAGTGAAGATCGGCAAGAACCCAGTCACTCAGAAGCGTGCTGCCATGAAACTCCATTCCGAGTTGGCGTCTGACCGTACTGTGAGCGCCATCGCAGCCGATGAGCCATGAGGCTTCAGCTGTCTCTTCACTTCCATCGGAATGAAGTAAGGTGCAGGTTACTCCGTCCTTGTTCTCTTGAAAGCTTTCCAACTCCACTTGGCGTTCCACCTTTACGCCGAACGCCGCAAGATGCTCTTCCAGCAAACGCTCCGTCTCGCTCTGCGGAATCATGAGGACGAAGTTGTAGGGTGAATCAACGGAAGCCATGTCGATATCGGCAATTACTTCGCGGCCCGACAAAATTCTTGCGCCCGAGACTTTGAGGCCGGCTTGGATGAACCGATCGGCACATCCGGCGCCCATCCTATCTATCAGTTCGAGAGTCCGGGTCCAAAGCACGAGCGCTTTCGATTTGTCCGTGCGTTCCGTATTCTTCTCGACGATTCGGACCGACATTCCATAACGAGCCAATTCGCAAGCCATCGTCAGTCCTACGGGTCCCGCTCCGGAAATGAACACGTCGCTTTTCATGTTCTCCTCCGATCGATTCGTAGCTGGGCCCGCGTGAGCGATTTGTGTAAAAAAGAATCCGCCCGAGACTTGTGCGGCGCCTAAGGTAGGCTACCCGCAAACCATGATCCTAAATCGCCGGCTTGCAGTCTCACGCCAATGTAGAACTGTCCAAAAAGCGCGTAGACCGCGCTCACTTGATCGAACCGCATCTCGTAAATTAGTTTCTTGAAGACCAGGGGATTCTCCGCGAACAGATCAACGCCCCACTCCCAATCGTCGAAACCTATCGAACCGGTGATGATCTGCCGGACCGAATCCGCATAACGGCGGCCGATCAATCCATGCTCGTGCATCATGCGTTGCCGTTCTGCCATCGGTTCGCTGTACCAGTTGTGCGTTTCTCCGCGTTTTCTGTCCATTGGGTAGAAGCACAGATACTTCGCCGATGGAATCGATGGGTACAGCCGCTGCGCCATCGCCGTAGACTGACGTTCGGAGACCTCTTTTACTCCTTCAGCCCACTCTGGCGATCCCGGGGAGATTCCCTTTTCTGCCAGAGCGGCATATGTCTTTGCAGACGACTCATACAAACCTAGCTCGACGACAGAGACATAGGAATGCTGGGGCTGAAGAAAGGCATTCAGGCGGCTCTGTGCCAGCTGGAGCTCCAATCGGTTCAGCTCTGCGAAGGAGTCTCTAAAGTGGATCAGCAGCAAGTCTCCCTTGTGCCCGAGCAGGGAGTAGACGGCAGATTGATTTCTAACCGGTTCTCCCGCTCCTTTCTCCCATCCCTGAAACAGTTCGAGAGCTTCAACCTCGACTTCACGCTGCTCCTCGACCGAGAGTTTTTTCCAGGACTGCCAGTCGAAGCGAAACATCTGATGGAGAACACTTGAGCCTTCAAGCGTGATGGGAACACTCGGCAACGCGGACACGGTCTTTTCCTCCAGGGGGTGAGTGTCATTCTGAACGATGATAAACCTTGGCTATGCAACCACCCGTTGGGTGATCCGACAACGTAGAGCAACACCACACCATAACAGAAGCCTGGTCATCCCTCTGGGTGCGCATCTTCGAAGGAGTGATCGACCTCTCTGATATCAAGCCGAGCCCCGATATCAATTCAAGCAATGATCAGCGGTATAGATCCGACCAACGTCGTTTAGCTCTAAGTTGTTCTCAAGTCGCCCCACTTGTCGGAGTGGATTACTGGTAGAAGTGTCAGTTGCGTTCTCGCGAACTAGTCCTCTAGAGTCTACGCGCAAGTCCTTATGCCCCTGCGGTCTCGCCGTATTTCGAGGGTGAATGATGCAAGACAAGAGCGAGCACCTCGCCCCTTTTCCCGACGTATCTCTCATTCGAGGCGGCCCGTTCTACCGCTTTCAGGAAGCAACAAGACTGGTAGGTCCAGATAAATGGAACCTCGGTCGCCGACTCGTCCTCGCCATCATTATCTGTTGGGTGGTGCCGCTATTCATGGCGGCACTGTCCGGCCCCAGCCATGTCATAGGGTTGCTCGAAAGCTACCCGGTTGCCGCGCGGATGCTCATTGCCGTCCCTGTCCTGCTGGCGAGCCTGTTGATCATGGAGGCGCGCTTTCGTGCTGTTCTGGCGCATATCTACAAGGCACGTTTGCTTGACGCGAAGGATCTGCCGCGCATGGATGAGATCCTCGCAACCCTGGTGCGAATACGCGACTCGTTCGTGCCCGAGTTGGCCATGCTGCTGCTCATAGCAGTCCATACGGCGATTGCCTATAAGACCCAAATACCTGACATTCCGGCGCTTTCTTATCGTATCGGTGGCGAAGTCCACATCACTGCTGCCGGCTGGTATGGGGCCGTCGTAAGTGCAACCCTATTCCAGTTTCTGTTGCTGCTGAACCTCTGGAAGTGGCTGATCTGGACATACTTTGCATTCAGATTATCGAGACTGAATCTGAACCTTATTCCCACTCATCCCGACCGGAACGGAGGACTTGGCTTCCTGGGTATGACTCCCATGGCCTTCGCGCCCGTCTCATTTGCAGCCGCCGTTGTTATCGGAGCAGTTTGGCGTAACCGGATTCTCCAGGGAACCGCGCACCTGGTGACATTCAAACTGCCTGCAATTGCGCTGGTGCTGATTGTCGCCATCATCGCTTTCGGGCCGTTGGCATTCTTCGTTCCCAGGCTGGCGGTCTTACGGCGTCGAGGCATCCTCGAATACTCGGTCATCGGGCAGATTCAAAGCACCGAATTTCACGAGAAATGGGTTCTAACCCGGGGTGCAAATGAAGCTGAACTGATCGATGCCCCTGAGGTCAGTACTCTCTGCGACCTCGGCTCAGCCTTCGACAGGATCGAGACCCTGAATCCCTTCCCCACAGACAAAGCCGCACTCATCGGGATGGCCCTGTCGGTGGTTATACCAGCGATCCCTACCGTCCTGGCCGAGATACCCTTAGCCGTCGTCCTGAAGGAGCTGTTTTCTGCCTTGCGTTGATCTATTTCGGACGTGTTGTTTATGTAATCGATACTGTTTCAGTAAGTGATCCTGAAAACGACTATGGGTATGAACTCCTATCACCACCAAGCCGGCCGCATTGGCCAAGGCCAATGCGGTGAAGGCCAATGCGGCGGCACGACCGATGCCATCTGTTCTCAGTTAGGCGTTGGTGCCGCCGTCGACCGTCAGGTTCGCGCCGGTTATATACGACGATTCCGGACCAGCAAGGAACGCCACCAATGCTGCAACCTCGTCAACATGTCCGTATCGACCCAACGAAGTCATCGCCTTTTGGGGTACCGCCCAATCTCCTGCGGCGGGATTCAAGTCCGTGTCGATCGGACCCGGTTCTACATTGTTGACCGTGATGCCTCGGTCCCCCACCTCTCTGGACAACCCCTGAGCAAACATCTTGACGGCTCCCTTCGTGGCCGCGTAGGGCACTAACCCGGGCGTCATGACCCGCTCGCCGACGCATGAGCCGATCATGATGATGCGGCCGTCGTTGTTCATGTGCTTCAGTGCGGTTTGTGTCGTGACGAAGACGCCACGGATGTTGAGGCCGATCAAGCGGTCCAATTCTTCGAGCGTGGTCTCCTCGAACCTCTTTGGAATGGCCGTGCCGGCATTGTTCACCAACACATCCAGCCGGCCCAGGGTCGCGACGGTCTTTTCGACCGCGCGCTTCACTGCCTCAGCGTCGGCGGCGTCTGCCTGAATCGCGATCGCCTTTCCGCCGGCCTGTTCAATCGCCTTAATGACCGATGAGGCGGAGTCAGCATCTTTGGCGTAAGTGATGGCTACATTCGCTCCATCCGCGGCCAAACGTTTTGCAATCGCGGCGCCGATGCCACGCGACCCGCCGGTGACGAGTGCTACTTTCCTGGTTAGCTTAGACATGGTATCTCCTTTATTCTTCTGCAACTGCGTTGACTATAACTACGTGGCTGCGTACGCGGTCGTTAGCTGTTAAGGAAGCGATCTGTTTCGAAAACGAAGTCCTCGTGATCCTGATACCAGGAACCGTGGTTGGCGTCCGGATACAAAATCAGCTTGGCGCTGGGCAGGTTCTGCACGACACGGTATGTTTCGTATCGTTTGCCGTAGATAAGATACTCCGCGTACCATTAAAGATTCAGGGAACCGCAATTTTTAAACTCGGTCCGTATGAAAACTGAAAAACAGCAGCAGAAAACGGGTAGGGCGACAATGGGCCGTCCGCGAAGCCCAAAGATTCAACAGGCGGTCCTTAGAGCTGCCGCGGATCTCGTGCTCGCAAACGGCTTTCGGGCGCTTACGATGGATGCGATTGCCTGCGCCGCCGGTGTGGGGCGCATGACTATCTACCGTCGCTGGCCCAACAAGGCGGCTATCGTCATGGACGCCTTCGTAGCACGGGTGGATCCTGGCACCCTGTTTGTGCCCGCGAAAACCTATAAGGACAGCATTCGTCTGCAGATGCGCACCATGGCGAAGGCGTTCCGGGGTAGAGATGGGGCGCTTATCCGGGCGCTGCTTGCGGAAGCCCAATTCGATCCCGAACTGGCCATCGCGCTTCGTCAACGGTGGACCATGCCCAGGCGCAGGATGGCCATCGCCTATTTTGAGCAAGGGATACGAGAGGGGTTTCTGCGACCGGATGCGGACCCGGACGCGATGATCGACATTCTTTATGCTCCCCTCTATTACCGACTGCAGATGGGGACCGGGCCGCTCTCCGATGCCTACATCGACGAAATATTCGATCACGCGATGCAGGGTTTGGAGCGAACGTAAGCGCCTGAGGCTTGGCGCCGATGCCGGTTTGAACGGAGGAATTCATCCTCAAACCTCGCTATGCGCTCGGGGTGAGGCCGTTCGCCTCAAGAAACTCTCTCATCGCAGCGGCAATTTCAACGAAGTGTGTCTCTGTCGCAAAATGCCCGGTATCCAGGAACTGGACCTGCGCGTTCGGTAGGTCTTTGCGAAATGCGTGCGCCCCGGCTGGGATGAAAAAAGGATCGTTCTTGCCCCAGATTGCAAGCAAGGGCGGCTTCGATCTACGAAAATATTCCTGAAATTTTGGATATAGCTTCACGTTCGATGCATAGTCCAAGAATAGGTCCAGCTGAATCTCTTTATTCCCTGGCCGCTCCATCAGCGCCGTATCCAAGGTGTAGGACTCAGGCGCAACGCTGTCTGGAATTGCCACGCCGTGGGTGTACTGCCAGCGCGTGCCCTCCAGGGTCAAAATGTTGTCCCGCAGCACGTCGCGGTTTACCGCTGTCGGCATCGCCCAGTATTTCCGGATTGGCCCCCAGGCATCACCGAGGCCGTCTTCATAGGCATTTCCGTTCTGTGAAACGATGGCTGCAACTCGTTCGGGGTGAGCCATCGCCAGGCGGAAGCCTGTGGGCGCGCCATAATCGAAAACATAGAGTGCATAGCGGTTCAGTCCGAGTGCTTCCGTGAAGGCTTCGATCGTCGTGGCCAACGCGTCGAAGGAGTAGGTATATTTTCGTTTCTCAGGCACTTCCGTAAATCCGAAACCAGGCAAGTCCGGCGCGATGACCCGGTAGTGATCGGCAAGACGTGGAATGAGCTCGCGAAACATGAACGAAGATGCCGGGAACCCATGCAGCAAGAGAAGCACCGGCGCGCTCGGGTCGCCAGCTTCCCGGTAGAAGACCTGGACACCATCGGCTTCGATCTTGCGGACGGACGTCAAAGGTACGGCGATCTGAGCCTTGCTCCGACCGGAAAGTTTTTCGGGCGCCTCCGGTACAAAGGCGCGCTTCGCTGTTTGCTCTGAAAGATTTTCACTCATGACCGTTCCTCCTCATTCACTTGGGCACTGGCCTCCAGTCTAACGCTGCAGTGCGCGCCGCAGTGTGCGCCGCAGAGCGCATCGTCAGGGTTGGAGCAACTGACTTGCGAGAAAACAAAGAGTCGGATCGGGGAACCGCGAACCGGACGATCGGCTGAGCCGTCGAATCAAAAATGACGGATGTAACCGTTCGCCGTAACCATTCGCCGCTCGGCGGTTCCAATCCCGTGTCAAGACGGCCTTTTTGGCCGGGCAAGAGTCTCAGAGAATTCGAGTTTGTTGGGGAAATCGAATGAACGTGGTAGCTCTACTTTTGCCAGGCTTGCTGAGCATGTCTGTGGTTCCTTCTCTCCAGCCCGATCTTCTGCCGACCGCCGTGAGTCTCGTGCGGGTCGATGCGCCTCGACATGTCCTGCAAGTCGGAGGAGCGCAAATAGAGGTCGATATTCGTCAGGACAGCTCTACTCTGCAAACGGAGGATATCCTGGAATGGGTTCGCAGAGCTGCCAACGCCGTGACAGTTTATTACGGGACCTTTCCGGTCGAACGCGTCCGAGTGAAGGTGAACCAGAGCCGGGGTGATGACGACGGGATTCATGGCACGACCTGGGGAGACGTCGATGGCGTTCAGGGCTTGTCGAGAATGGGGCTGGATGGTGGCGTAACAAGAAGCGATCTGGATTCGGATTGGACAATGACACATGAATTGGTCCACATGGCTCTTGCGTCGCTTCCAGATGAATCGGAATGGCTTGAGGAAGGCCTGGCTTCCTATGTCGAACCGGTCGCACGCGCCCAGGCTGGCCAAATGTCGGACCAGCAGGTATGGCGCGGCATGGTTCGGGGAATGCCTAACGGCGAGCCCCGTTCGGGAGACCGGGGTCTGAACCAAACACACACCTGGGGGCGTACCTACTGGGGGGGAGCCATGTTTTGTCTCATGGCCGATGTCAAAATCCACGAGGCAACCCAGAATCGAAAAGGTCTGCAAGATGCTCTTCGCGCAATCGTAGCCGCTCGGGATACGATCGATACCGAGCGGCCCGTTAAACAGATTCTGAGCATCGGTGACCAGGCAACGGGAACCACGGTGCTCTCAGATCTGTACAACGCCTGGAAGGACCGTCCCGTCTCTGTCGACTTAAATCAGCTCTGGCTGGACCTGGGAGTGCGCATGGGATCGAATGGCATCGAGCTCGATTCCCATGCACCTCTCGCGTCGATTCGAGAGGCCATTACTCGGCGACCCACACAGTGATCGTCCAGCGAGCTTGAGAGCATTTTCACAAATACTGTGATGTGGTGGGAGTGGTTATGTGCAGGTGTTCTTTGACGGAACACCTGCGTCCAGGGCATATTCCTCCCTTACAACCATTTGTGAAAATGCTTGAACGCCCGAATCGCTCAGATCTTCTGAAGAAAGACAGTAGAACAGAGACCGTTTCGAATACGCCGTCCACTTAACCCGCTTTCCTCCTCCGGATGAAATGCTTCAAGTACGGTGTGAGCGACCACCGCGCCTCAGGTTCGCCGATCATGAACGCGGTGAAACACGCTATGAAAACGGACCACTGCAGCGACGCGCCAAAGTAACGCCATAGGTCGACATGCGGTCCAGGGTAGCCGGCCGACGCCCAGAGAAGCGCCATCAGCACGATACCGAACCCGCTGGCGATGCGAGTCAGAACGCCGGCTACAAGTCCCAACCCGATCATCGACTCGCCATAGGCAGTCAGAAATGCGCATAGCCGCGCGTGCGGCAATACGATGCTCTCGAGTACAGGCTTCATCCACGGGTAAGCGCCTTGGGCGAGGAAGCTTCGGATCCACTCTTCAAACCCACCATGGAGCGTGAAGTCTGTCCCGAAGACTTTGTACTCGCCAAAGAGCACAAAGAAAATTCCGACGGTGATGCGCAATGTCGCGAGTGCCGTGGTGTTGCGGTCATACCTGCTTGGCATGTTCAGCACTTAGATCTGCGCCATACCGCCATCGACGCAAAGTTCGATGCCGTTTACGAAGCTGGAGTCGTCGGAGGCGAGAAAAAGAGCCACCGTCGCGATCTCCTCTGCACGTCCCAATTCCTTACGAGGAATTCCTGACAGGAAGTACTCCTTCGCTTCTGCAGGAATATTCGCGAGAGCGTTGGTAGCGGTTGGTCCCGGGCTCAGTACGTTCACCCGAATCCTGCGCTCTGCGAGTTCCACCACCCAGGATCGCGCGAACGAGCGCAGCGCTGCCTTGCTTCCTGCATAAACGCTCATCCCTGGCATACCCTTGAGGTGAGCGATCGACCCATTCATGATGATCGATCCGCCATCACGCATCATGGGCAACGCCTTCTGCACGGTGAAGAGAGTGCCGCGGGTATTCAGCGAAAAGATGTTGTCGAACTGCTCCTCTGTGATCTGCCCCAACGGAGCGCGCCCTCCATGACCAGCGCTGGCAAACACGACATCGACATGGCCTTTCTCCCTCTTGACCGTCTCGAAGAGCCGGTCGAGATCCGCCAGTTTCGCCGAATCACCCTGCACTCCGGTCACATTCCGCCCGATCGCCTTGACCGCTTGGTCCAGATTCTCTTGCTTCCGGCCGGTGATGAAGACGTACGCTCCCTCTTCGACAAACAGCTTTGCCGACGCCAGCGCCATTCCGGAGGTTGCACCGGTGATCACCGCCACTTTACCGTCTAACTTGCCCATAACTGCTCTCCTTCTTGCTCGCTTAGAAACGATTGACACTAGATTCGCACATCGACCCAACCCATGGACCCAGTGGTTGGGGAGAACGACCGAATTGTTCCTCAAGAAAAATTCAACTTTATCGATGTCGACCGGGCACAGCTATGCTGGTTCTGCTCTCAATCGCAGCAGTCAGACGACACCGAACGCCTCTGGGGGTTCAAAACTCATCATTCGTTTGCCAGACGATAGTTGCTCGCGAGTTAGGCCGAATTCCCCCAGATGGTAAGCCATAACTTAAGCTGCTAGAACAATATACGGCGTCTTCCTCCCCCTGGCTGTCCGGCGGTTCTGCGCTCATGCTGATCTGCGCTATGATGGTTGCCTCATGACGAGGTCGACATCAAAGGGTATCTCGGCAATCCGCACGGATAGATAACGGTAGGATTCTGCGAACGGAGCGATTGGCGAGATAGAGAGAAGGTAGCGTGTATCGGACGGAGATCGAGGTTCGAGAGCGTGATGCTGTTATGCCGGAGATGGCATCTCCGCGAACTGGCAGGCAATTGGCTATCGCAGCTTCCGGCCTGCTCTTCTCAGTTCTGCAAAGTGTCTGCACAGTCATTGTGACGATGAATGGTGTTCGCCTGGTGATTGGAGTCGGCGCGCTCGCAATGACCGCGGGCCTTGGTTCCGCACTCGACAGATTTCATCAGATCACCTGGTTGAGGATAGCGTTACTGATTGGCGCCTTATCTGGCTCGCTCTTCACGCTCGCCATCGTGTTTCATGCAAGGCATTTGCGGAACCGGCCTGCGGCGCGCTGGCGTTTGCGTCCGCTCACCGCGCATCAGAGGCGAATGGAAGCGCTTCAAATCGCGCTTTCTGTGCTGACTCTGGTTCTTGTTGTTGTCGAAGAATACCTGCATTTCCAGTTTTGCCACACCCTGTAGTTTCCTTCGGTGTGTAGCTCCTCAATCGATACTTGTCTATCGTTTCCAGCCCAACCGAACTTCCATGTTTCATCGAAGTGACTGCGTTCCATCGCATTTGCATCACAACAAATAGCGAGAGCGTTCGAAAGAGAATTCGAAACTTGGGTATGTATCTTCACCGAATCGGTTGAGAAGCGATGGGCCACGGCGGAGCAGCCGCTCCAGTACCCTCACCGATCATCAACAAGCGAGGTCTCCATGGCGAAGCTATCCAGCTCAGCACGAAAAGCCCTTCCCGCAAAATCCTTCGCAGAACCGAAGGAACGCAAATATCCAATCGAAAATGTCACTCACGCAAAAAATGCGCTTGCACGCGTGTCGCAACACGGTACGCCATCTGAGAAAGCTACAGTCAAAGCAGCCGTGAAGAAGAAGTACACCTCCATAGGAAAGAAAGCCAAAACGCGCGGATGAGTGTCGAAGCGCCAAAGTCATACGCTTACCCATGGCGTGGCTGGAGCGGGGCGCTTATACGTGCCTGCGGCGGGAGAGGCAACAGGTCTGCGTGGTGACCGCTCTGTGCAAGAGGTGGCGGCATGCGGGCGGCTAACGTCGTGTTGGGGCGCCGCCTTCCATGGTATCCAGCAGCCCATGCAGGTGTATCTTAGCGGCTCGTCTTTGCGGTCTTCCACACGTAGAGATAGGTGTCGTCGCTGGAGGTTGCGAGGTCAATCGCCTTTGGGCGCGCAGCACGACTTAGAGCTGCGCGAATGTTTTCTTTCGAGTCGGGTAGCTCCGCGAGAGGAATCTTCAAGGCAGTTCCCGGGTTCAGTTGTGCGATGTCACTAAGCAGTTGAAGAATGATCTGCTTGTGCTTGCCATCTCTTCCTTTGGGAACATCGACCTGAAGGATCGACTCGAATTTCATGGAACCAATTGCGAGCTCTCGATCGCCAGACATCATCTTCCCCTTTTGCGTAACCAGACGTGACCGGACTTAACCAGACGTAAACGTGACGTAAACATCACCATACTCCGATAAGTCGTACTCGTCGTCAAGCGGAATCTTCGAGTGAAGCGACTCCGCCAGGCGACTTAAATAAAGCGTAATTTCACCTGCAAGTGTGAGATATAAAAGAGTTAACCCATCTCGACGGGGCGCGGTTAGGGTGGATCTCAGAGGTATCCCGATGTCCCCGAAAATGAATTTTCAGACTATCCCTCTTTCCCAGGTGCCGGCTGATCGAAACAGCATGGAACCCGAGCGTCGCGTCATATTGGTAGTAGACGATGAAAGAATGATCGCGGATACGTTGACCATGATCCTGAATATGAATGGCTTCGCGACCTTAACCGCTTACGATGGAATGGAGGCGCTGGAGCTGGCGCAAATTGTCCCGCCCGATCTTCTGATCTCCGATGTCGTTATGCCGGGGATGACGGGTGTGGAGCTTGCGATCGCGTTGGCCGAGTCGGCTCCTGCTTGTAGGATTTTGTTATTTTCCGGGCAGGCGGCGACGGTTGACCTGCTTGCGGAAGCGCGCGCCGAAGGAAAAATGTTTACAACTTTGACCAAACCGGTTCACCCAACCGATCTGCTCAGGTGCATCTCAGATTCGTTGAACCTGGGTGACGTCATGTTGCAAGATCCAGCGGTTGCCAGGGGCGAAAGCGGTCGCGCTGAAATGGCTGTCAGCGTTTATTAACGGTCACTGTTTTTCCGTCCCTCACAACAGGCTTTGGACGCACAGGCCAAGTAGGAATCGTTCGGAGAACGGTGCACATGACGGAGTCGTCATTTCGCAGTTTGTTGCTGCGCTTTACGTTTGTTCCAATTTTTTCTCTCGTAGTCTTCCTCACGATCCTCGGTATACAGCTCCATCAGATCACCCTGATGCGGGCGGAGGCATCTCGGGCGACGTCCTTGCTGCTGCAGGCCAACGCCTTGCTGAACAGCATCGTCGATGAGGAGACCGGCATCCGTGGTTTCCTGATCGCCAGGGATCCCTGGTTCCTTCAGCCTTATACGGAGGCATCTGCTCGATTCCATGGGGAGCTAAGTGGACTCTCCCGGTTGGCCTCGACGAGTTCGTCTCAATCGCAACATGTCGTCACGATGGTCGATAGCTTCAAAAACTTCGATCAAATTAACCAAACGCTGCTGACCCGCGATCTCTCCCGCGACGCGGAAGTTGATTTGCTGAAGAAGCAGAAGCAGGCGATGGATACCATGCGGGTCGAGCTTGCCGCTTTGATATCGGAAGAGAACAGCGTTCGAGAGACACGAAGAACTGAGATCAATGGACTCTTTACCCGGCTTCCGTTCTTCGGAATTGGCGGCGCGGCCATAGTGGCCCTCTTGCTGATAGGGCACGGAGTGTCTCTGTTTGGAAAGATTGCGCGTGCGTTTCGGCTACAACTGAACGAGACCGAGATACAGCGAGACTCTTTGCACACCACGCTCGAAAGCATAGGCGACGGGGTGATGGTCTGTGATCGGACCGGCAACATCACGATGTTGAATCCGGTTGCTGAGGAGCTCACGGGCTGGCGCAAAGACGAAGCAATCGGTGAGCCCATGGCCAAAGTCTTTCACATCGTGCACGAGCGCACGCGTCTCGTTGTCGAGAGTCCTGCCGATAGGGTGAGGCGGCTGGATGCCATCGTTACTCTTGAGAACCACACAGTCCTCATCCGCAAAGACGGAACCGAGGTTCCCATTGACGATAGCGGAGCGCCCCTGCGTAATCGCGATGGCAGTCTCTCCGGAGTCGTCCTCGTGTTTCGCAGTGTCGCTGAGCGGCGCCGTGCGGCCAGCCTTATCCGTCAGAGTCATTGATTCGACCTTCCGGGGAAACGATCGACTTCGATTTTTCCCTTACCCCTGTCGTTAATTCCGAAGGGGAAGTCATCTTCCTCGTGCCGGAAGGTCGCGACATCAGCGAACTCAAACGCGCCCAGCTTGCGCTGATACAAAGCGAGAAGCTGGCGGCAGTCGGTCGTCTCGCTACTTCGATTGCTCACGAAATCAACAATCCGCTTGAGGCGGTCACGAACCTTCTCTATCTTGCACGGAGCAGACCTCTACCGCCCGACGTGGATGAGTACCTGAAGACGGCCGATCACGAACTGGGACGCGTCTCGGTGATCGCCAGCTCGACATTGCGCTTCCATAAACAGGCTTCGCTCCCGCAGCCTGTCGAAGTCGCCGATCTCTTCTCGACCGTTCTCACCATCTACGAGGGCAAGCTGCGCAACTCCAACATCTCCGTCGAAGTCAGCCACCGCACGCAGGACGTGATTATCTGTTTTGCCGGCGACGTAAGGCAGGTGCTCAACAACCTAATTGGAAATGCGATCGATGCGATGAGTAAGCGAGGTGGACGCCTGCTTGTCCGCACTCACATTTCCAGAGACTGGCCCACGAGTCGCAAAGGGATCGTGCTGACGATAGCCGACTCCGGCTCCGGCATCGCACGTGAAAACATGAAACGAATCTTCGAGCCGTTTTTCACCACGAAGGGAATCGGAGGAACCGGGCTGGGTATCTGGATAAGTAAAGAAGTCGTCTCTCGGCACAAGGGGACGCTTAAAGTCCGCAGCGCCGATGCGCCCAATTACTCAGGTACGGTCTTTCGGTTTTTCCTGCCATTTTCCATGAGCGACCAGGACAACCCCGTCATAGATGATCGCGCATAAAGGCGACGGCCGGCTGCAGCCTTGCGGCCAAAGAGGCTACCCGTGAGGAGTTTGTCTCCTTTCCAGAAAGGGCTTTCCACTTCCGCAAGTGGAAAGGCTTTGAGCCAGAGAAAGCGCCCTACTCCCTTTCCTCCTCTGCTGGCCTTGTACATCGTGTATTCAGTGAAGAAAGAATTAAGATTCGTTGTACCGAATTTGCTGTTCTAAACCAGTTCGATACGTAGATCACGGCCTATTGCATGTGCCGCCCTGGTGAGAGTCTGCAGTGTTACGGAGGCATTGCCAGGAGTAAGCAGCCTATCGAGAGCGGCGCGACTCGTGCGCATGCGTTTCGACATTTCAACCTTCGTGATCTTTTCTTTATCCATAACCTGTTGGACCTGCCACGCCAGCGCATCTTTGAGAGCAATAGCGCGAGTCTCTTCGAGAACGCCTTCTTCCTTCAGAAAATCATCGAGGGACGATCCGATATGCTTGTTCCGCTTCGTCATTGTGTGACTTCCTTCATTCGCCGCTTCGCCGTTTCTAAATCTTCTGCCGGTGTCTTCTGCGTCTTTTTGATGAAGCCGTGCAGCACGACAAGGGTCTTTTCGTGAAAGCACAGGATCAACCGTGCGATCTTTTGGCTTGGCAGGTTGGAGCGCACTTCCCACAACCCGTCTTTCAAACTACGCACCAACGGCATCCCGATAGGCCAACCGAACTGCACTCGCATGAGATCTAGTCCGATTGCCCGTCTATCTTCTTTGTCGAGACTGCGGAGCCATTCCAGCACCGGCTCGCGTCCCGTAGCAGATCGGTAAAACCGCACCGGCACTTCCGGGGCTTGTTTTTTCTTCATCCGTCCTCTTTTCGGATGTACCAAAAATGATACATCCCTCTTAACCAAAAGGCAACTCAATACGAGCGGGAAAGGTCCGGTCTACCCCTACCCGTCTTTTGACCTTTTCTCTCAACGGCTGCAGCTGCATTTTGATACACAATGTGGTTATGTGCTTCGCCCGCCTACCTGGAGCGCGTGGGTACACCACGGACTCCTCAGGATTTTACGGGCCACAACTGTTTAGTCTCCATCGCCGGGTCTAAACCCACCGCCTTTAGGCGGTCAGCTTTCAGCGTCTGTGCTGGATACTGTAAGGATGGTGGAGTATCGAAAGAGTTCTCACGCGATTTGGGACGTGAAGTACCACGTGGTGTGGATCACGAAGTAGCGCTACAAGGTGTTGCGAGGAGAGATCGCTGTACGGACGCGAGATCTGCTGCGTCAGATATGCGAAGGACGGGAAGTAGTGATCGTGCAGGGTGCGGTGAGCCCGGACCATGTACATATGGTGGTGAGTGTACCGCCGCAGTTGGCTCCAGCGAAGCTTGTGCAGTACCTGAAGGGCCGGTCAAGCCGGATATTGCAAGACGAGTTTCCGCAGTTGAAGAAGCGTTATTGGGGACAACATCTGTGGGCAGGAGGGTACTTTTGCGCGAGCGTGGGCGCGGTGGACGAGGAGACGATCCGCAAGTACATCGAAAGTCAGCAGTGGGAAGACCCTGGGGAGAACTTCAAGATTACCGCGCCAAGCGAGCCTTGAGACGGCTCTCAGCCGGGAGCCTTCCAGGCGGCTTCAGCCGCAAACAGGCGACTTTCAGTCGCAATCAAACCCACCGGCTTTCAGCCGGTGGTCGTTTAGCCTTGACCTACTGGCGAAAGAAAAGGCTATGGCGGTTCAGTCGCCAGGGACATAGACAAGATGTCCACGTAGACGGACAGCTGACTTGTGCCAGATGTCCCTCACGTCGACTGCGATTCGCTATGCTCGGCTAGTCACCGAACCCGTGGCGGTCATCCTGTCGATGAGCGGGAAAGTCTTGTTTTCGATCATGTCGCCTACGCTCCGCGCCCAGCGAAATCTCACCTGGCTAAAGAAGGGCAACGGCGTACCAGCGTCCACACTCACGGTCCAGTTCTCGGGCGACACCGCCAATGTCCAAAACGCGCAAACCGCATGTGGCTACGCGACTCTGGACGACTGGTTTGACGGACCGGATACGGAGGTTAGCGAAGAGGTGATCGGACTTGGAGAATACGGTCGCACTCTCACCGTGCTTCGCGCCGAATCGCTCCTCCCCTCCCAGCGGTTCTTCCAAAAGAGCAGATACTAACGCGTTGCAAACTAATAGCCGACACCCTCTGTCCCCTAAACCGCATATATGAAAGCTGTTGCTTCAAGCAGCGGGCTCGAGGACGAGCCCAGTGATCGGGATATGCAGAGGTGTGTAATGGAAGTGGTGGCCAGAGACGGGATCGTTCAGTGATGCACACTCCTTTTCAGATACCGACGATCGGGAGGGTGCTGGATCCACGACGCAACATCGCGGCCTAAAAACGCAATTCACCTGTGCGCCCTTCGGGCTACGAGCGACTCAAGTAACTTATTACCAATGGGTTAGATGGCACAGCCAGGAGCTTCAAAGTAGTTGAGGATACGTTCAGGGAGTTTTTCCAGTGTGTTGGATTTGGGTTGAGAGCGTCGTCGTTCTCAAACCTCAGAGGTCATCCAGCCGTCCCATTAGTTTGAAGACGATGTCATCTGTCACGCGGTTGGGCAACTCGTCTTCTGGAATGTTTTCTGTTCCGAAGACGATTCCAACGATGTCCTTTGAAATTCCTGGCACAACAGTCTTATCCAGAAATATCGGTATGACGGCACCCTCCGGTACGCGGGGCGCGAAAGATTCGCGTTCGAAAGTGGGCCAGATTTTCTCAACATAGTGACTATCTAATAAACACACGACGAACCGGCACTGCTCTCCGAACACGCGCTGAAACTGCGCGTGCCATGCTGTTCCGAGATAGTTCGTCTCGAAAAACTCGTCGAAGAAAACCGATGAATCTAGGGTTCCGAGCTGCTCCGCGATCAGCTTAGCCAATCTACGGTTCTCTCCAGCAAAGGACACGGCGAAGTCGAATTCATAGTCACGTTGTCCGATGCGGAATCCACATATACGGCGTAGGGCGTCCCAATCGAGATGCTTAATGTAATAGAAGAGTGCTGGATCTTCTATCGCGAAATGCTTTGTCTCGGGGTTGTAATAGAAATAGCGGTCACAGATAGGTTTGGAGTCGATCAGAATCGAGAGTCGCTTCTCCTTGATGTTGTTTATGCTTCCACGCACAGCCTCGTTTGCATTTGCTAGTTCTGTGAGGTCTACGATTGAACTATCCTGCTCACTAATAGCACGTAGCAGCTTGAGATATGGATCGTTTGTTGACCGAAAACGCTTCCCCCGACAGAATTCCTTTACTGTTTCTTGATAGGAATGTTCCAAGCGAGCGGTTACGCGCTGACGAAGTTCAGATGTGGAGAACTGAAGTGGCTGCGTGGCCGCCGCAGTATCAGTGACATTGTTGAGAATACATACCGTTTGGCAGACAAGCTGTGTCAGCCAATAGTCACCCCGCGTTTCAGCAAAGATTTGCTCTGATGATGCAAAGGTGACGTTAAGTTTCTCTTCTCCTTTTTTTATTAGTTCGGCGGCGATTGCTTCTGTCGCCGGACCTATGCGGTGAATTCCGCATCGCTTTGCGATGTCATGCACAAGATGGATCAGTTCACTTCCAACTTGGTTGATTCCGATGAGAACCAGCTTTGGATACACCGCTGCGTCATACTCTTCCGCAGCTAGTTTTGCTAGGTTTGCGATCTTCGTCTGAACGCCATCGTCGAGTCGATGAAAATCATCGATGATGAAATGCCCTGTGGCGCCGTTTTCTGCGAGTGCGATGATTTTAGGCAGATCGATTGTTCGTCGAGCTGAGAGGTACTGGAACCCAGCATCGGGGATGCATTCTTCCAATATTTTCTTGGCTGTCGTCGTCTTCCCCGTGCCCGATTGCCCCTCAATGATGACAGGTTTTCCCGGTGTTCTGATGTCAACCAGAATCTCGCCGAAGTTCGATGCCCTCACGAAAGTGAACTCTGGAATGCCTTCGGTGCGGAAGACCTCCTCAACGGTGTATTTCAAAGTACACTCTCCTCAGTTGATGGCAAGGATAACAGGATGCGTCTGGTAGTTAGAACTCTGGCTCAGCTTCGGGCCTCGCATAAACGGTCACCGATCGTTCGACATCGTAGTTGCCAACAGAACCCACTTTGACCCCGTCACAGGACCAGGATTCACAGCCTCCCCAAGCGTCCTCGAAAATGCTCAATAACTGTCTTTCATAGGTCAGCGACGGAACATGATCCAAGATGCAAGCGGGCCAATTCTTGCCCTCCGTCTCAAGGATGCTTCCGGGCATCCTGCAAAGAAAGCCTATCGATGGCTCTGCCTCAAAATCTCGCGCAAAATCGCGTGGGTGACATTTATCTTGATCTTCGTCGTAGTCTATCTGTTCACCTTCATAGACGTTAAGCTGATCAACACTGGCCAGCAGTTTCCGTAGCTGGTCCAAAGCCGGGTAGTCATCGCCAAACTTCAGGATTGGTAGATTCCCTGGATCGCCTCCGCATTGCATCACAATGCCTGTTGCCCGGAGTTTGACCTCTCCAGACAAGTTTGATCCAGAGATGATTGTCGCCTGCTCTGATGCCCATGAAGAGAGTGCTTCAGCAGTAACGTTCGGGAAGGCGGAGTTTCTCGCCGCTGTCTGTGGAGTTCCGACTAAGACACCGCCGATTCCAGCGATATGCTTCGCCGAGAACCCACCCACTGTGATCGTTCCGACGTTAGTGCGAGTGTACGAAGCCGTTCCTTTGATACAGGCTCGGCCGTAAACGATCCCACCTGCACCGATGAGTGGTCTTACCAGCTTCCCATACGTCGCGCAGAGCTTCTCATCGCTCCATCCTCCGGATTGGAAGAACGCGCCTAGCTCTCCGTGACCGATTCGCCGCAGAAGTTGCTCCCCGTCTATTTCTGTCCAATCATTTGCCCCAAAGTAGGGTTCCAATATGTCGTCTTGGCCCACGCTCACGTTCACTTCTACGCTCGGACAGATGGACGGAAGGATTGCTCTAAGGCCGTCATCGGGGTCATTTGCTTTGATTGCTGCTATAAAGCCCTTCTCTCCGAAGGTGTCGACTTGAGGTCGATGACGACCTTGGTGCCTCCGTCGCGCAGATATTCAGCCTTTGTCGATTTTCGAAGGATGGGACGCATTTCGAGTCCCGACCTGAACTCCAAGACCGAGGTCGATTCCTTGGCGTGGTCGTATCGCTGTGAGATCACTCGCACAACGTCTCCGAGCATAAAAACCGAGAAGAATCCGATTCCGAAGCGCCCGATGGGCTTCATCCCCTTAGCAAGGAGGCCGGGAAACTCTGTCTTGACGGATTCCGACGACCAGAACGAGTTTCCGAAGTCAAGCAGAGTTTCCGTAAGCGTTCTTTCAGACATGCCCACGCCGTTATCTTCGACATTGAGCTGCCAGATACTGTCGTGCTGTTCCAGCCATATCCTTACGCGGCCATAGCCGGGGGGGCGTGGTTCTAAGAGATACCGGGCCGCAATGGCGTCCGTGGCATTCTGTATTAACTCACGGATGGGAACAGAGTTGTTGCGGCCATAGAGGCGCGCGCCCCCGAGCATTTCAACTACCCGCGGGACGTCGGCAACTCGAATGGATGTGTCGACAGGCTCCCATTCTTTGGTCTTGATTAACTGTGCCATCGCCTTCGGAGACTCCGCTCCGCGCACTCGTTTCGCTGCAAAACGAGGAAGCTGGAAATCTTCAAGAAGGACATCGCAGTCCCGAAGCTCTCTGTCAACCATGCTGATTGTGTCAAAGCATAACCACCAAGCGTCGGCGTCGGCCAGACCGAATTCGGGCCCTGAGGTAAATACCAGTACATCGGAATCCAGGCGGGGCTTGGCGAGTTTTCCCTGAAAATTCCAATGCACTTTAGAAACACCATGAGGCCGAAGCAACAGCGCGAGAAATTTGGGCGCTCTCCTTTCGTCGATATGTGCGGCGTCTGCTGCTCTCAACAGACATGCCAGCTTCAGAGGATCTACGGTCCAAGCATTTGGAACTGAGCTGATCGCTCCAACCGAGTGTGGGAGGAAAGTCGGTAGTTTGGTTACGGGCAGATGATGGCTTGCCGCAATTTTTCCGATGACGCTGCCGTAGAAGTCGCGCAGACTCTCATCGTCTATCAGATAACTCTGACTTCCTCCGTCGTTCGGCCAAGATACGAAGGGGAGATCTACAGCGTGCTTAGCGTGAAGAGAGCGCAAAACCCACGCCAGGACGGCCTTTCTCACAGGCTCCGAGGTACTATCTTTGTCATTCGGACGGTCCTCATCCGTGTTGGCTCCGCACGGATTCGCCGCCATACTGTCTCTCCACTCCGTCGTGCAGTAAATATCGGAGAGGCCTCTAGGGTAGGACGCAAGGGCCATTCCGGCATCATGTAGAAGGATTGCTGCTCCAAGTACATAGGCTTCCGCAGGGTTTAGGGGGTAAGTAATTCCTGCGATCGTGCTTGCAGTCTCCCACAGCGCGTCGAGGTGAGTTATATCGTGGACAGTGAGGCCGGGAATATCGGTGGGGATCAGCGCGACAAGTTTCTCTACTTTTTTTCTCAGGTTCAGGTACTGCTCCCGAAAAAGGCTGCGTTCTTCCGTGAAGCGAGTGTCCGCCCGAGAGATGAAGGCGGTTTCCCATAACGATGAATCTTGATAGTTGTTCACCTTCAAGCCTCTTTCAACGCAGATGACAGGAGTCGAGGATAGATTGTCTAAGGAATTTAACCAACCCACGGGCCGAGGTGGTTTGTCCGCCTAAGCACATCGGTGAATTCGCCCTCACTGATACCCACATTCGGTATCAGCCGGTGACAGGTCGTCAGCGGCTGGGCTAGATGCCCATGCTATGCACTCTGCGGGAAGGGATGTTCAGGGCGTAGCTTCTTGGCGGCACGACGAACCGCTTCCTCACCTACTTTTCCGGTGGCATGGCGCATTCTGCGTCTTTTTGATGAAGCCGCGCAGCACGACAAGGGTCTCTTCGTGAAAGCACAGGATCAACCGTGCGATCTTTGGCTTGGCAGGTTGGAGCGCACTTCCCACAACCCGTCTTTCAAACTACGCATCGACGGCATCCCGATAGGCCAACCGAACTGCACTCGCATGAGATCTAGTCCGATTGCCCGTCTATCTTCTTTGTCGAGACTGCGGAGCCATTCCAGCACCGGCTCGCGTCCCGTAGCAGATCGGTAAAACCGCACCGGCACTTCCGGGGCTTGTTTTTTCTTCATCCGTCCTCTTTTCGTGTGTACCAAAAATGATACATCCCTCTTAACCAAAAGGCAACTCACTTTGTCATAGGAAGCATCTGCAAAGTGTTTTTGAACTGCCTTATCCGCACCGTTGGCATCCCCGACTAAGACGCAGTGTTGATTATCAATAACCTTGTTCAACCGATCCTTGATTTCGGATGGAAGACGTGAGATGTGGCGGGAACCGCCGATGAATATCGTATTCATTGATTGCTCCGGGTTCGAGTAATGGTGAGTACGTCTACGTGCGCAGCGGAACCTTCTGCCCGTACCAACGAGGAGATCGCATTAAGCGTTGAGCGGGAACGAAAGAGATCGTCAAAGAGAAGAATTGTTTCCCCCCCCGGGTATGTTTCGCGTCCACTCCATAAAGGCCAGTAAGCGCTTCGGCACGTTCATCCGGATCGGTGATGTTCTTAAGTTGACCGGTAGCTCGGGTCCGAAGTCGATGTTTCGCGAAGCCGCGTCTACTGCCGGGGAGGGCTTGGGTGCCGTCAAAGCCATTGCTGACTTGTGCCAGATGTCCCTCACGTCGACTGCGATTCACTATGCTCGGCTAGTCACCGAACCCGTGGCGGTCATCCTGTCGATGAGCGGGAAAGTCTTGTTTTCGATCATGTCGCCTACGCTCCGCGCCCAGCGAAATCTCACCTGGCTAAAGAAGGGCAACGGCGTACCAGCGTCCACACTCACGGTCCAGTTCTCGGGCGACACCGCCAATGTCCAAAACGCGCAAACCGCATGTGGCTACGCGACTCTGGACGACTGGTTTGACGGACCGGATACGGAGGTTAGCGAAGAGGTGATCGGACTTGGAGAATACGGTCGCACTCTCACCGTGCTTCGCGCCGAATCGCTTCCCGATCCTGACGACGTTGTGACACGCGCAGACGGACGTGAGGATGATGAAGCCGAATCGCTCCTCCCCTCCCAGCGGTTCTTCCAAAAGAGCAGATACTAACGCGTTGCAAACTAATAGCCGACACCCTCTGTCCCCTAAACCGCATATATGAAAGCTGTTGCTTCAAGCAGCGGGCTCGAGGACGAGCCCAGTGATCGGGATATGCAGAGGTGTGTAATGGAAGTGGTGGCCAGAGACGGGATCGAACCGCCGACGCCGGCCTTTTCAGGGCCGCGCTCTACCACTGAGCTATCTGGCCTTGGAGATCCAAGGGGCTGCTTCCGCTTATGTTGATATCTGAGTCTCCAGCTTCGGCGGAAGGCCAGGCCAAGGTCAGCAACTGTGCACAAGCAACAAGCGTAAGTATAGCAATCCGTTCGCCCAGTGCAAAACTCCAGCCGCCGGGGCCGCTACCGGCCCTCAAGTCATAGGCTGCGATGAGGGCGGCCATGGGGCTTCGGCGGGCAAGAATGACGTACACTGTTCGCTCGCACCTCAGTTCGGGAAAGACGCCGCGCCCTATGTCCCGTTCCGCTGCCTTGTTTCGCCGGGCCCAGATGGCCTTTTCCGCTGTTGTTTCCGCTGTCGTTTCCATGGTTGCTCCAATCATGTTGCTCGGCGTTGTGCCGGCAGCGCTGGCACAACCAGCCGCGGTCCCGCAAGGTGGGGAACTCCGCGCAGCCAAGGCGCTGGAGCACGCCCGGCAGCAGGGGCCGCTCGCCCTTTACGCTTTCTTTCACGACATGCCCAAGGGCGCCGACCTGCACACCCACCTGGCAGGCGCCGTGTACGCCGAAAGCTGGATCCGCGAAGCGGTGGAAGACAATCTTTGCGTGAACTCGAAAACGAGGGTGCTTTACAAGACCTCAGCCATGACCCGGAGTCTGCCTCCGCAGCCGGTCTGTGGAGAAGAGGGGCAGCGCGTCGCCGATGCGCTGACTAACCAGAAGCTGTACGACCAGTTGATCAACGTGTTTTCTATGCGCGCGTTTGTTCCCACCACCGAGGAATCGGGTCACGATCACTTTTTCGCGTCATTCGATCACTTTCTGGCGGTCGAGGATCCCAAGCATGAGGGCGAGTGGGCCGACGAACTGGTCAATCGCGCAGCCGCGCAGAACGACCAGTACCTCGAAATCATGAGCACGCCCAACTTCCGGCCGGCTTTGGCCCTGGGCGAGAATCTGACTCCAATCGATGCGCAGACCGACTACGCTCATCTGCGCCAGCAACTACTCGACGCCGGTCTGCAAAAATATTTGCCTGCCATGCGCGCCGAGCTGGATGATAGCGAGCACCGGCGCCGCGAACTAGAACACTGCAGCGCAAATCAAGCAACGCCGTACTGCAAAGTGCAGGTCCGTTTCATTTATCAGGTGCTGCGGGCGCTACCGTCCGAAGCGGTCTTTATCCAGCTGCTCTGCGGTTTCGAGTTGGCCTCAACCGACCCCTTCATCGTGGGCATCAACATGGTGCAGCCGGAAGATGGCCGCGTTGTCATGGCCAACTACGCGCAGCAAATGCAGATGGTCCACGCGCTGCACACGCTTTATCCCACAGTGCACATCACGCTGCACGCCGGGGAGCTAGCTCCTGGCATGGTGACGCCCGATGGGCTGCGTTTTCACATCCGCTCCGCCGTTGAGGAGGCGCATGCCGAGCGTATCGGCCACGGCATCGACGTGATGTATGAAGACAAGCCCGACGAGTTGCTCAAAGAAATGGCCGCCAAACGCGTGATGGTCGAGATCAATCTCACCAGCAACGACGTGATCCTCAACGTCAAAGGCACAGAGCATCCCCTGCCCATGTACCGTCGCTACCATGTGCCCGTGGCCCTCTCGACCGATGACGAGGGAGTTTCCCGCATCGACATGACCCACGAATACGTGCGTGCCGCAGCCACCTATCCGCTCACCTACGGCGACTTTAAACAGATGGTCCGTACTAGTCTTGAGCACAGCTTTCTTGCCGGAGATACTCTTTGGGAGCAGCCCGGCCCCTGGGAGAGTTACACCCATCCGCGGGCTGTCTGCAAAACACAGCTCGGCCGTGAGCAGGCCAGTGGGCCGTGCGCCTCATTCCTCGAGACAAGTGATAAGGCGCAGCAACAATTCGAACTGGAACGCCGCTTCGCTGCCTTCGAAAAAAAATTCTAGGCGCGCGTTGGCATGCGCGGAGAGATTTGCTTTCGTCGAGCTTCTCCCCGTGGCTTGGGTATCCGCTCATCCTGAATCAATGATTGCGCATTTACACTGCAGAGGCGCATGCGCATTGTTCTCTCCAGCTTCGGCACGCTCGGCGACATCCATCCCCTCATCGCGTTGGCGTTAGAGTTGCGCCACCGCGGCCACGTTCCCGTGTTGGCTGTTCCTGAACTGTTTCGTCCCAAAATCGTCTCCCTGGGCCTGGAATTCGCTCCCGTCGGCCCCATTCTTGACCCGGAGAACAATCAGCTCGTGGCCATGCTGATGGATATTCGCAAGGGGACGGAACGGACTCTGCGAGAGATTCTTTTCCCCGCTATCCGGCAAAGCTACCGCGAGCTTCTCGCAGCGGTGCAGGCCAGCGGAGGCGCCGATCTTCTACTTGCCGGTGAACTGGTCTATCAGGCTCCTATCGTGGCCGAGGTCACCGGAATTCCCTGGGCCTCGTATGTGCTGGCTCCTTTGTCATTTTTTTCGCGCTACGATGCGCCCGTTCTTCCCCCTTATCCCATGCTGGCGCGCTTGCAACCAGCGCTGCCTGGAATGGGACGGGTGATTGCCCGTTTCGCGCGTTGGGTCACACGAAGCTGGCCGGAACCAATCTATCGTCTCCGTGCGGAATTGGGGTTAGGCAGAGGCCCCGATCCCATCTTTGAAGCGAAGCACTCGCCGTATCTGGTCCTGGCGATGTTTTCACCCGTTCTGGGCGAGCCCCAGCCCGATTGGCCGGCTTCCACCAGGGTGACTGGCTTCGTCTTTTACGACGGCGACGCAGGTCATCGCGATCTTCCCCCGGCGGTGGCGCGCTTTGTCGAGCAGGGGCCGCCCCCTCTGGTTTTTACGCTCGGCTCAGCCGCTGTTCTGGACGCGGGCGATTTTTACCAGCAGAGCGCTTTGGCTGCCCGGCTGGTCGGGCAGCGGGCCGTCCTGTTGGTAGGTAGCGACCCTCGCAACATCCCGGCGGAGGTGGGAGAGGGTGTTTGCGTCGCCAACTATGCACCCTACTCGCGGCTCTTTCCGCGCGCTTCGGCCATCATTCACCAGGGTGGCGTAGGCACGACTGCGCACGCATTGATGTCCGGCAAACCCATGCTGGTGATGCCTTATAGCCATGACCAGCCGGACAATGCGCGACGCGTTCGGCGCCTGGGGGTGGCGCGCGTGATCCGGCGCAGTCGCTATACGGCCGAGGCGGCTGCTCGCAAGATCAAGCTATTGCTGGAGAATGCCGCCATGCGGCAAAGGGCCGCCGCCATCGGCGAGCAGTTACGCGGGGAAGATGGTCTGAAGGCCGCCTGCGACGCACTGGAAGCACTGGGCAAGAGCCGCAAGTAGACGAGTGCTATGAAAGAATCTCAGAGCCATGCCAGATGACCTCGCCATACGGCTGCTTGCCGGTGCTTTGCCACAGCTTGAGGCAGGTTTTCGCGATTTGCCGGAACTCACATCCACTGTTCAGCCCGTCTCGGTCGATGCAATGGCCGCGGTGATGAGCCGCGTAGCCGAGCGTCTGACAGATAACTACCCTTACTTTCACCCGCTCTATGCCGGGCAGATGCTCAAACCTCCGCATCCCATTGCCCGCGCCGCCTATGCGCTTGCCATGACGATCAACCCTAACAATCACGCGTTGGATGGCGGACGTGCCAGCTCGCGCATGGAGGTGGAGGCGGTTGGCTCCATTGCCGGTATGTTTGGCTGGACGAACTATTTGGGCCACCTCACCAGCGGGGGCACTTTTGCCAACCTCGAAGCACTGTGGATTGCGGGCCAGCTCGCGCCCGGCAAGTGTGTTATCGCTTCTCAGCAGGCGCATTACACCCATGGCAGAATCAGCGCGGTTCTGAAACTTCCGTTTACCCCTCTGCCTGCAGACAATCGAGGACGCATGGACCCGATTGCTCTTGAGCGTGTCCTCGAGTCCGAAGAAGTCGGTACCGTCGTCGTGACGCTCGGAGCCACAGCGACCGGGGCGGTCGATCCGTTGCATCACGTGCTTGCGCTGCGTGATCGCTACCATTTCCGCATTCACGTCGATGCGGCCTACGGCGGCTACTTTGCCCTGGCTGCGAACCTCGGCGAGGAGGCAAAGCAAGCCTTCGCTTGCCTGGCGCAGGTCGACTCCATCGTAGTGGATCCTCACAAGCACGGGCTTCAACCTTACGGGTGTGGTTGTGTCCTCTTCCGTGATCCCGCGGTAGGCCGCTTCTATAAGCACGACTCGCCCTACACTTACTTCACTTCAGAACAGTTGCATCTGGGCGAAATCAGCCTGGAGTGCTCGCGCGCCGGTGCTTCCGCCGTCGCCCTGTGGGCGACGCAACAGTTGCTGCCGCTCATCCCTGGCGGTGAGTTCGCTCGCGGCCTCGAAAGCAGCCGGGCGGCTGCGATGGCCCTTCACCAAAAAATATCCGCGGATCCGCGCTTTCTCTCTTCTTTCCCGCCCGAGCTCGACATCCTGGTCTGGGCAGTGCGTGCCGAGAGCGTCGCCGCCTCTTCGCAGTTGGCGGAAGCTATTTTCAAGACTGCGGCCGGCAATCAACTGCATCTTGCTTTGGCGCACATGCCCACCAGTCTTTTCCCTGCTGACGCCTGGCCCGGCCAGGCTCATTCCACTGTGACCTGCCTGCGTTCCGTGCTTATGAAGCCGGAGCATCTGCAGTGGCTCGATGAGCTTTGGAATCGACTGAGCCACGCTACAGATCAGGTTGTGGCCACTCAGCCTTAGCCGTATCAACGTCGTAAACAGTGCGCCTCATGGTTCGCGCGCTGAACAGCGAGGTGCCGCAGGCTGCGCTCCCACAGAAGCGCTAGGGCACTCGACAGAAGTGTCAGTCCGCTTGGTGATAAAGCTGGGTGGCCGATGGTTAGAATAGAAACACAAACACCGCAGGCAGAAATGGCGCGTTCGAACGGGTAAGCGTGGGTGAAGGCATACGCAGCAATTGTGCGAAGGACCCATGACGACTCTGCACCGGTGTGCGGCTTAAAAGCATTGGCTGGATCGTTCAAGCAGCCCGGCTGCTAGCCAGGGAGATAGAGCAGGATGCATTTTTCGAACCAGCAGCGCGATTTTTCTTCGATAGGCCTCTCAGAACAAGGCACGGTCGCTTACTTTTCGATGGAAATCGCCATCGAGCCCGCCATGCCCACCTACAGCGGTGGACTGGGTGTGCTCGCAGGAGACACCATGCGTTCCGCAGCCGACCTGGGCCTGGGGCTTTGCGCCGTCACCCTGGTCCATCGCAAGGGATACTTTCAGCAGCAACTCGACAGCAAGGGTGTGCAGAGCGCTCAAGACCAGCCCTGGTCGATTGAGAAGTTTTTGACCCTCGAAGACGAAGTGGTCGAGGTAGCCATTGAGGGGAGGCCGGTCAAGATCCGGGCCTGGAGGTACGACCTCGAAGGCGTGACCGGCCACAACATCCCCATTTACCTGCTCGATACCGATTTGCCGCAGAACGATGCGCGCGATCGCGACCTTACCGATCACCTTTACGGCGGCGACACCGACTACCGGCTGCGCCAGGAAGCCGTCCTGGGTATTGGGGGCGCGCGCATGCTCGCGGCCCTCGACTACGAGGTGCACGCCTACCATATGAACGAAGGCCATGCGGCGCTCTTGACCGTAGGCCTGATGGAACAACAATTGGACGGCCATCTCGACCGTGCGATCGAAGAGCGGGACAGGCAGGCGGTTCGCGAACGTTGCGTCTTTACCACGCATACTCCTGTTCCGGCCGGCCATGACCGTTTCACCATGGAGCAGGCCTACAGAATTCTCGGCACTGACGTCGCCAGGCTTCTGGAGCGCATGGGCGGCTGCCACGAGGGCATGCTCAACATGACCTATGTGGCCCTGGCTTCTTCCCGCTTCGTGAACGGCGTTGCCATGCAGCATGGCAAGGTCTCTCGCGCCATGTTCCCTGAGTATTCGGTGGCTGCCATTACCAACGGGGTCCATGCCGCGACCTGGACCGCTGAGCCGATACAGGCAATCTTTGACCGCCGCATACCCCTTTGGCGCAACGACAATTTCCAGCTTCGCTACGTGATCGATATTGCGCTGCGGGAGCTTGAGAAAGCGCACACAGAGTCCAAGCGCGCCCTGATGGACGCGGTAGCCCAAAGAACCGGCGTTACCATGCACAGCAACGTGTTTACCATCGGCTTCGCCCGCCGCGTCGCGACCTACAAGCGCGCCGACATGTTGCTCAGTGATCCGGAACGCCTGGTGCATTGCGCAGAGAAATTCCGCGGCATGCAGATTATCTTTAGCGGCAAGGCGCATCCTCACGACGAACCCGGCAAGAAGCTCATTCAGCAGATTTATGAGGTGGCTGCCCGCCTCGAGTCAGACGCGCTCAAAATCGTCTATTTAGAGAACTATGAGTGGCGGCTGGGCGCGATGCTGACTTCCGGCGTCGATCTATGGCTCAACACGCCCCGCCGGCCGTTTGAGGCCTCTGGCACCAGCGGCATGAAGGCGGCACTGAACGGCGTTCCCAGCCTGAGTGTGCTCGACGGCTGGTGGGTCGAAGGCTGTATTGAGGGCGTGACCGGCTGGGCAATTCCCGACAGCGATAGCCAGGAAGAGGAGGTCGCCAGCCTGTATGACCGTCTGGAATCGACGATCCTTCCCCTCTATTACGGCAATCCCGAACAATGGCGCGCCATCATGCGTTCCACCATCGCTCTCAATGGCTCCTTCTTCAACACCCACCGCATGCTCCAGGAATACATTTCGGACGCATACTACCCTGAGAAGCGCGGAAGTATGTCGCGCGCTGCGCTCGAGTCCGTTCTGGCCAAATAAGTGAGATTTTCCGTTGCGGATGAAGCCGGACAGAGATGTCCGGCTTTTCTGTTTCTGAAACAAATGGTGTTTCGCAAACGTCTCCAACCGTTACAGAGTCTTCCCGTAGGGACAGATTCTTCCGGGAGCCATGCATGGCCTAAGGTCTATCAAAAATGCGCCTGCTGACCGCTTGATCGTGCGAATCGTATAATTTAGAGCAGAACCAGCATAGGTGTACCCGGTCGACATCGGGGAAGTTGGATTTTTCTTGATGAAAAATCCAGTCAAGCATCCTTGCCGCTGAGTACAGTTGCGCCGGTTCAGCTCTAGCGGTGGTCGGGAAATCCCCTAAACCCCACATACAGCAGAGGGTGTCTGGATTTTTGGTCGGGCCTGGAGTTTCACAGGACGTTTGCACAGTATTCACTTGTTCTTCCGCTCGAGCCAGGCTGGCTCGTCTATTCCGGATATTTACCCGCCTCTCCGGGTCATGTCGACTCTGGGGAGAGAGCGTCCCAGGGAGTGAGTTAGCAAATGTGGATTGTTCGTCTCGCGCTGCGACGGCCCTATACGTTCGCCGTCTTTGCGCTCCTGCTATTGATTCTTGGGCCGTTGTCCATCCTCAATACCCCGGTCGACATTTTTCCGAACATTAATATTCCTGTCGTCAGCATTATCTGGCAGTACCAGGGGTTGTCACCGCAGGATGTAGCCAACCGGATCATCACGCTCACCGAGCGCACGTTGACCACGACGGTTGACAATATCGAGCATATTGAATCGCAGTCGCTCACCGGCATCGGTGTGGTCAAGGTTTATTTCCAGCCCCACGTCAACATTGCCACCGCGATTGCCCAGATTACTGCTTCCTCGCAAACCCAGTTGCACTTTTTGCCTCCGGGAACAACGCCACCCCTGGTGATCGTCTACACCGCGTCCAGCGTGCCCATCATTCAGCTTGGCCTTTCCGGTCAGGGTCTGTCGGAACAGCAGCTCAATGACCTGGGACTGAACTTCATCCGCACGCGACTGGCTACCATTGAAGGAGCAGCCAGCCCTTTCCCTTACGGAGGCAAAGCGCGTCAGGTACAGATAGATCTGGATATCAAGGCGCTGCAGGCTCGTGGCCTCTCTCCGAATGACGTGGTCAATGCCGTCGGTGCGCAAAATCTGATCTTGCCCTCGGGCACGATGAAGATGGGTTCCTTCGAATACCAGCTGGCCACCAACAGCGCCCCCGACAGCATCGCCGGATTGAACAACCTCCCCATCAAGACCGTGAACGGGGCCATCGTCTACGTTCGCGACGTGGCCCATGTCCGCGACGGTTTCCCCCCGCAAACTAATATTGTCCGCGTCGACGGTCAGCGTGCCAGCTTGATGACCGTGCTCAAAAACGGCCACACGTCTACGCTTCAGATCATTTCTGGCATCCAGCATCTGCTGCCTATTCTTGCGCAGGCCCTGCCTCCGCAACTGCGTATCACGCAGCTATCCGACCAGTCGATTTTCGTGCGCGGCGCGATTGGCGGCGTGGTGCGCGAGGGCATCATCGCCGGCTGCCTCACCGCCGTGATGATCCTGGTCTTTTTAGGTAGCTGGCGCAGCACCCTTATCATTGCTGTCTCGATACCTTTGTCGATTCTGGTATCGCTCATCTTGCTCGGAGCTTTGGGCGAGACCATCAATATCATGACGCTGGGCGGCCTGGCGCTCGCTGTAGGCATCCTGGTCGACGACGCGACCGTGGAAATTGAGAACATCAATCGCAATCTCGAAGAGGGCAAGGAAGTAGAGCAGGCGATTCTCGATGGCGCGGCGCAGATCGCTATTCCCGCCTTTGTCTCCACGCTCTCGATCTGCATCGTCTTTGTGCCCATGTTCTTTCTCGGGGGCGTGGCCAAGTATCTCTTTGTGCCCTTGGCCGAAGCCGTGGTGTTTGCCATGCTGGCCTCGTATTTCCTCTCCCGTACCGTGGTGCCGACAATGGCCAAATACCTTCTGCGCGAGCACGATCCGGAAAGCGAAAAGCAGAAGCACCAGAGCCGTAACCCGTTGATTCGCGCACAACTCGCCTTTGAGCGCCGGTTCGAGCAACTGCGCAACTTCTACTTCAGCCTTTTGCAGTTGGCGCTCAAGCACAGCACGGTTTTTCTGATTCTGTTTTTTGCGTTTACCGTCGGCTCTTTTGCGCTGCTCTATCCCTGGCTCGGCCAGGACTTTTTCCCGTCGGTAGACTCGGGATCGTTCAAGCTCCACCTGCGCGCGCAAACCGGCACCCGCATTGAGGAAACAGCGAACCTCTGCGACCAGGTGGATTCCGCCATCCGTCGGGAAATTCCTAAGAATGAGCTCGCCAGCATCATCGACAACATTGGGATTCCGTATTCCGGCTTGAATCTCTCCTACACCAGCACCGGCGTGGTGGGCGCTGGCGATGCCGATATCACCGTCGCTCTGTCTCCAAAACATCGCCCCACCGACGAATATGTGCAGGACCTGCGCGTCAAGCTTGCCAGGAAATTTCCCGGCGTTACCTTTTACAGTTTGCCCGTGGATATGGTGACGCAGATTCTGAATTTTGGCTTGCCTGCGCCGATCGATATTCAGCTGATTGGGCGCGACGTAGAGGGCAACAGAGAACTTGCCAACAAGCTGCTGAAAGAGGTGAGCTATGTGCCAGGCACGGCGGATGTTCACGTTCATCAGCCCTTCAACGCTCCCCATCTCGTTGTCGATGTAAACCGTTCCAAAGCGCAGGATATCGGTTTGACGCAGAAGGATGTCGCCGGCAGTTTGCTGGTAGCAACCAGCGGCAGCTATCAGACGTCTCCCACCTACTGGCTCGATCCAAGTAACGGTGTCAGTTACCAGGTCAGCAGCCAGACGCCGCAATATGGCCTGCAGACGCTCAACGACCTCGAAAATATTCCCATCACCACGACCAACGCTGGAAACTCGACGATTCCCAGCGCGTTTGTCCCCGTAGGCGCTTCCAATCTGGACCCTGTCTCCGGGGGGGCGGCTCCTCCGCCTCCGGCCGCGGTGCAGCCCATCCAAATTCTGGGGAACGTGGCCAACCTGGTGCGCGGCGCCGAGCCGGCCACGGTAAGTCACTACAACATCGCGCCAGTCATTGATATCTACGGCAATGTGGTCAACAGTGACCTGCGCAGCGTGGCCGACAAGATCTCTGCGATTATCGCGCAGCACAGTAAAGAAGTACCCCGCGGGTCGCAAGTTGTTATTCGCGGTCAGGTACAGACGATGAATTCTTCATTTATCGGGCTGACGAGCGGTCTGCTGTTTTCCATCTTGCTCGTTTATCTGCTCATCGTGGTCAATTTTCAGTCCTGGCTCGATCCGTTCATGATCATCGCCGCCTTGCCCGCCGCCTTAAGCGGCATTGTGTGGATGCTGTTCATTACAAGAACGCATATCAGTGTTCCTGCTCTGACGGGGTCGATCATGACCATGGGTGTGGCCACGGCGAATTCGATCCTGGTGATCAGCTTTGCCCGTGAACAAATGGAAACCAACGCGGGCGATGCCCTCGCTGCCGCGCTCTCAGCCGGGTATACCCGCTTCCGTCCCGTGCTCATGACCGCGCTGGCCATGATCATCGGCATGGTGCCCATGGCGCTCGGGTTGGGCGATGGCGGCGAGCAGAACGCGCCCCTGGGCCGAGCGGTTATCGGAGGGTTGTTGTTCGCAACGGCCGCCACTCTGTTTTTCGTGCCTACGTTTTTCGGTGTCGTCCATGGGCGCCTTCAGCTCCGGCGCAAGGGCGCAACGGCGTCGGCCGAAACCAACCAGTTAGAAGACGAGTAAAGGTAGCATCGCGTGGAGAGCGTTTGAGATGAATCAGGAACGAAAAGACGATCAGCCGCAGCCGGTGGCCCAGGAGCACGCGGCACTCCCCAATGTCCCAGCGGCATCTCCAGCCAGGGCGTTGCTTTTTTTGGCCATTCTTATGATCGTCACCGTGGCGGTGGCGATCGTCGGTATCATACCCCGCGTGCGCGCCCGTACCGTGCTCAAGCAGCAGACAGATATTCTCGCGGCTCCTACCGTACTTACCAAGGCGCCGGACCACGGTCAGGTCGGCAAGGAAATAATCCTGCCCGGCAACAGCTATGCGTACACAGACGCATCGCTCTATGCGCGGACCGACGGTTACCTGAGCAAGTGGTATTACGACATTGGCTCACACGTGAAAAAGGGGCAGCTGCTCGCTGTCATCAGTTCGCCCGAAGTCGACAAGCAATTGCTCCAGGCCGAAGCGGATTTGACCACAGCCGAAGCCAATGCCGGATTAGCCAAAACCAATGCGAGCCGCTATCAGGGGCTGCTCAACCAGAACGCGGTTTCGAAGCAGGATACCGACACCTTTACCAGTCAGGCCGCTTCTACCAGCTCCGCGGTCAAGTCGGCGCAGGCCAACGTACAACGCCTGCAGGAATTACAAATTTTTGAAAAAATCTACGCGCCCTTCGATGGTGTGATCACCGCCCGCAATGTTGACGTTGGGCAGTTGATCAATGCCGGAGCCGGCACGCAGATGTTTCGTCTCTCCAACGTCGATACGCTGCGGGTCTACGTGAACGTGCCGCAGATTTACTCGCAGGCCGCGGTTCCGGGCGGCACCGCGCGCCTTACGCTCGCTGAATTTCCCGGTCAGACATTTAGCGGCAAACTGGTGCGAACGGCCAAAGCCATCGACCCGAGTTCGCGCACCTTGCTGGTGGAAATCGACTTGGATAATCGCAACGGCAAGCTTATGCCCGGCGCCTATGCTGAAGTCCATATGAACGTGCAGAATGCCACCGTTCCGTACATCGTTCCAGTATCTGCCCTGATCTTTCGTACCCAGGGATTACAAGTCGGCACGGTGGTGAAAGGTCCCAATGGGGATCAGGCAAAGCTGGTGCATGTCACCCTTGGCGAGGATGACGGATCGACCGTGCAAGTGATCGATGGTCTTGATGCTGGTTCGCAGGTCATTCAGAATCCCCCGGATTCGTTGATCGACGGTGAACCGGTGCAGGTGGTCGACCCTCAGCAAGCCCCATCGACTGGGGGCAAGCCGGAATGACTCTGAGCGAGTCTCACTTGAGTCGGGCTCTGTGCATGGTGGGCGTGCTTCTGCTTTCTGGTTGCGTGGTCGGGCCGAAATATCAAAAGCCCTCTGCGGCGACTGCGCCCGCATTCAAAGAAAGTGCTGCCGTACCTCCGCCCGACCTGCCGGGCGGAGGTTGGAAGCAGGTGTCGCCCAACGACAGCGCTCTGCGGTCAAACTGGTGGGAAATTTATCAGGACCCGCAACTCGACAAGCTTGAGCAACAGGTGGCGGTTTCTAACCAGACGCTCAAGGCTTCGTACGAGCAGTACATGCAGGCCCGGGATGCCATCCAGCAATACCGCGCGCAGTATTTTCCCACCGCGCAGGTGGTTCCAGCCGGTTCGCATAATCGTCAATCGGCCAACCGGCCGTTGCACGTTGGCACCTCGAGCACCTATAGCGATTTGCTTTTAGAGGGCCAGGCATCCTGGGAACCGGACCTCTGGGGAAGCATTCGCAAGCAAGTGGAATCGCAGCGCGCGATAACCCAGGCGACAGCGGCTCAGTTGGCCGGTGTTAATTTGAGCCTTCGCTCGGAGCTGGCCACCGATTATTTTGAAATGCGTGGGCTCGACACGCAGCAACGTCTGCTCGACAATACCCTGATTCAGTATGAGCAGTTCCTGGATTTGACCAAAACACGGTTCGCCGGCGGAGTCGCCAGCGAGGTGGATGTAGCCCAGGCGCAAACGCAGGTTGACCAGACGCGTGCTCAGGCCATCGACGTGGGCGTCGCACGCGCACAGTATGAGCATGCGATCGCAACACTCACGGGTACGCCGGCCTCCAGCTTCTCGCTGCCTCCGGCACCGCTCGATTTGCAACTGCCGCAGGTGCCTGTCGGCGTGCCTTCGCAATTGCTGGAGCGCCGTGCCGATGTAGCGTCCGCGGAACGCCTCGCGGTAGCCGCGAATGCGCAGATTGGGATTGCCATCGCCGCGTTTTACCCCACCGTCAATCTCACCGCTACGGCAGGCTTCGAGAGCAAGGCGCCCACCACTTTGATCCAGGGGCCAAGCGCGCTCTGGTCGTTGGGTGGTTCGGCTGTCCAGTTGCTCTTCGACGCTGGCCGCCGGCGCGCCGTGACCAATGAGGCGCGCGCAGCCTACGAGCAGACGGTGGCCACCTATCGCGAGACGGTTCTGCAGTCCTTTCAGGAAGTGGAGGATAACCTCTCCGGCCTGCGCATTCTGAATAGCGAATCGCAGGCGCAGCAAAGGGCGGTTGACTCCGCGCACCACTCACTCGACCTTTCTACCAATCGTTACAAGGGCGGTGTGGCGACTTATCTTGAAGTGATTACCGCGCAAACCACGCAGTTGGCGAATGAACGAACGGCGGCCGACATTACGGAGCGCCAATTCGCCGCGAGCGTGCAGCTCGTCAAAGCCCTGGGTGGCGGCTGGGACACCACCCAGCTACCCAACCCCTAGAGCAGTTAGACCGACCACACGTCCGCGGGTGCCCCATCCTTCGCGTTTTTTTTGCGAAGGGTGGGGCACCACGACCGTGTGGTCGGAGATTGTGGATGGGGCGCCCGCAGCTTTGTTGGGCTGCCTGCCCAGGCTGCGGAAACGCTTTATCCGTCGGTTCGACTCGGTGAATTCGCCAGCGATCCTGTGCTGAATACCTGCTCTGCCTGTCCACTTCCGACGCGATAGATCACAAATTCCCGATCATGTGTTCTGCGTAGTTCGAACACCAGGTCCCCGCGATTGTTGGCTCGCGTGTCCACTGCATCCACCAGCCGCATCTTTGGGGTCTGATCCAGGTGGTCGTCGTCGGTCACGGACTTGAACAGCACTCTCGGCACTCCACTAAAATCCGGCTGTGCAATCAAAGTTACATATTTGGTCTTGCCGGCGTGATCCTGGGTTTGGGCGGTGTAGACCAGCGTTGCTCCGCCACTGTAGGTCAGCTCATAGGCCTTGAACCGTTCGTTCGTAAACACAGCCTTGGGCGGAGCGACCGCAGTGGTCGTCGCCCTCCGCCGGGTTGCCACCGTGGTTGTGGGATTGGTTCCATGAGCCGTTGTGGGAGCCGTTGCGGCAGTGGTCGTGCGAGGCCGCGTCGCGGTCTTGACCGGAGGCTCCGTAGCCGCGATGGCGGCAGTAGCAGCAATCTGCATCTGCTCCTTCATCTTGTCGGCGTCGCCCAACTCTGCCCACAAATAAACGAAAGGATGCGACTCCCGGTCGCTCGTGTCCGAGATTGCGATCGTCTGCTCCAGGCCGTCGGGAACCCCGGTTAGCTCCGTGGGTTTAAAGTCTGCGTTGGTCGGGTTCTGTTGCCCGCGCGTGATGTGCGGACGATCCGGGTCTCCACCAGCAGTCGCTGTTTCCGGTGCGGGAGCAGCGGCACTGTCCGACTTGGCAGCAGGAGTGGAGCCAGAGGAATCCTGCCGCTTGCGCAGCGTAGGGCGATCAGGATCGCCGGCGGGCGCTGATTTGTTCGAAGACGGCGAAGAGGATGCCGTCGAATCGCTCGAAGTGGAGCTCTCCTGGCTGTCGCCTGCATTGCGATTCTTGAAATGTGGCCGTCCGTCGTTCGCATCCTGCACGACCTGCGGCAAGTGGGTTCCCTGTTTCGGCTTTGCCCGCTGCTTTACCACCGCAGCCATCGGTTTCCAGGCGCCGTAGCCGAACCAATAGCCATCCATATTCTGCGCGTTGTTGATGTCGAACAGGCCGCGAGCCACTCCGGCATCCTGCAACACGTATTCGGTTCCAGGCTCAAGGGCCAGCGGTTCCGGCTTCGCCAGATAGAGCCCGCCTGGCTGGTACTGTTCGCCGTCGAAAACCGAGATGGGGATGAGGCGACTGGCGTTCGGTTTCCCCTGTTCGCCTGTCCACTCCAGAACCGCCACCGCGCGCACCGTGGGAGCCGCTTTTTTAGCCGAATCGATATGCCCCGGGTATTGTCCGCGCGCAGTCAAAACGAATGCGGCAAGCATAACCAGACCGAGTGCCTTGCGCCTCATCAACGGTTGCGCGGTCGTGGGGGCTCCAGCATGCATCATCATGGAATAATCTCGTGGAGGGCGCTCAGGCTCATTCGCGTTCCGGTATCGCATCTCGTTGTCAGGAAGGATTTTTCTCATGGAAGTGAACGACAAAGTGGACGACTTCACGCTACAGACGGACGAAGACAAAACCGTGCACTTGAAGGACTTTGCCGGCCAGCCGGTCGTGCTTTTCTTTTATCCCAGGGCCGACACTCCTGGCTGCACCATCGAAGCCTGCGGCTTTCGCGATGTCTTCAAAAAGATACAGCAGGCGGGCGCCGTCGTTCTGGGTATTTCACGAGACACGCCCAAGGCGCAGAAAAAATTCCGAGAGAAGTACGACCTGCCTTACACCCTCCTTGCAGATGTAGACGAAGTAGTCTGCAAACAGTTTGACGTTCTGAAGGAAAAGAACATGTATGGCAAGAAAGTGATGGGGATTGAGCGAACTACCTTCCTGATCGGCCCTGACCGCAAGCTGCTCAAGATTTTCCCTAAAGTAAAGCCCGAGGGGCACGCCGAGGAGGTCCTTGCCGCAGTCAAAGCAATCCAGAGCTAGCATTCCAAGGGACTTTTACCTCGGCCCTCCTGATCAGGTCGCCCGCAATCTACTAGGGAAGTTGCTGGTGCGCCCTGGCGCCGGCCCGCAGGAATCCCCGCAGGAATCGATGGTCGGCCGCATTGTCGAGGTAGAAGCCTATTTCGGTGAAGACGACCCGGCCGCTCATTCTTTCTCCGGCAAGACGGCGAGAAACGAGGTCCTTTTTGGTCCTCCCGGCCACGCGTACGTCTACTTCGTTTACGGCATGCATTATTGCCTGAACGTTTCCTGCGAGCCTGAAGGGATCGCCGGCGGCGTGCTCTTCCGCGCCCTGGAGCCCATCAGCGGGCTTGAGACCATGGCCAGAAACCGCGGCCTGACGGGCCGGCCGGCCGCCGCGCTGACCTCAGGTCCCGGCCGCCTCTGCCAAGCCTTCGGCGTCACCCGGGCGCGGGATAACGGAGCGGATCTAACCTCGCGTCGATCGGACTTGCAGATTCAGGATGACGGCTTCCTGGCCGGGGAAATCATCGCTACACCCAGGATCGGCATAAGCAAAGACGTGGCCCGGCTGGCCCGTTTCTCGCTCGCCGGCAACCCCTTCGTTTCTGGCCGCAAAGGCTGACCTAATTCAATTTCCGAAAAAACGACCGCAAAAGAAATGGTTCCATTTTCAAACCAGCAAGTTGTCGATGAGTCTGGTGGCGCCCACATGGGCGGCGACGGCAACCAGCGCCCCATGGCTAACACGGGGCACATCCTCCAGCGTGTCGGGGTCGACGATGCGACAGTAATCCACTCGTACCGCGGGCTCTTCTGCAAAAACACGTAAGGCGTCGGCGATCAGCCTTTCCGCGTTCTGCTCTCCCCCCTGGATGTTCAACTGGACGGCCCGCAGCGCGCGGGAAAGAACCAGCGCCTGGCGCCGTTGCTCCAGGTTCAGGTTGCGGTTGCGCGAGCTGAGCGCCAGTCCGTCCGGCTCGCGTACCGTGGGGCAGACTTCGAGCTGCAGGGGAAAGCGCAGATCGAGCACCATTTTGCGCAGCACAGCCACCTGCGCTGCATCTTTCTGGCCGAAAAACGCGCGGTCGGGCGAGACGATGTGGAACAGCTTCGAGACCACAGTGGCCACTCCGCGAAAGTGGCCCGGGCGCGAAGCTCCGTCCAGTCGATCGCTGAGTCCCAAAACTTCGACGACCGTCGTGGCGCCTGCGGGATACATCTCCTCCAGGCTGGGAGCGAATACCACATCCACCGCCGCGGCTTCGAGCGTCTTGCAATCCTGCTCCAAGGTTCGAGGATAGGCCGCGAAGTCCTCTTTCGGTCCAAATTGCGTGGGATTGATGAAGATGGAAACCACCACCGCGCCGCAGCTAGCCTGCGCCGCCCGTACCAAAGAGAGATGGCCTTCGTGCAGAGCACCCATCGTCGGAACGAGTCCCAGGGTCTTGCCTGCAGCGCGCAGACGGCTGCAAGCGGTGGATATTTCCGCGATGGTCTTTGCTACCAGCATGCCCTAGGCCTTACGTCTGGCTGCGCCTTCTTCGAGCACGAGCGCCGACAGCGCCTCCTTGCCCAGGTGGTAGCTCTCCTCGTCCGCGGGGAACTGGTGGCCCTCCACATCGCTACGATAGCGATGCACCGCATCGGTGATCAAGGCTGCGGCGTCTCCATAGCGGCGAACGAACTTCGCAGGAGTGGAGAAGGACAGATTGATCAGGTCGTGCAACACCAGGATCTGCCCGTCGCAATGCACGCCCGCGCCAATGCCGATCACCGGGATTTGCAAGGCTGCTGTGATGCGTTGCGCTACTTCCGTAGGCACGCCTTCGAGCACGAGCGCGAAGGCTCCGGCCGCTTCCAGGGCCAGTGCGTCCTTGATCAGATGATGAATGGCGGCGACTGATTTTCCCTGAACCCGATAACCGCTCATGCGGTGAACGGACTGTGGGGTAAGACCAAGGTGCGCCATGACTGGAATCTCTGCGTCCACGAGCCGTTTCACCAGGTCCAGGCGGTTGGCTCCGCCTTCGATTTTGACCGCCTGCGCTCCGGCTTCTTTCAGAAAACGCGTGGCATTCGCGACGCCTTCCGCGGTGCTTACCTGGTAGGAGCCAAAAGGCATATCCGCGACGACCATCGAGTTCTTCACTGCTCGGCGCACGGCCCGCGTATGCAACAGCATTTCGTCCATGGTGACGGGGAGCGTGTTGTCGTAGCCCATCACGACCATGGCCAGCGAATCACCGACCAGGATGACATCGACGCCGGCCTCATCCACCAGGCGAGCGGTGGCGTAGTCATAGGCGGTCAGGGCGACGATGGGCCGGCCCGCGACTTTCTTATCTTGTAATGTTTGGATGGTGACCCGGGTATTCCGGTCGGCGGGCGTAGACGAATCCGCGCTGCGGAAATGCGTGAGGCTCATGGAATGCTCCAGTGCAACTCCCATTCGGGATGCTGCCCGATATCGCAACCGAGTATACGCCCGCGCCCATACTCCCGGCAAAGACCTGTTTCAGCGGAATACGGGGCGCGGAAAAGCTAAATTCTTTGAAGGGTGCGGGCTTCCTCGCCGCTGGCCTGCGAACGGTAGGGCATGGCCTTCAGGCCATGCCAATAACCCACAACTCTCGATGGCCTTCAGAAGGCCCTGAGGTACGCTTTCCATCGACTTGCCACGTTAGCCTGAGGCTCGCCCCTGAGGTACGTCATTCAAGCCCCGACTTCCTGCGCCGGAGGCCTGCGAACGGTAGGGCATGGCCTTCAGGCCATGCCAATAACCCACAACTCTCGATGGCCTTCAGGCCCTGAGGTACGCTTTCCATCGACTTGCCACGTTAGCCTGAGGCTTGCCCCTGAGGTACGTCATTCAAGCCCCGGCTTCCTGCGCCGGAGGAGGCAGAAAGTACTGCTTGCCCTTGACCGGTTCAGAGAGCCGCTTGAGCAGCAGGGCCAGATCCTGCGGGCGATTCACAAAGTCGATGTCTGAGGTGTCAACCACCAGCAGGTCGCTGGCCGTGTAGTGGAAGAAGAAGTGCTCATAGGCTTTGGCCACCTGCTCGATGTACGCGTCGCTGATCTCCTTTTCCTGGGTTAACCCTCTTCTCTTGAGGCGCTGCTTCAACACTTCGGGAGACGCCTTCAGGTAGATGACCAGGTCAGGTGCGGGGACTTCAGTGCGAAAGATCTGGTAGTAGCGGTTGTAAAGCTCCAGCTCCGCATCGGTTAAGTTGATGTAAGCAAACAGCTTATCTTTTTCAAAAAGATAGTCGGCCACGATTGGCCAGCTCTCGCTGCCGGCCAGTTCCTTGGCCGTCTCGCGCATCTGTTCATAGCGTTCCACCAGGAACCACATCTGCGTGGCCAGCGCCATGCCGCTTGTTTCCTGATAGAAGCGGTCGAGGAACGGGTTGTTCTCCGGCTCGACGACGCGTTTTGCATGCAGGGTCTCCGCCAGAATCCTGGCCAGAGTCGATTTGCCGACGCGAAGGGGGCCTTCGACGGCAATGAATTTGGGCGCTTCAAAAAGGTCAGTCATGGATAAAGCATTTTCGCGATTACTGTTGCCTGGTTAGAGCAGCGAGGTGAGGTTTTCTTTGAGAGAAAACCACGTAAAGGCAGTCAGCTTCGGTCTACACCTCTTGCGAAACTGCTCTAGCGAACAAAAGCCGAACATAACACGAGTCGGCAAACAGGTACACTCTTTCATCATGAAGAACAGGTTTGTCTCAGCAGCCTTGCTCGCCGGGGCTGCGGCCGCCGGCTACACTTACGCGTCACAATGGCCCACCTCGCAGTTATTTGGCCGTACCCTCATCGCGGGGTCCGATCCCTGGGAGATCGCCCTCACCTTCGACGACGGGCCCAATGATCCTTACACACACCAATTGCTTGATACGCTGGCTCGCCATCAAATCCGCGCCACCTTTTTCCTGGTGGCAAACTATGTGCGCCAGCGCCCTGAGATTGCGCGCGCTGTGCAGCGGGCAGGTCACTTGATCGGCAACCATACGGTGACCCATCCCTTCCTGTTGTGGGAGCGGCCTTCCCGTGTGCGCGAGGAGCTGGCGACCTGTACGGCGGCGATTGAAGACGTCACGGGTGAGCGGGTGCGATATTTCCGCCCACCTTTCGGCGCGCGCCGCCCTGATGTTTTGCGCACAGCGAGGGAGCTCGGCCTGACGCCGGTGATGTGGAACATCACCGCGCATGATTGGGATGCCACAGACCCCTATGCCCTCGCAGCGAAGGTGCAGCGCATCGTAGGCCGCAATCAGCAGATCGGTATCGGCAGCAACGTACTGTTACACGATGGCAGTCACCGCTACCTGGGCTACGACCGGTCTGTCACCATGGCCGCGACATCGATGCTGCTAGAAGCCTGGGCCGGCAAAGGCTTCCAATTCGTAACCGTAGACGCCTGGGGCTAAACAATCTGGGGCGAGCCAATCTGGGGCTGGCGGGACTGGGGATAACCAAGCCGCGGAACAGCTCAATCCTTCGAAGGGTACGGCTACCTCGCTGAAGCGGGCTTAAGGGTCCGCATAAAAACGAAGTCCAAGCCCAAACTGAATTGTCATCTCGCCTGTCCCGGCTTGCCGTGGAAGCGAAGTGGAGAGATCTGCGGTTTTCTTTCGGTCAACCTTCAGAAGCTAGGTAGGGCACGGCCTTTAGGCCGTGCCAACGAACCACCACATTCGACGGCCTTTAGATGGGATGAGACGGCTGGCCTCATCGGAAGCTAAGCTTTCGATACGCACTCAGGGTGCAAAAGGAGACCAGCCATGAAGAAGAGTAGCAAAAAGCAGCAAGGTGTGACAGTAGCAGAGAGCAAGTCAGCGCAGGTCGTGGGGTTGGATTTGGGCGACCAGCATAGCCATTACTGCATGTTGACCAGCACAGGAGAAGCGGTGGAAGAAGGGCGGATACAGACCACTGCAGGGGCTATGGAGAAGCACTTCGCCGGCGAGGCTCGAATGCGGATTGCGTTGGAAGCGGGCACTCATTCTCCCTGGGTAAGCCGGTTGTTGAAAAGCTATGGACACGAAGTGATCGTAGCCAACCCGCGCAAGATCCCCACGCTGACCAAGAGCGAAAGCAAGAACGACCGCAACGATGCCGAGCAGTTAGCGCGGATGGCGGCCTTCGATCCCAAGCTGCTGCATCCGATCAAGCACCGCAGCGCGGAGCGCCAGCAGGACCTGAACCTGATCCATACGCGCAGTGTGTTGGTGCGCGCCCGGACGATGCTGATCAATTGCGCACGCGGGCTGGTCAAGAGCGCAGGCCAACGGCTGCCCCGCTGCAGCTCCGAGGCGTTCCCGGAGAAGGTGTCGGCGGCGGTGCCGCCGACACTCAAAGAGGCCTGCACACCACTGCTGGAACAGATCACCCAGATGAATCAAACGATTGACGCGATGGACAAGCAGGTCGATGAGCTGGATAAGAAGTATCCGGAGATCACCATTTTGCGCACCGTTCCCGGAGTGGGTCCGGTGGTGGCGGCCTGCTATGTGTTGACGTTGGATAGCCCACAGGCGATGGAAACGAACCGCCAGGCGGGCGCCTTTCTCGGCCTGAGGCCGGCGCAGCAACAGTCGGGCGACTCCAACCCGCAACGCGGCATCACCAGGACCGGCAACATTTACCTGCGCAGTCTGCTGGTGCAGTCGGCACAATATATCCTGGGCCGTTCCAGGCCTGACTCGGAGCTGCGCCGATGGGGGCTGAAGCTGGCTGCCAGCGGTGGCAAGCGAGGCAAAAAACGCGCCGTCGTTGCCGTGGCCCGAAAGCTGGCCGTGATCTTGCTCAGCATGTGGCGGAACCACAAGAAGTTTGAACCGTTTCCTCAGTCGGTGGCTCAGCTAGCGACCGCCTAAACCTTCCACCGCAAACAGCCAGGCAAGGAAAGCAGAACAAGATTTTGTTGCAGACGAATCCATCTCGCGTTTGGGTGACTGCGCCTCAGGGCTTGGCCGTCATAGGCCGCCCTTTAGATAGCAGCCCCAATTCATCACCATCGGACACCATCAAGCACCGAGCCCTTAGCGACTCTTCTCGAGTGCGTATAGAAGTCCGAGATGAATCGTTCTTCAGGACCCCGTCAGTGACAAGAAAAGCAAAAGCAAAAAACCCTAAGAATAAAAAAACAGGAGAAAACCCTTGAATTCTGCAGCCGTCTCATAGAAGGCCCTGAGGTACGTTTTTCCCCGGGCCAACACGTAGCCCAGGGGGGGACTAGCCCATACGTAACTCCATTGCAATGAATGAGGGAGCGGCTTCTCGCTTACAAAGACTTTTTCCGCAGCCTGCTGAAGCATCCATCTTGGCTGAAGCCTACTGTCTCGCGTGCATAGCCGCGAACGCTTTCCGAGCCGCCTCCACCGTCGTATCGATGATTTCGCCGGTGTGGGCAGCGCCCAGGAAAGCCGCCTCATATTGCGATGGCGGCAGCCATACTCCCTGTTCGAGCATCGCCCGGTGGAACCGGCCAAACGCTTCTGTATCGGAAGTAGCGGCGGTGGTCCAATCGGTGACTGGTGTCGTGGTAAAGAACCACGTCACCATCGACCCAACACGGTTCGTCTGAGTCGCAATGCCTGCCTCTCGGGCCACCTCGGCGATGCCTGAGGCGAGTGCCGCAGTGTGGGTCTCCAGTCCCGAGTAGATTTCCTTGCCGTGGTCTGCCAGATAGCGCAATGTGGCGATTCCAGCAGCCATTGCCAGCGGATTACCGCTCAGCGTGCCTGCCTGATAGACCGGTCCTTGGGGCGCCAGCATATCCATCATTTTGGCTTTGCCGCCGAATGCGGCGCAGGGCAGGCCCCCGCCGATGATCTTTCCCAGACAGGTAAGGTCGGGGTCGATGCCAAAAATCTGCTGCGCACCGCCCAAGCCCAGCCGGAAGCCGGTCATGACCTCATCGAAAATCAGCACGCTACCCGTTTGCCGGGTAATCGCCCGCAGACCCTTGAGATAACCCGGTGCGGGCGGCACGCAACCCATGTTACCGGCAACCGGCTCTACGATCACGCAGGCGATTTCGTCTGGATGCCTGGCAAACGCCGCTTCGAGGGCGGCCAAGTCGTTATAGGGCAGAGGAAGCGTCCAGTGGGCGATCTCCTCGGGCACGCCCGCCGACCCGGCAAGGCCAAACGTAGCCAGACCGGAGCCGGCCTTCACCAGCAGCCCGTCGGAGTGACCGTGATAGCAGCCCTCAAACTTGATCACATATTTGCGGCCAGTGAATGCCCGCGCCACGCGGATCGCCGACATGGTCGCTTCGGTGCCTGAGCTTACAAACCGCAACTTTTCAATGGACGGCATGGCGGCGATCACCAGTTCCGCCAGGTCCGCTTCCGCCGCCGTGGAGGCCCCGAAACTCGAGCTCCGCGCAGCCGCCTTCTGGATTGCTTCGACCACCAGGGGATGGGCGTGGCCGAGAATCATCGGTCCCCAGGAGCCGAAGTAGTCCAGGTAACGGTTGCCGTCGGCATCCCACAAGTACGCTCCCTCAGCCCGTTCGAGGAACGGCGGATCTCCGCCTACGGCACGAAAGGCGCGTACAGGAGAATCGACGCCTCCTGGCAGGTACTTCTCCGCTCGCTGCTGCAATTCTCTGGAACGACTCAGTTCTCGCAAAACAAGCTCCCCTCAGAAGTTCAGTATAGGTGAGCTCTCCACAGGAAAGGTCCGCATACGGTCCGCTCTCAGGTGACCGGCGATGGTAAACTGGCACTTCGCGCGGAACCATAACCATCCAATCCATACACGCCAGCCTTACAGGGCTGGTATCCCCGCGAAGTTGGAAGAGACTTGCCAGAATCGACGCGAAAATCGACCAAGCCCCCTGTTACGTATGCCTCGGCCGGCGTGGACCTCTCTGAAGGGGATCGCACCAAACAGCGCATCAAGTACCTCGCGCAAAAGACCTTCAACAAACAAGTGCTGGGAGAGATCGGCGGCTTTGGCGGGTTGTTCCGTCTGGACGTCGCCAAGTATGCCAACCCCATCCTGGTTTCGAGCGCCGACGGAGTGGGCACCAAGCTCAAGATCGCGTTTGCCCTCGGTCTGCACCACACCGTTGGAGCCGACCTGGTCAACCACTGCGTGAATGACATCGCAGTACAGGGTGCGACACCGCTCTTTTTTCTCGACTATCTGGCGATTGGCAAACTTGAGGGAGAGGTTGCGCAGACCGTGGTGAGCGGAGTGGCCGAAGCTTGTCGCGCCAATGGCTGTGCCCTCATCGGCGGGGAAACGGCGCAGATGCCCGGCTTCTATTCCGACGGCGAGTATGATCTGGCCGGCTTCATCGTGGGCGCGGTAGACAAAGACAAATTGATCACCGGCAGCAAGATCCAGCCCGGGGACGTATTGATCGGCTTCCCTTCGACCGGGTTGCACACCAACGGCTACTCGCTGGCGCGCAAGCTTTTCTTCGAGGTCGCCGGGTACGCCCCCAATCAATATGTGAACGATCTAAAAGACAAGGCCGGCGCGGCGCTGATGAAAGTGCACCGCAGCTACCTCGCGGTGATCAAGAAGCTCACCGCTGCCGATCTCGTCGTGGGCATGGCCCACATCACCGGGGGCGGCATCACGGAGAATCTTCCCCGCATCTTGCCCAAAACCATCAGCGCTGTCGTCGAGACCGGCTCATGGACCCCGCCTCCTATTTTCGCTCACCTGCAACAACTAGGCAGCGTGGAGCAGGAAGAGATGTTGCGCACTTTCAACATGGGCGTCGGCCTGATTGTGGTTGTGCCGGCAGATAAATTCCGGCGGACAAAATCCATGCTCGATCGAGCGGGAGAGAAGTTCTGCGTCATTGGCCGTACCGTCAAGGGCGACCGCAAGGTGATCTACGCGTGAGTGAGCCGCACCGCCTGGGCATTTTGATTTCCGGGCGTGGATCGAACTTTCTCGCCATTGCCGAAGCCATCGCGCAGCGACGTCTGCCCAATGCAGAAATCGTCATCGTGATTTCCAACCGCAGCGATGCGGCTGGGATTGAAGCGGCCCAGGCCAGGGGACTTGCGACGCAGGTAATCGAGTCTCGCGGACGGTCGCGCACCGATCATGACGCCGAGGTGATCGCCAGCCTTCGGGCACACCGTGTCGATCTGGTATGCCTTACGGGCTATCTGAGGCTGCTGTCGGCGGACTTTATTCGCGCCTTTCCGCAGCGCATTCTCAACATCCATCCCTCTCTGCTGCCGGCTTTTCCCGGCCTCGACGCGCAGCGCCAAGCGCTCGAATACGGAGTCGCCGTTTCGGGTTGCACCGTGCATTTTGTGGACGAAGAGCTGGACCATGGAGTGATCGTGCTGCAAGAGACGGTCCCTGTACTCGCGGGAGATACGGAGCAGACGCTTGCGGCCCGGATTCTCGTGCAGGAGCACGTGGCCTATGCGGAAGCAATCAGCCGCGTACTTTCTGGCGAATACAGCTTCGTAGGGCGGCGCTATTTACCCCGCACCCAGACTTTATAAGCTCTGGGAAAAGTCATCGCGGGCAATGAGTTCGCGTGGCAATCGACTTTGACGAAGGGCAGGGCTGCCTCGCCGCAGCGAGCTAGATTTATAGTCCGCGTGAAACCGAAGTCTCAATCCTAAACGGAATTGTCACCTCGACCGAAGCGTAGCGCAGTGGAGAGATCTGCGGTTCTCTTTAGGCCAACCCTCAAAAGCTTTGAAGGGTACGGGCTACCTCGCCGCAGCCAGCATTACAGGGCTTCGGAAAAGCTCAATTCGTTGAAGGGTACGGGCTTCAGCCCGTACATAACCCCCTTGCAATGACCCCGGCTTTAGCCGCTGAGGGACGATTTGCCGCAGATACTCAGACCGAAACCGAGTGGGCCTCGCCGAGGGTCAATTTCACCGTCATTTTCCGTGATCCGCGCAAGAAAGTGATTGTGACTATGTCGCCGGCTTGATGGCGGTCCATGATCTCAGAAATATCCTGCGGGTTGGTGATCCGCTCATCGTCGATGCCGACGATGAGATCGCCGCCCAGGTATATGGGTGTATTCCCCAGATAGGCTTGCTGCGTTCCTCCGCGCAGCCCGGCACGTTCCGCGGCTCCTCCGGGGATGACCTTCTGTATCAACACCCCATAGTCGGCAGAGAGTCCAATCTGCTCGGCCAGATCGGGTCCGATGGCCAGGGATGCAATGCCAAGCGAAGGCCGCCGCACCCGGCCATACTTGGTGAAATCAGAGAGAACGGCTTTGACTGTGTCGACGGGTATGGCAAAGCCGATGCCCGAACTCTGTTCCGCACCTCCGGTGGCAATCAGCGTGTTCATCCCGATGACTTCCCCACGTGAATTGAGCAAAGGGCCGCCGGAGTTGCCCGGGTTGATCGCTGCGTCCGTCTGGATGGCGTTCTCGATCGTAGCGCCCTGCGGTTCACGCACGGAGCGGATGGAACTGATGATGCCCGTGGTCATAGTGCCGTTCAGGCCGAAAGGGTTGCCGATGGCAAACACATTCTGGCCAACCTGCAGGTCGTGCGATTCTGAAAGCACGGCCGGGGTAAGGTTGCTGGCATTGATCTGCAGCAGTGCCATGTCGTGCGACTTGTCCTGCAAGATGATCTGCGCTTTGTATTTGTGTTTATCGCTGAGGGTTACCTCAACCTGCTGCGCATTTTCAATCACATGGTAGTTGGTGAGGATGCGTCCGTCTTTCGTCAGTACGAAGCCGGAACCCTGGCCCTGCTGCGGGACCACTCCGTAAAAAAAGTCGAACGCCAATGCGGATGAGGTGACGTTTACCACCGATGGCAGCGCTCGCTTATAGACTCCTATGTTGGTCAACTCTGCCTGTGTATACGCGGGCTGCGCATCGGCCACGGTTAATTGCAGGGGAGACTTTCCCAATAGTCTTGCAAGCGGCAACCTGACAGGACCGCGGACGTTGCTGAACGAGACGAGATAGACGAAAGTGCCTACCAGCAACAGCGTAAGGGTGATCGAGCGAGTCTTCATAGCGAGCTAGCGTTATTAGATCAGAACCAGCATATGTATACCCGGTCGACACCGGGGAAGTTGGATTTTTTTGATGAAAAATCCAGTCAAGCGTCCTTGCCGCTGGGTACAGTCGTGCTGGTTCTGCTCTAGATCATTTTCGACCAGCAGGCGAAAAAACTGCGGCCATCTCTGCACTTGCGCGAATTAGGTTTTGCTTGCTGCCTTGCGCACCCATAAAAGCTGGGTGGTCCATTCAAGCCTTCTGTTGGCTTGAGTGGGGTACAGGCGGGGCGGAAAGCAAAACTTAACTTGGGCAAGTGTGACTGATCGCGGCCTGCACAAGCTCGCTGTAGATCGTTTCGACGATCATGCGCGTGTGTTCGAGCGGACCGGTATTGTCGATGATGTAGTGGCAGCGGTCAGCCTTTTCGCGATCCGGAATTTGGGCTGCGATGCGTGCCTCGGCATCACGAATGAAGGCATCACGCATCGTCTCCATGTCGGTGCGCGCGCCTTCCTGGCTCACCATGCGCGAGACAAAGCGGGCCACCTTCACCTCGTCGGGCACGGTGACCAGAATGAGCTTGTCAAATCGCTGCATCCATCCTGGGGCAGTGCCCCACTGCTCCACTTCGAAGATGAGCGCGGACTCGACGATGGCTACGCGTTTCGCGTCGAGGGCGAACACACTCTGCATCCATAGCTCTTCCGCAGCCACTACTGCAGGATGCACGATGTGGTTCAGCGCGTCTGCCTGGTTGTGTTGAAAGGCCAACTCCGCCAGCGCTCTGCGATTGAGTGACCCATCGGGATATACGACCCCTGGGCCGAATGCTTGCACGATAGCCAAAAATGCTGGCAGTCCGGGTTGCATGAGTTCGCGTCCCAATTGGTCGGCGGAAATCACCGCCGCCCCCAATTGCGCGAACATGAGAGCAACCGTACTCTTGCCGCTGCCTAGACCACCGGTCAATCCAACGCGTAGCAATCCACTCCCTCCACGTCCAAATATTCGTCAAAGCGCTTTAGACGGGCAGTCCGCGACGCAGTTTAGCTGCGCGTACTGTATTGGCCATGAGCATGGCGATCGTGAGTGGGCCGATACCGCCAGGTACGGGCGTATACGCGCCGGCTACCTCGAAGGCTTTGGGCATTACATCACCAACGATCGTGGAGCCTTTTTTCGCAAAAGCTTCTTCGCGCTGTGCGTCTCCGGCGAAGTATCGCTCGAACTCTGCCCGATCGGTCACGCGATTGATACCTGCATCCAGAATGGTTGCTCCCGGCTTCACCATATCTGCGGTGACCAGTCCCGGCTTACCGATGGCAACCACAAGAATGTCAGCTCGCTGCGTGAATGAGGCGAGATCGCGCGTTTTGGAATGGCACACGGTGACCGTCGCATTTTCTGCAAGCAACAGAATCGCGGTCGGCTTGCCGACAATATCGCTGCGCCCGATGACGACTGCGTTTTGTCCCGCAATCGGCACATGGCTGCGTTTGAGAATCTCGATGATTCCTTCTGCCGTGCAGGGAGCAAGCGCCGGCTGGCCTGTCTGTAAACGTCCAACATTGACTGGATGGAAACCATCCACATCCTTGTCAGGACTTACTGCTTCGAGCAATAACTTGGCGTTCACGTGCGGAGGTAAGGGCAGCTGAATCAGAATTCCATCAATGTCTTCGCGCTCATTCAGCTGGTCGATGAGCGCTAGCATCTCTTCCGTGGTCACCGTTTCTTGGGGCGTGATCATCTCGCTGAAGATACCCAGGGCCTCGCAGGTTTTGATCTTGCTGCGCACGTAAATCTCTGACGCCGGCACATGCCCCACCAACACGGCAGCTAATCCAGGCTTGATACCCACGCCCGCCAACCGCTCCACTTCCGCTTTTACCTCCGCCTTGATTTCGGCAGCAATTGCGTTTCCATCCAGAACCTTAGCCATGCACCATCCTTCCTGCGCTCATGGTAAATGGCCCAGTCGTCTGAGAAGAGCAAAGTGTTTAGACTGTAGACATGGCGAGCGCTGTTATTTCCGAGACTCTGCTCAGAATCCTGGTTTGCCCTGTTTGCCATGCGTCGGTGATGGCTGGTCCAGACTCTACCACGCACCAATGGCTGCATTGCACCGGCTGCGGCCTCTACTATCCCGTAGAAGACGGCATTGCCGTCATGCTTGCGCATCGTGCGACGGCGCAGGCGCCCACCGAAGCATAGGAGCGGATGGTTTTTTCCGCAGTAAGGGTGTTCTGTTGCTTACGCGTGGCGCGCAAAGGGAGTCTAATGGATGCGGTGAAGAGCGATAATTGAGTTCACGAGGTACTGTGAGTGACCTATCGCTTGCAATATCGGACGGGGTTTCCCATAAAACAACAGATCAAAAAGAACCTGGCGATCGCAAATGGTGCGATCCTAGTCGAAATGATTCGAACGTCGATACATCCAGCAGAGCAGGCAGCATCTGACGATGCGAGTCAGGGCTCTGAGTTTTGATCGTTTCTGCCTTACGTGCATTGAATGACCGCAACAAAAATAGGTCCTGGCGGGTTCCTCTCTCTAGAGGCGAAACCACTTAGTTTTCCCTGCTGGAATCTGATCCCCGATTGCCGCGTGTTTCTTTAGGTGATGGCAGCAGAGGCCGGGGTCGCTTGGTTTCAATGGGATGAAGCGAAAACAAGTCATTGGGCCTATGGGTAAGGACGAACAGTTCGAGTCGGTAAAAGAGAGGAAGTAAATAATGCCTGCAGAGTCCAAAATCGAGAAATTCTCCCCGCGCGAGCTCCTGAATTTGCGGAATGAGCTCATGCAATCGGGGATCGATTCCTGGCAGGCGGCCGAGGTCCTCAGTGGTTTTCTCACGGGTCGCGGATACGGCGTGAGCTCTGAGCATGCTCGCAACGCCGTTACCCGCCTGGAAGAAATCGGCTGCAATCTCGAGTGCATGCAGCAGGAGCTCGAGAATCTGGCCTTCGTCATGTAGGGGTCCCGGGCCTCTTTCACTTCTCAGAACCGCACCGCAAATCTCGATAAAACGACTGGCCCGACAGCAATGATCGGGCCAGTCGTGCGTTTGGGGCAATGAAGGTTGTATCGTTACAGACGACTTTAACTCTCAGGCGCGAGGAATGCTTTGCACGAACTGAATCGTAGAAACTTTCTCAAAGTAGCAGGGGCGGCGGCAACGGCGAACACGTTGCTTGGATCAAGAATGTTGTTGGCCGAGCCGCAAGTTGAGTCGGCGAAGCCAGTAGCGGCCAACGATCATATTCAGATCGCACTGATCGGTGCGGGCGGTCAGGGCCAGGGAGACACGAAGGTTGCCGTTCAGGTGCCGGGCGTCAAGCTGGTGGCTGTCGCGGATTGCTACGACGGACGCCTCCAGCACAGCAAGGAAATCTGGGGCGATGACATCTTCACCACCCGCGACTACGCTCAAATTCTCGAACGCAAGGATATCGATGCCGTAATCATCGGAACTCCCGACCACTGGCACAAGCAGGTGGCCGTCGACGCCATGAAGGCGGGCAAAGATGTCTATTGCGAGAAGCCGATGATTCACCTGTACGCCGACGGGCCGCAGATGATCGAGACGGCTCGCTCCACCAACCGCATTCTCCAGGTCGGAAGCCAGCGCGTGAGTTCCATTGTCTATGCGAAGGCGAAGGAACTGCTCGCCTCCGGCGCCATCGGCGAACTCAATATGGTTACCGCGCGCTGGGACCGAAACTCGTCCCAGGGCGCGTGGAGCTACACCGTTCCCCTCGACGCCTCGACCGAGACCTGTGACTGGACGCGCTTTCTGGGCACGGCTCCCAAAATTCCATTCAATGCCGAACATTTTTTCCAATGGCGCAAGTGGAAGGCCTACGGCAGCGGTGTAGCCGGCGATCTCTTTGTCCATCTCTTCAGTGGCACGCACTTCATCACCAGCGCGCACGGACCGACCCGAGCCATGGCCACCGGTGGACTGCGCTTCTGGAAAGACGGTCGCGATGCGCCGGATGTGATGCTTGGTCTGTTCGATTATCCCCAGGGATTCAACCTGAGCTTGCGAGTCAACTTTGTTGACGGAGGAGAAGAAAGCGAAGGCCTGATCTTCACCGGGTCAGAAGGCACCATGGAGATTGCCGGCAATTCGGTCAGCGTAAATCGCGTGCCGCGCGAGAAGGGTCCTGGCCTTACCATTGGGACGTTCACAGAAGCGATGCAGGAACGTATTCGCAGCGAGTATGCAGAAAAGTATCCGCGCGAGCATCCCGCGGGACCACCCAAGGCGGGATTTGAAAGGTATGAAGCTGGAGAAGGATACAGCGACAGCTACGATCACTTCAAAAACTTCTTCTCTTCCGTACGCTCACGCAAGCCAGTAGTAGAAGATGCCGTATTTGGATACCGCGCGGCGGGGGCCGCCCTGCTGAGTAATCTCAGCATCGAGCGCAATGCCGTGGTCGGTTGGGATCCGGAAGCAATGAAACTGCTTTAGTGGGCGGCCTTTACAGGCTGCGGAAAACTCCTGAATCAATGGTTTCTCGGTGCGATCACGTTGGGTAGGGCACGGCCTTTAGGCCGTGCCAACAAACCACTACGCTGGATGGCCTTTAGGCTCTGAGGTACGTTTTCCCCCAGGCCTGACCGAACTACTCATTCAAATTTTCCTGGTCCAGCAATTGTTGGAACTCAGGAGTCGTCAGGAGCGAAGCAAAATCCTTGTCCTCAATCAGGCGTTTGCGATCCTTGAAGCCCTCATCCATCGCCTTGCGAAGATAAAGCAGTGCCTGTTCTTTCTGGCCTGCGCTGGCAAAGGTCTCTGCGACAAAATAGTTCATGGCAACGCGCTGCTCGCGCGAACTCGCGCCCTGCACCATAGCGGCGTCACTTGGGGTAAAGACCTGTTGGTCGAGTGAGAACGCTTTGCGATATTCCTTCACGCCTTTCTTGTATTTCCCTTCGGCAAAGTAGTTCGTGCCCAGATTGCAATAGATCACCGCACTTTCCGAGGTGTGTTTGAGTGCGCGTTTGTACCAGTGTTCCGACTGCCCAAAGTCTCTTTGCGCATAGTAGACGGCGGCGAGATTATTGGCGGCTGGAGCAAAGCGGGGATTAAGCGCGAGGGCGGCCTGGTAAGCCTTACGTGCCTCTTCCAGTGCAAACAGGTGGTGGTACGCCATGCCAATGTTATTCCAGACAATGGCAGACTTCAGATCGATTTGCTGATACGCAGCAATGGCTGCGGCGTATTCCCCGCGGGCCATCAGAACATCGGCGTGCACCTCCTCGGGCGTCTGTTTCAGCTCCAGAGTCTTACGTTTTGCGATGGGAACCTGGGGCGACGTTGTTGCGGTTTGCGATGAACTTGTCTGCGAAAACTCTGCGAGCGCAGAAATGGGGACTGAAGCCAACACGGCTAGCGCAAAACATCGTTTCACGCTGAAGAACGGCATCCTGGGCATCTTACCCATTGCTCGCCTCCTTCTTCGGCAGTGCTCGTCTCATTTTGCGGCGTCGCAAACCGGAGAGGCACGCTTACGGCCACCATTCTGCGCGCATCTTATGCCAGGCGGCAAGCGATAGATGTACCCGGCCCAGGGAAACTGGAAAACCGGAACGGGAGGATGACAGGGGGAGGCTTGGGTCATAAGCCGGCGACCCGACCCCAAAGTAAGCAAACAACAGACTTTAGCCTGCATTTCTACCACGGTAGAGAACGATAGAAAAATGCGGTTCGATATTGCTTGGCCGGGGAGTGCAACCAACCTGCGGGTGCCCCATCCTTCGCTTTTTTTGCGAAGGGTGGGATACCTTGACCCCGTTCGTGGAGATTTGTGCGTGAAGATTTGTGGCTGGGGCACCCTTGCCGGAAAAGCACCGTCAAGGCTGGGGCACCCGCAGGTTGGTTGCGCCGCCGGCACTGGTGGGCGGCCCTCGGACGGACCACCGCGGACCTCATAAAACACCGGCGGCAATTTCCACCTAACTAAGAGAAGCGGAGCTGGCCGCCGCCCATGATTTGCTCGTGAGAGATAGTGTCGGATCGCACGCTCTGTCCGTTGAAGCTGACGGAGTTCACCACACCTTCCACCTCTCGCTGAATGTGGAGGGTTTTGCCCTGTGCCAGATGCACCGTAGCCGACGGAAACAAAGCGGCTCCCAGCGTATATTGGGGTTTGCCTGGGCAAATTGGATAGAAGCCAAGCGCGCTCAGGATGTACCAGGCCGACATGGACCCTGTATCCTCGTCTCCGGCGAACGTCCCGGGTGTATACAACTCATCCATGACCTTCCGCACCCAGTAGCGCGTTCGATCTGGCCTGCCCGCTGCCGCGAAAAGATAGAGCAGGTGATGGACCGGCTGGTTCCCGTGATCGTACTGGCCGAAGGGAACGGCAGCCATTTCCGACATCTCATGAATCTCTTGCCCATAGACGCCCACATGGAATACCGCAGGCATGGAGAGCATGGTCTCAAGGGCTGCCACAGCTTTCGTCTCTCCTCCAAGATCATGGATAAGACCGGCAATGTCGTGCGGCGCATCCCAACGATGCTGCCATGCCGCGCCTTCCACATAAGGATCACCCCACGTGACGGTGTCGAACGGTGTAGCCCACTGTCCATCGGCGCTCTTGCCGCGAAGAAAGCCTGTTTGTGCATCGAACAAATGCCGCCAGTTCTCTGACCGCTGCATAAACATTGTGTAATCGTCATGGTGTCCGAGTGCCTGGGCCACCTGTGCGATGCAAAAGTCTCCGTAGGCTGCATCCACTGTTTCAGCGACGGATTGCTTCACCAGGCCCAAAGGCGCGTAACCGTAGCGAAGATATTCTTCAATCCCCCGGCGTCCATAACCCGCGTCCGGATTCCCCGCTTGTGTCGCGTGCTTCTTCAGACCCTCGTACGCGGCCTCGAGATCAAACCCACCCAGCTTCTTTGCAGCAGCATCGCCAAACACCGAGTCGATCAGGCTGCCGGTCATACACGCGCGATATCCAGGGCAAGGGAATTGCGGCAGCCAGCCACCTTCTTTGTAGGCGTTGACCCAGGCCTCAAGAATGTCAGAAAGCCGTTCGGGAAACAGAATCGTCATCATCGGGTACCAGGCCCGATAAACATCCCAATATCCGTGGTCGGCATACATCACGCCGGGCACCACTTTCCCGTTATAGGCGCTCCTATGCTGCACGGCTCCCTTGGCGTCCGGTTCGTGCCACATCCGGGGAAACAACAATGCGCGGTACAGGCACGAATAAAAAGTCTTCTGTTGGTCGGCTGTTCCGCCAGAAATCTCGATGCGCTGCAGGTGCTTGTTCCAGACAGTTTCTCCTTCATGGCGGAGCGAGTCCGCCGATTTCGCGCCCAACTCGAGATCGAGGTTCCGTTGGGCCTGTTCGAAAGAGAGGAACGATGTGGCGACCCGCATCTCGATGGTCTTTGCAGACGCAAACTGCACCGTGCCGACGCTATTTGTCTTTAGGTGTTTGAGCGCTGCATGCTTCCACGGCTGGTCGAACTGCACCACGTAGTAGGTGGCGAAGCCTTCTGGCACACCACCTTGATTCTGCGTAGAGGTGAACTGGATGCTGCGGCGACTCTCATCCTGCTGCCATGCGGGCATTTGCTCGCCCGGAATATCGATCATCCACCCCGCCGATTCGGGGTGATCGAACTTTGCGACGAAGAGAGCGCAGCGTTCGGTTGGAATCAGCTCAACATCGATGGAATAACGCAACAGGCGCAGTTGCAGGGAGTGCGGTGCGAGCCTGGCGTCCTCTGGACGATAAGAGCTGGCGCGTGCACCCGCCTCCGGATCAACCATTCCGAAAAAGGGTAGGAACACGGCGTGGCCATAATCCCCCAGCCAGGGGCTGAGCTGATGGGTGGATCGAAATCCTTGTATGCGACGCTGTCCCGGCTGAAACATCCAGGGTGTGTCCGCTTCGGACTGTAGTGTCCAGTGTGCCATGCCAAAAGGACGCGCGGCTATGGGAAGCGTATTACCGCGGGAAAACGTAGAGACCGAATCAGTGCCTTGCAGCAAATTGACGAGCGATACTGGACTGCTGATCGCGCCCGACTGAGTAGTGGTCGCAGCGGCAGACGCAACGGGGCCTGTTTCGACCTTTTCGCAGCCAACGACTGCTGCTGACAAGGCCAATGTTCCGGCTTTCAGGAACGATCGACGATTCAAAGAGGTGGATCCTTCGGCGGGCTTGTTCACGATACTTACTCCAGAAGTGATACAAACGGTTGCGTTTGCGGGCAAACTTTTCGGCGCTCTCAAACCGTAGCTTAGCGCATCTGGTGGCGGCGCGTAGCCTCAACGGTGAAGGTTTTCTCTGGACCCTCGACAAGCTTCGCTCACGGCCAAGCGGCCAGAGTGTCAGAGTGAATGAGTGCAAGAGTGCAAGAGTGCAAGGGTGAATGAGTGAATGAATAATGAGCGCAGCATGTTGAGCAAGGAAAATGAACTGCCAAGCCCTACGGATGCTCTCTCGCAATCCCCTGCCCTATCCCTGGCCACTGCACCGTGGCCCTATTTCGCGCCAGACGAAATGGAAGCGGCTGCTTGCGTCATGCGTTCGGGCAACGTGAATTACTGGACAGGCGAAGAGGGAATGCTATTCGAGAAAGAGTTTGCCACTTCTTCTGAGGCCCTTTGGGAGTCGATGTGGTCTTACAAGGATCAGGGTAAGAACTTCCACGCGGCCTACCGGAAAGACCATCCGCCGGGATGGATTTCGCTGGCTCCACGTCACTTTCGGAACCAACTGGCGCCTCACTGAAATACAGTCCGCGGTCGGCAGGGTGCAATTGCGCAAAATGCCCGAATGGAGCGAAACACGCCGCCGCAATGCCGCCGCAATGACTGCGTGCATTGCCCGACACCCGGTCTTGCGGGTTCCCTCTGTTCCGGCGCACAGTGAGCACGCTTTCTATAAGTTTTATGCGTTTGTCGACAGGCGGCGGTTGGCGTCTGGTTGGGACCGCGACCGGATCGCGCAGACGCTGACCGCAGAGGGCGTGCCCTGTACGACGGGCAGTTGCAGTGAAGTCTATCTGGAGGCCGCTTTCCCCTCGGAATGGCGTCCATCCGAAAGGCTGGCCAATGCGCGGGAGCTCGGCGAAACCAGCCTGATGTTTCTGGTTCATCCGACCCTTACACCAGACCATATGCTGCAGGCCTGTGATCGCATCGATTCGGTGTTGTCACGAGCGGCGATATGAAAGAAGTAAATGGTGGGCGAGGCGGGGCTTGAACCCACAACCCCCGGCTTAGAAGGCCGGTGCTCTATCCAATTGAGCTACTCGCCCGTTTTCGTCATTGTATCAACCGCCGCATTCTTCTTACGGAGAGCCTTCGAGGATGACGGCGAGCGCCTGATCGAGAGCATCCTGCCACCGCAGCACGGCTCTTTCCGCCGTGCTGCCGCAGCCCTCGACGAACCAGCTCACAGCGAAACCGGGAACAGACCCAACCTCGGCATAGCGAAGTATCAAATCAATGCGGGCTGCGCGCGCAGAAATGCTGCGCAGTTTTTGAACCGCGCCGCGCATCCATCGCTCATGGGACTCAAAGCTTGTGAACAGCAGGGTATCGCGCTGTAGAAGGTCGATATATGACCCGGTGCCGAAGGCTGTCTCTGTCGGCTCGGCATCCATCTCGTAGGGATCGAAAGCCTCACCCCCCTGTGTCGCATCCTGTGTCACACTGGCGTTCCATGCATCGCATTTTGCCGTCCACCACGGGGAGCCGGGTGCATGCAACGTGAGCAGTGCAGCTCGCAGTGCAGGATTGCTCCGCGCCTCTTCCATCTCGTCGATGCGATGCGGTTCCCGGCGCAGGTCAACAAACGTGCACTGGTTCGCTTCTTCTGGCAGTGCTGACCAGGGCACCACGACAACTGGATCCTCGGCTGCGAGCGAGACAGACCAATCGGCTTCCATCAGGCTTTGAAGACCCCAAGCAGAAACTCCAGCAAAACCTTCTCTGCCCAGTACCCGTCATACCCGACGGCCGGCGCGAGAAAGGCGCAATGTCCACCGTGCTCGGGTTCCACCAGCCGCACTTGCCCATTGGCCGAAAGCGTAGCGCGTGTCTCCGGCAGAGTCCTGATGAAGGGATCATCGAGCGCATGCAGAACCAGCGTGGGCACGCCGATCCGCGAGGCCACCCGGGCACTCGATGCGCGGTAGTAGTAGTCGTCTGCGTCTGCGAAACCGCAGTAGCGAGCAGTAATTCTGTCGTCAAACTGCCGTAGGGTCGCGATTTCCTTGAGCCCCGCAGTGGAGTAGATTGAAGGAAAGAGCTCAGCTTTCCGGCGAAATCGCCGGCGCAAGCCATGCAGAAACTTCCATTCGTATACCCGGTTCGCGGGATGATGCAGCGCATCGGCAGAAGGCGCCAAGTCTATTACCGGCGAAACCCCAACCACCGCTTTCAAATATCCGGGCGCCTCGTCTCCTAAATCTCCCGCCAGCTTCAGCACGAGGTTGCCGCCCATCGAGTAGCCCGCCAGGGCGAACGCCGCAAGGTTCTTTTCCGCAACCAGCGTGCGCATCACTGCGGAGACATCGGCAGAAAGTCCGGAATGATACAGCGTCGGTGACAGGTGTTCGGTACCGCCGCAGTTACGCATATTCATGCGAACTACGTTGCATCCCGCGGCCCAGGCCCGCGCCGTATTGCCCAGTACATACTGCGAACTTGAAGAACCTTCCAGGCCATGCACCAGCAGCAGGGTGAGGCATTGGCTGGGGTTAGGCTGCCAGTGGCAGTGGCACAGTACAAAGCTTGCACCGCGAGAACGGGTCTCGGATTCCGCCTCGGCAAACTCTGCCCCTGTCGGTGAATCGGCCGCCGGCGAGCCGGGTCCGGTGGGCTCACCTTGCCCGGGGTCGACTTCGATGAGGTGTGTCTCGGGCGGTGGCAATACATATTGCCTGCGGCTGTAGTTGCCCATCAGCGTCTGCAAGTGGCCGTTGCGCAAGAAACGTCGTGGAACGAATGCTTCGACAGTCGCCATTGCCTGGCTTCGTGCGGTTTCCGGTTCGCTCGTCCGCATCAATGGGCTTTCAGCCTGGCAAGAAGAGAGACCGCCTGGAGAGCGCCCTGGGGCGACTCCTCATGCTTGATATAGGCGAAGACATCTCCCTGGGCAGCGTTGCCGCGCAGTTGCTTCTCGATCTGCTCTAAATCCGAGGGCCCGTACTCGCTCTTGCGCAACCGGTAGCAACGAAAGGGAGCGGTGCTGACATCGGGCGTTTCGAAGTCATCGCTCTCAGCTACGCAAAGAGCAGCCTGATGCTGCCGCAGCAGCGAATAGACCTCTTCGGTAAACCACGAAGCATGACGGAACTCGAACGCAATCCGGATTCCGCCCGCGTCCTCAGGCGCAGCTTCCTTAAGAAAACCGGAGAGCCGTTCCAGATCGGCTTTAAAGTTCGGTGGTAGCTGGTACAGCACCACGCCCATGCGTCCGGCGCGGATAACCGGCAATAGCGCGGTGTAGAAGGCGGAAAGTGCCTCGCCTGCCTCTTTCAGCCGCTTGATGTGGGTGATCCGTTGCGGCGCTTTGAACGAGAAGCGAAACTCCGGGCCGGTCTGAGCCAGCCATCCCTCGATCGTGGATGCGGAGGGCAACTGGCGGAAGGTATAGTTCACTTCGACCGAGTTAAGCTGCGTCGCGTAATACTCCAGCATCTTCTTCGCCGGCGTTTTAGCGGGGTAGAAGTCCGGTTTCCATGTGGGATAGGCCCAACCGGAGCAGCCCATCCAAACGGCTGGGCCTTTTGCTGAGCCTGTTTTTGAAGAAGAAGGCGAATTCACGTCGGCACCGTCCACCCGGAGGTTAACTCCCTGAAAAGAATGGAGCGGGCTGGAGCAAGGGCGTTGCGATTGGGGCGGCTAGTGGGGGTCGAATTTGAGGGTTCATGTATTTTCAGCCACTTCAACGCCACCGGGCGGCACCCAAAAGACACACAGGAATTACAGATTCCCGCTGATTGACCCTTAACTACCCCCCCCGCACTACAGCCCAAGCGTTCATTGAAGACTATCACCCCGTGGACCGAGCGAGCCTGCGGGGGCTATGATTGCGCCGATGCGTTGCTAGCGATCATGCGCGTAACGGCCAGGCAGGCAGAGACGCCAAAAGGATTCGCCAGCCCGGGAGCACGTATTAAAAACGCCACGCGTCTTGCGCGAAATGGGATCCGGCTGCACTCGAAGAAATAATGGCGGCGCACAAAGGATTTCCTCGTTCTGCTCGGCTACTCCCTTCGCTGCCGAGGTCATTCGGCAATAGCATTTGGCGACCGAAGAGGATCTGTGGAGCCCGAGGTGGTGCCGGCAAGACGCGCGCGCCTGATCGAGTTTTAGGGGCAGGGTGAAAGTGTGCTCGCATCACCTCCCTCTTACGCGCCATTGCCAAGATGGGTCTGATCCTGTAAACATCCGGAAAAGTTGGACTTATTGGAGGATTTCGCCGGGGAAGCTAGTTGTGCAATAATTTTGGCATGAGCAAGCGTCACTATCAGCCCGGAACCGAAAGTTGTCGGTTTGATCAACTCAGCCTGATGGTTCTCCCGCGACACCCGATGATTTAAGTGAAAATCTCCGAGTCATACGTGTAAACTGCTCATCCAATACATTAGACCTATTTGGAACCTGCCTAGCCAGTGATCAGGGTCCAGAACGCTGCATCGGCTGGATTATGTCAGCCGATGCGAACTTGAAGGCCGCGGAGCCCCCGCCGCCTCGGAACGGAGGGAACAATGTCGTTTCAGGAGCTCACCCCCCCCACCCTAGCCGATGTCAGTGATGCGCTTACCGTTTTGGAGAAAAAGTACTTTTCTACCAAGATATTTTTGAAGGATGCGACTAAGGCCGCAAGCGTGGATGATGATGATGCCCAAGAGTGGCGTTATCTCCTCATGCAGAGACGTGCGATTATTGAGCATCGCCAGCGCCGGTTCTACGTGGGCGTGTCGAAGGAGAAGTTGTATTCTGCCGAAGACGAACGCAACGCTCAGGTGGTCGTTGCAGCGTAGCTGAGAGGGATGACCTACGGCCAATACAGAACGCGCTTTCTGCAGCTATTCAAGTTGTTTGAATTGCCAAAGGGGGCCACACAATGTGGCCCCTTTTTAAAACCCACGATAGACCCAGACCTGCCCCCTTGGAAACTAATGTGGTGCATTCTCTATGGGGATAAATACGTACGGATGGTTGAATGTTTTGACGTGGACCGGACTATGAAAACCCCCCATGGAATTCGCGTCCAGTTCACTCTCCACTATGGTCGCGAATCGAGCCAGAAAGATGCCAATGGGTGCCCGAAACAGATCAAGAGCACCGATATCCGTTTCGATCTTTCCACTGACCAGCACAAAGCTCATCTACACTACCAAGGCGAGGACCACATCGCGCAAAGTCGTGTCAGCGGTTTAGAGATCCGGAGTCTGTCTATATTCGATTTTATTAAGGGCATCGAGCAGCATCGCGCCACCGGCGACCCGCTGCACGATTGCTTCGGTTTTAAGGTGACTGTCTGATGACCAACGATTCCCGCCAGATTCTTTACTTCGTCGACGAAGGGAAGGCTCATCTAAACGACACTCTTGATGTTTCTTTAAAAACCGCGGTGGACTACGGAATCGAGAAGCTGGTTATCTTCACGGCGCAGGGAGAAGGGATTTATCTGGCGACCAAGAAGCTGAAGAAAAAGCATAATATCGAGCTGAAGAAAAGGCATGGCAGCAATGAGATAAAGCTTGTTGGAGTATCCTTCCCGCATGGTCAGACGTTCGCGGATCCCAATGAGCCATCGAAGCAGATACAGGTGGAAATCGACCCGCAATATCAACGGGCTTTCACCAAGGCAAAGATTCCTATCATCCGAGCCCATCTCCCATTCGATCCTATAGCTGCCAGATTTCGCGACCACGGCATGCTTGGGCAGGATTTCAGCTTGATTGGGAACGCTCTAACGATGTTCGGCGGGGGAATGAGCCTTTGTGTTCAAGCGGCTCTCATGGCATGCGACGCTGGTGCGGTCACTTGGGGTGAGCATGTAATAGCAATGACAGCCGACACTTCTGTTTTGCTTCAAGCAGCGCCCACGCACCGTTTTCTGACAGACCTGGTCGTCCGGGAAATTCTCTGCAAACCGCTCTTCCTCACAGTAGCCAAGCGCGAAGCTGTTCCGCCAGTACTAGTCCAGGGCGTTCCTTATGACGATCCCAGGGAAACCAGTCAAGACGGGTCAGAAATCATTGTCAAAACCACATGAACCCGAACCGGAAGGAAAATAGTGGCTGCGAGTTGCACCGGCTCTCAGCCACGCAAAGAGCAGCCTGATGCCGGTGCAGCTCAGAATAGACCTCTTCGGTAAACCACGAAGCATGACGGAACTCGAACGCGATCCGGATTCCGCCCGCGTCCTCAGGCGCAGCTTCCTTAAGAAAATCGGAGAGCCGTGCAGCCGCTTGATGTGGGTGATCCGCTGCGGCGCTTTGAAAGAGAAGCGAAACTCCGGGCCGGTCTGAGCCAGCCATCCCTCGATTGTCGAGGTGGAGGGCAACTGACGGAAGGTATAGTTCACTTCGACCGAATTAAGCTGCGTCGCGTAATACTCCAGCAGCTTCTTCGCCGGCGTTTTGGCGGGGTAGAAGTCCGGTTTCCATGTGGGATAGGCCCACCCGGAGCAGCCCATCCAAACGACTGGGCCTTTTGCTGAGGCTGTTTTTGAAGGAGAGGGCGAGTTCACGCCGGCACCGTCCACCTGATCCACTTGGGGCCTAACTGCCTGAAAGGAATGGAGCGGAGTCAAGGCGCTGCGATTGGGGCGGCTAGTGGGGGTCGAACCCACGACATCCGGTGCCACAGACCGGCGTTCTGCCACTGAACTATAGCCGCCATATAGACTTAGATTGTAGCATCGGATGGCCACCAAGGGCTGCCTTGGATGCTCTTCCGTCCCCGTCGCAAGGCCACCTTTCTGCCTATGCCCAGCGAAGCCCAACCCGAAATTCTGCCACCGAAAAAGACCGGCCGCACCCCTCGTTTCCAGAGGGCGAGCGGCCTTTTCGCAGACGAAAATCTCGACTTTTTGTCCCATGTGCTGGATGAGTGGTTTCGCGTGCCGGGAACTTCGATTCGCTTCGGCCTCGACGGTATCGTCGGCCTGATTCCTGGCCTGGGAGACATTCTCGGTGGCCTTGCCTCCACGCTGCTGGTGGTGGCCGGGTGGGTGCGCGGCGTACCCTACGTCACGCTGTTGCGCATGGTGGTCAACATTGGCATTGAGGTGCTGCTAGGCACGGTCCCGATCATCGGCGACATGTTTGACATTGCGTGGAAGGCCAATCGCCGCAACTATGCGCTCATCGTTCGCCACCTGGAGCAATCGCGAAGACAAACATGGAAGGACTGGGTCTTCCTGCTGGTGATTGCCATGGTTCTGGTCGCCATCTTCCTCGCGCCGATCTTGCTATTGCTCTGGTTTCTGGCGTGGCTGAGCCATCACGCCTGAGCAGTCTGGGTGCGATACAATCGCAGAATCGGGGCGTAGCGTAGCCTGGTAGCGCATCTGCTTTGGGAGCAGAGGGTCGGGGGTTCGAATCCCTCCGCCCCGACCATTCAAATCATTGAGTCGACTCTCCGGTCGGCTCACCCACAACCCCACACCAGCCAATTCGAGCAGTCTCGTGTCTAGTTTGCTCTCCATCCTAGCCTTCCTGGCCGATTATCCCCGCGGACCTCACGGGCCTTGACTGTCAGGAGATAAGGCGAAGGGGAGAGGCGGTTCGCTTTAGGCCGCCCGAAGCGAAAGGGCAGCGCCTTGCTCCCACTTCTCGATCATGCGATTGCCGATCTCTTCGAATTCCGGATGATCTTTGATGTAGGCGCGGACTTCCTGAGTCGTTGCAGTAATCGCGTCATAAATGCGTTCTAGTATCTCTCTCACGCGGGCGGGGGTACCTCCCATCCGTGTCTCGCCCAGACGCTGTAGGTCCTTTGCGCTCGGCCACGTTGTCGTGCCATTCAGGGTAAGCGCCATGCTGTCCACGGGCAGGTAGACGGATGTTGTCACGATGTCATAGACGGGAGCAAGCCGGGCCTCGCCCTGAACGTCGTCATAGACGATCCCGAAGTTCTTAAGGTGGGCATCACCATTACGCAACGCGCAGTTGACGGCGATGAGCGTGAAGAGACGCTCCAGGTCTTCGCCGACATGCGATGAGTTCGCGAACTCGGCGAAACGCTTCATGATCGAAGTCTCATAGCTGCCACGGTATTTCTCATCGGTGCGCCGCGCGTTGAGTACGCAGAAATCCTCAAAACCGCGATAGGCACCGTCGGAACGCAAGTCGAAGCGGTCGATGACGAGCGCGAGCGCGTCCTCGGCAAGTCGGCACGATGGAACTTCAAGCCCACATTTTTTGGCAACCTTGAGGCAGAAGTATTCGTTGGCCGCGAGCTGCGGGTATTCGTTCTGCTCCCAGAACTTTACGATATGAGTTGCGCCGCGGTAGCTCTCGGAGAGCCGGTAGGTCGTCTTGCTGAGCGAGCCCTCATCGCGCACCAGAATCTTGGGCTGCACACCGCTGATGCCGGAGAAAGACGCGAACTTTTCGAGAAGATAACGGAACAGGTCACCGTCGCGTCGCCTCGTCAGAATTTCGTCTACCGACTGGAAGGGTACGTCCTCCTGCAGCTGTTCTTTCTGGCCTGTATAGCGGATGCGCCCGACCTGCGAGCGCCCTACGGTGGCGAGGAGATCAAACTCATCAAACGTGCCGGCGGCCTTTGCAAAGGCAAGGCGGAGCCGCTCGCGAAGGGCGCCTTCCGGAAGATTCATCTCAAAGATGGGCGGAAGTCCGAAGCGCATGTTCCAGGAGGGCAGGCGCACAGCCATAGTGACGGACGCCGCGCGTGCGGGCAGGGTGTAGGGCAGATAAAGAAACGTACTGCCGCGAGTCTCGAAGCGGTCAAGCAGGCCCGCTTCAGCGGCGTCGGTCCAGACCTTTATCATCCTGTTCCTCCTCCAGGAGTTCGTCCAGGAGTTCGTCGAGCGTCGGCCTGCGCGCTCTTGCTTGCTGCAGTTTCAGCTCCAGCCCGAGCGTGGAAAGAATATTGGTAATCCTGGTAAACCCCAGCTCGCCCAGGCGCGCGTTCTCCAGCGCATCAAGCGTGGAAAGACCGACTTTGGCTTTTTTTGCGAGCGCGGACTGGCTAAGGCCCAGAGCTCTGCGTTTTATGGCAATCTGCTCGCCGATAGAGGGCAGAAACAGCATTAACCTAACATACAAGGCGGCACGTCAAAATACAACAACATGACCTAGTATATTGGGTTATAGCGAGACATTATCGAGGACGGCAGGCGCTTCGGCCGGGGAATATTTAACCAGATCCGCACTTAAAAACCCTTCCCCCAATTTGGATACGCAGCTCTGCGAGCCAAGTCTCAGCAGCCTGCGATGGCTCGGAATCCCTCAGCGTCTCCGCCGCCCGTCAAGTCTGTTATCTGCCGGGCTTGGTGCGCGTGGACTTCGCGCCCCTCGGCTTTGCGGTCTTCTTTGCGGGAACCGGTGGGGATGGAACGGCCTTGTCTGTAGGCTGGCTTGTTTGTTGCCGATCCTTCCACCGCTGTTTCGGCGCTTCTACGAGGAGCTTCCGTGTCGACGCGCTCACTGGTTTGATTCGTGAATCAGTCTTGCTCACTGAAACCGATGACTTCTTCCCTTTCGGTTTCGCTGTACTCGTCCGCGTTGCGCAATGTCCTTCTGGTGAAGTGAATTTTCGAAGGCGAACCGGCTTCGCGGCCCGTGCGGGATGAGTCGTGTTTCCTTGGGCTTCGAGTTCGATGCCGAAGACATCGGCCAGTTGGTCTGTCGCGATCCTCTTTTTGCCGGTGCTTTTCGGTCTTGCCTCGGGGTGGCCCGCCTGGGCGATTAGCTCAAGATGGTCGACCTGCCGCAATTTGAAAAAGAGTCCCGGCTCATGATCAAGACGGCTGCCCACGCCATAGAGAGCGGCCGCGACATGCTTGCACATGTCCGCCCAGTCGGGGCAGGAGCAGGACATCTCGATCTCCCTGGGAGCCGGGAAGAGACCGCTCTCGCGCTGGGTCACAATTTCCATGACACTCTTCGACAACCTGCCCTGCAACAGTTCAACGAGAGAGCCGATCTGACTGTCACACTGCGCCTTGACTTTCTTCCAGCAGGGCGCAGCCAACGGCTGGATCTGAATGGTGACGCGATACAGGCTGGAGCCTCTGACCAGCGAGGTCACCTTTCCCGGTTCGATTTGCAAATCAACGACTGAACCGTTGCGAACATACGTGCGGCCGCGTGGAAGCCGGTTGCTGAAATCGCTGTAAGACTCCAGGTTGTCGCACCAGGCTTTGCCCCAGAACGTAGAAGCAATGGCACGGCCGTCGATCTTCACCGGCGACATCCTTGCCCCTTTCCGGGTCAGTCGCAGGACCTCGCGCAAGGCATTGGCTTGACGCTCTGCCACCGGAACATACGGAGGATAGTAACCCCATCCCATGGAGCCCTCACTGTCAGGCAATTTCAGAATTTCACCCTCAACATAACACTTCTGTATATGAGGAAAACAGGGACGGGACTTTGCTTGCGTTGGTGCGCGGAAAGTTCCATTCTCGATGGATATGGTCCTCGATCTTGTTCAAATTCGCGCGCTTGCCAAAGAAAAAGAAGACGAGAACTGGAAATTTCGCCAGTTCTTGAAGCAACAATGCCGCCTTGATCCTTCCGAGGTGGACACGCAGGTCATGGAAACGACAAAACGCGTGTGGGCGGGAATCGACTGCACCGCTGCGCCAACTGTTGCCGCGAAGTCTCGCCGTCATTCAGCGAAGAAGAGGTCAGCCGGCTGGCTCAGCGGCTGGGAATGGCGCCGCAACAGTTCATCGATGCCTATCTGAAGCGCACCGAAAGCGGCGACGAGAATCCGTGGCGGACGCGAACAAAGCCTTGCCCGTTTCTGAAGGAGAACCGGTGCAGCGTCTATGAAGACCGTCCCGCCGATTGCAGTGGCTATCCGTACCTCTACAAACCTGATTTTGTATTTCGCACGATGGGGATGATTGAGAGGACATTTACCTGTCCGATCGTGTACGAGGTGATGGAGCATTTGAAGCAATCTTTGGGCTTTTCACGGCGGCGCTGAAACAGGGCGCTACTTCTCCATTGCCTTCCCAATATCCAGTGCTACAAAGCGAAGCAGTTGATCGTTGTTCATTTCGGTCAGCAGTGCTTCGCCTCCACCATCAAGAAGGTCGCGTGCAAGGCCGGTCTTTTGAGCGATCAACTCGTCGATTTTGTCTTCGACCGTGCCGCGGCAGATGAACTTGTGAACCAACACATTGCGCTTCTGGCCGATTCGGAAGGCACGGTCCGTCGCCTGGTTCTCGACGGCGGGATTCCACCAGCGGTCGAAATGAATGACATGGGACGCTGCGGTCAGGTTAAGCCCTGTACCGCCGGCCTTAAGCGACAGAATGAAAAAAGGCGGTCCGTCATCGCGCTGGAAAGCTTCCACCAACTCACGCCGTTTGGCAATGGGCGTCTGCCCGTGCAGGACCAGGCCTGGACACTCAAATACGCCGGCCAGGAAGTCAGCCAGCGGTGCCGTGATTTCGCGGAACTGCGTGAAGACCAGCGCCTTTTCCTGGCGCTCCGCCAATTCTTCGCAGATTTCTCCGAGACGCTGAAATTTCCCGCTGTGTTCCGGTTCATAGCCGTTGTCCCCGGACCACTGCGAGGGATGATTGCAGATTTGCTTGAGACGCATGAGGTACGCAAGAACAATTCCCCGACGCTGGATGCCATCGGCCTTATCAATAGTCGCGGCCAACTCTCGCACGGATTGCTGATAGAGTGCCGCCTGCCGCCGGCTCAAACCGCAGAAGGCGTTCACCTCGCTCTTCTCCGGCAGGTCAGCAATGACGCGCTTGTCCGTCTTGAGGCGGCGCAGGATATAGGGCTGAACCAGCGTCCGCAGAGGACCATAAGGATTCGATCCGCCTGCCGCCAGTTGCTTTGCGAAGCGCCCGAATGCCTGCGCTCCACCGAGCAGGCCGGGGTTGAGGAAGTCAAAGATTGACCAGAGATCAGAGAGGCGGTTCTCGACCGGCGTCCCCGTCAATGCGATCCGCCCGCCGGCGCGGAGTTCTCTCACCGCGCGGCTCTGGCGCGTGCCGGAGTTGCGAATCGCCTGCGCCTCGTCGAGAATGACCACCCGCCATTCGCGCTGTCGCAGCCATTCCAGCCGCGCAAGCATGGTGTAGGTGGTGATCACTAAATCGTATCCGGCGTCGGCCTCGTTGGCTTCGACGCTCCCTTCCGAAGGATGCGCCACCCGCACGGAAAGCGACGGCGCAAACCGGGACAGCTCCGTCTTCCAATTGGCGATGAGGGAGGCCGGGACCACCAGCAGGCTCTGAGCGCGGCCGCCCTCAGCTTCCGATTTCAGATGGAGTAGCAGCGAAATAACCTGGACCGTCTTGCCCAGACCCATGTCGTCGGCAAGGCAGGCGCCCAACCCAAGCTTGCTCAAAAACCGCAGCCAATGAACGCCAGCCTGCTGATAGGGACGAAGCTCTCCATGCAGGCCGGGTGGAACCGCGTCCGGGCCGGCCTCCGGATCGCGTAATTGACGAAGCAGATGCTCCAGATCCTTTCCTGCGGAGATCCCGCTCCACTCCGGCACCGTTTGGAGTGGAGCAGCACTTGCGCCCGCCCCCAGGCTAACGCCCGCCAGCAGACGCATTCCTTCAAAGAACGTGAGGCCGCCGTCTTGTGTCTGGCGTTCCACTTGCTTCCAGTGCGTCAGTGCTTCGGCCAGCTTGTCGCGATCGATCTCTACCCATTTACCCCGAAGAAGCACCAATCCTCCAGAAGAGCCGAGAATTTCCTGAAGCTCCTTTTCGTCGAGCGACTCGCCGTCGAGGACGGTATCGACGGAAAACTTCAATAGCGCATCTTTACCGAGATTGCCCTTGGAGCGTTCGCCAATTTTTACGTTTACGACTGGACGCGGTGGACGCGCTGCCTTCCACCAGTCGGGCACGTGGACAATCAGGCCGCTCTCTTCCAAGGTGGGTATGCTTTTGAGGAACTGATATGCCTCCTTGGGCGTCCAGGCGAGGGCATTGTAGATCTCGCCGCAGTCGGCGAGTTCTTTCACCCACGGGCTGCGCTCGCCTGCATGCTGGATAGGCTGCAGCAGGGTGAGTAATGCCGAACGGTTCCTGGCTCCTGCGTATTCCTCAAGCGCGCGGCCCAAGGGCAAATGCTGCACCTTGGCATGCGCAGACAACCGTTTCGCGTAGGTAGCAAGAAACGCAAACGGGTACTCCGGATCGCGCTTGTTCTCGGCCAGATGAAAGGTCACGCGACCCACCGTGCGCCACACGGGATTCAGCTCACGCAAGTAGTCCTGAACACTCCGGCCCGACTCCCGCACACCTCTGCGCACTAGTTCGTCGAGATCCGACCACCAGTCTGCAAGGCAGTCAGGGCTGAGATACTCGAGTCCATGCATCGGAGGAGCTGACAGAACCATGGCCCTGAGTTCCTCGGCGTCGGGAGCGGGAACCGGGGGCAATTCCGAAGCAGCGGCAATCTCCGGTGTGTGGCAGAGGCGCGTCAGATAGCAACTGGCGAAGTCGCGCGCGAAGGCGAACTCCGGTGGCAGACTAGACTGCAACTCGTATGTCGCCAGCTGCAGCAAACCCTTTGCCTGCGATTGGTCAAATGCCTGCCGGATGCGCTCTGACTGCAAATCGCTCTGCGACGGCGGCCCGGATGAGGCCGTAACCAGCAGCCGTCTATGTGGAGATATGGAGAGGATTGCACTCATCGAGCGTAATTACATCCACTGTATCAGCCGCTTGCTGCAATGGGTCGCCAAGAAACGGAGTCGAGCTTACATACGGCCATAAAGACCCTTGTGCACGATAAAATTCACTCGACCCGCTGTCTATCTCACGCCCCTGTGCATCCTATTGGTAGCATCCGGATGGGTTGCGCTGTAACCTGCCCGGGCATCGGTTGTGCGCCAATTTGCCACAATCGAAGCCTAAGATAGCCGCTTAGCCGGATTCATTGGGAAAAGTCGTGTTTATATCGCTGTAAAACCGTTAAGGCGCCGGAGAGCGCTCGTTCCCGAAGTCACGCTCTTTCGGGCATAGCGGCAAGCGGTCGACATTTCCGGTCACCTTTCTTCGTGCGCGAACGATAGCGCGGGCAATGCAACTCGCAGAGCGCAGTTTCATGACGTCAAATTGTCTTCTCGCGCCAGCGTCATAGCGTTTATTTGATTTGTCCTTAAACGTCGACGCCTGGACAGGCTGGATTCACCTCGGTCTCCTTGAGTGACCCGCATCACTTGCTTGCGTCTCGCTAAGCGCATAGCTCCATCATTGGAAAAGTAATGTTCCAGTGACCGCCGAATCCCTCATCCGATCGTTCGGCCCACGCCAAACTGAGGAAAAGAAAGGAGAGCCTTTTTATGAGAGAGCAAAAAACCGCCGCCCGCATTTTACTTGCGGATGATCATCAGCTCATGGCTGATGGATGCAGAAGCTTGCTCGAACCCGAGTTTCAGGTCGTTGGCACGGTAACGGATGGCCGATTGCTGATCGCGGCGGCAGCCGAGCTGAAACCGGACATCATCGTCCTTGATATTTACATGCCTCATTTGAACGGGCTCGACGCCGGCGAGCGGATCAAAACAATCCACCCGAGGATCAAGCTGATCTTTCTGACCATGACCATGGCTGCCGACGTAGCGGCCGAGGCATTCCGTCGCGGCGCTTCTGCCTACGTCCTAAAGCAATCGGCTGGCAGTGAACTTCTGCTCGCCGTCCGTAAGGTCAACCAGGGGGCATCGTATCTCTCCCCCCTTGTGGCCAAGGAAACGGTGAGCTTCCTATTGAACCAGGGAGATAATTTCCGTCAAGAGAGGCGCATCACCAAGAGACAAAGCGAAATTCTGCAGCTCCTCGCCGAAGGAAAGTCGATGAAAGAGGTGGCGAATGTAATCGACGTCAAGCCCGGCACAGTCGCATTTCACAAGTACCGGATGATGGAGATGTTGAACATCAGAACCAATGCCGAGCTCCTCGAGTATGCAATCAAGCACCAGATGACTGCTCCGTAGTTTTTGCCGGGGCGCCTGGGACAGAATCGCCGACCTACCCTTGAGGGCTAATGATGACCCATTTGGTGTCTCAGCAGATCGCGCAGACGCAAGCTCCGCCGGATATGCTCTGGATTCCCGGCGGCACGTTTCTCATGGGCTCGGAAGATTTCTATCCCGAGGAAGGCCCTGTCCACGAAGTGAACGTCGATGGCTTCTGGATGGATCGGCGCCTCGTCACCAACGAGCAGTTCGCGCGCTTCGTCGAAGCGACCGGTTACGTTTCGGTTGCAGAGCGTGCGCTAAATCCCGCCGACTTTCCCGGGGCGCCCGCTGAGAATCTGGTTCCGGGCGCGTTGGTCTTCCAGAAGACTCGCGGACCAGTCGATCTGACCGATTACACCAACTGGTGGGCCTGGACGCCAGGAGCCAGTTGGCGTCATCCGTTTGGGAAACAGAGCTCGATCGATGGCATCGAGCAGCATCCGGCGGTCCACATCGCCTATGAAGACGCTGAGACGTACGCTCGTTGGGCAGGTAAAGAACTGCCGTCTGAAGCCGAGTGGGAGCGAGCTTCCCGGGGCGGCCTGGAGGGCAAGAAGTTCACCTGGGGCGATGAACATTTTCCTGAAGGCAAGGCCATGGCAAATTCCTGGCAGGGCGAGTTTCCCTGGCAGAATTTATTGGTTGATGGCTGGGCAGGCACTTCTCCCGTGGGCTCATTTCCCTCGAACGGTTACGGACTATTCGATATGGCGGGAAATGTTTGGGAGTGGACTTCCGACTGGTATGTGCAGAAGCATGCGGATGAGATCGTCAAGGCATGTTGCGGCCCAGCCTCCAACCCGCGTATCGCTTTACCGGACAAGAGCTACGATCCGAGGCAGCCGAACTTTCGCATTCCACGCAGAGTCGTCAAGGGTGGGTCGCATCTATGCGCTCCCAACTACTGTCTCCGTTATCGCCCTGCGGCGCGGCAGCCGCAGATGATCGACACCGGAATGAGCCACCTCGGTTTTCGGTGCATTCTTCGGACGGCAAGAACAGCGGAGAAAGAAGTTTCTCAATTACAAACTCGTCCAGACGAATCGCAACAGCCAACGGCACAAAGGCTGAAAGCTACTATCAAGCAATTGTTTATACAGTTCCGAATCATCCGGTGGGCCCTCGTACACCCTCAAGTGCCCTGGCATGCGAAGGCGGTTGCCGGCTGTGCGGTACTCTATGTGGTAAGTCCGATCCAGCTCATCCCGAATTTCATCCCGATTATCGGCCAGATGGATGATGTGCTGGTGGTCACTCTGGGCATCAAGTACCTCAGACGATTCGTTCCTCAGTGTGTTCTCGAGGAGTGCGAGAATGGCACACGCACAATCCGAATACCAAAGATAGTTGTGAGCCCGGCTTCGTATCCTCTTCCAGATTCAAGATCATAGCTTCTTGGGCGCTGATTCTTAACCATGCCGCCGCTGCCGCATGGCAACTACCAGTCCAGAGCCTGTCAGCGCCTATTCGCAGTCTATGCAAGCTTGCTGGCGAGAGCATTCCTCACTGCGGGTATAAGGCCGTTCACAACATCCAACTTTGAGACAAACCCTTGCGCGCCAAGCGCATGAGCCTCCCTAAGTATGGCTTGACTCCCGTCCAGGCTCAGGAACACGATTTTCGAACTTGGGGATACTTCCTGGATCTTGCGAGCGGCAGCAAAGCCATTTAGCTTCGGAAGCCCAATATCTAACAGAACGACATCCGGTTGCAGTTCTGCGCTCATGTGAATGGCTTCCAGGCCATCTGCTCCTAAACCGACAATCTCAAATTCCAAACTCTGCATGAACACTGATTGAATGAGACATCGCCACGGGTAAAAATCATCTACGATCAAAATACGAACCAAGTCCACCTTCTAAGATTCTCCTATCTAGTCACACCCGATCAAAGATGACACATGGCGTTGCTGGGATCGTTGCTCGAGAGCAACCAACTGACGGTAATGTAGAGACAAACCTTCGACAGGTGCCGATGGCCCTGGTCGATCGCTACGTTGATCGCTACGTCGATCGCTACGTTGATCGCTACGTCGATCGCTACGATGATCGCTACTTGGACCTTGCACTCTTAGCAATGCTGCCGATGCCGCGCGGCAACTACCAGTCGAGCAACGCTTGGCGCTTGTTCATGTGAAAATTTATCCAATAAGGAACCTGGATCTAACGACTCGACCTGTCGCTAGTGACAGTTTTGACCTTCGCTACTTCCCGGTAGCTTAGCTGGAGATGGAAATCGCCACAGGGCAAACGATTCTAAGTTCGACAAACTTAGCCGATGGGCCACGCTCCGGGCATGAGTGGTCTCCAGGGCATGTAGCCGCTCTGAGGAGAAACCAGATATGAACCTGCCAAACTTTCCAGAAGTGGACTTGTTCGCCGCCGCCATAAACGCCTTGAATGGAGTGCTCGTCGCCCATCATCCGTCGCACAACCGTGGTTACACTCTTGCCGGACTGCTCATCATGGCCTACTTCGGCGGTATCGGCGGCGGCGTGTCACGCGACGTGCTACTCAACGACATCCCTTCACCCATCAAGAGCCCGGCTTATCTTATCGTTTGCCCTCTCATGGGTTTGTTGGGACTGGCGATTTGTCGCTACGCGGAATCAAGGGAGGAGCGGTTTCGCACCAGAACGCTCGCCTTCTTCAAGTCTTTCACTCTGCCTTGGTTTGCGGTCCTGGGCGCACATAAGGCGCTCGACCACAACCTTGGAATCTTTGCCGCGGTCGCCGTCGGGCTTATAGCCACCACGGCGGGTGGGGTGTTCATCGACCTCTTCTCCGGGGTCACACCCGAGATCGTGAAGCCGTCGGAACAACTGTGCACGACGGCAGTGTTGGCGAGCACGGTCTTCGCGGTGATCGCGGTGCTGGGAAAAGAAAGCGTTTCTTTCTTTCCCGTCACTTTGATCTCGGTGCTCGTCGCGTTCGTCTTCCGCGTGTTTGCTGTGCGCGATCACTGGCCGTCCATTGTGCCGCGCGCTGCCACTCCCCCAACCGCTGCACATCCAGGCGCGCAAATCTGAGGGATGGTCCCATGAGCGCTATTGAGTCAACGGCAAAGGATAGGGGAACAATTTTAGCCGAAGAGCGAACCAATATGGCACTCCGGCGCACGCAGATCGCGGCGGAGAGAACCTTGATGGCATGGATTCGAACATCCCTCTCGATGATCGGGTTTGGTTTCAGCATTTACAAGTTCTTCCAATATCTACCTGAAGAAATTGCCACCGGCAACATACGGCGTCCGCAAGCGCCGCGCAATCTGGGGTTGAGCCTCATTGCCCTGGGTACCGTGGCATTGGCAGTCGCTGCCTGGCAGCATATGAATTTTCTGAAAGAGATTGGGAAAAGCCAGACGCGGCATGTGTGGTCCCTCTCCTTCGCGGTAGCGATGGTGGTCATCCTGATTGGGTGCATCACGTTTTATGGTGTTCTGTTGCGCCACGGGCCGTTTTAAAGCAGCGCGCGTTTCTCAGTGAGCGAAACGCGTGACTAGCCCCCGTTGGCTGCCGGATGAGTCGAACACCACTTGATCATGCCACCAGAGCCGTTCAAAGAAGGCGCGTGCCATGTTGAGTTGCAATGGTTCCTGCCAGGATGGCAGCTTTGCCTTTAAGATGTCGCCAATCATACGATTCCCATCGATAGCATCCAATAGACGCTTTTCTGTTGAGTTGATTGTTATAAAAAGATCCGTATAGGTGTGATTTCGATTTATCAGGACGCCTGCTGCCCCGGGAGGGAGCCGCTCTTGAACACAGATCGTCTCTGACATTCGAATCGGCACATAGCTTAGCCACGCGTCGCCTGCAAAACCGATTGGCTCGGCGGCTGGGGATCGATCGTTCCGATGAACAATCAGGCTATGGCGAACCATCGTGCCGCGAAAAAGCTCGACCGCTGCGTACTCTTCGGCTAAAGGAAGCTGTACCATCCGGGAAGCTTGAGGAATATGCGCCATTACGCCACAGCGCGCGGAATAGGGTGCTTGCTTTACCCACCGGGCGAATGTCAGTCGTCCCGTCGCGATGAAATCGGAATAATTGCGGCACCGAATATGCGCGGTCCTGGGGATGCAGAAGCGCATCGGCGAGCTCGGCCTCCTGCTGAAAGTCCGGGGTCTCACGCAACTGGTTTTCCAGCGGATGACCGGCCGGCAACGCGCGGAGCGCCGCGATCAGATCGCCAATTCCCTCATCCGTCGCACGAATACCAAGCCGCCTGCAGAATTCCTGCAGCATATAGATGCCGGCACGTCCGTAAGGCGCATACACCATAAGGTGCATTGCTCCGTCCGGTTTGAGCACGTTGCGTAGAGCAGCGAGCCCGGCATCAGGGTCGACAAGATGATGGAGAACTCCAGTGCAGACAATCTGGTCGAAGGTCTTTTCCAAGTCAGTTAGACGATCGATGGGGAGTTGATGGACCTGGAGGTTGGTTAAGTTGTATTTGCGCTTGAGGTCCTCGGTGTGGCGCACACTGGTCGCGCTAATGTCGATGCCCGTTACCTGAGCCGCAGGCCAACGCAGGGCGTGCTTTGCCGCCTGAGATGTTCCGCATCCGGCAATGAGAATGGAATGGTCTTCCCTATAAGATCTGTCAGGCCAAAAGAGATGATAATCCGCGCGGCGCCGTTGCGGGTCTTGCCAGAGCCGACGATATTGTTCGAGGTTATCGATCGGCTGAGGATAGGGATAACGGTCGTAGAAGTCCCGCACCTCCTCGGCTACATCAAGGGAAGACGAAGGGTCTTGTGCTGGTTGGCTCATCGCAGATGTGCGTCTCTACCTGTTAAAAGGGAGGTCTTCTCGACCTCCCTTCTAACAGGTTGTTAGCTACTTAGCCAGAGCCGGTTCTGGCTCGTGCTTGGTGCCCGGCGCCTTACTGGCGGCCGCTTCTTTGGCTTTCATCGCGGCCTGCGCCGGCCCCAAACTCGCCATCACCGAGTCGAGGTTGAAGGAAGCCGCCTTTTGACGAGGAGGATACTTCACGAAGTTCTCTATCTGGGCCGCCACGACTGCCTGAACCTGGTAAAGCTGAGGGGCGTGATCGACAAGCCAATCCCAGTAGGTATTGGAGTTGAAATCGGCGCGCTCGAACGGATCGCGACGCAGGTTGAAAATATGCGGAACGCGCAGCTTTACCATAGGCTCTGCCCAAACGTTCATCTGGTATGCACGCTGTAGTTCAAACACCGACTTGTAGTCGCCCACCCGGACCGCCATGATGTCGCCGTCATCGCTGACGTAGAAGAAGTGGTTTCTGGGGCTCTCCTTCACCTGGCCGGTGAGATAGGGCAGTAGGTTGAATCCGTCGATACATACCTTGAAGGTCTTGTCCCCGGCTTTGTAGCCGTTGAGGAGCTTCTGGCTTATGTCCGGTTCGCCTGCTGCTGCCAGCAATGTGGGCAGCATGTCCTGGTGGGAAACGATGCCGTTCAGTACCGAGCCGGCCTTGATCTTGCCCGGCCAGCGGAGGAAGCACGGAACGCGCCAAGCACCTTCCCAGTTCGTGTCCTTCTGGCTGCGGAACGGCGAGTTGGCGGCATCCGGCCAAGTGTCGTTTTCGGGGCCGTTGTCGGTGGAATACATGACGATGGTGTTATCGGCGATGCCCAACTGATCGAGCTTGTCGAGCATCTGGCCGATTTGCTCGTCGTGGGTCACCATCCGATCGCTGTAATCGTCCTGGCCGCTCTTTCCGCGGTTCTTGGCGGCGAGGTGGGTCCTGAAGTGCAGGCCGTCGAGTTGTACCAGAGGAAGAACGGCTTATCCGCTTTGACCTGCTTCTCCATCCAAGCCAAGAGCGGCTGACGTAATCTCCTCGTCGACGGTTTCCATGCGCTTCTTGGTGAGGGGGCCGGTGTCTTCTACCGTCTGCTTGCCCATTTTGCCCCAGCGCGGCTGCACCGTTGGGTCATCCTTGTCAGTCGCAAAGCAGTGAAGCACGCCGCGGGGTCCGAACATCTCCTTGAACTTCGGGTCCTTGGGATAGTCGGGCAATTCCGGCTCTTCTTCGGCGTTCAGGTGATAGAGATTGCCGAAGAATTCGTCGAATCCATGCACGGTCGGCAGGTACTCATTGCGATCGCCGAGATGGTTCTTGCCGAACTGTCCGGTGGCATAGCCGAGCGGTTTGAGCAGTTCCGCGATAGTTGGGTCTTCCGCCTGAAGTCCGACGGTGGCTCCGGGCATGCCGACTTTGGTCAAGCCGGTGCGGAGCGGGTTCTGTCCGCAGATGAAGGCTGCACGGCCCGCAGTACAGCTCTGCTGGCCGTACGAGTCGGTGAAGGCGACGCCTTCGTTGGCGACACGGTCGATGTTCGGCGTCCGGTAGCCCATCATGCCACGGCTGAAGTAGCTGATGTTCCACGTGCCGATGTCATCGCCCCATAGGATCAGGATGTTAGGTTGCTTAGTAGCCATGGTGGAATCCTTCCTTAGTTAGTTAACGCCTAGCGCTGAGGTTGCCGGCCCGGATGCGCCCCACTGCATCGGAACCGAAATGTGGAATCGAGCAGTCACATGGATTTGCCTCCCAGTGGGGAAGTTGGATTTTGTTTGATGAAAAATCCGGTCAAGCGTCCTCGCCGCTGGGTACAGTTGTGCTGCTACTGCTCTACTTGCCGGCCAATCGTTCCTTCGCAGTTTTGTGTTCACGCCGGGCGATGCGATTGACCGGTCCTCGGACCAGCAGGTAGGGCACGATGGCCAGAATGATCGCAACCAACACGGCCTCGCCCGGGTAAACCCATCGCAGCTCTATAAGCTGGTAGACCACATCGAGCACGATCGCGAGTATGAAAACTTTCCCTATCGACTTCCAACCATCCTTCAGCGCCAACCTGCGTTCTCTAGGGTCGGTGAAAAGCGCCCAGAAATAAGCGGGCTTGCCCTCTCGGGCGTCTTTCAGCCCACTGCGGATCGCGAAAAATACTGCCATGGTCGGTTGCAGAAAGAGACGGAACTTCATCGGGCCTTCGACTCGTCCGACCAAGTCCACCCAGACGCGTAGAAAAAGGTGCTCCATCGCCGTCTTTCTCCTCTCCAATTGTCAATTCGAAGCTTGAGCTGGGAGCCGGTGGGTTCGGGCAAGGCTATGTGACGTTGCCTCACTTTCCTGCCCGGTTCCACGTGACAACCTATCGTTCCGCTCGAACGCCAGTTCACTCCAGTTGCAGCCAATTGGTAACTGTCATTTGCGACAGGAGCCAGAGGGGCGACTCGGGGCGCGAACTGTGATCTCCAACGCAACCAGCTCGCGACATGTGGCGCCGGAGCGAAGAAACCAACTCAGGCTTGGGCCACGGTAGGGTTTTCTCGTTGACCCGCTGTGAACCCGCGTGTCCTCTTGAGCCCGCCACAGATACGTATCGCTGAAGGCAGCTTCGTCATGGAAGCCATTCATCGAGCCTGATCTGAAGTGTGGCCACGACCCCATCAGGCAGAATTGGTAACGTTGGACCGCAACAGCCTCTCAGGATAGCGAAGCAAGACCTTGCCCCGGCGCTTCACGAGAATACCTTCGCGCTCCCACGCGCTCAGCAGGCGGCTCGCGGTGAATACAGAAATGTTAGCCTCGTTGGCCAACTCCTCATTTCTGACATCGAGTTCAACGCCTCCCGGAATCTTCTGGCCAATTCCGTAGACCAGGTTAGCCAGTACTTGAGCAAGCCGCTGCGGCGCGGAATTGCAGATAAGAGAGGCATGAGCGGCGCGATAAGCTGCCAGATAGTCAAAGGAATTCAACAAAGCGTTGTCTAATAACTTCGGATATCGCTCACATAGGCTGCGAATCGTGCTGCGGCTCCAAACCAGCGCGCTGCTGTTTGTCGTTGCCTCCGTGCTCACAAGGTAGTCCACACGTCTAGCCAGCATTGCCGCTTCGCCGAAGATGTCTCCAGGCGGAACCCGAAGAAGAATAATCTTCTGGCCGTTTTCCGTCAGAAAGAAACGGCGGGCACGGCCAGTCAGCAGCAGGAATAAATGCCCAGCAGGATATTCCTGGTTTACGATCACGGAATCGGCTAAGAAACGCTGCCGGGTTGCGGCGGCGAGGATCGTTTTGATATCAGGCGGTCCACTCCGTCGAGGAATCGGGGCTTCCGTTCTCTTAGCAACGCCGCGACCGAGGCATTCATGAGCTATTCGTCGTTTTCTCCCAAGTGCAACCAACCCGGGGGTGGGCGGGATCAAACTCCAAGTGCAACAAATCGTGGGAACGTGATTCTTCTGGTCTTCAAGAGAGGAAGGCCAGCAGCAGCAGCCGGGTCTGTGGGCAAAGTGGGAAGCGTCCTTTGCTTTCCAGCTTTTCCATAGACCAGTTCAGCGCATCGCCCCCTATCTCACTCCACGCATTGCGCTTATGTGCGGATCAACGTGAAGCTAATTTTGTTGCACTTGACCCTTGAATCCGCCGTGCCCCATCCTTCGCTTTTTTTGCGACGGGTGGGTTACCACGACCGTGTTTGCTGAGATTTGTAGCGTTGAGCTTTGTAACTCCCCATCCTTGCCGGAAAAGCATCGCCAAGGACCCCGGATTTCCCGCACGCTAATCTGGACATATCAGCGTGTGCGGCTTTCTTCAAAGGAAAGCCGCATGAAGGACATCTGGCTCACGGAACTCGACGGGAAATCCGGGGGGATGGGCCACCCAAAGGTTTGTTGCGCTGCCGGCCACCGCAGCGAGCAGCCTCGCCGCAGCGAGCAGCCTCGCCGCAGCGAGCAGCCTCGCCGCAGCGAGCAGCCTCGCCGCAGCGAGCAGCCTCGCCGCTCGTCTGCTCCCGGCTGCTCAGAAATGCGGGTTATGCCTGCGAAAGTTGTCGGTGCGCCCGATCACGGAGCAGACACTGCTTCTGCCTCCTTGCTGTGCTCGGTCGCAAAGGCTGCCGATCTGCCGGCTTCCAGAACCTGCTGTCCTTCAAGGCGACCGAACATCTCGATCAGTTTGCCCACCAGTCCGGTCCATCCGGTCTGGTGGGTGGCTCCCAGACCCGCGCCGTTATCGCCATGGAAGTATTCGAAAAACAAAATGTAGTCCTTCCATTGCGGATCTGTCTGGAACTTGTCCGTACCGCCATATACTGGGCGTCTGCCCGACTTATCCCGCAGAAAGATTTGGGTCAAACGATTGGCAATCTCGCGGGCGACTTCAAACAGGTTCATTAACTTGCCCGAGCCGGTCGGGCACTCGATCTTGAAGTTATCGCCGTAATACAAATAGAACGACAGCAGGGCACGCAGCAGCAGCGCGTTCACCGGCATCCAAATGGGTCCGCGCCAGTTGGAATTGCCGCCGAACATGCCCGTGTCTGACTCCGCAGGAAGATAATTCACCTGGAATTCCTGGCCCTCTACCTGGACGACAAAGGGATGATCGTGGTGATGGCGGGAGAGCGCCCGAATGCCATAGGGGCCGAGGAATTCGTTCTCGTCCAGCATCCGAGTTAGAATCCGGCGTAACCTTTTCTCATTCACCAGCGCAACGATACCGCGGTCGCCATACCCATAATGGCCGGGCCCGGTGGCGTGAATGCTATCGCGCAGTTCCGGCATGCGCCGCAGCCGTTCTAACAAGGTTTGTGCCACGCGCGGTACCCGTTCGCGCTGCCACGGTTCGATGACTGTAGTGGCACACAAGGGCAACAGGCCTACCATGGAGCGTACTTTGAGCCGGTGAGCTCTCCCGTCGGGGAGGCGAAGGACGTCGTAATAGAATCCGTCCTCCTCGTCCCACATGCCTTCCGGTCCGGTCTGGTTCATGGCGCGGGCGATCCATAGGAAATGTTCGGCAAACTTTGTCGCCATGTCCTCGTAGGCCGGGTCGTAGACTGCCAGTTCGACGGCGATCTCACCCATGTTCTGGCAGAAGAGCGACACCCAGGCAGTGCCGTCGGCCTGCTCAAGGTGACCACCGGTCGGCAGCGGCGAGCTGCGATCGAAGACGCCGATGTTGTCCAGGCCCAGGAAGCCGCCCTCAAACAGATTCTTGCCGAAGCGGTCTTTGCGGTTCACCCACCAACTGAAGTTCAACATCAGCTTGTTAAAGGTGCGCTTGAGGAACTCGATATCACCCTTCCCATAGAGGCCTTGTTCGGTTCTGTAGAGGAAGAGGCTGGCCCAGGCGTGCACCGGAGGGTTGACGTCGCTGAAGTTCCATTCGTAGGCCGGGATCTGGCCTGTCGGGTGGATAAAGAACTCCTGCAGCATCAGGTCGAGCTGTTCCTTGGCGAAGTCGGGGTCGACCACAGTTAAGGCGATGGTGTGGAAGGCCAGATCCCACGCGGCATACCACGGATACTCCCACTTGTCGGGCATGGAGATGACGTGCTGGTTCACCATATGGAACCATTCGACGTTCCGCATGGGGCGCTCGTCTGGTTTCATCGGATCGTCATCATGTTCCACGAGCCATTTGTCCACGTCGAAGAAGAAATACTGCTTGGACCAAAGCATCCCGGCCATCGCCTGACGCATGACCAGCGCCGCGTCCTCGCCGACACGTTTGGGGGTGATGCTCCGATAGAACGCATCCGCCTCGTTGTGACGGGTCTGCAGGGTAGCCGCAAAGCTCTTGAACGGATCGCCGATCGTGCCAGGCGGCACGTCGCTCAGCCGCAGACGGATGGTCGCTGTCTTTCCTGCCCCAACATTCAACTGGTACCGCGCAGCGGATTTGGTTCCATTTTTCTCGGGATTTACTCCGCTTTCATTGCCCCCAACCACGTAGTTATTGATTCCGTCTTTAACGTAAGCAGATTGGTTAGCAGAACCGAAGACCCGCTCGTTGTTGGTCTCGTTTTCCGTAAACAGCAGCAGACTATCTCCCTCGCAGTACAGATACCGCTCACCCAGATCTGCAACAGAAGCCACGATGACCTGGATGTCTTTCGGGCCTCGCACCTGTTTCAAGGACGGCTTGGGTGTGCCTGGCCACCATGTCCAGGTGTTGCGAAACCATAGAGTTGGAAGCAGATCCAACCTCGCCGGCTCAGGCCCGCGATTCACCACGCTGATCTGGATAAGGAGGTCTTCAGGACTCTGCTTGGCATATTCCACAAAAACATCGAAGTAGCGATCCTCGCTAAAAATTCCGGTATCCAGTAGCTCGTACTCCATGTCGCCGCGATTGCGCTGCTTGTTTGTCTGGATTAGATCGTTGTAGGGAAACGCCGCCTGCGGATATTTGTACAGGTACTTCATGTACGAGTGCGTAGGCGTGCTATCTACGTAGAAGTAGTATTCTTTTAGGTCTTCCCCATGGTTGCCCTCGCTGTTAGTCAGACCGAAAGCACGCTCTTTGAGAATCGGGTCTTTGCCATTCCATAGCGCAAGGCTAAAGCACAGTAATTGCTTGTCATCGCTGATGCCGGCAAGACCATCCTCACCCCAGTGGTAAGCCCGTGATCGGGCCTGGTCATGCGTGAAATAGTCCCAGGCATTCCCGTCGTGGCTGTAGTCTTCGCGAACCGTGCCCCATTGCCGCTCGCTCAGATAGGGGCCCCATTTTCTCCAGGGCGTTTTGCTGGTACGCGCTTCTTCTAGTCTGGCTGATTCCGGATCTTGTGCCATCTTGAGTCTCTCCTTGTTCTTCGGCTGATGCGCCGTTTGGCTGATGCGCCTCAACCGAGGCCATCGGGCGGGCAAAACCTCTTACAACTGTCTATCGAGCGAATCTCTGAGCGCGCATCTGACGACATGGAGATATGGAAGCGGGATCCGTCTCTGCTGCGATCATTTCTTTGGCGGAAGGCGTTGCCTACTGTCAGTTACGACAGGGGCGAAGGATTGTTTGTAGGGGGAGTGCCACGTGGAGCAAGTTTGGAGTGGCCTCTTTGAGAAGTCCCCGATGCGCTCAGCGACTTTCAGCGACCACCCGACAATCTCCCCGACCGGAACTCCCAGATCGAAGTTTCGGGGCGCCAACATTTTCGCTGGCTCACTGCTAATAATGCTAGGTCCCGGCCCTGAATCGCCAGACTACGCTTGGAGCTGTTTTAAGAATCTATCGAAGGAGTCGGCACAGCCAGTGATCGGCCACGAATCTCTGGTATCAGCAGCCTCCAGGAGGGAGTGTCGCATGAGATATCTTGTTGCCGGGCTCGTGGTGATCCTCCTTCAAGCGCTTTTTATTCTTCAATTGCTGTCGCAGCGAAAGAGGAACCTGAAAAGCGATCTCCGTCTCCGGGAAAGCGAAGAGCGTTTCCGATTGATGGCGGATACGACACCGAGCCTGGTCTGGATGTGCGACAAGGAAGGCAACGTCACCTATCTCAATCAGAGACGGATCAACTTCACCGGCCGCGATCCGGCGACCGGATTCGGGGATGTGTGGTCGACGTTCATTCACCCTGACGATTTGCGAGCGGTTCGCCTCGCAAATTCACTCGCGTTTGAAAGCCGGAAGGAATTCTCGAAAGAATATCGGCTTCGCCGGCGGGATGGGGTGTACCGATGGATGTTAGATGTCGCGGCCCCGCGCATCAACGGAGATGGCTTGTTTGCAGGGTTTATTGGCTCGGCAGTCGACATCACAGACCAGAAACTGGCACGCGAAGCCCTGCAAAACATCGGCGGCAGATTGATCGAAGCTCAGGAAGAAGAACGGAGCCGGATAGCTAGAGAACTTCATGACGACATCTGCCAGAGACTTGCGCTCCTATTGATGGAGCTGGAGCGAGCGAATCGGTGGTCCACGGGTCTGTTTTTCCAGGGTTGCTCGCTGAATTTGAAGATTGAAGAAATCCGCCGTCATTGTGTTGAAATCACCGATGATCTCCAGGCGTTATCGCACGAACTCCACTCCTCGAAGCTGGACTATCTTGGAATCGTGGCAGCCCTCAGGAGTTTCTGCTGCGAATTCTCCCAGCAGCACGAGGTGAGCGTCGAGTTCGCCGACGAGGGCGTTCCGGGTGGTTTGCCCCGAGATATCTCGCTATGTCTCTATCGGGTCACCCAGGAAGCGTTGCACAACGCCCTTAAGTACAGTGGCGCAAACCACTTCTCACTGAGCTTACGAGGCACTGCAGGCGATATTCAGCTTGAGGTCAATGACCACGGCATGGGGTTCGACATCGAGAAAGCGAAGTGGGATATCGGACTCGGGCTGGTCAGCATGCGGGAGCGAGTGCATCTGGTTCACGGCATCTTCACTATAGAGTCGGCGGAGAATCGTGGAACAAGGGTTTTAGTCCGGGTGCCCTTGCCCCTGGACGAAGGAATGATCGCGTCCGCGCGCGCGGAGCAGGGGTACCGAAGCACTACCTTCCCCGGAGGCTGAGATGAGACGTACACGTATTTTGCTGGCCGACGATCACACGATGGTCTGCGCCGGCGTCGCGAAATTGCTGGAACCCTACTACGAAGTCGTGGGAAGTGTTGGAGACGGTCGTGCACTGCTGAAGGCGGCGGATGAGCTTAAGCCGGACGTCGTGCTCCTGGACATAGGAATGCCGTTGTTGAATGGTCTGGACGCGGCCCGAGAATTAAGGAAGAGAATGCCTTGCTTAAAGCTGATTTTCCTCACCATGGAGTCTGATTCCTACGTTGTCGCCGACGCCTTTCGCGCCGGGGCCTTAGCCTATCTGCTCAAAACCGCACGGCCCGCTGAGTTGTTGCAGGCCGTGAATGACGCAATACGAGGAGTTTCCTATGTGGCTCCGGAGATCAGCCGTGCGATGGAAGACAGGTTCATCCGGGACCCCAGAACGCTGCACTGTCCAAAGCAACTCACCGGCCGCCAGCGTGAAGTGCTGCAAATGCTTGCAGAAGGTCATTCTATGAAAGAGATCGCCTACATTCTGGAGATTACCCACCGCACCGTACGATTTCATAAGTATCGAATCATGGAGGAGTTAGGAATCACTTCAAACTCAGGTCTGGTGCAGTATGCGATGAAGCATCGCATGATCTCGGCCGCTTGAACTGGCAGGATAACTCCAAAGGATCTGTTAGAGGCGTCACTGTCGCGGGTGACAGTAGGCAGGAGGTTCACGAGAAGAGAACAATCTCCATATGAGTTGTCCAAGAGTTGGGTTAGTGAGGGACCACCGTGGCCAGAATTCGCGTGGTACTTGCTGACGATCATCCGGAAATAATCGCGATGGTTCGTGCAACGCTCGATGGCGAGTTCGACGTCGTCGAAGCGGTGGAGAATGGCAGGCAAGCTGTTCGCGCAGTTTCAGCTCTGGATCCCGATATTCTTGTGACTGATATTTCGATGCCCATCCTGGATGGGCTCCAGGCTGCGAGAAATATTCAAAAGGCCAACTACCGGGCCAAGATTATATTTTTGACCATTCATGAGGATCCGGATTTTGTTGCCGCAGCTTTTTCTGCAGGCGCCACCGGTTACGTTACCAAGATCAACCTGCCGACCGACCTGGTTCGTGCCATTCACGCGGCGCTGAAGGACCACACGTTTGTGTCCAAGCAAAGAGGAACGTAATCGAACGCTCCAGCTTAAAACCGGCGAGTTATGCGGCTTCCGCTTAGTACATGCTACCTATGGTGCAATAGTCACCGCGAATCTCAAGGAATATATGTCGAAGCCCTGCTCTCGACAGAAAGAGGAACATTCGATGAAGGCTTACTATCCACAGAGCAAAAGATTGGCCGCAATGGCGTTGCCCTTGTTGACCGCGGTTGTTTTGCAAGTGACGCCAGTCAGAGCGCAGAACCCCGAATTGCAGCAGCGTATCGCTGAGATCAAGCAGGCTTCCGCAGCCAACAAACAGGCCCTCTCTCATTACACCTGGCAGGAGTCGCAGACGACCAGTATTAAGGGAGAGGTTAAGAAACAGCAACTCTTCCAGGTGAGCGTCGGCCCGGACGGCAAGCAGCAGAAGACCGAGATCGGAGGCTCGCAAGCTCCGCCCCCACCGAGTGGCGGCAGGCTCAAGCAGCACATAGTCGAGAAGAAAAAAGCTGAGTTTAAGGACTATGGCTCGCAGATCGGTGACTTGGCGAAGCAATACACACAGCCGGATCCCGCGAGACTGCAGCAGGCGTTTCAGCAGGGGAACGTTTCGCTACAGCCGGGTGGCGAAGGCGAGGTCACACTCGTCATTAAGAATTACATTAAGCCGAACGACTCGGTAACCTTGGTATTCAATCGGCAGCAGAAGGCGATTCAGAGCGTTAAAGTCGCCACGTACCTTGACGATCCTCAGGACGCCGTCACCATATCAGCACAGTTCGCCAAGCTGCCCGATGGAACGAATCATGTCACTAGCACACAGATGAACGGCGTCAGTAAGCAATTGACCGTGGTCACGCAGAATTCGAACTATCAACCAGCTTAGAGAGCGGCTTTCGGTTACGGGTGTCGCCTCAAAGTTGACCTCCGATCACCCACTCCGCCGGGACTGGTAAAAAGCGGTCAGATCACTTCCTTGTTTGCGGCCGCCGAGTTCGCGTGGATGTACGATGCTTCCTTCAAAGCGTGAATGTGCATGATCTTGTGAAGAAACGGCCGGACGAATCGGATCGTGTACGCTTCCTCCGGCCGACCGTCATGCTTAAAGATCAGGCTCCCGATTCGGTAGCAACGAATCGAGAGTCTGTCGTCAGCCTACCTACTGAATCGACATCGCGACGCGGATTGCTTCCTCCGGTGAGACCAGGTGATCCGAATTCGCGGCGCCAGCGGCGATCGCGATCTCCACCCCCTTGACCCGACCATTGAAGGCGTTGCCTCGCGGACCGTAGTCCTGGGAAACAGAGGAGCCGGAGTCCTTGCCGACATCGCAACCGTCGTCGGCAGAGAAGACCATCGCCAACGTCATGGCGACAGTTCCTTCGCCGACCTGCTTGCCGTCTACGTAAAGGGTCACCTTGCCGCCTTTGCCCAGGCCGCCGCCGGCGTACGCGAACTCCATGCGTACCTGGTGCTCCCCCGCAGGCAGCGGACTCGCGGCCTCGACGTAGAAGTACTGCAAGCCCCCCAGGTTGTAGCAGTACTTTAGCTTGCCGCCCTTCGGGGCAGGTTACCTTGTGATTACCAAATTGAACCCATCGTGTTACTCAAGGGGACATGCTTAATCCCGAAGTTGCAGCTATGCTCAATTTCAAGCCGCGATTCTCCGATGCTCCTTTCATCGATTCTTTCGGGGGAGGGACTTTATGAAGGGAAACTTGGAGAATCGCAGGCTGTACGTGAGTGTTGCCCCGCTTCGGCACTTGCTTCGACGGTTTGAGCTGTCTGCTGTAACGGTTTGGTCATCACGATCAAATTTGATCATTGTGAAAGACGGCGCGGAACCCAAAAAGAAAAGGGAAAGGTCTGCAAAGCCTTATTTGGTGGTTCAATTCCATCCCGCGCCTCCACATCTTTAAAGCAGTTTTGATTCCGCAGCCAGCATGGCTGCTACTTTTGCGCGGCGAATTCGCTCGCGCAACTGCGCCGTAACCGAGCGATGACAACGCAGGCAAAGCGTGCGAATGTTGTCCAGGTCGCACTCGCCGCCGCCCTCTGCCACGGGCACGATGTGATCCGCATCCCAGAGACTTTTGCGCATTCGTTTATTGAGCCCCCAGTGCTGCATCAGCGCGCTGCGGGCGGTGCTACGGGAGCGTTTCAGCCGGACCCACTCCGCGAGCGTATTCAGTCTGCAGTGTGCGCATACGCCGCGGTCGCGTCGCAGGATATGTTCCCGCAGGTAACCAGGCTGCGAGCGCAGTTTCCACTCGTGTACACAAAACTCTGAGCAAAAGGTAAAGCGCCGCGGGGGCACCTCAAGGGAGCACCATCGGCACAAGCCGCGTCCGTTCGGCCCGCGAGGAATCTTCTTGCGGTCGACCCATCCTCCCGGCATGGCCCGGGCCGGCATTGTGCGCACAGTGCTCATGCCTTTGTTCTAATGCGTTCACCGATGTTCTGGAAGTGCCTGCAGAGGCGACCGGGCAACGCACCCCGGGCGACCTGTGAAATTGCCGTTCCGTCCATTAAAGAGCACGAGTACAATTCGCGCCTCACGGTCCGCCCGCGACCCTGAAACCGCGATTTTGGAGCGTCGACAGAGCTGCCTTCGTTCTCAATCCGTCGGGCGAGGCTCCTTAAAAACCCACACGCTTTCCGCAGCCTGTTCTAAGCCTCGTCTACCCACATATTTATAGCGTCAACATCGTTCTCGCCTTCTCCGATGCAAGGTGCTAGTCTCCTATTCGTCAAGCTGGCGTGCAGGCATCCAGCCAGGAGAGCTTCTTTCAGATCGACTGAACCTGAAAGTCCCCTGCCGGAATCGAGAGGACGCGGACATGAAAACCACCCACGGAATCAGCACAGCGGCGCTTCTGGCGCTTGTGCTCAGCGGAATCTCTGCCAGGGCGCAGGAATCTGTCGTGCCCGCGACCACCGCCGCCCCAGAGGACGTTACGGCGCCTCCGCCTCCCGCCGCGACCGTCTCGGCAAACTCCAAAATACGAATCGTGCGTTTGAGCGAGTCCAAGGGCGAAGTGCAGCTCGACCGCGAGACCGGCAAAGGCTTCGAATCCGCTATGGCTAATCTCCCCATCGTCGAGGGAGCCCGCTTGAAAACCGCCACCGGCGTAGCGGAAGTCGAGTTCGAAGACAACAGCACCTTGCGTGTTGGTCCCGACTCCATGATCGAGTTTACCCAGCTGGAGCTCACTCCTTCTGGAGTCAAGGTTTCGGGCGTCAATGTTCTTGCGGGTACGGTCTACGTCAACCTGATGAAGACCAAGGATAACCAGCTCACCCTGACCGCGGGTAAGGAGAAGATCAACCTCCTTCCGGACAGCCATATCCGTTTGCAGCTCACTCAGGGTCAGGCAGAGGTAGCAGTGCTGCACGGGGATGCCACGGTCGAGGGTGCAACCGGGGCCACGCCGGTCAGCAAGAACAAGACGATGTCGTTCAGCCTTCTAGGCCAGGGCGAGCCGGTCATTGCCAGGAGCGTGACCGAAGGGCCTCTGGATGGCTGGGATTCGCAGGCTGTTCAGTATCACAAGAGCTTTGCCAATGCGACCGCGTACGGTAATGCGCCGTACTCCTACGGCATCAACGATCTGAACTACTACGGCAGTTTCTCATCAGGCTGCGGCGTGTCCATGTGGCGGCCGTATTTTGCCGACGCGAGCTTTGACCCGTACGGGAGCGGTGCGTGGGCCTACTATCAAAACGCCGGTTATTCCTGGGTTTCTCCTTATCCGTGGGGCTGGACTCCCTATCACTACGGAAGCTGGTCCTTCTGCCAGGGTGTGGGTTGGGGATGGCAGCCGGGGGGAACCTGGATGGGGTTAGCCAACAATTCGTTCGCTTCAGCGCCGGGTCGCCCGCGTCCGCCAATTCATACGCCTCTGCAATCTTCACTTGTGCCTGTCAATCTCAAGTCCGCGCCCACTTCAGGCCTCGGCAAAGAGGATAAGTTTGTCTTACGTAACGGATCCGCGGGCTTAGGTGTACCCCGTGGCACCCTGGGTAACCTCAATCACCTTTCCGGCCAGGCCATACAGCACGGCGAGGCCACGACCCACATGTATTCCCTCAGCGCGCAGCGTAGCGGGTCAGAAGGCCAAGCCGCCGGGCGGGCTCAGGGCCCATCTGCCGCTCCGGCATCGCACAGCTCGCTCTCGAGCGGGGTGCAAAGTGCCGCGGGCGGTGGGCATAGCTCCGGTGCGGGTAGTGGCGGCGGCGGTCACCACTAAACCAGTCTCTACTTAAATTAGAAAGCCCTGCCTTTATCCAAAAGGCAGGGCTTTCTTTATGCACACGGTCTATGCGCAAAGCGTCCGCACCAAGGCCCGCACTAAGAATGAATTGTCATCTCGCCAGTCCCGGCCTGCCGTGGGACCGGAGTGGAGATCTGCGGTTCTCTTGTTGGTCAATCCATGCTGAGGAAACCCTCAAGTCCTCGGCCCATCTGCGATCCGGTCCACTCTCCGAAGGCGCGGTATCTTGCTCGTTTCTCGCGAGATGTGAAATACCTCGAATCTCGACCTGCAACATTGAACACAGAAAGGCATCGAGGCAAACACCGGCGCTAAGTTTGGCGGAAGGGAGAAGAAATAAGTCAAAAGCATTACAACGTGGATTGACTGGAATGCCTCTTATGGATCTAGGATGCGGCTTTCTCTCAAAACAGGAGGCCGTCGTTCTTACCTCGGGAACAACATTCCACAAGCAGCCTAAAGGAAGGCAACTATGATGAGTTTTATTTGGTGGATTATCGTAGGTCTCATTGCCGGTTGGCTCACAGGAAAGATCATGAGCGGCGGCGGCTATGGCCCACTTATGGACATCGTGATCGGCATCCTGGGGGCATTGGCGGGTGGCTTCATCATGTCTCACCTTGGCTTTGCCGGCGCTGGAGGCCTGTTCTACACGATTATTGTCGCCGTGATCGGCGCAGTCATCCTCACCCTGCTGCTCCGACTTGTCACACGCGGGCATGTTCGACAAATCTGAACCGGCCTTTGGATCGGGCATCGGGATTTAAAGCATTTTCTCGAATGACTGTGTTCTGGAAAGAGTAGCGAGGCGTGGTTTTCTTTGAGAGAAAACCACGTAAAGGCCGGTTGCTAAGCTCGCTGCGGCAAGGCCGGTCTACACCCATTCGCTCGCTGCGGCGAGGATGCGAAACTGCGATAGTGGCCAAATTTGTCGCGAGATATGGGATTCCTCGGGCCTCGACGGGGAATCCACTCTCCCCTTTGTCATCCCGAGCGTAGCTGAGGGATCTGCAGTTCTTGGTACCAGCGACAAGCGCTGTTGGAAGCAACCTCTGGTTTTGCCAAATCGTTTCCTGGTCAGTCATCTAAACTAGAGCCAGACAGACTGATCGTATGCAGCAAGCCATTCCATCGAATACAGCGCTGCGTGTAGCCTTGCGTCGCGCGGCTCACCAGCTCCACGATTCGCCGATCGTATTTGAAGATCCGTTGGCAGTCCCGATTCTCGGAACGACCTACGCCGAGCAGCTCCAGCGAACTCCATTGCGGGCGGACCGCCCTTTCTCTACCGCACTGCGGGCGTTCCTCGTCGCCCGCAGCCGCTACGCCGAAGACAACCTGAGGCACGCGGTAGAAAAAAGCGATGTCACGCAATATGTCCTGTTGGGCGCCGGGCTCGATACATTCGCCTATAGAAATCCCTATCCTCGCTTGCGCGTTTTCGAGGTGGATCATCCCGCGACACAAGCCTGGAAGCGCGAGCTCCTGCGGCAGAACAACATTGCCGTCCCCGATGGCGCCATCTACACGCCGGTTAACTTCGAGACCCAATCGCTCTCGGCAGAGCTCCGCGAATCTGGCTTCGATGCGTCCACCCCCAGCCTTTTTGCGTGGCTGGGTGTTGTGCCCTACCTCACACTTGAGGCATTCCGTTCGACGGTCGATTTTATTTCTGCGCAACCTGCAGGCAGCGGACTTGTTTTGGACTATGGACAACCGCGCGACGTTCTTTCTCATTTCGAGCGCCTTGCGCACGACTCCCTGGCCTCACGCGTCGAAAAGGCGGGTGAGCCTTTTCGACGCTTCTTTACGCCGGATTCGATGGCGCAAGAACTGTCATGCTTCCACGACAGGGAAGATCTGGGCGCCGCTGAGATAAACGCGCGCTACTTTGCCGGACGTTCCGATCGACTGATGCTTCGCGGCGCCGCTATCCGCTTTCTCAGCGCATGGCTGTAGCACGCGTAGAGACAGCGATGGAACGTTCTTTATGCCTTCGATGGACTATTCATATTTCAGAGATTCCACCGGATCCAGTTGAGCGGCGCGCGTCGCGGGGAGAGTACCGAACACGACTCCAACCAGGGTGGCTGCCGCCAGCGCAATGATCGCCGACAGCCCGGAAATGGGTATGCGATACGAGGTGAATAAGCGCACGGAGTACGGGACGGCGAGCCCCAGAATGGTGCCGACGACACCGCCGCTGAGCGAGATAAAGACCGCTTCAATCAGGAACTGCAGCTTGATCTCGCGGTAAGTTGCTCCAAGTGCTTTGCGAATACCGATTTCTCTGATGCGCGACCGCACATTCGCCAGCATGATGTTCATGATGCCGATTCCGCCGACTGCCAGCGTTACCGATGAAACCAGCAGCAGCACAATGGTCAGTGCATTGGCGATGGCCGCGGCGGTCGTCAGCAATTCCGTCAGCGTCTGCGCCTGGTACACAGAGCTGGGCTGATGCCGCGATTGGATGACTTTCAGAATCTGCTTGGTAGCGAGCTCTACGTCGCCCGTATCGCGGATAGAGAAGAAGATCTGCTTCACATCATTGGTCCCGGTAAAGTAGCGCGCGACCGAGTACGGAATGAGGATGGTCTGGTCCGCCACTTCCGACTGCCCGAGGGTATCGACTGCTTCCTTGAACGTCCCAATCACCGTGAAGGGTATGCCGCTAATCTCAAACGATTGATTGACCGCCGCAGTGGTACTGCCGAACCTTTGCCGCGCAAACGGCTCCGTGATGACTGCGACCTTCGCATGGCTGGCATTGTCTTCTTCGTCGAAGAAGCGGCCGGCAATCAGGATGAGGTTGCGCACCTGCTTGTATTGAGGCGAAACACCCAGGACGAGGATGTCTTTCACCACCCCGTTGCCGAAGCTGACGCGGTCATGCATCTGCAGCATGGGTGAGGAGTAAGCAACCGACGGCACCTGCTCATCCACGGCTGCTTCATCTTCGCGGGTCAGATAGTCGTTGCGAAAGTCATGTTGCGCGGTCGAGCCCGGGCCGGCGCCGGAGTACTCTATTTCGACCATGTTGGTACCGATGGCCTCGATCAGGTGCAGGATGTATTGTTTGCCGGTCATCCCCACGGTCACGACCAGGATGAGGGAAGCCGATCCGATGACCATGCCCAGCGAAGTGAGCATCACGCGCACCTTATTGGTACGAAAGCTGTCGATGGCCAGGCTAACGATCTCGCTCAGCACCATGGTGCGCTTGGCGCTGGCGAGCGTGCGTTCGAAGGATCGTCGGCTGGCAGTGCGGACAGAGCTCATCGTAGTGCTTCCATGGTAAACCTCCGTCGTGGCACCGAGAGCAAAGACCGGGCGAAGCTGCCAATCCTCAGATCCCTCACCGAATCGTCGTCCCGCCTGCCCCGGCGCAGCCCCGAAGGGGCGGCTGAAAATAGCCCAGGATGAAATCCTGGGTAGGGGGCGGCATTGGAATCAAGTCCCGAAAGGGACGACTGAAAATTACCCAGAATGAAATCCCGGGCGCACCCGATAGGAGGGAAAGCCCTCCTTTTGAGGCATTTGGGCAAGCGGTTGCGGCTGCAGGGGGAGCCAAGCCACCCATAAGCTGGCCGCCTTGAAGTTTGTTGCAGATTAGCGTCGTTCAGCCATTAAGCGAGAATATTACGTTGATGGTTGTGTTGACCTCAACGGCATTACCGTACAAGGTATAAGGCTTGTATTCCCATTGCCGAACCGCGATCAGGGCGGCAACCGTGAGCTCAGGATCAGGAGACTTGAGAATCTTCAATCGGTGAATACGTCCGTCCCGCCCAATCACTGCTCCCAGTACTACGGTGCCGGTCACGCGTTTGTGTTTGGCGGCTTCCGGATAGCTGGGTGCGACTTTGGTCAAAATGCTTCCCGCCATCACCCCGGGGGCGACATCGGTTGGCTTGTCGTTGACTTTCACGGCGTTGGCTGGTGGGGCGAAGAACGCATCGTCCACGTTGCTAATGCCGCCTACTTCGTCGACCTGAATGGAGATCGCCGGACGGGAGTTGTCTGCGACTGAAATTTGCTTCGCGAAAAATCGACCCTGAAACAAAACCAGCTGATTAAAGACCGTGTCGACATCACCACCATAACTGCTGAAGCGCAGGATCGGCTTGTTTGGCTCGAAGCAGTAGGTGGGAAAGAGGCCCAGCGGTGCATAGGCCAGTCGCACAATCTTTTGCGACAGCATGACGCATTGTAGTTTGACGCTTCCGAACGCTCGTTCTCGCCGCTCTGGATTCGCCTCATCGATGTCCTCCTGGCTGGGCATCGGACGAAGCAGTTGCTCGATCAGAAACGCCTGTGGATATGGTGCGGAGGCCGAATCTCCAGTGTGGTAGTTTCCGCCAGCGCTCCCGTATTCGGTCTGCGTGAATGCGGGGCTGGTGAAAATCTGCTTATATTTTTCAGGACCCGCCCAGAACATTTCAAAGGTGCCGTGACCGTCCGATTTTCCTTCCCGATTGAAGGTTTCGTACGACGCTTTAACATGCCAGGGCTGCAGGCCTGGGGCTCCCAGACCATTTACCTGTGCTGCGAGGGACAGTATCCCATTCGCATCCTTAGGGAGCGGCAAGTCTGCTGGCTTAACTGATGCACTCGTGTTGGCGTCGCCGTTTGGCTGACCTACAGCCACCGGCCTGGAACCAAAGCCAAAGCGAGCAAAACAACAAGATGCATAGGAATGAGCCTAGTCGATCACTCAGACTTTCGTGAAGGAAAAAGGAAACTTAATCGTGGCGCAAGGGGTTTTCCCAAGCTTCCGCCTTCGCTTGTGCAGACCTCCACTGGGTCCGCTCTTCTCGTTCGCCTTCGGCTTCTCTTCAAAGGATGGGATCGTGCAGTTTCCACCCGGCAGGATGAGCATCTTGTCGATCGCCCCTATTAGCCAGGTCTTCCGGCGTGCGCAAGACAGCTTAGAAAGACTCCGCTCTTCTTGGCGCCTTCGATGGAGATGCTGAAAACTTCCGACCTCGACCAGCTTTTTGGAGAGGCCGGAAATTTCGAGTCCCTACAAAAGTCCCTACGGTGACCTTTTTCCCGATTTTTCAAAACTGCTAAACTGTTGACAACACTCACGCGGAGGGATGTGTGAGCGGTTGAAACAGGCGGTCTTGAAAACCGCTTTACCTTAACGGGTAACGGGGGTTCGAATCCCTCTCCCTCCGCCAACTAACCTTCCAGCAGCATCCGAATGCAATAGTTTGCTGAGCCAGCAAGTTGGGCGAAGAAATTACGCCCAACTTTTTTGATTGACTCTTGGGAGGGTGTAGAAGACTAAACAGAGAACGAGGAATGAACTACTACGTCTACGAAAACTGGCGAGCGCGGGGCCATAGGGCAAAGGTCCACGTAGGGCCTTGCGGTTTTTGCAACGAAGGAAAGGGACTCACAACCGGGACACGCGCTGACAATGGCAAATGGCACGGTCCCTTTGACAGCCTAAATAAAGCTCAAAGCGCTGTACATGGAATCGTGCCTGCCCGATGCCGTTGCGTTCATTAAGCTCCAAAAGAGACTGTCACGATTTACACGGGAATGCGTCTTTGAGCGCCATCACCGTTACGGTCATTCCATTCAAATGAAGCTGCTCAGGGTGGTCGGTCAGGTACCTGACCACCACTCTCACACCCTGAATTACGGGGATGCCCTCGGTCGGTGAGCAAAATTCCAAGAGGTCGGGTCGAGCCTTGGTTACGTCCCGCCATTGCTCATTGAGTCCGTCAAGGCTGAGAGCAGAGTCAACCCATCCGATGCACCAGCCTTCATCGAACTGGTCTTTCACTAGGCCGCCATCATTCTCATAAAAGTGAATTGTTTTTTGGCATCTATCTAGAACAGTGTTACCCGTGGTTTCTCCGGGCGCGGCAGTTGCAAATGAACAATAGACACAAGGCGCATAAGAGCAATTTCATGGAATCCTCTTTTCCCTACAAGGCAGCGATACTAGCGCGACTCACCCGGCTTGAGATCGCCGGCAAAGAAGGCGTCATTGAGTGCATTGATAACGCGCCCGTTTAAGGAAAGCGGCTCAATTTCCGCAAAGATAGCCATGGATAAGCCTCAAAGCAGTCTGGCATGTGTTGACCGAATCTCTTCTCGACTGTCTATCATCGCAGCACGGCTGGAATCCTGGCAATTAAGGCATCTACGCAATGACTGTGGTCCAGTGGAGTATTTTCACAAATGAAGTAAGGGAAGAATATGCCCTGGACGCAGGTGTTCGGTCAAAGAGCACCTGCACATAACCGCTCCCACCACATCATCCTATTTGTGAAAATGCTCTAAGAGCAGTGACGTGCGGTTTTCTTTGAGAGAAAACCACGTAAAGGCCGGTAGCTCAGCTCGCTGCGGCGAGGATGCGAAACTCCTAGCGCGGAGCAGCGCCGGCGACATGGTTCCCAGCGATATAGACCGCATCAATGGTGCGTGTATTCCTGATGTCGTCGAGCGGATTCTTATCCAGCACGATCAGGTCGGCCCACTTATTCATTTCCAGTGTGCCCAGATCCCGGGCATGCAGGAACCGCGCCGCGCTTCCCGTGGCTGCGGTAATCACTTGCATCGGAGTCAAACCAGCCTGCACCATCAGTTCCATTTCCCAATGAGCGAAATACCCGGGAAAACGGCCTGGAGGACCGCTATCGGTTCCCAACGCATAAGGCACGCCCGCATCGGCCTCGGTCTTAAGATTCTTTTCCGCGGTCCGCAGCAAGTTCGGGTACACGGCGAAATCAGGGTCCGATCGGATCGTCGCCTGATAGGCCGGGCTCTTCAACTTGGCCAACACGTCGGGCGAAATGCTCCGTGTAAAAAACGGATCGTTGGCAAAAGAAGGAGTGTGTCCATACACAAACATGGATGCCTCCCGGGAAAGGGTCCCTGCTTCCTGCCACGTCCCATGCCGCTTCATATCGTCCACGAAGCCAGGGTCAACCGGCTTATCGCGGACGCTGTGGTTCAGGCCATCCGCGCCGTAGTCGACTAACTGGCGAGCATCCTGCAGATAAAAGATATGCGCGAGCACGCGGATATGGTGACGATGCGCACTCTCAATGATTGCTTGGGCAATGTCGTAGGGCATCTTCTTCTTGGTGCCCAGGTGGTCATCCATCCACAGCTTGATAAAGTCCACGTGGTTGGCGGCCTGGGCAGCAACCGCCGGCTCCACCTCCGCCACCGTGGCAACGCCATGGTTCACCCCGTCCAGACCTCCGTAGCCGCCCTTGAAGACAAAACCTTGTCCACAGGTGTAGATGCGCGTCTCTTTCGGCCGCCCGGCGCGTTGTGCGTCGCGCATCTTGAAAATGGAATCTTTGTCCGTGCCCATGCTGAGAACTGTGGTCACACCGTAGGAAGCATAGGTCTTCAGGTCTTTCTCTACGTTCTCAGGGGTAAAGAAGTCAGCGTTCTGTTCCAGGCCGATCGTGGCTCCGAGGTGGACATGCAGATTGATGATGCCGGGCATGACGTACTTGCCATGCAGGTCGATCACCTGGGTTGCGGGGCCGGTCTTCAGCTCGGATAGAGGGCCCACCCACTGGATGCGCCCATCGTCGATAATCATCGCAGCGTGCGCCACCGCGGGCCGCCCGGTGCCGTCAATCAACGTAAAGTTCTTCAGAGCCTTGACTTCTGCAACCAGGGAAGTTGCAAACAACAAGACCAGGCAGCCGAGAAAGCTACTTCGAACTCGTCCGGGCATCTTCGAGAATCCTTTTCGCGCGCGACGGATTGAAGATATCACAGGAGCAAAAACGCGAAAGGTACGTCGCTGCCTGCTCTGGAGTCCCGTTGTTTGTCGAATCCAGTGTGATTTAGGATAGATCGCTCTCACAAAGGAGATAAAAGTGGGCATGGATCGAAGACAGTTCCTATCCTCTGGCGTCCTGGCGGCTGCGGCTACTCCTGCGGAGGCGGGCGCTCAGGCGGCGGCGTGTGCAGATCAATCCGTGCGGCATGAGCCGCTTTTCACCCCGCAGCAGCCATACCGCATTGGCTACACCACCGACACACGTGGCGGCTGGGAGGGAGAACCTTTCAAAGGCATGAGGGAGTGCCGGGACGCAGGTTTCCGCTACATGGAGATTTTCGGGACCTCGTTCTGCCGTCCTGACACCCTTTATTACCCTGATAACGCGGAGACGTTGATGCGCCGCATCTTCGAGATCGGCGTCAACTTTGTGTCCGTTTCGGGCGGAGCCGCAGCCGGTAACACGCGCTTTGAGGATATGGACTCGCGTGCCGCAGTGGTCGAAAACCACTTCGCCATGGCTCGCTTCAGCCGCCGGTTTGGCTGCCAGGTGCAAAAGACGAACACTGGCCGCCGGCGGCCTGGGGGCACGACGGATGAGGATCTCAAGGTCATGGCCGGCACGTTGGACGTTCTCGGCAAGCGGATGAGCGAAGAGCTGGACATGCAGCTAGGGGTTCACGCCCACCTCAACAGCCAGCTTCAGACTCAGCATGAGGTGGAGTACATCATGGCCAACACCGACCCAAAGTATGTCGGCATGGTCATCGACACCGGCCATTTCACCATGGCGGGGATGGACCCTGTCGCGATGGGAAAGAAGTACGGCAAGCGGGTGCTGGAGTATCACCTCAAGGACACCAAGCCGGAAGACCGCGGCGGCACGAAACACGTACCCGGCCCGGAAGTCGATCAGATGAAGACCCCTTTCTTCTTCCCGCTGGGCGAGGGCGGGGTCGACTTTGTCGGTCTCAAAGCTTACCTGGATAGCATTGAATGGAGAGGCTTCCTGAATGTTGAGTTGGACACTTCGCCCTGGCGGCCGCCGCAAGAGAGCGCCAGGATCTCGGCCGCCTACATCCAGAACGTGCTCAAGATTCCTCTTTAGAAATGGCCGTCTTCATGAATAGAGCGCCGCTACCTCATAATCTTCAATCGAAGGAATGGTGAACTCCACTGCGCCCCCGGCGATGCGAAAGGGAACATCCTTGCCGGCTCGCAGCATTATCGCCAAAGGCAAGCTCATCTATACGGGCCCCACGCGCGATTTCGGTACCGACCTCGATGCCTTTGAGGAAACGCTCATCCGCCTCCTTACATATCAAGAATTAACGACGTAGCACAAGCTCCAGACCTGGCGCTTGCGTGGCCCGTTCAGCGTCCGCCCAACATCCCAACATCCTACTGCTGCTACCCTAACTTCATGCCAAAATGATTGCCGATCTCGACTCTTCGACGCGAATATTACAGACTCATTCGCGTGGGTAACGACAAGTCTTAGTGCTGTATCTGGAGCGCCCGCCACGCAACCGTTCTCATCTGCATGGTTTCAGAGGGGCGCTTCTGATACAGCGACTTGAAGGAAGCCGCCCACAGGGAAGCCTATGTACTTTGAATCGGTCTGAACAGGTGCAGAGGGATCAGGCACAGACCGAGTTGGGCAGGTGTCGGATTGACTGAAGGGACGGATGGAGCGGCATGTTGGCTCGCCGAGGCCTTATGGGGACGCTGGAGAGGCTGGCATTTAAGTGTCTTTGGCCAAATGAGACAACGGATCTGCGAGCATGCCGGAGCACGGTTGTAGGCCGAGGATGTGGGTAGAGCTTCATGCTGTGCACCGTTCTGGTTGAGGTGGGGAGCGAAGCAGGAGTTGGGCATCGGAGAGCCGCTCGACGACGCGCATGGTTCCGCCGCAGACTGGGCAGTTCCAGAGTGAGTGAGTCTCATCGGTGGACGGTGATGTGGGCGTAGCTGTGTTTTGCTGTGATCCGCCGAGCAGTCGAAGGCACAGCGGCAATAGAGTAGCGCGGTTGCGGTTGGCGAGGAAGCCGAAGTTGCGGATGCGCACGAAGCCGGGCGGCAGCAGATGGAGCAGGAAGCGGCGCAGGAACTCATCGACGCCAGAGTCATGAGCCGCTTCTTGTTGCCATGCGCGGAATCGCGCCAGCGGAAGGTGACGTTGCCATCGGAGAGAGCGACCAGCCTGGAGTTCGAGATGGCGACGCGATGGGTGTAGGCGCCGAGATAACGCAGCACATGTTCCGGTCCGCCGAAGGGCGGCTTGGAGTAGACGACCCAGTCGTGGCGGAACAGCACCCGCAACCAGGCAGCGAAGGCGCGCGGTTGAGCTAGCGGCAAAAGCTCGCCGTGAAACTGAAGTCTCACCTCGATGGAAAGCGCTGCGAAGTCCGGCGACAAACTTGCCGCGGAAGACGCGGCTGAGCACGCCGATGGGAAGGAAGAAGGAACGCCGGGCGGAGATCCAGCTTGAGTGATCCGGAGCGAGACCGCCGGCGGCAACGACGCAGTGGATATGCGGATGAAACTGCAAGCGCTGATTCCAGCTATGGAGCACGCTGAAGAAACCGATCTCGGCACCGAGATGCCGTGGATCGCGAGCGACTTCAAGCAGTGTCTCAGCGCTGGCGTGAAAGAGCAGGTTGTAGATGAGCCGCTTGTTCTGCAAGGCAAGCGGAGCCAGTTCCCGCGGCAGAGTGAAGACGGCGTGGACGTAGCGAGTGGGCAGCAGTTCCCGTTCGCGCGCCTTGAGCCAGCGTCGGCGCGCGTTGCCCTGGCATCGTGGGCAATGCCTGTTTCGGCACGAGTTGTAGGAGATGGTGGTCGTATGTCCGCAGCCGGTGCAGCGGTCGCGATGTCCACCCAGCGCGGCGGTGCGGCAGCGCACGATGGCCAGCAGCACCTTCCGGTGTTGCCAGTTGATCCACCTGCGACTGTGTTCCAGAAATGCCTGTCCAGCACAGCGAACAATGTCGGCCATCTCCACGAGAGGCCGGTTGTTCAACTGTGCTTGCTGTCCTCCTTGTGATGAGAACGTGAGCGCATCGAGCGGGCTGGCGGTCGCGCTCAGATGCCGTTGGGACAGATGAAGGTAGACTGTCGTTACTTCGAGGTCGCGATGGCCGAGCAGGATCTGAATCGTGCGCAGGTCGGCGCCGGCTTCAAGAAGATGGGTCGCGAAACAGTGACGCAAAGTGTGGGGATGAATGCGCCTGTTGTCGAGACCTGCGCGTTCGGCAGCGATCTGGCAGGCAGACCATAGGACCTTGGTGGTCACAGGCTGGCTGGATGTGTGCCAGCGGTTGCCGGGAAACAACCACTCCTTGGGCTTGCGCCGGAGTCCGCGCCAGTAGGCGCGCAGTTCTTCGAGCAGCCTCGGGCTGAGCATGACATCGCGGTCCTTGCCGCCCTTGCCCTCGCGGATATGAACCACCATCCGCTTGCTGTCGATGTCGCTGACCTTGAGATGTGCCGCTTCTGCGCGGCGTGCACCGGTGGCATACATCGTCATCAGCAGGATGCGATGAAAGGGTGTGTCCGCAGACTCAATCAGTCGCGCAACTTCTTCCTGACTGAGCACCCCTGGCAGGTGACGCAGCTTCTTCGGATAGGGTGTCTCGGCGATGCTCCAGTTGCGCTTCAACACGTGAATATAGAAGAAGCGCAGCGACGCCAGCCGCAGAATAACGGTGTTAGGACTGTACTTCAACTTGGTGAAGAGCATCGCCTGGTACTTGCGAATGTCTTCAGGACCAAGCTGATCGGGCGGACGGCGAAAGTACCGGCTGAAGTGTGTAACACCGTGCAGGTACGTGCGGATGGTTGTCGCGGCGAAGTTGCGGCGCTGCAACTCCTCAAGCATGAGCTGACGTAGCTGGTTCACAGAGAATCCTCCTTCTCTGCGTCCCAAACTACCCCGGCAGCCACAAAAGCCGGCTCACCCGCACGCGAATGCGTCCGCCGCCGCAGCGGCTTCGTTCAAGTCGGCTTGTGGTAACCGAGGTGCGTGCCGGGGCACAGAATTGAGTCCGGTTCTTGGCTAACCGTGCAATTCGGAAGTGTCCGTGCACTATACTGATCGCCGGAGATCCCCATGCGCGTTATTCTCGCTGTACTTGCAGCCGCAACAACTTTCTTAGCCCCCATCGCTGTAGCCCAGCAAGACGGTGCATACAGGGTGCTCAAGACAGCGAAGGTCGGTGGAGAAGGCGGGTGGGATTACATCTACGCCGACGCGGCTGGACGTCGGTTATACATTCCGCGAGGCGCCAGCCGGGGAATGCCCGCCGCCGATGCGACGCCCGAGATACCGGCCGTCGAGGCGCGTTTGACGATCTTCGACCTGGACACGCTGATGCCTATCGGCGAGATTGCCGGCGTTGGAGGTCAAGGTGCCGCGGTCGATCCGAAGTCGGGACACGGCTTTACCAGCGATCATCCCAAGGTCTCGATGTTCGACACCAAAACGCTGACGCTTATTAAGAGCATCGACGTCGGCGCAGCACGTCCGGACGGTATCCTGTTCGACGCGTTCAACCAGCGAGTCTATGTGTTCAGTCATCCCACCAAGGATGCGACTGTGATCGATGCGAAGGACGGCACTGTGCTCGGAACGATCGACCTCGGTGGCGTACCGGAGCAGGGCGTTGTCGACGGCAAGGGCACCCTCTATGTGGTGATGCAGGACGCTGTGGGTAGTGTGACCGCTGTCGACGTGAACACGATGAAGGCGACGGCGCACTACACGTTCGTCGACAAGGGCGGATGTAACGGACTTGCGTTGGATGTGAAGAATCAGGTGCTCTTCGCGGCGTGCAGTCGGTCCGGCAACCCGCCGGCGCAGCCTGCGCAGCCGATGATGGTAATCCTGAGCGCCAAGGACGGGAAGGTTCTCACCAGTCTGCCGCTTGCTGGCGGTTCGGACGGAGCGACGTTTAACCCCGCCACGATGGAGGCCTTCAGCACGCACGGCAACGGCACGATGACCATTGTAAAAGAGAAGAGCCCGGGAAGCTTCGAGGTGGAGCAGAACCTGCAAACGATGAACGGTGCCCGGACAATTACCCTCGACAGCAAGACGGGTCACCTGTTTACCATGTCACAGGAGCGCGGACCAGCGCCGGCAGCACCGGCTCCTCTCACCCCTGGTGGCCGTCCCCCGCAAGGCCCGCCGATACCTGGATCGTTCACGATTCTAATGATTGGAAAGTAGTCAGCCGGTTTCGGTTTGGGGCGTCTACCGCGGTAATTGATGATGACAAAGCGCGTTTATGAGGCACAACCTCGCAATCTCCGGGCTGGGTCCAGTCATGGCTCACGCGCAGTCCTTCCATTTGCACACCGTCGCCGAAATCCCAGCGGTACGACAGAACCGGATCCCCGCTTGTCTGCTGCGCCGAGAAGCCAAGACTGTCTCCCGCGTTTCCGGTCGCCGGATCATTGACTGTCACCACGGGCGGTTGCACAGGTACGTCCTGGTCGACGATCTTCAGCACGCGAACAGAATGGGGCGGCAACTGAATATGGATTGCGGGGGATGCCTGCTGAGCAGGCGTCTTTCTTTCGAGGACATCGGTCACGATACAGTGAGCACTTACCGGAATCCCGAGGTCTGCCACACCAATGGCGTGTTCCGTAATGTGGTCGGTCCAGTTGAATACGGTGAGGATGCTCTGGCGACTCGATTCCTTCAGATAAAAGATGCTGGGCTGGCCATCAGACCACGTATAACTCAACAGATCCATCGGTGTTGAAGCGCGGCCATGGCGGACCATATTAATCAGATCCTGGTTTTCGATGAGCGACAGCCGCGATGGATCTCAGGGCAGCGCAAATGCGAACACCGAGTGATTGGCTGAGATAGCAATATACTGCTTACTATCCACCATATAGGTAACCGCTGTGGACGAGATCTGGCCACCGGTAGTGGCATGCCACAACGGTTTACCTGTTTCCGCATCAAGTGCCCAAAAGTATCCTTCTCGGCTGCCTGTAAATAGAAGGTTCGTAGCCGTGGTGAGCATCCCGCTGTCGCTGACATCGTACATATTGAATGCCCATTTCTCTGCGCCCGTAAGCGGATCAAGCGCAATGACTGCGCCGTGGCCGGCGACATCTGTCCAAGTGTTGATCGGACCACGCCGAATGGGCTGCAATGCGGATTTGGTGGCGCCGCCGAAGTAGTTCCTGCCTGCGACATAGTCGTCCGGTAATTTAGAAAAGTAGGAGTAGTAGTCTTTCCACGCGGATAGATAGAAAAGCCCCGTGCGCGGGCTCCAGGAAGGGGAATACCAGTTCGTGCCACCCTGCATGCCCGGATAGAGCTTAACTCCTTCTACCGTCGGTTGCGTGTTGGGCGCCGGGATAGGCCGGCCATTCTTGTCAAGGGCCGTCGCCCATGTCTCATGGACGAACGGATTGCCCCGTATAAACTTTCCGGTTGTCCGGTCAAGAACGTAGAAGAAGCCGTTCCGGTTGGCCCATAGAATCACCTTCCGCTTACTCCCATCCCAACTTATGTCGGCGAGAACCGGAACCTGTGCGGAGTCCCAGTCGTGGGTGTCGTTGGGCGTGAACTGGAAATGCCACTTCAGCTCTCCCGTATCTGCGTCGAGAGCAACCACAGAGCAACTGTACAGGTTGTCACCGGCGCGCCCGTCCGGATTCCAGTCGGGCCCGGGATTGCCAGTGCCCCAATAAACGGTATTGAGTTCCGGATCGAATGAGCCGGTAACCCAGCTTCCGGCAGAGCCGTGCTTCCAGGAATCGCCAGCCCAGGTATCATGACCGGGCTGGCCTGGGCTGGGTATAGTATTAAACTTCCACATCAGTTTTCCGTTCGCAACATCGTAGGCAGCAATGAATCCGCTGATGCCATACTCCCCGCCTGCCGGTCCCAGGATGACTTTGTCCTTGACCACGAGTGGCGCTTCCGTGATCGAGTAACCCAACTTCGGATCGGCGACCTCGATATTCCAGACCACGCGCCCGCTCTTGGCGTCGAGCGCAACCAGATGCGCATCGATCGTGCCCATGAACAACGTATCGCCACGAATGGCAAGCCCACGGTTTACCTGCCCGCAGCACAGGCGCGCCTCGGGCGAGACGTGATATCGATAAGTCCAGAAAATGCGACCCGCTTTTGCATCGAGAGCCACTACATCGTTCGGCGCCTGCGTTACGTACATGACGCCATTGACAACGATGGGCGTGGCCTCCATCTTTTGGATCGAATCGGCCTGGAAAACCCATTTCACTTCCAGATTCTTTACGTTGCCGGGAGCAATCTGATCGAGCGTGCTGTAACGCTGGCTGAAGTAACTACCCGAGTACGTTAACCAGTTTTGCGGCTGCTGGCCGGCATGCAGCAAGTCCTCATACGTTACCTGTGCATTCAGGCTGGAGCCCGCCAGCGCAAGTCCCGCCAGAGCAAGTAAGCTGAATGTCAGGGACCTCATTGGGTGGGCCCTCCCCCGGTTCTTACGGCTGTGTCCGTTCCTTCCAGGCTGACCAGATAGGCGACTAAATCCGCCTGCTCGGCGTCGGTCAATTTATCTTTATAGGACGGCATCATCGGTCCCTTTTCAATGGTGTATTCCTTCAAGTCCGCTTTCGTCAGAGAGGTCAGCCGCTCTTTGGAATCGATGATCTGCACGGTAAGGGTGTCTTCGTTCAAACGGCGCCCTGTGATTACGGTGCCGTTACCCGTGACGGCGCGTACGAAACGGTTCTGCGGAAGAGCGGTCGAAGCCGGATTAAGCAGCGTGTCTTCCAGATAGCTTGGACTGCGCACGGAGCCGACACTGCTGAGATCGAGCGCCATATAGGAACCGTTGCCATTCACCCGGTGGCAAGTCAAGCATTGGCCCTTTCCCTCGAATATGGCGCGTCCCTTCCGTGCATCACCCAACGCAACTTTCCTCGTTTTGAAGTCGCGCATCGCGTGAAGATAAGCTATCACTGCGAGAAGGTTTCGGCTGGAGAGATTATTCGGCGGCATGGCTGTCCCGGGAATACCGTTTTGAATCACATGCGCCAGTTGGCCGTCATTGGACGCGTGCTGGAAGTGACCTGATTTGAGATCCACCCCGCTGATCTGATTGCCATCCGGTCCGTGGCAGACACTGCAGGCGGAGCTAAAAACTCGGGCGCCGTTATCCAGTTCAGCCGGATCGACGTTGCCCTCCTGCTGCGCGTTCACGCGCGCGTTCGTCGCCAACCATCCTAACGTCGAAATCACGAGCACAGAAACCAGGCGGCTCGCGCTCCTTTGCTCAGGTCTCATTGATCTTCTCGGAAGAAAAATATACTTTGTTCCAACGCGCGCTGCAAGCGCAGGAAAAACCGCGGATTGCTCCCGAAGCTGCACAACGGGATGAGAGTGGCTTATCGAAGCGGGCCATTCCTGTATACAGTTGAGAATAGCCTGCACCGGTTCTAGACCGGCTATCTCGATCTTTACCTTCTCCATCAACTCGATTACACCGTGTCTGCCGACGACGCGCTTAGAGGCAATAGAATCGTTGGTGCGGAAAGATAAAATACGCCTTCCTTAAAATAATTAAACAAATCTTCTCTTGCAATGATGAGCGGCTCCCAAGGAAATCTATTCGAGGATACGATCTAGTCTGGGACGAACTGCAGGGTGCAGCGAGGGCGAAGTAATCCGGCACAACATGGGCTGGACGCTTATCACCCTTGCCTATCTCATTTTGATAGGACTGCTTTACTACTACATCTTCTCAAAACTGATGTCGCTCTGAGTCAATGAACAACTGACGTAAGGCAGCAGCGTTCTCAGAGATACATCATTAACTTATCGAGAAGTGTTTGTTGCAGGGCGTAAGGCTCAGGGCCACCGGTTTCGAGTGAATATACGCCTTTAAAGCCCATCTCTTTCGAGAGTCCAACGGCTGTAGCAAGACTGAATCTTTCAGGATTCCATTTGACATGGCTGACAGTTATAGCAAGCGGGTACATTAAGCGCAGTCCGCGTTCCATACTGTCTTCGTCTTGCCAGTTACGCATATCGGGATTTGCATGGATCCCGGACTCCTTAATTACTTTCACAAGCGTGTCGATAGGGGTCCTGCCCCGCTCTTCTAAAATGATCGAGACATTCTTCGACTCGCCGTAATCTCTCAGTATCTTGAACGCCTCGATCACTGGTGCAAGATCGCCGGCGAGTGTGCGCCCTTGATCTGACATCACGCTTGGGCACTCAATCAGCGCAGCTCGATCAATCCATTGCTTCGTGAGTTCAATGGCATGCGCACGAATCTGTGGATCGGGGGAGCAAGGGCTGATCGTTCCGCTATAGCCGTTTTTATCCAATTCGAGATCGATGCTTACCATCCGGGATTTTGCCTTCTTTAGCCGCCCCAGAAACTTCTCGTAGTAAGAGGGTTCTAGCGAAAGAAAATGTCTCTGCTCCACTTCCACGTTGTGAATGTAATAGCGATGCGCGAGCATATCCGGAAAGTCCATGATGTCGAGTTTTCCCGGCGTCGCCGGCGGGCTCCAATCCCCCACTTGCGTTAGGAGGTCGGCAAAATTCCTGGACATTGCACCCACGCGGTCTAGCTTGGACATGATGGCCATGTCCTGCGCCTGCGCTCCTCCACAGACCGCGGCTGCTGCGGCGGTCACAGAGCCAATCAAAAAATCTCGACGTCTCACAACGCACCTCCAATTGCTACTTGTAACCAATCTTTCCGTTGCCATCGGTACCCGACATGTTTGCGACATCCTCGCCGTAGGGGTCTATTTTGCCTAGCGGAAAAGGGACGAGCGATCCGCGTGCTGAGCGTGGTCGATGCTTATACACGGGAGTGCCTGGCGCTAGAAGTCGATACAAGCTTCGCCAGCCGGCGAGTGACACGGGTGTTAGAGCACATCATCGAGCGCCGTGGAGAGCCGCAGTCGATTCGCTGTGACAACGGGCCGGAGCTGACCAGTCGTCATTTCATGGCCTGGTGTATCGAGAAGAAGATCGAATTGGTGCATATCCAGCCTGGCAAGCCTACGCAGAATGCGCACGTGGAGGGCTTTCATGGCCGGCTGCGCGAAGGGTGTTTGCGGGTCAACTGGTTTCAGAACCTGTTTGACGCCCAAAGGAAATACCGCCATCCCGGTCCCGTGACTACAACGAAGAACGGCCTCACAGCAGTCCGAACTACATGAGCCAGCAGAGTTTGCACGCGAACTGCGCTATGGAAAAGACGCGGGCTGGCGCCGTGCGAAAAATGGGGGCAGGTTAATTTTTGGTTGCATTTTTTCCCTATTGGGCTTATGGTTGCTCCCCTTTAGGGCTTACGCTCGCGAACGAAATGAACGAAATGAAACGAAACGATATGACACCCAATATCTCTTTTTGGGGACATGGATGAGTGGCATCTATTGGAGGCATTATGCACAAATCCCTGCTATGCGTCTTCTTGCTGCTGACAACCGCGCCGATGTGGGGTCAGGCAGACACCGGTGTGATCACGGGGATTGTGACCGACCAGGCCGGAGCGATGATTCCTTCCGCCAAGGTTACGATCACTAGCCAGTCCACCGGTGTTTCCGCCGATATTACCGCCGACAGCAGAGGCTCCTTCACGTCGGCTCCGATGAAGGCGGATACCTATTCGGTAGCGGTCACAGCGCCTGGCTTCCAGTCACAGACCCAAGGGGGGATAGTCCTCCAGGTCCAGGATCGGCTCGATCTCAATTTCAAATTGCCAGTTGGGCAGGTCACCCAAAATGTCGTGGTCACCAATGCAACTCCGACCATCGACACGCAGACCTCAAGCTTGGGCCAGGTGATTTCATCCGCGACCCTGACGCAGACGCCTCTAAACGGCCGTTCGTACCTCCAGCTTGCTGGCCTTAGCACGGGCGTGGTTGAGACCGGCTTGGGACGAAATACGCAGACAAACGGGAATACAGGCGGCAGCAGCGGCCTTCAGGGCCAGGTAACTTTCGCCAGTAACGGCTCCCGGGGCACACTCAACAACTTTCTTTTGGATGGCATAGACAATAATTCCAATGACAATGGCGGACTTGTCATCAACACGAGCGTAGATGCCCTCCAGGAATTTAAGATTCAGACAAGCTCCTACTCGGCCGAATTTGGCCGTAGCGGGGGCGCCGCGATCAATGCAGTGACCAAGTCGGGCACCAATGCTTATCATGGGGACGTGTTTGAGTTCTTCCGCAATACCGTGCTCGATGCACGCAACTACTTTCAAACAACGGGTCCCAAAGCTGCCTACAAGCAAAATCAGTTCGGAGGAACCCTTGGCGGCTTTATCATCAAGGATAAGCTCTTCTGGTTCGGCGACTACCAAGGAACATCAATCAACAATCCTCAACCCCTGATCTCAACTGTGCCCAGCGCGTTGGCACGTACAGGGAATTTCTCTTCTTCTTATTATGGGACGATCTACGACCCCAATACTTATAACCCGATTACAGGCACGCGTACGCCCTTCCTGGGGAACATCATACCCGCCAACAGAATCGATCCGATCTCGCAGGCGTTTATAAATCTTTATCCAATGCCGAACCTGCCCGGGAATGTGAACAACTACGAAATCAACCCTGGCGCGCCCTATCTCGGCAATCAGGGAGACTTTCGTGGCGATTACGACCCGTCACAAAAAAATCAATATTTCTTCCGGTTCTCGGATGGCGAAGTTAACTCTGTAGGTCCTCAAAGATTTCCTGGGTTGGCTGGAGGGCGAAGCGGCGGAAATGTCGGCATTGGGTACCTGGGGGCTGCACTCGGTCAAACGCACATCTTCTCGCCCACTATCTTTAACGAGTTCCGTCTGGGGTTTAGCTACTATGGAGGACACCAATCATATCCCCCTTATGGGATTCATTTCCCTCCGGCCGATCTCACGATCCCTGGCATACCGTTGAAAGCAAACACAGCGGGGCTTGCCCAGTTTTCACCTTCCGGCTACAGGGCACTAGGTATGAATGGGTATTCTCCCACGTATCTGTATACCCAAGAGCGACAGGTCACAGATGCGCTCAGTATGATACGCGGCAAGCATTCGATGGTCATGGGCTTCGAGATGCGCTGGAGCCAATTCAATATATTCCAGGTGCCTAACCCCAATGGATCTCTCAGCTTCAGCGGTCAATTTACCAAGAATCCAGTGGATGGTTCGGGAGGGGACGGCTTGGCTGACTCATTCCTCGGCCTTTCTCAAACAGCCACGTATGACACGCAAGTCGAGGTCCAAAATAGGCAGCATATACCGTCAGCGTTCTTTCAGGATGACTATAGGGTTACGCCCACCCTCACGTTGAATTTAGGACTGCGCTACGACTATTTCCCGCCCATAGTAGCGAAGCACAACCAGCAAGCCAACTTCAATTATCAAACCGGCCAATTAGAGGTAGCAGCCCAGAATGGCAATTCCCGTGGACTAACTACTCCCGATTATCTCGACTTTGCGCCGCGGATAGGCTTTGCCAAGACGATACAAAAAGATACCGTCGTAAGCGCCGGAGTCGGCATTTTCTGGAGCGGCCAGGAAATACGCACTGCCGGGCCCCTTCAGCTTGCTTATAACCAACCCTTCTACTATCAACCGACTTTCACCAGCGATGGAATCACTCCGATCATTACCGTGTCCGGAGGCTTCCCGGCGCTGAATCCAAACCAGCAAACGGACCCAGGTGTGACCAGTGTTGACTCCCGGCTGAAAACACCCAGCTACATTCAATATAATCTTTCAATTCAGCAGGCCTTGCCATACCAAATGTCACTCGAACTCTCCTACGCAGGATCGAAGGGGACCCATCTTCAGTCCTTGATCGATCGAAACCAAGTGATGACGGCAGGCCCCGGGGACGTCCAATCGCGTCGTCCGTATCCTGATTTAGGGCCCTTTGCCTCTATAACAAACCGCGGAAACTCAAAGTACTATTCCGGACAGGTGAAACTCGAGAAGCGGACTGGCAACGGCCTTTACTTCCTTAGCTCCTTTACCTGGAGCAAAGCGTACGACGATCAACCGGAGATCTGCTGCGCTTCGCCCTGGCCTCAAAATAGTTGGGACATCCCCGCCGAAGAGGGATTAGCCGATTTCAACCAAAACCTCCGCTGGGTTCTTAGCTATGACTATCTGCTTCCCTTTGGGGCAGGGCAGAGGCTGCTAGGCGGCGCCAACCGCGTTCTTAACCAGTTTGTCGCGGGTTGGCATTTTGGAGGCATCTATTCGCTGGGGAGTGGTTTCCCGTTTTCTCCGCAGCAAGGGTATGACACTTCGAATACCGGGAGCCAAGGGCTGCTGCGCGCAGATCAAATTTTGCCGAACGGCAACCTGCCTCGGGGACAGCGCAGCCCGAATAACTGGTTCAATACCAACGCATATGCGATTCCAGCACAATATACCTTTGGAAATGGTGGCCGCAACACTCTGATCGGTCCGGATGTGAATGAGTGGGATGCCTCTCTGCGTAAAACGTTCCAAATCCGGGAATCACAGAACCTGGAGTTTCGCGCCGAGTTCTTTAACTTCCTAAACCATCCCGCCTTCGCGCAGCCTGATGCATTTGTCACTGACGGCCCTGGTGCGTTTGGGGTTGTCACTTCCACGGGAGCGGACAATCGTGAAGCCCAGCTTGCATTGAAGTATTCTTTTTGAAGCGGAAAGGTAAGCGCCGTCTGCCTCGAAAACGGCAGAGATGTTATCGATGGTCTGCTCCGTCTGCTGCTCAATATTTGAGCCGACCAACTCTCCGGTCAATGGGTCGATGGGACCTGTCCCGGTGACGAGGAGGAAATTCCCGGCGCGCCATCCCTGGGAATAAGCTTCGCCCGGTGGCGCACCACGCTTGGTTTGAATTACATAGTTGGCCATCTTCTCTTCTCCTAGGCCTCCTTCCTAGGTGCGACATCGCCGTCATGAACCACAACACGGTAGCGCAGTATCAGTGGCGCATCGGCGTGAATTGTCATCGGTCCGAAAGTTGTGATGCAGGGATTCAGCATCCACACAGTGTTCTGCCAGCGGGTCGGCGGGTTCAGAGGATGATCGATAACAGCAACGCTCGACGGGCAAGGTTTTTGCGGACCAGTGCGCTGTGTGTATCTCCCTCGGCTTGTATCGGGCTGAAGGACCAGACGGCGCGCCAGCTCCGAAGGAAGCGACTCTCGTAGGTTCGGGTAGCCTCTGATCTGGTGTGAGTCAAATCAGGAATGGCGCTGGACTTCGCCTGCGACGTTCTAGACACGGGAAGCGTTCGTGTGCGGGGTGATGTTGGACGCGTTATACATGCGAGTGCTTCTTTGGCAGAGGGATTGATAATGAACCATACGAGAAGAGGTTTCATGAAGTTGGGGTTGGCAACTTCGGTTTGTAGCTGCTCTGTGGATCGTCGCTGTCGGGGTCGCTGCAAAAAGAAAATCAGCTGCTGTTTAATGTAAGGCGACGGAAAATGGATCAAAAATACAGATTGAAATGCATCGTCATTCTAGGATCGATAGCGTGTTTGACCACTGTTTTAACTGCCAACGCGCAAAGCTTGCCTGCAGGGAGCGGGAAAGTAGACTTCCAGCGTATTTGCAGTGGCTGCCACAGTGTAGATGTGGCGACCAGTCAGCGGATGACCCAGGCAGAGTGGGCTGGGGTGGTGAGCGATATGGTCTCGCGTGGGGCTCAGGGGAGCTCCGCAGAGTTAGACAAGGTTGTGAGCTATCTCAGCGCTAACTTTGGCAAAGGCACTGCTTCCGCATCCAATGTGGCGCCGGCGCAAGCCGCGGTGTCTGCGCCCGAGGCGGCAGAGAAGGAGGCGCCGTTAAGTGAAGAGGAGATGTCGAAGGCAAAGGGGCTGATTCAGGCAAGCGGGTGTTTGTCGTGCCACCGAGTGGGTGACACGGGTTCGTACGTTGGACCGTATCTGGACGGTGTCGGAGCGCATCGTTCGCTGGAGCAATTGCACGCCTCGCTGGTGTCCCCAAACAAAGAAGTTCTCCCGGAGAACCGTACAGTGCAGTTGGTCACTAACGACGGGAAGACGGTGACGGGAAGACTGCTCAACCAGGATGGGTTCAGCGTGCAGCTTATCGACTCGTCGAGTCAACTGAGATCTTTTGAGAAATCGGGTCTTCGCGAATTCACGATTGTGACTACGAATCCCATGCCCTCGTACACGGATAAGCTGAGCGCGCAAGACCTTACCGATCTAGTTCGCTACCTCAGCTCCTTGAAGGGTGAGGGCGCTCGATGAAACTCCCCGCCTTTTTCGCATTGTTGCTTGTTGCCGGGTCTGTTCAGGCTCAAGTCACCTATGACCGAATGCTTCATGCCGATCACGAACCACAGAACTGGCTCACCTGTGCGGGCGGGTACTCCAGCCAGCGCTATAGCGCGTTGACCCAGATCTATCGGGACAACGTCAAGGGACTGCAATTGAAATGGGTTCATCAATTCGAGGGGGACAACAAGAAGATAGAGAACACACCGCTGGTTGTGGACGGGATCGTACACCGTCTCTGATAAATGCGATCCACAGGGGGGAGCTGATCGAGGTAGATTGGCTTTGTTGGCAGGTGATTGAAGGGAAGTAAATTCGGCTCGAGATACGGAATGTTCGGAGAGGTACCTAGCCAGAGATGCACTAACGGATGGGGAGAGGACAAAAGATGCGTACTTTTAAATCGCTGTTCTTGCTGTTCGCGCTGTTTGCTGTGACCACTTTGGCGCCAACCGCGCGGGCTGCTGAGGCAGACTTCAATGGCCGGTGGGACATTGAGGTGCTTGTTAAGGCTGCTGATATTCAGTTCACCACAACCAAAGCATGGTGGCTGGGGATCACCGGCGCGGGAACGCCAGAAATGAAGATCCAGTTCGTGGGGTCTCCCGACGGCAGCCTTGATGACATAACCGAGGCGAAGGTGCAGGGTGACGTGCTGCACTTTACATGGACACCAAGAGCACGCCCTGGCGTCACACCGAATCCAAATGACCGCCTCGAATATGAAGCGAAGTACGTGAATGAGGTCCTGGAAGGCAAGATGACGGGCTCCCAGGGTGAGGTAAGGTTCACTGGACGCCGAGCGCCGGAAATCAATGAACACGACGACGGCAGCTGGGTTGAGGGTAAACCGATAACGCTGTTTAACGGCAAGAACCTCAAAGGATGGACAGGCGTTGACTCCGACAAAGCGGCGGGTTGGAGCGTCCAGGATGGCGTCTTGAAAGGCACGGGACAGGCCGATGATCTGATCACGGTTGCGAAGTATTGGAATTTCGAACTGCACGCCGAATACAAGCTGGCCGCGAAGAGCAACAGCGGCATTGGCCTGCGCGGCCGCTACGAAGTTCAGATCGCCTCCGATTACGATCGCCCTCCGAACATGCATGGCACCGGCGCGCTGTATACGCGCGTTTTGCCCCGCGTGAATGCAGGTAAACCGCCGGACGAGTGGCAGACCTACGACATCCGTCTAGTGGGACGGGAAGTCACGACGACGCTGAACGGACAGAAGCTTTACGAAAGAGGGGTCATTGACGGCCTGACAGGAATCGCCTTCGATCCGTTCGAAGGCCGGCCAGGGTCGATTGAGTTGCAAGGCGATCACGGTTCGGTCGAGTTCCGGAATCTTGTGCTGATACCCCTTACGCAGCGCAAAGGCAAATAGCGGCGGCAACGATTCAGGGGTATTCATAGGAGAGGGATATGCAATTCCGACTGTGGGTGATATTTGCGTTGCTGACCGGTTCCTTGCAGGCGCAAGTGACCTACGAGCGCCTGCTTCACGCTGATCGGGAGCCGCAAAACTGGCTCACGTATTCGGGAGGTTATGCGAGTAATCGTTACAGTTTGTTGACTCAGATCAATCGGGACAACGTCAAAGATCTTCAGATGAAATGGGTCTACCACCCCACCGGTCATCCGGAGGACGAGAAGATGGAGAACACGCCTCTGGTGGTCGATGGCGTGTTGTACACGGGCACCATGACGGAAGTGGTGGCGCTGGACGCCGTCACAGGGCGGCAGTACTGGAAGCTCTCGCGCCCGTTCAATCCGGAAGATTACCCGACGCAACGAATTTACCTGGTCAACAAAGGGCTGGCGATCGCCGGGGACACGTTGTTGTGGACGACAGCAGTCGATTGCCATCTGCTCGCCATCGATATCAAGACCGGGCGCGTGAAGTGGGAGATCGCTGCTGCGGACTGGAAGAAAGGCTACCAGTTCGACGTGCCGCCTTTGGTGGTGAAGAACATGGTGATCTTGGGACCTGCGACGAATGATATGGGCGCGAACTGCTGGGTCGGCGCCTTTGACATCAACACTGGGAAAGAACTCTGGAAGTTCTACACCAGTCCGGTTAAGGCCGATGATCCGGCCGCCAAGACGTGGGGAGACGACACCTGGAAACACGGCGGCAGCCCCATCTGGAACGGCGGTTCCTACGATCCTGAGACGAATCTCACCTACTGGGGCACGGGCAATCCGAATCCAGGCTGGAATGCCGATCAGAGAGTGCCCGGCGGAGTGCCCGGCGACAATCTCTATTCGGATAGCGTGGTTGCAGTCGATGCGGACACGGGAAAGCTAACGTGGTATTACCAATTCACGCCGGGCGACGAGTACGACTGGGACTCCACACAAATTCCTGTACTAGCGGATATCGACTGGCAGGGCAAACCGCGTAAGGTGATGTTTTGGGCCAATCGCAACGGGTTCTTCTATGTGCTCGACCGCGAGACTGGTGAATTTCTGTCCGGCAAGCCTTTTATCAAGGAGACGTGGGCGGACGGCATCGATAAGAATGGCCGGCCGATGAAGGTCGCAAAGTTCTGGCCCAAACCGATGGGTGGAATCGTCGTCATGCCTGGTTCGCAAGGCGGTACAAACTGGTATCCACCTTCTTATAGCCCACGAACCGGTCTGTTCTATATGTCCGTCTGGGATAACTACCAATCCCTTTCGGCAAAGCAGCCCTATAACCCGTGGACCCCAGGCCAGTTATACACCGGAGGCGGTTGGTGGCCCGGCTTTGCGGAAAAGGGACCCCCAGCTGATTGGCCCGCCCGTGTCCCGCCGCCGGTTACGCCAACGCGTGGGCGGGTGGCTGCGAATTATAAGACGGAGGCCGAAGGATACGGCGCGATCCGAGCTATCGATCCGAAGACCGGTGAGAAGAAATGGGACTTCAAGATGGTTAACAATACCGAGTGCGGCGTGCTCTCCACGGCTAGCGACCTGGTATTCGGGGGTGGCATGGATGGAGACTTCGTAGCCCTCGACGCAAAGACCGGCAAGCCCCTGTGGCACGCATATCTGGGCGGGGTTAACGCGAGCGGTCCGATCAGTTACGCTGTCGATGGGAAGCAATACATCGTGGGTACGGGCGGCGGCGTGATGTTCGCCTTCGCTCTGCCGGATTAGAGTTCCGATTCTGAAGCCCGATACTCCTCTTGCCACCTTTATTGGAGCGTGAATCGTGCACACGATGCTCACTCGAGTTGCTTCGCCTTCGCATGGCTGGGCAGTGCCTGGCGAATTTTTGAAGTGCAGGGTCGATGGATGCCGCGCGTCGCGCCGGAACAATAGCAGCGATGCACGCAGCGGCCGCAAGGGTTACGATCGCGCGCGTCATCACACTTGCGCACGCATTTCTGATCTCGTATGGCTGCGACTTCACAAATCGTCCCTGCCATCCAGATGAGAATTGGCGGTGAAGCATTCAGGCCGTCGTAGGTTGAACGAGCCGCGTACTCTCACTCCGTCAGTTGAGAATCCGGCGTATTCTATGGGCGCAGCACATCCATCCTTTCCATGGGAGGTTGAGATGAGCGATTACGTTCTGAACGTCAACGGCGCGGAGTGTCGTGTGCACGCCCCGGGCGACGAGACTCTGCTCTTTGCTTTGCGCGACCGGCTCCATCTGACGGGTACAAAGTATGGCTGTGGCGAAGGGGAGTGCGGCGCGTGCACGGTGCTGATCGACGGTGCTGCCACTCGTTCCTGCCAAGTCACGGTCGCATCCGCTGTCGGAGGACGGATCACGACCATCGACGGCCTGGAGCACAACGGCATATTAAGCCCAGTGCAGCAAGCCTTTCTTGACGAAGGGGCGTTCCAGTGCGGATACTGCACCTCAGGCATGATTCTCTCGGCCACCGCGCTGCTGCTCGAGCATCCACATCCTACGGAGCAGCAGATCGTCATCTACATGGACGGCAATATCTGCCGCTGCGGAACCTATTCGCGCATCGTGGCCGCGATCAAACGAGCTTCGCAGCCTGCGAAGGGAGGGACCGATCATGCCCGCTGAGGAGCTGAATCCAGAATTGACACAGCGCGAGATCCCGGAGCGCCTGCACTGGTTCCAGCTTGACCGCCGCGACTTCCTGAAGCTGTGGGGCGGCGGCCTGCTGGTCTGTCTTGAAGGCGCGTCTGCCCGTGGGCAGGAGTCCGGAGGAGGATTCCACGGGCACGAACTGCCCAGGGAAATGAGCGCGTGGGTCCACATCGGCGAGGATGGCAAGGTGACGGTCTTCACCGGCAAAGTGGAAGTGGGGCAGAACATTCGCACCTCGCTGGCGCAGGTTGTGGCCGAAGAGCTGCGGGTTCCGTTCGACGCGATCACGATGGTGATGGGCGACACCGACCTCACTCCCTGGGACATGGGGACCTTTGGAAGCCTTTCGACTCCGACCATGGGGCCGCAACTTCGCGCGATGGCCGCGACGGCACGGCAGATGCTGATTGCAGCCGCCGCACAGCGATGGGACGTCGACCCATCAACGCTGACGGCTGCGGCGGGGAGGGTGACCAATCCAAAGACGAACCACTCCCTGAGTTATGGCGAAATGACGCATGGAGAAAAGCTGACGGGAACGGTCTCCGGCGACCCGCCGACAACACCGGCCAGCGAATGGAAGGTCGTCGGCACTGAAGTGCACAAGGCGGAAGGACGCGAATTCGTCACCGGCAAACATCGGTATCCTTCGGACATCGTCCGGCCCGGGATAATGTTCGGCAAAGTGCTGCGCCCCTCGGGATTCAACGCTGCGCTCGTCTCGGCCGACACGAGCGCGGCAGAAACAGTGGCTGGCGTTCAGGTGGTGCGGGATGGCGACTTTATGGGAGTGGTGGCCGCCGATGCCTGGACTGCGGAGCAGGCACTGTCTTCAATACAGGCAAAGTGGAGTGTGCCTTCGCAGATCTCGAATCAGGAGCTGTTTGAGTATCTCCGCAACCATCCAGAGACACGCCAGCGCGATAGTGACAAGGCGCGACCAGACAACACCGCCGCGGAACAAGCGATGGCAACCGCTGATGTGAAGCTGGAGCAGCACTACACTGTGCAATATATCGCGCATGCACCGCTTGAACCGCGCGCAGCTGTGGCGGAATGGACCGGCGGCAAGCTTACCGTTTGGACGGGAACGCAGCGCCCGTTCGGCGTGCGCGACGAATTGGCGCAGGCCTTTCGCATTCCCGCGACGCAGGTCCGGGTGATTCAGCCCGACATGGGTAGTGGCTATGGAGGCAAGCACACCGGCGAATGCGCCGTTGAGGCTGCGCGCCTGGCCAAAGCCGCCGGCAAACCAGTCAAGGTGGTGTGGACGCGCGAAGAGGAGTTCACCTGGGCCTACTTCCGTCCAGCGGGCTGGATCGAGATTCGCAGCGGGGCGAAACACGACGGAAGCCTTCTTGCGTGGGAGCACCACAACTACAACTCAGGCCCGGCGGCGATCGACACACCGTATAACGTCGCGAATCCAGTCACCCAGTTTCACCCTACCCAGTCTCCTCCTTTGCGCCAGGGATCCTATCGCGGGCTGGCGGCGACGGCGAACCACTTCGCGCGCGAGTCGCATATGGATGAGTTGGCGCACGCAGTAGGCATGGACCCGTTGAAGTTCCGCCTGAAGAACCTGACCGATCGGAGACTGTGCACCGTCTTTCAAGCGGCCGCAGAGCGCTTCGGATGGGGGCGTGTAAAGTCTTCGCCAGAACATGGCTTCGGCATCGCGGGCGGAGTCGACAAGGGTGGCCACGTTGCCACCTGCGTTGAGATTGAGATCGATTCTGCGAGCAAGAAGATTCGGGTTCGCCGCGTGGTCCAGGCATGGGAGTCGGGCGCGATCGTGAATCCTGACGGGCTTCGCAATCAGAACGTGGGTGCGATCGCACAGGCCATTGGCGGCGCGCTGTTCGAGGCTATTAAGTTCAAAGATGGACGCATCCTGAACCCGCACTTCGCCGAGTACCGCGTTCCCCGGTTCAGCGATATGCCGGAGATCGATGTCGTGCTGATTAACCGAAAGGATCTGCCCTCGGCGGGCGCGGGCGAGACCGGCATTGTCGGTTTGGCGCCTGCGGTTGGCAATGCTATTTTTGCCGCCACAGGAGTTCGAACGCGCGGCATGCCGATGGCGGCTGACGTCTCGTAGCTAGTTAGCAGAAGGCGGCTCGGGAGGAGCATCAAACGAGGGCCAGAATTGCAATGTTTCTCTTGGCGAAATGATGGATGCAGTCCTCGGGAATTTTCAGGAGAGCCCAGGTCCGCTTCACCGGTCCTGTTAAGCTTCTCTCTGCATACTGCTGCTGTACGGTCGTCAGCAGCCAAACGTAAACTGTCCCCATTTACGCTGTCTCAACACAAGGGTCCACTCCAGTCCAGTCTGTCACCGCTTCTTAGCGAGTTCGATTGGCAGGACAGGCGGACAGGCGCGGCAATGACCGGCAGCTCGCTGCCGCACTGAAGACCGTAAGCACTTGGTTCAAACTGTTTGGGAGTGTGATGTGCAGGTTCATAAAGCGGCGCCATCAGGAGCCGAGCGTCGCCAACGTGGCCGTGTCCCAGCGTGCATCTGCGACCACTTCCACGTTGGCCGCCGCGGAGTAGGCCGTCCGCACCACGTCGACCGGCACTGCGTTGCCGGCTGAGTCCACTACTCCTCCCAGAACGACGCGCTTTGGGCCGGGCAACTCTGTTAAGTCGGTGTGGTGAAGAATGCCCGGCACAAAATTGGCGAACGGATGAGTGTAGTTTTCTGTCTCCACAATGTTGCGGTAAGACAATAGTCCCCCAGAGAGATATAGAGCCGCGAAGTTGGAATCGAGCGCGGCGGCGAACTGCATCGGCACTGTCCACTCACCTCGCGCGGCCACAATGAGAGGAAGACCTGCGACACCGTCGTGATGGCGCAGCGCCTCCAAAGCAGCCAGAATATCCGTCACACGCTGTCCGAGCAGCGGCTTTCCCAGGATCAGCGATGCCCACGCCCAGGATTCTTCGCTCTTGTGATCCTCCCCGTAGGCCGCAGCGCCACGCTCCAACTCAGGCGTCAGGTCTCCTACTCCGCGCAGATCAGGAATGCACACGATATGGCCATTCGTCGCCAGCGTTTGGTACAGGCCATCCTGCTGCCAGCGGTGACCGTAGTTACGGCCGGCCGGCTCTAACAGCAACAGCACGGATTTCACAGGGACTCTCGTCGGTCGAATCAGCCACGCCGGCAACCAGACCTGCGCTGCCGATGGAATCTCCAGAGCCTCGATCCGGCAGCCGTCGGACGGTACCCGCTTCAGAACGCTAGCCGCCAAACCCCGAGGCGGCATCTCCGTTCCGAGAAGCGTCTTCAGGGATTCCGGCGACTGGGTCCTAGAAGTCTTCGGCATTGCGGCCAGCGTCAGAGAGAAAGGAGTCGCACCGCCCGAGCGCGCGCGTGTTACGTTTCCCGAAGCGGACACCCACAGAGTTGCGTCCTCCTCCACCGCAGTCTGCGGTTCCACCTCGACGCGACCGATCTCGCCTTTGAGCCAGCGACCGAACCAGCTGTACACCTGCAATCGCGTGTCGTAAGACAACCCGTGTGGAAGCGGGGTCCCGCCCCAAGCGATCTGATCCTCCCTGCCGAGCACGGCGTAAACCTTCCGCAGCTTTTGAAATTCCTCCCAACCGCTGGAAATGTAGCGTGGCGAATAGGTGCCGAAGAAGTCCTTGTCACTCACGCTCACCAACAGCGGCTTCGGGGCCAACGGATACAGGAGGTCCCAGCGGTCGAAGCCGGAAGGCCCAGAGCCTACAAAATTCTGCTCGGCGTCATCGATGGAGCCCGGCGCGTTAAAGTTCGCACAGGCAAAGTTCTCTGTAATGCCACTGCACACCACCGCTGCGGCGATGCGGTCATCCACGGCGGAGAGAAACATCGTCGTAGTTCCTCCACCGGATTGGCCGGTGGCTCCAATGCGCTTTGGATCCACCAGCGGGTGCGAGGCCAGCACGTCCAGACTTCGCACCGCATCCCACGCATGCATTCGCGTCGCGCTGTCGCCGACTAGCAGCATCTGTCGACCCGCATGCGAATGTTCCTCGTCTTGGTGAGACAGCCGCGATTTTATTCCGGAGGCGTCCGGATAATAAATCCGCTCCCCTTGGCCCATCGGATCGAAGCCCAGCACCAGGTAGCCCAATTGCGATAGTCCCTGGCAGCACCGCTGATAGGTGTCGCCGGCTTTGCCGTTCGGCGTGTGCCCCATCTGAAACAGTATGCCCGGGAACGGCGGCTTGAGTGACTTGGGAATGTAGAGATTCGCCGGAACGTACAAATTCGGCTGGCTTTCGTAGAGCAGTTTCTCGACGCGATAGTGTTCCCGCTCAAACCCTCCGACGGAGCGAACGTTGAGCGGCGTCCGCTCCGGCGCTCCTCCCACCAGCTTCCAGAATGTCTCTCGAGACCACTGTTGATGCTGGCGCACGGCCGCAGGTGTTGTCAGCGCGAAGATCTTCTGGTTGCGGGCCTCATAGGCATGCGCGGCAAGCTCATCCAGAAAATCCGGCAGGCAGCGAGAGTAGTCGCGGTAGGCGACGCCAGGGTAGGATGCCGCGGTCGCTATCCGCTCGCCCCCGGACGACGAAGCGGCGGATAGCGCCGCGAACAATTGACCATAGGTCGCAAGCGGCGGAACCACAGATAAAGCGGCGATCATCTGGCGGCGTGTCATCATCATTATTCCTCCGGCTCCAAGCGTTGTCGTTCTTCTTGCATGGCCATGAGCACGAGATCTTGATACGTACTCACCGGCAATAATTTCACAACAGATTACTGATCCGCCCTGTATCGCTGTCGAATCTCTTCTCCTGCTACTCGTGCATCATGCCTTGGTTGTGGTGAACTGAATGTCGGCAGCCTTGGCAAGCACCTGAATGTCCCACCGGCCATTGAAGTCTGCCTCAGCAGCCCGCGCGGTTGGCGCCAAAGTGGTCACAGCCAGCAGCGCGAACAGCGATTTAAAAGTGCGCATCTTTTGCCCTCTCTCCTTCATTGGCTTCCCCCACCCCTCAAGGAGCTGAGGTAGCGAACCAGATCCGTAAGGTCTTGCGCGCTCAGCTTATCCGTGCCCGAGGTCATGGGATTGGCAGTCACAATCGCGAATTCGCGAAGACCTGATTTCTCAAAAGATCTCAGTTGACTCGACGAGTCGATAAGCTGCACGCTGAACCCATCCTGGTTGAGTAGTCTTCCCGTCACCGTCTTCCCGTCGCGAGTGACCAGCCGCACTGTACGGTTCTCCGGGAGAACTTCTTTGTTCGGGGACACCAGCGAGGCATGCAATTGCTCCGGCGAACGATGCGCTCCGACATCGTCCAGATACGGTCCAACATACGAACCCGTGTCATCAACTCGGTGGCACGACAGACACCCGTTTTCCTGAATCAGCCTCTTTGCCTTCGATATTTCCTCTCCACTTAGCGGGGCTTCTTCCGCCGCCACTTGGGGCGCAGACGTCGCAGTATGCCCCGGCGCCGCAGGCGACCCATACGGTGCGGAAGCATTGCTTTTGCCAAAGTTGGCGCTGAGATAGCTCGCAACATTGTCTAACTCTGCGGAGCTTCCCTGAGCCCCACGCGCCACCATGTCGCTCACCACCACACCCCACTCCGCCCGGGTCATCCGCTGACTGGTCGCCCTATCCAGGCTGTGGCAGCCGCTGCAAATACGCTGAAAGTCTGCTTTCCCGCTCCCTGCAGGCAAGTTTTGCGCCTTGGCGGTCAAAACAGTGGTCACACACGATATCCATCCTAGAACGACAATGCATTTCAATCTGCAGATTTGATCCATTTCCCGTCGCCTTATATTGAAACAGCAGTTGTTTCTGTTTTGCAGCGGCTTTCGGACCGATGAACCGGAACAGTTCCCATCGACGCCCATTCGACCGCCCACCGATAACCTCTCCGCTATCCTCGAGGCAGACGGCGCCTACCGTTCCACTTCAAAAAACTGATACTTCAATGCGGATCAAATATCCGCATCGAAGTATAGGATGAGGCCGGTAAATCGTTGAGATAAAGAGCAGAAGTACATGCGAATGTTTCTCTTGACTTTCGCATCACTTGCGTTACTCTTCTCCTCTGCGTGAAATGGACTTTCACGATGAAGGTATCGCAAGTAGCCAGAGGCTGAGGGCGGCATTTTGACTCCTGACTTCTGATACTGATATTTCTGATTCGAACTTTGACGAACCGCGTCGTGCGGCAGATTGGTTACAAGGAAACAACAGGAGGTTACATTTGTGAAACGTCGAGACTTTTTAATTGGTTCTATGGCCGCTGCATCCGTTGCCGCCTATGGTCGGGCCCAAGACACTGTCCTCATGTCTAAGCTAGACCGGGTGGGTGCAATGTCAGGGAATTTTGACGGCCTTCTGAAAGAAGTGAGGGACTGGAGCCAGCCGGCGACACCGGGACAACTGGACATAATGGATTTTCCGTCTATGCTCTCGAGTCGTTACCACATTCACAACGTCGAGGTGCAGCAGATACATTTTCTATCGATGGAACCTTCTTACTTCGATAAATTTCACGCGCGGCTACAGAAGGCAAACTCTCGGATGGTGAATATGCCTCTCGAATTGGATGAGAGCGGCTATAAGGGAATCATCAGCCCTTGTTCCCCTGATCCGCAGACTCGTGCTCATGCAATTGACCTCACGAAGCAATGGATTGATCGAGCTGCAATGATTGAATGCCCCAGCGTCATGCCGAATCAAGGGGCGTTGTTGGAAGGCGATCTTACTCAGGCAATCGACGCGCTCAAGCAACTGGGCGAATACGGCGCCTCAAAGGGCGTTTCGATCATTTTGGAGCCGAGGGGAAAGACTCCTATCGATACACTTGTAAAGGTAATCAAAGGAGCCGGAATTTACGCCAATCCCGATATAGGTAACTTCGGGAATGAAGAAAACACCGAACGCGGATTGCGCATCATGTACCCGCTTGCAAAGACGGTCAGCCATGTCAAATGGAATCCTGAAAGATTTAACTTTGCGACAGCAATTGGGATCTCGAAAGAGATGGGCTTTAAAGGCGTGTATTCCATGGAAACTGGCGGCCCTGAGCCTTATGCTATGCAACAACAACTTCTCGATTATTTATTGATGAATCTCTAACAGATACGATCAGAGTTGGGTTCTGACGGGGACCGATCGAAGTAATGCCGTCAAAGACGGGGTCGTGTGAATATCGACCGCTCACGCTGAAATGCACTTACACGAGCCGAAAGAGTAGGGCATTCCTCCGAGCAGTGGTACGGCAGAGTTGAGCCTCGGGCGTGCCGGGGTGAACGGTTATTATTGTCCCTGATCCTACATGCCAACGGAAAACGGTTCGAAAAAATCATGCGTTCATGACGACCATGTTTCAGATGATTAGCAGACAAAGTCGCGATTCGAACCCGTCTCCACGCATCTTCTATGGCTGGTGGATTGTGGTTGCGGCCTTCCTGAACCTTTTTTTCGCGGTCGGAATCATCTTCTACGGTTTTCCGGTTTTCTATCCAGCCTTTGTGGCCTCTCTAGGGTTCACGCGAACGCAGGTGACGCAAGGGTTCTTGCTCGGCTTTCTCGTGGTTGGACTACCGTTCGGTCTGCTGGCTGGCGCGTTGATCGATCGAATCGGCGCCCGCTGGGTGATCCTGTCCGGGGTAGGCTTTATCGGGATACCGCTGATCTTGATGGGTTCGATGACCAGATTTTGGCAGTACGAAGTTCTCTGTGTCGCAGAGGTACTGGGTTACACGCTGGCCGGCCCGATTGCCAATCAGGTTCTTGTCTCCCGGTGGTTTCGAGCACGGCGCGGACGGGCGATGGGTTACGCATATTTGGGGCTTGGACTGGGTGGGGTCGTTTCCCCTCCACTGGCCAATTTATTTATCCGGAGTTTCGGCTGGCGCCACGCCTTGGAAATTATCGGAGTGCTCATCCTGATCGTGCTCTTTCCAGTCGGGTTCTGGATTACACGCTCGGCTCCGGCTGAGATGGGTCTCACGCCGGATGGCGTTCCGTTGCTTGATCGTAAGCCAGGAGATTTCGACGAACCTCCATCCAGCGGAATCTCAGCCGCAATGCGCACCGCCAACTTCTGGCTCATCTTAGCTGGAACCACCCTTGTCATAGGCGCAATCAACGCCGTGATTCAACACTTCATTCTGTTCATGAAAGACGAAGGTTATTCCACAACAACCGCTGCCCGCTTCTTGTCGGTTCTGCTCACGTCCAGTCTGGGCGGCCGTGTGCTGGTAGGGTATTTTGCAGACCGCTTCAAAAAGAAGAACACGATGGCGCTGTTCTATCTGCTACTCGGCGGGGCGATCCCATTACTGTGTATCGCGCATCGGCCCGTGGCGGCCGTGGCTTTCGCGGTCGTTTTCGGCTTTGCCATGGGGGCTGATTACATGTTGATTCCTTTGGTCACGGCAGAATGTTTTGGAGTCGCCTCGTTAGGCAAGCTGCTGGCCTTGATCATCATGGGATATTCCATCGGACAATGGGTCGCTCCGTGGATGGCCGGAAGAGTTTTCGACACCTATCATAGCTACAGATTGGCATGGACCATGTTTAGCATCGCAGGCTTGCTGGGCGCGGCCGCGATCTATTTTATTTCCGTTCCGTCCAGGGCGAGAGATGGGCGAGAGCTGGACTCGATACAAACATGAACCAACGCTGAGGCGAAGCAATCAAAATGTACAAACTTAGAGGCGTATGCACCCCGGCCGTATTACTTACCGCCATCACTCTGATTGCAGTCTATGCTGTCTTCGTGTGGCCGCCGTCCTTGTACGGGGACGCGCCCGCAGCGAGCTTGTCCATGCGAGACGACTTCGATTCGGGCGCCTTGAATGCCTGGGAGATGCCTTTCCCCGGAGACTGGGAAATTCTCCAGGAAGGTAGCCTTCATTATCTTCATATGAAGCGCCCTCAGCCGCCCGCGCTTCCTCGCCGGCCGGTACAGTTCGCAAGGTTGCGCGGTGTAGAGGTGGGCAGTTTTGATCTTGATGTGAGTGTGCGTCGCGCAGGTGGTTCGATGATTGTGGTGTTCAACTACGTGGATACCCTTCACTTTTACTATGTTCACCTTTCAGAGAATCCTGGAACGGAGATAGCTGTCCACAACGGCATATTCATTGTGGACGGTGCAGCCCGACAGCGAATCGCCGGATTGGATGCTGCTGCGGCGCTCCCAGACCGCGCCTGGCATGATGTGAGAATTGTGCGCAATATCCACTCAGGCACTATCCAGGTCTTCTTAAATAAGGAAACGACGCCGCGATTTTCCGTGGTAGACCACACCTTCACACATGGACAAATTGGACTTGGCTCTTTTGATGAAACCGGCGACTTTGCCCATTTCCAATTGGACTCAAAGGACGCGCAGCATTCCGCTAGCGTAAAGGAGTAGGGTTCGGGTCAGCTCCTATGCGGGATGGGCGGCGCCATCGAGCGGCGCCATCGAGCCGGGTGCCCCATATCTCGCTTGTTTTTGCGAGATGTGGGGGGCGGCCGTTGGCCGCCCTCTTAAACCCCAAGAAAAATGCCAGAAGCAGAACAACGAATCTAGGGTTCGCGCAAACTCCGCTTCCAATGCACCCAAAAACGGAAATCTCGCCGCAGCGAGCAACCTCGCCGCAGCGAGCATTGCCGAACAAAATACACGATGGTATTTATGGCGGACTACACTAGCGTAAAGGAGTAAGGTTCGGGTCGGCTCCTATGTCCGGATGGGCGGCGCCATCGAGCTGCTTGCGGACGCAGAGAAGAGTCCTTCCTGATGCGAGAAACCAAATACGTCGAGGCGGAACGGAAGGCAGGCATCGAGGTTCGCAAAAAATGTTAACCGGCCAACTCTGTCCTCTATCGTTGGACGCGACCTGGATTCCACGCGCTCTGCTCTTGTCAGACGAGGCTGGCTGGAACCAGAATGCGGCAGATTGGGCAGTGTTTTTCAAGCATGGAACGGTGTTCGGATTCGCGGTTGCAGACCGTTTGGTCGCAACCGCTGCGGCGCTTCCGTACGGTGACACTTTCGGATGGGTCTCAATGGTGCTGGTAACCGCCGAATGGCGCCGGCAGGGCCTTGCGACTAGGCTCGTCGCAGCCTGCACATCGCTCTTGCGCGATGCGGGGCGGGCTGCTCTTCTGGACGCGTCCCCGGCCGCGGTAGCCATTTACTCGGAACTGGGTTTCTTGCCACTCGGTACGATGGAGCGGTGGGAAGGTTACGGTGGAGGAAGTGTGGCTGCCGCCTCTCCCGCCGACCTCGCGCTCGACCAGTGGGCGTTCGGAGCCGACCGAAGCTTCCTTTTGCAGGGCTTCCTGGCGCGGCCGCATAGTCTTGTCTTCCGTTCTCCGCATGGTTTCGCCATGGCACGCCAAGGTTCCAAAGCCTTCCATCTGGGGCCCATCGTCGCCAAACCTGAGGAAGCTCCGGCGCTGTTGATGGAGGGAATTCATGCCGCTTCGGGCCGTGTCCTGGTGGATGTGCTGGATGCGGGAAGCGTGCTCATTCCGATCCTGACCGAGCATGGCTTTCGCCGGCAGCGGTGCTTCACGCGCATGGCCCTTGGCCTCGCCGCACTCCCCGGCGATCCTTCCCAATTGATGGCTGCCGCTGGGCCGGAATTCGGCTGAATGAGCGGAAGAAATCTTTGTCAGAGATGCAAAAAACAGGAAACCCACCCATGGCCGCAAAAAATCACATCGACCTCGTAGTCAAGACTCTGGCCGTTCTTGAAGTAATGGCCGTCAGCGAATTCGGCATGCCCCTCAAAGAGATTGCTAAGGAAGTCGGCCTGATAAAAAGCTCCGCTTTTCGTATCCTGTTTACCCTGAAAGAGGCCGGCTACGTGGAGCAGCCGGAGACCAACGGGGTCTACCGGCTCACCCTCAAGACCACTGGCCTCGTGCGGCGGAACGCGAAGCGCTTGGGATTGGCAGCCGTCGCGAAGCCACACCTCACCATGCTGCGTGACAAATTGGATGAGTCGGTAGCCCTCGCAGAACGTCTCGCGGAGTCCGTTATTCTGATTGATGTTCTCGAGACGTCACATCCTCTTCGGCTGACCTTGCATATAGGCGATGACTGTCCCATACACGCGACGGCGCACGGGAAAGCGGTCGCAGCCTTCCTCACATCGAAGGACCTTGCAACACTTTTGGAGAAGTCTAAACTCGCTCAGTACACCGAGCACACCTATACAAAAATGCGTGACTTGAAGTTGGATCTGGAGCGCACGCAGAGGACCGGCTATTCCTTGAATGCTGAGGAGACCGTGAACGGCGCCTTTATCGTGGGTGCTCCCATCTTCGATTCCCAATCGTCAGTCTGTGGCTCCGTTAGCGCCAACATCCCAACCGCCCGCTGCTCCGCTGCGCGGAAGAAAGTGTTGATTGCTTCGGTGATCGAAGCCGGCAGGCTAATTTCCGCTGACCTCGCTGCCATCGGCTTCATCCGCTAAACAGGCTGCGGAAAAACTCGTTACACACGCCAAGCCTTCGCGCGGGAATATCTGCCGACGAAGGGCACGGCTAAGCTCGCTGCGGCGAGGCAGGCCATGCCCTACGTTCGGAGACCAGCGATTCTTTTGGGCACAAACAAACAGATGGGGCACGGCCTTTAGGCCGTGCCACTATGCCTCAGCATTGAAGAGGGCTTTAAGCCCCTGAGGTACGTACTTTCTCCTCGAGCAAGGTGGCAAGTCGATGGAAACCTTACCTCCAGGCCGCTGACCTCGCTGCCATCAGCTTCATCCGCTAAACAGGCTGCGAAAAAACTCGTTACACACGCCAAGCCTTCGCGCGGGAATATCTGCCGACGAAGGGCACGGCTTCAGCCGTGCCGAAAAAACGCTACATTTACGGAGGGCTTTACAGGCTGCGGAAAAACTCAATTCTTTGAAGGGTACGGGCTTTAGCCCGTACATAACTCTTTTGTAATGAGTCCGGCTTTAAGCCGCTGAGGGAGCGATTTCTCTCTTGCAGAGACTTTTTCCGCAGCCTGTATCCCCGCTCTTATGACAACCAACGATCCACGTTCTCCTGCACGAACGGGTCGTCGACCAAATGTGGATACGCTGCGGTCACTCGATCAAGGTCCTCAGCCTGACCGGGCGAAAGATCTTCTTTCGGATCCAGACACCACCGCCCTTCCATCAGCCCCTGTCTGCGAAGTATCTCGTTGATGCCGGGAATGCATCCATGGAAACGATGGGCAACGTCGAACAGCGCCGCATTCATATCGGTCACCTCCGCGTTTCGCAGAAACCACTTGGGATCAATCGGCTCCTCCGACTGTACAACCCCATGGAGTTCCCGCTGCAACTCCACTGCGCGGGCCGTCCACACAGACCAATGTCCGAGCAAGCCGCCGGCGAACCGGAGCGTCTGTCCTCCAAAGTGGAACTGGGAGAGCAGGTCAAGAACGATGTGGTCGTCATTGCCCGTGTAAAGAGCAATCTCGTTTGCACGGCCAGATGCGGCTACACCGCGCAGAACATCTTGGGTTGCGTAGCGGTCGAAAGGCGCAACCTTAATCCCGACTACGCTCTCGATCTCGGCGAACGCTCGCCAAAACTCAAACGGCAGAGACTGGCCACCAACGGCGGGCTGAAGATAAAAGCCAATCACAGGAATGATCTCTCCAACCGCGCGAACGTGAGCGATACACTCTTCGACCGATCCTCCTGCCAGGGCGGCCAGGCTCAGAAGTACTGCATGGTATTTAAGGCCGCCGGCAATTTCGGCCTCCCGCGTTGCCTGCGGTGTTTTCCCGCAGACGCCGGCGATGCGAATCACATTTTGCGAACCAAGCTCTTCCGCTGCCAAGGCTAACACCGGCTCATATAAACCAATGTTCGGGTCGCGAATCTGGAACTGGGTCGTGTGCACACCCACCGCGACGCCGCCCGCACCTGCCGCAAGGTAGTACCTCGTCAGTGCCCGTTGACGCCGCTCGTCCAACTTGCGCATCTTCGTGAGCGCCAGTGGGTGTGCCGGAATGACGGCGCCCGCCTTGAACGAATCCCGCCAGTTAAATTTAGAAGATGCCATGGGGCTTCCAATCGCTATCGTAATCGTGTCAGAAGTCTCTTCACGCCCAAGCCCTCAGGGCGAATGGTTAAAACAAACGACCATGGCTGAAGCAAAGAATCGAGGCACGGGAGTCTACACCGCCTTCTCCCTCATGCACCAATCCAGCCCGCGCAAGATCTTTTTCCATCCATCTTGACAGACTCTCGGAGGAAGGAATAGCGTGGTGGCCATCGGAACGCGTTCTACTAGAAAGAATACACGATCCATGGTTGATGTCGTTCTCAATGAAGAGAAACTGGAAGAACGTCTGACGACTCCTTCCGAACGGGATGTTGCGGCTGCGTCTCAGCTCGAAGGCGACGTGATGATTCTCGGCGCTGCCGGAAAAATGGGCCCGAGCCTGGCCGTGCGCGTAGCCCGGGCAATTCAGAAAGCTGGGCTGAAGCACAGAGTGATCGCCGTCGTTCGTAAGGATAGGGAGGGCACTTTCGGAAAATTTTCTGAAAGCGTCGAAGTTGTTGAGGCGGATCTGCTCGATCCAAAGAGCTTCGACACTCTGCCTGATGCGCGGAACGTGGTGTTCATGGTTGGCCGAAAATTCGGGTCCGTGGGAGATCTACCCCTTACCTGGGCCACGAATGCTTGGATAGCGGGATTGGCGGCCGAGAGGTTCCGTCGTTCCAGGATCGTGGTGTTTTCAACAGGAAACGTCTACCCATTTGTTTCCGTGGATGGCCCGGGTGCCCAGGAGCACGGTACTGTCGCTCCAGTGGGTGAGTATGCTCAATCCGCGCTTGCGAGAGAGCGCATCTTCGAATATTTCTCCAACACGTATCGCACGCCGGTCCTGCTGTTTCGACTCAACTACGCGGTTGATCTGCGCTATGGGGTTCTACTCGATATCTGCGAAAAAGTGTTCTACGGGGAACCGATCGACCTGACAACTGGCTTCGTCAATGTGATCTGGCAGGGAGATGCCAACTCCTATTGTCTTCGCTCGTTTGCTCTCTGCGATTCACCCGCCCAGACCTTGAATGTTACAGGCCTAAAGAAGCTTTCGGTACGCGAGGTCGCACGCAAATTGGGTGATCGCCTCGGCAAGACGCCAATCTTTGTGGGAGCGGAATCGAAAAGCGCGCTTCTTAGCGATGCATCACGATGCGCGGAGCTACTCGGAGCGCCCGACATCGATGAGGACGAGCTGATCGAGATGACCGCCGATTGGTTCAGCGCCGGTGGCGTGACCCTTGGAAAGCCCACAAAGTTCGAGAGACGCGATGGCAGCTTCTAGAGTTCATTTCCATTCGCTCGCGCTCGAAATACATTGAATTCCAACAATGAGGAGAAATGCTTCCATGAACGCATGCAGCGTTACCAGGATCCGCGGATGCGCCGGTTTAGTTTTGTTTATGTTGTTTGCCGTAATATCCGTCTTCGCGCAGGGCGGACAAGGTCAGATTAGCGGTCTGGTTACGGATCCCAGTGGAGCTCTGATCGCTGGAACAGAGGTCGTGCTGCTCAACAACGCGACTGGGCTGACCCGTCATACCGTTTCCACGGCCGCCGGCCTTTACACCTTCCCCTCGGTCCCTCCTGGCGAATACGGGGTTACGGCGAGCCAGAAAGGGTTCACCAGCATCGCGCATGAGCACGTCACGGTGGACGTCGATCAGACCACCGAATTGAACATCACCATGCAGATCGGAAACGCTACAGAAACCGTTACAGTCACTCAAAGCAGCAGCCTGGTCGATCCGGGCAACTCCACTGTCGGTACTCTGATCACGTCTCCCACCATCGATCGCGTTCCCTTGCTGTACCGCAATGTTTACGATTTGGTGCAGTTGAGCGCCGGTGTGACTCCGCCCAACGGATCGCCGAATTCAAGCGATTCCACGCAGTCGGTGCAGAACATTTCTCTTGGCCGTCCAGGAATCGACATCTCTGCCGCCACCGTCAACGGAGCCATTTTGGAATCCGTTTACTACCAGCTCGACGGCAGCCCGCTTGGAGTTGCAGATAACTTCCCCGCCGCCATCTTACCGGCGATGAATATCCCTGAAGATGCCGTCGACGAAGTTCGCGTGGAAACGCAAAACACCCCGGCTTCTTATCCGGCCGGCGCCGGCGGCGTCATCAGCCTCGTGAGCAAATCGGGGACCAGCAAATTTCACGGCGACGTGTTCGCTGTATTTCGTCCTGACATCTTATCCGCGAATGAGTACTTCAACAAGCAAACTGAGCTCTCTATCGGCGCGCCCAACGCTCCTCCGAACTTCCACCGTTATCAGGAGGGAGGGGCGATCGGCGGCCCGATCAAGAAAGACAAGCTGTTCTTCTTTGGCGACTATGAGGATACCCAGCAGGTGCAGTTTGAGGGCATCGATTACTACACCGTTCCCACGACCGCCGAAAGAACGGGCGACTTTTCGGCGTTGAGCGTTAAAATTTACAATCCGACATTGCCCGACAATCCCGATGGCAACAGGCAGCCATTTGCGGGAAACATCATCCCCAACCCGAACCCCACCGGTCTGCTGTATCTGTCGAAGTTGCCGGCCTGCAACCTGCCCAGTCCTACGACCTGTAATGCGGCGACGGCTGACGTGGTGAACAATTTCGGACTGCCAGGGCTGGACCCCTTTACCGCACACCGGTTCGACGTTCGCGTCGATTGGGCTCAGAGTGAAAAGCAGCGCATCTTTACCCGTTTTTCTTTTGCGAATACGTTCAATTCCACCGCCAACGTCTTCCCCAGCGGATGGGATATCGGTTACGCGATCAACCACACCCACGGCCGAAACGTCGTCGTAGGCGACGACTTGAACCTGAATGCCACGACTGTGCTCAACTTGCGCTATTCCTTTACGCGTAACTACCAGCTCCAGGGAGGACCACCGTCCTATAGCAGCGTCGACATCACCACGTTGGGCTTTGCCTCCTCGCTGGCCGACCAGGTCACTTATAAGCAGTTGCCATACGTCGAGTTTGGAGACGTGGGCGGAGGGGTGGGTGGTACCGCCTTTTCCAATATCCTTCGTTACGGCACCGAGAATAGCGATACCAGCGTCAGCATGACCAAGATTCTCGGCAAACATAACATCGCCTTCGGCTTCGAATGGTTGAGGCGTTTGGAGAACGGTGGTCAGCCGCCCGCGCCAGCGGGCTTCTATGACTTTGATATCAGTGCTACCACGCAGTCCATTAAGAGTAGCGCCGGCGGCAGCGATTTTGCCTCGACGCTTGTCGGCCTGGCAAACAACCCGAATGGCGCCCACCCCGAATCGAACAATTTCACCAAAAATATCTTCACGGCCCAGGGCAGTAACTACTATTCCCCCTTCATCGAAGATACCTATCATCCGTTGGCATCGCTGACCGTTACCGCCGGCCTGCGCTGGGAGATCTTCGGCGGGAACAATGAACGTCACAATCGCCTGGAATATTTCAATTCCACCGCCACCAGCACTGCGGCGGGCGTCCCCTTTACCGGGGCGGAGGTATACGCGAACAGCAACAATCGGTCGCCGTTTACCACGAATTTCCACGACTTTGGACCGCGGCTGTCTTTTGCCTGGCAGCCGCTGCCGCACCTGGTTGTCCGCGGCGGCGGCGGAATCTACTACGGCCCCAGCCTCCATGTGGTCACTGGCGCAAACGTCAACACCCAGGGATTCTCATCCAACACAAACTGGAATGGTACTTGCTTTAACTCGGATGGCAATACTGTATTCAACGGCACCTCCTGCGGAACCAATGTGGGCAGTGCAGTGAACGTCTTCAATGGCCCCTATTCTCTTAGCAACCCATTTCCCGTTGGAGTGGTGCCCACGTTTACCACTCCGCCAACCGGCCTGGGGAATAATCTCGGCATCACCTCGAATACCGTGCTCCGTTCTCAGCGCGACCCAACCGTCTACAACTTCAATTTCGCCCTTGAGTACGAACTCCCGCATCAGGTCGTGGTGACGGTTGGTTACGTCGGCAGCCGCGGACTGTTCCTCCCGTTCTCCAATGTGGATTTGAACCAGCTCGACTTGGGTACGATTGCAAAATACCAATCGGCGTTAACCAACACCACGGTTCCCAATCAGTGGGAAGCAATCCAGCCCTCAACGAACGCGAATTACCAATCGCCCACCGTACCGCTATTCGTAGCCGTCCAGCCCTATCCGCAATTTGGCAATGGGCTCTACGGCAACGGAAACGGCGTCATTGTCAACGGCTATCCCGCCGGAGATTCCGAATACAGTTCCCTGCAGACCAAGGTGCAGAAAAGGCTGACCAGCCACTTCACCACGCTGTCCACCTTCACCTGGGGAAAAATCATAACCGACGATGGCAACCCTCCTGCCGGATTTGTAGCATCGCACAATGGCAGCGCCCAAGACTGGCGGAATCTTAGCTACGAGCACTCCATCAGTCCTCAGGACATCAAGTACCAGTTCACGGGGCAGGCATCTTACGACTTGCCCGGGTTCGCGAACCTGGGTTGGGCGTCGCACGCCGTGGGCGGTTGGACCGTGAATACAATCGTCTATCTCAGCACCGGCGTTCCCATCAACTCACCTTCTTCGGGATACAACCCTTCGTTCTTCAATCAGAGATCCGACTTGAAATGCAATCCCGCAAAGGGTGCTCCGCATACCGTGGCTGCATGGTTCAACGACAGCTGTTTTGAGCAGCCGGGCGGCACAAACACTCCAAACCAATTCATTCCAGGAAGCGCTCCCAACTACCTTGATAACGTTCGCACCAAGGGAGCGCGGGACTTGGATCTCTCCCTTTACAAATCTTTCAAAATTAACGAAAACAAGTCGCTGCGCTTCGATGTCTCTTCGTACAACGTCACCAACACCCCGCAGTTCGGGTATCCAAGCGTTCCCAGCCTTGTTGGCGCGGCGAAGCAGGGTCTTCCGTTTGGACTGATCACGAATACGGTCAACACGCCGCGACAGTTCCAGGGGGGTGCGCGCTTTATTTTCTGAGGGCAGCTTCCGATGTTGTCGAAGCGGTGATTCACAGGCCGATGGATCGCTCGGGGTAACATGGTCATTAGATAGCGAGGCGTTTTTCGTGTCTGAAAATAGCGGTTCATCCCTCGTGACCCTTGATTCTCGAAAGAGTTCCTCCGTCCGCGATCTCCTCTCCCGGCGAGAAGTGGCGCGAAGACTCCTCGGAATCACTGCGGCATGGTCGTTGGGTGGGCTGCATCCCGCCTGGGGGTATCTCGTGGACGAACCTCTTCTCGCCCACGCTGATACCGACTTGGCCAGTGCTCAGTGGAAGCCGCTATTTTTGCAACCCGAACAGAATGAGGCACTGCAGTCTTTCTCTGAAGCTGCCATTCCCGGATCCACGAGTGCGTTTGTAAGCCGCTTTATTGATTTGTTGCTTAGCGTGAGACACTCCTGCTCATCAGGAAAACTTTCTTGCCTCTCTTTCCGCCATCCAGACAGAAGCGAATCAGCAATTCAGTATGGCTCTTCAGAAGCTTTCCGCGTCGCAACTTGATTCCGTATTGGCCATCGCTTCTGCTTCCCCGGCAGACACCGCAGTGCGAAAGTCCTTTGAAGATCTGAAACAGTGGACGATCGTTTCGTACTATTCTTCCGAAATGGGAATGAAGGAACTGGGCTGGACGCCCAATCGTTTTTTCCCCAGCGTCCCCGGATGTACCCATCCGGAAGAGCATTTGTAAAAATCGATCCGAATGTGTCCATAACATGACTCCTCCTCCAAATCCGTCTCAGCAGCTCTATGACGTACTCATCGTGGGCTCTGGCGCATCCGGCGGGTGGGCCGCGAAACGATTGTCCGAAGCAGGGCTGAAAGTGGCGATAGTAGAAGCTGGGCGTACGCAATCCTCCAGTAACTTTTCTGAACACACGCCGGCATTCGAACTGAAGTATCGCAACAAGGCTCCGGAAATCATGCGCAAGACGCGCCCGATTCAATCCAAGCTTTACGCCATCAGTGAGTACAACTATGACTGGTTCTGCAACGACATCGACGAACCCTATACCACGCCTGACGGCCAACCTTATAACTGGCTTGGTCGAACGCGCATGGTGGGTGGCCGCACGAACGTTTGGGGCCGTGTAAGCCTTCGCTATAGTGATTGGGATCTCAAAGCTGCATCCCACGATGGCTATGGGGAAGATTGGCCGCTAAGCTACAAAGATCTCGCACCGTACTACGACCTGGTGGAGAGATACATAGGCGTGAGCGGCATGGCCGAGGGTCTGGAGGGGCTTCCCGACGGGCAATTCCAACCCCCGATGCCCTTTACCTGCCAGGAAAGCATCTTTCGGAATCGCGTAAAGCAGAAGCTCGGCCGCACGGTCACCATCTCACGTGCGGCCAACCTCACCAAGCCGCAGAATGGCCGGGGTGCCTGCCATTATTGCGGCCCGTGCGAACGCGGGTGCATCACCCATTCGTACTTCAATTCCTCATTTACAACCGTTGCTGACGCCTTGCATTCAGGCAACTGTACGTTAGTCACCAACGCGATGGTCTACAAGATCCTGATGGACCCGGATGGCAAGCGGGCACGTGGGGTTTTGTATATTGACCGGGACACGAAGCAGGACCGGGAAATTTATGGGCGCGTCGTCATTCTGTGTGCGCAGGCGCAAGAGTCGGTTCGCATTTTGTTGAACTCCGAGACGCCGCAGCATCCAGGCGGCATCGCCAACTCCAGCGGTGTGCTCGGGCACTACTTCACATCCCATGCTGCCGACGCCGGGGCAAGCGGTGAATTTCCGGCACTGGATGCGAAACCCACGATGGGCGGCCCGGTGCGTCCGGTGGGAATTTACATCGCTCGCTTTCGCAACACCAGGAACCAGCCGGCCTCAAAAAATTTTCTGCGCGGTTACGGGTATGAAGGTTATTCGGGTGTGGGTTTCAATTGGCATGCCCCTGGGTACGGCGAAGCGTTCAAAAAAGCGCTGAGTGAGCCGAAGAGCGACTCTCAGCATGACCGGTTATGTCGAACTTCTCCCTCGCTGGGATAACTTTGTAGAAATCGACCGCTCGTTGAAAGATACGTACGGAATCCCCGTGCTGAAGATTCATATGTCAAATGGCGAGAATGAAAAGGCAATGCTAAAAGACATCGGGGAATCTGCCGTCGAAATGCTGGAGGCGGCGGGAGCCACGAATATTCAAATGCGCAAGCCGCGAGCCGTGCCCTATTGGGCTGCGCATGAGGCAGGCATGGCACGCATGGGAAACGATGCAAAGAAATCAGTGTTGAATCAATTCCAACAAGCGCACGACGTTAAGAACCTGTTTGTGATGGATGCATCGAGTTTTACCTCCAATCCCTGCCAAAATCCCACGTTGACGATCATGGCCTTGTGTGTGCGCTCGTGCGATTACCTCATGAACGAGTTGAAGCGAGGCGAGATCCAAATCTAGGAAACGGGGGATTTTGCGCCCGGGTGCGCGACACTCAGCCATGCCGGCCCTATCACGTCGGGTAGGGCACGGCCTACCTCGCCGCAGCGAGCTATCCTCGCCGCAGCGAGCTATCCTCGCCGCAGCGAGCATTTGGCCCTGAGGTACGTTTTGTCGCAAACATTTCTTGGTTACAGTCTGTCATGAGAAAGACCGTTATTGCCTCGGCTAAAAAATACCTTTCGACAGCGCGGTTATGCCACGAAAAGACGGCCGTTCCTGTCCCTTTTGCGAAGCTGATTCACAGGACTCGATAGTCAAACCGGAGAGAAATGCAGGCTAGTGTAGTCCGCCACGCAGATAGTCACTTATCCTCCCATGCTCAATCACTCAGCCTGACCTTGCGGGTGCCCCATATCTCGCTTGTTTTTGCGAGATGTGGGGGGCGGCCGTTGGCCGCCCTCTTAAACCTCAAGAAAAATGCCAGAAGCAGAACGACGAATCTAGGGTTCGCGTAAACTCCGCTTCCAATGCACCGAAAAACGGGAACCTCGCCGCAGCGAGCATTGCCGAACAAAATACACGATGGTATTTATGGCGGACTACACTAGGTTTCCAACGGCAACGTCTAAAATGCATTGAGTTAAGCTGGACCTTGGTTTGATGAGGTTTGGATTGGTTTGCTCTTCGGAGGGCGGGGTGGCTACGCTGCAACGGGAGGGGGGGCGGGATACGCCGCCAAGCCGGGAATCGCGGCGACTTGTACTCGCAATCTGGCGAGACTCGCGTTGAACAACGGCGGCAGATTCTGCTGCACCACAGGCAAGTTGCTTTTTGTTGGGGAGAGAAAATAATGAATAGACGTGAATTTATCGACACGATGGCAGTAGGCGCGGCAGGTTTGGCCGTCAGTTCGACGGCGAAGAGCTACAGTCAAATCATCGGCGCCAACCAGCGTGTCAACTTTGCAATCATCGGCTTGCGGTGGCGCGGCTATGCTCATCTTGCAGCTCTTAAAGCAAACCAGGATACGGCCCGCATCTCGCGTATTTGCGATGTAGACAGCAGAATTCTGGCAAAGTTCGCGGGCGTCGCGCAACAGCAGTTGGGCTATGCTCCCACCAACGAAAAGGATTTTCGCGAGCTTCTGCAGCGGCCAGACGTGGATGCCATCTCGATCGCCGTTCCGGATCACTGGCATGCACCGTTGGCGATTGCTGCCCTCCAGGCGGGCAAGCACGTCTATGTTGAAAAGCCATGCGCTCACAACCCTGCCGAGGGAGCGCTCTTGGTACAGGCGCAACAAAAGTATCAAAAGCAAGTACAGCAGGGAACACAGCAGCGGTCGTGCAAGCACACCATCGAAGCGGTGGACAAAATCCACAACGGCCTCATCGGCGACGCCTACTTCGCCAAGGCCTGGTACAGCAACACAAGAAAGTCGATCGGTTTCGGAAAAGATGCACCCGTCCCACCCGAGTTCAATTGGGATCTGTGGCAGGGACCAGCGCCGCGCAGGCCATACAAGGACAATATTCATCCCTACAACTGGCATTGGTTCAGACACTGGGGCACCGGCGAGACCGGAAATAACGGTACGCACAACGTCGATCTCTGCCGCTGGGCGCTCGGAGTCGATCTGCCGCAGCGCGTGTCGGCGACAGGCGGAAGATATGCAATCAAGGATGACCAACAGTTTTACGACACGCTGGCGGTCAACTTCCAATACAGCGATAAGACCATCACGTGGGAAGGCAGATCTTGCAACGCGATGAGGTATTTTGACCGCGAGTCCGGATTGGTAGTCATGGGGACCACCGGTTCAGTGCTGATCTATGGCGATGGCGGCGACGGCTATGAAGTCTTCGATCTCAAGGGAAAGAGGACGGGCGTATTTAAGCTCGACGACTCGATTCCCTTCGACAACAAGCTGGATGGTGACCTGGCGACGGACGCGCACTTCGGAAACCTCATCGCCGCGATTCGCAACGGAGACAAGCTTCACGCGCCGATCTCTGAAGGCAACAAATCCGTCACCATGATGCAGCTATCGAACATCTCCTGGGAAGTCGACCGGGAATTGAAGATCGACCAGCAAGACGGGAAGATCAAAGACGACGCGGAAGCCATGAAGCTGTGGTCGCGTGAGTACGAGCCTGGTTGGGCGCCTCATCTGTGAGACAACGCTAGAAGACGCGGGTCGCTGAACGGCCTATGCAGTCGTTTCCTCTCGTTGGCGGGCAAGCCAACGAGAGGCGATCTCCTGCGTTCCGTGCGCAAACCGATTGATATCCATCGGAGTTTCGAGTTGCAGGGCCTCGGGATGGCCTAGCAACGCATAAATCTTCCTCGACGCCTCGACTTCCCGCTGCACATCGGCAAGCCGAGCGTAGCGGTCCAGCGTGGGCGCAATGACGAGCGTCGGTTTTGGCGCAACCAGTCCAAGCACTTCGTCGAAATCAAAGGGAACACGCTCCGGGTGGTCGATGAAGAAACCCAGCCGGGGTAGCAATCCGTGAAGATGCGAATACTGCCGGATACCTTCCGTGCCTTTCTCGGGCGTATCGAGCCGCAACGGATCGACACCGGAGACGGCCACCACACCTCGCACGCGATCGTCGAATCCGCCGGTCAATAGGGCAACTTTGCCGCCCAGCGCATACCCAAGCAGAAAAATCCGCGAGGAATCGACCTCTTCAAGGTTCGAAACCGCCTCGACGGCCGCACGCGTGTCTTGAATCATATTTCCCAATAACGACCACCTCGGATAGCGATCGTAAAAACGCTTCGCTTCGTGGATGCGCGCACCAAAGCCGACCTGATCGAAGGCGAATACAGCAAAGCCTCTTTTTACAAGAAGCTCGAACGAAGGGTGGAGATCCCTCTCGTAGACCGAACCACCGGAGACCCAGGGCCTCCCTGCCGACCACCCGTTCTGGTAGCTGAAAGGATGCAGCCAGATAACCACCGGCATCTTTGTCCGCACCGGATGGCGATCGGGACCAACGGGGTAAAAAAGTTCACCCATCAGCCCATCGCCGAAAGGGAGGCCCAACACGCCCATTCCTTGCGGCGTAAATCGGAGCGGAACGCTCTGATCGTCGATAGGCCGGTTGAACAACGTTGCCAGCCACCCCTCGGATGAACCGTTGCGCGCAATATCGCGATCCGAGAAGTTAGCCTGCGCCTCAAAGGGCACTCTGGGCGGCGCGTCACCAAGCAGGCGTGCAATCTTGTCGCGGATAGATTTCTTTTTCTCTTCCCACTGCGCAATGGAAGCAATCGCGCTGCCGTCCGGCTGAAGAATAAAATCGCCGACCGACTGTTTGGGATAGGAGAGGGGATCGATTTCTTCTTGCGCGACCTGATGCCAACCCTCGAACGTGTAGCCCAGAACCAAAGTCTCAAAGGAAGGACTTTGCTTGCGGGCAAACATGGTATCGAAGAAATCCATGAACTGCTCCACGTCCACGATAGCCGTTGGATGTTCCCCATTGCGGAGATTGAGCCACAACCTTTCTTCGTGACCAAGGAAGCGGTAAACACGCTGCACCGAGCGGTAGGTCTGCTCGTAACCGAAAGGATTGCCTTCCGATTCTCCATATCCGGAATTCATCATCAAGCCGCGCGGAGCAATCAAGGACGCGACCATGTTCTGGTCGATGGGGAGTTTATCTTCGCGCCCGGCGAAGAAGCGCAGCCGCGGATGAAACCAATGGGGAAAGACCGAGGTGATACTTAGAAGGCTTTCATTGACAAACATTTCCGTGGTGTATCGCCAGGGATCGCACTCCCCGGTATTGCCGCTGGAGATAACGAGCGCACCGATACGTTCGTCGAAGGCAGCCGCTAACAAGGCCTGTTTTCCATGCCGGGAGTGACCCGCCAAACCTATCTTCTGTTTATCGACTTCAGGCAGCGTGAGCAGATAATCCACGGCGCGCGAAGCCGACCAGGCCCAACGCGCGATACAGGAGAAGTCATACTCCGGGTAAATCTCGATATAGCGGTCGGAATCGTCGTGGTCGCCTCCTCCATAGGAGGGATCATTGGCGGCATAGTAACAAGCGATATAGCCGCGACGCACGGCCCGATAAAGCCACGGAAACCTCCTGCTGTGATTGGTCAGAAATACCGGGAAAGGGCCGTTGCCATCCGGAACGACTAGTTGCAGGCGCAGCGTAGCGCGGTGATCAGGACCAAACTCGAGTCGGACGTCGCGGACAGTGGTTGTCCCTTCACGCTTGATCGAGGTGACAACCGCACGCAGGTTGTCAGGCGCAGGCGGCATCTTGCCGAAGTACCACTGCTCCATCTGCGAGCGAATCCACTCTTTCTGGCGATTCCAGAGGGACGCATTCGACACCGGCACCTGTCGGCCATTCTCAGTAAACAGAAGTGGATCGGGGAGGCCGGGAAGAGACGGCATAGCTGCAAAATCGGGCGGCAGTTCTCCCGTGCGCTTGATCCAGTCTTCCCAGGTATGGTCTTGCGCGCTAAGGCGGCCGCTCTGGGGCTTGCTCGTCGGTGGAAACATCTTGAGGAACGATGCGAGATAGGCGCGCCGCCGAGAGTCGGCGCTGACCGTCTCCCCGCCGGCTTGCGCGGAGACCAGCTTCTCCGCCCCCATCGAGGTCACAACTGAAGTTGCCGCGGCCTGGGTGATAAATTCCCTCCTCGTGATTCCGGTTCCTTTCGGGAACATGCTCAAGATTCTCCTCTCGTTAGCAAAAAGTAACTGTCTTCGTGCGCCGTCTTCCTCCGCCATCTCTTTATGCGTAGATCGCTGCTACCTCGTAATCTTGAACAGAAGGAATCGTGAATTCCACCGCGCCCCCGGCGATGCGAAAGGGAATATCTTTTCCGGCTCGCAGCAACTCCACCCGGGTAACCTGACGTCCATCCGGCAACCGCAGGGAGACCTTCTGTTCCCCGATCGGGTAGAACTCCCGCACCCAACCGCGATGGACGTTGGGGTTGGTGTAGTTGAGCACATGCACGGCGAAGCCCGCCTCGGTTTCCCAGCCAAGCACCTCGGCCAGGCCCGCGGCCTTCTACAGATACAGGAGCCCCCGAACCGGCCACCCAGCGGATCGAGTTCTGTAGCAGCCGGCTGAGGTCTGTGTTGCCCGAGCTCCACATGGTGCGCTCGATGTCTCCTGGAAAATAGGCCAGCCGTCCCTTGTCCGTCTGCTTCAACACCACCGCCGGCTCGTTCGTATGCGGTTGCCGCGGATAAGACAACTCCGGCGGATATGCCGGAAAGCTTGGTATCACCGTGAGCACGGGCGCGTCGACGGGCGCCAACGGTATGCGAAACTCCGCGCCCGGCAAAATGCTCGTGCCGCTAAACCCCTCCAGGCAGGGATGCTGCCGTTCGATCCGCGCATACGACGGATTACCGTTGCCGCTCCGCCCGATCACGGCTCCGGTCGCATGAATGCCGAAAACATCCGCCAGACCGAAGTCCTCTCGACGCACGTTTTGATCGGTATACATGCTGGTCTCGAACGTGGCCAGCAGCGAGCCCCCCTGCTGCACATACTCCCGCAATTGCCGGCACTGCTCGTCACTCAACAAAGCGGTATTAGGCAGAATCAATGCGGAATACTTCTTCAACCGCTCGGGCTGCAATCGGTCTTCGTGCACAAAATCGAACAGCACACGGCCTTCCAGCAGCGCGTAGTACATCCCGCTCATGTAATGGGATCTCTCTACATCGTGCGGCGTCTTATAGAACAACTGCGTGCGCTGGCCGATCACAACGCCGATATTGGCAATCGACTGCTTATTCGCGAAATGGATATCGTGTTTGGCCGTCCAATCGAAATAGTCAGAAGCGATTTGTTTGAAGCGGAGATCTTCGCCCAATCCGGTCTCTCCGCCGATGGAGTGCACGTAGGGAGTCATGCCGCTGGCCGACGTCTCATCCAGCCACATCGTCGCCTCTGCGGGCGACTTCGTGCTTTCCCGCCACCGTACCTCTCCGGTCGACCATAGTCCCACCACGTTGGCGGCCATCTTGCCATCCAGAACCGCGTTGCACACCCGGCCCTGCAGCGTGCAGCCCCAGATCGGCGCGGCTTCGCCGCCGCGTCCCTGGTTGTCGGCCTGGAACCACTCGCAAATTTCCCCCAGCTTCGCCAGGTTCGGACCGCCTTCCACCCCCCCGCCCAGGTTGGCGAAGTAAAAGCTGGTTGCTTTCTTCTTCTTTGCCAGGCCGTCGTAAAGCTTCCATAGATAGATAACGCGCTCGTTGAACTTATCCCAGTAAGCAGGCGTATTCGGAGGGGGTAGCAGCGAGCATTGCGTGCAGTAGCAGACGGGCAGGCTACCGAGCGGCGGGTAACCGTTCATGTAATGGGCGTCCACGTCGTAGAGGCTGTTGACTTCGCGGATAATGGCCGGCATGTAATCCGTCATGTAGCTGGTAAACATGCACGTCTCGAAAAGCTCGGGATCGTCTCCGGCGGCCCGTGGGTTGCCTTGCTTGTCACGCTGAAACCATTCGGGATGGGCCGCGAGTGCGTCTCCCCAGTTAAGATCGGGGCTCATCCGGGCGATGGTACGGATGCCGCGCTTCTTCGCGGCTGCGTTCAGTTCGCCGAAAAAGTCGCGATTGCCCAGGTATTTCCCCTTTCGATGGAAGGGGACCTTGGTCTGGTAAAAAGCAATAATGCCGGTTACGCTTATGTAGGTGGCGCCTACCCGCAGGCGCGCCATATAGTCTGCCCATCCCTCCACATCCATGACTGCCGGGTCATGCTCTGTCATGTTCAGTTGTCCGATGCGGCGGAGTTTCCGCTGCCAGGGAACGTCCGTCGTCTCCGTGGGAGCACTTGCGTAGGCGAAATGAGCTTGCGCCGCCAAATAAGCTGCGGGCAGCGCCGCTGCCCCCGTTTTCACAAAAGTACGCCGGTCGATCACGAATAGGTCCTCCATCACTGAAAAGCCAAGCCATCAAAGAATACTCTGTTAAGCAATGAAATTTGGCGTCAACATTTTCCTCTGGTCCGCAAGCTTCCGTCCGTCCCATTTTGACTTGCTTCCACTCATTCAAGAGGCAGGTTTCGACGGCCTCGAGGTTCCGCTGTTACGGCCGAGAACAGTTGGCTGTCGAATCTTGAGGCCTCAGAACCCGAAGTTCAGCTCGCGGCGGGTCCCTGATACAGTCGCAACTGGCAATGCATCCAACTGAAGCAGATTCTCCCCGCACGGGCATGGACGCAGGCACAGAATGAGACCTTCGGTACTCGATGACTGTCAATCGCGTGCTTCCGAGGAAGTGAGGATGACGTTGGATCGAATCTCTCGCGGCCATGGCGTTCTTCTGCTCGTCGTTCTTGCGGCGTTGACGATTGGAGCGCGTGCTGGAAGATCCCAGACCACCACCAGTACCGAGCCTCCAACCGCACCCGTGCCAGAAAGGCATAAGCAAGATAATTTTCTGAGACGGTGGGTTGATTTCTATCGTGCCGATTGGGGTAACACAACATCAACCGGCCCAGCCCCTCCACGTCGAGGTGTTCCTTCCCCATTGAACTCTCCGCCTTTCCCGAGCGCGGACTGGTCGTATGGTGGATCGCCCACCATTGGAGAATCGGACGGGAATGTCTATCCACTGCAGACGGCGATCAACGGAGCGACTGAGCGCATAAAGGTTTATGGATGGGTCGAGCCAACGGGAAATCTATCGACATCGCGAGATCGAAACTATCCTGAGACGAACGACATCTACTCAAATCGGATTGAGTTGGGCCAGGCTGTGGTTTATGTCGAGCGGCTGCCAGACTCCGTACAACGGGAACATGTCGACTGGGGTTTTCATCTGACCGCCTTTTTTGGGACGGACTATCGATCCACAACCAACAAGGGCTACTTCAGCAGCCAACTGCTCGATCACAATCGGCAGTACGGTTTTGACCCGGTCCTCGAATACCTGGATGTTTATTTTCCGCACGTCGCCCGGGGCTTGAATCTCCGGGCCGGTCGCTACATCTCAATCCCAGGAATTGAAGCTCAACTGACCCCAAACAATTACGTCTTCAGCCATTCGCTGCTCTACGCGGTGGACCCTTTCACCGATACGGGAGTCCTTGCCACCATTCAGCTAAACGACCGCTGGACAGTGCAGGCGGGCCTATCGGCGAGCCATGATGTGGCGCCGTGGACACCCGATGCCAAACCCGCGTTCACAGGCTGTGTGAGCTACACCACCGCAAGCGTGAACGACAACTTCTACTTGTGCGCGAATGGCATCGCCGTCTACCTTGCCATCCAGCCGGGTGCCCCATATCTCGCTTATTTTTGCGAGATGTGGGGGGCGGCCGGTGGCCGCCCTCTTAAACCCCAAGAAAACGACGGAAGCAGAACGACGAATCTCGTAGTTCGCGTAAACTCCGCTTCCAATGCGCTCAAAACGGGAACCTCGCCGCAGCGAGCATTGCCGAACAAAATACACGATGATATGGATGGCGTCCTACACTAGTCCCGCCATCAACAGTTGAGGACTCAAACGGTCTAATTGCTGAATGCTAGCCAACTTCGCAATTGTTTCCGGTGCAGCCTCATCACACGTTGTTCAGGTGTGACGAGGCTGTGATAGTTTCGCCCTCGGCCCTGTTCAAGGTAAGGTGAGTCGCATATTCTGAGATCTCACGGTCGGTCACCGAAAACCCGAGTCCCCGCAGATCCAATCCATCGAACAGTGCTTCACCCACGCCCAGGAGAATGGGCACCGACGCGATGTGAAGCGAGTCGATGAATCCAGCCTGCAGATACTGTCGCACCGTCGATACCCCGCCTCCAATCTTGATGTCTTTCGTTCCTGCAGCTTTCTTCGCGCGATCGAGTGCTTCCTCGATCCCGCCGGTAACGAAGTAGAAGGTTGTTCCACCTTCCATGACGAGAGGCTCGCGTTCATATTGAGTCAGGACGAAGGTCGGCGCATGATACGGCGGATTGTTGCCCCACCAGCCCCTCCATGAATGGTCGGGCCAGGGACCACGTACGGGGCCAAACATATTGCGTCCGAGGACGAACGCACCAAAATTTTCCATTGCCCGAGAAGCAAATACATCGTCGATGTCCCCAACCGATCCCCCCTCTTGCCCGACCATTGAACAGAAGGTCCGCGTATGAAAGTACCACTGAAAGAGATCCGTTCCTCGCTTTCCGAGCGGATCGGTCAGGCTCTGTTCGGGCCCGGCGCCGAAACCGTCCAAAGAGACCGCAAAACCGGCGACTCGCACTTTCGACATGTCTATTCCTTTCTCAAGTTCTTGGTTGCGACTTCTTCTAGATAGTCAGGGAGAATAGCTGAATGGCGACTGTCCTCGAACTTATGGACGCAGAGATTGAGGCCTTCCACTTAATGTAGAGATCGGCTCGCTTGATGACAAATCGCCAATGCGCTCATTGACTGATGCGCTACACTTGCTACCGATTGGCAACGCTTTATCGGATACTCCGTAAAAATAAGAAAAAGATGCAAGCAAAAGGAGAGGGACAAGCATGTTTACGCGGCGCGAATTTCTTCAGACGCAGATCATGGGAATCACGTTGATGGTTGTGGAACCGCTGCATTTGCTGGCCAGCCCGATCGGCCAGGCTGGCGGTTCGACGCGCCCGTTGCCCTGGACGCATTATGTGCGCATTGCAGGCAATGGTCTCAGCCTGGACCGCGTCGACCAGATCATGAAGGAAGCCAAGGAGACGCACGTCTTTGGCATCGAGACCGACAACGACATCCAGGGCCACTATGAGAGTTTTCGTGACCCTCACCCCACTGAAAAGCTGGCCGCCCTCAAGGCGATAGCGGATAAGGCCCACGCCGCCGGGAACTACGCTTTCGTATATGTCACCGGGTTCGAATGCATCACCTCGAATGCCGACCACGCGCAGCACACCTTTTACAAGGATCATCCAGACTGGATGCAACGAAAGATCACCGGCGAGCCGGCGCTGTTCGGCGGAGGTACCGCTTTCTGGATTGACGCGGGAGACGAAGATGTCTGGATCAGCCCGTATGTTCCAGAGTGGCGGAAGATTTATATGGAGCACATTCGCCAGATTGCGGCGACCGGCATCGACGGCATCTACGTGGACGTCGCGTTCTGGATGACACACTTTCCCGGCTGGGAAACCAGCTGGTCGAGTTTTGACAAGTACACGGTGGCGGAGTTCAAGCACCGGACCGGCATCGACGCCATGAAAGACCTGAAATTGGGTGATTTTTCCGATCCCAATTTTCGGCGCTGGGTTGATTTCCGCATCGCGACGATTACCGAGTTCATGAAGGAAGTCCGCGACAACATGAAATCCGTCAACCCGCATTCTGTGACCATCGCGGAGGTCTACCCCGGAATCGAGTTCCTGGCGATGCAGTTTGGCGCGGACGTTTACCAGCTTTACGATGCGATCGATGTGATCGCACACGAGTACAACTGGGGTAATCCGACGATCCCCCGCATCAAGCGTGGCATGAATGCTGCGGACAAAACGCCGCTCCATTGGCTGCAATGGATGATCGGCATGTACACGTTCCGGGCCTTTGCCGGTGAAAAACCCACCTGGATGCTGAGTTATTCCTGGGACGGCGAGAAAGGTGTCAGCCCGGGTGAACAGATGCGGACCCTGTTCGCTTCGCAGCTCGCCGCGGGAACCAATTGCTGGGACGCGCGAGGCCATGTCATGTCAGGCTCAAACGACATGGCTTTGCGAACGGAGATCTTCGGGTGGATTGCCCAGCATGAACAGCTCTTCTACAACTCCAGAACGGCCATCCACCCGCTCGGTATCTACTTTTCGCCGCAGACTCGAAACTACTTCTGTGAAGAGTTTCTGGATTCCTACTTCGGGCTTATGGCGTTGTCGTTGCATTCCCACCGCGAATTTGAGGTCGTCACACCGCGCACGTTGAAAGACTTTCGTGGAGAAATGCTGGCTCTGCCGGACACCCGTTGTTTAGGCCCGCAGGAGCTTTCGGCGCTCGAGAATTATGCCAAATCCGGGGGGAAATTGATCGTCACCGGTCAGTCCGGGCAATACGACGATACCGGCAAAGCGCACGGGTCGAATCCCTTGCATCAATTCCTTGGTATCCGCAACTCAGCGCAAAAATCGACGGGCTCTGCCGGTCTGAAGTATGCCTACCTTCCGGACTACCCAGGCCGGGCCTACTGGAAGGCTTTGGGTTCGGAATTCAACGAGGCTGGCGCTCGCGGGGTTGCCGCCGGGCAGAGTTTTCAATCGCTGCGCCGTGACTTCGACACCGGCGTCATTCAGGCACTCGGCTTCAGCGCGCCGGTCCAGGTGGAGGCTTCACCTTTCGTCACCGCACACATATCTCGCGTGGACGGCAGGGATCACATATTCCTGTTCAACTTCACAGGTCTTCAGGCGCTCAAGAATATCAAGCAGATTCCGGCACGAAACGTTGCCGTCTCCTTCCCTGCGAGCGCGGGAAGCCGGGTGTTCCTGTTGCCGTATCTGGGAACGGTCAGCGAGCTTTCTGCCGAACGCAAGGCCGACCGGATTCGCGCGGTGATTCCCGAGATCGACAAAGGCGCGACGGTGTGGATCGAGTGACCGGAAACCGGCGTTGTATGGCTAAATAGTCAGACCATCCTTTGTGCCTGTTCCCGCCGGCTACAGATCGGCTGGAGGTATTTCAGTAACGATAAACGTTAGGACCCTATCAGGACTGCCCCATGCACGAAGCTGGGATCTGGGGCGGTGTTACGGGGCAGTTTTGATAGGGCCGTTTGAAGGAAGCTGTTGGCGGGGCGGATGCGGTGAGGGGCTATGGGATTTGAATAGCCGATTCCGGCTCGGACATCGTCTTTTCCCGGGTTCTGGACGGTCTCGAAAGGAGTAGGGGCTGAGAGATGACAACAGGACGGCTCTGTTCGGCGACTGAAGCTGGGCGGTTTTGGAGTGGTTTCGGTGCGAGCGAGCACGACGATGCGTTGGGTGCGCGAGCACTACATGGGGCGACCGGGATGATGGCGGTGTCGGTCATGTCAGATCAGGAGCTATCGAGATGAGGCCTTGACGGTGAGATGGTCTGCATAGACAGAAGTTGGCGACAGGTGATTCTTTCGACGACGAGCATGAGCCCTGAGCACAGCGGACACCTGATCTGAGCTGTGGGGCCGGGCTGTGGTGATGGCGCAGCGGCGTTGAGTAGCAAGCGGCAACGCAACAGCGATGCGGACCGTTTACGGTTGGCAAAGAGGCCGAAGTGCCGGATGCGAACGAGTCCCTTGGGCAGGACGTGGATGAGGAAGCGTCGCAGGAACTCGTCGGCAGCGACAGTCATGACCTTCTGCCTGCTGCCGGCTGCATAGTCCTTCCATCGGAAAGAGACGCGATCATCCTTGAAGCTGACCAGGCGATGGTTGGAGATGGCGCCGCGGTGCGTGTAGCGGGCCAGGTACTGGAGAACGTGTTCGGCACCGCCGAACGGCGGCTTGGCATAGACGACCCAGTCCTTCGAGAAGAGCTGCCTGAGGAAACGCTGGAAGCGTTGCGGTGCTGCGAGTTCCTTGAGCGAGCCATGGAACTGCAGCTTGTCCTGGAGCAGAAGCTGCTTGAGTTCCGCGGTGAACTTGCTGCGGAAGACGCGGCTCAGAGCACGAACGGGCAGGAAGAAGCGCGATGAGGTGGGAACCCAGCTCGAGCCGTCGAGGGCGAGGCCACCGCCCGGCACCACGCAGTGGACATGGGGATGATGATGCAGGTTCTGTCCCCAGGTATGCAGCACGCTGAGCAGCCCGATGTCGGCACCGAGACGCTTAGGGTCGCGAGCGACTTCAAGGAGTGTGGCGGCACTGGTGCGGAAGAGCAGGTCGTAGAGTAGCCTCTTGTTCTGCAGCACCAGGGCAGACAGCTCATGCGGCAGCGTGAAGACGATGTGGAAGTATGACACCGGCAACAGTTCGGCCGAGCGCGCGGCCAGCCACTTGGCGCGTGCGTTGCCCTGGCACTTGGGACAGTGACGGTTGCGGCACGAGTTATAGGAGATGGCCTGATGTCCGCAGTCGGAGCATCGATCGCGATGACCACCCAGCACCGACGTGCGGCAACGGACGATGGCGTCCATCACCTTGCGGTGCTGCCCGCCGAGATGCGATCCATGTCGCTCCAGGAAGCTGCTGCCACAAGCACGCAGAATGTCGGCCACCTCAAGGGTGGGCCGGGTCATCCCTTCACGCGCCTCCTCGAATGCTTCGTCTCGCTCGTTGTCGAAACCGTGAGCGACTCCAGCGGACTGGCGACAGCTTGCAGGTGCCGACGCGATAGATGCAGATAGACCGTCGTGTCGGCCAGCTTGGCGTGTCCGAGCAGCAACTGAATCGTACGGAGGTCGGCGCCGGCCTCGAGCAGGTGCGTCGCAAAGCTGTGCCGAAGCGTGTGCGGCGAAACTCGCTTGGTGATGCCAGCCGCCTTCGCGGCTTCGGTTACAGCAATCCAGGCGACCTTCGTGGTGACTGGCACGTCGGCCCGCCAGTTGTTCTCCATGCCCGGAAAGAGGTAGGTCCTCGGCTTCATCCAGCGCCAGTACTCGCGCAGGGTGTCCAACAGCTTCGGGCTCAACGGGACATCTCGGTCGCGACCACCCTTGCCTTGCTGGATGTGAAGCACCATCCGCCCGCTGTCGATGTCGGCTACCTTCAGCCGGCACAGCTCGGCCCGGCGTAGGCCGGTTGCCTAGAGCGTCATCACCATCGCACGATGCATCAGGTTGCCAGTCGCGTCGATCAGCCGGGACACTTCTTCCTGACTGAGCACGGTCGGCAGACGCTTGTGCTGCTTCGGAAACGGGATCGCATCCGGCAGGTACGGCCGACGCAGTGTCTTTACGAACAGGAACCGCAACGCTGCTGTCCGTCCTTCGATGGTGCGTGGGGAGAGCTTGCGATCGCGAAACAGATGGACCTGGTAGTCGCGTACATGGTCCGGTCCAAGCTGCTCCGGCGGACGTCGGAAATACCGGGCGAAGTCCTCAACTGCGTGAACGTAAGACCGCACGGTGTTCGGAGAGTAGTTACGGCGCTGAAGTTCGTCGAGCATCAACTGGCGAAGATGGGTCACAGGCGAATCCTCCTTGTGACCCACACGCTACGCCCAACTACCGACCGTCCAACCAATACTGCAGCATCCGCCGCGCCAGCGGCTTCGTTCAAACGCGCTTGCGGGTAGCGATCCCCGTCGGTGAGTGCCTCGGCGATTTAGCGCCAGCTGATCAGGTTTCCGGAGATGAATTTGCCTATAATCCCGTTTCACGGCAACTGCAGGAAGCTACTCGTCCGGTATGTTGACCGCGAGGCAGAAGGTGGCACGGCAACTGCCAGGGCGCTCGTCTGCCGGGCGCGGGGTATCATGGCGCGTATCGGGGGTACAGGATGGTTCACGAAATACTTCATGAGCTGTTTCAGTGGCATTCTATCCATGAAATTCTCCACCTATTGAGTGGTTGCGTGGGCTCGTTCCTTGGGACTTGGGCCTACTTCTTGATATTTCAAAGGCGCAGAATCGAAAAGGAACCGTGAAACTATACCCTTCCAAGAATCGAGCTGCATTGAGTTTTCCCGCGGCATCCAAAGCCGCCGGAGATACCGGTCTTATGGCACGGCTGATGCTTGCTACGGCGAGGCAGCCGTGCCCCTCGTCCAAACATATCCCGGCTGGACATCCAAGGTGATTGCGGCACAAAGCCACGAAGCAAGTCAGCGAGTGTCTCTGTAGCATCTGGAGCCGAGATAAGCGCGTTATACTTGTAAAGATGCGCTCTGGACCAGCCATAGATCGAGTGCGACGCCGCTCAAAGCTTGCTCTGGCCCTTTGCTGCGTCCTGCTGCTGATTTTTGGCGCGACCGTGCAAGTTGCGCACATTCATGCGGGTACAGATGTTTCTCATCCGGGTTGCGCTCTTTGTGCGACTGCTCACGTGGTCGTTTCTCCAGCAGCACCCGCCGTAGCACCGCTCGTTACACGTACGAAAGCTGCACCCGTCGTCGAGCGGGAGGCAGCGTTTGCGCACCGTTTCCTCGATTTCTCGCTTTATACAAGACCCCCGCCTGTTGCGATTGCTTTCTCCTAAGCAGTTTTTGACAAGCAACTCGTAACCATGCCCTGGGGGGTTTCTAAATGCGCTCCTTTTCAAGACGTTCCGTCTTGTCCTTTTGCCTACCGCTTTTTCTGGCGCTCGCCACCAGCCTGCACGCGCAAACCGCCGCAGGCACAATTACCGGAATCGTGACCGATGCTTCGGGCGCCGTGATACCGGGCGCGACGGTTACGATCGAAAACCCCGTGAGCGGGCTTTCGCGTTCAGCCCAAACCGATGCGGCCGGACACTACCAATTCAACAACCTTCCGCCCAATCCATATCACCTGGCGGTCAATGCGGCCGGATTCTCGACATTTACTTTGGATGTCTCGGTTCGCTCGTCGGTGCCGGTCTCGCCCGCCATTGCGCTGCAAGTGGGAGGAGCATCGACAACGGTGACGGTGAGCGCCGGCGACCTGGTAGAGAACGATTCTTCATTGCACACGGATCTGGATCGCAATTTGATCGAGAAGCTGCCGCTGGAGAGTTCCTCTTCTTCGGTCAGCTCCCTGGTAACGCTCTCTTCGCCTGGTGTGTCCGCCGATTCGAACGGTCTGTTTCATGGACTTGGCGATCATGCTTCGAACTCGTTCTCAGTGGATGGCCAGCCGATCACGGATCAGCAGAGCAAGGTCTTTTCGAACCAGATCCCTTCCAACTCGATTCAGTCGATTGAAGTGATTGCGGGCGCACCACCTGCCGAATTTGGAGGCAAAACAAGCCTGGTGATCCAGGTGACCACGCGCTCAGGCCAGGGCGTAAAAACTCCCACAGGCAGTCTTACCTCATCTTATGGGACGTTCGGTTCGGCGACGGGCGGATTCGATATCGGATACGGCTCGGACACGTGGGGAAATTTCTTTGAACTCGATGGCCTGAACACGGGCCGGTTTCTCGATCCACCAGAGTTCCAGGTGTTTCATGACAAGGGCAACGAGCAGAATGCGTTTGACCGGTTGGACTATCAACTTACGCCAGCCGACTCGCTGCACCTGAACCTGAACTACAGCCGATCATGGTTCCAGACGCCCAACAATTACGACAACCTGAACGTGAAGGACCAGTTCGGCAACGATGTCGGCGATGCCGATCAGCACTCGAAGATCGAGACCTTCGATATCGCGCCAACGTACACGCGGATCATTGGGAGCACCTCGGTATTCAACTTTGGCCCTTTTATCCGCAAGGATACGTATCAATACTTTCCCAGCGAAAATCCGCTGGCGGACCTGGGCCCGCCCAATCTGCAGAACCAGACGATCTCTCAATACCGCACACTGACCAATGCAGGCGTCCACGCGGACGTGTCGTACAGCAAAGGCAGGCACACCGCGAAAGCCGGAGCGCTCTATTCAAACACGCTTCTGCGTGAGCGTGACGGACTTGGGGTTGTGGCGCCAGGCTTCAATGCACCCTGCGTGAACGCTGCCGGGAACGCGGTGAATGGGCTCACCAGCCCTGCCGAATGCGCCGCTGCCGGCTACCAGCCGAATACCGCATTCAACCCTGTTTTGTTGCCGTATGACCTCACGCGCGGCGGAGCGAACTACACCTACTTCGGCCATGCGGACATCAAGGAACTGGCGCTCTATGTAGAAGACCAGATCAAGGCCGGCAATTGGCTTTTCAACCTGGGGATACGCGGCGACTTTTACAATGGCCTGACCACTGCGCGCCAGGCGGAACCCCGTGTGGGCCTCTCCTACAACGTGAAACGGACGAGCACGGTGCTGCGCGCCTCGTATGCGCGTACGCTGGAGTCGCCCTTCAACGAAAATCTTGTGCTCTCGAGCGAGGGCTGCGGGAATGCTGTGCTGGCTCCCCTGCTGTCTTGCTCGCCTGGAGTGGGAAGTACGTTGCAGCCCGGCTTTCGCAATGAATTCCATGCAGGACTGCAACAGGCATTCGGAAGGAATCTGGTCTTCAGCGGAGACTACATCTGGAAGTACACGCACAATGCCTTCGACTTCAGCGTGCTCGGCAATACGCCGATTACTTTTCCGGTCGATTGGCATAACTCGAAGGTCCCCGGTTACGCGCTGCGCGTGGATGTACCGAACTACCACAACATCTCGGCGTTCGTGGTCATGTCTTCGGTGGCGGCGCGCTTCTTTCCGCCGCAGGTCGCGGGTGCGGGCGCTACCGTCGGCGGGCCTGGATTGCCGTTTCGTATCGATCATGATGAACGGTTCAACCAGACCACTCATGTCCAGTATCAACTTCCCTTCCGCGCCAGCCCGTGGATAGGTTTCAACTGGCGCTTCGACAGCGGCCAGGTTGCGGGTTCAACGCCCTGCTACAACCCGATCTCAAACGATCCCAATTCGGCGTGCGCCGATACCTCCACGACATTGAACGGCCTGCCGGCGGTTGACCTAAGCCGTTTAACGGCTGATCAACAATTCGAAGCAGGTCTCACGTGCGGGGGCATTCGTGCTACGCCTACGACACCGCTGCCGACTCCGTGCCTGGCGTCTGAGTTTGGTTCGACCCTGCTCAAGGTTCCCGCCCCGGGAACGGGAGACAACGATCACAATCCTTCACGGATTCAGTCGCGTAATCTTTTTGACGCCTCGATCGGTGACGACAACCTTTTTCGCGGGGACCGTTACAAATGGAGTCTGCAGGTGACGGGGGTGAATATTGCCAACAAGTACGCGCTGTATAACTTTCTGTCGACTTTCAGCGGTACGCATTATGTGACACCACGATCTCTTACGGCGCAACTCGGCTTTCACTTTTAAGAGAGTGTGTCCAGGACCTTGCGCCCTAAGTGACTCTCAGTCGTCCCCTTCGCACGGCCGGCCGGGTGTCCGGTTTGCGTCGGGGTGTTTCGTTTCCGCCTCGTGTGAGCGGAAGTCTTAACCTGCATTTCTCACCAGCAGGGCCGAACCGAACGACGAGGCTGCTCGCTCCGGCGAGGGTGTGTTGTGCGGCGGCCGGCAGCGCAACACACCTGCGGGTGCCCCATCCTTGACGGTGCTTTTCCGGCAAGGGTGGGAAGCCACAGAGCTCAACGCATACGATCGTGGTACCCCACCCTTCGCAAAAAAGCGAAGGATGGGGTACCCGCAGGTTTGTTTCACTTCCCGGCAAGCGATATCGAGCCGCGTTCCTCTATCGTCCTCAACCGAGTGAGAAATGCAGGTTAGGATTCCGCCAGCGCTTCTTCTGCGCGCAGAGCGAGACCGCGGGCGACGGATACAAATTCGTCACCGGTTCGGATGCGTTGTTCGCCAAAGCGCTTCTCGAAGATGCCACGGACGGCGGGTACGAGCGAGGTGCCCCCGGTAAGAAAGACGCGGTCTACCTGGCGGCGGGTGACGCCCGAGCTTTCGAGCAATCCATCAACGCACTGTTCGATCGTTTGCAAGTCTTCGGCGATCCAGCTTTCAAAGGCTTCGCGCGTGACCCGGATGTTCAGGTCCATGCTGCCATCGCGGAAATGGAACTGTGCTGATTCAGCATGGGACAACTCAAACTTGAGGCGCTGTACGGCCTGGTGCAGATGATAGCCGAGATCCTCGTCGATGAGGGTGACGAGCGCTTCGATCTTTTCCGGCTCAAGTGCGCGTAGACGGGCGCTTTTCAAAATCTCGACGACGTTTGAGGTTCTCAGAAACGACAGATAGTGCCAGCGCTCGAGGTTGGCATAGATCCAGGCGGGCACAGCAGGCAGCAGCTTGTTCATGGAACGAGCCAGCGATTCCGAGCCCAGGGCAGGGGAGACGAGCTTGCGCACGATCCTGGCGTCGAAAGCGTCGCCTGCGAGCCCGACGCCGCTATTGCCAAGCAGGTCCTCTGGCTTGCGGCCCCTCTTGCGGACACCGGGTCCGACATGCAGCAGGGAGAAATCACTGGTGCCTCCTCCGAAATCACCGATGAGGATGAGTTCGTCGTGATCGAGGGTCGATTCGTATGCGTAAGCCGCAGCGACCGGCTCCATTTCGAAATCTACCCGGGCAAAGCCCGCAGCAGCGAAAGCCTGCCTCAGCCGGGAAAGGGCAAACTCATCGTCTGCTTCGCTCTCTGCGCCAACGAAACGCACGGGACGGCCGACCATGGCATAGCCTACAGGCGAATGAAACTGCGCTTCCGCCCCGCGGCGCAAGTCGACAAGGATGCGTGAGATGAGGTCTTCAAGCGTGTAATGGCGGCCGAATACCGCCGTTCCTGTCAGCGAGCGATCAGGCAACCAGGATTTAAGCGACTGAATGAGACGGCCCTTATTCTCGGCTCCCAGGTAGTGCTTGATGGCGGATGGCCCGGTCGAGCCATGCATGCGCAGGCGGCCGGCTTGCTTCGTCTGTTCAAGGTACAGTACCGACCGAAAGGAAAAGGTTTCGCCACTGCCGGCCGGGAAAGCGACAAGTTCGACTTGCGACTGGCCGAGAGCGCGCGCAACTGTGCTGTTGGTGGTGCCAAAGTCGATGCCGATGGCGGCGACATGATCCTGAGTGGACTGCATTCTTTCTATTATTTCAAAGGCTTGCCTAAATTGCCTCTCTCGCGGCAACGGAAGTTTCGGATATGGCACCGCAGTGGTGACATAATCAGACGCTGGTTGCATGCCATAGGCGCCATGAAGCATTTTCGCAATCACGGTGTTTTGGTAAGAGCAGCGAGGTGTGGTTTTCTTTGAGAGAAAACCACGTAAAGACCGGTTGCTTCGATCTACACCCATTGCGAAAATGCTCTAGCTGCCAATGCCCTGCGTTTACTTGAGCTTCATGCACAGTGTGCGAAAATGGCACCATGCAAAGATCATATTCCACAGCGGTCACCCTTTTCGCTGCCAGTCTGGTTCTGCTGGGGAGCGCCGCTGCCCAGCAGACGCCGGCAGCGACTACCACTCCCAAGCCCAAGACGAGCACTGGAACAGCAGCAGGGCACACGAGCGCAGCGGCCAAGCCGAAGCCCCTGGTGCTCACGACAGAGAAAGACAAGCAGAGCTATGCGATCGGCTTAAGCTTCGGCAAGACCCTGCACCGGGATTCCATCGATGTGGACCCCAGGATCGTGTTGCAAGGCCTGAAAGACGCCATGGCCGGTGGCAAGGTGCTTTTGACCGATGAGCAAATCAAAGCAGTGATGACTGACCTGCAGACTCAGGTACGGCAAAAGCAGGAAGAGAAACGGCTCGCACAAGTGGAAACGAACAAGAAGGAAGGCGCGGCCTTTCTGGCTGCGAACGCGACGAAGGAAGGGGTCGTCACCCTGCCTAGCGGCCTGCAATATAAAGTGCTGACTGCTGGAACCGGACCCATGCCCACCGCGACCGACTCCGTGGTATGCAACTACAGCGGAAAGTTGCTCGACGGCACGGAGTTTGACAGCTCCTATAAACGGGGCGAGCCTGCGACATTCCCGGTGACCGGAGTCATTAAAGGATGGACTGAGGCGCTGCAACTGATGCCTGTCGGATCAAAATGGCAGCTCTTTATCCCAGCCGATCTCGCTTATGGAGAGCGCGGGCAGGGGCCCATCGCGCCGAGCTCTACGCTTGTGTTTGAGGTGGAGTTGATGTCGATTGCGCCTAAGCCTGAGTCTGCGCCTAAGCCTGAGTCGGTTACGCCTAAGCCTGAGTCTGCGCCTAAGCCAGAGTCTGCGCCTAAGCCAGAGTCTGCGCCTAAGCCAGAGTCGGTTGCGCCTAAGGCTCAGCAGTAGAAGGGGGCGGGTTTCCTTGGCCCCGCTTGGGATGACGAAGCGGGGCCTGGGGATTGGCTGACTTTCCCCGGACGTTTGTTCGATGTGCGGAGTGGCGGAATTAAAGCATTTTCGCATTGCCGTAGAGTTCTGTAATTTCCATTACAGTGACGACGCGCCCTCAGGTACAAAGAGTAGGACCACCTGGAGGACGCTTATGTGGAGAAAAAACCTTACGCTTGTTCTGCTTTCGGTCATTGCTGTTGCTTTGGTTGCGATTGCTTTGGAACCGATCTTCACGCCTCGCGTTGCTGAGGCGCAATCTGCCGACGCTTACCCTTTTTACATCGAGCCCGGCTCTGAGTTGTTGCGGAAACCTGATGGCGCCAGCCAGGTTCTAGGCAAGGTAGTGGTGGACATGCGCAACGGAAAGATCTGGGGTTTCCCGACCCTTGCTCCGCAGTCCTATCCCAGCAGTGGTCTGCAGAACAAACCACCCGTCTCGCGCCCGTTCGAGTTGGGCACATTCGCGTTTGAAGACACCAACAAATAACGCCTCGTCTAAGGCGTGGGTAGCGATAGCTTCAACAGGACTACTGGATCCACATACATCCCTTGCCAGCGAGCACTCAAGTGAAGATGTGGTCCGGTCACGCGGCCGGTCGCGCCGCTGAGCCCGAGGCGCTGGCCTTTGCTGACCCGCTGGCCCACATGCACCTCTATTCTTGAGAGGTGCATGTACATGGTTGAGAATTGCTGGCCGTGATCGACCACAACGAGATTACCCTCATAAAACATGTTGCGGGCGATGATGACTTCTCCGTCGTTGGCGGCGAGCACCGGCGTTCCTGAAGGCGCATGGAAGTCTGTTCCGCGGTGGATGCTGGCTAGTGTGCCATTGAACATACGGCGGGTTCCGAAGGAATCCGTGGCGGCGAACGGTACGGGTGAGCGAAAGGCTCCGCGCCACAAAGGCTCGGGGATCTGGCCGGCAAAAGCCGCGTCCTTCACTGCTTTATCCCCCGCGATGCGCTCGAGTGTCGCGGCATCCGGGGCGACATACTTTTGCTCTACGTGCAGCGTCGTGGTGTTGTACTGTCCCGGCTTGATAGCGACTGAACGGGTGGAACGGAGCGAGCGGCCGTTGGCGCCCACTGTAGTGAGTTCCATCTGGTAGGTCCCGGGCGCTTGCTCGACATCGACACCCGCCAACGCATACCAGGTGGCGCCCCCGTGCGCTTTGGTAAACACCAACTCATGGTTGAGCCATTTACCCTTGAGCGCAGTGGCCCCTGGGTCGACCCTGGCAGTAAAGAGTACGGGGGAACCACTCTCCAATGCAGCAGGCGACCAGGTAACAGCGGTTACCGTCTGCGCCGCCGCGGCCGCAAGGCTCAGGGTAGAAAAAAGGAGAAGAGCCCAAAGCAATGGACGTCTGAGCGCGAGACCAGGCCGGAAGATCGTTTTCACCTTTTGAGCATAAGACCTGTTGCTCGATGCCCCTTGCAAAGATATGCGGGATGCACCTTGAAGGCTACGGGCAACGGTAGGATGCTGGTTCACGAGGGTTGACTATGCGACTTCAGCACGTGGCGAACGTCACCCGACAGGATGAATTGTCATCTCGCTCGTAGCCGCTGCTCATAGCAAAAATGAATTGTCATCTCGACCGAAGCGTAGCGAAGTGGAGAGATCTGCGGTTTCGCCTTCTCTCAACGAGGGGGCGATAAGCAAAATTCGCAATGCCTGCTGTTACGCTCTCACTGGTTACCCCATGCTTCGTCACCGAAGCCTATCTCACTGGTTTGTAAGTGGAAGCGATAAACGCCGCCACCTTGTCGTGGAGCTCTTTCAGCGAGTCTTCGTGTGCATACACCATGTGCCCGGACTTGTACCAGGAGTATTCGATGTTCTGCCGTAGATTGGCCGGGATGGGCAAGTGATACATCTCGTACCTCGCCGCGAAGTACGGTGTGGCGAGGTCGAAGTAGCCTCCGTTGAGCATGACCTTGAGGCGCGGGTTGTATTTCATGGCCGTAGCCAGATCAGGCATAGCATTCGCATTGGCGGAATCGCTAGGGGCGCCGGGAGCATGATGTTTGTCTTCCCAGGCATTGTTGATGGCGATCTCTTCAGGCAGATAAGTCAGACCGTCGCCAAATTTCAACTGGCGGCGCACATAGTCGTTGAAGGACGCCACATACGCGGATGAGAGCGATGCGGACTGGGGATCGTAAGCCGCCTCTTCGGCAAGCGGATCGAGGGTTGGCCCGGAGAAGCGGCTGTCGAGCCGGCCGGTGGTAAGATCCTCCGTGCCCTGCAGATTGAGATTGAACTGGCCGACGTTGATGCGCAGGTCAGCCTTGAGGATGTAGGCCACCGGCAACCCGGTGTACTGGTGAAGCTTTTCGGCAATGGCCTGACGCGTTGCGTCTGGTAGCTGCGAGCCCTGGGCGAGGGCAGAAGCATAGTCGGAGATGGCAAACCGCTCCACCTCGGCAAGAAAGGGCTCAAGATCGGTGGGTTGGTTGGGCAGACGTTTGTGATACCAGGCCGTTGCAGCAAATGTAGGCAGGGCCAGGAAGTAGGGAACATCAATGCCAGGGTTGTACTGCGGCGCGTCCGCGCTGTCGTCGTAGTTCAGTATTTGCGAAAGCAGGATGACGCCATTGAGATCGATGTTGCTTTCGGTCTCGAGAATGCCGGCGACGATGGCTGACCGCATGGTGCCGTAGCTTTCGCCGAAGAGGTATTTAGGTGAGTTCCAGCGCTGATGGCTAGAAAGAAAGCGCGCGATGAAGCGGGCAAACGCATGTGCATCCGGGTCGACTCCCCAAAAGGCTTTCTCCTTGTCCTTACCAAAGATACGGCTGAAGCCGGTGCCAGGCGCGTCGATGAACACCAGGTCGCTCGCGTCGAGCAGACTATAGGCGTTATCGACCAACTGATAGGGCGCGGGGTTGGTGTGCTGGTCATCCGAGGTAACGATGCGGCGGGGACCAAAGGCGCCCATGTGAAGCCACACGGTGGAGCTGCCCGGGCCGCCGTTGTAGATGAAGGTGATGGGGCGTGATTCGGGCGGAACATCCTTTTTGAAGTAGGCCACGTAAAAGATGCGCGCGGTCGGTGGAGCTTCGGCGTCCTGCTTGGGAGGCGTCGTGCTCGGGCCGAGAGCAGCATCGGCTTCGTCGCTGGCTGCCACGAGGATGGTTCCGGCGATTGCCTGATAGTTGATAGCCCGTCCCGCGACAGTTACGGAACCCTGCGTGGTGGAATCCTTGAGGATAGCCGGCGTGGCAGCGTCGGCCTTGGCAGCATCTTTTGACCCATTCTCTTTGGCGTCATCCTCTGCGCCTGCGACCCTGAAAGATACAGCGAATAGGAGCAATGAGCAGGGGAGGAGGCGGGTGAAAAACGAGCGTGTGGTCAGCAAGATGGCTTTTCCTCAGAGCATTTGGTTTTTGCTCCGAAAGGGGCAAAACCGAAAGTAGCCGCGGACCTTTAGTTTAGCTTGACCCATTGCCTGGGCGCGTCATTGGATGACACCGTAGCCGGTTTGGCGTAGACTCGTCAGCACTATGCCCCAACCAGACCGTATGGAGATGGCTTTCTCACTGACCAGGCTCCCTGGCGCTAGACCGAGGGCCTCCGTCGATGCGCGGGGCATCGCAGCTCGCCCCCTCCGGACGTACTGCGGATTGTGCTTGCAACGGGTTACCTATCTATTTGGCGTCAGGCCAGAGTGAACGAAGCCGGGGCAGCGCTGTGTTGTGAATGCCCGCAAACGAGTACCCTGACCGCCGTGCCTTTAACAACCCCCAGAAAGGGGCGCTATGCCCTCGATTCAGGATCCTCGACTTAATGTGTTGCCGAGTTCTCAGGCGTTGGGTTCACCCCTGCCCGTACTGCTACCCACGCCCGCATCCTCTTTGTCCGAAACGTCCCAGCGCATTCCGTTCGCGCCCCTGGGATCCGATGTAAAGGTCCTGATGGTGTGGCCAAGCTTCCCGCCCTCGTTCTGGGGATTTGAGGGTGTGCTCGAAATGATCCCGGAGCTGGCCATGACACCGCCGCTGGGTCTCATCACGGTGGCGGCGCTTTGCCCGCCAAGCTGGCAGATTCGATTGATCGATCATGCGTTTGAAGAACTGCGGGACGAGGATCTGCTGTGGGCTGACCTGGTCATGGTGAGCGGCATGCATGCCCAACGGGCCGACGCTCTTACCGTGCTCGAACGGGCCCGCGGCTTTGGGCGGCGCACCTTCGTAGGCGGTCCCTGGGCTAGTACAGACCCTGAGGCGGTGCTTTTAGTGGCTGACCACGTGATGGTCGGCGAAGCCGAGGAAGCATTTCCTGGAATTGCCGCCGCTCTCGAAAATGGCACAGCTCGTTCGCTTTACCACATTGTCGATAAGCCCGACATGACGAACAGCCCGGTGCCACGCTTCGATCTGCTGCATAGGGAAAAGTACACGTCGATGCCCATTCAGTTTTCGCGCGGGTGTCCGTTCCAGTGTGAATTTTGCGACATCATCACCATCTACGGCCGCAAACCCCGAGCGAAAACGCCGGCCCAGGTGATTCGTGAGCTTGATGTGCTGCTGGGATTGGGATGGCGCAATGAAGTCTTCATTGTGGATGACAACTTCATCGGTAATCATGCCAAGGCGTTGCAGCTTTCGCAGGAACTGATTGAATGGCAAAAGCTGCATCATCAGCCATTTTCGTTCTACACCGAGGCATCCATTGATCTGGCGGCCCGGCCGGAACTGATGGATGCGATGGTCGCAGCGAACTTCATGTATGTGTTCATCGGCATTGAGACGCCTTCTGCCGAAGCGCTGAAAGAGTCTCGCAAATTTCAGAACCTGCGCAGCAAGAACAATGTAGAGCAAGTGCGCATCATTCAGGAACGTGGGTTGTGGGTGCTGGCCGGTTTCATCGTCGGCTTCGATTCTGATGACGAGACGATCTTTGCGCGGCAACTGGAATTCATCGACCAGACGGCGATTGCGTGGGCGATGGCCGGGATATTGATGGCGCCTCCGACTACGGCACTCTTCGATCGCATGAAGCGGGAGGGGCGGCTCATTGAAGATAGCCCATCTACTTCAAACTTCGGGTTACCGAATTTCCGCACGGTTCTGCCTTTGCCTGCGCTGCTGCGCGGGCTGTGTACTTTGCTTGATGGTTTGTATCAACCGGAGGCATTTTTCGATCGTGCCTACAATTCATTGAAAGTGTGGCAGCCCAAGCCCACGCAGAAGCCGCCGAACCTTGGGATGTATTACAACCTGCGCGTGCTTTGCGCAACCATATGGCGGCAAGGGCTACGCTCCAACTACAAACGCAGCTATTGGAAGTTTCTACGGCGCATGCTTTCCATGACATGGCGTTCGCCTGCAAAGATCTGGCTTGGCTTTACGGTGATGCTTTCCGCGCACCATTTTGTTCTCTACTCCCAGGTAGTGATCAAGCATCTGGAGGAAGAGATCAGAAATATTGAGAAGACTGGGCGTGGAGATGTATCGGCGAGCGACGGCGATCTGCTCGAGGTGGAAGCAGCGGGTTAAGGCAGTTTCGCAAGCGAGCAGTTTCGCAAGCGAGCAGTCTCGCCGCAGCGAGCATTACAGTCCGCGTGAAACCGAGGTCCAAAGCCTAAACTGAATTGTCATCTCGACCGCAGCGCAGCGAAGTGGAGAGATCTGCGGTTCTCTTTTGGGGAACCCTCAATTCTCCTTACACATTCCAAGCCTTTGCATGGGAACGGCTACTGACGAAGGGCACGGCTTTAGCCGTGCCGCTAAGGCAGCAGCACTTGATGGCCTTATAGGCCCTGAGGTATGGTTTTCCGTTGGCCTGCCGCGTGACCCTGAAGAGAAAAACCGTAACGCAGGGGCTTTACAGGCTGCGGAAAAGTTTTGAATCAGAGATTTCGCGGCGCGATGATATTGGGTAGGGCACGGCCTTTAGGCCGTGCCAACAAACCACCACCCTCGTGGCCTTTTAGGCCCTGAGGTACGTTTTTCCGTTGGCCTGCCGCCTGCTTGAGTAAGTCTAGCCCTTAGCTGAGGAGCCCTTCGCGGCCACTTCACACTTCGCCAGCTCTTCGAGAACGCGAATCGAGCCACAGATATCGTCTTCGCCGAAGCCCTTCGCCATTGCGGCCTGGAAGAGCTGTTGCGTGAGACTGGTAAGCATCAGGGGCACGCCCAGCTCGGAGGCGAGGTCCACTGCCAGCCCAACATCTTTTTCGAGCCACTTTACTGAGAAGTTGGTAGAAAAGTCCCGTTTGAAGACCATGGGCGCTTTGATAGAGATGAAAGTGGACCGGGCCGCACTGTTGTTGAGAATATCCAGCATGAGTTCCGGGTCAACGCCTGCCTTGGTGCTTAACACCAGGCCTTCATTGAAGGCCTGCAGAAGATTACCGAGGATCAGGTTCTGGGTCAGCTTGGCGCGCAGGCCCATGCCCGATTTGCCACAGTAATAGAGAAGTTTCCCCATGGCTTCGAAGAATGGCTTTGTGCGCTCGAACACTTCCTGCTTGCCTCCAACCATGAAGGTGAGCGTTCCGCCTTCCGCGCCTGCTTTGGAGCCGGTACAGGGGGCATCGAGAAATTCGATGCCAAGCGCATCCAGTTCGGCGGCCATACGGCTGCTCTCTGTGGGGGAGACGGTGCTGCAATCGGCGATGACAAACCCTTTCTTCGCGCCTTTTGCCAGGCCCTGACTGCCCAGAATAACTTCACGAGACATGGCGGTATCGCCAACGCACAGAAAAGCACAGTCACTGTTTTTAGCTACCTCTTCGGGCGTGGCACAGAAAAGAGCGCCGGTTGCCTGGGCGAGGTCTTTTGCTTTTTGCTGGTTGTGAGACCACACGGCCACGGTATGTCCGCCAGAAACCAAGTGGCGTGCCATGGGGCCGCCCATGATGCCGAGTCCTAGAAATCCTAAGTTTGCCACGGGATGTCGCTCCTGTTCGGGTTGCTAACGAGCATGAAAGAGATAGGCATACAGCATGACTTCGATACCGATGGCGGTAGCCATGATCACGCTGTGCCGCAGAGTGAAGCGAAAGAGCTTTGCCTGATCGGAGACTGACATCGCAGTGGCCGCAGCAGCCACCGCGATGTTCTGCACGCTGATCATCTTGCCAACGACGCCGCCGGCAGAGTTGGCGGCGGCCATGAGCGTGGGTTCAAATCCCAACCGGCCAGCCGTTACCACCTGCAGATTGCCAAAGAGCGCATTCGCCGATGTATCGGAGCCGGTCAAAAAAACGCCCAGCCAGCCGAGCAATGGGCTGAAAAATGGAAACAGCGTGCCTGAGGCAGCAAACGCCAGACCCAGGGTAGCGGTTGCTCCGCAGTAGTTCATGACAAACGCCATAGCGAGTACGGCTGTCACCGTGACCGTGGGAAGAATGAGTTGACGGCAAACCGAGAGGAGCAGGCGGCCAAAGGCAACGGGCGACATGCGAAGCAACAGCGCGGACAGGAGTGTCGCGATCATGCAGGCAGTACCAGAGGCGGAAAGGAAGTTCAGCTGGTAAATCGCCTTGTACAAGGTGGGCCGGGCGACTACCGGCGGCATCACCTGCACGAGATTGTGCAACAGGGGCCACCCCACACTGATGGTGGCGCGGTTGAGCAGCGAAGGAATCGGTTTGATGCCCCAGAGAAGCACCATAATCACCAGGAGCCCATAAGGCATCCACGCCTGAAAAATCTCTCCGGCGAGATGCTTGCGGCCCTCTATGTTCCCAGCGAAGGCTGAGAACTTTTTCTCTGCCCGCACTACGTTATCGGGTACGGCCACCGGCTCCAATTCCCGGTCCCACACCGCGGCCGGCTGCCAGAAGCGGAGAAGAAGAAGCAGCGCGCAGAGCGCCGAAAGCGAGCCCACAATGTCGGTGAGCTGCGGGCCTACAAAATTGGACATCAGGAATTGGGCCGAGGCAAACACTCCGCCCACGACGAGCACAGCAGGCCATATCTCCCACATGCCTCGCCAGCCCACCATGATGCAGATCAGATAGGCGGGAACGAACAACGAAAGGGGAGCGCAGAGCCGGCCAACCGCACCACTTAACTTATCGAGCGGCAGGCCGGTGATGCCGGCCAGGGTGACCACGGGAATGCCGATGGAACCGAAGGCTACGGGAGCGGTGTTAGCCACCAGGCACAAAGCTGAAGCATAGAACGGTGAGAAACCAAGGCCAACCAACATAGCGGCAGCGACTGCCACCGGTGTGCCGAAGCCTGCTGCCCCTTCAACGAACGCGCCGAAGGCGAAGGCAATCAACAGCGCCTGCAGGCGAGCGTCCCCGGTCAAATTGCCCATGGACGCCTTGATCACTTCGAATTTTCCGGTTTCGACGGTGACGCGATAAAGGGTGATGGCCCAAAAAACAATCCAGGAGATAGGGAATAAACCAAAGGCGGCGCCATAACCCGCGGCACTCAACGTAAGAGCGGGCGGCAACTGATAGGCAAACAGCGCGACCGCCAATGCTACGAGCAGTGCTGAAAGTGCCGCGATCCAAGCGGGTTTTCGCCGAATACCCAACAGAAAAAGCAGCGTAAGGATGGGCAATGCGGCTACGGCCGCGGAAAACGCAAGGCCACGCCCGAAGAGGGTGTAACTTTGAGACCAAACTGGAGTCATGGACTGGCTTTCTGTGTGGAGTGGCTCTCTGCTTCGAATCGCAGTACGAATTCTACGATGCTGAGGATAGCGAGTCTATTCTGGCGGGGCGGAGCAGGATTAGGATGGTAGCGGTATGCTCTCCGCCGGGATTCTCTCCGAGTTACGCGATGCCGTGGGCTCTGACGGTCTCATCGTCGAGCGCAACCAGTTGCAAACCTATGAGTGCGATGGTCTGGCGGCGTTTCGCTCGCTACCGGCGGCCGTCGTTCTGCCTCGTACCACCGCCCAGGTGAAGCGTGTTGTGCGCGTATGCGCAGAACACAGCATCCCATTTGTCGCGCGGGGCGCCGGTACCGGCCTTTCTGGCGGTGCTCTGCCGGATGATCGGGGCATCGTGATCGGTTTTGCGCGTATGACTCGTATGCTCGGCGTCGATTTGCCGAACCAGCGCGTCACGGTGGAAGCGGGCGTCATCAATGCGCATGTGACGCAGCGAGTCGCGCCGGCGGGCCATTTCTACGCGCCTGACCCGTCTTCGCAGTCGGCTTGTACCATCGGAGGCAACATCGCGGAAAACTCCGGCGGGGCGCACTGCCTGAAGTATGGCTTCACGACCAACCATGTACTTGAACTCGAGGTCGTCTTGCCCGACGGAGAACTGGTTCATCTCGGCTCGCCGACGCTGGATGCTCCGGGATACGATCTGGCCGGCGTGTTTGTCGGTTCTGAAGGGACACTGGGCGTGGCTAGTTCCATGACGCTGCGCATCGTGCGGCGGCCGGAGACGGTTCAGGTTCTGCTGGCAGCGTTCGATTCGATTACGGCTGCCGGACAAACGGTTTCCGACATTATCGCTGCGGCGATTTTGCCGGCCGCCATGGAGATTATGGACCGCCTATCGATCCAGGCGGCGGAAGCATCGGTGCATCCAAATTACCCGGCGTGCGAAGCTCTGCTCCTGGTGGAATTGGATGGCCCTGAGGCGGAAGTTCGTCTGCACATGCAACAGGTGCGTGAACTGTGCAAGAACAATGGCGCCTGGGAAGATCGTCTGGCCGAAAGCGAGCAGGAACGGATTCTGGTCTGGAAGGGCCGCAAGGCTGCCTTTGCCGCTGTCGGCCGCCTTTCCCCCGACTACATCGTGCAGGATGGGGTGATTCCGCGCACCAAGCTGCCTATCGTGCTGCAGCAGATTACAGAAATGGCGGCAGAGGCGGGCCTGCGGGTATCGAATGTATTTCACGCGGGCGATGGAAACCTGCATCCGCTGGTATTGTATGACCGCTCCATCCCCGGCCAGGAGGAGATTGCCATCGATCTTTCCATGAGGATTCTTCACCTATGCGTCGACCATGGCGGCTCGATCACCGGCGAACATGGAGTCGGTCGGGAAAAGCAACAAGCACTGGGCTACATGTACTCGGAGCCTGACCTGGATACCATGCAACGAGTGCGCTGCAGTTTCGATCCGCAAAATATTGCGAACCCCAATAAGGTCTTCCCTCGCCCGCGACTGTGCGGCGAGAAAACAGGCAGGTACACGCCTCACCCGCTCGAGACGGCGGGGGTTGCGGAGTTCTTTTGATCTGTCGCAGAGAAAATTTCGTATTTCATCATGGCTGGCGCTTTGACCCATAAGCAAGACATCACTCAACCGTTGGGCGCTATCACCGGTCCCGAGCACGTGCAGGCACTTGACGGCGCGATTGCGATAGCTCCCTCGAGCAGTGAAGAAGTTGCGGCCATTCTGCGGTTTGCCAATGAGCATTACCTGTCTGTGACGCCGTCGGGTGGCGGCACCAAGCAAGGCTGGGGCAACCGGGTAGCGGCCGCGCTGGTGCTCAACACGCATCGGCTGAACGCGCTTCGCGAGCATACCTGGCAAGACATGACCTGTACGGTCGATGCCGGTTGTACCTGGTCATCGATGCAGGCTGCGCTCGCCGAGCACGGGCAACAGGTCGCGCTCGATCCGCTTTGGCAGGATCGTGCTACGGTTGGCGGCATCGTCGCCACCAATGACTCCGGAATGCTGCGGCTACGCTATGGCGGGCTGCGCGATCTGATTATCGGGATGACGATCGTGTTGGCGGATGGCGCCGTCGCCCGCACCGGTGGCAAGGTCGTGAAGAATGTCGCTGGGTACGATTTGCATAAGCTGATGATCGGCGCTTTCGGGACTCTGGGCGTGATCACTTCGGTGAATTTTCGGCTGCATGCCATAGCGCGGTGTACGCGAAGTTTTTCCTTGTCCGCGTCCTCTGCGGAGCCTCTGGGCAGGTTGATGCTGGCGCTGCTCCATACGCAGCTGTGTACGGTGGCGGTTCAATTACGGGGTAGCCGCGCGGGCTTCTCCCTCGATGTGCAGTTTGCTTCTCTCGCGGAGGTGCTGGACGCACAGGCCACGGCGTTCGAGAAGATGGCGCAGCGCGAAGGAGTTTCAGTTCTTCCTGCTGCGAACGAGGTCTGGCAAGCTCGCGAGCGGTTGTTTTCGGGGGATGTGGTTTCGAAAGCCACGATGCTTCCTTCAGACGTTGCGCGCTTTGCCGAGCGCGTCGAGGCTATGGGCGGCATGTCGGTGACGCAGGCGACCGGCATTATGGTGGCGGCCGTTCCTGCCGAGGCCGTTGAGAGTGTCTTGCGTTTACGGAGTGAGTTGGAGACTGCGAACGGGTCGCTCACGATTCTCAAACAGCCGCCGGAGACGGCGCTCGACTGCTGGGGTGCGCTTCCCGATAGCTTCCCGCTCATGCGAGAGATCAAGCGGCGGTTCGATGGTGAGAATATTCTCAACCCGGGACGGTTTCTGGGCGGGATTTAAAGCATTTTTGCGCCATAAATGATGCAAAACTGATGTGGGCTGCCTCGCCGCAGCGAGCATTACAGGCTGCGGCAAACCCAATTCTTTGAAGGGTACGGGCATTACGGGCTGCGGAGAAACTCAATTCTTCGAAGGGTACGGGCTTCAGCCCGTACGTAATCCCCTTGCAATGAATCCGGCTTTAGCCGCTGAGGGAACATTCTTCGTTTACGGCTAGAGGCGCACCTCAGATTACCCTTCCAGCCCGCGTGTAAGCTACTGAAGAACCTAACTATGGCCCGACTTACGCAGCTCGAACCCGCTAAGCCCTCGAACTTCGACGCGCATAAGCCGCCGGAAAATGCGCTGATCGACGACTGCGTGCATTGTGGATTCTGCCTGCCCGCTTGTCCCACCTATGTGCTTTGGGGTGAGGAGATGGACTCGCCACGCGGCCGCATCTACATGATGAAGAAGTCAGCCCAGGGTGAGGCTCCGCTCGACCAGCGGTTTCGCCAGCACATGGACAACTGCCTGGGTTGCATGGCATGCATGACCGCATGCCCGTCGGGTGTTCAATACAACAAGCTGATTGAAGACACGCGCGCCCAGGTGGAGCGCAATATCCCGCGCACCACGACGGACAGCTTGTTTCGCAAGCTGCTCTTTGCGACCTTTCCTTATGTAAAGCGCCTGCGTTTCCTGGCTCTGCCTATGCTGGTCTACCAGCGCTCCGGCCTGCAACGGCTGTCGCGCGCCACCGGCCTGCTGCGGCTGCTACCTACGCGGCTGGCACAGATGGAGTCGCTGTTGCCACGCGTGCCCACAAGCTTCATGCAGGGGTTGCCCACCCATGTAGTACCCCCGGAGAATCCCGTGCGGCGCGTGGGCATGCTCTCCGGCTGCGTACAACAGGTCTTTTTCCAACACGTAAACCAGGCGACTGCGCGGGTACTCGCCGCCGAGGGTTGTGAGGTCGTCATTCCTCGGTCGCAGCAGTGTTGCGGCGCCCTCATGCTGCACTCCGGACTAGACGAGCAGGCGGCCGCGCTCGCGCGCCAAATGATCGCGGCCTTCGAGGCTGCGAATGTCGACACGATCGTGATCAACGCGGCGGGATGCGGATCGACCATGAAGGAATACGGTCATCTGCTGCGTGACGATCCAGCATGGGCAACGCGCGCGGCTGCTTTTAGCGCGAAGTGCAAAGACATTGCGGAGATTCTGTGCGAACTGCCTGCGCGTGCGCCGCGACACGCTCTGAACATGCGGGTGGCCTATCACGACGCTTGCCACTTGCGGCACGCGCAAGGCATCCATGTGGAACCGAGGCAACTGCTGGCCGGGATTCCGGGCCTTGACGTCGCGGAGATGGAAGAAGCGTCGCTGTGCTGCGGATCGGCCGGGGTCTACAACCTTCTCCATCCTGAGCCCGCGAATCAACTGGGCGACCGCAAGGTAGAAAACCTGCTCGCGACCAAGGCCGAAGCGGTGATCTCAGCGAATCCCGGATGTCTTTTGCAACTGATGAGTTCGCTGCGCCGGCGTGGCCTGGCGACGATGCCCACCTTTCACATGGTGGAACTGCTGGACGCTTCGATACGAAACGTTCCGCTCTCGGGTATGCATAGAGAATAGGCGGCGGCAGCACCTGCTGACCGGATACCGTAAACTACCAACTGGATATTCGCAGGCCGCCTGGCCTGTTTTCCACCCGCATCGCCGCTGCACCAGTCGAGAGGAGATACCATGACGCATTCCACAGCAACGATTCCTACGGTCACAATCAAGGGTACGCAGGGAGCCGCGGAAGCGGAAATCCTCACGCCGCAGGCGCTGGAATTTCTCGGTGCACTGGCGAGCAACTTCGAGGCCGAGCGGCAACGTTTGCTGGCGGCGCGTGTTACCAGGGCGGAAGCACTGCGCGCGGGAAAACTCTTCGACTTTTTGCCGGAGACTCTCTCGATTCGGCAAGGCGATTGGCGCGTCGCCCCCATCCCAGCGGATCTCGAGGATCGCCGTGTCGAAATCACCGGTCCGGTGGATCGCAAGATGGTCATCAACGCGCTCAACTCCGGGGCCAATGTCTTTATGGCGGATTTTGAGGACTCGACTTCCCCGACATGGCGCAACGTGATCGAGGGCCAGGTGAACCTGCGGGACGCTGTGCGCAGAAAGATCAACTTCACCAGCCCGGAAGGCAAGCCATACAAGCTGAATGAGAAGACGGCGACGCTCTTGGTGCGACCGCGGGGATGGCATTTGCCAGAAAAGCATCTGCTCCTGCGGGGTCAACCGATCTCCGGTTCGCTGGTCGACTTTGGTTTGTACTTCTTTCACAACGCCGCGGAGCTTAAAGCACGAGGAACCGGCCCTTATTTTTACCTTCCCAAGATGGAAAGCCATCTGGAAGCACGCTTGTGGAACAGCGTCTTCAACTTCTCTCAGGATGCGCTCGGTATTCCGCGCGGCGCCATCCGGGCTACTGTGCTCATCGAGACGCTGCCCGCCGCCTTTGAGATGGATGAAATTCTTTTTGAGCTGAAGGACCACTCCGCCGGCCTGAACTGTGGCCGATGGGATTACATCTTCAACTTCATCAAAAAATTCAGCTATCGCGAAGATCTGGCTCTGCCCGATCGCTCCACGATCACGATGGACCGGCATTTCCTCAAGTCATACGTGCAGCTTCTGATTGAAACCTGCCATCGCCGCGGTATCCACGCGATGGGCGGTATGGCGGCGCAGATTCCCATCAAGCGGGATGCGGCTGCGAACGATGCCGCGATGGAGCGCGTGCGGCAGGATAAGCTGCGTGAAGTGACGGCCGGGCATGATGGCACATGGGTGGCGCACCCCGGTCTGGTGCCGATCGCCAAGGCTGTGTTTGATGAGCACATGCCTGGGTCAAACCAGATTGCGCGACGTAATCCTGCGATCCATATCCAGGCTTCAGACTTGCTGGCTGTGCCCGAAGGGGATATCACCCAAAAGGGTCTGGAGATGAACATCGACATCGGCCTGCGCTACCTGGCGGCATGGCTGGATGGCCAGGGCTGCGTGCCGATTTATGACCTGATGGAAGACGCGGCGACGGCGGAGATTTCCCGAGCCCAGTTGTGGCAGTGGGCGCATCATGCTGGCCGCACGACGGATGGAATCACTCTTGATGTTCCTATCGTGTTGGCCACACTCCCCGTCGTACTGGCTCGCATCCGGCAAGAGTTGGGCGAACAGCGTTTCGCGGCCAGCAAGCTTACCGCGGCAGCCGGACTGTTTGCGCAGATGGTCGAGGCAAAACAAATGCCGGAGTTTCTGACTTCGGTTGCCTATGACTCAATCGATTGATTTAGCGGGGACCCCAACACTATGCTCGACGCCTTCAGAATGCTTGCACGTTACAACAGGATCGCGAATGCGCGGCTCTACGAGCAGTGCGGCCAAGTGGATCCCGCGGAATACCGGCGCGAGCGGCGTGGATCTTTCGGCAGCATTCGCGGCTTGTTAAATCACCAGCTGCTGGGGGATCGCATCTGGATGTCGCGATTTGCAGGCCGAGGCAATACGGCACCGCCGTTGAACTCTATCCTGTTCGATACGTTTGCAGAGCTGCAGGCGGAGCGCGCACAACAAGATGCGGCGATCGAAGAGTTCTTTGCGAAAGTGAATGAGGACTTTCTTACGTGGTCGTTTCCCTATGTCAACAGTCAGGGAAAGCATTACGTGGAAGCAGCGCCCGTGGCGGTGCTTCACTTTTTCAACCACCAGACGCACCATCGCGGGCAGGTGCATGTGATGCTTAGCCAGACAGAGGTCAAGGCGCCCTCGCTCGACATGCATCGGATTTTGAATCCTTAAAAGCAGTGCGGAAAAGTAGATTCGCTTACGCGCTTCTCGTAGCGATTTTGTTTCACGAAAGGCAAGCCTTTCTCGCCGCAGCGAGCAACCCCCCGCAGCGAGCAACCCCCCGCAGCGAGCAACCCCCCGCAGCGAGCAACCCCCCGCAGCGAGCAACCCCCCGCAGCGAGCAACCCCCCGCAGCGAGCAACCTCGCCGCAGCGAGCAACCCCCCGCAGCGAGCAACCCCCCGCAGCGAGCAACCCCCCGCAGCGAGCAACCCCCCGCAGCGAGCAACCCCCCGCAGCGAGCAACCCCCCGCAGCGAGCAACCTCGCCGCAGCGAGCAACCCCCCGCAGCGAGCAACCCCCCGCAGCGAGCAACCCCCCGCAGCGAGCAACCCCCCGCAGCGAGCAACCCCCCGCAGCGAGCAACCCCCCGCAGCGAGCAACCTCGCCGCAGCGAGCAACCTCGCCGCAGCGAGCATTACAGTCTGCGTGAAACCGAGGGCCAAACCCTAAACAGAATTGTCATCTCGACCGAAGTGGAGAGATCTGCGGTTTTCCTTCGGCGAACCCGCTCGCCGCTTCGTCCCGCTAAATAAACGCGGCCTTGAATGGGTTACCCGGGCATTGGCCGGGGTTATAAACGGGCTAAACAGGCTGCGGAAAAACTCGTTACACATGCCAAGCCTTCGCGTGGGAACAGTTGCTGACGAAGGGCACGGCTTTAGCCGTGCCGCTAAGGCATCCGCACTTGATGGCCTTTAGGCTCAGAGGTACGCTCTTTCTCCTCGGGTTGACGTGGCAAGTCGATGGAAAGCGGCGTTGGAGGCTATGAAAAAACTCGCTTCTTTGAAGGGTACGGGCTTCACAGGCTACGGAAAAACTCACTTTTGCTGAAAGCATGAAAAATGCATCGCGTCAGAATGCCCCAGGAGCGATCCGGAAGCCTCAGGTGATGGTTTTCTATCCCCCAATTTGTATCCTTTGTGCTTACTTATGGAGTTTTTCCGCAGCCTGTTCAGCCCGTACGTAACTCCATTGCAATGAATCCGGCTTTAGCCGCTGAGGGAGCAATTTCTCGCTTACAGAGACTTTTTCCGCAGCCGGCTAAGGCCCGGGTGGCCCATTCAAGCCCGCTTTTGGCTTGAGTGGGGTGGGATGGCTGTCGGTATCAAAGTCTTGACCTGGGGCGAGTCGGGAGCGACGGCTGGTTCAAAGCGCTCTATAGAGCGTGAGAACGAGGGCCAGCTTACGCATCGATTCCTCCAAAGATGGCCTGAGGATACCGCAGCCGTGTTGATGAACTTCGGAAAATGCATTAGACGTCGCAAAGATCAACCGCCTGCAGAAGCGAGGCACGGGGATCGCCGGCCGGAACAAACTCATGCGCAACGTAGCCCTTATACCCGGATTCCACGATGCCGCGCATGACGCCATCCCATTGCACTTCCTGGGTGTTGTCGAGTTCGTGGCGCCCGGGTACACCGCCGGTGTGAAAATGGCCCAGCCATTCGATGTTCGCCTTGATGGTAGCGATCAAATCGCCCTCCATGATCTGCATGTGATAGATGTCGTAGAGCAACTTGATGTGAGCAGAGTTGACCTCCTTCATCACCGCCACGCCCCAGGCGGTGTGGTCTGCCATGTAGTCGTGGTGATTGACCTTGCTGTTCAAAAGTTCGAGGCAGAGGACGACGTTGTTGTCTTCCGCGATTTTCTTCACGCGGTTCAGGCCGATGATTACGTTCTTCGAGCCTTCTTCATCGGACATACCACGGCGATTTCCAGAAAATGTAATGACATTGGGAACGCCGGCTTTTGCGGCGAGGGGAATATTCTTGCGAAGCCCAGCCTCGATCTTGTCGTGGTTAGCCAGCACATTCAAGCCGTCGGGGATCGTCCCGCCTTCGACGTATCCCATGGTGCAGAGGAGGCCGTATTTCTTCGGGACTTCAAAGTCCGCAGGTTCGAGGAGGTCGATACCTTTCAGCCCAATCTGTACTCCATAGGTACAAAGCTCGTCGAGGGTCATTTTGGGATAACACCAGCGGCTGACCGATTGCTTGATGTTTTCTTTTCTGCTTTTAGGGGCTTCGGTTGAACCGCCGGGGCCTTGCTGGGCAAACAGGGAAGAGGTTGTAGCCATGGCGGTTCCTGCGATGGTGCTTTTAAGCATGGTGCGACGGGAAATGGAAGACATCTTGAGGTACCTTTCGAAGCGGCTCGGGTGCACGCAAGCATTTAATCATTTTTGGCGTTGGACAGTCCGCCAGTGACCATTCCTCCAAAATCGATGGGGCGACTGTAATCTCTTGCTCTAAAAAGAATTTTGTTCTACCGCTGGCCCTACGGCGCCCGGGTAGGCGCCCGGCAAAGTCGTGCCCGAGAGCGCTATCATGATATCCACACACCGAAACGCACCCGCACCACCGGCAAACGCACCACGCGCCGGCAATCTGCCAGCCAGGCAAAGGCAACTGGAGACCTGCATGACAACGAAAAACACGCGACAGGACGACGAGGAAGTGCAAAGTGCTCCAACGGGTCGCGTAAGCCGTCGATCCTTTCTCTCTTCGCTTGGCGCGGCCGGGGTTGCTGCGACCGCGGTCCCTATAGTCGCCAAAGCTCAGGCCGCCCCGCCTCCAGCTCAGGAGGCAGCGACCGCCACGGAGCGCACCGAAGGCGCAGTGCCGGTAAAGCTTAAGGTGAACGGAAAACTGCTCGATCTAAATATCGATCCGCGTGCGTCTCTGCTCGACACCCTGCGGGAGACGGCAAGTCTGACCGGCACCAAGAAAGGGTGCGACCACGGCCAATGCGGAGCGTGCACCGTGCATGTGAATGGCCGCCGCATCAACTCGTGCCTGACACTGGCTGTGATGCATGAGGGCGATGAGATTACGACCATCGAGGGCCTCGGCCAGCCAGGCAGCCTGCATCCGATGCAGGCCGCCTTTGTGGAGCATGACGGCTACCAGTGCGGCTACTGCACTTCGGGGCAGATCATGTCGGCAGTGGCGCTGCTCAAGGAGAAATGCGGTCCCTCTGACAGCGAAGTAAAAGAGCTGATGAGCGGCAACATCTGCCGCTGCGGAGCTTATTCGAATATCGTCGCGGCTATTCAGGACGTCCGCCGGCAAGCATAGGAGCAGCACTATGGAAATGTTCAAGTACTCCAGGGCTACCGATGTAGCACAGGCAGTGCAGGTGGCCGGCGGTCAACCCGATGCCCGCTTCATTGCCGGCGGAACCACGCTGCTTGACCTGATGAAGTTAAACGTCGAGCGGCCGAGCGCACTCATCGACATCAATCGCCTTCCACTCGACCAGGTGGAAAAGCTGCCGGATGGCGGGCTGAAAATCGGCGCGACCGTGCGCAACTCCGATCTGGCGCATCATCCGCTGGTGCAAGGCGATTACTCCGTTCTCTCTCAGGCATTGCTGGCGGGCGCTTCCGCGCAACTGCGCAATATGGCCACCACCGGCGGCAACCTGCTGCAGCGCACGCGTTGCGTCTACTTTCGCAACGAGGCTATGGCGTGCAACAAGCGCGAGCCGGGGTCTGGTTGCTCCGCGATGGAAGGTGACAATCGCACCCACGCAATCCTCGGCGCCAGCAAAGACTGCATTGCCACAAACCCATCGGACATGAATGTAGCCTTGACTGCGCTCGAAGCGACGATTCATATCCAGGGCACAAGCGGGGAGCGAGCAGTGCCCATCGGCGAGTTCTTTCTTGTGCCGGGCAGCACACCGCAGCGAGAAAATGTTCTGGCCCCGGGCGAGTTGATCACGTTTGTTACGCTGCCGCCGCCGAAGTCTCGCAGCAAACAGATCTACTTGAAACTGCGTGACCGTGCTTCCTACGAGTTTGCCCTTTCTTCGGCGGCGGTGATCGCTGAAGTAAGCGAAGGGCAAAGTAGCGTTTGTTCGCGTCGCTCTCGGCGGTGTCGGCACCAAGCCATGGCGCTCGCTTGAGGCGGAAAAGTCGCTCCTGGGCAATACTGCGGATGAGAGAGCATTCCGGCAGGCGGCCGAAGCTGCGCTCGAGGGCGCCCAACCGCAAAGCCAGAATGGCTTCAAGGTCGAGTTAGCCAAGCGGTGCATAACCCACGCGCTTACACTCGCAACCAAACAAACGGCATAGCCAACCAGAGGAGACAGATCTCATGGCGTCGACACTCAACACTCCGCCCAAAACCAATGCTGGCCTGCCCCGGGTGGATGGTCCGCTCAAAGTAAGCGGCGTTGCGATGTACACTTCAGACCACAATCTGCCTGGCATGCTTTACGCCGTGCCGGTATGCGCCACCATTGCCAAGGGTGGCATCGCATCGCTCGATACCAGCCGCGCCGAGGCGATGCCTGGCGTCAAGGCGGTGTACAGCCGGAAGAATATCGGCAAGATTTTCCGCACGCAGCCATCCGACGGCTTGACAGGCTATCTCGATGAAAAACGCCCGCCCTTCGACGACGATACGATCCGCTACTATGGGCAATATGTAGCCGCCGTAGTGGCGTTTACCTACGAACAGGCGGTAGCAGCAGCAAAGGCAGTAAAGGTAACGTACTCCGCGGAGAAACCAGACACACGCGAGCATTTGCAAACGGACGAAAAGCCAACCGTGGATAGCCATCGCGGCAACCCGGATAGCGCTTTCCAATCTGCCTCGGTCAAAATCGATGAGACTTACGTCACTCCAACTGAGACACATAACCCAATCGAGTTGCATGCCAGTGTTGCCGTGTGGGATGGACAGAGTTTCACGCTTTATGAAACCACGCAGGGGGTGATGAATCACCGTGACGTGATGGCACAGATGCTCGGCGTACCTACGGAAAACGTGCGTGTGATTTCCCGTTTTCTCGGCTCGGGATTCGGCGGCAAACTGTGGCCGTGGACCCACTGCATGATCGCCGCCTCAGCGGCGCGCAATCTGAATCGCCCGGTGAAACTGGTAGTCACCCGCGACATGATGTTCCAGAATGTGGGCCACCGGCCACGGACGCAACAGCGGATCCGCCTGGGCTCGACGGCAGAGGGCAAGCTGGTTTCGCTGATGCACGACTCGCTCAACCACACCTCGATTCTCGATGACTACTCCGAGGGCTGCAGTGAGGCCACGCCCTATACCTACAGCACGCCCAACCTTCGCGCGACGTCTGCGATCGTTCGCCGCAATGTGGGTACTCCTACTTCGATGCGTGGCCCTGGTGCTGTTCCCGGTCTGTTTGCGCTCGAGTCTGCGATGGATGAGTTGGCTATCAAGCTCCATATGGATCCGGTGAAACTGCGGATCATGAATGAGCCGGCGAAGGATGAAGGGCTGAACCTGCCCTTCTCCTCTCGCCACGTGGTGGAGTGTTACCACGTGGGCGCGGAGAAGTTCGGCTGGGCCAGGCGCACGCCGCAAGTGGGCTCGATGAAGAAGGACGGTCTGACTCTTGGTTGGGGCGTTGCCGGTTGCTCGTGGATTGCCGAGCGCGTGGGCAGCGAAGCGACTGTGGACCTTCGTGAGAACGGCACGGCTCGCGTTTCCTGCGCTACGCAGGATATTGGTACCGGCACGTATACGGTGCTTTCGCAAATTGTTTCGGAAAAGACGGGAATCCCCCACGACAGAATCGAAGTTGTACTGGGCGACAGCGGGCTACCTTCAGGGCCGATGTCGGGCGGCTCGTGGGCAACTGCTTCGGTGATCCCCGCTGTGCTGGACGCGATCGAAAAAGCGCAACTGTCTCTGTTCCAGATCGCCGCTCAGAGCAAAGAGGGAGGCTTGGGCGGACAAAAGCCGGAGGCAATGGCGTTCGCCGATGGGTGCGTTTATCTCAAGGTTAAGTCTCCCTCCACGGGCGTGCCCTTCTCACAGATTCTTGCCGCGAGCAATATTCGCTCTGCTTCGGGCAACGGGAAATCCGAAGGGACGCTGGGTGATCCCAAGCGCAAGTACTCCACTCATTCGTTCGGGGCACAGTTTGCCGAGGTGACGTGGCAGCCGGAGACGGCACGGCTGCGCGTTTCCCGGGTAGTCACGGTGATCGACGCAGGGCGCATTCTTAACCCCAAACCGGCCCGCAACCAGATTGAAGGCGCGGTAGTGATGGGCGTCGGCATGGCGTTGTTTGAAGAGACGGTGTATGACCCGCGGTTCGGTGCTCCGATCAATAACAATCTGGCTGATTATCTTGTGGCGACCAACGCCGATGCGCCATCGATCGATGTGACGTTTCTCGACCATCCCGACAAGGTGCTGAACTCGCTCGGCGCGCGGGGCGTGGGAGAAATTGGCCTTGCCGGCATCGCGCCTGCGATTACCGCGGCGGTTTATCACGCGACGGGCGTCCGGGTGCGCGAGCTGCCGGTCCGTATTGAGGACTTGCTGAGACAACCGTCCAGCCGAAATCTCTCAACCTAGCTACGCGTTCGCAGAACGGTCCTGCGGAAGCTAAGGCATTTTCGCAAGATGAATATCAACTTTACGCAGGCACGATTGTCGGCGTGAAGGTTTTGTGCCATAAAGCTGCAAGACCGATGTGGGCTTTACAGGTTGTGGGAAAACTCAATTCTTTGAAGGGTACGGACTACCTCGCCGCAGCGAGCATCAGCCCGTACGTAACTCGGGAAAACTCAATTCTTTGAAGGGTACGGGCTTCAGCCCGTACGTAACACTCTTGCAATGAATCCGGCTTCAGCCGCTGAGGGAACGGTTTCTCGCTTACAAAGACTTCTTCCGCAGCCTGTGCAGCTCGCTGCGGCGAGGTAGCCCATACCCTTCGAACATATCGCGCTACTTTGCGTTCGAAAAATCAATCTAAACAAGTGTTCTTTGAATATCGGCCGGCCCACACCGTTGGGTCTGTCTGCGAGGGTGAGCAGTCAGCGCCCAGGGGAAAGTAGTTGCCCTCAAAGTCGATAAACTCATCCGGAAAGGGACTTACCGCGTTAACGCGTATTTCTGAGCCAATGCCGCAGGATGTAACCGACCCAGCCTTCGAACTGTCCGCCGACGGACAAAAGAAGACGTTTGTGGACAAGTGCATCCTTCACATGCCGAGTAAGTGATAGAAAACACTGGATGCCGACCTGCTTCAAGTTGGGCCGCTACGTGCTTTACTTCCGGGCAGAGGGGTCACCATGATTGCGAATTTGTTCCGGGACGTGCGCTACACCCTGCGGCAGTTGCGGAAAACGCCAGGCTTCACCGGAACGGCGGTCTTGACGCTGGCCTTGGGCATCGGAGCAAACACAGCCATCTTTACGCTGGTTCATGCCATCCTTCTGAAAAATCTACCCGTGACCGATCCCCGGTCTCTCGTGCGGCTCGGTGACGACGAAACCTGCTGCAACATGAATCTGGCATCTTTTGACAGTGACTACGCCCTCTTCTCTTACGACGGTTACAAACACCTGCGCGATCACACGGCTGAGTTTGAAGAATTGGCTGCCATGCAGGCAGGAACGGCCGATCTTTCGGTGCGGCGGAGTTTGGGAGATGCGCCTCCCCAGTTTGCGCGAGGTGAGTTTGTCTCAGGCAACTACTTCCAAATGTTCGGAGTAAAGCCTTTCGCAGGCCGTGCAACAGCACCCTCGGATGATGCGGATGGAGCGCCGCCGGTGGCGGTAATGAGCTACCAGGCATGGCAAAGAGACTACGCGGGTGACCCATCCGTTGTGGGCTCCAGCTTTTTCATCAATACGCACCCGGTCACCGTCATCGGAGTGGCTCCGGAGGCCTTCTACGGCGATCGGTTGACCGAATCTCCGCCGGACTACTACCTGCCGATTGCGCAGGAGCCGACGTTTGGCGTGTATGCCGTACGCAATGCGCCGCAAATTGGCTGGCTGTTTTTGATCGGACGGGTGCATCCCGGCACAGCGCTCGGCCCACTGCAGGCTAAAGTGAGCGGACTGCTGCGCCAGTCGCTCGCACAGTTGGCGCCCTACCAGACGGAGCACGGCAAAGAGCAGTTGGCGAAAGCCCGTGTCGTACTTACGCCGGGTGGGGTGGGCATCGCCAACATGCAGCACTCCGCTGCGAACAGTCTGCACTTATTGAGTGGTCTTTCTTTCCTGGTACTGCTGATTGCCTGCGCGAATATCGCCGGCCTGATGCTGGTGCGCGGCGTGAGCCGGCGCACCGAAATCTCGATCCGCATGGCGCTGGGCGCGGCAAGAACCAGAGTGGTGCGGCAAATGATCACCGAGAGCATGGTGCTGTCATGCTTCGGCGGCTTGGCTGGATTGGCGCTGGCGTACGGGGGAACACAGCTGTTGCTTGGATGGATGTTCCCCAGCTCTCCGAACCTGCCGATCCATGCGGCCCCTTCGCTGCCTGTGGTTGCGTTTACCTTCGGCGTTTCTCTACTCACAGGACTTGTCTTCGGTATAGCGCCGGCGTGGATCAGTTCCAAGGAACAGCCGGCGAATACGATGCGCGGTGCAAACCGGTCGACCGGCGATCACTCTTCGCTTATGCAACGGTCATTGGTCGTATTGCAAGCCGCGTTGTCGCTCGTACTGCTGGTGGGAGCGGGATTACTGGGCAAGAGCCTGAGCAACCTGGAGCACCAGAAGCTGGGTTTGGAAACGGATAATCGGGTGATCGTCAGCCTGAATCCCTTGAAAGCAGGCTACAAGCCGCAACAACTACAGGCCTTCTACCAGCAGATTGAAGATAAGTTCCATGCTATGCCCGGAGTTCAGCATGTGGCTTTGTCGATTTACACGCCGCTGGGCTTTAATTCCTGGACCTTTTATGCCTACGTTCAGGGCCAGCGTGCGCCTGCTCCCGGCGAAGATGTGACCGCCATGTTTAACCGCGCCAGCCCGGAATACTTCAAGGCGATTGGGCAGAGAGTTGTTCGCGGGCGCGTGTTTACAGGGGCTGACACGGCAACCTCGCAGGGTGTAGCCGTGGTGAACGAGGCGTTCGTGAAGAAGTTTTTCAAGCCGGGAGAAGACCCGATCGGGCAGCACATGGGAGGCGCTGATATCAAGAATGCCGGGGACTTCGAGATCGTAGGCGTCGTGGAGGATACACGCTACCAGAGCGCGCGCGAACCGGCGATACCGATGTACTTTACCCCGATGCTGCAGCCATCGCACGCCAGCCCCTCCAAGGGTCCGGACGTATCGCTCTATGCCGGGTCCATCGTATTGCAAATGAGATCGATTACTCCGGACCTGGAGCCCCTGGTACGGAAGACCCTGGCCGGCATCGATCCGAATCTCACGGTCGACTACTACCAGACCTTTGCGCAGCAGATTCATGGAAACTTCAACGAGCAGCGCATGGTGACGCGACTTACTCTTTTGTTTGGCTTGCTGGCCCTGCTGTTGGCTTCGATTGGTCTTTATGGAGTGACCGCTTATATGGTGGAGAGGCGCACGCCCGAGATTGGCATCCGCATGGCCCTGGGCGCAGACCGTAGCGGGGTGATCAGCATGGTGCTAGGCAGTGCCATGCTGCAAGCTGGTCTGGGTCTGGCGCTCGGCATCCCGACAGCTCTACTCTCTGTTCGCTTTGTAAAATCGCAGCTTTATCACGTGTCTGGCCAGGATGTTTGGGTGATGGCCGGGGCGGTGTTCGCGCTCGCGGGTTCGGCTTTCGTAGCCGGTCTGATTCCTGCGCGACGTGCCGCCTCCACCGATCCGATGCGGGCCTTGCGCTCGGAATAGAGCTTCCATCAAAGTCTCAAGAGGCAGTTGGCATTTTCGCGATCGGTGTAGACCGAAGCCACCGGCCTCTACGTGGTTTTCTCTCAAAGAAAACCACACCTCGCTGCTCTTGTCGGACCACAGTAATTGCGAAAAGGCCTTAGTATGTTGAGAAGAATGTTTGCCCTCGCTCTTATCGTTTACTCAGTTGTGCTGCTCAAGGGGAAGGAGCCCACCCCTTCGGTCGAAGCTCCTCCGGACGCGACGTTGGTGCTTAGCGCAGAAGGCAATGGCGCGCAGGTATACGGCTGCACCGACGGACACTGGATACTGAAAGGTCCTGATGCGCAACTGCTCGATGAACACGAACAGGTGATTGGTAAGCACTTCGCGGGGCCTACGTGGCAGCTCGCCGATGGAAGCGAAATAAAAGGCAAGATGATTGCGACCCAGCCTTCACCAGACTCCGACGCAGTGCCCTGGTTATTGCTGCAAACCGTGCCCGGAAGCGGTAGCGGCAAATTCGCAAGCGTGAACTATATCCGGCGAAGTGATACGCACGGCGGTGCTTCGGGGAGCGAGGCCTGCACCGGTGGAGAAAAGCGCGTTCCTTATACTGCGAAATACAGCTTCTATAGCGCGAAGGTGCATCCATGAGTACCATCCATCCCACGGCCGCCGCAGGGTTTACGGCAGGCGCGGTGGCCTATGCAGAAGGACGTCCTGAATATCCGGCTGAGATCGAAATGTGGCTGCAGGAGGACTTAGAACTAGGCAACGGCAAGACGGTGCTGGATCTGGGCGCGGGTACGGGCAAGTTTTCGCGCAGCCTGCTGGCAACGGGCGTGTCGGTGATCGCCGTTGAGCCGATTCAGGCCATGTTGGAGCAGCTCAGGCAGCAATATCCCCAGATGGACGCAACGAGCGGATCGGCCGAAGCTATACCGTTGGCAGACGCATCCGTCGATGCGGTGGTTTGCGCGCAGGCATTTCACTGGTTTGCCACACCTGAGGCGCTACGCGAAATTCATCGCGTGTTAAAGCCGGGCGGCAAGCTGGGCCTGATTTGGAACATTCGGGATGATCGTGTGCCTTGGGTGGCCGCCCTGAGCCAGCTCATGGCGCCGTTTGAGGGGGATATTCCCCGATTCCAGTCGCAACAATGGCGAAAGGTATTTCCTGCTGCAGGATTCAGTCCGCTCAGTGAAAAGCGATTCTCGAACCGGCATACCGGCTCGCCAGAGAAGGTGATTGTCGACCGTATCTTATCGGTCAGTTTCATGGCGACCCTTCCGCCTGACCAGCAAGAACAGGTCAAGTCACAGATTTGGAAGATCATATCGAGTTCCGCGGAGCTCGCTGGCCAGACACAGGTGACTTTTCCCTACGAGACACGGGCTTTCGCCTGCACTCGTTTGTACTAAGACCTATTGTTTTTCTCAACCTATACAAGGGCACGAAGAATGCTCTAAGCTTCTCCGCACATCGGAGGGACGCGTATGTCTGAGGCGAACAAGCAACTGTTGAAGCGCTGGTTTGAGCAGGTGTGGAACCAAAAACGGGAATCGGCAATCGACGAAATGTTGAGCGAGCATGGAAAGTCCTATGGCTTTCCCGAGACCGACTCGGTTCTTGTTGGGCCCGATGCATTCAAGGCAATCCACCGCACCTTCCGCGGAGCTTTTCCTGATGTGCGCGTGGAGATTGAAGACATCATTGCAGAGGGTGATCGTGTTGCGATTCGCTGGCACGCGAGTATGACTCATCTCGGCGACCATCTGGGTTTCGCCGCGAGCGGTAAGAAGGCGGCAATGCCCGGCTCCTCGTTTGCAATCGTCGAGGATGGCAAGATCGTGGAGGGCTGGAACTACATGGATTTTCAGGCCATGGTATAGAAGCTGCAGTCCTGACTATGGCATTTCTAGAGCAGAACCAGCATAGGTGTACCCGGTCTACATCGGGGAGGCTGGATTTTTCTTGATGAAAAATCCGGTCAAGCGTCCTTGCCGCTGTGTACAGTTGTGCTGGTTCCGCTCTAGCGCCGCGCGCCAACGTGCGGGCGAAAGGCCGGACCGTGCGACAAAGAATATTTTGCCCTGGGTTGTCGATTCTTTCTTATTCAAGCGTCGTTCTGGCAGGAGGAAGAAGAACATGCAATATCTTGTTTTGATCTACGAAGACGAATCCCGCTTCGCCAACGGATTTTCTGAAGCGGAATTCGCCGAATACGGAGCGTTTGGTAAGAAGAATGCGAGCGCCATCAAGGCAGGGAATGCTTTACAGCCAACCGTAACCGCAAAAACAGTGCGGGTGCGTGACGGCAAGGCGGTCACAACCGATGGTCCGTTCGCCGAAACAAAGGAGCAGCTTGGCGGTTTCTATCTATTGGAAGCTGAGAGTATCGAGCAGGCTGCCTCGATAGCGAGTGGCATCCCCGCCTCCCGTTACGGTTCAGTCGAAGTTCGACCGATTATGGTCTTCAATTAGCTGATGGGCAGCGCGCGCCGATGCGGCGCTGCTCTATCTTTTCCTGTTTGAAGGAGGCATCTTGATCGAGACAGCTTTATCCGTTGCTGCTGAAAGTGAATTGACGACAGAAGAGATCACGCAATGCTGGCGCCATCTTTGCACCACGCGCGATCGTCTCATCGAAACCGTCACCGGCCTTTCCGAATCGCAGTGGGGGTTCAAGCCGACTCCTGAAACCTGGTCGATCACCGAGATTCTGGAGCATCTGGTCATCATGGAAAGCCGCGTCCATGCCATCGTTCGCAATATGAGCAATGCGCCGCCAGCAGAAGAAGGTCGAATCCAAAGGAGTATGGACGAGATCATCCTGACCGAGGTTGCAAAGCGCTCCATAAAGGTTAAAGCACCCACACCGGTCTGCCCAGAGAGTCGTTGGAGTGGTACGGAAGCTTTACAACTATTCATCGAACGCCGTGGCGAGACGCTCCAGTTGCTGGGTGCACCTCTGCTTCGCGGACGCGTACTTCGCCATCCATTTTTCGGTCCATGGGATGGCTACCAATGGTTGTTGGCCGCTGCATCGCACAGTGCAAGGCATACCGATCAAATCCGCGAGGTGAAGGACGACCCACGCTTTGCGTGACCGCTCGCCTTCGCTCCGGCAGGATTGTACTGAGGATTTGTCATGCGCTACATGATGTTGATTTATTCACAGGAAGCAACCGAGGACGCCGCAGAGGATCGGACCGCAATCGCTGCGGGCCACCGGGCGATTATGGAGCAGACGCGACTTCGCGGAATCTTCCGTGCTGCCGATCCGCTTCAGCTCAGCACGACGGCAACCACAGTACGGGTCATCGACGGCACGCCGTTGATTACCGATGGCCCCTACGCTGAAACCAAAGAACAGTTGGCCGGATACTACATTCTGGACTGCGAAGACCTTGATGAAGCGCTCGCATGGGCTGCTAAAATTCCCACCGCTTGCGCCGGGGCCACAGGATGTGTCGAAGTAAGACCACTCCGTGAATTCGTAGAACGCGCACCCATGCATGGATGAACACTGCGCCATCGTAGAGTCGGTTTTTCGCAGTGAGTCGGGCCGCATCATTGCCGGTCTGATTCGCGTTTCTCAGTCCTTCGATCTTGCCGAAGAGGCTATGCAGGACGCATTCGCCGCCGCGGTTGCGAGCTGGCGCACTGACGGGATACCCAGCAATCCAGCAGCCTGGATCACGGCGGCGGCGCGCCGCAAACTGATCGACTACGCGCGTCGCGAAAAGACACGCCGGAACAATGAAGACCAATTGATCTATGACTACGAATCGCGAAGCATCACGATCGATGAAGAGATGAACCGCCCATTTGAAGATGATCGGCTCAGCCTCATCTTCACCTGTTGCCACCCCGCCATCAATCTGGAAGCTCAGATTGCCCTGACCCTTCGCACCCTTGGCGGACTCACGACGCCTGAGATCGCCCATGCATTCCTGGTGCCTGAAGCAACATTGGCGCAGCGCCTGGTGCGCGCACAACGCAAGATCCAGCAGGCGCGCATTCCTTACCAGGTTCCACCGCCCGACGCGCTGCCGGCGCGGGTATCGGCGGTGCAAGCAGTTCTCTACCTCATTTTTAACGAAGGCTACTCAGCCACATCGGGTGACAGTCTCATGCGGCGAGACCTTTGTGCCGAAGCGATTCGTCTCGCTCGTATGCTCGTCGAACTCATACCTGACAACCCGGAGAGTATGGCATTGCTAGGTCTCATGCTGTTGCATGATTCTCGCCGGGACGCCCGGGCCACGGAAGATGGTCAACTGATCACGCTCGAAGAACAGGACCGGGCACTTTGGCATCGAGACCAGATTGTTGAGGGAATCGGTCTCGTGGAGCGCGCCCTGGGCCGGCGCAGCGTTGGCCCCTATCAACTGCAGGCAGCCATCGCCGCGATACATGCCGAAGCCCGCGCGGCCGGTGAAACCGACTGGAAGCAGATTGCGGCACTGTATGCGATGCTGCATAAGACCAAGAGCTCGCCCATCGTTTCACTCAACTACGCCGTAGCCGTTGCCATGAGCGAAACCCTGGAACGCGGCCTGGCCATGATGGATGAGCTTGGCGGTACGGGTGAACTCGATACCTACCATCTCTACCATGCAGGCCGCGCGGACCTGCTTCGACGCATGGGGCGAAACCAGGAAGCACTCGCGAGCTACCACCGCGCGCTCGCGCTCACGACCAACACGGTGGAGCTTCGCTATCTTCGCCGCCGCATTTCTGAAGTGGAAGCGGAAAAGCTCTGAACGTCGCGGTCCGAGCCGGCCTTTTTAAGCAATCAAGACTCGGATCGTTATACGAAACGCAAGGTTGCCGTAGCAAAAAGTTTGGCGCCGCCCGATGTTGGCCAGCGCCCAAACTCTCATCTGGAGTTCCCTTAAGGGCGGTCTACTGCCATTTGTCGACCACATTCGTCACGTTGATGGTGCCGATTCCCGTTGCGAAATCCCATCCGGTACCTGTGGGATAGGCTTGCTCAAGGCTTTTGCTCGAGATAGACAGTACACCGAACATGTCTCCCTTGAGGCGGTAGCAATTCTTCGTGCCCAAGCAGGGAACTGTCGTGGTTCCCACAGTAACATCGTAGAAAATGCAAGACTTGCCGATATCTTTACCCCTACTCGAATTACAGGCTCCCAAGCGCTCCTTATCCGGGTTGGAAGCTCCTCCGAACTGAGCCTTGGACAACTTGTAATAGCCAACGGCTGCGTTGCCTTCTTTGCCGCCCACCTTCTGATTGATCAAGGCCTGAATGCTGGCAAGCTGCGGCGCGACAAACGAAGTGCCACCAGCGCTGTTAGATAAGGCGTCTGTACTGTTGGAGTAGTTGCACGGAGCGCCTCCCTGTGCTGGGTCGGACATGCAGAACATGATGGCATGAGACCAGAAGGCATTCGAAGCAAACAAGGAAACATCGGGCAGATCTCGCTTGCCGTCATTGGGCATGCCGACAACATTCTTCTGCCAGGATGGCTTGCTATACACAAAGCTTGGAGCGCCGCTACCACCAACGATATCGAGGAAGTTTGAGCCCATATTGCTGTTACAGAACTTCAGGCCACTGGCATAGCCGTAATAGCTAAATAAAATGCTGCTGGCGCACGAGTTATTCCATGTCATCTCCGGAATGTAAGATTTTGCGGATTTTCCAGTTGCAGTGTTGGTCTTGCTCCAATAGGTGCTATTCGTGCCCTCTTTGGAATCGAGGAAGTCAGTGCCGCCAGCAGCCAGATTGTATGGTGTGGAAGCAAGGCCGTTGGCTGCGATACCACCCGTAGCATCTGTTGCCGTGTCGAAGTTATCGCAACCCGCGGCGCCACCGTCACCGGCGGCAACGAAGATGGAGACGCCCTCACCTGCTGCCTGCTGCCACAATGCATTGACATAGCCGTTCCCAAAGGGGCCCGAGTTCTGGGCTTCGCACTCGATGTAGCTCAAGCTCATGATTTGTGGAGGGGTTGCACTATCCAAAAGGTTATGGGCCGCGATGAACGCTCCAAAGTTGGTTTTAGTGTCGGCGCAAGAAGCGAGCTTAACCGTTGCATCCGGTGCGACGGCACCGGCCCACTCTGCGTCGAGAGCGGCCTCCCCCTCTGCGCTGTTGACGCCTGGATCACCACAGCCGGGCCCGGGGTGGATTTGGGAAAATGTGCCGGAATACTTCGACAAACCAAAAGATGAACGAAACTTTGCTACATCTTTGGATTGAATGTTGGTGTCTTCGAGTACAACGACTGTCTGCCCCTTACCTGTGATCGGCTTTGTTGCCGTGTACAGGGGCGTCACGTTGTAGATGGTCGCGAGGTCTTGAGGAGCCTCATTGTATTGCTCCACACCATCAGGCCCAAAAGCGCAACCGGCACAAGGAAAGCTGAAGTTCTTGACCGGCTTACTCAGCAGCGGCCTGGGTTTGAAGTCATGCAAGGCGACGAAACCGGCGATGACGGGCGCCAGAGCCGCAGGGATTTGGGGATCGCTCGAGTTGGCGATGTGTTCGGTGTTGTTGACGTTATATTTATGTATCTCCGTGTGAAACGCTTCGCGTACCTGGCCGGCTGTGCCAGAAACGTCGATGGTCAATCCATTTTTGTAGACCTGGTTTACCTGAAAACCGTGCAGCGTCAGCCAGCGCGTGACGGTTTCAATGTCATCCAGCGAAGGACCAAACACTGTGCCGAGCTCTTCGGCAGTGAGCCATTGATGGTAGTGGCTCGAACTTGAATCCTGGATCTCGTCGATAACACCCTCCAGCGCTCTTTCCTGTTCGGGACTGCGGCGCAACTGAAGGAACATGTGTTCGAGGGGAAGACTATCGGAAACTGCTCCCTGATCGTATTTCGGCACAGCGAACGGGTGGGTTTGTCCGGCAAGCCGAACAAGATTGCCCTCCTCTATGGGAGCAACGATACGTGCGGCTGCGGTTGGCGATCCAGGACCGGTGGCAGCCCGGGCAGAACCTGTGATGCCTCCCAAGGTCAGCATCGTCAACAGGCAGAAGAATGACACGTGCTGTAACTTGCGTCGTAAACGCATGGCGACCCCTCTTGAATGGAATTGGAATTCCGATCTGTCCCTGGGGGAGGGTGCGGCGAGTATACACGGACCGTTGTTGCCGAGCTACATTGCAGATTCGTGTCATGCAATATTCAAAAAGACGGATATTGCGAGATTCCGCCAGCCTGGTTCTTAAGAAAGCCCCTAAGGAACCATCACGAACAGTTCCGCTGACTATGGCTCGCCGGCCCGGATCCCGCCGGCCCGGATCATGATCCACGCAGCCGGCAAGGTTCTTGCATACCTAAGTGGTTGCATTCGGGGATGACCTGGTGGCTGACGCTATGACAGCTGGACAGCTCTGGTGAGTCTTTAGGGATGTTGAGAGCCTTTAGGGATATTGAGAGAATGATGAGTACATCCTTTCTCGATCGGGAGTTTTGAATCCATGCGCTTCGCACGATTGCCGATGGCCATTTCTTTTTTCCTGATGACAAGTTACGGAATCCATGGGGGACCCGCCGTATGGTCACAAAAGACCGCCGCGCCATCCGTCCCTCAGCCGAAGAACCCATATGACCCGCGGCTGACCTTTGCTCCGCTTACGCTGCCCGATCCGGTCAATACGTATCGTTCGGGCGACGGTTCGCCCGGCCCGGAATACTGGCAGAACACGGCGGACTACGAGATGCATGCCTCGCTGGATACTGCGGCGAAGGAACTGCGAAATGACGAAGTCATCACTTACACCAACCATAGTCCCGATTCGCTGACCAGCCTTTGGATTCATTTGGAACAGAACACGTATCGGGAGGATGCGCGCGCCCGCATCGTGGGCAGTGGGCCTCGACCCAAAAAGCCCGTTCCCGATACGGAAGACAACCCGAACGGACGAACGACGGAAGGATTTGTGTTGGATTCGGTGGAGATTGGGGAGGGCGCTGTATGGCAGAAAGCTGACTACCTGGTTGACGACACGCGGATGCAGATACGACTGCCTGAGCCGATGGCGCCCAAGGGCAGCGTGATCAGGATCCATATGAAATACCACTACCAGGTACCGGGCGTATGGGGCGGCCGAACCTCGTGGGGAGCATCGAAGCAGGGAGAGATTTATGACATGGCGCAATGGTATCCGCGAATGTGTGTTTATGACGACCTGCGGGGCTGGGATACGCTGCCTTACATCGGGAGCGAGTTTTACCTGGAGTACGGTCACTTTGACTATTACGTAACGGCCCCCAGCGAGATGATCGTCGCCGGTTCAGGTGAGCTGGTCAATCCGCAGGATGTATTGACGCAAACACAAAGAGCACGCCTCGAGAAGGCTGGACGCAGCGACAAGACAGTCATGATCCGGACGGTAGCCGAAATCGGCGACCCGGCCGGCAGGCCGAAGGCGGGCACCCTGACCTGGCACTTTCACATGGATCGCACACGCGACGTTGCCTGGAGTGCGAGCTCTGCGTTTGTATGGGATGCCGCGAAGATCAACTTGCCGGACGGTAAGACGAGCCTTGCGCAAAGCGTTTATCCCGCGGAAAGTGCAGGCGACGCAGCGTGGGGACGCTCCACCGAATACGTGAAGCACACGATCGAGCAGTTTTCGCAGCAGTGGTTTCCCTACCCATACCCCGTCGCCACAAACGTTGCCGGATTCTCTGAAGGTATGGAATATCCGGGAATTGTTTTTGACGGCATCGATGATAAGGGCAAGACGCTTTTCTGGATCACGGCGCATGAGATTGGCCACACCTGGTTCCCTATGATCGTGGGATCGAACGAGCGGAGAAATGCCTTCATGGATGAAGGGTTCAACACGTTTATCGACATCGACGAATCCGCTGCTTTTCAGGGCGGCGCATATGGGCCGAAGCGAGACTCGGAGTACTCCGAAGGCGGTGAACCGCCCGACACCATCCTGAAAGTGCTGCGGGACCCGGCTGTTCCGGTTCTGCTGATGCCGGCCGACGCGTACACGACGCCTATTCTCCATCCGGTGAGCTACTTCAAAGGAGCCTATGGCATGGTGTTGCTACGGGAGCAAATCCTGGGGAAGCAACGCTTCGATTGGGCTTTCCGCAAGTACATACGGGATTGGGCATTTAAGCATCCGGCGCCATCGGACTTCTTTCGCACGATGAGCAGCGAAGGAGGCGAGGATCTGGACTGGTTCTGGCGCGGCTGGTACATGAATAATTGGCGATTTGACCTGGCGGTGACCAAAATAGCCGGCAACCAGATAACGCTCGTTAATAGAGGCCAACTGGTGCTGCCGGCAACCGCGGAGGTACGCTATACCGACGGTACGATGACCCGGTTCCGCGTGCCGGTCGAGACCTGGGAGGCCAAACGCGAAATTGTCTGGACCGGAGATCAGCCGGTGGCCTCTGTGAAGATTGATCCGGACCACGTGTTGCCGGATGATGATCGCGCCAACAACGCCTTGAGCGCGAAGTCTATTGGTAGGTGACCTGCCAGTTATCCCAACCAAAGCCACTCTTCACAGCAACGAGTGCGAAGGGTGCAAAGGTCATGGCGTGTGATCTGCTTGCCACGGCCAGGGTAAGCAACGCTTGCTCCCGGCCGTTGATCTCGACAGCCAAAAGAGTGCCGTTGCCGTTGCTCTTGCTATGGCGAATCTTGTGGCTTGTGATGCGTCCGTAATCACTGGTCGGCCCCCAGTCCACTACAAAACGACCGTAGGAATAGCCAGCCTGCGCGTATCGCTGCGCATGCAGTTGCCAATCGGCGTCACTATTCCAGATAGCAAATGCCTTTGGGTAATCCTGCGCTTCGACGGCCGCGAGAAATCGGTTAGCCGCGCGCTCTGCCGGCATATTCCAGCAGAAGCACACGACGAGGGCGATAACTCCACAGAGGCAAAGCGCGCCGACCAAAAGCCTGTACCGGCTTCTGGAGCGAGTCTGATCGAAAGCAGGTGCGTCAAGCAGAGTCATGAATGCAACCGCATTTCCTGTTCAAATGCTCTTACTTTGTAAGACACCGATGCCCTCACGAATGTTCCAGTCCGCCAACAACAGGGATGACTGCGGGAATGGAATACGCGACTTCTTCATACCTAGTGTAGTCCGCCACGCAGATAGTCACTTATCCTCCCTTGCTCAATCACTCAGCCTGACCTTGCGGGTGCCCCATATCTCGCTTGTTTTTGCGAGATGTGGGGGGCGGCCGTTGGCCGCCCTTTTAAACCCCAAGAAAAATGCCAGAAGCAGAACGACGAATCTAGAGTTCACGTAAACTCCGCTTCCAATGCATCCAAAAACGGGAACCTCGCCGCAGCGAGCAGCCTCGCCGCAGCGAGCAGCCTCGCCGCAGCGAGCATTGCCGAACAAAATACACGATGGTATTTAGGGCGGACTACACTAGCGCCCCTCGTAGCCAACCGGAGCAGAGAGAAGACACTCAGCCTCTTTCCTGAGCCAAAGGCCACATTCTGATGAGAGAATGGCAGGTCGACGGTCAACGCATGTTTTAGCGATTGGCCGCCACTGCCACAATTCAGGGACGAGGAAGCTATCGTGAGTCGATTCATTGGATTCGTTTTCCTGGCTGCGAGCTTTTCAACCATGGCTCAAGGTAAGAGTTCCGGATGGCAGCCAGATCTTACGCACCAACAAACCTACACTGCACATCGCGCTTCAAGTGCGGACCTTAGCGGCGGGAATGCGGATGCCCGCAAAGTTGATCCTGGAGCGACGCTCACCTTGCTGGACACCGATGGACCCGGCGCTGTCTCACATCTCTGGTTCACCATTGCGTCGGATGAGCGTTATCACCTCAAGCTCATTGTGCTGCGCATCTACTGGGATGGCGAGACTACGCCCAGCGTGGAAGCCCCCATCGGAGACTTTTTCGGGCTAGGCCTGGGCGAGTATCACCCGTGGGAATCCCAGTTGCTTTCGGTCGGCAGCGTGAAGAGCCTCAATAGCTTCTTCCCTATGCCCTTTCAGAAGCATGCTCGCATCACGGTAACGAACGAAGGCAAAGAGCAGGTGGGCGCCTTCTACTACAACATCGACTACCGCACCGACACGCAACCCTTGCCCGCAGGGACGCTCTACTTTCATGCGCAGTATCGTCAGGCGCAGCCCAACCACGGCTGGACCACCGACTGGACGTCGAATGGCGATGACCTGGTCAACAACAAGCCCAACCTGGACGGCAAAGACAATTACGTATGGATGGAAGCCAAGGGAAATGGGCAGTTCGCCGGGGTCACCATGTCGGTCATCCAGAATCAGGATGGGTGGTGGGGAGAAGGCGACGACATGTTTTTCGTGGATGGCGATGCGCTGCCCACCACTACCGGTACCGGATCAGAAGATTATTTTTTGGGAGCCTGGGATTTTGGCGGCCAACCCTTCTCTTATCAACTCTACGGCGCGCCTGTGGTGGGCCCAGAGTTAGCCGGAAGCCGGTCGAGTGTCTACCGCTTTCATCTGGATGATCCCATTCCTTTCAAGAAGTCGTTCAAGGCGACGGTCGAACATGGTCATGCCAACCATCGCTCGGACAATTACTATTCCGTTGCTTACTGGTACCAGTCAGAACCTCATGCTCCTTTCCCGCCCCTGCCTCCGGCAGTGGACAGGCTGCCCGCGCTACAACATGTAGGTGGACCTGGGAACGCAATCACGGCGCCGGCGAGATAATTTCTTCCCTGTTGTCTGGCAGGTGCACTCTCAATGCTTGAGAGACAGCATCATCTTGAGGACAGCCCCTGGCGAGTGGGTGATCTTGTTGAACGCAGCTTGCCCCTCTTCGAGGGGCAGCTGCTCGACAAAGGGTGAGATATCAATTTCTCCGCGAACAAGCAGGTCGACCGAGCGTTCGAAATCCGCGGGCGTGTAAGCGAACGACATGATGACTCGATGCTCTTTCCGTATGCTGGTCACAAAATCGACTTCGCTGCGCAGGCTACTCATCCCCAACAGTGCCACCTGACCGCCCGGCCTGCAGAGATCAAAGGCCATCTGTCGTGCTGCGGCGGCTCCACTGGCATCGACTACCAGATCGAAGCTCTCAGCCTTTGCCGCGAGTATCTCTTGCTGGCCGGCTTCGGTCTTCAAATCAGCAACGGCCGTTGCGCCCAATCCTTTCAAAACGCTCAGCCGCTCCGCATTGAGATCTGCAACGAGGATGCTGCGCGCGCCGAGCCGCTTTGCGGCCAGCAGGATGAGGGCGCCCATCGTTCCCCCTCCGACGATTGCAAGACTAAAGAAGGGCTGCGGGGCGCACAGGGTGAGCAGGTGAACGATGTTGGCTAGCGGCTCTGCGAGCACCGCCTGGGTCGCCGGCATAGCATCCGGAATCGCGACGACTTGCGCCTCCGGCAACGTCACAAAATCGGCAAATGCTCCGGGGGTGCGATCCATGCCGAGCAGAAACCAGGATCGGCAAAGATTCTGCCGCCCTGCGAGGCAGGCAGCACAGTGATTGCAGGAGACAAGAGGATTAGCCACCACGCGTCTGCCATCGTTGAGGTAGCCGACGAATTCATGCCCGAGTACCAGAGGTGGCTGGCGCCTTGGGCTGTGTCCGAGAAAGCCAGAGATGTCTGACCCGCAAATACCCGCGTACTCCACTGCTATCTCAACGTGGCCTGGAGCCACGGTAGCGCGAGGCACATCCTGAATGGCAACTGTTTGCGGGGCGGTATAAACAAGTGCACGCATACTTGGATCTCCCGTGAGCGGTTTACTGAGAGCAGAACCAGCATAGAGATAGTGGCGAGTAGCGACAGCATTTCATCTGCATCGCTCTTGTCATCATACAAGTGCAGCGAGAATGCTTCGACGTTGGACATGAACAGGCGCGTCGCCTCAGAAAGATATCTACCCGCTCAGTAGCGATGACGCCCTCTGACCATTGGCTCAATGGCTTCGGGCCGTGGTTGTCCAGACATGGCCCGCGGAAGACGCTTACCAGACCAGCGTGGCGATCGAGTCAGCCGGCATAGAAAGAGAAAGCTGCTGCCCGGCAGCATGAACCTGCAGATCTCTTGCTGCCCCCGGGTTCGTCAAGACGAGAGCGAGCGTGCCGTCAGGATTGCGCACGGCAACATGGCGTAACCCGGAGGCGTCGCTGGCACTGGCAACGCGCACCCCGCCCTTTCTAAGATGCTGCGAAAAGTGCCGCAGGGCGTGATATTGTCCGCTCTTCACAATACTGCCGTCGCTATTCAACGTGACCAGACCGCCGCACGTAAAGGGCCCGAGGTTTGGCTTGCCCTGTGGGTCGAGCATCAGGTTCCAGGTAATCGCACACCGGCACCAGTTCTCGAGCACGTCAGTGAAAGTGCCGCCCCACTTTGCCCAGTCCTTTGCGTAGGCGGGGTCGTCAATAAACGGGCCACCTTCGGTCCAGTAGAACGGTACATCCGGATCTTTTGCATGCAGAGTGCTCATCTGGTCTGGTGTACCCGTGTATCCATGCCAGGCCACGCCGTCGACATATTTGAGCAACTGCTTATCGGTGAGCTGCGGTTCAACGTGCCGGTAAAGATCGTAATTGTGATCGAACAGCCAGATCTGCGTGCGCTGATGTTGCGCGCGAAGCAACGGCCCGAGGTGATCGCGGACGAACGCGGCTTCGACTGAAGGCGACCAACGGCACGCCGGCATTCTTCCTTTCTGGGTAGTCACAATCTCGTTCTGCGGAGTGACCGCGTCTACGGGGACACCAGCTTGAGCGTAGCCCTGAAGAAACTTGCCGATATAGCGCGAATAGACCTCGATATATTCTTCGGACATCCATCCGCCCAGCATCGATCCGTTGGCGAGATCCCAGAGAGAGTGGGCATAGGGGTCGAGATAGTTCTCCGTCGCTCGTCCGCCAAACGATGTTCCATAGGTTTTCATCCAGCCCGGAGGACTCCAGGGACTCGCGACGAGAAAGAGGTCGGGGTTGATCGTTCGAATCTGACGAAGCACCGGCAGGATGTAGGCCTCGTCATGCTTCAGGCTGAAGTGATCGAGGGTCATATCATCGACCACATCGTCATAAGAATAGACGCTGCGCGAGTAATCGCTTGCCGCAATAGAGCAACGGCCTACATTCAGGTTCAAGCCTGACGACGAATACATTTCGCTCAGAAAGGCGTCGCGGCTTTCCGCTGGCATGCCACTCAACAAGAAGCAGGAGGCATCGGTGAGCGCCGCGCCAAACCCGAGGACCGCCTGAAAGGTGCGGGCGCCATCCACCTCTACCGAAGCTCCGGGAATGCGGGCGGTGGGCTTGCCCCAGCGCAAAGGTGTACGCGCCGCGTGTTTTTCCGTTGCATCCGTGAGGTAAAGAGCTGCTTGCTGATTTTCCGTAAGCGCCGCGCTTGTCCAGCGCGGAGAAATGCCGGCAAGGCCGCTGAGTACCGCGCCGCGGAGGAAGTTGCGGCGATCAAGCATCGACGATGGAGTTGCTGGTGTGGTCTTTTTCATAGTTCCGCCCTAAGAGAATACCCCGGCATATTCAAATCCGTTGCGCGTTTCGCGCGATGTACTCGTCGAGTGACGAGTCCGGGCCTATGTAGTGGTACTCCTCGGCATATTCGAGACCGTATTTGGTTCCAGTTGCGTGATCGCGGGCAACAAACGCGGCTTGTACGAACTCCTTGTTCGCATTTCCGATGTTGCCGCTCAAGGCGGGTACGCGCAGGCCACGTTGTGACAGGCTGTCCTGTAGATCCCTGACCATGTGAGTGATCATGGTCTCGCAAGACTCGATCGCGGCTACTTTTTGGGTGAGAAATGGACTGATATCCACCACCCGATTGACCTGTTGCGGACCGCGAGCAAAGTAATACTTTTCCGTGACGGCTTGCGGCTTCAGGCCGACTTCAAAGTGTTCGGGAAAGTCGAGCAGCCCACTCGACATCCAACACGCAGCCTCCACCGCCTGCGCCGTCACATAGTGATCGGGATTTTCTTCGTAGTGACCCCACGGATCGTAACTGAACACGGTATCCACTTTCAACAGGCGGAACAGAAACATGAGGCGGCCACGGAGTTCGGTTCTCGATACGTCATCGAGACGATGATTGCGATAACCAAGGCTATAGGACTTCTTGAAGCCGATCGACTTGACCAGCCTGGCGGTGTCGCGCTCATTGGCCAGAACCGTTTCGCCCATCGTGAGTTGGTAAGAATCCTTCTCATCGTTGCTGGTCCGGATGAAGTAGCCGGTGTATCCCTCGCTTAACAACTTCGCGAGGGCGCCACCGGCAAAAATGGGACCATCATCGAGGTGTGGGCTAATCAGAGCCAGGACCTTGCCGCGATGCGGCTGATCGCTTTTGGCCCGCTCGATGACTACGTTCTCTGTCTTGCCGGTAGGCGACTGGCCTTGGCCACTCGCTGTCATGGTTGCTGCCGCCATCCCTAAAAAGTCTCGACGCCGCATGAAACGCCTCCCTTGCTTACGAAAATGCTTTAAGGGCCCTTGCTTTTGCTGGCGAGAGTAGCTTTCTGTAACGCCTCAACCATGGTATCGGCACGTCGCGCCAGCATGTGAAGCAAATTAGTACTTTAGCCAGCACGGGCGTCACCATCGAATCGCCCGCCCATCAAGGGGTTGAATTTGGGGGTTAAACACAGGCGGACCGAATGGCCGGCCCTCTTGTCCGGACGCAGCCCCAGCGGTGCTGAGGACTCACCATCCGGGTCGCGTCTGTCATGTGAAAGAATAAGTCTTTCACCCCCTCCCCGGGGGCGTCGCATGCGATGTTCGTAGCTGAGGAGAAACTTGACAGGTGTAGTATCTACATCGACATGGCGATTCAGGACAAGATTTTTGGCAAACCCCTAGCAACCAGTGAAGAACGGGCCGAACAGATTGGCGTCGGCGCGGGCATTCCTATTTTCGGGCTCGATGCATTGACCAGCGCGGCCTACGGCCCGGAGGCCGCGCTCGCGCTCCTTATCCCCTTGGGGGCAGTCGGCACACAGTATCTCCTTCCGATCATCACTGCAATCCTCACTCTACTGGTCATCGTCTTCTTCAGTTATCGACAGACGATTGCCGCCTACCCGCACGGCGGGGGCAGCTATACGGTAGCCACAGAAAACCTGGGTGAGCGGGCCGGGCTGCTGGCCGCAGCCGCTCTCATGATTGACTACATCCTCACCGCCGCGGTGGGTATCTCGGCCGGCGTGACCGCCATGACTTCTGCCCTACCCAGATTTCAGCCGCACACGCTCGCCCTGTGTCTGCTGATCTTGTTGATCCTGGCGGTTGTCAACCTGCGCGGAGTAAAAGACACCGGCACGGCTTTTATTGTGCCGACCTTTCTGTTTATCGGCACACTCCTGATCCTGATTGGGGTGGGTGTCTACAAGACGGTTGCCGCCGGCGGGCACCCGCTACCGGTGTCACCTCTGCCGCCCGCTTTGCCGCAGACAGTGCAATTTCTCGGTCTCTGGATGTTGATGAAGGCGTTCTCGAGCGGCTGCGCCGCCATGACCGGCGTGGAAGCAGTTTCCAACGGCGTCATGGCCTTCAGGGAGCCGCGCGCCAAGAATGCGCAGTACGCGCTGACCGTCATCATCAGCATTTTGATCGTATTGTTGTATGGCACAGCGTGGCTCACCAAGCACTACCAAATCATGGCGATGGATCCAGATGGATCCGGTTATCAGAGCCTGCTAAGTCTGTTGGTAACGGCCGTGTTTGGGCGCGGTTGGTTCTATTTCCTTACCATGGGCAGCGTGCTGCTGGCATTGGCGCTCAGCGCCAACACGGCATTTGCAGATTTTCCCCGCCTGACTCGGGCAATCGCATTGCACGACTATCTTCCCCATGTATTTGTCCTCAGGGGGCGGCGTCTCCTGTTCTCGCACGGCATTTACGCGCTCACCGGCTTCACCGCTGTGATCCTGATTCTGTTCAAAGGTGTCACCGACAGGCTGATTCCGCTCTACGCCATAGGAGCTTTTCTAGCGTTCACGCTGTCGCAGGCAGGCATGGTTGTTCACTGGAGGAAACAGGAAGGCGACCATAAGGGCCGTACCTGGCACATGCTGGTGAATGGCACGGGCGCTGTTGCGACCGGGCTTACGACGCTGGTCGTGCTGGCCTCGAAATTCCGCGCAGGTGCATGGGTGACGGCACTTCTTATTCCCACACTGATTCTGCTGATGTATTCGGTGAAGAAACACTACTCACGCGTGGGCAACGAAGTGCGAGACATGGACCGGCTCAACCTGGATAATCTGGAGTCGCCGGTAGTGGTGATCCCCATGGCCGGGTGGAATCGGATTTCTGAGAAAGCCCTACGCTTCGGTCTTCTTTTGTCCAAAGAAATCAAAGTTGTCCACGTTCACTCCGAAGATGAAGTCCACGGTCTCGACCAGGATTGGGATAAAAAGATACTGGAACCCATTCGGGCAGCAGGCCTTCCTGACCCTGAGCTGATCACTATTCCCTCAAGCTTTCGTTTTATCCTTGCGCCGCTGATGGGCTACATTCTGCAGCTCGAGACGGAAAACCCCGGCAAAAAAATAGCGGTGGTGTTGCCTGAGCTAGTGGTGCGGCACTGGTGGGAGAACCTGCTGCACAATCAACGGGTGCAGTTGCTGAAAATTATGCTGCTGGTTCGCGGCAACCAACGCATCGTCGTGGTGAACATTCCCTGGTACCTCTAGATTCCAGTACGTGCCTTTGAGAAGCATCCAAGGGGTACCATGAATCGCCATCTATTTCTTGAAGGCATGGGTCATGGAACTAGAACTTAAGGAAAAGGTCGCTGTGGTTACCGGGGCGGCCAGCGGTATAGGTCTCGCCTGCGCTCGCGGTTTGGCGCGTGAAGGGTGCCGTGTGGCGTTGTGGGATCAATCGACGCGCGCTCAGCATGCCGCAGGTGAGCTCGGTCGAGAGTTCGGTGGTTCGTCGTTCGGTCTCACCGTAGATGTTTGCGATTTTGCCGCCGTGCAAGAGGCGGTCCGCCTGACCGAGTCAGCGTTAGGGCCTATCTCGCAGGTGGTGCACGCTGCCGCCGTAGGTTCAGGCAAATTCGGATATCCGTTCACGAACCTGAGTCCGAGTGACTGGCCTCGTGTGCTCGAGGTGAACATCCTGGGCATGGTTCACGTGGCCCATGCCGTGACGCCGGGCATGGTGTCGCGCCGCGCGGGTAGCCTGGTCTTTCTCGCATCGGTCGCCGGACAAATCGGTTCCCAGACAGACCCACCTTACAGTGCGAGCAAAGCCGCCAATATCAACTTTGCCCAGTGCCTGGCGAAAGACCTGGCGCTCCATGGAATCCGGGTCAATGTGGTGAATCCCGGCATGGTGCGGACGCCGTTGAATGAGCGCGTCTGGAAGGCGTGGAACGACCAGCAACCCGCGGCGAAGCGGCGAACCTACGATGATTGGGCTGAGGAGAAAATCCGCGCCGTTGCGCCGCTGGCCCGCTGGCAGCAGCCTGAAGATATAGCCGATATGGTGGTGTTTCTCTCTTCGGCTCGGGCCGGTCAAGTGACAGGCCAAACCATCAATGTGGATGGTGGCCAGGTGATGCATGGTTGAAACGCTTTAGAAAGGGCGTTGAGTCGTGCGATGGGTATCTCATCGCACGACTCAACCCCCGGTTGCATTACTCAGTACTGGAACGCTAGGCCTTCTTGCCGAAAATGCTAGCGGCCAGACCAGCCAAGCCGCCGGATGGCTGCGTTTGTCCGCTATTTCCTGCCAGATGCGACACCACCAGAGGCAGAACAACGGCCATAACGCTGCTGGCTATGGCGGGCGAGATGCCGGCGCGCTGCGCAATCCCCTCCAGCATCGAGCCGCCCATGCCCTGTTGTACCTGTTCGGGAGTCACGGCCTGGTTTGTTCCGGGCCCCACCCATGACTGAACCTGCTCGGCCAGGCCGTTCTGTTTTAATTGGTTGAGAAGACCGTCCATTCCGCCTGGGTGTTCCTGCATGACCTGGCTGAGGGCGTCGGCTACGCCATGGTGTTCTGGACCCGCTCCGCCGGCGATGGATGTTAACGCATCAAGTAAGCCCATAATTCACTCCTTTTTAATATGAAGTTAAGAAACAGCAAACTTTTGACCGTTGCTATCAAGGTCGTGGGTAGAGTACGCCAGTTGGGGCGTGGCATGTAACAAATACCCGAGAAATAAGTTTCATCGAGTCATCGTGACGAGACATCGCTGTACCAGAAGGAGTTGCAAGGCGGCGCGGGCTCCTTGTCATCTTCAAGGTTATCTTCAAGACATGCGAAGCAACGCGACAATCATGATTTCTGCCCTACATCACGCGAAGCCGATCAAGGTTCCCTGGCTTGCCTGGTCACTTTTCGGGCTCCTGGTCATGCCGGTTGCTGCCCAGGCGGCCTTGAAGCCAGAAGCCACAGTTGCCTACCAGAAATATATTTTGGAGCTTGATAGCCGGCTGGCGGCCCAGAATCAGGCAGAGGTCGGCTTTCTATGGATCGATCGTGACGCCAACCGCCAACAGGCTGTCCGCAAGGGAGAAATCGTCACCCAGCAAGTGAAGTCTTTCTCGGTGCCCGATGGCATGGTCCAACACTGGATTGGCGGGGTGTTCTTGCCAGGGGCCACGCTCGCGCGGGTAGAAAAAGCGGATCAAAACTATGCCGGCTACGCAAAGTTCTATGGACCCGATATCTCTCACGTCAAAGTGCTGTCACACGATGGGAACCATTTCGCCGTTGCCTACCGCATCACGAAAAAGAAAGTGCTCACCGCTGTGCTCGATACAGTGCAGTCTATCGACTACATTCCTTTGTCGCCACACCGGCTAGCCATTCGTTCACAAAGCCAGTCGGTACGCCAGGTAGAAGATGCGGGCGCCTCTTCAGAACACGATCTCGCCGAGGGCGAAGGCAGTGGCTTCTTGTGGGCGATGAACTCGTACTGGCGCATGGAAGAACGCGACGGAGGCGTGTACATGGAGTGCGACGCCATCACACTTAGCCGGGATGTTCCCTTTGGCCTGGGAAAGCTTATCAATCCTATTTTGCAATCGTTTGCAGAGGAGTCGCTGAAGAAGACGATGCAGCAAAAGCGCCAGGCTGTGGCATCGAACCAGTAAGGCTACGATATACACGGGCAGGCCGTCGACAATCGAGAGAGGCTACCCCCCGCAGATAAGGTTTCAGATAGATATCCAACTCGCGCCTGATCTCGTCGGGACCAGGATTCCGGCGATGCTGGACGGTGGAACTGCCAAGGCAGTTGCTGCCAACGAAAGGGCGTCGAGAAGTCGTCTGCGATCCAAAGAGACGACCGTCATCAGGGTTACCTCTCCGGGGTAGATGATCGTTTCACTTGAAGAAAATGAAAAGTGCTTTTGCATCGACGGTTGTTACATTTATACCAGAAACCGATTTGAGATCGGCCAGGTCGCTGAATTTCTGCGCTCCGCGCCGATTAATAATTTCTTGCGCCACGGTTTCCGGCAGATCGAGCACGATCTTCAATTCGTCCGCGGCAGCGGAATTGACGTTGATGGTTGTCATGGTCCGGTGAAGGTAGTCCATGACGTCATCGAATTGCGCATCGGTGCCGGTCGCGCCACCATCTACCATGGCCTGTACAGTGTCGTGCCACTCGTCGAAGCTTCTGGGCGTATCCGTCACGATTTGCAGATTGTGGCATTTGGCACAAACCGCCTTGAGGGACTGGGATTCCCGCGTAAGATCAGGAACCGATTTCACCACATCTGCGCCCCATGCCGCGGCAAATGTGACAGCGAAGCCAAAGAATAGCGCCAGGCCGGTTTTCCATAAATAAAGTGCACGGGCCCTTCTATTCATGCGAGCGCTCTGCCCGGGCCGTCGCCACGCCCGTCAGCGTGATGGGTGCGGAGCCTGCCATCGGCGTAACATGTGGGCCTACACCCAACTTTTCTGCCGTCACGTAGTCGCCGTATCCATTTGCAAACTGGTTGGAAACACGTTGCGCGTGTCCATTGTCGAAGGTCATGTCCAACAACTTCTCGCTGTACATGGTGCGTCCATATTCATCCTTCAACTGCCCCACGACTTTGTGTGTGCGCACGTCGATGATGTCGCCTGAGGAGGCGTAGGCATACTTTCCGTCGAGGCCAAAGGTCATCCAAAACGTACCTGCGGGAGTATCAATCGTATCGATCTCTTTAGGATCCTCGGTATTGGAAAAAACGCGAATTTTGTTGAAGATGCCATCGGCCAACCAGATCTCTTTCCCATCCGGGGTCAACGCGATTCCGTGGCTTGGGCAGCCATGGGGGATATGCGGACGCGGATTTGCGTTCCAAACCGACTTCCAGTCCACACTGGTCACCTCAACCGACTTGATGACCTTGCCTTTGGCCACATCGGCAATCAAAAAGCCTAGGAAGTTATCGTTATTGGCGTAGATCCTGCTCGCATCCTTATTCAGCACAAAGACACGCACGTTATCGGGGAAGGGGATGGTTTTGATGACCTTGCGTGATTCGACATCAGAGATCGTCATCACTTTGTTGTTGGGCGACATGAACGCTGTCTTGCCATCGGCGCTCAAATTTAGATTATGCGAATTTGGGCTTTCGGGCGCTTCCAGCTTGCCGATCAGTCTACCGGTTTTGGCGTCGACTTCATACCAATAGTCCTGCAGGTCGCCGCCGACGACTACGATCTTGCCATCGGGCGTCACCTGCGGGCGTTCGCAACACTTTCCGTCGAGCGTGACGGACCAGACCATCTTGTCGGTGCTGAGGTCGAAGGCGCCCAACCGGCCGCGCGCGGCCACGTAAATGAAGTTAGTGACTGGGCTGGCTGCGACTCCCGAGACCTGTTCAGGACTCAAGCTGGCGGCATATTCCCATGTAGGGATGCGCTTGACGAAGCGATAGTGGTCATTGGCGTCGAGCACTACGATGCCGATTCCATTGACCCAGCCAGGCTGCGTCAACGACCCGGGCAGCGTGACATAGATGAGGTGCCGGCCACGCGGACGAAAGCTGTCGTCCGGCCCGGCGGCCGCCGCCCGGGGTGACGGGGCTATGACTACGCAAGCGGAGCTCAGCAACAAAATAGCTGCAATCTGTCGTGTGAAATGAAATTTGATAGTCATTTTGTCCAAAAGAATTTGCGCAAAAGAATTTGCGCCAAAGTGTACCACGGCAGTGTTGCCGCCCTCCACCAAGCTACCGGGCTGGCCGAGTGTGCGTGCAGGAGTCTGGGCACGGTACCGCTTCGCGCAGAACTCAGCAGCGGCTGGGTCGCTCCACAATCATGGTCCCAACCAGTAACTACAGAACTTTGTCGCATCTCGATCGACAGGGGATAATGTTCCATGCCTCCCCAGATGATCAAACGCAAAGAAGAAGAACACGCCCGCTATAGCCGCCGCACGCTGCTCAAGAACTCCTTCGCCCTGGCCGCGCTCTGTGCGGTGATCAAACCGGCCCTGGGAGACGGCAGCGGCCACAGCGTGTTGGCATACGTGGCCTCGGACGGCGATGAAAACGAACGGGGCATCTATCTCTACGATGTGAATTCCACGACCGGTGCAATGACCCGGGTCAAGCTGGCCGCAGAACTGGACCATGCTTCGTGGCTTGCTATCGATCCTTCGGGCCGCTTTCTTTACGCTGCTAAAGAAGTAGGCGATCCCGGAGGCAAGCATGGTGCGGTTGTAGCTTATGCGGTGAATCGGGCCAATGGAGATCTACGGCCACTCAATACCGTCAGTTCAGAAGGAGCGGGACCCGCTCACCTGAGCGTCGATGCATCCGGAAAGTATGTTTTTGTTGCAAACTATGCCGGTGGCAACATCGCCGTGGTGCCGATTCTGCCGACCGGAGAACTGGGACCCGCCAGCTACGTACATCAGGATACGGGAGATGTAGGACCAGCGGCGGCTTTGGGTGCGCCCCAGGGCAGCTTTGCCATCAGCGGCCATGATGCGCCACACGCGCACATGATCCAACCCGATCCGAGCAACCGCTTTGTGTTGCAAACGGATCTGGGCCAGGATCGTTTGTACGTGTTTGCTTTCGATCCGGGCGCCGGCAAGCTGACCCCGGCCGGCGTTCCCTATGTTGCCCTGCCTGCCGGCGATGGGCCGCGCCACTTCGTGTTCCATCGCAACGGGCGTTGGCTGTACTCATTGCAGGAGGAGTCGTCTACGCTGGCATTTTTCCATTTCGATCCCAGCACGGGGTCGCTGCACGCGCAACAGACCATATCGGCCCTTCCACCAGGCTTTCAAGGGACCAACTTCAGCTCAGAGATTCTGTTGTCAGCAGACGGGCGCTTTCTTTATGCGGCGAACCGTCTGAACGACACCGTCGCCGTGTTTGCGCTCGAGAGTGATGGCAGTCTGCGTTACGCGGGCGAAACGTCCACCATGGGTGACTATCCGCGGTATCTGGCGTTCGCCCCCGGCGGGAACTTTATGTATGCCTGCAATCAACGCAGTGACAATATCACGATCTTCAAGGCAGATCGTAAATCAGGCTTGCTTACGTTCACGGGACAATATATTGCGGTACACAGCCCAGCATGTATTGCCTTTCTGGGCTGATAAGCCGCAACGGCACCGCATCAAGGCGCATGGACTTATTGGTGAGCGCAGTTACTCCTAGGTGGCTTAAGGCACGGCCCGGCGCGACTTTGGGGGGCTCTCGATATAGGATTTCAGTAATGCGCTTGAGATATTCTGCTCTTTGGCTGGTCCTGCTTACTGGTGGGCCCTTGAGGGCACAGACCGCCGTCATGCCCCTGACCCTGCAGCAAGCCATCGGGCTGGCACGCGCGAACAATCCGTCTCTCCTCTCCGGCCGGCAGCACGTGATCGCTATCAAGGCCGGCGAAGTGACCGCGGGGCTGCGCCAGAACCCCAATCTCGCGCTTGGCGGCACGGATGTGACGCTGCCGGCCAACAATCCCGGCAATCCCTACTCTTATTCTGCAAACCTTTCGCGACTGTTTGAGCGAGGGCAAAAGCGGCGTTGGCGTCTCGACCTGGCTCATGCCACAACGGACGTGACCCAGAGCCAGTACAAGGACGCCGAGCGGCAAACCATTCTCGCCGTCAAGCAGGCGTTTACCCAGATGTTGGCCGCCAAGGCAGCGTTGAAGGTAACCGAAGACAACCTGCAGGGCTACCGGAAGACCGTTGAGCTGAGTAAGGTCCGGATGGACTCCGGAGACATCAGCGCCACCGACTTTGATCGTATTGACTTGCAGCTTGCCGAATTTGAGGCCGACTACGATAGCGCCCAATTGGATGGTGTGCAGGCTGCTGACCAGCTCAAAATGCTGCTCGGTATGGACCAGCAGACAGCAGGCTTTGACATCACAGGCGCGCTCGATCCTCCGCAGTTGACACCCACTCTGGCGGAGGTGGAGCAGCGGGCGTTGGCAGAACGGCCAGATTATCAGGCAGCTCAGCAATCGGTACGCCTGGCGGAAGCGAACGTGAAACTGGCGCAAGCCTCCGGCGCCGCGGACCCAACGCTCGGCGGAGAATACGACCGCTCAGGGAATGACAACTCCGCAGGTTTCCAGGTTAGCTTTCCCTTGCGTATCTTCGATCGCAATCAGGGCGAAAAGGAACGGACCCGCTACGAAGCGCAGTCCAGCCACTTTGCTGAGATTGCTGTTCGCAACCTGGTCATGAGCGACGTGGACCAGGCGTGGGCGGCTTACCAGACTGCACTGGCGCAGGCACGCCGCTACAACGCCCGCTATCTGGGGGAAGCCTCGCGCGTCCGCGACAACCTCGAATTCAGTTATCGTCACGGAGGCAGCACCCTGCTCGACTACCTGGACGCTCTTCGCGATTATCGTCAGACCAACCTCGATACGCTGAATGCCAACGCGCAGGTCTGGCTGGCTCTCCACCAACTCAGCTATGTCGCCGCATCGGAGATGCTCCCATGAGTCGTTCGCCCGCGAGGTACGCAACGAGGTACGCAACGAGATACGCAATCTCGATCAGCACTCTGCTGTTTCTCTCCTGTCTCGGTTGTCAGGACCAATCCGCCGGCAGCGGTGAGGCAGCTCCGCAGAAAAGTTCGGTTGAGGTAGCGGCATTTCATCCACAATCGGTTACCGACCGGCTGGAACTTGCCGCGCGTGTTGTTCCCGACCCCACGCGCGTGGTGCATGTGTACTCGCAGGTGACCGGACGCCTGGTCGAATTGTTTGTTCGGCCCGGGCAGGAAGTGCAAAAGGGACAAACCATTGGAACGTTGCAAAGCAGCGAAATCGCCGGCGTAAGGGCGGACTACGATAAAGCCAAAATTGAGGTGACCCGTTCCGACCATCAACTTGACCGCGCCAAACTGCTGCTGCAACACGAAGTGATGGCGCAACGCGACTACGACGACATTGAGGCCACAGCCCAGGCCGCGCATGCTGAACTCGCGCGCAACGTGCAACGGATCAACATATTGGGGTTTTCACCTGAGGGCTCTTCAGACACAGTGGCTTTGCGCGCACCGATCAGTGGCGCCGTACTCGAGATTGGAACCGCAAGCGGCGAAATGCAACGCTCGCTCGATAATGCCACCCCGATTGCGACCATCGCCAATCTGGACTCCGTGTGGATTCTTGGCGATGTGTTTGAGCGCGACCTGGGCGCCATTCGCTCCGCGCAATCGGTCGATGTGTCGCTCCCGGCCTATCCCGGAGAAACGCTGCATGGCGTCATTTCGAACATCTCCGACGCCATCGACCCTGTCAGCCGAACGCTTAAAGTGCGTGTCGTGATGCCTAACCGCCAGCATCGGCTAAAACCCGATATGTTCGCTACGCTCTCAGTCGCGCGCGCCACCGCCCCGCAATTCATTCTGCCAACGTCTTCCATCATCCACCAGGGCACTGCGAGCTACGTTTTTCTTGAAACCACCCCAGGGAAATACGAACAGCATCAGGTGACGACAGGCGCCATTCGCGACCAGACGGTGGTCGTCTCCAGCGGACTTAAAGACGGTGATCGGGTGGTCACCGCGGGAGCCGCGCTACTGCGTGCGCCGACCGGAGACTGAGCATGAAAGCACTGATTCGAACGCTGTTGGAATACCGCGCCATCGTGCTCATCGTATTTGTCGTCTCACTCGAGGTGGGCGTTTACGCTTTTATAAAGCTCGATATCGAGGCGTACCCCGACCCGTCTCCACCGCTGGTGGAAATCATCACGCAAAATCCTGCCTGGTCGGCGGAAGAAATGGAACAGCAGGTGACTGTACCGGTCGAGGCCACGCTCAACGGAGCGCCCCACCTGGACCAGGTACGCTCCATCAGCATCTTCGGCCTTAGTGACGTAAAGCTGTACTTCAATTTCGACAGTGACTACTTCCGCGATAAACAGGAAGTATTGAACCGTCTGCAGACGCTTGCCCTGCCGAATGGCTTGCAACCCCAACTTTCGCCATGGTCGCCTATCGGTGAAATCTATCGCTACCAGCTAACCGGGCCGAGCTATTCGCTGAATGAGCTTAAAGCCACGCAAGACTTTCTCGTTCGCCGCGAACTGAGGCAGGTGCCGGGAATCATCGACATTACGACCTTTGGCGGCACGACCCGGCAGTACCAGGTGGAAGTTGATCCCAACAAACTCTTGGCGATGAATGTGACCCTGCCGCAGGTGCTGAGCGCGGTGCAGAACAGCAATGCCAACGCGGGCGGCAACTATCTCACTCTGGGCGATCAGAACATCAATGTGCGCTCGATTGGCTTGCTGAAGGGCACCGGCGATATCGGTTCGGTTGTGGTGGCTGAGCGAAATGGCGCCCCGGTGCTGGTGCGCGATCTGGGAGAAGTGAAAGAAGGGTATCAGCCCAGGCTTGGAAAAGTGGGGCGCAATGGCGAGCCGGACGTGGTGCTCGGCATCGTCCTGCTGCAGAAAGAAGAAAAGTCGCTGCCGGCGCTGGAAGGCTTAAAAAAGAAAATTCATGAGCTGAACTATGGCGGCCTGCTGCCTTCGGGCATGCATATCAGTACGGTCTACGACCGCACGAACCTCATCAATACAACGACCCATACCGTTCGCCACGTCGTGTTGAGCGGCCTGATTCTGGTTACGCTTGTGCTCATCGCCATGCTGGGCGACCTGCGCATCAGCTTCATTGCCGCGATTACCATACCGTTCGCCGTATTGTTTGCCTTCTCCATGATGGTGCTGACCGGTCAGTCTGCCAATCTCATCTCGATTGGAGCGATCGATTTCGGCATTCTCGTGGATGCGGCGATCGTTGTAGTGGAAAGCATCTATCGGATGCTTTCCCGCCGTGGAGAGCACGACCAGACCCGCGATCTGATTGTGGAAGGGGCGAGCAACGCTGCCAAGCCTGTGCTTTTCGCCACGCTCATCATCCTGGTGGCGTTCATTCCTCTGTTCACCATGCAGGGAGTGCCCGGCAAGATTTTTGCGCCCATGTCGGTTACTTACGGCTTTGCGCTGATAGGAGCTCTGCTCTTTGCTCTTGTTTTTGCGCCGGTACTGGCCTACTTTGTCGCGCCCGCCCATATCGATGCTGAGAAACACGAAACGCGTCTCGGGGGCTTTCTGCTGCGGCGTTACGATCGTGCTCTTCCTGCCGTGCTCGCCCATCGGACGGTTACGTGGATTGTGGCGCTGGTATGCCTGGTTTGCGCAGGCGTCCTGTTCACGTTTGTAGGCGGCGAATTCATGCCTCCGCTGGAAGAAGGCAACCTCTGGATTCGCGCGACGCTGCCCCAGGACATTTCGTTCCAGGCTGCCGCGAACATTGCCGACGACCTGCGCGCACAGCTTGCCAAGTCTCCTGAAGTCACTCAGACCGTTTCCCAGATGGGCCGGCCCGACGATGGAACAGACGTGGTTACGTTTAATGACGTGGAGATCGGTGTGACCCTTAAACCGCCAAGCGAGTGGAGGCCTGGGCTCACAAAGAACAAGCTCATCGATGAGATGAGCCACCGGCTCTCGTATATTCCGGGCGTAGATCTGAACTTCTCGCAAAACATTCAGGACAATGTTGAAGAAGCGATGTCTGGCGTCAAGGGCGAAAACTCGCTCAAGCTATTTGGCGACGACTTCGATACGCTGTCACACGTCGCTGACCAGATCACGCAAACCATGCAATCGGTAAAAGGCGTTGCGGATGTGGGTGTCTTCCGCGTCGGCGGACAGCCTAGCCTGCTTATCCGCATCGACCGTGCCAAGGCTGCGCGGTATGGTTTGGCGGCAGCGGACGTGAATGCCACGATTCAAGCAGCGGTGGGTGGCGCAGCGCTTACGCAGATCATTGAGGGAGATCGCAGGTTCGATCTGACCGTTCGTTTTCCTGAGCGATTTCGCAATGGTCCAGAAGCCGTTCGCGGCATCCTGCTGCCCACCCCGGATGGAGGCCGGCTCCCCATCGGACAGATCGCCGACGTCGAGACACACGACGGAGCGTTTATGATCTTCCGCGAGAACGGACGACGTTACATCCCAATCAAATTCAGCGTCCGCGGGCGCGACCTGGCCACGACGATTCAAGATCTGCAACACCGGCTGACGGATAAGGTTAAGCTGCCCGCAGGCTACAACTACACCTGGGCTGGGGAGTTCGATAGCCTGCAAAAGGAACAGCGCCGTCTTTCCTTCGTAATACCGATCAGCCTGGTGGCTATCCTGGTCCTGCTCTATATTCAATTCCGCACATGGAAGGATGCGCTGATCGTTCTCGGCACGCTTCCTTTTGGGGCAGTCGGCGGTGTGCTTGCACTCTACGTCACTCATACCAACTTCAGCATCTCGGCTGCAGTCGGCTTTACCTCCCTGACCGGAGTCGCCACGCTGGGTGCGGTCGTGTTTCTGTCGGGTATCCGCCGTGCACAGGAAGAGGAAGGGTTCGACCGAGGGCTGACCAAGGGCTGCATAGACGAGATGCGGCCGGTGGTTATGGCCTGCATGGCAGCAGGACTTGGACTTTGCCCGGCTGCCTTTGCGAACGGTATCGGCGCTCAGGCACAGCAGCCTCTGGCGCGGGTGGTAGTGGGTGGGATGCTCACTACGGTGATTGCCATCCTGTTTTTGATGCCGGTGCTGATTCGCACTCTCCGTACGAGGGCGGATGTTGAAGATCAGCTTGCGAGAGAATCAGGACTCTGATCCGACTGCTTTCTGCCATGCGGCCCTGCGCGTGTGACGAAGCGGCAGGTTTAGATTTGCGTACTCCCATGTCTGAGGCATTTTCGCAATGACTGTGGTGTGGCAAGAGTAGCGAGGCATCGTTTTCTTTGAGAGAAAACCACGTAAAGGCTGGTAGCTAAGCTCGCTGCGGCGAGGAAGCTCGCTGTGGCGAGGAAGCTCGCTGTGGCGAGGAAGCTCGCTGTGGCGAGGAAGCTCGCTGTGGCAAGGAAGCTCGCTGCGGCAAGGCCGGTCTACGCCCATTTGCTCGCTGCGGCGAGGATGCGAAACTGCTCTAGAGCGATTGGGAAACCGCTTCAATTCACCGTAACGTTAACCGTCGTGTTGGCGGTTGTCGCGCCGCTGGTACCGGTCACGGTGACGGTATAGCTCCCCGCAGTCGTTCCAGGATTAGGCGTGCCGGAGGCAACGTGTGAGCCGGTAGAGCCGCTGCTGCATCCGATACCCAGACCGGCAAAGGCCACAAACAACAGCAGGCCAAAAAGGGTTTGCCACTTGCGCCGGCGAGCCGGCAGAGCAAAGAGAAGCAGCGCAGCCATACTCCCTCCACCGAAGGTGAAGAGCCCTCTCAGCGGATGGACGAGAGCTGTAGTTGAAGCCGCCGTCGTGGTTAAGGTAACCGTCGCGGTGACCGCGCTCGTTCCGGAAATTGCACTTGGGGCCGTTGCGGAGCACGCAGGCGCATCTACAACGCTTGCAGGGCTGCCGGTGACGGCACAACTCAGGCTGACCGTGCCGGCGAAGCCACCGCTCGGCGTGATGGTAATCGTAGAGGCCGCTGACCCTCCAGCAGAGATAGCAGCCGGCGAGGTAGCACTCAAGATGAACGCGGGGGCCGGTATTGTCACCACGTACGTGGCTGTAGCCACCGCACTCTGCGCGAAAGCCGGGGCGACCGCAATTGCTTCAATGGTTTTTGTGCCTGCACCCACGGGAATGGCGCCACCGTAAACAGAGGATGACGTCGTGGGAGTCGTTCCGTCGGTTGTGTAGTAGATCACTGCACCCGAGGTGGTGCTGCTCAGCACAACGTTTTGCGCATCAGCATAGTTGCCTGCAGCCGGTGTAAAGACGGGAGTGGCCGTAGCCGGGGCTGCAAGCTGCGCAGAATAGGTCCACGTCAAAAGTTTCTGGCTCGCCGTAAGATTACTGGTACTGCCGGTGAAACCGACATAGGCAGTGTTGCCCCCCACGATTTGGGGAATGTTGATGACTTTGCTCAGCGTGAATGTCTTGTGCACAACGAGGTCGGTCAGCACCATGGTGAGCGTGGTTCCGTCGTAGGTCACGTGCGCCTCCGAGGCGTTGCCACTGGTCAACAAGACACCACTCGAAGTCATATCGACAGCTGGAACAGTGGGTAGTGCCCCATCTGTATATATACCCGTCGAGTCATTGCCTTCACCTGCGTCGTTGTAAAAGTCGAATTTGAGGGCCACGCTGTTCGGAATACCGGCATAGCCGAGTCCGGCTGAGTCGCTGCCCACCGCAGTGGGCCCGTTGTTCTGGATAGTGAACGTAATGCCATCAGCCTGCGGAGTCGATAGCTGAAACTCGAAGTCGGTGGTGAATGCCTGGATGCTTATGGGCTGATTACAGAAGACGCTGCCGGCCTGATCTGTATTCCCATTGGTCAGCTGCAACCGGGTATCGTCGGTGGCGATCGCATTGCCATTCAACGTCAGCCCGGCAGTCGAGGAGAACCCGCTGGTGAAATTGATATTGCAGCCGGTCGACTGAATCGTGTAGGCCCCGACAGCCACCGCGCTGTTCTGCAGACTGGGGTCGATTGCAATGGCGTTGATAGTTTCAGTGGTTGAGACCGTAAGCGGTGCGGTGTACGCGGTCGACGAAGCGGTCGGGGCAGATCCGTCGGTCGTATAGTAGATCTTCGCCGCGGTATCTGTATCCGCAAGAGTTACCTGCTGCGTCCCCGTGTAGGCGCCGGGAGCGGGGGAAAATGTCACCAGCGGGACCTGCGTCGTGAATGCGAACACGGCACTGCTGACAGGGCTTTGCAGATACCCGTCTGCGCTTGCGATGGCGCCAATGGTTGCGGCTGCACTGATGGTGATCGGACCGGAGTAAAGGGTTGAGGCAGGCGTCGGTGTGGACCCGTCGAGGGTGTAGTAGATATTGGCGGACGCTGTCGTCGTGCTAAGCGTGACGGTCTGCGTTGCTGCAAAAGAGCCTCCGTCCGGCGTAATCGCTGGTGCGACTGCCGACGGTTCCCCGTTGAGCAGGCCGTACACGTCCACCTGGACGCGGCCTCCCACATATACCTTGCCATTCGTCACAATCGGTATAGCAAACTTGGTCGCTGGGCCCGCGGAGTCGCGCTTGAGGTTCGTATCGCTCTCGTAGAACAGGTTGCCGAGGTCTGTAGCGTCCCACGCATACAGAACGCCAGGCCCTCGCGTGTTGAACTCGTCCGTTCGGACCGCCCACGCAATTCCCTGATCATCTCCATTGGAAGAGACCGTGAAAGAAGCGCCCGGAAATGCCGATGAGATGGTTCCCTGGCTGGAAGGCGTGGTGTTGATGACCCCGCTGTCGAAGTCGAAGCGCTTGGCCACGTCGCCGTTGCCCCACATGTAAACACCGCCATTCCAATAGGCCGGCGTGCTCCAAAGGCCCTTCACACCATTGGGGATATCCTGCAGCGCATTGGTGTTGGAGGTTGCGCCTGCGCCCACCAGGCCACCAAGATTGTCACGGTTAAGGACCAGGATTCGTCCTTCCTTACCTACTTGCACCAGAACACGGGGAACCGAACCCTGTTGAATGGGCAACATCAGAACTCCGCCCGACCCCTGATCAACATCCTCGGTGTTGAGGTCGTTATAGTTGAACGGCGTAAACGCGTCGGTCGCCTGGATTCCACCATTGGCCAGACTGAAGTCGACAATGCTTTCGCCCAGTTCCGTGTTTGCTGTGAACGCTGGATATTTCGTGACGGGGCCGTTGGCCAGGGCGGCAAACATTCGTCCGCCTGGCGCGCCATCGTCGATGGGCATGCCTGCGCCTGACTCCCAGATTCCGTCGCCGGTGCCGTTTGGGGACATACAGACCGCGGCAGTCTGGACCAGCGTCTTGCCGTTATAGGCGAAGAGCCAACCGTGCCACAAGCCAATGTCTCCGTGCGCGGCATACCCGAAATAAACCGAGCCATTATAGAAATTCAAGGCGGTGCGCTGGTTCTCCGCCAATGGACTAAACGTAAGCTGGCCACCAGAACTACCGGCACCCGTACCCGACACGGTTGCAGTCACCACCACCGGGCTATTCGCCTGCTCGGCGCCGGTGAGAAGGTTGATGGCATGAAGCCGAGAGAAGTAAACGCCACTTTCCTTGGAATTGGCTACCAGATAGAGCGTGTTGGTCGCAGGATCGATGGTTGGGGTACCAGTCACACCCACAAACGGAGCAACGTCAGGCGAGCCGGTATCCATGTACGGAATCACTGTGGCGCCGGGACCCGCGCCGTGAGCCGCGTCCAGAAGAGTTACTTTCCACAACGGGTTTGCGTTTGCGCCGCCATTGGAGTCGGCATCGAAGGCGTACACCGAGTCCATTCCGGTCGCCACGAAAAGCACATTGTGTACCTGGCCATCACCCATGGTGAGTCCTGGAACATAGAGCGGTTGGGCATAGGTCGTTCCATCGACGGGAAGGGTGAAGAGCTTGCCAAAAGTGGCCGGGTTAACGTTGGCGGGCGTCAGTGCGGTTTCACTGGTGTTTGCCCCTGCATGTGTGAGGTCATAACGCCAGGTCAACACCGGCACCGGTGTTTGCGCGAACAGGCGTGCGACAGGAAGGGCGAACCACGCGATTACGAACAAACTGAGCGCAAGAACGCGCGCGCGCGTCCTCATATCGGCGGATGACCCTGCGCGAGCGGAAGAGCGGCGGCAGATAACCTGTTCACACATGCAGTGGTACCTTCACCAGGGAGATGATCTTTTGAGGAATCTTGCTTAGAGGAGAGGCAGAGACGAACAATTAAGTTAGTTTTAGGGTGCATCAGTGAGGCTTGGCTTGCGGATCCCTTGTCTTTTACCGCTCAGTATAGACAGTCCAAAGGAACTCTGCCTCTCAGTGTCGCAGTCGAAAACCCGACAGTGCAATATAGTTACCCTACAGGAGGAGTAAACGAGTTTCCCGGGAAAGTAGTAACTTCCGGCTCTCCAGGTAGTAACTGCTTGTGGGGTTACTGGCGGACGGTTCGCATCTTGTGCCTAGTATAGGGGCAGTCCCGTTTGCCGTATGGAAGGGGAAGCCGGCGCAGGTGAATATTCAGCTAATTGGAGCGGCGAGTTTGTTTCCTCACACCCCGCCGCGCAGCGCGAAGAGGGTGCGGACCAGAATCACCATATCCAGGGAAAACGTCCGGTTCTCGATGTACCAGAGATCGTAATGAAGATTGTCGTGAATGGGTGAGGTTCTGGCGGCACTCAGTTGCCACAGTCCGGTCATGCCCGGGAGTACCTGCAATCTCTGTAGCTGCCAAGAATCATAGCCTGCCACAATGAACGGCATTTCCGGTCTCGGCCCAACCAGAGACATATTCCCCAGCAGAACGTTTACCAGTTGAGGTAGTTCGTCCAGGCTCGTTCCGCGCAGAAGTCTTCCGATGCGCGTTACCCGCGGGTCATGGGCGGTTGTTGGCGATATCTCATATTTCGGCGCGCCTGGGTGCATCGACCGGAACTTATAGATACTGAAGAGCTCTCCCTCTCGCCCTACCCTTTTCTGGATGAAGAGCACTGGTCCGGCTGAGTCCAGGCGCACCAGTATCCCAATCAGTATGAGAAGAGGGGCTGACAACAGCAGAAGGACCGAAGATGCGATGATGTCTGACGCTCGCTTTGCGAGCGCATAAGCGCGGCTTGCCTTGGCATCACCGATGCGCCTGGTTGGTTCTACCGCGGGCACAACCGGCTCCGGGTCTGGCCACTCGTACGCGTCCATTTCGGTATCGTTGGGGACCTCTCTCGCGAGTTGTGAATCCCGCAGAGCTGATCTCACGGCAACCGCCTTTCGGACGCCGCGTGGAGCGAGGCAGGGAACGTGACATCTTGCGCCAGCGGCGCGGTCGCAAGTAGCCCGCGATAAAGACTTAAGTACTGTTTGGCTAACAAGGCGGCGGAAAACTGCGGAAGCAGGATGGGCTCCTTCCTCGGTTCCTGAAGTGTGGTCACAATCGCTTCTGCGAGCGCTGCCTCTACATCTCCCCGCAAGGCGACGAAGCGGCAATATTCCCCACCCACTTCGCGAAAGGCTGGTATATCTGAACACACCACCCGGCACCCGGCGAGCAGCGCCTCTGCGACCGGGAGGCCAAAACCCTCGGTCTTGGAAGGCACAACCAGCGCTTCGCACTGCGCATAGCACCATTGCAGTTCAGGCTCAGAGAGCCCCTCCATAAAGTGGACCTTGCCCTCCAGGGAGAGTTGCGACACCAGGCCGTGGATGCGTTCCGTTTCTGGCCCGGAAATGCCGACGACCACAAGTTGCATGTCCTGATCGACTTGCCGGCGCTCAAGTAAACGGGCAAATGTCTGCAGCAGCAAGGGAATGTTCTTGTTGCGACGGTGCTGGGCAACGCAGAGCAGGAACGGTACGTCCTGCAGAGCCGGACTGGCTACCTGCTTGGCGCGAAGCGGCTCGGCCTCGATGCAGTTGTAGATACGTATCGCCTTCCGCCATGCGCTGGCGGGAGCATAACGCTTAAGAAGGACGCTGGTAATGTCTGAAACGCAAGCGATCGCATCGGCGTTGCGCAGGCATTGCTGCAAGACCAGGCGATTAAAAATGAATTTCGGAAAGCCAAAATTGAGCGGGATTTCGTAGGGGTACAGATCATGCAGCGTCACGACGGTTGGGCAATGGAACGCTTCGGCATTTATCGGCATGGGGTATGTCAGCTGAACCACGTCAGCCTGCACACGAGCTGCGAGCAGCGGTAGCTGCTTGTAGTACCACACGTTCCTGCTGAGTGAGCCTAGATCCATTTCAGCGACATGCACGGTAAGCCGGGAGTCTCCGTCAAAGCCCGCGGATTCGGTAAGTGCACGTTGCCACGGGGCAACAACGAGATGTACGGCAGAGATCTCCGGCAGTTGCAGAAGGCACCGCACCATGTTGAAGGCGTGACGCTGCAACCCTGAAATGTGTGAGGAAAAAGAAGCAGCGGCGAGTACCACTTTCATAGCCTTGAAACCTCCTGACTTGATACCTCCCGGATGGGTAGCCGTCTCATGCGGCACCCCGCCTGATGGCGGAAATCGAATGAACTTGTTTGCGCACCGCCAACAGTACTTCTGTCGCCAGGGCTCTGCGGGGATCACTCGGATCGACTTTTGACCAACGATCCCGGATCAGGATCAGCGCCGCGGTGCCGATGAAGGCTATGCATGTGAACGCCAGAGTGATCAACCCGCGATGCGGAAATGACTTCTTCTCCGGGATCCCGGGCGCGTCAATCACACTGACTACCGGAAGATCCTTCGCCTCCTGAATCCGGGCGATCTCGTATTGCTGGGTGAGCAGCTCAAAGACGGTCTCTTGCACACGCACCTTGCGGTAGAGATCGGTATAGGGAACCGCAAGTCTTGGAAGCTGACGCAACGGAGGATAGAGTTCACCCTTGTCGTCCGCGTCGCGGTTTGTACTGCTGCCGCCAGCATCGATGTTCGGAGTCAACGGGGCAGAAGACCCAGTCAGTTGTTGCAAATCGTGTTGCAGGCTGGCGATGCGGGCCTCTGTTTCGCGCACGCGCACATTCCCATTGCCATAAATCTGTCGCAGGGACTCGAGGCCAGACTGGGCGGCCAGCAGCTCACCTTGCAGGCGCGCACCCGCATCGACCATGGCGCGCGTTTGCTCTTTGATGTCGACCGTGCTGTTTTTGCTTGAGAATTCGCTTAGCTCAAGCTGTGCGCGCTCAAGGTCATTGGTGACCGCATTAAGACGGCGCTCGATAAAAACGCGTTCACGATGGGCGGATGAAGTGCTGGTCTGTGTGAGCAGTTTATTTAGTTCATCAAGGTACGCCTGGGCTAGATCACGGGCACGCCTGGGATCTTCGTCCTCTACCTCAATCGTAAGGACTCCGCCTTTTTTTTCCTCGACGATGGTCGTCCGACTGGCGAGACGCTTGGCTGTGTCGATGCGATAGCGCTTGTGATAGAGATGCTGGAGATCGAAGCGATCGATAAGGTGACCGGTTACGGTCGAGCTGCGCAGCAGGTCAATAAATAGGGCCGTCGTAGTGTGGCCGCCCAACAGATTTCCAGCGAGGCCACCCAAACCTCCCAGCGAGCCGGAATGTGACGCCAGAGCGGCCAGCACGAGAGCACCCGAGCCCTGTTGATCGGGTGGCATGAGGCTGGCGCTGGACTGGTAGCGTTTCGGAATCGTGAATGCCAGGCCGAGGCTTACAACGAACGTGATCGCGGTTACCTTAGCCAGCAAACGCCGGCGCCCCCACAGGAGCGTGGCCCGTACAGCCCAATGCTCATCCAGCGGCGTCGACGTCTCCTCATTGCGGATCAAGTCCGTGAACTCTGTCGGCGGGGTCATCGTCGTGAAATTTCGAGGGTTCGACATGTTCCCTACAGTGACGCCACGGAGGCGGTGATGGCGATGGAGGAAGCCAGCTGCGCCGTGGTGAGCAGATTTCTCCAAAACAGCGAAGCGCCAATGATTTTTTGCGGGACGACCACAACGTCGCCCGGATTGAGTTTGGTGGAGAGTACCTTGGGATCGAGCCAGGTTCCGGAGTGCCGGCCAACGACCGAGCCATTGGCGCGGATAATGAATACCTCCTTGCGATTCGCTGTTGAGTTGGTTCCTCCTGCATGATTGAGGTACCAGCCTGCAGTCTGACCCGGTGCAAAGGTGAGCGCAGTCGCGTTATAGACTTGGCCCGTCACCAGCACAAAGCCGGGCTGCTTGGGTACCGTGAGAACGTCGCCTCGGCGCAGTTCGACATCGGCTGGCGTGTCGGCCCAGCTATCAATGTCGACGCTGATGTGAACTACTAGGCGGCCGCTTGGCGGATGATTCTTCAAGTCCTGCAGAACCTGCTCCTGCTGTGTCTTGATGAGTTGCAACGTTCCGCCGCCATCGCCGCCGGCTCCCAGATTGGGCGAGAGCCGTGCAGCCGCAGAGTTGGCCTCGATCTGCCGGATGAGTTCTTCACGGCTCTTTTGCTCTAACTCACGAACCTGTTGCCTTACCAGTACTGCACCCATGGGGTAGGCAGCCTGAAGAAAGCCTCCGGCCCTTCGCAAGACCGAGCTGAGGCGCTCGCCATCGTGGAATCCATAACTTCCCGGGAACTTGACCTGGCCTTCAATGGTTACCGACTCGCCGATGTCGTTCCATCCGGTGATCTGATGAATTGTAAGAACGTCGCCCGGCTTGAGAACAAGATCCGCGTTCGGGTCCGTTCCGTCAACCGCGGCTCCGATGTGCGTCATCGCGAGACTCTCCGCAATGCGATTGCCGTTGGTTACGGTGTAACTGGTCAGGTCCGCCCGTTCGAGCAATGCGTCACGCTTGAAACCGCCAGCCATGCGTACAAGCCGCGCCGCTGTCATGCCGTTTGACAGCGGGTAGGAGCCGGCGTGCAACACTTCGCCGAGTATCGTCACTTTGGGCGCATCGACTTCGTAGCGACCGAAAATACGAATCGTATCGAATGGCTGCAGAGCGATGTTTCCATTGCCGATCAACACATCGGGCACGTTGAAATCGATCGTCTCGGCGTGGAGGTCGGGCGGCATCAACCGGACAATCTCCGCATGATCCGCAGGCTCAGGAAGAATGTCACGATAACTGTGAAGTACGTCACCCAGGCGCATGCCATCGGTGAAAGGCAACCGCCCCGGACGCGCGACATGGCCTTCGAGATAGACCGCTCGTTGGCTGTAAGGCAGGATTGGTTCTACCCGGATGCGATCGCCATCCTGGACTTGGAAGGCGGCGATTGCATCACGATCCGCCTGAGGGCCTTCCTTATCTGCAAGATTGAGAGTGACTGTCTCGCGCTGACGATTCGCGTCGATACGCTCGATCGCGATGTGCCCGAGAGACGCTGCGGCTGTATAGCCGCCGGCATCGTTCAGCAATGTCTCCAGTGAGGTTTCACCCGGCTTCAATTCATAAATGGCAGGCCGCTTGACTGCGCCGTAGACTGCCACGGCGACGCCAGCGGGAGGGACCAGCAGTGTGTCTCCACTTTCAAAGCGGCCGCTCCCGTTGCGTACTCCATGAAGCAGAAAGTCGTAGAGATCCACCTCCTCGACAACCTGTTGCCCGCGAAGATGGCGCAATGTACGAAGGGAACCTGCTGAGGTGGGACCGCCAGCGGCGTAAAGCGCGCTCAGCGGAGTCGCCAATGAACTAATGTCGTAACCACCCGGACGCTGCACGTCCCCGACGACATACACCCGAACCGATCGAAGGCGCGATACCGTGACCGCGACCTGAGCATTGCGATACTGCTGTTTGAGTGCGTCGCCAATGAGGGTCTGCGCCTTCTCGAGCGACAACCCCGCAACCTGCAGAGAGCCAGCTTCCGGCAAAAGGATACGGCCATCGCGACCGACCAGGCGGGTGACTACCAGCGTAACGCCCCCCCAGATGTCGATGCTTAGAGTGTCTCCGGGGCCGATGACATAGTCCGGTCCAAGAGGTACGTCGAGCGCAGTATCTCGGGCCGACACACCGCGCGCGGCGGAAATATCGTGACTCACGAACACGTCCGAACCGAATCGCTTCAGATGCGCCGTCTGGTCTGGAATCTGCGTGTAGAGATCGCGCATCGATCGCAGGTTGTAGGGCGCAGGCATGCGCAGCACCTTAGGCACGTCGGTCGATGCATTCGCCTGTTCATGGCCCGGTCTCTCGCGGACGCTTTGGCCTCCGCCCGGGAAGACTCCACTGGAATCGGTGGATCGAGAAGATGTTCCCAGCAATCCGCTTTCGTCTGGGCTTGACGCTCCGCCATCGAGACCTGACTGCGCGGAAAGGGTCGTCGGATCCCCTCCGTTGGCCTGGATGAGCGCGCGCTGCGCAGGGGATAGACCGCTGTCTTCATTTCCTGAACCGACGCCGGAGGTCGGAGTCTGTAGCTCATCGTCCGATACGTATCCGCGGGCTCGGAGGTAGGTTGTAATGTTTGCGCGCAAGCCGGCATTGGTGGCGATCTGCTGGTAAAGCATCTCGTCGGAGATCTGGTTTGCATCGATCTGCTTGCCCTGCTCTTGCAAGCGATCAGCGGCCTGGGACTTGAGCTCCAGAACCAAATCGGGATTCTGTTGCAGAATTTCGATGATCTGATCGGAAGAAAGTCCAAAGGAAGACGTCGAGTCACTACCGCCGCTACTGCGCGAAGAAGCGGTACGGTCATCCGTGGAGCTGTCGCCGGGCGTGGTCGTCAGGGAATTGCTGTCAGCGGTTGCCGGCGGCTGTCCAGAGAGCTGCGGAGAAATCTGCGAAGAAGCCGAGGAAGGCAAGGTCTGGCCGCTTACAGCCGGTTCGGCAACAGCGAGGAACACCAGCATGAGCGATGCGCTGCACGCAAAGCGGAAAAGCGGCAGTTGCGTTGCGCCGATGCGTGGCGCCGCCAGGAACGAACGGCGGCTTCTGATCGAACTGGCTGAAGCACCGAGAGTGGAAGATTGCGACATAGATATTTTGCTCTAGAACTTGACCCTAAGGAAGCAGGGGTGCGGACGTGTCATGCGTTCGTCAGGGAATTGTCATTCTCTTGTTGTTCTCGCAAAGCAAGCTGATGCCAGCGCCATGACTCCCACATGTAGCGAACTCCCTCTGTGAGGTGAAAGCGCAAACGAAAACAAATGAGGCGAAGCTGAGCCTGACCGCGGCGGAGACGGACAAGAAGGCTGTCGTTCACCGCTGCGGGTGAAATTTGCGACGGCAGGCGCAGAGGTACAAGCGATTTCCGCAGAGTACGCTTTGCCGGGATGCCCGACGATGCAAGCTCGCGCTGAAGGAGAAGATACAGTTTGCTGCCGGGAAAGCTGGCCAAGACAGAGTGCGGCGCATAGAGGTCGACCCACCGCTGCGCGGAAGGAGGAAGTTTGTTCACCGTCCATTCGGTGAACGATTCTGGAGCGCAATCCCCCATCACCCGAGTGACGACTGACGTGACCACGCCGAGTGCCAGTGGAGCCCAGGGATTCTCCTCAGCAACGGATCGGAGCTCACACCAAAACGCCTTATCTTCGCGGTGAGCGACTACGTGCCGGTAAAACTCGAGGACGTGCGCTGTGCGTGAGAATTCGCTGCATATGTGCTTATACAGTTGCAGTCCCTGCGCTAAGAAGAGGTCGGCCGGCGACAGGGACGGCGCACAGACTCCATGAAAGCGGCGCTTCACGGTGCGCGCCAGTAAGGAAGGGCTGCCTTCGAGGCTGGTCTCGACGTGCAATTCGACGCAGCGGCTCGGCGTATTTTTGTAGAGATTTTTCAATGAAGTTCCGGGCGTCCCATCCGTCCTGAACTCCCAGTTTCTGCCACAGATCGCGTGCAAATGATAGCCTCTGCGCTCCAGCACTTGCCGCGCCTGCTCTACACTCTCGCCAGCTACCAGGAAGTTGAGGTCGAGCTGCGAGCGAAGTTGCGGCTTGGGCACCGAATAAGGCCATAGCGAAAACCCTTTGAGCGTGGCGTAGGAAAGGTTGGCGTTCTGAAATTCGCTGTGGAGCGCTATCGATTCGTCGACCATGCCCCGCATGCGTTCCGTGTTGTCAATCAGGTTCTGTTGAAGGCGAGCCATCACCGCGCGAGGCAACAGCTGGCTCAGCTGCAGTTCAAGCACCCGATCGAGAAAATACAGTGCCAGTCCACTGGTATCCAGCCAATGCAGGAGCGTTTGCCATTCCTGAGCCGACAGGTGCCACAGCTTTGCATATTGCTCGGGAAGAGGGTCGCAGAATGTGCTCAGCACCGCCTCGTGCATCTGCAGTTGCCTGCTCAATCGGTAAGGACCCGGGTTGGAATGAAGTGTGGGCATTAAGGCCGGCGTTCGCCTCTCCGGAATGCCTGCTCTGCGAATGAGCAGGCAACAAGTCCGGTCGAAACTCACTGATGCCGACTCTAGCTTCCTTTTAATACTGGAATGTCATATCGTCGTAAAGCGATTGTCATTGCTTTGTCTGAAACGGAGATTGGATGGCGAACTGTATAAGAGTGAGGTTCGAGTGAGATCCCATCGAAGGCGGCGTGAAGCTGCGGGAAACTTCAGCCGGCCAACCGCCTCTTGTTTTGCAATCGTGACAATCAATTGACAATATGCAGACCATCGTGAGACACATCAGGCGGCCGGCATCGTTATTGTGGCTGTTATGCAGTATTCGACGTTGACTTCGCATCTCTCGACGCGCGCAGTGAAACGCACGGCCTTCATCCTGGCATTGCTTTGCTCCGCGCTCTCCGGCGCCGCCCAGAATACGCCACTTCTGTCCGGCGGTGTGGCTTTCTTGACCGAAACGAATAACGGCAACACGTTCTACACGCCCATCATCGAGCCATTGCTGGCTGCGCCGATCGGTCAGCATCTTCTGATCGAGTCGCGGGCCACTTTTGCTGAGACGTGGGCGCCGGGGAGCAGCAGCCAGCCCGGTTACGGTCACGCAAAGTTCATTGCGCTCACTTATCTACAGGGCGACTACATCGCCTCGCCCCATCTCACCGTGGTAGGTGGCAGCTTCCTGCTTCCCTTTGGAACCTACAATGAGCGGCTGACGCCTCTCTGGATCAGCAACTTTCAGGATGGGCCGGCCTCCGTCAATATTGGCACCTTCGCTACCGGCGTGGGATTGGGCGGCCAGCTTCGCGGGTCGGTCATCGCGCGGCGCAAGTACTCCGTTGCTTATGCGGCATACTTCTCTGCCCGCAGCGGCAATGCACAGTTCCAGTCCGAACGCTCCTCTGGCGGGCGGGTGAGCCTGTACCTGCCCGATCAGCGTTTGGAGGTGGGCGCGTCGTACGGCCGCCTGCTTCAGGGTAAGCACGAGAACTTTTTTGGAACGCATTTATGGTGGGAGCCTGCCAATACCGGTTTTCAACTGCGTTCGGAGTTCAACCGCGGTGAGCACTCGCAAGGCTACTGGGCGGAGTTTGCCTACAGAACGAAGGCCTTCGGCGGCGAAAATAGCTTCATTGGCCGGTTTGAACCTTTATTCCGCATGCAGCAGACTTTCCGCGTCGACAACTCGGCCAATACCGACGGCGTATCGAGCGTAAACACGCAGCGCGCAGACTTTGGGCTCGATTACAATCTGCCGCACAATACCAGAATTCAAACCAGTTATGCGCGGCAGTTCTCTTCCTTTGGCAACCACAACGTATGGGAGACCGGTATCATTTACCGCTTTCTGTTCCCAGCCTGGAAAGGAAAATGAGTATGAGTACAAAGCACCTTCTCGTTGTCTTTGCTGCCCTGGCGGCAGTCCCCTTGCTTCCGCAGGCGACTGCGCAGGATCATCCGGCTTCTGACAAGAAACCCGTGGCAGCTGCGAACGTTTCGCATGCGCAGCAGCAGGAACGTGAGCGCCTGTCGACGCTGATTGCTCTCACAGAAGCACCCCTGCTGCCACCGGCTATCGCGCAGGATCATCCGGCAGCAGCCCCGGCAGGTCAGAAACCGGCTTCAGTCAATCACGCATCGCAGCAGCACGAGAACGAAGGCGAGCGGCTTTTCGCACAGAACTGCAGCCGCTGCCACAATACGCCGGAAGGGTTTTCGCCTCGTATCTCAGGTACGATCGTTCGACACATGCGTGTCCGTGCTTCGCTGAGCAAGCACGATGAGGAAGAGCTTTTGAAGTTCTTTAACCCGTAGAGCAGTTTCGCATCCTCGCCGCAGTTTCGCATCCTCGCCGCAGCGAGCATCCTCGCCGCAGCGAGCATCCTCGCCGCAGCGAGCAATGGGTGTAGACCGAAGCCAGAGCATTTTCTGATGCTCCACGTCTGGCGCACGGAAGTACCAGGTGTGGGGCACGCTTTTGCTTGTAGCGCGGGTGCACCCAGGACTACATCCTGGGTAATTTTCAGTCGTCCCTGCGGGACTCGATCCGTCGCGTTACGCATACCCAGGACTGCGTCCTGGGCTACTTTCAGCCGCCCCTTCGGGGCTATTTGGTTTCGAGGTGAGGTTGGTTTATTTCTTATGCCTTGACCATGCAGAGGGATGTTTCCAGAAAGGGAGCGCCGCCGCCGCGTTGGATGCGGAATCGAGCGCGAGCTGTCTTACCGCCCCTCCCTCACCAGAAGCCGAAGCCGATCGATGGCCCACTGAAGGTCGGTATAGCGCAATTCCAAAACGTCCGCAGTTAACAGGCGCTCGATTGCCCTCTGCTGCGTCGCGCGAACATGCTTCGATCCATAAAGCGCCTGCCGCATGAACCGCCGCGCCACATCTCTGCGATAGGGCATGAGCTGCGGCGAAGAACCGACACTGTGCTTAAGAAAGACGATGAAGTCTACCCGCGTGCTTTGTGCACTCTTGATGTGGGGCAATTGTGCCGTGGGAAGTTCGATCGATAGTTTGCCGGCGGCCCGTGGCGTAATCTCAAGCCCTTCAATTTCTGGAAAGAGTTGAGCGGCAGACGGGCGAAAGCGGAACTGATAACAGTTTCCCGCGACCTGCCGCTTCGTTCCTCCAGTCAACAGAAAGCTTGCGTCATCGCTGATATAGGTCCAGCCGGCACGAGCGCAGGCATAGGAAAGCGACGATTTGCCGACCCCTGAGTCACCGCACATAAGAACCCCACGGCCATCGAGCGCGACGCAGGCGGCGTGAATCGGCGTCGTGTACCGGGTGGCGACACAGCAAACGGGTGTTCCTAGCAAGAAATGCTGAGCATACAGGCGGTTCTTGAGAGCAGCCCGCGAAATCACGATCTTGGCATGACACAACTCGACGTCAACCATGCTGTAGTTGTGCGGATCTGCAACGCACATCATCAGCTGCTGCATAAATCGATAACTCGGCTCTGGCGGAAACGAGGTCGCATCCCCCTCGACTACCTGTACCTCCACTCGCATTGGTTCGGTATCGTGCTGTTTGCTGAACTTTCCCCAAATTTGCTCGTACTGCAGCAGTACATCTTCAGAATTCGTCATTACCTGGGCCGGAAAGCCGAAGGGATAATACATGGCCTGGAACGGAAGTTCCGCAGGCTCCACCACGTCCGGGCTGGGCTCGACGCGCTGAGCACTATCGCATGCGGATTCGAGGTCTTCGATCGATAGCATCATCCGTCTCCGTAGATCTAGGTTCATACAGCAAACCCGGCTCTCATCAAAACGGATTTCCTATGCTGCTCTCTCAACGTCTTCCTCACGAACGCAATTGGCCTTGAAGTTGAGTATGAAGAGATTGCCCGAGCGACTTGTTATCGACTTGTCATTTCTTTGTCGCGATGTGCGTGAACCGAGCTGCGAAAGGGTCTCTGCCGGACTGCGACAAGATGATGACAATTGACTGACCGGCATACGACAACTCCTCCGCTTCAACCCGTTACGGTGTGCTTGAAGGGAGAAATTGAATGAAAAAGAATCTCAACGCTCGCGGTTCTTCTTGTTGCGGTCTTTGGAGCAACCGTACTCTCTCCGGGTGCAAGCTGGGCGCAGCCGGAACCCCGCACGATCACTCTTACCGCTCATCGGTTTTCGTACGAACCGGGCGAAATCACGCTAAAAAAAGGCGAGCCGGTGGTGCTTGTATTGAAAAGTGAAGACGTGCCTCACGGGCTGCGCATTCGCGAGTTGAATGCCGAAGTCAAGGTCACCGCGCATGGCACCGCGCAGGTGCAATTCACTCCGGATACAACCGGCGACTTTGTCGGCCATTGCTATGTGTTCTGCGGTGCAGGGCACGGTTCGATGGCACTCACCGTCCATGTTGTGGAATAGAATGCGCTACCCCACGACCATCTTCGCCCTGGCCATGCTGCTCGCTGGATGCAAGGCCAGTCCTCCAGGGAGACTGGAGACAGCAGTCATCACCTCTGCCAAGCACCATTTTTTGATTGGTAATAGGGATGAGAAAAACCCGTTGCCCGATACACCGCAGACACGGACGGATGGCAAGGTAGCTTTTTCGCATTATTGCGTCTCCTGCCACGGAAACGATGGGCAGAATACCGGCGTGCCGTTCGTGGCTCACGTCTCGCCTCCGATTCCTTCGTTGGCTTCCTTTGACGTGCAGGGCTATACCGATGGGCAGCTCAAGCGGGTTCTCGATTATGGAGTTCGCCCATCCGGCATGCCAGGGTCGAAAGGGGTTCTCAGCGACAACGAGCTCTGGTCCATCGTCGCCTTTCTTCGCCATCTTCCGCCGGCCGGGAGCCAAGGGGTTCCCGACCTATACACCCGTTGATTCGCACTCCATGAGACCAGAATAACTTTATGGCTACGGCTATCACCATGGATACAGCGCGCAGTGCCCCCTTGGAGTCGACAGGGCTGGCATTTGCGACCGGTTTGTTTTTTTCAAGCCGCATTATCCTGGCGCTGTTTTCGGTGCAGGTGCTGGGTGCAGCCCCGCGTGCAGGCGCAGAAATCAGCCTCGGTCTGGGCATGCTCGTTGTCATTCTGGCCTTGTTCCAATCTGTGGGGAATGTTCGCCGGTCGTTTCGATCCATGCTCCGGTTGCCGGCCATTCGCTGGGTGCTCGCCTTTCTCGGGTTCTCTCTTTGCAGCCTGGCGTGGAGCGCCACGGTCTCTTTGCCGACTTCGATTGCCTACTGGTGTGGGCTGGCCGTCGATATCGCCATTGTCTTTCTGCTGCTGCGCGCCGGAGATTTCACTCACGTATCTCACGCGCTGTTGAAAGGGTTCGTAGCCGGGGCATGCTGCCTGGCACTGATCGCGTGGATCATGCCCTCGCAACCGGACCTTCGCCTGGGCGATGAGGACTACTTCAATGCCAACCAGATTGGGAACCTCTGCGCGATGGCGATCTTCGTGGCCCAATACCTCGTGCGTCGCAAGGATGGAAGATGGGGCTTCATCATTTTCTTTCTGGCGGTGACCCTGCTTCGCAGTTTGAGCAAGACGACTCTCGTAGCTTTTCTGCTGAGCGAGGGCTTTCTCCTGTTGCGAGACCGGTCCATCACCAGACAGACAAAGGTGATGTTGACGATCGCAGGCATGCTAGCCATCCTGGTGTTCTGGGGCCTCTTTCAGGCGTACTACGTGGTCTATACCAATGCCGGCAACCAGGCCGAGACCCTCACAGGCCGAACAGGCATCTGGGCGTACGTGACCAGTGCGGCGTTCGAGCAGCCCTGGATCGGGCACGGGTTTGACTCCATGTGGAAGGTAATTCCTCCCTTTGGCCCCGACCGGTTCGAGGCAAGGCATGCAGAGAACGAATGGCTTACCCAGTTCTATGCCTATGGAGTGGTGGGCGTGTGTCTGCTGGGAGGCATATACGGCAGCCTGTACCGGCAAATCCGAAAACTTTCGCGGAGCCCTCTCAAAATTCTCTTCTTCAGCATGCTGTTGTTCGTGCTGATCCGTGGCGTGGCTGAGGCTGAGGCGTTCGATCTCCTGCTTCCCCTTTGGCTCATTGTTCTGTTGAGTTTGCTTATAGAACGAGCGAGAGCTTCCGACGATTGGGTGGCCGTTGGTTTATCGGGAGAACGGTGAAATGCGTGTTGTCTTCATGTGCGATAGGCCAAGTTCTAAAGGAATGTGGAATGTTTAAGCAAGTGTGCTGCGTCATCTCACTGTTTTTGTTATTACCTGTCGCGCGAGCGGAGTCACCTACCCGATGCGACAACCTTTTCAAAGGCGATTCCCTCGCCGGTGAGATGGGCTCGACCTACGTCCCACTGGATAGTTGGATCTATCCAGCCATGGATCGCCTCTATGGGCTGGGATACGTCGATACGGCATACGTGGGGATGAGACCCTGGACCAGGCTGAGCATCGCCCACATGCTCGAGGCTACCTCGGCAAAGATGGAATCCGCGCCTGAGGATGGGGATGCCTGTCGCATTTATCACTCTCTACAGCAAGAGTTGGAACCAGACGTTCGCAGGCTGTCGACGCAAACAGAAACGTACAAGGAGCTGGAGAGCGCCTATACACGCCTGGATGGCATCGGCGGTACGCCGCTGCGCGACAGCTTTCATCTTGGACAATCTGTCATCAACGATTATGGACGCCCTTATCAGCAAGGATTCAATAGCGTCAATGGCGTCAGCACGCGCCTGGGAATCCGGCGTTTTGCTTTCTATTTCCGGGGTGAGTATCAGTATGCGGCAGGCGCACCTGGATATTCATCCGCGCTTGCCGAATTGCTCTCAGGGAATGACGGCATCTCTTTTGCAAGCAACCCGAAGCAAGACACTATTCCTGCAGGACCCATCGCATCCGTAAACCAGGTACGAGTCGTTGAAGCCAATGTGTCTTACCTGGTACTCAAGCACGAAATCTCGTTCGGCAAGAACGATCACTGGCTTGGCCCAGCCAGGGGTGGGAGTTTTGCGTGGAGCAACAATGCGGAGAACATCTACGCCTTCGAAATCGATCGCGTCGAACCGCTGCGCGTTCCTCTGCTTTCTCGATTGACGGGTCCGTTTCGTTATCAGTTTTTCGTCGGCAGTCTGCAGGGACATACCGATCCCAACGCACCCTGGGTGCATGCTGAGAAGGTCAGCTTTAAGCCAACGGGTAACCTGGAATTCGGCTTTGAACGGACGGTGATATGGGGCGGCAAGAATCACGCCCCTATTACGATCGGCAGTTTTCTAAAGAGCTTTTTCAGCTTTCAGAATGTATCGGCCGCGGAGAAGGTATCGCGCGGCGATCCCGGAGCACGCTTCGGTACGTTTGATTTCTCTTATCGTCTTCCCTACCTGCGATCGTGGCTGACGCTGTATACGGACTCGCTGTCACACGACGATGTGAGTCCGATCAGTGCGCCGCGGCGCGCGGGCATCCGTCCTGGTTTGTATCTGTCGCACTTCCCAAAGGTGCATCCACTCGATTTTCGAGTGGAAGCCGCGAGTACAGATCCAGAATCGAACCGTAGCAATCAAGGCTTGTTCCTCTACTGGGAACAAATTCAGAAGCAAGGTTATACGAACAAAGGATTCATTCTCGGAGATTGGATTGGCCGCGAATCCAAGGGCGGTCAAGCGTGGCTCACGTATCACCTCTCACCCAGAGAGCAGGTGCAGTTGAGCTACAGGAACGCCAAGGCAACCAAAGACTTTATTCCCGGCGGTACCACACAGAACAGCTTGCAGCTTTCCATCACGAAGCGAGTCCGGAATTACCTGGAAGTACGGGGCGCGATCGAAGCCGAGCGATGGACGGCTCCTGTCTATAAGCCTAATCCGCAGAATGACGTCCATGCGTCTATGCAGATCACCTGGTACCCGTAACAACGTAACGGCTCATTCCGCCGGGTTCTTGTTGACCGGCGGAGAGAGCTCTAGCCACGCACAGGAGCTATTCAAGCAGATAGCCGAAAGCATCGCGATAGGGTGGAAGGCGCGGCCGCGCTGATCATTGGTTACGGGGCCACAAGACAGCAGGGCTGAGCCATTCTGGCTCAACTTGGGCAGCGCAACCCCTAGGCCAAAGCCTTGGGAATCGCCTCTTCCCATCGTCCCTGTGCCTTCAAAATCAGCTCGACGACCTCTCGTGCAGATCCCTCGCCACCGCCGGCGTTCGTTACATAGTGGCTGATCGCCTTAAGCTCCGGAGCGGCGTTGGCAACGGCCACAGCAAGTCCGGCGCGCCTTGCCACCGGCAGGTCGGGCAGATCGTCGCCCATGTAAGCCACTTCCTCTTCACTCACTCCAGCCTTCTGCAGGCACTCTTCAAACGCGGCCGTCTTTGTCGCCTGCCCCAGGTAGACAAACGCGACGTTTAATTCTTTTGCGCGCTGCGAGACCGCGGGAGACTTCCGGCCGGTAATGAATCCGGTGCGTATGCCCATCGTGTTCGCGAGTTTTATCCCCATTCCGTCCTGCGAGTTAAACGCCTTCATCTCCGACACGCCGCCGCCATCGGGAAGGGAAATGAGGTTCACGCTACCGTCGGTGATCGTGCCGTCGATGTCCATCAGGAATAGCTTGATCTTCCGGGCGCGTTCGAGAACTTCAGGAGCAAGAGAGGCAGGTATGAGCATAGCAACTATCATAATGGCGCGGGTATGGCCGGCTTCAACGAAGGGTATTGCCGAAGGCCTATGTCCATGCTCAGCATGCGGGAAATCCGGGGTCATTGCTGTGCTTTTCGACAAGGATGGAATGCCACAAACGCCCCGCAGCAACCTGTCACCTCCCAAAGAATTGTCACCCTGGCCGCAGCAACGTGTCGGGCTTGTCGGGGGAGCGAAGCCCAGGCATCTTCACTTCTCTAAACCCGCAACAGAGCGCCCAATAATCGACCCACCTCGGCCTGTAAACTGGAACGGTACGTCTAATGATGGCTGTCTATCAGCACGCGCCACTGGAGAGTTCGAATTGAAGCTCAAATCCGCCCTACCTTTGTTGCTCCTGTTTACCGCCGCCTCCGTGTCCTCGTACGCGGCTGACCCAGCCTCCGTTACGCGCTCCACCCTGTCCAACGGACTACAGGTCGTCATCGTGCGCAATGCGCTGGCTCCCGTGGTCACGGTAGAGATGAATTTCAAAGTGGGCGGAGATGAAACGCCCGAAGGTTTCCCTGGCTCGGCGCACGCTGAAGAGCACATGGCCTTCCGCGGCTGCACCGGTATGAGTGCCGATCAAACCGCAGCCATCTACGCCCAACTGGGCGGACGCGATAATGCCGATACGCAGCAGAACATCACCCAGTACTTCGCCACTGTGCCCGCCGCCGACCTCGACGTGGCTCTCCATGCCCAGGCCACCTGCCTGCGCGGCGTCGACAACTCTGAGGCGGAGTGGGCCCACGAGCGCGGCGCGATCGAGCAGGAAGTCTCCCGCGATCTCTCCAACCCCACCTACAAGTTCATCGATCGCCTGAACCAGGACATGTTTGCCGGTACGCCCTACGCCCACGATCCCCTGGGCACAAGGGAGTCTTTCGATGCCACCACGGCCGCCGCACTCGATGCGTTTCACAAGAAGTGGTACACACCCGGCAACGCGATCCTGGTGATCGTGGGGGATGTGGAACCCGTCGCCACCCTGGCCAAGATCAAGGAACTCTTTGGCGACATCGCGAACCATCCCGTTCCCGAGCATCCCGCCATTAACCTGAAACCCATCAAGCCTGAGTCCTTCACGCTTGACAGCAACCTGCCCTACGTCATCGGCTTTATCGCCTATCGCATGCCCGGCACGGATTCACCCGACTATGCGGCGGCGCAGGTTCTGGCCGATGTACTGTCCAGCCAGCGTGCGGATCTCTACGGCATGGTCCCTGCGGGCAAGGCTCTCTATGCGGCCTTCGGCGTCGCCGAGAGTTATCCCAAGGCCAGCGTAGGCTTCGGCGAGATAGCTCTGCCCGCCGGTGCAGACTCCGCCGGGCCCATGAACGAGATGCGCCAGATCGTCGAGGGCTACGCGCAAAAGGGGCTGCCGCAGGAGCTGTTCGACGCCGCCAAGCGCAGCGAGATCGCCTCCGCCCAGTTTCAGCGCAACTCAATCCAAGACCTGGCTTCGGCATGGTCAGAGGCGCTTGCTGCCGAAGGGCGCAATTCTCCTGACGACAACCTGCAGGCCATCAAGAACGTGACCCTGGCCGACGTCAACCGCGTGGCCAAACAGTACCTGGTTGCCGGCAACTCGATCACCGCAATCTTGAAGCCCTCGCCTTCGGGCGAAGCCGTCGCCTCCGAGGGTTTCGGCGGCAGCGAGAAGACGACCTCTGCGCCCACCAAACCGGTGGTTTTGCCCCCTTGGGCGGCAGCGTCACTCGCCCAGTTGAAGGTTCCCGCGGACTATGTGGTCGCGTCGGATACGACACTGCCTAACGGCCTGCGCCTGATCGTCAAGACGGACCACACCAGCCCCACAGTGACCCTCGTCGGCAGCGTCAAGAACAACGCCGATCTGCAGACACCCGCGGGACAGGAGGGAGTCGCCGATATCCTCAATGGCCTCTACACCTATGGCACGCAGACGCTCGACCGCCTGGCTTTCCAGAAGGCTCTGGATGACATCGCTGCCAACGAAACCGTGGGCGATAGCTTTTCTGTGCAGGTCCTCAAAGAACATTTTTCCCGCGCGGTGGAGTTGCTGGCCGACGACGAACTTCATCCCGCTCTGCCGGCCGAAGCCTTCACGGTTGTGAAAGATCAGGCCACCCAGTTCATTGCCGGTAATTTGAAAAGTCCTGGCTATCGCTCTTCGCGGGCACTGGATCTGGGCTTGCTGCCGGCGGGTGACCCAGTGCTGCGTGAAGTGACGCCGGACACGCTGGGCAAAGTCACGCTGGCGGACGTGAAGCAGTACCACACCGCGACCATGCGTCCCGACCTGACCACTATTGTGGTCATTGGGGACGTTTCTCCGGACGAGGCCAAATCCGTGATCATGAAGTGGTTTGGCGGCTGGAAAGCCGAGGGCGCCAAGCCCGAGACCACTCTGCCGGCGATCCCAGTCAACAAGGCTTCCGCCGCGAATGTGCCCGATCCCCAGGCGGTGCAGGACTCCGTTACGCTGGCGGAGCAGTTGAACCTCAACCGCTCCGACCCGGACTACTATCCCATCCAACTCGGTAACCACGTGCTGGGCGGCGGTTTTTACGCCACCAGGCTCTACCACGACCTGCGTCAGGTTGCGGGATACGTCTACAACGTCGACGTCGGCATGGAAGCGTCCAAGACTCGTGCCAGCTATTCGGTCACCTACGGTTGCGACCCGCAGAACGTCTCCAAGGCCAGGGCGTTGATCCAGCGCGACCTGGAGCAGATGCGCACCGAGGATGTTTCGGCTGACGAACTGCACCTGGCCAAGGCCCTGCTGCTGCGCTCGATCCCCTTGGGCGAGTCCAGTGAACAGGGAGTAGCCCAGGGCCTTCTGCATCGCGCGGTTATCGACCTTCCGCTGGACGAACCTATCCAGGCCGCGAAGAAGTACTTCGAGTTGAACGCCGATCAGGTCAAGGCCGCCTTCGCCCGCCAGCTACGGCTGGACGACTTCGTCCAGGTGGTGAGAGGTCCTGCCCCCCAATAACGCTCTGCGGTGACCGGGGAGCGTAACCAACCTGCTGACGCCCCATCCTTCGTAAAAAAACGGAGGATGGGGCGCCCGTCGGTTTGTTGTACTGCCCGGCCAAGCGATATCGAGCCGCGTTTCTCTATCGTTCTCAACGGTGTGAGAAATGCAGGCTAAGCTTATCTCGCCCCTCTCACCCTTTCTCACCCTCGCAAAAACCCAAACTGGTAGACTAGAAGCAAGGCTTTGCCCGGTTGTCCTGCCTGTCATCTCCAGCCAGCGCGTCAACGAACGGTAGTCCATCTCAAACCAGCCTTTCCGCGACCCGGAAGAATAGGAATTCTGCGCCCGTGAGTACGCCCATCCGAAACATCGCCATCATCGCCCACGTCGACCATGGCAAGACAACTCTCGTGGACGCCATGTTGCGCCAGTCCGGAACCTTCCGCGCCAATGAAGCCCTCACCGAACGCGTGATGGACTCGAACGAACTCGAAAAAGAACGCGGCATCACCATTCTGGCCAAGAACACGGCCGTCCAGTTTGAAGACTCCAAGATCAACATTGTCGACACCCCGGGCCACGCCGACTTCGGTGGCGAGGTCGAGCGCGCCCTCAAGATGGTGGACGGCGTCATGCTTCTGGTGGATGCCTCCGAAGGCCCCCTGCCGCAGACCCGTTACGTTCTCTCCAAGGCTTTGGAAGCCAAGCTGAAGCCTATTCTCGTCATTAACAAGATCGACCGCCCGGATGCCCGTCCTAAGGAAGTGCTCGATGAGGTCTACGATCTGTTCATCGATCTCGACGCGAGCGAAGACCTGCTCGATTTCCCCGTGCTCTACACCAACGCCAAGATCGGCACTGCCAGCACCTCTCTGACCGAGCCGGGTGAAAACCTGCAGCCCTTGTTCGAGGCCATCATCGCGACCATTCCGCCGGCCCACGGCGACCCGGAAGGCGCCTTGCAAATCCTGGTGACCAACCTTGACTACTCTGACTACCTGGGCCGCCTCGCCATCGCGCGTGTGTTCAATGGAACCCTGCGCACCGGCGATGAGGTAAACATCTCCCGGCGCGACGGATCGCTGTTCAAGACCAAGATCACCAAGCTCTTCACCTTCAACGGCCTCAAGCGCACCGATACGGAACAAACGCAAATCGGTGACATTGTCGCTGTCGCCGGGGTCGCCGGCATCACCATCGGCGAGACCATCACCGGCGTCGAAAATCCTTCTCCTCTGCCGCTGATCGTGATCGATGAGCCGACCATTGCCATCCAGTTTTCCGTCAACAACTCGCCTCTGGCGGGCAGGGAAGGGCAATTCGTTACTTCGCGTAATCTCCGCGAGCGCCTGGATAGGGAGTTGCTCACCAACGTCTCCATCCGCGTGGAAGAGACGGGCAGCCCTGACAGCTTCAAGGTGCTGGGGCGCGGCGAGCTGCAGTTGGCCATCCTGATCGAAATGATGCGCCGCGAGGGCTTCGAGCTGATGGTTGGCCGGCCGGAAATCGTTACCAAAACGGTCGACGGCAAGGTCATGGAGCCGGTCGAACACCTCACCATCGACGTGCCCGACGCCTTTGTCGGTACGGTCATCGAGCGCCTTGGGCCGAGACGCGGCGAGATGCTCAAAATGCACAACCACGGTTACGGTCGTGTGCGTATGGAGTTTCGCGTCCCCAGTCGCGGCATCATCGGCTTGCGCAGCGAGATGCTGACCGAAACGCGCGGCACCATCGTGATGAATGCGCTCTTTGACGGTTACATGCCCTACCAGGGAGAGATTCCGCAGCGTCCCAGCGGAGCGCTCATTTCCGACCGCAACGGATTAACCACGACTTACGCGCTGAATGGATTGCAGGATCGCGGTGTGCTGTTCCTCACGGCCGGAGTAGAAGTCTACGAGGGCATGGTAGTCGGTGAGCACTCGCGCGACAACGACCTCGACGTGAATGTGGTGCGCGAAAAGAAGCTCACCAACATGCGCGCGTCGAGTGCCGATGACGCCATCCGCCTTGTCCCCTTCAAGCCAATGAATCTGGAACAGGCCATCGAGTTCATCGCAGAAGATGAACTGGTCGAAGTTACGCCCAAGTCTTTGCGTCTCCGCAAAAAGATTCTTCAGGCCAATCGCCGTCCCCGCCGCAACACAACCGTAGGCTAAACCGGCAAGTCGATTGCCCTCTCTCCACCGGCAACCAATCCTCGGGTGCCCCATATCTGCCCGCTTTTGGCAGATGTGGGATACCCCAAAGGCCAGTCGTGCCGTTCTCTCCCCGAAACAGGACCCTGTGGAACTGGACGAGTGCCCCAGGATCGCCGAGGCATAGTTGCGGAGAACTCAATTCTTTGAAGGGTACGGGCTTTCAGCCCGTACGTAATTCCATTACAACGAGTCCGGCTTTAGCCGCTGAGGGAGCGATTTCTCGCTTACTAAACCTTTTCCGCCACTGACTTAGCCTGAGTAAACAGCAGCAAATAATCCGGTCCCCCGGCTTTGGAATCTGTCCCCGACATGTTGAAGCCGCCGAAAGGATGCGCACCCACCATGGCCCCGGTGCACTTGCGATTGAAGTACAGATTCCCCACATGGAATCGGAGCCGCGCGTAGTCAAGCTTCTCGCGCGAGCCCGCGTACAACGCGCCCGTCAGCCCATACTCCGTATTGTTGGCGATATCGATCGCATGCTCGAAGTCTTTCGCGCGAATGACTGCCAGCACCGGGCCGAAGATCTCCTCCTGGGCAAGCCGCGCCTTGGGCGCGATATCAGCGATCACGGTAGGCTCCACGTAGTAGCCGCCTTCCGGCGTCGTGATCGCATTCCCGCCGGCCAGCAGCCGTCCCTCTCTTTTGCCGATCTCGATATAGGAAAGAATCGTATCCATGGCTGAGCGGTTTACTACTGGCCCCATGGCCGCATTCTTTGCCGGATCACCGACGCGTATGGCCTGTACCTTCTCCCGCACCCGCTCCAGGAAAACGTCATAGACCGCATCCTCGACGATGGCTCGCGAGCATGCGGAACACTTCTGGCCGTTAAATCCAAATGCGGAAGCGACCACGCCGTCCACGGCGGCATCCAGATCGCAGTCAGTACTTACGACGATCGAATCTTTCCCGCCCATTTCGAGGATGGTGCGCTTGATCCAGATCTGACCAGGCCTGGTCTGCGCCGCGCGGGCATGGATATCCAAGCCCACCTGCTTGGAACCGGTAAAGGCAATCAGGCGCGTCTTCGGGTGTTCGACGATCGCGTTGCCAAAGGTGGCCCCTGAGCCGGGGCAGAAGTTCACTACGCCACCCGGCATCCCCGCCTCTTCGAGCACGTCGAGGAACCGCGCGGCAATGGTCGGCGAATCGCTCGAAGGCTTGAGGATGACGGTATTACCGGTAACGATGGCCGCGGCGGTCATGCCGGCCATGATGGCGAACGGAAAATTCCACGGCGGGATCACGGCGCAGACACCCATGGGGATATACAGCAGCTCGTTCTTTTCCCCAGGCAACTGAATGGGTGTCGTCGCCTGCGCCAGCCGCAACGCTTCGCGCGCGTAGAACTCGAGAAAGTCGATGGTCTCGGCGACATCCGCATCGGCTTCCGCCCAATTTTTGCCGACCTCGTATATGAGCCACGCATGGAATTCAAACTTGCGCTTGCGGATCAGCTCCGCAGCTTGCAAGAGCAGGGAAGCTCGCTCCTCGACTGCCACATATTGCCAGCTCGCATAAGCCTGTAGAGCCGCCTGCATGGCCCGTTCGGCATGTTCCAACCCGGCCTTCTGATGCACGCCCACAACCTGCGCGGGGCGCGCCGGATTTCGCGACTCGATCTTGTCTGCGGTGCGCACCCGCTGGCCGCCGATGACCAATTCATATTCTTCACCGAGCCTATCGCCCACGCGGGTGAGGGCCGCCTGCATGGCATGTACATTTCCCGAGTCACGGAAATCGACAAAGGGCTCATTGCGAAATGGCCCCTGCGGGGCGAGGGGTTGAATCACGGTGCTGATCTGTGCGGTAGACATGGCCAGTAAATTTTACTCCTGCAGGTCGCCCTTGCTGCGGGCGCCGGGCTCCATGCAAGAACGCTAAAACTGCGCTAAAAGCGCTATAGCAGTTTCACAGTAGGTGTACACCGAAGGGAAAGAACTTTACGTGGTTTTCCTGCGAAGAAAACCACACTTCGCGATCCCGGTGGTGCATAGCAACTGGGAAACTGCCTTAAACGGTGAGCGCTCGCAAGAGCTTGTCTGTTTGCTTTACGCGCTGCTTTAAGTCGCTCGTTGAAAGAACGAGGCGACTGGCTTAGTTCAGCTTCGCGTATTCCGCCTTGGCCTGCTTCAGGATAGGGACGTCGGGGTCGGCGTCTTTCCAAGGGGTCAGGAAATCTTCGTAGGCTGCCGATTGCCCTCGCGATCCAGCCCGATGGTTCCTGATCCTCTCTCGGGCCGTGACAGAACGCCTTAAACCTGGAGCAGCTATGAAGCAATGAGATTTTTTCGAGATTACTTTGATTAGCCATGGATTGAGGTAGCAAATTCATGGCACTAATGTCGCCCTCATTGCGTAACCCATGAGGAGGAAGTCGACATGAAATACGCATTCGCCGCTTTTTCCACCGAGCTGCTTCTCTCCGTCAGCCTGGCAGCCTTTAGTCTTCCCCCACTGCACGCGGAGCCGCACTGCCCGGGGAATGCCGCAGTTTTACCCTTCCGCCTCTTACAACGGTTCCAAGTGGTCGTGCCCGTGGTCATCAACCATGCCGGCCCCTATGACTTTCTGGTGGATACAGGTACTCAGCTCACCGTGATCGATCGATCGCTCGCCGTGGAACTTCATCTGAAGGCTCAGGGCCCGGTTGAGGTAGTGGGCACCGGTTTCAGTACAAACGCGTCGTTCACGCAAATCCACTTGCTGGAGACAGGCTCTCAGGTGGTTGTTAACCATGTCGCTATGATGCAAGACCTGGAGAGCCTCCACGCGGCGGGTATGCCCATTCGCGGTATTCTTGGCGGGAATTTTTTGGGGAATTTCGACGTGCTGATGGACTATAGGCACAACATCCTTTGTCTGGACGGCACGAAGGCGATGCGGACAAGTGTGAAAGGGATGCGTGTTGACTTGGCGACTCCGGCTCCAGTGGCAGACGAGATATCGTTAATCGGATTGCTTCTGATCCCGGTTCACCTATCAGGTGGGGGGTCCCGGTCATTGTTCCTGGAGCTCGATTCCGGCGCGAATGTGCCATTTTTATACGACTCCGGCCATCAACTGTGTCCCGGATTGTTAAAGCGAGCACCGGTTAAGGTCTTCGGTGAAGATGGCGTGAAACGAGAGTCTTCTGCCTTGCTACCCCAGGATGTGCGAATCGGCTCACTCGACCTGCAACAGATATCCTTTGTCGTGCCATCAAGCGTTGGGATGAGTTCCAGGACAAGGCAAGTAAATGGGCTTTTGCCCACGGCACTCTTCTGGCGTGTCTTCGTCAGCTACGCCGATCATTTTGTTGTCCTTGATCCGCGGCTGTAGTAGACGTTGCGACCGAACAGCCTCGACCTGCCCCGGCTCGCCGTGGGAGGGGCGGCAGATAGTAGCTCAGGACTACGTCCCATAAGCGCTAACTTATTTTGGAAGACATCGAAATCCGAGAAGAAGCTGGTTTTTTGAAACTCCAACTCACCACAAGGCGCTGTTTTTTTGAAGCTCCAATTCACCACAAAATCGTCATTCTGAGCGGAGCGCCTCACAGATTTGTCGTGTGTCACAGCGCTCGTGGCGCGGAGTCGAAGAACCCCAGCGGTGCTTATCTTACCCATGCGGCTCGGAGCTTCTTAACCACCGAAGCCGGCACCGGCGGTCCCTGCAGGTCCTCCTCCAGGGCCGAGAACCAGAACTTGCCAGCATCGTTTTATGTCCGGCGGCTACCTCTACATTCTCGGCAGCCATACAGGCACGCTTTACATGGGCGTCACCAGCGACCTGTATCTGCGCGTCATGCAACATAAGGAGGGCACGTTGGAAGGTTTCACTGCAACCTATGGCTGCAACCGCCTGCTCTACCTTGAAAGCTACCAAGACAATCGGATACCCATCGCTCGGGAAAAACAACTGAAAGGCTGGCGGCGCGAAATTCTTCTGACTCCGCGCCACGAGCGCTGTGACACACGACAAATCTGTGAGGCGCTCCGCTCAGGATGACAATTTTGTGATGAGTCGGAGTTTCAAAAAACCGGCGTCTTCTCGGATTTCGATGTCTTCCAAAATAAGTTAGCGCTTATGGGTACAAGTGGAGGCTTGTGGTGCTGCGGAATTGCAGTCTCCGCTTGAACTACTCTACCGCGCTGCCGTGAGCCGCTCTGTTTGTTCTGACATCTTGGCGGTGCGCTCCAGCTTGTCCCAGTTGAAGGGACGGCCGTCGATGGCCCGCTTCACGGTCTTGAACAGGACCAGCGAAAACAACTGGCGGTACGCGAAGCGCTGCAGCAGGATGTGAAACAACAGCCATCCATCGCCTTTGTTCGCTGGGTGCCGCCGCTCCAGGCTGAAGGCCAGGGCCGAGGTCACAAAGTCGATGATCAAAAACACGAGGAAGAACGTCAGTAGCTTCTCAAAGTTCGAAGCATTCGCTGCCTCAGGATGAAAGTGCCGGTCGAGCAGGTAATGAAACGCGCCGGCCACGAACATCAGATCGATAAAAGGCGACACCAGCGGCAGCAGAATCTGGAATACCAAAATATTCGGCAGTGCAAAGAGTCCCATGGCCCGGTTCTTGAGGAACGCGCCCTGGTGCTTGTAGATGGCCTGCAGCGTACCGAACGACCAGCGAAAACGCTGCCGCATCAGGCCGTTTGCCGTCGTTGGCGCCTCGGTAAAGGCCAGTGCCCGGTCCTCATAAATCACTTTGTAGCCTTGTTCCAGCAGGTTCATCGTGAGGTCTGCGTCTTCAGCAACCGTGTTGACCGGGTAGCTGCCACCTTGACGTACGGCATCGGTACGCCACGCGCCGATTGCGCCCGGAACCACCGTGACCACATTGAACAAATCAAGCGCGCGCCGCTCGAAGTTCTGGCTGGTGATGTATTCGAGCGCCTGCCAGCGGGTCCACAAGTTCACGCGATTGCCTACCTTCGCATTGCCTGCGACGGCGCCAATCCTGGGGTCAGCGAAATGGCAGACGAGGTTGGAGACGGCGTCGGCAGCGATGACGGTATCGGCGTCGATGCCGACATAGAACTCCTCTACCAGGTTGGCAACGGCGAAGTTAAGCGCCTCAGCCTTGCCGCCATTGGGTTTGCGCAGCACGGTGAGCTTGCCCGTAGCGATCTCTTCCGGATATGCGGCACGCGCCACTTCGGACGTTCGATCCGGGGAACCGTCGTCGATGACGATAATCCGCATATGCGGGTAGTCGGAGCTCAGCACAGAGCGGATGGTGCGTACAATCACCTTCTCTTCGTTGTAGGCAGGGATCAGCACCGCCACACGAGGCTCGAACCCACCGGCTATTTCCGGGACGTGCCGCTTGCGCAAGCGATCAATCAACGCGAGGACGCCGATCAGGATGAGCCGCGCGCTCATCAGCACGTCGCCGATAAAGAACAGGCTCACCACAAAGTGATTGAAGAAGGCCCAGGCAAAAAAGGCGACCGAGTCCACACGTGCAACCCAGCGTTCATGCCCGTTTAAGGAGGGCATCACCTCCGCCCGTGTCTTACCCATCAGTTCCGAGACCGGTACGATCTGATAGCCATGAGCTCGCAAGCCATCGATCAACACCGGCAGGGCGGCCACCGTCACACTGCGATTACCGCCTCCGTCGTGCAACAGAATGATGCTGCCGCGGAACTGCGGCTTGGTCTTCATGATCTGTAACTGTTCCAGCGTGTCCTTTAGAATGCCCTGCGGTGTTTTTGGCTGGCGTTCGTCCCAGTCTCCGGTGTCGATCTTATTGCCGATGATGGTGTAGCCCATCTGCTGGATGAGATACGCTGCAGCAGCCTGATCGTTCGTATCCGGCTCCTGGTCGATGGAGTAGGGGGGCCGGAAATAGAGCGGCTTTACACCCAACTCGCTGCCAAAGAGGCGCTCGGTCAGATTCAGTTGCAATTCGAGCTGGCGGGGCGAGATCTCGCTGACGTCCGGATGGGTCCAGGTGTGGTTGCCGATCTCATGTCCCTCGGCCAGCACGCGCTTCATCAGGCTTACATTGTCCTGGGCCTGCTCCCCGATCATCAGGAAGGTGCCCTTTACGTCCTTCTGTTTCAGAACGTCCAGCACCTTCGGGGTCCACTTGGGATCGGGACCATCATCAAAACTCAGCGCCACCTTGTCAGGCTCGTAGCCGTAGTATTCGATCGCATAGGGCGACGGATAGCTGAGCATGTGCTCATCGGTCACGGTCCAGTTGTAGGAATCCATGTCGATGGTGCGCGACCCATGATGGGGTTCCCCGGCGATATGCAAAATGTCTCCCTCGCCATCTGTCACCACATCGTCACCGGGCGGAACTTGTTTGAGCGATTGGGGTGCTCCCGGATTGCTGGGATGGTCCCAGATGGACCACAGTGACGGATCCTCTTCGCCCAGCCGCCATAAGGCGAACGTCTGCAGGCCCATCTGCCGCGCGGCCCGCAATTCGTTCAACGCGGTCACAGCATCCAGCATCCACACCTGGTGGCGCACGTGATTGTCTTCGTCGTCGTAGGTGAAATGCGGATTCAGTTCATCGCCCTCCAGCCGCAAATCCGCGCCCGCATCGGAAGCTACCTGCCATCCGTCCTGCACTGAGATGTCTTCGGTGTCCAGAACCTTCGGTTCGCCATGGCTGTCTTTTTCTGTGAGAGAGACAGTCCAGTTGTAGCCATAGTTTCCGATGGCGCAAATGACTTTTTCTTTGGGAACGACCTTGAGCACGCGCCTCAGGTTGTTCTCAAACCAGTCCTGCGATGCGATCGGACCGGGATTCCCCGTCTCCTCATGTTCGTCATAGTTCATGAGGAGAATGCCGTCTGAGTGGAGCGCCAGAAACCTGAACTGATCGTCATCCGCGCCGACGCTTTGATTCACGAAGAGGCGCAGATTTTTGGGGTGCATTTGGGCATACAACTCGGCGATCAGCGCGTTATAGCCGGCGTCCGCGTCGTCGGGCAGACTTTCCAGATCAAGACTCAGCCCGCGATAGTTGGGATTGGCGGCGAGGAACCGGCCAAGTTGCTGTTCAAGGTGGTTGCGCGCCGCGGGATTCTTCAACATGTCCGCGACGTCCTGATCCCATTCCTGGGTCAGCACATTGAAATTCTTGAGCAGAGGGAAGATTTCGGTGTCTTCATGGACCGCTGCGATCAGGTCATGAATCTTGTTCTGCGGGTCGACGTTGTGCACTCCCTGCGCGTCGACTACGTTGAACGTGCGCAAGGGAGCCGCCACCGTATAGGCTCCGAGCAGCGTACCGTCCGCCGCCGTGGTGTAGAGCCACTCGGGAAAGATCATGTCGATCTGGTGGATGTGGTTTTTGAGCGAGGCGTAGCTGCCGGCGTCGTCATCGACGTAGTACGCGGCGCGTAAACCTTCGCCGGAGTTAAAGGGAATCTCGGACGGTTTGCGGTTTGTCCTGCGCCGCGGCTGCTTCAGGTAGCGCGCTTTGATCGCAGCGGCCTGCTGCTGAATGGCTTTGTAGTTCCGCTTGGGCGCAGGCAGAAGCAACTCGGGCAGTTTCTGGTTCTTCACCACGTTCAGAAAGAACAGAACCAGGATGATCGTCGACACCACTGCGACCGCGTCCAGAATGCGCCTGAGGCGCTTCCAGCGCTTCCGCTGCGGGTCGAAGAAAATCTGTCGAGTCATGCCTTCTGGAAGCTTACAGGAACCAGGTTGGCGGGCGTGTCACAGGGCATAACTTGGGGTGCAATATGGCCCAGCATTTCCGCATTGGTAAATCCGCCCATTCCTCAGCCGTTCCCGTCCTCAATCGTCCGCAACCTCAATCGTCCGCATCCCCGAAGCCAAATCGTCATCGCGGCTGGAGTAGCCACTTGTTAGGATGCTGGAAGTATGCCGTCGCGTGAGCATAATTCTTCGCTGTTTGTCCTGCTCATTCTGGCAGCGGGTGCAGCTTTGCGGATCTGGATCATCCATGCGCACCCGCTGGTGCAGGGGGACTCGCTGCTCTATGGGGATATCGCGGCCAATTGGCTTAAGCACGGCGTCTACGGCCACTCGGTCTCTCAGGATTCGGGGCTTATCACCGTGGAACCGACGCTGGTGCGCCTTCCTGGCTATCCGGCGTTTCTGGCGCTTTGCTTCGCCGTGTTCGGCGTAGCCAACTACCACGCCGTCCTCTATCTGCAGGCCGCTATCGATCTTGTAACCTGCCTGCTGGTTGCCGGCTTCGCAGCCCGCGTATGCGGCCCGCGCGCCGGCCGCATCGCTTTGGTGCTGGCTGCGTTCTGCCCCTTTACCGCGAGTTACGTCGCCGCTCCGCTGACCGAGACACTCTCTCTTTTCTGTGTGGCTCTGGGATTTTGGGCATTGACGAAGATTCTCGATGGGCCGCGCCCGGTCTGGGTCGGATTGCTGACCTTCTCCTGGAGCTACGCGACCCTGTTGCGGCCCGACGGCGCGCTGTTGGCAATCGTGCTGTGGGCGGCGCTGATTGTCTACGGGCGTCACACTTTGGGATTCACTCGCGCGCTCCGCCTCGCCATGGCCGCGGCACTCCTCTCTCTGCTGCCCTTTGCCGTTTGGGCGGCGCGCAATGCACGCACTTTCCACGTGTTTCAGCCGCTCGCCCCGCGCTACGCCAACGACCCAGGGGAGTTTGCCGCGCCGGGCTTTATTCGTTGGGTCAGAAGCCTGTCGGCTGACTTTACCTCGACCAGCGAAATCTATTGGAACGGAAACAGTGACGTGATCGATCTCGCGACCCTGCCTGCGCGCGCGTTCGACAACGCGGCACAATACGAGCAGACGAAACGTTTATTGCTTGACTACAACGCCGTAACCACGCTGACGCCGGAGATCGATGCCCGCTTCGACCAGCTGGCGGTTGAACGTATCCGCGCCCACCCTGTCCGCTATTATCTGGAGCTACCCTTGTTACGGCTGGCCGACATGTGGCTGCGCCCGCGGGTCGAGACGTTTGTTACGCAACTGCGTTGGTGGCAGTACGCACAGCACCCCGCCGAGACGCGCTTCGCTTTGTTCTATGGCGCGTTAAACCTGGCCTACCTGGTGGCAGCGCTTGCAGGTGTACCGCGCCGGCCCCCACTCACCGGCGCGATGGTCGCATACCTGGTGGTGCGCAGCTTGTTGCTGGCAACCATCGAGGCGCCGGAGACGCGCTATACGCTCGAGTGTTTTCCGGTACTTTTCGTGCTGGCTGCGGCCGCATGGGCCCGTTGTTCTCAGGGCTATAAAGCCGGGGTCATTTCAAAACAGTTACGTACGGGCTAAAAGCCCGTACCCTTCAAAGATTTGAGTTTTTCCGCAGCCTGTATAGCAGTTTCGCATCCTCGCCGCAGCGAGCATCCTCGCCGCAGCGAGCATCCTCGCCGCAGCGAGCAATTGGTGTAGACCGAAGCGACAGGTCCCTTCGTGGTTTTCCCCTCAAGGAAAACCACATCTCGCGATCTTTATCAGACCACAGTCATTGCGAAACTGCTTTACTTCACCATGCGCGTCGTGCCGGGCGCCGCATCGATGTGAAACACGTCCCCCGCAATAGCCGTGTTGTAGCGAATGTTTTTGTAGGTCGCGGTGCGCTTATCGCCTGAGGACTGGTAAAAAATCTGCTTGATGCTGACCCCTCGCCCTGGGTCGACCCAGATGGTTACATGGGTAAACAGGTCGAGCACTTTCTGCTGTATGGGCACCAGGTCAAGCTTTACCACCGAGACGCCATCCATGGTTTCGGCGCCCTGCAGGGTCACTTTCCAGTTGTTTTCAAGGTCGGCGCCGCTGCCGCCAAAGCCCAGGGTAAGAAAGCTTTCAAACTGGCCGCGGTTCGTGCCCGAGCGGATGGTCGTAATTTGCTTGATTTCGGGCTGGTACAAATCAAGCTCGGCCCCGTCATACACCACGATTCTGGGTGCGTCGTTGCCGTTTTCCTGCTTGATGTGGGCGGCCATGCGGGTTACTGCCTTCTTGCGCTCAAAGGAGATGGTGCCCGTCTGTATGTCGCTATCCTGTACCACCGCCTGGTACTGATCCCAGACGAAATCGGCCTGCGCACTCACAAATTTTGTCGCGGCGGTGTTCAGTTGCGAGAGAACCTTCTGCAACTCTGGACTAGCGGGCGCTGCGGCTTGGGCGCTGGCTTGGCCTGTAAACGAGAACGTCACCCCCAGGCAACCCAGCGCGAACAACTTTTTGACATCGACCATGTTTCTCCTAACCGTCTTGGACGCCCCGGAACGGCGCAGGGTTTCTTTTTCGTGGGTGGGAACCGTACTGGAAGCAGTCTCCCGGTAACTGTGATGGGACCCAATGGGGAGATAGAAACGATTTTGCGGTTTAGAACGTTCCGTGTAACCGGGTCGGATACCCCATATCTCCGAAGGTCTTAAGTCGGGAGATATGGGAAATTCGCAGCTCTCCGAGTGTTTGTTTGCAACTCGCCCAGATTGGCTCTCGAAATTCGCCTGGTTTGCAGGCCAGAGCGAACCTCAGCGGTGAGCCCATATCTGGTACAGGGTTACGTGCCCGCTGGCGTCCTTTTGCGGGCGATAGCGGTCCAGTTGCACGTCGCCGGAGATCGACGCAATCCTGCTCTGCAACTCCGCCTTCAACTTCACTTCGCTGCTCGTGTCCGATAGTTGATCGGCGCTGATCTGATAGATCCAGGCGTTGGGACCGTCTGTCCGGATAAGAATGTCTTGCGTGGAGGGCAGCGTTTCCTGCGGGCGATCGCGGTAGTTGATCAGTCGCGGCGACACAAACAGAAAGACGAGGATCAGCGTTACCATCACGTCGTAGTGGAAACTGCCGCGCGGATAAGTCCAGAACAGGTAGCTTTTGAGAATTCGCTGCATCTATGGCTCTTTTCTACGGATCACTTCTTCGCCGCCCATGTAGGGCAGGAGCGCCTTCGGCACGCGGACAGAGCCGTCGGCCTGCTGATAATTTTCGAGAATCGCCAGCCAGGTGCGACCAATCGCCAACCCGCTTCCGTTGAGAGTGTGCACCAGCTCCGTCTTGTTTTTCCCCTGCGGCTTGTAGCGAATGTTCGCGCGCCTCGCCTGGTAAGCCTCGAAATTGGAGCAGGAAGAAATCTCACGATAGAGTCCCTGGCCGGGGAGCCACACCTCCAGATCGTACGTCTTGGAAGAGGCCGCGCCGGTGTCAGCCGCGCAGAGGAGCACCTTGCGATAGGGAAGCCCCAGGCGCTGCAGAATGGCCTCGGCGTGGCCAGTGAGCTTTTCATGTTCCTCGTTCGATTGATCGGGGCGCACAAACTTGACCAGCTCTACCTTTTGAAACTGGTGCTGGCGAATGAGGCCACGCACATCCTTGCCGTAAGAGCCGGCTTCGGAACGGAAACAAGGCGTGTACGCGGTCAGGCTTAGCGGCAACTGCGCTTCGTCTATCACCTCGTCGCGGTAGAGATTGGTGACCGGTACCTCTGCCGTGGGAATCAGGTACAGATCATGGTCTTTGCACTGGAACAGATCCGCTTCAAACTTTGGGAGCTGACCCGTGCCGAACAGGGAGTCGCTGTTCACCAGGAACGGTGGCAGCACCTCCAGATAGCCATGCTCGCGCGTGTGAATGTCGAGCATGAAACTTGCCAGAGCCCGCTCCAGACGAGCGCCCCCGCCCCAGTAAACGGCAAAGCGCGCTCCTGCGATTTTGGCGGCACGAGCAAAGTCGAGAATGCCCAGGCTTTCGCCCAGTTCCCAATGCGGCCTGGGCGCAAAGTCGAATACCGGCTGCTGCCCCCAGCGCAGCACTTCCACGTTGTCGGCCTCGCTTTTTCCGGGGGGAACACTGTCCTGGGGCAGGTTAGGAAGGGCAATCAGCAGGGCGCGCATCGCCTCTTCCGCCTGGGCGGCACTGCGTTCCTGCTCTTCCGTCTCCTGTTTCAATGCACGCGTCTGGTCGATAAGGGCCGCAATGTGAGCGGCGTCGGCACCTGTCTTGCGGCCGCGGGCGACCTCTTCGCTCAACTTGTTGCGCTGGGCCTGGAGGCTCTCGGCCTGAGTAATGCGAGCGCGCCGTTCGACGTCGAGCGCGCGAAAGTCTCCCAAAATCGTCGCTGGATCCATACCCCGGGCGCGAAGTTTTACTTCCACCAGCTCCAGGTTGGCCCGCACAAAATTCAAATCGAGCATAAGTGTCTAGTTTACCGGATCCATACTTCCAGCTCATGTCGGCGCCGGCGGGTGCGATCATTTGAGTGCGCTGCTGTAGGGCGCTCCTGAATGCCATTCAAGCCAAAAGCCGGCTTGCGTGGCCCACCCGGACCTATCATTCCGGGTTTGCGATACTAGTCGGAGTCACCATGTCTAAAGTCACGCGCAGTGTCTCCCGGTTGCTCGTTGCTCTCCCGGCTCTTCTGGCGCTCCCCTGGACGCAGCCGGCCCGGGCGAGCGCCTATGATGCTCACCCCAAACTGGTCATTATCCTGGTGGTCGATCAGTTTCGGGCGGACTATCTCGACCGCTATCGTGCCGACTTCAAGGGCCGCGGCCTTCGCCTTTTTCTCGACAAGGGCGCCTATTTTGAAGACTGCTACTACGACTACGCCAATACCAAAACGGCCCCCGGCCACGCCACCCTGGGCACCGGCGCCTATACCGACGGACATGGCATCGCCGCCAACGAGTGGTGGGATCTGAGCCGCAACAAGCAGCACGCCATCAGCTCGGTGGAAGACGATCGCTACCGCGTGGTCGGGGAGATCCATCCCAGCAAGGATGGGGGCGCATCGCCCTTGAATTTGCGGGCTTCCACGATAGGCGATTCGCTGCGCCTCGCCACCAACGGTCAATCCCGTGTCTTCGGCGTCTCCCTGAAAGACCGGGCAGCCATTCTGCTCGCCGGCTACTCAGCCAACGGCGCCTTTTGGATCGACCATGATTCCGGGGCCTTCATCACTTCCAGCTATTACATGGACTCCCTTCCTGATTGGGCGACAGCGTTTAACACCAGCGACCGCGCCACCCAGGCGGAGCTTGAGGCTGGGGCGCCTGAAACGAAGAAGTTCTACGAGACGGTAGGATCGAGGCCGGCGGCCAATGCTTACGAGTTGGACTTCGCCCGGGCGCTCATCACTGGCGAACAGTTGGGCAACCACCCGGTGGCCGATATGCTGACGATCAGCCTGACTGCGAATGACATTGTTGGGCACCAGTTCGGTCCCGACTCGGCCCAGTCCCGGGAAATGGTCGATACCCTCGATCAGCAACTCGACGGCTTCTTTACCTGGTTGGACAAAAACATTCCTGGCGGCCTCGCGAACGTTTGGATTGCGCTCTCAGCCGATCATGGCGTGGGGTCGATTCCGGCGGACGCGCTTGCTCTTGGCTTCCCCTCGGCGACGATCGACATGGGCAAGTTCGTGGCGGGTATCAATGACGCTATGAACGAGAAGTTCTCCCCCGGCGAAAAAGTGAATTACCTGCTGCCCAAGCAGGAGTTGCCTTACCTGGCGCTTAACATTCCCTCGTTTGAGGTAGCGGGCATCAATGAACAGGAAGCGGAGCAGGCGGTGCAGTTGGCCATTCCGGGGGCCATAGCTTTGCTGGCGCCTGGCGCCCATGCCGATGCCGATGGGGATGGGGAGCAGCCTCAACCTGATCCCCCAAAACCGGTGGGGGCGCCGCCTGCTCCTACCCCGGCGGCTACACCCCCGCAATCCCCGGCTCCTGCGGCTAACGGCGCGAAGTCGCGGTCAAAATTGCGGGCCAGCGGTGCAGCCAGTGCAGCAAACGCCGCCAAGGCGCCGGTCGCTCCGTTGCCTCCGCCCCCTCCGCCGGTCCGGTTGCCGGCCACCCCGGCTGTGGTCCACACCTATACCCGCGAGCAACTGGCCTCCGGTCAACTTCCTCCCTCGCAATGGGGAGAATTACTCTCGCATAGCTACAGCCCCAACGGCGGTTGGTACGTAATGGTGATTCCCCTGGCTTTCCAGATGGAGAACGTTGGCAAAGGGACGACGCATTTCAGTCCCTGGTCGTATGACCGTCACGTGCCCCTGGCGTTCTTCGGTGGTCCCTTTACCCCTGGCATCTATCATGGCCGGGTGCAACCTGTAGATCTGGCCGCAACCCTGGCCTCTTTGCTCGGAGTCAACCAGCCCTCGGCCTCCGTGGGAACAGTGCTCATCCAGGCGATTCGCATCCCTCCTCCTGTGCCCGCGCCACGCACGGGTAAGAGGGGACGCGGTCATGACGGCTCGGCGGATGACATCCAGGAAGGCCTACCCAACCAGTGAAGCCCGATATGAGTGTCCGCTTCGCCGGCGCTCTGCTGCGCAACCCGGTGATCGCTGCCAGTGGAACCTTCGGCTATGGTGTCGAATTTGAAGATGTGGTCTCGCTCGATCGCATCGGCGGCTTTGTCACCAAAGGTCTGTCATTCGAGCCCATGGCAGGGAATCCTGCCCCGCGCCTGATCGAAACCCAGGGAGGGATGATCAACGCCATCGGGCTGCAGAACATTGGCGTTCGGGCGTTTGTTGAGAAAAAGTTGCCGGCGCTTAGGCCGCATGCTGGCACTGTATGTATCGCGAACATTTTCGGCTACGAGATTCGCGATTACATTGCCGTGATCGAAGTGTTGAACAACGCACCCGGCATTGCCGCTTATGAGTTGAACGCTTCGTGCCCCAACACCCAGCACGGCGGCATGGTCTTCGGCACCGACACGGGAATTCTCGATCAATTGGTTTCGCGGGCCAAGGCCGTTTCGCGGCGGCCTTTGATCGTGAAGCTTTCGCCCAACGTTACTTCGATTGCGCAAATGGCCCGTTGTGCCGAGAACGCCGGCGCGGATGCGCTCTCGCTGGTGAATACTTTTCTATCGCTGTCGATCGATGTGGAGACGCGTAAGCCCCGCATCGCCAACACCACCGGAGGCCTCTCGGGCCCGGCCATCAAGCCAATCGCGGTGCGCATGGTCTATGAAGCGGCGAAGGCGGTATCGATTCCCATCTGCGGCCTGGGAGGAATCGCCACTGCGGAGGATGCCGTCGAATTTCTGCTGGCGGGCGCAACGACGGTGCAGATTGGCACGGCCAGTTATGCCGACCCGCGGGCGGTGCAGCGGATCGCCGATTCGCTTGAGCGGTGGTGTGTGCGGCATCGCGTCGCCAAGGTGTCTGAATTGACGGGTGGATTGCAGGCGGCCGGCAAACTCGGTTGAGCAGAACTCACGCCAGCCGTCTTGTACAAAAGCTGTTTGCGAGCGGGTACAAAAGCAAAAGCCCCAATTCTGATCAGAATTGGGGCTTTTGAGGGTCTTGGACCTGATTACGTCAGGTTGTTAGGCGGCGTTATTACGCGACATTGCGCATGAGGCGCTCGCGCAGCTCTTCGGGAATGCGATCCTGTAGGACGCGCGCCTGGGCCATGGCTACTTCCGCAAGGTAAACCGGTGCCGGCGTGGCGACGGCGACCAGGACCCAGGTCAGCAGCGAGACCAGGAGTCCCGCGATGGCGGCTGCCTGCATGCTCAACACAATGGACATCTGCCACAGGTGCAAATTCACCAGGGCCCAATGCTGCAGCGGCTGCGCCTGGTGGATGACCGCCAGCGCAAGAAGAAAAGCTGCGATCGATACCGTGCTCAAACTGATCAGAACAACATCGATGGTGCGGTGCAGACGCTGCCGCGAACGGCAACGCGCGCATTCCACAAGATGCTGCTCATAATCACGGCGCATCTCCGGAGTAATCCCGGAAATGTCATACCTCCAACTGGAAAGTATGTCGCCTACCACCCGATCATTGCATGCTGTCGTTTGCATTCTTATAGTTAGCCGATTTACACCATAGTAACATTTCTACCCGGGTTGAACCCCGCAAAATTGCGGAAAGGAACCGCGTAGAGCATGGAACTTACTCAATTATAAGCAAATAGGCTCAAGCGGAGCATTTTGATGCGCAAGCAGTAGCTTGTTTGTCAGCAGGCTCATTCGGTCTCGCAAAGCTCTTTCCGCCGTAACTCTTGCAAGCTCCGGCAGATTGTTGCTTTCTGATAGATGCGCGAGAACAACATAAGAAGCATTACCATCGTAATTATTTTCGAGAAAATCGGCCGCCGCCTCATTCGATAAGTGGCCCACCCGAGACATGACCCGCTGCTTCACCGACCAGGGATAAGGTCCGTCGCGCAGCATCTCGAGGTCATGGTTGCTTTCGAGCATGAGAACGTCACAGTTGCGGATGGCCATCTTCACATTCGGTGGCATGTAACCGAGGTCGGTGGCAATGCCCATGCGGATCCCCTCGGACTCAAAGACAAAACCGACCGGGTCGGCTGCATCGTGGGGAATGGTGAAGGGTGTGATGGCGATGTCGCCAATCGAAAATCCGCTGCCGGCAGCGAAGTATTCGACCCCGGGCAACCTGCAGGGGTCTTCCTGGGCTTTTTCGGGTTGTGCAGAAGAAGTGCCTGGGGCGGTGCCTGGTTCGACACTTGGGGCGGCACTTGGGGCGGCACTTGCCATTGCGTTTTCCCCCTCGCCACCCTCAGCTTCCTCGATCGGGGCGGCGTCAGGCGAAGCCTGTTCGCCTGCCCGCTGGGCAAGATCCTGCTGCCGCTGAGCGAGCCATGCGGCGTAAGTTATGCGTTTGTTCGGCAACATCCAGCGCATCCAGGCGCGATGGGTCGCTCGGGTAAAGTACACCGGCACGCCCAGTTTGCGAGCCAGCACGGCGAGGCCCTGAACATGGTCTTGATGTTCGTGGGTGATCAACAGCGCGTCAATGGCCGCGGGATCTTCATTCGCCATGTACATGCGCTTGAGCAGTTCACGGCACGAGAGGCCCGCATCGACCAGGATGCGCGTCGTGCTGCTGGCGACGAGGGTGCTGTTCCCTTTTGAGCCCGAGGCCAGCACTGTCATCCGCATCATGAAAAAAGCATACGCTTGTGGCCGGTTGATAAAAGGGCATTTGCAGGAAAGGGTGCTTGCTGCGGCACTCCTGATTCTCCGTATTGGGTTTGCCGTATTGGCAGGCCATGTTGCGCGCGTTTCCGGGTGGGGGCTAGTACCGGTAGAAGCCGCGCCCTGACTTGCGGCCAAGCCAGCCGGCATCCACCATGCGCACCAGCAGGGGGCAGGGCCGGTATTTGGGGTCGCCAAGACCATCTACCATCACTCGCATGATGTCCAGGCAGACATCGAGGCCGATAAAGTCGGCCAGCTTGAGAGGGCCCATAGGGTGCGCCATGCCCAGTTCGAACACCTTGTCCACGGCTTCGGCCGTGGCGACACCCTCCATTACGGCGAACATGGCCTCATTGAGCAGCGGCATGAGCACGCGGTTCGAAACGAACCCGGCAGCATCGTGTACTTCCACCGGAGACTTGCCCAGCGCCTCGGCCAGGCCTTTCACCTGGGCAAAGGTTTCATCCGTCGTCTCGAGGCCGCGGATGACCTCCACCAGCTTCATCACAGGCACCGGATTGAAGAAGTGCATTCCGATCACCTGACCGGGCCTCTGCGTTTGCGCCGCGAGCTTGGTAATGGAAATAGACGAGGTGTTCGAGGCCAGAATGACCCCCGGTTTAAGCACCGCGTCCAATTCCATGAAAAGTTCCTGTTTCAGGGGGAAGCGCTCCGGCGCGGCTTCGATCACAAAGTCGCAGACTGCCAGATCCTGGCCTTCGAGTGTGCCACGGATGTGGCGCAAAGCCTCTTCGGCTTCGGCCAGCGTCAGTTTGCCCTTGGCTGCTTCGCGATCGAGATTCTTGCCAATCGCCTCCAGCCCGCGATCGAGGAAACGCTGTTCGACCTCGCACAGCAAAACCTCAAAGCCGCTCCTGGCAAACACGTGGGCGATACCGTTGCCCATGGTTCCAGCGCCGACCACCCCGACGGTTTTAATGGCTGGCATGCTTTAAAGCGCCCGCACCACGATCGCCCGCACGACGATACAGGTGATATTGTCTCGGCCGCCGGCATCGTTCGCTGTCTGAATGAGTTGGGCACAGGTTTGCTGCGGGTTGTCGGCGGAGCAGAGAATCGTCGCGATGTGGTTGTCGTCGACTTCTCGCATCAGGCCGTCGGAAGCCAGCAGGTACACGTCACCGGCCTTTACGGCAAAATCGAGCAGGTCGGCGTCTACCTCCTCCTGTGTGCCTACGGCGCGTGTGATCACATGGCGCATGGGCGACATTTCGGCCTGAGCGGGAGTCAACTGCCCCAGCCGTACCTGCTCATCGACCAGGGAGTGGTCGCGCGTCAAACTCTCCAGCGTGCCATCGCGGAATCGATAGCAGCGGCTGTCACCCACGTGGGCGACCCAAGCGTGGTTGCCACGGACCGCCATGGCGACCAGGGTGGTGCCCATGCCCGCTTTTGCCGGATCCTGGAGCGCGGTGCGATGCACTCGGCTGTTGGCCAAGCCTACCGCTTGCTGAAGGATTTCAGGGGTCGGAACTCCCTGGGTCAGGGCCTGCAGCATGGCATCGACGGCCATACGGCTGGCGACTTCACCGGCAGCCGCGCCACCCATTCCGTCGCACACGACAAAGTTCCCGGAACCCGCCTGATGATCGAGGTTGAGTCCGCAGGCGTCTTCATTGGTCTTGCGGGTTCGGCCCAGATCGGACGCACCGGCCGCCTCGTATTCCAGCACTCCCTGCTGCTTGTCTAGCATCCACTCTTTCCCTGTGAGGCCACCGCACGTAATGGTGCCACCATAATCTGTCTCGAAGCCCAGGTAAAGCGGCTTTTGGTCTAGATGCAGGATGTAGGCTGTGGCGCGGTATTCCGTGGAGATGTTTGGAGGCAGGCCCGCTCGCCCAGCGGAGAACTCACGTTCAAGGCCACAGCGCGAAAACCGGGTGGCCCATGCAAGCCCGGTTTTGGCTTGAATAGGGGTGGGGATCGCCGCCTGCAGCGCAGCCTCCAGGATGCCGCGGACGAAACCAAGGGCACGACTTTCAATCGTGGCCCCTCATTCGCTGCCTGTTTTACAGGCAGCGGAAAAACTCTATTCCCTGAGGGCTGCGGGTTTTGAGCCGGAGCTTTAGATCGCCAGGCCCAGTTCTCTCAATTGAGTCAGGGAAAAGACTTGTCGGGCGCCCGTTGCGCGGTCGATCAACGAGGCAGTCAACCCCGCATGGAGAGTCCGGTAAATCGCCTTGAGATGGAAAGGAGTACTGCTGGTGACCGCCGACAGGCGTTGGGACAGGAGGTCCCAATGCTCAAATTGGGCTCGGCGGGGCTCGCCCGGGCCTTCCGGTAAGGCGGTCAATTCGACCCTGTCTCCAGCGCTTTCGTCCGGCATCTCGTTCACCAGACGCAATTGCAACGAATAAAACGTGGCGTCATTGTTATTCATAGGCACCTGTGCGGGAGAGGAAGGGGTGAGTCTTACTGCCCTAGCTAATCACCTTCAGATGCCTTAACGGAAGAACGAGTTGCGGCTGCATCACTCTTTGGTAGTAGCCTGGTTACCCTTTCGGTCACCATCGTTTGTACCCCAAGGTAACGATGGGCTCCCAGCGCATATTCTTCGTCCTCCATCAGAACCCCTATGGGGATACCCGATCGGACGTCCGCGCAGTTGGCTTTTTCGTGATGAAAATTTCAGTCTGACGATGCCTTCGCGGGGTACAACATCGTGAACATGCCGCTACAGCGTTTTCACTTCTGGTGCATACAGAGCGACCGCGCCCAACGCGGCTTTTCATCAAGAAAAGCCGCACTTCGCCGCACTCTCCTGTGCAGAGTAGAAGTGAAAATGCTCTAGCGCCGGCGTGTCTGCTCCCAGGCCTTGGCATATTTCCAACTCACGTACACCGAGTGGTAGAGGTGCAGCAAGAGACCTTCGCGGCCATCGAGAAAGCCCAGCCGAAAGAAGTAGTTGTAAATAAAAGTTGTTGCCGGGTTCACGAGGACGTTGGTCAGAAATACGGGCAGACTGCGAACGCGCCGGCCCGCGCTGATCGCCTGCTCGGCGCCCAGGGTGCTATAGCGATCCATGTGAGCGATGTACTCGCTCAGCGTGGGATAGGCGTTGTGCACCATATCGCCCTTAAGGCGGCCCGCTTTGCCCTCATAATGAACAGTTTCGTGCACGGGGCGCGCCTCAAACTCGGCCGCTCCGCGGCGAAACAGGCGGAGCTTGGGGTCTGGATAAAAGCCGCCGAACCGGATCCAGCGTCCAAGAAACAGATTGCGGCGGGGCAGCACATATCCGTCGAATGGAGGTGTGGCCGCCAGCAACTCCCACAGTTCCTTGGCCAGTTCATCGCTCAAAGCCTCGTCCGCGTCGAGCGAGAGCACCCAGTCGCACGTGCATTTTTCCAAGGCCGAGTTCTTTTGTGCGGCGAAGCCCTTCCATTCCTCCTCAAAGAAGTGGGAGCGAAAGTTGCGGGCAATTTCTTCCGTGCGATCGTTCGAGCCCGAGTCGACCACCACGATCTCGTCAGCCCAAGCCACACTGCCCAGCGTACGTGCGAGGTTGGCCTCTTCATTGCGGGTAATGATGGAGACGGAGAGCGTTTTGCGCATCAGCCGGTTCGTTCCAATCCCTTCCGTGCAGGGCGATCGACGAAGCTCCCAGGTACTACTTTCCCAGGTGCTACTTCCAGAGGTACTACTTACCAGGCGCTATTTCCCCAGGTGTTCTTTAATGACCCGCTCGATCACAGCAGGCAGCGTCTCGCCCGTTTTCGGCAGCACGAAGTGGTTGGCCGCATCTGACCAATCCAGCTTGAAGCTGGTCGAGAGCGCCGAAATCCATACCTGGCGGGGTGGGGTATTGGGAGTGATGACAAACTTGCCCGGTGGGTCTTCGAACAGGATATTCAGGACGCCATTCTGTTCTTCGACTTCAAAACCGCCCTCTTCCTCGGTTTCGATCAGGCTTTTCTTGAGGGCATCCATTGCGGCATCGCAGTGGCGGCGGAATGTAGTCTCGTCTAGCATGAGTTGAGTGTAACAAGGCACATGAAGAGATCCCTTTTCCCCCTGGCAGGGGCCCTGCTGTTCTGTGCCGTCTCTCCGCTGCGCGCGCAAAGCCCAGTCGAATCTCCGCATGATCTGATAAAAGACGTGGTCTACAACGAATTGCAGGAGCGCCAACAGGTGAGCCTCTGGCAATACCGCGTAGACAAACGCGTCTTAACTCAGAACGTTATCGAGCAGCAGGTAGAGACTGTTTCAGGACCGGTGTTCCGTGTCTTCACTCGCCAGGGCAAGCCACTCGATACCGCGGCCCAGAAAAAGGAAGCCGATCGTATCAACAGCCTGGCGCATAGCTCATCGGATCAGGCCCGCATGAAGCAGGACTACGAGGCGGAAGAAAAGCGAGTGCAACGCTTGATTGCCGCGATGCCTGACGCTTTCACCTACACGTATGACGGAACGGTGGAGGGGAATGTGCGTCTCTTGTTCCGGCCCAACCCAGCCTATACCCCGCAGACCTATGAAGCTCGTATCTATCACGCGCTTGCCGGCGAAGTCTGGGTACAGCCGCAGCTTAAGCGGTTGGTAAAAATCGACGGGCACATCGAGAGCGAGATCGATTTCGGCTATGGCTTGCTGGGCAAAATCGAGAAGGGGGGAGCCTTCCAGATAGTTCGCCAGCAGGTGGCCGAGAATCGCTGGAAGACGAGCCTGATCGAAGTGCATGTTTCCGGGCGTCTGGTGTTTTTCAAAACCATCAGTAAGGATCAACGCGAACTACGGTCGGCCTTTCAGCAGGTTCCGGCGTCGATGACTGTGCACGATGCGGTCACGCTCCTGAATGAAATGCCCCCGCTAAGCCCAACGCCAAGCGCGGCGCCTAATCCTTGATTGCCGCGCTAATTTTAGGAAACCCCTAGGCACGGGCTTGCAGTTCCGCTTGCTTGTTCAAAGTTTCCGATAGCTTCTCGTCTGTCTCTGCCACTCTGCTCAACTGTCGACGGAGCCTCCCAGTCTTAATTTGTTAAGCTGATGTCTTGGTCTCGCGTCGGCAAATGTTACAGATTTCCGGGATGGCCCTCGCTAGTGCAGCGATGGGCACGACCGCGCCGCCGTCTGGTACCGCGGACTATACCCTCGATATCGCAGCTTACGAGTTCGAGGCCGCTCCCCGGCGCACCATCAAGACGATTGCCTACAATCGCCAGGTGCCGGGGCCGCTGCTTCGCTTTACGGAAGGGCGGCCGGTCACCATCGACGTGAACAATCGGACGGGCAACGGCGAAGTGGTTCACTGGCATGGCCTCTTTCTGCCTCCGCCAGTCGACGGCGCCATGGAAGAGGGCACTCCGATGATCCCTGCCGGCGGCCATGCACGCTACACTTTTACGCCGCGGCCCTCAGGGTTTCGCTGGTACCACACGCACACCTTCGCCGGTAGAGATCTGCACAAGGGCCAATACACCGGCCAGCATGGATTCCTGATGGTTGAGCCGCGTGATTACCCGGCGCAACATGATCAGGAGATTTTTCTCGCGCTGCATGACTGGGATAGTCAGATGTTGGCAAGCGCTGACGGTTCGATGGATCCGAGCTACGCCGTGTCGACCGTCAACGGGCGGGTTCTGGGCTTCGGCGAACCGCTTCGAGTCACGGCCGGAAACCGGGTGCTCATGCACATTCTCAATGCGAGCCCCAGCGAAGTGCACTGGATTGCTCTTGCCGGCCATTCGTTCAAGGTGATCGCGCTTGATGGCAATGACGTGCCCCAACCACGGGTCGTGCCCATGCTCCGCCTGGCGCCTGCCGAGCGAGTGAGCGCTCTGGTAGAGATGAACCATCCCGGCGTATGGGTGATGGGTGAAGTGCGCAAACATATTATGGCGACAGGTATGGGCATCGTCGTGGAGTATGCCGGCAGCAGCGGAAAGCCGCGATGGGATCAGCCGGACTCACTCTTATGGGACTATTTGGCTTTCGCCGCCGCCGGTCCGCCGCCGCCGGAGCAGCCTGTGACGACGATTCCTCTGGTTTTCACATCGAAATTTGCCGGGCACGGCGCGATGGATCATTGGATGATCAACGGCAAGTCGTACCCCGAAACGACCGCCCCCTTGCTAACGGCGGGCCAGCGCTATCGTCTCTCGTTCATCAATCGCAGCAACGATGATCATCCTGTACATCTGCACAGGCATAATTTTGAGCTACGCCATCTGCCCGATCATCCGGAGGTTTACGGACTTGTCAAAGATACCGTGCTGGTGCAGGCCAACACACAGGTCGACGTGGAGTTCACGGCGAACAATCCTGGATCGACCCTCTTTCACTGCCACCAGCAAAACCATATGGATGCGGGTTTCATGCTGGTCTTTCACTATGCGTAACTTTTCGCTCGGATCGAAGTTCTGGATAGCGCTGCTTGCTGTGCTTGCCGCCGCATGCAGCTCAGCCGCCGCTCGTGCTCAGGGCAATTATGAGATCCAGGTCTACGGTGCAGACACCGTTGCGCCAAAAAGCACCATGGTTGAGATTCATTCCAACTTCACGCCGAACGGGCAGAAGAACAAGATCGACGGAGTCTACCCCACGAATCACCAGCTTCACGAGACACTCGAACTTACCCAGGGTCTTACCAGTTGGTCTGAATTGGGTTTTTACGTTTTTACCAGCACGCAGGATGGACGCGGCGTGCAGTGGGTAGGGGATCATATTCGTCCCCGCGTGCGCGCGCCCGACTCCTGGCATTGGCCGGTCGGCGTCAGCCTTTCGACGGAGGTGGGCTATCAACGGGCGGTTTATTCGCCCGATACCTGGACCTGGGAGATACGGCCGATCGTAGACAAGTTTATGGGTCGATGGTACTGGGCAGTGAATCCGGCGCTCGAACGCACGTGGCACGGACCCGACGTGAAGCAAGGGCTCGGCTTCGCACCAGGCGCCAAGATCAGCTATGACTTCAACAAAAAGATCAGCGGCGGTATCGAATACTATGCGGATTACGGCCGGCTGGGAAACTTTGACTCCCTGCACGATCAGCAGCAGCAGATTTTTGTAGTGACCGATCTGAATGTGTCGCCCAAATGGGAGATCAATGTCGGCGTCGGTGTAGGACCTACGGCCAGCACGGACCATTGGATCGTCAAGGCCATTATCGGCCGCCACTTCGACTGGAAAAAAGAGACACCTCTCAATTGAGACGTTGCGATTCGCGAGCGGTACTATCGCGCGAAGGGTACCATCGAAAGATGGACGCACCGCAGGAATCACTGTTCACCCATCCGATCGAATTGTTCGCACAGTGGTTAAGAGAAGCGGAGACGAGTGAACCGAATGACGCCATCGCGGCGGCTCTGGCTACGGCGACTCCCGACGGCGTTCCCGCTGTACGTATGGTGTTAGTGAAGCGCGTCGATGAGCGCGGCTTCTGCTTCTTTAGCAACGCAGAGAGCAGTAAGGGGCGGCAGCTTCAGGCGAATCCTCGGGCAGCCCTTTGCTTTCACTGGAAAACGCTGCGGCGGCAGGTGCGTGTGGAGGGGCCCGTTACCGAGTTGGAAACGGCTGATGTGGATGCCTATTTCCATAGCCGATCGCGCGAGAGCCAGATCGGCGCGGCTGTCTCCAATCAGAGCCGGCCTCTCAGTAGCCGTGAGGAACTGGAAACGAAGGTCGAGCAGTTTGCCGCCGCGCATCCCGGGGAAATACCGCGGCCGCCCTATTGGCGCGGGTTTTGCGTACATCCGGAGCAGATCGAATTCTGGATGGATGGAGAGAATCGCCTGCACAACCGTTTTCTGGTTACGCGAGAGACAGGGCAGTGGAAGGTGACGCGACTCTATCCGTAGGACAGGAAGCTGATCGCTTTACGATCGTCGGCGTCTCGTCGTGACGATTTATGCACTGCGGGAAAAAGCGCTTCTTTGAAGGGCATGGCCTGCCTCGCCGTAGCGAGCTTTAGGTTGTGCGGTATGCTTTCCGCCGATTTGCCGCTTCGCCCAAGGAGAAAGAACGTACCTCGGGGCCTAAGCAGGCTGCGGAAAAAGTCTCTGTAAGCGAGAAATCGCTCCCTCAGCGGCTAAAGCCGGACTCATTACAAAAGAGTTATGTACGGGCTAAAGCCCGTACCCTTCAAAGAATTGAGTTTTTCCGCAGCCTGTAAAGGCCATCAAATGCTGCTGCCCTAGTGGCACGGCTGAAAGCCGTGCCCTTCGTAGAGAGCTGTTTCCGCGCCATGGCTTGGAGTGTGTGACGAGAGGTCTTTAGTCGTCGGGATCAAGATTGGATGTACAAGGCAATCGCTGAGGGAAAGAGTCGAGCCCTGCGAAGGGCACGGCCTACCTCGCCGTAGCGAGCTTAGCCGTGCCGCTATCGTTAAACGAAGCTGAGCAGTGAGTGGTAGTTAGAACGGAATGTCGTCGTCGGTAATTTCGGTGCCCGCGAATTCTTCGTGAGCTGCGGGAGCGCGCTGATCGAACGAGGCGGTGGTAGAGCGTGAACCGCCCCCTCCGCTCTCACCTTCGCCGCGCCCGGACAACAATACCAATTCGTTGACGATGATCTCGGTGCGGTACTTCTTCTGGCCGGAGGCCTGATCGTCCCAGGACCGGGTCTGAATGCGGCCTTCGACGTAGAGTTTGTTGCCCTTCTTCACGTAGTCGCGGATGATCTCGGCCAGACGCTGGTAGGCAGTCAGGTTGTGCCACTCGGTCCGGTCCTGCCACTCGCCCGCTTTGTCTTTGAAGCGGTCGGAGGTGGCTAGCGTGAGGTTGGCTACCGGTAAACCGCTGGGTAGAAATTTAACTTCCGGGTCTTTGCCGACGTTGCCCAGGAGAATGACTTTGTTAACGCTCTTTGGCATGATGTTCCCTCTGTTTTGGGTAAGGATGAAGCATAGCAGAACTTGTTCTGCCGCGGGGGTTGCGGGGGCTCTGTGGATGAAGGTTCGTTTAGGTTCGAGCGATGCTCAACGGCGGTTGTGTGTTTGCGCAAGGCGGCGGTTACGCAGCCACTTGGCGGCGCCCAGCAAAGTCAGCATAGTTCCGAAGGGCAGGCACATCATAGCCAGTAGCAGCGTGAGCCAACCGGAGTTGGTGTGAGGACCGTGTATGCCGATACCGCCCAGCAGTGTCGCTGTTACCAAAGCGGCGAGGGCACCCACCAGCAGGATCCAGGCTCCTGCGCGTAACAACTGCGCAGTGCCGTCGTCCGGAATGGCGCTGCCGGGCCGCTCAAGTTTCTCTGGTGTCATGAAGGGTTCTCGTAAGGTCGCGGGCATCGCGTTGGCTTCACCGCCACGCAGCCAGGATGGCGTAGACCACGACGCCGGTCACAGATACATAAAGCCAGATGGGCAGGGTAAAGCGCGCAATCTTACGGTGCTGTGGCAATCGGCCGCTCAGCGAAAAGAAGAAGGTGGTCAGCACCATGGGCAGCGCCACGACGGAAAGCAATACGTGGCTGATCAGGATGGTGAGATAGACGGTTCGCACCGCGCCGGTCCCGGCAAAATGGGTTTCCCCATGCAGTGCGTGGTTGGTGATGTAGCTCACCAGGAAAAGAGAGGAGAAGGCGAACGCGATCAACATGGAGAGGCGATGCGCGGCGATCCTGCGGCCCCGGATGAAATAGAACCCGGCAAGCAAGGCAATGGTGCAAAGACCGTTCAGCAGTGCGTTGAGCGCGGGTAGAAAACGGAAGCGAACCGCGGAAGCATCGAGGGGATGATGGAGATAGAGCAGCCAGAGCAGAAAGCAGACAGCCGCCGCACTGACCGCAACGATCAGGGCTATGGGGAGCGCGACGGAGGGGCGCTGGTGATGAGTTTCCGCGACGGGCATCTTCGGCTCCTTTCTATTAAGTCAGTTCTATTAAGTCAGTTAAGTCTGACGGGTTGGTCGAGTGGGTTAAGCGGATGGGCGATTGGTACGCCGGTTCACGATCGCCCAGGCGGCGGCGAACGTCAGCAGACAGAACCCCGCAGTCACCGCCAGATTGACGGCCAGCGGGAAAGGCGTCGGCGCCTCGGGAAACAAGGCCCCGCGCAGGGCTTCTACGCCATAGGTCAGGGGATTCAGCATCATGCAGAAGCGCATCCAGCCTGCCGCCCCGCTCAGGGGGAACAGCGCTCCGGAAAGCATCCATAGCGGAAGCAGCAACATGTTAACGACGGCATGAAACGCCTGCGTGGAATCCATCGGCCAGGCCACCGCAAAACCCAGCGCGGTCAACTCAAAGCTGATCATCCCGATCACCAGGATGCTCAACCCAATGGCCTGCGGGGTCATGTGAATGCCCACCAGAGGTCCGAACACGAGAAAGATGATTCCCTGTATCGCCGCCAGCGTAGCGCCGCCCAGCACCTTGCCCAGGACAATGGACGAGCGGCTCACCGGAGCAGCCAGCACCGAGAGCAGAAAGCCCTCGTTGCGATCCTGAATCAGCGACATCATGCTGAAGATCGCGGTAAACAGCACGATCATGGCCACGGATCCAGGAAAGAAGTAGCCCAGGTAGTGCGAGCCAGAACCGTGCGAGGCAGACGTGCCGCTCCCCGCGCTGAAGCTGTGAGCGAAGCCTGCGCCCAGAACCACCCAGAAGATCAGGGGCGACGCAATCACGCCCGCTACCCGGGCCTTCTGACGGTAGAAGCGCACCAGTTCGCGTTGCCACAGGGTGTAGGCGGGCAGCCATATCCCCGGGGCTGCGGATTTGCCCGCGCCTGGCGTAGTGTCCGGTGCTGTAGCGGCTAGGGTTGCCATGACGATGCCTCTTTCTCCTGCGCATCTGCCCAGAAACGATGGCCGGTTCGGTGAATGAATACGTCTTCCAGGCTCGGCCGCGCTACTGAAATGCCGTCGATCTCTCCGGGAAAGGCCTCGACCACGCTGGTGACCAGCCGGTGGCCATCCTTGCGTTCCAGGCGCACCGTGCTGCCCAGCACACTCGGCTGTACAGCAAATTTGGCGTCCATGCGTTCTGCCAGCGAACGCGCAGTCTCCGCACTGGCGGTCTCAAACAGAACGACGTCTCCCCCGATCGCCGCCTTCAATTCCGAAGGGGAGCCGAGCGCCACCAGCTTGCCTTCATTCAGAATCGCCAGCCGGTCGCAGTGTTCCGCCTCCTCCATCATGTGCGTCGTCACCAGGATCGAGACGCCTTCCTGGTCACGCAGAGTCCGCAGGTACTGCCACATGTCACGCCGCGCGCCGGGATCCAGTCCGGTAGAAGGTTCGTCCAGCAACAACACCGCTGGAGAATGGATGAGCCCCTTGGCGAGTTCGACCCTGCGCTGCATGCCGCCGGAAAGTGTTTCCACGTATTCTTTGGCGCGGTCGCTCAGACCCACCCGTTGCAGCACTTCTTCGCTGCGCTTACGCAGAGCCTCCCCGCGCAGGCCGTACAAATGGCCCTGGTGCTTAAGGTTCTCGGCTACAGTCAATTTCAGGTCCAGGCTTCTGGCCTGGAAGACGATACCGGTCTGCTGGCGGGCCTGGTTCGGCTGCCGGGCAACATCGAAGCCCCGGATCCGGGCTGCTCCGCCGGTAGGCACCATCAGCGTCGACAGGATGCGAAAGAGAGTGGTCTTTCCGCTCCCATTGGGACCCAGCAGACCAAAAATCTCCGCCGGTTGCACGGTAAAACTCAGGTCGTCGAGCGCCAGCCGGCTCCCGTAATTGTGGGAAAGATGGTCCAGTTCGATGGGAACGCCTTGCGAGAGGCTGCCGAACGGGATATGGGTTGTGGGCGTGTGGGCAAGCGTCGCCATCGGTTAATTCCTTCCGGTTGCGTTCAGCATCATTACGGCGAGCAATAGCGGCAGGTAGATGACGCTGGCGCGTAGCAGATCACGCGCGTATCCCCGCGATTCGATGGTGGTCAATGCCCGCGTGATGCGCGTAAAGCGGATGGTGTAGGCCAGGTAAACCAACCCAAGGAGAATGGCCATGATCAGGTACAGTCGGCCCGCCAGGTGCAGATAGTAGGGAGCGACGCTGACGGGAATCATCAACAGGGCGTAAACCAGCGCTTCACAGGCGGTTGACCAGCCGTCGGGCTGTACCACCGGTAGCATGCGGATACCCGCCTTGGCGTAGTCTTCGCGGTAGAGCCACGCAATGGCCATAAAGTGGGGAAACTGCCAGACAAAAAGAATGGCGAAAAGAGCGACGGCCGGCCATTCGATGACGCCGCGTGCGGCGGTCCAGCCCAGCAGAGGAGGCATGGCGCCGGGAAAGGCGCCCATGAATGTCGCCAGGGTGGTGTAGCGCTTGAGCGGGGTGTAGACCGCAACATAGGTAAAGCCCGTCAGCAGGGTGAGCACGACGGTAACGGGGTTGGTGTACCAGGCCAGCACGAGCGCGCCCGCGGCGAAGCACGCGAGACCGAGGGCAACCCCTTGCCACAGGCTGAACCGGCCGGCAGCCAGTGGGCGCTGTGCGGTGCGAATCATGCGGGCATCGAGTTTGCGCTCGATGACCTGGTTCATCACGCTGGCCCCACACGATACCAGGGCGATCCCAAGCAGGGCTTCGACCAGGCCCCAGTGCATGCTGGGAATGCCGGAGCGCATCGATCCGAGATAGAAGCCGGCCCACGCGGTGAGCACCACCATCGAAGTCACACGGACCTTGAAAAGTTCCTGATAGTCAGACAGGAGGGAGTGACGATTCGTCGCTTGGGCAGCCGCAGCTGCTGTCCGGCCGGGCGCGTGGTCAACAAAGCCCGTTGCCGCCTGGGCAGTGGGCGTCACAGCAGCACAGTCCTGAGGACGGGATGGTGAAGATTCTTCAATTGCGCCTTGGGATGGGATAACGGATTGCTCTGTCTTCCATGATAACAAGTGACGGCAGGCGCTGCGGCGGCGGGTTGTGGTGCAATCCACATCGGCGGGCTTCGCAGCGAAGAGGGTGAGGCCGCGTTCTTAAACCGGTGGTACCGGACCCTTCTGGTCGTCGCTCTTCTGATCATCCTTCTGATCGTCTTGGACGAGGTATTCCTGGATCAGGACGGAGACGAGCACTGCGGTGGGTACCGCGATCATCGCTCCGACCACGCCGGCCAGCTTCGAACCCACCAAAAGGGCTATCAGCACCCCGAGTGCAGAGAGGTCGACTCTGCTCTTCATGATGCGCGGAGTCAGGTAAGAGGTCTCCACCTGGGCATAGATGGCGTAGAACACCGTCACGGCGACCACTTTTTCCCAGGAGTCAGTCGCCGCCGCCAGGACCACCAGGGCCATCGATACCATAGCGCCGACGATCGGAATGATATTCAAGACACCCATCAGCACCGCCAGCGCGTAGGCGTAGCGGATCTTGAACGCGATGAAGACGATGAGGCTGCAGATACCCAGGATGAGCATCAGTCCGCCCTGTGCCAGAAGCCACTTGCCCATACGCGCATCCGCGCGCAGAAGCGCCCTGTTTAACCGCTCACGCGACGGCCGGGGAAAGAAAGAGAGTACCCAGTGATACGCCTCGTCCCCTTCCAGCATGAAATAAATAGTGAGAAAAATCACCGCGCCGATATCCGCCAGCTTGCTCGCCCAGGCTGTGATCGAGAGAAGCAGGTATTCCGCAAAATTGGAGGCGAAGCCCTGCATCTTGGCATTCAAACCGGAAAGATTGACGTGCGAAATGAAGGGAATCCTATGTAGTCGATCTAGCAGCCGAGGTCCACGGCCTGGCATCTCGGCGACCAGGGATTGCACGTCTTTCAGAACCGGCGGCAGGGCGAAGGCGAAAAACAGGGTGGCCGCAGCGGCTACGCTGAGCAAAAGCAAGAAGATGGCCAGCCCGCGGCCTGGATGCCATTTCCCGATACGGATCCGCGTAATTCCGCGGATCACGGGCATGAGAACAACTGCGAAAAGCGCGCTGACATAGAGCAGCATCAGAATCTCGCGCATGAAGTAAGCGAGCAGCAGCACCAGTGCAATGGCGAAGGCAAAGACGATGTAGCTGCGGGTAGAGCGCTTGCGCTCCTCGAAAGCCGGACCTACCTCTTCCAGTGCTGCTTGGGGGACGGCCATGCCTGACTTACCTCTCTCTTGTTTCGATCCGCCATGCGACGGAAATGCGCTCGCGTATGCAGTCGGCGACTGCCTGCGGCGCCAGACCGGTGGTTTCCACGGTCAGGTGGGCCGCGCGGTAGTGGGGTAGGCGCCGGTTGTGTCGGGCGTGAAGCGCCTCCGGATCAGACAGCAAGGGCCGTACTTTCACTTCTCCCGGTTTTTCTTCGACCGCGCAGCGCTCCAGTAATTCCTGCAAGGGCGCGTCGAGGAAAACCAAACAGTTCCCCGGGGTATGGATCAACAAGGCACGGGTGGACTCGTTCTCGACGGCGCCGCCGCCGAGCGCCAGCACCATCTCTTCTTCCTGGCCCAGTTGTTCCACCGCCTCGCGCTCACGCTCACGGAAGTACTCCTCGCCAAACTCGCGAAAAATCTCCGCGACGGTACGTCCAGCGGCGGCCTCGATTGCATCGTCTAAATCGACGAATCGCCAGCCAAGATCGCGCGCCAGGATCGCTCCAACCGTGGACTTCCCAGCGCCCATGAAACCAGTCAGAATCATCCGGGAAAGTCGCTTGGGTCGCGCACTGTCTGTTTTAGGCTGTTCGATCTGGGGTTGCGTAGGTTTGCTCATAGCATCTGCGGATTATAGATGCTGCGCATACCACCCGAGGCAAACCGGATCTTCCTCGGCGCTCGGGCCCCAGAGCCGTTTCGCATCCTCGCCGCAGCGAGCAATCCTCGCCGCAGCGAGCAATCCTCGCCGCAGCGAGCAATCCTCGCCGCAGTTTCGCACAGCGCCGCAGCGAGGAGCCTCGCCGCTCTATCAGAACGCAGTCATTGCGAAAATGCTTTAATTGGCGCCGGTTGGCTCTTTTTTGATGGCAGTCTGAATGCTTTCCCAGACTTCGGGGCCGGGGTCGTGAATCGGCAGGAGCAGCTTGGCGGCAGACGCAATGTACTCGAGGTCACGAACCAGGGCGGTACAGTTGGCGCAGCTCTGCAGGTGTGGGTGCGCGCTAAGGTCCTCGCCCGACTCAAACAAGCTGGCGAGATGGTCCTGAAAAACAGCGCAGTCAACGGTCGTTCCGTTCGCGGCTTTCCGGACATCGATCATAGAACTGCCTCTTTCCTTAGGCCCGACTTCAACAGGTCGCGCAATTTCATGCGTGCTTTGTGGAGCTGCGACTTGCTGTTGCCAATCGAACATTCCAGCATGCCGGCAATCTCATTGTGTTCGTATCCCTCAACATCATGCAACACGAATACGAGTCGATAGCCGGGGGGCAGGTTTTCGATGGCCCGCTCCAGGGTGACACGATCCACTGAGCCAGAAAGAGTCAAATCGCGTGCTCCAATATCCTTGCGCGGACCGTCTTCCTGAGACGGCTCGAGCGTTTCTTCGAGAGACACCTGGGGCAATCCCTTTTTGCGCAAATGCATAAGTACCACGTTCACCGCGAGGCGATGCAACCATGTGGAAAATGCGGAATCTCCCCGAAAGGTAGCAATCTTTCGGTAGAGCTGAAGAAATGCTTCCTGAGTGAGATCCTCGGCCTCCGCCACGTTCCCCAACATACGCAGGCACAGTGAATATACCCGGCGTTTGTGGAGCGCGTACAGCATTTCAAAGGCCGGCCCATCTCCAGTCTGGGCTTTCGCAATGGCCTCCGACTCTCCGGCGATCGGGGGGTTGCGGCGTAAATGCTGATGGGGCGCCTTGGCGGGCGCTGTTGGTCCAGGCGTCGTAGCCAAGTCCTTGCCGGGTATTGACATTGCCACCTCTATAAAAGACGTTCTGCGGCCGCTGACCCGGATCCGCGGGCGGGTGTTCGCATTCAGCATCAGGAATCACCCATAAGAAAACCAATGAAAGGAGCGTTCTCAGTGGGACGCAAAACCGCAGGGTGGAGTTGCTTGCCTAAATGGTTCATCGGCTGGCGGTTTGATCAGGAGTCACGGCGCGGAGGGTTTCACCCTCCGCGGCATTCAGTCGTCCCTGCGGGACTTGATCCCGTTGCGTACCCCTCTACCCAGGACGTCCTGGGATACTTCAGCCGTCCCTCCCACGGCTGCGCCGGGGCAGGTCGGGGCTGTTCGGTTGCGGCCCCAGGTTATGTGCAGGTGTTCTTTGACGGAACACCTGCGCCCAGGGCTCCCCTTACACCCTTTGTGAAAACGCTTTAGCTACCGATGAAGCGGGCGTAGAGGCTCCGAGCCAGGGTGATGTCAGTCGTGCCCTGTATCAGGGCACGGCCGTCGGCGAAGACGGTGAGCGTGTACGGTTCGCGTACAAAACGCAGCAGGAGGTTGTTGAAGGTCACTTTGCCGTGGGGCACCAGGCGATCCTGCATTTCGGCAAAGTCTACGGGGCGCTGATGTTCATGGATCTGTACCGAATTCCGGCCACAGAGGGTGATCTGCGGCCGCTGCTCGCCGCGAAGATGGACGAAATCCCGCTGCTGGCAGACCGTGCATTGCGCGCGCGGCGTGGCCGCAGGAATTTCCGCCTGGTCATTGGCCCACAAGTCGCGCCCCAGAAGGGTGCGCCGCATCTTATCGCGTGCGCCTACCAGGAATTTAAGGGCCTCGGTGACCTCGATGGATGCGGCGAAGTTTACGGCGGTGTTCAAAATTCCTGCGGTGTCGCAGGTTTCGACCGTACCCGCAGGAGGCTGGGGGAAAAGGCAGGCCAGGCAGGCGGTTTCCCCGGGGAGAATGTTCATGGTGGCCGCGTAAGCCCCGATGGCCGCGGCGTAGATCCACGGGCGCGCCTGCTCGATGGCGTAATCGTTGAGCAGGTATCGCGTTTCGAAGTTATCTGTCGCATCGAGCAGGATGAGCGCGTCGCCAAGAAGGGCGTGAATGTTGGATGGTACGAGGTCGGCTACATGCGCATGGACCGTGGTCCGGCTGTTGAATTGCGCTATCTTGCGTTTGGCCGCCTCGGCCTTGGGGAGAGCCTCCCGGGCATCGGCTTCATCGAAAAGGACTTGCCGCTGCAGGTTGCTCTCTTCCACGATGTCGCGGTCGATCAGGGTCAGGGTACCCACGCCGGCTCGCGCGAGCAGAGCCGCAGCCGCAGCGCCGGTGGCGCCACAGCCCACCACGGCCACGTGACCCCGGGCGAGCAACCTCTGGCCGCGCTCGCCGATCGCAGGGTAGAGCACCTGGCGGGAGTAACGTTCCTCGATCGGTACCATTGCGCTCTCCGCAATAACGTCTTGTTCGCGCATCAAGTCTTAGTATAGAGATTCGGATCGAAAGGAATGCAGGCGGCGGCCTGTACAGTGTTCGATGTAACCGTACGGCAAACGCGTGCATGGGAAACCCACGCAAGAGGGCTTTTGTTGGTTTGACACCATTGCTTCCATCAGCGCGCCTCGCGCTCTACGGTTCGCTTGTTCTGAGCCTGGCGGCAGCCTCCTCTCCAATGGTTGGGGCTCAGGCGGCACTTGCTTCCTCGCTCGCGCCGGTGACTGGGCCTGCGCTCCCTGAGGTCCCCCTGCCCATTCCGACGGATGCGCGGCCGGGCATCCTGCTCGACTGGACGGGCCTGCAGGTTTTGAGCATCGCCTTTGCGGGTGTGAGTGCGGGCGTGCTTGACCCGCTGCCCCGCCAACTCGCGCAACAAGCGGGCACGCCGCTCGACCCGGTTAAGGTACGGGCCAGTCTGCGCAGCCTGTACGCCACCGGTCTCTACCAGACCATCGAGGTGGCCGGCGTGCGCGCCGGCGACGGTGTATCTCTTGTCTTCTCCGGAACTCCGCGGCTTTTTGTAGGCCGGGTGAACGTGAATGGTGTGAAAGACGATCGTCTGGCTTCGGTGCTGCAAAGCGCCACGCAGTTGCACCCCGGGACGGCCTATTCGAGCAACAAGGCAGCTTTGGCAGTCCCGGATGTGAACTCGAGCCTCGAGAACAATGGTTTCTATCGGGGTCAGATCGCTACGACCACCGTGCTCGACCGGGAAAACGCACTGGTCGACCTCAACTTTGAAATAACGCCCGGCGATCCCGCGCGGGTGGGCAAGGTAAACCTGAGTGGTGAAAGCGGCCTGACCGAGGCGCAGTTCCGCAAGCAGGGAAAGCTCAAACGAAATTCCAAGGTCAACCGCAACACCGTCAGCCGCGCTTTGAATAACTTGCGCAAGCAATACAACAAGCGGGAGCGGCTGGCCGCAGCCGTGAGCCTCACCTCCAAAGAGTATGTGCCGCCCACCAACCATCTGGACTACACGTTTCTTGCGCACCAGGGACCGCTGGTAACGGTCCAGGTGGAAGGCGCAAAGATCAGCAAGAGCCAGAAGGAGAAGCTGGTGCCGGTTTTCGAGGAAGGTACCGTCGACCAGGATCTGCTCAATGAAGGCGCCCAGAACCTGCGCACGTACTTTCAGTCCGAGGGCTACCTGGATGTCAAGGTTGCTCACCGGCCGGTCGAGGTCGATGCCCAGCACCTGACCGCACTTTACACGGTGGAGCTGGGCAAGCAGCACGTGGTGGATAGCGTCACCATCTCCGGCAACAAATACTTCCGTACTTCGCTCATCGCGGAGCGCCTGCGGGTGCGGGCCTCCGATGTGCTGGATCGCAAGGGAGACTTTAGCCAGCAATTGGTCGCGCAGGATGTCGCCAACATCAAGGCGCTCTATCAGAGCAATGGTTTCAGTGCGGTCACAGTTACGCCCAAATTCATCGACAGCGACGAAGGCGGCGGCAAGAGCCGCAAGACTTCTCACTTCAAAATCGAATATGCGATCGAGGAAGGAATCCAGCGCCGCATCGGAAAATACGACATCGAGGGGGCTACGCCCGAACAACTCAACGGCTTTCGGACAGATCTGAACACGGTTGCCGGGCAGCCTTACTCGGCGATCAATATCAATAGGGATCGCGACCTGGTTCAGACCTACTTCCTGAGCAAGGGTTACGATAATGCCCAGGTAAGCCTCTTCCAGGAGAACGAGCCGGACCATCCGGATCTGGTTGACTTCACCATGAAGGTGGCGCCGGGTAAGCAGTTCTTTGTGCGCAAGGTGGTGATCTCGGGTCTGCATAGGACCAAGCCTTCGTTGGTCGAGCAGCGGGTCCTGTTGCATCCCGGCGACCCGCTCAATGAAACGGCCCTGCTGCAGATGCAGCGTTTGCTCTACGACCTGGCATTGTTCAACGAGGTCAATACCTCCATTCAGAACCCGAATGGCGACGAAAGTAACAAGAACGTCCTGCTCAACCTGACCGAGGCCAAGCGCTGGGATCTGAGCTACGGTTTTGGTTTCGAAGTGCAGACAGGCACTCCCGCGCAGGGCTGTCTTTCCCCGGCCGAGCAACAATTGCTGGGCATTACCAACAGTTACAACTGCAACCCCAATGGCCACACCGGGGCCAGTCCGCGCGTTCTGTTTAACCTCACTCGCACCAACCTGCGAGGCACAGACCAGTCGATCACGTTGCGCACCAACTACGGCACTTTGGAGCAGGTAGCGGTGGTGAGCTACCAGGCCCCGCACTTTCTTAATAAGCCGGCACTGAATCTCACGTTTTCTGGCGGCTATAACAACAGCGCCGTCATTACTACCTATCGGGCCGCTATTCTCTCCTCCGCTGCCCGTCTATCCCAGCGGTTCAATAAGTCAACGACCTTGATTTATTCGTTTTCGTACCGCCGGGTCTCCGTCGATTCCAATACGCTGCAGGTGAGCCTTTCGGAGATCCCGTTGCTTGCTCAGCCGGTGCGGGTGGGCGGACCTGGCACGATCGCTATTCGCGATACGCGCGATGTACCGCTCGATGCGCACCACGGCAGCTTCAGCACCGGGGAAGTCTTTCTGTCAGACGGCAAATTTGGTTCGCAGGCTAACTTCAGCCGGCTGGACATCAACAATGCCACTTATTACAACTTTGGACGCGATCACTGGGTGATTGCCCGGCAAACCCGCTACGGGCAGGAGCGTTCTTTCGGCGATGGCGATGAGCAACTGATTCCTCTGCCGGAACGGCTCTATGCCGGCGGCGCAACTTCGCACCGCGGCTTTCCCATCAACGCTGCCGGGCCGCGCGACCCGCAAACGGGTTATCCGGTGGGAGGCGCAGGCGTCTTTGTCAACACGCTGGAACTGCGCACGCCGGCGCCTGCCTTGCCCTGGGTGGGAACCGACTTGAGCTTTGTTCTCTTCCACGATACGGGCAACGCGTTTCAGACCTCATCGCAGATCTGGCAAAGCGCCTTGCGCACCAAGCAGCCGCACAGCTATACCTGCCGCAATGTCTCTGTGGCCTATACGACGTACAACACCCCGGATACATGTGACTTTAATGATTTCTCGCATGCCTTGGGGCTGGGCCTGCGTTATCACACGCCGATTGGGCCGGTGCGGCTGGATCTTAGCTATAACCTGAATCCGCCGATTTATCCGGTGTTTTACGACTACACGACTTCGTCTACGGCGGCCAACCCGCACGTCGGGCAGGCAGGGCACTTCAATTTCTTCTTCAGTATCGGGCAGAGTTTCTGATGGCAATGTTCGCGGCGAAGAGAAAAAATCGGCGCTTCCTCTCTCCCGGCAAGGAGTGGCGGGCGATGGGAAGCATTGCTTGCTGGTCCGCAGTTTGCCTGTTGATTTTTGTCTTTGGCGCTGCCGCACAGGAAATTACTCCTCCGCCGTTGCCGGGCGGCGCGGCGGTGCTCGATCACGTGGTCGCGGTGATCAATAACAGCGTGATTCTGCAGAGCGATATCAATGAAGAGATGGGGTATGCGGTGTTGCAGCCGTTCAGCACCAACAGTGCGCGGAATACGCCGCAGCGTGCGTTGCAGCGCCTCATTGACCGGGATCTGATTTCGCAGCAGATGGTGGCCGCGCAGCAGGTTGCGCCCCCCACACCTGAGGAGCTCGAGCAGCGCATTACTCAACTGCGAAGCGTGATTCCCGAGTGTGCCCAGTACCACTGCCAGACAGACGCCGGCTGGCAAGCCTTTCTGCGTGCAAAGGGCCTCACCGAGCAAGAGGTGGAAGGGCACTGGCGCGAGCGCATGACTATTCTGTCGTTCATCCAGTCGCGCTTCGGCACCGGCGTTAGCATTACTCCCGAGGAAGTCGCTGCTTATTACGACAAGACCCTGGTTCCGCAGTTCCAAACCAAATCGCTGAAGGCCCCTGCGCTCGAAACCGTCTCTGCCCGCATTCATGAAATTCTTTTGCAACAGACAGTGAGCTCACTGCTGCTTGAATGGTTACAGAGCCTGAAAAGCGAAGGCAGCGTGAGCATCTGGGATCCGGCCTACGGCCAGGTGGGTACGACCGGTTCCGGCGACGACGACGATTCTGAGGGACAGTCATGAGCAGCACGCCCACGCCGCCTCCTTTTCGGGCCACTCCGAAGCAAGCTCCGAGCCCGGCTCCGAATAGGGGAGGGTGGAGTTACGTGTGGACGGCGGGCGGCGGCCTGCTCCTTTTGCTTGTCCTGGTGATTGCCGGGTTAGTGTTTTACGCTTCGACTGAACATTTCTCGCTCCAGGTACGCCAGAAGATCATCGCGGTGATCGAAGATGCCACCGGAGGCCGCGTGGAACTGCAGTCGTTCCGGTGGGATGTTCGTGACCTGTCAGTGGAAGTGGATGGCTTGACCATCCACGGGCTGGAGGGTCCTGGCGAATTGCCCTATGCCCATCTCGACCGGCTGTATGCGCGCGTAAAGATCCTTTCACTGCTTGACGCGCGGCTGGGCGTCGACTACCTGGAGGTGGATCGCCCAGCCATCCACCTGATCGTCTATCCCGATGGCGCTACCAACCAGCCGAAGCCGAAAGCGGCCCAGGAAAGCAACGGCTCGGTGGTGAACAAACTCTTCGATCTGCAGGCGGGCCGGGTGGAAGTCCGCGAGGGAGTGGCGCGGTTCAATCAGCGTTCGATCCCTTTCTCGCTGGCCGCGAACGATCTGGGGGTGCTGGTCACTTATGCACCCGCCACGGATCACTATCTGGGTGAATTTGCCTGCTCCGATATCACCGTGCAACAAGCCAAAGCATCCGCCGTGCACAGCAAGCTGGATCTGAGTGTGGAAGCGGCCCGCGATGCGGTGGAGCTGAAAAACCTGCATTTTACGACCGGAAAAACCAGCCTTACCGTCGCGGGAAACCTGGACCACTTTGCTGATCCCCAGTGGAAGGGGACGGTCGATGGAACAGTCGAGCTGGCGGAATTGAGCGCTATGGGCGCAATGGATGGTTTCAAGCGCGGAAGCATAGACCTTGCACTCACTGCCCAGGGACGTGGCGGAAGCCAGTTTGTCGTGGACGGCAAGGCGAATATAGTGAACGCCAGTTACGCGATGGAGTACTTCTGGATTGACGGAGCGAATGTGACCACTCGGGTGCACATCACTCCCGAGGAGATTGCACTGACTGACCTGGTGGGCCGCCCGCGCCAGGGAGGCGTAGTGACCGCCACGCTGCACTACCTGAACTGGAGCGAACCCGATCGCCCGGCGCCCAAACCATTGGGGAAGGGAAAGCGTAGCACTGGGCCGGTTCTTCCCACGCAATTAATGACCGTACGGGCCCGGGTACACGATGTGCGTCTTTCCACCGTGCTCGCGAGTGCGGCGGACCCTCCCTATCGCGATCTGGGGTTTGACAGCCAGGGGGACGGTACGGTCAACGTCGATTGGGCAGGTTCGGCGGACGATCTTACGGTTTCTACCGTGCTCACCACCAAGGCGCCGCCCTTTGTCGGTCCGGGCCAGGTACCGCTGAGCGGCACCGTGGAGGCCGCCTACTTCCAGCGCGGAGGCCATGTAGAGATCAAGCAACTGGACGCACATTCCCCGGCGACCACGCTGGACGCGACCGGCGAGCTGGGAGTGTATCCGCTCGAAGAGCCTTCTCATCTGTCGGTGCACCTGGTGAACCACAATCTGGGCGAGTTCGATCGAGTGCTCAAAGTATTGGGACTGGGATGGAATGGACAGTTAGGGATTGGTGGCCTGCCCGTTCACCTGAACGGAGAGGCGACGTTCGACGGCGAGATGGGCGCATCGCTGGTCGATCCCTCTTTCCAGGGGCATCTGACGGCCAATCATTTTTCCACCGTGTTCGCGGTACCGGTACCGGGGACGAAACCGGTAGGGGGCACGAAACCGGTAGGAGCTCAGGCGGAGGCGATTCCTGTTCGTCCCTCGGGAGCGGTGGCCGGGGCTCTCCCTAACGCCGGTCCTAATGTGGGTCCTGAGGCTCCAGCGGCGCCTCAGCCCGTTACGATTTCCTGGGACCACCTGGATACCATCGCCAGCTACTCCTCCAGCCTGATCTCTGTCGAACAAGCCACCCTGACCCGGGGCAAGACGGTGATTCATGCGTCGGGTCAACTGCAGGCGCATCGCATCAGCCCCCGGCAATCTGAATTCGACGATGCCTCCGCGATCCAGGGCAGCGCGCAGGTGCACGAGGCGCAGCTTACGGATTTGCTGGCTATCGCAGGTCAGAGTCTTCCTGTCACGGGCACTGTGAACTTTGAGGGGCATGCAGGGGGTACTCTTGGCGACCTGACGGGTGGCGGCACGTTGAACGTGCAGGGTGGCGCCATCGAAAACCAGCCGTACCACAGCCTGGCGGCTACTCTGAATTTGCTTGGCCAGGAGATCAACCTTACGAAACTGACCTTCCTGCAGGATGGTGGCGCCGTCGTCGGCAACGGCAGTTACAACCTGAAGACGCGCGAGTTTCTGGGCAATTTGGATGGAGCGAATTTTGAGCTGGCTCATTTTCCGCAGTCCAAGGATCCGAGACTTGCTGTCGCCGGCGCTCTGAAGTTTGACGCCCACGCTTCCGGCACCATCGATGCCCCTTCGGTCCTGGCTGGAATTCATCTGCGCAACCTGGTGCTCGGCGGCCAGCCGGCTGGCTCGCTCGAAGCGGTCGTTCACACCCAGGGCGGCACGGCTTTCTTTACGGCGCAGAACAGCATGGCGTCCGCGGGGCTCGAGATCAAAGGGCAGACGGCTCTGCATGGAGATTTTGCTACCCAGGCCAACCTGGTGCTGACGAACCTCAATATCGCTCCGTTTATGAAAGCTTTTGATGTGCAGAGCGTGAGCGGCAACTCCGCTATTGGCGGAACGATCCGTGTCGCAGGTTCGCTTCGGGAGCCGAAGTACTTCAGCGGTGACGCTGAGATCACACAGTTTCAAGTTACGCTGCAAGGCATACCGCTTCAGGCTGCGGAGCCATTGCGCGCATCGCTGCATGATGGTGTTCTGCACCTGACCCAGGCGCACATTACCGGTCCTGAAACAAACCTTGCGGTGACGGGCACGGCCGCGCTGATGGGCAATCAGGCGCTGGCGCTCACCGGCAACGGCGAGATCAACATGACGCTGGCGCAGACCTTCAATCCAAGCATCATTTCTTCCGGTCATGTGGACTTGAACGTGAACGCGGGAGGAACGATCCAGCAACCATCGTTCTCGGGCAAGCTTCACCTGAGCGACGTGGCGCTTGCTCTGAACGATTTGCCCAACGGCATCAGCAAGTTGAACGGCGATCTAGTGTTCGATCAAAACCGCCTTCAGGTGCAGAGTTTGGAGGGCACGACGGGCGGCGGCCAACTCAAGTTCGGAGGCTTCCTGGCCTATCGGCAGGGCCTTTACGGCGACTTTACGGCGACCGGCAAGGACGTCCGGGTTCGTTATCTTGGGGTCAGCGCAACGGCCGACACGACTCTGCATCTGCAGGGCTCACAGAACAACATGCTGCTGAGCGGCAATATTCAGTTGACCCGCTTCATCATCGGGGCCAATGTGGACTTCGCCAAATTTGCTCCCAGTCCTGGAGCGGACATTCCGCCCGACCCCAGTGCTCCTTCCAGCCATGTTCGGCTCGATGTACATATTTTTTCTGCGCCGCAACTCGATTTTCAGAATTCGTACGCGCAATTAGCAGGCAGCGTCGATTTGCGCGTTCGCGGAACGGTGGCCCAGCCGGCCCTTCTGGGCCGCATCAGCGTGACGGATGGCACGGCAAACTTTGCCGGCACTACCTATCATTTGCAGCGCGGCGAAATTTACTTTACCAATCCCGTGAAGATTGATCCCATCATCGACATCGATGCCACCACTCGCGTGGAGGAATACGACGTGACGATCGGACTGCATGGCAGCACGAGCCAGCTCACGCCGAGCTTCCGTTCAGAACCGCCGCTGCCGCAGGCAGATGTGATTTCCCTGTTAGCCCTGGGCCGCACGCAGGAAGAACAAGCGCTTTACTCGCAGCAGGAGCAATCGATCGGCGTGGATTCGACTACCAATGCGCTGCTGGGCGGAGCACTCAATGCCGCAGTGGGCAGCCGGGTGGAAAAGTTGTTTGGCGTGGGCAGCGTGAAGATCGATCCGACCTATGTAGGTACAGTAGGCAGTTCGAGCGCGCGTATCACGGTGCAGCAGAACATCTCACGCAACGTTCAGGTGACTTACGCAACCAGCGTGAACGCAACCGCGCAACAACTCATTCAGGCGCAGGTCAATGTGACCAGCAGCGTGTCTGTACTCGCGATACGCGACGAGTCGGGTGTCTTCAGCCTCGTGCTCAAGGTCCATAAACGCTATCGTTGACGGCATCTCCAAGCCGTAGTACATAAGTAGGTGCAACTCAGGGCCCAGGTTGGGGTTGTTAATAAGCAACAGGACTCGCAGCCATAGGCAAAGCCGGTGATGGACCATGGCGCGAAGACACAGGAGAAAGACATGAAAGACGCATCACGTGGAATCACTTTCGCGCTCGCAGCTCTTCTTGTTCTGGGTTCTCAGGTCATCGTTCCCCAAACGGCAGTGGGGCAAAGCGCGCAAACGGACAACAACATTCAAGCCGAGTTACAGAACTCCTTCAAGAAATTTAAGGGCGTGAACATCTCGGTGAAGAATGGCGTGGTCGACCTCGAAGGTACGATCAAGGATTTCGCCACCAAGGAAGAACTGGACAAGAAGGCGCATCGCACCAAGAACGTGGTAGCCGTCCGTAACAACCTGCAGGTTGAGGGCGCAGGGAAACTGTCGGATGCCCAATTGCAACAGGCGATCGTGAAGAAGCTGCAGTACGATCGCGTGGGTTACGGCAACGCGTTCAATGCCATCAGCGCAAATGTGCAGAATGGTGTGGTCACGCTGGGCGGCAATGCCCTGGGACCGGTCGCTGCCGATTCCGCAGTTTCGCTCGTCAGCCGTTTTCCCGGCGTGCAAGATGTGATCGATAACATCCAGGTAGATCCTCTATCGCCCCAGGATGATCGCTTGCGTCTGCAAGTGTATCGGGCGATCTACGGATTCCCCAGCCTGAACAGGTATGCCATCGATCCGGCGCAGACGATCCGCATCACGGTGGTGAATGGCAATCTCACCTTGAATGGCGTGGTGGATAGCCAATCGGACAAAAACACAGCAGGCATCCGCGCCAACGGCGTCCCCGGCATCTTCAAGGTAACGAACAACCTGCAGGTAGCTAACCCGTCGGAGAAGTAAGGATCGGCCGGCTGTTGCATTGCATTGAATTTGAGATCCCGCGGGCGCTTGAAGCGTTCGCGGGATTTTCTTTTTGCAGGTGTTTTTTTTGACGGAACACCTGTGTCCAGGGCATATTCTTCGCTTCCTCCATTTGTGAAAATGCTCTGAGGTGCGCAAAGTACACTGGAAACATGGCTTTGCTGCGGAATGTGGGCACTACCCTGGAAATGATCAAGTGGGAGCATTCTGTTTTTGCACTCCCCTTTGCACTCGCTGGAACCATGCTCGCGGCTGGTGGTTTGCCGCCATGGCAGAAGCTCTTCTGGATTGTGGTGTGCATGGTTACGGCTCGGTCGGCGGCCATGGCGTTTAACCGATGGGCAGATGCAAGGCTCGATGCTGCAAATCCCCGCACTGCTTCGCGGGCTATTCCGTCTGGGTTGCTCTCGCGGAATTTCGTTGCCGGTTTCACCCTCGTCATGTCTGTGGTTTTTATTTTCGCGGCTTCGCGGCTGAACCGGCAGACGCTGTTACTCTCTCCTGTCGTTCTTGCTGTGCTTCTGCTGTATTCGTATACCAAGCGGTTCACCCGCTGGTCCCATCTTGTTCTTGGGCTCGCTCTGGGCATGGCTCCCTCTGCCGCCTGGATCGCGATACGTGGGACGCTGGACCCGCGCATCGTGGTCCTGACGGTAGCCGTTCTTTTCTGGGTGGGGGGATTCGATGTGCTCTATGCCTGCCAGGACATGGCTCACGACCGCGAGGTGGGGCTCAACAGTATTCCCAGCACCTGGGGGGTTCACGCTTCTTTCTGGATCGCGCGCGGCATGCACCTGATCATGCTCGGATTACTCTGCTGGTTGCTCAAGCTGTTCGCACTGAATGCTCTGGCCTGGGTCGGCCTAGCGACCGTAGCAGCGCTGCTGCTCTATGAACATCTGATCGTGTCGCCCAAAGACCTGCGCCGCTTGAACGCCGCATTCTTTACGATGAATGGCATTATCTCCACGGTGTTCTTCCTGTTCGTCGCGGCTTCGCTTCTTGTTCATCACCCCACTGTTCACTAGAAACATTTTCGCTAGTCTTGCCTGCATTTTCATCACGGTTTAGAACGGTAGAGAAACGCGGCTCGATATCGCGTGGCCGGGAAGTGTAACCAATCTTCGGGTGCCCCATCCTTCGCTTTTTTTGCGAAGGGTGGGTTACCACGACCGTGTGGGTTGAGATTTGTGGCATCCCACCCTTGCCGGAAAAGCACCGTCAAGGATGGGGCATCCACAGGTTTGTTGTCTGTCTGCCATCGCACAACACAACCTCGCCGCAGCGAGCAACCTGGTCGCTGGTCTAGAAACGAAAACGCACCCGTTATCCGGGTGCGTTCTGATTCAACATCACAATTACGATTGGCGGAGGTTAGGCTGTTTTTGCCTTGTGAGCGTCGAGCTTCTCATGCACGTTGTCACGGGCGGCTTCCACCTTGTCGCGTATTTCCGAGCGAACTTCGTTCGCCTTGTGTTCCGCCTCCGTGTGATGACGGTCAGAGGTCGCCGCAGCAGCGTCCTTGACGTCGCCCCAGGTTTCCCGAGCGGTACCTTTCACCTCGTCGGCCACGCCCTGATTCATCAGCTTCTGGTTGCCTATCACTTTGCCAACGCCCTGCTTCGCGCGGCCCACTACTTGCTCTGCTTTCCCGGTGACTTGGTCCTTATTCACGATGTTTCTCCTTCGCCGACGATTTCGGCAGCATATAGTTCTGTTGGATGCGCTCGTTCTCTTCCGGGCACACCTGCCGGATTAGGAAACTCTTGCGTCAGACCACTCGCCGTCCAGAAATTAACTGGATGAGTAGAACCACCAGCGCAATCACCAGAAGAATGTGGATGTAAGCGCCTACAACGTGAAACCCGATGAAGCCGACAAGCCAAAGTACAAGCAACACGACAAAGATTGTCCAAAGCATTCGTTTTTCTCCTTACGGTAAAGTCTTGCTACGCTTGTATTTTGGTGCGTTGCTCCTAGAGTGGGTTGCCGAGGGGGTTGCCGTATCATCAAAAATTAAGTCTGCGGAGCAAGCATGCGGATCGCCATTCAGGGAGAGCTTGGATCTTTCAGCCACGAAGCCGCTCTCGTCATGGAACCAGAGGCAACCATTGTGCCCTGTGCCCTTTCGGCGGAAGTTTTCAAGTTGGTGGAAGCGGGTGAGGTCAGTGCTGCTGTCATCCCCATTGAGAACTCTCTCGCTGGTTCTGTTACCGAGCACTTCGATCTGCTGCTTCAGTGTGAGGTGCAGATTGAACGCGAATCCCTGCTGCGTATCCGCCATAATCTGATCTGCGTTCCCGGCGCTGCTCTGGCCGACATTCGTCAGGTGCTGTCTCATCCGGTAGCACTGGCGCAATGCCGCCGGTTTTTTGGTCAGCATCCATTTATGACGCCAACGGCTTTCTATGACACGGCAGGCAGCGTCAAACATATCACCGGGCAGGGCGACCGTACTTTGGGCGCGATTGCCAGTGAAAAGGCGGCCTCTACCTATGCGGGCCAAGTACTGGCTGCGGGCATTGAGGACAATGCTGCCAACTACACCCGGTTTTTCTTGATCCGCCGCAAGCAAGACGTACGGCTGGTGGAGGACGCGGACAAAGTCAGCATCGCCTTTTCGGTGAAAAACAGTCCGGGGACGCTGGTGTCAGCTCTACAGGTGTTTGCCGAACACAACACCAACCTCTGCAAGGTAGAATCCAGGCCAGTGCAAGGCCAGCCCTGGCAGTACGTCTTCTACGTGGATTACCAGGTGACCGACCCCGTCTCGACCAGGGCAGCGCTTGATGAGTTGCGCAGACAATGCCTTCTAGTGAAAGAACTGGGTCAATATCGGGCGGCCCAGCCGTTGTAGTCACGAACTGCCGATAGCTGATGGTGTGGCCAGGTGAAGAGGGCGGCTGCGGGGGTAGCCGCTGAGGGAGCGCACACTCTTTCTTTGCAGCGACTTCGTCAGTGTCTCTTGCCGTGCCGAAAATGAGGTAACGACGGACTTTCGCAGGCTGCGGGAAAAGTCATTTTAAGAGAGAAATCGCTCCCTAAGCGGCTAAACAGGATGCGGAAAAACTCAATTCTTTGAAGGGTACGGGCTTTACAGGCTGCGGAAAAACTCTGGTCCGGTGTAGCCCCGGACTTTAGTCCGGGGAAGCGGGTTTCCAAACCCGCTTAAACATTGGGTAATAAAATTCGGGGCTTTAGCCCTGGTGGTTGCTTCTGAAGCGGTCCCGATTTTTTCCGCAGCCTGTAGAGCCTGTACCCTTCAAGGAAGTGAGTTTTGGGTTCCGTATGGACCGAAGATCCGCACCCTTCAGGGAATTGAGGTTTTCCGCAGTCTGTTTTAGACCAGAGGTACGCTATTGTGTCGCCTAGGCGTAAAGTGCCCGGAATGGAGTGCCAGGGGCTTGAAGCTCTCTAAAGTCAATGCATATCACGCGGCAGCAGCCGCCAGGATCTGGTTTTTGCGACCTTTCAAGGATCTGCGGCATCTTATGGTCGATAATCTGATAGAAGGATACTCATGGCGAGCGATTTCTTAAGCATCATTAATCCAACCGATCCCAATCAACGGGAACAGGGTGGCTCTCAAGGAAGGGTGCTCCCCGTTTTGCCCGTTCGTAGCACGGTCCTGTTTCCGCACGCCGTACTTCCGCTCACCGTTGGCCGTGACAGCTCCATCCAGCTCATCCAGTCTCTCGGAGATATCAAGACCATTGTTGTGGTGGCGCAGCGCGACGAGCGCATGGACAGTCCGCAACCCAGCGACTTGTACTCCGTAGGCACGCTGGCGACGGTCCATAAAGTCGTGAAAATGCCCAACCAGAGTCTCTTTGTCTTTACCGAGGGGACGGAGCGGGTCAAGCTGGGCGAGTTTACCCAACTTGAACCCTTCATGGTGGCGGCGGTCGATCATGTGCCCGAGACCGATCCGGGCAAGAGTGCTGAGCTTGAGGCCTTACAGCGGAACGTATTGGCGCAGTTCCAGCAGATCGTTACCACGTCGCCCACGCTCTCTGACGAGTTGCAGACCATTGCGCTCAATATCGAAGACCCGGGCCGCCTGGTCGACTTTATCGCGTCCTCGTTGCCCTTTCTGGCCACCACCGACAAGCAGGAGCTGTTGGAAACGCCGGACGTGATGCTGCGCATGGAGCGCATCAACAAGCACCTGGCCAAAGAGGCCGAGGTGCAGCAACTGCGCAACAAGATCCAGACCGAAGTGCAGGATCAGGTGCAGCAGTCGCAGCGCGATTACTACCTCCGCGAACAGCTCAAGGCCATTCAGAAAGAGATTGGCGAGCTGGACGAAGGGCAAAAGGATATCGAGGAGCTGCGGCAGAAGATCGAGGCCGCGGGCATGCCGGCCGAAGTGAAAAAAGAGGCCACGAAGGAGCTCAACCGGCTCTCGCGTATGTCTCCGATGGCGGCCGACTACTCGCTTACCCGCAACTACGTGGAATGGCTTGCGGTGCTGCCGTGGGCTAAGTCCACGGGCGGCGAAGTCGATATTGCCAAGGCGAAGGATATTCTCGACCAGGATCACTACGATCTCAAGCGGGTGAAGGATCGCATTCTCGACTACCTGAGTGTGCGCCGGCTCAAGCCGGACATGAAGGGGCCGATCCTCTGTTTTGTCGGCCCTCCGGGCGTGGGCAAAACCTCGCTGGGCCGCAGCATTGCTCGGGCTCTTGGCCGCAAGTTCCAGCGAATCTCGCTGGGGGGCATGCACGACGAGGCCGAGATCCGTGGCCATCGGCGGACCTATATCGGCGCGTTGCCGGGACAGATCATGCAGGCTCTACGCCGGGCAGAAACGAATGATCCGGTGTTCATGCTGGATGAAATCGACAAGCTGGGCCGCGATTTTCGTGGCGATCCGGCGTCGGCTCTTCTGGAAACGCTGGATCCTGAGCAGAACAACACGTTCCGGGACAACTACCTGGATGTGCCGTTCGACCTGTCCAAGGTGCTGTTTATCTGTACTGCGAACATGCTCGATCCGATTCCCGAGCCGCTGCGCGACCGCATGGAGATCATCGACCTTTCGGGTTACACCGAAGAAGAGAAGACGCACATCGCATTCCGCTACCTGATTCCAAGGCAGATCAAGGAAAACGGTATCGAGCCGAAAGAAGGCGGCGTGCCGGAGATCGAGTTCCCCGAAGAGAGCGTGCGCTACATCGTGCGCCACTACACGCGGGAAGCGGGCGTGCGCAAGCTGGAGCAGTTGATCAGCACGGTGTGCCGCAAGCAGGCACGGCGGATTGCCGAAGGCAAAACCGGCACCCTGGTCGTCGACAAGGCGGTGATCCAGGAGTTTCTCGGTGGTATCAAGGTGCGCGTCGATACCGAGCTCGCCGAGCGGACCAAGCGCGCGGGCGTGGCGGTCGGGCTGGCCTGGACTCCGGCAGGTGGCGATGTGCTGTTCATCGAAGCCAACCGGATGAAAGGCAAGGGCGGCTTCAAGATGACCGGGCAGATCGGCGAAGTCATGCAGGAATCCATGCAGGCTGCGATGACCTGGGTGCGCTCGAATGCCGTTTCGGTAGGCCTGGAGGAGGACTTCACCAAGGATCTGGATATTCATATCCACGTGCCTGCGGGAGCGATCCCCAAGGACGGCCCGTCGGCTGGAGTCACCATGGCCACCGCCCTGGTTTCTTTGATGACCGATGTGCCGGTTCGTCCGCTTACCGCGATGACCGGCGAGATCACGCTCAGCGGCAATGTGCTGCCGGTAGGCGGCATCAAGGAGAAGTTCCTGGCTGCCAAGCGGGCCGGCGTGCAGGACGTGATTCTGCCGGCGGAAAACCGGATGAGCGTAGAAGAAGACCTCACCGCCGATCAGATCGAAGGCGTGCGTATCCACTACGCCAGCCGCATCGAAGATGTGCTGGCGGTGGCTCTGCCCAAGTCGACGACGGAAGAGAAGAAAGATGAAGCGATTCGGGAAAACATCATCGAACATGCTGGTGTCTAACCTGCTGCTCATCGCTCTTTCCGAGTGAGAAAAGGCCCGCCGAAATGGTGGGCCTTTTCTCTGCCCTCACGACAAACGCGACCTCGGGCACCCCATCGCCCCAATCCCAAATCCTTCATTCTTCTCCGCGAAGTAAAATCTTGAAAGCTGGCTCTACAGGCTGCGGAATAAGTCTCTGTAAGCGAGAAATCGCTCCCTCAGCGGCTAAAGCCGGATTCATTTCAATGGAGTTACGTACGGGCTAAAAGCTCGCTGCGGCGAGGCAGCCCGTACCCTTCAAAGAATTGAATGTTTCGCAGTCTGTATAGCCACCCGATAGAGAGCGGCCTGTAAAAAGGCCTTCTCTGCAAGGACATCGATGATCATTGATTTCGCAGAGCGGGCGCACAACCACAATTGGGATCTCGATCCGATTGTGCGTTCTCTGCTCGACACGGATTTCTACAAGTTGCTCATGCTTCAGTTCATCTGGAAGCATTTCCCAACGACCCACGTGTCGTTTTCCGTTAGCAACCGCTCATCCTCGCTACGTCTGGCCGACGCGATCGCGCGGGAGGAGGTACTGCAGCAGCTCGAGCATGCGCGGAGCCTGCGCTTCCTTAAGTCAGAGCTGATCTGGCTGGCGGGCAACACGTTTTTTGGCCGGCGGGGAATCTTCGAGCCGGACTTCATCGAGTGGCTGAGGCACGGCTTTCGCCTCTCCAGTTATAAGCTCACTCTCCGAGATGGCGAGTTTCACCTCGAGTTCAGTGGACTTTGGACCGAGGTGACGATGTGGGAAATTTATGCGCTTTCGATCCTGAACGAGCTCAAGTCGCGTGCCGCTTTCAAAGGGATGAGCGAGTTCCAGCTCGATATGCTCTACGCCCAGGCGAAGGCCAAGCTGTGGGGTAAGATCGAGCGCCTGGCCGGCGTTCCGGGCTTGAAAGTCGCTGATTTTGGCACCCGGCGCCGCCACAGTTTTTTGTGGCAGGAATACGTAGTCATGGCGGTGAATACGGCGTTGTCAGAGCAGCATTTTACCGGGACTTCGAACACTTACCTGGCTTACAAGCACAACCTGGAGGCGGTGGGAACCAATGCGCATGAGTTGCCCATGGCCCTGGCTGCCATGGCAACCAGCGACGAGGAGTTGAAAAGCTCGCAGTACCGCATCCTGGAGATGTGGCAAAACACCTACGGTCGCGAGATTCGCATCATGTTGCCCGACACCTACGGGACAAGCCAGTTTCTGGCGGATGCTCCGGATTGGACCGCGGATTGGACCGGTCAGCGTATCGACAGTAAGGATCCTTACGTTGCTGGTGAGGAATACATCAAGTGGCTGGAGCAGCGAGGCCAGGATCCCAAGCAAAAGCTGATGATCGCGTCGGACGCGATGGACGTGGAAGACATTCTTGGCCTGCACGCCCATTTCATGGGAACCATGGCGCCCGGTCTTACGCGCAAGGATTTTCTGACCGCGGCCGACTTCCATGACCCTGCGAAGTGGGTTCCCGGCCGCCGGATTCGATTCAGTGCCGGCTGGGGCACGCTGCTGACCAACGACTTCCGCGGGTGTCACCCGAGCGGTGAGAACGGATTTCATCCGGCCAGCCTGATCTGCAAAATGACCGAGGCGGATGGCCGCCCGGCAGTGAAACTGTCTGACAACTTCAATAAGGCGACTGGGCTGAGATCGGAAATAACACGCTATCGCCGGGTTTTCGGTACAGCAGGCGTAACCGACATACCCGTCATCGTTTGAGGGGGCAAAGGGCATGCATAAAAGGCCCATTCAAGCCTGCTTTTGACTTGAGTGGGGGAAATGTAACTCTTTTTGCGAGGCCGTCCGGGCAACTGTAGATGGTCGTCGCCAACCCTGCCTTTCATCCGCGGCTTCAGGAAGGCTTAGTTGCGCGCAGTTGTGGAACCCCAATCAAGCCAAAAGCAGGCTTGATTGGGCCACCCGGCCGTCATCATTTGATCTAGCGCAGTGCGAACTTTTCGTCAGCTTTTGCTGCTGTACGACTTTTCCCAAGCATGTCCGAGAACGCGCCATTTTGCAGGCGCTGGCGTCTAACCTCAAGCCACATGGGCATTTACCCATTGCGTGAGCTGGGCTTCGGATATCCTTTCCCCATGCGCGTCACCGTTTTATTTTTCGGAGTGCTGAAGGAGATGCTGGCGACTAGCAGCCAGACCGTCGAACTGCCGGACGGCGCGACGGTGGAAGCGGTTTTGCAGCGCTACCGCGCGCAGTTGCCACAGCTGGAGAGTCTGTGGTCTTCGCTGGCCGTTGCGGTCAACCAGGTCTATGCGGAACGTGGCTGCCTGTTGCGCACAGGAGATGAGGTCGCTCTGCTGCCACCCGTCAGCGGAGGGTGCGCGGACGATTTGCCGCTGACCGTCGCGCTGGTAAAAGAACCCATCGACCCGACGCCCCTGGTGTCGTCTCTCAAGCAAGGGGAAGACGGCGCAGTCGTCGTATTTGACGGCATAGTCCGCAACCATACCAAGGGGCGACGCACGCGGTATCTGGTCTACGAGGCGTATGAGGAGATGGCGCTGCGCCAGATGCAAGCCCTCGCTGCAGAGGCAGTGAGCATGCATGGGGTTCGCCAGGTCGCCATCGTGCACCGCCTTGGCCGTCTTGAGGTGGGCGAAACCAGCGTGCTGATTGTGGTCGCGTCTGCGCATCGCGCCCAGGCTTTTGCAGCCAGCCGCTGGCTAATCGATACCCTCAAAAAGACTGTGCCTATCTGGAAGAAAGAACACTTCGAGGATGGAGCTGTCTGGGCCGATGGCGAACCTTTTCCTGTGGGGCTGGCGCAGAAAGGAACGGGCGGCGCTTGAAAACTCTTCATGGGTTGGGTTGTTGCGTGTTGTTTTTTTCGAGCCTCGCCGGGCAGGCACAGATTGCGGCGTCGGGGGCCACCGGTTCGGAGATACCGACCATCAGCGTGAATGTGCGCCTGGTGAATGTATTCGTCAATGTTACAGACGAAAAGGGGGCGCCGGTGCCCGGCTTGACGCGAGACGATTTCGCGCTCTCTGAGGATGGACACGCGGAGAAGGTTGCGGTGTTCGATCGCGAGTCGGAGCTGCCGCTCGAAATCGTACTTGCCATGGACACCAGTGGCAGCGTGCGCAAGGATCTATCGCTGGAACAGGAGGCGGCGAGGCACTTCGTGCATGCTTTGCTGCGTCCCGTCGATCACCTGGATCTGATGGAATTTGCGGACAATGTGCGCGAGACGGTTTTCTTCACCAATCGTCTGAGTCGTATTGACCACGGGCTGAATGACATGGGGAGCGGTGGAGCAACCGCCCTGTATAGCGGCGTGTATCTCGCTTCGCAGAGCCTCGCTCTGCGGCCGGGACGTAAGGTTCTTGTCGTTATCTCCGACGGCGGCAATACCGTGAAGGGTACGAGCTACAACCAGGCGCTCGAGCAGGCTTTGCGCGGTGAGGTGATGGTGTATCCCATTATCGACGTGCCCATCGAGGCCAGCGCCGGCCGTGACCTGGCCGGGGAACACGCACTGATCACCTTGGCCCAGGAAACTGGCGGCAAATACTACTACGCCGACTCCGGTGCGCTCGCCAAGACGTTCGCCCAGCTTTCAGAAGACCTGCGAACGCAGTATCTGTTGGCGTATTATCCGTCGAATCGCCAGGGGAGCGGCTTTCGCAGTATATCGGTGAAGCTCCGCGGCCAGGCCGGCGATGCGGGTTATACGGTGCGCAATCGGCCGGGGTATTATCCTGCGCCTGTACCGTAGGCTTTTCAGTGCCCGCAGCCTGCAAAGACGCATCAGTGATTGCGAAAATGCTTTTGCCGGCCTTCCCACGAGCATTGCTTGCCCTGAAAAGAGAACCGCAGATCTCTCCACTTCGCTGACGCTCCGGTCCCACGGCAAACCGGGGCAGGCGAGATGACAATTTGGTTGTGGGATTGTCATCGCATTCGGTCCCGCGGCAAGCAGGAAAAGGCTTTAAGAAATGCAAACTCCAGGCAAATCGCGAGAATTCAACGTCTCGTGATATTTGTTACAGATTCGTCAATTAATCTTTACCCGGGTCTCTAAAGCATTTTCGCAATTCCTGTGTTCTGGTAAGAGCAGCGAGGTGTGGTTTTCCTTGAGAGAAAACCACGTAAAGGCCGGTAGCCTCGGTCTATATCCATTGCGAAACTGCTAATCCTCCCTGGAGTTTTGATGCGGGTTTGGTTTTCTCTGCTTGCCGTATTGCTGTGCCTGCCGCTGACCGCGGCATCGAGTGATCTGCCCGATGCCCCCAAGGTTCCAGACCAGGGGGGTACCGGGGCCGCGACGACGGGGCGGGCGTCCTTGCCGCAGATCAATCAGAGAGAGGCCGATCAGTCCGACGACCAGGCAAACCCCGCGGTTTTCTCGCACCATCTCATCGCCGATCGGCTGTGGGTTTCTGCTCAGGCCAACTTCATTTTCCAGGCCCATGCCCCATTTCACTCGCCTTACTCCGGGACCAACAGCTTTCAGAGCCGGGTTGAAACGACCGCTCTTTCCCGCGTGCTCACCCTCTATACCGGCGTCAGGCTGGCCCGTTGGACCGAGTTCATCTTTAACGCCGAGGAGGCTGGGGGGAAGGGACTAAGCCAGGCGCTTGGGATTGCGGCCTTTACCAACCTTGATGTGGTGCGCAATCCGTCACTGGGGCAGGGCGTGTATGCCGCGCGCTACTTCATCCACCAGACCTTTCCGCTGACGGCTGACCGGGTTGAGTCACAACCCAATCCCTTCTATCTGCAGCGGTCGATTCCGCGAAAGCGAATGGAATTCATTATCGGGAAAATCGGCCTGGTCGATTTCTTCGACAACAACGCAATCGGCAGCGACAGCCACCTGCAGTTCACCAACTGGGCGATCGATAACAATGGCGCTTACGATTATGCGGCCAACACGCGTGGCTATACGGTGGCTGCGATCCTCAGCTACGCCGGTCCTAAGCTGGAAGTACGTTATGGCGAGGCGCTTGAGCCCACGGTGGCGAACGGCATCGACCTCGACGCCGATCTCCGCCGGGCGCGCGCGGATAACCTGGAGCTTACCTGGAAGCCGGAGTGGTTCCAAGGGCTGGAGACGCGCATTCGCCCTCTGGCCTACCTGAACCACGCCAACATGGGTGACTACAGCCAGGCCATCCAGGGATATCTGCAACATATCGATAAAGTGCCTGACATCACCCTATATCGCCACCAGGGTTCGCTGAAGCAGGGCTTTGGACTCAATGTCGAGCAGGAGCTTCCTGCTAACTTCCGCGCTTTTCTTCGGGCGGGATGGAATGAGGGGCACAAAGAGTCCTTCGCGTACACCGAGATAAACAACACGCTGGCGTTTGGCGCCGACCTTTCCGGTGATGCATGGGGCAGAAAGCTCGATCGTGTCGGCACCGCGTTCGAGACCGGCGGCCTCAGCGCCCAGCATCGCCAATATCTGGCGTTGGGCGGTTTGGGTTTCATCCTCGGGGATGGCCGTCTCAACTACGGCCGCGAAGTCATCAGCGAGACGTATTACACGCTCCACGTAGTGAGCGGTTTGTACATGGCGGCACAACTCTCTTATGTCAACAATCCGGGCTACAACCGTGATCGAGGCCCGATTCTTATTCCGGGAGTCCGGGCTCACGTAGATTTCTGAGTATTTCAAGTCCAGGCACATGACGTTGGTTTGCGCGGGGTACATCCCCCACCCGGGCAGCAGCATCTAGCTCTGCAGTTATCATTCACAACATGGGACCGCAGAATCCATCCCGCAGGCGTAAGAAGGAGCCGCCACTGGGCGAAACCGGCCAGGAGATGCTCTACCTGCGATTCTTGAGTGAGAAACAGGTCACCGTGAATGTGAAGCTGCGTGATGGCGAGACGGTCACGGGTTGGATTGAGTATTTCGACGACACGATGATCCGGCTGACCCGCAAGGGGCAGCCTAATCTTTTTATCTACAAGCACCAGATCCGCACGATCGGTGAGCGTAGCCGTCGCGACGCCGGAAGGGTGCGCAACTCAGACGGCGATGCGAGAGCCACATTTTGAAAGACTTTCCGAAAGAACTGGATCTTGGATTTGCCAAGGGAGCGGCTGCCATCGCATTGGAGGCAGGCGAGCTTCTGCGTGGCTATTTTGAACGCGGCGTCACGGCGGAGTACAAAGGCGACGTCGATCTGGTGACTGAAGCCGATCGCGCTTCAGAAAAATTGATTGTTCGCCGCTTCGGCGAGATATTTCCTGACCACGGCATCTTCGGCGAAGAAGGAACCCGCTCCGCCCTCGACAGCGCTTATCGCTGGTATGTCGATCCGCTGGACGGCACGACCAACTTTGCCCACGGTTTCCCTTTCTTTAACGTATCCCTCGGCCTGGAGCATCGCGCTCCAGGACTGGCGCCCGATGAAGATGGGGAGTTGGTCGCGGGCGTGGTGTACGACCCTGTCCGCGGTGAGTTGTTCGCAGCGGAAAGAGGCAAGGGCGCGTGGCTGCAAGGCCCGGCGGGGCAGGTTGGCCGTCTGCACGTCTCGAAGACGAGGCTGCTTCAGGAGAGTTTGCTGGCCACTGGTTTTCCCAGTCAGAAGCGGCATGCTAATCCGAATATTCACTTTTATCACCAGCTCACGCTGCGCTCGCATGGAGTCCGCCGGGCCGGAGCAGCCGCGCTCGACCTGGCCTATTGCGCAGCCGGCAGGATTGAGGGATTTTGGGAGTTTCACCTGAACCCCTGGGATACAGCGGCCGGCGTCCTGCTCGTGCAGGAGGCGGGTGGCGCCGTGATCCGCTTCGATGGAATGCCTTTCCGTCTCGACAGCCAGGAGGTTCTGGCGACCAACGGGCTCATCACCGAAGAAGTTGTTGGCTTTTTTGTAGACATGTTCGCCGGGCATGGCATCGAACCGGTGCCGACGCCGGCGGAGTTCGCCGCACGCCGCGTGGCGAGAACTTAGCCTAGACCTAGACCGAACCTATACCGGATTTTTCGTCACCCGGCATCCACGGCGGCAATTGTGAGTAACGCCTCGTGCGGGTCGCTCCTGCTGCTACAATTTGGTTTCAATCATTCGTATCGGGAGAACGGTATTTATGACTTATGTGATCGCTGAACCCTGCATCGGAACCAAAGACACGGCGTGTGTCGACGCGTGCCCGGTAGACTGCATTCATCCCAAGAAAGATGAAGCCAAGTATGGTGAGAGCGACCAACTCTTCATCGATCCCGTGGAGTGTATCGACTGCGGCGCTTGTGTTCCGGTCTGCCCCGTATCGGCCATTTTTGCTGGAGATGACCTGCCCGAAAAGTGGGCGAATTTTGCCGACAAAAACTCCGCCCACTTCGGACGCTAGAAGTCTTTCCCTTCAAGCTCCACCCCAGCTCCAGCGCCCCGCAGATTCTTGTCTGCGGGGCGTTCCGGCTGGTGTCTGTAACGCTGCCCGGCATCCATGATTGCTCATCAGGTGGAAGCGATTGTGCTGCGTACGTGGCCTATCCATGAAGCAGACCAGATCGTTTCGCTCTTCACCCGGGACTTCGGAAAGATCAAAGGGGTAGCCAAAGCCGCGGCCAAGTCGCGCCGGCGCTTCGGCGGCGCACTGGAGCCGATGACTCACGTGCGCGCCCACTACGCGGAAAAGCCCAACCAGGAACTGGTGCGCCTGGATTCTTTCGACATTCTCCACTCGCCCCTGGCCGAGCCGGTAGATTATGCGCGCGCCGCCGCCCTGGCTTTTTTCGCCGAGGTGCTGGAGCAGACGCTGCCCGACCACGATCCGCACGATACGGTGTTTCGCCTGCTCTTGTCGGTGCTGGAGCAAACGCGCGTCGACCACATCTGGATGCCGATCACCTATTTCGCGCTCTGGACGACACGGCTGATGGGCTGGCTGCCGGATTTATCCCGTTGCCTGGTTTGCGGCACTCCGCTGGCCGGCCAACCAGCCTATTTCCACCCTTTTTCAGATGGTCTGGTCTGCGGGGAACACAGGCAGATCGGGGACAACGGAACGGTGGGAGCTCTGTTGTCGCCGGATTCGCAGGTGCTGGCCGTGCGTATTTTTCGTTCGCCGGCTTCGGCCTTTGCGGCAGAGGCATGGCCTCGCTATCGCGCCGCGGATCTGCGGCGGTTTGCGATGCAAAGCCTGGAGCGGCATCTGGAACGCAAGCTGAAGACGGTGGCGGCGCTGGCTCGCCTGGGCGGCGCCTAGTGGAGTCCGCCACGCAGAGAGTCACATATCCTCCCACGCTCAATCACTCATCCGGGTGTCGGCTGTCGGCCGTGTCGGCTGTCGGGTCGACCGGGTGTCGGGTGTCGGGTGTCGGATGTCGGGTACGGATGCCGGGTGCCCCATATCTCGCTTGTTTTTGCGAGATGTGGGGGGCGGCCGTTGGCCGCCCTCTTAAACCCCAAGAAAAATGCCAGAAGCAGAACGACGAATCTGCTTCTGCTCTAGCCGTTCAGCAGGGAGCCGACGATGCCGCCGACCACTCCGCCTTCGGTACGCTCTCTGGCGCCGTTGGAGGGCAGGTACTGCTGGATTTGATGAGCCAGCTTGGCAATGGGTAGCGTTTGCAGGAAGACACGGCCCGGGCCAGTCAGGGCGGCCAGAAAGATGCCGTCTCCGCCGAAGATCATGTTCCGGATGCCGGGAATGCGCATGATCTGGAAGGAAACGCTTGATTGAAAGGCGCCTACGTGGCCGGGATGGACGCGCAGCATCTCTCCTGGCTGCAGATCCTTGACGATCAGCTCGCCCGACAGTTCGATCCAGCAGGCGCCCACGCCGCTGACCTTTTGCAGCAGGAATCCGTCTCCGCCGAAGACGCCAGCGCCCAGCGATTGCTGGAAGCCGACACCGAGCTGGACCTGCGCGGTGGCGCAGAGAAAACCGTGGCGATGGATCATGTACTCCATGCCGGGGCCGATTTGCACGGGCTGAATATGGCCCGGCACCCGGGTGGCGAAGGCAATCTCGCCGCGGGCGCCCTGGGCGCTGTACTCGGTCATGAACAGGCTACCGCCGCCGGCAACGCGCTTGAGCGCACCGAAAAAGCCGCCGCCGCCGCCAAACTGGGTGTGGGTGGTCATCTGGATCGAACTGCTCATCCAGGAAAGCTCACCCGCTTCTGAGATCACGGTTTCATTGGGTTCCAGCACAAACTCCAGAACCGGTAGGGTGGTGCCGACGATACGGCTTTGCATGAAAGCGTCCTCCTCCATTTTGGTTGGGCGGAAACCAGTGTAGATCAAGACTACAGAGGGTACTAGCTGGGTTTGATTTAGAATCCAACCGTGGCCTCGCAAGTTTCCAGCGCTCTTACCTTTCAGGATCTCCTTTTTCGTCTGCAAACCTTCTGGGCCGAGCGCGGATGCGTTTTGCAGCAGCCCTACGACGTAGAGGTCGGCGCGGGAACGATGTCGCCCGAGACCTTTTTACGGGTGCTCGATCCCAAACCCTTTTCGGTCGCGTATGCGCAGCCCTCGCGCCGCCCCGCCGATGGGCGCTATGGGGAAAATCCTAACCGCCTTTTCAAGCACACGCAGTTTCAGGTCATTTTGAAGCCGCCGCCGGTGAATGTGCAGGAAATTTACCTGCAGTCTCTGGAGGCCATCGGCATCGATCTGCGCGAACATGATCTGAAGTTCGAGGAAGACAACTGGGAGTCGCCTACGCTGGGAGCCTGGGGCATCGGCTGGCAAGTGATGCTCGACGGCCTGGAGATCACCCAATTCACTTATTTCCAGCAGTGCGGGGGCATCGACCTCGATCCTATTTCCGGGGAAATTACCTACGGGCTGGAGCGCATCGCCGCCTTTTTGCAGGATGTGGACTCGATCTACGACATTGTCTGGGCGCGCACTCCGCGGGTGGTCACCTACGGTGAGGTTCGACACCTGGAAGAAGTGCAGTTCTCCGTCTACAACTTCGAAGATGCAGACGTCGAGAAGCTGTGGGAACATCTTCGGCTGTATGAGTCGGAGTGTCAGGCACTGCTGAGTCGCTCTGCCGCGCTGCCGGAGGATCAGAGTGCAGCCGAGCAGCGCCGCTTCCCGGTTCTGGCTGCCTATGATCTTTGTCTCAAGTGCTCTCACCTGTTCAATCTGCTGGACGCGCGCGGCGCCATTTCCGTGACCGAGCGTGTCGGCATCATCGCTCGCATCCGCGTCCTGGCGGTGGGCGTGGCCAAGGCCTACTCGCGGATGAACGCAGCGACGAAATGATCTGGCGGCCCGAATGGCCCCGAAATGAAAGTATCGAAAGTATCGATGGTATCGACGGAATCGCATGGCTGAACTGTCAGAACTGTTATTAGAAGTAGGGCTCGAAGAGATTCCGGCACGCATGATCGCCGCGGCCGAAGCCGAACTGGCTACGCGTGTTCAGGCATTGCTCACTCGGCAGCGGTTGCTGGCTGGCGAGGGTGTGGTGGTATCCAGCTACTCCACGCCGCGCCGCCTGGCGGTGCGGGTGCAGGGTCTGCTTGCGCAGCAGCTCGACATGGAGGAGCAGTTGACCGGGCCTTCATGGAAAGCGGCTTTCCCTAACGGACAACCCGGCCCGGCAGCCGAGGCGTTCGCGAAGAAGGCAGGCGTGACCGTTGAGGCGTTGGTCAAGATCACCACGCCCAAAGGCGAATACGCCGGCGCTACGGTCCAACGGCCGGGGCAATCGGCGGCAAAGGTCCTGAGCGACGGGTTGCCGCAGGAGATTGCTGCGCTTTCCTGGCCCAAGACGATGTACTGGCGGCTCCATAAGCCGGAACGCTTTGTGCGTCCTCTGCGCTGGTTGCTTTGCCTGCTCGATGAGGCGGTGGTTCCCCTGGAGTTTGCTGGCATACGTGCCGGCCAGGTCAGCTATGGCCATCGCATTCTGCATGGCGACGTACCGGTGACGATTACGCGGCCTGCCGGCTATCTCGCAGCGCTCGAAAAAGCTTTTGTATTGGCGGATGTCGCCGCGCGCAGGCACCGCATCCGCAAGGCGCTCGATGCCGTCACACGTACCGTCCCCGGGGCGCGTTGGCGCGAAGATGAAGCGCTGGTGGAAGAGGTGACCCACCTCACCGAGTGGCCCAGCGTGTTGCTCGGCAACTTCCAACCTGAGTATTTGTCGTTGCCGGAAGAAGTGCTGGTTACCGTGATGCGCGATCACCAGAAGTACTTCGCGGTCGAAGACCGGCAGCATGCGCTGGCTCCACATTTTTTGGCTGTGCTGAACACTGCGGTGGACGATCCATCGATCATCCGCCATGGCAATGAGCGCGTGCTGCGCGCCCGCTTCAATGACGCACGCTTCTTCTGGAACTATGACCAGAAGATTCCGCTGGAGCAAAGACTCGACAAGCTGAAGACCGTCACCTTTCAAAGAGATCTCGGCAGCTACGCCGGCAAGACGGAGAGCAACCTGCTCATGGCCAAAGCCATTGCGGCATCTGTCGCAGCACAGGGCATTGCGCTGGATTCGCCGGCTCTGGAGCAGGCAGTCCGCCTGGCCAAGACGGATCTCACGACGGAATTGGTGAAGGAATTTACCGAACTGCAGGGCATCGTCGGCGGGCTGTATGCGCGGGCGCAAGGTCTGGGCGAGACGGTGGCCAGGGCGATTTATACGCAGTACATGCCGGCCGGAATGGAAGATGCGATTCCGGAGACGGTGGAGGGCCAGATCCTTGGCCTTGCGGACCGCATGGCGACCATCGCGGAAATGTTTGCCATCGGCCTCGCGCCCAGCGGGTCGAAAGATCCGTTTGCGCTGCGCCGCGCGGCTAACGGAGTGGTGAAGATTCTTGCGGAATCGGGTCTGCCCTTGACCCTCGCGGGCCTTGAAGCGATGGCGGTCGAGGCCTTGCCGCGCGCCCGCTCTGCGCAAGCCAGCAGCACGATGGCTGTGTTCCTGAAGGAGCGCCTGGACTTCTACCTGCGTGAAGTGTGTAACCACGCCTATGACGTAGTCAACGCTGTGCTTTCAACCGGACTTACAACGGTTCCTGACGCCATCGCGAGGGCAGAGGCTCTCACCAAGGTTCGCGGGTCAGAGGATTTGCTGGCCATCTCCACGGCGTTCAAGCGGATCAAGAACATTCTGCGGCAGGCGGCGGAGAAGCAGGACAAGCAGGGTGAGTCCATTGTGAGCGCGGATCTCGCCGAACCGGCAGAGAAGCATCTGCACGCAGAGATGGTGAGAGTCGCGCCGGATGTTGAGGCGCTTCGTGGCCGTCAGCAATACCTCGAAGCTCTCGAACGGATCGCCACTCTGAGGCCGGCCATCGATGGATTTTTTGACCAGGTGATGGTCATGGCGCCGGAGGCGAATCTGCGCAGCAACCGTCTGGCCCTGATCGCCGCGGTGCTGAGCGACTTCTCGCGCATCGCAGACTTCTCGGAAATCGTTCCCGGTTAACAAGCTTCAATCCCGGGCGAAGCTGCGCACGGAAACGTGCAATGTAGTCGGGTGGGCGGGATCAAACTCCAAGTGCAACAAATCGTGGGAACGTGATTCTTCTGGTCTTCAAGAGAGGAAGGCCAGCAGCAGCAGCCGGGTCTGTGGGCAAAGTGGGAAGCGTCCTTTGCTTTCCAGCTTTTCCATAGACCAGTTCAGCGCATCGCCCCCTATCTCACTCCACGCATTGCGCTTATGTGCGGATCAACGTGAAGCTAATTTTGTTGCACTTGACCCTTGAATCCGCCGTGCCCCATATCTGGCCGTTGTTGGCCAGACGTGGGAAGTTCACGGACCTTGACCCGCAGCTTTCTCCCATCCCGCACGATGTACTGCAAGCAGTAGTGGAACCCCACTCAGCCAAAACCCGGCTTGAATGAGCCACCCGGACCTGGTGGGCACTACAGCGAAATGTGCCCGCTTGGCGTAGAGCCTCATTGCGCTACAACTTCTGTGACATTTTCAGGCGCCTCTATAGAACATTTACATGAATAGAATGTTAAAAACATGTATATTTTTTATTACGGACCAGAGACTTTAAGCATTTTCCAAAGTGCAAATCGCGATCCGTACCCTCCTCATTGAACTCGTTGACGCAGATAAAAGCCTGTCGTGCGCGGTAGAGGGGAGAATTCCATACAGGAGGCCTACCAATGACCCGTATCTCGTTTCATCAGAAGCTGGAGACTCTTCGTGAGCGCCTTCTGCAAATGGCCGGTGTGGCCGAGCAGACCTTGCGCTTCGCGCTCGACGCACACTTCCGCGGCGAGCTATCCGCTTGTGCCAACGTTCGCCTGAACGAGGCCATCATCAATTGTTCCGAGCGAGAAATCGACCAGATGGCGCTTGACCTTCTGGCGATGGAGCAGCCCATGGCTGTGGATCTGCGCTTTATCCTGGCTGCGATCAAGATCAATTCCGACCTGGAGCGCGTGGGTGACCAGTCGATGGCGATTGCGTTACTGGCGGAAGAGCTTGCGGGCAGCCAGCCGTGCACCTTCCCAGTCGATATCCCGCGCATGGCGGAGATGTCGATGACGATGATCCGCAAGTCGGTACAGGCGCTGGCCGACCGCAATGCTGAGCTGGCTGCAAGCGTGCTGGCGATGGATGACGCGGTGGACGAGATGAACCGCCGGGCCAAGGCGCAGTTGCTGGAGTGCATCGCACAGGATCCCAGTGCAGCCCAGCCGGCGATCAATCTGCTGTTCATTTCCCGTAGCCTGGAGCGCATCGCCGACCACGCCACCAATATGGCGGAAGACGTAATCTTCTGGCTCCGCGGAGCGGACGTCCGCCACGGAAACGCCCTTCAGACACAGTAGTGCCAAGGCTGCTCACGACTGAGTAGGGAGAACCTTCTCCTCGCTCAGCCGCTGTTTCACCGGGCATTCCCGAAAATGCTCTAATTGACTCTCTGCAAGCGGGCAATCAGCTTCTGAGCCAGGTTTTCGCCGGAGTCTGACCATAAGAGACGGCTGCTGATGCCGCAGTTTTCCTGAATGGCGTTGGTGACCTCTACCAACTTTTGTACATTCCGCTTCACGTACTCGGATGCGTGCTGATCCAGGTCGATTTCTTCGAGCAGGAAGGGCTTGTCGAGCCCGAAATCGACGCGAACTTGCCCGTTCTGTTCGTAGGCGCCCTCATCGAAATGAGGACCGAAGCCGACGACGTGCACCTTGACCGGTTCCTGCCGCCAGGTCGGGTCGAGGCCTCCGACGGTTTCGGGGATCCATAGATCCCACTTGAACTCAAAGTCATAGGCGAAATCATCGTGGAGCAGCTCCGTCGCCTCGGCTACCGCTACGTCCAGGGCCGATTCCTTCACCTCGTCCTTCTCGTAAATCCTTTGGTAGACGGGCGGTTCGTTCCAGGAGATGGGGTACGACGCGGCGGCGTGGATGCGCGGCGTCCCACCTGCCTCGGGGAACTGTTTGATCACCGAGACGATGGCGGGAGCGAGGGCTGGAAGGCGAAAGTTCGGGAACCAAAGACTCAAATACAGCCGGTCAGCCATCCCCTTATTTTAAGCCCTCCCAATAGACGGCCGGGCCAGCGGGCGGGCGCGAGGGTGAGAAGATGGATGGATGGGCGTGACCCCAGCTCGCTTACGCACCTGGATCCTGGTACTGGCTGGAGGGCTCGTCGCCGCCATCGCGCTCTTTCTGCTCTACGGGCGGTGGGTGGAGCGGCGTCTGGGCCGTGAGGTCCCCGCAGCATTGTCGAGACTCATCCAGCAGTCCACCGAGGGTTTTACGCACTCGGAATCGCGTGGCGTGCACACCATCTACACCCTTCACGCCTCAAAAGCAGTGCAGTTTAAGAAAGACGGCCATATCGAGCTGCACGACGTAAGCATCACCCTCTACGACGCCAAGGGCGCACCCGCAAACCGTATCTATGGCAATTCCTTTGACTGGGACTCGGTACACGGCATTGCGCGCGCGCTGGGTGAGGTGCAGATCGATCTCCAGGGATCGTCTGCCGCGCCCGGTCCTGCTGCATCTGGTTCAGATGCGGCGCGGCCCGCCGGAAAGACTTCCGCAGACGAGGGCGAGACCAAGAGCACGGTCCACCTAAAGACTTCGGGCCTGGTGTTCAACAAGCAAACGGGGCTGGCGAGCACTACGGAAAAGATCGAGTTCCGCCTGGCGCAGGCCGCGGGCAGTGCGACCGGCGCCAGCTTCGATTCGCAAACCGGCGTAGTGATTCTGGCCGCCGATGTCACCTTCACTTCCAGCGTGAATGGGAACCCGTTGCAGGTGCGCGCGCATCACGCGCAGTTCGATCGCAACAGCCGGCTGCTCTATCTGCTGCAAGACGTGACCGATTACGCCGATAGTCGCGGCTCGTCGGATCAGGCCACGGTCTCGCTCCGCGCCGATGGGTCTGCTTACCAGTTGGAAGGCGAGGGCAACGTCGTACTTACAGGGAGCGACGGCCAGCAGATTCACACTCGCAAAATACACATCGATCTGGGGCCGAAGAGTGAACCGCAGCAGGCGGTGATGAACGGCGGCCTGCTCTATACCGCCTCCGACGCAGCGCGGCTGCTGCATGGCTCGGCCTCGTCGTCGACGCTGCTCTTTGGTCCGCAGAACTCGATACGGCATGCCCAATTGCGTGACGCAGTCTCCCTGGTGGATGACGAGAAGTATCCGCCGCACCCCGCGCAAGGAAAAGGGAAGCAGAACCAGCCGGAGTCGGTCAGCCGGCAGATACAGGCCTCGAAAATCGACGTCGACTTCGCGACGGGCGCCGACCGGAAGCCGGTAGCCGAACACATCCTCGCGGTGGGGCGAGCCCGGCTGCATGTGCACGAGATCTATGCAAAGACACCACCGCAAGACACTACGGTCCAGGGAGACCAGCTTTTCGCGACGCTTACCGATGGCGAGGTTCTCTCCAGCCTGCGCGGGACCGGCCACACCAGCATGGTCGTGGTGAGCCCAAGCGGCGCCAAGCAGACCAGCACAGGCGATAACCTGTTGCTCACCTTCGCAGCGCCGACGGTTTCGCCGGTAAAGACGGGAAGCACCAAAACTTTGGGCCGGGCTTCGGGCCGGGCTTCTGACCCGGCTTCGCAGACAGCGGCGCAGTTGCAGTCTGCCGTGCAATCGGGAAACGCGACCCTGGTGCAGGAAGCATCCACCGGGGCGGGCGGGGGAGGGCCAGTGGCCACGACCGCCACAGCAGACAGGGCGGCGTACGATGCCGAAACCCAGAGGGTGCAACTGTCGGGAAATCCCCGGATCAAGGATCCGAACGGCGAGTTGAGCGCCGCGGCCATCGAAGTAGATCGCGCAACCGGAAACGCCGATGCGACGGGCGGCGTGAAAGCCACGTATCGCCAGGGTGGCCGGCAGAGCGTTTCCCTGGCTGGGTCAGGGCCTATCCACGTAGTGGCCGATCATGCTCATCTCGATCATGAACAAGACCTCACGACCTTCTATGGCACGGCTAAGGAACAGGCAAGGTTGTGGCAGGGAAGTGACTCCATCGCCGCTCCTGTGCTCGAACTGTCCCGTGTGCGGGCAACAATGGCGGCACATGGAGCGGATGGGGAAGCTAGCGCGGTGAATGCCGTCTTTACCAGCGCCGCCAGCCCATCGAAGGGGGACACCCCTGCGCGAGCCGCATCCGTGGTTCGGCTACAAAGCAAAACATTTCTTTATGCAGAGAACGACCATAAAGCGGTCTTCAGCGGAGGGGTAAGCGCGCAGACTTCCGGCGGCCTTCTGCATGCGAACCTTATGGATATCTACTTGAACCCGGCTGCGGTGAATGCGCCGGCTCCAGCAGGGAATCCACAGGCGAGCCAACCGGGCAGCCAGGTTTCCCGCATTGTGGCGCGGGGGGCCGTCGTACTGCAGCAGCCGGGCCGCAAGGGCACAGGCGAAGAATTGAACTACACCACGCAGGATGGCAAGTTTGTGCTCACAGGAACGAGTGGGACGCCTCCACGCCTGGTGGATGAGGTACGCGGAACGGTAACGGGGGCCGCGTTGATTTTCAATGATCGCGATGATAGCGTCACGGTAGATGGTGGCCCATCGAACGCCGTAACCCAGACGCACGTCGCGAGGTAAATGCAAAAACTCAGCACAGACGAAATCGGCAAGTCTTACAAGGGCCGCCAGGTGGTGCGTGGTGTCAACCTCGAGGTCTGCCAGGGCGAGGTGGTGGGTTTGCTGGGCCCGAACGGCGCGGGCAAGACTACCAGCTTTTACATGATCGTGGGGCTCATTGCTCCGGATACCGGGCAGGTATTTGTCGACGAGACCGAGATCACCCACGTACCCATGTACCTGCGGGCGCGTCAGTACGGCATCAGTTATCTGCCGCAGGAGCCTTCCGTTTTTCGCAAGCTGACGGTCGAAGAGAACATCCTGGCTGTGCTCGAAGTGCAGTCGCTTCCGCTCGAAGTACGCCGCGCACGCACGGAAAAACTGCTGGATCAATTGAACCTGGGCCATATACGCAAGACGCGCGGCTACGCGCTTTCGGGCGGCGAGCGGCGCCGTGTAGAAATTGCCCGCTGCCTGTGTATCCAGCCTTCCTTCATCCTGCTGGATGAGCCATTCTCAGGGATTGATCCCATCGCTGTGCTCGATCTGCAGGAGATCATTTTCGATCTCAAGGCCAGCGGCATCGGCGTATTAATTACCGACCACAACGTCCGCGAAACTCTCTCGGTGACCGATCGCGCCTACATCATCAATGAGGGCCGCATCTTCCGCACAGGAACGCCCGAGCAACTGGGGAAAGACCCTGAGGTACGCCGCGTGTATCTGGGTGAGGGATTCTCTCTCAATTAGCCCGCATGGCTCACACGACCGTGTGCGTGGAGATTTGTGGCATCCCACCCTTCGCAAGAAACGCGAAGGATGGGCACCCGCACGTTTGTTGCGCTGCCGGCCACCGCAGAAACACAGCCCCGCTGCGGCGAGCATTAAGTTCGCTGCGGCGAAGCGGCCGTGCCCTACCGGGTTGTTGGGTGCCCCAAGACATTCGCCGGCATACGTTAGGTAGGGCATGGCCTTCAGGCCATGCCATCACGAGGCCAGCAACCGACGGCCTTTAGATGGGATGAGACGGCTGGCCTCATCGGAAGCTAAGCTTTCGATACGCACTCAGGGTGCAAAAGGAGACCAGCCATGAAGAAGAGTAGCAAAAAGCAGCAAGGTGTGACAGTAGCAGAGAGCAAGTCAGCGCAGGTCGTGGGGTTGGATTTGGGCGACCAGCATAGCCATTACTGCATGTTGACCAGCACAGGAGAAGCGGTGGAAGAAGGGCGGATACAGACCACTGCAGGGGCTATGGAGAAGCACTTCGCCGGCGAGGCTCGAATGCGGATTGCGTTGGAAGCGGGCACTCATTCTCCCTGGGTAAGCCGGTTGTTGAAAAGCTATGGACACGAAGTGATCGTAGCCAACCCGCGCAAGATCCCCACGCTGACCAAGAGCGAAAGCAAGAACGACCGCAACGATGCCGAGCAGTTAGCGCGGATGGCGGCCTTCGATCCCAAGCTGCTGCATCCGATCAAGCACCGCAGCGCGGAGCGCCAGCAGGACCTGAACCTGATCCATACGCGCAGTGTGTTGGTGCGCGCCCGGACGATGCTGATCAATTGCGCACGCGGGCTGGTCAAGAGCGCAGGCCAACGGCTGCCCCGCTGCAGCTCCGAGGCGTTCCCGGAGAAGGTGTCGGCGGCGGTGCCGCCGACACTCAAAGAGGCCTGCACACCACTGCTGGAACAGATCACCCAGATGAATCAAACGATTGACGCGATGGACAAGCAGGTCGATGAGCTGGATAAGAAGTATCCGGAGATCACCATTTTGCGCACCGTTCCCGGAGTGGGTCCGGTGGTGGCGGCCTGCTATGTGTTGACGTTGGATAGCCCACAGGCGATGGAAACGAACCGCCAGGCGGGCGCCTTTCTCGGCCTGAGGCCGGCGCAGCAACAGTCGGGCGACTCCAACCCGCAACGCGGCATCACCAGGACCGGCAACATTTATCTGCGCAGTCTGCTGGTGCAGTCGGCACAATATATCCTGGGCCGTTCCAGGCCTGACTCGGAGCTGCGCCGATGGGGGCTGAAGCTGGCTGCCAGCGGTGGCAAGCGAGGCAAAAAACGCGCCGTCGTTGCCGTGGCCCGAAAGCTAGCCGTGATCTTGCTCAGCATGTGGCGGAACCACAAGAAGTTTGAACCGTTTCCTCAGTCGGTGGCTCAGCTAGCGACCGCCTAAACCTTCCACCGCAAACAGCCAGGCAAGGAAAGCAGAACAAGATTTTGTTGCAGACGAATCCATCTCGCGTTTGGGTGACTGCGCCTCAGGGCTTGGCCGTCATAGGCCGCCCTTTAGATAGCAGCCCCAATTCATCACCATCGGACACCATCAAGCACCGAGCCCTTAGCGACTCTTCTCGAGTGCGTATAGAAGTCCGAGATGAATCGTTCTTCAGGACCCCGTCAGTGACAAGAAAAGCAAAAGCAAAAAACCCTAAGAATAAAAAAACAGGAGAAAACCCTTGAATTCTGCAGCCGTCTCATAGAAGAAGGCCCTGAGGTACGCTTTCCATCGGCCTGCCGCGTCACCTGAAGAGAAAGAACGTACCTTAGGGGCTTTACAGGCTGCGGAAAAACTCTGGTCCGGTGTAGCCCCGGACTTTACAGGCTGCGGGAAAAGGCCCACTTTGTTGAGGGATACGGGTTTAACAAGCTGCGGAAAAGCTCCTGCCTCCAAAGGGGCGCGATCACGTAAGGTAGGGCATGGCCTTCAGGCCATGCCATCACGAGGCCAGCATTCGACGGCCTTTAGGCCCTCTTGTATGAAAAGGGCATTTTGGCACGGCCTAAAGGCCGTGCCCTACCGTATCCCGGTGCGTTTACACAGACTTCTTCCGCAGCCTCTTCAGTCCACTTTTTTCAACGTGCTGATGGCACGGCCGCTTCGCCGCAGCGAACTTAATGCTCGCTGTCGCGAGGCAGGCCGCTGTCGCGAAGCAAGTCGTACCACCTCAAAACACTTACTGGACCACAGTCTCAGTAATGGCCTGTTTCGTTACCTAAGCGAGCAATCGAGCCTTCTCCATGACTTTAGTCATCCGCGGACGGCTCGAAAATGCCTGCAACGATACGGGCGCCGAGAAGGTAAACTAAGGCTGCAATCCTCCTGGTACCGGTAAAACGCCATGGCCCTTCTCCAACCCAAGCTCAGCCTCAAGGTTTCACAGCGTCAGATCCTGACGCCTGGCCTGATGCAGATGGTCAGCGTTCTGGCGCTGAACAAGCTGGAGCTGAAGGAGCTGATCAACACCGAAATCGTGGAGAATCCGGTGTTGGAAGAATTGGAAGAGAACGTTCCGCTCATCGAAGACCTGGCGCAGAAGGAAGCATTGCGCGATCAAAGCGTGGAAGATAACGCAGCCCAGGCAGAACGCGAGAAAAGCGATCCCTTCGATGAGATCGACTTCGGATCGTATTTTCAGGACTATCTCGACCCCGGCTTTCGTACCGCGAACAGTTTTGAGGAGAGCGACAAGCCTTCCTTTGAGAATTTTCTTTCGCAGCCCAGCACCCTCACCGATCACCTCTTCTGGCAGCTCGGCTCCCTGAATCTGAGCAAGGATCTGCGCGCCGCGGCCGAATATGTCGTTGGCAACCTGGACGAAGACGGCTACCTGATCGCCGAGGATGCCGAGTTACTCGCCGGAATGGCGGGCGAATCCGAACCCGAATCCACCGCCTCTTCTCCGGCCGTTGGCGAGCTGCTGACAGAGGCTGTGCACCTGGTGCAGAATCTTGATCCTGTAGGCGTGGCAACACGGAGCTTGCGCGAATGCCTGCTGGTGCAGATCGAAGCGCAGCGGCGCGAACTCCAATTACAGGTGGAACGTCAAAGGGCAGCGGCGGCCGCCAATGGCGCCGGACTTGCGGAAGGCGAACCCGCGGCGGCTGCCTGTAATGAACGTCCGCAGATGTTTGCGTTGGCGGCACGCATTGTCGATCAGCATTTGGCTTTGCTGCAGAAGCGCGATCTGCGTGAAATGTCTAAGGTTCTGGGCGCGCCATCGGATGCGATTCAGCATGCGATCGAATTTATTCGCAGCCTTGACCCTCGCCCCGGCCAGCGCTTCAACCGTTCCGATGCACGTCTGATTGAACCCGACGTGGCTTTCGTGAAGCGCGGAGCTGAGTTTGTCGTGGTCATGAACGAGGAAGATCTGCCGACTCTGCGGCTCAACCATGGCTATCGCAAACTGCTTTCTCAGCAGGGAACTGAGCGGGATGTAAAGGACTATGTCAAAGAGCGTTACCGCTCTGCGCTGCAACTGATGCGCAACATCGAGCAGCGCAAGAATACGATCCTGAGAACCTGCGAAGCGATTGTGCGCCGCCAGGGCGACTTTCTGGAGCGAGGCGTGGATGCGCTCAAGCCGATGATGATCAAGGAAGTTGCCGAAGAGATCGGCGTGCATCCTTCGACGGTCAGCCGCGCTGTTTCCAGCAAGTATGTCCACACACAGCAGGGAGTGTACGAGCTGCGCTTTTTCTTCTCTGAAGGCGTGCATGGGCCGGAGGGAGGCAGTACTCCCTTGATTCTGCTCAAGCGCAAGGTAAAGAAGCTGATCGACGAAGAAGACCCCCGCAAGCCCCTCACCGACGATCTGATTGCCAGCATGCTGGAGACGCAGGGCATTGAAGTGACCCGCCGCACGGTCGCCAAGTATCGTGAAGATCTGCGCATCCCCAGTACGCATCAACGCCGCGTTCGTGACTAGTGACGAGTGATTAAGGCGCTGTCCGTACCCCTATGTTTCCACCGGCGCCTGGAGGGCGTTTTGCGGCTTGGCCGCAGCGAGAGTTTTTCGCAGCCTATCAGGCCGTGCCTGTCGTTGGTATCGTTGCTATCGCGCCGATTGACTCTCTCTCGATTGGCACTCTGAGTCTCTGCCTCCAGCCCTCGAACCCGAGGACGCTGGCCTGCATCACACTGAGTACGAAAATGCTATAGAATCGGGCTTCTTGCAGAGCCGTCAAATTCTTTGAGGAGTTTGAGCATGCCGGTTGAATGCACGGGCAGGCAGGTGATCGTTACCAAACCACTGCGGACGCTAGCGGAAGCGGGCGTTGAGCGCATTACGAGGATTCTGGGAAGGATCACCAGCGCCCACGTAGTGCTGACGGCGGAGAAATACAGGCAGATCGCGGAAGTCACCGTCAAGACGCGCGCCCATGCCCTGGTGGCTCTTTGCGAATCCAGTACCAGCATGGAAACGGCGCTTCACGACGCGCTGGCTAAAGCCGAAACCCAGGCGACGCGTTACAAAGACAAACTGCGTTCGCGCAAGCGTCAACCCAAGCAGGAAAAGCAGGTGGCCGAGCCGGCGATGGCTCGTAGCGGCCGCGGGGGCGTGGTCGCAGAGGCCAGGGCGGCCAAGACGGAAGGCGCCAACGGATCGGCAAAGAGCAAGAACCATGTGCAGCCGGCCATCCCCGTGACCGTCCATTCCTTCCCGGCGCGCGTGCCCATTGCCGAGCCGCACGTGGTGCGTTCGCAGGACTCAGTGGCGCTGCGGCCGATGACGCTGGAAGAGGCGGTTAAAGAAGCGGAGTTTCGCGACCGCGATGTTTTCGTCTTCAGGGATAACGAAGGTAATGTGAAGGTGCTGCATCGCAAGCGCGATGGCAAGATGGAACTGATTGAAGCTCCCTGAAGCTTCGCGGGCACAATTTGTCGCTGTGACGGTCGCAAACACGCGGAGCGTGACCGGAGGTAGCTCTCAGGTGCTATCGCAGGCGTGCAAAAGAGACCTTGGTAACTGCGACCTCGGAGCCCGCCGGTACTTCTTTCAGGGCATACTCCTTTTGGAAAGCGGCCCTGATACTCAAGCCTGTGGGAGCTTCCTCTGCAGCGGCGATCCTTATGAATTCAGAAGCTGATGTGGCCGTACTTTCGGCTCAGCAAAAAGCACTCCTCGAAGCTTTGCCCTGCTACGTGTTCGTGCAGCGCGGCAACAATGTCGTGTATGCCAATCGGGCTGCGCGCGAGACGCTGCACATCGAGGAAGGTTCAGTCGTCCCTGTAGAAAATATTTTTCACGGCCAATTTCCCGGCTTTGCTTACGTGGATGAGGGAACTGTGCCGGGTGGCCCGGTGAATGTTTTTGGCTCGGGTACGCAGGCCTACTCCTCCGATTTCAACTGCCTGATGCGCACGGCGCTCGACCCCTCGGTGCCCGTTCGGGGAAACTTTCGCATGCTGCGCGTGGAGCCCGAACCGGAACTGTTGATTGTCGCGCTGCGATCGCAGCGTAATGCAGACGACGAGCCGAGACCACACGCCGCGAAGGCGAAGGAGCCGGATTCCACATCGAACTTCCTCGAGCACCTGTTAAATGCCGCTCCTGAAGCCATCATGATTACGCGCGGCTCGAAGATTTTGCACGTCAATCGGGAGTTCGAGTCCTTATTCGGCTACCCGGCGGATGAAGCGCTGGGCCGCAACTCATACGACATTCTTATTCCGGAGACGCGCCGGCATGAGTTCGACATGCTGGAACACACCATGCAACTGCACGGCAGGGCATCGATGGAGACGGTGCGCCTGCACAAGTCAGGTGAACTGATCGATGTTTCCATTCTGGCCGCACCGATCAGCATGTCGGGCATCGACGTGGGGAATTTTGTAAGCTACCGCGACATCCGAGAAAAAAAGCAAACAGACGCTCGGTTGCAACATGATGCCATGCACGATCCGCTTACCGGCCTGGCGAACCGCGCCCTGTTCCTTGACCGGCTGCAACTCACCATGGCCCGGCAGCAGCGGCACTCGCAGCTTAATTTTGCGGTGATGTTTCTCGATCTGGATCACTTCAAGACGGTGAACGATAACCTGGGTCACGCCTGCGGCGACGACCTGCTGGTGCGCATGGCGGCACGTCTGCGGGTCTGCTTCCGGCCGGAAGACACGGTGGCGCGCTTTGGCGGCGATGAGTTCGCCATCCTGATCGAGGATGTCACCAACATTTCAGACATAACCAAAATTGCCGAGCGCGCGCAGCAGGATATACGCCTGCCGGTAGAAGTGAACGGCCATGAGGTGTTTGTCACGGCCAGCATCGGCATTGCTTTTGGCACACTCGATCACACCAGTCCGGATCAGATTCTGCGTGACGCCGACTTTGCCATGTACCAGGCCAAGTCCAACGGCCATGCGCGGCACGAAGTGTTTGACGGCTCAGTCCATGTGCACGTGGCTGTGCAGATGCGCAAGGAGCAGGCCCTTAAGACGGCGCTCGAAAGAAAAGAATTTGAGGTGTGGTATCAGCCGATCTACCGGCTCAAGAGCGGTGAGATCGAAGGCTTCGAGGCGCTGTTGCGCTGGCGGCCCGATGGCGAGTTTGTGCCATTGCAGGATTTTTTGCCGACCGCGGAGGAGAGCGGTCTGATTCTGCCCATCGGACACTATGTCCTCGAGCAGGTATGCGAGCAGCTCAGCCTTTGGGCTGAGACCATGCAGGATAAGACGCCATGTGTCGCTGTGAACCTTTCGCAGCGGCAGTTCAGGGATCCAAAGCTCGTAAACTTTCTCGGCGGATTGCTGGCGAAATGGAAGGTCTTGCCCGGAAGACTGCGTCTGGAAGTAACCGAGGCCGCTGTAAACCACGATCCCGAAGGAGCTGTTGCGGTGTTTCGAGCCCTTGCGGATTTGAAGATCGGTGTGGCGCTCGATAATTTTGGCGCGGGGCTGGGCTCGATGAACCACTTCATCCGGTTGCCCATCGATCTGGTCAAGGTGGATCGCCGGCTCATCGCTTATCTGGCGATTCCTGGCAAGCAGGGGACACTTCTGCAGACGATTTTCGATCTGGGGCGGGCGCTGGGTGTGCCCATGCTGGCCGAGGGCATCGAACGCAAGGAACAGCTGGACGCCCTGCTGGGCTACGGTTGTGACCTGGGGCAGGGGCATCTATTTTCTCCTCCCGTTTCGAGGGAAAAGGCGCAGGTGCTGCTCGAGAGTGGGAGTTGGCGTATTTGAGTTCCGTGTGGCAGTGCACGCGGAGATTCATTCGTTCCTCATCCGGATAAAACATCTGACTTGGTGGATGCTAGGATGGCCCCATGCCCTCCAGACGCGTTCCCGCGAAGAAGAGCACGAAGCCCAAGCCCAAGGCCGATGGCGCCAGTAAGAGGACCGTCGCGGCGGTTCCGGCGGTTGCTTCCGAGTTAGTGATTCTGACTGGCCTTTCCGGTTCCGGCAAGGCATCGGCACTCAAAGCATTTGAAGATCTGGGTTTCTACGCGGTCGACAACATGCCGCTCGAGTTGCTCCCGGCATTCGCCGACCTGGTGCACCAGTCTGCGGAAATCAACCGCGCGGCGTTGGTTGTGGACGTTCGCGAGGGCCAGCATCTGGATCGCTTTCCGGCGATTCTTCGCCAGGTACGGAAGGTGTTGTCGACAACGGTCGTGTTCCTCGACGCGTCCGACCCATCCCTGGTGCGCCGCTTTTCCGAAACCCGCCGGCCTCATCCTTTGGGACGTACGGAAACGGTGGTGCGGGCGATTCATGCGGAGAGAAAGCTGCTGGATCCCATCCGCAACCTGGCCGACATCAATGTCGACACGACCAGTTATAACGTTCACGAATTGCGCGCCTACATCCTGCAAAAATTTGCGCGCGGCGATACGGATAAGCACCTGATGGTGTCGACCATCAGCTTTGGCTACAAAAACGGTGTGCCGCTCGAGGCGGACCTGGTTTTCGACGTCAGGTTTCTGCCCAATCCGCACTTTGTGCCTGAGTTCCGGCACCTGACCGGGCGCCACCCCAAAGTGGCAAAGTATATTCGCGAATTTCCGCAAACCGCCGAGTTTCTCGATCGTATTACCCAACTGCTGCTCTTTCTGCTGCCCCACTATATCGAGGAGGGAAAGAGCTATTTGACTGTTGCTTTCGGTTGCACCGGCGGCCAGCATCGCTCGGTCATGATCGCGGAGGAGTTGCGTAAGCGGCTGGCCAAAGAAGGCTATCGGGTCAAGTCCGTTCACCGGGATATGCCTCATTGAAGCTGCGAAAAGTCCTCCTGGGCAGGACGTGGCTAATGCTCGCTGCAGCGAGGCAGGCATGGGCTTCAGAGGCTAAGGCAGGTTCTTACTCCTCGGGTAACCTTGGCAAGCTGGTCGAAACCGTACCTCAGGAGCTATAGAGGCTGCGGTATGTTTGCCATTGATCTGCCACGCTGCCTGGGAGAAGAGCGTACCCCAGAGGCTAAAGCCTCTCCGTTTAACTTGGGCAATTTGGCACGGCCTAAAGGCCGTGCCCTACCTGTTTGTTTGCGCAAAAAAAAAATCGCTGGCCTGCGAACGTAGGGCATGGCCTGCCTCGCCACGGCGAGCGTCCTCGCCGCAGCGAGCATTAGGCCCTGACAACAACCAGCAACCTTCGATGGCCTGCCTCGCTGCAGCGAGGCGGGCGTGCCCTTCGTCGAAAATTGACAGCAGATTACAATAGGGGGATGCGAAAGCAGTGCCTCTCCCCCAGGTTTCCCGCTTGAAGAAGTTGCTGCGCCTGGTGGGTTATGTGCGGCCGTACTGGCTGCAGGCGCTCACTTCGGTCATTCTGATGGCGGCGGTGGGCCTGCTGGATGCCTTTCGCTTGCTGCTGGTCGGTCCGATCTTCGACCAAGTGCTCAACCCCAATGCACCCAGTCGGCAGATTCCACTTTTCGGGCCTCGCTTCAGCATCAGTCTGCAACAGATTGTCCCCACCCATTTTCACAACGCATGGACGATTGTCGCTTTCGCGCTGGTCGCGTCGACCCTGTTGAAAGGCGTCTGCGACTACTGCGGAACGTACCTGGTGAACTATGCCGGTTTCGGCATGATCACCGACCTGCGCGATGATTTGTACGATGCCATTCTGCGGCGCTCCGTTTCGTTCTTTCAGCAGCATGCTACCGGCACCATCGTCTCCACACTGATCAACGATATCGAGCGCGTGCAGTTTGCCATGTCTTCGGTGCTGGCAGAGTTTCTGCAACAGTTTTTCACCCTCATTTTTACCGCCTGCGTGGTGGTGGCCCTGGGGGGCAAACTGGCGTGGGTTCTGCTGCTGTTTGTGCCGGTGGTGCTGGTATCCGCCCGGAGAATCGGCCGCGAAGTAAGACAGACCACACGCCGCGGGCAGGATAAGCTCGCGGAAATCCAGAATATTCTGCATGAGACCATTACCGGCAACCGCATCGTGAAGGCTTTCAATATGGAGCTTTGGGAGATGATGCGGTTCAAGCAGGCGGCCCGGCGGCTATTCGAGGCCAATTTGCGCTCTGTGCGCGCGCAGGCCATCAGCTCGCCGCTGATGGATGCGATCGGCGCGATTGCCATCGCCTTGCTCCTCTGGGTCGGGCGAAACAGCATACAGGCGCATACCCTCACCACCGGCACGTTCTTCGCATTCATTATTGCGGTCTTCAAGCTGTACGATCCGGTGCGCAAGTTCACCCTGTTCTACAACAACTTCCAGCAGGCGCTCGGAGCTTCCTCTGAGATTTTTCGCTTCATGGATACGCAGGATGAAGTGGTCGAGAAGCCGGCTGCGCATGCGCTTAAGGAATTTCGCGCACAAATTCGCATGGAACATGTCTGCTTCGATTACCGCAGCGAAGAGGGTGAGCGGCAGGTGTTGCGCGATATCAACCTGGTGGTGCCGCGGGGCGAAGTGGTGGCCCTGGTCGGGCCCAGTGGTGCAGGCAAATCCACGCTGGTGAACCTGATTCCGCGTTTCTTTGACGTCACCGCAGGCCGCATCCTCATCGACGGGCACGATCTGCGCGATGTGAGTCTCGCGTCTCTGCGCCGCCAGATTGGCAACGTGACCCAGGAGACGATTCTGTTTAACGATACCGTGCGCAACAACATTGCCTACGGTGAGGCGGGCATCCCCATGGATCGGGTCATCGCCTCGGCCCAGGCTGCGTTGGCGCATGACTTTATCGAACGGCTTCCTGAAAAATACGACACGGTCATCGGAGAGAAGGGCTTTCGCCTATCGGGCGGAGAGCGGCAGCGCATCGCCATCGCGCGAGCTCTGCTCAAGAATGCACCGATCCTTATTCTGGACGAAGCAACGTCGGCGCTCGACTCAGAAAGCGAGTCGCTGGTGCAAGCTGCTCTTTCCAATCTGATCGCCGGCCGCACAGTCTTCGTGATTGCCCATCGCCTATCGACCGTACGCCGCGCATCGCGTATCGCGGTCATTGAGGACGGGCTCATTACGGCGATTGGCCCGCACGAGGAGCTGTTGCGTGTCTCCCCCACCTATCAGCGTCTGTATCAGTTGCAATTTATGGATCCGGCAGACTTTCCTGGCAACGTAATCCCTAGAGAAGCCATTGGCGGCGATGCGCTCGAGCCCGCCTTGAGCGGAGAGGTGGAGCTTTGAGCGCTCCGACGCCCGCTCCTGTGCCCACTCCGGTGTATTCGATGACCGGCTTCGCGCGTGTCGCTGGCCGTGTCAACGACAGCGTTTCCTGGACACTCGCTCTCAAGAGCGTCAATCATCGTTTCCTCGATCTGCATATGCGCATGCCGGCCGGGGCGGAGCAGTTGGAAATGCGCTTGCGACGGCTGCTTAAGAAAAAGCTTCTGCGCGGGCATCTGGAAGTTACCCTTACGATCGATCGTGGCCTGCGGGCGAACGCCCATTTTGACCGCGATCTGCTGCAGGGCTATCTGGCCGCTTTTCGCTCCGCCGCCGTCGAAAACGGGCTTGAGCAACAACCGGATCTGAACGCGATCTTTCGTTTACCGGGAGTATTGACCGGCGAATCGCGCGTCAGCGACGAGGATATGCAGAAGTTGGAAGAAGAGGTGGCGGCACAAACCGGCGCCCTGGTCGAAGCGTTGAATCGCATGCGAGGCCAGGAGGGTGCGGCGCTGGCGCTGGACCTGAACGCCGGCATGGATCGGCTGGACGTAGCGGTTTCGCAGGTAGCGCAGATGCGCCAGGACGTGCAAAAGGCCTACTTTGAACGCATTAGCCAACGGATCGCGGGCCTGCTGAACGGTAGCGCGGGCATGGATCGTGATCGCCTGTTGCAGGAAGCAGCCATGCTGGCGGAGCGCAGCGATGTGGAAGAAGAAGTGACCCGGCTGCGCACCCATATCCAGCATTTTCAGTCTCTTCTGAAGGCCGGGGGAGAGGTCGGCAAGAAGCTCGATTTCCTGCTGCAGGAGATGAATCGCGAGGCCAATACTCTGCTTTCAAAGACCGGCGGGGTGAGCGGCAACGGCCAGCGCATTACCGATTTGGGCCTGGGAATGAAATCGGAGATCGAAAAAGCCCGTGAACAGGTGCAAAATCTTGAATAACACTTGCGCGGTACTGCGAAGGTAGCGGACCGCTGTATCATCAGGACAAGACTGTGGCGGGAATCCTGTTCATTATTTCGGCGCCTTCCGGCTCGGGCAAATCGACCCTGGTGAACCAGCTGCGTTCGCTGGTCTCGGATATCGATTTCTCCGTCTCTTACACGACCCGCGCCCCGCGGGGATCTGAACAGCCAGGTCGTGAATATCAATACACCTCGCGTGGCAAATTTGAAGAGATGATGGAGCGGGGAGAATTCCTGGAGTGGGCTGCCGTTTTTGGCAACTACTACGGGACGGCCTGCCAGTCGCTGATTGACGCGGAAGCCGCGGGTAAGGATCTGCTGCTCGATATCGACGTGCAGGGTGCATCCCAGGTGCGGGAGAAGATTCCCGACGCCGTCAGTATCTTTGTGCTCCCGCCGAACCCCGAGGAATTGCAGGCGCGCCTGCGGAATCGCAGCCTTGCCGAAGGAAGCCTGGACGAGCAGGAGATTGCCCGGCGGCTGGCCAAGGCCAAAGGGGAAATAGAGAACTATCACCAGTACCGCTACATTCTCATTAACGATATTCTTGATTACGCAGTTGAGTCACTGAAAGCAATTGTGATCGCGGAACGGGCAAGGCGCCATGGAGCGCCGCAAGACCCTGAGAGTGCACGCATGATGCAGCTCGCTGATAAATGCCGGCAGGCAAATTCAGCCGATCGTTTGGCGCCAGTGCTTGCCTCGTTCGGACTGCTCGACATGCATGCCACTCGCGCGTGAATTGGACGAGATACTTCGGTCAGGAGGCAAAATGAACTCAGAGCCAGTCGATAATCATTTCCGCTATGTAGTCATGGCGGCCCGCCGTGCCCGCCAATTGCAGAACGGCTCACAGCCGCTCATCGCTTCTCTCTCGACTAAGGCATGCCGTGTGGCCCAGGAAGAGATTGCCGCAGGCAAGGTGAAGGCCGCGCCCCCCAGAATGAAGCATCTGGACGAGGCTGTTTCCGAGCCGGAAACGCCGGACGAACTAGACTCGTAACACCGGTCTCCAGCGTACAATCAACGCTATGAAGGTCACTGTTGGTGTGTCCGGAGGCATTGCCGCCTATAAAGCGGCCGAGCTGGTGCGGGCCTTGCAACGCCAGGCGCTGGACGTCCACGTCGTGATGACGGAGGCGGCCCAGAAGTTCGTCACCCCACTGACCTTTGCGGCGCTTACCGGACATAAAGTGATCACCGGGCTTTGGCCTTCGTCACCCGGAGAGATAGATGGCGCGCAGGACTCTCTCGACTCGTCCATCGAGCACATCGACGAAGCACAATCGACGGAAGCGCTGATCGTAGCCCCGGCCACTGCCAATGTATTGGCAAAGTTTGCGCATGGGCTGGCGGACGACTTTCTGACCACGCTTTTTCTGGCTACCCGTGCCCCGGTGATTGTTGCTCCAGCCATGAATGTGAACATGTGGGAGCATCCTGCGACCCGCGCCAACATGCGGATTCTTGAAGATCGCGGCGTAAGGATCGTTCCGCCGGACAAAGGTCCGCTGGCTTGCGGCATGACGGGCAGCGGCCGCCTGGCTGAGCCGGAGGCGATCGTGGAGGCAGTGCTCGGCCAGTTGCACGGGCGCAATGATCTGGCCGGTGAGACGGTTCTGGTCACCGCTGCTGGAACGCGAGAAGCCATCGATCCGGTCCGCTTTATAGGCAATCGCTCCAGCGGGAAAATGGGCTACGCCGTGGCCGAAGAGGCGCAGCGGCGGGGGGCGCGGGTGATTCTGGTGAGCGGCCCTACCTCGCTGCGTCCGCCTGCCCACTGTGAACTGATTTCCGTGGTGAGCGCCGAAGAAATGAGATGCGCAGTCCTTGGCCACCTGGATCAATCCACCATTGTGGTGAAAGCTGCTGCGGTTGCGGATTACCGGCCGAAGGTGCTGGCAGAGCAAAAGATGAAGCGGACCGGCCCGATCACGCTGGAGTTCGAGCCAACGGAAGATATTCTGCGCGAAGTGGTGCTGGCGAAGCGTCCGGGTACTCTCGTCATCGGCTTCGCTGCGGAAACGGAGAATCTGCTCGAGCATGGCCGGGGCAAGCTGCTGCGCAAGGGAGCGGATGCAATTGTGCTCAACGATGTTTCCCGCCCCGGACTGGGATTCGATTCAGAGCGCAATGCTGCAACCTTTCTTACCCCCAAGACCTCGATTGAATTGCCGGAGATGACCAAGCACGAATTGGCCAGCCGCATCCTCGATGAAGTGCTCGCGTTGCGCAGGCCAATACTGATGGTTGCCGAAACAGGTTTGGTGTCGAGCAACTCCAAGCTGCAGGAGTAGGAAACTGCAGGGTGACTTCTGAATCACGGGTGGCCCCGGTGTTGGCTTGAGTGGGGTGGGACCCCGCTGTCATCAGGCACTCGTCCGTAGAGCATGGGCTTTGTTGGTTAGGCAGACTTCAGTCGGGAGAACGGCCCGTTCGCTCGGCATGTAACCTATAGTTCAGTATGCCGCTTGATCCCAAGACACAGGAAGCTATCGCCGCGCACGTCCAGTATCTGCGCGATCTTGGCATCTTCGACTTTTACCGTCGCAGCGGACCCGGCATCGTGCTCGAATCTGCCGTAAGCGCGGCGGCCATCCTTGAGCACCCTGTAGCCGTCGAGCCTATCGCAGAGGAGTCCGTCATCCCCGCACGCAAGCCTGTCTTCCCCCAGCCCGCCATCGGTTCGTTCGTTTCTCCCGCCGGACGCACAGAGGCGCTGCTCGCCATTCAAACGGAAATTGGTGACTGCACCCGCTGTGCCTTATGCGCCGGACGAAACAAGATCGTTTTTGGCGACGGGGATGCCAACGCGCGCCTCATGTTTGTCGGCGAAGGACCGGGAGCCGACGAAGACGCGCAAGGACTGCCCTTTGTCGGCCGCGCCGGCCAGCTGCTCAATAACATGATCGCTGCGACCGGACTGAAGCGAGAGCAGGTCTACATCGCCAATATCGTGAAGTGTCGTCCGCCCCAGAATCGCGTGCCCGAGCCGGAGGAGGCCAACACCTGTTCGCCGTTTCTCTTTCAGCAGATTGACGTGGTGCGGCCCGACGTAATCGTCGCTCTGGGCGCAACGGCCGCCACTTATCTGCTCGGGGTGAAGTCCTCGTTAAGCGGCCTGCGCGGGCGCGTACACACCTGCCGCAATACGAAGTTGATCGTTACTTATCATCCGGCATTTTTGTTGCGGGATCCGCGCCAGAAAAAAGAAGCGTGGCAGGATTTAAAGCTTGCCATGGCGGAGCTGGGACTACCGGTTCCCTAACACTAGAGCATTTTCGCGAGATTGAATTTCAACCGATTTCTCAGCAGCAGGAGTGTCGGCGACGAGGGTCTTGTGCGATGAATGCGGCAAAACCGATGTGGGCTTTCCAGGTCCTTGAAGAACTCAATTCCTTGAAGGGTACGGGCTTCACAGGCTGCGGAAAAACTCAACTCTTTGCAAGGGTACGGGCTTCAGCCCGTACGTAACTCCCTTGCAATAAATCCGGCTTTAGCCGCTGAGGTAACCCACTTCGCACTTAAAAAGACTTCTTCCGAAGGATGTTGGGCTCCTGAGGGAACATTCTTCGTTACGGCAGCTCGCCGTCAAACCCGTTGCCTGAACCGACTGATCTTCGTCTACTTGCGAAACATGCTGTAGCTCTGCCTATGACCATCTTCTGTGACGTTGCACTGCCGGTACCACTCGACCGGGCCTTTACCTACCGGCTCCGAGGCGAGCACGACGATATGCCGGCATTCGAGCCCGCGGTCGGCGGCCGCGTGGTCGTGCCCTTTCGCAACGAAAAGATGATCGGCGTAGTGACGCGGCTGCATGATGAAGCTCCGGCTGTGGAAACGCGATTGATTGAAGCTGTTCTGGACCAGGAGCCCATCCTCAACCCCGAGCTTATGGAACTCGCCGCCTGGATCGCGCAATACTACGTTGCCCCCCTGGGCGAAGTGCTGCGCACCATGCTGCCCCTCATGGCGGAGGTGCGCCGCTCGACCAGCTATCGCATCAGCGAGTCGGGCCAGGCCATCCTGTTTGAAGGCGCGCAGCAGGGCTCTTCGCGCCGCTCGCGCCGCACGCCCGATGAACAAAACACCGAATACGCCGTGTTGAACTATCTTGCCGACGGTCAGGCGGCCAAGAGCGGAACCCTGCGCCGCGCCACCGACGCCACGCAGGAGCTGTTGACCAACATGCTGCGCAAAAAATGGCTGCTGCGTGAAACGGAAGCAGCGCCGCGCGATGCGCGCCGGCTGGTGCGATACGCGGTGCTCGCTCCGGATGTACGGCCGCCCCGGTTGAACGAAAATCAGCTCGCTATTCTGGCCGAACTTGCCGGCGCGGGCGGTTCTCTGCCGGCGCCGGCCCTGCGGAGGCTCGATCTGCCTTCCACCACGTTGCAGACGCTGGTCAAACGAGGGCTCGTCATCATCGAAGAGCGGCCGGCTGCCTTCTACCTATCTGGCGCCGGCTCAGCCCCGCCGCAGTACACGCTGAACGCACCCCAGCAGGCCGCCCTGGGCCACATCGCGGCTGCCCTTGACGGACAGAGCTTCGGTGTAAGCCTGCTGCATGGCGTGACCGGCTCGGGCAAGACGGCGGTATACCTGGCGGCCATGCAACGCGTGCTGCACGCTGGGCGCTCGGCCATTCTGCTCGTGCCGGAGATCGGTCTCACGCCGGCCATGGCCGGGCAATTGCACACCGCCTTCGGCGCGAGCGTGGCTCTGCTGCACTCCGCGCTCACTCCCGATGAGCGCGCTGAGCAGTGGTATCGCATCCGACGAGGCGAAGCGCGCATCGTGGTCGGTACCCGCTCCGCGGTGTTCGCACCGGTCGACAATCTCGGCCTCATCATTGTCGACGAAGAGCACGATTCGTCTTACAAGCAGGAAGAAATTCCCCGTTACCATGCACGCGATGTTGCCGTGGTGCGCGCCAAGATCAGCGGCGCCAGTGTGGTTCTCGGTTCGGCCACCCCGTCGCTGGAATCTTGGCGCAATGCGGAGATGGGCAAGTATGCCCTGGTCGAAATGAAGGAGCGGGTCAACCAGCGTCCCCTGCCGGTGGTTGACCTGGTGGACATGCGCCATGAATTTCAGGAGACAGGGCAGGAGAGTATCTTTTCTCGGGCTCTTCTCGAGCGCGCGAAAGCGGCCATGGATCGCGGAGAGCAGGCGATCATCCTGCTCAATCGGCGCGGCTACTCGTTTGCCGTGCTCTGCCGGTCCTGTGGAGAAAAGCTGCAATGCGAAAACTGCGCGATTGCACTTACGCACCACAAGCCCATCGTCGCTTCGGATCCGCGCACGGCGGCAGTGAACCCTTCGGGTCAACGGCTCAAATGCCACTATTGCGGATACGTGAAAACGGTGCCCAAGCGATGCCCCAAGTGCGAAAGCGAGCATCTGTTTTTCCTGGGAGCGGGCTCGCAACAGGGCGAAGAGCGTCTGCAGGAGTTGTTTCCACAGGCTCGCATCGGCCGCATGGATCGAGACACCATCCGCAACCGCTTCGACATGGAACATCTGCTCAACCGTCTGCATAGTGGAGAAATCAACCTGCTGGTCGGCACACAAATGATTGCCAAGGGCCACGATATTCATGGCGTTACCTTTGTCGGAGTCGTGGGCGCCGATCACGCGCTCGGACTGCCCGACTTTCGTGCCGCGGAACGAGTATTCCAGTTGCTTACCCAGGTGTCGGGCCGCGCGGGCCGAGGAAATCTCCCTGGAAACGTGCTGGTGCAGAGCTATTATCCGGAGCACTACGCGATTCAGTTCGCGTCCCAGCATGATTTTCGATCGTTCGTGAAGAAAGAGATGCAGTATCGCAAGTGGATGCACTACCCGCCCCACGCGGTGCTGACCAACATCATCATCCAGAGCCCGCGTCTGGAGGAGGCGGCGGGCTGGGCGACCAGTCTGGGCAAATGCTTTGCCGCCATGCCGGTCGAAGGGGTGCGCATGTTGGGCCCGGCGAGCGCGCCCATCGTTCGCATCAAGCGAATTTATCGCTTCCATCTGCTGTTGAAAGCAGAAAACCGGCAGGTACTGGGGCGCACTTTGCGCGCCTTGCTGGCCCAGGCGGAGACGGCGGGCATTCCACGGCGAAATCTCATTGTGGATGTGGATGCGGTCAATCTGATGTGAGCCGGGCCAGAAGGCTCGAACAGCAACGGGAGAAAGTGGTCGATGTTTTCCGCAGGCGTGGTGCACATTCTTCTCCCGGCGATTGTTGGCGTGAGCGTCTTGCTGATGCTGCTTCGCCCCCGCGCAGTACCAGAGGTTTATTGGGTCGGCGGGGGCGCGCTATTACTCATGGCTCTGCGGTTGATCCCGCTCAGACTCGCAGGCAAGGCCGCGGCCGAAGGCACGGACGTTTATCTCTTTCTCATTGGGATGATGTTGTTGTCGGAGCTGGCCCGCGAGCACGGCGTCTTCGACTGGCTTTCTTCGGTTGCGTTGAAAGAGGCGCGCGGTTCATCGGTACGGCTCTTTACGCTGGTGTACGGCATCGGAACGCTGGTCACTATTTTCATGTCGAATGACGCAACGGCCGTGGTGTTGACCCCGGCGATTCTAGCGGCCGTGCGCAAAGCGAAGGTAGCGCCGCTGCCTTACCTCTTCGCCTGCGCGATGATCGCCAATGCTGCTTCCTTCGTGCTGCCGATCTCTAATCCCGCCAACCTGGTCGTGTTCCATGCAAACATGCCGCCCCTGGGGCGCTGGCTCTTGTCGTTTGGTGTGCCCTCCATCGTTTCGATCGCGTCGACCTACCTGGTGCTGCGCATGATTTTTCGCAGTGAAATGGCGGACGGCCTAGAGGATGGTGAGTCCGCAGGACCACTATCGCCCAACGGAAAAATTGTTATGGGCGGTATAGCTCTCATGGTGGCCGTACTGCTCACGGCGTCGTCTCTCGATAAAGATCTTGGTCTGCCCACATGCCTTGCGGCGCTCATAATCACCGCGGTGGTTTGCATCAAGGCACGCGCGCATCCGGGGCGCCTGTTCAAAGAGATCAGTTGGGGAACGATTGCCCTGGTTGCCGCGCTGTTCATCATGGTCGATGCCGTGCAGAGAGCGGGTGCTCTGCGGTACACGGAGGCGGCCCTGCACTGGGCACAGACGCTACCCGTGGCATCGGGGTCGTTGATCACCGGCCTCGCTGTCGGCGTGGCGAACAACATCCTCAATAATCTGCCGCTCGGCCTGATTGCCGGCGCAACCCTGAATGCGTCGCATGCCCGGGGATGGATTGCCGATGCGGTGCTCATTGGCGTAGACCTGGGCCCGAATCTGTCGGTCACCGGCTCGCTTGCGACCATCCTATGGCTGATCGCACTGCGCAAGGAGAAGCTGCATGTGAGTGGGTGGGATTTTTTCAAAGTCGGCGTGATTGCCATGCCGGTGGCGCTCCTGGTTTCCATGGGTAGCGCCATTCTGATGCAGGGGTTACTGGCAAAGTTCTAAGGCGCTCAGGGAAGAGATTGCTGTTTCTTTTCACGCAGAGAGTCACATATCCTCCCATGCTCAATCACTCAGCCGGGCGTCGGGTGTCGGGTCTCGGGTCTCGGGCGTCGGGCGTCGGGTCTCGGATGTCGGGTGTCGGGTGTCGGGTGCCCCATATCTCGCTTGTTTTTGCGAGATGTGGGGGGCGGCCGTTGGCCGCCCTCTTAAACCCCAAAAAAATGCCGGAAGCAGAACGACGAATCTAGAGTTCGCGTAAACTCCGCTTCCGATGCACCCCAAAACGGGAACCTCGCCGCAGCGAGCAGCCTCGCCGCAGCGAGCATTGCGGAACAAAATACACGATGGTATCTATGGCGGACTTCGCTAGCAGTGGTTTCCGCACGAAGGCTTGGAATCATCACAATACGACGAGTCCGCAGCGTGCCGCAGTCACACGACTCATTTCAGCGGAAGAGATCGATGATGCTGGCGCCTACAAACGGGGCGGGCAGGAAGGTTAGCAGCAGCAGGATCAGCGCCACGGCGCAAAGCCATCGATGTTTTTGCGGCAACATCGGGAAATAGGGAACGTGCGGATGGCGCATCGCAGGAATGAGCAGAATCACTCCCCACAAAACCCAGCCGGTCCATAGCCACAAGCCCATGAGCAGCAGCACGATGGGCACGGCAAAGGTCAGGCGGCGATGCCAGCGTGGAGAAATCGCATACAGAATATGGCCGCCGTCGAGCTGGCCTGCGGGGATGAGGTTGAGCGATGTGACAAAAAGCCCTACCCAACTTGCAATCAGAATGGGATGCGGCAGCAGATTCTCCATCGGTGGTACTCCGGGAACCCAGGCTGCGAGGATACGGTCAAGGAGCACGATCGTCTGCGGGTAATGAAACTGCACCAGTGCGGGCACCGATCCGGAGGGGAGGGGACGCGAAAGGAGAATTCCGGCGATGGTCGCGGGCACAGCGGCCAAGTAGCCGGCTATGGGCCCGGCGATGCCGACCTCGATCAGCGCCCGGCGCGACGGAATGCGCGAACGGATGCGGATGACCGCGCCCGCCGTTCCGCTCAGAGTAGGTGCGGGCAACACGTAGGGCCAGGAAGCGTCAATGCCGTGGTGACGGCAGAAAAGGAAATGCCCTGCTTCATGGGTCAGCAAAATAGTCAGAAGCGTCAGGGAGAAGAGCCAACCGCTGCCGAGCGCAGATGGATGGTTCCAGATCCAATGCAACGGAACCAGGTCGCCCTCGTTCACCAGGGGCTGCTGCCCCAACCGGAAGTTCTGCATGAGCAGGGCACCGGTGCTGGCCGTGGTGACCACGCTGACCAGAAGCAGGCAGAGGGGTAGCCAGGCAATCGAGCGGGTTGCTCGAGAAAGGTGCGGGTAGCCATCAGGGAGCGACCGCAGAGGAGTCATCGGTGCTGCCATGAGCCGAACGTTTCCTTCGAGGTCCTTCAGGGAGCGGACTACGAATCCAGCAGGTGCAGTTCCTTGCCAGGCTTGAATCGAACAGCCTTGCCTGGAGTGATCGTCACCTCCGCACCGGTTCGTGGGTTGCGGCCAATGCCGGTTTTGCGCGGCCGCACATTGAAGACGCCAAAGCCGCGGAGCTCGATGCGGTCGCCTGAGGCGAGCGCCTTCTTCAGGCTTTCAAAAACCGTGTCGACAGCCGCTTCCGCCTTGTTGCGCGGCAGCCCGGTCTTGGCGATTACTTGATGGATGATGTCTTGTTTAATCAATGCCTTTACCCCGACGGAGCTTTAGGTAACTGCAGCGGGCCGCGCCTACGTCCTCATCGTATAGCGTGTTCCGCCGATGGTCCAGCGGCTTCAGCGGGGCCGCCTCAGGCTCCTCACCTGCCGCCAAATGTTTGTCAAGCAACCCGCCCTGCCGTAAGATGCAGTTTCCGGCTGAAGGAAGTTCATTATTACCAGCGTGCCTGGCCCGTCCAGCACGGTTTGTTAAGGAGTTGCATGGCAATCAAGTCCGACCGGTGGATTCGCGAGGCGTCGCTGAAAGGGATGATCGCCCCGTTCAGTGAAAAGCAGGTGAGGGAAGGCGTCATCTCCTATGGCCTTTCCTCCTATGGCTACGATCTTCGCGTTTCCGATGAATTCAAGATCTTTACCAATGTGAACAGCGCGGTCATTGACCCCAAGAATTTCGATGAGCGGTCTTTCGTCACTGTGACTGCCTCGACCGTGTTGATTCCACCCAACTCCTTTGCCCTCGCTCGATCGGTCGAGTACTTCAAGATTCCTCGTGATGTATTGACCATATGCGTGGGTAAGTCAACCTATGCCCGCTGCGGCATCATCGTCAACGTCACTCCCTTCGAACCAGAGTGGGAGGGCTATGTGACGCTCGAAATTTCGAACACGACGCCACTGCCTGCGCGGGTCTATGCCAATGAGGGCCTCTGCCAGATTCTCTTCTTCCAGTCTGACGAGCTATGTGAGGTCAGCTATGCCGACCGCAAGGGCAAGTATCAAAACCAACAGGGCATTGTGCTGCCCAAACTGTGATCTCTGATCGGAGCAAGACCCCTGGCCGCCTGCGGGTGGCTCTGCTTGAACCGGAGCCCATCCGGGTCCAGGGATTTATGACGCTCTTCCACGACCACCCGCGCATCGAGTTTGTTGTTTTCGAGCTGGCGCAATTTCTGGCGGATGAGGAATTTACCCTGGCCCTGGTCGGCCTCCATGGAGAGGCCCTCACGCTGGAGATGGTGGGCACCATCCATGGTTTGCGGCCGGATGTACGGCTGGTCGTTATGGGGCCCGATGCCGGCGATGAGGTCATTCTTCAGGCCATCAGTTCGGGGGCCAAGGCTTACCTCGAAGCCAGCGCTACGCCGCAACAAGTGGAGCTGGCGTTGGAGATTGTGAGCCAGGGTTCCATCTGGGCTCCGCGCCGCGTGCTTTCCATTTTTGTGGATCGAGCCACCCGGCCCGTCCGCTCACCTGTGCCTTTTGGGGCCCAGTTTACCTTGCGCGAGACTGAGGTGCTCAAGCTTCTGGTGGCTGCTCGCTCGAACCGCGAGATCGCCCGCACACTGGGTATCGAAGAGCGGACCGTGAAAGCCCACGTGGCGAAGCTGATGCGCAAAGTGGGTGTAGAAAATCGGATTGCCCTGTCCATCTTCGCCGTCACCCATTCGATTGTGCCCTCCAATCCCGATCAGGCGAAGGGGTAACTTTAGGCCATGGTACTTCAGTGCCCTTGCCCGGTTACCTAACTTGTCGGAAAGTTACTTTAGAAACAACGCAGATCTGGGGACGGGGCTCTTGATGCGAACTTTGCAATCAGCAGCCCCCCTTTTTTTGTCCTGCCGCCCGTCGTACGCTGATAGTTCCCGCCACACAAGTGAAAGCTCCCCCGCAGGTTCCTGCGTCCCAACTGCTGCACAGTTTGGGCGTTACAGCATTCTCACTTCTGGTGTTTACAGAGCAACCACTCCCATCGCGGCTTTTCCTGAAGAAAAGCCACACCTCGCTACACTTTCCAGTGCAGAGTAGAAGTGAAACTGCTCTAGCCGGGGTGCGAGCATAAGAGATAGGGAAGTACCGTCAGGGCGGCTTACTTGTTGCAGCAGTCCGCGCCAACGTCAGCGAATTTGAAAGCGTGAGGATGAAGTTTTCCCACTTGGAGATGGAAAAGAGCATGAAAAAGCTTTTTGCACTACTTTGTGTCGTCGGCATGTCGTTTATGGCGATGTCGGCGTTTGCAGCGGATGACAAGGCAACCATCGATCAGAGAATCGCTAATGCGAAAACAGTTCTGGATGAGATCATGGCCACTCCCGACCAGGCGATCCCCAACCAGATCATGTCCCAGGCTACCTGTGTGGGAGTGGTGCCCAGCGTGAAAAAAGCTGCTTTCCTGGTAGGCGCCGAGTACGGCCAGGGCGTCGTTAGTTGTCGCACCGGTCACGGCTGGAGCGCGCCTGCGTTCATCAGGATTGCTGGAGGAAGCTTTGGTTTCCAGATCGGCGGCCAAGCGACCGATCTGGTCCTCGTAGCGGTCAACGACAGAGGTTTTCAGGATTTGCTGAAGAGCAAGTTCAAAATTGGCGGCGATGCGTCCGCTGCCGCCGGTCCCGTCGGTCGTGACTCTCAGGCGGCGACGGACTGGAAGCTCACTGCCGAGCTGCTGACCTACTCCCGTGCCAAGGGCCTTTTCGCGGGCGTGGATCTTACTGGAGCGGTGGTAGATGCGAATGTGGACGCGACCCGCACGTTCTACGGCGAAGCACACCCGAGCGAGGAGATTCTGAAGGGCTTGGTAGCCACCCCACCCGATGCGCGTCCTTTCGTCCGCACGGTGGCAAAGTACTTCGAAGAGGTGAAGAAGTAGTCGTCTGCTATCTCCACAACTGCCCGGCGTAAGCCGGGCTGCGGAAAAGTCTCTGCAAGCGAAAAATCGCTGCTCGGGAGGTGAACGTACCTCAGGGGCTAAAGCCCTCTTCCTCTCGGGGTTTTATTGGCACGGCTGAAGCCGTGCCCTTCGTTAGCAGCTGTTTCCGCACGAGGCTTGGAATGTGTAACGAGTTTTTCCGCAGCCTTTTAAGCCGGGCTGCTGTGTTTCTTTAGACTGAAGTCAACTGCCTGAAAAACTTAACCGGCGCAGGCCGCCTTCCTCGAACGGGAAGGTGGCCTTTGGAGTGGATGCAGAGACGACTGGAATTCGTGTTGGTGTGGACTCTGGTCAAGCTGCTCGGCTTGCCGCCACGGAGTGTCGCGCGCAGCTTCGGCGCGCTGATCGGCCGGGTCGCCTTTGCACTCACTCCCCGCTTGCGCCGCGCCGGCCATCGCAATCTGGCGCTCGCCTTTCCCGAGAAGAGCGAGGCCGAACGCGAACTCATCCTGCGGAAGCTCTACAGAAATCTCGGCTGGTTGCTGGCGGAGTTCTGCCAGATGCCAGGCTATACACCGGGGCAAGCCAAGAGCTTTATCCGCTATGACGGCCTCGAGCATTATCTGGCAGCCCGCGACCAGGGCAAAGGAGTTCTGATCCTGACGGGCCACCTGGGGGCGTGGGAACTCTCCAGCTTTTACCATTCGCTCATGGGTTATCCCATGAGCATCGTGATCCGCCGGCTCGACAACCCGCTGGTCGATCAGTTGGTGAACAGCATTCGTTGTCTGCACGGTAACCAGGTATTGCACAAAGACGACTTTGCGCGCGGCCTGCTGGCGGCCATGCGCCGCGGTGACACGGTCGGGATCTTGATGGATACGAACATGACTCCGCCACAGGGAGCGTTCGTCGATTTCTTTGGCCACCCGGCTTGCACCGGGTCCGGTTTGGCCCGTATCGCCATCAAGACCGGCGCTGCCGTGCTCCCCGGCTTCCTTCTATGGGACGAGCCGACGAAGAGCTATATCCTCCGCTTTGGGGCCGCTCTTACTTTGCCTGTCACCGGCGATGCTGAGGCCGACGCGCTTGCCCACACCGCCTTGTTCACCCGGGTGATCGAGGACTACATTCGGCAGTACCCTGATCAGTGGCTTTGGTTACATCGCCGGTGGAAGACTCGCCCTCCGGGTGAACCCGCCATCTACACTTGAGTCGTTCCGGCTCGGTCCGTCGACAGGGTTTACGAAGGCCGAGAGGAACAGGAGCAACGCTTGCCCGCGACCATCACCATCCGTCAACTGGCGGAACATCTCGGAGCGGAAGTTGACCCCGCCCTGCCGTCCGATCAACTCGTCAACGCTGTTGCCAGTATTCCCCTGGCTCGCCCTGGCTGCCTGGTCTTTGCGGAAGACCCCGCCTCTCTTGCCGAGGCACTTGCGTCGCCGGCGACCGCAATTCTCGCCGGGTTGGGGGTAGAGGCGCCGACGGTCCACAAGGCGGTTCTGCGCGTGCCACAACCCCGCCTGGCGTTTGCCCGGGCCGCGGTCTTGTTGCGTGGCGCGCCGCCTGTACCCGCTATCCACCCGACCGCGGTGCTGGCCGCAGATGTGCAGATTGCCGAGGACGTTTCGATCGGCCCCCATGCCTCGATCGAAGAGGGCGCTTGCATCGGTGCGGCCACTACCATCGGCAGTGGAGCCGTGATCGGAGCGGGGGTGCAGATCGGCAGTCACTGCCGTATTTATCCCCGTGTGGTCATCTACCCGGGAACCACTCTGGGCGATCGGGTGGTGGTGCACGCGGGAGCCGTGCTCGGGGCGGATGGATTTGGTTATGTTCGCGACCGGACCAGCGGAGAGTACACGCAGTTTCCCCAGCAGGGCGTTTTGGTGATCGAGGATGACGTCGAGGTCGGGGCTAACACCACCATCGATCGCGGTGCGCTTGAAGAGACGCGGATCGCCCGTGGGACCAAGCTGGACAATCTGATTCACATCGGCCATAACGTGACTATCGGACGCAATGTCGTCATCGCCGCGCAAACCGGCATCTCAGGATCCAGTTCGGTGGGTGATGGGGCGATACTGGGTGGCCAGGTGGGCATGGGCGATCACGCGATGGTAGGGCCTGGGGTGATTCTCGGAGGGCAAGCCGGAATTCTGCCCAAGAAGAAGCTGCTGGGGCCAGGAATCGTGTTTTGGGGAACACCAGCCAAGCCGGTCAAGGACTACCTGAGGTCCCTCGGCACGCTGGCCCGCCTCGCTGCCCGCAGCAAGAACCCGATGAAGGATGAGTAAATGGCTGTCGTAGTGGTAGGCGGACATTCGCGCAGTGTTGGCAAGACTTCGGTCGTGGCCAACCTGATCGCGCGCTTGCCGCAGTTCCACTGGACGGCCTGCAAGATTACCCAATTCGGCCACGGATTCTGTAGCGCCAATGGTGAACCTTGCGACTGCCAGACCGACGAGCACACGATTGCTATGAGTGTGGAACGCGATCCCCATACGGGGACGGATAGCGCTCGTTTTCTGGCTGCCGGGGCAAAGCGGTCTTTGTGGGTGAGGACTCGGATCGGCCGGTTGGCCGATGCGATGCCGCGCATTCGGCAGGAGATTGCGGCGGCCGAGAACATGATCGTCGAGTCCAACAGTTTGCTGCAGTTTTTGCGTCCCGATCTGTATTTGTCGGTTTTGGACTATGGGACGGCTGACTTCAAGGATTCGGCGCGACTCTTCCTGGATCGTGCCGATGCAGTGCTGCTGCGCGCATCCGGGCGGGAGCTGGCGCCCCAATGGAATCAGGTTTCCTTGCGGCTTTTAGAAGGAAAACCGCAGTTTTTCATCACCCCGCCAGACATCATCGGGGATGACCTGGTTGCCTTTGTGGAGCAACGACTGGCAGCGAGAGATTGCGAGATCAGTTCTTCTGCTACTTTGCCGGGAAAGGCTCAGCCTTAACCGAACCGTCACGCTGCTTGAGCAGAATTTGTACCTTGCTTTCAGCGCTATCCAGTTCCTGTTTGCAATTGGCCGACAGACGCATGCCTTCTTCAAACATCTTGATCGAATCTTCGAGCGGCAAATCTCCGCGTTCGAGCTGGGTCACGATGCCTTCGAGTTGCTTCAACGATTCTTCAAATGTTGCCAACGCCAAACCCCTCAGTTTTCGCAGTGTAGCGTTTTCGCATCCTCGCCGCAGTGAGCAATGGGTGTAGACCGAAGTTACCGGCCTTTACGTGGTTTTCTCTCAAAGAAAACCACACACTCGCTCCCCTTACCAGACCACAGTCATTGCGAAAATGCTTCAGACAGCGGGCTTTCCTGCTTCTTCCCCTTTGACTCGGGGTCGAGTACCACTTCAAGGATCTCAACTGCGCTCGCATAGCGCCCAAATGGAGCGCTCACCTGCACACCCTGGACGACGGGACGCGCAGCGGTCAGCATCTCCTGCGCGATGCGGATACCCTCGGCGCGAGCCAGATCAGGGGTATCTGCGCGTTGCATACGCAGCATAATCTCGTCGGGCATGGAGACGCGCAAATCGTTCTTCATGAATTCTGCATTGCGCAGGCTGGTCAGGGGCCAGATGCCGGCAATGACCGGAATGCGGAACTGCTCGATCCGCTTAAGGAAAAGCTCCAGAAGCTTGAGATCGAAAACCGGTTGGGTGATGGCGTATTCCGCTCCCGCCTCCACTTTGTAGGCGAAACGGCGAATCTCGTTATCCAGATCGGGCACCCCGGGATTTGCCGCCACGCCGATGGTGAACCCGGTGGAGGCGCCAATGGGATTGCTGCCGATATCGAGTCCGTGATTCAGCCGGCGCACGATGTTCACCAAGCCGATGGCGTCTACATCGAACACTGCGGTGGCGTCGGGGTAGTTGCCCATCTTGGGTGGGTCGCCGGTAAGGCACAAAACATTTTTCAAGCCGATCGACGATGCGCCCAGCAGGTCCGACTGGATACTCAACACGTTGCGGTCGCGGCAGGTGTAGTGCAGCAGCGTCTCCATGCCGGTCTGCTGCTGGATCTGGATGCACAGGCTTTGGGCGCTCATGCGTGCCGAAGCGCGCGGCGAGTCGGGCACGTTGATGATGTGCACGCCTTTCTGCACCAGCATGCGGGCGCCTTCCAGTTCCCTGGTGCAATCGATGCCTTTGGGCGAGACGATCTCGACCATGGTCACAAAGGCGCCCTGACTGATGAGCGAACCGAGCGTGGAGCGCTCCGCCATCGCGACCGGCTGGATCTCCGAGGTGGCAGGGGCTTCTTTCGCCTGCGCGTGTGCGGCCTGTTGTGCTCCAATCGCGCGCAGAGAAGACTTCATCGCGCGGATATGGCTCGGGTTGGTGCCGCAACAGCCCCCGACAAACTGCACGCCCGCTTTGATTAACTTGCGGGCAAAGCTCGCCATGTATTCCGGCGAGCAGAGATAAATATTGCGTCCGTCGACCGCGCGTGGCATGCCGGCGTTGGGCATGGCGATCAAAGGCAGATGGCTGACGCTGGACATGCGTTCAATGGCGGTAAGCACAGTGGCGGGGCCCAGGCTGCAGTTGCAGCCGATGGCATCGGCACCCCACTCCGTCAGTCGCGCCGCGGCTGTCTCGGGAGTGGATCCGTCGAGGCAATTGGCGTCCTCATCGACCGTCACCATGACCAGGACCGGGAGGTGAGGCGCCGTGGCTTTCGCGGCCAGAATGGCCTGTTCGGCTTCATTCAAGGCGGAAACGGTTTCAATCAGCAGCAGGTCAACACCGCCCTCGGCCAGGCCGCGGATCTGTTCGGAGAACGCGGCGCGGGCTTCCTCGAGGCCGGTTTTGCCCAATGGCTCGAGCAAAACCCCGAGTGGACCGATCGACCCGGCAACCCACGCTTCGCCGTTCTGCTTTTCAGCTAACTGGTTGACCGCCTGGCGGGCGATTTCCGCACCCGCGCGGTTGATGGCGACGACCTGATCGGCCAGGTCATAGCGCTGCAAACGCAGGGCGTTGGCTCCAAAGGTATTGGTCTCAATGATTTCCGCGCCGGCCTGCAAGTATTCCTCGTGAACGGTGCGGACGAGTTCAGGCTGAGACAAATTCAGTTCGTCGTAGCACCGGTTGAGAAAGATGCCGCGATCGTAGAGACTGGTACCCATGGCCCCGTCACAGAGGACATTCCGCGTTCCGAAGAGCTCTGTGAGCCGATTCTTCATACACTCAGTCTAACAATGCTAGAGCAGAACCAGCACAACTGTACTCTGCGGCAAGGGCGCTTGACTGGATTTTTCATCGAGAAAAACCCAACTTCCCCGATGCCGGCCGGGTACACCTCTGCTGGTTCTGCGCTAGAGCATTTTTGCAATGGGTGTAGAGCTAAGCAACCGGCCCGTACGTGGTTTTCTCTCAAAGAAAACCACACCTCGCTGCTCTTCTCGGATCACAGTAATTGCGAAAATGCCTTAAGCCACCCCTCGCGTGAATGCCAGCAGCCGCTTTGTTATACTTGGCCTTTCCCGCATGTGCGCCGCGTGGTGATTCTGGTGAGGTCTTAGTTGAAGAAGAGAAGTCTCCGGTCCTTGTGTGCCCTTCCTGCATTAGCTTGCTTCGTCGTACTGTTGGCCGGATGCGGCAAAAACTTTTATTTTGGCGGCCGGGTGCTGCCCCCCAGCGGGATACTTAACCGCGTATTGATTGCCGTCCAGAACCCCGGCGCACTGACGAAGGGGACGCTGCAGATCGTGGATGCCTTTTACGACATCCGCCATAGCTATAACGACAAAGTGCCCTCCTTCAGCCTGTCAGGGTACTCGGGAGGGCAACCGATTAGCATCCAGAACCTGCCCGAAGAACAATCTGGAGCCGTTTACGGATCGGGTGACGGAAGCTACGCTTTGCTGGACTACCAACTGGAGAGGCAAACCAGCACGATCAGTCTGCCGGGAGCTTCTTCCAGCGTCTATGTCTCGCGCAACCAACAGTTTTTATTCGCCGCCAACCAGCAAGCCAACACGCTCACGGTGCAGGATCGTGGATTGGGCGGAACCTTTTCGTTGAATTTGCCCAACGTCTATCGCGTTTCCACCAACCCCAGCGGTTCGGCCGCGCTGGCATTTGTGCAGGACAGCAATGCCGTGTACAGCGTTTACAAGCTGCAGACGAACCAGCATGTGCCTGCCAACGCCGTGGACTGCGAACCGCAGAATATTCCCGTCTATTGCCTTCTGCCTGTGCCCGGCAACTTTGATCGGCCCACCAAAGCAATTTTCTCGGCCGACGGGACGACAGCTTTCATCCTGAATTGCGGCCCGGAATGTGGGGGCCAGCAGGCCAGTGTCAGCTACCTGCCGGTTGCCGGCATCATTATCCAGAGTGGCGCGCCGGTCCCTCCGGGCGCCCCGACGAATGTGACGGCCACGGTGCCTGTGCCCGGCGGGACCATCAATGCGATCGAGAATGGAAACCTGCTCTATCTGGCTGGCCAGCAATTGCAGCCGGATGGTTTTTTTGCCGGCTACCTTTCGATCCTCGATCTCGCAGGCAAACAGATTACGGGTTCGTATTCCATTGCCGACGGAACGCACTCGAGGATGTTGTTTGGCGATGACAATAGTCTGTGGATTGGCTCGTTGCTCTGCACACAGGGTGAGCGCTACCACCAGGCCGCCGGTAGTTCCAACCTGAACCTTGGCTGCCTGACCATGTTCAACACCTCGACCAATACGATTACCATGATCGATTCGTATAAGGGGGATGCGACCGGGATTGCCGCGGTGACCGCGCTGCACAAGGTCTATACCGCCGAGGGCGGACAGGTATACATCTACAGTACGGTCGACGGTCACGCGATGGACAACAGTCAGGTGACGGTTGTGGGTACGGCTTCTGATGTGGCCTACATGGACGCTCCCAGCGATGACAACAACACCGTATATTGAAATTTCGCTAGAGCATTTTCGCAATTGGTGTAGACCGGCCTCGCCGCAGCGAGCTTAGCCACCGGTCTCTAGGTGGTTTTTCTCTCAAAGAAAACCACACCTCGCTGCTCTTATCGGACCACCGTAATTGCGAAAGTGCTTTAGCATGAGCAACCTGGTCGACGTTTTGGCGATTGCCGCCCATCGAGACGATGTGGAACAAACCTGTGGCGGCACGCTCTTGTGCATGCACGCGCAGGGACTGCGGACGGCAATTCTCGACCTCACCCAGGGCGAGGCCGGTACCCGGGGTTCGGCGGAAGAGCGGGGAAGCGAAGCCGAGGAGGCTGCCCGCATCCTGCATGTTTCGTGGCGCGGCGCGCTCGACATTCCCGATGGCCGTGTGGAGAACACCTGGGAAAATCGCATCAAGATCGTTCGCACACTCCGCCAGTTGCGGCCGCGGGTTGTGATTCTGCCTTACTGGCAGGGGCGCCATCCTGATCACTACAATTCCTCGACCCTTGGCTATGAGGCGTGTTTTCTTTCTGGCCTCGACAAGATCGATACAGGCGAGCCGCCGTTCCGGCCTTTCAAAATTGTGTATGCCAGCTTGTATGCCGACGTGCGGCCGAGCTTCGTCGTCGACATCACACCCTATATCGAAGAGCGCTTTCAGTCGCTGCTCGCGTATCGCTCGCAATATACAGATCAGCCTTCTGGCGGGTCGTTGTTTGTGCCCCATGACGAGATTCGCGAACGAACTTTTTCGTTGGCGCGCCACTATGGCTTGCTGGGCGGAGTTCGCTATGGTGAGCCTTTCGTGCAGAAGGAAGTTGGTCTGGTCGACGACCTGACGATGATTCCTGTCGCCTCGATCTAGCCCTGATCTAGGCCCCTCTCAGCCGAGGGGTTGGGTTCTGTATGTGTCTCGAGCAGCGGTCGCGGTAGCGGGACCGAGCTCGGGCAGATATACGCGCACCATGGCGCCCGGGTATGCCGGGCCGGTGTTGTTGCCCAGTTCGATCTTGCCGCCATGTTTTTCCACGATGCCCCGGCTAACCCACAGTCCAAGCCCCGTGCCGCGTTCCCCTTTGGTGGTGAAGAACGGCTGGAATAGCTTGGACAAAGTAGCCGGAGGAATGCCAGGGCCGCTATCGGTAATGGTCACGGTCGCGCCTTGCGGGGCGTCGGCGGCCGATGCATCCCCTAGCGCAACTCGGACCCGGCCGCCTGGACCTGCCGCTTCGGCTGCATTGGTGATCAGGTTGGTGAACACCTGGCGCAGCTCTCCTGGGAAACCCTGTACGGTTATGTTTTCCGCCAGGTCCCGTTCGATGGCGACGGACAGATCTTTCGTTTGCCGGTCAAGCAGAAGAAGCACACTGGCGAGCAGATCACGCAAATCCACTTCGACGGGCGCTTTCGATTCGCGATACAGCCCGAGCATGGCGCGGCTGATCTGCAGAGTGCGGTTCAGTTCCTGCTGCGCCATGCCCAGGTAACGCTGCAGCAGGGCAGGGTCGGCTTCGTTGGCCATCAGGTAATGCAGATTCGCGACAGAGTCGAGCGGATTGTGGATCTCGTGAGCAATGCTGGCGGAAAGGCGCCCGGCGATGGCCAGCTTTTCATGAGCCATGAGGGCCGCATCCCGCCGCCGCACATCCGTGACGTCACGGAACACAAGCACCGTGCCGGCGACTTTGCCATTGGCGCCGCGAATGGGCGCCGCGCTCTGGTCAATCAAATACTCGGTGCTGTCTTTCGCGATGAGCACCGAATATTTGGCAGGCGGAGTGCTTTTCGCTTCCTCCGCTCCGCCCTCATTTTTGACCGCTTCGCGGGTTTCTTCATGGACGGTATAGAAGACGGCATCGAGGTCTCGACCCTTGGCCTCTTCCAGGGTCCAGCCGGTGAGCTGTTGGGCTACGGGGTTCATCAGCTCCACCCGGCGATGGCGATCGCAGGCGATCAGCGCGTCACCTACCGAATCCAATGTGGTCTGCAACCACTGGCGGCTATCCACAAGCTCATCGGCTCGTTCGTGGGCTTCTTCCAGAGATGCGCGGAAGGCAGCCGAGACCTTTTTCATATTTCTCTGCGTGAAGATGCCCAGGAAAAAGCCGATGCCGATCGAAGAGGCAATCAGAATCGTCATGAGCGTGCGCACCTGCGAATTGGTGGATTGCACCTCCTGATCACGCCGTTTTACCTCAATGAGAGTCATCCCGCGGATTTGCGTGCGCAGGGCAGCCATCATTTGGGCGCCACTCAGGTCGAGCGCCGTATCTCCGAAGATTTTCCCCGCCTGCAAATTGTCGAGCGCCTTGCCCGCGAAACCCATCCACAGCTCGTGGCTTTCGCGCACCTGGCGTAGCCGCCGCAGCTGGTCGGGATCATCCCTGACCAGCAGGAGCAGGCGGTCGAAGGATAGGTGCAACATGCCTTCCGCATCCTGGTAGGGCTCGAGGATGGTCGGATCGTGGGTGAGCTGGTAGCCTCGCAGGCCGGTTTCCTGATCGACTACAAAGCGTTCCATCTCGTTGAGCTGGGCGGTGATGCGATCGGTGTGATCGATGCGCCGCTGCTCATGCAGGGTACGCTGGATTTGCAGCACCAGTACGAGCGCCAGCAGCAAGAGCAGGACCAGGGGAAGCAACAAGGTGATGATCAGAATCTGCCGGAACTGATGAAGATTCAACGGAACCCGCCCCCCTCATTGGGAGTATTCGCGTGCAGCAGTTCCTTCAGCTTGTCGACCAGGGTGAATGCTCCATCGCCTTTGGTCGCCGCGACGCTGATAACCCGCATCACCTCTTCGGGCAAGGCGACATAGGCGGAAAGCATCAGGATGGGAATGTCGGCCCGGCGCTTACGCAGGATGGCGGCAATCTTTCCACCGTCCTGCTCCGGCATGGCGTAATCGAGCACCACGGCGTCCACACGCTCGGTATCGAAGATGGAAAGGCCGGTGACTCCATCGCGCGCCGTTAGCACGGTGAAGCCCTCACGTTCCAGAACCATCTTCCGGATCTCAAGTCCGAGTTCTTCGTCGTCGATACACAGGATGACTGGACGCGACACCGTTACCGTCCTTGGGCGTGATCGCGAAGTGCGCTCACACGGGGCAAAGCTCTACTTTACAACTGTCGAAGCGTCCTGAGTGAGTGCAATGTCTGGCACTTTCAGGTGGGTAACCCCCACATTCTGATAAAAATCCAAGGATTCACGGTAGTTTTGCAATTACCCCAGGCCAGGTGGGTTACGCTAGACGCATCCGCGCAGTGCTGGCCGGCATTCTGCCGGAGGGGGGTCGCCCCGTAGGTATGCCTGAAGAAGCGCGGTGAGAGCCTCAGGGAGAACGAGTTGAGTCAAAGCATATGCGTCCTCGAAGATGATCCCGACATTTCCCGGCTGGTACAGCACCATCTGGAAGCCGCCGGTTTCGGAGTGCGGGTCTACAGCACACCTGCCAATGTCGTAAACGACGCCGAAAAGCAGCCGCCATCGCTATTTTTGCTGGACATCATGGTTCCCGGGGGAGACGGCCTCGATGTCTGCCGCCGCCTGCGCAGCCATCCTGCGTTGAGTACCATCCCCATCATCTTTCTGACGGCACGGGCGGGCGAAAACGACCGCGTTCTGGGGCTGGAGCTGGGAGCAGACGACTACATCACCAAACCGTTCGCGACCCGGGAACTGGTAGCCAGGGTAAAGGCTGTCCTGCGTCGCTTCGAGCGCCCTACGGCGCCTTCGGTGATCAGCTTCGAGCAGGTCATTATCGACGCCAGCGCCATGCAACTAAAGGTGCGCGGCGAACTGACCACCACCACGGCTACGGAATTCCGGCTGCTCGATTATCTAGCCCGGCATCCTGGCCGCGTATTTAGCCGTGACCACCTGCTCGATGCCGTTTGGGGCGATGCTCGTTTCGTGACCCCTCGTTCCGTGGACGTCTATGTGCGGCGCATCCGTGAGAAAATTGAGACCGACCCGGAAAGCCCACGTTTTCTCAAGACCGTCCGTGGGGCGGGCTATCGTTTCGAGATTCCTCGGGCTGCCGAGGAACCGCGCATGACGGCTTCGTAGCTGCGCCAATGAGTCCGGCTCTAGTCGCAGGCTGCATTTTGCAGTCTGCGGCGGGTCATGAAAGAGGCTAGCCTCGTGACGGGCAAGGTCTTTACCAAACTTTTTTTCTCCTTCGTCGTGGTGCTCTTTGTTGGGATGGTGGTGCTGGACTTTTCCCTACGCCAGGTGATGGAGCAGTCACTCCGTTCGCAGGCTGAGGAGTCGTTGGTGGCTGAAGCCCGGCTGCTGGCAACGCATATTGCGGGCTCCGGTACTGCCAGCTCCGATTCTTCTTCGTTACAGCAGGTCGCCCGCCTGGATGCCTTCTCCACCGGGGGGGCGGTGGCCATTTTCAATGGTCAGGGAGCCCTGGTGGCATCGTCTGAAGATTCTCAAAAGAGCGAAGGCCCCCTGCCGGTGGAAGTCGCTACCGTGCTTAGCCAGCATGGTAACCAGCATGATGTGATCGGCCGTGACCAACGTGGTGGCATCCTCTATGTGGCCGTTCCCTCAGGTCCGCTGGTGGTGAGGCTGGCCTACCGTCTGAACGACATGCCTGCAGCGATCCACGTGCTGCGGCGCGGCATTGTGCTGGCGTCGCTACTCTCGCTGCTGGTGGCGACTCTTCTGGCTGCCTTGTTGGCGCAGCGGTTTGCGGCACGCCTCGCCCGCATTGTGGTCTTCGCGAAGCGTATCGCGTCCGGGGATCTCACCGCGCGCGTGGAAGAAGGCAACCTGGATGAAATTTCCGCTGTTGCGCATGCGCTGGACGTGACCGCCAGCCGCCTGGAACAGAGCTTTCACGCCCTTGAGAGCAGCCGCAGTGAGCTGACGGCTCTGCTCGATAGCATGCAGGAGGCAGTCATCGCTATCGACGCCCAGGGTCAGGTGAGCTGGTGCAACGCGGTTATGCAGCGGATTGCGCTGAGCCCTGTGCAGGAGGGACGCGCCCTGGTGAATTCCATCCGCGACCCGGAAGTACTGTCTTCCGTTGGAGAAGCTCTGGTCCAGCGGCAGGCCAGCCGGCGGCGTGCCATCTCCGTCTCGCCGGGCAAGGTGTTTGAAGTCAATGCGGCACCCATGCCCGGAGGGGGGGCCGTTGCCGTGTTGCACGATGTTTCGGAGATCGAGCGTTCGGAGACCACGCGACGGGATTTCGTCGCCAACGTATCCCACGAACTGCGAACGCCGCTTACCTGCATCACGGGCTACGTGGAAACCCTTGTGGACGATGGCAGCCTGAGCGACCAGGCGCGTGAGTTCCTGCAGATCATTCTCAAGAATGCCACGCGGATGAACCGTCTGACCGAGGACCTGCTTGCCCTGGCCAGCGTGGAGTCTGGCGATTACAAGCTGCGCCTGCAGAAGATCGAAGCTTCCCGGCTGGTTGAAGAGGCGGTCGGGTCTCTCGCGGGATTGGTACTCGATTCCGAGTTGACGCTCGAAGCAGGCGAGACCACGGATGAATACGTGATGGCGGATCTGGATGCGCTGAGCCAGGTGTTTGGAAACCTGGTCGAAAATGCTATAAAGTATGGCCGAACGGGTGGCCGGATTCGCGTGGGGGTGCGCAAGCAGGAGGCAAGTGTCGAGTTTTATGTACAGGACTTCGGACCGGGCATCGCCTTCGAGCACCTGCGCCGCATCTTCGAACGTTTCTACCGAGTGGATAAAGCGCGCTCACGCGAATCCGGAGGGACCGGTCTTGGTCTCGCGATCGCCAAGCATATCGTCCATGCCCACGGGGGAGATATTCGCTGTGAGAGTGAGTTGGGATTCGGAGCGACGTTTCTGTTCTCTCTGTCTCGTGTTGCTGTGGACACGCCGCCTGCGCCGGCCGCCGGCGCCAGTACGTCAGATTCCGTGCAAGTCATTGAAAAGTAAAGCCTAGTCCCGCCAAGGCCGCGCCTTTTCTTGCCATATTCATCATTTTGTAAAGATCCATTCATGGGGAGAGCTGATTATCGAAAGATATCTGCTGAGGTGGAATGTGAGAAAGACAACCTGGTTCGTAGCTGCAGCAATGTTCGCATCGGTCTTCGCCGGTCACGCACAAAAGCTTAATGGGGCGGGTGCTACCTTCCCTTATCCGATTTATTCGAAATGGTTTAGCGAGTACAGCGCCTCCCATCCCGGGGTTCAGATTAACTATCAGTCCATTGGAAGCGGCGGTGGTATTCGCCAGGTGACCGCAGGGACGGTTGATTTCGGCGCGAGTGACGGCCCCATGACCGACGAGCAGCTGTCCGCTTCGAAGGTGAAGATCCAGCACATCCCGACGGTATTGGGAGCAGTGGTTCCGATCTTCAATGTTGAGGGTCTCAATGATCTCCGCATCGGGCCTGACGTTCTTGCCGACATCTACCTGGGCAAGATCACCAAGTGGGACGATCCACGGATCGCCAAGGACAACCCTGGCGTGAAGCTGCCCTCAGTCGACATCTTCGTCGTTCACCGTTCTGACGGCAGCGGCACCACCTACATCTTCACCGACTATCTGTCGAAGGTGAGCAAGGACTGGGCAGGCGGGCCTGGTAAGGGCGCAGCACCGAGCTGGCCCAGGGGCATTGGAGCCAAGGGGAACGAGGGCGTTGCCGGTTTCGTTCGGCAGTCTCCGGGCGCCATTGGCTACGTCGAACTGATCTATGCCATGCAGAACAAGATCCCCTTCGCCTACGTAAAGACGGCCGGTGGAACCTGGGTCAAGGCGTCGATCGAAGGGGTTTCGGAGGCGGCGGCGAGCATCAAGAACATGCCTGCGGACTTCCGCGTGTCCATTACCAACGCACCAGGCAATGCCTATCCCATCTCCAGCTTCACCTGGCTGTTGGTTCCTAGCCCGGCCAAGGATGCAGCCAATGGTAAGGTCATCGTCGATTTCCTGAAGTGGATGCTGGAGCACCAGAGCGAAACAGCCGCGCTCTACTATGCTCCTTTGCCCGCTTCCGTGGCACAGAAGGTCAGTGCAACCATCAACACACTGAAGTAGCAGCGTTTAGGTACCATCAGGCACAGGAGCAGCGCTCTGTGCCTGATGGTATCCTTGCCCGGCAGGGCTTGCTTTTGGGCCGCCTGCGCGGTGCATGGCCATTCTCCTTGCAAATGGTCATGTTGCGGATTGGTTTAACTTCAAATTCACTAGAGCCCACTCACGTAGGTAGTGGTGAAATCAGAGCCTCACATGCCGCGAGTGGCTGGCCAGGTTGACGTGTCCCAACGACCCCAGAAGAATGCGCCTCCCGGCGCTCAGCCGGCGCCTTCCGCGGTCCGGGCGTTCCTGCTCAGTCGCGGTTCTTCGTCGATTGCCGACCGCACCTTCAGCGTCCTGATGTTGTTGTGTGCTCTGACCATCTTTGGCATCGTGTTGCTGATTCTGTTCGAGCTCATCTCCGGCTCGAAGCTCACCATCCAAAAATTTGGAATGTCGTTTTTCTTCGGATCGGCCTGGGATCCGGTCAACGGCAACTTTGGCGCTCTGCCATTTATCTATGGCACCGTAGTCTCTTCCCTCCTGTCGCTGGTCATCGCAGTTCCTCTTGCGGTGGGGGTTGCCATCTTTCTGACCGAGATGTGCCCAGAGTTTTTGCGCGGCTTCCTGGCCTTCTTTACAGAGTTGCTGGCGGCGATTCCCAGCGTGGTTTATGGCCTTTGGGCCGTCTTTGTGTTGGTGCCGCTGATGCGCCAATACGTTAATCCGCTGTTCATGAAAACGCTTGGCTGGTCAGGATTCTTTGCCGGTCCTAACTATGGCTACGACATGCTCACGGCTGGGGTGATTCTCTCCATCATGATTCTGCCCATCATTTCGTCCCTTACGCGCGAAGTGATGTCGGCGGTTCCCCATTCGCAGCGGGAGGCCGTTCTGGCGTTGGGCGCGACGCGCTGGGAGATGATCCGCATGGGCGTGTTGCGCAATGCTCGGATCGGCATCGTGGGAGCAGTGATTCTGGGCCTGGGCCGCGCGCTGGGTGAGACGATGGCGGTCACCATGGTGATCGGTAACCGGCCGGAGATTGCGCGATCCTTCCTTGCGCCCGGTTATAGCATGGCCAGCGTCATCGCCAACGAATTCAGCGAAGCCTCAGACGAGCTTTACCTGAGCGCGTTGATCGAAATTGGTTTAGCGCTGTTTATCGTAACCGTCATTGTGAATGCGCTGGCCCGGGTTCTGGTTTGGGCCGTCACTCGCGGCGCACCGGTCAGGGGGACTTAGCGCATGGCCTCCAACGCAATGACGCCGCCTCTGCGGGCGCGGACTTCGAATCGAATATGGCGCGTTTTCGCCGACCATCTAGCCACTGCCGCTGCCGTGGGCAGTACGATCCTGGTCATGGCTCCCTTGATTGCCATCTTTTTCTATTTGATCTACAAGGGAGCGAGTTCACTCAATCTCGCCTTCTTTACCCAGATCCCCAAGCCGGTAGGGGAAACCGGCGGTGGTATGGCCAACTCTATTCTGGGTTCGGCGATATTGTTGATCATCTTCGAGCCTGATGGGTGTGCCGATCGGCATTGCGGGTGGTATTTACGTCGCCGAGTTCGGCCGCAATAAGCGTCTGGCTAACATGATCCGATTTACCGCCGACGTTTTGAACGGTGTACCTTCCATCGTGATGGGCATCGCTGCCTACACCCTCATCGTGGTTCCTCAGAAACACTTTTCGGCGCTTTCCGGTGGCGTGGCCCTGGGTATCATGATGATTCCCACCATCACGCGCACGACGGAAGAGATGCTGTTGACGGTGCCGCTGAATGTGCGGGAGGCCGCTCTTGGGCTGGGCGTACCCAATTGGCGTTCAGTGCTTTCGATTACGCTGCGCACCGCTTCGCCTGGTGTGATCACCGGCTGCATGCTGGCCTTTGCCCGGGTTGCGGGGGAGACGGCTCCACTGCTCTTTACGGCATTTGGCAACCAATTCTGGAGCACCAGTGTGAATGAGCCGATCGCCGCTCTTCCACTGCAAATTTTTGTCTATGCGATCTCCCCCTACGACGAATGGCATCGTCTTGCCTGGGGCGGCGCCCTGGTGCTGATCGTGCTGATCGTGGTATCGGTCGCGCTCGTTCGCTATGTGGCGGGCCGCGGGGTTCTGAAAGGGGTAAGTTAGTGGGCGTAGCAATCGAAGTCTCTGATCTAAATGCGTGGTACGGAACGAACCACACGCTTCAGAGCATCAGCCTGCGGATTCCGGCGAACCACGCCACGGCACTGATCGGCCCCTCCGGTTGCGGCAAGTCAACCTTCGTGCGCTGCCTGAACCGCATGCACGAGACCAACCCAGTCGGGCGGGTTACCGGCACGGTACGCGTCGGCGAGGTCGATATTTACCAGCAGGCTTCTCCGGTGGAGATTCGCCGGCGCATCGGCATGGTATTTCAACGGCCGAATCCTTTTCCTACGATGTCGATCTATGACAATGTCGCTTCGGGACTGCGCCTGAACGGGTACCGCAATCGTAAGGTCCTCGATGAAGTGGTGGAACGCTCCCTGCAGAATGCGGCTCTGTGGGACGAGGTAAAGGACGACCTCAAGAAGAAGTCTGGCGCGAGCCTTTCGGGCGGCCAGCAGCAACGGCTATGCATTGCACGTGCCCTAGCAGTGGACCCCGAAGTGATGCTGATGGATGAGCCCGCATCGGCGCTCGACCCCGTTTCGACGGCAAAGATCGAAGATCTGATTTTCCAGCTCAAGTCGCAATACACGATTGTGATTGTGACGCACAATATGCAGCAGGCAGCGCGTGTTGCCGAGAATACAGGGTTCTTTCTGAACGGGAAGCTGGTGGAGTTCGACGCCACGCACAAAATATTTACCAATCCGACGGACAAGCGCACTGAGGATTACATTACAGGCAGGTTTGGATGATGCGCATTCGGTTCCATCGGAAACTGGACGATCTTAAGGAGCGGCTGCTGGTGATGGCGGGTATGGCCGAGCAGGCCATTCAGCGAGCTGTCGAGGCATACCGGGTACGAGATCTCTCCCTCTGCGACCTGGTCGTGCGCAGCGAGATGTCCGTCAACAGTTTCGAGCGCGAGATCGATCAGATGGCGCTGGATTTGCTCGCCATGGAACAGCCCATGGCGGTGGATTTGCGCTTTATCCTGGCGGTGATCAAGATCAACGCGGATCTGGAGCGCGTGGGTGACCAGGCAGTGAGCATCACTGACCGGGTGCGTGATTTACAAGCCTTTCCCGTAGTGGATCTGCCGGTGGATATTCCGAGGATGGCATCGCTGGCTTCCGCGATGGTTCGTAAGGCGCTGCAGGGGTTTATCGAGGCCGATGCGGAGATGGCAAGCTCCGTGTTGACGATGGACGACAACGTCGACAAGCTGAACGACGCCGCCTTTTTTGCGCTCTCGAATTTGATTAAAGAACAGCCGCAGTTTACGCCTCAAGCGCTGCATGCGCTGATGATTGCCCGCAACCTGGAGCGGGTAGCGGACCACGCGACCAACATCGCTGAAGACGTGATTTTCTGGGTCCGTGGTGCGGATGTTCGCCACCACCTGAGCACCTAGAGCTCGATGGCCTGGCTCGAAGAGGCTTTTTCCGTAGCCTGTAAAAGCCCTCCGTAGATGTGTCATCTTTCTGCCTAGCTGCCTCGCCGCAGCGAGCAGCTAGGCCCCGCGGTGGGCTTTTATCAAATTCTCTTAGTCCGTGGGAAGACCGTACCTCAGGGACTATATAAAGCCGGACCTATTGCAATGGAGTTATGTACGGGTTGAACAGGCTGCGGAAAAACTCAATTCTTTGAAGGGTATGGGCTTTAGATCTAGTGAGAGTGTGACTGATACTGGAGCCACAACCGAACAGCTCCGGCCTGCCCCGGCATAGCCGTGGGAGGGGCGGCCGAAAGTAGCCCAGGACGCAATCCCATAAGCGCTAACTTATTTTGGAAGACATCGAAATCCGAGAAGACGCTGGTTTCTTGAAACTCCAACTCACCACAAAATCGTCATCCTGAGCGGAGCGCCTACACAGATTGTGCGCGTGCCACGGCGCTTGGTGGCGCGCAGCCAGAAGAGCCTGTCCCGAGCGTAGCCGAGGGAACCCCAGCGATGCCTATCCTACCCATGTGGCTCGGGCCTTTTCAACCACCGAGGCCGGCAGCGGCGGTTCCGCCATGTCCTCCCCCGGGGTCGAGAACCAGAACTTGCTAACATCTTTTTATGTCCGGCGGCTACATCTACATTATGGGACGCAGTCCTGGGTAGGGGGTACGCAACGGGATCAAGTCCCGACCTGCCCCGGCGTAGCCGTGAGAGGGACGACTGAATACCTCGGAGTGGTGAAACCCGAGGTTTTCCGCAGACTCGTCTAGCCATTGCAAATCATCTGTACTAAGCCCTGCTTACTCGACGCTGAGAGGGGGAGGCGTGTAACCAAAGTTGGCTTCAATCGCGGCCGCAATACCCAGCACGCGCTCGTCTTCGAACGGACGCCCCGCAATCTGCACCCCAATCGGCAAGCCCTCAGGCGAGCGCCCGACCGGTACAACTGCAGCCGGTGCACCCAACAAATTAAACCATTGGGTGTAGCGCATCACGTCCAAATAGTGCACCTGTTGTCCTTCCACATTCCAGCTGCGTTCTCCGTGACGAAACGCCGGGATCGCACACACTGGGCAAAGCAGGATCGGAAAACTTTCCATCTCTGCCAGCAGCATCCGCCGTACACGATCCAGATCCATCCACGCGGCAAATAGTTCTTCTGTCGAGAGTGGCGGCTCGCGGTGTGCGATTTCAAGATAGTTCAGAAACGTCGGACTTAGTTCCGCGTGCCGCGAACCCACGAGCGGCTCGAGCAACATGGCCACGCCGCGGACAAAAAACTTCCACCACAGCCGGCGCGCCTCTTCAAGCGCATGAGGGCGAAACGGACGCACGGTGAAGCCCTGCGCAGCGAGCACCTGCGCCGCATCGCGCACCGCCTGGCGAGTCTCAGGTGTCACGGGAATAAGACCGTCGTCTTCAAAGAAACCAATCGGCACGCGTCTTAAATCTTCCAGCGAATCATTTCTGAGCGAGACCGGGGGACTTATAGGGTCCAGCGTGTCTTGTCCGGAAAGCGTTATGAAGAGCAAGGTGACGTCGCGGACCGTGCGCGCCATCGGCCCCATGGCGCCCAGGACGGCAAAGGGTCCATCCCCGGCGGCGAGGTGACCGCGGCCTGGAATACGCCCTGGTGTGGGTTTGAGCGAGCAGATACCGGTAAAGTGTGCCGGCTCGCGTACCGATCCTCCGCTGTCGCTGCCCACGCCACAGGCCGAAAGGCCGGCGGAGATCGCTGCCGACTCGCCGCCGCTCGAGCCGCCAGACGTTCGAGACAAATCCCACGGGTTGGCCGTGGCTCCGTAGAGCCGGTTGTCCGTTTCGTAGGCCATGAGAAACTCCGGACAATTGGTGGTTCCGAGGATGAGCGCACCGGCCTGCGTTGCACGATCTACGACGGTTGCGTTTTCCAGGGGAACCTGGCCCTGGTTCAAAAGGCTGCCGACCTCACACCGGTACCCCGCGGTTGCAATCGAAGACTTGATCGTCATCGGCAATCCGAAGAGCCGGCCGCGTATACCGGTTGCGTTCTCGAGCGCACGTGCCTGCGAGCGCACGCGCTCTGCGTCGAAATCTACCAGGGCACGCAGTTGCGGGTTGAGGCGCTCGATCTGCGCGATGTATTCGTTGGCAAGTTCTGAGACGGAGATTTGCCCCCGCCGCAGCATCGACAGAAGTTCGACTGCGGGTAGTACGGTAAGGCCGTTCACCGCGCGGGCTCCACTGCTGGAGGCTGCATCACCCTCGGCTCATACTGAAAACCGAAGTGCTGTGCGCTGTGGCCTGAATCGAAGCGGTCATTCCACTCCAGTTGATATTGCATGCGCTGATCATTCAGAGGATAGTGCTCCGTTGCAGGGTACGGGTAGGTGCTCATGCCGTGGAATGGCATATCGGCCACGGTGAATGGGCTGCCTTCGTAGAAGTCCATGTCTTTCACGAAGCCATTGGCGTAGAAGAAGTAGTCACGCTTCCAACCATGAGGCAAGGGAGGGAGCGAGGCGGTCGCGAATTCCAGATCGATATCTTCGCCGCTGCCAAAAACCACGAACGATTCGTCGATCGATTTCAGCAGGGGAGCCACCTCTCCATAGCGCGTGTAGTTGCCGCGCGAGCGGATAAATGGCCCGGTCTGACTGATGTTTTGGTAGTTGTAGCTCAGGTCGCCCGGCGTCTTACCATCTATCTGCTGCGGATATCCACGGAAAGCGAGCGAGGCAGAGGCCAGTGGCAACTCGGCCTGATGGATGAGTTGCGGGGCGTCAGGCCCGTTGTCGACCTGAATCTGATCCCAGTAAATTTGCAGATTTGTCACCAGGCGAATGCGGCGTGTGCCCGAAGGAAGTTTGCCGGTGAGGTCGGCCACGATCGTGCGTGGCAGTCCTGCGGGAAAGCCCATTTCTTCGACGACCCGTTTCCAACTACCGTCCGGCAATTGTGCTTCTACATAAGGAGCGATCGGCTTGAGGTCAGACTGCCAGGCTGCATACATGGAGCTGGCAGAGAAGTACTCGATGAAGCCGTGCAGCAACAGGCGCAGCGGGTTTGCCGGCGTCCACTCACCTAGATCGAGGGTAAGCGCGTGCTGGTTGGCAAAGCCGGCAAATGGAAGATTGGTAAAGTCGTGCACGTATTGGTGGTCGCTTGTGCGCAGCAGGTTGCTTACGTCATGTCCCTGATCGTCCCACGCCCCGGCAACGGGATGTGCCTGCGTGCTCACCAGGGGCCTCCCTGAGGCGAAGGGAGCCTCGTTCATAAAGCGTTCGTCCGGGTAAACTTCGGTGCCCGCAGGGTGGTCGATCGCCAGCAGGCGAACCTGATCGATGTAGTTGACCTCTTCCATCGGTTCCCCGAAACGGAGGCTGAGATAGCCATTCCTTGGGCGAAGCTGCGAGCCTTCCACCTTCGTCCATTCATCCGGGTCGGCATGGTTCCTCGCGGTGGGCGTAACCCAGTGTCCCACCACGGCTGCGCCGATTACATCGGAGACGAACTCATACCTGCTGCCGTTCCATGCAAACAGGGTGGGGCATGAGCTTCCTCTGCGATCCAGTTCCGTAATAGCCAGCGAGTTCTTCGTGGCCACGTCGGTTTCATCCTGGGGAACGCCGGTGGGCCAGAGAATCCGCACCAGGTCCGCGTGCTCAGCGCTGCCGATGCCGGCAAGGAGTTGCTGGGATCCCTGGCTGAGATAACCCGAGGCTCCCGTGATCTCAAATTTCTGCCAGACGCCATCGGCAAAAACCTCTAACTTTGCGCCAATCGCCGATTTGTTGTCGGCTACACCCTTCATGCTGATCCGCAGAGAATGATTTTTGTTGCCGCCCTCGTTGTGCAGGAAGATAGGGTCCCCGCCGGGCTGAGTGACGATCAGATCGGCAGCGCCGTCGCCATCCACATCGGTGGCGATGAGCGCGCGTGGGCCGCTCAGTTTTATTTGATCGAGTTTAACTTTCGCTGTTACGTCTTCAAAACCTGCCGGCCCCAGGTTGCGCAATGCGCGCAATTGTGGACCCTGCGCTGTTTCCACCGCCGCGATGAGATCGAGCCATCCGTCGTTATCGATATCGATTGCGGTAAGTCCCCAACCGGCAGTCGCGTCTTTCAGCGGCAAGGGGACGCGCTCGAAACGCTTGCCCTGCACATTGCGCCAGAGAGTGATTCCCGGGCTACCCGAGTGGGTGAGCGCTACGTCCATCCATCCGTCTTTGTTGAAGTCGAGCACCACAACGCCGACGCTTGGAGAAATGCCGGCATCGGCAAACAGAGGAGTGGACTTAAACAAGCCCTCGCGCGGATTGGCAAAGAAGGTTGGCGCTGGCCCGGAACCGGTGACCACCAGATCTACCGCGCGATCGTTATTTAGATCAGACAGAGTTGCCGCAGCCGTAGTACCTTCTCCTCCCAGACCTGTCTGCTCCGTCCAACTGGTAAAGGTGCTATTGCCGTTGTTTCGCCACAGCGTGTTGGGTTTTCCTGCCGCAACCAGCGGCTGCCCGGTGACGAAGAGATCGAGATCGCCGTCGTGGTCATAATCGACGAACGTGATTCCGGAAGGATGATTCGTGGGCTGAACGCCAACCGCAGCGGTTACATCGGAAAATTTGCCACCGCCGTTGTTTTTGAAGAGCAATACACGGTCGGTCATTGCAACGGCCACGTCAGGCTGACCGTCGCCATTGAAGTCGCCGACGGTGCACGCGACGCCCACACCTTTGGCGGCTAATCCGGTCTGTGCGCTCGGCACAAGCGTGAAGCTTCCGTCAGGAGCCAGCGCATAGGTGCGTATGGCCTCATCGCCCGACGCCATGATCAACAGGTAGGCACGCTCGCCGGCCGGTGTTATCAGGCATGCTCCACCACGCGGTCCTTCACCTGACTTGTCAGCCGAGGCCGCCATGTGGCCGATGATCTTCGCAGCAAAGGTGAGCGGAATCATCGGCGCGACCTGGGGATTGAGGGCCCGGGCATCCTGTACCAGCGAGTAGTGGCCTTCATCTCCGTAAGTATGCGCGAGGGGGGAGCCGATTTTCTCCTGGTTGAGCGTTTCGAAGCGCTGAAAAGCGGCGGTGGCCTCGTCCCGCTTGCCCACGCGCTGCAATGCCTTGGCCAGGCCAAATTGGGCTGATGCATGAATAGGGTTGAGGCGCAGCGCGGTTTGAAATTCGCTCAAAGCCTGGTCGGCCTGATGCAGTTCCAGATAGACCGAGCCTATGAAGTAGTGGGTATCTGCGTCGTCCGGATCGAGGGCGGCTGCCTTCTGGAAATTCTCGAGCGACTGCGGATACTCCGCTTCGATGCGATGCAAAATGCCCAGCGCATACCAAATATGCGGGTCTTTCGGGTCCTGTGCCGCCGCCTGCTCGAGGGCCTGCTTTGCTTCCGGCGCCTTTTGCAGGTAAATAAGTGCGATGCCGCGGTTCACTTCGGCCCTGGCCAGCGACGGATCTAACTTGTAGGCGTCTGCAAATTTGGCTGCGGCTTTGTCGAGCAACTGCTGGTTCATCATGGCCGTACCCAGGTTGTTCAACTTGGCGGCTTCTGCCTGGTTAGGGGCGGCGGGGGCCGCCACTCCCGCAGCGGCCGGCAACAGCAAAGCGGATAGAAGAAGAAGCCGCGGAAGAGGGCGAGAGGACGTTGAGAAAAGGGCTTGCAGACGCATGCTGCTCCGGATGCGATTTCATGCGATAGATGCACCGCATACATCGCGACTAGACCATTCTCACCGATGCTGTAAGTGAAGGAAACCGTCCGCACATGACCGCTTCCACCCATTCACAGGCCCGCGAGAAGAGCTAATCCACCCTCGACTATAGAACATGGCGCTGTGGTTGGAAATGGCCGCTCGCAGGTCCTTTCAAGTCGTTTTTGGGCTGTCGTAAATCGCAGAGGCGTCGTTGACCTCGAGTACGGTCAGCGCGGGTGCACGTTTCAACAGTAACTTCTCGCCGAGGTCGATAGAAGTGAGAATCTGCACGATCTTGTCTGCGGCGTGCCCCTCGCCGTAAGGATTGGTCATGCCTGCGATCGACTGACGAAACTGCGAGCTTCGCGCCTGTGCGATGGCGGCAACAATGGCGCGGGTTTGTGCGCATACATCGATCACGTTGGCTGCGCGTTCGCGGCCCTTCTGGCGAAAACCCACGTTCACGACGGGCAAAGCGAAGGATGCTGCTTCCATAATGCCACTGCTTGAGTTACCAATGAGCAGGGCTACCTGGCGAAGCAAACTCCAATAGGTCACTGCATCAAGATTGACGAACACCCGGGCGTCCGCATGTGCGGCCAGAAAGGTGCGGGTGTTCGCTCCATCAGCGTATGACTGCCCGCGTCCGAGTTTGGGTGGCAAAAGAGAATTTGTGCATCCAGTTTGTCCAAAGCGGAAAAAAGGGAATCGGCTTCCGCTGTGGTGTCAGCCAGCAGGGTGACCGGATGGTACGCGACGACCACTGTGAGGCGGTCGAGATCGAGTTGCAGTTTTTCCTCGAGCGCGGGCTTTTCGAGTAAGTTGCTGCGGCGTAGATGATCGAGTGACGGGGCGCCGGCCCGGTGGGCTCTCCACGGTTCCTCGCCCATCGCGATAACCCGTGCTCGCGCATTCTCTGTCGAGGTGAAATGGATGTGGCTCATCTTTGTCAGCGCATTGCGCACTGCGTCATCAATGGCCCCTTCACTTATCTCGCCACCTTCGATGTGAGCGATGGGAATGCGAAGCGTCAGAGCGACGGAAGCGGGAGCGAGCATCTCATAGCGGTCGGCGATCAGCAGTAGCAGATCAGGCCGCATCTGGCCCAGCACATCCGCCAGTCCGAGCACGGCAACGCCTAGTGTTTTTGCCATGCCGACATCGGTGTTGGAACCCAGCAGACACTCGATGCGGGCGCTGACAGGGAATCCGTCACGCTCGATCTCTTTCACCGTCTCCCCAAACTGGGGAGCGAGGTGCGCTCCCAACACAATCAGCTTGAGGTCAACGCCGCGGTGGTGGAGCAAATCGTGAAGCGGCCAATACAGGTGGCTGTAGTCTGCTCTGGAACTGGTGACAACGGCGATCGTTCGCTTCATGTCGATTGGCCGCTGAGCTGCAGGTTTTGAGCGGCTGCGTCCGCTATAAAAGCACTCGGTCGATATTCAGGCACGGCCTGGGCTACGGCAGAGAGTAGCTGTTCGAGCGAACGCTCACGGCAAGCGCGCTGCAATTGGTCGAGAACTTCATCGAGAGTCGTGGAAGAAACGCCTGGACTGGAAACCGCTCTCAGTCCCGAGCTACCCAAGGAGTCAACGTACGATTCGCGGGCAGATAGAAGAGCTTCACACATCTTGTCGCCGAGGCGAAGTTGTGTGAACACAATGGGTATAACCGCGCCTCCCGGTGTTCGATGACCTGCGATCAAATGCCGCGCCAGTGATTCCATCAACACGGGCTCTCCAAGTCCCGGCACAGCCACGCTGTAGCGCGAGCGGGTAGAAGCAGCTTCGAGCAGAAGAACTACAGCGTCTTCCGTGGTGAGGAGGTAGCGGCGTGCTTCTGGATGTGTGACTGTTACAGGACCCCCTGCAGCAATCTGCCTTAGGAAAAGCGGCACGACACTCCCTACCGACCCTAAGACATTCCCCAGGCGCACAACCTTCATCGAGGTCCCGGTCTTGTGGTGCGCCAGCAGAGTGAGCTCTGCGATTCGTTTCGATGCCCCCATCATGCTGACCGGATCAACCGCCTTGTCGGTCGAGAGCAGGATGAGTTGCTCGGCTTGATAGACAGTGGCCGTTCGCACCAGCAGATTTGTCCCCAGTGCGTTGTTTTCTATCGCGGCGAAGGGATTCTGCTCCATGAGCGGAACATGCTTGAATGCGGCCGCATGGTAGATGATTTGCGGTCGATGCCGGCGAAATATCTCTTCGAGCAAAGCAGGCTGCGTGACGCTGCCGAGATGAAAGCTCTGCCCCCTATTGAAGCCTTGCAGGCCCTGTTGGACTTCCTACAGGTTGAGCTCCGACGCCTCGAGAAGAACCAGCTGTTGCGGCGCGAAAGACGCGATCTGTCTGGTCAGGGCAGACCCGATCCAGCCGCCGGCGCCGGTGATCAATATCCGTTTGCCCCCGAGCGTCGCTTCCCCGTGAACGCGATCGAATGTGAGGGGAGCCCGCTGCAGAAAGCTCGCCCACTCCATGGACGGAGAATCTCGCTTATCCATCGCAGAATGCATGTTTGTCATCCCAATATATCTTCTGAGGCCACCCATACCTCACCCAGGACTCCGTCCTGGGGCATTTTCAGTCGTCCCTCCCACGGCTACGCCGGGGCAGGTCGGGACTTGATTGGTTGCTGAGGCTACCCAGGATTTCATCCTGGGCTACTGTCAGCCGCCCCTGCGGGGCTGTTCCGTTCAGATGCCGATACGTGGTCAGGGAATCAGGACACCGCCCCACACAGACTTGTCGCTTGTTTTGTCTTTTCTGGCGAGAAACGGGCAGAGCAAAGCGCTCACTGCTGCCATGCCAAGCACGCCCCTATGGCTCGCTATACCTGAGCTGCGCCGGGTTCGTGATCATCGATCGTTCAGGAGAGCAAGGCGCGCGCCTGATCTCTTGCGCGTCTCAGCGTCCCAACGACGTCCCCTGTCGGATAAAACTCCATCGCGATCGTCCCCTTGTAGTTCAACTGCGCCAGCTTGCGATAGATGTTGAGATAGTTGATCTCGCCGCTGCCCGGTTCGTGGCGGCCGGGTACGTCGGCAATATGAATCAAGCCAACCTGCGCAATGTTGGCCTCGAGCTTCTCGATCAAATTTCCGAACTCGCGTTGCTCGTGGTAGACGTCATACAAAACTTTGACGTTCGGGCTGGCGACCGCTTTGGCGATCTCGCAGGCTTCGCTTACACCGTCGAGGTAGATGGCGGGCTCCTCCAGCCGGTCGATCGGTTCGATCACCGCTACCAGGCCGGCGCTGCTCAGCAGATCCCCCGCTCGCTTCAACGCATCGATCGAGGCGGCGTGCTGTGCTCCTGCGGGGGCGCCCTTAATGCGATTTCCCGAAAGCAGAATAATCTGTTTGCACTGGAGTCTTTGGACGGTGGGAATCATCTCTTTGAGAGCAGCGAGAAACGCCTCTCCGCCGGAGGGGTCGGCGAATCCGGGATCGACGCCGGAAGTCGCGTCGATGGAAATTTTTAGTTTCTCCATGCGGGCAAGAATGCGGCGGTAGTCCTCGTCGGACCAGGTTTTGAACTCCCCCACCAACTCCACATGGTGATAACCAGCCTGGGCAACGCGCTCCAGGTTCTCTTCCAGGGTGCCCAACTTTTCGAGCGTCCAGATCATGACGGAGAACTGCGCGCTTGGCTGTACGGCATCCACAGGATCAGTGGTTGGCTGCGCTGCCAGGTTGCCGGGCAAGAGCGTGCGCGCTGCCAGGGAAGCGGCCGTCATGTGGAGAAGGCTTCTGCGAGTGAACATGCGGTGCATGGTAGCAGACGATGCGAGCCACACGCACCGTGTGGTTCGCCAAGCTATTTCGGTAGTGCGAACGCCACCAGGCTGCCGCCCGAGGGTGCCGAAGACTTTCCACCGCCAGCGGCGATCACGACATATTGCCGCCCATTCACCTCATAGGTGCTCGGAGTCGCGTTCCCGGCAGCCGGCAGCGTGGTTTGCCACAAGACCTTCCCCGTGGTCTTATCCAAGGCGCGAAAAACCTTGTCGTAACTGGTGGCTGCAATGAAAAGCAGACCACCCGCCGTGACCACCGGGCCGCCATAATTTTCGCTCCCCGTGTTCGTCATCCCTTTGGCTGCAAGTTCAGGATATTCGCCCAAAGGGATCTTCCAGGCGGTTTTGCCTGAATTCAAGTCGATGGCCGTAAGAGTACCCCACGGAGGCTGGATCGCGGGGTAACCCTCCTGATCGAGGAACTTGTTGTATCCGTCACTGATGTATTTAGCGTCCAGCGGAGAGGGGCCAGTATCTTTCACGATCTTCTCTTTGCCGTAGTAGACGTAGTCAAACACGGCTTGCAGTTGATCCTGCCCCAGGTTCGCGAAGCCGGGCATGCGGCCGGTCCCTTGTGCGATCAGGTTCTTCACCGCACCCTCTTCGTAGCGGTTGGATATGCCAATCAGGGAGGGGAACTCCGGAGGTGCGCCGGCCATGTCGGGACGGTGGCAGCCGGAGCAGTTGCGAAGATAAATGTCTCGCCCGTTGGCCTCAGCCGCGCGCGCCTTTTGGGGAACGAGCCGCAGGATCCATGCCATCTCGTTGGCGTTTACGTAGAGCAACCCGCTGGTTGGGTCATACGCCGGGCCACCCCACTCTGCGCCGCCGTCATATCCAGGGAAGATGATCGTCCCCTGTGTGCTGCCCGGAATGAACTGTCCGTCGCTACGGAACGTCTTGAACCTTGCAAGAGCTTGCTCATGGGCCTCTGGCGTGCGCGTGGTGAGCATGTCGGCCGTGAGTTTCTGCCGGGCGAAGGGCGCCGGTAGCTCGGGCAGCGTTTGCTCGGCCGCCGTGATTTCCCCTTCCAGATCGGAGGGCGGATACTTCTGGGTCTTCAGCGGGAACAACGATTTGCCGGTTTCGCGATCGAAGAGAAACAGATACCCCTGCTTGGTGGTCTGCGCTACTGCATCCACATCGTGTCCATTGCGTCTTACGGTAACCAATACGGGAGCCGCCGGAGGATCGCGATCCCAGATGTCATGATGCACATACTGGTAATGCCAGATCCGCTGGCCGCTTTCAGCATGGAGTGCAATGAGGCTGTCGGCAAATAGATCGTCGCCGGTTCGATTCGCGCCGTAAAAGTCGGAAGCGGCAGAGCCGGTGGGCACAAACACGATTCCGCGCTTCGCATCGAGTGACATGCCCGCCCAGTTGTTAGCCGCGCCGCTGTAGGTCCATGCAGTCTTGGGCCAGGTTTCGTAGCCGAATTCCCCAGGGTGAGGAATGGTGTGAAATGTCCACCGCAGCTTGCCGCTCCGTGCGTCGAAGGCGCGAATGTCACCGGGCGAAGCAGGCAGCACTTCACTCATCGCGCCGCCGACGATTACCAGATCCTCGTAGACCAGGGCAGGGCTGGTCATCGTGACCCAGTCCAAGGGTTCACGACCCAAACCTTCACGCAGGTCAATGCGGCCATCTTTGCCGAAGGCTGGAATCGGCTTTCCCGTTTTGGCGTCGAGAGCGAACAAGTACTGGCGCACGCCGACGAAAATGCGCTTGTTCTGCTGGTCAGATCCGCCTGACCAGAAGGTCACACCGCGACTGCGCACCTTGCCAACGAGTTTGAGGCCTTCATTGGCATCGAAGCGCCAATGCAGAGCGCCGCTTGCTGCATCCAGAGCGACGACATCCCCACTGGGCGTTGTGGCATACAAAACACCGTCGACGACGATGGGGTTGCACTCCATCTCCGACTCCGGATGTTGGTCTCCACTGTCGAACGTCCACGCAACCTGCAGCGCATGGACATTGCCGCGGTTGATCTGGTCGAGGCTCGAGTAGTGGATGTTATCCGGGCCACCGCCGTAGGCGCTCCACGTGCGTCGCGTATCTGCGCCCAGGTTGCCCGATTCCTGGGAGTGGGCAACTTGAGGACTGTTGAAGCAAAAGGCAGACAAAGAGAGAGCGATACAAATCCATGGGGCGCGCATGCGTTGACAGTTAACCATACCCGCGCGGCAGCCGGTGGATTATCCTTGCCACCATTGCGAACGTACTTCTGTTTCTTCCACTACCTCGGTGGGCATACCAGGCACTGGCGTCCATAGCCTGAGGCCCTCGATCGCAAACACTCGTTCGATCGGCTGTCGCCACGCATGCAGCGCTAAATTGAACAGGCCCCAGTGAATGGGCATCAACAGGCCCGTGCCGCCCATGGCGCGAAACATGCGCGCCGCGCCGTCGGGCCCCATATGGATATCGGCCCATAAGGGATCGAAGGCGCCAATTTCCAGCATCGTCAGATCGAACGGACCATACGCCTGCGCAATCGCCTGAAAGCCGGGCCACTCGCCGGAATCTGCACCGTAATACACGCGATGCTTCGGGCCGGCAAGAACGAAGGACGCCCATAGCGTCTCGAAGCGGGTAAACAGGCTGCGGCCCGAAAAATGGCGCGCCGGCAGCGCAATCAACTCCAAGTCGCCCACGCGCAGAGTCTCAGTCCAATCGAGTTCGCGGGGTTCTTTCACCCCTAATTTAGCGAGAATCTTCCCCACACCGAGGGTTGTTACCCACTGCGCTTCGGCGGTCGATTGCATCTGCGCGAGACGCTGCACGGTACCGGCGCCGAGGTGGTCGTAGTGGTCGTGCGATAGCAGCACCACGTCGATCTTCGGCAATTCTTCTAAAGGCAAAGGCGGAGAAAAAAAGCGCTTCGGGCCGGCCCATTCGAAGGGTGCTGCCCGCTTATCCCAGACGGGGTCGATCAGCACTCGCACTCCATCGATCTCCACCAACGAGGAGGAGTGGCCCATCCACGTGATGCGCAGTCCACTGGCCGGCGGATTCTGGTAAACGAGTGCGTCGGTACGGAAAGGCCCAAGCGCTTGTTTCGGCGTTTTCTCTTCACGGTTCGTGAGGTAGCGCCACAGTACCTTCAGGAACGTTGACCCATTGCCAACGGAAGTGGGTACCGGGTTCTGGTATTGCTGACTACTCTGCCGAGCTCTTTCGATCCACGCCATCTCTATCAGGATGGCTTACCGTCGCGTTGGGTGCAAACTTTCGATACAGCATTGACTGCGGCCTAGATGCAGGCTGGGCCTGAATCTGTCAGGAACCTGGAGTCCGTTGCCGCTTGAGTTCGGCCTCAAATGCCTTTTGCCGTTCTGCTACGGCTGCGTGATAACCCTGAGGATCGATCCAAACGCTTTCTCCTGCGCCCGCCTTCATGCGCGCTAATTTTGCCAGCATATCGAAATACTCGCCGTGGGCCCCCAGGAACACGTCGCAGGGGAGCTTGTTCAGGGTGGCGAAGGTTTGCCCATAATCGGCAGCGATGCCCGGATAGGAAGCGGGTTTTCCAGCCCGCGCTACCAAACGAAATCCTGGGTTCACATTCCAACTTCCCACGATCACGACATTATGCAGATGCCCGCCGATCGACGCGCGCATCGTCCAGGTAGTGCAGCCGCGTGTATGCCCAGGGGTCTTATGCGCCACCAACACAACGTCACCGAGTCGTACCTCATCGCCGTCGTGCAAAACGCGATCCACCTTCACCGCCGGATAAGTCGTCCCATCGTTGAAGTCCTTCGCCCCTCCACTTTCGACTACAGGCACATCGGCATCCATCACCATGTATTGCGCGCCGGTGAGCCGCTTGATCTCGGCGCTGCCTGCATCATGGTCGAAATGCGCATGACTGATGAGCAGGATCTTCACGTCGCTGAGATGAAATCCAAGCTGCTCGATACTTCTCCGGATCTGCGGGGGCGAACTCACCAGGTTGGAGTTGATCAGGATGTCTCCCTTCGGAGTCACCACCAGGTAGGAGGCAAGGTCCTTGCTGCCCACATAGTAGAGATTGTCCGCAATCTGAAAGGGCTTGATCGGCGTGGTCCAATCCGGCTTGTCCGCAGCCCAGCTCGCGGGCAGGATCAACAAAAAGCATGTTAAGGTTCGCAACCACCGTTTGGTCATACATTCCTCCGCGCCATCACCACGCAATGCCCTCTGGGCGCGGGGCAGCTTCCGCACATCGATGTGATTTTGGATTCAGCCGTTTGTCAAGACGTAGGACGTCTGGCGTGACGCCTACTCAGTAGAAAGAAACCGTTGGGCATGGCAAAGGTCAACATCACGACGACGAAACTGATCTGGCCGGGCAAGTACCGTGAAGGTGGCGCATTGAGCCGGTTGAACAATGCATTCTCGTACGATTGATGGATATTTTGGGAACGAAACGCGGCAAGTATTCAGCGTCCAGTTAAGAGATTAAAGCATTTTCGCAATGACTGTGGTTTGGTCGAGCGTTTTCACAAATGGAGTCAGGGAAGAATATGCCTTGGACGCAGGTGTTCCGTTAAAAGACACCTGTAAATAACCACTCCCCCCTCACCGTATTTGTGAACATGCTGCCGGCGGCGCAAAGCGATTGGGAAACCGCCTCAAAACCCGTAGTTCTTCTTGCGTAGTGCGTTCTTATATCGATCGCGGGCCTTTTTCGCCGCCGCTTCGGCATCATGAACCGCAAAGCCGGCCGCATCCCAATGCTCCATCGCAACCATGGAGTGATCTGCAGTGGCTAGAGCTTCTTCAGCTCGAATACCGTCTATCCAGCTGTCGGTACTTCTCCGATAGTCGCTGAGGAGTTGGTTAAAGTCCTGATCATTCATCGTAGGGTGAATCTATGAGCAGGGGAGAGGCGCCGTCAATGGAGTTGCCGTTTGATTCACCAAAGATTGACACAGGCCGCAGTTGGGTTCGATAGGTGCGCGCAGGTCTTTCGAAAGGCTCGATGAGCACGTTGGTTTTTCAGGTATTCAGCCATCGAAGTGGCTATTTCGAAGTGAATGCGCCAGCGGGCAAACCAGCCTGATGTAAAGGAAAGTCGTCACCACGCCCGACCAGCGATAACGGAACCCTACTGTCGATTGCACTACGGAAGGTGCAACATCGCAGACAGGATGGCCATGCTTTTGATGCCGTGAAGCTATATTCACAGATCGGGAACTGGTGTGGTATATCTTTTTTCCACGCAAGCGATTACCCGAAGCACGTCTTGGAAATGGAGGGTGCCTTAAACCAGGGTTTCCGGTCGTTTCGGGGTTGTTCGCATCGGCACGGGCCAGTTTTCAAATTTATCGGGTTCTGTACTTAGTCTCAAGTGTTCTCAAAGAGGCGTTCCCGTGAAGCTTGTCATTCGTTTGTCCGCAGTTCTTGCCGCCAGTATTCTCTGCCAAGGCGCATCCTGGGCTCAGAGTGCGCGTGCAGTAAATCCTAGCTCTTCACAAGCCGCCTCGCCACGAACGGTCACGCATCTCCCTCCTGTGGAGAATACGGTCGCGGTCCCCGGCCCGCTGCGATCGCTTCTGCGCATGGCGGGTATCAGCCAGCAGATATCCGTCAATGAGGTACTGCCGCTGCTTGCCCGAAATACCTATGCCTCAGGTTATCGAGCTGGGGTGCCGACAGAATATCTTCGACTGATTGAGCGCTATCTTCATCAAGCGCGAGAGCTGCAGATGCTGGCTGGATCGAGCGAGACCATCCGCGTGACCAACTGCGCCGATGCTGCGCCCTTATTGAGCATTCTCGGCTATCACGCGCGGCCTACTTGCGGCCAGAAAGGCGCGGTCCTGGCGACCGCCGATCCCGAACGAGCATTTCTCACCATAGATTCAGGTTTCCCGCTCACGAACCTTGAAGATGCGCTCGAACAAGGTACGACGTTTACCTATGCTTATCCAAGCTCTCGAGTTCCCGTTCTCTTTCGAGAGGATGATTGGAAAGCGCTCAGTACCGCGAAAAGCCGGGGCTCGCAAAGCCTGGTCGATATCCTGCTGCGTGAGCTACCGATCGATCGCCTCTATTGGGCTCTGGCCAATACCGATGCGGAAACCAGAAATTTTCTGGCGCATTCGCCGGGGCTTGCCCAGCTGCTGCCCTATGGGCCGATTCTCGATTTTTACGGAACGCAGATCTGGATTCGCAACGGCCGGGTGCTCGTGCCCGGGGGGCCTGCAGCCGAAGCCGGTTGGAGGGAATTAGTAGGTGCGAGTCCCAGGTCGCCCGGGGACTTCGTCGTGCGTCTCGCCGGTACAGATAATGGCTGGCTGGCAGTCTATTACGACAGCATTGCGCGCGTGAATGCGAGCCAGCAGACATACCTCACGGCGACGCCACGTTTACGGCGACTCTATGAAGCGTTTCGCGATCCCGACCCCAAGGCTTACGCCGCTCGAGCTATTTTTCGCCGAGCGCCAGCGCTGTTGATGCTGTTCACCCGTTTGCAAAGGGGACCGGACGGTGAACCGATCGTGCCCGGCGGCCTCGAAGTGTGGAAGCAGGTTGTGGCAGAAAAGAGCGACTCGAAAATCGTCCGTGATTGGGCAAAAAGAGCTCATTCCTGGAAGCGGCCTGAGCAGTTGCTCGAAGCCATGGCGGCCATGTCGCGCATCGATACCGACATGGGTCCATTGCAGATGTATCTCATGCTCAGCCAGATGGATAGCGCCCGCACGCAGGAAAACCGGCTGACCCCCGAAACGGTGCTCTTGCTGACCAGCAAATTCTCAGAGCTCAGCAACTGGTATCTGGTCCTGGCGGAATTTCCTGGTTTGAGTAATGAGTCGATCGCACGATTCCTCAAGGTATCGGGAGCCGTCGACACGATTTCCAACCATTCGCTTCGTGGCAATGCAATGGGTGTGTTTCAGGCAAACCTGAGTCTGTGGCAAATTCTCGCCCGCCAGGGCGAGATTCCCGCGAGCCAGCTAAACACCTCCTGGCAGCAGATGATGGATCCATTCACGACGGTCGGCTCCTCTGCCCAACTCTTCGATGCCGGCTGTGCATCGCTCAAGACCTTGACGTTGGCGGCGAGTGGCAAGCCCGATCTCTCGCAGGGCGAGTTGCTCGAGTTGCTCGCGGGCCCGGCTCAGCAGTCTCCTGAAGGGCAGCGGGTTCATGCAGAGGTCGCCGCCAGGATTCGGACGGTACTGGATGATCAGCGCCTGGTATCGCTGGACACCCTATTCTCGCTGGGCGACGGCCTGACCCAAATGACCCGGGGGACACCCGCCACCAGCGAATTCATCGCGCAAGCCAACGAGCTAAAGCAATTCGAACTGCCCAGGCCCATCTTCACCGAGAGTGAGAAAACAGAGTGGGCTCCGGGAGTTTACGCCAACCGTCACGCTGAGCTACAGGTGCATGTCGACATCACAAAGATGATCAAGGTTCCGGGTGACCATGGTCAGTCGGAGGCGGCACGCGGCGAACTCACGCCATTTCTCCGTGACATGCTGGTCGGCTTGATCTACGCATATTACGAGCCGCCGGGCGCCAAGATGCTGCACAACAATCCACTTTTTGTGCGCTCGCATGACTTTTCCGGCGAAACCATTGTGGGCGTTACACAGCTCTGGCAGGCTCCCGAATTGTTTAATCAGGGATCCCCGGCCGGGGGCGGCGCTTACCTGGTTGGCTCGCTGGCGGAGTTGCCATACGTTCTGGCAAGCACAGAAGAGGACTTTATTGCGCCCAGGAATATTCAGGCGCTTATCTGGAAAGAAGTGGCGGCCAACCTGTTGGCTAGCTCAACGGTGCCTCGCTGGTGGGGCGTGACGAGGAACGAACTCCACGCGGTAGCACTCTATCAGCGTTCAGGAGAAGAAATCGTCACTTCGGCAGTGGGGAATAAGGATCTGCGCGGCAAAGTGGTGGAGGTTCTCTCGGAACGCATGTCGCCCCAAAGGCTCGGACGGCTGGAACAGGCTATGCAGGCCGGGGATGCGGAGGCAAGTCTCTCGCTCGTAACTCCTGCAGATACCTTTCATCTTGCGGCGGAGTTTCGGCGTATTCCGGTTCAGACGGTTACGCCCATGGGCACGGCCTCCACGGAATTGGATGCGTTGGACCGGCAATACCCTGCCGAGGTGAATCTCCAGCGTCTTTCCCGCGACTTTGGTACACCGCATCCGGTGCTGGCGCAAAATTACACGCCTGAACTCCTGAACCTTCCGCCTTTTCCCGCCTTTTCCGGCACTTCCAGCCGGCTGCTAGGGGAGTCATGGGACTCAAGCAATCTCTTCTGGGCGAGGCTGGTGGACGAAAAGGGATATTCGCCCGTAGTGCTCAACAGCCTCGTCCCGGAACTAACTCGGCGCATGGTGGCCAATATCTTCGCTACAGATATTGAAGATTGGGTGGCTCTGACACGCGCCATGAGGCAGACGGGCGAGGAATTCCGGCAGGGCAAGGTCGTTCTGCCGCAAATGACAGAAACCTCTGCTCCCAATACGCAGGCTGCAACGACCCAGGAACAGTCTCAGTTGAACTCCACAGTGGGCGGTCACCGATGAGCCCAGACACAGGACGACCCATGGCTAAGCGACTTCTTTCTTTCCTTCCAGTTTCGATTGCCGTTGTATGTCTTAGCGCTCGGGTAACGCCGGCGCAGAACGACACAGCGAACATTCGCGTCAACGTCGACCTGGTGCAGCTAAACGTCGCCGTAACGGATAGCAAGGGAAATTATGTTTCCGGCCTCGCGCCGGAAGACTTTGCCATCTATGAGGACAAGATTACGGAACGCCTTGCCACCTTTGAAGAGGGCAACGAGCCGACCCGCCAGGTGGTGCAGACGGCGGCGAATGTACCGCCGGGCACGAAGCGATCGGCGGGTGCAAAGCCGTCCGCGCCTGTCCACGCCATCGAACAGAAAGGCGCATCCTCTGCAGGCGGCCCGGATGGGGAGAACCTTGCCTCGCAGCTTTCTGGGGCCAACGTCTTTGTGTTGTTCGATACCAGCAACTACATGTATCGCGGTTTTGTCTTTGCACAGGATGCCATTACCGATTTTGTGCGCTCCCTGCAGACCGCCAACAAAGTCGCCTTGTATTCGTACAGTCGCGATCTTTCCCGCAACTCGGTGCTCACGTCCGATCGGCGGCAAGTACTGCGCGGCGTGCGCAGCACGGTCGCCGGCGATGACGCCGCGCTCTACAACTGCCTTTTGTTGACGGTGGAGGATGCTGCGCGTTACACAGGCCGCAAAGTGATCGTTGTGTTCTCAAACGGCCCCGACAATGCGAGCCTGGTGCCGCCGGAAGATGTAGCGGAACTGGCGCAATCGACCGGAACCATCATTTACATGATCAGCACGCACGACGCCCAGTTGGAGCCGATCTCAACCGTGGTGTTTGAACGCATGGCCAAAGCTACGGGTGGCAAGGCGTACTTCGCCCGCAATTGGGGCGATGAGAAGAAAGCTTTTGAATATATTGAGGACGACCTGGCGCACCTTTACGCCCTCAGTTACTACCCGCAGCCTAACCCAAGCAATGGCTGGCGCAACATTACCGTCAAGCTTGTGGGAAAAGACTTGCAGAAGTATCACGTGCGCACCCGCGCCGGCTACCGGGTACAACAGGCCCACGCTGCTGCCAACAACTCCGCGGCGCTTGAACCTGAGTCGGTTACGCCTGCAAAGAGCGAGCAAGAAAGCCAGTAGTCCCAGTAGAGCCCACGCTGTCTACTGTTTCAGTCCTGTCGTGCCCTGCGTCAGCTTGTCGGGGCATGCGCCTTGCGTAGGCACGCCTTGTCCGCCGCCTAAGGCGCTACAAGGGAACAAATTTGGCTGCTTCATGATGGAGTTGGCAGCTTGCTCCAGGGTGATGTTGTCCGGCTGAGGCTGAAAGTGCGAGCGCTTGTCGTCCTGCTGCAGTGACACGCTCTTGAACAACAGGGCATTGCCTTCCAGGTGAATGTGAATGGCAGTCAACTCCCAATAGGATGGGCCGACCTGTTGCTGTTCCAGCGCAAACGAACTGCGCTCCTTCAATCTTCCCAGCAGGCCGCCCCCGAAGGTTACATCGTGCATGAGGTGGCCTTTGACTTTGCAGATGCGGTGCTGCTGGTTGTCGACCACAAGGTCGCCTGCCATGCCGCTGAATACACGAGCCTCTCTTGTCGGCGGATGAAAGCCAGGTTCGGGCTCGAAGTGGAAGGAAGTTGTTGTGGTGGTCGCACCGGTTTGCGTCCAGACAAAAGCGGAAGGCAACAGCTTGAGCAGATCATCAATTTGCTGATTGTCGTGATTCACTTCGGAGACCTGTTTGTCTTGCGCCCGCGTGTCGCGCAGAAACTTCTCGATGAGTTCGCGCTGACGCTCTTCAGTCAGATTTCGCTCATCCTTCTCGAGGATACGGTCTACGTCGCCCCGTTGTGTAGCGGCGACCCACTGCAGTACGTGCTCCTTCGGTTTGTCTCTTTCTTCCAGGTACATCCAATGGGAGTGGTCATTCTGGTTAGCAGTTAGCTCTACATCGACCACCTGCTGGACGATCTGCTGTGGGCTTTGTGCATGGGCTGCCACGAACGAAAGCGCAACGATCCCAATCCAGAGAACGTGGGCCTTCTTCTTATCCATTGAACGGCTCCGCAAGAGCATGCGCTTTTGATGCAGGAGGTTGCAAGAAGGGTTCGGCAGAAAAAACGAGAGTGAGTAGACTCGAACTCCTGACCTCTATCGTGTCAATCAACTGCTCTGGAAGGGTGTACCCAGGATTTTATTTTGGGGCATTTTCAGTCGTCCCTGCGGGACTTGATTGGTGACGGATACCCAACCCAGGACTGCGTCCTGGGCTATTTTCAGCTGCCCCTTCGGGGCTATGCCGAGGCAGGTCGGGGCTGTTCCGTACAGCCTGAGGATTGGTTCCGCGCGAGTCAGACGAGCGATGGGGCGGCCTGACTGCCAGTCAGCTGAGGGATTAGCCTCACCATATTGTTTCGTTTCTTTTGAGTCGTCTTGGTGCTGTAACGACCGAAACCCGATCTGGGAAGAATGTGATTTGACTCCACTCCCGTCCCACGGGCTAAAGCAGAACCAGCACAACTGTACCCAGCGGCAAGGACGCTTGACTGGATTTTTCATCGAGGAAAATCCAGCTTCCCCGATGCCGGCCGGGTACAGCTATGCTGGTTCTGCTCTAGAAAGCCTTGTAGACAATGTCCGGTGCGGGCTGGTTGAGCAGCACTGTTATGACGAATGCAATCACGCCCAATGCAGACGCATAGACCACACGAGCATAACGACTGGTGAGCATGGGTCCCTCGGAGGTCCTGAACGATAGCAGCGCTGCGCGCAGCCATTCCCAGAGCGCCAGTACCGCTGTCGCGGACAGCCAGATCGCGAGCCAGACACCGATCCACTCGACGATGCCGATGGCTTTGAAAATCTTATCGATCTGCTTCCAGTTTGCCCAAAACCAGAATAGGGAGAAGGCAAACCAACTGAAGGTCAGGCCCCGTGCGAACGCGACATAGACCTGGTTATTTGCCAACGCCTTGTAGGCCTTGCGGCCCATCGCTCCGGTGAGACCAAGCTGCCAGAGCTTGTTGATGGCTACGCCGCCTCCCTGCAAAACGCCGAAGATCACAAACTCCGAGGTGCGTCCATGCCAGATACCCACGAGAAAGAATGTAACGAAGAAGCTTAAAACCCCGAGCGGTGGCTGCAACGCCGGCGATGAGATACGCCGCATCAGCATCAAAAGGAACGGGCTATAGACATACGTCTTGAGCCACTTGGAGAGAGTGATGTGCCACCTGCTCCAGAAATCGATGAATGAGGCAGCCGAGAAAGGCCGGTCGAAGTTTTCTGGCAGGCGCACACGCATCAGACGCGCCAGCGCAATGACAATGTCAATGTAGCCGGAGAAGTTGCAGTAGAGGAAGAGCGGATACACAATCCCCAGGCGGAAAGCTGCATAGAACTTGAGCGTTGGGAGCAGCGGTTGCCCCATCTGCGCCAGCGCATCGACGCGCACCGTGTTGAACAACATGGCCAGCACATTGACCTTGAAGAAGCCGCGCACGATCCGCTCCAACTGCAGACCGATCACGCGCGGTCCCAGAGGAAGGGGTTCACGGGCGAACTGGTCGCGGGCGAACTCGTCATAGCGTTGAATGGGGCCGGAAATCAGCGTCGTGAAGTTGAGCGTGTAAAGCAGGTACGCGCCCAGTCCGATGCGTCGCCTTTCTCCGTCTCCCGTTTCGATCAGCAGGTGGAGAACGCGAAAGAAGATGTATGAGAGCCCCAACGTAAAGTAAGGAAATTGCAGGAAGCTGTTTGCCGGAAGAAAACTGTACTTCTTTAGCCAAATGTAAACGAGCACGACGGCGGCCACTGCGAAGGGGAGGAACTTTTGCCATCCTCGTTCCAGACAGATCAAGCCGAGATAGGCGAACGCAAGAAAAGCCGCGAATGGAACAAGAATAAAAACATTATGCGCGAGCATTGCAAGAAAACCCAGGCTGGCCAGCAGCAGTACGAGGCAACGCCACGTTCGCGACCGGCTGAAATTCGAGATGATTGCTACGAGTATCCCGAAACCAATGAAGCCAAGGGAAGCGGAATCCATCTACTCCCCCTGCCCCGAGAGCTTACGTGTCTCATTATTTGGGGTGAGAGCAGGGACGCCCCCGGCAGTCAGTTGCGCAGCTAATAGGTGAGACATCATTGCGTGACCGTTCTCGTCTATGTGGCCGTCGATCGGGAAGTAATTCTTCTCCGGATTGGGAATGCTTCGGAATTCCGAAAGGATGGAAACATACGTTCCCCCGTGACTGACAATGATTCTGCGCAATTGATTGTCGAGGTGATATGGATCGTACCCTGCGGGCCATTCACCGGCTGAGATCATTGCCGCCTGCGCTCGATTGGGCAGGAGCACAGCCACGAAGGGAACGCCCGCCTTTTTTGCTTGTTCCTCCATCGCAGAGGCATCGCGATCGAACTGTTCCAGGTGACCTTGCCATAGGGGACTAAACTGAGCTTTGAGAAATCCCTGCTCCGAATCTGGACCGGCAAGGTAAGAGGTTACATACTGAGATCGGCTGGCAAAGAGCAAATGTCTCGCCAGCACCAACACTCGGCCTGGGATCTTGGAAGTGAGTTGTTGTTTCGCCCTGTCGATCGAATCCTGATTGGATGCGCTCGTAGAGGATGGGACTGACTGCGGGAGAACGAAATCGGATTGCTGGATGTCTTCCGGCGTTAAATCCCAGAGAATCAGATTTGGCTCCTCCGCGAGCACTTCGTGGAATCGCAGGAGGGTGCTTTTAGGAAAGCCCCATTGCATCGATGCGTTGTAAAGCTCTACTCTGCGGCCCGTCCGAGCGGAAAGTTCGGAGGGCAGCAAAGCTGCAAACGACTTTTCCTGAGGAACCCACATCCCGAATCCGAACGACGAACCCGTCATCACGATGCGAAAGTTTCCGGGCGTCTTTTGACCGCATGGCAGTTCTGTTCGATGGCCACAAGCATTGAAGCGGTATTCGGCCGGTTTGCTTTCCGTAGTTCCTTTTGAGCACACACAGCCCGGAATCGCGCGGACGCCGGTAGAAGCGTCGTTGATTACCAGGCAGCCTGTCGTTGAAGATGCCCGAGCGAACATATTGTTTGCGATAAGGGTCACAACGATGCCAAGAACGACAACTGTCAACAAGCTCACGAGGGGTAACAGAACTAAATCCGCCGAGTACAAGCTTGCTGGCTTCGTCTCTATGTCCGTATCTACCTGCGTCACGTAAGTTGTCTCCCCGGCGCTACTGCACGCCGCACCCGTTGATTGATGTCGTCGAGCCAAGAAAACCAAAGCCCCCGGCGACGCCTCCCAGGGAGTCAATCTAAGCGGGGTTATTCTGACGCCCGCTCCATCGATTGGAACCCAGTTGAAATCACCTTCATCGGAGCGCTGTCTGGTTCGGAGGTCTCGACTAACAATTCCCAACGGATCAGACCATCGCTCTCTTCTCCGATTTTTGCAAAGCCAAGTTTTGCGTAGTGGTCGATGACCAGGTGGTTGCGGTCGGTTGGCCGGTAGACTCCGAGCAGTCTGTGAATACCTGCCTGGCGCGCGTGCTGAAGGATCTCGCGCAGTACCATATTCTCCACCTTGCGGCCGAGCACGCGGCAGCTCATCAGCCAGGTATCGATTTCCCATACCCCGGCTTCTTCCAGACGGCAAATGACCACGCTGATCATGCCATTGTCACCGAAGATATCGGCAAGGCGAACCTGGAGCGTGAAAACCTGCGGTGCGTTCTCTGCCGCCTCTACCTCGGGATCGGTGTAACGGCGTGTGGTGAGATTGAACTGGTTGGATTTATTGATGAGCTGGACGATGCGCGCGCGCCCGGTCGAGTCAAAGGGCTGGAAGGTGATGGTCATATCCAAAGAAGCCAGATAGGCATCTACGCCTCCCACCTGCTTTTGCAGATGTGCGCGCTTGGCATTGTCCTGATAAAAGCCGGCGCGATTCAGATCCTCGGAGGCAAAAGCGACGGCCTCAAAATAACCCGCTGCGGCGAGTGTCCTCATGTACCAGGCCGGGTCCTCGGGCAACTCGGGCACGGCGACTTGCGGAAGAAGTTTACGTACCAGGCCGCGCTCCGCCGGATTGTCGTCAAGAAACACCAGCGAGTCCAGCCCCAGCGACAGCTCCTCCGCAATGGCCTGGAGATTGGTCGCTTTGTCGTTCCAGTTGGCCTGAAAGACAGCAATGTGATTCAGCTTGAGCAGCATCTCCGGATGCTTTTCAAACGGTTCGCGCGCCACGGCGTCGGTGTTCTTGGAGGAAACGGCGAGAACAATTCCGCGCTGACGCAGATCGAGCGCCAGACGCTGCACGGCTAAGTGCGCTTCGCCTCGCGCATCCCCCTGCGCGACCTTGATGCCCTCCAGGCCATCGTCTCCGATGACGCCGCCCCAGACGGTGTTGTCCAAATCCAGCACCAGAACCTTTCGGCTCTTGCCGCGGATGGCCGCGACCGTACGGGCGAGGTGGTCGCCATAGAGCGGGATCCATTCGTCGGAAAAGGAGAACTTTCCCAGGTTCCACAACTGCGTGTTATGCCAGTTGGCCAGACCTACGGTTTCCGCCACCGCCGCTACATCGAGCAAAACATCGCCCGAGTCCAGGACGTAGGTGGCCAGTTCGCGGTTGATGCCGTCGATCAGGCTTCGCAACGTTCCGGGCAGCGCTCGATCCAGGCTGCCAAAGAGAGTTTCCACTGGCGGCGCGAAGGTTTGAAAGATGCAAACGGCATTCGCATTGGCCTTGATGCCGTTGCGCAGCGCCTGCAGGTAACCGAGCGCCCCCTGCACCGTGGCGGATGCGGCGCCGGCATCGCCCAGCGAAAGCTTCAGTGGCAGGCCGCGATAGTCGAGCGCAAACAGGACAGCATCCGGCTTGGAGCTATTGACGGCGGAGTCTGGATTCAAGGCCTCCTGCGCGACCTGGTCGTAGGCGGGCTGAATGATTTCGAGCGCGATGCCATGGCGGGCGGCGCTGACCACCAGCGCCGGTATCAGGAAATCAATGGTCGAGTTGCTCAATATCGCGAGGCGAAAGGGGACAAGCGGATCGAGAGACTTTCCAGCCTCCCGCGCTTTGCCGATCACCTTGGACAATTTCGTCAACTGGTTCAGGTCCAGGGCGTGCTCCGCAAGCGCGCGCAGGTCGCGGCCCAACGAACCATCCGCGACAGCCAGAGCCTTCATCCTGCCGGAAAAGTCCTGGGGCGCGCGGGGCAGCCATTGCAACTCCGAATAAAGCGAATGCACGAAAGATCACCGTCCCTGTTTCTTAAAGGAAAGTTGTCTTGAACCAAATGGGCACGTCATGCGGAATTGTGATTCTAGGTCCGTGCCTTGATAAGAGTTACCAAGTCAACTACGTTCTCCAATTTTCCGATCTCCGAAGTGGAAAACTTGATCGTGAATGATTTTTCGACGGTGAGTAAGAGACGAAGATGGGTCAAACTGTCCCATCCATCCACGTCCTTGGCGGAGAGTTCTGGTGTGACCTTAATGGAATCTTCATCAAAAACGTCACAGAATATCTCGGTCAATCGAGCATATATATGTTGTTCTTCCATTTAGGAAAATGCCTCGTGTCGTTCAGCAAATGCTGAGCTATTTGGCGTCGGTTATATAAGCAACGGACGTTGAGCGCCTTTGCGTGGCTGTCTATGAGGGTATCGGCGCGGATGCGGGGAGCTACAGTGTTTTTGAATCGTAAAACCACATATCCGCAAAGTCGTTAGCCTTGATCGGAAATGCCTCGGGGCAGGATGCTGAGGGTGCTCGGGATTGCTCCGAGGCATTTTCGATAAGGAGGCTTGAAGGAAGGCGCTGGCAGTGGTGGGCGCTGCTATGGAGCTGAGGGCAAGATTCGGCACCGGTAAGGCAGGGAAGAGTCTTGCAATGAGAGGTGGGAGGGTTGCTATGAGAGGTGGGGATGCGTCGAAGGGGTAATTTCGCGCTCTGCGTGCAGTGGAAACCGCTGATAGGTGGTAGTTTTGAGCTTCGGACGTAGGTGGCGAAGACGTGGCGGCACACGTTCGCGAGCCGTTGGATGGGGTTGGAATCATGAAGTGTCGGATAGTTTGCATCGGAAGGCCAGTTGTTGCGCGGTAAGGTTGGGGCCGATGTACATGTTGGCTCCGCAACGCGGGCAGCGCCAGGTGGCTAACTGAGAGATGGCGATGTGCGGATCGGGTCGAGGTTTGCCGGCGAGCTGAAGGCGAGCGAGTGCGAGCAGAGCGGTTCGGTGAGCACTGGCGAGATAGCCGAAGTGGCGGATGCGGACAAAGCCCCGGGGCAGCACATGCTGGCAAAAGCGGCGCAGGAACTCGGTCGCGGTAAGAGCCATGATGCGCTGCTTATTGCCGTGAGCATAGTCTTTCCATCGAAACCTCACGCTGTGACCATCGAAGCTGAGCAGGCGCTGATTGCTGATGGCGACGCGGTGAGTGTAGCGGCCAAGATAGCGCAGCACGTGAGTAGGTCCGCCAAAAGCGGGCTTGGCGTAAACCACCCAATCATGCCTTAGCAACGTGTGCACGAGGGTGGAAGAGAGGTCGGGTCGACACTGACGGGGTACTCGTTGCAGGAGATCGAGAAACTTGCCGCGAAAGACGCGGCTGAGGACCTTGACGGGGAGGAAGAAGGGATATTTAGGATGAACCCAGTGAGAGTAGCTTGGATCGAAGCCGCCGGCGGGAACGACGCAGTGGAGATGAGGATGCAGTCGCAGGTTCTGTCCCCAGGTGTGCAGAATGCTGAGGAAGCCGATCTTGGCTCCGAGGTGCTTGGGGTTGGCCGCAACTTCGAGCATGGTCTGAGCGCTGGCGCGGAAGAGCAGATCGTAGAGCAGCCGTGGGTTGCGCTGACAGAGCGGGTTCAACTGGTGGGGTAAGGTAAAGACGACGTGGAAGTAGGGCACGCTGAGCAGATCTTGTTCGCGCCGTGCCAGCCAGCGCTGGCGTGCCTGGGCCTGGCACTTGGGACAGTGGCGGTTGCGACAGGAGTTATAGGAAATGGCTTGATGGTCGCAACGTGAGCAGGCGTCCAGATGGCCTCCCAGCGCAGCCGTGCGACATGCGGTGATGGCCCGCAACACCTTGAGCTGCTGGTAGCTGAGCCAGGAGCGGTTCTGTTCACGGAAGCAGTCTCCCCGGGCCCGAAGGATGTCAGCCATCTCTACGGCAGGCCGCACCATTTAACTTTTTTCCGATGATAGCTGCGCCCTGCCTGGCTAACGCTGGAGAGTTGTAAACTCTCCAGCGGGTTGGATACTGTTTGTAAGTGCCGTTGCGACAGATGAAGATACTTGGCGGTGGTTTCCAGGTCTCCATGGCCGAGCAGAACCTGAATCGTCCGCAGGTCCGTTCCCGCCTCGAGCAAATGGGTAGCCCAGCTATGGCGTAAGGTGTGGGGCGTTACATGCTTGGTGATGCGCGCATGGCGGGCAGCTTCTTTACAGGCATACCAAACGGTCTTGTCGGAAATGGGTCTGTCCTGATCGCGTTGACCTATGCTGCTGGGAAAAAGATAGATCCGAGGCTTCTTCCAGCGCCAATACTCACGCAGCGTTTCCAATAGCGCCGGGCTGAGTGGCAGATCTCGACTGTCGCCGCCCTTGCCGCGCTCCACGCGGATCATCATGCGCCGGCTGTCGATATCGCGCACCTTGAGCATCGACACTTCTGTCCGCCGCATGCCCGTGCCGTAAAGCGTCATCAGCAGAGCTCGCTGCATGAGGTTGCCGGCGGCATCGATAAGCCTGGCAACCTCCTCCAGACTCAGCACCGTCGGCAACCGGCGATAAGACTTCGGGTAGGGCAACTCCTCTCGGAACTCGCGTCGCTTGAGTGTTCGAACGAAGAAGAATCGGAGCGCCGCAACGCGGGCCACCACGCTTGCCACCGCCAGCTTGCGCTCGCCTTCCCACAAGGGCCACCGACCTGCGGGCCTTGGCGAGATGCAGAGGATAATCGCTTTCCTCAGAAGAAACGTGGAATGTGTATCGTTTTTCTGGTAGAGAGGAATCATGCACTTCGACGCTCTGAATCGCCGCGACTTCATTAAGCGTGCTGCCCTCGCCGCCGCCGCAACCACGATGCCCGCTACAACCTGGAGCGAAGTCTCCGCACGAGCATCCGCTTTGCACCGTAGCGCGTACGTCTTTGACGCCCACGTGCACGCGCTCGACCGCGAATTCTACCATGGTGGCAACATCACGGACCGTGTCGATGTCGGCCAGTGGGATCTGCCACGCGCAAAGGAAGGCGGCGTCGACGCCTTCTTCCTGTCCGTCTATGTGCCCGAGGAATACTACCCAGGACGCTACGAAACCAAGCAGGCACTTCGGCGCATCGACCACGCGCTTGAACAGTTGCAGAAAGCGAATCCACAGCTCGGCCTTGCGATGAATGGCGGTGACCTGACGCGCATGCGGCAAGAGAAGAGGATCGCCGCGGTACTCGATATGGAAGGCAGCTACGATCTCGACGGCGACCTTGATGTTCTCCGCGCCTTGTATCAACTAGGACTGCGCTCAGCGCAGATCTCCGCACACAACTGGAACCAGCACTACGCCGATTCGTGCTGTAGCACCGCGCAGTGGAACGGCCTTACGGCGCACGGCCGCGATGTCGTGAGAGAAATGAACAGGCTCGGCATGGTCATCAACGTCTCGCACTCGGCCGACACGACCATGGCACAGGTCATCGACGTCAGCGAGCGTCCCGTCATCGCTACGCATCACGGCCTCCGTCAGGTCAATGACATTCCCCGTAACATCTCCGATGCGCTGCTCAAGAAACTCGTAGACCGTGGCGGCGTCATCGCCTTCCAGATCGGTAGCGAGTTCGCCTATCCGCGCGAGTACGCGTGGCTTACGGCGCAGCGCAAGAAGACCTTTTGGGACACCACCAGTATCCCGGACCGCACCATGGGCAAAACGATCTACCAGATCGATGAACTCATGGCGCCCACCTTCCCCATGCTCGGCGCCGCGGTTCCTGACGAAGTCGCCATGCATATCGGCGATTGGGTGGGTGTCGTGGACCGTGCCATCCAGCTCGTCGGCGAAGATGCGGTGGCCCTTGGCAGTGATTTCGACGGTGGCCCCACACTCGCCCGTGGCATGAGAGACGTACGAGACTTGCCTATGATCACGGAAGCCATGCTGAGCCGCGGCTACAGCGAGGTACGCATCCGCAAATTTCTGGGTGATAATCTGCGCCGCGTATTCTCTCAGATAACGGCATGACTCTGGCATCGGGTTCTCGATGCCGGGGAACGCGAGCAACGCCACCCCCCGACCCCTGTGCCTCGACGCTGGGTTCCGCTACAGCCCTCACAACCTAGGACTCAAAACCCCGTATGTAAGGTACGGCCGGCGGCCTCTGCCCTCTTTCAAAGAGCGGTCCGTGTGTTGAGCGATATCTCATGTTCATGTACGGCGTCTCGATGCGGCGTCCGACGGCAGAGTAACGGCCGTTCTCCCAGTTTGAATCCATATAGTAGTTCGTAATGCCGGTCGACAGAAGCAGCCGCTCCGCATTGAACGGTTCCTTTCCGGTCAGCATCATCTCGATGATCCAGTGCTCGTGGGCGTTCGCAGCGTGGTACTGCGAGATGGGGCCGGGAAAGCCAAGCATCGAGACGATCGTCGGGTCTTTCTGGCCTTCGATTTCGCCGGCGTAGGTCCAGCCCACACCCTCGCCCGAAATAACCGCCGCTTTGGTCCCGTCGTTATACTCCACGATGCAGACGTTCGATTGCCTTCCCTCCTGAAAGTATCCCGGCTTCAGATCAAAATTCTTTAGCACAGCTTCAAGCAGGTTGCCCGCCCAGGGATTGCTTTCGACCCACTTCCACGTCTCGGGCCCGCGAATCGACTGCACCGACTTCACGCCTGTCTCACCGCCCCTCCGGCGATCGACAAAGGACTGAAGCACGTCGATACAATGGAAGATGGCTCCCTCATCCGGGGCGCTTCCAACCACGATCGAGTTCTTAATCGCCGTATCGACAGCGAGTTCTATTTCGGGCGTGCGGAAGTAGGTCGGAATGGAGGAGCCCCCGGTCAGGGGAAAGTTCAGTTCACGGGATTTGTCAAACATCCACTTGGCGTCGTCCCAGTTGTAGGAGAGGTGTTTGTCGTTAAACACGGGCACCGAGCGTTTGCTCTGCTCAAAGACCCGCATCACCTGCTGGTAAATCCACCAGCGCGGCAAGAGCCAGTGCCCCTTGAGATCGGTTGGATAGTTCCCATGCTCTGCGACGATGACAACACCATCCACGGCGAGTTCCTTGCCGCCAAGCGTGACGGCCTCACCTACCGTCTTATAGATGGGAATGTTCTTCGCCTTGCATACCTTCTGACCCAGCAGGCTCGTGTCGAACTGATGGATGTAAACTGACACCACGTCCACGCGCGAAGGAGTGTGAGCGCCCTGCCACCAATAACCGTCTAACAGCTTGGTTACGATCCAGTCCGCATGTGAAGTCGGAAGTCCCCAATAGCTGACGAGGCAGGCGATACGAGGCCGTCTTTGTGGAGTCTGTGCCACAGCATCGGGCACGATGCCGGTCAAAGCCGCCAAGCCAGCCACACCGGTTAGTCCCAGCATCTCACGCCGGGTGAGGAGAGAGTTCGACTCCATAGGCTTGGTGATTGGGGATGAACCCGCAGCGCTGGCTACAATTTCGATCTGTTCCTTTTTCATAGTGGTTATTGGATCCTGCTGATTACAGGTTTATTTTCCTACAACACAGACTGCGGAAGAATTCGACTCTTTGAATGGGTACGGGCTACTCGCCGCAGCGAGCAGCCTCGCCGCAGCGAGCAGCCTCGCCGCAGCGAGCATTAGCCCGTACGTTACACCATTGCAACGAATGCGGCTTTAGATTCTCTGTTGGGAAGCAAGGGAAAAACCGGGTGCCCCATCCTTCGCGTTTTTTGCGAAGGGTGGGATACCACGACCGTGTGCGTGGGGATTTGTAGCAGGGGCACCCGCAACGCCGGACGACACCGCTGCGGGAGCCATTCCTCTGTAGAAGCTCCCGGTAGGCTCGCTTTTTTGGGGATGTATGCGGATGGCATTGCCCAACCACCAGGTTGTGGATGGTAGGCACGAGGAGACTCGAACTCCTGACCTCTACCGTGTCAAGGTAGCGCTCTAACCAACTGAGCTACGCGCCTGCGCAATGCATCAACCAATCATACCAAAAGCTCATGTACCATCAAGGTGCCGGGCTGCGGCCATGAAGATCGGAATCCCTTTGCTGAAAGAACTACGCGCAGCGCCCAACCTCCTCACCTTTTTGCGTTTGTGCCTCATCCCTTTTCTCGTCATTGCCGTTTTCGAGGCTCATTATGTAACCGCATTTTGGCTTTTTGTTGCCGCCGGCTTTAGCGACGGCCTGGATGGGCTGGCGGCGCGCTTGCTTAATCAGCAAACACAGATCGGCCAATACCTGGACCCCATCACCGACAAACTCCTGTTAAGCACGCTCTTTCTCGTTCTGATGCATCAGGGGCTCGTTCCTCGCCGCGTCACGGTTCTGGTGTTCAGCCGCGATCTTGGCATCCTGATCATCGCCTCATTGCTCTACATCAGCTTGGGCATGCGCGACTTCCGGCCGAGCATCTTTGGTAAGGCCAATACCGGCGCCCAGATCCTGGCGCTGTGCGCCGTCCTGCTCTGCCAGATTTACTCTCCCCGCCCGCTGGTCATGCTACGGGCAGGCGCACTGTACGCGACTGCTGCGCTCACCATCGTCTCGGCCGTACACTACGCCTGGAGAACCGCGCGCCGACTTGCTGTCGCCGAGGCGACCTGAACTCCGCAGACCGAAGGATAGGTTTTGAAAAATAGGCGTTCGGTGACAAACTATTGCCAGCGGTTAGCCGCCAGTTTAACGTTATCGAGACACCTTAACCCCTGGTTGAATACGTTTTCCTTGGGTTTAATGCATTTTCGCAATTACTGTTTTCTCGAAGGCCCTTTATGTCTGAGACGATCCAAGCACGCGTTCTTCGAGTCATTGCAACCACCCAGCGCATACCGCTGGAGAAGGTGAAGCCCGAAAGCACCTTTGAAGAACTGGGCATCGACTCGATGGACAGCATCAATATCCTCTTCGACCTCGAGAGCGAGTTCGACATCGAAATCAAAGATGAAGACGCCAAGAAGATCCAAACCATTCGCGAAATGATCGACGGCGTCACCTACCTGGTCGATTCCAAACAAAACACTTCCGCGCAGCCCGCGACCGAGTAAGCCGCTACCCGCGGCTATCGGGAAGGATGCTGGAGTTTGTTAACCTCGATCCAGCAAAGTTCTTCATGAAAACGGTGTAGATGCGAGTTGTGATATCAGGAATGGGCGTGATCAGCGCCCTGGGGCAAGACCAGAATGAGTTCTGGCAGGCGCTGGCCGGTGGCCGGTCGGGCATCGGTCCCATTCTCCAGGAAGTCGGGCCGACCCCGGAAATGGGTATGTGTGAGGTCCGCTTCAAAAATGGAGCATCGGTCGCCGGATATGACCCGGATAAGTTCTTTTCCCGCAAAACCCTCAGTTTTATGGACCGGTTCGCACAGTTCGCTGTCATCGCCGCCCGTGAGGCTGTAGCCCAGGCCGGTATCGAATGGACAGAGGATCTGCGCGAACGTGCGGCCATCATTACCGGTTCCTGCATGGGCGGCCGGTTTACCGAAGAAATCGGATATTGGGAGCTGTTCCACAATGCCCGGAGTCGCGTTCATCCATTGACTATCCCGTTGGGCATGAGTAATGCCGGCGCCAGCCATATTTCCATGGAGTTCGGATTACATGGGCCGGCCTACACCATTTCTACGGCTTGCTCCTCCTCTGCTCACGCCATCGGGAATGCACTCTGGATGGTGCGCTCCGGCGCAGCGCCCATGGCGATTGCCGGCGGCAGCGAAGCGCCGTTGTTTCTGGGCGGACTGAAAGCCTGGGAGGCAATGCGGGTGGTCAGCCCTGATACCTGCCGGCCTTTTTCCAAGAATCGTTCCGGAATGGTTTTGGGTGAAGGCGGGGCGATGCTGGTTCTGGAGCCGCTCGAAAGCGCGTTGGCGCGGGGAGTGAAGCCGCTGGCAGAGATAGTTGGCTTCGGCATGTCGGCCGATGCCAGCCACGTGACCCAGCCATCTGCGGAAGGCGCCGCACGGGCGATGCGTTCTGCTCTGCGCGATGGTGGTCTAGCACCCGAGCAGGTCGGCTACATTAATGCTCACGGAACCGCCACTGAGGCCAATGACCGCATGGAGGCGACGGCGATCCATGCGGTTTTCGGGAGCCACGCCGCTCAGTTGCCGGTCAGTTCCACCAAATCCATGCACGGGCACACCCTGGGAGCGGCTGGAGCGATCGAAGCGGTGGCCACAGTCTCGGCTTTGCGCAATGGATTGCTGCCGCCGACCGCGAATTTTACTGAGGCCGATCCGGAATGCCCCCTGGATGTCATTCCGAATGAAGCGCGCGCCGCCAGCGTGCAGGTGGCCTTGTCCCAATCGTTTGCGTTTGGCGGCTTGAACGCCGTCCTGGCCTTCCGCGCCTGGTCCTGAATCGTTACTCCAAGCAATAGCGACACTGCTCCAGGCCCGGCGTATCGCAGCCGAAGATGAACGGGTGAAGTCTCCCGCAATGCAAAAGCCCTGATATCTCATCGTGAGATATCAGGGCTTTTGTGCTTGGTCGCACCCGGTCGCAGCAAACTCTAGTTGCGCGCCATCTTTTCAAATACGTCCAGAGCATATTCCAGATCACTTTGCGTGTGGGCCGCAGTCACGCAAAGCCTCAGACGTGCTGAATCCTGGGGAACCGCCGGAAACAGGACCGGCGCGGCCAGGATTCCGTGATCGCGCAGTCTTCTGGCGAACAGCCCCGTCTTGGTCTCATCGTTCAGGATCAATGGGATTACTGCCGTTTCCGATAAGCCGGTGTCGTAACCCAGGGAGCAAAGGCCGCTGCGCAAAAAGTCCGCATTGTGCTTAATTTTTGCAACGCGCTCCGGTTCACGCTTCAGAATCGCGAACCCTTCGCGGATGGCAGCCACCGCGGCCGGGTTTAACGCCGCAGAGAAAATGTAAGGTGACGCTGCATGTTGCAGATAAATAGCGAGTTCCTGCGAAACAGCGGCGAAGCCGCCGGTTGAAGGGATCGACTTGGCCAGCGAACCGGTCCAGATGTCTACCTCATCCGTAGGAATACCGAAATACTCATCTGTGCCACGGCCACACGCGCCAATCACCCCGGAGGCGTGCGATTCATCGACCAGGAGAAAAAAGCCAAATTCTTTTTTGACTTCCAGAATCTCGGGCAAATGGCAGACATCCCCGTCCATCGAAAAAACGCCGTCCGTGATTACGAGGGTGCGGTTCGCCTGCGATCCATTCTGCAGCTCCTGGCGCAAAGAGGAGGCATCGTTGTGGCGGAAGCGCTGCAACTGCACACCGGCAAAACGGCAGGCATCGGTCAGGCTGCGATGGCAGAGCGAATCCATAATGACGCGATCGGCCGGTCCAAGCAGGGCTCCGAGCACCGCCACATTCGCCATGTAACCGGAACTAAAGGTGATAGCAGCTTCTGTACCTTTATATTCGGCAATGTCCTGCTCCATCAGGATGTGCTGATCGGTCGTTCCCGTAAGCAGGCGGGCGCCGCCGGTTCCGGTGCCGTACTTTCGGATGGCTTCGATGGCAGCGGCATCAATGCGCGGATCCCCGATCAGTCCCAGGTAGTCATATGACGACAGCATAAGCATGGTGTGGCCGTCTGCCTGAATACGGGGGCCAGTTCGTCCTTGCAGGGGGATCTGGAATGGATAGGCATCGTGCTCGCACGCAAAGGCTGTGGTTTCGAAAAGCCGCCGCGCGCGTGCGTCGATGAGGTCATTCTTTCGAAAATTCCAACGTTTTTCGCCGTCGAAATAGCCGTTGAAAGACTTGCCGGAAGAAGAAGGAAATCCTGCTGTTCCGTTGTGAACTGGTGATTTCGTTTCTGTCGGAGTGTCCATGGATTTAACTGACTATAGTGGAGTCTCAGGGGCTTGGGAAGTCCGGAGTTGCGCTCCCGGCGTGGTTCAGAGCAAATATTCTGCCTATTTCTACCTGTTTACGGTTCGCCTGTGACTTTCGTGACAGGAAGGCCGCATTTCCGATGGCATCTTTTCGACGAACAGCAAATATGCAAAAAGTGCTCTAATTGAAGTGGACTGCGGTTCCTCTGCCTTGTTGTAAGGCCGGGAGCCGAGGACTCACGTGCGTCCAAGTAAGCTGGGGTTCAGCATGTCACTGACAGGTCTCAGTAGTCCGGCTAGTTCGTACCTTGCGCCAACGTCACTCCCCGCGGGCCGCTTGCAAGATAAGTTCGGCCGCACGATCACTGATCTGCGAGTTTCCATTACCGACCGCTGCAATTACAAGTGTGTCTACTGCCGCACCGGCTCTGAAGGCGCGCAGTTCGCCGAGCTGGCGATTGACGAGTATTTGCGGATGATCCGGATATTTGTCGGGCTGGGCATCGAAAAGGTCCGCCTGACAGGCGGAGAACCCTTGTTGCGCAGGGGACTGGCGCCGCTGGTTGCACAACTGGCACAGTTAAGGACGGCCGCCGGCCACCCACTCGACCTCGCTATTACCACCAACGGGCATCTGCTGGCCGATCTGGCCGAGCCGCTGGCCGATGCCGGATTGAGCCGCATCACGGTGAGTATGGATGCCGTGGACGCCGCAACCTTTGCGCGCATTACTCGGGTGCCGGGCAGTTTTGAGAAAGTGCTCGCCGGGGTCCGTGCGGCGCAGAAGGCAGGGCTCGGACCGGTCAAAGTAAATTGCGTTCTCTTGCGCGGCTTCAACGAAGATCAGATCATCCCCTTTGCCCGCTTTTCCCGCGAAGAGGGCGTCATCGTTCGCTTTATTGAGTTCATGCCTCTGGAAGAGGATCGCCTGTGGAGCCCGGAGGTGGTTGTTCCACTGCAGGAGGTTGTGGCCACGCTGAACAGCTTTCGCCCATTGGTGGATTTGCCGGCCAACAACCCAGGGGAGACAGCCCGCCGGTATACCTTCGATGACGGCGTAGGAGAGATCGGCGTGATCGCGCCCGTTTCGCAGGCTTTCTGCGGAGCCTGCAGCCGCATCCGTCTTACCTCCGACGGCAAAATCCGTACCTGCCTTTTTTCTCACTTCGATCACGATCTTTACGGCGTGCTGGCTCGCGGAGGATCGGACGACGATCTTGCTGCATTCATTGAGAAGACAGTGGAAACCAAGGAGGCGCGCCACCACATCGGCGAGCCGGGCTTCCTAAAACCCTCACGCAGCATGGTCCATATCGGGGGATGAACGACCCGACTCGTGGTTCTGCCTAGGCATTCTCACGCATGGTGTCAGGGAAGAAACAACACCGCACGCAGGCGTTCCAGCAAAGAACGTGTGCACATAACCACTCCCGCCAGATGACAGTATTTGTGAAAATGTTATAGAGATGGTCGATCATGCCTTCCCGGAGCGTCAGCCTTTACGCAAAGACCTGCAGGTCTTTCACGATGTCGCGCGTGCTCTCACCTCATCGCTCGATCTTGACTCCATTCTGGGCGCCATCATGCAACAGATGGAGCAGTTTTTCGAGCCCGAATCCTGGTCTCTGCTCATTGTGGATGAGGACAAGCACAACCTTTATTACGCCGTGGCAGCCGGCAAGTCTTTGGGCGATCGAGACCAACGCGTTGCTTTGGGTGAGGGCATTGCCGGCTGGGTTGCACAGCAAGGCGAACCGTTGATCGTCTCAGAACCCGGCAACGACGCTCGTTTTACTTCGCATCCCGGTTCGTCGCCTCTCTCTTCCGTACGGTCAGCGATCTGTTTACCCCTGCGTTCGCGCGAGCACACCCTGGGCGTCATCGAACTGCTCAACTACCGGGTCTCCACGCTTACCGGCGAAACGATGGCCTTTCTCCAGGTTCTCTCTGATTATGCGGCGATTGCCATCCAGAACGTGCGCGCCTTCGAGCGCATTCAGGAACTGACCATCACCGATGACTGCACCGGCTTGTTCAATTCGCGCCACTTGTTTTCTGTCATGGAAACCGAACTGGAGCGCTCGCGCCGCTTCGCTCTGCCCTTCAGCCTCATCTTTATCGATCTCGACCATTTCAAGCGGGTAAACGACGTGCATGGTCACCTGACCGGCAGCCGTCTGCTGGCGGAGATTGCCGGCACCATCAAGCACAGCGTTCGGGGAATCGATTCCGCCTTTCGCTATGGAGGAGACGAGTTCATCGTGCTGTTGCCGCAGACAACCAAGGATGCGGCGCTCGAGGTGACCCAGCGCCTTCTGCACGGGTTGCGCGACACGCGATACCTGCTCGAAGAGGGACTGAATCTGCGCATGATGGCCAGCTTCGGCATCGCCTGCTACCCAGAAGACGGCAGCTCTGTGCAGGAAATTATCGGCGCCGCCGACGAGATGATGTATCTGGTCAAGAATGCCTCGCGGGGCAGTATCGCCGTGGCAAAACGCGGCCTCATTCCGTCCTGATCGCCCTCTCGCTGGAAAATGGATTATGGGTTAGGATGGAGCGCGGCGGTACAGTGAAACCAGTGCGTTTCTGGGGACCGGCAGGGAGTTCTAGAGCAGAACCAGCATAGGTGTACCCGGTCGACGTTGGGGAAGTTGGATTTTTCTTGATGAAAAATCCAGTCAAGCGTCCTTGCCGTTGGGTACAGTTGTGCTGGTTCTGCTCTAATGCAGCGCGAGTCTCCGGGGCACGGCAAAGTGCGAAAGACTGAAGCAAACCTAATGGAGCAACTTAATGGAGCAGCAAGGTAGACGTCTTCGTATGGGGATGGTTGGCGGCGGCGCGGGTTCATTCATCGGCCCGGTGCATCGCATGGCGGCGGAACTGGATGGAGCGATTGAGCTGGTAGCCGGCGCTTTCAGCCAGGATCCCGCCCGGTCGCGCCAGGCGGGCGTGACCTATCGCATAAGCCCCGAGCGCGCTTACGCAACTTTTACAGACATGATGGAGCAGGAGAAGAAGCGGAAAGATCCGATTGACTTTGTTTGCATCGTCACCCCGAACCACCTCCACCTGCCGGTTGCTGTCGCTGCCCTGGAGAACGGTTTCCATGTCATGAGCGACAAGCCGGCCACGGCCACACTTGAAGAAGCGCAAAAGCTGCAACAGGTGGTCAAGCGTACCGGGCTGCTCTACGGGCTCACGTTCACCTATACCGGCTACCCTATGGTGCGCGAGGCGCGTGAACTCGCGCGGAGTGGGGCGCTCGGCAAGATTCGCAAAGCGGTGGTGCAGTATTCGCAGGGGTGGCTGAGCGATTCTCCCGAGACCAAAGGTCAGAAGCAAGCTTTGTGGCGGGCTGACCCAGCGCAGTCCGGCCTGGGCGGTTCCATTGGCGACATCGGCGTGCATGCTTTCAATCTTCTTGAATATGTCAGTGGGCGACGCGTATCGGAAATCTGCGCCGATCTCAACTCGGTCGTCGAAGGCCGTTTGCTCGACGATGACTGCAATGTTCTGCTCAAGCTCGACAACGGCGCTCCGGGCGTTTTGTTCGTTTCGCAGATTGCCGCCGGAGATCGCAACGATCTGCAACTCCATCTCTATGGAGAAAAGGGCGGGCTCCACTGGTGGCAGCAGAATCCCAATCACGTGGAGTTGAACTGGCTGGGCAAGCCGAGCCAGACGCTGCATGCCGCGGCGGACTACCTCGCGCCTTCGACGCGCGGCGACTTCCGTTTACCGATGGGGCATCCCGAGGGATTGATTGAAGCGTTCGCCAACATCTACCGCGATTTTGCCACGGCGATGCGTGCCCGTTTCGACGATTCTTCTGCGCAGCTCAGCGACCTCGTTCCCGGCATCGATGAAGGCGTACGCAGCATGGCCTTTGTCGAGCGCGCCGTCGTGAGCAGCCGGGCGCGTGAGGGCTGGGTGAAGCTGTCTTAACTACAAACGAAATAAGTGAGGGCCTCTGATGAAAACTGTGAAAGGGCCGGCCATTTTTCTGGCCCAGTTCGCCGGCGATGCCAAGCCGTTCAACACGTTGGAAGACATATCCAGGTGGGCCGCCGGTCTCGGCTTCAAGGGGATACAGATACCTTCCTGGGATAAGCGGCTCTTCGACCTGAAGCTGGCTGCGGAGAGTCAGGACTATTGCGATCAATTGCTGGGCACGCTGCATGGTCAGGGTCTCGAGTTGACCGAACTGTCCACGCATTTGCAGGGGCAACTGGTTGCTGTCCATCCGGCTTACGATCTGCAATTTGACGGCTTTGCTCCGCCAGAAATGGCAGGGAAGCCAAAGGCCCGACAGGAGTGGGCGGTGAAGCAACTGCTACTGGCCGCAAAAGCGAGCCGCAATCTCAAACTGGCAGCGCATGCCACGTTCTCTGGAGCGTTGGCGTGGCCGTACCTGTATCCCTGGCCGCAGCGGCCGGCGGGGCTGGTCGAAGAAGCATTCGATGAGTTGGGACGTCGCTGGCATCCGATTCTCGATGTATTTGAGGAGCACGGTGTCGACCTGTGTTTCGAGATCCATCCTGGAGAAGACCTTCACGACGGCGTGACGTTCGAACGCTTTCTTGCCGCGGTCAAAGGCCATAAGCGAGCGAACATTCTTTACGACCCCAGCCACTTCGTACTGCAGCAGCTCGACTATCTGGCCTTTATCGACATCTACCATGAGCGCATCCGCGCCTTCCATGTGAAGGACGCAGAGTTTAACCCCAGCGGGCGTTCGGGCGTATATGGCGGCTATCAGGCCTGGATCGATCGGCCCGGCCGCTTTCGTTCACTCGGCGACGGGCAGGTCGACTTCGGCGGCATCTTCAGCAAGTTGGCGCAGTATGACTATCCCGGTTGGGCGGTCATGGAGTGGGAATGCGCTTTGAAGCACCCTGAAGATGGAGCGCGTGAGGGTGCGCCCTTCATCCGCGACCATATTATTCGCGTGACGGAGCATGCTTTCGACGACTTCGCCAGCGGACAAGCGGACCGCGAAACCAATCGACGCCTGCTTGGTCTTTGAGTCGTTATGCCCTTCAAGGCGCGCAAAGTTCCCCAACCGCTCGACGAAGACGGTCTCTATCAGTTCGCGGTTCGGGCTCTTGCCCGGCAAATGCGCACCGTGGCTGAGCTCAAACGCCTGATGAGCCGCCGCGTGGAGGCGGGCGAGATCGGCGAAGGCAAGATGTCTGCGGTGATCGAGCGCCTGACAGACCAGCGTTATCTCGATGACCCAACCTTCGCTGCTACTTACACCCGTCTGCGGCAGGAGAATCAAAGCTTCGGTAAGCGACGGGTGCAGCAGGAACTTACTCGCAAGGGTATCCACGCGGAGCTGGTTGCCAGTACGCTCGAGTCCGCCTATGCGAACGTCAGCGAAGCCGAGTTGGTGCGACGATATGTTGCCCGCAAACGGATTGCGAAGCCGCAGGATGACAAGCAGACGGCCCGCTTGATCCGCCGCCTGGTGGGCGCAGGCTTTTCTTTCGCCGTCATCTCCACCTTCCTGAAAAGCTGGCAAATCGACTGCCCCGAAACCGACCTCGCCCTCCCCGACGACGAGTAAATTTGCATGTCTCACACGGCTTGATATCGCTTGGCCGGGGAGTGCAACCGGCCTGTGGGTGCCCCATCCTTCGCTTCTTTTTGCGAAGGGTGGGTTAAACCAGTCAGTCTGATATGCACTAAACTCAGAACATGCAGTATCGCTCTGGTTCTGAAATCCGGGAGACCTTCCTGCGCTTTTTTGCGTCGAAGGGTCATCGTCGCGTGCACTCCTCCTCGCTGGTTCCGGCGAACGACCCCACATTGCTTTTTACCAATGCGGGGATGAATCAGTTCAAAGATGTGTTTCTCGGCGTAGAGCGCCGCGATTACAACCGCGCCACCACTTCACAAAAGTGCGTGCGCGCCGGCGGAAAGCACAACGATCTCGAGAACGTCGGCTTTACCCGCAGGCACCATACATTCTTCGAGATGCTGGGCAACTTCAGCTTTGGTGACTATTTCAAGCGTGATGCGATTGCGTTCGCCTGGGAGTTGATCACCTCGCCGGAATGGCTGGCGGTCCCTAAAGACAAGCTCTACGTCACCATCTTCAAGGGTGAGCAGGGTGTTCCCCGCGATGAAGAAGCGTACGAATTCTGGCGCGGCCAGGGCGTGCCTGCCGAGCGCATCCACGAACTCGGCATGAAGGACAATTTCTGGGCAATGGGTGATACCGGTCCCTGCGGTCCCTGCTCGGAGATTTTCTATGACATGGGTCTGGCAGCGTCTGAGACCGGGGAAGACAAGCCTTTCGGCGAAGATGACGCGCGCTATGTCGAAATCTGGAACTTGGTCTTCATGCAGTTCGACCGTGACCAGCAGGGCGTGCTCAACCTGTTGCCCAAGCCGTCGATCGACACGGGCGCCGGCCTCGAGCGCATGGCCGCGGTTCTGCAAGGCAGAATCTCGAATTTCGAAACCGATCTCTTTACCCCGCTGATCGATCGTGCCGGTGAGCTGACGCAAACCCGCTACCAGGATGGAAAAGCTGCGACCGATGCTTCTTTGCGCATCATCGCCGATCACTCTCGTGCCGCGACTTTCCTTATTTCCGACGGCGTGCTGCCTGCCAACGAAGGCCGAGGCTACGTGCTGCGCAAGATTCTGCGTCGCGGCATCCGCCACGGACGCGCTCTGGGACAGGAAGACTCATTCATGTACCAGATGGTCGACGCGGTGCGTGCCGAAATGCAGGCCGCGTATCCAGAACTCGCGGAGACCGCGGGCCGGGTAGCGAAAGTTGTTCGTGCCGAAGAAGAACGTTTCGGCAGGACGCTCGCGTTGGGATCGAGGCAACTCGATTCCGCCATCGAACGTGTGCGCAAAGAGGCAGGCGACGACGCTCCCATGTTGCCGGGCGCAACCGCGTTCCATCTGTATGAAACCTACGGTCTACCCCTGGACTTTATGCTCGACGCGACGCGCGACCAGGGCATTGCGTTCGATCTGACGGGCTTTGAGCAAGCGCGCAGTGAAGAGCAGGTCCGCGCGCGCGCTTCCTGGAAGGGTGGCGCGAAAGCGTCGGCCAGTCCGGCCTTCCGCACACTGCCCAGGACAATCTTCGAGGGCTACCGCCAGCTTGATTCACAACACTGCGAAGTGCTTGCCATCGTGAAAGATGGCGTTGGCGTGCCCCAGGCAAATGCTGGCGAGAGTGTCGAGATCGTGTTGGACCACACGTCTTTTTATGCCGACTCCGGCGGACAGGTCGGCGATACCGGATGGCTTTACTCCGACGATCACAACGTGGTGGTCGCCGATGTGCTTGGCTGCGTGCAGCCGGTACAGGGGGTGCGCGCGCACAAGGTCTATCTACGTCAGTCCATCGAGCTCGGTAGCCATGTCGACACGGTAGTGAATACAGAAACACGCAACGCCACGCGGCGCAACCATACCGCGACCCATCTTCTGCACGCAGCCCTGCGCGAGGTGTTGGGCAAGCACGTCAAGCAGGCTGGTTCACGGGTCGATCCTGAGCATCTACGTTTTGATTTTTCGCACTTCACCGGCGTAGCTGAAGAAGAACTGGCCGATGTGGAAGAGATCATCAATCGCCAGGTTTTGGCCGACACCAGGGTAGAAACGTTGGAAGACGTGCCCATCGATGTCGCGGTGAACGAGTACCATGCCATGGCTCTGTTCGGCGAGAAGTACGGCGAGAAGGTACGTGTGGTGAAGATCGGCGATTTTTCGACGGAGCTCTGCGGAGGGATCCACACCGGGGCGGTCGGCGAAATCGGCGTAGTCAAGTTGCTCAGTGAAGGTGGCGTATCTTCGGGCGTCCGCCGCGTGGAGGCGGTGACCGGTCTTGGCGCGCTGAGCGAGTTCCGGCGCGGCCACCAGGTGGTGCAGCTTGCGGGGCAGTTTGCCGGGCCGGCAGGAGAAAATGTGTCTCCAGCGGATGCACTTCGCAACAAACTCTCGGCCCAGGAAGAAGAAATTAAAAAACTGCGCCGTGAGCTGGATCAGGCGCGGATGAAGTCGGCGTCCTCTTCCGTCTCCTCTGCCGCCAGCCAGGCTGTTGACGTGGAGGGCATCCAGGTTCTCGCGCAGCGAGTGGACGCTCTCGATCGCGGACAGTTACGTACGCTTGTCGACAATCTCCGCAACAAGCTGGGTTCGGGCGTGGTGGTGTTGGGCTCAGCGCAAGAGGACGGTAAGGTTGCGCTCATCGCCGGCGTTACCAAAGACCTGATAGGCAAGCTCTCGGCAGGCAAGATCATCGGACCCATTGCCGAAAAGGTAGGCGGTTCCGGCGGCGGCCGCCCGGATATGGCGGAGGCGGGCGGCAAAGACGTGTCCGCGCTCAATGCAGCTTTAGCTGCAGCGCCGGAGGTTGTAAGAGAACTGCTGGGCAAGACCGCCGTAAAGGTCTGAACCAAGGCAGCTTTCAAATCCACGCGAGTAACAACTTCCGGGTGCCCCATCCTTCGCTTTTTTGCGAAGGGTGGGTTACCACGACCGCGTCTGTTGAGATTTGCTCGCTGAGATTTGTGGCTACCCACCCTTGCCGAAAAAGCACCGTCAAGGATGGGGCACCCGCAGGTTTGGCGCTCTGCCGGCCTTGCCGCAGCGAGCAGCCTTGCCGCAGCGAGCAGCCTTGCCGCAGCGAGCATTTGCACCACCTGTCCCGGTATGCCGTGGCGGCGAACGCCGGCCCCACTTGCCAACTAGGTACGACCACCCCATCCTTCATTGCTGCTCGCAACTCCCCCACCTATAATCGGGTTAGCTTTGGCGTACGGACTGCTTTCGCTGGCGGGTGAGACGACAGATTTTTTGCAGTCACGCCGTCCGCGAAACAGACTTCGATCTGCTTAAGCAACTATGGCCCTTGCCGCGCGTTCGCTCCGTGCGTTTCCCTCTCGAAGCCGCGTGATTCCGGCTAGGCTCCATCGTGTCAGTTGGGGTGTGATCTTTCTCCTCGCGGTTTCAGCCCAGGCCGCTTCTATCTTCCATCCGCTCGCTAAAAAAACACCCTTTGAACGTGCGCAGCACCTCCAGGGGGTGCTCGCATCTCATCCCGAGTCGCAACGCACGCGGGGCGACTATGAGCAAGTACTCAACGCCTATCGCAGCATCTACCACGGTGACCCGGCTTCGCCCAAGGCAGATGCCAGTGTCGATGCGGTGGCCGGATTGTTGGCCGAAGAGGGCCGAATCTTTGGCGATGAGAAGCTTCTGCAGGCCGCTCTCGGACAATATGAATTTCTCCGTACCCAATATCCCGCGAGCCGCTACCGCTTCTCTGCGCTCATGGCCGAGGGCGATATTTACCGCAACGATCTGAACGATCGCGCAGCAGCAAAGCAGAGGTTTCAGCAGTTTCTTCTCAGTTACCCATCCAATCCACTGGCGGACCAGGCGCGCGATGAATTGAGTGAAATCCATAAGGAAGAACGGCCCCGGCAAAGCCGCCAAGTCAAAGACGCCCAGCCCTCCAAGCGCGCCGTGCGCTCCCCCGTGTTTTCAGCTGCAAACGGCTCCCAGCAAACGCCCACCGCGATCAGCGAGCCGGCTACCGCTCCGCCCGCGTCGCCACACGCGACGCGGTCTGCCCAGAGCCCTCCACCGGTAACTGCGCCGGTTACGATCGCCGCAAGCTCGCTCCCGGAAACTGGCCTCCAGAAACAGAACCTTCAGGGACAGAATTTTCAGGGACAGAATTTTCAGGAGCAAAGCCTGCCCGGCGCCTCGGCGTCTCCTCCTCTGCATCCCGGGAGAGTTGCGCTGGTGGGCGGTATCCGCCACTGGTCTACGCCGGTCTACACTCGCATCGCGATCGATCTGGGTGACGAAGTTGCTTATGAAGCTGCTCGAGTTCCCGGACCAGACCGAATCTATTTCGACTTGCATGGCGTGCGCCTGGACTCCAGGCTCAACGGCCAATCGGTCGAAGTGATCGATGACGGTTTCCTTAAACGCATTCGTGCCGCACAGTTTTCCAACAACATCACCCGCATCGTGCTCGACGTCAGTTCGGTTTCCGACTACTCGGCTTTTCTGCTGCCCAATCCGTGGCGGCTGATTATCGACGTGCACGGCCGCAAACCGGGCACGGCTCAAACCACGAATCAGGCGAGCAATCCTCCGGCTACGACGGTACCGAGCACGAGCATTCCTGCTATCCAGTCAGCACCAGGGAAGACCCCAGTCGCCACTCTCAGGCCACCACTCTCAGCCCACCAAAGCTGAGACAAACAGGCCGCGTCAAACCGTAGCTGTTTCCAGTACCCACGTGGAGAGCCGCGCAGGTACGCAGGAGATTGCCTCCCTGGGCCGGCAACCCGATCGCATACAGGCCACGAATAGCCCAACCACGGGTCCCATCGCTGCTTCTGTGGCCGGAACCACCCCCGCTCCCCAGACTTCCGCTCTTGATGCCGACGCCCCCCAGCCCGACGATGGTTCGCCGGCATCGCCGCCTCCATCGTCATCCAGCACGCACAGCCGCAGGAAGCCGAGCGCAGTTCATACTTCGGCTCCAATTCCCTCGGCCTCGGCTCCCTCGACTTCGACTCTCTCCGACGAGGACGACGACAATCCACCGGCTGCCACGCATCAGGCAGCGCCAACGTCCGCCGGGGAGCGCTCGCTGGTACGCACGCTCGGCCTGAAAATAGGCCGCATCGTCATCGACGCCGGTCACGGCGGCCACGACTCCGGAACTCTCGGCCCGGGAGGGATCGAAGAAAAAGAAGTCGTACTCGATGTAGCGTTGCGTCTCGGCAAGCTTCTCCACCAGCGGCTGGGTGCTGACGTGATCTTTACCCGGGACAATGACACGTTCATCCCGCTCGAGACCCGTACGGCGATTGCCAACAAGGCGCAGGCCGATCTCTTTCTTTCCATTCACGCCAACTCCAGCTCCGATTCCTCCGCGCGAGGCGTCGAAACCTACTACCTGAACTTCACCACATCGCCCGACGCTCTCGAGGTGGCCGCGCGCGAGAACGCTGTGTCGGATGAATCCATTCACGAGCTTTCCGGATTGGTGAAAAAGATCACGCTGAAAGACAAGATCGATGAGTCTCGCGAGTTCGCCGCTGATGTGCAGAAATCGCTTTACGACGAGCTGGAAGATGGCAATCCTGGACTGCGTGATCGTGGCGTAAAAAAGGCGCCGTTTGTGGTCTTGATCGGCGCCAACATGCCGTCCATCCTGGCTGAGATCTCGTTCCTCACCAATGCTGATGATGCGCGTCAATTGCGGCAGCCGGCTTACCGCCGGCGCATTGCCGAGTCGTTGTATCGCGGAGTGGCGCGCTACATCAGCGGTCTCAACGGCATTCGCCTGGCCCAGACGTCAAGCCGGCCCAGCGGCGACTAGCATTTTCGCAATAGGCGTAGACCGGTTTCGCCGCAGCGAGCTGAGCCACCGGCCTTTACGTGGTTTTCTCTCAAAGAAAACCACACCTCGCTGCTCTTACCGGACCACAGTAATTGCGAAAATGCTTTAGCTCGCTCATTCGACACCCACACTGCAAATGCTCTAGTCTCTCAAGAGGCGCCTATGCTTCGTGCTTCGTGCACTCCGACCCGTTCCTTCTCTCGCCCCATGCTTCGAGCGCTACCGGCTTCTCTTCTTTATCTCTCCGTCTTGGTGTCGCCCGCGCTGGCAGCACCTGCCGCGCCCGCTGCGCCTGCACCGTCTCTCTTACCCTCGGACTTTGCCGGTTGGAGCCAGAGTGGAACGGTCGAGAGCAGCACAAAGCCCGAAGCCGCCGATGCGCCGAACGCTTCCATCCTGAAAGAATATGGATTCCAGCAGTTAGTCACGGCGCACTACGCCAACGCAGACAACAAGCTCACCCTGCGCGCCATTCGTTTTCAGGATGCGAGCGGAGCCTACGGTGCATTTACTTTCTACCGTCGACCGGGAAGCGTCGCAGAGCAGGTAGGCCGCACTGCCGCGTGGGACGGCAGCCACGTTCTGTTCTGGATGGGGGCCACGCTGGTGGAGGGTACCCTCGATCACGTAACGCCGATGACGGGATCGGAGTTGCGCGAGCTGGCAAACGATCTGCCCCAGCCGGCGGGTTCGGCCAATGTAGCTCCTCCGCTTCCGGGTTATCTCCCTCGGCAGGATCTGGATCTCGGTCTCTCCCACTACTCGCTCGGCCCGGAAGCGTATGCGCGTGGCGGCGGAGTGCTACCGGTTTCGCTGGTTGACTTTGGCGGCAGCAGTGCCGAGGCTGTCACGGCGCACTATGCAGAACGCAATGGCGACGGGCAGCTCACGCTGCTGATGTACCCCACACCGCAATTGGCAGCGGCGCGGCTGCGAGACATAGAAAACTTCATCAAGGCCGGCAATACCCAGGGAACCTGGCCGCAGGCGCTTGCCGAGAGCCATCCTGATTCGTTGCTTACCCGTCGCAGCGGCCCCATCGTCGCCATAGTCAGCGGAGAGCTGCCCCCGGATGTAGCGAAAAAGCTGATCAACCAGATCAACTATCAGGCCGACCTCGTCTGGAACAACCCTAAGGGCTACATCAGTGACGGCTCCAAAGTTGCCCGCCTCATCCTTGGCATCTTCGCTCTGACGGGCATTCTTGGGGGCTCAGCGCTCCTTCTAGGGCTTTTCCTGGGCGGGGGTAGGGCTATCTATCGGGTTCTTCGTGGCAAGCCCGCCTCAGGCTTCCAGGAAGAGACCGAGTTCATCCGTCTCAACCTCAAGGACTAGAAGGGGGGTTACCCTTCTGAGCAGCGCATCAAATTTTGTAAGAAACTGACCCAATCGTGGTGCAAGCCGGCTTGTAAGTCGTCACCTTGCAGTCGCTTGGCCCCATTTTCCGCTTGCCGCAATCGAGCCGATGATGGCTGGCGGCCAAAAACGGGATGTCTTTAAGGTGTTGATATATATAGATTTACCGGGTTCTTGATTTTGCCTTGACGACCTCGGGAGGAGACCATAAGATTTCGCCAGAAAGTTCTGATGGCTTTGCCTCCGTTGGAACTATTCTCCCTAAAGAAAAGGCCGCCCTGTTGCCGGGTGGCCTTTTCGTTTGTCAGAACACTGCTTGCAGGCTCTTTCTGGCTGCCAAAAATGCTCATTCTTTACGCCTGCTGAGAGGCTAGATACAATCCAAAAAGGCACGCGCCAGCGCTGTGTGCCGACGTAGCTCAGTTGGTAGAGCAGCTGATTCGTAATCAGCAGGTCATCGGTTCAAGTCCGATCGTCGGCTCCAAATCCCCTTCCCCAAATCCCGACTAACCTCTGCACCACTTTCGTACCGAGTTTGGTACCGCTTATCCACTGTTTTTTTCCGCATGCGCTTGCGGGGATTGCCAACCGTCCGCATAATCGCCACAGAAGCTGAGGTGCGATGGTGACGGTCGGTAACGAGAATTTCACTGTTACCCAATACAGCCGGGAAGATGTACTTCGCATTTTGCGCATCCGTCTCAAACAGCTCAACGCCTGGGAGCGTTCCGGGCTGGTAAGCCAGAGCAGCACCTATTCCTTTCAAGATCTGGTTCAATTGCGCAAGCTGCGTGACCTGCGCGCCACCCGTCTTTCCGTTGCTCATATTCGAGCCGGAGTGCATGCCATGCGGCAAGTCAGTGGCATCGCGAACCCCTTGCTTGAGGCAGGGGCTGTGCGCAACGGAACCAAACTAGCGTTTCGATTGAGCGGGGCGATGGTGGAGCCGATCGCGCGCCAGTTCGTATTCGACTTTGATTTGCCGCGCCACAACCAGCTAGCCGAAGTGAGATCCGCTGCGAGCCATCAGGCTGCACGCGAATCCCAGGTACAAAGGCTTTTTTTTGAAGCGGTGAAGTTGGAAGAGCACGGTAAGCCGCACGATGCGATGGCTCTTTACGAGAGTATTCTTACGCTCGACCCCTGCCACGCCCCAGCCTGCATCAATCTCGGCACCATTCAATACAATCGCAGGCAATTCATAGAGGCCGAAAAGCTCTATCGCAAGGCTACAGTCGCCGATCCCAACTACGCTTTGGCCTTTTTCGATCTGGGCAACGTGTTGGACGAACTGCAGCGCTTGCCCGAAGCCATCGAAGCCTACTGCACCGCGATCCGGCTGGTATCCCACTACGGCGACGCGCATTACAACGTCGCGCTGGCCTACGAGCGCACGGGCGATCGCCGAGCAGCCTTGCGTCACTGGACCGCATACATCAAGCTCGATCCCATCGGCCCCTGGTCGAATCATGCCCGCGTGCAGGCGCACAAAATTCTCGAGCGGGAAAAATTATCCATCGTGCATCGCGGTTCTTCGGGCCGGTACGACTACCACTCCCGGCGCGCGCGCAGTGTTTCCACGCTTCTCTCCATCGCCAAGCCGATGTTGCCCATGTAGTGCGTGAAAAGCCTCGTCGCTCAGACTTGTCGTCCCGACCGGAGCGTAGCGCAGTGGAGGGACCTGCGGTTACACTGTCCCCGCACGCATCTGTGCTCTACCGCGTGCGCTGATTTTGGCGTCGCGACGGGATTCCGCAGTGCGTCTCCTCTTCTGACAAACATTCCTTGAAAAGCCCCGTCCTCAGACTTGTCATCCCGACCGGAGCGTAGCGCAGTGGAGGGATCTGCGGTTACACCGTCGCCGCACGCATCCATGCTCTACTGCGTGCGCTGATTTTGGCGCCGCCGCGAAATCCGCAGTGCGTCTCCTCTTCTGACAAACGCCCCCTTGAAAAGCCCCGTCCTCAGACTTGTCATCCCGACCGGAGCGTAGCGTAGTGGAGGGACCTGCGGTTACACTGTCCCCGCACGCATCTGTGCTCTACCGCGTGCGCTGATTTTGGCGCCGCCGCGAAATCCGCAGTGCGTCTCCTCTTCTGACAAACGCCCCCTGAAAGCGCCGCCCTCAGACTTGTCATCCCGACCGGAGCGTAGCGCAGTGGAGGGATCTGCGGTTACACCGTCGCCGCACGCATCCATGCTCTACTGCGTGCGCTGATTTTGGCGCCGCCGCGAAATCCGCAGTGCGTCTCCTCTTCTGACAAACGCCCCCTGAAAGCGCCGCCCTTAGACTTGTCATCCCGACCGGAGCGTAGCGTAGTGGAGGGACCTGCGGTTACACTGTCCCCGCACGCATCTGTGCTCTACTGCGTGCGCTGATTTTGGCGCCGCCGCGAAATCCGCAGTGCGTCTCCTCTTCTGACAAACGCCCCCTGAAAGCGCCGCCCTTAGACTTGTCATCCCGACCGGAGCGTAGCGTAGTGGAGGGACCTGCGGTTACACTGTCGCCGCACGCATCTGTGCTCTACCGCGTGCGCTGATTTTGGCGCCGCCGCGAAATCCGCAGTGCGTCTCCTCTTCTGACAAACATTCCCTTGAAAGCGCCGCCCTCAGACTTGTCATCCCGACCGGAGCGTAGCGCAGTGGAGGGATCTGCGGTTACACTTCCCCAAACGGAATCCAGCGATGGCCAAGCGGGAGCATCATTACTACGTCTACATCGTCGCCAGCCGAACGCATGTGCTTTACTGCGGAATAACCAATAACCTTCGACGTAGGGTGACCGAACATCGAGACGCAGCGACCCCAGGCTTTACTGAAACGTATCGATGCAATCGTCTCGTATGGTTCGAACACTACCAATACGTGGGAAACGCACTCAGCCGGGAAAAACAAATCAAGCGCTGGAGAAGAGCAAAGAAGATTTGGCTCATTGAGCAGATGAACCCTACCTGGGTCGATCTTAGCGAAGCGTGGACGAAAGAAACCGCAGGTCCCTCCACTTCGCTTCGCTCCGGTCGGGATGACAAGGTTTAGGATTGCGCTTTGATCTGACTGGGTTGCTGGCGGAGAGAAACGTCTATCGTCGATTCGCATCCGCCACCGTAGCCGTTTTCAAAAAACAAAATTCCCGACGCTGCTCTAGACTTGAGCGGTGATTTCCCAGAGGCGAATTCCATGGCTGAAAGCGTGCTTGTAAACCCACCGGGCTCCCCGCTCACGCAACTGTCTCAAGATGAGCAGCTCTTCCGCGAAACCGTGCGTCAATTCGCGCAGGAAACGATCGCCCCTCTGGTGCGCTCCATGGACGAGGAGCAACATTTTCAGCCTGCGTTGATTTCGCAACTCTTCCACCTCGGCCTGATGGGCATCGAGATCCCCGTGGAGTACGGCGGTTCCGGGGGAACTTTCTTTGAAGCGATTCTCGCGGTCGAAGAAGTGTCCGCCGTCGATCCATCCGTCGGCGTTTTAGTGGATGTGCAGAATACGCTCTGCATCAATGCGCTGCTCCGCTGGGGCACGCCCGAGCAAAAGAAGAAATACCTCACACGCCTCGCCACCGATACCGTCGGCGCCTATGCGCTGAGTGAAGCGGCTTCCGGTTCCGATGCCTTCGCGTTGCAGATGCGCGCGGAAAAGCGCGGCGATGGATACGTGCTCAATGGGCAAAAGCTTTGGATCACCAATGCCAAAGAGGCAGGGCTGTTTATCGTCTTCGCTACGCTCGATCCCAACGCCGGCTACAAGGGCATCACGGCGTTTCTTGTGGCCCAGGGAGCTCCGGGGTTTTCCATCGGAAAGAAAGAAGATAAGTTAGGCATTCGCGCTTCCTCCACCTGCGAAATCATTTTTGAAGATTGCCGGGTGGGCGCGGCCGATGTGCTCGGCGAGCCGGGCAAAGGATACAAGATTGCTATTGAGACTTTGAACGAAGGCCGCATCGGCATTGGCGCCCAGATGCTTGGCCTGGCCCAGGGGGCGTGGAATCACGCGGCGCGGTATGCCTTTGAGCGCAAACAGTTCGGCAAAGCGATCGGCGAATTTCAGGCGGTGCAATTCGCGCTGGCCGAATTGGCTACGGAAATAGAGGCGGCGCGTCTCATGGTGTATAACTGCGCCCGCCTCAAGGATGCCGGCCTGCCGTTTCTTAAAGAAGCGGCCATGTGCAAGTATTTTTCGTCGCAGGTAGCCGAACGCGTCGCCAGTCACGCGGTCGAAGTCTTTGGTGGCTATGGGTTCGTCAAGGACTACCCGGTTGAGAAGCTCTACCGAGACGCTAAGATCGGCAAAATCTACGAAGGCACGTCGAACATGCAACTATCGACGATCGCCAAGCTGACCCTGGGTAAACCCTGAACTCTGGGTAAACCCTGAACTCTGGGCAAACCCTGAACTCTGGGCAAACCCTGAATCATCACCCCGTGTTGCGTAGACCGGCCGAGATGCCATTGATCGTTGCGGAGATCGCCCGGTTAATCGCGTCGGAATCGTCACCCGCGCGTTTGCGCCGCAACAGATCCACCTGGATCAGGCTGATCGGGTCCACATAAGGATTGCGTAGTCGAATCGAGCGGGCAAGCACCTGGTTGTTCTCGAGCAACTCCGACTGCCCGGTGATTGCGAGAATACTGCGCCGCGTGCGATGGTATTCCGCCTCAAGCTTGTTGAACACGCGATCACGCACGCCCGCATCGCTGACCAGCGAAGCATACAACTGAGCGATGCCGAAATCTGACTTCGCCAGCGCCATCTCGACGTTGCGAATGAGATCGATGAAGAGAGGGAACTCCCGCGCCATAGTCGCCAGAACAGCAGCCCCACCGGGCTTTTGCCCGTAGGCTTCGAGCGCATGGCCCACCGCGAACCACGCGGGAACGAGTTGCCGGCTCTGCATCCAGCCGAAGACCCATGGAATCGCTCGCAGGTCAGAAAGGCTGCGCCGTCCTCCGCGGCGCGAAGGGCGAGACCCGATCTTGGCGTGTTCCAGTTCTGCGACCGGAGTGCCTTCTTCGAAGTACTGCAGAACCTCTGGGTCGTCCAGAATCTGCTTGCGATAAAAGGCGAACGCAACATTAGACAATTCCTCAAACGCCGCCTCCCACTCCGCAGCGAGCACACCGGTGAAATGACCTTCCGGGTTACGCGCGTTGGGACGAGCCAGTGCATCGAGCGATGCCGCGATCATCAATTCCAGATTGCGCTCAGCCAGAATCACATCCGAATATTTCCAATTGAGCACTTCGCCTTGCTCGGTGATGCGGATCTGGCCGCTAAAAGCGCCCGCGGGCTGTGCATAGATCGCACGATGGGTCGGCCCACCGCCGCGGCCAACTGTGCCGCCTCGGCCGTGGAACAGACGCAGGCGCACGCCGCACTCCCGCGCGACCTCATGCAGAGAGCGGTGCGCGCGGAAGATCTCCCACGTGCTGGTAAGCATGCCGCCATCTTTGTTCGAGTCGGAGTAACCCAGCATGACCTCTTGGATGTTGTCCCATGATTCGAGCAGCTTGCGATAACTGGGCGACTGCCAGAGCTCGCGGCAAATGGCCGGCGCGTTGCGCAGATCCTCGATCGACTCGAAGAGCGGAACAGGCATCAGCCCGGGGTCGTTCGAGGTTGGATCATCGGAGGCTAGATCACCCGAGGTTGGATCGCCGGTTTTGCCGCCGTTGCCCTCGACGCGCACGCCAGCCAGCCGCGCAAGCCAGATCACGTTCAGTACATCCTCCGCGCTCGCGGCGCCGCTGATCACATAGTGGCGAATGGCTTCGGGAGCGGCGGATGCTTTAAACTCCGCGATCGCGCGGAAAGTATCGATCACGTCGGCGGAAGCCGCGCTTAGAGGCGCGGGCACCGCTGAGCCGCGCGATGGATCGTACTTCCACGCCCCAGCCTCTTCGATCGCAGCCGTATGCAGCCGGGCGTGCTGGCGAATATCCAGCGTCTGCAGGTGCAGGCCGTAGGTGCGTACTTCCAGGATCAACGGGTCGATCAGTTCATGGGCCAGCCGGGGGCCGCGGTTAGCCATCAGGCTGGCGTGCAATATCTCCAGATCCCCGAGAAACTCCCGCGCCGATTGGTAGGCAGGTAAGCCCGCCAGGGCTGCATCCAGAGCAAACTGCCCGGCAGCGTCACCCTGCATCGTGCCAACACCCGCAAGGCGAATTCGAATACAGCTCAGGAACCGGCGGTAGTACTCATATTCAAAGCGCTCGCCGAAGGCTTGCTGTCCTGTGGTGTTGAGCAGCTCAAGATAGTGCTGCAACTGCTGTTCGAGCGCGCCGCTTACCGGCGCTTGCTGCGCTGAGCTGGTGAGCAGATCAAGTACCAATTGCAGAGACTGTTGATAGTGGGCCATCAGATGCTCACGCGCCATCTGCATGGCTTCTCGCGTGACCTGCGGCGTGACGTAGGGATTGCCGTCTCGATCGCCGCCGATCCACGATCCGAACGAAAGCAGCACAGGCATCTCCGCCAGGCTGAGGGAGACACCATACTCCGCCTCAAACGCGGCTGCGACCTCTGCATAGAGGCCGGGCAGCGTGGCGTAGAGGGAGGCGTCATAGTAATCGAGGCCCATCTTCACCTCATCGCGCACGGTCGGGCGCCGGGTACGGACCTCGTCCGTCTCCCACAGGGCGGTAATCTCCGCGATCAGGTTCTCTTCAAGGTGCTCCAGTTGTTCGTCAGAAAGTGGAATGCGGTCCAGTTGCTCCAGCAGGTCGGCGATGCGCCGCCGCTTGAACATAACGACGCGGCGCGCGACCTCGGTGGGATGCGCGGTAAACACGGGGACAATCGTGATTGAGCGCAGCCACTCGACGGCTTCATCGCCGGAAATACCGGCAGCGCGCATGGCTCGCAGAGTCCCCCTCAGGGAGCCGCGCTGCACTTCGCCAGAGAGCTGAAGAGACAGCCTCCGCCGCTTGCGATGGTTGGTCTCAGCCAGGTTGATCAGCTCAAAGTAGAAAGCGAAGGCGCGCGCCAGGCGGTATGCCTGCACCAGGTCGAGCGAAGCAACAGAGCTCAGCCCGGCCTCGAAGGGTTGCCCGGCTTCACTTTGCGTCTCCTCACGGCGGCGGATAGCGATCTGTCGCAATTCTTCTACTTCGGCGAAAAGCTCTTCGCCCGCCTGTTCGCGCAGCACCTGGCCAAGCAGCATGCCCAGGGAACGCACGTCGCGCCGTAGCGGCGCTTCTTTAATATCGCTCGTCCGGGCTTCGAGTTCGGCCAGGCGAAGAGACCAGTTCTCCGGTTTCCACAGCAGAGTCATTGCTTTTGATTATGCAGGAAAGAGGAAAAATGGACGCGCCGGCGGAGTCGCCCTAGCGAAGGAGCGCGCCGTTGGGCCCCGTCCATTCATCGACAACGACCCCAAGATCGTTCAAAACCTGGATGGCGGATTCTACGTTGCGGCGGATGGCCACGCGCTCTGTCTTGGGGGCGGTCGGGGACTCCTCAATCGCTACGACCCGGCCATACGGCCACACGTCCGGTGAAAGAGAGGAGAGGGCCTCGGGCAAATCCTGCGGCCTGAGATCCACTTCCTGCTTGCGGGCTTTGGCCGGACGCAGTAGTCCTCCCCCGGTGAATCCATTGGGATCCTGATCGCGGTAGATGATCGTCAAGGTAATCGTCTGCGGATGAACGACCAGAAACGGGTTGGCATATGCGTCCTGGGTGCGAATGTTGAGGTAACGGCTCTTCGAGGGTGGCGGAATCTGATCCAGTTGCTGCCGGGCAGCATCCATCTTGCTCTGCTGAGCCTGGCGTTGCTGGCGCACAATGGCCCGCGAGGGCGCGGGGTTCGATGGGCTCCCCGTACAGCCGGCCAAGCTGGTCAAGCCGGTTATGGCAAGTGTCAGAGCAAGTGTCGGGGCCAGTGTTCGGGCACAGAGAGCGGCCAGACGGAAGGGCGAGGTTGTCGCGCGCCGTTGCCAACGGAGGAGAGAGGATGGGAATGAATGCGGCAGGACCACGAAATCAAGCATAGCAAGGCTATTGCCGTGCTGCCGCGGACTCTGCCCGCCTGGTTGGTGACCATGGTTCACTTGCCGCTCCACTTTGCTGCGCGTTTCTCGAGGAATGCGCGCGTGCCCTCTCCCTTGTCGTCCGTTGAACAGGCGAGGCCGAAGAGAGAAGCCTCCAGCGCCAGGCCGCTGGCGAGGGGCAGATCGAAACCGGCGTTCACTGCACGGATGGAGTCGCGAATCGCGAGCGGCGCCATGGCGGCGATGGTCATGGCAATCTTCTCCCCCCGCGCCATGAGCTGATCGGGTTCGACCACCTCATCCACCAGGCCGAGGCGCAGTGCCTCAGCAGCGTTTATCGGCTCCCCGGTAAGGATCATCTTCAGTGCAGCCCCCTTGCCGATCAGACGGGGCAGGCGCTGTGTGCCGCCGTAGCCGGGAAGAATGCCAATCTTGACCTCAGGCTGGCCGAGCCGAGCGTTTGTGCTGGCGATACGCAGGGTACACGCCAGCGCCAGTTCGCATCCGCCGCCAAGGGCAAACCCGTTGATGCAGGCGATCACCGGCTTGCCGCAGTTTTCAATCAGATCGAAGACCTGCTGTCCTCGCGCAGCGGCCCGCTCCCCTTCCTGGGCCGAGAGCGGGGCGAGCTCGGTAATGTCGGCTCCGGCAACGAAAGCTTTCTCGCCTGACCCGGTGATGAGAACCGCGCGCACGTCGGCATTCTGCTGAATATCGAGAAAAACCTGCTCCAGCTCGTTCATGCTGCGGTGGTTCAGCGCGTTTAGAACCTTTGGCCGGTCCAGGGTCACGACGGCAAGAGGCGGGCGCAGCTCGTAGCGAATATTCTCTAATTCCATGGTCCATCCATTCCCAAAAAGGCTGTGATAACGATACCTGCTGACTGGGTTCGCAGGGGCAGCCGTGATCGCCGGGTAAGACCCTCCCGAGTGATAAAGTCAGAAGAGATGATTAAGGGAATTACGATCGTGCGGCCCTCTGGCACGCCGGAGGCTTATACGCATCTGGCCAGTTTCTTTTCCGCGTTGGGTTTCGAAGCCGGCAAGGGCTGGAATGAAGAATCAAGCCGTGGCGTTTCGTTCCTGGCGCCGCTGGGCAACCTGGAGTTTGCCGACGGGACGGCTCTTGCTCCTGCGGAGATCATGGTCGAGGTGACCAGCCTCGATGCCGTGCAGACCGTGGCCCGCGAGTGGATGGTACATACCTGGGGCGAGCAGGGCGTCGCGCAGCGGCTGAGCGCGGTGAGCGAAACGCATTGGAAAGCCCGTCTCTTTACCGCGGAGCCATCGCCGGGTCACCTCGTCGCCTTTTGGGAGTGGGACGACCCGCATAAAGGGAGGCCGGTAGCGGTTGAGGGCGATCTGACCGCTCAGGGCATGCGGTTTGCCATCATCGTCGCCCGCTGGAACGCGGTCATCACCGACCGTCTGCTGCAGGGCGCTCTTGATGGGCTTTATCGCAGTGGCGCTGCGCGGCGAGACGTGCAGATTATCCGTGTGCCGGGCGCCTGGGAGATACCTTTGGCTGCTCGAAAGGCAGCGCAAACAGGCCAGGTCGACGCAGTCATTACGCTGGGTCTGCTGTTACGCGGAGAGACGGCGCACTACGAGGCGATTTACAACGAAGTATCCCGCGGTATCGGTCAATCGCAGCAAGAGACCGGCATTCCCCACGCCTTTGGCGTGCTTACCTGCGAAACCCTGGAGCAGGCGCTCGACCGGGCCGGACTCAAGGCGGGCAACAAGGGGTTCGAGGCCGCTATGGCCGCTATCGAAATGGTCTCGCTCGGTCGCAAGGTCAGCCACGCCGCGCCGGCCCACGGCCAATGAGCGCCACCGGAAAGCGGCGAAAGTCTCGCGAACTGGCCATGCAGATGCTCTTCCAGGCAGATGTTGGCAAGCACACGCCCGCGCACGTGACCAAAACATTTTGGGAGTCGAGAGAAGACATCGATGCGGAAACGCGCGGATTTGCTGAAGATATTTTTCGCGTGGCCACAGCCCGCGATGAAGAGATTGATGAGCTGATTCAGGCTCACTCGGCCAACTGGCGTTTGAATCGCATGCCCGCTGTAGACCGCAATGTCCTGCGGGCAGCCGTCGCCGAAATGCTGGGCTTTCCTGGCACGCCCGTCCCGGTGGTGATCAACGAGTCTCTGGAAATTGCCCGCCGCTACTCCGCGCCGGAGTCGTTGAACTTCCTCAACGGCGTACTCGATGCAATCGCCAAACAGAAGAAATCAGGAGCTCTGATTTCGCCCAAAGCCGGCAAAGAAACCGAGCTCTCGTAGCGGCCGCTACAGCCCGGCCGTCTTGTCCCGAAAGAAGACAAAAAGACAGACAGGGCACTGCACATGCAGAGGATCGACAAAAATCAAGTGATCGACCGGTGATGCGGCTTTGCAGTCATGGCATGTGAACATGTGCGGCTTGGCTGCAAAGTCGCTGCTTTGGGTATTGGTGGATTCCCGAGAGAGCGGCATGTAGAACGTACGAACCGGTGCCGGATTTCGGATTTTGGTTTGCCGGACGTTTTATTGTCTGCTTTAAGTCCGCGCCAGTCTCATCACTTCAGATCCATCACTTCAGATCCATCACTTCAGGCCATCACTTCAGGTCCATCACTACAGGTCCATCACTTCAGGTCCATCACTTCAAGTCCATCACTTCAAGTCCATCACTTCAGATCCATCACTTCAGATCCATCACAACGATGCGGCCATCCGATGCAAAACTGCCCCCGGTCGCTGTTTTGGCCGTCGTCAACGGATTCGATGGAAGTACGTAGGCGGCGCCGGCGATGACCCCGGCATCCGAGAAGCTCTGCTCCAGGAAATCACGCTCCTGATCGACGTTGGCATCGATGTGGTGGGTGACTCCCCCGTTGCGCTGATCTTTTTCAAAGCCGTTGTCGTGTGTGGCTGATCCTACCCAAAGCGGCTGGCCGCCGACCAGCTCGGTCGTCTTCCACACCCGTAGGTGGTGCCGTATTGCCGCTACGGCGAGCGGATCACCGCGCGCGAACGACAGGTCCTGTGAGCGGCCAAAGAGATAGAGCGTACTCATCGGCATTTCCGTGTAGGCGGAGTGCGACAGCGTAGAGATCAATCCGTGGACGACCGCATCCTGTGTCGTCTTGTCCACCGCCACCCATCCGGCGGCGGCAAAAGCTTTGGTCACCTCGTCTTCGGTTCCTATCAGCGCGTAATTCACCATGTCGCCGGGATTACCCTGCAGGTCGCCGACCCGGCGGGGAATATCGGCAAAGAGTCCGGGGGACAGAAGGTTCTTGAGATCAGGGCCAGAGATAACCTTCTGCGCGGTCTCGCCGGTGAGCTTCATCTTGACCGCGATACTTCCCGTTCCGGAAAGGTCGGAGCTGAGGTTCAATCGCAGGAAAAGATGGCCGGTCGCTAATACGTCCATGTCTTTGCTGGCGCCGATAAGGAAGGGAACCGCGGCGTCCTGGTTCCCAATACGTCCGATCAAGGCGCCGCTATTGGCCGAGTTCAGGGGATACATGCGGATCAGATCTTTCCATCCGCGCACCAGGCCATCGGGTGGTGCGGATCTGCCATCGGCCAGGGCCAGATTTCCTGTGGCGATGAAATTCAGGTGGTCGCTCGGGGTCACAATGACCCCGGTGTCATTCCAGTCGCCGCTATCAATCTCGAAGGAATAGGAACCTTTGCGCGCCTTGAGCGCCGAGGCATCCGGAGCCTTGGCCTCAATCACCTCGACGGGCGGATGAACGGTGGCGGCCGCTGCCGCAGGAGCCGCGGCGCTCTGCGCGCCGGCCATCTGCGCTGCAGACAAAAGCAGAATTGCGATGGTGTATTTTGGCTTCACGTTCATAAAACGATCCGGAAAGAGAAAAGCCCCCACTTTGAAGGTGGGGGCTTTTCCATTCTACTGCCAACTTAGTAGCGGTAGGTTTCTGGTTTGTAAGGACCTTCCGGTGTTACGCCGAGGTAATCGGCCTGGGCCGGAGTCAGGGTCGTCAACTTGACGCCGATTTTCTCCAGATGCAGACGGGCAACTTCCTCATCGAGCTTCTTGGGCAGGGTGTACACGTCTACCTTGTAGGAGTCCTTGTTCTTCCACAGATCGATCTGAGCGAGTGTCTGGTTAGCGAAGCTGTTGCTCATCACGAAGCTGGGGTGCCCGGTAGCGCAACCCAGGTTTACCAGGCGGCCTTCGGCCAGAACGTAGATGGTGTGGGCCGGCTGCCCCTTGGCTGCAGGGAAGTTGTACTGGTCCACTTGCGGCTTGACGTTGATCTTCTCTACTCCTGGCGCCGCGTTCAGGCGGTCGATCTGGATTTCGTTATCGAAGTGGCCAATGTTGCAGACGATGGCCTGATCCTTCATCTTCGACAAGTGCTCCAAGGTGAGCACGTCCAGGTTTCCAGTGCAGGTTACGTAGATGTCGCCGCGTCCAAGAGTCTCTTCGACGGTGGTGACTTCGAAGCCTTCCATCGCTGCCTGCAGGGCATTGATAGGGTCGATCTCGGTGACCACAACCCGTGCGCCCATTCCGCGCAGAGAGTGGGATGAGCCCTTGCCCACATCACCGTAGCCGCAGATCACCGCGACCTTGCCGGCGACCATCACATCGGTCGCCCGCTTGATGCCGTCTGCCAGCGATTCGCGGCAGCCGTACAGGTTGTCGAATTTCGACTTGGTGACGGAATCGTTGACGTTGATTGCCGGAACCAGCAGCTTACCCTGTTCCTTCATCTTGTAAAGGCGATGAACGCCGGTCGTGGTCTCTTCCGAGACGCCGCGCCATGCCTTTGCAACTTCGTGCCAATGCCTGGGCTCTTCGGCGTGGATCTTCTTCAGCAGATCCTTGATCACCTGCTCTTCATGGTTCGAGGAAGGCGTGTTCACCCAGCCGTCGCCATTTTCCAATTCGTAACCCTTGTGGATCAGCAGGGTGACGTCGCCGCCATCGTCCACAACCAACTGAGGTCCCTTGCCGTTGCCGTGATCGAGCGCCTGCGCGGTGCACCACCAGTACTCTTCCAAAGTCTCGCCCTTCCAGGCGAAGACCGGTACTCCGGCAGCCGCGATGGCCGCAGCCGCGTGGTCCTGGGTAGAGAAAATGTTGCAGCTGGCCCAGCGCACATCCGCGCCCAGCTCAACCAGGGTCTCGATCAGCACCGCGGTCTGGATGGTCATGTGCAGCGAGCCGGTGATGCGCACGCCTGCGAGCGGCTTCTCTGCGGAATATTTGCGGCGGATGGACATCAAGCCGGGCATCTCGTGCTCGGCGATCGAAATCTCTTTGCGTCCCCAGTCGGCCAGGGAGAGGTCAGCTACCTTGTAGGCGGCCGGAGTAAGGGCGATGGTTCCTGTTGCCATGTTCAAATCCTCACATCGATACATCAGAATATATTGATACAATATCCACCAGAAGCCATGGCGTCAATCGTAAAATCGCTGCGTGTTTTAGGAGATGCCAACCGGCTGCGCATGTTGTTGCTGCTGGCGCGGGAAGAGCTGTCTGTGGCCGAGTTGCAGGAAATCCTGGGCCAGGGGCAGAGCACCATCTCGACTCACCTTGCGCAGTTGAGGCACGCCGGCTTGGTGGAAGACCGGCGCACCGGCAAGAATATTTGGTATCGGGCCAGGACGGATGGCGATGTAGTTTCGCAGCTGTTGGCCGGCTTGCAGCAGAAGCCGGCGGAACTGCCCGAGGCTCAGCATGACCAGGCAGCGCTGGATCTGGTGTTGCGCAAGCGGCAAGACAAGACACGGGCCTTCTTCGATGACATGGCGGGGCGGTTAGGACGGGAGTATGTCCCTGGACGCTCGTGGAAGAGTATTGCCGAGGCTTTGCTGCAGTTGTTGCCTCCCATGGTCATCGCCGACCTGGGAGCCGGTGAAGGAGCGTTTTCGCTCCTGCTGGCCCAGCGCGCGGTCAAGGTGATCGCCGTAGACAACTCAGACAAGATGGTAGAGCTGGGTAGCACCCTGGCCCAGAAACAGGGAGTAACGGCGTTGGAGTATCGCAAGGGAGATCTGGAAGCGGTGCCGATCGAAGATGGTTCGGTGGACCTCGCTCTGTTTAGCCAGTCCCTGCACCATGCCATGCATCCACCGAAGGCGGTGGCAGAAGCCTGGCGCATTTTGAAGCCAGGCGGCCGCATTGTGGTGTTGGACCTGGTACAACATCGCTTCGCTGAAGCAAGGGAGCTGTATGCCGATGTGTGGCTGGGTTTCAGCGAAGTGGAACTCGAGATGTTGTTAAGCAAGCAGGGGTTCCAAAGCGTGCACACCGCTGTCGTGCACAAAGAGATCGAAGCGCCGTTCTTTCAAACGGTGCTGGCCTCAGGAAACAAACCCGCAAACTAGTGTACTGTCCACGAATTAGCTGGACATTCGTTTACGGTTCTTCGGGGCAGTGCATCCAGGCTGGATCTGTTCCAGGGTTTGGCGGCAACGAGTGAGTTTGGCGACGATGGAGTCAACTGTGGCGGTCCAGACGAAGGGCTTGGGATTCTCGTTCCAGGCGGTCAGGAAGTCTTCAATGGCTGTGACAAGATCATCGACACTCAGAAACGAACCACGACGGATGCGTTGGTTGGTTAGCTCGGCAAACCAGCGCTCAATTAGGTTCAGCCAACTGCAACTGGTCGGCACGTAGTGGATAACAAAGCGGGGATGCTTGTCGAGCCAAGCCTTGACGTTGTCGTGCCCGTGAGTGCCGTAGTTATCCATTACTAAGTGCAGAGTGGTTTTGCCGGGGAACTCCCGGTCGATGCGCCGTAGGAAGCTTAAGAACTCCTGATGGCGATGCCGCTTGTGAAAGTCGCCGATGACTTTACCCTGCAGTAGATCGAGCGCGGCGAACAGCGTGGTCGTGCCATTTCGTTTGTAGTCGTGAGTCATCGTGCCGCAACGACCCTTCTTCAACGGCAGGCCGGGTTGAGTGCGGTTTAAGGCCTGAATCTGGCTCTTCTCGTCTACGCATAGGACGATCGCCTTATCTGGCGGATTCAAGTAGAGACCGACGACGTCGGTAAGTTTTTCCAGAAACTTGGGGTCACGCGAGAGTTTGAAGGTCCTGGTGCGATGCGGTTTGAGGTTGTGGCTCCGCCAAAGGTTACTCACCGTCGACTTACTGATTCCCTGGTTGGCCGCCAGGGTTCGACAACTCCAATGGGTGCTCCCCTTGGGCTTCGATTGCAGGGTAGTGTCGATGACCGCCTTGATCCGATCCGAGTTGTTTCCCATGAGCGGCTGTGGGTTCCCCAGTCCTAGAGAGACCTAGAGAGTAGCCTCGCCATCTCTTCGGCCTCTTGCTTCCATTTCGAGCAGAGCCTTCTTGCGTTCCACGCCCCAGCGATAACCAGTGAGAGAGCCGTCGCTTCCAATCACGCGGTGGCAGGGAACGGCGATCGCCACTGGGTTGCTGGCGCAGGCCCGCGCCACAGCTCGCACGGCGGTGGGTTGCCCGAGTGATTTTGCCAATTCGGCGTAGCTGCGCGTTTCGCCGCGTGGAATCTGCTGCAGCGTTTGCCATACCCGCGCCTGAAATGCCGTGGCGCGTATATCGAGGGGAAGATCGCCGGCCATGGGGTGATCGCTCATGGCTCCAAGAACAGCGGCCGTATATCCCTCGAGCCCGATAGCATCCGGGACGATACGCGCAGCGTGAAATTGCCCGCGCAGCGATTGCTCTAACTCGTTTGCCTGCTCGCCCAGCATCACGCTGCAGACGCCATGTTCGGTGGCTGCCACCAATAACAATCCCAGCTCGCACGGTGTTGTAGCAAAGCGAATGGTCTCGTGGGCGCCGCCATTACGAAAGCGAGTAGGACTCATGCCAAGATTTCCTGCGGCCTGCTCGTAAAAACGGCTCGAGGATCCATATCCCGCGTTGTAAATTGCATCGGTGACGCTTGCCCCGCCCGCCGCAAGGCATTGCCGCACACCAGCGAAACGAAGCTGCGCCTGGTACTCACGAGGGCTAATCCCCAGCACCCGGCTGAATTTGCGCTGCACGGTGAAGGGACTACTACGCGCCACCTTTGCGAGTTGCGCCAGGGATACCGTTTGGTCACGATGCTCGTCAAGATATTGGCAGAGCAGCGCCACCATAGCAGCATCGCGCGGCTCACCAAGTGGGGCGCAGCGCTTGCAAGCGCGATAACCCGCCGTAAGCGCTGCGGCAGCGTGATCGAAAAGCCGAACGTTGGTGGGGGAAGGGCGACGGCTGGGGCAGCTTGGACGGCAGAAGATGCCGGTGCTAACCACGGCGTAAACAAAGCCGGCGCTCGTGTCTCGCGCCAGGATTTGCTGCCAGGCCAGTTGGGGATCGAGAACGGATTGGCGAATGCTTGACATGCCGGAATCATGCGCCCTGGCGAATCCGGGATCTATCCGTATCTTGCCGGCAAATTAATTTTGCCGGCAAGATACAGCGGAGCTACTTGGCAGCGCCCACGAGTTGAGCTTTACCCGTGAGACCTGCAGCTTCACGCAGTGACTGAGCCTTGTCTGTCGCTTCCCAGGTAAAGTCCGCGTCGCTGCGTCCGAAGTGGCCATAAGCAGCCGTCTTGCGGTAGATCGGGCGGCGCAGGTTGAGACTTTCGATGATGCCTTTCGGTGTCAGCTTGAAGTTCTCGCGAACCAGCTTTTGCAGGGTCGCAGAATCAGCCTCGCCCGTGCCAAAGGTTTCTACCAGCACGCTGACCGGGTCAGCTACGCCGATGGCATACGCCAACTGCACTTCGCAGCGCTTGGCCAGACCGGCCGCGACGATGTTCTTGGCAATGTAGCGGGCCATGTAGGCTGCCGAACGATCCACCTTTGTCGGGTCCTTGCCGCTGAATGCGCCGCCGCCGTGACGGCCCATGCCGCCGTAGGTATCGACGATGATCTTGCGTCCCGTCAGGCCGGTATCGCCCATGGGGCCGCCGATGACGAAACGTCCGGTCGGGTTGATGTGGTACTTGGTGTCGGCGTCGAGCAGGTTCGCGGGCAGCGTCGCCTGAATGACGTGCTTCAGGATGTCGGCGCGCAGCTCTTCGGTCGATACGTTTTCGGAGTGCTGTGTGGAAATAACCACGGCATCCACGCGCACCGGATTCATGTCCTTGTCGTACTCCACCGTGACCTGGCTCTTGCCATCGGGACGAAGATACGAGAGTAGCCCACTCTTGCGTACTTCGGTCAGCTTTTGGCAGAGTTTGTGGGCGAGCGAAATCGGTGTGGGCATCAGATCGGCATTCTCGTTCGTCGCATAACCGAACATCATGCCCTGATCGCCGGCTCCGCCCGTGTCCACGCCCATGGCGATGTCGCCGGACTGCTTGTTGATGCTGGAGATAACGGCGCAGGTGTTGGAGTCGAACCCATACAGAGCGTTGTCGTAGCCAATCGAGGCGACGACACCGCGCACCAGAGACTGGAAGTCAACGTACGCCTTGGTGGTGATTTCCCCGGCGATGACCACCAGGCCGGTCGCGGTCAGTGTTTCCGCGGCGACACGGCTGAAGGGATCCTGCGCGAGGCAGGCATCGAGGATGGCGTCGGAAATCTGATCGGCGATTTTGTCGGGATGGCCTTCAGTCACCGACTCGGATGTAAATAGAAATCGATCATGTTGTGGCAAATGCAACTCCCTCCTGTTCCAGAGTGCCTGGCGGCATTTCTCAACCTGCATGGATCGAGCGCACCCGCCAGCCGCAATCAGAGCAGAACACGCATGCGCTGCCTACGGCCAACTTGGTACAGGACGCCTTCAGGAGTCGCCGCGAGTTGCGGCTCTGTGAACCTTTTATGACGGTATCAGAGGGGAATCAGCCACGCAAAGGCTTAAGCATTTGCGCAATTGGTCTAGATCGAAGCAACCGGCCTTTACGTGGTTTTCTCTCAAAGAAAACCACACCTCGCCGCTCTTAATCGGACCAGCGTAATTGCGAAAATGCCTCAAGCGCCATGATGGAGACTGGATAATGGGACGGACGGGTACAGGTTGGACTTGTTATGAAGCGCCGCCGTTGTAGTCCGGGTCACCGCGACCGGCATGCTGAGAGAGATTTTCCTGTGCACGTAGCTGTATACGAACCAGCTCAGACCGGCGACCAACAGCAGTAGCACGCCAATGCCAGTCCAGCGTAGCCTCTGGTCAGGGCGGTTACCACCCCCGCCACGGGCCTTGCTGGCGTTTTCGGCGAAGCGCATCCAGCCATCTTCATCGGATACGGCCCCGGTCAACTGTTGCGCGGAAAGGTAGCGCTTGACCCACTCATCCTGGTCGAGACCCACGACGCGCGCATATTCGCGCACCATGCTCTTGTTGAAAACTCCACCTGGCAGGGCGTCGAAGTGCTCTTCTTCCAATGCCATCAGGTGACGTTTGCTGATCTTCGTTACCCGCGTAATAGCGTCTAACGTGACCCCGCGAAACTCGCGTTCCTGCCGTAATGTGTCGCCGAAATTACCCATGCATCACACCCATTGCCCGCGCGATGGCTCATTTAGAAGAAGATTCCAAGAAACCTTCTTCACCTTAAGGCTGCACCCGTAACAGGTCAAAAGTAAATCCCTGTAGGCCTTTTGTTTGTGCGCACTACAGCATCTTTTGAGTTACTGGAACATATTCCCCGGTTGTGCTGCCACCGCCTGCAAAGCACCCCGGGTGCGGTGACCTCTGCGTGAATCAGGTCATCCCCATGATTTTGCTACACTCGCTCAGTCAGGCGAATAACATGAATAGGTTAGTTATCGGCAATTTACTGCATCGGCCGCTACGATCGTCGATCAGCATTCTCGCAGTAGCCATTGAAGTCGCCATGATTCTGTCGATCGTCGGCATCATGGTCGGCCAGATCGAGGGCTCGCGCAAGCAGACCAGCGGTATAGGTGCGGATTTGATTGTTCGCCCACCCAATGCCAGCTTTCTCACTGGGGTCAGCGGCGCGCCTATTCCAGCCAAGGTGGCCGATATCATTGCCCGGCTCCCGCACGTCGCGGTAGCGTCTCCGGCGATCCAGCAGCTCACTGTAAAGACCGCCGTGGAGACTATCTGGGGCATTGACTATGCCAGCTACAACGCTCTGCGTCCCTTTGTCTTTGTTTCCGGCGGCCCATTTCAGGGTCCGAATGAAGTCATCGTGGACGATATATTCGCTCGGACCGGCAAGCACTACGCCGTGGGGGACATGATTCCCGTGCTCGACCACACCTACCGCATTTGCGGCATTGTGGAGCATGGCAAGGGCGGACGCAAGTTCTTGCCTATCCGGACGCTCGGTGCTTTGTTAGGCGCGGAAAACAATGCTTCGCTGATCTTTGTGAAGAGCGACGATCCTAAAAACGAGGAGCTGATCGAGCAGGCGATCCATGCACGCCCTGGCATGTCTCAGTATCAGATTCAGTCAGTGGCGGACGCCGTAGCCCAGATGACGCCTGAACATCTGCCCGCGTTCAGCGATGCGCTCCATGTGGTGATTGGCCTCGCGGTAGTGGTCGGCTTCATCGTGATTTTTCAGGCGATGTATACGGCGGTGCTCGAGCGGACGCGGGAGATCGGTATTCTCAAGTCGCTCGGCGCATCGCAGTTTTACATCGTGAGTTTGGTCTTGAGAGAGACGGCAGTGCTTGCATTGGTAGGCATCGCTTTGGGTATTGGAGTCACCTTCGCGTTGCAGGCGGGGATGGATGTACGTTTCCCGACATTGCCATTCCCGATCAGCACGGGTTGGATGATTGCCGCAACCCTGATCGCCTTCGGCGGTGCGCTGGTGGGCGCAAGTTATCCCGCACTGAAGGCCGCCCGCAAAGACCCTATCGAGGCACTGGCCTACGAATAAAAGGCCTGAGGCGCTAACCTGCCGACAGCAGGCTAACTACACCCTCATGCTTTTTATCGCGGGCATAATCGGCCGGCGTCTTTCCCTGATGGCAAACCTTCGCAGGATCTGCGCCGGCTTCGAGCAATATCCGGGTGACCTCTTCCAGCCCGGCAGCCGCAGCCTGGTGCAGCGGCGTGTAGCCTCCAGCCTGCTCCATATTCACATCCGCGCCCTGGGCGATCAGGAGCCGCACCGTTTCAGGATCACGGCTCAGAGCAATACAGGCATGGAGCGCCTGGTTGCGCATGGGGTTGTGCGAGAAGCGGTGGAGGTGCGCTCCGTGGGAAAGCAGCAGGGCAGTGGCTTGGGGGCCGCCGAAGGCCGCCGCCAGATGCAGGGGAGACCAGCCGTCGGCCGAATCCTGATGCACCAGCATGGCGTCCTTCTCGAGCAGCGGCTCGATACGGGTGCAATCACCGAACGCAGAAGCCTCGAAGATATCGAGCTCCTTCAAGTGGGTGACCAGGAAGTCCCGGATCAGCGGCTGCCGGTTGTAAATACTCCACAAAAAAGCAGAAACGCCCTGGGCGTCTCTGCTGGTCAACAAGGAAGGATCTTCTTCGACTGCAGCGGCTACTTCAGCCGTTTCACCTACGCGAATCAGGTTGAGAAACCGTTGGCTCACTGATTCAGACTAGCACCTGTTTTACTGGGAGCGGTCGGTGTCGGCCACGGAAGCGGCGAGCGCGGCGGGCTTCGTTTCCTTGGTCTTCGTCTCTTCGATGACCGCACCCGGTTCCGTCCCGTTGGAATAGATACGAAAGGTGACTACCAGGTCCACCACCACTGGTACCGGCTGGCCGTTGAGCGTTGCCGGGCGGAATCGCGAGTTCTTGATCGCATCCACTGCCTTCTCGTCCAGTCCGAAGCCAATCGGACGAGCGATCGCCATCTGCCGCGGAACGCCCGTGGCGTCGACTACCGTCCGCAATAGTTCCATGCCGGCAATGCCAAACTTTTGAGCGTATTCGTTCGAGCTGGGGTCAATGCTGTTCAAAACCCGGGGAGGCGTGATGCCTTCGCTGACGACCTTGATATTGCCGTCGGCCGGCATGTACTGCTTGTGCTGGCTCTTGCTGGTGAAGTACTCCTGCCAGTAGTCAGGCAGGTGGGCCATCATGCTCTGGTCGATATCGGCGGCGAAGACGGTTTCGAGCGCCTTATTCATGACCATGGCGCTGTGTGCCGGCGTCACTGTCCCCAGGAGAATGGTCTCTGGGCGAACGGTCTCTGGGCGAACATCGCCGGTTACCGAGGCCACAGCCGTTTTTGTCGTTTGGGCGGCCGCCAATTGCTCCGGGGTAGGCTCGTCCTTCTTTTTCTTGTCTTTCTTCACCTTCGGTGTAACGATCGCTTCGCGTTCGATCGTGATATGCACTGGCTTTTTGGAGATCTTGACCTTGTCGAAGGACTTGGTTTCGTCTTCGTACGGCAGCACGCCAAAATAGTGGAGTCCGTAGCGATCGGCGTCGATTTCCAGCTTCCGCTTGGAAAGACTTACTTTGACCACTTCAAAGGCGGAAAGGGTGAAGGAGCCTATGGCTGGCGAGCCGTTCACCTTGCCGTTCATGTCGAAGTTAAGGTTATCTCCCAGGTAGGAGCCGCGCAGGAAGATCAGCTTCCCCTGCAGGCGGGTGCGCAAAGCGTCTTCGGTAAGCGGCTCTGCGTATTGGGCGGCGGGGGATTGGGCGGCGGGGGATTGGGCTGCGGGAGCGGCGGTTGCCGAGGGAGCAGGAGAAGCGACGCCACTACCGGCCGTTTGCTGGCCCCTTGAAGCTGCGCTGAACGAGCTATAGAGCAGGGCCGCGGACATCAGAGTAGAAAACGGCTTTTGAAACTTCATAGCATTTTCCTTGCTCGTCCGACCGGGCGCGATGCTGCTACGCCCTCTGGTCGAAGCGAATGCCTGCAGCCTGATCGTGTAGCTGGAGGTATGTGAGGTGAACTGTTCGGGATACACCAGACTGGGTCAATCGAGCTTGTAGCGTCTCCGCCTGGGCGTTCTCGGCCATGAGCAGGATGGCAAGGGCGAGCAATAGGCCGATGCGAATGAGGACCGCCACCAGCGATTCAGAAGCACGTTGTTTCATAATGAGGAGGAACCTCCGGTATCTTTCCAAACAGAGCGTATGGTGTTAGGAATGAAGGGAAAATGCCTCTTTTGTGCGCAGGTGGTACCCCCACCCCCGTTGACTCCCTAGCCTGATTGCGTTAGTCTAGAGCTCTTGCGCAGTGCCGTGTCCGGCCTCTGTATTCGCCGTCTGATTCGAGAGAAGTGAAGGCCGGGAAGCTGCTTCACGGGAAACCGATCTAAAGATTGAGCGAGCCCAGGCAGCCTGCCAGGAAAGCGAACCCGAAGAAGCGCTTTCAAATATCCATTCTTCGCTACTCAAGCGATTTCGAATCTTTCGTTTGCGGGAGAGCATCTGCCGGCCGCGCTATATTTGCGGCGTAAAGGCGCATCCTGACGAAAGCTTCCTGGGAGAACTGGAACGATGTCTACGTATTTTCCGAGCTCGCACGATATTCACCGCAAATGGTTTGTGGTTGACGCCAGCGGCAAGACGCTGGGTCGCCTGGCGACCGAAGCGGCCAGCAGGCTTGCTGGTAAGAACAGTCCGAAGTACACCCCGTTTATCGACATGGGCGACCACGTCATTGTGGTGAACGCGGAAAAGATCGTGCTGACTGGTCTCAAGGCCGAGCAGAAGGTATACCGCCGCTACACCGGTTTCCCCGGTGGGCTGCGCGAAGAGTCGTTCGTACGGTTGCTCAAGCGGCGTCCGGAAAAGATCGTGGAAGACGCGATCAAGGGCATGCTGCCCAAGAGCAAAATGGGCCGGCAGATGGCCACCAAGCTCAAGGTCTATCGGGGAGATAAGCACCCCCACGAGGCACAACAGCCCGAAGTTTTGGAACTGGCGGCTCGTTAGGTCGTCACCCTGTAGTGAGATACGGCAAAGAATAGGACGGTCATGGCAGATTTGGTTCAGTACTACGGAACAGGGCGTCGCAAGTCCAGTGTGGCGCGTATTTTCTTGCGCCCCGGCAGCGGCAACTTCGTCGTCAATGCGAAAGGTTTCGAGGAGTATTTCGTCACCTATCAGCAGCGGGTTTCTGCTAAGCGCCCGTTGGTGTTGACGGAGCATTCGGCAACTTTTGATGTTCTGGCCACGGTCAAGGGCGGCGGAGTCAGCGCCCAGGCAGACGCGGTCAAGATGGGCATCGCACGCGCCCTGCTCGAGTTCAACATCGAGTTGCGCAAGACGCTCAAGGCCGACGGTCTTTTGTCGCGTGACGCGCGCATCAAGGAACGGAAGAAGTACGGACAGAAGGGTGCCCGTAAGCGGTTCCAGTTCAGCAAACGCTAGTACTTTCGGCACGGCGCCGGTTGAGTTGCAGTACAAAATCTTCCCCGCCCGCAATTTGCGGAGCGGGCGAGGGAAATCAATCCCGGCACGCCGGGATGCATTCCAAGAGGAGGTAGTTTGGCCACAATCACGATGAAGGAACTGCTCGAAGCGGGCGTCCACTTTGGGCATCAGACGAAACGCTGGAACCCGCGGATGAAGGAATACATCTTCGGCGAGCGCAACGGCATTTACATTATCGACCTGCAAAAGACCTTGAAGATGTTCAAGGAAGCCAGCAAGTTTGTCACCGATCTGACCGGCCAGGGCAAAGTCATCCTTTTTGTCGGGACCAAGCGACAGGCTCAGGACGCGATCGCGGAAGAAGCAAACCGTTGCGGCATGTTCTACATCAATCAGCGCTGGCTGGGTGGTCTACTGACCAACTGGATCACGGTGCAGAAGTCGGTCAAGCGCCTCCAGGAACTGGACGAGATGGCGACCGACGGCCGCTATGAATTGCTGACCAAAAAAGAAGTCATCAAGCTGGAGCGGGAGCGCAAGCATCTGCAGGCCAATCTGGCCGGCATCAAGAACATGCGCCGCTTGCCCGATGCGCTCTTTATCGTCGATTCGAATAATGAAGCCATTGCCGTGAAGGAAGCTCGCAAGCTGGGCATTCCTGTGGTCGCTGTGGTGGATACCAACTGCGATCCTACGGTCGTCGATTACGTCATTCCCGGTAACGATGACGCGTTGCGTGCCATTCGCCTGTTCACCTCGAAGATTTCCGATTCAGTTGTCGAGGGCGTGCAGATGGTCAACGACAAGCGCGCCAGCGAAGCTGGGGTATCGGCCGGCGTATCGGCTGATGAGCAGCTCGAAGCTGCCCCCGTCGAGGTTGCCGGTTTGGAAGCAGGCGCGGACGAGCCTGCAGTGGATTCTGAAGTAGTCGATCTGGAAGCTGCGTTGGGTGGCGGTATTCGCAAGGCCCCCGGTGTGATCACTTCTGTCGATGAGCCGGAAGCGGCCGAAAGCACACTCTAGTTCAAACCTCATAGCCAGAGACAAGCCACGGCATACGCCGAAGCTTGTTCTCTGGCCCTCGGTATATCTTTCTTCGGTCTTCGGCCGGAGATTCAGGGCTCGTTAACGGGCCTAGCAAAGGAACTGCAAGAGGATGTCAACCGTGACTGAAAATATCTCCGCCGCACAGGTCAAGGAGCTTCGCGAGAAGACGGGCGCTCCCATGATGGACTGCCGCAACGCGCTCGCGGAAGCCAAGGGCGATCTCGACCAGGCCATTGTTGTACTTCGCAAGAGGGGCATGGCGTCTGCCGCAAAGAAGTCTTCGCGTAGCACGTCTGAAGGCGCCGTGGGCACCTACATCCACGCTGGCGGCAAGATCGGTGTGCTGATCGAAATCAATTGCGAGAGCGACTTTGTCGCCCGCACTGAGGATTTCCAGGAGCTGTTGAAAGACATCTCCATGCACATCGCGGCCACCGACCCCCGCTATATCCGCCGTGAAGACGTGACCGAGCAGGATCTGGAGAGGGAGAAGGATATCTATCGTTCCCAGGCTGCAGCCACCGGCAAGCCGCCTGCGATGATCGAGAAGATCGTGGAAGGCAAGATGAGCAAGTTTTACGAAGAAGTCTGCTTGCTCGATCAGCCTTTCATTAAAGACCAGACCTTCGCCATCAAGGACCTGATTGCGCAGAAGATCGGCAAGCTGGGTGAGAACCTCAGCGTTCGCCGCTTCGCCCGTTTCAAGGTCGGGGACCCGGTCTGGACCGTGGCGCAGATCAAGCAAACCGCAGCAGCAGAATAACGCGGTTGGCAAACAGGAAAAGAGGGGCTGGGAATTATTCCCGGCCCTTTCTCCTTTCTCACGATCCGTGTCGCAGCCGAGCGAGAGTCCACCCTCCCAGATGTGCGATACTTTGCATGAATGTACAAGAGAGTCCTTCTCAAATTGTCTGGAGAAGCGTTGGCGGCCGACCGCGGTTTTGGCGTGGACGTCGTCCGGCTCCATGAAATTTCTCAGGAAGTATTAGCGGTACGGGATCTCGGCGTAGACGTCGCGATCGTCGTAGGCGGTGGCAACTTTTTCCGCGGTGTCGCCGAACAGGCGCGCATGATGGATCGCGTTTCCGCTGACCAGATGGGAATGCTGGCTACGGTCATTAACTCAATCGCGCTGCAGGATGCCCTGGAAAAGAGCGGCGTGCAGACCCGTGTCATGTCAGCCATCGAAATGAACCAGGTGGCCGAACCCTATATCCGGCGTCGCGCCATTCGCCATCTGGAGAAGGGGCGCGTGGTGATCTTCGCCGCAGGCCTGGGCAATCCTTACTTCTCTACGGATACAGCGGCTTCCGTTGCGTGCCATGGAAATCAAGGCCGATGTTCTGCTCAAGGCCACGAAAGTGGAAGGGATTTATGACGCGGACCCTGTTATCAAAAAAGATGCAATCAAGTTCGAGCAGATTACCTACATGGAGATTCTCCGGCTCGGTCTGAAGGTCATGGACAGCACCGCCGTGAGTCTGTGCAAGGACAACAATTTACCCATGATTATTTTCAACATGAACCGGCCTGGGAATATCCTGCGCGTCGTGAGCGGAGAAAAGGTCGGTTCCCTGGTGACCGCCTGACCCCAAGGAGCACACTTGCGGAAGACCCGTTTGCACGGGAGGTAGCAGAAAGAACGGCTCCAGTGCCCGGCCCCCCGGTTGAGGCTTCCTCACGTCAGGTATCCGTGTTTCCGTTACCGGTGCAGCCGGTTTCCGTTTCGGCGCCACGGCGGCCACAATTGCCGGCGCTCACCGGCATCCGATGCTTTGCCGCACTCAATCTTGTTTTTTTTCATTTCGCTGATCCCCATGCCTTCGGTCCATTCGCCCCGATCGTCAACGGCGGTTACGTTTCGGTAAGCTTCTTCCTGCTTCTTTCCGGCTTCATCCTCACGTACAACTATGCCGATCGCGCCGAACGCGGAGCTTTGACTGCGCGGAGTTTCTGGGCGGCTCGCTTCTCCCGGCTGTACCCCGTGTATGCGTTCAGCCTGCTGCTCTCGGGGGGCATGCTGATGCAGGAGGTGCATGCGCACACCAAGGCGGATTTTGGCCTGGGTCTGGTCCTCACGCCGCTGCTGCTGCAGGGCTGGCACCCGACGCTCTCCACGTTCTGGAACACGCCTGCGTGGACGATGTCGACCGAAGCATTCTTTTACTTGCTGTTTCCCTGGCTGATCATGCGTCGCCGCCCGCAACGTGTGCGGACGATGCTGCTGATCCTGGGCGCGGTATGGCTTTCGAGCCTGGTGCTCCCGGCGCTCTACACGTACTTCCATCCGGATGGGGATCTCCACCCTGACCGGTACTCTACCGGCGCCTGGATGCGGGCATTGAAGTTCATGCCTTTGCAGCACCTGCCTTCCTTCGCGTTTGGCATGGTGCTGGGCTTTCTCAATGACAGAATCCGCCCTGAGAGCCGCAAGCGCGTGGTCGCTGGCCTCTTTGCCTTTGTCACGCTTTACCTGATTCTTTGTGTGAGTGACCGGCTGCCCTATGTGCTGCTGCACGATGGCTTGCTGATGCCGTTGTTCGCTGGGGTGATCCTCTGCCTGGCCGGCCGCAATCGGGTGGCGGGTTTCTTTGGTCTGCTGCCGTTTATCGCCATCGGCGAGTGCAGCTATTGTCTCTATCTGCTGCACTTCAATCTATGGACGCTGCTGCATGATTCGCGCCTCCTTGAGAAGAGTGGTTTGATCGTCTTCGATCCCTGGATTTCTTACCTGCTGCTCGTCATCGCAGCGCTGCTCACAAAACGATTCATCGAGCGCCCAGGGAGAAACTGGATCCGCCGGCAACTGCAGCCCAGCCGCTGATCGGTACGCTTTCCGTCGATTCGCCGCGTCGCTCCCGGAGAAGGAACGTATCTCAGAGGCGATTAGAGCAGAATCAGCACGACTGTACCCAGCGGCAAGGATACCTGACTGGATTTCTTATCAAGAAAAATCCAACACCCCGGGCTCTGACCGGGTACACCTATGCTGGCTCTGCTCTAAGCGGGTGGATCGGCAATGAGAGCTGTGCCACGCCAACTGTTTCCGTTGTGCCTGGAAATGCGCGTCTGCTGCCCCTGTATGGTTTGGTACCAGTCAACCATCTCTTCCTGGCTATGGTAAAAGGCAGTCGGAGCAACGAGCTGATCGAAAACGTTCCAGAAGTTCTCTGCAAAGGAATAGTTCGAAATAGAGCAAAGATAATCAGAATAAGGGAGCAGGCGTTTAAGCCAAGCGCGTGTCTTTGCGGGCCGATAGAGCAACTTGAGCCCCGCGTACAAGACAATTGCCGGCGGAACGCAGAGAATGCGAGTCACAACCCGCGGTAGACGCGAAGTAATATTCTTTCGCACCGGATCAACCAGCTTCTCAATCCAAAGATTGCCTTCTTTGCCATAAACCCAGGTAGCTATCCGGCCACCCGGCTTGACATGGCCAGCTAAGGCGATGAATCCATCCTTTGGAACGGGAAGATGGTGCAACACGCCGATACTGTATGCCAAATCAAATGGACGTTTGAAAGGAAGATAAGACATGTCTGCCTGGATCACGTGCACATTCGGAAGGTGAAGGGTGTTCCGATACGCTGACTCAACTGCAGAGGACAGGTCGATTCCGACGACCGTACGAGCGTTGAATTGAGCCGCCAACAAGATATGCCGACCCTTCCCGCAGCCACCGTCCAAAACAATTTTGTCTTCGAAATCCTTTGGACCCAGCGGTGAGATCCAGTCAAGAAATTCTCTCCGGTCCTCTGCAGTAATCGTCGAGTAGTGAGTCCATTCGTAACCGAATGCGTCCGCCGTCGCTTTTTGATCTTTCGAAAGATTTTGCGGCAGAAAGCGGGGAATCCCGCCCACGACGGGAAAAATTGCGCCACAGTTGAGACATCGAAAGGAGGCTTCGACAATCTCCCCTACGTTGCGGTTTTGAACCGTCATCTCAAGTTGACTGTGACAAGCGGGACATACTAATAGTTCAACAATAGCTTGTTTCATATTGCCTCCGCGCGTACCCGGTCGGGGTAGACACGATCATTAAAAATATTAAGCGAGCTCAGATCGAGGGACAACGACCTGCCGGCGCTGCAGCATGAGCAAGATCACATAACACGCTATGCCGGCGGTGAAGTGCTTTAGCGAGTGGCCGCTTACCAGATGCCCAACCTGGTAAATCTGAGTATCAAACAATTCGAAAAGTTTGGCCGCGACAAACATGAAGAATGCCGCGACCAGATACTTCATGCCTGTATACGAAGGAGGGAATAGAGCGATCATCATCGCAATGAGTATGGGCGGAAAAAACTGAACAAAGAGGTAAAAGCGGTAGTCTTCGTTCCCCCGCAATTCACTGAAGTACCAGTATCCAACGCTCGCGCAGCCAAACAACAATAGCGGAATGAAGATCGGCTTTCCGAATTGCACGCCGATTCTTTCGATGGCCACAGATGTCAGAATGGCCATGAAAGAGCACGTCATGGGCAGAAGATCGAACGGCAGCCGGTCGTTATTTGGCGCCAAGTGATACCAGAACGATCCGAACCCCGTGAGGGCAACCCCCAAAAAGAATACGAGGTAAACAGTTCTTTCCAGTTTCGTGTGGAATGCGTCAGCGCTCGCCGCTCGGCTGAGCCAAAGGATTCCCGACAGTCCTGAAACTATGAATGGGATATTAGAGAGGACGTCCAGGCAATTGGGTATCCCGAGGAGAGAGCGAGTGTCGGCGAAGACATGATAAGCAGCCCCAAGCGGGATGCGCGGGAGTGCGCAAAGGACTGCAAAGGCAACCAGGGTGGTGGCGATCATAAGGCGCACCCCTCGCTGGCGTGCTTGTGGCATTCGCTTGGGCAGGTTCGTATTCATCTCCGATTGCGCTGACAAGTGTTCCCTTGATTGCAACTCCCGCTGGATGGACCCGGAGGACGGCCGATCGTGCACGCTGCTCTCACTTGCTGCAGCATGGTGAATTTGTCATGAGGAGCTTTCCGCCGCTTCGATAGAGAGTCTCGATATTGCTCTTCCCAAGCAGTTGATCGAACCTCGGGATTTGGTTTGATCGCGCAACAAGATAGAGGCGCTGCGGTTTTGACCATAGTGCTTGTAGTTTGGCGTCATCGATGAATACATCTGGAGCGTTTGGCGCATTCGATCCATATTCCAGGTTGTTTGTTCGTCCATTGAGAAGAAGGGCAGGCCGGCCTGTATAAAACGGAATCGAAGAAAACCAGTAGTAGCTGTGATCGAGAACAATCTCTCCGGGTGGATCTTTCACGATGATCTCCGCAAAGTCTCGCGACGAGAGAAGGGGATCAAACTTGACCATAGCCAATCGGGCAGCCTGAAAAAAGATGACCATCATGAGCGCGGCGGCCAAGTAGACGCGACGCTGGGCATGCGCGCCGATCGCTCTCAGAGAACCGAGGGCTCCGATCAGGAAAGCAACCCCGGCGATGGCCAGTGGGACGCGCAGGTAGGCGAAAGAATCGATGGTGAGATCTTCCATGTGACCGAGCGATAGTTTGTAGGCGTTGGGATGAACGCTGAGTGCGGCGGTGATGTCTCCTGGCGTGGGGACATGACGCACGGCGAAAAGCAGGGCAAAGCAGGCCACGCCGGCAAGGCCGGTTACGATGCTCAGCGCCCGCGTTCCTCCCCTCAGCCACGCATTGTCCTCAGCCATCGCGCAACCGAGCAAGAGAGCGAAGGCGGGATAGCAAGGCATGGAGTAATACTCCTGCGTGGTGGAGAACGTGAAGAAGATCAGAACGAAGGCAATCCAGCAGAGCGCGAGCAGCCTCGTCTTCCCAGCCCGGTCCTGAGGCTTGAACGAGAGTCTGGAAATCGCAGGCAGATAAACGCTCCAGGGAAAAAGCCAGGCCAGGTGCAAGAGCCAAAACCATATGCGCGGCACGGTGTCGTAGTCGCGGGGATAGCGCAGGTTCAGAAATCGCAGCAGCTGTTCGTTGACGAAATAAAACCAAAGAAAGCCGTGATAGTGGCCGGGGATACTTTTCAATGTCCAGGCAAAATAGGGCGGGTTACGGAGAGTCGCAATGATATGCCAGGGAGCCGCGATCAACAGCATGATTACTATCCCCGAAATCGGACGTAATCGCTTCCATGTGGACCATGAAAATAGTTGCCTGGTGGCAAGGAGAAAGAGTATCGCCGCACCGATCGGGAAAACGACGCCAATGAGACTCTTTAGCATGAGGCCCAATGCCAGACATACGAAGTACAACCTGGCCCACCAGGCAGGGTGCTTTTCGTCTTTGTCGTAAACCCGAAGAAAGGCCCACATAGCCAGGGTGATAGCGAATGTGAGCATGACGTCGGGAATGAGAACGCGCGTAAATAGCCACAGGCCTACACATGTGCCTGTCACCAATCCTGCAAAGAACCCCGATCGCCATCCAAACGCCCATTTGCCTATCGCAGCGGTCAACCATGCAAGCCCGACTGCGGTGAGCGCGAAAACGATCCGTCCGGCCCAATCATGAAAGCCGAAAACCTTGTAGAAGATGTCCATGAGCCACCACGACAAGGGCGACTTCTTCGAGGTATTTGACTCCATCGAGCTGAGCTGTTACCCAATCGCCCGAACTCAACATCGTTCGGGCGATCTGAGCCTCGACGGCGTCAGAGTCGTCCATCAGTGAGGGGGGAGAAATGATGCTCGTAAGGTAGATCACGGCGGAGACAGCCAGCACGATGGCTAAGGCAATGTTCCAGCGCTTTGCTTCTTTCACGTTGAACAACCCGCGCTCCTAACAGCAGAACCATCTCTAGAATACGTGAACATGCAAGCCCTCGAGCAGAGGAGGGTAAGCGAACGGTCGTGGGCCAAGTAAAAAGGCCACACGCGATGAGCGTGTGGCCTTTTTTTATCGAATGCCGGCTATGGCTGCACAACTTCGACCGAGTGGTTACCGTGGGTAATCGCGGCGGCGCAGGTTGGTTGGCTTGCTGCCCGGAACGGGGTGTTCTGCACGGCAGAGAGTGCGCCAGTAGGAGGATTCAGGAACAAGCCCGAGACCGTGTTACCCAGGAAGTTTGTCGTGTAAATATAGCGAGCTTCCGCGGGTTCGATCAGAACACACGTTGGTCCGGCATCGACAGCGTAAACTGCCGCACCGGCGATCTGTGTGGCATTACCGGTAGAGCGATCGATGGTGAAGGCGCTTACGTCATTAGCGTTGTAGTTCGCAACGTACACATAAATGCCGCGCGGATCCACCTGCACGGAGTCAGGCAGATTGTCCGTTTTGAACGGGGTCTGCATGTTGATGAGCGTTCCGTTCGTCTGGATGAGGTAACCGATCATCTGGTTGGCGGCGCCGTCGGTGACGTACAGGAACTTGTTCGTTGGATCACTGGCGATTGCATTCGGGGCCACGCCGACTGGGTAAGTGCCTATCGCGGTAAGCGCACCATTCGAACCAACCTGAAATGCGGAAAGCGTGGCGTCACCTTCGTTGACCGCGTATACATAGCCACCGCTGGGCAACACATTGACAGCTACCGGATTCTTTCCCAGCGGGAAGAAGCCGTTGGTGCCATTCGCAACGGGAATGCAAGGGCTGGCGGTGGCGCCGAGTTGGCCGTTGGAACTGATGGGGAACACGACCAATGCGCCAGGACCGGGAATGCTGCTGCTGAAGTTCGGCTGATAGGTCGTGACGACGTAGAGATAGGTCCCGGCCTTGTTGATCGCCAGTTGTATCGGAAAGCTGCCGGGAGTATTGCAGGTTCGTTGCGGATACAGCTTGCCGTCTGTGCCGATTGCGAATTGCACGACGGTGTTGTCGTCATGGTTGACCACATACAAATACTTGCCATCGGCTGACGCAACGTCAGCTACCGGATTCCGGCCACCCGAACTGTAGGGAGAATCGGCAATCGGGATCAACGAGCCCGCTTGGCTATCGACCTTGTAGACGTTGATTTGTCCGGGGTTTGGCTTGGAAGACGTGACGTAAATAAAGTCAATGGTATTGCTTGGTCCGCACGCAGTAACACCGAATCCGATTCCAAGGGATACAACAGAGGCCAATGCGATCCGGCCGAATTTACTGAACTTCATGCGCTTCCTTCATCCTGGCCCAACGAAAGCATGGAGCAGGGCTGCAGCTCGCAGCAGAGCTATGGATAGAGAGTCTTTTTGAGGCCCACTTGCATTGTAAAAGCTGGGGAGGCTTTCGGCCACCCGCGCCCAAATACTGAACTGGCTACTGAATCGATTGTTATTGCCTGCAACTTTGTCGTTCGAGCGGCCCCCGTGCCTCTTTCAGGCCTAAGGCCGGGCCTGAAAAAGGTATGGGAAGCCGCGCCTGAAGCCTTAGAACAACGTACCGCTGAACACGCACCAGGTTGGCTGCGGAGTAACTGGGGTAGAAGTCTTACCGCGCAACGTCGTCAGCGTTCCCGTTGAGGTGTTGATGATGGCGCCGGTCGCCGAATTGTCAGAATAGTTGGCCGTGTAGAGGTACTGGTTGGACGGATCTTCCACAATGCAACGTGGAGAGGATCCCGTGCCGAAGGGTGTGCTCGTGGCGTTCGCGCCTGAAGAAAGCGGGTTCAGAAAGCCCGTCGATTGATCGATGAAATATGCGCTCACCGTGCTTGCCGGGCTGGTTTCCGTAAGGTTGGGACCCGCATTGGTGACGTACAGGAACTTGCCTTGACGGTCGACAATCATAGGTCCTGGGTTGGCAGTCGTGCCGCTGTTGTTCACCTTTCCGCCTACCAGTGATTGCAGCGCGCCGTTGGTTCCGACGGTGTAGGGCAGAATCTGGCCGGGCGTTGTTCCGTCCCCTGCATCGATGAGATAGACGTATCTGGTCGTTGCGTAGATGTAGGTCAGATTCGTAGCGCCTGTGGGGATGGGCGTATTTTGCGTCAGGGTCAACTGGCCGGCATTCTGCGCGTAGACAAATACTGCCTGCGTCGGATCGGAACTGCTTCCGCTACCCTTCTCAATCGTGTACAGGAATGAGTTACTCGGCGTGAGGTAAAAGTAGATGGGCGAGCCGCCGACCGGGAAGTAGGTCAGATTGGTGCCCCGAGAATCCTTGACCTGCAGGTTGGTGATCAGCGACAGGCGGCCGGTATTCGGGTCGATGTTGAAAGCGGTGACGTCTCCGCAAACCGAGGCGGGATTCGAAGGCACGTAGGCGACGCACGTGGTTGGATCAGGCACTGTCGAATCGAGCACAAAGAGGTGCGTGCCGGCAGTATCCGTCTGTATGGCGATCGGCTGGTTGCCCTGGCTGTTGTAAGCCGCCTGGAAACTGAGCGCGCCCTTGCCGCCGATGGTGAACAGAGAGATATTCGCTCCGGTATCGCTCGGCGCAGTACCGGCTGGGCAGGGAAGCTGCGATGTTCCGCATCCGGCATTCAGCACATAGAGAAACCGGCCCGCATTGGCCAACACTTCCCTGATGGGATTGACGCCGCCGGACCCGAAAGGCGAGTTGGGAATCGGCGTCAGATTGCCGATATTGCTATCGATCCTGAATCCGGAAATCTGATTGTATTGGGTTCCGGTGACGTAAAAATAACCGACCGTGTGATTCGTACTGCAGGAGTTCACTCCCAGTCCCATTCCCAGGGACACTACCAAGGCCAGAGTGATCCGGCCGAATTTCCTGAACGTCATGCGTTTCCTTCATCCTGGTCGCTGTCGCGGTCTAGGGCTGCCTGTGCAGCTAAACTGTATGAAAAATGGATCCTAGCGGTAATTGTAAAAGCTAGAACCACTTTCGGCTAGAGCAGACCCAGCACAACCATACCCAGCGGCGAGGCGCTTGACTGGATTTTTCATCAAGAAAAATCCAACTTCCCCGCTGTCGACCGGGTATACCTATGCTGGTTCTGCTCTACGGCGGTTACCGGTTGACACCGGACTGAATCACTTCTTCTCGCGTGGTTTCTCTCAAAGAGAACCCCACCTCACTGCTTTATTGAGGCCCCGTAGCTCGGGAACCTACCCTTGGGCGGTACCCATTGCGTTAGACCGTGGTAGATCGTTTTTTGGTGCTCTCCTTCTTCCCAAAAACAGCGGCTGGTCCGGGGCTTTCGGTCCTCGTGGTGTGGCCTTTCTCCCTAAAAGCGTCACAAGCGCACCTAAGGGGCTAATGCTCGCTGCGGCGATAATGCTCGCTGCGGCGATAATGCTCGCTGCGGCGAGCGAGGCCATCGCGTGTGGCGCTGGTCGGCCTGGCCGAGGCTATGCCCTTTGTTCGGGGCATCCTGGAGGTTTTGGCGCCGGCGGGATGCCCACCCCACTCAAGCCAAAATCGGGCTTGAATGGGCCACCCGGAGTTCCCCGTTTGATTTGAATGGGCTTCCCAGGGTTTGCGGTGTGGTCATTGAATGAGCTGCTCGGAGTTCGCAGAGGGGCTTGAACGTGAGTTTGGCGCAGCCCGGGAATAGATCCTTCTTTGGCAGTATTTCCCGGCTTGACGTCATGGACTCTGCTTCAATTTTTCGCAGCCTGTAAAAAAAGTTCACCAAACCCGGCAGGCATTTTCCGGGTACATCGGGGCGCCCTTCTTGCAACTAAATGTTTTGCCAAACTCTTCAAAATTCTGCACTGCGCCGTTTACCCGCCATTTGCCCGGGGAGTGCGGATCGGTCAGCGCGTAATTGCGCGCCGCCGCTTCGCGCACGTCTTCGCACCAAACCTGGCCGAAGCTGAGAAAGTACCGCTGTGCCGGCGTGTAGCCGTCGATCGAAGGCTCTGCCGCGCCCTGCCCGGACGCCGCCAGGGTATTCATCAGAGCGATATACGCGATGCGCAATCCCCCATTGTCCGCCGTGTTCTCACCCAGCGTCAGTTTGCCGTTCAGCTTTTGCCCGGGGACAGCCTCGAAATCTCCGTACTGTCTCACCTCGCAATCGGTTCGCTCGGTGAAGGCTTTGCGATCTGCCGCAGTCCACCATTCACTTACGTTTCCGCGGCCATCGTATTTGCTTCCCTGGTCGTCGAAGCCGTGCGTCATCTCGTGGCCGATGACCACGCCGATGCCGCCGAAGCTTACCGCCGGATCCTTGGCAAAGTCATAGAACGGGGGCTGTAGAATACCGGCCGGAAAGTTGATGTCATTCATCGGCGGCGCATAGTAGGCATTCACCGTCGGGGGTGTCATGTCCCATTCTGTTTCGTCCACTCGCTTGCCGAGCTTGTCCAGGTTCCGTCGATCTTCAAATATCCCCGCGCGCGCCATATTGCCCAACAGGTCGTCACGCTTGACCTCGAGCGTCGAGTATTCGCGCCAGTGCTCCGGATAGCCGATTTTGTCGCGAATCAGCGCCAGCTTCTCCTGAGCTTTTTTCTGCGTCGCTTCCGACATCCATGGCAACTGCGCTATGTCCTGCCCCATTGCGGTTTCAAGCGCCGTGACCATCTTGAGCAGATTTTCTTTCTTCTCCGGGCTGAAGTAGGTCTTAACCCAATCCTGGCCCACCGCTTCGCCCAATGCGTCGTCGGTGGCGCGTGTGCAGCGCTTCCAGCGGGGCGACATTTCCTTCTGCCCCTGCAGCTCGGCCCCGTAGAACTTGAAGTTCTCTTCCACAAAGGGCGCCGATAGCCAGCGGGCAGCGCCATGCAGCGCGCGCCAGCGCAGGTAGGTCTTCCAGTCGTCCAGACTCTGGGTAGTGATCTGGGTGTTCAGGGTGGTAAAGAACGGCGGATACATCACGTCGACGGTCTTGAATTTTCCCATCTGGATGCCGTCGAGATAAGCCTGCCAGTCGAAGTCGGGCGTCAGGTTCTCGAGCGCCTCCAGGGTCATGATGTGGTAGCGCTTGGCCGGATCTCTGCGGTCGACCCGGCTCATCGAGCCCTGGGCCAGCGCCGTTTCCATGGCCATCACGGTTTTGGCTTCGGCGGCGGCTTTCTCCGGCGTATCTCCTGTGAGCGAGAACATTTTGGTGATGTGGGCGACGTATTGATCACGAATCTTCCGCTGACGCGGGTCGTCGAGAAGGTAGTAGTCGCGATCGGGCAGGCCGAGGCCGCCCTGGCCCGCTTGCGCGATCTGTTGCGTGGAATCGACCTGGTCCTGGCCCACTCCGAAGCTGAAGGCTCCGGCTGCGCCGTACTTGATTTCGAGCGTGCCGAGGAGAGCCCCCAGTTGTTTCTTGTCGTTGACCGCGTCGATAGCGTCGAGGGTAGGCCTGAGCGCGCCCACGCCCTTTTTGTCGGCGAGCTGCGTATCCATGCAGGCTGCATAGAAGTCGCCGTACTTCTGCGCCAGCGGCGTCCGACTCGGGGCGGGAACAGCGGCTGCTTCCAACTCGCGGTAGAGGAGCCAGTCATTTCTCTCACTCAGCTCGCTGAATTGCCCCCAGCGCACCTGGTCGGCGGGTATCGGATTGTTCTTTTTCCAGTTGCCGCACGCGTACTGGTAGAAGTCGGTGCAGGGGTCGGCCGTCTTGTCGATGGCGGTCAGGTCAAAACTTTGCGGCGCTTTGGGCTCAGGCGGAACGACTTCCTTTTGTGCGTGAGCCAGGGCCGAGCCGAACAAAAGAGTGCTTACCAGCAGGACAGACTTCATGTTCTTGAATACCTGGTTAGAAGATTTTCACCTTAAAGGTGAGGTACTTTTTAGGGTCCTCGCGGATGGCCCCGATCAGTCCTCGGGTCTCCGTGAGGGATTGGTCGAGGTTGTTATAAAGAGAGGGATTAACCACCAGCTGACCGATGGTCCCCTGGCCGCTATCGACCCGGTTCAGCACGGAATCAAGCTTGTCGACTGTATCGCGCAGCTTCGCGGCAAACTGTGGATCCTTTGCGATCATGCCCAGGCCGCCCTTGCCGGCGTTGATGTCAGCGAGTAACTTGTTCGCGTTGGCAACCGACTGGCTCAAATTGTCGGCCAGTTGCTCATCCTTTACCAGCCTGCCGATCGTGCCTTTGCCCTGGTTGATCTCGGTAGTCATGCGATCGACCATGGTCACGGTCTCATTGAGGTGGTTGTAGAGGGCATCGTCAGCGACCAACTTACCGATGGAGCCTTTGCCACTGCTCACGCTGTCGACTAATCGCGACAGTTCATTCAAGGTCGCCAGGCCCTTGTTATAGAGGTCAGGACTATTAATGAGTGCGCCGATCGACCCTTTGGTCGAGTTGAGAGAGTCTGCCAGGTTATCGACCTTGGCCAGGATCGTGTTCAACTGTTCAATCGTGCCCTGGCTGGACTTGATAACGTCGGAGAGGTTTGGCGTCTCATTGGTCTTGAGTTCCGCGTTGTTCTGAACCGGCGGCCCGGTTGCGCTCTTGCTGTTGATATCGACGACGGTATCGCCCAGGACGCCAATGGTTTCAAGGCTGGAGGTCGAATCGGTATGGATAGCGTTTCGATATTTTGCGCCGACCTTCATGGTCACTTCGACCGGGGTAAGTTTGCGGTCGGGGACGATTCCGATCTTCGAGACGTTGCCTACGGTATAGCCCTCGAGATTGACCGGAGCACCCACTTTGATGCCGGCAGCATTCTCAAAGTAGGAATGCAGGACGACTTTGCCGGTGAACAAGCCACCTGTGCTGCCAGACATGAGGAAGATGAGAGCCATTAAGGCTGCCACCGCCACGATGACCAGGACGCCCACCTTTAGTTGTGACCACTGGACTTCCTGCTGGCTTGGCACAGACCCCCTCGGGTTGAAGCGAGTGCAATCGACGAATGTTCGCTGCGACTGAGCATATCAAATGGCGCTTCTGCCTGTTTCAGAGCGGGGAAGCCGGGTGGATGCGCTATAGACCGGGGAAGGCAACGGAACTTTGACTAGCTGCCCCAAAAATGTGCAACAGGGACTTGTAACGGTCGGCCGCTCAACCCTCCATCACTACCATAGCCATCGCCGTGCTGCGTGTATGGGTCAGAGAAAGCGCGACCGCTTTGACTCCAAGTTCACTCGCCATGACGGCGGCCCGTCCGTGCAGCGTGAGGGTAGGACGTCCTCCTGGTTCTCTCCGGACTTCCAGCTCAGTCCAGGTGATTCCTCGGCTGATGCCGGTACCCAATGCCTTGGCGGCCGCTTCCTTCGCGGCAAATCTCGCAGCGAAGCTTTCGGCGCTCGACCGCTTGCGTTGGCAATAAGCGATCTCGCGGTCGGTGTAAACACGATGGAGAAAGCGCGCACCGTAGCGTTCGATCGATTTCTCGATCCGTTCGATCTCGATCAAATCCACGCCCGCGCCGATCAGCATGCTGATCACATTACCATGGGCAGACTCAGAGTCACCTTTGCACACCTGACGGGTAACCAGCAAGCGCTGACTGTAGTACCTGTCTCGCGGTTGAAGATTTCCCTTTGCAGGCCGATCAAAACAGCAAGCGCGGTATAGTCGACTTTGCGCAGTTCTCGATACCCTTATGTCCGACCAGCTTGCAGATGATGTTCTCTATTTGACCGCGCTCTTGCGCGAAGACCAGCCGCTCGTAGTGCCGCGGCTAAGCGGACTTCTTCCCGAGTGTGGAGCCTGGATTCGCAGCCGATCCTATGTCGAGCCCGGTATGGCTCGCCTGGTGTTCGAGTTTCCGCGCGATATCTGCGTCGAAGTGTACAGTGCCCTGGTTTCGGTCGGTCTGCAGCTCTCTTCCACGTCGCATATGTTGCTCACCGAGTTGTGCCGCTGCACGCCGCACGTCTTCGATATGTCTTCGCGGAAGCTGCCGGCAACCGACGGGGAAACTCTGGATGCCGTTACCCGCTACATCTGCTCTCTTGAAATCGTCAAGGTACAGTTGCAGATATGGATGGTGAAAGAAGAAGAACTGGAAGCGCAACCCGCCGGCAGCCATTCCTTCGCAGCCTGAAAATAGAACTGAGGTTCTTGATCGAGCGACGGCTGAGCTTGCTGAGAAAGAACGTACCTCAGCGGTTCAGATGAGGCGCGGCTATGAGGGTTTCACCCTCTGAGGTATTCAGTCGTCCCTGCGGGACTTGGTCCCGTTGCGTACTCTACCCAGGACTGCATCCTGGGCACCCAGGATTTGATCCTAGTGTAGTCCGTCACAAATATGATCATGTATGTCGTGGGTGTGGCTTTAAGGATCTTTGTCTAGCCGCGGACTCGGGTGCCCCATATCTCGCACGTACTTGTGCGAGATGTGGGACAAGAGTCACTCTCTCCCCGGAACTCTCGACTCACTGCAAAGACTGGTCGCCTAAGGTCCATGAATTCCCCACATCTCGCAACAAGCGCGAGATATGGGGCACACCCGAGTCCATGGCAGGGTAAGATTTAGGACGCTTGATTACATCCCGGGATAAACGACCATCTGTGTGGCTACACTAGCAGGCTGCGAAAAACTCACCTCTTTGAAGGGTACGGGCTTCAGCCCGTACGTAACCCCATTGCAATGAATCCGGCTTTAGCCGCTGAGGGAACGATTTCTCGTTTACAAAGACTTCTTCCGGAGCCTGCTAGGCACCCAGGATTTTATCCTGGGCTATTTTCGGCCGCCCCTCCGGGGCTGTTCGGTTGCGGCCCCAGTATCAGTCACACTAAAGCCGGATTCGTTTGCGATGGGGGTTATGTACCGGCTAATGCTCGCTGCGGCGAGGCTGCTCCGCACCGTTCAAACATATCGCGCTACTTTGCGTTCGAAAAATCAATCTAAACAAGTGTTCCATGAACATCGGCCTTGGCCGGCCCACACCGTTGGACCGTTGGGTCTGTCTTCGAGGGTAAGCAGGCAGTGCCCATGGGAAAGAAGTTGCCCTCAAAGTAGTCGATCACTCATCCGGAAAGGGACTTACCGCGTTAACGCGTACTTTTGAGCCAATGGTTCGTGCCCGGTACCAGCGAGCCATTCTCGTACAATTTCGACTGCCGCGGAAAAAAGGCACTCCCAACAAAGAAGTGAGTTTTCCCTCGGCCTGTGAAGCGGGCCCTTGGTTCGCTCCGAAATATGTCTGTTTACGTGGCGGGTCAGCCTGCTTCCACCAGGCCATAGCGTCGTTGCCAGGCTTCACGCAGACGAGCCCAGACCTTGCCCTTCTCATCTTCAGTGACCTCTTCGGCGGCCGAAACAAACAAGGATGACTCTGCCTTGGCCAGCTCCAGCATCGCGCGATCACGTACCAGGTTGGCTACGCGAAAATCTGGTATGCCCGCCTGCTTCGTGCCAAAAAACTCGCCCGGACCGCGCTGCTGCAAATCCAACTCGGCCAGCTCGAATCCATTCTGCGTGCGTACCATTGCGGCAAGGCGCTCCTCGGCCTGGGGCGAAACCTTTCCTCCGGTCATGAGGATGCAGTAGGACTTGGCGCTGCCGCGGCCGACCCGCCCACGAAGCTGATGCATCTGGGCCAGCCCAAACCGCTCCGCATGTTCAATCACCATCACGGTTGCATTGGGTACATCGACGCCTACCTCGATCACGGTCGTCGCAATCAGCACGTCCACTTCTTTCCTCTGGAAGCGGCGCATAATGATCTCTTTTTCGTCCGCATCCAGGCGCCCATGCAGCAAGCCCAGGCGCAGACCGTTGAGGGCTCCTGACGTCAACTCCTGATACATGTCGGTTGCCGCCTTAAGCGACGGCCCGCTGGAGGCGTTCACCGGCTTGAACAGCATGCCCACTTTGGCGGTGGACTTCCGCTTGTGGACGACCGGCTCCGGCTCGGCTTCGCCGGCTGCGAAATCCAGCTCGGGTTGGTCTTCTTTCGCACCCTCGATTACGGGATAAACCACGTATGCCTGGTGACCCTTGCTTACCTGATCGCGCACCAGCTTCCAGACCTCACCGGCCTTGGCATCGGAAACCTGACGGGTGACGATAGGCGTTCGGCCTGGAGGCAGCTCGTCGAGCACGCTGAGATCGAGATCGCCGTAGAGAGAAAGCGCCAGCGTTCGCGGGATAGGGGTGGCGGTCATCACCAGCACGTCGGGTTCGCCCGCATTGGGCTTCTTCATCAGTCGGAAGCGCTGCAGCACGCCGAAGCGATGCTGCTCGTCAACCACGACCAGGCCGAGTTTGGCGAAGTCGACGCGCTCTTCAATCAGGGCATGGGTGCCGATGACCAACTGCGCCTCCCCGCGAGCGATCGACCCACGGTTAGCGCGTTTGCGATCTTCATCGAGCGAACCGGTCAGCAGGACCACTTTATAGCTCTGCTGTGACCTCTCCAGCAGCTTGCGTGCTCCCAGAAAGTGCTGCGTGGCCAGGATCTCGGTGGGAGCCATGAGCGCCGCCTGGTAACCGTTTTCGACGGCGACCAGCATCGCCTGCAGGGCCACGATGGTTTTGCCGGAGCCCACGTCTCCCTGCAGCAGGCGTCGCATCGGTTCGGGCGCACGCATGTCGGCTACGATCTCACCCAGCGCGGTCTTTTGCGCTTTGGTGGGGTGAAAGGGAAGCACCTGACGCAACGCGGAGCGTACGGCATCGTTGGTGGCGAAGGAAATGCCCTGGCGCTGCCTCAGCTTTTTCCGCTTCAGTTCCAGTCCCAGCTCGAGATAAAAAAGCTCCTCGAAAATAAGCCTCTGCTGCGCTGGAGTTGACCAGGACTGAAGCTGGCTCATCGGCGTGCCGGCCTCGGGAAAGTGCGCCCAGCGTAGAGCCTCTTCGCGGCCAGGTAATTGCAGGCGCCGGCACATCGCCTGGGGGAGGGTTTCCGGGATACGTCCCTTCAGGTCTTCCAGAATTCGCCAGAGGATGCGCCGCTGCCAACGCGAAGCCAGCTTGTTGCCCAGCGTTTCATAGACCGGGGCGATGCGGCCTACTTCGAGCAACTTCGATTCTTCATCGTCGTGGTCATCGGGCAGGATTTCTACCTGCGGTTGAATCATTTTGAAGCTGGTGCTGCTGCGAGAGGCTTCGACTTTGCCGTATAACGCGACCCATTGTCCGGGTTTGAAGCGATCTTTTAAGTAAGTGCCGTGGAACCACATGCACTTGACCTTGCCAATGCCCTGACCGACGGTCATCTCGAAGATGGGCATGCGCGAAGTGCGCAGCAGCGCCATGCCACGCACTTCGCCGATGAGACTGGCCATCTCGCCTGGTACCAGGTCTTCAATGAGTTGGGGGCGGAGGCGGTCTTCGTAGCGGAAGGGGAGGTGGTAAAGCAGGTCTTCAATGGTGAGGATGTGTTTCTTCTCAAGTGTCTGGGCGATGCGCGGGCCGATGCCCTTGACGAACTGCAGGGAGGTTTCGAGAGTCAGAAGCACATCAGCGATGCTATCAGCGCGGTGGCTGCCCGCCCATCGCTCGGCCGTGCCCGTCGCGTATTGCCTCTGAAGGTCTGCGCCGGGGGCTGGACAGGGAGCCTAGACCGGAGGGCCTGGCCAGGTGCATGCCTCAGAGTCCCCCGCGCCGGGTTGTGCGTTTGCCCTCACCCCTGCGGGCTCACCTCGCGACCCTTGCGCGGGAGACGGGCAGAGCCCAACCCGATTACCGAGGCGACAGGCCGGGTCGGCGTCGCTGATGTGCCGCGTCGAGCATATATACGCATTGAGCGTCCATATGCTCCGCTATTTGAAACACCTTGTCGAGTTTGTCCTCAAGGGACGGCTTGCTTCCCGTTTGAGGCGCAGAAAACAGCAGCGAAGAAACAACAACCTTGCGGGGATTCATCATGAGTATGTGTATACGTGAGCGCCGGCAGACCGGAAATGCGCCAATCTCACTATTACCTCGACCCAAAAGGGGAAAGCGCATACCCCCATGGGCATGGTACCCCGGTTACCTCGGCTCTTGATTTTGGCCGCCGCGCCGGGACGAGACTTGTATCTGCAACAAAACATGTGGCGAATCGCCGAGGTGTAAGCACGACAAACGGGCCATCGGATGGGCAAGCCTGTAAAATCGCTCGGTGACCGACCGCGCGCAGCGCTACACCTTTAGTCAGCGGCTCATGATCGCCATCGTCCCGCGCGTGGCCTCCGTGCTATTGCGCATGCTTCATCGGACTCTGCGCTACGAAACGGTCCTGGAGCCAGGCGCTGCAGCAGCCACCTCGCCGGCTCTGCAAGTCTGGTGCTTCTGGCACCGTTGCCTCATCCCTTGTGCATGTTATTTCCATGGCAAGTACACACTGGCGGTGCTGATTAGCCGGAGCTTCGACGGTGAACTGATCGCCCGCACCATTGAGAGGCTGGGTTTTTTGACGGCCCGCGGATCGAGTTCGCGTTCCGGCGGTGCGGGCCTTTGGGCGCTGGCCAAGGCAGTCGAGCGCGGCAACGGGGCGGTGTTTACCGCGGATGGCCCACGCGGACCCGTTTACAAGGTTAAACCTGGCGTCGTAAAGCTGGCCCAACTCACGGGCCACACCATCGGCGTCTTCTACGCACATCCGCAAAAGGCATGGATCCTGCACTCCTGGGATCGTTTCATGGTGCCCAAACCTTTTTCTCGGGTGGCGATCAGCTGGGCGAGACAGGTCGAAGTTCCTCAGACAGATGACCCGGAGGTCATCAAGGACAAAATTCTGGAGGTAGAAGCAGCCCTGGAGCGTGCGCGCCTTAACGCCGAACGCTATTTCGCTTAGTAACCCGGAGTCAGTCCGTCTACTGTCCACGTATCATGCGGTTTTCCTGATCGGAAACAAGACCCGTCGAACAAGCTTTGCAGAAAAACCCTGACTCGGATGCTTTGCTCATCGAGCGTATCGGTACGCCCGGCTTACCTCGCCGCAGCGAGCATTAGGCCCCGAGGTACGTTTTCTCTTCGGCTCGCCGTGTTGCCCGGAGAGAAAGAACGTACCTCAGGGGCTGAAGCCCTCAGGTCGGAACTCATCGATGGCACGGCCTAAAAGGCCGTGCCCTACCCCGAACAATGGAGCCGGCTGTCCATCCCTACTCCGTTTTCTCTATCTGAGGATCGGCAATGCTGTTCAGAGACTTACGAGAACGATCGGACGGCACCTCACTCAATGAACATGCAATCACCGTAGGAGAAGAAGCGATAGGCCGCCTCGACCGCATGGCGATAGGCGGCGAGCGTCTTCTCCTTGCCGGCAAATGCACTCACCAGCATCAGCAGCGTAGATTGCGGCAGGTGGAAGTTAGTCAGCAGTGCGCTGACTACTTGAAGCCGCGACCCCGGTGAGAGGAAAATGCTCGTCGTCCCGCTATGGGCCTCCCACCGGTTGATCTGTGCACAGTGCTCCAGGGTGCGCACCGTCGTTGTGCCGGCGGTCACGACGCGCCGGCCGTCCTGCAGTGCCCGGCTTACCTGCTCCGCCGTCTCCGCAGGCAGAGTATAACGTTCGGAGTGCAGCCTTATATCTGCCACCTCAGAAACCCGCACGGGCTGAAATGTCCCCAACCCGACATGCAGGGTGACATAGGTGACGAGGACTCCGCGGTCGCGAATCCGTTGCAGAATCTCTGGAGTGAAGTGCAGCCCGGCTGTAGGAGCAGCTACGGAACCGCGCTGCCGTGCGAAGACGGTCTGGTACCGATCCCGATCGAGCGCCTGATCTTGACGGCGAATGTAGGGAGGGAGCGGGATATGCCCGAGGACGTCCAGACGTTCAAAAAAATCGTCCACTGCCTCGAATCGGAGCATGCGTTCCCCGAACTCGCCTCCGGCGACGACAGCGGCATGAAGAATCCCCCGCCCATCCGGCCCGGTAAATGTCAGTGCCTGCCCCACAGCCATTCTGCGGGCAGGCTTGGTCAAAGCGCGCCAGTCCCAGTCATTGACTTGTTCGGTCAGCAGAACCTCGACTTTACCGGCCGGGCTTGTTCCGTCTTTGCCGTGACGTACGCCGAACAGCCGGGCGGGGATGACTCGGCTGTCATTGAGTACCAGCACATCGCCCTCGCGCAGCAACTCGGGTAGCTGCGCAAAGGACGAGTCGCGCCACGCACCCGATTCCCGGCTCAAGACAAGCATGCGGCTACCGCCGCGAGCCGCGGGCGGTTGTTGTGCGATCAGTTCTGGGGGGAGTTCAAAGTCGAAGTCGGTTACCAGCACAGATCCGATTGTATGAAAGCCAGGGCCCGCGCGCCCACGACTGCGCGGCGAGCATGCAAAAGAATTAAACTCGTCAAACGATGGCCTCACCCACCCAATCATCTCCTGAGCCGGAAAATGCGGAGTCGAAGAAGCCCGTCTTCCTGCTGGATGCGATGTCATTCATCTTTCGCGCTTACCACGCCATGCAGCGCCAGCGCCCCATGTCCACGCGCAGCGGCATTCCGACAGCGGCCACTTTCGTATTCGTAAATATGATCAACAAGCTGCGCCGCGACTTTCAGCCGGAGTTTTTCGCAGCGGTTTTCGATTTGAGTGGAGCGGTCTTTCGTGACGAACGAGCGCGCAGCATGGCCACCATTCGTAAATGGAACATCAAGACACAGACGTTCGATGAGGTGGACTACGCCGGCTACAAGGCGAACCGCACCGAGATGCCGGCTGATCTGGCACAGCAGTTGCCATTTATTCGCCGCTCTCTCGAAGCCTTTCGCATTCCCATTCTGCAGGCCGAGGGTTTTGAAGCTGACGATGTGATTGGCACGCTGGCGCGGCAGGCCGCCGGGCAGGGGCACGATGTCTTTGTCGTTTCCAACGATAAAGACATGCTGCAGTTGGTCACCGGCCAGGTGAAGGTGCTCAATCCTGTCAAGGACAACCTGATCCTGGATCGCGACAAAGTGATCGAGGTGCTGGGCGTGGCGCCGGAACAAGTGATCGACGTCATGGCTCTCCGGGGCGACTCGGTCGACAATATCCCCGGTGCTCCAGGAATCGGAGATAAGGGCTCGGTGGAACTGATCCAGCAGTTTGGCAGTGTGGAGGCGGTGCTCGATCGCGCGGATGAGGTCAAGCGAAAGACCTATCGAGAATCGCTCCAGAACAACCGCGATACGGTGCTGCTAAGCAAAGAGCTCGTGACCATCCATTGCGAGGTTCCGGTCCCGCTCGATCTTGAGGCCATGCGCACCCAGGAGCCGGATGTGAGCGCATGCCGCTCCCTCTTCAACGAACTGGAATTTACTTCCATGCTCAAGGAGTTGGCGCCCGAAGAGCAGGCGACGCCGCTCTCCGTGGTACTCGACCCCACACCCGAGGAAGTGAGCCGCTTTGCTCAGGCTGCGCGAGGCCATGGCTTCGCGCTGGCGTTCGATACCACCCTGCTTGAAGCGGCTGCCGAGCAAGTGGCCGAAGCAGAGACGGAGGCGATGGAAGAAGAAGAGCCTCAACTCAGGAACATGTCACTCGGGTTGTTCGATGCGCCCGCTGCCGAGCCTGACAAACCCGCGGCAAGCACGTTGCGCATCGCGGTCTCCGCGGAACCGGGCAGGGTGCTGGTCTTTTCGCTTGACGCCGAGGCCTTCGACAGCCCGGCCACCGAGCCGTTGCGTCAACTCGTGGCCGACGAACAAACCCCGAAATCATTGCACGACTTAAAAGCAGCGTTGCGTATTCTCGGGCCGCGCGGCGTGAGCCACGGTCTCCCTCTGGCCGGACGGGTCGATGACCTGATGCTCTACTCCTATCTCATCAACCCGACACACACTACGCATCGGTTGAGCGATGTGGCGGCGCGCTTCAGCACCCGCGCGCTACCCGCCTCGGGCGATGAGCTGTTGCCCGCGTCGGGCGATGCCATTCGCGCCCTTGCGTCCGCGCTCAAGGAGGATGTGGAGTCACTCGGTACAGGCAATGTTTATCGCGATATCGATCTGCCTCTAGTGCCGGTGCTTCTGCGCATGGAAGAAGCCGGAGTGCGTATCGACCGCGCGGTTCTTTCTGAAATGAGTGACCGGCTGACGGTGGACATGCAGGAGGTCAGCGAACTGATTTTTCAAGGCGCCGGCCACCGTTTCAATATCAATTCACCCAAGCAACTCGGGGATGTCCTGTTCAACAAGATGAACCTGCCCAAGCCCATGAAGTATGGCAAAGGTAAGGTCGTTTCCACCGCGGTCGATGTTTTGGAAGAGCTGGCCCAGCATAATGAAGTGCCGCGCCAGGTGCTGCAGTATCGGCAGCTGGCTAAGCTCAAGTCGAACTACATCGACTCTCTCCCTCTGCTGGCGGACGCCGACGGACGAGTGCACACCACATTCAACCAGGTGGGCACGGCTACGGGGCGGTTGTCTTCGACGAATCCCAATCTGCAGAACATCCCGATCAAGACGGCGCTCGGCCGCGAGATTCGCGCTGCCTTCATTGCGGCGCCGGGCAACGTTCTGATTTCCGCGGACTACTCTCAGATCGAACTCCGGTTGATGGCGCACTTTAGTGAAGATTCCCTGTTGGTGCGCGCCTTCGCCGAGGGCCAGGATATTCATACCCTCACTGCCTCGGAGGTTTTTGGTATTGCACCGGAGGCCATGGACAAGCAGACCCGCGATCGAGCCAAAGCCGTCAATTTCGGTATCGTCTATGGAATCTCTCCTTTCGGCCTCGCGCAGCAGCTCGGTATTGAGCAGAACATAGCCCGGCTCTATATAGAAACCTACTTCGCGCGTTATAGCGGAGTGCGCGCTTATATCGATCGGCTGCTTGAGGAGACGCGGAAAGAGCAGAAAGTGCGAACCCTGTTCGGTCGCGTGCGCCCTATACCCGACATGCAGAGTCGCAATGCCAATCTACGGGGCTTCGCAGAGCGCACGGCGGTGAATACACCATTGCAGGGAACGGCTGCCGACCTGATCAAGATCGCAATGATTCGCATCGACCGGCGGTTAAAGGAAGAAAAGTTCGCAGCTAAGATGACCCTGCAGGTCCATGACGAACTCCTTTTTGACGTGCCCGAGAAGGAAGTTGAGCAGGTGAAGGAACTGGTGCGTCACGAGATGGAAACAGTGATTGAGCTGAAAGTGCCTATCCTTGTGGACTGCGCTTCCGGCCCAAACTGGCGGGATATGCAGTAGGATTGCGCCCTTGCCGCTGAGTACAGTTGTGCTGGTTCAGCTCCAGCACCGACAATTTAGCTGGGTGGCCCATTCAAGCCTGCTTTTGGCTTGAGTGGGGTTCCACGCCTTTCGGCCGCACAGCGTCTTGTATGCGACGAACTTCAGATCAAGTTCTGTGAACTTCCCCTATCTGGCGCAAAAAAGAATGCGCCAGATAGGGGGCACCCGCCGCGGTTGCTTGTTCAGTTCGCCGCTTCGCCCCGTCCCCGGGCGGTAAAAATCTACGGCGTTGTCTTGTTGGCGAGGCTGCCTGGAGCCTCGTGAATGTGGTGGATAATGATCGTGTCATCTTTGAATTCGACCTTGTCGTAGTCACGCCCGACGCTCGCTACGTAACAACCACAGTCTGTATTGGCGTGATGGTTCTGCTCGACGCCCTCGGTAGCACCCTGCAGGGCGGCCTTGGCTTCAATCAGTTTTTGCTGAGCATCGGCCAGGGCCTTGTTCGCGTCGGCGAGCTGCTTCACTTCAGCCGGTGTTAGTTTTTCTGTCCTCTCCGCGGGTATCGTTGCGTCTTGTGCGGACGGCGCGCCAAGGCCGGGAGCTTGCGGCTGTAACATGGCGAGAAAAAGAAGGGTGGCGATCATGGCGTTTCCTCTGTTTCGATGATAACGGTTCTTTAGATACCTATTTCAACCCGGATGGCTTGCGCAATACGATCGGCGTGTTCGCGCATCTGCTTCTCCGATTCGGCTTCAATCATCACCCGTGCCAAAGCCTCTGTACCAGAATAGCGAACCACGACCCGGCCGTTGCCGTGAAGATCCGTCTCCGCCTGCCGGATGCTCTCAACGACAGCGGGAATCTGCTCCAGGGGCCGTTTTTCCTTAACCCGCACATTCACGATTACCTGGGGAAAGACACGCAGGTCGCTAAGCAGCTCATGGAGTGGCTTGCCAGAACGCGCAATCGTATCAAGCAACACCAAAGCGGTAAGCAGCCCGTCGCCGGTGGTGCTGCGGCCGGGGAAAAGAATATGGCCGGACTGTTCACCACCCAGGCTGGCCTGGTTCTTCTGCATCATCTCCAATACGTATTTGTCACCGACAGGCGCGCGCAGCATGCGGATGCCGCTGGTTCGCAAGGCCGCTTCGAGCCCCATGTTCGACATGGTGGTCCCGACCACCAGGTTGCCGGCGAGTTCCGCTCTGGCCTGCATATCGCGCGCCGCCACTAGCAACACACCGTCGCCGTTGACCACCCGGCCATGCGCGTCAGCGAAGAGCGCGCGGTCGGCGTCTCCATCGAACGTAATGCCCAAATCTGCGCCGGCTCCCTTCGTCTCCTGGGCAACGACTTCCGGATGCAACGCGCCGCATTTCTCGTTGATGTTGCGACCATTGGGACTTACATGCGTCAGGTGGATTTCGGCCCCGAATTCCGGGAAGAGTTCGGATGCGATCACTGCCGCTGCCCCGTTGGCGCAGTCGACCACAATTTTTTGACCGCTCAGGTTGAGGTTCGGCACCACATTACGCAGAAAAGTTTCGTACTCCCGGCGAAAAGACGGATCGACAGGAGGCGCGTTCCGTTCTTTCCCGTTTGGGTCAGCCCCCTCTTTCAAATGGCGGAAGATTTCCGCCTCAATCTCCAGTTCCGTGGCGTCAGGCAGCTTGTAGCCATCCCCGCCGAATACCTTGATGCCATTGTCCTGCCAGGGATTGTGGGAGGCAGAGATTACCACACCTGCGGCAAATCCATGTTTGCGCGCCAGATAGGCCACTGCCGGAGTGGTGATCACGCCGGCATTGTGTACTTCAGCACCGCCGCTGCGTAGACCGGCGGCGATCACGCCAGAAATCCAGGGGCTGGATTCGCGCGTGTCGGCCCCTAACAGCACCTGTGGTGTTGAGGAGAGATGCTTCAACGATGACGCCAACGCTAGTCCGACCGCGAAGATTGTCGGTGGATCGAGTGGGGACTCTCCCGCAACCGCGCGGATACCGTCCGTTCCGAAAAGCTTTCTCATGGTTTGCCCGGGGGCAACTTCCTTTCAAACACACGGCTGGTCAGTGTGCTCTGTGCAAATCGAGTGGTGATCAGGCTTCCGTCCTGGGTGGCTGAGGCATCGCGCAGCAGCACGCCTGCCTCATCGAATACCAGGGCATACCCGCGGTTCAGTACCGCTAAAGGAGAAAGGATCTGCAGCAACCCATCTGCGCGCGCGTGCCTGGCATGTGCGCGCAGCAGCAGTTCCTGTTGGGCGCGTCCGATGCGAGCGTCCAGGCTAGTCAGGCGGTCGCGCACGACACGCATGCGGTGGCTCACATCCTGCCGCAAGAGGCGCGACTCCAGCTTCTGCAGCGTCTCCGCCCTTTGACGAGTGTTGCGATGCCAGGCTACATCCATTTGGTACTGCAGCTCGTCCACCTGCTGCTGGCGACGGGTCCATGCATTGCGCATACGCGCAAATGCAGCTGGCGCGGCAAGCCGGGCGAACTGCTGCTGGGCGCGCACCAGGACGTAGCGGCAGGCATGGGTCAGCCGCCGGTGAAGTTGCTCCAGCCGATCCTCCACTTTGTGTTGTGCTTCGGTCAGCAATTCTGCTGCGGCAGAGGGCGTGGGCGCCCGCAGGTCAGCCACGAAATCCGCAATCGTGAAGTCAGTTTCGTGCCCGATCGCAGAGACAATCGGCAGCCTGGAAGCAGCGATGGCACGGGCCAGCAGTTCACTATTGAAGGGAGCCAGGTCTTCCAGCGATCCGCCTCCTCGGGCCAGAACGATCACATCCACCGTCTGCGCCTCGTTGAAATACGCGATGGCCGCCGCGATCTCCATCGCGGCCGTGTCGCCTTGTACCGTTGCAGGGTAAAGCTGCACGTTCAGTGCCAGGTGTCTGCGTCCCGCTACATTGAGAAAGTCACGAATCACCGCGCCGGTCGGGGAGGTGACGATGCCGATGCAGTGGGGAAATGCCGGCAGTGCCTGCTTGCGCTCGGCGTCGAACAACCCTTCTTTTTGCAGCCTGGCTTTTAACTGCTCGAAGGCGATCTGTAGCGAGCCTGCACCGACCGGCTCGACAAATTCGGCAACCAACTGCATCTGCCCACGCTGTTCGTATACAGAAACCCGTCCGCGCACCAGAATTTGCAAGCCGTCCTCGGGCCGAAAGCGTAGCAGCGAGGCCTGGCGGCGAAACAACACCACAGGGAGCTGGGCCTCTCCGTCCTTGAGCGTGAAATAGACGTGGCCGGAAGGAGCAGGCCGGTAGTTCGAGATCTCGCCCTCGACCCACACGTCCGCATATTGGCGCTCAATATGGTTTCTCACTTCGCCGACGAGCTGGCCTACCCGCCAAACCCTGCGAAGGTCGGCCGGCGCAGCAGCTTCCGGGAAAACCAGTCCTAGCTGGTTCATGGATTCTTCCGGACTGGGCACAGATGCCTCCACCAAACGTCGAGTCTACACGCTACCGCCGGAAGCGGGAGAGCACGTAAAAGAGTACCGAGAGCAGGATGCTCAACAGGATTGAGGTCCCCAGGGGAACGTACACGTTCACATTCCTGCCGCGGTACGAGATGTCTCCCGGCAGCCTGCCCAGCGGGATACCGGTCCGGCCGAGCAGAAGCAGCAGGCCGCCGGCGGCCAGCAGCACCAGCCCCAAAACAATGAGGAGGCGGCCGAGATCGTTCATAGCTCTATTTTAGAGCGGGGTGGTTTCCTGCCGGGTCTTGGGAGGGAAACCTGGGCCCGTAGCAGGGCGGGGAGCGCCGAAAGAGAACCGCAGATCTCTCCACTTCGGTCGAGATGACAATTCAGTTGGGGGCGGGCTTAAGCTCTCACGCGGACTGTAATGTTCGCTGCGGCGAGACAGTCCGCTGCGACTGGGTAGCCCGTATCCTTCAAAGAATCGGGTTTGTCCAAGGGATCTTAAGCCGACGGAAAACTTGTTCTTAGCACTGTCCCGCGGGTCCGCGGGCAATCAGGGTGGTCAACTCAGCCAGCAGCAGCTGAAGCCGGTCAATTTCTACCTTGGCGAACGGTTGGGGTTGGCCGAAAAGGACCTCAGCTTCCCGCGCCAGGTCTGTGCCCCTGGGTAGTCCAAAAGTGCCCAGAACGCCGGCCAGCTTGTGGGCGGAGTCCACCGCGCGCGACTGGGTAGCGCCGTCCATTTGGTTCTTCGCGAGCAGCGTGCCTGCTTCCTGTAGCAGCGCGGCGCGCTCGGCGACGGTATGGCGGCTGCGCTCCCAAAGGGAAGCGAGCATGGCTCGTAACTTCTGTTCGGCAGTTTCCGCTAGTGGGGGCGTCGAGTCTTTTCCGCACATTGCTTTCATTCCCCTTCTTTCCAGCCTAGTGCTGTAGATATCTGTTGTGCCAGGGTGAGTGGGTCAAAGGGCTTGAGCAGGATCGCCTCCACGCCCATAGCGGCAAATCTGCGCTGGTCCGGCCCCTGCACTTTTGCCGTCAGTAACAGGACGGGTATGTGGGCGGTTTTGCTGCTTGCTTTGAGCTTGAGCAGAGTGGTGGGCCCATCCATCTCGGGCATCATCACGTCCAGAAGGATTGCGTCCGGCTGCTCCTTGCCGGCGCGCTCAATGCCTTGCTTGCCCGAGTTCGCCTCGACCACGTTCCACCCGGCAACTGTTTCCAGGCTCATGCCGGCTACCTGGCGGATATCGTCTTCGTCGTCGATGATGAGGATGCGGCGGCTCATAGATGAATAGTCCTTGTCACGAATGACTGTTACGAATTCCTGATCCAGAATTGCTGCTATCAATGCCTGTTGCCAATGTATGGGCGGCGGCGCCTGGAGCATTTTCACAAATGATGTAAGGGAAGAATATGCCCTGGACGCAGGTGTTCCGCCAAAGAACACCTGCACATAACCACTCCCACCACATCACAGTATTTGTGAAAATGCTCCCATGCGCAATCGCTGTTGCGGATTCTCTCAAAATTAGAGGCTGGAGGAAGTTTCTCCATCCCATCCCAAATGTACTTCACTCACATCGTTGTGCTGACGCAGCATCGAGAGCACCAGCGTTTCCACGTCCTGCGGCTGCACGCGAGCCTTGGTGAGAAATTCAGTGCTGCCCAGCCGCAATTTCGCGCGCTCAATCTCACTCAGGTCCTGGGCGGAATAAACAACCAGGGGCAGCTTTTTCGTTTCCTGCTGCTGCCGCAGCCAGTCCACCAGTCCGAAGCCATCTCCGTCAGGCAGACCAATGTCGAGAATCAGAAGATCGGGCGGCGACGCGACGCATAGCTCCATCGCTCTGCGTTGGGTCGAGGCGTGGTGCACTTGCACGCCTGCGCGCTCGAACGTGGCCAGGATCACCTTAGCCAGGTCGGCATCGTCTTCTACGAGAAGCACACGCGGGGCTTGCCGCTCCACGCGAAGTACCTTTGAGAGCGCGGCCAGCATCGACTCCGTCTCCATCGGTTGTTCCAGCCAGGCATCGGCGGCTTTTTCCACTTCAGGGTCGTTGAGTGCTCCGAAGGCGCTCAAAACCACCACGGGAATGGACGCCGTTCGCGGATCGTCGCGCAGCAGGTGCAGGGTTTCCCAGCCATGCAGGCTGGGCAGGCTCATGTCGAGCAGGATGGCCTGGATAGCCGTTTGCCGAGCCACTGTCACCGCTTCATCGCCGGTAGAGGCTTCGACCACCGAGTAGCCATGCTCCCGGAGCTTCTCCCCGAGCGTTGCCCGGCTCTCCGGATTCTCATCGCATACGAGAATCGCGGTTGGGTTCACCGTGTTCGATCCATTCGGGCTGGTCAGGCGCAACATATCGGCATCGCGCGTCACCGAGGGCAGGAACATGCGGAAGGTCGAACCGCGTTCGGCATTCCGCTCTGCCCAGATACGGCCGGCGTGCTGGGCCACGATGGTGCGGCAGATAGCCAGTCCCAGTCCGGTACCGCCCTTCTGCCGGGCGTCGGAGGCATCCACCTGCTGGAAGCGGTCGAAGATCGATTCCAGTTTATCTTTCGGAATACCGCGGCCGTTGTCGACCACGCTGATGGTGACGCCATCGAGCAGTCGCTCGATCGAGACCGTCACCTGCGAACCCTGCGGAGAGAACTTGACGGCGTTGCTTAGCAGGTTGGTCAGCACTTGCTGTAGCCGATCGGGGTCGACTTCGACCTGTACAGGGCCAGAATCCAGCAGGATCTGTACCTTGGCGGCATCGGCCATGGGCGCCATGGCGTCAATCGCCTGCCGTGCAAGTTCTTCCAGGTCGATGCTGCGGTAGGTAAGCGGGGCGCGGCCGGACTGCATGCGCTCCAGATCGAGAATGTCGTTGATCAGGCGGACCAGCCGGTCTGAGTTCGACACTGCGATGCGCAGCAGGTTCGCAGCCTTATCTCCCATTTCACCCAGCAGGCCGGTCGAGAGCAGACCGAGAGAGCCACGGATCGAAGTGAGCGGGGTGCGCAACTCGTGGCTCACCGTGGAGACAAATTCATCTTTCATGCGGTCGAGCGCGTAGCGTTGGCTGATGTCGCGGAAGCTGAGCACGCTGCCCACCGCCACGTTGTGTTCGACCATCGGCGTGATCGAGAACTCCACCGGAAAGGAAGCACCATTCTTGCGGTAGAAAACGTCTTGCCCGCTGGTGCCCTCGCGCACCATAAAGGCGCGCCCGGTGCGGCACTGGTCTGAGCATTTTTCTTTTCCCTTGTTCTCTTCGTGCACCACCGAGTGCACCGTGCGGCCGATCAGATCGAAAGCGTTGGCGCCCATCATGCTGGCGGCGGCCGGGTTCACGAAAACAATGCGGCCGGCGGAGTCGGTACCGAAGATGCCATCTGCCACCGAGTTCAGAATCGATTCCTTTTGCCGGTTCAGTTCTTCCAGGCGGCTCTCCTGCGCCGAGCGGGCCATGAACTGGCCAATCGAAGCGCATACGGTCTCGACCGTGGCCATCATCTCCTTGTCTTCCCGCTGCTTCTGGCGGCTGAAGAACTCCACCACGGCAATGACCTGGTTACCCACGCGGACGGGGACGCCCCAACCGGTGACCAGCCCATCCGCCTTGGCGGAGTCGCTCCGCAGAAAATTACCGTCCTCGTGCAGGTTTTCCATCCAGCAGGGGCTTTCGGCGGCCCAGATCTGCCCGGGCAGGTCTTTCCCCTTTTCCAATACGCGCCCGATGCTGTCGCGATGGAACTCAGTGCACGCCCGATCCGGGGCGTACCAGCCGGCCAGGTAGCGGGTGTGGTGGTCACTGCTGACGAACCAGAGTCCGGCCATGTCGAAGCCCAGGTTGGTACCCAGCGACTCGAGCATCGCCGGGAGCGCTTCGTCTGACGTGGTGGACTCGCCCACCACCTGGGCCACCGCAAGCTGCATCCCCAGCCTGCGTTCGCGTTGATACGCCGCGGTCACATCGCGGAAGATGCAGCGCACCGACACCGGCTCGCCGCGGTCCTGGCGGCAGCTCAGGCTGGCTTCCAGTTCGCGGTAGGTTCCGTTGGCATCCTGCACGCGCAGATTTGCGTGATCGATGCGCTCTCCGCGGAGCGCGCGATCGAACAGCTCTGCGGCAGCGGCCTGCATCTCGGGCGGGAAAGCGGCCTCAAAGTTGATCAGGCTCTCAAAAGCCGCGGCGCTCTTCCCAAAGCACATTTGCCAGGCAGGATTTACATAGAGATATTTGCCGCGCGGGCTGAGCGTGGCGATCATTTCCTGTGAATTGTCGAACAGGTCGCGATAGCGTTCCTCGCTCTCGCGCAGGGCATGTTCGGCGCGCTTGGTCGCGGTGAGGTCGGTGGCGATCACGAGCAAACCGGTCAGAGCTCCCTCGGCGTTGCGCACTGCGGAGAGATACACCATGGCCGGGAACGTGGCGCCATCTTTACGGCGGCACAGAATTTCAAAACCGCGCACTCGGCTCACTGGAAAGCTGGTCACGTACTGTACGTAGTGCTTCAGCTCGTTAGAGACGCTTTCCAGGTCGATGGCGGGCGAACGGTCAAGTCGCGAAACCAGCAATTGACCCACGCGCTCCAGTTCCCCTTCAGGGAACAGGTCATGGGCATTGAGCTGGCCGACCACTTCGTGGAAGCGGTAGCCAAGCATGCGTTCCGCCGCGGGATTGAAGATGAGCAGGTTGCCGGCCAGGTCGGTTGCCAGAATCATGGGGCCGGCTGAGTCGAGGATGCTGCGCTGCAGTTGGGCAACCTGCTGCACTTGCCACTCGGCTTCGTCCTGGCGTCCCGCATTCAGAAAACTGTGGACACAAAGAGCGATCAGCAGAACCTGCGCGCAGGCCCAGGTAATCACAGCCGCGGACAAGTCACCGCTGTGGCCGAGCAGCAACACCAGGCCGCCATAGGCCGAGAGCAGCAGCGCTACGGCGAAAAATATGGTGGATGGAAGCCTATCTCGTAGCCAAGTCACAGAAAGCCGATCGATGCGAGTCTAGTTAATGAGCGGTCGCAAGGGCTGGCCCTCCTGGAAAAGGACAGAACTAACCCATGCTAAACGTTAACTGTACGGAGTATAGGGCGGCTGCTTTGGTCTATGAAGTGACTAACCGTAGTCCTATGCGACGTACAAGACGCTCACACATCTCCAACGGGTCCGATCGGGGGGAAATCTGCAGTAAAGGAGCAGTGCGTTCCATCGTGTGATGTCACCGACGCGCTGGCTCTTCTTCTAACTAACTACGATGGAACGGAATTACTTTGGCGCGGCGCTCTACAAGCCTGTCTGACATTGCCGACATCCTGCCAAGCGACAAGAAGCTGAGAAACAGCACGAAGTAGCTTACCCCTGCAACACCAACGAAGAGTGACAAGGTGCCCCCCAAACAAAGCCTATGAATTCGTTTATTAGGGGATGTCTCGAAGTATATCGGCTTTGGGGAGGAATCGTTAGAAAAACCTCGCAAGATCCTGCCACTTTAGTACCACGTGGGGGATGCCACCTAAAGTAACCAAAGTGGTCGGATTCCATACGACGAAGGGCCCGGCTGCACGCCGGGCCCTTCGTCAGGAAACGATATGCAGCAATCAGGCGGTCACAGGTTCCAGCAGGCGCGACCAGCGGCGCTGCTTGCGCTGCGCATGTGCTTTCTTGTGGTAGGCGTAGCCCGTAATCAGGGGAAGCGCCAGGGTGGCTTCGCTGTACACCATTTGCTCAAAGGTGGTGTCCACCTTGCCCCACGAACTGGCTTCCTTCAGGGTGCTGGAGGAGAGGGCGCCATCGCGGACATCGGCTACCGTAATCTGGATGGCGTATTTGTGCATCGGGGCATCCACCCCGAGAATTTCTGCCGAAACCACAATGTCCTGCGCAAAATTTTTGGGTACGCCGCCGCCAATCATCAGAAGGCCGGTGGTGGAATTGGCGATCTTGAGTTGCGTGAGCTCGTAGAAATCCTTGACCGAATCGATGGAAACCTTGGGCTTGTCGCCCCGTTCGTGCTGGTGTGCCACCAGCCCAAAGCCGGCGGAGCAGTCGCTGAAGGCAGGCACGAAGATCGGTACATCCATCTGATAGGCGGCAAAAATAATGCTGTCAACGCCGCCCTTTTCCGGCGTCTTGCCTTGCTTGTCGAGATAAGCGCCCATTTCGCGAATAAATTCACGTGAGCTATAGGGCCGCGGGGCAAGCGAGTCCGCGATGATCTTGCAGGTATCATCGCAAATGCGCAGCTCTTCCTCATCGATGAGGGTGTCGTAGATGCGGTCGATCATCAGCTCGCGCAGAGTCGCGTCTTCCGTCCCCTGGCGGTAAAGGTCGTCGGCGATCCAGTGCTTGTAGCCCAGCGCTTCGAAAAAGTCCTGGTCGACGATGTTGGCGCCGGTCGAAACCACGGCATCCACCATGTTGTTGCGGATCAGGTCGATGAAAATCTGCTTTAACCCGGCGCTGATCAGCGAGCCGGCCAGGCACAGGATGACTCCGCAGTCCTGGTCGCGGAGCATACGCTCGTAGATCGAAGCAGCCCGGGCGAGGTCACGGGAACTGTAAGCCATGGATTGCATGGCATCCACCAACGGAACGACATTGTGCTGCTTGATGTCGACATGCTGAATGGGAGAGGTAAGAAGCTCTTTTTTCGTAGGCATAGCCTCTTCAGGATAGCAAAGCGCGATGACCTCCAAACCCTTCTGTTTTGTTAAATTGCTTGGCCCAGCGAGGGGAGCAGGGTCGACAGCAGGTTCGTCAGGCCGGCCTGGGCGCGAGCGCCCGTTTCCATCACTTCTCCGTGGTTGAGCGGCTGGTCGAGAACGCCGGCCGCCATGTTGGTGACGCAGGAGATGCCGAGCACTTCGATTCCCATATGGCGGCCCACGATTACTTCATGAACCGTCGACATGCCCACCAGGTCCGCTCCCCAGGTACGGAACGCCCTGATCTCGGCCGGCGTTTCAAAACTGGGCCCGGAAACACCAAGGTAGACGCCCTCCGATAGATCGATCCCGGTTTGTTTGGCGGCAGCATGCGCCAAATGCCGCAAGTTTTCTGCATAGGGGTGGGTCATGTCGAAAAATCGTTGGCCAAAGCGTTCGTCGTTGGGGCCAACCAGCGGATTTCGACCCGTCAGGTTGATGTGATCTGAGATGAGCACCAACTGGCCTTGCTTCAGATCCAGACGGATGCCGCCTGCGGCATTGGTCACAACCAGAGTAGTGATCCCCAGTCGGCCGAGCACGCGGGTGGGGAGGGTGACTTCTTCCGGCGTGTATCCCTCGTAGGCATGCACACGCCCTTGCATGACGGCCACAGGGATTCCGGCAAGAGTGCCGGCGACCAAGCGACCACTGTGGCCCTCAACGGTCGGCCGCGGAAAATGAGGAATCGTGTCGTATGGGATCACCACCGGCCGCTCGATCCGATCGGCGAATGAGCCGAGGCCCGTTCCAAGAACAATGGCTATGCGCGGTACCTCCGGGATTTGCTTACGGAGGGCCGCTGCTGCCTCGTCCGCTTTTTCAAAAATGCCCATTGTCACTCGTCGACTCCTTGCCGGGTCCGCTCTAGGCAGACCGGACTATCGCAGCAACACACTAACGATAGCCGCTGACATCAGGTTGGCCATAGTTCCTGCCAGCATAGCGCGCAATCCCAGGCGCGCCAGGTCATTCCGCCGGTTCGGCGCAAGCGCGCCAATCCCGCCAATCTGCATACCGATTGACCCCAGATTCGCAAATCCGCACAGCGCGAACGTAGCGATCGTGAACGAACGAAAATCAAGCATCGACTTCTGCGCGCCCAGCAGGGAATAAGCCACCAGTTCATTCGTAACCATGCGTGTGCCCAACAGGTTCCCGATCAAATGTGCGCTGTGCCATGGCACTCCGATGAGCCACGCTACGGGCGCAAAAATAAATCCCAGGATCACATTCATGCTGGAAGGGAACGGAATATGGTGGCCGCCCAGCCAGCCGCTGATGCCGCCCAGCATTCCATTCAGCAGACCGATCAGGGCTAAAAACGAGATCAGCATGATGCCGACATTAAAGGCCAGGCGCCCACCATCGATCGTGCCGCGGGCTATCGCGCCTAACAGGTTCTCCTTGTCATGCTCCTCATTGATGGGCATGGTCACTCGGCCAAGCGTCGCCGGGGTATGCGTCTCTGGCACGAGCATCTTCGAAATCAGCACGGTCCCCGGGGCTGTCATGATGACAGCTGCCAGCAGATGCTTGGCCTCAATTCCGTAGAGAATGTAAGCCGCCATGATGCCACCGGAAACGTGCGCCATGCCGCTCGTCATGATGGTCATCAACTCCGATTGCGTCGCTCCCGGCAAAAACGGTCGAATGCTGAGCGGCGCTTCCGTCTGCCCCATGAAGATACTGGCGGCCACATTCAACGACTCTGCGCCGCTGATGCGCATAGTGACCTGCATAAGCCGGGCCGCGCCTTTGATCACGATCTGCATGATGCCCAGGTGATAGAGCACCGCAAAAAAAGCAGAGATAAAAATGATCGTGGGCAACACCTGGAAGGCGATGATCAACCCAAACGAGGAGTGCTGCTTGCCCAGGTCGCCAAAGACGAATCCCGAGCCGGCGAAAGCGTAGGCAAGCATGCGGTTGACCGCATCGCCGGTGGCGGCGAGGACGCGTTGACCGGCTGCGAAGCGTAGCACCAGCACGGCAAAGATCCATTGCAGCCCCAGGCCCCAGGCCGCGGTTTGCCACCGGATGGCCTTGCGGTTGGTAGAAAGCAGCCATGCCAGCATCAGGATGACTACCAACCCAAGCAGACCGGTCCATTGTCCCAAGCGGTTCTCCTCAATGCGCGGGGCGCAGTTTGAAACTGTGGGGAAAGATCTCTTCGAAGCGGTAGTCTTCCCAGCCGGACTCGCCACGAAAAATCACCCGTGAGGCCGGCAGCATGAATTCGCTCAGTACCTGCAGGCACGCCCCACAAGGAGGGCTGGCAGCATGATTCAGGTTGGTGATCGCGCAGGCCAGCACGCGAATGTCCGGCCCGTGTTCCACCACGGCGCGCATCACGGCAGAGCGTTCGGCGCAAATGGTCAGGCCGTAGGAGGCGTTTTCCACGTTGGCGCCCGTCACCACGGCGCCGTTTCGTAGCAGCAGCGCAGCTCCAACACGGAATTTGGAGTAAGGTGCGTAGGCTTGTCCGGCCGCACCAGCGGCCTGAGTGGTCAATTGCAACAGCAATTCGGGGGCAAAGCCGCTCTCGCTTTGTTCCATCGTCCTCTGAGCCTAAAGGCAGCAACGCATCGGCGCAACCCGGATATATATCCCGATCGGTCACAGCTCTCTGGGCGCCCCATCCTTGCCGCGCGTTTCGGCAAGGGTGGGATACCTCAAACCTCAAACTTGTCACTCCCAAGGTCCAAACACAAACCCCCATGTGCAGTCCATGGAAACACCGATGCAACCCAATCCCATACAACGGCTATCCTTTACGCAGCGCCTATGGTAGGGAAAAAGAAAACTCGATCTACGGGCAAAACCCCTCCCGAAGACGCCCTTAGCCTGTTTCATCCGGTCACTGCCGCCTGGTTTCGCACCATGTTCGAGCACCCCACTGCCCCGCAGCGCCTCGGCTGGCCGGCCATCGCAGGCGGCGAAAACACCCTCATACTCGCGCCGACCGGCAGCGGCAAAACCCTGACCGCTTTTCTCTGGTGCCTCGACCGGCTGATGCTGCGCCGTGCTCCTGAAGAACTTCCAGGCTGCCGGGTCATCTATCTCAGCCCCTTGAAAGCGCTGGCTGTGGATGTGGAACGGAACCTGCGTTCTCCGCTCGCCGGCATTGCCGATATGGCCCGGCAAAGCGGGGTTGCATTTCATCCACCGGAAATAAGTATCCGCACCGGTGACACATCACAGAAAGATCGCAGCCGCTTCCGCCGTCATCCGGCGGAAATTCTCATCACGACCCCGGAATCGCTCTATCTGCTGCTAACCTCCGACGCGGCCTCCAGCCTGCGCCGGGTCGATACCGTGATCATCGACGAGATTCACGCCGTCGTGCCTACCAAGCGCGGCGCGCATCTCGCTCTGTCATTGGAGCGGCTCGAAGCGATTACCGAAGGCCGCGTGCAACGAATCGGTCTTTCTGCAACGCAGCGTCCTCTGGAAGAGATCGCACACTTTCTCGGAGGAGCCTCGCAGGGCGCTGAACTAGTTGCAAACGAGCCCATGCAATCAGCCTCGGGCACCGTTGAGCAGGATTCCCCCATCGTTGCCTATCGGGCGGTCACCATCGTCGATGCCAGTGAACCGAAGAAGCTTGATCTGCGCATTGAAGTGCCGGTCGAAGATATGGCCCGCCTCGGCCAGAAAGAGGAACTGTCTGGCGGTGCGGCCTCGCAGGAGCCGAAGCGAACCTCCATTTGGACGGCCATTTACCCGCGCCTGGTGGAGATCATCCTCGAGCGTCGCTCCACCATCATCTTCGTGAACAGCCGTCGCATCGCCGAGCGCCTGGCCGGCGCCATCAACGAGCTTGCCGGCGAACAACTGGCGCGAGCGCACCACGGCTCCATCGCAGCCGCACAGCGCTCTGAAATCGAAGAGCAGCTTAAAGCCGGTAATCTGCGCGCTCTCGTCGCCACCTCATCTCTCGAGTTGGGCATCGACATGGGCGCGGTCGATCTTGTGGTGCAGATTGAGGCGCCCCCGTCGGTTGCCAGCGCCATGCAGCGCATCGGCCGCGCCGGGCATCAGGTGGGTGCGGCGAGCGAAGGCGTAATCTTCCCTAAATATCGCGCGGATCTCGTTGCCTGCGCCGCAGTCACCCAGGCCATGCACGAGGGGCTGGTGGAGTCCACGCGTTATCTACGCAATCCGCTCGATGTGCTGGCGCAACAGATTGTCGCAATCGTAGCGCAGCCTCCGTCGACCTCCAGACTGGGTCCGGCGGAGCGCAAGCAACAGTCTGCGGCGCCGCCGGAGATTGGCGTCGAAGAAGTGTTCCGTGTGATCCGCGGGGCCGCAGGCTTTAGCAGTCTTACTCGTACAGCCTTTACCGGTGTGCTCGATCTTCTGGCCGGACTCTACCCTTCCGACGAGTTTGCCGATCTCCGGCCGCGCATTACCTGGAACCGGACCGAAGACACGCTTGCCCCGCGCGAAGGCGCCAAGATGCTGGCCATTCTGAATGGCGGCACGATTCCCGATCGAGGCCTCTACGGCGTTTTTCTGGCTCGGACTGAGGGCAAGTCTGTCCGCGTAGGCGAGCTCGATGAGGAAATGGTTTTCGAGAGCCGTAGCGGCGACACATTCATCCTCGGCGCATCGACCTGGCGCATCGATGAAATTACCCACGACCGCGTGCTGGTCTCGCCGGCGCCAGGCCAGCCGGGCAAGATGCCATTCTGGCATGGAGACAATGCCGGCCGGCCACTCGAGTTTGGCCGCCGCATCGGCAAGCTGGTGCGCGAGCTGCTCACCATGCCCGGCAACGCGGCCTTGAGCCGCCTCACCCGGGAACATGATCTGGACGCCCTGGCTGCCGAAAACCTGATCCGCTTTCTCGCCGATCAGGAGATTGCCACCACCGTAGTTCCAGATGACCGCACCATCGTGATTGAGCGCACACGCGACGAAATGGGCGATTGGCGCGTGTGCGTGCTCACGCCGTTTGGTAGCCGCATCCATGCTCCCTGGGCCATGGCGATTACGGAGCGCATTCGTGCCGCCGGCGGGGCCGACGGAGAAGCCATGTGGGGGGACGATGGATTCGTTTTGCGCTTTCCTGATAGCGATGTCGCGCCGGACTCTGAGTTAATCCTGATCGATGCGGACGAAGCGACCGATCTCGTGCTGCGCCAGCTCAGCGGCACGGCCTTGTTTGCCGCTAAATTCCGCGAGAGCGCTGCGCGGGCATTGCTGTTGCCGCGGCGTCGAGCGCAGGGCCGTGCGCCTCTATGGCAGCAACGCAAACGCGCCCATGATCTGCTGTCGGTTGCGTCTCGTTACCCCGGATTTCCCATTTTGCTGGAAGCCTATCGCGAGTGCATGCGCGACGTCTTCGATATGCCGGCGCTGCTCGAGACGCTGCGCGCGATCAGCCAGCGCGATGTGCGCGTGCATGTGGCTGATACCCGCACGCCTTCGCCCTTTGCTTCGTCCCTGTTGTTCGCCTACGTCGCCAACTACATTTACGACGGCGACGCTCCGCTGGCCGAGCGGCGGGCGCAGGCTCTTTCGATCGATCAGGAGCAGTTGCGTGACTTGTTGGGCGATGCTGATCTGCGCGAGTTGTTGGATGCCGACGCCATCGGCGAAGTAGAAGAGCAGTTGCAGGGCCTGCTCGAAATGCAGCGTGTCCGTTCCGCAGACGGCATGCATGATCTGCTGTTGCGCATCGGCGATTTGTCCCGCGATGAACTCCTGCGCCGTCTGGCCAACCCCGAGCTTATCGATCAGGTGGATCGCCTGATGCGCGCGCGCCGTGTGCTCGAAATCAAAATAGCCGGCGCCCGGCGACTGATCGCCATGGAAGATGCGGCCCGCTACCGCGATGCATTGGGCATCCCGCTTCCTTCAGGGATAGCGACGGCGTTGCTGCAGCCTGTGGCTGAGCCGGTGCTCGAACTGGTGCGCCGGTTCGCTCGCAACCACGGACCCTTTACTCTGCGCGAAGTGAAAGAGCGTTTTTCGCTCGACGCAGCGCGGGTCGAATCAGCGTTGCAGATATTGCTGCTCGACGGCCGCATCGTCGAAGGTGGATTCCGTCCCGGAGGCGTCTATCGCGAGTGGTGTGACGCGGAAGTACTCCGCCTGATCCGGCGCAAGTCGTTGGCCCGCCTGCGTCGCGAAGTCGAGCCGATCGATCAGCAGGCGCTCGCCCGGCTCGCGACCCACTGGCAGGGAGTATTGCAACGCAGGCATGGTCTCGATGCGTTGCTTGACACCATTGAGCATCTGCAGGGCGCCCCACTTTCTGCCTCGCTGCTTGAAACGGCGATTCTGCCCGCCCGTTTGGCGAACTACGCACCCGGCAGTCTGGACACATTGATCGCCGCCGGCGAAGTGGTGTGGTGCGGACTCGATTCTCTGGGAGAACACGACGGGCGCATTGGTCTCTTTCTCTCCGACAAGCTCAGAACCCTGCTGCCGCCGCGTGCCGCTCCGTCTTCGGATCATCCTTTGAGTCCGCGAGAGATGGAAGTGCTTGCACAACTGGCCACGAGTGGCGCCGCTTTCTTTGCCCAGTTGCACGATGCTGCCGGCGGCGGATATCCGGGAGAGACACTCGACGCGTTATGGAGCCTGGTGTGGCGCGGCCTCGTGACCAATGACACCTTTCACGCCCTGCGTGCCTATGTCGCCCGCCCTAGCCCGTCACGCCAGCCAAAGCGCCAGCACAATCTGCCCGCGTTTCGCTCGCGGCGCACCACTCCGCCGAGTGCACAAGGGCGTTGGAGTCTCGTGCCCGTCGATCTTGTATCGCCGACGGAATGGAGCCACGCGTTGGCTAATCAGTTGCTCCAACGCTACGGCGTGCTCACCAGGGAGTCTGTGGCGAGCGAGAATATTCCCGGTGGATTCAGCGCCATGTATGACGTGCTCAAGGCGCTCGAAGAGAGTGGCCGCATACGCCGCGGCTATTTCGTCGCTGGGTTAGGCGCCACCCAATTTGCCTTGCCCGCGGCAGTCGATCTGTTACGTTCCCTTCGCAACGCGCCTCCGGACGAAAAGCCTGAAATAGTCATGCTCGCGGCGACGGATCCGGCAAATCTGTACGGCTCGGTGCTGCGTTGGCCGGCTACCGGCGAAGACGCAAGGGAAGACACTACGCGCACCTTCACGCGCAGCACCGGGGCCAACGTGGTGCTGCGCAACGGAGAGTTGGTGGCCTACTTCCGCCGCGGTAGCCCGCATCTGCAGGTATTTCTGCCCAGTGAACAGCCGGATCGCTCCGCTACCGCGCGCGACCTCAGCCTTTTTCTCGCCAGTGTGGCTCAGCAGGAAATGGAACGGAGAGAAGACCATCGCGGCGGCATGCTTATTACTACATTGAATGGTCAGCCGGCGGTCCAGGACTTTCTCGCTTCGTTTCTGCAGGATGCAGGTTTCCATGTTGCCCCTACGGGGCTGAACTTTCGCCGCGGCTTGCCTGCTGTTCTCTCCACATCCGCCGTCGAAGTTTCCGATGGCGCCCATCAGAAATTGCAGTAGGAGAGTGGCTTCTCATGCCTGCTCCGAAAGCTCGCACGTCGCTCTAGTGAACGTTGGCATCGAACACGCCCGTCTCTACAGTGTTGCCATGCTTCATTTGGATAAAGATGCGATAGCGCCCGGCTGAGGGAAAGCCGTAGGGAAACTCGACAACAGGAGGAATATTCTGGGCGACCGCCGCCCCAGCGGGTGTGGCGCTCGCCATGTCCATGCCGTCCATGGCTCCGCTATCGGCCATTTCTCCTGAACCGCCGTTAGCGAGCATCATGGCCTGCATCGAAGCAGAGCCTTCAGGATGCGTATGAGCGAAGACGCTGCCGTCGGTTTTCACAAAGGCGGCATGGCCGGCCATTCCGAGATAAGGCCGTACATCGGCTGCCGGCTTGCCCGTTGTGTCGAGGAGACGAAAACGAAACGCCTGTGCAGTGTTCGCGCTGAGATCGGCCGGCCGGTCCCAGATCATGGTGTACCCGTCGGGGAGTTTGTACGCGGCGCCCAGTTCGCCCTGCGAAAGAGCGGGGGGCGCGCCCGAAGCATCTTCAGACGCCAGAGGCGCCGGCGACATGCCCGCTGGGATCGTCAGATCCGCCGTCAGCGTTTCAGGAAATCCGTTGCGGTGCACGATATCCGCGTAAAGCCGGTAGGCGCCGGCGGGCATCGAGGGCAAAGTCATCTGCAGATCGCCGTCGGCAACAGGCGACGGGTGCAGATGGTAGACAGCATTCATCTCCGGCTGGCGAATCGCGTAAAGATGCATCAAGTGGCCGTGGTCCGATAGCAGGTCGTTGTTCTGGCGCGCCTTGAGCGGGTGAAATATATCTACTTTTTGCCGCCCGATTTTCAGATCGAGCGTGTTGCCGCTGAGCGATGGGGTCAGGCTCAGCGGATGATAGACATCGGACGCATAAGCTGCAGCCTCGGCGTTCCACCAAACGTAGCCGCCATAGACAATCAGGATCGTGATGGCCAGGGCGGCAAGGCCGGCGATCCTGGCGCGGGTTCGCCGCTTCGGATCCGGCTTCAGATCCAACTTCGGATCCATGTTCGGATTTGGGGACCGGCTGGGTGGAACGCGTGACTGACCGATTGCGGCCGCGACAATACCCACGATCCCGGTTATCAGCAGAACACCCAGTAGCGCCAGCATGATGCCCATCGAGCGCTGCATGGGGAGGATCGAGAGAGGCATCGCTGCAACCGGCACGCCCGCGCTCGCCTTGCCCGCGGCTCCTTCCACATCGAAGTGCACCTGCCACGAACCCGAAGCCATCAGCCATAGAGAGCCGGTGAAGTAAGCAGGGTCTGCGGCGGAAGCCTGCATGGCGTCTGAAGTGGGTGGGTGCTTAGCCGCTTCTCCCGTGAGCGGGATGGGCGTAATTCGGATCGAGTGAACCGCCGTGCCGTTGCTGCGCACTTCAATGGTCGCTACGCCAGGGATGACATTCGGCGTCCGGATCGTTACGAAGAGCTTGTATGGGCCGGCATCGACCTGCTCATACACGTCCTTGCTCCCGATATGCGCGTACGCGGGGACTGCAACCAGAAACGAGACGAACAGGGCGAACCACGTGTGCCGGCGTGCCAACTTCATCGCTGCACCCCACGCATCCAGCGGCCGAACAGCAGGCCCAGCCACGCCGAGATCGATGCATACAGCGCTGCGCTCAAGAGTCCCAGATAGAGAACAGCACCATGATCGGGATGAAACCACTGCCGCAGGTTGTCAAAACCATCGGGACGCGAGTTGTACTGGAAGTAAATCGTGCCAAATAACCTGTTCTTGCTGGCATCGGACATCAGGAAGTCGGCAAAAGGCCATTCCACTGCTGTGAGTACGGCGACGAACAAGACGCCTGAAACCAGGGCGATCTGCCACGGCTTCCAGTTCTTCACGCGTTGCCAAAACAGGTCCAGAGCGAGCGCCGGAACCACGATGAGGATAGGAAACTTGGCGGGCACCATGTGGGTGACGGCAGTGAAGACCGGGCCAAGCTTCGGTTGGGCAGGGAAGAGGGGCAGAATCAGAATTTCAGCAATGAGGAACAACATGTAGATCGCTGCCGTAGACGTTGCCGCCCAGCGAGACCGTGACGCCTGGGAGATAGCAGCGAAGAAGAAGGGCAGACCGATGCCCATGGACACATAGGCGGCGGCCTGGTGCAGCTTTACATCCCAGGTGTATTCCTGCAGAAAGAACATCTGGCCGACGATCGCCAGCCCGCCCACGTAAAGAAAGAGCTGCTGCAGCTTCTTAAAAGTATCCGGCTCGCTATCCGCAACCCGGTTCATGGCCGCGAGTATCAGGAACATGACACCCGTAGAAATGCCGCGCAGACCGACAATGAGCAGGGCATGAGGTGGGCTGACGATCTTAACGTCGAGACCGTAGGCATTGTGCCACCAGTTGTCGAAGGGAGCCGACGTGAGCATGGCGACACCACCCCAGCCGGCCAGAAAGACGCCAAGCGGTGCGCGCAGGCCAAAAATGTTCACTGACCCGGCCAGGAGCGCTGGGTCGCGCAGAAACGTGCACTTGACGATGAACCATGTGCAGATCATGCCGGCGAGCAGTCCGCAGGCGTAGATTGCCATGTGCGCGGGCGTCCAGAACGTATCGCGGCCGATCGAACGATGCCAGGAAACATCCCATGCTCCGCCGATGGCAGAGGAGGTGATGGCAAAGACACCGGTCCATATGTACCAGGGGATGGCTGCCCCACGAGACCCGGCTTCGGCAGAAGCCACCGTAGCTGGCGAGGCGAATACAGGCGGATGATGGGCGGTTGTCGACATGCTTCCTCCGAACGGAACTGCTGCAAGTCAAACCGTGAAGCGACATCTGTCCCGGGTTAGCCTTCGGCCGACCGAATCTGCGCCCTTTCATCATACGACGGCTCGCCGGCGAAGTTCCCTATGGAAGTTTTTGGCACAGAGTGAGTTTTTTTTGACACAGAGTGTCCTTGTTGTTAACGTTCCCTCCGTGAAGGTGCTCTCGTTTGCAGCGCTCATTTGCCTCGGTTTTGCGGCCTCTGGGCTGCCCGCGGCCCAGTCTCAAGCTCATGCCCAGTCCACCGAAGCCGCCGAGTGGCCCACTGGTAGTTTCAATCAGCAGCGCGACGGCTGGCAGCGTAACGAAACCCGGCTGACCGTCGACAACGCCACAAATATCAAGCTGCTTTGGAAGCTGAAGACTGACAACAAGACCATGGGCCTGCAGTCGTTTCGTGAGCCCGTGATTGTTGCGGGCGTGCAGACGGCAGGTGGCGTGAAGACGTTGGCCGTACTCGCAGGCAGTTTAGACGACGTCTACGCGATTGACGCGGCCAGCGGCTCGCTCGTCTGGCAGAAACATTTGAAGTGGTCTTCAAGCAAGCCGGAGGAGCCGGGCGAGGGGGCAGGCTTCATTTGCAACAACGCGCTCACCGCAACCCCCGTAGTTTCACCGACAGGGTCGGCGCAGCGTTTCGTGCACGTGCTTTCGAACGATGGCTATCTGCACTCGATGGATCTCGCTACCGGAGACGAAAAAGACGCCCCCATCCAAATGCTGCCGGGCGTCTATGGAAAAGCCTACGGTCTCAACCTGGTGAACAACGTCGTCTATACCGTGAGTGGCCAAGGCTGCCACGGTGTGCCAAATAAGCTCTACGCTGTAGACCTGGGCAGCAAAAAGGCCTTCTCGCCGGCTGTGCCCCAGGGAGGCATTTTCGGCACCGCCGGCCCTGCGGTTGGCGGCGATGGAACTATCTACTTTGAAACGGGAGATGGTGCCTACGACGTAGCAGCCGGCAAGCTCTCCACCACCGTCGAGGCCTATACGTCTTCTGACGACACGCTCACGCTCAAGGACTATTACACGCCGAGCAATCACGCCTGGCTGACCAAGCGCGACCTCGACATGAACACCACCCCGGTCGTCTTCGCTTACCAGGGGCGTGATCTGCTGGTGGGGTCAGGCAAAGAGGGCCGCTACTTCCTGATGGATAGCAAGTCCCTCGGCGGCGCGGACCACCAGACGCCTCTCTATCGCAGTCCTCTGGTTTCGAATAAGAATGTGAATTTCCAGACCGAGGGTACCTGGGGCAGCTTTGCCAGTTGGGAAGGTAAAGACGGCACGCGCTGGGTGTTGTCGCCGATTGGCGGACCCGTGGCGGTGGACTTTCCCCTCAGCTATGGCCCAACGCCTAACGGCGGCATCATCGCCATGAAGCTCACAGACACCGATGGAAAGATCGAACTGAAGCCGGCATGGCTATCGCGTGACATGATGTCTGCCGAGCCCCCCGTGGTCGCGAACGGCGTCGTCTATGCGCTTGCTGCAGGCGAGTTCACGGCCCAGGCGAACGATGAAGAGGGTGGGCTCTACAGCGCGGAAGAACGGATCAAGCATTCGATCCCGGCGAAGCTCTATGCGCTCGACGCGTTGACCGGCAAAGAGCTCTACTCAAGCGGAGACCAGATCGGTTCCTTCCTGCACCAGGCCGGCATCGCTGTTGCGGGCGGCCGGATCATCTTCGGTACGTTCGATGGCACAGTTTACTGCTTTGGCCTGGAGTGAAACTTCGGGTAATGAGATTGCAGTCCAATCAACAATCCATGTGGGAACGTTCATTCATGCGTAGATCTCTCGCCCGGCCGTTGGCAATCTGTTTTACCGCCGCTCTTCTCGGTTCGGGAATAGCACATGCGCAAGGTGCGCCCCGTGGTTTCTGGCCCGTAGCCGATGGCGATGCCGCGCATAGCGGCTGGCAGCGGGCCGAAACCGAGATCACCAGCGAGACAGTAGCGAAAGACTTCAAGTTTCTGTGGAAGCTCAAGCTCGGCGGTGGGGCAGCGAAGTCGTCTTTCACTCAGGCGCTTCTCTTTCCTGGCATGATCACCGGCCGCGGGTTTAAGGACTTTGCGTTTGTAGCAGACGCTGACACCTTGTACGCCGTGGATTCGGAACTAGGCAGCCTCGTTTGGAAGAAGGACTTCCCGTCAAACACCGGAAAACCGTGTGGCAACCTTCAGGTCCTCACTGAGGCTCCGCAGGTCATTCATTTCGGAGCCCACAAGCCAGCCGCCAAACCAGCGACTCCACCGAAGCCTGTTTCGGATGTCCCCGTTCCCGCCTCCGAACGTCGCGTAGGTGGACCTGCGGGCGGCGGATACTTCGGCTTGAAAGGAGTCTATGTCCTGACCGGCGATGGCTATCTGCATGAGCAGATCATGGCGACCGGCCTCGACTACGCTAAGCCGGTCAGGTTTTTCCCGGAGCCGAAGGGAAGTTCCTTCGGACTGAACATGAGTGACAAGGTGGTGTACGCCTCCACTGCCTCGGGGTGCCGCAATACTGCTGATGCGCTCTGGTCCATCGATCTCAATACGCCTGAGTATGCGGTGAGTAGCTACAACGCGCAGAAGGTGACCCTTGCGGGATTAACCGGGCCGGCCATCGGAGCCGATGGCACCGTCTATGTGGCGACGGGGTATGCGGCGACGGGAAGCGGAGCGGAGGATGCGGCCGCAGGCGTCTATGCCAACAGCGTCGTTGCTTTGAGTGAAAAAGACCTCAAGGTGAAGGATTGGTACTCTGCCGGCGGAAATGGATTGCATGCCAGCCCGGTCGTATTCGATTACAAAAGCAAGGAGCTGATCGCCGCGCCTGGTAAAGACGGCAGCATCGTCTTGTTGGACAGCGAATCATTAGGCGGGGCAGACCACCATACTCCTCTGGCGCAAACGGCATCTCTATCGAAGATCGCGAAGCGCACTTCGTCGGAATGGGAAAGCCTCGCTACATGGAAAGACAAGGCGGGGGATGTCTGGGTGTTTGCTTCCATTGCCGGCACGGTCAATCCTGAAGTGAAATTTGCCGGTGAAAACGGCCCCGCCCCGCACGGTAGCATCATCGCGTGCAAGGTCGAAGAAAAAGACGGGCACACCGTGCTGACGCCGGTCTGGATATCGCGTGATCTTCGGAATCCGGGGGCCCCTGCCATCGTCAACGGTGTTGTCTTTGCGCTCGATGAGGGCAACGCTTCGACCCATGCCACTCTCTACGCACTCGACGCCGCAACTGGCAAGCAGCTCTATGCCAGCGGAGACGCGATCGGCAGCTATACCAACCTCGCGGGTATGTCGGTTGGTGATGGCCACGTTTTCTTTACGACACACGACGACACTCTTTACTCCTTCGGCATTCCGTTGGAACACTAAGTAGAGATGTTCGTCCAGTGGAGGGCAACAGGCGATGATCAGTAGACACCAGGTGCAGGAAGTAATCGACGCAGGCGAAGGCATCCTGCGATTGGAACCGTGCTGGGTTCCGCGATCGTTCATGATCCCCGGACGCAGATTGAAACTGCATCCCGACGATCTGTACGCCTTCGGCGGGCACCGCGGCGGCATCAATGAGCGCTGGTTTTCGTCCACCACGCATGCCTCAAACGGACCGCATACTCTGCACGATGAGGGGCTAAGCTACGTTCGGCCGAGCAACGGCGGCAAGTTTCTGTTAAAGGATGCCGTCGAAAGGGCCGGAGATTTGTTACTCGGCGCCGGCGTGATGCAGCGCGAGGGCGGTTGGAATTTGCTTTGCAAGTTCTTCGACAATATGGGTCCGATCCCGCACCACCTTCACCAGAGCGACGCGTTCGCCAAGCTGGTGGGGCAAAAGGGCAAGCCGGAAGCGTATTACTTCCCTCCGCAATACAACCAGATTCAGAACAACTTTCCCCATACCTACATGGGCCTCGAGCCCGGCACGACCAAGGACGATATTCGCCGCTGCCTGGCACGATGGAATCAGGGCGACAACGGAATTCTCTTCTACGCGCGCGCTTATCGGCTGGAGCCCGGTGCGGGATGGCAGATCAATCCCGGTATCCTGCATGCTCCCGGATCACTCGTGACCTACGAGCCGCAAGTGAACAGCGATGTCTTCGCTATGTTTCAGTCTGAGGTGGAAGGACGCATCGTCGGCTGGGACCTGCTGACCAAAGACGTTCCCAACGAACACAAGAAAGATCTGGACTTCCTGATCAGCATGCTCGATTGGGATGCGAATGTGAATCCACTCTTCGGGGAAACCAACAAGACATTTCCGCAGCCTGTAAATCCGGTCGACCAGATGACGGCGGAAGGATATGCCGAGAAGTGGATCACCTATGGCACGGCCTTCTATTCCGCAAAAGAGCTGACGATATTGCCCAGGCGGGCAGTCACCATCAGGGATAGCGCTGCCTATGGAGCGATTTTGACCCAGGGCTATGGGACGATGGGCAAACAAGCGGTGTCGACGCCCTCCATGATCCGATTCGGGGAGATGACCGAAGATGAGGTATTCGTGACCGCGGATGTTGCCAAGGAGGGTGTACGCATCGAGAATCTCAGTGCAACGGACCCTCTCGTCCTGCTCAAGCACTTCGGTCCAGGGAATCCAGACGCGCAGTCGCTGTTACGAAAATAAACAGCCGAGGATATTCAAGATGGCCACGCAGCACAAATATCCGGCGATTCACAATGCCATGTGGCCCGGGCTGGTCGGTAAGGGGCCAGATTCCGAACCGTTTATTGATCTCGAAGCCATGCTCGACCTGACGGCAAATGCTCGGGTCGATGGCATCCGCTTCGATGGCGTCGATCTCTTCTTGTCGTTACCCCACACCGACATTGATTCGAGTGCCGATGATCTCAAGCGCCTTCGCGACAGTATTGCCAAACGCCATCTCGTCGTCGGATCCCTGGTTGCGCCCGTGTGGCCGCCGACGGGTGGCGGCTCCGCCATGGGGTCCGTCGAAGAGCGGCAAACGTTCCTCACCCAAGTAAGAAAAGCTTGTGCCATTGGCAAGCAGCTGCGTGAGCTGGGCATCCGCCCCTACGGTGTGATTCGTATCGACTCGGCGGCATCTCCAGCTGATTGGGCCAAAGACCCGGTGAACCATACCAGACTGATAGCGCAGACCTTCCGCGAAGCCGCCACCATCGCAGAAGGTTATGGAGAGCGCCTCGCGGCCGAAGGGGAGATTTGCTGGGGCGGCATGCATAGCTGGAAGCGCATGGTTGAGCTGCTGGAAATGGTGGACCGGCCCAAGACCGTGGGCTTTCAGGCGGACATGGCGCATTCGCTCTTGTATACGCTGGGCCACAACGCACCTGAAGATCGCCTTCTGCCGCCGGACTTCGATTGGTCGCAGAACCCAGTGCTCATGGAAGCTCTGCGGAAGTTAACCCATGCCCTTCGGCCCTGGACGATCGACTTTCACGTAGCGCAGAACGACGGAACCGTGAGCGGGTCCGGGTCGCATGACAAGACCGGGCGCCACTGCGTGGTTGGTGACCCAGAGGGCAAAATGGATATCGTTGAAGTCGCGGGCCTGTGGATGCGCGACGAAACGATGCGCGGCGAAACCGGGGTTCCCACCCGCGCGTATGAACATATCTGCTGGGATGGCTGCATGTTCCCGAATGCAACGATGCTGGCGCCGAAGACCTGGAACGACGTACTGGGAACACTCATCGCCGTGCGCAATGCCCACGGGTGGGACTAACACATGACCGTACGGAAAAAGCTCAATGTCGGTCTGGTGGGATATGGTTTCATGGGCCGCACCCACTCGAATGCTTTTCTTCAGGCGCCTCGATTCTTCGACGTTCCCTACAAGCCGGTATTAAAAGCCGTATGCGCGCGCAATGCGAAGCGGGTGAAAGGGTTCGCAGACAACTGGGGTTACGAATCGGTCGAAACCGATTGGCGGGCTTTGGTCGCGCGCAAGGATATCGACCTGATCGATATTGCGAGCCCCAACGACACGCACGCCGAGATTGCCGTCGCCGCTGCGAAAGCGGGCAAAATGGTGATGTGCGAAAAGCCGCTTGGCCGTACCGGGGCAGAGGCCAGGGCGATGGTCGATGCCGTTAAGGCGGCGAACGTGCCCAACATGGTCTGGTACAACTATCGCCGTGTACCGGCGGTCGTCCTGCTGAAGCAGTTGCTCGACGAAGGCCGCTTCGGCCGCGTCTTTCACTATCGCTCGCAGTTCCTGCAGGACTGGACCATCTCGCAAGATCTGCCGCAAGGTGGTGAGGGGCTGTGGCGCCTGGACGTTTCTGTCGCAGGGAGCGGTGTCACCGGCGACCTGCTCGCACACAACATCGATATGGCCTTGTGGCTCAACGGGCCAATCACCGAAGTCACCGCCATGACCGAGACTTTCATCAAAGAACGCAAGCACAGTCTTACCGGCAAAGTAGAGCCTGTGGGCATCGATGATGCGTCCGCCTTCCTCTGCCGCTTTGCCAACGGTTCGATGGCAACTTTTGAGGCCACACGCTATGCACGCGGCCACAAAGCCCTGTTCACTCTCGAGGTGAACGGAGAACAGGCTTCCGCCGCATGGGATCTCCACGATTTGCACCGTCTCAATTTTTTCGACCACCGCGATGAAAGCCGCCTGCGGGGATGGAAAAGCGTGCACATCACCGATGGGGATCATCCCTATATGAAGAATTGGTGGGTGCCCGGCCTGCAGATCGGCTATGAGCACACGTTTATTCACCAGGTGGCCGACTTTCTGCAAGCGATCGGCGAGGGGAAACAGATCGCGCCTACGTTCGCCGATGGCATGGCTACCGATTATGTAACAGATGCAGTTTTAAAATCGGCAAAAACCAGGCAGTGGGAAAAAGTTCTGGCATCCTGAGGAGGACGCGTGTCAATTAAATCTGTAGGACCATCCTGTTTGCTCTGCCTCTTGCTGGCTCATCCATTCCGGGGAACAAGCTCGCGGCGCAACAATCGGCGCCCGCTCATCACACCAGCGGCGGCTTCACCCAGCCGGAGCCCATTGCCTTTGACGATCATGACGGATGGACGCAGATCTTTGATGGCAAAACCTTAAATGGCTGGGACGGTTCGACGGACATTTGGCACGTAGAAGATGGTTCGCTGGTCGCCGAGTCCAGTCCCGAGCATCCGTCGGGCACGACGAATATCATCTGGAAGGGCGGCCAGCCGGCGAACTTCATACTCAAGGTCGAAATGAAGTTAGAAGGCTCGGGCGCCAACGGAGGCATCCAATATCGCAGCCTCGCCATACCGCCATCGCCCACCCAGATCAAGCAAGGCCAGAAGTACGCCAAGTGGAACATGCAGGGCTACCAGGCCGATTTCGACTACGGTAATCAGTACACGGGCCAACTCTACGAACAAAACAGTAGCCGTGGCATCGTCGCCTGGCGCGGGCAGATGGTCGAAACGGATCAGGGAAAGAAACCGAGGCTGCTGGCCAATCTGGGCAGTTCCGACGAGCTGAAATCTTATATCAAGGCCGGCGACTGGAATCAGTATGAAGTGATAGCGGACGGGCACACCCTGACTCACATCATCAACGGCCACGTGATGGCCATTCTGGTCGACAACGATGCCGCCCTGCGGCAATCGAAAGGTCTGATCGCTTTCGAGATCGAAGGTCCCGGCGTAGTAAAGATCTCTCATCGCAACGTGTGGCTGAAGATATTGCCCTAGCTAGAGTCTGGCCAAGAAGAAAGTCTGGATAGAGCCGGCCCGGAAAACTGGAAGGATAGGATCCCTTTTAGAACGTGAGTTTGTCTTTCTTCGCGTCGAGCTTTTTCGCGTCCACATCTGGAACTTTCTTTAGATCGTCGATCGACTTGAAGTCTCCGTTTTTCTTCCGGTAGTCAACGACAGCCCCGGCCTCGGCAGCCGTCAGCGCCAATCCCGTTTCGAGTTGTAAAGCGGTCGCCTTGTTTACATTGATCGTTGGCGGCGTAGCCGGGAAGTTCTTTACCAGGTAATCGAGGATCGCAGTAAACTCTTCGTCGGTACCCTGCGCTCCAAATCCGGCCATTTTCGTAATCTCTTCTTGCCACCCTGCACGATCGCGGCCATTGGCGATCACGTTATACGGGGAATGACAGTCGCTGCAGACCTTGACCAGCGTGTCCTTACCCGCGCCGTCGGGTAGGTCGGGGTAGGCGCGGGCCGCTTCCTGCGAGTAGGCGGGCAAAACAGAGAGGAGGCAAGCACCCCCGATGCAGAATTTCCAGGCTGCTGTTCTCAGCCACAGGGCCGAAAGCGCCACGCTCGTATTCCGTTTCACGGAGGCTCCTTGCTACGCGTCTAGTATATTCGCGCAGTGAGAGCTTGCCGCTTTCCGATATTGCGATGACATCTCGCGAGAAGTGAACACCGGTCACGCGACTATTGTCGCTACCATCAACTCGAGTGTTCTGCGTACTCTGCTATCGCCCTTGATGGGTCCAGCCAACTCGTTATCCGCCTGATGTTTCAACTGGAACTGCTCTTTCCGCTGGCAAAGCGTTCTTTCCGCGTCGGCGGCCTGATTCTCGCCTGGAACAGCAACGACACCCTGGAAGGCCGCGATCGTAATCGGCGCATCGAGTTAACTCGTAATTAACTGGCAGACATTTGCGAAACGAAGGCTTACACTGCTCCACCATCTATTTATGCAGCTTGATGAGAATGAGGAGGTAGGTCATGGCCAACTTTTGCGTTAACTGTGGTTCCGCAGTGAATCCAACGGCCGTCTTTTGTGGTGGATGTGGAACAAGAGTTCCAGTGGCTCCCCCAGCGCCCGCTGCAGCTTCCCTTGCACCGGTAGTTCAGGGAGGCTTTACTCCGGTGCCAACGGGCTATATGGCCTCTCCAGCCGCTCCCGCGCCTGCTGTCTCGGCCACAGGGAATTTCACTGCGGTCTCGCCGGTTCCTACGCCGGACCCGGCCGGATTTGCGCCTGTGCCCTCCACTTTTGCCTCGCCAACCCCGCCGCCCGATCCGGCGCCTTTCACTCCGGTTACACCGGTCCCCGCGCTGGACTCAACCGGCTTTACCCCCGTGTCGTCCAGCCTTACCCCCCAGGCAGCCGCGCCGACGCCAGATCTTGCGGGCTTTGTTCCGGTCCAGGGGGATTTCGCCCCGGTTCCACCGAGTCCTACGCCCGTCGCGCCAACCTCCGCGTATACCCCTGTCCAAACTGTCCAACCACCTTATGCGGCCGCACCACCAGCCTATACGCCGACCCCTGCGTACGCACCGGCAACAGCGTACTCTGCGAAGAAATCAAACACGCTGCTCAAGGTGGTCATCGCGTTCGTCCTGCTTCTCTGTGTTGGAGCAGTTCTCGCCCTGGGTGGACTTTGGTATGCGGCACAGAAGATCAAGGAGAAAGCGCACGCGGCTGCAACGCAGGCAGGCATCCTGAGCGGTGTGCTCAATGGCGTCACGGGCGGCCATGACAGCGCGGACGCGGGTGCCTTCAAGGGCGACCCATGCGGCATTCTCAGTAAGGAAGAGGTCAGCCAGGCCATAGGAATAACGGTGATCCGTGCTGACGCCAAAGACGGAGGTTGCAGTTACATCGCCAAGGGTGACCCGGCGGATGCGACCGCGAAACACATGTCTTCGATGCTGGGAGGTCTGGGCGCCGATCCCAAAGCACAGAAGATGATCCAGAAAATGGCGAAAGGTCTATTCGCTCAACAGCAAGCGACGGATAAAGGTCTCTCTGCGCAAGCCGCTACCGGGGAAATTCCGGTGCTGGTCACCCGCTACAGCTCTGGCAACGCTCAGATGGAAATGAAGATGGATCACGGAGCATTCAGCCACGCGACAGGCGGCGTAGGAACCGCCGCCGGCAGTGGAAGTGGAGATCTTGACCGTATCGGAGATGAGGCATACGTAGCCGGTGGAAGCATGATCATCTTCCGCAAGGGAAATACAACAGCACACTTCACCTATATCAGCTGCCCATGCAACACAGACAACATCAAGCCACTGGCTAAATTGGCGGCAAGCCGTTTATGAGTCCGTCGCCAAATCTCAACTGTAGAAAGGAACGCAAATTACGTCGCCTATAGTGCAGAAGTAAACAAGAGGAAAAGCATGATGAAAGGGCCACGGCTGCTCCGTTTCAAGCCTAACGTGGTCGCTCTGTTCTTCCCGATCTTAGGTCTTCACGCGCGTAGTCGCATCAGCTATGGATGAGAATGCTTTAAACTCACTCGATACCCAATGATTCCTTCTGTCGTGCGACGCTGGTTCCGCAATCCGCTTTTTCTGCTTGCTCTCGCCGCGAGCCTCATCGCTTTCGTCGTGCAATCAGGAGAAACGGGCACTTCTGACACGGATCATCGCCTGCAAACCACACATTCCTTTTGGACAGCCGAGCCGGCAGTGTTTCCCGACGAATATCCCGAGTTCGGCGTGCACGGCCGCGATGGTAAGTTGCAGAACTGGTACGGCATCGGCCAGTCGCTGCTCATGTTGCCATCTGATGTTGTCGCCACGTATATCGCACGCCTGAAAATCTTCGCCGATTACGATGCCGATCCCAGCGTCAGAAGCATCATCGTCAGCTACACCGTCAACATACTTCTCTGTGTGCTCACCTCGCTGCTTTGCTTCCGCTTCCTGCGTCAATTGAAGTTTGATGAAAAGCAGGCAGTGTTCGGCGTTCTGGCGCTGCTGCTCGCTACGACCCATCTCCACTACACGCAGAACATGATGGAAAACAACTACATCTTTCTGCTGACGCTGGCTGGTTTTTCCTGGCAATACGAGTGGTGGCAAAGCGGCAGCAGGCGAGCATTGTGGATCGGCTGCTGCGCGCTTGGCCTGAATCTGCTCACACGCCTGACGACGGGTCTCGACCTGTTAGCCGCAGCCTTCTTCCTATTGGTCCTTGCCTGGCTGGAAGGCCTCGATGGGAGAGCCTTCTGGCAAAGGGGCCGGACCTATGCCGCGACGGCAATACCCATCTACATGCTGTTCGGTTTCTTCGATCGGCTTTATCAGTACCACCGCTTCGGCTCATTCTTCAGCAACTACATGAGCGTTTCGTCTCACGAACAAAGGCTGCGCGATCCGTCCTTGCCGGCGAACTTTCCTTTCAATACGCCGTTCCACGTTGGCTTCTTTGGACCGTTCTTCGCCCCGGACAAGTCAATCTTTCTGTTCGATCCATTGCTGTTGCTGATGATTCTTTTATGCCTGCTGTTGTGGAAGCGATTCACTCCAGTGGTCAAGGTCTATGTAATCACGAGTGGCACCCTGCTCCTGGCCTACATCTGTTTCTACGCGCGCTTTGCTTTTTGGTCCGGTAACTCCGCCTGGGGCGACCGATACGTTTCGACAACGGTGGAACTGGCGGTACTTCTCGCGGCTCCGTTGCTATTGCGTTATCGTAAGCACCTGGGTAAGTGGGTCTGGACCGCCGGCCTGGCCATATTGGCTGTCAGCACGCTGATTCAGTTGGCGGCCCTCGCATTCTGGTTGTCTCTGGAGCTCTATCAGATGGAGCCTCTCGGTCATCCAACCTTTGTGGTTCTTCTACGAATGAAGAACATCATCGCCTTTGCCACCGGGAAAATGGACGCGTGGGGCCTGAACAATCAAGCGATGACCGAAGATCCGTGGGACTACGTACACATCACCTGCTGGAACTTTCTACCCTTCCTGTTGAAACGAGTCGGCGAAGCACCTGCGTGGGTGGTTCATTGTGCACTGGCGGCGTGGTTCACGGGCCTCGCCGCACTCACGGCCACACTCCTGCGACTTCGCCAACTACTGAGCCCGGCATGCAACGCTGAATAACAACGGGCTGGCTTGCGCGATCTTCTCTCGATCGGCGACAGCTCCAAGGGTGCCCCGCACAACCAGCCACGGCGTTGCGCCTTGTTTGACATAAACACGCTCGTCCCTTATTTTTTGCATGGATTCATAACACCGGAGTGCACATCGATATGGAAACACTGAAGGGGCGCACTGCCCTCGTCACCGGAGCATCCCGTGGTCTGGGTGCGGCCATCGCTCAGGAACTCGCTGCTCAAGGCGCGAACGTCGCCGTCAACTATTTCGCCAAGCGCGACCGTGCCGAGCAGCTATGCGAGCAGATCAAGCAACGGGGCGGGGAAGCAACTGCCTTTTACGCCGATGTTCGCCTTGAGCCGGATGTAGAGAAAATGATCCGCGCCATCGAAGCTCAGTACCGCTCCATCGATATCGTTGTGATCAACGCGACCGGTCCGCAACCCTTTCTCACCATCGAAGAACAGACCTGGGAACGCTACCTGGATCAATTGGAGTTCTTCGTAAAATCGCCCTTGCTCATCGTGAAGCAGGTGATCGCAGGGATGAAGAGCCGCAACTACGGCCGAATCATTCAAATTGGCAGCGAAGTCTTCGAGTTGGGCAACCCAATGTTTGCCAACTACGTAGCGGCCAAAGGCGCGCAACTAGGACAAACACGCTCCTGGGCTCGCGAACTCGCACCCACCGGCATTACGGTGAACCTCGTCGCGCCTGGATGGGTACCCACCGAGCGCCACCTGCATTCCACCCAGGCAGAGGTAGACGCCTACGTAGAAAGAGTCCCCATGAAGCGCAGGGGGACGGCCGAAGATATCGCCAACGCCGTCGCTTATCTGGCAAGCGATGCCGGCAGGTTCGTCACCGGGCAAAAGATTTCAGTGAACGGCGGAAACACCCTCGAATAAAGCATTTTCGCAATGACTGTGTTCTGGTAAGAGCAGCGAGGTGTGGTTTTCTTTGAGAGAAAACCACGTAGAGGCCGGTTGCTTCGGTCTACGCCAATTGCGAAACTGCTATAGGTTCAATACATGGCGTGCAGCGTCGGGCTCACGAGTAACGGAGCTTCCGTCGCTGCACGCACTTCAGCGACAGAAAGCCCAGGCGCTATCTCATCAAGCACCAATCCTTCCGGGGTCACGCTGATCCAGGCCATCTCGGTTGCGATCACGTCGACCACGCCAACTCCCGTGAGCGGCAGCCTGCATGCGTTAAGGATTTTCGGGCGCCCGTCACGCGTCGTGTGCTCCATCGCGACAATCACGCGTCGCGCACTCGCCACCAGGTCCATCGCTCCGCCCATGCCTTTCACCATCTTGCCGGGAATGATCCAGTTCGCCAGGCTCCCCTTCGCATCCACCTCCATGGCGCCGAGGATGCTGAGATCGACGTGGCCGCCGCGAATCATCGCGAAAGCATCGGCGCTCGAGAAGAAGGACGTACCCGGCAGAACGGAGACCGTCTCCTTGCCCGCATTGATGAGGTCGGGATCCACTTCCTCTTCCAGTGGATAGGGCCCGATGCCCAGCATGCCATTCTCCGACTGCAGCACCACTTCCACTCCCGGGGGAACGTGGTTTGCGACCAGCGTTGGCATGCCAATGCCAAGGTTGACGTAAAAACCGTCGCGCAACTCCTTCGCCACACGCTGCACGATCCGGTTACGTTTTTCCTGTTCCTGCAGCTTTTCGCTCATTGCCCTGCTGCCTTTCTCACGGTTCGCCGCTCGATACGCTTCTCGCTGAAGGCGCATTGAAAGATCCGTTGCACGTAGATGCCGGGGGTCACGATGGCGTCCGGATCCAATTGACCCGGCTCGACCAGCTCTTCTACCTCGGCGATCGTAATGCGCCCAGCGGTCGCCATCATGGGGTTAAAGTTGCGCGCCGTGCGGCGGTAGATCAGGTTGCCCTGCCGGTCGCCCTTCCACGCCTTCACCAGCGCGAAGTCCGCTTTGAGCGCTGTCTCCAGCAAATACTCACGTCCCTCGAAGGTGCGTTGCTCTTTGCCTTCAGCAACCAGGGTGCCGACGCCCGTAGGCGTATAGAAGGCGGGAATACCGGCGCCGCCGGCGCGGATACGCTCCGCCAGCGTGCCTTGCGGAATGAGAGACACTTTGAGGGTTCCGGCAAGCACCTGCTTCTCCAGAAGCATATTTTCGCCAACGTAGCTGCCGGTATGCGAAGCAATCAACCCCGCCTCCAGCAACAGGCCCAGACCGAAACCGTCAACGCCCATGTTGTTGGAAATCGTGTGCAGGCCGGCTACTCGATGGCGTACCAGTGCGGCAATCAGATTCTCGGGAATACCACACAGGCCGAAGCCCCCGATCATGAGGGTGGCCCCTGCAGGAATATCGGCAACCGCTTTATCCGGGGTAGAAAACACTTTATTCATGGGTTCGAGCTCGCGATCCAAACTACTGGGGTGCAGAGTGCTGATATCAAGTACGGGTGCAAAGCGAGTCTAATCATTAGACCCCGGCAAAGCCAAGCTATGCCAAGTTAAGCTACGTCAGGCCAAGCCACGCCGCAACCATTTAAGATTTAACTTTGCTGCACCCCGTTGCATCGCAGAGAGAAGGAGTAACGTGAGCACCCAAAGGCAAACCTCCCCGGGGGCGGCGTTTCGGTCCGCCGTAAAGCAGGAGCAACCTCTCCAGGTGATCGGCGCCATCAACGCCTACACGGCGCGCATGGCGCAGGGCACAGGCTTTCGCGCCCTCTACCTCTCCGGCGGTGGAGTGGCCGCCAACTCCCTTGGAATGCCGGATCTCGGCATCAGCACCATGGAAGATGTGCTCACCGACGCGCGTCGCATCACTGACGTCACCACGCTGCCTCTGCTCGTGGACATCGACACCGGGTGGGGGAGCGCGTTCAACATTGCGCGCACCATCCGCTCCATGGAGCGCGCCGGCGTGGCTGCTGTGCACATGGAAGACCAGGCAGGCGCCAAGCGCTGCGGCCATCGCCCGGGAAAAGAAGTAGTGCCGGCCGCCGAAATGGTGGATCGCATCAAGGCCGCGGTAGATGCCCGCGTTGACCCGGACTTCGTCATCATGGCCCGCACCGACTCTCTTGCCGGCGAAGGTTTGGCGGCCGCGCTCGATCGCTGCGTCGCCTATGTTGCCGCAGGCGCCGACATGATTTTCGCCGAAGCTGTGACCGAACTGCCGATGTACACGCGCTTTAAAGAAGCGCTGGGCGTGCCTATCCTGGCGAACATTACGGAGTTCGGTAAAACGCCGCTTTATACGAAGCAAGAGCTTGCCGGTGCAGGCGTAGATATCGTTCTTTATTGCTGCGCAGCCTACCGCGCCATGAATGCCGCCGCCCTCAAGGTATATGAGTCCATCCGTAGCGAGGGCACCCAAAGCACCGTGCTTGGCATGATGCAGACCCGCGCCGAACTCTACGAGTTTCTTGGCTACCATGCCTACGAGCAAAAGCTCGACGAACTCTTTGCCGCAACCAAACGCAGTTGATTGCTGGGAGCAATCAAAATGGAAAATAAAACGGAACCGCAGCAAGTACCTTTTAAGTCGAAAAAATCTGTCGCCCTTTCAGGAACGGCCGCCGGCAATACTGCCCTCTGCACCGTGGGCCGCAGCGGCAACGATCTGCATTATCGGGGCTATGACATCGCCGATCTCGCCGCCCACTGCGAGTTTGAAGAAGTGGCCTACCTCTTGCTGCGGGGTAAGCTGCCCAATGCGACGGAACTCTCTGCTTACAAGCAAAAGCTGACACGATTGCGCGGTCTGCCCGCCAACGTCTACGAGGTGCTCGAACAATTACCTGCGGCGACACATCCCATGGACGTGCTGCGCACCGGCGTCTCTGCGCTGGGCTGCACGCTGCCGGAAAAGGATGATCACAACCCGGCGGGCGCCATCGAATGTGCCGACATGCTTCTCGCGACCACCGGGTCGATGTTGCTCTACTGGCATCACTACAGTCGCAACGGCCAAAGCATCGATCTCGAGTCGGGAGAAGATACACTGGCGGGCCACTTCCTGTCTCTGCTCCACGGCGAACCGCCCGGCAAAGAGTGGATTCGTGCTATGCAGGTGTCGCTCGTTCTGTACGCGGAGCATGAGTTCAATGCTTCCACGTTTACAGCGCGCGTGATCGCGGGCACGGGTTCCGACATGTACTCCTGCGTTACAGGAGCCATCGGTGCACTGCGCGGACCCAAGCACGGCGGAGCGAATGAGGTCGCGCTCGAAATTCAACAGCGCTACACCTCTCCCGACCAGGCGGAACGCGACATACGTGCGCGTCTCGAAAGGAAAGAAGTCGTGATGGGTTTCGGGCACCCCGTCTATACGGTCAGCGATCCGCGTAATGTCATTATCAAAAAAGTGGCGCTCGAACTCGCTGAATCCTCCGGCGATCTCGTTCTGTACCGCGTCGCTGAACGGCTAGAAGCTGTGATGTGGGAGGCGAAGCAGATGTTCCCGAATCTCGATTGGTTCAGCGCGGTCTCTTATCACCTGATGGGGATTCCCACTGCGATGTTCACGCCTCTCTTTGTTTTGGCGCGCACGGCTGGTTGGAGCGCGCACATTCTTCGAGCAGCGCGCCGACGGCAAGATCATTCGCCCGGCAGCGAACTACACTGGGCCTGAAGACCGGCCCTTTGTTCCTCTCGCTCAGCGCGCATAGCATTTTCGGAGACCATCATGTCCAGCCACGCCGGCGGGGACCGCCCGCCTTACGATCAGGTTCTGATCGATATTGCCGACTACGTCTGCAATGACCGCATCGAGAGTGAACTCGCCTACACCACCGCGCGCAACTGCCTCATCGATACGCTGGGTTGCGGTCTCGAAGCGTTGGAGTATCCCGTCTGCACCAGGCTCCTTGGCCCGGTGGTTCCGGGCACCGTCGTGCCCAACGGGGCAAAGGTTCCGGGTACCGCCTTTCAACTCGATCCCGTGCAGGCTGCCTTCAACATTGGAGCCATGATTCGCTGGCTCGACTTTAACGACACCTGGCTGGCCGCGGAGTGGGGCCATCCGTCCGACAATCTGGGCGGCATCCTCGCCGTTGCCGACTGGCTGTCACGGACCGCAGTTGCGAATGGCGCGGCGCCGCTGACCATGCACACCGTGCTGACAGCCATGATTCAAGCGCACGAGATCCAGGGCTGCCTCGCACTCGAGAACTCGTTCAACAAAGTTGGTCTTGATCACGTAGTGCTCGTTAAGGTGGCCACCACCGCCGTGGTCGCACGCATGCTCGGCCTGACGCACAGCCAAATTCTCGATGCGCTTGGGCTGGCATGGGTTGACGGGCAAAGCCTGCGTACCTATCGCCATGCGCCCAACACTGGCTCGCGCAAAAGCTGGGCAGCCGGCGACGCCACCAGTCGCGGCGTCCGTCTCGCGCTCATGGTGCGCGCCGGAGAGATGGGTTACCCCTCCGCACTCACCGCGAAGGTTTGGGGATTTTACGATGTGCTCTTTCGCGGCCGGCCCTTCGCCTTCCAACGCCCTTACGGTTCCTACGTGATGGAGAACGTCTTGTTCAAGATCAGCTATCCGGCCGAGTTCCATGCGCAGACCGCTATCGAGGTGGCGATGACCCTGCGTGAGAAGCTGCTTGCCGCCGGCAAATCGGCTGCAGACATTACTTCCATCCAGTTGCGCACCCATGAAGCTTGCCTGCGGATCATCGACAAGAAAGGGCCGCTCAATAATCCTGCGGATCGCGACCACTGCGTGCAATACATGGTGGCCGTACCTCTGCTGTTCGGTCATCTCACGGCGTCTGACTATGAGGACTCGTTCGCCGCGGATCCGCGAATCGATGAGCTGCGCGCGAAAATGCAGTGCGTGGAAGAGCCCTCATTCACAGCCGATTATCACGACCCGGACAAGCGTTCGATTAGCAACTCACTGACTCTGACGCTTGGCGACGGCAGTGCCCTGACGGAAACGGTAGAGTACCCGCTTGGTCATCGCCGGCGCAGAGGCGAGGGAATTCCCCTGCTCGAACAAAAATTCCGCACCAACCTGGCGCGCCGCTTCACTCCCGATCGTCAGCAGGCAATTCTGAAAGTCTCACTCGATCAGAGAGCATTGGAAGAAATGCCCGTACATAACTATGTGGACTTGTACGTGCCTTGAAGGCTAGATCTAACTGCCCGGCGCGAATCTCTCATCTTCGGTGACGAATGCTTTAGAGCAACCTGTGATCGTACAGAAAAGGTACCAGGCGCCGCTGTCTGATCATCTTCGCGGCATCTGGATGCTTTGGATTCAGCAGGACATTGTTCTCTTGCGGGACCAAAGCCGAGGGGACCAGCATGAGCGCGGCAAATCCTTCGGCGACGAACCGATCCCCGATTTTCCTGAGCGACTGTGGGGCCGGGTATTCTTTCCAGTCCTGGGGCATACCCGGGGTTGGCGCGATCTTTACACTATCCGGAATTTCAAGCGTTGCGATCACCAGGTCGTCTGGCATGAGCGACGCATCGACGTGCACTCGATATTCCAGAATGGCAAGAGAACGATGCGTGGCGGCATAACAGATCCGCGTGCCAATGCTCGACCAGCGGCCCCCAAAGAGGAAAGACCCTTCTCCATCGAAGGGATTTTTTCCGGCAAACTTCCGGCGGGTCAGCCGGTAAATCTCCACCTAGCTCACACCACCGTAAGCGATGCGCCCTAGAACTTGTTCCACACGGCGTGCGCCGATTTCTGTCTCCAGTGCCTTGAGTGGTGTTCGGTTACCGAGCGCATGGTTGATTTGTCTCAACCAGTGTTGCGCTTTTTCGCGATTACCGATGGCTTCTTCTGCCATGGCCAGGATTACAGCGAGACGATAGACCCGATCGGAATCTCCAGATGCCATGCGGTTCCGCCGTTCCAGCATGCGCATGAGTGTGCTCTTTGGTATCGAAAGACTGCCGGCCAGTTCCATCACCGTAAAACCCCAGCTCTCACGAAAGCTACCCAGGACCGCAACGGGAAGTCCTTCGCGAAGAAGCTGGTCCATCTCACCTTCAGAGCGCACTTTCACGCCTATCGCTTCTTGCCCGCCCAATTGCTCGAAAACCTGATCGATGGATGCCTGCATAACTGCTCCGATATGCCAATTGATACTTATCGTAGTCTCATATGAACCTCATGGCAAGGTGGAGAACCGCGAGGGCAATCCCATTTTCCCCTCTCGGCTGCTTCACTGGCCGGCAAGAGTAGAACACGCAAGACTGCATTTTCGCGGATGTCGTTCGGCTCTATCTATGCGGGCTCTCCTCTATAATCCCGCCATGTCCAAGCTGCTCTCTCGCCGGGCCTTCGTTAGGAGAACCATGAGCCGCCCTGTTGCTGCAATCCTCATCTTTACGCTTGCAGGCTCTCTCACAGCACAGCAATTGCCTGCGCACACGTTCGCTGGTTTTACCGCGCAGAGCGAACCCGTCGAAAGAAATTGGGAAGAACAGTTCAAGGCTCTGCCCGATCCGCACCGCATGCGTGCCAATATGGAGCGGCTGAGTGCGCGTCCTCATCACGTCGGTTCGCCCTATGACAAAGAGAACGCCGAGTGGATTCTGGCGCAATACAAACAGTGGGGCTGGGATGCCCATATTGAAGAATTTCAGGTGCTCTTTCCTACGCCGAAATTGCGGCTGCTCGAAATGGTGGCGCCCACAAAGTTCACCGCAAAACTGGAGGAGCCCGCGTTCGCGGTCGACCCAACGTCGAAGCAAAAGGAGGAGCAACTCCCCACGTATAACGCCTATTCGCCCGACGGTGATGTAACCGCGCCCCTGGTCTACGTCAACTACGGTGTCGTCGCCGATTACGAAGATCTTGCCCGCGAAGGTGTTTCCGTTAAGGGTGCTATTGTTATCGCTCGTTACGGAGAGTCGTGGCGCGGCATCAAGCCGAAGCTCGCTGCCGAGCACGGTGCGATCGGGTGCATCATCTACTCCGACCCGGCGGATGACGGCTACAACCAACAACTCCCTTTCCCGAAGGGCCCCATGCGCCCGTCTGAAGGGGTGCAGCGCGGCAGTGTGCTCGATGCTCCTCTCTATCCTGGTGATCCTTTGACACCCGGTGTGGGCGCAACCAAGGATGCCACGCGGCTGAAGCTTCAGGATGCCCAATCGATCCCCAAGATTCCAGTTTTCCCCATTTCGTATGCTGACGCACAACCGCTGCTGGCCGCGTTGGAAGGTCGAGTGGCGCCTGCCCCATGGCGCGGTGGATTGCCCATTACCTATCGCCTCGGGCCGGGCCCGGCGAAAGTCCACCTGAAGCTCGAGTTTAACTGGGATCTCAAACCTGTTTACGACGTCATCGCCACGATGCGCGGTTCAATCGAGCCAGACCTGTGGGTACTGCGTGGGAACCACCACGATGCATGGGTCAATGGTGCGGATGATCCGGTCTCCGGCCAGGTGGCCTTGCTCGAAGAGGCGCGCTCTCTGGGTGAGTTGGCAAAGCAGGGATGGAAGCCCAGACGAACGATTATCTACGCCTCCTGGGATGGTGAGGAGCCCATGCTCCTGGGGTCCACCGAATGGGTTGAAGAACACGCTGCGGAACTGGAGCAGCATGCTGCGGTTTACATCAATTCCGACAGCACAGGACGAGGCTATCTGCAGGTGGCTGGTTCGCATTCGCTGCAGGCATTGACGAACGGCGTTGCCAAAGACGTAGAGGATCCGGAATCGAAGGTTTCCGTTTTCAAGCGGCAGCAAGCTTACTTCTTGTTACATGGGACCCCCACCCAGCATGCGGAAGCGCGGGCCGGCGGCAATTTGACACTCGACGCGCTGGGCTCGGGTTCGGACTACGGCCCCTTCCTCGACCATCTCGGCGTAGCCGCAGTCGGCATCGGATTCGGCGGCGAAGACCCGTCCGGAAACTATCACTCGATCTACGATGACTTTTACTGGTACACGCACTTCTCTGATTACGATTTCGTTTACGGCCGGGCGCTCTCCCAGACTGCTGGTTTGACAGTCATGCGGATGGCCGATGCCGACATCCTGCCTTACGAGTTTGAAGGCCTGTCGCACACGGTGGCCCAGTACATCGAAGAAGTGAAGGCCTTGCTTGATAGCCGGCGTAAAGAGGCCGAAGAGATACGGCGAAACCTAAGCGACGGGGTGTATCAGGTAGCGAACGATCCGCGCGCTCCCAAGGTCGCTCCCGCGCCGCGCGAGATTCCGCCCTATTTGAACTTCGCCCCACTCGACAACGCTCAAAAAACGCTGGAGCAGGCGGCTGCGCAATATACACGTGCACTCGCCGCCGCGCAGGGCAGGCAATGGACTGCAACTCAGCTATCAACGGTGAATCAACAACTGGTCGAAGCAGAAAGAAAGCTCCTCACCGCGCAAGGCTTGCCACGCCGCCCCTGGATGCGCCACGTACTCTACGCTCCCGGTTGGTATACCGGCTACACCGCCAAAACACTACCCGGTATAAGAGAAGCCATTGAGGAAGGCCGGTACACAGAAGCAGATGAGCAGATCGTGCTGGCCGCCCATGCTCTGCAGGATGAAGCCGCATGGATCGCAAAGATCGCTGAGAGTCTCGATCGCTAGACTAGAGGTCCCAGCGTTTCTGGCTGCGTATCAAGCGACCCTTTCAGTAAAGTAGTAGGAAGAGAAGTGCTGGAGAGGCGTGGCGGAGCATGAGTGTTTCTTTGAAAGACCAGGTCGTTTTGGTAGTGGGAGCTTCGAGCGGCATCGGCCGTGCAGCGGCTGTGCTGTTCGCCCGCGAGGGCTGCAAGGTCGTTGCTGCGGCGCGGCGTGAAGAACGGTTGCAGACGTTGCAAGCAGAACTCGCCGGAGAGGGCTGCGACATCACTGTCCGTCGCGCCGATGCCTCAAGTGTCGGCGACATGGAGCAACTGGCACAGGAAACCCTGCAAACCCGCGGCAAGATCGATATCCTCATCTTCGCCGCCGGTATCAATACGCCTGACCGCTCCACCCAACGGCTCACGCCTGCCATATGGAACACCATGGTGGATGTCAATCTTAACGGGGCCTTCTATGCCACGCATGCCGTTCTGCCTTCCATGCGTGCCGCCCGCGCCGGTCACCTGATCTATATCGCCTCTATCTCCGGCTTGCTGACCGATGTTTCCGGGGCTTCCTACCAGGCTTCCAAGCGCGGCGTTATAGGTATGGCCCATGCTATCCGCATGGAAGAGAAACACAACGGAATCAGAACCTGCGCCATCTGTCCTGGCCTGGTCAATACCGAACTGCTGGAAAAGAGGCCGGTGAAACCAAGCCCTGAAGTGCTGGCCCAGGCGTTGCTTCCTGAAGATGTGGCAGAAGCCATCTTCTACGTAGCGCGCTTGCCGTTGCGGGCCGCTATACCCGAACTACAAATGATGCCCAGCTTTCAATAGTTGCTGCGGCCCAGGAGACAGACGCGTTCAGCGAATGCGTGTCGCGGGGTAGATCTCTGACTGGCGAAGCAATGATAGGGAGAGAAGACCGGCTCGTCTGCGCTATATCTTCCACGGGATAAATTCCGGTGACGCATTTTCGCTTCTGGTGTTTACTGAGCAACGAGTCCCATGGCGGCTTTTTCTCAAGAACCGGGGTCCCCGGCAAGCTTGCTTGCTGGGGTGGAAGAAAAGCCGCACCTCGCCTCACCCTCCTGTGCAGAGTAGAAGTGAAAATGCTCTGACGCAATAGCCGACGATCGTGCGATTCTCTGGATCCCATCGTCGGCAACCTTTTCCCCGCAGCCCCTGACGCCAGTCATGTTCGTCTCGCATAAGTCTGTTTCCTCTTATCAGATGCAACGCCGCCAGCTTCGTGGCTACCGTTTGCTTTTTCAGCATGGCTTGCCTTCCTGGCTTTCCTTTATCCCACCCACAGAAGTTTCAGGAGTTTGCGCCGATGTACAGGCAAGAGTCATTTTGCTGGAGGGCCCCTGTCCATGTTCGACTTTCGCATCGGGTTTTCGCGCATTCATGCCGGTATTCCTAAAGCGAGGCCGCTAGCTACCGCAATCTGCGCTGTTCTCGCGCTTGCTTGCGGCTCCGCTTTGCCTGGACGGGCAGACAGCGCGCCAACAACCACGACGCTGGCGGTCACGTCCGCGAATGCTGCCGTCACGACCGTAACGGCAGGCAGCGTAGTCACCTTGACCGCGCGTGTGGCCCTGGCAGGGAGCCCGATCACCACCGGCCAGGTCCTATTTTGTGACGCTACCGCCGCGCATTGCACAGACGTTCACCAATTGGGCATATCCCAGTTGACCCTTGCCGGCTCTGCCTCGTTGAGCTTCATTCCGGGGGTCGGATCCCACAGCTATAAGGCGATGTTTATCCTTTCAGCCAACCATCAGCAAAGCGTATCCAGCGTCTCCAACCTAAGTGTCACCAGCACAGCGACGTATCCAACCTCAACCTCCTTTGCCAGTATTGGCAGTCAGGGGAACTATCTCTTCACCGCGACGGTGGCAGACACGGGCGGGAAAGTGGCTTCGCCGGCAGGCACTGTGTCGTTCCTCGACACCAGCAAAGGCAACGCAGTCGTGGCATCCGGTCTTTTAGGGCCGAGCGTGCCGGTTATCAGCTTCGCCAATCCGTCCACGCCTACCGTCGGGAGTGTGCCTAACCTAGTCGTGGCCGCGGATTTTAACGGCGACGGGATCCAGGATTTCGCAACTGCCGATAGCAATGCCGACAACGTGACCATCGAACTGGGCAATGGCAACGGCACCTTCAGTAGCGTGAATGCCAGCCCGGCCACCGGGTCCGGGCCCTTTGCGATTGCTGCCGGCGACTTCAATGGAGATGGCAAGGTCGATCTGGCGGTCTCGAATTTCACGGGCGCCAGCGTCACGATCCTGCTGGGCAATGGCGACGGAACATTTACCGCAGCGGCAAGCCCATCCGTAGGCAACAATCCTTACAGCGTAGTAACGGGAGACTTCAACGAGGACGGCAAACAGGACCTGGCTGTAGCCAATTCCGCAGACAACACCGTGACTGTTCTCCTGGGCAACGGGGACGGCACGTTCACATCCGCCGGAAATTCGAGCACTGCCGGTGGACCGCACGATATCAAAGCTGCGGATTTTAACAACGATGGCTACCTCGACCTGGTTGTGACCGAAGGAAGCGCCAACCAGGTGCAGATTCTGACAGGCGACGGAGAAGGCCATTTCAATCAGGGCACCACGTTTCCAGCCGGTACGTTCACTGTTTCGGTCGCCGCGGCCGACTTCAACGGAGACGGCAACGTCGACATCGCGGCTACGAGTACTGCTACGAATACTGTCACTGTTCTTCTTGGGGACGGCACGGGCAACTTTACCGCCGCGAACTCTCCGCAGACCGGGGGCAATTCCTATCAAATCGTGGTCGCTGACTTTAACCAGGATGGTATTGCCGATCTCGCGGTGGCCAATCGTACCAGCGCCGGTACGGATACGATCCTGCTGGGCAACGGAGACGGCACCTTCACCGCCGCTCCATCAGCCGGCAGCGGTCCGTACCCCTATTTTCTGGCAGCCGCCGACTTCAACGGCGACGGAGTCCCTGACCTGGCGTCTGTGAACTATGGTTACAACACGGTGACGATCGGCAGTACTGTACTTATGCAAAGTGCGACGGCGACCGCGATCAGTGCGCCCCCCGCTGGCATCGGTTTGCACAATCTGAAGGCCAGCTATCCTGGCAGCAGCAACACTGGCGCCAGCATTTCCGTTCCAATCGGCGTGGAAGGTGCTCTTGTAACCAGCGCGCTGAGCCTGAAGGCGGACCCCGCAAGCAACAGCAGCTTTGGCGACCAGGTAGTACTGACGGCCACACTAAGCCCGTTTGCCCCCGAGGGTGCGAGCACCAACGGAGAAACCCTCACCTTCTACAACGGAAGCACGAGCATCGGCGCCGGCGCGTTGACCAACGGCGTCGCCACGCTGACGTTGACCACGCTGCCTGTAGGTACGGAGAGCCTCACAGCCTCCTACCCCGGGGATGCGAACCTCGCAGCAAGCAGTTCGAGCGCGCTCGCCTTCAATGTCGCTGACAACCCGCTGACGCTGACGTTGACCGCAGGTACATCCACGACAACCATCGCTTCGAACGGCACGGCGACGTATACGTTTGCAATCACTCCAGGCACTTCGAGCACGTTTGGCGCAGATGTAAACTTTGCGGTTACGGGTGGTCCGACAGGCTTGACTGCGACCTGGACCCCCGCCAGCATCAAGGCGGGAAGCAAAGCCACTACGGTCACGTTGACCCTGACCGCCACCAAGGCCAACGTCCAGCGACGAGTGATCGCCATGGCACGCAGCCTCAGCCCTCTTGCGCTCGGTATGTTGATACTTCCCTTTGCGGGGAGGTTGCGGCGTGCGGGCACAGGCATGGGTAAGTTGGTTTGCCTGCTGCTGCTTCTGTTGAGTGGTGTGGCTGCAATGGCGAATCTCAGCGGTTGCGGTAGCGGCAACACGACCACAACACCGGCTGCTCAGACCTACAATTTGACCATTACGGCAACTTCGGGCTCTGTCTCAAAAACAACGCCTTTAACACTCATCGTCAACTGATTCTTTCCGTCCTCGGAAAGCTCCCCCGGCCCGCTCTCTACAGAGCGGGGCTTTTTTGTGGGGAAAGCTGAACTCGTCTGCTCATGACTCGCGTAGTCTTAGTGGCTCGCGTAGCCCATGCCGGTCAGTACCCCGCGCATGTAGGCAATGCTGCTGATCACGCCGGGCATCGGGTCGTCGCCGTGAATCTCGTACTCCAGATCTACGAAGCCCTGATACTTCATCGCAATCAACGTTTCAAAGATTCTTCGCACCGGCATCTTGCCCTCGCCAACAGCCACCTGGCTTTCTTTGGACTGAAAGTCCGCCAGATCCTTGATGTGCATATTGAAGAGCCGTGGGCCGACTTGCTTGATGGCCTCGATCACATCGACACCCGTGCGCGCCGTGTGCCCCACGTCGATGCAGCAACCCATACGCGGATCCATCTGGCTTACAGCCTTCAATACATCGAGCGGCGAATGCCACACCTTGTCTTCTGGTCCATGATTGTGCAGTGCGAAGCGTATGTCGTACTCCTTTACGAACTTCTCGATGCGCGGCAGAGTCTCCGGAGCGGGATCGCCAGCGACGATGACCTTGATACCGGCCCGCTTGCAATATTCGAACTTGCTGCGGATATCGTCGTCTTCGTCTTTAGGGAAATAAATCGTACCCGCTGCGTGCAGATCGATACCGGCGGCGTGATAGTCTTCGAGGGCTTTGGCCTCTTCTGCCGGATCGATCGGCAGATGGTCTTTGACATCCTTGGTGTTCAGCGCGAGCACAGGGATCTGCTTCAGGTATCCGACCATTTGTGCGCGATTGAAGTTGCGGAAGGTATAGCTGGCGATCCCCAGGCGGACGGGAGGTACTCCGCCTGAGGAGGAGGCTTGAGCCATGGCGGCGGGGCCACTCGAAGCAGCATAAGCAGCTGCGGCAAAGGCGCCGGAGCGAACGAAAGTACGGCGGGATAGATGATTGTTCATAATCTGTCTAAAGGTGCGGCGCCCAACCCTTCTCATATTCGCGATCCCACATCGTCATGGCTGCGGCGTCGCCCCGAATACGTCCGTCATTGCTATCGAGCTCGAGTTCGCGGTTCACTTCCCAGGCGATATTCGAGAGCTGCAGCATCGTTACGGAAACATTCCCGACCGAGATCGGAGCATTCAGTTTTTCTCCCGAACGGATCCCCGCGATAAAGTTCTTGAAGTGTGCATCGGTCATTGAATCGGCCCCAACGAGATCAGCCGAGGACGTGTCCTTTCCGGCCTTCCGTTCGCTCGTCTTGTTTCCCTTGAGGTCATAGATTTCGTAACCGTCACGGTCTACAACCACGGTGCCGGTTGTTCCCATGATCGCGGCCCCCCGGTCGCGGTTGTAGAACTTCATTCCCTGGCAGCTCTTGCCTTCCCACGAAAGCATCTTGTCGCCATAATCGAAGCTGGTAACCATGGTGTCCGGGAACTGCCAATCGTCCTTGAACTGGTACCGGCCGCCGGTTGATGTAACCCTCGTGGGATAGTCGACACCCAGGGCCCAACGGCATACATCGACTTCGTGGGTGCCGTTGTTGAGCGCTTCCCCTGTGCCGTAAATCCTGAACCAATGCCAGTTGTAGGGCTGCACATTGTCGGTATAGGGCTTGCGTGGCGCAGGGCCCTGCCAGAGTTCCCAATCGAGTTGAGCCGGAATCGGCGCCGGCTTGCCGAACCCGATCGACTTGCGGGTATTGCTGTACCAGGCCTTTGCATAATAGGCGCGACCAATCAGGCCTTCGTGAATCTTGTTGACAATCTCGATCGTGTGCGGGGAGGAGCGTTGTTGCGTACCCATCTGCACCAGCTTCCCGTACTTCTTCTGCGCCTCCACAAGCAAAGCCCCTTCGGCCGGGTTGTGGCTGCAGGGCTTTTCCACGTAAACATGCTTGCCCGCCTGCAGTCCCGCAATGGCCATGGGCGTGTGCCAATGATCGGGGCTGGCGATGCTGATAGCATCCACATTCTTCAACGCAAGAATCTTGCGGAAATCTTTCTCTGTTTGTGGGGCCGACCCCATGGCCTGCTGCGTAGCAGAGGCAAATTTTTGCAGAATATTGCTGTCGACATCGCACACATGCGAGATCGATGCAGTCTCCTTGTTGGCCTTGAGAGACGACAGGTGAGCGTACCCACGGCTGTTCAGCCCGAGCACGGCAAAGTTGACCCGGCTGTTGGAGCCCAGAATCTGACCATAACTTTTCGCATTGGCGCGAAGCGCCAGGCCAGCCGCTCCCACGGCCAGTGCATCGATAAACTCACGCCGGTTAACCATGCATACCCTCTGAACAGATAGAGCCGATTCTTTGCAACCGGCGTCTCGAACACTATACCTGCGCTTGTACGCACAGCGGGCAGTGTCCCATCACCAGACGGGAGAGCTCGGCAAAAAGACCACGGAACAGCCGAGCCGTCTGCGTCGAGTTAAGGATGGAGCGATCAGCAACGGCGCTGGGTGCTCCATGACGCTTTGACCACTAGAAACGGGTTTCTGCATGGCATCTCTAGCAGAGTCACAGCCGTTCAGCCATGCCATTTGCGATCCGAATATACCTGCTGGAGCGATCGCCGGTCCCGTGCCGATCCTCTTTCTTATGTGGGGTTTATGTTCACGTCTACGGAGGAGCGCCAAGTGCAGTTAAGTACGGTTCTTCGTTGACATTGGTTAGCAGCGAAGACTAGCGTTAAAAGCCATCGGTTCTTATACCGAACGAGCTCCATTCTCTTGGCCCATAATGTTTTCCGTTTCCCACCGGCGAACTCCTGCAGGCTAGCCTGTCTGTCATTGACTGCTGCTTTCCTGCTGCTGGCCGCCGGGTGCTATCGTTCCGGTTCGGAACGGGCGTCGTCGAGTGCGCAGCAACCTCTCGATTTCAACCAGGACGTACAGCCGATTCTTGCCAGCAACTGTTTCAGTTGTCATGGTCCCGACCCGGAAATGCGCAAGGCCGGTCTAAGACTCGATCTGGAAGAGTCCGCCTTCCGCAAACGCCCCGGGAAGCCGGATGCCATTGTGCCCGGGCACCCGGAAAAGAGTGAATTGGTCCGCAGGATAGAAGGCAAAGACCCGCACTCGCTCATGCCGCAATCTGCCCAGGGCGGCGCCAGGCCGATGAAGCCTGCGGAGATTGCCATTCTCAAGGAATGGATCGCAGAGGGCGCTCACTACCGTCCCCACTGGGCATTTGAAAAGCCTTCTCGGCCGCCAGTTCCCCAGCTGCAGACCCAGCCGCAGACTCAGGTGCAGACGATTCACTGGGCTAACAACCCAATTGACGACTTTGTCCTCGCTCGCCTTAACAAGGAGGGTCTGCGTCCATCGCCTGAAGCCGACAAACGAACCCTGATCCGGCGGTTGTCTCTCGATCTGACAGGTTTGCTGCCGAGTCCGGCAGAAGTGGACGCATTTGTTCAGGACAATTCGCCCCAGGCATACGAGCATCTCGTCGATCGCCTGCTCGCCTGCCCTTCTTTTGGTGAGCAGCGCGCTCGCTACTGGATGGACTATGCGCGCTACGCGGACACCTACGGATTGCATTACGACAATAACCGCCACCTATGGCCTTACCGTGACTATCTGATCAGGGCCTTCAACACCAATAAGCCGTTCGATCAGTTTGCCAAGGAGCAAATCGCCGGCGACCTGCTACCGGCAAGCAACATCGATCAGGTCATCGCGAGCGGATACATACGATCTGGCGTAAGCAGCAATGAAGGCGGCACCATTCCTGAAGAGTTGCGCGTCAACATCGCGCGAGAGCGGACAGAAGCCTACGGCGCAGCGTTCATGGGCCTCACCGTCGGTTGCGCCGTCTGCCACGACCATAAGTACGATCCGACCACGCAGAAGGACTTCTACCAACTCAGCGCCTTCTTCAATAACATTGAAGAACAGCCTTTCAACGAAGACAAACCGAACTGGGCTCCGATTGCCCGAGTGCCGAAGCCGCAAAATCTCGAAGCTTATAACCGGCTCCTGACGAAGCGTGCGGTCCTGCTGAAGCAGATGTATGCGTCGCAGTTACAGGCGCGCGACCTGGTTCAGCATTGGCTTGCATCGCGTCAGAACCCGGCGCAGCCTGTCTCGACAGACAAATTGCAACTCCGTCTGCGGCTCGATGAGGGTGGCGGAGAAGTGCTCAGGAACAGCGTGCCCAACGCGAACCCGCAAACCTTCGCTTTGGGGAAGTTCAAACCGCAGTGGGGTGAAACGACCTGGTTGTGGCCCGACTTCCGGATGGACACCAGCACACGCGTGGATCTGGGGCAGCTCGGCGACTTTGAAGGGAATCAGGCCTTCTTCGAGCGGCGGTTGGTTCATGTTGCGCTCCGCTCCCAACTTCACCTCATCCAGCGTTTCCGGTGCGTTGCTTTCGAAGATGGATGCCACCCAACACGACCGGGGATGGGATCTGGCTTCTGAAAACGGCATCATCAGCATCCAGCTAATCGATCAGGCGCCCAAGGAAGAACCGGTGCAAGACAAGCCGAAGACGGGAGACGAGAAAAAGGGTGAGGCGAACAAGCCCACGGAAGCTGCCGAAGCTCCAAAAGCCGTGCTACCCAAAGACACGACACGTATGCGCGGCATCAAAGTGGTTGCCCTGGCGCCGCTGCCGACCGACGGCCACTGGGATCACCTATTCTTTACCTACGACGGATCGGGCCGTGCGGCGGGCGTCAAGCTCTACGTCAATGGGTCACCCGTTACCACAAAGATCATCTCCGACACGCTTGCCCGCAATTCCATGCGTACCTCTGCGCCGCTTCAGCTGGGACGCAAGTCTCCCGATGAACAACCTGCGCGTGACACTCGCTACCAGGACCTTCGCCTTTATGCGCGAGCGCTGACCCCGGAGGAAGCCAAACGCTTGCCGCTTGAAGATTACGTTGCCGAGATCACCAGCAAGCCTATGGGCGGGTGGAATGCGGATCAGTTCCACGCGGTGTCGCAATTCTATTTTGCTAACGTAGATGAATCGGCGAAGGCCACTCAGACCCAGGTGAAACAGATGGATGCCGCACTCGCCAAACTCTCTGCGGGTGGCGATATTTCGCTCGTGTCGCAGGAGAGGCCATCGCTGGCTTACGCTGACATCCTCAATCGCGGCATCTACACCGCCCGTAAGGAGCGGGTCGAGGCGAATACTCCCCACTTCCTGCCGCCTCTGCCCGCAGGCATGCCACACAACCGCCTGGCGCTTGCGGAGTGGACGGTCAGCAAGGAAAATCCTTTAACCGCGCGCGTCACCGTCAATCGCATGTGGAACGAGCTCTTCGGCGCCGGCCTGGTGGAGACGACGGAAGACTTCGGCATCATGGGCCAGCGGCCCTCGCATCCTGAATTGCTCGATTGGCTGGCCGTAGAATTCCGTGAAAGCGGTTGGGACATGAAGCACATGTATAAGCTCATGGTGATGTCGGCGACCTACCGCCAGAGTGGAAAAGCAAACCCCGACCAGTTGGCCCGTGACCCCAAAAATCTTCTTCTCGCGCATGGCCCGCGTTTCCGTATGGATGCGGAAATGCTACGCGACATTGCGCTGCAGTCGAGCGGCTTGCTGGTGAATAAGATCGGTGGACCCAGCGTAAAACCCTACCAGCCTGCCAAAGTTTGGGAGTCTGTTGGCTACCCCTCGAGCGACACCACCCTCTACAAACAGGACCATGGCGACACGCTCTACAGGCGCAGCCTGTACACCTACTGGAAGCGCATGGCGATGCCGCCGGATATGGACGCGTTCGATTCGCCTGCCCGCGACACCGCCTGCACCCGCCGCCAGCGTACCGACACGCCATTGCAGGCATTGGTAACCATGAATGATCCGCAATGGGTAGAGGCGTCGCGCGCCCTTGCGGAACGCCTGATCACGCAGGGTGGAAAGCAGCCTGAGCAGCGCATCCGGTATCTCAGCGAACTCGTGCTTGCCCACGACCCGACACCGAAGATGGAGTCGATTCTACAGCAATCCTTAACGCAGATGGAGCAGCACTATGCTGCTGATCCAGCCGCGGCGCGCGATCTGATTGGGGTTGGTGAGAAGCCACACAATGGCACGATTCCTCCGCCCGAACTCGCCGCATGGACGATGGTGGTGAGCGAAGTTATGAATCTGGATGAGACGTTGAACAAGTAGGACCCAGCGCCGAAGGAGAAACGCCGTGAAGCAACACCCGCTTTGCACTGACACTGACGACGGCACTGACAACGGCGCCACCATTATGGACCTGTCTATACTGGACCTGCCGATCGGGCAGCGCCTGAAGCAAGAGTGGGCTGCGCTCCAGACACGGCGTCACTTTCTGGGCCGCGCGGGTAAAACACTCGGCTGGGCAGCATTGGCCAGCCTGGCGGGCGACAAAATCTTTTCCGGCAGTGCAAATGCTTCCAACGTGACCATCCCGTCTGCGGAAAGTCTGAAGTTGCCGCACTTCGCTCCCAAAGCCAAGCGTGCGATCTACCTCTTCATGTCGGGTGGTCCACCGCAGATGGATCTGCTCGATTACAAGCCGAACCTTGCTCAGCTTTACGACAAGGACATTCCTGACTCTGTTCGTGGAGCGCAACAGCTCACCGGCATGACCGCGGGCCAGGCGCGTTTTCCCATAGCTCCTTCGCACTGGGCGTTCAAGCAGTACGGCAAAACGGGCACGTGGATCAGCGATCTGTTGCCGTACACTGCGCGCATGGTCGATGACCTTACCATCATCAAGTCGACCAACACCGACGCCATCAATCACGAACCCGCAATCATGTTGATGAATACCGGCAACATGAATTCCGGCAAGCCATGCCTCGGTTCCTGGCTCTCCTACGGACTCGGCAGCATGAACGACAATCTGCCTACCTTCATGGTTTTGCTGAGCAAGTTGAATACGAAAGAAAATAATCAGCCGGTCTCATCGCGGCTGTGGAGCAGCGGTTTCCTTTCTTCGGAGTATGCGGGTGTGGGCCTACGTTCCGCAGGCGACCCGGTTCTCTATCTGAGCGACCCCAAAGGCGTCAATCGCGATGTGCGACGCAAAATGCTCGATGCGGTCAATGAGATCAATCGCCAAACCTACGAGGAGCTGGGCGACCCGGAGACCAACTCGCGCATTTCCCAGTATGAGTTGGCGTATCGCATGCAGGTCTCCCTGCCCGAGCTGCTAGACATGAGCAACGAGCCACAGTCCACGTGGGACCTCTATGGTCCCGACGCGCATGAGCCCGGAACCTATGCCTACAACTGCCTCATGGCGCGCCGCATGGCGGAGCGCGGCGTGCGTTTCACCCAGATTTACAAGCGTGGCTGGGATGTGCACGCGAACGTCACTGGCATTCTGCCTGTTCTGTGCCAGGAAACCGATCGCGCCACCTATGCACTGGTCACCGATCTCAAGCAGCGCGGTCTGCTCGACGACACGCTGGTGATCTGGGGAGGGGAATTCGGTCGTACCGTGTACAGCCAGGGTGGCCTGGAGCCGGATAACTATGGCCGTGATCATCATCCTCGCTGCTTCACTACCTGGATGGCGGGTGGGGGCGTAAGGCCGGGCATCACCTATGGTGAGACCGATGACTACAGCTACAACGTGGTCAAAGACCCTGTGCCCGTGCGCGACTTTAACGCAACCGTCCTGCATTGCCTGGGAATCGACCATAACAAGCTGACCTACAAGTTTCAGGGGTTGGATCAGAAGCTCACCGGTACCACGCCTGCGAGTGTGGTCACCCATCTGCTTGCATAATGGATACAGTTAAAGGCATTCGTATTGGGATTGAGCAAAGTTCTTTCGAATGGCCGGCCGGCGAAGCTGGTCTGGATCGCGGCTCTCGCAGTGAGCATTCTCCTGCTGCTGCTTCCTGCCGTCTTCCGGCTTGACGGCAAGCCGCATGCGGACTGGCAACAGTTTTTGGGCCGTTTTCACCCGCTGGTCGTGCATTTGCCCATCGGGCTTATCCTGCTCGTTCCCTTGCTTGAACTCGCGGGCAAACTACGCCCTGCGTTGCATGCGGCAGCCACCTTCGTTCTGGCTCTCAGCCTATTGAGTTGCCTGCTCGCCCTCAGCCTCGGCTATCTGCTGGCCTATGGAAGTGGAGAGGCCGGCGCCGGTATCACCCGCCACATGTGGGGCGGTATCGCGCTCACCATCGCCGTGCTCGTATGCGCCCTCGTCCGCGTAGCGTCGCCGGGGCCGCGGGCCCTGTACCCTGCGTTGCTCGGCGGGGTGCTCCTGCTTCTCACCTGGACAGCTCACCAGGGTGGCGCCCTCACGCACGGAAGCAATTATCTGACCGAGTATCTGCCCAGGCCGCTCAGGCGTTTGACCGACATTCGGCTGGTGCAAGCCAGGACCGCTGCCTACCCCAATTCGTTTTATACGAAGCATCTTTCCCCCGTGTTCGATGCCAACTGCGTGGTCTGCCATGGAGAGGACAAGGTAAAGGGTGGCTTTCGCCTTGACTCCTACGACCGCTTAATGCGGGGCGGGGTAGATGGCGCTGTCATCGTCCCGGGTCAACCCGACCGCAGTACGCTGCTCACCCGCGTCACTCTCCCGCACGACGATAAGAAATTCATGCCTTCGGAAAACAAGCCCTCGTTAAAACCGGAGGAGATCGCCTGGATAAAAGCGTGGATCCAGCAGGGAGCGTCTCCTTCCTTACCATCCCTCGCCGGCATCACCGTGTATGAAGAGGAGCCACCTCCGCCTCCGGTATCCGACTACAGCGCAAAAATGGGCGAAGTTTCGAAGGCCGCGCGGGCCGCGGGCGTTACGCTCCTGCCGGTTTCAAAGAATCCCGGAGATGGTCTGATCTTGAATACCGTAGATGCGGGACGAAAATTTGGCGATGCCCAGTTGGAAAGCTTCCTGCCCTTCTCTCCATTCATCGTCGAGGTGGAACTCGGACGAACTTCGGTCACCGACGCCGGGCTGGCCACGCTGGTGAAGTTCACGCACCTGCGAGCACTCCATCTCGAAGGGACCGCGATGACCGGTGCGGGCCTGGACAAGCTAACGAACCTGTCACAGTTGCGCTATCTCAATCTCAGCGGCACGCAGGTGACCAAGGCGGCGATCGCGCCACTTTCGTCCATGAAGAAGTTGCACCATCTTTATATCTACAACACACCCGCTGAGCCTGCCCTGGCGGCGGCCGCGGAGCCATCTTCTTCGAGCGAGGCACGAACCATGAAGCGTCGTGATTTTTGTGCGGTAGCAGGCGTTGCCGCAATGGGAAGCCTGCTCGGCTCCCGAGTGTACGCGGATACAAAAACGGAGGAAGACTCTTTGGCCTCATCCACTCTGCAGACCGGTAACGGGGAATGGACCTATCACGTCGTCTCCGACTGGGGCCAACTGCTTCCGGGCAAATCGTTTGGTGGCACCCACGGAGGCATCGCGACCGACAAGGCAGGGCACCTTTACGTCAGCACGCAGAGTGAGACGGGCGTACTCGTCTACGGCCAGGACGGAAAGCTGCTCAAGTCGATTGCGACCGATTATCCAGAGGTCCATTCGCTTGTCCATGCCGACGAAGGCGGCGAAGAGTATTTCTACGCCACGGTACAGAAGGGAACTCCCCAGGAAAATTGGCTCTTTCTCAAAATGAAGACGGACGGTACCGTGGTGCAGAAGATCACGGCTCCCAGCGACGCCGGCTTTCACGCTCCCAATGAATGGCGGATCACGGCCGCCGTGCCGGCGCCGGATGGATCCATCTTCATCGCCAACGGCTACGGAGACTCACGTATTTTCCGCTTCGACAAGGCAGGGAATTACCAGGCAAGCTATTCGGGCAAAGGGTCGGAGGATGGCCTGTGCAATTGCAGCCATGGGCTTGCCTTAGACATGCGCTACGATCAGCCCCTCCTGCTGGTGTGTGACCGTGAAAATCGCCGCCTTAGCCACTACGATTTCGACGGAAAGTTCGTCCGCAATGTAACGCTCCATCTGCGTCGTCCCTGCCAGGTGAGCTTCTGGGGCGATTATGCTGTGGTCTCCGAATTGGAGGGACGGGTCACGATCCTCGACAAAGATAATGTGCCGGTCGCCTTTCTCGGCGACAATCCGCACAAAGACCAATGGGCCAACTACAAGCTCGTCCCGGGCGACATCGCACGAACAAACTTCAGCGCGGCACACGGATGTTTTATCGATAAGAACGCCGATATCTATGTTTCCGATTGGAATCAGTCCGGCCGCATCACCAAGCTGGCAAGGGTCAAGGGGTAGCTACAGCATTTCCTGGATGGTGAGGGCTTTGCGGAGGGAGCCTATGTTCCTGGTAGGTACGGCCTTCAGGCCATACATCCACATCGTAATCGACTGGCAGGCTGTTTCTTCACTCCACGAAATTTGCTTCCGTCAATAACTGGCATCTCAGGGTTTATCTGCCGGAGGGTAGAGAATAATCAGGTGGGGAATCCATCGATCGCCGGCGGTTTGCGATGAGAATCGGGCAGGTGGTCTTGCGAACCGGTTGTGCGCTTCTCTTTGTAGGCATTGTGCTCGGAGTGTTGTACGCACAGCGCCCATTTCGTGATTACCCTTCCGTCGAATACGGTAACCTCCCGTTGCCCGCTGATTGGCGCCGCCAGGCCGAGTGGACCTTCGCGCGTTTGATGTATCCCCCCGGGCCCCTGGACGGCTACCGCGGCAGGTTCGACGGCGATTGGCGGCAGGGGCTCTCCCTGTGGACACAGGACTATCCTCGGGCCGACCGGGCCTTTGCACAGGCGGTCAGGCGCTTGAGCCGCGTCGATGCCCGTTCCGTGGAGCAGTCAGTCAGCCTCGACGACGGAGATGAAATTTACAACTGGCCCTGGCTGTATGCCGTCCAGGTCGGCGAATGGGGGCTCACCGACGCCGAGACGAAGAAGCTGCGCGATTATCTGCTTCGCGGCGGCTTCTTCATGGCTGATGATTTCCACGGTTCTGAAGAGCAGGCCTGGTTTGAGCAAACCATGCACGAAGTTTTTCCTGACCGTCCCATCGTAGATATCCCCGATAGCGATCCCATCTTCCACACCGTTTTTGACCTGGACGATCGCTACCGCATCACGGGCTGGGAGCATCTCGACACGGGGTACAAGAAGGATGGAAGGGTTGCACGCTGGGAGGGCATTTACGACGACAAGGGCCGGGTAATGGTAGCCATCTCTCTTAATTCCGATATCGGCGATTCGTGGGAGTGGTCAGACGATCCGCGTTACCCTCTTAAGTTTTCTGACCTCGGCATGCGTCTCGGTTTGAATTATGTGGTTTACGCGATGACCCATTGAGCGCCCGAATAGCGCCTGTGCACCGTTACCATATCGAGTTACTACAATCTGTTCGTTTGTTACTCAAGAACACTGGCCTACTCCTCCAAACGCGCTATGCTCTTTTCAAGCGGCGATTCTCCGTGGAACACTTGATCGACTCTTTCGGGGGAGGGATTCGATAAAGTGTAACAAGGAGAGTTGCCGTTTTATTTTTGGCGTCCTTTTCTTCTGTATTTTTCCCTTCCCAGGCAAACGCTGTAACCCTGCGTATACGAAGATACTGTCTCAGTTCGGCTAGCAGGTAAGCGCTGCTCGCTGCGGCGAGGCCGTGTTGTGCGGCCGGCCGGGCAACAAAACCTGCGGGTGCCCCATCCCCCCGGATTTCCCGTCGAGTTCCGTGAGCCAGATGTCCTTCATGCGGCGTTCCTTTGAAGAAAGCCGCACACGTTGATGTGTCCAGCTTAGCGTGCGGGAAATCCGGGGTCCTTGACGGTGCTTTTCCGGCAAGGGTGGGTAGCCACAGATATCAACGAACAAATCTCGGCAAACACGGTCGTGGTAACCCACCCTTCGCAAAAAAGCGAAGGATGGGGCACCCGCAGGCTTTTTGCACTCCCGCCAATCGAGCCGCGTTTCTCTATCTCAACTGTGTGAGAAATGCAGGCTGGAAGGCCGCGTGGCTCCCGTTACTACCTGCGGTTACCACAACCTGCTGGTTTGTTACTCAAGAGCTCTGGCTTATGTCGCCAGACGCGTTATGCTCTTTTCAAGCGGTGATTCTCCGCGGAACCAGCATCGACTCTTTCGGGGGAGGGATTCGATGAGGGGAACGAGGAGATTCACCGTTAGCAGTTTGTAACATCCACCATTTCTTCACGGCCGAACCCGCCCGCCGGTTCCCTACCTCAGCTCCAAGGGTCGCCTTCCCAGCACCACTCGGACACATCGATCCTCACTAGAGCATTTTCACTTCTACTCTGCACAGGAGGGTGCGGCGAAGTGCGGCTTTTCTTGAGGAAAAGCCGCCATGGGAGTCGTTGCTCCGCAAACACCAGAAGTGAAAATGCTGTATCCCAAAATAATCGTCGATCGCCAGCGTACCCGCGCGCACTTGCCGGCGGGCGCCCCCGGCAGAAGCGGCCGGACCGCTTTCGTTCCTTGAGCCGCTTCAGGCGGAAGGTTGCATCGACGTTCCAAGACCCGTTGCCGGGAAGAAAAGAGACATGACTGTGTAGTGCCGCGTCATCTCGTCCGTGCTGCGCAGACGGATGTGCCCTTCATGCTTGCGCAGGATACCGGCGGTTACCCACAGTCCAAGGCCGATTCCGGTGGCATCTTTGGTGGAGACGAATGGTTCGAAGATGCTTTTGTGCAGTTCCCTGGGAATGCCACAGCCGGTATCTGCGACCGTCACACGCACTCCGGGCGCTCGATCGGGCTCCGCGGACAAGGCTTTGCGAATACGTATACGCATGCGGCCCCCCTCGGCGGTCGCGTCCAGGGAGTTACTCACCAGGTTGGCGAAGACCTGTCGCAGTTCGTCTTCGAAGCACTGAATGACTGCGGTTGCTTCAAACTCACGTTGGATAGCGATGTGCCTTGCCTGCAAACGGGGGCCAAACAGCACGAGCACCGACGCCATGATGTCGGAGAGATCTGAATGCGAGGCGGATTTCGACTGCCTGTGAAAGCGCAGTGTCTGCGTGGTGATATGGGCAACGCGCGCCAGCTCCTGTTCCGCGACTTCCAGAAACTTTCGTGTCTCCGGCGCCAGGTTTGGGTCGCGCAGTGCAAGCCAAAGGGAGTTGGTGACGGCTTCCAGAGGGTTGTTAATTTCGTGCGCGATGCTGGCGGCGAGACGCCCGGTCGCGGCGAGCTTCTCTGAGCGGCGAAGTGCCTCTTCGGCCAATTTTTGGTCATGCAGGTCAGTGCAGCTGCCGACCCAGTGATCCAATTCGCCGGCGGTATTACGCAAGGGCAGTCCGTGCGCGAGGAAGTGACGATAGATTCCATCTGCGCGCCGCAAGCGCAGTTCGTTACTGAACGGTTCTCCCTGCGCGACGTTTGTCGCCCAATGTTCTACTGTCCGGTCATAATCTTCGGGGTGGATGAACGTTCTCCAATCAAAGCCGGGCGCCGCTTCCGCGGATATGCCGATGTAAGCGAGAAAGCGTTCATTCAGATAGGTGAGGTTTCCGATCGCGTCGGTAAGCCAGACGAGTTGCGGTATGCCTTCAGCCAGCAGGCGAAAACGCGTTTCGCTCGCGCGTAGCGCGTCATCGGTTCGCTTGCGGTTGGTAACGTCGTGAAAATAAACTGTGAGGCCAGATGCGGAGGGATAGCAATGGCATTCGAGCCACTTGTTGACGGGTTCGTCATAAAAGTCTTCGAAGTGAACCGGCTCTCCCGTTGCCATCGATCGCTGGTAGGCGCGGTGGAAGACATTGACCCGATTTGTGGTGAAGGGTTCGCCCAGCCGTTTTCCTACAACGTCAGAGACCCGCAGGCCGGCCATGCGCGCTGCGTTCTCGTTGCAGTAGACGTAGCGCCATTCGCGATCGAATACGAGAAGACCATCGGTAATGCTGCTGAGCACATGTTGCAGCTCTTCGTGTACCGTGCGCGCCTGTTCCTGTGCAACCGCCTGCTCGGTGATGTCGGTATGTGTGCCCACCCATTCCACGAGGCTACCGTTGTCGTCGAGAACGGGCGCGGCGCGGACCGCCATCACTCGATAGACTCCATCGTGCCGGCGCAGGCGCTCGGTCCGTTCTATGACCGTGCGTCTGCGAACCGCGTCACGCCAGATACGCAGAGAGTTTTCCCGATCATCCGGATGAATCGCATTCGCCCAGCCCTCTCCGCGCAGTTCTGCCGCAGACTGGCCGGTAAATGCCTGCCACTCGGGAAGGTCGCCTAGCGGCAGGCCCTCGACGCTAGCCGTCCAAACGACCTGCGCGGAGGCGTGCACCAGCGAGCGATAGCGGTTTTCGCTCAGAGCCAGTAGCTCCTCGTGCCGTTTGCGCTCCGTGATTTCGTGGACCGTTCCGCGCAGACTCGCCGCCTTGCCGTTGTCCCACGTCTCCACTTCACCACGAACGACCGCCCAGCGAGTGGTTCCGTCCAAACGCCGCAGTTCTACATCCTTGGCAAAGGGCTCGCCTATCTGTTCAGCACGCGTAAATGCCTGGATATAGAGTTTCTCGGTCGGGGTTAGTTCGGCGCGGGCGAGAAGCTCGGCATAGCTGGGTGGCCGGAATGTTTTGTCGAGACCGTAGATGCGATAAATTTCATCGGACCACGTAACCGTGTCGGTGGCTCGTACCCAGCGCCATGTTCCGATGCCCGCGATGCGGTGAGCCTCGGTGAGATCACGTTCGTGTTGCCTGAGAGCATCCATCAATTGCTTGCGTTCGCGCGTGTCGCGCGAGATGCCGACCAAGCCGATCACCTGGCCTTCCTGGTCGCGAACCGCTGTCTTGATGGTATGAACCTGGTTTGGACCCCGCGCGGCGGGCAGTTCGTATTCAAAGCCCAACGAACCTCTGCTGGCCATGACCTGGCGATCGTTTTCGATCAGGCGGCGGGCAACTTCCTCGGGAAACAGGTCATAGTCGGTCTTGCCAATAATGTCACTGGGCTGCCTGCCGAAGAAGCCGCCGGTGGCGGCATTGACAATGAGGTAGCGTCCGTCGCAATCCTTCATGAACGCATAGTCGGCGATGCCGTCGATGAGGCTGGAAAGCGAGGCCTCACGGCGCGACATCTGTGCGGCCTTCTCGCGTGCGCGCTCTTCTGCCAGGCGAAGCGCATGAAAGCGAAGCTGTGTTTCGGTAAAGTCGGTATCGATGATCAGCCGGCCAATGGAGGCGCCGCCCTCGTCGCGCAGGACTGTCCAGCGGCTCAACACCTGGATGGGCTCACCCGCGCGACCGGAGCGCGTGAGCTCACCCTGCCAGCGTCCCTCCCGCAGCAGCGAGTCAACCAACGTTTCGAGGGGCCGGTCGGAACTTGCAGGCGAAACGAACCGGGTCTTGAGCAGTTCATTCGCGCTTTGACCCAGAGCCTCAGCGGAGGTCCAGCCGTAGAGTTTCTCCGCTCCGTCGTTCCAGAAGAGCACACGCCCTTCCAGGTCGATAGCGATGACCGCATCGACCAAATGGGCAAGAATCTGGAGCGACGTTAGCAATCTGTTCATCAAAAGTGCTCACGGTAACATGCATGGCCCGTGTTTCAGACGAATTCATGCGCCTGGATGATAGATGGTTATCAGAGTTTACACTCTGGCCGTCGCGGAAGAACAATCCAAATCGATACGCCATTTTGCGCCAGCCGTGGGGTGAACGGGCCGCTAAAGCAGAACGCGCAACACTGTACCCAGCGAAATCCTCGCCGGACTGGATTTTTCATTAAGAAAAATCCAATCTCACGAATGCTGTTCGGGTATATCTATGCGGGTTCTGCTCTATAAGAGTTGCGGATTCCATACCTTCCGATTGCACGGCATCTCTCTTGACGAGGAGCACGGACACCGGTGTAGTTTGGGAATTTGCGAGAAATTCACGGAAGGGAGATCCTTCTCAATGATTTCTTACTTCGATTCGGTGATCGATTCTAAAGAGTAGTGGTGTACAGGGATCTTTAGGCTGTCGCGTCCCTTCGTTGTAAACTCCTGCTCGCCTTCTGCAAGTGCGTCGCTGGCTGCTTTCTTCCCACTCGCTGATGTGTCCACGCGTAAGGAGAATTCCGCCTGCTCGAGTTTGGACCTATTGTCCAGGTTGCCGCTCAGTTCGATCGACTGACGCAGCATCGGCGTATCCATCGTCGCGAGATTGATCCCGCGGGCAAGTTCTTCTGCCGTAAATGGACCGAGTGCCTTCTCACGATCTATTTTGATCGTATATTTTCCGGCCGGAAGGTCGGCAACGCTAAGGATTTCTTGATCAAGTGCCGCGAGATCCGTCAGGGATAGAACCATACGCATGAGAGGGTCATTGAGATTCAGCGGAAGAGGAAGGGCTTCGTCCTGCTGATCCCAACTTAGCACTGTGCGGCTGACGGAGAGCCCGGAAACGTGGGTTCTTTCCGATGAATCAACTCTAGATTGTGCGGCGTTTAACTTGACGGCGCCTACGATCGGAGTGACGTGCCAGGCCCTCATGACCGCTGCAGCCATGACCCAATGCGTAGCTTCGGCCGGATGAATGCGATCGGGAATAAGAAGTTGTGACAGTACGGGTTGTGCCTTCGCAGCCGACACGAGGAGCTGCTCGGTCGGAGATTCTACGTTGATCACCGGCACTTTTTCGGATACGCCAATCGCGGGGATACTGTTTGCGATTCGTTCGGTGGTGTCCATGTAGCCGGTGAATTCGCTGCCGTGGGTGACCTCGTCGTATGGCGTGTTCTCGAGCAAGGTAATGCGTGCGTCTGGAGCCGCTTCGCGCAGAAGTTTGAGTAACTTTTTGTATCCCGTCTCGAATCTAGGAATGACTTCTGGGCGGAAACTCGTGTATCCACCTTCGTTCATACCGAGCATCACGGTAATGACCGAAGGATGGAAGGGAGCGACGTCACGGGTGACGCGTGTAGCGGCGTCTCCTGCGTAGCCTCCCGTGACGCGATCGCCAGGAACTCCGGCATTGTGAAATCCGATGTTCAAATTCGGATACCGCGTATCCACAAAGGATTCAATTTCCCGCGTGTATAGCCGCTGCGCGGTGATACTGTCCCCGTAAAAAGTGACTCGATCCCCATCGTGCAGATAAAACCCCTGAGCGTGAGCGACCGACGTGGCGGCGACGAAAATGCTTCCCAGCAATACTTGAGACGAACTTCTTCGAACTTCCCTCAAAATGCTCTGTATCATTTTTCCTCGATGGCCGCCAAGTCTCATGGGGCGATGCTCAACGTTGCCGCGTGCACAACAGACAGGAACAACCCCAAGTAAAACGTTTACCAAGTTAACACAAAATGGGCAAAGAAATCGGGCGCGTTTTTTCTAAGCTCATAAAGCACAGCTACATGGTAAGGAGCGAAAGTTGACATCTTTAGTTGGCCAGGAGTAGCTTTTACTGGAACTACAGAATACGTTTACCTTAAATTCGCGTACGTCGCATGCATGGCCTCCGTCCATCTGTGATGGAAGATGGACACGGAGACTGCTTTGCTCCCTGCGGTCTAAATTTCTAGAGCTTGTCTTGCTGGTTAATGTTGAGCTGGGAGGTTTTGAAGGAAGGGCATGCTTCTAGAACAGCTACGGATCGACGTACTCGAGGCCAACCTTGAATTGGTAAGGCGCGGATTGGTGCTCTACACCTTTGGCAACGCCAGCGGCATAAGCCGGCGGGATGGACGAATCGCAATCAAGCCCAGCGGCGTACTGTACGAAACGATGAAGCCAGCCGATATTGTGATTACCGATCTCGCTGGCCACGTCGTCGATGGCACGATGAAGCCATCCTCCGATCTGCACACGCACTTGGTGCTCTACAAGAATTTTTCTGCAATCGGCGCAGTGGTTCACACGCACTCAGAGTTTGCCACCGCATGGGCACAGGCAGGGCGCGCGATCCCTCCATACGGCACAACACACGCGGATTATTTTTACGGCCCTGTTCCAGTGACCGAGGAACTGACGGACGAAGAGATCGCCGGAGACTATGTGCAGAATACAGGTCATGCAATCACGCGAAGGTTTGCATCCCTTGATCCTTGTGCTATTCCAGGGGTTCTCGTCCGCGGCCATGCCCCCTTCTGTTGGGGAAAGACGCCTGACGACGCCGTCCATAACGCGGTTGTTCTAGAGAACGTCGCAAAGATGGCATACACGACCGCACTTCTTAATCCGCGGACGCCTCCGGTTTCGCAGGCGTTGCTCGATCGACATTATTTTAGAAAGCACGGCGCTGCCGCTACCTATGGTCAGGCTATTTCAGCGCAAAAAGGATAGCGATGGCAGTCGTTGCTGGCGTTGATTTCGGTACTCTAAGCGTTCGCGTCAGTTTGCTGGACAGCGATCGTGGACGTCTGGCTACTGCGCTGGCGGATTATCCTCTCCACCGTAAGAGGGACGATCCAGACTACGCAACCCAGTCGCATAACGATCATATGTCCGCGCTGGTCGCCGCCACGCAAGCGGTGTTGAAGCAGGCTGAGATAGACGGCTCTTCCGTCGCGGCCTTAGCCCTGGATACGACCGGCTCGAGCGTTGTGCCGGTGGGGGAACGGCTTGAGCCGCTGAGCGAGTACTATCTCTGGTGCGATCATCGCGCCAAGCATGAAGCGCAGCAGATCACCCGGCTGGCTCATGAAGAAAACATCGAGGCGATTGAGTGGTGTGGCGGTGTTTACTCGCATGAATGGGGCTTTGCAAAGCTCCTCCATTGGCTGCGGAACAATCCTGAAAAGCGTGACCGCTTCGTCTCTGCTTTCGAGCATTGCGACATGGTGGCGGCTACGCTCTGCGGCATTACCGACGCCCGTCAGGTAAAACGCAGCGTCTGCGCCATGGGACACAAGTGGCTCTGGAACCCCAGGTGGGGAGGCTTTCCCTCACAGGCCTTTTTTTCGAAGCTTGACCCTCTTCTTGATGGCATCGTGGACAAGCTTGCCGGGGAATATCTGACCTCCGATCATCTTGCCGGTCATCTCTCGCTGCAGTGGGCGAACGCGCTTGGCCTCCGTGCCGGTATTCCCATTCCCGTGGGTGCTTTCGATGCCCATTGGGACGCCATCGGCGCAGGGGGGAAAGCGGGCGATGTGGTCAATGTGATCGGCACCTCCACCTGCATGATTGCGATGCAGCCAGAGGTACGGCTGGTTCCCGGAGTCTGCGGCGTCGTGCCCGGGAGTGTGCATCCCTCCTATACGGGCGTGGAGGCAGGCCTCTCTGCAACCGGAGATGTCTTTGAAGCGATCGCTCGTCGCGCCGGCACTTCGGTCAAACAGCTTTCAGAGGGTCTCAGTGCCTATGGTCCGGGTCAGACCGGTCTGTTGCGGATTCCGTGGGATAACGGAGATCGGACAGTTCTGGTCGACGCCGATCTTTCCGGCATCACCCTCGGCTGGAACTTGCTCCATACCGCGCAGGATGAGCTCTTCGCCGCCATTGAGGGAACCGCTTTCCATACGCGCGTTATATTGGAGCGCATGATTGAATACGGTGTGCCGGTTGAGCGGGTCATCAATGCAGGCGGCATTCCCCAGCAGAACGTAACGCTTAATCAGGTCTATGCAAACATCCTCAATAAACCGGTTGTTGTGCCCGATGGGATTCCCACGAGCATGGGATCGGGAATCTTCGCTATGATGGCGGCCGGTATCTTCTCATCGATCGAAGCCGCACAGCAGAAGCTTTGTTTACCGTACAAGACCTATCTGCCCGAACCCGCAGCGGTGGCAAGTTATGAGTTGCTTTATCCGCACTATCGCAATTTGTACTTCGCGTTTGGTGCAGAAAAAGCACTGCCCGTGAATCTCCGAAACACGTTTGTGCAACTACGAGAGATCGCAGCCAAGAGCCACGCTTTACAAAATGAGCCGATGCAATGATTGGCTTGAGGGGGAGATGTCTGGCTTGATTCACTTTAGAGGGAGCAAAAATAATGAGTAGGACCATGACATTCGGCGTTATCGTCGGCAACCGCGGCTTCTTTCCCTCGCACCTCGCCTCCTCCGGACGCACGGAGATGATCCATGCGCTCGAGTCGGCCGGCATGAAAGCCATTGTCCTCACACCGGAAGAAAGCGCCCATGGCGCCGTCGAGACCTATGACGAAGCGAAACGTTGCGCTGAACTTTTCCGGCGGCACTCCAGCGAAATCGACGGAATCATCATCACGCTGCCGAACTTTGGAGAGGAGCGTGGTTTGGCCGACGCGCTCCGGCTTTCTAATCTGGATGTGCCTGTCCTCATTCAGGCAACTCCGGATCATGCCGGTAAGATGACCATTGCTTATCGTCGCGACAGCTTCTGTGGCAAGATGTCGGTCTGCAACAACCTCAAGCAGTACGGCATCCCCTACTCGCTTACCAGCCTGCATACAGAAGCGCCGGATTCGGATGAATTCAAGAAGGACCTGCAAGGGTTTGCTGCGGTCTGTCGCATCGTCCGCGGTCTAAAGAACGTTCGTCTCGGCGCCATTGGCGCCCGTCCAACAGCCTTCAACACGGTCCGCTATAGTGAGAAGCTATTAGAGCGCTCCGGTATCACGGTCGAAACGCTGGATCTCTCCGAGGTCATGGGCCGCATACAGCGAATGAAGGATACCAACGATGCTGCGCAGCAAAAGCTCGCAGCCATCCAGAAGTATGTCTCCACAAAAGACGTTCCCATGGAAGCCTTGCTCAAGATGGCCAAGCTCGGCGCTGTGATCGACCAGTGGATGACAGCAAGTCAACTTACCGTCTCGGCGGTCCAATGCTGGACTTCGATCGAAGAGTTCCTTGGCATCGTCCCTTGCACCGTCATGAGCATGATGAGCGAGAACCTTATCCCTTCGGCATGCGAAGTGGATGTCCTCGGAACCGTTAGCATGTACGCGCTCACTCTCGCCTCGGAAACGCCGAGCGCGCTGTTGGACTGGAACAACAACTATGGCAGCAATCCTGATAAAGCTGTCTGCTTTCACTGCTCCAATCTGCCAAAGCACTTCTTCAACGAGGTGAAGATGGACTTTCAACAGATCATCGCCGGAACAGTCGGCAAGGAGAACACATTCGGTACCCTTGACGGCAAAGTCAAAGCCGGCGCCATGACCTTTGCACGTTTTTCCAGCGATGATTTTGCGGGAACCATCCGAGGATACGCCGGCGAGGGCCGCTTCACCGATGATCCGCTCAATACCTTTGGCGGCGCCGGTGTGGTTGAGATTCCAAAGATGCAGCAGATGCTTCGTTATATCTGCGAGCATGGTTTTGAGCATCATGTCGCGGCAAGCTTCTCCTCAGTGTCCCAAAGTGTTTATGAAGCCGCCGATAAGTATCTTGGATGGCCGATGTATTTACATAAGGTCTAGAGATAAATTAGTGGTATTTTGCAGACAGGATTTGCCGGGTTGAGAAGCGGGAGAAGTATGGCTGACGAAAAAGTAAAGACACAAGCCACAGCGAAGCCGGCAAAAGCGCCGCGTATGGATATACGCACGATTGCACAGATGGCAAACGTCTCCATCGCCACTGTCTCTCGAACCATTAATCATAAGCCCACGGTAAACCCGGCGATCGCCAAGCGTGTCTGGAAAGTGATCGAACGGCTCGAGTATTTTCCTGACGCGCAGGCCCGCGCGCTCGTATCGGGAAAGAGCCGTCTGCTTGGGTTGATCGTCTCCGAGATAACCAATCCCTTCTTTCCGGAACTGATTCAGGGTTTCGAAGGTGTTGCGGTTGAAAATGGCTATGAAGTTCTTATCGGCTCGACGAGTTACAATCCGGCGCGTATGTCGCTATGCATTCGCCGCATGATCGAACGCAATGTAGAGGGGGTTGCCATCATGACCTTCGGCATTGACGAGCCGCTTCTGGATCAATTGGTGGAACGTAATATTCCCATGGTCTTTGTTGATTCAAGCCCCGACTGTCCCAGGGTCAGTGCGCTCAAAGTTGACTACCATACGGGAATTCGTGCAGGCGTACAACATCTTGCCGCTTTGGGCCATCGAAAAATTGCTTTCATCAGCGGCCCTATGCGGCTGCATTCGGCAAAGTCCCGCTTGGATGCCTTTGGCGAGTCTCTACAGGAGTGCGGCATTCCAGCCGAGCGAGCCTGGATCATCGAAGGCGACCATACGCTGGAGGGCGGTATGAAGGCGATGCAGCAGTTGCTTCTTACTCCCGATCTGCCGACCGCCGTGATGTGCTCCAACGATATGACTGCCATTGGGGTATTGCACAAAGTCTACCGCCAGGGATTGCGCGTTCCAGATGACTTTTCCGTCGTTGGATTTGACGATATTCAATTTGCTCAGTTCACACTTCCTCCCCTCACTACGGTCCAAATGTCGTGTTATGAACTGGCGCGCGGGGCTGTGCAAGCGTTGAAGGAGCAAATAGGTGGTTGCGAGAACACGCCGCTAGGTAAGCACCATATCGAGACTCGCTTGATCGTGCGTGAATCGACCAGCTACCCGCGGGGAGCCATGGACGATCTGCATACGGCCAAGGCGAGTCGCAAAGCCGCTCGAGCATTTTCGCAATAGGTTGTTTCACGGTATCGGGACGGCCCCAGTTCGCTGCTCTATCCGTTCGGATATCGAGCCCCGGCCGCCGGAGGGGAACGCGGGCAATCGGATAGGACCAGGTCATCCAATTTCATATTCATCCACAGGCGGGAAGCGTTTCCCAGTCTTTACGATGGTTCGAGAGCGTTGAGGGAGTGCGGCTACCACCCGGCAAAAGAAGACAGTCCGTTTGAGTCAGCAACAGGAATCTCAGTTTTGGAGTTCCTCTGAGCCGATGGGCAGGAGAACCTGAGCCGTTTGACGTATGGGCTGGCGGCAATACCAATGCAAACGCTCACGCGGAGTTCCAGGTCGATTTCCAGGCCTATAGCTGGTTTGCCCGCAGAGCACAGCATGTTTAGAACATCGTCTGAAGGTCTGTATTGCGATCGAAAATCGATGGAAACCAACGCTTGAGCAATGAGGTTGCGGGTGCGGAAAGCGCGTCGAAGTCCTCGTCTCCCACCGCTCCCTGCATCGCCGCCGAGGAAGAGTTTGTTTTCGCTTTCCCTTTCGCGTGACAGAGTTGCAGGGGTTGGACAAATAATTTGTGTTGACCATTCTCAACGTACCCTTATATTATTTCTCCTGTTCTTGGGAAAACGTATTCTTTAGCGATTAGGTAACACAGAGGGATCCGACTGCCAGACGGAAGATCACAAGGCCATCGGCGGCGGGAAGCCCCATTTTTTAGAACGGGAAAATCAGTTCTTTCTAGTTGAGAGGTCTTTGAATGAAGGGTCGCGTATTCGGCATCGTCACAAAGTGCATCATCGCCTGTGTGTGTCTGGTTGTACTTCGGCACGCTGTGGCACAGAGCATCACGGGCTCTATTCTTGGCCGCGTCACAGATATATCCGGGGCGGTGATTCCCGCAGCGGGAGTTACGGCCGTCAATCACGACACCGGAATTGCATTTAAAGGGAAATCGGACGGGCTGGGCAATTACGTGATCCTCAGCGTCACGCCCGGGGTTTATACGGTAACCGCGAGTCAGCGAGGTTTTTCCAATAGCGCCGTTCCGGATGCCAGCGTGGTCGTTGACCAGAAACTGCTGCTCAACTACCAATTGAAGGCCGGTGCCGTCACCGACACTGTGACCGTGACCACAGCGCCGTCTTTGCTGCAAACGCAGAGTTCCGAGACGGGGACGGTCATTGAAGCCGAGGACATTGTCGATCTGCCGCTCGAAGGGCGGCAGTTTTACAACCTCACCGTGCTGGTCCCGGGCGTGATACAGGTAGGCGGCAGCATCAACTCTCTCGCACTGTCGGTCAACGGCCAACGGGAGTTTGCGAATAACATTCAGGTTGACGGAATCGGATCAACCACGAACCGCACCCAGGATGTGACCATTACCCCGAGTGTCGATGCGGTGCAGGAGTTCAAAGTCTCGACCTCTGCCTATAACGCCGAGTTCGGCAATGCCTCCGCCGGTGTCATCTCCATTCAGACAAAGTCCGGGAGCAATGGGTTTCATGGAGTAGCCTTCGAGTTCTTCCGCCCAAACTTCACCACGGCGCGACCGTATGCGTTTGGCGCCACCAGTCAGTCCCCGGTCTTAAAGCAGCATAACTACGGAGGTACGCTGGGTGGCCCTATCAAGAAAGACAAGGCCTTCTTTTTTATTTCGTATGAGGGCATCACCAGCACCAACGCCTTCACGTATCTTGACTCGACGCCGCCGATCAGTCAGATCAACTTTCGTGCTGATGGTTCAGCCGACCTGTCGGGCCTGGTTGATCCGCTCGATGGCCACCAGGTGCCTATCTTCGATCCGAACGTGTCCTTCGCGAATTATGGGGGCCTCTCCGGACAGTTTCCCGGCAATATCATCCCAGCTAACCGCGTAAGTCCGGCAGGCAAGAATACTCTCCTCAATTTTTTTCCAAAGCCGAATCTACCTGGAACCGACAACGGATACTTCAATAACTTTGCCGTGGACTCGCCTGTAACAGGCGGAGGAAAGAATGTCGATGGACGCTACGACCAGAAGCTTTCCAACAAGGATCAGCTCTTTGTGGTGTACCACTACTCAGACTCAAACAGCCTGACCACAGATCCGTACCACGGCGCTACCGTGGTGCCGGGCGGCGGCGATGCCGATCAGGCTAACAATCAGGTTTCTCGATCGCAGTCGCTCTCTGCGACGGAGACACGCATTCTTTCGCCGACTCATTTGAACGAATTCCGTTTCGGATTTACTCGATATAGCCTGAATCAATACAGTTTGCTGAGCGGCCATGACTACTCGACTCAATTTGGAGTCGGTAACATTGCGCTTCCAGGATATCCAGATACCGTGGGATATCCCTATATCTTCCTGGGAAGCGGCTATTTGACCGGAGGATCAACCTACAAACCCTACAACGTTCTCGACAGCAACTTCCAAATCGACGACAACGTCACGTTCAGCCAAGTGGGACGTCACGACATCAAAGTCGGCGGCTCGTATCGCAAGCTGAATTCGCATCCGAATTTCTCACTCTTTCCAACCGGATTTCAATATTACGGAAGCTTCGGCTTCTCGGTAACGGCGGATCCGACCTACAGTTACTTCGATCCTAACGCCTTCTTTTACAACGGCGGCTCAGATATTGCCGATTTATTGCTCGGTCTTCCTCTGGACACGGACATAGGGCTTCAACTGACGAAACCGCACACGCAAAGCTGGGAACTAAACTACTATGCGCAGGATACGTTCAAGGTAACGGAAAATCTCACCTTGAATTACGGTCTGCGGTATGAGTATCAGAATCCCTACACGGAAGAGAATAACTACGAGTCGAACTTCGACCTTGCGTCGGGTAACATTCTCCTGGCTGGACGAGAAGGAAATTCCACTTCACTCATCCAGGCACGTAAACTCAACTTCGGACCAAGATTTGGCGTTGCCTATCAGCTGAACGATAAGACTGTAGTACGCGCTGGCTGGGGATACTATTTTTCTCCCGAGAACGACGGCCGCGAGGACTTCCTGACTAAAAATGCTCCGTTCGCCGACCAAGCTGTATACGCGAACAACGTTTACGCCGGACTACCTTACGGCTATCAACTAGATGCTGGTGTTCCACGCAACACCAAGATTCAGTTACCGGCCAACGGCGGCGGCTCTATCGCTCCAAGTACGCTCCTTAATGGGAATCTCGAAACCACTTACAGTGTCAATCCGAAGATTAGAACTGGAGCGTCCCAACTATTCAATTTCACATTACAGCGTCAGGTTGGTTCCTCGATCTCGATCGAAGTGGGCTACGTGGCCGCTCTTAGCCACGGTCTCTCATATCAGATCGGCGACATCAATGCCACTGTGGATGCAAACGGCAACGCGGGGGAAGGCGGGATCACGCCCGATCTTGGTAAGATTCAATTTCTGGGAGACTATGGTTTCTCAAAATACAGCTCGCTGCAAGTGAAGGTAACGAAGCGTGCTTCGCGCAACCTGAGCTTTCTGGCCTCCTATACGTACGGTCACGGCATAGACAATGGTCCGGCGCCGTTTAACGTTGGTCTCAATAGCGACGCCCCACAGAATCCGTTCAATCTCCAAGCCGAGGTGGGCTCATCGGATCAGGATGTCCGCCACAACCTGGTGTTCAGCGGCATGTATCGGCTGCCCATTGGAAAGGGGCAGGCATTCTTTTCGGGTTGGGGCCCAAAGAGCGAGTTTCTTCTCGGTGGATGGCAGATCAACAGCATATTCAACAGTCGCACGGGCACGCCGATCAACGTGGTCAGAGGCAATAATGAAGTTGCCGCGCTCCCGGGGTTGCGTCCAAACCTTGTTGGCAATCCTAACCTTCCGAGGGGAAAACGCACCCTGGCACGCTATTTCAACACTGCGGCATTTAGCACGGTGGGGTTGGGTCCGACACAGCCAGGCAACCTGGGCAGAAACATATTCAACGGCCCTGGCTTCGTCGATGTCGCATTCTCCCTCTTCAAGGAGTTTGCAGTGGGCGACAAGTACAAATTGCAAACCCGTTTAGAAGCATTCAATGCTACGAATACGCCGCATTTCTTCAACCCCAACTCCAACATTTCAAACATATCCAACTTTGGTGAGATAACGGGCGCCGGCAATAACAACCGCGTTATTCAGATTGCTGGAAAATTCATCTTTTGAGATGGACCCCATCGCAGGTATCGACTGCCTGCGGTGGGGGAAAACGAAGGGATTTACGAAGTGTCTTGCAGCAGGGCCCTCATTCTTGGCAGTCTGGCCTGTCTTGGCGCAGCGACGCCGTACAGCTTGAGTATCGCGCAGGTCAGTGTCTCGTTGGCGCGCGGTACGTCCTTCTACGTAGACTGCGATAGCAGCGCTCCCACGGGCGATGGCCGCTCCAGCGAAACGCCGTGGAGAAGTATTTCTGATGTAAACCATCACACCTTTGTCCCTGGTGACACGCTCAGCTTCAAACGAGGAAGCAGTTGCCAGGGAACGCTTTGGCCAAAAGGCTCAGGTTCGGCCGCACAACCGATTCATCTAACCGCCTATGGAAACGGCTCAAGGCCGAAGGTGGTCGCGACCTCAAAGGACAGGCAGGCATTTCTGCTGGACGGCCAGGAGTACTGGGATGTCGATTCCCTCGATATCTCAGGCGGGAACACCTATGGCGTATTTATCACCGGCGAAAAAGGCGTATTGCATCACGTGCATATCGCCAACCTGGTGGTCCACGACGTGAAAGGCGGGGAGCTGAAGAGCAAGGACAATGGTATTGTCGCCATCTCGCCTGGGACTGTCGATCAACGCTTCGACGACGTGCTTGTGGATGGTGTGACCGCCTATGACACCACGCAGTGGGCAGGGATCCTTGTAGGTGGCGGCAATTTCGGGTATCCGCCCGAAAGCACCTGGACCAGCCATGTGGTCATACGCAACTCCGTCGTTCACGATGTGCAGGGAGACGGGATCGTTCTGTTCCGGATCCGCGAGGGGCGTATTGCATCGAGTGTCGCGTGGCATACAGGTATGCAGCAGACGGAGTCGATCGGGACTCCGAATGCCATCTGGACGTGGATGTGCCATCAATGCGTGGTTGAGGGAAGCGAAGCTTTTCTCACCGATAGCCCCGGAGTCGACGGTGGGGCTTTTGACATTGACTATGGCAACACAGACAACTCCGTTATTGGAAACTATGGGCATGATACGCAAGGCTACTGCGTAGCCGTATTCGGCGCTGGTGGCATAACGCACACCAGCACTGTCCGCGGCAATGTCTGCCTGAACAACGGGCTCAGTCCGCGAATGGCTCAATATCAGGGGGCGATCTTTCTTCTTACCTGGAACGATGGGGTCGTGGATGGAGCTACGGTCGAGGACAATACAATCTACTGGAATCCACCGGGAACCTTTCCCGCGATGATCAATCTGGCTGAGTTTGGCGGCAGTAAGGCAGCCTTTCGTAATAACGTCATCTACTCCACCTCCCCTTGGATGATCAGCAGCAATCGAGCGTTGACGTTGGAAGGGAACCAGTATGTCCTCGGAGCCTCCGCGAAGCCCCAGTGGAAGTATGGGGAGGAAACCTTCGAAAGCTTCTCGGCCTATCAGACGAAGACCGGCCAAGACGGCCATGGCAAGTTTGAGAGCAGTTCGCAAACCCCTGAGACGCTGTTCTGGAAGTCGGAGTTCCCGGTGTCCAACAAAGATGCAGACGCACTGAAATCGGAGACATTGCAACGGTTGGTGGGCCTTGATGGCCAGCCCGTCCCGGAGAGCAAATTTGCGAAGAAGTGGCGTATCTATTGCGAGCTTTCTGTAAAGTCAGACGAGACAGGTCAGATCGATGAATACTCACGGCGGCAGTTGGTCGTTTTAAAGAGCCTGAGCCTGCAGTTTCGCGGTAAAGGGCTTGAAGAGGTCGTTCTGTTGGAAGCGGGATCTGCAAATTCGTCTCTCTCGTCAAAACTGAGCAATGCCATCAACGATTTGGATATGAAGGCTGTCGTTTTTGCGTCCGCTCCCGCATCCGGGACTAACAAAGCGGAGATGCCGCAGATACTGCTCGTCTCTCCGGACGACAAGATCGTCCATGCCTGGCATGGCTTCGCAGGGCCGGCAGAGTTGGGCATTGCCGTCCGTCAAGTACTTGGCCCACCCGCCTACTCACAGATAGGAGCGATGCTGCAATGAACGGAACCGGTATACGAGATCTCCAACTTACTTGCCTTGGTGTAGGTATAGTTCTGTGTCTTGCCCACGCAACAAGCCTCGCGCAGCAGCCGGTTGCCTCCGTAAAGCCCGAGACGGAGCGATGGTCGGCGCAGAAGCTGAATGCGCCTATCGCAAAAGACCCGATCTTTGTGTACAACAACTGGTCGTCTTACGACGAACTTTCCGACAACATCCCGCTCACTGAGGATCTTGCTATGCGGGAGCTTAAAGAAGTGATTCGTCTTCGCAAAGAAGGAGTGCGTTTCGATTACTACATGATGGACGCATTCTGGTTTGCCCAGGACGGCGCCTATCGCACGTGGCGAACGCCCAACTGGCCGAATGGTCCGGATGCCTGGATCAAGATGTGTCAGGAGAACGGAATTCTCCCTGGAATGTGGTTCAGTTCAAACACGCTGGTCAAGATTGACGCGGCGCCGGCGTGGCGCGACTCGTTGAACAGCAAGGGAACAGAGATGTCCTTCTACGAAGGAGGCTTTCTGCCGGATTTTATGGAGGCCCTGCAGTTCTGGCACGACCGCGGCATCCGCATGTTCAAGTTCGACTTTGTCGATTTGACAGCGGCAACGCCGCAGGCTGAAGCAACGCAGACCAAAGAAGAGATTCGCATGAGAAACACGAATGCTCTGCGCGAAGCTCTTAAGAAGTTTCGCGCGCGAAATCCGGATGTTGTTCTGGAATCGTTCAATGGGTTCGGCGGCGACATGAATATGTCGAACAGCACTCCGTTCCGTGACCCTGTCGACTTGCGTTGGCTGGAGGTCTTCGATGCGCAATATTCCGGCGATCCGCGTCCCTCCGATGTGCCTGAGATGAATTTTTGGCGCGCCATGGATATCTACAGCGACCATATGGTTTGGCGTTACCAACAGGTAGGCCTGCCGATTGAGCGCATCGATTCAACGGGATTTATGGTGGGAACGACGGGAACGATTTACTACCGTGGCACCCACGCATGGAAGGGCGCTCTCATCCTGATGCTCGCGCGCGGTGGCTGGATCAATACCGTTCACGGCAATCTTGAACTCATCACCGCCCAGGACGCGCCCTGGTTCGCCAAGGTGCAGAACCTTTATTTGCACATGCAGTCTCTGGGACGCACCAAGACCTTCGGCGGAATTCCCGGCGAAGTCCAGCCCTATGGCTTCGGTTCGGTCGATGCGGATGGCGCCACCTATACCGTTGTGAACCCGGCGCAGAGCGTGCAGCACATAGACATGCCGCTGCTTTCGGCAGACCAGCGACCTTTGGGCGCCGGTCAAATTCAGTTCCGCGATGCCGGCTTTCGCCCGCGTCTTGCGGGAAACCGTATTGAACTAGGTCCAGGCCAAATGGCAGTCGTTGGATTCGGCAAATACGCTGCTTCCGCTTATGACCTGGGCGTCCAGCAGGACGTCGTCATTCCGCACGCGGTGACTCCGGTGGCTGCGGAGTTTCATGATGCCGGTCATGGCCCGGGTCATGGCGCGATTGAAGCGACGATCAACGCGCCCGCAGGAGGTGATCTACGGCTGGTGATGCAGCAACGCTCGCCTGATGGAAGTCTACGCAGAACATGGGCCGGTGGCCCACCCAATGGTACGAACATGGCGAAGGTGTTCACCCTGGAAGCAACGCAAAATGGCCACAGCCTTCCCGTCTCGATCAACTACGACAAGGTCATTTGGAGTGGTTTGTCCTGGGCTGTAGGCGAGATCAAGCAGAAAGACTTTAAAGATGGCCAACCCATTCAGCTACGATTCACTTCAACGGAAAAGGATCCGGTGAACCTTGATGGGAAGGTGTATCTCGTACAGCCTTAGCAAAGGACCAGATCGTGTGTGATCATGCGAGCTGGGCTTGATCTCGTTTTCACGGCATGGCGCCGTCGATGCGACAGATAAGGTGAAGCAAAGCGCTTCTTCGGGAACAAAACGTGAAGACGATGGGCAAGATCACGAAGCAACTGCTTGTTATAGGTGCGGTGTGCGGTTCGATGCTGCCCCGCTTGTGCTTGGCGCAGGAAATTCCCCATGTGGCGAAAGACGACGCGCGGCTCCTCGCCGGCGTTACGGAAAGCTCCTCCATCGTGCCGGGGCAAGCTGCGATGGTGAAGACTGCTTCCTCTCAGGGCGAAGGAGCGGGACAGCAGCGGACGCCCTCCCCCAAAGATCGGGCCCCGGGTGAGATGACGAATGTGCTGTACGGGGCGGCTTATTACAACGAATACATGCCGTACGAGCGGCTGGATAAAGATGTCGCTCTCATGAAGGCTGCAGGGCTGACCGTCGTGCGTATGGGCGAGTCCACTTGGAGCCTGTGGGAACCGGAGGATGGGAAGTTCGAGTACGCGTGGATGGATCGCGTCGTCGATGCGATGGGCCAGGCCGGCATCAAGGTGATTTTGGGTACGCCGACGTACTCGATCCCTACGTGGATGGATCGCGCACACCCGGAGATTCTTGTTCGGCCTCTGGGCGGTGGAGAGGTGGGATATGGGATGCGCCAGAACATGGACACGGACAGCCCGGCGCTCCGGTTTTACGCGCAGAGGATGATTCGGAATCTGGTGGAGCATTACCGGAACAATCCCAATGTGATCGGGTGGCAGATCGATAATGAGACCTCGTCGTATGGAGCGGCGAATCATGATGTGTTTGTGGGGTTCGTCAATCATCTCAAGCAAAAGTTTGGAACTACGGACAATCTGAATAAGGTCTGGTTTTTGAACTACTGGGGCCAGGACGTCAACGGCTGGGAGAACCTGCCGGCTCGCGACAACGCAACCAGCACCAGTTACAAATTGGAGTGGTCGCGCTGGGGACAGATACGGGTAACAGACTATCTTGACTGGCAGGCTGCGCTGGTGCGGGAGTACAGAGGCCCGGGACAGTTTGTAACGCATGACTTCGGCGGAGCCATGCGACGGGAGGTCAATGAGTTCCAGGCAGCCAAGACGCTGGACGTAGTGGCGGACAATATTTATCACGGCACACAAGAACATATGGATGGGCAGCCACAGGCGGAGCAGGGAGATTACATGCGCTCGCTGAAGCATGGCAATTATCTCGTGGCGGAGACGAATGCGCAGACGACGGATTGGACCTCGTCCTATCAGTACCCGCCCTATGACGGACAGCTGCGGCTGGATGTGTACACAGACCTTTCAAGCGGCGCCAACATGGTGGAGTACTGGCACTGGGCTTCGATCCCTGCCGGACAGGAGACGTACTGGAAAGGCGTACTGTCGCACGATCTGGAGCCGAACCGGGCCTATGCGGAGGTGTCGCGCACCGCACATGAACTAGCGAAGGTCGGCCCGCACCTGGTGAATCTGAAGATCAAAAATGACGTCGCGATTCTTTATAGTGCCGACTCGGCCAACGCGTTGGACTTTATGCCGTTTGCCCTGGCGCCGGGTACCCAGTGGGCCTCAGGATCGCCGCTCGTCAATTACAGTACGGTAGTCCATCAACTGCACAAGACGCTTTACGATGCCAATGTCGGTGTGGACTTCATCTTTCCAGAAGATGCGGACTTCAGCAGATACAAATTGGTTGTGATTCCTCCGCTCTACATTGCCGATGATGCGCTGCTGAGCAAGATCTCCGACTATGTAAAGGGCGGCGGCCACGTATTGATGACGTTCAAGAGCGGTTTTGCCAATGAGAACTCAGCCGTCCGTTGGGTGCTGGCTCCAGGGCCCTTGCGCGAGGCCGCGGGCTTCAGCTACCAGGAATTTTCAAATCTTGAGAAGCCGCTGGCCTTGAAGGGTGATCCTTTGCACGCTGGAGAAAACAATAAGGTGATGTACTGGGCCGAGTTTTTGAAGCTTGAACACGCGCAGGCTCTCGCCTTCTATGACGATCCTTTCTTCGGAGCGTGGCCGGCGATTACGCGCAATGGGTACGGCGTTGGGACGCTGACCTATGAAGGAACTTTTCTGTCCGACGGGCTGCAGCGTGAGGTAGTGCTGGAAGTACTGAAGGACGCGCATATACAACAGCAGGCACAGCCCCAGTTGCCGCCAAAGGTGCGCGAGAAGGATGGCGTGAATGGATTGGGTAAGTCTTTGCACTACTACCTGAACTATTCGAGCGCACGGCAAACTTTCAGCTATGGTCATGCGCCGGGCACGGAACTGCTGGGCGGGAAAAGTGTCGATCCATCGCAGTCGATTACCCTGGAGCCATGGGATTTAGCGATCATTGAGGAGCGCTAAAGCGTTTTCGCACCCTCGCCGCAGCGAGCATCCTCGCCGCAGCGAGCATCCTCGCCGCAGCGAGCAATGGGCGTAGACCGGAGCTGCAGGCTTCTACGTGGTTTTCTCTCAAAGAAAACCACACCTCGCTTCTCTTGTCGGACCACAGTCATTGCGAAAACGCCTTAAAGCGTCCGCAATCGAAAGTATCAACCCAACAATGCCATAGCTGGTTACCGAAGAGGGCGCATAGGCAATCCCTTGCTTTGGCGAACCCCCCTGAGTTGTATAGTTGTGTCGAACGAAATCACAAATAACAAGATCCGACCGGTCGCTCGCCGGTATGACTCCCGGTTGCGAGATGGTTGGCAGGTAGGTCGAGGAGACCCGGTGAATTGGCACCTATGGAAGTTACTGCCCTTGGTTGTGTTGTCCCTTTCTGCTTCAGCCCAGAACTCGCAAGCGCCGTCGCCGTCTCAGAACATTGACGCAAGCGGTCTGGTTAGGCTCACCGGCAGTCTGCATCCGCTGGCGCAGGCGCGTTACGATCGCGGCGCGGTTTCCGACTCGCTGCCCGTACAGCGCGTGCTGATCCTGCTGAAGCCGTCGGCAGACCGCGAAGCGGCGCTGCAGCGGTTCCTCACTGAAGCGCATTCTCCCGACTCGCCAAATTACCACCGGTGGCTCACGCCGGACCAGTACGGCGCGCAGTTTGGCGCGAGCGATGAGGATACGCAGGCCGTGGTCCAGTGGCTTCAGTCATCCGGATTCGCTGTGGCGCGCGTCACCCGGTCGAAGACGATGATCGAGTTCTCCGGGACGGCAGCTGCGGTGCGCAGCGGACTACACACGGAGATTCATGAGTATCAGGTAGACGGCACTTCCTTTTACGCAAACGATCGCGAGATATCGGTGCCCGCGGCCATTGCCCCGCGAATTCGCGCAGTGGCGCCTCTCAATTCGCGGCCACTCACGAGCTATCTGAGAGTGATGGGAAAGGGAGAGCTGTCTCGGGCGACGCGACGCGTCACGCCGAAGTTCACCACGACCTCAGACAACGCGCCGTTCTATGCGCTGGCCCCGGAGGACCTTGCGACGCAGTACGATCTGGCGCCGGTCTACAGTGCGGGCACCAACGGGGCAGGGCAGACCATCGGCATCATCGGGACCGCGAACCTCAACATCGCGGTGGTGGACTCGTACCGCAAACTTTTCGGCCTGGGCGGCGATCTTACCCAGGTGATTGTGGACGGCGAAGACCCCGGCGACGGAATCTCGCCCGATGTCGAAGGCTACCTGGATGTGGAAGCGAGCGGAGCAGTCGCGCCCGCCGCGAACATCAACTTTTATGTCGCCGGCGGTCAACCTTTTCAGAACTCGCTCGCACTCGCAGCCCTGCGCGCGATCGACGACAACCAGGCCGCGGTGCTCAGCGTCAGCTACGGCGAATGCGAACAACTGCTCGGCGAGGCTGGCAACCAGCTCTGGGCAGGCCTTTGGCAACAGGCAGCCGCGCAGGGACAGACCGTGCTGGTGGCCAGCGGAGATTCTGGTCCCGCCGCGTGTCCGCTGGGAGTAGGTACCAACGGCTCCATCGACAGCATTGTCTACTTCGGAGCGGCGGTCAGCGGGCTCACGTCGACTCCCTGGAATGTGTCCGTTGGCGGTACCGACTTCTATTATTCCGACTACGCCAGCGGAGGAGCGAGCATTCCGTCGCTGTGGAACAACTCGAACGACGGCAAGTTGGGATCGCTGAAGGCGACGCTGCCGGAGCAGCCCTGGGACGATGCCCTGGGATTGAATGTCGTTCCTTTTTTTAGCGTCAACGGCGGTTTTAGCATTCCCAGCGCCGCAGGCGCAGGCGGCGTCAGCAGCTGCTCGCAGGAGACTCCCAGTGGCCTCGATGTAATCCCAAGCTGCATCGCTGGATATGCAAAGCCGATCTGGCAGCAAGGCCCAGGCGTTCCCAATGACGGCGCCCGCGATTTGCCTGACGTCTCATTGTTTGCCGCAAGCGGGCAGAATCTGAGTGCGTGGCCCATCTGCGCCGAGCCGGGGGACTGTACCCCCGGTGCATCTTCGATCGTCACCCTGGTGGGCGGTACTTCGGCCTCGACCCCCGCCATGGCCGGCATCCTGGCGCTGATCAATCAGAAATACGGCCGGCAGGGTCAGGCCGACTTCACACTCTATGCCCTGGCGCGCCAGCAACCTGGCGTCTTCCACGACATTACCCTGGGAACGAACGACGTTCTGTGTGAGTCGCAGGCTCCGGGGTGCATCCAGCCGGTGGTCAACCCATCCGCTTTTGAGCTGAATTCGTTCGGCATTTACGCTGCCGGTCCGGGATACGATTTGGCGTCGGGCCTGGGCTCGGTCGACGTCAACCTGCTGCTCAACAACTGGACCAAAGTGGTCACATCGCCCACCACAACAAGCCTCAAGATCTCGCCCACCACCGTGGTGCACGGTTCGCCGGTTGCGGTCACGTCGTCCGTGCAGGCCGTCTCCGGGGCAGGAGTTCCTACGGGCTCCGTCGCGCTTGACGTGACTCCTGCTTCGTCGCTGCGTGGCAACGGCTTGCTTCCTCTCACCGCCGGAGCCGCGGCGGCCAATGTCGCCACCCTTCCCGGCGGCACGTACCAGGTGACAGCGCAATACGAGGGCGACGGAGTCTTCGGCGCCAGCACGTCGTCACCGGTCACGTTGACGGTCACACCGGAGCCCAGCGTCACTGCGCTGAGCATCGCCTATGAAGCTCCCAGCCCGATTCTCGGCGTCATTCAAACGGGAACCGTCGCGAATGGCGGCCAGGTGCTGTTCGGCAGCCTCGTCACCTACCAGGCCACACCTTCGGGGCCAAGTTCTCAGTCGTCTGGACTGGCCACAGGTACGGCGACCTTCACCGATGGCGCTATCGCGTCCACAGTTCCGCTGAATGTGAACGGCGTGGCCACATGGCCGCTGCAGACGCTCGCCCTGGGGCCGCATTCCGTCACGGTGAGCTATTCGGGAGATGCCAGCTACGCGGCATCTACGGCCGGCCCGGCTACCTTCACGGTCGTCAAGGGAACGCCAACGCTCTCGACCCAGTTATTGGAGCAGCCGCCAATATTGAACTGCCCCCCGACCATAGGTTTCTGCAACGGTGAGTATCTTGCGGGAACGAGTCTCGCGGTACACGTTTTGCTGGATGCGAGCAACGCGAACGTGCCGCCGACGGGTACGGTAACGGTCACCCTGGGCGGACTGACTCAGACTGCGACGATTGTTGCTAACTCCTACGTCAACGGCAACCTGGCTACCGCCTTTGTCGTAATTCCCAGCGTGCCGGCGGGAACCTACACGCTCAACGCCAGCTACTCCGGAGACAACAACTGGAACGCGACGACCGCTGCTCCGCAGTCGCTCGCCTTCGCCGCCAGCAGCGCGGTTGCTACTACGACGACCACGCTGACGGCATCGCCTTCCGCGGTGGGCAGCTCGGACAGCGTCACATTCAAAATTACGGTCCAGGCCAATTCGAGCCAGTACAGCAGTGGCGCCCCGATCGGGGAAGTCTTATTGCTGGCAAATGGATCTGTCTTCGCGAGCGGCATCGACGTCGCCAGCGGAATTGTCGCCAACTCCATGACCGCATCCGCCACGCTGACGGTTCCGGCGACAGAGATTCCCGTCGGCGCACAGCAGGTGGTCGCTACATATACCGGATCACCGGGATTCGCTCCTTCGACCAGCGCTCCGGTTTCGCTTACGGTTTCCGACACCGACTTTACGCTGTCGAGCAGCGCCGCAAGCATCGCTCTGAAGTCAGGTCAGGCAGGCTCCGTTGGCCTGCTTCTGGGCAGCGGCTATGGCCTCAGCGTGCCTGTGACGCTCACTTGTCTGCCGTCCACGAGCGCCTTCAGTTGTTCGATCAATCCAACTTCCATGTCTGTCTCCGGTAGCAGCACGGCCAGTCTTCTTCTGAACGCATTTATCCCCGGCGCAGCGGCCGCTCAATCCGTCGTTCCACCCTCTGTGCCGCCAGCACCGGACAAACGTATATTCGCCGCCGGCCTGGGCTTGGCATGCCTGTTCGCGATCTGGCTACCGGCCGGGCGCCGCCGCTTCAAAATGCACCTCGGTTGTCTCCTGTTGCTGGCGATGGGATGCGGCATGGTCGGTTGCGGTGGTCGCGGCGCGTCATCAGGGTCGTCCGGGCCGTCCGGACCGTCCGGGCCGCAACCACCTGCAAATGTGAATACCCCTGCTGGCTCGTATTCGGTGGTTGTACAAGGCGTATCTGGCGGCGTGACCCATAATGTAAGGTTGACCGTGTTGGTGCAATAGCTGGTGATCCGCACGCTGAAATTCGGTCGCTGCTAGTTAAAGCATTTTCGCAATTATGGTGGCCACCAATCCGGTGGTAATCCGGAGGATCATGGCTGGCCTCCGGAACAGGGATATGTCAGATCGGAAAAGGGGAATGGCGGCGGATGGACGTTGGCCTGCAACCCATCCGAAGTGACGTCGCGCGATGTCTACACCGCCCTAGGCAGCATGTCGCTGCTCGTTCTCAGGAGGCATTCTGTGTGGGACATGCCAAGTAATCACCACTACGGTTGTTGACACATCAGGAAGTTCTATCTGGTTCCGTAACGGTACGGGCACCGAAAGAAGGCAGACAGTAAACGGGCTTTTTCTGTACAACCAAGTTGAAGAATTTAGGGAGATCATGATTCGAAAATCTTTTGGTAAGAAAAATCTTGCAGTCTGTGCGTTGGTGCTGACCGTTCTCGGTGCTGCAACGCCGGTTCTTTGCGGTCAGGAAGCATCCCCCCATGTGCTGCAAGCGACTACATACAATTCTCAATTTCCTGCCGCGGCAGAGGCCGGAGAAGCATGGAACGGGATCAGCGTTGCAGAAGATGGAACGGTTTATTATGTGCTCTCGTCGCCGGTGTACAACGTTCCTGCACAGATGTACTCCTTTAACCCGAAGACCAAGGCGATCACTCACATTGCAAGCCTTAATGATGCCGTCGGTCAAGGCAGTGTGAAGGCGGTTGTCCAAGGAAAGAGTCATGTCTCTTTTGTCGAGGACCACGGCAAGCTGTACTTCTCCACCCACCTCGGTTATTACGCCCATACAGCCGGAGTTGAGACGACGGCTACAGCCCCGGATGGCTATAGGGCCTACCCAGGCGGCCATTTTGTTTCTTATGATCTCAAGACGGGGAAATTTGAAGATCTCGCGATCGCTCCCCGCGGCGAGGGCATTATTACCTTTGCTATGGATAAGCAGCGCGGCAGGATGTACGGCATCACATGGCCAACTGGCCATTTCCTGCGATACGACTTGAAGACGAAAGACCTGAAAGACCTGGGGACATTTTTTCACGGCGGAGAGATCGGCGTTATCGGTGATACCTATCGATCGATCTGCCGCCGCATTGTGATTGATCCGCGCGATGGTTCGGGCTACTTTACAACTGGGGAAGGGACGATCTACCGCTATAGCTACGGCGCAGACACCATCGCTGCCGTCGACGGAGCCAATCTCAAGAAGGATTATTTCGGACAGCTTGACCCAGCCAATCAGGGGATGGCTTACAACTGGCGTGCAGCCATCTGGGATCCTTCCGAGAATGCAGTCTATGGGGTCAATGGTAGGTCGGGCTACTTGTTCCGCTTCGATCCCAAGATTCCTTCTGTCGATGTACTTGACCGGCTTACCTCAATGCCGTCCAAGAGAACCGGAATGTTCGATCAGTTCGACTATGGGTATCTGGGACTGGTTCTGGCCGCGGACGGACACACGCTGTATTACCTGACCGGCTCTCCTCTTTCTGCCGATCCAGCGGACGCTGCGTCGACGAAGAAGGAAGGAGAAGGCGCTCATCTCATCACGTACGACATTGCAACGATGAAGTATGTGGACCATGGCCAGATCATGCTGGACAACGGCGACCCCGCTACCGCTCCGCAAAGTCTCGCAGTTGCGCCGGATGGCACGGTGTACACGCTTTGTTATGTTGCCCGGAATGGCAAGAAGGGAATAGAGCTCATTAGCTTTCACCCATAATGGTTGGTTACTCAGAGCGGTTCGAAGGGGAACTCCCCCGTATCGTTTGGTATTGAAACCCGACACGGGTGACCGGAATCGTAGATCTTACCTTAAAACCTACTTGACAATCTAACGCCTAAAACAGCAGTAAGGAGAACAAGAATGCGCGTATCGCGACGTGGTTTTCTCCAGTCCGGTAGCCTCGCTGTGCTGGGCGTGCGCGTCGGCCAAGCACAACAAGGAGCACTACGGATCTTTGTCGACTCCGCACCGTTTGCCGCGGCGGATGAAGCTGCCGGGGCGGAAGAGCGAGTCGATTGGCGTGGCTCAGACATCCGTGCCATGAATGCCTGCACGCTGAGTTATGCCGCTACTGAACTGCGCCGACACATCCGCCTCCTCACGGGAGAGGAGTTACCGATTGCGGCTCCAGGAAATACTGACTTGGCGGGGATTTACGTTCTGAGTTTGGATGACGTCTCGGTTCCCTCTGTCGCTAAGGCTGTTATCGCTGAGGAGAAACTCGAATCGCGCCTCACCGTTTCCGGGAGCTTTGCCCTGGTGCCGCACCGAGGGTCGCTCTTCCTGATCGGAAAGGATAGAGCGGGCGCTCTGTATGCCGCTTATCACTTTCTCGAAATGCAAGGGATTCGTTGGTACGAACCCGGGGAAGAAAATACATACGTTCCTGAGAAAACAAAGCTGACGATGCCAACCGGTCCCGTGACCGAGACGCCGATGATGTTCAGCCGCGGTCTTATTGGACCGGGCGTGGTCACCCGCGATTTTCATATGTGGATGGCCCGCAACAGGCTGAACCTTTGGGAGAACGAGCAGAGTGGTCAGCCCTGGCTCAAGAAACTTTGTCTGCTATTGATCGACGGAGGTCACGACGCGTTTCCTCGCTTCATCAACCCACAAGCCGAATACCCATACGCGCACCCTTTATTCCCGGCATCGAGTGGTAAGCCGAAGGATCCGTACAAAGTGGACGCGGCCTCCTTCCTCGGTGACGCCAACCACGACGGGAAGCTGAGTTTTTGGGAGGCCCATCCGGAGTGGTACGGGATGGAGAACCGAGTTCGCCGCCCATTTAGGGATATTGAGGATCTGAATCCGTGCATCTCGAACGACGACATGCTGACAGAGGTATTCAAGGGGGTCATCCACGAACTGGCTGCGGGGCGTTGGCTTTATGTAGACCAACTGAATTTCTGGTTTCTCGATTCGCATAAGTGGTGCGAGAGCGACGAATGCAAAGCGCTCGGCTCTGTGACCGACCGGATGCTTCTCGTGATTTATAAGTTGCGGCGGAGCCTAGTCGAGGCAAGGCAAAGAGGCGAGTTGCAGCGCGACGTGAAGGTCGTATTTGCCATGTATTACGAGACGCTCAAACCGCCTACAAGACGATTGCCCACAGACTTCGACTATGAAAACTGCATGGGCACATTGTTCCCGATCTCGCGATGCTACGGCCATTTCATTGATGACCCGAATTGCACAGAATACAACACAACTGTATGGGAGCAGATGACGGGCTGGAGCAAGGCCTTTAGCAAAGGACAGTTGATCATCGGTGAATACTACAACATCTCGAGAGCCAAAAGCCTGCCTGCGCTGGACACCCGTACGATGGTTCACGACATCCCGGCTTATTACAGCATCGGTGCGCGAAGTATGCATTACATGCATGTTTCATATCCGCACAATGGACCAAAACGCTGGAGAGATTATCTCTATGCAAAGTTGCTCTGGGATAATCAAACCAGCGCGGACACCTGGTTCCGCGAATACCTCCGCAATTTCTACGGCGAAGCCGCAGCAGGGCCCATGGGCGAACTCTATGGGCATCTTGAGGCGGCCGTGTCGCCAGTTACATCGTGGCGCGGCTTTTCCCCCACACTTACCGGGCTGCTGCTAAACAACAAGGACCCGGAGTCTTTGGAGCATCTCAAGATCAAGGAAACCCATCCGGCGCAAAACGATGGTGTGGACCTTGAAGAGAGTGTGACTCACTTGGCTCGGTGCCGCACGATTTTAGACGGGCTGCTCCAGCGATCTTTGCCGGAGCCGTTTAGCGGCCGCTTACGCGAGGATGACATGCACGTGCGCTATGCAGAGAACACTGCGGGCTTCTACTACCGGGTCGCGCAGGCGGCCCAGGCAAAGCGGCACGGCGATGTAGAGGCGGCACGGGGGTTTTGGCGTCAAGCAAAAGTTTATGCCGACGGCTTGAAACTAGAGACCGTGGTCGTACAGACAAGTTCTTCTGACGCCAGGGCAAAGGATGGGTTGGTCGCTACGCAGCTTGCGAAATACTTCACGCAGCTTGGCGAGGAACTTCAGGTCGACTAAGACGGCTGGTTGGTTACTGGGAGCGGTTAGAAGCTCAATTCCCGTATATCGTTTGGTGCTGCAACCCGGACCCGGGTGTCTAACTTGTTGAAATATCTGGTGGACCTGATCGGGATCGAACCGATGACCTCTTCCATGCCATGATATGAGTCGAAGCGTCAGTTATTGACGGCATAGCACTTATAAGTTGAATAAATCGGCAAAACCGGCACAGTTGGCAGCAATTGCTGCCAACTGTGCTGCCAAGTGTCAACGACGGGTAATCGGGCTGCGCAGTGGGCGGGCAGTCCGATTTTCAATCTCAACCGAATTGGCAAGAAGTGAGGAACTCGGCTTGTCAAAGCGAGCGATTATTTTGTCGTCTTTTGTGCCGCGGCTTTGATGGTTTCCCCTTTTCCTCCGCCGCCCGTCCCTCCAAAAGCGCTCGGGAGAGAGCTATCGACTCATGCAGCTTTCGTTCTAAAACTTCTTTGGGAGGCAGTTCGGTCAGGTATTGACCGACGTGAATCCCAGAGCGATCCAATCGAAGCAAAGCAATGCTCTCCTGTCCACCTTCCGCGCAGAGAATCAGGCCCAATGGCGATTCTTCCTTCGGCTCCTGCTCATGTTCTTCCAGCCAGCGGAGGTAAAGCTCGATCTGTCCCTTGTAAGCGGCCTTGAATTTACCTAACTTCAATTCCATCGCTACAAGGCGGCGCAGCTTCCGATGATAAAAAAGCAGGTCAAGAGTATGATCTTCGCCGTCGATGACCATGCGTTTTTGCCGAGCTACGAAACTGAAGCCGCTTCCCATCTCCAGTAGGAAGGCTTCGATGACACGAAGAATGGCGGTTTCCAGATCGCGTTCGCTGTAGCTATCTGAAAGCTGAAGGAAGTCGAGGATGTATGGATCGCGGAAAACCATATCGGGCGTCCATCGGTTGTCCACCCGCAAGGCATCGAGTTCTTTGCGAGCGAGCTTCTCCGGCTTGCGTGATACGGCTGTGCGCTCGAAGAGCATCGAGTCAATCTTCCGCCGTAACGTGCTGACGCTCCATCCTTCTATGCGACAAAGTTCCGTGTAAAAGTCCCGCTGTAAGGAACTTTTCAGGGTAGCAACGCTATGAAGTGGGTCCAGCTCAATTGTCGTATCGGCGATACGACAATCTCCTTCTGAGGAAAAACTTCTGCAAACTGAATCATGCGGCGAAGATTTTTCTCGCCGAAGCTGGAGCCATGTTCTTCCACCAATTGTCGCGACAGCGATACGACAATCTGGCGGCCATAGGCAGCGCGTTCTTTGCCAAGCACTTCTTCGGCGACGCGTCTACCGATGCGCCAGTAGAGCAACGTCAACCCCGCATTGACCGTGACGGCAACAGTTCGACGTGCCTCGGTGATGAGCTGACGTAGATCTTCGACCAAAGCTGGCGGAGCCAGTGCGGTCGGCTGTTTCGGGAGGATTGCCTGTGTCTGCTTTCGCGGCATATTCCATTGTCTAACAGTCTGAGCTCTCAGGACATACTTGCAAGCCCACAGTGTTTCGGATGAGATCCTGAAGACGTTTGTTGACCCAGCCGAAGCGAATGTATTCCTGCTCCAAACGCAATCCTTCTCGGATCGAGTTGTGTCGCAGACTGTTATAGAGTGTCAGTTCTTCCTCTGTCAGCCGGAGCAAGTCCACTCGTAGCGGAGAGTCCTCTATGCCCCAAAATCCACGGTGCATATCGAGTGTGGCTCGATCCATAAGAAAGGATTCAGCATGATTGAAGTGAGTTCTCAGTTGACTCAAAATGCCGAAGCCGTGGGTATCGATATCTCCCCAGTAGTGAAGGGCGCAAGCGTGCAACCAAGGGCACCGTGCCAAAGCCTCCCAGCCATAGCCAGCGCCAAAAATGGCCATCGATCCCTTCACACGCGGGAACGATAAGAAATTAATCTCGTTTTCCATCACAAAAACACGCCGAACACCGATACGCACCTCCCCAAAACTCTTCGCATCCATGGCCATGTCGGGGCAAAGTGGACGCAGTCCCCAGTCAATTTCAGGATCGAGCACCCGGAAGCGAATCATCACCGGCTTCTCCAGAAACCCGTAGCGGGCTGCAAATTGGCTCGCTAAGGGCTTAGTGCTGCCGATGCCTTCTGAGGAGAGTGCCAAATCGAGCAGATCCGACAATACACCGCGATGCCTCTCAATGAACTTCGTATGCAGACCAGGAAGGTCAACCTGCCGAAGATAAATATCGGGACGTGGGTTGTTGACACGCCATTCCACGACCGTCAACAACCGGGGCCACTCCTCCGTCAGCGTCAGAGCCTCCAGAGGATACTTCTCCAGCCACGGCAGCAAACCAGGAAAAGAACGGCGTGTAGTTTCCACCAGGCTCAAAAAGCTGTTCCATTCTTCGCGCTTATTGAGCCAGTTGAGTGCGTCATCTAGCGAATCAATCCATGCGCTTGCAGGCAACCGTTGCACCCCTTGCACGCGATGTTGCATCTCGCGAAACTCGAGGCGCGGGAGAGAACCTGCCATCAGTTCGGTGGCCCAGGAACGAACCTCGTCAAAGCGGCTCGACAGGTCAGCGGAATCAGGAGTCTTTAGCGAAAGGCGCATGGGAAAGCGCGAACTCTCCGTCACGGCCTCCCGCAGCAGGTCACCACGCTCCCAAAGCCGCATCAGCTTCGCCTTGAGGTCTTTGGTACCAGTCCAGCTCACAGCGTCACTTCCTGTGCGTCTGGCTCGTTATTCTCTTGCTTCTGCTTGCGATACTCCGCAATTGATAGATTTCGGAGTTTTGAATCCCTACCGCCTTCGTTGTGCACAAACCCGACGCTTGAGACGAAGGGTTCGATAATATGGATCTTCTGCAGCGGCGTGACAATCATGAGCTGCAGATTGAGCTGTCGAAAGAGTTCTAAACCATACCTCGCGGACTCATCCGTGCCGCGTCCAAACGCCTCGTCGATCACTACGAAGCGGAATGATCGCGAGCGAGCAGCTCCCCATTCAAGGCCGAACTGATAGGCGAGACTGGCAGCAAGGATTGTGTAGGCCAGCTTTTCCTTCTGTCCGCCAGATTTGCCTCCTGAATCCGAGTAGTGCTCGTGTTCGCTGTTGTCGGCCCGCCAACGCTCGCTCGCCGCAAAGAGAAACCAATTGCGAACATCGCTGACCTTCTCCGTCCAGCGCCGATCAAGTTCTGTTAAACCCTCCCGTCCTCGAAAGCGATCGATAATTGCTTTGACCTGCAGGAACTTCGCATCGGAGTACTGCATGTCATCCGACCCCGTGACCGTACCTTCCGTGCACGCACGCAGATCTTGCAGAAAGTCGCGAACCTCGGCATCCGGGCTTGGTTGCAACTCCAGTACGATATAGCGGCCGGAATTATAGTCAATGCCAGCAAGCGACTGGTTGATCTTTTCGATGCGATCTTTGATCGTCTCTCGCTGGCGCGACAACTGACCGTTGAAGTTAGCAATTTCATTAATGGTGTTTACGTTGAGCAGCTCCTTGAAGCGCAACTGAAACCGTGGGAGATCGTCGCGATTCAAACGGGTGAGCAGATCGTCATACTCGAAAGCCGCTTCCAAGCTGGCATCCATCTCTGCGGTGTCGAGTTTGAACTCGTCTTTGAAGGAGGACATAGCCTTGATGATTCGTTCCGCCAAGGTCTTGATCTTCTTGTCCTCGGCATCAATTCGTGCCTGTAGCCAGTTGCGTACATCCTGTTGACGGTTGTCACATGACTCCACCGTGAGCTGGTGCTCGCCAAGCGCTTCGGCCCGCAGCTGCTCCAATGTTGTCGAAAGCGTCTCTTCAAGAACACCGGCTTCCAGAAGCGACACAGTTTGCTGGCGCAGATCCTGCGCGTCGGAGCGGCGCTGCTCGAGTTTGGAGCGCCCGTTCCGGGCATCTTGCAATGCCGCGTCAGTCTGGGAGCGCGATTTTAACCGCTCTTGCAACTGTGCTTGTAGCTCACGGAGAGCATCGGAGGCCTCCTCCAGTTTCCTTCTCTCCTCAATAAGGCGCGCAATCTCTGCTTCGACACTGGTCCAGTCCAGCTCTTGGAAATCATGGAACTCATCGAGTCGTGTCAGAGCATCGAGCCGTCCCTTAAGCCTCTTTTGTTCTTGCTGGATGGAGCTCATCTCAGCGCCTATTGCGCCCATGCGCGTTTCGAGATCGCTGCGGTTGGTCTCCAGGGCTTCAATCTTTTCGTTGTTGCTCCAGCCGAGTACATACCGGCTGCGGTCGTCGATGCTGTAGCGATCATCCTTTGTATGGCGTTCACCCGCGTCCTTGATCTGCCCGGCGCGGGTGAGAGCGCGCGTCTCGCGCTGGAACTGCTCGTGGGTTACGCAGCAGGCAACGTTGGCACGATGGGCCAGCTCACGTTCGAGCCAGTCATAATAGGGAGAATCGGGCTTCAGTTGTAGCTTTCGTGCGGCGGAATCTGGAGGTAGTGGCGGCAGCTCGTTCGTCTTGCGCGACCGCACATGAAAGTACACCAAGATGCCCCGGAGACGACGACCATCTACCCACTCCGCAACCGCCCTGTACATTGCATCGGGAACAAGCAGGGTGAGTGCGAAGTTACGCAACAACCTTTCGATCGCCCCCTCCCATGCTTTCTCTCTTTCATGCACTTGGATTAATTCCCCGGCAAAGGGCATCTCCTCCACGTCAAACTTCAGAGCAGCACACAGTTCTTCCCGTATCCGGATCTGTTGCGTATCGATATTACTGCGCCGGGCTTTGAGGCTGTCGATCTCCGCTGATAACTCGTCGTGCTGTTTCTGGCCCTGTCGAAGTGTGACGCCGTGCTCCGTCAGTACGTTCTGAAGCTTTGCCTCAAGATCCTGATCTTCATCCAGCCATGCCTTGAACCGGCCGCGTTGATCGGCAAACGTGGGGGCGTCTGTGGCAACAGACTCATTCAGAATAGCTGCCCACTTGTGATAACGTTCCGCCTTGATCCGACGTGCATCTCGCACCTGTTCGCTCGCCCGAATTTTCGCAGCAAGCTGTTCGAGGCGATCACCACCATTGTTATTGATAGCCTGCTTTAGCTCTTCCACCTGGGTGTTCTTTTCATCCAGCTCCGCTTCCAGTCGCTCCACCAGTATGGAAGCGCTGTTCCAATCCTCCTCAATCCGTTCCAGGCGCCTGTCAAGAAGCCCCAGTTTCAGGCTTGCGAAATGAGCGCGCAGAGCCTCCCGGCATCGACGGAGAAAATCCACCTCAGCCATGAGTTCTCCGTGACGTTTGCAGTCGGCAACCAGTGGAGTCAGCAGTTCCACCTGCCGCCTTGCCTTCAATACCGCCTCGTGCGCTCGATGCAGGTCGTCGAAGTGCCGGATCAAGGATTCAATGCGTGACGCCACATCAAACGGCTCCAGCATGTGGCTCCGAACGAAATCCGTAAGATTGCCCACCGACTTCATCGAGACCGTCTGATGAAAGAGCTCAAGTGCCTGATCGTTCTCGATGCCAAAGCGCCGTCTGAACCAAGCCGCATACGGCGGGAAGCTATCGAAGATTTCCCCGCCCAATCCGCGCAGCTTCTTGCGGAGCCGCGCAATCTCTGAACCGAAATTGGCGAAGTCAGATGCTATCGAGAGGTCCCTGTCCGCACCAACGAAAAAGCGTGCCGGCGGACCGCTCTGCTCCTTCATCCAGAATACCTGGGCGAGCGTTACGGTTTGGTCGTAGCCGATGTTTCGAAAGACGCCCACGATAACGGAGTAGCTGTTGTGGTCGCGTAGAGGAACGGGTTTGGCTGTACCAGTGGTTTCGTTGCGCTCCGACTTGTAATGGCCGAGTACATAGGAACGCAATGAGCGTTCCTTACTGTCGGCCCCGGCGGCCCTGTTGTACGCGATGCGTTGTGCAGGCACAAGCAATGTCGTAATGGCATCGACGAGCGTCGATTTTCCTGATCCGATGTCCCCCGTGAGCAGACCATTCTGACCGTTCAGTTGGAGCGTCCATACCCGGTCATGAAAGGTGCCCCAGTTGAAAATCTCCAGGCGTTGAAGGCGGAATCCGGAAAGAGCCTCTTCTACCGTGGACTCCAGATCAGGGGTGAGCAGATCATCCATGCTGTCTATCCTCCCCCTCGGAGGTATCCGCTAACTGGGCACGATAGCCTGCGAGATGCGCATCCAGGTCGCCCAGCCACTGTGCGTCCACAAACGCTCGTAGAATGCGCCGCACTTCGTAGCTGGCCCCTCCAGCGACGACAGCTCCCTCTGCCGGCTTGAGCTTGCGCAGGAAACCCAGATCCATCACCTTGTTGATGTGGACCTCAAACTGGTCCGCAAACTTGGCGTCGTTGGTCGATTGTGGCATGAATAACCGGACCATCTCCACCATCTCTTCGCGGCTCATCACCAATCTGGTATCGCCACCATGTGTATCGGATTCAGCAAGCTTTTTCCGCAGCAGCGCCAACAGTAAACTCACCGGGAAGGATAGCTGCCGGCGTACTACCAGCCGCGGTAGTGCCGTCGTTTGCCCCTCGTCTTTTGGCTCCGGACGGCTCTTCAAAAAGGCATAACCCTCTGCCTCATCCAGCACCAGCTCAAGATGAAGCGCAGTGACGTAATCGCGGACGCGCGCCTGGAGGTCGAGCAACGAACCCCACAAGCGTTCATCGCTGTCACGATAAAGCACACCTTTGAGTAGGCTGATGAGCAGTAGGGATAGGTCCGCCGTGGGCGTGATGCTCGACAACGTATTGGAGAGATCGCTTGCCATCTTCGCCGTCACTCTGTCTGCGGTTAGTTCACAAAAATTACCTGCGGCAGCTGTGCGCTGCGAATCAATGCTTCACCGTGACCAGAGATTGCTTCCCAGTGTATAAACTCCAGTTTGCCGTCGTCGACCACCGTGCGAAATTCATCGCAACCAAGCTGCAGATACACCAGTAGCTCTGCTAATCCTTGCTGTAGGGGCTGAGTCTCCAACAGCTCTCCCAGAGAGATCTGAGATCGATCCTGCAGCGCGCGGCGAATGTAACGAATTAGCCGTCCCTTATCCACCACCACCTGATCGAAGAGTGCGTGGTCATCGATCTGTTCGTCTCCGTATTGCAACGAGAGACTATCCATAACCGCCTTCAAGGGGGGCGTAAAGAGAGGGCGCTCCATTGGCAATATGATCTCCGGATGCGTCTCAGCCAGCTCCATGATCGTTCCCGTCGGCTGATCATCTCGCAGCGACAGAGCATTTCGTTCGATGCTACGCAGAATGTCCATAATGCGACGGTTTTCCAGCCAGGCTTGGTCATCGAGAAAACGTCGCAACTGTTCGGATAACTGGGCGACCGTGCGCTGCGTATTCTCTCCGGCCTCCAACCAGTCGTAGTGAACCCGGCGAAGACGCCCATCCGGCTTCAACGCTTCCACTGCGGGCAGCGCCATTGCACCGTCCAGCAGTATGGAGAGTTCCTCTTGACGGCGGCTGGAAAGCAGAAACTCCCAAAATGCCCGAAAGCTTCGTCCCTGATCGGAGTCGGTAATGATATCGCGTTCGCCAAATACCTCTTCTAACAACTTACCTTTGCTTCCCTCCCACAGCGCGATGCGTTCACGCATGCTGCGGTCAAGTTGACGGAAGTTTGCCTCGACCTCGCGAAAGTCAGTGAGCAATTCCCGCGCGCCCTGCATGAACTGCTGAAAGCGGTCTTTGACGGCACTTTCGTCCAACAAAGGCCAATGGCCAGACCGTACCTGTGCGATCTCGGCGTCTATCTGGTCACGGCGCGCCTGCAACTCGGCGATCCGTTTGGCCGGATTCGTCTCGGTACCGTCTCGCAGCTGTTTCAGAAGGTCGAACAACATAAGCAGGCGCGACTCTGTACCAACGAACTGTCGTTCAGAGAGCTGCTCCAGCCAGGCAAGTGCCTTCTCTGAAGAGGGCGTCAGATCGAACTGCGCTTCATCGGTGCCAGCTCGATAGAATTTGCGCAGCCACCCTTTCTCCGGAGCTGCCCAATCATTCAGATACTCCAGCGCAGATTTTGGGAAGGCGTTCTCGCCCAGTATCTTTCGGATCTCATAAAGCGTGTCATTCAGAGCTTCTGCCATATCCGACGCGGCCATCACCCGCACATTCGGCACAAGAAAAACGCGATGCAGAAAACTCGCTACTAACGGCGCGTGATCAGAACGCAGCAACAGCCACGCCGGATGATGTGTACGCAACGTATTGAGGGTCTCGAAATCGAGAGCCATTTCGCCTCGCCTTCAGTTCCGCGCCAACATCTTGTTCAAGCCAAATATTCCGCTGGATTTCGACAGCATATGGGGTGTGCCAGCCGTAACGATGTGCTGGCTTCGCCAGCGAAGAGGGCCTTCACCCACCTGGCCTCACGGATGGTTCGTCCGGCCAATCTGCGGGAACAAGAGCTGGAGGCTGGGACCAGACGACTCTGTGACAAAGACGTTCCTACTCCAGAGGAGTTCCAGAAGTTAGTACAACAGCTTTCGGTACCCGTCTTGCCGTCCCGTCCCTCTTCAGCCGGTTGTCCTGAATGCTCTTCTAGAATGGCGCGCGCAATCATCTTATGCAATGGATCTGGATTTCTTGTTCCCTTCGCCAAGGCTCAAGGGCGCCAGACCTCTCAGTCCCGACAGCATTCTGGAGAAGAGCACTCGGCCCGCGCTAGCGAGGAGTAGAGTCGTTGGCAAGCAGATTGGGTGGCACAGCTTTCGTCATTCGCTGGCGACGAATCTGAGGTCTCTTGGCGTTGATGTCAAAGTAGCTCAGGAGTTGATGCGCCATTCCAGCAGCCGCACGACGCTCGATGTTTACACCCGCGCGGTCGGTCAGCAAAAGCGCGAAGCGAGCCTGAAAAGTAATGGAATTGATGCTGCCGCTGGAGGTGCAAGAACTTCAGCACCCTTCCGCGCCCTCGCAGAGTCCGCGAGAAAAATGGCGATGCCGCAAACCCATGTCAAGAAAGGAGTTATTTGGTGGACCTGATCGGGATCGAACCGATGACCTCTTCCATGCCATGGAAGCGCGCTCCCAGCTGCGCCACAGGCCCACAATGGGTGGGACATCCTTTATTCTGCTGGAGCATGCTTAATTCGTCAAACGCTCCGTACCTGCCAACACGCCTATCGTGGTTTTTGGGAGAAACAATGCCTGTCCATTCTGCGTACTCAGCCAGAATTGCTATTGTCGCGCTGGCACTCCTCGGCGCCGGATTCCCCGCCCGAGCACAGGTTGGCCAAGCCCCAGCCGCGGACGCCCCGCCGGCTGCTCCTGCCTTCAGCATCGGCAGCCTGCGCCCCGTCCTGGCGAACGTGCAGACCGTCATCGGAGACCTCAGTGTTGCCAGGTGGAAGGTGACAGGCGGAACTCGCGCCAATGTACAGCAGGACGTGTCTTCGATGCAGCGGGATCTCATCAACACCCTGCCCGGACTGATGTCCCAGGCTGAAGTAGGGGCCGTTACGAATCCCGGAGCTCTCGCTCCGTCGTTCGCTGTCTTCCGCAACATTGACGCGCTGTATGACGTGCTGCTGCGGGTCACAGAAACCGCCGCAGGGGCCGGCGCAGGGGCCGATGCCAGCGACCTGGAAGCTGCCCGCACCGGACTGGAGGATGGGCGAGCGAAACTCGGAGCATGGCTGACGCAGGCCATCAGCGCCCAGGATGCCCATCTGGCGCATGCACCGGCGCCTGTCCCCAATTCGGCTCCCGCTCCCGCAGCCGCCGGACCCAACAAAGTCGTGGTCAATGACGGGCCGGACGCGCCGAAGCCACATAAAAAGAAGCCGAGCCAGACACCACAGTAACCGCTTTTGTGGAGTCACTTGTGCCGTTGCCGGTGTCTAAGGTAAGCAGAGGTCAGGAATCGCGTGGTAAGCGTCTCCGGTGGCTTAGAGAAGCGCATCTCGGAGACGCAAGTGGCCACTTCCTGTTATGTTATGGACAGCTTTTGCGTGCAGGCGGGCATTGCCTTGGGAAATATTGCGAGCGTCCTTAACTTATCCTCAGAAGAGGCCGCAATTGTCTCTGAGCTGAAAACCGGCTCGGAAGAAGCGTTTTCCTGGCTTATCGCCAAGTACAACCAGCCAATCTATAGCCTTTTGGCACGCACGATCCCCGACCCTGCGGACGCAGCCGACCTTACCCAGGAAGTCTTCATCAAAATTTATCGCGGAATCTCCAGCTTCCATGGAGATTCGAGCCTGCGCACCTGGATTTATCGCATCGCCCTGCGCGAAGCCAGCAACCAGCGCCGCTGGTGGGGCCGTCACAAACGCCAGGAAGTCACCATCGAAACTGAACTCGGCGAAAGTGGCGATGGCCAGCCGTTGTGCCTCAAAGACACTCTGCTCGATGCGCACGATTCGCCTTTTGACCGCGCCGCGAAGGCAGAACTGCGGGCCAAGGTCGAAGAGGAACTGCGCGGCATTCCCGAACCGTTCCAAGCGGTGGTGGTTTTGCGCGATATCGAAGGATTCTCTTACGAAGAAGTGGCAGAGATTTTGGGCGTGAATCTTGGTACGGTGAAGTCTCGCCTGATGCGAGGACGAGCTCATTTGAAAGCTCGGCTGGCAGAGTTTGCCGAGGCCGCGGCAAAACGCCCAAGCGCGGGCATTCCGCCAACAGAAGCGTTCGTTATGAGCGCCAGGGGGGCCAAGTGAACCAGTGCACAGTGATTCGTGACCAGTTCTCGGAATACCTTGACGGCGCGGTGAGCGGCGCAGCCATGCAGGAGATCGCGGCGCATCTTGAAGGTTGTTCAGGCTGCGGCAGAGAATTCGCGCAATGGCGGAATCTCCAGGCCCTGGTCAGTTCCGTCGGGCCCGCCAAGGTTCCTGAAAACCTTGGTCTTCGTCTTCGTGTTGCCCTGTCTCAGCAAGCTGCCAATAGCACAGAGGAACGGTTCGAGCGCGGTCGTATCCGCTGGCAAAACACCTTCCGCCCGTTGGTCTGGCAAATTACCGCCGGGTTTGCCAGCACAGTAGCTTTGATGGGAGCCGTTGGTTTGCTCATTGGGATGTTTGCATCGCCGGAGCCCCTTTTGGCGCGTGATGAACCTCTCGGCATGGCGACGAGTCCCCGATTCCTTTACACCTCGGTCGAGCCCGCCGGAGCGGTCGTGGCGCGCGACAATCCAATCGTCGTACAGGCATTCGTAAACGGGGAAGGCCGGGTATACGACTACCGCATCATTTCCGGAAGCGCCGATAGCAGGACGCAGGCCCAGTTGGAAGATACGCTGCTCTTCAGTGTCTTCTCTCCGGCCCGGGCGTTCGGTCAGCCGGTACGCGGCACGGTGGTTCTTTCGTTTGCCGGCGTCTCCGTCCGCGGCTAGCAGTTTCGCATCCTCGCCCCAGCAAGCTCTGGATCCAGGCCGTGCCGATTCTTTGAAGGGTACGGCCTGCCTTGTCGCAGCAAGCATTAGGCCGTACATAATCATTCTGCAATGAATCCGTCTTTAGCCGCCGAGGGATCGATTCCTCTCTTACAGAGACTCTTTCCGCAGCCTCTTTAGCCCCTCTTCTTTTGACCTATCTCCAGCACACCTGAGAAGCCAACGTTTGACCCTCGCTCACACGCATGCATAGACTTGCAGGAGAGAACCTCTACCTTGTCTATGCAGCCTCATGGCCGTCAGTCCTCTCGGTTTTGCCGGGTTTCCTCCGCGCTCCTGAAGTTCGGCGCAGTCACCCTGTTCCTCGCACTGGGCGGGGCGCCGGGTAGGGCGCAATCCTCTTCTGAATCCCAGGCTGGCGCCGGCGGTCCTCCGGGCGGCCCCAGGTCTTCGGCTTTGCTCAACACCACGGGCCCCGACGTCACGCTGCAGAATAGCGAGGCGCTTTTCGATGTGGCTGCAGCGCTCAACGTTTGCGGCTACGACAAGGGGCTTGATGCCTCAGACTCTGTGCGCCAGGCGGTTCGCGAGCAGATGAACCAGGCGCTGCAGGGGTCGGCAGATGCCCGGGATGCGCGCGATCGGTTATGCGGCTTCATTGAGCTGCATCATCTTTCAGACAGCGGCAGCGACCTGGCCCAGTACATTTCGCTCGCGCTCTACATTACACCGCCGCCTGACCTGCAACCAAGCGCCGAAGGCGCCGACCTGCCTCCCGATGCCAGCGGGGTGGAAAACCTGCTGCCCCTGCTGCGCGTCTTTGCACACGAGGTGGACCTGCACCTGATCTGGTTGCATGCTCGGCCGCAATACGACAGGCAGTTGGGCGAGCTGCACAACTCTCTGACCAAAATGGTTGACGATACCGGCATCTACCTGAAGACGGCGGCCGGCACCAACAATCGCCGCTTCCTGGTGGTCGTGGAGCCCCTGCTCGATCCTGCGCAGACAAATGCCCGTATTTATGGAGCGGACTACGTCGTGGTGGTTTCGCCGGTGAACGGCGCCATCCATATGAGAGAGGTTCGCCACGCTTACCTCCACTATCAGATCGAGCCCTTGCTGTATGCGCGAGCCTCGGCTCTGGATCGTCTTCTGCCGTTTCTTAAAACTGTGCGCGACGCCCCGCTCGATAACACCTATCGCAGCGACGTGGTTGCCCTGGTGGTCGAATGCATGATTCGCGCGATTGAAGCTCGCACCATGGATACGGGTGTCGCCATCTACAGGATCCCCGCCGACATTCGGCGAGCTGATCTGGAGTCGGCGACCCGTCAGCACAATGCTAGCGTCGAAGCCGCTGAAGCCGTGCGCCGCCATGCGGTGCAGGAGTCCATGGCTGACGGCTACGTGCTCACGGACTACTTCTATTCCGCATTTGCTGCGTTCGAGAGAGCGCCGCAAAGCTTCAAAGAGTCCATCGGCGAAATGGTCTATGGCATGGATGTGAACACGCAGCTCAACCACGTAAAGGCGATCACCTTCAACCAGCAAAGTTCTTCCGACGTGATTCACCGGACGCCCAGGGAACTGCGCGGCCTCGATCTGGCGGAGGTGAAGCTGATCAAAGGCGACATGGATGGGGCGAGCGCGTTGGCGCAACAATCCGTCAATGACAAGTCCGGCGATCCCGCGCGCGCAAATTTCATCCTTGCCCGGGTGGCCATCATCGAGCGTAATGTTCCGGCAGCACAACACGATTTTGAAGAAGCCATCCGGCTTTCGAAAGACCCGCGAACACTGGCCTGGTCGCATATCTATCTCGGACGCATCCACGACATTCAGGACGAGCGGGATCAGGCGGTGACGGAATACCGGGCCGCGCTCACTGTCCGCGACGGCCAGCCGGATACCAAGCTCGCTGCGGAAAAGGGTTTGAAGCAGCCATACGAGGTTCCCCACACGGAGCACACGGCCCCGGCAGAGGATGACGACTCCGCACCCGACACGCCACCCCAGACACCACTGAAGAGCGGCGCACAGCCGCCGGCAGGCAGCCATCCGTAACTCGTCCTCGCACCCGGCTGCCGCAAGAGCGTTATCGCCCCGCGATCTCTGGCGCTATGCAATACAGTAAGGGAAAGGGCAACCACGAAAGTTATGGCAGAGCCGGCTCTCACAAGCCTTCAGGCAGCGCTGGGTCACACCTTCGCCGAGCAGCAATTGCTGGTGAAGGCCTTAACCCACAGTTCGCTGGCATACGAGCAAACGCTCGAGGGCCGGCAGGCCGAGGGTACCTCTCCGTCGCGTGAAGAAGACAATGAGCAACTTGAGTTCCTAGGAGACGCGGTTTTGGGCCTGGTCGTTGCGGAAATTCTCTTTCGCCGCTTTCCCGATCTGCATGAGGGTGAGTGGACACGTCTGCGCGCCAGTCTGGTTAGCCGCCGCCATTTAGCGCAAGTAGCCGCAGTGCTCGCTCTGGGCAGCTATCTTCGCCTGGGGCGCGGAGAAGAGCGAGGCGGGGGGCGAAAGAAGTCTACGCTGCTGGCCAATTGCGTTGAAGCGGTGATCGCCGCGTTGTACCTGGATGGCGGCCTGGCGCCGGTTACGGCTTTTGTCAATCAGCATGTTGTTTCTCCTTACGTGAACGACCTGCGGCAGGCCCTGGATCGTGGGGTGTCCCTGGGTGATCACAAGACCGCACTGCAGGAACTGCTGCAGGCGCAGAAGACCGGTCCACCGGACTACGTGCTCAAGGCGGAAAGCGGTCCTGATCACCGCAAGCGTTTCCTGGTCGAAGTGAGGGTAGGCGAGGGCAAAGGTCTCGCGAAGGCGCTGGCGCGGGGCGTAGGCACCACCAAGAAAAGGGCGGAGCAAGAGGCCGCTAGGCGTGCTTTTGAGAAGCTGCGCAAACAGAGTCCCGCCCGCGAAGCAACGGCAGAAGGGAAGAGCTCTTGACCGGTCAGGGGCCAACCGAATTCTTCCGCGTGACGACGGAGGCGCCGCCAACCGTGGCAGCAACCGCCACCGCATCAGCGGTCGCGCGCCGCTCTGTTGCGCCCGTTCATCTTGGGCACACCCATCTTGTTTTTCCTAACCTACTCGATACTTTCCGCTCTCTGTTGTCGATCATCGTGATCGCCGTCTTCGTGCTCACGTTTATTGTGCAGCCTTTCCGCATTCCTTCTGAATCGATGGAGCGCACTCTTCTGGTGGGTGACTTCCTTCTGGTGAACAAGCTGGTTTACGGAGCGCCGGGCTTTTGGCGGGGGTTGCTGCCCTACCAGACGGTCCAGCGGGGCGATGTCATCGTCTTCCACTTTCCGCTCGATCCGTCAGACCACGTCGTGAAGCGGGTCGTGGGGATTCCGGGCGATCGGATCCATTTACAGAATGGCGTGGTCTACATAAACGGGAAAAGGCAAAATGAGTCCTATACAATTTTCGAAGGGGCCTATCAGGACAACTTCCGCGATCAGTTTCCCGCCATCCTCTACACCGACCCAGGCGTGGATACGCACTGGTGGATGCAGATGCGGCATGATGTACAGAACGGCGAGTTGATCGTGCCGCCGGGCATGTATTTTGCACTGGGCGACAATCGGAATAACAGCCGCGACAGCCGCTACTGGGGTTTTGTGCCGCGCGCCAATGTCGTAGGCCTCCCCTTCCTGATTTACTTCTCTCTGCACGAACCTTCGCCTAGTGAGGGCAACACCTTGCCGGATGATAGACTCAACCACGAAAAGAGCCCGATCGATACGGTCATGGACTTCGCACGATGGAGCCGCATGTTCCGCGTCATCCACTGAGCGCACGCTAGGCAAAAGACAGAACCGGCGGTAGGCCTCGGGCTCATAACTGAGGAGTAGAACGCCGATCGGCCATTCATTCATGGAAGCGACAGCGACTGAGATCAAAAGCGAGCAGGTAAGGGAAGAGACGCCACTGGAAGCATTCGCTTCCATTTGTACGGTGCTCGTCATTGGGCTCTTTGCACTCACCTTTATTTTCCAGAACTTCGAAATTCCTTCGTCCTCGATGGAGAAGACCCTTCTGGTCGGCGACCACATCCTGGCGGACCGCATCGGCCTGGCGCCGCGCTCCGCATGGGCTCCTTTCGTCTACTACCGCGACGTCCGCCGCGGCGACATCATTGTGTTTTTCAAGCCGGGCGAGCCTGATCTGTATCTGGTAAAGCGTGTGATCGGCGTGCCGGGCGACCGAATTCACCTGCGCAATGGCATCGTCTTTCTGAATGGGCAACCGCAATCGGAGCCGCTCGCGGCGATGCCGGATTATGGCAACTACTTCCCCTACCGGGACGACTTTCCAGCCGTTGCCCCTTCTCAGAGCGGCGATGTGACGCCCACCTGGGCGCTCGATCTTCCCAACTACATCCAGGGGCAGGATCTTGTGGTTCCTGCCGACCGCTACTTCGCCATGGGTGATAACCGCCCGGTTTCGCTGGACGGCCGCTACTGGGGCTTCGTTCCTCGCGCCAACATCGTCGGGCGTCCGCTGTTCGTCTACTGGTCGTTCATCGAGGCGGACAACCACCACGAGAAAGAAGGCGTGGGCGACAAGCTGCAGTTCTACACCCACGTAATCCTGCACTTCTTCGATCAGACCCGCTGGCGCCGCACGCTGTATCTGGTGCGTTAGCATGGGATCAGTTTCCCGCCATCCTCTATACCGACCCAGGCGTGGATACGCACTGGTGGATGCAGATGCGTCACGATGTACAGAACGGTGAGTTGATTGTGCCGCCGGGCATGTATTTTGTACTGGGCGACAATCGCAATAACAGCCGCGACGGCCGCTATTGGGGTTTTATGCCCCGCGCCAATGTCGTAGGCCTCCCTTTCCTCATTTACTTCTCTCTGCACGAACCTTAGCCCAGCGAAGGCAACACCTTGCCGGATGATAGACTCAACCACGAGAAGAGCCCGATTGATACGGTCATGGACTTCGCACGATGGAGCCGCACGTTCCGCGTCATCCACTGAGTGGATGCTAGGCAAAAGACAGAACCGGCAGTAAAATCCGGGCTCATAACTGAGGAGTAGAACGGCGATCGGGCATTCATTCATGGAAGCGACAGCAACTGAGATCAAAAGCGAGCAGGTAAGGGAAGAGACGCCACTGGAAGCATTCGCTTCCATCTGTACGGTGCTCGTCATTGGGCTCTTTGCACTCACCTTTATTTTCCAGAACTTCGAGATTCCTTCGTCCTCCATGGAAAAGACCCTTCTGGTCGGCGACCACGTTCTGGTGGACCGCATCGCTCTGGCGCCGCGCTCCGCATGGGCTCCTTTCGTCTACTACCGCGAAGTCCGCCGCGGCGACATCATTGTGTTCTTCAAGCCGGGCGAGCCTGATCTGTATCTGGTAAAGCGTGTGATCGGCGTGCCGGGCGACCGTATTCACCTGCGCAATGGCATCGTCTTTCTGAATGGGCAGCCGCAATCGGAGCCGCTCGCAGCGATGCCGGATTATGGCAACTATTTCCCCTACCGGGACGATTTTCCAGCCGTTGCCCCTTCTCAGAGCGGCGATGTAACGCCCACCTGGGCGCTGGAGCTTCCCAATTACGTCCAGGGGCAGGATCTTGTGGTTCCTCCCGGCCGGTACTTCGCCATGGGTGATAACCGTACGGTTTCGCTGGACGGCCGCTACTGGGGCTTCGTTCCTCGTGCCAACATCGTCGGGCGTCCGCTGTTCGTCTACTGGTCGTTCATCGAGGCGGACAACCAGTACGAGAAAGAAGGCGTGGGCGACAAGCTGCAGTTCTACACCCACGTAATCCTGCACTTCTTCGATCAGACCCGCTGGCGCCGCACGCTGCATTTGGTGCGTTAGCATGGGTGGCGAAGCGAAGCGTCCTTCGCCGCGGCGCTGGATTCTGCTGGCCGCCATCGTGCTGCTGGTGGTTGCTGTTGTGCTGCCTCCCCTGGTCAACATCAACCGCTATCAGCACAGAATTGCTGACAGCATCGGGCGCAGCATCGGGCGGCAGGTGCATATCTCTTCGGTGCAGATGCGGCTGCTTCCGCTGCCCGGTCTTGAGTTTTCTGATTTCTCTGTAGAAGAAAAGCCTGAGTTTGGTTCTGAACCCATCCTTCACGCCAACAGTGTCGTGGCCGATCTGCGGCTTCTGTCACTCTGGCGCGGCAAGCTTGAGGTCTCTCGCATTCATTTCGACGAGGCCAGCTTGAACTTGGTACGCGCACAGGATGGGAAGTGGAACTTCGCATCACTCCTGTTGCAGGTCGCTCAGATTCCCAATGCGCCTACCGGTCAGCGCCATGCAGGCACCGCTCCCCGTTTCCCTTACATCAACGCGGAGAACGCGCGTGTCAATTTCAAAGAGGGCAACGAGAAGAAACCGCTCTCGTTCCTCAACGCAGATCTTTCTATTTCGCTGAACGCTGCGAACGAATGGGAACTGCACTTTCGCGCCCAGCCGGTACGCACCGATCTTGACCTCGATCTTGCGGATACCGGCGTACTGCGTATCGATGGCACGCTGCATCGCGCCGTCATGCTCAGCCAGATGCCGTTGAAGCTCCAGGCCGATTGGACGGGTGTTCCGCTCGGGCAGTTGAGCCGGCTTACCCTGGGCCGCGACATAGGCTGGCGCGGCGGCCTTGCTCTTCAGGCACAGGTGGAGGGTACTGCCGAGCTCGCGCGGATTCACTCCACCCTCAAGGTGGCAGGGCTGCATCGCTCCGAGTTCACGCCTGCACGGCCGATCGAAATTGCTACCGACTGCAGTGCTTCTTTTCAGCGAGCATCGAGCGGTCTCAACGATATTTCCTGTACCTCGCCGGTCGGCGATGGAGCTCTCCTGCTCACAGGCTCCATGCAGCAGGTACTGACACTGCCGGCGGTCCAACTTGCGCTCAAGATCGATCGCGTTCCCGCCTCAGCCGTGTTGGCGGGCCTGCAGGAAGTGCGCAACGATTTGGGCGCCGGCATACAGGTCGCCGGAGCGGTCAACGGGCAATTTGACTACGCTAAGCTGGAGGGCCAGCCGCCTACGATCACGGGCGAAGCTGCCCTCGATTCGCTGGCCCTGACCCCACCCGATGCGGCCAGGCAATTGCTGGTTGGGCCGGTGCGCGTACGATGCGAGGCCCCGGCGAGTTTGCCAGCGAATTCGCCGGCAGCCAACGATGCCACGGCTGGCCCTGCACTCTTGTTGCAGCCAATCCGCTTGGCGATGGGTGCGCCTGTTCCGGTCACCGTGAATGGCCGCTTGACGCGCGCCGGCTTCGACCTGCACCTCAGCGGCAATGCGGCTCTGAACCGGCTGCAGGCTTTTAGTAAACGCCTGGCGCTGCTCACGGGTGGTACCGCTTCTCTGGACCTGGATGTTCGCGGTAAGTGGTTGCTTCCGGTGCCGGACTCGGAACATCCGGTAGCTTCATCGACGACCGAAGGCAGCATGAGCGTCAGAAATGCCGACCTCACAACAAATTATTTGTCTCGACCTGTAAGAATTCTCTCGGCACAGGCGGTCCTGAGCCCGGCCCAAATCGCATGGACGAATGCGGTCTTCAGTTACGGCAAGGTAGAGGCCCAGGGAACGCTGGAGTACCCCTCCCTTTGCGTCGAAAGTCCCTGCGCGGGGCACTTCACCCTCAATGCCGCAGCCCTCGATCTGGGGGCATTTCAGTCGACTCTGCTCGGTACCAGCCAGGGCGGCGAACTTCTGCGCCAGTTTCTTGACAGCATTGGCCGCCAGCCCGCGCCGTGGCCCGAACTCACCGGTACCGTGCGGATCGGAGCACTCTCGGCGGGCAAGCTGGTAGTGCACGACGCCACCGGCGCAGTCGATATCAGCGGGAATGTCGTCAAAATTGGCGCACTCACCGGCCATGTCGCCGGTGGAACCATGCATATGGCGGGCACGGTGGACGCTTCCGGCGATCAGCCGGAGTACCAGATGGACGTCCAGGTCACCAACGCGGCGCCTAACGCTCTCGCGGACATGTTCGACGAGCGCTGGGGCAGCGGTTTGGCCAGCTTTTCGGCCCAATTAAAAATGACCGGCTTCGACGCGCAGGATCTTGGCCGTTCAGCCACTGGTTCGCTGCGCTGGAACTGGGCTAAGGGAGGCTTGTCTGCGGAGGAGCCATTGCCGGTCGGCGCGCAATCGCTGGCGCACTTCGATGAATGGACTGCGGATGCCGTCATCGCCGACACCACCATCAAGATCACGCATAGCCTGCTTGCCCAGGGCGAGGAAGTGATGCCTGTCACCGGCACTATCTCATTCGATCGTTCTGTTGACCTCGCCGGCGGCTCGGCCGCCAACGCCTTCACTGTGACCGGCAGCCTGCAGCATCCCGAAGTTAAATCTACCGCCGAAGTTACCGAAAAGTAACGATCGACCCTGGCCTGTCGGGCAGGCCGTGCCCTACCTGAAGCCGCTTTACTCGTCCCCTCACGGTACCGCCAGCGTTTGCCGATGGACGCTGGATTGTACTTCAGGCACGCTCCCGTCATTGACGGTCACTTCTGCCGGCTGCCCCTGCACCAGGAACCGATGGTTTATTTTTGACTTCGCAGGAACCCACAGTCTTTCGGTAACTGTGACTGTCCCAGAGGATACTGACACCGGAACCTCAGCCGCGGCGGTACCGCTGTTCAAAACATCGACTGCCACGATATACGCGCCGGGCAGGCCGGCTTTATTGGGATACACGCCCGCAATCGAAAAGTCGGGCAGACCACGATCATGGTTGACCCAGTTTTCAAAAAACCACTTCAGGTCTTGAGCGCTCTCGCGCTCCAACAGTTCCTCGAATTCGTTTCCCGAGAGGTCGGCGCCGGGTTGGTAGGCGCGCAAAGCATGCGAGAGCGAACCGTCTCCGGCCAGGTCGCGCAGCATCCAGAAAACGTAAGTCGCCTTCGTGCGGTAGAAGACCGGGTCTCTGGCGACCCGCAAAGCCTTCAGGTCGTTGCTTTCTGAGGAGACTTTGCCGGGGGCGCTGGTAGGCGAAGCGGAATCCGGCAAACTATCGCCGGGTTCCGCGAGCGAAAGCGCGGCCCGCTCGTTGTCCATTTGCAGAATGGCGAAATCTCGTCCGCGGCTCTTTTCGAGCCAAAGCGACCCCATGAACGAAGCAACCCCTTCCTGCAGCCAGGGATAATGCGACCTAAAGTAAACGTGCGTCAGAGAATGCACAAGAATATTGGCCAGCTTGTCATTGCTCGCGGTCCCTACACTCGTGAACAGAACGGCGCCATCTTCAAATGAGGCGTCGCCGCTCTCCGGCAGATCGACCACGCTCAAATCCCCCAGAGGTTTTTCACCCAGCCAGAGATGGATGAGGGGAGCCACGACAGCGGCTGCGGAGAGATACGCCTGGGCGCTTTCTCGATCGTCTGGCCGCGCATACACGGTGATTCCGTTGCCCTTCTGCGGTGTGCGGGTGAGCAGAAAGAGGCTGGGTGAAGCAAAACCCAGCCGGGTCGCGGGCAAGGAGCAGGTCACGATTCCCGGGATGGAAGCGGTGCCGGGCAGAGAAGTGGGCGTCACCGAAAGGGCTTGTCCATTGAGCACGGCCAGATTGGGAGCTTCGCCAAAAAACTCTTCGGTGACGCTCATGCTGACCATGGTCTGACTCTGGCGCTGCCGCTGTGCCGCCGATTCTGCGAAAAACTTCGCTCCGTCTCCCAGAGCTACGGGCACCGACGCGATGGGATACCAGGCCACGTTGCCGAAGCCGCGCAGGCCGACAAACTCCTCTGAAACCCGATCCCAATCGGAAGTTTCAGCCGCCTCGGCCGGCGTACCGATCTGCTCCAGGCGGTCGGCATTCAGGCCGGCGGTTCCGTCGTAGGTCACGTCGAGAGCAATGGTCTGATGCGGCGCAAGAGGCTGTACGAGCGAAATGACCGCCTCGTGCAGCGCCCCGGTGTGGTCGGCATCGCTCTTTATCAGATGTTGAGAGAACGCAGCGGAAGCATCGGCTATCCGAACGCTTATCCAGCGCAGGCTCGAAGAGATCTGCAACGGGAGACGCTGCACAGGCTCATCTGAGTCATTGCGCACCTGTATGCGCGCGCGGACAGCCATCGCGTGCTCGCGTGGCTGCAGATGCACATCGAGATCATAGGAAAGAAAGGTGATCGCCTGGCGTTCGGCGTCTCTGGCGTCGTCGCCTTTCCCGTCATCGTTGGCGCCGTCATCGCTGGTGCTGGCCTCAGCCGTCTTCTCGGCCGGGGTCGCCGAAGCGCCATCTTCGAGAGAACGAGAAAAGATGACCTTACCCTGATGCGGCTCCGGCGCCTCGCCAGGGTCTGCGGCCGGAGAGGGGTTAGCCACGGGAGGAGAGGTTTGTTGTGCAAGGACGCGCGAGGCCGGTACAGCGAATACAGCAGCAACTGCTGCCCACCGCAAAAACTTCATGAACCCAAACCCTTCTGCTTCTTCAAACGCGCCGGAGAGGCTACAGAATTGCCTGCTGCCACCCCTTGCCGTCGCTGCCGCGCCGCCTCATAGAGCACGACCGCGCCGGCGGCGCTGACGTTCAGTGACGCCACCCTGCCAGCCATCGGAATGCGCAACAGGTGGTCGCAGGTACGCCGCACCAGGTCGTGCAGTCCTGAGCCCTCCCGGCCCAACACCAGCACGCAGCCCACCGAAAAGTCGAACTGGTCGTAGTTCATGGTGCCCCGTTCATCGAGCCCGATGCACCACAGATTGCGTTGCTTCAACTCTTCCAGTGTGCGCACCATGTTCACCACTCGGGCAATCTTGACGTGCTCGGCGGCTCCGGCAGAAGCCTTCACGGCAACCGGACTGAGGGGCGCCGACCGCCGCTCGGTGACCACCACACCATCGACCCCGGCACCCTCGGCGGTGCGCAGCAAGGCCCCCAGATTCTGCGGATCCTCCACCCCATCCAGAGCCAGTAAAAGCCGGTTTTGCTTGCCACCTTCCAGCAGGTCGTCCAGCTCCAGGAACTTCCGCGCCTTCACGATGGCCACGACGCCCTGATGGGCCTCGGTTCTGGCCAGCTTGGTGAGCTGGTCGCGGGTGTCTATACGCATCTTGACGCCTGCGTCGCGGCAAGACTGGATCAGCTTCTCCAGACGGGCATCCTGCCGCTCTCGGGCGATGCAAATGTGATCAAACTTCCGCGTGCCGGAGCGCAAAGCCTCTTCCACCGGGTGAAGCCCGAACAAAATCTCCATATGTCTTAAGTTTAGACGCGTTAGAGCATTTTCACTTCTATTCTGCGCGGGAGGGTGCGGCGAAGTGCGGCTTTTCTTGAGGAAAAACCGCCATGGGAGTCGTCGCTCTGTAAACACCAGAAGCGAAAATGCTGTATCAGGGAATATCCGGAGTAAGGTCGAGAACACCTCCACCAGGAACTACGGGCGCCCCCTGAGAAGCCAGGTAGCTTCCCGGCGGCTTCCTCCTATATGCTTGTAAGTAGGTGAGTTGTGCCGAGTCCGAATGGGGGGATCGCGTGGTCCTGGCCAGTAAGCTCAAAAAAGCAGTTGCCAAGGGCGTCTTTGGTGAAGCGGCTGGCGTCTTAGAGATTGAGATGAGCGCAGCTTCGCTGACCATTGCCGACCAGGCATGTAATGAAAACGCGATGGTTGCGCAGGGACTGAAGCGCCACGATCCGGAGTTGCTTGATCAGCTGATCGTGCAATATCAGCATCGTCTGCTGCGCTATCTGCTCTACCTCACCGGCAACCGCGAAACTGCGGAAGATATCTTCCAGGAAACCTGGATGCGTGTTTTGAAACGCGGCGATCAATTCAACGGCAAATCGCGCTTTGATACCTGGCTGTTCACGATTGCCCGCAACCTGGTCATCGACGTTCGGCGCAAGCGCACCATGAGTAGTCTTGAAGCCATGCGAGAGCCAGGGGACGATGGCCGGTCGTTCGATGTGCCGGCAGATGGCCCGTCACCGTTTGATTCTTACCAGACCGTCGAGAATGGACAGCGAGTTGCGGAAGCCCTGTTGACCCTGGAGCCGCTGCATCGAGAAGTGCTGGTGCTCCGCTTCCATGAAGAATTGTCTCTGGAAGAAATCGCGCAGGTCACCCGTTCACCGCTTTCGACGGTAAAGTCTCGTCTCTATCGCGGGCTTTCCGCCCTTAAACCCCGCATCGGTTTAGCGGAAGCTCTCCCTGCAGCAGAGGGAGGTTCGAAATGAACTTTCACCCATCGAGGCCCACCACCGAGGCGGCGCGCGCCCTCGCGTGGCAGGATTGCGACGCCAATCTTCGAGTGGCGCAGAAGACGCGGGTGGCCGTGCGCGACGCGGTCATCTCCACGGCAGAGCAACGCGTACGTCATCGCCGCAACCTGGGCATCGCCATGTTCGCGTTTGTGCTCCTGCTGGTGCTGCTGGCGCCGGCCATCTGGAATGGGCTGGAAGATATTTTTGCCGGCGAACACATCTTTGACTTGGCCGCCGTCATGGCGTTCTCTGCCCTGATGCTCTTTTCGGCTATGCTGGCCACGTTGATTGCTGTCTGGAAGGGGCAGCGCGACGTAGAGCATGACCGCGGCGGCGGCATAGAGACCTTTCGCCCCATAAAGAAATGAACACTACCTCACACAATGCGCAGGCCGAATCATCTATCGCTGAAGAGATGAAGCTGATTCCTCGCTGGTCGATCGTCGCGGCGGCCATTGCATTTGTGTTCATGCAATACCTTTCCTGGGTGATTCTGCCGGCGCATCGGTTGAGGCCGTCGACAGCGCCCCTTGGGCTCCGCTTCTACTTCGCGCTCTCATGGAGCACGCTGGCCGCGATGTACATGCTGATGGTCGGCTACGTAAGCCGGGATGCTCCCCGCCGCAATATGGCCACCCGCCTGTGGGTGATCATCTGCCTCGCTATGCCGGGTGGTATCGGCTCGGTTCTTTACTTTTTGCTTCGCCAGCCGGTCATTGCACGCTGCCCTTCCTGCGGAACCGGTATTCACGCGGAGTTTCACTTCTGCCCCCAGTGCGCTTACCAGGTTTCGGCAGCCTGCGGCAATTGCTACCGTGGTGTGCGCATCACTGACCTGTATTGCATTCATTGCGGCCATGCGCTGGCCGAGGACAACATGCCTTCCCGTCTGCGTGCGTTTCAGTCCTGAGTTCGCTCGACCGCTGCCCGGGCTTGCAGAAAAGCCGCACTTTCCAGGACTCTACAGACAGACTCGCAGTGAAAATGCTTGAGAGCAGAACCAGCACAACTATACCCAGCGGCAAGGATGCTCGACTGGATTTTTCATCAAGAAAAATCCTACTTCCCCGATGTCGACCGGGCACAGCTATGCTGGTTCTGCTCTAATAAGCCATGGCCTTGACTGCGCTCATCGTCGATGACGAACGGCTCGCGCGCGACGAGCTCAAATACCTTCTGGACTCGGCTGGGGGCGTTGAGGTGATCGCGCAGGGGCAGAACGGCATCGAAGCGGTCGAACTGATTCATACCCATCATCCGGACGTGGTGTTTCTAGATGTCCAGATGCCTGGGCTGGACGGTTTCGCTGTGCTCAAGAAGCTGTTGGAACGGAACCATGCGCACCCAATGGCAGACCGTATGCCGCAAATCATCTTCGCCACCGCATTTGATCAGTATGCTGTGCGCGCCTTCGACGTCAACGCCATCGACTATCTGCTGAAGCCGTTCGACCGCGCGCGGGTGCTACAGGCTTTGGAGCGCGCACGCCAGAGGCTGCACGAGACACAGTCCCTTGATGACGAGCCCTTATCGGAAAGCAATACGACTCCTTCCGTCGAAACCAGCCCGTCGGACGCGCGGCTCGATGCGTTACTGCGTCTGATCGAGCAGCAAAATTCAGGAGTACGGCCTCGTAGCGGCAAGATCGTTTTACAGGCCCATAACCGCCTCTTCCTGGTGGACCAGAAGGATATCTGCTTTGCCGCGATCGACGAGGGCATCATCTCCGTAGTCACACCGACGCTCGAGGGCCATTCCAAGTGCCGGACGATCGAAGAGCTTCTTGAATTGCTCGATCCAGCCGTTTTCTGGAGAGCCCACCGCTCGTTCGTGGTCAATATCAACCACATCAAAGAAGTGGTGCCGTGGTTCAAAAGTAGCTATCAGCTCCGGATGGACGATCGTAAGCAGACGGAAGTTCCGGTAAGCCGCGCCCAGACCCGTCGTCTTCGCGAGTTATTCAAGCTGTAAGCGGCTTGTGAAGCTTAGACGAAGGGCGCGAATGAAGAAGTACAAACGCTAGCATTTAACTTGAGTTGTCATCTCGCCTGCCCCGCTTGCCGTGGGAGCGAAGTGGAGAGATTTGCGGTTTTCTTCCGTCTCACCAACGCCCGGGTGGCCCATGCGAGCCCGGTTTTGGCTTGGATGGGGGAAACGGACCTTTTTCCTGGGCCGCATCCGGGACGCTACGGATCGTCTTCGGCGCCCGTGCCCTTTATCGGCCGCACGTAAGGATTCGCTGCAAGCAGCAATAGAAATCCACTCAAGCCAAAGCGGGCTTGCATGGGCCACCCGGAGTGCAATGGCCCATGCGTAGACACGAGCAAATCCGATCCCGCTGCCTACTGCTTGATCACGGTACCGTCACGCTTACGAATCTCGCCCCACCCACCGTTCAGGTTTCCCGGACCGTCTTTAAACGGAGCCTTGGCGGCGGCCTTCTCGTCGATCTCGATGCCCCAGCCGGGCTTTTCGGCCACGTAAATGTACCCGTCCTTGAGTTCGGGGCAACCGCTGAAAATTTCACGCGTCTGCTCGTTGAAGGGTGAGTATTCCTGAATGCCGAAGTTATAGCTGACGAGATCCAGGGTAGCGTTGGCCGTGTGACCCACCGGGGAAACATCCCCTGGACCGTGCCAGGCGGTCTTGACGCCGTATTGCTCGGCCAGTATCGCGATCTTGCGCGCCGGGCTGAATCCCCCCGCTTGCGATACGTGGACGCGGATGTAGTCAATGAGCCGGCCATCGATCAACGGCCGCCATTCGTGCGGGCTGTTGAACAATTCGCCCATAGCAATAGGAGTCGCGCAGTTCTGGCGTATCTGTTGAAAGTATCCAAGGTCTTCAGGCGACAGCGGATCTTCCAGAAAGAACATGCGGAACTTTTCTGCCTCTTTGCAGAACTGCACTGCTTGATTGGGTGTGAGCCGCTCGTGCATATCGTGCAGCAGCTCAATTTCGTCGCCTAATTCCTGGCGGCAAACTTCGAGTAGCTTCAAGGAGCGGCGGTAATCATATGCCGGCTCAAACAGCGGCTTGTCATGGAGTGATTTGAGCCTGGTATCTCCCGCATGTCTCGACCCGTATCCCGCCATTCCAGGAAGCCCTACCTGGACGCGCACGTGGCGAAAGCCCTGGGCAATAAATCCCTTGGCGCTTTCGACCACCGCCGGAAAATCCGGGCCATCGGCATGTGTATAGGCGTCCACGGCCTCGCGGCACTTGCCGCCGGCGAGTTGATAGACGGGCATCCCTGCCTGGCGGCCCTTGATGTCCCACAGTGCCTGATCCACGCCACTGATAGCGTTGTTCAATACCGGCCCGTTTTTCCAATAAGAGCTGTCGTAGCACGACTGCCAGATATCTTCGATACGATCGGTGGTCTTACCCAGCAGAAACGGCTTCAGGTATTTCTCGACGGCCGGTTTCACGAGGTCGGCACGTTGGGTAAAAGTGGCGCATCCATACCCATAGAGTCCATCCTGATCGGTCGTGATCTTCACTACGGTGAGCCGCGTGCCTGCCGGCTCGCATTCGATCACGCTAATGTCCTTGATGCGCGGTGTTGCCGTGCCGCGTGTGGCGCGAGCCACCTGTTCCTGCGATTGCAAGAGAGGCGAAGCGAGTCCGAGCAGGCCCGCACTTCCGATGGACTTCAATAATTCACGACGTTTCATGGACATTCTCCAACGGTCTCCTTCATGTTGTGTCTTTGCCAGAATCTTCACGTATCAGATTGTGTAAAGCGCAGATGCATCCCTTCAACGTAACTCGCAAAAGCTATACCGCGTACAGCGAGCCCTATCGACGCTCTTGTGCCGGGCCGCCCCGTTCCAATAGTATTCGCGTTGCTCGCATAAATAGTTCCTAAGTGAGTCCAGGAGATGGAAATGAACAAATTAGTGGCGGCGGCCGTTATGCTCTGCAACATGTTTGGCGCCTCACCTGCCTTTTCTCAGGTCAAGATGACGAAAGATCAGATGATGTTCTATACCTCCGACTGGAAGGGCGACCGCTTCCCGGACGGACGCCCAAAGGTGGCGGACGATCTGCTCAAGCGTGCCGTGGACTGCACGATCGAAGACATTTGGGGCTACCTGCGCGGTAAGGGTTACCCAAACCAGTTTGAAGGGAGTTGGCAGGCGCTGCACATCGAGAAGCCGTTTGCCGGCCGCGCGCTTACCGCCCAATACATGCCGGTTCGGGCAGATATGGCGAAAGCCATCGCTGCGGAAGGCAAGGCCGAGGGACGCGTGAGCGGGAACAACAGCTGGCCGATCAACGAACTCCAGATCGGCGACGTCTATGTCGCTGACGGCTTTGGAAAAGTGATCGAAGGAACGCTCATCGGCTCCAACCTCGGCAATGGCATCGCTGCCCACACCCACACCGGATTCGTTTTTTACGGCGGCATCCGCGACCAGGAAGAAAATCGCGAGATCCCCGACTTTAACGGATTCTATAAAGGCTACGATCCTTCCGCCTGGGCGCAGATGACGCTGACCGCCATCAATGCGCCTATTCGCATTGGTCGAGCCGTTGTTCTGCCGGGAGACCTGGTTTTGGCCAAGACCGATGGCGTGATCTTCATCCCTGCGCTGCTGGCGGAAGACGCGATCAGTCACGCGGAATTCACCAGCCTGGAAGACGACTACAACTTTGAACTCAATAAACAAGGTCAGAACGGCGCGGAGTTTGAAGGTGGTTGGACAGCGGCCAAGTATCAAGGACTCGCAAAGTACATTGATGCCCACCCCGAGAAGTTGAAAATGCCGCGCGCTGAATTTGATGCACTGATGGCGGAGCATCTGAAAGCCAGGCAATAGCCGGGCATTGTTTCGCGCCCCATCCATATTCAGGGAGCGGGCACACGTCGGGGAACACTCCCTCTTCCCGGTTCTATGCCGATTTTCCTCGAATGGTATGTTGATCGAGGCAGGAGATACCTATGAAAAAAATGATTGTGGCGGCAGTAATGTTCTCAATTGGGTTGGGGGCATCGAATGCCTTCTCTCAGGTCAAGATGACGAAAGATCAGATGATGTTCTATACCTCCGATTGGAAAGGTGACCGCTTTCCGGATGGCCGCCCCAAGGTGCCGGACGACTTGCTGAAGCGGGCTGTCGATGTATCGATTGAGGACATATGGGATTATCTGCGGGAGAAGGGCTACCAAAATCAGTTTGAAGGGGACTGGCAGGCTTTGCATATCGAAAAGCCATTTGCCGGTCGCGCCCTCACAGCACAGTACATGCCGCAGCGGGCCGATATGGCAAAGGCCATTGCTGCGGAAGGCAAGGCTGAGAGACGCATCAGCGAAAACAACAGTTGGCCGATCAATGAACTGCAGACCGGCGATGTTTACGTTGCCGACGGCATGGGAAAGATTATCGATGGCACGCTGATCGGGTCGAACCTGGGCAATGGAGTCGCTGCTCATACGCACACAGGCTTCATCTTCTACGGCAGCATTCGCGATCAGGAAGAGAATCGCGAGATCCCCAATTTCAACGGGTTCTATAAAGGTTACGACCCTTCTTTCCTGCAACAAGTAACTTTGACGGCGATCAATGCACCGATTCGTATCGGCCGCGCTGTGGTTCTCCCGGGAGACCTGGTGTTGGCCAAGACAGACGGGGTGATCTTCATTCCTGCCATCCTGGCGGAAGATGCCGTAAGCCAAGCTGAATTTACCAATCTGAAGGACGATTACAATTTTGAACTAAATAAGGAAGGAAAGAACGGCGGCGAGTTCGAAGGCGGCTGGACGGAGGCCAAATACCAGGGGTTCGCCAAGTACATCAGCGCGCACCCAGAAAAGTTGAAGATGTCTCGTCCGGAATTCGACAAGTTGGTGACGTCGGCAGAAAGAGACAAATAGCGCCAAGAAGCAACCACACTCGATGGCCCTGGCTGCAGCGAGCATTAGCCCCGTAGCAACAAACCACTACACTCGATGGCGTATCTCGCTGCAGCGGCGTTACCCCCTGAGATCCGTTCTCCCATCGGCGCAGCCTTCGTAGGCTAAAACGGTTGCAGAAAAACTCCCGAAAAGATTTCGCGTCGCGATGATATCCGGTAGGGCACGGCCTTTAGGCCGTGCCAACAAACAACAATCCTTGATGGCCTTTAGGCCCTGAGGTACGTTTTCCCCGAGGCCAGCAGATATCCCGCGGAATCTCTTTTTCTCAACTGGACAATCCTCTGTAACCTTCTGACTCCCTCGATTTCCCTTTATCGCGCTGCGCGATTCTAAGCCAAGTTGATTTAGCCACTCTGTCATGTACATTTCTCGCCAACTTTGTTAGCACGTCCAGCTCCGATGCTGGGACGCGTTTGACATGCATCGCTTAAGCGGCATAAAGTTCTTTTCGTTCGCTAGCTGGCATCGTGTTTTCTTCCCACGAAAAGCGCCCCACCCATGGAATCAATTGTCCTTCGTTGCTGCCATGACAGATGAAGCGGCCGGTTCAAGCACCGAAAATACAGGAGATCGGACTCATGCGTTCAGACTTTTCCAGAAGAGCCCTGATGAAAGGAATTTGTTCGACTGCTGCCCTCACCGCGGCATTGCCTGCCGCCACGGTTCTTCCTGCTGCCGCTGCCACCGAGTACAAGGGGCCACATGGTCCAGGAATGCCACAGGAAGGACCAGACACGCCGAAAATCTGCGCTCCCCTCAATGGCGGTGACATTACCGATGAAACCATGCGGCAGGTGAAGCAACTTGGCGTGAACAACGTGCTCATGGGGGGGCCAAAGATGCCCTGGCGGGAGTCGGATTTGCAGGCCATCGTCGACAAGCTGAAGACCTGCGGCCTGGCCGTTGGCAACATGATGATTGCCGGGTTCGATAACTGTATCTATGGCCGGGCCGGGGCCGCTCGCGACAAGGAGATTGAAGATTTCAAGAGCTCTGTGCGCGCTGCCGGCAAGGCCGGGTTGCCGGTTATCGAGTACAACTGGTACGCCCATCGGGCGATCGAGGGTTATTACCTCGAAGAGGGACGCGGTGGCGCAGGTTTGACCGCATTCAACATCAATAAAGTTGAGAATCTACCCACCGTGCCGGAAGAAGGCGTTCACTCCAATGAAGAACTTTGGAAGAGCATCACCTATTTTCTCCAGGCGGTCATCCCAACCTGTGAACAGTCGAACGTACGCCTGGCGCTGCATCCCAACGATCCCCCCATCGCTGTGACACGCCGCTCAGGTCAGATCATGGCTTCGTACGAAGGGTGGAAGAAGTTGATCACCGTAGTGAACAGCCCGGCAAACGGCATCACGTACGAATGCGGCGTGTCGCGTGAGATGGAAATCGACCCGGTTGAAGTCTGCAAATATTTTGGTACGCGCGATCGTATCAACCATGTGCATTACCGCAATCCGGTGGTGAGGGCGCCCCACAACGATTACACCGAAACCTTTATCGACCAGGGCGAAAACAACATGCTCGCCGTGATGCGGGAATTGATTAAGGTGAAATACACGCGCCTCATCTATCCCGAACATGAACGCGCGTTAGACTACGACCGCAAAGTCGGCATTCACAACTCATATCCTGGCGGCGGTGGATACGCAGGCATGGTGTTCGATATCGCCTATGCTCGCGCTATGTTCCAAGCTTCCATCATGCTGGAGCGTGGCGCCGAGTGGAAAGAGTTTTAGGCCGGTCCGCATTTGATGAACGAAGTGATCAACGCGCTTTATCGAGTCTCACTCATGCCGGAAGCGTTTCCATTTGAACTCTTCTGGCCGCATACAATGGTGACAAATAATTGCGTGCCGAATGGCAACGCGTTCTGCTCTGGAGGAAACGATACATGGGCAAGGAAGAACGCAATGCGGAATTAGCAGAACCAGAAAAGATAACTTCGGGTCCTGACCGGAGAGAGTTCTTCAAACTCGCCGTCGGTGGCGCCCTTGGAGCTAGTGCTTTTCTAGCGACTGCTCACTCTGCTTCTGCCGCAAGACACAAGAATGCGCCGGGGATCAAACTGTGCGCACAGAGCTCGGCGAAACCCTCCGACGACGAGCTTCTCTTTCTCAAGCAGATTGGTGCGGAATATGTGAGCGTCGGGTCAACGCCCGATCTGAGAACAGCCGAAGGCTTCGAGCAAATCAAGAAGCGCTATGCCGACGCCGGCATCACTGTATGGAACATCGGCAACACCAGTGTGCACAACATGCCGGAGGTGACCCTGAATCTGCCGGGGCGCGACCAGAAGATCGAGGAGTACAAACAATACATCCGCAATCTCGGCAAGGCGGCCATTTACTACACCACCTATGCCCACATGGGTAACGGCATCTGGAGCAGCGGACGTGCCGTGACTCGCGGTGCGGAAGCGCGCGAATTCGATATGGCGAGCCCAAACAAAGTAGGCGAATGGGATGGCGAGAAGTTTTACGAGCCGCTTTCGCACGGCCGCAAATTTTCGAAGGAAGAAATCTGGGAGAACTACACCTACTTCATCAAACAGGTGGCTCCCGTCGCAGAGGAGGCGAATGTCCGCATCGGTATTCACCCCGATGACCCGCCACAGCCTGAGCTGGCCGGCGTCCCCCGCTGCATCTTTGCCAGCTATCAGGGATATAAGCGCGCGATGGAAATCGCCAACAGCCCAAACGTCGGTATCTGCCTTTGTTGCGGATGCTGGAATGAGGGCGGGCCCAGGCTTATGGGCAAGGACCCGGCAGAGATGATTCGTGCCTTCGGCGCGGAGAAGGTATGGAAGATCCATTTCCGCAATGTGAGCGCTCCGCTGCCGCACTTCGTTGAGACATTTATGGATAACGGCTACTACGATATGTACAAGATCATGGAAGCCCTGGTCGAAGTGAACTATGACGGCATCGTGATTCTGGATCATACGCCTTCCCTCGAAGGAGGCCACAACGCGGAGCAGGCCTACGGCTTCGCCTACATGAAAGCATTGCTGAATCGCGCTCGAGCTGAGCGTGCTGAGCTAAAGGCCTGAGTTTTGGCAGGGCGCGCAAGACCTCATTCCTATTGTTTTGGTGAGTGTCGTATGGACTCATTCGAACGGTGGGGGCATCGCAACATCCGGTAAAATCATGCGGTCATGAACAAGGATCTGCTTTCGGCACTGAAATCCGGTGCTGCAAATCCCTAATTCTCGGTGCGCCGCCAGGGAATGAGCCCGCTGCGAACAAACATATTTATGAGGCTGAGGTTGAAGAATAAAATGAGGAGTTTCAGAGCAGCGGTGGCCGTAGTTTTCGGTCTAAGCGTTGGTATAACCGGTCCCTCTCTGGCATATGCTGCGGGAGCGCCGCCCACGGAACGGCAGGACTGGCCGGCCGACGGCGGCCAGGGCGGAACACACTATTCGCCACTATCGCAGATCAACCGCGAAAATGTGAAGAACCTTAAAGTGGCGTGGACCTACGATACCGGCGAGAAGGGCGGCATCGAAGCTAACCCGATCGTCGTTGGCAGAGTGCTCTACACCACGACACCCGTCAAGAGTGTCATCGCCCTCGATGCAGCGACGGGCAAGTTAATTTGGAAGTTCCGGCCGGATATCCCAGGCATGGTGGTGACCCGCGGTGTTTCTTATTGGACCGATGGCCACCGAAGCCGTATCTTTAGCGCCGCCCGCAATTATCTCTATGCGCTGGATGCAGCCACCGGTAAGCCAATCGCCGGCTTTGGAGACAATGGCAGGATCGACTTGCGCAAAGGGCTACGCGAGCCTTATGTGGAACAGTCGATTCAGCTCACCTCGCCGGGCAGCATCTACAAGGACTTGATCATTGTAGGTTCGTCAATCCCTGAAACACACCCTGCGCCCCCGGGCGACATTCGCGCCTTCGATGTGCACACCGGAGCCTTGCGCTGGACTTTTCATACCATTCCGCGTCCCGGTGAGTTTGGTTACGAAACATGGCCTAAGGACGCCTGGAAAAAAGCAGGAGCTGCCAACAACTGGGCCGGCATGACGGTGGATGAAACCCGCGGCGTCGTATACGTCCCCACGGGGTCGGCAGTCTACGATTTTTATGGTGGAGATCGCGTCGGCAACGATCTGTTTGCAAATTCGCTGATCGCTCTCGATGCGGAAACCGGCAAGCGGATCTGGCATTTTCAAGGTGTGCACCATGATCTGTGGGATCGCGATTTTCCGGCGCCTCCGGCTCTGGTAACGGTCACCCGCAATGGCAAGAAGGTGGATGTTGTCGCGCAGACAACCAAATCGGGAGTGCTTTACGTGTTTGACCGCACAAACGGCGAGCCTCTTTTTCCCATCAAGGAATATCCGGTGAAGGCCAGTAATGTTCCGGGTGAGGTGGCCTCGCCCACCCAACCGTGGCCGACGCTGCCGGAGCCTTATACGCAACAGAGCACTTCGGAAGATACGCTGACCGACCGCACACCCGAGGCGCACGCCTGGGCATTGAAGCAGTACAAGAGCATGATCGGCGGCGGTCAATTCGTCCCTCCGAGCGTCGACAAGCTGACGATCGACATGCCCGGTTTTGCCGGAGGCGGGGAGTGGGGTGGGACCGCCGTCGATCCATCGACCGGGGTACTCTACGTCAACGCCAATGACACAGCCTGGCTGGTCGGCCTGACAGTTCCTCCGGCGGCTGGGAGTGTGGGTGAGAAGGTTTATCAGAACCAGTGCAGTGGCTGTCATGGTATCGACCGGCGCGGTGCGCCGCCCGCGGTTCCAGCCCTGGTGGGCATTGAAGGAGTTCTCACAGAGAAGGAAATTGCGGCCACCATCCGCCAGGGCGGCGGCCGTATGCCCCCTTTTAACAGCCTGAGCGACGCTGAGGTGCAGGCAGTCGTGCGTTATCTGACAAAGGCGCCACAACAGCAGCAGAGTCCACAGAAGGGAGTCAAAGCAGCTTCGACCGATCACGTAGCTGCTGAAGCCGCCGGCGGCAATGGAGACATGCCCTACAAAACGATCTCCTTCCGGCGGTTCACCGATCCGGAAGGTTACCCCGCGACGGCGCCTCCGTGGGGCACTCTGAATGCAATTGATTTGAATACGGGAAAGTATCTCTGGAAGATTCCCTTTGGTGAATATCCAGAGCTGGTTGCCAAAGGAATGGCGAACACGGGGTCAGACAATTATGGCGGCCCGGTGGTCACTGAGGGAGGTCTGCTCTTTATTGGCGCCAGCGTATTCGACGAGAAGTTCCACGCCTACGACAAGACTACCGGCAAGTTACTTTGGCAGACGCAGCTACCCTTTGCAGGTCTGGCAACGCCTTCCACCTATATGGTGAACGGCAAGCAATATGTTGTAATCGCCGCAGGAGGAGGACAATCGAGCCGCAAGCCCTCTGGCGGGGTCTACGTCGCATTCGCGCTGCCATAGGGTCGTCATGGGCGGGTGAACGAAGGCGCGCAATATCGGCACGGCTGAAAGCCGTCCCGCACTCAATCGTAGCGTTCAAAAATAATCTGTTTTCTCTCCCACGAGAGGCGCTTAAGGCAGTCACGGGTAGCGGTCACCATCTCATTCAGTCCACAAATGTAAGCGTGAATGTTATAGGGTGCCCCTTCCACTAAACGCGTGCTCGTGCGGGCATACTCTGCGGCAATCTGCTCAACTAACTCCTGCACATAACCGCGAGCGCCTTCCCATTCCTCATGCGGCCGGCTTAGCGTCTTACGGTAGACGAAGTTCGCATGCCTGGCGGCGACTTTCTCAAAATAGTGCTCGTAGTACATTTCGCTTTCATATCGTGTTCCATAGATCAGCCAAAGCGTTCGTCCCTGGCTACGATCTTCTCCCGTCTCCGGAAAAAGGTATTCGACAAAGCCCCGCATGGGCGCCACCCCTGTTCCCGTGGCGACCAGGATGCCGTCGGTGAGCGGTGAGCGCAGGGTAAACGTGCCGTGCGCGCCGTGGAAAAGCAGGCTCTGCCCTACTTCGAGATCGCACAATACGTTCGAGAAGAAACCACTCTCTACCCGGTTGACACAAATATCGAACTGATTGGCTCGTGGGGCAGAGGCGAGGGAGTAGGCGCGTGTCTGCTGCTTGCCTTTTTCGTCCAGCGCCACAAAGGAGACGAACTGGCCCGGCTGGAAGTCAAATTTCTCCAGTTCGTCGATGGTGAATTCCAGATGGAAACAGCCCGCACTTTCTGAGAGCAGAAGCTTGCGCGTGAGCCGCGCCATGTAAACTTGCCGTTCCAATCCTGCTCACCTCGGCCTGTCGTGCAAGCCAGACTATTCCTGACTATTATCGCAGCGCCGATTCTTCGACGGTGACGGATTTGGCCAGGTTTCGCGGCTTGGTCCACATCACAGTCTCGCCGCACCGCGATGTAGTAAGCCAGTCATTGCAGTGGAACCAGCTTCCGTGCCTCAGATGGCTGGGTCATCTACTCTTCGATGCGATAAGTGAACTCTTCAATGACCGGATTGGTTAAAACCTCGCGGGCAATGCGCTCCACTTCCGTTTTGGCGTCGGCAGCCTGCATAACGCCCAGCGTGAGCTGAAAGTATTTCCCCTGCCGCACTTCCTCTACGCCGGCATATTGCATGCGCTTCAAGGCGCCGTGGATGGTTTGCCCTTGAGCGTCGAGGACGGTGCGCTTCAGCGTGACGTAAACATGTGCCTTCATAGACGTTGATTATAAATGGCCGTTGCTGCAAGCCTGTTTCCTGCGGGAACCCGCGCTACTGGCCTTGCCAGGGCGACAGAAGGAACCAGAGAGGAAAGAAGTTTCGTCGAAGATACTGGGGCCGTTGCCGATATGTTCCACCTGCATGTGATTCCATGGCTAGCTAGCGGGGCCGGACAATCACGCCGCCATTCCGGGAAATCCGCGCCTGGACGGCTTGGCTCGAATAGTCATCCGCCTGCTGGCCGGTTTGATCATTTTCGCCGGCTTGCAGCCCCACCTGCTGGTTGAAGCGCAGACGGTCACGCTCACACCCAGCCTCACGAACGTTGCAGATACCGACGTACGTTAAAGACCGCGGTCGCGGCGGGTGCCGGCCGCGCCCCATATCTCCCAACGATTTTTCGTTGGGAGATATGGGAAGTCAGCTAGGCCCGATCGATCAACTGGCTCGCCGCACGCTGTCCTTCAGCAATCGCAGTGTGATGGCCAGGGTCACCGGAAAGATCGGTGTTGGCAAACGCGATGCGGCCGAACGGAGCGCGCCGTAAAATTTCGCGCGGCGCCGGTTGCCCATCTTTACCGAAGAAGAAGCCGGGCTGTGGACTGCAATAGGCATGTCCCCAACGATTGAGAACGATGCCGGCAATGTCGCGCCTGGCGTCGAAGCCTGTGCTCGCAAACATCTCGGTGAGCTGCGTGCGCACTTGCCGCTCATATTCGGCGAACGATGTAGAGAGCAACGCGGCGCGCCCCAGGCTCTGCTGCTCCGTTAAAGGCAATCCCGGTTTGCAATAGAGCACCTTGATCGTCATCACCACCGGCGAGTCCGGCCCAATGGTTTTATCTGGAGTCGAAAAGGTTGGCGACTTGCGGACCGAACCGTAGATGCCCAGGCCGCCGTACCAGAACGCGCCGGAAATGCCGCGCTTGTAGAGGAAGCGCCAGTTGCGCAGGGCGACGTTCACCATCATGCAGGGTGAACGGAAGAACTGTGCGTAGGCATCTCGCTGTTCCGTGGGCAGATCAACAACGATATGCTTTGTGGTCCAGCTTCCACCGGCCATCACCACGCCTCGCGCCTTCAGCCGGTAGGCCTTGCCATTGCGCGTATAGGTGATGCGGACGAACAGGCTATGCTCGGCGGGGCCTTCATGCTCCACCCGCACTACGGTCGAGCCAAGGCGGATGCGTGCAGGATTGCCGGCCTGATCGAGTGCGTAGAAGTTGACGCGGCCGCGGCAAACGGCCTCAAGCGTGCGCGGGCCGGGAATCGCCGCAGGTGAGAGCGTCTTGATTATATGACGCGCGAAACCGGCGTTGCCTCCGGGAAAAGATTGAATATTGGGGTCTTCACCGTAGTTCATCGGATCGCCGCCGAAGGCGAATGCATAGGCCGAAAGCACATCGGGGCCGATGCCATATCCGTCGGCCGGACCAGGCATGAGAAAAGCGCGTATCGTCTCCCGGCTGAGCCCGAACTTCTGCATCATGAACTCTTCCATCGTGATGGCATCGAGTTCGTGTGGGTTCTCAGCGCCTTTGCCGCCTTGTAATGCGCCTAGCTGACGGTACTTGAGGATCTCGGCGCGCATCGCTGCCGGCAAGGGTGCACCCTTCGAGCTTCTTAACCCATGGGTCTACGACCCACATGCCATTCTTCTGGCCTGAGGGAGCACCAAAATAAAGGCCGTAGGGGGCTTGGATGTGTTCGAAGCTGCGGCCCATGGGTATCTCCGGTGAGCTGCTTTGCCAGGACTGATATTGGAATTGATGGGCATCAACGCCGACTGACGCGTAGAACCCGGCCATCGCACTACCCGGCAGAGGCGTGTCGAAGTGATCGGATCCCTGCGGCGCGATCAGGCGATGGCCATCCACGATAAATTCGTTGCGCTTTGCTTCGCCGCCAAAGATGGGATGGTTTTCTAGGACAAGACAACTGGTGCGGGGAGCGTGCTGCTGCAGGTAAAGTGCGGTGGCCAGACCACTTAGTCCGCCGCCCACAACCACAAAGTCGAAGATTTCGCCGGTGTCTTCGGCCTTCAGGGGAGGGTTCGCAAAGACGTGATCACGGATCTGATGGCCGGCTGTCATCACTTCGAAGGTATTGCCGTGCGACTCCGCATAGTCACCAACGCCGCCATCGCCGGTCCATTTGTCTTTACCCATCTGCGCCAGTAGTTGGTACGGCGTGACGCCGGTCAACAAAGCTCCGCCGGAGCCGAGCAGTGTGGCGTTCATGAAGTCTCGGCGAGAAATTTTCTGGTCGACTCCCAAAACGGAATCGGCAGGCCCGATCCCAGTGTCCTCATTCATTTTGCACTTCCCCCCGGCGTTTCTTATGAATCTACTACCTGGTTTCGACTTTCCAAGCAAAGGTTAGAAACTAGCTTTCGAGCGGCCCGTTTTTCGCACTATTTCGCTTGTCGGATCGTTAATTCTGAGTATTGTCGTAAAAACGCGGCACTGCAGTATCTTTCGGAGGCGTACACCATGGACTTTCGTCGCTTTAGGTACCTTTCTCTCTGTTTGATGATGCTGTTTGGCACGCTGCAGCTGCGGGCCGACGTGACTGGCTCCATTCTTGGCTACGTCCGCGATAGCTCCGGAGCAGTGCTGCCCAACGCAACGATTACGGCAACTCAGGCCAGCACCGGCTATTCCCGTACGGTCACCAGTGATTCGTCCGGTCACTACGCAATGCTTGCTTTGCCTCCCGGAAGTTACCGCTTGACCGCGTCGGTGTCTGGTTTCAATCTGGGAGTCATCGAACAAATCGTTCTCAACGTCAACGACGCTCTGAACTTTGATTTCAACCTCACGGTTGGCAATGTGAGCCAGTCGGTGTCAGTCGAGGCGAGCGCGCTCCAGGTGGAGACCACCACAACGTCGCAGGGTACAACGATCACCTCTCAGCAGATTCTCGCCATGCCCCTTAACGGCCGCTCCTATCTCGATTTGCTTTCGCTGCAGCCCGGTGTGGCGCCGGCAAATACGAACGGCGGCAGCTCCAATGATCGGTCGCCCGCCTCTGGTCTCTACAGCTCATCAGGGAACGTATCGACCGATGGCATGCCCGAATCGGGAAACGCCTTTCTGGTGAATGGCGCCGAAGTCAACGAAACCAAAAATCTGGGTGCCGGCCTCATCCCGAATGCTGACTCAATCGCAGAGTTTCACCTGATCACCAATAGCTTCAACGCGGAGTATGGCAAGTTCACAGGGTCGGTCGTAAACACCGTAACCAAGTCCGGAACAAACGGCATTCACGGCGCGGTCTTCGAGTTCTACCGCAACCAGAAGCTGAACGCGATCAATTATTTCGATTCCACCAGGGCTGAGTTGAAACGCCATCAGTACGGTGGCGTGGTGGGCGCCCCGATCTGGAAGGACCGCCTCTTCACGTTCACCGACTTTCAGGGGACGCGCCAGGTTGCGGGAGCCAGCACGGGGATTGTGCAGGTTCTCAGCAACGATGAGCGTAACGGCATCTTTTCCGATGCCATCCTCAATTCGCCCGTTGCAGGAGATTCCTGGGCGGCAACCCTGGCGTCTCGTGGTGGCGGTACGATCAACGGTGCGGGAGGGGTCTGCCAGCCACCTGCTTGCACTCCGACGCTGTACAACCAGCTCGGTACACCCGTGACGACCACCGATCCCAACGGGAACTCAGTCCCGGGCCACAACATTTCGGCTTACATCGATCCCGTCTCCAAGCTGACGCTTCCTCTTATCCCCCAGTCGAATCAGCCCAATGGCTTTAACTTCAACGACTCCAGCCACAAGAGCTCGATCATCGACACCAACATCGCCGAACGTATTGACTTCGTCAATCACAAGACCGGCGATTGGTCCTTTTACTATCATTACGACGACGCGACCGCGGAGAATGCGATCTACAACCAGCAGTATTTTGGGCAAATAAATCTGGCGGGCTACCCCGTCAGCGTTCCCTCCCGCAATCAGTTGTTTACAGCCAGCAACACCAAGACCATCGGCGCCTCCACCGTCAACGTCGCTCGCATCTCGTTCTTCCGCTCGGCGGTTCATACGGCAAACCCGTCCGCGAGTTCGGCGATCCCCTCCTATTCCCAATACGGATTCAATACGGATCCGGCCAGCGGCGGCATTATCAACACTGGCCCGACCGGCTACCAGTCTTCGCTGCCGCCGTTGATCTTCAACACTTTCAGCATTGGCAACAACTGGCTCAACCTTTTCCAGCCCGATACCACCTACACGATAGGCGATGACTTCAACAAGACCGTGAGGAACCACTCCATCAGCTTCGGTGGTGATTACCGCTGGTACCAGCTGAATGCCCGCAACACGTGTGGACCAAACGGGTATTTCGCCTTTAGCGGCCAGGAAACGCATACGGATGTATCGGATTACTTCATCGGTGCTCCCGGACAGTTTGTCCAATGCTCGATCCAGTTTCTCGATAACCGCGCCCGCTACTTCGCCCTGTTTGTTCAGGATTCCTGGAAGGCGGCTCCCAGTCTGACGATCAATTATGGCCTTCGTTGGGACGTAGCGAGGCCGTGGAGCGACGTCTATGGTCGCCTCACCACGGTTGTCCCGGGCCTCCAATCCGTGAAGTTCCCCAACTCTCCCGCGGGCAACGTAGTTCCAGGTGACCCGGGCGTGCCCAGCACGCTCTCGCCGACCCGCTATACCAACTTTGGACCTCGCATAGGCATCGCCTGGGCTCCCTCGGGCGGTCTATGGGGCGTTGGCAAGACGAGCATTCGCGCCGCGTACGGCATCTACTATCTGGGCGTCGCGGATAACGGCAACTTCGGGATCCTCGGCGATGCTCCGTATGGACTTTACTGGTCGTCGCCACAGCAAACCGAATTCGGCAGCCCCTACGTCACGCGCGCCAATGGTGCGAGCCAGGGGCAACACTTCCCCTTTGCCTATCCTCAAGGTTCAGGGCCGTTCCCGAATTTCCAGTTCGGCAACCTGTTGCCGCTCTACGTCCCCGGCTACTACAACAAAAACAAGACGACGGCGGCCCAGCATTACAATGTCTCTTTCCAGCGTCAGCTTGATAAGGCAACGGTGCTTACGGCGTCCTATGTGGGCACTTTGGGCCGGCACATCGAGCGCGGCAACATAAACACCCTGGTCGGCAGCTCATCGCTCTGCCTGTCGATCCCAGGCTGCGGCCCGGGCGGAGAATCCGGCGTTTACCAGTTGAACGGTCAGACTATTTACGGCACTCTGGTCGGCGCGATCGGCAACCCGATCGACAACCAGGCGATCAGCCCAAACTATAAAAACTCTGCCGGCCTCCCGGTCACCGCCTTCGGATCAGCGAGCTGGCTCCAGAACTCGGGCAGTTCCAACTACAGCTCGCTGCAGACCTCGGTGGAACGCCGGTCTGGCGATATCACCTTCCTGGTCGCCTATACATACGCAAAATCGCTCGATTCGGTTGCCGCTGCGCGCATTTTGACGGGTAATAATTATGGCTACTCAAACTTCGATCTGCGCCATAACCTCACTGCCAGCTACAACTGGGAGCTTCCTTTTGCGCGATTCCTGGGGTCGCACCGGTATAGCGACGGTTGGCATCTCACCGGCATTAGCCGCTTCTACACTGGTGTCCCCGTAAGCCTGCAGAGCGGCGGTGACTTCGCTCTTACGGCCATTGGGCTGGACTACCCGAACCAAATAGCTCCCATCCAGAAGCTCAATCCGCGTCATCAGGGAAATGCTTACTTCAACACCGCTTCCTTTGCCAGCGGCCTGAGCTGCGGCTATGAGGTCTGCGGGCAGACCGGTACAGCGCGTCAAAATCTGTTCCATGGCCCCGGCGTCATTAACACCGACGCCGGCATCGAGAAACAAACGAAAATCACCGAGAGAACCCAACTCAACCTGCGTTTTGAGATGTTCAACGTCTTCAACCACGCCAACTTCACAGGTGTAGTTGGCAATGCCAACAGCGGCCAGTTCGGTCAGTCGACCAACACGTTGCCAGGTCGTGTCGGTCAGGTCAGCGGCAAGATCGTCTTCTAAACAGAAATCCGCGGCCACGTCGCCGTGCTCCACCAGAGAGGGGATGCGAGCCATCGCATCCCCTCTTTCCGTTGGCCTTCGATAGCATTTTCGCAATGGGTGTAGACCGGCCTCGCCGCAGCCCACAGTCATTGCGAAAACGCTTTAGAACCGTTCCGGACAAACCCTCACTCGCGGTGGCGTGTCGCGACGGCAGGTTCGAGAGTTTGCCGGTTGCAAGCAGCGAACGTGTCAAGACGTCCCGCAGTCTTTATCTACCGCATTCCCAAATAACCGCGAACAATGGAAATGGGAGCGGCTGGGTTTTATGCGATACCCTGTTTCCACGGGTGAAGGGCTGAACGAATTCAGGCTCACAACAGCCGAGCCCAAGCACCGGCATTGGAGGGAGTCCGTTTGAGGGAGTCTTGGAGATGAAGCAGCCAACCCTATGGAATCGCAGGCGCTTTCTGCAGGTGTCAGCCGGCGCATCCTTCCTTTCGACGGCCAGCCGCCTTGGCTGGCCGGAAACAATCCCGGCTGATCTTCTGCCTCGAGTTGCCTATGCTCGATTTGCCTATGTCGCATCAGAACAGGCAATTCACGTCCACAGCATCACGTCCCGCGGATGGATCAGGCAACAAACGGTTGCGAGTCCGCGTCCCGTGGCCATGGTGGCCCGCAAGGCTCATTTATATGTGGCGAACGGCCTGCCGGAATATAGCAATCAACCCCGCGGCAGCGTGCAGTCGTTCGCGATCGATCGCGCAACAGGAAGACTGACGTGGCAGAACACGACTCCACTGTCCCTATCAGGCATTTCACCGCGAGACCTGGCAGTGAGTCCGGATGGCCGTCACCTGGTAGTGGCTGTCTACGGCGGCGGCGCTTACAATCTGCTGTCGCTCGAAGAAGATGGCCGGCTCGGGAAAGTCACCGGCATTCTCAAGGAGATCGGTTCAGGGCCGCATTCCCTGCAGACCACGGCTCATCCTTCCGTGGTTATGTTTGATCGTGCGGGGCATGTGCTCACCGCAGACCAGGGAAGCGACAGGCTGACTTCGCTATCGTTCAACAGAGGCGGCTTGACCGTGGCCGTCCGCTATGCGGTTGCCGCGGGCAGCGGGCCGGCCGCCATGGCCTTAAACCCCAGCGGCGAGCAACTCTATGTGGCACACGCTCTCAACGGTTCCCTATCGAATTTCCGCTACGACGCTACCCACGGTCTTGACCACAAGCAAACCGTGCGCGTTCCGGCTTCAGGTAACGATGCGGCGTTATCTTTGCATCCTTCGGGCGACCTGTTGTTCAGCACCCATGGGCAGGGCATTCACACCTGGAACATTGCAGCCAATGCTGGCCTTGCATGGGTGTCTGAAGTACGTGGCTTGCGGGTAAGCAGGTTGCACGCGATGCCCGACGGCAGAAGGCTCGTCGCTTTAACGAGCGATGCCGTGCTGAGCTTCAGCATCGATGCAAGAAGCGGGGTACTGGCCGATCCGATCCAGATAGCTGCCGTGGGCCGCCCGCTGAGCCTCGCCGTTCTGTAACGGCCCCATTCCTCACTGGGTAAAGAAGCGGGAGTGGATTCCGAGAAAGTGGTAGGAAATCTGAGCCGCTTCTCTTACCATCCATGATGCGACGAACAGCTTGCTTGTTTTTATATCGTTGTTCGCAAGTGACACCCCCGCAAAGGAAACAGCTCTTGAGACATCGTTTCGGCTTTGCCGCGATGGCGGCACTCTTCTGTACGATTCCGGTTGCCGCTCAATCAGATTGGACCGCTTACGGTCACGATGCCGGTCAAACCAAATACTCTCTGCTCGACCAGATCAACACCAGTAACGTCGACCAGCTCAAGCAAGCCTGGGTATATCACCTGCGGCCCGCATCCGCTTCAACAGAGGCGGCGAACGCCGGCAGTCATCGGCGCCAGCGCCAGGTTGAATCGCCTGCCACTCCGCTCATCGTGGACGGCATGATGTATTTACCCACTCCGTACGGAACAGTCATTGCCCTCAAGCCGGAGACCGGGGAACTCATCTGGACCTACAAGCTTGAGAAGTCACGCCTCACCGGGCGTTCCATCAGCTATTGGCCGGGTGACAAAACAGCATCACCCTCCCTCTTCTTCGGTACCGGCGATGGCCGTCTGCTGTCGTTGGATGCGAAGACCGGTCAGCCCAACACCCATTTTGGGGTCGACGGATTCATCGACCTCAAGGCCGGGGCAGTGGAGGCTCCCAATCGGGAGGGCGAATACCAGATGAACTCGGGAGCCTCCATCTATAAAGACCTCCTCATCACGGGTGCTGAGGTACAGGAAGCGCCCGCAAAAGGCGCCGCTGGAGATATACGAGCCTGGGACGTCCACAGCGGCAAACTGGTGTGGCGCTTCCATACAGTTCCCCGGCCAGGTGAGGCCGGCCACGATACGTGGGCAGGTGATAGTTGGATAGGGCGCTCGGGCGCCAACTCGTGGGGTTTTTCGTCGGTCGACGTGAAACATGGTCTTGTCTTTTTGCCCGTTGGCTCGCCCACATCGGACTTCTGGGGCGGTGACCGTGCCGGCAATGATCTGTTTGGTAACACGCTCGTTGTGCTGCATGCCGCCACTGGCAAGCTTGCCTGGTATTTCCAGGCGGTTCATCACGACGTCGACGATTACGATCTCGAATCTGCGCCGGTCATGATCGATGTGAAGCGCGGCGGCGAGGAGATTCCGGCTGTCGCGCTCATCAGCAAAACCGGCCTGATGTTCATTTTGGATAGGCTCACCGGCAAACCCATTTATGGCGTAGAAGAGCGTCCGGTACCTCAGAGCAGCGCTTTTGGTGAACACACTTCGGCTACGCAGCCTTTTCCGCTCAAGCCTGCCCCATTCGGTCGCAATGGCTTTACCCCGTCCGAGATCGCAACCGTAACTCCCGAGCATCAGGCGTTATGCGAGAAACTATTGGCGACCGAGGGAGGCATGCAGAGTGGCCCCCTCTTCACTCCGTATGGAGAGAAACTCACCATTGTCTTTCCCGGCACCATCGGCGTCGTGAACTGGCACGGCATGTCGTATAACCCAAAGCTTGGCTATCTGTTCGTAAATACCAATGACCTGGGTGGTGTAGGCATGATCGCGCCCACCAAGCCTGGGACCGAGCCTCCGTATGATCGCACCAGCCCTTGGGGCTCGTACGCGATGTTCTGGGATAGCGAAAAATACTGGCCGTGCCAGCAGCCGCCGTGGGGTCAACTGTGGGCCATCAACGTCAATACGGGAGACGTTGCATGGAAAGAACCATTTGGCACCGTGCCTGAGCTCGATGCGAAGGGTATCCACAACACCGGGGCGTTGAGCTACGGGGGCTCCATTTCGACAGGTGGCGGCCTCGTATTCATTGCGGCGAGCGACGATGAGCACTTCCGTGCCTATGATGCGGCCACCGGCAAAATCCTCTGGGATATCAAGATGGACACCGGAGCGTACGTCACACCCGCGACCTATCTGGGCAAAGACGGAAAGCAATACGTGGTGATCGTGGATACAGGAGGGAGTTTCTTCGATCACACCAACGGCGATGAAATTCTGGCATTCGCTCTTCCGTCAAAGTAGCCAGAGTCAAAGCGACGCCGAGAGCAGCAACGAACCACACTTGTCCCGATAAGCTTTCGCTCCTTGTCTTGGCTGCCCCGAAAATCTGGGTGGCCAATGCAAGCCTTCCGTTGGCTTGAGCGGGGTACAGCCGTAGCCGGCCCTGCACGAAGAGGACGCTTGATAAAACGAGATCCTAAGGCCGCAACGGAACAGCCCCGCAGGGGCGGCTGATTGTACAGCCGGGGAGATAGTTGTGAGAGGTTGAACAGCGGCCAGCCCCGAGAGGGCCATAGCGACTGCGGATACGGTCAACAACCTTTTCCTGCTCAAGGTAGTCCCTCCAATCCATGTGCGGTTCCCATGTGCGGTTCCCATGTGCGGTTCCCATGTGCGGTTCCCATGTGCGGTAATCCCCGGCAACGCAAGATACTCAGAATGTACCGCCAGATGCTCGTTCTTCTCGTTCTCCAGAATCTCCGCAAACATCGCGTCGGTATCTTTCTGCGGAGGCCGCAGCGCATTCCGGTCTCTGACCGCTCGATCATCGCGCGGCTGGTGCGCAAACGTGATGATCTTGGGCCAATCGGCGGGAGACGGAAAGGTATACGGTCCTGGTGAGTCTCCATCCATCTTTTTGTAGGGCCAGATCATCCAGCCGATGTTGTATTTCTCCGCCTGGTTGACGTGAGCAATCAACCATTCCGGCTTGCCTTCAGCATAGATTTCAGAGAAGAAGACGGGTGCCTGATACCTACTGCGAAAATCCAGGTACGGCTGCAGAAACTCAGGCCGTGGCGTAGCGCCATAGCTATGAAAACTATAAGTAGTATCGTTATCGAACGGTTTGCCGAAGGCGCTGAACCGTCCGAGGGGTGGTTGCAGAATGAGCATGTGATGGTTGTCGACCTTACGGATGGCTTCTGTCAAACGCCGGTATTCCGGCTCGATCAGAGGCTCCATGTCGAGATAGCCAGGCCAGAGCAATGGCTCATTCAGCAGGTCGTACCCCAGGATCGTGGGATCATCCTTGTAGTGGTTCGCAATCTTTTGCCAGGCCTGTGAAACGTATCGCTGCATGCCTGCATCCCTCAGCAGCCATGGATAACCAGGACCATCGTCACTAGCCTCGCCGGTAAATCCCCCGATGCCGGATTCAAGCATCAGAATGACGTAGATATGTTCCTGCTGGCACCACTTGGAAAGCTGATCGATGAGTTGGAAACCTTCATCGTCATCCGTCTTGAAATACTTGGTGTGAAGCGGGATACGGATCGTGTTGAATCCGTCCTGCTTGATGCGATGCACATCCGCCTGAGACATGAAGTTCTTGCGCCAGTTATAGAGAAACTCCTGCGCATGGGTTGGCCCCAGCAGGTCAGTAAAGATCATCTCTATGTCTGTCTGTGTCTGGCTCTGGCCGCCAAAGCGCCAGAAGTAGCCTTCCAGCACAAACCAGTTGCCAATGCTGATGCCGCGGATGAGGAGCGGCTTGCCCTCTCCGTCCACGATCTCTGCTCCCTGCGTATGTACAAATTGAGCAAGCGCGACGGAACTTCCCAGTAGGCATAGCAGTGAGCTGACAAGCGTGAGGCGTCGAAGAAACACCTGTGTCTCCTTAGGGGACTAATGAGAACGAACTTACAATAGCCTCAGCGTACATGGGCCGAAAACAACCGGGCGACCTGTCCCGGTTTGCCGTGGAAGCCCCTGCAAACGTCTTCTCTTCACCTGTAGCGAATCCCCGGGTGTATCTCGCATGTTTTTCGCAAGATGTGGGATATCTCAAACCTTAATGGGCGATTCCCCAACCCGCAACCCATGCTTTGAGTAACACCAGCGAACGCTTTACGGCTTTACCGCAAACACCGCATCCAGTGGGGCACCCGTAACGCGACCTTCTACATGAGTAAATCCCACCGATTCGAGCAACGAGCGAAATTCGCTTAAGGTTCTTTCCTTACCCTCAGTGCAGACCAGCATATTTAAGGACTGCAACTGAGCCGAAACAGGGCCCGTTTTCTCTTCGTTCAAGAGCTTCTCCGAAAGCAGAATGCCTCCGCCGGCGGGCAGGCGCTTATAGATCGCCTGCAGCAGCTCGCATACTCTGCTGTCCGTCCAGTCGTGCAGGATGCGTCCCAGGCCAAACAAGTCTGCTTCCGGGAACTGCGCTTCGCTGAAAAAGTCACCCTCCCTTAGTTCGATGCGCGAGGCGACGGAACTCCGAGCGACTTGCGGGCGGACCGCATCGATCACACGAGGTAGATCGAAGAGGATCGCCGTCATGTTGGGGTATCGTTCACAGGCCGCCATCGCCAAATGTCCGGTGGCGCCACCCAGATCGACAAACCTTCTAAAACGCGAAAGATCAAAGGCTGACACGACAAGGTGGGAGCTCAATAGGCCAAAGCCGTGCATGCCCTGGAGAAATAACTGCATGTCCTGGTCCGTACGGAAGAAGTGATCGAAAATGCTCCCGTCGATATGAAAGGCCTGCTTCCATTGCGGCTCACCCGTTCGTATGCCATTCTCCAGATGTTGCCAGAGTTGGAAGAGAATCTTGTCGGAGTAGAGAATGTAGCCCTCGAGAGTAGACGGTGTGTCACGGCATAGATAAGTGCTGGCCACAGGCTGATTCTTGTAGATTCCATCCTGCTTGGCGAGAAGTCCAAGTCCAACGCACGTGTCCAGCAGCCGTTCCAGCGGTTCACCTAGCGCGTTGAGCTCGAGCGCCATCTGAGCTGCCGATAAAGGCTTGCGCTCGAGTGCGTCGAAGACTCCCATCGAGACAGCAACAAACATGGTTTTTGACGCGCGAAATCCGTCGATGAGTGCAAGCACCGGAGCCGGGTCGGGATTCGTGTAAGTGTTCATGATGCGGCGATGGCAACTTCAGGTAACACTCTTCTGGAGGGATCGATTCCGCAGCAGAAGAAGATAGCAGCGAGGCACAGAATAGAAGAGACGACGAACGGGACGGTCCAGCCGTAAGAGCCCAGCAAATAGCCCAGTAATACTGGAGAAATAGCGCCGCCAATGTTGCCGAACGTGTTCATGATGGAGGCGATGGAACCAGCGTAGTCTCCGCCGATATCGAGAGGAATCGCCCATGCCACGCCCACCGTCAACTCCAGGCCGAATACCGAGACACAGGAAAGAAGTACAGAAGCGTTCGTATCGCTGCTGAAAGTTGCCGGCAGAATCGACACTGCTGCAATGAGAAAGCCCATGACTGCGATACCCCGCCTCGCTGACTTGAGGTTGCCGGTCCGCGCCGCCCATCGGTCTGAAAGCCAACCGCCCGCCAGGTTTCCCGCAGCGCCGGCCAGAAACGGCAGGCTTGCATAGAAGCCCATTTGCTTCAGGTTCAGCCCTCGCACATCGTATAGATATTTTGGAAACCAATCGATATAGATATCGATGCTGTAGCCATAGCAGAAATACATGGCAGCCAGCATCCACACGGTACGGTTGCGCAGGATCACTCGCCAGGGCACAGAGCGAAGGCCGCCGGGGGACGAGGTGAGGGGTTGCCGAATCACTTCCAGCTCCGCGGCGTTCACGCCGCGATGGTCGGCCGGCCGATCGCGATAGTACCAGTACCATGTCGCAGCCCAGGCGAGGCCAAGCAGTCCGAACAGAAAGAAAGGCATGCGCCAGCTGAAGTGGATCATGATGAGGACGACAAGCGGGGGTGTCAGAGCGGCTCCCAGGCGGGACGCTGCATGCGGCAACCCCTGCGAGAAGCCGCGCTCCTCTGGAGGCATCCAGTACGAGAGAGAACGCGTCGCAATCGGGAATGCGCCGGCTTCCCCTACTCCGAACAGAAATCTGCAAATGCCTGTAGAGGTCCCGCTCCAACAGAGTGCGGTCAGTGAGGTAAACAGCGACCACCAGCAAACGATGCAGGTCAGAGCGCGCCGTGGGCCGACTTTGTCGCCGAACCAGCCACCCGGTAATTGGAACAGCGCATAGCCCCAGCGAAACGAACTGAAGATCCAGCCCACCGTGATCGCCGATAGTCCAAGGTCGCGTTGCATCACCGGCATGGCCGATGAAATGTTCACGCGGTCCATATACGTGATGATGTAAGCGGCCACGATGAGGCCGAGAACGACATGACGGGCTCGCGTCGGCTTTTGGGAATTAGCTGCCCGCATCGGACTCGCTTCAGGTTTCAACATTCTCTAAAAGGTGATGCGCTTCTGCATTCCCTCGATCTTTGCGGACGAAATCCCTGGAACGGCCGCGACGTCCTTCCAGGTTTTGAAGTTGCCATGTTCCGTCCGGTACTTCACGATGGCTTCTGCCTCAGCCGTGGAGAGTTTTAGCGAAGTTTCGAGATCATGTGCGTTGGCGGTATTTACGTTGACCGGGGTGGCTGCTGGGGCCACTGCTAGACCGGCTGAGCCGGTATCTGCACCAGAATCAGCAGGAGCCGGAGTGGCCGCCGCATCGGGAGAAGACGCCGGGTTCTGGTCGAGAGGTCCGTAGTTTTTCGAGAGATACTCGATGACCGTATCGATCTCATCGTCTGAAAGTTCCGCACCGCGCGAAACCATCTGATTGACCACCTGGTCCCATTCCTTGCGATTGGCACGCTTCGACGTGACCGTGGTGATTGCGTGACATGAAGCGCACGCGCGTTGCACAATCGGCTTGCCTGCTCCATCTGGCATGGCGGTAGCACTTTCTGCCGGCGGCGTTGTTTGCGCAGACGTGCTACCCAATGCCACCACAAGAAATACGGCCAACGCACTCAGACGCATGGTCCCCTCCACCACTTCTCTCACAGTTGCCACGCAGATTCTAGTGCATTTTCGCAATTACTGTTTTCTGGTAAGAGCCGCGAGGTGTGGTTTTCTTTGAGAGAAAACCACGTAAAGGCCGGTTGCTTAGCTCGCTGCGGCGAGGCCGGTCTACACCAATTGCGAACATGCTTAACGTAACGCGTAGGCAACGACCGAATCCCCGGCGCTCGTATCGAAAAAGCTCCCGCCGGTTGCCACGGTAAGTACATACTGTTTCCCGTTCTTCCCCCTATAGGTTATAGGGGTCGTATAAGAACCGGTATCCAGTTTGGTCTGCCACAACAGCTTGCCTGTCTTTGAATCGTACGCATGAAAGAACTGATCGTTGGTTGCCGCGATAAAGAGCAGTCCGCCCGCCGTGGTAATCGAGCCGCCAAAGTTCAGGCTTCCCGTATTGTGCACGCCTTTCTCGTCCAACTCCGGTACGGTGCCGAAGGGAATCTTCCAGGCCACGTCCCCGGTGTTGGCATTGATTGCCCATAGCTCGCCCCAGGGCGGTTGTTGGCAGGGCCAGAATTTATCGTTGTTCCAGAAGCGGGCGTAATCGCCCCAGGGGCTCTTCCGCTCATACAGTGGGTCTGACCCTTCAGGATGTTTAATGAGTTGGCCCACATCGGCAAGATTGTTGGTGTTGACAAAGATATATCCCAGCTTGGGATCGGCCGACATGCCAGGCCAATTCGCAACACCGATCGTCCCAGGAAATTGAATCGTCAACTTTACATCGAAGGGTGTAAACGGCCCCCCGCTTTCCATGCCGCCTTGCGTCGCGAACAAGTCTTCGCAGACCTTCTTCTGTTCCGGAGTTACGGTGGCAATCTCATCCGGCCGGAAACTGTTTCGTCCCAGTGGCACAGGTTTCAGCGGGAAGGGTTGGGTTGGCCACGCTTCTTCGCCGGGTACCTTACTGGCGGGCGCCGGCCGTTCTTCCACACCAAATACCGGCTTGCCGTTGCGCCGATCCAAAATAAACATCAACCCGGTCTTGCCGATCACTGCGACGGCAGGAATCTTCGATTTCCCCTTCTCGATATCGAGCAGTACAGGAGCCGATTCCAGGTCATAGTCGAACATATCGTGGTGAACCGTTTGGAAGTACCAGGCCAGCTTGCCGGTATCGGCATGGAGGGCAACGATCGAGTTACCGAAAAGATTCTGTCCCTTTCGATCCGCGGCGTAGAAATCGTACGAGGGTGAACCAAGCGGAAGAAATACCAGCCCTTGTTTCACATCCACGCTCATGAATCCCCACACGTTGGTTCCTGAGCGTTTCTCCCAACCGTTTGCCGGCCAGGTATCATGGCCCACTTCTCCGGGTTGGGGAACGGAATGAAAGCGCCACACCAGCTTGCCTGTGTGCACATCCCACGCACGCACGTCACCCGAAGCGCCCTGGGAGGGTAGCTCTTGAACGGCAGCTCCCGTGATGACCAGGTCCTTATAAATGCTCGGCGTTGAACTCACGTCGTACTGAGCATTCGGGAAGCCATTGTTCGCATCGGCCTTTAAATCCACGGAGCCGTCGATGCCAAACCCAGTCGTGGGCTTTCCTGTTTTTGCGTCGAGCGACATCAGTCTTCCGTCGGTCGTGCCAAAAACGATCGATGCGGGCGTGATCTTATCTCCGGGCCAGTAAGAAACACCTCTCGAAGCTGGACGCCCTTTTTCGAACTTATAGGTCCATATCTCTTCGCCGCTTTCCGGTTGCAGCGCGACGATCGTGGCGTACGGTGTTGGCAAGTACATCACGTCGTTCACGACGATCGGCGTCGCCTCCGACAAACGTCTGCCGCCGCCCCGGCTTGCCGGCCCAGATTTCTGGGGACGGGGCCCGGTCTTCTTCAAATGATAGGTCCACGCCAAAGCCAGATTTTGAACATTGCTGGTATTCACCTGATCCAGTGGTGAATACCGCGTGCTTCCGTCATCGTGGCCATACATCGGCCAATCTGACTGGCACCAGGCCGGAGATAAGGGAAGGAGAAGGCCAACGACAGCAGCGGCGAAACGAGGCTTCAAGATCTGATTCCTCTCAGGTAGCCCGATCATATTATGCCCAAAGGCAGACACACAATTGAGCGGTTCTCATTTCGCGCAATTTCGCTACCCAACCAACATCATCGAGCGCGCAGAGATAGAACGAAACTTCCGCGCCGGGTGCATACTAGCAAAGAGCCAAAAAAATGACCCTCTCTTTCAAGCAAGTCACCCTCCTGTCTCGCGCGATGATCCTGCAGTCCCTGGCGCTTTCTCTCCTGCTCGGCGCCTCCTGCCCTGGCATTGCGGAAACACGCGATCTACAGATCAGCAACGGTGTCATCGAGGCAACGATCCATCCGCCTGATCCTATGAGTGGTTTTTATCGCGGTACTCGCTTTGACTGGTCCGGCGTTGTCGGTAGCCTCAAATACGCCGGTCATAACTATTACGGCCCCTGGTTTACAAAAACAGATCCGTCGGTTGAGGACTACATCTACCAGGGTGCCGATATCATCGCCGGTCCCTGCAGCGCGGTCACAGGGCCGGCCGAAGAATTCTCCACCAACGGAGAAGGATTAGGCTTCAGCGAAGCCTCTCCGGGTGGAACCTTTCTCAAGATCGGTGTGGGTGTTCTGCGCAAACCCGACAATGCGAAGTACAACCTATTTCGCCTCTATGACATTGTCGATCACGGCAAGTGGTCCGTTCAGGCGAAGCCAGATTCTGTTCAATTCACCCAGAGAGTCACGGATGCATCGTCAGGCTATGGTTACCTCTACGAGAAAACGGTTCGCCTCGTTCCCGGAAAGCCGCAAATGGTCATCGAGCATCGCCTGACGAATATTGGCAAGCGGTCGATCGAAAGTAGCGTTTACGACCACAACTTCCTCGTGCTGGACAACCAGACAATCGGGCCCGACTTCACGATTGCTTTGCCCTTCGACGTCCACCCTGGCAAGCCGATCAAAGACGCGCTGGGCGCAATCGATGGAAAGACCATCACCTATCGCAAGGTTTTGGAAGGACACGATCAGTTTGCCGTCGTCATCCATGGGTTCGGCAAAACCTCTGCCGACTACAAAATCACGATCGAGAACAAGCACCTGGGCGTCGGAATGAAAATAACCGGTGATCAGCCGCTCGAAAATGAAGAGCTTTGGTCCATTCGTTCCATTCTTGCCATGGAACCCTTTATTCACATGTCGATCGCGCCAGGCAAGACATTTACCTGGAAGTACACCTACGACTACTACACCACGAACAAGTGAGTATCAGGCGAAGAGTTGGATCTGCATTTCGCGTTGCGATGATATTGGGTAGGGCACGGCCTTCAGGCCGTGCCACCAACCACTACCCTCGTGGCCTTTAGGCCCTGCGGTACGTTCCTTCTCTTTGGGCAACGTGGCAAGGCGAGGAGCGCCCGAAAGCAGCTACTCCACTTTCTTGCGGACATCCTCAAGGATGCGCCGGGCGAGGCTTTTACCTGGAAGTACACCTACGGCTAATACACCACGAACAAGTGTCAGGCGAAGATCTGGATGAACGCCTAAACAGAAGGGGCGCCGCTTGAGCGGCGCCCCAAAATGCTCCTACTGTGCCTTCGCCCAGGCCATACCGTCCGCGCCAGGTCCTACGTCGATCTGTTCTTTGACCGTCCAATCGGAGAGGCTGAGCACCGCAACCTTGCGGCTCTTGTCGCATGAGACATACGCAACCTGATTGTTTGGATTCACCAGGATGGCCTGCGGCCTCACCGGCATATCGATCACGTGGTCCACTTTCATAGTGCTCAGGTTGAGCGCCGATACTTTGTGAATCAGGGGATTGGCAATGATCAGCCACTTGCCATCGGGTGTAGTCGCCGTGCCATAGCCAAGATCTGGCAGCGGCACCCACTGCACCACTTTGTTGGTGGCGGTATCGATCACTGCGAGTTGCGCCTTTGTCTGGTCCGAAGTGAACACCTTGGAGCCGTCTACCGAAAGCGCGATGCGCTGCACTTGTTTTGAAACTGGAATGACCGCAATCGTCTTGCGCGCATCCAGATCCAGCACAGAAATCGTGCCAGGGCCAACGTTCGCCGTGTATCCACGATGCCCGTCGCGTGAAATGACCAGCATGTGCGACTGATCCTGTCCGGTAGGAACCGAACCGATAATCTTCAGGGTTTTCGGGTCAATGATGCTGACTGCACGATTCAGCTCGGTGGTGACATACAGCAACCCGTTCTTTGGCCCGAACACTGGATCATGCGGCCTGACACCCTTACCGAAGTCGACGTTGCCAATGACCTTGCGCGACGCCAGATCGATCACCACCATGTGGGTGCCGTCTGTGCCGGGCTCGCCCACACCGGAGTTGCCATAGATTGGAGCGTAGGCGGTCCGGCCATCCGGCGACACGGTAAGTTCGTGGCCCGTTACACCGCCTTCTGGAATCTCAGCGATCTTCTGGTTTGTCCTGGAATCGACCAGGCCAACACTTGCATCCCCTTTGACGGCGACAAGCAATAAGCCGGGGCGCGAAGGGGTTTCAGCCCAGACAAGACAAGTGAGGGCCAGTAAGGAAGAAGCCGTTAGGGTGGCTTGCAGGCGTCGCATATCCAACTCCGTTCATGTGCCGCGAAATAACGGGGAAGCGGGAGCGCCTGAAAGCAGCTACTCCATTTTCTTGCGGGCATCCTCAAGGATGCGCCGTGCGCGCACGGGGTTAAACACTCCACAGGAGCAAAACCGTGTCATATAGGTGGCCGCTTGTTCCGGTGTCCGGCGGCCTTCCTTGACCCAGTCGATCATCTTCTTGGCGAGACTGCTCGAAATCATGCCGTGGCCGCACATGGTAGAGAGAGTGAGTGCCTGGCTGTTGGGCAATTTCTCTACGGAACCCTCAAAGCCCAGTGAGTAACCGACGCTGTGCCGTTTAATCCCGGCAAATTTGCAGCACTCAACCGCCCCTTCTACCGATGCCGATATGTTGACGGAGAGGCCGAGGTCAGCTTCGACCGCGACCTTGAGGAACTGTTCCGCAGCCGCCTGGTTGTCAAAGATCGCTACGACGGAAGCAGGTTCATCGAGGCCATCAATGACGGCACGAAAATCAGGCGTCAAGTCGCGCTTCCAGTTGGCGGAAGTGTTTAGACCCTTTTCAGGGCGCAGGGACCCCCCATGCACCGGATCACCGATATTGACCGGCTTGAAGGGAAGCGCCAGCTCGAGAAATTTCTTCAGTTTCGGCAGGCTTCCTATTTCGTTCCTGCCATTGCTGGGAGTAGCGAAAACGATAAAGTCATCGGCGAAGCTTTCTGCGCTGCCGTAGCGATGGAGAGTATTGGTCATCGAGTTTGCCCGACTGTCTCTTCTTTCGGTTCAGCTTTCAAGGCATCGGGGTTTGAGATCCTCCCTAGGCCCACGTTTGTTTTCGCACGTTCGATCTTGTATCCCAACCGCGCGAGGATGGGGGCTACGATCGTGTCCTCACCATTTTCATCGCAACGCGTACCGACACCCAAGGACACGACTGTATCTATTTCCTTCTCGACCCCGTGCACCAGTTCGATAATTTCTTGCGTTCTTCCAACCTCGACCTTAATCTCTACAATCGCCGACATTACCTTTTCACCAAGAACGTCCTCGCGAATCGTGCCTGTCGCAACATCGCTCATGAGCAGCGTAAAAGGGTTTTTCTTTTCAAAGGCGACTCCGGCCTTCGCCAGTGCCCAGGTCATCTTTTGAATGTCACTCAGCCAGACGCCCACTCCGGGCCGGCCGAACTCAATCGTGAACCCAACTTCGCCCTGCTGAACGCGGAACGTAACGTCGTTGGTCTTTACTTCTTCCGTACCGCGGCCTTGCACTCCGGTTGACTCGTGCGTCGCGCGGGGGTCAGAGAAGGCGCGTCGCACAACGCGCGGCCACTGCAGGTCTTCCGGCTCAAAGGCGGAAGTGGGGCAGACGTCCGGTTCAGGATCAAAGCGCAACCGTCCTATCTGGAATAACTTGCGAATAGTGCGAATAAAGGGCGGGTTGAGATGCTCGGTACTAAGCCCGTTATAGCAGGCATAACACTCCACGCATTCATCGCGATTGATGGTGGCCCGTTTGATAACCGGGTCAACATAAATCGCTCCCATCGGGCAAACATAAGTGCAGTTGCCACAGGCTACGCATTTGTCTGGATTGATTTTCATCGCTGGGCTTAGCTCGGTTGGTGCATTAGCTAATGAGTCAATTTTAGCATGTGGGTAAGATTGACCCCTCACCCACACACGCTAAGGAAATACTTGAAACGCACAGCAGTTACGTTACTCGTTTAGTGCCCCTGAACGATTCCCGGAAACGCGTCAACACCCGCTTGCGCGCTTTTGCCGTCCTCTTGCGGAGTGCCCCCGCTCACACCAATCGCGCCCAGAATGTGCCCATCCGCCATCAGAGGGATGCCACCTTCGATTGGCATAGCGTTCGGCAGCTTCAGGATCGGCGTATAACCCTTTTGCACGACGGCGTCTTCGAACATCTTGGTGGGTCGCTTGAAAAAGACAGCGCTACGCGCCTTTTCAAGCGCCACTTCAAAGCTGCCTAACTGCGCCTCATCCATCCGTTCCATGTACATCAGGTTGCCGCCGTCATCCACGATCAGAATGAACATGTGCAGGTGATTGGCCGCAGCCTGCTGCTCCGCCGCCGCAGCCACTTGTTTGGCAATCTGCATGGTGAGCGCCTTCTTATCAGCCAACTGCGCATGCGCCGGTGCTACAGAAGCCAACGCCAGCCCAGCCAAACAAGGAATAGCTGCATGTTTCATCCAACTCATCTGTCTTTCCTCCACCGCAAAAACTATTTCCCAGTGCTTATTTTCCTGTGTAAGCAACGCGCCAAATCGAGCCTGAGCCGTCGTCGCTTACCAGCAGAGAACCATCGGCCGCAATGGCCACGCCGACTGGGCGGCCCCAGACACTTTTGTCGTCGACGACAAAGCCCGTCAGAAAATCTTCATACTCACCCGTCGCGTGGCCTGTCTGGTGCAAGGGCACGCGAATCAACTCATACCCTGTTCTGGGTGAGCGATTCCACGATCCGTGCTCCGCAGCAAAAATGTCACCGGCATATTCCGCGGGAAACTGCTTGCCGTCGTAAAAGGTGATCTCGAGCGACGCGTTGTGCGGCTGCAGAATCACGTCGGGCGTGATGACTTTGTCCTTGAGGTCGGGGCGCGTACCAGCAAGACGTGGGTCTTGATGGGGGCCCATGTACCACCACGGCCAGCCATAAAAGCCACCTGGCTCTACATGAGTGATGTAGTCGGGAACGAGGTTATTGCCCAGTTCGTCGCGCTCGTTGGTAGAGCACCACACTTCACCCGTCTTGGGGTTGACCGCAAGGCCGACAGGGTTGCGGATTCCGTATGCGTAGATCCGTTTGCCTGTGCCGTCCGGATCGAATTCCAAGATGTCGGCCCGATCTTTTTCCGCCGGGGTGTCGTCGACATTTTCCTGCGAGCCGACGGAGACCAGCATTTTCTTGCCATCGGGTGAGAACTGAATGTCTCTCGATCGATGATGTCCGCCGCTCGGCAGGTCGTCGAGATGCTCCGCAGGTCCGATCGCTTCCAGGTCTCCGTTATGGTATGGAAAGCGCACCACAGAGTTCATGTTGGCCACGTAAACCCACTTGGGATTCGGACCCAGCGGATAGAACGCAATCCCGAACGGCGTGTTCAGGCCTGTAGCGAAGACATGTACCTGTTCCGGCTTGCCGTCCTTGGTCATTCCGCGAAAGATCTTGATGTCGCCGGCTGCCGTTTCCGCCAGGAACATATCGCCATTGGGAGCCCTGCGAAGAATCCGCGGATTCGTGAGTCCCGATGCATATAGGCCGACCGTGAAGCCCTCGGGTGCTTTGGGCCACGCGCTTTCTGGGCGAGGAACAATGGCCGGGCCGCCGATCACGGATTTTGAAGCGAAGGGCGCCGGCAGGTCCTTGAGTCTGATGTGACGAACGGTTCCCGGCTTCTCGTAACGGTAATCGGTAAAGGGCGGCTCCGGCGGAGGAGCATTGGAAACTGCTTCAGCAGTGGGTGCGGGTTCAGTCGCTGGGGTAGTAGTTACGTTGCCTGCCGTGCCGGAACTCAAAGATTGGATGTAACTGATCAGTTGCCAGCGTTCTTCCGTCGGTAAAGCAGCCCAGGAGGGCATTCCGTTCTCGATGCCACCCTTGGTGATGTACCAGAAAGCTGCGCCATCAGGCACGCCCTGCAGCGCACCATGCGCGAGTGGTGGCACATTTCCCGTTCCCTCGCCGGAAACGCCGTGGCACGCGGCGCAATGGCTGGCGTAGCTGGTCTTACCTGCCGCCAGCGTAGCGGGCTGTCCAGCGAATGGGTTCTTCTCGGCTGCCGCACTCGCAGGTGCGTTGTGAAAAGCGTTCTGCGCCCGCGACACACCGGCTGAAAAGGCCAGAATAGCGAGCGAAAGCAACAGACCGGTCTTGTGCATGGCCATGAAAAAGCTCTCTTTGCCGCTCTTCTACCTAAACAACTATTCCCGCGCCTAACAAGCGAAATTGTACGAAACATGTTTGTTCGCAGCGACGAAGCGGAGCAGAATGATTCGTGATGGCCGCGCCGTAAAACCGATCAATCAAGTCGCTCGGTGCAAGTCGCCTGACGAAAAGGAACATGATGCAACTGAGGAATAAAGCTTCCCTCTTCCTGCTGGTTTGCATTTCGATTTGGCCTCTGGCTGGGGCGCAGACGACCGGAGATCGCATCAAGCTCTACTTCGGCGACTGGCATAACGCAACCCCGCGCACGACGAGCGGATCGCTGGAAGAGAGAGACATCCTTATGCGGGGCGACGGCACAAAGCCTGCGACCGCCGGTGCCGTCCTGCGCTTTATCAATTCCTACAAGTACGCGACGCTGGCTGCGGGTGCGACCACCAGGCCAACACGACTGGATGGGCAGCAGGAGATCTATTTCGTCGCTTCGGGCGAGGGGATGCTAACCGCTGGCGGTCAAACCGCTGCCCTTCACCGGAATATCGCTGTGTTGATGCCGGCCAATTTGGAATTCACCCTCAAGAGCAGCGGTGCTGAGCCGCTCGCCATGTACGTCATCAATGAGCCGGTTCCTGCGGGCTTCCGTCCCAACACAACTATGCTCGTGCGGGATGAGAATACGATTCCCATCGCTTCCAGTAGCGGCTTCTGGGCGCACATCGCCAAGCCCCTCTTCTCTACAGCGGACGGTCTGGCGACTCTCGAAAGCGTCGTAACCGTTACCCTCGATCCGCTCACGATTGGCAAGCCGCATCCCGCTCCCGGGGAGGACACGAGTGACATCGAGGAAGTGTGGACCTCGCTGTACGGCAAGAGTCTTGCTCTCGTAGGCAATCAGCTCTACGAGCAGACCCCGGGCATGGCCTACTACCACATCCCCGATAACCTTACTCCCCATACCAACATGAATTCGAGCGGCGAGTCTCAGGCAAAATTCCTATATTTTGCCCGTTACAGGCCTCATGAAGTGAGGAAGTAAGAAATGTTACGGAACAGCCCCGGCCTGCCCCGGCTTGCCGTGGGAGGGGCGGCTGAAGGTAGCCCAGGACGCAGTCCTGGGCAGGGTATGAGCAGCCGATCAAGTCCCGCAGGGACGACTGAAAATTCCCCAGGATGTAATCCCGGATGCATTCCGTCTGCACGCAAACGCTGGAGCAGAACCAGCACAACTGTAAGCGTCTGCTCCCGGAATCTGTTTTCGTACTTTTTCGCTTGTCCGTTTGACGAAAACTTGTTCTCGTAACTGGGGCAATACAATGATCCGCACAGACAAGTTCGAGGAACGGGGAGACGATTGATGATGAGGAGGATTTTGGCATCCTTCGGTTTGTGCGCCTTACTGGCGCCGCTGGCCGTCGCCCAGATAACCGGAGACAAGATCGACCTGTACTTTGCCGACTGGCACAATGCCACTCCACGCACTGTCCGCGGATCGCTTGAAGAGCGTGACATTTTCACCAAAGGCGACGCCGCCAATCCCACGCAAAAGGGAGCGCTTCTCCGCTACGTCAACTCCTACACCTACGACACCCTGGCGTCTCAGGCCTCTACCAAGCCGACTCGCCTCGATGGCCAGCAGGAGATCTATTTCGTAGAGTCGGGCCAGGGCACAGTCACCGCGGGTGGCCAGACCGCCGACTTGTACCGCAATATCGCCGTGCTCATGCCCGCCAATCTGGAATTCACCCTTAAGAGCACCGGGAGTGGCCCGTTGACCATGTACGTGATCAACGAACCCACACCCGCCGGCTTTCGGCCGAATGCCGCCATGCTGGTGAGGGATGAGAACAAGCTTCCTGTCACCTCGACTGAGAATTCCTGGTGCCACATCGTCAAGACCGTTTTCACAACAGACGATGGGTTGGGTACTTTACAGAGCGTGCTGACCGTGACTTTGGATCCCCTCACGATCGCCAAGCCACACGTGGTCGACCATACCGATATTGAAGAAGTCTGGACGTCTCTCTACGGAACGAGCCTTGCATTCGTCAGTAACGCACTGCGCAGGCAGACGCCGGGTACGGCTTTCTATCACGTGCCCGATAATCTGACGCCGCACACCAATCTCAATCAGAACGAAGATGCGCAGGTGAAGTTCCTGTACTTTGCTCGTTATCATCCGCACGAGCCGAGAAAATAATATGCGAAACAACAGCGTGAACAAGCGGTGTGATGGGATGGTTCTTCCAGCAGTCTTCGCGCTTATGCTTGCCTTGGGTTCTCTCGCGGTGGCGCAGACGACTCCCCCGCCAACCACCAGCGGGACAGCCAATGCTATCAACGGAATCAATTCCTATCCCGGACCCGGTCTGGTGAAGTATCAAAACACCCCGGACCCGTTGGATCGCCGCATCGACATGTTCATTGGTGATTGGCGTGAGTCCATGCCGCGCGTCGAGCATGGCTCTTTGATCCTGCGCGACATTCTGACCAAGGGCGACAACTTCGATCCTGCGGAGAAGGGCGCCGTCCTTCGCTACACAAACTTTGTGGCCTACGGCCGGCTGGCTCCAGGGGCCTGGACGACGCCGTCGAAGCTCGCGGGTCAGCAGGAAATCTACTACATCCTCGGTGGCGAGGGTGAGGTAACCGCCGGTGGTGATACCGCCAAGCTGCACAAAAACATCGCTGTGCTTATGCCGGTCGGTCTCGAATTCGTCATGCGATCGACCGGTGACGAGCCGCTCACCATGTACGTCATCAATGAGCCTTTGCCCGACGACAACGGAATTGTCGGCAACCCACATCGCATACCGTTTCATCGCTCCACCAAAATGGTGGTGAAAGACGAAGGAGCCGCGCGGCAACGAACACCCGCCGCTGTCGATCCCTTTATTGTCGGGGGCGCCTCCGGGCATTGGGCGCATATCGTCAAAGAGCTGTTCTCTCCGGCGGATGGACTGGCGACTGAGCAGAGTGTGATCGTGGTTGAGATCAACCCTAAAACTCTGGGCGAACCGCATCCTCATAAGCCGGGGCAGGAAGAAGTGTGGGTTGCACTCGATGGCAGCTCGCTTCTTTTGTTAGGTACGGAACTGCGCGTGCAGAAACCGGGAATGGCTTACATGTTGCGGCCCGATGGGGTCACCCTTCACTCCAATATCAATGACGGCAACGAACCAATCCGTTTCCTGTACTTTGCGCGCTTTCCTCAGGATGACAACTGGACGCACGCTGTCACTACGAAAAAATAATGGTCCGCTTCTTCGTTTCACGCTGCCTGATCGGCCCATGAGTTCGTCCGTCCGCTCGCCCGTCGTACACGGGCCGCTGTCGGGAGGCGCCTCAGCAAAGAGGGTCCTCATGTCTCAAGTTGCAATCCCCGGGGAAAAGTACAACTCATGAAATCGCTCCGCTGCCTGGCTCTTCTCCTTCTCATCATCGTTTCCATGAGCCGCTTTGCCTGGGCTGCTCCCTCTGCCGCAGACGAATATTTCGTCTACTTCGGTACGTATACGGGCTCCCTTTACATCAGCTATGACATGCTCTGGCATGGCGAAAGCTCGAAGCAAAGGCGTTTACGTCAGCCGCTTTCGGCCTGCAACCGGAGAGGTAAGCAAGCCGGAACTCGCCGCTGAGATCACGAACCCAGCTTTTCTTGCAGTGCACCCCGGCGGGCATTTTCTCTATGTACTTACCGAAGACCCATTGTCGCTGGGTCCCAACTACGATCACGAATCGTTCGTGAGCGCGTTCGCCATTGAGCCCGCGACGGGCAAGTTACGCCTGATCAATTCCATGCCTACGGGTGGTACGAGCACTTGCTACATTTCGGTCGACAAGAGCGGCCATTACTTGCTGATGACCAATTTCGGCAGCAGCAGCGTTACGGTGTTACGCATTCGCGATGACGGTTCAGTGGGTGAAGAAACCGCGTTCATGAAGCATCTGGGCCACGGGCAGCAATGGCTGGTGCAGTCGAAGGCGCATCCACACTCGATCGATGTCTCGCCAGACAATCGCTATGCTGTCGTCTCCGACCTGGGCGTGGATAAAACCTTTGTTTATCGCTTCGATGCCGCGACAGGCAAGTTGTCTCCGGAGGAGCCGTCCTTCGTCGAGGCGATTCCCGGGGGCGGGCCACGCCACTTCACCTTTGATGCCGCCGGCAAGTTTGGCTACTCCATCAGCGAATTCAGTGGCATCGTGACCGCGTTCGCCTTCGATTCTGGAGCCGGCACGCTGACGCGGCTGCAGGATGTTCAGACACTGGCCAATGACTTTATCGGCACAAACGACAGCGCCGAAATCCAGATTCATCCCAATGGAAAATTTCTCTACGAGTCCAATCGCCGCAATCGTGGTCCACAATTGTTGGGGCCAGACAGCATCGGTGTCTTCGCCATCGATCCGGAAAAGGGAACGCTCACCGAAGTGGAACAGGCTCCTACGATAGGCCACACGCCGCGTACCTTTGCGGTCGACCCGACGGGCGGGTATCTCTTTCAGGGTGGGCAGGTAACGGGCAATGTTGGTGTTTTCAAAATCAATGCGGAAACCGGCAAACTTACGCCAACCCATACAAACCTGAAAGTCGATGTGCCGGTATGCATCAAGTTCGTGCCGGTTCATCCGTAGAGTGGAGAGAAGGCGAGGAGCCGTGTGGGAAGACTCTTCGGCGCTACAGTAGTTTCCCAGTAGGTGTACACCGAAGGGAAAGAACTTTACGTGGTTTTCCTGCGAAGAAAACCACACTTCGCGATCCCGGTGGTGCATAGCAACTGGGAAACTGCTTTAAGGAGATCATGCTTGTGAAGTGGAACCGCCGCGCGTTTTGTCTGCTTTTCGTCTTCTCCTACGCAGCTTTGGCATTCCAGAGCGCGTCGGCCGAGACGAACGATTTCTTCGTATATTTCGGCACCTACACAGGTTTCAAGTTCGTAAGCAAAAGTGCGACTCATGGTGTGGGTGAAGCGCGCAGCAAAGGTATCTACGTCAGCCGCTTTCACGCGGCTACCGGAGAAATAGGTGAGCCGGAACTGGCGGCTGAAACTGTCAACCCCTCCTTCCTCACCGTAGACCCCAGCCATCGTTTTCTATACTCCGTATCGGAAGACCCGCTATCGCTCGGGCCGCCGCTCGATCACGCCTCTTATGTGAGCGCGTTTGCCATCGACGCCAAAACCGGTAAGCTGCGGCTCTTGAACACCATTCCTACGGGTGGAACCAGCACCTGCCACATCTCAATGGATAAGACCGGAAAATTCGTCTTCCTGGCTAATTTCGGTAGCGGCAGCATCTCGGTTATCCGCGTGAAAAAGGACGGCGGTCTGGGAGAACAAGCCGCCTTCGTTCAGCACCTGGGGCACGGCAGCCCTGAGCAGCCCATTCAATCGGGACCCCATCCCCACACCGTAGCCGTCTCCCCCGACAACAAATATCTAATCGTCTCTGACCTCGGCCTCGACAAAGTGCTCATCTATCATTTCGACGCCCAGACGGGTATGGTTTCGCCTCTTGATCCTGCGTTTGCCACGGTCGATCCCGGCCACGGACCGCGCCGTTTTCTGTTCGATTCCGCAGGCAAGTTCGGGTATCAGCTAAACGAGCTGGGCAATAGCCTGATTACGTTTTCCTGGGATCCTGGGCAGGGTTCACTGACCAAGCGTCAGCAGCTTTCCATCATCCCACCGGGCTTCGATGGAAGAAACGCCGGCGCTGAAATGCAGATCAGCAACGATGGCAGGTTTCTTTATCAGTCCAACAGGCTGAGCCGGTACAACGCAAAGGATCCTAGCATCCTTGATCGACTGCCCGGCATGATCGCGTTGTTCGCCATCGATCCGCAGAACGGCACCTTAACGCCGGTCGATCAATTTCCTTCAGGCGGGACCATGCCGCGGAGTCTGGGCGTCGATCCCACAGGTCACTATCTATTTGCGCTGAATCAAATCACCAACAACGTGGTGCAGTTCAAAGTGGATACAGCAACCGGCAGGCTCACGCCGACGGGCCGTGAAATTAAGGTGGACACGCCCGCCTGCATACGATTTGTACCCGCAGCTTAGGGCCGCTGCGGAGAAGCTCAACTCTTTGGGAAGTTCGGGCTTTTACAGCCCTCGTGAAACCGAGGTCCAAAACTTAAGCTGAATTGTCATCTCGACCGAAGCGCAGCGAAGTGGAGAGCCCCATCCTTCGCGCTTTTTGCGAAGGGTGGGAGAACACCAAACTCAGAGGAGATATCAACCAGGTGAAGCGAACCCGACGAGGTCCAAAACTTAAGCTGAATTGTCATCTCGACCGAAGCGCAGCGAAGTGGAGAGATCTGCGGTTCTCTTTTGGGGAACCCTGAAAAAGCTTTGAAGTTTGCATAGCCTGTTAAACCACCGGTGCAATCGGTCGGGAAGTGCAACCAATTTTCGGGTGCCCCATCCTTCGCGCTTTTTGCGAAGGGTGGGATAACACCAAACTCAGAGGAGATATCAACCAGGTGAAGCGAACCCGAAACACTCTCTGCTGTATTCTTCTTTGCGTGCTGATTTCATGGGTAGCCCCTGACGCTTCGGCGCAAACTAAAGACTACTTCGCGTACTTCGGCACCTACACCGGGTTTCGCTATGTGCGTCACAGCAAGACGGAAGGCGTCGGCGATAGCAAGAGCAAGGGAATTTACGTGAGCCGCTTCCATGCGGCCACCGGCACACTGAGTGAACCTGAGCTTGCCGCTGAAATTGTGAACCCGTCGTTCCTTACCGTTTCTCCTGACCATCGCTTCCTCTACGCGGTTTCAGAAGATCCTCTTTCCGTGGGGCCGCCGCTCGATCATGCCTCGTACGCAAGTGCCTTCGCCATAGATTCAGCAACCGGCAAACTTCGCCTGCTCAACACCGTCCCAACCGGTGGAACCAGCACCTGTTTTGTTTCCACGGATAACACCGGCAAATACGTATTCATGGCCAACTTCGGCAGCGGAAGCGTCTCGGTGGTAAAGGTCAAAGAAGACGGCTCTCTGGGAGAACTTGCTTCCTTCATTCAGAATGTCGGCCACAGCGTCAATCCTCTTATTCAGAACGAGCCCCACCCCCACTCCATTCTGGTGTCACCCGACAATCGCTATGTCATCGTCTCTGACCTCGGTATGGATAAGATTTTGATCTTTCATTTCGATGAAAAGACCGGAAAGCTCTCACCCCCCGGTCCGGCTTTCGCTGAGGTTCGCCCGGGAGGCGGGCCCCGCCATTTTGCCTTCAGCCCCTCGGGCAAGTTCGCCTATCAGCTCAATGAAATGAGCGGAGTGGTCGATGCTTTCGCATGGGATCCCGCCCAGGGAACGCTGACCAATCTGCAAAGCGCCAATACCACGCCAAGAGACTTTACCGGCGAGAATCACGCCGCCGAGATCGCGGTCAGTCCCGACGGAAAATTTCTCTACGAGTCCAATCGGCGTCTAAGGGGTGAGTCCGAATTTGGTCCGGATACGATCGGCATTTTTGCCATCGATCCCTCCCAGGGAACGCTAACGCTGGTCGATCAGCCATCGACCGGCGGAATGATGCCCCGCACCTTCGCCATCGATCCTACTGGATCCTGGTTGCTGGTTGCCCATCAGTACTCGAACGACGTAGCCGTCTTTAAGCGAGATACAGCGACGGGCCGGCTGTCTAAGAGCGGAAACGGCATCAAGCTGGAAGTGCCCGTCTGCATCGTGTTTGTTCCGGTAGGGTCGTAGGGCCGGCTTTCGTACAATTTCGCTTGTTGCGCCCGGGGAACAGGCTTAACGTTTGGTTTCTAGAACATAAACCGGCTCGTGCCTGGTGCGCGGGCGCATCCACTGAGTGAACGGGGAAGTAATGATCTCGTCTTCCGGCAATCGTCTCAGCTTCTTGTCATTGCCGCTTCTCGGCATTGCGCTATTCTCGGGCCACGCGCAGACCGTCGCCAAGCCGCCGGTGAAAACGCCTGCCAGCGGAGGAAACAGCTTCGCCGGTCCCAACGATATTCGCTATAGAGACGGCCGCGACCCGCAGGATCGGCGGATCGACCGGTTTATAGGCGACTGGCACGACTCCATGCCTCGTCATGAGCACGGCTCGCTCGTATTGCGAGACATCCTGAGGCACGGCGATAACCTTACCCCGCCTCAGCCCGGTGCGGTGCTGGAGGCTGCCAACTTCGTTGCCTACGGCCGGCTTCAACCAAACGATGTAACCACATCCGAGAAGCTCGACGGGCAGCAGGAGATTTATTACATCGACGGCGGAACGGGGGAAGTGACTGCAGGCGGCAAGACCGCCCAGTTGCATAAAGACATCGCGTTCTTCGTGCCCGAAGGCCTGGACTTCACGATGAAAAATACTGGCAACGATGACCTCACCATGTATGTGGTCAACGAACCCGTCCCCAAGGGCTTCGTTCCTCGTAAAGACATGCTGGTGGCAGACGAGCGCAACGTCCCTGTCAGAACACCGATGGAAGCATCGCCTTACACGCTGCCCGGCGCTTCTGGCCACTGGGCCCATGTCGTCCGTGATCTCTTCTCGCGCACCGATGGCCTGGCGACTGTGGGCGACATCATTACCGTTGAACTCAATCCCCTGACTATGGGCGAGCCCCATCCGCATCGGCTGTATCAGGAAGAGATCTGGGTCGCAATGGATGGAACAAGCCTTGCATTCATCGGCACCGAGTTGCGGGTACAGCCGCCCGGCATGGGTTACATGATCAGGCCCGACGACACCATGACCCACTCCAACATCAATTCTGGTGACACGCCAGTGAAGTTCCTCTGGTTTGCTGGCTCCTCAGCGCCAAAATGAAGCTGCGAGAGCCAGGGCGTTCTCTTCTAATCGTCGTACTTGCGCTCATTGCCTTGCTGCAGGTGAGCTGTAACGCCCGCCCGCCTGAGCCCCTCACCATCAGGCTGGCCGGTGACGATTGGTTCCTGAAAAGTCTTGCCAAAACCGGATCGATCGCTGCGTATGAGCAGAAAGCCGGCGTGCGCGTCGAGGTACAGAATAAGAGCGACAGCGCAATCATGAGCGATCTGGACCACGGAGCCACCACGCCAGACGCCAGCTATGACCTGGTCGTGATGCGGCACCGATTCATGGGCGCGCTCATCCAGAAGAAACAGATACGGTCGATCAACGAGCTCATGGCGGATGCCGCCGTTCACGATGCGAGCTTTCAGCCGGCAAAGCAGCTTTTCCCTGCCTGGTGGCGAGAGCTCAGTTGGTATGGAGACAAAATCTACGGGTATCCCTATACCGGGCTCACCGCATATCTCTGTTACCGCAAAGATCTGCTGAACGATCCCGAGAATAGGCGCAAGTTCAAAGCCCGCTATCATCGCGAGATTGCAGTGCCGGCCAACTGGAAAGAGTATTCGCAAGTGGCCGAGTTCTTCACGCGACCGGGCGACCACTTTTACGGAACCTACATTTCCGGTAAGCGTGGGCCGGCACTTTGGTATGAGTGGCTCAACTTCGTGTACTCCTTTGGCGGCGATGTCCTCGATACGCAGCATGGATGGGAGTACGGCGACATCGTAGTCAATTCTCCGCAGAATGTCGCTGCCACGGAACAATATGTCAAGCTCATTGCGCAAAGTCCGCCCGACACCCTGAACTACGGTTGGAACGAGGCGCAAGCCGCACTGCAGCAGGGCCATGCGTTTATGGGCCTTCTGTGGAGTGACCAGGCCTTTCTTCTGGAAGATCATGCAACCTCGAGTGTTGCAGGGAAGATCGGTTACAGCCTCATCCCGACGAATCGCTCCCAACCGGCCAGTCAATTGGAGGGGCTCACTTACCTGATCCCCACTCAATCGCAGCACCCGAAGGAGGCATATCGCTTCCTGGAATGGGCTATGTCGCGCCACGTACAGATTCAGCAGACCCTGCAGGGCGCCACCTCGATCCGACAATCAACCTACGAGGACACTGAGGTCAATCAGAAGCCCTATACGCGGGTTTTTCTGGACAGTGTTCCGATCGCCAGACCGAAGCCGACCATCCCCGAAGCATCCCAAATGACGGATGCAACCGAACAACGTCTCTCTGACATTGTCACCGGTAAGGAAACGGCGCAGAGCGGTCTCAACAAACTCGCGCTCGATCTCAAAAACATTCTTGGCAGTAAAGGCCGGCTACGCTATCCGGTCCGCGGCACATCCTGAGCCGGGCCAATGGGCCTTGATCTTCTTTAGTTCCCACTGAACGCCAAAAAACAATTCCTGGAGGGAAGAAAAATATGAAACTCGTTCCGATAAAATCACGTGGCAGCTTCCTGGCAGTTCTGTTTTTTTCTGTGATCGCACCACTCACGGCTGTCGCGCAGGATATGCCGGCCGGCGCATGGGCCGGCACCTGGGTCGCAAGCGACACAAAGTCCAAGTTTCCCGGGCCACCCCCAACGGCGGATCAGGTCACCATCCAGCCAGACGGTTCGGTCGCGGTGCATGTTGTCAGCTCCGACGGAAAGACGGCCGACTGGTCTTATAAGCCGCAAGTGGGTAAGGCCGTTCCCGTCACCGGCCGCGATGACGTAACCGTGGAAATAGTCAAAGTAAATGACTACCGCAACAATCAGATCTGGCATCACGAAGGCAAGGTCACTCATACCTATTCCATTCTGTCGAAGGATGGAAAGGTACAGACGTTCCACGGCGCGCCTGGAACCTATCGTGCTCCCGGAGCCACCGAGGCAAAGCCATTCAGTGAAGTCGTTGTGTATGAAAAGCAGTAGAGGCGGGTGCGCCAGATAAGCATTTACGCAGAATTCGCCCGGGCTGTTCAGTTAGAAAGAAAAGAAGCGTCGTATTCCTAAGGAGTGAATCGCGCATGAAATTAAGAATGTTGAAGTCAGCTCTCTCTCTATTAGCCTTGCCGGTCTTGTTTCTGGCGATCCCGTCCAGCTTGTATGCCCAGGAAGCTGGCGACTGGGCCGGTACCTGGAAGTTCAGCCTGGAGAAGTCGAAGTTCCCTGGCAATCCGCCTTTGAAAGACCAGGTTACGGTCGATCCCGACGGTACGATTACGATCGACGAAACCAACTCGTCCGGCAAAGAGTCGAGCTGGCATTACAAGCCTGAGCCGGGCAAGACTGTCCCGGTAATCGGTCGCGGCGAGAATGTAACGGTCATTGCAACCAACGTGAACCCTCATCGCACGGAGCAGGTCTGGGACTTCAACGGAAGGAAGGTAACGAGCTATGCCGTCCTTTCAAAGGATAAGAAAACTCAGACGTTCCACATGTCGGGGATAGACAAAGACGGTAAGCCCTTCACCGAAATGGTTGTGTACGAGAAGCAATAAAGCCGGTTGATTTTAGGGGCGGCCGGCTCATCGGATAGGGCGGCCGCTCCTTTTTTTCTTCAGACTGACGTAGACGGTATGGCCGCTTTCCGCTCCCGCTCACTTCTCGATCGAAAGAGGAAGTACACCGGTACACCAACCAGCACGATCAAGACCCCGGGAATAGTCGTCGCTGGGCGGTAAACGAACAGAATGAGCAGAATGACACTCGCGCTCACGATATAGAGCGCGGGAACCACGGGATAACCGAACGCCCGGTACGGCCGTTCGACATCGGGTTGCTTCTTGCGCAGCCGGTAGACACCTGCGATGGTGAGAATGTAGAAGATCAGCGCCGCAGAGATGATGTAATCCAGCAGGTTGCTGTAAAGGTTACCGTAAGTTCCCGTCGCCGGCTGATAGGTGCGGAACAATACCAGCACCGCCGACCATAAGCCCTGCATGACCAGGGCGGCACTTGGTACATTTGCCCGATTGAGCGTGCCTGCCTTCTTGAAGAACAGCCCGTCGAGTGACATCGCGTAGTAAGCGCGCGCTCCGGTGAGGATCAGGGAGTTCATACACCCGAACGCTGAAACCATAATCGCCACTGCAATCAAAGCTGCGCCCGCCGTCGGAAAGATAGCCTGCATCATCGTTGCCGCCACGCGATCCGAGGGCGCACTCTGCACCTGGCTGAGCGGCAGAACAACGAGATAAGCGAAGTTAGCCGCGAGGTATAGTCCGATCACGAGGAATGTGCCCAGCGCGAGTGAAAGCGGCACATTGCGGCTAGGGTGTTTCACCTCACCCGCGCTGAAGGTGATGTTGTTCCACGCGTCCGCGGCAAACAGAGAACCGATCTGCGCTGTGCAAAGCGCTACCAGCATGCCGAAGGCTGTCAACGGAGAGGGCGTGTAGCCGCTCAACGAAAATCCGTGGGGCGTCCACATATCTCCGAAATTTGCTTTCACCACGGAGGCCTTCCAGCCAATGAATAATCCAAGGCCAATCACCGCCAGCAGCGACCCGATCTTCATCGAAGTAAACACGTTGGCCACACCTTTGCCATATTTCAGGCCGTTGGTGTTGGTCCACGTCAGAAACGAAATGACGACCAGCGCTACCACCTGAGCCGTGGAAAGGGAAATGGCGTATGTAGGCAAAATATGAATCGGCCGGATGATGTAGTTGTTTTCCGAGATGTGCGGCCACAGCACACCGAGATAACGGGAAAACCCAACCGCCGATGCTGCGATGGTGCCCGTCTGGATCACCAGAAACAGCGTCCAGCCGTAAAGAAATCCCCAAAGTGGCGAGTACGCCTCGCGCAGGTAGACATACTGGCCGCCGGCGCGCGGCATCATCGCGGCCAGTTCGCCATAAGAAAGGGCAGCGGCGAGCGTGAGCACGCCTGCGATCACCCAGGCCACCAGCAGCCAGCCTGAGCTTCCTATTTCTCTTGCCATTTCCGCGGCGACGATGAAGATGCCTGAGCCGATCATCGAGCCGGCAACAATCATCGTTGAGTCAAAAAGCCCAAGGCTCCGGGTCAGCTGACGCTTTTCCCCCGGAATCTGGGGGGCTTCGTTTGTGTGCGACCTTGCAGTGCTGTTGTCAGAGAGGCTCAAGCGACCACGATATGGGAATTTTCAGCGAAAATGTATCGAAAAAAATAAAGCGGCAACCGATCGAATCGGCACATCGGCACATCGGCACATCCGCGCATCCGATCAATAGCTACTGGGCTGGTGGGAAAGTCCGAGAATTTCACGTGCCTGCGCAGGGGTCGCTACGGGCCGATTGAGCTCATGCGCGATGCGAACCGTGCGCTCAACCAACTGAGCGTTGCTTGAGGCTTTCTCTCCCCGCGCATAGTACACATTGTCTTCCAGGCCCACCCGCACGTGCCCGCCCATCAAGGTAGCCAGCGTCGTCAGCGGGAGCTGAAAGGGGCCGATAGCGGAGCACAGCCAAAGAGCATCCTCGGGAAACTCTTTCAACAGGCCAAGAACATTTTGAACTGTGGGGTAACTCCCGGTTTGATAGCCCATCACCGTTTGGATCCAGTAGGGTTTCTGTACCAGGCCGTTGTCGATCAGGTACTGTACTACCCACGCGCAACCCGAATGGTACATCTCCAACTCAGGCTTGACGTTGTTCTTCTTCATCAATTCAGCGAATTGGTGAATTTGCCCGTAGGTAAAAGAAATGCACTCATCGATGTCCACCGCCGGCCGCGGGTTGGGTAGTGGCGCCTTTCGCTCCTTCAAACGAAAGCGGCTCATATCCGGCGCCAGATTCAGCGAAGCGACCTCGGGGCCGGCTTCGATCGATGAAGCTCGCTCCTCCATCGTCATGTTGGGGCCACCGCCCGTGGTGGCATTCATGATGATTTCGGGGCTGCGCTCACGCACTTTGCGCAGCACTTCGCGCCACGGTTCCGAATCCCGCGCACCGCGTGTCATGTCTTTAGGGTCACGCGCGTGGATATGTACCATGGCTGCGCCCGCGTCGTACGCGGCTCCGACGGAGGCAGCGATTTCATCGGCTGTTTCGGGAATGACCTCGTTGGCTTCTTTGCCCTGAATGCCGCCGTTGCAGGCCACGCAAATGACAAGTGGGGGCATGCCCGCACGCACTCGTTCCATGAAGTCATGACCATCTGTGTAGTCAAATGAAGCCGGCAGCGTCGACAGTTTTGAACTTGAGTTCTGGGGCACGGCTTTCCTTTTCTGGCGCGGCAGTTGAATGAGTCTATGCGCCTGTCTTATCTGTCAGAGCAAATCTTCGAGCTGTTTGTAATTGCGGCGCGTACATAAACGCCATACTTCAAAGCCAATATAGAAAAACAACTTTTTGGTGACCCAACAAGCGAAATAGTACGAAAGCCTTTTGTCTGACATGAGTGGCTGCGCAAAAGCGAATTTCTCACGACGCGAGTACTCGTGAAACCCAAGTCATTTTCCAGCTCTGATTTGTCCCCCAGCACACGTTGCGAAGGGAGAACGGAAGCAACGCTTCAAACTGAAGAAGATCGCCTGGCGGCGTTCTGATCACTCTTCTTCTCGGCATTCTTTCCCAGCGGAAACGCCATGGATGTTCATCCGGAAGGACTTTCTAATGGAAGTTTCTTGCATGGGGATCGGGGCAGGTGTAATCTCCCCATGATAGGACTATGGCATACTGTGCCGGCCCGAAAAGTTCCCGGGCGACATAGTCTGTTCGGCCTGATTGTTTTGTGCAGTCTCCTGAAAATTCTGTCTTTTGTGGCCAGATTTGAGAGTTCGCTAACCCTTATGGATAAAGAGTTGGTGTCTAGATCATCGAACGTTCAGCGGTCCGACGGATTGCGCGCTGATGTTGGCCGACTGGATTCCTGGAAGGAAATCGCTAACTATTTCCGTCGAGAGGTGCGCACCGTCCAGCTTTGGGAAAAGCGAGAAGGGCTTCCTGTTCACCGGCATTTCCATAAGCAACTTGGCAGTGTGTTCGCTTTTCGTGCGGAACTTGACGCCTGGAACGAGCAAGTCTCTCTTCGCTCTGCTCACGAAACCAGGGGTTCCTCACCATCCCGGGCCTCGGCATCGGGCGAAGCAGCATCGAAAAGACCCGAGCGGGGTCACATCACCATTCGAGTCGAACCGCTTCATAATGAGACGTTTTGTGACCAGGCCCTCAGTGAGGCCATAGCGGCTCATACGATTGGGGTGTTGGGCGAACTAAATCCCGCACAATTGAGTATTGAGGAAGCACCGGCTGCGACAAGGCGTGACCGCAAAAGCATCCCCGATGCGATCGGCCAGCAATCCGCTGCCGACTACACCCTTCGCTGGGGCATTCAGGATCACGGAAGCGGACTGCGGGTGAATGCGGAACTCTACCTGGTCGAGAACCGCACAGTCGTCTGGTCGCAGGTCTATCACTATCGGCGCAGCGACATCGACGCCATGCCGGGATATCTTGCCGATCAGATCGTCCTCTGCGTTTGGCTTAAGGTTATTTCTTCGCCCCCCGCGACTCCTGCTACGAGGCACAAAGAGAAGCGCGGCGCGCGGGAATCTTATTTGAAGGGCCGGTACTTCTGGAAGCAGCGAAACGAGGAAGGCATGCGCAAGGCCATCCAGTGTTTCGAAGCAGCCCTGAAGGAAGATCCCGATTACGCGCCCCCGTACTCCGGCATTGCAGACTCGCTCACCTTGCTTTCGTTTTATGAGATAGTGCCGCCTACTCAAGCTATGCCTGCGGCCCGCCGCGCCGCCCTCAAGGCGATCCAGCTCGATCCTGACCTGGCTGAAGCCCATGCGTCGCTCGCCGATATTCGCTTTCATTTCGATAGAGACTGGCATGGAGCCGATCTGGAGTATCGGCGGGCCATTGAATGCAATCCGGGCTATGCCCTCAGCTATCACTGGTACGCCAACCTGTTGGCTGCCAAGGGACAGCATGAGGCCGCCCATATCGCCATCATGCACGCCCTGGAACTCGATCCCGTGTCACTGATCACTCTGGTATGGGCAGGTTTTACGGCCCACATGGCCCATCGGTTCGACGATGCGATCAAGTGTTACAGAAACGCTCTGGAACTGGACCCGAACTTTACCTGGACCCACATGTATCTCGCGCAGACTCTGGAGCAAAAGGGCGACTATAAGCAAGCCGTGCGCGAATTTGATAGCACGATCAAGCTGGCCGGGGGGAGCGATTGTGTACTCGCCATGAAGGCTCACGCTCACGCGAAGTCAGGTGACGCCACGTCAGCGCGACAGATTCTGTATGGACTAAAGAGTTCGGTCAATCGCAAGTGCATGCCGTCCTACGACATTGCCGCGACTCATGCGGCCCTCGGCGAATCCAGGCAGACGGCTTTCTGGCTCCATCGCGCCTGCAATGAGCGCAACATGAAAGTCTTCACCCTCATGCAGGATCCGCGTTTCGATTCTCTTCGCAACCATTCCGAATTCAAGCAAGTTGTGGATCAGGTCGGACTCCCGCACTACAGCCCCAGCCGCTTCGCCCTAAGCTAGATCTAGCGCGCAGGCAAAGCAAACGCCACATAGGCTCCCGCTATCGGAGCATTGAGCGCAGGCTTCCCCGGCAAGTCATGTGTATGCGTGGTGGCCTGTGCGGCTGCGCAGAAAACCACATACTCGCGACCGCCCACTTCGTAGACCGCTGGCATCCCTTCGAGTGCGGCGTCGAGCGTCTTCTCCCAAATCACCTTTCCGGTTTGTACATCGGTCGCGCGCACTTTACGATCCCGCGTGCCGGTAAAAATCAACCCTCCAGCCGTCACCACCGGGCCAACTTTCGGAAAGTGCGAACCAGTATTCTTAACGCCCTGTTCGGCCAGTTCTGGCACCTCGCCGAGCGGTGTCTGCCAGCGAATCGTGCCCGAGTTCAGATCGTAAGCCGTCAGCGTTGTCCACGGCGGAGCGATGGCCGGCAGCCCGCTGCTAGTGAACATAAAGCCAAACCCGCTCTTGTAGCGCGCATCTGCCGGCGTGGTGGGTGCGGCAGCTTTCTTCTCCGTCTCGGCCGGCGCTGTTGCGCGCTCCGGATGAGCAAGGTAAGCCAGCAGAGAATCCAGCTCCGCATCTGTGAGTTTTGAAAACGCCGGCATCGGACCGTTGCCCTGGGTAACGGTCCCGCGAATATCCATTGCCGAAAGCCTCGACGTAACCCCAACCAGTGAAGGAACGGCAGGGGGTTGTCCCATCCTGTCTGCGCCGTGACACAACCGACAGTTGGCTGTATATACGGCACGGCCATGCTGCTCTGCTGTACTCGCTGCGTCAGCTTCCTCAGCCTCGTTTAAATCCAGCTTGAGCATGGCCGGAAGATCCTTGGACACAACGTAGAGCAGTCCCTGCGCTGAGTCCGCAGCCACACCGCCATAGTTGGCTCCGCCATTGTTGCCCGGCATCTCAACCGTGTTCTGCGTGCTGGGCGGTGTAAACATACCCTGGTTACGCGCGCCTTCCATCTCTTTGCGAAAGCTCTCCTTCTCGTCCGCGGGCATGAACGGATTCAGATCGTTCGCGGTAAAGCTCTGGCGCGCAAAAGGAGGTGGCTTGGTCGGGAAGGGCTGCGTCGGCCACGTTTCCTCTCCGGGCATGTCGGAGCGGGGCTCAGGCCGTTCTTCAATGGGCCAAAGCGGCTTGCCGGTGTCCCGATTGAACACCCAGACAAATCCTTCCTTGCCTGCTTCGGCCACCACATCCACCAGCTTGCCGTCGTGCCGCACAGTGAGCAGCTTCGGTGCCGTCGAGTTGTCATAGTCCCAGATATCGTGATGCACCATCTGGAAATACCAAATGAGCTTACCCGTCCGCGCATTCACGGCTAGCAGGCAGTCGCCAAACAGATTCGCCCCCGGCCGGTTGGCGCCGTAGAAGTTATACTTCGGGCTGGCCGTCGGAATGTAGACCACGCCGCGCTTTTCATCGAGCGTCAGCGCTGTCCACGCGTTCGCGCCTCCCACCGTCTTCCATGCATCCTTCGGCCAGGTTTCGTAACCTAATTCGCCGGGGTGCGGAATCGTATGAAATGTCCAGACCAGCTTGCCGCTCAGCACGTCAAAGGCGCGTACATCGCCCGGGCCGGATTCGTATTCCTCGTTCGTTGCGGAGCCCAGAATGATTAAGTTTTCAAAAACAGTTCCAGGTGTCCCCGACTGCACCAGGCGCAGGCTCTTCGGGTCGCGTCCCAGGCCTTCCCGCAGATCCACCAGGCCGTTCGTGCCGAATGAGGTGATCTGCTTACCGGTGCGGGCGTCGATCTCCTGTAGATGATTGTTGAGCGCGAACAGCAGTCGTCGATCCGACCGGTCCGCGCTCTCCCAGTAGTTGATCCCTCGATAAGTAGTAAGCCTGCTTTGCGTATCGATCGGGTGCACCCAAAGCTCGCGGCCGGTTGCCGCGTCGAGCGCCACAACGGAGTTGTGGTGCGCCACCACATACATCACGTTGTCCACCACAATGGGATTGAAGACGTATTTTTCTCCATCCCCTGTCGCATAGGTCCACGCGACTTGCAGCTTATCCACGTTCGACCGGTCGATTTGCTTCAGGGCGGAGTACTGCGCGGAATCAGCAGTGCCGCCGTAGTCTTGCCATGTCGTGTGCTCTTGCGGGCCAGATTTCTGGGCGGACGCGGAGGCACAAGTCAACAAGGCCACGGCAAGGAGGGCAGGAGAGAGGAGAGAACTTATCTTGGTCAACGGACTCCCGATAGATTTCGCTTAGTAGTTTCTTATGAGGAAAGTGTAACGGAGACTCAGGTCAGCACTGCCAATCTTAACTGCCGAGGTACGGTCTTGCAGAGTAGATGTTGGACGGGACCGGGCCGCGAAAAACCTATAATTCTGCGCCCATCACTTGTTTCGCTAGGATTTACAGCGAAACAATAAGCGATTATCCTTTCGTTACGGAAAAATCAACGAAAGGATGCCGTGCCAGACACCGACCACAATGCCCGGCAAGGACGTTATGTCCTAAAGCAGTATCACGGCGAAACTGTCCGCGCCTTCGTGCCCCCGCCATTGCCGCCCAATCCTCCGGTCGATCTCGCGCGTTTCCAAATTCTATTGGAACAGGCTAACCAAGCCATTGGCAGGCTCGACGGGCTGGCATCGCTCTTGCCTGACCTTTCGCTGCTCCTCTATACCTACGTTCGAAAAGAGGCCGTGCTCTCTTCGCAGATCGAGGGCACGCAGTCGTCTCTCTCTGATCTTTTGCTGTTCGAGAGCGATGAGGCGCCGGGCGCCCCCATCGAGGATGTGCAGGAGGTCTCGAATTATGTCGCGGCAATGAACCACGGCCTGGAGCGAATGCGCTCAGGTTTTCCGCTGAGCCTGCGTCTGATTCGAGAGATTCACGAGATCTTGCTATCCAAGGGACGCGGCAGCGGCAAACAGCCCGGCGAATTCCGCCGCAGCCAAAATTGGATTGGCGGCAGTCGCCCCGGCAATGCTGTCTTCGTACCCCCGCCGCCAGAGCACCTGGATGAATGTCTGAATCACCTTGAGCTTTTCTTGCATGACGAGCAGACGGGTCTGCCTTTGCTTATTCGCGCCGGCATTGTGCATGTGCAGTTTGAGACGATACATCCATTCCTGGACGGCAATGGAAGGCTTGGACGGCTGCTCATTACGTTCCTACTCTGTGCTCAGGGTGCACTGAGGGAGCCAATTCTTTACCTCAGCCTTTATTTTAAGACGAATCGTGCGTCCTACTACGAATTGCTTGAGCGCGTGCGAACCAAGGGCGACTGGGAGGCATGGCTCGACTTCTTCCTCATCGGCCTTCGCGATACCGCCGAACAAGCAGCCGGCGCGGCACGAGAAATTCTGGAACACTTCAGCCAGGACCAGAAGAAGATCGAGACCCTCGGAAGACCAGCAGCTTCGGTTCTCAGGGTATTCCGGCACATGCAACGCAACCCCATCATCGCGATTCCTTCGGCAGCAAAGAAGATCGGCGTCTCAGCTCCAACCGTCGCAAAATCTCTGGGCCACATGATCGACTTGGGCATCCTTGAAGAAACAACCGGGCGGGAACGTCACCGCCTCTTCGTTTACAAAGGCTACCTCGACATTCTTAATGAAGGGACTGAGCCTCTGCGGTAGTCCATCTCCACCGAGGGTTACGTTATTGGGCCATCTACTCTTGAGGCCAACTATATCGACCTCAGCAAGATTGACTTCGACCTGCTGCGGCAACAGTTCAACACCGGGCGTAAGGCCATCGAGGCGCAGAAACTGCGAACACAGATTGCAGTCAAGGTTACCAGCACGTGTTCGATGCCTACGCGGGCCAAGGCAATAGCCTCTATGCGGGGAACTGAACACTTCCGGAAAAAGTCCTCACCAACGCACAACGGTTCAAGGGAGCAATACATGGAGAATGAGACTAAGCAGAAGCCAGTTGTTGAGTGGTGGCAATCGAAAGCTGCAAGACCGGAACTTGAGGGATGCGCTTCCAAACTTAATGAAGCACACGACACCCAAGACCTTGTTCACAGGTTCTTAACGTACGCACAGGCTCTCAACCTCCTGTGGAGCAGCAAGGCGAGACTCAGTAATGACAGGGAGCGTTCAGATAGCCAAGGATTTCGCGACATCCTCCTCTCTATACCTGCCTCTCGCCAAAAAGAACTCTGTGATTCCCCGGAGATTCTGGCTCTTGCAAACTTCGCTCCCCAAATCTTGAATGTTAAAACTCTCAGAGAGTCAGAGCGTTATGTACCCGGTGAGCCTATTCCTCCCAAGCTAAAGACTGACGCATCGATAGAGCATAGGCAACTCGCAAACGCGCATAAGTGTTGGTGCGACGAGCCGAAGGAAGAAACTCGGGTGCAGACGTTGAAGAAACTGGGAACGCTCTTGTACGTCGTTCGGTCAAACATCGCTCACGGTGAGAAGACAATGCACGGCCCCGACTCCGCCAAGGCTGAGCGCGACAGACAAGTCTGCGAAGTCGCACTTCCGGTAATTCACACAGTCGCGGATGTGCTCCTCGACCATCCGACTCAAAAGCTAATCGCGTATGGCACTCTGAGACCGTCCGAGCCCAACCATAAGGTCTTGGAACCTCTCACCGAGCAGAAGTGGATGGACATTGAAGTGGAAGGAACCATGGTTGACCGAGGGGGAGGGCTGAAGGGGTTCAGGTGGTGCGACTCACGGACTCGCCATAAAGCAATGCTTCTGAAGTCCCCACAGCTTCCTTCATTTTGGGGAAGGCTTGATTCTTTCGAAGGTAGTGCATACCGGAGGACATTGGCTACGGCCTTGGTGGGCGAGGTCACAGTTGTAGGAACCATCTATCAGTAGCGAGGCAGCACCCACTCCTGACTTCATGTATCAAAACAGCGAAGCCTGTTGGGGTACAGCCGTCTTCTTCGGATAAAACACGCCGACGATGACCCACGTCTTCGGATGAGCAAGTATTGTGCCTACGTAAAAATGAGTGTCCCGGTTGGAAGCGCACAATTGTTCAAGGAACTTCAGCCGCACCTTCTGACAGGCTTCGGTAGGGCTTGCACCGTCATCGACGCAGTTCCAATAAAGTGCCGGGACCTCCCAATCCTCAATCATCATTCGATGAGAGCCTTTACAGCGAAGGTCATCGCAAGCGAACTTGTATTGAAATTTCCAAGGCAGCTTGCGGGGAGGCTCTTTGCTTGCCTTGCGGTTTTCCCAAAGTCTCTGCTGGCTAAGTGCGGCCTTGAACGACGGTTTCCAGTCAGCTTCTGAGGGCACCGACATGAGGTCAAAAACTTCCTTGGGCTTGAAGATTCCAAGTGAAGTCCTGTCGGCATTTTGCTTGGCGTAAAGCTCCTCCATCGACTGTGAGCATTTTGCCAAAGCATACCGACCTCGCTCCACCCAGTTGTCTTTGGATAAAAGCGGTTCCCCAAGAAGGCGGATGCTGTCACACTGTGGGCGGTAGCTTTCTTTTCGGGAGTCACGCCCGGTGTGCTTCGTGGCATCGACTTCGAGCCACTGATACTTCTTGTATTGCTGACTGTAGGACAAGTCGCGAAAATTGATTGGATACAGCCGAACAAAATCCCCTGCCTCAGTCACGCCAGCCGTGCAAACAAGTTCGTCGTACTTGGAGGAAGGAATCGGCTGTGTCTTTACGGTGATGAGAACTTTCAGGTGTTCCAGCATCTCACAGGTGTACAACGTCGAGCTTGTTGAGGGCCGAGATGCGGTTGGCAAGACGACCACGGTGACAGTTCACTGCCTCTCTCTCCATGCAGAGGAGCACAGAAGGCATCGCCTTCATTAACTCCGCCACTTTCATGGAATGGACTTCCTGTGCCGGCAACATTTTGCTCTCGTAATAATTGAATAGCTTCAGGAAGTCTGTGTCGGACTGGACTTCCTTGCGGCGACTCGAAGGGATGCCCAATTCTGGACAGTGGACATATCCAACACCGAGTTTGGCCGCAAGGCCAGAGAGAGAACTCTTAGCAAATCCAAACTTCATCGAGACTGGGTTTGCTCGAACGTCTACGATGCGACGTATGCCGGAATGGAGAAGCTTGTCTAAAAAACAATCCACGGAACGCCCCTCGTAGCCGATGGTGTAAACCGCGACTGGGGCCTTCTTGGGTTCTTTCGCTCCACTGGGAACCAGTTCCTGAAGCTCACTGTTCCGGGCATACCAAGGGTATCTGGCATAGACATCTTTCAATAGCGGCTGGAGCCCCACCTTCCCGTACTTGGACATGATGGTAAGCACCGCACGGGTGGTATCGCTGTCCACGCTCGCAGCCTCTCGTGCTCCGAGGGGGGTCAAGGCTAGAGACGAACCAGAAGCTGCAAGGTAGCCGTAAGCAGTGAGGGCTTCGACTTCGCGTTGGGCTGCGAACGAGTACGGGCCGAATTTGTAGGGCAGAAAATCGTAGAAGGCTGAGTCCTGCTTGATAAAGGTCTCGTGACGAAGCAGGAACACGTATTTCTGAAGCTTGGTTGCAGGGACAGGACAGTCTGCCGTACTGAAGACCTTTAAGATTGTGCGTTGCCTTCGAAGCACTGGCAGACCCTCAAGGTCAGAATACCAAGTTCGGAGGTATCGGAGGGGTGACCTAGTAGGCGCTTCCCCAACCCTTGCATTCAACTCTCACTTCCCCATCTTCTCGGCTCCTACGCTGGGAAGTTGGTAGATACCAATGATGGTTGACCTTCTTCTGTGGCAGCCTATCCCGGCAATCATGCACACACCGAGATAAGCAAGCGGGACGAGAGGGGGTGGTCAACCTGGGCGCTCCTCGATTCAAGAATTTAGCTCGATTTAGCTCGAAAAATAGGGAGAACAGCGGCAATAACTGGGTATCAGAGAGAATATAGAGACTTCGAAAGGCTGTTGTAAGCCTTTGATTTAAGAGATTTTATCAGTTTTGTCGGATTTTTCTTGACATGCTGGCGGAGAGAGGGGGATTCGAACCCCCGGTAGAGCTTTTGACCCTACAACGGTTTAGCAAACCGCCGCCTTCAGCCACTCGGCCATCTCTCCGGACTTTGCTGAACGGATTATATCTGAAGCGCGCACGCCACTACCGAAGAGTCACCGGCGGTTCAACTGTCAGCACGCAGTGGAAGCATTTTCGCAATGACTGCCGTGGTCCGGTAAGAGGAGCGAGGCGTGGTTTTCCATGAGAGAAAACCACCTAAGAGTGGGAGTTTCGGTCCACATCCATGACTCGCTGCGGCGAGGATGCAAGACTGCTTATCGGTTTCCGTTTGGCGACACGGCAACCTGGTTGTTTTTGAACCGGTTCACGGCTTCCACCACCTTGGTGCGGGCATAAGCGGCATCGCGCCATCCCTTCACTTCCACCCGTTTGCCCTCGAGATCCTTGTAGATCGCGAAGAAATGCGTCATCTCTTTCAACATGTGTGGGTAAATCTCCGAGTAGTTCCACACGTCGGCATAGCGCGGATTGTTCTTGCCCACCGCCAGGACCTTTTCGTCAGGCACGCCCTGATCGAGCATCTCCAGCAGTCCGATGGGCCTTACCTGCATCACGCATCCAGGGAAGCTGGGGGCATCTACCAACACCAGAACATCCAGCGGATCGCCGTCTTCGCTCAGAGTCGAGGGGACAAAGCCATAGTCTCCCGGATAATGCACCGGGGAATAGAGGTTGCGGTCGAGGCGGAATACGTGCAGCTTCTTGTCGTATTCGTATTTGTTGATGCCTTCTGCCGGGATCTCAATGACAGCATCGATGACTTCGGGGCACTTTTCCCCGACTGGAAGTTCAAGATAGTTGACCATGCGTTTCTGTCCTCACATGAGACCTGGGGTTTCCCTTTTGTCAGGGGCGATCTCGACAAGGCGGGGGTCAGCGGTGGTTCCGCAGACTTTTCATCATAACTCAGTGGTTGGGTTTGTCGTTTCCTAGTAGAGCAGAACCAGCATAGGAGTAGCCGGTCGACATCAGGGAAGGTGGATTTTTCTTGATGAGAAATCCAGTCAAGCGTTCCTGCCGCTGGGTATAGTTGTGCTGGTTCTGCTCTAGCTCAGAGGTTTAGCTTGGCGATACGCAGGGTGAGCTGCACGGGCTCGGTCCATAAAAGTGAAACGATGCGCTGGTGGTACGCTCGGCTATCGAGCTTCCGCCGGGCGCTCGAGCGCAACTCAGTCTTGAGGCTAGAGTATTTCAAGCAGTTTCTCGATGAGCTGGGGATAGCCGGTAGAGGCAATCACGGCATCCACTCCGTTACGGAACTGCACGACGCCCACACCACGCCGCCAGTCCATCGACAGACTGACGATGCGCTCCAGGGCTGTGGCCCGGGCATCGTCCAGCGTGATCTCGACGCTGCTGGAAAGTGGTTCGCGGTGATTCGCAATAGACTGCTTCAATTGAATCCCTCCCCCGAAGAATCAACAAGCAGTCGGTCAGAACCACCGCTTGATTTGAAGCATAGCCGCTCGCGGCCTCCCTGCTACAACTTTTGGGTAACAGTCAGCGGCATAAAAGTACTTTCACGTGGTAATGCAACGAATATGGTGCATTCTGTCGAGGCTCCCGGGGGTGTCGTTATCTTCCATGTTTTCCATAGAAATCAATGGTTTAGGGAGTTTGACGCGCCGCCCGCTCCTCTTCTGGGACGGAGCGCTCCCGGTCTTTCCCGATACCGGAATACACCCCACTGTCAAATGCTTTAGTATCCATAGCGATTCGCAGAAGAGAGATGCAAGGAGTTTGTCGATGGTTCAAGCCGCCCTACCGGTAAAACCGAAGCACCGCAAAACCCTTAGTAGTATTTGTCTGTTTTTGACCCTGCTGTTTTTGACCATGGTGCCGCTGGCATCACAACTGGAGGCAAAGGTGACCAAGTCCGCCTTCGGCCAAATGTCCGATGGATCGAAAGTGGAGATCTATACGCTCGAAGACGGAGCTATCAAAGCGCGCGTCATGACCTACGGTGCACGGCTGGTATCTCTTGAAGTGCCGGACCGGGCGGGTAAGGTAGCCGACATTGTACTCGGCTACGAAAACCTGAAGGGCTATACCAGCGACTCCAAGAGCTATTTTGGGGCAGTCGTCGGGCGCTACGGCAACCGCATCGCGCATGCCACCTTTACCTTGGATGGCAAGGCTTACAAGCTGCCGGCAAACGAACGCACCAATACGCTGCATGGAGGTCCGGTCGGCTTCGACAAGCTGCTCTGGACGGGAAAAGAAATTCCCAACGGGGTCGAGCTCACACTGGTGAGCAAAGATGGCGATCAGGGTTTCCCCGGAACGATGACTTCACGTGTCCGGTACACCCTGGCGGGCAAAGCGCTCAAGATCGAATACTTTGCCACCACCGATAAGGACACGGTTCTCAATCTCACCAACCATAGCTACTTCAACCTGGCTGGCGAGGGCCAAGGGGACATTCTGAATCACCTCGTTATGATCCCTGCCAATCGCTTTACCCCGGTCGATGCAAACCTGATCCCCACCGGAGAACTGACTCCTGTGGCCGGAACTCCCCTGGACTTCCATAAACCGACCGCCATCGGGGCGAGAATCGATGATCCGTATCAGCAGATGCACCTGGGCGGCGGCGGTTACGACCATAATTACGTGGTGAACGAAAAGGCCGGCGTCTTGCAAGAGGCTGCGCGCGTGACGGAACCAACGACCGGCCGGGTCTTGACCGTGGAAACGACCCAACCCGGCATGCAGTTCTACTCGGGCAACTTCCTGGATGGAACGCTGCGCGGCAAGAACGGTCATGTCTACGCCAAGCACTCAGGCTTTTGCCTGGAGACACAGCATTTCCCCGATTCGCCAAACCACCCCAGCTTTCCTACCTCCGAACTGAAGCCCGGCCAAACCTACCACCAGGTCACGGTCTTCAAGTTCTCCACCGCCCCCTGATCACGCTGATCCATCCGAGCTGAGAATCTAACCTGAGCCTGAACCGAACCTAAACTGGGTGCCCCACATCCGGCGCGAAAAACTCGCGCCAGATGTGGGCAATGCCCAGACCGCCCCGCCCCGACCTGCTCCGGCATAGCCCCAGACATAGCCCCGACCTGCTCCGGCATAGCCCCAGACATAGCCCCGACCTGCTCCGGCATAGCCCCAGACATAGCCCCGACCTGCTCCGGCATAGCCCCAGACATAGCCCCGGCCTGCTCCGGCGTAGCCCCAGACATAGCCCCGGAGGGGCGGCTGAAAGTAATCAGGACGCAGTCCTGGGTAGGGTACCCGTCACCGATCAAGTCCCGGAGGGACGACTGAACACGTCCCAGGATGCAATCCCATAAGTACTAACTTATGGGGAAGTTTTCCTCCACCTCCCACAAAGTCGTCATTCTGAGCGGAGCGCCGCACAGATTTGTCATGTGTCACAGCGCTTGTCGCGCGGAGTCGAAGAACCCCGGCGGTGCTTACCGTACCCATGCTGTTCGGAGCTTTTCAACCACCAAAGCCCAAGAACAGGATCTGCCGCGGTACACGCTGCGGCCCCACCGTCCTACACCTATTGCGAAAATGCTAACCTCAAGATTGAAGACCAGCATGCCCGAAAAGACCCTATTGCAGCCTGAACTGAATCCCGGGATCACCGCCGGCAGCCGTTTCGTCCGTGCCTGCCTACGCCAGCCTGTCGACCGAACGCCCGTCTGGTTCCTGCGTCAGGCCGGCCGCTACATGGCGGAGTACCAGGCGGTCCGCCGTCACCATTCTTTGCTTGAGATATGCAAGAATCCGGACCTCGCCGCCGAAGTGACCATCACCGCCGCCGAAAAGCTGGACGTCGACGCCGCGATCATCTTCGCTGACCTGCTGTTACCGCTCGAAGGCATGGGACTGGATTTCGAATTTCAGGCCGGCGAAGGTCCGGTCATTCACCATCCGGTGCGCACCGCTGCCGACGTCGACCAACTGCGCATCGACCGTGCACACGAGTTGGGCTATGTAGCCGAGGCCATCCGCAAAGTCGTCGCCCATTTCAACGATCGCATCGGCATTGTCGGCTTCTGTGGAGCTCCCTTTACCCTGGCCAGTTACATGATCGAGGGTGGCGGTTCTCGCAACTATGTCCACACCAAGACGCTGATGTACCGCGAACCTTCCGTCTGGCGTCTGTTGCTCGAAAAGCTTGAAGCGGTTTTAGCTGAGTATGCAGCGCAGCAGGTCGACGCGGGCGCAGATGTCATCCAGATATTCGATAGTTGGGCCGGGGCGCTCAGCCTCGCCGATTACCGCGACTACGTCCTGCCCATCACCACGCGGCTTGTACGCAAGGTGCAATCCCTGGGCGTTCCGGTGATCTATTTCGGTGTGGATACCGCCAGCTTGCTCCCGGCCATGCGTGAGACCGGTGCCGATGTCATCGGTCTCGATTGGCGAGTCCCTCTCGACCAGGGCTGGGCCGCTCTCGGCCACGCGGTCGCCGTGCAAGGCAATCTCGACCCCATCACACTCTTTGCCGGCGAAGACCTATTGCGCGAACGGGTAAGACAGGTTCTCTCCCAGGCCGGCGGCCGGCCCGGACACATTTTTAATCTCGGTCACGGCATCGTCCCTGGTACACCCGTCGAAAATGTGCAGCGCGTCGTGCAATATGTGCGCGAGTTCGGTCCCGATGCGGGAGGGTCAACCCATGTCTGAGGTAGCGGGGTCTGAGGTAGCGGGCCAGCGGGCGGTTCTCTTGCTCGCTCACGGAACGCCCGAAACCCTTGACCAGATTCCCGAGTACCTGCGCAACGTCACCAGCGGGCGCCCCATGCCGGAATCGGTTGTGGAAGAAATTCGCCACCGCTACGCCCTGATCGGTTCAAGTCCGTTGACTGAGCTCACGCTCGAGCAGGGTCGCCTGCTTTCTGAGGCGCTCAACCTGCCCGTCTATGTTGGCATGCGCAACTGGAAGCCCTACATTGCCGACGTGGTGCGTCAGATGCGCGCCGATGGAATCACCTCAGTCGTGGCCATATGCCTTGCGCCCCAGAATTCGCGCACCAGCGTGGGCCTTTATCGCCGTGCCGCGCTTGCTGAAGCTGCCGGAGCGATTGCAATGGATTTCATCGACGGCTGGGCCGAGCACCCCAGGCTTGCCGAAGCCTTTGCCGGCCGGCTGCTGCCTGTGTGGCAAAGCCTTTCTGCGCGCCTCGGTTCCAACCCCCCCGTGATCTTCACCGCGCATAGCGTCCCCTGCAGAACGATTCAGGTACAACTTCCTGCCCCAGGTCAGCCTGCCTCCGAGCCCGATCCCTACCCCGTGGATGCCAAGCGAACTGCGGAGAACGTGGCTGCACTGCTTGCTCCCGCCGGCCTCACGGCAGCCGACTGGTTTTTTGCTTTTCAAAGTCAGGGTATGTCGGGTGCTTCCTGGATCGGTCCCACGGTCGAAGACACCTTGACCGCGCTGCGCCGTCAAGGTCATACCGCCGTCGTGATTCAGCCCATCGGCTTCCTTTGTGACCACGTCGAGATCCTCTACGACATCGACATTGGGTTTCGCGATTTCGGCGCCAAGATCGGTCTTGAAGTGCTGCGCCCGCTCTCGCTCAACGATTCTCCTCTCTTGACGGCAGCGCTTGAAGATCTGGCTCGGCAGGGGTTCGCTCGCCTCTCTGCAAAAACACTTGCCACACCGGTTGCTGCTGTATGAGTAGCGAGGCGTCCGGGTTTCGTCCCAGACGCATTGCCATCGTCGGAGGTGGTATCAGTGGCTTGGCCGCTGCCTATCAATTGGCCTCCCTCGGTATCCCTTTCACGCTCTTTGAGGCGTCCGCTCGTCTCGGCGGCATTGTAGAGACCGTCCACACCGAGGGCTTTGTCATCGAATGTGGGCCCGATTCCTGGGTGACCGAAAAACCCTGGGCGCGCGAACTGGCGGTTGGACTGGGCCTCGAAGAGCAGATCATTCCCTCCAACGATCAAGGGCGTCGTACCTACGTGCAGCAGGGGCAAGGCGATCTTACGCATCTGGTGGCTATCCCCGACGGCATGCGCATGATGGTCCCGTCCAAGTGGGGTCCACTGCTTGCATCGCCATTATTTAGTGAGCAAGCCCGGCTGGCCTATCTCAGCGAGCCGAAACGTGCCGCTGAGCTCAAGGCACAGGCGCCCGAGCATGATGAATCGGTCGCCGACTTTGTGCGTCGGCACTTCGGTGAAGAAGTCTCTGCAACGATCGCCGGACCGTTGCTCTCCGCAGTGTTCGGCGGAGACATCGCCCAGCTAAGTGTCCGCGCCGTTATGCCCGCCTTCGTCCGCATGGAAGCCGAAGAAGGCAGCCTGATCCAAGCCACGCAGCGTCGCACCCAGCAGGCTCCGCCAGCCATCTTTACCAGTCTGGCCGGCGGGCTCCAGACCCTGGTCGATCGCATCGTGGCGAAACTGCCTGCCGTCTCGCTCCGCCTGCAGGAGCCGGTATTGCGACTTAACTCCGAGCAAGGTCGCTGGCGGCTAACCACGCCTTCAGGAGGCGAGTCTTTCGACGCCGTGGTTGTGACGACTCCGCTTCACGTCACCAGAGCTTTGCTTGGGTCGCTCAACGAGCAGGGAGCCCGTATAGCCAGCCTGCTTCCGGGCCAGGCCACATCAGCCATCGTCGTGGCGCTGGCCTTTGCTGCGGACCAGTCCGTGGGCATGCGCATCCCCAGCGGCTTCGGCTACGTCGTGCCCCCGGTCTCATCGTCTGAAGACCAGGCCGCGCACGCATTGCTGGCCTGCACGTTCGTGCATCAGAAGTTCCCCCATCGCGCGCCCGAAGGGGCCATTTTGCTGCGGGCGTTCTTCGGCGGCCAATCGGGCGAGGCTCTGATGGGTGAGACGGACGATCAGCTCATTGCGCGAGCCCGTCGGCAACTGAGCCGCGTATTGGGCCCCCTGCCGGAAGCCACGGCAACAGTGCTGCGCCGTTGGCCGCAGTCGTTGCCGCAATACGCCGTTGGCCATCTGGACCGCATGGCCGAGTTGCAGTCTCTCTTGCGAACCGTGCCGGGTCTGTATCTTCTAGGGAGCGCCTACTACGGGGTAGGATTGCCCGATCTTATCCGCGAGGGCCGGTCCACAGCACGAGCGCTCGCGGGGCAGTCAAATCCTGCTCTTGCGCTTTAAGTCACGCACTCCATCACCGACGAATGCACGTTACAACCGGACGGGTGCCTCATCCTTCGCCTTTTTGCGAAGGGTGGGATACCCGCGAACCTCAATCAGCAACTTTGAAACTAAACAAATCACTCTCCATCCTGAAGCGGCTTACGAGCGAAGTAATAGAGCGAACCCGCCAACAGCACAAACATCACCACCGAAACCCAATCGTGGTGAAGAAAATTATTCGCGGGAAACAAAAGCAAATCCTGCTTACCCGTAGCTGTCTCGTAGAGCTTCAGAGCAACCCCCATCAACCCCACGATACCGCCGGCTGCAATCAGCCCGCTGGCATAGAGCGAACCAGGACTGATCTCACTCTCCGATGAACTCGCGCCTGACTTCTCGACCGCACGATCCACCATCCACCGCACCACGCCTCCGGCAAAGATCGCCAGGGTCGTTCCGATCGAGAGATAAGCACCCACCGCAAACGACAAGGAGCGAATCCCCAGCAGCTCCACGGCAATCACCAGGAAGACACCCAGCAGCACCAGGCCCCAGGGCAATTTGCGTCCGAGAATGCCATTCACCACCGTGGCCATCAACCGCGCCTGCGGCGCTGCAGCCTTCTCGCTGCCGATCCCTTGGATCCACTGCACCGCAATCTGCCGCGTCTGTGGATCATAAAGATACTTGCCATCAGCCAGTTCCGGCGAATTCAATGCATTCAATAACACATACCCATTGCCCGGCTTTGTCTCGATCGTCTTGTCCGTCTGGATCACTCGTATCTGTGTTTGATGAAAATGCGCCTCTTCGATCTGCACGCCGGGATGGGCCGCCGCCATATCCCACGGTCGCGCTGTCTGGCGAAACTCCGCCAGCCCCTGATTCATCAACTGCAGCGTCGCGCCGATGGCCAGCGTCGAAACGAAGGCCCCCACCACCAGCGCAATCTGCTGCTTGCGGGGCGTCGCTCCAATAAGAAATCCCGTCTTGAGATCCTGCGACGTGTCGCCCGCGTTGGCGGCGGCAATACACACCACGCCGCCGATGGTGATCGCGAGCGCACCGAAGGCCGGCGCCGTCCACCCGCTCACCAGAAAAATCGCTGAAGTAGCCATGAGCGTTGCAATCGTCATCCCCGAAACAGGATTCGACGAACTCCCGATCAATCCCACAATGCGCGAGGAGACGGTGACAAACAGAAATCCGAACAAAGCCACCAGCAGGGAAGCAGCCAGGTTCGCCCACCAACTCACCTGCGCGCCCGGCACCGGTTTGAAGGTGAGGAAGATCCACATCATCAACACCAGCAGGACAGAACCGCCCACCACCACGCCGAAAGGCAAATCGTCGTCCGTGCGCAGCCGAACACTTTTTGTGCCGCCATTTTGGCGCAGGTTTCCCATCGCCGCCCGTAACGCTCCGAAGATCGTGGGCATCGTCTTGAGCAACGTAATGAGCCCCGATGCGGCCACCGCTCCGGCTCCCATCGGGCGAATATAGGAGACCCATAGCTCGCTGGGAGACATCTGTGCGATCGGCTTGGTGCCCGGATAAATCGCTTCAGGAAAGTGGGAGCCGAAAAAGTAAATCGTCGGCATGATCACTAACCATGACAGGACGCCGCCCGAAAAAATGAGACCCGCAATCCGGGGTCCGATAATGTAACCGACACCGAGATATTCAGGGGTAACATCTGCGCGGATAGCGGAACCTTTCAACCACGGTGGCTGATAGTCCGGGGTGCCTGGCCACGCGCCCAACAGATTTTCATTTTGGAAGAAGGTGTAGACGCCACCCAGTCCCAGCCCAAGAAACACACGCCCTGCGAAGGAACCGCCGCGCTCGCCGGCCAGCAGTACATCCGCGCAGGCAGTTCCTTCGGGATACGTAAGCCGCCCATGCTCCTCAACGATCAACTGTCGCCGTAACGGAATCATGAAAAGTACGCCCAGCAATCCACCGAGCAGAGCCAGAATAAAAATGCGCGAGTATTCGAGATTGAAGCCGAGAAAGATCAGCGCCGGAAGAGTGAAGATGACGCCCGAGGCAATCGACTGGCCTGAATTGCCGGTCGTCTGCACGATGTTGTTCTCGAGGATCGACGCTCGCCCGAAGGCGCGCAGCACGCTGATAGAGAGCACAGAGATCGGGATCGAAGCCCCCACGGTCAATCCCGCGCGGAGACCCACATAGACGGTTACGGCGCCGAAGAGCAATCCAAAGATGCAGCCTAGTATCAGGGCTCGCGGGGTTAATTCAGGCCGCGTCTCTGTGCTGGGGATGAACGGTTGAAAAGCCGGCGGTTTCTGCTGCGCTGCGTGTGTTTCCATGTGCAAACAACTGTATCTCGACTCGTCCGAATTCGCTTTAGTCTATCTATCGCGTTCGGCAAGGTCCTTGCCTACGCTGCCATCTGGTTTTTACCTCCTATGTCCGTGGTAGCCTTTACCATCAACAGCAGGCGGGTTGCACCCCGTGTATCACCTCAAAGGTTCGCGTAGCTGTCGCTGAAAAAGCCCGGACGCGCCGTAAAACCCGGGTGGCCCATTCAAGCCCGTTTTTGGCTTGCGTGGGGTTCCATTGCTGCCGGCAGCGAAGCCCAAGGGACGCTGCTTCAAGAAGGACGCTGCTTCAAGCCGTTCCCCTCTAACTGCTTAGGGGCTCTATTTCCTCATTGGAGACGTTTTCCCATCCGCCTAAACTCACGCTAGCGCGATGCCTCCTGTTGCCCGTATACTCTACCCAACGGCGGCAAGACAGTCGTGACGCCTCGCCGGCCGGTTGTGAGGTGCGTCTTTCCTGGTCAGAGCGTTCCCCTGACTCTCGACGTTCCGCGTTCGCAGACCTCGGTTTGGCGAGCTGTGGTCCGCGTGCTTCGAAGTCCCGCGGATAGCCTCACCTGCGCATTATTTCCTTGTTCCTGCGCCCTCTGTGGCGGATCCCTCCTGCGTCTTACCCGCGTACCCATCTGCGATCTTTGCTGTGTACAAACGCCTCCTCAAGCAGGGAGTCTCTGTGCCTGTTGCGGAGAAGATCTCGGCATCGCTCAATTCTCGGTCTCCCCATTGGCTGAAGGGGAATCGCCGTGCCTCTGCCAACCCTGTCGGTTGGCTCCCCCTGCTTTCGTTCGGGCGGTCGCCTATGGCGGCTATCAAGGTTCGCTTCGCAATCTGATACATCTGCTCAAGTACGAGCGTATGCAACCGGTGGCTGATCGCTTAGGCAAGCTCCTCGCAGACAGTATCGAAATGTTTGCCGCATCGGCGGAAGTGCCCAGGCAAATGCTGGTGATCCCTGTGCCCATGCACGCCGCCAAGCAGCGTCAACGCGGCTTTAACCAAGCCGAGTTGCTGGCCCGCGCCGCGATCCGCGAAACCCGCCGCCGCCATCCCGAAGCGAGGCTACAGCTCAAAACCAATCTGCTTAAACGGGCAAGAGTTACGGTGAGTCAAGCGGGCCTTTCGACCCATCAGCGCCGCCAGAATCTGCGTGGCGCTTTTTTTGCGCCTCATCCTGAGCGCCTCGCCGGGCAGCACGTTTTGTTGATTGATGACATTTACACCACTGGGGCCACTGCACGAGCCTGCAGCCGGATGCTTCGGAACGCTGGCGCCGCCTCGGTGCGGGTCGCGACGGTAGCCCGTGCGCAGCGCGAGGGAATCGCCGCCTGGGATCCTGGCTTTTTGCAGAACGAGGCGGTGAGTTAGCAACGGTTCGAAGAACGGTAACGGAGGATCCACATGTCTTTGGGGAAAGCCATGAGCCACTCACGCAAGCCGAAAGTCTCCGCACAGGGCCGTGCGGTCTCGCACGAACTCTCTGAATTGCATGAGGGCTGGCCAGGTCAGCGGGTGTCTTCTGCTTATACGATGCAGAAGCCCGTCCTGGTGCTGAATGCCTCTTACGAGCCAATCAATATCTGTGGCGCTCGGCGCGCCTTGATCCTGGTCCTCAAGGGAGTAGCCAAGACCGAAGAGGAGCAAGGCGCAATGCTCCATGCCGCCCTGCTATGCGTCCCCATGCCGTCCGTCATTCGCCTGTTGGAGTATCGTCGCATCCCGCATCAGACCCGCGCGCTTTCGCGCAAAAATATCCTGCTGCGCGACCGTAACAGTTGCCAATACTGCGGAGTCGTATTGCCCGCGGGAGAGCTGACCCTCGATCACGTGTTGCCAAGATCGCGCGGAGGTCTCTCCACCTGGGAGAATCTCGTGGCCTGCTGTCACACCTGCAATCGTAGAAAGGGCAATCATCTACTCAGCGAGTTGAGCGACATCAAGCTTCTTCGCGAGCCGCGTCCCTTCTCGCTCCACACCAGCCGCCACATCATGCGGATGATCGGCCACTCCGACCAAAAATGGCGTAAGTATCTCTACTACTAATCGAAAGCGCTCCGTCGTTTCTTGGAACGATCATGAGAAATGCAGGCTACCCTTTGGGTTTCCGGGTGACCGGTCCCGCCTCACGCACATCAGGCGGAGCGTCGAACTTTGCAAAGTTTTTCTCGAACTTCTCCGCCAGCATCGCGGCCTGCGCGTCATAGGCCCGCGGATCCTTCCACGCATTCCGTGGGTTCAGCAACTCTGTAGGTACCCCCGGGCAACTGACAGGAATGCTCAATCCAAATGCCGGTTCGGTGATAAACGCAACCTGGCTCAGTGTGCCATCCAATGCGGCATTTACCATCGCGCGCGTGTACTTCAGGCTCATGCGCTCTCCGGCGCCAAAAGCCCCGCCGGTCCAGCCGGTGTTCACCAGCCAGCACTCAGCGTTGTGCCGCTGCAGCCGCTCGCCCAGCATCTTTGCGTACACAGCCGGGGCCAACGGAATAAACGGAGAAGCGAAGCAGGTAGAAAACTCCGGAACCGGCTCACTGCCCAATCCCGCTTCGGTTCCCGCCAGCTTCGCTGTGTATCCGGAAAGAAAGTGATACATCGCCTGCGCAGCAGTAAGCCGGGAGATCGGCGGCAACACGCCAAACGCGTCGGCCGCAAGAAAGAGCACGTGGTTCGGATGACCGCCTACCCCGGGAATCACAGCCTTGTCGATGAACTCGACCGGATAGGCAGCCCGGGTATTTTCCGTGTAGCGGATGTCGCTGTAATCCGGGGTCCCGGCCTTGCTATCGATGACTACATTCTCGAGGACAGCTCCAAAGCGAATCGCATGAAAAATCTGTGGTTCCTTCTCCACCGACAAGTCAACGCACTTGGCGTAGCAGCCGCCTTCGATATTGAAGATGCCCGCCTCGCTCCAGCCGTGCTCGTCATCCCCGATGAGCCGCCGCTGCGGATCGGCGGACAACGTGGTCTTGCCAGTCCCGGAAAGTCCGAAGAAGAGCGCCGTATCTCCCGCGTGGCCCAGGTTGGCCGAGCAATGCATAGGGAAGACATCGCGATTGGGCAGCAGAAAATTCATGACGCCGAAGATGGACTTCTTCATTTCACCGGCATACTTTGTTCCCCCGATGAGAATGATGCGGCGAGTGAAATCCGTGATGATGAACGTGCCGGAATGTGTACCATCGCGCTCCGGTACTGCTTCAAACTCCGGGGCGGCTATCACCGTAAACTCGGCCTTGTGGCTGCTCAGCTCTCCCTGCGGAACGCGAACGAACAACTGCTTTACGAAAAGCGCATGCCACGCGTACTCCGCGATGATCTGCACCTGCAGGCGGTATTGCTTATCCGCGCCCGCATACAGGTCGAGCACGTACAAGTCACGCTCGTGCATGTGTGCGACAACTCTGGTCAGCAAAGCCTCGAACTCTGCCGGGTCGAACGGTTGGTTGACCTTACCCCAATCCACCGCGCCGCTGGTGATGCCGTCTTTGACTATGAATTTATCGCGAGGAGAGCGGCCTGTGCGTGCGCCCGTCAGGGCTACCAGCGCGCCGTTGTCGGCCAGGCTGGCCTCGCCCCGGGCAATCGCCGCTTCCACAAGCTGTGGCGTCGACAGATTCCGATGGACATGGGAGCCTTCTACCAATTTCCCAGTCATCGTTGCTTTGACTGAATCCACGCAGGCACCTCCAGGGCGACCGCAAAAGGCTGGCACGAGTGTACCCAACCGCGATCACCCCCGCATAGGGTGTTTGCACGTCATGGCTAGACTTTGGGCATCATGGGAAGTTCAGGCAGCAGGCTGGAGTGTTTCACTTCGTGCATCACCGCTTCCACGCCTTCCAAAACTTCCGGCACGCTCATGGTGTAGATTTCACGGCCGTTGTCGTATCCACTCTCAGCCGCTCGCTTGAGATAGCGGCCAGCCACCTGCGCAGCGAGACGATCGGTAATGACATGGCCGGAACGTTGCTTCTGTTCCACCCAGGCCTCCGATGGCATGGCGATCCAGATGGGACGGCCGTTTACGTCGAATCGGACGTCGACCGCGTCCGCGTGGCGGGTTGCGATCGCAACGACGTTAGCTGTCCACCGGCAGTGCAGGTCTTCGCGTGTCCAGTGGTCGGTTACATGGAAATCTTCGTACATGGGTATTAGCCTAGAACATTTCTGTCGTTGCTGCGTCTTTTTGAGCGAAGGCGTGGGCTGCTTTTTCCGATATTCCCTCCAGGGCGAAGGAAGGGGCGGTCAACCCGGCACGGCGAAATAAAGTGGAAAAAATTAAAAAAGAAAGATTATTTCTCCGAAAATCTGCGTCCAATCTAGGCGACACGATAGCGAACTTTTCACCGTGTCTCAGGAGCAAGGAAAATTGGTGCACAATCCCGAAACAATTCAGAAGTTTGAACAAACACTTCGTCACCAGCAAAAGCAGCTGGAGCAGTCTATGCTCTCAGCGGTGGAGCAGGGTCGTGAAGTGGCAGCAGACAGTGCAATCGACGCCGCCGACCAGGCAGTGCAGTCATACCAGAAAGAGATGCTTTTCAGCCAAAGCACCAGTGGTCACGAGCAATTATCATTCGTCCGTTTAGCTTTGAAGAGGCTGGATGAAGGTACCTACGGAGAGTGCATCCACTGTGGCAAGACCATCGGCATCAAGCGCCTGGAGGCTCTACCCTGGACCCCATACTGCATCGACTGCCGGGAAAAGATCGAAAACGGCGAAATCGAAGACCCCGTCGTGGCTGCCTAGTCTGGCCGGTCGCCCGCCACTGTTGCGGTTCTGCCTCTGCGAGTCTGCTGCCGAGGTTTGCCTGCTTGACTGTTTGACCAGCAAACTTCGGCGCTGCTAAACTTTAAAAGCCTGCGCAGGCAGCGAGGTTCTAGCTGCTGCATCTGCGACCCTGCCTACGAATGGCTTTTGAAGGATTTTAGTGGATACCCAGACACGTCACGCGCTCAAACAAGACGCTTTAGTCGATGCCACCCGGACCAGTGTTGACTGGTTTCAAGACCACCGTGCGAGCATGATCCGGGCTTGTGTCGCTGCCGTCATTCTGCTGGCTGTCGTCGTGGCCGGTTCCATCGTTTATAGCAAGCGCTCCGCAGCCGCTGACCTCGCCTTTGGCGAGGCCATGGATACCTACAATGCGCCCCTGACGCAGCCCGGACAGCCTCCGAATCCTGGGCAAAAGACATTCGGTACAGCCGCACAAAGAGCGACTGCCGCAAACAAGCAGTTTGTGAGCATCGCCGACCAGTACGGGTTCTTTGGGGCGGGCAAGACCGCGCGCTACTTCGCCGGGCTCACCTCGATCGACCTGGACCAGCCCGGACCGGCGGAAACCTACCTGTCCAAAGCCGCTGGCGGGTACGACAGTGCTCTTGGGTCGCTGGCGAAACTGGCGCTGGCCAATCTATACCAACAGACCGGTCGCAGCAGCCAGGCGGTGGTGCTCTACAACCAGCTCATTGCAAAGCCCACCGACACCGTGCCGGTCGATGCAGCGAAACTGCAATTGGCTGAGCTGTACGAGAAAACCAATCCCACCGAAGCCACCCGCATTTACGCCCAGCTGAAGAGCGCCAAGACCGCCGCCGGGCAAATCGCCACCCAAAAGCTCCAGCAGAAGTAAAAGTCTAGTCCCAGTCATAAATCCGGACGCCCCATATCTTCCAACGCTTTTTGTTTGGAGATATGGGGAGTCAACACAGCGCCGCCCAGGAAAGCTGAGCCATGAACGCCTCAGTGCGTTGTCACCCCAGGCTGCTGTACCGCATCCGTCTGGAACTTGAGATATTGATCGAAGTGAATATCGATATCTGCACGAAAGCCCGCCACCAACAACGCCCTCGCTTGCAAATGCAACGTAATCGCCGTGGGCAGCCACGCCTCATTGCGAATGAGCGCCTGGTCAAAAACCACGCTCGTTCCTTTGGCCACGGAAGCCAGTAGTCCAAACCCAATTCGATAGTTGTCATCGAGAGTCGCACTCATGCGTGAGACCTCATGGTCAGCCTCATCAATCCAGATAGTGCCGCTGACCTTCTTGAGTGCATCCTCGTCCCGGCCGTGGGTCTTGGCATGTGGATCACCGGAAAAATCGAACGCAATCGTGTTGCGCCCATTCAACTGAACGCGGCGAGGCCGGGTAAACGCGACGATCTGTAGCAGGCGCCCCACCGTGATCTCGTCCTTTTCCGGGTTGGTGTAGCCCGGTTGCGAGATCTTCAGGACCTCTTTGTTTACGCGATCCTGCTCTTTGCGCGCCTGATCCTCGGTTAGATTCTTGCCGTCTTTGCGGATAAGCTTTTCCACCCGATGCCCATTTACAAAAAACACCTCGTGCTCTTCCGTCTCAACTTTCTTCACCTGCCCGCTTTTGTCCAATTCCCGGGTAGTTTGCACAGCGCGGAAGGTATAGTTTTCCCGTATCTTGTCCAGTTGCTTCTGCTGAGCTTCCACGTCGCGCAACATGGTGGCGGCATCGGGGAATGGGGCCTGCTGACCGGCCGCAGAAACGGGGAGCAACCAGCCCTGTGAAACGAGCAAAGCACCCATGGCCATCCATGCATTCAGACGCATTGTTCGCAGAACCTCATAGGTTTGATCGTAGGGCAGTTCCGCGGTTGGATGCAGCGGGATCGCGAGGTGTGGTTTTCATTGGCGAAAAGACCACGTAAACTTCTTCTCTTCGGTGTACACCTGCCGTGAAACTGCTGTAGCGTAGGCTAGTTAGCACCAGATCAATCGGACACGGAGCCCAGACTCGGCCGGATTTCCGGTTTTTGGACAACCCGCGCATTGGACCCACTTTGGAAAGGAAATTCAGCGATGCTTCAGTTGATCTTGAAGTGGATACTGGGCGCTTTGGCCCTGTTAGCCGTTGCCTATATCGTGCCCGGGTTCCGGGTGGTCAGTCTTCCATCCGCACTGGTGGCGGTCCTGGTGATCGGTTTCTTGAACATGACGCTTGGGATGATCCTGAAGGTATTGACCTTTCCCTTTGCGATTCTCACGCTGGGGCTTGTCTTCCTGGTCATCAATGCGTTGATGCTCATGCTGGCAAGCAAGATTGCTCCAGGGCTGCAAATCGCCAGTTTCGGCGCCGCCTTCATCGGGGCGGCCGTATTGGCCGTAGTGCACATGGCGATCGAATCGATTCTTTAGCGACCGTCGGGCGAACTCAGTCCCCGCGATCAAGCCTGGGATATCCCCGAGGACCTGAACGGTCTACTGTGACGGCTGGGCGTTCACCACAGAATGCGGCGTGGCAACCCCGCGAGGTAAGGGCGTCAAAGCCCCCTTCGGCAGCAGGGCACGGCCTGACCTCGACCGCCCGCGACCCTGGGCTTCTGGCGTAGGTTGGACGGGAACCGGCTGTTCGGGAACATGAACAGCGCCGGCCGCGCCAAACCCGCCGCTAGCGGGGATCGCAACTCGGGGCGCCTCGACCACCGGCGCACTGTGCACCGTGGAGCGAGAGGGAAGCACTGCATTCCGCACCGCGGGATTCAGCATAAGCGCCGAGAGGGCAACCCCGGCCGCCAGGGCTCCCGCAGCCACATATTGCACCAGCGAAAGAGAAAACCGGCTGCTCTGGCCCTGCAGGTGCAGCTGAACGCGCTTTTCCAGCCCAGCGCGAGGCTCAACATTTCCCAGCCGGCCGAGAGTTTCGTCTATTTGTCTTTCGATTTCTGATTGGATGCTCATTGCAAACTGCCTTCCTTCTCCAACATCGCCGCCAGCGCATGGCGCGCGCGGTAAAGCCGGGAGCGGATGGTCGATTCCGTGGTCTTGAGAACCAGCGCGATCTCGACCGTTGACAACTCTTTTACTGCGGAAAGAAGCAGAACCTCACGCTCGTTCGACGGCAGTGTATCGATCAGGCAAAGAATGCGGGCATGCCGCTGCGCGGTAATCACCATTTTTTCCGCAGAAAGATCGCTTGCCGGTAGCACGCGCGCCAGCTCTTCAAAATCGTCGGTCTGGGGACGTGTCTTGGCCCGCCGCTTGCGGTCGAGAACCAGGTTCCATGCGATGCGAACCAGCCACACCCGGTAATCGCGCACTTCCGCGAGTTTTTCGCTGTGTCGCAGAACGCGCAGAAACGTCTCCTGCACTACATCTTCCGCATCCGCAGCATTGCGCGTAACCGAATAGGCCACGCGGTAAATCGTGGTGGAATACTCCTCTACCAGCGCGGTTACCTGGGCGTGAGCATCCTGCTCTGGTCTGGCCACTTGCTCGGCCTCCAGCCATCCGACGAATTGTCCTTCAACGGTTCCCATAGCTTCTGTTTGCTGGCGCCGTATCCTGAACGGGGAAGTGTCGTCTATAGAGACGCATGATACGCCGTTCGCGCTCACCTTCGGTCGATTTCGTGTGACCGTTCTAGTCGGGTGCATCTATCATCGTTGCTCATGCACGCCCAGTCTGTGAGGCCTCTTCGCTTTCGTTCCCTGTTTATATTTCGCCTGCTGGCGATGAGCTGGCTGTTTTCAGTCGCCAGTGCCTCCATGTGGGGGGCCGATTTTTCCGGAACCTATGAAGGAAACTCTCCGGCCGCGGACGCGCCGCGTCGGGTCTTTACGCTCCAGTTGGCGCACGACGGAACGGCGATTTTCGACACGCTCTACCTGGGAAAAGAGAAGGCTACGCAAAGGGGCCGTTGGACGCAAGACGGCACAGCGGTGACTCTTACCTTCGACGCGACGGGACCAGGTAGCGCGCCTCGCCCCATCACCTTTCGCCATCGTGACCACCTGCTCAGCCCCATCCACTGGGATCCCAGTGAGTGGGGTCGAAAGGGACCTCCTGTTTTTCACCGTTCGGCAAGTAAAAAGACTATCGTGGGAATCCTGTCTGGCGTGCCGGGCCCGTTCGAGCGCCCAGCGCGCCTTGGGCTCTAATTGTGGCCATCTTTTATAACATCATGCTCGGCTATTTCTTCGGCTTCGCGCTGGGGGTCGGTTGCGCGCTGGCAGTGTTTTACGCCATTTATTCCGGCGGCTACCGCAAAGCCATCGAACACTCCCTGCAGACGGAAAAGCCGAAGTCCTACGAGCAGGCAATGGCCGCTGCCATGCGCCGTGCCGAAAAAGCAAAGTCGGCGTGAAGGTTTCGTGTCAGGGCATGACTCTAGTCGTGCCCTAAATGCTGCAAAACTGATGTGGGCTTTACATGCTGCGGAGAAACTCACTTCTTTGAAGGGTACGGGCTACCTCGCCGCAGCGAGCATCAGCCCGTACGTAACTCCCTTGCAATGAATCCGGCTTTACAGGCTGCGGAAAAACTCAATTCTTTGAAGGGTACGGGCTTTAGCCCGTACATAACTCTTTTGTAATGAGTCCGGCTTTAGCCGCTGAGGGAACGATTTCTCAGTTACAAAGACTTCTTCCGCAGCCTGTTTAGCCCATTCACGAATAGTTGATCTTCAGTGTCTTCAGTGAAGGCAGGAACGCCGGATGCACTTCCACCTTCAGCCGTCCGGCTTGCACACCAGGATCCGCACTAGCAATGCGCAAAGCTTCCTCAGGAGTCCTGGCCGCGATAATAGAAATCCCCACAACCGCCCCATCATCGGTAATGGGCCCAGCCAGCAAATAGCGGCCTGCTTCGACCTGTTGGCGGATGAACGCCAGTTGGCGAGGCGACCAAGTCAGCTACGTCAGAGCCTTCCGTATCGTTCCATCGGTCACCCTTCAAGAGAAAGGCAATGAAGTAGGGCTCAACATCGCGCGGAATATCCTGCATGCGCGGCTTCTCTTTCGGTGAGGCTTCTTCCGTCATCAGTAACGTCCACTACTCTCTTAGAGCAGAACCAGCATAGCTGTACCCGGCCGACATCGGGGAAGTTGGATTTTTCTTGATGAAAAGTCCAGTCAAGCGTCCTTGTCGCTGGGTACGTTGTGCTGGTTCTGCTCTTAACCTACTTCGATGCCTCTTCGATCAACTTCTGCGCTTGCTCTGTCTTGCCTTCTTTTTGCAACAGCGCGGCGTGTTGACGCAGAATCGCGCGACGCTTCTTCGCTGCGGCTCGCGGATCGTCTGATACTGAAGGTTTACGAAAGTTCTCTTCTGCCACACGATAGTCGTGATCTGCCTTTTCGGTCTGCCCCATTTGCGCGTAAAGCATCGCACGATGCCAGTAGGCCGTGCTCCACTCGGCGGAGCCGGGCTTGACCGCCTTGGGTACCAGGGTGATCTCGCGATCGAACTCCTCCAGCGCTTCCTGCTTGTGGTCGAAGGCGGCCAGCGCGATACCGTATTCATCGTGCGCCATCATCTTGTCGACCATGCGCAGCCGGGCAGGATATTGGTCCGCCAGATCACGTTGCTGCTTGCAATAATCGAGAGAGAGCGGATCTTGGGCGGTCAGCAAATTGACGCACTTCACCATCAATTTGCCAACTTGGTCGCTCAATTCGTTCGCTTTGTCCTCGTCGCTGAGGGCAGGTTTTGTCGTCGCATCGCCGGCCTGGGGCTCGCGTAGGGGCGTGGCGGGCGGAGCCTGTTTCTGCTGGGCCGCTTGTTGTCCCAGCGACCAGTGCGGCAGGCTGGCGACGATAAGAATGGCCGCACAGCGGCAGAGCCAATCGCGCATAGAACCCCCCTGTGGAGAATCGTTTCACATACACGTACAGATCGATTATGCCGGATGAGTGCGCCGCGGGCTGCTCTAGAATGCTGCGGTTTATAGCACTATTTGTGTAGCTAGATTTCGTTGTGCTTCCCCATATGCGACAGCACGTCTGCCCGTTGCTTGCTGACTCGCTGGCGCAACTCGGCAAAGTGCTGCACGAGGGCTGCATCGTTTCCGGCAGCAGCGATTCCTTTGCTGAAGGTGTCTTCCGCAGTCTTCAGATCGCTGGCCGCGTGCTCCCATTGCTCCAGTTGTTGATAGGCGGTGGCGCGATGCCAGAACACAACCGCCCATTGCAGACTGTCAGGCTTCACGGTACTTTGCGGCAGCAGGGCGACGGCCCGGGAAAAAGGAACAAGAGACTGCCTGGGTTGATGAGCAACCGCAAGCAGCGCCACTCCGTAATTATCGCTGGCGATGATGCGCGCCAGGTGTTCCGTGGCCGGTGCGCGCTCAGCATCATCGACCTCCGCCTGGCACACCGGAACAGCCTTCGCGTCCTGCGCCTGCAGCAAATTCGCGCAGGAGGGGCCGGGCGCTGGTCTTGGGGCGAGGAACTGCCCATGCGCCGTCAGGCTCGTGATGCAAAACAGGAAAGAAACTCCGCGAAAATTAGCCTTGAAAAATGGCACCCGGTCTCTCCAAAGCGCGCATTGCGGAAACGCATGGCGCTGGTCGGCTCAGAGCTTACAGGCTCCCCCGGATAGAATAACGTCAGGATGTCTGACCGGCTCTACTACGCTGACCCATCTCTGACGACCTTCGAGGCGCAGGTTTCCGATATCCGCCTGGTTTCGCGGACCGAAGGCCGTTCCCTGTGGCAGGTTTCCCTGGATCGTAGCGCTTTTTACCCCACCAGCGGAGGCCAACCGCACGACACTGGCCTGCTCACCGCCGTTTCGTCCGGTGGCGCGCTGCTCGAGGCGCCGATCCTCGCAGTAGACGAGGACGAGCAGGGAGAGGTATGGCACACCACACCGAAACCACTGCTCGCCGGAACCGCTGTTCGCGGATACATCGACCTTCATCGCCGCCGCGATCACATGCAACAGCATTCGGGTCAGCATCTGCTGTCGGCGATACTCTACCGGCAGCTGGCTGCGGCCACCGTTTCCTTCCATTTGGGCGAAATGAGCTCAACCATCGATGTCGCCCGGGAGGCGATTTCACAGGAAGAGTTGGAGAAGGTGGAAGATGCGATTAATGAGATCATCGCGGAAAATCGCCCGGTCACCATACGCACCATCCCCCGCACGGAAGCCGAGATGCTCTTTGCCGCCGGAACATTGCTCAAACTGCCCGAAAGAGACGGTGACATCCGCCTCATAGACATCGATGAGCTTGACCTGAACGCCTGCGGAGGAACCCACGTGCAGGCCACCGGCCAGATTGGCGGTCTGCATATCCGCGGTACCGAACGCATGCGGCAGGGCATCCGCGTGGAGTTCGTATGCGGCCTCCGCGCCGCCGTCATGGCGCGTCACGACCTGGCTAACCTGACCCATGCCGCGAGCGCACTCTCGGTAGGGCGAATCGACGTTCCTGAAGCGGTGCAGCGGCTCTTGGCCGAGGGCAAAGCCGCCAATAAAGCGCGCCAGAAAATGACCGAAGAACTGGCCACTTTTCATGCCGCCAGCCTTCTCGCTGAGCATGCCTCTCGCGGAGATAGGCGCGTGCTCCGCCTGGTCCTTCCCGATCGCGACGCCAACTACCTCAAGTTACTGGCGTCGCGGCTGGTAGCCTCTGACTCTCAGGCCTGCGTACTGCTGGCAGCAACACAAGAGGAGCCCGCCAGGGTGGTCGTGGCCGCCGGCTCTGGTGCAAAGGTCGATTGCGGCACCCTCCTGCGCGAAGCCTTGGCGGTTTACGGCCTGCGCGGGGGAGGCTCCCCCGGAATGGCCCAGGGCCAAATTCCTAAAGCCGATCTTGAAGCGCTGTTTGCCGCACTGGAGAGCCGTCTCAAGGGGAAATAACCTGAGTTCGAACTCAAGCGGACGAGCCGACCCGGTCCTTCCGCTTGCCTACTTTCTCAATTCCTTTGTTGGCTGTTAAACTAGTGTCTCCGGTCTTGTGGGGCTGTAGCTCAGCTGGGAGAGCGCCTCGTTCGCAACGAGGAGGCCAGCGGTTCGATCCCGCTCAGCTCCACCAAAGAATCAATCACTTATTGGGGCCAATAAGAAAAGAAAACTCCGCGTGGCTCCAATAAGGATCCCGGATCCCTCATTCCCCATTTAAAGTGCAGCAACTTTTTCTGTTTGCGTTCCATTTCTCATGTCCCACCGTCTGAGCGTATGTACGCCCTCAAGCGAAAGCCCACACCTTGAGGCCCCGTGCCTACCCATGAAACAGACTCCAAGACCAGCGCAATTACGGCGCTCCTCGGATGCGCGCGACGACAAGAGATACGCGCGACTACAAAGCCAGGCAGGTAAATCGGTGATCGATCTACGGGTTAACCGGAGCGGTCAGAGGTAAATCGTTGCAACTCGACACCTCATTACCGTAGAAGCCAAACGCCGGCCGTTCAAGACAGCAGACATGTCAATGAATCCAATCGCTCGATGGGTCCGGCAATGCAGGGGGGCTGTAGAAAGCAAGTGTCTGGCCCCTGCGGATCAAGGGTTAACCTGAGCCTTCCCACGCTCGAATTTGCGATGCTCCGTAAATTTATCTTCCATTACGTATTCAATGATGCTGTCCTCAGATTTCAATGCTCTCGCACGTCCCGACTGGAACAATTTGGCACGAAGTTGAATACCGAACGCCATGGACGGTTTGGGAGGATCTGCATGACGAGGATCAGCATGACATTGACATGGAAAAGAACTCTAACTTCGGCCATCTTGACATTGGCTCTTGCCAGCACCCCCATATTCGCGCAGTCCGACCGCGCAACGATCACGGGAACGGTTAAAGACTCGACCTCCGCGGTCATTCCGGGAGTTCAAGTCCGGGTGATTGATGTTGGAACAAACGATACTCAGACGGTGACCACGGACAACGGGGGCCTTTACCGCGTAGGCAACCTCCCGATTGGCAACTATAAGGTTGAGTTCACCGATCCCGGCTTCAAGACTCTGGACCGAACCGGCATCACCTTGCTCATTGGCCAGGTGGTCGAGATAAATGCGTCGCTTTCGGCAGGGGGCACAAGTGAGACGGTACAGGTGACAGGAGAACCGGCTCAACTTCAGACGGAGACTACGTCCATCGGGACCAATCTCAACGCCCAGGCCGTGAGCGAACTTCCGATCAACGTCCAGGGGAGCCGAAATCTATCGAACTTCCTCTTTCAATATGTTCCCGGAGTTGAAGGGAGCGATTACAGTTCGCATATCGATGGCAGCACGGCGTTCACGAAAGAGGTGTTGATCGACGGCACATCAGCCATCTCGCAGATTGGCGGCTACATCAGTGAATCGCAGCCTCCGCAGGAGGCCGTCCAGGAGTTTCAGGCGGATACGGCGGGCATTGCCCCAGATGCCGGACGCAGCGGCGGCGGCGTGTTTCGCTACGAGCTGAAATCAGGCGCCAACCAGATTCATGGCAGTCTGTTTGGGTTTCTGCATTCGACGGGTCTGGATGCCTATAGCGCGGCCAACCGGCTGGCTGCCATTACCGATCCCTCCAACGCGCCGGCGTATCTGCATAAGAGCGATGCCCTCTCTGACTGGGGCGGCGGTTTTGGCGGTCCCATCATAAAGAACAAGCTGTTTTATTTCGTCGCACTCGAGCGGTATCAGCAGAGCGACCTGGCTCTTGGAAATAACAGCCGAACGGTGCCGACCGACGCCATGCTGGGACTGAATGCCGACGGGAGCACGGCTGCATTCGCGGACCTCAGCCCGCAGCTTACGACCTCGAACGTGATCGGCACGGACCCTTGCGGACACACGGTCTACCAGGGAGCAGTCGTCGATCCATCCAGCAACTGTGTCTTCGTGAATAACCAGATTCCCACGAGCCTGATCACATCCTCGCCAACGCGCCAGATCATTCAGTTATTCCATCAGTATTACAAGCCGCAGACGAACACGACGCTCAACGATGCTGGTCCGGCGTATCAACCGGACCCCTACTTTCACAATACCCAGAGCAGTATCAAGATCGACTACAACGTCAGCAGCCGGCAGCATCTGAACGGCTCCTTCTATTACGATGACTACCCGCGCATCAACGCCGACCAAGGGGGAGCCTGGTCCGCGATACTCCCGAACGGCGGCCCGCTGGCGAACTCGTACAGTCACAACACCACGGCTCCAGGCGCCCGCATCAGCGACTCCTACGCGTTTACACCGAATGTAGTGAATACCGTGTATGCGACGTTCAACAGCTTCCGCAATCCGAGCATCGCGCTTTCAGAGTCTGGGAATTATGACAGCAAGCTGGGGCTGCTCAACGGCGCCGGTAACTTCCCGCTCATCAACTTCTCTTCCGGCTATTTCGGGAATGGAGCAAATTACCAGAACGGCTGGAACTTCTCTCCGCTGGGGAGCCAGTTCAACGATCACTATTCCGGCAACACATACGTCTATAGCGATCAGGTCATTTACAACCATGGGCGGCACAGCCTGAAGTTAGGTGCTGAGTTTCGCGCTTTGCAATTCAACTCTCATCCCGATCAGGGAACGTTTCAAGGTGGAAACCCACTCATCTTCGATCCCACGTCGACCGCGGGCGCCTGGTACGACTACGCCAATGGCTACAACAACCTGGGAAATGCCTTCGCCAGTTTCCTTCTCGGCAATGTTTTCCGGGCCACCAATACGACTGCGGACCCGGAGTATGGGCGCCGCAAAACATTCTCGGTCTATGCCAGTGACACCATCAAGGTGAATCAGCGGCTCACCGTGAACTTGAGCCTTCGCTGGGACTACAACAATCCCTACAAGGAGAAGTACGGTCATTGGTCCAGCTTTGTAACCGATGCCTCGAACCCAGTTACAGGCTTGCAAGGCGAGTACCAGTACCTCGCCAATGGCAGCCAGTCATGGGAGACCCGCCAGGACTGGTTCAACTATGCCCCGCATATCGGCGCGGCTTATATGCTGACGAGTAAGACGGTTCTCCGTGGCAACTACGCCGTGTTCTATGTGCCGCTCAACCTAAATACATACGGCGGCATTCCCTATCAGACGAGCGGAAACCCGGGATTCTACCAACAGAGCACGCAGAGCAACTTCAACTGGGCCAATGGCTACAACCCCATTCTTAGTCAGGTGAAGACGCCTGACTACACCCAGTACGGTCCGGTAAGTATCGATCCGCGGTCCTTAACGCCCGGCAATACGGAGCAATACAACATCGGCATTCAGCGCGAACTCGACCGCGTTACGACGTTCGAAGCGAACTGGATTCAGAGCGCGAGCTATCACCTGCAAAGCGGGATCTTCCGCAACAACCAGCCCACCGTGGCCAACCTGCAAAACTACTTACTGAATGGCGCCTATCCGGCATCCTATAACGGTTATTACAAAGGAGTGGGCGCATCCTACGCGGGCATCACGCCCTTTCCGCAGGTTGCAGCCGGCTTTGGTCCGTTGTATTCGGTCGGCTCGCCGCTCGGCAATGGAGACTACAAGAGCGTGCAACTGAGCATTACACGGCGAGTGGCCAACGGGCTCTCGACGCAAGGGAGTTATAACTGGTCTCGCGCTCATGGAGATGTAGATTCGGACTTTGAAGAGTTGTACTACGCGGGCTCTCTGCAAAACATCTACGACCTGAAAGACGAGCGCAAAGATATTCTGGACTTTGACGAGACCCATATCGTGAAGGGTTATGTCCTCTATAACCTTCCCTTCGGCCGGGGGAAACAATTCCTGGGAAATTCGGGTCGATTGCTGGATGAGATCGCCGGTGGCTGGAGCACGGACCTCAACTTCCACTACAACTCTGGCACTCCGATATCACTGCACTCTTCCAATAGTTACCCCGGCTTTCAGGCGGTCTACGCCAATATCGCTTCCAATTGCAATCTCACGACGGGTCACAAAGGAATCGGGCAAGCGTACCTCAATACGTCATGTTTCTCCAATCCCAACGCTGCGGTAGGAGCGCTGGGGAACGGCCAGAACTTCCAGGCCGGCGCTCGCAATCCCGGCTTTTCCTCCGAGGACCTTGCAGCACACAAGAGCTTCACCGCGGGCTCAGACAACCAATACAACCTGACTCTTCGCATGGAGTTCTACAACGTCTTCAATCGCGCACATCTCGCCGGACCGATCACCAACTTGACCGATCCCAACTATGGCCGCATCACCAATTACGCTAGTGGCGGCGGCCGTGTTGGGCAGTTCGGAGCGCGGTTTACTTTTTGATGTCTGCGGTCGACAGCGCTGGGTGAGGGAGTTCGCCCCCCAATGCCTTACCCAGCCCTGTCGACAAAACAATTTCCGAAGAGCGTTCAACCTGCTGAGACAGTGAGCGTGGACCGCAAGTAACACGCAGTCCCAATAAGTGAGAAAGGATGCAGGATGTTTCAGTCAAAGGTCCGGATTGCCGGTGCAGGATTGCTTTTGGCGGCATGGATCGCCATTCCCGGCGCAGCATCCGGCGAATCCAACAGACAACGAGATCATGCAGGTAGTCAATGGACGTTGGTCTGGAATGATGAATTCGATGGGCCCGATGGTAGCCTGCCGGATGCAAAAAAATGGAGCATCGTCAGAGATGGTTCCGGGTTCGGCAATCAAGAGCTCGAATACGACACGGACCTGCCAACCAATTTGCACATGGAGGGCGGAAAGCTCATCATCACCGCCAGGAAGGAAAGTTATAAGGGACCCGATGGGATTGCACGAAACTACACCTCCGCAAGGCTCGAAACGGCCGGTCACTTTCAGCAGAAGTATGGCCGGTTCGAAGCTCGTATCAAGATACCGAAGGGGCAGGGGATCTGGCCTGCATTTTGGATGCTTGGCAGCGACTTCACTTCGGCGGGGTGGCCGTCATGCGGCGAAATCGACATCATGGAGAATGTCGGTTTTGAACCAGAGAAGGTTCACGGGGCACTGCACGGGCCCGACTATTCAGGGAACAACCCGCTCATAGGAGCCTACACTTTACCCAACCACGAAGCCGTGAGCGACAACTTCCACGTGTTCGCGGTTGAATGGGCGCCCGATGTAATCCGCTTCTACGTGGACGACCATTTATTTGAAACCCAAACAATAGACAGCATACCGAGCAGCAAGCGGTGGGTCTTTGATCATCCGTTTTATATTCTCCTAGACCTCGCCGTGGGAGGCGCCTGGCCAGGTAATCCCGATGCGGCGACACCGTTTCCCGCGACCATGCTTGTCGACTATGTACGGGTCTACACGCTTCAGCCTGAAGAGATACGCTGACTGCTCTAAAAGGATTGCCTTCCGGTCTTTTGGAGAGCGGGCGGCAAACTGTAAACCCGTACATAATCGATGTCCATGTCGGCAGGGTTGGGCGTCAGGTTGTCTGTGCCTCCAGGCCAGTCCCCGCCGACTTCCAGACTCAACACCAGATAGAAGGGTTTATCGAACGCCCATTCCGATCCCTTAGGGAGATCGCTCGCCTGTTTTATGAAGTACACATTGGAAGGGGTGTCAACATAGAACTGCATTGTCTGAGGCGACCAGATGATGCCGTACGTGTGAAAACCACCGTCGTCTACTCGTCCCCCGTTCGGTAGAGTGTAGTCGTGCCACATTCCGTTTTGTCCATAGGCGCCTGGCCCGTGTAGCGTCGATCGAATCACATTCGGTCCCAGGCCGTGGCGTCCATTTTGTGCTCCAACATTCTCCATGACGTCGATCGACCCGGCCGCCGGCCAACCGACCTTCGAGAAATTGGAGCCCATTAACCAGAAGGCCGGCCACAAACCAGCCCCTACCGGTATCTTCATCCGCGCCTCGATCCGGCCATACTGAAAATCCTTTAGGCCGCGCGTGGACAGTCGCGCTGTCGTCCACGAGTCGTCGCGATTTCGCGAGGCTCGCAGTACCAGTTGCCCTGTCCCATTGAGGAATACGCTCTGCTCCGCCGAAGGGCAGTTGAGATGATCGCTGCAAGGAACGCCCTTCGACCCACCCTGTGAATTGGTCTCCTGAACCCAACGCGTCGGATCAGGAGGGTGGCCGTCAGGCCCGTCGAAATCGTCGCTCCACACCGGCTCGCCCCAGTCTACCGGCGCATTGAGCGTTACGGCTGACGAACTTTGGCGATGTCCCACCAGGTAGCCTGCGAGAAATACAACGGCAAGGACGCCCGCGACGAACGCATATCTCAGGGGCATACGCCAACGTCCGCTCATTTTGTCGAGCGGGGAGGCGGGGGCAACTTTCTCGTGGAGCGCCAAGGTGGGAACACTCAATAGCTGCTCGTCCCCTGTCGCGCGCTCAACACCTGGCGACACGGCGGTGAGTCCCGCCTGATTGCTCACAAATTGGGGAATGTACCGCCCCCTCGGCAGTACGATCTGAAAGCGATGATCTCTTCCCTCGTTCTCGTAATACTCGCTGAGCTTCTTGCGGAGCTCCCTGGCTGTCACACGAACGATGGGATCGTCGTGTGAATCGAATGTGGACTCCTTTCGCCCAAGCGCTTCGACTGCCACCGTTCGTTCCCGAATCTCCTCGCCTTCACCGTCAAAATACTTGTTGCAAACAAACGACAGGAACCGGACAAGGTTCAAAGATCGGCTGATCGGCGGGTGATTGAGAACGCGTTCCAGTTCCTCTTTCGATTCCAAAAGAGTACAATCAAGGCCCAAAGTTTCGTTGCTGTCGTGTTCTCCAATTTGGGATTTGCGGGTCTCGAAGACCTCATGGTTCGATGGCATCGTCAGGGTCCCTTTTGCCGGCTTGCTCCGAATTCGGGGGGCGTTGTAAAGAAGCCTCAGAGGAGCCCGATACGGATGCAGGCAACATCTTGCAACCTCGAATGATAACAGTTTTCCCTTCACCTCAGAGAACCTGAAGTGAAGCCCGAATCTACAGACCCCAGGGCAATCGCATTTCGAGACATCTCCAGCGGGCGGTGGAGGAAGTCGTCGCCCCAGCCGGCGCGCTTGAACTTTGCGCGCAGGGAGCCTTTGGAGCCTTGTTTCTTGTCTCGCGTTGATGGCCATGTCGCGCAGCACGCCCATCCTAAGCTGTTGAAGCATTGAGGAGGCATCCAAATGGTTGAGACAATCGCTTCGATTTTGAAGAGAAAAGGGTCTGCGATTCATTCGGTGGGTCCAGAGTCCACGGTATATGACGCGCTAGCCGTGATGGCGGCCAAAGGAATAGCGGCTGTCCTGGTAATCGAGCAAGGAAGCCTATTGGGAATCGTATCCGCGAAAGACTATGGCACGAAGGTTGTCTTACAAGGGAAGAATGGAAAAGATGTGCTGGTTCGGGAGATCATGACGAGCCCCGTGATCACGGCTGGTCCCGACGTGAAGATCATGGATGGCATGCAGATCATGGCGACAAAGAAGATCCGCCATCTTCCTATCCTGGCAAACGGCGCGATGCTCGGGATAGTGACTATAGCCGATCTGGCGACCGCGGTACTCGCCGATCAAGAGCACGAGATCGATCAGTTGATACGCTACGTAGGATATAAGTGAGTTGTTCTTAGCGAGGCGTTGAACAAACTAACCGGGTTCCATCCACGCTTTAGCCTTCCCTGGCGGGACGTGTACTGAAGACGATCGTCCTGGGCTACTCTCAGCCGCACTTACCCAAATCAGGTTTTGCTTTTTGCCTCTCGCCAACCCAGAAGCTGGGTGGGCGGATTCAAGCCTTTGGTTTGAGTGGGGTTGCCGCCGCAGCCGGTCCCGCACGAAGCGCATCGCGCGAAAGATACTTGCGCCGGGTATTCCTCACAGACCCGACAATGCCGTGACATTTCCTTGACCGCGAGATGACAACCTGTTGCACGAAGCCCGCTACTCTTGCCTCATTACGTCTTCTTGCGGAAAGCTAACATTTGTTTCGCATACGCCGGAAGACCAGCCAAAAAGTAGCCAAAGACCAGGAGGAAAACGTGCATGGCCCAACTCTCCAATCAGGGACTTGCGCGCGAAGTTGAGGAGCGCGATCTTTGTACTTCCTCCGGCGCTTGCTCCATTGCGGTTTCCGCTGTCTCCACTTCCATGCGGGATGCCGTCAAACCGGCGCCCTGCTTCAGCCGTGAGCAGCAAATCCATGAGGTTGTCTTATTGGGCTTTTCCGACCCGATCCCCGGTCAGATTGAGCTGCTACGGCACCTCTCGCCACGGGAATGGAAGAAATTGCTCTGCTGGCTGGACGTCAGCGGTCTTGCACTGTACTTCCTGGATCGCTTCGTCCACTCGGGACTGAGCGAGGCATTGCCAAAATCGGTTGTCGATGACTTGCAGCAAAAGATGAAGGACAATGCCCAACGAACACGCGGCATGGCGGATGAGTCGGTCGCCATCCAGCTCGAATTTCAAGAAGCTGGCCTGTGTTACGCCGTGATGAAGGGCATCTCGCTCTCTCCCTCGTCCGTGCCCCGTCCGGAACTCAGGCACCAGTTTGATCTTGACTATCTCGTGGCTGAGAACAGCGCTCTCCAGGCGAGCCAAATTCTTGAGCGCAGGGGATACCGGTTGTATGCCATTAGCAGCAAGACCTGGGAGTTCAAGATCAACGAGACACCCCATGTCTCTGCGAAGGACTTATATAAAGACCTGTCGTACCGCGGAGTGGAGCTACATTTAGACGCCGATACCCTGGACCAGGGTTCGCGGTTGGATCGAGTTCAGTACCGGGAGATGTACGGCATCGCCATGCCCATGTTTTCGCCGGTCGATCTTTTTCTCGGCCAGGCCATGCATGCCTTCAAGGATGTATGCAGTGGATTTTCCCGCGCGTCGCATCTTCTTGAGTTCTACCGTCATATGCTCACCCGGCGCGATGACGATGTATTTTGGCGTGAGCTTCGCGTCCGAGCGGAAGGCGACCGGAAGACTTGCCTCGGGATCGGAGTCGTCACCTACCTGATCGCCTCCATCATGGGTAATTTCGCTCCAGAAGCGCTGACGTCGTGGACGGTGGACGTGTTGCCTTCCCCAGCGCGTCTCTGGGTTGATCTGTATGGCCGCCGAACAGCCCTTGGAAAACCTCCGGGCACCAAACTTTACCTCTTGCTGCAGAAGGAGCTTGAGACTGCCGGTGTTTCGGCAAGCAGACCAGCTACGAAATCGCTCTGGCCGTCGCGGCTACCACCGGCCGTCATCCGAGCTGCCGAGGACGAGACGCTATCGACGACGATCGCCCGATATCGCATACAGGTTCGCTTCATTTCTTCGCGCCTTCGCTTTCACATCGTGGAGGGGCTCCGCTACACAGCAGAGGCCTACCGCTGGCGCCGGCATCGGGATCGGCTTTCCTCATGAATTCTTCTTTAAGCCCCGCAGCTCTTGCTTTCGACGCAGTGGCACCGGCATTCGATGCGCGGTTCGGCGCCTGGTCAAGTGTGGCCGCCCAACGTCGTGCGGTGCGTGCCGCCTTGCTGCAACAATTCCCAGCCGGCGGTCGTTTGCTGGAGGTTGGCGGGGGCACCGGAGAAGACGCGGCCTATCTGGCGGAACGCGGATTTGACGTACTCCTGACCGACCCTTCGCCCACCATGGTAAAGCTGGCCACCGAAAAGCTGGCCCCTCTGGGAGCCTCGGCGGAGGTTACCTCCGGGGAAGAAATGGAGGCCTTTGCCGAACGGTACCTTGCGGCGAGGCGCCCTTTGTTCGATGGCGTCTTCTCAAATTTCGCGCCGCTTAACTGCGTGATGGATCTTGAGCCCGTGGCGCGTGGTCTCGTCAGGCTGCTAAAGCCCGGTGGTGTGGCCATGCTGGTGTTATTTGGCACCTGCTGCCCCGGTGAGATGGTAGTGGAAACGCTTCGCGGGCGGCCTCGTCAGGCCTTTCGGCGCAGTCAACGCGGTGCGGTGCCGGCGAGACTGGCTAAACGTCAGTTTCAGGTGATCTATCACCGGCGCTCCGAAGTGGAACGTGCGTTTGCCCCCTGGTTCGCGCTGGAGAAGCGGATCGGTATCGGAGTGGCGGTACCGCCCAGTGCGGCGGAACCGTGGATTTCAACTCGCCCGCGGCTGCTCGCGGCGCTCGAACGGTTCGACCGCGTGGCTGCCTCTCCCCTGGCGTGGCTGGGAGATCACGTGCTGTATCAGTTCCGCCGTAAAGACGCGTAAAGAACCGAAAATCCGTAAGCTTTAAGCGGACCTCCAGAGGGCAATTCCATTGATTACACTGAGACAAGTCGCAGATATCAGCTTTCCAACACGTTGGGCTCATTTCCGCCTGTTGGGCTTTGAAGGTCTGGACGCTGCACCCAAAGCGAAGATTAACCCCCCGGAGAGCGCTCTCGCTCTCGTGCTCGGCGATATTCATAGTTTGCCTCCCATGGTCCGCATCCACTCACAATGCACCACCGGAGACGTATTTCACTCGCTGCGTTGCGACTGCCACGATCAGCTTCATCTGGCCTTGCGTGCCATTGCGGAGCAAGGAGCGGGGATACTGCTCTACGAGCATCAGGAAGGCCGCGGTATAGGGCTGATCGAGAAGCTGCGTGCCTATGCTCTTCAAGACCAGGGACTAGACACGATCGAGGCCAACCTGCAGCTCGGCCATGCCGTAGACCTGCGCGATTATCGCCTTCCCGTTCAGATCCTGCGTTTTCTCAACGTTCGGTCCTTGCGCTTGATGACGAATAATCCGGAGAAGATTGGCGCGGTGGTCGCTTCAGGAATCGAGATTGTGGAACGCATAAGCGCAGAAGTACCGGGCAGTCCTTACTCCGCTCACTATCTCGCCGTCAAGCGCGAAAAACTCGGTCATCTCTCGGATGCTGTCACGCAAAACGGATAGACAGCTCTCGTTTCCCGCCGACCTCTCCCGCCGGTTTCGATGCGTCTTATCTGTGCCAGTCGAACGCGCGTGCGCGGTCAAAAATCACCAGTTAAAAAGATGACATTGGGTTGACATTCCTGAGACAAATAGCAGTGCAGAACAAAGCTACGCTAGTGTATTCGATCCTGTGGCCTATGGAAGCCAGAGGACGCTCCATGGAGGTGAAGCTTGGCTGACGTCTTGTTGACACATTCGTATCACCTTCCGTACGACGCGAAGCAATTGCGCAAGATGCAGCCATACGTGCCCATCGGAACGCTTTATGCGGCCACGGCGTTGCGCGATTGCGGAATCTCCGTAGCGGTCTTCGATGCCATGCTCAACCCGCCGTCGGAGACATTTCGAACGATGCTGCAACAGCACCGGCCCAAGATCGTGGTCGTTTATGAGGACGATTTCAACTTCCTTTCGAAGATGTGCCTCACGCGCATGAGAGAAGTCGCCTGGGAGATCGCGAAGGCTTCCAGGGAAATGGGCGCTGTTGTCGTGGTTCACGGTTCTGATTCCACAGACAATCCCGCTCTGTTTCTCGCCAATGAGGTCGATTATGTGCTGTGCGGAGAAGCGGAGGACGTCCTTGCCGCTCTGTGCACGTCGATCCTTCAGGAAACCAAAATTCCTGAGTTGGATGGCCTGGTAAAGCTGGACAAAGACGGCCAGGTAGTCGAGAGTCCGCAACATCTGGCGAAGAACCCGGCATGGGCTGAGCTTTCTTTGCCCGCACGCGACCTCATCGATCTGGAACAGTATCGTTCCGCGTGGCTTGAAGCGCATGGATACTTTTCGACGAACATGGTGGCCAGCCGCGGTTGCCCCTATCGCTGCAACTGGTGCGCGAAACCGATCTCAGGGAATCGCTTCCATCTGCGTGCAGCTTCCACCGTAGCCGAAGAGATGGCGCTTTTGAAGCAAGCGGGCGTGGAGCACATCTGGTTCGGTGACGATGTGTTCGCCTTGAACCACCATTGGGTAAAGGAGTTCGCAGAAGAAATCGCAACAAGGAATGCCGCCATACCGTTCAAGGTGCAATCACGCGCCGATTTAATGCGCGAGGATACGGTCCTGCATCTGAAGGCTGCCGGATGTGCCGAGGTGTGGATGGGTGTGGAATCCGGCTCCCAGGCCATACTCGACGCGATGGATAAAGGAATTACTCTGGCCGCGGTGAAGACCGCTCGGGAGCGCCTAAGAGACGCCGGCATTCGCGCCTGCTTTTTCCTGCAGTTCGGTTATCCGGGTGAGACCTGGAGCGAACTCCAGGAGACGATTGCCTTGGTTCGGAAGCTTAGGCCGGATGACATCGGGATTTCGTTTTCCTACCCGCTGCCCGGCACTGTCTTCTATGAACGCGTGCGGACGCAGCTTGGGCCGAAGCGCAACTGGACGGATAGCGACGACCTCTGCATCATGTTCAAGGCGGCCTACACGACTGATTTCTATCGAGCCGTGCGCGAAGCGTTACATGCCGAGGTTGACTCCTGGAATCAGCCGGAGGCTGAGGACGAGCTCCATGTCCGCGTCACCCGCCTGTGGCAAGTGGTCCATGAGATGGAGCCCCTGCACTGGGTCTCAGACGCCTTTGAGTTTCCAAAGACGATTGATGTCATCGCCTCCTCATCTCTGGTTTCCATCGAACATCTGACTTCGTCCAGGAAGGCCTAGATGCCGGAAGATCTTCTGCCGCACAGAGAGGCTGGCGCGCACGTGGAAGATGACAATAGGATGGGGCCGGCCATTCCTTCCGATGTGCAGTTGCCCGGTATCCAGTTGCAATGTCCTCGCTGCAAAGGAGAGGTCGATGGACTCGAATGCCCGCGTTGTGAGTTCCAGATGGAAATTCACCATGGCATCGTGCACTCGCTCCCTCCAGAGCGAGTTGCTTACTACGCGCGGTTCATTGCGGAGTATGAGCGCATTCGCGCAGCGGAAGGCCGGGGTAGCCAAAACGAGGAGTTCTATCTTGCGTTGCCGTACAAAGACACGAGCGGGCGCAACAGCGGGCAATGGAAGATCCGAGCGAGAAGTTACGACTTTCTGATCAGGCATGTACTCAAGCCATTACAGGGCCGTGGCTCGATTCTCGATCTGGGCGCAGGGAACTGCTGGATGAGTTTTCGTTTGACGCTCCTCGGCTATAGCCTGGTGGCGGTCGACTTGCTCACCAACGCGAATGACGGGCTCGGCGCCGCCGGCCATTTTCACAAACACTTATCGGCTCCGATTCCGCGATTTCAAGCCGAGGCAACCCGCCTTCCCTTTGGGGATGAGCAGTTTGATGTGGTCCTCTTCAATGCGTCGTTTCACTATGCGGAAGATTATGAAGCTACCCTGGGTGAAGCCCTGCGCTGTCTGAAGCCTGGAGGGAAGGTGATCATCAGCGATACTCCCTGGTATTGCCGGGAAGAAAGCGGAAGACAAATGATCGTCGAGCGGCACGCTGCGTTTCGTCAACGCTTCGGGACGCCATCGGACTCGGTGAAGAGCCTTGAGTTTTTAACAGACGAGCGGTTGCAAGGGCTGGAGAAGAAGTTTTCGATCCGTTGGACGGTGCATCGTCCCTGGTATGGATGGAAATGGGCGATGCGTCCATGGATTGCGAAGCTGCGCGGCCGGCGAGAACCGTCACGTTTTCGAATTTATGTCGCGAGCAAGCATGCGTGATCTTTCGCAATCACCCGAAGCTCATGAAACGATGTTGCTTCGCGGAATCCGCTATGCCGTTGGGCCGCACCATAGTATGCGGGGTTCGATAGAGATTGCCGGCGCGCGGCTTGCGCAAATTCAGCATGACCCAGATACGTCCTTCGTGACTACATCCCGAGGCGCTGAGATCGACCTGAGCGGCTTTCTGGTCATGCCGGGGTTGGTGAACGCGCATGACCATTTGCATTTTGCGCTGTTTCCGAATCTGGGCAATCCACCCTACCGGAATTACGTCGACTGGGGAGAAGACATACACTCCACTTTTCCCGAGATCATCGCAAAGCGTAAATCGGTACCCAGGGACGTGCGCCTCTGGTGGGGCGGCATACGGAACCTTCTGTGTGGGGTCACAACGGTGTGCCATCATGACCCCTTGTGGCCCCCGTTGCAAGCAAACGATTTTCCGGTCAGAGTCGTTCAGCAATATGGGTGGGCACATTCTCCCGCATTGGGTGGCGATCTTCGCCAGGCGCGTTCTGCTGCACCCGATGGAAGCGCGTTCATCATGCACGCGTGTGAAGGGGTCGACGACCTGGCAACGCAAGAAGTGTTTGTGCTTGATCGGCTCGGAGTTTTGGATGCGCGTGCCGTACTCGTGCATGGTCTGGCGCTGGACGAGGCAGGCGTCGCGCTGATGCGGTTGCGGCAGGCCTCACTCATTGTCTGCCCATCGTCCAATCGATTTCTCTTCGAAAAGCTTCCGGATATGGCGCTTCTTGGAACGATCGAAAACGTCGCGCTGGGGAGCGATTCTCCTCTGACGGCGGTGGGAGACTTGCTGGACGAGATTCGATTCGCGATCGAGTTCTGCGGCATCGCACCCGATCATGCCTATCGCATGGTGACAGAAACTCCGGCAGCGATCCTTCGTTTGAAAGACGGGGAGGGGTCGCTCCATGTCTCTGAAGCACCTGGGGTATCCGGCGCGACCGATCTGATTGCTGTTCGAGACACGGGCGAGCCTGCTGCGCAGAGGTTACCTACGCTCTCCATGCACGATATCGAACTTGTCATCATAAGAGGCCAAGTCCAGCTCGCTTCCGAAGCTGTCTGGAAGCTGCTTCCGCCGCAGGTGAAACACGGTTTGGAGCCGCTGTGGATTGCAGGAAGCGTCCGCTGGCTGCGCGCTCCGGTGAAAGAACTCCTGCGCAAGGCCGAAGCAGTGTTGGGCTCCGGCGAAGTGCGGCTGGGTGGCCGCGCGGTCAAAATGCCGGACTCCATCGCTGATATCTCGACTGTGGAATCGCATGCATTGAGTGCTCGTCGTGGTGGGCGGTAGTGTCACACTTCGGAGTGCTGTCCCACAAAGGCGCCGGCCATCTGAATCCTCTCATCGCACTCTCTCGACGGTTGATAGCGCGCGGGCACAGGGTCACCCTCTTCCAGCATCCTGAACTGGAGCAGCGAGTGCGCGAGCGTGGGCTGGAGTTTTCCCCTATCCAAATACCTGGTTTTCCCGGATCCAAACAGCAGCGGTCGAAAACAGGCCTCCCTATCTCCCCGACATCTATCGGGGAGATACGCGACAGAGTGAATCGCACGATTGCGGAAATGGAGGCGTTTCTAAGGGAATATCCGGCCCCAATTCGGGCTGCCGGAGTGGACACTCTCATCATGAGCGAAATTTCACTGGCCGCCTCTACGGTCGCCGAAATACTTCGTTTGCCTTATTTCATCGTGTCGACCTCCATTCCGCAAAACTTGGGATGGAAAGCTCCTCGATCGATCGCTCCTTCACCTTCATGGTTAGAGCATTTGCAGAAATCGCTTCTCGAAGTCTCCATACTCCGCATGCGAGGCCCCATTCGTCGCAGCCTTGACCGTTACAGAAAACAGGCGGGACTCGGATCGATAGTAAGGATCGGAAAGACGTTTCCAGAGCTGGCCCACATCACGCAGTGGCCACAGTGCCTCGACATTCCCCGCTCCGAGCTACCCGCTAACTTCTTCTATACCGGGCCGTTCGTGGATGGAGCAGGGAGAGCTGTCGTGGAGTTTGCCTGGGACCGGTTGGACGGGCGGCCTTTGGTCTATGCGTCCCTGGGAACGACGCGTAAGGGCGCTCCTGCAACCTTTCAGCGGATCGCCGAGGCTTGTAACGGATTGGACCTGCAGTTGGTGATCTCTCTGGGCGGACGGCGCGATCCGGAGATGTTTACCGGCTTGCCGGGAAATCCTTTGGTTGTAGAAAATGCGCCACAGCTTGAACTGCTGAGCAGAGCCGAAGTCGTCATTACGCATGCGGGCCAAAACACTGTACTGGAAACCCTGATGCAGGGAAAACCCATGCTTGCCCTGCCCATCGCTCTCGATCAACCCACAATTGCCGCGCACCTCGCGAGATTGGGCGTTGCCGAGGTCCTCTCAACAGAAAACCGTTCCGCGCAGCAGATTCGAGCCGCGCTGGTCAAAGTGCTAGAGGATTCCCGCTACCGGAATGCGGCTGAGAACCTGCAAACGCAGATTCGTTCGCTCTGTGGCCTTGATCGCGCTGCGGACATCATTGAAGAAGCATGCAATCGGCCTCCCAATCGCCATGCAACTCTTTGAAGGGTACGGGCAGCCTTCGCCGCAGCGAGCATCGAAGCTCCAACTCACCACAAACTCGTCATCCTGAGCGGAGCGCCCACACCGATTGTGGGCGCGCCACGGCGCTTGGTGGCGCGCAGTCAGAAGAGCCTGTCCCGAGCGTAGCCGAGGGAACCCGAGCGATGCTTATCTTACCCATGCGGCTCGGACCTTTCCAACCACCGAAACCGGTAGCGGCAGTTCCGCCATGTCCTCCCCCGATGTCTTCCAAAACAAACTTATTTTGGAAGACATCGAAATCCGAGAAGACGCTGGTTTTTTGAAACTCCAACTCACCAAAAGATCGTCATCCTGAGCGGAGCGCCTCACAGATTTGTCGTGTGTCACGGTGCTTGGTGGCGCGCAGTCAGAAGAGCCTGTCCCGAGCGTAGCCGAGGGAACCTCAGCGGTGCTTATCTTACCCATGCGGCTCGGACCGTTTTAACCACCGAAACCGGACGTGGCAGTTCCGCCATGTCCTCCCCCCGATGTCTTCCAAAATAAGTTGGCGCTTATGGGATGAAATCCTGGGTAGGGTACGCAACGGGATCAAGTCCCGACCTGCCCCGGCGTAGCCATTTACGCAACCTCGCCGCAGCGAGCATGGCTGTGGTCCGGTAAGAGCGGCGAGGCCGCCCGCACTCTTCAAACATATCGCGCTACTTTGCGCTCGAAAAATCAATCTAAACCAGTGTTCCCTGAATATCGGCCTAGGCGGGCCCGCGACCATTGGGCCTGTCTGCGAGGGTGAGCAGGTAGCGCCAATGGGAAAGAAGTTGCCCGCAAAGTCGATAAACTCATCCGGAAAGGGACTTAACGCGTTAACGCGTAATTTTGAGCCAATAAGGAGCGCCCGGTGCCAGCGAGCCATTCTCGTACAATTTAGGCTGCCGCGGAAAAACTCAATTCTTTGAAGGGTACGGGCTGCCTCGCCGCAGCGAGCATTAGCCGCTGAGGGAGCGATTTCTCGCTTACAAAGACTTTTTTCCGCAGCCTGTTTAGCCACTGCGGTCAACCGGGCGGCACCTGATTACGTTCTTCTGACAACCAGGTGACAAGTGAATGAGCGAAGTTCGGCTACGCTAAGGCGTGACCGCTCTCTCAAAGCTTCGTGCCATCTCCTGGGCTGAACGTGCGTTGCTCTGTTTTGCTGTACTGTTTCTTTGCCTGCACAGCCTTCCGCGAGCGTGGCGGACACTCAATACAGACTTCCCAAACTATTACACGGCGGCGCGGCTGGTGCATGAAAGATATGACACGTCACGCATGTATGAGTGGACGTGGATCGAACGCGAAAAAGATCATCGCGGTGTCGACAACCGTGTCATTGGACTCTTACCTATTACGCCGTTTTCAACCTTGGCTGTGTGGCCGATGGCGGAACTGACCCCACTGGCCGCGAAACATGTCTGGATCCTTCTGAACCTGGCGTTTCTTGTTCCCATTGGCTGGATGTTACGGCGGATGACGGAACTTAGCTACCAGCGAATAAGTTTAGTGTTACTCCTCAGTTTTCCCTTGTATCGCAATCTTCTGTACGGGCAGTTTTATATCCTCTTGCTGCTGCTTCTGACGGCAGCCTGCTTCAGCTATCTCCGGGGACATCGAGCTTTGTCCGGCGCTCTGGTGGCCATCGCTGCAGCCTGCAAGGTTTTCCCGCTCCTGTTACTCGTATTCTTTCTGCAGCGCAGAGATTGGCGTGCGCTCGCATCGGCGACCATCACGGGTCTTTCCGCCGTTGCCGTCTCCATCGCGGTTTTTGGGGTCAACGCAAACCGCACCTGGCTGGAGGAGATTCTGCCATGGGTGATGCACGGAGCAGGGCTCGGCACTTATGCGAACTCAGCTTCGATCTCCGGCGTACTGCATTGTCTTTTTCTCTCCGAACCCCAGTGGAATCCGCATCCGTGGCACAGTTCTCCGGTGATGTATGCATTGCTTGCGCCTGCCTTGCAGATGCTTGTGCTTGCGCCTGCCATTTTGTTGATTCGCAGCGAGGATGCCCGTAAGCGTCAAATCCTTCTGGAGTGGTCGGCGTTGTTAACCGCGACGCTTGCCATCTCCACGATCCCGGCTTCGTACAATTTCGTTCTCATGGTATTTCCCGTGTGCGTGCTTTCGGCCATCCTGCTTCAGGACCGGCAATATCGATGGCTCGCAGCTTTGATCGTCGCCTATCTCGGCATCGGGTTCCCGCTTCCGGTGCCGAACAGACCACTCGGTCTTGCGCTTCTTCTCTATGTCCCGCGCCTGCCGTTGATGATCGCGGTACTCTTTGGAACGTACGCGCTCCTATGGCGTGGCAACCCGAAAGGAAGCATGGCTCGCGATTGGCGTCGCTATGCATGGGCGGCGGCTATGGTTGCCTCCGTGATCCTCAGCGTGCGCTCGACCCTTCATCTGGAACGTGCCGAGCGTGAGGAATACGCATACCGTCTGCCCTTGCAAAGGCAGGGCTATCTCAACTCAGGCCCGCGACCTTCGGCGAATGGGATCAGTTATGTCGCGTTCACTCTCACCGGATATCACCTGATCACGGAGGAACCAAACAGGGTTCAGGCCGATCCGGTTGGCGACTTAACAGAGGACGATCTCTCATTTAGCAGAGGTTTCGGACACGTCCTGGTCGAACGAGCGTCGGGCCCGAGGTCGCGCATTGTGGACCTGCAAAACCCTTCGCAGACTCTGGTCGATAACGCGCGCGAACCGATAATTTCTGCAGATGGACGAGACCTTGCGTTCCTACAGGACGATCGTGGACGAGGACAGCTGATGCTCCGTCCGGCGTTTCAGTCGAGCAGTGCAGCGGCGCGGCTTACGCCTCTTCAGTGGAACGTTTACGAAGCGTCGTTTCTTTCGCAGAGTGACTATGCGGTCTCGGCTGTTGAGGACGGCGCGCTTCCGAAAATCTTTCTGGTAAATGCCACGCACAAGAACACGCCAATCACGATTGCGGAGTCACGCTATCCGGCTCTCTCGCCGGATGGACGATGGTTGGCCTATAGCCATCTCGATCATGGCGTCTGGAACCTTTGGCTCCGTGACGAGAGCAGCGGCTTAGCGCGGCGGATCGCCGATGTCCCCTGCAATCAGATTCAGCCGTCCTGGGAAAGCGATGCAAAGACGTTGCTTTACGGTAGCGATTGTGGCCGGAGCGTGTGGTTTACCGCCATCGCCCGCCGAAAGGTGTTGCCCTAGGAAGCTGCCGCCCCACAATTCTTTGAAGGGTACGGGCTACCTCGCCGCAGCGAGCATTCGGCCCTGAGGTACGGTTCCTTCAGGCCAACACGTACCTCAGGGGCATTAGCCCGTACGTAACTCGATTGCAATGAATCCGGATTTGCAGGTTGCGGAAAAACTCGACCCTTTGAAGGGTACGGGCTTTAGCCCGTACATGACTCTTTTCGTAATGAATCCGGCTTCAGCCGCTGAGGGAGCGATTTCTCGCTTAAAGAAGCTTTTTCCGCAGCCTCTAAGGCTCATCAAACGACAGTTCCAAATGTATGGGCCAGCGCATGCTTCCGTTACACCATCTGTGAAACCGCTACAGACCGGCCGTCAGACGTTCCAGTTGCTCGATGGCCTGATCTATCGAGCAGTATTGAAGCTCGAACGCGGGAATGTCCGCGAGCTTTTCCAGAACTTTCTCGTGCATGGTGCGGATCTCGCCAGCCGAATAGAGTTCCTTGCTCATGCGCGCCGTAGCGCTACCGTGCGGCAACGCAAGCAATGTGCCCTTGGCTGCGGGGTAGCGGTTGAGATACACAACCGAGCACACCGTGGCTTCGGTTGCTGTCTCGATAGGAGGGAGTTCGCAAACAGGGACCTCGATGGATGCCTTACCTTCCATACGCGGCGTTATCTCTCGATGCTCCAGCTCTGGAAACATTGCTTTAGCGGCAGGCCGGAAGCGGACCCGGTGTGCATGACCGATAACCCGCGGCACGCTGGAAGCATTGATCAGGTAACTTGTGTCGTCCGAGGTGTAGGTCCACCCTGCGCGTGCACAGGCATAAGAGAGAGTCGATTTTCCGGCTCCCGAATCGCCACACAGCAGAATGCCCTTTCCGTTCCTGCTGACACAGCCGGCATGTAGATCGGTGACGACCGATGCTCCGAGCAAGAGGTATACAACTTTTTCTATAAAGTTATGCCGAAGATAGAGCCGGCTCTCGAGCGCGCGTTCGTTCAGCCAGACAAAATTAGAACCCGTTCGTAAATCCAGCAGGGCCTGGTTTTCTGTATCTGCCACCATGGAGTACAGGTGGTTATATTCACGGCGTATCGGCTCTGGCGGGCGCCCCGTGCCCTTGCTCTCGCTGACGCCTATGCGTATCAGCAACGTTGTACTTCGATAGCGTACACGCCTGTGGCCGAAACTTTCAGCCGCGGCTTCCAGAACCTCTGGGTGATTCGTAAGGATCTCCACGGCAAAGCCGAGCGGATAGAACCTGCGGCGGAGAGGCAACTCCATATTGCAGAGGAGAGAATCCTGAGGCCTGCCGGAACCCAGATCGCTGGGTTCGGAGCCGGTAATCGCGCGGTCTTCCCCCACCGGTAGCTGGGCGAGTTTGCCGGTCATCGTGTCATGCCATTGTTCTCGCGAAATTGGAGAGCTAACCGTTCTTCTTCAATGAATCAAGCGTGCAATAAAATTCCTTCTCACCGAGTGAGGCGGAGAAGACTAGGTGAAGCTTAGCGGAGTGCCTTACCGGACTTGTCATCTTCCGGTCATGAAATTGTCACTGTCTCATTGGGTCGTGCCGTCCGGCGAATTCGGCAGATGAGCCATTGCGAAAGTCATTGCAGACAGTCCAATCGGGCTCTGGAACTATCCCGGACAGAGGGCGCGACGGGCTGCCGGATTCACAGGCAAAGATGACAACTATTTGACAATGGGCAGACGATCCGGAGACACCTTGGAACCGTGGTTTCACTACTCTGGCTACAGTGGCATTTCCGATACAGGAGGTGGGGCAGAGGTGAGACGAGTGAAAACATTCCGTGAACTGCAGGCAGAAAGCCTCACGCCAGACGTGTTGCAGGATCAGATCCATGCCAAGGGATATGCACTGATCCGCGGGGTGATACCCCAGGATGCCGTCCGGTCTGTGCTGGCGGATGTAACGAACGTTCTGTCCGCCGCTCAATGGCTGAGGGCAGGGATCGATCCGCTGGACCGCATCCCCGAGCATGGAGCGGCTTACGGAGACCCGGACCCCTTATTCAAGCGGGTGTATCAGGAAGTTTTCAATCTCGAATCGTTCCACGCCTTGCCGCATCAGCCAGCGCTGCGCAGTGTTATGAAGATGCTGGTGGGCGACGAAGTTCTGGTTCATCCCAAGCCGATCGGCCGCTTGATCTTTCCTAATTGCGAGCGCCTTGTGGTGCATCCACATCAGGATTACGAGTTCATGGGAGGAGATCCCGAGTTCTTCACGGTCTGGATACCACTCCATGACTGCCCGGTTGAGGTGGGACCGCTGCGGATTGCTGAAGGTTCTCACCGTTTTGGCATCCAGAAGCACCAGAAGGAGAACCTTCACGTTCCGGAGATCCCGGTCGATGCCGTCGCTGGCGACGAGTGGGTCGGTGGCCCTGTCAACGCTGGAGACGTGCTGATCTTCCACAGTCTTACCGTGCATGCCGCTGCTCCGAACCTGTCTGAGCGGATGCGCATCTCGCTCGACTGCAGGTTTCAGGACGCACGTCGCGTGCTCAATCCCTCGAATCTCGTATTCGCTGGCGAGTCAGGAAAGTCTTGGGAAAAGACGTATGCCAATTGGCGGTCAGACCACCTGAAGTTCTACTGGAAGAACATTCCTCTGACGTTCAAACCATCGAAGGAGGAGCTGGAGTACTTGGCCCAGACGGGAGAATCTCCGTCGACACGCGCAAAGTACGCCCGCATGGTCAGTCAACTGTCCTAGTGGATCGGGGTGTAGTGAGCAAGCCACGCCCTGTTCTGTTGAGCCTGATGCCTTATTTGACGCGTTGATGCATATCCCGCTCAGCTCCACCATCCATTCGATCACTTGCTTCTGTGCGAACTACGCGCGAGAGGCCCCCGGTATTGTCATTTGCCAGGGAGTTCCCGGCCGGTGTAGAGCAGAACCAGCACAACTGTACCCAGCGGCAAAGACGCTTGACTGGATTTTTCATCAAGAAAAATCCAACTTTCCCGATGTTGACCGGGCACAGCTATGCTGGTTCTGCTCTAATAATCTCGAAATGAATCTACCGAGAGTGTGTGCCCGGGCGGGGATGATTGCCCTAAGCGGTTTCTGGATGGTGGCGATGATGAATGCGCCTGCCGCGTTGGCCCAGTCCAATCAGCTGCCTCAGCGAGTTCGCCAGGCGACCCCCGAGAAGGTTGTGGCTGAACACCTGGCCGCATTTTCGTCATGTGACTGGAAGCGGCTGATGACGCAATTTCCCGATAACGTGGAGTTTTTCGCCCCCAATGGCCAGACCGTGATTGGGCGCAAGGCATTGGGCGAAATGTTCGCCAAGGTAGTCAAGCCGCCTGCCCAGGGCGGCACCTGCGGACTGAAGATCACCGCGGAGCACACGTTCGTGGTGGGCGACACCGTGAACGTCCAGTGGCGTGCAGATGCCCCTTTTCTCGCCGAGCCCTACCGCGGGACCGATGCTTACGAAACAAAGGATGGCTTCATGGCCGCCCAGGTAACTACCTTTGACGCCGCAGCCCTGAAGATGAAGCACTAAAGCACTTTCTCGAATGACTTTGGTCTGGTAAGCCCGGCGTATATGTCCGGACAATCCAAGCGGAGCAAAGACAAATCGGGTGCACCATCCTTGCCGTGCCTTTCGGCAAGGGTGGGATACCGCGAAACTCAACTGGCGATCCGGGTAGGGCCTGGCTTACGACGCCGCAGCGAGCAACCTCGCCGCAGCGAGCAACCTCGCCGCAGCGAGCATTGGACGGTATGAGACGGCTGGCCCTGAGGTACGCTTTCCTCTCGGCTCACTGGTAGGGCATGGCCTTCAGGCCGTGCCATCGACGAGTTCTGATCCTGAGGGCTTTAGCCTCTGAGGTACGTTCTCTTTCCCGGTGACGCGAATGGTCGTCACATATTATTTTTGCCGCGGTACTCTACCTGTCTGAAATTTGGATAGGGCCGCGCGCCCGTGGCTGGATCGATGAGGTTGGCGCGATCTGCTTTAGGCACAGAAACTGTTACTGTCCCCCGCCGAAGGTGTTGCAGGCGCTCACCTGGCCGCTGTTGAAACCCCGGTTGAACCAGGACATGCGTTGCGCCGACGATCCGTGGGTGAACGAGTCCGGAGTCACATATCCGCGCGACATCTTCTGCAGTCGGTCGTCACCCACGGAAGCAGCGGCCCGCAAAGCGGTTTCCGCGTCACCCTGCTCCAGGATGTTTCGCTGCTGGGTCGAGTTTGCCCACACGCCGGCAAAGCAGTCCGCCTGCAACTCCATGGCTACGGAAAGTTGATTTTGCGCTCGCGGATTCTGCTGCTGCATCGCCCGCACCTTACGTTCAATGCCGAGCACGTTCTGCACATGATGTCCGATCTCGTGTGCGATCACGTAGGCCTGGGCAAAATCTCCTGAGGCGCCGAAACTTTTCAGTTGGTCCCAAAAGCCGAGGTCGAGATATACCTTCTGGTCCGCAGGGCAATAGAAGGGGCCGGTGGCCGATTGGGCTGTGCCGCAAGCTGACTGCGTGTAGTCACGAAAGAGCACCAGCCGTGCCCTGGGATAGCGGATATTTTCCTGGGCCAGAATCCGGGTCCAGGTATCCTGCGTGTCGCCCAGCACAAAAGACGCGAGTTGCGCGGAGCGGTCGTCCTGTGGCGATGCTGCGCGCGCCGGAGCGTTTTGCTGCATCTGCGCCGCGCCACCACCGTTTGAAAAGTAAGCGCCCAGATAATTGCGGCCCGTGACGAGGCTGATCACCGCCAGGATAACCAACCCTACAATGCCCAGACCTCCACCGCCGAAGCCGCCGCCACCCGACTGCCCTCGCCGATCCTCAACGTCGCCGCTCAGACCACCTGGAGTCCAACGCATAGAGTGTTACGAGTTTAGTACGAGCGTAGCGGCAGGGGAAATATACCGCGCCGCGCCGCCCCGATGGGTTCCAGGCGCAACTACATAAACGCGAGTGCGATGCCCAGCACGGTTGCTAGAACATGAAAACTGTAGGCGCGAAGAAGTTGAGGGGTAGACTTCACGCCGCGCCGCCATACGCTGACGGTGGCCGGCAACAACGAGGATGGGCGGGGCGAGCTGGCCGGAGCGATCAAGTGTATCTCTTTCCGTTTCAAGAGATTATCCACCGAATCGCCCGGCCCTCTCAGGCTTTATGGCTACAACCTTTAGTGGAGGGGTGCCTTTTCGGGAACCGTAGGAAAGGCCGTTTAGAGCATTTTCGCAATGACTGTGGTGTGGTAAGAGCAGCGAGGTGTGGTTTTCCTTGAGAGAAAACCACGTAAAGGCCGGTAGCTAAGCTCGCTGCGGCGAGGCCGCTCTACACCGATTGCGAAAACGCTCTATTGCCCCGTTGCCCGGGAAAAGACAATGTAGCTACGGTTGATGTACAGCCGGAACTGGCCGGTCGCAGTATCGGCGAGAATCTGCAAAGGCCTGGGTCCTTTTAGCTCCGCATCGTGCGTGCTGGGTGTGGTGAACAGGTCATGGGCGCCCAGATCCATCACCAGAAACTTGTTGTCTGCGACAAAGCCGACACCGTAGGCGCCCGGCTTGAGCACCTGCCCGCCGATGGTCAGCGGCGTCTCCGTAATAAAGTAAGCCTGATATTTCTGCTGGACCGCTGTCGAATAGCCCGAAGTATCCACCAGGGCGCAGAGCACCAGCATGCCGTCCGGCATCTTCACGCCGCCTGCATTGCGCGCTTGCACGCTCGCCACCTGGCCACGGAAGAAGACCGTCGCCGGCACCAGTTTCGTCACATCCTCCGCCTGCAGAATGGTTGTACCCGTAGAGGCCGCCGCGGCCCGCAGCTTTGCGGGTGAACAAAGGGACAGGGCAATCGTAGCGCAAAGCAGCAAAAGGGGGAAGGAGCGGATCGTTATGGAGCGTAAGCGGCTGGCAACTTGAATAGATGTGGTTGGCATGGGCTCTCCTTGTCAGGCCGTCGGTTCATTCGACACAGATGAATGTACCATCGAGCGTTTTTCCAGCATCATCCGACGGCTGGACGCATAGGCGAATTCACCCGCCGCCTTTGATTACAAGGAAACGCGAACAACTCATACAATCCCCTGCTGGTTTAGCCGCATCAGAGTGCGTTAGAAGCTACTTCGAACACGGTCGAGCGTGGTGAGATCTTCGCCGCGATTCTTGACAGTCAGCTCGCGTTGCTACGTTACTTCGCGTGGCGTGCTCCAGCCGCGCTGGGCAATATCTGTGGCCTTGCCGGTCACCTTATTGGAGTATGGTCAGGTCAAAGGTGGAGAGCGGGGTGGAGAGGGCGGGCTATAGGGTCGATAACTTTCCATCACCCTCAAAAAAAGCCGTCGAAACTTTTGAATGAGGTGGTTTCCCTCCGGAACATGAAACGCAAAGGTGAACACCATGAAATCCCCAGGTAAGCCTCGTATCGCGAGGGATATGTCGGACCGCTCCAGCAAATCAGCTCCAATTGAAAGCTACGCAATGATAGGGGACTGCGAGACTGCGGCCCTTGTCGGCATCGATGGCTCGATCGATTGGCTTTGTTGGCCCGACTTCTCTTCAAACGCATGCTTCGCAAGGCTGTTGGGGTCGAAGGACAACGGCCATTGGATCCTGGCGCCCGCTGCAGAAATAACCGCGGTCACTCGCAAATACCGTGAACACACCCTCATCCTGGAAACGACCTTCACATGCGCGGACTCTGCGGTCATGGTCATCGACTTCATGCCGATTCGCGGCGCCAATTCTGACATCGTGCGCATCGTGAAGGGGATTCGCGGCAGCACACCGATGAAGATGCAGATGGCCTTGCGCTTTGACTATGGTGCGAACGTGCCCTGGGTTACGCGCAGGAATGATGGAATCGTCGCCATCGCTGGACCTGACCTGGTAATTCTTCGCACCGTGGCCCAGCTCGCCGGTGAGGATTTCACGACCGTAAGCGAATTCACCGTGAACGAAGGGGAATCCGTCGACTTCGTCATGACCTATGGCCGTTCGCATCTCCACGTACCTCGTTCCATTCATGCCGCGGCGGCTCTCGAAGAGACGCAACAATTTTGGGAGCAGTGGGCTGCGGCTTTCGACTATGAAGGGCCCTATCGCTCCGCCGTGGAGCGCTCGCTCATTACCTTGAAGGCACTCACCTACCGGCCGACTGGCGGCATTGTCGCGGCGGTCACTACCTCACTCCCCGAGCAATTGGGGGGCCCACGGAATTGGGACTATCGCTATTGCTGGTTGCGTGACGCATCCTTCACCTTGTATGCCCTCATGCATGGGGGGTGTTACGAAGAAGCAAAATCGTGGCAGCAGTGGTTGCTGCGGGCCATTGCCGGGTGTCCCGACCAGGTACAGATCATGTATGGCATCGCAGGCGAGCGCTATTTGCCTGAGCGCGAGTTGACCTGGCTCGCGGGGTACGAGAATTCGCAACCGGTTCGCATCGGGAATGCCGCTTCTGAACAACTACAAATTGATATCTACGGGGAAGTGATGGCCGCCTTCTACAGCGCGCTGAGCCGGTTGGGGAAGGACGGAGATCTATCCTTCGCCATGCTTCGCCGCCTAATGGAGCATCTGGAAACCATTTGGCAAGAGCCGGATGAGGGCATATGGGAAACTCGCGGCGGCCCTCAACATTTTACTTACTCGAAAATGATGGCCTGGGTTGCGTTCGATCGGGCCATCAAAGCGGCGGGGCTATTGCATGCCAATGCTCCCGTCGAGCGCTGGCAGAAAGTTCGGACCAAAATTCATGCAGAGATCTGCGAGCAGGCCTACAACGAAAAGTTGGGTAGCTTTGTGCAAAGCTACGGCTCCGATCAACTGGACGCATCTTTGCTCCTTATGCCCATGACCGGTTTCCTCCCGCCTGAGGATCCACGGGTTCGGGGTACGCTCAAAGCGATCGAGGGCACGCTCATGTCCGGAGGGTTGCTGCTTCGGTACAACACCCAGGAATCTTCTGACGGTCTGCCTCCGGGCGAGGGAACTTTTCTGGCATGCAGCTTTTGGTTGGTGGGTGCTCTTAAGTTGCAGGGACGAGACGCCGATGCGAAGAAGCTTTTTGAGCGGCTGTTGTCATTGGCCAACGATGTCGGTTTGCTGTCGGAAGAGTATGACACCAGGGCGATTCGGCTCGTGGGTAACTTTCCGCAGGCGCTTTCCCACATCTCACTCATCAATGCCGCTTTTACTCTGGCTGCTCCGCAAGCCGGTGGTGAGCCCTTAAAGAAGTGACCGGTATATATCGCTCGGCTTCTGCACCCAAGAAAACCAGAACATCCAGCGGAGGAATGGCATGCATGTGTTTGAAGTCTGGGCTCCCCTCGCCAGCACGATAGAAGTCGAAATCGGGAACGAAAAATATGCCATGGTCAGCAAGCAGAGAGGCTGGTGGACTGTGCAAGTCGCTTCAGCAGGTCCTGGTACCGACTATGGTTTTGTGATCGACGGCGCCGAGCCTGCACTGCCCGATCCTCGAACGCGCTGGCAACCGGCGGGCGTGCACGGCGCCTCGCGCGTCTTTGATGATGCTTCATTTGCGTGGAGTGACCACGATTGGCAGGCGTCACCCTTATCCAGCGCGCTCATCTATGAACTCCACATCGGCACGTTTACGCCGGAAGGAACTTTTTCAGCGGCCGAATCTCATTTGGATTATTTGAAAGATCTGGGCGTGACCCATGTCGAGCTTATGCCGGTCGCCAATTTCCCCGGAAAGCGTGGCTGGGGTTATGACGGTGTGAATCTGTACGCACCCTTTGATAGTTACGGAAGCCCCGACGATCTTAAACATTTCGTCAACTCATGCCATGAGAAAGGGCTCGCCGTACTGCTTGACGTGGTCTATAACCACCTGGGACCTGTGGGCAATTACCTTTCGAAGTTCGGACCCTATTTCACTCCGAACCACTCTACCCCGTGGGGTGACGCCATCAATTTTGAAGCCGCCGGCTCAGCGGAAGTGCGCCGCTACCTGATCGACAACGCGCTGATGTGGTTGCGCGACTACCACATAGATGGGCTGCGGCTCGATGCGGTACACGCATTCAACGATCGCTCCGCCATACACTTCCTTCAACAACTCAACGGAGAAGTAAAAGCGCTGCAGGCCGGGCTGGGTAGGCATCTCGTTCTCATTGCGGAGAGCGATTTGAACGATCCAAGAATCGTGGAAGCGGAGGAAGCGGGCGGGTACGGCCTCGACGCGCAGTGGAGCGACGACTTTCATCATTCATTGTTCTCAATCATCTCAGGCGAGCGTGCGGGATACTATGCAGACTTCGGCTCACTTGCGGATCTAGCCAAGTCCCTGCGCTGCGTGTTCGTGTACGACGGCAATTACTCAGAGCATCGAGGCCGCAACCACGGGCGCCCGGTGCTTGGCCTCTCAGGGCATCGGTTTATCGGGTTCGTACAGAATCACGACCAGGTAGGGAATCGTGCCAGGGGAGAACGTATCAGCCACGAGTCAGGTGTGGGCCGGGCAAAAATAGCCGCAGCGCTCGTGCTCACCGCGCCTTTCGTCCCATTGCTCTTCCAGGGGGAAGAGTTCGGGGCATCTTCAGCGTTCTTGTATTTTACTGATCACGACGATCCCGGGTTGGGACGGATGATTTTCGAAGGACGAAAGAGGGAGTTGGCCGCATTCGGCTGGAATCCGGAGGAAATTCCCGATCCCCAGGCGGAGCAGGCCTTCACCCGTTCCAAGCTGAAGTGGTCTGAGTTGAACGAACAACCACATGTGGAGTTGTTGCAATGGCACAAGGACTTGATCCGTTTGCGCAAAAGCAGAAACGAATTGTCGGATGGCAACCTGAATGCGGTGGAGGTAAGGTTCGATGAACAGCAGAAGTGGCTGGTGCTGGAACGCGGCCCGATCTCGATCGCTTGTAACCTCAGTCAAGTTCCCATAGACCTTGCAATGAAAGAGGGTGCGAAGGTACTTCTGGCCTCAGACCGCTCAATTGAATGGAACCGAAACAAGCTGAAGCTTGGACCCGACAGCGTAGCAGTGGTCTCTGTGGAGTGATACCAGCCTCTGCAGAATCAAATCACAGCGGCCAGACCTAACGTGAGCACCAGTGCGATCACAGAGATCAGGGTTTCGGTGATCGACCAGGTCTTCATCGTATCGGTCACGCTCATGTTGAAGTATTCCTTCACCAGCCAGAAGCCGCCGTCGTTCACGTGAGAGAACACGAGGGCGCCTGCGCCTGTGGCGATGGCCAGCAACTCTGGGCGTACCCCCGTAGTGTGGGTAAGAATGGGAGCGAGAATCCCCGCCGCCGTGCTCAAGGCGACGGTCGAGGAGCCGGTCGCCACACGAATCAGCGCAGCAATCATCCATCCCAGCAACAGCAGTGATACATGGGCGTGCAGGGCCACGGCGACAATTGCCTCGGAGACGCCGCTGTCCTGCAGGATGCGTCCAAACCCGCCGCCCGCTCCGATGACAAGCGTAATGAGTGCCGTCGGCGCGAGGCACTCATTGGTGAACTTCAAGATCGTTTGCCGGCTATACCCGCGCATCTTGCCCAACGTAATAAAGCTCACCAGAACCGCGGCCAGCAGCGCAATGTCGGCGTTACCCAGTAATTGCAGTCCACGGTAGAGCCCGCTCCCCGGCGCGGCAAGCAGGCCGGCCCAACTGCCGAGCAGCATCAAAAAGACCGGCAGCAAGATCGTCGCCACGGAGATGCCAAAGCCGGGCAAATCGCGCTGCTGCGTGTCGTGCTCTGCGAACTCTTCCGCCATGGGGTTGTGGGCGTCGAGGTGAATCCTGGGTGCGATCCACTTCGCATAGAGCGGCCCGGCGATGACCGCGGAAGGTACGCCGACTAACAGTGCAAATAGAATCGTTTGTCCCACATCCGCATGGAAAATTGTTACCGCCAGCATGGCCGCAGGATGCGGCGGTACCAGCCCGTGAACCATGGAAAGTCCGGCCACCATCGGCAACCCAATCAGGATTAAAGAAGTGCCCGTGCGCCTCGCCACGGTAAAAGCAATGGGTACGAGCAGTACGAAGCCCACCTCGAAAAATACAGGCAAGCCCACGATAATAGCCGCACACAGCATCGCCCAGGGAACGCGCTTCTCCCCGAAAAGCTGAATCAGCGTCTCTGCAATGCGATCGGAAGCGCCAGATTCCGCCATCATCTTGCCCAGCATCGTGCCCAGGCCAATAATGATGGCGATATGCCCCAACGTACCGCCCACTCCTTGTTCAAACGAGCCGACGATCGACTCCAGACGCATCCCCGCCGTGACGGCCAATGCGAGAGAAACCATCAACAGCGAGAGAACCGGATTCAGCTTTCCTACAGCGATGAGCAGAATGAGCCCAACCACCGAACTGGCGGCGGCGAGCAACAGAAAGAGACTATGGCTGTCGAGTATGGGCAATGGATTCAAGTGAGGCTCACTGGCGCGCGGCAGAGTGTGTGGGGCGGGGCACGAAGCGGCCACCGCGTACTCCGGTGGCCTCGCCGTTTTGATAAGAAAGAACGCCATTGACCCAAACCGACGAGATCCCTTCGGCATGGCGAGCCGGGTCGGTAAAGGTGGCAGTGTCTCTCACGGTCTCAGGGTCAAACAGCACAAGATCGGCGTGCGCGCCCTTAGCGATGCTTCCGCGGCCGGTCAGCCCAAACCGCTGCGCAGGCAGACCAGTCATTTTATGTACTGCCTGCGCGAGCGGGAAAAGACCCTCTTCCCGGCAGTAGTGGCCCAGAACACGCGGAAAGGTCCCCCACAAACGAGGGTGGGGGCGCGGATCGTTGGGCAGTCCATCGGAGCCGATCATGGTTGCCGGGTGCTGCAGGATGCGCCGCACATCCTCTTCTGACATGTTGTGGTAGATTGCGCCAGCCGGCTGCAGGCGCTCTGCTGCGGCGACCTGCTCCACGCCCCAGGCGAGCGCAATCTGCTCCAGTGTCTGGCCGGCCACTTCGGGGTGCGGCTTCGACCAGGTGATCATGATGCGCACGCCGTCTTTTACCTGGCGCAGGTCGAGCGTGCTTGAAGAAGCGGCATAGGGGTAGCAGTCGCAATTCACTGGTTGTTCGGCGCGTGCCTTGTCCAGCAGGTCGAGGATCTCTCCGCTCCTGCCCCAGTTTGCAATCCCTGCACATTTCAAATGAGAAATGATGACCGGCACGTGGCCGTGGCGGCCGGTCGCGAATGCTTCCTGCATCGCTGCGAGAATCTGTTCCGCCTCGGTGCGCATGTGCGTCGCATACACCGCTCCGGCGGCGGCGAGCGGTTCCGCTAAGGAAAAAACTTCCTCCGGCGGAGCCGAGTAGGCCGAAAGATAGGCGAGGCCCGAGCTCAGGCCGAGGGCGCCGTGCTCCAGCGCATCCGCCAACTGCATCCGCATGGCGTGGATCTCATCCCCGGTGGCGGCGCGGTCGAGCCGGTCCATATGGTTGATCCGCAGCGCCGTGTGGCCAACCAGAGCGGCCACATTGACCGAAGGTCTGGCTGCATTGACCGCCGCAACATAGTCGGCGAAGTTCGGATAACGGAACGCATCGGCCTCTCCCAGCAGATTCATCGGGTCGGGCGGCTCGCCTGCGAACTTCACCGGCGACGCGCTAATGCCGCAGTTGCCTACGATCACGGTAGTCACACCCTGCGACAGCTTGGGCATCATCTGCGGCGTGCGGATCACATGAGTGTCATCGTGCGTGTGGACATCGATGAAGCCAGGCGAAAGCACCCGGCCTTCTCCCTCGGTGATCTGGTCAGCCTCGTACCGCGAGAGTTGGCCAATCGCGCAGATCCGTCCGCCCTCCAGGGCTACGTCCAGGACTGCACCCTGGGCTACATCTGCCAGTTGAGGCTCGTTGCCACTTCCATCGAGCACGCGTACATTTCGAATCAGGCTGTCACAATGAGGCATAGGAACTCCCACAAGCATATACGCTTCTTTACGTTAGACTAGTCACGCCAATCTAGAGGGCAAGGAGAGTGCACCATGTCTGACGAAGATTTGAAAGCGGAGATTGAGCGGCTACGCGCAGAAAACGATCAACTCAAAAACAAGACGGTACGCGGGTTGAGTTTGAAAGTCAGCGAGAAGGGCGCGGTTTCGCTGTACGGCATCGGCCGATTTCCCGTAACGCTTTACAAGGAACAATGGGCCAAGATCCTGGGGATGGCGAGCGACATTGAAGCTTTCCTGCGTGACAACGATCACCTTCTCAAGAAAAAGGAGTAAGGGGCCGCGCGGGAAAAGACTTCATGGCAGAGCTCGGTGTAGAACCGCAAAGGGGAACAAGGATGCGACCACCGGGTCAGATTTCCAGCGGAACTTGTCTCAAAAGCTTGCTGATTGCCGGCTCCGCTCTTGTTTTGCTGCTGGTAGTGTCCTGCGGGAGGCAAGGCTCACCGGGCGAGCAGGCAGCAAAGGCGAGTGCTTCCGGACCGCAGGACCCCAACCTTAAGGTACAAGCGGACGGCTATCACGGACGGCACTTCGTCGGCCCGGTATTCATTCCGCGTACGTCTCTTATCGAAGATGGCACGACCGCCTATAAAGTGACCTACCAGAAAGGGGTCACGGTCGTCAGCAAAGACGATACGCTACAGCATCTGATCACTATCCGGGCAGATGGAAGCTATGTCTTCGATTCCTCAGCCGGGCAGCTCGCAAAAGTGAAACCCGGTGATGTGTTGCTTCTCTCTGGCTTGGCACTTTGCACGGTCGTGGGCATCGAAAAGACTGGCCGCGGTTACGTAATCAAGACCGAGCCTGCAAAATTGACTGACGCCATCAAAGAAGGCCGCCTGGAGGGCGCCTACAAGATCGATTTCAGCAGGATGCAACGCCATCCCTCCTCTGAGTCGCATGACCCGCTGCCTGCGCGCTTCTCGCCCTTCGGTGATGTCTATGCGGCGGGGCCGGAAATAACCGCCATCCAGGGCATAACAGACTTTGACGTGGATTTTTCCGGTTACAACTATCACGTCAAGTTCATGCCCGCCAACGATCGTATTGCCGTGCAGGCCACGATCAAGTTCGGCGGGAGCCAAGGCACTTTGGCGTATGAGGGTATCGGCTACCTGAGCAACTTTGTTTCGACCGTCAAAATACAGATCAAGGATGGCAAGCTGATCAATCTCAGCTTCTTCGATTCCGGCTTCAACGGACAAGTGGAACTGAAATGGTTTGCGGTGGCGAACGGCGCGCTGAAACCCGGCGCCATGCCGAAGATTACGTCGTGGCCGGAGGAGTTGTTGAAAAGTGCGCCGCTCTCAAGAGCCGCCTATCATGTTCCGATCCTGCTCGGGCCCGTACCCTTCGATCTGCGCATCTCTCTGGGATTCAGCTTCATCCCGGCTTTCACCACCCGGAACAGCGTGATTGAGGGAAGTAAGCTCGTAGCCTATAGCGGCAGTGGAGGCTTCAGCTTCGTCGATGGGCATACGAATCCTGCGGGCGCCATCCAGGTAGAGGGAAATGTGACCGGGCACGATAACCGCGTTGTTGCCGCTGGCCCCGTAGGTTTTACCGTGGCAGCCGAGGCGCCTCGCGTGGAACTTGCGATGGGATGGCCACCCGCGATCGGGCCGACCGCCGGCTATCTTAATTTTATTGGTTCTTACGGCATCGTGACGAATGGCATGGCCAATCCCGCCCCTTGCCAAACCAACATCATGGCCTTCAGTGTGAACGCGGGAGCCGCCTACACTTCACCCAACACCTTTGCCGATTGGTATGGGCTGGCCACGGGAGCTACCTCCTCTGTTTCCATCTGGCAGAAAACCTTCAAGTCGGCCGGACCTGGAGGTGTACTTTGCCCCAATTAAGCAACGGCATCCCGCGGTAAGCAATCGTGGCGAGTACGTTTTATGACTCGCTATGCCGGTTCACCGTCTTCTCCGATATCCTCATACCAGATTTCGGGATGTGCCTGAATGTACCCCTGCAGCAAGCTCACGCACTCTTGTGAGTCAAGATCGATGACCCTTACGCCGGCGGAGCGCAACCAGTCGAGACCACCGCTGAACGTTCTGCTTTCTCCCACAACCAGGGTGCGAATGCCGAACTGGCGGACAAGTCCGCTACAGTACCAGCAAGGCGCCAGCGTGGTTACCATCACCACATCGCGGTAGGAGCGGAGGCGGCCAGCACGGCGAAAAGCATCGGTCTCCGCGTGCACCGACGGGTCGCTCTGCTGCACGCGCCGATTGTGTCCTGCGCTGAGCAACTCACCCTGCACGCTGTACATTGCGGCACCGATGGGGATACCGCCTTCTTCCAGACCGGCTTTCGCTTCGCGTACGGCCACCGCCAGCATGGCTGCCCAATTCAGTTCCACGTTCATCTCCCTCCGCCAACGATGTGTGTCGTGCAGTCAGCATACGTATTCAGGAAACATTACACATTCCAACCTTCGGGCGGGAACAGCTGCTAACGAAGGGCACGGCGAGCATATCGCCGCAGCGAGCATCTCGCCGCAGCGAGCATCTCGCCGTGCCGAAAGATGACACATCTAACGATGTGCGTCGTGCAGATAGCATACGTATTCAGGAAAGATTACACATTCCAACCTTCGGGCGGGAACAGCTGCTAACGAAGGGCACGGCTTTAGCCGTGCCGAAAAATGATACATCTACGGAGGGCTTTAGCCCCTGAGGTATGTTCTTCGTTCGGGGTGTAGCTGGCCAGCCATGCCCACGATTCCTCTGCGGTGTTTCTCCTGATGCCCTACAGCGAAGGCCCGCCTTCGTGAAGGACCTTCGCCCCTCATTTTTATTGTGCAGCCGGTGGCGTGAGAAGGCCCTGATCGCGTAACCATTCATCCAGCAATACTGGCCATTGATCGAGGGCCGCGATTCCTGCTCCCATGCCGCTGCCGTGTTGGCCGTGTCGAAATATGTGCATTTCGGCCGGTACTCCAGCGGCGACCAGAGCATTGTAAAAATCGATACTGGCGCTGATGGGGACAGTACGGTCATCGGTGGTGCTGTAGATGAAGGTCGTCGGGGTCTGTGCGGTCACGTGCATGCTAGGCGTGTACTTCTGCTCATCGACTTTGCAGGTCTCCGCGGGAATGATTTTGATGAGTGAGCAATACGTAATGTAGCTTCCGCCGGGCTGCATCGCATTCAGCCACGGATAGCCGAGTACCAGGAAGTCGGGCCGATCGCTGAGCCGTTCCAGCGGGTCGCTGGCATCAGGCTTGCCGGGTTCGAAAAGAGTGCCCGTAATTGCCGCCAGATGGCCACCCGCCGAGAAACCCACGAAACCGATGCGATCGGGTAAAAAGCCATAGCTTGCCGCCATGGAACGTACGAGGCGGACAGCACGTTGCGCATCCTGCATCGGAATGGGATAGAGATACTTTCCCCCGAGCCTGTACTTGAGAACGAAGGCAGTCATGCCGCGCGCGGTGAACCAATCAGCAACCTGGCGGCCTTCAAGATTGCTGGCGAGACCAAGGTAGGCGCCACCTGGAGCGACGATTACCGCGGAACCAGTCCCTTTGCCCTTTTGCGGAAGAAATACGGTGAGGGTTGGCAAGTCAGCTGGATCGGTGCCCGCTACCTCGGGGGCTCCGCTGGGCCACAACGGCAACGTGGAAATACCCAGCGTAGGATCGATGTTCTGGCTGAAATTCGAGGCTGGGCTTGTTTGTGCCCGGCCGTCTGCCAGGCTGCCCGTAAGCAGGCAACAGGCCAATCCAAATAGAAGCTTCCGCATCCGTCGTCTCCTTCGTGTCACGCACGAAGATGTTATGCATCCTCATGCTGTTCGCTGTCGATCTTACAGGTGGAAAGCGCGGGAAAGACAATAGGAGGCGGTCGAAACATGCTGACAGATGCCTGTCCCTTCGAACCGAAGAGGTAAGGGACAAAGCATCTGTCTTGGCTTGAATACGAGGCTCAGCAAAACGAAAGCAGTGCTTGTTGCGGATGCAAAGCCTCAGTCGAGGGTGTTGATAATTTCGCCCAGGAACCAGGCCCTGCGTTCTGTTTCGTCAATCCAGACCTCGATCAGGCTGGTCGTTGCCACGTCTTTGTGTTGATCGCAAACGTCATGGGCAGCGCGAAGCGACGCCGTCAGATGGCGGTTGTCGGCGAAAAGCTCGCTCAACATCGCTTTGGGAGATAGATCGTGCCCGTTGTTGTCTTTGAGGCGTTGATACCTGCTCACTTCGCTGATGGAGTGGAGTGTGGTTGCGCCTAATTTTCTCGCCCTCTCGGCCACCGGGTCGGTCATGGCGAAGATCTGATCGCCATGCTCATCCAAAAGCAAGTGGTAGTCACGAAAGTGTCTGCCCGTCATGTGCCAATGAAAGTTTTTCGTTTTCAGGTAAAGCGCGAATGTGTCTGCAAGCAGCGCACGCAGTTCCTGCGAAATCTCTTCGACGGCCTTGTGGTCCAACTGGCCTATGCTTTTGGCGGAGGCTGCCTTGTCGCTTCTTGCTTCAACCTTCTCTGCAACTGCCATACGGATCTCCTTTTCACGCCGGTGGAAAATGGTCACCTTCCCCGCGTCCTCTTTGTATGGATGCAAGCGCCGGTGAAAGCCGCTTCAATTTTGTTTTCCACAAGCCGCCCACTACTCAAGGCTCAGCCTGCTCCCAACCTGATCCCAGCTTGATCGATGCGCCGCACCTGTAATGCCACAGGAACAGTGCAGATCTTGCCTCCGCCGCCTTTCCGCGACAAGAGGAAACGGGCTGCGGAAGAACTCATTTCCTTGAAGCGAACGAGCTTCCCAGTCCGCGCGAAAACGAAACCCGGATTCCGAACCAAATTGTCATCTCGCCTGACCGGCATGCCGCGGGACCGAAGTGGAGAGATCTGCGGTTCTCCTTCTCCCGGCTCTCATCCTCTTCAGGGTACGAGCCTTTACGCCGTATCAATACGCCAGGTAGGGCATGGCCTTTAGGCCTTGCCAATACTCCTTGAACCTTGAAAGAGGCTTTAGCCTCCGGGGTACGGCTTTTCTTTTCGGATCACCGGGGAAGGTCCGACGAAAACCATACCGCATGCAATGGGGACGCCGAACTACGTAAGGACTCGACGCCATCGCGCGCGCCGCGGTAACTGCTCAAACAATCTTCTCGGCCGCAGACGTTTCCATCAAAGAGCCCTCGGTTTTTCGATTTTGAAGGCGAGTGATCATCGCCATCATGAGTAAGGCGGCGAACGCTGGTACCAGCAGTCCAACACGCAATGACCCGGTATTGCTTGAAACCGATCCCGTCAGCCACGAGAGCACGGCTCCTCCCATACCTGCGGATAAGAACACCCACCCCGCGTTTTGCGTCGAGCCGATGCTTGCCAGGAAAAGCGAGAGTGTGAGTGGAAACAGGGGCGCCAGCGAGAGACCACTGAGTAGCGCCCCCGCCAGGATGACACGAGGGCTGTGCGCCGCGAGCAACAGCCCTACGCCGCCCAGCGTGGCCAGCGCAGCCATGCGATACAGCAAACGTTCCGGCACCCAAACCAAGACGGCCGGTGTAGCGGCTCGCCCCATCAGAAACGCAGCCCAGAAACTGGAAACGACAAGGCTGCCGCCGATGAAATGCCAATCCGTAGTGCGCGTCGCGTACGTGCTCATCCAGTTCCCAAGCGTGGACTCGACCCCGACATAGAGAAAGGCCAGCGCGGCAAAGGTTGCGATGGTTGGCATTTCTCTTGTTCCGCTAAGCATTGGCTGTCGCGGCGCAGGGGCCGAACGACCCCAACCACCAGCGAGAAGAGGCAGCAAGACGCACGGCAGCACGAGCAGGCCGAGCAAGCCGAAAGCGGCGCTCGCCTCGGCGTGACGCAAGAAGCGGGCAGCTAGAAGTGGGCAGGCGACCGCCCCTGCGCTCCACGAAAAGTTCAGGATGGCCAGTGCTGCTCCCCTGCGCTTGGCCTGGTCTTGGCCGACGAGCAGGTTGGTGGAGGTCATCGCCAATCCGAGGCCCAGCCCGAGTATGGCGAAGCCTGGTCCGAGAACAAAGAGCGGCCTTTGCTGCAAGAGAAAAACGCCGATGGCGCCTGCGCCAAAAAGCGCGTAGCCGAGGCTCAGCGTCCTGAATAAATTGCGCCGGACGAACAAGGAACCCGAAGCAGACCCAGCGAATTGGATGAGCAGCAGCAGCCCGGTATCCTTGTCCCTCAGGTGCCATTGCTGGGAAAGTCGCGGCAGGATCGATCCCAGCAGCACGGTGCCGACCCCGGTAAGCGCGAAACCGAGATGAAGCATCGGTCTCAATAGAGGGGAGGCGCTCTTGGCTGAACCGTACATGGAATCGGGCATGGAAAGACGCTACGACGGAACGAAGAAAACCATGGATCATCCACTGTACGCGTTGCCGCGTCCCACTGCCTTCGCCGAATGCGAGAACCCGCCCCTTGCGGAAGCGAGAAATGTGTGATTCACCGCGCCCAATATGGGGAGAAGCCCACGCCAGAGCGCGGTTTGACCCTGTGCTCTACGGTTGTTACTATCAAGGTGCGGGGTGGAGCAGTCCGGTAGCTCGTTGGGCTCATAACCCAAAGGTCCTTGGTTCAAATCCAAGCCCCGCAACCACTTAGCGAAACTTCCAACCCGGAATAACCCGGTGTAAGAGCAGAAGGACTTGCTCCGCCGGGTTTGCATGTTTGGACGCCTTCCATCATGGGTTATGCGCTCCTCAAAATTCTGCTAACGACTGCTGCGTTTGCCTCGCGCTTTGCTTCCATCAGCGCGTTGCCATACACGTTCATCGTGGTCGAGATTTGGGCGTGCAGCATCAACTTCTGCTGCACTCCCATGGGTGCTCAACCGAGGATTCGGTTGCGATATGGGCAACGTAGAATCGTTCGCCGCGATGAGTCCAATAAATGGGAAGGGATTGCTTATCAGTAGCGCTGATAAGAGGCTTGTTTCGGCTGAAGCGCCGCAGGCCACCGGAGGGGAAAGGTGCAGGAAGGGGGAACGTCTTCCTGCCGCGATTTAGCGAGCGAAGGCCGCTGGCGGGAACGTGGGTGCAGAGAGAAACCGAAGCGGTGTCTCCCTGCGAATTTCATCCGCACACAAAGACAAGAGGCGGCACGAAGGCCACCCCTTAGAACTCGATGATTTGGGGTTAGTCGGGAAGTCGGAACGGTCCCACCTGTGCGCCTGGCTGGGCTTTCAGGTCACCTCAGCAAAGACGCGCAGCGGCTGGAGCGCGGGGAGCCTACTCCCGGCCCTCATGGAATATTTGCGAAAAGCATATTGAAGCCTCTGAACGCATAATTATTGTCAAAAACGCATATTAACCGTATAGTATGCATAGATATGGAGAACTTCGACATCATTTTGGTTCTCGCACGCATCGCTTTGGACGCTGATGCGCCCCGGGCTGCGCAGCAAATTGGTCGGTTGAAAGGGATTCTGGACGTTTCCGACAAGAACCAAGCGGAGAAACTCGGGCGGTTGCTCACTAGAGCGGGGCGGAAGCACGCAATGTCCCCACTGGCCATGAACGAAATGAGGGCCACAGCGGATGCTGCGCGAAGACAGCTTCCCGGCGAAGTGCTGTCGACCGCAACCCCCGTTCCCACGGACCGAGAGACGGGAACCCCCTTGGCGAGGATTATTTTCCCGTCTGCAGATCGTCATGAGGAACCCATTCTGAACAAGGCATTGGGAGCCGCTGTCTCTGACCTGATCCAGGAATGGAAGAAGGGCGAAGAACTGGCGCGCATCGGCGCGCGACCGCATATGCGATGCCTGCTCTACGGCGAGCCGGGCGTGGGTAAGACGAAACTCGCCCGTTACCTGGCGGGGCAACTGGGATTGCCGTGTGTCGAAGTCCGGCTGGACGGACTGATGTCTTCCTTTCTCGGCACTACGGCACGCAATATCGGTGCTCTGTTCGATTTTGCGGACCGGTATAGGTGCGTTCTTTTCCTGGATGAGTTCGACGCCGTGGCCAAAGCCAGAGACGATGCGCAAGAGGTCGGAGAGATTAAGCGTGTCGTCAATACGCTGCTCCAGTGTCTAGACAGCCGCAATGGCCGCGGTGTGACGTTGGCGGCGACGAACCATGAGCACCTTCTCGACCCGGCAGTGTGGCGGCGTTTCGATTCTAGAATCGCAATCGGCAAACCGGATACGGACGCTAGAGAGCTGTTGCTCCGCAACTTCTTGGAGCCGCTTGTCTTGCGAGAGCCCGAATTGAGTTTGCTGGTGTGGGCTACGGAAGGAATGAGCGGAGCCGATATCGAGATGCTGGTGGAAGCCGGAAAGAGATTTCTGGTTCTCCACGGGAAGCGACCGAGCCACGCTGGCGAGGAGCGCCCGTCCACACCGGATGACGAACGGGGACCGATGATTTTGGAAAGCCTGCGTAGACAGGCACTGCTGAACGTACGGCTGTTCAGCGCCAACCAGGCAAAACTCCTTACAGGAGATCTGAGCCACTTGGCATCGGCGTTGGAGTCGGAAGGTCTCAAGCAGGCAGAGATCGGCGCACTGTTAGGGCTGTCGCAAAGTGCGATATCGAGACGAAAGAAGCGGGCGGAGGAGACAGATTCCCGCTTAGAGGATGTCCAGCATGGCTAAACGAAGGCAGGATACACGGCCCATTCAAGTATTTCTCGACACGAGACGGTTCATCGAAATTCCTGAAGCCTCCCCTTTCGGGGGCGGCACGAAGGATTTTTTTGCAGGCAACGACCGAGGGTTCGCGACACACAAGGCTCGGATCAATGGTCGGGTTGCCAGCGTCGCCGACGCCATGCGTCGGAGTGGTCAGCCAGCGGGTTTCATCAAGGTCAAGCAGCGCGAGGCGGCGCTTGCGAAGAGCCATCGTCCACTCAGCAGTCTGTTTACGGAGGCCAATCAGTTTTCCCTCGTAGGCGGCGAAGGCGTGGGCGAGATGCTCTTCCAAGCGACTCCGCAGGCGCTAGACCGTCTCTCCAAGATCATCGACACCAAGGCGGAAGCAACGCCCCGGATGAAGGAGAACAAAAACACTGGCGCCTTAGAGCCAGCGGTATCACGGTACCGGAGTGAAGTCGGTGGCGTGGACGATGTTCAGCTTTATGGAACTGCGGACAAGGTTCGCTTCTCGGCAGAGGAAGCGATGGCTTGGTTTCGTCAGTCGAATGTGATTGGCGGATATATCGTTGAACTCTTCCGACCCAATCGCAAGGTCGGAATTGGCACTGCGGACGGTCTAATCAACCGATTGCGGAACAGTTTGCAGGGGCTGGGAGGTGGTCTGCTCATCCGTCCTTTTCTGCCTTCGCAACAGACTACGCAGTTTGGCCAGCCCAGTCTCACGCTGTCGGTTCAACTGCTGGTAGACGAGCGCCGCCAGATTGAGCTGCCATTCCTCGCCGACGGCAGGGCCTTGGAGATGTCTGAAACCGGCTTGGCAGATGGGATGCGCGGAGTTCGGGTGGATACGAACCTTGCGCGTCATACCGAACTGCTGTCGGTTTTGGCGAATCAGGCGTTGGTGCGTTCGGTCGAGTTGCCACCCCTTTTGGAAACAGCCCCGGAAGGCGCCGCCGCGCGGCGTAGTGCGGCGACAGTGGAGGGACCGGCAGAGCGCGCCGACTATCCTGTCGTTGCTGTGATCGATGGTGGTGTTGCATCAAATCCAGCTATCGGTTCGTGGAAAGTGGGCGACGCAGGGCTGGTTCCAGCGGCGGATCGCGACGAGAGCCATGGCACCTTCATCGCCGGTCTGATCTGTGCGGGAAGTTCGTTGAATCCCGCACTCAGCGAGGCGCTTGAGCCCGCAGGTTGCAAGGTCTACGACCTAGACCTCTTTCCGCGCAAAGAGCTGCGCAACGCATACTACCCCGACATTGAAGACCTTTTCGACACGTTGGACGAAAAGGTCAAAGTGGCGAAGCGAGACTTCGGCGTCCGGGTTTTCAACCTGAGTTTTCGTTTAGGAACACGTTCGGGAAGGCTTGCGTACTCGTTGACGGCAGATCGTCTTGATCGCATGGCACGAGTGAATGATGTTGTCTTCGTAGTCGCATCCGGAAACTTGGATGCGCTCGGTTGCCGCCCGCCGTGGCCGGAGAAGGCGCAGGATGCGCTTGCTATGCTCGCTGCATCGGCAGGTTACGACCAGAACATCACGGCGCCCGCAGATCATGTTCTTGGAATCACCGTCGGAGCCGTCAATCCGCCAGCAGTGCCCGGTCATATTCACTTGATGCCGACAACCTACACGCGCCGTGGACCGGGCGTAGGGGGCGCACGCAAGCCGGAACTGGTGCACCTCGGAGGCGCGGGCACTCCGGCGACAGCCAGCACCGGACTTCTTTCGCTTACGACGAATGGCGAAGCCACGGACAGCTGCGGGAGTAGCTTCGCCGCGCCGCTATTTTCCGCAACTCTTGCGACTTTGGATCAGCGACTCGCTCGGGTTGCCCCGCGCGAAACCCTCCTAGCCCTTCCCATCCATCGGGCAGAGAGGCCCACTGTATTTCAACGCTCGATGCTAAGACCTGTGGCAAGAGACTTCGTGGGATTCGGGATTCCACCCTCCGCCGATGAGATCCTGCACGATGCTCCGCACTCGGTAACACTCCTCTTCCACGATCTCCTCTTGGCCAAGCAGCGGTTGGAGTTTCCTTTCGTTTGGCCGCAATCCTTGGTGACAGCGGAGGGCGCCTGCCGAGGCAAGGTCGAAGTTACGCTCTGCTACACCCCACCGATTGATCCCGACCATCGGGACGAAGCCATCCGCGTGCAGCTTGAGGCCCACCTGAATCAAGAAAAGCTCGATGAGGAGAACGGCGAAAGCAAGTGGGAATCGAGGCTTACGCACGACGGCGCGGATGTTGCGCAAGGTACGAGCAAATCGGAGAGTTCCCTGATTCGCTCCGGGCTGAAGTGGACTCCGATCAAGCGATACCATGCGTCGATGCCAAATGGCCGGGGCACAAGCTCAAACTGGAAGCTTTCGTTGGAGAGTCTGGTTCGCGGCGGCGTGGCTTTTCCGACAGAGGGCGTTCCATTCTCCCTCATCATGTCTATCTCGGATTTGGATGAAGAGGTCGCGGTGCGGGAAGAGATGCGGCTCTCATTGCAGAGTCGCGGCTTTCAACTGGCAGACATTACGGTTGCGCATCGCGTGCGAACTCGCAATACCTAAGAAGCTCCGGTTCAGGTACCCGCCTCGACTAGCATCCGCTACTGGCTACGCTAGATATGATTCGCAACTTCTTGTGCACTGGAACACTGAGGCTGACTAGATGAAATTGAGCAGGTTAGCAATCAAGAACTGTCGCACTACGATTGGTGCACCAGACCCAGTCGGCTGATTTATTTTGGTGTCCATACGTTTCCGCCGCACACGTACAACGTAGTAGTCGATGTCCCGTCCGTGCGCATCCATAGCGAGCCATTGCCGTTAGGCGAAGTGCCGCAGGAACTTGTGGGCGCGCCAGCACCAGAACAGATGGAAGTGGTGTGCTGAAGCAGGCATCCTGATGTTGAGCCCGTACCGCCGGTGATTGAAGCTACAGGCGTCGGGGTTGCACCACCAGAATAGAAACTGACTCCATTGGTTCCGGAACCAGCAATCTCGTTGAAATTTATGCCTCCGGTGCCTTGCGCACGAAGGGATGCGTTACCATTGCCGCCCTCTTGCGCGCCCATCACTTGGAAGTTATTGGCGTTGTTAAACACCTCGAAGTTTTGGGTAGGATCTACGGCCAAGCTCCACGTTTCGAGCCCGCGATCTTCGAACGTAATCGCAGCACCGCTCGCGACGGTTTTGCCTGAGTTGATGAACAGGGTGTTATTTGCATCCATTCCGTTATTGAGAGACAGCGCGGTGAATTTCGCTGGAACCACCGGGGACGAACTTACAACGGGCACAAACCCATTGTTTAGGTTTTGTGAGCCGACCACATAAAGGCCAACGCTGAAATCGGTTATGGGGGTCGAAAGATGACCGGGATCGTCAATAGTTTCTGGCGCGAACCCGCCACCGTTGATTACCCCCGTAAGCACAATGCTCGTATCCGTGGACTTCATTCTGATTACTGCTTGAGTATCAGTACTGCCCTGTATCCCGCTCAGGTTCAGACCAAAAACAGAATTTTTATTTCCTAGCTGATATCCAACTTCAACATCCTCCGCATTAAGGTTGTTTGCAAAGCCGCCGTATATTCCATCAAACAAAAAGCCGATACCGCTCGGGTGACCAGGCGAGCCGCCACAGGTTGTGCCTACCAGTTCGTGAAACGGCGTGTCGCGACCATCAAATTCGCAAGCGATTGTCGAGGGAGTGGCAGCGGACAATGGGAGAACGTAGAGATCGCGGACATAATAATTCTCGGAGTAGTCTGGACCAGTGCCGTCGTTGCCACTGCCATTCATCCAGAAGCCGCGATTAGGACAGTTGAGGATGGTTACATGGTCAACGCCGGACTCTTCCTGAATATCTGTCGAATAGATCCCGGTGGTTCCAGTTACGCCGTTGCAATCAACAGTCAGATTGCTTATGGATTGACCAAAGGCTGTGGTTCCGTCGCCCATGCGAACCACCGGCGTGTTTGCCGGGAAAATAGGAGCGGCCTGAATCGTCGTATTCAGAAAGCTGCCGTCTGATTTCCTTCCTGAACCGACCAAATTCCAACTGTATTGGGAATTGATTATCCACTCTGTTGTAGTTTGAAACTTGGCGAAGCCTAGAAGCAAAACCCCGTTGCCTGCAGCAGTGCTGAAAGGGTTTACGGTGCAAGCCTGGTTGCCGGTAAAACCTGTGGCATCTACTGTCCCACCCGTGATTGGCAGCGCCCTAATAGCAGATGCGATATAACCGCAGGCATCGGACCCAGAGCACCACGACGGTGCGCCCGGTTTCCCGCAAGAGAAAGGGTACAGCACTCCACCGATAGAACCAGGGATGAAGGTGTTGGCTGTCAAAGACTGAGCAACAATGTTTCCGTTCGAGTCGATTTGTGCGTAACTTCCGGAAGAGCCAATGCGCTGAAACGCCCCTGGATTTGCCTGTGCAAATGCGGGCGCGGTCAGAGAACACACGAACAGCACAATAGACAAAAGGTGTTTCATATCGTTTTTCCTTAAGAACCTTTTCAGGGACAGGTGGTCTTGTGTCGAATGGCAAACGGGACACCAGAGCTTGGCTGAGTCGCGTGCCGAAGCTATCCGGCCATCACATCTCGCAACGGAAACTTGAGGCGCTGCGATGGGTTCGTGTTTGCCGAGGTCGGCAGACTCGCTTGCCCTATGCGAGCAGGTCTGCCGGTTTCCGTTCGGAGACATTGTTAGCGGGCCGCTATCGGGGGACGCGATCCGGCAATAAGAATGTCAACGAGGCGGCGTGCGCTTTGCTCCCATCCGGGGAAAGCTGTGGTGTGAAAGACGCCGATAAGCGCTCGAATGAAATCGTTAGGATTGGTATTTGCGCCTAAGTCGCCGCTGGCAATGGCGCGTTCGACCGACGCGATGAACGCGGTATGGATAAGACTGCGCGAGCTTTCCATGAGGCGCATCGATCCGCCAGGGACTGTTTCCATCGCTGGAAGTATAAGTTTTTTTTCCGCAACGTGGTCGATGAAGAGAAGCATCCAGGTGCGAAGGGCTTTGAGTGGCGGCATGGTCACCGCGAAACGCTGCTCAGCCGCAGCAAGTTTCTCGACTTCGCCGCGGTAGACGGCTTCGATGAGAGCATCACGGTTTGCAAAGTGCCGGTAAAGCGTCCCGGAGCCGATACCGGCCTTTTGGGCGATCTCATCGAAACTGGCAACTGCGCCTTCCTGGGCGAAGACCTGTTTGGCGATTTCGAGGATGCGCTCGCGATTACGCTGTGCATCAGCGCGGACTTTACGTTCAGGCGAGGGTGACAGCGGCTTGTTCTTAGGCATAAGAGCGAAATCAGAGATTTTGCAACCGGGGACCATCCCCGCTTATCTATATTAACGGGGGTAGTCCCCGTTTTATTCGGCGGGGGCGCTGATGTCAAACTGGCGCGATTCAACCTGCGTCCTAACCATTGGAGACAACTATGCGCATCTTTGTGACGGGAGCAACGGGATTTATTGGGACTGAACTTGTGAAGGAGTTAATCGAAGCCGGACACGCAGTACGTGGCCTTACTCGCACGGACGAAGGCGTGGAGCAGTTGACGAAGGCGGGAGCGGAATCCTATCGCGGCGACCTTACGGATCTCGATAGTTTGCTCGAGGGAGCGTCAGGCATGGACGCAGTTGTGCATCTGGCATTCAGTCATGACTTCTCTAAGTTCGCGCAGAATGCGCAGGATGAGATCAAGGCGATTGAGGCGCTCGGGTCGGCACTGAAGCCTGGAAACCTGCTGGTGGTGACTTCGGGGACGGGACTGGCGAGCGGAGAGCCGGGCCATTTACGCAGGGAGTCCGACCCTCCCATGGCGAATCAGGCAATTCCTCGCAGGCCCGAGCAGGCAGCACAGCAGGTGGCGGCGAATGGGGTGTATGTAGCAATTGTGCGCCTGCCGCAGGTACATGACACGCGGAAGCAAGGACTTGTGCCGTTGTTGACGCAAACGGCTCGCGAAAAGGGTATGTCGGCGTACGTCGGCGATGGCGCCAACCGCTGGGCCGCCGCTCCTCTCAAGGATGTGGCGCACCTCTATCGTCTGGTCGTCGAAAAAACAGGACCAGGCTTTACGGTGTATCACGCGGTGCAGGAGGAAGGTGTGCCGATCAGGGAAGTTGCCGAAACGATCGGCAAGGGGTTGAACGTGCCCGTGGGTTCGATCAACTCCGACCAGGCGGCCGAGCACTTCGGCTGGTTCGCGCATTTTGCGGGCGTGGACATGCCGGCCTCCAGCGAGTGGACCCGCAAGACTCTGGGCTGGGAGCCGACCGGGCCAGGTTTGATCGAGGATCTTACGAATATGCAGTATTGAGGAGTCCATTCCTGCCAGTACTACCTGACCGAGACCGAAAAGGAAAACGAAAAGACGCCGAGAAATCGTGTTGGACATGAGGATCGCTTCGGTCGTAGAAGCCAGATAGAAACACCTGCACCGAATGATGAAACAGCACCAGGGATGCCGCAAAAAAGCGCACCGAAGTCAGCGGATAGCTCTTCTTCGTAGCAGACAGCACGGTGCCGCTCGATCGATTGGATTCAAGGTTCGCGATCGCGACTCCTTCGTGAAATGCTCCGGCTCAAACCGATGCCCAGCAACAGTCCCAACACCAACGCAAACAAAAGCTCCCGCATCCTGCCTCGGGCATGTTCGAACCAAAGTTCCCTAATCTTGTCTACGGCCTTGGATTTGGCCGCGGAGTATTCAGTGCGCTCACTTACAGAAACGGCTTCCGGAATACGCTCATAGGTGTTTGGCCAGTCGGCCAGAATTCTATGCAGCACAGTCGACCCGCAACGCCAAGCTGACTCCGCTGCCATTCGTCCGTTGGAATACGACCTGGTCAGCGACTGAACGGCATCATGGCCTGGCGGCTGCATCGAGTAGTTCGATGCGGTCCGCAATACCATCACTCGCTGCGGATCGACGCGGTTCATTCGCCCGAGCCGCTCAATCGCCGCCATAAAGCCGGCGTCCTCCAAATCGGTCATGGCGAAGACACCTTTGTTGTCAGTCCACAGATGTACCCAGTCTTCAGCAAACCGGGTCATGACCCTGCCGTACCAGAAGACGTCTGAGGCGAACGTGTCGCCCAAGGCGACAAAGGGCGGCCTCTGAGCATTGGGATATCCAACGTATTCCGCGCGAAACGCTTTCAAGTCGGGGTCATCGCCCAGAGTGATGTCTTTGGTCTGCTCGTAAGCCCAGTTAGCAAGCTTCTTGTTCAGCGGATAGAGATTGGAAAGATCGCCAGGGCGCTGCGCATTGGGATTACGCTGATTTGGCTCGCGCGCCCAAATTGGGAGCCAACCGTAAGGCCATTCCTTCGGTATCTCTCGCGCATCCATCTCGCGAGCCACATCGCTGATGACATAGCGGGCCCATGCAGCGGATCCGATCGACCCCCAACTCGGATCGACACCCGCCGCGCCGTTGATCAGGATGTAGGCATGACTCAAGTCGAAGCGTGGATCAAGCCCAAGCAACATCATGCTCGCGGTCGCGTTGGCCAGGGTTGCGCCGCTCAGCATCCCGAGAAGCGTGTGGTCCTTGTTCGTGCGCAACGGATGCTGCCCCTCCGGCAGGTCCGGGCCGCCGGCGAATTCGAGCACCTCATCCAGATGCTCTCGCTCAACCCAGAACTGGTACTCGCCCGGAGTATCCCCAGTATCCTTGCCGACTTCGGAAGTTACGATCACCACAGCGCGGATCGGCCACGGCTTCACAGGAATCTGTGCGTGAACGGCGGTCGCGAACATCATGAGGCAGACTAAGACACAAAGACTCGGGATGCCGTGAACGCGCTTCATCTGAAGGTGGGGCAGGCTCATTCTGTCGGGCATCTCAGTTGATTCAGGTGACGTGCTGCGATGTCTTTTCGAAGGTAGAAACCCCATTTGTCCGGCATGCCGACATCAGAATCCGGCACATAGCAATAGGCATACTCCCCTGTTATTTTGCTATTGGATAAAAGATAGGGAGCGTGGGTTAGAGAATTCGCTCTTGTCTCCGGGCGAGTGGGGTCGATTGGGCCGCCTGGAACGATCGTTTGCGGATTCCACTTGTCCAGGGTTTTGCTGACGTTCCATTTGTTGTGCCCAGGCATTCCGTTCTTGGCTTTGAGCGTCGCAATCGATTCATCCGCCACTCCATTGAAGTCGGCGATTTCGAATCGAGGCAAGTCGTAGCTTACGCCGAGAACAAAAAATCCGATGGAGCCGTCCGAGGGCGACAGGTGGTTTGCAATCCATTGCGCAATGAAAAATTGTTGCGCGGTCGGTGACTCATAGAATGAATTCTGTGAGATGACGGCGCCCTTGTGGCGTTGCGCAATGAGAGAAGCCAAGCTGCCTATGACGACTACCGTCATGAAGGCGAGGAACGTGCGAAATCCCGACGTTGCGTACGGAGAGGTCGAAGCTGAAGGTTGACGTCGGTAGCTGGGGGCGATGTCCAGCAGTTCTTTCAGCCGATGTTTGGAAGAGGAGAACAACGCGGGGGATGAAACGGCGATCAGGACGGCCAGTCCACATACTGGTGACCAAATCATTCGCGCACCGCTGAGATAGTCACTGTTAAACAACGCGATGGCCGCTGTAACCAGGCAGCAACTGATAACGATGAGGCCTTTTACCCCAGGCATCGTGCGTGAGAATGCGAAATAGAAGACGGTTAACATCACCAGGAGCGTAAGAGCGCTGTAGGAGAGGATTCCATTCGCAACGATGTATTTGAGGATGTAGCCAAGCGAGGGTGCGGCGCCCAACTTGAGTCTCACAGTCGTCGGTGTGAGATGGCCAAACTGGTGGAGATTGAGAGCCAACGCCGCACCTACAAGCACAATGTACGGGGCTGTTCCGAAGAGAATGAATTGGCGAGCGCCTGAGGACGACAAGAAAAGGACTGCGAGAATTCCTAGCGCAAGGATGAGGCCGTCTGGCCGGAACAACGTGACGAGAACCAGAAGAAAGGACGCAGTGAACATTCTGCGGGAGGTCATTCCGGGTCTCAAAGACAAGGCCGTCGCGAAGGCCAGAGAGAATCCCTGGAAAAGGTGATCCCAGCCATTGAGAGCGAATATGAGATGGGTCGAGGTACACAGAAGCAACAACACGAGAAGCAATGCGTTGGGGGTGGATCTTGAATACCAGACGATGATCGCCGCTGTAGCCGCGACAGAAAAAAGGCCTAAGAGTGCATACAAAACGATGGCGACATTCGGTCGAAACAACTTCAACAAACTGGCAAACAAATACGGAGCGATATAGGACGTGGATGGCTGAGCTACATCGATCCGGTTGAACGCTGGTATCCCTCGTTCACGGAGGATATAGCTGGATCGGAAGGTGATCATGACGTCGTCAGAAAGGCGAACGGGCGAGGTGAGGAGATGTCGCGGCGTCCCAGGCTCAGACGTGCGGGCGAAGCCATAGATGTCTGGCCAAGTCCCACATGCAACTGTGAAAACACATGCGAAGAAAAACGTGAGGACAGCCGCAAGTCTTTTGTCGTTCGCGACGCGAGGGGGGCTCAAGACCGGGTTAGTTTCGCTTTTCACCGGGTTATTCTCGCCTTTCAAAGGATCGCCCCTGAACGTAAGCGAAGAAGGTTCTCGCCGGTATCCCTAACGTATCGTTAGCGGGTGTTAACGATATGTTAGGGATACCGGGCACCCAAAGTGTCATGAAAATGTCAATTCATAGGGCTGTTCGTCGAGGAGAGCACTGGAACGGATAGGGCGCGAGGGTGCAGCCGAGGTCGGTCCAGTACTCCGGATCAATGTTGCCGTGCCCGATGCTCCGTGCTCGACGCACTCCATGAAGATTATGAATCAAAAAGGCTTCCATGGAAGCTTTTTTGATTTACAAGCCGTTAAGCAGTCAGAATTCTTCTCAAAGTCCCGAGAAAAGCCTTCGCGAGTCATCTCCTGCAATCCAGATGACCCTTCTTTCTCGTTCTTAGAGATATAGCCTCATACTGTAGCAAGTCGCCAATCACCCCCTGTGCACGGTGTCCGCGGCCTGACCGGTAGAGAGGGTCATCTCAATGAAGAGTTCAACGATCGAGAGGTCCTTATGATGCTCTTTCCACTTCAACGCCGGCAGACACTGGATCGTGCCTTCGAATCGGCCTCTACGACTGTTCCACCTGAGTTGCGGAAGCAAGCATGATAGAGACTCGATCGACTGCCAAGGTTCTCCTGTTTCCCGCGCTGGTACTGGCCCTTTTCCTGATACCCTCTTTTTCTCCTGCGGAGGCGGCTCCCTCAACCACCCGGGCGATCGAGTGGCATCCGTGGTCCGATGCGATCTTCGCGCAAGCAGCACGCGAACATAAGTTCGTGCTGCTAGATCTTGAGGCTGTCTGGTGTCACTGGTGCCACGTCATGGATCAAAACACTTACAGTGATCCCGCGGTGCAGCGCTTGATGGGAGAGAAGTACCTCGCGGTCAAAGTCGATCAGGATTCACGCCCAGACATCTCCAACCGCTACGAAGATTATGGCTGGCCGGCGACGGTTATTTTCAAAGCAGATGGCAGCGAGCTTGTTAAGCGTCAGGGATATCTGCCTCCGAAGCTCATGGCATCGATGCTCCAGGCCGTGATCGACGATCCATCCCCTGGTCCGTCGGTGGTTGCAGAGAAGGAAATCCATAACGCCGCCACACCGTTTCTCGATCCGGCTTTGCTGGCGGCTGTCAAAGCTGAGTTTCAAAAGCAATACGATGTGGAGGGCAAAGGGTGGGCCTTTGGCCACAAGTATCTTGATGGCGAATCGGTGCAGTACGCCAACACCCTGGCGCGAGAGGGCGACATAGTGGAGGCAACCCGTGTTGCCGACACGCTCCACGTGGCGCAGAAGTTGCTTGACCCGGTGTGGGGCGGCGCCTACCAGTATTCGACCGGAGGAAACTGGGACGAACCGCATTTTGAGAAGCTGCTCTTTATTCAAGCGGAGGTCATGCGAGCCTACGCACAATCGTACGATCAGTGGGGCGTACCCGCGGATCTCGAGGCAGCCAAAAACGTGCATCGTTACGTACTTGCTTTCCTGACCAGTCCTGAGGGGGCTTTCTACGTGAGTCAGGATGCGGACGTGATCAAGGGAAAACCAAGTGCAGATTATTTCGCGCTCCCAGATGCAAAGCGGCGAGCGCTGGGAATTCCGCGCGTGGACAAGCATCTCTATGCCCGCGAGAACGGGTGGATTATACGCGCTCTGTGCGATTTGTACGTATCCACTGGCGATCGAACCGTTCTCTCCGAGGCAGAAAGATCTGCGCGCTGGGTAGTGGCCCACCGGACCATTCCGGGCGGCGGCTTTGCCCATGGAGAACAGGACGCAGGCGGGCCCTACCTTGGCGATTCGCTGGCCATGGGGCAGGCGTTTCTTTCTTTATACGAGGTGACGGGTGAGCGCGAGTGGTTGACCCGCGCAGAGGCTTCGCGTCGCTTCATAGCCCGGGCTTTTGTTGCTCCTCCAACGCCAGGCTTTGTCACATCCGCAACATCGACAAACCACGTCTACAGGCCGCATCCTGAACGCGATGAAAATGCACAAGTCGCCCAATACGCCAACTTGCTCTATCAATACACGGGGGAAAAGGAGGATCGAGAGATGGCTACAAGGGCGATGCGCTTCCTGGCGTCCCGCGAGACGGCATTGGCGTGGCTTTCCGCCCCTATTCTGCTGGCAGAAGCGCAGTTCACCAATCCGCCGGTACACGTAACGGTCGTCGGAACAAAAGCAGATCCATCCGCGCGATCACTCTTCCAGGCAGCACTCCTTGCAGGGCCCACCTACAAGCGCGTGGAGTGGTGGGACAAATCCGAGGGCGCGCTACCGAGAGCCGATGTGCAGTACCCGACGCTCAACCATGCCGCGGCGTTCCTATGTACCGCATCCGCTTGTTCCTCGCCCATCTCGGATGTACACATACTCGAATCGCGGCTGCACAAAATACGTGAATAATGCCCTCTTACCAGGCTTTCGGATCAAATCGATAAACCGTCAAGAAAAGCGACCAGCATGGTAAAGGCTGAGGTCACTAAACCGATTACGCGTGGACTCGATTTGCCGGCAAGCCCGAGGAAAACGCCAAGAATGCTGAAGACCGAAGTGTAGAAAAGGTACTTGCTCTCCCATAGGTCATATGGATGTCGTTGACCCGTTCGAGCGTAGATCGTCATGGCAGTGGTAAATGTAAGCGCAACGGAAGCAAATAGTAGGCTCCCACAAGCCCACCAGTAGCGCACTGTGTTCGCGGCTTGCGCCTTTGAAATGACCCGGACCCAAGCCGAACAAACGAACGCCCACAAAAGTACTTGGACTGCGAGGAACGGTGATGCGGAATCAAGTTTGAGTGGCACTATGCTGTTTTACACCCGAGCTATGCATGGTTGGCAGCTCATGGCACCGCGTTCTAGCCGTGACTGACAGCTCCGTGTCAAGATGATCCCCACAGTCAACGGAAGAGGTCAGTTCCAATGCGGTAGAGCACGCCTGCGGCAAATGCCGCGAGGACAAACCCAACAATCTGAAATCCGAGGCGATTGTATTCGGTTAGCATTTCGCCGCCTTTACGCACTCCTGAACGCTTGATGAAATGATCGGGCCAGATGATATGTGCGACGCCCACGCAGAAGAAGAAAAACAGCAACAACGTGCCAAGCATGAGTTTCCAGATGCTTTCACCGTGAGCAGAGATTCCGGTCATGGTCACGGGTTGAATTTATCAGATCTAAGCCATCGTCGTTGCCCTAGAAGCTACGTACAGCCACACGTGACCTGGCAGTATGATGCCCCTGCACATCAACTATCACTCGACTATGAAGCTTGAGACAGTTCTTACCAGCGCCAAATATGCATTTTGTCGTAATAGACAGTCATAACGCCATCGCCCATGCCATCCAATTGAAAGTTCGGCACCAAGTCACCCTCGGCCCAGCCTAGCTTCTCCGCAGAAACATAGGTTTGTCCCGACCATTCTGTTTTCCTGCCGTCGACGAGAACGTAGTCGTAGGTAATGTGCAAGGCGTTGTCGCGGTGACTAGCGATCTCGAAATGATGCCAGGAGTTTGGCTGAAAAGCTTGCGGATCACACGGTATGTCTGTCGTTCGCCAGTGGGCGCGATCTGTCACGTAGGTGACCTCAAAGCTTTTCGTCCCATGGGAGCACTGGACACCAAAAATATACGTATAGCCATCGACGACCTGATTCATGTCCATCTCGATATTCGCGACTTTGTCCGGATTAGCGAGAAGCACCCAAACGTCATAGACAAAATGGGTCGAGCTAGTGTCCCTTGCGAAAAGCACGCTCGCTCTCGCGCCGCCGTCATCCCTGTATGGGACCACAAACTGGCGCGCCGCACCATCGATTGAGGGCGTTTTCACTGGGTATTGTTGAGTTGGTTGCGCGGAGCCATGGGTCGCTTCGTCGTGTTCATATTTCCATGAGGGATGGTGCGTCAGATCACCCGAGTCCGTTGCAATTTGCGGGATCGAAGCGGAAGCCCGTAACGCGGGTGCTGTCGCGGACGCTGGAGCCGTCACTTGTTTGGTCGCGCCGCAGCCGGTCAGGAAGACGAGGAAGACAAGAAATTTCTTCATGGTAGATAAATTGTTGGGGCCTTGTAGAGTTTGCTATACGGTTGCTATACGGGGACATGATATCTATTCACCTGAAAATCGATGCGGTACCTATCATGGCCCCTACATCACTGAGACTTTCGGACCTCTATCGACGTCCGAAGGCAGGGTATCCAGGCATATGCACTTCAGGGAGAAAGGTTGAGCGTATACCGTGCGTGCTTGCGCTCGCCGTTGCGGATGAGGGCCATCTTTTCTACGAGGTCTGCAAGGTCGCGAGTGGTCGTGGCGGGGGAAGCTCCCGTGATGGTGCTGTAGTTGCTGGCACTGAGGCCGCGTTTGAATCCTTCGGGGCCTTCCATGAACATTTGTAACAGCGCCTTTTCCTGGCGCGCGTGGATCTGCCCGCGCAGTCGATCCAGCAGCTTAGTTTTGGCGATGATGAATTCGACTTGAGTGATGCTCCGCCGCTGCGCTTCCAGGGCGACTCCGGCGAACCAGATCAGCCATTCGGTAACATCGTTCTTTCTATTGGCTCGCTCCAGGGCTTCGTAATAGTTCTTTTGGTGCGCAAGGATAGTGGTGGCCAAGGCGAGGAGGACCGGTTGGCTGACGCTCTGCGCCGTTGCCTTTTCAGCAACTGCTCGTCCGACGCGTCCATTGCCATCATCAAACGGGTGGATGGACTCGAAATAGAGGTGGGCGATGCCTGCTCTTGTAATTGCCGGCAGGGATTGCGCGCCTTGCGGTGCAGTGCGATGGAACCACGAGATGAACCTTTTCATCTCCGATGGGACCTGCTTTGAGGGCGGAGCTTCGAAGTGTATGTTTGAAGCCCCGATTCGTCCGGAGACGACCTGCATGGGCTCTTTGCTCGTGCGGTATTGGCCGATGTCGGCGAGATCTTTCCTGCCGGAGGTCACCATCCGGTGCCAGGCAAACAGCCTCTCTTGGGAAAGTGGTTCGGCAGAGGATCGATATAGATCGACCATCATTTCGGCGATGCCCTGTTCGGCAGCAGTGGCACGTCGGTTGTCGGCAGCGAGGCCCAACCGTCGCTGAATGGAGGATTGCACACTGCCGCGATTGAGAATTTCGCCTTCAATTTCGGAGGTGGTAAGAGCCTCACCGCTCATCAACTCGACAAGGAGCTGCTTGTGCTCGTCCTCGCCCAGGTGCTTGACGGAGCCGATGACCACGCCCGCACCCAGGAGAAACTGCTCTTCGGCGGCCGCAATCTGAGTACGATCCCACTGGAAATTGGGCCAATCCGTTTTTTGCCAGTTCCAGGTCATGAGCGATAGGGAGTTCTTCTATCGCTCATAATAGTCCATGTTGTGATGGATACGGTACAGCGGAATCACTCATTCTCAGCGATTGCCATGTTTTGTTGCGTGTGACGAAGTTTCCTGGACTCGCTTGCCTCGGCCGAGGTCGGAACGGAGCGATCAGAGGACGTCATAGATTTTGACTAGAGTAGATGGTGTGACTCATAGAGTCGAGATCGCAGACTCAAGAGTGTTGGTCGACACCGCACCAAAGCGTCTTTCCCTTCGATTGAATTCATCGAGTGCGGCAACGAGATCGGTCTCATCAAACTCCGGCCACATCCGATCTGTAAACAGGAGCTCCGCGTAAGCAGACTCCCACAGTAGGAAATCCGAAAGCCGCTTCTCCCCACCGGTTCGAATCAACAGATCGACATCTCCGCTTTCCGCGCCCAAAGCCTCCCCCAGTAGTGGACGAAATAAATCCCGCGAGGACGATCCTTCGTTCGGCAAAGCGGCACTCACGTCCAACGCCGCACGCGTAATGGCATCTCGTGACGAGTAGTCGATGGCAACGCACAAATGAAGGCACGCCCCTGTGGAGGTCATCGATTCGGCCTTGTCGATTTCTCGCAGCACTGCTGTCGCGAGTCGATCACGTCGCCCAATCACATGGAGCCGCACACCACGTCGCCGCAGCCGCTCTGCTTCCAGACGCAGAAAGGCGCGCAACAGCCAGAAGATGCTCTGCACCTCGGAAGCCGGTCGCTTCCAGTTATCGGAAGAGAATGCGTAAAGGGTCAGCCGCGCGATGCCCAAATCCAGCGCATGTTCTACGACACGCCGGACTGCGGCGATGCCGGCGCGATGTCCCGCCACGCGCGGTAAACCGCGCCGCATCGCCCATCGACCATTCCCATCCATAATGATGGCCACATGCAGTCTTTTCCGTTGTTCACTCTGCATCGAAACCTCCTCGAAAGTACAACCCTGCTCTACGCTCTATCGCCTGGCATCATCGGTTGGTTTCTTCAGCAGCGCCTGTGAGTGGAAGAGAACTGTACCAATCGATGCTGCGAGTGAAGTACATGGCGGCTGCTACTGCCAGGAAGCTGGCAATCGCGCCAACCAGCAGTGCGTTGTCTTCGAGTGTCAGCAACAGATAGATCAGCGTGTACAGCACCGTGAAGATAACCAGTGCTCTCACACCCTGTAGGCGGCTCGAAAACATCCATCCGGCATTGGCCGAAAGCAGAATCACCGTGGCAGTACCCGCAAGCAAGAAGCCGTAATCAAAGCCGATCCTTTCCGCGAAGGACAAGAGGAGCAGGTAAAAGATGATCTGGGCTATTCCGACCAGAATGTACTGCGCCGGATGAACCCGCCTGCCGGTCGTGGCCTCGAAGATGAAGTAGGAGAGGAACACAAGACCCAGAAAGAGGAGTACATATTTCAGTGACCGGCTAACGGATTGGTACGGATCGGCCACTTCGATGAATGACATGCCAAGCGCTGTCGTGTCGAGTCGCGGTGATCGAATCGCTTGGTCCTTCGGCGCGCACACCGCGGGCGATGAAGGGGACCGACCACTCTGCAGTAAAACCCTGATTTGATAGGTTGCGGTTGACGGGCAGGATTCCTCCGTCAAATCCTGGATTTCGCCAATCCCCCTGCGCACTAACATGAGTTGTCTTGCCATAGGCAAGAACTGAAATCCGCTGCGCACCAGAGAATCGCAAGGTGGAAGTCATATGGAATTGGGTATCGGGCTTTACGATATCGCCGACCCTCGCGCCAATCAGAGACAACTTCGAGGTGTCGGCTTTGATCTTCGCCAAGAGTGATGGTTTCGGCGATCTCCGCCGGCACGAGCGTTACGGTCTTTGCCTCTGTCGTCAATGTGGCGTCAGCCAATGCTCCGCGTATATCGCTCACTCCGACGACGATTTCGGCGCGGCTCCAGTCGAGTTCCGCGCCCTGCGGAGCGGCAGAGGGAACTCCTGACAAATCGAAGTTCGCATCGAGCTTCAAATCCGCCTGAAACACGGGCACCCTGAAGAGTGACCGATGCCGTTCTTCCGTCGTAGTCCTGACCGCAGCAGAGGCCTGTGCGGGAAACACAAAGTAGACACCGTGCTTTGTAGAATCAGCCGGAGATTGCGGCGGGACGCTGTACGGTATCGCAAGGGTGGGCCCCAGGAAAGTCTGCGGGCCGCCTACATGACTGCTTATTTCTTTGACCACATCCTCGGCACGTTTTGTCCTGTCATCGACCAACCCGTTTACGAAGAATGCCGGAATGGCCATCAGCAACGCCAGCCCGCACACGATGATGAGCTTGACGCCCATCGACAACGACTTGAACAGTCCCGACAGCAACATGGAAAAGTCATCCATTCGGTTATCTCCCTATCGTAAAGTACTTTATAGTGCAAAGTTTCGAGGCAAAAAATTAAGCGCTCGAAGGGGTCAGACCACGCACCAGACTGCCTGCCGGTTCTTCGTTCGTTTCCTTAGCAGCATCGCGAATCACCTGCTCAAGAGCAGATAGATATTCAACATAGCGTCCACGGCCTGATGAGGTGATACGACAGAACGTAAGCGGTCGATTGTGTTCATGTCCCTTCGATATCTCGATCATCTTTTCTCTCTCCAGCACGCTCAAATGACGGCTTAGATTTCCATCTGTGAGAGCGCATAGCTGTTTGAGATCGTTGAACGTCAGCCCTTTAGGATTGGTTATCAGGGAAGTGAGTATGCTAAGGCGAGCACGTTCGTGGATCACCCGATCCAGTCCTTCATAAGCAAAGCGACCTTCACCGGATGGAGATTTAGACTTCATCTTCATTCTCCGTCGAGGTGAATAACAAAATTGCCGCGACCAGCAGCTGGCCTGCTCCGTAGGAAATTCCCATGGTCCATGGAGAAAGCGCCCTGACACCTCCCATGGCGAGACAACTCAGCCCGGTTAGTAGATACCATGCCCCCGCTGCAATCATCGGTCGCGGCAAGAATCGGCACGATGAAAATACCCCGAGCCCGAAAATGACCTGCCACAGTCCTGGGAGCATCCACGTCGCGAGCGGTACATAACGCAGCAGCACAATCGTTACGAACAGGCCTGCGGCCGCCGACGGCAAAAATTGCTCAACCGCCATACGCAGCATTTCGTTTGATAAACCGGAATGGATACGGCGTGTGCGCGTGTACATCTGCACTCCTGTCAAGAAAGCGGACAGAACAGCCGTCGAGATCCAGATCCCCAGGTACGCGGAAATGTGGCTGGCGGGATCAGGTAGCCAAAGTGCCTGGCCTCCTGCAGCTAGAATCGCAAAAATGCCGGTCGCGGCGAGTGTCGCGGAGCCGTAACCACGAAACTCCGTAGTACTGGCCATCTGTCTGCGGATACTTCTGATGTCGCCAAGCGCTCTATAAAGGTCGTTCATAACCAAATCACTTTACAATGCAAAGTAGATCATGAAGAAGGTCTGTGTCAAGATGCGATGCTTCGGCGCAGAGGGCCGAGGAAGAATCACCTAGCCAGCTATAAAGTGCAGGAATGCGGAGTACCTCCACATCACCGACCGTCCGGAGTGTCTCCTCCCGGCAAATTTTGAAAGGTTGCGTTCCGAACGTTCGGTTCAAAGCGCTTCACCGGGTAAGCAGAAAGTTCGCGCTTTGCGAAAATGCCCTTGATCTGCGCTGTTGATCTGCGCTGTTGAGAAAACTTCTCAAAATCGTGTCGGGGGATGGATCTGAACCAATCGTTGAGAGTTTCTTGACCGTACACGGTATCCACGACACGCCATCTTCCTGCCCACAAGCGCATGGCCGGAACTTTGGGCCGGCTACGCAAACGAACAGACATGCCTGGGGTCGACTTTCCGGAACCGCTCGACAATAATTGTTCCGATTAGGGCATCTGCTTTGAGTAAAAAGATGACGACAATCCGATGAAAGCTTGGTACATTTATCAATTATCTTAAGAGACCGACAAAAAAGAGGTCCGATATTTGCGAGCGCAGATGCGTCTCGGACGTCGAATCGTTTCGTACGAGGCAAACGGAAAACACCCTTTTTTCACGGTTTTTCACGGTTTCTTATTTTGACTGTAATCTCTGTGACATAATTGCGTCTGACCTGGTGAATTAGCTATGCACGGTCGTTAATAAGCGGAATAGCACTGGTAAGCGGGCCCAAGTAGAAACACCTGGAGAGCTTGAATGCCCGGTTGCTCTGCGATGCGAAGTACTAGCCCGGTTCTAACGGCGGCCTTTGCCCCTTGTTCCTGCTGCTCGGTCGCAGTCAGGGAGGCGATATCCGTTCCCACGACGGCGCGTCGCTCTCTCCGGTCTCGGGGAAAGAAAAAGCGGTTTTTGTCGGTAACCTCTCCGAGCCATTTACCTACTCTTTATCGCGTCAAGTCGATCCGCCATCTTCCAGGCCGGCACAATGCATTGCGCCATTCGCCCTGGCCAAACTCTTTAGAAAGCCGATCGTCATGCGGATGATGTGCCTTGAATACCTATATGGTGCTGGGGCACATCGCCAAGACGCCCGCATAGCACGCCCAATAATCCCGTCGTAGTCGTCTGTGCCGCCCGAGGAACGAGCACTTAGACAAGAAATGCCGCAACTCTTCATGGGTTAGTACGAGTAAACGAATTAACGTTTTGCCGATACTAGAACTGGGTTTCAGGCGGTGCAAAAGATCTGCCCGCACTGGCTCCGTTCAACTCACAGGTTTAGCTATGTCACAACACTTTGGAGGCAAGAATGAAACGCACACCCGCACACTATCCGTGTGCTTTGCTCCCTAGCGCCGTATGCGTTGGGAGAACTGCGCACAGATCCATTGGAGCCGTCAGCGCAACCAGCGTTGGCGCGGGCTTCGAAATCGCACCGAAAGCCACCTCTTTCAGCCGGAAATCCCTGGTGCTCACAGGGCTTAATCTGGCTTCCTGTTTCCTGCTCCTACTTCTATGCTGCACGTCTTCCCTTGCTCAGACCATCACCGGTTCTATAACCGGTACGATTACCGATAAAACCGGCTCGGTCGTAAGCACCGCTACCGTGACCGCCACCAATGTTCAAACCGGGGTGGCAAATCCTACGCAGACCAATGGCGCCGGCGTTTACACCCTGAAGTTTCTGCCAATCGGTCAATATACAGTTGCCGTGACTGCGGCGGGCTTTTCAACGTCCACCACGGCGCCTTTCGCGCTTGAAGTTGCACAGGAAGCGCGTGTCGATATAGCGCTCACCGTCGGAGCAGTGAGTGCGAATGTTGTCGTTACCAGTGCAACCCCGATTTTGGATGCCGAAAACGCTACTACAGGCGACACGATCACGGCGGAAACAGCCACGGAAATCCCGTTGCAAGCCCGCAACTTCTCATCGCTTACCTCGTTGGTGGCGGGGGCAATCGTTACCAATCCATCCGCTCAGAATAGTGTCGCGCGGTCGAGCTACAACGGTGGTTACTTTCAGAACGGAAATCGAGAGCAGACGAATAACTACACGCTCGACGGCGCCGATATCAACGAAACCATCGATAACTATATCGGATACAGCCCGAACGTGGACGCTATTGGCGAGCTGAAGGTCATTACCGGCGATGCGACTGCCGAATATGGCAACGCGAATGGCGGCCAGATCGTCATGGTAACCAAGAGCGGCACGAACCATTTCCATGGGAATGCTTTTGAGTTCCTCGAAAATCAGAACCTGAATGCCGACAGTTGGGGCAACAAACACACGAGTGGAACACCAAGCCCCACCAATCCTTTCAATCGCAGTATCTTTGGTGGAACGATCGGCGGCCCGGTCAAGCGGGATAAGCTTTTCTTCTTTGCCGACTACCAGGGATCTCGGCAACATACCAATTCGACCACGTTTTACAATGTCCCTACTGCGGCGCTTCGTAATGGCGATGTACCCATCCAGACAACCGTTGACCCAAGCGGAAATCCTCTTTACACGATCCAGCACTTCGCCGTAACTAATTCCGCCGCGCAGTACCTGTTGGCGAATCCGGCCATCTATCCAAGCGAAACCATTCCTGGAAACGACACGCTTCTGAACCTGGTCGGCGGAGGCACCGTTGCCGATCCGAACAGAAACTATTCCGGTACAGAAAAGCAGTTTGTTCAAAACGATCAGGGTGATGTCAAGATCGACTACCAGGTAAGGCAACATGATCTCGTATCCGGCCGTTTCACCCTTGGCCGTGAGTATGACGGCAACAGCACGGTCAGCATCCCAACCGAAATTCCCGGCAATAATGCCAACCCTTACACGGGATTCATTATCAACTGGACCCACACGTTCTCATCGAACATCGTGAGCGAAGCACGCGCCGGCTTTGGGCGGGCCAGATATACCGGGGTCCCAGTCGATATCGCGGGTAATTTCGGGCCGAACGGCAACCAAAAACTCGGTATTCCCGGGGTGCAGGGTTTTCCGGGTTTCAGCCAGTTCAACTTCTCGGGGACCGGAGTGGGCTTAGGCAATATCGGTTCGAGTGGAGTAGCGTCGGACAGCATCGCCAACACATTTACCTATGGCGACAATGTGAGCTGGCAGCTTGGCAAACAAACCATCAAATTCGGTGGCCAGGCCCTCCGCTATCAGCAGAACCGCTACTATTCCGGAAACAATGGCGCCTTGGGATACTTCAATTACACGGGGAACTTCACCGGCTCCAGTTATGCCGACTTCCTCACGGACCAGGCATTCACGTTTGGCCAGGGTGAAGGCGTGCCCAGCCGCTGGGGCCAAAGGCAATGGCGCGATGCTTTCTTCTTTCAGGACGATTATAAGTTACGGCCGAATTTGACCATTAACCTGGGCTTACGCTGGGAGTGGGATCAGCCCATCTATGAAGTTAACAACAAGCAGATCAACCTGAACATCTATACCGGTCAAGTGAGCTCCGCGGGAGTGAACGGCGCAAGCCGGGCTCTTTATAACCCCTATTGGAAAGCATTCGCACCGCGTGTGGGATTCGCATTCTCGCCCGGACGCTTTCATGACCGTCTAGTGGTGCGGGGTGGCTATGCCATCACGAACTTCCTGGAAGGTACAGGCGCCAACCTACGTCTTCCCTTGAATCCACCGTTCTTTATTGACTCGCAGTCGAACTATCTCGGGAGTGGTCCTGCATTTCTTACCTCGAATGGCTTTCCACGTCCGGCCAATGCGTCCGTGCTCGCCGGCAACGTGCGTGCATGGCAGCCGAATTTGAAGCCGGCCTTGATCCAACAATTCAATCTCACCACGGAATACCAGATAAGCAATGACACCTCGCTCGTTGTCGCCTATCTCGGACAGGTTGGTGACCACCTGGTGGATCCGCGCGAAGGGAATCAGAAACCGAGCCTGACAGCCCCGTTGCCGGTTTCCAGTCTGCCTGGCCTCGGTCTGGTTGGCGTGGTTAGCTATACCGAATCCGAAGCCGTCTCAAACTACAATGCCCTGCAGATAACGGGACGGAAACGCGCCAGCAATGGCCTGGAACTGTTGGCAAACTATACCTATAGCCACACGTTTTCCAACAATCTTGGTTACTATGGCGCGGGTGGCGTTTCATCGCAAAGCGCCTATTGGCAAGACGCCTATAACGGAAGGGGAGATTACGGTCCAGCGTTTTTCGATGCGACGAGTATTTTCTCGGTCTCGGGCTATTACGACCTGCCCTTTGGCCGCGGAAAGCAGTTTGGCTCGGGCATAAACCGGATCGAAGATACTGCTATTGGCGGCTGGAAGCTGGGTTTCGTTGCGAGCCTGCATTCGGGTTTCCCGGTAACCATCAACTCTACCCAGGAATATTTTGTCAACCAGCGTACCGACCGTGCGAACCACTATCGTCCCTTGAAGATTGTCAATCAATCGACGAATCACTGGTTTGGTACTGACCCATCAGAAATCTATTGCGCAAGCAATACGGACAACGGGACCTGCGCTTACGGCCAGGAGTCGTCAACTGGTTTCGGCACCGCAGCCGTCGGATCGCAACGAGCCCCTAGCTATAAGGATTTTGACATGGCAGCGAGTAAGAGCTTTGCCGTCACTGAAAATAGCAAGCTTGAATTTCGCGCCGACTTCTTTAACCTGTTGAACACGGCTAGCTTGGGTGCTCCGAACCAGTCAGCAGATTCCACACAATTCGGCCTCATCAACAATGTGAACTCCACGGAACGCCAGATTCAGCTGGCACTGAAGTACAACTTCTAACGAACCAATGCGTGAACAGGAGCAGGGATTCCCTGCTCCTGTTTTTATTGGTGCGCCCGGCAGGGCGCACTCACTTGGAGGTGTAAGTCCTCTACACACCCGGCAAGGGGAAGTGTTAGCTGAACGGCAAGGGTGTCCATCGCGAGGTGGAATCTGAAGGAAGCTGTAGGCAAAGCGCTGGCCTGACGAACAGCTAGCGGATAGAGGCTTCACGGTGGGGTGAGCGGGCCAATCTTCGCAAAGCCCAGTACTTGCACGGAACGCCGTGAAGTAGATCCGACAGGCATAAGCGTGAAAGTGAGTGCGTAATACCCGGGGAGATCTGGCGACTTGCCTTTGGGCTACCGGCGTCGTGAGGCGTTGGGATGAGCCGTCAGAAGTCAGCAGCGGCCGTAGTGGCTTCGCGCAAGCGGAGTGAAGGGCCAAACGTGAAACACGGGAGTAGGAAAGCAGACCTCGATGCGAGACGACGAAGCAGAAGCATACGCGAGTATGGCCAGCACGGAAGGAGACAGGCGGAACCTGTCTTGGGCCGATGCTGGTGCTGAGTCTGGCGCGGCGGATGCCAGGGAACCGAAACCGGAGGCATTGCGGCTGATGGAAGCCGTAGTGGAACGCAGCAACATGTTCAGTGCCTATGAACGCGTGGTGAAGAATCAAGGAGCGCCGGGAGTCGATGGACTGACGGTCTCCGAATTCAAGCCATGGCTTCAACGACACTGGGCGCGGGTAAGACAGGATCTGTTGTCAGGCGTATATCAGCCGGAGATGGTGCGCAAGGTGGAAATACCGAAGCCGCAAGGCGGGGTAAGAATCCTAGGCGTTCCCACCCTGGGTGACCGTCTGATTCAGCAGGCACTCAATCAGGTACTGCAACCGCTGTTCGACCCGGAGTTTTCCGCGTCCAGCTTCGGCTTCCGTCCCGGTCGCAACGCGCATCAAGCCGTCGAAGCGGCGCGAGGCTATGTTGCGGCAGGTAAGCGGTGGACCGTAGATCTCGACTTGGAGAAATTCTTCGACCGGGTAAACCACGATGTGCTGATGGCACGGGTGGGGCGCAAGGTGGAAGATGGACGGGTGTTGCAACTGATCCGGCGCTATCTGGAAGCGGGCATGATGGAAGGCGGGGTAGCGAGCATGAGGACGGAGGGTACGCCTCAGGGCGGTCCTCTTTCTCCACTGTTATCGAATATCCTGCTCGACGATCTTGACCGGGAACTGGAGCGGCGCAGGCTGAACTTCTGCCGTTACGCGGATGACTGCAACATTTATGTCGGAAGCAAGCGTGCAGGAGAGCGGTTGATGCAGGCAGTCACGGCGTTTCTGGAGCGAAGACTGAAGTTAAAAGTCAATGCGTCCAAGAGCGCGGTGGCGAGACCGTGGGAGCGGAAGTTCCTTGGCTACAGCATGACGTGGCACAAGAAACCGAAGCTGAAGATAGCGCCACAAAGCCGCAAGCGATTCGTGGAGAAGATCCGCAAGACGATGCGGGCAGTTCGTAGCAGCAGTCTGCACCAAGTCATCGAGCGGCTCAATCCCGTTCTACGGGGATGGGTTGTTTACTTCCGGCTCACCGAAGTCAAAGGGGTGCTGGAAGAACTCGACGGCTGGATCAGACACAAGCTGCGGGCGCTCCTCTGGCGGCACTGGAAGCGCGTCTATACACGGGCTCGGAATCTGATCAAGGCCGGGATAAGCAAGGAGCGAGCGTGGCGCTCAGCCACCAATGGACACGGTCCGTGGTGGAATGGCGGCGCGCCGCACATGAACCACGCCTACCCCAAGTCCTGGTTCGACCGTATGGGGCTGGTTTCGCTGCTCGCAACTCGGCAGCGCTTCCCGTCTGTTTCATGAACCGCCGGATGCCGAACGGCATGTCCGCGTGGTGTGGGAGGACGGCAGGGGTGACCCTGCCTCCTACCCGATCGCTCGACAGGCGCGCTTAGACCCACGTCTTTGAAGGGTACGAGCAACTTCGCCGCAGCGAGCAACCTCGCCGCAGCGAGCAACTTCGCCGCAGCGAGCAACCTCGCCGCAGCGAGCATGAGCCCGTACACGACTCTTTTGTAATGAATCTGGCTTTACAGGCTGCCGAAAACTTATTTTTTTGAAGGGTACGAGCAACCTCGCCGCAGCGAGCATTAGCCCGTACGTAACTCCATTGCAATGAATCCGGCTTTAGCCGCTGAGGGATCAATCTCAGATATTGTCATCGGAAGGGAACTATCTAGCGGCTGACGTGATCGAGACTGCATCCTGGCCAAAGAAACGCATCCTGATGAGCGTCTCTGCTTCCCCAGGACCGTCCGCAGTTTGATACGGACTGTAGTGCCAGCGGAGGACCGCGCGCATTCCTGCTTCCGCCAATTTCGGGTTGCCACTCACTACGGTCACTTCTTTGACCGAGCCGTCGGTGCTAATCAACGCTCTCAAATGCAACTCTCCAACCAAAGTAGGGTCCGACACGACGGGTTCAACTAGGTCACCCTGTGGAAGTTCCGAAACAAGGAGTCGTTCTGAGCCGCCGGAAGGGCTGGCTGGACCCGATTCGATGGGTGCAGCTGCGGAGCTGCTATCTATTTTGGATCCCCCCGAACCACTCCCTGGAGGTACAGATTCTAGAGGTGCGGATTCTGGAGATGTGGGCTTTCGGGCAACGAATGTGGGTTCAGCCTCCAAGGGCGTGACACGGTGCTTTGGTGTTTCGACCCTCGGTCGTGGCACAGTGGATGGTGAAATCCGAATCGCAGCCTGCCCTATTGGCCCAGATATCGCCGGAGGTTTCCTCGTGTGTGCTGTTCTCGCAAGCAAAGGGACCCCGGCAACCCGAGCCAGGATCACCACGAGACAAACGGTAATGAGCATGCCCAAGGCTCCCCATTGTTGGAAGCCCTCACCGCGATCTCTGTCTGTTGCCCCATACATTTTCGCAACTGCCTCGTGAATGGAGGCGGATCCGGAGCTACTATCGGCTCGGCGGCCCGCGGACTTCGTGCTCACCCTCTCGATCACTCCAAAGACCGTGTCACGCGCGACCGGCAGAGGTGGTTTCACCAGCGCCGACCGGGAGAGTTCCTCAATCAGAAGCTGTTCACTGCGACTCAAAACCTGTGAAGAAAGAAAATGGAAGTGACGGAAAACCCAGAGAAGGCGAATGCGTTGCCATCGTGATGGGCAAACGTATAGAGTTCCCGACTCGGTGCGCAGCTCCAGAAGTTGCGCGCGATTCTCTTCACCACCGGCATGCTTGTTGGCGGCACGAGCGGATGGTAACTCCTCTGGTGATCGAATTAGCAGCCCGATGTTCATCAAGGCCTTCGTCAAAACCTGTGATCAGCAAAGAGAAAGCAGGCGGGAACGATCCCTGATCGCGGCCATAGCCTCTGCGGGGACGAGCGCACCGATGCTAAAAACTTAAGCATGGGATCGTCGGCTGCCTACTGTCACAAGTGACAGGGCAGGTTACAGTTCGGGCCGAGATATAGGCGGTGCTCTCTACCGCTGCGACGACTCCGAGGGACTTCGCATGACAGCACTCTACGACACTCTTCGCCTCAAGAAGGCACACGTGTTACGTGAGGCCGGACGCTCTCATGGCAAGGTCGTTTTACTGGATTTTGAGATAGCTAATTCTGGCCGAGTTCCTGGCGGCACGGAGTACGAGTGGCGCAGGCTACATCACCGGCAAACCTTTCGCTCGAAGCTCGGACATCTCAGGCAACAGAAGTGTCACCGACCGTTGCAGGCTTGCGATGCATGGTTGCATTAGTGATCAGCGGCGTGGCCCAGAAACCCACACTCATTACGCAGGCGAATGTGAAGTACAAAAACAGCATTCCCATACGAAGCCCAAAGCGATCGCCTACGTGGCCAATCATGAGCGGCACAACCGCGCCGCCTACAATGCCAGTGCAGAGAATGCCAGAGAAGGCTCCCTGGTTTTCGGCTACTGAATTAAGGGCCAGCGACGAGATGGTGGGCCACATGATCGATGCGAAGAAGCCCACTGCAGGAAAAGCGAACAGGGCCATTTTCCCGGAACCGAAAAGCGCAACCGAAAGCGCTACCAGCGAACCCAGCGAAAAACCGACGAGCACTCGCCTGCTGTCGAACACTTTGAAAAGGAACATGCCGACAAAGCATCCTGCTGTCAGCATTCCCCAAAACCAGGAGACGGTTTTCGCTCCCTCCAGGTAGGGACTGTAGCCGTGATACTGCGACAGAAATTTTGAGATCCAGTCAGCGGTACCTTGCTCAGAGCCCACATAGGCGAACACGCAGGCAAAGTAGAGCCACACCATCGGGCGCCGCAGCAGTTGCCGGTAGGCGTCCAGGGCTCCCGCCTGCTCGTCCTTGTTGCGCGCGACTACGGGAAAGCGAACAGGCGCCAGGCCAACAAACATGACCGCAGTGCAGAGGGCGAAAATCCAGTACATCGATACCCACGCCAGGCCCCCAGGCGCCACCGACCGCAGCGCCCTCAGCAACCACCCCTGATCCGAAGGGCTTCCGAAATGTAGCACGATATACGAATACAGCAGTGGGCTCAGGAAAGAAGCAATGCCGAATACCAGTTGCGCAAAAGCAGAATTGAAGGCGAAGTGTTCTTCGCCGCCGCTTACCCGCAGCAGAGGATTGACGGCTACCTGCATCGTGGCCATGCTTCCGCCCATGACAAAGAGCGACACCACGGCCACAGGATACGAGGGGAACATTGCAAAACCAAGTGCGCCCACAGTGGCCGCCGCAAAGCAAGCAAGGATGACAGGTTTCTCGGTAAAACGCTCCGCGAGAAAGCCGGCAGGAATCGACATCACGCCGTATGCCACGAAAAAGGAAAAGGGAAGAAATGCCGCCGCGCCAAGACTCACCTGAAAGCTCCGGATGATGTCAGGAACGATCGGCCCTAGTATGTTCGTCAGGAACGACATGATGAAGAAGATCAGAAAGATCAAGCCAACGATGTACGGTCTTCTCCGCATGCACGGCTTCCTCGGTTGACGAGCGGTTGCACTGCTTCTTACTTCAGGATCTCTACGCAGTCATTTCATTCAGTGACAGTGACCTTTGTTCCTCGTTGAAACACGCCCGCCTCTTTCGAGGACAGGTAGCCCAACGTCAGCGTCATCATCTGAAAGGGCAGCACCTCAAGAATCGGAGCAATCTTCGCGGAAGACGCCGCAATGTGCAACGAGGCGAGCTCCGCATGGTAGCCAACCAGCAGCGCCTTTGCAGGACTGTTGCTTATGTCACGAACGAGAGCTTCGTTCAGTGCCCGTGTTGCAGAAGCTCCCTCGAGCACAGCCACGAAAGTATTCTCTCGCAGGATTTCCATCGGCCCGTGGCGAAAGGCGGCGCTACTCATGGCCTCAGCGTGCGCGCCAACGGACTCTTTTGTGATCAACGCAGCCGTTCCCGCGGCTGCCAGGGATGCGCCCCTGCCCACAAAAAACAGATGGCGCACACCTTCCAGGTATGGCGCCAACTCGATTACATGCTGTTGCCAGCCTTCGAGGTAAGTCGTTGCGCATGGCACAGCTGTCAGCAACTCCTGATGCAGGGCATCCTGATCCTCATGGCACAGGAAGCCCGCGATGATCTGCACGGCGGCGAGCGCACACACGTAGGTTTTGGAGGAAACAGAGAATTCGTTGCCTGCCTCCGTCATCATCACGGCATTGGCCGCCAGGGTCAGGGGACTATCGGCCGTATTTGTGACGGCAAGTAACGTAGCTTTACCCGCATTGAGTTCAAGCAGTCGGATGACCTCAGCACTTCGGCCGGATTGAGAAACCGCTATGACCACAGATGTGGGATTCAAAAGCACAGCTAGATAGTGGATCAGCTCCGATGTCTCCACAAGAACGACTTCGTATCCGAAATTGACCAACGCAAGGTAAAGCGGCGTAAGACTGTAAAAAGATGAGCCCATGCCGGTAAGCACAATGCGTTTCAAACAGCCACTCTGAAGGCGTTCTCGTATGTGCGCGAGCTCCTTTGGAATGCTGATCGCTTCAAGCGTTGCCTGCAGCGCGCCGGGCTGCGCGAGGATGTCTTCGAGATATCTTCCCTGGATAATGCGGCGTCCGTTCTCCGTCACAGGAGACTCCTTGTATTTTGAAAGCGTTGATTCCATACTTGTGCGGCCCCAATGAGACCAGCGTCACCCCCCAGGGAAACGAGTGCAATCTCGCACAGGTGAGAAGGCACGATCTGGCAACCGCCGATCATGGAGCGAATCTTGGGGAGGAAGAGTGGCGCACTTTTCATTACGCTGCCCCCCAGCAGAACCACGTCTGGCAGAAAGCAGGTGATGACATTCGTAATGCCGATTGCGAGATAGCGCGCTTCCCGTTGCGCTGCGCGGATGGCCAATGGATCGCCTCTCTGTGCTAACTCGCAAACATCCCTGGCTGTAACAGCCTTTAGCTCGTTATCCGGTGGCATGTTTTCCTCCATCCACAGGGCCATGGCCGGCCCGCTCGCCAGGCTCTCCCAACAGCCGCGCTGACCGCAGGTGCATTGCGGACCGGCGGGGTCGATGATCTGGTGTCCAAGCTCCGGATGGTTACCCTTCACGCCGCGATAGACCTGCCCGTTCAACATCACGCCTCCGCCGATGCCGGTGCCGATCGTGATGCACACCACCGAATCTTTCCCCTTACCTGCTCCGCAAAGGGCCTCACCCAGGGCTACGGCATCGGCGTCGTTTTCTACTGCGGCAGAGACGCCAAAGTGGCCGGACAAGTGTTCCGCCAGATTTCGGCCGATCCAGTTCGGAAAAAAATTGACATCGCCGAGCACACCGGTCAGAGGATCTACCGGGCCGGTGCAGCCAATTCCGATGCCATCCAGCTTGCAACCCGTGCTATGGAGCTGTCTGCTCAGCACGCGGATCACTCCATCCATGGCAACGTCGAACCCCTTGTCTGGCTCGGTAGGAAATTCCTCTTGTACGATAACCCGTCCCAGCGGGTCGACCAAACCTACTGCAATTTTTGTGCCGCCGATATCGACTGCCCCAACCATACCTGCAAATCCTTCTTCGCCTGACTGCCCAGACAAACCTACCTCCAGCTGAATATCGCACCCTCATAGGGAAGGAGGTCAACCGTCCATGAGCTGTTGCCGGATTCGCGATTAGATCCGTGATTGGAACCACTGCTGAGCGTGACACCAGCATTGCGGCCCGTTGCTGTGATGCGTTCCACGCTGGTCAGCGGCTTTGCGGACGTAATGCTGACGTGTTTCGCCACGGACGCGTGATTCGTCAGGACCGCGTATCCATGATCCGCAGCGGAAAGGGACGATACCTCGACCAGCGGTTCACTGCTGAGAAAGGGTGTAACCACACCGGTCCATTCACGAAATGCCTGGTAAATGCGAAACGCAGGCTCATCGATTTCGAAGGCTGCGGTCTTGCTCGCCAGGTAGGTTTCTATTGGATAAGCAGAGAGCAAGGTCTTTCCCTTGCCCACCTGGTTCGAAACCAGCGCCGGCCGCCCAGCCTGATCGACGGCCACGACGGTGCCGCCGGCAATCTCGAGTGCCGCGGGCCATTGGTCTGCACCATCGGAGGTTGGCGCGAAATGAAACGTGTCGCCCACTTTCAGCGACCCAAAGGGAGCCACGATCTTCAGGGTCACCTCCTGTGGCGGCATCCGGTCCTTGAGCCGGGCGCCGAACAACAGTTCCATATTAGGGATCGCCGAATTGCCGCTTACCGAGGCATACACCATGCCCCCCTGCTCCACGTAGGTGCGCGCTTTCTCCCAGAAGTCAGAATGTACATGCGTCAACAATGGGTCTGTTCCCGTGAGTGGAGCGGGGAGTAATAGCAAAGAATAGTGGTTCCAGGATGAGTACTCTCGCGGAAGATCTGTTTTGATGCCGGCCTGGCGCGCGAGAATGAAGGTCGACAACCAGGAACCAGTCAGCAGCGTATTGGCTTCAGACTGATCGGGAAGGGCTTGCCCCGCCACCGCACCGCCTTCCTGTTGTGAGGTGTAGGGCGCGATCTCAGGTCCAGTCAGTCCGAAGTGCGATTCATCGCCGTGTGGCTTCGACCATTCGTTGGGCACGAGGATGCCTGCCTCTGCAGGCGCAGGTTCAATTCCGGCAAGATCGAGTTTGCCGGTAATAGCCTCGAACTCCTTGAACATCTGTGCCGCAGGGCGCTCTTTCCCGTCCCAGGTCGTGAGTCCGAACTGCGTTTCGTGCGGTGACCGCAGATAAGGCACCTTCGCGTACTGACCGGGAGCAGCATCGGTATAGCACCAGATCAGGAAACCATTGGCGCCCTGTCCGAGGCTCGAGTAAAGATTGGCTCGCTCCCAATTTGCAATTTGCTCAAGGCCATATTGCGCAGAGGAGGCGCCTATTTCCTGCACCATCACGGGATGGCCGGCTCCACCGGTCAGCGCCGTGGTGAACGCAGAACCATACGTGCCGCGCACCGAAAGCATAGGGTCGGGGAATAGCTTGGGCTCGTAGATGGTATAGGGATGCACACTGAAGAAGTCGACTTCCGGGGTCAGGTTATCCGGCCGAAAGGGGCCATGATCCAGATCCTGCGTGGAGGTACCGACGACCATCAGATGGTTCGGGTCGTACTTGCGAATGGCGTTGGCAATCAGCCGTGTCCAATTGATTGCCATCGAATCTGTGGTGGAATTCTCTACGATCCAGAAAGGCGGCTCGTCCGTGAGATCCCATGACAAGATGGCATTCGCCTTCGCAAAACGCTTGCCCATCTCCAGGGCAAAGTCCGTCTGGTAGCGCAGCATGTCAGGGTCCGTGTAAGGGTGTCTCCCTTGCCGGTAAGGCACATCCCAGTAGGCTTCGCCCACTTCTCCGCCGATGAACAATTGCGGTTGCAAATAGATCTGGTAGCGATTCGCGAGTGTAATGAGGAAATCCAACTGGCGGAATGCTTCAGCGTTGTAGTCACCCGGGCGCGGCTCGAACCAGGCCCATACAAGATCCAGGCGAACAGTATTGAAACCCAGGTCATGCATCTTTGCGAAATCCTGCTCAATCGATACAGGGTCCCACTGGTAAGGCCATTGCATTGCTTTGACTGCAGGCACCCAGTTCGCGCCTACGGAAATAAATCGCCGGCCCCCGCGCGTGAAGTACGTTCCATCGAGGCGAACTGCATCGAGTGGAGCAGGTTCCTTTGTGGGCTTGCCAGCAACTGCAACGCTGCCGGGCTGCTGTCCCAGGCAGCTTATACCCGCGGAAGCTGCAAGAAGGATGAATGCAGAGACAGCACGAAATCTGGTTCCAAGGTTGATCGTTTCCGTATGACCGGCTGGTTGTCCCATGAGTGCGCCTTTTCTAAAAAGTAACGGGAGTGAAAGTCCCCTAAAAAATAAACTTGAACGCGAATTGAAGCTGCCGGGCGCTATGAACGGTCGTGGATATCGTGCCCGCCTGGGACGTATCCACAGCTGCGTTCGGTACACCGAACTGCGGATGGTTGAATACGTTGAACGCCTCTGCGCGAAACTGCAGATCGAGCGACTCGCGCAGATTGAAGTCTTTGAAAATCGAAGTGTCCACGTTGTACTGTGCTGGTCCTCTCAATGTGCCCACTCCCGAGTTTCCAAAGTTGGTTGCAAAGGTCTGGCCCGGTGCAAGATTAGGAATGGCGTACGCGCCAGGGTTGTACCAGCACAGAACCGACTGGCGCCCTGAACAGGATGAACCCGTTGCATTGGAGAAGTTATAGGGGTTGCCGATCACGTCCGGTCGAGGAGCTCCCGACGATGTGTTCGTGGGGTCAAAGGAGAGAACAGGAGTAAAGGCCTGCCCTGAATAGAAAGCAAGTATGCCCTGTGACTGCCAGCCGCCGGCCACAATCTTTGTGAGGCCGTTGCCGTGAAGAAACCTCTGCCCAGGGCCGAAGGGCAGATTGTAGGACCAGGCCGATGTGAACTGGTTACGAAAATCTGGCGATTGGTCGCCCCGTTCCGCCCCCAGGTTATAGACGTTCTGCGGACCTGCGTACTCATTCTCGGCTGTCTGGCCAATCGTATGCTGCCATGTGTAAGCCGTCAGGGTGCTCCAGTTTGCGGAGAAGCGCTTTTCAAACTTTGCCTGCAACTGGTGCGTTATCGAGTCGGCAAGATTCGCGTTGACACGGATGGCGGCAATGTTCGGAACCGTCTCGAAATAGGGCCGGCCATAGTTGGGTGCCGGGCCGAAGTTGCTATCCAGGGGCTGCAGCGCCTGGTTCAGGTTATAGACATAGGAAAGATGCACGCCATGCGTACCGACATACGCAAGTTGAAACACTGAGTCTTTGCCCAACTGTTCTTCCACATTCAGATTCCATTCCTCGATCGAGGTCGTAGGGTTGCGGAAGGGAACCGCACTGGCAGCACCGGAAGGATTGTCAAGCGTGGGATAGCTCCGCGCCGGGAAACCCTGCGAGAGCCGGAGGCCGGGCGTCGACGCCGGATAGGTAAAACTCTGGCTGTAAAACAATCCTGTCGGGTTGTAGGGCAGTTCAGAATCTCCCTGTGTCCCTTGCAGGTCGTAGAAGATACCGAATCCACCACGAATTGCGAGAGAACTGCTATGCGGCGTCCAGGCAAAACCCACTCGCGGTGCGAAGTTTTTGAAAGGCGTTTCTACATTGCCGGTACGGCTGACGCCATGCATCTGCGGCGCGACAAACTGGCCCGTGGCAAAGTCAAAGTTAGCCAGCCGATCGTATTGCTCGACATACGGCGTGTAGAGGTCCCAGCGCAGGCCCAGGTTTAGCGTCAAGCGGGGTGTTACACGGTAGTCATCCATCGCGTATGCGCCAAGCTCCAGCCAGCGAATACCGAAGAGTCCCTTCTGGCCATAGCGCGCAGCCGCAACCGGATATCCGACAAGAAAACTGGCCAGGGGCGCGCCGCCCGTGCCGGTGACAAGGTCCCCGGTGAACTGCTGGTCGAAGCTGAAGTCACCGCGGGCATTCTGTGTTTGGTTGAAGCCGTTCAACCGGCGACGAATATCGACGCCCGTCTTGAATGAGTGCGAACCACGAATGTACGTGAACGAATCGAGATACTGATAGTTATTCTCGCGGAGTAATTCCGGGAAGTAGTCCTGATTCCCCAGGTTGCTCAGCCCGGAGATAGCAAAATTCGGCAGACCGCCAGTAGCTACAGGATTCTCCGGATCGAAGATCCCCGGAATCCCTATGGGAGTGGAAAGGTCCTCGTTGGCAAAGAATGGAATAGCATCGACCACATAGCGCTGGTAGCCGAACTTGAATTCATTGATCTTGTTTGTGGTGAAGGTATGCACATCGCTGATTCCGGCCGCACGTGCCTGATCGCTGATGTGACCTGAGAAGAATCCGCCTCCGGCTTGTCCAGGGAACGGGTCAGGTTGCGTCTCATCTACATTTCCGAACTCGAACGTGGCGAAGAAGCTGTCTTTACTCGTGAGTTGATGGTCGGCGCGGATGTCGAAGGAATCCTGGTTATTTACCAATGCGGGATTCGACAAGTAATTATTTGCGGTCCCAGACAAATTAGGCGCTGGATACAGAGCCGCAACATTTAGAGCGGCAGGATCGATGGAAGCAGAGGGGATGATGTTGCCGGGGAAAGGACTGCGCGTACCGGTGACTGGATTGTAGGTAGTCGGGTCATATATCTGGCCGGTGTCGTATCCGTTAGGCGCATTTACTCCTGTCAACAAATCCGAGAAGTTCCCCGAGCGCTCGGCAAGCGACGGGACGGTGCTGATATCCGTCTGTGACTGGTTGATGCGCGTGCCCTGGTAATCAACGAAAAAGAAAGTTCTGTTTTTAAGAATCGGGCCGCCCAGCGTTCCGCCAAACTGGTTCTGCTTGAACGGCGGGATGGGTGAGGAACCGCTATCGAAATAATTGCGAGCATCGAAGGCGGAGTTGCGAATGAATTCGAAGGCGTCCCCATGGAATTGGTTGGTGCCTGACTTCAAAGCCACATTGACTACGGCGCCGCCCTTGCCGATATCGGCGGCAAAGCTGTTGGTCTGCACCTTGAATTCAGCGATCGCATCCACGGACGGCTGAATCACTTCGAAACCAATCTGCTGCTCATTGTTATCGAAACCATTGAGCAGAAAGTTATTGTTGGTGGCGCTGAGTCCGTTCGCCTGGACCGCACCATTGCCTCGCTCGTTCTCCGGAATAGATCCTTGTTGCACGATACCGGCTGGTCCCTGATTGACACCCGGTGTCAGATAGGCGAGTTGGATGAAGTCGCGTCCGTCGAGTGGCAGAGAAGTGATAGCTCCCGCGGTAATCACCTGGCCTACCGAAGAAGTTCCCGATTCAAGTAGAGGTTCTGACGCCGTTACGGTGACGACCGTACTCACCTCTCCTACCGTGAGCGTGATGTCCAGTGTCACCACCTGCGTAACCGTCAGCTGGAAAGGCGCTTCGACTACCTTTTGGAAACCCTCATGTTCTGCGGTTGCCGTATAAGTTCCCGGTTGCAGCTGGGTCACAACGAATTGGCCTGTGGCGTCTGTCGTCACTGCATGGCGAATATTGGTGCCGGTGTTTTCCACCGTAATGCTCACAGCGGGAACCGCCGCGCCAGAAGTGTCATGAACGGTGCCCACGACTCTACCCGATTCCACCTGGGACCAGCCCGGGATGGCCAGGAGGACAAACAGCGAAAGGAGTGCAGCAGGTGCGAAGCAGGAGAGGAGCGGCATAGCCGGGCGCCGGGAAGTCATGGAGCCTCCTTGTGAAGGACGTATTGGCGGATCGGGCCCTACCCTGAGGATGCCTATTAACGTAACATCATATGTGGATATCATGTCAAGAAATTCACTTGCATCTTGCTGATAATGCGTGGCAAAACCTGTAAACTTATGATCACAAGTGATGGAGCCGAGCTACGTAGCGGAGGAAGAGTTAACGAAACGGCCGGGTGCTGCGCCGGATACGGGCATCACTCTTGACCCGGAGAGTTTCGTTCCGTATTACGAGCAGATCGTTGCTCAAATTCGCAACGCGATTCGCATTGGCAGGCTGCATCCCGGCGCCAGCTTTTACTCCGAAGGGGAAATCGCCCGTTCACTTGGCATAAGCAAGATGCCGGTTCGGCAGGCCTTTCAGAAGCTGCGTGATGAGGGATTGCTGATTATTCAGCAGGGCAAGAAACCCGCGATCGGGAACGAACGAGTACCGTGGGATTTTCAGCGTCTCAGAGGATTCAGTGAAGAGATGCTTCGTAAGGGGCTCACCCCCTCAGCCCGGGTTTTGTCGCTCGACGAGCAGCTTCCGGAAGCGGCAGTGGCGGCGGCGCTCGGTCTTAGGCCAGAGCAGAACGTCTACCGGTTGAAGAGGCTCCGGTATATCGACCGGCAGCCGGTGGCCGTAGTCACGAGCTATCTGCCGGCACACATCTTTCCGGGTATCGACCAGCTCGATCTGGCCAACCAATCGCTGTACTACATTATCGAGAGTCTCTACAGCAGGCCGTTGCAGCGCGCGGACGAAGTCATCGGAGCCATGAACGCTGGGCCGGAAGAAGCCGCCATCCTGCAAACGTCTGCAGGCAGTGCGCTTTTGATCATTACCGAGACTACATACGATGTTCAGCAGGTGCCCGTGGAGTACAGCGTCTCGCTCCTCCGGGGGGACCGCTACACAGCGTTCGTCACCGCGGTCCGCAAAGAGTAGCTATGTCAGGGTGTCGGCCGCTGACGGCGAACTGCCGTGAATAAGTCTTCGCCGGTCTTTCATCGACAGAGGGGGCGTCCCAGTTTGCGATCAAGCCGATTCGAGCAATCATGGCTTTTGTCTCGCAACCTGTCCACTTACGCTTGGTCAACAGCCTTTGTTCGCTGGCTCCAGATCTCCAGCAAAGCCTTAGCGATCGTCAAAATGACGGGTCCGAGGATCAGCCCGGTAAAACCAAAAAGCCCGACTCCCCCCAGGGCTGATAGCAGGATCACGATCGTGTGCTGCTGCAGTCGTGACCCTATGAGAATGGGGTAAAGAAAATTGTCAATCGTGCTTACGACGAGCCCACCCCAGGCCGCCAATAGACCCGCTTTGACCCAGTGGTCCGTGATGGCCAGGTAGGCTGCTATGGGAAACCACACCAGCGATGCCCCCACTGCCGGAACAAGTGACACCAGTGCTGTTACTATTCCCCATAGCACTGCATTCTCCATGCCAAGCACTCGATAGGCCAGCGTCGCAAGCAAACCCTGTACAGCCGCAACAACAAACCTTCCGAGCGCAGTCGCGTGAATCGTTCCAGCGCTCAAGTCAAGCAGGTAGTCCTTTTCAGACTCATCCAAGGGCAGCAGCATTCTGACGCTTGCCTTTGCCGACCGATGATCTCTATAAAGAAAAAACAAAATAACAATCATCAGAACGAGTTGCGTAAGCGCGCCTAAGGAATTGCCCAGCAGGGCTGCTAAGTGGCTTGCGAAATAACTGGCAGCGCTCTGGCTCGCCTGTCTTAGATTGACCTGGTTCGCCACACTCTCCAATCGTAAGAGGCTGGAATGTCGACTCAGCAGATCCGCCAGCTTTTGCTGGGGAGCGCCGGCGCGAAGCAGGTTCGCACCCAGAAGGGCTTGTCTTATCAATTCCTCAACGAGGAAGAACGCGGGAGTGACGATGCTGAGCGTGACTATCGAAACACCAAGCGATGCGGCAAGTGTCGGACTCTTGCATTTCGACTCCAGCCAGAGATATGGGCGGTAAGTTACAACCGCGAGCGTGATGGAGCCAATGAGCGCCGGAAGAAATGGGAGCGAGATCAACCAGCAAAGAATAACGGCGCAAATTGTCAGCAGGAAAAGGGTCCAGTTCTTCCAACCGGGCTGCGCAACGGAACCTTGATTCATAGTAGGGAACCATTAGAACGCATCTGCCGCTGTGCTCCCGGCCTTTACGTGGTTTTCTCTCAAAGAAAACCACACCTCTCTGCTCTTACCGCACCACAGTAATTGTGAAAATGCTCTAAATATTGGCGCTGTCGCTTTCTCGTGATCATCCACTCTATTTCCAGCCGGTCTGGTCCAATCGGCAAGGCGCCGAGACGATGACGGCTCGTGAAAAGTTTCACGAGACTTTCGTTTCCAAGGGATTTGTTCAGGAGATGAACATCCGGCATCCCTTGGAATTATACAAAACAGATCGCCGGTCCTCGCGGCACCCGTAAAAGCTCCACTAAACGCGCCTATGTCGGGCGGATCATACCTCGCCCGGCGCGACGATGCCCGATGCCTTCAAAGCCTCCTGGATACCCGCGCCGCAACAAAATACGCACCCGTTAGTAGAGCGAAATAGAAAGATTTCCATGAAACGTGAAATATTTCTTGTCAAGTACGAATAGCATGGGCTACGATTCCTTTTTTGGTTCCTGGTGATTTGTGGTCTGGGAAATGATCCCCTCCGTGCCTCGATTCCGACTTATTTGAGTGAACCCAATTTCAAACTTCATCGCGGGAGCGCCAGGTTGTATCCGCTCTCCCGCGTGAAATACTGCGCAGGAGCTAATCAAAATGACGTTGAAACCAGAAAGCCCGGTTGTTCGATTCAAAATGGGGACCATCCAGTTGGAGATCCACTCCGACAGGGAGCGTGCGGGAGAAGCCGCCGCCCAGGCGGCGGCCGAAGAGCTACGGCGCCTGGCAAGCCGGCAGAACGAAATTGCGGTCATCTTTGCCACCGGGGCTTCGCAGTTCGATACGCTTGCCGCTCTCACATCCATGCCCGGCCTCCCTTGGAACAAAATTCGCGGCTTCCATTTGGATGAGTACGTAGGGCTTGATGAGAGTCATCCGGCATCATTTCGCCGCTATCTTCGCGAAAAACTCACACAACGCGTCCAGATGCGAGAGTTCTTTGAGATCGACGGGACCGCTCCGGATCTGCAGGCCGTTCGTAAGGAGTACACCCAAAAGCTGAGCATCTTAAAGCCGCAACTTTGCCTTCTTGGCATCGGCGAGAACGGGCATCTCGCCTTCAACGATCCTGCGGAGGCGGACTTCGCTGATCCCGAGGAAATGAAAGTGGTGAATCTGGATCGGGCCTGCCGGCAACAGCAAGCATCGGAAGGATGGTTTAAGACGTGGGAAGATGTTCCCCCGCAGGCGCTTACCCTGACCATTCCCGCACTTTTCCGTGTCCCCAAGTTGATTGCCTCGGTACCCGGCAGCCGCAAAGCAGAAGCCGTGCGCCGCACGCTCGAAGAGCCTCTCAGCACCGCATGCCCTTCGACCATTCTGCGCACCCATCCGGATGTGACCCTCTATCTCGACGTTGAGTCCGCAGCCGAACTGAAAGGTGTTGCGCTCCCCCAGTAACCTGTTCCCAACGGTTAAAGCTCCGATTCTGAAAGGCGAATGCATGCACGGAAAGGCAAGTGAAGAGGTCGATCGCCGTACCTTTATGAAGCAGGCCGGTGGCGCCATGCTGGCCGCAGGCATGAGCGCGAAATCTTATGCGCGCGTGCTGGGTGCAAACGATCGCATTCGCCTGGGGCAGCTGGGTTGCGGGGACCGCAGCCAGGGCCACGTTCACATGACAACGCTCGCCAGCAAACAGGTGCCGGTCGAGACTATCGCCGTGTGTGATCTTTGGAGCCTGGCGCGCGAGCGCAGAGCGGCCCAGGTGAAAAAAGCCTTCAACCTCGAACCGAAGTCATACAAGTACTCCGAGGAGATGCTGGCCAACAAAGACATCGATGCGGTCATGATCGCCACCGGTGACTTCCAGCACGCAAAGTTGTGCACGGAGGTCGTGCGCGCCGGTAAGGACTGTTACGTAGAAAAGCCGTTTGCCAACGTCCTTTCTGAGGCTATCGAAGCGCGTAATACGACCAAGCAATCGAAGCAAATTGTTCAGGTGGGCACGCAGCATCGCAGCCAGCCCTACCCGTTGGCGGTGCGCGACATCATCCGCTCCGGGCGCATCGGCAACATTGTCCACATCGAGCAGGAATGGAATGTCAATGAAGAGCGTTGGCGCTTCGTCTCCGAGGATATTGGCCAAACCCAGGAAATGCTCGAAGACAGGAAACTGGAATGGAAACAGTGGCTCTATGGCCGCAAGTCCAAGCTGCGCGAAGAAGACACGGATTGGAAGCGCTGGCTGCTAGGCAAGCCTGATCGGCCTTTCGATCCTCACGTGTATCTCGAATTTCGTCTTTACAAGGACTTCTCGTCAGGAATCTTTGACCAGTGGCTGAGCCATGGCTGCGATCTTGTCCATCTCTGGACGGAAGAGACCTATCCAGAGAGCGTTGTTGCAAACGGTGGCGTCTTTACCTGGAAAGACGGGCGGCAGAATCCCGACGCTTGTGTCGCTGCGATTACCTACCCGAAGGGTTTCCTCTACACCTACAAAACCATCTTCGGAAACAGCTACCGCAGTTTCTCCCGCATCATGGGCCGGGATGGCACCATCGAAAATATCGGCGGCGAGGGAGCGTCTCTCTTCTATGTCACGCGAGAAGGAGGCAGGCAGGAATTCGACCCGTTCGACGGAGGCCCTGTCTACAAGCAGCAACCGGTTGCTGGTCCAGCCAACGACGGAGCAGAAATGGTGCACGTGCCCGGGGCGCCGCCGCCCAATTCACTCGGGCCGAGCGATGATGATCTGGCTCATTTCGTGAACTGGGTGCAGTGCATGCAGACACGCAAGCAACCCAACGCCACCGTGGATCATGGGTTCTCGCATGCCATTGTGACGATGATGGCTGCTCAGTCTTATTGGGAAGGGAAGAGGCTGTATTGGGATCCCAAGGGCGAAAGAATCCTCGATCATCCGGTCTCGGTGTGAAGATCGCAACCCGGCGGCCGTAAAACCCGGTGGTCGTAAAAAATGGTGGTCGTAAAAACTTTGATGATTGATGAGGTCGTCCAGTAAAGTTAGCTGAGCTCTCCTGAGAAGCAATGAACGCAACCAAAACTGGACTACCGGGATCATCCGTGCGCCAACATCTAAAGGGAAGTCGCGTCCGCTGGTGGATCGTCTGGACGCTGTTCTTCTCCACCATGATCAACTACATCAGCCGGCAGACATTCTCTGTTCTGTCGCCGATGATCGTAGCCCAATATCACCTCTCCCACACCGACCTGGCTAAAATCCTGGGGGCCTTTCAAATTTCCTACGGCCTCACCTGGCTGTTGGGCGGCATATTTCTGGATGCGATGGGTACCCGCATTGGCCTTGCCCTTGCCGTTGTCTTTTGGTCGGTGGTCAATATTTTTACGGGCTTCGCCAGCTCGGTCTTCACCTTTGCCGCATTCCGCTTTATGCTCGGCATCGGCGAGGGCTTCAACTGGCCGGGGGCCAGCAAAACAGTCGCGGAATGGTTTCCTGCTGAAGAACGAAGCATGGCGGTCGCCATCTTTGACAGCGGCTCTTCGATCGGCGGAGCGTTGGCGGCCCTTATCATTCCCTGGATTGCCATTGCCTTCGGTTGGAGATCGGCTTTTGTCTTTTCCGGGATGCTCGGCTTTGTCTGGCTGGCGGTGTGGTTGCGCGTCTATCGTCCCCTCGTTAGTCATCCGCGCGTCAGCCCGGAAGAAGTAGCTCTGATCCGCGCCGGCCAGGAGCTTCCTAACGTTTCTCCCTCGCGCGGTGTGCGCCGCTGGCTTGACCTCGCTGGAAACAGGAACGTGTGGGGGATTGTTCTCGGCAGGGGGTTGACCGACCCTATCTGGTGGTTCTACCTGTTCTGGCTGCCGCAATACCTGAGCGATGCCCGCGGATTCAGTTTGAAGCGCATAGCGCTCTTCGCGTGGATGCCGTTCGTCGCTGCCGACATAGGCAACTTTACCGGTGGCTGGATCTCCGGCTGGTGCATCCGTCGCGGGGTTCCCGTGATCAAGGCGCGCCTTTGGATTTGTGTCGTCAGTTGCGTGCCCATTCTCGCCGGCATTCCGACGGCGCAGGTGCATAGCGTTTATGTCGCGCTGGCGCTGATCTGTGTCGCGCTGTGGGGTTACGCGAGCTGGTCGACCATGGGACTCACACTTCCTTCCGACTTGTTTCCTCAGGATGTTGTGGCGACGGTGACTGGTCTGAGCGGGCTGGCCGCCGGATTGATCAGCGCCGGGTTCACGTATGCCGTCGGCGTCATCGTGGATCGATTTTCCTATGGCCCGGCTTTTCTTGCTGCAGGCTTGATGCCCGTCCTCGCGACCCTGTGTGTCTTGCTGCTGATACGCCCGGTTGTGGGGGCTTCCAAAGCAGAGAGCCAAGGTTAGTTAATTTTCGTCAAGGCTGGGCAGTGGTCTCCTTCTCGGGGGTCCGCTGCTCGGCCGTCTGCTTCTCGCACCATGCGCGGTCCGAGTCCGCTCGCGTCCATCACCAGTTGCACTCCTTGCCAGATGAGGGGCAGTCGCAGAGCTGTCCCGGCGATGGCCCACAACAGGTTCAGATGCTCCAGCGCACGGCCCAAGGCCCGTACGCCGTCGACGGCCGCGGTACCGTCTTCCGGCTGATAGCGCATTCTGCGAATGGAACCCGGGGGCAACTTCTCTGCATCGATGATTTCGAGACCTACCGGTGTACGCCTTACAAGCCACAGGCGCAGTTCGCTGCACAGACTACAAGTTGCCGCGGTGTAGAGACGCGCACGTGGCCCATGTGGGCAAGGCTTCCAATGCGGTAACCAACTCTTCACTTCCGATCGATACTGTTTCCACTCCATTCCGAAGCGGCGCGCCAGCTCTTGAGATTCGTCCCATTCCGCCAGGCCTGCACTGTAGGCAAAGGAAATGATTGCGGCGAACAGTACCCATACATTTCTTAAAAGGACCGACCAGCCGAGCATGACCATAACCGTGGACAACTGCATGGGGTTTGCGCAGTAGCGGTAAATCCCACTGCGGACTAAATGCCGAGGTGGATCATAGGGAATGGGTGTCCCCGCTCCACGCTGTACAAACTCCATGACCGCGCCCAATCCTGGAATCGCGAGCAGGAACAAAAACTGCATACCCAGTTGCCTTTTCCAACTCGCGATACTGAGCAAGGGCGTCCAGCCCGCCCTGTCAGGACGTGCCGCAAAGGCTAGTTCGGGTATCAGGTAGAGAAAAAGCCCTGTCGCGATCATCACCTGCATCGCAGCCCGTGCGCGCAAATGCGTGTTTTCAAGTGTCCATCGCCCCAGGGCGAGTGCCGGAACGAGTATGAATAGCATCGCCGTAGCTTCTCCCCATAGCCACGCTCGTCCTAGTACGACGACGGGATGACAAAGTGACATTGCGATGAGATCCAGTGCGATGGTGGATAACGCTGCCCATGCGATCGGCAACCCCGAAAACAGTAACTGCGGTAGCAAGCCCCAAAACACGGCCCATCCGAAGTAGAGTTCCAGGGGCATCCCGCAAAGCGTCACACTTCCGTCGGCGTAGCTCCACCAAAGAAACCGGAGGTTGAGTCGCTGCAAAACAATAAGGGAAGGAAGTGTCCACAAAATGCTCAAAAGGCATGCAGCGAAGAGTTTCGGTTGGCGGCCGCGCCAAATCGCCGCGAGAACCGCGAGCGCGATTGGGACGTAGAGCGCGCCGACTCTGATCCACAAAGGGTTGATCACTCGGCTTGTCCCCCTGGGGTGGCATTGGCGCTGATGAGAAACCTCGCCGCCTGTTGAACGGCGAAACGTTCCCACGGGGTGAAGTACCAGGCAGGATCCAGTTGACGCTCAAAATGAATCGTCCAGGTGACCTCGGTGTGGGAATCGTCGACAGGTTTCCACATAACCTCTGATGACTTCCAATCGATCCACTGTGTCAGTTTGCTATGGTCGCTCAGCGTTTCAAAACGCGCATACCCTTTGTGGCTCTCCGCTACCTGCATAACAAGATCGCCGGGAGGGTCGCCTTCCGCGCCGGCAAAATGAACGGTCCGTACCGAGCCCTTCGATAACCCTTCACCGTACGCTGCAAGCGGTCTTGGAAACCCGATGCTTAGAAATGCAGGCAGCGAGGTGTGAACGGAGGGGCTCTGTGCCAACCTGTATTCCACGGCATCTACAGTGCCGTCGACTATGGCTGCCGCCGTAACGGATTGCGTCCGATCCCAGGTGAGCGATGGAACCACGCCCTCCAGACACATGGGCAAGAGCAGAAGGGATACGCAGCTCAGGGTCGTAGTACGTTTGTTGCGCAACCCATCGACGGTGACCCCGACCACAATACCAACGATGTAAAACAAAGGAGCGGCCATCAGAATGCACACATAGCCCTCTCCGAGAGCAGGCGCGATCACCAGGAGCGCAATGGTGATGCCTTTAAGAATGCCTCCAGTGACCGTTTTCTGACCGGGCGTTAACGCGAGCACGATCGCGAGGAGCGCAGGAATGCCCATGAACAGCGCAGCGCTGTGCCCTAGGTTTTGATGGAGCAGAATGCGGTAAAGCAGCGAACCCGCGGCAAACGCGAGTATGAGTGTCGCCAACGCCCACTGCGCAGGTCTAATTTGTCTTTTCGGTAGATTGGTAACGTCCATAGCCGTCCTTCCAAATCAGTGTTTTTAGATTTCCGGTAAGAGTTCGCCGCCGCGTAGGAGAGCAAGCATCTTGGTGCGGATCGGCTTGAGAACGGGTAATTTCGCCAGCCCAAGGAGTTTTAAAGTGAGATCCAATGCTCCATCCGCCAGCTTTCGAGTCCTCTGCTGACCAGGGGATTCGTCGTAGAGAAACATGACGAGCAAGCCCATCTGCAGAGCCCAAAGCGCCAGCGGCAGCAACTGCTCAAGATCTTTGGGCATGCGCTCCTGAGCGATCGCTCGGTGAAATACTGCTGTAGCGCGGCGTCTTATATCTGCAGTCCCCTTGCCAAGGCAAGAAAGTGGGTGCTGTGGTTCACCGGTATAGCGAAAGATCACGCCGAGTAATTTGCGATCGTCCTTGGCTAAGTCAAATTTCGCGTGCATGGCGCTACTCAGCCGAATCTTCAGGTCTTTGGTCCGGGAGAAGACCTCGTCGCAGATCTGTTCCTGCTCTGATTGCACAGCCTCGTAGTAGGCCTGGATGATGGCTTCCTTACTAGGGAAGTAGTAATAGGCCGCGCTCTTTGCGACATTCGCTCGCTCCGCCACTTTTTGCATGGTGGTTTCATCGAATCCGCTCTCTCGGAATAAAGCGAGGGCACTATGAAAGATGTGTTGGCGTGTCTGCTCGCCTTTACCTGTGGAAGGTTCATTTTTGACCATGGTCAAATAATGTGCCCTCGTCTGGCTTGCCGTCAAGAGATTTTTTGAACCTGTTCAATTTTCCAATTCGACCTTCTTTTTCTAGGGACAGCTATACTTGTGCCGGCTCTGAATTTGAGGCTTTATCAACCGGAGCCGGTCGAGTCGAAGGACGATCGATTGACGGGCATCATTACCGGGATTGCATGGCATATGGTGGGCGCCGCCTCGGCCGCCTCTTTTTACGCGCCCATCAGCAAGGTGAAGCGCTGGACCTGGGAAACTACCTGGGCGGTGGCGGGCCTGTTGTCGTGGGTCTTTCTGCCCGTGATTGTCAGTGCCATCCTCCTGCCTGACCTGCGAGCCTTCTACGGGTCGATCGACTCCGCTGTAGTTCTCAAGGCATTTCTGTTCGGTTGCATGTGGGGGGTGGGCAACGTGAGCTACGGTCTCACGATGCGCTATCTCGGTATGTCTCTCGGAATCGGTGTGGCCATTGGCGTCACGCTGATTGTCGGGACGTTGATTCCGCCGCTCGCCCATGGTCAAGCCGTAGAACTGTTGCATGCGCGCGGCGGCTTGCTTACCTTGCTTGGCATTGCCGTAGCCCTGTGCGGCGTCTTCATCGTCTCGGTCGCCGGACATCGAAAAGAAGTCGCTCTCGGAGCGCAGACACGGGAGTTCGACGTGAAGAAGGGGCTGCTGCTTGCCGTCCTGTGTGGCGTCTTTTCTTCTGGTATGTCGTTCGCGATCGATGCGGCCAGACCGATGCAAACTTCGGCGCTCCTTCTCGGAGTGAAGCCGCTTTATGCCGCCCTGCCGAGCTACGTCATCATTATGGGTGGCGGCGGCCTGGTGAATTTCGCCTACTGCTTCGTTCGTCTCTTCCTTAAGAAAGATCTTTCATTGAGAGCTGACCTCGGGCTGCCCGGGTCGACATTGTTCAGGAACGGGACGCTTGCCGCAACCGGCGGCATCATCTGGTATCTGCAGTTCTTCTTCTATGCCTGGGGAGCGGCCAGCATCCCAGCCGCCTATGGTTACGTGAACTGGATGCTGCATATGAGCGGCTACGTTTTGTTTGGCGGTATTGTGGGGCTCGCGTTGGGCGAGTGGGCGGGTGTGGGTTCCGGGCCTGTGCGCCTGCTCTGGGCAGGCATGCTTGTCATCATTGCCGCAGCCAACATCGTAGGCCTGGGCATCGCCTCTTGAACCATCTTGCTTCGGTCTACACCCATTGCTCGCTGCGGCGAGGCTGTGTTGTGCGGTAGCCGGCAGCGTAACAAACCTGCGGGTGCCCCATCCTTGACGGTGCTTTTCCGGCAAGGGTGGGAATCCACAAATCTCAACGCACACTGTCCTGGTAACGCACCCTCCGCAAAAAAAGCGAAGGACGGTTAAAGCATTTTCGCAACGACTGTGTCTTGGTAAGAGCAGTGAGGTGTGATTTTCTTTGAGAGAAAACCACGTAAAGGCCGGTGCTTCAGATACACCCATTGCTCGCTGCGGCGAGGCTGCGAAAATGCTCTAGCCGGCGATCGTAATCTCCAAAGGATTGCCTTCGCTGAGCGTGATTGCATCTGTAAGCCGTACAGTCACCTGCCCCTTGTTCTTCTCCATCCGCGCCGCTATTGTCTTTGTTCCTGATTTTGCAGTGAGGTGCGATCCCTGCGCACGGAGTGCACAGGACTGGCAGGGCAACGTGCCGGCGAGCACCTGGAGCGTAAAGTGAACTGCGCCTGAGGGCGTGCGACGCAGAGAATACGTTCCCCAACCTGTGCCTGTGGCCCAGAAGCAGTGAAAGTCCTCATGTGATAGCTGAGGTAGCACCATCACATGCTTTCGGTCGCCTTCATAGTGAAACCCGCACAGGGCCGCTATGCTCGACCACGATGACATGGCGCGTGCGTAGTGGTGGCCGCACTCGGCTTCATCCCAGGGGTTGCGCTTGATCCCGTCGTAGCGTGCGCGCAGATTCTCCACATACTCCACGCCTTCTGCAACCATGCCGCACGAGAACATGAGTGCCGCGGTCGAGTGTTCCTGTCCTGTCCATGCTTCGGCGTAATAAGGGAAGGGGATATGAGGGCGAGGCGCTTTGCCGTAGTCACACACCAGCACAGCCGCTTCATCGTTTAACACGTAGGTGCGCTGTGCCGAATCGTGATCCACCAGGCTCCGCTTGTAGTTGTAGCGGTAAATGGAATCGAGGGTGTTACGAACATGCTCGGGCGAAACCAACGGTCCCAACCCGGCAATATTCGCCAGATATTGTCCCAGCAATTGATCCTGCAGGCAGCCTTCGCCAACCTGATACTCTGGCTGTTCCGTATTCTCGCTTCCAAACCCGCTGATCAGTTGGGGAGCAATCTGGTCGCGCCGGCATCCGCGGATCTGCTGAACATAAAATCCGTCGCGAAACAGATGCGCATCAATCCAGCGGCTGCCTTGCTCGAACAGCCTGCGATACTCGTCCGCCGAAGCGGTATCTCCGGCCGCACGTCCCATTTCCTCCGCTGCGCGCAAAGCCCCTAGGTAAAGAATTTCGCATAGAGGATTCGGACCGTAGAACTCAACGTCGTAGGTGGTGTGCTGAACACCCTCGAGCACGCCGTCGCGATTCTCATCCCATCCGCCGGTCACCCATGCAAACTCGATCGCCTTCTTTACCCGCGGCCACATAGTTTTGAGCCACTCTGCATCTCCGCAAAGTTTCCAATCGAGGTAGGCATGGATGATCTGGCCCATCTGCCCGTCCGCCGCGGCGATTTCCCATCGCTGTTTTCCGTCCGGCAGCAACTGGCGAAAGCGCATACCGCCCTGCTCGTCCATGCTGTAGCCGAACGAAGCCTTTCGCAAGGATCGCGCATAGGTTGGAAATAAAAACGTGGTGGCCGTCTCGTAGTTCCATACATGCGTGCAGTTTCCGAAGCAGCAGCCGCGATGATCGTCTGACCCTTCGAAACCATGGAACTCTCCATCCGCGGTGCGGAAGCAGGTCGTGGTCGCCAGCGTCGAGAGATTGGCGCTGGCCGCTTCTTTCACCACTGGGGGCAGCGTGCTCGCGGCGAACGCGTTCGCGAAGCTTCGCGTGCGCTTTTCGAGCGACGCCAGGTTTGCCGCCGTATAGACAGCGGCTTCCCATGCGTTCGTGAAGCGCGTCGCGTAGTAGTTGCCGATGATGGTCTTTTCCTCGCCCTTGGGAGCATCCCAGCCGCACCACTCCGGGGTGCGATTAGGAAAATGCCAGGCGAGCAGAAAAGTAAATTCGGCGGAGCCACCCGCGGTGATCGACTTCTGTTGGCAAAGTGCGCCGACTGCGTTGCGCAGGTCCGGTTCATTCAGCAACGCGCCGTCCCGCGAAAAGGCGTCCCAGAAAAGCATGGGAGAGTTCCACCACAGTCCGCGAGGCCAGCCCCGCCAGTAGGTGGTCTGAGCCCCCGCGCTCGGAACGATGCCGACAACAAAGCTACCTTGCATCGGATCGTTGGCGTTCAGAGCCGGGTTCGTCATCAACAGCCCTGCCAACTGGTCTGCTGAACGGTACTCGTTAACACGAGCGTCCTCGTCGGAGCGGCTAACGTCGCGAGAAGCCGGCGCCTTCACCGGGTTGTCGATCGAAAACGAGATCGCTACCCGGGCGGTTGCGCCGGTGGTGTTACGCACCCGGTAACGCAGGATGGCCACCGGCAGCCCCGAGGCATCGGGATCGTGAGGAATAAATGGGGAAAAGGCTTCAAGTTCCACGTTGACCGGCAGAGCGGAGTCCTTGAATTGGATATGTGCCAACGGATACTGGGCCGTGAACTCGGCGCCGGCAATGCGGCTTAGTCCCGATGCATTCTTTGACCCCAGGCCATCCTGGCCTTCGAACGGAGGCAGAATGCGCGCTTCCAGCACGCGTGTGATCGGCGGGTCATCCCCGCTCTTGACCCAGAGAGAGGGGAACGCATATTCCGGGGAATTGCCTTTATTCGGTTGGTTGAATATTTCCCAATCGCGCAACTGGCCTCGTCCGCCCAGCGCCAGGCTTCCGGCCGCCACCCCACCCAGCGGGAAGGCAAGCATCTTGAGTTGTCCGCCGCTGAAGACTCGGGGAAAGGAAATTTTCTCTGTCGCGGCGTGAGCCGGCGTGCTTGCGCGCTGGTCTGTTGTTTCAGCCTCTGCCGTAGTGAGCGACCAATGAGAAATCTGTGTAGCCGCACCCACCGCCCCCGCGGCCTGTTTGAAAAAATCTCTGCGTCCTAGGCGATGCTTATCGGCCATTTCTTCCTCGCTGGTAAGAAATCCAAGCTAGACATTCTTTATGGCCGCACCACGCCACAAGCTAACTTCGGCTTCGCGCTCGCACAGCCTTCTTGCTTCGCTTCGGAGCACGGGTCGTGGATCGCAGAGAAGCCTGCCCCGTGGACTCCCGGACGACGAGTTCCGGCTGCATCATCACGTGTTCCGGGTAGGGCACTTTCGGATGGTTGATCCGGTTCAGCAGGCATTCCGCTCCCGCCCGACCCATGGCCCGCAGCGGCTGGCGTATGGTCGTCAGGCTGGGAATACTGAAGGGCGCGCTTAACACATCATCGAAGCCGATGACCGAGACATCCTCGGGCACCCGCAAGCCGGCCTCATGCAGAGCGCGCATGGCGCCAAAGGCGGCGATGTCATTAAACGCAAAAAGCGCGGTGAAGTCTCTGGTGCGAGACAGCAACGCCTTCACCGGACCATACCCCAAAGACGGCGACCAGCTATTCTCCGTGAGCCTGATCATCAACTCGGGGTGAAGTTCCATCCCGCAGCTCCGCGCCGTATCCATGATTTCCCGCCAGCGATAGTCTGTATCGACTGTCTCCTCCTGACCTCTCATGAACACCACCCTGCGGTGTCCCAGGTCAGAAAGATGTTTGAGCGCAAGGCGGGCGGCACGCTTGTGGTTGAGCTGGATATTCGTGACACCGGGAACAGACTGATGACCGGATATGGAAACGATGGGCACAGAAATACGAGAAGGCGTCGGAGTATTTACCAGCAGCAACCCATCGACAGACCGCTCCAGCAGCATCTTCGGATATTCCTCGAGCAGTGCCGGTTGCCAGTAGTGTGCGGCTATCAGGAAGAAGTATTTCGCTGCCATCAGATACTCTTCCGCGCCATTCATCACCAGCGTGAAGTAGCCTTCACTCATTTCCGAAACAAGCACCCCGACCGACATACTTCGGCTCTTGCGCAACGATCGTGCAAAGTAATTGGGCCGGTAATGGAGCTCAGCGGCCGCGGCAAGAATGCGATTTCTGGTTTCGAGCGGGATGGCTTGTGCTGCCGGGGCGTCGCTTACCACGACCGAGACAGTAGTGAGCGAGAGGCCGAGATGATCGGCTAATGTGCGCAGAGTTACACGGCCATCTTTGTCGGTGCTTTTCTTGCTCTTCACAGATGACAACCATTAATGTGCACAAAAAGCCATCACTGACCGGAGTGTCGCACCTCAGTTGCCTCCTGTCAAAAGTGATCTCTTAGACGTTCCTTCAACGCCTCCTTTTCGCGGCGTTTTCTGTCTGAGGCAGATTTACGACGCTTGTCGTTCATCCGTCAGCGTTCACAGAAACGCTTCTCTCCCCTAAAAGAACCGTTTCTGTGAAAGTTGACAGGGATATTCAGCGTTCTATATTCTCGGTCGCGGTTGAATACCTGGCCTGGAGGACCGGTCTCACTGCATGAGCGGTGCGAGGCTGCCGGTTCTACTCTAAGACGAGAACACCTGAACATAGTGTCCTTCTCGAGAAACATAAGACGCCTGATCCGCATGAAAGGCATTTTTTGCAATGACTGCGGTCTGGTAAAAGCGGCGAAGATGTTCGCTGCGGCGAGCATTGCGCGAAGCACAAACGCTGGAAGAGGCGCATGGCATACGCCATGCGCCTCTTCCAGCGGAGTCAGAAGTAAGCTCCTTTCGTTAGTGCGGCATCTCCTTCGAGGGCTTAGGTGTGTTGGGTGCAAAGGTTGTCCATTTTTTAGCTTCCGCATCGTGCGGCCCAGCGGGCGCATTCCACAGGTCAGCACTCATGCCATTCAGGTCATAGACGATCTTGCCGTCTTTGATGGTGAGTTCGCAGAGTAGCTTTTTGGTGCCATCCAGCCGCTTATTTATCATGTCGGTGAAGCCGAATGTGCCCGTCTCAATTCGCAACACGGCGACGTCGGCAATCGAACCCTCTGACAGGTTCCCCAGTTCCTCGTGACGGATCTCACGCGCCGGGTGAGAGGTCATTTCCGCGACTACGTCTTTGAGCGGAACATGCAACGCCAGGATCTTGTCGGCGACATTCAGCTCGTCCTTCATCGCTGAATTCATGCTGGCGACATGGAGGTCGGTGGAGATGGAGTCGGGAATGAAGCCGGCCTTGATCATCGGCACGGCAAGAGACCACTTGAAGCTGCCGCCGCCTTGCCCTACATCGAAATAGATTCCCCGCTTGCGGCCTTCGATGAAGGCGGCGCTGGGGCCCAGCGTGACGGGGTCCTGCTCATGGCGCAGTCCGGAGTACATGTGGGTATAGATGTCGCCCGGCCGCAGTTTCTTGGTCAGCAGGTCATAGAGTGGGCGTGTCGGGCGATAGGCGCCGAAGTCCACCATCACAGGGATGTTGGCCTTGGTTCCGGCGATGACTGCCTGCTCCACTGGCTTCCAGTCGGGGCCTTCGTAATGGGCCGTTTTGATACCGACGATCGTTTGCGGATACTTGGCCGCCATGGCCGCCGTGGCCGCTCCATCCATGTCTTCCGTGTTCTGTTCGTAATGGCCGCCGCGCATGCCGGCGCCGACGATATTGAGCATGGCGAACACGCGGGTCTTTGAGCGATCAATGATTTTGTCCTTGAAATCCTCAAAGTTGCGCCAGCCGGAGCAGCCCGCATCGACCACCGTCGTGACACCTACCCGGAAGGTAAAACCATCGGGCGGCACGCTATTGTCGCCGGCGTAGGAATTGCGTTCGCCCGAACCCGCGTACACGTGTACGTGGAGGTCGATCAGCCCGGGCGTCACATACAGACCCTTCACCTCGATCGTCTTGAGTGCGTCGCTCGGCGAAATGTGTGCGGCGACCTTGGCGATCTTGCCATCCTTGATCGCGACGTCCATCAGGCCATCGATGTGGTTCTTGTCGTCGAGCACGTGCCCGCCGCGGAGCAGTAGATCGTAGGGCGGGGCTGGTGGTTGCGCTGAGGCATGTAACCCCACCCCAAGCGCTAGCACAATACAAAAGCGAAGAAAATAAGCGCGCATCATCGTCTGCATGATCGATTCCTGACTTGAACGTAGAGATGCCAGTTATAGCATTTTCACAAGGGTGCTAGGAATGAATATGCCCTGAACGCAGGTGTTCCCTTAACGAACACCTGCATATAACCAACCCAGCCCCATCACACTACTTGTGAGAATGCTTTGAAGGGAGCGCGCAGCGTCTCCGCGGGCGCACGGTTCTATTGCCGATTAGATATAAGCAATCACATCGATCTCGACCAGGGAATTTCCTGGAATTCCGCCCGCAGGCGCGATGGTCGTCCGGACAGGAGGCACTTTACCCCAGCGGCCCGCATATACGGTGTTCATCCTGGCCCAGTCCGCAATGTCGTTCAGGTACACGTTGACCTTAAGGACCTTTTCCATCGAAGAGCCGGCACAGGTCAGATTTTTTTCAAGTTCATCCAGAACATGCTTGGTATGCTCTTCGACCGTGCCTTTAAAGTGCGCGCCCACGCCGGCCAGAAACAACAGGTTGCCGTAGGAGACTGCACTCGAAAATAGCGGCGCCGCGCCGGGTGTATTGTCGGCGACAGGCTCGCATGAGTGAGCTTTCTTTTCCAGCGGGGCTGAAGTCTTGGCCTCAGCTTTGCTCGCAAGCATGCTGCCGCCGGTGGCGATTGCCGCTGCCTTGGCTGCGTTTTTGATCAGACCTCTTCTAGACTGTATGTCCATCGACTTGCTCCTTGATTGAATAGGATCGTGTGATTGTTGCCGCTTCTTCGCGGCCTACGTGCGGATCGACATCTTGTGATGAAAAATATTGTTGGGGTCGTAGCGCTGCTTTACCTTCTGCAGAAAGGGATAGAGTTCGCCCGTGCCATAGTAAACCTGCGGCCAGAAGGCGTACGCAAGCATATCGCTATCGGGGTAGTTGATGTAGCAACCTTCATAGTAATCATTGGGGTAAGGAGTACCGGCGTAGCGAGGATCCACTTCCTGCGAGTAAAGATCCGTATAGAACTCACGCATCCACTGCATTCGCCCGGCATCTTCTTCTTCGTTTTCCCAATACTGCTGAAATTGCGTCTTCATGATCGACGAGCGTTGCCACACAGAGCTGGCCTCGGCCGTCCCTTTCTTGTTCACCGCGCCTCCGTAGGAATCCACGGCCATGATCGAGCCCCGCAGGTCGACCCCCGGCACCATGCGCGTCAGGTGCTTATAGATGCACTTGGCTTCGGCCTTGGTGAAGTTCTGCTTCATGTACGAAGACTTGTATGCGGCGCGTCCGGAGCGTCCGCCGCCACCGTCCTCGAGGGCCGCTTCAAGCCAAAGAAGTTGATCGACCGGGTATTTGCCGGTGTGCTGCCGGGCGTTCGGACTGCGCGGAGCAAAGCGATGATCTCCTGGAGTCGATGCTCGCTTTTCCGCTGGACCAAATTCCTGGAAAAGATCGAGAAACTCGTCGACCGGCTTCAGGTCGTCGCAGCGGCCATCGGGGTTGCAGAACTGCAACGACACCCCGATGCGGCCTGCGGACTGGTGCGAAAGACCGAGGAAAGTAAATAACCCCCATGTATCTGGTTCGCAGCCGCGATGCATAAGGTAATTGCCATAGGTCTGAATAATGGCGGTGAACTTGTCTTCGCTCATGCCGGCCCAGTCGAAGGACAAGTGCGCGTTGACCACCTCAAAGGGCGCTACGGGGAGACGGTCGAAGACAAAGCCGGTGATCAGGCCGAAGTTGCCTCCGCCCGCTCCGCAGCACGCGCGAAACAAATCCGCATCATGATGTTTGTCAACACGCCTCAGTTCGACATGACCCTTGTGGTCTACGGTAAGAATCTCCACCGCTGAAAGCCAGTCCACGGTCAGGCCATGCAGCCGCGAGAGCAGGCCGTAGCCGCCTCCGCTGATGTGGCCGCCGGCGCCTACGCTGGAACAACTGCCTCCAGGGAGGGTCACCCCGCGCCGCTTATAGAGGTCGACGTAGGCATCACCCAACTGTTGGCCCGGGCTGATACGGTGACGCTCTCCATCGCCAGGCAAAGCGTCGGTCTTCAACAGGCTCAAATCCAGGATCGCTCCGCCTGGGTTATTGACGACGAAATCTTCATAGCAGTGCCCGCCGCTGCGAATGGTTGGCCGCATGCCCGCGCTGACGGCACGTTGCAGCGCTTCTGCTGCCTGCTCGGCCGTCTCACATAGTGAAATTTCTGCTGCGTTTTCCGCTGCATTGCCGTCCCAGCGAAGATTGCGACTACGGTGTAACAAGGCATAGCGCGGGTCGGTGGGAGTAATCCTTATGGCCATTCCGTGACTCCGATGTTTGGGTGATTCAAGAATAGACTAGCGTGCGGCAAAGGCTTACTGCGGATTCTTTAGAAAGTGTCTGCTGTCATGTAGCCACGGGCCGCCAGCCACACTGTCAAAAGCGCGAACTGTGCGCACAGAACAAATTCGAGCGAAAACCAGTAGGGAGAGGAGCCAGTTGCTTTGCGGGCAAAAGCCAGCATCAATACCACAAGGAAAATCAGGCATGCGACAGCCGCACGCCTGCCATAGCGCGTGGGAGCTAGAACCACCGCGGCACGTCGAGGTAGTTGGCCCGCAACGCGAGCAGCAAAGCCGGCCGGAACGCTTGCCTGCGGTGCAGTCTCAAGTACCCGGATGATCCTGCGTTCCAGTGAATCACCCTTCAGGGTGGCGGGAGCATTCATTCCGCTTTCTGCCATGCCGTTTTCCTTTCAGCCTTCTGCTGTCGTTGTAGGCCTTCGCGCAGCTTTTGGCGTCCACGGTGCAGGTGCGTGCGCACCGTGCCGATGGGCAGTTTGAGCGATTGCGCAATCTGCTCGTAACTGCACTCTGTCTGATGGTAGAGCACCAGAATGGTCCGCTCGACCGGGCTAAGTTCCTGCAGTTGACGCTCTACAGAATACCGGAATTCCTTTTCGGCAAGCTGCTGTTCCGCGTCCGGGCCAGGGTGTTGCAGACGACCTTCCCAGTCGTCTTTTGCGTCTGAAATCGTGACCAGGGGCCGGTCAACGCGGCGCCGGCGCTTCCATTCATCCTGTGCGACGTTGGCGATGATGCGGTAGAGGTATGTGCTGAGCAGGGCTTCCCCGCGAAAGGATGGCAGGGCGCGATACAGGCGCAGGAACACTTCCTGTGCCAGATCATCGACGTGTTCGCGACTGCCCGTCAGACGAATCAGGGTGCTGAAGACCATGGTCTGGTGGTCTCGGACGATCTGTTCGAACGTGGGATCGGCGGTCAAGGAGAGTCAGACTGTAAATCTCATGGATAGTTTCACGCAATCTTTGAAACTCTCCATGAAACCGACAGTCTAAGGCGGCCAGAAAGGTAGGTAAAGCGTATGCACTGGGCAAACAGTCCGTTTGTAATACCGTTGGGAGCATTTGCTGTTGCAATCGTAGCCATCATTTCCGGCGTTGTGGGGGAGACCACCAGGCAAAGGCTGAAAGCCGAACAGCGCATGGCCATGGTAGCGCGTGGCATGCCCGCTGACGATATCGACAAGTTGTTGAGCAAGGCGAATGGAGACGGCAAGCCTGTCAAAGACCCGATGCAAAGCCTGGCCAACACGCGAAGGGCTGCGATCGTGCTCATCTCGAGCGGTATCGGGTTAGTTCTCTTTTTCTTCGCGCTGGCCTGGATACTGACCGAGCATGAGGTTTTATCAGGCGCAGCCGTTGGCCTGATTCCCCTGGCAATAGGCGCGGGCTTTCTCATCGACTATTCCCTGCAGAAGCGCGACCTGTCGCGCTTCGGTCTGGAGATAGGACCGGCAGAATAACTTCGGCGTTTGGTAACATCGGCCCTTGAGGCAAGGTATGGTCCGGCCGGCGTCGAGTTGGGCCCGAGGGAGCCGATGGAACGAATCAAAGACAAAGTGGCTATCGTGACTGGCGCCGCCGCGGGCATCGGTGCTGGTGTTGCCCGCCTCTTCTCGGCCGAGGGAGCCCACGTTTTTCTCGCTGACGTCGACGGAGCCGGAGTCACAAGGCTCGCTGCGGAACTGGAGGCAGAAGGCGGTTCTGCCTTTGCTTTTCAGGCGAATGCCCAGGATCGTGGCGCCATGGCGACCGTCGTGGACGATGCGATGAACCGATTTCAGCGCGTTGACATTCTTATCAACAACGCCGGCGTCTATCCCCGTCAGCCCTTCCTCGAGATGACTGAAGAGCAATGGGACTCCATGCAGGACGTTAACCTGAAGAGCGTCTTCCACTGCACCCAGTTGGTTATGCCTCACATGATTCGCCAGCGGTCGGGCGCGGTGGTCAATATTTCTTCCGTCACCTTCTTCACTGGCCTGGCTCCATTGACTCACTACATCGCCTCCAAGGGAGCCATCATCGGCTTTACACGCGCGCTCGCGAGGGAAATGGGCGAGCACAACGTGCGCGTCAACTGCATCACGCCCGGCGCCATCGAAACCGAGGGAGAACGGAAGCTGATGTCCAGGCAGGAGGCCGATGCAGTCCTGGCCCTGCAAAGCCTGAAACGCCGCATCACCCCGTTGGACCTGGCCCGTGTATGTCTGTTTTTGTCGAGCGAATTAGGCGACGCCATGACCGGTCAAACGCTGAACGTAGATGGCGGTTGGGTCATGCACTAAGCCGCAGTCGTTCGCGTCTACACAACGCCAACGAACGGTCATAGAAACCGTGAAGTGACCGTGGGAGACACGCAGCGCATAAGGAGAGAACCGTGAAGACGACCCGAGTCATTCTCGCCGTACAGCTTGTCATCGTTGTCATGGCACTCCTGGGCTTTGTAACTCATCCTATCGCCTGTGCAGCCGAGGCTACCGAGGCCATGACGCCGCTGCTGCTTGCGGTGCAGGATCCCCCAGTACCGTTCGTAGGTTCAGACGCGCGTGTGCACCTGGTCTATGAACTGGAGATGACGAACTACTCGAGCGCAGAAATCAAAGTAGAAAAGGTCGAGGTCACCGTGGAAGGCAGCGTACTGCAAACACTCGGCGAAGCCGCCGTGGCCGCTCGATTGCAGCCCGCCGGGATGCGTGACTCGACCAGTACGCTCATCAAGAGCACCAAAGCACTCCTCTTTCTCGATGTGGCGCTCGCGCCAGGCTCAAAGATTCCGTCTGAGCTATCGCACAGTATCACCATGTATGTAAGCGCGGCCCCTCCCGGGAACCAGGAATACAAGGAGAACGGCGGCACAACGAAAGTGGACAAGCAATCGGTCGTTTCGATAGGCTCGCCGTTGCACGGAGAAAGATATATCTCAGCCGATTCCTGCTGTGACGCGACCCGGCACACCCGAGCTGCTTTGCCGATAAATGGGCGGGTGTGGCTGGCGCAGCGTTATGCGGTTGACTGGGAGCAGTTGGACGGGCAAGGCCACATTTACTCCGGTCCGCGTGAGCAGCTCAAGAGTTATGCCATTTTCGGCCAGCCCGTATTCGCGGTGGCGGATGCTCGCGTCGTCTCGGTCATCGACGGGCGGCCGGAGCAGACTCCCGGCAAATATCCCACCAATATTTCATTGGCTGCTGCGGATGGTAACTCCATCATTCTCGATCTCGGTGAGCAGCGTTACGCCTTGTATGCACACCTGCAACCGGGCAGCATCAAGGTGCGCGTGGGTGGACAAGTGGCCCTTGGCCAGATGATCGGGCTGGTCGGCGATACTGGCAACTCGATCGTGCCGCATCTCCATTTTCAGGTCATGGATGCGCCATTGTCTCTGGCATCGAACGGGCTTCCCTATGAGATCAATGACTTTGAAGTGACGGGAAAAACTCCCGGCACTTCGGCCTTCGATGAGGCGGAATCGAACGGGACCGTCCTTGCGGTCACGCCGTTCTCACCGCCGCAAGTCATAAAGCAAGCCCTGCCTCTCGACCAGCTCATTATTTCTCTTAGAGCGCATTAGACCGAGGCTGCTTTGTCTCGCTGCCAAGTCGGATGTGCCGCAACCGCGCTTACTTCGAGGCGTCGCCTGTTTCGCGCCAGAGACGGTAGTGCGCCCACGCGGCGAGCGTGCATACGTCGCGGATCTCACCGTTCCGCAGCTTTTGCTCGAAAGCAGAAATGGGCAGCCGGATGATCTCCATATCAGACTCTTCTGCATCACGGTCTCGGGGAGGACCGGGGAGGAGTTCTTCCGCCACGAAGACGTGCTGCCTTTGTTGAGCGAAGCCGTAGGCGATCCACATCCAGGGCAATTCCGTCATGCGGCCCGCAACCAGGCCAGTCTCCTCACTCAGTTCGCTCCGGGCAAGCTCTTCAGGGTTGACATCGTCCGCTTCCCAGCCCCCCTGCGGCAGCTCCAGCGCTCTTTCGCCTATCGTGTAGCGGAACTGCTCCACCAGCCAGATATGATCGCCGTCAATGGGCAGAATGATTGCACAATCCTGCTTGTCGACTACGCCATAGATTCCGCGTACGCCGTTGTCGCGCTCAATCGCATCTTCGCGCAGGCGCAGCCAGTTGTTGCGATAGACCTCACGGGTGGAAAGAGTACGAATCGACATGCCCTAGGATGGCAGGGAAGAATCGGCCGATCAAGCTAACAGGCAACTGTTAAACGCTTTTAATCTTTCAGGTTTTTGAGGTATGCGGCCGGATGTTCTCCGGCCGTCTTTAGCGGAGTTCCCGTCCTGGCGCGAAGGCAAGAACGGAAACGGGTGCCCTGAATTTGACGTGAAAGCCGCGTCAAGGATAGGGCACGGCGGGATCAAACTCCAAGTGCAACAAATCGTGGGAACGTGATTCTTCTGGTCTTCAAGAGAGGAAGGCAGCAGCAGCAGCCGGGTCTGTGGGCAAAGTGGGAAGCGTCCTTTGCTTTCCAGTTTTTCCATAGACCAGTTCAGCGTATCGCCCCCTATCTCACTCCACGCATTGCGCTTATGTGCGGATCAACGTGAAGCTAATTTTGTTGCACTTGACCCTTGAATCCGCCCACCCGCTTGCATTGCGAGGATCGAGATGTTTAGATCTGGGCCGCTCCGCCGTCGACGAAGAGCTCGATCCCGTTCACGAAGCTGGAGTCGTTCGAAGCCAGAAAAAGCGCTGCCGTCGCAATCTCTTCGGGCTGGCCGATCGTACCGCGCGGAACCAACGAGGCAAAGTATGTCTTTGCGTCTGGACCCAGCGGATCGAGGATCGCTGTGTCGATGGTCCCCGGGCTCAGTACATTCACCCTGATCTTGCGCTCCTTCAGGTCGACCAGCCACGTCCGTGCAAACGATCGCACCGCTGCCTTACTCGCGCTGTAAACGCTGAATGCCCCAAAGCCCTTGATGGTAGCAATCGAGCCGTTCATCAGGATCGAGCCGCCATCGTTCAAGAGCGGCAGAGCTTTCTGAACGGTGAATAATGTACCGCGTACATTCAGGTTAAAGGTGTTGTCGAAGTGTTCCGGGGTAATGTCCCCCAGCTTCACCAACTCGCCCATGCCGGCGCTGGCGAACAAAATATCGATCTTGCCTTTTACTTTTTTAACCGTCTCGTAGAGGCGGTCGAGGTCCTCAAGATTTCCCGCGTCGCCCTGAACGCCGGTCACGTTTTTGCCGATGGCCTTTACGGCTTCATCCAGCTTGTCCTGGCGTCGCCCGGTGATGAACACGTAGGCGCCTTCTTCCACAAACAGCTTGGCTGTGGCCAGGGCCATGCCTGAAGTCGCGGCGGTGATGACTGCTACTTTTCCGTCCAGTTTTCCCATGAGTCGCTCCTTTTTCGCGGGTTCTACTCAAACCCTCGCTACAGGTAGAGATGGGGGAAGGATCGCGACCGATTCAATAGTTCATAAGTTGTGAACTATTGAACATCACACCAGAAAAAGCATAGGATGAAAGCACATGAGGCCGCTCTTTCATCCATCGATCGAAGATGTCTCTGTGGAAGCAATTCTTCACGCGCTCTCTGATCCGGTGAGGGTTGCTATTTTCGCAGACATCGTTGGGTCCGGTTGTTCGCACAATTGTTCTGCATTCCTCGAAGTCCGCGAAAAGAAGATTCCAAAATCAACTCTCTCGCAGCACTTCAAGTCGCTGCGGGAGGCCGGCTTGATCCGGAGTGAGCGGCAAGGTGTAGAAATGCAGAACATCTCGCGTTGCGCCGAGGTCGACCGGCGTTTCCCCGGTCTCATTTCGGCGATCGTGAACGCCCACAATCTTCAATTACGGGCAAACGCGCTTACCGCCAAGCGGCGGAAGCCTATAAAGCAAGTCGCAAGAAGCAGATAGGTCTCGGCCGTGCAGCCGATTTTGTGCACGGGCCTTTGCGCATTTTCCTGCGTAACGCCCATCTTTGGGTACCAAAGTCGGGTACTCTAGAAACTTCCCGATCCATTTCCTCTTGCTTCATTGATTCTTGGACGAGAAGCCTTCATTTAGAGTACATATAAAGTGTTACTGAGGTGCTCCTACAGCAATCGTGTTGGCGGTTCCCTGGCGCCGACGCTCCTCCCTCAGGAAAGTCGAAAACGCGGCGCAACAGGTAGCGGCTTTTGCTCCTGTTGTCGCAACTGTTCCACAGAGAACGGACTGCCGTGGTGACTTCTGCTTTGTGTCGTGTTCGTTCGTCGAACGAATAATCGAGAGCGCTAGGCTCCCTCCCCCGGAATGAGAAGGTAGATACCGTTCATGAAGGTGCATGCGCCCTGGACTATCCGTTGGATTTCGTCGCCCCTCGCGATCCTTTCGCTGTTTCCGCTTTTGTTGGTGTTGAGCGGTTGCGGCGGAGCCAAATTTAGCGGTGGCTCAACAAGCCCGTCAGCGCCCACCGTGAGTATCGCCGCCAGTCCTGCTTCGATCAGCGCCGGTGGCTCGTCCATGCTGTCTGTATCGGCGACCAATGCCACCGCTGTGACGGTCATCGGTTCCGATGGCAGCAGCTACAGCATACCCGGTGCTGGTGGCTCGCAAAAAGTCACTCCGTCCAAGACGACCACCTACACGGCCAACGCGAGCGGCGCCGGCGGCAATGCCTCGTCCGCCGTTTCCGTTACGGTGACTGCGGCGCCCCCGGCTCCCGCTCCGACGGTGACCCTTGCGGCAAGCCCAACTTCCGTTGTTGCAGGCAGTTCCTCCACGTTGACCGTCGTGGCCACGAATGCTACCGCGGTCACCATCACCGGTTCAGACCGCAGTAGCTACACACTTTCGCCCAACGGCGGCACGCAGGCGGTTACGCCGGCCGCAACAACTACCTATACCGTCACGGCTACGGGAGCAGGCGGCAATGCGACTGCGGTCACCACGGTGACCGTGGCGGCAGCGCCCCCTGTCGCCCCCACGGTCACCATCACCGCCTCACCGGCGTCCATTGCTGCCGGCGGCGCCTCGACCCTCATGGTTGTGGCCACCAACGCCACCGCTGTCACGGTGACTGGTTCCGACAGCAGCAATAATAGTCTGGCAGCCATTGGCGGCACATTGACCGTGTCACCGGCAGGGTCCACGACTTATACCGCGACGGCGACGGGTGCGGGCGGCAATGCTTCCGCAACAGCGACGGTGACCGTGGTCGCTGCGCCTCCTCCTCCGCCTGCAGCGACGGTGACGCTGGTGGCTAACCCTACCTCGGTCACTGCCGGCGGCGCTTCCACTCTTACGGTGGTTGCCACCAATGCGCAAACGGTTTCTGTGAACGGCTCAGACGGCAGCGGATTTAACTTGCCGTCGACCGGCGGCACGCAATCGGTAAGCCCGGCCAAGACAACGACCTATACCGTGACCGCAAGCGGCCTCGGCGGCAACGCGACCGCCGTGGCAACGGTTACGGTTCTGCCACCACCGGTTACGGCAACCGTAACTATTTCCGCAAGCCCGACAGCGATCGCCCCCGGAGCGTCGTCTACCTTGACCGTGGTCGCGACGGGCGCCACGGGCGTCACCGTGGCTGGATCCGACAGCACCAGTTACACGCTCGCGGCTAGCGGCGGCACGCAGGCGGTGACGCCGGCTTCCACCACCACCTACACTGCCACCGCGACGAGCACGGGTGGGAATGGAACAGCCTTCACCACGGTCACGGTGAAGCAGCCGGGGAGCGTCACGTCGATCAACCACGTGATCTTCATGCTGCAAGAGAACCACACGTTCGATAACTACTTCGGTATGTTGAATCCTTACCGCAGTGCAAATGGTTACGATCGTGGAGACGATGGCAATCTTTACCTGGTCGACGGCATCGATGACAAGCTGAAGACGTCTAACCAAAACGATGAGGGAGTAAGCTTTCCACTCTTCAAATTCCGCAGCACCTGCATCGACGACGACAGTTCGGAATGGCTTGCGAGCTACGGCGACGTCAATCGCTACAACTTCCTCACTTCGCGGCCTATACAGCAGAACGGCTTTGTCCATACGGCGGAAGGCTTTGCCACCAACTGTGCAAACACCGGCGCCTGCAACGGGCAATTCACCGACATTGCAGGCCAGCGAGCGATGGGGTACTACGACGAGGATTACCTCAACTACTACTACTACATGGCCTCTCAGTTCGCAGTGTCTGATCGCTGGTTCTCGCCGCTCGCCAGCAAGAGCACTCCCAATCGCGTCGCAACCTACTCGGGCGGAACGACGCAGGGCCTGGTAGAAGACCCGGGTTATAACGACCACCTTGGTGGAATCACGGCGCCGCCTATTTTCCAGGCGCTCGATAAAGCCAACGTCTCATGGAGGGTCTACTATACGCAAACGGCAGGCGCGTGCCTGGCGGGAGATGATTGCGGCACAGGCACAGGACTTGAGCCTTCGACGGATCTCGGCTACTTGTACTACGACGATAAATATCTCTATAGAAATACGACCAAGGCCGCGTGCACAGGGACGACCCGGTCATCGAGCGTGGTGGGCGATACGACCAACTCGTTCTGCATCGATCCCAATCACATTGCTCCGCTCACGCAGTACTACACCGACGTCGCCAATGGCACACTGCCCAGCTTTACGTTCATCGAATCAGGCTCCATTAACGATGAGCATCCCGGGTCTGGGCAATCGGTACTGTACGGTCAGGCAGAGATGGCCAAGATCCTTAACGCGTTCATGAGTAGTGCTTCGTGGTCTGACTCCGTCTTCTTCTTCAGTTATGACGAAGGGGGCGGCCCGTATGATCACGTGCCACCCGTGCCTGGGCACTCCAACGACTTCACCGATAAGTCGATGCTGCCGATTCCCGATATCAAGCCGATTACGGTGAACCCCGACAGCTATTTCCCTTGCGTTCCTGCCACGCCTCCGGCAACGCAACATTGCGATTTGCACGGGAACTACCCGGGCACTCACCCCGGCGATGCGGCGACCGCCAACGGCTTCGCAGCGCAGATTGGTTTCCGCGTGCCGAACTTCGTAATCTCGCCGTTTACCCGGCGGCATTATGTTTCACATATTCCGATGGACCACACGGCGATTATGAAATTTGTGGAGGATCGTTTCATCGGCAATGGGCAGTATTTGACGAAGCGGGACGCCGCTCAGCCCAACTTGTTAGACTTCTTCGATTTCGACAACGTTCCCTGGGCAACGCCCCCGACTCCGCCGAACCCGGTGACGGCGGCGTCTTTGGGCTTTAACCCATGCACCCCTGCCAAGCTGGGCCCATAAATGGGCTAGGCTTCAACCAAGCAGCGCGATCACGTTGGGTAGGGCACGGGCTATCTCGCCGCAGCGGGCTATCTCGCCGCAGCGGGCTATCTCGCCGCAGCGAGCAACCTCGCCGCAGCGAGCATAGCCCGTACATAACTCCACTGCAATGAATCCGGCTTTACAGGCTGCGGAAGAACTCACTCCTTTGAAGGGTACGGGCTTCAGCCCGTACGTAAACTTCCTTGCAATGAATCCGGCTTTAGCCGCTGGGGGAGCGATTTCTCCCTTACAAAGACTTTCACCTTGACCGCGGAGTCAGTGCAGGCGATAGCCCAATCCTGGCAAGCTGATTGCTTGATCTCGACAATCCTGAAGTCCACATGCAGGGTGATCGCTGAAAACACAGCGTCGCATACAGACAGAGTTTCGTTCTTCCGCTGTGTACTGGTAGCAATTTCCGGATCGGCGACAACCACCCGGAACCCAGAAACGCCTCAATGAGTACATTGGCCTGTTCTCGCCAGTCGACCACTTAGTTTCCGGATTGCCCGTCACTCGGGAGGAATCCCAGTATTTGGTTCGAAATCTTTCTTACTAGACCTTCCGCTCCGCGGCTGCTACGCAACGATTTCTCTATTTCGATAGCTCAAGAGGCAAGAACAAGGAGAAGGCTGTACCACTCCTGCCGAGACGCATCGTGCTCGATACCCGCAGATCGGCTTGCAGGCGTTCGACAAGTTGAGCGGACACCCACATCCCAAGCCCGGTGCCGGTCTCGCCTTTAGTCGTAAAGAACGGCTCGAACACCTTATGGAGCGTGTCCGTATCCATTCCCGTGCCGGAGTCGGCAATTGTAGTGCGTATGCCGCGTCGTTCTTGATCGCGCCAGTCGAACGATGCGCTTACCCGCATGGTCAGCGAGCCTCCCGATTTCATCGCATCGACCGCGTTCGAGATGATGTTTGCAAAGATCTGCCGAAGATCTCCTGCCAGACACAGGATCGGCGGTCCTTCTCTATATTGGCGATGGACCGCGATGTTATTGGCCAGCAGCTTTCCGTTGTAGAGCACCAGCAGAGAATCCAGGATCTCAGAGACCTGCACTGACGACGGAGCGGTAGATTGCCGGTAGAACTTGAGCGTCTGCTGCGTGATGTGGGACACGCGGCCTACCTCTTCGAGGGCCTGGGCTGCAAATAATTTTGCGGCCGCAGCATCATCGCCGGTCGAGGCGAGATAGAGAAGATTCGTAATCGCCTCCAGCGGGTTGTTGATCTCATGAGCGATAGTCGTCGCCAGACGGCTCGCAATAGCCAGCTTCTCCGCTTGAATGAGCGCAGCTTCGATCTTCTTGCGTTTGGTCATATCCGTGAGCGACAAGAGAATCAGGGGTGCCGTATCCGACTCCTGCACCATGTAGCGCCCACTGAGCATGAAGGATTTCCAGCCGATACCTGGAAAATCGTATATCACTTCATGATTGAAGAAGTTTCTGTCGTGCGGTAGCACCTCTTCCAGCAGAATTCGCAGGTCGGGTTTATTCCACTGCCCATCCCCCAGGCTATACACGAACCGGTTCAATGTGGCCTCTGGCCGAACCTCGAAAGCCTGATAGAACGCATGATTTGCCATCAAAATATGCAAGTCGGCGTTCAAGACCAACACAGGCTCCGGCATGGTTTCGATGATGGACTTGGTAAACTCGCCCGCAAGAACCAGTTCCCGATTACGCTTCTTGATGACATCGATGTCCATTAGGACCAGAACCGCGCCATCGATGCGGTTATCGAGCGTTTTGTAGGGTTTTATCTGCAGCCGATACCAATGGCCATGCTGATCCTGCACCTCTCGTTCGAGGTTCACCGCATCCCGAAGAACGGTCGTAAGCAAGGGTTTTAAGTCAACGTCGAGGTCCGGTCTGATATCGGTGATGGGGCGTCCAATATCGGATGCAAGTACCTTAAATATGGCCTCCGCCGTAGGGGTCATGCGGCGTATACGCAGGTCGTTGTCCACCATCACAATGGGGATCACGGTGCTTTCGAGCAGATTCTTTAGGTCATTGCCGAGCAGGTGAAGGGTTGAATTATTGCTATTCAACTCGTCGTTAACCGTGTTCAGTTCTTCATTGGTAGCCTGCAGTTCTTCTTTTGAGGTTTCCAGCTCTTCGTTAGTGCTTTGCAGCTCCTCGTTCGCGGAGAGCATCTCTTCGTTTGCAGACTGATAATCTTCGCGGAGTGCTTCCTGTGTTCCCAGGTGTTCCTTGAGCAGAGCGCGTGCGGCTTGCAATTCATGCTTCTGCTCAAGAAGCGCTCTTCGGGCAAGAGCGCCAGCCTTCAAAGGCAGGCGCGAACCCGTTTTGTCATGCGGCTCGATCGGAAGGGCTGCGTCCTCAAAGAGGATGAGATAACACCGCCCCATCCCGGAAGCCACTTCGTCCATGGGAATCACGGACAAATGCACTGCACGCTTTTTATTATTGTGTTCAAAAACAATATTCTGCTTGACTGGAACAGCCCTTTTCCTGGCCAAGGCAATGGTGGTACGCAGGGCGATGGCAAGCTCTTCGCGGACCATATTCAGGATGTTGAGGTTCGCACGTCCGGATGCAGGCTCCAGGTAGGGACTAGTTCGCCCGCGAAACTGAAGGATTTCGAGGGCATCGTTAACGATCACACCCGGTGGGGCACACTCCTTCAACACGATTCGATCTGCGAGTTGCTGCAGCTCCGCTTCATTCTGGCTGGCGCGACTGATGGGTTGCACTTTCGCTACGGGCAATGCAGTCGCTTGAATGGGAGTCCTGCTTGTCTTGAACATACGCTGTTGGCGGTGATTGCCACTCTTTTTGGAATAGATCTTGCTTTTCTTGTTGAGCGGCGTAAACATCTGCGGATAAGAGGCTGCGCTCTCGGCATTTCCCAGCAGCAGAAAGCCGGATGAATTCAAGGCGTAATGTAAGGTCGAGATGATTCTTTCCTGCAACTCCGGTTGAACATAGATCAGGAAATTCCGGCAGGAGATGAGATCCAGGCTTGAAAATGGCGGGTCCTTGGTGACATCCTGACGCGCAAAGACGCATAGATCGCGGATCGCTTTGTTAACCCTGTATCCACTTGCCACTTTTGTAAAAAACCTTGAGATGCGGTCCGCTGAGACATTCTTCATGGCACTGTCGGTGTAGGTGCCGGAACGAGCTTTCGCAATCACCTTCTCACTAATGTCCGTGCCAAAGATCTGAATATGGATACCGTCGGCTCTTGCACCCAGAAATTCCAGCAAGGTCATCGCCAGCGAATACACCTCTTCTCCGCTGGAGCAAGCGACCACCCATATACGGAGCGTTCCATCTGCCCTTTCTCCAACAATTGCCGGGTAAACCGCATTTGCGAGATCTTCAAAGACCTCTGGATTGCGAAAGAACTCTGTTACCGGAATCAGGACGTGATTAGAGAGCGTTGCCACCTCTTCCGGATGCTCTCCAAGATAGGTGAGATAGGCAGCAAGGGAAACTATCCTGAGAGCGGCCATGCGCTGCTGAGTACGCCGATGAATGGTGTTAGGTTTGTATTTGGTAAAATCGGCGCCTTGCGAGGTGCTAACTAGCTTCAGAATCGAATCGAAAACGTGGTCATCGTCTTTTGGTTGTTCCAGCGAATCAGCCGATGTTCTCCGGGCGTTGGGATGGCTGCTCATCCAGGACAACTCCGCCGCAATCTTCTCGGGAGAAAGAACAAAATCGATGCAACCGGATTCAATCGCACTCCGAGGCATGCCGTCGAACTTGGCTGTCTCCGGATCTTGCGCAAAGGTCACGCCACCTTCGGCGCGAATTGCTTCAACCCCCGCTGTGCCGTCCGAGGCGGTGCCTGAGAGAATGACGCCGATGGCTTGGCTTTTGCGAACATCCGCCAGAGAGCGCATGAAGATGTCGATAGGTAAGTGCTGTTTGTGGTCTGCGACTCGCGCTGTCAGCCCAAAGTGACCATCCATAATGGAAATATCCACATTACTGGGCATCACATAGACGCGATTCGACTCGATCTTCATCGCATCGATGGCTTCCAGTACAGGAATCGTGGTCGCCTTCGAAAGCAGCTCTGGCAAAATGCTGTGACGTTTAGGGTCGAGGTGCTGGATCAGCATAAATGCCATGGCGATATCTGTAGGCAAAGCACGCAGAATCGCCGTAAGAGCTTCAAGACCGCCTGCCGATGCGCCGATAGCTACGACCGGAATCTCCGGCGATACACTTTTAGACGGTGGTCTTTGTACTTGGGAAGAGGGCATTTGACACCGGGATCCCTCCGGGAGCGTCGTGCGTCGGAACGTTTCGGCTTGATCTTTGTTCGATCAGTGACCATCCCAAGTGTACGCCACCGTTGAAAATTCGAGCCCATCTCTCAGTAGCGGACGCTTTTCGAGCGGACGACCCAGCCCTCTGGTAAGCAACTGTGAGTTTTGGGCCGGATTGTCGGCAAACAGAAAGTTGGAAGTTTCTTTTTTCTCAGTTGGTGACAAATCGCCGATGCGCTCATTCACCTTGACCGCAGAGTTGGTGCAGGCGATAGCCCAATCCGGGGCAAGCTGATTGATTGATCTCGACAATCTTGAAGTTCACATGCAGGGTGATCGCTGAAAATACAGCGTCGTATACAGGCAGAGCTTCGTTCTTCCGCTGTGTACTGAGTAGCAATTTCCGGATCGGCGACAACCACCCGAAACCTAGAAACGCCTCAATGAGCACATTGGCATGTTGTTATCAATTAAGATTTGCGTTCATGCTGCTCCTATTGACACTCTGTAGGAAGGAGGAGCAATATTCATATTGTCATTCTGTAGGGAGCCAGGAATTGGAGAATAATCAAACGAATCTACTGCAGGGCACGCTCGACCTGCTGATCCTGAAAGCGATCGGCGACGCGGAGTTTCATGGCCTGGGGGTATCGAGGCGGATCGAGCAAATTACGCATGGCACATTCCGGGTGAAGCCGGGATCGCTGTTCCCCGCGCTTCACCGCATGGAAGAAGCCGGTTGGCTAACTTCGTTCTGGGGCGATTCCGAGAATAACCGGCGCGCGAAGTTCTATCGCCGCACGAAAGCAGGCGAACGCCAATTGGGCGTCGAGACGAAGGAATGGGCGACAATCGCGCGCGCGATTGCGAACGCGCTGAGATCGGCTTGAAGGGGCACACGATGAGCTTATGGTTGCGCATACAGGCGACGCTCGGAAATCTGGCACACAAGAATCAAGCTGAGGCCGATCTGGACGCAGAGGTGCGTGCCTTTGCGGAGATGTTGGCGGACGAGAAGATGGCCAACGGAATCCCGGCGGCTGAGGCTCGGCGAAGAGCCATGGCGGAGCTGGGCGGCGCCGAACAATTGAAGCAAGCGGTGCGAGACAAGCGGGCGGGAACCGGCACAGAGCGCTTGTGGCAGGACGTGCGATTCGGGTTGCGGCAACTGCGCCGTTCTCCGGGCTTCGCAGTCGCGGGGCTGCTAATCATTGCGATTAGCCTCGGCGTGACGACAGCGATGTACAGTGTCGTCGATGCGGTGATACTGAAGCCTCTGCCGTTTGCGCACCCTGACAGGCTGCTGGCAGTAGAGGAAAAGCCGTCGCGATCTTTCAGCCTGCCGACGATGAAAGACGTGTAGCAACGTGGCGCCTTTCAAGGTCAGCATTCTCCCGCCGGTAGTCCCAATATCAAGGGATGGGTACCTTTTCTGCAAGATTGACCGATCCTTGTGAATGAGATCGCTCACCGTCTGGACATCGCCACGAACGGCGGCGAGGACACCCGGCTCGTCGTACCTGGACGTTCCTCCGGCATCTTGCAAAAGTTTGATCGATTCGTTCAGAGCATCTGAACTTCGGATATAGGTCCCTAAGAGGCTGTCCAGGGCAGTTCCCGGATGTGCCTTGCCCATACGCTGCCATCGTGATGCTGTGCCGCAATCGGGGTCTGCGCCATGCTTTAGAAGCCAGCTCAGGGATGTCGGATCGATGACCTCGCACGGGGCGTACAGGATGGGGAAGAAATCGTGCCAGGCTGCATTCACATCCGCCCCGTGGCTCACGAGAAGCGCCATCATAGAAGTTCGCGAACCACTCAGGCTCGCCCTCATCAGTGGCCCGTCTCCTCCCTCATGAACGTCGCATCCACTGCTGATCAGCCACCCCACGAGTTCCAGCCGTTCCTTCGTCGGTTGTCCATATCCGCGGCATTCGGCAGCCCAGCTCAACGGCCCATCGCCTCCGTAGCCGATTGGCGCGATTTTCAGTTCCGGGTGTTTTGACAGCAACTTACGAACGTTGGGCAGATCGTCGCCATCAATCGCTACCTTCAGTGCACCCGCGAGTGTTTGTGAGAGAACGTGAGCCTTCAGCTTTGGCCAACTCCGAAAGCCGTACAGGCGTGCCGTTTGAAACAGCGCCGATGCGAGCGAAGGGGCGGAGCCGCTTCTGAGCAGATCCTTGGCTTGATCTCTCAGGTGACGGAGGTTGGGGTTTGCAGGAAGTGTGAGCGCGGGGGGACGGGAATCTGACATGCGAACTCCTTTCGAATGCCCGATGTTCGCTTTAGCGGGCTGAAAGAAGTTGCGCTAGGTTGGTCGAGCAAAGGTGGGCTTCTACCCTGTCCGCGAACCGGATGCGTCCTTCACGCTGGCTGAATACTATACCTGCGTGGGCGCCGGTTCAAGCAAAGCCTCGCGTCGGAGGATCCCCGATGATGCGGCTTCTCGCAGGCAATGTGTCCCGATGACGAGAACGCCGCTTATGAAACTCTACCGAGTTCACTAGATCGGCGGATGAGCGCATCGGCCATCTCGTTAGCTCAAGTTCTTGGTTGGCGCTAAATCGCCGATGCGCTCATTGAGTTTTTATAAAGCCTGAAACAGAACCTCAGGTTGCTGCTTAAACGTAATCGAAACGGTTTCTTGGACTAAGAGAGCTACTTCAGCTCTCTGATCCAGATATTTCTGAAGCTGATCGGTTCGCTTTTGTCACCGTGTGCCTGCAGTTCGATGGGAGCGTTGGTGTAAGCCTTGTAGAACGGCTTGCCGATGTACAGCGTCTGCCCCTGCAGCTCGAAGTGGTTCTCCACCACCACGCCATTGAAAAATACCGTGGCATAGGCGGGTGTTTTTACCGAGCCATCCGCGTTGAAGGTGGGCGCGGTCCACACAACGTCGTAGGTCTGCCATTCGCCCGGTTTGCGCGTCGGGTTGGCCAGAGGAATGGCCTGCTTGTACAAGCTGCCGGCCATGCCGTTTACATACGTCTTGTTCTTGTAGGAATCAAGAACCTGCAGTTCGTATCCTGAGTCGCCAGGCCCGGTCGAGGCCAGAAAGACACCGCTGTTGCCACGGCCCTGTCCGCTGCCGGTAATGTTGGTGGGCACTTTCCATTCCACGTGCAGCTGGTAGTTGGTGAAGCTGCGTTTGGTTTCAATGCTGCCCCCGGCCTTGTTCACGGTCATGACACCGCCGGCAACATCCCAGGTGGCCGGTGACTTGTCTTTGCTCGTAACCCACTCGCTCAGATTCTTGCCGTCGAAGAGAACGATGGCGTCGGAAGGGGCCGCTCCGCAGGTGGCGCCCGGAGCTACAACCGCAGGCACCGGCTCGAATACTTCTGTGTCCTCGGGTTTAGCTTCAGCAGTGGCTTGTGCGAACAGAGGAGCAGCTAACGCAAGCAGAGCTGCCGAGGCGAAAACCTTCAAAGTGGGAACGCGCATCCTGAGAGAAAAAGACATTCGATAGGTCCGATCCGGGACAGGCCCAGCCGCCGCAGCCTGTAATCTCCGAGCCAAAGTGTATCGAGATCGGCTTCCACGGTCAAAGCCGCTCGAAGTTGCAGGGTGCGAATCCCAACGGGATGCAGAAGCTCCGGATTGGATCAGGAACTGGAGAGTCTCAGCAGTTGCGAGCGGCAGCGGAGAGAACATCCAGCACATCCCTCGGCTCCGGACGAACGCGGAAGTCAGCATGGGCGCCGGCAAACAGGACGGTTCCGTCCTGCCCGAGGATGTAGGTGGCCGGCAGCGGCAGGCGCCAACTCGCATCGCCGTTCACCAGCGGAATATTCACCAGGATGCTGCGGTAGTACTGTTGCTGCGACGGCGCAACCGAATAAGCCAGGCCAAATTGGGCAGCCAGCCGGCAACCCGCATCCGTAAGAACAGGGAAGCCAAGGCCATGCTGCACGGCCGTGAAGTCGTTCTGACGCACCGTCTGTGGGGAGATCCCCACGAGAAGGGCGCCACGCTTGCGAACCGCGCTATACAGATCACGCCATGACTCAAGCTCGGTCACGCAGTAAGGGCACCACCGTCCGCGGAAAAAGTTGATGACCAGCGGCCCCAGCGAAAGCAGGTCAGAGCTGTGTACCAGGCGGCCCGCCGCATCGGGCAAGGCAAATTCCGGAGCCCGGGAGCCGACCGGAAGAATTCTGTCTTCCACCCCGGCGGCGTAAAGCTCGGCCACCGCACGCTCACTGATCTGCAGGCGCTCCGGCTGGACGAGGTTTCGCGTGTTGGCAGTAATCTGGTCGAGTTGGTCTTGCAATCGAGACATAAAAGCCGTCCAACGCTGAAGCTCTGAGTATCGACGGGGGGCGGAAGATGCGTGAGCTGATTTGGGGCTTGCGCCCCTTGAGCGGTTTGACGTGCCCGGGACTCAGAACGTCTCAGTAAATCCGACTCTGATTGAGGAAAAGTCCCGCGTTCGCCGTTATCGGCCCATGCCACGCATGCCGCCGAGCGCGCCCATCATGCGGCGCTGCATGCCGCCGCCCTTACCTACGGTTTTGAACATCTTGCGCATCTGGGCATACTGGCGCAGCAGTTGATTCACTTCCTGCACGCTGGTGCCGGAGCCGCGTGCGATGCGCTTGCGGCGGCTGCCCGAGATGATCTCGTGCTTGTCCCGCTCCTGCTTGGTCATGGAGTTGATGATGGCCTCGATGCGGGTGAACTGCCCCTCGTCCACCTGGCCGGCCATCTGCTGGATGCCCTGAAAAGGGCCGACGGAGGGCAGCATCTTGAGGATGCTCTGCATGGAGCCCAGCTTGCGGATCTGGCGCAACTGGTCGCGGAAGTCTTCCAGCGAGAAGCCATCGCCGGAAAGGGCCTTGCGCGCGAAATCCTCCTGCTTCTTCTTGTCCAGAGTCTCTTCTGCCCGCTCGATGAGCGTCATCATGTCGCCCATGCCAAGAATGCGGCCCACGATGCGGTCAGGATGGAAAGGCTCAAAGGCGTCTGACTTCTCGCCAGTACCGATGAACTTGACCGGTTGGCCGGTGACGTGGCGGATGGAGAGCGCAGCGCCACCGCGGGCGTCGCCATCCATTTTGGTGAGTATCGTGCCGGTAAGCGCCAGTTGCTTGTGGAACTCTCCTGCGGAATGCACCGCATCCTGCCCGGTCATGGCGTCGGCCACGAAAAGAATCTCCTGCGGATTGAGCAGATCCTTGAGGCCTCGCATTTCGGCCATCAGTTCCTCGTCCAGAGCCAGGCGGCCGGCCGTGTCGACGATGAGGGTGTCGCAGCCGGAATTGACGGCCTCGCGGCGCGCTTCCTTGGCCAGGCGCTCCACCAGGGCCCTGCCCGGCGCCTCGCCCTTGGTGTCACCCTCGTACAGATTGATCTTGATCGCGTTGGCGACCACCTTCAACTGCTCCCGTGCAGCCGGGCGGTAAACGTCGACTGAGACCAGCAGAGGGCGGTGTCCGCCCTTTCTGAGCCAGGCCGCCAGCTTGCCTGACGTGGTGGTCTTACCGGATCCCTGCAGGCCGGCCATCAGGATGACCGTCGGCGGCCGCGAGGCGAAGTTGAATCGAGCCGTATCTTTGCCCAGCAGCGTTACCAGCTCGTCGCGGACAATCTTGATCACCTGTTCGGTAGGCGAAAGCGCGGTCATCACCTGCTGGCCAACGGCCTTCTCGCGGATGTGATCGATCAGTTCCTTCACGACGTTCAGGTTGACGTCGGCTTCCAGCAGAGCGACTCGGATCTCACGCAGGGCCTCGCCGATATTCTCTTCGGTAATGGTGCCCTGACCACGAAGATTCTTAAAGGCGCGCTGCAGTTTGTCTGACAGGTTTTCGAACATGGCGTTCCTTCAAGTCTAACCTAGCTCGCTGCGGCGAGGCAGCGCTACAGCAATTGCGCAAGATGAATATCAATCTTGTTCAGGCAACGGGTGTTGCATCGGCGAAAGGCTAGCCGTAAACGAAGAATGTTCCCTCAGCGGCTAAAGCCGGGTTCATTGCAAGGGAGTTACGTACGGGCTGAAGCCCGTACCCTTCAAAGAATTGAGTCTTTCCGCAGCCTGTAAAGCCCACATCAGTTTTGCAGCATTTATGGCTCGACTAGAGTCGCGTCCTGACACAAAACCTTCACGCCGACAATCGTGCCTGAGTGAGGTTGATATTCATCTTGCGAAAATGGTACAGCGAAGTGGCCTGACCCGGCCTGCCGTGGAAGCGAAGAGATCTGCGGTCTTGCTTCTTTGGGGCTGCTTCGACAGTTACGAATTCAACCTAAGGATTCGTGTTGTTGGTAGGCGTATTGGGGTTGGACGGGCTCGAAGGGGAACTGCCGAATCCCGAACCATTATTGGAGCCGAAGCCAGACCCTGAACTGGATCCATTGTTCGAACCAAACCCAGACCCGCTGTTCGAGCCAAATCCAGAACCATTGTTCGACCCGAATCCCGAACCGCTATTGGAACCAAACCCAGACCCGCTGCCCGAGCCAAAGCCGGACCCGCTGTTCGAACCAAACCCAGACCCACCGTTGGAGCCAAGTCCGGACCCGCTGCCCGGTCCCGAACCTAAACCGCCGCCCAACCCTGTTCCGCCCGCCGCCGAACCCCCATTCAGCCCGTTATTCGTTCCGGCGCCGGCGACATCAATGATGCTCTGGTTAGGATCAAAAACAAATTCCCATTTGTTGTAATACTTCTGTTTCTTGTAAATCTTGATCGACTGTTTCTTGCTGAGCAGTCCGACACCCACAATCGGAGCGCCACCGAACGAAGCGCCGGGTGATCCGAAGGCGCCACTGGCTCCTGTGGTTGTAGTTCCGCCGAGCCCGGTGGCGCCGGCAATGCCATTTGTGTTTGTGCCGCCGAGTCCACTCGAAGCCCCCGAAACCACTAGAAGAACCGATGCCATTAGAAGAACCGAGCCATTAGAAGAACCGATGCCATTAGAAGAACCGATGCCATTAAGAACGATGCCATTAGAAGAACCGATGCCACTAGAAGAACCGATGCCACTAGAAGAACCGATGCCACTGAAGCCCCGATGCCACTGGCTGGCGCCGCCGGCGTATTCAAGCCGGTAGACGAGCCCGAGTTGGCATCGCTCGTGGAGGAATCCGTACTGTTCTGGGTATTGCTGTTTGCGGCTGTCGACGAACCGTTGTTCCCAAAAGACGAGTTGGAACTAGCCCCGATGCCCGTATTCGACCCAAACCCAGAACCGCTGTTCGAGCCGATGCCCGACCCGCTGTTGCTAAAACCAGATCCTGAAGAGGCAAAAGGAGAACCACTCGACGAGGGGTTGCTGCCGCCGAGGCCATTGCTACTGTTCAAAGCACCCGGCGCCGTCCCGACCTGCGCCGGTTGGCCAAAAAGCCCCAGCGCGGGCACTTGTTGCTCACCGTTGTGAATGATGCGCCAATCATCCTTACCGGTCATCGGATCCCGGTAGCGCTTGCGCAGAAAACGCTGGTTATCGGTTTTCACCAACTGGTCGATGGTGTTGGGGTATCGCCCATATTTGGTGTAGTACACCTGGATGGCGCGCGCGTATTGCAGACCGCGATGGATCGTCTCCTGTTCCTTGTCGCGGCGAATATCTTCAGCGACTCTAGGAGCCGCCACCGCAGAGCACGAGCAGGAGAAGCAGCGTCAGGACCAGAACTCCGAGCAGCAGATAGCCTTCCTGATGCGGTAACCGGTTCTGTGACGAATAAGGCTTTTCCATGGCGGCCCTCAGTTGCGCAGCGGTAGTGTTTGCGTGTTGCTGTACGGAATATCTTCAATCTGAACAGAAGCTGGGCCAATCTTCACGACACGATACCGGCGATCGACCACATCCCCTTCCGAGGCGATGAAGATATCTTCCCCATGCAAGAGAAAAACCTGTTTCTGGCCCGTTTTCTCAGACGCGTAGCCATAGAAACCCAGGTTGATAGGGGGCGGTGGAGGAGGCGGAGGAGGTCCTGTCTGCACCGCCGCCTGCCGAATCGGAGCGATCGGTTTCGGAATGGGCGGGGCGACGGAAAACTGAGAGAAAATGTTGCGGCCATTCCCGGTGTACTCAAGCGATTCCGTCTGACGCATGATCTCCGGGTGCAGCGTTGGATCGAGTGAGGCCAGCCCGCTGATTCTCGCTGCCTGGTGCGGAAACGCCGCCGGGCTATTGTTACCCTCGGAGTCGCCGGCCGCCGGCGCAGAGGCAGGCCGCGGCGCGGTGACCACCGTTGGCGGTGCGGGCGCAGGTGTGTCGGAAGGACCAAACGTCTGCCACAAAAACCGCCCCAGCAGGATCAGCATGACCAGCCCGAGTCCACTCGCCAGGTACACCTTCTTCTTATCTTCGGTGCCGACTTTAAGCGCCATTACTGGGCATCTCCCTCTTCTGGCGCGGGGCCCGCATCGGTCGAAGCAGGCGGAACGATATGGTCAAGATCCGCGGCATGCAGATAGGTGGTCAGGCGCAGCCGCAGGTTCACCAGCCCTCCCTGCTGCCCGGTAAGCGTAAGCCCGGTGATAATGAAAAACGTTTTGCTGCGCTCGAGACCGTTTATGTAATGCATCAACGGCGCATATTCCCCGCTGAGGCTGGTGTCGATCCTTACCTCGGCCAGGCCGGAAACGCCCGGCGTTTGCACATAAGAAGTACGTGTGCGGCGCACAGAGTTTTTGTTGGCAAGCTCATCGAGCGAAGCCGTGATGGTGGAGTACGCCGCTGGAAATCGGCCCGCGTAGAAGTCCTCTGCCTGCATGTGCGCGGCTACCACCCTGTCTGGCAGATTATGCAGCGGGCGCGTTTGCAACTCGAGTGCACGGTAGGCAGTTTGTTGCCGCGCGAGTTCATTCGGGCTCGAAGCGCGCAATGTACTCCAGGCAAGAAACAGGCGAACCCCCAGAACAAGGTTCAGCATCAACAACAACGCAACGCCGGCAAAATGCAGATTGAGCAGGCTGAACAGGTTGGCGGCGCGGTTCGGCTTCACGGGGCCACCGCCTTGCCGGCCGCCCGGGACTTGTGCTTCACCGGCTTGTCAGCAGCTTTCTGCTTCCCCTCTTCCTTGGTAACCATGGGTTTTGTCCCAGTCTCCGGAAGCGGGTTGTACTCCGCAAGCAGATCGAAGTTTACATTCGAATTCGTGTTGACCTGCTGGATCGGCTGACCGTTTTGGTTGCTTTCCGCCGCTTCGTCGGCGAGGCGTGGGGCAATGAAGCGGTGAGAGTGCTCCAGGTTGCGAATCAGGTCGACGGCCCGATCGTGCGCGCCGCTCACACGCAAACGCACCGTTACCTTGCCATCTTTTGAGATCACCGGGTCGATGTTCAACACCTGCACGCCGCCGGGCAGCACCGTTTCCAGATCCATCATGACGGCCGTCCAGGAAAAAGCCTTGCGCAGGAAAAGCTGATTAAGAAACTGCGACTGCGACAGAATTGCGGCATTCTTCGGTTCACGCATTTGCGCTTCGAAGCCGGCCTGTTGTGTGTTGATGCCCTGAATCTGCCGCTCGACGGCTGCCAGCCGCGCGTGCGCCTCGGCAGCTTTCCGTTTCTCCGTGGAAAGCAGCAGCCACAGCGGCAACGCGACGATCGCCAGCAGGGCGATCAGGATGCGCAGCCGCATGTAGAGCGGACCAAGTTCGACAAAGGGACGGGAAGCGAGATTAAGCTGGATGCGCATTAGCTGGCAAGCGCTCCCACCACCCCGGCAAGAATCCCGCCAGGCATGGCTTTACTGCTGTAAGGCATCGGCACAAGGTCCCGCACCGGGATGCGGTCGTCGCCCAGCAATCGAATGAGCTCTTCCGGCCCGCCAAGGCCGCATGAGAGCAACTGGCGCGGGGGCGTCTCGAGTGTATCTTCAAAATAAGCCACCGCCACGCTCACCGATTGCTGCATCTCCTCGTAGGCATGATGCAGGTTTTCTTCCGGCAACCAATCCTTTTCCGTGAGCTCCAGCGTGCGGTGCAACAGCAGCTCATTCTGCCGCGTAATCGCGGTGGTGACGGAATTGCTGTTACGGTTCACAACCAGGGCAGGCTCATCTGCGCTGACCGCCGCCAATGCCGCCAGCGTGCTCGGCAGCACTACGCCCGGCTCATAGCCGGCTTCACGCACCGCGCTTTCATATTCGCTCCGCACTCCGGCGGGAGAAACTGCGACAATCACCCGCACCAGGCCCGTTTTGCCGGGCATGATCTGGTAGCTGACCGCCGCATCGTCTACTTCGAACGGCGCCAGCTTGCGCAGCCGGAAGCGAATAAGAGGAAGCGCCTCTGAAGCTTTTGTGGGCAGCGTGTCAAAGTCCAACAGCAATACGCGGACCGCTGCATCGGGTATGACAATCGTGACCTGGCTAACTTTCACGCTGATTTCGTCCAGGGCTTGGCGCAATGCGGCAGAGACGGCCGCCCGGTCGCTGAAGTTGGGTGTTTTGAGCCCTGCGGAGAGCACACCGGGACGCAAGGGCGCGAACGAGGAGACAATCTGCTGTTCTGCTTCACCCGGGCGGCCCGCCACCACGCCAACGCTCGTGATTTCACAGGCCACGCGCGGGCGCAGCGCCTTGGCTTCCGACGGAAAAATGCGGTTTGCGATATTCGCGAGCATGTCTAGCGGAAGGCCTCGATGAACGTAACCTTGTTGATCTCTTTCAGTGTAGTCAAGCCACGGCTTGCCCGGTCTACGGCCGATTCACGAAGAAACTGCATGCCTTGCTTTTGCGCCAGCTTGCGCACCTCGGAGGCGGGCTTCTTTTCGAGAATGATTTCCCGGATCGGATCGTTGAGTTCCAGCAACTCGTGGATGGCGGTACGGCCGCGATACCCGGTGCCCGCGCATTCGATGCAGCCGGCGCCTTCATGAAAGTCAAAGCTGCGCCACAACTCCGGATCGAGCCCACTGTTACGCAGGAACTCATCGTCGTACCGCACCGGATGCGTGCAGTGCTCGCAGATGGTGCGCACCAGTCGCTGGGCAAGAATGCAATTGAGCGCGGACACAAAGTTGTAAGCCTCGACACCCATGTTGAGAAAGCGGCCCAGTACGTCGACCACGTTGTTGGCGTGGACAGTGGTGAACACCAGGTGACCCGTGAGCGCGGAGTTGATGGCAATCTGCGCTGTTTCCTGATCGCGGATCTCACCGACCAGGATCTTGTCAGGGTCATGACGCAGAATGGAGCGCAACCCTCTGGCGAAGGTGAGTCCCTTCTTTTCGTTCACCGGGATCTGCGTAATGCCGCGGATCTGATATTCGACTGGATCTTCGATGGTGATGATCTTGTCTTCGTCGCTCTTGATCTCATTGAGAGCGGCGTATAGGGTCGTGGTCTTGCCTGATCCCGTAGGTCCGGTGACCAGCACCATACCGTACGGCTCGCGGATGTAGCGGCGGAAGCGGCGCAGATCCTCTTCGCCGAAGCCCACGACATCGAGCGTCAGCTTGCGGAACTTCTCGCTCATCGACTCCTTGTCGAGCACGCGCAGCACTGCATTTTCGCCATGCACGGTCGGCATGATGGAGACGCGGAAGTCGATCAGGCGGCCCTTGTAGCGCACACGGAAGCGTCCGTCCTGGGGCACGCGCCGTTCGGCGATGTCCAGTTCGCTCATGACCTTGATACGCGAGAGGATGGTCGAGTGGTGCTCACGCGCAATGGGAGCCATGGCCGCCTGCAGCACACCGTCGATACGATACTTCACTACCAGGGAGTCGTCGTACGTCTCCAGGTGAATATCCGAGGCGCGGCGTTCGAGTGCGGTAAAAATCGTCGTATCCACCAGCCGGATAATGGGGCTGATGTCCTCTTCCGAGGTCAGCTTCTCAATCGAAATGTTTTCATCGGCGTTGTCCTCGGCCGAGATCACGTCGAAGGTCAAGCCTTCGGTTGCTTCGTCGAGCACGCGCTGCGATTGCTCTGTCTTCTTGAGCAGATCGGTAATCTGTGAGAGCGTGGCTACCCGGGTGATGATGCGTTGTCCCAGCAAGCCACTGATCTCGTCCAGCACCATCAGGCGGCTGGGGTCGCTCACGGCGATGATCAAGCGGTCTTCCTGCTGTTCTAGCGGAACGAAGTTGTAGCGGAACATCATGTCCACCGGCACGCTGCGGAAGAGCTCGTGCTGGATGCGGAAATTCTTCAGATCGACGAACTCACACCGATAGCGATGGGCAAGATTCTGGGCGCGCGCTGTCTCGTCTGATTCCGATACTGCGGTCGTGACAAGTACGGTGCTCTCAGTCATACAAAACTCCTAACGACAAAAAATGCACAAAGCGAAGAATGCAAACCACTGATTGGTGGTTTCCGTTCTCCTCAGCGGCCCCCCGTGGTGCTTGCCTGCCCCAGGGAGAAGATAGGCAGGTAGAGCGCGATCAGGATAACCACGACCACCGAGCCCATCACGATCAGGATGGCGGGCTCAATGAGCGCCAGTGCGGCGGTCAACGCCGTCTGAACGTCTTCTTCGAAAAACTCGGCCACCGAATTCAGCATCTGCGGCAAGGCGCCGGTGGACTCACCTACATCGATCATTTCCACCGCTAGATCAGGAAAAACGTTGGTCTTCTCCAGGCTGTGCGCAAGGCTCTTGCCTTCACGCACGCTGACTACCGAGGTCATGACGGCCGCGGCGATAGTGTTGCTGGAGATAGAGCGTGCCGCCGTTTCGAGAGAAGGCACGGGCGGCAGGCCGCCCACCAGCAGGCTCGAAGAGAGTGCGCACAAACAGGGCAACCTGGTATTTGCGCCAGATATTTCCAAAGATCGGCATGCCGATGCGCATGCGGTCCATGCGTGCGGTGCCGGCCGTGGTCTGGCTATAGCGATAAAGCAGGTAGACGATCAACGCGATGGCTGCCAGCACCCAGAGAATGTAGTGCTGAAAGTTGTTGCCAACGGCGAGCAGCAGCCGGGTGGCGGCAGGCAGGTTCGTGCCCAACTGGTCATACAGCAGGGCAAAGCGCGGCACCACGAAGCTGATCAGGAAGACGAAAAGCGCGATCACCATGGTGATGAGCAGGATGGGGTAGAGCAGGGAAGCCTGCAGCTTCTTGCGAAACGAAAGCGAGATTCGTTGAAAGGCGAGATAACGCGCCAACACGTCTTCCAGTTGTCCGCTTCGTTCGCCGGCCAGCAGCGTGGTGGTGTAGATCAGCGGAAATCCGCCCTGGGCCTCAAACGCAGCCGAAAGCGACTCGCCGGTGCGCACCCGCTGGGCTACATTCTCTAGTTGCGCGCGGAAGTTCGGATTCTTCTGCCCTTTGACCAGCATGTCGAGCGAGCCAAGGATGGGCAGGCCGGCGCGCACCAGGGTCAGGAACTGCTGGTTGAAAATGATGAAGGCTTCCAGGTTGGCGCGCTTGCGGCTGCCGCCTACGCCGCGCATTCCGCGTGGCCGCACCGAGTAGACGTAGTAACCAGCCTGCAGGAAACGTGAGCGCAGCTCATCGGCGGAACCGGCGATCTGCACCTGCTCCTGAATCCGTCCCCGCTCGTCCGCCAGTTTGATTACGAACTCTGCCATGGTCCCCTTCCCAGTTTACCGGGATACTTCTTTACCTGCGGGCGGGCCGCCTGCGAGCGTTCCCAGCTTGCCAATTCGTCCCTATGGACCAACGGCCCACAGCGGGCTAAGTGCGGTCCAATTACCACTATCGAGCCATTGCCAGGCTTGCCCTTGCCGTCTCGTCCCCGGCTGCAGCCGAACCATCGCCGTGCGGAGGTTTGCCCGGGGTCGCGAAATGCTAAGGACAAGACGCCGGACGAGTCATTTCCGCTTGCCCTCGGCCGCCTAGCCTACATTATCGGTCATGCGACTGATCGGCCCAATCGCACTTCGGTGGGGCAGCGGCGTTCGGCAGTTCACAGGCTGCGGAGAAGTTCACCTCTTTGCTGGAGTGCCTTTTTCCCTCGGTAGCCTAAGGCTGGTACCGGGCCCCTACCCATTGGCTCAAAAATACGCGTTAACGCGTTAAGTCCCTATCCGGATGAGTTTATCGACATTGAGGGCAACTTCCTTCCAATGGGCGCTGCCCGCTCACCCTCGCAGACAGATCCAACGGTCATGGGCCGGCCAAGGCAAATACTCAGGGAACACTCGCTTAGATTGATTTTTCGAATGCAAAGTCGCGCGATATGTTCGAAGGGTACGGGCTACCTCGGCGCAGCGGGCTTGAGAGTCTGCGGAAAAAGTCTTTGTGAGCGAGAGATCGCTCCCTCAGCAGCTAATGCTCGCTGCGGCGAGGTAGCCGGATTCATTGCAAGGGAATTGTGTACGGGCTGAAGCCCGTACCCTTCAAAGAGGTGAGGGTTGGCCGAAAGAGAACCGCAGGTCTCTCCACTTCGCTACGCTTCGGTCGAGATGACAATTCGGTTTGGGCTTTGGACGTCGGTTTCACGGGACTGTAATGCTCGCTGCGGCGAGGTAGCCCGTACCCTTCAAAGAAGTGGGTTTTCGGCAGGCTGTTTAGACCGGCGGCAAGCCATCCACCACCGGTACCCCTGCCGGAGGATGAAAGACGAATTCCCCATCGGGCGCCGGAGCATCGGCCTGACTATCCGTGAAAGCGAAGGACGTCTCAGCTCCGTCGGTCTCCTGGATGCTCATGGAATGGATCTCCCCCGTGGCGCTTACTCCGAGAACAATCTTCGCGACCCGGTTCTGCAGGCCCTTGGGCACTCCCGAGAGTTGCAGCCCGCCGGAAGTGGTGGTCAGAGTCAATCCGTCCAGTTCCTTCTGCAGTTGCGTATGGCCGAGCAAAAAGCGCAGCGGCGAACGCAGATCGTCTAATTGTGCTGCCGGCACCCTCTGTACCTGGGCTCCTCCCGGAGAGTAGAACCAGGCGTACTTGCCATCGAGCAAAAAGACCTTGCCTGGGGGGCTCGCATAGTTCCAGCGCATCTTTCCGGGCTTGCGCAGCAGCAGGGTGCCGCTCTCTTCCCGGTCGATACCCATTCCACGAAAGCTTTCAGTAAACGCCACCCGCAGAGAGCGCAGTCTGTTGTAGCGCTCGTCGACTCGCTGCGCCATTTGTTGGGCTGTCAGCTGCGGCTGGGCTGTCGGCTGCTGCCGCGCTGCCGCTGCGCCCCCGCCGTTTGGGCATGCGATCCAACGCCCAGAAACAGCGAAAGCAAAAACAACGCGAAAAGCCTGCTGATGCGCGGGACGCTTGCGTGCCCCCTACTCACTGTCGAAACGCGGACCGGCATTTACTGAATCGGTTGGTTGCAGTTCGTTCCGCCCGCAAGGTCGGTCTTGATTTCACCTGCCGGGTCGATGCAGAAGCCGCGATGTCCAGATTTTCCAATGGATTGTGGAACCGCGGTCACTTCGTAAGACGTGTACATGTCCTGGTTATTTACCGTCACCTTATTGCAGTTAACTATGTTGAACGTGTAACCCGACTTCTGGCCTGTTGCCAGATCGCCCTGCAAAACCCCAGCCGCCTGCGGAGTGGGCGTCTGCGAGCTCGCGCTGCCACCGAGTGCAGCCAGAGAGCAGGCGAAGCCGTTGGCAGGAAAGTTCGTCTGATACTGAATCTGTGCCTGGTAAATGGCACGCAGCGACTGGATCGCTGAGGTTTCGTCCGCCTGCGCCTTCATGCTGATGAAATTCGGAATAGCGATCAGCATCAGAATGATCATGATCGACATCACGATCAGCAACTCCATCAGGGTGAAACCGCGCTGGCGATTGCGGCGGGAGGTCGCCGAGTTCGTCCGGAGGGTGCAAACGATCTTGCTGAGCTCAATCATGGGTTCTTCTCGTTGTTGCTAAAAGTCTTGGCGATCCAAGTCTACCAAGGTCTGGCGCCCGCCGGTCGAGAGCAGGAGCAACGCCAGTTACCAGTGTTTCCCATTGAGTTGGACGCAGTGACCGGCGAGAACGCTCACCCGGCCTCGATCCAAGTCCATCAGGGATCTTTTTCGATCGAACCGCCACAAATCCCGGGTGGCCCATTCAAGCCCGGTTTTGGCTTGAGTGGGGATCCGCAGTTGCTGGCAGCTCACCTTCAAAGATTGCGAGGAACCGTCCGGGCGCGCAGTGCAGAAAAAATGTGGCCGGCCGTTTAAAGCATTTTCGCAATTACTGTGGCCTGGTAAGAGCAGCGAGGTGTGGTTTTCCTTGAGAGAAAACCACGTAAAGGCCGGTAGCTTCGGTCTACACCAATTGCGAAAATGCTCTAGCAGGCCAGCTGTGCGCGGCTTACCCGCAGGCCGTCGAGCCGGCCCAGCAGCGTCACTGCTACTTCTTGCGGGTCGAACAGCGTGTTGGCCATGGCCATCACCTGATCGCTGGTCACCGTCTCCACCTTGTCCATGACCTCGTCCACGCCGAAAAAGTGCTGGAAGTACATCTCCTGGCGGGCCAGGTTCGACATGCGCGACATGGAGCTTTCCAGGCCAAGAATAATGTTGCCCTTCAGCTGCTCCTTGGCGCGGCGAAGTTCTTCTTCCGGCAGAGCCTCGGTCTTGAGACGGCGAAATTCGCTCATGATCAAATCGATCACCTGCAGGCAGTGAGCCGACGATGTGCCGGCGAACACGCACAATGAGCCCGTATCGCGGTAGGGATTCAGATCGCTGAAAATGGAATACGCCAAGCCGTGCTCTTCGCGCACTGTCTGAAAAAGCCGCGAGCTCATACCGCCGCCCAGCACGGTATTCAGCAGCAGCGTCACGTAGCGTAGTTCATGGGCCAGCGGCGGAGAGGGCACGCCCAGGCAGAGCTGCACCTGTTCCAGCGCCTTCTTATTGCGCATAACAATTTTGGAAACCGTGCGCGGCGCCGTTTCCGGCAGGTCGTCGGAATTCGACCCCATATGGTCGAAGCGACGCGCGACCATATCGACAAACGCATCATGCTCCAGATTGCCGGCTGCGGAGAAAACCATGTTGTTGCCCGAGAAGCGCCGCCCGTAATACTCGAACAGCGTCTTCTGTTCAAAGCCGCGCACCGTCTCTTTGGTGCCGAGGATCGGTTTCCCAAGCGGATGATCTTTCCAGAAGTTCTGCGTAAAGATCTCGTGGACCAGGTAGTCGGGGTTGTCCTCGTCCATCTTGATCTCTTCGAGAATCACGCCGCGCTCGCGCGCAATGTCTTCGTTGTGGAAGACCGGGTTCAATACCAGGTCAGAGAGAACATCGAGCGCTGTAGGCACATGCTGGTCGAGAACTTTCAGGTTGAAGCAGATGGTCTCTTTGCCGGTGAACGCATCAAGGTTCCCACCGATGGCATCCACTTCGCGCGCAATATGTTTTGCAGAGCGCGATTGCGTTCCCTTGAACACCATGTGCTCGACGAAGTGAGAAATGCCATTCACTTCCGGCAGCTCATGGCGGGAGCCGGCTCTGATCCACACACCCATGGCCACTGACCGGATATGTTCCATGCGTTCAGTCAGAATAATCAAGCCGGAAGGTAGGATCGTGCGTCGAATGCTGCGTTCTGTCACCATCTCAGTGTATCGGCTTTCCCCGGGATAATCCGGATTTCCTTGGCCGGACAGGGAATCCGTCGAACTGGAGACGGTATTCCGGTAACCAGAAATCTGGTTACCATTCACGGTTGCCAACCTGGCTACAACCCTGATGCTATGCTGCGAAAAGAGGCTAGGGTGCTGGAGCAATGCCTGGTAGGGAAAATCTCGACCACCTTTTAGACGGGGAAGCCGCCTCTGCGGCTGGAAATCTTTTTGGCCTTTCCCGTCAACAACTTACAGTCGTTATGGAGCAGTTTGGGCAGCCCCCTTACCGGGTTGGCCAGCTTCTCGGCGCCATGTTCCAGCAGAGGGTCTCTTCCCTGGAGGACGTGACGACGCTTCCCCGCGGCCTGCGAAAAGAAATGGCTGATCAGGGCTGGACCCTGACCCCACCCAGGATTATTGAGACTTTTCGTTCTATTGATGGCACAGAACGCTACCTGGTCGCCGGCCAGGACGCCCAGACCGTCGAAACCGTCTGGATGCCGGATGGGGACGGGGCGGAGCAGGGGGACGGAGATACTGCCGAAGCGACCACGCGCCGGGCGACCATCTGTGTTTCCAGCCAGGTAGGTTGCGCGGTGAATTGCCAGTTTTGCCTGACTGCGAAGCTCGGCTTGCAGCGTAATCTCTCCGCCGGAGAAATCGCCGGCCAGGTGATTGCGGTCCTCGAGCGGCATGCCGTGCGGGTCGGGCGCGACCGCATCAACCTGGTCTTCATGGGTATGGGCGAGCCTTTCCTCAATTACGACGAATTCATGGCTGCCGTGCGCCTGCTGGTTGAGGAGGCTGGGCTGGCCGAGACCAGAATGACGGTTTCCACCTCCGGCATCGTGCCTGGCATCCTGCGCCTGGCTGCGGAGCCGGTGCGGCCCCGCCTGGCCATCAGCCTGAACGCTCCAAACGACGAGATTCGCGAAGCCATCATGCCCATCACGCGCAAATGGAAGATCGATGACGTGATCCAGGCCGCGAGTCAACTGCATTTGAGGCCTCGGGAACGGGTGACGTTCGAATATGTGCTCCTGGGCCGCTTCAATGACGGGCCCGAACATGCCGACGAATTGATAGCGCTGGCGCGTAGCGCTCCCATGCCGGTGAAGGTGAACCTGATCGCGTGGAACCCGGGACCGGACATCGCGTATACGATGCCCACCCCAGAGCGGGTCGCCGCTTTCCAGCAGAGGCTTATCGCGCACGGAGTGCCGGCCTTTCTGCGCCGGCCCAGGGGAAGGGACATCTACGCCGCGTGTGGCCAACTGAAGCGAACCGTCACCGAAATCCAACCCGCAACGCGATAAGACTTTTCCAGGCGGAAAAACAGACCATCCGGCGCTCGCCAAAAAAGAAGACTTTGAGGCTTTCCTCGACGTGGATGGAACAACCGAGAGAGAACCGCAGATCTCTCCACTTCGGTCGAGATGACAATTCATTTTTAATACGGGCATCTGCGATCCGGTCCACAACTCTCCGGGTTCCGACCTACCCCCGCGCCCGGCAATACCCAGCCGCAGCACCGTATCCGCAACCCGATCGGCGGCATGACGCAGCACATCGCCTTCAGCGGCGAAGTCGCCCGCGATGCAGCGAACGCCCAGCGCCTCGAAGGCTTCGATATCCGCCACGATCGGCGAAGCTCCCTCTCCGGCGTAACGATCGAGCAGCACCTGCGAAACCGGAGCCGTATTCACCAGCGCGTAGTCAAAGACCGGTTGCCGCGAGTGTTCATAGATGCGCTCGATATGTTGCGATGCAGTCAGCTGCAAACTCTCGTTCGCCTGGGTCATCAGATTGCAGATGTACACGCGCACCGCCCGCGATTCAGCGAGCGCCTCAGAGACCCCCTTGACCAGCAGATTGGTAATGAGGCTGGTATAGAGCGAGCCCGGGCCAATCGTGATCAGGTCGGCGCGTTCGATCGCCTCGAGCGTTTCCGGCAGCGGCGCGGCGTCCGCGGGCTCAAGCATCAGCTCCACGATGCGCTGGCGGCTGGCCGTGATGTTGGTTTCTCCGTGCACCAACGATCCATCATCCATCCGGGCTGCGAGAGCGACGTTCGCGTTGGTTACGGGATAGATTTGTCCACGAGTGGCCAGCACCTGGGAAGAAAGTTTGATGGCCTGGGCAAAATCGCCGGTCATCTCCAGCAGCGCGGCAACGAACAGGTTGCCGAAGCTGTGCCCTTCCAGACCTTCACCCGCGGTAAAACGATGACGAAACAACCGTGAGATTAAGTGCTCATCTTCAGAAAGGGCCACCATGCAGTTACGCAGGTCGCCCGGTGGCAGCATGTTGAAGCCGCGCCGTAACCTGCCGCTCAAGCCGCCGTCATCGGTTACGGTCACCACGGCTGCCAGGTCCGAGATCAGGCACGGAGCGGATTCACAGTCCTCAGGCGACTGATGCGGTGACGCGACATAGCGCCGCAGGCCCCGCAGCAAAGTGGAGAGCCCGGTGCCTCCGCCAATGGCCACCACTCGGATGCTGGAGAGGTCGGTGCGCCAGCGAGTGGCAAATGGAGTGGTTGCGGGCGTGGCCTTTGCGAGCGTTGGAGAAATGGCTTTCACCATAAATCAATCACAAACGAACCGCGAAAACGAACTCCCTCACAAATCAGGAGCAAGCCTCCCCGTCCCTTACGGAACTTCCGGGTAAAGAAGCTCGGTGAAACGTGGATCATCCGCCATGTCCTGAAAGTCGGAATCGCTGCGAGCTTGGATGCGATTTCGTGGGCTCAGTTCAATCGCCTTGGCCAAATGCTCCAGGCAGGGCTCAGCCTGTCCAGTCATGCTTTCGAGGATGGCCAGGCCGTAATATGCATAGTCCGCCGACGGATTGGTCTTCAGTATCCGGTGGAACTGATCCCGGGCTTCTTCGTAGAACCCGGTATTCAGCAGGGAGATGGCATAGTCGTACTGCTCTTCCGTATTGTCAAAGTGAAGGCCGGCTTGTTGTGCATGCCGCTGGCATGCGACGAGGTAGACGCGCACGCGCTCTAGAATTTCGGCCGGACCATCCAGGCTGAGCTTTTCGAAAACGGCCCGTGCCTTCTCGTACTTGCCTTCATGCATCGACTGCAGCGCGCTCTGGTACTCGTGCAAATACTTCTGCTGCCCGGTATTAGGCGTAGGACGAGCTTTACCTTCAATGATCTTGGGATTGCGCCGAGCGGGAACACCCTGACCTGCGTTTTGCATAACCCACTCTTCTCTCCTGTTCACGCAGGAGTTCAAACCGTTTGAAATGTTGAGACGTGGCCTTTAAGGGCTATCAGAATCGTTTTTTTATACCCACAGTTGAGGCGAACGTCAACCCGGCCAGCCCGCCGCATCCTTGGCAAGAACTGTAGCACGTGTGCCCGTCGCCGGTGCTGTCAGGGCGTGAGTTTCGACCGCGCGGTATAGACAGCCGGGTTGAGAGCAGGGTCGTTGTACATCTTAAGCTGACGATAGAGCTTGAATCTGCGTTTACGTTGCAGCACCTGTTCCCAGAGCCGGTCGAGCGAACCGGCCAGGTCGTCGCGCTGCTCTGCGAGAATCTGTAGGCGTTGCAAATTGCGCTCACGATGGCCCGCAGGGGCGTCCGCACGGCCGACCTCTTCGCGGGTATGAAAGAGTTTCAGCGACAGAATAGAGAGCCGGTCCAGAATCAACCCGGGCGATTCCGAATGCAGTTCCGCTTCGGGCGCCGGCAGGGCCTGCTGGTTGAGAAGGTTCAGTAGAAACACGTCGCACTGCTCACAAAGATCGTTGCGCCGCTGGTTAGTGCGATCGATAAAGCGCTTCACCCGCGCGATGTCCTGATCGGTAGCCCCCGGAGTGCGCGCTTCATCCTCCGCGTGCCACAAATCAAAATTCGCCAGGTGTTGTTCAATCACTGTTCGTTCGAAGCCGCTTAGTTCCGCGGGCACTGCGGGCGTGGCATCATGCCAGCCACCCGTGAACCGGTCGTGAAGCGAAACAATCTGCGACGAACTGAGGGGTGGGCCGGGGGGGTGTGGAAGCATGGTCTTTCACCGGGGTTCGAGCATGGAGCAGAACCAGCACAACAGTATTCAGCGGCAAGTACGCTTGACTGGACTTTTCATCAAGAAAGTCCAACTTCCCCGATGCCGACCGGGTACAGCTATGCCGGTTCTGCTCTAAACCCCGCTCTGTACCGGTGGATGTTGATGGTGAGAACACGTCCAACAAGTTCCAGGACGTGGTGAGCTCGGTGGGAATCGAACCCACGACCCACGCATTAAAAGTGCGTTGCTCTACCGACTGAGCTACGAGCTCATTTCTCTTTCAAAAGTAACACAATAGGCAGGCCGGGAAGGCGCCGGCGCACGTGGCCGCAAGGCGTTTCGGTCCCGCTTTTTGGCGGGCAATCACCGATCACAAGCAGAAAGACAGACCACACGGTAGCAGGACGGCAAATTGAGAGGTATGTTAGGGGAAACTAAAGTTTTCCCGGAATCTGTCGAGCGACACCGGGACAGGACAGGACACCAGTAAGGGCACAGGCCTTCCGCACGGATTTTCGCGCCAGCGTGGTGTGATGCGGTTGGTCTTAAGGGAGAGTCATGACGGAACGGCCATCTGACCAGGATCAGAGCGCGATGCCGCAGGATATCGCGACCCTTTACTCTCGCGCACACAGGAAGGGCACCCGTTATTGGGACTTCTCTGCCTCTCGTAAAGAGGTGCGAGGCCAGTTGCGCCATCGCGCTGCCACAGGAAAGGCCCCTGCGCAGGCTCCTGACCCTTGCAGGGAATTATCACAAACGATCCCCTTCCAGGCGCCCATGCAGGAAGTTCGCGCGCGCGATGTGCCCGGCATTCTCCCCAATGTTTTAAATGTGTCGAGTGTTCCATCCTCTTCCGGCGCGTCCCGGTTGCAAGCCAGGACGACACCACCCCTTGAACCAGCCACCCTGCCGGCTGTCGAGCCGGGTAACCGGTGGTACGCATTGCATTCGGTCTTCGCCCCGGCACAGGCTGCGGCGCCAACGGTCCAGCCTTTTGACGTGGAAGATCACCCACCCGTGCTAGCCGTCTTTTCACTGGCAGGCGGGGTAGGAAAGACATGCCTCGTCGCCACTCTGGGTCGTGCTCTCGCCTCGCTCGGAGAGCGTGTCCTGTTGGCCGATACGGCTGCCTGTGGGCTCTTGCCGTTTTATTTCGGCTCAGGCCAATGCAAGCCGGGCGTGGTGCGCACATTTGCCGGCGCCGAAAGCGACGCCCCGGTCAACGTTTTGAATCTGGATGCGGATCACTTTCCGGCTCACGCCGGGGAACAGGATCCCTTACTCGACCAGCTGCTGCGTGACAGCCGCAATGCCAGCCGGATCCTGATTGATGTGGCCACGGCCAACCAGGACGTGACCCAACGTCTACTGGCGTTCCGCTCGACCGTGCTCGTACCCCTTCTGCCCGACATGAGTTCCGTGGCCAGCTTGGGTGCGCTCGAAACCTTTCTCGGCTCGCCGGAGACAGGTGGGCAGATTTTCTACTTGCTCAATCAGTTCGACGCTTCCTCCCCGCTGCATCAGGACCTGCGCGCCATGTTGCAGCAGCGGCTGGGTGGTCGGCTGCTGCCCTTTGTGCTCAGCCGCAGCTCCGCCGTGAGCGAGGCACTGGCCGAAGGCATGACAGTCATTGATTACGCCCCCGGTTCGCCGGCGGCTGAGGACTATGGCAATCTTGCGGGTTGGTTGCGCAGCTTTGCCGCGCCGGCCTCTGTTCGCTTCGGTGGCGTCCGTTGGAGCGAACGATGAGCGCGACGATCCATCGCCGTCGCCATGACTGCGCCTCCATGACTGCGCCTCCATGAATGCGCCTCCGGGACTGCCCCTCCCGGACTGCACCTAAAGGTCGCCGGGGGTTCTCCCTTGAGTTTGCCTAAGCCACCCCTCACAATAGGGGACGGTACCTGTCGGTCGCCTCGTTTCCCCTCATTCACCGCGCGGCGCACAGCATCTCATATCCAATGAAAGCAATTCAGCGAAGACGGAATGGCGGGAGAGCGTTTTCTGTGGCGACCCCGTACGCCGCGTTGTTGGCGATCCTCGTGCTCTTCCCGTTCTCTTCTGCCCGGGCATTGGCAACGACTGAGATTGAGCGCGGCTTCCAGAGTATGTACAACCTCGAGTTCGACCAGGCCCAACAAAATTTTGCGGCTTGGGAACGAATGCATCCTGAAGATCCGATGGGGCCCGTTGCGCAGGCAGCAGGCTACCTCTTTGGTGAGTTTGCCCGGCTCGATATTTTGGAAAGCCAGCTCTTCACCAACGACAAGAACTTTGAAGCGCGATCGAAACTTTCGCCCGATCCGAAAGTCAAAACCGAGTTTTACAGCGCGATCGACCGTGGGAGCGAACTCGCGGACGCCGCACTCAAGCAGCACCCTGAAGACAGCAACGCATTATTTGCCAAGGTGCTTTCTCTTGGTTTGCGGTCTGATTATGTAGCCATGATTGACAAGCAGGACTTCGCCGCGCTGCATTACATGAAGCAGGGCCGCGTTCTTGCGCAACAGTTACTGAAGCAGAAGCCCGACGCGTACGATGCGCTTCTTGCTGTCGGAGTTGAAAATTACATGACGGGCATCAAGCCTGCGCCGGTACGTTGGATGTTGAGCCTCGGCGGTATCGACACCGATAAGGAGCAGGGAATTCGCGACCTGCAGCAGACGGCCGCTCACGGCAACCTGCTTAAGCCATTCGCCAAGCTGTTGCTGGCGGTAGCCGCACTGCGCGACAAAGACAATACGCAGGCCTGCGATCTGCTCCATGAACTGGCAATGACCTATCCCCGCAACCCTCTCTACCGAAACAATGTTCCGGAATGCAAGACGGTAGCGAGCCACTAGCCGGTATTTCTCACGCGGCTGAGAATAATTGAGAAACGCGGCTCGATATCGCTTGGTGGCAGTGCAACAAACCTGCGGGTGCCCCATCCTTCGCTTTTCTCGCGAAGGGTGGGTTACCAAGACAGTGTGCGTGGAGATTTGTTGCTTCCCACCCTTGCCGGAAAAGCACCGTCAAGGATGGGGCACCCGCAGATTCATTGCGCTGCAGGGCACAGCACAACACAGCCTCACCGCAGTGAGCAGCCTCACCGCAGTGAGCAGCCTCACCGCAGTGAGCAGCCTCACCGCAGTGAGCAGCCTCACCGCAGTGAGCAGCCTCACCGCAGTGAGCAGCCTCACCGCAGTGAGCAGCCTCACCGCATTTACCGCTTGGTCTTGCTGATGGGAACCACCTGCACGGTGGCGTCGCGAATCTCTGCCAGGAAACGATTGATCACCGATCCACGCAGAAGAATATCCAGCCTCGATCGCACCGACTGGCCAAAGACCACATGCGAGATGCCTTCCTGCTGCGCGAATTCGATCAATGCATCCGCCACGTTCTTGTCCTTGAGCACGACGACCTGTGCACCAAGCTCACGCGCCAGGCGTTGATATTCCTCCATGCGCTGGTACTCTTCCGCATCGCCATGCCGTGCATCTTCGTCCGGTGACTCCACGCGCACGGCGTACCAGTTGCTGGCCAGCCGCCCGGCGATGCGCGCGCCTACACGTAACAGGCGTTCTGCTCCTGGCCGCGGAGAAAGGCAGACCATCACCTTCTCAGGCATCGGCGCCTGTTCCAGGCCCTGGCTCCGGCGGTACTCCGCCGCGCGCGAGCCCACCTCTTGCGCAGTGGTGCGCAAGGCGAGCTCGCGCAACATGCTGAGATTCCCTTTGCGAAAAAAGTTGGCCAGGGACTGCTCGATTTTTTCCGCAGCATAGATCTTGCCTTGTTTCAGCCGCGAACGCAGCTCATCTACGGTTACATCCACGTTCACGACTTCATCCGCGCGCTTCAAAAAACTATCGGGAATCGTCTCCCGGATCTGTGTATCCGCGGAACGGGAAACCGAATCGTTCAACGTCTCGATATGCTGCACATTGACCGCGGTCATCACGTTGATACCGGCGTCCAGCAGCTCCAGCACATCTTCGTAGCGCTTGCGGTTTCTTGATCCAGGCACATTGGTGTGCGCCAGCTCATCGACCAGGCACGTGTGCGGATGCCTGGCCAGAATGGCATCGAGATCCATCTCTTCGAGCACCACCGAGCGATAGGGAATCGCTCGCCGGGGGATCATCTCGAGATCCTTGATCAGGGCTTCTGTATCTTTTCGCCCGTGCGCCTCGATCAACCCGATCACCACATCCTCGCCCTGCTTTTTCATCAGATGGGCGTCTTCAAGCATCTGGAAGGTCTTGCCGACACCAGGCGCCGCGCCGAGGTAAACGCGCAGTTTGGCTTGTTCAGGGGGGACCGGTGTTATGTCCATCGAGAATTCTGTCATGTCGTCGGGAAGACTAACCTATCTCGATGGGATGCCGTGTGGCCACGGGAGTGGCGACCGGTAGGGTAAAGCTGAACGTGGCTCCGTGGCCGAGCCGGCTTTCAACAGAGATTTGGCCGCCCAGCAATTCGACCAGGCGGCGCACCAGGGCAAGGCCTAGCCCGGTTCCTTGATCATGGGCGGCATTGAAGCGGCCAAAGAGGTTAGGCAGCCGCTCGGCTTCGATCCCGCGGCCCGAGTCCTTTACCAGGAATTGCACTTTATCCTTCTGTTCCAGTGCCTGTAGCAGAATGGCGCCGTTCTCCGGCGTATAGCGCACCGCGTTCGTCATAAGGTTGTCCATGATGCTGCGTAGAGCGCGCCGATCGCCATTGACGTAGGAGAGGTCCGCGAATGCCTGGACCTGCACGTCGATGTTCTTGGCACGGGCCTCATCACGTGCTCGCGAACAGGCATCGCGAAGGATATCGATCGGCCGGAACCGGTCGACGCGAAGTTCGCGCCGTCCCGTGTCGATTTCTGAAACCTCGATCAGGTCAGACATCAGATTGTTCATGCGCTCCGCTTCTTCCTCGGCTCCCCGCAGTACGTCGGCCTGCAAGGGGCGTAATTCACCGGCGAAGCCTGAAATGAGGGTATACAGGCTCAGGCGCAACTGCTCCAGCGGCTGGCGGAGCTTTTGTGACGCGACGCTGAGAAAGCGCGTCTTGAAGCGATCGAGATCCTGCATCTCGGTGATATCTTCGAGCACGCTCACCGCCCCCAGCAGCTTGCCTTCCGCGTCGCGTATGGGCGTAGTGCGCAGGCGATAGCTGCGCTGGCCCTCGCCGAGCTTCATCGGCAGCAGGGCAGCGTCATCCTCGCTCGCGATGGACTGGCGCATCGAGACCGCATCGCGCACAGCGCGCAGAATCCTCTCTCCTCCCGGGGTGTTGGTCAGCGCCATTCGATCGGCTGCCGCTTCGCCCAGTACTTCGCTGGCCGCCTGATTCAGCTTGAGCACATGCCCTGTGGCATCGGTGACGATCACCGGCTCAAAGATGGACTGCACGACCGCGTCTGAAAGCTGCTGGTCCAACTGCTTGCGCCCGTATTCGGTGTCGCGCAGATCGCGCACGCGCACCGCCATGCGATTCAGTTCAATGGCGATCGCGCCCAGGTCGTCGCGGCTCCGCCACTCGATGCGTTGCTGTAGTTCTCCCTGGCCGATGCGCCGCGCAGCCGCCGCGGTGCGGCGAATCGGCTGGATGATGGAGAAGGCGAACCCGGCGGAGAGCAGAATGCCGCCAATCGTGTAGATCGTAGCAGTGTCGGTTGCGTGACGGGCGAGCGCTTCACGGAGCGCGGTTGCCTCGGCGGCGGGGACGCCGGGTTGGTGGTCGAGCGCCGCTGCCTTGTGCAGTGCCACGACGCCATGGAGACCCACGGCCACCAGCAGCGCCAGCAGCAAAACATAGCCGAAAATCAGCCGTTGATACAGGGTTAACATCGACGGACACTCCCACAACTGCCGAACTATCATTTTGCGCCCTCTGTCCGCTTAAGCAAAGCCCAGAGAGGTAGCGCAGAGAGGCAGCCCTGGCTCAGGGCTTGAGCATGCAGACCAACACGCGCGAGTTTCGATAAGGGCATGGGAACCCCGTGGCCGCCCGTGCCGGCAACACGATCCATGTCGCTCCCAGGGGCAGAAGGCGAGCCAGTCGCTCAGCATCTGGGGCCTCATCGAGCTTGTATGTAGCTTGCGAGCCTTGCCACCACAGCGCGGCTGCGGCGCGAAAATTGCTCGCGATGCCTCCGTCTTTGTACCAGTCCGCCACCGCGCTTCTCTCCGCGATGGCGCGAAAGCCCTGAGCGTCTTCGCCGGGGCTTTCGATGTAGTCGTTATCGAGAGCGAAGATTGCGTCGTGAGGAGTTTCCGTTCGAATCCAAACGAACGCCTGCTCCCATGGGTTGCGTGCCGCGAGGCCAGGCCATTCCACATGGCTCGACTCTGCATACGTGAGCCATTGGCCCAGGAAGAGCGCGCCCGCGCATACGGCGTAAAGCGAGACCGCGGCGAGCTTGTGCTTTTGCATCACCTTGCCCAGCAGGCCGCCGGCCAACAGCACTCCTGCGAGATAAACCATATGAAACGCCCGCAGAATCTGCAGCCGGGCCAACAGCAGGCTACCGCTGCGATGGACAAAACAGACCGACGCGAGCAGGGCGCACGCACCCACAGCCGTCGCCGCCGCCGCAAGGGCGCGCGCGGGCATGGTCTTCGATCGCATGCCGGCGATCCCGAGTAAAAGCACAGGCATCCCTAAACCCAGATACTCGTACCATTGCCAACTGGAGAGGAAGAAATACGACCGGCTGAGCGGCGCGCGGTTGTAGTCCAGTGTCGGGTCCGCGTTCTGTGTCAGGAGAAAAATCACCGCGCACACCGACCATCCGGCGGCCACAAGCATGACGAGAAGCCAACGCGTTCTGTGTTTGGCAGCCGCCAGCATGAGCACGAAGATAGCCGCATAGCCGGCCATTAAAGGATGAAGCAGCCCTGTGAATACCAGCCAAAAGAGGCACAATCGCCATTTCTCTCTGAGTGCTGCGGCCAGTGCTAAGAGTGCGAGTGGTGTGGAAAACGAGCGGGCCGTGACATACGGATCCATGATAACGAGGGAAGTACCCGCAACCGGCAGAGTGAAGCAGCAGGCAGCCAGCAACACCGCTCCCCATTGCGCAGCAGGCGTGGTCGAAACCTGCGTTGCCACTTTCCACGAGCCGAGAAGAAAGAGAAAGATCGAAACCATGTGGCAGATGAGCAGCAGCGCCGGTATCGAGACATGCCCGGTGCGGACCACCACGGCAAGAACATGCGCAAAAATCGAAAGATGGGTGGGAGACAGGGCGAAGACGGCATCCGTCTGATAAAGACCTCGATCCGCCAGCTTTTTGATACCCGTCACGTATACCCCGCCATCATCGGCCAGCGGATGATAGCCATGAACGACAAGCACGAGCGGAGTAAGCAGTGCGATGGCGGCCAGAGGACGTTGCGAGAGGAAAGAACCTGTAGATCTCTCCATTACGCTGTCCTTCCAATGTAAGCGGGGTAAGTGGAGTAAGCAGGGACAGATCGCTTCCGCTGCGCACCGGGACAGGCCGGTGCGACCACAGGCCGGGGCACGCAAGATGACAATTCAATGAGGGGCACTGCACCCTATGATTTCACGATTCAAGGGAACTTCTACGAGTTCACTCCGCACCCAACGAAAGCTGATTAAACAGGACGGGTGGGCGGATTCAAGGGTCAAGTGCAACAAAATTAGCTTCACGTTGATCCGCACATAAGCGCAATGCGTGGAGTGAGATAGGGGGCGATGCGCTGAACTGGTCTATGGAAAAGCTGGAAAGCAAAGGACGCTTCCCACTTTGCCCACAGACCCGGCTGCTGCTGCTGGCCTTCCTCTCTTGAAGACCAGAAGAATCACGTTCCCACGATTTGTTGCACTTGGAGTTTGATCCCGCCGTGCCCCATCCTTGACGGTGCTTTTCCGGCAAGGGTGGGATTCCACCGCACTTTACCGCGCAACCATCGGACTCCAAACTGAATTGTCATCTCGACCGGAGCGTACCCGGATTGCCTGCTACGTTGCGTCACCCGGCATTCACGTGTGCGGTTTTCTCTTAAGGAAAACCGCATGAAGTGTACCAACGCCACCAACCTCGACAGGAAATCCGGGGTAGCGAAGTGGAGAGATCTGCGTTTTCTTTCCCCGCCTTCTCATCCGCTAGAGCAGGTTCGCGAAATACCCTAGTGCTGTTGGTATCTGCCGATCACATCCTCAAGAGACAAAACACCCTCGAGCGTGCCCTTGCTCGCGCGGTTCTGAATTGGGAGAACAGGCCAGCGATCCAGATAGGGGATGGCGCTGTCGAGCGGCAAATCGGGAAACAGCAACGGCGCCCGGTCCGGCTTAAGCGTGGTTTCAAGCAGCGTATCCGGCGTTTGTATCGCTGCAATCGAAGTGTATTCGGCCCGCTTCATGGCATACCAGGACCCGTCTATTAGCTGCACCAGCAACACTGGGGCATCGGCTGCCGCCAGTTTCGCCGAGACCTCCCGCAGGGTGGCCGTTCCCGAAAAGATCGGCACGTTTACCGGGCGCAGAGCGTCTTCGAGGTGCAACACGCTTTCCTCGCGCTGCTCCTCCATCGACGGCAAGTCGAGACCATCCTGGTGGGTGAACGTCTCGAAGATGGGATACGGCTGCAGGCTGCGAGAAACCAGGTAGGCAATCGTATTGGCGAGAATGACCGGCAATACGATGGAATAGTTCCCACTCACCTCCAGCACCATGAAAACTGAAGTCAGAGGGACGCGTAAGAACGCGGCGAATAAAACTCCCATGCCGACCAATGCATACGAGGCAATCGAAATCGGAAAGTTAGGGAAGAAAATCTTCTCGAACGTTCCGATCGAAGCGCCCAGCATTGCCCCGATAAAGAGCGTAGGGGCGAACATGCCGCCCGGCGTACCGCTGGAGAACGAAATGGTCGTCGCCAGGATTTTCAGTAACGCCAGGGCAAGCAGAAACTTCCACGTGAACTGGCCGTGCATCGCCTGGTCGATCACGTTGTAGCCCGGCCCCATGACCTGGGGAGCTCCAAAGAACGCGATGGCCCCGACGATCAACCCGGCGATGGGCGGCTGGATATACCACGTCCAGCGCGGAAGAGCGCGCAGCCGCGGCCGTGAGTAGCCGAGCGCCTTGGAGAAAAGTATGGATGCAATGCCCCCGGCGAAGCCCAGCACGGTGTACGCCAGTAGCTCGCGTGGCCCTTTGAGGGTAACCGAGGGAATGCGAAACATGGGTTCCGCGCCCCAGAACCAGCGCGCGACCACTACGCTCGAAATAGCCGACAGAACGATGGAGCCAAGCACCGCTGCGCTCCAGCGCCCGATCACCTCTTCCACAACGAACAGAATGGCCGAAATCGGCGCGTTGAAGGCTGCCGCCAGACCCGCGGCCGCGCCGATGGGGGCAAACATGCGCAGCCGTTCGCGCGACAGGTTCAAGCGGCGGCTGACCATGGAGGCCACACCGGCTCCGATCTGCAGCGACGGATCTTCCGGCCCGAGCGAGAAGCCGCCGCCGATCGAGAGCGCTGAGGTGATGAACTTGCCGATCACCGTCCTGAAAGAGATATAGCCGTTGTAAATATAAAGAGCGGCCTTGGTCTGGTTGATCCCGCTGCCGCGCGCGCCTGGGAACACAAGCTGCACCAGGGCTGCGACCACCACCCCGACTCCCATGGGCACAAACAACAGCCTGAACTGTCCGGCATGCGGCGCTGAGCCCAGGGTAAGCACCTGGATCCAGTTGATGGCTACGCGGAAGCAGACCACCAATAGTCCGGAAAGAATTCCGATAAAGATCGAAAGCACCAGAAACAGGCGTTCATCCCGATTGGGCGCAAGCCTCTGCGCATCCGCCGGGGTGGCGTGATAGCGGGCTTCCTCTGAGACGGCGGTTGGGTCTACTCCGGTTGTTCCAGCAGCGGTACTCATTCTTGCTCCACCAGATTTGGCGCTTGGGCGATCTTCAGCAACAGCGCATTGTCACCACCGGGCGCGCCACAAACAGCTTCTGTGGCCAGCTCGGTATCGTAGTTCAACTGAAGTTGCGTCTCGGCTAAATCCGGTTTCCTCTCGAGCGCGCTCAGGGAAACAGAAGTAGGCAGCTTCTGCCAACGTTGCGTCACATCCTGCAACGGGTCGACAGCGGGGGCCGCGGGCGCCCGGCTGCTGGCAGACGCCGCGGGATGGCCCGAGAGACGGGCAGCCAGGTTCGCCAGAGGCTTGGTCACCGAAGGAATTTTGCTTCTAAGAGAAGACGAGGAAGGGGCGGCCGGTGGGGCCTCGGGTACGGCTTTACTGGTCTGAGCCGCCGCTCTTTGTCCGGTGCACTCAGCCAGCCGGGCCATCGCCAGTTTTCGTCCTTCCATGATGCGCATACTGCGCTCAGCCAGACCTAAACGGGAGGATGGATAGAGTTGTAACAAGCGGTTTAACTCGTTCAGTTGATCCCTGGTTTCCTCGACTGCCGCAGCCGGTTCCTGGTCAACCGACGAGCCCTCAAGCGCACGCGAGAGGTACTTTTTCGCTTGCAGGTAATAGCCCAGTTGGAACGCGGAACGGCCCGCCCCCTGAAGCGCCTCCCGCAACGAGGCGTGGTGACGCAAAATCCCTTTGTAAATGTGCAACGCGCTCGCGGGGTCCTGGGCCCTTTTCAGGTTCTGCGCGATATCCAGTTGCACCATCACGTCGTCTTCCGGGGCATTACCCGAAGCGACCAGAAGTTCGTTGCGCGCCTGCTCAAGGCGTTTGTGATCGATGAGATAGTCGATCAGCTCCAGGCGGACCGACCGCCGTCGCACGTAGCCGTCCCCCTCCCAAGTTCCGTAGATCGCTCGGTGGTAATCCATGATGGCCTGGTTCTCGTCGCCCTGGCGGCCGGCCAGCCTGGCAAGTTGCAGGTTGATTAAGCCATTCCCCTGCTCGTTTTCAAGCAGCGCGTCGAAATAGACCGTAGCTTCCTGCGTGCGGCCGGCAGCGGCCAGCGCTTCCGCCAGTTGGATCTCGGTGCTGCGCTGGCCTGGGTCATAGGCCAACGCGGAGCTGAGGGCGTCAATTGCCGCCAGGGGCTTGCCCGCCTTCATTGCCTGCCGCCCACGTTCAAGCCATCGGGTGGCCATCGTCACCTGTTGGGAAGCGTAAGATTGGTAGAGATAGTTGGTCAGAATGGCCAACAGGGCCGTGATGACGAAAAGCGTTAAGAGAGCCAGCGTGTCTGCAAAGATGAGACGGCGCCGCTCGATACGATCGCTGCCGGACAGCGGAGTCTTTAAAGCGAAGAACGACATCGTCCTTTAGTCTACTTGGAAATGGTGTCACGGTAGTAAGGGGGAATGATGAAGTGTCTTGACCCGTTGGCAAGAACCTGCTGGCAAAAACCCGCTGCCAAAAACCCGCTGCCAAAACCGATGACGGTCGCCGCAGGCAGCCGGCTCGGCAGGATACTGCATCGAACGGTTGGCCGCCGCGGAGTCCTCGCGCCGAATCCAAAGCTTTCGTCAGGGTCTTCGCGTCGCCGGGGGTGTCACTCATCATGAATCAGTTAGCCGGCCTGGAAACAGAGGAAAGCCTTCTCGAAGCAAAGAAAACAGCCCTGCATACGCGCTTGCGTTCATTAGGAAGCGTGATCGTTGCATATTCCGGCGGTGTTGATTCCGCCTATCTGGCTTACGCGGCGCACCAGGCGCTCGGTTCACGCATGTTGGCCGTGATTGCGGATTCGGCCAGCCTGGCGCGCTCGCAGTTCAGCGACGCGCGCGACTTTGCCCAGGAGCATGGAATACCCCTGCATGCAGTCGAGACCCACGAACTGCAGCGTGAGCAATACGCGGTGAACGGGGCCGATCGCTGCTTCCACTGCAAAGACGAGCTCTTTAGCGTGTTGCAGCAGGAGATGGAACGTACGGGTTTCCAGTCGCTTGCCTATGGATTGAACCTCGACGACGGTAAGGACTTTCGTCCCGGCCACAAGGCGGCCGCGCAGCATCGCGTCGCCGCGCCTTTGGCTGAAGCGGGTCTCACCAAAGCCGACGTGCGTGCGCTGGCCCAGCGCGCCAGTCTGCGCGTTTGGGACAAGCCCGCTTCCGCCTGCCTCTCCTCTCGCATGGAATATGGCCGTCGCGTGACCCCCGAGGCCCTGAGCATGATCGAACAGGCGGAAGATGCGTTGCGCGAGCTTGGGCTCAGGCGCTTCCGCGTGCGCCATCACGGCACGATCGCCCGCATCGAAATCGCGGAAGAAGAAATGAACTCCGTATTAGAGGTCGGCAAGATGAAAGCAATGGCCGCCTTGGTGCGCGCTGCCGGGTTCCGTTATGTCTCCCTGGATTGCGAAGGATATCGATCCGGTTCCATGAACGAAGTGTTGCCCGTCGAAGTATTGACCGGCTTTCGCGGCCCCGGCATTCATGCAGGCGCGGGAAAATAGAACGTATGCGTATTGGCTATCTGGAATGTTTTGCCGGCATAAGCGGCGATATGCTCATGGCTGCGTTGGTCGACGCGGGCGCACCGATCGAGCTCCTGCATCGCACTGCCAGCTCGCTTGCGCTTGGTGCTGAGCTAAGCGTCAGCCGGGTGAACCGCAGCGGTATTCAAGCGACAAAAATTGATGTCATGGTCGGCGGTAAGGTACAAGAAGCCGCGGCAGAAACATTGCAGCTGGAGCAAGAGGCGGAGCGCGACGATCATCGCCATGCTCATGGCCACACGCACGGTCACAACGATCAGGCCCACAACCATCACGACCACCAGCATCAGCATCCTGCTGGCGATCCTAAGCATGAACACCACGAGCATCATCCGCACACACATGGCGAGCATCAGCATGGCCGCGGACTTCCCGAAATTCGCAAAGTATTGAAGCATGCCGACCTTACCCAGCGTGCCCGCCATCTCAGCCTGCAGGCATTTTCTTTGCTGGCTCAGGCGGAAGCCCGGATCCACGGCGTCCCGGAAGAAGAGGTTCATTTTCACGAGGTGGGCGCTGTCGATGCCATCGTCGACATCGCCTGCTGCGCCGCCGCGATCGATGCGCTGGATATGGACGCATGGTACTGCTCCCCGGTAAATGTCGGGGGCGGATTCGTGAACTGCGCGCACGGGCGGTTCCCGGTACCGGCTCCCGCCACTGCGGAGTTGCTCAAGGGCATGCCCGTTTATTCGGCCCATGTGCAAAAGGAGCTGGTCACCCCAACCGGCGCCGCATTGCTGCGCGCCCTCGATTGCCGGTTCGAACCAACCGGCGTCATACGAACCCTGGCCATCGGTTATGGAGCCGGCACGCGCAACCCCGAGCGTTTTCCCAACGTGCTTCGCGTGAGTTTTGGCGAGATCGCCGCTGCCAAGACATACAGCGAAGAGAAAGTAACCGTGCTTGAGTGTGCCGTGGACGATCTGAGTCCACAGGTGCTGGCTCACACCATGCAGCTTGCTCTCGAGCAAGGTGCGCTCGATGTGATGACGGCGGCGGTTACCATGAAAAAGGGCCGCCAGGGGGCGCTCGTCACCGTGCTTTGCAAAGCCGAGGATGCATCCGGTCTGCAGCAACTAATCTTTCGTGAAACCACCACGTTGGGTATTCGCGTCCGGGAAGAGAGCCGCGTCATCCTCGCCCGGGAGACGATTCCTGTCGAGACCGAGTACGGCTTGATTCCCATCAAGACTGGAACCTGGCAGGGAGAAGAACGGAACGCGGCGCCCGAGTATGAGGAATGCCGTCGTGCCGCCGCCGCCTTTCAGGTTCCGTTGAAGACGGTGATGCAGGCCGCCATGTCGGCATGGCGAACACGACAGGCTCTGCGCCAGGAACCTGCTCCGTTGGGACCCGGCTCGCGATTATGACTACGAAAACCATTCTCGAGATGTTGCAGCGCGTAAGTGATGGTGGCCTACGGCCGGAAGAGGCCATGGAGCAGCTCGCGAACCTGCCCTACGAGGACGCGGGTTTCGCCAAGATCGACCATCATCGCCAATTGCGTATCGGACTTCCCGAAGTCATCTACGCTGCTGGTAAGACCGCGGCGCAGGTGGCAGAAATCTTTTTCCGTATGTCCGCGATGGGCGGAGACGTGCTGGCCACCCGGGCAGACGAGGCCGCATTCCTTGCTGTGAAAGCCTTGGTTCCGGAGGCAAAGTATCATCCGGTAGCCCGCATCGTCGCACTGAGACAGACTGCAATCGCTGACCCTGCAATCGCTGACGAGGACGCTGGCGCTGAGCTGGCCGTCCTTTGCGCCGGAACCAGCGATCTGCCGGTTGCTGAAGAGGCTGCCGTGACAGCAGAGGCTATGGGCGCCAGTGTCCGCCGCATCTACGACGTCGGAGTGGCCGGACTGCACCGCCTTCTGGCTCACAGCGAGGTCCTGCGTGAAGCAGAGGTGGTCATCGTATGCGCCGGCATGGAAGGCGCGCTGCCCAGTGTTGTCGGTGGCATGGTCGGGGCGCCAGTCATTGCCGTGCCCACCAGTGTGGGTTATGGGGCAGCATTTGGTGGGCTTGCAGCCTTGCTGGGTATGTTGAACTCCTGCTCGCCAAACGTAACCGTGGTCAATATCGACAACGGGTTCGGCGCCGCCTACGTAGCATCGATGATCTTGCGCCGCATTCGCAGTTCGGCCGAACGGAGCATCGCCTTCGCAGGCAAGGCAGATCGTTGTTCCTAACCTATTCCTGACTCATTCCTGACTCATTCCTGACTTATTCCTGACTTATTCCTGATCGGGCGAGCAGCAGGCTTGCGCTAAAGCATTTTCGCAATGGGTGTAGAGCGAAGCCAGCGGCCTTTACGTGGTTTTCCTCTCAAAGAAAACCACACCTCGCTGCTCTTACCACACCACAGTGATTGCAAAAATGCTTTAAGGTCACGCCAAGTCGAACAAAATAAAGCTTCTCTTGGCCGCGCTCCTGGCCGCAACGCATTCGTTCTGTAACCGTTTAACTTGATTTTCTGGTTGCTCAAGGGGGTAACCAGGCGGTATCTTAACCCTCTCAGGAGACGCCATGGCATCCACAGTTTGGAAGGGCTACATCTCGTTTGGCCTGGTCTCGGTGCCGGTTCGTCTCTATGCCGCCGCACGAGAGCAGCATGTCAGCTTCAATCAAATCCACGAGGTTTGCGGCTCACGCATCAAGCAGCAGATATATTGCCCCACATGTGAGCGCGTCGTGGAGCGCAGCGAGCTTGCCAAGGGATACCAGGTCGATCGCGACAGCTATGTTCTCGTGAGCAACGACGAGCTCAAGACCCTTGAGGCCGAGTCGTCTGAGGCCATGGAGATTACGCAGTTTGTCAGCCTCAGCGAGGTTGACCCCATTTACTACGAGGCCTCGTACTATTCAGCTCCTGAAGATCCGGGCCGTCGCGCCTACAGTTTGCTGCTGCAGGCAATGGAAAAGCTCAACGTAGCGGCTATCGCCAAAGTCACGCTGCACCAGCGCGAGCAGATTGTGCTCATGCGCCCCTACCACGGGGGAATTATTCTCCACACCCTCTATTTTCCCGCTGAGGTGCGCGAGGTCGCAGAGTACGGCAAGACGGAGAACATGAACCTGCAGAAGCCGGAAGTGGAATTGGCGGAGCAGTTCATCCGGCAACTGACCGCAGCCTTCGATCCAGAGCAATACAAAGATGAGTACCAACAGCGAGTATTGGATTTGGTCGAAACCAAGCGCGCCGGGCAAGTCGTCGCCGGTCAGCCGCATAAGCCGAAGCTCGCTCCGGTCATCGATTTGATGGAAGCTCTCAAGAAAAGCCTGGCCGAACGCGGCGCCCCCGCCGCCGCGCCAGTTTCAAATACTGCGCCAGCTCTAGTAGAGGCCGCCAGCAAGAAGGCGCCCAAATCCGCACCTGCGGCAGATGCCAAGCCCTCTCGCCGCCGCAAGACAGGCTGAATTGACCGCCCGGTGAACAAGCAGCTCCGCAACCGGCGAAGCAGCAGCAAGTCTTAGCCTGCATTCCTCACACGGTTGAGAACGATAGAAAAACGCGGCTTCATATAGCCTGGCAGGGGAGTGCAACCAACCTGCGGGTGCCCCATCCTTCGCTTTTTTTTGCGAAGGGTGGGAGACCACGACAGTGCGCGTTGAGATTTGTGACTACGCCGCCTGCGGTCTGCTCATCACGCACACTCTGGCGGAGAGCAGGACCAACGTGATCCACATAAGATCCGCACCCAGCAGATGCACAATCTGCATCCAGACGGGGGCCAGCAGTGCGACATCCGCGATACCAAGTCCATACTGCAACATCAGCAAAAACAAAACAGCAAAGGCGAGTCTGCGTTCCGCGGGACGCGCAAAGCTTCTCCATAGCAACCACACGATGAACAGTCCGGCTACCACGGCCGTAAGCGGGTGAATCACGCGCAGGCGTAGCAGCCAACTGCCTGCCCCGGAGAAGTCCTGCAAAAAGGCGGCGCGCAGCGAAGTAGCAGGGAAGAGAGTATCGCTCAATGCGGCCAGGGTCCCGCTTGCCCCCACGATAAGCGTGGCGACAAGGCCCGTAACGGCCAATGGCAATTGCTGAAAGCGAACCACGCGCCGGGCATACTCGTCGCCCTGGGCCGCAAAGTGCGCCGCCAGTGCCAGAGCACCCAGCAGCAAGAGCGTATTGACCAGGTGAAGAGATAGATACACGGCGCGGGCAGGGGAACGGTTGTCTGCCGTAAGCCGCAACAAAACCAGCAGGGCGCCGAGCAGAGCCTCGTTCAGCGTAAACAACGTGGCGGCAATCGCTGCCCATCCTGCCAGATGGCCTGAAACCCTCGCGCGAAATGTCCACACCAGCAAGATCAGAACCAGAGGAAGAGTAAGTCCGCTGCTCACGCGATGAGCAAGTTCGATCATCGTCGCAAGGCCGGGATTGTTCTGCAGCACAACGCCATTGCACAGTGGCCAATGGTCGCCGCAGCCCGCGCCCGAGCTGGTGGCGCGCACCACGGCGCCCCACAAAACCACAAGGACGTTATAGGCCAGCACGCCCCAGGCAAACCGGGGGAGCCATCGCGAAGCTCGTCCGGCGCTCATGGAATGGGCGGACGAAGCTGGTAACGTGTGCGTGGAACTCATTGGTGTTCCCCCGCCTGTATGTTTCACCCCGCAAGTTCCTTGGCCCGCTGCGTCGCACGCATGACCGCCTTGATTAGCGTCACCCGCAGGCCACCTTCTTCCAACTCGAGGATGCCATCGATGGTGCAGCCGGCCGGAGTGGTCACTGCGTCCTTCAACAACGCCGGATGGTAGCCCGTTTCCAGCACCATCTTGGCCGCTCCGAACGTGGTTTGCGCCGCCAGCAGTGTCGCGATGTCACGCGGCAGGCCGACTTTCACCCCAGCTTCCGCCAACGACTCCAGGATGATGTAGATAAACGCCGGTCCGCTTGCGGAGAGCCCAGTCACGGCATCCATGTGCTTTTCTTCGACCACCACCGTGCGGCCGACGGTCGTGAAAAGAAACGCAGCCAGATCCATTTGCTCCTGCGTAGCAAACTTCCCCTGATTGAGGGCAGCGATGCCGGCGCCCAGCATCGATGGGGTATTTGGCATGGCCCGGACGACGCCGATATCCATGCCGGCAGCCTGTTCAATGGCGGTGGTCCGCACCGAGGCGGCAATCGAAATGAGCAGCTTGTTCGGCGTGAGCGACGGACGAATCTGCTTAACCAGTTCAGGAACGGTAATCGGCTTAACACCGATCAGGATCAGGTCCGCTTCCGCAGCCGCAGCCACGTTGTCCGTGGAGACGTCGACTCCCCATTGTGCGGAGAGTTGTCCCGCGCGTTCCGGGTGCTCTACCGTGGCAAAAATCTGATCCGCCTCAAGCACCTTCGATTTAAGAAAGGCTTGCAGTAGAATTCCGCCCATTTTTCCCGCCCCGAGAACGGCTACTTTAAGCCCGGCAAGCGGCTGACCACCTGTATATGCGCCCATAAAATCTCCCTCTTAACTCTTACTTTTTCGTTTTTTGCTGCGCTATCCAGGTATCCACGCGCTGCTCGAGCAGATCCAGAGGCAGTGCTCCGGAACCAAGCACCTGATCGTGGAAGGCGCGGATGTCAAATTGGTCTCCCAGCGCTTGCTGGGCCTTGGCTCGCAGTTCCAGCAATTTGAGCTGGCCCATTTTGTACCCGAGTGCCTGAGCCGGCCACGCAATGTAGCGATCGACCTCTGCCTGCACATCGGTCTCCGGCACGGCCGAGTGGTCGTGAAAGTAGTCGACCATTTGCTGGCGCGTCCAGTGCTTTGCGTGGACGCCGGTGTCTACCACCAGGCGCACTGCCCTCCATATGTCGCCTTCCAGCCGTCCAAGGTCGTTGTAGGGATCCTGATAAAACCCTACATCCTTGCCCAACCGTTCAGCGTAGAGCCCCCAGCCTTCGGTATAGGCGGTGTAGTCCACGAACTTGCGAAACTCGGGGATGTCGGTGAGTTCCTGCTGAATGGAGATCTGCAGGTGATGTCCCGGCAGTCCCTCGTGATAAGCAATCGCCTCGGTTACATAAAGCGGGCGGGTCTCAAATTTGTAAGTGTTGACATACACCATGCCGGGCCGCGAGCCATCGGGCGCACCGTGGTCATAGTAGGCCGCCGCCTGTTGTTGCTCCTCAAATTCCGGTACAGGCTTAACTACCAGGGGAGCTTTGGGCAAACGCCCAAAAAGCTGGGGTAGTTTGGGACGCATATCGTCAATGTGTCCCCGATAGCTATCGAGAAGTTGCTCCTTGCTCGTTGGGTAAAGCTTGGGGTTCTTTGCCGCCGCAGTCTCCAGGGCCTTGATGTCGGCAAACCCCAGTTTGTGTGCAATGGCCAGAATCTGTTCCTCATCCCGCTTCACCTCGTCGAGTCCGATCTGGTGAATCTGGTCAGGGGTCAGGTCTGTGGTGGTGCTCTGTTTCACGCGGAAGCGGTAATAGGCATCCCCGTCAGACAAGGACCACAAACCAGGATCGCTGCGGCCGCCGGGAATATACTGCGCCTTCAGAAACTTTCCGAACCGGGTGTACGCAGGCAGCACCTGGCCTGAGATTGCCGCTAACAGTTCTTCCTTGATCCGCGCCTGCTGGGTTGCGGAAATCCCGGCGGGAAACTTCTCCACCGGCTGCGCAAACGGGCTGTCCTGCGGCTTTTGGCCAGCGAGTTCATTCACTTGGGCGAGCGCTTTTTCCATCAGGTACGCTGGCGGCTCGCGGTGGTCGTCCCTGCCGATGGACATATCGTCCGTGATCTGCTGAAAGGCAAGAGGAACCTTCTTCAGCCGGGCGACGTAATCGTCGTAGTTCTTTACCGTTTTGAACGTGAGTTGGGGAACAAGCGCAGGAAGATCGATTTGCAGCCCATTGAATTGGTTGACCGGCATTTCCCAGGGCTTGAAACGCGCTTCCTGTTGCTCTTCAACCAGGGCGCGGATCAGGATCACTTTACTCAACTGCTCCTGGTCCGTCATGCCGTCCGTATCGACGGTAGCCAATCGCTCCAGAAAGGCCCGGTCACGCGCGAGGGATTCGTTGTAGGCCTGGACCGAGTAATCGGAGAGCTGATCATCGTACCGCGGATCGCCGATCGAGGAAGCGAACTCGGGGGCGTGCTTGAGCTCGTCTTCCCAGTAATCGGTAAAGATCGTGTTGAGCGTTTTTACCCGTTGGGCGACAGGAATATCCTGCGCCGCTCCCGGAGTACTAGGCATAACAAAAAGAACGCCTGAGGCGAGAACGAGGAAGGCGGAGCGAAAGGCTTTAAGGCTTGATATGCGCAACAAACGAATTCCTGGACCGGCAAGAAGCTAGTAAGCGCAGTGTATCGACAATTCGCCCACACGAACAGGGCGCCACCGTCGCGAAGCCGCTGCGCGATAGCAAAATTTGAGATTCCAGGCGGCTCATTCAGGCCCGCTCTTTGCTGGTTTGCGTGGGGTATAGCCGTAGCCGGCCGCGCACGAAGACGACTCTGTATGAACGAAACCGATCTTTGCGTTATGACCGAACAGCCCCGGAGGGGCGGCTGATTGTACAGCCGGGGAGATAGTTGACACTTTAGACCGGGCACATGGTTGACACTTTCGTCGCTGGTTTTAGGTTAACTGTTGGTATAGATTTTGTATTTTCTTACCAGCAGTAGAGAGACGGGAATGTGGAAATCTGAAAGATTTCCAAGGGATGTGGGAAGGTGGGGAAAGCGCTTTTTGTTTTCCCACCTTTCCACATCCCGTCATTTCCGTCCCTTGGCGGCATGCTTGTCTAGCGGCAAGGGCTGGATGCCGAGCCGTTGACTGTCGAATAGGGCAATGGGAAAGGCGGCAAATTGAACTATCCAAAGATCCTCGTCGATGAGCTCAAGACCAATAGGCTCGTTGGTTAAGGTTTCGCTGATAAATATCTTCTTGCCTTTCCAGCCGAAGGTGCCGCAAGGTCCCACCTTTCGAACCTGCATGTCGGAATCGTATTGCGGTTGCGGCAAGCGCGACGGGTAAGCTCGCTCAGAGGGCGTGTAACAGTAGGCCGGGGTCTTCATCTTCAGCGCCTGATGAGGGCGTTGTTCATTGTAGATCCGTTGAAATCTGTCGAATGCCTTTTGCTGCGCCCGCTTGTGAGCCGCCGGAGGTTTGGCGGTTTCCGCTTTCAACGTGCGATGCATGCGTTCATGACGTCCGTTTTGCTCCGGATGGCCAGGGGCAATTCGTTCCGGCACGATATCGAGCTTCATAAGGTACAGCGCCAAAGGGGAAAGCCCGGCAATGGCCCGAGAAGCAAAGGGCGGTCCATTATCGGTACGCATGGCTAAGGGAAGGCCAAACTCGCGGAAGGCGGCCTCAAAGATCGCCTGAACCCGGACGGTATCGGTTTTCTCCACCGCCTGACACCGCAACAGATAGCGACTGGCAGCATCGCTGATAGTTAACGGATCAATGCGCTGCTGGTCCAGGGTGCGAAACCACCCCTTGAAATCAGCACACCATACCTGATTCGGTTGCTGGGCGTGGCCTAACGGTTGACTGAAAGGAGGGGTCTTGCGCCGCTTGCGACGAGGTACTGTGAGGCCTTCCCGCTTCAGCAACTCCCCGATCGTACTGGCAGCCGGCCAAGCCACAGCCGGTTGCTGATCAAGCAAGCGAGCCAGCAGCTTGCGCGCTCCCCACGTGGGATGTTGGCGGCGCAACTGCAACACTTGCTGCTCGATTTTCGTTGCCATCTGATTGGGATGACGCTGCGGCGCTCGGCTACGATCTTCAAGGCACTGAGCCCCTTCTGACTGGCTACGCTTCCACCACTTGTACCCGGTCTCTTGAGAAATCTCGTAAAAACGGCACAACTCTGCCATCGTCCACTCATCGCTGCCGTACTCCAGGACAAACTGTCTTCGCTGATCCACTACTTCTCTCGCTCTCCAGCACATGCCTTCCTTCTACATGCGCTCGCTGAGCAACCAAAAGTGTCAACCAAGTGCCCGGTCTAATATGTCAAGGATGTCCCCGGTCCGTACCTGATAATAGCCCAGGATGCAATCCTGGGTAGGATTAGCAAAAGCAAATCAAGTCCCGAAGGGACGACTGAGAATTACCCAGGATGAAATCCTGGGCGCACCTGACTGTATTCAATCCAACCTGATTTCGTCACCTCAGAACCGTTCCGCGCTCACGCCAACTGGGGCGACGCCGATCGCCTTCAAAGACGAAGCCCACCCAGTACCAGGGCGCGGGCCCCGCTCAGGCGCCCGCCTTCGCCACTTCTGCGGCCGCGGCTGCAGGCGTTCCGGCGAAGAACGCCTGCGGATAGTCACTCTTACCAGACCCCGGTAACTTTACGCCCTGAGTTCGTCTTGCTTTGCATCAATCGAGGGCATTGGCAATGCGATGTCGCTTTCGAGCATGCGATAGAGGGTTGACCTGCTGATTCCCAGCTTCGAGGCCGCGCGCGCTTTGTTCCCTGCGCACGCCTTCAGCACCTGCAGAATGTGCCGTCGAACGACACCATCGAGGGTAAAATCCTCCGGGAGGGCCGTCTCACCCTCTCGCTCACCCGCCGGTTCGAGTGGCAGTATGACCAGGTCAAGAGGTCTCAACCATTGGCCCTCGCTCGATAGGCAGGCTGCCCGGATCACACTCTCCAATTCGCGCACATTGCCCGGCCAGAGATGGCGCAAAAGAACGGGAAGTGCTCCCGGCCCAAGGCCTTGCAGGGCGCGTTGCTGCTCCCGTGATACCGCGTCGATGAACATCTGCGCCAGTGCGGGAATGTCTTCTTTGCGATCGCGTAACGGAGGCAGCGCAAAGGCAATGGAACTGAGACGATAATAAATCTCGGGCAGAAAAGTCCCTGCCATCACATGGTTGCGCAGAGCCTTGCGAGCCGTGCAAATCACGATGGCTGGGAAGGGGGGGGGCCGGTGCCCATTTACTTTTTCCTGCGAGAGGGAAGCTTCGAAGGAGCGGATAAATCGCAGGAGGTGGCCTTGCGCCTCATGCGTCAATTCATCGACATTGCGGAGGAGAAGCACGCCATCGGCCGCCCTGGCCGTAGCCTCGCGCAGTGACTCTTCGTGGACATTTGCATCCGCGCCGAACAGAGCCGTTGACTCCTCAGTGACCAGCGCTCCCTGCGAAGCGTGGCGAGCGTGAATGTGCCTGACCAGCAGGTGCTTTCCTGTTCCCGTTTCCCCTTCGACGAGCGCCAGACGGATGCGTGGGCCCGCCTGCTGCAACTGTTCACATGCGCGCCGCATGGCAAGAGAGCGTGAAACCAACTCAGGTAACGGGCCGCTCGAAACCCGAGCGGGTGCGTATCGATTTATTTCGCGATTCGATTCCATCGGCTGATTCATCCGTCCACACCTTTCGCTATTGCCCAATTCAGCCCGTCACTCGTGTGCAGGTACTGCTGCAACCGAATGGCTTCTAGGCGCTATATCGGCGTTCGGCGAAAAGAGTTGAGGAGAAGGATTTACAGAGAGGAACTGCACGTGGCCGGAAATGCCCTGGCGTCCGATCCTATCGGTCCTCATATTGTTCGCTGCGGCGAGGTTGCGAAACTGCGGTGAGTTTGCGAGACTGCGGCGAGGTTGCGAGACTGCGGCGAGGCTGCTCGCTGCGGCAAAGTTCCCGCTTTTGGGTGCATTGGAAGCGGAGTTTACGCGAACCCTAGATTCGTCGTTCTGCTTCTGGCATTTTTCTTGGGGTTTAAGAGGGCGGCCAACGGCCGCCCCCCACATCTCGCAAAAACAAGCGAGATATGGGGCACCCGCAAGGTCAGGCTGAGTGATTGAGCATGGGAGGATAAGTGACTATCTGCGTGGCGGACTACACTAGGTTTAATTTTCTTCGAGAGAAAACCACATAAAGGCTGCTCAAGAGGACAAATTCACCCCATTTTTCATTCTGCGAAGGAAAATTATGCCTGGACCGCGCGTCCCCGCGAAGAAACCAAATCGGAATCGATGATGCCATCGCGAATGTGAACCACGCGGTGCGCGTACTCGGCGATATCCGGTTCGTGAGTCACCAGAATGATGGTGTTGCCGCGCGCGTGCAGTTCGTCGAACAAGGCCATGATCTCATCGCCCGTCTTTGAGTCCAGATTCCCGGTAGGCTCGTCGGCCAGAATGATCGATGGCCGATTCACCAGTGCGCGTGCGATCGCCACACGCTGCCGTTGGCCGCCGGAGAGTTCGTTAGGCTTGTGGTTCATGCGCGCTTCGAGGTTCACGGAGCGAAGCGCAGCTTTGGCGCGCTCGATGCGCTCATCGGCGGGGGTGCCGTTATAAATCAGCGGCAGTTCCACATTATGCAGTGCCGTCGCACGCGCTAACAGATTGAAGGTTTGGAAAACAAACCCGATTTCTTTGTTTCGGATACGCGCCAGCTCATCGTCGTTCAATTCGCTGACTAGGTGTCCGTTGAGCCAGTACCTGCCCTTCGTCGGCGTATCCAGGCAGCCGATCAGGTTCATCAGCGTAGACTTGCCCGAACCGGAGGGCCCCATGATGGCGACGTACTCGTTGTGCCGGATGTTCAGGCTAACGCCGCACAGCGCGTTGACTTCCTGATCGAGGCCCATGGTATAGATCTTCCACAGATCCTCAACGACGATGACCTCACCCTGCGCGCTGGTTTGGGCCGTGCCGGCTTGCATTGCGCTGTCGGTATCGAGTGTCATCTTCAGCTCCTGTTTACTCAAGTAACTCGGCACATCTACTGGCCCGGGAACACCCCCTGAGAGCCTTACGTTTCCTGAGTGACTGCCGCTGCATTGTCCCGCTTCAGCTTGACGTCGTTCTTGAGCGTTCGCAGAACCTTGTAGGGCCCGATGACGACTTCATCGCCCTGCTTCAGACCAGAAGTCACTTCGATATCGGTGCTGCCGGTGATTCCGGTGGTCACGGTCACAAACATTGACCGCAGCTTGCTGCCGTGTGCCACCATGACAAAAACTCCCTGTAGCGGTGCATCGGTAGTCCCGGCCGACGCAGCATTGACCGTCTGCAGGCTGGCGCCTTCCTTCAGCGAGGTGGCTGTCCGCAAAGCCAGCGCCTGGATCGGAATAGCGAGCACGTTTTGCCGGGTTGCCGTCGTAATTTTTGCCGTAGCTGAAAGCCCGGGTCGCAACTCAGCCGGAGGATTGGTCAGCGTCACCACCACCTTGAAGTCTTTCGCTTCCTCAGTACCGGTGGTGCTCTGGCTGGTCGCGATCCCCGTCGAGCGCAGAATCGCCTGGTCGCCAACCTCGGTGACTTGTCCCTTGAAAGTTTTGCCCGGCAGAGCATCGACCGTTACATCGACCACTTGCCCCATGGCGACGTTTAAGATGTCGGTCTCATCCACCTTGACCTCGGCCGTGATCACGGAAAGGTCAGCCAGAGTCATCAGCGTGCTGCCCTGGGCATTCTGGATACCGACGACGACTGTCTCACCTTCGCGCACCGGCATATTCGTCACAATGCCATCGAAAGGCGCCACGCTGACGGTCTTGTTCAACGCGTCAACATTGCTTACCAGGGTCGCTTGCGCCGTACCTAGCTTGCCCCGCGCAGAAGCGGTCAGTGCTCGAGCCTGTACCAGGGCCGCTTTGCTCTGCGCCAGCGTGGCTACATCGGTGTCGTAGGCTCCTTTTTTTGAGTCGTATTCCGACTTGGCGATCAACGCGGCCTTGTAGAGCGCCTGGGCACGCTGCCAGTCGAGCAACTTCTGGCTCAGATCGGCGTTGGAGTGCTCCACCGTTGCCTCGGCTGTCTTTTCCGCTGCTTCGAACGAGGCGATATCGGTATCGGCCGAGCGGATGCTCGCTTTCTGTGCATCCACGCCCGCCTTGGCCTGCACGCTTTCGACAGTCGCCAGCACCTGGCCCATCTTCACGTGATCACCTTCCTTGACGTACAGGTGAGTGATCCTGCCGAAGGAGGTTGCGCCAATGTTGACGTAGGTTTTTGGCTTGATCTGGCCGGTCCCGCTGACAATGGAGACCAGGTTTTCCCGAACCACCTTGGCCGTCAGCACCTTGGTATAGCCGGATTGCGCACGCACGATCAGAAAGGCGGCGATGCCGGATACTGCCAGGACCCCACCTGAGATGAGCAAAACCTTCTTAAGATTCATGGGTAAATGGGTACACGCCGCCTTTCACCCCATCATACGTGGAACCACTTTGAGCGTTCCACGGCTTCTTTTCAGTAACGCAACTTCGGTTACCGCCCCGGCCGGGAGGCTTCAACATAAACGGCAAAAGGGCTATTCGACGCTTGAATTCGCTGCTACCTAAATTTAGACTTAGAACGCCGTACGGGGAGTATCGCGCAACCTATGCCAAGGGTTCATTCTGCCCTTTTTCTGTTCTTGTCGTTGGGTGTTACGCCCGCGCTTATCGCACAGTCAGGGATCAGCCAGCCAGCGCAGGCCAGCACTCCGGCCGTGCCCGCCAACGCAACGCAGGAGACTCCGAGCACCCAGGACCCTCTCCAGAGGCCGGTCAGCGACAAAGAGAAATTCAAACGGCAAAAAGATCTCCGTAACGAATTAAAGGGCCCCTACAAAAAGTGGGTGGAAGAGGACGTTCGCTGGATCATCACCGACCAGGAGCTGAAGGCTTTCAAGACCCTGTCGAACGACGAAGAGCGTGACAACTTCATCGAGACGTTCTGGCAGCGGCGTAACCCCGATCCTGATTCTCCCGAGAACACGTACCGCGAAGAAAACTATCGCCGCATCGCCTATGCCAACGAGCACTTTGCGGCCGGCAAGCCGGGCTGGAAGACAGACCGCGGTCACATGTATATCGCCTACGGCAAGCCTGACAGCATTGATTCGCACCCCAGCGGCGGCTCTTACCAGCGGCCTCAGGATGAGGGCGGCGGCGAGACCTCGACCTTTCCCTTCGAAATTTGGAACTACCGGTATATCGAGGGCATCGGCGAAAACATCAATATAGAGTTTGTGGATACCTGTCAGTGCGGCGATTACCACATGACCCTGGATCGTTCAGAAAAGGACGCACTGCTGCACGTGCCCGGTGCTGGCGCCACCCAGGGTGAACAGAACGGTACCGCGAAAAGGACCGACCGCTTCAATGGTGGACTCGAGAGCTTGGGTGGCGGTGCATTGGGCAAAGCCGATCAGTCAAAGGAGTTTGACCGCCTCGAACAGTTCTCCAAGCTGCAGGCCCCGCCTGTAGTCAAGTTCAAGGACCTCGAATCGTTCCTGGTTAACCACAAGGTGCTGAGCGGTCCCTTTTTCCCGTTCGAAGTGCGCACTGACTACGTAAAGGTCACAGAAGATACGGTGCTGGTTCCGCTGACCCTGCAGATCAGCAACCGCGACATCACCTTCAACACCAAGGACGGCGTAGCCAAGGGCGAAGTGAACGTTCTCGGCCGGGTCGCGACCATCACCGATCACGTCGTGCAAACCTTCGAGCAGACACTCGAAGTCGAACAGCCTGCCGAGTTGCTGGGCAAAGCGCTGGACCAGGCATCGGTTCACTGGTGGGCTCTCCCGCTCAAGCCCGGCCACTACCGTGTGGACATTGCTATCAAGGACGTTAACAATCCGGATCACATCGGCACCTGGGCGCAGGGCATCATCGTGCCCAAATATGACGACGAAAAACTTTCGGCTTCGTCGCTGATTCTGGCGGACAAGATGGAGCAGGTGCCCACCAAGCAGATCGGCGCCGGGCAGTTCATCATCGGAAATACTTTTGTCCGGCCACGCGTCAGCTCCGGGCCGACCGTCGCTGTCAGCTTCCATCGCAGCCAGAAGCTGAACTTCTGGATGCAGATCTACAATCTGCAGATTGATGAGAAAAGCAAACAGAATGCCGCCACCATTCAGTACCAAATCACCGATCTTGCGTCTAATAAAGCGATTCTCGATAGTTCAGAGACCAGCGCGGCATTGGGCGAAAACAGCGCTAATTCCGACCAGTTGACGGTGAGACGCTCGGTACCTCTTGGCAGTCTGCAGCCTGGCAAGTACCAGGTCACGATCACGGTCAATGATCACGTGTCGAAGCAGCAAGTGGCGCAGTCGGCCCCGTTTACGGTTGACTAGGCCCTCTGTTAGGCTAGTAAAAGTGACTTTAGTACCGGAGTGGAGCATAGGCAACGGGCCAAGAGAAACGGGCCAAGAGGAACGGGCGAAGAGCGGAACTGGATTCCTGCAAGTATTCGTGTGAGTAGCAAACTGAGTGCGTAGAAGTTATTGCCAACTCGCAGCTCTTATGGTGGTGGCGGTCGCAGGGTGGTTGTCTGCCTCGGCTGCACCTCTCCCTGCAACCGTCAGCGGGGTGGTAAGTGACGGGCGGGGCACGCCTCAACTGGGCGCCATGGTCGAGTTGCTCGCTGCCGATGCAACGGTCGTCGCCCGGGCCTATGCCAACGCACGCGGCGCCTTTACCTTCGATCGCATTTTCCCCGGCACTTACCAGATCAAGGCGACAGGGGATTCCTTTCTTCCCACTCTCCGCGAAGATCTGCACCTCCGTTCCCGCAGCAGCATCATCGTCAATCTAACCCTGAGTACGCTCTTTGAAGCCATCCAATGGCTGCCGGCGAAACCCCGCGGCCCAGGCGAGCCGAGCGATGACTGGAAGTGGACGCTGCGTTCCTCCAGCAACCGTCCTCTGCTCCGATTCCTGCAGGATGGTCCCCTGGTGGTCCTCTCGGGTGACGATCATGGATCGGCTCCTCAATTGGCAGCCCGGGTTGCCGTGACTACCTCTTCGAATGGCTTCGGAGAAGGTGGACTGCACCACGCATTTGCAGTCGAGCGCTCGAGCGCCACAGGCGGGCATTTGATTCTTCGTGCCAACCTGAGTCCCCAGCCACAGAAAAGCTCGGACTACACTGCCGGGTACGAACTGGCTTTGGGGCCGGAACGCCAAATTTACAACGTAGCTACGGTGCAGCAGACGGCAGCGGTTGAGGGCGGGGCGAGCCAGAACTTCTATACCTTCCGCCTGCGCAGCGCCGAGGCCATCAATCTTGGCCCTAACGCATCCGTGGAATTGGGCAACGAAGTTCAATTGATCCATGGTCCGTCTGCCACCACATCGAGCCTTCCTTTCGTGAACGCTGCCTGGCATGACAACGGCGTCCACGTTTCTTATCGCCTTGCCACCTCGCCTGAAATACAGAGCGCCGGGGATCTGGCTGACAGCCCAACGTTAGCTCCCCTGTTTTCTGAAGTTGGGGGCAGGGTGCGTCTGGAGCGTGGTCTCCATCAGGAACTCCGGTTGGAGGGCGAATCCGCATCCCGCCACGCCATGGTTGCTCTCTATGCCGATCAGGTGCAAAACCCCATCATTTCGGGCAGCGGCTCTTTCTCGTCGCAGGACCTTGCAGCAAGCAACACATTGTTCGACCCGGTCACCCAGATCTTTCGTGTAACTGGCCAGGACTATTCGACGGGTGGCTTCGAGGCGGCCTTCTCGCAGAAGGTAGCGGGGGCGACCTGGGCGACCCTTTCCTATGCTGACGGAAAGGCGCTTGCTTTTCAGATTCCCGAGTCCGCTCTCACGGTGGACGAAGCGACGCAGGGCCTGAGCCAGCGCCGAACGGAAGCCCTCACCGCATCGTTAAAAGGCCACCTGGACCGCACAGGAACCGCCTGGCGCGCGTCGTATCGTTGGCAGCCGGCAAACACAATCACTCCTGTGGCGCTGTACGACAGTTTTGGACAGGGCGCCTATTTGAGCTTTGTGATTCGCCAGCCGATTCATTGCCGCCATTTGCTCCCCAACGGAACTGAGGCGCTGGTGGATGTACGAAACCTGCTGGCGGAGGGCTATCGTCCCTTCCTCACCCGCGACGGCAGCACGCTGTACTTCGCTCAGGATGAACGCGCAATCCAGGGTGGCCTTTCGTTCTCGTTCTAGGCTCCTCCGGCGACGCATTCTAGTGTCCTTCCTAACGTGCTCCGGCAATTTTCGCTTTGCCGCTTCTGGCAGAATGCGAAGCCTCTGAAGAGGGGCGGCGTATGTTATATTTTTCCTTGGGCGCACGAAAAACGTGCTCCTGGCCTTCCTGAGTGTTCCTCAACATTCGGCCTTCTTATCTTCACGGACGCGTAGCTCAACTGGCAGAGCATTCGACTCTTAATCGACAGGTTGGTGGTTCGATTCCACCCGCGTCCACCATGATTCTAAACAGCTTATTGCATTATCGTGGTTTCGGCGTCTTCAGACTGTGGTGGAAATTGTGTGGACCTTTTCCCCGCAATCACTGAATCAATCGCAGAGATTGCGGAGCGTTTTGCTTCCAGGCGAGTGTGGCTGTAGCGCTCCATCATCTTGCGTGACAGGTGCCCGGCCAAAGACATGATGGTGGCGTCGCTCGCTTGACCTTCTGCCAGAAGACTGACGAACGAATGACGTGCATCATGCCATCTGCAGCTCACGCCGGCCAGCTTCCTCGCCGCAGTCCACGAGACTTTCCAAGAGCCGATCGGAACATCCGGCCGAACCTCATAACGAGTAGTCGCCCCTCCTTTGTGGCCATCCTCTCCATCTAGCCCATAGCGCTCTGAGGGAAAGATGAAATGGCTGGGCTGGGCGTCGGGGAACTGGCTTCGCCATTCCTGAAGAACCTGCACCGCAGTTGGGCTCAACGGCACCTTTCGGCCTTCCCCGCCCTCTGTTTTGCTCTTGCCAACAGTCAGGATGTGCTCCAGCAGATCAACTTGGCGCCATTGGAGCAGACGGAGCTCGCCATTCCTGAGGCCGGTAAGCAAACTGAGGACGAACGCGGGATAGAGCGATCGCGAACGGCTCTTCTTGCATGCGGCCAGGAGCCGATGTTGTTCGTCCGGGGTCAACGCCCTCCCAACATCCTGACGTGTCCTAAGCATCCGAACGTCCGGTTGGATATTCGCCCATAGCCGATGCTTGCGCATGACCGCCCTGAGGGAGCCAATCTCCATGTTGCACGTTCGAGGACTGGCGTGCTCCTTCTTTCGTGCAGCCTGGTAGCGCGAGACATCTTCGCCGGTTATGTCAGTGAGGAGCAATTTGCCGAAGTGGGGGAGCAGATGGTCGACGTTGTAGCCTTCGATTCTTTGGTTGCTGTTACTCCAATGCGCTTGATTGAGCTCGAGCCACTGTCGCGCGGCGGCACTGAATAGCAGCGGCTTCTTTCGTTCCTGCAAGCCGGCTGTGCCCAGCTTGAGCTTGCGCTTATGTTCGCTCATGTTGCGCCTAGCAACGTCCTGGTTTGCTGACTTGCTGCTCTCTCGGATCCGCTGGCCGCCGAACTCAAACTCGTACCAGAAGATTCGCCCCCGTTTGTATAGCCGCATACGATTCACCTTTCGGTTTCAAGAAATGCTTGAATGTACTGCGCGCACTCTGCGCAGCTTTGGTTGTTGGCGTTTTTGAGTTTAGTGCTGATAAACCGCAAGGACACGTTCGGCTTGGTCGTCTTCATGCAGGCTTCCCTGCGCTGGTTAACCTTGCCGATTTTTTGCCCCGAGTGCTTTCTGAGCACCGCCCTCATCGCAGCGGTGACCTTGGCCCACTTCAGATGATCTAGCCTATGTCGTACCTCTCGCGCCGTCGCGTTACTCTTGCACTTCTCGGTGCAGTAGTCAGTGCGTTTTGGCGTATTCACAAAATACGAGCCGCATCCTTTGCAGACTCCGAGACGGTCGCTCGATTCGGAAAGAAAATCTGCAAAGAGTTTGTCCAGCTTTCGCCGGTCGTCTTTTTCCGGTGTCACATGCAACTGCTTCCAGTCCCAGGCGCGAATGAAATTCTTTGTCGGCCCTGGAAATGGGTACATGACGAGTTGGGTCTGGGTCAACGTTTCGGTGATGGATTGCCATTGCTCTGAAAACTTGGCGCACCATTCCTGCGCGCTTGAGCATGCCAGCCAGGTGTCGGCATAGTCCCGTAAGCGATCGAGGCTCTGGCGATCAAAGCCATCGATCTCTGGTGCGTTCACGTAGCGCACTAAACGCTTCAGGCGCCCTTCGATGCTCTCTTCCTGGTTCGTTTTTGCTTGTTTTAGTCTCACGATTTACCTGTTGCCCGATTATTACTTTTTCAGGCTACAGAAAAAACACGATCACGTCTAGCAAAAAAAGGCATACAGGGAAATCATGGGAAGTGGGAAAGGGCGGGTAAAGGTTATGGATGCGAGATTCAAAGCGGAAGAGTTACACAAGGTCGATGCGGCGGCAAGGCGACTGGGCTTGGCGAATAAGACTTTGCGAAATCAAATTGACCAAGGCAGGATCAACGTTTTCCGCATTGGGCGCAGCGTTCGCGTGGCCGAGAGTGAGATTCAACGGATTCTCGAGGAAAGTTTTTGTCCAGCGCGGCGCACCGCTTAAGCCGAAAGAACGAAGGGCCGGCACGCCACGCCATGGCTGCCAGCCCGGGGGGTTACGGAGAACTCAAAATGAATACTACGCTAGTTTGCGAAGTTCGCAGCAAATTCGTCTCCGCGGAACGCACCGCCCGCCTGGAGATCGCTCGTGCAGAGGCTGAAGGTGTCTTTCCACGCACCGAGGTTCTCGTCTTCCAATCTCGGCAGGTTGAACGCTTGGCACACGAGCTGAGGTGCCCGATTTGCGGGAGCGCCGCGTGAGGAAACAGCAGCAGCAGCGTTCTCCTGCCTTCCAATTTTATCCGCGACAGTTCTCTGGCGATGACGCGGTCATGGCCATGGATCTGGACACCGTTGGCGCTCACATCTTGCTGATGTGTACTGCCGCAGCATCACCGGAAAGCTGCCGGATTGCTGCCGAAGACAGAGCGATCCGCAACCGTCTCCGCAATCCCGGCGACGAAGATTGGAAACGTATCAAGCAACAACTCCTCGATAGCGGTGCCTGGAAACTGAGCCCAGACGGTCAATGGTGGATACAGGATGGTTTGCGCCGATCTTTCGAAAAACAAAAGAGTTTCAGCGAATCTCAACGGCAACGAGCCAACAAGAGGTACTGCCCAGAAACTACCGAAGGTCTGCCGAAACTGTGCCCGAGTGCTGCCGAAACTCTGCCCGAGAACTGCTCTTCATCTTCATCTTCACCTAAAGGAGAAAGCGGCGACGTTATTTCACCAGAAATGATCGCCCAGTCAGTGATCATCGAGCTGGGTATCTCTGGCAGATTCCTTTTGCGGACGATCGCGGAGGTGGTGAAGGCCGAACTAAAGGCTGGCCGAAAGGCTGAGCAAATCCGTGACTCCATGATTGCTTCTCACCGTCACTATGAGCGGAACGTTGGCAAACTTTGGAGGCCCATCGACGTTGAGAAGTTTTTCGGTGATGGAAGTTGGAGAAACCAGGATTCGTGGCCGTGGAAAGACAAAGAAAAGCTCAAATCCAAGACCGCAGAGCGGCGATATGCGAACGGCGGTGCAGCATGAGCCTAATGGAAATCGCACTCGACCGCGCAATCCCTGCGAGCGTTGACGCTGAGAGGACGATTCTGGGCGCGCTCTTGGTCGACGACACTGCAGCGGACCAGTTGGACGGCTTAGCCGAAGAAGCTTTCTATCTCGACTCGCACCGAAGGATTTTCAACGTTCAAAAGACGCTTCGCAGTGAGAGTAAGGCCGTCGACATTCTCACGCTTACAGATCGCTTACTTGAGCGAAAGCTACTCGACTCGGTTGGCGGTCGCCCATACCTTTGCTCTTTGACTGAGGGCATTCCCCGTCGGCTGAACATTCGAGAATACGTCCGCATCGTGTGTGAGAAATGGCACCTGCGGCAGGTCATTTCTGTGTGCCAGGACTACGCAGCGCGCGCCGCGGACCAGGGCGAAGAATCGCCACAGGATCTCATCACAGCCGCGGATCGCGATCTGCTTGCGATCACCGCCGATGAGCGCACCACGCTCACGCTTGGCCAGCAGTCTCTTGCCGAGTCTGATCGCCTGGAGAGGCAGCGGGCAGGCAAGGAAGAGCCGGCATTCGACTTTGGCATCCCGACCCTAGATCGCCTTATTGGCGGCCTGCATCGTGGAGAACTGACAAGCGCCGGCGGAAGGCCAGCGATGGGAAAGACTGCTTTCAAGACGCAGACCCTCATTCGCCATGGTCGCCGCGGGATTCCGATTCATACCTTCGAGCTTGAAATGACTGCAGGGCAAACGCTTCGCCGGATCTGGGCGGAGGTTTCCGGTGTCCCCTTCCATAAGCTCCGCAGACCTGAACGCCAGACGGACGAGGAACATCAGCGAGTTCTCGCGGCCATGGATGAGGTTGCGACGTGGCCCCTCGTGATCGATGATTCCTCGACGCTCAGCATTGATCAACTGGTGTCGCGGGTTCGCAGTGCAAAACGTCGTATTGGGACCCAGATCGTTTTTGTGGACTATCTGCAAAAAATGAAATTCGCGGGACGGCCGGAGCACCGCTATCTCGCCGTCACAGATGCAGCCGTGCAGCTTGCGCGTCTCGCAAAAGATGAGCATTTGGCGGTTATGCTGCTCAGCTCGGTTTCAGAAAAGAGCGGGAGCAGCCGCAACAATCCGCCCACGCTGCAGGACTTTCGCCAGTCCGGCGATATCGCCTACGAGTCCCATTGCGCGTTGCTAATTCATCGCGAGATCGATGACGAAACCGAGGCGCCAAAGGAGACCGGCGAAATCATCGTTGCCAAGGCACGCAGTGATCAGCCCGGCTGCGTACAAGTGAAGTTCAACAGTAAGTTCTTGCGCTTCGAAGATGCTTCTGGAGCGGAGACCGGGAGGCCCAATGGCAGATGAAATTAGAGTTCGAATTGCCACAGACATCTCAGCCCTTCAATCCGGATTCGCCGACGCGCAAGCCGCTGTCGAGAAGGCCTCGGCCAACATGGCATCCGCCCAGCTGGCTTTCGGCAAGGCGGCTGAGCAAGGTAGCGACCAAGCGAAAGCAGCGATCGCCGAATATGCAGCGGCGGTCGAGGCGGCTCAACAAAAAGTCGACGCAATCAATGCGCAGCAATCATCCTTCCGATTCACTACGGGAGCGGCCGTCGCGGAGGCTCCAGGGGGAAGCGCATCAGGCGTCGAATTGCAACGGGAGGTTGCAGCCGCAACCCTCGAACAGGCCGCCGCGCGCCAGGAGCTCAGTGCTGTTGTTTCCGATTCGGTAAAGAATCAGCTTGATGACGCAGCATCGCTTGATGCCGTCTCAGCGGCCCAGCAGCGGTTGATTGCTGCCAGCGAAGCCCTGGCTACCGCAAAGAAGAACCTTGCTGCCTCAGCGGACTTCGATGCGCTGGCAGAAGATGCCGAATCTGCAGGCGCGGTGGCTCTATCAGACGCAGAACTGCAGTTGTCTGAGGCAACTCTCGCAGCCAAAGCGGCAAAGACCGAACTCAACGCAGCCATAAGCCAGTACGCCGGGCGCACCGATGCCGAGGCCATTGCTGTTGTCGCCAATGCGCAGCGAGTCGAGACGGAGACCACAGAGCAGCTCATTGCGGCAAAGGAAGCCCTGGCTGCCGCGCGCGAGGCCGATATAGTCGCAGCAACGGAAGAGACCGCGGCAGTCGAAGGCGTGGCTGCCGCAAACACCTCGGTCGGCATTTCCGCCCGTCAATCGGCCAGCGCCGGCATTGGCATTCTCGAAGGCCGCCTGCAGAGCGGTAATCGGGCTGCGGCTGCCTTCGCCGCAACTACGCTCGGCCTAGGGCCTATTCTTCAGGCCGCCTTCCCCATCATCGGCGCCCTGGCGCTCGGCGAAGTGCTGGTCCAGATCGGGACTAAACTCTACGATACGATCACCAAGGCCGACGAGGCTGGCCAGGCAATATCGCGAGCATTCGGTGATGCCAGCGATAAGATTCAAGAAACCACCGATCAGATCATCCTTGAGAATTCCAAGCTCCAGGATCAGATCGACAAGCTGGAGGGCCACCCAAATAACGGACTCCAGACGGCGCTCAGCGAGGACGTCGTCGCCGCGGATAAACTACAGGATGCGCTCGACGGTGTAGTCAAAAAAATCGACGCCATCTATGCCCGAAAGGATCTACAGATTTCCTTCGGGGCATCGCTGCTTACAGGCAAGGCCGAGACTGGGCCTGTCACAGAAGCGGCGAGCGGCATAGTCAACGATGCCGGCGCAAAGGCCCAATCGGCGAAGGATCAGTACGACACGCAATTGGGCGCCTCGAATGGCGATCCGGCTAAAGTGGTCGCAGCCACAAAGGCTTACCACGAAGCCATTCAGAAGGTCATCGAAGAGGCGAACGGCAAGCTAAAAGTATTGCTCGACGAGAACGTCTCTCTACAAAAGAAGGCCGAGGAAGCCCTGGGCCAAGATCCATCGAAGGCCAGCCTGGTAGATCGGTTGGCAATCGAGATTGGGTCAGCCGACAGCGGTCAAGCCGCCGATACCGCGGACTTTTCAACGCGGATCGCCGATCTGCAGAACGCCCAAGGCCTACTAGGCAAGCTATCCGTGCAGATGCAGGCACTGGAGGCGCAGAGCCCGCTTCGCGCGAAGGCCGGCCAACTACAAGGCGACAAGGCGGGTGATTCTGCCGCCAACAAAGCATCGGAGGAGTATCTCCGCGGGCTGGAGCGCCTGCTCGCCCAGGAAGAGTCGATCTACGGCAAGAGTGCCAACCAGACAGCGGCTTTCTGGAGTGAGCACGTCAACGATGCAAAACTTGCGCAAAGGCAGGAGGACGAGGTTGTTTCGAAACTGCTCCAGGCGCAGGAGCAACTCGGCAAGAAAGAGCCGGCAGGCGACCTGTTCGGCAAGGTCCACGAGGAAGCAAAGAAGAACAACGCCGAACTGAAGAAGGACGCCGACGAGTACCAGCGCATCCTGGACAGCTTCCCGAAGGGTACAGAGGATCTGCAGAAGGCTCAGGCTAAAACAGCAACCGATCAGCTCGCCGGCCAGCACGAACAGAATCTTGGCAACCTCGAGCTCGGCCACGCGCAGGAGGAATCCCCCTACAACATCGGCACCGAGTCGGATGCCGGCAAGCAACTCGCAGAGCTGAAGAAGTTTCACGAGGCCGTGCAGGCAGAGAACGAAGACTTTCTTCGCAAGGAAATTGTTATCGCCCAGGGAGCGCGAGAGACCGACAAGGCTCAGGAATTACAGAACAAGCTCACGGAGATCCAGCAAAAGGGCGAACTTAAGAGACTCGCGGATCAGGATGCGATCCTCAAGCAGCAGCTCGCCGGCTTCGAAAAGGTCTATGCGGCCATCACGAGCGACCTGAATGAGTCGATCAACAAGCTGATCACCTCAACGCAGAGGCCGGCACAGGTATTTGCGCAGATGTTTGACCAGATCCTCGCTCAGCTTGCCAGCTTCGTCGAGAAATGGATCGAGAATGAAGTAGAAATGTGGGCGAGGACTCTGATACTCCAGGCTACCGGGCAAGCAGCAAGCAAGACGCTGTCGCTGGGACAGATTGCCCAGGCAGCGGCAACGGCTGCGGCCAACACCTACGCCTCGGTTTCAGCTGTTCCAATCGTCGGTCCAGTTCTCGCGCCGCCTGCGTCCGCTGCAGCTTATGCCTCTGTACTTGCATTCGAGGCATTTGAGCAAGGCGGAATCGTGAGCGGGGCGCACGGTCTACCGGTACCGATCATTGCGCACGCGGGAGAACGCGTTCTCAGTTCACCGCAGACACAGAACTTTGAGCGACTGGTCAACCAGGGCGGCGATGGAATTACCAACTTCAATTTGAATTATCAAGGCCAGGTCAACGCATTCGACCGCAATGGCATGCGCTCCACTTTGAAGTCTCACGCCGAAGACATTCTCGACATTGTGAAGCAAGGCTTGAAACAAGGAAAGTTGAGGTAAAGATCACTTTTGCGGTCGCGCCGAAGGCGACTGACCAAATGCGGGCGCGCTACACGCGATGAGGTAAGAAAATGTCATTTATTCAGGGAGCGGTCCAGCACCTTAACGTGTCAGCGTCGAACGCCCTGGCGTTTTCTCTAAATAACACCGCTGGTAACTTGCTGGTCGTCGACGTTGTGGGGACGGAGCCTTTCGGGGGTGCCGGTTCTCTGTCGATATCGGACTCCAACGGCAATACATACACTCAGATTGGACCGAACGAGCAGAATAACGTCATCGCGACATGCTGGTACGCATCCAATTGCGTCGCAGGCGCGAATACGGTGACAGTATCCTATAGCGGAGGGACATTTGCCAACCAAGGGATCGCCGTGGCGATTCACGAATACTCCGGCATCGCAACAACGTCTCCGCTCGACACATCCAATTTTAACGACGCGAATAGTATCTCCAATGTAACAGCGTCCGTCACAACGTCGCAGGGTGATCTTATCCATGTATTCGCGTCATCCATCTCCCCCCAAACAGTTCCCTATACCGACTCGCTAGTGTAGTGTCCAACAAATAACTGGACAAGACAGATGGAGTAAATGCATACTAAGTCATGCCCCGCTCTGTCCAGCAACTTACTGTTTCTAGAGATCAGCAGGAGCAGATTGAGCTCTGGTTGGCAGCCATGGGAACGCCACAGCAGGTGGCACTGCGATGCCGTATCGTTCTGGCTGCCGCTGCCGGAGAACCTGAGAGGGTGATCGCTGCAAACTTGAAAATTAATCGCAAGACGGTTCGACTCTGGCGGGAGCGTTTCACCACACTAGGATTGCAGGGGCTGTGGGAGATAGCACCGGGTCGCGGCCGCAAGCCGACCTACAACTCGGATCGGATCAAGGCGGTCATCGACACTACCCTGCAATCGAAGCCCAAGGGGAGCACCCATTGGAGTTGTCGAACCCTGGCGGCCAACCAGGGAATCAGTAAGTCGACGGTGAGTAACCTTTGGCGGAGCCACAACCTCAAACCGCATCGCACCAGGACCTTCAAACTCTCGCGTGACCCCAAGTTTCTGGAAAAACTTACCGACGTCGTCGGTCTCTACTTGAATCCGCCAGATAAGGCGATCGTCCTATGCGTAGACGAGAAGAGCCAGATTCAGGCCTTAAACCGCACTCAACCCGGCCTGCCGTTGAAGAAGGGTCGTTGCGGCACGATGACTCACGACTACAAACGAAATGGCACGACCACGCTGTTCGCCGCGCTCGATCTACTGCAGGGTAAAGTCATCGGCGACTTTCACAAGCGGCATCGCCATCAGGAGTTCTTAAGCTTCCTACGGCGCATCGACCGGGAGTTCCCCGGCAAAACCACTCTGCACTTAGTAATGGATAACTACGGCACTCACGGGCACGACAACGTCAAGGCTTGGCTCGACAAGCATCCCCGCTTTGTTATCCACTACGTGCCGACCAGTTGCAGTTGGCTGAACCTAATTGAGCGCTGGTTTGCCGAGCTAACCAACCAACGCATCCGTCGTGGTTCGTTTCTGAGTGTCGATGATCTTGTCACAGCCATTGAAGACTTCCTGACCGCCTGGAACGAGAATCCCAAGCCCTTCGTCTGGACCGCCACAGTTGACTCCATCGTCGCCAAACTCACTCGTTGCCGCCAAACCCTGGAACAGATCCAGCCTGGATGCACTGCCCCGAAGAACCGTAAACGAATGTCCAGCTAATTCGTGGACAGTACACTAGGTGCTGCGGTTCGAGAGAGCAACTCAAATACCGGATCAGGAGGACAAAATAATTCGTCTTCTCTGACAACCTTCGACATATTCAAATCCAGCGCCAGCACCTATTCCGAGACCGTCACTTACAGCATCACGTCTTCGTTAGTATTCCTTTATGTCTTAGCGTTCAAGAGTTCTCCTTCTATATCAGGTTTACTCCTCAATCCCGGTATGGATGGCGGCATGCGTCCGCAAATGAAAGGTGGAATGAATGGCTAGTGACTCGTCGAAGTCTCGGAAGAGAATTGGTTCTTGAAACGTTGGGTTAGTTGAAGCTAACTCGTCAACCATGAACATATGCTTTGAGCGATATAGTCCAACACACACGGAGGCACCACATGGCAACAGCAGTGCAGTCGATGACCGCAACAGAAGCCGCGGAAAACGCCCACAACAATGCAATGAAAGCTATTCAGGAAATCAACTCGCGTGTTAGTTTTTTCGCCGCGCAACGCGTGACGCTCGAAAGCGATATTGAGCGCCTGGAACTTGAATATGACCGGGCCTGTCGCCAAGCCGCCAAGGGTGATCCCGTCGATCTAGTCCCGATTGCCACGCAAATCCAGGCCAAACGCTCCCGTCTGCGTGGTGCCCAACTGGAGTATGAAGAAGCCGTTGCCACGGCTGAACCTTTGGCGAAAACCGCGCAACGAGCCGGGCTTTCTCTCGCTCTGCGGCGCAATGAAGACGAGTTCGAGGCTCTGCTCAAGTCAGAGGTTGAGGCCGCCAATTTCGCTCGCGAGGCCCTGCAGAAGGCCGAAGAAGCGAAGCGGGCTCACAATGCTGTCAATTACGAAATCGGTCAACTGCGGAAAAATAAGCAAGGGCTCGAGCTCGAGTTAAGGGCCGCGCAGTAAGACAAAACTAGTTTCGTCCAGTGAGGGAACGCTTATGAGTGAGCAATTTCGTTTCGCACCAGAGAATGTAGATCGTTTCGCAGGCTTGGCCTGCAGCTCATCCGCGGAGGATGAGGATGTCTCCGGTTTCAAGTTTTTCTCAAAATCAAGCAAGACGGGAATCGATGACGGCCGCGTCATGCCCTACAAGGCGCCAACCCCGTCACACGATCCACTTGGCGATGGTTCGTCCACTGCGTCAGACAACAATCCGTTCCGATTCGCGAAAGCAGATGGCAGCATCGACCTTCCCCGGCCGGCCGCAGACGGTTCGACTTTCAAGTTGGCGCCAACGGGGGGAACAAGACCGGGGTCCGATCCATTCGGCTCGGGCGATTCCGTCGTGAAGAATCACGATGGCCACGGCCACGGCGACGGCGATTGCGGAGGTGACTGCGGCTGTTCCGATTGCAACGCGAAAGCCGGCAAGCTGTATTTCTCGCCAGGCACGCGGATCAGGCACAAACTTACCGGAACCGTCTACACCATGGTCTCGACTCGCTGCATCTCGCCGGACGACTGCTACTGCATCTTGCGAAAGTCGAACGGGGTCGAATTCGAGGCGCAGTATTACCCCCACGAGGTTGAGGCGATCGCGTGATTTTGACTTCGCCGCCCGCCTGCCGAAACAGGACTGCGGCGAAACAGCGGCACGGACAGCTCCTTTGCGGGTCACCCCGTTCTTCAGGCTGTCCTTGCCGCGATAAAGGGTGCCCGGCATGGATCTCCTTGTGCACGTGCCGGGCGCGCCCCCGATCCGAACGAACCATCAACCGAAGTACCAAGGAGTGAAACATCATGGCGAACACGATGCCACCCGAAGCGTACCCCATCGCGACCCGAGTGCCCAACCGGGCCTCGTCCACCGCAACTGTGCCGTTGAATCAGCCGATCGATGTTTCCCTGCCGGGTAGTCCTCCCGCGACTCAGCCGGCCACCCCAATCACGAGTGTGCCCGACAACCGTCGCGAGCGGCCGTCGATGGTCTCCAGCCCTTCGGGCGCGAACAGTGGATATCCTGCCGGAACGAACCTGCCGGCGCCTTCACCGGACGGAATGCCGCGGTGCGGGCGCTAAAGAAAAACCGATGGCTCGACACTGCAGGATTTGCGATGATTCGCGGCGAGAACAAATTGATGCCGATCTTCTCGACGGCAAGAGCGTTCCGCAGGTAGCGCGGGCGACCGGGCTTCCGCAAACGAATATCTATCGCCACAAGGAACTACACCTCGGTGTTGACAGGTTTCTTGATTCATCGCCAATTGCCACCATGGCCTCGATCGAGGCCTTGCAGGCGAGAGATCTGGAACTGGCAGAAATCCAGAAGATTGCGCTCCAAAGGAATCACACACAGGCTTTTGTTGCGGCCGCCACCGTGAGAGTGCGCATCATCCTGGAGATTGCGAGCCTTCGTGGCGAAGTACAACCCAAGCTGAAAACCATCATGCATGTAAATCTCGACCATGCAGCTGCGGAACGCATTGCAAGGTCCTACATCCAGCACAAAGAGCTTTCAGGAGAGGTGATCGATGCCCCCCAAACGACAAAACCCCAATGAGGTTCTGGGCCTCGCACGCAGAAGCCTTGCCGCGTACGCACCGTTGATGTTTCCAAGGTTTGAACTCGCCTGGCATCACTCCCGGCTGATCGCCAAACTTGAAGCCGTTGAGCGCGGTGAGATTCGACGGCTGATGGTCTTCATGCCCCCACGTCACGGCAAGACCCTGCTCGCCACGCAAGTTTTCCCCTCCTGGTTCCTCGGAAGGAACCCAGAGAAGTCGATCATTTGCGCAACCTACGCGCAGGACCTGGCCGATGACTTCGGCCGCGTAGTCCGCGGGTATGTGAACGACAATCACACAAAGGCCACCTTCTCTGAGCTCGGAGTCGCAGAGGACTCGAACAGCATGAAGCGTTTTGTCACCACCGCCGGTGGGGCATACTACGCTGTCGGCCGCGGCGCTGCCATCACCGGCCGCGGCGCGGATCTCCTCCTGGTCGACGATCCGCTGAAAGACGCCGACGAGGCGCGCAGCGAAAACATCCGTCATTCCCTTCACGAATGGTTTGGCAGCGTTGCCTATACCCGACTGCAGCCACAGGGAGCCATCGTTCTCATTCAAACGCGATGGCACCACGACGATCTGGCCGGCTGGCTCTTGAGAGAACACGGTGACGAAGGCTGGAATGTGCTCAGCCTGCCGGCGATCGCGGAGGTTGACGGAGATGGCCGGAGAGAAGGGGAGGCATTGTGGCCTCGGAGGTTCTCTGCTGAAGCGCTAAGGGGCATACGCGCGGCCGTTGGCGGTTCTGCCTGGTCAGCGCTCTATCAGCAGCGTCCGAGCGCTGTAGAGGGCGAAATCTTCAAACGCGAATGGTGGAAGCGATACACCGAACTGCCGCCGAAGTTCCGGCGGATCGTTCAATCGTGGGACACGGCTTTCAAAACAGGTAAGGAAAATGACTTCTCAGTCTGCACGACGTGGGGAGAGAGCGAGAACGGATTCTACCTGCTCGATCGCTGGTCGGCGCGCTGCGAGTTTCCGGAGCTCAAAAGAAAGGTCACGGCTCTCGCTCAGGAGTGGCGTCCGAACGTCGTCCTGGTCGAAGACAAAGCCAGCGGTCAATCTTTGATCCAAGAGTTGCAGGCAAGCACCAGGTTCCCTGTCCTGGCCATCAAGGTGGACTCGGACAAAGTTTCGCGCGCGAATGCCGCTAGCCCACTGGTCGAGTGTGGGAAGGTATTTCTTCCTCAGTCCGCTCCATGGTTGGCAGACTTTCTCTACTCCATGTGCGTCTTTCCTGCCGGAGCTCACGATGATGATGTCGATAGCTGCACGCAAGCCCTCAACTACATGCGCGGGTCCAATCTTTCGCTCGGCCTGATCGACTACTACAAGAAGCTCGCTGCGGCGCCGCTGCAGATCCCAACCCAGTTGGCCGCGAAGGTAGAAGAGAAGCCGGAAGAGTGCGAAGCGTGCGGATCGACAGAGCTCACGAAGCTTCCACATTGCTTTCGATGCCAACAATGCGGCGCGCAGTTCGGACAAGCCGCAATGGTTGCAATTCCTGGCCAGACTCGAGAGGTTCGAACGGCCTGGAGAATGTAAGCTTTAATCCATTTTTGGATAAAGATTACGCAAAAGTGTGACGGTCTGATTCGAATTTCCAAGGAATTCGCTAAACCTAACACAATGTCGGACTAAGATTTCCCGCTTCTCCAAGCGCTCCGAATGCGGCGTCATCGTTGGAGATAAGCTGGTTTAATCCAGAAGTGTGAAATCTCGCAAAAATGATTGATTAAACCACTGAAAAATAATGACTTGACGCAATACAGCCCCTCCATTTACAACTTCAGGCGCGCCCCCGCAAGTGCGCTAACACTCACGGGGACGCTAACCAAAATCGCCTGTAAGGAGGCAATATGGCTACACAGAAGTCTATTCTTATCCGCATCCTCCCCCGCGTACCCTCCCCCGAACAAAGTATGGATCTCCTAGAGATTCTTCGAGAACTCGACTTGGAACTTGATTTCGAACGTGGGGTGCCCGATGGCCGATCGTTAAAGGTTGAGTTTCCCGATCACCTGCGCCGCGCTTTCCTGCGCGCTCATGAAGCGCTGGAGAGTATCAAGACCGGCGGTGCAGCATGATCTTCCACGAAAATCCCTTTTCCGTCCACGAGAACCCATTTTCCGTCGAGTTCGAGGGCTCTCTAAGCTTCGATGAAGCTGCGAATCTTTGGCTGCAAACCCGGTTATCTATGCCGCAAGATGGACATGTCTCACCACGTTATATCCGCAAGGCAACCGAAAAAGATTTTCGCGGCGGACTGAGAACGCTCGGGCTGTTCTTCTCTGGCCGTAAGCTCGCCGACATCAAACCTCGCGATCTGACCGAATACCAACACCTGAGGTCGCGCGGAGCGGCGCCATTCATTCGCCCACAGCGTTGCAATGCAAAGGAGCTCGGGCCCTCGCCCGTCGGCCCACGCGTGGTGAACAAAGAATTAGACATCTTAATTCGCCTTCTCAAACGTGCCGGCTGCTGGACTCATTTGTTCGAGCACACCTATGAGAAGCTCTTGGTGAAGGAATCGGAGCTGCCGCGGGCATTGACTCCCGAGGAGCAAGAACGTTGGCTCCGAATATGCACTCTCCAGCCGCGCTGGGCCACGGTGTATTGGTACTCGCTCCTAGCCTTCGACACATCGATGTCGACCAATGAGCTACGAGCGCTCCGCCTGGGCGATATCAACCTGCAGCAACAAGTGATTTCTGTTTCGCCCGATGGAGCGAAGAATCGGTATCGCATGAGGACGATCGCCTTGATTTCTGCGGAGGCGCAATGGGCTACGGGGAAGCTCATTGCGCGCGCGAAAGCATTGGGAGCGAACTCCCCGCTGCACTATCTCTTCCCGTCTCGGTTAGTGCGCAACCACTTCGATCCGGCTCACTCGATGTCCGAAACCGGGCTTCGAAAGGCTTGGGATGAGGTACGTCTGGCAGCCAAGCTACCCGGCTTCAGGCCCTATGACACTCGCCATACGGCCATCACGAGGATGGCGGAGGAAGGTATAAGGATCGCGGTGATCATGAAGCGTGCCGGCCACGTGTCCGCCAGGATGACCGACCACTACACACACATCTCAGAACAGGCAGAGCGAAGAGATTTTGACCGGGTTCGCGGCCCGCGAAAGCCCCTTCCTCCTCGGGAGCCGCCGGTGGCGCTGGACATTATGCACCCCTCCATCCAAGAAGAGATCGCGCGCCAGGTGGCCCTGGCACTGGAGGAGCGCGGCGCGGGAGCTGCTCAACCGCCCTCGCTCAAAGTTGCCAGGGATACAGTCAATGTGATCATGTTCCCCCGGAGCCGGGCATAAAACACAAAAAACCAAGCGACAGAAAGGGGCAAAAACATGGCAGACAAAAACCAGATTCAATTTTTCCACGGAACCGAATTGGTATGCGCTATTCCGCGCTCGCAGTTCACCTGGCCGCCCGGCATTGGTCAGAGGGTTTCGCTTCAGTTCGAGAACCAGGAGAGCATTTATCTAATCGTGGACATAACGTTTCGCTTTAAGCACTACGGTACCGTCGGGGCTAAGTATGGGTATGTCGACTACCTGAAACAGCTCGAAGGAACGCCGCTAGGGGAAGTCGATTTAGAAGAGAGAACCGAAGCCATTGGCATACGAATCGACGTGGAACCGATCTAGGCGGAAATCGTCGCGCCAGGGGGGAGGGGCGCATCAGCATGTTAGATGGCAAACAGCTTCGCGCTCTCTTCCAGCAGTTTAACGGGCAGTATTTTGGCGGCAAGCTGCCCGCCTACTCACTCCGTGCGGCTAAAGAGCTGAGAATCGTGGAAGAGCGATTCGGGGAAGGCGAGCGGCACAAATGCTACGTGATGCTCAGGCTGTTGGCGCGGCGGTGCTCTCCGTGGACGGCGCCTTTTCGGGATTAGCTATCAGAAACAGCGACGCCAGTAGCGGGCCAAAGAAGAGGCCTGTAATGAGCCAATTTCCTGAATTGTAGCCACGCTTTTGCGCAGCATACATCACCGCGAATGCGCCGAGAACCCACCAGGCGATGAATGCCAAGCCGAGCAAAATAAAGTAGTCCTGATCGATCACAAATCCCCCCCCCCCTTTAGGTGTGACTGCAGAGCGTTCTTGGGGGAAGTGCCAGCCTACTCTCGGTGCAAAGAATTACCTAACCTTTCAAAGTAACCGTTACCAGAATGCCATTACAGAGGAGAGACGCACCTCGCTGGCCAAACAGACTGCGCCCGATTGTGGTGGAAATTGTGGGGACCCTGGCGGGAAGACGCGGGATACCGTGAGCGGTATTTCGTCAATGGAAGATAGTTCAGGCAGTGGGGTTTCCCCAATGTTTTCAGCCACTAGAGGAGACCAGGGGAGTCGAGGGTAAAATCCCTTCGCTCCCCTGGTCTACGACTCTTAATCGACAGGTTGGTGGTTCGATTCCACCCGCGTCCACCATTTAGTTCGACTGGACCAGACCCCGAGAACCAACAGCTGCGGAAACCAAACGAAAAGCGTGGCTAAGCTCGCTGCGGCGAGACTGTGTTGTGCGGTAGCCTGCGCCGAAACATGGATGCAAACTGTTACTGAATTGGCACGTAGCCTTTCCCTGCTTGCCACGGGACCGGAGGTGATGAGGGCGCCACAACAAAATTGTCATCTCGACCGGAGCGTTAGCGACCTGTCCCGGCTTGCTGTGGAAGCGGAGAGATCTACGGTTCACTGGATCAGCAACCAATGCTGACGAAGACTCCGCTCTCCCCTTTGTCATCCCGAGCGAAGTCGAGGGATCTGCAGTTCTTTTTCCCTCAAACTAACAGCCAGGGTAGCCCATTCAAGCCCGATTTTGGTTTGAGTGGGGTAAACAGGCCGCCGCAGTGATCAGGCACATACCTTGACAATGTAGCTACGATTTATTTGCACGGGGTTCCTTTAGGGTCATTTCCATCTGGGCTGAATTCTTCTTCGAGGCACTATGAAGGCTATGAAAAATATTCAAATCATTGATGGTGCGGACAACGCGACCTACAGTATTTTTCAAGCTACTGAGAACCAATTTTCGGCAATTTCTCCGAGACCTTCCCATGAAGGCCGCCTTCGGGCGGCTTGCTTGTATCTGTGGCCTTCGTTGGGCGCGATCGCTGGAAAACTTACGATCTGGGCAGAAAACGTTGCCATCGATCAGACTCAGCAATCTCCTTAAGTACTTGGTTGCGATGTCTGAGGAGGTCTTCCATATAGCTTGCAAGAAACAATCGCTCTGCGATGAGTCCGAGGAATAAGAGAGGGGCCGAGAATGTAAAGCGATCTCTTACTTCGGTGCTGTTCTCGGCCAGCTCTCTGAAAAAGTGATCGTGCTTCATTGACTTGAACGCACCCTCGATCATTGTGTCCTGGAAATAACTGGGCGATGCAAACGCAGTAATTTGGCTCGTTAGGTGTTGACGAATTCCAAAGTGTTTTGCTTGCCAACGGACAAAATCGTTTGGACCAATGAGGCCTGTTACGACCCCTCCAACCGCTCGTTCCCCCGAGTGTTCTGTCCCAAGTAGATGCACCTCTACACTGCGTGATAGGTCGAAGCAACGCTGGATTGGCGCAGCGATCTCAATGCACTGCTCAATACAGACCATGAATCTCACCTTTCATCTTGAGGCTAGCACTCCCCGGAAACCGAGGGACAGGAGAATGAGCAAGGGACGGTCTAACGAGAACGCGAAGGATCCGCTCGCAAACCCGTCAGGCGAGTTCGCTGCGTCCATCACAATTCGCGTGGGTGCTATCGAGTCTGGTCACGAACAACCCGCCAGGCAACGATATTGCCTTTCAGCGCGCTTCCGCTCATGTTGCTCGTCTCCAGCAGAACCTCGAAATGCGGGATGGTGCCATCCGGGCGTCGGATTCGATTGAGGAAGGGAGCAAGCTGGGAATCGTCGGAGGCGAAGTCCCAGGCGCACTCAGTGCCGGCCATGGAGGTCCCTTCAAGAAGCAAAGCATGGCCTACGCCGCTGAGGTTTGGCAAGTAGGCCACAACTCCGTAGACGCGCGGCCGCTCGACGTCACGGGAAGATTCCCACTGCCGCGCCTCCTGGCCTTGAGGAAAACGATTCAGCACAGAGAAGCCGCCAGTCTGCCAGTTTTTGGAGATGACAAAGTTCATGTTGTGCTCAAACAATTCCACCCAGGGATTGCCTTGTGCGGCTCCCAGCAAAATGACATTGCCCTGCTTGAAGTCGTTGGGTCGCACATCGCGGGCGAAGCGCACATCAAATTTGCTCTGTTGATAGCGCGCAATCTGAGAGAGCGACTGGACCGCTTCGAGATCGACAATCGATGTATAGCGTCGGCGGCGCAGCTCGCTGGCCAACTTCTCAGGAGTGGTCTCCGACCTGGGACCCTCCCTCAAATAGTCGCCTTGCAGATACTCGGCCAATCCCACCTGGCGGTTCAACGAGGCTTCAGAGATGACCAGTCCGCAATCGGAAGGAACGATCAAGGTTGATTCTTTCGAAGAGAAGATCGGCAACGAAAGGGAGCGATCCGGGGCCGCGGCTTGCCGCAGCGTCGCCAGCACGCTCCGGTCACGCAGAAACATGGCCACTATCCCAATGGCTAGAATCACAACCAGACTCCACGCCAGGGGCATGCTCAGCCTGCGGCGACCGACCCTCGCCGCGAGCCCCGGATTAACCGCAATTGGACTTGAGGACAGCAGATCGGAGGGGAGTGCTGTGACACCGGGCTCTGTTACTGAAGGAACGAGCGCAATTTCTACAGAGGTTCGTGGTTCAAAAAGAGGGCTGTAGCCCCCGCGCGGAAGCACGATGCGCATCTGTTCCTGCGCGCCTTCCCCTTCGAAGTAGAGGTCGAGTTTCTTGCGCAGGCGGCTGGCGTGGGTGCGCACAATTCCGTCGATGGCCGAATCGAAATGAGGCGACCTGTTAAAGACGGCTTCTCCAATCTTCTGCTCGGTCAGATCCCTCTTCCGCCCCTTGAGCGCCTGTTCGCAGATATACAGCAGCATGCTCGACAGCCGCTCACTTTTTACAAAGGTCGCCGACGCGAGAACGCGCCCCACTAATTCGCGGCGAGGATCAGGCGTCGAGAAATCTGGCAGAGATGCGGGGTCGTGATGGATGCTACCCGAGGGCATGGGCACTCTAAGAGCTTCAGTAGAGCAGAGTTGCGTTACTCGAATGTGAACACGATGCCAACCCGGCGTTCACTGTATCGCGCCCTGTTAATGTTCGTTAAATATTTGATTCTAGGCGGCTTATCCGATGTATCGGTCTTGTCTCGGTGAATTGTCTTAGATCTCGGCAAAAGCAATGGTACTTCTAACCTCACTTCCAACTCGACAACCAGAACCAATCCATCGTTCCGGCGCGTGCATCGCCCGCTGGAGCACTTACCACCGACCAAGCCGCCATCCCACAAAGAGAGTTGCTCTATGTTCCCTGTCCGGTCTATGGCTGTATCCGCGATGTTGCTTTCCACGGCTCTTCAACCCTTCGCCCTGGCTCAATCCTCCGCCAATGATCCCGTTCGGATGAATCAGATTCAGGTGATTGGCACGCATAACAGCTACCACGTCGGAATTGCCCCGAATGAAACAAAACTCATGCAGTCCAAGCATCCAGACCGGTATGCGCAGCTTGAATACAAGCACCGCCCGCTCGATCAGCAGTTGTCCTCGGGCGTTCGACAGATCGAGCTGGATGTCTTCGCTGATACCCAGGGAGGCCGCTACGCTCATCCGGCAGGGCCACAGTACGTTGCGGCGCAGGGTCTGCCTGCGGACCCCGAATTCGATCCACAAGGATTGATGAACAAGCCCGGCTTCAAAGTGATGCATGTGCAGGACTGGGATTATCGGAGCGTTTGCCAACCCTTTACGGCCTGCCTCAGCATCGTCCATCAGTGGTCGCTTGCGCACCCGCGCCATATGCCCATCTACATCCTGGTCGAGACCAAGCAGGCCGACCTTCCCGTGGAACTGCATGCGGTGACCGCCGAAAAATTTACCTCGTCGACCTTTGACCTGCTCGATGCTGAAATTCGTTCGGTCTTCAAGCCCAGCGAAATGATCACTCCCGATGATGTGCGCGGCAAGCATGAAACCTTGGAGGAAGCTGTTCTACGCAATGGTTGGCCCGCTCTCTCCGCGGCGAGGGGTAAGGTGGTCTTTCTCATGGACCAGCGCCCGGTGGGTCCTGTCTATCTAGACGGACATCCGTCGCTGCGTGGCAGGGTCATCTTCACCAACGCGCAGCCCGGTCAACCCGATTCTGCATTTGTTGAAGAGAATGACGGAACGCCGGAAGAAATTTCAGCACTGGTCCGCAAAGGTTATTTGATCCGTACCCGGACCGACGAAGAGACCAGGGAAGCGCGCACGAACGATACGGCCAAGCGGGAGGCTTCGCTGGCCGGCGGAGCGCAGCTTCTTAGCACAGATTACCCGGCGTCAGAGCCCGCATCGTGGACGGGCTACACGGTAAGGCTTCCGAAGGATGCGGTTGCCCGATGCAACCCCATCAATGCGTCACCAGCATGTAGCGATGCGGACGTGAATGAAACCCCTTGATGAAGCGAGCCATTTTCTTGGCTCCCTTACTTAGAGCAGAACCAGCATAGGTGTACTTGGTGGAGATCGCGGAAGTTAGACTTTTCTCGATAAAAAATCCAGCCAAGCGTCCTTGCCACGGGGTACAGTTGTGCTGGTTCTGCTCTAGTAGGTCAGGGCACAATGATTAATTCCGGTTTGCTGCCGCCGCTCATTCCATACACGGTCCCGGAACGGAATGCGCCGACATCGTATTTGTAACAGCCGGGGGTACTTGCTTTCGTGGTCACCCGCTTTTGTCCCCCTCCCATGATCGGGTCATCGGGGTCAAACGGCGAGTCAGTACCGAACGAGACGGTAAATCCGTTGTTCTTGTTCGAGCTCGTCCACACCACCGTGGTGCCGGCCTTGATACAGAAAATTTGATTGTTCTTCGCGTTCGGGATGCCGGGCTTTACGTTGGCTGAGCTGTTTGACCGGGTGACGCTCACCGTGCATGGAGATGAGCCAGAGCCGCAGGTATTGTCCGCATTGCACAGGGTCTCGGGCTGCTCTTGATCACATATGTATTTGCTCTTCGCCTGTGCAAGTTCTCCGGTCATCAGAAGGATGCAGATCGATAAAAGCAATGCAGTCCGAGTACCGGCAGTCCGAGTACCGGCAGTTCGAGTGCTGGCAGTTCGAGTGCTGGCAGTTCGAGTGCTGGACCGTTGTTGAGTTTTGATAGTCATAGTTATCTCTCCCAGTTGCGGAGCGTAGAAAATTTGTGTCCAAGCAGATCTTGCGACACAACTCCTGCCCGCGACCCTCTTCATCACTTCTTGAACAGTTCGTGCCTTTCCACGCGGCCAAGGTGCCCGGTTCCATGGGTTTGGTTTTCGCGGTCGGCGGTCCGGCAATCTTTCAATGACTTGGACTGTTGCGCGAGTTCACTTCCACTCGATGATGTTGACCAGCTTCCAGGAATTCTGATTGAGCTCGAACTGCAACTCGCCTTCTTTATTGACGATGAGCTGTGCCGCGGGGAAAAGAACACCTCCGCTCTTGCTCTTGTCGCTGTCATCCAGGTTGATTTCACCGGCAGTGAGATTGAAACTCTTTCGTTTGGGTACTGTAATAGCTTTCACCGAAGGCGATCTTGCGGTTGGTGACAAAACGGATGGTCCTGCCCGTGGGCGTTATGATTTCTCGAATGTAGTTGACGTCGTACCCGAGTGTGCCGGGGATGGTTATCCGTCCTACGGCTTTCATCTTTTCGAGAGCATTCACCAGTCCGTCGTTCTGTCCTTTCGCAAATGCCTGTACGAGCACGTCTCTGTCCTCAGGATCCGAGAACTCATAAATCATGAGTTTCACGCCGAAGTTTCTTCCGAGCTGTGTGCTTGTGCCAAAGGCTGTTGCGTCGATGGTTTCGGTATCTCGCCGCTGTCCAAAGCCGTAGACGCCCGCGAGCATAAATAGCCCAAGTAAGAGGGAGATTCCGTTCGCGAAGCGTCGAATTCTTAGGTTAGTTTGCATGTAGTTTTCTCCTGCTTCACTCGATCTGCTATGGAGCCGTTGCCCCAGAATCTGGGTTGACGGCTCCATGCTAGGTAGCAGCTGGAGTCCCAGCAACTGGGTAAATCCCTAGCAGGCTGCGAAAGAAGTCTTTGCAAACGAGAAATCGTTCCCTCATCGGCTAAAGCCGGATTCATTGCAAAGGGGTTACGTACGGGCTAATGCTCGCTGCGGCGAGGTAGCCCGTACCCTTCAAAGAGATGAGTTTTTCCGCAGCCTGCTAGTCGAATGAAAACAATCCAATGCAACTTCCAACTCGTCGATCGTCATTTCGAAACCGCCAGCGAACTCGCAGGTGCGAATCCATGCGCTTCGCCAAACCATTTTCTCGAATGGCCGTGGGCTGGTAAGAGCAGCGAGACTGTGTGAGGCCGCGAAACTGCGCGAAGCCGGTTGGAGACCTAGTGTAGTCCGCCATAAATACCATCGTGTATTTTGTTCGGCAATGCTCGCTGCGGCGAGGTTCCCGTTTTTGGGTACATTGGAAGCGGAGCTTACGCGAACCCTAGATTCGTCGTTCTGCTTCTGGCATTTTTCTTGGGGTTTAAGAGGGCGGCCAACGGCCGCCCCCCCACATCTCGCAAAAACAAGCGAGATATGGGGCACCCGCAAGTACCCGCAAGGTCAGGCTGAGTGATTGAGCATGGGAGGATAAGTGACTATCTGCGTGGCGGACTACACTAGGTGAGAGTGGGACTGATACTTGGGGGCCACAACCGAACAGCCCCGACCCGCCCCGGCATCGCCGTGGGAGGGACGACTGAATCTCTCGGAGGGTAAAACCCTCCGAGCCTCGCCTCATCGGAAGCGACGAAAGCATCTTCTCGAATGACTCTGGCCGGGTGGAGCCGCGAGGTGTTTCCTTAGAGAGAAGGTCCCGCAAATGCCCGGTAGCTAAGCTCACTGCGGCGAGGCTACGAAACTTGCTTTTAGAGCAGAACCAGCATAGGTTTACCCGGTTGACATCGGGGAAGTTGGATTTTTCTTGATGAAAAATCCAGTCAAGCGTTCTTGCCGCTGGGTACAGTTGTGCTGGTTCTGCTCTAGGGCCCGCGTGAAAACCAAACCAGCCCCCTAAGCTAAATCGTCATCTCGCCTGCCCCGGCCTGCCGTAGGACCGACCTGTCCCGGCTTGCCATGGAAGTGGAGAGATCTGCGGTTTTCTTTCCAACTGCTCTTGGCTCTTGAAGTCGAATAGCGCAGCCTCGAAGCTCCGAGCCAGCATCATTGACAATCGCGGAAACAATATGAAAACATCCCGAACTGTCACATAATCTGATGTTTCAGGGCCTGGAGTTCGGGGCACAAGGAGATTGATTCTATGAAGAATCTTGCGATCTGCGTAGGTTGTTTGCTCGCGTCGCTCACCGTTTTTGCCCAGGGCCCGCAAACATTTAAGGGTGAGATCATGGACAGTCAGTGTGCTGCTTTGCGCGGCCACGCGCTGATGCAGCAGAAGGGTGAAAGCGCGAAGGATTGCACCAATCGCTGCGTGAAGATGGGAGGCAAGTACACCCTCTTCGATCCTGCGACCCAGACTGCCTATCAGCTCGACGATCAGAAGAAGTCTGCTGCGTTTGCCGGCGCCAAGGTGATCGTCACGGGGACGTTGAACACGACAAGCAAGACGATTCAAATCGCGAGCATCAAGGCCGGAGCGTAACAACCAAGCCCGCTCACTTCTCCGCTAATTTCCCGGAGCTTGCTTCACTTGCGAGGCGCCTGCTTGCCGCAGGCGCCTCTCCAGTTCCGGTTGGGAGCTTTCCGGCGGATCGACCACCCCTACCAAAATCTTTCCCGTCGAGATTTCAGGGTCTGTAATCACGCCTTTGAAGTTCGGCAGCCCTGCGCCGATAAGAAGCACCACCAGCGTGGTGAGGATGGCGCCGAGCATGATCATCTCGTAGATGATGATGCCGTTGGTCCACGCCGGCGTGAGAGACATGCCCCCGGTGACAATCGGGTAGGACTTCTGCGAAAGCGTAGTCAGCAGATAGGCAATCGTAGCGCCCACAACCGCGCCGAGCACCGCCCAGCGATAGGGAGTCGAGGTATTCTGCGAGTCGGTAAATTCGTAGCCCTCGTGGGGCTCGCCTGAGACAACGATGATCTGCTTCGCGCCGAACTTGAGCTCGGAGCTGGCGGCGCGCAAGGAGTCGACCGCGCGCTGTGCGCCTTCCGCGTCGGCGTAGAGACCGTATAGGGCCGTCATTCCGTCACGTCCGTGGGCAGCGGCCCGTCCAACGTCAGGACATGGCGCTGGTCATCGACCGCGACCGCGACCGCGACCGGAACTCCACCGTGGGCCTGCAGTCCGACCTTCATCTCCCAAATGGAAATCATAGGCACGAATTTCGCGAACAGCAGGTAGAGCAGCGCCATCATGCCAAAGCTCGAAGCCATCAGCGTGTCTTCCACCCAGGTTGGCCGGTAAGTCCCCCAGGAGTAAGGCAGGAACTTGTGTTCGAGCGCCGGCACCACGATCAGGAACCGCTCCAGCCACATGCCCACGACAACGGTGCACGATGCAATCGCGGTCCCGGTGATCGTGCGCAGACGCTTGATGGCCAGAATGGGCACAGGGATGATGAAGTTACAGACCACCATCGCCCAGAACAGCGGCGCGAATTGTTTGCGAATGGTCTCCCAGAAAACAGCCATCTCTGAAGGGGAGTTGCCATACCACGCAGTAAGCCGCTCGGCGAAGGTGAAGTAGAACCAGAGCAGGCTCATGGTGAGCAGCAGCTTGCCGAGATTTTCGAAGTGGATCGGCCGGAGATATTCCTCCAGGTGCAGCACCTTTCGCAGCAGAGCCATGGCGAGGATCAGCGCGGCAATGCCGCTGAAGATCGCGCCGGCGACGAAGTAGGGGCCGAAGATGCTGGAGTGCCACATGGGTACCGGTGTCATGGCGAAGTCCCAGGAGACGATCGTATGTACCGAGACCGCGACCGGAATGATGACGATGGCCATGATATGCATGGCGATTTCCAGCCGCTGCCATTGACGCGGCGTGCCTTGCCATCCCAGGGCTAATACGCGATAGATCTTCTTGCGCAAGCCGGTGGCGGCGTCGCGGACGGCGGCAAAGTCCGGGATCGTCGGCAGATAAAGGAAAGTAATACTGCCGGTGAGATAGGTACTGATGGCAAAGAAATCCCAGGCGAGCGGCGAGCGAAAATTCGGCCAGATGCCACGCTGGTTGGGATAAGGGATCATCCAGTAAGCGAGCCATGGGCGCCCGATGTGGCAGAGCGGAATGATTCCGCCGATCAAGACCGAGAAGACGGTGATGGCCTCGGCGCAACGAGTGACCGGGCGGCGCCAGGTGGCATTGGTGAGACGCAGAATCGCGGAGATCAGCGTGCCTGCATGGCTGATGCCGATCCAGAAGACGAAATTCGTGATGTCGAAGGCCCAGAAGACAGGGGAGTTGATGCCCCACACGCCGATGCCGTTATAGAGCTGATAACCAAACGCGGCTACGCCCGCGAGCAGAAGACTGGCCGCGAGCGCCACCGCGACCCAATACTTCCCGCTGCTCTCAAAGAGCGGCCGCAGCAGATCCTGCTCGATTTGTTCAGCCGTTCTTTGCATCTTGCCAGGTGCCTCGTTCCAGATAAGTCACGTTGGGCTTGGTGCCGAGTTCGCCTAACAACTTAGTGCCGCGATTCGAACCGGCCAGCCGCGAGACCTCGCTCGCGGGATCGTTCAGATCACCAAAAACCAGGGCCTTGGACGCACAGGACTGCGCGCAGGCAGTCGTGAATTCGCCATCCTTCAACTCGCGCTTTTCCGCTTCCGCCTGAATCTCCGCCGACTTGATGCGCTGCACGCAGAAGGTGCATTTCTCCATGATGCCAACGCTGCGTACGGAGACGTCGGGATTGAGCTGCAGCTGCAGCGGCATCTCCCATTGCGGATTATAGAAATTGAAGAAACGGACACTGTATGGGCAGGCGTTAGCGCAAAAGCGCGTACCGATGCAGCGGTTGTAGACCTGCGCGTTCAACCCTTCGGGCGTGTGATAGCTGGCATAGGTGGGACAGACGGGCTCGCAGGGCGCCTCGTCGCATTGCTGGCAGAGGACCGGTTGAAAGCGGACGCGCGGGTTAGGGAAATCTCCCTCCCAGGTGCGTTCCACACGAATCCAGTGCATCGCGCGGCCCCGCGCGGCCTGATCCTCGTTCGCCGTGGGGATATTGTTTTCCGCATGGCATGCGACCACGCACGCTTCGCATCCAGTGCAGCGGTCAAGGTCGACTGCCAGTCCCCACTTGTGAGCCATAATCCTGCCTTTCCTTCCGGTCATTCCGCGCAAGGCGGAGCATTCCTCGATGGCAAAAAACTAACGCCGCTCTTCCTCGTGTGGGAAGCCGCTCATTCCTCCGGCGAACAACACCAGCTTGGCCTGTTCGGGTCCGCCCGCGCGCGCAAGCTTCACCCGGGTCGCGGCCCAGGCCAGCGAACCCGTTTCGTGCTCCGCGAGCGGCGCGAGAATCGAGAGCGGGTTCGCGCCACGGCCGCTGGCGAATCGGCCGAAATTCTCGTGTCCCTGGCCGACCGGCATGGCCACCAGGTCCGGAGCAATGCCGGGGGAAAGAATCGCGGCGACGCGCACGCTTCCATGCGGTGACGCAATCTCTACCAGGTCGCCTTGCTTGATGCCCAACCGCTCGCCGGTCTTGGGATGGATTTCGACCCAGCTCGACCACATGGCCGAGGTGAGCACGTCGGGCAGCTCCTGCAGCCAGGGCAAGTGCGCCAGCGAACCATCACCAAACGATTGCGAAACGTAGGGCAGGAAATGGAATGGAAAATCTCCCGCGGCGCCGGCAAATTCCGGCAAAGCCATGGCCACGGGTTCTCGCTTCTCCGTCGCTCCGGGTTGCACGGCCGCCACGGGTTGCACGGTGGAGGGTACGCTCCACCAGCCGCCTTGGGTTTGCGCGGCAGCCCAAAAATCGTCGTCTGTTTTTGCGTCGACGGAACCGGCGTGCGTGCGGAGCGGAACAAACGCGGCCCGCAGCATGGCATCGTAGGTCGCAAAGGGGAGAGCCTTGGCGACGTCGCCGCCAAGCTGGTGCGCCAGGTCAAGCAGCACATCGGGCATGGGCCGAGTGTCGTGCAGCGGCAGCACCGCAGGCGGCGCGAGGCTGAAAACCGCTCGCGAGGAGCCCGACTCGGGAACGCTGTCGAGCCAGCTCTCAAGCGATGCGTGGTCCGGCAAAATCAGGTCGGCATGCGCGCTGGTTTCGTCGATGAAGCTGCCGAAGCTGACGACGGTTGGAATTTTTGCCAGGGTTTCACGGATACCCAGCGACGGCGGGGCAGAGAAAACCGGATTGGCATCGTAGAGCAACAGCAGTTGCGGCGGCCGGCCAGACAGTGCCTGAAGGCCCGAAAGGGCCGCCCGCATCGGCGCTGCAGACTCGTCCATGGGCACATCGGGTGTGAAGCTCAGGATCGGTTCTGAATCGCGGCTGGTCTCGCGGCCCGTATCCACCAGCGATTCCAGCGCATTCACAGCCAACGCGGCAAACAGGCCGTTGCTATGGGCCAGAGGTGTGCCCCCCACCATCGCGGCCGCCGCCCCGCTTTGCGTCATCTCATGCGCCAGACGCTTGATGATGGCTGCGGGCACTCCCGTCTGTTTCTCGACGGACTCCGGCGTATAGTCCGGCAGGCCCGCGGACCAACCTGCGAGACGGGCGCCGGCGCGCGAGCCTGCAGCCTGCGGCGCCAGCTTTTCACTCAAGATGACGTGAGCGATGCCCAATGCGAGCGCACCTTCTGTTCCCGGCCGGCATGGAATCCACTCGTCGGCATTGGCGCCGGTCTGTGACATCCGCGACTCTACCTGTACGAATTTTGCCCTCCGCCCGGGCCGGCCCTGGCGCATCTCTCCATAGCCTATCGATTGCGCCACCGGTGAGTTCCAGGAACCGAGGAAATCGGCGCCGAATGAGATCACATAGTCGGCGCGTGCAAGATCAAACGTGGGCAGCTTGTGGTGTCCGAAGCTGAGCAGATTTGCCTCGCGCAGGACCGCCTCGTCGAAAGGCTGGTACCAGATCGCAGGGGGCGCGCCATAGCCTTTCAGGAAGCGCTCGATCAGCTCGTGGCGTTGTCCGCTCAGCGGCCGGGCCAGAAACGTCAGCCCATCCGTAGACTTCGACGCTTCGAGCGCAGTCAGATGCGCAGTCAATTCCTTCAGCGCCTCATCCCAGGTTATTTCCTGGAACTCGCCTGAGCCGCGGGGGCCGGTGCGCTTAAGCGGGTGCGTGATGCGGTCGGGATGGTAGACCACCTGAAGTCCTGCTTGACCGCGGGCGCAGAGCTTTCCCTGGTTGACGGGGTGCTTGGGATTGCCTTCGAGCTTTTTCGCCAGGCCCATTTTGATCAGGCCCGGCTGCCCGCGACGGACGACTTCGGCTTCGCCCTGCATTACCCGTACCAGCAAACCGCAGCCTGCGGAGCATAAGGTGCAGACGCTCGGCTTCCAGGTGGCGATGCCGGGAACGAGCTCTTCCTCGGGAACGAAACGGATGAGCTGCTTCTCGGCGCTGCGACAGCCGTCGAGTGTGGCCAACACCCCCGAGAGAGCCGATATTTTGATGAAGTCACGCCGTTCCATAAATGTTTGCCGGCACCCTATGCGTCAGTAATGACATGTCAAGCAATCGGTTGAGACCTTCTTTTGCGCGTGGCAATTAATACAAAAACCCATGTTCAGATTCACTTTGCGTTCGGCCGTAGTCTGCTTGGTCAGATCGCCGTGGCAAGACGCGCAGTCTACTCCGGCGCGGATGTGCGGCGCGTGATTGAACTGCACGTGCGCCGACTCGCTGTAGTTGTACACTCGCACCCAGGGGATCTCTTCGCCGCGCGCCTTATAGGCAGCGATCTTCTTGATCTCGGGGCGGTCGGTAGCGATCACAGAGTGACAGCTCATGCAGACGGTCACTCCGGGAATCCGAGCTTCAGGTCCCTGATCCACACCGACGTGGCAGAACGTACACGGCAATCCCTTGGCGAGATGCACGGTGTGGGTGTAGGCGATGGGCTGCACGGGATGTTGGGGATGGACGTCGAGAAAGTCCTTTACCGCCGCGGTAGCCGTGGGATGCGCAGGGGTGAAGACGCCCGTGGTCACGTATCCAATAGGTCCCGATGCCCGCGTCACTCGCCCTGGCAGCGCGATTTCAAGCAGTGCCCACGCGCAGAAGACGGCAGCGATAAACAGCAACCACGTTCGCCGACCCCTCGGGATGCGCATGGAAAGGCAAGTCTTAAGGCGGTCTCTCAACCGCTGTGGCCCGATAAAGGAGGGAAGCGTATTGTGGCCCCTTTTTTTTGGTGACCCCAACGATAGCAAGGCGCATGAAGGGAGAGCAAGTCTAATGTGTGACGTGTTGGGATAAAATCCCGTGAAAAGCAGGAGATGCAGGAGATGGGAATAGGTCGTAAACGGTGTGAAGTTCGAACCCTGCAACTCGAGCAGAACCAGCATAGGTCTAAAGCATTTCGCAATGATTGTGGTCTGGTAAGAGCGGTGAGGTGTGGCTTTCTTTGAGAGAAAACCACGTAAAGACCAGTGGCTTAGCTCTACACCCATTGCTCGCTGCGGCGAGGATGCGAAAATGCTCTACCCGGTCGACATCGGGGAAGTTGGATTTTTCTTGATGAAAAATCCAGACAAGCATCCTTGCCGCTGGCTACAGTTATGCTGGTTCTGCTTGAAGCCCGTACCCTTCAAAGAGTTGAGTTTTTTCGCAGCATGTAATGCTCGCTGCGGCGAGGTAGGCAGTACCCTTCAGAGCTTTTGCGGGTTGGCCGAAAGAGAACCGCAGATCTCTCCACTTCGCTGCGCTCCGGTCGAGATGACAATTCAGTTTGCGGACCTGGTTTAGTTTTCACGCGGAATCTGAAGGCCCCTATTTTGGCGCGTTGATGGCACGGCGAAGCTGAGCGAAAAGACATCGGACGAAGGGCGCGGCTTGATTCCCGGCTATTTGAAAGCGTACCTCGGGGCCTTAAACAGGCTGCGGAAAAACTCAATTCTTTGAAGGGTACGCCCTTTAGGCCGTACATAACTGCTTTGTAATGAATCCGGCTTTCAGCCCGTACGTAACTCCATGGCAATGAATCCGGCTTTAGCCGCTGAGGGAGCGATTTCTCGCTTGCAGAGACTTTTTTCGCAGCCTGCTCTAAGCCACGAATAACCGGATGGGCAGGGACATAGGGCTCCTTACCAACCTGGAGGCACAGGTGGAAGTACGCCGCTGCGGGAATGGGAGTCCCGCGATTTCGCTGCGCCCGGCCGGAACGTTCCGCCTGCAGAAACCCTTCTCGGGGCTTCTGACTGCGTATGCGTTCCGGCCCGGAAAAACAGCGCTGCTTACTTGTTCGCGACAATCTGGAGCTTGTGAATTTGCAGCTGATTTGAGAAGAGCTCATCTGCTTTGGCCATCAGGGCCTTGGCTATGTCGCCAGTCAGGTGCGCGTCCCGGCCGGCCTCGTCATCGAAAGTATCGAAGACCGCGTAGGAATCATCGCCTTCTTTAATGCCGTACCAGGTTACCGTCCCCTTCTCTGCTTTCGACATTTCGGCCCCTTGCTTGAGGAAGGCTTCCACGTCCGCCGCTTTGCCGGGTTTCGCCTTTAACTGAACATACAACGCGTACTTTGCCATGCCGGTATTTCCTCCATGTCTTGCCTGTTGATAGATGCATTCTCTGCGAAGGGAGCTTCCGCCATTCTCTCAATGGCCCCGGAAAACTCTCCAGGCGCCCCGTGACTTCGCAAACAGTATGATACAGACACATCGATACTCGGAGATAAAGGCCAGCCACCAAGACCGGATGCTTTCGATAGCCGATCGATGCCAACCGGTTCACTTCGCTTGACGGGAGATTCAATGAGGATCTGGATAATGAGACGTAGATACAGCGTAATTCTTACGATGTTTGCCCTTCTTCTGTCGACGGAAGTCTGCTTTTCCCAGGCGTCGCTCTCGACAAAATGGGAAGAGCTCACCGCGGCGGATTTCGTTCAGGCGGTTCACCAGTCCGCGGGTGTTTGTGTGCTGCCCTTTGGCATCATTGAGAAGCATGGGCCACATTTACCGCTGGGCACCGATCTGCTCGACGTGCGTTTCGCGGTTGCAAACGCCGTGAAGGAGCAATACGCGGTCGTTTTTCCTGAGTATTATTTCGGCCAGATTTTCGAGGCGCGGCAGGAACCGGGGACCGTCGCCTACAGCCTGTCTACGCAACTCACTCTGTTGCAGGAGACGGTCAAAGAGATGGCGCGAAACGGCTGCAAGAAAATACTTATCGTGAACGGTCACGGCGGAAATAATTCGCTACTTCCACTGTTTGCGCAATCACAGATGGCCAGTTCACGGGACTATGTCGTATACGTTCTCGCGTCGGCGCGAGAGACGGCGCCGGGGCGCCCTGCGCTGACCACCAAGACCGATGAGCACGCTGGCGAGTCCGAGACCTCGAAGATGCTGATTGCCCGGCCGGACCTCGTGCACCTGGATCGTGCCGCTCAAGAATCAGGAGCGGATCAAAATCGGGTGGCTCTGCCCGAGGGCGTCTATACCGGCATATGGTGGTATGCGCGCTTTCCCGATCATTATGCGGGCCAAGGTGCAGCCGCTAACCAGCAGCTTGGCGCCTTCGACCAGAAAGAGTGGTCGCGCCAGATAGCCGAAGCACTCAAGGCCATCAAGGCGGATCAGGAAAGCCTGAAGCTGCAGAACCAGTTTTTCGAGGATGCGCAACATCCTGTGGAAACAAAGCAGTAGATGCGAGTCCACTCCTTCTAAAAGCAGGGCGCCGATGCGGTTATGTCTCCTTCCTTTGTTGGCATGCTGCATCGCGTCCGCCGGGCACGCGCAGCGTATACCGGCCCGTGTGGCCATCGATTCCGAGGTTAGCCGGGTCATGCATACCTCGCATGGCAACGGCATGGCTCTTGCTGTCATCAATGGCGGCCACGTCCAGTACGTTCATGCTTACGGCATGCGCAACGCAAAAGACGATCCGCTCACGACGGAAACGGTCATGTATGGCGCCTCGCTCACCAAGACCGTTTTCGCCTACAACGTGCTGCAATTGGTGGACCAGCACAAACTCGATCTCGATACTCCGATCGAAAAAGATCTCGACCAGCCCTTGCCAAGCTACGGCCCGGATCCGATCTTCCCTGACAAATACGGACCGTACAAGGATCTGGCGGAAGATCAGCGATGGAAAAACATCACACCTCGCATGTGTCTCACACACTCGACAGGGTTCAACAACTTCTGGTTTATCGAGCCTGACCATAAGCTACGCATTCACTTCGATCCCGGCACTCGGTACAGCTATTCGGGAGAAGGTCTGATCCTGCTGCAGTTTGTTGTCGAGCATGGCCGCAAGGAGCAGGGACTGGGGCTTGATGTGGGGGCTTTCACCCAGAGCAATTTTGAGCGTCTCGGCATGACCCGCACAAGTCTTGTATGGCGTCCTGATTTTGCAGAGAATCTGGCTGACGGATGGAACGATCAAGGCGAGGTGCAGGAGCACGATCAGCGCAGCAAGGTCCGCGCGGCCGGATCGATGGACACTACCGTTGCCGATCTGGCGAAATTCTCAGCGGCGCTCGTGCGCGAGGATGGACTAAGCTCCGCGTCGCGCGCTGAAATGACGAAACGCCAACTGCACATCGACACAGCACATCAGTTTCCCACATTCGGCCCGGCCTTACCGTTGGATCGGCAACGCAAAGACCTTTACGCGGGTTTGGGCGTAGTCGTGTTTGACGGACCACAGGGCCACGGTTTCTACAAGGGAGGTCATGATGGTCAAACCGCCAATACGATGGTTTGTCTCGAGAAGCGTCGACGTTGTGTCGTGATCCTGTCCAACGATGTGCGCACTGAGTCAGGTTTCGCTCGCATAGTGAACTTTATTCTGGGTGATACGGGTGTGCCCTACGACTGGGAATACGGAGACTTTGCGGGAAAGTCCTGATTCAAAATGATCGCCCCCGAGCGCCTCTTTTCAGGTGGTGCGTACGCAGGCAAGTTTTGCCGTGCGCTCTACAAAATTACACGCTGGCGTCGTGTGCGCTCTGCGGATGGCGATGGTCATCGAGTGCGAACCGCTTGTAACTTTGTGCATGACTTGTGGTCTCTCGCCGGCCAACCAAATGATGACTGACGATCTCCTATAGATGTCTGTAATTGCCAGACTCCGGCAACAGGTGGGAGTCAAGGGAGAGATGCTTTCATGCTCTTTGACAGGCCATCGGTTGGATTCGCGCAGAGGCAAAATCCCGACGGAACGGTTGACATCATCTGTTTGCGATGCTTCGAAACCGTATCATCGGAAGCGAGTCCACGGCCCCCTGGAGAATGGAAAACGGAGCATGGCTGCCACCCCTTAAGCTCTCGGCGACCCTCGGCAGCATGATGCCGCAGGCACCGCGACGCTCATCATCCGCGCGAGTCACGGCGCTTCCATCGCTGCGGGATCCATTCGCCACTGCAGGATCCATCCCCACTACGAGATCCATCCGCCACTGCGAGATGCACCCCCCACTGCGAGAATCGATCCACCACTGCCTGATCCATCCCCACTGCAGGATCCATCCACTACCGCCCGGGTGGCCCATTCAAGCCCGCTTTTGGCTTGAGTGGGGTTAAATAGCTGCCGCCATTAAAGCCTCAATACGCAGCTAATGAAGGGCGCGGAGCTTCACACGCTGCTGACCCCCGACTCAATAATTTCGCGTTGCCGTTACCGGTAGGGCACGGCCTTCAGGCCGTGCCAATAACACCCACGTTAAGACGGGGCTTTTAGCCCCTGAGGTACGTTCTTTATCCGACTTGCCACCTTGCCTGAAGGAAAAAAGCGTACCTCATTGGCTAAAAAACCGCCGAGGGAGCGATTTCTCGCGTACAGACACTTCCCCCTGCCTCTTGAACCGCCGACTAGAGCAATTCCGCAACCCCCCGCTGCTCAACCGGGCCACAAAACGCTTGAGCGCGCGGCAGCATGCAGGCAGACCGAGCCGAGCCTGTTTCTGCCTCGTAGCCTTGCGGTCGCGTTTCACTCATGCCATCTCCTATTAAAATCAACGGGGGAGTATCAATTGGGTGCCTTCCGGCAACACCGGGAAACGAGAAATGTAATTACAATGTCATTGCCTGGGAGAAAGCCCAGTTTGGGTGTGACTTTCAAAGCGCGATAAAGAGCGGCTCTGGACGATTTTAGGAGAGCATCCGTTATGCCAGAAGATCAAGATCGAGATCAAGGCACTATTCTCATCGTCGAAGATGATCCCCGTATGCAAAAGGTGCTGCACCGTATTTTTCACGACGAGGGTTACCGGGTCGAAGTCGCATCGGATGGGCGCGCGGGGGTGGATTCGTTTATCGCGAATGCTCCGAGCGCCGTCGTTCTGGACCTCATTTTGCCGCAAATGTCGGGGCGGGAAGTGTGTAAGCGTATCAAGAGCGCCTCTCCAGATACGCCCGTGCTTATTCTGAGTGCCGTCAGCGAAGTGGTCGATAAAGTGCTCCTGCTGGAGCTTGGCGCCGAAGACTACATCACCAAGCCCTTTAGTCCCCGCGAACTGCTGGCGCGCGTGCAGGCGGCGATCCGCCGCCGCCGAAAAGCCGACCCGGTAGCGATCTACCGATTCGGAGATTGTGAAATCGACTTTCTGAGAATGACCGCCAGGAAAAGCGGCAAGGCGATTTCCCTCACCGCCCACGAGTTCAAACTGTTACGCTTTTTTACGGATAATCCAGAGCGCGTTTTGAGTCGAGACGAGTTGCTCAGTGATGTCTGGGGCTATAACTCCTACCCAACGACGCGCACTGTCGATAACCAGATACTGAAGTTAAGGCAGAAGCTCGAATCCGATCCGGCTGTTCCTCGGCATCTTCAGACCATCTATGGCGCCGGCTATAAATTTACTCCCTGAAGAGCCAGCGACCTCATGCCGCCATTCCGTGGTATTCGAACACGCGTACTGCTGATAGCGGCGCTCCTCGCCGTCACCACCACCCTGACGGGCGGCAGTCTGCTCATTATTCGCAATCGCATTAGGCAACACGTCGGTCAGGAACTAGCCGCCGACCTTACCCGGTCGTTGTCTACCCTGCAAAGTCTGCAGCAGCAGCGCAGAGATACTCTCATTCACGAGAACGCGCTGCTGGCTGACCTGGTCAGCCTCAAAGCCCTGATGACCACCCATGACCAGCCCACCGTCAAGGATGGCGCGATTGAATTCTGGAAAGTGAGCGGCAGTGATCTTTTTGCCCTGGCCGATGCCTCCGGGCGTGTGCTTACCGTGTATACCTCCGGTCCATCCGCATCCGCCGGCCTTGGCAGCGCATTGGAAAATGCGATGGCGCGGGCCGGGGAACACTATCTGATTGCCGACGGCCGGTTATTCGACTTCTCTGTGCGGCCAATCTACTTCGGAGAAGAGAGGCAGGGTACCCTGCTGGGCTATGTGGTCAGCGGCTACCTGATCGACCGCAATGTGGTCAGCCTGGTGAGCCGTGCATCCGGCAACGAAGCGACCTTTCTAGCCGGCAACGAAATCATGGCGAGTACCTTGCCACCCCAACTCCAGCAACAGCTATCCCGCAGGTACCCAACACTCGCATCGATGGGCAACGGGCATACGACGGAGATGTCTCTTGGGGGAGTGCAATTTCTGGGTACGGAGGCCGATTTGTCCGCGGAGGCGGCGCGACCGCTTCGCCTGGTCGTGCTTAAATCGTTCGCCCAGGCCAACCAAGTCATTCACGAGACCAATCGGCTGGTCCTGCTGCTCGGCATCGCAGCCATTATCGTTGGTTCGGCGTTAATGCTTTTACTGTCGCGGATTGTCACACGGCCGCTCGAACTCTTGGCGCAAGGGGTGCGCGCATTCGGTTTTGGAGACAATTCCCGGGTACTCCCTGACGATGGCACGCTCGAGGTTCGCGAACTGAGCGCGGCCTTTGCTCGCATGCGCAGTGAGATTCTCGCTACCAACCGGACCTTGCTGGAATCGGAAAAGCTCGTGACCATCGGCCGAATGGCCAGTTCCGTATCGCACGACTTGCGGCACTATCTGGCTGCCATTTACGCCAATGCCGAGTTCCTCTCCTCTCCCCAGCTCTCTTCGCAGGAGCGCAACGAATTCTTCTCGGATATCCATATCGCTGTGCATGGCGCCACCGAGCTCCTTGAATCCTTGCTCATCTTCAGCAAGACCGGCGCCGTCTATCATCGCGAACGGTATTCGATCTTAAAAATTGTGGAGCAATCGATGGCCCTGCTCAAAGCTCATCCTGAAGCAGAAGGAGTCATCATGCGCACGGAGTGTACCGACCCGTCAGGGGCCTACGCATTGGTAGATGCCAAGCAGATGCAACGGGCGATTTACAACCTGTTGCTGAACGCGTGTCAATCCGCCCGCACCTCGAAGACGATCCGCGAAGTCGCCGTCCTCATCGCCCGGTCGGAAAACAACATTTGGCTCACCATCACGGATTCAGGACCCGGCGTAGCGGAGCATATTCGTGATTCGCTCTTCGAGCCGTTTGTCAGCGAGGGCAAGCACAGCGGCACCGGCCTGGGTCTGACACTAGCCAATTCGGTTGCCAAAGAACACGGGGGAGCGGTGACATTGTTGGGCACGCAGCCGGGCGAAACGATCTTTCGTCTGTCACTGTGCGCGGATTTCACCGGGGTCGTTACGGGTGATATGCCAGCAAAAGTCCCATCCTCTGCATCAGGAGGTTTACGACGATGAATGATCCCAGAGACCGTTGGTTCGAGCAGAATCCGCAACCCTGTCTTCAGCGAAATTTCCATCAGACTGGATTCTTCATCAATAAAAATCCAACCTCGCAGAGGTTGTTCGGGTCTTTCTCTGCGGGTTCTGCTCTCGTTGCCGCTCTGTTCGTCTCCTCGGGACTTGCGACCGCACAGCAGACGCAGAATGCTCCTTCTCCATCCGTGGAGGATGTTCGGTTGCAGGTTAGTCAGCTCGCTGGAATGGTTGCTCGTGAGCAGGTCGAGCTTGAATCCTCGCGACAGCAAATCGAGCTTATGCGTAAACAGATTGCCGCATTGCAAGGCCAACTTGCCGGCAACGGGCAAGCCGGCCCTGCGGAACGGGAGCCGGAAGAGGAAGTAGCGCGTCTGAATGCAGGCCTCGATAGCCTGCGGGAGCGGCAGGATCTGCAACAAAGCCAGATTGCTACCCATGAACAAACAAAAGTTGAGAGTGAATCGAAATTTCCGGTGAAGCTCACAGGCCTGATTCTGCTCAATACATTTGCCAACACGAGCGCTGTGGATGTGATTCAATCGCCGGCGATCTCTACAGGAGAAGGTGGCACTACGGGTCTTTCCATTCGCCAGACTGTGCTCGGGCTTGATGCCCGTGGCCCTCATGTTTTCGGAAGCAATTCAACGGCGGACGCGCGCCTGGATTTCTTCGGAGGGGGAAATCAGGCGAGTTATGCGCAGCTAGGCGGGACGGTACGATTGCGTACCGCACACGCTCAACTGGCCTGGGATCGAACAAGAGCTTTTGCCGCGCTCGATCGTCCGATCGTCAATCCCGGCGCGCCCACGTCGCTCACGGCGGTTGCCCAGCCTCCGCTTGCATGGTCCGGGAACTTATGGAATTGGGTGCCGCAATTGGGCGTCGAACACACATTGCGTTGGAATAGTTCTACGCGCATAAGTACACAAGCCGCGATCGCCGACATTCCCGATGGCTATACATCTCCGGCCGTTACTTATACCGGTTCAGTTCCCAGCTTGGGAGAGCTGAGCCGGTGGCCGGCCAGCCAAGCCCGGATCGGTTACGCGCACGGTGATGAGCTCACCGGTCCACGGCTGGGAGTGGGAGGATACTTCAGCCCCCACACGGCGAACAATCAGATTCATTTTGACGCATGGGCAGCGACCGTCGATTATCGCGTCCCCTTGTTCGCGCATCTGGAGGCAAGCGGTAGCTTCTATCGTGGCGCCGCGTTAGGAGGACTAGGTGCGGGGGCCTACAAAGACTATGTCTATCAAGCATATGATCAAGGCTATTACTTTCAACCCCTTGACGATGTGGGAGGCTGGGCGCAATTGAAAGCACGCGCAACGGAGCGTCTGGAATTCAATGCAGCGTACGGAATCGACAACGCATTTGCCCACGAGATACGTCCATACCTCACCAATGCAACAGCGAGCTATCTGAGCCTCGCACGGAATGCAACCTTCTATACAAACGTCATCTATAGTCCAACGGCTTATACGCTCTTTTCGCTGGAGTATCGCAGGATCGATAGCTCCTACGCCATTGGGCCGCACTCGGTTGCAAATATAGTGGGTGTCGCCGCTGGATACAGGTTCTGAACGATGCAAAAAAAGCGAACATATAGCGTCGATTGGGTGAAGTACACGATCCTCGGCCTCTTGATGGTGATCGGGCTAACGGCGCGCGCCGAACAGTTGTTCGATGTGACAGGGCAGGCCCTCCAGCCGCCGTCGCCAAGACCGGGTAAGCATCGCGTTTCGATGCCGAGGCCCGCGGCGATCTGGTTGACGCCGACGCACGAGGCCAACGCACCCGTTCCTGCTGTTGCGAAAAACTTCACCCTCCTGCAGAAGAACAAGCAGTTTTCGCCACATCTGCTGATTGTGCCTACAGGCAGCATGGTTCACTTTCCAAACGCTGACCCGTTCTTTCACAACGTCTTCTCGCTGTTCAACGGTCGCCGCTTTGATCTTGGATTGTACGAAGCTGGCTCTTCTAAAGAAGTGCTGTTTAGCAGGGAAGGGGTCTCTTACATCTTCTGCAACATTCATCCGGAAATGAGTGCAGTCGTGATTGCGTTAAACACGCCCTTCTACGCGACAGAAGATGCTCAAGGCCGCTTTCACATCGCTGGCGTGCCGGCTGGCGATTATATGCTGCACCTCTGGGTAGAAGGCTCGGATCCCGCCGCGACCGACTTGGCACCCCGCAGAGTTCGTATCGCGACCGGGCACACCGATCTCGGAGAGATAGAACTGCCGCAGATTCCGCAAGCTGCGCCCGCGCATGACAACAAGTATGGACAAAAATACGACCCGCACGATCACGCGATCTACTGAAAGTTATATCCAGGCGAGCAGCTGCTATTCCCGAGCGGCCGCTATTCCGAAGATGCGTGCTCAAAAAGTGTAGGTAATATCTGGGTAGCCGCACCCAGAAGAATCTCGTCGAACGCGCTTGCGTTGAGCGGTTCTTCTGGTCCCACATAGATCGTCCGGATGCCGCGCTGGTTGGCAATGTGTACCAGCCCCGCCGCGGGATAGACAGATCCCGAAGTACCCACCACCAACAAATGTGTAGCCCGGTCGAGCTTGGAGTAGATCCCTTCCATGTCGAGTGGAATTTCTCCGAACCAGACGATGTGTGGACGAACGCGTGCTTTGCATTGTGTACATGCGGGCAGGGAAGATTCGTAGAAGGCTGAATCCGCGAACGGCTTGTTGCAGCGAATGCAGCGCGATTGAAAGAGTGTTCCGTGCATATGGTGCACGCGCTGTGATCCGGCACGTTCGTGCAGATTGTCTACGTTCTGCGTACAAAGACAAAACCGGTCGCCCAACTTCTCTTCCACGTTGGCCAAGGCCACGTGGCCGGCGTTGGGCTGGGCGGCGATTGCATCGCGGCGGCGCAGGGAATAGAAGCGCCAAACCAGCTCCGGATTCGCCTGCCAGCCTTCCGGCGTTGCTACTTCTTCTACGCTATGTCCATTCCACAATCCTCCGGAGTCGCGGAAAGTCGCGAGCCCGCTCTCTGCCGAGATGCCTGCGCCCGTAAGGACAAATAGTCTGTCTTGTTGTGTCAGCTTCATGCCGAAAACGCTTACCCAATGAATGCTTTACGGGCATTGTATCGCGGAAGCTGGTGTCGCCGATGCTGGTGGAGTGGATAGCAGGCGTTCCCCGGCGGCACGCGGCCGGAACATTTGCCATCTGTTTAAAGTATTTCGCTATGACTGTGTTCTGGCAAGAGCAGCGAGGCGTGGTTTTCTTTGAGAGAAAACCACGTAAAGGGCGGCATCTCACCGGAAACGGGTATAGGTGCAGCGGAAGCTTCTGGTGTACGAATGTCTTTGCTGGCTTCCTTCTCGAAAACGTAACAGACAAAGCAATCAAAGGATGTATTGTGCGCGAGCAAAACGGTCTTTCTCTGACATCCAGGCGTAACTTTTTAGTGGGCTCAGCTGCGCTGGTTGGTTCCAGGGCTCTCTTCGCAAGCGATCCAGGTACCTCGTCCGTTGATCCTGCCGCGCCACGAGGAAAAGCGCGCAATCTGTTGGCTCACGCTTGTAGCGCAGACAAGCTTCGACAATCGCTCATTCCGCTGGATAAATACAACCCATTCCCTACCATCCAGGACCGTAAGTCTTGGGAGGGCCTGCGTGCGCAAACGCGGGAGAGTCTCGTTGCAAGGGGGGTAAGGTACCTGCATTTTAAGTGGCCTGAAATGCCGGCAACGGTCTTCCTTGAATTTGCACGGAATGGCAACAGGACGGACTACGAGGACCTCCGCAATGCGCGCATCCTTGCGCTCCAGTCGTTGGTATTTGCCGAGTGCGCCGAAAACAAGGGCCGCTTTCTGGATGACATCACCAACGGCATATGGGCTACCTGTGAGGAGAGTTTTTGGGGAGTACCTGCACACCTGTATATCCAGCAGGCTGGTCCCGGGCTTCCCGATCCACGAGATCCAATCGTCGATCTTTTTGCGGCGCAGACATCGTCGCTACTGGCCACTGCCATGTACCTGCTCAACACGAAGCTGGATACCGTCTCGCCGTTGATACGCGAGCGGGTCTACTTCGAAACCGAGCGCCGCATTCTCGATCCGCTCCTTGCCAACAACTTCATCTGGATGGGCTTGCCCGGAGGTAAAACGCGAAGCGATCTGCCCTGGGTTACATTGGCTGGCGGCAAGGTACAGCCGGTGAATAACTGGGACGCATGGATCTGTTGGAACTGGTTGACTACCGCTCTCCTCGTCGACAGGAATCAAGACCGCCGCAATAAGAGCGTCGAGAAGATCTCGCTGTGTCTCGACGAGTTCATCAACTCTTACCCCGATGACGGTGGTTGTGACGAGGGGCCGGGCTACTGGAATATAGCCGTGGGAGCTATGTTCGATGCGCTCGAGTTGTATGATTCAGCTACTTCGGGAGCCGTAAATATTTTTGGCCACCCGTTGATCACCCAGATGGCAATGTACATGAACCGCGTCCACGTAGCTGGGAAGTACTACCTCAATCCGGGCGATGCCAGCCCCATCATTCAACTCGACGTAGACAAGATGTATCGCATAGGCAGAAGGCTCAAGAATCAGGATTTGATCGCACTTGCTGTTTCCAGCGTCCCTGCCGGGTATGTGCCGGATGGTCTGTCTGCCATCTTCAACGAGTCGGAATTGCGTGCGCAGCCAGCTGCAAAAGCAAGGCTATTGCGCGATACCTGGCTCGCGGATACACACATCATGGCTGCGAGAAAGGTCGCTGACTCGACCGAAGGGCTATACCTCGCGTGTATCGCAGCTGACAACGGCAAGAGCCACAACCACAACGATTCGGGTAGCTTCTGGGTCTACTCGCAAGGCTTCCCTGTGCTGATAGACATGGGTCAGCAGACGTACCAGAAGAAGAGCTTCGACGCGCACCGCTATGAAATCGAATCCACGCAATCGGCCTATCACAACCTGCCGGCGATCGGCGGCGTGCAGCAGGGCGTCGGGCCTATGTTTCGTGCTACTGATCTTGTCTACGAATCGAACGACCGCTTCGCGCAACTCGGCATGGAGTTGGCAAATGCGTATCCTCCCGAGGCACATGTGAAGAGCTGGCGCCGTCTCGTGAAGCTTGATCGCATGCGCAACGTGATCGAAATCAGTGATGACTACTTTTTGACCGAGCCGGTGTCGGAGGTCACGTTGAACCTGATGACGGTTTGTAGCGTAGCCGAGAGCGGAAAAGGACAGCTCACGCTCACTTCAGCGCAGGGTGCGCCCCCCACTCTGCTTGCATTCGATGCGGGCTTGGTTGCCGCGAGTATCGAAACTATCGCTCTGGACGATGCGGAACTAAAGAAAAACTGGGGGAATCAGATTTTCCGCGTTCAGTTGAAGACATTGACTGCAAAGGCCATGGGTCGACTCAAGCTGACCGTTTCGAGCATGTGATCGGAGGTTGTCCGCGTGATGCATCCACCCGGATCTGTTAAAGCATTTTCGCAATGACTGTTCACTCATCCCATTTCTCCCCGGAGCCTGAAGACTCTATCGACGCGGTCTGCGGTACGATGAAGGTAGTCTAATCTCTTCCAGGAGACCCATTCGGTGCTTGTGAAACGAACTCTTATTCTTGGCTTTGGGCTGATGCTCAGCGGATTTTCCTATCACCTTCTCCACGGCCAGGGCAGCCCGGCCGCGGCAGGGGGCGTATACACTGCCGAGCAGGCGCATCGTGGCGAGACGATGTATCAGGCGAAGTGTGTGTCGTGCCACGGCGCCGCTCTGGATGGCGTAAGTCCGTATCCCCCACTAAGCGGCGACGAGTTTCTGTCCAAGTACGAGGGGCAACCCGCGCTTCCGCTCTATGACCTGATTCAGAAGTTGATGCCGGCCATTCAGCCAGGCTCGTTGAGCCGCACAGACGCCGCCGACCTTCTCGCCTACATTCTCAGCTTTAATAAGTTCTCCGCAGGCAAGACGCCGCTGCCCAGTGATGAACCCGGACTGAAAGCCCTTATTCTGCCCAAGCCCGCACTCAAGGGCTGATCGCCGGTCTGGTCCCGACAAAGCGGTTTCGCGATGGACGTAGACCGGCCTCGCCGCAGCGAGCGAAGCTACCGGCCTTTACGTGGTTTTCTCTCAAATAAAACCACGCCTCGCTGCTCTTAACGAACCACAGTCATTGCGAAAATGCTTTAGCCGTCTGGGCCTCAGCCATCTGGCGCGCTTCTCGTACCAGATGGCTGAGTTTCATGAAAGCTTGAATGGAACCTTGACCTGGCCGCCCAGACAACTAATTGCCCAGGGCTCGCGCGATTGCCTGTTCCGCCAGTGGACCCATGACGGCATAACCCTTCGCCGTCGGGTGTACGCCATCAGAAGCCAGGCCGGGAAGCATGGCCCCCTTCTCGTCCGCCATGGAAGTGTAATAGTCCAGATAGACATACCCGTTCTTCGCGCATAAATCCTTGAGCCACTCGTTCATCTCTCGAATCCTGGCAACCGGCTGAACGTCAGGCTTCCACGGGTACTCATACGCCGGCGTGATGGAGGCAAACACCACCTTGATGCCGTTTTTTCGCGCGATCAATGCCATCGAAGTAAAGTTGTCTTGGATCATCTGCTGCGTGGTAGGCCCGGTGTTTCCAGCGACGTCATTGGTACCGGCGAGAATGACGACCGCTGCTGGATGAAGGTGTACGACATCCTGCTGAAAGCGCACCAGCATTTGCGGTGTGGTTTGTCCGCCGATCCCTCGATTTACATAAGGCTTACCGGGGAAAAATACGCCTGTTTTTTCTGATCGGCCCCACGCGTCGGTGATGGAATCGCCAAAAAAGACGACGCGTTGCTCACCCTTCCGAACCGGCGGCAACGCTTCATTGTCCGCGTGGTAGCGAGCAAGATTGGGCCAGTCTTCCAATCGCGCCTGCATTTGTTGCACCTGCTTGGCATCCGGCATGAGCGCAGCGCCTTCTGTTGTTGTCGTTTGTGCCCACACGTATCCCACGCACAGCAAGGCACTCCATACCCAAAGACTTCGTTTCACTTGAGCTCTTTTCCGCAGCCGAAAATCCAGGCCGCAACGACTAGAGAAAAATTACACCAGAACGTTGCGATCGGCGAAGTTGCCGCCTCACTCAAAGACTCAGCACACTTTGTCGAAATTAGGTTTTGCTTTCTGCCTTGAGCACCCAAAAGAACTGGGTGGCCCATTCAAGCCTTCCGTCGGCTTGGGTGGGCTTTACAGTCTGCGGAAAACGCAATTCTTTGAAGGGTACGGGCTTTAGCCCGTACGTAACTCCATTGCAATGAATCCGGCTTTAGCCGCTGGGGGAGCGACCTCTCGCTTACAGAGACTTTTTCCGCAGCCTCTACAGCCAGCCGCAGTCGACCCAAATACGAAGACGCTGTGGATAAAACGAACCTGATCATCTTCACACTACAACCGACCAGCCCCGGAGGGGCGGCTGATAATAGCCCAGGATGCAATCCTGGGTAGGTTTAGGGTACGGACCGGGGACATCCTTGACATATTAGACCGGGCACTTGGTTGACACTTTTGGTTGCTCAGCGAGCGCATGTAGAAGGAAGGCATGTGCTGGAGAGCGAGAGAAGTAGTGGATCAGCGAAGACAGTTTGTCCTGGAGTACGGCAGCGATGAGTGGACGATGGCAGAGTTGTGCCGTTTTTACGAGATTTCTCGAGAGACCGGGTACAAGTGGTGGAAGCGTAGCCAGTCAGAAGGGGCTCAGTGCCTTGAAGATCGTAGCCGAGCGCCGCAGCGTCATCCCAATCAGATGGCAACGAAAATCGAGCAGCAAGTGTTGCAGTTGCGCCGCCAACATCCCACGTGGGGAGCGCGCAAGCTGCTGGCTCGCTTGCTTGATCAGCAACCGGCTGTGGCTTGGCCGGCTGCCAGTACGATCGGGGAGTTGCTGAAGCGGGAAGGCCTCACAGTACCTCGTCGCAAGCGGCGCAAGACCCCTCCTTTCAGTCAACCGTTAGGCCACGCCCAGCAACCGAATCAGGTATGGTGTGCTGATTTCAAGGGGTGGTTTCGCACCCTGGACCAGCAGCGCATTGATCCGTTAACTATCAGCGATGCTGCCAGTCGCTATCTGTTGCGGTGTCAGGCGGTGGAGAAAACCGATACCGTCCGGGTTCAGGCGATCTTTGAGGCCGCCTTCCGCGAGTTTGGCCTTCCCTTAGCCATGCGTACCGATAATGGACCGCCCTTTGCTTCTCGGGCCATTGCCGGGCTTTCCCCTTTGGCGCTGTACCTTATGAAGCTCGATATCGTGCCGGAACGAATTGCCCCTGGCCATCCGGAGCAAAACGGACGTCATGAACGCATGCATCGCACGTTGAAAGCGGAAACCGCCAAACCTCCGGCGGCTCACAAGCGGGCGCAGCAAAAGGCATTCGACAGATTTCAACGGATCTACAATGAACAACGCCCTCATCAGGCGCTGAAGATGAAGACCCCGGCCTACTGTTACACGCCCTCTGAGCGAGCTTACCCGTCGCGCTTGCCGCAACCGCAATACGATTCCGACATGCAGGTTCGAAAGGTGGGACCTTGCGGCACCTTCGGCTGGAAAGGCAAGAAGATATTTATCAGCGAAACCTTAACCAACGAGCCTATTGGTCTTGAGCTCATCGACGAGGATCTTTGGATAGTTCAATTTGCCGCCTTTCCCATTGCCCTATTCGACAGTCAACGGCTCGGCATCCAGCCCTTGCCGCTAGACAAGCATGCCGCCAAGGGACGGAAATGACGGGATGTGGAAAGGTGGGAAAACAAAAAGCGCTTTCCCCACCTTCCCACATCCCTTGGAAATCTTTCAGATTTCCACATTCCCGTCTCTCTACTGCTGGTAAGAAAATACAAAATCTATACCAACAGTTAACCTAAAACCAGCGACGAAAGTGTCAACCATGTGCCCGGTCTAAAGTGTCAACTATCTCCCCGGCTGTACATTAGCAAAAACAAATCAAGTCCCGAAGGGACGACTGAGAACTACCCGGATTTGTCATCCCGAGCGAAGTCGAGAGCCTGTCCTGAGCGAAGTCGAATGGGGACGGGCGCCATTCGGTCTACAGGCAAGTGTTCGAGCTGCCCTCGAGCCAACCTCGTTTCGATACATCAGCTTCATGCCGCACTTATCCAATCGAATCAACACGACAACATTCGCTGCTGAGCTCATTTGGACAGCTCTGGCTGAGAGTAGCGCAGGATGCAATCCTGGGCGCCATCCAGCCTGCCGGCTCCCTAAAGGTGATACCAATGATCCGCGCCAAACACCAGCCCCAGCGTAATCAGTGCGATCACAATTTCCCCCACCGCGCCAACAATAAATGGCCGCGCCCCTTGCTTGCTTAGCTCACGAAGATTCGTGCGTAATCCCACTCCTGCAAAGGTAAGCAGAAAAGCCCAGCGCGAAAGGTTCCCTACTGCAAGCAGTTCCGGCTTGCTGAAGAACCCGATGGTGGCCAGCAGAGAAATCAAAAGAAAGCCCAGGATGAACTTAGGAAATTTGCGCCACAGAAATGCGCCTTTGTTCTTCACCTCTGTCGCTTCACCTTTCGATGCCCAATAGATGGCATAGCCCAGAACGATAAATCCGATGGTGGCATTACGGCAGGTCTTGGCCAACACCGCAACCTTGCCCGCGGCATCGGAGTAGAGCGCGCCGGCCGCAGTCGCTTCCGCGGTGTTGTCCACAGCGAGGCCTGTCCATAAGCCGTAAGCTCGATCGCTCATGTGCAATAGATGTCCAACGAAAGGGAACAGGAAGAGCGAGAGAGCTCCCAGCAGGAGAATGGCGGCAATCGCGTACGACGAATCCTCCTCGTCAGCATCAATGGCGCCTTGAGCCGCAATGATGGCGGAGACGCCGCAGATAGACGAACCAATCGCAAGCAGGCTTACCAGCTTTGGCTTGAGCTTGAACGCGCGGCCAAGGTAGGTCATAAAGGTAAGCGCGAGTACCAGCTCGATCGCGATCAGCACGAGTGAGAGGCCGCCCAGGCGGCGAACATCTCCCAGCAAAAAGCGCGCTCCCAGCAGAACGATTCCGGTCTTGAGCCAGAACTCATACGTCGCTACCCCTCTACGAAAGATCGCAGGAATACCGATTGTGTTTGAAATAGCCAGGCCGATAAGAATAGCCCAAAGAACATACTCGATATTCGGCAGCACGAGATGGTGTGCTTTGCCGTATCTGGAAATGAATTGCTCAATAAATTTGCCTGCATAGCCCACAACAGCAAGCAAGAGAATTCCCTGGATGAGGCCGGCGGCGCTGGCAGTCGGTGCTGTTTTCGTCTTAAGCGTTTCGGCGGCAGTGTGTGCCATGGGTCGCCTCTTTCTATCGATAGCTGCTTCAACTACCAGGGAACGGCCTTGAGCCACCCGAAGTGAATGATCAGGGCTGCGACCAGGGCAACGATGACCGCCCAGGTATCAAGGGAAGGGCCAGAAGTGAACTTTGCATCGGGCATACACGCCTACTCCTCTCGTCTGAAAACTCTGCGACGTTGTATTACGGAGGCCTGCGAGGAAAGAAAAACTAGCGGCAACAACAGGCGGAGAGCCTGCTCGTGGTAGCGCTGCCGGTGATGAGTATTTTTAGCATCTCGACTCGAAAACAGTATAGCTCCGAACTTCAAAGTACGCTCTCGTACGAACAGCTAAAATTTCGCCTGCTTCCGTGAATGGATGAAAGTAGCCCTCTTTCGGACTTCGGCTCGTGTCTCGCACTTTCCCTTCATTGCGGCCGATTATCCTGGGGAGCGCGTCTGCGCAGGGCCGAGATCCTAAGCGACGTGCGTCCTGTACTCAGCTTTACGATTCAAATGCCAAATTGCGCGCGACTCGGGTGGCCGTCGGGCCTATCGGTGACAAAGATGGCCGGCCATGACTGCTGGGGTAAGCCCTCTCAGGCCTCGTCCTGGCTTTGAAGCATTTTCGCAATGACTGTGGTCTGGTGAAGCGTTTTCACAAAGGGTGTAAGGGGAGAATATGCGCTGGACGCAGGTGTTCCATCAAAGAACACCTGCACATAACCACTCCGACCCCATCAATGTATTTGTGAAAATGCTCTAAGAGCAGCGAGGTGTGGTTTTCTTTGCGAGAAAACCAGGGAGAGGCCGGGTAGCTTAGCTCGCTGCGGCGAGGTAGCTCGCTGCGGCGAGGTAGCTCGCTACGGCGAGGATGTGAAACTGCTTGAGGGTCGAAGAGTCTCTTTCCTGTTTTCTAGCTGCATTCGCTGTTCACAGCGACTCTTTTTCGAAGCCTGCTTGACCGTCTATGGGGCAAGCGGGGATCAACCGGAAGTCCACTGTTTTGGTTGCTGCGAGCGTCGTTCGCAATACCCGAAATCGAAAGTAACGAGGCATGCTGATGCGGTAACACGTACGTATCCGCATGCAGGGTAAAAGAAATCGACACTGTTCCAAACAGCAAGATGCCTTTTCTGGTACGGTGGTAACACCTAAGCTGTAGAGTTCGTTTCGAAGTCGTGCGGTATAAACAACAGAAGAGAAGACTATTCTGCTGCCTTCAAGATCAGCCTGAAACAAGCGCAGGTACGAAACGCAAGTCGACTGCGCACGGCGGGCAAATATCAAGAAAGTTGGTTTCGCACCTGCACGCACGGTCGTGTGCAGCAGATCGGCGCATACGTGTGTGCCGCGCAAGCCTGCTCTCCGCTGACGCAGTGGTCGTGCACGCTCTGGCGTCGGGTGCTGTGAATCACGATCGATTGCACTCGAAGAAAACCAGGCTGTGACTTCACGCTGAGATAAGGGAATCACGCCCATGCATCCTAAGCGTCGTCGTCTCCTCGTGGCTGCATTTGCCGGGAGCTTTCTCTCGCTTCTTATCGCTTGTTCAAGCAGCAGCGGGAGCAGCTCTCCCAACTCATCCAATCCATCCATTACGGTAACGGTCACTGGTTCCTCCACCGTCGCGCTCGGTTCGAGCGCACAATATACCGCCAAGGTCACGGGATCGAGCAACCAGACGGTCACCTGGACAGTCAACCAGAGCGGAGGGGGTAATGCTCAGATAGGAACCATCACGTCAGGCGGCCTGTACGCCGCCCCATCGACGATGCCGTCTCCGGCAACCGTCGTCATCGCCGCCGTAAGCGCTGCAGATTCCGGCGTCTCCGGTATTGTCACCGTTGCGCTGCAGCCGGCGGCGGCAGCGACCTCGGTAGCCGTGGCCGGTCCTACGACCGTGAGCACCGGCTCGCCGGCTCAATACTCTGCGGTCGTTGCCGGGACATCGAATCAAGCGGTCACCTGGGCAGTGAATGGGGTCCCCGGTGGCAATACGAGTGTGGGCACGATCGCTGCAAGCGGTCTTTATACTCCCCCTGCGAGCGTGCCTGGGAACGGCGCTATCACCATCACTGCGACGAGTGTCGACACACCCGCCATCTCGGGAAGCCTGCAGGTCAATGTGTTGCTCTCCGTGGCGACTGCCACCGCGGCGGCCCGCTTCCTCGACCAGGCAACCTTCGGACCAACAGCGGCCGGCATCGCTCACGTGCAGCAGATCGGCTTGCCGGCAGCATTGACCGAGCAATTCAACCAACCCACGACTCCTTATACGCAGCCACCTTTACCCGCTCCGGAGTGCGGTTCGCCGAACTGGCACTGTACGCAATCAGACTTCGTTAAGGTGTCTGCCTGGGGGAACGATCAACTGCGCCAGCGTGTCGCCATGGCGCTCAGTGAGTTGTGGGTGGCGCCAATACAGCAGGACAATGCGATGCCGTTCTATCTGAACACCCTGGCAAACGACGCCTTCACCAATTACCGCACCATCATGCAGGACGTCACCCTCTCTCCCCAGATGGGTAACTACCTCAACATGGTGGGCAGTGGGGCTCCGCCGGCCGGCCAGATCGCGAACGAGAACTTCGCTCGTGAGGTGATGCAGCTCTTTACACTGGGTCTCAATCTGCTCAACTCTGACGGCACGCCGCAGACTGATGGCAGCGGCAACACTATTCCCACGTTCACTGAGTTGCAGGTAGAAGCATTTGCCGGCGCCTATACCGGTTGGACCTACGCCAATCCAGATGGCAGCACGCCGCCAAACTTTATCTGGACTCCAAACTGGAATCACGCAATGGCGCCGGTCGAACATCGCCATGACTCGACGCAGAAGATTCTCTTGAACGGGACCGTTCTCCCTGCGGGTCAGAGTGCAGAACAGGATCTCAATGGCGCCCTCGACAATATCTTTGCTCATCCCAACATCGGACCCTTTGTTTCCAGGCAGTTGATTCAGCACCTTGTCACCGGCAATCCGAGCCCCGGATACGTGCAGCGCGTCGCCGCGGTGTTTGCGAACAATGGCAGTGGCGTGCGCGGAGACATGAAAGCCGTACTCAACGCCATCCTCATGGACCAGGAGGCACGCGCCGGCGACGCCCAGACCGGCGATCAGGCCGAGTCCAATCCTGCAGTCGATGGCGGCCATCTGCGCGAGCCTCTGCTTTGGGCCATGAATCTGGTGCGCGGCCTGGATGCGACGCAGACCAATCCCGCTGACCCCTATCCGTTCATCACCTTCGTGACACAGCCTCTCAGCTACCTGCAGGAGCAACCATTCAACGAGTCCAGCGTCTTTAATTACTTTCCGCCGGACTACACGGTGCCGCTCACAAACATTACCTCTCCTGAGTTCGGCCTCGAGAACACGGGGTCCATCATTCCGCGCCTCAATCTTGCGAATAACTTTCTCAATAATCTCGTTCCAGGGATCACGGTGGATTTGAGCCCAACCAGCCCCATAGGGAGAGAGGCAAACGATCCGGCACAGTTGGCCGACTACCTGAGCATGCTGTTTATGCACAGCCAGATGCCGACCGACATGAGGAGCGATCTCATCACCGCGATCTCAGCCATCCCCGCGACCGACCTGCAGGGGCGCGCGCTGGTAGCCGTCTATCTGGTGGTTACGTCTTCGCAATACAAGATCGTTCACTAACTCGCGATAGAGCGGGCAAAAGAGAGGTGTTATGAACAGTCGTCGCAGCTTTCTCGCGAATGCTTCCATGTTGGCCGCCGGCAACGCGCTTGGATTTCGGCCGTTCGGCATGTTGAATGCGCTTGCCCAGACTTCCTCTGACTACAAGGCGCTGGTGTGTATCTTCATGTTCGGGGGCAACGATGGGAACAACACGTTGGTGCCCTTCGACAGCACCGGCTACCAGAACTATGCAACCGTCCGTGGCCCACTTGCCTTGCCGCAGAACACGTTGCTGCAACTCGCTCCGCAACCCAACTTCGCGTTGCACCCCAGCCTTCCTGAGGTGCAAGCGCTGTTCAACAACGGCAACGCCGTTTTCCTGGCGAACGTCGGCACGCTGCTTGCACCCACGACCCAGGCGCAATATCAGGCTCGCCAGGTGGCTACGCCATCGAACCTCTTCTCGCATCCTGACCAGCAGCAGGAGTGGCAGAACCAGATGCAGCGTGCGACTGGAAATTCCGGGTGGGCGGGGCGCCTTGCCGACAAGATGACCACGCAGTACAACCCCGGCGGTCTGGTGCCGATGATCACTTCATTAAGCGGAGAAGCTTTATTCTGTAATGGAACAACCACGTCGCCTGTCTCCATTACTTCCGCCGGCCCGGGCTCTCCTACCTGCACAGGCAATAAGTATTGCAATCCCCGCTTACAAACCGCGCAACAGCTCTCCACCTTGAGCAGCGGCGTTTCCCTGGTGCAGGCCGACAACGCGATTACCAATAACGCTTTCGCTTACAACACCACCTTGGCGCAGGCATTGAACTCGGCGACACCGCTCAAGACGTCATTTCCGACAACAGGAAACCCATTCGCCGCACAATTGCAGGAGGTGGCAAATCTCATCCAGGTGCGCGCAGCGCTCGGCGTTACCCGGCAGATTTTCTTCGTAGGCTCAGGCAATTTCGACACCCATGGGGATCAATTGCCGATGCAGGCCACGCTCCTTTCGCAGGTGAGCCCGGCGATCGGTGCGTTCTACCAGGCATTACAGGAGATGAATCTGACGGATTCAGTCACAGCATTTACCTGCTCCGACTTCGCCCGCACCCTGCAGCCCAACTCCGCTTCCGGTTCCGATCACGCATGGGGAAGTCATCATCTAATCGTCGGCGGGGCTGTAAAGGGTGGAAAAATCTACGGGACCTTCCCCACGCTCGCACTGGGAGGCCCCGACGATGCATCGAGCAATGGCCGCTGGATTCCGACTACGGCCTCCGCCCAATATGCGGCAACGCTTGCGCAGTGGTTCGGGCTTGCGGCCGGCGACCTGTCGTATGTGTTGCCGTACATCGGCAATTTCAGCAGCAGCAACCTGGGATTTCTGGGGTAACGTGCTGCCATAGCCCCGTGGCCGCCTGGCGAATGATGCGTAAAGTGCCGCCGCTTTTGGCATGACTGTCGGGACCGTATCGAACGCTACCGCAGCCCAACCGATCCCCGCGCTGGCGTGCCGGCGCGATATGTATTGCATGGCCATCTCTGAGCAGAATCAGCACAACTGTACCCAGCGGCAAGGACGCTTGACTGGATTTTTCCTCAAGAAAAATCCAACTTCCCCGATGTCGACCGGGTACACCGATGCTGGCTCTGCTCTAAAACAGCTCGTATTGCGCATGCAGCTCCGCAGTCCATACAATCGCTGGCATGAAGATATCGGCACGTAATCAATTGCGCGGCAAAGTCGAGACCATCACCCTTGGCGTCGTGACCGCAAAGGTCGGGGTTCGCGTAGGCGAGAACCTCCTCGAAAGCGTGATCACGCGACAAAGTGTAGAAGACCTTGGTCTGAAAGTCGGAGATATCGTAACAGCTGTCATCAAGTCAACCGAGATCATGTTGATGGTGGACTAAGGCATTTTCGCGATTGGTGTAGACCGGTTTCGCCGCCGCGAGCTGCCTCGCCGCAGCGAGCTGCCTCGCCGCAGCGAGCTGCCTCGCCGCAGCGAGCTTAGCCGCTGGCCTTTACGTGGTTTTCTCTCAAAGAAAACCACACCTCGCTGCTCTTATCGGACCATAGTAATTGCGAAAAGGCTCTAGTGTAGCCCGCCACACAGATGGTCGTTTATCCCGGGATGTAATCAAGCGTCCTAAATCTTACCCTGCCATGGACTCGGGTGCCCCATATCTCGCGCTTGTTGCGAGATGTGGGGAATTCATGGACCTTAGCCGACCAGTCTTTGCAGTGAGTCGAGAGTTCCGGGGAGAGAGTGACTCTTGTCCCACATCTCGCACAAGTACGTGCGAGATATGGGGCACCCGAGTCCACACCCGAGTCTTGGGCTAGACAAAATCCTTAAAGCCACACCCACGACATACATGATCGTATTTGTGACGGACTACACTAGCCCACTGCCGGTGCGAAGCAGAGAGCTTTACCCGCCGGCGACAGCGCCGATCACCAGCAGCGGCTCTGTCTCGTTCGCCACGGCTTCCGGCAGCGGAGCATCCGGCGACTCGTGGGACAAGTCTTCTCCACAAGCGAAGAATCGCAGAAATGCCCGGCGTTGTTTGGTCTCGTGATCGCGAATGGTTCCGCGCAACATGGGATAACCGGCCTCCAGTGCATCCAGTACTGACCGCTGGGTGACCCGCCCTTCTACGGCTAACCTCACTTCGCCGTTGACCCTGGCCAGTGTGCGAAGATGCGCTGGAAGCAGAACCCGGATCATGGCAGCGTTTGCACCTCGACCGAGAGCACCGCGGGAAGATCACGGACAATGGGAGCCCAGCTATCTCCTGCGTTCGTAGATGCATAGACCTGCCCTCCGGTCGTGCCAAAGTACACACCGCAGGTATCGAGCGAATCGACCGACATCGCATCGCGCAGCACATTCACGTAACAGTCACGTTGCGGCAGGCCCTTCGTCAGCGCTTCCCATTCGTGCCCCCCGGTCCGGCTGCGAAAAACCCGCAGCTTTCCATCCGGCGGGTAGTGTTCCGAATCGCTCTTGATGGGCACAACGTAGATCGTCTCCGGCTGGTGCGCATGCACATCGATCGCGAACCCGAAGTCAGACGGCAGGTTGCCGCTCACCTCCTGCCAGGAGTCACCGGCGTTGTCGCTGCGCATCACGTCCCAATGCTTCTGCATAAACAGCACTCCTGGACGTGACGGATGCATGGCGATGTGGTGTACACAGTGGCCCACCTCTGCGTTGGGGTCGGGAATATGTTCCGACCGCAGTCCCCGGTTGATCGGCATCCATGTCTCACCAGCATCGCCCGTGCGAAAGGCGCCTGCGGACGAAATAGCAATGAACATCCGTTTTGGGTTTGCCGGATCGTGAATGATCGTATGCAGGCACATACCGCCCGCTCCCGGCTGCCAATGCGGTCCAGAGCCGTGGCCGCGCAGCCCGGCGAGTTCCTGCCAGCTCAAGCCGCCGTCGGTCGAACGGAACAGCGCCGCATCTTCCACGCCTGCGTAAACCACATCCGGGTCGGTCAGTGACGGTTCCAAATGCCAAACGCGCTTGAACTCCCAGGGGTGTGGCGTACCGTCATACCATTGGTGCGTGGCGGCGACGCCCTCGTAGGTGAACTTGTTGTCCACGGGTTCCCAGGTTTTGCCGCCGTCGTTGGAGCGTTGAATCAGTTGTCCAAACCAACCGTTCGACTGGGAAGCATAGAGTCGATTCGGCTCCGCCGGAGATCCTTTCATATGGTAGATTTCCCACCCGCCGAAGAAAGGTCCACGCACATCCCATTGCTCGCGCTTCCCATCTGATTCCAAAACGAAAGCGCCCTTGCGCGTACCCACCAGAACCCTTATCTTGCTCATCATCGGACTCCTTCCTGTGGATAGGACTTGTGTTTCAGCTCATTGCCAACGCCACTCGCCAGATTTCGGCAGCACTGGGGTCAGGTCGCGTTCTTTCCATCGTCGCCGCACTTCTGCAATCACTTTCTCGCGGTCCTGTTCCATCATATCGATTACGGCACAGGGCGCGCCGCTGTTCTCGTGGCGCGATCCCCAGATCAGCAACTCCAGCAGTGCCGGCGCCAGGTCGATTCCTTTGTCGGTCAGCCGGTAGTAAACGCGTCTTCCATCGCCGTCGGCTGGCTTCGAACAGATAATCCCTGCGGCTTCCAGTGTTCGCAGGCGGTCCGCCAGAACATTGGTAGCAATTCCTTCACCCGCCTGATGAAATTCCTTGAAAGTGCGATACCCGCGAACCATAAGATCGCGAACGATCAGCAAAGACCAACTGTCGCCAAATACCTCCAGCCCAAGACTGACCGGGCAGCCGGAGCGACGCTTCGACTTGGGCTTTTCGGGCACAAACGCCAAATTATCAAGATCGCTTGCGAAAAACAAGTAATGTTTAAATCTTTGAGGCAGCAGAATCCGGGTGACCTAATCTCTCGCTTCAGCCGGATATCGGAAAGCTCGGCCTGTTTGCCTCAACTCAATCAAAAGAAACCAAACCAACCCTCGGACTGTACGAAACAGCCCCGACCTGCCCCGGCGTAGCCGTAGGGAGGGACGACTGAACGCCTCGGAGGGGCTCAACTCAACCAAAAGGTGGGGTCGCATCCCCACCGCCGACACCATGACAGTCCTACTGCCGGTGAGATAGCTTCAGACCGTCCACTGTATACGGCCTGGGTGATCAAGCGTCCCAAATCTTACCCTGCCATGGACTCGGGTGCCCCACATCTCGCACAAGTACGTGCGAGATGTGGGGCACCCGAGTCCGCGGCTAGACAAAATCCTTAAAGCCACACCCACGACATACACGATCGTATTTGTGACGCACTACACTAGCGTGAATGATCTGCTCACGGGTACAGGGCCAAATGGGGAGTGCAAATTACTGTTGGAGTGTTTGGCGCCGGGTAGTGGCTACGCTGGCGGCGTCTGCTCTTGCCCTGCTCGGCGGATGCCATGGATCCGGCCTTCCCACCCCCCGCTCCCAGGCTTATCAGGACGAGGTCACCGCGTTTTACGTAGGCCTTGCTGCCTTGCAGGTAGGAGACGATGTGCGCGCTGACAGTACCCTCGAACGCGCCACGCAACTCGCCCCCGGCGAGCCGGCGGGGTGGGCGAACTGGGGGGTACTCGCCTTGCGCCAGGGCAACTTCGAGGTTGCGGCGCAACGCCTGCAACAGGCGCAAAAGCGGGCGACAGACTCCGGCCAGATTTACTACCTGACTGGAGTGCTCGAAAGCAAGCGCGGAAATCCGGGTCAGGCCATCGTGCAGCTTCGTAAATCCGTGCAACTGGACCCGCAAAACCTGCGAGCCATGTATCTGTTAGCGCAGGAAGTCGAGCGCCAGGGGAACGTCAACGGTGAACCTGAATTTCAACGATTGCTGGAAAAAATCCTCGCGGCCCAGCCCGGCAATCCAGCCGTTCTGCTGGAGTTGGGCCGCGCAGCAGCCAAGCGCGGCGACCAAGAGACACTAAATTCTGTCGTAACGCAACTGAGCACGGTCGCCGCGGTCTGGCCCCCGGAAGTGCAACAACAATGGACCGCCCTACAATCTGCCTCCATCGGCTCCGATCCACGATCGGCGGCCGTGCGCATCGCGTTCCTGCGCAATTCGTTGATGCGTACGCCTGACTTTCGCCAGAGCCTGAGCGTCATTCAGCCCACCGCCGGCAACGAGGCGGTACCGTTTACCAGATTCCTGTTGTTGCCCAACCCCACATTCACTCCGCCGCCGGCTGATACGTCGATCCATTTTCAGGTGGCATCTGTCGCCGATTCCGGCGCTCTGCAGCCCGCCGGTACAGAGGCGTGGACCTGGGCAGGAGCCTTCTCCCTGACCGGCGCTGGTGCTCCGGTAACAGCCGTCGCCAATGCCCGCACGGTAAAGCTTGCGACCGGCGCCACATTCCCATTTCCTGGTGGATCATCGAACGCGCCCTTGCAGCCCGAGTCAATTCTCCCGGTCGATTTCAACTACGACTTCAAAATGGATCTGGTGCTGGCCGGCGCCGGTGGTGTTCGCTTTCTGCGTCAGGAGAGTCCCGCGTCCTTTACCGATGTGACGGCCCAGACCAAGTTGCCGCCCGCAGTGCTCAAGGCGCCCTATACCGGGGCCTGGGCCATCGATGTCGAGGCCGACGGCGATATGGACATCCTTCTGGGCACAACGCAAGGCGCGCCCGTTGTTCTTAGAAACAATGGAGACGGATCGTTCACCGCGCAGCAGCCATTTTCCGGGATCACGGGCCTCCGCGGCTTCGCGTGGGTAGATCTGAATGCTGACGGCAATCCAGACGCCGCCCTGATCGATGGGTCCGGTCGATTGCACGTATGGCGAAACCAGAGAGCCGGCATATTCCATGAACTTGCACTCCCGGCGAATCTGGCCCGTGTGACGGCGGTCACGGTCGCCGACACCCACAGTGAGGGAACATTGTCCCTGGTGGCCATGGAAGAGACAGGCGCACTGGTTGCGATCGCGCAGATCAATGATGCCTGGCAAGTAACCCAATTGGGAAGCGCATCAGCCAGCGCCGGGGACATGCGCCTCTACGCCGCCGACTTCGACAACAACGGCGCGATCGATTTATTGCTGGCCCCGCTTTCCGCAAGCAGCTCAGCGGCTGCGACCCTATGGCTGGGCAGCGGCCAACAGAAATATACTCCGCTATCTCAGGCCACTGGCCCCGCGCGCGTCTTTGCCGTTGCCGACCTGAACGCCGACGGCCGGCTCGATCTGTTCGGGCTCTCTGCCAGCGGAGAGGCGCAGCAGGCGGTCAACCAGGGAAGCCAAACGTATCAGTGGCAGATACTTCGTCCGCGAGCCCGCCAGGCGACCGGCGATCAGCGCATCAACTCCTTCGGTATCGGCGGTGAGATGGAAGTACGTGCCGGTCTGCTGGTGCAGAAGCAGCCCATCACGTCACCGCAACTGCATTTTGGCCTGGGCGAACAGAAGATCGCAGACGTCGTTAGAATGCAATGGCCCAACGGCATGGAGAACGCCGAGTTCGCCCTCAAGGCAGATCAGGAAGTTCTGACCGAGCAGAGGTTGAAGGGCTCATGTCCCTTTCTTTTTGCCTGGAACGGCAAGCAAATGAGCTTCGTAAAGGATGCGGTGCCCTGGGGCGCAGCCATTGGCCTGCAGATTGATTCGGTAGGCTCACCAAAAATTGCCGCTACCGAAGAGTGGTACAAAATCGGCCGCGATCAGCTTGTTCCTCACGACGGCTACTACGACCTGAGGCTTACCGGGGAGCTATGGGAGACCTATTACTACGACTATCTCAAGTTGATGGTCGTTGACCATCCGGCCGGAACTGAAATTTTCACCGACGAACGCTTTGCTGTTCCGCCGGTCAAACTGGCCATTACCGTAGTGGCGCCGCCTCATGCCATTGCCCGCGCGACCGACGATCAGGGAACCGATGTAACCGACACTGTCCGCAAGCTGGATGGAAGATACCTCGATACCTTCGGCCGTGGCCAATACCAGGGCCTCACGCGCGACCACTTTGTCGAAGTGGACCTGGGCAACGACTTGCCTGCGAGCGGACCCCTCTGGCTGATAGCGAAAGGCTGGCTCCATCCGACCGACTCCTCAGTCAATGTTGCGCTCAGCCAGGGTAGTCACGAAAAGGCGCGCTCGATCAGTCTCGAAGTACCCGATGGTCATGGCGGATGGCGCACGGCCCGCGCCAACCTGGGTTTCCCCGCAGGCCGAAAGAAGACCTGCCTCATCAATCTCGAAGGCGTCTTCCTTCCTGGAACACCGCACAAGCTGCGCTTGCGCACCAACCTCGAGGTCTATTGGGATTCCATCGAGTGGGCGCAGGGATGGCCGCACGAGACAGACGTTAAGATCACGCGCCTCGACCCCTCGCAGGCCGACCTTCACTACCGCGGCTATTCCGAGGTCCACCAAGCGAACGCGTCGTCTCCAGAACTACCCGACTACAACCGCATCGCCGCAAGCAAGCAGATCTGGCGCGACCTCGAAGGCTATTACACCCGCTACGGTGACGTACGCGAGTTGCTGGCTCGAACCGACGACCGCTACGTCATCATGAATGCCGGCGACGAAATCGCCCTGCGCTTTGCCGAACAGCCTCCACCGCCCGCCGGCTGGGTGCGCGACTACGTCATCGCCGGCGACGGCTGGATCAAGGACGGTGACTATAACTCGACCTACTCGCGAACCGTGCAGCCGTTGCCTTACCACGCCAAGAATGCATACAACGAGGCGCCCGGCAAACTTGAAGACGAATGGGTCTACCGTCGTCATCCCGAGGATTGGCAGAACTACCACACTCGCTACATAACATCCGAACCGGTTGACCAAGCACTCAGGGACCAGGCACTAAGGGACCAGGCACTAAGGGAGCAGGCACTCAGGGACCCGAAACTTAGGAGTGGCGCAGCGCAATGAAGGCAGGCATCACCGCACGCATCTTGTTGGCCATTGTCTTCGCCGGGCTCATAGCGATTCCCGTAATCGTCAAGCGCGTTTCCGCGCGGCGCGAACAGGCACAGGCAAAGGTGGATGAAGCCCAGGCTCTGGCGCGTTACGGCTTCCATCTGCAGGAGGTATCACAACAGGCTGGTGTGCATTTCATCCATAAGGCGCCGACGTTCGATGCCAGGCTCGAAGGCATCATGCCTGAAGTTGCTTCGATGGGCGCTTCTGTATCGATCGTAGATTTCGATCGGGATGGCTGGCCCGACATATATGTGACCAACAGCGCGACCGGTAGTCTGAACGCGCTCTATCGCAACCAGCACGACGGAACTTTCCAGGATGTGGCCGCGCAGGTGGGGCTGGCCGATGTAAATAAGGAGGGGACAGGCGTTTCCATGGGCGCGGTCTGGGGCGACTATGACAATGACGGCTACGAAGACCTGTTCCTGATCAAGTGGGGAAGACCGGAACTTTTTCACAACGATCAGGGTCACGGCTTTTCGCGGGTTTCCGAGCCAGCCCACCTGCCGCCATGGATCAACGCAAACACTGCCGTGTGGTTTGACTATGACGGCGACGGTTTGCTTGACCTGTTCGTTGGCGGCTACTACTCAGAGAAGCTCGATCTGTGGCATTTAAACACCACGCGCATCATGCCCGAGAGTTTTGAGTACGCGAAAAACGGTGGCCGAAAGTACTTGTTTCACAACCTTGGAGGCGGCAGATTTGAGGAGGTCAGCGAAAAACTGGGCATAGCGAGCAACCGGTGGGCGCTCGCTGCTTCCGCAGCAGACTTGCGCGGTACGGGCCGGCCCGATCTTTTTATCGCCAACGATTATGGCGTCTCCGAGCTGTACTTCAACGAGGGAGGGCGCTTCAAGGAGGCAGGCGAATCCACCGGCGTGGGCTTTGCTCCCAAGAGCGGAATGAACGTCTCCTATGGAGACATCCTTAACCAGGGCAAGTACGCCATTTATGTCTCCAATATCTCGGAGGAGGGTGTGTTGATCCAGGGCAACAACCTCTGGGTGCCCAGGGAAGGGGATTCCGCGACGGGCTTGAAGTACGAGAACCTGGCCCGCGACATGGGAGTGGAGCTCGGCGGTTGGAGTTTCGGCGCGCAGTTCGGCGACCTAAACAATGACGGAAATCTGGACCTCTATCTGACCAACGGATACATCTCTCTGAGCCGCGACAAAAGCTACTGGTATGACTTTTCCAAAGTGGCGGGCGGCAACAGCAAGATCATTGCAGACGCCGCCCACTGGCCGGCATTCCATGGACGCAGCCTGTCGGGCTATCAGCAAAAGAAAGTCTGGATCAATGACGGTGCGGCAAAGTTTGTCGATGTGGCTCAGTCAGTGGGCGCAACCGACGTGTATGACGGGCGTTCCGTAGTACTGGCTGACCTTTGGAACCGCGGGGTTTTGGACGTAGTCGTGGCTAACCAGGCCGGCCCACTGCTAATTTACAAGAACACTGTAAGGCCAGACAATCAGTGGCTGGCTTTTTCGCTCGAAGGAACAAAGAGTAATCGCAGTGCGATCGGCGCCCAGGTCACACTGTATTGGAATGGCCAGCAGCAGTTGCAACAGGTTTCAGGGGGAAGTGGATTTGCCGCGCAGAACGATCGGCGGCTTCATTTCGGACTAGGGAAGAATCCGCGGTTGGAGAAAGCGGTCGTTCGCTGGCCCTCAGGCAAAGTGCAAACAATCGAAAACCTGGTCCCCGGCAAGCTCTACAATATTCAAGAGGCTCCATGAGTCAGCCGGTGGTTCTTCCCAACTTTACGCGACCGGTGAAGTGGATTGCGCTGAAGCGGTTCTTCAGCCCCAGCAACCGCTATCTTTCCCCTTTGCTCATCACCACCATCCTGTTGGTGGGTCAGCTCTCTTACGGCATCCTTGAGAGCTACACACGTACTTTGCTGGCCATAGTCGTGAGTCTCTTCTCTGAGCTCATTCTCGGGCGCATGTTTCTCGGCAAGTGGCCCAATCTGTCCAGTGCATACATCAGCGGTATCAGCGTGGGTATCCTGCTGCGGTCTCCTGCCTTTTGGCCGTATGCGCTTTGCGCGCTCCTCTCCATCATGTCGAAGTACGTACTTCGCGTACATGGCCGTCATCTCTGGAACCCATCGAACTTCGGTATTTCTGTGCTGCTCTTTTTGGCTTCAGGAACGGTGGCCGGCCTGAGCATTCAGTGGGGTAACTTTGTCTGGCCGATGACCGTGATCTGGATACTAGGATTCGCAATCATCTGGCGGCTGAGGCGTTTTCACATCAGCGCCACGTACGTGATTTCCTTTCTCGGTTTTGCCTTTCTTCGCAGTTGGATCACGGGCAATCCCTGGCAGGCGGAGGTTTCGCCCATCACCGGCCCGATGTATCAGCTCTTCATCTTTTTCATGGTGACCGATCCCAAAACAACGGTGCGCACCAGGACCGGGCAGTGCGTCGTTGTCTTTTGCGTAGCCGCGGTGGAGATGATTCTTCGCCTGAATCAAGTAGTGTATGCGCCCTTCTATGCGCTCTTCCTGGTAGGCCCTGCGGCCATGCTGCTGGAGATGTGGATGGACTCGCGCCACGCCCGCCTGACGGCAGCGCATGCCTGAATACTGGTGACTCTCATTCGATCAAGAATTAGCTTGAGCATTTTGCTGCTTTGCTGCCTTCCCGCCACCATCGCCACCATCGAAGGGCAGGCGCAGCAGAGGCCGTCCGGCCCCATCCGTTTCGTCGATGCGACCTCCGCGTCCGGCATCACATTTCGCCATCACAGTGGAGCGTTCGGCAAGAAGTACCTTCCCGAGACGATGGGTAGCGGCGTATGTGTTCTCGACTACGACAACGACGGCTCGCAAGACATTCTGTTCGTCAACTCCATGGATTGGCCGGGCCATAGTTCGTCGAAGTCCTACCCTGCTCTCTACCACAACAACGGAGATGGAACCTTCACCGATCGCACCAAAGAGTCCGGGTTGCAGGTCGAGATGTATGGCATGGGCTGTACCGTCGGCGACTACGACAACGATGGCAAAGACGACATCTACATCACCGCAGTCGGCTCCAACCATCTATTCAGAAATCTCGGCAACGGCCATTTCCGCGAGGTCACGCAAAGCGCGGGCGTAGCGGGCAGCGGCTTTTCCAGCGGGGCAGTCTGGTTCGACTACGACAACGACGGCAAGCTCGATTTGTTTGTTGCGCACTACGTCGACTGGTCGATCGACAAAGACCAGGTCTGCTCCCTCGACACCAAACACAAGTCCTACTGCACCCCTCAGGTCTACAAGGGAGAAAGCGCGAGGCTTTACCACAATCGCGGTGACGGAACGTTCGAAGACGTGACCAGGCGAGCCGGGTTGTTCGACAACACCAGCAAGTCTTTGGGCATCGCCCTTCTCGACTACGATGACGACGGCTGGATGGATTTACTGGTGACCAATGACACCCAGCCGAACAAGCTATACCGGAACAACCACAACGGTACCTTTTCAGATGTGGGCGTACAGTCGGGCGTCGCTTACAGCGACGCGGGAGCCACCCGTGCAGGCATGGGTGTCGATACCGGTGACTTTGAGAACTCCGGCCACCCCGGGCTGGTGATCGGCAACTTCACCAATGAGGGCATGGCGCTCTATCGCGCCGACGGTTCGGGTCTCTACAACGGAGCCGCTGAAGCGACCGGCATCGACCGCTGGTCGTTGCAGTCGCTCACTTTCAGCACATTCTTTTTTGATTACGATCTGGATGGGTTGCTCGACATCCTCTCGGTGAACGGGCACGTGGCGGACGACATCAACGTCACGCAGCCGCACCTCAGCTATGCCGAGCCGGCACTGGTCTTTCGCAATCAGGGCAAAGGTCTGTTTGAAAACATGTCTACCAAGCTGGGTCCGGCGTTGCAGCGGCAGGTCGTAGGTCGCGGCGCGGCTTACGGCGATTTCGATAATGACGGCGATCTCGATTTGGTAATCACCGAAAGCAATGGCCCGGCGCGGTTGCTGCGCAACGAAAATGGCAATCAAAACGATATGCTTCGCGTAAAGCTGACTGGAACGCGCTCAAACCGCGACGCCATCGGTGCAAAACTCACACTAGAGGTCGATAATCATCTTCGACTGTTACGTATGGTCAAGACAGGTTCGGGCTATCTGTCGCAAAGCGAGCTTCCGGTGACCTTCGGGTTGGGCAAGCCCGACCCTTCCCGCAAAATGCGTTTGACCATCGTATGGCCCAGCGGCCATAAAGACACCATCGCAGACATCAAGCCCAACCAGTCCCTCTCCATCCTGGAAGGCAAGGAAATCACTGCATCGCACGCAATCCTATTTCAGAAGCCCAAGAACGCCGCACACTAGGCCTATTGGGAAGTCGTCCGAGAGCGACGAACTAAGCGTCCCCCGATTTCATCCCAAGCTGGGTGCCCCATATCTCGTGCTGTTACGAGATGTGGGATACTCGGACCTCAACTTGCCACTCTGAACGCCGAACAAACTCCGTAAGGGTCTGCAGCTCTCCCGATCAGCAACAAAAACTGACTCATAAATCCACCTTCAACCCTGAATCACCGCAGCCGTCCCATAAAATCCAGCCCGATCCAGCATGGCGGCCATCTCTTCGCGGCTGGCGCCCAACTTATGCCCGGCATCGAATAAGTCCTCCGCGACCACTGCATACCAATTCCGACGCGCCGGCTCGCCGAACCCTCCCAGGTTAAACGGCTCGATCACGCGGCGAACCTCTTTCACGAACGCCTGGGTTTCGCCAACCCCGTTCAACCTGTGCGCTCGTTCAAGCAGAACTCTCAAAGCTGGTCCAAATTCAGAATGCCGGTGCAAAAGAAAACCTGTTGCCAGTTGTGACTTACCCAGCCGATGTGCCGTTTCCGCAAAGCTGACCGCGGCAAAGTAAATAAGCGACACTGCGACAAACGCCTCGAAGTTGCCCATGGTGGCATACATGGCGCCAATGATCCGGCTGGCCGCCAACAAGTCGCTCTCTGTCTGCTCCGCGTAATCGCTAAGCTCAGCAGAATCGAAACCGCTGTCGAGAACCCGAGCAAGCCTCTCGATCCCCATCAAGCTGAGCGCAAAACCCGTTGAGAAGAGGGGATCGACAAAACCCGCCGCCGACGGCAGCATCGCCCATCGCTTCCCAGTGATGGTGTTGCTGCGAAAGCTGACTGCCGGCGTATATCGGAGCGGCTGGCACGCTTTCGCTCCACGGAATTGTGCTTTCAGCGCAGGCAACCGATCCAGAACCCGATGCCACGCTGGTTCCCCCTCACTGAGCATCAGCTCAGCTGCAACGGCCCGCGTAGCTGTAACCCCGGCACTGGTGATCCCATTGTTGAAGCGAAGCACCCACACCCATCCACCCTCGAATACATGGTGCACGGCTGCGTCATCGACAGAATAGGGTGGTATTTCGCCATCGGCAGGGGTTCGTCCCACCCCGGTGAAGTGGCTATAGAGCCCTTCCGTGGCGGGCAGGCCGGGCAACGTCGACTCCTGCAGCCGTTGCATGCGATGCAACAAGCCGCGAGGCCCTGTCGCATCGATGACAAACCGCGCATGCAGATGGAACGCATCGTTATGGAACGCCTGCTGGCCTGCTCGGCCAATCAACGTTGCGCCGTCCTGGGTAAAATCCAGCGCCTCAACGGAAACCCGATCAAGATACGAAACGCCGAGACCCTGTGCCTCGAGAGCAAGAAAATGATCGACGTCCGCACGGTACCAATGCGTGTCTGCGATCTCATCGTGCGGACTTGCGGCAACAAGCAGTTGATCCTCATGGCCAGCGGTGTGAACAGAAGTGTGATCTGGCTGGTGGTGAAAGAAAGTAAACCCGCGCTTAAGGCCACAAGCGATCCCTGGATAGGCGCGTTGCCACGTCCCCCATTTGGCAAGAGGAGCAATGCGCGGCAAATCATAGGTCTCGCACAGCCGCTCCAGCAGAAGATTGCTGAGAGGAGTGGTGGATTCACCAATGACCACACGAGGGTGCCTGCCCTGCTCAAGCAGCACCACGGAAAGGCCAAGTCGCCGGGCAACCATCGCCATGATGCTGCCGCCAAAACCGGCGCCGACGATCGCGAGGTCAAACGAGCGTTTCAACTGTCACCGCCACAGTGCGCACAGGAGACGCGGTCGAGCACCACCTGTTGCAGATTCATCCGGCGCAGCCGCTCCCCGCGCGCGGCATGACAGTGCACGCAAGAGGCACGCAATTCCCAAAGATCTGCGAACACTCTACCGGCTTGCAGTCTCAAGCCGTAATCCATCGCAGCTTCCAGCGTGGACAAAGGCGGTGGCGCAAATCTATCCTCGACGGTGAGCGAGTCCATGATTGTTTCCATGGCGCCGTTGCCCGCGCGCGTTGGGATCAGGGTCGCCGCCTTCGCCCCGCATTCCATGGCGAAATCCAGCGAGCGTTCCGCCCAATAGAGCGCTTCAGACTGCGGTGTAAATGGGGGCTGCACAAGAATAAAAACGCGCAAGTCGATCCCATGGGTAAGCAGAAAGTTTGCCGCCGCCACAAACCGATCCAGCGTCATGCGCTTGTTTAGCCTGGCAATCGCTTCAGGATCGACCGTCTCGAGGCCCATCGCAATCTCGAATTGCCCGCGGAGCAAGTCGCGGAAGCGCAGGCACGCGTCATCGACGAATGCGGGGTGGTTTTCGACAATCACGCGCTCAAATCGATTGACCCGTTGTGCAATGGCCCCATACTCGCCGGGAGGAATGGCCCGGGTATCGAAGAAACTGCCACTGTTATAGAGCTTGACCTGGCGCGCTGGACGAAGCCGGAGAAGCGCATGATCGATCTGTGCGGGGATGGCGCCGGCGGGAACAGTTTCGGTGAGCGTATTGCGCCAAAGGTCGCACATAAAACAACGAAACGGACACTCTCGATTGGTGAGAAAGATGGTGGCAACCGGCGCGATAGCGCCTTCGCTTGTAAATTCCTCTTCGACAAAATACTCGTAGGGAATGAGCGGGTCGAGCTGATTGCGGGCCGGCCGCCGGCCAACGATCCAGGCGTCACGCTCCGCCGCCTTAGCCGGGTATAGGGTTGGCAAACGTTCACTCATGAATACCGCTCATGAATACAATGACAGAAACCTCTGGCGGTACTCCGCCTCTCGCAACGGGAGGACGGAACGCATCGTATCTTCAGAAACCGCGCCATGCTGGAACCGCCTCTTTGAAAACACTGGCATCTCAAAGCCAGTGACCGCCTTGACCCCGCGCGACACGATCTCGCCCTTGAGCTGATACAGCCGCTCCACGTCATAGTGGGTGAGCTCGATGAACGGAATGCCTTCCGCAACTGCGATCACCGATGGTTGCGTAAAGGGAGAGAATCCGCGAAAGCCGAAGTGGTGGGCAGGGGCATAGGTCCTGCTGTACGAGCGGCTCAGTCCTCCGCTATAGGTCAGGGAGTGCTTGATCTTGCCCACGCCCCAACCTTCCTGATACAGCATAGGATTGTTGATGACGCTGCGGATGGTGAGTTCAGGGTTCTGCTCGATCGGGTAATCCTTCAGGTTTTCATCCCCGCCGTCACCATCGACAAGGTATTTCCAGTCCGGATAGCGTTGGCGCAGGCCGCGGCATAACGCCATCGCCATGGTGGCAGATTGCACATCGAGCGCCTTGTAATCCTCGACCACGCGGATGGTCTCATCCACATCGAGCGCTGCCGCCTCCACTGTCACCGGTTCAAGAAACAAACCCAGGCCGAGCGCGTCAAGGAATGCGCGCGCCTGCCCCCCGTCGGGACCATCGCCGACTTCGAGCACAAAGGCTTTGAGCCTCGCGGGATTCATGCCCAGCTTGAGCATCCCATGGTATGTGGTGAGGAATACGCTGCCGCTGTCGATGCCGCCCGAGAAGCATACGCCGATCGGTTCATCCGCCGGAACGGAGGGAAGCCAGCGGGCCATCTCATTCGCTAATGCTCCGATGTAAGCCGCGCCGATTTCGTCTAAATCGGTACCTAATACACCCATGGCGGGCGTAAAGAAGCGCGTGTAGACCGGGTCAGGATCAGGACAGCCAATCAGTTGCAGTGCAACTACATGATGCGCGGGAACCATCCTGGTGTAATGGGGATGGAACTGCGCTTCGAGACCCTCACCTTTTAACCACTGGTAAATGGTGTCGATGCGTGCGGCGACAATCAGCACCGGGCCTTCCTGGCGTTTTGCAAGAAAGTAGCGCAGAGGGCGGTCGAGGGAGCGTGCCATCTTTACCGTCTTGCCTTCACGGGCAATGAGCGCAAATGAGCCGGTGATGCGGCCGACAGCCTCCGCAGGCCCGTGCAACACAATCTCCCTGGCCTCTTCCAGCGAAAGTCCGTACAACTGGTTTGCTTCCGGCTCCGTGAGATCGACGACGCGCTCGATGTATGGGTGATGCATGGCCTTGATCACTCCTCGGGATCAGGATAGCGCAACCGGGCCGTTCCTTTTTTGCCGCATACAGACAATCTCATCCTACGATCTCATCCTAAAGGTAGAGCTGTATTTCATCCCTTTGGCGGTTGACGCTTGGGCCGTATGCGAGCAACCTTGCGCAGACATCATGAGACAAAAAATATCACTCCTTTTTGTATTTGTGGTGGCTACCAGCAGCACGTTGCTATCTCAGGACAGCAACTTCTTTTCCAAATGGAAAGAACGTACCAGCGCGACCCAGGCGCAGCAACCTGCCTGGCCACCGCCGCTCGTCGCGCCCTATCCCATGCTGATTCAGGTTTTCCGTGCTGACTTCACGCTCCAGATCACACCAACGCTCACCTCGACCTGGAACTACGGAGCCGGTCGAGGACTCAATCTCGTTCCTGGCTTCAAGAGCGAATTCGACGTCTACTACCCACCCTACCTGCAGCACAACACGCCTAAGGTGAAAGATGGGTTCGGCGATGTAGGATTTCTCTACAAGTACCGCATCCTTTCCAGGAACGAAAAGCAAGGGAACTACATGCTGAGCGCCCAGTTAACGGCGACCATCCCGACTGGCAGTCACAGCAACGGTAGTCCCGATTCCACGGTGTCTCCGACACTGCTCGCAGGCAAGGGGTACGGCAAGTTCGACCTCATCTCCTGCCTTGGAGGAACACTACCCACGCAGGAAACCAATAAGGTAGGCCGTACCATCGCCTGGAACACGGTAGCGCAATATCATCTTTCCAAGTACCTATGGCCCGAGCTCGAGTCGAATGCCACCTACTTCTTTGCCGGCAAGAACAATGGCAAAAACCAGAACTTCCTGACTCCCGGCATTATCTTCAGCAAGTTCAAGTTGCATCCCAGCGACGAGAAGAGCCGGACCGGATTTGCCATGGGTGGGGGCATGGAGATTGCGACCTCGCAATTCCACGCCTATAACCACCAACTTACCTTCACCAGCAGGTTCGTTTTCTAAAGCATCGCCTTCCCATCCCCCTCCACCTTTTGGTCGAGGTGCAATCCGTCCATGGGGATTAGAATCCGATTGCAATCCGAAGAGGAAGAGGTCGCAAAGCTGAATGGCTCGCCTACGCCCCATAGCGCTCGTGATCGTCCTGGGGCTCCTCTGGCAGTTTGCCGTCACTCGCCACCCGGTTCATCTTCTTCCCACTCCATGGGAAACCCTGAAGGGCATGGGCGACCTCTTGCAACACGGGCTACTGCTCAAGTACGTCGTTGCCTCACTCTTTCGCGTCACCTGGGGCTTCTTTCTGGCCGTCCTTCTGGCTGTGCCTCTTGGGCTTGTCATCGGCTGGAACCGCCGCGCAGACATGGCATTCAATCCCATCCTTCAGATCCTGCGCCCGATTTCGCCGCTGGCATGGATACCGATCGCCATTCTCTGGTTCGGCGTTGGTGACCTTTCGGCCATCTTTCTTATTTTCCTCGGCTGCTTCTTCCCCATGCTGTTGACGGCGATCAACGCGGTACGGAGCATCCCTGCGGTCTATCTCAACGCGGGCCGCAACTTCGGTCTCAGTCCGGTAGCCCTGGTGACCCGCGTCCTGTTTCCGGCCGTGATGCCCCAGTTGATTGTGGGTATGCGCATCACCCTCGGGGTTGGTTGGCTGGTGGTGGTCGCGGCAGAAATGATCGCAGTGAACTCCGGCCTCGGCTTCCTGATCGTGGACGCGCGCAACGCCGGCAACCGCTACGACCTGGTGGTGGCCGGCATGGTCATAATCGGTCTCATCGGACTGCTTCTGGATATGGGTATGCGCTCCCTGGAACAAGTGAAGTCGCTGCGCTGGAGTTACTCGGAGGATTAGTTGGCGAACGCGAAGTTACAAGCCGAGCACGTCCACGTGGTCTTTCAACGAGACGGCAAAAGTATGCCGGTGCTTGAGGACATCAGTCTGCATGTGGCCGAAGGCGAGTTCGTCTGTCTCCTTGGACCCTCGGGCTGTGGCAAATCGACTCTGCTCAACACCATGGCCGGTTTTCTTTCCCCCACCGGCGGAGAAGTTAAGATCGACGGACAAGTCGTGCGCGGTCCCGACCCGCGCCGCATTTTTGTCTTCCAGGAGCGAGGCGTCTTTCCCTGGCTGACCGTTGAGGGCAACATCGCCTTTGGCCTCTTCCACCTGACGGCTCCGGAACGGCGTCAACGAGTCGCTCATTACATCCGGATGGTGGGACTCGAGGGCTTTGAGAAAGCTTACCCGGCAGCCCTCTCCGGCGGCATGAAACAACGCCTGGAAGTAGCGCGCGCGTTGGCAGTGAACCCAGACATGCTATTTCTCGACGAGCCATTCGGCGCCTTGGACTCGATTACCCGGCTCACCATGCGGGCTGAACTACTGCGCATCTGGGAGGCAGAAAAAAAGACCATTATCTTCGTCACCCACGATATTGACGAGGCTGTGCAGTTGGCAGACCGCGTCGTCGTCATGAGCGCTCGCCCGGCCACCATCCAGCAAGTCGTACCCATCGATATCCCGCATCCACGAGATATCAGCTCGGCTCGCTACCTGGAGTTGCGCGACGGCATCTTTCAACAGATCGGGCTGGCCCACAAGATATGAACTCGCTGGCGGAACCCGGGAAATGGGAGCGGTTCTTCTGGCCCATCTTTGCCAGCGTGCTCTTTCTTGTGCTGTGGCATTACTCGGTCGTGTGGTCGGCAACCACCATCTTTCCTTCCCCTGAAGCGGTGGAGAAAGGAATCGCAGGGCTCGTCCACAAGCAGGTCCTCTGGCGCGACATCATCGATTCCCTTCGCCGCGTAGCCATCGGCTTCGGTGCAGCCGTGGCGGTAGGCATTCCTGTGGGTTTAACGCTGGGCTGGTACCCGGGGGCGAACCAGGTCGTGAATCCGGTGCTGCAGATTCTGCGCCCTATTAGCCCCATTGCCTGGATTCCTGTTGCCATTATCCTGTTCGGCGTAGGCGATCACGCAGCCACCTCGCTCATTTTTCTCGGAGCTCTTTTCCCCATCATCGTGGCCTGCGTGGATGGTGTATCGAATGTGCCCTCGGTGTTTCGCCTGGCCGGCCGTAACTTCGGCCTTGGCCCGGCTCGCATGCTCACCCACGTCGTGTTTCCTGCCGCGCTGCCCAAAATCATCGTCGGCCTGCGCATCGCCCTGGGTATCGCGTGGTTGGTGGTAGTCGCTGCGGAAATGATCGCGGTCGATTCCGGTCTCGGGTACCTGGTGATCGATTCGCGCAACTCCGGCAAACGTTACGATCTGGTGGTTGCCGCGATGCTGATGATTGGCGTCATCGGGTTGATCCTCGACACCTGCATCCGGCGCCTCGAAAAAATAAAATCTGTTCGATGGGGATTTCGCGATGACGCTTAAGAGCAAGATGCTGCTCGTAGTCTTCGGCTGGCTGGTGCTCGTCTCCGTGATGCACGGCTACCTGAATGTAAATTGGCCTGCGGTGCTGAATGACTATCGCCCCGCGGCGAGGCGAAAGATCACGGTTGCTTATCTGCCTGTCACCTGTCAGCTCACCTGCCCGGTGACGGATTACATTTCGAAATTCTCTGACAACGGTGAGTTGTTCCTGCCACGGATGTTTCAGGGCTTCCCGGAAATTAAGGAAGCACTGATCTCGAATAAAGTGCAGGCCGCTTTCGTCGTGGCGCCCCTGGCGATTGCTCTCAGGTCACAGGGGGTACCGATCAAAGTGGTCTATCTGGGCCACCGTTATGGCAGCGCGGTTGTAGTCAGTAAGGACGGCCCGGTCAAAACGGTCGCCGACCTCAAGGGTCGCACGATCGCCATTCCCAGTCGCTTCTCTGACGAACGTCTCCTGCTCTTTCGCGCCATGAAGGTCTGGGGTATGAAGCCGGGCGACATCAAGATGGTCGAGATGGCGCCCCCTGACGTATCGGGTGCACTCGCTGCCGGAGCCATCGACGGCTTTTCCATGGGGGAGCCCTTTCCCTCGCAGGCTGAAATGGCCGGCTTTGGCCGCGTGCTCTTCAATGCGCGTGAATACTGGCCCGACTACATGTCGTGCATCCTCGTGGTGCGGCAGGATTTGATCGACACGCGTCCCGACGCGGTGCAGGTGTTGGTCGACGGCATTGCCCGATCCGGACTTTGGCTCGATCAGGGCAAGCCCTATCGTGAAGATGCAGCCGACTTTGTAGGCCGCTTTTATTACAACCAGAAGCCCGCGCTCTTGCGTTGGGCACTTACTAAACCGATGGATCGCGTCACTTACACGCCGCTGGCGCCGCGTAAGCCCGACTTCGATTTGGTGCGCGATCTCATGATGGAAACCGGCGTCCTCGACAAGAAGATCGAATTCGAAGACTACGTCGACACTCGATTTTCTGACAAAGCAAGCATTCAGACCGCATGGAAGTATCAGGCGGGCATCGCCGTAGCGAACTAACTTTCTGCTTAAGGAGACAGCACCTATGTTTCGTCGCAACTTTCTTCAGATGGCCACTCTGGCAGGGGCGGGTGGTTTCTCTGCTCTCGCCACGCTCGCTGCCGAGCGCAAAACAGTCGAATGGCGCATCCAGGGATTCACCTGCATCACCTGCGCTGTTGGGCTCGATACTCTGCTCGGACAACAGAGGGGAGTAGTCAGTGCAAAGTCCGACTACAAAGAAGCCAGGACGACCATTGTCTTTCATCCCGAACTGGTCAGCGAAGCGGCCCTCCGTTCCTTTATCTCTGAAATGGGGTTCCATGCCGAGTAAACGGAAGGAAGCGATGACAGACTACTCCGCGCTTGCAGGCAGCTTGATCGGCTGTCTCGATCTTCAACAAGCGCCCGTTGCCATTTGCCTTACCGAATCTGTACCCACGGGGGTGGGCCGGCACGAAGGCCGCGTTGCTGCCGGTTGTCGCTTCTGGCAGGATGGGGCCACCCAGGCATTTGCCACATCGGCAGGCGATCACAGCATGTGCGCCATCGGTGTGCACACCCACAATTTACCCTCGACCGATGCCGGCAGGGTGGATCTCGAAGACGCCCTCCTCGTCTTCGGCGAACTTGACTATGTGAGGCCAGAAGACGTAGCGCAAATACCCGTTCTGCGCACGCGGCCGGCTCACGTCCTTTACGCACCGCTGGACCGCACGCCTCTGCCGCCCGATGTCGTGCTTCTGTTCGTGAACGCCCGGCAGACGCTCATCCTGTCTGAGGCGACGCAACAGGTCGAAAAACGGAACGCACCGGCTATGGGCCGGCCGGCTTGCGCCGTGATCCCGCAGGTGATGAACACCGGCCGGGCAGCGCTCAGCCTGGGTTGTTGCGGAGCGAGGGCCTATCTTGACGTTCTTACGGACGATGTCGCTGTTTTCGCCATTCCCGGAGCCACGCTGGAAGCCTATGTACGTCGCATTGAGGCTATGACCAGGGCAAACGCGGTCTTGTCCAGGTTCCACGAAATCCGCCGTCACAGCGTAGCCAGCGGCCAGACCCCCACGATCCAGGACTCTCTGGCCGCCCTGACCCCGTGACCCTTCGCAAGGGCGTCGAACTCGATCCCCAAACAGAATTGTCATCACGCCTGTCCCGGCTTGCCGCGGAAGTCAAGGGATCTGCAGTTCTACAGGCCTTTCCTGGAATATTCTTCGAGAGAGTAGCGAAGTGGAGAACTTGCCCCCCAAACTGAATTGTCATCTCGACCGGAGCGTAGCGAAGTGGAGAGATCTGCGGTTGTTTTTTCCTCTACCCTGAATTCTTCGAACTCCATTAAAATTCTCTCTCTTTTCATCGAGAAACCTCATCCGGGACGCTTCAGATTGTTTAAGTCTCATCCACTTCTGAGAGAATCATTTTCTGAGAAGAACGACTTTGTGGCCCGCCCGGCATCTAACCGGCTGAAGGAACGGAGCAATCGCGAATGACAGTGAATGTGCAGCCCCTAACGCAGCGAGCCGCCTGGAAGGCCCTCGAGACGCATCACGCAAAGCTTCAGAACACCACCCTGGGCTCGTTATTCTCCGCTGATTCCGAACGCGCTGCGAAATTCAGCATCGACGCGGCTGGCCTCTTTCTCGACTACTCCAAAAACCGCATCACCCAGGAGACACTCAGCCTTCTGCTGCAGTTGGCCGAGGAGTCAGGCCTGCGTGAGCGCATCGACGCCATGTTCGCCGGCGAAAAGATCAACATCACCGAGAAGCGCGCCGTTTTGCACGTAGCCCTGCGCGCGCCCAAGGGCGAAAAGATCCTGGTCGATGGCGAAGATGTTGTGCCGGGCGTACACGCTGTGCTCGACAAAATGACCGCCTTTTCCAATCGGATCCGCAGCGGTGATTGGAAAGGCCACACCGGCAAGCGTATTCGCAATATCGTCAACATCGGCATCGGCGGCTCTGACCTTGGCCCGGTGATGGCCTATGAAGCGCTTAAGTACTACAGCGATCGCTCGCTGGTCTTCCGCTTCGTTTCGAATGTGGATGGAACCGACTTCGCCGAAGCGGTCATCGATCTTGATCCCGCTGAAACCCTTTTCATCGTCTCTTCCAAAACCTTCACGACGCTGGAGACGATGACCAACGCGCATTCCGCGCGTGACTGGGCTCTTGCCGGCTTTAAAGGGGATGAAACCGCGGTTGCGAAACACTTCGTCGCCGTGTCTACCAACGCGGCTGAGGTCACCCGGTTCGGCATCGATACCGCCAACATGTTCGGCTTTTGGGACTGGGTGGGCGGCCGCTACTCCATGGATTCCGCCATTGGTCTCTCCACCATGCTGGCCATCGGCCCGGACAACTTCCGCGCGCTCCTCGACGGCTTCCACCAGATGGACGAGCATTTCCGCACGGCTCCGTTTGCCAGCAACATGCCTGTTCTGCTGGGTCTGCTGACCGTTTGGTATACCAACTTTTTCGACGCGCAAACCATGGCGGTGTTGCCCTATGAGCAATACCTCAAGCGCTTTCCGGCCTACCTGCAACAGCTCACCATGGAAAGTAACGGCAAGCACGTCACGCTCCAGGGCGAGCACGTCAGCTATGACACCGGCCCCATCTATTGGGGTGAGCCGGGCACAAACGGGCAACATTCTTTCTACCAGTTGATCCACCAGGGCACCCGATTGATTCCCTGCGACTTCATCGGGTTTGAAAAATCTCTCAATCCGCTGGGCCGTCACCATGACATCCTGCTGGCAAACGTGTTTGCCCAGGCTGAGGCTCTGGCCTTCGGCAAGACGGCTGAGCAAGTCAAAGCCGAAGGAACTCCCGACTGGCTGGCGCCTCATCGCGTATTTGAGGGGAATCGCCCGTCCAACGTCCTGCTGGCAGAAAGCCTTACCCCGGCGACTCTCGGCAAATTGGTCGCTCTTTATGAGCACTCGGTCTTTACCCAGGGCACCATCTGGCAGATCGACTCCTTCGATCAATGGGGCGTCGAGCTGGGCAAGGTTCTGGCGCAGCGCATCGTTGCGGAAATCGAAAATCCGGCCGAGCCCGTGCTGCAGCATGATGCTTCTACAAGCAACCTTATTCGCCGCTACCGGAAGCTCAAGTAACGCCGGCCCAACGGACCACAAACGGAAAATCGAAACAGGAGCGAGTCAATGCAACTAGGAATGGTAGGTCTGGGCAGAATGGGCGCCAACATGGTCAAGCGCTTGCTGAATAACGGCCACACCAGCGTCGTGTTCGATCGATCGCCGAAGGCGGTTCAGGAGCTGGAGAGCGCCGGCGCCGTAGGATCTTCCTCTTTTGAAGACCTGGTGAGCAAGCTCTCCAAGCCGCGTGCCATCTGGTTGATGATTCCTGCTGCGGTTGTCGATGAGACCATCGCCGCCATCGCGCCTCACCTCGAGTCTGGAGACATGCTTATCGACGGCGGCAACTCCTATTACATCGATGACATCCGGCGCAGCCAGGAGCTCGCCCCCAAGGGGATCCAATACATCGACGTAGGCACCAGCGGCGGCGTCTGGGGCCTGGAACGTGGATACTGCCTCATGATCGGCGGACCCAAAGCGGCGGTCGAGCACCTTGAGCCCATTTTCAAGACCATCGCCCCGGGCAAAGGCGAGATCGACCCGACGCCGGGCCGCGAAGCAGCGGGAAGCACCGCGGAACAAGGCTATCTGCATTGCGGGCCCAGCGGCGGCGGCCACTTTGTGAAGATGGTGCACAACGGCATTGAATACGGTCTGATGGCCGCCTACGCCGAGGGCTTGAACATTTTGCGTGGAGCCAATGTGGGCAAGAAGACCGGCGAGATCGATGCCGAGACAACCCCCTTGCGCGACCCTGAGCACTACCAATACGACTTCAACCTGGCGGATGTAGCCGAAGTATGGCGGCGCGGCAGCGTCGTCTCATCCTGGCTCCTCGACCTCACCGCGTCGGCGTTAGCCAGGAATCCGGTTCTCTCGGACTTCTCCGGCCGCGTTTCCGATTCAGGCGAGGGCCGCTGGACCATCAAAGCCGCGATCGACGAAGCAGTACCGGCGCCCGTGCTTACCGCAGCGCTCTATGAACGCTTCAGCTCTCGCAGCGAAGCCGACTTCGCCGACAAGCTGCTCTCGGCCATGCGCTTTGAGTTCGGTGGACACATCGAGAAGCCGGCGGCCAAATAGACCAGAACCGGGCCTGACCGTGGAAGTTACCTTTGTTCTAAATCAAAGGTCTACAGGAAATGCTCTAAGGCATTTTCGCAATGACTGTGGTCCGATAAGAGTAGCGAGGCGTGGTTTTCTTTGAGCGAAAACCACGTACAGACCGGTAGCTAAGCTCGCTGCGGCGAGGAAGCTCGCTGCGGCGAGGAAGCTCGCTGCGGCGAGGAAGCTCGCTGCGGCGAGGATGCTCGCTGCGGCGAGGATGCTCGCTACGGCGAGGCTTGTCTACACCAATTGCGAAAATGCTGTAGCCCCGGATTCAATACTGGATACACAAGGCAATCACTGAGGGAAAGAGCCCAGTTCTACGAAGGCCACGGCTGCCCGTCGCCGCAACCCGCATCGCGTCCTCTATTGGAAGGACGCACGCTGGGATATACACGTTATGAATTACGAAGCACTGATTCTAGCTTTCCGATTCAGAGGGCGTTTGTATCTGGACGCCCGGCTTCAGGCGCTCGTACACGCTCCCTTGCTTCGAAAGAGTCGCGACCATCTCAAAAAGCTTCGCGCGCAGGCAGGGCTTCGAGATAAAGATATCCGTGCAAGGTTCCATCGGCTCACAATACCTTCTAAGTAAGAGGGAAGATCCGCCGACAAAGTTGATCGATTCCTGTCCGAGGCCGATCTCGTGCTCCAGCATGTAGGCGCGCATAACCGCCGAGATCGATTCCTTTTTGTAATTCTTGTCGTTCAGTTGCAGGTCGACGTACGTGACACGATTGCGCCGCCACCCGGTCAGGACACTCAACCATGAGCCGTCGGGTAGTTGCAGGCCCATGGAAAAGAATTCGGGGTTGCTGCGGATCAACTGATCTCGTACGTGGAAGAACTTCTGGATGCGCTGGGGCACCGCCTTCGCTTCCAGGGCCAGCATCGCCTCCAGGGACTTTTCTGGTGTAAGCGCGGGAACAAAACTCACCTGCGCGGATTTTTCCAGTTGTTGGCGTTTCCCCGCCAGGCTACGCCGGGTGCGTGGACCCAGGCTGGCCAGCATACCCTCATAGGTGTTTTCAAGCGCGAGCTTATGGCGTATCTCGGTTCCCAGGAATCTTCTGTAGTGGCTCGCCGGGCCCATCACGTCGATACATCGCTCCACCGGGGCCTTGATGCTGATGCTCACGCCATGAACTCGCCGTTTCCGTAACAGGGCCTCGGTGGCTAGATGGACGTAATTGACCCGGAAAGCCTCCGAACCGGCCACCAGGCTTTCACCGATGTAGTCGCCCCCGCGGAACAGCCCAAGCCCCAGGCCGAATCGCGTGTGTTCATAGAAAAGGACACAGGCTTCCAACTCTTTTTCGCGGCGAACAAGTACCGCCGCGCACCGCCTGTTCTTAAGAGTGTTGGCCGCAATGAAATACTCGGGGTCCGTGGTCAGGTCATCCTGCTGACCGCAATGCCGCCGCAACTGACGAATTTCCGTCAGGCAGGCTTGCAACTCACGGTTGCCGATCAGCACACGAGTTGCTCTTGCGCTGTCGCTGAACATGTAGCCAGCTCTTGAACCGTTCGTCACTGCACTGCCATCCAGCCGATGACTATTATCCATCAACCTGCTTGAGCTCACTTTGTTGGTCCCCAAACCTATAAGCGATAACGTGGTACAGCCAGAGTGTTTCAGAGGGGAGAGAAGGTAGCAGCAGGTCGTGCAAATACAGCAATGGCGAACCAGAATTTTAGTCTCGCACTCACTTGCGCGTTATGTCGCGTTTTGGAGTGAGATCAGTGTTTTACACTACCGCCGAAAAATCGAGTATAGCATTCGAATTCAGGCCGAAACCGGAAAACGCATGACCGTTTCATGTTAGACGTGACCCATGGATTAAAGGCCGCATGACTCTCGTAATGTAGGCAGATTCCCCGGCCGCCCGCGGTAGTAAAGCACCGTCAGCCAGAAGGATATGACGAGTGATGCATCGCATGCCAGGCTTGTCCATGCGGCGCCGCGCCATGAGTAATGGGGCAGGATCACCAGATTCAATCCAACGTTCAGAAATGCAACAACAAGTTGGATCGCTGTGCGCACACGCTGCAGCCCCGCTCCCGATAAGGCATCTGCCATGAACGAGTGCAGACAACGCAGCAGAGGAATAGGCGCCAGCCAACGCACTGCCGGCACCACCACCTCGTATTTCGATCCCAATAGATGAGGAAGGATGGGCGCCAGGAGCCAGAGTCCGGCAGAGGCTAATGACCCGTAAACAGCCGCATTGGTTACTAACGATACCGCGTAGGTATAAGTCGCGCACACTCCGCCGAAGCCTTTGCGGAAGAACTGTGGATAGGCGGCTGCGGCCAGTGCGCGAACCGGCGTCATACTTACATCGATAACTCGGTAAGCTGCGGCATACACGCCGGTAGATGCAAAGTCGGACAGTCTGCTCAGCATGATCTTGTCCATGTCGTTGTAAACCGTGGTCGCTGAACCTGCGACGCTGAAGAACAGGCCCTCAACCGCATCTTCTCTCAACGCCCTGAGGTTTATCCGCGGCCTTCCCCATAGCCGTGAGCCTTGGCCCACGGCATAGACTGTGCCCAGCACGCTTGCCCATAGATAAACCAGCGCCCATCGGCTAAGACTACCCTCACGCGTCACCGCAATGAAGACGATGACGCCGGCGAGCCGGAGCAAGCTCACCACCACATTCTGAATTGCGGTCTGGATCATGCGGTCGAGCGCTGCAAATCCGAAAGCGGCTAACTCTGTCACCTTGAGAAAAACCAAATCCGCGATGCAGACGGCCATAACCACAGAAGTCGCGGTCTTGAAATGCAGCAGCAAGCTGAGCGCTGCCCCACCTACTGAGAACAGCATTCCCGAAACGACGGTAAGCAATATCCCGTTGCCCCAGCAGAGCCTCGCTTCTCTCTTGCCCGAGCGAACATTTTTGATAAACAGATTCTGCGTGCCGATGCCGGAGAAAGGGCCCATCAGCGCAGCCATAGCCACCACGGTTACGAACGCGCCGTAGGCCTCCGGGCCGAGCGACCGGGCGATAAGAACAAAGTAGGCGGCCTGAGAGACGAGCCGGAAACCCTGGCCAATGACGAGGTGTGTGGCATCTCGAAGCAGAGCGCTGCCCTTTGCGTGCACGGCAAGCTTCAACAAACGCACCTCTTTGCGATACGGCTGCTGAAGAAAATTGGCATGGACTCACGTCAATATAAGTCCCAGGCCGTCGAGTACCCCACATTAAGTTTCTTCATATACACCTGCATCCCTGGGTCAAGAGGTAAGTGGTGAACGCTTTGGGGTTAGGGCCGCGCTCCGATCTGATAGTTCAGGGCAGAAAGCGCAAGTCGATATTGATATTCCGCGTTGGTGTGGCTGATCTCGGCTTCTGTCTGCTGTAGTTGCGACTGGCTCAATTCCACGATGGACGACAACCCGAGTTGGTACCGCGTCTGTGCCAGGTTGAGGCTTTGGTTTGAGTTGTCCAGCAGTGCGGCGGTGACGGCAATGCGCTCGAATGCATTGGTCACCTGCAACCATGCGGTGCGCACATCGCGGACGATCTGGTTACGTAGCTGCCTGGTTTGTTCGCTCGCCGCGGCTGTTCGAAGATTTGCTTCTCTGGCCTGTGCGGAGAAGAGAAAGCCATTGAAGATGGGAACACTCACGTTGGCTGCGATGCCGCCGTCCCAACTGGAATGGAAGTACTGACCCGGGCGCACCGGCGCTATGCCCACCGTTCCCAGGGCGGTGACGGTGGGCAGCTTTTGCTCTGCCTGCGCCTTACTCAGCTTCTGGTCTGCCTGCTGGCTGTAGTCGAGCGATTGCAGGTCGGGTCGCTGTTTCAGGGCAAGCCGCACCAACACATCGATATCCGGGGGCGGGGGAGAATCGGATCTTGTCTCATCCACGAGCGTGTATTGCACTTCGTGATCGAGTCCCAGCACCTCATCGAGCACAGCCACGGTTGCCTCTGCCTCGTTAACGGCATCTAGTTGCTGCAACTGCGCCTGAGATACGTTGACATTGGCAAAGCTCAGATCGAGGGTCGAGCGCAACTTGTTCTGTACTAACTGATCCACCTGTCTCTGCGTCGCCTGCCGTGCCGTGACTGTCTGTTGCGCCACACGAAGCAATGCCTGCGCCTGCAAAGCGCTATAGAAAGCCTGGTCGGCTGCCAAAACAATATCTGCCCTGGTGGCAATCTCTGTCGCATTCTGCGCCCGCTCCTGCAGCTTCGCCGAGGCCACCAGGTTTTTGGTGCGTCCGAAATCGGTGAGGAGTTGGTTGAGCGAGACGCCGGCACCCGCATGTTGAAAAAGCCTTGAGTCGGAGATGGCTCCGGAAGCGACTCGGCTGCCGTCGTTTGCCGCTTCCGCGGTGACACTCCCGGTGAGGGTGGGCAATAGCCCCGCGCGTGATTCGCGCACCACCTGGTGCTGCGCGAGAGCCACCAGATGGCTCACAGTAATCCGAGGATTGTTTCGCAAGGCCAACTGCTCCGCCTGTTCCCGGGTGAGTTGCGGAGCGGCCGGTGTTTGCCCGGCTGCCAGCGAGGCAGGCATCAGAAGAACCAGACACAGACGAATCAGGTGAGTTCTCATGGTGTTACACCTCCCCTTGCGTCGATACCGGCTTGGGTGGGGTGATTGGTTTTTCACGCCTGCGATGAACCACCAGATAGACAGCCGGTACAAGAAAGACAGTCACGGCCACCGAGACGCCAAGACCGCCAATAATGGCCCGGGCCAACGGGGCGTATTGCTCACTGCCGGCCTCGGTCCCGAGAGCCAGCGGAATCATGCCCAGCAAGGTGGCCAGTGACGTCATGAGAATCGGGCGCAGGCGGATCTTTGACGCCTGCACCACTGCGTCAAGCAAGCTATGCCCCTGGCTATGCAGCAACCCTGCGAATTCCACAATCAAGATGCTGTTCGACACCACGATGCCCGTCATCATGATCAAGCCCATCAGCGACATGATGTTGAGCGTCGCACCGGTGAACAACAGAATCATGACTACCCCTGCCAGCCCCGGCGGTATCGCCATGAGAATGATGAAGGGATCGACAAACGACGCAAACTGCGCCATCAGCACCAGGTAAACCAGCACGATGGATAGCAGTAGGCCGAGGCCAAAGCGTTCGAAGGCATCCGTCATGCTTTGTACCGCGCCGTGTACCGAGATACGCATACCCTTGGCCGTTGCCATCTGTCCGATCAGTTGATTCACCTGCCGGTCGACCTTGTTGAGTGACTCGGTCGAGGGTTGAACATACACATCGATCACCCGTCGTAGTTGGTAATGATCCACTTCCGTCGGGGTGTCGATTTGTTTGGTGAATACCACCGATCGCAAGGGCGTGTAACCTTTCGCGCCCTCGCCGCGTAACGGGATATTTTCAAACTCTTCCATATTCATCTGTCCAATCTGCTTGTTCGAGTACTGCACCGTAAGCAGGTAGTTGTTGCCGGTATTGGGATCGATCCAGTAGCTGGGTGCAATCACGCTGTTCGAAGTCAGCGCAGTAATCACGTTATCCACCACGCTCTGCGGGGAAAGGCCAACCTGGCTGGCTCGTTCGCGATCGATATTGAGCTCGATCCCCGGATATTTAAGGTCTTGCGGTATGTACACTTCGCTCACGCTCTTGAGGGCGCGTAGTTTGCTCGCCAATGTCTGCGCCGCGGCAAATGCCGCACTCTGATCGTTGGAGCTGATCTGGATGTCGAGCGGGGCGGGTAACCCCTGGTTCACGACAGAATCCACCAATCCACCGGCCTGGAAGTACGTGCCTAACTCAGGCATCTGGTCGCTTAGGCTCTGTCTCACCTTGTTTATATAGGCATAGCTTCCGGTGTCGTGATCATCCTTGAGGCTTACCTGCACAAACGCGGTGTCCATGGATGCGTTCGGCGTGTAGATCGCCGATAGGTCCGGAGTGATTCCGATGTTGGAAACAATCATGTCCAGATCGTGCGGCGAGACCGCCTTGCGAATCACTTCTTCCACACGCGCGATGTACCGATCGCTCACTTCGATACGTGTTCCGCTCGGCATCTTGACGTGGATCACAAACTGCCCCGGATCGGTGCGCGGAAAATACGCTCTTCCGAGAAAGGGAGTCAGCAGCAAAAGAATCGCTGCGATCGAGCCAAGCAGAACGGCTGCGGTGAAGCCGGGCCGCTGCAGCACACGATAGGCCAGGGCCTCGTACTTTCCCAGCATCCACTGAAATTTTTCGTTGAATCTGCCCACCAGGCGTTGAAAGAAGGATTGCTTCGGTTCTATTGCCACCTCGATGTCATCGCGCAAGCGGATAAACTTCGCGCAGAACAACGGGACGACGGTCATGGCGAATAGATAGGAGGCAAAAATCGAGATCACCACCCCGAGCGCCAGATCGGTAAAAATGTATTTGCTGACCCCGGAAAGCAGAAACACGGGGAAGAATACGATCGACGTAGTGGATGTGGCCGCCAGCACCGCGAGAGAAACTTCCATGCCTCCCTCGGCTGCCGCCTCAGCCGGAGATTTGCCGTTCTCCATGAAGCGGAAGATATTTTCGAGCACCACCACCGAGTCGTCGATGAGCCGCGAGAAAGCCAGCGCCAGCCCACCCAACAGCATGGTGTTGATCGTGCCCCCGAATGCTCGCATAACCAGCAGACATGTGAGCGCTGAGAGAGGAATGGAAAGCAGCACCGCCATCGTCGCCCGCCCATTCCCCAGGAAGACGAGAATCATGATGCCGGTAAGCACCAGCCCGATGGATGCCTCCTTTATAAGGTTCTTGATCGCGCCTTTGACGAAGACGGATTGATCGAAAACCACGGCCGTCCGCAGGCTGTCGGGAATGTCGACCAGCCGCTTGATGACCTGGCGCATGCCATTCACGATCTCGATGGTGTTGCTTTCGCCTCCTTGTTTGAGAATGGGAACGTAGACGGAATGCTGTCCGTCGATTCGGACGATGTTGGTTTGGATTGCGCCCGAGTCTTCCGCGTGGCCGATGTCGGCTACCAGCACCGACGCATTCCCCGCCGACTTCAAGGGCATGGAATTGATTTCCTCAGGCGTCGGTACCTGGCTGTTGGCGTAGATGTTGAAGTCCTTGTTGCCGATGCGGACATCGCCCGCCGGCAGAATCAGGTTTGACTGATTCACCGCCGTCACTACATCCATCAGGCTCATATTGTGCGCTTCGAGCTTGAGCGGATCGACGTAGACCTGAATTTGCCGGTACCGTCCTCCAAACGGCTGCGGTACCGATGCGCCGGGCACGTTGGCAATCTGATTGCGTACCTGAAACTGTGCCAGATCTTTTAATTGCGTTTCATTCAGCCCTTGCCCTCTGAGCGTAACCAGGCAAACCGGCTGGCTCGATGCCGTCATCCCCAGAACGACGGGCGGCAGGGTACCGGTCGGCAGCCGGCGCAGATCGGCCAGGGCGAGGTTCGCGATGTTGCTCAGCGCCGCATTCGCGTCCGTGCCCGGCTTGAAGTAAACCTTGATCAGGCTGACGCCGGTAAGGGAACGAGACTCGATGTGGTCGATGTTCGAACCAAGCGTGAAGAAACGCTCGAAGGTATCGGTAATGTCTCCTTCGATCTGCTGCGGTGGCATTCCGGAGTAGAAAGTAGCCACCACAACCACGGGAATATCGATCTTGGGGAACAGATCGACGGGCATCGAGGTCACATTCACCACGCCAACAACCAGCACCATCAGGCAGAGCATGATGATGAAGAAGGGGTATCGAAGCGCAAAATTAGGCATTACCGGCCACCCGCTTCTTCCGCCTGCGGATCGATCATGCCGCCTTCGTTATGCATGACGTCATTCGCAGGCTGCTGCTGCATGCGCGGGGTCACTCGCTCGCCGGGATGGTATTTGCCCTGCGGGCCCAGCACCACCCGGTCTCCTTGCTGCAGTCCGCGCAGCACTTCGATCAGGGAAGAGCCCTGGATGCCGAGCTCTATCTGCCGCGGATGCACCCGGTTCTGCTGATCGAGCACCATCGCGGTTGCGTGCCCATTTTGCTGGTCATTCTGCCGATCAAGGGCCAGCAGCGGAATGGTCAGGATGTTTTCTTTGTGGGCAAGTTGAACGTAGGCATTCGCGTACATGCCCGGCGTGATGCTCAAGTCTTTGTTAGGGACATCGACTTCGGTTTGCATGGTGCGCGTATCCAGACTCACATCGCGGGTAAAGCGCACAATTTTCCCGGTGATGGAGCGATGCAGAGCATCGATGTGTATCTGTACCGGGTCACCCTCGTGGATATAGCCCACCGCGTCTTCGGGCACGGGAAACCGAAGACGGAGCAGATCGCTCTGTGAGAGCTTGATCAGCGGCAGGCTCTGTATGTCGGAGGCTGTACCGGCCTGAATCAAGGCTCCGGTATCGGCATAACGCCAGACCACGACCCCACTGAGTGGGGCAGTCACTGTTGTATATGCCTGCAGCGCGCCCACCCGCTGCATATCGGCGTGGGCCACATCGGAACCCTGCCGTGCAGCCGAGAGGGCAGACTGGGTTGCGTCGATCTGCGACTGGGAAGCCTCGGCCTTGGCCTGAGCATCATCCAGTTCCTGTTGGGCGATCAGACCTGCTTGTGCCTTGGCCGCCTGGCGGAGACGATCGTAGTTGGCCTGCAGGGCCGCATGCATCGATTTGGCGCGGGCCACCTCGTTTTGCGCACGCGAGATCTCATCTTTACTACGCGCCTCTTCCGCCTGGGTAGAGCGGTATTGCGCATTCAGCTCAGGCACTTCGAGCACTCCGAGAGTCTGCCCAACATGCACTTTGTCGCCGATATCGACAAAGATTCGCCGCAAATATCCTGAGACCTTTGCATGTACATCCACCATTTGGTAGGGCTGGAACTGGCCGGCGAGGCTAAGCACGTGCGAGATCGTCCCGCGTTCGACTGTGCTTACCGCGGCAGCCGGGGGCTCGGCCGCACCTGCATCTTTTGCTTCCCCTTGGTTATCCTGGCATCCTGCCGCGGCAAAGGTGCAGCCGATAGCAGCCGAAAGGCAGAGAATGGCTTGAAAATCGCGTAGCTTACGCATGCATGAACCTGGCGCCCGCTCGAAAGCCGGGACTTTCGCGGAGGCGGGTTTACCCACGACCGCTTGAAAGAGAAATGGGGTGCACGCGCGGCAGAATCCGAGCCCACAAAGGGCCGGCGGAGATGTACGAGCGTGAACGAGCTAGAGACTAGAGAAAGGAAGGAACGAAGAAAGGAGGAGGCCGGACGAATACCGAACGGATGCAGGTGGGGATAGGAGAGTGCGAACCTTCTCTGCTGGCGGGGCGAAGCCGTCGCACGATAAATCTGTAAAGACCAGGAGCCAGCAAGACAAAAAACAGCAGCGGCCAGACGGGAACCCAATGAGGGTGCACGTTCACTGATTGGCTTGCCACGGGGCGTTCCTTCTGCGAGAGAAGCTTCGCCGCTGGCGCCAGATGGGAAACGGAATCCTTGCTTTGGTACAGCGAAAGCTTGTACTGCAAGCCCCATCCAAAGACAGCCAGGGCAAGCATCAGCAGCCCCATGGGGAGCAGGATGGTGCGACGGCGAGTTTTCGAAGGGCTCTTCACTGGAAACTTGCCACGCTTCATTTTACCCGATCACTATGTAGGATGCGCTTTTTGCTGAGCACAGCGCCGCTCCCGTTCCCATCCCCAGTTTCCAGCCCTGTTGCGGGCGTACGCAAAAATCTGAGCGCCACGGCGGATTCTCTTGTGAAGGAAAGGGTTGCATAGTGTCCCGCCCACAAAGCCAGCCCACAACCTCATAAATCCTTTATCCTTTGGCCTGACCCCTTTGGCCTGACTCCTTTGGCCTGACTCCAGTAACCGGATTTCAGGAGCGCCTCTTTGTCCTGTCGTAATCTCGTTCTGCTATGCCTCTCGCTGCTTTGCTGGCAACCCTGTATGCACGGCCAGGGTACCCCTGCGAAGCCGGAACAAACCCCACAGGGAATGGGAGTGACCACGGGCGGGACCTATGCCCCGGTTCTCGACTCTGAAAAGCGCCCCATCACCGCCGGCGGCTTTGTAAAGACGGGCCCAGTCATCTTTCAAGACATTGCCGCCAAAGCGGGCTTGACCACCTGGCGCCACACCATGGGCACCCCGGAGAAAAAGACCATTCTCGAAGCGGCAGGCTCCGGCGTGGCTTTGCTGGACTACGACAAGGATGGCTGGCTTGACATCTACATGGTTAATGGATCGACCTACGAGGCCTTGGCGGGCAAAGCCGCCGCGCCGCACGCTGCGCTTTTTCACAATAACCACGACGGGACCTTCACCGACGTTGCCGCCAAGGCCGGCGTTACCAATGACCGCTGGGGATTTGGCGTCACCGTGGGCGACTACGACAATGATGGGTGGCCCGATATCTTTGTGGCCAACTACGGCAAAAGCCGCCTCTATCACAACAACCATGATGGAACGTTCACCGACACCGCGGAGAAAGCCGGTGTGCAGCTGAGCAACTGGTCGAGCGGACCCGCCTTTGGCGACTACGATGGCGACGGCCGGCTCGATCTGTTCGTCTCCGGCTACGTGCACTTCGACGAGGCCCAGCCGCCGGGACTCGATGCCGCTTCGAACTTCTGCCAGTTCCGCGGGGTCAAGGTCATGTGCGGCCCGCGCGGGCTGAAAGGGCAGCAAGATCACCTCTTCCATAACAATGGAGACGGAACCTTTACCGACGTCAGCCAGAAGGCGGGCGTGAGCGACCCCAACGGCTACTACGGGTTCACTTCCATCTTTGTCGACCTTAACGGCGACGGCAAAGTCGACCTGTTGGTCGCTGACGACTCCACGCCTAACTATCTCTACATCAATAAAGGCAACGGAACCTTTGAGGATGACAGCTACGCGTCAGGCTATGCGCTGAATGAAAACGGCCGCGAAACCGCATCCATGGGGGTCGCCGTGGGAGACTACCAGAACACCGGCCGGCCAGGTCTCTTCAACACTACATTCTCCGACGACTACAACGTGCTTTATCGTAACGATGGTGATGGCAATTTCACCGATGACAGTTATGCCACAGGTTTGGCGGAAATCACCGTGCCCTTTCTCGGCTGGGCTACCGAGTTCATCGACTACGATAACGACGGATGGAAAGACCTGTTCACCGCCAATGGCCACGTCTATCCGGTCGTCGACCAGAACAACTGGGGAACCAGTTACGCCGAGCGGCCGCTGTTGTTTCATAACCAGCAAGGCAAAAAGTTTGACCTGCAGCCGGCCGTGGAAGGCACCGGGCTTGCCCTGGTGATCCCGGCCCGAGGCGCCGCCGTGGGTGATCTCTTCAACGACGGCCGCATCGATGTTGTGATCAATAACATGGACAGCGTACCGACGCTGTTGCAAAACGTAAACCCCGATCATCATCACTGGGTCGAACTGAGCCTGGTCGGAGGGGCGAAAAGCCCGAGAGACGCCGTAGGAGCGACGGTGTATCTCACCGCCGCGGGTCTGCGCCACCGCGAAGACGTGATGAGTAGCGGCAGCTACGTTTCGTCCAACGATCAGCGGTTGCATTTCGGGCTGGGTGACGCGGACCATGTCGAGTCAGTCGAAATTCACTGGCCCAGCGGCCTCAAGGAGAAAGTAAGCCTGCCAGCAGTCGATAAGATTTTTACCGTGGAAGAAGGTAAGGGAGTCACCGGCCAAACCTGCGCCCAATGCAAGCCGCCGGCCGCAAGCCAGAAGAAGCATTGAAGGAGACATGCATGACTGATGACCGTATGCAGTTTCCCCATCGCCGTTTCGATCCGCTGCGCGGCTGCTGGGTCCTCGTATCTCCCCACCGCACCCAACGTCCCTGGCAGGGTGAGGTCAGCCGGGCGGATGCGGCACCCGCCATCCATTACGACCCCGAGTGCTACCTGTGTCCCGGCAACGTGCGCGCCGGTGGCAAGCACAACCCGCCTTATAGCCATGTCTTCGCCTTCGATAACGACTACGCAGCGCTGTTACCGGACTCGCCTCACATGGCAATGGATGCCGGCGATGGGTTGCTGCGGGCCGAGAGCGAACGTGGTGTCTGCCGCGTGTTGTGCTTCCATCCCGATCACAGTCTGACCCTCGCGGGCATGACCGTCGATGACATCGTTCGCGTAGTCGAGGCCTGGACGGAAGAATTCCAAAGTCTGGGTGCACGGCCGAAAATTCGCCATGTGCAGATCTTCGAAAACCGGGGCGCCATGATCGGGGCCAGCAATCCCCATCCCCACTGTCAAATCTGGGCCTCCGAACACGTTCCCGACGAACCGGCGAAGGAGCTTGCCACGCAGCGAGCCTGGTATGAGCAGCACAGCGCCTGCCTGCTTTGCGAGACACTGCGCGTCGAACTCGAGCAGCAACGGCGTATCGTTTGTGAGAACGAGGAATTTGTGGTGCTTGTCCCCTTCTGGGCTGTCTGGCCGTTTGAGACGCTGGTGCTGCCGCGTGCGCACGCAGGCGGCCTGGATGAGTTCAGCAAGGCGCAGCGGCGTGGGCTGGCGGATATTCTCAAGCAGCTCACCATGCGCTACGACCGCCTGTTCGCCACCAGCTTTCCCTACACCATGGGCTTTCACCAAAAACCAACGGATGGAGGCGCTCATCCTGAATGGCACTTTCACGGTCACTTTTACCCGCCGCTTCTGCGCTCCGCCACCGTTCGCAAGTTCATGGTCGGCTTCGAGATGCTGGGCATGCCGCAACGCGATATCACTCCCGAATCAGCCGCCGAGCGGTTGCGCGATTTAGGGAGCTGAGCTTGCCTATGCCGGCCGCTTTGCTCTTCCGCAATTTGGTATTGCCCACTTGTCCCAACAAGGAACAAAAGGGCGCCCTTGTGGGCGCCACTGTCTGGCCTTTTCGGGGCCGGATGTGGAAGACTGTGACTGCTTACGTGAGATGGTTACAGCATTCGCGTCGACTCGTGCTGGTGGGCCTGCTCACCTTCTGTCTGCCCCTGTGCCTGGCCGCACAGAACGTGGCCCCCGTGATCACCGTCGACCGCGGGCCCAACACGCAAGCTGCAGAATCCAGTCCCTATGTGGTCCTTGTATCGCTTGACGGCTTTCGCTACGACTACATGGAGAAGTACCATGCGAAACATCTGCAGGCGCTCGCCGCACAGGGGGCGGTCGCGCCAATGGGGATGATTCCTTCTTACCCCTCATTGACCTTCCCTAACCATTACACCCTGGTGACCGGGCTCTACCCTGAGCATCACGGCATCGTAGCCAATAGCTTTTACGATCCGGCGAGTAAGCAGCGCTACTCTTACCACGACCCCGCCGCCAGCACGGATGGCGCCTGGTATGGCGGAACACCCCTGTGGGCGCTGGCGGAAAAACAGGGCATGCGCAGCGCCTGCTTTTACTGGCCTGGCTCTGAGGCCAAGATCGACGGAGAACTGCCGACCTACTATCTGAAATTCGACGACCGTTTTTCCGATGAAAAGCGTATCGAACAGGTGATCGCCTGGCTGAAGATGCCGCCCGCGCAGCGTCCCCACTTCATTACTCTTTACTACTCGAACGTCGATCACGCCGGTCACGCCTACGGGCCCGACAGCCCGCAGACGGGCGCGGCCGTGGCACATGTAGACGAACTGATGGGCAATTTATGGTCGCAGCTCAGCCGCCTGCAACTTTCCGTCGATCTGGTGGTCGTTGCCGATCACGGCATGGCGCAGGAGCAGGGCCCCTGGATAGATCTCGACAAATACACCAGCCTCGAAAATTTCGTCGCGGTCGGGTCCCAGCTCTACCCCAACTCTGAAGCTGCGGCCGAGAAGGCCTATCAGGATCTGAAGATCAAGACCGATGCGTTCACTGTCTATCGTCGCAATCGAGTCCCGGCTGCTTTGCATTTCGATAGCAATCCACGAGAGGGTGATCCTGTGATTGTTGCGAATGGCCCCTATGCGATCCGGGCTCACGGCCCCATAGGCGCAGAAGGCGACCCTCCACCGGAAGCCGGCGTGCACGGTTATGATTCGCAATTGGTTCCCTCGATGCGAGCCCTCTTTATCGCCGTTGGTCCCGACATCCGGCGCGGCACAAAACTCGAACCCTTCGAGAACGTGAATGTCTATCCACTGTTGGCAAACATCCTGGGCTTGAACCCACCCAAGGTCGACGGTAGTCTGAATGTCTTGTCGCACATTCTCAAAAACAACCCGATTGACGACGATCCGTAGCTCCGCAAAGCCTCGATGCTGACAGAAGACCCGTATGCGGCGATGCGAACGCCAAGGTCGAAATCGTCAACTTCGACGATCTCCAGTGCCCCCGAACGAGGGGGACGGGCTCCACAGGCTGCGGAAAAACTCGTTACACACTCCAAGCCATTGCGCGAGAACGGCTGCTAACGAAGGGCACGGCTATGTTCGCTGCGGCGAAGCAGCTCGCTGTGGCGAGGCAGCTCGCTGTGGCGAGGCAGCCGTGCCGCCAGGGCAGTGGCACTCGATGGCCTTTAGAGATTTCGCGTTGCGATGATATTGGGTAGGGCACGGCCTTTTAGGCCGTGCCAACAAACCACTACCCTCAATGGCCTACCTCGCCGCAGCGAGCATTAGGCCCTGAGGTACGCTTTTTCGTCGGCTCGCCGCGTCACCTGGGGAGAAACGATGTACCTCAAGGGCTTAAAGTCGCCAACTTAGCTGTCGGTTCAAAATACTCTCCAACTACGGATTGAAATTAGCTCACGGTAAGATGGTCTTACCGTGAGCTTGCGCATCTTTACAAAGGGCAAATTGTGATGCCTGACCCCATACGTAGCCGCTTGAGTGTTCAGCCAGATGATCCACTCGATGCCAATATCGAGCCGGGGTGCATTGTCTCTGTCCCGGTGAATGATAACGCCAGGATTGCTAGCGATCCCGTGACTGGCCTTCCGGTGCTGACGCTCGGCGCGGAGGCTCCCATTCTGAGCAGCCGGGAAGTCGAAGAAATTCTTAATGACTTGCCAGCGTGAGCGACCGCATGCCGTAACGTCATCAACCGGAAGATCCGCAATCTGGTTCGAGTCGTCCTGCCGCGCAACACAATCGATGGATCATTAGCCTCTGCCCCGCATCACTGGTTCAGGAACGGCAGGGCGGTCAGCTCCATAACAAATCCTCTTCCCGAGCCCGTTTACAATCGAAAATGACGATGCCCGACACGAAGAGCAACCCCGGTCCTCAGCCTGAGATGGAAACCCCTGCTGTCCCCGCGCGCGAACAGCGCTATGATCCGGCAGAAATCGAAGTCCGCTGGCAGCAGCGCTGGGACAACGATCCCGAGCTTTATCGCGCGGAGGCCCCCGACAGCGGCAAGCCCAAGTACTACGTGCTCGAGATGCTGCCCTATCCCTCGGGCCAGCTTCACATGGGCCACGTACGCAACTACTCCATCGGCGATGCGCTCGCGCGCTACATGTGGATGCAGGGCTACAACGTCCTCCATCCCATGGGCTGGGATGCCTTTGGACTGCCCGCCGAGAATGCAGCGCTCAAAAACAACACGCCCCCCCGCGAGTGGACTCTTAAGAATATTGAAGCCATGCGCCGCCAGATGCGGCGGATCGGGCTGAGTTACGACTGGCAGAATGAAATCACCACCTGCCTGCCCGACTACTACCGTTGGACGCAGTGGTTCTTCCTGCGCATGCTGGAGCACGGTCTCGCTTTTCGCAAGCAGAGCAAGGTGAACTGGTGTCCGATGTGCGCCACCGTGCTGGCCAACGAACAGGTCATCGATGGCTGCTGCTGGCGCCACGAAGACACGATTGTGGAACAGCGCGATCTGGAGCAGTGGTTCCTGCGCACCACCAACTACGCGCAGGAGCTTCTCGACGGGCTCGACCACTTGCCCGGCTGGCCAGAGAAAGTGCGCACCATGCAGCGCAACTGGATCGGGCGCAGCGAGGGCGCAACCATCGAGTTTATCCTCGAGCCGGCAGCGGTCAACGAAGCGAAAGATGTCCGTGACAATGGCAAGGCCGTTCTCTCCGCGCCGCCGGACTTTATCGCCGGTGCGGTGCCCAAAGACGCAAAAAAGATCCCCGTCTACACCACCCGAGTCGATACGATCTTCGGCGCTACCAGTCTGCAGCTGGCGCCCCAGCACCCGCTGGTCAAGGAGTTCGCCCAGGCCGACGAGCACCTGGCCTCTGAGGTCGCATCCCTGGTCGAGGAGCAGAAAAAAGCGCGCGAAGCAGGCGACCCGGCGGCCATCGACAAACGTGGCAGCTTTACCGGGCACTATGCCATCAACCCTTTCAGCGGCGAGCGTCTGCCCATCTGGGTGGCCAACTACGTCCTGCTGGACTACGGTGAAGGCGCGGTGATGTCCGTGCCCGCGCATGACCCACGCGACTTCGAGTTCGCGAAAAAATTCGGGTTGGAAGTCCGCATCGTGATTCTGCCGCGGGGCGCCGGGGAGCCGCCCGCCGCCGGTCAGCCGGAAGAGCACCTGTTGCCGTACGTCGAAGAAGACAGTCTGCTGATTAACTCCGGCGAGTACAACGGCCTTGGCTGTCAGGAAGCGCAGCACAAGCTGGGCGCGTTTGCCCAGGAGCATGGTTTTGGGCGGCCTACGGTGACCTTTCGCCTCAAGGACTGGGGAGTCAGCCGTCAACGCTATTGGGGAGCTCCTATTCCAGTGCTCTATTGTGCCAACGACGGTATCGTGCCCGTGCCCGATGACCAGTTGCCCGTCCTGCTTCCTGACCAGATCGAGATCACCCAGCAGGATGGCTCTCCGTTAAGCAGGGTTCCGTCGTTCGTGAACGCCACGTGTCCTAAATGCGGGGGCCCGGCCCGGCGCGAGACCGACACCATGGACACTTTTGTCGACTCCTCCTGGTATTTCTACCGCTACGCCGACGCGCACAACACAACGGCGCCGTTTAGCCGGGAGAAGATTGACTACTGGTTCCCCATCGACCAATACATCGGTGGGGTCGAGCACGCCATTCTTCACCTGATCTACTCGCGTTTTTGGACACGGGTCATGCGAGATATGGGCCTGGTGGGCAATGACGAACCCGCGACCCGGCTCTTTACCCAGGGAATGGTCATCCGCAATGGCGCGAAGATGTCCAAGTCCAAGGGCAACGTGGTTTCGCCCGACGAGATGATTGCGCGCTACGGTGCGGATGCCACGCGTATGTACTCCCTCTTTGCCGCTCCGCCCGACCGCGATCTCGAGTGGCAGGAGGATGGAGTGGCCGGGGTAAGCCGCTTCCTGGGCCGTGTCTACCGCCTGGGGATGCGCTATCGCGAGCAGGTGCGCAGCATCGCCGGTTCTGCCGCAGCCGCACCCTCCTCTCCGCTGGCGCAGGCGCTTCTGCGCAAGCTGCATCAGACGATTCGCAAAATCACGCAGGACTTTGCCGGACGCTGGCACTTCAACACCTGTATCGCGGCCGTCATGGAGTTGGTCAACGAGATCGTTGCCGCCGAGGCTGGGCTGGCAGCCATGCCCGCCGAAGAGTCCGCAAAACTCGTTGCTGCTCTCTTGCCCTCACTCATCCTGCTGCTGGCGCCCTTTGCCCCTTATCTGTCAGCCGAGTTGTGGACAGAAATGGGTAGTGGCGGCTCGGTGTTACGCCATCCGTGGCCGGGCTTCGATCCTGATCTGGCCAGGGAAGAGGAACTCGAAATACCCGTGCAGGTAAACGGCAAGCTCCGCGCCGTAGTGCGACTCTTGCCCGACGCCGGCGGCGAAGACATGCAACGTGCAGCGCTGGCCGAGGCAAAAGTACAGTCTGCGATCGCCGGCAAGCGGGTGGTCAAGGTGGTCATCGTGCCCGGCAAACTGATCAATATCGTCGTGAAATAACGGTGCGCGGAACGCAGTCACTGGTCCGAATCTGTGTCGCCTGCTGGAAGCGTCCCAGCCTGCTGGGCTGGGAGCTGCTTTGGCGCTGGAGCTTCGGCATTCCTGCGATGGCGATTCTCTACCACCAGGCTTCCCGAATTGCGTCCGCTTCGTCCATTGACCTATCCGGCCTCTCTCTCAGCGACCCGGTGCAGGCCGGCCAGCAGCTCACCGCCACAGCCTCTGCGCTCGCGCCTGTTGTCGCGGGCGTGTTGCGCTGGCTTGTGCCGTTGCTCGTGCTCTGGTGGGCGATAGCCTCTGGCCTTGGCCGCAGTGCGGTGCTCAAGCGCCTCGTTCCGGCCATGCGGCCCGCTCCTTTCACTCTTGTGTTTCTGCAGCTGTTACAAATGGCGGCCCTGGTCGCCGTCTGTTTCGGGTGGTATCGCGCCATAGGCTGGGCGGCGAACACTACCCTTGGCGGTGAGTCACCCAACCTGGTGGGTTACAGCGCCTGGGTCATCTGCGTTTCGTTGGGCATCTTTGTCCTCTGGGGTTTGCTGAGTTGGATTTTTTCGATTGCGCCGCTGCTTTCCGTGCTGGAAGGCAAGGGTGCGTTTTCCAGTCTCAGGAGCAGTCTGCGGCTGGGTCCGCTCACCGGCAAGCTGGTCGAAGTGAACCTGGTATTAGGCATCGTGCGTCTGGCCCTGATTATTCTGGCGATGGTGTTCTCCGCCATTCCGCTACCGTTCGAAGCCGACGTGACGGGCACGGCGCTATACCTGTGGTGGGCCGCCGTGACGGTGCTTTACCTTGCCGCCAACGATTTCTTTCAAGTCGCGAGGCTAGCCGCCTTTGTAGAATTCTGGCGCCTCTCCCGCACCCCGGCCTAAGACGAAATCCCAGGCCATCAACGCGCCAGAAGAGAGGGCCTTTAACAGGTTGCGGAAAAAGTCACTTTAAGAGAGGAATCGCTCCCTCAGCGGCTAAAGCCGGATTCATTACAAAGCAGTTATGTATGGCCTAAAGGGCGTACCCTTCAAAGAATTGAGTTTTTCCGCAGCCTGTTTAAGGCCCCGAGGTACGCTTTCAAATAGCCGGGAATCAAGCCGCGCCCTTCGTCCGATGTCTTTTCGCTCAGCTTCGCCGTGCCATCAACGCGCCAAAATAGGGGCCTTCAGATTCCGCGTGAAAACTAAACCAGGTCCGCAAACTGAATTGTCATCTCGACCGGAGCGCAGCGAAGTGGAGAGATCTGCGGTTCTCTTTCGGCCAACCCTCAAAAGCTCTGAAGGGTACTGCCTACCTCCGCAGCGAGCATTACATGCTGCGAAAAAACTCAATTCTTTGAAGGGTACGGGCTTCAGCCCGTACGTAACTCCATTGCAATGAATCCGGCTTTTAGCCGCTGAGGGAGCGATTTCTCCCTTACAGTGAGCCTGTTTAGGCCGTGCCATCAACGCGCCAAAATAGGGGTCTTTATAACACTCGACAATCCTCTTTAGACCCGCCCGCACGTCTTTACAGCTACCGCTAAAAACTCGCAAGACCTTGTAAACCACCGGTCTAGGTGAACGACCAAGAAATCCACACGCTTGCTCACCAGGCGAAACCCTGAAAAACTTTAAAGGTGGATACTTCCTCGATCGTCATTCTTGATTTCGGCAGCCAATATACGCAACTGATCGCCCGTCGCATACGCGAGCAAAACGTTTTTTCCGTGGTGCTTCCGTGCACCGCCTCGCTGGCCGAGGTTCGATCGCATCACCCCATCGGCCTCATCCTCTCCGGGGGCCCCTGCTCGGTCTACGACGCGGATGCTCCGTCCGCCGATCCTGCGATGCTGGCCCTTGGCCTGCCCATCCTGGGCATCTGTTATGGCCTCCAGTTCCTCACGCATCATCTGGGCGGCAAGGTCCGTTCTGCAGAGAAGCGCGAATACGGCCCGGCCCAGGTGTCGGTGGTGGCTGAGCAAGCCGGCAATCTCTTATTCGACGGCTTGCCCGCCTCGCTCGATGTCTGGATGTCCCATGGAGACGAGGCCCTCGAGCTCCCCCCAGGATTCGCATTGACCGCGCGTACCGCTAATGCCGTGGCCGGCATCGCCGATCCTGCGCGCAACATGTGGGCGGTGCAGTTCCACCCGGAGGTCCATCACACTCCTCGGGGAAGCGACCTGCTGCGCAACTTCCTCTTTCGCATTTGCCGCGCCAAACCCGACTGGACGCCGGCCCAGTTCATTCAGTCCTCCGTCGCCGCCATCCGCGAGCAGGTCGGCGATGGCCGCGCCATCTGTGCGCTTTCCGGCGGCGTCGATTCTTCCGTGGCTGCAGTGTTGGTCGAGCGCGCCATCGGCGACCGGCTCACCTGCGTCTTCGTCAACAACGGTGTGCTGCGCAAGAATGAGTTCCTGCAGGTGCAGCAGAACATGCGCGACAAACTCGGCCTCAAACTGGTTGCGGTCGATGCGAGCGACCGTTTCCTTTCCCGCCTGGCCGGCGTCACCGATCCCGAGCAGAAGCGCAAGATCATCGGCGGCGAATTCATCTCCGTTTTCGATGACGAGGCGAAGCGCATTTTAGAGCAGCAACAAGGAAGCGCGGCCTGGCTCGTACAGGGCACGCTCTACCCCGATGTGATCGAGTCGTCTTCGGTCAAAGGTCCGTCGCAGACCATCAAGAGCCATCACAACGTCGGCGGCCTGCCGGCGGGCATGAAGTTGAAATTGATCGAGCCCTTGCGCGATTTGTTCAAGGATGAAGTCCGTCGCATAGGCCGCGACCTGGCTATGCCGACGGAAATCCTGGAACGCCAGCCCTTTCCCGGTCCGGGATTAGCCGTACGCATCCTGGGCGAAGTCACGCCCGATCGGGTGGCCCTTCTGCAGGAAGCCGATGACATCGTAGTGAAGGAGATCAAGGCTGCCGGCCTCTACCAGCAAATCTGGCAATCCTTCGCCGTGCTACTGCCGGTCAAGAGCGTGGGCGTCATGGGCGATCAACGCACGTACGCCTACACATGCGCCATCCGCGCCGTGCATTCAGAAGACGGAATGACCGCCGACTGGGTGCCGTTGCCTTACGATTTGCTTAAGAAAATTTCCAGCCGCATCGTCAACGAGATCCACGGAATCAACCGCGTGGTCTATGACATCACGTCCAAGCCGCCGGGGACCATTGAGTGGGAGTAGATCCCCGGCGCCTTCGTTAGCAAAGGGATCCTACGCGAGCGCGAGGACTTCGGCCGCCGTGACCCCGACCTTGGGGAACCACGAGTGGGCTGCTTTCAGGCTGCGATTCACATTCTCAATGTTCTTCACACCCTGATCGTTGAGCCAGTCTTCAAACGCCTTCGCGCCATTCTTGCCATAGATCGCGATGCCGTCTTTCCAGGTAGCGCGACCGCACAGAACGCCGTTGAAGGTGGTGCCGCTCTCCGCGGCCAGTTCCAGCGTCTCGGTGAAGGTGGCGTTGCTGACGCCGGCTGAGAGGTAAATAAATGGCTTGTGCGTTGACGCGGCAGAATCGCGGAAGTGCTGCAATGCCTCGGCGCGCGTGTAGGCCGCTTCGCCTTTGAACGACTTGGTGCCCTGCACAAACTCCATCTGTACCGGGACCTCGACCTTCAGCACATCGACCAGGTATTTCGCCTTGCCGAATTCCTCCATCGAGCCTGACACGATTTCCGGCTTTTTCTTCGCGTACTCGATCGACTTCTCGCTGTTGCCGTGAACGTCGTAGCCGACGAATTCGAGAAAGAACGCAATGTCATGCGCTTTGCATTCGTCGCCGACACGCTCGATAAAGGCATGCTTCTGGTCGTTGATGTGGCTCTTCTCATAAGGCGTGTAATAGAGCAGGATCTTGATGCAATCAGCACCTACTTCTTTCAATCGGCGCACCGACCAGTGGTCGAGCAGATCGGGCAACCGTCCTTCGTCTGCGGCATCGTAGCCGGTCTTTTCGTAGGCCAGCAGAAGGCCCTTGCCATTGCGCTTCTTCGACGCCGGCAGCCCGAACTCGGGGTCCAACAGGATCGCCGAGGCATGGCGCGTGAGAACGTCGGTTACCAGTTCCTTGAACTCAATCAGGGCCGAGTCCGGCAGATCGGCCACGCCCTTCTCTTTAGCCAGAGATTTTTTGAGTGAGCCCCGCTGATCCATCGCGGCCGCGGCAATCACTCCACGCGCGTCCGAGACGGCCTTCAGTCCGGCCAGTTTTCCAGGTGTCATTTTGGTGCTTGTCATCGCTTGTTTCCTCTCAATTTAAGCATTTTCGCAATGACTGTGGTCCGATAAGAGCAGCGAGGTGTGGTTTTCTTTGAGAGAAAACCACGTAAAGGCCGGTTGTCTCGGTATACACCTATTGCGAAAATGCTGTAGCCAATGTCTCTCGCGCTTATTCTAAAGCATTCTTTAAAGCATTCGCGCGAAGCGGCTTCGCCGTCGCTTTCGATGGCCGACTTCACGATCTACGGTTTCTTCTTTCGAGCGGCATCCGCAGAAAATCATGAGCGGCAAAAACTCAGCGCGCAAGAACCGCTTTTTGCGCGGCGATCAGTTCGTGGATGCCGCGTTCCGCGTAGTCCATCATCTCCAGCATCTTTTCCCGCGGAAAAGCGCTGCGCTCCGCCGTAGCCTGCACCTCGACCAGTCCGCCGCCTTCGGTCATGACGACATTCATATCGACGTCCGCCTGCGAATCTTCCTCGTAGGCCAGGTCGAGCAGAGTCACGCCCTCGACGATACCCACGCTGGTTGCGGCCACCAACTGGGTAAGCGGCAGCTTCTTGAGCGTGCCCGCATCGACCAGTCTTTGGAACGCAATGGCCATGGCTACGCAGGCCCCTGTAATCGCTGCCGTGCGCGTGCCGCCGTCGGCCTGCAGCACGTCGCAATCAAGAATCACGGTCCGTTCGCCCAGCGCCTTCATGTCGACGACAGAACGCAGCGAGCGCCCGATGAGCCGCTGAATTTCGTGGGTGCGTCCGCCTACCTTGCCGCGCTCCGATTCGCGGGCGGTCCGGGTGAGCGTGGCTCGGGGCAACATGCCGTATTCCGCCGTAACCCATCCCCGACCGCTATTTTTCAGCCAGCCAGGCACTCCGGTTTCAATGGTGGCATTGCACAGCACCCGGGTGTGGCCCACTTCAATCAGTACTGAGCCTTCCGCCATCGACGTGTAATGAGGCGTAAGCCGCACCGTGCGCATCGCCTCGGGAGAGCGGCCATGGGGGCGGAAGAAGGCGGTAGAAGTCTTTTCTTGCTGGGTCATTTCCTGATTGTATGAGGCGCCCAGGTTGTCTGTGCGCCACGATTCCCAATTTGGGTCCGTCCCAAACTGGGAATGTGATGCGTAACCTAAACAAAATAATAAGGTTAAGGTGATAACGCGTGAACTTTCAGGCTTTTCGCGTTCCATTATGGAACCCGCCGGGCAGTCTGCCTCCCTGTCCGTCCGTCCGCCTCATCCTCACTAACGCATTTGTTTTCTGTCGCTTAACGAACGATGCAGTACTGTGTCCTGTTTTGGCACATTGATTGCTTTAACTGTTCCCAGGAAACAAACAAACCGCTCGCGTTTCCACCGGAAGTCGAAACGGCGCCACCGGGCGACAAGCCGGCAACACGAGATGGGCGGACCGGGCCAGGGATCAGAGAGCAGGGAGCAGGAAAAATGAGAGAAAACGCCGACATCAAGAAATTCAGCACCAAGTTCAGCACCAGATTCAGCACGGCGGATATTTACTCAAGGTTGCTGAAGCGGGCAGCCGTGCGCGTGGCGCAAAGCCGGAGAGACAAGCAAGGGCGCGCGATGCCCGATGCGATCGCTGGCCAGAGACTCTCACCAAAATTTGTGAATTTTCCCAGTAAACGGCTGAAACTTCGAACGATTTCTGTCGATAAATCAGGCAACGATGTTCCGCTATCCGGTCAGGAAGGAATCTGCATACAATGACGGCTACTCCTGTTACATTCCCCTTGGAATCTATGTCGCGACCCCCGGAACGCGCCGGCAAGCTGCATCTACTGGTGGTCGATGAGGATGCTGCTATCTGTTCGGCATGCTGCGAAGTCGCTGCCGACCTTGGTTTTGTCCCCCAGGCTGTTTCCAACCTGTCCGCGGCGCGCTTGTTGCTGCGCGATCGGGCGGTGGATGTTTTGCTGCTCGACTTGAGTGCGCGGTTCGGCGACGGGCTCGATTTGCTGAACGAGATCAAGGGCCTCAATCCGGGGCTGGTGGTCGTGGTCATGACGGCCTATGCGACGGTGCCAACCGCCGTCGAGGCCATGCGCACCGGAGCCACGGACTACCTGACCAAGCCATTTGCACTGGACGAATTGGCAGCCGTTCTTGAGCGTGCGCTGGAACGCCGCACGGTTGAGGGCGCCAGCCGCAAGCTGCGCGAATCGCTGCGGTCTCCTCAAGGTCTGGGAAACATGATTGGGCGCAGTCCTGAAATGGACAAACTCTACCGCATCCTGGCGAAGGTGGCGCAAAGCTCGCACCCCGTCCTGATCCTCGGGGAGAGTGGCGTTGGCAAGGAACTGGTCGCGCGCTCCATCCATACCAACGGATCTCACGCGGACCGCCCGTTCGTGCCCGTCGACTGCGGTTCGCTGGTACCGACTCTGATGGAGAGCGAACTCTTCGGCTACGTAAAAGGCGCTTTCACGGGCGCGAACCGATCCAAAGACGGCCTGCTGGCCTCCGCCGAGGGAGGCACTGTTTTCCTCGACGAGATAGGTGAGTTGCCGCTGGATCTGCAGGCGAAGCTTCTGCGTGCCCTGCAGGAAAAAGAAATTCGGCCGGTCGGCGCGACGCACCGCGTCGCCATCAAGGTTCGCATCCTCGCGGCCACCAACCGCGATCTTTCGGCCATGGTGGAGCAGGGCCACTTCCGCAAAGATCTCTACTATCGTCTGAGTGTGGTCAACCTGCGCATTCCCCCGCTGAGGGAGCGCAAGCAGGATATTCCTTTGCTGGCGGCGCACTTCCTCGACCGCACGGCGCGGGAAACCGGCATGTCGTACACCCTGAGCGATGACACCCTGCGTATCCTGATGGAGTACGACTGGCCCGGGAATGTACGCGAACTTGAGAATTCGCTCGATCGCGCCTGCACCCTCTCCTCCGGTCCCATACTGCATCTGGGCGACCTACCGACACAGTTACAAAACTTTCATTTGCAGAATCGGCGTTCGGCCGTGGTATCCGCTCCATCTGCCGCTCCTGCGGGCAATGGGCGTGGACCGGTTCTGCCGCTGGCGCAACTGGAGCGGGAAGCCATTCTGGAAACCCTGCGCAAGCTGAACGGCGACAAGCTGCTGGCGGCGCGGTTGCTGGGGATCGGCAAAACCACGCTCTACCGCAAATTGAAGGAATACGGCGTCAGTACGGACGTCTGACATCTGACGTCTGACGCCGCAAGCCTGTACTCCGCCTACCGCGCCCATTCCGGGAGCGCGGCGCACCTTGTAACTGACACCTTGTAACTGGCGCCTTGTAACTGGCGCCTTGTAACTGTTTGAGGAGGGAATTGTGAAAGAGGGAATCGTGTCTTCGTCCGCACAGCACAAAATCTTGATCGTCAGCCCCATGTCAGGCGCAGAAGCCCTGGCGGCTACCTTGGGCCATATCCTGGGATGCTTCTTCCATGTGGCGGCCACCCACCGGGCCGCATGGATCGCCCTGCGCCACCGGGAATACTCGGTCGTGGTTATGGATGACTGCATGGCGGAGACGAACCCCGCAGCCGCTGATTTGCTGTGGCAAAGCCTCGGCATGGCCGTCCCGGTGAATACCAACTTCGCTTTTGCCGGCGGTCCCCGCCTGGCTCGTATCGTGCGCGCAGCCATCGTGCGCCGTGAGCAACAGCAGGTGCACGCGTTGCGCGCTGCTGCATCTCTGCTGGAAAGCGAGTTGAAATCCACCGTGACCGGGCTGCTTCTTCAGTCGCAGCTGGCTCTGGCCGAACCGTCATTGACGCCCAGGCTCAGCAGCAAACTGACGCTGGTAGCCGAACTAGCCGGAACCCTGCGCCGCAGGCTGGAAGGCAACACTGGCCGAGGCGTCGCTTCCTCGACTGCGTAATCGGAAAATGCGCGGGGCAGCCGCTTCCTGAGAGTTTCTCTACTCTCCTTTCTCTCCTCTCTTTTTTCTGCACTCTCTTTTCTGCTCTCCTGGGCCGCCCGCGGCATCGTGAGCATCCTCCGCAACAGGTGTACCCTGAGAGCAGAACCCGCATAGATGTATCCGAACAACATTCGATAGAGAAACCGGCTCGATATCGCTTGGCGGGGGAGTGCAACCAACCTGCGGGTGCCCCATCCTTCGCTTCTTTTGCGAAGGGTGGGTTACCACGACCGTCTGCGTTAAGATTTTTTGGCTGGGGCGCCCATGCCGCGAAGGCATGGTCCGCAGCGCCATCACAGGGTACTGGCGCCGGGCGCTGCCAGCGTCCGGAACCTCTTCCTGTCTGCTGATTTCATGGCTGTCGCGTAAGTGGGATTGCGGCGCCGCTCGAAGTTGCAGATACTTGACCTTCGTAACTGGGAGGCAGAATGCTTAATGATTCGGCGAGCGCCGCTCCGCGGAAGCATACCAACGGCTGGATCACCATATTGGCGCTGGGCTTACTCGCGATTGGTTTGCTGGCCTGCTTGTATGTTCTGTCTGGATCGGCTGCGGCGGCGCAGGTAGTTGGCGCCGCCCCCCAGACTGCCGCTCCATCGCCTGCCGCTGCGTCGCCTGCCACGGCATCGCCTGTCACCGCTCCCGCTCCGGCCGGGTCCCCGGCCTATCGCCGCTCTCCCGTCTCTGGAACGCCTGTAGCCGGCCCCCTCTCTGCAACGGGACAGGGAAGCGCAGCTCCACAGCCGTCGAATCTCGCAGCCGACGAGTGGCAAGTACAGAGTGAAACGGTTCGTGAAGAATTGAGCCAGTCCCGCGAGAACCTGCGGCAAGCGGTTGCAGCTCAGCACAGTATCCGCGTGGCCTCGGCCTTGTTTCTGGCCGTATTTGCGGTGATCGCCGGCTTGATCGTCATGCAGGTCTATCTACAGGCACGTGCCTGGGATCGCGACGCAGCCCAGGCGGTGGCTGAAGTCGAAGCAGTCTCGGCGCAATTGGAGGTGTTGCGCGATGCCCGGGAAGATGCCCGCAACGCTCTCCCAGGATTTCTGCAGGAGATTGGCGAGCAGCCGCTCAGCTTTCAGGAAGAGGGGACAGCCTTTGCCCCACGTGGTCTGGTCGTTATGGAAGATGTCGACCACCTGGCTTACGTGGGCCAGGGACGTCTGGCCTTCCGCGACCTGCCGTCCCAGCAGGAAGCGGCGGTATATCTCAATGGGTTGCTGCTTTCTGCCGTCTCCCATCTGAACCGCCTCGCCCCCTGGACCGCCATGGGCCGTTTGGATCAGTTCTTCACTCAATTGACCCGGTTCCCCGATGCTGTCGACCACCGCCGCATCGCGCAAGGCTATTCCTACCGTGCGCTGGCTGCCTACCAGGTGCTGGAGGCGCAGGATAAGGAGCCATCCTGGTTGCGGAAAGCGGAGCGCGCCCAGATCGACTCTCTCTCCAAACAGGCCTTTACCGATGTCTCGCAGGCCGCCTCCATTGACCCGGACTGGAAACACACCAGCTTCGTGGAAGCGATGCTGTGCGGGCGTTTCTACACCACGCCCGAAGGGGACAGCACTTCGCGCAGCGACCTTTCTGTCCGCGGCTTACGGCGTGCGGTGGGTCTCTATCGCGGGCTGATCGAAGAAAAGCAATACCGTGGGCCGGCGCGGCGCAATCTGGTGCGCGCCCTCAAGCAGATTGCCGAGCAGACGGGCGAGAAGGGTGACTTCTCAGACTTCGGCTATGCTTTGAACTCGTTTCCCACCGACGACGAACTGGCCGACGAGGCTTTGGCCGGGCGCCAGCCGAATTCGCAGGACCGATTCCTCTGGCAGTGGTTGCTGGGCGACGAGGAACTGTTCGCCAACGTTGAGCGTCTGAACCTCGCCGAGTATCGCGCCTTCTGGATTCGCATGCTCGATACCAAGGTTCACTTAAGAAACTGGAGAGCCGACCTGGCCGAGCTGCAGCAAAGCAAGCCGGCCATGAAGGACTGGAACATCCAGCTTCTGCAGGCCGAGCCGCCCATCTCGCTGGCCAACTCCATCACCCGGCGGCAGGAGCGCTTCGACAGTCCCGCTTCGGGAGCCTGAGCCGCTCCTATTCGACCCAAATTTCCTTATTCGTCTGGCGTATCGCGCAAAAATACCGCAATTTACGGCAATACCAATCCTGGCAAGGCGGCTTGGCAAGGCAGATTGGGTCACCCGAAAGTTACTAATCTGCCCGCTGACAACCGCGCCATCTCCTTCGTATCATTGACCCAGGTCCTGTTGGACCCGGACCTATGAGTAAGCCACCCAGGGCATGAAGGAGACAGCGATGACGACCGAGACGCCAAAGGCGCCCGTGAAGAAGCGCAAGCCGGCAGCCAGGAAGCAGACACTACCCCCCGCACCCACGCGTGAGGAGATCGCCCGTTTAGCCGAGAAGTATTGGGCGGAACGCGGCTGGCCTCAGGGCTCACCAGAAGAAGACTGGCTCCGGGCAGAGCAGGAGCTCAGAGCCGCGTCCTAAAGCATTCTCGCAAGCAAGGTCTGTTGGCTGGTAAGAGCAGCGACCTGCGGTTTTCTTTGAGAGAAAACCACCTAAAGTCCAGTGGAGCCCCGGTCTACACTCATTGCGGTAGCTCCGGTCCATGCTCATTTGCTCGCTGCGGCGAGGCGGCTTGCTGCGCTGAAGCTGCGAAACTGCGGCGAGGCGCAACTATGGCGGGGCCGACTGGAGACCCAGGTTAGGGCGAGGGTGAGACGGACACTGGGGGCCACAACCGAACAGCCCCGGGAGGGGCGGCTGAAAGTATCCCAGGACGCAGTGGAGGGTATGAGCAGCCGATCAAGTCCCGCAGGGACGACTGAATGCCTCGGAGGGTGAAACCCTCCGAGCCCCGCCTCACGCGACCGAACGCAAGTCACTTCGCAATGACTGTGCTTTGGGAAGAGCCCCGAGGCGCAGTTTTCTTTGAGAGAAAATCAGATAATGGCCAGTAGCCTTGCTCGCTGCGGCGAGGCCGGTCGGCACCCCTTGCTCGCTGCGGCGAGGCTGCGAAACTGCTATAGACATTTCTCATTATCTGGCGGCGTCCCGGCGCCGTGTTTTTTCTACGCGCGAGCAAGCCTTCTTCTCCACCATCCGTCGGCTCAATGGTCTTTCTGAAGTAATCAGCCTGACTCAGCGTACGACTCACGTGACTCAATGGATGCACGCCGGCAAGCCCGCCGTTACTAGTCTGGTCACACTTCGGTGATCTTGAGTCTTTTTTCTCTTGGGAGATACTTACTCACAAGGAAAGACCATTGCTTGAACTATTCCTCTCGTTTCGACTTTGCTCCACTCTGTATTGCTTTCTGCTGTCCGTTCACTCGCCTATGAAAAACGAAGTGCTCGACATTCTGATCCTCGGTCTGCTCGCGGTGCTGTTTGCCTCGATCTATCGCAAGCGTGCGACGGCTCGTTTACGCTGCTGGGTGGCGGGTTGGCATCTGGTACTGCTGCATTTCGCAGTATTGATCCTTCCCGCGGCTTCCCATTGGCAGCGGACACTTTTTGACTGCATGGGCATCAGCGCGCTGCTCCTTTCCGGTCTTTGTTTTCTGTTCTCCGCGTCTGCCATCGCTGAAAATGCATCGGCCCGGAGGTTGGCCACCTGCGGCATTGGGCTTCCTGCGATCTTTTTTGTGAACTATGTCGTCTTCGGCGGTTCACGTCAGTGGCCTCTTTATGTATCGATCCTGGCGGTTTCCCTATCCGGTATCGTTCTTGGCTGCACTCTAGATCGCGGGGGCAACAAGATCCGCACGGCCATTTCTCTCAGCTTCCTGGCGGGTGGTCTCTGGGCGGCGTATTCCGTCGCTACGCACGTGGCGGATCAGGGTATCTTTGCCCTCAGGTTTGAAGTTTTCCTCACGTTTGCCGCGCTCTACTGGTTCGACTTCCGGCGGTTCTCTACCGGCGTCCTGACCGCGATTCTAGGTCTGGTCGCATGGGCCTTGGTTTTCCCGGTCCGGTTGCTTTGCGACTTACTGGTTCCTGCGGGGCAGATCCCGCCGGGCCTGTGGAACCTGCCCACATGCCTCGTTGCCTTCGGCATGATCATGACCTTGCTGGAAGACGAATTTCTGGCCGCCGCGAAAGCCACGGAGCACTACCGGTTGCTCTTCGCCGCCCATCCGCACCCCATGTGGGTACAGGATCCGGAGACGCTTCGCATTCTTGAAGTCAACGATGCCGCGGTGGCCCACTACGGCTACTCACGAGAAGAATTTGTGCGCATGACTCTTCCGGACCTGCGGCCCACGGAAGACGCGGCCACCATTCTCAAGGAAAATTGCGGAATCACCTCGACCGTGCTTTCCGGTCCCTGGAGTCATCGGCGGAAAGATGGTTCCGACATCCAGGTGGACCTGGCGTCTCATTGCATCGAGTACAGGGGCCGGCGGTGCAGCTTCGTGATGGTGCAGGACGTGACGGATCGTCAGCAGATGCACCAGCAACTGGTTCACCAGGCTCACCACGATCTGCTGACCGGCTTGCCCAATCGGCTTCTGCTCGAAGATCGCATGCAGCGCAGCCTGGCGCAGGCCGCCCGTTACGGTCAGCAGGTAGCGGTTCTTTGCCTCGACCTGGACGGCTTCAAGCAGATTAACGACACCTTCGGCCACGCGGCCGGCGACATGTGCCTGCAACAGGTGGTGGCGCGCATCAGCGCCCGCCTGCGGGCCGTCGATACGTTTGCCCGCACCGGCGGCGACGAGTTCGTCATTATCCTCGGCGAACTCGCGCATAAGAACAGCGCCCTCACGGTTGCGCGCAGCGTGCTTGAAAGCGTCAGCAAGCCGATCGACGCCGCTGATTTTTCTTTTGACGTCTCTGCGTCGATTGGTATCGCGATCTATCCTGGAGACGGTACCGATCCATCGCAATTGCGCCGCACAGCGGACGCTGCCATGTATCGCGCCAAGCAGTCCGGCGGGGACCAGTTTCTCCTGGCCTCGGCACAGCCGGGTTCTACCGCTGGCGAGGTATATGAGCTCGAACGGTTTCTGCGCAGCGCGCTCAAGGACGGCGGTCTGGACATTCGTTACCAGCCGCAGTACTCCATCGGCGGAAACCTTTGTGGCCTGGAAGCGTCGGTGCGGCTCAATCATCCGCAATTAGGCTTCATCCCGGCCGATCGCTTTCTGCCCATCGCGGAAGAGTGCGGCCTCATCGTTCCCTTGGGCAACTGGTTGCTCGACGAGCTATGCCGCCAGAGCCTGGAGTGGCAACAGCAGCATCTGACGCCGACGCGTATTGCATTCGCTGTGTCTCCGCTGCAATTTCTTCATGCCGATTTCTCGGCCCGCTTGCTCAGCACCGTGACGGCGCGCGGACTTGATCCGCGCCTGCTTGAGTTGATCGTCAGCGAGGGCACGGTGATGCGCAATCGCCCTGAGGTCGCCTCGCAGATGCGCAGCCTGGCTGCATTGGGCGTGCATTTCTCTGTGGCCGACTTTGGCACCAGCTATTCGTGCCTGAGCCACCTTCACCAACTGCCGGTCAGCACTCTCAAGATCGACTGCTCGTTCATCGAGCGCATTTCCGATCCGAACGGCACCTACACCATCGTTCAGGCGATCATCGCACTGGCTCACGGTCTGGGCTTGAAGGTGGTTGCGGAAGGTGTGGAGCGAGCACACCAGATGGAATGTTTACGCACCCTGGGCTGTGATTTTCTGCAGGGCCACTTGCTGGCTCCTTCTCTCACTGCTGCGGCGGTCGCCAAGTACCTGGCGCCTGCCGCCGTCTCTCCCATGGCACGGCAGGCGCGTTGACGGAGCGGACGAAACCCAACGCCTTGCACGGTTGAGAACGCGGCTCGATATCGCTTGGCTGGTAGTGCAACCAACCTGCGGGTGCCCCACCCTTCGCTTTTTTGCGAAGGGTGGGGCACCACGGCCGTGTTCGTTGAGATTCGTAGCGTTGAGATTTGTAGCTGGGGCGCCCTTGCTGGAAAAGCACCGTCAAGGTGTTACGGCGCCGCGATCACCGCGCAGGCGATGCGCGCACCCGCGTTTCCCGTCGGGTCGGTCATCATGTCGTCCGCCTTCTCATGGATGACGAAAGCCGTACCACCATTGGCAAACACTGAGTTCTTCGCATCCTTTTTCAGGGAAATACTTTGCGTCACGAACGAGAGATGGTCGGTGCCGTCCGCCAGGACCTGTAAATTGCCCGGCATATCGCCGGCGTGGGGTCCCTTCGGGTTCTTGATGCCGTGCTCTTTCATGTCGGGATTGAAGTGTCCTCCGGCCGACTTGAAATCCGGGCCGTCGCACTTCGCATTCTGATGGACATGGATGGCGTGTTCGCCTTCGGGAAGGTTGGTCAGGTTCAGCTTGACCTTCACTCCGTTGCCCGACGGAGTCAGCGTTGCCGTTCCTGCATTCTGACCATCCGCGGTCTTGAAATCCACTACGACACCCTTGTCTTTGTGAAGTGCTGCGGATGCTGGCAACACCAGCAGTGCTGGCAGCGTCACGACGCCAAGACACATGTTGAGCAGTCTGGTCATTTTCTTTCCCTCGCGTTTCCGCCGTTTTCCGGCATCGCTAGCATAACTGATCGAGCTTGCTGTGGTCCTATGGAACCGCAACGACCGAGGGACTTCCTCTTAAGAAGCTTTGTAAATCGTCTGGTATCAAGGTAATGCTTAGCAAGTGTTATGTACTGTAAAGCCTCGCGAACCTAGAGTGATAACAACACTTGGAGCGAGCCCTGCATGATTCCACGCATATTGGTCATCGATGACGAAGCTGACATTCGTGAGGTCACCGCGCTTAGTCTCGAGACGGTCGCGGGCTGGCAGGTTATCCTGGCTCCTTCCGGAGCGCAGGGTATCCGGCGCGCCTCGCTTGAGCAGCCCGACGCCATTCTTCTCGACGTCATGATGCCTGATATCGATGGACCGACAACCTACCAGATTCTGAAGCAGAACGGGCACACCGCGCACATCCCGGTCCTGCTGCTTACTGCGAAGGTGCAGGGACAGGATCGGCGCAAGCTGGACGAATTGGGAGCGGCCGCCATTCTCTCCAAACCCTTTGACCCTCTGACGCTGGCGGATCAGATTTCCGGTGTTCTCGGATGGGAACGGGACGGTCTTTACAAGACCGGAGCCTCCCGTGCGGTCTCCCTCGCCGCGGACTAATTCGAGCAGCATCGCATCGACTGCAACCGAACAGTCCCGCAGGGACGGTTGAAAGTAGCCCAGGACGCAAAATCCTGGGTTTAAGGATGAGCGACGGATCAAGTCCCGGAAGGGACGACTGAAAATGCCCCAGGATGAAATCCTGGGTGCTCTCCATCGACAACCAAGTGCAAAGGCTCGCACGAAACCAAGCAAGTCATCGCCACATCGATTTCTTGGCCCTTGTCCAACGAGATCCAACTGATTTACGGGCGAGCTAGACTAGCCCGTACGCAACTCCATCGCAATGAATCCGGCTTTAGCCGCTGAGGGAGCGACTTTCAGAGACTTTTTCCGCAGCCTCTTTTAGCCGCTGCGGAAAAAGTCCTGACTCAACGATTTCGCAGCGAGATCACGTTGGGTAGGGCACGGCCTCGCCACGTCGTAAACACCCTGAAATCCGGTAGGGCGCGGCCTTTAGGCCGTGCCAGCAAACCACTACGCTTGATGGCCTTTAGATGGGATGAGACGGCTGGCCTCATCGGAAGCTAAGCTTTCGATACGCACTCAGGGTGCAAAAGGAGACCAGCCATGAAGAAGAGTAGCAAAAAGCAGCAAGGTGTGACAGTAGCAGAGAGCAAGTCAGCGCAGGTCGTGGGGTTGGATTTGGGCGACCAGCATAGCCATTACTGCATGTTGACCAGCACAGGAGAAGCGGTGGAAGAAGGGCGGATACAGACCACTGCAGGGGCTATGGAGAAGCACTTCGCCGGCGAGGCTCGAATGCGGATTGCGTTGGAAGCGGGCACTCATTCTCCCTGGGTAAGCCGGTTGTTGAAAAGCTATGGACACGAAGTGATCGTAGCCAACCCGCGCAAGATCCCCACGCTGACCAAGAGCGAAAGCAAGAACGACCGCAACGATGCCGAGCAGTTAGCGCGGATGGCGGCCTTCGATCCCAAGCTGCTGCATCCGATCAAGCACCGCAGCGCGGAGCGCCAGCAGGACCTGAACCTGATCCATACGCGCAGTGTGTTGGTGCGCGCCCGGACGATGCTGATCAATTGCGCACGCGGGCTGGTCAAGAGCGCAGGCCAACGGCTGCCCCGCTGCAGCTCCGAGGCGTTCCCGGAGAAGGTGTCGGCGGCGGTGCCGCCGACACTCAAAGAGGCCTGCACACCACTGCTGGAACAGATCACCCAGATGAATCAAACGATTGACGCGATGGACAAGCAGGTCGATGAGCTGGATAAGAAGTATCCGGAGATCACCATTTTGCGCACCGTTCCCGGAGTGGGTCCGGTGGTGGCGGCCTGCTATGTGTTGACGTTGGATAGCCCACAGGCGATGGAAACGAACCGCCAGGCGGGCGCCTTTCTCGGCCTGAGGCCGGCGCAGCAACAGTCGGGCGACTCCAACCCGCAACGCGGCATCACCAGGACCGGCAACATTTACCTGCGCAGTCTGCTGGTGCAGTCGGCACAATATATCCTGGGCCGTTCCAGGCCTGACTCGGAGCTGCGCCGATGGGGGCTGAAGCTGGCTGCCAGCGGTGGCAAGCGAGGCAAAAAACGCGCCGTCGTTGCCGTGGCCCGAAAGCTGGCCGTGATCTTGCTCAGCATGTGGCGGAACCACAAGAAGTTTGAACCGTTTCCTCAGTCGGTGGCTCAGCTAGCGACCGCCTAAACCTTCCACCGCAAACAGCCAGGCAAGGAAAGCAGAACAAGATTTTGTTGCAGACGAATCCATCTCGCGTTTGGGTGACTGCGCCTCAGGGCTTGGCCGTCATAGGCCGCCCTTTAGATAGCAGCCCCAATTCATCACCATCGGACACCATCAAGCACCGAGCCCTTAGCGACTCTTCTCGAGTGCGTATAGAAGTCCGAGATGAATCGTTCTTCAGGACCCCGTCAGTGACAAGAAAAGCAAAAGCAAAAAACCCTAAGAATAAAAAAACAGGAGAAAACCCTTGAATTCTGCAGCCGTCTCATAGAAGCCCCTGAGGTGCATTTTTCTCCCAGGCCATGTGGCAACTCGATGGAAAACGTACCCAGCGGTTTCTAGCCGCCGAGGGAGCGATTTCTCGCTTACAAAGACTCTACCCGCTGAACGATCAGGCACCCACGCAACCAAAAAAAGTGGTCCATTCTTCTCAAGAAGAATGGACCACATGTACTGGGCGTTGCCTGTTTTCTAGGTAGTCGCCTTCGATCTGACGGCTAGGAAAACCGGCGGCAACGGTTTACCGTTGATGTCCGTGAGTTTGGGATTGATCTGCTGCGTATCGAGCAGCGTCGTCGTGTTGATCACGTGGAGCAGATTGTCTCCCGTCGTTCCGGCAAAGAAGAGGATGTTATCCGGCGAGAAGACCCCGGATACGGGAGCCAGCGCATTCCCGCTCAGGGCAACACTGCTCAACGTTCCCACGGCGCCGGCTGTGGTGGAGGGCTTGTAAACCGGCAGCAGCGTACCCCCGGCGGGGGGCGCCGTGGCATTGCTGCTGTAGGTAATAAATGCCTCTTGCGAGTTGGTGGCGGCTACGATCCTGTTGATGTTCGTGATGCCGTAGGCTCCGAGCGAAACCTGGTTGATGACGGGCGCCGGGCTAAACGTGAGCCCCGTGGTTTGTCCACTGCCGTTCGTCGGGCAGGCATTGATGGGAACGGTAATCGACAGATCCGTCAGTGTCGCGGGATTTGCCGAGGCGCCAATGATGTGCCTGCCATCGGTGGTGGAGGCCACATGATCGGAGAGTGCAGCCACCGTGGCCGCCTCCGGGTAGTTCACCACCGGGTGGACCGTGGTATCGGGGCATTGCCCGTAAGCAGCCGTCGTAGCGCCTGAGAGAAACGCCGCCGCTCCCGGAACAGTAACCGCCAGGTCCGGTGAACAGAAGATGTTGTAGGTGTTGTTGGGATTGGCGGTCGTATTCGGCGGATAGTTCGTCGGGTCAGTTGGGATCGGACTGGTCGTATTGGTTGCCGGGCAGATACCGGTACCCGTGTTGGCCTGATTAGTCGGCAGGGTGTCGACCGACCAGCCCGTGTAGTTGTTGTGAATGTACAACACGCCGTCGCCCACAATGTAGGCGGTCTGTCCATCGGGGGTAAACGCCGCCTTCTGCCCGATTCCCGCGAAGGAAGTATAGCTACCCGACGACGGTGTGTAGAGATAGATAATGCCGCGCAACTGGTCGTTGATCACTACAGCCTGATTGGTTGGCGAGGCTGCGAGCACAACGCCCGGGACGCTCGTCGTCTCCGCCGTGAGGCTATTCGTGATGGCGCTGTAGGTCATCAGCTCCCTGTAACTGCCGAAGTAAAGCGTGGTTCCCGTGGGATCGAGCACCATGGAGTTCGGTGCGTATGGCAATTTGATTTGGTTGCCGATCGTCCCCGTAGAGAGATCGATCGGTACAAAATAGGGCGAGCCCGGGCTCGCGGTCCAGATGTAGTTGCTGGTCTGGCCCGGCGAGGAGATCTGGACGAAGTTACTGAGCACTTGCACGCCCGTTCCCAGCGTTCCGATCACATTGATAGGCGCCGGGTTGCAAAGGTTCGGCTGGCAGACCGCCGTGATGGCCGAGTTCGAAGGAAAGCTGGCCGTGACCCCGCCCGTTGTGCTGACCGCGATGCTTCCGGGGTTGGTTGAGACGTAGGTCAGCGGCAGACCATTGATCAAGTTGCCGTTGGTGTCAGTCACCGTGGCTTTCAGCGCCAGAGGAGTATTGAGCGTGACGGTTGCACTGGTGGCGCCCGTCGAAGACACGCTCAGGTCGATCGACTGTGGGGAGCAGGTATAGAAGTAGCCTGCGTTACTGCTGGTCTGCGCGATCATACCTGAGATCAGCACCGAACCGGGAGCCTGCGCCGTGGCAACGCCGTTTTGATCGATAGTGACCACGCCGGGACTGGATGCCGCATAGCTCAGGTGACCGATCAGGTTATTGCAATCCTGAATATTGGGGGGCGTATTGGGCCCCGGCGGTTCACAGAGAAGCACGGGCTGTCCTGGGGCAAGCGTCGGGCTGGGGCAAGCGCCTGTCGTTCCCGTCGATGAGCAATAGGCCGTGGCGTCCAGTTGCCGGGTCTGGCCCTGCGAGACACAGACAGGGGCGCTGCCGTTGGTTGGGCCCTGGATCGAAAGGCTGGTAATGGGCGGGTGGGAATAGACGGCCACCTGGTTGCTGGTAAACCCTGCGCCCTGGGCGGTCATGTAGGCAATGCCTGTTTTGTTGGTCGGCAGGCAGGTCGTGTAGTCGGCGACCGCGGGCGTGTGGATGTTCCAGGTTCCACCGCAGATGGCGCCCGTCGGGGATACATCGGCGATGCTACGGTCCGAAGTACCGTAAGTGTAGCCGCCGATCGAAGCCGCCCCGCCGATGCAATTCTGTGCCGAAGGCGACTGGAGCTGCGTACTTTGCGAGAACGCAACGGAAAGGCCGGTGGTCACAGGCTGCAGGGAGATAGAAACCGGCTGGGTCTTGACGTAACCGTAGCCCTGCCCGTTGCAATACTGCGAATTTTTGTTAGCGCAGCCCTGGATGGAAAGTCCGACCGGGATAGTAAGAACAAACAAAACCACAAGAGTCAAAAACCGCTGCATGAAACCTCCCCGCCGGGTGTCGCCGCCCCCGGCGGTTGATGAAATGCCAATTGCCCGAGCGATTGTTCCAGGAACCAGGCTCTGAACCACTCTCACTCAGGGAACTCTCCAATATCTATTGGAGAGTGACTGTACGTTGCCGGATCGCGGGCATCATCGCTGGCATTCTGGATGCTCGATCAATAGACGTGCAAAAATGTGCGTGGTCAACGTTACAAGTGTAAAAGGGACTTGGCTGCGAGGCAACAGGACGGACCGTGGCAAGCGCGAAAGAAGGACGATCCGGGCTTTTTTTTGATTCGCTATTTGGATTCTCAGGGCCACGGGCAGCGCGCATCAGTTCTCCGGCGGCATGTACTGCTCAAACCACGCAAGAGCGCGGGCCAGCACATCGCGCCGATGCTGGGGCGCCCGGAAGCGGTGACCCTCATCCGGGTAGACCACCAGTTGGGTCGGTACCTTCTCCGCGCGCAGCGCATGCCAGAACTCGAAGGACTGCGGAGCAGGGCATTCGCCGTCGCGGTCGCCCACCACCACCAGGGTCGGCGTCTTTACGCTGTGGATGAATTCAATGGCCGAACTCTTCGCATAGACCGCCGGATCGTCATAGACGGTTGCGCCGAAGAAAGGAGTCATCCATTGATCGATCGAGTTTTCTCCGTAATAGCTCTTCCAGTTGGCAATGCCCGCGCCGGCCACGGCCGCGTGAAACCGCTGCGTCTGGGTTACGGCAAACATTGCCATGAATCCACCGTAGCTCCACCCCGTCAGGCCGATGCGCTTTTGATCAATAGGGAGCTTCGCGCTCACCGCGTCCACTCCCGCGAGAATGTCGCGCAGATCGCCGTAGCCAAAATCCTTCCGGTTGGCCAGGGTAAAGGCCTCGCCCTGTCCGTAGCTGCCACGCGGGTTTGGCATCAGCACAAAGTAGTCGAGTGCCGAGAAAGCGATGGCGTTGTACCCCAGATTAGGCCAGCCGGGCTGCACTTCGCTCGACGGGCCGCCATGCACGCTCACGATGAGCGGATACTGCTTCGCCGGGTCATAATTTGCCGGATACACAAGCCATCCCTGTACCGGCAAGTTGTCGCTGGTCCAATGAACCGATTCGGACTTGCCCCAAAGAGGCTTGAGAGCGTTGTTGTAGTGAGTGATGGGCTGGGCGGGCGCTCCGAGAAGCCCGGTGTACACCTCGGGACCGCTCGAAAAGGAACTTTTGACGTATGCGACCTTAAGGTTGGTCGCAACGGAGAGGCTTTGTTCGAGCCGCCCATCGCTTACTGAGGCTGGGATCGTTCCGTAGTCCGCGTCCTCTGTTCCATCGGCCGCGTTGATCGCGCTTAGCTGGACCTGCCCGGATGCGACCCAGGAGACCAATAGCTGGGGGTGCGTACAGCACTCCTCTCTCCCTGCGATCACCCCTGGGGCAGGCTTAGGCCAATCGATCCAGACTGCAGTTCTCGTTGCGCCCGGTGTGAGGGACTTAGGATCTCCACCCGCGGTAGAGATCAAATAGATATCACCGCCCGTCGCTCCCTGGTCGCTCATGAGGCCTCCGATAAAGGCGACTTGCTTGCCGTCCGGCGACCAGCGCGGCACGGCGATTTGCAAGCCATGCAGGGGACCCGAAGCATGTTCGGGATCGAGAATGGTTTTCGCCTCAGCCCCGGAGAGCGGCTGTGTATAAAGGTGGGCCACCCACCAGTTGTTTTCCCCTGGGGCAGGCGCCCCCGTGTAGACCAATTGCCGGGAATCCGGCGCCCAGTCGTATTCGTAGACGTGCAGATCAGCCGGGGTCACCTGGCGAAAGGCGCCCGCAGCCGTTTCGATCGTCGCAACACGTTGAATCTCCAGCCCCTCCACTCCGATAACACCCGCCGGCGGTTTCATTGGCGCAAGGGCCCCTGCTGGGCGGGTTGCGCCTTCAATATAGAGGCAGCCGATGTGCAGGCCATCCGGAGAAAAACTCAGACTGGTAATGCCACCGTGCAGATGGGTGAGCCGCCTCGGTAGAGTCCCGGATGCGGATGGCGTAGCCAAATAAACATCTTCTTGTCCCGTCCCTTGTCCCGTGGCGCCGGGCTCGGCGTTGCAGTCCGAGGTAAAGGCGAGACTCTTGCTGTCTGGCGACCAGGCCAGGCTTTCTTCTATGCACACGGCGCCTGATCCGGCAGTGATCCGGCGAAAATGAGCCGGCTCTGCGGTGGACGCGATCTCAATCTGGCTTCCATTTGCCTCTTCGACTTCCCACGCGATCATTTGGCCGTCCGGCGAGATCGCTGTCTGGTAAATGGCGCGCGTTTTTTCGAGCTCGGCGATCACGCTGCCAATGCGGGGATCGACGGGAGCCGCCGCAACTGGAGTGCTTTGCGCCGCAAACGCTGAAACGGGAAGCAATAACGTCGCAACGAGGAGCAGGGAGGCGCCACGGAAGGTTCGGGGGAGAAGCACGGGCATTTAGCAGGGATGCTAGCACATCGCGCGAGCAGCCAAACAAGCGCCATTTCGCAATCCCTCCCACGACCTGCCCTGGCGCAGCCGTGGGATGGCAGCTGCCAGTCACACCTAGCCAAAATCAGCTTTCGCCCAACCTCCGCAACAAATGCTGGGTGGCCTTCTGTTGGCTTGAGTGGGGTACAACCACAGCAGGCCCGGCACAAAGACGGCCCCGCACGCAGACGACCCAGCATGGACAAAACCGAAATTTGCGTTACGGCCGAATAGCCCCGAAGGGGCGGCTGATAATAGCCCAGGATGCAATCCTGGGTAGGGTTAGCAAAAACGAATCAAGTCCCGAAGGGACGACTGAGAATGACCCAGGATGAAATCCTGGGTGCCATCGGTCTACAGGCAAATGATCGAATTGCCATAGAACCAACCTCGTTTCGCTACATCAGCTTCATGCCGTACTTGTCCAATCGAATCAACACGACAACGTAAGCTTCTGGTTAATTTGGAAAACTCTGAGCTACAGCCGCCCCCACCGCGGCAAGCCGGGGCTCTTCCGCGACAATGCACGATACCGGCAGCAACTATATGGCCCCTGCAGTCGACCCGCGCGACAGTTAGCCGTGAAACGGCCTCATGTCCCCCAAACTGAATTGTCATCTCGACCGAAGTGGAGAGATCTGCGGTTCTCTTTTTATGCCAGTCACGTTCCCCACCGCGCCGGCCGAAAACTCACGAGAAATCCAGCCTCGATTACGCCCCAAGCAAACGCGCCATTGACGCCACGAAGGCCTCTTGATATCTTAAGAAGGTTCCGCATGTGTCTGTAGAAGTACGTGGAGTCGAGCGCTCTCGAGACAGGCAGTAAGACAAAGCGGCCCTTTCATCGGGTTCCTCCAAAACGTTCGCGTGATGCAGGGAAACTAATCGCATCGGCCTTTGCGACACCTCCCACCTGGGGAGACTATGCGGGCCGGAACTTCGAAACGGAACTGGCTTCTTTACTGGTGCCCGGTTCGGCACGAGGCGCAACAGCGTGTGAGCGCGATGTGCCCGTAGCAAGACTGGAACCGGAAAGAAACGCGCGGCCACCGTCGATGTTCTTGTCGGGTATGCAGCAAGCAGGCGCGAAGCAGCAGCCGCAGGCTTCGTGCACCAGTAGCGCCAGCTCTTTCGGTGCTGCCACGGTGATAGATGTGCGGCGCAGTAGTTTTCGGCGAAGAATATTTCGCCCACGCGAACGCGTGCGCAGTCAGTTTTTAAGGAGTTAGGTTTGCCTACATTCAGTCAGCTCGTCAGAAAGGGCCGCACGGCGGTCCGCTATAAAACGGCATCCCCGGCGCTCCAGGGATCGCCGCAACGGCGCGGTGTGTGCACCCGCGTTTACACGCAAACCCCCAAGAAGCCGAACTCGGCGCTCCGCAAGGTTGCCCGTGTCCGTCTGACCAACGGTGTGGAAGTCACGACTTACATTCCAGGCATCGGCCACAACCTGCAGGAGCACTCGATTGTGCTGATCCGCGGCGGCCGTGTGAAGGATCTGCCGGGCGTCCGCTATCACGTGGTGCGCGGCACTCTGGATTCGGTAGGCGTTGCCAACCGCAAGCAGAGCCGCTCCAAGTACGGAGCCAAGCGGCCCAAGGTCGCGGCAGCCAAGTAAGCCCCGCGCGTAGCGGTAAAAGAGATAGCAGCGGCAAAAGAGATAGCGCGGTAGAGGGTAGTACCTCCGGCGCGGAACGAATAGCAGAAGGGAACACAAGGTTTTATGCCAAGAAAAGGTCATATCGCGAAGCGGGAAGTTGCCTCCGATCCGGTGTACAACTCGTCGCTGGTCACGAAGTTCGTCAATTCGATGATGTGGGGCGGCAAGAAGTCGACGGCCCAGGGCATCTTCTATGAGGCGATGACCAACCTGGAGCAAAAGGGTGGAGACGAAGCTCTGAAGCTGTTCAAGAAGGCAGTCGAGAACTGCAAGCCGCTGCTCGAAGTAAAGAGCCGGCGTGTGGGCGGCGCCAACTACCAGGTGCCGATCGAAGTCAATCCTGAGCGCCGCACTTCGCTCGCGATTCGCTGGCTGGTGACTTACGGCCGGGCGCGTGGCGAGAAGGGCATGGTCGAGAAATTGACCGCCGAGTTGCTCGATGCGGCCAACGGCCGCGGAGCAGCCATGAAGAAGAAGGAAGACGTTCACCGCATGGCCGAGGCCAACAAGGCATTCGCCCACTACCGCTGGTAATTTCCGCAGCCGCGTCAACCAGGGCCTTCTAGCAAAAGTTAGCGGGCGCAACAAAAGCAGCAAGAAGAATCGCGAGTCTTACGTCTCGCGCGAGAATGAGAGAATACCGTGCCTCGTCTAGTACCACTCGACCGTTGTCGGAATATCGGAATCATGGCGCACATCGACGCCGGCAAGACAACAACGACGGAGCGCATTCTGTTTTACACCGGCATCACCCATCGCATCGGCGAAGTGCATGAAGGCACCGCGACCATGGATTGGATGGAGCAGGAGCAGGAGCGCGGCATCACCATTACGTCGGCTGCCACCACCTGCACCTGGCGTGATATTCGCATCAACATTATCGATACCCCGGGTCACGTGGATTTTACCGCTGAGGTAGAGCGCAGCCTGCGCGTACTCGACGGCGCCGTTGCCTGCTTTGACGCGGTGCACGGCGTCGAGCCGCAGTCGGAGACGGTGTGGCGGCAGGCGGACAAGTACGGTGTGCCCCGCATTTGCTTCATCAACAAGATGGACAAGATGGGCGCAGACTTCGAGCACGCCATCGACACCATCCGCAAGCGCCTCAACGCAAAGCCGGTCGCCATCCAGATGCCCATCGGACAGGAAGCCGCCTTCAAGGGCGTCATTGACCTCATCGAGATGCGCGCGATTCTCTGGCACGACGAGACCATGGGCGCCAAGTATTCGGTCGAAGAAATTCCCGAGTCCATGCTGAAGAAGGCCGAAGCCTTCCGCATGCAGCTCGTGGAGTCGGTCGCCGAGAACGACGATGACATGCTGCACAAGTTCCTCGAGGGCGAGACACCAACTGCTGCTGAGCTGCGCAAGGCTCTCCGCGGAGCGACCATCGGGATGAAGCTCTTCCCCGTGCTCTGCGGCAGCTCGTTCAAGAACAAGGGCGTGCAGACGCTGCTCGACGCAGTGGTCGATTTCCTGCCCAGCCCGCTCGATGTTCCGCCGATCGAAGGCCACAATCCTGACAACATGGAAGAAGTCATCCTTCGCCATGCGGATGACACCGAGCCGTTGACCGCACTTGGTTTCAAGATCATGACCGATCCTTTTGTCGGCCAGTTGATCTTTGTCCGCCTCTATTCCGGACACTTGAAGACGGGCGACACGGTGCTCAATCCGCGTACCGGCAAAAGCGAGCGCATTGGCCGCCTGCTCAAGATGCACGCCAACAAGCGCGAAGAGATTGTCGAGATCTATGCCGGTGACATTTGCGCCTGCGTCGGTCTCAAGAACCTGATCACGGGCGACACCATCTGCACCGACAAATCACCGGTCGTGCTTGAGTCGATCGATTTCCCGGCTCCTGTTATCCACGTTGCCGTGGAACCGAAGACCAAGGCTGACCAGGAAAAGATGGGTATGGCGCTGGCCAAGCTGGCGCAGGAAGATCCCACCTTCAAGGTGCACACCGATCCTGATTCAGGCCAGACCATCATCAGCGGTATGGGCGAGTTGCATTTGGAAATCATCGTCGACCGCATGATGCGCGAGTACAAGGTCGAAGCGAACGTAGGTAAGCCACAGGTGGCCTATCGCGAAACCATCCGCAAATCGGCGGATGCTGAAGGCAAGTACATCCGCCAGACCGGTGGTTCGGGCAACTACGGGCACGTGAAGATTCGCCTGGAGCCCAACGAGCCTGGCAAGGGCTTTGAGTTCATCAACGACATCAAGGGTGGCGTCGTTCCCAGGGAATACATCAAGCCTACCGAGCAGGGCATTCGTGAAGCACTGGGGGGCGGCGTCCTCGCCGGCTACGAGATCGTCGATGTCAAGGCGACCCTCTATGACGGCAGCTATCACGATGTCGACTCCAACGAAATGGCCTTCAAGATTGCCGGCTCGATGGCGTTCAAGGAAGCAGCCCGCAAGGCAAGCCCGGTTCTTCTGGAGCCTGTGATGTCGGTCGAAGTCGTGGTGCCCGAGGAGTACATGGGAACCATCATCGGCGACCTCAACTCCCGTCGCGGCCGTATCGAAGGCATGGAGCACCGTGCCGGATCGCAGGTCATCAAGGCCAATGTGCCGCTGAGCGAAATGTTCGGGTATGCCACCCACATGCGGTCATCTACCCAGGGCCGTGCTAACTACTCAATGCACTTCAACCGCTATGAAGAAGCGCCGCGGTCGGTGTCAGAAGAGATCATTGGCCGTAATCAGGGCAAGTAACAGTTTCGATTTCGATTTAAGCAGGAGAGAGAGACGAGATGGCGAAGGAAAAGTTTGACCGGTCGAAACCGCATGTGAACGTGGGCACGATTGGGCACATTGACCACGGCAAGACGACGTTGACGGCAGCGATCACGAAGGTATTGTCGAAGCACAATCCGAAGATCCAGTTTCGTTCGTTTGACTCGATTGACAACGCGCCCGAAGAGCGTGAGCGCGGAATTACGATTGCGACGGCGCACGTGGAGTATGAGACGGCGAACCGTCACTACGCGCACGTGGATTGCCCTGGTCACGCCGACTACATCAAGAACATGATTACGGGAGCGGCGCAGATGGATGGCGCGATCCTGGTGGTGGCGGCGACCGACGGTCCGATGCCGCAGACCAAGGAGCACGTTCTGTTGGCCCGCCAGGTAGGCGTTCCCTACATCGTGGTGTTTTTGAACAAGTGCGATGCGGTGGAAGACGAAGAGCTGACGGACCTGGTGGAGATGGAAGTCCGCGAGCTCTTGTCGAAGTACAACTTCCCAGGCGACGATGTGCCGGTGATACGCGGCTCAGCGCTGGGTGGTTTGAACGGCGAAGCGCAGTGGGAAAAGAAGATCGACGATTTGATGGACGCGGTAGACAAGAACGTTCCGCTGCCGGCGCGCGCGATTGACCAGCCTTTCCTGATGCCGATTGAGGACATTTTCTCGATTTCCGGCCGTGGCACGGTAGTGACGGGCCGTATCGAGCGCGGCAAGGTGAAGGTGGGCGAGGAAGCGGAGATTGTTGGATTCCGCGACACACGCAAGACGGTGGTAACCGGCGTTGAAATGTTCAAGAAGCAGTTGGACGAGGGACTTGCCGGGGACAACGCGGGCTTGTTGCTGCGTGGTATTGCGAAGGAAGACGTGGAGCGCGGGATGGTGTTGGCTAAGACGGGTTCGATCACGCCGCACACCACGTTCAAGGGTGAGATTTACGTGTTGAGCAAGGAAGAAGGCGGCCGTCACACGCCGTTTTTCAACGGCTATCGTCCGCAGTTTTACTTCCGCACGACGGACGTAACGGGCACGGCGAAGTTGCCAGAAGGCACGGAGATGGTGATGCCTGGCGACAATGTGCAGCTGGAGATTACCTTGCATACGCCGGTAGCTATGGAAAAGGGTCTGCGTTTTGCTATCCGCGAAGGCGGACGCACTGTGGGCGCCGGCACCATCAGCGAAATCATCAAGTAGTCGGTTTAGGGTAAGCGGTTTAGGGCTAGAGAATCTGGGCTTCGAAAGCCAGATTCTTTGAAGGGTACGGGCTGCCTCGCCGCAGCGAGCATTAGCCCGTACATAGAACCTGCAGCACGATGGGCTTTAGCCCCTGGGGTACGGTGCTTTATAACCGTACGGCTCCGGAACCCGTCGAGTAGCAAACAACAAGTTAAGTGGCACGAAGGGATTTGAAATGGTTGGACAGAGAATTCGCATTCGGCTCAAGGCTTACGACTATCGCGTGCTCGATACCTCGACCGGGGAAATCGTCGAGACAGCGAAGCGCACTGGCGCTCAGGTCGCGGGTCCGATTCCGTTGCCGACAGTGAAAAACAAGTACTGCGTGCTGCGTTCCCCGCACGTTGACAAGAAATCGCGTGAGGCTTTCGAGATTCGCACGCACAAGCGCCTGATCGACATCCTCGAGCCGACGCAGCAGACCATTGACGCGCTGATGAAGCTGGATCTTCCGGCCGGCGTCGATGTTGAGATCAAAGCATTCGAGAAGTAGGCGTTCGAGAAGTAGCCGCTGAGTAGTTGAAGGAGAACAAGATGTCGGTAAGAGGAATTCTGGGCAAGAAGATCGGGATGACGCAGTTGTTCGATGACAAGGGTGACGTGCACCCGGTCACCGTGCTGCAGGCAGGTCCCTGTGTGGTGACCCAGCTCAAGACGCTGGCCGGCGACGGCTACAGCGCAGCGCAGATCGGCCTGATCGAGTTCGTTAAGGGCGGTAAGGTCAATAAGCCCATGGCTGGTCACTTCGCCAAGAGCAATGTTCCCCCCGTGAAGTTGATGCGGGAAGTGCCCCTCGAAATCGTCAAGTCGGAAGATGGCGAGACGGTCGAGCTGAAGGCCGGCGACAAGGTCCTGGTCGATATTTTTGAAGACGCCAAGTACGTCGACGTGATCGGTACCAGCAAGGGTCGTGGATTTGCCGGCGTTGTTCGCCGCCATCGTTTTGGCGGCGGTCCCAAGGCACACGGTCATATGTTCCAGGTGCAGGGCTCGATCGGTGCATCGTCTTTCCCCTCGCGAGTGTTTCCCGGGCAGCGTATGCCGGGTCACTACGGCTCAGATCAGGTCACGGTGCGCAATCTGCGCATTCGCGGCATCGATCTGGACGAGAACCTTCTGATGGTTGAGGGTGCAATTCCTGGGCCGCGCGATGGTTACGTCATGATTTCGAAGTCCAAGTCTCCGCCGCGCGAGCGTCGTGGTTTTGGCGGTGGCGGCACGGTCGATCCGTTGAAGGCCTCGAAAAAGGCTTCCGGTGGCAAGCCCTCAGGCGGCAAGAAGAAATAGCAGAGTGTTCTAAGGGAAGCGCGGTTTCGGCGCGCTGCGAAGGATTGGATATGGCACAGATTGATGTAGTAGATCTCGGTGGAAAGAAAGTCGGCTCGCTTGAGCTGGCGGATGAGGTCTTTGCGGCCGAACAGATCAACGAAGCGTTGCTCTGGGAGGCAGTAAAGCATTACCGCGCAGCGATGCGGCAGGGCACGGCCGCCACCAAGAACAAGAAGCTGGTTTCCGGTTCCGGCAAAAAGTTGTGGAAGCAGAAGGGCACCGGCCGCGCGCGTGTCGGTTCCGTACGTTCACCCATCTGGCGGCATGGCGGTACGGTCCACGGACCTCAGCCCCGCAGCTATGACTACGCTTTCCCTCGCAAGAAGCTGCTCGGCGCGTTGCGCTCGGCGCTGGCGACCAAGCTGGCCGACGGCAAGCTGACGGTGGTCGAGAGCCTCGAGCTCGCGAATGCCAAGACCAAGTCCTATCGGGCAGCGCTCGATACGCTCGATGCCAAGCGCACCACGTTGTTGGTGGAAGCCGGCCAGGAGCCAGGCCGTGCACTGTTTCTCGGCGCACGCAACCTGGACCGTGTCGAGTTGATGGTGACCAAGGAAGTGCATCCTTACGATCTGCTGCGCTACGAGCGCGCCATTTTCTCCCGCGCCGCGATTGAGCAATTGCAGGAGACGTTGAAGAAAACTGTGTCCCGCCGCAAGCTGGCGGCCGATGCGGAGGTGGCATAATGCCGACTCTTTATAACGTAATCAAGCGCCCCCTGATCACCGAAAAGGGACTGGGCGTGAAGGAAGTGGAAAGCACGCTGGTGTTTGACGTGGCTCCCGACGCAACCAAAACCGAGGTCAAGCAGGCCGTAGAGACCTTGTTCAAGGTGAAGGTACGCAGTGTGCGGACAGCAAACTTTCTGGGTAAGGAGCGCCGCCGGGGCAAGTTCTCCGGTTTCCGCCCCGACTGGAAGAAGGCTTACGTTCGTCTGCAGCCGGGCGAGAAAATGCCCGACTACGTCAACGCGATGTAGAGAGTGCCTTGCGCTTGCCAGCGCATAGCACGATCTTTGTGACACCACAGCAACTGTGAAGCTGCTGTAGAAGCTAAGAGCTAAACGATGCCGATCAAGACATACAGACCGATTACGCCCACGCTGCGTTTCCAGACATCTCTGGTGAACGACGACATTACGACGAATCGCCCCCACAAGCCGTTGCTGGCAGTCAAGCAGCGCACCGGGGGCCGCCGCAATTCGGGCGATTTGACGATGAGGCACCATGGCGGTGGCCATAAGCAGAAACTCCGCCTGATTGACTTCAAGCGCGACAAGTACGGCGTGCCGGGCAAGGTGGCTTCGATCGAATACGATCCGAACCGCTCGTCCCGCATCGCCCTGGTGAATTACCTCGACGGCGAGAAGCGCTACATTATTCAGCCCGTAGGCCTCAAGGTCGGGCAAATGATCATGAGTGGTCCCGAGGCCGACATCCTGGTTGGTAACGCGCTGCCGCTCAAGAACATTCCTGCCGGCACCACGGTGCACAATGTCGAGCTCCGGCCCGGCAAGGGTGCGCAAATGGTTCGCTCGGCCGGCGCCTCGGCGCAGTTAGTCGCCAAGGAAGGCGACTACGCCCTGCTGAAGCTGCCTTCCGGTGAAACCCGCCGCGTGCTCGTCGAGTGCATGGCGACCGTAGGCCAGGTAGGCAATACAGATCACGAGAACGTATCGATCGGTAAGGCAGGACGCAACCGCTGGAAGGGCATTCGTCCCACCAACCGCGGCGTCTCCATGAACCCGGTCGATCACCCGCACGGCGGTGGTGAAGGCAAGACCTCGGGCGGCCGGCATCCGGTCACTCCCTGGGGACAGCCCACCCGCGGTTACAAGACGCGCAACAACAAGCGGACCGATACCTTTATTATCAGCCGCGCCAAGAAATAATCGAAGAAGGCATCGCGAAGTTAGGAGCATCGAAGTATGGCACGTTCTACAAAGAAGGGTCCTTTCATCGACGGACACCTGATGGTGAAGATAGAAACGATGAACCAGACGAATGACAAAAAAGTCCTTCGCACCTGGTCGCGCCGGTCGACCATTCACCCGGATATGGTGGGTCACACCATTGCGGTGCACAACGGCAGAAAGTTCATTCCGGTCTATGTGACGGAGAACATGGTCGGACACAAGCTGGGCGAATTTTCCGCCACGCGGACGTTTAAGGGTCACTCGGCAAAGTCTGGCGAGTCGTCCGCGAAGCCCCGCTAAAGTCAATAGAGTTTAAGGGAAGAAGCCAATGCAACTGGAAACAAGAGAATTCAGGGCCGAAGCGAAGTTCCAGAGAGTGTCGCCGCAGAAGGCTCGGCTGGTGCTGGAACTGATCAAGGGCCGCCGTGTGGGCGATGCGCTGGATACAGTGGCGTTCACCAAGAAGGGCGTTGCGCCGCTGGTAGAGAAAGTGCTGCGCGCCGCGATTCAGAATGCCAACTATCTGAGCCAGGAGAAGGCTTTCGATCTCGATGTAGATAACCTCTACGTCAAGACTGCCCTGGCCAACGAAGGTCCGCGTATGAAGCGCATCCGTCCTGCTCCTATGGGCCGGGCCTTCCGCTACCAGCGCAGGCTGGCGCACATTATTATCTCGGTCGCCGAGCGCAAGCGCGCTGGGCTGGTTGAGACGGCAGAGCCCGAAGCAGCAGCGCCCAAAAAGCGCGCGGCCAAAGGCGTCGCAGCGAAGAAGACTGCAGCCAAAAAGGCTCCAGCCAAGAAGAGCGAAGCCAAGAAGAGCGCAGCTAAAAACTGGAAGAAAGCCGCGAAGTAGGCTCGAGGAAATTATGGGACAAAAAGTTCATCCTTACGGCTTTCGACTCGGTGTCAACAAGCCATGGCGGTCACGTTGGTTCGTCGAACGCGACTACGACAAATTGCTGATCGAAGACATCAAACTGCGCGCTGAGTTGAAGGAAAAGCTTAAGGCCGCAGGCGTGAGTTCGGTTGAAATCGAGCGCCCCGGCAACAAGCTGCGCCTCATCATCCGCACCGCTCGTCCGGGTATTGTTATCGGCCGCAAGGGCGCTGAGATCGAAAAACTCAAAACGGATTTGCAGAAGCGGACCAACCGCGATGTGTTCATCGACATTCTCGAAGTGAACAAGCCGGAACTGGATGCGCAACTGGTGGCCGAGAACATCGCGCTGCAATTGGAAAAGCGCGTCGGCTTTCGCCGCGCGATGCGTAAATCGGTCGATTCGGCTCTGCGCTTCGGCTGCAAGGGAATCAAGGTGCGCGTCTCTGGCCGCTTGAACGGCAATGAAATCGCGCGTTCGGAATGGTACCTGCAGGGGCGGTTGCCGCTGCACACCCTGCGCGCCGATATCGACTACGGTTTTGCCGAAGCACGCACCACCTACGGTGTGATCGGGGTCAAAACCTGGATCTATCGCGGTGACATTTACGAGCAAAAGCGCCGTCAGCCGCAAGCGGCCGGCACAACCAGCGGTGTGTTTTAAAGAAAGATTTGTTAGAAGCATTTCTCTGTTGCGTTGCCCTTTCGAGGGTCGGTCATGTGCAGCTTTTCTTGGCTGAAAAGCTGCGTAAATATTGTTTCTCCGGTAGCGATCTACAGGAGAAATGCTTAAAGGCGGAATTGTTATGTTGATGCCCAAGAAGGTGAAGTACCGCAAGCAACAGCGCGGCCGTATGCGCGGCAAGGCATGGCGCGGCTCCGAACTCTCCTTCGGAGACTACGGACTCAAGGTGATGGAGTGCGGTTACATCACGGACCGGCAGATTGAAGCCAGCCGTGTGGCCATGACCCGCTTCATCAAGCGTGGCGGCAAGATCTGGTTGCGCTTGTTCCCTGATAAGCCGGTGACCAAGAAGCCGGCTGAAACGCGTATGGGTAAGGGCAAGGGCGCTCCGGATCACTGGGTCGCGGTCGTTCGCCCCGGCAAGGTTTTGTTCGAGATGGAAGGGGTTGCGCCGGAGATCGCGGCCGAGGCCATGCGCCTGGCTTCGAACAAGCTCCCCCTCAAGACTCGATTTGTGATGCGGCATGACGTCAAGGTGACCGCGGTAGCCAAATAGCGGACGGGCGGATTCCCATCACGCGTAGAGAGAAGAAGAGCCATGGAAACGGAAAAGATTCGCAACCTGAATGATGAAGAGTTGGTCCGGCAAGAGAAACAGTCGGCTGAGCAGCTCTTCCGCCTGCGCTTTCAGATGAAGCTTGGGCAGAACGAAGGCGTGAAGAAGTTGCGCGAACTGCGCAAGGATGTAGCTCGCACCAAGACCATCGCCCGTGAGCGGGCGATGGGTCTGCGTGGCGCATCGCTTCAACCCGCCACTGCCGCTGCACCTGCAAAGGCTAAAAAAGCTGTCAAGGCGGCGAGCGCGACCAAAACCAAGAAGGCCAAGCCGGCCGGAAAAGAGTCGTAACCGATGTCGGATACCAAAGCGGTTCAGCCTGAGTCACGGCGTACAGAAAAGGTCGGCAGTGTCGTGTCGACCAAGATGCAGAAGACCATTGTGGTGCAGGTGGAGATGCGCAAGACCCACCCTAAGTACAAGCGTGTCATCAAGATCAACAAGAAGTTCTATGCCCATGACGAGCAGAACTCCGCCCGAGTGGGAGATGTAGTCCGGATTCGTGAAAGCCGTCCGCTGAGCAAGCTGAAGCGTTGGACCCTCGAAGAAGTGGTTCGCCGTTCTTCACTGCCCCAGGCGGAAGAAATCGCAAATCCCGCTGTCTAGTTAATACGTTCGGGCAGATACGGTTGGCGCTCCGGTTAAATTGTCATCTCGACCGAATCGTAGAGAGATTTGTCATCCCGAGCGTAGTCGAGGGATCTGCGGTTTAGCAAATTGGGCAACGAAGTAAGGAGAAATACGTATGGCAGTGCAGATGAGAACCATGCTCGAGGTAGCCGATAACTCCGGCGCTCGCAAGCTGCAGGTGATTTTGCCTCTGGGCGGTTCCAGCGGAAAGAAAGCTGGTCTCGGCGATGTGGTCACGGCTGCGGTGAAGGAAGCTTCCCCCGACGGGCAGGTCAAGAAGGGCGTAGTCGTCAAGGCAGTCGTGGTCCGCACGCGTAAGGAATATCGTCGCCGTGACGGAACCTATATTCGCTTTGATTCGAACGCCGCCGTGTTGATCAACGATGCGGGCGAGCCGGTAGGCACCCGTGTCTTCGGTCCGGTGGCCCGCGAACTGCGCGACAAAAAGTTTTTGAAGATTGTTTCCCTGGCTCCGGAAGTCATCTAGAAGCGAACCATCTAGAAACGAACCAACGGGAAGCCGGAACGAAGCGAGGAATTATGGCATTGAAGTTACAACGAAACGATACCGTCGAAGTGATTACTGGCACCGACAAGGGCAAGCGGGGCCGCGTGCTGCGCGTGCTGGGCGACAAGAACCGGGTCCTGGTCGAGCACGTGCGCATGGTGAAGAAGCATGTTCACCCCAATCCGCAGCGCAACATCAAAGGCGGCATTGCGGAGCAGGAAGCGGCCATTCAGATCTCGAATGTGGCGTTGGTCTGTGGCGCCTGCGGGCCGGTACGCGTCGGTCACAAGTTTGAGGGCGACACCAAGGTACGGGCGTGCAAGAAGTGCGGACAGACGCTGGCCCCCAAGAAGAAATAAACAAAGTTTTGTCACGCAACGGTACACGGGCAGCACAAGCTGTAGGAAGGTACTTGAAAGGGTAGGGCACGGCCTTTAGGCCGTGCCGTCAAAGATCGAATCAAGGGGGCTTTAGCCCCTGAGCTACGCTCTTCTCGATGTCTTAGTTACCTGAAGTCAATATCTTCCGCAGCGTGGTAAGGCCCACTCCGGGACCGTGAAAAGAAAGAGACGGATTTATGGCAAAAGTAAACGCAAGACTCAAGGCGAAGTATAGGAGCGAGATTCTTCCGGCATTGCAGAAGGAACTCGGGCTCGATAACCCGATGGCCGTTCCCCGCCTGGAGAAGATTGTCATCAACATGGGTCTGGGCGAGGCCACCCAAAACGTCAAGCTGATGGATCCGCTGGTGGCCGACCTAGCCTCGGTAGCCGGCCAGAAGCCGGTGACCACGCGCGCCAAAAAGTCGATTGCGGCCTTCAAGGTGCGCGAAGGCATGCCCATCGGGGCGATGGTGACTCTGCGTGGTGACATCATGTACGAGTTTCTCGATCGCCTGATTTCGGTAGCCCTGCCGCGTGTCCGTGACTTTCGCGGTGTGTCGACCAAGAGCTTTGACGGGCGCGGCAACTACACGCTCGGTATGCGCGACCAGTTGATCTTCCCTGAAGTTGACTATGCGCGCGTAGAGAAGTTGAAGGGCATGAACGTCACCATCGTGACCACGGCCAAGGACGACAACAGCGCGCGTGCCTTGCTGCGGCAGTTCGGCATACCCTTCCGTCAGACTGCATAAGCTGCGGAAGAAGAGAGGATTTAAGAGAGACTTATGGCAACGACAGCAAAACGAGTAAAAGACGCCCGCAAGCCGAAGTTCAAATGCCGCCAGCACAATCGCTGCAAGCTTTGCGGACGGCCGCGTGCGTATCTGCGCAAGTTCGGCCTGTGCCGCTTGTGCTTCCGGCAGTTGGCGCTTCGGGGCGAAATCCCCGGTGTGGTTAAGTCCAGCTGGTAAGTAAAGTCCCTGTATAAGAACATTCCCGCTGGTTCTGCGGCCTGCCGTCCCACGACAGCAAGAGGCCGGAGCGAACGGGGAGTGGAGGAGAGAGAATGAGTTTGACCGACCCCGTAGCCGATTTTGTGACGCGCATCCGCAATTCCATCCGTGCGCGCCACCAAAAGCTGGATGTTCCGGCGTCTAAGCTGAAGACCGAGATTGCCCGCATCCTGAAAGAAGAAGGCTACATCGCCAACTACAAGGCAGCCGAAGAGAACGGCCGCGCAGTCCTGCGTGTTTATCTCAAGTACGGCGCCAACAACGAAGCTGCTATTCGCGACCTCTCTCGTGTCTCCCGCCCTGGATGCCGTGTCTATGTCGGCCGGGACGAGATCAAGCGTGTGCAGAGCGGACTGGGCATCAGCATCATGACGACGCCACGCGGCGTCATGACCGGACGGCAGGCGCGGCGCGAGGGCGTCGGCGGCGAAATTCTCTGCGAAGTCTGGTAACTGTTTTTTGCGCAGCGTAAGTTGCGCCTGGCTGCAGTGGAACGGTCGCTGACCTCAGCAACCGCGACTCGCAAGCCGTGAAGGATTGAGAAGCGTATGTCACGTATTGGTAGGAAACCGATTCCGTTGCCTGCAGGCGTCAAGTACACCATGCAGGGCAAGACTGTTCTGGTTGAAGGACCGAAGGGCAAACTGAGCGCGATGGTGCCGGCTGGCATCACCCTCGAAACAAAGGACGGCCAATTGTTCGCCGTACGCGAGAAAGAGTCGCTCGCTGCGTTGCACGGTTTGACCCGCTCGTTGGTTTCGAATGCGGTAGAAGGCGTTACCAAGGGTTGGACCAGGGAACTGGACATTGTCGGCATCGGCTATCGCGCCGAGCTGAAGGGAAAAGGCGTAGTGGTGTTCACCCTAGGCTATTCTCATCCGATCGAGTTTCCGCTGCCTACCGGTATTGAGGTAACGATCGATCCCAAGCAGACCCGTCTGACCATCAGCGGAATCGACCGCCAGAAGGTCGGTCAGATAGCGGCTGACATGCGTTCGCTGCGTAAGCCCGATCCTTACAAAAACAAGGGTGTGCGTTACGTGGGCGAGCGTTTGAAGAAGAAGGTCGGCAAGACCGGCGCAAAGTAATTAGAACCGAACACCCGGAATTCCTGTTGGAGTTCGCGGGGCGGGAAGATATACGCGGCCTTCCGTTAAAGAAGGCCGCACCACGCTGCTTCGGATGGGGCAACGGGACAGAAATTCCGGGAACGGACCTGCAGGGCAGCTCCGCTATTAGGAAGGAAGAAAAATGATTCCGCAGAGACAAAGAAACGTAATTCGTCAGCGCGTACACTTCCGCATTCGCCAGAAGATGGAAGGCACCACGGAGCGTCCGCGGTTGAATGTGTATCGTTCGCTGAACCACATCTATGCCCAGGTCATCGACGATGCCAACGGCGAGACCCTGATCTCCGCTTCCACGCTCTCGGCCAAGCTCAAGGCCGGCGGCAACGTGGCTGCAGCCAAGGAAGTCGGCAAGCTGGTCGCCGAGCGGGCAATCGAAAAGGGAATCAAGAAGGTGGTCTTCGACCGTGGCGGTTACCTTTACCACGGGCGCATCAAGGCCCTGGCCGATGCCGCACGCGAAGCGGGTCTCGAGTTTTAACAGGTTTCGCAGTTTTAAGTTTTCCTGGGAAGCGCGCGGCCCCTGGGCGGCGCAGAAGGATCGGATAAGAGCATGGCAATACTCAAGCGGAAACTGGACGCCGGGCAGTACAACCTGAAGGACCAGGTGGTGTCCATCAATCGTGTCACCAAGGTAGTCAAGGGCGGCAAGAACATGTCGTTCGCAGCCCTGGTGGTCATCGGCGACCCCTCTGCCGGCGTGGTGGGTTATGGTTCGGGCAAGGCGAAGGAAGTGCCGCAGGCTATACGCAAAGGCATCGAAGCCGCCAAGAAGAATCTGGTGCGTGTGAATCTGTCGGAAACGACCATTCCTCACCAGGTGCTGGGCCGGTTCGGTTCCGGGCACGTGCTGTTGAAGCCGGCGCCTGAAGGTACGGGGGTAATCGCCGGCGGCGCTGTGCGCGCGGTGATGACCTCGGTTGGCGTGCAGAACGTTCTGACCAAGAGTCTGGGCACCGCCAATCCGCACAACGTGGTCAAGGCCACTTTCGATGCGCTGGTGCAGTTGCGGGATCGTGCCGAAGTCGCTGCCGCTCGCGGCAAGCAGGTACAGGAGCTCTACTGAAATGGCTGAGACTCAGAAAAAAACAATGATGCGCCTCGAGTACTTCCGGTCGGCAATCTCCACCCCGGAGAAGCACAAGCGGGTGATCAAGGGATTAGGCTTTACCCGGCTGAATCAGATTGTCGAGCGCGAAGATACGGTTTCTATCCGTGGCATGGTCAAGGCCGTGCCGCATCTGGTGCGGATCGTAAAGTAGTACCCGTCGTTTACATAAAAGCGAGTCGGCTGGCTCAACCAGAGATCCAATCCGGCGTTCAGCGAGGACAGTATGGCAAAGAATCTTTCGAATCTCCGGGCGCCCAAAAATGCGAACTCCGGAAAGAAGCGTGTCGGCCGCGGTATGGGCTCTGGCATGGGCAAAACCTCAACCCGTGGTCACAAGGGACAGCGCTCCCGCTCCGGTTCCCACATGATGCGCGGTTTTGAAGGTGGACAGATGCCGTTGCATCGCCGCCTCCCCAAGCGCGGCTTCACCAACATCTTCCGCACTGAATACTCGGTCGTGAACCTGAGCAAAATCGCAGAACTCCAGGAAGAGCTTGGCAATGTGGAATTGACGCTCGAAGCCTTCGCCTCCAAGGGTCTGCTCAAGAAGCACAAGGGGCTGGTCAAGGTTCTGGGTGATGGCGAATTGACTGGAGCCGTTACGGTGCACGCGCACAAGTTCTCCAAGTCTGCACAGGAAAAGATCGAGAAAGCCGGCGGCAAGGCTGTTCTGGTCGCCTAAAGCGACCCGTCTGCCTAACCCCGGTACAAGCGTTGTATCCTTGAAGAGCACGGACTTCAAAGGCTGCGGAAAAGCCAGATTCTTTGAAGGTTACGGACTTTGCAGATTGCGAAAAGCCAGATTCTTTGAAGCTTACGGAATTTGCAGGAAGTAAAAAAACTCGCTTCTTTGAAGGGGACGGGCTTTAGCCCGTCCGTCCAACGATCAAATCGGTTCGGCTTTAGCCGCTGAGGGAGCTATTCTTCTCTTAAGGTGACATTTTCCCCAGCCTCTTTAGCGGACCTAGATCAAGGGACTGCTAATTACACAAGCAAAGGCTAAGGGAAAAAAGCCGCACTCTACGAAGGGCACGCCTTACCTCGCCGCAACGAGCTTTAGCCGTGCCATAACAGCAGCAATACCGGAGGGCTTTGGCCCCTGAGGTACGTTTTAAAAGCACGATTCGCAAGTAGCAAGATTTTCTAAGTGGTTCTCCCAAAAGGAAAACCACTCCCAACGATGATCAGCAGAGCAGGGAAAAGTCACCCTGACGCCACAGGAAAAATATGTTTGAGAAGATCGCTAATATCTTCCGCATCCCCGACCTGCGCAAGCGGGTTCTGTTCACGCTGGGCATTCTGGCCGTGTATCGTCTGGGCTCGCAAATTCCCACCCCTGGTGTGAACCTCAAGCTGTTGGCGCAGTTTTTCGATCAGCAAGCGGGCAGTGCTCTGGGTCTGGTCGATCTGTTCAGCGGCGGCAACCTGCGCCGTCTGACCATTTTCGCTCTGGGCATCATGCCCTACATCACTGCTTCCATCATCTTCCAATTGCTAACGGTGGTGTATGAGCCGCTTGCCAAGCTGCAAAAGGAAGGCGAACTGGGGCGGCGCAAGATCACCCAGTGGACCCGTTACGTCACCGTCGTTCTGGGCTGTGTGCAATCGCTGGCGATCGCGCTCACGCTCTCCCACGGTGCAGGCGGCGTCTCCTATGTATTGAATCCCGGCCCTGGCTTCATTCTGATGACCATGGTGACGCTCACGACAGGCACTGCCTTCATCATGTGGCTGGGCGAGCAGATTACCGACCGCGGTATCGGCAACGGCATGAGCCTGCTGATCTTTGCCGGCATCGTGGTTGGCCTCCCCCGGGGAATTCAGGACCTGATCGATAAGGCCAGGAACCAGGCGTGGGGAGCCTTCACCATTCCCGCACTGATCATCCTGGTAGTCCTGATGATCGCCATCGTGGCCTTCATCGTGTTTGTGGAGCGCAGCGAACGCCGCATTCCGGTGCAGTATGCCAAGCGGATCGTCGGACGCCGCCTGATGGGCGGGCAATCCACACACCTTCCCCTCAAGGTCAATTCCGGCGGCGTGATGCCGGTCATCTTCGCCAGCTCGATTCTGTCGGCCCCGCTGCTGTTTGCCGGGTCCAACTTTGTACGCAGCAACGGATTCCTGAGCCGCGTGTTTGACGGTTTGCGCCCGGGCGAACCCTGGTATGAGCTGCTCTATATGGTGGGCATTGTTTTCTTCGCCTACTTCTACATTTCAATCGTCTTCCGGCCCGATGACATTGCCGACAACATGCGCAAATACGGTGGATTTATCCCCGGGATTCGCCCCGGCAAGCGTACCTCCGACTTCGTGAATGAGGTGCTGACCCGCATCACCCTGGTGGGCGCGCTGTACCTCATCGTGATTTCCCTGATTCCGCAGATCCTCATCAGCGGCATCCACCTTGAAAACCTGTGGCTGCTAGGTCCCTTCTTTGAGAAGCTGCCGATCTGGGTCACGCACGGCCTGAATGTGAGCTTCTACTTCGGTGGAACCTCGCTCCTGATTGTGGTCGGCGTCGCTATGGATACGATCAACCAGGTAGAGTCGCAGCTGATTATGCGTCACTACGATGGCTTTTCGCCCCGAAGCGGACGTGTCCGCGGAAGGCGGTCGTGGTAAGTCCGCTTTCTATGGAGGAGGGTACCCAAGCTGGGCCATCTATCGGGTCATCTGTCCGACAGGAAAGCGCGAAAATGATCACTCCCGGGCCCATTCTGCTCATGGGGGCTCCTGGTGTCGGCAAGGGAACCCAGGCGAAAGCGATCATGGCTGCCTGGTCCATTCCCCAGATTTCAACCGGCGACCTGCTGCGTGACCACAGAACCCAGGGGACGTCTCTGGGCCTCATGGCTACCCAGCTCATGGATGCCGGCAAGCTCGTTCCAGACGACCTGGTCAATGAGATGGTGGCGGAGCGTCTCAGTCAGCCGGATACAGCCAGGGGCTATATTCTGGACGGCTACCCCCGAACCCTGGCCCAGGCGCAATGGCTAGACAACCGGCTGGCGGCAGCCAATCCCCCCGGCCTTCCGCTGATTGCGGTAAGCATCCAGGTAAGTTATACTCAGTTGTTGCGTCGTATTACGGGTAGACGCAACTGTCCAGCCTGCCAGCGTATTTACAACGTTTACCTGCAGCCGCCGCAAGTAGATACGGTATGCGATGTGGAAGGCACACCGCTTATCCAGCGCGCGGATGATGTGGAAGACGTATTCCATGAGCGGATGCGGACGTATACGACGCTAACCGCGCCGGTAGTGGAACATTATCGCGCCAGCAGCCGGTTCGTTGAAGTGGATGGCGAGCAGCCGGCGGGCGAAGTCATGGCGGGCATCATGGCCGCGGTAGCGGAACTCAGATCCCGGATTTAAGTAAGAGAGAGACAAGGCCGATGGCCATCATGATCAAGTCGCCGCGAGAAATTGAAAAGATGCGGCGCAGCGGTGCGGTAGTACGCGAGGTGCTCGAGCATGTGAAAGCACATGTCAAGCCCGGCGTCACTACGCTCGATCTCGAAAAAGCGGCGGAGAGCAAGATGGCTGAGTTGGGCGCCACCTCCGCGTTTAAGGGATATCGTGGTTACCCCTGCGTTCTGTGTACTTCGGTGAACGAGCAGGTGGTGCACGGCATTCCCTCCGGTAATCGCATCTTGCGCGATGGAGACATTGTTTCCATCGATTGCGGCGTGGTGATGGACGGGTATTACGGCGATTCGGCAATCACCTTGCCCGTGGGAGCAGACATTTCCCCGAGCGCCCGTCGCTTGCTCGATGTGACCCGCGCCTCGCTCGAAACCGCGATCAAGGTTGTGAGGCCGGGTGCGACGTTGGGCGATATCGGCGCCGCGGTGCAGGAAGTGGTGGAAGCGGACGGTTTTAGCGTCGTCCGGGAATTTGTGGGCCATGGAATCGGAACCCGGATGCACGAAGATCCGCAGGTTCCCAATTATGGGCAACGGGGAGCGGGAACCAAACTGCGTGCAGGTATGGTTCTGGCGATCGAGCCGATGGTGAATGTAGGCAAGCCGGGCGTGCAGGTACTGAGCGACGGCTGGACCGCAGTCACCGAAGATGGAAGCCTGAGCGCACATTTCGAACATACCGTCGCGGTGACGGCCGAAGGCGCTGCCATTTTGACGCAATAGGGAATACAGCCCGCGCGACGCGAATCGTGGGGCGGAATCAGGATAACGTTTGTCGAAGGAAGACGCGATTGAGGTCATGGCAACGGTCGTCGAGACGTTGCCGAACGCGATGTTCAAGGTTGAGCTTGAGAACAAGCACCAGGTTCTGGCGCACGTTTCCGGGCGTATGCGCAAAAACTTCATCCGCATTCTCCCCGGTGATCGGGTGGCGGTAGAGCTCAGCCCTTACGATCTGACCCGTGGCCGGATCGTGTACCGCTACAAATAGGTTTCACCAGTCAGGAGCAGTAATGAAGGTTCGTGCATCGGTAAAGAAGATTTGTGACAAGTGCAAAGTCATCCATCGCCGCGGTGTGGTGCGGGTGATCTGCGAAAACTCCAAGCATAAGCAGCGTCAGGGCTAGTGCAATTTACGAGCACCGGGGAGGCTAGTTAGCCGAGCAGATTTGCTCATCAGAGGCTTGCGTTGAACCTCTCCCGTCGCTTTCACCGGCAGTCTGAAGAGACAGCCAAAACCGCTGCAGCGGCGAAGCTGTTGGCAGCACGTAAGTAAAAGGATCAAGCATGGCACGTATTGCTGGCGTAGATTTGCCCCGCCACAAGCAGGCAAAAATCGCGCTTACCTACATTTTCGGGATCGGCGACCCTCGTGCGAAACGCATTCTGGCGGCGGCCAATGTGGACCCGTTGAAGAAAGTTCAGGATCTGGGCGAGGACGAGGTCAACCGCATCCGTCAGGTGATTGAGGCTGAAGGCCAGATCGAAGGCGATCTGCGCAAGGATGTCTCGATGCACATCAAGCGGCTGATTGATATTCAGTCCTATCGTGGACTGCGCCACCGGCGCAGCCTGCCTGTCCGCGGCCAGCGCACGCACACCAACGCGCGCACCCGCAAAGGCCCCCGTAAGGGCACCATTGCAGGCAAGAAGAAAGCGACGGGGAAGACCTAATGGCGAAGCCGGAACAGAAGCAGGGAGCCGGAAAAGCCGGCAAGAACAAGAAATTCAAGAAGCGCGAACGCAAGAACGTTCCTTACGGTTTGGTTTACGTTCAGGCTTCTTTCAACAACACTATTGTGACCATCACCGACGGTCAGGGCAACACGCTTTCGTGGAAGAGTTCGGGCTCGCTCGGTTTCCGCGGATCGCGTAAGGGCACCCCGTTTGCGGCCCAGCAGGCTGCGATGAACGCGGCCAACCAGGCGCGTGATCATGGTTTGCGTTCGGTCGATGTGCGTGTCAGCGGTCCCGGTTCGGGCCGTGAGTCTGCGGTGCGTGCCTTGGCTGCGGCGGGTCTTGACGTTCGTTCCATTCGCGACGTCACGCCCATTCCGCACAACGGCTGCCGCCCACCCAAGCGGAGACGCGTGTAAGTAACAGTCGCAGATCCGATTGCGGCTTTGAATCGAACGGTGCAGTTTTGAATACTACCGTCCGGCTTTGAATCGTACCGTGCGGCTTCGAAGCGGACGGGTTTTAACCAGTCGGGTAAGTAGCAGTAGCGGATCCGAATTGATTTTGAAGGGGACGGGTTTTAACCCGTCCGTTAGATAGCCAAAATGATTCGGCTTTAGCCGCTGAGGGCAACGCAGGCGGGATACACAAGCAAGGGCTGAGGTAAAAGCCGCTACCGACGAAGGGCAAGGCAGCTAAAGGCCGTAGCCTAGGTAGGGCACGAGAGGTAGAGGTTCCAGTCCAGGTAGGGCACGGCCTTTAGGCCGTGCCATCCAAGCTCGAATCCTGGGGGCTTTAGCCCCTGAGGTACGTTTTTATAAACTTTCAACCGCGCAAATGTCCGGTTGAAAAACAAACGGTTGGACCGGGACGAAGGAGCAATCCGTAAACCGGTCGGCCTCTGAAGTCAGGAGAAACCACGTGGCACGTTACACCGGACCAGTCTGCCGTCTTTGCCGTCGCGAAGGCACCAAGCTTTTTCTGAAGGGCACCAAGTGCTTCTCAGAGAAATGCCCGATTGAAAAGCGCAACTTTGCTCCTGGCCAGCATGGCCGTGACCGCAAGCCCAAGATCGTAGGCTATGGTTTGCAGTTGCGTGAAAAGCAGAAGGCCAAGCGCATCTACTTTACGCTCGAGAGCCAGTTCCGCGCGTACTACGAGAAGGCATCGCGCTCCCAGGGCGTCACCGGCGAGTTGCTCTTGCAGCAGCTCGAGCGTCGCCTGGACAATGTGGCTTTCCGTCTCGGATATGCCAGCTCACGCCGTCAGGCTCGCCAGATCGTGCGCCACGGCCACGTCGAAGTGAATGGCCGCAAGGTGAACATTCCTTCCTTCCAGGTAAACGTGGGCGACGAGATCAAGATCCGCGAGGGCAGCAAGAAGCTCACGGTGCTCGAGAGCTCAACCGAGTTTGCCAGCCACCAGGTAGCGCCCCGTTGGCTCGAAGTGGACCACGCCAATCTTTCCGGCAAGGTACTTGCATTGCCGAAGCGTGAAGACGTCAATCTGCCGGTCAACGAGCAGCTGATCGTCGAACTTTACAGCAAGTAATTCGTAGTTCAATCAACGAGGGAGAAACGCGCACGGCCGTAGCAGAATGCTTCGCGACGCTTGCCGTGCATGGAGAGGAACACCGATATGCTTTGGAGAGGATTTCAAAAGCCAAAACGTCTTGCAGTCGATACGGAGACGCTCACCGAGAAGTACGGCAAGTTCAGCGCTCAGCCATTCGAGCGCGGCTTCGGCACCACCATCGGCAACGCACTGCGCCGCACCCTGCTTTCGTCCATTGAAGGCGCGGCTGTCACCGCGGTGAAGATCGAGGGTGTACTGCACGAATTTCAGTCGATCACGGGCGTGGTAGAAGACGCGACCGACATCATCCTGAATCTCAAGCAGATTCCGTTCAAGCTCAACGGTGAAGGTCCCAAGGCCCTTTATCTGCGCGCCGATCAACCCGGAATCGTGACTTCCGGCATGATCGAGGCAGACGGAGACGTCGAAATCCTGGACAAGGATGTCTACATTGCCACCGTAAGCGAAGGCGGCAAGCTGGACATGGAAATGCGCTTGAAGCGTGGCCGCGGGTATGTTTCCGCCGATAAGAATTTCGATTCCGATCTCGGCATTGGTTTCATCCCTGTGGACTCGGTGCACTCCCCGGTTCGTAAAGTGAACTACACCGTGGACGCGGCTCGTCTGGGTCAGATCACCGACTACGACAAGCTGACCATTGAAGTCTGGACCAATCGCTCGGTACTGCCTGCTGATTCGCTCGGCCTGGCCGCCAAGCTGCTCAAGGACCACATGAGCATCTTCATCAACTTCGAGGAAGAGATCGAAGCGGAGAGCGCGCACGACGAAGGCAGAATGCAGTTGCGCAACGAGAATCTCAATCGCTCCGTTGAGGAGTTGGAATTGAGCGTCCGCAGCTACAACTGCCTAAAGAACGCGAACATTCAGACGATCGGTGAGCTGGTTCAGAAGACCGAGCCGGAAATGCTTAAGACCAAGAACTTCGGCCGCAAGTCCTTGAATGAAATCAAGGAAATTCTGGCGCAGATGGGCTTGTCTCTGGGTATGAAGATCGACGAGCACGGCAACGCGGTGCCTGGACCGACCAGCGTATTGCCGGCAGCGACACTGGCGGCGAGCTACAACCGCTACGACGATGATGAAGACGATGAAGAAGATCTCGACGGAGTCGACATTCCGCTCCAGTCGGAGCCCGAGAACTTCTAGTTCGAGAGTGGCCGGTGAGGGGACTCACCGGCCGCCGTTTAATTTCGCAGGAAAGAGAAACTCATGCGCCATCGCAATGCAGGATACAAACTAGGACGGAACACGAGCCACCGCCGCGCACTGCTGCGGAACCTGGTAACGTCCATTCTCCTTGAAGACCGTGTGGAGACGACCATTACCAAGGCCAAGGCCGCGCGTCCTCACGTCGAAAAGCTGATCACCCTGGGCAAGCGCGGCGACTTGCACTCGCGCCGTCTGGCGTTGTCCTATCTGCAGACGCGGGAAGCGGTCACGCGCCTGTTCGAGACGGTAGCGCCGCGTTACGGCGATCGTGCCGGTGGCTACCTGCGCATCGTGCGCACGGGCTTCCAGAAGGGCGATGGGGCCGAGAAGGCCTTCATCGAACTCTTGGGTTCGGAGCAGGTTCTGGACGAGAAGCGCCAGAAGCGGGCCGAAGCGCGAACCAAGCGCCGCGAAGAGCTCGACAAGGCCATGGCAGAGAACCCGCCAACCGACGGTAGCGGCAGCAGCCACGCCTAGTCGGGTCTAGTCAGGTTCCTTGTTTGTTTTTCAAGTAACTGAGATTGCGGCACAATCCCCGCCCGGGTGATTGTGCCGCAATCCTTATTGTTTGTGCTCGTAAAGTTCCCACCCCCTGCACAACTGATTTCATCCCATAAGCGCTAACTTACGGGGAAATTTTTGTCCAACCCCTCACAAAATCGTCATCCCACAGAATCGTCATCCTTGTAGCGGAGCGCCTCACAGATTTGTCGTGTGTTGCAGCGCTTGTTGCGCGGAGTCAGAAGAGCCTGTCCCGAGCGTAGCCGAGGGAACCTCGGCGGTGCTTATCTTACCCATGCGGCTCAGAGCTTTTCAACCACCGAAGCCAGCATCGGCGGTTCCGCCCTGATTTCATCCCATAAGCGCTAACTTATGGGGGAAGGTTTTCGTCCAACCCCTCACAAAATCGTCATCCTGAGCGAAGCGCTTCGCAGATCTATTGCATAACAAAGGACTTTATGGCGCGGAGTCGAAGGACCCCGGCGATGATTGCTGGCAGATGTTCTTGCGGGCTTTCCGACCGCAAATTACACCGGAAGATAAAAAGTCACAACCTCTGAGGGGAGCGCCTCACAGATTTGTCGTGTGTTGCAGCGCTTGTGGCGCGGAGTCAGAAGAGCCTGTCCCGAGCGTAGCCGAGGGAACCTCGGCGGTGCTTATCCTACCCATGCGGCTCGGAGCTTTTCAACCACCGAAGCCAGCATCGGCGCTTCCGCCACGTCCTGCCCCAATCTGATCCCGACGACGACACGGATGTGCTACAACACCGGAGAGGAATACCATGAACAGCCTACTAACGAAACGGGAGCGCTACACTTTTCCGCTTGGAGCTCTGCTGTTGAGTTCTTCTTTCCTGGCAGGCTGCGGCAGTGGAAATTCCCCAACCGGCAGCGCGCCCCCAACGGTATCAGGCCCCGTAACACCAACGGTGACAATTGCCGCGTCGCCTTCGGGAAGCGTCAGCACCGCCCAGGCCTTGAATGTAGCGGTCGCGGTGGCGGCCAACTCCGGAACCCCGCTAGGTTCCGTAATCTTGAGCAGCGGAAATTACGCATCGTTTCCTGTAAACGTAACTGCCGGGCAGGCGGCGATCGATGTGCCGGCGGGGCTTCTGGCGGTCGGCACGGATACGTTGACGGCCAACTTCATTCCTTCGGATGCGTCCTCTTACTCGAGCGCCTCAGGCAAGCGAATGTAACGGTGGTTGCTTCAAGCGCGGCTCCTCCGGTGGTAACGGCCTCGAGCGTTACATACTCGACTGGCGGCTATGGCAGTCCATTTCGGGCGCTGCCGCTGGCTTCTGGGAACGTGTTGGTGTCGGTCACGGCTACGACTTCGGGCACGTTGGTGTTCGGGCCTGCTGTTGGCGGTGGACTTCAGCTTTCCTGTTTCAACTATGTACGTCCGGCCTTTGTGCAGGATGGGGCCTCGGACTTTGGGATGAATTTAACTCCAAACGGGCTTGGCGTTGCCGGGACGCTGGGCGTCGATGGAGCAATCTTCTACAACCTGAGCACGCTGCAGACGTGTACCTCGACGGGTCTGCAGGTGAGCCAGGGTCCGGTCGCATCGGACCAGGGAAGCTTCGACGTGGTGGTCACCCCGGACGGCAAGTACGCGTTTGTCGCCAATGAATACGGAGTAGCGACGGGAGCGACGACGAAGGGGAACATCGGAGTCATCGCACTGAAGTACGACGCAACGGGTGTGGTCACGACGGGGACCACTCTTGTGGGTCAGATCTCGACGGGCGGCCAGGCGATTGCGGGTGTGACGATCTCACCGGACGGAAGCCGGTTATATGTCACGAGCGGGATTGCAGGCAGTTCGAGCGCAACGGCCGGCGCCGACAACCCGGTGCTCACCAAGACCAACTGTGTGCAGCAGGCGGGGAGTGCAGCGCAGGCCAATGGTCTCTTGACGGTGATCAACGTAGCGGCGGCGGAAGTAAATCCGTCCTCGTCGGCGATTGTCGCGACGGTGAATGCGGGATGTTCGCCGGTGCGCGTCACTGAAACTGCGGACGGTGGAACTCTATGGGTGTCGGCGCGTGGAGATAATCGGGTGTTAGCGTTCAGCACGGGGATGTTGGAAACGGACGCTGGGAACGCGTTGCTGGGGTATGCGGACACGGGCGGCACGGCCCCGGTCGGATTGCGCCTATTGGACGGCGGAAAGCTCCTGGCGGTAGCCAACTCGAACCGGTTCGGGACGGGCACAGCGAATGCGACGATCCTTTCCGTTGCGGTTCCGGCTGCGGCCAGCGTGGTTGAGACGATACCGACGGGGCTGTTCCCGCGTGAGATTACGGTTGGAAGCGACGACCAAACGCTCTACCTGACGAACTACGACTCAGGATCGTTTCAAGTAATTTCGACGACAGCGCAGTAATCTTCGGACGACAGCCGAGACAAAGCATCTGAACACAAGTTCCAAACAGAGTCAGAAGATGACCGCGAAGCCGGATTCATACACTCGCCGAGCTGAGCCTCTTCGCAATGCCCTATCTGAATCTACTGTAATGGAGTCCCCTGGTTTTTGCTGTCGATATCGAGAACTTGAGCTACCTCGCCGTTAACAAAGGTAGCCTTTCCGTCCGGTAAGATTTTGAGCTCTTTTGTCATTCCTTTGAGTTGGGTCAGCTGTTTGAGCTCGCTACCTGTAACGTCGCTCATCGAGTACACGTTGTAATCGTAGGTTCCACCCGAAGTATCGGTTGCGGCCAGAAACAGGATACCCATGCCGTCATCTATGAAACGAGCTTCACCAAACGCTGGCGCTTCACCAGGGACATGCGGTTGGAATATCTTTTGCCTCTCTGGAAAATCCAAGTTGAATTCCTCCAGTAGAGCTCCGATCGGGTAGCCGGTTGTACTTATCAGGACCTTCGTTCCGCTCGAAGTCTTGTCACCAGCGACATCGAGGGATCGCAGGTCGTAGAAAGACCCGCGAGTGATTCGCGTGGGAGTCACGCTGTTACCCGTTGCATTCGATTGAACGGGGATCGAAAACACATCCCAATCGTGCCGTGCCGGACGCACGATTGGAGAGTTATTTCCGGTAAAACTTGATACTGCATAGAGAATCGTTGAGTCATCAGGCGAGAAGACCGGATGAAGAGCATCCTCATCTCTACTAGTGACGGCGTGAGGATTATGCCCATCAGAACCGACTATCCACACCGCCGATTTAGAGTCCGGCGAGTTTGCAAACGAATAAACAATGAGCTTGCCGTCATGTGAGAAGCTAGCTTCCGATTCGATTCCGGTCGTGGCTCCCGTGAGGCGTACGGTCTTCCCACTTGATGAATCTTTGCGATAAAGCAACGAGGATTTGCCGCTCGCTTGCGAAAGAAGAACGGTGCCTCCTCCCGGGGAGATGGCTTCTTTGCCCTCAGGAGGGGCAAAATTCTGCTGTCTATCCCTCCGGGAGTTAATAAAAAAAATGAGGGCGATGAATGCCGTTCCGATGACAATGAGGCTAGCGAGACCTACAACCGTGAACGATAGAATCCTTCCGATTCGCACGGGCTAATCCACCTTGTAAATGGGCTATTGGCGTCTGCATCACGCATTAAAGTGCGGCGCGAATGACCAGGCTCAAAACAATCATCAGAACCGCCGATGCCGGAATCACCAGCAAAGCTTTCTGAAGTCTTTTTGGATCCCCTCCGGCAATCGCGCCTATGAGGCGAGAACTCACCGCGAGGCCTGTCCATCCGCAAGTAATGACGAATCCGATGGCCGTACCGGTCATGCGTGGGAAAACATCACCGACAATAGCCAGCGTGGTAGGAAAGACCGGAGCCATGGAAAGCCCGGCGAGAAAAACCAATCCGAATGCAGCCGTGGGATTATTCGTGCGGAGCATCACGAATGTCGTAACTGCCATCGCAATCGAGGCAGCCAACAGAATGGTAATAGCAGCCACGTGGACGAGAATCGGAGACACGGCGACTCGTCCGACCAGCAGCCCGAGTGCGAAGCCGAGCGAAAGGATAGTCAGCGCCCTTGCTTCCGGAACTCCCTGGGCAATGAGGTGACGAGTCAGCCAGTTCCAGACGCCGACCTCGCAGGAGATATAGAGGAACAGGAAGAGACCCAAAAGAAAGAGCACCGGACGGCCCAGAACTGGACCCGCGTCGGCCAGGATGAATCGCCCGGCGCCTGTGGGCGGCGGCATTTTGGTCACGGCCTGAATCACCAGCGTGATCACAGTAAGACCTGCAATCGTGTAGCAAAGCCGAACCCATTTGCGGGCGAAAAGGTGAGCAGAGATAAAGGGCGTAGCCAATCCACCGAGCCCAAAGAAAAGGTTCACCAGGTTCAGCGCTACGGCGCGATGCGTCTCGCCTACGTCGCTCACCAGCGCGTTCGCTCCGGTCACGACAATGCCCCCGCCGACTCCCAAAAGGAACAGAAGAAAAACGATGCTGCGGAATCCGGCTGAGCGGGGCAGGGCAAAGAGGGCGACGGCGATGAACCCGAGCCCAAGGATGAGGCCGGCCTTCTTGCCTTCATCATCGAGAAGCGGGCCCACGGCGAGCGAAGCGATGATGAGTCCGAGCGCTTGTGCAAAGGCGATGGTTCCATTCTGTCGCGGGGTAAGTTGGAAACGGTCCGACAGGTCGGGCAGAATGGTTCCCAGCATGGCGGCAATCATTCCGTAGATAAAGATGGCGACGATAGCGGCGAAGATCAGCAAGCGGTGAAGTTCCTTTCTAAAGCCGGTTTGTCTAACTTATTCCGATCCGTGTTGTCTGACGTTTTGCGTGCGCGAGACACCTAGAAGGTTATAACAGTCCTGGAGGCTAAATATTCCCGATATCGACCCGACAGGCCAGCCGATGGGATCCAGGGAACGTTGACAGCCTGCGCCCGTATGTATATAGCTATTACCAAAAGCCCTTGACAAAGTGGCGGGCGGCTTGTCCGGCAATGGGCGGGCGCTTGCATGGCTCCGCATTCCCTCGAACAAACAAACCGTAGCTGGAAAACCGGCAAAAGGATCCCGGCTCAATAAGCAGCAACTGCCGACAGGAGAAAAGCGAAAGCGCATGATGAATCGTCGAGATCTCCTCAAGGCAAGCGTGCCCATCGTCGCCAGTCCATGGTGGTTTCCACGTTGGGCTTCCGCGCAGGCCGCTCCGGCCACTCTCCTTGCCTCCGGCCGGCGCTGACGGATGGGTCTCGCTGCTCAACGGCCGTGACCTGACCGGTTGGTACTCCATGCTGGAAAAGTCAGGCAAACACGTCGCAGAGCAAAGGAAGATAGTCCTTATGGAGCAGGAAATGCTTCATATCCTGGGGAACGAAGTCACCGACGAACCCATGGAAACTGGTTATCTTGCCACGAATCAGGAATTTGAAAATGTCCACATTCGCGTGGAGTACAAGTGGGGCGTCAAGCGGTTTCCCACCCAGGCGACAGCGAAACGGGATAACGGGATTCTTTACGGCTTGGTGGGTGCCGACGTCGTTTGGCCCACCTGTATCGAATGCCAAATTGAAGAAGACGATGTAGGCGATTTCTACCTGGTGAATGGGGTACGAGGTGTTCAGCCTCCGCACAGCGACGGTCTCTTCGAACAAGCTCCTGGTCCGGGCGGATGGCCTCGCTCCGGCAGCGGTACGCAAACCAGGCACGGCCAGGCGGGGCCCGAGCCCACTTCCGGCCGAAAAATTAAGGACGGCAATTTCGAAAACCTCGACGGCTGGAATGTAGTGGAGGTGATCTGGCAGGGTGACCGGGCCGCACACCTGGTGAATGGAAGAGTCGTCAACGTGGTTTCCATGCTGCAGCAACCCGACCCCAGCAACCCCGGCAAATTCATTCCTCTGACCCGGGGAAAAATAGCCATCGAGATCGAGTTTGCGGAGATTTGGTTTCGCAGAATAGAGGTCAAGTCCCTCGTCTGATCGCCTTCCTGCGGGACCGTGTCACTTCGGCCAGGTATTCACCGCAGTGGAAACTTTTAAGCTCGGCAAACGTCCATGCGAGGACGGGGCGTCCGCAAGGTGGTCGCACCCACTCAGGAGATCGCAATGTATTCAAGACGGGAATTCGGGCAGCTTTTGGGAATGAGCTTGCCTTTGGCTCTATCGCTAACCAAAATCGATTCCAGGATCGATTCCACCGTAGAGGCTGCCGTCTCGACAGAAGCGAATACCAGGTCAACGGTCAACGGCGTCAGGCTCGGTGTCATCACCTATAGCTTTAATGACATGCCCAACGTGCTCGGGCAAGACCATATAGATAACGTGATCCAGAATTGCCAGGCCTGTGGCGCGGGGCTCATCGAGCTCATGGCGAATCATGCCGAGCCGATTACCAACTATCAAATACAACAGGCCGCGGCGAGAGCGGCCCGTATAGCGGCTGCCGCAGCCAACCCTTCTGGCGCTGCCGCGCATCCTGGCGGCGGGGACGGAAGAGGCAGCAGAGCGACGCCCAATCCAGAAGCGCTGAAAGCCCGCGATGAACTTCGAGAATGGCGGCTTCTCACTCCCATGAGCCACTTCCAGGAGATTAAGAAGAAGTTCGATGATGCGGGGATCGTTATTTACGCCTATTGCGTCAACGGCATGGGGGCGGATTTTACCGATCAGGAAATCGATAAAATGTTTGAGCAGGCGCAGACCCTCGGTGCATCCGTGGTCTCCACCTCCACTACGCTAGAGATCGCGCAGAAACTTGTGCCTATCGTCGAAAAGCACCAGTTTCCCGTCGCTTTTCACAACCACGCCAACCTGACCGATCCCAATCAGTTCGCTACGCCTGAAAGCTTCGCGAAAGCGCTGGCCATGTCGAAGTACTACAGAATAAATTTGGATATCGGACACTTCACGCAGGCAAACTTCGATGCGGTGTCCTTCCTGCAGCAACATCATGCGGACGTCAGCCACCTGCACGTGAAGGACGTCAAGAGGGACGGCGGACCGATCCTGCCCTGGGGACAGGCCGACACGCCGATCAAAGCCGTGCTGCAGCTTTTGGAAAAGAACCAGTGGCCGATTCCAGCCGAGGTAGAGCTGGAATACCAAATTCCGGTAGGCTCGAATAGCGTTGAGGAAGTTAAGAAGTGCATGGCCATCATGAAGGCTGATTTAGCGTAAGAATTTGGACCGGCGGTTGGGTTTGAAATTTTCTAACGAGGGTCGTATGGGTACAGAGAAGCTGGGAATTGGAATTGTAGGAAGTGGATTCATCACGCGCTTTCACCTTCAGTCGTTCGTGGCGGTGCGCGACGCAGAGATCCGCGGGATTTGGAGTCCAAACAGTAAACACGCGGGCGAAGCTGCCGCGCTGGCGCGGTCGCTCGATTTGGGCGATACCTCCACGTATGCTTCCATCACCGCGATGATCGCCGATCCGCGCATCGAAGCGATCTGGTTGTTAGGGCCAAACCACAAACGCATCGAGAACATGGAAGAAATTGTTGCAGCCGCTCGCAAGCGCAACGTGCCGCTCAAAGGAATCGCCTGCGAAAAGCCGCTCGCCCGCAACGTCCGCGAGGCGAAGCGTATGGTGCAACTGGTCAAGCAGGCGAAGATACCAAACGCCTATATGGAAGACCAGCTCTTCTCACCGGCCATCGAAGTAGGACGCAATATTCTCTGGACACGGGGCGCGGCATCGTCTGGGCGTCCGTACCTCGCCCGTGCCGCCGAAGAGCACAGCGGACCGCACAAGCCTTGGTTCTGGATGGGCGACCTGCAGGGCGGCGGAGTGCTGAACGACATGATGTGCCACTCAGTTTTGGTGGTCCGTCACCTGTTGACCAAGCCAGGTGCTCCCTATTCGACGGTTCGCCCTGTAAGCATCACAGCCCACATCGCAAGTCTTAAATGGTCGCGGCCGGAGTATGCGCGGCAACTCTCGAAATCGATGGGCAAAGCTGTCAACTACGCCGCGCATCCCTCCGAGGACTTTGCATCGGCAACCATCGAATTTGAAACGGACAGTGGCACGCCGGCGATTGGCGAGGTGACTACATCCTGGAGCTTTGTCGGCGCAGGCCTGAGGATCTCTGCGGAATTGCTGGGTCCGGAATATTCAATGGCCTGGAATTCTCTCGACACCGGTTTGAAGGTCTTCATGAGCCGTGCCCTGAGTGGAAGTGAAGGCGAAGATCTGGTCGAGAAGCAGAATGCGGAGAGCGGGCAAATGCCGGTGTTAGCCGGGGAAGCGGCCGCGTACGGTTACGAAGCTGAGAACCGGCACTTCACGCGCGCATTTCTGCACGGCACTCAGCCTGCGCTCACCTTTGAGGACGGGCTTGAGGTTGTTCAACTACTCATGGCGGCCTACAAGAGCGCGGAAGAGCGTCGAAACCATCGCCCTTCCGGCGCGCGGACTGGAGTCTTTCACGCCCCTTGTCGCACAGGGCAAATGGAATCCGAAAATAAAGTAGGATTTGCAGCGGACCCGTAGGGGGCAGACCAAAACTGCCCCCTACCATGCCCACAACACGCGCTCACGCGAATCCTGCGAATACGCTTGCATCCTGGCCCCCCTCTCTCCCGGCAGGAAAGTTATCGCATAAACGTAAATACCTAAATTAGAAATGCACTCTAGTCATTCCAACTATTCATAGCGAAGCGCTTCCACTGGCTCGACCTTCATCGCGGCGCGCGCTGGAATCAACGTCGCTGCGAGAGCCACCGAGACCAGTAGCAGCGTGACGCCGATGAACGTCATCGGATCGTAGGGGCCGATGCTGAACAGCAAACTCTTGAACAGCCTGGAGACTCCAAGCGCGAGACTTAGTCCCATCACACCGCCCAATGCAATAAGGAGTGCCCCTTCCCGCGATATAAGACGAAGAATATCGAACCTGCTGGCCCCTAATGCCATGCGGACCCCAATCTCCTGGGTGCGCTGGTTTGCGCTGAATGCGATCACTCCATACAGCCCAATCATGGACAGCAACAGTCCCGTTGCAGCGAAAAAACCAACAAGAACAGTTTCGAATCTTGGCTGATCGGCCATCTTGCCGACTCGTTGACGAAGTGTCTCAACACTGACTAACACGGTTGGATCCAGTGCCTCGACTTGTGCACCGATCCATCGAGACATGGAGTCCGAAGGCAGTGATGTTTTCACGATCAACACCGCTTTCCGATCGAAATTGGAGTTCCAGTCTTCTGCCCGATTGTGCCTGAGGTTGTAGTACTCGGGCTGTTCTTCACCGGTGAGCCCATTGTTCTTTACGTTAGCGGCAATTCCAATGACCGTGTACCAGGAAGTGTTCTCATCCTCGATTGTCCACCTTCAAATGCTCACCGATAGGATTTCTTCCTGGGAACAGCCGAGTAGCCAATTGTTTGCTCAGAATAACCGGCTGCTCGTTGGAGTTTTGCTCTTCCTCCGTGAAGCTTCGCCCTTGCAGAATGGGAATGTCCAATGACTTGAAATAGCCGGGCGAGACCAGGCGTGATGTAATCATTCCTCCTGTCCGTGCGGGTAAACGTGGTCTTCCGGGAACAACCAGATCGGAGTAAAAGTCCCGCTTACCTCCACTTGGTGGCAGCGAGTTGCTCACTGCCACGGAACTTACCCCCGGGCCAAATTGCAACCGCCTCACAAGTTGCTGAAAGAAGGCACGCCTCTGTTCTGGGTTTGCATAGCCCCGTTGTCCCAACGAGATACTGGCCGTAATCGTGTTGTCGGTCCGTATTCCCAGTTGCTGATTCTGCAGACTCCAAAAGCTGCGTAGCAACAACATCCCTCCTGCCAGCAAAACCATGCTTGCGGCAATTTGCCCCACCACCAGGCATCTCCGCAGCGCGGCGTAAGCACCGGAGTGTGTCGAGCGAACGGTAAGCGCAGTCGAGCGTGGTGAATGCAAAGCTGGGATCAGTCCGAACATCGCCCCGCACAAAAAGGAAAGAACGGTCGTAAACAGCATGATCCGGAGGTCGAGATGTGCTCGGTCGAGAAATGGAATGCCCGCAGGCGCGATCGATACAAAAATCCGCAAAAGTATTTCAGCTATCACACATCCAGCGGTGGCTCCCGTAATCGACAAGAGCAATGCCTCTGTCAGCGCTTGGCGAATCAGCCTGCCTCGACTCGCACCGAGTGCGGACCGAACCGCCAGCTCCCGTTCTCTGGTGACGCCGCGGGCTATCAACAAACTCGCGACGTTGGCACACGCAATGAGCAACATCACAAGGGCAGCTCCAAACAGAACCCAAGCGATCAAGCGTGCCCCCTGCATCTGCCGGTCGCGAAGGGAGCGAACCTCAAGATGAAAATCCTTGCGAAGGTCCTTAGGTATCAACTCCTGAGCATAGGGAAATAGCGGCTGAAGCGAGGCTCTTGCCTGTTCAACACTCACGCCGGGTTTAAGCCGGGCGAAGGTGCGCATCGGTGTTCCCAAACCGGAATTCTCTGAGTGTTCCGTACTCTCGTCCGCCAGCGCTAAGGGAAACAGCACATCGGCAGCCTGCAGGTCGGGCATCTCAAAGCCTTTGGGAAGCACCCCAACTACGCGGACCCGATCGCCATTGATTTCAATGAGCCTATTCAAAATGCCAGGATCGCGGCCGTAGTGGTTGAGCCATAATCCATACGAAATAAGAGCTACATTAGGACCATTCCGACGGTCTTCTTCCGGAAGAAAATTACGACCCAAGACGGGCAAGATTCCGAGCGTAGGCAAGAAGTTCGCCTCGGCACTCATACAGCTCAGTTGCGCGGACTTCCTGTCCGTCAGGTCGCACTCATGCGACGTAGCGTTCTCTGAAGTAAGAGCCTCAAAGGGTTTCTGATTTTCGCGCCATAAATAATAGAACGCGCCCAGCGTGAACTCTTGCGGTTCTATCGACTGCCTAAGGCCCACAGACACAAGACGGTCAGCGTGATCGTATGGCAGGCTACGAAACAGAATCCGGTCCACAACGCTGAAGACCGCCGTAGTGGTGCCGATACCCAAACCCAGAGTGGCAATTACGGTAATGGTGAAGATTGGACTGCGGCGAAATCCGCGCAGCGCATAGCGGACATCCTGGAGCAGCGTACCGAGCCACCATCCAGGGCGTTGCTCATGAGTTTCTTCCCGGGTGCGCTCGACTCCTCCCAACGTGATCAACGCCTGCCTATGCGCTTCCTGTAATGTCATTCCCGCAGCCACGTTCGCCTGCGTTGACTGCTCGACATGAAATTGCAGCTCTTCGTCCAATTCGCATTTTGGCCGAGGAGACAGGAAAAAGCGTAGTCGGGTCAGTAGCTCTTTGATCACGCGTACCCCTCCGGCGCTTGTGCGAGAACCAATCCGACGGCGGTAGACAGCCGCTCCCAGCTCTCCAACTCAACCTCCAACTCCTTTTTTCCCCTGCGGGTCAACGAATAGAACTTCGCCCGTCGATTGTTTTCGGAGCTTCCCCAATCCGACTGAATCCATCCTTTGTATTCCAGTCGATGCAGCGCTGGATAAAGAGATCCTTGGCCGATCTGCAGTACCTCTTTTGAAATCCGCTGAATGCGCTGGGCAACGCCCCACCCGTGCATAGGTTCAAGTGCGAGCGTCTTTAGAATCAATAAATCGAGTGTTCCCTGGAGCAGGTCTGTCGATGGCGGCATATTCCCCTTGACTGTCGACAAAAGATATACGCCCTCTCTTGTCGAACGTCAAGGGAACAGATCTAAGCAGCTCTTTCTTAGAAACCCGTCCAGAATCAGCCGGCATTCTCTCCTATTGACAACCTATACGCCGCATTGCAGGCTGCCCGCACAGACCTGATCTCGGTCCTCCGCTCAGAATAGGCGTCGCCTCACAGAGCACAAGCCCCGGAAGGGCGGCTGAAAGTAGCCCGGGATGAAATCCTGGGACAGGACCCGCAACGGGATCAAGTCCCGACCTGCCCCGGCGTAGCCGTGGGAGGGACGACTGAACGCTTCGGAGGGGTCATCTTCCCAGGACCAAACGAAGCTCATCGCGCAAGATGCCTGTCCATCAACGCGCGCTGAAGCTCATCCAGTCGAAATCGGTTGGCGTAGGCTGCGCTGCTGTTTTCCACTTCGAACTGATTCGACTGGAATCATCTCCTTGACAAGCGATAGTCGAATGTCTACCATCCATTTCTATTGAGGGTCGAATGGCTTCCACCGAAAAGCAACCCAAGCAGAGCATGGGAGTTCTACAGGGAACTCTGGATATGCTCATCCTCCGTACGCTTCTCTACGGTCCCGCACATGGACATCAGATCGGCAAGCATATCCAGCGGACGACGAACGAATTTTTGCAGATGCAGCATGGTTCCCTCTATCCGGCGTTGCACCGGCTGGAACAACGAGGATGGGTGAGCGCCAAATGGGAGACTGCTCCAGATCGCAACCGAGAGTTCAAATATTACCGATTGACGGACAAAGGCAAGAAGCAACTCGTGGTCGAAGAGTCGCAATGGAAGCAGATGATGGAAGCAATCGCCCAGGTGATGTGGCCCGCCGCTGAGGAGAATTGATATGCGATGGTGGCAGATCAATAGGCGGGACGCAGATCTGGACCGGGAGCTCCAGTCCGACCTGGAACTTGAAGAAGAGGAGCAGCGGGAACGTGGACTGTCACAAGAGGATGCCCGATACGCAGCTCGACGCGCTCTCGGCAATTCGGCTCTGATTCGAGAGCAAACGCACGAGGCATGGGGCTGGGCTCCCTTGGAACGCCTTTGGCAGGACGTGAAATTCGCGTTTCGTCAGTTCAGCAGGAGTCCGCGCTTTGCCTTTGTCTGTGTAGTTACGCTGGCTCTGGGGATTGGCGCCCAGACAACGATCTATAGCGTTGTGCATGCGGCGCTGATCGATCCGTATCCATATCGCAATGCCATGCAGATGGTGCACCTTCATCTTTACGGCAAAGATCCTGCCCCGTTCGATTTGGCTCTCGATGGTCCACAGTTTGTCGAGTTCGCAAAATCTCCGGCGTTGGATGGGGCAATTGCGCAAGACTGGTACACCATGGCGCTAACGGGCGGCGAATTGCCGGAACAGCTCCAGGTCGGTCGCATGTCACCAAATGCATTCGAATACTTCGGGGTTTCAGCGTTGCTCGGGCGTGAGTTCAGCCCCTCGGACAACAACAGAGTTGCTGTCCTCAGTTACCATTTCTGGAAGTCGCACTTTGACGGCCGCTCCAATGTGCTTCGCCAACCGTTGCAACTCGATCACCAGAATTACGAGATCATTGGCGTTATGCCCCAACGTTTCGCGTGGACGGGCAGCGACGTGTATGTTCCGCTGGCCTATTCGAGCGATCCGCGGAGACCAGCCAACGTTTATGCGCGCGTACGCCCCGGTGTGAGCGATCGACTAGCCGAGCAGGCGCTTGAACCGATGCTCAATGCTTTCGCGAGACAGACCCCGGCAAACTTCCCACAAAGATTCAAGTTACATCTCGTGCACATAAACGAACTTGCCATCGGGCAATTTAAGGGCTTTCTCGTTGTACTCTTTCTTTCCGTTTCATTTCTTCTGGTGCTTGCATGCGTAAACGTCGCCATCCTCCTGCTCGCACGCGGAGAGGCTCGCCAGGCGGAGATCGCGATCCGAAAAGCTTTGGGCGCAGGACGCAACCGCGTCGTACGCCAGTTGCTCACTGAAGCGGTGCTTCTCTCGTCGGCAGGCGGATGCCTCGGAGTCTTGTTAGCAATTGCAGGCATTCGGTTGGTGCAATACCTCATTCAGCCTATGCCCACAATCTTTCCGGCGGAGGCCGAGATTGCCCTCAATGTTCCCGTTTTGATCTTCAGCATCGGAATATCGGTGCTGACGGGGATCGTTTGCGGGTTGTGGCCTGCGATGCGTCTATCCGGCGCGGACTTACGGCAAGGCTCTGACGGCGGCGCGCACAAACTCGCTGGAAGAAAAGGCACCCGCAGTGCGCATATGGTGCTGCTCACAGCGCAGGTGGCGCTAACTATTCTGCTGCTCGCGTGCTCCGGGGCAACGGTCCGTAGACTTTTGCAACTTGTACATGCAGATCTCGGCTACGAACCGCAAGATCTATCAACCGTGAATATGGTATTGCGCGAAGGTTCGCACGATCAGTGGAGCAGCCGTGTCACTTATTTCGAGCAGATACGAGAGGCAATTGCGAACGACCCAGACGTGGTGTCTGCCGCCATTGGCAATCTTCCGCCTACCATCATTGACTTTACAGCGGTTGACGTGCCTGCACTGAAAGAAACCCCAGGGCAGGTGGTCGCCCAACAGGTAAGTCCCGGATATTTTTCCACGCTGCGAATTCCGCTCCTCCTTGGGCGTGTGTGGACGACGGCGGAGACGGCGCATGCCGTGCGTCTGGCGTTGATCAACGAAGCGATGCGGCGCCGCTACTGGCCGCATGATGATCCCCTTGGACAGACCATTGTCCTGAACAATGGTGTCGCGAATGAAAACGTATGGAAGCTGGTGGCTCCGGGCAACGATCAGCATTTTATCGTCATCGGAGTGGTGGGTGATGCACCGAATAGGGGCTTAGGCGAAGAAGTCTCTCCGGGGGTGTACGTCCCTTTCAGCATGACACCGTTCGATGGATTCAATGTGGTGGTTCGTACGCGGGGCAATTCCTCCGGCCTGCTCCGCTCCATCAAGCAGCATGTGCACAGCATTGATCCAGGGCAGGCAGTGGGCGATCTCATCACGGCATCCGATCTGCTGGAAGGCGACAGTCTCGGTAGAGAACGGTTCGTCGCAAGACTCTTCAGCGGTTTCGCGTTTCTCGGTCTGGCATTCGCGGTAAGTGGTCTGTATAGCATTCAGTCCTACCTGGTGGCGCAAAGGAGGCGAGAATTGGGCTTGCAAATGGCGCTGGGGGCACAACGATTGCACATTGTCCGCGAAGTCACACGGGCGTCCGCGCTTTCAGTCTTAGCCGGTACAGGTATTGGCATCGTTCTTAATCTTGCGCTTAGCCAGGTATTCGCCCATTGGACAAACGGAAATGCGCGAGACCCTGAGATGCTGGTCGCTATCGTTGTAATTTTGTTATTTGCAGCTACACTCGCGTCTGTGGGTCCGGCGCTCGTGGCGACCTCAATTGCCCCGACAGAGGCTCTAAGAGCGGAATAGAAAACGCTCGGAACCTGACAATTGTGGAGGGCTATTAGGGAACCTGGGGACGGGACGGGGCGTTAACCTGTGATTACGACACCGTAGCAGGTGCATATGTTTGTGGAACGACGACCTTCATTTCGGCTCACAATAGAGTAGAGAAGCACACTCAGTTGGAGTTGCCTAACGGCTGGTCAACAGCCCGTCCGTCCCCGGGTTCCCCCCACAGCTACGATGCCGAGGGTAAGACCTCGGGGAGCAACAGCGCGGTCTACACGCGCGATCCGTTGGGGCAAAGGGTTCGCAAAGACGTGGGCACTAGGGCGACCGAATACTATTACTTTGGCGGCCAGCTCATGGCGACACGTGATCCATCGAGTGGGCAGTGGACGGATTACATATACGCGGGCAACCGGTTAATTGCGGAGAATCCCGGTACGGCTACGGCAGCTCCAATTTATCGCATTGGCGACCACCTGGATTCGTTGGCCCAAAAACAGGATGCGTCGGGAAACCTGCTGGGCGCCAATGACTTCTCTCCGTACGGAGAACTAGTGAGTAGCTCGGCGCCGGATCTTTTCCTCTTCACGCAGGACGAGCGGGATGCGGAGAACTCGACCGACTCCACCCTCTTCCGGCAATATGCTTCGACCCAGGGCCGCTGGCTGTCTCCCGACCCGTACAGTGGTAGCTACGATCTCACAGACCCGCAATCTCTTAACCGCTATGCCTATCTCGGAGGGAGACCGCAGGCATCCGTGGATAGTAGTGGGCTGATTGAGAGCGGAATCGACCCCGGAGACGGTGGAGGGGAATTTGGTGGAGCATTGGGATTCCTCCTTAACCTGTTCGGCTTTTTGGGTTCTTTGGGAGGCGGAGGAGGGCCCCATCAGGGTCCATCGAGCACTGTAGACACGGGATACGGCAATCCGTACGACACCAACGGCACTACCGTGTTTCCCGAATACGTGAGCCAGCTTTCGTCGGATCCAGGAAGCCTCGGCGAAAGTCTCGGTATTCCCTTAAGTATCCCGCATGGAGTCTGGGGCATAGGGCCCGCGTTTGGCCTACCCACGGACACATGCGAGTTCGGTGCTTGCGGGTTTGGATCTACTACAAGCGGAGCGGGAAACAATAGCATCGGAGGCGTCGTAAACTTGGGGGTCGCCTACGACGCAGTTCGAGTTGGGCTCCTCGACGTCGCTAAGTATACGGCTTGTTCTTTAGTGGGGGCTGGGAAGGGGCTGAACTCATTTTTTGGATTACCCGCTGGTTACCAGAGCGGGCCCCCAGGCCCCAGTTCGGATGTGAGAGCAGCCAGAGGCATCTACAAAATTGGAGCTCCGGGCGTCATGTACGAATTGAGTAGGGTGGGGCCAGTAGCTAGGGCAGTCGGCGATTTAATTCCAGGCGCAGGCGAAATTTTGATCGTAGGCCAAGGGACTATTGCGACCTACGACGGAACTAAAGCATTGAATGATTGCGTTTCAAAAGTTCGGTAATTAACGTCGAGCGTCATTGGACTGGGATGGCTATGGAAAGCCCGGCAAAAGGTGTTTTTCAGCAGTCCTTGACGTTTGTTGGACGAGCCATGGCAGTATGCGCTGCTGTTTTCGTCATCATGGCTCACGAAGGCTTTGGACCTGACTACTTCGGCGAAATTGGGAAGGCGCTTTTCTGGACCGCTATGGTCTTCGTCCCTCTCTTCAGCATCAATCAGGACATGCTGCAGCTGGGTGCAGGAAAGTTTCTAGCCGTCGTACTGTTTGTTATACAGCTCACTCTCGTCTATATTTTCTTCAGAAGGCTTAACGAGTTCAATTTCATAACGTTAGCCCCGCTGGCGTTTTGCCAATCTTTGGCTTTTGCAATTGCCTTTATGTTCATTCGGAAGCAACATCATGGGATTTGGTATTGAATGTCGATCATATTTGCAATGACGGTGGATTAGGGTTAGTTTCGTCTGTCCTGCCTTGCACGGATTTTCATGTAACGGTATCGGGTCCTGCCTTCACAGGCGGTTCCGATCCCACGGTCGACCGTCTGATGGCCACCTACACGTTTGACGCCTGGGGCAACCATCAGGAGTCTGGCACCTTCACGTTTGCTCAACCGGCAAACGGAGCCAACCAGATCGCAGCTTCCGGCTACACCTACGATGCGGCGGGCAATCTCACCATCGACGGTTTAGGCAACACTTACAGCTACGATGCCGAGGGTAAGACCTCGGGGAGCAACAGCGCGGTCTACACGCGCGATCCGTTGGGGCAAAGGGTTCGCAAAGACGTGGGCACTAGGGCGACCGAATACTATTACTTTGGCGGCCAGCTCATGGCGACGCGTGATCCATCGAGCGGGCAGTGGACGGATTACATATACGCGGGCAACCGGTTAATTGCGGAGAATCCCGGTACGGCTACGGCAGCTCCAATTTATCGCATCGGCGACCACCTGGATTCGTTGGTCCAAAAACAGGATGCGTCGGGAAACCTGCTGGGCGCCAATGACGTCTCTCCGTACGGAGAGCTGGTGAGTAGCTCGGCGCCGGATCTTCTTCTCTTCACGCAGCATGAGCGGGATGCGGAGAACTACAGCGATTCTGCCCTCTATCGACAATACGCATCGACTCAGGGCCGTTGGCTGTCAGCCGATCCCTATAACGGCAGCTACAACCTGGCGGACCCACAGTCACTCAATCGATATGCCTACCTGTCTGGGCGTCCGCAGGCCGCGGTCGATCCCATGGGACTGGATGGAGGGTTATTTGACACTATTCTCGAGTTCGCAACGGATGGAGCAATTGATCTTGGCGATCCCAAGAGCCAGCAGGGGGTCTCACCTGCGGAGGGGGGGTACGGAGATGTAGCCAACCAGGGTAACCCCTTTAACTTCTCCGTGACTAGTTTGGGCTATGCCGGAAGCAGCGACTTCAACACGAACCTTATCGGAGTGGCTGCGTATTTCCTAACTGGCGGGGGCGCCCCAAGTAATAAACAAATCATCCGAGACTCGCTCAACCAGAAGCGATTGCATTCTTGCTCTCAGAGCTTATTTGGCAACGCTAACGCTTTAAACCCTTCAAACGCGCCACGAATTCAATACCTGTCGCCGAGTCAGCTACAAGCAATGGGCCACAGCGGTGACGTGGCAGGAACAAATAATCCAGCAACTAACACTGCTTATTTCAATAGCTCGGTGTTTAACGGAAATTTGCCCTATATCTACTATCAATCAAACTATCTTCATGAGGCAGGCAATATTATTTCGTTCAGGCTTTACGGTAATGAACTTGCAAGGGGAGGCCAGTTTGTGGGGCCGAATGAGTATCCCATCGATCCAGACTCGGGTGCTAGTTTTGAACGGTGCATCTTCGGCCAGCGGATGCAGATTCCATGAGGTGGCTTATGTTTACCATATTCTTTCTGGCATTTTGGGTCGGGCTACAAGGGCAAGAACCGAGAGTGTCAGTGGCGTCGCAATTGCAGTGCGGTTCTGAACGCTATGCTGTGCTCCAAGTTTCGAATCCTTCCGACCATCACTCCATTCAATTTCCTCTTTCTCCTCTTTACACTCAAGGGTTTACGATTCACGACGTCCGTTTGGAAGTGGAGGAGAAGGGCAAATGGCGTACGGTGGGCAGAGGAGTCGATTTTCCCGCTTCGGGTATTAGGGAATTGAAGCCCGGGGAACGGTTTCTCGATCTATTTCAACTTCCCACAACCGAGCGGGACGCAACACTGGAAGCGCTGCCTATGCGGTTGATTATCCCTTACAGGGCCGGTGATTCCATAGCGCGAATGATAACTAAAGAGTTTAGGACCAGTGATCTGCCATTCAATAGCGACCTTACTTGTCCTGCGACAGCAAATGCTAAGTAGGTTTGCTTGATGCCCCAAGTAACTTACAAAAAGCGCGTGCGATCGCACAATGCGCTGCAAATGTTGGTAATTCGCTGTCTCTCGCGGCGCTGCTTCCGCCAGGCGCGCCAACCTTTCTACAAAATGCGCTAGTCGCTAGTGTAGTCCGTCACAAATATGATCATGTATGTCGTGGGTGTGGCTTTAAGGATCTTTGTCTAGCCGCGGACTCGGGTGCCCCATATCTCGCACGTACTTGTGCGAGATGTGGGACAAGAGTCACTCTCTCCCCGGAACTCTCGACTCACTGCAAAGACTGGTCGGCTAAGGTCCATGAATTCCCCACATCTCGCAACAAGCGCGAGATATGGGGCACACCCGAGTCCATGGCAGGGTAAGATTTAGGACGCTTGATTACATCCCGGGATAAACGACCATCTGTGTGGCTACACTAGGAAACGACTTTTCTACAATTTCTAGCCTGGTCACGGGACCAGGCAGAGGAGGAGCCGCGATCAGTATTGCGCAAGGAAACCTCACTAGTACGGCTGTTACCGCAGTTGGAAACATTCCGACAGGTTCATCGCTGCTATTTATCGAGGGAGAGGGGGCTGCTCAGAACACCATAGAGGTCACTCCGACTGTCGCCACTTCGCTGCTCGGCGAGGCGGCGGGGGCACTCGTGACTTCCGCAGCAGAAGCTAAACTCGTCTTTGATGGCGCGACATATATCTATGGAGTACTCAAATGTTCAAACGTGGTGCCATAACGAAGGCCTCCCCTCTTTCCCCCCGGGACCGCTTCTGGGGTGTTGGAGCGGCTTTTAGCGCACTCTACTGTATCGCCTTGTCTTTCATGCTATTTCGACCGGAGGCGAGGAGGAGATTCGCAATTGGGTTGGTGGTCTTTATCTCCTGCTTTTATTTCGTCAGGAATAAAAAAGGCGTTTCTGTCGGAATAGCGGTTTTTGTTGCGCTACGAATAGCATGGGGATTGATAACTACAGTCCTGCAGAGAACCAAGTAACGGCACGGTCATGTGTACAGGAACGGCGACGTTTACGGTGGTTGGTGGAAACCAAGCGATGGGCAATGGCGCACTGTATTCACAGTATCCGCAACAGGCGGCGGGGCGATACTGGGAGGTACATTCGAAACCGTTGCGGTTCAGAATGGGCGGGTGGTCCATCCTTTCCTGGCCAATGAATTGGGTGCCCCATCCTTCGCTTTTTTCTAGCGAAGGGTGGGAGACCACAAAGCTCAACCATTTGACTGGGTGTAAGCTTTCTCCGTCATGGCGAAGCTTGTCCGAGACCAGCAGTGCGGCTGCTTTCACTTTCTCACTTTCAGTTGTTATCGTCGTCAGCCATTGTTTACCAACGCTTCTGCATACGGTGTCTTTGAGGGCGAGCTTGAAGCGGTGCGTGTCCGCTATGGTTTTGTGGTGGCTGGGTAGGTGGTGATGCCGGAGCATGTGCATCGTCTGGTCGGAGGACTCATGCCCCTAATGGGCCAATCGATCTATTGCCAAACTTCTATGGTCTTAGTGCGACAACACAAGCGTTCGTTTTGATTCACGAAGGAATTCATCTCTTTGGGCGCGGTGCCTTGGGCGATACAACGGTCCAGAACCTTTTCGGTTTGCCCGTCGGGGGAGATACTGACAACATTACGCAGTATATTGCGGGGGGATGCCAACAGTGATTAAACTCCTTATTTTTTGGAATGCTGCTGTGACTGTGGTTTTAACTGCGGTGTTATTCACCCTCTTCTCGCATCGCAATAAAGTGGAGCAGGTTAGCTCGACGGAGGTTGTACGTACTAGCCGCCTTGAAATTGTCGACCCAAACGGTAAGACCAAAGCGGTCTTTGGGATAGGGGATAGACAATCGTCAGGTCCAAAGCTCATTCTCTACAATCAAGAAGGTCGGGAGGCTGCCATCCTGACTGTGAATTCAAGTGGTTATGCGACGATGTACTTCCAGGACAAGCGGATGGATGGAAAGGTTTCTGTCGGTTATCTGTGGGGCAGCGATACTCTAAGCTCAACAGAGACTGAAGACCCACTCGCCAGTTGGGGAATTCGTGTCCGAGGACAGAATCTTCGTCAAACCAGCTTCGGATTGCTCAATAATGGAGAATCAATATCGCAGTCTAAGTAGGGGATGCCCCGGGGGGTAAGCCGTGCGCTGGAGGGAGACCTGGGAAACCCGGGGGAAACCCGGGGACGGACGGGCCGTTGACCGGGGGAAACCCGGGGACGGGATGGAGTGAACCCCTGAGTTGAGACACGCCTGAAGGCAATTAAATGGGGGACACCTCGGCCCGCTTTGGCTTCGTTTATCTATAGGCAGTCGTGGGGCCGCGGGAGTGTGGGAATCCCGAAGGGATTTCCAAGGCCTGTGGGAGCGGTGGTAAACCTGCTCTTGGTTTTCCACCGCTCCCATCAGTGCCGTCACTTCCGCGGGCCTCGCTGGCCTGTTCGAACTCTTCCGGTGTTAGATATCGTAACGCGGAATGCAGCCTTTGTCGGTTGTAAACCTTCTCCAGGAAATCCCCGATTCGACTGCGTGCGTCTTTTAGATCGCGATAGTCAGTCCCGTAGGCCTCCTCCTCCTTCAACGTGCGCATAAACCGCTCCGCGCGTGCGTTGTCATACGGATTGCCACGCCGGCTCATGCTGATCTGAATCTCGCCTTGCTGCAGTATCTCTGTGTAATCGCAGGAAGCGTACTGCACGCCGCGATCCGAGTGATGGATCAGCTCCTCTGCTTTCCAATCGCGCACGTTCAGCGCCATCTGCAAAGCCCGAATCGCCAGTTCAGCTTCCAACGTCCGTCCCAGATCCCAGCCGATCACCCGTCGTGAGTATGCATCCAGCACAACAGCCAGATAGACAAATTCACTGCGGAGGCGAATGAACGTAATGTCGGCCACCCACAACTGGTTGAGCTTGGTTAGTTTCACGCGCCGTGCCAGGTTTGGATAGATCGGCAAAGCATGCGCCGAATCGGTCGTAAACACATACTTTCTCCGTCGCAAACTAAGCAGGTTGTCTTCTCGCATCAAGCGCAGTACACGCTTGTGGTTGACGAGCTGCCCTTCACGTCGAAGTAGAGCGGTCAACATGCGGTAGCCCCGAAGACGATGATGGGCGACTGCTAACTCCTGCAAGCGAGCGCGCAGCAACAGGTCTGCCTGTTTTGGCGCAGTCTGTTGCAAGTAGCGGTAGAAGCCGGCACGACTTACTTCGGCCACCTGGCATTGCTGTTCCACGGTCAGTGCTACTCCTTCGAGCGAGAGCGAGACTTCGATCGAGCGATAGACTCCTTGCCGCCACCGCTGGTACGACTCGACGCTGCTCCCCCGACTTGCTCGAAGGCTCGTTTTAAAAAATCCACCTCCAGCTGCTTACGCCCGAGCAGCCGTTCCAGTTCAGCAATCCGCAACTCGGCTGCACTGGGTTTTGGCGGAGATACCGTCTGTGACTTGCTCCCCGGTGGTCGACCTCTGCGTCGCTCCAGCCCCGCCCTGCCGTCAGCCTCAAACTGGTGGCGCCACTGGTACAGGAACTTCCGGCGGATACCTAACTCCTCGGCCAAGCCGGTGATGCTCGTGGCCTGCGCCATCCGGCGCACCGCGTCCTGTTTAAAATCTGTGCTGTAGCTATTCGGCTTCGGCTTCTTCTTCTTCTTCATCGGCCTGCTCCATTATGGCCGATAAATGTCCTCGATTTTCTTGCCGTAACCGTGTCTCAGTTTTGGGGTCCACTACAGGAAACCCGGGGACGGGGAAACCCGGGGACGGACGGGCCGTTGACCGGGAGCGAGGGGGGACATGATACCTATCCCCGTCCGTTTTTCCATCTGTGAATTTTTGCAGGAAACAACCAGTGAACGATCACGGATCGCATCCCTATTCCAATAGAAATAGCTGCGTGCCGCCAATGGCCGCTGCTGGCGCGGGCCCCGGGGCACGCCGTGGAAGCATTAACGCTTCTTCTTTTGCGCCCTGGTCGCCTTGATTACCTGATCAATCTGCCGGGGTGTAAGGGTGTTGGTCCGGTTGCGCTCTGATCCCTCACCGATGATGCGAAGCACGTCGGGTTCCGGGGCCGCCAGCTTCACATAGTCGCGGATGCATGAGCCGGTCAATCAGGTAGGCGCATGGTTAAAACGTGTGGTCAGCGGCTATTACCGATATCACGCGGTTCCCGAAAACGGGAGGGCGCTAAGCCGTTTCCGTGATCGGTTGTGCGATCTGTGGCGGTCGATGCTTGGTCGTCGCAGTCAACGCAGCCGTCCCAGTTGGAGGCGCATACGCCCGACCTTCGAACGATGGATACCTCGTCCTCGCATCCTGCATCCTTATCCTGACGCGCGTTTTGACGCTACACATCCAAGGTATGAGCCGTGTGCGGTAGTTCCGCTCGCACGGATCTGTGCGGTTTGTGCCTTGAAAGCTCATGGAATCCAGTCTCCTGAAATGGAGACCGCGGTAAAGCCTAGCTCGCAGCCGCGAACCAAGTCTTGCGTGATGTCCAGCGACGGCCATTGCGAAGCGTAGACAGGGAGGTTGTAGGCCGAAACGACAGTGCACGGCAACATAGCCCCGAAATCGATCGTGGTCGAAGTAGCCGACCCTATCCCGTAGTGGGGAAGGCAGAAACTCAGCATGCGGTATGGCGAGTGTGCTGAGTTGCTTCCGGGGTTCTTACCGTCAGCATGCAACCGAGGGATTACATGGGAACAAGGGAGATCCGTCAGGCTCAAGCCTGGCTTGTAGGGTCCGACAAGCTGAATAAGCGAGGAAGATCCGAAGGCCTGACGGAAGTCAGACTGCCTGATAGTACTTCGAGGCCGGGAGAGCCGGCTACATGGGGAAGCGGGCAGCGGAAGTTGAATTGTTCGTGGGAAACATGAGCTTCATTCAAAGGGAGAATATGGCCTTCTATGCAAAGAGAAGAACCGCCAGTCATGACAACAGGACTCGAACGAATAGCAGTCAAAGCTCGGTGTGAGCCGAAACTCCGGTTCACGTCGCTGGCTCATCACATCACAAAGGAGCGGGTTTGGGAGAGTCTTAGTCAGATTCCTGCCAAGTCCGCAGCCGGAGTGGATGGACAGACCGTAACGGAGGCGAAAGAGAGTTTTGAGGAATGGATTGCGGCCATGTTGCAATCCGTGCACCGTAAAGGATATCGAGCGCCGGAGATACGGCGGGTCTATATCCCGAAGCCCGGAAAGCAGGAGATGCGCCCTCTCGGGGTGCCCACTGTTGCGGACCGGGCACTCCAACGCAGTGCCTCGCAAGTGCTATCGGCGATTTATGAGCAGGACTTTCTGTCCTGCTCCTTCGGCGGACGTACTGGAAGGGGTGCCCACCAAGCGCTGGCAACGCTTCATGAGAGGATTGCTGGCGGGAAAATCGAGTGGGTGTTGGAAGCGGACCTCAAGAATTTCTTCGGGAGCTTAAGTCACGAATGGATGCTCCGGTTTGTGGAGCACCGAGTGGGAGATCAGCGTCTGATTAGTTTGATCCGACGCTGGCTGAAGGCAGGTGTCTTAGAGAATGGAGAGGTTCATCCGAGCGAAGAGGGAACTCCGCAAGGAGGGTCGATCAGCGTATTGCTGAGTAACGTATATCTGCACTATGTGCTCGATCTGTGGTTCGAGCGAGTGGTCAAGCCGCGATTACGGGGCGAGGCCTGCATGGTGCGATATATCGACGACTTCGTGCTGTGTTTCCAGTATCGTGCGGATGCTCTTCGCGCTCAGGAAGCACTTGAGCAGAGGCTGAGAAAATTTAGTCTGACGTTGGAACCGACGAAGACCAAGCTCGTTGAATTTGGTCGCTTCGCGCATCGGCACGCCAGCAAGCGTGGTCGTAAACGCCCGGAGACGATTTACTTCTTGGGCTTTACGCTGTACTGCACTCGCAATCAGAGAGGCAACTTTCGCATTGCGATGCTTACGGAAAAGTCACGTCTGCGACGCGCGCTCATGCGGTTGCAAGACCAAATGCGGCGGATGCGGCATTTGTCGCTCCAGGAGCAGGCGAATCATCTCAATCAGATGCTCCGTGGTCACTATGCATACTACGGCATTGCCGGGAATCTTCCGGCCCTGCTGCGGGTCCATAGGGCCGTAGAGCGTTACTGGCGCAAAATGTTGAGCAGTCGGAGCTGGCATGGCGCGATCCGGTGGGAGCAATTCCAACGGATCAAAGAACAGTTCCCCTTGCTTCGACCAAAGCTGTACCTTCCTTACCCGAAGTTACAAGCTATCGCCATACTGTGAATCAACGTCCGACGAGCCCAGTGCGGGAAATCCGCACGCTGGGTTCTGTGGGAGCCGGAGGTGGGTGACTGCCTCCGGCGACCCGGTGGGCGGTCAGCGATGGCCGTCCCTACCGCGACCGAAGCTGGCCCTATGCAACGCGCTCTTGTCGTGGGACCGACATCTCCGGTACGGAGGTCATGGACTCCTTAATCCGAATGAAGAACCGAAATCAGATCGGTTCGTGCCGCCTGTGCCGCCGGAATCATGCTCGCCAGAAATGCAGTGGCCGTCATCAGGGCCCAGGCTGCGGACAACGAGACGGGGTCGTGCCCTGTGACGCCCACCAGCATGCTTGAGAGCCATTTGCTCAGGAGGAAAGCAGACCCAACACCCACGACGCTGCCTGCGAGGATCAGGCGCAATGCCTGCAGAGACACAAGGCGCAACACCCGCCCGCGCGAGGCGCCCAGAGCCAGCCTGATGCCGATCTCCTGTGTGCGCTGGCTCAGAGAATACGTAAAAACGCCATAGACACCGACCGCGGCGAGGATCGCCGCGAGCATAGCGAAGCAGGCAACGAGCAGCATAATCAGTCTGCGCTGTGTGACAAGGCTGGACACCCGCTCCTCCATCGTCTGGATATCGAAGAGCGGCTGCCCACGATCGACTGAAGTGACGGCCCGGCGCATGGCACTCGCGAGGGAGGCTGGATCGAGATCGCTGCGCAAAATGAGATCGAGACTGTAAGCCGGAATCTGGGTGAGGGGAAGATAGAATTCGGGCTCCACCTCATGCTCGATGCCGTTGTGCCGGACATCGGCTGCAACCCCTACGATGGTCGTCGCGACGAAGCCATCTCCAAGGCCTGTACCTTGTTGAACTGCCTCCTCGATGTAAAAGCGTTTTCCGAGGGCATCTCCGTTGAAGTAATGGCGGGCAAAGCTGCGATTCACGATGACCACAGCACCTGAGGTTGTGGTGTCATCCATGCTGAATGGCCTTCCCTGGAACAGAGGTGTCCCCACTGCACGGAAGTAGTCCGGCGAGATACTGATCGACGTCGCCACTTCCCGCGTCCCAACCGGAGGATTCGGGTTATCCACGCTGAAGGCATCCCCGTAGGCGCCTCCCAGCGGAACCGCCGTAGCAAGAGCAGCGGCCTGGAGGCCTGGGATTGCTTTGAGCCGAGGTAGAAGCCTCTCCGCAAACAAGCGCCGTGCCGAAAGGGACTGATAACGCGTGCCGCTGAGAAGCGTTGTCGCCGTCAACGTATAGCGAGTATCGAATCCGGAATCGTAGCGCAGGACATTCACGAAACTGCGCATCAGCAGGCCGGCGCCCGACAGAAGGACCACGGCCAACGCCACTTCCAGCATAAGCAGGCCCTGCCGGAGCATGCGCTGTTGGCTCCCTGCTGTGACGCGCTGAACGGCGCTTTGCAACCCGCTTCTCAGGTTTGCACGCGTGCCGCTGATCGCCGGCATGAGCCCAAAAAACAGGGTCGTAAGCAGTGCGAGAGAGACAGTAAACACCAGTACCCATCCATCCATGTGAATCACGTTGCCGATCTTTGCCAGCGGCAGATCGAGAACGCGTGTTGTGTGCGCCGGGGAAAGAGCCTCCGCGATATCTGCCGAACGGCGGATCAGACCAATCATGACCCATGCGATGCCAAGGCCCAATACCGCGCTGAGCATAGAGAGCGCAAGGCTCTCCACCCATGACTGGCGTATGAGCCGAAATCGTGATGCGCCCAGTGCGCCCCGCACCGCCATCTCATGCCTGCGGGACACCGCGCGCGCCATTTGCAGATTGGCGACATTTGCGCAGGCAATGAGCAGGACGGCCATGACCGAGGCGAGAAGTATCAGCAGCGGCTTGCGATCGTCACCGGCCAGGTGTCGCTGCAGAGACTCCACTACCATGTGGCGTTTTGTCCACCAGGGCGCAAGCACCGGAGGGTAGCTCCGCCCGCGAGCGAGAAAGAACGTCTGAACCTCTGTCTGCGCCTGCTGATGGGTTACCCCCGGTCGCAAGCGAGCAATAGTCCGCACGCCAAGACAGATTTATCCACCGCTAAGCTGATATCCGGATCGAGGTCGGCGAGACCGTATACCTCCGGCTCGATTGAAAAGTCAGGAAAGTTAAAGTGCGCAGGCAACACACCAAGGATGGTCTGCTCTCTGCCATCTAAAACAACGTGCGTGCCGACGACGTTAGGATCGGCATGAAAATGGCTGCGCCAGAAACGATCGCTCAGCAGCACCACGGCCGGACCACCGGGTTTTTCCTCGTCGGCTCGAAAATCACGGCCAAGACTGGGGGAGATGCCGAGCATGGGCAGAAAGTTTGCGGTCGTCCCCACCCATTTGACGCGAATCGCATCGCCCGCTCCGGTCAAATTGGCATCCATCCATCGGTATCCTGCGAACTGCGAGACCGAGTGCAGCCCATTCCGCGCCGCGACAAAATCGGGAGAGAGCAGATCGGTGGCGCCAGTAGGGAAAGCACTGGATATGGATACCAGTCGGGCCGGATCGGAATATGGCAACGGTTGCAGTAACAACACGTAAACGGCCGAGAAGATCGCCGTCGTCGCTCCGATTCCCAGTCCCAGTGTCACCACCGCTGTCCAGGTAAAGGCCGGATTGCGCCGCAATTGCCGAAGCCCATAGCGAATATCCTGCCCAAGCGACTCAGCCAGCGTGCCGGCGCGACCATTCCTGACCGCCTGCTTCACCTGCTCCATTCCGCCGCTTTCGGCCAGCGCACGGCGGCGCGCCTCATTGTAAGACAAATTGCTGGCCATCTTCTCCTCGGTCACGGCATCAACGTAGCTGCGGATTTCAGCATCGAGATCGGACTCGATCTGTTGCTTGTGCAGCAAATTACGAAGCGCGCATTTAACTTGTGACCACATTTGGATCCGCTCTCCTTAGGTAGCCTTCAACGCGTGTCCAATCGCACGAGAAATTGTCGTCCAGTGTTGGGTTTCAATTCCCAACTGGCGTTCGCCGGCCTTCGTGCGCCGGTAGAACTTCGCACGCCGCCGATTCTCCGACTCTCCCCAGAGTGAGGTCAGCCATCCGGCTTCCTCCATCCGGTGCAGGGCCGGAAAGAGCGAGCCCGGTTTCACCTGAAAGGTTCCGTGCGTTATCTGCTCGATGCGGTGGGAAATCCCCAGCCCGTGAAATTCACCATTTCCAATCGCCTGCAGGATCAGCAGGTCCAGTGTGCCCTGGAGCAGACTTGTCGAATTTTCTCCCATGCGCTCTCCTATCGGTTATCTATAGAACTAGCGCGCTCTCCTGCAGAATGTCAATAGCAGTTGGAGACGGGTTGTAGTGGACCCCTCAGCTCAGAAGGGAAAACGGGGACAGATGACGTTTGGCTGCTGAGCTTACCCCCGGGTTTACCCATTCTCCTCGAAGGGAGTAGGATGGAATAGGATTAAATCCTGTTAAGGCTTGAGAGGCTTCCATGCGATCGACACAACAACTCAGCATCACGCTGCCGAATGAAATGGCCGAATTGGTTCGTGCAAAAGTCGCCGCTGGCGAGTATGCCACTGAGAGCGAGGTCATCCGCGACGGTTTGCGGACGCTTCTCGCCCGCGACCGCGCCGTCGAAGATTGGCTGCACAAAACGGTTGCGCCCGCATACGACGCGCTCAAGGCAGACCCCTCCCGCGCTGTGTCTGCGACCCACGTGCGCTCTGCCCTTTCCAGCGCGCATAAGAATGCGCTCGCAAAGAAGAGGTAATGTCCTACACGGTCGTCTTTACGCCGGAGGCCGAAGCGCAGCTCGTTGAGCTGTATGGCTACATCGCTGCCCGGGCGTCCCCGGAGATCGCCGCGCGCTTCAGTGGCGGCATTGTGGCCTATTGTGAAAGCCTAAGCACCTTCCCCACCCGCGGAAACCGACGCGATGACATTCGCCCCGGCTTGCGTGTGACCAGCTTTCGTAAGCGTGTCGCCATCGCCTTCGATGTGGACGAAGAGCGAGTCAATATAATCGGGGTCTTCTACGGTGGTCAGGATTACGAATCCGTCTTGTCAGAAGAAGAATGAGATGAGCAGATTGTGCAACCGCTTGTTGCATAATTTCGTCCCGCGAAAAGACGCGGAGGCTAGCCCATCCTTTGCTGGCCAGTGAAGGATGGGCGGGATCAAACTCCAAGTGCAACAAATCGTGGGAACGTGATTCTTCTGGTCTTCAAGAGAGGAAGGCAGCAGCAGCCGGGTCTGTGGGCAAAGTGGGGAAGCGTCCTTTGCTTTCCAGCTTTTCCATAGACCAGTTCAGCGCATCGCCCCCTATCTCACTCCACGCATTGCGCTTATGTGCGGATCAACGTGAAGCTAATTTTGTTGCACTTGACCCTTGAATCCGCCGTGCCCCATCCTTCGCTTTTTTCTAGCGAAGGGTGGGAGACCACAAACCTCAACCATCGGACTGGGTGTAAGCTTTCTCCGTCATGGCAAAGCTGGTCCGATACCAGCTACATGAACGGATTAATTCTTGGTTGCGGCGGAGCGACGGCGCTTGGGTGCGAGCCTGCGATTGACTGAGTCAACGGAGAAGGCCTGAGGATCGAAGTCGTCGCCGATCCAGTCTTGCATCTCCTCATGTTCCGGATGCTGGGGATCGGCGCGTGCGTCGATCAGGTTGTAGTATCCGGGGATGCCGCCGCAGTCTTCTGGCGGGCAGGCAAGTTTGCCATCGGTGCAGACGGGATAGGTAGTGTTGGGGTCCGCGGGAAGCTGCTTTTCGAGCACGATGCCGTGCTCCCAGCCATCGCCGAAATCGTAGGTATAGATCATCTTCGTGCCCGTTCTTCCAAGGACGGCGGAGAGACTGGCAGTACGCTCGCTTTCAGTGCGAGGCATTGTCATGAATGGATCGGCGGGTTCTGGCCGGCCGAAGCGCCGCTGGCCAACACGGAATTCGTGCATGTGCCCGTCTTCCCATCCCATCGCGATTTGCAGCACGTTGTGCAGCTTCGCCAGAGTCAGATCGGCGGGGACCAGGAGACGGCGCCAGATGGGCGGTTTGGTGCCGAGCAGTGTGACCTTGATCTGGTAGATGTCCGGTGCAGTAGTCGAGTCGGTTGCCATGTCAGCTCTTTTTCGATGATACGATACCACGCACGGAGGTGGGGCCGATGTTGAGCCGGCGTGCGATTTCGGATTTGCTTGTGCCCGCGCTGCGTTGCGCGGCACGCGCACGGAGCCTTTGCTTCACCTCTTCGACCATCTCGGGCGTAACTTCGACAGGGTCGCCGGAGTTGATCGCATTGAGCAGAATTTGCTCCAGCTGTTCTTTGGCGTGGCGCTTCTGGTCGGCGCGCACCAGTTCGCGCACATACTCGCTGGCGCTGCTGTACGCCCCTGCGCTGACCTGCTCCCCGACATACTGCTTCATTGGGTCGGGAAGCGAGATATTCATTGTCTGCATAGTAATTCCTTACGGAATCACCCTGGCAGTAATGACAGTTTTTGTCAATTATTGGCAGGAAGGCTCCGGCCACCCCGGCCGCCCTTGCATGCGCAGGTTTGCTTGACAAATATCGTCAGACGTTACGCGAGACTGGCCATTCTCCTCGAAGGGAGTAGGATGGAATAGGATTAAATCCTGTTAAGGCTTGAGAGGCTTCCATGCGATCGACACAACAACTCAGCATCACGCTGCCGAATGAAATGGCCGAATTGGTTCGTGCAAAAGTCGCCGCCGGCGAGTATGCCACTGAGAGCGAGGTCATCCGCGACGGTTTGCGGACGCTTCTCGCCCGCGACCGCGCCGTCGAAGATTGGCTGCACAAAACGGTTGCGCCCGCATACGACGCGCTCAAGGCAGACCCCTCTCGCGCTGTGTCTGCGACCCACGTGCGCTCTGCCCTTTCCAGCGCGCATAAGAAGGCGCTTGCAAAGAAGAGGTAATGTCCTATACCGTCGTCTTTACGCCGGAGGCCGAAGCGCAGCTCATTGAGCTGTATGCGAAATTCAGTCCATCGTCTGCCCCTCCACCCGCGGTCATGACGAATTACTCAGGAGATCAGGTGAGGCGCGGCCAGGCTGATGAATTCACGCGCTGTGATGATCTTAGTTTTCTTCCAGAACTTCGGAAAATGCCTGCTATTTCCTGTGATGAGGTAGTCGGCGCCGGCTTTGTCGGCGCATTCCAGAAAAGTGTTGTCGTCAGGATCGCTGCACACGTCCAGGCGGCGCGATGGAGCGACGATATGGCCGCTGTTCTTGATGAGCTGGAGCAGTTGCAGGCGGAGCCCTTTGCGGATGCTCAGCTCCGGGCGTGAAAGCACGTCTTCATACTCGTTCAGGATGGGGCGCGACACATAAAGGCGGGCGGGCTTGGTCGTGGCGAGGATCAAGGTAGTGCGCTGCAGGCCCCGTGGATTGAGGGTTGCTGACACCAGCACATTGGTGTCGATGACAAGGCGGAGTGGAAGCATTAGCGCTTCTTCTTTTGCGCCCTGGTCGCTTTGATTACCTGATCAATCTGCCGGGGGGTAAGGGTGTTGGTCCCGTTGCGCTCTGATTCCTCACCGATGATGCGCAGCACGTCGGGTTCCGGGGCCGCCAGCTTCACATAGTCGCGGATGCTTAGGAGCACGGCTTTGGGCGTGCCACGCTTTTCGATGACAAGCGAGCGCCGCTCACCGTCCACGCGGTCAAGCAGCTTCCCGAAATTCGCCCGCGCGCTCAGCGCAGAAACTACGATGCTGCCGGTCTTATCGGTCGTTGCGTTACCCATAAACTCTCCACTTCACTGCACCGAACTGTACACTTCGCCGGAGAGACAATCAATCAGGTTCATGCGACGGGACGCTCTGTCAGCCCTACCCTCTGCCTCGCTTCAGGGCGTTGCGCTCGACGGCTGCGGCAGCGTTCTGGGAGGTAATGAGCAGATATCCTTCATCTCTGAACTGGACGCGCTCACGGACATTTTCGCTGATTCCGGGGAGCTTGGCGGTGGTTTCCTCGATGGGGGTGGTCGGATTCAGAAGCCAAGTGCAACAAAATTGATTTGATGATTTATAGCACTTCAGCAGCCTGGGCTGTTGGAAAGTGGGAAGCGTGGTTTGCTTCCACTTTTCAATGGCCCACCGAGGGAACGGAAGTGGCAACCTCTCCCATGCCGATGTTGGACCTGTAGTTGACGAAGTCGAAGGCGCCTTCTGGGAGGAACAACTCAGCCGGAGCTTTCCACCCCAGGGTTTTTCTCGGTCTGGTATTCAGCCGCCATGCGATGTCGTCGAGTTGGTCTTGGGAGAACAACGAAAGGTCCGTTCCCTTGGGTAGATATTGGCGGAGCAGGCCGTTGGTGTTTTCGCTGATCCCCCTCTCCCAGGGTGCATGCGGGTGAGCAAAGTACACGTCCACGCCGGTGTTTTGCGTCAGTGTTTTGTGATGTCTCATCTCGGAGCCCTGATCGAAGGTCATGGAACGGCGCAGCTGGCTGTCAAAACGGTTAAGGATAGTGGTGAAAGCCTCAGCCGTAATGTCTGCCTTACTGCTGGTTAACTTCACTAAGGCCACGAACAGAGTGGTGCGTTCCACCAGCGTACCGACCTGGGAAAGGTTTCCCTTGCCGATAATCAGGTCGCCCTCCCAGTGGCCCGGTACCAGCCGCATCTGCACTTCGATGGGTCGTTGATCGACGAGAGTCATGTTGGGGATGGACGGTTTGCTGCGCCCCTCTTTGCCTCGTCGAGTTCTCCTGGCCCGATGTCGGCGGCGCATATGCAGCAGCAGACTAGAACGCAGCTGCCCTCGCGGCATGGTATACAGCGCGGTGTAGATGGTTTCGTAGCTGAGCCGCACCGGATCGGGCATACGAGCCAGTGTGCTCGCGATCTGCGCCGGACTCAAGCCTCGGCGTAGATGATCGACCACCTCCACCCAGAGCGGATTACCAACGACCAACTTTGGTAGCAGCCGCGGCTTGCAAGCCTGTACTCGGGCTCGCCGGTCGGCCGGCACGCATCGGTAGCCACCCGCGATCCGCTTGCCGCCTAGCCGTGGACACTCCGACGCAGCCAACCAGCCGTTGCGCCGTAACTCGCGGGTGATGGTGGAGCGAGCCCGCTGCAATCCCCTTGCGATCGCCCCGGGCCTCATCCCCTCCCTCAACTGCGTCTCAAGCAGCGCCCGTTCCTGAGTGTTCAGATGTCTATAACCTTGAGCCATGTGCAACTATCTCCTTTTCGGAAATGTTGCGCTTGGCCCTTGAATCCGCCCACCCACTTCATTGGCCAGGAAAGCATGGGCCACCCGCCCGGACGGGGATAGGTATCATGTCCCCCGGATCTCCCATGTCCCCCGGATCTCCGTCACTGGGGCGAGTGTGGTCGTTCACTCCTTAGTTAGGTTTTGAATTCGCTTTCTGGAGCCACCGTTTGATCAGCCAGACTTCGATGCCAATCGCGACGAGAGCGATAGGGAGGCTGACCCAGGAAGTAGTGGGGCTGAAAAAATTGTTCACGCAAAATGCGATTAAAATGAGGACAGCGATCGTTTCCCATAGTAAAGCGCCGACTAGATTTCCTTTTGTTAAGTATTGATTTCCTGCATAAAACCAACTGGCCGATGCAGCTAAGGCAAGCAGCACTAGATGAGCCTTGAAGAAGCTTGTGATTGAATTCCCGGCAAGTAGGCGAACCGTTTGCATGTGTGACCTCTATGACCTTCTGCCGACGAGAGCACTCGTTGTGTCCTAGAACACGGTTGGTGCGAGTTCCACTGTTGGTGCGTTGCTCGCACACGCGGAATTGACTTGGGCGTCTACAACAGTGGCCGCCCCTATAGCGATCGGAGCCGCAACAACACCAACCGATTCTGAAAGGCTTATACCATCAGCGGTCGGAGACACAATCGTCGTTGCCCCCCCTGAAGTAATGGACAAGAACTCCGTGCTTCCTATCGCTTGTGCGGCGTTGCTGAGCAAATTCGCCGCTTGGACTTTGAGGTACGGGAGAGCTGTCCATTCTGCCACTGTCTTCACCGAATCGAGATTAGTAGCGAGATTGTAAAGGCTGAGAAATTGTGTCACCTTGCCAGCTGCCGAATTGTTGTACTCGCTGGGGGGGAACGGGGGGACACGGGGAACGGGGGGACATAATACTGGAGTGAACCCCTATCTCCGCGAAAAAGTTCAAAAGCGTGGGACTTAAAGCATTGAGACACGGTTGCACGGGCGGAAAGTGACTGGATCAGTTCCGAATTAGGGACTACCACCCCTGACATAATCCGTACGGGAAGATTGGCCGACAATTCGGAAGTCTATTAAATCCGTCTGGCTCAGAGCCTGTTCTCGCGTTGAGCCTTGTCGTGAAGAAACTGGATGAGTAATTTACTCACTTCCTCCGGCTGCTCTTGCTGCACCCAGTGCCCGGCTCCGTTCACCAGATGCGTCCCCAGCATTCGAGTGCACGCTGTCTTCTGCATTTTCTCCAAGGCTCCGGGTGTTTGGTAGACGGCCCAGTCGTTCTTCCCTCCGATAAAGAGTGAAGGCACATCGATCGTGCGGCCGGAAAACAATTGCAACTCCGTGTCGTACTTGCTGATCAACCTGACGCGATAGCCGTTCAGGCCGCCTTGGAATCCAGTCCTACCATACTCCGTGCTATAAACGCTGAGTTCGTCATCGGGAAGCCATTTGCACGCGGCGATTGCGGCCGCCGATGGCATCTCCGGGGCAACGGTCTCCGCCATCCCCTTATCTAGATCCATCACATAATACCGTGGCAGCTTGGCCCACTCGCTGGCAGTTCTCGCCTTGAGCGGAAATGGGGCGTTTTGCTTCCAGTCGGCACTCTTCATGTAATAGTAGGCGCGAAAAAAGGCATGAATACCTTGCGACGGATGCCACATGTCGTCGTTGGCTTCGCGTCGCGCGTAATACTGCTGGTAGTACTTCCTTGGAGGCTGCAGCGCAGCCAGTTCCTCATAGATGCTATCCGCCCCAGCCGGGCTCGCTACAACGTCTGCCCGCGTCGCATCCGCGGTGTTGAACGCCAGTGTCGGTGGGCCTGCAAACGGCACGCTCATCATCACAGCAGAGTGGAAGACATCAGGTCGCGCGACTGAACACCAGGCCGCCATTAGTGAACCCTGGTCGTGGCCGATCACAGCAGCCACGGAGTGGTAGCCGAATGCTGAAACCAGCCCCAGCGTGTCCCTGACCTGGTTAAGCGTACCGAAGGGATCGAGATCATCGTCGTAGCGGACGTCCCAGCCCGAGGTTCGACCGTAACCCCGCCGGTCCGGAGCGATGACATGAAACCCCGCCGAGGCGAGGGGCAGCATCACCTTTCTCCAACTGTAGGCGAGCTCCGGGAATCCGTGAAGGAGAACCACGCAGGGTCGGTCATTTGCCTCGAAGCCCGCCTCAAGGACATGAACCCGGAGGCCATTGATGTTATTGACGAAACGCGATCGTATGCCCGGTGGGAGAAGCCCCGGATTGAATGGCAGCTCAGTCGCACTCGCGGCTGAGGAGTGTTGGGGAGCGGCGATCGAGCGTGTCTCCTTAATTAGTGCGGCAGGCACAAGAGCGGTCGCGAGACCTTGAATCAGTCGACGGCGTGTAAGTAAGCTACCGCCAACCGAATCAACGAGGTTATCAGTTTTCTTAAGCAAAGATCCCTCCCCGGTGTCTAGAGAAAGTGGCATATATGAGTGATGGAGCGAAGTATAGCCGATTAAGGACCCAATAACGGACCATCCGGGAAGATCTTAGCTGCCGCCGGGATCACGTTCTGTTTGCCGTCCATAATCTCATCCTTGTCCGCGCGGGTCCTTAGTTCGAGGCTTAGGCACCCATCTGCCTAGCCAAATCGACCGCGCTGACCGAGACAACGTCGAAGTCTCCAGGCTTGGCCTTATCCGGCACGCCTGCCGATCCATTGCCAAATTCATCGGGACGATAGATGAAACCCGTGCGTAGACCGTTTCTGCGAGCTGCATTCAGGTCGGTGTCGTGCGCCGCGCACATCATAACTTCCTCGGGCTTAAGGCCAAGAAAGTAGGGAGCTGAAAGATAAACCTCGTTATCAGGCTTATAGTGTTTGACGAGCTCCGCACCTAGGATCGCGTCACATGGTAGGCCACCGAACTTGGCTAGGTTCGTCATCAGTGCGATGTTGCCGTTCGAAAGCGGAGCGATGACGTACTTTTTCTTCAAGCGCGTGAGCCCTTCCACCGAATCCGGCCACGGTTTGAGGCGCCGCCAAACATAGGTCCAGGAGACTATTTCCTGTTCGGTTAGGTTCTTAATCTCGAATTCCTCGAGCAAGCCTTCCAGGATCATTCGGTGGAGATCGTCGAGACTAGTCCATGGAATCTCGCTCTTGCGAACTTTATTCATGGCCGGTCCATAGCCGAGGCGCCAGCGGTCGGCAAAACTGGCCCAGTTGATGTTGAGGCCTTTGGCCCTACCCCAGGCCACGCCCTCCGCGATCACGGAGCTGCGCCAGTCCACTATAGTTCCGAAGGTGTCGAATACGAGTGCCTTAACCGTTGTTGAACCCTGTCGTACGTCCTGCGCGCCGAAAGCGGAGTTCCATTCAGAGAAAGAAGTAACCGCTGCGCTTGAGCCTATGCCCTTGAGGAGTGTTCGGCGATCGAATCTCGAGCTCATGATAGAAAACCCCCGTAATCTTCGGAATCTTGCTTGTTGATTTACCTGAAAACGACGATTCTGCAGTCCCGTGAAGTTCACCCGCTGGGGTACGTTTCGTCCGGTCCCGCAAATGCCCAAAGTCTCCCGGCCACGCGTGCGTTCAGGCCCGGCGTTGCACTCACCGGCTGGCTGCAGCATCACGGCGGCGAGTCTGGTTATGCGCTCGCCGGCGCGAGAGCGAGCGCTTGACGGCGCCTGGTACTCGCGCGTAACGCGACAACCATGGCAGCCGCCGTCAGCATCGGCCGCGCACATCACCGTGAGTGCGAGCGTGTAGTTGCCAGTAGCATCCTTTGTCCAACCCCAAAGATACGGACCAACGAAGCCGCCGACGAAGTTCATGGCGTTGATGGCCGCACATCCTACGGCCAGGTTTTTGCGCGGCAACAAGTCCGCCCAGAGCAGGACCTGGCCGTTCGTGACGCTGGTCCATGCGAGCATGAACAGCAGGTATCCGGCGATCAAGGTTACCGGCGATACCGCGAAGGCCACCATCGCGCATCCCGCAGCCATCAGCAGTGCACCTGCGATGAGAACACCAAAGCGGCTTCCAAGTTTGTCAGACAGGAAACCCGTGAATAGCATGCCCACCGCGCCCAACACCCCGGCGACGCTGGTCAGATAACCGACACGAATGATGTCCCATCCCGTGCCCGCCATTAACGAGGAGCGAGGGGGGACATGGGAGCGAGGGGGGGAGCGAGGGGGGACATGATACCTATCCCTGTCCGTTTTTCCATCTGTGAATTTTTGCAGGAAACAACCAGTGAACGATCACGGATCGCATCCCTATTCCAATAGAAATAGCTGCGTGCCGCCAATGGCCGCTGCTGGCGCGGGCCCCGGGGCACGCCGTGGAAGCATTAACGCTTCTTCTTTTGCGCCCTGGTCGCTTTGATTACCTGATCAATCTGCCGGGGGGTAAGGGTGTTGGTCCCGTTGCGCTCTGATTCCTCACCGATGATGCGCAGCACGTCGGGTTCCGGGGCCGCCAGCTTCACATAGTCGCGGATGCTTAGGAGCACGGCTTTGGGCGTGCCACGCTCTTCGATGACAAGCGAGCGCCGCTCATGGTCCACGCGATCAAGCAGCTCCCCGAAATTCGCCCGCGCGCTCAGCGCAGAAACTACGATGCTGCCGGTCTTATCGGTCGTTGCGGCACCCATAAACTCTCCACCTCACTACTCCGAGCTGTACAGTTCGCCGGGGAGACGGTCAATCAGGTTCATGCGACGGGACGCTCTGTTAGCCCTACCCTCTGCCTCGCTTCAGGGCGTTGCGCTCGACGGCTGCGGCAGCGTTCTGGGAGGTAATGAGCAGATATCCTTCATCTCTGAGCTGGACGCGCTCACGGACATTTTCGCTGATTCCGGGGAGCTTGGCGGCGGTTTCCTCGATGGGGAAGCCCCAATCCGGTGTTAGATATCGTAACGCAGAATGAAGTCTTTGCCGGTTATACATCTGGTCTAGGAATTCGCCGATTCGGGCGCGTGCGTCGTTCATGTCCCGATAAGCAGTTCCATGCACGTGCTCTTCTTTAAGCCTTCGCATAAACCGTTCAAACAACCGACACTAAATTCGCGAGACGCCATCTAATCTATTAGTCGATAGTGCGACCCGAAAGCCCCATGCGGAGCGGAGGATCTGGTGAGCTTAGTTCGTATTTTCAGTTCAGTGGTGCACAGGGCACCCGGACCCCGGTGTGGTGTGAGGGGACTTAACGCGTTAACGCGTAATTTTGAGCCAATGCCCGGCGGACTCATTGCCGGGCGAACATCAAGTCGAATGAATTGGAAGCCTTTCGAGAACTGGCGAAGGTCATTCTCGAAAACACGAATGTCGAAATGCCGGAGGAAGAGCGCTCCTGAAGGTAGAAAAGCCGGAGGCAGAACAGAATGTCTAAGAAATATCGGAGTAAGGTCATGGCCGCTATTCACGAGACGGCGGTGGATCTGCATCGCGTCGGCGGAATGGACAAGAAGACCATGCGCAAGTTTGACGCGCTTTGTCTTCCGCCCATTCAGGCGATGACGCAAAAATCCGCTCTCTGCGTGCGCGTGAAAACGCGAGCCGCTACTCGACGTGGTAGTTCGGAGCCTCACGCGTAATGATCACGTCGTGTACGTGGCTCTCGCGCAGGCCGGCGCTCGAGATGCGGATAAAACGCGAATTCTCTTGCAGCTCCTGGATACTGTTGCAACCGACGTACCCCATGCCTGACCGCAATCCTCCCACCAGTTGATAGACCATGCCTTCGAGCGGTCCACGATGCGGCACGCGCCCTTCGATGCCCTCGGGTACAAATTTCGCCAGCCGATTTTCGCCGTTGCGCTCCCGGGCTACGACACCCTCGGTCGAAGGACGCTCTTCGATGTCGCCCTTGCCCTGGAAGTAGCGTTCTCCGGAGCCCTGTGACATCGCCGAGAGTGAACCCATGCCGCGGTAGCTCTTGAAGCTGCGGCCCTGGAAGAGGATCGTCTCCCCCGGGCTCTCGTCCACACCCGCAAACAGAGACCCGATCATGACCACGCTTGCGCCCGCCGCAATGGCCTTGGTCACATCGCCGGAATACTTGATGCCGCCGTCAGCGACCACGGGAATGTTATGCGGCCGCGCTGCCCGGCAACATTCGCTGATCGCCGTAATCTGCGGCATACCTGCGCCCGTAACCATACGGGTCGTGCAGATGGAGCCTGGCCCGATACCCACCTTTACCGTATCCACGCCCGCCTCGATGAGCGCCTTCGCTCCCTCGAAGGTGGCGACATTGCCGGCCATCAAATCCACTTCGGGGAACTGCTTCTTCACCGCGCGCACCGCGTCCAGCACACGTGAGGAGTGCCCATGCGCCGAGTCGATCGAAAGCACATCCACCCGGAAACGCACCAGCTCAGCAGCTCTCTCCAGAAAATCGCCGGTGGCGCCAATGGCTGCGCCCACCCGCAGCCGTCCCTGGTCGTCCTTCGCGGCATTGGGGTACTTCAACTTCTTCTGGATGTCCTTCACTGTAATGAGCCCCTTGAGCTCATAGTGCGAGTTGACCACCAGCAGTTTTTCCACGCGATGCTTGTGCAGGATGATCTCTGCCTCTTCGAGCGTGGTTCCCACCGGCACCGTGATGAGGTTTTCTCGCGTCATCACATCGCCGATGGGAATATCGGTCCGCGTTTCGAAACGCAGGTCACGGTTGGTCAGGATGCCTACGAGCTTCTTGCCCTGCGTCACCGGGACACCTGAAATCTTGTAGCGGCGCATCACTTCCAGCGCATCGGAAATGAGCTGCTGCGGTTCAATCGTCACCGGGTCAACGATCATGCCGCTCTCCGAGCGCTTGACCTTGTCGACCTCGCTCGCCTGCTGTTCGACAGAAAGGTTCCGGTGGATCACACCCAGGCCGCCCTGCTGCGCCATGGCGATCGCCAAGCGCGATTCCGTCACTGTGTCCATCGCGGCAGAAAGCAGAGGGGTATTGAGGGAGATGTTGCGTGTCAGTTGGGTCTGGGTGCTTACCTGGGCTGGAACCACTTCGCTATAAGCAGGTACGAGCAGGACGTCGTCAAAAGTAAGAGCTTCGGGTACGGGTGTCTCGATCATATAAAAGGGGGCTGGGTCCTATTTTCTGGTTTTTGAGCCCTGTTGTTAATCCTACAACCTACACGAGAAATGCTCGCCAGGCGCCTTTTGTTGAAGAAAAGAGCGGGTTTTTACACTTCTCTGTGATCATTGAAATCTACCGGGAAACGGCGTACTCTTAAAAAGCAGACGAGTTTGTCCTTTGGCTTCGCCTTTAGCGCTCGAGCGGAGAAACACGGAGAAATAAGTGGGCGAAAGCCCACTTTTCTTTTGGTCGGAATGCCGCAGGGGTTGCGGCCGGTCCGCTGGCGAACCAACTTCAGGCAACTATGGCAATCAATGTTGAGCAAATCCGCCAGGTCGCGGATCGGGTTGCGGCATCGCACGGGCTGAGCGTGGTCGAAATGGAATACCTTGGCGGCTCAAAGCAGCGTGTTTTGCGGGTGTTTATCGAGCAGGATGCTGAGCACCGGGCGCAGCGGGCAGCCGAGGCAAATGCCAAACTGGAGGCTACGGCCTCAGGCCGCGGGGTGGCGGAGGACGAGGATCTCAGTCTGCTTGAGCATCTCGGGAATGAAGGCATCGCGCTCGATCAGTTGGCATGGGTAACACACGAGGATTGTGAGCGGTTCAGCCGGGACTTCGGAACGGTGATCGATGTGGAAGATCTGGTCCCCGCGTCCGAATACACTCTTGAGGTGTCTTCCCCGGGGTTAGACCGCAGGCTCGAAACCAGGTCCGATTACGAGCGGTTTCAGGCCAGTCCCGTGAAACTTCGAACCTTTACTCCAGTCGCGGGCAACCGCCACTGGCTGGGAAGGCTCACAGAGGTGAAGGCTGAAGGAATCGTGCTCGACCTGTCTGCAAAAAAGCAGAAGGGGAGCAAGAAAAAGGGTCCGGTCGCCGTGCAAACGGTCGAAATAGCCTTCGCCAACATTGAAAAGGCTAACCTGGCTCCGGAAATCTAGCCTTGCGTGAAGTGGAATAGGTAAAAGAGAGAAATCATGGCAAGTGTTCTTTATCAAAGTATCGAAGCGTTGAGCCGTGACAAGGGAATTGACCCGCAGATCGTTGTGTCTGCGGTCGAGGACGCAATTGCTCTGGCCACGCGCAAGTACTACAAGACGCAGGAAAATATGAGGGCCGAGCTCGACCGGGAATCCGGTGAGATTCGCGCCTACGTGTACAAGACTGTAGTCGAAGCCCCCGAGCAGATCGAAGACCCGGTGAATCAGATCACCCTCGAAGATGCCCGCGCCCTGGCTCCCGAAGTGGAGACAGGCGGCGAAATTCGTTATTACAAGCCGACCGACGTCTTGGGCCGCATCGCGGCGCAGATGGCCAAGCAGGTCATCTTCCAGAAGGTCAGGGAAGCGGAGCGGGACACCGTTTACAAGGAATACGCTCACCGCCTCGGCGAGGTGTTGAACGCCACGGTCAAGCGCCTCGAGTTGCAGGATGTGATCTTCGACCTGGGCAAAGCCGAAGCCAGGATGCCCAAGCGCGAGCAATCGCGCCTGGAGCAGTTCGCCATTGGCGAGCGCGTACGTGTCGTTCTGCAGCGCGTAGACCGCGCCGCGAAGGGGCCCCAGGTCATCGTCTCCCGTGCTGTTCCGGAGTTGGTGCAAAGCCTCTTCCAGAGCGAAGTGCCTGAGATTTATGACAACACCGTGGTCATCCGCGCCATCGCGCGTGAAGCGGGCGAGCGTACCAAGATTGCTGTATTGTCTCGCGACAAGGATGTGGATCCTGTCGGCGCCTGCGTGGGCATGAAAGGCATGCGCGTGCAGTCGATCATCCGCGAGCTGCGCGGCGAAAAGATCGACATCATCGAATTCAGTGAAGAGATCACCACCTTCGCTGAAAAGGCTTTGCAGCCGGCCAAGGTAAGCCGTGTCAGCATCATCGATTTGGGCGAGAAGCAGATCGAGGTGATTGTCGACGACTCCCAGCTGTCTCTGGCCATCGGCAAGAAAGGCCAGAACGTCCGCTTAGCCGCCAAGCTGCTTGGCTGGAAAATCGACATCAAGAGCGAGGAAGAGAAGCGCCAGGAGGTCGAGCAGCAGATGCAGGCCATGAGCGGCGGACCGTCGACACCCATCGAGCAGGTGGCGGAACTGGGCGAGCAGATCATCCAGAAGCTTGTGGTTGCGGGTATTACTACGGTCGAAGCTCTGGCCGACATGACACCCGAGCAACTGGAAGAAATTCCAGGCATCGGCGAAAAGACCCTGGAGAAGATTTCGCTGGCTGTACGCCACTATTTTGGCGAATACGAGGCAGGCGAAGCACGGCCTGCTTTGGTCAAGTCAGACGCGGAGACGGCCGAGCGCGCCTCGGCCATCGAAGAAGCTCAAAACGCCGAGGAACTCGACGCTCTCACCCTGAACCAGGAAGGGGAGCAGGACGCCCCTGATACGGATACGCAGAACGGCACTGATACGCAGGACGGTACTGGGCTTATCAGTGACGATGTAGCGCGCCTCCGTATGGAAGAACTCACGGAATCCGGCGAAGATGTCGGGGACATCGGGGTAACACCGGAAACTCCTGGGCGGGAAGAAACCAGCGAAGTCCTCGCCAGTCATAAGCCGAACTATGACCTAGCCAGGTCGGAAACAGTGGTCGAGGGCAACGTGGAAGAAGCCAGCGAGGAAGCCCGGCAGGACGCAAAAGTAGATGAAGGTGGCGTTTAAATGAGCGCCATCGCGTGGTCGGGTAACCCACAGTCCACGTTTTCAGAGGATAATAATAAGACCTGTCATTCCCACGGCCGTGAGGTTGCGATGAGAGTCTGAATGGCGGCGGGTACGACACAAAGGGACGGATGAGCAAAGTTCGGATTAACGATTTAGCACGCGAATTAGAAGTGAAGAGCAGGGAGATCCTTGATTCCCTGACGCACGTCGGCGTGACCGAAAAGAAAACGCATTCCAGCTCGTTGGAAGCAGACGAAGCCGAGCGGGTGCGTCAATACTTTCGTCGTAGCGGCGGCAAGAACGTCGCCAGCGCGGCGAGAGTAGACAACGAGCCGAAGCAGAAGATCGACTGGTCCCGTGTTTCGAAACCGGGCGATGTGCTCAAGGCCATCCAGCAGAGGAAAGACGAAGCTGCCGCCAACGCTCAACGGCCAGCCGTCTCCGCGCCCGCAGTACCGCAAGCCGCTCGTCCGGTCGTGTCCGCCCCTCCGGCCTCTTCCGCTTCCGCCGCACCGAGCGTCATCGCCGTATCTCCGGCCACATCCCGTCCAGCCGTCAGTGCCTCGTCGGCCGGCACTATCTCCGGTCCGCCTGCCCCTCCGGCGGCTTCCGTTCCAAGTGCACAAGCTTCGTCGACGCCGAATCTTTCAGCGCAGAACCAGGGCAGCCAGACGCAACGTCCTGCACCTCCGCCACCACCTGCGCCGCGTAGGATTGTGCCTCAGCCTCGGCAGGAACCCCGCATCATCGTCGCGCCGCCGGCCATTTCGGCCAAGCCGCCTGCCGGCCCCGTGGTCGCCAAGCCGCCCGTTTCTGGCGTCGAAGTCCGTCCCCCCGCAGGTGCGGTGGTGGCCGTCAAGCCGCCCGTTTCCGGCGTCGAGGTTCGTCCCGCTGCGCCTGCCGTCGCAGCGGCCGTCGCCGTACCGCCCACGCAGGTGAGTGCTCCTGCGGTCGCGGCGTCTGCCGCCCCGCCCGTTGCCGCTGCGTCGGAGCCGGCTGGGCCAGAGAAGGCTGCTTTGCCCGCGGAACCGGTAGCCCCTCCTCCTCCGGCCCCTGTGGCACGGCGCGTCATCATGCCTCAGACTGGACCTCGTCCGGTCTACCTGGCTCCGCCGCCGCCGCCGCCAGTGGTCCAACCGACGGTGTCTTCTTCCAGCGCCCCGCAACCTCCGGGAGGCGTCATTCAGCGTGGAAGGCCCATCTTTGATCGTGGCCGCCCGTCGGGTGGACCCGGTGGCAGTGGCCCAGGCTATAGTCCGCGGCCCCAGGGTGGACCTGGAGATGCCCGCAGGCCCATGCATCCAACGCGCAGCAGCCCTGGAGGCCCTCCGGGCGCCGGTGGCCGTCCCGGCTTTGGCGCACCCAGGCCTGGTTTTGGTGCTCGTCCCGCCTTTGGCGCGCCTCGCCCAGGCGCCGGCGCCGGCGCCGGCGGCCTGACTCCGCCTACGGGCGAAGCTCCACGGCCGCAGAGAGCAGCTCCGCAGCAGCGCCGCGGGCGCCAGCAATACCCGAAGACCAAAGAAGGCCCAATGAAGGGCTTTGCGCCGCCGCCGCGTTTTGGCGGAGCGCAGGTCCCGCACGAGCCGATGCCCATCACGCGCACCATCACCGTGACCGAGGGCATCAGCGTAAAGGATCTGGCGGAAAAGCTGGGAGTGCGTGGTAAAGACCTGATCGCGTCGCTTTTGATGCGCGGCGTCTTTGTCACCGTCAACCAATCGCTCGATGCGGAGCTGGTCAAGGATGTCGCCACCCAGTTCGGAGCCGATACCCAGGTCATCACGTTCGAAGATGAAATGGCGAATGAGGCTCTTGAGAACCTCATGAGCGATGCGAGCGTCAGCGAGATTGAAGTGACGCGGCCGCCTGTCGTCACGGTGATGGGCCACGTTGACCACGGTAAGACTTCGCTGCTCGACGCCATCCGCGAAACCGACGTTGCCTCTGGCGAAGCCGGTGGCATTACCCAGCACATCGGCGCGTATAAGGTGCGCATCGCTAAGCCCGATTCGCCGGCCTTTGGCCGCGAAATCGTCTTCCTCGACACCCCAGGTCACGAAGCGTTTACCCGCATGCGTGCCCGCGGCGCCAAGGTCACTGACATTGTTGTGATCGTGGTTGCCGCCGACGACGGCGTGATGCCGCAGACGCTCGAAGCGGTCGACCACGCAAAGGCAGCGGGCGTGCCCATCATCGTTGCGGTCAACAAGATCGACAAGCCGGACGCACAGCCGGATCGCGTCAAGCAGCAATTGGGCGATCGTGGACTGGTGCCCGAAGCGTGGGGTGGTTCGACGGTTTTTGTAGATGTTTCGGCGAAGAAGCGTCAGAATCTCGATCTTCTGCTCGAAATGATCTGCCTGGTCGCGGATCTGGGTAACCTCAAAGCCAGCCCCGACCGTCCTGCCGTAGGTACTGTGATCGAAGCCAAACTCGATCGCGGACGCGGTGCGGTAGCCACCGTCCTGGTGCAGAACGGTACTCTGCGCGCGGGTGACAGTTTCATCATGGGCAATACCTTCGGCAAGGTGCGCGCCATGTTCGACGACCGCGGCCGCCCAACGCAGGAAGCTGTGCCCTCGACTCCGGTAGAAATTCTGGGACTGGAAGGCATGCCTGACGCCGGCGACACCGTTCTGGTGGTTGCCGACCGCGACAAGGCCAAGGGCATCGCGCAGTATCGCAAGATGAAGGAGCGCGAGTCCCAACTGGCGAAGTCTTCCCGTGTATCGCTCGAAGGCCTGGCCGAGCAGATCAAGCAGGCTGGCGTTAAGGAACTGCCACTGATCCTTAAGGGAGACGTGACGGGCTCGGTCGAAGTGCTGGCTGATTCCTTGCAGAAGATGTCGACGGAGAAAGTACGCATCAAGGTCCTGCACACAGGCGTTGGCGCGATTACCGAAAGCGACATCCTGTTGGCTTCTGCTTCGAACGCGATCGTCATCGGCTTCAACGTGCGTCCTGAACGCAAAGCCGCCGATCTTGCAGAACAGGATGGCGTGGAGATTCGCCTGCACTCGATCATTTACGAGCTACAGGACGAGATCCGCAAGGCCATGCTGGGCTTGCTCGAACCGACGATCAAGGAGAACTATGTCGGCCGTGCGCAGGTGCTCAACATTTTCAGAATTCCGAAGGTGGGTACCATCGCCGGCTGCCGCGTAGTCGACGGTTCCATCAAGCGCGATGCAGAGGTTCGGCTCATGCGCGATGGAGCGCAGGTCTTCAAGGGCAAGCTTTCTTCGCTCAAGCGCTTCAAGGATGACGCTCGCGAAGTCACCAACGGCATGGAGTGCGGTATGGGCATTGCCAACTTCAACGACATCCAGGAAGGCGACACGGTCGAGGCCTTCGTGACCGAACGTGTCGCCGCCCAACTGACCGCACAGTAGCAACGCGTTCAAGCTGCAGGCTTAACAGCGCAGAGAAAAAGAGAACGCGGTTTAAGGTTCGAGGTATCCCATCCTTCGCAAAAAAGCGAAGGATGGGGCACCCGGAGATTCGTTGCTGGTACAGAGCTACACGTCAGACATGAATGCCGGACATGAACGCTAGACCTAAACGTTAGACATGAACCTGGAAGCAATCCAGCAAGCCCTGCGCGACCAGAACCTGGATGGTTGGCTCTTCTACGACCATCATCATCGCGACCCCATTGCCTATCGCATTCTCGGTCTCAGCGAGACGCTGCACGTGTCACGGCGCTGGTACTACCTGATCCCTGCCGAGGGTGAACCGCGCAAGCTGACCCATCGCATCGAGAGTGGCAAGCTCGCAACTCTGCCCGGCAAAGGCGAAGTGTATTCCTCGTGGCAGGAATTCGAAAGCGGCCTGCGCACCATGCTTGAGCCGTACAAGACTCTGGCGATGCAGTACTCGCCGCGCAATGCCATCATGTATGTCTCCCTGGTGGACGCGGGAACGATCGAAGTGCTGCGCGATCTCGGCAAGACGATCGTCAGCTCCGCCGATCTCGTAAGCAGTTTTGAAGCCGTCCTGACTACGGAGCAGATCGCCAGTCATTACGAAGCGCAGCGGCCCATCGACGAGATCGTAAGTGCCGCATGGCAGCACATCGCCGCACGTCTGCGTTCGCCGGGAAAACCACTCAATGAGTATGAAGTGATGGTGTGGCTGCAGGAAGCCATGCGCCGCGCCGGCATTGCCGAAGGATATGGGCCCAATGTCTCGGTGAACGCCAACAGCTCTGACTCGCATTACGAGCCCACCTCAGCTGCTTCGAAGCCCATAAACGAAGGCGACTTTCTTCTCATCGACATCTGGGGTCGCATGGATCGCCCCAACACCTGTTTTTACGACATCACCTGGACAGCTGTCATTGGCAGAAACCCGAGCGATCGCGAACATCAGGTATTCGCAACCGTTGCGGAAGCACGTGACGCTGCCATCAAGGTCGTGCAGGATGCCTTCGCCGCCGGTCAGCCGATTGCGGGATGGGAAGCCGATGACGCCGCGCGCAATGTCATCCGCAAAGCCGGCTTCGCTGAGTACTTCACGCATCGCACGGGACATAGCATATCGACCGAAACCCACGGCAACGGCGCGAATCTCGACAATCTCGAAACCCACGACGACCGCCTGATTCTTCCCTATACCTGCTTCTCTGTGGAGCCGGGCATCTATCTGCCCGAATTTGGCGTACGCAGTGAGATCAACATGCTGACGGAACCAGGCCGCGCCGTAGTGACCGGCCTCAAGCAAACCGAGCTGGTGCGCATCTAGTCTGGTCTAAAAGCTTAGCCTGCGTTTCTCACACGGTTGAGAACGATAGAGAAACGCTGCTCGATATCGCTTGGCGGGCACCACGACAGTGTGCGCTGAGATTTGTGGCTGGGGCGCCCCTAGCCGAAAAGCACCGTCAAGGATGGTAAGGAAGAGCGGCGGAGCCTAGTGGCGGATGAAGAACATAACCCAACTGGCAGCAATCACAGCGGCAATAAACATGACAAAGCAATAGGCCCCATAACGAGCCATCGATTTGGGCGTGCTGCGCTGGGTGATCCCGAACACAATGGATGCGAAGGTCGCAAACAGAATGACTGTCGTGAAATGAGAAGGCGTCAGAGTCATGGCTTTCTCCCAACCGCGATACTGTGCGCATCCACAGCGGAAATCAGGTTCAACAGGCCGGCGACCACGACAAACTTGGCGCCATAGTCCGCAGTAACCACCTGTACTGGAGCCTGGCCTAGTCCCAGCCCATGGCCAATGAAGTACAACAGCCCGGATCCGAGATCACCCAGAAAACCCAGCATGCCCAAAAGGTCCGCGGTATTCGGCGCGTAGAGCTTGGCGCCCATCATGATGCCAAGCACGAACATGCAACTGATCGATGCCAAAATCAGGATGCCGCGGCCCCAACGTTTGAGCATCAGATGTCCTGCCCCGGGGATTAACCAGCCGGCAATCAGGGCCATGTAGCCCAACCGGGTTTCCTTTGTCGCTGCTTTGCTTGCCGCTTGCGCCATGACTCAAGAATACACAAGGACGGCGCGTTCCGGAATGGTATTGCTCGTCATCGCTGGCCCCGCATACGGCGTTCCCATACCAATGCGTCAAAGGTCTGGCGAGTGATGAATCCGCTGTGCTGATAAAGTGCGACAGCCTCTGTGTTCTGGCGCGTGACCGTAAGCGTCAGCGCCTTGAATCCAGATGCGCGGAGCGCGCTTGAGCAGTCGGCCAGGAGCCAGGCGCCCAGGCCGCGCCGGCGAAATTGCTTGCCGACGCAGATCTGCGTTACGTGTCCCACGTCCTCACGCACGCGCGAGCAAAGCAACAGTGCAGCAAGTTCTTCGCGGTCACGGTACGCAAGCACGCGTGAGGCAGCTGGATCAAAAATCCCACAACCGGGAAAGCGGACGATGTTGTGCAGGAACCGCAGCGATCCGGAAACAGACCGGTACTGATCGTTGATTACGCTATCCAGATGCCCCTCGTAGGCCTCTGCGATAAGGCGGCCGGCCGCGGCAAAATCGGTCTCGCGCCAGGAACGCAAAGTCAGTCCTTCCACCCGGTTTCCAGCCGGCGGCTCGTAGAGGCCGGTCGAAGCCAACTCCAGTTCCATAAACAGGCGCTCATAGAGGTGAAAGCCGAATCCGCGGAGAGTCTCCGTGTGCGTGCCATGCGGACGCAGCAACAGTTGCGACTCAATGCGGTCCAATCCGGGGGAATGTTGCAGCAGTTCGATCATGTGTTCTAACAGGCACCGTTCCACATCCTGGGCCATCTGTGGGTTGGCGGCCGAAGGCATGGCGAAGACATCGCCTACCAGTGCCTTTTCACCCTCGTATACGCAGAAGACATAGCCGCAGATGCGGCCATTCTCCATGGCCACGTAGCCCGGCAGAAGATGCGAGTCGAGGTATTGCAGCAGTAGTTTAGCCGACGCATTAAAGTCCCAGTGCAGGCGGTCGTTCCATACCCGGCTTTCCGCCTCTAAGAGCGGCTTAAGGTGGCCGGCGGTGAAATGGCGCAAATCAAGTATTTCCAGGTTAAGGGCTGGCGTCATTCTGCGTTATGGGGCCTGCTGCCAGGCCGATTCCCGTTGCGAGCTACGGCTGCTAGCTACTGTTGCGAGCGACTCACGCTGCTCGCAGCGTTGAAAAGGAGTGTACGGCGCCGGGCCATCCCCTGGGAACTGGAGCCCTCTCGAATTCACGTGGCCCCTTGAGCGGCCGCGCCCCTACGGCTTGGCGAAAACCTGATAGACCGCCAAACTCTGTGCCGGATAAGAAAATAACGGTTGGTACGAGCGCCCGGCGAGAACCGTGCGCAATTGCCCGCTATAGAGTTCGCGGGTGATGAGGATGTGCTCACCGGCTGGGACACCATCTACGTCGTAGTTTTCGACGCGATGATTACGGTAGAACGACAGTCCATACTCGACGTCGCGCCGTACCCTATACACCGCCACGCCCTGGTTGGGCCGCGAGATCTGGCTGATGATGGCGGCTAGCGGGCGGGCAGAGTAGGCAGCGTCCAGCAGGCGAATATTCTTTTTTGTGGAGGACAGTGCGGGTAGACCAAAGAAGGGGCCGACGCCAAAGATGAACAGCAGCATGACGACCAGCGGAACCATCGTGACGAGCCGCAGCCGCGAAACCCCAAAACGGGCCACCACAATCAGGATCAGCAGCGCCGCCGCCAGGCCACTCGAAATCGCAGGCAACAGGATGCTGAGCGGCGGCATGGAGCCCGGATGACCGATATGCCAGGGCAGCAACAACACCAGCAGAATCGTCACCGCGCTGAGCAGAGCATGCAGCATCAGCAGCCACACGCTCAGGCCTTCCTTGCGAGTGCGGTTGATGTAGTCGCCGGTGAGAATGGTGAGCGGCGGAATCGAAGGAAGAATATAGCCAGGCAGCTTGGACTGGGAAAAGGAAAAAACCACGACCGGGATGAGCGTCCAGAGGACGAGGAACTCCGGAAAGGCATCGCCCCATCGCGAATGGCCAGCATAGTGGTGCTTTGAGAAGCGCGCCCGCCATTCTGCGATCGACTGCTGTATGCCTTCCCACAGCGCGCGCAGGGCAATGACCGCCCAGGGCATAAGCGCGAGCAGCATGATGGGCAGGTAGTACCACAGCGGCTGATGGTGCATGTAGCGGTTGGTGGCAAATCGTTCCAGGTTATGTTCCAGGAAAAATACGCGAAGAAAGTCCGGATTTCTCCGCTGCACGGCGATAAACCACGGCAGCACCATGGCGAAGTAAAGCAGAAATCCTGGGATCCAGATGGTGCGTCTCAGCAGAGACCATTCGCGCCGTAGGCCGGCGAAGCAGAAAATGATCATCAGGGCCATCACCGGCGCGACCGGTCCCTTCGCCAGCGTTGCCAAACCTACAAAAAAGTACAGGTCGAATAGCCAGAACTTCTTGCCCGTTTCATACCAGGCATACCACCCCAGCATGCCGATGCAGAACGGCGCGGCGAGTTGCATATCGGTGGATGCCCCGCGGGCGAAGCCGATGATCCCGGCGCAGGAAGCGGTAATCAACGCGGCATCCAGCTGGCTCCCTGGGCGGAAGCGGCGCAGATGGAGATAGATCAATGCCACCAGGATGAACGCAAAGGTTGCCGATGGCAGACGCGCAGCCCAGTCGTGCACACCGAACTCGAGGAAGGCAAACATGGCGCGCCAGTAATAAAGAGCAGGCTTTTCCAGCCACGGGTGGCCCCACAGCACCGGTGTGATGTAGTCGTGCCGGGTAAGCATCTCTCGCGCTATTTGCGCATACCGGGGCTCGTCGGCCCCTACGAGTCCCAGGCCATCCCCGCCGAAAATCGGCACGAGCCCGTAAAACAGAAAAAAAGGAGTAAAGATGAAAAGGCTGATCGCATCGAGCGTGTCGTGGAGGGCAGGGAAGCGCGCTTGTAACGCTTCGAAAGCGCTGCTCGGACGAACAAGCACTCGAGGTGTTTCGGGGTTTACTCGATTTTCAGCCATCGATTCTGCCAGGCAGTAGGAGTAGGACATCAAGAGCTGCAGCGGTTATCGTTCGCCTGCGAATGTTTTGGCAGCCACGATGCGCGATCGCGGTTCCCGTATGGACGTGCACCGGGGGAACGAATCCTTTCATGATTTTCTGCCAGGGAAATCCACCCCCCACGCCGGTTATTGGCGCCAAGTGATTGGGAATCCGTTTCAATACGCCCGCACCCCGAATTGACATTCCTCGCATAGGGTGGCTCCGGCCATAAGGCTATCAGATTCAGTGCGCTGGCGAGAGATCCGTGGCGGCATCTTGTCCAGCGCGTAAAAGCAAGGGAAGCCGCCGTTTTTACACCCCGGCAGCCCGCTAGTCTGCGTTTCGCTATCGTTCTTAACTGTAATGAGAAATGCGGGCTAGACAACGCCCTGGGCGGAAGCAGAATCTATGATCTCGGCGCGCAGACAGGTAAGGATCAGCCCGGTCGCCGCCTCAAGCGGTCCGTCAAGCGTGCAGCCGCTGGCGTTCTCATGGCCTCCGCCACCGAATCTTTCGGCGATGGTGGCCACATTCACCCGGCCCTTGCTGCGCAGGCTAAGGCGAACGCGGCGGTCGCGGAGTTCCCGCAGAAACACCGCCACCTCGATACCCTCGATGCCGACGGCGTAATTGACGATGCCTTCGCAGTCCTCTTCAACTGCATGGTTGCGGTCCATGTCATTCTCCGAGACCCAAAGCCACGCCAGCCGTCCGTCATGATGCAAATTGGCCAATGCGGCGCCGAGCAGCCTGATCTTTGCCAGTGGATTCGAGAAATAGACATCCTGCGCGATGCGTACCGGGTCTGCGCCCTTGCGCACCAGTTCCCGTGCCAGTTCGAATGTCTGAGCATCCGTTCCTTCGTAGCGAAAGGATCCTGTGTCCGAGAGCATGGCTGTGTAGATGCACGTGGCCATCTCCGGACTGATTGGTACACCGGCCCGGTCCGCGAGTTTGTAGATCATTTCCGCTACCGCGCACGCACTGCCGTCGATCCAGTTCACCGCGGCAAAGGGGCGGCCGCTGGTGTGGTGATCGATATTGATCATCATGCGATTCTGCAACCCCTCAAGCCGCGTCCGCGCGATGCCGTCGCATTCCAGCAGAATCACCGCATCGTAGTCGCCTTCCACCCGGCTTACCTGCCGAATCTGTGACGCACACGGCAGCGAGCGATAGATGTACGGAACGCGATCACTGAGCACCATGTCTGCCTGCTTACCCATTTGCCGCAGCATCATCCAGCACGCCAGCAGCCCACCGACGGCATCGCCGTCAGGCCGTGCATGCGCGGTCAACAGCAGGCGTTCGGCCTGGTCGATAGCGCGCAATACGGTATCGATTGGGTTTTGGGATAGCATCGCGGGACAGCTGGCTGAGCGCTGGTGTTGCTCCTTGGCTGGTGTTACTGCTTGACCGGTGTTATTTCTTGACTGGTGCGGCGGTCTTGGGTTGCTTCGCACCATCCTTCGTTTCTGTCTTTTGCGTTTTCCTGGTGCGCCCAAGCAGTTCGTCGATGCGCAGTTTCAGATGCTTCGATTTATCGATCTGAAACGACAACTCGGGAACGTGCCGAACACCCATACGCTCCAGCAGTTCGTGGCGAATGAATCCCCTAGCCGCCGTGAGCGCCTCCCGTGTCTTTTCCTCTTCCACTTCACCGCCGTCTACGGAAATGTAGACCCGGGCGGACTTGCCGCCGGGGTTCAACACGACCTCGCTGACGTAGGCAAAGCTGATACGCGGGTCAGACAACTCGCCGATAATCATGCCGCTGATCTCTTCGCGCAGCGTTTCCGCAACGCGATCACGATGGTATTTTCGTGCTCTTGGTTCCGCCATGAAAAAAAGTCCCTTAGCTAAACTTCTAAGAATACCAGAAAAGGAGCGCAGCCTATTCCATCTGCTCATCCGCGTGGTCATCTTCGCGGTCATCTTCGACAAAAGTGCACCAGGAATCGAACACTTGCGCTCCCAGGTCGTTCGCAATGCGCACTGCGGCATCTTCCACCTGCCGCATCAGCCCGGAAAGGTAGTCACGAGACCGGGAAATAGCGGTGACGCCAATCGTCGCAGATTGCCAGGTGACCGCCTCATCCAATTCGGCCACCGAGATGTTGAAGCCGTGACGGAGCTTTTCCTTCAGACTACGAACCACCTGCCGGCGGTCCTTGAGCGAGTGTGCCTGCTCAATATGCAATTCAATCGTGAGCGCAATGATAGCCATGCTGGTCCACCTGGGCACCCGGAGAGTTCCGGCAGAGAGGGTCTTCTGTCACTGCGACCACCTGCATCGAGAGATTACTCCGGCAGAGCAATTTTTGCCGCCGCGACGAACTCATCTGGCGTCATCGCCGATAGCGAACTGCATTGCGCCAATCCTTTGCGGCACGGGCTGTCACCTCTTAGTTGAAGACAAGGGGAGCACTCCGGCTGGTGAAAGAGGCTGCTGCTGCGAGGGCTGGTTGGCCGAAAACGGTGCGGATGCGCCGGGCCGAAATAGCCGATCGCCGGCACGTCGTAAAGCGAAGCCAGGTGCAATGCAAAGCTATCGGGAGCGATCACCATTTCTGCTGCCGAAATCTTCTCAAACAAATCCTTCACCGAGCCCTGAGTGTACGCAACCACACGCTTGTTCGAGACAAACTGTTCGACGGCTTTCGCAGCGCCGTGGATGACAACCGTATGTCGAGGAAAGCTCTGCAAAAGGCTATCGATGATCCTGGTCCATTGTGCATCGGTAAGCTGTCGTGCACGCCATCCCGCCTCGGCCGCGCAATAGATGTAAGGATCGCTCGGCTGCACTGCTGCGGGTGCAGCGTACTCACTGCGATACGAGGCGAGCGGCCGCCCTGTTCCCTCGATCCCTGTTCCCTCTATATCGAGGAGTTCGAGTTCTACCTCGGCGTCGTGCCTGTCTTCCGGCAGACGAATTCGGCCCGGCCGATATACCGCTCGTACCAGACGCGAAAGCCAGGGCCGGACGCTCGTCCACTCAGAGAAGCCGCCTTCCGCGTACAGTAGGCTAACCCCCTGCACCCATCCTGTTTTCCGCTTCCCTTGGATCAGGAGCGAGAGCACCAGTGTGGTGCGGCTGTCATCCAGCGCGAAAACCAGATCCGCGCGTGGCACGCCCAGGACGGTGCGCAGCACCTTCATTTTGCCGTCCCCGTGATCCACAACGACCACTTTCAGGCGGGAGTCGACCAAGGGATAGACCTGACCACCTTTGCGGTTCGTAATCACGGTGATTTTGGCTTGGGGATAGCGACGGAAGAGCTCAAAGAGAAACGGCGCTTTGAGAACGTAATCGCCGAATGTCCGAAAACTCAGAAGAGTAATGCGCTCCGCGGCAAGGCCGGACATGAATCTCAGGGGAACTCCAGTGTTAGCCGTCATAATTATAGCGATGGATGCAAAGCGAGTACGCTACGTGTTTCTTGATCGCGACGGTGTCTTGAATCGAAAGCCCCGCGAAGGGGACTACGTCACCCACTGGTCTCAGTTTCATTGGTTGCCGGGCGCCTGCGACGCCATAAACCGCATGAAGCGGGCTGGCTTGACTTTGATTCTTGTGACCAATCAGCGAGGCATCGCGCTGGGCCTCTATACCTCTGCGCAACTCGACGCTATGCATGACAATCTGCAGCGTGATCTGTTGCAACAGGGCGTGCAGTTGGACGCCATCTACTACTGTCCCCATGACAGGAACGAGTGCCGTTGCCGCAAACCCGATATCGGTATGTTCGAGCAGGCATTCGAGCGCTTTCCAGAAGCTAACGCGGAGAACAGTATTTTCATTGGCGACTCCCTCACCGATATCGAGGCTGGTCAGCGACTCGGAATGAAGACCATCTTCATCTCCGGCGAAGCCGACACAAGAGAAGAATCGTTGACGGCCGCCCATCTGGCCGATGCTGTCGCCGTCTCCCTGCTCGAAGCCGTTGAGACGCACCTGGTCTTGATCTAGCCGGTATTTCTCACGCGGTTGAGAGCGATAGAGAAATGCGGCTCGATATCGCTTGGTGGCAGTGCAACAAACCTGCGGGTGCCCCATCCTTCGCTTTTTTCGCGAAGGGTGGGTTACCACGACCTTGTATGTCGAGATTTGTGGCATCCCACCCTTGCCGGAAAAGCACCGTCAAGGATGGGGCACCCGCAGATTTATTGCGCTGCAGGGCACAGCACAACACAGCCTCGCCGCAGCGAGCAGCCTCGCCGCAGCGAGCAGCCTCGTCGCTCACTGCTTGCTGCAAATAGCTTCCTGCAAATAACCAGCCACCATCTGCCCGTACTGAAGCCAGGTATAGTTCTGCGTTACCGTCCTCATGGCGTTTCGGCCGATTCTGGTGCGCAGCATCTCGTCGGAGCAAACCCGGCTCATGGCGTCAGCAAGCGCATCCGCGTCACCCACCGGGACATAGATTGCGCTCTCTTCATGTTGCAGCGGTAAGCCGCAATTCTCTGTCGTGACAATAGGAAGGCCCGCCGCGGCAGCCTCCATGCCCGACCGCGAAGAACCTTCGGCAAACGTAGGAAACACAAACAGGTCCGCGCGGGCCATGGCCGACGCGACCTGCTCGCGCGGGGCAAACGGGGTATGGGTGAAAAACACCGCATCCTCCGCCTGCAGGCAAGATGCTCCGTTGTCCAGATTGCCTATCAACTCCAGGCGAAGATCGAGCCCGCTCTTCCGGCAACGGCGAATCGCCTCCAGCAACAACCGCACACCCTTGCGCACATCGAAATTACCGGTAAATAGAATTCGTACTGGCCCATCGATACGGTAATCACGCTTCAGGCCGAAAAACTCTTCGCGCACTCCCAGGTACGCCACGCGGATCTTGTCCGCAGAGTAACCCTGTTCGACAAACGTCCTCTTCACAAAATCGGAGTTGACCAGCAGCAGGTCGGCCTCGGCGCAATCGCGCAGCACCAGCTTCCACAGGTCTGCCCGCCGGTCATAGCCCGCCGCCATGCCAAAGCGCGCAAACTCGTCGCGCAGCGCTTCGTGCATAAAGGCCGGATGAGCGATCGAGTGATCTGTGACCACCGCCAAACCGTTGCTGCGTGCTTTGCTGATCGCCCCGGACTGTCCTGCGCCGCTGCGTACCAGCAACACATCGGCATTTTTCAGATGCTTTCTGCTGCCCCACGCCGCCAGCCGGAACTCCATGCCATACGCCAAATCGAGCGGAAGCACCTTCGAAAAAGGTCTGGATCGTTGCGCCACTTTGATGAAAGTGCCCGCGAACTCCGTCCACGCGACCGGCGTCACAGACACGCCGGGAATTCCAATTTGGCGGGCAGTCATGCGCGCAGCGAGGTGCTTCTCTCCCAGAAAACGTCCCAGCAGATTCACCAGTGCCGTCTGACTGTCGTTCGGTACCCAGCCGGTGATAAAGTTGACCTGAACTCCGGCCAGGGCCAGGGCGCGGGCCGTTTCGTGGAAGTGCAGCTTGCCGAACCCCGTGGCAATGATTGCTTTCAAACGCTACTCTTCAACGTCTACGCGAGACTGGTAGTAGTCGTTGTAGGCGCGGCCGTAGTACTCGGCGTAATCCGACGATTCCAGATCCACCGCGTTCAGCACCACGCCCAGCAGGTGGGCGCCGGAACGGAGAAGAATTTCGCTGGCCCGAGCCACCACATTCCGAGAGGACTGTCCGTAGCGCAGAACCAGCACGACACCGTCACTGAGCGAAACCAACACCGCCGCGTCGGTGACCGTGAGCACCGGCGGCGTATCGATCAGAATAAAGTCATAGCTCGTCCGCAAGCCTTCTATCAGCCTCTGCATCTGCAGCGATCCCAGTAGCTCGGCCGGCATCGGTGCGATGGGACCCGCGGGCAGGATGTGCAGGGAAGGTACAGCGGCCACCGGCATAATGGCATCCTGCAGTGTGGACTTGCCGGTCAACACCGAAGTTAAGCCCACCTTGTTCGCAACCCTGAAGCGAAGGTGCACGGAAGGCCGTCGCAGGTCAGAGTCGATCAGCAGAACGCGAGCGCCGTTCAGCGCGAAGACAATCGCTTCGAGCGTCGTGATCGATGTTTTCCCTTCAGACGGCTTGGCGCTGCTCACCAGGATCACCTGGGGCGGCGTTCCTGCGCGGGAAAGAAGTATGGTCGTTCGCAGTGCGCGATAAGCTTCAGCCAGCCGCGACCAGGCTCCGGGAATCGACGACGTGGCATCCCTGACAAAGACCTCGGGAGAAAGCAGCTTGGTATCCACCTGGGGAACCACGCCCAGCATGGGGAGGCCAAGCCGCTCTTCGATGTCGTAAATGGTCTTGATGTTTGTGTCCAGCGCTTCCACCGCGAACGAGAGGGCAAGGCCAAGCCCAAGTCCGCATAAGAAGCCCATCAACAGGTTGGATGACTTGCGCGGGGAACTGGGAAAGTCGGGGGCATCGGCCGGGTCGATGCGCCGGATATTGGTGGAGTGCAGGCCGGCAATGATTCCTGCTTCCTGCAGCCGCTGTTGCAACCCGTCGTAAAGCGTACGATTCGCTTCGTACTCGCGGCGAGCGAGCGAATACTCCACGGCCTTGGAGTTGCCCAGATACGCCGAGTTCTTTTCCTCGTCTAGTCTTCCCTTGAGAGCGTCCTGATTATGCTGGGTCGCATTGACTTCTTCCTGGGCGCGAGCAATGACCGTCTGTTGTTCTACTTTGATGCTCTGCTCGACTTCCGCGAGTTCTGCGCGAAGTTGAAGCAGCTGGGGACTCTTGGGGCCATACTTGGCTCCAAGGCTCGCATTCTCCGCCTGCAGGCTGCTTGTGCGTTGCTTCAGGCTCATCAGAACCGGGTCGCCACTCAGCGTAGCGAGCAAATCGGGGGGCGCACTCTGTAGCGTGATCAATTTGGCCTGCGCCACCAGCCGCGCCGTTTCTGCTGCGCTGAGATCGTGGCTGATGTCGACCAGGCGAGAAAGCACGATGCTCTGCGTCTGATCGATACCCACCAGGCCAATTTCCTTCTGCACATTCAGCAGGTGGTCCTGGCTTCTCTCCAGACGATTCTTCAGGTCCCCTAACTGCGCCTGCAGCCAGACAGACACTTCCTGGGTGGCCGCGTAGTTGTCGCTGAAGTTGTGTTGGACGTAGTTGTCGATCAGGGTATTGCAGATGATGGCTGCCAGTTCCGGATTGCGCGCCGTGAAGCTCAGATCGAGAATATTGGTGTGCCCGGAACGGTCTGCGGAAAGCCCTCCTTCAAAGATTCCGATCAGGCCATGCCGGTCGTGAATATTGTTCACGTCGAATACATGGTTCGTGCCCAGCGGCAGAAAGTCCTTGTTCCTGTCGAGGTGCAGCGACAGGATGGTCTTCATCGCCAGCGTGGAACTCTTCAGGATGGTGATTTCCGTATCCAGCTTGGTGGCGTCGATGTAACCGCTGTCGTAGCCCCCACTCGAATCGATGCGGAACTGATCGGCGGTGTCCTGGGTGATCTGAATGTTTGCCGTGGACCGGTATAGTTTGGGCGAGGTCGCATTCTGTAGATAACCCGCACCCACGCCCAGGAGCGTGCAGATCAGCAGGAGCCAGATATATTTCTTGCCGATGAGAAGGAAGTGATGCAGGGTCTGCCCATCGTTGAGGCCGAGGCTGAGAAACGAGCGCTCACGCCCGCTGGGCTCGCGATACTCGGGAACGGCGACCGGTTCCGATGGTGGGGGATAAATGCTCATGCGCTTGGAAGTTCGCCGAATTTAAAAATTGAAATGGCCAAGGAAGGAACGGCGGAAGGCCGATCGGACAGAAGATTCTGCTGGTTTGCCGTCTTGTGGCCCCTGCCTTCGCCTGCCATAAAGTGTTCGAATTTCCTTACGTTTGACTGTCGATTATAGTGTGCTGGGATGCGCTTCACCAATCTTTCTCGAAGTGTGGAACCATCATGACTAAATATGCTTGGAGCGCTACTCCTAGCATTACTCCCGGCCTCGGCACTATTGCTGGCCTCGCCGCACCCGCGCCAGAATGGCCGATTGCACAGCCCCTGGATGGGTGAGCACGCGCTCGATGCGGAACAGATAGCCGCGCAAAGTGTCCATCGCCGTCCAGCTGCGCCCGCACGAGAGCGCAAACATCCGATCCGCATCCGCCTTCATCATCTCGCTGTGCCGGCGAGATCCGGTGATTGACTTTGCGTGGATGCGGAAAAGCGCCAGATCCTCATCGAGGTATTTCACCCGCGCTCCCTGGCGGATCATGTCGACGACCAGCTCACCATCCCAGCAGGAGCGATTGTTTGTATTGAAGCCTCCCGCGGCCTCAAACGCGGCGCGCCGGAAAAACGTCGCTTGTTGCAGCCAGGTGGCTCCTCCGTAGAAGTAGCGGCGTAAGGTGAAACCAGCTGCCCGGATACGCCGCAGACGGTTCCCTTTGGCATCGACGGTAAAGCCGTTGCCCATGACGATGTCGCAATCGGGATGCTCCGAGAAAACTTCAGCCACACGTTTCATGGCCCCGGGCAGCAGTACATCGTCAGAATTCAGAAAGCCGAAAATCTCGCCCGAGGCATGCTTGAACCCCTTGTTTAGCCCGTCCGCTGCTCCCTGATCCGGTTCGAAGATCACCTTCGCGATACGGTCGGCAAAGCCCATGATCAACTCGCGGCTTCCGTCCTGCGAGCCTGGATCGACGACAATGTGTTCCTGCGCAGGGTAGTCCTGCGTCAGCACCGAGGTGATGGCTTCCTCGAGATACTGCCGTTGATTGAAGGAAATTGTGACAATACTGAACTTCATCGCCAATTCGTAACCATGGGTGCTTCGCGGGCAGGCCTCTGCGGCAGCAATCTAGTGCACGTAGAACAAGGCTTGGGTGGCGAAACCTACCGCTGCGGTCAGCGCTGTCTTACCCGCTGCCTTGAGGATGCTCGGAGGGACGAATAGGATATCGTCCGGCTGCAGGGTGATGTCCACCTTCCGGCCGCGCAGCACGTCGTCAAGCTTGATCGTCTGCACCACGCGCGTGCCGTTCCCTGTCGTGCGCAGCAGCAGCGTCTTTTGCGTCCAGCTGGAGGGCTTAGTGCCCTGGGCCAGAGCAATGACCTGCGAGAGCGTGGTGTGATTCGACTCGCATATCGGGAAAGCGCCCGGTCTACCTACATTGCCACCGATGTAAACCACGCCGCAACGGCTGACCAGGATGGTCTCCCCCGTCTTGATGGGCAGTTCAGCGTTATCGTTTTCTCGCAGTGTTGGGTCCCACAGAATCGTTTGCGGATCTTTGATGGAACCTGGCGCAAAAATTTCGATTACATGTCCCGCCCGGTCGGTCACTCCGCCCGCCTCGGTAAGCATGTCGAGCAGCCGCTTGTTGCCCGCGAGCGCATAAATGCCAGGAGATTTGACCTCGCCCAGCACTGTCACGCTGTAGCCGAACTGCTGTGTCGTAACGATGACCCGCGGGTCGCGCAGAACCTGTTGCTGATCCAGGAAGCTGGCGATGGCCTTGCCCGCCTCGATCGAAGTCATGCCTTCAATGTGAAAAAGGCCGACATAGGGCAGCGCGATTTCTCCGGCCGGTGACACCGGCATGCGCGTCGAATACTCCGGCGCTTCGAATACTTGCACGTCCACGATGTCTCCGGGACGGAGAGGCCCATAGCCCAATCCGGCGCCGAGTGCTGGACCTGTGGGAACGCTATAGCGTGGAGACGACCGCGCCGACGTGTCTGTGGAAGGTACGGTTGTCTGTGGGAAAAGCGGCTCGACCGGCGTGTAAGACGGATTGCTGGGCGCCGGCGTAATCACAACCGGCTCTGAACTTTGAGACGAGCCTGCCGAGCTGTCCTGCGCTTCGGCGTTCGTCGCACCCAGACTAAGCAGCAGTATGCAGAGTCCCACGCATGTCCCTGAGGCTGCCCTAAGGAGCGTCGTGCGGCGGCTTGAGACGCGGACACACTTCGCAGGCGTCGTTTCACTGGCCGTAGCTGGATTCGTGTTTCGCAAGACCTGGTGCATCGCTTGGAGTATTTCTCCTGTTCGCGTGGTAATCGAACAACTGGTAATTGGACAACGTTCGCCGGGGATGACGCCAGCCTGAAACCAGCCTGACACCAGCTTCGAAACCAGTCTGGAGCGGAAGCACCGGCCGACTCCGTTGTCTTCACACTATCAGGAGAATTGCACGAAAAACATGCCGACTGTTGCGTGGAGTTCAACTCATTACGTGACCGGGCTGGCTTGCTCCCGCGCTACCCTCTGCTTGATAGGTTGCGCCGGAACGCCTGCGTAAACGGTCCACGGATCCAGATCCCGCGCCGCCACGGAACCAAGACCGAGCACCGCGCCTTCGCCTACATTTACACCCGGGCAGACAGACGCACGCGCGCACACCCAGCAATAGGCGCCCAGTACCATCGGAAACGAGATCAACGGAAAGGCAGGGTCGTTGTAGTCGTGCGTGGCTCCGCAAATGTAGGCCTGCTGAGAAACGATCGCATGCGAACCCATGGTGACGAGGGAGGGATTGTAGATCTCCGCGTCGTCGCCCAGTGTCACTCCGTCGGCACACACGAGGTTCCATGGCGCCCATATGCGCGACTTCCGATAGAAGTGACAATGTGGGCCGAGCTTTGCTCCGAAGCATCGCAGAAGGAGGGCGCGCCACGCATGGAGTGGCCTGGGAGAAGGCCGAAACAGCAGGGCATAGCAAAGCGACCATGCCGCTCTGCCCATGCGGTTCGATAACGAAAACGATGGTTTGCGATAGGGATCGACGAATTGGGGTGTGCGATACATCTTTACTTCACGGCGTCATCCGATAAATGCGAGAGATGTAAACGAACTTCGCCGTCCCGCAGCAGGAGCGCGCTCATCCGTTCCACCTTGACTCTCATGGAATCCTGCGGAACGGCATCACCTGACGCGGAAAACAAGGCCGAAGCTGAGAGTGTAGGGCTTGAGCGTCGTGTCGATCGTTACACCGGGCAGTCCGGAGCCGCCGAAATTGGGAGGATAGTAGTGGCTGCCCAAGTTCCACAGCTGGTACTGAAAATCGACAAGGCGGAAGCTCAAGCGATGAGTCTTGCGGTAATCGAGGCCGCCGCCGAACTCGTAAACGATGCTGCTGTCTGTCTGACCCGTGCTGTAGGTGATGTTTCCGGGGCCAATCAGGAAGTCGCCGTAAGGATGCCACCTGCGGTAGGTGTAGTGCAGTTCAGGGCCGGCCACAAAGGTCCGCTGTGAGCCGTAGTGACCCGTGCTGTACGTGTAGCGAACGTCCAGCGCAGGCTGCCCAAAGCTGAAACGTCCCAGGCGAAAGTCAGCGCCTCCCGCAAAACCCTGGTTGTAGCCATTGGCCTTATTTGTGCTCGCGGGCGGAAGACTGCCAGGCGGATAGTCGAGAGTCGCATTGAAATCGGGTTTCACCAGAGCATACAGCCCATAAACGTTAATCTGGCTTCCGGCGCCTTTAATCGCGGGCACCACCTGCGCCTGCGATGCATTCGGCAGGGCGGCCCCAGCCACCAAAACTGCGAATGCAAGTGCTCTAGAGACAAGTCGCATGTTGCCCGCCCGTGAAGTCAATGTAGATCCCTTCGGTATCTTGAAGATGTCAGCAAGCTCAGGTCCGAGAGGACGCATTTCACTCCCCGGTTCAGGCTTCCATCTCGTAACGCAGAGTACAGACACAAATCGACCATGCGCTGCATCCACTCGTTTTTACCAAGTAACCTCGCTGGTTACAAATCCAACAATAGTTGCAGCGTGATTACAAATGTGATGCTCACAGCGGGCGGATTGAGGAGTGAATCCCGATCCGGAACTGCCGCTTCGAACCTGCCTCCCGGTGCTGCTGGCGCGATATTCTCGCAGCCAACGGTGGGATGCTTGTGCGACGCGGATTTTTTTGTGCATTGGTTTTACTGCTAATGCTCGTTCAGGGTAATCAAAACGTACTCACCTGTCTAGAAAAGAAACAGATATGCCTCTGAACAGAACAGCGAACACAATTAGCGCGCAAGGTACCTTATCGAACGGCTAAAGGCGCATGCAGCGACGGAGCGTGCTAGGCTCTTGATCGTTTCTCTCTGTGTAGGATCGTCATGCTCGTTTTCTAACGCTTGCAGGAACCTTTTTGAGTAATAGCGAAGAGAATAACCAGCGGTGCTCTCATGTCGACGCAAGAACGTGTTTCTGGCGACTCTTTAGCCGGTGGTTGATGGCAACGCGCCGTACGATAACGCATCTCTCCGGTTACCATGGTAGAGATGCCCGGGCTCAGCGACCCGGGCTCAACGATAGATATCTTCTGGCTTCACCCGTTCCGTGTTTGTTGATCGCAAGCGTCTGGAGTGTTCATGCCTAAAACCGCCCTACTCATCGGCGCCGGGCCCGCAGGTCTCACCGCTGCCCTCGAGTTTCTTCGCCGTTCCGATGTGCATCCCATTGTGCTCGAGGCCAGCCATGAGATCGGCGGCATCTCACGCACGATCAGGCATAACGGCAATCGCATCGACATTGGCGGCCACCGGTTCTTTTCGAAATCGGACCGGGTGATGAATTGGTGGATGGAACTGATGCCGCCCGAAGCCAGCGAGGATACGCAGCATGCATTACGCCACCAGAACAAGGAACGAGTCCTCAAGACCACGGCCCAGGGACTGACGCCGGAAACGACCGACCTTGTCATGCTGGTGCGTTCGCGTAAGAGCCGCATCTATTTTCTCCGTAGATTCTTCGACTACCCCATCAAGCTCACCGGCGATACGCTGCGCAAGTTGGGCATCACGCGTACCCTCAAGATTGGCGTCAGCTATCTGCTGGCCAGGCTGTTCCCGCGCAGGAAAGAGAATTCACTCGAAGACTTTCTCATCAACCGTTTCGGCCGTCAGCTCTATCTCACGTTTTTCAAGTCCTACACGGAAAAGGTGTGGGGAGTTCCCTGCGAGCAAATTAGTGCCGAGTGGGGAGCGCAGCGCATCAAGGGACTCTCGCTCACTACGGCTGTCCTGCACTTTCTCAAAAAGGCCTTCCGCCCTGCGAAGGAACAGGCCATCCAGCAGAAGGGAACCGAGACCTCGCTGATTGAAAAGTTCCTCTATCCCAAGTATGGCCCTGGCCAACTGTGGGAGCACGCCGCCGATCAGATTCGCGAACGGGGCGGCGAGATTCTTCTCGGCTGGCGGGTTGCGCGCCTCTTTGTTCAGGGAAATACCGTAACCGCCGTCGAAGCCGTGAATGATAACGGAGAACGTCGCCGCTTCGAGGCAGACTATGTCTTCTCCACCATGCCGGTTCGCGAATTGGTGGATGCCATGGATACCCCGATTCCCGCCGAAGTGCGCGAAGTGAGCGACGGCCTGCAGTATCGGGATTTCATCACCGTCGGCCTGCTCGTCGACCACCTGACCGTACGCGAAGCTGACGGCAGCCCGCTCAAAGACAATTGGATTTATGTCCAGGAGCCGGATGTCCTCGTGGGCCGCCTGCAGATCTTCAATAACTGGAGTCCGTACCTGGTAGCCGATCCCACCAAGACATGGATCGGTCTGGAGTATTTCTGCTATGAGACGGATGCGTTATGGAAGATGGAGGATGAAGACCTCAAGAAATTTGCCATTGCGGAAGTAGAGAAGATCGGCATTCTCAAGGCCAAGGATGTAAGTGATGCGCACGTGGTGCGCGTCGCCAAGACCTACCCTGCCTATTTTGGCACCTACGACCGATTCCACGTGATCCGCGAATTTCTTGATCATTTTGGGAATTTGTATCTCGTGGGCCGGAATGGAATGCATAAGTACAACAATCAGGATCATTCCATGCTCACGGCCATGACAGCTGTTGATAATATCCTTGCCGGTAGTCTGGCGAAGGACAACGTCTGGTCGATTAACACTGAGATGGAATACCATGAAGAGGAAGCGAAGAAGGACAAACGGCCTTCGGGGGCCCCTGCCACGACCGCGAGCAGCGTCCAGGCAGCGGTCTAATCAGCTATCGAGGCAGCCGTATGGGACCACTCTTCATCAGACTGTTTTGAGCGTTCGATCTCCAACTCTCCAGCGATCTTGCACCAATGGAGGGATAGCTTTCCCTCGGGAAACGTAGTTTCATCAAGGCATGCATGCCCAGGTGGCCACGAACAAGATGAGCGAATCCATCGCAATTACCGTAGTCGGATCCGGATATGTTGGTTTGGTGGCGGCTGCCTGCTTCGCCGAAATCGGCCACCGCGTGTTTTGTGTCGACAATGACGAAGCCAAGGTCAACCAGCTTAACCAGGGCGTAGTCCCAATTCACGAGGAGTTTCTCCCCGAGCTGCTGAGCAAGCACCGCGCCAACGGCCGTGTGCAATTCACCACCGATCTCAGTCACGCGACCCAGGACTCAGAGGTGATTTTTATCGCCGTCGGCACGCCGCAAAGCGAGACCGGCAACGCGGATCTATCTTATGTAGACGCCGTCGCCAGCGAGATCGCCCGATCCATCCATTCCTACAAGGTCATTGTTGAAAAAAGCACGGTGCCGGTCTACACCAACGACTGGATTCGCCGCACGATCGAACGCAACGGCGTCTCGCGGACGCTCTTCGATGTAGCCTCCAACCCCGAGTTCCTGCGTGAAGGAACAGCGGTCCAGGATTTCCTGCATCCCGACAGAGTCGTCCTCGGGGCAGATACTGAGAATGCCGCCCGGCTGCTCGCCGCGATCTACGAGCCGCTCACTGCAGGTGGCTACTACAATCGTCCCGATGCTGTGCCCGGCCATTGTTCCGCCGACAATCTTCCTCCTATTCTGCAAACCTCCACCAAGGCCGCGGAGATTATCAAGCACGCTTCGAACGCGTTTCTGGCCATGAAGATTTCTTTCATCAACGTGATCTCGAATCTGTGCGAAGCCGTCGATGCCGATGTAGAGCAGGTGGCTCAGGGCATGGGCCTCGATAAGAGGATTGGCAAGCGCTTCCTCAGTGCAGGCATCGGCTACGGTGGCTCCTGCTTCCCCAAGGATGTCGCCGCATTCCGTTACGTCGCCCATCAGTTGGGTATCGACTTCGCATTGCTGAAGGAAGTGGAAAAGATCAACGAGTTGCAAAAAGAGCGATTCTTTCAAAAGATTCGTTCGGCTCTGTGGACCCTCCGCAAGAAGAGGCTCGGCGTACTCGGTCTTTCCTTCAAGGGGGGAACAGACGATATCCGCGAGTCTCCTGCTCTTGAAATCATCCGCATGCTGCTCGATGCGGGCAGCACCATCTGCGCGTATGATCCGGCAGCAATGGATCGCGCCAGGGTGGAGCTACCCCCGAGTGAGTCCCTGCAGTATGTCGATGATCCCTATGCCGCCGCAGATAACGCTGACGCTCTGCTGATCCTCACCGATTGGGCAGAGTTTGCCCGGCTCGATCTGCAAAAGCTCCGCTATACGTTGCGTTACCCCATCGTTATTGACGGGCGCAACTTGTTCGAACCGCATCTAATGCAGGAATTGGGCTTCACTTATCTGAGCGTGGGCAGACCCTCGCAGCACACATCGGTCGAATCCGCATCTACCAAGCGCTGGCCGTAGCGGTACGCGGAAATGATGCTGGACGAAGGGCACGGCTCATGCTCGCTGCGGCGAGGTAGCCACGCTGCAAGGGAAAAAGAACCGCAGATCCCCGTTCGACCTCGCTCAGGCAGGTTCTCCACTTCGCTGTGCTTCGGTCGAGATGACAAATCTGTTTGGGGGCCAGGTTTAGTGTTCACGCAGACCCTTAGCCCCTGGGGTACGCTGTTACCAGCCAGGTCCGGGCGCAACTTTGTTACCAAGAGGGAACTGTACTTTGAAGAATCAACGTGTTTTGGTCACAGGCGCCGCCGGCTTCCTTGGCTCTCATCTTTCAGAAGTCTTGCTCGGCGAAGGCCATCACGTAGTGGGCGTCGACAATCTTGCCACCGGACGTCCGGCCAATGTGGCGGCGCTCGCCCATGAGCCGCGCTTCACCCTGGTGCAACAGGATATTTGCATTCCTTTCGATCTTGGCCCTGTGGACTACATCTTCAACTTTGCGTCGCCCGCGAGCCCTGCCGACTATTCGCGGCTTGGCCCCGAAACCTTGCAGGTGGGCTCCGCGGGAACGAAGAATGTTCTCGACCTGGCACGCAAATACGAAGCTGGTTTTCTCCACGCCTCCACTTCCGAGTGCTATGGCGATCCGACAGTGCATCCGCAGCGTGAATCCTACTGGGGCAACGTCAACCCCATCGGACCACGCTCGGTCTACGATGAGGCCAAGCGGTTTTCCGAGGCCCTCACCATGGCCTATTACCGCTACTACAACGTAAACACCCATATGGTGCGCATCTTCAACACCTATGGTCCTCGTTTGCAGCCGACCGACGGGCGTGTGATTTCGAACCTCATGATCCAGGCGCTCCTCGGGGAAGATCTCACCATCTATGGCGATGGCAGCCAGACGCGCAGTTTCTGCTACGTTTCCGATCTCATCGCCGGCATTGTCCTTCTTTCCCGTTCTCAGGAGCATTTTCCCGTGAACATCGGCAACCCGGTGGAGTGGACCATCAACGACTGCGCCCGCGAAGTACTCGCAGTGACCGGTTCGCGCAGCAAACTTCGTTTCGAGCCCTTGCCCGAGGATGACCCCATGCAGCGCTGCCCCGACATCACGAAGGCAAAAACGATCCTCGGTTGGGAACCCAAAATCCCCCTCTGCCAGGGACTGGAGTTATCTCTGGAATACTTCCGCGCCAGCCTTTCCGCCCGTACTCTTTAAGGTCATCCCTGTTTCGTCCTGGTCTCCGTTACAATCCAAGCGGACGCTCAAGTGATGCGAAACGGGTTCAGCGCCGATCCTTGCTACCAAGCAGGCTACCAGGCAGGTTTTGTCATCGTAGAAGTTCACGTGTTGTTTAGAGCTAGCGGCACATTCATCATTCCGGTCATATTTGCCATCGCAGAGGGTACGTAATGCTCAACGATTCATCGCCAATTCTGGTCACCGGCGGAGCAGGCTTTATTGGATCGAACTTCGTTCTCGACTGGCTCGCGCAAGTCGGCACGCCTATCGTCAATCTTGACAAGCTTACTTACGCCGGAAATCTGCAGAATCTGGTCTCCGTTGAGCGAAACCCCGCCTACAGCTTTGAGCACGGCGATATCTGTGACGCTGCTTTTCTTGGACAGGTCATCGATCGCTATCAGCCACGGGCCATTTTGCATTTCGCCGCCGAGAGCCATGTCGACCGTTCGCTTTCTGGCCCTGAAGCCTTCATCCGCACCAACATCGATGGAACCTTCCGGCTGCTTGAGGCGGCCCGCGCGTACCTGGGTAAGTTGAGTCCTGAAGATCGTAAGGTCTTTCGCTTTCTCCACGTCTCGACCGATGAAGTGTACGGCACGCTGCTTCCTCATGATCCCGCTTTTGAGGAGACCACAGCCTACGCTCCAAACAGCCCTTACGCTGCTTCCAAGGCAGCATCAGACCACATCGTGCGCGCCTATGTTCACAGTTATGGTCTGCCTGCGGTTACGACCAACTGCTCCAATAATTACGGACCCTATCAGTTTCCCGAAAAGCTTCTGCCCCTGATGATCACCAACGCGATCGCCGGTAAGCCTCTGCCGGTCTACGGTGATGGCCGCCAGGTGCGCGATTGGCTTTACGTCGGCGACCACTGTGCCGCGCTGCGCGCCGTGCTCAAAGGTGGCAAGATCGGCGAGACGTATAACATCGGTGGCCGCAACGAGCAGGCAAATCTTGACACGGTGGAGTTGCTCTGCAGCCTGCTTGACGAGTTGCTGCCCCACTCGCCTCACGTGCCACGCCGCAAACTCATCACGTTTGTCACCGATCGTCCCGGTCACGATCGGCGTTACGCTATCAATGCGGACAAGATTGAGCGCGAACTCGGCTGGCGGCCTGCCGAAACGTTTGCCACCGGTCTGCGCCGCACCGTTGCATGGTATCTCGCGCATCAGGATTGGGTAGCGCAGGTCACCAGCGGAGCGTATCGCCAGTGGATCGACCAGAACTATGCTCATCGCGGAGGAGTGACTCGATGAAAGGCATCATTCTCGCGGGTGGTTCCGGCACACGCCTCTATCCCGTAACCCACGTCGTCTCCAAGCAATTGCTCCCGGTGTACGACAAGCCGATGATCTACTACCCCCTGTCGGTGCTTATGCTGGCCGGCATTCGCGAAGTGCTGGTCATTTCGACTCCGGCGGATACAGAACTCTTCGAGCGGCTTCTGGGCAATGGCGAGAAGTGGGGCATGTCGTTCAAGTATGCCGTGCAACCCAGCCCGGACGGCCTCGCACAGGCCTTGATCATCGGCGAAGAGTTTGTCGGCGGAGAGCCGTGTGCGCTGATCCTTGGCGACAACATTTTCTATGGGCACGATTTTGCGCACAGCCTGCAACAGGCCGCGCAGGTGAAGGAAGGCGCCGTGGTCTTCGCCTATCCTGTCTCCGACCCTGAGCGTTATGGCGTGGTCGAGTTTGACGCCTCGGGTCGCGCGCTCTCCATTGAAGAGAAGCCTGAAAAGCCCAAGTCCCGCTACGCGGTCACCGGCCTCTATTTCTTCGATGGCCAGGCCTCGAAGGTCGCTCACCAGATCAAGCCTTCGCCTCGCGGCGAACTGGAAATTACGGATGTAAACCGCTGGTATCTGGAACGGGGAATGTTACAGACCCAGGTGCTGGGTCGAGGTTTCGCCTGGCTCGACACAGGCACCCACGATTCGTTGATCGAGGCCGCGATCTTTATCGAAACCCTCGAAAAGCGGCAGGGGCTGAAAGTTGCCTGCCCTGAAGAAATTGCCTATCGCCTGGGGTGGATCGACGCATCCCGGCTGGAGGTTCTGATCGCCGGTGTAGCAAAAAGTGGGTACGGGAAATATCTCCGCTCCATACTTGACGAACGCGTCTTCTAGCCTGCGAGGCTGTGTTGCGCGGTGACCGGGAGGAGCGCAACAAACCTGCGGGTACCCCATCCCCCCGGATTTCCCGTCGAGTTCCGTGAGCCAGATGTTTTTCATGCGGCTTTCCTTTGAAGAAAGCCGCACACGCTAATGTGTCCAGCTTACCGTGCGGGAAATCCGGGGTCCTTGACGGTGCTTTTCCGGCGAGGGTGGGAGACCACAAATCTCAACGCTACAAATCTCAACAAACAAGGCCGTGGTGCCCCACCCTTCGCAAAAAAGCGAAGGATGGGGCACCCGCAGGTTTGTGGCTCCTCCGGCCAGGCGATATCGAGCTGCGTTTCTCTATCGTTCTCGGCTAAGTCAAGGCTAAGTCCTGCCTCGCAAACTCGACAGAAACTCATCCAGCGGTCTTGTATTCAGTACGTCCTCTTTCGTTAGCCAGGCGCGCCGCAGTTGTCGTATGCCGAACCGCATCATATCCAGGTGGCTGACCTGGTGTGAGTCTGTATTGATGACAATTTTGCATCCGAGCTCTCGTGCACGGCGCAGATCGATGTCACACAAATCCAGCCGGTCAGGATGAGCGTTGTGTTCGACCACCACCCCAGCCTTCGCAGCCGCTCTCAGCACCGCTTCTAAATCCATTTCGTAACGATCTCTGCGCAATAACAATCGGCCGGTCATATGACCAAGAATTCTCACGTAGGGATTCTCGATGGCGCGCAGCAGCCGCTCAGTCATTTGCTCTTTCGGCTGTTGGAACAACGAGTGGACGCTGGCCACCACCACATCCATCTGCGCCAGCACATCATTTGAGAGATCGATTGCGCCGTCCCCTAAAATATCTACCTCGATACCGGGGAGCACGCGAATGCGGCCTTCCATCTGGGCATCCACTTCGCGAATTCTCTGTATGTGTTCGAGAGCACGCCTGTCATCGAGACCGTTCACCATAGCCAGATTTTTCGAGTGGTCGGTGATGGCGACGTATTCGTAGCCGCGCGCAATGCCTGCTTCCGCCATCTCAAGGATGGAATTCTTACCATCGGTAGCCAGCGTGTGCATGTGCACATCGCCGCGCAGGTCCTTCACCTCGATGAGCACGGGCAAACGATGCTCCGCGGCCGCTTCGAGTTCTCCCTGATTTTCGCGAAGCTCCGGAGCAATCCAGTCGAGACCCAGAGCGCCATAGATCTCTTCTTCTGATGCGGCAGCAACCACGCTCCCATCATCCAGCCGCGCCAATGCGTACTCGCTCAGCGTGTACCCCCGCTTCAGAGCGCGCTGCCGCAGCGAGACGTTGTGCATCTTTGAGCCGGTAAAGTATTGCAGTGCCGCACCGTAGGAGGTTTCTGGCAAAAGGCGCACATCCACCTGCAAGCCACTGCGCAAACGAAAGCTCACTTTGTTCTGACCCTTCGCCAAAAGTTCCGCAATCGGCGGGTAGGCTGCTGTATAGGTAACGGCAGCGGATACTACATCTTCGGCGCACGCCGGCCCGGTCGCCAGAAGATCAATATCGCCCACCGTCTCGCGCCCGCGACGCAGTGAGCCCGCAGGCATTACGCGATCGATCCCCGCGAACTGCTTCAGATACAAAGTGACGCGTTCTGCTGCGTCCTCGGCGTCGTCCAGGAGAAAGCGGCCGCTGTTTTTGCGATACTCCGTGATCCCACGCGCCAGCTTGTCGATCAGTTTTTGTCCGAAGCGTGGCAGCGCCGCCAGCTTGCCGCCTTCAATCGCATCCTGCAGTTGCTCAATGTCGCTCACCTGCAGTGCTTCCCACAGTAAGGCCACAGTTTTTGGTCCCATGCCTGGAAGTTTCAGCAACTCCAGCATGGTCGGCCGGTACTTCGCGAGCAGTTCGTCACGCAGTTTCAGGCTCCCGCGAGTTTCGATCTCCTGGATGTTCGCAACCATCCCTTTGCCGATGCCTTGTATCTGCAGCAACCGGTTGGGTTCGTTCGCAAAGGTGCTGAGCTGTTCGGTACTGTTTTCAACGGCCTCCGCCGCTCGCCGGTACGATCGAATGCGAAAAGGGTCGCCCGCTGCGATTTCGAGCAGATCGGCGGTCTCAGCCAATAACTGAGCTATGGCTCTGTTTTCCATTCAGCTATCTTATCGGGGCGGGCCTGAGGTACGTTTTTTCTCAAAGTTGCCATCCGATCCCAAGCGAGAACGTACCTCAGGGGCTAAAAGCCCCTCCCCTTGACTTGGACAATTTGGCACGGCCTAAAGGCCGCGCCCTACCTGTTTGTTTGCGCCCAAAAAAAATCGCTGGCCTGCGAACGTTGGGCACGGCCTGCCTCGCCGCAGCGAACAGCTTCGCCGCAGCGAACAGCTTCGCCGCAGCGAACAGCTTCGCCGCAGCGAACAGCTTCGCCGCAGCGAACAGCTTCGCCGCAGCGAACATAGCCGTGCCCTTCGTTAGCAGCTGTTCCCGCGTGAAGTACTGAGGGCATCGCTCCCTTACACCAGAAGACCCAGCCGGTGACTGGCTGGGTCTTCTGGTGTAAAGGAGTCACACTCGGATTTTCTCACCCACACAACGTTGCCCATGCAACCTTGCTTATCCACTTTAGTTGTCGCGGCAACGCCCGTCGAACACACGAACTGCACGACGCCGCTGCGAACCCGGTCCAAAGCCGGTCGTCGCGACTCATTACGTGAAGCAGTCTGTTCCGTTGATAAGGTTTCTACGCTACTTCCTGAACTCGAGTCACAGAATCTGCCTGGGGCCCCTTCTGGCCCTGAACGATGTCGAACTCAACTTCATCCCCTTCTTTCAAGCTCTTGTATCCATCGAGTTGAATGGCGCTGTAATGAACGAACACGTCGGGACCATCATCTCGGCCGATAAAGCCGTAACCCTTCGCGTTGTTGAACCACTTCACCTTGCCTTTATATTGAGCCACTAGCCTGTCGACCTTCCTTCATGCGTATCGAGCAAAGGAGAACAACTGCTCTTCTCTACAGACGCATGTGGGGGGCGATTGGTTTTCCGCAAAAGTTTGTTGAACCGCTTAAGACTTCGGTCGCGCTATGCGAAACTGCGTTAGTTTTTCCGCTTTTTCTTCGCCGCTTGCCGCAGGCGCTCGTAAAGCATCACTGAAATCAGCGTCTTACCGTCGGGCACCTTGCCCTCTTCGATCATGCTGAGCAACTTTGACAAAGGAATCAATTCGATCTCAAGTTGTTCGTCATATTCAGGTTGCGCTTCGCCAAGAGTCAGGCCTTCCGCGAGAAACACCGTCATGAACTCACCCAGAAAACCGGGGCTGGCAAAGTAACGCACCAACTTCTTCCACCGTTTTGCCCGGAAGCCCGTTTCTTCGAGCAATTCGCGCTTCGCGCCCGCCAGTGGATCTTCGCCTTGCTCCATCTTGCCTGCAGGAACCTCCAACAAATACTCCCGCGCAGCATGGCGATACTGCCGCTCCATCACTACCATGGGATCCCGCTTGTTCTTCGTATCGTCGATGGCGAGGATCACGACGGATCCGTTGTGGCGCACGACATCGCGGCTAAATTCCCGGCCCAACTCGCGTATTTCGTCGGTATACACGCGAAAGAGAGGCCCCTCGTAGCTCAACCTGGAGGAAATCACTTCAACCGCAGTGCATGCCTTCGCTCGCACTGCTTTGCCCGGCTCGCGTTTATCCCGTTTATTCGGCACACGCTTGCTGGCTGCCTTCTCGCTTACCTTTGCCATACCACTCCCTCATTTCGCGGAATAGTTTAAAGTACCATCCGGTAGGCGGGAGTCAGCAGCCAGTTGAAAGAGGGACGGATGAAGCGGCAACGCAGTGCGCAGCGCACTCTATCCATCATCGGGCCGGGCAACTGGGGCGCCTCGCTGGCGCGAGCACTCACTCGTGCCGGAGCGGGACTCGACGAGGTGATCGTGCGCCCTCGCAAGCCGCGTTCTGTGCTACGCGCTCCGTTTGTCACGCTTGACCGCGCCCGGCTCACCGCCGATGTTCTCTGGCTCTGTGTGCCCGATGCCGCCATTGCGGAGGTAACCCACCGGTTGGTGAGACGAGTCGGCGTCCGCGGTTTGTACGGACAGATTGTGGTGCATTCGAGCGGTGCACTCAGTTCGGCAGTGCTCGAAGAAGCTGCCCAGGCCGGCGCTTCGGTAGCCTCCGTTCATCCGATGATGAGCTTCCCCACCCGCACTCCGGTTTTTCTTCAGGACGTGCCGTTCGGTGTGGAGTCGGACGTTGCCACCCGGCGCATTCTTAGCGCCATCGTTCGCCGCGTCGGGGGCAAGCCGTTTGCCATGGAGGCGGCGGGTAAGGCTCTGTACCACGTGGTCGGCACGCTGGCGTCACCGCTGCTGGTCAGTCATCTGGTCGCTGCCCAGCAGGCGGCGGCGCTGGCCGGCTTCACGCCACGCGAGGCTCGCCAGATCATTGAGCCCATCGCCCGGGCTACCCTCGACAACGTTTTTTCCCGGGGCGCGTCGAAGAGCTTTAGCGGTCCCATGGCCCGGGGAGACGCGCAGACGATTCGTCTGCATCTTCAGGCCCTCAAACCCCATCCTATGTTGGCGGACGTATATGGGTCTCTCGCGCTGTATGCGCTCGAAATGTTGCCCGCATCCGGCAAGAAAGCCCTGCGGCGGGCGCTGCTCTAGACATCCGCCGCCAGCATGAGAAACTACAAAAGGCTTACCGGTTCAGGAAAGGGAAGAAGCGCATGGCGACTGAGGGGACGGCACTGAAGACTGAGTGTTATCCCATCGCGACTCTGCCTGGCTTTAGCCGTCTGTTTCTCGACTTCGTCGAGCGCCGCGAACCCATCACTCCCTTTTTCCCGGCCAGCGCCTATGCGACCGATTGGATGGCGGGATCTCCGGTTCTGTCGCCAACCCACCGCGCGGCGCTGTGCGATCTGCTCGATCAACAGAACCGCGCTCTTGGCGCAAGCGCCGCGGTTCTCGGGAATATCGAGCGGCTGCGCAACGGCGCAGGCGCCGTTGTGACCGGCCAGCAGGTTACCCTCTTCGGCGGTCCGCTGTTTACTATTCTGAAAGCCGCCACGGCGATTCGTAAGGCAAAAGACGCCTCGATCGCCGGTACACCGCACGTGCCGGTCTTTTGGCTGGCGACCGAAGATCACGACCTCGCCGAGGCGGATCATGTCACATTTCCCAATCGTCACGAGCTAAAAACTCTGCGCCTGGCTGGTGTGCAAGGCGGCGGAGGAGCGGTGGGTGCGGTCACCCTGGGTAAGGAAGTGGAAGCGCTGGTTGCGGAACTGGCAGAGCTCCTCGGGCCCGGACCGGTACTCGATCAGCTGACCGCCTGCTACCGCGAGGGCCAGACCTTAGGGCAAGCCTTCGCGCAATTCATTTCGCAGACCTTCGCTTCCCAGGGCCTGGTGGTCATCGACGCCAGATCCCGCGGCTTTCATGCTTTGGGTAAAGGTGTTTTGCGAGAGGCCATCGTCCGCGCCGACGAACTGCGCACGGCGCTCACCGATCGTGACCAGCAACTCGTCGCCGCGGGCTACCACTCGCAGGTGTTGGTCTCGGCAAATAGTAGTCTGCTCTTTCTGTTCGATCACCAGTCGGGTGCGCGCACTGCGCTCAGGAGAACAGCAGACGGTGGCTGGCAAGCCGGCCGGCAGAGCTGGTCGACAGCGGAGCTGCTTGCCATTCTGGATAGCGAGCCCGAACGGCTCAGCCCGAACGCGCTTTTGAGGCCGGTCTTTCAGGATGCGATTCTGCCTACTTCCGCATATGTCGGTGGACCGGCGGAAGTCGCCTATTTTGCTCAGTCGCAGGTACTTTATGAGCGGATCCTCGGCCGTACTACGCCGGTTCTGCCTCGCTTGTCGGCAACACTCATCGAGCCGGCGATTGCCGGTTTGCTTGCCCGCCACGACGTTTCGCTGCCCGACGTGATCGAGAGCAGCTTGCGGGATCCTCTCGATCTATCCCAGCGCCTTGGCGCTCGCGCCATTTCCATCCTCGGCAAACGCAAGCTCGCTGCCGCGGGAAGTGCTTTGGAAACGGAATTGTCCGCGCTTTCCACGTACATGCACTCCCTCGACCCGGGCCTGGGCAGGGCGGCCGACGTCAGCAGCTCCAAAATGCGCTATCAGATGAACCGGATGCGCCGGCTGGCGGCAAATCATGAGCTCCGCCAGGATCAGTCGCTCGGCCGGGATGCCGGCCTGATCGCGCTCAACCTTTTCCCGGATCGTCACCCCCAGGAGCGATTGCTCGCCGCCGCCTGGTTCCTCTCCCGCTACGGCGAAGGCCTGGCCGAAACGCTGGTTGAGCAGGCCGGGCAGCAGTGTCCGGGTCATAAAGTCCTCTGGCTCTAGTTTCGATTCAATGATCTAGAATGTTGGAGCATGGCCAACCGCAGCAAGCCGTTCGATGTCACCTGTCCCGATTGCGGGGCGATCCTCAAAATCGACCCTGAGACCCGGGCCATCCTTTCGCACTCATCCGCGCCTCGCAAGCGCACCTTCGAAGACTTCGAGTCCGCTGCCAAGGCGATGCGCGAGCAGGATGAGCGCAAAGAAGACATCTTCCGCCAGTCTGTCGAAGCGGAGAAGAATAAAGAGCAATTGTTCGACAAGCGATTCGAAGAAGCTTTGCGCAAAGCGAAAGAAACTCCCGGTGAAGGGCGCCCGTTGCGCGAATTCGACCTCGACTAGGGTTTTAAGCTGCATCTAAACACTGAACAGTTTGCGAAAGAGAGACTCCGATGGGAATCACACACATTCCGCAGCAAGTAGCATCCAGCGTGCAAGACGCAGCCGATACGTTAAAGCACCAGGGCAACCGGCTTTTAGATGGCGGACTCGACAAGAACTGGGTGCGGACCGTCGCAGCAGGCTCGCTCGTGACCGGAGCTGTTCTGCTCGCAGCAGGTAAGCGTAAAACCGGTCTCACTCTGGCCGCAGCCGGAACAGTGATTGCCTTGATCGAAGATCCAGAAGGCGTGAAAAGAGTCTGGAACAACATCCCGGAATACATCGAAAGCGGCCACTCACTCCTCGGCCGTTTCGAAAAATTTGTCGGCGAGTTGACTTCGCAGGGTGAGAAGTTCCGCACCGTGATAGAGAAGGCCGTGCGCCATTAAAGTCGCGTTCTAGCCAATCCCCAGTTGTTCGCGTGCCTTTTGACTGATGCGATCCGGGGTCCACGCCGGTTCCCATACCAGGCTTACATTTGTCTCGCTGATCTCAGGGATGCCCGCCAGCCTGTTCCGCACCTGTTCCATAATCATCACGTGGGACGGGCAGCCCTGCGAAGTCATGGTCATTTCTACGTCGACGCGTTGCCTTGGAAACGCCCGCCTGGACCGCGGGTCCGGACTCACCACAACGGAATAGATCAACCCCAAGTCCACAATATTGACCGGAAGCTCAGGATCGTAGCAATCCCGCAAAGCCGCAAGAATATCTTCTTCCGTTAAAGCCATCTAAGCTCCATCCTGCTCCCCGCAAGAATCGTCATTCCGGCCGCCTCGTCAGCGGGGGTTTTGTTTGGCGTCGAGAATTGCAGGTTGAGGTTCGAGGTATCCCACATCTCGTTCGCTTCCACGGCAAGCCACGACAGGTCGCTGCGCCCCTGTCGAAAAACATTCCCAGCGAAGGCCTGTAGAACTGCAGATCCCTCGACTTCGCTCGGGATGACAAAGGGGAGAGCGGTTCTTCCGTAAAGAGTAGTTGCCGCATAGCGGAGTCTCTCGCCCTCTTGGGCGGGCTGAAGGCCCATGGCCCCTCCGATCCCACGGCAGGACGGGGACGGCGGGATGACAAAGGGGAGAGCGGTTCTTCCGTAAAGAGCAGTTGCCGCATAGCGGAGTCTCTCGCCCTCTTGGGCGGGCTGAAGGCCCATGGCCCCTCCGATCCCACGGCAGGACGGGGCAGATGGGATGACCATTCTGTCGGGACTACGGGGTGCATTTCTCTTCGGGAGTAAAAACACCTGGACACCCCCGACGCCTCAGTGTTTCCGCTCCACCAAATAGCGAGCCACCGCCTTCAGGCGATCGGCGCGCTCCCCATAAACATCGATCTGGGCAAATGCTTCATCGATCAGTCGCGCCGCATCCTTCACGCTCTGCGCGACTCCATAGACGGCCGGCCACGTTGCCTTCTCGCTGGCCACATCCTTACCCGCCGTCTTGCCCAACTGGGTAGAATCCTGCGTCACATCGAGCACGTCGTCCATGATCTGAAAGGCCAGTCCGGCCTTGCGGCCAAACTCCTGCAGCCGCGCAACATCCTCGGTCGAACCACCTGCATAGACTCCACCTGTGACCAGGCTCACGCGAATCAACGCGCCCGTCTTGGCGCGATGGATCGCCTCTACCAACTCCGCGGTCGGCTGGCTCTCTTCACCCTCCAGGTCCATGACCTGGCCACCGATCATGCCATCGATCGTTCCTGTTGCCTGCGCGATCAAACGCACGATCTCGACCGTCGCGGCAGCCGGACTTTGCATCCGCGCCAATACCTCGTACGCCTGCGTTTGCAGCGCATCGCCTGCCAGGATGGCAATGGCCTCTCCGAAAGCCACGTGGCAGGTTGGCTTCCCTCGCCGCAGGTCGTCGTCATCGAGAGCAGGCAGATCATCATGGATCAGCGAATAGGTATGCAGCATTTCAATGGCTGCCCCCAACTCTTCAACCCCCGGCCTCAGTTCGCCGCCAATCATTTGCGCCGCTTCAAGGCACAGCACCGGCCTCAGTCGTTTGCCTCCGGCAAAAACACTATGCCGCATGGCGCGATGGATCGAGACCGGCGCCTGGTTCGCGTCGGGTAACAGACGATCGAGCGCTTGATCGATGCAATGGGCGCCACTACTCAGAATTTCTTGTACGCTTTGCTGCATTTTCGTAATCATACCCGAGGCGCGCGTCGCGATCTCACTTCCGCCGCGGTCACCAGCCCAAGGAGCAACAGCGCGATGAAGGAGATACTGCGCCCCACCCACACATCCCGTGTAGTCAGCCACTGCACGTCCAGTACATTTCTTCCTGCACGGACCGGGACCGCCATCAATCCATCCAAACGAGCCGGGCGCTCCGATATCAAAACGCCGTCCACCCGCACCCGCCACGAAGGATAGTCCATCCGGCGCAATACCGCATAACCCGGCTCGGCACTCATCAGGTCAACCACCCAGTGCTCCCCGCTCTCTTGTTTGACGCGGAACGTCGACGCAATGCTGCCGTGGGCGCCGGCTTTCCATTCCGGGTTCTCGCCATCGGTGCTGTCGGCCGTATCGTCCTGCGCGGCGCGCAACACACGCACGAAAGGCAGATGCTGCTGGATCGACGCGTTGTCTGCGCCCACGGGGGTATATTCGTCTGTTCCCACGATGCCTTGTCCCGTTTGGAACGCGGCCACTTGCGGAGCGACCGCATCCTCCTCATCGCAGGGCTGAAAGAAAAAGAAACCACCGCTGATCGCCATAGCCGCAATCACGCCGCCGGCAACGATCGCAAACCACGTTCCCCGCCTGACCAGCGAAGTTTGCTGTGAAGTTGGGGCGGGTGCTGCATATCCGGCGCGTGCTTTGCGCCGGATGGGGGAAAAAATCCCGGGCGACGCAAGGGGTCCTGTTGGGAAAGCCATGCCGGCGAGCGCACAACCCACCACGCTTAGTGCGGTCAACCAGCGCCAGGGAAATTGCAAAAACTTCATATGCGGCGCAATCTTCCAGAGCAAATCACTGAACGGCAACTGCAGTAAGAGAATAAGCGGCAGCGCAGCCATAAGCGCCATGAGCGCCGTTCTGCCCGCGAACTCTCTTCGTCCCAACAAACGCCTATGGTTCTTCACGGGTGCTGGGACGGGCCCCGTGGTCAACTCAACCTGTCCTGTCCTCCACGCCAACCAGGCGAAAAATACAGCCACGCCGAACTCCGCCACAAAAATCCACGAGGCGGTCCGCAAAACCTGGTCATGGAAGGCATTTGCCGTGTGCGCAAACAGAAAGCTGTCTTCGACCCGCATCCCGGGGGCGATCGCCCGATGGATTTGCACCCATCGCTGCTCGAATGCCGCAGGCACGATATAGAACGAAGCCAGTGCCAAACCCAAGGCTATGCCGCCTGCTGCGCGCAGTGCCGGCCACGCTTTTCGTTCGGCGATCGACATCGCCAGAGCTAAAACAGCCAGCAAATAACTGCCAATCACCGCGGCCGGCGAATTGGTGAGCCAGAGCGCGGCGACGGCTAAGCCAAGCGGCGCCACGGACGATCGCTTTCTGAGCGCATACAAAACCATGAGCGGGAGCCACGCTGCAGCCAGCAGCTCACCCAAGGCTCCCCGCTCATAGGCCACAAACATTGCATACGGATTGGCGACGTAAAGGCAAGCTGCAAACGACGCAGCAGGTTTCGCAGTCCATTCCCGCGCCAGAAGGTACATGCCGCAACCTGCGGCGATCAAGGCCAACAGCACGAACAGCGTGGGCGCGAGCAGCCATGAAGTCACCACGCCGAGCGCGGCGCCGAGCAGCCACGATGCCGGCGGATAGAAAATGAGCCGCGGTTCGCCCGCGCCAAAATTCGCGTCCTGCACCCAGTGGGGAGAAACGACCCCCGCGTGCCACGCGCGCGCCACCTCCAGCCATGACAGCAGATGGAAGTCGAAGTCGTGGCCGCACGAGTTGCCCAGAAAAAACAGCGCGGCCGTAGCCAGCAAGGCAGTGCACACGATGGGAACGAACGGCCTGATAGGCCGGCTGGCCGAAGAGGCGAGCTCTGAGAGTTTCCCCGTCACACGGCACCAGTCTTCACGGTACCAGTCCTCACGGTACCAGTCGCAGAGTATGCCGAGTAGCCGCGCTCACTGCTGCTTCGGTGAAGGGCAGAGCGAAGGTCTTACCGCTATACCAGGCAGGGAACTGGTCCAGGTAGTACGGGCTTACCGGATCTCCTGATTCGCCCATCACGATATTTTCTGTCGACCCATCCAGATTGCTCCAATCCACGGTGAGGCGCTGGCTCGCGCCCAGCAACCCGCGCACGTGGTCGAGCGTCGTCTCGTCCCCGCCAAGCTGGTGCGGTCCCGTGCTCGTCCAGTTTCGGAAGTAGGGCAGCAGGCTGTACAACGGGTGCTTCACCTCGAGCACATGCTGGCTGCCGTAGGTCCAGTCTTTCAGTGAGTTCGGAGCATGGCCGTCGGCCATCCCCTTCAGCACCGCGGCGGCGATCAGAGCATCCCAGTTTTTGTACTTCGCCGGCAGCCATGCCGCAGGCTCCTTCTCGACGATTTCTTCCTGCGCGAAGTTCTTGTTTTGCCAGTTGTAGAGCGGCCAGTCCGCGCCAAGCTTTGGTTCAAGAATCAGTGGCCAGAGCGCGTCCTTCGTCGAATCTACAATCTGGGCGGCTACGGAACTTGTGGTGATCACACCATCCCAGCTACGCATCAGATCCGCGGCCTCGCGCAACTTCGCATCGGTCGCGGAAGAGCGGTCGATCGCATAAGCAAAGCGCTGGCCTAACTCCCGATCCACTTCGGAATAGGTGTCCATCTGCAGAGTGAGCATATCCTGCGGGGTCAGCCTGGTATGCGACGCAAGCCATTTCCAGATCCGCTCGTTGCGATACGGTGCGTCCCAATTGAGCGCGAGCACATACGGGTAGCCGTCGGGAGTGATGCGCGAGTTGGCAGTCGCCACCATCCCGCTTTCCGGGTCCAGTACGGTCGGCAGTTGATCGAACGGAAGGAACCCTTGCCACTCATGTTCGTTGTCCGCCGGCGTCCCGGTTTCTACGACTGGAACGGGGCTCGGGCCTGCGGGGCGTATGGGGAACGCACCCACCGACTGGTAGCCAATATGTCCCTGGTCGTCTGTGTACGCCACATTCTGCGTTGGCCCCCACCATTCGGACAGGGCCTGGCGGAACTCTGTCCAGTTACCCGCTTCATCCAGCCCTTTGAGCGGCAATCCGCCGAGTTTTGCCGAGTACAACGTCCACTTGAGCGAAAGCATGCGCGTCTCGTGAGGGAAGAGGGGCGTGATCACCGGTCCATGCTCGGTCGTCTGCACGTCGAGCAGGACATCTTTACCGAAGCGCACGTGGATGTGCTCCACGTCATGCTCCGGCTGGCGCCAGCCATTGCCTGCCCAGTATTCGCCCTGGGCATTGGTCTTTTCGACGTAGACATCCTGCACGTCGCCATTGAGCGTGGTGAATCCCCAGGCAATGTGTTCGTTGTGGCCTTCAATGATGAGAGGAATCCCCGGCGTCGTCACTCCAGTCACATGGAAGTTGCCCGCCTGCAGATCTTCTTCATGCCAGATGTCAGGAATGGAATGCTCCAGATGCATGTCGTTCGACAACATCGGCTTGCCGCTGGCGGTGTGCGCACCGCTGACCGCCCATTCATTCGAGCCCGGCTGGCAGCCCATGCAGGGGTCTGAGCCCAGCTTGAGAATGCCTCGCAGGCGCAACAGATCTTCGAGACTGCTCTGCGACTCGTCCAGGGGAACATTGGGAATTTCCTGCTGCGGCGCCGTGAGGTCAGGGCTCGCCTGTTCGGGCGGGTGATCGCGAAAGGTCGTGGTTGGGTAAAGCTCCGCGGACAGAGTAGGACCCAGCCTGGCCTCTACCCGGGCACGCTCCAGCTTCCAGGGATACAGGGTATCGAGGCGACCCACCATGTTCAGAGCCACCAACCAGGAATCTTCCGGCTGCCACGGGCGGGGCCGGTAATCCAGCAGACGGAACTCGGCAGGCAGATTGTCCTGGTGGCTGGCAATGTAAGCGTTGACGCCCTTGGCGAATGCCTCAAACAGACGCCTCTGATCTTCCGGCATGCCGGCCGTGAGGCGCTCGGCCGCCGGTCGAATTTGCAACACCCGCTGCAGTTTGTCGTGTTCCACGACGCCCGGTCCCAGCAGCTCGGCCAGCTCGCCGGAAGCGAACCGGCGCGCCATATCCATCTGCCACAAGCGATCCTGGGCCACCACAAAGCCCTGCGCTTCCAGCAGGTCATCCATATTCGATGCCTGAATATGAGGTACTCCGTGTGCGTCGCGCCGCACTACGACAGGGGCGGAAAGCCCCGGCAGGTTCAATTCGCCATCCAGTACGGGTAGCTGCTGGTGCATAGCCCGCCTGAGCCATACCACGCTGGCGGCTGTTCCCGCGACCGCCACAAGCAGTAAACCCAGGACAACGCCCGCCGCGATCCGTACCAGCAGTGGCAACCTTCGCCGCTTTGCGGCTCTTTCCTCTACCCTGGCCATTGTTTTTCCCGTCTTCTTGCGCCCATTGTCTCATCGTTCCGGCGGTTTTCTTTGTCAGACAGCTTGACACAGCGGCGGCTCCCGGCAATCCTAGTCATTCGTCCATAAGCGTTCCGTTCGTTCCAGTTCATTCCGGGGAGAGGTCTATAACTTTTTTGAAGGTTGGCGTTTTCTATCACGACCGGTGCTTCGACGGAGCCTGTTCGGCTTCGCTGTTCACGCGCTTCCACCGCGAATGTATCCGTGCGGATGCGCAGTATGACTATCATGGCCTGGTGCACCGTGCGGGCGCACTCTTCCAAGAGTCTGATTTTACCGGCGACGAGAATGCCATCGTCGACTTTAAATACAGTGCATCGCCCCGCATCACCTGGTGGTTTGACCACCATTTGAGTGCATTCCTCACTCCTGCCGATCAGCAACATTTTCTTCGCGAACAGAAGGCCGGCAACCAGCGCCACTTCTACGACCCCAAATACACCTCCTGCACCAGTTTTATTGCCCACATCGCCACGACTCATTTCGGCTTTGATGCAAGGCCCGTGGCGGACCTGATTCACTGGGCCGATATTGTCGACGGTGCGCTCTACGAAAGCCCCAAAGTTGCCGTAGAAATGGCGGAACCGGCCATGAAGCTGACTTTGATTATTGAGTCAAGCCAGGATCCGGAGTTCATCCCCAGGCTCATACCGCTGCTCACAACGATGAGCCTCGGTGACGTCTTGCAGCAGCCATTTGTAGCCGAGCTTTTGCCGCCGCTACTAGAGCGTCACCGCCAGTCACTCAAAGTCATTGGCGAGCGAACTGAGTTGATCGACGGAACACTCTATTTCGACGTAACCGATCAGCCGCTTGAGGGCTACAACAAGTTTGTTCCTTACTACCTTCACCCGGATGCGACCTATAGCGTTGGTCTGAGCAAGTCCAGCTTCCGCACCAAGGTGGCTGTGGGTTCCAACCCCTGGACGAAAGCCCGCCCGGAGGACATGTTGAACCTCGCACAAATCTGCGAACGATACGGTGGGGGAGGCCATGCCCGAGTCGGCGCCATCTCGTTCCCCCCGGACCGGGGAGATGAAGCCCGCGCCGCCGCCGCCGAAATTGTGGCCGAGCTACGCGCCCACAACCCGTTTCCGTAAAGAAGATCCAGCTTCGCCCTGGCGGAGGATGCTCGTGCGAACAGGACGGATGCCCCTGAAGAGAAAACCGTACCGCAGGGGCTAAAACGGGCTGCGGAAAGAGTCTTTGTAAGCGAGAAGTCGCTCCCTCAGCGGCTAAAGCCGGATTCATTACAAAGCTGTTATGTACGGCCTAAAGGCCGTACCCTTCAAAGAATTGAGTTTTTCCGCAGCCTGTAAAGCCGGATCCATTGCGATGGAGTCACGTACGGGCTAATGCTCGCTGCGGCGAGGAAGCCCGTACCCTTCAAAGAATTGGGTTTTTCCGCAGCCTGTAAAAGCCCCTTTCAAAGTTGGAGGCGTGTATGCCGTGCCCTACCTGTGTCTCAGACAAAAGCTAGTGAGAACGCGACGGGCGCCAGCCTGCCTGGGGCCGAATCGGCCGGGCGAAGCCCAACCTTTGCCCGTTCTCGGATAGACTGCGACAAGCGAGGAGCATCCAGAAAAAGCATGAAACTCTACCGCACCGCCACCGGCTACGCAGTCGAACAAGAAAACCGCTTCTACCAAGGCAACAACGAAACCTGGGATCAGCTCCTTGCCGGCGAAGACCTTGAAGCGTATCTGACCCATAGCCTTTCGAACCTGAAACCACTGACTGCGTCTTCGGCTGAAGATCTGGGCATACTCGCCCCCATCATGAGCCAGGAAGTCTGGGCTTCCGGTGTGACCTACTATCGCAGCCGCAACGCGCGCATGGAGGAATCGAAGAGCGCCGGCGGAGGAGACTTCTACGATCGCGTCTATAGCGCCGAACGTCCCGAGCTATTTCTAAAAGCCACGCCCAACCGCGTCGTCGGCCATCAGGGCAAGGTGGCGATCCGCAAAGATTCCAAATGGAACGTGCCCGAGCCCGAACTGACCCTGGTCATTAGCCCTGCGGGAAAAATCGTGGGTTACACCATCGGCAATGACATGAGCTCGCGCGACATTGAAGGTGAGAACCCGTTGTATCTGCCGCAGGCAAAGGTCTACCACCGGAGCTGCGCCCTCGGTCCGGGAATTCTCGTTTCCGCCCGGCCACTGCCGCCCTCGACGGAAATTCGCCTGCAAATCTTCCGTGCCGGCAACGCCGTCTTTTCCGGCTCCACCGCCCTTACAGAATTGAAGCGCGAACTCACAACACTGGCCGAGTATCTCTATCGCGACAACGAATTTCTTAACGGTTGCTTCTTGCTGACCGGCACCGGCATTGTTCCACCAGATGAATTCACCCTGCACCAACAGGATGAAATCCACATCACCATTACCGGTATCGGCACTCTGATCAACACGGTAGGTTAGAGCCTTAAGGCTTGGGAACGTTGATCTTATACGTCACTTTGTCTGATTCAAATCGCCCGCTCGGCGCGGCGATACCGGCCTCTTTGAGTTTCGTATCGTCTGCCGGGGTCGCACTCGGGCCGTCGTAGACAACATGAAACTCATACGTGCCGTGAGTATTCGTATCGATGCCCATGGCCAGTGGCCGCCTGGCTTCATAACTCTGTCCCGGCTTCAGCGCAAGCCAGTTCTTCGCCCGCTCGCGAATGTCAGGGAGCCCGCTGCCATCGACTTCCAGGCCACAATCGGTGGAGCTTTGCGGCTGGCTTGAGTTTTCAGGAATGAACTTGACTTCAAGCGAAAGAGCACCGGGCGCGCTCTTGCACAACAGGGGCGGGTCGGGAATACGCAACAGATGTCCCGACTGATTGAGGATGTGAATCACCAGGATAGGCTGGTGCTCGGGCGCGTCCAAATCGATCGCCGCCGTCAACTTGAGGTCAGGCTTGTTCGTCGGTTTGGCTCCCGCGCTCGCTGCCAGCATGCACCCCGCGAGTCCGACTGTCAGCAGCCTTCGCATACCCACCTCGAATTATGATCCTAGTACATTCTCCTCTCGGTTGACCTGGCGCTTGCCGGGTTCTCGCTTTTCCTTCTGATCGAGCAGAGGTCAGAAGCTGCCTCTCCCGGAGCTACGCCCGCCCTTCCGCTGAACGATCTCGAAGAACAATGTGGGCCTGTCTTCTACCGGGCGGGTGAAGATCTGCAGGACGTAGCCGTCTTCGTCACGATCCGCCAAAATGCCCAATCGCTCCAACTCCTCCATTGGCTCGTCGATTCTCCCGACACGGGCCTGCAGGTCGGTGTAATAAGAGCGGGGAGCTCGCAGAAACTCAACCCCCTGTTGCTGCATCCGAGACACGGTATACAAAATATCGTCCGTAGCCAGGGCAATGCGTTGCACGCCCGGCCCGTGGTGGAACTCGAGGAACTCCTCGGCGGTCGACTTCTTCTCGCTTTCCGCCGGCTCGCTCAAGGGGAACTTGACGCGCGCGCCGCCACTGACCATCACCCTGGACATCGCTGCCGGGCACCCATTCGAAATGTCTTTGGTATCGAGCCGCGGGTTAGGAGAAAAGCCCATCACGTCGGCATAGAAGCCTGCCCACCGGTTCAATTCACTCCAACCCACATTACCGAACACATGATCTACACGGAGCAAACCGGTCGGGCGGGCCACCCGGTCCTCGAGCTTGGCCACGTACCCGGGCAGAAAAGGGCCGTAATACTTTTTGCGCTCCACAAACGTGTGGATCGTATCCCCATAGATGGCGATGGAGGCCATGCGCGCGCTGCCGAACTCATCCGCAATTTCGAAGGGTTCTTGCACGCTGCGCGCTCCGCGGCGAATGGTTTCTTTCCACGCACATCTCGCGTCATCGACGCACAGTGCAATATCCCGCACTCCGTCGCCGTGCAGCCGGACGTGCTCAGCAATTTCATTGTCTGGACGTAAGGGGGTGGTGAGTACAAAACGAATATCGCCCTGTTGCAAAACATACGAGGCGCGGTCGCGATGGCCGGTTTCAGGGCCGCAATACGCCACCAGGGTAAAGCCCATGGCCATGCGGTAGAAATAGGAAGCCTGTTGCGCATTGCCTACGTAGAACTCGATGTAATCGGTACCGTTCAGTGGCAGAAGATCGAGAGGGGTTTGTTGCTCCTGGTGCGCAAGCATCGACATAAATCGCGTGTTTACTCCTTGGGTCGCCCTCATTTCTCAGGGCCGGAAGAAAGATATACCTTGCGAGTAGCTTTTGAACAGGCCCCCGAAGGTGGCATAACCATAGAGGTACATCCACATGACCTGTCGTCTCCTCAAGGTCCCCCGGAAAGTTGTAGGATGCGTCCTGAAACGCAACCTGGAACGCAACGGCTACCTGGAACGCAACGTCTACCTGGAACGCAACGTCTATATCGTTAGACGATTGGTTGGAAAAAAGGATGGCCAGGTTGATTGACGGCAAATCGCTGGGGCTGGCCGATCCGTACCTGGTCGAGCAGGATTGGCGCGCCTACACGTCAGAGCAGCACGCGACCTGGGCCGAACTGGTGGGCCGTCGAATGCCCCAGATCGAGCGGTACGCTTGCGAGGAGTATCTCCAGGGCTTTTCCCAAATCGGTCTGAGAACGGACCTCATTCCTAATCTGGGAGATGTGAACCAACGGCTCACGCCCCGCAGCGGTTGGCGAGCCACGCCAGTCAGCGGCTTCATGCCTCCGGATGCTTTCTTCGCTATGCTCTCGGCCCGGCAGTTTCCTACTACGACGTGGCTGCGCAACCGGCAATCGCTTGCCTACATTCCCGAGCCGGATATTTTCCACGACGTTTTTGGCCACGTCCCCATGCACGCCCACCCGGTGTTTGCGGATTTTCTGCAACATTACGGCGCAGTATGCGCGGCACTGGCGGACAAGACAACGTTAGAGAAAATGGGGCGATTGTTCTGGTTTACCGTCGAATTTGGAGTCATCCGGCAGAAGGGAGGCATTCGCCTCTACGGAAGCGGTCTCATCTCGTCTCAGGGCGAATCCGATTATGTCATCGAGGGTAACCCCGAAATTCGGGACTTCGATTTGGTTCAGGTGCTGAACCAGCAATTTTCCACTTCGCAGATGCAACCCGTCTTGTACGCCGTTGAGTCCTTCGATCAAATCTACGAAGCTACAAAGGAAGCCCGGAAGCTTTTGACAGGCGGCTCTCCGGCTTGAGGTAGGCCGGGTGGTATGTTTTCCCTCGGTCGGCCGGGTGATCCTCACGAGAGAAGCTGTCCCGAAGGGTTAAAAGCCCGTGCCCTTCAAAGAATTGAGGGTTGGCGGAAAGAGAACCGCAGATCTCTCCACTTCGGTCGAGATGACAATTCAGGCCAGGTTTTGGACTTCAGCTTCACGCGGACTAATGCTCGCTGCGGCGAGGCTGCTCGCTGCGGCGATCTGTAGGCCGTCCCCTACAGGTGTTTGTTTCCTGTGCAAAGAAAACCGCTGGCGCCCCGGAAGCGGGGAGTCTGGCTTGAAGCGACCTGTGCCGGCTTGCCGTGGAAGCCGAGGGATTCGCGGTTTACTTTCGCGCCAACAGTAGTAGTACCCAAGAAGCAGCTGCCTGTAAATACCAGGAGTCCGCATTTCCACCCGCAACCCGACATTTTCTTCAAATTGTCATAGCGATAGTGCACTATTTTTATATAGAGGAAATTCCGTGCCGCGCATTCACTTCCAGCAGCAGCTTGCTGCGCTCAAAGATAAGTTATTGGCCATGGCTGCGCTCTCTCAGCAAGCGGTCAGTTCGTCGGTGGATGCCTATCTGCAGCGCGACGCCGGGCTGTGCCAGTATGTGCGCGAAAACGAAACCGCTATCAACGCCGCACAGCGCGAAGTCGATGAGATGGCCTACGAGCTTCTGGCCCAGGAACAGCCCATGGCCATCGACCTCCGCTTTATCCTCGCCGTCATCAAAATCAACGGCGATCTGGAGCGCGTGGGCGATCAGTCGATGAGTATCGCCATCCGCGCCCAGGCACTGCTCAATTACCCCGCCGTCGATCTGCCGGTCGACATCGCAGCCATGGGTGAACACGCTTCCCGCATGGTCCGCCTGGCCATCCAGTCCCTGCTCGATGCCGATGCCCAATTCGCCGATTCTGTGGTCGTCATGGATGACGAAATCGACCAGATGAACCGCGTGGCTGCCAATGAGCTCATGAAGGTGATGGAGGAGGATCCGGACGTCACCATGCAGGCGCTCAACGCCATCATCATCGCGCGTAACCTGGAGCGGATTGCAGATCACGCCACCAACATCTCTCGCGACGTCATTTTCTGGATTCGCGGCGCCGATATCCGTCACCAGGTAAGTACCGCAATCGATTGAGTTTCTGCGTCTATTTGCCTGCCCAGCGGGCCCTGTCCATCGCCTTGTCCGTTACCTTGTCCAATGACCTCTTCAGTCGCCCTGTCGGGTTGGTCCGTCTAGTTGACTTAGACGTGCCACAGGATTAGGGTTATAGTATGTTTCTGCATTGTCACCGTAGCGCTTGTTGTCGCGTGAGCTCATCGCGCCGCACGGTTATTTCCTAGAGACTACTGCAAGTCAAATCTTCGGAAACCCGGGTGTCGGCACCAGCGGCGCCCGGGTTTTTTCGTTTCCGATCATATAGTTCTATCTATCTGTTCGTAATTTCGGGAGAAAGTATCGATGGCCGAGGTAAAAGAAACAAAAGCGCAGCGCATGGAGCGCCTGAAACGGGAGAAGAACCCCTGGGAGGCTCTGGAGGAAGTTCGTGCCTTTGCTGCTGCCGGCAGGGAATCGGTGCTGCCTGAATGGGCGGGAGCCTACTTCAAGTGGTGGGGTGTCTATACCCAGGGCGACGGCGCCGGCGTGCTCGGCGGCAAAGGGGGCGAAGGCAAGGCCACTGAGTACTTCATGATGCGAATCGGCCTGCCCAACGGGGCGGCCACCGCCGAACAGATTGAGCTCATCGCAGACATCGCCGCCAAACACGGCCGCGACCTGATCGACATCACCGTACGCCAGGCAATCCAGCTGCACTGGCTCACCATCGAAGCCATGCCCGGCATCATCGATCGCCTGGACGACGCTGGGCTCTCTCCCAAGGGCGCTTGTGGCGATGTGGTCCGCAATATCACGGGTTGCCCGCTCGCCGGTGTCGCCGCCGATGAGCTCATTGATGCTACGCCCTTCGTGCTTGCTGCTACGGAGGATCTCAAGGGAAACCCGGATCTTTACAACCTGCCGCGAAAATTCAAGGTGTCGATCACCGGTTGTTCGGCCTGGTGCTCCTATCCCGAGATCAATGACATCGGCCTGACCCCTGCCGTTCGCATGGATGGTGGAAAGCGCGAAGTAGGTTTTTCCGTGCGCGTCGGTGGCGGTCTCTCTGCCGATCCCCATTTGGGGGTGCGTCTCAACGCGTTTGTGCAGCAGAGCCAGGTGCAGGATGTGGTCCACAAGATCACCGAACTCTTCCGCGATCAGCAAGGCCTCCGCGAGAGCCGCGACCGCGCGCGCATGAAGCACCTCTTTCTGCGCGAAGGATGGACAGCCGAGACATTTCTCGCCGACCTGAACCGCCGCCTGGGCTACCAACTCGATCCCGCGGTGGAAGAGAAAATTCCGGATGATGTTTACCGCGATCACGTGGGCATCCACCGTCAGAAACAGGAAGGGCTCTCCTACGTAGGTCTTTCCGTATTGCGTGGCCGTATGACTGCCGCGCAGCTGCATGCCGTCGCTGGTTTGGCTCGCCGCTACGGCAACAGTCAGCTCCGCACCACCGTTATGCAGAATCTGCTGATCGTGAATGTGCCTTCCAACCAAGCGCAGCCACTCGCGCAGGAGCTCGAAGCGCTCGGGCTTCCCGTCGAGGGCACGAATTTCTGGCGCGGCGCCATTGCCTGCACCGGCAGTGAATTCTGCAAGCTGGCCATTACCGAGACCAAAGGCTTTACCCGCTGGGTGGTCGACGAACTGCAGGAGCGCATGCCTGGGTTCGATCAACAGATCAAGCTGCACGTGACCGGCTGCCCCAATAGCTGCGGGCAGCATTGGATTGCCGACATCGGTATGGAAGGCAAAAAGATCAAGCACAACGGCAAGTTGGAAGATGCTTACTACTTCTGCGTAGGTGGTTCCGTCGGCCTCCATCAAGGCATTGCCAGGCCGATCGGCTACCGCTGCCTGGCAACCGAGGTGCCCGATGCTCTCGAACGCCTCTTAGGCGGCTACCTGGAGGCACGCAAGCCGGGAGAAAATCTGCGCGCCTACTTTGCCCGTTCCAGTGACGAGCTATTGCGCGAACAACTGGCCGGCGAAATCCTTGAGCCTGTGATCCGAGACACAGCTCCGGCAGGTGGAAGACACATTGAGTGAAGGTGAGCACAGCGCGGCACTCTTCCCTATGTTTCTCAAGCTCGAAGGGAAGAGATGCCTGGTAGTGGGGGCAGGCCCCATCGGCCTGGAGAAGGTCGATAGCCTCTTGCGCTGTGCCGCTTCCGTCCGTGTGATCGCTCCCCAGGCAGTAGGCCGCGTGCAGCAACTGAGTGCTGAAGGAAAGATCGAATGGCTGGCACGTACCTGGCAGCCGGCCGATGTACCCGGTTGCGATCTGGTCATTGCGGCCACCAGCGACCGCGAAATCAATCGAGCCGTCTACGAAGAAGCGACGCGCCAGTCCATTCTGTGCAACACGGCGGACGATCCGCCGTTGTGCGATTTCTTTTTTGGTTCGATTGTGCAGCGCGGCGAACTGCAGATTGCTATCTCGACCGCCGGTGCAAGTCCTGCACTGGCGCAGCGACTGCGCCGCGAAATCGATGCGCAACTGCCGGCAGATCTCGGCCCCTGGCTTCGAGCCCTGGGAGATTTGCGCCGTGAAGTGTTGCAAAGGATGCCTGCAGGAGCTGAACGCAAAGCACTGCTGCACGAACTGGCGCACCGCGAAGTGTGCGCAGCGCCGGAGTGCCCGGCACGCGCATTTGCTACCGCCACAGCTACGGTTGCGTCGGGGAAGGAACAGGTATCGCGGTGAGCAAGGCAGAGGTAAGCAAGGCAGAGGCAGGCAGAGTCTATCTTGTGGGTGCCGGTCCCGGCGATCCGGACCTGCTGACCGTGAAAGCCGTGAGGCTCTTAGGTGAGGCCGGCGTAGTACTGCACGATGACCTTGTGCCCCAGGCCGTTCTTGACCTCGCAGGCAAGCAGGCATTGGTTATCAGTGTCGGCAAACGGTGCGGCCGCAAACGGATCACCCAGGCCGCGATCCACGAGCTGATGATTGCTTCCGCGCGAAAAGGCCTCGTCGTGATCCGTCTTAAAGCCGGCGACCCGATGATCTTTGGCCGTGCCGCGGAAGAAATCGACGCTCTGCGCGAAGCGAACATCCCGTTTGAAGTGGCGCCCGGAGTAACCGCAGCGTCGTCGGCCGCCGCCCTTCTGGAAGCATCGTTGACCGACCGGCGTGTCGGATCGAAGCTGATCGTATTAAGCGGGCACCACGCCGCACAAAGCGTTCCGCAGCCCGACCTATGGCCCGGAGAGCTGCCGCAGGATGCGACGCTGGCAATCTACATGCCCGGCCAGAATCTCGCGTTGGTAGCCGCCTCGTTGCAGCGCAGCGGCCTTCCGCCCACCATGCCGTGCGTAGCAGTCACCGACGCCGGCCGCCCCGAAGCAAATTACATCGCTTCCACCCTGAGCGAGCTGGCCCCTCTATCGACGTCGATGGCTCCCACACTTCTGCTGGTAGGGCACGCCTTCCACGCCGTCCTGCAACGCTCCACCGGCGACGAAGTTTCGGCTGCCCGACATCTCGCTAGTTTTTCGCGAGAGATGGAATACCTCGAACCTTGACGTACCATTCCATTCCCCAAAGCAAAGCCGCTTGAAACAGAGTGGGTGCCCCAGGTTCCTCCCCACCAATCAATTTTTCGAATCAAAACCTGTTCTCATCCGTCCAAGATGCACCAGTAACCGTCACGTATACTTCCGACACATGCAGATTCTCTCCACCGCCACTGCCTTCCCCCCGCACTACTTCCTGCAGGAGGAAGTGGTAGAAGTGCTGAAAACCCAATGGGACAAAGGCCTTGAAAATGCAGCCGTTCTCGAAAGACTGCACTACCGTACCGGAGTAGCCGGTCGCTACTTCTCTCTGCCTTTGTTGGAATACCCACCGCTCGACACCTGGGGCAAAGCGAACGACGTCTGGATAAAAACCGCCGAGTGCTTAGGCGAGCAGGCCATCGACTGCGTCCTTAAAAAAGCGGGCGTAGGCCGCGATCAAATCGGAGCGATCTTCTTCGTCTCCGTCACCGGAGTATCCAGTCCCTCGATAGACGCCCGCCTGGTCAATCGCATGCGTCTCAATCCTGGAATCAAGCGCAACCCGATCTTCGGCCTGGGCTGCGTTGCCGGTGCGGCAGGCCTCGCTCGTGCCGCCGACTACGTGCGCGCCTATCCCGATCAGGTTGCCGTACTGCTTTCTGTTGAACTCTGCTCCCTTACCTGGCAGCGCGATGACTTCACCGTGGCCAACCTCATTGCCACGGGCCTCTTTGGAGACGGAGCCGCCGCTGTGCTGGTAGCTGGCGATCAGGTAAAGCTCAGAGGCCCGAAAATTCTTGGTAGCGCCAGTTCTTTCTATCCCGACACGCAAGACGTGATGGGCTGGAAGATCTCCGAAAAAGGATTCCAGGTAGTCCTCTCACCCGACGTTCCTAAAGTCGTAAAGGAGAATCTGCGCCGCGATGTCGATGGCTTCCTCGCTCCATTTGGAATGACTCGCGACCAGGTCCACTCCTGGATCATGCATCCCGGCGGCCCCAAGGTGCTGGAAGCAGTTGCCGAAGCATTGGATCTGCGTAATGGAGAACTCCAACTCTCCTGGGACACATTGAAAAAAGTCGGCAATCTCTCCTCCGCTTCGGTGCTCACGGTCCTGGACGAGGTCGTGACCCATCGCCGCCCACCGGCCGGATCGCGCAGCATCGTTGCAGCCATGGGACCTGGCTTTTGCTCCGAGATGTTACTGCTGGAGTGGTAATGAGCCGTTGCGATGCACTGATTGTAGGAGGCGGCCCCGCCGGCCTGGCGGCTGCCATTGCATTGCGCCAAAAAGGCCTCGATGTGCTGGTAGCCGAAGCTCTTCGGCCGCCCATCGATAAAGCCTGCGGCGAAGGCCTGATGCCGGATGCGCAGGTCGACCTGGCAGCCCTCGGCATTCAGCTCACCGCGCAGCAAGGCGCAGCTTTCGAGGGAATCTCATTTCTCTCCAGAAATCACCAGGCGACCGCGCTGTTCGGATCTGGCCGAGGTATCGGCATCCGTCGCCTGCAACTCCACAATCTGCTGGTAGAGCGCTGCGAGCAACTGGGCGTGCGTCTGGCCTGGGGAAGCCGCGTCTCCATCACCAGCAGGCGGTCCATGCTTGGGTCGATGCTTCGGCCCATGCTTCCGTCGATGCTTCTCGATGGTGAACCCTGCACCTATCGCTACGCCATCGCCGCAGACGGCCAATCTTCCCGGGTGCGCCAGGCCATCGGCCTCGACCGAGGCTGCGTTCTGAGCCGTCGCTTTGGCGCTCGCTCCCACTTTCAGTTGAAGCCGTGGAGCTGCATGGCAGAAGTCCACTGGGGCGACCTCGGCCAGGCATACATCACTCCAGTTGGCCCTGACGAGATTTGCGTAGCCACGGTCAGCCGCGATCCAGCGCATCGCATGGAGGCCGTTCTTGCTGACATGCCGGAATTGCGTTTGCGTCTCGAAGGAGCAAGGCAACTCGGCGGAGTGCGCGGCGCGCTCACGACCACGCGCAAGCTGCGCCGCGTCACGACGGCCAATGTGGCGCTTACAGGCGATGCCTCCGGTTCTGCGGACGCCATCACTGGCGAAGGCATAGCACTGTCTTTCCGCCAGGCATTGCTTTTAGCCGAAGCCATCGACCAAGACAATTTAGCGATTTATGAAGCCGGTCACCCTGCAATTCTGCGCATGCCGCATCTCATGTCCATGGCGATGCTCCGCTTGGATGCGTGGCCATGGTTGCGCGAATGGGCGATCGGTTTATTCGCGGCCCAGCCGCAACTCTTTACCCAACTGCTCTCCTTGCATCTGGGAGAGCGGTCCCTGGGAAACTTTCTAATTCGAGACGCGCCCGCATTGGGCTTACGCCTCCTGACGCAAGGGCAAGGAAATTGAAAAAAACAGACGGACCGCGCATTAAAGCAGCTTTAGTCATCCTCTGCGTGCAGCTAATCTTCTGCGCGCAGCTGGCGCTCACTCAAACGCATGTGCAGAATAAGGGGCTGAAGGTACAGCTTGATCCTGCGCAGACCGAGATCCACTGGCAGCTCGGCGGCCTGCACACGACCCACGGCACCTTCAAGCTGAAGAGCGGCGAGTTCTTTTTCAATCCAGCTACTGGCGTGATCGAGGGAGAAATCCTGGTGGACGCAACTACCGGCGAGAGTGGGAACGCAGACCGCGACAAACGCATGCACGCAGAAGTGCTCGAAAGCAACCGCTACCCAGCGATCTTCTTTCATCCGAGCCAGCTCAAAGGGGAATTCAGGCAAGTAGAAGGGGACCAGCAATTGGTAGCGCTGGGAACTTTCAATATCCACGGAGCCGATCACCCGCTGGAGCTACCCCTTACCGTGCAGGTAACGGGAAGCAGTGTCACGGCGACGACGAAATTCGCCGTCCCCTACGTGGCCTGGAAAATGAAAGATCCGAGCAAGTTTCTCTTTAGGGTAAGCAAAGAGGTGGAGATCGAAGTGATTGCAAAGGGCTCGATCAAGCAACAGGACTAATCAATCAAACTCCCTGCCTCGAACCCAATCGCGTAGGGAGAGGATGCGGGACAAGTTCCACCGGACGCGGGGGACGCAGGCCCTGCCGCCTCCGTCCCTGGCATCCGACCAACCTTAGTTGTAGAACAGCTTGAATGCGTCCCAGGCGTAAAGCCCGATAATCGCGGCCGTCAGGACGCTCGTGACCCCAGTAAATAATCGCAAAAACGGCTGAATTTTATCCAGCTTGCGGATGATTGCGTCATTTTCCTTATGTTGACGATCAGAGATATCGTCGAGAAAGAGTTGGTCGTCTTCGTACCGGGTGATCGTTCCACGGTAGAGCAACAGTATCAGCAGACATCCAGCGAACACCGCCCACGCTATCCACAAGATTGGAACAAATTGCATAAATGCCTCCCAGGCAAAAAATGCAGTCCCAGGTACCGAGCGGGTCCGGAATCAGGCGGGCTCGGGGGGTAAGAGGGGCTTACGGCTAAGAACTATAGTCCCCAAAACGTCGGGTTGACTAGAGATTTTTCGTTGTCAAGGCGGGTGCCCGGCAACTCCGTTGCGGGTTCGAAACTCCTACTGTTTGGACGACGTAAGGAGCAAGTATGAGCCGGTATTTCCTAATAATCTCGACCCTAACAGGCTTTGCGTTGTTGGCCGCCTGCAACCAGCCCAATTCGGATCAGCATCTGCAGGAACAGGCGGCCCAGGCCACGGAAACCGCCAAACAGCAATCGAAAGAAGCACTTGCGGACGCTAAGGTAGCCGCAGCCAACGCCGAGCGTACGGTAAATGACGTCGCCGCAGGGGTGCGGCAGGGCCTCGACAGCCCTGCCGCACCGGCTGGCCGGGTGGATATCAATTCCGCTTCGCAGGCCGACCTCGCCGCGCTCCCGGGGATTTCCGCGGGAAAGGCCGGTCAAATCGTCCAGCATCGCCCTTACGCCTCCACTCATGACCTGGTGGAGTCGGGCCTGCTGACGGAGAGCGAGTTTGACGGCATCGCCTCCAAGGTTACCGCTCAGAAGGTTACTGCTCAGAAGATTACTGCTCAGTAACCACTGCCTGAGTCTCTGGGGCATTCCGCCGCATCTCTTATGGGCCCGGTGTTGATTTGCTTGTCTTCACCCGGGTTGGCGGACTACACTAGAGTAGCTAAGTAAAGGGAGATTAACCAGATGTCAAGCGTCGCTGAACCAGTAACAAACCTCAATCCGGTATCGATGCCCCTGATACTTTCGCCTCAAGCCGTTGTCAAGGTTCACGAGATCATGGCGACCCAGGATCCATTACCCGCAGGCCTGCGCATCGGCGTCGTGGGCGGCGGATGCTCCGGCTTCCAATATTCCATGTCGTTCGAGAATCAGGCCGGCATGATGGATAAGGTCTTCAAGTTCGACGACCTCAAGGTATTCGTCGATGCAACTTCGCTGATGTACCTGAATGGCTGCGTGGTCGATTACGTTGAAACGCTGGAAGCGGCCGGATTCAAGTTTGACAATCCTGCCGTAAAAAGCACCTGCGGGTGCGGTTCTTCCTTCAACGTCTAAAGCATTTTCTCGAATGACGGTGGTCTGATAAAGATCGCTGAGTATCTGCGAAAAAGGGCTTCGCCACACGGCGAGGCCCTTCTTTCATTTATCCCACAATATTTTTTCCTCTTCCCCGTCTTCACCTTAGAAGCACGATGTCGAATCTGGAACAGGCAACCGCGGAGCAGGACCAATGGATCGCCCAGGCGATAGAGAAAGAGCAATCGCGTCTGCGCAATTACATCCGCAAGCATGTGCTCGATCGAGAGGCCACAGAAGACATTCTGCAGGAAGTCTTCACCGAACTGGTAGAAGCTTACCGGTTGGTCAAGCCGATCGAACAGGTGAGCGGCTGGCTCTTCCGGGTGGCAAAAAACCGTATCATCGATCGCTTCCGGGGCAGGCAGCTCGAATCGCTCACGGCGGCGGTCTATGGCGACGATGACGATGTGCCTGTTTTATTCGAGGACCTGCTGCCCTCACCGGATGAAGGACCAGAAGCCGCATACGCGCGCAGTGTATTGCTCGATGAAATTGAAGAGGCCTTGGAAGAAATGCCTGAGGAGCAGCGCTCCGTTTTTATCGCCCACGAATGGGAAGGCTACAGCTTTAAAGAGTTGGCCGCCGAAACCGGAGTGAGCGTCAATACTTTGCTTTCGCGTAAACATTACGCCGTGCTGCATTTGCGTCGCAGGCTCAAGTCGATCTATGAGCAGTTTGTGAAGAAATGAGGAAATTATGAGAAGGAAATGGTTTTTTAAAGTACCTGGAATTATCTTGATGGTAATTGCTGCAGTTGCAATTTTCGGCTTGGTCGTGCAACACCTGTGGAATTGGCTTATCCCCGCCATCGTCGGATGGCATGTAATCACCTTCTGGCAAGCCGTAGGGATTCTGTTATTGTGCAAAATTCTCTTCGGCGGCTTTCGTGGAGGTCGCGGCGGCGGAATGCACTGGCGTCACCGCATGGGGGAACGTTGGGAGAAGATGTCTCCCGAAGAGCGCGAGAAATTCAGCCGGGGCATGCGCGGTCGTTGCGGCCCGCGCGGTCAACGCGAATGGCAACCGGAAGAGCAGAAGATCTGAGCTCGCCCAACGATGAGAGGAATGAAATGGACTCCAACGCCCAGACCACTACCCCGACCGCGGTCCGCGAAATGCCGGCGAAGCTGAATCAGGAGCTGAGCCTCGAACCGAGCCTCGATCTGAATTTGGAGCTGGAGCAGGAAAACGCCAGGCTCCACAAGCTGGTCGCCGACCTGCTCGTAAGAAACCAACAATTGCGCCTCGAACTAAAGGTGGCGCAACGAGTGCTCACCTCCTAGCCAGCAATTTGGATGAGGCGACCCCCGGTTGTCCCAGCCCGCAATCATTGCTATCCTCAGGCTTCCCATCAGGAGGTCTGAGAACTCATTTGACACGCCCACCCCTCGCCCTACTCGCCCTGGGTTTCATCGCGACAGCAGCCATTGCACAGACACCTGCGACCCCTGGGGGAAAGCTTCCCGAGTGGGCCTACCCAGACCACTTCGCAGCGAGCGGCGCACAAGGTGCAGCCGCAAATGCGCCCCAGCATCTCCCTGGCAGCAAAGCCGCCTACACCAAAGCCGAGATCGGCAACATCTTTGTCGTGCCGGACTGGTATCCAGACGCACACCCACCGATGCCGGAAGTCGTCGCACACGGGCGCAAACCCGATGTCTACTCCTGCGGACACTGCCACCTGCCCAACGGCCAGGGCCGTCCTGAAAACGCGAGTGTGGCTGGGCTCTCCGCTGCATACATCACCCAGCAAATGGCGGACTTCAAGAATGGACTCCGCAAGGGCTCTGACCCCGACATGCTCTCCGTGACCAACATGGTCAAGCTGGCAAAATCGACCAGCGACGAAGACGTGAAAGCCGCCGCCGCCTATTTCTCATCGATCCGGCCGAAACCCTGGATTCGCGTGGTCGAAGTGGAAGAGGTTCCCAAAACGGAGCCAGAGGGAGGCATGATGGTCGCCCTGAACGGTGGCGGTAAAGAACCGATCGGCCATCGCGTGATCGAGGTGTCAGAAAACCTGGAGCGAACCGAATTACGTGATCCCACATCAGGCTTCATCGCCTATGTTCCGAAGGGAAGCCTCGCGACGGGAAAAGATCTGGTCACCACCGGCGGTAACGGAAAGACCCTTGCCTGTAGCCTGTGTCACGGCGCTGACCTCAAAGGCTCAGCCAGTATTCCGTCGATCGCGGGCCGCTCACCCAGCCAGGTGACGCGGCAGCTGATCGACTTCCAGAACGGCAACCGCAACGGCCCCGCAGCCCCGGCGATGAAAGGTGTCGTTTCAAAACTGACCCTCGAAGACATCGTAGCCATCACCGGCTACCTCGCCTCGCAAACCCCATAGGCTGGGCTGTTTGGCGCAGCCGGTTGAAGACCGAGAGTACCGGCGATGGGGTGGGAGTGGTTATGTGGAGGTGTTCTTCGACGGAACCATCGTAATTGCGAAAATGCTCTAGCCGGTTCAGGGGAAGCGTGGCTCGGAGGGGTTTCACCCTCCGAGGTATTCAGTCGTCCCTCCCACGGCAAGCCGGGGCAGGGCGGGGCTGTTCGGTTATGGCACTCGAGCCAACAGAGGGCTTGAATGGGCCACCCGGGCATTGGCGCTGATAGCACCGGAAAGCGCCGTGCTCAAGCATAAAGACTATTGGTTAGCCATCGCCTCGGGCTTCTTGCGACCCACCAACTCCAGACCCGACTTCACCATCACGTACAACACGGGAATGAAGACCAGGTTCAGGATCGTCGATAGCAACATGCCGCCGACCACCGTCGTACCCACGGAACGCCGCCCGAGTGCACCCGCGCCCGTGGCGAAGTAAAGTGGCATCACGCCCAGGATGAACGCAAACGACGTCATGAGAATCGGTCGCAGCCGCAGTTCGGCCGCTTCGATCGCCGAGTCAAGAATCGACTTGCCCTGTCCGCGAATCTGCTCGGCAAATTCCACAATCAAAATTGAATTCTTAGCCGAAAGCCCGATCAGCATCACCAGTCCAATCTGGCAGTAAACGTCATTGGCCATGCCTCGCAGCGACACCAGGCCCAACGCGCCCAGCACCGCCATCGGAACAGCCAGCAGGATGATGAAGGGCAGAGCAAAGCTCTCATACTGCGCGGAAAGTGTTAGGTACACAACCAGGAGACCCAGGCCGAAGATCAGTACCGCTTTGCCGCCTGCTTCGATTTCTTCAAGCGACAAACCCGTCCATGAGTAGCTCATCCCCTGGATCATGTTCTTCTTGGCCAGCTTCTCCATGTTGGCCAAACCTTCACCCGTGCTGTAACCAGGAGCCGCGGAGCCATCGATCTCCGCCGAGCGGAAGAGGTTGTAGTGGCTGATCACCTGCGGTCCCGAAGACTGCGTAATCGTCACCAGATTATCCAGCGTGACCATCTGCCCCGAGTCCGAACGCACGTAGAACTTGCGCAGATCGCCAGGGGTCATGCGAGCAGACTGCTTCGCCTGCACGAATACGCGATACGACCGGTTGTTGTAATTGAAATCGTTGATGTACGCAGAGCCCATAAACACGCCCAGCGTGGAACTGATCTGGTTGAGCGAAACGCCAAGCGCTTTCGCTTTCTCGCGATCGATCGCAATCAGCAATTGCGGATCGCTGGCCGTGTAACTGGTGTAAAGATTCGTGAGCGTTGGGTCCTGTCGGCTGGCTCCAACAATTTGATGCGCCACCCGGTCCAGATCGGCCAGCGTGTTGCGGCCCAGGTCCTGCAGCTCAAATGCGAATCCGCCAAAGTTGCCTAGACCCTGAATGGCCGGTGGTTCGAAAATGGCCACCAATCCACCTGGAACGCCGAACAGCTCGGGCGAAAGTTCGTGAAAGATATCTGAAGCCGAATGCCCCGGGCCCTCTTTTTTGCGCAGGTCGACCGACCTGAGCGGAACAAAGATCAAGCCGAAATTCGACGAGCTGCCGCCGCTCAAACTAAATCCCATGACGGCAAACGTTCCGTACACATCCTTGTTTTTCCGGATGAGCGTGGTCGCCTTATCGGCTACGTCGGCCGTATAGGTAAGCGAGGCGCCGGGCGGCGTCTGCACAATGCACAACAGGTAGTTCTGGTCCTCAGTAGGCAGAAAAGCGCTGGGCACGGTTCGATAAAGCCAGACCGTCGCTGCCAGGCCTCCAACGAACAGCATCAGCACCAGGTACCGCAACTGCAGCACGCGACGAATCCCTTTACCGTAGAGAACGGTTGTGCCGATGATGCCACGATCAATCAATCCAAGCAATCCGCGCTTGTGTTTCTCGCCGCGTAGAAAGATGGCCGCGAGCGCCGGCGAAAGCGTCAACGCATTGAACGCCGAGATGGCGATAGCGAACGCGATCGTCAGTGAGAACTGTTTGTACAGAATGCCCGTCGTACCCGGAAAGAACGAGACCGGTACAAACACAGAGATCAGCACCAGTGACGTAGCGATCACCGCGCTGGTCACTTCGGCCATGGCCACGGAGGTAGCGGTATGGGGATCCGAGTGGTCCGCGTTGATATGGCGCTGTACGTTCTCGATCACCACGATCGCGTCGTCGACCACCAGACCCGTTGCCAGCGTAATGCCGAACATGGTCAGCGAGTTGATCGAAAAGCCAAAGATTTTGATGAACGCGAACGTGCCGATCAGCGAAACCGGAATCGTGATCGCCGGAATGATCGTTGCTCGCCAATCCAGCAGAAAGATGAAAATGACAACAATCACGATGACGATTGCTTCGCCCAGCGTTTGCACCACTTCGCGAATCGAGTCACTGACAACCGTCGTTGTGTCGAACGGCACCTGGTAGGCCAGCCCCGGAGGGAAAGACTTGGCCAAATCGTCAAGCGCAGCTTTCGCCAGGCGGTCGACAGCCAGCGCATTTGCATTGCTGAGCTGCTGCACACCCACACCGATAGCGTCCTTGCCGTTGTACTTCAGATCGGTGGCGTAGGTTTCCGCGCCCACTTCGGCGTAGCCCACATCCTTGAGCTGGATGATGCCGCCGGGCGCATTCTTGACGATGATGTTGTCGAACTCCGTTGGTTCAGAGAGCCTGCCCACCACGCGGATGGGAATTTGATACGACTGCTTCTCGTCCGACGGTGGCTGGCCCACCTGCCCCGCCGGAATTTCGACGTTCTGGTCCGCCAGCGCAGCGGTGACGTCTGACGCCGTCAGGCCGCGCGCAGCCAGGCGCGCAGGGTCGAGCCACAGGCGCATGGCATAGCGGCGCTCGCCGAAGATGATCACATCGCCCACACCGGGGATGCGCTTCAGCGCGTCCTTCACATACACGTCGAGGTAGTTGCTGATAAACAGGTCGGAGTAGCGATTGTCTGGCGAGAAGAACGCGGCTGCAAATACGAAGTTCGAGTTCGCCTTGGTAATGGTGACGCCTGTATTGTTGACCGTCTGCGGCAGTCGCCCCTGCGCAGCAGAAACGCGGTTCTGCACGTCGACGGCCGCGATATCGAGGCTATACCCCGTCTGAAACGTCGTCGTGATGGAGCTCGTTCCGTCGTTGGAGCTGGTCGACTGAATATAGCGCATGCCCTGCACGCCATTGATCTGCTGCTCCAGCGGAATCGTCACGGCTGATTCGACCGTCTGCGAGTTCGCACCCACGTAGTTGCTGCTGACCGTCACCTGCGGCGGCGCCAGCGTCGGGTACAACGAGATCGGCAGCGACGGAATGCAAACCGCTCCGGCGAGAATAATCAGCAGGGCGCACACCGTGGCAAACACCGGCCGGCGAATAAAAAAGTCAACCAAAGATCGCTCCCTCTTGCAAGCAGGCTCTCTCGCCATGCCTGTTCGTACACCAAATCAAGCGACGCTGCTGCCTATACAGGCAACCGCATCGGGTGCCCCATACCTGGCGAACGCTCTTCGCGGCAGATATGGAAAATTCACAAAACTTCAGCAGCAACTCTCGAACCTGAGAGTGCCGCTTCGAACGCCCGACGAGCTCCAGAAGAAAGTTGGCAACCGCCCGCTCCCACCTTTTGTCCCGGCTTGGGGTGGAAAGCGAATGGAGATCTGCCGTCCTACCCAAGCGGTTGTACTGGAGCGCCATCTACCAGGAACTGCGTCCCCGAAACAATCACTTTGTCCCCATTCTGTAATCCGCTCAACACTGCGTAGTTGTTGCCCACGGTGTCTCCCACGGTGATGGGCCGTTGCCTCGCAAAGTACTTCCCGTCCTGGTTGGTCGCTACATACACGAAGGTCTGTCCACCCAACCGGGTAACCGCGAGTACCGGCACCACGGGTATGGATGAGGTCGTCCAGATAACCCGCGCCTTGATCTGTTGCAGGCTTCGCAGCTTACTCAGATCGCTCTTCACCGGAGCCTTCACCAGAATTCCCTGCAGCCCGTCATCCACTTGCAGAGAAACAAAGTCGATCGCCGTGCGCTCCAGCTCCGTCTCCCGGTTGTCGAGAATCACCACCTGCAGGCCCTTCTTGATCTGCGAAACACGTTCGGTCGGGATATAAACGTAAGCCTCAAGGTCGCGGTTCGCATCCACCGTGGTGAGCATGGTGGACGAAGAGACATAGTCGCCCAGGTGTACCGGAACATCTCCCACGATGCCATCGAACGGAGCGGTGAGGTGATAGTAGCCGAGTTGTTTGGTCTGGGTTTTGGTTGTGGCCACAGCCGACTCATAGTCCGCCTGCGAATTCTTATAAGCCTGTTCCGCCTGGTCGAACGCATCGCGGCTGCTCACGCCCTGTTCGAAAAGCTTGCTCTGCCTGTCAATCTCAATCTTGTTGTACTGAAATACGGCGAGTTTTTGCTGTTCCGTTGCCCTTGAAGAAGCAACGGTTGCTTCCTGTTTGGCGGGGTCAATCTCCATCAGTACCTGGCCGGTACGCACATGGTCGCCCGAATGCACTAATATGCTGACCAGATTGCCATCGACCTGGGGGGTGATGGTGGCGGAGCGTCGAGACTTGATGGTGGAAACGTACTCGTCATACTGAGGTACCGGCGCAGCTTGGATGGTCGAAGTCTGCACAGGCAGGGCCTGCGCGGCCGGGGGTGGGGGTGCTTGTTTCGCGCACGCAGTGAGAGCCAGTGCGGCAAGGGGCAGGGAGCGCTTGGTCCAGATGGAAAGCTTTATCAAAACGTGATCCTCAGACGAAAAGGTGCTGCAGAGGCGGCTCGCGCCGGACGGCCTGCGGCTTGATACATAGCTTTCTTTCTGCTCCTGATCGCGGAGCAGGAAATAAATGCCCGACAGTGACACTTGGATGTGAAGACGGTGAAGGCGGCTTCAGGAAATTTTATCTTGCCAGCCTTATCTTGCCGACCCGGAGCTAGAACATTTCTCAATACGCCGCGAAAAGCCAAGGCTTGAGCTCCCGCGGTACGTCTTTCCTTGGGGTTTCACGACGGAATGGCTGTCGAGGTCCAAGGCGGTCCCTTGGCCCGCATACCGCTGCTTTGACTTGTCTTTTACGAGTTGTTAAAGTTGAAGTCGGTCAACTCTGGCCGGCCCGAGCCTACGGGCCAAATGAACGTCCCCGTCGTCTAGCCCGGCCTAGGACACCGCCCTTTCACGGCGATAACACGGGTTCAAATCCCGTCGGGGACGCCAACAAAACAAAAGAGTTAGCTGAAATCCCCTGTTTTCTCCGTGGAGCATCTTGTGGAGCAGTTAAGCCATCTTTTTGGCCTCCGGTGCGGTTTTCTCCGACCGGACCATCTCCACCACTTTCTGTTGTGCTGCTCGTTTCGCGGGCATCTGCGCTTGGGCGTAGATGTCCATCGTGATGCGTGATGAGCTGTGTCGCAACAACTCCTGCACCACCTTCACGTCTTCCCCATTGGCATGAAGAAGGGTCGTATAGGTGCGCCGGAAGGTGTGCCACGTCACCCGTTTCTTGATGCCGAGTCTCTTGACCACCGGCTGGATGTAGTAGCGCAAGATGGTCGACAACCACAAAGGTTGCTTTCCGCGCTTCTTTCCTGCCCGGCTGCTGTTTGCCGCGAAGACGTAGTCATCGGGATCGCGATATAGCGTTTGCTGAAACCAAGCCAGCAAATCCTGTGCCGTGTACTCGTCTAGTGGTATTCGCTTCTGCGATGCCTCTGTCTTGCACCGGCCAACGACTTGGTCAACAACCGACCGCTGGACGTCGATGTCCAAAACCGCGAAATCGAAGTCTTGCCACCTGACTCCAGCTAACTCGCCACGACGCAGTCCGGTCGCCATATCCAGGAACAATAACACTCGCTCCCGTAATTGAAGTTCGGCGACAATGGCCTGTATCTCGGACACTTCGAGGATGTCTGGTACGCTCTGCCGCTTTGAACTCTGGCGAACCCCAGCTCCTTTGTTAGGTCCCGAGATTGGGTTGCGGTCCGTAAATTCCCAACGGATCGCATGGTTGAAGAGCACACTCATCAGATCACGGATTCGTGCCTTGCTGGCTGGCGCGAGAAGCTGCATATCCTTCTCTTTTTCCTTCTCCTTTCGGGCAGGCCGAACAGCCTTCTTTTGTCGCCAGGTTGTATCGAACTTCAGATCCTTCAGCCATTCTTCGACCACCGGTGCCTTGATGGAGGTCAACTCTTCCTTCCCCCAGCGTGGCCCCCCCAGGTTCTGGAGGGCTCGGTCGATCCTGAATTGTCTAGTCTCGCGCAGCAGTTAGTAGACCAATCATGAGCACGAGCCCCGCAGCAGAAATCATCTTCGGCAACAAAGACTTCTGGCCCGAGGTCGTTAACCGACATTCTGAGTTCTTTCAACGAATAGGCAGGTTGCAGGAAGCGGTGCGCAACATCGTAGACCCTGCCTATGAAAACGGCTGAGCATAGCCGATTCGAAGCAGCGCACGAATTAGGTCACTTGGTCCTCCACAGGCATGCTGCGCCTCAAGGGCGGCAGGCCGAAAAAGAGGCAGACGCTTTTGCCTCAGCATTCCTGATGCCGCGTGCCAGTGTCCTTGCTCATACTCCAAAATTTACAACCGTAGAGGCCCTGATTCGTCTGAAAAAAGTTTGGTCCGTTTCAGCCGCCGCGCTAGCCTATCGCTTTCACACACTTAAGATTCTAAGCGATTGGCAATTATCGAAATATTTACGTAGAGCTTTCAAAACGCGGTTATACGAAGAACGAGCCTGATCCAGGTCCTCACGAGGCCTCGCAGTTGCTTGCTAAGGCATTCTCCGCTCTTCAGGAAGAAGGCGTCACCCGCCAGCAAGTCGCGAGAGACCTTTGCGTTAGTACGACAGAGCTTGATGATTTGTTGCTCGGGCTTGCGTTCGGAAGAGTCGAGGGAGGAAAGCAGCCCGGATCACAAGGTCCACCGGAAAAGCGCAACTTGATTAGGTTGAAATGATTTAAACGTAATCCCCGACTAGCGATTGCATCTTCTATGCAACAGGCAGACTGAAGAGATGACATGCCCACGCCGAGCCACCCGAAGATCTATCACATCACGCATGTGGACAATCTCCCTGCCATCATCGGCACCAAAAGACTTCTGTCGGATGCGGAAATTTCAAAGAGCGGTGGCCCAAGCATGATGGTTGGTATGTCCCGCATCAAGCAACGCCGCTTGACGGAGATCAAGTTGGACGAATGCTACCCAGATGACTTCGTGGGCGAGTACGTACCCTTCTACTTCTGTCCGCGTTCGGTGATGCTGCACCTGATCTGGAAGCGGAATTCGGAGCTCAGGTATCAAGGTGGCCAAGGACCAATTGTGCACCTCGAAGCGGACTTGCATAGGGCGATTGAATGGGCGGAAGAAAAAAGCCGTAAGTGGGCGTTCTCACTATCTAAAAAGGATTTCTGCGCGGGGATACTTTGCTGTGCTGCCGCCCGAATATTTGCGCCCCTGGTAGAATCAGCCTGCCAAAGTAAACCTCGACCAATCTCGGTGGGACGAAGACCGCCACGTTCCCCATTCGGACCGGAGCCATGATGTTGCTGGAACGCGACATGTTATGGAAGGTCGCGCCCGGGACCTTGGATGTACTGATCGGGACTTCATCTGAGGTCATCGCGCTGCGTGTTTACTAACAACCAGATTCAATTCTTGCTCTCGCCCTATTCGGGGCTCGAATCCGCCTGAGCAGGAACGAATTCTGCTCCCTCGGTAGCTCCGGCGGATTCGTGGCGCGTTCGACCGCCGATCTTCTCCCAAACGCTATAAGCGGCGACTCCAGTCGCCACAATGACGAGTGCCATCAGCGAAGGCCGAGGTTCAGTGATGAATGAGTTCACTATGAACCAGACCGACACCGCCACAAACAGCCAGAGCGTGTAAGGGTACATCCACATGCGGTAGGGCCGCACTGCCTGTGGAATCTTCTTGCGAAGAACATAAACAGACGCAACGCCCATTGTGTAAAAGATCCAGGCCGCAACAATCGCATACGAATACAGAGTTTCGTAAGAACCAGAAAGGATCAAGACCGCTGTCCAAATTCCGCCACACAGGATGGCAAATGCCGGCGTCTGAAACCGCGGATGCACGCGGCCGAACGGCGCAAAAAAGAGTCCATCCCGCGCTTGTGCAAAGGGCAGCCGAGCCGCAGTCAGTATGCAGCCATTGACAGCGCCCACGATGGAGAGCAGAACCGCAACGGACACAAAAGCGGCGCCAATCGGTCCCATAGTCTGCGTGGCCAGCTCGGCTCCCACCCGTTCGCTCGCTGCGATTTGCGAAAGGCTCATAACCTTCAAATAGGCGACATTGGCAGAAATATAGAGTACGGATACCACCGTCATGCCAATGGCCAGGGAGCGCACCAGGTTGCGTTGCGGGTCCCTCACCTCTCCGGCAACGAAGCTTACGTAGCTCCAACCGTTATAGGCCATCAGACAGGCGGCCATCGCCATTCCAAAATGTCCCAGCGAGAAGACCGCCGGCGCATGCTCCGCGACGGATGGCGGTCTCTTGGTGCTTATGAATGCTGCTCCCACGAGAACCAGCAAACCCGCGATCTTCAGGAAGGTAAAGATGCGCTGGACCCACGCGCCCTCGCGCACTCCAACGTAGTTGACTGCTGACAGGATGGCCAGCAGCACAAGCGACATGAGCTTGCTCATCATGGGAGTCAAATGCACAAATTGTCCCAGATAAATCGAAAACGTCACGGACAGCCAAGCGGTGCCGCCAGCCAGAACCGCCAGCATAAAGGTCCACCCGCAGACGAAAGCCCACAATGGCCCGTATGCTTCCCGTATAAACACGTATTGGCCGCCGGTGACAGGTATCATCGCGCCCAGTTCCGCATAGGCCAGCGCGCCAAAGAATGACAGCACACCGGAGACGATCCACACGCAGATAATAGCAATGCCAGACGGCAGCTCTTTCGCGATCAGGTTAGGCAGAACAAAGATCCCCGATCCGATCACGATGCCGACCACGATCGTGGTCGCATCCACCATGCCAAGACTCCGGACCAACTCCGGTCGCCTGACCTTGGAAGAACTGTGCGCGCCGCTCATAATCCAAGTCCCTCTAGCACGACAATCTTGCTTTCATCGCTAAATTGTCCCCGTTGTTTCAGTTTTGAAGGAGACATCTGCAGATGACTGGTCATACGGTCCTTTTGGTTGACAACCAATCAAACGGCCTTCGAGTATGCGTAGAACAATGAATAGGTTGGGGTTTCTGTTGATGGCGATGTTGCGCGACAAGTTTCTTATAGCATGGAGACGGAAGAACCTGCCAATGTCGATTGGCTCCGCGTCCGTGGTGCTTCCCACCGGAGCAGCACCCCCGCCTGGGGCCGCAGGAGGAATGCTTATTTCATAATCAAAATCGATCGCCGCATTTCCTAGCCAAGTTTCGGTATTCTCTTGACAATCGAATCGGCTATATCCAAGCTTGTTGCCAAGATTAAGGCAGATTCCCAGTTGCTATGCACCACCAGGATCGCGAGGCGTGATTTTTTTCGCAGGAAAACCACGTAAAGTTCTTTCGCTTCGGTGTACACCTACTGGGAAACTGCTATAAACGGCGTTGCGTTTGCCGTTCAAAGCGCCGAAATGCAAGTACTTCACCATTTCCGGAGCGCTCTCATTACGAGTCGGTCGAGCGAGGATACTCTGGCGCTTTCCCGCATGGATGTTCGCTAACCCCAAAGGAAGTCGAGGAGAAAATTGATTCGAACCGGGTTGTTCGTGTTGGTTGCGATGGCGTTTTTAGGCGCGACCTCGCCAAGTACACAAACTGCTGAGACGAAGGCGCCACAAACTTCGCCTGGTGGCGGCTCGAAGACTTTTTCCTGGCCAAAAGCGAAGAGAGCAGCGGTAAGTCTGAGTTTTGATGACGCCCGCCTCAGTCAGATAGACACCGGGCTTGCGCTGTTCCGGAAGTTAGGCGTCAAGGTAACGTTCTACGTCGTGCCGGAAACGGTGGAGAAGCGGCTTCAAGGCTGGAAGGACGCAGTGGGGGAAGGTCACGAGATTGCGAACCATTCGCTTACGCATCCGTGTACTGGAAACTATTCGTTTTCACGGCATAATGCGCTGGAGGATTTCGACCTGACCAAGATGGCGGCACAGCTGGATGAAGCTAATGCGCAAACCGAGAAATTGCTTGCCGTAAGGCCCGTCGATTTTGCTTACCCTTGCGGCCTCAAATTTGTGGGCAGAGGATTAGACGTAAGAAGCTATGTGCCCCTGGTAGCTGATCGCTTCCTGAGCGGACGTGGTTATCTCGATGAGTCACCAAATGACCCAGCGTTCGTCGATTTGGCCCAGGCGATGGGAACTGCCTTTGACGATCTGGACTTCCAGCAAATGAAGAAGGTAGTGGATTCGGCTGCCGAGAGTGGAAGCTGGGTGATATTTGTGGGACATGAGATTGGCCAGCGCGCATACCAGACAACAGACGTGAAAGCTCTTGAGGCACTCTGCGCGTATCTTAAAGATCCTGCCAATGGGATTTGGGTGGGTACGGTTAAAGAGGTAGGCACGTATGTTCGCGACCACCGCTGAACAGGGAATCAAGTTCGTGGGCTCCTCAGGCGGAGTGATCTTTGCCATGGAGGTGATGTCATCTAGCTCAACAAGGAATTTATGAGGCCGCTATCACCCAGAGTAAGCGCTCGAGGATTTGAATAGCCTACATTCAGTTTCCTGTATACCGATTTCGGAGGAAATGTGGTTTCAAAAAGGCGCAGTGCCGAGCTTGTGCGCAGCCGTTGTCCTGCAGCTGCGCTGCGCGATGTGGGCAGAAGCCGTATGTCAAGAGTCTAAACGAAGCCCCGAGTATTTCTCAACAGCATCCAAGTCAATGGAAACTCCAAGGCCAGGCCCGTTAGGGACCGCGAGCATTCCAGAAGAGTCCAACTTCCAAGGAGCGGCCACGAGCTCATCGACAAACGGAGATCCGCTAATATATTCGACCATTTTGGTATTTTGAATTGCGGACGCTAAGTGAAGATCGGCAGCGAGGCCTAGCGCCGTGTTCCATCCGTGAGGAACAAAGCGGATCCCATTGTCCTCAGCCATCCAAGCGATTCTGCGCTCCTCGCTGATTCCTCCGACCTTGGTTACATCCGGCTGGACGATGTCGAACGCGCCTTCGCGAAGCCACGGAAAAAAAGATTGGCGCCGAGTCAATACTTCACCGCCTGCAATGGGCAACGGTGAGTGTTTTCGCAAGAGTACATAGTCAGCTAGATTGTCCGGCGGTAAGGGCTCCTCAAACCATTCCACACCGTAGTTAGCCAGCATGTCTGCTGTTCGCACGGCCCACTTATATCCCTGTGGCCAAAAAGCATCGCTCGCTCCGGCATCAACCATGAGCAACGCCTCATTCCCAACAGCTTCGCGCGCGGTACGAACGATCTGCTCATCGAGAGCATTGCTCCGGCGGCCGAAGGGACCCCAGCCGATCTTGAATGCTTTAAACCCCTGTGCGGAGATTGCGCGCAGATGATCCGCCAGTGGTGCGGGTTCTTGCATCAACAGCGAAGCATAAGGTAGAACGCGATCGCGATAGCGGCCGCCTAGAAGGCTCCCGACTGGTTGTCCCAGGACTTTCCCACGAATATCCCACATTGCTATATCGATCCCGCTGATTGTGTGGGTAATGCTTCCTCCCCGGCCCAGCCAGAACGTATTGGCGTGCAGTTTCTCGCTAACGCGTTCCGGCTCGAGGGGATTTTCACCTATCAATAGAGGTTCCAGAACCTGCAGAGCCGCCAGTACCAAGGCATCATTGGTAAAGGATGAGCCCCAACCAGTTGCCCCTTCGTCGGTATGTACGACGATGAGTGTTTGAACGCAGTCGTCAGGCTGTATTTCATTGGTCCAGCCCCCTGGCGGCGTTGCGCCGCGCAATCCCGCTGCTCTTACCTTCGTGATCTTCAAAGATTGTCCTCATTTTAAAAAATCAGCTTCATGAACCATGCTCACGTCCGGTGAGGCCTCTGGTCCAATGAACTTATACGCTGAAGGATGCCTTTGCCAAAGAACCTCCATCACAAACCAGATGAGATCCCGTCATATAGGAAGATTCCTCAGAAAGCAACCAGGCCACGGCTCGTGCCGGATCTTCGGGCTGCGCTAAGCGGCCTAACGGAATTTCTTTTGAGAGCTGTTGACGCATTCGCGCGATATCTGTTGGGGAAACGTTGTTCCACATTAAGCTAGTCTCCGTTGAACCAGGGACCACCGCATTCACCCTGATGCCGCAGTGCGCGTAATCAATCGCCATGCAGCGCACGAGCGACGAGATGCCACCCTTGGTCGCACTATAGGCGCCACCACCGCCGCCGGCAAGAGCAACGAATCCTGTCGGGGAAGAGGTGCATACAATCGAGCCTGACATCCTGGCTCTTATCATTTGGCGAATGCCATGCTTGCACGAGAGAAAAATGCCGGTAAGGTTCGTCTCAACAACCAGCCGCCAGGTTTCGAGCGGTAGTTCGTGGATCAAACCACCTTGATCGATCCCCGCGTTAGCGAATAGCCCGTAAGGTACACCTAGCTGGGCAGCAATGTTCTGGAACGACTCCTCCACCTGCTTCTCAACCGTCACGTCACAGGCCAGTCCAAGGGCGCACTTGGCACCGCGCGCCATCGCTTCCAGCGCAGTACTCTTTGCAGCGTCCGCATCCTTGTCCAAGATTGCAATGCTATCGCCGCGGGCCGCGCAAATGAGCGCTGTGGCCCGTCCGATGCCTGCGCCTCCGCCTGTTATTACGATGGTGCGCGGCTGTGGAGAAGTATGAGTCATGGTTCTCCTAGAAACAATAAATTGCCGCGTTGTTTGACACTAGCCGACGGATATGCTCGGCAAATGCGCCTAACGTTTCCATGGTCGCCTTCTGACACCAGAAAAATCCGGCTTTGAATAAAGCCCATCGCTCAGAAGGCTGCATAAGCGTATCCCTTTCCGTTCGGCCAACCTTCAAGACTCGCTAAAATCGATCATCTTGGGCCCACGGCGAAAGCCGCCGGTAGTGACTCCAAGATAAACTAAGCCAATCAGAAACCAGATCCCTCCCACAACCTTAGCGAGCGTGTTGAGGTTCCACCAAATCATGGCACAAAACGCAAAACCGATGAGAGGCAGGATGATGTCGGTAACGATGCGAGGCCGGCGCTTGCTGTTTCTCAGCAGGGTGAACTGCCAAAACACCGACAGGTTTACTCCCATGAATGCGATAAACGCCCCGAAATTCAGCAACTCACCAGCGTGCTCATATGCATTGCCGATGTAATTCAGTGCGATTGCTCCGGCATATGCCACCGCTCCTATCAGAAGCACGTTGTAGGTCGGGGTGTTCGTCTCAGGCTGCAGATGAGCAAAGAAGCCACGTGGTAACACGCCGTCCCGCCCCATCCCAAAGAGGAGTCGGGCGGCCCCCAGACCTCCGGTCAGACCGCTCCCAAATTGCGCCAGGATCAGAATCGTCCCCATCGCCTCAAACAAGACCCTGCCCCCTACACGCCGGCACACATCCATGAATGCGGTCTCAAGGTTAGGAAAGGTATGCCAGTCGGGCCATATACGCTGCCCCAGGTAGACCTCAATCCCGCTAAATAGCCCGGTGAGCACGCAGACAAGAACCGTCGCCAGCAGCACGTTGCGCCGCGGATTCTCTACATCTTCAGATAGAGTCGTGATGCCATCGAAACCGATATAGGTGAGTGCCGCGAACGATGTGGCGCCCCATATATGCCGGGCGCTGAACGTCTTCGGATCATAGAACGGCTGAGTGGAAAAGATCCCGGCCCACCTGTCCACATGGAACAAATAGTGGACAGCAAGGTAAAGAAAAGCAGCGATGACAGCACAAATTGCAACCAGCAGAAGTTTGTTCGTTTTCGCTGAGGCTTTGATTCCGCTTAGGTTCAGCGCCGTCATGAAGATGACCACGATCAATGCAGTAACTGGATATGGAATGAAATGAATGTAGCGGCTCTGAAGAGCTATGGAGATCCATATCACACTAAGCAACGGCTGCAATATATAGTCAAGGAGCATCGCCCACCCCACCATGAAGCCAAGGTGAGAATTGATCGCCCTTCCCACATACGTATATGCCGACCCGGCCGAAGGGTAGATGGCGGCCATCCGTCCATAGCTGAAAGCAGTCACCACCATCGCGAACATGGCGACAAGGATGGTTGTCACGGTATGGCCGTTTGAGAGTTTCTGCGCGACTCCAAAGAGCGGAATAGGGGCAGTCGGCTGGATGAGGACCAACCCGTAAAAGATAAGATCCCAAAGCGTCAGCACCTTGCGCAGATGCAGTTGGTTTGTCGACGACTTCTGGTGGATCTCCGGCATGGTCCGCAACCTCGCCTACATCAACGATTTCTTGCACGCAGAATTGCAATCCGGGGCAACTCACTGACCAGATTTGCGGGCAGGCCGAGTGTCCGGGAACGCACGCACTTCAAACGTCCTTCGAAAGGACTAAAGCAGTTTCCCAGTTGCTATGCACCACCGGGATCGCGAAGTGTGGTTTTCTTCGCAGGAAAATCACGTAAAGTTCTTTCGCTTCGGTGTACACCCACAGTGAAACTGCTATAGCGATACCGCCTCGAATCACCCGGAGACAAAATGTCTGTTCATTGCTGCGACCTGTTCCAGCTGGTCGCAGCAATGAACACGAGCCAAATACGAGTTGACACTGCGAAATCAAGTAACAGGATGGACCCAATATAAAGGATCGATTGTTTCATTTATAAAACAAAAGGATGGAGAGATTGGCCGACCCGAGGATCCAGTTGCCCGTTGCACTGTGGAAAATTGATCAAAGATGGCTGGCAGCCTCGCAGCTTAGCCTCTGAATTTGCGGATCCGGGATTTGCGGATAGTCTGCAAATACAGTTCTTCCAAAGCTCGCCGGGCGATCATTCTGGAAGCCCCGAGAGCGCCTGCTTCTTCCCCGAGAGGAGAGGTGCTTAAGTGCACGTCGTTGGCAGATATCTCCAGGGAACGCTGCCGGATGATCCGTCGGAGAGGGTCGATCAAAAGCTGCGGAGCCGCGCGAAACAATGCGCCTCCGAAGACGATGAGCCGTGGATTTAGAAGATTCACCAGGTCGGCGAGACCGATCGCGATATAGGATGCAGCTTCCTGCAAAACGCGAAAGGCTAGACTGTCGTTTTCAGAAGCCGCGTGGGCAATCACTTCGATGCTGATCTGGTTCAGGTCACCATGGGCCAGATCCCGAATTCTCGAATCTACTCCACGTTCCATGGCGGCGCGCACCGCTTGGATGATTGCCGCGCAAGAAGCTACACTCTCCAGGCAGCCGTTGTTGCCGCAAGAGCAAAGGGGGCCGTTCTCATCGACTGTAATATGGCCGAACTCACCGGCTTTGCCCCCGCCACCGCGATACAACTTCCCCTCAAAGAAAATGGCTGCTCCAATTCCCATGCCTACCTCGACGTACAGGAAATCGTCGACGTCGCGGCCCAGGCCGAAGGATTGCTCCGCAGTGGCCATGGTGCGGACGCTATCTTCCAAGACGCATGGCAACTTAAACTCTTGCTCGCAAATGCTTTTGAGCGGCACATTCTTCCATTCCGCCATCTGACCAGGCCGGGGAAACGAAAGCACCAAACCTTTTTCCGTGTCGATCACTCCAGAATGAGCAACGCAGATGCCCAGAATCGCGTCTCGGGTCACTGCGACAGATCGTATCGCCATGTGCACTGAATCAAAGACCCGTTGGAGCACGCGCGCGCGCCCATCGGTTAGACAGGTTTCGAGCTGATGTTTGTAAAGTACTTGGCCGTTGAGGTCAGCGATTACGACCCGCGTGTAGAAGGTACCCAGGTCCACCCCGATCAAATAGCCGGCCTCACCCCGGATCCTCAGCGGTATCGGCTTCCGTCCGACCATGGAAGAGAAAGCTTCTGATTCGGTGACGAGTCCCTTTGCGATCAAGACGCGCACAATAGATGTGATGGATGCGGCGCTTAAGCCCGTTTTTCTTGCTACATCGAGCCGTGAGTAGTTGGACCCGGAATGGATCAATTGGAGGACAGATAGTTCTCGTTGCCCGGGCTTATCCAGGTTGTGAGAATTGCTTGATGGGACGAGTTTACGCGGCATGACCTCGGCTCTGGCTTGCAATATTTATCCACATTCCCGCGGCGGTATTGTCTCTCGGCGGTTGTTCACCGGATTTGTCAATCCTGTCTGCCTTAAAATCAGTCTTGACATTCTGAATCAATGAGCGCTACATTTTGCCTCATAATTATACCATATTAATTCATCTCTGAAGTAATTAATCAGCAGTCGGGCCCCTTCTAGGTGTTGAAAGAGCGACATTGCTCCGAGCAGGTCATTCTTGTTCCCTGTCGAACCTACGGATCAGAAAAGTGAGTGTAGGGAAAACCCAACAAGAGAGTAGGACGGCTGTTATGAGGAAGTTTTTTTCTCTCTTCTGCATGTGTTTCATTGCCACCGGCGCATTCGCGAGCATTACGGGAAGCATTTCGGGAACGGTGAAAGATACCACCGGCAGCGTGCTTGCTGGAGCTGCGGTGACGGCGCGCAATGGAGACACTGGAGTAGCCACAACCACCAGGACGAACCGCGATGGTTCTTATTCCTTTCCTGACCTGCCGATTGGTCACTACAACCTGCAAATAGAAGCCAGCGGCTTCGCAGTGACGCAGGAAACAGGCATCGTTCTGGATGTGAATACGGCGCTACGCCTTGACGTGGCACTGCAATTGAGCTCCGTTCATGAGAACGTCGAGGTGCAAGCCAACGCAGTTCAGGTGGACACGATCAGTACGCAATTGGGAGACGTGATCGGCAGCACGGCGATGACGAGTCTGCCGCTCAACGGGCGCGCCTATACGGATCTGCTTGCGCTTCAACCTGGCGTGGCGCCGAAGTCCAACGAGAGCACCAATGGCCTGAACAGTTATAGCAATGCACCTCCTTCCGGGGGACTGAATGACGGCACGCTGTCTATCAGTGGCTCCCGCGGCAGTTCCAACGGCTTCATGGTAAACGGAGGCAATGTTCAGGAACAGCTGGCGAATGGAACCGCGATCATTCCGAACGTAGATTCTATCGACGAGTTTAGAATCATTACCAACAGCTTCGACGCTGAATATGGTCACTACAGCGGCGGGTTGGTCAACGTCATCACCAAATCGGGCACCAACCGGTTTCACGGCAATGCCTTCGACTTCTTGCGCAATACGAACCTGGATGCGCGCAATTATTTCTCGCTGACGCGCGGCGTCTATCACCAGAATCAATTCGGCGGAACGTTCGGTGGACCGATCATCCGCAATGAGCTGTTCTTTTTTGCCGATTACCAAGGAACCCGGCAGACCATTGGGGAGAGCACAGGCCTGATCCCTGTTCCTTCGGCTGCTGACAGAACAGGCAATCTGTCGGACCAGGCCGGTTCGCTGACGGGAACGGTGGTTGGGCCGGCGGTGGCTACGACGCTCTCCCAGAGTTTGGGATATCCGGTGAGCGTGGGAGAACCGTTTTACGCGCCGGGTTGTAAGTCGGCGACCTGTGTGTTTCCAAATGCTCTTATTCCGCAGAGTGTCTGGTCGGCCCCGGTGGCCAATTTATTCCAGTTCATTCCCACCGCCAACGTTGCACCGTCCGCCAATTTTCCCACCGGCGCTTATACAAGCGCGGATAACGCCGCCCCGCTGCAAGACGATAAGGCGGGCTTCCGCCTCGACACGCAGTCGCGTTTCGGCTTGCTGTCCGGTTATTACTTTGTGGACAAGTATTCGCTAGTAAATCCGCTGGCCAACGGCGGCGGCGCATTCGGAAACTTTGGAGGAGCTACCTCCGGACTTGCTCAGCTGATAACTTTTAGCGATACGAAGTCCATTGGTGCTTCCAGTGTGAACGAATTCAGGCTTGGTTACACTCGCAACACGTCATTTGCCAATACTCCCACGGGGCCAGCCGTAAACCTGGGATCGCTGGGTTTTACCACCGGCTGCAATACGCTGGGGATCTGTCCGCAGAGTGGGAGTTATAAGACCTTGCCTCCCATCAGCTTGAACAACTTCACAATTGGTGGTCCGGCCGGTTCAGAAGATCTCCGGGAGAACACCTACCAGGTGCAAGACAACTACTCCTGGACTCTGGGAACGCACAATGTAAAGTTCGGCGGCATTTTCTCCTTCAGCGAAGTGGCCGTGCAGACGTATTTCGGGAACAATGGAATATTCTCTTTTAATGGCGGAGCGGAGACCGGGCTCGATTTCGCCGACCTTTTGCTGGGTGCGACAAGTTCCTATAACCAGGGCGTTCAATTACCCCTCTATAGCCGCGCAGAGTATTACGGCCTCTTCGTGCAGGATAGTTGGAGGGCGCGGCAAAATCTGACTATCAACTACGGGCTGCGGTGGGATGTAACTACGCCCTGGTGGGAAAAGTACAACCGCGAGGAAGCGCTGGTTCCCGGCAGGCAATCGGTGGTCTTCCCCGGATCCCCTGTTGGTTGGCTGGTGGCCGGCGATCCTTCCATACCGAGAACCATTGCGCCCGTGCAATATGGCAACATAGCTCCGCGGGTCGGGTTCGCCTATTCTCCCGACCCAAAGGGAGGATTGTGGCAGCGGCTCTTGGGCAGCGCGGGTAAATCAAGCATTCGGGCTTCGTTTGGCATCTTCTATAACGACCTTGAAGACTACACCAATGCCAACGGCAATGGCGACGCGCCCTACGGACTGTATTGGGTAAGTCCGACTCCTGCCACGTTTGCGACCCCGTTTGTGGACCTTTACACGGGCAACCAGGAAGGGCAGCGTTTCCCGGTTCCGGCGGGCGTCGGCAATGCCACTGCGTCTAATCCGGATTCGAACGTGAACTGGGCGCAATACGAGCCCATCAGCAGTTCACCGACTTATTACTACAAAAACGTCACTCCCTACTCCGAAAGCTGGTCGCTCTCTGTCCAGCGTCAGCTGGCGAAGAATGCAGTCATGATGGTGAATTATGTAGGGAGTGTCAGCCGTCACAATATTGTGATCGATGAAGCGAACCCGGCGACTCCATCACTGTGCCTAGCCTTAAGCCAGCCGAATGAAGTTGCTCCCGGAAGCAACGTCTGTGGTCCCTTTGCGGAAACAGGTCTATTCACTACCGCAGCCGGCCAGACCGTAGAAGCTCGCCAGCAACTCGGTCCATCGGGTGGGGTGAATTTTGGCAGCACCGGCTGGTTCCGCACTTCGGGTAGTTCTGCTTACAATGCCCTGGAAGGCAGTCTGCAATATACGGCCGGCCGCACGTCCGTGTTGGTTTCCTATACTTACAGCAAATCTCTGGATAACTCTTCGGCGGCCACAGAGCAGATACAACCCTTCGATCCAGGCCTGGAATATGCGCTCTCAGCGTTTAACGTGACGCATAATTTCGTTAGCAGCTTCTCCTACCAGATCCCTTTCGAAAAGGCGTACAGTCATGCCGGCGCACTTACCAAGGGCTGGACATTCTCAGGGATTGCCAGGTTTGCTACCGGATTTCCAGTCACGATCGCGGAAAACGACGATCGCTCTCTGATTGGCAATACTTCGGTAGGACCCACCGGCTCCGCCGACGAGCCCGATGTCGCACCGGGCAAGGTCCTGATGCAAACCAACCCCAGGAAGGGCGGAACTTACTTCAACACCGCCTTATTCACCCCGGAAATCCTGGGGCAGTTTGGCAATGCCAAGCGCCGCTTCTTCGGCGGTCCAGGGTTGAACAATTGGGATCTGGCGCTGGCCAAGAACCTCCCTCTGCGTGAGTCGATGTCGTTTGAATTCAGAGCAGAGTTTTTCAACATTTTCAATCATGCCCAATTCCAGACTCCGACCGGCTTGATTAACAGCAGCAGCTTTGGCGTGGTCACCAACGCGAACGATCCACGCATAGGGCAGGTAGCGTTCAAGTTCAATTTCTAAGATGATTTCAGCTTTAAGACGATAAGGATGACTGCGCGGTAGGCGGCGGCTCGCTGCCGCCGCGTGCGCCGGGGTAACCGGCCAACCGGGAACACGATGAAGCATGCAAGGGATAAAGCGTTTATGAAGCATGGCGAAGCGATCATCTTTTATTTGGCCACCTGCATATGCGGCGCCATAGGTGCGGTGGCACAGACGGCTCCTTCCACGCCCTTGTACCTCGATGCGAGTCAACCCATCTCGGTCCGCGTCGACGATCTGATGGCTCGTATGACGCTCGAGGAAAAAATAGGACAGCTTAATCTTCCTTGTGCCTATGTGAAAGACCTTGGAAGTACGAGCGAAGAGAAGATGGAGGCGGCGAGAAAGTTTGCGGCCGGCACTTACACCAAGGAGATTGGTCCTGGATCGGGGTTCTTTACGCTCGCGGATACGATCCGCATCAACGATACGAAGCGGCAGGTGGAGTACTTTAATGAACTGCAGAAAATTGCGCTGACCCAGACGCGGTTGAAGATACCTCTCATGGAAGACGAAGAAGGTACCCATGGCGCCATGTTTCCCGGGGCAACGGTATTTCCCGAAGGGCTGTCCATCGGCAGTACATTTGACCTGCCATTGGTGAAGGAGATCTATGCCGCCTCTGCCCAGGAGGCGAGGTCTTCCGGAATCCATATACTTTCCACGCTGGTTCTGGAGACGGAGCGTGATCCGCGCATGGGCCGGAACATGGAGGCGTACACGGAAGATCCGTACCTCTACTCTCGCATAGCGGAAAACATCGTGCGCGGCGCCCAGGGAACCGATGTGAGCGCACCCGGCAAAGTCGTGGCCCTGATGACTGATTTTCCCACGCAAAGCCAGCCAGCCAGCGGGCTGGAACGGGGCGCCGTCGAAGTCTCGGAACGAAGCATTCGAGAAAACTTTCTGCCTCCATGGATTGCGGCATTCAACGCTGGAGCGCTGGGGGTGATGGCGGGCTATCCGGAGATTGATGACGTTCCCGAACACTCCTCAGAAAAATGGAATACGCAGATCCTGCGGCGGGAGCTTGGATTTCAGGGGATTGTGCAAAGCGAGGGCGGAGGTTTCGGCACACTGCTCTATGAACACATCGTGCCCACGCAGAAAGAAGCAGGAGCCTTGGCCCTGTGGGCAGGTGTCGACATGAACATCACCTACGAGCCTGCTTATATGGGGCCGCTGGTCGAAAGCGTCCAGGAGGGCAAGGTGCCCGAGGCGCTGATAGACCGGGCCTTGCGGAGAGTACTCGAATTGAAGTTTCGTTTGGGACTTTTTGAACATCCCTACGCAGATCCGGCACAAGCGTTGCGGGATGTTCACTCCTCTGAGCATCAGCAACTGGCGCTGAAGGTGGCACAGGAGAGCATCGTTCTGTTGAAGAACGAAAAGAATGCCCTTCCGTTGAGCAAGGATCTGAAGTCCATTGCGGTGATTGGCCCCAATGCGGATGACGAATGGAGCGAATTGGGCGACTATTCACCGTCCGTTGTCCCGCAAAAGGTAAGCACGGTTCTCGATGGCATCCGGAAGAAGGTTTCTCCAGGAACACGGGTGGATTATGTTCGCGGGTGCGACGTGATCGGAGGGAAGACGGATATCCCGGCTGCGGTGGCGGCCGCCCGGAAGGCGAGTGTCGCCGTGCTTGTGGTGGGAGAGCACCCGCGCAACGCCGGCAGGGACACTCCCGCGACCGACGGTGAAGGATACGACGTCGCCAGCCTGGATCTGACTGGCTCACAGGAAGATCTGATCAAGGCGGTCGAGGCAACCGGCACGCCCACCGTACTTGTTCTGCTGAACGGCCGGCCGCTTTCCATTCGCTGGGAAGCCGAACATATCCCGGCGATCGTGGAGGCATGGGAACCTGGCGAACGAGGCGGAGAAGCGGTCGCGGATGTCATTTTCGGCGATTACAATCCCGCCGGACGCCTGGCGATCACCATCCCGCGCAGCTCAGGACAGCTGCCCGCCTACTACAACTACAAGCCTTCCAAAGAGTACTGGCTTGAGGTCCGCCGTCACGATGGCGGGTATGCTGACATGCCCGGCACCGCGCTCTATCCCTTCGGCTTCGGACTAAGCTACACCAATTTCAAGTACAGCAACCTCCATGTCGTTCCTTCGGAAACCTACACCGGTGGAACAGCGAAAGTAAGCGTGGATGTGACGAATACTGGTACGCGCCCGGGGGTGGAAACGGTTCAACTGTATGTGCATGAGCGGTTTACGCCGGTGGCCGTTCCCGTGAAGCAGCTTCGCGGCTTCGACCGCGTGAACCTCAATCCGCGTGAAACCAGGACCGTCACGATGGAACTGGGCCCGGAGGATTTGATGCTGTTGGATCGGGATATGCACTGGACCGTTGTTCCGGGTACCTTCGATCTGATGGTCGGGAAATCGTCCGCCGATGTTGAGCTCACCGGCACGCTTCATGTGGAGGCGGCGAGCCCTCTCACCGGGCAAGGATTGAGCCGGTGAGAAAACAGACCGGTCGAGAAACTCCAAAGCAATGAAGTTAAGCGAATCCGGCCGCAGGTGTGGTTTGCACCGCGCGTGTGGCCGGTCAAACGAAACAAGAGCATTTTCACTTCTACTCTGCACGCGAGAATGCGGCGAAGGGCGGCTTTTCTTAATGAAAAGCCGCGTCAGGTACGGTCGCTCTGTATGCACCAGAAGTGAAAACGCTGTAGCCGACGGGCTGAGTGCACTTGTATGGTATGCGAGGGGGCGGGGTATGAAGGGCAACAAACTGGCGGGTGGAGCAATCGTGCTCGCCGCGATACTATGCTACAGCTTTTCTGCGGTCGCCCAAGGGCAACCTCCTGCCCAGGAGCCTAAACCGCTCTACCTCGACGCGAGCCAACCAATCGATCGCAGAATTGACGACCTCATGAGCCGTATGACGCTCAAAGAGAAAGCCGGGCAGCTTAATCTTCCTTGCGCCTACGTCGATGGCCTTGGAAAAACCATCCCGGAAAAGATCGAAGCGGCGAAGAAGTTTGTCGCGGGGACGTATACCAACGAGATCGGTCCCGGTTCAGGTTTTTTTACTCTGGCGAATACTCTCAAGCAAAAAGACCTTGCATGGGAGGTGAATTACTTCAATGAGCTGCAGAAGATCGCGTTGACCAATACGCGGCTGAAGATTCCTCTTCTGGAGGATGAAGAGGGAACTCATGGAGCCATGTTCCCGGGAGCAACGGTGTTTCCGGAAGGTTTGACCATTGGCTCCACATTCGATATGCCACTGGTAAATCGCATCTACGCAGCATCCGCCGAGGAGGCGAGGGCAGTAGGCATTCATGTGCTTTCCACCCTGGTGCTGGAATTGGATCGTGACCCCCGGTTGGGACGCAACATGGAAGCCTATACGGAGGATCCCTACCTTTACGCTCAGATTGCGAAGAACATCGTTCGTGGTGCTCAAGGCTGGAACGTCGATGCGCCGGATAAAGTGGTTGCGCTGATGACCGATTTCCCCACGCAGAGCGTGCCGGCAAGCGGAATGGAGCGCGGGGCTATCGAAATCTCCGAGCGCAGTCTGCGAGAGAACTTTCTTCCCCCATGGGTTTCTGCATTCAACGCCGGCGCCCTGGGCGTGATGGCCGGATATCCGGAGATTGACGACATTCCGGAGCACGCTTCAGAAAAGTGGAATACCGACATCCTGCGCCATGAACTGGGATTCAAGGGCATTGTCGAGAGTGAAGGCGATGGGTTTGACTCCATCGTGTATGAAAACGTAGCTGCTAATCAGCAGCAGGCGGGAGCGATGGCCCTGCGCTCCGGCGTGGATATGGATATCACCTACGAGCCCGCGTACATGGGACCGCTGGTGGATGCTGTTCAGAAAGGCTTGATCCCCGAGGCGCTGGTGGACCGGGCCGTGAGGCGGGTTCTGGAACTCAAATTTCGTCTGGGGCTCTTCGAGCACCCCTATGCCGACCTGAGCCATGCGCAGCAGGTGATGCACGACCAGGCACATCAAGACTTGGCCCTTCAAGTAGCCCAGGAAGGCATAGTTCTGCTGAAAAACGAAAAGAGTGCCTTGCCGCTGCGCAAAGATCTGAAATCAATTGCGGTGATCGGACCTGATGCGAACGACGCCTGGAGCCAACTGGGAGATTATTCCCCCTCGGTGGCGCCGCATGCGATGACGACGATTCTGGACGGTATCCGGCAAAAAGTCTCTCCCCAGACAAAGGTGGTATATGCGCGCGGATGCGACGTAATCGGCGGCAAGGAGGATTTCGTCGAGGCGGTTGCTGCGGCGAGAAAAGCCGACGTTGCCGTGGTAGTCGTCGGGGAAAGGCCCGACAATGCGGGAAAGGGAGACTCGCAGGCTACAGATGGCGAAGGCTTCGACGTGGCGAGCCTGGATCTTACCGGTGCGCAGGAAGACCTGGTGAAAGCCGTTCAGGCGGCAGGAACTCCGGTGGTGCTGGTGCTGGTGAACGGTAGACCGCTCTCCATCCGTTGGGAGGCGGAGCATCTTCCTGCCATCGTCGAAGCGTGGGAACCTGGCGAGCGCGGCGGGGAAGCGGTAGCCGATGTCTTGTTTGGCGATACGAACCCGAGCGGCAGGTTGGCCATCACCATTCCGCGCAGTTCCGGACAGTTGCCGGTATACCACGACTACAAGCCATCGAAGGAGTACTGGGTGAAGAAGGGCTGGTCGCATGACGGCGGTTACGTCGACATGCCGGGCTCGCCCCTTTACCCATTCGGATACGGATTGAGCTATACCAAGTTTCGGTATAGCAATCTGCATATCGATACGCCACAAACGAACCCGAGCGGCAAGGTCAAGGTGACAGTCGATGTGCAGAATACAGGGGAGCGGCCGGGTACAGAGACAGTGCAGTTGTATCTGCATGAGCGCTACGCTCCGGTGTCGCTGGCAGTGAATCAACTCAGGGGATTCGAACGGGTCAGCCTCAACCCCGGCGAGACGAAGACTGCAACGTTCACTATTCGGCCAGAAGACATGATGCTGCTGGACCGCGACATGTTATGGAAGGTGGCGCCGGGGACGTTTGATGTACTAATCGGAACTTCAGCAGAGGACATCGTGCTGCGTGATTCGTATGAAGTGAAGGCTGCTCCGGACCCATTATTAGGCCGCGGGATCAGTACGCAGCCGGATCTTGCTCGATAGCACTCGAGTACTGACAGACGCCTGAGGAAAGCAGGTAACTGACAACGAACCGTGAGGCCAAGGTCTGAAAGCGTCCGAAGAGGTTTGGGGAAAGCCAAGCGCGAGTTTCGAAAAATCCTACAAGAAAGCTAACTAGATTCTTGGGATACAAGTGGGATATCCCAAGGCAGAGTAGCCATATCTCCTGTATTTTCAATGAATATGCTTTCGCGGCGATAACACGGGTTCAAATCCCGTCGGAGACGCCAAATAGAATCAACGACTTACTTGAAATCCCCTATTTTCGACGCGGAGCATTTTGGGGAGCAGTTAAGCCATCTCTTTAGCCTCCACCGGAGGTTTTTCCACCCGCACCATCGCCGCCACTTTCTGTTGTGCCGCCCGTTTTGTGCAAGGGCTGTCGAGAGAACATCCCGGCGCCGGTGGAATCTGTGCCAGCCCAGGCTATCGCTGCCAAGTGTCCGCTCTGTGGTGCGCATAGGCGCTACCTGCCATCAGAGGTATTCCTGGGCCGACTCTCCCACCTGATGATCCGAAAGCCGGTGCGCACGGCAGATGGACGGGTGGGGTGATGACACCTCGGTTTAAGGGAAAACCCAACTTCGACCTCTCTCAGCCCTGCCTAATGTGCGGGTACAAGATTTAGCCGAACGAACTGGTGCGTCTCGCGTCGGATGTAATCAAGTGCCCAAAGTGTGGCGATGCGTTCAACGAGATGGGCAATAGGAAGCCACTGAGCACGTCCTGAGAGGCACGCCTGCGATGCAGAGAGGATCGCGGCCTTGCTGCTCCCAGTGTAGACAGCGCCCAGTTCTGAACCTGTCGATTAGACTAGCCTCCTCATGCCAAAGAAACAGGCTTTGTCTAAGCAACCAGCAGGTTTCATCGAAACTATGGATTGTCTCCCCGTCTCCAGGCTGCCCGAGGGACCGGAATGGATCTACGAGATCAAGCTGGATGGCTATCGGCTGGAGGTTGTGCGAAGTGCTGGTCGAACGACCCTTTATTCCTGGCGAGAGAACGTCTTGAACCAGAAGTTCCACTATGTCGCGACCGCATTGAAGGATCTTCCGGATGAAACGGTGATTGACGGAGAGCTGGTAGCCCTCGCTCCCGATGACCGGCCTGACTTCAACCTTCTGCAGAACCGCGAGGGGTCATAGCGAAGCGTAGACAGGGGGCTGGCGGGCGGGATCATTGAGCTCCGAAAACATGCAACCGAGTGCCGACCCCTTTCTGTCGGTGGGAAGGCAACACCAGTAGCTGCGCTATTCGCGAATGGCTGCTGGGCTCGGCGTAGTCGAAGAGTCCAGGCACGTCAGCACACAGTGTGCACGAGAACCGGGAGACCTCCAGAGCGTCTGCGCGAGCAGACCGGTCCGGGAAGGTGAAAGATCCATGATCCGGACATGTACGTTTTGGAGGAGTCGGACTGCGCCATAGTGTGCGCTGAGCAGCGCATTGTTCAGGAGGGCAGGAGGGTTGAAGTCCCTCTGGTGCTCAGATGAGGGGCGCCATATCCAAAAGCGGGAGTAACGACTCGCTGGCCGCAGAGCGAAGTTGGAACTGCGGAGGGCAGGGTGTCCATCGCGAGATGGAATCCGAAGGGCATGAGGAGAAGTACCGGACTGTAATCGATGGGGGCTGCCCCCTGCTGGAAGGCTCTTGAGCACTTGCGCGGCACGGGTGTGTGCGGCTGAACGCCAGCACACTTGGATTTTGTCATAAGATCCACTGCTATACGGTTAGAGTTCCACGCAAACCAATTTCATTTCCAGCATATTGGACAATTTCATCCTGAATGAGATGACACCCGTTGACACTCCCCTGTTCGGGTGAGAACGTACGGGCAGAAAGTTGCTACAGGCAATCACAACTTCAGCCAATTGAGAGTGCCGCGCCATATGAGCAAGAAAGCTGTACAACATCCAGATAAATCAATCAATACAGGGACCTACTCGGCCGCAATCGTCTGCGACGGATGGCTCTACGTGAGCGGGCACGCCTCGTTGAATTTGAAGACCGGAGAAGTGATCGGTGGAACCATTGGGGAGGAAACCAACACCACGCTCATCTCGATTGGGAAAGTATTGAGTGAAGCAGGCTGTACGTTCGACGATGTAGTCAAATGCACATGCTATCTTGCGCGAAATGAAGACTTCGAAGAATTTGATAAAGAGTACTCGACATTTTTCCGCGGCGTTCCCCCCGCACGTTCGACTGTCCAGGCTGGCCTGGGTGGCGGGATCAAGGTCGAGATCGATGCTGTTGCGCGCATTCCATCCAAAAGGGGATGAGCAAATCTACTTACTTACCGCGGGGACTAGGCCTTGATGGGTTGTGGACTAGGCGTCCAAATAGATGTGCGGGTGGTTGACCTATAAACGTGGGTTTTTTTTACCCATCATTGTTTTCATCCATTGAAAAGGGGCAAGTTCCATGCTATCCACTCGATTTGGTTTTCCAAGAGCTTGCGCGTCTATTGCAATCGCTCTGATCTTTTTGCTTTGTCCAACAGCAAAGCCGCAATCCTCAGGCCTGGCCGCTACCCCGCCCATGGGATGGAACAGCTGGAATCACTTCGGCGAAAAGGTGACTGATGCGGACGTCCGCGCCGCAGCGGATGCCGTGGTCGCCAGCGGAATGCGTGATGCTGGATACATCTACGTCAATCTTGACGATACGTGGGCGGGCCAGCGAGACGCCCAGGGGAATATCCAACCCAACAGCAAGTTCCCCGACATGAAGGCGCTGGCCGAGTATGTCCATTCGAAGGGTTTGAAGTTCGGGATCTATTCCTCTCCGGGGCCGAAAACTTGTGGGGAGTATGAGGGTAGCTATGGTCATGAGCAGCAAGATGCGAACACTTATGCGAAGTGGGGTGTGGACTATCTTAAGTACGACCTATGCAGCTACATGTCCATCATGAAACTGCACGATCCCAAGCAGGATCCCCAAAAAGCATTGACGATGATGGAGGCGGCGTACGAGAAGATGCATCAGGCGCTGGTGAACACCCATCGGCCTATCGTTTATAGTCTATGCCAATATGGCGTCGGCTCCGTCTGGGAGTGGGGTCCGAAAGCAGGAGGCAATCTGTGGCGCACAACCGATGATATCCGGGATAACTATCGCAGTATGGCGCTAATTGGCTTTTCTCAAGACGGGTTGGAAAAGTATGCGGGACCGGGCCATTGGAATGATCCGGATATGCTGGAAATAGGGAACGGAGGCATGAGCACCGACGAATACCGCACCCAGATGAGCCTGTGGGCGATGCTAGCGGCTCCGTTGATTGCGGGCAATGATCTCAGCAAGATGGACGACACGACGAAAAGCATCCTGATAAACAAAGAAGTGATCGCGGTTGATCAGGACCGGCTTGGGATCCAGGGCAGTCGCCTTGGACCGCTCCAAGTCTGGACGAAGCCATTGACTGGAGGCGCCAAAGCTGTGGCGATTTTCAACGAAGTCACTGACGATGAAGCGGAACCAATCACACTGCGCCTGAAAGATGTTGGCTTCAGCGGCCCGGTCCATGCCCGCGACCTGTGGGCTCACACGGATCTTGGCATTCTTGACGGCTCGTATACCGTTACAGTGCCTCAAGGTGGCGTAGTCATGCTCCGGCTTTGGAAATGAGAAATCGCGGAAGCGATCACTAGACTTTCACAAAAACTCGCCTCTTCATCATCCAATACAAGATGAGCCATTCCACGACGATCGCTCCCAGAGCCTCGAAGAGCAGGCCCGCCTTGCCTAGGTGTACTGCAATCGGATGAATGAAAATGTCTGTACCAGCTTTGATGGAGATGAGGCTGGTGAGCAGATAAATGAAAACTGCGTTCATCCCAAATGGCAGGAATATGATGCTCCACTTTTGATAGCGGGCGATGTCGACAAGCCAAAAAAAGAACAGGAATTCAAGGCAGGCGACGCCGGCACTGGCGAGCCCGTAGGATGTGGTCCACATCTTCATTTCGATTGGAATAACAATGCTCAAAGTGAAACCTGCTATGAAAAGCCCTACTCCCATCGCACCGATTATTTTTGCTTTGTTCACCATGGATCGCGAAGTCAACAGCAACTCTCCAATAAGCAGGCCGATAAGTGTGGTGGCAATGGCCGGTATGAAGACCAGTACGGTACCCCAGCCCTCGGTCTTATCTGGCCAGATGTCCCAGTGCGCCTGGCCCAACACGGCGATGTCGACAGAATGAACGAGGTTGTGGTTGAACGCATAGGAGCCTGCCGGAATCCCGGGGGCAGGAACGAATGCCAAGACAAAGGCATAGGTAGCCAAAATGACTCCTGCGAGTGATGCTTGAATTTGCCAGGAACGTTTTGCTATAAAGAACGCGACCAAGTAAGCGACTGCAATCGGCTGAAGAGCGCTGCTCAATTCAACCAGGTATGGGGAACCGAGGGAGATCGACTCTCTCACCGACCCTAGCAAAAACAGAACAATGGCGCGTTGAATGGCATGGGTCAACTGTTGGTTGTAATTCTCGTCAAGGGAGCGTTTTGCGAGTGCAAATGGGACCGAAACTCCCACCATCAACATAAAGCTGGGCCAAATGCAGTCATAGAAACGCAATCCAAACCAAGGGCTGTGCTCGAGCTGGCGGACAATACCGTCGATGATGAAGTTGTGTCCGAAATTAGCCAAGCCGAGCACTAACATACTGCCGCCGACGATCCAGAACATTGTGAATCCACGGAAAACGTCAAGCGAAGCCAGTCGTTCGGAAGCCGCACGAGCGGGTTCTTTAGACATTTCTACTCGCGAGCCGCCTGGTACATGTTGGCCTACCGAAGGTGAATCAACAGTGTTCATATGTAGTACCTTCCTTTTGACGTGCTTTACTGTTTTGCTGCAGGCGCCAATCGCCAGGTATGAGCCCGCAATCCGGGAGGCAGATCGATCGTCAGTGTTTCGCGCTGGAAATCTGGTGAATGTGTCCTGGTAACTTGATCGTCTATAGAAACCGCGAGATGTGAAACGGTCAACTGTTCCCGCAGAGAATCGGAAAGCCACAGCTGCCACGACGAAGGATGATTCGCGGAGTAGGCGCTGTAATGATTGTCTGGAGTAAAGGTAAGTTGCCAACCGCGCGCGTCGGTGGACGAGTCAACCTGGGTGTGAAGTATCCCGATAAACTGGTTTGTCCCCATGGTGTGATAGCCGACTGGCAAAGCGGCGAAAAGCTGCTCCATATAGTTATGGTTTAGAGCGATATCCCGGTCATGAAATCCGAGGATAAGTGGGCCATCCGGATGATCGGGCCATTGTTCGGGATGGAGACCGCCCAAGAATGTGTCAAAGTCAGGAATAACGTTCGCCATATCTAAAACAAGGTGATGGTCGAGATAGTAAGTGGCTACATCACCGTGAAAGAGACCGAATCCTTCACGCGCCGCGAGCCCGGCGGTGTTATTGAATTGAGACTTCGACCACGCGTCGCCTCCCGGCTTCAGCTCCAGGGGTTGAATGCCAAAATCCTGCTGCAATTCTGTAAGCGAACGCTGCATGTGATAGAGCTGCGAGGCTGCCGGAACTTCCTTGCCGCGTCGTCTGTCTTGAAACTCCACGTACCAGCCGTCTAACGAGCCTTCTCCCTCTATACCCGCCGTCCACCATGGTCCCGGAGCCGATTCAAGGTCCGGCTGCATGTGTGACCACCCATGACTCTCGATGTCCAGGACACCTTCAGCTATGCCATCTTTGAGACCCGCCCGGGTAGAGGCGAAATCCTGATGCAGGCCATACGCGTCGGTGAAGTTCTTTGTCCAGGGGGATTCGATTCGCTTTGATTGCCGATCGACGTAACCAGTATCGACCATGGCGCTTGCCATGGCATGGTGCTGTTGCAGAGGCAGAATCAGATACTGTCGAATCGTCTCTTGATCCGGCTCCAGATAATGCCAATATGGGAGGAAACCCTTGTCGGCCGTACCCCAGTCATCGAGCTCTAAGATAATACGATGAGTGTAACCTCGTTGGGCACAACAATGTAACCCAGGCTCCAAACCAGCGAGCGAAAGAAGACGCTTCTCCAAAAGACGGACTCAGACAACGATGCCAGGGTCGGGGATCCGAGCCATATTGCAGAAATGCCCGGTCCAAGCTGATTCATCGTGAGAACGGGATGTTGGCCCTGAGAGACCAGAACTTCCGCGCTCGTCGGCCCAACCCAAAAGCGATTGGAATCGTCATTCGCCTGCATAGAAGGGGTGTTCTTCCCAGCAAGGTCCCGAGTGATGTAGTGGTCCCGCGTCAGACGGAAAGAATCCGATGATGCGTAGTACTGCTTGAAAGTCAGGCCCAGCAACTTGTCTAACTTAGGGTCTAGAAACCGGGAATGGACTACGATCAGTCCCATCCCGGCCCGACTCGCTTGCTCGAGTGAAGCAATATCCTGATCGACGTATGAGGAAGCGTCAGCTAGCCAGATAACAGCACCATAACGAATGTTTCCTGAGCGATCAAAAAGATATGTGGCATCCAGGTGCTGCTGGTCCAATCTTATGATGTCGAAGGGGACCGACCACGCTTTAAGGAGTGCCGCAGCAGGTTGGAAGTTGTCCTTTTCGCTATTTACCAGCAGACTAGAAGGGTCGCTCCATTGATCGACCGCAAGCAGGACCCTGTAAGGTTTAGCTGGCATAGCGGAGGGAGCTGCAGCGTTCGGAACGAGCGAGTCTTGTGCGATCGCAACGACACAAAGCAATAGAAAACAAGAAACAGCAACGGCCCTTCTCTTGAAGCAGTAGCCCTCAAACCAATTCGTCATAAGCCGATCCTCAACTTTCCTGCTGTAGATAGGGCATGCTCAGTGGTTCCGCCAGGTCGCCAGTTGCATCCATGCCGCAGATGACCGGGGACGGAAAAGGCGAATCCAACGTGTACAACTGCATCAGGTAGGGATCAAGAGCAGACTGTGCAGGGTCGGACAATCTGTTCAATAGATTGCACACTCAGGCGCTAACTTCCTGATTTGTAGCTGGCAGAGCAATCGCTGGTCCACCCGCCATAGACGGGTCTATTGAGGTCCCAGGGCTGAGTCAGCCGTGGAACTTCACACTGCCGCGATAGCCGCGTCATAACCTGCACGTTTCAAGCGGCTGGCACCTATCCCACGAGCGTTAGACGATGAGTTCCCGCGGAACAATGCCGCCGCCAGCTCTGTCCCTGACACAAACGCACATGGGTTATCTCAATCTATTTCGAGTCTTGAAAGATTTCGCGACCCGTGCAACCTGCTGAACACCGCTTCGCTCACGGTCCCGATCTCTATTGACGTTCATGGCGACCATTTGTAGCATTGCCCCCAAGATGGAAGTTGCCGCCCCCCAATCTCCCGATAAGACTCCCGTTTCCAGTTCCCGTGCGGGTATCTTCGCCCGTAAACCGATGCTCGCGTTTGGTGCGCTGATCGCCGTGAATGCTATGTGGGCGTTTCAGTTTTCGGGTGCGCGGATTGCCGCCCGCGAACTGGGGCCGGTCCTGGTCACGCTTCTTCCAATGGCCATTGCTACCCTGCTGATCGTACCTTTCGCAAAGCTGAATCGCGATCTGTTCCGGCGCGGCAACCGTCTCATCCTGTTCGATATCGTTCTGCTCGGCTCGTTGGGAATCGTGCCAGCGCAGCTTGGCCTGGTATTCGGCGTGCAGCGGACATTGGCCTCGAACGCAAGCGTGCTTGCCCTCACTGTGCCCGTCCTGACGGCGTTGAGCGCCTCCCTATTTCTTCATGAGCGCATGACGAAACTGCGACTGTTGTCCTTCGCTATAGCCATTGCCGGTGTCTGCGCCATCTCGCTGAAGGACATCCACGAGGCGCGATTGTTCCGTCTCGAATACATGGCTGGGAATCTCCTGGTGCTTGTCAGCTGCGCCGGCAGCGCTTTCAACAATTCCTTCAGCCGCCGTGCCCTCTTGAGGCTCTCGCCGGCGCAAGTGCTGGTGTGGACCTTCATTGTTGCCGACCTGGAGTTATTTGCTGTCTGCCTGGCCACTGAGCCCAGCAGTTGGCGACAGTTGGCGCATCTCGATCCCTCGGCCTGGTGGAGCCTGATTCTTATCGCGGTCTTCAGCCTTGGTCTTTCCATGCTGCTCTATTTCGCTGTGATCCAGTCCGTAGAGGTCATGCGTGCGGCTCTTTCGGTTTACATGCTGCCAGTCTTCGGGGTCCTATTTTCCTCGCTCTTGCTTGGAGAGAAGCTGACTTTCAACCTTATTACTGGTGGTGCCCTGATATTCGTTAGTTGCTTTCTTGTGACCGTGTATGAAGAAAAGAAGCGCCTTCGTGAAGTGGGGACCCATGGCAGCATTTGAGGTTGACGGCGTTCTTCCTATTGTTCCGACTCCATTCGCTCGCGACGGCGGCATTGATGGGATGGCGCTCGAAAGTCTGCTTAAGTTTGCGGCTGGCGCAGGTGTATGTGGAGTCTGTCTGCCAGCGTATGCGAGTGAATTTTACAAGCTTCGCGACGACGAACGGCGGGAACTTGTATGCCAGGCTATAGCCATTGTCGGTGGACGGGTGCCTGTTGTGGCGCAGGTAAATCATCTATCGACGGCTTATGTAATGGAAACAGCGCGCGAGCTGGAACGCGTCGGTGCGGCGGCGATCTCTGTCGCAGTTCCACGACTCTTCGGTTTGCCGGAGCGCGACCTGCTCCGCCACTTCGATCGCATTCTAAGCGCGATCACGGTTCCGCTTATCATTCAGGACTTTAACCCGGGTGGCTCGACGGTGAGTCTGGATTTCGTAAAGTCGCTGCACGGGCAGCACCAGCACTTCCGGTATTTGAAGCTCGAGGAGCCGATGATGTCGTGGCGGGTGCGATCCATCGTGGAAGAAACAAGCGGAGCGGTCGGAGTGATTGATGGGTGGGGTGGCGTCTACATGTTGGAACTGATCGATGCGGGGATCTGCGGCGTGATGCCCGGGCTGGCGGTTTCGGACATACTGCAGATGGTTTGGCAAAAAGCGCGGGCGGGCGATAAAGACGATGCCTATGAACTGTTTCGAGGCGTGCTGCCGCAGATTACTTACAGCCTGCAGAGCCTTGAATTTTTCCATCACGCGGAGAAAGCACTGCTTGCAGCGCGCGGCGTATTGCCGAATACCGAGGTTCGCGATGCCACGCTCACGGTCAATGAGATCGATCGGGCGCACATTGATTTTCTGAATCAGAAGGTGCTCGAACTGTTGCAGGGTCTCAAGGCCGACGAGACGGCAGCGAATTCATCCGCGGAGGTGCGGCGTGAGTAAAGCCCGAGGAACGATCCTGACCGGAGGTATGATCGTGGATGGCACGGGAGCCGCTGCGGTTCCCGGTGAAGTCGTCATCGAGGGAGACCGGATCGTGGCGACAGGCACGCCGGAGCGCGTCTCTATGCCCGGAGCTCGGGAGGAATACAACATAATCGATTGCGCGGGCTGCGTGGTTACTCCGGGATTCATTGATGCGCACAGTCACTCGGATCTTCAGGTGCTCGCGAATCGCACCGAAAAACTATTGCAGGGAGTCACAGCTGAAGTCGTTGGAAACTGCGGTTTCTCGGCGTATCCGTCGCCAGAAGACCCGCAGGTGTTGCGGGAGTTCGCGAACGGCATTCTTTGTGGAGATGACAACTGGGGTTGGAATTCCGCCAGTGCTTATCTGGCGAGCGCGGCCGAATCGAAGACCGCAACTGTCGTCTCGCTGGTGGGGCATGGTTCGTTGAGGATCAACGTAGCCGGAAACACGAGCAGATCGCTGACCGGCAGGGAACTTGACACCATGACTGGACTTCTGGATGAGGCGCTACAGGAAGGAGCGGCAGGATTGTCGTCGGGGCTGATGTACGCTCCGGGATCGGGTGCATCGGAGGCGGAATTGACGGCTCTTTGCCGCGTCGTTGCGCGGAGAGACGCCGTGTACGCCACCCACATGCGAAGCTATTCGGAGAGGTTGGTCGAAGCGGTGGAAGAACAGATTTCGATTGCAGAGGCATCGGAATGCCGCTTACAGATTTCTCACCTTCAGGCCGCGGGACCGGACAACTGGCCACTGCAGCAGTACGCTATTGATGCCATCGAGAAGGCATCCGCGCGCGGCGTTGATTTGGCTTTCGATGCGTATCCTTGGCTGGCCGGGAGCACAGTTTTAACGCAAGTTCTGCCGCAGGATTCGCTAGACGGGGGCATCTCCCAGCTGCTTTTGAGCCTTCGCGATCCGATTGAGCGTGAATCCATCCGCGCCCGGATCAAACCTGAGGCGCCCTGGGACGGGGTAGTGATCGTTTCGGCCGCGAACGATCCAGATTCGCTGGTGGGCCGGTCTATTCAGAGCATTGCGGATGAACGCGGGATCGAGCCGAGTAGCGCGGTTGTGGAGATTCTGTTGGAGCAGCGGGGAAATGTGAACATTGTGGAGCATGCCCAATCGAAGGAAAACCTTCATGCGCTGCTCACGCACCCGTTGTCGATTGTCATCAGCGATGGGGTTTATACCCATGGCCGTTCTCACCCGCGTTTATACGGAACCTTCCCTCTGCTACTTGGGGCCATGGTTCGTGAGCGCAAATGGTTGAGTCTAGAAGAAGCTGTCCATAAAGTTACAGGCAAACCGGCCGCGGTGTTCCATCTTCATGATCGAGGCGTCATCGCGAAAGATCATGTGGCGGATATCACCGTGTTCAATGCAGACACCATCCATACAGATGCCGACTACGACGTGCCGGCCGTCCTCCCTCACGGAATTCGGGCAGTCATCCGGAAGGGCAAAATTGCCGTCGATGCTGGGATCCTCGCGTAAGCTTTCTTTTATAGAGTGTGTATGAGTATCCATGATCTAGATACTCCCGCGGTCCTGATCGATGTGGAAACACTGCATCGCAACCTCGCCGGTACGGCGAACTATTGCAGCGTGAGGAACCTTGCTCTCCGTCCGCACACGAAGACCCATAAGATCCCGGAGATCGCCCGGCTCCAGATGCAATATGGCTCTCCTGGCATCACCGGGGCGAAACTGGGTGAGGCGGAGGTCATGGCGGATGCGGGCATAAGTGACATTCTGATCGTCTATCCGCTTTGGGGCGAACGGAACTGGAAGCGTCTGGCTCGACTTGCGACACGAGTAAGAATCTCCGTCGCGATGGATTCAATGGCCGTCGCCGCCGGTATTTCGCAGGCGCCAAAAGCACAGGATGTCGAGATAGGAATTCGTTTGGAATTCGACACTGGGTTCGGCTGCTGCGGACTTGGTGCAAACGCCCCGTCGATCAAGATTGCGAAGGAAGTCATGGCGCTTCCGAACCTGCGTTGGGAGGGCATCTCTCTCTATCCCCGCCACATCATGGGGAACCGCGGCATTCGCGAGCAAGATATAGTCGCTGAGAACGCGGCGCTTGATGAACTTTACGCAAAACTCGATGCTGCGGGGATTCCGCGCCCAATCGTGAGCGGCGGCAACACGCCGGCGCTTTCGAGAGCCATCGATTCCACGGCATCACCGAGATTCGGCCGGGAACGTATGTTTTCAACGATAGGAATACAGTGGAGGCGGAGTCCGCGATCTACTCCGATTGCGCTGCGACGGTGCTTACGACGGTGGTCAGCACCAGCGTCCCGAGTAAGGCCATTGTCGATGCCGGCAGCAAAACGCTCTCGGCGGACGCACTGCTTTCGGGCAGCCGAAAACACTTCGGATATGTTCAAGACCGTCCGGACTTGATCCTGGATGATCTCTCCGAAGAACACAGTCACCTGCGCATTGCGGATGGTTCACGGATCAAGATGGGAGATCGACTGCGGGTCATTCCGAATCATGTGTGTCCCTGCATCAATCCGCATGATCGCGTTTTCGTCGTAAGCGGAGAGCAGGTTGTCGATACGTGGAATGTCGCCGCGCGCGGGAAGGTCGCTTAGCTTTTCCCTTCGGCGTGTCCAGAATAGCTATCCAATATGCTGAACGCGAACCGCGGGCGACTGTGGATTGCCCTTGATCTGCACAAACTTCCGCGCGAAACTGTGCTGGATTCGCGACGCGATCAGCCCCACATGCAGCGGAAAGGTGATTCAATGGTTCGGTCAAAATTCATAGCGTTGTTGCTTTGCGCATTCGCCGTTAGTCTTGCGTATGCGGACCATAATCCGCTGCTTCCACGCCCGCAACAAGTTCAGTATGGTGCGGGTTCCGTCTCGCTGGATGGTGCGAGCATTATGATTTCTTCGACTCCGAGCCCGGACGACCGATTTGCGGCCGAGGAGCTATCGACATATCTCGAAGAGCGTACAGGGGGGCGACCATCCATCCGTGAGAGTGGCCGTGGCGGCGGGCAATCCAATGCGACGATAACGCTCGATCGCATGAACGTCACCGATCAACCGCTGGCACTACCCGGAGACTTGCCCGGATCAAACTCCCGGGAATCATACGACATTACTGTCTCGAACCACGGGATCACGATTCATGCGCGGTCTTCGGCGGGTATCTTCCACGGCATTCAAACGCTGCGACAGATGATTGAGGGGCAAGGTAAAGAAGCCGCTATCCCGGTCGTTGAAATTCACGACTGGCCGTCGATGGCATTCCGCGGAACCATGGTCGACATCAGCCACGGGCCGTTGCCGACCGAAAACGAAGTCGAACGGCAGCTGGATTTTCTGGCCCGCTGGAAAGCGAACCAGTATTATCTGTACACGGAAAACAGTATCGAGCTAACCGGTTATCCGCTTCTGAATCCGGACGCGCAGTTAACGCAGGATGAGGTTCGGCAGCTTGTCGCTTATGGTCGCCAGCGGCACATCGACGTAATCCCTAACTTCGATTTGTATGCGCACCAGCATGATCTTTTTCGCATTGAAGAATATTCCGAACTTTCCGATGAGCCACACGGGACCGAATTCGATCCTACAAACCCGAAGGTGTTGCCGCTTTTAACCGACTGGGCCAACCAGTTCTCGGAGCTGTTTCCAAGCCCCTTCGTGAGCATTGGATTTGACGAGACATTTCAGATCGCGGAGGCGCAGACGGCGGCCGCGGCCGCCGCCCCCACAGCGCTATTTGTGAAGCAGTTGAACACGGTCGCGGGCCTGTTTGAGAAGCACGGCAAGCAGGTGATGGCATATGACGACATCATTGTTAAATACCCGGAGATGATTCCTGAACTGCCCAAGGGACTTATTGCGGTTGCGTGGTACTACACGTCGGAAGATCCTACCTACAAACGCTGGCTCGGGCCATTGATCGCACACAATGTTCCACATTTTGTACAACCGGGGGTCATGAGCTACGACAACATAGCTCCCGATTACGACACGACATTTGCAAACATCGACACGTTCCTGGCCGCCGGTCGGCGTTCCGGCGCGCAAGGGCTGATCAATTCCGTATGGGCCGATGACGCGCAGCTATTCTTCCAGATGTCGCTTCCGGGAATGGCCTACGGAGCGGCGGCGCCGTGGCAAACGACGCCTATGGACCGGACCACCTTTTTCTCAGACTACGCACGCGCGATGTATCCGGCAAACATCGCTCCCGACATCGCGAACGCACTGAATAACATGTCGAAGAGCGAGACCAGCATTCAGAAGGTTCTTGGAAATGAACAAACCATGTTCGATCTTTGGGAAGACCCATTTTTGCCCAAGTATCGTACTTCGCTGCCTGCGCATCGGCAGGATTTGCACGAGGCGCGGCTGGACGCGGAAGCGGCGGAGAAGTCTCTGATGCATGCGGACAAACTGGGCGTCGATCCGACGACGGCCAGCAGCCTGATGATTGGAAGCCAGCTGCTCGACTATGCCGGAGAAAAATTCCAGACCCCCTTGGATCTCGAGGGTCTTTGGGTGAAGCTCGGCACGCGGCACCCTGCCTCAGAACGCTGGTGGAACGAGTGGGAGTCGCAGGTAACCCACTACGATCATTCCTACCTTATGGATTTGATGGATCGGATAACGGATCTGGAGCCAGCATACCGCGCCGAGTGGCTGAGGGAGTACAAGCCCTTCCGCATGGGCACGGCTTTGGGAAGATGGGACGCAGAGGATCAATATTGGCGCGTCGCTCAGGACAGGCTGCGGAACTTCAACGATCGATCGCATGAGGGAGACCTCCTGCCGCCTCTCTACACGATCATCGAGGGCAGCGAAATTTTGCCAGCCGCAACCAAGTAAAGCCTGTAGGTGTTCCGGCCGGTCGCATGGTCCATTCCGCCTAAATAAGGAGCGCGGTGAAATTCGAAGATATGTCCCACGCAACTGATTTCCGGGGCGTAATTTCACGCCGGGCACTTGTGAAAGCATCGGCTGTATTCGCAGTCTCATGCGTCGCGCTGAGGGCGGCTGCTGGCCTGAGCAGCCGCAAAACGCTCGCGTACGTGGGGACCGACACCAGTCCGGTGGATGGCGCAGCCAATGGGAAGGGCATTTATCTGTTTGAAATGGACTCGGCGACCGGAGCATTGTCGCTCGTCAAGCTTGTGGCGAAGAGCGCAAATCCGACGTGGATCACGGTGCATCCTTCCGGCAAATATCTGTACGCCAGCAATGAGGTTGCAGACTATGACGGCAAGAGCGGTTCGGTAAGCGCTTTTGCGATTGATCGCGGCAGCGGCGATCTTGAATTTATGAATACTGTGGATTCGCACGGCGCGAGTCCGGCTTACCTCAGCATCGATGGTTCCGGCAGGTACGCTTTTGTGGCGAATTACTTCGGCGGCAGCATCGCCGTGCTTCCGATCCTGCCCAACGGAAGGCTTGGTCCCGCTGTGGATGTTCATCGGGACGAGGGGCATCTCGGAAGCGGGCATGCGACCGGTGGCCCGGCTGGCAGCTTCGCAATCAGCGGACACGACGCGCCGTACGCGCACATGATTCGTCCCGATCCTAGGAACCGCTTCGTGCTGCAAACCGATCTAGGGCAAGACCGAATTTATGTTTATCGATTCGACAAAGAGACGGGAAAGCTTTCACCGGCGGATTCGCCGTTTGTATCAGTGCCGAGCGGCGACGGCCCGCGCCATTTCGAATTTCACCCGAACGGCCAATGGATGTATTCCATCCAGGAGGAGGCATCGACAGTCATATTTTTTCTCTATGATTCTGAGACGGGTGCGCTGCGTCCGCAGCAGACCGTATCCACGCTGCCCCGTGGATTTACCGGGACAACTTTCTGCTCGGAGATCATGCTGTCGAGAGATGGTCGTTTTCTGTATGCTGCCAATCGGCTGCATAATTCTATCGCCGTGTTTGCGGTTCGGGCGGGAGGTCAACTGAGTCGCATTGGCGAGGCCATGACCCTGGGCGATTATCCGAGCCAATTCAATTTGGATCCCAGTGGCAACTTCCTTTACGTATGCAATCAGCGAAGTGATCAGATCACTTCATTCCGAATCGATAAGGCAACAGGCATTTTGCACTTTGCCGGACAGTATACTCCGATCGGCACGCCATTGTGCATTACGTTCTTGACTTGATCTTGTAGCTAGCTCCAACCGCCCGCGTCCTTCTGATCCAGTCAAAGGCGACTCCTCGTCCAGGCGCCCGCGACGATGGCTAGATGAAGCTGGCTGGCGCCGGGATGCCACAACGTCGAAGATCGTCTAGGTTCCCGCGATCGTGAAGGCCGTTCAACAGACTGGACGGTTCGTTTCAAGGCTAAGTTGTTTTTGTCGACTACACCCACAATCTGGGCTAACTTGACACATCTAGTGGGGCACTATGGGAGGCAATATGCTATTTTGCTACCGTTCGCTTCTATCCTGTATCTCGCGATTTCAACTTCAAGCATGGAAGTCGCTTCTCTCCGGGTCGGTCAGTGTTCCAAAGCATAAGCGGTCGGTGCACCGAGATACCCTGCTGGCTCTGCTGATATTTTCAGTTTTATTGCTAGCTGCATCGCCGCTTGCATGCTGGGGACAGTCCGTCACGGGTAGCATTGCCGGGAGTGTAACCGATGCTTTGGGGGCTGTAGTTCCAGGAGCGACAGTCACAGCCACGAACACCAGCACAGGCGTCGCCAGCAGCACCACCACGAGTTCTTCCGGACAATACAATTTTCTTTCCTTGCCCCCGGGGACTTACAACCTGTCAGCGGTCCAGACCGGCTTTGACACGACTAACGTTTCAGGCATTTCCCTCATGGTGTATCAACAACTTACGCAGAACATTGAATTGAAAACGGGGACAGCAAACGAGACGGTGACCGTGGAGGGAGCCCCCACCCTCGTGGATACAACGAATGCCAGCATCGGCACCACCATCAACCAGGCTGATATCGTCGACATACCTCTCAACCTGCGAGAGGTCGGCGCGCTCGCGCTGTTGGTCCCGGGAACGGTGAACACCACGGGAAGGTCTCTGGCAACTGGAGCAGCTAACGGTTCCGGATTTAATGATTTCGGGTTTAGCGGTTCGGGTGGCAGCTCGGGCGGAAACCTTCTGCTGATCGACGGAATGATCTCACGGGCGCTTAATAACAGCAGTTTCGCACTGGATCCTTTCCCGGAGATGGTTCAAGAGTTCAAAATCCAAAACAATGTATATGACGCATCTTTTGGAGGGGCATCCGGGACCATTTTGAATTTGATCACGAACTCCGGAACAGACAAAATACACGGATCGGGTTGGGAATTCGCCCGCAGCAGCGTTTTGGACGCGAGCGGTTACTTCGCGCGGGGCCGCCCAGCTCTTTCGCGGAGCCAATTTGGTGGCTCGATTGGTGGCCCGATATTCAAAGACAAGGTTTTTTACTTCGGCGCGTATGAAGGACTCCGGCTGACTCAGGGTATAGTCGCCACCAGTGTTGTGCCGACAGCAGTTCAACGGAATGGCGACTTCAGTTCATCCCTTACAGGCACGACGGCGAATCTGTGTGCGTCAAGCGGCGCAGCCGCACCATCCAACCTCAACTACGATACCGGACAGTTGTTCGATCCGGGGTCCGAAACCAACTACACGTGTCCGGCTGATCCATCAGTCCAGGGGTCCACGACGACAACTATTTTAATAGGCAACCCGGTACCGGGAAACATGATAACGAACCTTGATCCTGTGGCGCAGAAAGTACTGGCCCTCTTCCCGTCGCCGAACACTCCGGGTGTCGTGAATTACACCAACCAGACTCCGCTGCAACAGCAAAATGATCAATACGACGGGCGTGTGAATGCTACTATCTCGAAAACAAACAGTGTTTTCGCCCGCTACTTACTGGGTAATTCAAATATTCTTTTTCCAGGAGCGCTTCCGCCCTTCAATGCTTATCAACATTTCAGAGGCCAGAATCTGGTCGGTGGCTGGACTTCTGTTCTAGGATCGTCAGCAATCAATGACGTGCGCATCGGATACCAACGAAATTATCTAAGCTATAACTGCGAAGGATGTCCTCGGCCTGCGGGGACGCTTGCCAGCTTTGGCATTGCTGGATTGGAGAACCCGCTGCCTCAGTTCAATTTGTATCCAAACGTTTCATTTCAAAACTTTCCTTTATGGGGCGACGGATTTCCAGGTTACTATCCGGTTTCGGCTCCAGACTCGATCGAACAATATGGCGATACTTTCACCAAAGTTATTGGACGCCATACTCTCTCCTTCGGCGGAACTCTTGACTTTTGGCAAACCAAAGGCGTTACAGACCCGTTTCAAGCCAACGGGCTAGTTTCTTTCAACGGACAATATTCCTCTCTCGCCGGTGAGATACCTGGAATCAGCAGTGTCTCGGATTTAGCAGACTTGGAACTTGGATATCCTTCTGCTGCGGACTATACAAAAAACGCAATTGTTACGAATCTTGTCGGTGGTCGATGGATCAACCTGTTTGCGCAGGACAATATCCGCGTCAGCCCCACGCTTACCGTTCAGGCTGGCTTACGCTGGGAATACGATCGCCAACCCATGGACACCAACAATCAAATCGCGGCCTTTTTCCCCTTGTCGACTAGCTTTACCAGCGGTGATGCGCTGATTTTGACGGCGTTGCCCGATGCCGCAAATGACGCGCTGTGCGCTAATCCGTATTTCATTTCAGCGTCTGGGCAGTGTCTCATTGTGAGTTCGGCCATGAGGAAAGAGAAAGGTATTACCGGCAACAAAATCAGACAGGTTAATTACGGGCCCGGCTCTGGTTTTTTTGCCCCGCGGCTAGGTATCTCGTGGCAGCCAATGAATTCCGATAAGCTCGTGATTCACGCTGGCGTAGGGATATTTTCGAATTTGCCTGACACAAACCGGCTCGGATCGTTTGCAAATAACAATCCAGTATTTACACAAACTCCAAATTACACGACCTCATTTGGAAGTCCTCCTCCGCTGACCAACGGTATCCCTACAAAAACGCAGCAGGTATTCACCAATGCGCCTTTACTGGCGCTGTCGGGTGTGACCTCACAGCTATTGCCGACCCCATTCTATAGAACATCACAAGCCTACGAGTGGAGCTTGAGTTTGCAGTCTCAACTCTCAAAGTATTGGGGTGCTGAAGTCGCGTACGTAGGAAACCGCGGGTTGCACCTTGATTACGAGCATCAGTATGGGAATCAGCCCAAGCCTGGGGTTGGAGCTTTGCAATCGCGCCGTCCATTCCCGGATTTTGGTCCTCTCAATTACGACGACTACGGGGGATATTCGAATTATGAATCCGTCTACGGAAAAATTGATAAGCGATTTTCCAATGGATTCCAAGCTCTAATTTCTTACACCTTTTCAAAGTTGCTAGATCTTGAAGGCGGCAATGTGGGTACTCAGACCAGGCCGCAGGATGACAACAATCCTCAGGCGGACTACGGCCTATCGGATGAGAATGTCAGTAACACATTTGTAGCCAGTCCCATTTATCGATTGCCGTTCGGCACGGAGCAGAGATTCGGGGCGAATGATCGCGTTGTGAACTTGTTGGCCGGAGGATGGGAAGTAAGTGCCATCATCACCGCCCACAGTGGATTGCCATTCACCGTCACTTTGTCGCAAGACTATTCGAATACAAGCTCGTCTTCTCCGAGACCCGATCGCATTTGCAACGGCGCGGGCCCCAGGACGATATCCGAGTGGTTCAACGTCAACTGTTTTACCACCGCGGCGTTGGCGCAAGCACTAGCCAACGGGGCCCCCCGGTTTGGCACCTCTCGGCGAAATATTCTACTGCAACCGGGCGCGCAGAACTTGGATCTGGCGTTCATCAAGCGGACGCCCATCAACAGTCGATTCACATCGGAGTTCAGGGCCGAGTTTTTCAACGCATTCAATCACACCAACTTCAATGCGCCAGGCGAAGTAATCGGCACCAGCACCGCGGGTATCATCTCGTCCAGTGCACCTCCCAGAAACGTGCAACTGGCGGTGAAGATAGAATTTTGATGTTGAAAACAGAATTCGTCCAGGGCAGAAGGGAGGGCTAATTTCATGAACAGAATCGATCTTAGCGGCCATTGCGCTGTGATTACCGGCGGGGCTGAAGGAATCGGGCTCGCGGTCGCCGAGAGGTTATCGGACAGCGGGGCCCTTCTTTCTCTATGGGATGTTGATGAGAAGCTGCTGAAGATAACAGCCGATAGGTTGAGCGAAAGGGGCAAAGTACATTTCCGAACCGTGAACGTGACGAACGCGGACGAAGTTCAAAGCGCAACGGAAAGCGTCGCTCAGGAGCTGGGGCGGGTCGACATCCTGGTTGCAAGCGCGGGCATCACCGGGCCGAACGCCAAATGCTGGGAATATCCAGTCGATGCATGACAACGTGTTATCGAAGTTAACCTGAGCGGCGTGTTTCACTGCTGCCGCGCGATCGTTCCGTTCATGATAAAGCAGGGCTACGGTCGCATCGTCAAGCTTCTGTCGCCGGCAAGGAAGGCAACCCGAATGCCTCCGCTTACAGCGCGTCGAAGGCCGGTGTGATTGCACTCACTAAGTCATTGGGGAAATAACTTGCCCAGTATGACATCGCGGTGAACTGCATCACGCCGGCTGCGGCTAGGACGCGACTGTTCGATCAGATGACGCCGGAGCATATCCAATATCTGTCGGACAAGATTCCAAGAGCTCGATTCGTCACCGTTGAGGAAATCTCTTCCATGGTGGCGTGGCTTGTCTCTGAAGAAAACTCCTATACAACGGCAGCTACCTTCGACCTGAGCGGCGGCCGGACCACCTACTAATCAATTCGGTATATTGCTGGTCTCTGAATTCACTTTGTAGCCAGAAAGCGCCGAAATCTCGAGGGCCGTGCATCTGACGATGGCGGCAAGCTTCGGAACTCGCTCCTTGAGGATTTGGCCGGTAGTTCCCGCGACGCTTACTGCGGCGATCACCCTGTTGGCTGAGTCGTAGACGGGGACTCCGATACAGCGAAAACCTATTTCACCTTCTTGATCTTCGAACGCAAATCCAAGTTCGCGGATCTTTTTCAGTTCGAGGCTGAGCTTGTGTGGCGAGGTTATCGTATTGTTGTTGTGCCTCACCAGCGGCCGTGCAGTCGACCGTTGATCGATGCTCGGCTCGGGAGTGAACGCGAGCAGGGCTTTACCTACCCCAGAACAGTTCGCGTCCAGCCGCCGCCCAACCCACGTTGCCAGGCGCAACATCCCGGGTGCCTCCACCTTTTCGATAATGACCGCCTCGGCCTGCTCGAGGATCGCCATATGAACGGTCAGTCCGGTCTTGAGCATCAGGTCCTGCAAAAACGGTCTTGCCAACTCACGTAGTTCGAGGTTCTCCAGCGCCGTGTGACTTAGGCTTACCAGCTTCAAACCGAAATGGTAATTCCCATTTAAACGATTCATCTTTAGATAGCCAGTTGTCTCCAAAGTTTTCACCAGCAGATGGACCGAGCTCTTTGGAAGAGCGAGCTTCCTGCTAATGGCTGAAAGAGTCAGCCCGCGCCGGGACTGGGCCAGCAACTCCAAAATGACGAGAGCCCGGCTCACGGACGGAACTGAGCATGCCTTTGACATTAATTCTGTACTCCTCGCATCCAATATACTGGACGCTAACGGAAGACGCTGACATATACTCCTTGATCTTGGGCGGTTGCGGAGCGAAACTTGGCCTTTCTCGGTCGTAGATCTCGGTTCCGGTACCCATGGGGTAATTGGCTTTGATCGCTACCGATAATTGGAGCCCACGATGCAGAGCGTCACAGAATCAGAGAAGCTATTGAGGCATAACAAGAGCTACATTCCCGGCGGTGTCGTGTCTGTGAACCGCGCCGTCAAGCCGGAGATTGCTTTCGCCAGGGGCCAGGGATCCAGGATCTGGGACGTTGATGGCAACGAATATATTGACTACCACGCTGCGTTCGGCCCCCACTTCTTGGGGCACAATGATCCATATGTGACGGAAGCGGTCACTGGCGCGGTGCGAGGAGGGGCAAGTCTGTTTGGGTCTGGCACCACGGCCTTGGAGGGGCGGCTTGCGGAACTCATTTGTGACCACGTTACAGCCGTCGACTCTGTGCAGTTCTTGAACAGCGGCAGCGAGGCAACTTACCAGGCAATCCGTCTTGCCAGAGCGGTCACGGGACGTGACCATATTATTAAAATGCAGGGCGGCTATAACGGATGGCATAACGATGTCTCATGCAATCTGATGACCCCGTTGAACGAGATCGGCCCGAGGCGATCCCCCGGAGAATATCCCTTCAAGGCGATCAGTGCCGGAATCCCCGAGGAGCATCAGCGCCTTGTGCATAGCGTCAACTTTAATGATCTCGATTCGGTGCGCTTCGTTTGCGAGAGATATCCTATAGCCGCTCTCATCGTGGAACCTGTCCTCCAGAACGTCGGCATCGTAAAACCGGCGCCGGGCTACTTGAGCGGACTTCGGGTTCTGGCAGATGAGTTTGGATTCGTGCTCATCTTTGACGAAGTAAAGACGGGCTTTCGGCATGCGATCGGTGGCTTCGCCAGCATCGCGGCCGTCAAGCCTGACCTGGTTGTCTATGGCAAGGCGCTCGCAAATGGCTATCCAATCGCAGTCGTCGGCGGCAGGCAGGACATAATGGACCGCTTCATCGACCCGGTCGCATCCAGGCGGGTATTGCTTGCCGGGACCTACAATGCACATCCTGTACCGACGGCAGCGGCCATTGCGACCATAGAGCGGCTGTTGATGAATGACGCTGAGGTTTACCGGTATGTGGAGACCCTCGGCGACATGATTCAACGAGGCTTAGAGGAGATCGTCGGCAGGCTTGGCGCGACAGCCGCGGTCGCGCGGCAGGGATCGGCCTTTTGTCTGTACTTCATGGACCACCTTCCTTGCGATTGGCACGATATAGCAATGCATCACGACTTCGACTTGGACACAGAATTCCGCCGGGCGCTTGTCGATCGCGGGATCTACGTGTTTCCACTTGCGACAAAGCAATACTCGATCTCCGCAGCACATAGCCGAGAAGATGTTGAAATAACCTTGGCCCACATTGAAGATGCGCTTGCTATCGCTCTCGAGGCGAAACAGGGCAGCCTATCGAAGTTCTCCGTAGGTAGATAATGGGCCGACCGCCTGTCAGGGCAATACAAGGAGATAATCGTTGACTGCCGCCAAACAAGCTTTCAAGGGACGGAAAGCAAACCAATCTGGAGCGACTGGGAAGCTCAACAAAGCCGATGCTGGCTGCGTAGCCGGTGTCGTTGGAATGGGGCTGATGGGTACTAGCATCAGCGCCTGCCTTTTGAGTGCGGGCCACCGTTTGTTTTGCGTGGAAACAAATCCGGCTAAGCTGCGGACGTCACGTAGGCGTCTACTTGCGTTGATGAAAGACGCCGAACGCAACGGACTGCTCCGTGCGCCCGCGTCGATATTGATTGATCGGGCGATGATCTCCGCGGACCTTTCCAACTTGAAGGATGCTGAGGTCGTTGTCGAATCAACAGTTGAAGATCTCAATGTCAAGCGCCAGGTCATCGCGGGAATAGAGGAAGTCATTTCCGCGAAGACGCTGATAGGCAGTAACACTTCTGCAATCCCGGTAACGGATCTTCAAAGCGGCTGTCGATATCCTGAGCGTGTTCTCGGCTTGCATTGGGCGGAGCCGGCGCATGTGACCCGCTTCATGGAAATCATTTGCGGGAATAAGACTTCTCCCACCAATGCGCAACGCGCTATGCGGCTCGCTCGATCGTGGGGGAAGGAACCATCGCTTCTGCGCAAGGACATCCGCGGCTTCATCACCAACAGGATTATGTACGCGATGCTGCGCGAAGCCTTTCATCTGGTCGAGGCGGGGTATGCTACGGTTGCGGATGTTGACCGGTCGCTGCGCAACGACTATGGCTGTTGGATGACATTCGCGGGCCCTTTTCGGTTCATGGACCTTACTGGGATCCCGGCCTATGCGAGTGTAATGAAGGACCTTCTGCCGGACCTTAGCTGCTCGACAGAAGTTCCCCGTCTTATGCAGCGAGTGGTGAAGTCCGGCGCTCGCGGTGTGTCCAATGCCAAAGGATTCTACCGCTATACTCCGGCGCAAGCCAAACGCTGGGAGAAGCTATTCATGCAGTTCAGCTATCAGATTCGCGCACTGGCAGAGAAATATCCGGAAGATGTGGGAGACAGTGGAATCTCCACGCAGGCTTCCGCCGGGCGAGCACATCGCCCTTCCTAATGCAGTGATTTCCATAGTGCCGACATCGGTCCTACCGAAAATACAAGCTCCACATGCGTGTTAGAACCTACCAACATCGATCATTCCACTAACGTCATTCCTATCCACGACCGCTTTGGTGAACCAGGATTCAAGCACCATTCCGCAAGATGAATGGTGCGGCAGTGTGAGTTATTATTGGCCTAGATCAGCGAACAGGTTCATATCGCGCTGACTCAATTGTTGTCTGTTCAATACCTTGGACACTCAATGGCAAATCCATCGCTTTGTTATTGCTCCTTCCGATAAGCAGGCTTAGAAATGGCTGCGTGCAATCGGGACGTCCAGTCTTGGCATAGTTTCGAAGATGATCGGGGATGATCACAATGAACTTAACTTTTCGAAGTACATGCAGGAAGATGTGCTCCTATCTCGGTCTGACCCTGGCGTTGTCGCTCGGCATGCCGGTGCTGGCGCAGTTTACCACTGCCCGGATGAATGGCACAGTTGTCGATGCTTCAGGGGCCGCATTGGTCGGCGCCGCGATTACTGTGGAGCAGGTGGGCACAGGATTTATCCGGACTACCACCTCCGGCAACTCCGGCGAGTTTCTGTTCCCAGCGCTTCCCGAGGGACAGTATAAGATCACCGCCACTTGAGACGGATTCAACACCTACACGCAGCAGGGAATTACCCTGGCCACCAACCAGAGCGTCACCGTGCCAATCCAGTTGAAAGTTGGGTCGGTCGCTCAAGAGTTGACGGTTACCGCCAATGCGACTCTGGTGACGACTGATTCCGCCACTCTGGGCCAGCTCATCGATCAGAAAGACATCGTCGGACTGCCGCTGAATAATCGTTACGTGCAGCAGTTGGTCTTTCTTGTTCCTGGAGCGCAGAACGTCACTGCCAGCTACTGCGCCGCAAACTGCGAAGGGGGCGTCTTTCCGAGCGAGCAATATGCCAAGATCAACGGTGCAGGAGCCAATGGCGTGAATTATCAGCTGGACGGGGCCGACTACAACGACACCTACATCAATACCAACCTGCCCTTTCCCAATCCCGACGCGATTCAGGACTTCAACGTTTTGACCGACAACATGAGCGCCGTCTATGGAGACGCCATCGGCGGCATTGTCAATATTTCCTTGAAGTCAGGAACGAATTCCATTCACGGAGGAGTGTTTGAGTTCTATCAGAACGACAGGTTCAACGCGAAAAACTGGTTCGCGCAATCGGCCAGTCCGCTGAACCAGAATCAGTTCGGCGGATATATCGGCGGACCCATCCTAAAAGACAAGTTGTTCTATTTTGGAAGTTATCAGGGAACAAGGTTTAACGCCGCCAACAATGGGCAGGGCGCGTATGTGCCGAACGCCGCCGAGCGCACCGGAGACTTTTCCGACATTGCGCCGGGATCTCCGATTTGTCAGCCGTTCGGAACGTGCATTCAGCTGGCCAATCCAGTCACCGGAGCGCCATATCCTAACAATCAGGTTCCGCTCAGTCCTGTGGCAGCCTTCCTTCTGAGTAAAATTCCGCTGCCCAACGGTGACCAGCTTGGGATTCCGGGCCCTCCCGGTCTTCCGAACGACAATCTCTACTACAACGGTTTGCCAATTGTTCAAAACACGAATGAATATCTGGTGAAGTTGGATTACAACTTCGCCAGAAATCATCTGAGCGGCCATTACTTCCAGATGAACTACACTCAACCGCGAGTTCTGCCGCCTCCCACCAACATCCTTGAAACACAAAGCAGTGCGGAAACACTGATCGACAAAAACGTTAGCATAGTCGACCTCTACACCATCACGCCAAACTTTTTCCTGGGAAGCTACTACGGGCTCACGAGGATCGACGGCACAACTTTCTCGGGTGCACCATTCTCCCCAGTCGACGCGGGAGTCAACATCGCGTTACCGCCGAACCCGGGAGGCGGATACACACCCTCATTGTCATTCTCCACCAACAGCTTCGGTGTCGGGAGCAATAACTATGGGGTTTTCAATCGAGGCGACCAGTCCCTGCGGGAAATTGCGACGGTAACCAGGGGAAAAAACCTGATTCAGTTCGGGGGGCAGTTTGTCCGCGTGACGCAGCCCATGGCCAATATGTTCCAGGAGGGCGGTAATTTCATTTTTGGGAACACTTTCACGGGCTACAACCTGGCGGACTTCGTCACCGGTGACATAAGCACCTTCATTCAGGGGGGTGGATTGTATCTCGACTTCACCGGCATCAACTGGAGCGCCTTCGTGCAGGACGACTGGAAGGCGACGCCTGGACTCACGATCAGCGCCGGCCTGCGCTGGATCCGTTCATTCCGTCCAAAGACAGCCTGGGCCGGGTAGCGTGTTTTGAGCTGGGTGCGGGCCAATCAGTCCGATATCCGAATGCTCCCCCGGACATGATCTATGGCGGATCGCACCACGATTCCGGATGCCCCAACGCCGCCATCTTCGCGAATTACAACAATTACGGCCCGCGGTTCGGATTCGCATATCAAGCGACGGAGGACGGAAAGACAAGTCTGCGGGGAGGCGTGGGATATTACTACGAACCGCCGAATTCTCTCATCTATCAGCAGATCGTCGGCGTTCCTCCTTTTGCTCCAGTCGTCAGTTTGCAGGGAATCCTCAACGTCGCCGACCCCTACGGCAGCGCCGGAGTCGCGAATCCTTTTCCGGCGGAGTTCGGCCCCCGCAATCCAGGACCGGATGCCACATTTCCAGCGGGAGCTGGCGCAATCTCTTTTTCACAGATACAGGATCCTCATCTGCGCCTGCCGATGGTTCTCTCCTACAATCTGACGCTGGAACGCGGCATCGGGGCGGACGGGCTGTTTCGCTTGGCGTTTGTGGGAAATAACGGGCACCATCTCTACGGCACCGGTGACCAGGAGAGCGGGCTGTTGCAGTTGAATCCAACCGTCTATATTCCCGGCGGCTCGACGGAGGACGCATCCAACATCCAGTCACGGCGGCTTTTGAATCAGAAATACGGGATTAACAATTACGGGTCGGTCGCGCAAATCAACTCCGGCGTGAACAGCAACTATAACGCCCTCCAGATCACTGCGGAGAAGCGTTTCACGCATGGGTACTCTTTTCTAAGCAGCTTCACCTGGGCCAAGGCGAGGGACGATTTTGCGCCGAGTAAGGATTCACCGCAATTCACCAACAGTTGCGCGTGCGGTCGCAGCTTCGATTACGGTCCCTCGGACGACGATCTGAATAAAGTCGTCAAGCTCAATGCGAACTATGTGACGCCCGGCGTCCACCTCCACGGAGTTGGAGACAAGCTCCTGAATGGTTGGGAGGTCACGGGAATCGTCAGCTGGTATCCCACCGGGAATCCATTCACGATCGTGAGTGGTGTTGACAACTCCTTCAGCGCGATCGGGGCAGACCGGGCAGATCTGATCCGTGTGTCAGATATTGGGCGCACGAAACTCGGCCATCGTCCGCATCCGGGCGTTATCGGCCAATGGATTAGTCCCGCCGACTTCGCGCCAAACGCTGTCGGCACGTATGGCAACATCGGCAAGAATGGCCTGCGCGGTCCTGGATTTTTTGATACCGACCTTGGCGCGATCAAAAATATGAGCCTTAAGCAGGTTTCTTTCCAACTCCGCGCGGACATTTTCAACCTCACCAACCATCCCAACTTTGGAGCGCCCAACAACAACGAGAGCAGTCCTGGATTCGGCCAGATCGGAGGAACCCTGGGGTCGAATGCTTACGGCGGCACAACGTCGTATGGAACATCTCAGCCCAGGATCATGCAGTTTGGGGTGAAGGCGACGTTTTGAAGACCTTGCATGGCCGCGGTACCGAAAACCATCCGCTTACCGTAACCAGAAGCTGATACGCATTGAGGGGGGGAAAACCAGGAATGAATGGGTTGCGCAGAGAATTCCTAAAGTCGGTGGGCGCGGGTATGGCTGGCGCCGCTGCGATGGCCGTCGCGATCCCGGATGCTGTTGCTGAAACCGCCTCGATACCAGGGCAAGGGGCGAACGCGTTATTTGATGTAAGGACCTACGGTGCCACCGGCAATGGGACCACCATAGATACCCAGGCCATCAACAAGGCAATAGGGGCCGCAGAGGCCGCAGGTGGCGGAACGGTGCGCTTTCCGGCCGGCACATATGCCAGCTACTCGATCCGTCTCAAAAGCCGCGTGGTACTTCACTTTGAGGCAGGAGCTGTGATCCTTGCCGCCAGTGTTCCTGAAGGAGGCGCGACGTCAGGAGCGTACGATGCCGCCGAGTCGAACGAGCCTTGGGAAAAATATCAGGATTATGGTCACAATCATTGGCATAACAGCCTCATTTGGGGCGAGAACATCCACGATGTCGCGATCGTCGGCACTGGGCTTATCTGGGGCAGGGGACTAAGCCGCGGCGCCAGTGATCTGCCGCTGGCTGAAACTCCGGGCATGGGAAATAAGGCCATCGGACTCAAGAACTGCCACAATGTGCTGCTACGCGATTTCTCCATCCTGCAGGGCGGCCACTTCGCTGTTCTGGCGACGGGGGTCGACAATCTCACCATCGACAACCTGATGATCGACACCAACCGCGACGGCATTGATATCGACTGCTGCCGCAATGTGCGGGTCTCCAATTGCAGTGTTAACTCGCCGTGGGACGATGCGATCTGTCCTAAAAGCTCCTTTGCGCTCGGTTATGCGCGCGCAACTGAGAATCTGACGATCGATGGCTGCTACGTTACGGGCGCTTACGTAATGGGATCCATGCTGGATGGAACATGGAAGCGATGGCCAACGGACAAGGCACAACGGGCCAACGTACTGCCGTACTTCCCACAGGAATTTAACGGAAGCATCAAACTTGGGACCGAATCCAATGGAGGTTTCAAGAACATTACCATCTCCAATTGTGTGTTCGACGGCAGCAAAGGTTTTGCGGTTGAAAGTTCCGATGGCGCGATAGTAGAAGGCATTACATTTTCCGGTATCACAATGCGGGACTGCACGAACACACCGTTATTTTTGCGATTGGGAAGTCGAATGCGGGGCCCGGCAGGCGTCTCGGTTGGCACCATGAAGGGGATCATTATCAGCGATGTTGTCAGTTACAATTCGGACTCCCGGCTTGGCGGCGGCGGAATAGTCAGCGGCATACCCGGTCATGCAATTGAAGACATTAAAATCCACGACGTGTATCTGGAACACCGAGGCGGCGGAACGAAACAAATGGCCGGGCTCAACCCGACTGAAGCCGCCGGAGACGATCCATATCCTGACCCAGACATGTTCGGCGATATTCCGGCGAGTGGGTTCTTCCTTCGGCACATCGATAATATTGAGTTCACGAATGTTGAAATTGCGTTCAAGCAACCAGAGGCCCGGCCGGTCTTCTGGTTGGACGCTGTGGATGGCGCCGATTTTTTTCACGTCAAGTCGCCGAAAGCGCTTACAGCGCCGGTATTCGACCTACGTGCCGTCCATGACTTTCGTGTCGCAGCGTCGCGCAATGTAAAAGATGTCTCTCTGGAAAAAGTCGAGGATCGGCAACTTTAGAGTTGGATTGGCTTGGTCGAGATTGTCTGCAGAAGCTAATCCTGTCGTGCTATCGCACCAAAGTGAAGAGAAGGGAATTGGCATGCAAAAATTGGCGACGTTGGTCATTGTGGGGTATGTAGCGTACTTCGTCGCGAATGTATCCAGCTGCGCACAGACTACGATGCTTCCTTCCATAGAGGAGGCACTCCAGGCTCCTCCTGTGCAGTTGCCGGCCATTACTCAATTTCAGTTGCAAAACTTCTTGATGGAACGAATTCCACCGTTGCCTTCGCCATCCGCGCCCGCGCAATGGACGGCGGAGGAGAAGCGACTGAGCCATCACATACTCGACGATGTGGCGTTCCATGGCTGGCCTCGCGAGTGGGTCGATTCCGTACCGCGTTTCGAGCAAGTAGGAATCATCGAAACGAACCATGGCTACCGTATCCGCAAATTGCGTTATCAAATTGTGCCCGGCTTCCTGTCCACTGCGCTCTTGTATGAACCTGACAAAATTGACGGACGTGCCCCCGCCATTGTCAACCTGATCGCGCATGAGCCGGAGGGGATTGAGGTGGAATATGAGCAGAAGCGCTGCATCAACTTCGCCAAGCGCGGTATCATTGCCCTCAATCTCCAATGGATAGGCTTCGGAGAACTATCCCAACCCGGTAACGATCACGATTATGGAGGACACCTTGATCTTGTAGGGTCAAATGCATTTGGCCTCTTCTATCTGGCGATGCGGCGCGGTTTGGATTACCTGGCGACCTTGCCTGAGGTAGATCCCACACGGCTGGGAGCCACTGGGCTTTCCGGTGGCGGTTGGCAAACCGTCATGCTGGGAGCGATGGATCCCCGCGTGGCTGTATCCGTGGAGGTGGCTGGCCTTGGATCGCGGGAATCCAATCTCACCACTCCTCGGGATACCTACGAGATAGAGGAGGATGCGCCCGATCTCATGCAGGGAATGGATTATCCCGAATTCATCGCCATGCGCGCGCCGCGTCCAACGCTTCTCGTGCACAACGCTGTCGATAGTTGCTGCTTTCGGGCGCCTCTGGTGAAACCTTATATATATGACAACGTAAAGCCGTTGTTTCAGTTGTACGGCGTGCCGAACAATCTCGCATGGCACGAGAACTTCGTTCCCGGCGTACACAACTATCAATTGGACAACAGGACTCAGGCGTACCGTTTTTTTACGGAGCATTTCCATTTGCCTGTCGCTGAAAGCGAGATATTTAGCGACGGCGAGATTCGCAATGCCCAGGAACTTGCCATTGGTGTGCCCGCCGACAACATGACCATCCTCGGTCTGGCCAGAAGACTCGCCAGCGGGATCACCCGTCAACCGATTCCCGCCGATGGTGCCGAGCGCGCCGCATGGGCCCGTTCCGAGCGAGAAAAGTTGCAATCGGTGGTCCGCTATAAGCCTGTTGTGATGTCTCGTGCGTTTAGAATGGCCAACTCCAAAGCTCAGGGTTTCCATACCTTGTCCTATCGCTTCGACCTATCGAACGGACTCAGCACTACAGGGATGTGGTTTAAACAGGATGAGTCCCCGCACATTGAGCCAGTCACAATCGTGCTAAGTGACAAAGGCTATAGGGCCGCGGGGCAGGATACATACACTCTACTTAGCAGCGGTCATGAGGTGCTCGCGCTAGATCTTCTATTCATTGGAGCCAATATGCCGGAGGTACCCGATTCCAGCGACTGGGAACTCCTCGTGGACAGCAGCGGCGATCGTTCTATAGGGCTGGAAGTGGCCCAGTTGTTGGCGGTGACACACTGGCTCCGCGCGACAACAGGAGCTTCGAACTTCCAAGTGGAAACCGACGGGATTCGCAATCAAGTCATTGCTCTGATAGCCGCCGCCATCGAACCTAACGCATTTTCAGATGTCACCAATAAGAATGCAATGAAGAGCCTTGTGTACCTCCTGGACAAGCCTGTGCCTCTGCGCTCCGCGCCTGAACTCTTCTGTCTGGACCTTTATAAGGACTTCGATATAGATTCCTTCACTGCTTTATCGTCTCCCGCGAAGATTAGCCAAGCGAGCCTTATTGAGCATTAGATCGCTTCGAGAAGTTGAGCATCGGTAAGGAATGCATGTGAAGCTACAAAGTCGGCAAGTACTTGTCCTCGGTTTGGCGTACATCTTGTTGTTGGAACGCGCGTCGAGCAGTGACGCGCAGCCGCAACCGCTTTCGGATTGACCGAAAGGAACGTCGCCGGTCACAGCCAGCTACTGCCTGCAATCAGAGCGGGCGTCGTTTGCGCGCCGAGTCCAGCGGCTTTGAATGTGTTATAGCGTGGTTCACAAACAACCCACAGTGTAGTGGGCATGGTTTTAGATGTGCTAAGAGTTGGGGGAAAACGTTCAACAACTAGCTAGAAATGCCCTAGCTCGAGATTTTGAGGGAAAAATGGATGAATCCGTACCACCACTTCCCAGGGCTGAAAATTCGGAATCCGCTAGGGGGCAATTCTGGTCTCCAGGGACACTGTCTGAAGAAATACAGAGCACTTCCCAGCGTCCTCTACCTCCGGGGGAGAAGGAAAATGTATCATCCGGGTTCGACCCGTTGCGGAACATAATTGACCCCTACAAAGCACCCTTTGTGAAACACCGGGGGATCGCAGGGCAGGGGTTTTCACTTTCGCACCGGGCCTGACCAGGTTTACCCAAACCGGCTAGGCTAATATCCTGGTACTCCGGGTCGAAGACGCGATCGCGGGCGGACCGGCGGAAGTGAAAGCGACGCGCCAGGATTCGTCTGGCGCGTCGCGACGAGGCCGGACGACCAGGAGCCCCTACTCACTTTTCCTGCGTTTGGGACGTTTTGGTTCACCTCGGGGGGACCCCCCGGGCAGGGTTCGTTGCCGGTAAGTCGTTGGTAATAACAGCAATTTCGGCGCTCAGAGCCTCAGCCCTGGCCATATTTTCCGTGAAATGGTTCAAACTCGAAGTGGTTAGGGACGCCAACCAAACGACTCTTCACCGCCCTCTCCTCCTTCCATGCCCGTGATCTGCCGTCCACCTTGCTGTGGGCGCTCCGCCGGACTTCCGTAGTGCCCTGCGTCCTCTCCGTTCGCCTCATCAGATTGCCCAGGCTTTGCCCGCAGCGTGTGCCAGCCGATCGGCTCCTTGATCTTCACGTCGTCCTCTAGACCGGCTTGAGGTAGGCCCGATAAATGGAACTCGGCCAGTAGGGTTGTTTTCTTCGCAGGACGGGCAGTGACCCAATCCTTCGGACCTTCGGCTGGTTGTGGGCGCAACAAAGCCACCATGCCCACAGGATTTCCGCGACTGCCTCATCAATCACAACTGGCTTCCTCGAAATCTTCGTCTTGCACGGTTCGATCCGCTGTTTAGGTGCGCAGGGGTTTGCATAAACGCGCAGTTATTACTGCGCGTTTATCTCTATACTTGCGCGACTGTCTTTTTAAAAGCGCTATACCGTTGATTATTGCGCGATCGACCCTTTAATTGCGCGATTTAATTGATAGTTGCGCGATTATCTGTTGTAATTGCGCGATAGCTCTAGTCGCGCAACAAAACGGAGGATGTATGCCGAGAAATGTACGGAGGAACGATCTGGATTTGATCGTGAACATCGTGCGGCAAAGCACCGACGGTGCCCGGAGAAGCGACATTGCCAAGGCTCTGGAAGACGTACCGCAACGGACCCTACAGTATTGGCTGAAAACTCTCGTGGACGAAGAGCGGCTCACGCAAGAAGGTAAGGGGCCGGCCGCGCGATATCGGCTTCGCAACGCGATTGTGAAGCCAGAAGAAAAGGTCGCACAACAAGCCGGGTCAGACGAGGAAAAGCCGGAGGAGGCAGTGGTGCCTCTCTCGGGCGAGAGCAAAAAGATACGCGACTATCTGCGGCAGCCCTCTGCGGCGAGAAAAGCCGTTGGCTATAACCGAGAGTTTCTCGATAGCTATCGACCCAACACGACTTTCTACCTCACTCAGAAAGAGCGGGCGCATCTGGCAGAAGTAGGCAAGACGACGACCGGCGTCGAAGCGGCCGGAACCTATGCGAAGCAAATTCTCAACCGCCTACTCATTGACCTGTCCTGGAACTCTAGCCGACTCGAAGGAAATACGTACTCATTGCTTGATACCCGCCGCCTGATTGAATTCGGCGAAGAGGCGCAGGACCGGAACAGGCTGGAAGCCCAGATGATCCTCAATCACAAGGATGCTATCGAGTTTCTCGTGAGCGAGGCGGATGAGATCGGCTTCAACCGCCACACGATTCTGAACATCCACGGGATTCTGGCGCAGAACCTCCTTCCGGATGAGGCGGCGGCAGGACGCCTGCGCCGCATCGCGGTCGGCATTGAAAAGTCCGCCTTCCATCCTCTCGAAGTCCCGCAGCTGATAGAGGAGTGCTTCAATCAAGTGTTGGCAACGGCGCAGGCGATCCATGACCTATTCGAGCAATCGTTCTTCGCTATGGTACAGCTGCCATATCTTCAGCCCTTCGACGATGTGAACAAACGTGTATCGCGTCTGGCAGCGAACATCCCCTTTATCAAGGCAAACTTGTCCCCCCTGTCGTTTACCGACGTTCAGCGTTCGACCTACACGGACGCCATTCTGGGTATCTATGAGCTCAACAAAGTGGATCTGTTGAAAGATCTCTTCATCTGGGCTTATGAACGGTCGGCAGAGCGTTACGCTGCGGTGAGGCAATCCCTAGGCGATCCCGATCCATTCAGACAGCGACATCGGCAGGCGCTGCGGCAGCTCGCAGGCGACGTGGTGCGGAGACACATGAACAGGAAAGAGGCATCCGCGTTTATCTCGGAGTGGATAAACCGCTATGTCGCAGCGGATGAAAGAGACAGATTCAGGGAAATGGCCGAGTCCGATCTTCTCAATCTGCATGAGGGAAATTTCGCACGTCTCCACGTTCGACCGAGTGAATTTGCGGCATGGCAGGTTGCATGGGAAAACAAGGAACTGATATTCCCGGCTCCGGAAGAACGGTACGACACCTCTCGGGATGTAGTCGAGTTCTGGGGTCAAGACAGAACACAGCGGATACGATGCTCCATCAGCAGAGAGGCGCTCGATGACCATTTCCACGGCGACCGGAGGAACAAGCTCGAAGTGTTCCGCGAAAGTCACCTGACCATTGAAGACGTCGCACGACGCAAATATCTCTCCGGCGATGTCGAACCGGATGGAGCCGTTCTGATACGCACGGCAGATATTCCTCATTTAGGAGACGCAGCGCTGACGATCACGACGGTGTAGTAGTAGTTGTTGTGTATCCGTCCGTGCAACTCCATTCTTTCGTAAGAGCGGCTGCTCATGTTGAAGTGTGGTTATGAGCGAGTCAGAGGTGGTTAGCAAGGTAAGTCGGCGGAGTCGGTCGGAAGCGGATAGTCTGGTTTTGGAATTTGAGCGGAGCGGGATGACGCGGACGGCGTTTTGCCGCACTCACGGTATCTCTGCACACACGCTGGATTATTATCGTCGGATGCGGCGTGACAAGATGGACGCCACAGCGAGGCTTGTGCCAGTGGAGTTGGTTTCTGGGTGTGGCGGAGACTCGCCGGCTGGACCGTCGCACCACGCGCGGTTGCGTGTGGAATTGCGCAATGGGCGGCAGATCGTGGTGGAAGAGGGTTTCAGCGTGGCGCTGTTAAAGAGCGTGGTTGCGGCGCTGGAGGCTTGAGCGGTGTTCGCCATGGGCGCGGCGACGCGCATTTATGTTGCCGTGGGAGCGACGGATATGCGCAAGAGCTTCAACGGCCTGGAAGGTCTGGTTCGTGAGCGGCTAGCCTGCGACCCAGCCAGCGGCCATATTTTTCTGTTCGCCAATGCGCGGCGTGACCGGCTGAAGCTGATCTTTTTCGATGGCACAGGATTATGGGTTTGCGCCAAGCGTATGGAAGGCGGAAGGCTGCGCTGGCCGGAGGGTGAGCAGGGGAAGGTGCAGCTGAGCCGGGAGCAGTTCGCACTGCTGATCGGCGGGATTGATTTGTCACAGACACGAGAGCGTAAGTGGTATCGTCGCGTCCTCGCCGAGGAACCACGCGAGTCACGAAGCGAGGCATAAAGACCTAAGATTTCGCTACTCATCTGCGTGCTCAACTGCTATCAAAGAGGCATCCATGAACGCCTCTTCCCAAGCAGATCCGCCGGAGCTTTCCCAAGCAATTCTTCGCCAAGTGAATGCCCAACTTAGACAGCAACTGGAACAGGCGGAGCTCAAGATCCGGGTTCTGGAAGAGCGGCTCCGGCTGGAGCGGATCGCCCGGTACGGTAAGCGCAGCGAGACCCTCAGCGACTTACAGTTGAAGTTGCTTGATCTTGAGCCGGGTGTCAGCAGCGAAGAGGTCGCAGCCGAGAGCGAACGGGAGCCGATCCCCCCAGCCACAGAAGAGAAACAGGCCGAGTTGGCAAACAAGCCGCAAGCCGCGCCTGGACGCAAGCATCCCGGCAGGCAGAAACTACCCAGCCATCTTGCGCGCGTGGAGCAGGTGGTCCCCTGTACAGGCGGCCAATGCCAGTGTACGCAGTGCGGCGCTCAGACGCAGGTGATCGGTTATGAGGAGACCGAAGTGCTCGACGTCCGTCCTGCCGAATACTTCGTCACGGTGATCAAGCGTGAAAAGCGAGCCTGCGCAGAGTGCCCGGAGCAGGGTGTGAGCACGGCGCCGGCGCCGGAACGCATCGTGGCCAAGTCGCTGCTCTCCGACCAGGTGATCATCGATCTGGTGGTCAACAAGTACTGCGAGTCGCTGCCGCTTTACCGGCAGCAAGCCGTACTGAGGCGCGACGGCGGGGTTGAGATCGCGCGATCGACGCTGGATGATGCAGTGATGCGGGTAGGCGAGTTACTGCTTCCTATCGCGGCAGCGATGAAACGCGATTTACTCGCCGGTCGTTATCTGCAGGCCGATGAAACGCCGGTCGGTGTGCAAACCCACGACCAGCGCGGACGCAATCATCAGGCATACTTGTGGCAGTACGGCTCGCCCGGCAAAGGCGTAGTCTTCGACTTCCGCATGGGCCGCGACGGCCAAGGGCCGAAGCAGTGGTTGGGCGATTTCGATGGTCTGCTGCAAACAGATGGCTACCAGGGCTACTCCAAAGTAGGCGGACCGAATATGGTCCACGCCTGCTGCCTGGCGCATGCGCGGCGTAAGTTTGTCGATGCCGTCAAGCTCAATCCCATGGATGCCGATTCGGTCCGCATCGTCGCCGGTATGGACGAGCTTTTTGCCATCGATCGCGAGGCGAAAGAAAAAAACATGAATCATGCGCAACGAGCTGCGCTGCGGCAAAGCCGCGCACCGCGGTTACTCGAACAGTTGCGTATCGACTTGCTGGCGTCACAGAAGAAGGCTCTGCCCAAAAGTACTGCGGGCCAAGCAGCCAACTACACCCTATCGCTGTGGAGCAAGCTGACGCTGTTCTTGAACTACCCTGAACTGGAGTTATCCACCAACCTGGCTGAAAACTCGATGCGTCCTATTGCGCTCGGGCGTAAGAACTGGCTGCACTTGGGCAGCAAAGAAGCAGGACCCAAAATCGCTGCTATCTTCTCCGTCGTCGAAAGCTGCCGGCGTCTTGGCGTACCCATCCGAACATATCTCGCCTCCGTACTGCCAGGACTCGCTAACCGGTCCATCCAGAGCCTCACCCAGCTCACACCCGGCGCCTACGCCGCCAAAAATACATAGCCGCATAGCCTATCAGCCGAAGAATTGCTCTTCAACCCTGCACTTGCTCGGACGCATACGAAACATCGACTCGGTGCTCAAAGCTGGGCTGCCCTGCATTATCGAATGTGAATTCAGGGGACCGAACGATTGGGGTACAGGATTCGGGCACACACATTGGGTGCGGGAGGATCAGGCTCTCAGGGTCGTGAAGGAATAGGCCTACCCAAGCATGCGACATTCTGAACTGTCTGCACTGTCTGCACTGAGTGCTTCAGCTTTCGTCGCGAATTCTACAAAATGGTTCAAACTTGAGCTGCTTAGGAACGCCAAATAAACACCCTATGTGAAATCCCAAATTATCGGGCAGCTGCGCTCGTTTTTCGTAATGCCCAAGGCTCGTATATGCAGTATTGTATATACAGATGCGGGTATGCTGGGACGAGCCGAAGAGCCGCAGCAATCGACGAAAGCATGGCATCAGTTTCGATACGGCCTCGCAGGTTTTTCTTGATCCGTTGCACCTTAGCCGTCAGGATCGGATCGTTGACGGTGAAGAACGTTGGCAGACCATCGGGATCGTGAACGGCGTCCTGCTCATTTTGGTGGCCTACATCGTGGTTGATGAAAAGGAAGAAGTTCTTCGCATCATCTCAGCACGCAGAGTCACTCGGCAGGAGCGAATCGAGTATGAAGAAGCGAGCCAAATCTAAGACGGTCGTCCGCGAACCGAAGCCTGACCAGCCGTTGACTGCCCGCCAGAAACGGGAAGTTGAGGCGCTAGCCGCGATGCCCGAAGAAGAGATCGACACTTCGGATATTCCCGAACTTACACCGGGAGCATGGGACAAGGCAGTTCGAGGCAAATGGTATCGCCCGGTGAAGCAACCTGTGTCCATTCGTTTGGACGCGGATGTGTTGGCATGGCTCAAAGCCAAGGGGGACGGCTATCAAACCAAAGTAAACGGCCTTCTCCGGAAACAAATGTTGGAGGAAATAAGCAAGTAGGAGAGGGAGGCGGCCAAGGGCAACGCGCAACCCTCATGATCCAGGGAAGGCGTCCAATTGGCATCCGGTTAGCGCTTCCTAATCCATCCCAGAGGTCCTCTGCTGTTGTTCAAAGAGAAGATGTAGTTTCTTGTTGTCGAATGATTGCGCCACACGGAATTCTGAGCCAGCTAGCTCGCGATGTTGGAACGGTTGCAGAGGTCTGCAACCGTCATGGCAGCGTGTGCAGGTCGGGAATTGATGAAACCGGGCTTCGCAATGCTTCGGGCCGCAACTGTCGAGAGCGTCCTTGAAAGGTGTGCTATCCAAGATATGGTGAGACCGAATTCACCTGAGTTGGAGAAGCGAGTTCATCGCGCTGCGGAAGCCGCACTGGCCCGTCAGCAATATGTCAGCGCAATCGACGTGCTGTGTGGGATGGGGCTATTGGCGCCTGTTCGCGTCGATGATTGGCGGAAAGGGCGGGTAGATTTCCTGGAGCGGGTGATTCAAGGGAATCTCGACAAGATTTCCTCGTCCATGGCGATCTTCCGTCGCTGGGCAGCAGAGAAGGGACTCAAGCCCAGTGAAACCGGTTACGTGCGTCACACTCGGGGCGGGACCGTGGCCTTGCAATTCTCCAAGAGCGGCGATCCGAAGATCGAGAAGAGCTACAGCACGCACTATGTTTCGCCAGCGCTCGGTGAGCAGAAACTGCAAAAGCTTCAGGAGAAACTCGAACGGGCTCCGCAGCCGGTCGTATTCCAGATCCTGCGTGACAGCGAATGCTCGGAATGCGGCGCGGAGATTGAGCAGGGTTCCTTGCTCTCAAAAGAAGGCGAGCAGGCACTTTGCCTGTCTTGTTCACACTTCGACGACCTCGAATATCTTCCGTCGGGCGACACGGCACTGACGCGACGAGCTTCGAAGTACAGTGGACGAGTGGCCGTGGTGGTTCGTTTCAGCCGGTCGCGGGGGCGCTATGAGCGGAAGGGCATCCTCGTTGAAAGAATCGCACTGGAGAAAGCTGAGCGGGAGTGCGTGGCGGACGCAGATGAACGCGCGGCGGCACGGGTGGGTGCGGCGGAACGCCGGCGCGAGCAGGATCGAGAATTGGTTGTTCGGATGGTGAAGGAGATCGGGAATCTGTTTCCTGGCTGTCCACCTCGAGAAGTGATTGCCATCGCCGAACACACAGCCGTAAGAGGAAGCGGTCGCGTCGGCCGTTCGGAGGCGGGCCGGAATCTGGGGGAACGCGCGCTGACTTTGGCGGTCGCCGCCGCGGTTCGCCACAACCACACTGAATACGACAAGCTGCTGGCCAGTGGAGTGGATCGCGAAGCGGCTCGCGAGCGAATCACCGGAGAGGTAGCGGGACTACTTGCGGCGTGGCGAAAGTAGTTCCGCTAGAGTTTATTCGATCGCTCTGTCCATTGGGTCGTGGCGCTTGGTCATGTTACATGCTCCATTCCTGGGAGGCCCAACCAACCAGCCGGAGAGAGCAGCTTCTTGCTGCCAGCGAATACGTCCATGTCGAAGTCGAGTGAGACTCCAGTCTCTTCTTCGCGCAAGGATCAAGGCATGGTGGGGCTTCTCCCGGAGCCTCTGCGCCGGACTGCAATCGGCTTCGTTTGCTAAGAGTGTTTGGCGCCGGACTTTTTGGCTGCAGTCTTCTTTTTTGCGCTGCCCACCGCGCTCTTTTTGGCAGAGACAATGCGTTTAGCTGCGGGCTTTCCGGCAGCCTTCTTGAGCGTGGCCGCCTTGTCCGATTTGGGTTGTGCGGCTGCGGCAACCGGTTTCTTTTTCGCGGTTGTTTTTGTTTGCGCAGCGGATTTCTTCCTTACCTTGGAATTTGCAGCCTTTTGCGTCGGCTTTGTCTTTGGGTCTGCCGGCTTCGATCTTGTAACGGTCACACGATTGGCACGAACGACCCTGGCCTGCGATGCAGGCTGGGGCTCGGCAATGTCCAACCCGAAGAGTTTGGACAGATCCTCTTCAACAAGAACCTTCGCGGCGGACGGGTTCTTGCCGGCGCGCGGAAGCGACCGACCGGCGCTGGCGATCAGTTCTTTCTCATCCACTTCGCGAAGCCTGAAGAGCAGCTCCGGCTGTTTGTCCAGACGGACGCCAATGCCATATAGAACGGCCGCGACGTGCTTGCACATCTCTGCCCAGTCCGGGCAACTGCAAGAGAGTTCGATCTCTTTCGGCGACGGAAATAACCCCGTATGTTGTTGGCAGAGCCGCTCCATTACGCCCTTGGAGAGCCGCCCCTGCAGCAGTTCAACCAGCGAATCGATGGACCCAGCGCACTCCGCACAGATCGACTGCCAGCGCTGCCGCGCAACCGGATTGACTTTGACCTCAATGGTGTAGATCTCCGAGCCGCTCACCAGCGCCTTGATCCGGCCGGGAGCTACCTGGAGATCGAGGACCGATCCGTTGCGCACATAAGTCCGCCCACGCGGCAGACGATTGGCAAAGTCGCTATACGCTTCCAGATTGTCGCACCAGGCCTTTCCCCAAAAGGTCTTCACGATGGTGCGTCCGTCGATGGTTACCGGCGAAATCACCTGGCCCTTTTTGCGCAGGCCTTCCATCTTTCTCAATGCCTTGAGCCGCCGCTCCGCCACCGGCACGTAAGGCGCCCATCCAAAGTCATCGTACATTTCTCTATGTCTCCTTGAGCGCCGCACTGAGGTCCAGCGCCACCATCTTGAGCAACTCGTCGTCCTTCATTTCGGTCAGCAGAAGGCCCGCATCGCCTTCCAGCAAATCCTGCGCGATCTGGCGCTTGGACTCGATCATCTGGTCGATCTTCTCTTCGACCGTTCCCTGGCACACAAACTTATGCACCAGCACGTTCTTCTTCTGGCCAATGCGGAAGGCACGGTCGGTGGCCTGGCTCTCCACCGCCGGATTCCACCATCGGTCGAAGTGCACCACGTGCGAGGCGGCTGTCAGGTTCAGGCCCGTACCCCCGGCCTTGAGCGAGAGTACAAAGAACCCCACCGACTCGTCCTCCTGAAAGCGGCTCACCAGATTCTTGCGATCCTTGACTGCGGTATCGCCATGCAGTACCAATCCCGGCCGCCCGAAGATGGAACCTAGAAAGGATGCAAGCGGGGCCGTCATTTCGCGGAATTGCGTGAAGACCAGCACTTTCTCCTGGCGGGCCGCAATCACTTCGGCAATGTCGCGCAGCCGCGCCCATTTCCCGCTGTCGGCCTCGCTCCAGGCGCCGTCGCCCAGCCATTGCGAGGGGTGGTTGCAAATCTGCTTGAAGCGCATCAGGAACGACAGCACCAGCCCCTTGCGGCGAATTCCCTCGGCGGAGTGAAGCTGCTCGGCCAGAGCTTGAACCGCCTGCTCATAGAGCGCTGCCTGTTTGCGGCTGAGCTGGCAAAAAGCCTTCACTTCCGTCTTGTCCGGCAGGTCGGCGATCACCGCCCTGTCGGTCTTAAGCCGCCGCAGAATGTACGGGCGCACCAGCTCGCGCAGCGGCCCATAGGGATTGTGGCTCCGCTCGGCAAGGCGCTTGGTGTACCGGGTGAACTCCTTCGGTGATCCCAGCAGGCCGGGATTGATGAAGTCGAAGATGGACCATAGATCGCCCAGCCGGTTTTCAACCGGCGTGCCGGTCAGCGCAAAGCGGGAGTCTGCCGCCAGTGTCTTAACGCAGCGGGACTGCTTGGCGTTCGGATTCTTGATGGCCTGCGCTTCGTCCAGCACCGCCAGCCGCCAACGGGTTTCAGTGAGCCAAGGCAGGCGCGGCAAAGAGCCATAACTTGTAATCACCACATCCACATCGGCCAGGGCTTCCGCAGGCATGTTCTTCAACTCCGCGCCAGAGGTCGCCGAGGTGTGCGCGATCATCACCTTCAAGCTGGGCGCAAACCGCTCCAGCTCCGAGGCCCAATTGCCCAGCAGCGAAGCCGGAGCCACCAGCAGGCTCGGCTTGCCGCTCGACTGGTTCTTTAGCACCAGCAGCAGCGAAAGCACCTGGATGGTCTTGCCCAAGCCCATGTCGTCGGCCAGGCACGCTCCCAGACCGAGTTTCGCCAACAGATAAAGCCAGCGCATTCCCGCCTGCTGATAAGGCCGCAGCGTTCCCTTCAGAGCTTTGCCGGGATCGATCGCCTCCAGGCCCTCCTGACTGCGCAGCGCCTTCAGGGTCTCGGCAAGCCAGGGACCGGCAGTCACCTGCGCCCAATCGGCTTCCACTTCGCCGGCAGCATCCCCTGCATCAATCTGCGCGCCGGCCACCAGGCGCATGGCTTCGCCAAAGTTGAGGCCGTTGCGGGCCGCCGCACGTTCCGCTGCGCTGAAGCGGTCGATCATGCGGCTGAGCTGTTCTCGATCCACCTCGACCCAGCGCCCGCGCACCAGCGCCAGCCCCTCGGTCTCCGCAAGCAGTTTGCGAATCTCGGACGCAGTGAGCGCTTCGCCGTCGAGCGTAACTTCCATGCGGAAATCCAGCAGAGCATTCTGCCCCAGCAGCGACGGCGCCGCGCCGCCCACCTTGGCGGTCACGCGCGGGCGTGGTGGGCGATGAGAGGGCCACGTTGCCGGCATACGGACGACGATGCCCGCCTGCTCCAGTTGCGGGCAGTCGCGTAAGAACTGAGTGGCTTCACCGGGTGTCCAGCGCAGCGGGTGAAAGATTTCGCCCGCCTCCACCATGGACTTCAACCACGCGCAACTCTCCGCGGCTCGCTGCACCGGCAGCAGCAAGGACAGCAGGCGATCCCGGTTGGCCGGTCCCTCATACTCGCGCAGAGCCTGCCCCAGCGGCAGATGCTGCGCCTTGGAGTGCGCTGACAGCCGCACGGTATAGGTGGCGAGGAACGCAAAGGGCGACTCCGCGTCGCCGCGGTTTTCCGCCAGATTGAAGCAGACGCGGCCCACCAGATTCCAGGCCGGGTTCCGCTGCTTGAGAAACTCCTGCACCCCGCAGTGCGCCTCGGACAACTCAACCCGCAGGGCCTTGTCCGTCTCCCGCCACAATGCGCGCAATACTTGCCCGGTCAGATATTCCGCCCCGGTCATCAGCGGCGGAGCCATGGCCAGACCCTCCAACTCCGCATCCGGTGGAGGCGCAACCGGTTCCGCGGCGCCTTGCTCCGGCTGAATGCTTGGGTGAGTGCAAAGCGCAGTTACATAACGAGCTGCGAATTCCCGCCAATAGGAAAACACGGTAGGCAGCGCCGTCCCAACCTCACCGGCTCCCAGTTGCAGAAGTCCATGGCCCGCACCGCGTGCGAAAGACTCCAGCAGTCGCGGTGCAACTGCCGCATCCAATGCAGTTGCGTCCTCTTCTTCAGCCAGGAAGAGATGGCCGTGCGGAGTCAGAACTGGGACAAGTAGCGCCGGATTCATAGATAAGATCTATCAGCTTCATCAACCAAGGCCCAAAGAACAATGCCGGTTTGGAACGAGAGAGTTAGGATGGTGCGGGTTTTCACTCGACAGCCTCGGGCGTAAGGTGAGCCGGTTCTTCAAGGATCTCAAGCAGCGCGCGCAGTAGACGCGATTGCGTTTCGCGTCCGTCGTCTGTTGCACAATCTCGTTTCGTTCCAGCCGTTCAATCGCACGCTGTGCCGTAGTGAAGGCAAGTCCCAATCGATCGGCAACACCAGTGGTGGTAATGAATGGGTTCGCCGCCGGCAGATCGATTCCAGTCTGCCGATCAAGCGGTCTGCGTCGGAGAGCACTCGAATAAGGCGGGGCGTCCAGTCCTGCTTTGGAGCCAGAGGAGCGGGGACAAAGGCCGAATACTTGCACAGGGAAACCCTTTTGCCGGGGATGTTTGGAATTGCTGTGATCCTTCCTCTTCAGGCTCGAAAATGGCCAGCGTCCTATTTTCGATATCTACCATAATCGAAAATAGTGGGCGCGGTTATTAGCGCGAGCAGAAACGCCCGCGTACTTGGTATTGCCCGCTTAACGCTCACGCAGATTGTTTGCGCGCCTTGTCGAGGATCCTGCGAAGGCTGTTGCCTACGATGAGCTCTTCCCCGGGCTGCATGGTGATGGGCAGGATACGCATCTGGTTCGTGGTCGGCCGGCCGATGCCGAAGGGCTCGGACGGGGTCTTGATACGGGCGAGGACGCCGCTCGCATTTTCATTCGTCTGTACCTCAATTCGAGGTTCGCCCGCACGCAGTTGCTGGTTGCATTCATGCACCGTAAGGCCAAACTTCTGTTCGTCCCATGAGACCGTCAGGGTAGGGAAGCTGTCTGACTCCGTGGGGGGCGGCGTGTGGATAGAAGTCTGAACGCCGGGTACCGTCTCGACCATCTTTGCCAGGCGCTCCATGCGGCGCTGCCACTCTTTGTTGATGGCAACGACGTCGGCCTTTGACCAGTAGTCCAATGCGGCGAGGCACCCCATCATCTCTTCCTTGCCAACCTTCATCGGACGGCAGATGGCGCCCTCCCAGGGAGTGCTGTTGTAGAGGGCGGAATCAATGAGGTCCTTGCGGCCGAGCAACAGACCAGAGACCTGCGGACCCATGAGGCCTTTGCCGCCGCTGAAGCAAAAAAGATCGACACCAAGCCTGGCGTACCGCGTGAAGTTGGAGTACGGGGGAATGCCCGCGGCCTGGTCGACCATGAGGGGGACTCCGGCGGGCTTGCTGATCTTGAGGATCTGGGTAATGCGGTCGTCGTCGTGCCAGGTGGTGTAGATCATGGCAGTCTGCGACGTGATGGCGGAATGCAGATCCTTGACCGTGGGGGAGACGACCAACTTGGCCCCGGTGAGCCGGATGCAGCTGTCCCAGACGCTGCGGCCGCCCATCATGATGACCTCTCCCTTCAGGCCCGTGGTGTCGGGCAGCTGGTAGATATTTTTGGGGTCGGAGCCGGCGATGCAGGCTGCGGTGGCGCAAGAGATCGCGCCCGCCGAGCCGGAAGTGATCATGCCGGATTCGGCGCCCGACATTTTGGCGAGATGGCGGCCTACGGCAGCCTGCAGCTCAAAAAGATCGATGAAGAAATGGGAAGCTTCTTCGGCGGCCCTGCGGACCTGGGGGAGTTCAACCGAGGCGGTGAGGTAGGTGAAGACGCCGCGGCAGTTGATGATTGGACGGATGCCAAAGCGGGTGTAGACATTATTATTCCAATCTCTCGGAGAGGTTGGGATCATTCCGGCGGCGGAGGCAGCCACAGTGGAGGCGAGGCTGCGCGCGCCCAGGGAGACAAAGAGGGGAGCTGCAGCCACGAGCTTCATGAATGACCGGCGGCTGTTTTTCAGTTCGCTCTCACACGGCATGGTGTTCCTTTCCTACTGCGGCAAAATCGAATGGGTGAAGCACAAGACGGGAGAAATAGATATTGTTCCGGTTGCAAATGAAGAAAGGCCCGAATAAAGCACACCCGGACCCAATTGCTGAACGACGTCGTCTTTTTCTATGCAGTTGTTTTAAGTGCGGTCCCGATAAAATTTTCGCTTGGGAGCGACTGCGTTTTCGGAACCTGGACCCCGATGTGGCCCAAAAATAATCAAGAAAAATATTCATGTCAAGAGAAAATTCTCATAGAATCGAGACGTTTAAGCACGAACTAGTGACCATATTTTGCCAAAACTCAAGGAATTCGCACTCTTGAGGGAAAGCGACGCCCCGCTTTTCTGCCATGGTGAAACTTTCGCATCTTCGGCGATCTCGAACTGACTTTCACTTACTTTCTCACCCATTCATTGATAAGGAGACTCAACCATGAAGAGCGATATTTTGCGGATTGTGAAACGGAGCATCCTGCTAGCCGGGGTTCTTGTCACCGGAGCATCGTGCAGCGCTTTTGCGCAAAACCAGACGATCGGCTTTAAGCCGGGAGCGAATTTGAGCCAAGGGCGGGTGGTCGGCAACATGCTTTTTGTCGCAGGCCTCAAGGGAAGTCTTGCCCCCGGTCAATCGGCGGACCCTGACATTGCCGTACAGACAAAGCTCGCCCTGGACGCCATTCAAAAGGTGGTAGAAGAGGCGGGTTTTAAGATGACGGACATCGTCAGCGTGAACGTCTACCTGTCCGACATTAACGACATCGACAAGATGAACGAGGTCTACAGAAAGATGATCCCAGACCCTAAGCCGACGCGAGTCACAGTAGAGGTGGGGCGCATACGCAACGGAAAGATCGAAATCTCGTGCATCGCGGTCAAGCAGTAAGGCATTTTCGCAATTACTGTTGTCCGATAAGAGCAGCGAGGGCGGACCCCAGGCACGCTATTTTTTAGCAGGCTGCAGGCGTGATCTGTGCCAGCCCCGGACTTTAGTCCGGGGAAGCGGGTTTCCAAACCCGCGAAAACGTTCCGGTGTATAAAATTAGGACTACCTCGCCGCAGCGAGCTTTAGCCCTGGTGTTTACAGCTAATCTTTCGCCGATGCACGCCCGTTGCTTGAACAAGCTTGATATTCATCTTGCGAAAATGCTATAGCGCCACCGCCGCGCATAGTCTCACAAGAGCCGCACCATTCACTTGGTGCGGCTTCTCTATCGCAATGCGTATTTTTCTCTGACTAGAAACAGATAGCAACTGACTCCCACCATGAGGCAGAAGCCAACAGCGAGAAGCGGCGCATTGAAGTTCCCCGTCTTTTGTACGAGAACACCGGTGATCCAGGGGGCGGCGATTCCCGCCAGGTTCGCTGCGGTGTTCTGTATGCCCGCCACCCGGGCGGAAGCCGAGGCAGGCGTCAACGTCTGGGTCAGCGCCCAGAAGTTCGCCGTGGCCAGGCCGAGTCCGCTCAGTGAAAACACAGCCAGGAAAAGAGTGGCCGTACTCGAGTTTGAGAACGCTCCGAAGATCTCGCTAAAGGCCAGCGCGAAACCCACAATGGTGAATGCTTTTCGTACCGTGACGGGATTACGCCCGCGAGCGATGAGTCGATCGGCCGCCCAGCCCGCTAAAATGGCAATCGTCGCCAGGCCGCCAAAAGACATGAATGTGAACCAACCGGACGCCTTCAGTGAAAGGCCATACCTATCCTTGAAATAGGTTGGCATCCAGGTCAGGCAGAAATAAACAAAGTACATATAGCAAAATGTGGCGACGCAGGTGCCCCACATGAGCGGAGTACCTAAGAGCGCAGTCCAGGAGACAGTCTCCTCGGCAGACGGCTTCTCTGACGCTCGAGTGCTCTCGCTGTCGTTTCTGACAAAGAGAAACCATGGAACCAGCCAGAGGAAGCAGAGGGCGCCATTCAAGACGAACATCCATCTCCATCCGTAACTTAAGACCAGGTAAGTCGCAATCGGCGCCCCGATGGCCGGCCCATACTTGGTCCCGGATAAAAAGATGCCGATCGGCAGACCCCGCTCGTTCTCGGAGAAGTTCTTGCGGATATAACGCATGCTCGCAGGGGTAACGATTGACTCGCCGACCCCCAGCGCTATGCGCACGGCGATCAGGCCGCCAAGCGAGCTCGCCAGCGCGGTTGCGGCAGAAACCGCACTCCATAAAAACAACCCCGCGGCATACGGCCACTTCAGGCCGAACCGGTCGACAACCCATCCGGCCGGTATTTGCAGTAAGGTATACGACCAGAAGAAGGCTGACAGCAAAATTCCCGATGCCTCTGGAGAGAGCGGGAAGCTTCTTCGAATTTCGGGCAGGGCAGAGGATAGATTGATACGGTCGGTGTAGGCAAGAATGACGCCTACGGTGAGGAGCGCAACGACGAGCCACCGCGTGTTGCGTTCCGAGGGCGTAACGACCGCGGCGCTCGAACTTACCACGGTCTGCCTACTGGAAACCCGGTGTTAGATCTGAATGTGGATGATCTAAAAAGCATAAAGCCCGGAAGCATAGAGCCAGCGTCTGCTAGGCCAGTAAAGTCAGGTCTCAACCAGTTACGCTCCATTATTTCGAACACCAATCACCCCTACACCGTTCTGTGCCGCTCATTTTTGTGCGACCAACTCTTGCTGCTTCGTCAAGAGTTCCTCCACGACAGGTCTTATGCGATTCTTTTGTGCCGCAGAGAGCTCTGAAATGAAGGGCGGAATGGAGCCGGTTTCGGCGATGCCGGCAAGCTCCAGTGCCTGGTGCAGAACACGGCCGGGTCCCCACGCATCGCGAAGGTCTTCAAAGTCTAAGAAGCGGGCACGGACGCGCTCGGCTTCCGCGTAGTCGCGCTCGCGGCAAGCGGCGAAGACAGCAGAGCTCAACGCGGGAGCGAGGCAGCCCGAACCCGTGGTAAAGCCAGGCAGACCCCATTGACGAAGATGGGTTACCGCCGGACGCTCCCCGATACCACTGATCACCAACGACCGGTCTACCCGCTTGAGCAGCTCGTCGAGATACCAGTCTTCACCTGGGTTTTCCCGGACGACGGCGTATTTGATCGCAACGCAGATTCCCTCGTCCACCAGTTTGCCGACCGTATCGAGACCGGCCATGAGATCGGCTCCCAGGTTTGTTTCCTCTTTCACGTAGATCATCAAGCGAGCGCCGGAGGCCTCGGCAAACTCTCGCAGGCCTCGCTCCAGTCCGGTGGCATCGCGTGGATCTCCACAAGGGAGGATCATTACGCAGGGAACGGCAAAGCGGCGCAACAAAGGCGCCTGGTCCATCAATCGACCATAGGACGGGCCTGCGCTCATAAGGAACAACTGGCCGTCCTGTTGCACACTCGCTTGCCAGTCCAGCAACTGCTCGTACTCGGCTAGCGTCACGTGATAGAGGAAGGCGTTGCCCCCATAAATAAACCGCGAAATTCCACCCTGGGCGATATAGCGGACAATGCGTGAGTTCTGCTCGAAATCGATGGCTCGGCTATTGCCGGCACTTCGCGCCAGGGGTGGAACAGAAAAAACACCATGAAGCGATATAAGGTTTTGTGTCATGTCATTCCACCCGAACCATGTTTGAGTTGTGCCTGATGTCCGTTGTGCTAGGGCAGCGCGAACGCAAACACATCATTCCCTGCCGCCAAAGCAATGTATTGTTTTCCATTCACGGCGTAACTCATAGGAGACGCGCGGGGCTCTTGCCCAATTTTGAAGTGCCATAGAGGCGTGCCGGTGCGCCCGTTAAGGATTTGAAAATTGTGTGCATCGTCTCCAAATGCAACCAGGCCGGTTGCAGTCGACATCACACCGGCCCAGGCAAAGCCGGAGCCGATTTGAGGATTTCGCCACGCGAAATCGAGCTTATCAAGGTCGAAGGCGTTGATGGAACCCTTGGTCACCTGGCCCGTGGGGTTCCGTGCTCCGGTCGAGTAATACTCAAGGCCTTCCTGGAAGGGCTCGGTTTTCGAAGTAAAGATGCTGCAGGCTTCCATCGAGCGGAAGTAGAACATGTGTGTCGCCTCGCTGTAGCTGGGCGAGTACCAGTTGGTTCCTCCGCTAATGCTGGGACAAACGAGAACACCCTTCTCATCAGGAATCAGGTTGTTGGAAATGGGCCGCCCGTTATCGTCAATGCCCTTGGCCCAGTTCTCGGCCTGAATAAACTTTTTAGAGTAGAGATACTTTCCGTTCGTCCGGTCGAGGATATACAGAAAGCCGTTTCGGCTTGCCGTCACAATCAGCTTGCGCGGCTGGCCTTTGAAGTTTGCGTTCACCAGCACCGGCGTCTGCAGGCCGTCATAGTCGTACAGGTTATGGGGGCTGTATTGGAAGTACCACTTGAGCTTGCCCGTATCCGGGTCCAACGCCAGCAGGGAACTGGTGTACAGGTCGTCGCCCGGCCGCACGCTGCCGTCGTAGTCCGGCGAAGGATTACCCGTGCCCCAATAAAGAGTATTCAGCTTTGGATCGAAGGTCCCCGGCATCCAGGTGGTTCCGCCGCCATGAAGATACATATCGCCCGGCCAGCTCTCGTTGCCCTTCTCGCCCGGCCCGGGGATGGTCCAGAACCGCCACACCTCACGGCCCGTCTCCGCATCGAATGCCGCCAGGAAGCCGCGCACGCCGTCGTCGCCGCCCGACGTGCCCACCATCACTCTATTTTTTACGATCAGAGGTGCGCTCGTTGCTCCGTAGTTCTTGTTGCCCGTGGCATAGAGGACGTCCCAGATCAAGTTGCCCGAGCGTGCATCCAGGCACAGCAGGTGCGCGTTGTCGGTCTCCATATAAACCCGCGTGCCCAGAATGGCGACACCTCGATTGTGATGGCTGGAGGCGTCATCAATAAGTCCCTGCGTGATGGCTCTTGCGTGATGCCAAAGCTCCGTCCCCGTTTTCGCGTCCAGCGCGTACGCGGCGTTGGCGCTGGTAATGAACATCACTCCAGCGGTGACGACGGGAGTCACTTCGAGGGGGCCAACTTCCTGGGTATGGAAGACCCACTTTGCTTCCAGATGGCCAACGTTCTCCGGCGTGATCTGCGTCAGGCTGCTGTAACGCCGTCCCGTGTAATCACCGTTGTAGGAGACCCAGTTATCTTCGATCTTCGTCTGCGCCAGGTCGCTCTGCTGCACGTCGATAAGACCGACACCGCCAATCGCCGCTGGAGCGCTGGCCGTTGCATCCGGCCGCGCCGCAGCCTCCACCACCCGTCCTGGCGCTCGCTCCCTCTCCACCGCGAGTAGCAGGCAGCTCGCTGCCGCAAGCCCGAACCCAATTTTGGCCAATCGCGTCATTTTCACCTGGCTGCCTTCTATCCTGTAGATTTTATTTGTTGCTGGTTGCTATTCTCTTGCCGGGCCGCGTCCGTCGCGGCGTTGGGGCCTCCGTCGGGGCGTCCTTACTCGTAACGATCAGGAAGCTGACCAGGTCATCCAAGCTCCTTGCTCGTCAGCCTGGTGCCGTAGTCGCGCGGCATCAGCGAATATGGCTTGTAATTCACCTCCGCCAGGCTGCTCCGCGTCAGAAAGTAGTAACGGCCGTCCTCGGTTTGCAACGCCAGGTTGAAGTTGTCCTCGGACCGCACTACGCCCGATAAGCTTCTGCCCGGTCTTTGTCTCCACCTCGACCACGCGCGAAGCCGGGTCCAGCGGTGTATCCGGTTGCACGATTGCCTGCTTGATGGCGGCCGCTGTATGGTTGGCGCCGTAGCTTGTCAGCTCCGAAGCGATAAACCCGCCCTGGCCTACGCCCGCGGTGTTCACCAAATGACAGCTTGAACATTGTGCCTTGCCGAAGTACAGAACGCGTCCAGCGTCGGCATCTCCCACCAGCTTATCGGTGTCTGAAACGGCAGTCTTGCCCTGCAGTGTGCGCAGATAGCCCACCACTGCAGTGATCTCCGCATCGCCAAGCCGCTCGAACGATGGCATGCCCGCGGCGGTGCCATCGCGCACAATCTTGATCAGTTCCATATCGGAGAGCGCGACGACGCCTGGCAGCGTCGCAATCGCCGGACCCTTGTCGCCACCCTTGCCGTCTGCGCCGTGGCATCCGGCACAGTTCGCCTGAAACTGCTGGGCGCCTTGATCGACAGCACTCGTCTGTCCCTGTCCCATCAACGGCATTCCAGACAACAGGAACAGAGCTGAAGCAGGTAAGATGCGTGGAAGCCAGCTACGTCTCATCTGTTTTAGAGTTCCCCTCGAAAAGTAAAGGTAGTATAGCCGCGCGCCACGCGCATCCTGCGCATCGCTTCTTCGCAGTTTGGCGTGGCGGCCCCGAAAGAAACGGCGACGAAGAGCGTCGTGCGGCGAGCAGAGAGAACAGCGCGATAAAAGCTGGACGAGGGCCGGTAAGAACGAAGCCGGTTCCGTGTACGTGCAGTCTGGGCAGGTGCAGTCTGGCCGCAGCTTCAGACAGACTTATGCCCGTAAATACGGCCCCAGAAATTGGGTCAGCTCTTCGCGGATGACTTTTCTTTGAGCTTCGTCTGGCGTCACGCCGTTGGGGCCGAAAATGCGGCGCGCGTCGCGAATGGTAGTGGTCTCTTTAAAGACTCCGCGTGCAGTCAGAATGTACTGAAAAGCGCCCGGAATGGTTTGAAACGCTTGTATCCTGCCGAACAGATCAAACGCTTCTTTGTGCTTGCCTGCATACCAAAGATCGAACACCATCTGGGAAAGATCGGCCAGGCCGGTTTTGGGGATGTAACCGTCAAAACCTAGCCGCATGCCAGTTAGCTGGAGAAGGGCGCCGTTTGCATCCATGACGACGAGCTTGTTATCCGTTCGTTTCTTGAATTCCGGCAGGCGAGTCAGGGTATCGCCCGTCTCATCTTTCACTCCCTTCAATGTAGGCACCTGCTCATACAGCGCTACGATCAGATCGACACTCATATCGCCGTGGCTCTGCACCATGATGGGAAGGTCTGTCGCCGCGCCTACGGCCTTGTAATAGTCCAGGTGGTCCTGAAGGGTGAGCTTTTTGTCAGGCTGGCCATTGTCGAAGCCGGCAGGCAGGGAGACCAGTCCATCCGCGCCATGCTTGGCAGCGTGCCTGGCGTAGCGAATCGCAGTATTCACGTCGCCATCTAACGGCTGCACACCAATGATCAACGCGGTCTTGCCACCCTTGCCGGCGGCCAGCATGGCCTCGGCTCCGTCCATCCGCTCCTTCTCGGAGAGAGTCGTCCACCCGCTGGAGCCCTGCGGCCAGAGAAGGCCCGGAATGCCGCCGCGATTGCAGAATCCGACCTCAGCAACCAGACAGTCGAGGTCGAGCTTATTGTCCGCAGTGAATGGCGTCTGCGCAATCGGAAACAGGCCCCGCCAGGGTTTGGCGCCGGGGTTGAGCGTACTTGCAGCCTCGGCTTCTTGCGAAGGCAGCAAAGCGGCCGCACCCAGGCCGAGGGTGAGCACGCCGGCAGTTTTAAGAAATGCTCGCCTATCAAGTTGATTCTCGTCCGGACTCTCCATGGCTTTGCTCCTCTGATTTACTTCAGACACTTCGATACGCACCCCCCTGTCCCCGCTGCAATCCATTGAGTGTATGCACTCCATGGATCGCTCTCCGGGGATGATCAGAATTCTTTAGTGGAAAGCGAGTAGCAACGCTCGGATTGCGTTCGGCATTAAGAACGGCATGAAGCCTTGTTTGCTCGAAACCATAAAGCAAATTTTCACGAGGAGCAAGAAAAAAAGATAACGCCAGGGCGGGCGCCCTATGAGTTTTTGAGCCAGGCTGGCCTGTTCTGAATCAACATCTTGATGTGTTGAGAATTTTTTCTGAGAATTTTCTCTTGACATGAATATTATTCATTAATTAGATTTTGGGCCACATCCAAGCTGCTCCTGGAAAATGCAGTTGCTCCCGGCAAAGTTTTCATCGGGAGCCGGTTTATCGAACAATAAAGCGAGATTCCACAAGTATTGGACCGATCGATTCAGATCGGGAAAGCCAGGAGCAAAGGTTTCGAGTTATCGGAACGGAAACGGTCGACTTTGCGTACTGGCGGTAATAGAGTCTTTAGACGTTCCGTAGTATCAGTTGGACCGCACTTTTTCCGGGCAATTCCAAATTGCCGTATCTTACGACTGGCACAGACTGTTACTCGCCAGCGCATCGCATAGAGGGCTGTACCTCGCTTCGTCGTTGCTTACAGCGGCTGTCTTTGCGTTACACCGGGCCAGACTTCACATTTCTAAAAGATGATTTTTGAACTTCATTTTGAGGGGGTTGTTGCAAGTGAATCTACTGAGACGAAGCATTTTGACGATTGTTGCGGTTGCAATTTTCCTGTTGACGGCGGTTACGACATGGGCCGCAATCACTGGATCGATTTCGGGCGTGATCACCGACGCAACCGGCGCGGTGACTCCCGGGGTTACCGTTGTTGTCACAAGTCAGGTCGACGAACATAAAGCACACGACGGTTACGGACGGAAAGGGCTTTTACAGCTTTCCCGCCCTGGATGTTGACAACTATGACGTCAGCGCCAGTCAGACCGGCTTCCGGGACTTTTTGGAGCAGGGCGTAAAAATCGATGCCAGTTCAGCGGTCCGCGTCGATATCTCTTTGCAGGTTGGCGAGGTAAATAACGTCGTCACCGTACAAAGCAACGCGCTGCAGGTGGAAACAGAGAGCACGCAAAATGGGAGAGGTCCTTGGAGCGCAACAGATTGCGCCCTTGCCGCTCAATGGGCGCTCCTTCATCGACTTACTTGCCCTTCAGCCAGGCGTCTCACCGTACCAGGGCACCGGCAATGACCAAGGGCGCCGGTTTGTCGGAGACTGGCGTATCTGGCGACCTTTCGGACGGAACTCAGTCAGTCAACGGCGGTCGAACGGGTGCAAATGGATTCACGGTAAACGGAGGCGATACCCAGGAAGGCGTTCACAACGGCGCCGCGGTGATCCCAAACCTGGACTCGATCGCCGAATTTCGTATTATTACCAATAACTTCAATGCAGAATATGGTAACTACAGCGGCGGTCAAATCAATCTCGTCACCAAGTCCGGAACCAACAGCTTCCACGGCGAGCGTCTTCGACTTTCTGCGCAACACGGACCTGGATGCGAGGAACTACTATTCCCCAACTCGCGGCGTCTACATTCAAAACCAGTTTGGCGGAACCGTGGGTGGTCCTATAAAGAAAAACAAGATGTTCTTTTTTGGCGACTACCAGGGAACCAGACAAACGATCGGGCAAACGCAGAATTTCGCCGTGCCTACCGCGGCTGATCGCACAGGGAAGTCTGAGTGACCAAGCGGCTGCATTTGATCTCGGCCACCCCGGCAAACGGCGGCACAGGAGTAAACGGTGCCGTACTTTGCAAGTATTCTTTCCCAGGAACTCGGGTATCCCGTAACCAACGGAGAGGCATACTACACGCAGGGATGCGTCAGCTCATCCCAGTGCGTATTTCCCAACGCCATCATTCCGCAATCTGCGTGGTCGCCGGTCGCGGTCAATACTTTAAAGTACATCCCCGCGCCCAACTCGGCGGATGGGAGTCATTACCAGACGGCCGCTTTTCCCGCGACCTTAAGCGATAACAAATATGGAATCCGTGGGGATGTAAACACCCGCTTCGGGCAGGCGTTTGCCTACTTCTTTCAGGATAAATTCAACGGAGTCAATCCCTATACCGGTGTGAATACCCCTGGTTTTTCCCAAGGGAATATTGGCGATACGCTGATGGGCGACCTGGGCCTTACCACAACCTTCAGCAGCAACGCTGTCAATGATGTTCGTCTCGTTTATATGCGAGACGACGCCAATGAGGGGACGTATCATAGGCGGCAAGGGAGTTACCCTCGGCTCTCTGGGTTTTAACACACCCTGGAACAGCACCGGTGGCATCGGGAATGTGTTTACTCCAGACACCGCTGTTCCACAGTTTGAATTCAACAACTACAGTTTTGGCTCCTCCACAAGTATTACGACCCAGGTCAACAACACCATACAGGTGATCGACAATTGGACCAAGGTCATTGGAACGCACAGCTTCCAGGCCGGCGGCCGATTTCCACTACGACCAGATCATCCAGCGTCACCCTTCCACTCCGAATGGAGCTTTTAGCTTTAATGGCTCGGAAACAGGCCTTGATTTTGCCGACTATCTCATCGGTGCTCCGGCAGATTTCAGTCAACAGAGCTTCCAGATTCTTGATACGCGAGATATATATTATGGAGTTTTTGCGCAGGATAGCTGGCGTGCTCGGCCGACGTTAACCATAAACTATGGCTTGCGTTGGGAGGTGAGCACTCCCTGGTACGATGCAACCAATAAACTGGAAGCACTTGTCCCGGGCGAACAATCGCTGTCCTTCCCGGACGCCCCGCTTGGACTGGTTGTACCCCTCGATCCCGGGAGTTCCCAGGACGCTGGCGCCTATTCGGTACAATGAACTTTGCTCCGAGAGTCGGGATCGCTTACGCGCCAAATGTTGACGGTGGTTTTCTAGGTAAGCTTCTCGGCGGCCCCGGAAAGACAAGCATACGTGCCGGCTACGGCATCTTCTACCAAGGCATCGAAGATGCCACTTCCTTCTATGAATCCGGCGATGCCCCCTATGGCCAGAACTGGGTCAGCCCTGTTCCCTCTCTGCTCGCTTCACCCTATATCGATCGGCCGACCGGGCGTTTCGAAGGAATAAAGTTTCCCTTCGCTATCCTCCAAAGAATGTATCCCCATCGCACCCCTTTACAGGCTTTCCCTTTGCGCAAGTGGAACCCGTCTCGGGCTCCGAGTTCTACAAGATAAATAACGTCACGCCGTATTCACAGCAGTTCGAACTTTCTGTTGAGCGTGAATTCGGCAATTCCACGGTGATTTAATGTCACCTACGTGGGTACGGTGGGGCACGCACCTTCTTACGGGGGTCGAAGCGAACCCTGGAAACCCGGCTCTCTGTCTCTCACTGAATAATCCTGCGAACGTCGCCCCTGGATCGCCAACTTGCGGCCCCATCGGCGAACAAAACGTATTTACCGCGGCGAACGGGCAGGTGTATCAACACGACGCGTGCGCTTCAATCGAATGCAATTGGCTCTAATGCGTATTACAAATCGAGTGCGCACTCATCGTTTAACTCCTTGCAGACAAGTCTGAAGAGCTCGGGGAAGTGGGGCAACGTCCTGGTTTCTTATACGTACTCGAAAGCTTTGGATAATGGCTCGGACGTATTTGACGCAACCAATGTCTTCAACCCCGCCGCGAGCTATGGCTTGTCGACCTTCGATCTGCGAAACAATGTTGAGGTAAGCTATACAGTGCGACTGCCGTTCGATAGCTATGTTCGGAAAAGGCGACCTCGCAAAGCGGTTTACTGCAGGATGGTCTGTGGCAGGGTTTTCCACATTTGCCAGCGGTCAGCCAATTCAACTCTCGGAATCGGATGATCGCGATCTCGTTGGTGATTTCAGCTTTCCCTTCGATACGCCAAGCGCTGCCAGGAACGGAAGCCGTTTGTACAACAACCGGAATCCCAGATCAAGACAAGTCCCTACTTCAACGTTCGGTCGATGCCGAGCTCGATATTCAAGCTGTTTCAACTTCAATGACGGGTCAGGTAGGGGATATTTCGCGCCGCTTTTTCCCTGGTCCCGGCATCGACAACTACAATATGTCGTTGCTGAAAGATACGCGGATCACCGAGACAACGCAGTTGCAGTTCCGGGCAGAGGCGTTCAACGTATTCAATCATGCGCAATTCAACAATCCGAACGGGCGAATATCAACAATACCGGCCAGGGCGGGTTCGGTTATGTAACATCGGCACGAGATCCTCGTATCTTGCAAGTTGCCTTAAAACTACTTTTCTAGGCTGTGTGTGGCTGCGGGTTACCGCAGCCACATTTTTCGGAAATAGACCGCAATGGGCTCCAGTATCGCTCGCAAGATGGAAATGTTTAGGACCTGCGGTTTCGCGACGTAGCGAGCTTCGAATGATCTACAGCTCGCTATTGCGACAGATGCGTTTATTGCTCCCGGGGAGAATCTGTAGAAGCATTATGCACGTTCTGAACGAGAACCTCAAAAGCTAGTCGTGCTTCAAGATAACTCTGACTTCAAAATAACTTGAACGATCGGCGATCCTTTCTCAAGCTGCTGGCTGCTGCTCCCCTGTTTGCTTCGCTCGGAGCGCGCAGCTTTGCCTCTGCCGTAGCTGCCACGGCCAACCCAACTGGGCTTCAATCACTCCTTCTCGAACAATATCTATACTCGCCTCGGCGTTCGGCCGGTGATTAACTGCGTTGGGACCTGGACCTACCTGACTGCATCGCTCGAGCTACCCGAGGTGCGCGCGGCTTGCGAAGAGGCTTCTCACTATTTTGTCGACCTGTTTGAGCTGCAGGCTGCCGCCGGCCGCCGTCTCGCAGAACTCTCTGGCGCCGAATCCGGCATGATCACCTCCGGCTCGGCGGGCGCAATCTCCGCGGGAACCGCGGCCTGCATCGCCGGGTCAGATCCTCAGAGAATCTACCAGTTGCCCGACACGACCGGCATGAAAGGAGAGGTCGTCTTCCTTGGCCCACGCTCACCCTGGGATAGCTGCATACGGCTCACCGGGGCCAAACTAATCGTCGCGCCTACGGTGAATGATCTCGCCGCCGCGCTCACATCGCAGACCGCAATGATATACACCACCTGGGGTGATGACGAACGCCTGCAGAGCATTGTGAAGATCGCCAAGTCCGCCGGCGTTCCGGTGTTCCTGGACCAGGCTGGGCACATTCCCCCGTATTCCAATTTCACTCGCCTGGCTAAGACCGGCGTCGATCTTTTTTGCATCAGCGGTGGAAAGGGCCTGCGTGGCCCGCAAGTCTCCGGAGTCTTGTTAGGCCGCAAGGACCTGATCGACGCAGCCCGGTACAACTGCAGCCCGTGGGAAGGCTCGATATGCCGGCCCATGAAGGTCGGCAAGGAAGAGATCATGGGCGTACTCGCCGCCATCGATTACTGGTCCAAGCCTCAGGCTGCGGTCATCGCGGGAACCTGGCAGCGCCAGATGGAGCGCATCGCGAAGCTGGTGTCAACGGTACCGGGAGTCGAGACAGCCATCGGGACTCCTCCGTCGGAGAAGGGTAATAGTTATCCCACCTTGACGATCACCTGGGACCCAAAGAAATTTGGCTTGACCGCCAATCAATGCGGCAAGCAGCTGCGCGAAGGAAATCCTCGGATCGACGTGTGGACAGGGTTTAATTTCAGTGGGGTCCTGGCGAGAGAGCAAGCCGACAAACTCTATGATTCGGACGTGACCGGCCCCAACCAACTGCAAATTTTCTCGGTGACCCTGCAGGCGGGCGAAGATCTCATCGTAGGTAACCGCATTCGCCAGGTACTCGAAAAGGCGCGTAAACAGGCATCGGCATGAAAAACCGTATGGACGATACTGCAATGGAAACACGGAATTTTCCACATCGCCAACTAGATCGCTCGGATCGTTTGGGTCGTTTGGATAAGCTCGATAGGCTGGACAGGCGTGAATTTATTCAAACGCTCGGCGTAGCCGCGCTCGGTGCGGCCGCTATGATGGCTCCCGCGGACAGCCATGGCCTCAGAGGTCGTGAAGCCAGGCTCCAAACCATGGCGGGGCTTGTTTCCCGTTGCCCAGACGCCGTTCACCCCGGACAATAAGCTCGACCTCGATTGCCTGGCTGCACAGGTCAAATTCTGCAACCTGAATCGTGTGCCGGGTCTGATGTGGCCGCTCAATTCCAGCGGATGGACGAACCTTACCGAGAAAGAGCGAATGGACGGAGCCGAGTCCCTCACGGCCGCCGCCAAGGGGGGAAAGGCCTCCGTAGTGATTGGAGTCCAGGCGTTAGGCGGCGATATAAACGCCACCGTTCGCTATGCCCAGCACGCTGCCAAGAGCGGCGCAGATGGACTTATTTCCTTGCCCCCGGGCGCCCTTGCAGGCAAGGCCGCCGAAAAGGTAAGCGATCAAGCGGTTTTGGACTATTACAAGGCCTTGGGCGCGGCGACCGATCTGCCGCTGATGATACAGAGCTACGGTGATATGAGCGTCGAATTTATCGTAGAACTCTATCAGCAGATTCCAACGCTGCTAGGAGTCAAAGACGAAACGACGGGCAGCCCGATACCTCGCCTTCCGGAATTCAGGAAGCGAAATGACAAGATCGTGGTCATGGCTGCACACAACTGCATTCAAATGCTTGATGAACTCCGAGCAGGTTTTGACGGTTACGTGCCCATCATCACTTACGCCGATCTTTTTCAGACCGTCTTCGAGCTGTGGAATGCAGGCAAGCAGAAGGAAGCCTTTGAAATGTTCGGCAGGGTACAGGCGTTTCAATCGATTACCGGAGCGACGCAGTATCTTTTGACTGCGCGCGGGATTTTCAAAGAATCGACGATCGTTCGCGACGCCAGCCGCGTCTTCGGCCCCGATGGCGTCACGCCGGACCAAGCTCAACAAAGAGTGATCCGCGAAGCAATGAAGCAGTTCTTAGAACCTTATTCACGGGCATAGAGGCTTTTCACAAAGGGAGTAAGGGAAGAATATGCTCTGGACGCGGGTGTTCCGTCAAAGAACACCTGCACATAACCACTCCCACTCCATCCCAGTGTCTGTGAAAATGCTCTAGAATCGCTTACTTCGCCCGGTTTTTGAAGCCTTGCGCGATCATCGGGATGGAATAGACCTGGGCCGCGTTGTCGACCTCTTTTCCCTGAGCATCTTTGACGCCCTGCGCTAAGACGAAGAGCGTTTTCTTGTCCGGACCGGAGAAGGCGACGCTGATGACCGGCCGGGGAGTCGGGATCAGGCCGAGGTATTTGCCATCCGGGGCGATGACCTGGACGCCAGGGGCGGTTGTCACGTAGATACGTCCTTGAGCATCGATGGCGCTGCCGTCGCCAAAGCCTCCCGCTTCGAGTTTGCTAAAGTCCCGCTGGTTGGTAAGCGAGCCATCGGGCTGGACATCGAAGGCCACGAGCTTGAACCTGTTGCTCACATAGAGTGTCTTTTCATTTGCACTCAGGATGATCCCGTTCGGACCCTTAAGATTCTTGCCGTCGTACCTGGTGATTTGGCCGCTCGGACTGGCGTAAAACACGCCGCCCATCGTGAAATACGCGCCGCCCTTGCTATCCGCCGTCAGATCGTTCAGAATCACGCCGCTGCAATCCAGAGGATCGCCCTGGTAGTGGTCAGCCAGGATTTTCCGATTTGGCGCGAGCTCCGAAATCGATGGATGGAAGCCCCTGTCGACGATAAATAGCGCGCCTTTCGTGTTCATCGAGAGAGAACCTCCCGTATTCGTATCCTTGTAGACGACCGAAGGCCCGCCCTGTGCATCGAGTTTCAAGACGTCGCTGCTATCGTTTTGCGCGATCAGAAGGCCGCCGTCGGGTGATCCCACAATCCCGTCGCCGTTGTCGCCCAACTGTTGCCAAAGAGGCTTCCATTTCTGCCCGGCAGCGATGACGCCGGGAATCTCTATGACCTTGTATTCTCTAGGCCCCAGCCGCGGATCGCCATAATCCGGGGCCGGCAGTGGTGGGTTCTTGCATTGAGCCATTACGGCCGGCTCTCGGGGATCCTGCGGCGCATCCAAGGACGGCTTTGCCCCCGCCGCAGGAGCCTGGCCCTGGCCCCAGGCAACTGCCACAACAAGAAAGCACGCCGCGATCGTTACGATTCGTTCTTGCCTCATAAACCTCCAAGTATCCGGTGTATCCGGTTCACCGCTGTAAGTTGCGCTCGTGCACGACTAAACTCATCTATCTCCCCCGCGAGCAAAGCGCGTCGCGAACTAAGCGCGCTTCACCGTTACCCGGACGGAATTGTCTCCGCTTCTGCGAACACGAGGACCGGAAACTGTTATTTGGTTCCCGGCGCCGGTTCTAAAAGATCAGGCGGAAGCGTGCCCCGGAGCACCCGGAAGGGCAATGCGGTTCCATCCACCCCATGGTTACCCCCTGGACTGAGGCCCGCCTGAGATGCCGCTATATAAATCCGTCCCTCCTTGTCGAGAGACATCGCGTCTGGCGAATCTAGCCATTTCGATTGGGCCAATAGAGTTGTTTTGCCGTCTGGGGTTCGCAGTTGCAGCGCATGTTTTTCCAGATCGCTCAGCAGGAGACTGCCATTTGGAAGCATATAGATGCCCCCTATCGGTATGATCGGTCCCTCATCGTGCACTCGCGCATCGAGCGCCTTCTCGCTCAGCGAATCATCCAGCAGATCGTCGATTTTTACCCTCCAGAGATCGCCCCCCATGGGCATGCCGAAATAAAGCCAGTTTTTATCCGGAGAGATTTCGATATCGTCTGCGTTGACGACCGGCGGCTTGCCATCAGGACCGAGCAACTTTCTCCCATCGACGACAGCAGAGCGGCCGGGAACAGCCTTGGTCTTGCTGCTCGCTGCGAGAAGTCTTCTGACTCGACCAGTCTTCAAATCCACCGTCAGTATCGCTCCCAGGCCCGATTCCGTGAGGAACGCATGGCCCCTGGCGATTCGAACATCGTTCAGGCAGGCTTCCGGGGGTGCATCTTCCTGGCTGAAGTGATATACGCGGCTGACCGTGTTGGTTTTGAGATCGATCTCCACCAGTTTCTTCCCGTGGGGTACGCTCTGTCCGCAATCAACCACCCACGACGCGTTCGGGATGCCGGGTTCGACCCAGACTGCATTCACTTTGGTAAAACGATTCTCTTCATCGATGCCCTGGCGCCAGGTGTTCCAGTCTCCGCCGGGGTAGGGTACGACTTTGCCATCCTTCACTTCGCCGAGAGAGAAGCTATCCGGTTGAACCCACCGGGGAAGCCCAAGGAAGATGCGATCGTCATGGCTTACGGCTACGCCGTTGAGCTGGTATTTGGTGGACACCGCAACTGAGACCGGGAGCAGTTTTTGCGCAGACAACTGAGGGGCGAAGTTCGCACACAATGCGAGCAGGACAAAGGACTTCCATGGTTGGCTCATGTCGTGCTTTTCCGAAACTATTCACTCCAGGCAGCGACGACTGATCCCATCCTGAATGTGAGAATTTTCTCTTGACACGGATATTTTTCTTAACTATGTTTGACGCTTACTTGGCCAGCTTTATTTGGAGTGCGTAAAGTCTCTCATAGAAATCACCTGATTGGCTTTGTGGCCGGGTGGTTCATCGGGAAAGACGATATCGCCGGTGTAATTTAGGTCTGTATGGCTCTATCTGTATGGGCTTGATCGGGTTTTTCTTGATTGGCAATGGGTCAGCCAGCCCAACTCGAAGAGACGGATGATCGCGCTCTCAGCGGTGCATGGAGCGGCAGTATGGAGCGGCGGTATCGATGAGCCCAGTTACGCCGGTAACGGCAGCCCACTCTCTGTAAATCGGAATCCTCAAATGGCGCAGCCGTACTTCTATCCCGCCTATTGCGTTCCAGAACCGTTAGGATCGACGGAAAACGCTATGCGCGTTTTTTTCATCGTTGAGGCATCGATAACTACTCTGTGACCTTGTTGGAAGGTACAGAAATCACCGAAAGAACGAGAGTTGCAGTTTCGCGCAGAGGCCTTCCGCGTGTTCCATCACGTTTTTGAGTTATCGCAGCTATAGGAAAGGTACATATTATGTTGTCTGGACCGCAGCTTCAGGATAACGAGCCTCCACGTAACGAGCTTCAGGGTAACTCGAACGACCGGCGATCATTCATCAAACTGCTGGTTGCGGCCCCGCTCTTTGCCAACATTGGGGCGCGCAGCTTTGCCGCTACCGTGGCTGCCGCCACCAAGGCCGCGACGTCCAAAGGATCCTTTTCGGACAACATCTACACTCGTTTAGGCGTTCGGCCGCTGATTAATTGCCGAGGGCCCTGGACTTATCTGACTGCCTCGCTCGAGCTGCCCGAGGTGCGCGCGGCCGCTGAGGCAGCCTCCCACTACTTTGTCGACCTGTACGAGCTGCAGGCAGGGGCCGGCCGTTACCTCGCTCGACTCTCCGGCGCTGAATCCGGCATGGTCACCTCCGGCTCGGCTGGCGCCATCGCTTGCGCGACCGCAGGCTGCATCGCCGGATCGAACCCCAAAAATATCTATCAGCTGCCCGACACCACTGGCATGAAAGGGGAGGTCATCATCCTTGGCGGCCGCACCCCCTGGGACAGCTGCATCCGGCTCACGGGAGCGAAGCTGATTGTCGTTCCCACGGTGAGCGATCTCTCCGCGGCCCTTACCTCCCAGACCGCTATGGTCTACACCACCCGGGGGGAAACCGAGGTCGTTGAGAGCATCCTCAAGATCACCAAGCCCGCCGGCGTCCCTGTCATGGTGGACCAGGCTTCCGCCATTCCGCCATTCTCGAATTTCACGCGTCTGGCAAAGACGGGTGTCGATCTTTATTGCTTCAGCGGTGGGAAGGGCATGCGTGGTCCGCAGGTCTCCGGGGTGTTGTTAGGCCGCAAGGATTTGATCGATGCGGCACTGTACAACACGAGTCCCTGGGAAGGCTCCATATGCCGGCCGATGAAGGTCGGCAAGGAAGAGATCATGGGCGTGCTCGCGGCCATCGAGTACTGGTCCAAGGCCGACATCGCGGCGATCGACAGAGTGTGGCAGCGCCAGATGGAGCGCATCGCAAAGTTAGTGCAAACCGTGCCGGGGGTTCAGGCAACGATCACCACCCCTCCGTCGGAGGAAGAGGACAGTTTCCCCACCCTTGCGGTATCGTGGGACGAGCAAAAGTTTGGCCTGACGGTGGCTCAATGCGATCAACAGCTGCGCGAGGGCGAACCACGGATTGACGTGTCAACAAGCGACAATCCCAGCGGTGTTCTGGCGCGAGCGGGACTTACGGAGTCAGGCAGTAAGACGGCGGAGCGTGCGAATCATCTGCGCATCCTCTCCCTGACCCTGCAGCCCGGCGAAGAGCTTATCGTGGGCAACCGTCTGCGTCAGATTCTTGACAAGGCTCGTAAGCAATCAGCGTGAGTGATTTCTCTGGAAGGCCCAAAGGAGCACTCGTTCCGTAGATCGTGCCGAGTGCGGAGCCGGAGAAAACCCTACGGATTCGACAGAATCTGTGCCGATCAAAGAGAGATATGTATCACCGCAGGAGAATAAGATGCCGACACGTCGCGAATTCCTATCCGCCGGAGCTGCCATGAGTGTTTTGTCGCTGGCACAGAGCCAAGCCGGTACAACATCTTCCTCTCCCTATCCGATCAACGAATTTGAAGCGCGGATTGCCAGGAAGGATTTTCGCGACATGACCAAGGACATCTTGCCGACGCCGTGCATGGTGGTAGACCTGGACATGTTCCATGCAAACGTGAAGCACCTGGCAGAGACGGCCAAGACGAGCGGCGTCAACGTAAGACCCCACGTCAAGGTCCACAAGAGCGTGGACGTGGCCAAACATCAGGTAGCGGCCGGAGCGGTCGGGCTCACTTGTGCCACCATCGCTGAGGCGGAGCTCTTCTCCGGAGCGGGTATCAAGGGCGTTCTGTGGACCAAGCAGCCTGTTGGCGTCAACAATATCCAGCGGGCCGTAGCACTGTCTAAGAAGGATCCCACGTTCATGCTGGTGGCCGATGACGCGCAGGTGGTGGAATGGCTGGCGGAAGCGGCGGACGCTTACAAGGCAAAGCTGAGGGTCCTGGTGTCGGTATTCGCCGGAATGAACAGGCAAGGCATTGACGGCGGTCAGCCTGCAGTCGAGCTGGCACAGAAGATATCGTCCTCGAAGCGCATGCAATTTGAAGGCTTCATGGCCTACTCCGGAGGCGCTGCGCATACCAAGGGCTTCGAAGCACGAAAGAAGAAGTCCATGGAAGTGCTGGCTGGCGCGCGAGAAAGCAAGGATCTGGCGCTCAAATCCGGCTTGCCTGTAAACATCATGTCCGGCGGCTCCACCGGCACGTACAACATTGATTGCGACACTGGCTTGACGGAACTGGAAGCCGGCACTTATGTCTTTATGGACACGGAATACTTCATCGTCGGCGGCCAAGATGGGAACATGACCAGATATACGGATTGGCAACCTGCGTTGACCATTCTTACTACGGTTGATAGTCAGCACCACCCTAACATCATCACCACGGATTACGGCAACAAGGCGCTCGCTAAGAAGACCGACGAGGTAAAGGGGATGCCGTGGCTGCAGGTAGGGGTTCAGGGAGCGGAATATGGCGCCCTGACCTGGAAGGACGGAGACCAGGCGCCGAAGCTGGGCGACCGGTTGGAGGTTTACTGCACCAACCTGGACCAGAGCACCAACGCCTTCGACCGCTACTATATCGCCCAGGGTGACAAGATCGTGGACATATGGCCCATTATGGGTCGTAGCGGCGCGGCACAACGTTAAGCAGATACCGCAGATACCAAACGCCCCCTAAAGCATTTTCGCAATTACTGTGCCCTGGTAAGGGCAGCGAGGTGTGGTTTTCTTTGGGAGAAAACCACGTAGAGGCCGGTACCTTCGGTCTACACCCATCGCTAAAATGCTAACGGGAATGTGCCCGTGGTGGAAAAGCGAAGCGCAGTTCTTATGCAAGGAGCGGGGGGCGACTCTGAAGTTTACCAAGCGCATCAAGTTCACCGGAAACTCGGCCCATATACTGAGTGTGTGCTCGTTGTTGTTGGCGACAACGTCTTTTGCCCAGAACTACAGCGCTGAGAGAACGACGGATCACGGCGTCCCTATCGTTCGCCTCAGCGATGCGAAGAACGGAGTGGAAGTCTCGGTGGTGCCGTCCGTGGGCAATCTTGCCTACGAGATGAAGGTGCACGGGAAAAACATTCTGTACTTTCCTTACAATGACGTTTCCGAGTTTGTGAAGAGCCCGAAGCTTGCCGGGATTCCATTTCTCGCGCCGTGGGCCGACCTGATGGACGAACAAGCTTTTTGGGCCAACGGCAAGCGGTACGGATTCAATATGAGTCTAGGCAATGTCCGAGGCGTCATGCCGAGTCACGGGCTCCTCTTTAGTTCACCACTGTGGGAAGTGGCGGAGGTGGCGGCCGACAGCCGGTCCGCACATCTGACCAGCCGGCTTGCATTCTGGAAGTATCCAGACTTGATGGCGCAATGGCCGTTCGCCCAGGAATACGAGGTGACTTATAGTCTGGCCGATGGCGTTCTGGAAGTGAAGACTACGATTACGAATCTAAGTGCGGATCCAATGCCGGTGACCTTCGGATTCCACCCCTTCTATCAGATTCCCGGCATCCCACGGGACGAGTGGACCGCGCATCTCTCCGCACGGATCCATGTGGTGGCGGATGAAACGAAAATTCCGACGGGCGAAATGCGGCCACTGGACATACCGAATCCACTACCCCTTCGCGGTCAGAATTTGGACGACGGCTTTACCGGCCTGGAACGCGATGCGGACGGCCGCGCCCATTTTTCAATCGAAGCGGGTGGCATGCAGGTAGAGACGTTATTCGGACCGAAATACCAGGTCGCCACCATCTATCTACCTCCCTCGCCCAATCTGACCCGGGAGTTCATCTGCTTCGAACCCTTGGCCGCCATTATCGATGGAGTTAATTTGGCGCGCCGGGGCAAATATGCAGAGTTACAAATATTGCCTGCCGGCGAGAAATGGACCGAGAGCTTTTGGGTCCGTGGAACTGGATTTACGCCCTGATTGAATCGATCTGGCGACCAGCGCGGTAACCCACCCTTCGCAAAAAGCGAAGGATGGGGCACCCTCAGGTTTGTTGCACTCTTCGGCCAAGCGATAGCTAGAGCATTTTCACTTCTACTCTGCACAGGAGAGTGCGGCGAAGTGCGGCTTTTCTTGATGAAAAGCCGCGTTGGGCGCGGTCGCTCTGTATGCACCAGAAGTGAAAACGCTGTAGCCGCGGCAGGAGCGCGGTTACTTTTTACTCTCGTACGGGATAAACCCGTGCGTCTTCGTATCAAGGATATACACGGTCTTACTCGCAGTGATGTACAGCTTGGAGTAACCATCTCCGCCCCAGGCAAGGTTGGCCATGCCGTGCGGCATCTGCACGGTTCCGATGTGCTGGCCGTTGTGGTTAAAGACCCAGATACCGTTAGGCCCGGAGACGAAGAGCCGGCCATGTTTGTCGACCCTCATCCCGTCAGGATTCCCACGGCTGTTTGGATCGATCATTGTGGCGAAGACGATGCCACCGGAGATGGTCCCGTCCTTGTGGAAGTCATAGCGATGTATTTGTCTTGTTTTGTCGTCGTCGACGTATAAATATTTCCCGTCGGGCGAAAACGCCAATCCATTCGGCGCTAACAACTCCCGCGTCAGCAGAGTTAAGGAGTGATCGGCACCGATACGGTAAATGGATTGTGGCTGCTCCTGCTCTTGGTCGCGCCGCAAATCGATAATTGGATCAGTGAAATACATGGCGCCGTCCGGTCCCATGACGATGTCGTTCGGAGTATTCAGCTTCTTGCCGTCATAGTGGTCCGCTATGACCTCGTAGCTTTTACCATCAGCGGAAAGCTTGATGACTGCGCGCTGACCGCTCGAGGTACTCCACAGGCGATGCTCTCTGTCGTAGGTACTGCCGTCCGGATCAATCAATGAAAGTGCCGGTTCGATACGGCCGTCCGGATAGAGCTTGTCGATTTGATCGCCCTTTTCATCGCTGAGCCATAAAAAGTTGCTCCGGTCCCAGACGGGTCCTTCCGTGAAGGTGAAGCCAGTGCCCATCGTTTCGAGTTTGACGTCCTTACGAAACACCTTCCAAAACTCCGGTTCGAGCGCGTGCAGCTCAAACGGTTTGTCCGGGGCTGGCACGTGAGCCGCGACTGGTGTGCTTGGAGTGGGAGTTGTCTGTGGTTCCGGTGCGGGCGTGGCTGCAACCTGCGCAGCGGCGAATAGGGGAAAGAGCGCAAGAGGCGCGAGCTTCAAGAGCGTGGGATGGAAGATTCGGGATATCATGGGTCGCTTTCCAGCGAAGTCACAGGGATAGCGAACTTACTCGCTTCGAATGGTTCCCGTGAGCTCAGCTTCTCTGTAGCCGTAGTGCGAACGGCTCCGCCGCTACAGTACCACATCCGTTCTGCCGTCCATCACTTGACGTGCCAGAAGCCACAATGTTGCACCTTTCTTTTCCGCATCATGTTAGTCGTGGCGGATCGAGACGCGCACACCGGCGGCAGGGCAACACCTCAAAGGACTTTTCATTGACACCATTTCATAGGGATGTAGAATCTTGGCTGTAGCGTTTTCGCAATTGGTGTAGACCGAAGCCACCGACCTTTACGTGGTTTTCTCTCAAAGAAAGCCACACCTCGCGATCTTTATTGGACCACGGTAATTGCGAAAATGCTTTATAGCTCCTATCTTGCCGTCGCAACAGCCATTACTGAAGTTGTCTGCCAGCCCACCAGGCGGGAGAGGTTATGGCTGGAAAATGCTTTAACTCTTGAGCGAAACCACTCCGGAATTGCAAACTAATGTCGACGCGCTCGCAAGGACTGCCTACCGTTCGTCGGACACACTCTCGATCCTGTAAGAAGCTAACCGTATTTTCCAAGGAGAAGGCATGAATCACCACCCCAGGCGCACTTTGATCCTGTTGACATGTTTACTGGCTATTTCCAGCGGCACGCAGTTGTTGGCTCAGAAAGGGGGCATGCTGAAGGCAATCAACGTGGAAGGCCGCAGTGCGCGTTCCATGTCGAGTACGGGCGTGCTGGCGGGTGACACGCTTTATGTGGCAGGGCAGAATGGGCGCAGCAGCGATGGCAGCCTTCCGACGGACTTCTCGCAGGAGGTGAGCCAATCATTGGGCAATGTGCGGGGTGTGCTGCGCGCGGCGGGAATGGATTTTGGCTCCATAGTCTCGATGCATGTGTATGTGACCAACTCGCAGGATATCGCTGCGATGGATGACGTCTATTGGAAGACGATCGGTAATCATCCTCCTGCGCGTACCGTGCTGGTGGTGGCAGGTCTTCCGAATGGAGAGAAGGTCCAGATCAACTGCATCGCGGCCGCCAATACGCTTGAGCGGAAGGTGATCCAGCCTGCGGGATGGCCCAAGGGAGATCACATCGATCCTGCCGGAATCGAAGCCGGCGAAGTCCTCTACATGTCGGCCCAGGATGGGTCCGACCGGGTGACAGGGAAGACCTCTGAAGATTACGGGACCGAGGTGAAGCAGGCGCTCGACAATGTAGCAACAATTTTGAAAACGGCGAATATGAGCATGGCCAACGTCGTGTGGGTCAATCCGTACCTGAGCAGCGCAGAGGCGAATGTTCCGGGGACGAATGCGCCCGGGCCGATCGCTCACAATGGGCAGCCACAGGCCCCCGACGCCAATGTGATGAACAAGGTCTATGCGTCTTACTTTGAGTTTGGCAATACTCCCGGGCGGGGAACGATCCAGGTGGTGAGTCTTCCTCACAACAGCCATATCGTCTTCAGCGCAATCGCCGGATCCGATCTATCAAAACGCAAGTCAATCCAGATCAGGAATATGAAGCCTAGCCCGACGGCAAGCCCAGGGGTGATTTACCAGGATACTTATTACATGTCGGGCAAGAGCGGGTTCATCCCCGACCAGGGAATCGTTACTCAGGATGTGACTTTGCAATTGCGGCAGACGATGCGCAACCTGTTGGACGATCTACAAGGGGCGGACCTGGATTTCCCTGACGTCGCGCAGGCGACCGTCTATCTCCGGGACATGCAGTATACGGATCAAGTTGTGCCCCTTTACGGCACCTTTTTCAAGGGGAGTTTTCCAGCTCAGACCCTTCTGCAAAACAGTTTCGACATGAAGACGGCGACGGGAGAACAAATCTCCTTTATCGCCGTGAGAAAGCCAACACCTTGATAAGAACCAAGTGCATCGTTCGTCGACAGGATGGTTGTCTGCGGACTTCCTCTCATGCTTGAAACCTAGGAAGGAAGAAACAATGTCAGTCGAACCAAACAGCACCGCGGTCCAAAGCGATCGTCGATCGTTCATCAAGTTGATGGCCGCGGCTCCGTTATTTGCCACCATTGGCTCACGTAGTCTGGCGAGCACGTTGGCCGCGGCGACCAGAAAACCGGTCGTGGGGAATATCTACTCGCGACTGGGCGTCAGGTCTTTTATCAATGCTCGGGGAACATGGACTTACCTGAGCGGTTCGCTCGAGCTTCCTGAAGTGCGAAAAGCCGCAGAAGAAGCATCGCACCATTTTGTGGACATGTTCGAATTACAAGAAGCCGCCGGACGCTATTTAGCCAAACTTTCCGGCGCAGAGTCGGGCATGATCACTTCCGGCTCGGCCGGAGCGATCGCGGTGGCAACTGCGGGATGTATCGCGGGCACCGATCCCAAGAATGTATGGCAACTCCCCGACACCACTGGATTGAAGGGAGAGGTTGTCATGCTTGGCGGGCGAAGCGCCTTTGATAACGCCATTCGTCTATGCGGCGCCAAACTCGTGATCGCGCCCACCGTAGACAGCCTGAAGGCGGCAATTACCCCGCAGACGGCTATGATTTACACGTCCTGGAAAGACGACCGCGTACCCGAGGTGCTGAAGATCAGCAAGCCTGCGGGCGTGCCCGTGTTGCTGGACGACGCTGCCGGCATTCCTCCGTTTGAGAACTTCACCCGCTTCGCCAAGATGGGCGTCGATCTCTATTGCTTTAGTGGAGGAAAAGGTTTCCGTGGGCCGCAATGTTCCGGGATACTGCTGGGTCGCCAGGACCTCATCACTGCAGCCCTGGCAAACACCTGCCCCTGGGAAGGCTCTGTATGCCGCGCCATGAAGGTGGGCAAGGAAGAGATCATGGGAATCCTTGCGGGCGTCGACTACTGGGCAAACGCCGATTCGAAGGCCCTGAATAAAGAGTGGACATCCCGCGTAGAGCGCATTGCGAAGCTCGTGGGAACGGTGCCGGGCGTCACCACCGACATCGCCATTCCCAAGACTGGTAACAGCTACCCGACCCTCAGCGTTCTGTGGGACGAGCAGAAGTTCGGTTTAACGATCGATCAATGTGCGGAGCAGCTACGCGCTGGTGAGCCGCGCATCGAAGTTCTAACCAACAATAATCCAAGCCTTGTTCCCGCAGTGAGTGGGAGAGAGCCCAGGTCAAAAGTCAGTCATCTGCAAATTATTTCCATGACGCTCCAGGATGGAGAGGATCTGATCGTGGGAAATAACCTTCGCCGGATCCTCAACAAAGCGCGGAAACAGTCGGCATAATCGCGGTAGTCC
>CAVRGX010000001.1:0-580817 GCA_963720815.1 uncultured Acidobacteriaceae bacterium | reverse complement strand
AGGAAACAATAAGCGGATTGAAAGACTCGTGCCTCTGCAAAGGAATTGGTCCGAGCAGCCTGAAGGTCATTACGTAGATACTCGCATCCCCCGATCAGACCAGCCAGTCGCGTAGATGCGCCGTAGTTGAGTTTGGGAGGAGAGACTAACGCTGAAGCCAGAGACTTTGCCCAGGCACACTGCGCGGAGACGATGGCCGAGTTTCAGGGGCTACTGTTGGCCCTTGAGCAAGGATGGGAGGTTCTTGAACCTGATTCACGCGAACTTGATCGAGTAGGGACGAGCCACTAAATGCGGCTCCTCCCTACCAAATATGCGTGTGAAATTCGCCGACCCTTCGGTTGTCAAGTGTGTCGTCCACAGTTATTGCCGCTAGCTTACGCCCAAAGTTTCAGTCTCATAATTTCCAGGTAGCTAAAATGGCGTACCAAAAAAGTGCTTCACGGGCTGCTCCCGAAAATCCGCTGCGCACTCCGTAATCGACCGTAATTAAGGCAAATTAGGAATAAACACATAGCGTTCCCAGAGACTCACCTCTTTTAAGCTATTGAAAATAAATAGGATGCGGGCTGTACCTACTTTTGAACCCGAAATGCGACTCCAGAACCGTGACGTCGTTCTGCGAAATGGACATCGGAGCCCATAAACATTTTGGAGTCAAGGGCTTAGCTGTGGCCTTGTATGGTGCCGGGAGGGGGAGTTGAACCCCCATGGAGTTGCCTCCGACGGATTTTGAGTCCGCTGCGTCTGCCAGTTCCGCCATCCCGGCTTGGGAAGGTGGCTTTTAGTTTAACCCGGACCCCTGCTTTCCCCCAAAACGCAATGATTTAACGGCAGCCTCCATGCCTTCAGACGCAAAACGCGTTATCTTGGACAGGCTTCGCTTCGTTCAATAAAACGCGCGATCTCGTTCATCTGGAGGAGCTACCGATGGGACACAGATATGCCAACATCCTGGAAACGGTCGGCCATACGCCCGTCGTCAGAATCAATAAATTGGCGCCGGCCGGCGTCAATCTCTTTGTCAAAATCGAGGCGTTCAACCCGCTCGGTTCGGTGAAAGACCGCCTGGCGCTGGGAGTGATCGAAGACGCTGAGAAGTCAGGCAAGCTTAAGCCAGGACAGACAGTGGTCGAAGCGACCAGCGGGAATACCGGCATTGGGCTGGCCATGGTGTGCGCGCAAAAGGGATATCCGCTGGTTCTGGTGATGGCCGAGACCTTCAGCATCGAGCGGCGCAAACTGATGCGCTTTCTGGGGGCAAAGGTGGTGCTCACACCGGCGGCGGGCCGGGGCACGGGCATGGTCGCGAAAGCGGTCGAGCTGGCCGAGGCGAATGGCTGGTTCCTGACACGCCAGTTCGAGAATGAAGCCAACGCCGATATGCACTCGCGTACGACGGCCCAGGAAATACTGAGCGATTTCGAAGGCGAGCGGCTCGACTATTGGGTGACCGGTTTCGGCACGGGCGGCACGCTGAAGGGCGTGGCGCGGGTGCTGGCCAAGTCCCGGCCTGAAACCAAAATTGTGGTGTGCGAGCCGGACGATGCACCGATGCTATCAAGCGGCATTGCTCAGGAGAGAAATCCGGATGGATCGGCGGTCGGAAGCCACCCCTCGTGGAAGCCACATCCCCAGCAGGGCTGGAGCCCGGACTTCATCCCCAAACTGACCGGCGATGCGGTCGACGCGAAAGCGGTCAGCCAGATCCTTCGCATCCCCAACGCAGACGCGATGCGCCGCAGCAAGGAACTTGCCCAAAAGGAAGGAATCTTCGTAGGGATAAGCTCGGGCGCTACCTTTGCCGGGGCGCTCGAAGTCGCGGCCGAAGCAGCCAAGGGATCGACGATTCTATGCATGTTGCCGGATACGGGCGAACGTTACCTGAGTACTCCGCTGTTCGCGGACGTCTCGGTGGATATGACTCCGGAAGAGGTGGAGATTTCGCGCTCAACGCCGAGCTTCTGGCTGCAGCCCGCGCAGTAAAGCAGTTTCGTTTATGAGCAATCAACGGAGCGGCATGAGGAGCCGGTTTGAGTTCGAGGACAAGGGAGAAACGGCCTACCTCGAGTTCGAACAGGATAGCGCCGGATGGATCACCCTGTTGCATACCGAAGTGCCGACGGCGCTGCGGGGAAAAGGTGTCGCGGGGATACTCGCCAAGACAGCGCTCGAGTATGCGCGCGATCACCAGTTGAAGGTCGACGTGGTATGCCCAATGGTGGCGAACTACCTCTCGAAGAATCCGGAGTATCAGTCGCTGGTGGGGAAGTAGGACGCCCGGCCACCAGGGCTAAACAGGCTGCGGAAAAACTCGATTCTTTGAAGGGTACGGGCTTCAGCCCGTACGTAACTCCTTTGCAATGAGTCCGGCTTTAGCCGCTGAGGGAGCGATTTCTCTCTTACAGAGACTTTTCCGCAGACTGTAAAGCCCTGAATTCATATACCGGAACGTTCTCTCGGGTTTTCAAACCCGCTCCCCCGGACTAAAGTCCGGGGCTACACCGGACCAGGCCTGGCACGGATCAACCCTTCACGCTAGGGAATGACCAGGTATTGCTCCAGCTTGCCGTCGGGCATTTCGTAGGTGCTCACCTTTAGTTCGCGATCAGGGAAGATGACCTTGAAGACGCGCTCGGTCATGCCACCACGTGCTTGCTCCGATATTTGCTTGATGCCGATGGGGGGACCCAACGGCTTTAGGCTGGTGGCGAAATCCTCGATGGTCTGCTGGTCGAAATAGGCGTTGCAATAGTCGGTGAAGAGCCCGCGGTCGATGTGGCCATCGGCCAACTGGTTAAAAACGGCGAGCGCGTGAGCTTCTTCGGGCGTGGATGCGGGCTCAGGCGCGCCCAGAACCAAGGGGGTGATGTGCTCGGCAATGAGACCGGCCGCTTGCGTGGCCATTTCGTTGGTGAGCACCACGATCGCTGCCCGGTCATCGGGAAAGATGAGGTTCTGCGAGACGAAGCCCGATACTTCGCCCGAGTGCTGGATGTATTTGTGCCCGTCACTGGTTCCTATAAAAGTGCCTAACCCGTATCCGGTACTGGTTCCATTCTTCAGCAGGACCGGCGTCAGCATTTGTGCGTACGATGCTGCGTCGAGCAGCGATTGACGAATGATGCTGATGTCCCACAGCGCCAGGTCGTGAGCCGGCATGGCGAGTTCGCCTGCGGCAAACATCCAGCCGGCGCCTTCCTGCGGTGAGGGCCGAGGCGGCCCCAGGGCATGTCGCTCGTAGCCTGTGGGGTCGGTCGCGGGCAAGTGACTGGCGTCGGAGTTGTAGACGTTATCCATATCAAGCGGGACAAAGATGCGCTTACGCAACAGATCGATCAAGGGCATGCCGCTTACCTGCTCCACCACGCGGCCGACAATCACATAGTTGGTATTGGAGTATTGCCACTCGGTGCCCGGATCGAAGTCGAGCGGCCTCTTCGCCCACATATCCATGATGTGCGCGGCCGTGGTCGGCACCCTCATCGAGGGCATGACGTAATCCTCAGGCCAAAAATCCTGATAGCCAGAGGTGTGTGAAAGCAGCATGCGCAGAGTGACTTCGCTACCCCGCGTCAGCCCCGGCAGAAATTTCGATACCGGATCATCCAGGGTCAGTTTGCCATCCTGCTGCAACAGAAGAACCGCAGCGGCGGTGAACTGCTTGCTGATGGATCCGATGGAGTACTGCATCTGCGGCGTTGCCTGAAGAGGCGGAGAAATGCGCGCGAGACCGTATGCCTGCAGATAGGCGATGCGGCCATCCTTGACGACTGCGATCGATGCGCTGGGAACTTTGGTCGCGGCGAGGATCTGATTGGCGACGGCATCGATATTCGTTTCAATCTCTTCCGAGATTGCCGGGGCAGAGGCTTGCGCCGCAGATTGCCCCAGGGTTACAGAGTGCAACACGAGGCCGGTTGCGAAGAAGAGTACGGTCCAGGCAGCGAGAAGAAGACGGCGCGCGCGTAGATATCTGGGCATGCTGGCTTCGATTGTAAGAGCCTGCTATGGTCCGCTTGCGATTTTCCTCGGTTAGAAAAGGGTAGACTGCGGAAAAACTTGATCCCTTCAGGGGAATTGTTTCTAGATGGCGCCGCCGGCTATTGAGGGAATGACCAGGACCTCATCGCCGTCTTTGAAGGCGTAGTCGTCGTTGCCCAGAAAGCGGATGTCTTCTTCATTGACGTAGAAGTTGATGAAGCGGCGCACCTTGCCATCGGCATCGCGCAGATGAGGCTTGAGCGCGGGAAAACTGGTCTCGATCTCGGTGATCAACTGGGGCAGATTCTGCGCCGTCGATTGCAGCTCCTTGGCTCCATTGGTGTGCTTCTGAAAGGCATTGGGCAGTACCACTTTAACGGACATAAATCTCCTCTGCTGCATGTTTGGCTTCGGGCTTGGTTTGCTGGTCCTGCTCGACGAAAGCCTCGAAGTCTGCCAGCCGCGGCCGAATGGCCTCCTGCTGGTCGTATTTTCCCTGGAGGGCGTCCAGGGTCTTAAGCCCGTTGCCAGTGATCGCCATGACCGTCAGGTCCCCAGGAGCGATACGGCCATGGGCATAGAGGCGGGCGGTGACTGCGGTGGTGACGCCTCCCGCGGTTTCTGTAAACACACCCTCGGTTTCGGCCAGCTCCTGAATCGCTGAAACGATCTCGACATCGGAAACATCTTCAGCCCAGCCGCCACTCTCGTTGATGGTGCGGATGGCGTAAGGTCCGTCAGCCGGATTGCCAATGGCGAGGGAACGCGCAATGGTGTTCGGCCGCTGCGGCTCGTGGTGCGCCAGGCCATTCTTCACGGCGTGAGCAATCGGCGAGCAACCTGTCGCCTGGGCGCCGAAAAAGCGCACCGGCTTGTTTTCGACGAGGCCAAGCTGGATCAGCTCATTGAAGGCCTTGCGGATCTTGGTAATCAGCGCGCCGCCCGCCATGGGCACCACGACGTTGTCGGGTAGCCGCCAGCCAAGTTGTTCGGCGATTTCGTAGCCTACCGTCTTCGAACCTTCAGCATAGTAGGGGCGCAGATTTACGTTCACAAAACCCCAGTTGTAGCGCTCGGCAATCTGCGTGCTGAGGCGGTTGACCTGGTCGTAGTTGCCATCGATACGCACCAGTTTTGCGCCGTAGACCTGGGTGTTGAGAATCTTGGCCGGCTCCAGATCTTTCGGTACCAGAATGTAGGTCTTAAGGCCCAGACGAGCCGAATGGGCGGCTACGGCATTGGCCAGATTTCCAGTGGAGGAGCAGCCAACAGTGTCGAAGCCAAAGCTCTTCGCCGTGGCCAAGGCGACCGAAACTACCCGGTCTTTAAAGCTCAGCGTGGGCAGGCAGACGGCATCGTTCTTGAGATAGAGGTTCGTCGCGCCGATGCGCTTGGCGAGACGCGGGGCAGCCATCAGGGGCGTGAAACCGGAAGCGGTCGTGGGGACGTAGTCCTGTGGCACGGGCAGAAGCGCTTTGTAGCGCCACATGCTGTGCGGACCCTGGGCAATTGCCTCACGGGTAAAGGTCTCTTTGGCCGCATCCATGTCGTACGCCACTTCGAGCGAGGAAAAACACTCATCGCAACTGGAGAGCGGCTGATTCGGAAACCGCTTGCCACATTCCCTACAGCACAATTCGTAAAACAATGCCATCATGCCCTCAATTCGAGAGCGACAGATGCACGGGCACTACGTGACGACCCTTCACTACGGCACTTCATGGAATTAGCGAGATGCGCATACTTCGCGTATCCCGAATCTCATGTTCCCCAATTCTTTGCAGAACGTAGGAGAGAGTTGACACCATACTCCCGGATTGCCCAGGCAGGTTGTCGTGGCGTCACAGGGCCCGTCCCTCAGCCACTCTTCATGAAATCCAGGCTCGCTCACAAGGAGCAAACTTGAATACCTTGTTTCTAGCATAGTGGCCTGGAGACCGCAAGGGGCGAAGGGCGGGTGGTTTCTACGGTGTGGTGAGTGGAAGAGGAGCGTGGGGAGATTTGGCTCCAGATTACGCGTTAAGTCTCCCGGGGGGCTTACGCAGGCTGCTAAACAGGCTGCGGGAAAACTCACTTCTTTGAAGGGTACAGGCTACCTCGCCGCAGCGAGCATTAGCCGCTGAGGGAACGATTTCTCACTTGCAAAGACTTCTTCCGCAGCCTGTGAAGCCCGCTGCGGCGAGGTAGCCCGTACCCTTCAAACATATCGCGCTACTTTGCGTTTGAAAAATCAATCTAAACAAGTGTTCGCTGCGGGAAAGAAGTTGCCCTCAAAGTCGATAAACTCACCCGGAAAGGGACTTACCGCGTTAACGCGTAATTCTGAGCCAATGGGTAGCGCCCGTACCAGCGACCCCCGGAGAGTCTTCCGGGAAAGATTTTGCTTTAAGTCTAGAGGAAGGCCTGGCTCCGTCGGCCGATCGGGCCAGCGCGGGTTTTGGTCAGCCAACAAGCACGAGCTAACCTGCATCTTATTGGTAACATTAGACAGGTAGCGAAGACCGGGCCCGGCGGAGCGTCTGATTCGCCCACCCACGGAAATTCATGACGGAAGCCAGTCCACAGTCCTCCCATAGCGCGTGGCGCGAACGGGTCCAGGCCCTCAAAAACGTTCCCCCCGTTCTTGGTATTTTGTGGGAATCGGGCCCGGCGGTTGTTACGTGGGGGATCGTGCTGCGCATTTTCGTGGCGGCCCTCCCTTCAGGAATCGCGCTGGTCGCTGCCTGGATCATCAACGGGATACAACGTGTTTTCAGCCATCAGGGCCTTCGCCCCCACTTCTGGTGGATGGTTGGACTCGAAGCTGCCCTGAACGTTTGTGCAGGCCTGCTGACTCGGGGCATCGACTACAGCGACAGCCTGCTGGCCGACCGGTATACCCACTCGGTGAGCGTGCGCGTCATGCGCCAGGCTGCCGAACTGGACCTGACCACCTACGAGGACCCCGTCTTTTACGACCGGTTGGAACGAGCCCGTGTACAAGCCACCGACCGCCTCGCCATGATTCAACAGATGGGGCGCCTGCTGCAGCAGAGCCTCACTACGTTGATCTGGACCTCTATCCTGGTCTGGTATTCTCCCTGGCTTGTTTTGCTGCTCGCCCTGGGCGTGCTGCCAACGTTTCTCGGGGAGACGCACTTTGCTTTTCTGGGCTACGCCAAAAACTTTCGCCAGACACCCGCCAAACGCCAGATGGACTACCTGCGCCAGGTGGCGGGTAGCCGCGAAGGAGCCAAGGAGCTCAAGCTCTTCAACCTGAGCGACTACCTGACCAACCGCTTCACCCGGCTTTCCCTCGGCATCTACGAGGAGAATGTTGCTCTTTCCCGCAAGAAGCTGGTGGCCGGCGGTCTGCTCGGCATGATCGGCACCCTCGGCTACTACGGAGCCTATGTCTTCGTTATCTGGCGCGCGGTCGAAGGCGGTTACAAGGACATCGGCACCTTCTACCTGCTGACGAACGCCATCATCCAGGCGTCGAGCAATATGCAGCAGGTTTTCTCAACGGCTTCAGGCATTGCCGATCAGGCGCTGTTCCTCACCGATCTGCTGGCTTTTTTCGAGATGAAGCCGACGGTTTTATCCAAGCCCGATGGGGCTTTGATCCCGCGGCCCATCCGGCGGGGCTTTGAGTTTCGCAACGTCAGTTTCACCTACCCGGGCACGACGCGACGCGTTCTGAGCAACTTCAACTTCACGCTGGCGCCGGGCGAGCGCATCGCGCTCATCGGAGAGAACGGCCAGGGCAAGACTACAGTCGTGAAGCTGATCACCCGTCTCTATGACCCAACCGAAGGCCAGATTCTGCTGGATGGCGTGGATCTGCGCGACTACAAGCTTGAAGATCTGCATCACGAGATTGGAGTCATCTTTCAGGACTTCATGCGCTATGAAATGACGGCGCGTGAGAATATTAGCGTCGGCCGCACGGAAAGCGAACATTCACAAATGGAGATTGAGTCGGCTGCGCAGAAGAGCCTGGCGGAAAGCGTCATTGCCAAGCTCCCTGGCGGCTATGATCAGATGCTCGGACGCCGATTCGAAACCGGCGTGGAACTCTCCGGGGGTGAGTGGCAGCGGGTCGCACTGGCCCGCGCCTACCTGCGTGACGCCCAGTTGCTGGTGCTCGACGAACCGACGGCCGCGCTCGACGCCAAGAGCGAGCTGGAAGTGTTTGAACGCTTCGCCGAACTCACTACCGGCAAAATGGCGCTGCTGATTTCGCATCGATTTTCCACCGTGCGCATGGCCGACCGCATCGTCGTATTGGAGGCGGGCAAGCTGGTAGAAGAAGGAACTCACACGCAATTGATAGCGCTGGGCGGGCGCTACGCGAGCATGTTTGAAATGCAGGCGGCGAGCTACCGCTGATCGAATACCAACCCGGAGCTGGAAGCTGCAGCGATCTGGCATGAGCCGCGACCTGAAAGAGAAAAGACCCTATGAACGACATTATTCCGAATTCAGGCCCCAACCCCGGTCGCCCGTCCGGTCCCGACACCGCGCCCAACGCAGGGCCGATGATCCCCACGGAGATAGCGGAGCAAAGACCCTTCTCTGCGGAGTCCGTACGAAGCTATGCGGATCACGTCGTCCCTGGATGGCAGGTCGCGCACAAACCAAAAGGCGCAGGCAGCCTTGCGCGCCGCATTGACGCCACCTCCGCGTCGCTCGACCAGCTGTACGGGATCCTCGATGCGCGTCCAACGCCCACCTACGCGCCAGGAGAGCCGCTGGATCCATTGCTCGAGCTACGGCAAAATCCGCGGCTTCTACGGGCGGTGATTGCAGAGATCAGGTCTGTGCGCAAGCGCCTGGGGCGCATGCCGCGAACAATCCGCGATCAGGAGAATGACGAGCCGCGTATTGTAACCGTGGCAGATGCTTACTTGCAGGCCACAGGTTCGGAATGGAACGCGGACGCAATCAAGATCTTTATCGATCAGGTGCAGAAGCACGATGCGCTGGAACTTGAAGAATTGTGGGCTCTGGCCACGGTTCTTAAATTCCTGCTCCTGGAAGAGATCATCGTGCAGGCGAACGGCGTGATCAGCAATCCGGAAGCACATACGGAATCAGACGCTGTGCTGCTGAAGACGCGCATGAGGAGCCTGCGCGATATCGGCTACGCCGATTGGTTCACCCTGATTGAGCCTTTGGTGATCTACGACTCCGTTTTGCAGCGGGACCCCGCCGGCGCATACCGTTCGATGGACTTCGACAGCCGCGAAGCCTATCGCAAGCGCGTGGCAGAGATTGCCGCCAGCTCCGACTGCACGGAATTGGAAGTCGCCCAGGCCGCTCTCACGTTGGCCCTCGAATCGAGAGAGAAGCACCGCATCGAAGATCCGCGGCTTCGCGATCGCCGTGCGCATGTCGGCTACTACCTGATGGATCGTGGGTTTCCGCAGCTTGCGGTGCGAGTGGGCTTTCGCCCGAGGTTCATCGATCGGCTGCGGCTTATGCTGTGGAGCAATGCCGATGACTTTTATATTGGCGGCATCCAGATTATTACCGTCATACTCATCGGCCTGATCCTGGCGCCGCTGGTACCCACTTACCCGATTTTCGGCGGTATGACGATCGCCTTCCTGCTATTACTGCTGCCGGCAACACAGGGCGCGGTCGACCTGGTAAACAACACTGTCACTGCGATCTTTAAGGCCCATGCGCTCCCCAAGCTCGACTTCTCCAAGGGGGTGCCGGAGCCCTTCACCACCCTGGTGGTGGTTCCGACTCTGCTGCTGAAAGAAACGCAGGTGCGCGAGCTGTTCGAGGAGCTCGAGGTGCGCTACCTGGCCAACCAGGATCCCAATATTCACTTCGGCCTGTTGACCGACTTGCCCGACTCCATCACGCGCCCCCGGCAAAACGATACCGATCCCCTGGTCGAGCTGGCCATTCATCTGACCCACGGGCTGAACGAGCGGTATGCAGGTGATGGCGCGGGTTCCTTCTTCCTGCTGCATCGCCACCGCATTTTCAATGCGCGCCAGGGCGTGTGGATGGGGTGGGAACGCAAGCGCGGCAAGTTGTTGGATCTGAACAAGCTGCTCAAGGGACAGTTCGATCCCTTCCCGGTGAAGGCGGGCAACCTGGAAGCGCTTACCCACGCACAATACGTGATCACGCTGGACTCGGATACGCAACTGCCGCGCGGCACAGCGCAAACGATGATTGGAGCCATGGCTCATCCGCTCAACCGCGCGGTCATCGATCCTGAGCTGCGCATCGTCACCGAGGGTTACGGCATTCTGCAACCCCGGGTAGGTGTCAGCGTGCAATCCGCATCACGCTCACGGCTGGCAGCCATCTACTCCGGGCAGACGGGTTTCGACATCTACACGCGCGCGATCTCGGACGCCTATCAGGACCTCTACGGCGAGGGCATTTTTACCGGCAAGGGCATTTACGAAATCAACGCACTGCATGCGGTGCTCGATCGCCGATTCCCGCGCAATTCCCTGCTTAGCCACGATTTGATTGAAGGGTCGTATGCGCGCGTCGGCCTGACAACAGATATTGAAGTGATCGACGACTATCCGTCGCACTACAGCGCCTACACGCGCCGCAAGCATCGCTGGGTGCGAGGCGACTGGCAGATCGCGCAATGGCTTTTCGCCAAAGTGCCAGACGAGTCGGGCCGCTATGTCCGCAACCCGATCGCGACCATTTCACGCTGGAAGATCTTCGACAATCTTCGCCGATCGCTGGTAGAAATTTTTACCTTCGCCCTGCTACTGGCCGGCTGGCTGGGTTTGCCCGGAGGCGCGCTCTATTGGACAGCGGTCACGCTCTTTCTGATGTTTGTACCGACGCTCGTCCAGCTCGTATTTGGTTTGGGACGCGCCTGGCTTACCAAGTTGCCAGGATCGGTCGGCGACGCGATAAGCGGGTTTTGGCAGGGGACGTTTATCAGCCTGCTAAACCTGGTCTACCTGCCTCACCAAACATTGCTGGCCCTGGATGCCATCATTCGCTCGCTGGTACGCAGCTTCATCACCGGCCAGCGTCTTTTGGAGTGGGAGACCGCTGCGGAAGCGGAGTCGAATCGGAGCCGCCGCACGCCAGTGGACCGCTATCTTGGCCTCTCGCCTCTGGTGGCGCTGGTGGCTGCCGTACTGGTGTTTCTGCGTGATCCGCGTTCCCTGCTCGTAGCGGGCCCCATTCTGATCCTGTGGGGTTTTGCGCCGGTCATCACGGCATGGCTCAACAAATCACCGCAGCAGACAAGGCAAGTGCTGACTGCGGAAGAAAATGCTTTCCTGCGGCAACTGGCGTTGAAGACCTGGCGCTATTTCAACCAGTTTGGCGGCGAAGGTCACAACTACCTCATTCCCGATAACGTCGAGGAAGAAGGTTTGTTTGAGGCGGCGCGTGTTTCGCCAACCAATTTTGGACTGCTACTCAACGCACGGCAGGCGGCGAGTACTTTCGGCTACTTAACGATTCCCGAGTTCATCCGACTGACGGAACGCAGCCTGCAGACCTATGACAAGCTGGAGAAGTTCCGCGGCCACATCTTCAACTGGTATGACACACGGACGTTGAAGCCGATTCCGCCAATGACCATTTCTTCGGTCGATAGCGGCAACCTGGCGGCCTCGTTTTACACGCTGCGCACGGGTTGCCGGAGCCTGCTACGCGAGCCGTTGCTCGATCCGCGGTTGTTCAGCGGGATCAGAGATCATTGGCAGTTGCTTATGAGCCTGCCCGACGCTGCGGCAAGTTTGAAAGCTCTGGCGCCTCCGGCGGCCGACGCTGGTGTGGATGTGTGGCTCGCCTGGATCGTGACGACAGCCGACTCATCAGAATTCGCTTTGGCGGAGAAGACAGTGGAAACGGGCGACGCAGCATGGTGGCTGGTTGAAACCCACCGCCGCATCCGTGCCATAGCCGCCATTGTGAACGACTACATGCCGTGGCTGTCACCCAGGTTTGCTCCGCTGCTCGCTTTGCCTCAGTTGCAAGGAGTCGCCGAAGCTGCCGTTGCTGTGTATCCCAGCGGCGTGATCGCTCTGGCGGCCGATCTCGATGCACGTGTCGCACGCGCGGCAACGAGTCTGACTTCTGACTCACCCTTTGTGCTGCTGGCGGAGGAGTTGCGTTTGGCCATCGGGCCGGCGCGGGAACGTTTGAAGACGCTGGTGAATGGCTTAAACCGTCTTTCTTCCGAAGCGATGCGTTTTGCCACCGAAATGGATTTCGGATTTCTGATGGATCGCTCACGCCTGCTGCTCTCGATCGGCTACGAGATCGAGCGAAAGCATCTGCATCAGGCTTGCTATGACCTGCTATGCAGCGAGGCGCGCATTGCAGCCTTTATTACTGTGGCCAAAGGAGAGGCTCCGCAGCAAAGCTGGTTCAAGCTCGGCCGTACCCACACCATGGCTTATGGGCAGCCTGTACTCATCTCCTGGACCGGGACGATGTTCGAATACCTGATGCCTTCGATCTGGATGCGCAGCTACCCGGATACGCTGGTCTCACGCACACTCAGCGGCGTGGTCGCCATTCAACGGGCGTTTGGGCGAGAACATGGGATTCCGTGGGGCATCTCGGAATCGGGCTGGGCCGGTGTGGATGACCACGGCCACTACCACTACCAGGCATTCGGCATCCCGCCCATCGCGCTCAAGTGGGACGCGGTTGCCGGGCCTGTTGTGTCGCCCTACTCCACTTGCCTCGCTTTGGGCATCGACCCAGAGGAGGCCCTACGCAACCTCAAGCGCATGGCCAAAATGGGCTGGACGGGGGCTTACGGGTTTTACGAGGCGGCGGATTATCAGGAATCCACCAAGACCCCGAAGCTGGTACGGGAGTGGATGGCTCACCACCAGGGCATGTCTTTGCTGGCGGTTCTGAATCTGCTCCACAACAACATCGTGCAGGATTGGTTCCACGCCAACGCGCACCTCGAGGCTACGCAACTATTGCTGCACGAGAAGCCGGTGCATGAGGCGACGCTCAAAGCAGAGTTGCAGGCAGCTCAGTCGGGCAAGAAAGCCAGCTAGAGTGGTTCGGTTGCAGGGGCAAGGTAAGCCAGTACCACTTCAAAGAGTTGAGATGCCCAGAGCCTCCTGGACGCCTCGGACCAGCGCTCCGGGATTGAATTCAGCGCGGATGATTTCGTCGGGACAGTCGCTTTCGATGGCTACACGGTAGTTGCAGACAAAGGCGACATGCTGTCCGGGAGCGACCTTCTTGATGGCATCGCACAGTTCCTGCGCACTCTGCACCTTTACGTCCGCTTCCACATCGATCAGCACGAGGTCATAGGCTGACTGAACAATTTCTTCAATAGCTTGGCGAAAGTCGACGGTCGACTGCACCTCGAAACCATGCAGGCGGAGGATTTCATCACGCAGCGCCATGATATTTTCCCGGCCGCTGACATGGAAAATGCGGGGCCGTTCCTTGCCGCTTTCAGCTGTCGGGTGCATCCCTTGATGCTACCAGCAAGTTACGGGGATTTCCCACAGACTCAAGGCTCAGGTACGGCAGTTACGCTTTACTTGAGGGCATCCGCTTTTCACTCAGCGCGATGCGGCCTCTATGGTTTTGACGAGCATGTCTTCTTTGCGATAGATCAGGGTTGTCGCATTCAAAGACGCCAGTTCGAATCCATGGCCATGAGTAATGGCATCGGTGGGGCAGGCCTCCACACAGTAACCGCAGAAGATGCAACGGTTGTAGTCGATGTTGTAGACCTTGGCATACCGCTCGGCGCTCGAAATTCTCTTCTCGGCCGTGTTTTCCGCTGCCTCAATATAGATGCAGTTGGCCGGGCACGCCGCCGCGCATAGGTAGCAGGCAACACATTTCTCCAGGCCGTTCTCGTCACGCTGCAGGATGTGCGCACCGCGAAAGCGATCCTGAAAGTGAGCCCCACGATTTGGACCCGGCCCGTCCGGGTAATTTTCCACCTCGGTGGGCTGCAGCATTTCACGAAACGTGATGCTCATCCCCTTCGCTACGCCCGCTATGTTTCGCACAATCGACATGCTTCAAGTATACGATGCCGCGATTATTTACGAAGCCGGAAGGCAAACCCAATCCACGTGATTCCGTAGAACATCTGGTAGCCGGAAAGCAATTGCGTTGTGGTGCGAGCCGCCTGGTGGATATGCGCCAAAAACAGGACGCCAACAGCCACTGAGATCACCCCGGCGATGCCGATGCGGACCCAATTCTGATGCCCCTTACGCAGCTTGTACGCTAACGCCGCTTGAAAGCATCCCGTTACCAGCGCATAGATGCCGGCCAACAGGGCGAGCGATTGGGCAGTGACCATCGACGAAACACCAATGTATACGCCGAGGAGGAGGGCGAAGACACTCTCGGCCAGCGACAGCCACCAGAGATGCAAACGATGCTCGCGTGCAAACACGGCGCCCACGCCCAACAGCAGGCCGTTGCCCAGAACGTAGGATCCAAGCAGCAGACTCATATAGACCAGGCTGACCGGATCAAAGATGAAAAGCCCCAAAAAGCTGCTGGCGAGAAACAGAATTATGCCAAATACGATGGCCAGTCCGCCTCGCATGGCGAATGCCCACCAGAACATGCGGACATTCTGTATGGGATTTTGGAGTTCTCGCTGGGCGGTCATCAGGCTGACTCCAACGAATACCTGGACGGCCGAACAGGACGGCTCCGACGGAAGAAAAAGTAGATGATGACACTTACCAAGGCCGCATAAAAGCACCACAAGGAAGTGAACTCGTAACGCCTTACCGCCATCACGATAAGGAGGCCTGCCAGATTCAGCCAAGCAAGTACGACCAGGGCACGAAAACCGGAAAAGAACAGCGCCCCGCATGTAGCGATGACATAGAGGATTGCTACCAGCGTAGTGGTGGATATGCGGTTCAAGTAAACGACGCCATCCGCGCCAGCGGAAACCTGCAACGGGTAGGCGATGAGTCCCCACAGCAGATAGAGAGAAAGCACGCCTCCCAGGATCGAGAAGCCAAGCATGCGCCTGCGCCGGGCCCGCGTCGGCTCTATCAGCAAAACACTCAGCGGCAACAGAAAAGGCAATAAACCCTGGGCATACAAGACAAAGGCGGCCCCAGCGTCGTGCGCCACAATCGGCGGAAGTTTGTGTTCGAGCCCGAGCCAGACGAAGCCCTCGGTGAACTGGTGGAGAGCAAAAAGAGACGGCATCGCGGCGAACAATAACTCGCGCCGATGCTTCACCTCCATCAGTGTAGCTGCGCCGATCAAGCCCAGAACGGAGCTGCTGACGAAGTTCGCGCTAGCAGAGAAGCACACACTACCCTCCCACCAAACTACAAGCGCATCATACTGCAGGCGATTTCGTCTGCCTGGCGGCCCATGACGAAGCCTGCACGGTGGGATATCATTTGTTGCGGGTGCGAGGGTCGAGGCATCGTAGGTCCCTTGTTGCCCGTGCGTCTGCAAACATACCAATCCACACATCCAGAGCATGAGAGTGTCCGGGTCCGACCAGGAAGAACCAGGAGCAATATCGATGTTTGCAGAACGCCACACCAGGAAGAGGTTCTTCCTCGCCTTCTGTCTTTTCACGCTAAGCGCCATCTCCTATCTCGACCGCACGAATATCTCGATTGCAGGGCTGCAGATCAGTTCCGAATTCGGGCTCGGCAATCAGCGGCTGGGCTGGATCTTCAGTGCATTTCTCATCGGCTATGCCGGTTTCCAGGTTCCGGCCGGATGGCTGGCGTCTCGCTTCGGCCCGCGGCTGGTCATCACGCTCGGCGTGGTGTGGTGGGGCGTGGCAACCGCGCTCACGACTCTCATTCCCGCCGGCTTCTCGCGGGCTGTGCTGATGCTCATCATCATCCGGTTCGCACTGGGCGCGGGCGAAGCTGTGATCTATCCGGCCGCCAACCAGTTTGTGGCTCGCTGGGTGCCGGTCGAGGAGCGTGGGTTTATTAATGGATTGATCTTCGCCGGGGTCGGCGCAGGCGCCGGTCTCACTCCTCCGCTGCTGGCATGGTTCATTCTGCATCATGGCTGGCGCTCCGCGTTCTGGTTCAGCGCCATCATCGGCGTGATTGCCGGAGCCGCGTGGTGGTTATTTGCCCGCGACACGCCGGAGGAAGATCCGAAGGTTTCACCGTCCGAACTCAAGCTCATTCAAGAGAGCATCGCGGATGACACCAAGCAGTCGGGCACTTCTGGAGCTATCTCGTGGCGAGCCATTTTGAGCCGGCGCGATCTGCCGGCCCTGGTGATTGCCTATTTCGGCTTCGGCTATACAGCATGGATATTCTTTAGCTGGTTCTTCCTCTACATGGCCCAGGTCCGTGGTTTCAACCTCAAGGCCAGCGCGCTGTATTCCATGCTTCCCTTCCTCGCCATGACCATCGGCTGCCTTGGGGGAGGGGCGCTGAGCGATCGCCTTACCCGTACCTACGGGCTGCGCGTGGGACGTTGCGGCCTGGCTTCGGTGTCCTACGTGTTTACCGCTGTTTTTCTGCTACTTGGCTCACGCGTACAAAGCCCCCAGCTTGCCGCCTTGATTCTTGCCGGAGGCGCCGGTTCTCTCTACGTTTCGCAAAGCTCCTTCTGGTCGGTCTCTGCCGACATTGCCGGCCGCAGTTCGGGAGTCTTTTCGAGCATCGTGAATATGGGCGCTCAGGTGGGTGGGGCGATCACCGCTTCACTCACTCCTTGGGTGGCGCAACGTTTCGGTTGGACTACCTCCTTCGCGATCGCGGCTGCACTTGCGTTTCTGGGCGCGGCACTGTGGATGACGGTGCATCCCGAGCGTCCGCTGAACGTATGAACGGGGACATGGCCAACTCTCGTCGCGCGCGCAAGTCTTGCTGATTGGATGGTCCTTCTGTTGACGGCATCGGCGCTCGCCGCCGATGTGCGCACGCCGACCCAGAATGGCGTTGTTTAGGGTGCAGCCGATCAACCTGCATTTCTCACACGGTTGAGAACGATATAGAAACGCGGCTTGATATCGCTTGGCCGAGGAGTGCAACAAACCTGCGGGTGCCCCATCCTTCGCTTTTTTTGCGAAGAGTGGGATACCACGACCGTTTGCGTCGAGATTTGTCGCTTCCCACCCTTGCCGGAAAAGCACCGTCAAGGATGGGGCACCCGCAGGTTTGCTACACTGCCGGCCACCGCACAACACAGCCTCGCCGCTCCTCTCCTCCCTGCTGGCGAGAAATGCTTATTAAGACTGAGATTCGAAGTATCCTCATGCGTTATTCTTCTCCGTGCCCAAAAGCAGCCCATTCGAGGTTCTGTTCTTAGATCGCCAAAGCTTTTGAATCAACTCGCCAGCGGACACACCGGGACGCAAGATGGTGCAGCACTTTAGCAGAGTAAAAACCGAAGGGGGAACCGTAACAATGTCTGACTTTTTTCGATCGAAGTTCAATCGTCGCGGTGTTCTCAAGTCCTCTATGGCCATGCTGGGCGGCGGTCTTCTGAGCCGTTACAGCCTGGAGAAGGCCGCAGCCGAGCAAGATCCGGCGATCAAGAATGTGAATCTGCGTTCCAGTCCGTCGACGCTGAAGATCACCGACATGCGGTACGCCATTATCGTGAAGCCTGGCCCGAGCCCATGCCCGATTATCCGCATTGACACCAATCAGGGTGTGTACGGTCTAGGCGAAGTGCGCGACGTAGGTGGGTACCAGTACGCGATGGTTCTGAAGAATCGTATTGTCGGCGAGAACCCTTTGAACATCGACTTTCTGTTTGAGAAGATCGCGCAGTTCGGTGGTGTTTCACGCCAGGCGGGTGGTGTCTGCGCTATCGAGATGGCGCTGTGGGATATCGCAGGTAAGGTCTACAACTGCCCCGTTTACCAGATGCTCGGCGGCCAGTGGCGCGATAAGATCCGCATCTATGCCGATACAACTGAGTCCGATGATCCGCAGGAGTACGGACGCCGGGCCAAGGACCGCATTGCGATGGGCCTTACCTGGATGAAGATGGATCTGGGTATCAATGTGCTCGAAGGCCAGCCGGGTATGGTGATGCAGCCGGCAGGACAGAGTAAGTGGGAGCTGCGGAATCAGCCTCATCCGTTCATGGCTACCGAAGTGACCGACAAAGGCATTGACCGGCTCTGCGAATATGTTGCCGCCGTGCGCGAAAACATTGGCTACGACATGCCGCTGTCGATGGACCATCTTGGACACATCGGGGTGAAGTCGGTCATTCGCCTGGGTCGGGCGTACGAGAAGTTTAATCTGGAGTGGATAGAAGACGTGATTCCGTGGCAATACACCGATCTGCTGAAGGAAATCACGGATTCGATCCCCACGCCGACGCTCACCGGTGAGGATATCTACGAGATTGCTGACTTTGAGAAGCTTTGCCAGGTGCACGCGGTAGACAAGATCCATCCGGATCTTGCGACCTCGGGCGGAATTCTGCGCACGCATAAGATCAGCGACATGGCCTTCAAGTATGGCGTGCCGATGGCCATGCACTTTGCAGGTACGCCCGTCAGTTGCATGGCAAACGTGCACTGCGCGGCCGCGTCCCGCAACTTCCTGGCGCTCGAAAACCATTCGCTCGATGTGCCGTGGTGGCCAAACCTGGTTCATGGTCTGGAACAGCCCATCATCAACAAGGGCTATATCAAGGTTCCGGATACTCCCGGTCTTGGTGTGACGTTGAACGACGAGGAATGCAGGAAACACCTGAAGCCCGGCACGGGATATTTCGAGCCGACGCCCATGTGGAACGACGTGCAGTCTATCGACGATGCTTTGTTCAGCTAAGGCTTTTTCTTTACAGAATAAAAAGGGCGCTACCTTTCAGGTAGCGCCCTTTTTCACAATTCTGTGCAGCCTATTCGTCGGTTACGCAGCCGAGGGACGCGCTTTTGACGCAGCGGATGTACTTGGCCAGTGTGCCTCGCTCAGCCTTGTAGGGCGGCATTTTCCATGCCTTGCGGCGCGCAGCCATTTCTTCATCCGAAACAGCTACTGAGAGCTCATTCTTGCTGGCATCGATGGTGATGACGTCGCCCGTGCGGACCAGGGCGATCGGTCCGCCCTCCTGCGCTTCGGGGGTAACGTGGCCCACGATGAATCCGTGCGAACCGCCGGAGAAGCGGCCATCGGTCATCAATGCCACGTCCTTACCCAGGCCTGCACCCATGATGGCTGAGGTGGGGGTCAACATCTCGGGCATTCCCGGACCGCCCTTTGGACCTTCATAACGGATCACGATGATCTGGCCCTTGGCGATCTTGCCTTCCTCCAGCGCCTTCAACATCAGCTCTTCAGAATCGAAGACGTTCGCCGGGCCCGAGAATCTCAGGCCTTCCTTGCCTGTGATCTTTGCTACGCCGCCCTCAGGAGCCAGGTTGCCCTTGAGTATCTGCAAATGGCTGGTGGCCTTGAGAGGATTGGAAACCGGCCGTACGATCTGCTGACCGGCCTTGAGACCCGGCAGATCTTTCACGTTTTCCGCCAACGTCTTGCCGGTGACGGTCACGCAGTCGCCATGCAACATACCCGCTTCGAGCAGCATTTTGTGCACCGCAGGCAGGCCGCCGACAGATTGCAGGTCTTCCATAACGTAGGAGCCACTCGGCTTGAAATCGCTCAGCAACGGAGTCTTGTTACTGACCTCTTGAAAGTCGTCGATGGTGAGGGGCACATTCACCGAGCGGGCCATGGCAATCAAATGCAGGACGGCATTGGTGGAACCACCCAGAGCAGCGACGATGACCATGGCATTCTCAAACGCCTTACGGGTCATGATGTCGCGCGGTTTCAGATCGAGCTTGAGCAGGTTGAGAATCGCGGCGCCGGCGCGGAAACACTCATCGAGCTTGAGAGGATCTTCCGCAGGAGTCGAAGAGCTGTAGGGCAGGCTCATGCCCAGGGTCTCGATGGCCGAGGCCATGGTGTTGGCGGTGTACATGCCTCCGCAGGCGCCCGCCCCAGGGCACGAATGCCGGACGATGCCCTGGCGCTGTTCTTCGGTGATGCTGTGGGTGATGAACTGCCCGTAGCTCTGGAAGGCCGAAATGATGTCGAGCTTCTGGTCGCCGAGGTGACCGGCGCGGATCGTACCGCCATAGACCATGAGGCTGGGCCGGTTCAGACGGCCCATGGCGATGAGGCAGCCGGGCATGTTCTTATCGCAACCGGGGATAGAGACATTTGCGTCATACCATTGAGCACCCATCACGGTTTCGATCGAGTCGGCAATGAGGTCGCGCGATTGCAGCGAATAGCTCATGCCTTCCGTGCCCATGGAGATTCCGTCGCTGACGCCGATGGTGTTGAAGCGCAGACCGACCATGCCGGCAGCGACAACCCCCTCCTTCACCTTTTCTGCGAGTCCTAAAAGGTGCATGTTGCAGGGATTCCCCTCGTACCAGACGCTGGCAATTCCGACCTGCGGCTTGGCCATGTCCTGTTCGCGAAGACCGGTCGCGTAAAGCATTGCCTGGGATGCCCCTTGCGCCTTGGGCTGTGTGATTTGCGAGCTGTATGGGTTGAGCGGTTTGGTCATGAAGACCAGTGTATCGTCTGTCCCCCCGGGGCTTTGTACGTCCGGTGGTTTTTGGCTGGTCTAGAATGCGCATCAGAGGCGCCATGCCGAAATCACGCAGGCAGTTCCTGTCCGATAGTTCCCTGAGTCTTCTGGGAATAGCCGTCACCTCATGCAGCCCCGAAAAGAAACCAACCAGTCCGCCTGCCGGTGCACCCCCCACCTTTGCCAGTGCGCCCGCATCCGGTCCAGAAGTATCGCCTTCCACCTTTGCCGAAGCGGAAAAGCTGGTTCAGGTGGAATGGAGCGAGGCAGAACGTAAGCAGGCGGTCGACAGTTGGCGTACTGGGATGGCGCCTCTCTACGAACGCCGCGTCGGGCCACGTGAGGTCGCTCTCGAACCGGAATTGGCGCCGTGGTCCACCTGCGAAGCTACTTTGCCGGGCACGCAGGCGGGCCCAGAACGCAACTTGTTTGTACGCAGCAAAACGGATCCCGGACCGCTGCCCAGCAGCGATGAAGACATTGCCTTTGCGACTGTAACCAAACTGTCCCGCTGGATTGAGAAGCGCCAACTTACCTCGGAACGGCTGACGAATATCTGCTTGCAGCGCATCGATCGATTCAATCCGACACTGCGTTGCGTGATCACCCCGACCCGCGAACTGGCCCTTACTCAGGCGAAACAGGCCGATAGGGAAATTGCCGCAGGCCACTACCGCGGACCGCTGCACGGTATTCCCTGGGGTGGTAAAGATTTGCTGGATACCGCGGGCATTCTCACTACCTACGGCGCCGAGCCTTTTCAGAATCGCGTCCCCAGCGAAGACGCGGCTGTCGTGAAACGGCTGCATGAGGCAGGCGCGGTACTGGTCGCCAAGTTGAGCATGGGCGCCCTCGCGCTGAACGATATCTGGTTTGGCGGCCAGACCAGGAACCCCTGGCTGCTGGACGAAGGTTCCTCGGGCTCAAGCGCAGGACCGGGCTCAGCCACAGCCGCGGGGCTGGTGGGCTTTTCGATCGGCAGCGAAACAGGCGGCAGCATCGTAAGCCCCAGCATGCGCTGCGGAGTCACCGGGCTGCGGCCCACCTTCGGACGCGTTCCGCGCACGGGCGCCATGACGCTCTGCTGGTCGCTCGACAAGTTGGGACCGATGACGCGCAGCGTCGAAGACGCCCTGCTGGTGCTCGAGGCCATCACCGGGCCCGATGCCGGCGACGTGTACAGCGTGCCCAGCAAACTCAACTTCGACGCCGGGGCTAAAGTGGAAGGCTTGCGGGTGGGTTATTTTCCCCAATGGATGAAGGACTCCCCGGCCACGGATGTCGATCGTGCAGCCCTCGAAACGGTGAAGAAGCTGGGTATGGTTCCGGTGGAAGTGGCTATTCCCGACTGGCCTTACGATTCGCTGGAGTTGATCCTGTTCGCAGAAGCCGCCGCTGCGTTCGAGGAACTGACACTGACACACGGGGTGGACAAACTGAAAATGCAGGTACCGGATGCGTGGCCTAACTCATTTCGTCAGGCTAGGTTTCTTTCTGCCGTGGATTTCGTACAGACCGATCGCTTCCGGCGCAAGGTGGCCAACGAAATGGGAAGACTGATGTCACAGGTAGACATGTTGCTGGTTCCTTCTCTGCGCGACGAGATGCTTACCATCACCAACTCTACGGGGCACCCTTCGCTCACTTTGCGCGCAGGCTTCATCGAAGTGTCGGAAGCGCGCAGCGACTGGGCACCCGACCCGGCTAAACCGCCGGCCAGGTTTTCTCCGCCCCGCCGCGTGCCTCACGGCGTAACGCTGATCGGCAGACTCTTTGACGAAGGCAGACTAGGCAGCGCAGGGTTGGCGCTGGAACACAGCTTTGCTGTGGCTGACCAGCGGCCTGCGGGATTCTAGTGCAGGTACTTGACTCTATCCGTGTCGTCGACCTGACCGAGGCGCTGGCTGGTCCTTACTGCGCCATGATGCTCGGGGGGCTTCGGAAAAAGCTTGGATCTCCGGCGTTGGTTGCTGGGAAAGAGAACCGCAGATCTCTCCACTTCCACGGCAAGCCGGGACAGGTCGCTACCCGGATTTCCTGGCGAGGTTGGTGGCGTTGGTAGGCTTCATGCGGTTTTCCTTAAGAGAAAACCGCATACGTGGATGCCGGTGACGCAACGTAGCAGGAAATCCGGGTACGCTGCGGTCCCACGGCAGGCCGGGGGAAGGGTGCAAGCCTGGGTTTCTAGTATTGGGGGCACGCGTCCTGTTTTCGCTTGCCCTCGTTGCGAGGCGAGCATGCAGATGGTTTTGCTATGGCATCACGGTGCAATTCCAGCTGCACCGGCCGGTAAGGGTATCATTAAAGGCAACATCGCCTAAGAGTGTTCGTTGGCGCACTACTCACTTTGCTCAGAGTCCCCTGGTCGCTCTCGCGAGTGGCGGCTTTCGGCGGAAACACATTCCGGAGACATTTCCAAAATGAAGTCTTTTGCGAAGCTGTTGTTGTTCTTTCTCTATTCTGCCTCGATCCTGTACGCACAATCTTCTCTGACCTCACTGCGCGGGACGGTGACAGACCCCAGTGGGGCGGCCGTGTCCGGTGCGCTCGTAGCGCTCGAGGATAAAACTACCGGATCCCATACAGAACGTAAGGCCGACGAAACGGGCGGCTACCAGTTTCTGCAGATTCGTCCCGGCACGTACACCATCACCGCCAGCAGCAATGGCTTTGCTCCGCAAACGGCAGTCGCTCAGTTATTGGTGAATCAGCCGGCCACGGTAAACCTCACGCTCTCTGTGCAGGCTACGACCGTTACCCTGGATGTCAGCGCCGAGTCAGAAACGCTGAATACCACCGACGCGTCGCTCGGTAACGCCGTGAACAACGCAACCATCGAGGCGCTGCCGATCGAAGGCCGCAATGTGCCGGATCTGCTGAGCCTTCAGCCAGGTGTGCTGTACCTGGGGCACAACATCGATCCGAACCGTGACAGCCGCAGTGGCGCCGTGGCTGGATCCCGCTCCGACCAGGGCAATGTCACGCTCGATGGCGTGGATAACAACGACCAGGTGAATGGCTACGCCTTTACCGGCGTTCTCCGCTCGACTCTGGATTCCGTCGAAGAGTTTCGTGTAACGACTACCAATGCAAATGCGGATGAAGGCCGTTCCTCCGGCGCGCAGGTGAGCCTGGTGACGCGCAGCGGAACCAACCAGCTTCACGGCGGCCTGTATGAATACAACCGCAACACGCTCACGGCGGCGAACAATTGGTTTAATAAACAGGCGCAAGCTGCCGCCGGCGAACCCAACGTTCCCGGCAAGCTGATCCGCAACACGTTTGGCGCCGCGCTCGGTGGCCCGGCGAAGAAGGACAAACTTTTTTACTTCCTCAACTACGAAGGGCAGCGGACAGCGGAGAACCAGGAGAAGACGCTTACCGTTCCCACGGCTTCCTACGCCGCGGGCAACGTCTCCTACACCTATAACAATGGCGCCAACACGCAGACGCTGACTCCGGACCTACTGGCTGCTTTGGATCCAAAATGCAGCGGAACCGGCACCTGCCCCTGGGGGCCTGGCGTCGATCCAAATGTGTTGAAGACCTTCGCGCAGTACCCGACGGCGAATGGCTTTGTCGCCGGCGATGGTCTGAATACCGGTTCCTTCACCTGGTCAGCGCCTAACCCCACCGTGCTGAATACGTACATCGCAAAGATTGATTACGTGTTTTCCGATCGCAATCGCGTGTTTGTGCGTGGCAACCTGCAAAACGATAGCCAGCTTTACGTGCCACTCTTCCCCGGTCAGCCGGCAAGCAACAAGCACACGGACAATACCAAAGGGATCGCCGCCGGCGATACCTGGTCACTTACCAACAACGTGGTAAACAGCTTGCACTACGGTTATGTACGCCAGGGATACGCCAATCGCGGCATCGGCCAGGGCGGATATGTGAACTTTGGCAATTTGAGCACAGCGACGGCGCAGACACGAAGCACCATCGTGCAGGTGCCTTCGCACAACTTGATTGACGATCTTTCCTGGACCAAAGGTAAGCACACGATCGAAGTGGGTGCGAACTACCGGCTGATCCATAGCAATCTCACCAGCGATGCACTTTCTTACGATTCAGCCGGTGCGATCGGGTACGACGTGACCGGCTCCGGCTTTGCAGGAACGGGACAGAGTTTCGATCCGAGCGCCCCGCAATTCGCATCGCTCAAATTGCCTGCTGTCGATTCCACCTTTGCGAATTCTTATAACCTTGCCATCGGTAGCATCGCGGGCATCATTTCTCAGGTCACCAACCAGTACAACTATAAGGTGTCGCCTGACCGAACCACCGGAGCGCTTGCCGCGCAGGGGGCATTTATACCGCACAGCTACAAGGGCAATGAATTTGAATACTACCTGCAGGATTCATGGCGGGTTTCGCCGCGGCTGACCCTGACCTTTGGTCTGCGACACACACTGTTGCAATCTCCCTACGAGGTAAACGGGCAGCAGGTGCAGACCACCGTGAGCCTGCATGACTGGTTCCAAACGCGGGCCAGCGATGCAGCCAAGGGCATCGTCGACCAACCCGCACTCTCCTTTGCGCCCTCTGGCCAGGCTCGCGGGTTGAAGCCCTACTGGCAGTTGCAAAAGAACAATATTGCCCCGCGGATCGCAATCGCCTTTGCTCCGGACTCTTCTACGTCGATTCGCGCCGGGTTCGGCATATACTACAGCCACTTTGGCCAGGGCATCGTAAATTCGTTTTCGCAGTACGGTTCCTATGGCCTGCAGGGCGCGAAGCAGACGCCGAACGATGCGCTCTCGCCGGATAATGCACCGCGGTACACCGGGCCGCATGACATTCCCGACGTAAACGGAGCTGTACCCGGTTCGGTCACCTATCCCTACACGCCATCCACCAATCCGCTCAACGCCGGTTTCGCGACAGCGATTGGACTGGATGACAAGCTCAAGACTCCCTACACGCTGGCGGCTGACTTGTCTGTGCAGCATCAGCTAAAAGGTGGTTTCACACTGGAAGCTGCTTACGTGGGTCGCTTCGGACGCCACCTGCTGCAGCAGGTGGATTTTGCGACACCGCTCGATCTGGTCGACCCTGTCTCAGGACAGGACTTCTACAACGCCGCGACGACGCTCACCAAGCAGTACTACGCCGGGGCGAAGGACGTTCAACCAGTGCCCTACTTCGAGAACCTGTTTCCCGATGCGGCGAATCAGGGCGCGGATGGCACAGGGAAAATTGGCAACACGGCGACGCAGAATATCTACACCAACCTGATCAGCGCCTATCCCGTGAACGCGTCGTATGTGCAGTACAGCCTCGATATTCTGTGCAGCCCAGGATGCGGCGGTAAAAACGGACGGTTTTATAATCCACAGTACAACTCGCTTTTCAGTTGGGTGTCGAACGGCACCAGCAACTACAACGCCGCCCAACTGGTGCTTCGCCACGCGATGAGCCATGGCCTGCAAACGGACTTCAGCTACACATATTCGAAGTCGCTGGATTTGGGTTCCGATACGGAGCGCTCCTGCGTGCAGTGCGGCGCCAATGCAGAATCAACCTTTAGCTGGATCGTGAATGCGTTTCGTCCTCGGGAAAACTATGGCGTTTCTGACTTCGATACCACGCACCTGATTACGGGGGATTGGGTTTATCTGTTGCCGGTTGGACGTGGCCAAAGATTTCTGCAGAATCCTAACCCCATCGTCGACCAACTGGTGAGCGGCTGGCAGTTCTCTGGGCTGGCGCGTTGGACAAGTGGGCTCCCCTTCACCGTGCTGGCCGGCAACGGCTGGGAGGTGGATTGGTCGCAGGAGAGCGCGGTGGTGAAGACGGGGCCGGTGAAGACGCGCAAGCATCTCAACTCCTCGGGGGCTCCTCAGGTGTTCGCCGACCCTTCCTCGCTTCTGAATGGATTGCCCTCCGGGCCGCCGATTCGCAATCCGCTGCCCGGGGAAGCGGGCAGCCGCAATGTGTTTCGCGGCGATGGATATTTTGGTGTGGACTCGGGGCTGTCAAAGGCGTGGAAGGTTTATCGTGAGCAGTCGCTTAAGTTCACGTGGGAAGTGTTTAATGTAACGAACTCTGTGCGGTTTGACGTGAATCCGCTGACGTCGTTGCAGAACCAGACTTCGAATGGCGAGTTTGGTGTTTATGGCGCGACGCTTACGCAACCGCGTATTCAGCAGTTTTCGCTGCGGTATAGTTTTTAACTGCAGATCCCTCGGAGTCGCGTCCACGGCAAGCCGGACAGGCGGGATGACAAAGGAGTGAGTGGGTTAGATTTTTATTGAGATTCGCTGCTGGTTGAGGAGAACTGCAGATCCCTCGACTTCGCTCGGGATGACAAAGGAGTGAGTGGGTTAGATTTTATGGAGATTCGTTGCTGGTTGAGGCGAACCGCAGATCTCTCCACTCCGCTTCGCTCCGGTCGAGATGACAATTTTGTTGGGGGCACGGACTTTGCTTTGTTCCTTGGCATTCGCTCGGGATGACAAAGGTTGTTGTTGATTCGGTGTTTGAAAGTGGTGGATAAAGCATGAGTATCGAACTCGTTGACCGCGATGTTCTGTTGATCATCGACGTGCAGAATGACTTCTGCGATGGTGGCGCACTTCCCGTTCCAGGAGGCCAGCAAGTCGTACCGATTATCCATCGCATCGCCCACCTGTTCCGCCACGTGATCATGACCCAGGACTGGCACCCTCGCGATCACCATTCCTTCGCGTCGCATCACCCCGGCCGGTCGCCGTTCGAAACGATTGCGACGGAATATGGCGAGCAGATACTCTGGCCGGACCACTGCGTGCAGGGTAGCGCGGGTGCGGAGTTTTACCCGCATCTGCAGCCGGACAACGTGGAGCTGATTCTGCGCAAGGGCTTTCGTAACAACATCGACTCCTACTCGGCTTTCCGCGAGAACGATCGGTTGACGCGCACGGGGCTTACCGGATATTTGCGCGAGCGCGGACTGGGGCGGATCTTCATCGCCGGGCTTGCGTACGACTACTGCGTGCGCTTCTCCGCCATCGATAGCATGCAGGCCGGCTTCGAGACCTACGTTCTTGAGGACGCCTGCCGGGCCATCGGCAAAGGCAATTCGGTCGAGTCAACCGACCACGACTTGAGTGAAGCCGGGGTCAAACGGATCCAAAGCGCGATATTGGAACCGGCGGCTTTCAAACCTGTGCGCGCATGAGGATCTGCTCGCGGCTGCTGGTGCTGGCCCAGATCGCGCTGACGTTGGCGCCTCTGCATGCTCGTCTTTATGCGCAGGACAGCGACGTCGTGCCGGGCCCGCAGGAGAGCCAACAGATTCCTGGGCCGCAATGCCACTTCGTCTCCGACTGGAACACCAGCAGGGCTAAAGTGTGCACGCCGGCCGAGACAGCGGCGTGGCTTGCGGATATCCAGCACTGGCGCGGCGAGCAACGCTTACGCATGGGCTACGAGGCGAGCCAGTACGACCGGCCTGAACTGCTGTGGACGCAAACCAGTTTTATCCAGCCGCAGATGATGATGCACGACCGGTACTTCTACGATCGAACCGCACAGAAATATACCGTCGATCGCTACCTGGATGACCTGGATACCCGGTATGGCGGCATCGATAGCGTGCTGCTATGGCACACCTATCCAAACCTGGGCATCGACGATCGCAACCAGTACGATTTGTTCCGTGATCTTCCTGGCGGAGTGGCCGGCGTGCGCGGAATGGTTGAACAGTTTCATCGGCACGGCGTGCGCGTCTTGTTCCCCATCATGATGTGGGATCAGGGGACACGCGACGAAGGCACGGCCGATCCAACAGCGATTGCCAAGGAATTGGCGACCGTGGGAGCCGACGGCATCAACGGTGACACGCTGTACGGCATGTCCCGTTCTTTTCGCTCCGCATCGGACGCAACCGGGCATCCACTGGCACTGGAACCGGAGTTGGCGCCGGCAAGCGACGACATGCTGATGTACAACAACCTGAGCTGGGGCGAAGATTGGAAGCACGAATTTCTGCCACCCGTGAGCCGTGACAAGTGGCTGGAGACGCGCCACATGGTGAACATCGTGAATCGCTGGGCTCATGATCGTAACGATGATTTGCAACAGGCCTTCTTCAACGGAACGGGCTACGTTTCCTGGGAGAACATCTGGGGAATCTGGAACGGGGTGACTCCACGCGATGGCGAATCCTTGCGGCGCGTCGCGGCCATAGAACGCGCACTGGGCACGCTCCTGAATAGTCCGGACTGGGAACCCTACACCGGCACCGAACACTTCGGTGTTTTTGCCAGCAAATGGCCCTCGGCGCATGCCATCGTTTGGACCATCGTGAATCGCAATCACTATGCGGCGCCGGGGCGCCAGCTTGTTGTTGTCCCCATGCAGGGCGCACATTTTTATGATTTGTGGCACGGAACTGAACTGACTGCGGAGCCGGCAGGTTCCATGGTCGCGCTCTCGTTTACGCTGGATGCTGACGGCTACGGCACTGTTCTTGAATCGGACGCTCCCCTATCGAAGCCTGTGCTCGATCTGATGGAGAAAATGCGTAGCGCAAAGGCATGGGCGAGCTACAGCACAGAATGGCGAACAGTGCCGCAAACGTTAGTGGACACGCCCGCTGCGGTTGCCACCGGGCCTCTGCCTGATGGGATGCTGGTTATTCCCGGAGGCGATTTTACTTTCCGTGTAGGCGGCATCGAGATCGAGGGCATGAACGACGAGGGTGTGGATGTGCAGTATCCCTGGGAACCGTCTGCACGCCGCTATCACGCGCAGCCCATGCACATCGACTCCTTCCGCATCGATCGATATCCGGTAAGCAATGCGGAGTTCAAGAAATTTCTGGCCGCGACCTCCTACCATCCCACCGATGACCATAACTTTCTGCGAGATTGGAAAGACGGCGCCTTCCCTGCCGGATGGGAAAAGAAACCGGTCACGTGGATATCGATCGAGGACGCGCGCGCGTATGCCAAGTGGGCGGGCAAACGGCTGCCTCACGAATGGGAATGGCAATATGCCGCACAGGGGAAGGATAACCGCGCCTATCCGTGGGGAGACGGCTGGAACGCGGCCGCCGTGCCGACGCCCAACACCAGCCGCAGCATGACGCCACCCGACGATTCAGACGCACATCCCACGGGCGCCGGCCTCTTCGGCGTCATGGATACGACCGGTAACGTCTGGCAATGGACCGATGAATATTGCGATCCACACACGTGCGCGGCCATTTTGCGCGGAGGCAGCCACTACCAGCCGCAGGGTTCGCGTTGGTATTTTCCCCAAGCCTACCGTCTCAGCGAGCATGGGAAATACCTGCTCATGGCGCCCGGTATCGATCGCTCGGCAACCGTGGGCTTTCGCTGCGTGCAGGACCTGGAAGCGAAGGCGCCATAAGGATGAAGCCTTCCGTCATTGTTCTCGCCTACAACTCGAGGGACACGATAGCGGAAACGCTTGCGCAGGCGCAGCAGATCTCCGACGACCTGCACGTCGTGGACTCGTTCAGCACGGATGACACCGTGGCGCTGAGCGAGCAATACGGGGCGCAGGTGGTGCAGCATGCGTTTGCATCCTATGGAGCACAGCGCAACTGGGCGATCGACAACCTGCCCCTGCGGTATCCCTGGCAATTGCACCTGGATGCCGATGAGCGGCTCACGCCCGAGCTGATTGCGTCGATCAAGGCATTGCCGGACAACCCGGAGCCATCGGGCTTTCTGATCGCGCGCCTGGTGCAGTTTCTTGGCCGGGTGTTGCGACACGGAGGCATGTCGCCCACATGGCACATGCGGCTCTTCCGTAATGGAGCAGGCCGCTGCGAAGAGCGCAAGTATGACCAGCACTTCTATCTGCCGGAGGGGTCAGCCGGACGGCTCGACGGCTACATGATCGACGAAGTCCTGATGTCGCTTTCCGAGTGGACTGCGCGGCATAATCGCTGGGCAGATGCGGAGGTGCAGGAACAGACCGCAGCGATCGAAGGGGCACGCGCCCAGCGGATCAGGCCTCGCTTGTGGGGCGGGCCAATCGAACGCAAGCGCTATCTGCGAGGGCTGTATAACAACGCGCCGCTTTTCGTACGCCCGTATGCGCTCTTCGTTTACCGCTATTTCTTTCGCCTGGGTCTGCTCGACGGCCGCGAAGGCTTTATTTTCTGGACCCTGCAGACCTTCTGGTTCCGTTTTCTGATCGATGCCAAACTCTTCGAGCATCGCAAAGGCGGGAAAGGTTAAAATAAATTTCCGCTGGAGGAAACGATGCTCGAAGTGTGTGTGGTAATCATCACAGGTGTGACGTTGTTCATCTCAATGGTTCTGTGGGCCAACAGTGACCACCTGAAAAGCAGCAACGGGAGTGACTCGCACTAGAGCAGGCTGCGGGAGAAGTCGCTGCAAGAGCGTTCCCGCAGCGGCCAAAGCCGGATTCGTTGCAGTGGAGTTATGTACGGGCTGAGGCCGCTGAGGTACATTCTTTCTCGTTGGGGTAAGGTGACAAATAGGTGGAAAAGGTACCTCAGGGCCTGAAGGCCATCAAGAGCCGCCGCGTTATCGGCACGGCTGCCTCGCCGCAGCGAGCTTAGCCGTGGCCTTCGTTAAGAGCTGATTCTCGCGCGAAGGCTTGGAGTGTGTAACAAGAGTTCTTCCACAGCCTGTAATGCTCGCTGCGGCGAGGCTGCTCGCTGCGGCGAGGTGGCCCGCTGCGGCGAGGTAGCCCGTACCCTTCAAAGAATTGGGTTTTCCCGTAGCTTGACAGAGCTTGCCCTGCTGTCTCGACTTAGGAGACAACCGGTAGCTTGACGGTGAATTCTGTCTTGCCGGGTACCGAGTCCAGTGTGATTTCTCCGCCAAACTTGTCGATGACGATGTGGCGGACAATGTCCAGGCCCAGCCCGGTTCCCTGACCCGTTGGTTTGGTCGTGAAGAAGGGCTCGAAGATCAGCTTCCTGTTCTCTACCGGAATACCCGGCCCTTCATCGCCAATCGCTATGCAGACTTTGTCTGCTTCCACCCAGGTTCGTACAGTGACGGTGGCTTTTTGCGGTGAGGCGTCGATGGCGTTATCCAGAAGGTTTGTCCAAACCTGGGTCAGTCCCACGCCACAGGTGGAAAGCACTGGCAGAGTGGGGGCGAAAAGCTTTTTTACGGCCAGCTCTTTCTGGCGGAATTTGTGTCCCAGAATCACCAGGGTGCTTTGCAGGCTGTCGTGCACATCGAGCTGGTGGCGCTGAGGCTTATCGTCGTACGCATACTTCTTGACTGCTTTCACCAGGTCCGTGACCCGGGAAACGCTCTCTTCAATCGTCCCTACGAGCTGCACGCTGGAGATAAGCGCTTCCATCCAGTTGAGAGGGTCTGAGAGGCTGTTGCCAGGAAACTCATGCTGGGCGCATTCCAGTGTCTGGGCGTTGAAGCCGATGCCACACAACGTGCCGGCCAGCTTGTAAGCGTTTTCGATGCCGTGCGACCCAAGCCACGACTCCAGCTCTTCTTCAGCATCGGCCTGGTCCATCGAGCTCATGACGTTTGGTTTATGAGGTTGCAGAGCCATTTCCTGTAAGTCATGCAGGCATTCCGCCTGGCCTGGCGTCATCACCTCCCGGCTGCAAAGGCGCAGACTGATGTGCTGCAAGCGGCTCAGATTTTCTCGCATCTGCGAAGCAGCGCTGCGCGCGGCGGCGCCAGGATTATTCAATTCATGCATGAGGCCGGCAGCCATGGTGCCGAGCGAGATGAGCTTCTCGCGATGCAGCTCCTGCGATTGGAACATCTGCAGCCTGCGGGCCATGTTGCCCAGCACCTCAATACGTATCTTGGGGCAGGCGAACATGAGCTTCCAAAAGAGCTCTTCGCGCAAAAAAACAACCGTGCTCGGCTGGAGCACGGTAATCACTGCTTCTGAATCTTTCCCCATCAACAGGGGCACTTCACCAAAGGTCTCTCCGGCGACCATGTGGCCGATCAGCATCAGCTCTCCGCCGTCCTGGCGCCTTTGAAGTTTCAGCTCGCCTTCAAGCAGAATCCAAAAGCCACGATGCGTCCGATTGATGTCTGTAATGTCGGAACCGGCATCGGCGTGAATCAACTCCAGTGCGTCCAGGCATCCCAGATCTTCGAGCGACACGCCGGCGAAGATCGGCACTTTCTTGAGTTGCGGGGCAATGGCGGATGCCGTCACCTGTTCTATTCTCGAACTTTGCTGAACGTCGGTCATTGGTTATGAGTGAACCCTTAGAATTGCGCCAGGTACTGGTGGATAAACTGCACTGAGATCGACCCCTCACCTACCGATGAGGCCACGCGCTTGACTGAGCCGTGGCGCACATCGCCAGCAACGAAAATTCCCGGGACGCTGGTTTCGAGCAGGTACGGCGCGCGATCCTGAGTCCAACCCTTCGCCAATTTGCCATCTACCTTCAGGTCAGAACCAGAGAGAATAAAGCCATTCGCGTCGCGCATAACCGTGCTTGGCAACCAATCTGTATTCGGCGCCGCCCCGATGAAAATAAAGAGCCCGCTCGCCGCTACCGTTTCCTGGCCTTGCGGGAAACAGAGCCGCAAGCATTCCAGGTGACTTTCTCCGAGAGCTTCGACCACCTGGCAGTACGTTCTTACCTCTACATTCGATGTGGCAGCAATCTGATCGATTAAATATTTCGACATGCTGGCTTTCAGCGACTCGCCCCTGACCAGCATGGTGACCTTTTTCGCATACTTGGAGAAGAACATAGCCGCCTGGCCGGCTGAATTGGCCCCCCCAACGATATACACACTTTCATCAGCGCATGCCTTGGCCTCGGTCATCGCGGCCCCGTAGTAGACCCCCGCTCCGGTCAGACGGTCGACGCCCGGGGTGCTCAAACGGCGGTAATTGACGCCCACAGCGATCAGGCAAGCGTGGGTCGATACCTCCCGGCCATCCGCAAGCTGAACGATGTGGTAGTTGTTCTCGGTCCGCAACCCTGTGGCTTTCTGGGTCAGCAGTTCAGCCCCCAGGCGCCTAGCCTGGATGGCCGCCCTTTCAGCCAGCAGTTGTCCGCTCACGCCGTCGGGGAAACCGAGGTAATTCTCAATCCTTGAGCTGGAACCTGCCTGCCCTCCTGGTGCGTCGTCTTCAATGATCAGGGTGCGCAGACCTTCCGACGCTCCATACACCCCTGCCGCTAATCCAGCCGGACCGGCGCCAACGATGATCAGGTCGTAAAACTCCTTGGTCGCCTGCGTTCGTAAGCCGATCTTGCTGGCGAGTTCCATTTGGCCGGGTTGGACCAGATAGGAGCCATCCCCAAAAAGCACCACCGGCAGCTTATGGTCATCCAGTTTGAAACGGGCCAGAAGATCGACCCCCTCGGCGCTCTGCTCCGGATCCAACCAGACGTAGGGTACCCGATTGCGAGACAGGAACTCGCGGACCTGATAGTCCTGCAGGTTGTAGCGGGGCCCCAGCACTCGCAAGCCTTCAAAGGGCGGTTTGTAGTCTTCTCTCCAGGTCTCCAGCAGGTCATTCAGTACCGGATAGAGGCGTTCTTCCGGCGGATCCCAGGGCTTGGTGAGGTAGTAGTTGATTTTGGCCGTGTTGATGGCCTGGATGGCTGCCTCAGTATCGGCGTAGGCGGTAAGAAGAGCCCTCTTCGCGTCCGGGAAGTACACCATGGCCTTGCCCAGAAACTCGACTCCCGACATGCCGGGCATGCGCTGGTCGGAAACAAACAGCGCGACGACGTCTCCCCGCTTCTTAAGTTGGTCACAGATGTCGAGCGCCGCCTGGCCAGACGCCGCACGCTGAATCCGGTAGTTGGCCCCGTATTGGCGACGTAGATCCTGGACGACCATCTCCAGGACGCTTACATCGTCGTCTACCGCGAGGATAACTGGCTTTGCCATGGTTCTTTAAGTGTATTGCCTGTGTGTCGCGACGTGCCACCCGGGCTATGGCTCCCTACACACAAATCCAGCCGGGACAGCAACTTGGGAGCGCTACCCTGCCACTTTCGTGGGGTTTCATTTCCTGCCTGAACAGCTAGGCTTGACATCACCGACACACCACAGATTCTCCGCTTTTTGTGGAGAAAACGAACGGAACTGGGGTGTCGCAAAACTGTACGTCTTAGAACGGCCGATGGCCACTGGTCGATAGCGTGAACAGGCGGCCAGGCGCCGGAAACCCGGTCGTGCCGAACCGCGGCGAACGTTCCAAGACTCATCGTTAGATTCGCGTCACGCAGGTTGCGACGCAAGAAGCATTAAAGATTGCGAAAAAGCAGCAACACGAGGCACAAGGCAGCACGATGAATAAAATTATTCTGGCTGACAACCAAGCAATCTTTCGCGCCGGTATCGCAAAAGTTCTGGCGAGCGAAGAGGATTTCCGCGTAGCCGCACAATGTGCAGACCTGGAGCGCCTGCTCCTCTCGGTCGATGCGTATCGCTCCTCCATCGTTCTCTTCGCTTCAGCGCTACGGCCCGAATATCAGGATCTGATGTCGCATGTGAAGGCTGCCGGCAGCCGCGCTGTGGTCATTGCAGAGAATGGCGAACCCGCACAGGTATTTACCGCACACGATATTCGCGGCGTGGTCTACCGCAACACCACTGGCCAGGCACTGGTCGAGTGCGTGCATCGGGTCATTAAGGGTTTCTCATCGATTCAGCGGCCAGCCGAGGCCATCGGTTCTGAGGAAGAAGACTCGGTGGGCGCGCGCGTGCGCGACCGGCTCACCCCAAAAGAGATGAAGATCGTGGCTCTGATCGTGCAGGGCTGCAAGAACAAAGAGATCGCCCTGCGCCTCGGAACGACCGAACAGGTCATTAAGAACTATCTGCGCAGCGTCTACGATAAGACTGGTGTTTCTGACCGGCTTGAGCTGGCGCTATTCACCATTCACCATCGCATCCTGGCTGCGGCCGCGGCCGAGGCGGGTAACTCCGTCCAGATGCGCACAGCTTAAAGTATCGAGAAGGATGGAAAAGGCCCTGGGCTCACGCCCTGGGCCTTTTTTCTTTGCGGTGGCGGCGTGCGAGTTTCGCGGCGCAGAGTCTTTTTTGAGTCTGCAAGGCGAATGCGGCTGTAAACCGCTGAGATTCTCTCTTAGCCTTGGGGAAAAGCGTACCTCAGGGCCTAATGCTCGCTGCGGCGAGGTAGGCCATTGAGTTTTGCTTTGAATGGCATGGCCTGAAGGCCATGCCCTACCCGGTCGTTGCCGCGCCCTTCGTTAGCAGCCGTTCCCATGCGAAAGGTTGGAATGTGTAAGAGTTTTTCCGCAGCCTTGTACCCCCACTCAAGCCAAAACCGGGCTTGAATGGGCCACCCAGGTTTTTGGACTGGGGAGGCTGTTGCTGGGCTTCGATTCCTGGATACGCGTCCGGTAAGTAGGCAGGCCGGGCTGGTCCCTCTGCTGTGTTACTGTTGCCTTAGATCACACTGGGGTGGCTTGAGTTTTGCCCTGGCCTAAGGAAAATGCCGCAACAGTCGAATCTGTTTTCGTCCAGTTCTCCGAACGGCTCGACCGTGCAAGAACGGCAACCCGCGCCCCAGCGGCCCTCCCGGCTTCCGGTTTGGCTGCGCCGCGTGGAGCTTTGTCTTTATGTTGTGATTCGAATCTATATCGGCGTCATCGTGCTGGTGCTGCCCTGGTACGGACCTCTATGGGCAGACAACTCCCTCATCAACTATTTCCCGAGCGTGGCCACGTTCCTGATGCATGGCGCTGTTCGTGGAATCGTTTCTGGACTTGGATTGCTGAATCTTTGGATCGCGGGCGCCGAAGCCCTAAACTTTCGCGAATCCACCTCCTAACCCATGAAGCCTAAACAGGACAAGCCCCCCGAACTTGACAGCGCTCCCCTGTCGTACCAGAACCCTGCCTTCGTGAATAGTCCGGATGGCCGGCTGGTGCGCATCCTCTCGGAATACTCCGAGCCGTTGGGACGCTTTCGCCGCGAACGCATTCAAGACACCATCGTATTCTTCGGTTCAGCCAGGTTCCGCGCTCAAGCGGACGCTAGCCAGGAACTCGAATTACTGGATAAGACGGGATCTATCAAGCCCGCGCCGAGCCACGAGCAGCCGGCCACGGACGAAGAAATCGCCCAGGGCACAGCAAGCGAACTTCGCCACCGCCGCGCGGAGGCCGGCGTGGAAATGGCCCGGTATTACGAGGACGCACGGAAGCTCGCTTTTATGGTGAGCGAATGGACGCAGACCCTTAAAGGACGCCGGCACCGCTTTGTCGTAACCTCCGGCGGTGGCCCCGGCATTATGGAAGCGGCGAACCGCGGCGCCTACGAGGCCGGCGGCAAGTCGATCGGGCTGAACATCCGCCTGCCTTTTGAGCAAGCGCCAAACCCTTACATCACGCCTTCGCTCAACTTCGAGTTCCATTACTTCTTCATGCGCAAGTACTGGTTTGCGTATCTTGCCAAAGCACTGGTGGTCTTTCCTGGAGGGTTTGGCACGCTGGACGAAATGTTCGAACTGCTGACCCTGATCCAGACAGAAAAACTGGCCAAAAAGATCAGCATCGTGGTGTACGGTTCGTCCTACTGGAACAGCATCCTGAATTTCGATGTCCTGGTGGAGAAAGGCGCGATCTCGCCCGCGGATCGCACCCTATTTCAATTCGCCGATACCCCCGAGCAAGCTTTTGAAATACTCAAGGCAGACCTGACCCGATATCACCTCGAGCCCGAAGATCATCGCCGCCAGTCACAACCCCACGCAGAAGAAGAACCTCTCCACAACCCGGACATTACCAGTACACGGTAAGAGCAGCCATCTCAGTTACCTTTTCGGTAACAAGGTGTGTCGGGCGAAGCACTTTCCCGCCAAATTCGATGTCAATTCGTCTCCCCGTAACTCCCCGTTCATAAGTTGCACCGGATAATGGGCACATCAGAGCGACCACACGGGTGAGTGTGGCAGCAAAGCCGGGCTCGGGTTGCTCCAAAAGGGAGGAAGAGATGGCAGGTTCAAGTATCTCGTATCTCTGGAACAACGAACGCGCCGCCGAGGGCTTTGCCTCCGGCGTATCGTTACACAGCCACACCAATCGCTCGAAAGAAACGCTCGACTTCATCGCCAATCTGGCGAACGAGTACCAATGTTTCCGGAGTATTCTGGCGCGCGAAGAGAAGCGGTGCAAGAAAAACCATAGCCTGCAGGTGAACTACGCCGCGAGTTACTGGACACCTCCGCTGACGCCCCGCCTGGCATTCGATCTGGAGAGCCGGCAGATCGCCGAGTCACTCCAGGTGCAGCCCCTGGTTTCTATCACCGATCATGACGATATTCAGGCGCCCATGTTGCTGCGTACAGTGACGAGCGCGCGTCATATTCCTGTCTCTGTCGAGTGGACAACGCCTTTTGGCAAGGATCAGGCTTTTCATCTCGGTATCCACAACTTGCCCAGTGACTCCGGCGCTTCGTGGATGAGCACCTTTGAAAACTTCACGGCGAATCCCAGCGACGCGCGCTTGACTGAGTTGCTCTCTGCCCTGCATGACCTGCCAAACGTACTGATCGTGTTCAACCATCCGCTCTGGGATCTGTATACAATCGGCGATGATTTGCACCAGCATTGCGTGGAAAAATTCCTGACGCAAAACAGCCGCTTCATCCATGCGCTCGAATTGAATGGTCTGCGCAACTGGGAAGAGAATCGCCTGGTGAAGCGACTCGCGGCGCGGTGGAACATGCTACTGATCTCTGGCGGCGATCGCCACGGCCTGGAGCCGAACGCCAACGTAAACCTGACCCATGCGACGAGCTTCAATGAATTTGTAAATGAAATTCGCCGCGAGCAGCGCAGCCATGTGCTCTTTATGCCGCAATATGCCGAGCCCTGGAAGCATCGCATCATGCGTTCGACGGTGGACGCCATTCGCGACTACCCAGACTTTCCGGAAGGGTCCCGCCGCTGGGATGAGCGCGTCTATCATCCGGATATGAACGGGATCGACCGGCCCATCAGCCAGCTTTGGCCCAATGGCCAGGCCCCGGTGTACATGCGCATGGTGATCCAGTTTGTGAGGCTGTTGGGGAGCCACCCGATCAGCCACAGTTTGCGCCTGGCCTGGAATGAGTCCCACGAAGTGCGTTTTGCGCTGGGTGAATTAGAAGCCTTTTAGAGCACTTTCACAAATACTGTGATGTGGTGGGAGTGGTTATGAGCAGGTGTTCTTTGACGGAACACCTGCGTCCAGGGCATATTCTTCCCTTACTCCCTTTGTAAAATGCTCTCATGGGTTCTCCTGGGATTGCTTGACTGGATTTTTTATCAAGAAAAATCCGACTTCCCCGATGTCGACCGGACACGGCTATGCTGGTTCTGCTCTAATTCTTCTTGCTTCATCCATGGGTGCGGATACACTTTGCCTATGTACGCCGCAACCCCCAGGGTGGCCTATCTACCCGACACGTTTTATGAGATCAACGGGGTGGCGCACACCAGCCGCAACTTTGAGGCATTTGCGCGACGCAAAGATCTTCCCTTCTTTTGTCTTCATCCGGGCAAGAGAGAAACCGTTCTCAGCGAGCAGCAACAAGGGAACCTGACTACGCTCGAGGCGCCACGGGGTAGCTGGCTCTCCTTCCGCCTGGAAAAAGATCTCACCTTCGATCCTGCGTTCATTCGCTTTAAATATCTTCTGGAACAACGGCTGCGCGCTTTTCGGCCGGATATTATCCACGTCACGGGGCCGAGTGAGCCGGGCATTCTGGGTGCATGGCTGGCGAAGAGCATGCGGATTCCACTGGTCGCATCATGGCATACCAATCTTCACGAATATGCAGCACAGCGTTCAGGCTGGCTGTTGCGCATGCTTCCTCAAAGCCGGCAGGCGGGTGCGGAGAAGCAAATTGAAGCGGCTACTTTGTTTGCGTGTGCACGCTTTTATGGGCTGGCTGAAGCTCTGTTCGCGCCCAACATCGATTTGTGCCAGTTGCTGGAGCGTGTTACTCACCGCCCTTGTGCTTTGATGCCGCGCGGGGTCGACACCGTCGCATTCTCACCGGAACATCGGGATCGCACTGCCACGCCTGATGATTTCGTGCTTGGATTTTGCGGGCGGCTCTCCGTCGAGAAGAATGTATTTCTGCTGGCGCGTATTCGCACGGAATTGCTCGCACGCGGCATCACCAATTTTCGCTTTCTGATCATCGGGCACGGGAAAGAAGAGGGCCGGCTGCGGCAGGATCTACCGAACGCCGATTTCACCGGCGTGCTGCGCGGCCACGATCTTGCTCGTGCGTATGCCAATATGGATCTCTTTGTTTTCCCGTCGCACACCGATACGTTCGGCAATGTCGTGCTCGAGGCGCTGGCCTCAGGCGTTCCTGCGATCGTGACACCGGATGGCGGCCCACGCTACATCGTGAAGGATGGGGAGACTGGTTCTATTGCCACGGACGATGGTTTTTCTGAGGCGGTGTCAAGGCTGATCCTTGATCCAGCGCTACACATGAGGATGCGGGCAGAAGCCCGGACTTATGCGCTATCGGCTTCGTGGGACGCTGTGTTCGAGGGAGTTTACAAGACTTACGAGGAAGTGCTCGCTACGCATCGCGGGTAAGGTGTGGACGGTCGCCCGTTGAGGTTCGAGGTATCCCACATCTCGTAACAACACGAGATGCCCCGGATTTCCCGCACGCTACTCTGGACACGGTTACGGGTGTGGCTTTCTTTAAAGTCCCCTAGCGGCGTTGCCGACGCGCAGATGGATGAAACGGGGGCAGTGGTGGCAGCCTGTTTAGTTGTTTTGGGTAGGGCATGGCCTACCTCGCCGCAGCGAGCATTAGGCCGTGCCATCGACGGGTCATGATCTGAGGGCTTCAGCCCTTAAGGTACGTTCTTCCCCAGGCCAACACGTACCGCAGGGCTAAACAGGCTGCGGAAAAACTCACTTAGTTGCTGAAAGCATGACAAAATGGATCGCGATCAGAATGCCCCAGGAGCGTCCGGAAGCCTCAGGTGATGGTTTTCTATCCCCCAATTTGTCATCCTTTGTGCTTACTTATCGAGTTTTTCCGCAGCATGTAAAGCCCCTTTCAAGGTGGAGACATATTGGCACGGCCTAAAGGCCGTGCCCTACCTGGAGCGGCTCAAGAAAACATGTGTACGAGCCAATGCTCGCTTGTAAGGCTCTTCTACCTTTGGGGAGGGAGCGTGTTGCGGCGGCCGAAGTCGAGACCAAAATGAGGATCTGACTTGGTTCCATCGATCTTGAATGGAACTTCGGTGCCTGCTCCGTTCTTCTCAAAGAACCGATCCACCGGGATCAATAACAATCCTTTCCAGCCGCCCACCATGCGCGACACCGTGGCCTTCATATCCGCGGTTCCGATGAAATTGAACTTCGCTCCATCCAGGCTATAAATACCCGCGAGTTTGATGCTTGCGCCTGGAACGTCGAAATGCAAATTCGGCAGGTTCAGGTTCGCGTCAGACAGGTCAAAATCACCGCGCATCTGCGAACGCACGACCTCGGGTGCACCATCCCTTTCTTCCTGGTGGATTCGTTCGACCTCGCCCTGGCCTCTTAAACTGAGCTCGTCGATCTTGCGTTGTATCTTCTCGCTGCTGAAACGCGCATTGACAATGGAAAAGTTCCCTCGCAGACGTAGGCGATGGGCAACATCCTGGCTCCCTGGTGGCAGGTCGACATTGGTGTGGAGCACAACCTGACCCTCCATCACCGGCGGGTCGGTACGCACGCCCAGACGCAGCAGGTCTTCGATGCGGGCATGATCCATAGAGACATCGAGGTAGGTGTGGCGTCCAGGCTCCCCTTGCACGCGGACCACATATCCCCTCGCCGTCAAAGTCGAATGAAGAAACTTTGCCTGCACCGGCTGCAGATAGGTATCGCCATCCGTGCCATCCACAATCGCGTGGAAGTCGGTATGCAACGTAATCTTGTGGCCGCTGATCTTCACCTGGAAGTCAGGCGTATCGGTCTTGCCGTCAACGACGATCTTATCCAGCGTGCCCTGGTAGGCTCCGTCTGACGAGAGAATGCCGGCAATGCCCTTGAACGTGCTGAGATCGGCGTTGCGAAACCCATAGACGCCGCCAATCGCGGTCGCTCCCGGATGATCGGCATTCCAAGGCCCAAAGAAGCCCCGGCTTTCGATCTGGCCGACCGGCTTCGGGTTGGTCAGCACCGCGGTAAAGTCCAGCGGTTTACCAGCGCCAATCGAGCGCAACGAAAGGCTTTGGATAACGAAGCGCAGCGGGACTTTGCCCGGTTTATCCGTACCGAGGGTGAGCACGGTGTCGGTACAGTGCATCTCACCCACAAAGATGCTGACCTTTCCGGTCTGCGCGTGACTCGTGGAATCATCCTTTGGAAGATGATTCGGCAGAGGAGCATCTTTGCGTTGGCTTTTGGGCGGCAGGTTGATGCGCAACCCTTCGAGATCCACGGAACCGATATGCATCGGGGAGCGGAAAATGCTCGCGTACCCCGTGCGGAACGAGAAATGACGAACCGAGAATGTGGGCGTGTTGGACGTGACATTGTCGGGATAGATAGCGACATCCTGGCCTGAGACCTCGAACCCTCGCAGAAGAGATACCTCGAACGCGCCCATCTCCACGCGACTGTGGAAACGTGCGGAGAGGCTTTGCACCAAACGCGCCCGCAGAATTGGCTCGGCACGGGACAGCAGGACTTCGAACGTGGCCACTAGGACAACAACAACCAGCAGTGCGCTCATGCCAATCCAAAACCATGCCCCGTGGCCTCGCCTTCGCTTGGACTCGACGGGCTCAGATTCTTCTTTCACGCCTCCACCTTTACTCAAACCGATGCTGGGAGTATTTCGCAATTGGTGTAGATCGGCCTCGCCACAGCGAGCGGTTTCGCCGCAGCGAGCTTAGCCACCGGCCTTTACGTGGCTTTCTCTCAAAGAAAACCGCACCTCACTGCCCTTACCAGGCCACAGTGATTGCGAAAATGCTTTAGAAGTAGGAACCCAGGGTCGCAACGAACGTTGCTCGAATGTAGCATTGCACCCGGAGGGAGACTCCCTGTGACGCTTTGCCGTGTAATCTTCGTGTTGGCATTTTTCGCCGCCGCCGGCCAACTGGGCCGCTCTCAGAGCGCACCGGCCGGGAACGCTCCGGCGGTTACGGCTGCCATCGATGACTATATCCACCAGGGGTGGGACAGTCTTTCCCGCTCCATGGCAGAGTGCAAAACTCTGGTTGATCCAAAGGTCACGACTCCTCCGGTGCTGTATCTTCCTTTCGGGGCGTCCACTCCGCACGCATTGCTGAGACTGCGGTCGCAATGCAGGATACAAATCGCACACCTGCCGCATCGCATCGTGCATCTGGGCGATGTAAAGGAATCGGAGATTCCGCGGCCCGGGCTGCTCTACCTGCCCAACCGCTACGTGGTGCCAGGCGGACGATTCAACGAGATGTTCGGGTGGGATAGCTACTTCATTATCCTTGGCCTGCTGCGCGACGGCCGCGTGGACCTGGCTCGTGGCATGGTAGAGAACTTTTTCTACGAGATTGAACGCTACGGAGCTGTGCTCAACGCGAACCGCACTTACTTCCTCACCCGCTCACAACCACCCTTGTTGAGTGGAATGATTCGCGCTGTCTATGACGCAGAGATTGCGCGCGATCCGTCTGCCGCGAATGTTGCCAAGCAGGATAGATGGCTGGCACGCGCGTACTCCTACGCTCGCCGCGATCACGATTTCTGGCTCAGTGACATCCATCGCGCCGGACAGACGGGTTTGGCGCGGTATTTCGACATCGGTGAGGGACCGGTGCCCGATATTGCCGATCACAGCAACTATTACATCGAAGTGATCGATTGGCTGGTCGCTCATCCTGACGTTCACACCAACTATCTCCTTACTGCTCCGCAGTCGCCCTCCCCGGCTGAGCAGGCTGAGCTGGCGAAGAGCAGTTGCGATGTGCGCCGTTCTGTCTTGTGCGGCCTTGCGTGGGACCATGGTTATCGACTCACCCGCGACTTCTATAAAGGAGACCGTGCGGCGCGCGAGTCTGGCTTCGACATCTCTTTTCGCTTCGAACCGTTTAGCGGGTCGACGCATCATTATGCCGCCGTCGGCCTGAACAGCCTGCTCTACAAGTACGAGCGCGATCTGCAAGATTTTGCCGGTATGCTGCATCGGCCCACGGAAGCCGCGCAATGGAAGCAGCAGGCGGAAACCCGCCAGGGGGCGGTAAACAAATATCTCTGGAATGCCGACAAGGGAATGTTCTTCGATTACGACTTCACTGCAGGTGAACAGTCGAGCTATGTGTACGCCACCATCTTCTATCCCTTATGGACCGGTCTGGCGACCAAGGAACAAGCTGCGGCCATCGATGCTCACCTTGCGCTGCTCAACCGGCCGGGTGGCCTTGCGAGCAGCACGTACCAGAGCGGTCTGCAGTGGGATCTGCCTTTTGGATGGGCCCCGCTGAATTGGTTTGCCGCCGATGGCCTGCGGAAGTACGGGTATGTGGACGACGCGCGGCGTGTGGCTACCGAATTTAGCCAGACCGTCCGCGACAGCTTTCAGAAGGAAGGCACCATCCACGAGAAATACAACGTCGAGACCGGATCGTCGGATGTCGATCTGATCGCCGGCTACCAAAACGTCGTCGGCTTTGGATGGACAAACGCGGTGTATGAAGAGATGGAGCAACTGCTCCAATCAACGGCGCAACAGCCGACGGGCAAGAAGGTTCAGTAACAATATTCTCTCAATGGAATAAGAGGCCGGTGAGGTACGCTTTGCCTCCTCGGGTACCGCGGCAGGGCAACGGAAAAACGTACCGCAGGGCCTAATGCTCGCTGCGGCGAGGCAGGCCATCAATGGTAGTGGCTTGTTGGCACGGCCTAGAGGCCGTGCCCTACCCAATATCATCGCAACGCGAAATCTCTGATTCGGGAGTTTTTTCCGCAACCTGTTTAGCCGAGATCATTACAAGGCGCAATTAGGTTCGGGCTAATGATCGCTGCGGCGAGGTAGGCCGTGCCCTACCTAACATGATTGTGGCGCGAAGTCATTGCATCAGGGGCTTGTGCACAGCCTGTAAAGCGGGCTTCGTCGCAAAGCGCGGTCTTGCGGGGCGCATTGCCAGCCGTGTACTGTCAGGAAACTGCAAGGGAGCCACACCATGACCACTAAGCGGGTACTGGGCCCATCGGAACGACGCGCCTTTGGCCAGTCACGGCGCAAACAGGTGCGCCGGCAAGAACAGAATCGCTGGCGCGCTACTGACCGACAGACCGATCCAATCGATGCTCTGGCTGTTTCTTCCGTGGGTCGAGTGAAGGACCTTCTGGCGATTAAATGGGAGCGGATGGCTGCTTCGCCGTTTGGCTTTTTCCGCGGCGCCGTTCCGGTGATGTCCGCTGACCTGGCCGTTTTGCCTCTTGCCGGCATCTCTACCCAGCTATGTGGAGACGCACACGTGCGTAACCTCGGTGCGTACGCCGCACCCGATGGCCGGCTGGTCTTTGACGTAAATGACTTCGACGAAACCATCCGCGGACCGTTCGAGTGGGACCTGAAACGGCTGGCAACCAGTGTCATTCTCGCTGGACGGGAAGCCGGCGGCAAGAACTCTGCTTGTACCGACGCAGCCTCAGTCTTGTTGCGCAGCTACCGCCAGGCCATCCACATGTTCGCGCGCATGCCGGTACTCGATGTGGCTCGCTTCCAGGTGCACCGATTGCAACGGATTACGCCTGTCTCTCAGGTGCTGAGCAAAGCAGAGCGAGCCACTCCGCAGTACAACGTGAAGCGGCTGACCGAACCAGGAAAGGCCTCAGCGAAAACTGCCGGCAATGCCCTCGAAACGCAGCGCATCTTCAAAGAAGCGAGGCCGCTGCAATATCGCTTGTCGCCTGCGAAAGCGCGTAGCATTCTCGATTCGCTCCCTATGTATCGTAAAAGCCTGCTGCCAGAGCGCCAGCATTTTTTCGATCAGTATCACCCGCTCGACGTCGCCTTCCGCGTTGTGGGTACCGGCAGCGTAGGACTGCGCGATTACGTCGTTTATATGGAAGGCAACGGCAGTGAAGACCCCCTGTTCCTACAGATCAAAGAGGAACCCGGGTCGGCGTATGCCCCCTACCTGGGAGAGTTGGGGGCACCCCAACACCAGGGCCGCCGCGTAGCCGAGGGCCAGCGCGCCATGCAGTTTCTCTCCGACATCCTGCTGGGATGGACAACGATCGACAATCGGCAATACCTGGTTCGCCAACTGAATGACCACAAAGGCTCCATCGAGATCGAAGATCTGAAGGGTGAAGGCCTGACGCAATATGCCGAAATTTGTGGCGAGTTGCTGGCCCGCGGACACGCACGGGCGGGCGACCCGCTGGCATTAGTAGGTTATATCGGTACATCCGATCGGTTTGTGGATGCGATTAAAGCCTTCGCAAGCGACTACGCTGACCAGACCGAAGCTGATTACAAGACGTTTCTGCATTCCCGTTTTGCACCCCGCACCGCGCGCAAGAAAGCTCCGCCTTCGAAGGCAAAGACAGCGCCCAGAAAGCGGGTGGGCAAAAAGAAACCCGTTCCGGGGAGCAAGAAATCTGTGTGAGGCTAATCCAACCCAGGATTGCATCCTGGGGAATTCTCAGTCGTCCCTCCGGGACTTGATCGATCACTGAAGCCTACCCAGGACTACGTCCTGGGCTACTATCAGCCGCCCCTCCGGGGCTGTTCGGTCACAGTTCCAGATTGGTTTGGTTTATCCCAACGGCAGACGACTCCGTAGTCCCGCTTGTCGCTCACGCTGCACCGCCTTCAGAGCGGTTTGGTTTCTACGGAGTCGTCTGCTGCTGTGGCGGCTGCGGCGGCAACCCCTCTCAAGCCAACGGAAGGGTTGAAGGGCCACCCAGCCGGGAGTGTAGGCAATTCGTTGTTGGGTCCCCACAATGCGACAATGAGAGCAGCGCCCTGGCGCTGCTTTTCTTATGCTTCAACTTTCTGCCGCCGGCAAGCGGTTTGGCCCACGCGTATTGTTCGAGAATGCCGACTGGCTCATCACGCCCGACGAGCGCACCGCCCTCGTTGGGGCGAACGGCACCGGCAAATCCACCCTGCTCAAGGTACTCGCCGGCGCGGAATCCCTCGACTACGGCACGCTGCAGCGTACCCGTGGCATGACCATCGGCTACCTTCCCCAGGAGGGCCTCGCTCTTCGTGGACGAAGTGTATTTGCCGAGTGCCTCTCCGTATTTGCCGAACTTCGCTCCATGGAGCAGGAACTCGAGGCACTTTCCACGCGGCTGGCCGAGTTCGACCCGTCTACTCCCGAATACGCAGCGGCGGCGGACCGCTTCTCCCACCTGGACTCGCATTTCCGTGCTCACAATGGCTACGCGCTCGATGCGCAGGTGGGCGCAGTCCTCTGCGGCCTGGGTTTCAGCAAGCATGATTGGACCCGGCAAACAGAGGAGTTCTCAGGCGGCTGGCAGATGCGCATCGCGCTGGCCAAGCTACTGTTGCAGAAGCCCAGTTTGCTGCTGCTCGACGAGCCCACCAACCACCTGGACCTGGAAACCCGTAATTGGCTCGAAGGCTACCTGCACAGCTATCCCAATGGCTACATCCTCATCTCTCACGATCGCTACTTTCTTGATGTGACCGTGGACAAGACCATTGAGATATGGAACAAGGGCCTGCACGTTTACCACGGCAATTACGAAAAGTATTTAGTCCAGAAGGACGAACGGCGTGCGCAACTTGCGGCCGCCCACAAAAACCAGCGCGAGCATATTGAGCATCTAGAGGCATTCATCAATCGCTTTCGCTACCAGGCCACCAAGGCCAAGCAGGTACAAAGCCGCATCAAGGAACTGGAAAAGATCGTCCGCATCGAGATCCCTGTGGAGGAACAGGCCATCCATTTCAGCTTTCCTCAGCCGCAGCCATCGGGTCGCACCGTGGTGGAGGTTGCTGACCTGGCCAAGAACTATGGACCGAAGCAAGTGCTTGAGGACGTAAGCTTCACCATCGATCGCGGCGATCGCATTGCACTGGTAGGCGTGAATGGAGCCGGCAAGTCAACCTTGATCCGCATGCTGTCAGGCATCGAGCCGCCCTCGAGCGGCACACTGCGGCTAGGCCATAACGTCACGGCGGAGTATTTTGCCCAGGATCAGTACAAAGTGCTCGACGGCAACGCGCGCATGCTCGATGACATGAGCAACAACGCGCCACGCGTCAGTACCACCGACTTACGCAGCCTGTTGGGCTGCTTTCTCTTTTCTGGCGATGATGTCTTCAAGCCTCTGGGCGTGCTCTCAGGCGGAGAACGCAACCGTTACGCTCTGGCCCGCATTCTGGTGAGCCCGGCAAACTTTCTACTACTGGACGAGCCTACAAACCACCTCGATCTCAGGGCCAAGGACGTCTTGCTTGAGGCGATCGCAGCCTTCAACGGAACCGTGCTCATGGTGTCGCACGATCGTTACTTTATCGATCGGCTCGCAACCCGCATCTTCGAGGTCGAGGCCGGCCATGTTCACGTATACCCGGGCAACTACGAAGACTATCTGCGCCGCAAGGAGGATTCCGCGGCGATGGGCGGTTCGTCCAATGGCTCTGCACGGGTAGCCGCGGCCCAAGAGGCGATTCAGGACGCGATGCAGGGGGCAATGCAGGAAGCGGCCCCGCAAGTCGTCGCGGCAGCGATCGACGCCAAGGTTCGCCGTCTGAATCCGATCAAGCTGCGCCAGATGCAGGAGCGCTGCAGCTTTGTGGAAGAGGAAATTCCACGCGTTGAGAGTTCCATCGCCGACGCGGAAACGTCCCTCGGCGTATATGAGAGTGCCGAGAATACGCAGAGGTTGACCCAGTTGCTCGAAAACCTGCGGGAACAGCATTCTGCGCTCACGGCTGAGTGGGAAGAATTAGTCGTAACCTTGGAACAGCAGGCCTAGTGGGTTACGAACTGGTTCCGGTTGCCATGGAAGTTACACGGGAACCGGAGTGTGATGCTTTAGAGTAAAGCCAGCATCGCCATTGGACTTGATGACAGGCCCTTGAGTAATCCAGCCCCTCGTACAGGTATCGCTTCCCGCTCGTCCGCATTTGCAGTCAGTGCGGGGATTCTGCTTAGCCGGCTGATTGGGCTGGTTCGCGAACGGGTGTTCGCCCACTACTTCGGCAATTCAGATGCTGCCGATGCATTTCGTGCGGCGTTCCGCATTCCTAACTTTCTGCAGAATCTTTTTGGCGAGGGTGTTCTTTCGGCCTCATTCATTCCTGTCTATGCACGCTTGCGGGCCGAACAGCGCCACAAAGAAGCAACAGAGTTAGCAGAATCCATCTTCGCCATACTGTTTCTGCTGACCTCGCTGATCGCAGTTGCCGGAGTGCTGGCTGCACCCTTGCTCATGGATGTCATTGCCCCAGTGTGGTACGGCGAAAAGCGCGCACTCACTATCCGACTGATCCAGATTCTCTTTCCCGGGGCGGCGCTGCTCGTGATGTCGGCGTGGTGCCTTGGGATTCTCAATAGCCATCGAAAGTTTCTGCTCTCATATTCCGCACCTGTGATCTGGAATGTTGCCATGATCACTGCGATGCTCTGGAAGGGCAACCATGTAAGCGAATCTGGACTCGCCATCGTAATAGGCATTGCATCGGTCATTGGGAGCGGCCTGCAATTCGCTGTACAGTTGCCGACGGTGATGGTGTTCTTACGCCCGCTCAACTTTCACCTCTCTTTGGGCTCGGAACATGTCCGGAGCGTCGTTCGCAATTTCTTCCCCGTATTTCTGAGCCGGGGTGTAGTGCAAATCAGTGCTTATATCGATTCCTTCCTAGCCGGATTTCTGCCTGCCGGCGCGGTTTCGGCATTGGCTTACGCGCAGACGTTGAATTCCTTGCCGGTGAGTTTGTTTGGCATGGCCATCTCGGCTGCTGAACTGCCAGCCATGTCGAGCGCGCTGGGAACACACGAAGAGATCGGTATGATCCTGCGCAAACGTCTGGAGAATGGGCTGCAAAATATATCGTTCTTTGTTGTGCCTTCGGCGGTTGCTTTTGTTGTGCTCGGCGATGTCATTGTTGCCGCGATTTATCGATCAGGGCATTTCAACGCCGACAACGTTCTCTTCGTTTGGAGTGTGCTGGCAGGCTCGGCTGTGGGGCTGCTCGCGAGCACGTCGGGCAGGCTTTATTCTTCCGCGTTCTACGCGCTGCGCGATACACGCACGCCGCTGAACTTTGCGATCATTCGCGTAGCATTGACGATTGTGCTCGGTTATCTGTTTGCGTTGCCGCTGCCCAGATTGCTCGGCATCGATCGCCAATGGGGGGTTGCAGGGCTGACGCTATCTGCAGGCCTCGCAGGTTGGGTGGAATTTGCTTTGCTGCGCCGTGCGTTGCAGGCGAGGATTGGCGAGGTCGTGTCTTCAGGTCTGAGGATCGCCAAGCTATGGGGCTGCGCGTTGATCGCCGCCGCGTGTGGGTATGGGCTGAAACTGATGTTGCCGTTTCACCTGCGCGATCGCCATTCAGTCGTGGTGGGGTTGTGCGTGCTTTCAGTGTTCGGGTTGGGGTATCTGGCGTGCACAACGTTGTTTGGTGTCGCGATGCCTGGTAGTTTGACTCGGTTACTGGGCAGACGTTCGGCTTAAACAAAAAGGACTGCGGGGGCTTGTCCGCAGGTCGGCGACGGGTGAAGAGAACCGCAGATCTCTCCACTTCGCTACGCTTCGGTCCCACGGCAGGCCGGGGCAGGCGAGATAACAATGCTTCTTTGGGAAGCAGCGTTTGCTTCGGTCCCTTGACTAGAGCATTTTCACTTCTACTCTGCACAGGAGAGTGCGGTGAAGCGCGGCTTTTCTTGAGGAAAAGCCGCCATGGGAGTCGTTACTCTGTAAACACCAGAAGTGAAAATGCTTTAGCCGATGCCCAGTTTGTGCATGTAGTCAGCGTCGATTTTCATGCCTTCCATGGGGGCTACGTTGTAGCCTTCCTGTTCGACGAAGCAATGCTTCACCCCACCGGCTTTGGCCGCTGCCTGAAAAATCGGGCGGTAATCGATGCTGCCCTGACCCAGTTCCACGATGGTGGGCACATTCACAATGGACGAGTCGGGCGTGATTCCCTTGAAATCCTTGACATGCAGCATGCTGATGCGACTGGAATATTTCTCCAGATACTGAATCGGATTTGCGCCGGCCACAGTAACCCATCCGCAATCCATCTCCATGGTGACCTTGGCCGGATCGGTCAGACGCAGCAACTCGTCGTAGGGAACAACACCTTCGGCCTTACGAAACTCCATGGTGTGATTGTGATAACCGAACTTCATCCCGGCCGCGGCCACCTTCTCGCCAATCGCGTTGAACTGCTCGGCATTCCAGCGCCAGTCTTCAAGGGTGAATGCGTTCGCCCGCTCTTTCGCAGGTACACTCTTGCCCCGTTCTGGATCTTTAAAGCCGGGGAAAGAACAGATAATGTAGCTGACGCCCACCTCTTTGCTGAAGGCGATGATCTCGTCGAGCTTCTCATGCAGATCGTTGGAAGAGTAATGGGCGCTCACCAGATGTAACCCGGCATCGCTCATGGCCGTTTTGACTTCGGCGGCGCTGTGATCGTAATAGCCCGCCGACTCTACCTCCCTGTAGCCAAGCGCGCCCAGTTGCTTGAGCGTGCCGGCATAGTCCGTCGGCAGTTGCTGGCGCAGCGAATAAAGCTGCAGACCCAGCGGCACTTTCAGCGTCTGCGCTTGCAGAGAAGCGGCCTTAAGAAGAGCAGAACCACAAACGAGCGAGGCTGCGCCGGTTTTTACAAAGTCTCTCCGCGATTGCTTCAAAAGAACACCTCTTTTTCTCGATAAAGACAGAAGGAGCAGGTTAAGAGTGCCTGGCACAAATTGCAAATTTCGGGAAAATGGCAGTCACATGTCAGTCAAATATCAGTCGGGGAGGCCGAAGGCGATGATGTTCGATCCCATAGCAACCGCCACATACTGTTTGTTGTCGAACAGGTAGGTCATCGGCGAAGCATGCGCCTTCTCACCTGTCTGAAAACTCCAAAGCGGCGTTCCTGTCTTTGCATCCGCGGCAGCAAACGTTCCGTCGTCCGCTCCATACAGCACCACGCTGCCCGCCGTGCTCAGCACACCGCCCCAGGTGTCTGCGTCGCCAGTCTGCGGAAGTTCCCACACGGCTTTGCCCGTCTGGATGTCAAACGCGCGAAGGATCCTCTGCCCCGGTTGGGCGGGATCGGCTCCGAAGGAACCGCCCATATAGGATTGGCCCACTTTATAGGGGGTGTCATCGCGGGTGAAGATGCCGCACTTGTCGTTGGTTTGCACGTAGTAAAGCGAGGTGAGGGGATTCCACGAAGCCGAATACCAATTCGACGCGCCGACGAGCCACGGGCAGGCAACCCTGCCTTCGTGCGTCGCCTCCTGATTCGGCGCAACAATCGGCCTCCCTTCCGGCGTCAGTCCGGTGGCCCAGGTCACCTTGCTGTAAGACTTGCCTAACAGAAACTTGCCGTCGGTGCGATCGAGCACATAGAAAAAGCCATTGCGATTGGCCTGGATCATGAGCTTGCGAGGCTTCCCTTCCCACATGGCGTCTACCAGGGAGGGCGGGGCCATCGCGTCATAGTCATGCACATCATGTGGCGTGAATTGAAAATGCCACTTCAACTTGCCCGTCTTCGGATCAAGAGCAATCACCGAGTCGGTATACAGGTTGTCGCCCCCGCGAAAGTCACCGATCATGTCGCGGCCCGGGTTGCCGACAGGCCAGTAGAGGGTATCGAGTTCCTTGTCATAGGTTCCCGTCATCCAGGTCGCGCCGCCGGGATGATCGATCTCCGTGCCCTGCCAGGTCTCTGAACCCGGTTCGCCACGTTTCGGCACGGTCCAGAAACGCCAGACCTCCTTACCCGAGGCCTGATCGTAGGCGGCAACAAAACCGCGGGCGCCGTCGTCCCCACCACCGATTCCGGAGACGACGAGCGAGCCGGCGGCAAGGGGAGCGGTGCTCGCGAAATAGCCCAGGCGCCAATCGATCATCTGCGTCTCCCACAGGAGAGCACCGGTGATTCGATTGAGCGCAATGATGTGCGCATTGTCGGTGACCATGAACACCTTATCGCCCGCAACCGTAACGCCGCGGTTCACCCCCTCGGCGGCAGACCCGGTGATGCCCGGGGTGCGGGCGCGACGGTAGTGCCAGATCTGGAGTCCACTGCCGGCGTCGAGCGCGAAGCACTCATTCGCCGAAGTCACATACATCACGCCCTCGACAACCACTGGCGTGGCCTGTACTTCTTTGATGCTGGGTACGGTAAAAATCCACCTGGCCTGAAGGTGCGAAGCGTTGGCGCTGGTGATCTGCTTCAGCTCACTGTAACGGCTACCAATGGTCTGCCCGTTGTAGCTGGGCCAGTCTGCCTGGGAGGTGACGACGCGATATTCACCCGATTCCGTCTTGCGTAATAGATAGAGCTTCTGGTCGTCGCCCAGGATCTGCATATCGTTGGCTGACCGGTTTAGCCGAGCACCCTCAAGCTTGTTGCCGCCCTGCAGGCTGACCGAGGTACGGATCACGGCCGTGCCCTTGGCGGGCTTGAGCGTGCGGACGTAACTGATGAGATGGGAGCGGTCCTGATCGACAACGTCGGGAAACGCCGGCATGCCCGACGTCAACAGGCCGCTGTGCAGCAGGCTCACCAGTTCATCATCGGTGCGCAAGGGGACGCGTTCCACGATGGAAGGCGCAAATTCACCGCCCGTCGCGTTGGTGCCGTGACAGGACGCACAGCGGGTGACAAAGATCTGCCTGCCGGCAGCCTCTGGCGAACCTGCCGGCAGCACAGGCGGTGGTGGGTCCTGGGCGCGCACTGCAACGGTCGATAAACCTGCAAGAAGACCGCCCAATATCCATGCTTGCAAAACCCTGCCCGCTGTACCCCGTGTCCCACTCCGCATGCGATTTCATCCCCTGAGTTGGTGAACTTCCAAAATAATTGTCTTTGGGAGCCGGCCTGATTTTATGCCAGCGATTCTTTTTTGAAAACGCCCGACAGCGAGCACGATGCCGCAGCAACCTGCCGCGGCATGATGTCTTCCCCCCCGGGAGTACTCCCAACCATTGTTCAGGCATCACTTGCGACGCGATTCAGCCTCGGCGACCCATCCGCGGCGCAGCAGCTCAGGAGGAACACTCGATAGATAGGGCTTGATGTCAAGAATGGGCGTTCCATCGAGCATGTCGACACCTCGCACGTAGAGTCGCTCATTCTCGCGGCGAAGCAACGAAACGACCGTGAGGCCGATAGGGTTCGGACGACGAGGAGAACGTGTAGCAAACACTCCGTGCGGCCGATCATCAAACGGCGGCGTGCCGATCAACTCGAAACCAGGAGACCGATCGAACTGCCACAGGACAAAGAGATGAGAGAACCCTTCGATGTCTGCGAGCCCGATCTCGAACTCTTTAAGGAGGGTAAGGATCCCTTCTGCTTCGTGCGTTGCATGCAAGCCCTTGGGCACTTGACTTGAGTTCTGGTAGGGGCTGGTGACGAATCCAATGGGCTGGGGAACAAACATTCGGCGAGCCTCTCAATCTCGATTTGCGGAATGTGCTACTGGGCAGACGTATTGTCCCCTCGCAATGAGCCAGCCCGCCATTCGGGTGATTGGATGCGGATCAAACGGCTGAGTCGCTTATTGCGACGCTTCATCTAACACGGCATGAGCAAACAGCTTGGGGTCTCGGTTTTGGATCTTGTCGGCATGCGGCCAGGGGAGCAGCCGGGCAGCGCTATCGCCCGCAGCGTCGACCTGGCGCGTCACGTCGAGCAACTCGGCTACCAGCGCTACTGGCTGGCGGAACACCACTCGATTGCCGGGCTGGCCTGCTCGGCAACGCCGGTGCTGATCGGTCACATCGCGGCGGCCACACAATCAATTCGCGTGGGAAGCGGCGGCGTCATGCTGCCCAACCATGCTCCGCTGGTGGTTGCGGAGCAATTCGGGACCCTGGAGGAGCTGTATCCAGGCCGTATCGATTTAGGCCTGGGACGCGCCCCCGGTGGAGATTTTGCCACCATGCGAGCTCTGCGGCGGGACTCACATCAGTCTGGAGACGATTTCCCGATGCTGCTGGAAGAACTGAGGAGTTATCTGGGGCCCGAAAAGCCGGGACAAGCCGTCAAAGCAATTCCGGGACAGGGCACAAATGTACCCATCACGCTGCTGGGTTCGAGCGGGTTCAGCGCTCAGTTGGCCGCTATGCTGGGTCTACCCTTTGCGTTTGCCGCCCACTTTGCCCCGGAATATTTGTATGCGGCGGCGCAAATGTACCGGGATCGGTTTCAGCCGAGTGCGGTACTTCGCCAGCCCCACCTCATGGTCGCGGTGCAGGTCATCGCAGCAGAAACAGACGCGTTCGCGCAGCGGCTGTTCACCACACCACAGCAGCGCTTTCTGCAGTTGATTCGCAATCGGCCAGTAGAGCTGTTGCCTCCCGTCGATTCGATGGATGCTCTTTGGCTGGATTGGGAGCGCGCCGCGGTCGAGAGCAAACTGGCCGCCGCCATTGTGGGATCGGATACAACGGTAAAGACCGGGATCGAAAAACTGGTGCAGGAAACGGGCGCCGAAGAGCTCATTGTGGTGACCGACACCTACGAACCTGCCGACCGGTTCGAATCCTATGAGCGTGTTGCGGGGATTGCGAAGACGATCGATGCCAGATCATCCGTGCATAGCGGCGTTTGAAGGGTTGTTGAGGGTGCTTTGCAGGCTGCGGAAAAAGCCTCTGTAAGCGAGAAATCGCTCCCTCAGCGGCTAAAGCCGGATTCATTGCAATGGAGTTATGTACGGGCTGAAGCCCGTACCCTTCAAAAAAAATGAGCTTTCCCGCAGCCTGTAATGCTCGCAGCGGCGAGGTAGCCCGTACCCTTCAAAGAGATGAGTTTTTCTGCGGCCTGTAGAGCCGCTCGGTGAGCATCGGCTTTATGGCATGGCTAATGCATTTTCGCAATTGGTATAGACCGAAGCAACCTGCCTTTACGTGGTTTTCTCTCAAAGAAAAACCACATCTCGCTGCTCTTACCAGAACACAGTAATTGCGAAAATGCTTTAATTTTCGCTGCGGCCAGGCAACGTGGCAAGTCCATGGAAAACTTACCTCAGCGGCTAAACCCGCGCGCTAAACATGGGCTTTATGGCACGGCTGAAAGCCGTGCCCTTCGTAGAACTCGGCTCGTCCCTCAGCGATTGCCTTGTGTATCCAGTATCCAGCGAAAAACGCGCGAGATGCCTCACCAAGCTCAACGGGAAATCCGGGGATTGAGGCATCCGGAGTTTGGCGGCGAGGCAGGCTAAGACAAGAATAGTATGCTCGTCCCCAAGAGTAGATGGAGTAGATGCGCATGACGAAAGAATGCATTGGATTGGCCGGGCTAGGGGCCATGGGCGCGGGTATGGCCGGCTCGTTGCGGCGCGCAGGCTTTACTGTTCACGTCTTCGACGTGCGCCACGATGTGGCCAAAGCTTTTGCCGCGGAGGGCGGTGTCGCCTGCCAGAGTGCGGCCGAAATGGCTGCCGCTTGCGAAATCGTCATCAGCGTTGTGGTGAATGCGGCACAGACAGAATCAGTGTTGTTTGGCGATGGCGGCGCCGCCGCGGCGATGAAGGCAGGCAGCGTCTTTGTGATGTGCTCCACGGTCGACCCGAGCTGGTCGACTGCACTCGAAGAGCGTTTGGCGGAACGAGGCATTCTGTATCTGGATGCGCCCATCTCCGGCGGTGCAGCCAGGGCTGCGAAAGGCGAGATCACCATGATGACGTCGGGCCACGCCGATGCGTATGCCAAAGCGGGTGGGGCTCTCGATGCGATGTCGGCGGAGGTGTATCGCCTGGGATCTTCTGCCGGCAATGGCAGCAAGATCAAGATCATCAATCAGCTTCTGGCCGGCGTACACATCGCCGCCGCAGCAGAAGCGATGGCGCTCGGCCTGCGCGAGGGCGTGGATCCGGCAGCCCTGTACGACGTGATTACTCACAGCGCCGGCAATAGCTGGATGTTTGAGAACCGCATGGCACATGTTCTGGCCGCGGATTACACGCCACTCTCAGCGGTAGACATCTTCGTGAAGGATCTCGGCCTGGTACTGGACACGGCGCGGGCGAGCAAGTTTCCGTTGCCCCTGGCTAGCACCGCGCACCAGATGTTTCTGCAGGCGGCGAGCGCAGGCTATGGCCGCGAAGACGACTCAGCGGTCATCAAGATATTTCCGGGAATTGCATTGCCGAAGACTCCCTGACTCGCAGGGCGCGGGTTTACGATCCTTACGTCAAAAAACCGGGCCGCCATAGCGACATGGCAGCCCGATTTCATTGTGTTAATCCAACGGGTTAGAGAGGCTCCGGAAAAAGTCTTTGTAAGCGAGAAATCGCTCCCTCAGCGGCTAAAGCCGAATTCATTGCAATGGAGTTATGTACGGGCTAATGCTCGCTGCGGCGAGGTATCCCGTACCCTTCAAAGAAGTGAGCTTTTCCGCAGCCTGTAGAGCAGAACCAGCATAGGTGTACCCGGTCGACATCGGGGAAGTTGGATTTTTTTTTGATGAAAAATCCAAGCAAGCGTCCTTACCGCTGGGTACAGTTGTGCTGGTTCCGCTCGAGCTCTTACTTAGGCACCACAATGAGGTTCTGCACTCCGCTAACGGAGTAAGGCGAGCCCGTAACCTGGGTTGCGCTCTTGGGCGTGATGGTGAAGACACGCAGCTTCTGGTCTCCGCCTGGACTAATGGCGTAGAGATGATTGCTGTTGTCCCAGAACATCAACCCTGGAGTCGGCGTCGTGGGAGTGAAACTGTGATTGTTCAGAATTCCCGTGTAGTGGGTGATGGGATTGCCTTCGTTGTAGTGGAATACTTCGATGCCCTCGGCGCCACCCACCGCGAGGAGCTTGCCCGAAGGAGACATGGCCAGTGTGTTGATAGTCAGCACCTTGGTCGTGGGCATATTGCTAAAGGTGCTCTTGGTGGTGAGATTGCCGGAACCGTCGGCTGTATAGGTGGCGAGCTGTGGAGGACCATCCGGTGTGCTTCCACCGGTGATTGCCTGCAGAGCGCTGGCGAGGTGTCCGCTGGGGTCTGCCGCGGTGAGATCGCGGCAATAAACGTCTCCACTGACCTTAGCGGGAGGCGTGGGCAGACTGACGCTGGCATAGTTCAACATGCCAGTACTCGCGCGCTGCAGGCCCGCGAATGTGTCGGTATAGTTGCCCTGAAAGTTGATGCAGTCTGACCCATAGGCGAATTTGTTGCCTGCCAGGAAGGACAGAGGTGAGTTGAACAGGAAGGTCTGTGCCGTGCTTCCTAGAAACTTCAACGTACCGTTCGATTTGTCGATCGCGAACGACTCATATTCCGAGTGGTCGCATAACCCTCCGACGGTGGCCGCGACATAGAGCGTCGCGCCCGTGTGGTCGAGGATCAACGGACCGAGACCGTTACAGCCTCCGCCGGCATAGCTTTCCGCATTGATCGAAGCTACTTGTTTGAGGCCGCCGCCGGACGCGATTGAGAACGAATCGACATCGGTACCGTTCGTATCGATGCCAAAAAGATACGTCCCGGTGGCGGCCATGCTGACCACGTTTGCAGGGAAGGGCGAACCTTTAACGAGGGTGAGTTTTCCGGTGGCCGCCGACGCGAACGCGTTGACCTTGTTAGGCCCTCCATTCGCAGCGATGGACACATAGACGTAAGCGACGGGAGCAGCAGGGCTGGCTTGAGGAACACTGCCATCTGCTACCCCAGGATTAAGCTGAGCGAACATTAGTTGTGCCCCGAGAACGGCTATCAGGCACAAGACTAGTAGAGTTGATCGTCTCATCTGGAATCTCCTTTATCGTGGGCCCGGTTTCGCCGAAGTTGTACGCTCCGCGCACGACCCCTGGCATAGGGTTTTGGATGCATGCAGGGCTCAGGCAGGGGCCGGCGCTGGTTACTAAATTTGCTTGATCGCGGTGTCAGTGGGCTGCGAAAGGATGGCGGCCTGCCTAGAGATCGAGGCATGGAGATCGAGACGTAGAGCCAGGTCACCGATTTGGACGAGTCTATCCGCCCGATCGCTTTTCTCTTTCGACGCTTCAGGCAGGATGACGCACGGTCCGATGTGCCGTCCTCTTGATACCATCTTGGTGACTATGTCCGCTCCTTCTCCTTTTCCGATTCTGCAGCACCTACCCCACGAGGCCCACCCTCACGAGTCCTTCGCTGCTTCCCGGGAACTGGAAGAGAAGTTACGCCAACGAGTACGCGGGGAGGTTCGCTTCGACGAGGCTTCGCGGGCACTCTACGCTACCGATGCCTCCAACTATCGCCAGGTGCCGATTGGGCTGGTGGTGCCTCTGGATGAGGCGGACGTGATCGCGACCGTCGCCCTCTGCCGTGAGCTAGGCGCGCCGGTGCTGTCGCGCGGCGGCGGCACCAGCCTTTCAGGCCAGTGCTGCAATGTGGCCGTGGTCATGGACTTCTCGAAATACATGCACGGTATTGTCGAGCTTGACCCGGCGCAGAAGTTTGCCCGCGTACAGCCCGGGATCGTGCTCGATCGGCTGCGCGACGCCGCAGAGATGCACGATCTGACGTTCGCGCCCGATCCGGCTACCCATAGCCGCTGCACGCTGGGCGGCATGATCGGTAACAACTCCTGTGGCGTTCATGCGCTCATGGGTGGTAAGACGGTCGACAATATTGAGTCGCTCGACATCCTGTTGTACGACGGTACGCGGATGACCGTCGGCGCTACCAGCGAAGCGGAACTCCAGGCCATTATCCAAGGTGGCGGACGGCGGGGAGAGATTTATGCCGGGCTCGCACGCATCCGTGACCAGTATGTGGATTTGATTCGCCAGCGTTTTCCGAAAATTCCTCGCCGCGTTTCGGGATACAACCTCGACGAGCTGCTACCCGAAAATGGCTTTCATGTCGCGCGAGCCTTGGTCGGTACGGAGGGCACGTGCGTGACCGTGCTGCAGGCGCGCTGCGCGCTCAAGCACAGCCCGCAGCATCGCCGCCTGGTGGCTCTGGGTTTTGCCGACCCCTACATCGCCGCGGATCACGTGCCGGCTGTACTCGCCTACAAACCGATCGGGCTCGAAGGCTTCGACGGGCTGCTGGTCGACTACATGCTGCGCAAGAAGCTGGCGGTCGAAGATGTGCTGTTGCTGCCGGAAGGGCGCGGCTTCCTTTTGTGCGAGTTCGGAGCCGATTCCGCCTCGGAAGCCGATTGGATCGCGGAGAACTTTGCGCAAGCAGCGCAGTCCTTCGGCAAAGGCTGCACGGTGCGGGGTTATAGCGATGCAGAGGCCAGGCGAGTCTGGCATGTGCGCGAATCTGGCCTGGGCGCTACCGTATTCGTTCCCGGCGAGAAGAATGGCTGGGAAGGGTGGGAGGATTCGGCTGTGCCTCCCGAACGACTTGGTAGCTACCTGCGCGGGCTTTATCAGTTGCTCGATCGATACGAATACAAGACGCCGATGTATGGGCATTTCGGCCAGGGATGCGTGCATCTACGCATCACCTTCGATCTGGAATCGGCGGAAGGCATCGCGAAATATCGCGCGTTTATTGACGAGGCGGCCGATATCGTTCTGGCGCATGGCGGCTCGCTCTCCGGTGAGCACGGCGATGGACAGGCCCGCGGCGTGTTGCTGCCGAAGATGTTTGGACCGGAGCTGATGCAGGCGTTTCGGGAGTTCAAGGCGCTGTGGGACCCAACCAACGGGATGAACCCGGGCAAGGTGATTGACCCGGTGCGCGTTTACGATGCGGTGGACAATCTTCGCCTGGGGGCTGACTACAAACCGAAGAAGCTCGATACCTGGTTTCAATTTCCGCAGGATCCGGGTGGATTTGCAGAGGCTACGCTGCGCTGCGTCGGTGTGGGCGCCTGCCGCAAACACGACCAGGGCACCATGTGTCCCAGCTACATGGCCACCCGCGAGGAGAAGCATTCGACGCGAGGCCGGGCTCACCTGCTATGGGAGATGGTTCAGGGCCAGGTCATCGCCGATGGATGGCGCAACGAGGAAGTAAAGAAGGCGCTGGATCTGTGCCTCTCGTGCAAGGCGTGCAAGACGGAATGCCCGGTGAATGTGGATATGGCCACCTGGAAGGCGGAGTTCCTGGGCCACCACTACGAGGGCCGGCTGCATCCGCTGCAGCACTACCTTTTCGGGTTTATGGATAAGTGGGCGCACATGGCCTCGATCGCTCCTTCGCTGGCGAATTTACCTATGAAGACTCCCGGGCTCAGCAACCTGGTGAAGGCGATTGCCGGAGTGGCTCCGCAGCGCACGTTGCCGGCGTTTGCTCCACAAAGCTTCCGGTCGCAGTATCGCAAGGCGGCGGGGGGTACAGGGGCGGGCGCGGCTTCGGTGATGCTTTGGCCGGATACCTGGAACAACTATTTTCATCCCCAGGTGCTGGGGGCGGCGCACGAGGTGCTCGGTTCGGCGGGGTTCCAGGTGGAGTTTCCGGCAGAGCATGTTTGCTGCGGACGGCCGCTTTACGACTTTGGATTCCTGGACCAGGCTCGGGAGTATTTGAAGAAGATTTTGCAGCGGTTCGGGCCGAAAATCGACGCCGGTTTGCCCGTGGTGATGCTGGAACCAAGCTGTGCCAGTGTGTTTCGCGATGAATTGCTCAATTTCTTTCCCCACGATGAGCGGGCACAGCGCCTGGCTCAGCAAACTTTTCTGTTGAGTGAGTTTCTACAAAAGAAGGCGCCCGGGTATCAGCCTCCCGTGCTAAGCGATCGGAAGATTGTGCTGCATGGGCATTGCCACCACAAGGCTCTCATGGGCATGGCGGACGAAGTGTCTCTGCTTAAAGCCACGCAAGCCCAGGTAAGCATGCTGGATTCCGGGTGTTGCGGGATGGCGGGTCCCTTTGGGTTTGAAAAGGACAAATTTGAAGTTTCGCAGACCCTGGCAGAGAGGGTGCTGATGCCGGCGGTTCGCGCGGCGGCTCCGGAAACGATTGTGGTGAGCGATGGATTTAGCTGCAGGGAGCAGATCCGGCAGAATTCGCCTCGCCATGCAGTGCACCTGGCCGAGGTCCTGGCGGGGCGGTGTTAGAGCGGTTGAAGAGCGTGGTCTCGTCTTGTTCAACAAGGTGAGGCACGTGGGCCGGATGCACCCGGGATTTCATCCTGGGGAATTTTCAGTCGTCCCTTCGGGACTTGATCCGTCGCGTGACCCGACCCAGCACTGCGTGCTGGGCACTATCAGCCGCCCCTCTGGGGCTGTTCGGTTGCAGCTTGAGATCGGTTCCGCAGCCTGTGTACCCCACTCAAGCCGACAGACAAAAGGCTTGCCAGGGCCACAGATCTTTTGTGGTGCCCTAGCAACAAAGTAGTTGATCGGCTTTGTTTCCTCAGAACCTTCTTACGCTACGGCGAACAGGGGAAGAAGCGGCGAAGAGAATTTCGGTCACCCGAACGAGGGTTATCGAATTAGATAGGAACAATCGGCCTGCGGCTGTATGCTTGGAATAGTGCTCGTACCGCTTCGGCTTTGTCCCTTACTTCCCTGAGCCCGAGTCCCTTTGAGATACCTTAACCTGGAATATGTGAGGCTCCATGCGCTCTGAACTGGTTTATTCTGCAGGACTTAAGATCGAAAATCGGTTTCTCCTGGCTACTGTCGCCATAAAGGCCGTGCGCAAGTTGCATATCAGCACCACGCGCACAGAAGATACCGCAAATGTGGTGTTCGTCGACGTCGCCGCTGGCCGCTATACCGATGTCAGCATGCCGGAAATTTTGCCCCAGTCGGCTATCGAGGCCCTGATCGTCGATCCGTTCGTCGTTTCCGCGGCTTAGTTGTTCGCGTCAAAAAAGCCCCCCTTCTATGGGGCTTTTTTGCGTTTTGGAGCATTTTCGGCCATAGCTCTACGCGGTTCCCTGCGCTCGCAGGTCCGCTATTCGGTAATCAATAACTGGGGCAGCGTTTGCCGGTGCTTTGGCTTGCGGCTGTTCTCCCTCGTCTGATTATCGATAATGACGCGCTCGGGCTTCGGCTGGCCTACACGGTCGCGCGCATTGGCCTTGACGGCTTTGACGATCGAGAATTTTTCTGGACGCCGTTTTCGTTTTGCCATCTGCGGGGGTCTCTCTTTCGCGCTTGCCGGGCAGGGTGTCACTTCCCTGCTTAAGTATGGAATACTTCTTAAGGTTTCGGCGCCGAGAAATGTGCAGCGCCAAGAGAAGGAAGGGCCAATGGAAGAACGCGACTTCTTCGACGAAAAATCTGAACAGCGGAAACATACGCTGACTTGCCCGCATTGTGGCAAGGCGGAGGAATATGAGGTGGCCTGGATGGTGCGGCGCAAGAAAGCGCAACTACCAGGAAGGGCCGATGAGCGGGATCGTGCCCGTTTCGCCAAAGCTCAGTCATACATGGTTCGTAAAGATGACGTGGCCGGGTGCAAGAACGTTCGCTGCCGCAAGCGGTTTGAATTATCAAGCCTGCAGTCGGTCGCGTTCATTTAAACCGAACACGCTATTTCTGTTCATCCGGGTTCTCTTCCCCATAAACGGCGCAAAAGCACGGCCATATGGGTACCAGATCTGCAAGACGCTTTGGCTTGGAGACTATGAAAATTCTCGTGTGCATCAAGCAGGTGCCGCAAAAGGATGCGCCCCTCAAGTTGAACGAGAGCGGCACCTGGATTCGCGAAGACGTGTCCTACGAAGTAAATGAGCCGGACGCGTACGCGCTCGAAGAGGCTCTGCGACAAAAGGAAAAACACGGCGGCGAGGTAGTGGTCGTGACCGCGGGTCCGGCGCGCGCACAGCAGGTGCTGCGCGAGGCTCTGGCCAAGGGCGCGGATCGTGCCATCCATCTGGAAGACGATCGCTTCGCTTCACTCGATGCAGCCAATGTTGCACGAGCATTGGCTGCATCGATCGCCGGCGAGACCTTCGACCTGATTGTGACCGGTTTGCAATCCGACGACTTTGGCTTTGCTCAGACCGGAGTCTTGCTCGCCGAGGTCCTGGGATGGCCGCACGCCACCATCATCATCGGTATCGAGAAAACGGAAAGCGGTTTGCGGCTGAAGCGAGAGCTGGAAGCGGGACGGTATCAGTATGTGGACGTGGGTTTACCCGCAGTGCTGACCATCCAGAGCGGTATCAACAAACTGCGCTATGCCACGCTGATCGGGATCAAGCAGGCCAAACTCAAGCCGCTGCGCAAGGTGACCTGGGATGAGGTTGCGCCGAAGATGAGCAAGAATCTGCAGCAGATTGAACGGTTGTATGCGCCGGTCAAGCAGAAAAAGACCCAGATGCTGGAAGGGCCGGCGGGTGAAGTGGCTCGGAAATTAGTGGAACAGCTTAAGAATGAGGCGCGGGTTATTTAGGGGGCGACACCCAGAAAACGCTTGGCGGGTAAAGCATGTGTAGCCCGCTCAACAGGCTGCGGAAAAAGTCGCTTTAAGAGAGGAATCGCTCCCTCAGCGGCTAAAGCCGAACTCATTGCAATGGGGTTACGTACGGGCTAAAAGCCCGTACCCTTCAAAGAAGTGAGTTTTTCCGCAGCCACCCAGCAGCGAAGGCACTCCCTGAGAGCCGACCCGGGCAGTTGATCTGGGGGAGGGAGAACTGCAGATCCCTCGACTTCGCTCGGGATGACAAAGGGGAGAGTGGAGTCTTCGTCGGCGTTGGTTGCTGATTGAGTGAACAGCAGGTCTCCTTCGGCCTCGCTCAGGACAGGCTCTCCGCCGCAGTTCCACAGCAGGCCGGGACAGGCGGGATGACAGATGACAAAGGGGAGAGTGGAGTCTTCGTCGGCGTTGGTTGCTGATTGAGTGAACAGCAGGTCTCCTTCGGCCTCGCTCAGGACAGGCTCTCCGCTGCACTTCCACGGCGAGCCGGGACAGGCGGGATAACAAAGGGGAGAGTGGAGTCTCCGTCAGCGTTGGTTGCTGATTGAGTGAACGGCAGGTCTCCTTCGGCCTCGCTCAGGACAGGCTCTCCGCCGCACTTCCACGGCAGGCCGGGGCAGGCGGGATGACAATGGGGAGAGTGGAGTCTTCGTCGGCGTTGGTTGCTGATCGAGTGCACAGCAGGCAAGGGGGACTTTCCCCGCCGCTCCTACATCTCGTACAATTCAGGTTGACGCGACAGTCCTACGCACGAGGAAAAACAGCATGGCGAACATACTGAATCCGGTGGAAGAACGGAATCTGACACCCCGACAGGTCGAGACACTCGACAAGCGCAGGAACCGTGGCTTTTTGTTGATGGTCATCTCCGGTCAGTTTGGCATCATCTCCACGTTGCTGCTGCTTTGGCTGGTGCAAGACCTGACGTACTCGCCCGGTTGGGCTCACCCGGTGGCCTACTATTTCGCCTTTGCCATCTCTGTTTCCGGCATCGCCGGCCTGTCCGGCGCCTACCTGCGCCGGGGCGCTCCCGAGTTCTAAAAAACTGATCCTCACCTGGTCGCACGAAGGGCAGTGATGGCAGAGCGGATCATCGTAGTCGCGGAGCAGCGGGAAGGTAAGCTAAACCGGGTCTCCCTTGAGACTCTGGCCGCAGCCCAATCCATTGCTAAAGAGACTGGCTGGGCGGTGGCCGTGGTGTTACCGGGCCATCATACCGGCGCCCTGGCGGAGGAATTGGCCGCCTACCAGGTCGAGAAGGTGTACGACCTCGCGGCAGCTTCGCTCGAAGCCTACACCTCCGATGCTTACGTCGATGCGCTGAAAACCTTCCTTACCAACCAGCAGCCCGCGCTGGTGCTGTTTCCGCATACTTACCAGGTACGTGACTTTGCCCCAAGGCTTGCACTTGCGCTCGACCGTACCTTGATTTCCGACGCCATCGGTTACAAATACGAAAATGGAAAATTGCTGTTTACGCGGCAGATGTTCCAGGGCAAGTTTGTAGCGGATATGGCCTTTGCGGGTCCCGGGCCGTGGCTCGCGACGCTGCAGATCGGGGCGTACCGGGCCGACCAGGCAGTCGCTGGAACAGCGCCCGTGGAAACGATAGAAGCGTCGGCTCCTCCGATGCTGCGAGTTACTCCCCATGAGATTTTTAAGGAAGCGAAGCAGGCAGTGGATCTGTCTCAGGCGGAAGTGATCGTGGCCATTGGCCGCGGCATCAAAGAACAGAAGAACGTAAGCATCGCCGAGGACCTGGCCAAAGCTCTGGGCGGTGAGGTAGCAGCGTCGCGGCCTATTTGCGATAACGGTTGGCTCCCGCTGGAACGCCAGATTGGCAGCTCCGGCCAGACCGTTGCGCCCAAGCTGTATGTGGCGGTGGGAATCAGCGGCGCTATTCAGCACATCGTGGGAATGAAGGGCGCGCGCACCATCGTGGCCATCAACAAGGATGTAGAAGCGCCCATCTTCGAGATTGCGGATTATGGCATTGTCGGCAACCTGTTCGACATCGTTCCCGCGCTGACCGAAGAGATCAAAAAAGCCAAGGCCTGAACGACCCGCGAAAGCATTTTCGCAATGGGCGCAGACCGGAGCAGCAGACCTTTACGTGGTTTTCTCTCAAAGAAAACCACACCTTGATACTCTTAACGAGCCATAGTATTGCGAAAATGCCTTAACCCTCATGATTCACTTCCGGCAACCAATCGAAGGCATCGAACGGCCGCAGATGGAAGCGGAAGTGGTGATCGTTGGGGGTGGCCCCGCCGGTATGGCGTGCGCGCTACGCTTGGCGCAGTTGATCGATGCGCACAATGAGGAACTTGCCCTTAAGGGCTCAACCACTCCTCCTCTTTCGAAAGAAAATATTTACGTCCTGGAAAAGGCGCGGGAGGTCGGGCAGCATTGCCTTTCGGGGGCGTTGCTCGATCCCCGCTCGATGCGCGAGCTGCTGCCGGGGTTTGAGGCGGAAGCGCCCCTCGATGCTCAGGTCATTAAGGAATCGGTCTACTACCTGACGGAGAAAGGCCAGTACAAATTCCCGATTGTGCCGCCGCCCTTGCGCGATCATGGGAACTACGTCATCTCCATTAATAAATTTGTGAAGTGGATGGCGGCGAAGGTAGAGGCTGCCGGGATCACGATTTTTACCGGCTTTGCCGGGAGTGAGTTGCTGTTCGATAGCGAGGGTGTTGTCGGTGTGCGCACCGATGACAAGGGCGTGGATAAGCAGGGACAGCCCAAGGCCAACTTTGAGCCGGGGTACGATCTGCATGCCAAGATCACCATCCTGGCTGAGGGTGCTCGCGGGTCGTGCACGAAGCAGTTGATCGAGCGGTGGGCTCTGGAGAGCCCGGAGCACGCGCAGACGTATGGCGTGGGGATCAAGGAGCTGTGGGAGATTCCCGCAGGCCGGGTGGCTAAAGGCGAAGTGATCTATACGCTTGGCTATCCCCTCACGTGGCAGGAGTACGGGGGAGCCTGGATTTATGGCATCTCGGATACGCTGGCTTCGGTCGGCTATGTGGTTGGTCTGGATTACCAGGATCCACGGCTTGATCCGCAGCATGTGTTTCAGTCGTTCAAGCAGCATGGGCTGGTGCGGCCCCTGCTCGAAGGCGGCAAGATGGTGCGCTATGGCGCCAAGACCCTACCTTACGGCGGATGGCTGACGATGCCGAAATTGGCGGGCAAGGGATGGATGATTCTGGGTGACTCGGCCAGCCTGCTGAATTCGCAAAGGCTCAAGGGAATCCATCTGGCGATCAAGAGCGGGATGTTGGCGGCGGAGACCGCGTTCGAGTCGATGCGGGTGGAAGACCACTCAAGTATTGCACTGGGGGCTTATCAGAGCCGGGTGGAGGGTAGCTGGATCAAAGAGGAACTCTACCCGGTTCGCAATTTTCACCAGGGTTTCGAAAAGGGTTTACTCCCTGGGTTGATGCGAAGTGGCGTACAGCAGGTGCTGGGCGGTAAGAACCTCGGCCCGGACTACACCAACCATGCCGGCTATGAAAACATGCACCACCTGGATTCGATCGGTCGGTCGACCTACGGTCGCGAGGCCACGCTGGGGCCGGCGAAGGGTGATGGAAAACTTACGTTCGACAAGTTGACCGATGTGTATCACTCGGGGACTCGACACGAGGATGACCAGCCCGTACATCTGGTCATTCACGACACGGACATCTGTAACAACCGCTGCACGCAAGAGTTCGGTAATCCTTGCCAGTATTTCTGCCCGGCTGCGGTGTATGAGATGGTCGAAGGTGAATCGGGCGGGAAGCAGATTCATATCAACTTCGCCAACTGCGTGCATTGCAAGACATGCGACATCATGGATCCGTATCAGATCATTACGTGGGTTCCCCCTGAAGGCGGGGGAGGGCCCAATTATGACGGGATGTAGGGTGAGGTACAGCGAGACAGGACCGAAAGCCCTCGCCTAGGGGTGCTTGGCCTGGAGTTGCGTGGCTTGGAGTTGCGTGGCTTGGCTAGTCTAGTCGCGTTCGGGCCCGAGCGGTAGAACGGCTACGGATTTGAAGTAAACGACGTCTTTGTCGCTGTGGTTCTGCAGGCCGATCCAGCCTTTGTCGGGACGGAGACCGCGGTCCGGCTCGTAGCCTGCCTTCTTGGGTGGAACCGGCTGGCCTTCGATATAGTCCGTTACCTTTACTTCATTTACGAAGACCTGGGTTCTTGGTCCTTCAAGGCGTATCAGCATGGTGTTCCATTGCGGGCCGGGCTTTCCGGGCTTGGCCAGCGACCGCGTCAGGGAATAGAGCGCGCCGGTTACGTGGTATTCGTCCTCGTTGTTGTCGATTTGTACCTCGTAGCCACGGTTTACGGGCATCCACGGCTCGGTCGGCTCAGACGGAATGCGTATGAAAACTCCGGAGTTGTCGTTCTCGTGCTCCATGCGGTAGACGACCATGATCTCGCAGTCGCCGAAGGGGCCTCCCGCCCAGTACAACAAGCCCATGCCACCCTGGGTCTTCAACAGTCCGTGCTCCACGGTAAAGCTGCCGGGCCCCACGTGCTGCCAGCCCTTGAGATCGCGCCCGTTAAACAGTTTCTGCCAGCCCAACTGCTTTGCCGGGGCCAGCGCGGTAGCTCCAAGGAGCAGCAGAAGCGCCAGCAGGCGTGCTTTGCGGCGAATTTCTTCCATAAGTTCTCTTCTCCCAGCTTTCCCGAGCGACAGCACTGTGAGTTTAAATCAGCTGATGTGACCGAGCGATTTTGCGTGTAACATTCCCTTGCGCGTGGGGCGTTCGATAGACACTCGCTGAAGGGGGTCAAGCCATGAGTGGCACCGACCTGTTACTTACCTGTAGCGATTGCGGACAGGAATTTGTTTTTACAGCGGGTGAACAGCAGTTTTTCCAGGAGCGCGGCTATTCGTCGCCGCGTCGCTGCAAACCGTGCCGTCAGGCCAAGCAAGGCGCGGGGGGTGGCGGCGGTGCGTCCCATGCCTCGCACGGCGGAGGTTATGGCGGTGGGGGTTATGGAGGCGGCGCGGGTGCGGGCGCAGGCGCAGCCGCAGGCATGAGCACCGGGACAACGGTGGTCTGTGCAAGTTGCGGACAGACTACGACGGTCCCATTTGAGCCGCGCGGCGATCGCCCCGTCTATTGCAAGGCCTGCTACAAGCCGAAGCAGGGCGGCGGTGGCGGCGGCAGCAGGGATGGCCGCGGCGGTGGCGGCGGTGGCGGTCGAGATGGCCGCGGTGGTGGTGGCGGTGGCGGGAATCGAGACCGCCGGCGCTACTAGGAAATCTTCGAAACCGGCTCTGGCGGCTGCGGAGGAAGTCTCTGTAATAGAGAAATCGCTCCGTCAGCGGCTAAAGCCGGACTCATTACAAAAGAGTTATGTACGGGCTAAAGCCCGTACCCTTCAAAGAATTGAGTTTTTCCGCAGCCTGTAAAGCCGGATTCATTGCAATGGAGTTACGTTCGGGCTAATGCTCGCTGCGGCGAGGTAGCCCACTGCGGCGACGTAGCCCGTACCCTTCAAAGAATTGAGTTTCTCCGCAGCCTGTCCAGGCTAGCCTGATAGTTGTATGGTTGCCGACATTTAGAAGCAAGCATACTGCTCCTGAGGGTGTAGGCATGGAGCAGGTCTTAGTAGACATGTTTGAGCAGGCGCGCAAGCTGGTGGTCGAAATCGACCGCCGCCTGGCGGAGGAAAGTGATCGGCTTCGAGAGAAAGAGCGCGAAGCCAGGATGCTGGAGCTTTCTACCCAGATTGAGGCTGCCTTCGATTTCACCAGTAAGGAAAAGCTGGAACTCGACCCGCGGCTGGACTTCCAGGACGGCAAACCCACAGTCGAGTTTATTGTCCGCACTCTCAGGGTGATTTTCGTCATGGCCCCACAGCCTGACGAGATGTGGACGCTTTCCGCGCTGGAAGATGGCCGCGCCCCGCAGTTGCTGGGCGAGTTCAAAGGCGGCACCAAGGGCGATGCAGCATCGAGGCGACTAGCCGCCGCCCGCGTCGTAACGGCGATCGGCAACTTTTCGCAAAAGGGCCAGCCGCTCCCCGGCAAGAAGGCTGTGCAATCGGACTATTCCGGCCGCTGGCAGGATACACCGATAGCGATTGAAATGCAGGAACGGCGTGAGCCGACGTATGGCACCATGGGCAAGTTCCTGGGCTACTAAAAGCATTTTCGCAATTACGGTGGTGTGATAAGAGCTGCAAGGTGTGGTTTTCTTTGAGAGAAAACCACGTAAAGGCCGGTAGCTTCGGTCCACACCCATTGCGAAAATGCTAAGCCCCACGACAAGATCCCTCCCCCGGGAAGAACGCAGTAAAGCAATCTCCCCCGCCGGAGAGACGTGGCCGAAGAGGTCATGACTCTCCGGTTTTGCTTTTTAAAAGGACAAGTAAGATGGATGCCGAGGTAGGTGGCGATGCGCTCTGGCACTCCGGTGTTAATCCTTTGCTCACAGTTAAAGCAGAACCAGCACAACTGTACCCAGCGGCAAGGACGCTTGACCGGATTTTTCATCAGGAAAAATTTAACTTCTCCGATGCCGGCCGGGCACAGCTATGCTGGTTCGGCTCTAAAGCGCGGTTCCTCTCTCTTCACTCTCCTGCTTCTTCTTATCGTTTGCAGCTCGCATGCCGCCGCCCAGAACGGCAAGCAACAGCGCGTTGCCGATTTGGCCTTCAGGACGGAGATGGAACGCGACGTCAATGCATGCCCGGAAGCGCAGACCGTGACCGACCAGGACGTCTGCCTCAACGATGCGCGAGTAGAGACATACAAGAACTACACGACGTTCTTCGACGCGCTACGAGAGGCACTCATCCAGGGCTCACCCAACGATGACAATGCCCTGGCGCTCGATCGAACAGAGGTGGTGTGGGAAAAATACCGGGTGACGGCTTGCGACGCGCTGGTGAAAGTGTATGACACGGGGACAGTAAAGCACCCCGGCCCAATAGGACCGAGTGCGCAAACACGCTGTCTCATTACCTTGACGCGCAGCCGCATGCGCGAACTGAAGCAGTTATACGAACCGACACTGTAGCTTATTTGTGCGCCGGCAGTTTATCCACGACATGCCGGCAAAGGTGAGGCGAACCTTCTCTTCGAGTATTGCGGCACCCGTCCCGTTTTGACTGGGTCCCGTTGCGGAGAGAGGGTTTGGGGTGGGTGTCGTGGCATCCCACCCTTCACAGAAGCGCGAAGGATGGGGCACCCGGTCTTTTTATTAATGGGATGGTGAGGCTTGTCAACGGGATGGTGAGGCAAAAGAAACGGGCGCCCCCTGCTTTGACCAGGGGGCGCCGGTTTTATTGCAAATGCTTTAGCTGCATCCGCTGGTTGAGCCGCAGCTCATGCAGCGATAGCAACTGCCGTTCCGGACCATGATGGCTCCGCAAGTATGGCAGCTCGGTGCGTCCCCCATATCCATAAACTCCTTCATGGCGTCGGCCGCGTGGAAGATACCGCGATCCTGCATATTGAAGCTGGGATTGGCTCCGCCCTGCGCCGCAGAGCCTGGCTCAGCAACGATGCCGCCAGCGGGCGGCCGGCTTTCATGGCGCGTGGGTTCGAATAACGGAATAGACGGCTCTTGTTCCGCCACGTCGGCTGAGAGGGCGGACGGCGCAGCGGGTTGTGCCGCCGCAGCCATGCCCGAGAAGAGGCTAAGTTGATGGCCGGACAGGAACCGCAACTGGAGCCAGCGGAAGATGTAATCCATGATGGACTTGGCGTAGCCAATCTGCTCATTGCCGGTCCAGCCGGAGGGCTCAAAGCGGGTGTGCGCGAACTTCTCGCACAGAACCTTGAGCGGAACACCGTGCTGCAGAGAGAGCGAGACAGCAGTGGCGAAGGAGTCCATCAGTCCGGAGACGGTGGAACCTTCCTTGGCCATCTTGATGAAGATTTCACCTGGTTGGCCGTTGGGGTAGAGGCCAGCCGTGATGTAGCCTTCATGCCCGGCGATGGAGAACTTGTGAGTAAGAGACGCGCGCTCTTCCGGCAGGCGATGACGGACGGCGCGGGGCGGACCCTGCGTCGTGTCCGGTTCCTGACGCAGGGCAGCAGCCTGACCCAGGTTGACGGCGTTGGTAATGGATGCGGAGAAGGCATTCGCTGCAGTCACTACGGAATTGGCAGTGACTTCAAGCCGGGCCGAGACCTTGTCTTCGAGCAGCTTCAGGTCCTCGTTCAACGAGGCCGTGTCGCCCTGCGCCATGGCGGCAAGTATGCGGTCGGCAGCCGCACTGGCGACGGCATCGGCACTGGTTTCCGCGCCCAGCGCGTTCTTGATCGCCCTGGCCTTGTTGCCGTCGGAGACGTTGAGCGGCTGAGCACCCTTGGATCCGTCGCGGTAAACGGCAACGGCCTTCAGGCCGAGACGCCAGGCTTCGATATAGGCCTGGGCGATGTCATCAATGGTTGCTTCGTGGGGCAGATTGACGGTCTTCGAGATCGCTCCGGACAGGAACGGCTGAGCCGCGGCCATCATCTTGATGTGACCCGATGAGTGGATGGAGCGCGTTCCTTTGCTGGGCTTGAAGCTGCAATCGAACACGGCGAGGTGCTCCGGCTTGATGCCAGGCGCGCCTTCAATGGTGCCGGTGGAGTCGATGTAGCTGACGATGGAGTCCACCTGGGGGTTGGTGTAGCCGAGCTTGAAGAGGGCCGCAGGCACGGTGTTGTTGACGATCTTGATCATGCCACCGCCGACCAGCTTCTTGTACTTGACCAGGGCGAGATCGGGTTCGATACCGGTGGTGTCGCAGTCCATCATGAAGCCGATGGTGCCGGTGGGGGCGAGCACGGTCACCTGCGAGTTGCGGTAACCGTACTTCTCTCCATGGGCCAGGGCCTGATCCCAGCAATCTTTGCTGGCCTCGATGAGGGCAGCGAGCTGAGGAGTGGTGAAGGGCTCATTGGAGTTGGCGTGGCCGATCTTGTTTACCTCGGCACGGTGCATGCGAATCACGTCGAGGAACGGCTCACGGTTGACGTAGAAACCAGGGCAAGCGCCGCCACGCTGTGCCAGGCCGTTGCTTCCATCTGCGTATTGGGCCTGCTGGCAAAGGGCGGTCGCGGAAACGAGTTCCTGTGCCTTTTCTGCCAGAACCGAGGACTGCAGATACGCCTGGCCGCACATGATGGCGGTAAGGGCGGCGGCAAAGTCCCGGCCGGCGTCGCTGTCGTAAGGCAGCCCCATCGACATGAGCAGAGCACCCAGGTTGGCATAGCCCAGGCCCAGCGGCCGGTAGTCGTGGGAGTTGCGCACGATGGATTCGGTCGGGTAGCCGGAGTTGTCCACCAGGATGTCCATGGCGGTGATCAGGACATTGATGGCGTGGCGATAGGCGTCCACATCGAAGGCGCCTGATGGAGTCACGAACTTGAGCAGATTGAAGCTGGCCAGGTTGCAGGCCGAATCATCGAGGAACATGTACTCGGAGCAAGGATTCGATGCGTTGATGCGGCCTGAGTTCTTCGACGTGTGCCACTTGTTGATGGTGGTGTCGTATTGCATGCCAGGATCGCCGCACTGCCAGGTAGCCTCGGCGATTTTGCGCATGAGGTCGCGGGCCTTGAACACTTTGGCCGGTTCCCCGCCATTGACCTTGCGGGTGGTGAAGTCCTGATCACGCTCGACGGCACGCATGAACTCATCGTTCACGCGCACGGAGTTGTTGGCGTTCTGGAAGAAGATGGAGCTATAAGCTTCCGAGTCTGGGCCTGAGCCGTCGTAGCCAGCCTGCATGAGCGTCCAGGCTTTGTTTTCTTCCTTGGCCTTGCACTCGATGAACTCGGCGATATCGGGATGGTCGACGTTGAGGATGACCATCTTGGCTGCGCGCCGCGTCTTGCCGCCGGACTTGATGACGCCGGCAAAGGCGTCGAAGCCGCGCATGAAGCTGAGCGGGCCAGAGGCGGTTCCCCCGCCGGAAAGCGTCTCCATGGATCCGCGGATGTTGGAGAGGTTGGTCCCGGTACCCGAGCCCCACTTGAAGAGCATGCCCTCGGTCTTGGCGAGCGTCAGGATGGAATCGAGCGAGTCCTGTACGGAATTGATGAAGCAGGCAGAGCACTGCGGACTGCGGTAGCCGGTTACGGAGAACTCCACTGCGCAGCTATGGGCATTCCAGTGCCAGTTCTGAGCATCGGAATCAGGTTCCAGGCGGTCGCAGCCTACGTTGAACCAGACGGGCGAATTAAAGGCCGCCTTCTGGGTGACCAGCAGATGGACCAGCTCGTCATGGAAAATAGCTGCGTCTTCCGGGCTCGCGAAGTAGCCGCCCTTCATGCCCCAGTCGCGGATGGTTTCCGCAACCCGGCCGACCAACTGACGGACACCGGTTTCGCGCGCACCCGGTTCCCCCTGGGGAGTGCCGACATGGCCGTGCAGATACTTGGAAGCGACGATGTTGGTCGCGGTCATGGACCAGTCGGTGGGGACTTCGACGTCTTTCTGCTCGAAGATGGTTCCGCCGGAAGCATCGATGATGGCGGCGGTACGGCGCTCCCAGGTTACCTCGCTGTAGGGCGAAACTCCGGCCTTGGAGAAATAGCGGGGGCAACGAACACCCGTGGAAGCGCCCTCGGGCTTTGGCGCCGAGTGACTAGAATGAGCGGCCCAGCCGTTCGCGGCAGCAGAAGTTACGGAATTGGTGGCCTCGGCCATAGATTCTCCTTACAATTTCGGAAATAGCGGAAAGACTGCCCTGGGCGCTCGCAGTGGCGCCTTCTAATAAGGGGTGAACAACCTTCCTGGAAACAACTACAAACTCAGGCTTGGCGGACAAACATCTAAAACGGTGGATCCGAAGATGAACCCCAGATAAAAACAGCCCCCGTGAGATGCGAAAGTAACGCTCTCTGTGGCGTGTGTCAAGCCAGAACCACTACATCTAGTAGTTTATAAGCATATCCCCCTACACGGACGCTCAAAGCTTGGCAACCGCCTGTGCAGAACGCTGGGAGGCCTCTCCCCCACGCGGTTTTAGATCTTTTAGATTCGTCGGCCTTCACAAAGGCTACGCCGCACGCGGGGAGGGGACAAGGTACCGAACCGGTGCAAAAGGCTGGTGGATTGTGGATAGGGTGGATAAGAGGATATTGCCGGCAGATTGAGTTTGATGCGATTGAAGAGTGTTGATGTGGCAGGGGTTGTGGGTGGGCTCCGGGTCTGCGGTAGACCCGGGTCTGCGGGGCTTCGGAAAACTGGGAAAGTTGCGGATTTAGGACCGTGGTATCCCACCCTTCGCAAAAAGCGCGAAGGATGGGGCACCCGGGGAACGATGGGGTACCCGGCACCCAACACCCGGGCAGTTTTGGTGAGGCGGAACGGAAAACCAGGATTTATGCGGTTTTGCCCTTGAACAGGCGGTAGACGAAGAGCAGAAGGATCGCTCCCAGCAGGGACATGAAGAAGCCGGCGCTCTGGCCCTCTTGATAAAGACCGACCTTGCTGCCGACAAATGTTGCGATCAAGGCTCCAGCCACGCCAATGAGCATGGTGATGAATATGCCGCCGGGATCTTTCCCAGGCATGAGGAATTTGGCTATGGCGCCAACGATGAGTCCGATGATTGCTTCGTACAAGATGTGCAACATGACTGCCTCCAGGCTTGGAAGATTGCAATGCGGGCCCGTGACTTTGACATGACGCAAGAGCGCGCGCAACGAATTGCGCGCGCTCGTCCCATGAGGGGGTTACAAGCCTGTCGCCTTACTATTTCGACAGATTCTTGGGCGACTTGCGATTCAGGGTCCGCAACAGCAAGGCCGCAGCCGGGGGTGCCGGAACAGCCTTATCGAAGACAATCGCGCTAGCGGAAATCTCCTTGCCGTACAGATTCTTGTTGGCGTCGTTATCAGCACGCAGTGTGGAACCGGTGAGGGAAACACCGGCGAAGAGTCCGCGAGCGCGGGAGTAGGAGAGGACTTCTGCCCGCAAGGTCACGTCCGTTTCAGCAGTCGCGGTGCGGCCCACCGGGCCGGCAGCAGCGGAAGCATCCCCACCGAGCTTGACCTTGCTTTTCAACATGTTCGCAGCCGAAGTCGGGCTCATGAGCAGAAGAACGAAGTCTGTTGCCTGACCGCCCAACTGGAGCCCAAAGCTCGCTCCTTCGAGAGCCATCATGGATGGCGCGCCCCAAGGACCCTTGAAGTCGTGGCCCCCGCGGCACGTGAGAACGCCGCGGCCGTAGCTGGCGCCAACGACGAAGGCGGCCTTTACCACAGAAGGCAGAACCACTACGCAATCAGCTTTATCAATCACGCCCTGCGGAATGTTATCGGGAAGATTCATGATTTCCGAAATCACCGTTCCCGCGCTCTTTACGCGGTCTATCTCTTTATCCTGCCCGAACGAAGGGAGGACCATCAGGCTCATAAGGCTTAGCGCCACTACAGTCTTTTTCATGCTCTCTCCTTGAAATCTCGATTCCATATGCAGCAAAAAGCAACACTCCACGCCGCTGAGCCCTGAGTGCGACCGGAACTACCAGTCCGTTCGCCGGGGAGCATCCTATACAAGTTTGCTTTTAAGCGCAATTCCGGGCGCGGTAATTTCTTGGATGCACTAACGGCGATAAATGACACCTGCTTTCATAACAAAAGAAACGCGCTCGAGCACGCGTATATCTTCGACCGGATTGCCGGGAACGGCGATCACGTCGGCCTGAAACCCGGGCTTGAGCGTTCCTATCTGATTTTCCCAACCGAGCAAGCGTGCTCCGTTCAGCAGGTCCGCCTTAAGGACCTCGATGGGCTTCATGCCGTACTGCGCCATGAGCTCCAATTCCCTTGCCTGGGCGCCGTGCGGGAAGGGGCCAACGTCGGAACCAACAGCCATGGGAACTCCGTGAGCTAGCTGGTTGCGGAATTGTTCTGCGTGGAAGGCGAGTTCCTGCTGCTCTTTGGCCGCGGCTTCGGGCGAAGCAGCGTGCGCGGCGAAATACTCGGAGATGGTGAAGGTGGGGACAGCGTAGATCTGGCGTTCGCGCATGAGCCGCATGGTTTCATCGCCGAGCTGGTAGGCGTGGTCGATGGAGGCCACCCCAGCCCGAGCGGCGTAGAGCGCGGCAGGCTCTCCAGTGCAGTGCACGGCGATGACGGTCTGCAGACGAGCCGCCTCGGCTACAGCCGCTGCCAATTGAGGTTCGGAGTATTGGACGATGGTGTGAAATTGGCCGTCTTTGAAAGAGTCGCTCCCAGTTTCATAAATCTTGATGAAGTCGGCGCCCTCTTTGATTTGCTGGCGAATGACGGCAACCAGTTCGTCGGCGTTGTTGGCGTAGGTGGCGTTGGAGAGTACGTGCTGCTCGGGGTTGAAGTGGATTGCGTCTTCGTGGCCGCCGAGAATGTTGACGGCGTTGCCGCTGATGCGCAGGTGCGGGCCCGGAATGAGTCCCTGATCGATCGCATCGCGCACGGCGGTGTCCGCGGACCCTGCGCCCTCCGTTCCCATGTCGCGCTCCGCGGTGAAGCCGGCCATGAGGTCGGCTTTTGCCGCCAGCGTGGCGCTAATGACGCGCTGGGGAACAGACTCGACTACGGTCTGCAGATCTTCCGCGCCAGGATGGAGAAAGAGATGCACGTGGACATCGATGAGTCCAGGCATGAGCGTGGTGTCGCCCAGCTCGATGGTCTCCGCTCCAGCGGGATGATTGACCGAGGTTCCTGCCGCAACGATTTTTTCTCCATCGACGAGAACTTCCCCCGGAGTGAGTACGCGACCGGTTTCGATGTCGAGCAAACGAGCCGCATGGAGAATGATGGGGTGTGCCTGATTTTTAGTCTGGGCTTGAGTCTGGGCTTGAGCCTGCGTTTGAACCTGAGCTTGAACCTGGATTTGAGCGTGGCTTTTGCCGGTCAGCCCAGGCAAGAAACTCACCAGCAATAGCACTGTAACGGTTGCTCGGGCACGTGATCCGAAGCACCGCTGCCGGCGGAAAATCAGGTGATATCGAGTGTGCATAGCCAAGATGGCTTGCAGCATAACAGGAGCGCTAGAGCAGAACCAGCACGACTGTACCCAGCGGCAAGGACGCTTGACTGGATTTTTCATCAAGAAAAATCCAACTTAACCGATGTCGACCGGGTACACCTATGCTGGTTCTGCTCTAATCTCTGCGCAGCCTGCAGTATTACTATGGTCGCACGATGCGACTGCGACGAACGACCCGCGACGTCACTTACCACTTCGAAAACCTGCGCGACCTTTTGGCCAAGGCAAGTCCCTATCGCTCGGGCGACGCGCTGGCCGGGATTGCCGCGGTAAGTGCAGAGCAACGGGCGGTAGCACAAATGGTACTCGCTGATGTTCCTCTCGATGCCTTTCTTCAGGAGGCGCTCATCCCCTATGAGATTGATGAAGTCACCCGGCTGATCGTCGATACGCATGATGCGAGTGCCTTTTTTTCGATCGCGTCGATGACCGTGGGTGAACTGCGCGATTGGCTGCTTTCGGATGCCGCTACGGGCGATAGGCTGGCCGCCATCGCAGGGGGGCTGACCCCGGAGATGGCGGCGGCGGTAAGCAAGTTGATGCGAGTGCAGGATCTGATCCTGGTTGCGCGCAAGATCAGGGTGATCACACGGTTCAGAACGACGGTGGGACTTGCGGGACGGCTGTCGACTCGCCTGCAACCGAATCATCCGCTCGACGACCCTGCAGGTATCGCGGCTTCCATGGTGGACGGACTGCTGCTGGGTTCCGGAGACGCGGTGATCGGGATCAATCCTGTCTCAGACAGCGTGAGCGGGGTCAAAAGGCTGCTCGAGTTGATTGACCATGTGCGGCAGAAGTATGCAATTCCCGTGCAGAGCTGCGTGCTCGCCCACGTGACAACGCTGATGGCCGCGCTCGAGCAGGGTGCGCCGGTGGACCTGGTGTTTCAATCGATCGCCGGTACCGAGGCGGCCAATCGCTCGTTCGGCGTAAGCCTTTCATTGCTGGACGAGGCCTGCCAGGCAGCGACAGAGTTGAAACGGGGATCCATGTTTGAGCCGGTGAATCCTGACGGAGAGTCCAAAATCGGCGATCACGTGATGTACTTCGAGACTGGCCAGGGCAGCGCGCTTTCTGCCGATGCCCATCATGGGGTGGACCAGCAGACCTGCGAGGCGAGAGCGTACGCGGTAGCCCGGCGGTACCGGCCGATGCTGGTGAACACCGTGGTCGGCTTTATTGGGCCCGAGTATCTATACGACGGGAAACAGATCATTCGCGCCGGACTGGAAGACCATTTTTGCGGCAAGCTGCTGGGCCTGCCCATGGGATGCGACATCTGCTACACCAACCATGCCGAGGCCGATCAGGACGACATGGACATGCTGCTTACGTTGCTGGGTACAGCGGGAGTGAACTACATCATGGGTGTTCCGGGAGCGGATGACGTTATGTTGCACTACCAAAGCACGTCCTTTCACGATGCCCTTTACCTGCGGCGCGCACTGGGCTTGCGGCCGGCACCCGAATTTGAGGCATGGCTGCACAGCAGCGCGCGGTTGCAGTTGAACGTACCGGCGTTTCTTTCCTAGCGAGTGGAGCGGAAACAGGGAGCATGACAGATAACCAGGATCAGAAACCCAAACAGACGCATCTGGATCTGTTGCCGGCAGAGTTGCCGCAAACCGCGCGCGACGCACTGAAAAGCTACACGCCGGCGCGGGTTGCCTTGGAGCGCACCGGTGTCAGCCTGGCGACACGTCCTCTGCTCGACTTTCAACTTGCGCACGCGCGGGCGCGCGATGCGGTGCATGCCGCTGTGGACGTGCGCATGCTCTGCGACGAGCTACGCCGCACGGGATGGCAGGCTTTGGCGCTCACCAGCCAGGCAAGAGACCGGGCCACCTACCTAAGACGGCCTGACCTTGGCCGAGCATTGAGTGGAGATTCGGCGCAACTGCTGCTTCCAGGGGAATACGATGTTGCCTTCGTGATTGCGGATGGGCTCTCGGCGCTGGCAATTGAGCGGCACGCACTGCGTTTGTTGCGGGCGGTCTTGCCATCGATGGAAGGATGGCGGGTAGCCCCCGTGTGCGTAGTGGAGCAGGGACGCGTAGCGATCGGCGATGCGATCGGGGAGGCGCTGCATGCTCGCATGGTGGTCGTGTTGATCGGCGAGCGGCCCGGGTTGAGTTCGCCCGACTCTCTTGGCGCGTACATCACGTGGGAGCCCCGGCGCGGCAGGAAAGATGCGGAGCGGAATTGCATTTCGAATATTCGAGAAGAAGGCTTGAGTTACACGGCAGCGGCGAATCGCTTGCACTATTACATGCTGGAGGCGTCGCGGCGGAAGGTCACAGGCCTGGAGCTTAAGGATCCGGCGGAGGGTCTGGCTGGGTTGTTGTAGCGCCGTAGCTAAGCTGCATTTATCACCAGCAGGGGAGGAGACGAGCGGCGAGGCTGCCGCTGCGGCGAGGCTGCTCGCTGCGGCGAGGCTGTGTCGTGCGGTGGTCGGCAGTGCTACAACCTGTTGGTGCCCCATCCTTCGCTTTTTTTTTGCGAAGGGTGGGTTACCACGACCGTGTGCGTGGAGATTTGTGGCTACCCACCCTTGCCGGAAAAGCACCGTCAAGGATGGGGCACGGCCCACCCGCTGGGTTTGTGCACTGCCGGCCAACCGATATCGTGCCGCGTTTCTTTATCGTTCTCAACTGTGCGAGAAATGCAGGCCTATAGCATTTTCGCATCCTCGCTGCGGCGAGGTAGGGCACGGCCTACCTGGAGTGGATCAGCGTAGATAGGTCTGGAAGAAGGCCAGGACACGTTGATTCGCCTCTTCCATGGCTTGACTGCCCGAGGCGTGGCCTTCGCTGGGGTAAACTCCTTCTTCGCATGCGAAATCTTTGAGCTTGCATAGACGGATGAGCTGGCGGGCATTGAAGACGGGAATCTGCGTATCCGCTTCGCCATGTAAAACAAGCAGCGGCGGCATGCCTTGTACCAGAGAAAAGAATTGATTGGGCAAAAGGCCGGACCACTCGACAATCGCCTGGACATCGGCCTTTTGGGATCCTGCAACCAGGGCGACCGTGGCTCCCAGGGCTTGCCCGGCAAGGCCGATCTTGCTGCTCCGCGGCAGCGCGTGAGCCCGCAGATCAGCCACGATGTCTTCGACAACCTGAGCCCATCGCTTGTAATTAGCGACTGTCTCATCGGAAGAAGGCGTGACCTCCAGATAGTCGGGTAGCAGTACGCGAAAACCGTGCTCGGCGAAAAAGCGCGCCTGCTGACGCCCCAGGGGCAGATCAGAAGCGTCTGCGCCTTGCAGGAAGATGATGGTGGCCTGCGCCTCCTGGGAATCATAGGCCGCGGAATCATAGACCGCACACGAGATACCCTTGCCGTGGCTCATGAAGGTTTCGTATTCACTAGGGGCTGTTTGGGCATGGGGGGCGGCGCCGTCGGCAAAGACGGCAGCACTGGCCACAGGAAAGAGCGCGGAACCAACTGCCCACAAAGCCAGCCAATGGCGGTAACTACGTTTGGCCAGATTCTTTTGCATGGACCTAATACGCGGCATAGTAGCAGACCGATCGCGGCACCGGTATGCCGCCGTCGCGGGACGGTTCGGTAGGGTTGACATGGAGGGAAGAGCCGGTTAGCTTTTAAGGAGAGATGAACGTCCGCACCCACCATCATCGTCACCACCATCATCACGTGACGAGCGTGTCGGCGGACGGTTCCGGCCAGAGATAGAGGCCCGGAAACCAAGGTTTAAGAAAAGCCCGCCGGCGCGATGCGCAAGCGGGCTTTTTTGCGTTTAGCATTTTCGCAATTGGTGTAGACCGGAGCAACCGGGCCTTTACGTGGTTTTCTCTCAAGGAAAACCACGCCTCGCTGCTCTGATCGGACCACAGTCATTGCGAAAATGCGTTTAGGCGATGGGAACAACCAAGGAGAAGAGAGCGGTGATGAGCCAAGCAGTAACACTGGATTTTGCGAAGATGGATGGCCTGCTGCCTGCAATCGTGCAGGATGTGGCGAGTGGAGAAGTGTTGATGGTGGGTTTTCTTAACGACATCAGCTATGCCAAGACGCTGGAGACCGGCTTTGTGACCTTTTGGAGCCGCACGCGACAGAAGCTGTGGATGAAGGGTGAAACCAGCGGCAATCGGCTGCGGGTCGTATCCGCCGCTACGGATTGCGACCAGGATACGCTCCTGTTCCGCGTAGTGGTCGAGGGTGACGGACTCGTCTGTCACGAAGGGACCGTGAGTTGCTTTACCCGCCCGATCGATGTGCAGGCGGCAGAGAACGTGGAGGCAGCCAATGGCCGGTAAGTTGAAGTTGGGTATTCCCAAGGGAAGTTTGCAGGACGCGACCATTGCGCTATTTGAGCGGGCGGGATGGCGTATCTACGCCAATGGCCGATCGTATTTTCCTGGAATCGACGATAGCGAAATCGAATGCATGCTTATCCGGGCGCAGGAGATGGCGCGGTACGTCGATAAGGGCGTGCTCGATGCCGGCCTGACGGGTATCGATTGGGTCGTTGAAAGCGGGCTGGATGTGGCCAGCGTCACTTCCCTTACCTACTCCAAGGCGACCCGAACCAAGGTGCGGTGGGTGCTCGCGGTACCTGAGGATTCGCCTTACCAGAAGGCGGAAGAGCTGAGCGGGAAGACAATTGCGACCGAACTGGTCGAGGTCAGCAAGAAATATTTTGCAGCTAAGAATGTTCCGGTCAAGGTTGAGTTCAGTTGGGGCGCTACAGAAGTGAAGCCACCTACACTGGCGGATGCGATTGTGGAAGTGACGGAGACGGGCAGTTCGCTGCGGGCAAACCGCTTGCGGATTATCGACACAGTGATGGAGAGCGAAACGCATCTCATCGCGAACCGTGGCGCGTATAGCGATCCATGGAAGAAACAGAAGATCGACAACATCGCGCTGATGCTCAACGGCGCCATTGCCGCCCAGGGCCGCGTGGGATTGATGATGAACGTGGAGAAGAAGAATCTGGAGAACGTGCTGGCGATGCTGCCGGCGCTCGATTCGCCGACCATTTCAGCGTTGAGCGATTCAGGGTGGGCGGCGCTGAACACGGTGCTCGAAGAGAGCGTGCTGCGGGATGTGATTCCCAAGCTCAAGAGTGCCGGGGCTACGGGGATTGTTGAGTATCCACTGAACAAGATTGTGTTCTAGCGGAGAAGACTGCAGTCTCTCGGCTTCCACGGCAAGCCTCGGGACCGGATCTGCGTGTGCGGCTTTCTTCGAAAGAGAGCCGCATGAAGTGAATTTGTTGTGGCGCGGACGAGAGAAGATGGCCGGAATTTCAGGAGTATCTGGATGAGGTTGGTCAGGACACAGGGACGTGGTGGGCAAGCGGCGCGGCAGATGCTGAGCGAACTGGAGCTGCGTGGAGCACGCAACACCGCTCGGGCGATGCCGGTGGTTGAGAAAATTGTGAGTGATGTGCGCAAGGGCGGCGACAAGGCTCTGCGCCGCTACGCAGCGAAGCTCGATGGGTTGGCGGCGAAACAGCCGCTGGCGATAAGCCGTGAAGAGATGCAGCAGGCTTGGGAGGAGACCCCGAAGTCTTTGCAGGAGGCTATGAAGACTGCTGCGACAAATATCCGCCGATTTGCCGAGCGGCAGATGCCTAAGGATTGGAGCGCGACGAGCGGCGGACTTACCACTGGGCAGCGCGTACGGCCTGTGGGCGCCGTGGGCTGCTACGTGCCAAGTGGCCGCTATCCGTTGCCTTCGACGATGCTCATGACCGTCGTGCCGGCACAGGTTGCGGGCGTGCAACGCATTGTGGTGGTCTCTCCGAAGCCGGCGAAGGAGACTCTGGCGGCCGCGGCGCTGCTCGGCGTGACCGAGTTCTATCGCATAGGCGGTGCGCAGGCAGTGGCCGCTTTGGCTTATGGCGCCGAGAGTGTTGCGCGTGTTTCGAAGATTGTGGGGCCAGGCAATTGGTATGTGACCTCGGCAAAGAAGATGGTGGCTTTCGACTGTGCGATCGATATGCTCGCCGGGCCGACGGAGATTGTCGTAACCAGCGAGAGCGGCGATGCCACCGGTATTGCTTCAGACCTGGTAGCCCAGGCGGAGCACGACCCTGAGGCTCTGGCGATTCTGGTGACGACCCAGACTGCCCTTGCGCAACAGGTAGTGAAAGAAGTGGCGCGAAGGGTAAAGAGCAATCCGATTGCGAAACGAGCGATCGGGCACAATGGCCTGGCGGTGATTGCCGGGTCTTTGGAAGAAGCGCGGGAGATTACGAACCGGTTGGCTCCTGAACATCTGACAGTCGATTCGAGCGAAGACCTGGATTGGGTGCGCAATGCAGGTTCAGTGTTTATTGGCCGCTACTCGCCGCAGCCGATGGGCGATTACGTTTCCGGACCCAACCACACGCTGCCGACAGGCGGTGTAGCGCAAGTGCGAGGCGGCTTGAGCGTGATGGACTTTGTGAAGGTGATTACAGTGCAGGAATATACGCTGGCCGGGCTGCGTAAGCTGGGCCCGGCTGCAATTGCATTGGCGGAAGCAGAGGGCCTGCACGGCCACGCTGAGGCGGTGCGCGCAAGGGGGATCAATGGCTGAGACGGTTTTACAGCAAACACCCGCTCCACGGGAGGCGGTGCAGAAGATGCACGCTTACCATCCTCCGCTGAGCGGACGGCAAGGATTGCGCCTGGACTTTAACGAAAACACGGTCGCGTGTTCGCCACGTGTTGTTGAGGCGCTGGCAAAAGTCGCCGCCGCCGACTTGTCGAGATACCCCGAGCGCGCGCAGGTGGAAGCAAGGGTCGCGCAGCATCTGGAGCTTGAGCCGGAACAGGTGCTGCTGACCAATGGAGTGGATGAGGCGATCCATGTTCTTTGCGAAACGTACCTGGATCGCGGCGATGAGTTTCTCTTCCCTACCCCGACGTACTCCATGTATGCGATCTATGGATCGTGCACGGACGCGACGGTCAAGACGGTTCCGCCGAGGGAGGACTTCGGATTTCCACTGGATGCTTTGCTGGCTGCCATCACGCCGCAAACGCGGTTGATCGCCATCGCCAGTCCGAATAGCCCTACCGGCAGTGTGGCTACGCGACAGCAGATACTTGAGGTGCTGCATCGCGCGCCGCATGCGGTGGTGCTGGTAGATGAGGCCTATTACCACTTTTGCGGCGAAACGGTGATGGACCTGGTGGGCAAGGAGCCAAACCTGATTGTGGCCCGCACCTTCTCTAAAGCTTACGGGCTGGCCGGTTTACGGCTCGGAATGCTGGCTGCTCCGGTGGGCATGCAGCAGTGGCTGCGGACCGTGATTTCCCCGTACAGCGTGAACTCGCTCGCTTTGGCTTGCCTGCCGGCAGCACTCGACGATGAAGCGTACTTGCAGTGGTACGTCGAGGAAGTAAAGGGGGCGCGGGCGGAGATGGTGGAGAGCTTGCGGACATTAGGTGTTCCGCAATGGCCGAGCCGGGCCAACTTTATCCTGGTAAAGATTGGACCGAAACATCGAGAGTTTGTGCAGGCGATGCACCGCCGCGGGGTACTTACGCGCGACCGCTCGAACGATGAGGGCTGTGATGGCTGTGTTCGCATTACGGTTGGTACGCGGGCGCAGATGAAGCAGGCTGTGGCCGCGATGGCCGAGACGCTACGAGAAATCAGTTGGGAGAAAGCATGATGGCTAAGAAGAAAGTTGTTTTGCGGAAGAAGGACAAGGTAGCTACCGGCTCCCCGCGTCAAGAGTCCCCGCGTCAGGGCTCCATCGATCGCAAGACGACGGAAACCAAAATTTCGCTCAAGCTGACCATTGAAGGCAGCGGGCGCTACCAAGTGAAGACGGGCATTCGTTTCTTCGACCATATGCTGGAACTGTTCACGCGGCACGGAGCTTTTGACCTGGAGCTCACCTGCGATGGCGATCTGGACGTGGATCAGCACCACACGGTGGAAGACGTGGGCATCGCGCTGGGAGAAGCGGTCGATCAGGCCTTGGGCGATAAGAAGGGCATTCTGCGGGCAGGCTACTTTTTGATGCCCATGGACGAGACCCTGGGTGTGGCGGCGATCGATCTGAGCGGACGTGTCTCCTGCGTAGTCAAGACCAAGGTGAAGAAGCGCCTGGTGGGCGATCTGCAGAGCGAGTTGGTAGAAGATTTTTTTGAAGGCTTTGCGCGGGGCGCGCGAGCCAATGTACACATCGCGACCATGTATGGCCGCTCGAATCATCACAAGATCGAAGCCCTGTTCAAGGCTTTCGCGCGGGCGCTGCGTGTGGCCTGCTCGAAGGACAAGCAACTGGGCGAGATGTTACCCAGCACCAAAGGTTTGCTGTGATCCCGGTTACAGTCATCGACTACAAAGCGGGCAACTTGACGTCGGTGGTGAAGGCGCTGCGCTTTCTCGATGCCGACGTCACGGTGACAGACCGTCCGGAGACGGTGGATGGCGCGAGCCGGGTGATTTTGCCAGGAGTGGGACACTTTGCGGCCACGCGACGCTTGGATGAAACGGGCATCACCGCCGCTGTGCACGAAGTGATTGGGCGCGGTGTTCCCTTTCTCGGCATTTGCGTGGGCATGCAGTGGCTACTTGACGGCAGTAACGAGGCTCCGGAACAGCCGGGGCTGGGATATTTTCAAGGCTTGTGCGAGCGCTTTCCCGAGGGTTCGGAGAAGGTTCCCCACGTGGGGTGGGACCATATGGCAACCCGCACGTCTTCGCCGACACAGTTGCTTTCCGGCGTAGAGGCGAACGCGTTCGTCTATTACACCCACGCCTACTTCGTTCCCACGACGATTGTGCCAGGCAGACCGGGGGAAGCTTCGCAGGTGAATCCGGTGGCCGCCCGCACGGAGTACATTCAGGAATTTGCCGCGGCAGTGGAGTACGAGAACGTGATGGGAGTGCAGTTTCACCCGGAGAAATCGAGCACGACGGGGCTGCGAATTCTGAAGAATTTTCTGGAGTTCCGATGCTGACCAAACGGATTATCGCCTGCCTGGACGTACGCAACGGACGGGTGGTGAAGGGTGTGCAGTTCGTAGACATCATCGATGCCGGCGACCCTGCGGAATTAGCCAAGCGGCACGCGGCAGCGGGCGCCGACGAGATCGTGCTGCTCGACATTACGGCCACCCATGAAGGGCGGGGCACGCTGCTCGATACGGTCAAACGCACGGCTCGGGAGTTGTTCATTCCATTTACCGTGGGCGGCGGCATCCGCACAGCGGACGACGCTGCGGCGGTGTTCGATGCGGGCGCCGATAAGGTAAGCGTTAACTCGGCGGCGATTGCGGATCCAGGGCTCATCGATGCCATCGGGCAGAGCTTTGGCGCACAAGCGGTGATCGTGGCTATCGACGCGCGGCGCAACCAGGAGAGCAATGACCCGGTGGGCAAGGCGGAGGTCTTTGTAAGCGGCGGGCGCAAGCGGACCGGGCGGTACGTGATTGAATGGGCGCGCGAGGCGGAAGCTCGCGGGGCGGGAGAAATCTTGTTAACTTCGATGGATTCGGATGGGACGCGAGCGGGATTCGATTGTGAACTCACGGCTCGGGTGAGCGAGGCGGTGGATATTCCTGTGATCGCTTCCGGGGGCGCGGGCACAGCACAACACTTCGCCCAGGTATTTCAGGCGGGGAAGGCGCATGCGGCGCTGGCGGCGAGCATCTTTCACTTTGGCTTGGCCGACGCGCGGGCATTGAAGCAGGAACTCGCGGTGCTCGGGGTGCCGGTGAGGCTGCCATGCTGATTCCTTCGATTGATTTGATGGGCGGGCGGATCGTGCAGTTGGTGCACGGCGAAAAGCTCAAGCTGGCGTTCGACGATTTTGAGTATTGGATTGGACGCTTCCAGGCGTATCCCCTGGTGCAGTTGATCGACCTGGATGCAGCCATGCGGCAGGGGGACAATGGCGCCCTGATCAGCCAAATCGCTAAACGGTTGCCGTGCCAGGTAGGCGGCGGGATCGGCACAGTCGAAAAGGCAGCAGCGGTGTTGGCTGCCGGTGCAAAGCGGGTGATTGTCGGGTCGGCGCTCTTTGGCGGGGAGACGTTAGTGAATACCGGGTTTGCAGAGACGCTGTCGGCCGCGGTCGGTTTGGAGCAGCTTGTTTTTAGCGTGGATACCAAGCAGGGCCGAGTGGCGGTGAAGGGTTGGAAGGACCAGGTGGCGCTTACACCCGAGGAGGCGATTCCTCAATTGGAGTCCTACTGCGCTGCTTTTTTGTATACGCATATCGATAAGGAGGGGACCATGCAGGGATTCCCTATCGAGGTGGCGGAACGGCTGAGGAAGATCACCAGGCGGCAACTGATTGTGGCCGGAGGGATTCGGGAACAGGCAGAGATCGATGCTCTGCATGCGCTTGAGGTGGATGCGGTTGCGGGTATGGCTGTTTATTCCGGGGTTCTTGCTACTTGAAGCGGAGGCTTGTGGTCTTTGGCATTCGCTGGCGGCGGGAAGGCGACCGCAGATCATCTCGGTGAGGGTTAGAAGGTCCGGTTCTCCATTGGGAAACCGCTCTAGCGGCGGAGGAGTCTTTGCTCGCGTTTGCGGAAGACGAGGCCCGCAGCTAAAAAGCAGCAGGCGAAGAAGGCTGTGAGGCCGGCCTGCTGGCGATTGTGATGGACAACGGCCAGGACGCTGTCGGTTCCCCAGGCGACGGCCAGCACGAACCAGATGACTGAGCCTCGCATAGTAGCGAGATTATCAGTCGACACTGCTTCGACGCAGCAGATACACTTCCAGTGAAATTAAAAGGCGCGGCGGAGGGGACAAAGCGTGGCAACTGCGGTTACAAAGAAGGTGGACTCTGAGGTTACCGCTCCGCAGAGCATAGCGAACCAGATGCGGCGGTTGGTTTCGCTCGACGTGGCGCGCGGCATCACTATCGCGTTCATGATTCTGGTGAATAACGGCGGAAGCGGAGAATACAGCTACAGACAGTTGGAGCACAGCGCTTGGAACGGCTGGACGTTGACCGATCTGGTGTTTCCATCTTTCCTCTTCATCGCCGGAATCTCGGTCGTGTTTTCGACCGAGTCGCGCCTGGCGCGAGGCGAATCGAAAACGACGCTGGCCCGGCACGCGCTCAAGCGGGCCGTGATCCTGTTCCTGCTCGGCCTGGTGGTAAATAGCTTCCCTCTCTTCCATCTGTCCACCCTCCGCATTTACGGAGTGCTGCAACGCATTGCTGTTTGTTTTCTGTTTGCTACCCTTCTTTATCTGTGGAACAGCAAGGCCTGGGTCTTCATCACCACGACGGTCGCAGCCTTGCTGAGCTACTGGATACTGATGCGCTGGGCGCCAATCCCCGGCATTGGCGTGCCGACCCATGACGTGCCCCTGCTCGACCCTAATCAAAACTGGGTGGCTTACCTGGACCGAAAGTTGCTGATGGGGCATCTTTATGAGGAAGTGCGCGACCCTGAAGGCCTGCTGAGCACTATTCCAGCGGTCGGTACGATTTTGCTCGGGGTGCTTACCGGTATCTGGCTGCGGCTGCCCAAATCTTTGGCTACAAAAGCGGCGGGGTTACTGGCTGGCTCGATCACCGGTTTATTGCTGGGCAACCTGTGGAATGTCTGGTTCCCCATCAACAAAAAGCTCTGGACCAGCTCCTATGTATTGTTCGCGGCGGGCTGCACTATGCTGCTGCTGACCATCTGCTTCTACCTGGTGGAGATCAAGCAGTGGAAGAAGGGCTGGACGGCTCCGTGGCTGGTCTTTGGGTCGAACGCCATTACTGCTTACATTTTCTCGGAGCTACTCGCAGGGGGTATTAACACGCTGTTCGTCCGTAACGGTAACTCGGCGATCTCCATGCAACAGGAGATCTTCCGGAAAGGGTTCTTTACTATAGTGAATCCGTCCTTCGGATCGCTGATGTACGCGTTGACCTATGTCCTGGTCTGTTTCATTCCAGTGCTGGTGCTGTATCGGAAAAAGATTTTTATCAAGATCTAGGGGCACGGAGAACCTTCAGCATAGGAACGGATAAGGCATGGCTTACCTCGCTGCGGCGAGGTTGCTCGCTGCGGCGAGGTAAGCCGTGCCATTCGTCTTTAGGGACTGGCTCAACCGTCAGACGCGTGTTTTGGGGACTGCACCCAGGAAGAGAAAAATAGCTCCCGCAACCGCATCGAGGATGGCGGCCGTGAGGTTGCGTGGAGGCATGAGCTTCAAAACCGAGGCGATCACGAAAGCCGCGGCAGCCGCAAAATAGAAATATCTGGACTTCACTGCTCTTACGGTAGCAACGTGGCGGGGCGCCTCGCAACGCGGGTACAAGGAACGGGTGGGAGTGGTGATGTGCAGGTGATCTTTAGCTGAACACCTGTGTCCAGGCAATATTCTTCCCTCACACCCTTTGTCAAAAGCCTCTACCAGACCACCGTCTTTGCGAAAATGCTTTAAAGGTTGTAGGCCTCAAGAGTCCCTTGCGAGGAACTTTTTTACCATTCTGCTTCGATTCCCCGTCTAAATATGAGACTGTCACTCAAGAGAACGCCATCGTAGTCGAACGCACGATTGGCTTGCTCTCTGGGAGTGCTGGCAGACCGTAATCGTTTCATGGCGTGAAACAATCGACCGCGGCAGAACGTCCTGCAAATGCTCGGCCGGTTCGCACCCAAACTCACAGGATCGGAATCTAACGGACATTATGAGGTTCTCTACGAGATCATCTGTTTTTGTTTTTGGGCTTCTGCTGGGACTCTTCTGTTCCCCTGGAGCACAGGCACGAGCGGATGACTCAGTCGCTGTTCTCTCGTTGCAACCTATAGCCGACGCCGGCCTGCCTGATGATCCCGGAGTGGCAATCGAGGCGCAACAAGCATCCCAGGGGCCAGCCATATCGGCGGCCACACCTGCAGGCGCAGGCGCAACGTCAAAGCCAGCGGCAGACACGGACAGCCAGGGCAAACAAACAAAGCGCATTTTGTATGTTGTTCCAAACTTTCGCGCCGTCAGCGCGGATCAGCACCTGCCAGCGCAGTCGGTTAAAGAGAAGTTCAAGACGGCGACGCAGGACAGCTTCGACTACTCCTCGTTTATTTTTGTGGCAGGTCAAGCCGGGATTGCACAGGCCACCAACTCCTACCCGGAGTTTGGCCAGGGCGCCAAAGGCTACGGCAGATACTACTGGCACACTCTGGCCGACGCGGTTAACGAAAATACGTGGGTCGAATTCATCGTTCCTGTGGCACTCCGTCAGGACACTCGTTTCTACACGCTGGGCAAAGGAAACATCGGCAAGCGTGTGGGATATGCCTTTACGCGAATTCTGGTTACGCGGACGGACGCAGGACACAACACGTTCAATGCGAGCGAGATCCTGGGTGCAGGTGCGTTCGCCGGCGTAGCGAATTTGTACTATCCGGGAAGCGAACGGACTTTTACGAAGACCTATCAGCGGTGGATTACGAACCTGTTGATTGACGGCGGGACATTTGTGTTCAAGGAAGTTTGGCCGGACATCAATGGCGCCATTTTTCATCAAAAGGATTAGCTGTTTCGCATCCTCACCGCTGTTTCGCAGCCTCACCGCTGTTTCGCAGCCTCACCGCAGCGAGCAATGGATGTAGACCGAGGCCACCCAGCCTTTATGTGGTTTTCTCTCAAAGAAAACCACGCCCTAGCAGCGGGTTGGGGCCCCGGTAGTGGCTGCAGAGGCTGCGAAAAAAGTCACTTTAAGAGGAATCGCTCCCTCAGCGGCTAAAGCCGAACTCATTACAATGGAGTTACGTACGGGCTAAAGCCCGTACCCTTCAAAGAAGCGAGTTTTTCCGCAGCCTGTAAAGCCGGATTCATTACAAAGCAGTTATGTACGGCCTAAAGGCCGTACCCTTCAAAGAATTGAGTTTTTCCGCAGCCTGTGCAACCCGGATGCCTTCTCTGGGCAGCCGTCGGGGTCTACGGGTCCAGCTCTCACCCAAATTAAAAGCTCCCCATTCAAGGCCTTAGAGGGCCGAAAAACTGCATAGTTTTGCGGCTCATCTCCATCCAACGCATATCCGGATATAGAAGCCTCAGGCCGTATCGGACCTGGGGAAACGAGGAAAATCGCCCGATGCTGATATGCATACCGAGGCGGCAGCCCACTGGGGAAACAAATGGGTTACGAATCTGTAGTTTTGGGCGATACAGGCGCCGGCGGAGTGGACGATTCTGTTCTGCTCGACAACTACTCGACCGCGGTGACGCAGGCGGTTGAGCGGGTGAGCGGGTCACTGGTCAAGATCGATGTACAGGGCGCAGCTCGCGCCCATCAACCTGGCCAGGCAGGATCGGGATCGGGCTTCGTATTTACCCCCGACGGTCTGATCCTTACCAACAGCCATGTAGTTCACAAGGCGGCGAGTATTTCGCTCACCTTCACGGACGGCAGCCGTAGCGGAGCGGTGTTGATCGGCGAAGACCGGGATACGGATATTGCGGTGCTACGGACTGGACATTCGATTTTCTCTCCGGCAGCCTTGGGTAGTTCGAAACGATTGCGCATTGGGCAGATCGCCATCGCTGTGGGCAATCCGTTCGGGTTTCAGTTTTCAGTGACTGCGGGCGTGGTGAGCGCACTCGGCCGCAGTATGCGGGCAGCATCAGGCCGGATGATGGACGAAATTATCCAGACAGATGCGCCGCTGAATCCAGGGAATTCGGGCGGACCGCTGCTGGATTCTGCCGGTTCGGTGATTGGCGTGAATACGGCGACGATCCTGGGCGCCCAGGGGCTTTCGTTTGCCGTGGGCATCGATACGGCCAAGTACGTGGCTGGGCAGATTCTGCAGCACGGACGGGTACGCCGTAGTTCGATCGGGATTGCAGCCCAGAATGTGCCGATTCCGCGACGGCTGGCCTATGAATACAACTTGCCCTTGCCTTCAGGGGTGATGGTGGCGTCGCTTGCTCCTCGCGGGGCCGCGGCCACCGCCGGGATCGAGGAGGGTGACGTGATCGTCGGTTTTGCCACGCAGCCGGTGGGCGGGATTGACGATCTGCATCGCCTGATGACGACCGAACGCGCAGGGCAGCCGCAGAACATCAGCGTTCTGCGCGGAACTTCGCTCAAACACCTCATGATCGTTCCCAGTGAACGGGAGGAGGATGGGGAGGCGGGGCGCTAGAGCATTTTCACTTCTACTCTGCACAGGAGGGTGCGGCGAAGTGCGGCTTTTCTTCCACCCCAGCAAGCTCGCTTGCCGGGGACCCCGGTTCTTCCACCCCAGCAAGCTCGCTTGCCGGGGACCCCGGTTCTTGAGGAAAAGCCGCCATGGAGGTTGTTGCTCTGTAAACACCGGAAGTGAAAATGCTGTAAGGTCGCGTGTTTTGCCGCGCGTCCCGTACCTGAGCTTAGAGCAGGGCTGGCTGGGGTGGTGGTATTCTTTGGGTTCTCATGTCTAGCAGTCAACCACACCCCGAAAATACGGAAACAGAAGCCGTTCCGCAGAGCACCGAGTCCTTCGGCGCGATTTTTTCCGAATACGAAAAGCGCCATGCGCGCCCGAGCGACGGTGGCAGCAAGCAAATCGAAGGAACGGTGATCGCCGTCTCCGCCGAGCAGGTATTTCTCGACATCGGCTACAAAACGGAGGGTGTGCTGCCGCTGGCTCCGTTTCAAAGCGCGAACGAAACAGTAAAACCTGGCGACAAATTTCTTGTGGCCGTGAAGGGCCGTGATGCGGAAGGCTACTACGAGCTTTCCCGTTTCAAGGTAGTGCAGCCGACGGATTGGTCGTCGCTGGAGCAGGCATTTGCCGATAAGGCGGCGATTGCAGGCACGGTGACTGGCGTGGTGAAAGGTGGAGTAAGCGTGGATGTGGGCGTGCGCGCATTTATGCCAGCCTCACGGAGCGGCGCGCGGGACGCAAGCGACCTCGAGAAGATGGTCGGCCGACAGATTCGTTGCCGCATTATCAAGCTGGATGTAGACGATGAAGATATCGTGGTCGATCGCCGTGTAATCGCGGAAGAAGAACAGCGGTCTACAAAAGAACAGCGCTATGCGGGACTGAAAGAAGGCGAAGTGGTGCAGGGCACGGTACGCAGCCTCACCAGTTATGGGGCTTTTGTCGATATCGGGGGCGTAGACGCTCTGCTCCACGTGGGAGACATCTCATGGAGCCGCATCGGCAAGCCGGAAGATGCTCTCTCTGTGGGGCAAGAGATCGAGGGCAAAGTTCTCAAGATAGACGCGGAGAAACAGCGCATCTCGCTCGGCATGAAACAGCTTCTTCCTCACCCCTGGGATAACGTGGCGGCGGGATTGAAAGCCGGCGACCGCGTGCAAGGCGTGGTGACCCGCGTGATGGACTTTGGCGCATTTGTTGAGATCGAGCCGGGCGTGGAAGGCTTGATCCATCTATCGGAGATGTCCTGGGCTAAGAAAGTACGCAAGACCAGCGATGTGCTCAAACAGGGCGATACGGTTGAAGCCGTAGTACTAGGCGTGAATATGGGGGAACGCCGGCTCTCCCTGGGACTGAAGCAGACGCTTGGCGATCCCTGGGCGGACGTGGAGCAGAAGTTTCCGATGGGTTCGTCTATCGAAGGGCCTGTTACGAGCTTTACCAAGTTCGGCGCGTTTGTTGAGCTCGCTGAGGGCGTGGAAGGCATGATTCACGTCAGCGAGATTACTGCTGAGAAACACATTCATCATCCACAGGATGTGCTTCGGCTGGGCCAGACGGTGAAGGCTCAAGTGCTCGAGGTGGACAAAGCGAAGCGGCAGTTGCGGTTGAGCATGAAACAACGCACCAGCGTGAGCCTGGACGAGTACCTGGCGGATCATGCCGCGGGGAGCGTGGTCACTGGACGCATTATCGAGGTTGCGGATGACGTGGCTCGCGTGGAGTTGGGCGAAGGGATTGAGGGTACTTGCCGAATCGCTGCCCAGGCTCCCGCCGCAGACACGAGTACGGCAGAAGGCAAGGTTGATTTGTCCGCGCTCACCTCGATGCTGAAAGCTCGCTGGAAGAGCGGGCCTGATACTAGTTCAGCAAAGCCGGAAACGGTGCAGCCAGGGCAGATTCGGAGCTTCCGCGTGGGTCAGGTTGTGGCGGACGCCAAGAGAATCAGCCTCGAACTGGTTTGAGGATTCCTCAGCGTTGCTTGCTGGTGAAGAGAGAACCGCAGATCCCCATTCGACTTCCACGGCAGGCCGGGGCAGGCGAGATGACAATTCCTCATGGGCGACAGCGCTTGCTACGGTCCCTTCGCTTTATTCAATGACAGTTCTGTGCCGGGCTGAGTCTGAGTGACGTAGAACTGGACTGTCCTGCAAGGTTCGTTCGGCATTCAGAGTCGCCTTACAGCGAGGCCCGTCCAGAGGGTCGGGTCTCGTTTTGTTCTATTCAGGCAGGGCGAAGGCGAATAGATCGCTGCCTGCCGCTATGGCCACGTACTGCTTGCCGTTTACGGCGTAGCTCATAGGCGAGGCATGCAGGGTCTGCCCGGTGTTGAAGTGCCAGAGAGATTTGCCGGTTTTTGCATCGGCGGCCTCAAAGAAGCCTTGGTTGTCGCCAAAGAAGACCAGGTCGGTTGCCGTGGTCATCACTCCTCCGTAACCGTGATAGTCGCTGGCTTGCGGATAACTCCATAGGAATTTTCCGGTACGGGGATCGAACGAAAGAAGCGTCTGTTCGCTTTTCGTCTTTGGGTCGTTCCTCGTTCCCGTGGCGTAATAGCGGTCGCCTTCTTTGAACTGCTGAGGCTTCTTCACGTAAACCGTACAACTCTCCAGTGCTGAAAAATAAAACAACTGCGTGGATTCGCTGTAAGACGGTGAGTACCAGTTGGTCGCCCCCTCAACACCCGGGCAAATGGTTGTACCCTCGGTTGACGGTATCAAGCCAGTGGAAATGGGCCGGCCATTGGCATCGATGCCCTTCGACCAGTTCAGCTTCTTCACGAACGGCGTGCCGGAGAGAAATTTCCCGTTGGTGCGATCGAGCACGTATACGTAACCATTACGGTTCGCTTCGACGATTAGCTTCCTGGGTTTGCCTTCGTACTGCGTGTCGACCAGGACCGGGGTTTCCACGCTGTCGTAGTCGTAGAGATCGTGGGGAGTGAATTGGTAATACCACTTGAGTTTGCCGGTGTCGGGGTCGATGGCGAGCAGGCTTGCGGTGTAAAGATCGTCTCCGGGACGAACGTCACCGTTATAGTCCGGGGAGGCGTTGCCTGTTCCCCAGTAGAGAGTGTTCAGCTCCTGATCATAGGTGCCGGGCATCCAAGCCGTGCCGCCGCCATGCAGATAAGCATCCCCGGGCCAACTCGATGAACCGAATTCTCCCGGCGCGGGGATCGTATAGAGGCGCCAGGCAAGCTTTCCGGTTACGGCATCGAAGGCGGCGAGAAAACCGCGTACGCCATCATCTCCGCCTGAGGTAGCTACCACCACTTTGTCCTTGAGGATGAGCGGAGCCCCGGTGGCCCCATAGTTCTTGTTCCCCTCGGCGTAAGACACATCCCACATCAGGCTGCCGGAGCGGGCATCGAGGCAAAGAAGGTGGGCGTTATCAGTCTCCATGTAAACGCGGTTGCCCAGGATGCCGACGCCGCGATTGATGTGGCCGGAGGCATCGTCGACCAGGCCATCGGAAACCGGCCGGGTGTAATGCCAGAGCACTTCGCCAGATTGCGCGTTGAGCGCAAAGGCATCGTTTGAGCCGGTGAAGTACATGATGCCGTTAACCACGACGGGAGTCGCTTCAAGAACGCCGGGGGTTCTCGTGTGAAAGACCCACTGCGCCTGCAAATGGCTCGCATTTTGCGGAGTGATCTGCACCAGGCTGCTGAAGCGGCGGCCGGTGTAGTCGCCGTTATAAGACGGCCAGTCGTTGTTGATGGATTTGGATAGGAGCAGTTCGGGCTGCACACCTGGGTCCACCGCATCGGAAGCCAGTGCGCAGGGAGTCGCCGTCACGGCGCATAGGGCCAGCATGCCAAGGATGGGCTTTAGTTGCATACGATCAATGACCTTCCTGTCTCAGAATAGTAAATGCCTCGCCCAACGCTCCACGGTCAAGGCCTTTGCTATCGATCAGGTGAATAGAAACGCGAGTGACCGCGTTGGCCGCTGGAATGGTTTTGCCCAGCGTGATGGGATCCTGAGGGCGAACGGAGGCGAGAGAAACTTCTCCGATCCCAACGCCTCTTTGGTCATAAAAGAAAGCCTTGAGCTCGCCGGGAAAGAAGACGCCGAAACGGCCCGAGAGGTTGAGTTGATCTCCGGTGCGGCGGACGACCAGCGGTTCGGCAACAAGACCCGCTTCGGTGACGGTCGAGAATTTACCGTCGAGACGCGAGGGGAACCATGTGGTGTCGAAGGTAGAGGACTCTCCGGGACCGAGGGCAACGATGGGGCTGTTCATCTCCACCTCGGTGTAATAGGGCCTTTCATCCAGGTTGGTCGGGGGGAGAAATGGCATGCCCTTTTCGTTGAGTTCGAGCGTGGGTCCATTCTTGTAAATGATAAAGGTCGCCTTGCCGGGATAGTCGCCGCCCTCGATATGCTTGGTTTTTTCGACCATGGCGTAGTGGGTTGCACCGTCGACGATGCTGATCCAGCCTGCGGTGGAGTCAAGCCATACTTCGCTTTCGAGATACTTCCAGTTCAGCTCGAACAAACCGTCTCTTACGTTGTACGCAGGGTCGGTGGCCAGGCCGTCACGCGGGTGATAGCCGAGCAGATAAGACGACTTTGGGTTGAGCGGCGTGTAGACGTGAAAGTCGTGGTTGTATTGCGAAGGATCCTGGGCATCTGACAGGTTGTACTGGGAAACAGACTGAACCGACCAGTTGATGGAGTGGCCGGTGAAGTTTTTAGTGATCGCATGAAAGGAGATCTGCGGCGAGTCGCTGCCGATACTGATCTCCCGCGTGTACTGGAGCCCGGTCGGGGGGTCGGGCGGCCCTTCAAGCCGCACCGTGCATTTCGCTCCCTGCTCGAGAATGGAAAAGGCATAGTGACCGTCATCGAGGGGCGTGGAGGCGCCCTGCCAATGCTGCTCGTCATCGTTGCCTTCAGGCAATGGCCAGATTTTGTCACCGCCGTAGTTAATCCATCGGCCGCTTGCTTCTACGGGAGAGATGTATTTGCCCTTGTAGACCGGGTTGACGAAGAGATAGGCGTGGCCATTGAAGCTGACCTGGATGAGGCGGCCGCCTACTTGGGGGATGAAGGTCAATTGCAGCCAGTCGTTGGTCATTTGCTGTGCCGGCCAGCCTTCAAATGTTACGGGCTGGATGCGGCAGGGTTCAGCGGTTGCCGTGGTGGATGCTAGCGCGAGAGCCAGCACACAGGAAACAATGGTTGATCTCATTGGGGATTGCCCTGTCTTCCTACTTGGGTCAAGACCTGCAGTTTTGTTCGATCGCGGGGTTTGACTGTCGAGGTTTGTCTTTTCCTCTATCTGGCGCGACGACGGCGCCGGATAGGAGGGCACCAACTTTGGAGCTGGTAACAGGTTTAGGCAGTGGTTGCTTTTCTTGCCTGTGACAGAAGGTCACGCAGGCGCTTGCCTATGATGATTTCTTCGCCGGGCCGCAGGGTCATGGAAACGATACTGAGTGTCTCACCCTTCCTGGGCGGCTTGCTCGGCCTCGGCTTTCGAGCCAGAACATCGCTCGGATTCTCTTCGCTCATGACAGAGATGGACGGTGTCCCCTCGAGCAATGCTTTGGAGCAGTCGGCAATGGTATAGCGCCAGGCTTCCTGATCCCAGGTGATGGCCAAGGTCGGGCATTGATCCACTTCCGGGCTCAGGATCTTTGTCTCAACCCCCGGAATGGTACTGAGCATCGTCGCGATGCGCTCCATTTGCGCATTCCACGTTCTATTCAGTTTGGGCACGTCCATTTTGAGCCATGCTTCCACGGCTGCGAGGCAGCCCATGATCTCCTCTTTGCCGACCTTCATGGGGCGGCAGACAGCACCTTCCCAGGGACTGCAGTTGGCGAGGGCGGCTTCGATCAGATCCTTACGCCCAAGGAGAATGCCGCTCGACTGGGGACCGCAGAGTCCCTTGCCTCCACTGAAAGTGTAGAGATCACAACCCATCTTCCAGAACAGTTGCAGCTTGCCGACGGGCGGTATGCCGTCCGCGGCATCCATCATGATGGGAACCTTGTGGGCTTTGGACGCCGCGATCTCTTTGACGAGTTGTTCGTTGGGCGATGTGGTGTACACCATCACCGTTTTTGGGGTGACGGCATTGGCGATCTGTTCGGCAGAATCGACGAGAACAAGCTTGGCGCCGGCCAGGCGAATGGCGCTGTCGAAAATGCTGCGGCCGCCCACCATGATGACTTCGTTGTTTAGCCCGTCAGTATTGGGTAGCTGCCAGACTTTGTCCGGATCCGTTCCAGCGATACAGCCCGCCGTGGCAGCAGACATAGCCGCGGCTGCGCCTGAGGTGATCATGCCCGACTCGGCGCCAGTCAATTCGGAGAGCCGCTTGCCGACGGCCACCTGTAGGTCAAAGATATTGACGAAGTGCTGTGAGGCTTGTTCCTGCGCAGCGCGTACTTCAGGCAGTTCAAGGCTCGCGCTGATGTAGGTCCAGGTACCGCGTGCGTTGATCAGGGGTTTGACACCGATCCGGGTGAAGATGTTATCGGTGGAGTTTTTAGCAACCGCCGCCCATCCGGTTCCCATGGCTTCCTGAAAGCTCACTTGCGCAAGGAGCGGGGCGGCAGCGGCCCACTTCATAAACGATCTACGTTTCATTGTGAGTCCCGTTTCCCTTCTTGTTTGACGGCGATAACCGGAATCCACCCTACGGATTCGTTGTCGATTTCCCGGTTTTCAGGGGTGTCTGAGCTGTGAGCCGCAGTATGCGTGCGGGGGTGAGTGACAGGCCGGCGGAGACGGGTTGGAATGTTTGCATCATGAGTGCATCATTGTTTGCGTCATTCGTTGCGTCATTCTTGGTGTCAGGGCGGCCTCCCCGAAGCCGTTTAGAGGTAAGGCACAAACCCGTGGGCACGCGTTGGAATTTTGTATACGGAAGTCGTTGCCGTGAGATAGAGGGTTCCATAGTCCGGACCGCCCCAGGTGAGATTCGCCGGCTGCTCCGGAACAAGGATTGTTCCCAAATGATGTCCTTGCGGGTCCCAAACCCAGATGCCCTTGGGGCCTGTTACGTAGAGATTGCCCTTGCGATCGATCTTCATACCGTCGGGTACTCCGTCGTTGGGGCCGCCTGGTTCGTTGCCGAAGATGCGACCATTGCTGATTTTGCCGTCTTTAAAATCGTAGACGCGGATGTCTCGCCGGTCTGATTCGTCGACATAGAACTTGCTGCCGTCAGGCGAGAAGGCCAAACCGTTGGGGGAAACAAGTTTGTTTTCGAGCAACGTGAGGTCACCGTTAGATCCGAGCCGGTAGACACCCTCGAAAGGGATCTCCTGTTTCTGATCCTTGGGCAGATCAGAGGTTGGATCGGTGAAGTAGATGGCTCCGTCGGGCCCGAGCACTACGTCATTGGGGCTGTTTAATTTCTTTCCCTGGTAGTGATCGACGAGGGTGGTGTAGCTTTTGCCGTCGGGAGAAAGACGAATGATAGCGCGCAGCACGCTCGCACAGTCGAGAAGGCGATGCTGCTTGTCATAAGTATTGCCGTCCGGGTCGCCGAGAGCGATGACCTCTTGCTTTTGGCCAGTAGCGATGGTTACTTTGTATATCTTGTTGATTGTCTCGTCGCTTACCCAGAGGTAGCCCGCCGGATCCCAGACCGGACCTTCTGTGAAGCCAAAACCCGAGGCTACCTTGGTGAGTTGAGCTTTATGGTCGAAGAAGTTCCAGAAGCTAGGATCGAGCGCCTCAACTGCAGGCGTGTGCGGGGCGGCTTGTCCATGTACAGAGTGCGTTGCTTCTACTGCAAAGAAGGTTGCGAGCGCCAGAGAGCCGATCGCAATAGTGTTTCTAATTGTCGTCATCGTCGTCGTCCTTTGCACTGTGACTTGGTGTGCGCTTAGCGTTTTCGTCCCCTGCGCGAAGAAGGTAACTTACCAGATCGTTCATCTCCTGGGAAGTGAGGCCGGTAGCGGGAGGCATGAGGGAATGGTTCCCTATTTCAATCTTGCGGAGATCGGACCGGGAAAGAAAGTGGAATCTGCCATCGGCAGTCTGAAGGGTCAAGGCAAAATTGTTACTCACCCTCAGCATACCGGTGATGGATTCCCCGGCGGAGGTAACAACCGTCGTCCCTTTCTTCTCGGGAGGAAGATTTGTTTCCGGGTCGCTGATGACGGCGCGCATCTGGTCTTCGGGATTGTCCGCGCCATAGAACGAGAGATTGGCGCCGAGGAACCCGCCCTTGCCGTTCACCGTGTGGCACTGGGAGCATTGCGTCTTACCGAAAAACAGAGCCTGCCCATGGTCGGGATTGCCGGGCAGTTTGATGATCTTTCCCCTGCCCTGGAGGATTCTCAGATAGGCGACAACGTCTTGGATTTGCTGTGGCTTAAGGTAGGAAAAAGCCGGCATCCCCGCTCCGGAAATTCCGTTGTGGATAATGCCGGCCAATTGGGCGTCTGCGTATTGCTGCACCCGCGGAACCGTTACAATGTTGGGCGCCTTTTCTCCGCCGCGACCGTCTGCTCCATGACAGGCGGCACATGCAGTAAAGATCTGGGCTCCAGGTGCGGAGGGACTGGTCTGTTGGGCGTGGATTGAAATAACCGACGCGAGGCCGAAAAGAACGACCTGTATAAGAATCCGTTGCCGCCGGCCGACCATTTGCAATCATGCCTCGTTGGAAAAAGTTTTACGGGTTACAGGACAATAGGGTGCTCCATATTTCCGGTTTTGCGAAATATGGAGCACCCTGATTTGTTGCAAATACGTTTTCTAGAACAGGAGCTTCAACGCCACCTGCAGGATACGCGGATCGTTCGCCGCGGTCACGAGTCCGAACTGGCCCGCGTCGATTCGGCCATGTGGATTCCGAAACTGCGCATGGTTGAAGACGTTGAACGCTTCTGCCCGGAATTGCAGCTTGGTGCCCTCGGTGATGGTGGTGTTCTTGAGCAGAGCCGCATCATAGTTATCGATGCCAGGGCCGCTGAAGAATCGCCGTTTCGCGTTTCCGACTTGCCCGACGTCTTCCAGTTGGAAGAAGTTCGGGTTGAAATACGGCTGTCTCGATCGTGGGTTCTTATTTCCAGAAAGCCGGTTGCCGTTGTTTGCTAGTTTGGGCACATCTACGTTGGCGCTGAACGCGCCAAGCAGTGATCGATCGTCGCCCTCATTGAGCGTAACCGGCTCTCCCGTGGCAAATGTAGACACGCCAGAGAGTTCCCAGCCCGCGGTGAACCGTTTCGCGAGGTCCCCTCCACCGATAAAGTGGTCAAACGGCAACTCTACGGTGTAGCTGGCGACAACATTGTGGGGGACGCTAAAGCTCGATATGGCACGGGTTTGACTCGGATTCAACGGATTGGTCGCATCAAACGAATCCGAACCATTATCCAACGACTTCTCAAAGGTATATCCGATGAGGAAGTTGAGATATTTTTCGGTGTGCTGCAGGGTCACCTGCAGCGAGTTGAAGCTGGAGCTCACCGCCGTCTTAATGTACGGATTGCTGTTGAAGTTAATCCCGAAGACGGGCCTGGTGCTGTTTACTGTCTGGCCACTAGCCGTGGTGAAGACCTGGTTTTCCTGGCTCGGGCCGCAACGTGGTGAACCGGGCGCCACATTGACTTGCTGACTCAACTGGAGGCAGAGTGCCTGGTCTCCGGGATTCGATTCCTCAAACGTCAGCAGTTGCCTCCCCACCGTGCCGACGTAGGCCACGTTGAGCACGGTTGAAGTTCCCAATTGGCGCTGAAGAGAGAGTTGCCATTCCTGAACATAAGGCAGCTTGTTTTTGTAGTAGAAATAGTCGGACCCGCCGATGGGTAACGCTTGCGCAAAGTTGAAGGTTGTATCGGGATTCTTAGGAGACACGTTGGTTGGAGGAAAGACGAAGGGGAACTTCTGTCCCGCCCCAATTCCCGATGGCCGATCGACAAACGGGGTGGCCAGTTGAGTGGTGGGCACAGAATAGTAGTTGCCGTAAGGAGCGTCCCCTACTTCGACAAAGCCGGTGGCGTCCTCGATCGCGCTATAGAAGATGCCATAACCAGCGCGGATGCTGGATTTTCCTGCGCCGCCCAGGATCTTACCGAGGAATCCATTGGTCTCGGCCGGCGCATAAGCAAAGCCTACTCTAGGAGCCCAATTGCCGTACTGCGTGGGGCCAAGCGTACGAGGAACGCCTGGATCTCCAGGGACAACCAGGCCCACAGGAGCACCGGGAAATGCCAGCGATTGCTCGCCAGGAATGACCGTCTCGAGCTTATTCTGGGTGTCGTAAAAGGGGGTCGCAACTTCCCAGCGGAGGCCGAAATTGACGGTGAGGGTTTTTGATGCACGCCAGCTATCCTGGCCATAAAATCCGTAGTATTTGGCGCGCGAGTCGAGAAGCTGCTGGCTGGCCTGGGTAAAGTTAGTTGGCGCCCCGATTAGGAAGTCGGCAAAGTCCGCGCCGGTCTCTTGACCATCAAAAGTAAAGCACCCGTTGTAGCAGTTGTAATTTCGCTCGTTGATCTGGTTGTAGTGGAGGTTAGTGCCAAACTGCAATGTGTGCGTTCCAAGAATCTTGGTGAAGTTATCGATGATTTGAAAGGTGTTGTTGTATTGCCTCAGAGCGTCAGGAGGCAGACCGAGGTTGAAGTTGTTGAAGTAGTAGTCGGCGACACCTTGGTATGCGGGGTTGATCGGGGCAATTCCGCCCTGAGGACCAAAGGGAGTAACAAAACCCTGCGAAGCAAGGCTGACACCCAAACCCTGTCCTGCGGTGGGCTGACCTGTCAGGTTTACATCGCGCAGATATGCGAGTCGAACATCGTTGACGCTCGATGAATTAAAGGTGGTCGTCAACCCTAGGTTGACCAGTTGGGTTTGGCCTTGATTGGTTGCGGCATAGCCCGGGACGCTTACCTGGCTATACGGGTTGACGGTTTGGAATCGATCAAAGAAGTAAAAGCCAAAGAGCGCGCCGATGCGGGTAGGAATGTCGATCCGGCCACTCCCCTTATTGTCGGTCAAAGTCTCGTTGAAGGCGGAGGTGGAGTAGCCTGGTCCATTGTTGACAATTGAGTTGGCGGTAGGGATGTACTGCAGCGAGTTGACCGCAACCGGCGACAACACGCTCTGGGGAATGACCGCGTTTTGAAAGACGCAGGCTGAGGGATCCTTGCAGCCACTGAAGTAATACGGTTCCCCCACTGTTACGGTCTTGCCCAATTCTTGGGAGAGAGTGTTGGCAAAGGCAATACCTCTTACGCTGTTGCTGCCAAATCCAGTCGGGTTAGGGTTAGCCGGAGTAGGCGGAGGGACTGCCACGTCACTTAGGTTACCCGTGCGGTCCGCGTCCGAAGGTACGTTATAGGCCTGGGTCTGTCCCAAAATCTGGCGATTTCCCTGGTAGTCAGCGAACCAGAAGGCCTTGTCCTTCTTGATCGGGCCCCCGGCTGTTCCGCCGAATTGATTCTGGATGAAAACGCCGCGCGTCTTAGAGTAGTAGTTTCTAGCATCCAGATCCGTGTTGCGCAGGAATTCGAAGGCGGAGCCGTGATATTTATTGGAGCCCGACTTGGTGACTACGTTGACCTGACCACCGCTGTAGTTTCCATACTCCGCATCGAAGTTGTTGGTGATGATGCGGAACTGCGCGATGGAGTCAAGGTTGGGGATCAGGGCGGCACCGTTGTGCACGCCTTCTTCCACATTAGCGCCGTTCACCGTGAACCCGTTGGTCCCAGTGCGGCCGCCGTTGACAGATTGCTGGCCGTTATCGAGGTCACCCGACACCTGCGTCGCGCCGACTCCCGACGTCCCACTGTTCTGGCTATGGGAGTAGGGCGACACGCCCGGCTGCAACTTCAACAGGTCGATGTAGGAGCGTCCGTTGAGCGGCACCGAGGTCACCTTGGCGCCCTCGATGACTACGCCGTTCTGCGTGCTCTGCGTCTCCACCTGTAAGGCGTCGCTCTTGACGCTCACGGTGTTGGTGACGTCTGCCACCTGGAGACTGATGTCGATGCGCACAGCGGAGTTCGCGTCGATCTTGACGCCGCTCTGCTTATAGTCGCCGAAGCCTGCTGGATGACTGATGGTGACGTCATACGTATCGACGCTCAAAGCAGGCAGGTTGTAGAAGCCCTTGCCGTCGGTGACAACTACGCTCCGAACGTTGGTCGATACGCTGGTGGCGGTGATGGTCACGCCGGGAACAACAGCGCCGCTCGGGTCTGTCACGATGCCGGATATCGAACCTGTGATGGCCGCCCAAACAGAGACGGCTCCGAACAATGCCAGCGCAAGAACGGCAGCGCTACATACAACTCTTAAGAAACGACTCATGGTCCTGATCTCTCCGAAAATAATGGGTTGAACGCGCTACGTCTGTCTGTCGAAACGTATACGCTGAGATTCTCCGCGAAACCGCAAGGAGAATCGTGAATCTGGTACCCGGCACGGAGGCCGGGATCGGCGCTGAAACCGCTCCAAGCGGAAGCTAAGGAAACGTAAGCAAAGGGAACTTATTAACAAGAGGTTACCGGTTCAGCTTCGCCAGTGTCAAATAATGAACACCTAAGACGCGTTCGTGAAACGCCTGGGTTTGACGAGCCGGGTGGGCCTGGCAGACACTTTGACTGGATCCGCACTGCGCTCACTCACCGCAATGCCTGCACCGTCAGGGATTGCATCTCTTTGATCTTAAATCGCTTCGGGGGCAAAAGGTTCTCATGGAAAAGCTTGAAAATACGAAGGTAGGCAGACGCGCGTTTGTGCAGCGCTCGATGATCGCCGTGGCAGCGACTTCTCTTTTGCCGGGGAAGGGACATGCCGCAAAGACATCCGCGGCTGGATCCGGGGCTCAACCCGCGCGCGCGAACATCTATGAGGCCATCGGGGTACGTCCGATCGTCAACGCCAAGGGGACGTACACCATTATCAGCGGCTCGCTTGCGCTGCCGGAAGTGAAGCGCGCCATGGAAGAAGCCGGGCACCACTACGTGCATATGGACGAACTTATGGCCGGGGTCGGCGCACGGCTGGCCGCAATTACGGGTGCGGACTGGGGGATTGTGACGGCCGGGTGCGCAGCTGCGATCGCGGGCGCTACCGCCGCCTGTATCGCCGGAACCGATCCGGAAAAATCGCAGAAGATGCCCTACTTGGCCCAGGGCGGCCTCAAAAGCCAGGTGATCATCCCCAAGCACTCGCGCAACCCCTATGACGTGGGAGCACGCCTGCTCGGGGTGGAAGTGGTGGAGGTGGAAACGCCGGAAGAATTGCAGACGGCCATGGGCCCGCAGACGGCGATGATCTATATCCTTTCTTCCCCGGCAGCGGCCAGCGGCCCGTTGAGCATCGCGAATATCTGTCAGGCAGCCAAAGCTAAGAGCATTCCCGTGTTTGTGGACGCGGCTGCTGAAAATCTCACGATTCCCAATATCCACCTGGCGGCGGGTGCGACGTTTGTTGGCTACAGCGGTGGTAAATGCATGCGTGGCCCGCAGTGCGCGGGTCTCCTGCTGGGAAGGAAAGAGCTGCTGCAGGCGGCATGGTTTCAGGCGGCGCCGCACCACAACGTGGGACGGTCCCTGAAAGTGGGTAAGGAAGAGATCATGGGCATGCTGACGGCAGTGGAGATGTGGACCAAGCGCGATCACGATGCCGAATGGAACACGTGGAAGACGTGGCTGGCGACGATCGATAACAAGGTGAAACCGCTTCCGTCCGTAACGACAGAGATTTTGATGCCGGAGGATCTGTCGAACCATTCGCCCCGGCTGCTGGTGAAGTGGGACGGCAATGTGCTGAAGATCTCCGGGGAAGAACTGGTGGCGACGCTGGATGCGGGGAGCCCGCGCATCCAGTTCGATGAATCGACTGGAAGCCGCCCAGACAACATGGAGAGCTCGATCACGATCATGCCCTACATGATGATGCCTGGCGACGACAAGATTGTGGCCGAAGCGGTGTATGCAGCGCTTTCGAAGCCGCCGAAGTTTAGTGCGCCAGAGATCCCTCAGGGGGCTCCGGCAGAGATCGGCGGGATCTGGAATGTGCGGATGAAGTATGCGTGCGGCGAAGGGACACAGCGGTTTTTGCTGGAACAGAAGGAGAACGCGATCACCGGGGTACACCAGGGAGAGATTTATGTAGGAAATCTGGCGGGGAAGGTACACGCGGAACAGGTGAGTTTCCGCAGCGTTATGCCGGTGAGCGGTAATGCGATTGAGTACGCATTTCAGGGCACCGTGCGTGGGAACTCAATGAGCGGGACGGTTACCCTGGGCGAGTATGGCCACGCAGAGTGGTCGGCTAGCAAAGAAGGCTAGGTTTTGGCTGGGATATTTGCCTTCGCTACGCGGGGAGAGAGAACGTACCCCAGGCAGTGCAACAGACCTGCGGGTGCCCCATCCCCCGGATTTTCCGTCGAGTCCCGTGAGCCAGATGTCCTTCATGCGGCTTTCCTTTGAAGAAAGCCGCACACGCTGATGTGTCCAGCTTAGCGTGCGGGAAATCCGGGGTCCTTGACGGTGCTTTTTCAGCAAGGGCGACCCAGCCACAAATCTCAGCCCACACGGTCGTGGTAACCCACCCTTCGCAAAAAAGCGAAGGATGGGGCACCCGCAGGTTGGTTGCACTCCCCCGCCAAGCGATATCTAGCCGCGTTTCTCCATCGTTCTCAGCCGTGAGTAGAAATAAAGGCTAAACGCCGCTCATGACAGACGACTCCGGGTCTGCGTTATCCTCTGATAGAGGCAAGCGGATACAGCCTCAGGCTCGCGGTGTGGAGAGGGTATTGAATCTGTTCAGAGGTGGGGCGGCGGTTCGATTTGCTTTCGGTTTTCTGGTCATTGCTGGGCCATGCCTTCCCCTCGTGGGCCAGCTAACAGCTCCCCAGCCGTCGCTGCCTCAGACCCTGGAACCAGTTTTCTCTGGTTTTGAACCCAACCAGACCAGCGACTATGGACTGGTCTATGTACCTCTCGATAGCTGGGTCTATCCGGCGTTCGAACGGTTGTTTTCACTGGGCTATGCCGACTCAGCCTTCCTGGACATGCGGCCCTGGACGCGGACCGCTTGCCTGCGGATTCTTCAGGAAACGTACCCCAACCTGGAGAAGGCCCCCCAGGATGAAGAAGCCTGGAGCCTCTTTCAGGCCCTGGCCGCCGAGTTTGGCGAGCATGCAAACGACAACACACCGCAGGCGAAGGTTTACGACGCCTACACGCGCAGCTTGTATATCAAAGGCCGCCCCGTCAATGACTCGTTTCATTTCGGGCAGACCCTCATCAACGACTACGGACGGCCCTATCAAGAGGGCTTCAACCAACTGCTTGGTTTTACCGCCATGGCCCAGGGCTACCACATGTCCCTGGATGTTCGCGGGGAATACCAGCACGCCCCGGGCCGGGCAGCTTATCCCGAATCCGTTCAGGAATTGATCTCGCTGGTAGACAGCCAGCCATTGGTTGCGCCTGAGCCAGTACCGCAGACCAATGTGTTTCGCCTACTGCGGGCAAATTTTGCCGTCTCTGTTGCCAACAACGAGTTTTCTGTGGGCAAGACCGAGGACTTGTGGGGGCCTTCGCAGGCCGGAAGCTTTGCGCTCAGCAACAATGCGGAGCCGGTATATGCCTTGCGCGTCAACCGTGTCGTTCCGCTGCGCATACCGTTTGTGTCTAACGTTCTGGGTCCGTTTCGCTATGAATTCATATTCGGATCGCTCAAGGGGAATCTGTATCCCCGAGAACCCTGGACGCACGCACAGAAATTCAGCTTTAAACCGACACGCAACCTGGAATTCGGCTTCTCACGCGTGGTCATCTTTGCCGGAGAAGGACACGTGCCTCTCACCTTCGGGTCGTTCTGGCACAGCTTTACCAGTTTCAGCAATGTGAGCTTCGCGGAAAAGGTGAGCCGGAATGATCCGGGCTCGCGCCACTCTAGCTTCGACTTTACCTGGCGGCTGCCGGGGATAGAGAAATGGCTGACGCTCTACAGTGACTCCATCGTTCACGATGACATCACCCCGCTGGCGGCGCCACGCCGCGCCGCGGTGAATCCTGGTCTCTACCTTTCACGCATACCTGGATTACCGCACGTGGACTTGCGTGCCGAGGGGGTATCGACGGATCCGGTCTCAAGCGGACAGGCGCAAAACATTCGCGGAGGCCAGTTTCTCTACTACGAGTACGAATATCCCGATGGATATACCAACAAACGCAATCTGCTGGGGAGTTGGATAGGCCGCGACGGCAAGGGCGGCCAGGCATGGCTGACCGGCTGGATCAGCCCAAAGGAATACATCCAGTTGGGCTACCGCAACGCCAAGGTATCGAAGACCTTCATTCCCGGGGGTACGACGCAGAACGACTTCAGCATCAAAGCAGTTTTGCGGCTGAAAGACGATCTGGAACTGAATGCTTTTGGGCAAGGCGAGTTTTGGAAAGTGCCGGCGCTCGCCCCAGGACCAGAGCACGACTTTACCGGCTCGATTCAACTCACTTACTTTCCCAAATGGAGTTGGCATCTGTAAGGCCGGAAGTTTCGTTTTATCCAGAGTCGTCTGACTGCGACTGTACCGCACTCAAGCTATAGCAGTTTCGCGATTGGTGTAGACCGGCCTCGCCGCAGCGAGCTACCTCGCCGCAGTGAGCTAAGCCACAGGTTCTTTCGTGGTTTTCTCTCAAGGAAAACCACCCCTCGCGATCTTTATCAGACCACAGTCATTGCGAAACTGCTTTAACAGAGGGCCTGCATGGGCCACCCAGCTTCACGACTTCGTGTTGGGGCAAACAAAAGCCAATTTGGACAAGTGTGACTTGCGGCCGCCCCGGGCGGGGCTGTTCCGTTACTGCCTAAGAATCTGTTTCGTTTGCAACTCGACCGACGGCGTACTGTTCCGGCGAATGTTCCCTTACAGCGCAACGACACGGTGAATGCAGTCCGCACGAAAGATGCTGAACTTGCCTTTGTCATAGCCACCGAAGTAGATGAGACCGCCATGGCCTTTGCCGGTGCAGGTGAGCGCCACCTGGTGGATGGAACGAGCCCCTGTTTGATCCTCGTACTCGAGCAGTACCAAAGGCTGGCCCGTCATGGGCGTGGACAGGCGCAGATCCGCAAATTCGACAACCTTACCGCGGGCGGGTTGCGGAGATGACTGGGCGAGGGATTTCGGTTCGGGATTCACTCCATGATTGAAGCAGAAGTAATGTATCTGCTCAAGTGACAGATAAGCTCATCACGTACAACCTTTGTGCAATGAAGGCTTGCATGTATACGAATGGTCACGGCTGCGAACGGTGAAACGATGGAACGATGGAACTGCTGTCCGTACGGCATGAGGCATGAAAACGATGCGAAGAAGAAGTGCCCGCTTTCATGAGGAGTTCCGGACGGGTGACCACCAGAGCAGAAATCGCAAACCTGTACCCAGCAAAATCCTCGCTGGACTGGGTTTTCATCAAGAAAACTCCAACCTCACGAATATTGTTCGGGTAGATCCAATGCGGGTTCCGCTTTAGATCCGACCAACGACTTAGGTCTCGCGGTAATTGAGAAGCACCAGGCCGGCTGCGGAGAGAAACAACGGCCATAGAAAGCCGGCGACCCGAGAGGCGCGCCCTGACGGCAGACGAAGCTCCAGCCAGCGCGCCCAGCCGGCGGTGGCGCCCAGCAAAGCGATGAGCGTATGGCTCAGCCCGGCCAACAGATCTTCGGTCGCGTCGCTGGGCGCATGATTGTGTGTAAGCAGGACCACGGCACCCATGACGCACATGATGGGGAAAATCATGGGCGCCCAACGACTGCGCAGCCTGGCCGCCTGTCTGCCCGTCTGGACAGCACACTCGAAGACAGCAAAACACAGAATCAACAAAGCCGCGGCACGGTGCTGCAGAACATCGGGAGCGGAGAAGCTTGCCCAGAAAGGGCGCGGTCCCAAGGGCCAGTTCTCCGGGTCGGCCCGCAGCAGAATGAAAATGGAAAGGCCGGCGAACGTAAGCGGCCAAAAGCGCGCCCAACGCATACCCGGCAGGCGGCTGAACAGGGCAAGAAGGCCTGCGGCCAGAACGATCAAACCGGCCCAGTTGTGGTTGTACTCTGACCATTTTTTGTCGGTTGCGTCGCTGCCACCGGTTGCCTGAAACTCAGAAACCTGCAGCGCCACTTCCATCGATGTAGGGGGGGTAAGTTCTGCTGCGGTTGGGCTGGTGAGGCGCGGAGCCCGGGGATGAAAGCGGGCTGCAATCGTATGTGCGGACACCTGATCTGAGAGATCGACTGCCGGCGCCTGCGCCGACATGGAAGCAGCGGCGAGGATGACCGTGAATCCCAATCCGATCTCGACCTCGGCGAAGCGCCGGAGACGCATCAGCAGTGGCTGCGGGTCGTCGGCGAGGCGGCGCACGACCACCCAGTTGCCCGCTCCCATCGCCAGCATGATCAGCAGAAGATAGATCTTGGCCAGCAGCAACACGCCGTAACTCGTGCCATAAAGACCGTTCCAGGAACCGATATAGAACCAGGCCATCACAATACCCGCCAACACCAGCAGGACAACGCTACCCACGGCTATCGCGGAGTAGCGGCGGGCCATGACGCGCGCCTCTTCTGTGCTCTCAGCACGCGCTAACGAAATCAATAGGAACGGCATGGCTCCGATCCAGGCGGCGGTTCCCAGATGATGTGCGGCGGTTGCCGCATAAAGCAGGAGCTGGTGATCCAGACGTGCCGCGGCGTGACTGGTAGCGACGGTTGCGGCGAGCAAGCCCAGACACGACGGCAACATCAGGGCTGCAGCTTTGCGGCTACTCTCCCATGCCGCATGCGCGCGGGCGCTCATCCACAGGACGCCGGCGAGCAGGGCAGCACTCATGCCCGCATCAAAAAAGCGGGTACGGATCAAGTCACGGAAATGCTGGTTGCTGTTGCCAAGTAAGGCAGCACTCGAAAGAACAACGGTTACCAGTTCAGAGAGGAACAGGGCGAGGGCCGCCCGGCGGATGCCGCGAAGGCAGAAGGTTTCTACCGCAGCGCTTGCCTTCGCAGGACGCGCGACGGCAAGCAGATACAAGACACCCCCAAGCAATAAAGCCTCAAACGAGAGGTTGGTGGCGCGCAGCAGCGTGACTAGTAAATCGATATCCCGCAGAAGCCAGATCAAGCCATCCTCTCAATTCGATGGTTCACTTTACCCGGAAAGGCACTTCGCCCCGCGTGATGTGCCCATCGCTGGACAGGACCTGCCAGCGCAGCACATACGCTCCCTTGGCCGGAACGTGGCCGGTTGCAGACACGACATCCGGCCGAGGCTGGGTGATCCCGCTTATGGTTTCGACGGCGCCGTCCGGCTTGAGGAGGGTGAGGGTAGACCGGGCGCCATCGACACGCGAATTGTACCTGAGACTGATCGTTATCTCCGGACCGCTGACGACGACGTTCTTTTGCGGCGTGGAGCTTAACAGCACAGCATGCGCCATCGCTCGACGAGGGCTGGCAGTCAACAGCGCCATGATGAAAACGATGGCCGCGGTCAGTCGTTGCGACGTGGTCAGGCGCATAAACGAATTCTCCTAAAATGAAGCGAACTCGACGGAATGTGCACGCTCAGAGTGTCCACCGATCTCAGCCGCGCGGGCCTCTGCATAGGCAGCAGCACCCATCAGGGCGGCACGGCTTTCAAGAATGAGACGCACGGGGGTCTGCTCCAGCAGGTTACTGAGACGGCCCTTGTCGGTAAACGCCTTCATGAACGTACCGTCCTGCATCTTTTTAAGTAGCTTGGGGGCGACGCCTCCGCCTACGTACATACCGCCGACTGCGAGGACCTTTAATGCCAGGTTCCCGGCTTCCGCGCCGTAAGCAGAGATGACGATGTTCAAAGTCTCTACGCATAGCTCGCTCGTGCCCGCTTGGCCGAGCTCGCCGATCACCGCGTTTGGATCTTCCGCGCGCATGCGCTCTTTCAACCAGGCGGGCTCCGGGATCCCCTTCACGTCGCGGCAGAAGGCATAGACGTTGGCCAACCCAAGACCCGACACAACGCGTTCGCAACTGACTCGTCCGCCGAGAGTTTTCTGCAGATAGCGCAACAATTCAATCTCTTCATCATTACGCGGAGCGAAATCGGTGTGGCCGCCTTCGGAAGCCATGGGCGTATAGTTTCTTCCGTCCCAAACCAGGATGGCTTCGCCCAGGCCCGTGCCTGCTGCGATCAGGCCGCGGTTTCCTTGCGCCCCAGGATCGCCCGGACTCAAAACAAGGATCTGATCGGGCGTGAGTTCCGCGATCCCGTAACCGTTCGCCTCAAGATCGTTGATCAAGAACACATGCTGGATTTTGAGATCTATGGCCAGTTGGGCGGTATCGAGCTGCCATGGAAGATTGGTCAACTTCAGGCGGCCATGGCGCACCGGACCGGGTACGCCAAAGCAAGCTGCGTGAACTTCGGCAGCATGCCCGAGGTACTGCTTGCATTCGGTCAGAAAACTTTCGACGATCTGCACCAGCCCTGGATACTCTTTGGCTGAGAACTTTTGCTCGTGGACGGTTACGAGCCGCCCGCGTTCAAATTTGGTGAGCGCCAAGTCAACCTTGGTGCCGCCTACGTCTCCTGCGAGAATCATCCAGCTAGCTCCAGACGGCCCTCGCCACTTTCATCGGGCGGGGGCAGGGCAGCGGCGGCGGCGGAATCCAAAAACAGAGTGATGCGGCCGCTGGCCGGCCGTATCAATTGCGAGGGGTACGTTTCAGGATCACGTGGCCCGAGGAATACCTGTTTCAGGGCGTCCACCTTATCGCCACCCTCAATCAGAAAGAATACATCGCGCGCCCGATTGATGACAGGCGAGGTAAGAGTCACGCGCCACGTCTCCTTCTGCACGACATGGTTGGCAATTGCGACGCGCATCCACTCGTGCAGCCCTTCCGTATGGGGAAAGAGCGAAGCAGTGTGTCCATCGGGGCCCATGCCCAGGGCTATCAAGTCGAAAACCGGCATCTCAGCCCCTTCCAGGCGGAAGCTCTGCCGGATGGCAGACTCATATTTCGATGCCGCTTCTTCGGGATCGAGCTCGCCCTGAATGCGAAATATCTGGGCGGGGCTTAGTGGAACCTTGTCGAGAAGAGCTTCGCGCGTCATCCGGTAGTTGCTGTCTGGCTGGTCGGGTGGCACGCAACGCTCATCGACCCAGTAGAGTTCCAGCTTGTCCCACGGCATCTGCGCGCGGTACGGCGCCGCGGTGTCGGCGAGAAGCGCAAACATACGCCTGGGTGTGTTGCCGCCGGAGATGGCGATCCTCGCCCTGCCCCGGGCGCCAGCGGCTGCGACGATGCGATCGGTAAGATAACGCGCCGCGCGCCGGCTGCCCGCTTCGGCGCTTTGATCTACGTAGTAGGTAACTTCTATCTTCTGAGCCATGCTGTTCATCTTCCTGTCGTGGCTTCGCCGGTTTACATAAAAGTCTTTGTAAGCGAGAAATCGCTCCCTCAGCGGCTTGAGCATTTTCGCAATTGGTGTAGACCGAAGCCACCGGCCTTTACGTGGTTTTCTCTCAAAGAAAACCACACCTCACTGCTATTACCAGACCAAAGTCATTGCAAAAATGCTCTAAAGCCAGACCCATTGCAATGGAGTTACGTACGGGCTAATGCCCGCTGCGGCGAGGTAGCTCGCTGCGGCGAGGTAGCCTGAACCTCCCAAAGAGTTGACTTTTTCCGCAGCCTGCTAGAGCCTTTGCCAGGCGCGGCCATCACGCGCGAGCAATTCGTCACCCGACTCCGGTCCCCACGTACCGCTGGAATAATTGGGGAAGCCCTTCGGCTTGCTGGCCGCCCACTGGTCAAGAATCGGCGTCAGCAGCGACCAGGTCGCCTCGACGCCATCGCGGTGGGCAAACAGAGTCGCATCGCCCAGCATCGCATCAAGCAGCAGCCGCTCATAGCCGTTTGCCGAGGACTTGCCAAATGCGTCGGCATAGCTGAAGTTCATGTTGACCGGGCAGACTTCCATGTTGGGACTAGGCACCTTTGCGCCGAAGCGGAGAGAGATGCCTTCATCGGGCTGGATGCGCATGCTGATGAGATTGGGCTGGAGATCTTTGCAGGAACCAGACTGGTTCTTGAATAGCAACTGTGGTGGTTGCTTGAACTGAATCGTGATCTCTGTCGACCTTTTGGCCAGGCGTTTCCCTGCACGCAGGTAGAAGGGCACACCTGCCCAGCGCCAGTTCTCAATGCCGACTTTGAGCGCAGCATAGGTTTCCGTACCGGAGTTGGGATCAACGCGATCTTCTTGGCGGTAACCCTTCACGTCCTTGCCGTCTACCTTGCCCGGTCCGTACTGGCCGCGCACTGTGTCCATGGGATGAATGGGCTGAATCGAGCGCCAGACTTTGATCTTTTCACGGCGCATCGCCTCCGCTTCGAAAGAAACCGGGGGCTCCATAGCGACAAACGACAGCAGTTCCATGACGTGGTTCTGAACCACATCGCGCAGCGCGCCGGCCTTCTCGTAGAAAGGCCCACGACCCTCAATGCCAATATCTTCAGCCGCGGTGATCTGTACATTATCGACGTAGTTACGGTTCCAAACAGGCTCGAAGATGCCATTGGCAAAGCGAAATACGAGAATGTTCTGCACTGTCTCTTTGCCGAGGTAGTGATCGATGCGGAATATCTGGTCTTCGGCAAAGACGCGATTGACATCATCATTCAGGGCTCGCGCCGAAGCCAGATCGTGACCGAAAGGCTTCTCGATGATGGTATGCACCTTGCCCTTCTCGGGTTTGGCCATACCATGCGCGCCCAGTTGCTCAATGATGTCGGCAAAGTATTCCGGTGCGGTAGCAAGGTAGTAGAGCCGGTTGCCCATCGTGCCCTGCTTCTGGTCAATGCCTTCGAGCAGGCTCTTCAGCTTGCCGTAGCCTTCGGGATCGTCGAAATTCAGGGCGTGATAGCTGACCTTCGGCATGAACTCGTCCAGTTTCGCCTCGCCTTCTTTCACGCCGCCAAACTCGAGGATGCCTTCGCGCATATCCTTGGCGAACTCATTCTGCAATGGACGGCGGGCCACGCCGACGACTGCGAACTTCTCGGGCAAAAGACCGGATTGTTCGAGATGGAAAAGAGCAGGCAGCAGCTTGCGCTTGGTCAAATCGCCGGATGCGCCGAAGATCACCACGATGGTCGGCTCGGGAATGCGCTCGGCGCTCTGGGCCGCTTTCAAATCCTCGGGAGAAAACCGTACTTCCGTCGTTGCCATAAGACGTGCTCCTCTTGCAAAGTGATGGTTATGTTCTCACGCCGGTATCGATACCCAAATTTTCCAGCGCCTGCACGCATTGTGCTTCATCCTGGTAGCGAATTGCATGAATTCCCAGGGTTGCCGCGGCCTCGCAGTTCTGCTGCCGATCATCGATCAATGCTACTTCCCGCGCGTCGCGCCGGAGTACATCGAGCGCCAGTTCGAAGATTTTGACGTCTGGTTTTTGCAGGCCTACATAGCAGGAACTGAGGAACGCATCGAAGTAGCGGCCCAGCTCGAAATGCTCGATCCGGTAGTTGTTCAGTTCCCGGGCTTCATTGTTGAGCATGACCAGTTCCACTTCTTGAGATGCCGCAAGATCATGAAGGATTCGCATCGCGGTGTTGGGCAACAGCACAGAGCGCTGCTTCATCTGCCTGAGAAAGTCCGCCGGGGTGAACGGACGCGGGGTGTAAAAGACTGTTTGCGAAAGGTATTGCTCGCCCGTCATAAGACCCTTTTCCCAAGAGTCGTAGACACACTGATGACGCTGATTAAACTCGGCGCTATCGAGCGAGAAGTGATCGAGAACGGCGGCGCGTTCGATACGGTCCCAACCGTTGGTCAGCAAAACGCCACCCACATCCCAAAGAATCGTGGTGATCTCTGCCATGTGATCTCTCCAAGTAGCCTGGGTCTGCTTCGGTGAAACGGGGCCCTGCCCTACAAACCAAAGCTGTGGGGATGCAACGCGAGACTTCAGAACGAATACCGGATCCTCTGTCCCGTGCCTGGCGCAAAGTGCGCGCCAGACATGCGCCCCAGACATGGGAGACTCAGAATTTGTTGCCCGGAACAGAGAAGGCTTCAGGCCTTGGCCGTCACGGCAGCCGGATTGACCCGCTCCAGCAACGCCTTGGCGCGCTTGACGATGTTTGCCGGATAGAAGCCGAGTTCTTCAAGTACCTTGGGGCCCGGAGAAGATGCGCCGAAGCGTTCGAGGCCAATCACATCGCCATCCCTGCCGACATACTTCCACCACGGCATGGGAGCACCGGCTTCTACGGCCAGGGCGGGCAGATGGCTGGGGAAGATTTGCTGTTTGTAGGCATCGGATTGCTCTTCGAAGATGCGGAAGCTGGGCATCGAAACGACCCGGGCGGTGATGCCCTCCTTCTTCAAATCCTGAGCGGCCTGGAGTACGGGCCAGACTTCTGCGCCGGCGGCTACCATCAGAAGATCCGGAGAGGCGCTGCCATTTTCGAGAATGTAGGCTCCCCTGGCCACGCCCGCTGCGACCTTGTACTTTTCAGCGTCCAGGATGGGCAGGTTTTGCCGCGAGAGAGCAAAGAAGGCCGGCCGTTTGCGTTCCAGGGCCAGTTTCCATACCGCGCTCGTTTCGTTCGCATCCGCAGGGCGAAAATCGGTCAGGTGAGGTACGGCGCGCAGCATGGTGAGCTGCTCGATGGGCTGGTGGGTGGGTCCGTCCTCACCCAGCGCGATGGAATCGTGGGTGAAGACAAAGAGGGAGTGGGATTGCATCAGCGCGGCCAGACGAATGGCTGGCTTGGCGTAGTCGCTGAACGTGAAGAAGGTGGAGCCGTAAGGAACCAGCCCGCCATGAACCGCCATGCCATTGACCATTGCGCACATGCCGAATTCACGGACTCCGAAGAAAATATTGCGCCCCGCCGGATCGAGGTGGAAGTTGCCGCCGTTCTTGAAAATGGTTCTGGTTGAGGATGTGAGATCGGCTGCTCCGCCAATCAACTCGGGGACGGCCTGCGCGATGGCATCCATGATTTCGCCGCCCGCGCTGCGGGTAGCGATCGGTTTCGCATCGGCCTTGAAGACGGGCAGGTTCTTTTCCCAACCGCTGGCCAGTGTGCCCGATTGCACGCGTTCGAACTCCGCTGCCACGTCGGGAAAGTCTTTTTTGTAGCGGGCAAAGAGGTCGTTCCACTCCTGCTCGTACTTTTTGCCTTTGTCGACAGCCTGCAGCCAGTTGACCCTGGCTTCCTCGGGGATGTAAAAGGTTTTGTCCTCAGGCCAATTGAGCTTCTTTTTGGTGGCTTTGACGGCTTCGGCGCCAAGCGCTTCACCGTGCGCCTTGTTGGTGCCGGCTTTAGGACTGCCATAGCCGATCACGGTCCGCACGCGAATCATCGAAGGCTTATCGGTGATGCCCTGGGCATTTTTGATCGCCTGCGAGATGGCTTCGAGATCATTGCCGTTGTCGACCATCTGGACGTGCCAGTGATACGCCTCAAAGCGCTCGGTCACATCTTCAGTAAAGGAGAGATCGGTTGGACCGTCGAGCGAGATCAGGTTGTCATCGTACAGACAGATAAGTTTGCCGAGCCGGAGCGTGCCGGCGAGTGAAGCTGCCTCGTGCGAGATCCCTTCCATCAAATCGCCATCACCGCACATGACATAGGTGAAGTGATCGACGACATTATAGCCGGGCTTGTTGTAACGCGCGGCGAGATGCGCTTCAGCAACGGCCATGCCCGCAGCCATGGCAAAACCCTGACCCAGTGGGCCAGTGGTTACTTCTACGCCGTCGGTCTCGCCGTATTCGGGGTGGCCTGGGGTGATCGAACCCCATTGGCGGAATTGCTGCAAATCGTCCATGCTGACCTTGTAGCCGGTGAGGTGAAGCACGGAGTAGAGCATCGCCGAGGCGTGGCCGTTCGAGAGGACAAAGCGATCGCGATTGGTCCATTTAGCATGCGCCGGATTGTGTCGCATGAATTCATGAAAGAGCAGGTAAGTCATGGGAGAATCGCCCAGAGGCGCTCCCGGATGCCCGCTGTTGGCCTTCTCCACGGCATCCACGGCAAGAAACCGCAGCGCATTGATCGACAACTGATCCAGTTCGCTCATAGCTCGGTCAACCTCTCTTTTTGAGAATACTTCGGTTTCGGTTCCCCGTCTCACAGCTAGCCTTCCTAACGAAAAACTCAATCATTTCGCGCCACGATCAGGTTGGGTAGGGCATGGCCTACCTCGCCGCAGCGAGCATTACGCCCTGAGGTGCCCTTTTCCGCCGCCGCGTTGCTCGGGAGAAAAACGTACCCCAGGGGCTGAAGCCCTCAGGTCAGAACTCATTGATGGCATGGCCTGAACAGGCTGCGGAAAAAGTCACTTTAAGAGAGGAATCGCTCCCTCAGCGGCTAAAGCCGAACTCATTACAATGGAGTTACGTACGGGCTAAAGCCCGTACCCTTCAAAGAATTGAGTTTTTCCGCAGCCTGTGAAGGCCATGCCCTATCCGGAACAACTGAGCAGGCTGCCACCACTGCCCCCGTTTCATCCCACTGCGGGCCGGCTATGCCGGTGAGAAACTTAAGACGAAGGCTGGACACCCGCTGTCTCCTGATGATTCGGATCAAGCCGGCTGCAGATGAACCTCAAAATTTCGACCCTCCCAACGGTCGGCAGGCCGCCAATACAGAGTAAATATCAGTTTGCCGGGTTTGCCGGACTCCGTTTGCAGGTCGGCGAAATGGCCTGCGTATCCGACGGAATGGCTATCCGTCCTTTGCTGCGTATGCCAGTCATCCAAGGTCCAGAGCACACTAAAAGCCTCGTCGGCGAGGATGCGTAGCTTTCTTCCCGCAGAAATGCTTTGGACCTGCCGGTTGAGCCGAAAGACTTCGATGGGCGTCGACCGTCTTTCATGGCCGTAACGTATCGCAACGGCCGATACTCGATCGAAGATTTCACCATCTGTGACCGATCGAAGCAGCTTGATGTACTCCGCATGAGCCCACACCAGCGGCATCGCTGCCCCGGTATAGCGGCCTAGTTTCAAATTGTGTTCGGGGATATCGGGGGCATCCCAGATTTGCTCCGGCAACATACCACCGTGCGAGCTGAACCCTTCTATCGCCTGGATATACGGCCGGACGTCGTGGCCGGCAGCCAACTCATAGTGGGCGCGCTCACCCGTCAACAGCGGCCATGCCCGGCCCTGTCCCCAACCCATGTACGGGCCCCCATCGTGGCGCTGTCCGTAGCCATCGTGGTTATAACGACGCCAGCATGGACCGGCCGGGGTTTCGACCTTAAGGACGTGGTCGATGACTTTGAGCGAGTCGACGATGAGCGGATCGTCGGCGCGGCGCACACCATAGCGCACCAGTTCCAGGAAGCCGGCGTCGACCACCCTCGAGGCTGGGAAAAATATCTCCTCGCCCGGGCCGCGGTTGTTGATGCGGACGGTTTGCGCATCGCAGCCTTCCATGGCGTATGGGTCTCCGCACTGGGGTGGACGGATACGCATGTAGTGCCGCGTAACGCCGGGTAGCAGAGTGCCCTTATCGGTGACAGTCCAATCTTCGAGGTGCGATTCAATCCAGTCGGCATGCTCTTCAAGAAACTGAGCGAGTTCGCTTGCTCCGTTGGCGCGGGCGATGTCGGCAGCGCAGATCAGACCACAAATCACGGCGGCTAGAGTGGATGGCGAGTAGCCGGGAGCTTCTTCCCAACGCTCCTGCTGTGTGACGGGCGAAAGCCGCACCAGAAACCCTGCGGCACGCTCGACGAATGGGAAAACGTCGAACCCCCCCAGGCCGTTCAACTTCAACAGACGCCAGGCGAGGATGATGGGAAAAGCCACCTCGTCAAGCTGAATAGCGCTCCAATACGGCGTTCCGTTGATCCAGAAGTTTTGCGCGAAGCTTCCGTCTGGCTTCTGCGTACAGGCCAGATAGGCCAGGGCCCGGCGGGCGGTATCCACGCGGCCACAGGCAAGCAGCGCGGTGGCGCTCTGCACCATATCGCGGGTCCAGACCAGATGGTAACCGCCCAGATCGTCATCCCCCTTGTACTCGCCCCAGGGAATGGAAGCGGAAGCGATAAAAGCACCGGAGTAGCGCTTGTCTTCGTGCGTCAGAATGACGTTCTGGCTGATTTGCAGAAGGCGCCCGGCATCGTGGGAGGCAGCTATGAGGGCCTCTGGACTGGCAGCGCGACGCCATTGTTCGATGAAGCGTTGCAAACTCTGAGGAAAAGGCGTAGTGCCTGCCCCCAGGGCCGCCGTGAGGGCGGCATGATGGCCCTCGCCAAGAGAAATAGCCAGGACGAAGTCGCGATGTATACCGATGTCGATCTCGCCGGTCAGAGCGATATTTCCATTGAGGGCGCTGCCGAACTCCCAATCCATGCGGAAGTTATCCGTCAGGTCCTGCCAACCGTCGCTCGAGCCCACGTAGCCGCAGCTCGCCCGGCTGAATCCGCAACTGGCCGCCATGACGAGGGAGACACCGCCCTTCCATGCAAGCAGAACGCGCTTGCCCGCCACGTCGAGCACGGAGGCGGAATTGCCTGCACCCCCCACTTCGAGATGTGGGGCGAGCAGCGCATAGGCCTTCATACGGGAGAGCAGCCGATCATCTCCCTCGAAGCGGACGCGGATGAGCACAACCGGGTGATGAGGATCGGCAATGATTTCCTTGATGATCCGGTAGCGGCCCTCGCGATCGGAATTGGTGAGGCGAACGGCCATTGCATCCGAGTCGATGTATTCAAATGCCCGCACCAGATCGCGCTTTTCTTCATGGATGAAGGTTTCCCCATCGGTGAGCAGGAACTCCATGTCGCGTGTCTGGGGACGATCAATGGTTGGGTAGTAAATCTCGTTGAGTATGCCGTGGGAGACGGTGAACCAGATGCGGCTGGCAGCCGAATAGGCCATGCCGACAGCGTCTTTGCGACTGGAAGTCCAGCGCGGCTCTGCGCCGGGAGCGCCAAAAGCGGGTCCGTCTCCTTTAATCCAGCGGTAGCCGGGGGAGGTCTGGTCTGTCATCGTGCTGCGTTCCTCATGGTTGCTGACGAGTACATGAAGGGTGAATGTTCCTGAAGGCGAAAGAACTTGGAAGATCGCCGCTTTCCCGCGGGAATCTACCTTGAGAGGTTAGGGGGCGGGTTCTGCTTCCTCCTCGTTTCTGCTCCGTTTCATCCCGTGGAGTTCGCTGCAGGGCCTGAACTCTGGCGTAAGGGTCTTTATAGCACCTGAGTGTTGGAGTCCGGGTCGGGGTGAAAAGATACAAGGCGCATCGCACGGGCGATCTCCCGGTTCTTCATAAAACACTCCCAGACAAAACCACTGCGCAGGTTTTCCGCCATCAACATCCCGATGCCGACATCGATTCCGATCACATCGCTCCCGTACCAGCCGGCTTTGGGCTGAAAGGCGTCGGCGTACCCATATCGCCCGTAAAGCTTATCTCCATATCGTTCGCGCATCGTTAACAGGACGTGAGAACATTCCGCGGGCAAAAAGACCAGCGAACCAGCGGCTGCACAGGGGACGAGTGTTCCATCGAGCGGCCCTATCGAAGGGGGACCGCCCCAGACGCGATAGCCTTGCCGGGAATCAGAGGCGGAGATGCCCCACATGTCCTGGTCAATCCAGGGATATTTCTGGCCCTGCACCAGGCACCACAGTTGATGCGCACGGGTGGCAGCGATGGAGTTGGTGAAGTAATTGGCGTGCCGGTCACGCAGATTTCTGTAATCGCACCAGGCATGCGGGTACTGGTGGATAAACAAGGGCGCGTTGCCGCTGATGTAGTCGATGCCTCCGTAGGTCACCACCGGCCGCTGCACCGCGTCCCACGCCTCTGGAGGTAGAGGATGGGTGGGTGAACCGATGGCCAGCAGATACATGGTGGTCAGCTCGCAATAGATATCCCATCGGTTTTTTAGAAAGCCCTGGTCAGGCAACCAGCCCATCGAGAGCGTCGTGCCGCCGTTCATCATCCATTGCCAGTCGATGCGGCGATAGAACGTGGTGGCCAGGGCCTCGATGCGGGTATTTCCGCCGAAGTACTGGCGGCAGTGGAGCACGCCGCAGAGCAGCAGGGCGGTGTCGATGGACGACAATTCGCTGCCAAAGAGCCTCTGCCCACTATCGATGTCGATGAAGTGGTAGAGAAACCCATGCTCGTGGGGGCACTCCTCGAGCAGAAATGCCAGGGTCTTCTCCACGCGCTGCTCGCAATCGAGCGGGCGCAGGTAGTTGTATTTGGCGGCGATGCAGAGGGCACTCAAACCAAAACCGGTGGCAGCGATGCTGGCGACGCGACTCAAAGAGCGCCCGACAACCGGCGCCCGGTCACGCACCAGACCGCTCCTGGGACTGGCTTCATTGAAAAAGAAATCTGCGTTCCGACCTGACATGTCGTCCAGCATGACTTCCGCCATTTTGGAGACCTGGGTGAGAGGCCGATTGATAAAGACGCCAGGCGGGTGATCGTACTTTTCCGCGGACTGGCTTTCGGTTTTTGGAGTGGCGCCGGTATTCGATGGTGCGGACGGGCGATCCTGCGTTACCTCAGCAGCAGCCAAACTCGAAGTGCCCAGGGCAAGGGCTCCGGTGGCGCCCGCCTGCTGCAAAAGCTGCCTTCGGGTTATACGTGTCCGGGTCAATGCAAATTTATCTCAAGGCCCAAGATAGAAAGCACATACATCCTTCGTCGCAGCGGCAGGGCAAACTATTTCGAGTGTAAACCCATGGCTCCCGATCCATCCCGCGATAAGGCATCAGGGGGCTGGCTGGTTACCCGGGGACTTCGCGCGGGTTCAGGGTGCGCCACGCAAGGTCACCCCTCCAAATCAACCAGGTCAATGAGGTCAACCAGAAGGACTGAGGGGGCAAGGAAGATGGGTGGTCCATTGACGGGACGTCAATGGGCCGGAGTTGCGTCCGATAGCCCGGAGCTGCATCCCATAGCCCAGAGTTGCATCCGATAGCATGGAGACGCAATATGGGTAGGGGCAATCGGACGCAGCCGTTGCGTCCGTCGCTTTTGCCTCCAATGCTATCCCTAACGTGCACCACGCCCGACCCGGGCAGGCTGGTCCCAGGAGCATCCAGAGTGGATGAAGGATCCATCCGGAAGTATTGAAACCAGCAAGTCTTGAAACCAGAAGTATTGAAACAGGAGGATATTTTGGCTTACGAATTGCCACCACTTCCCTATGACTACGCCGCGCTTGAACCTGTCATCGACACCGAAACGATGAAGCTTCATCACGACAAGCATCACGCCGCCTATGTCAACAACCTCAACGGCGCAATCGAGAAGCACCCGGAACTCGGCAAGCACTCGCCGGAAGATCTGCTGAAGAACCTCAGCACCATTCCGGAGGATATCCGTGCCGTGGTGCGCAACAACGGTGGCGGCCACGTGAACCACACCATGTTCTGGAACATCATGAAGCCGAACGGCGGCGGTGACCCTACCGGCAAGATCGGCGAGCAGATCACCAAGGACTTTGGCAGCTTCGCGGACTTCAAGAAGCTGTTCAACGAGACGACCGCCAAGCAATTTGGCTCGGGTTGGGGTTGGTTAGTATTCGAGGGCGGCAAGCTGAAAGTGGTGACCACCCCAAACCAGGACAGTCCGATTTCGCAAGGGCTTTATCCCATACTCGGCAATGACGTGTGGGAGCATGCCTACTACCTCAAATACCAGAACAAGCGGCCGGACTATCTCGCTGCGTGGTGGGGAGCCGTCAACTGGGACGAGGTCAACAAGCGTTTCGAACAGGCGAAGAAGTAGTTTTCCCAGCTTGATTTCAAAGTTGATTTCAGGGTTGAGCCTTCCCTTCTGACAGACCCGTCAAGGGAAGGCTCAACGGTCAAACCGTAGCTCGCATTGTTTCCACTCACAGGCGCGGCCAGCGCTCCTCTATCAGCGCCAGCGCTTGATCTCGTGTTTCCACGGTACCGTCAAGCTGCGCGTCTTCAGCCAGCGCCAGCATGGCCTTGAATTGCGGGCCGGGCCGGTAGCCAGCTTCGATCAGGTCTGTCCCGTTCATCAGGAGCGGTGGTTTTACCTGTTCCTGGGGTAGCGCTCGGAAGCGCTCACGAGCAAACTCATACAAATCCAACGAGCCATGACTGGCCAGACAATCGAGCCGGTGCAGCGCCAGGTGTTGAGCAAACTCATGCAGGCGGAAGAAACGCTTCAGAGTGGATTCCTTCATTTTGCGAACGTCGGCGAAGCGCATGTGGTTGCCGATGAGTGAGAGGATCTGCCCGGTTTCATGATTCGCGAAGCGGAGACGGTGGCAGATCTGCTCCGCTATGCGCACTCCCTCTTCGACGTGACCATCGAAACGGATGCGGTCTGGCGCTACGCGAAAGGTAGCCGGCTTGCCCACGTCGTGCAGTAACGCCCCCCAGGCCAGAGCGGGCGAACAACCTGCGGGCAAGCCAGCCAGGAGCAACTTGGTATGCACCCAGACGTCGCCTTCGGGATGGTATTGCGGAGGCTGCGCGACCCCTTTCATTTTTGCCACCTCAGGCAAGACCTGGGACAACAGGCCGGTCGTATCCAGTAGTTCGAAGGCGCGCTCCGCGTGCCCCTCGGTCAGCATCCGGGTCAGTTCATCGCGGACCCGTTCGCGACTGACCTGACCAACGTCCGCGGCAAGTTCCGCGATGGCTTGTGCCGTGGCAGATTCCAACGCGAAGCCGAAGCGAGCGGCGAAGCGCACCGCCCGTAGCATGCGTAGCTTGTCTTCGGTGAAGCGCTGGGTGGGGTCGCCGATCGCTCGGATCAAGCCGGATTGCAGGTCTTGCCTGCCGCCGACAAGGTCGAGCACGCTCTGCGTTTCCGGGTCCATCATCATGCCATTGATGGTGAAGTCGCGGCGCTTCACATCTTCTTCGGCGCTTTGTGAGAATCGCACCGCATCCGGACGCCTGCCGTCCGAATAGGCTCCGTCACTGCGAAACGTAGCAACCTCGGTGACGATTTCTTCGCCATCAAGCGCTTCAGAGCAGACCAGGACTACACCGAAGTGGGCGCCCACGGCGAAGGTCTTTTCAAACAGGGTGAGCACCTGGCCGGGCGGAGCGCTGGTGGCGACATCGAAGTCTTTCGGCGGGTGGCCCAGAAGAAGGTCGCGTACGCAGCCACCTACGAAATAGGCCTGATAACCAGAGGCGCGCAGGCGGGCCACGATTTGAGCCGCCTCGTGCCACACTCGATTGGCTGCCATGTCTACCAATGCCATGTCTACTACTATAGAAACGTGAGTGAAAGCGAGCTACTTTCTGGTGCTGAAGGCGCTGCCAGCCGCGGGCCAGGCCTCGGGCCAAATCCAGAACGGGGCAGCGGGCTGATTCTCGCCATCGAAAGCTCCTGTGATGAGACCGCCGCCGCCGTGGTGGAACGCGGACGCCTTACACGCTCCAGCATTGTGGCCTCGCAGATTGCCGTCCACGCGCCTTATGGCGGCGTGGTGCCGGAACTCGCTTCTCGCGAACATTTGCGCAATATCGTACCGGTGGTGCGCGCGGCCCTCACGAAAGCCGGCGTCGGCTTTCGTGATCTGGATGCCATCGCTGTAACCGAGGGCCCCGGTCTTGCAGGCGCCTTGCTGGTGGGCGTGGCTTATGCCAAATCGCTGGCCTTCGCTCTAGGTAAGCCGCTCATCGCCGTCAATCATCTGGAAGGCCACATCCACGCCGTTCTGCTGGCGCAAAAGGAGATGCTCGATCCGTCCCATCAGACGCCGAACCGGGCACTTGCACTGGTTGTCTCCGGAGGACATACGCATCTGTACCTGACGCGCCAGGAGGGTGAGACCTTCAGCTATCGCAACGTCGGCGCCACGCTTGACGATGCGGCGGGCGAGGCCTTCGATAAGGTTGCCAAGCTGCTGGGCCTGGGCTACCCGGGCGGACCCTGGATCGATGCGCTTGCTCCGCATGGCGATCCCTCCGCAGTGGCTTTTACCCTCACCCAGGTCAAACACAAGGCTCATCGTCCAGAACCCGCGGCCGGCGCTCCTCGCTTTGCATTCTCGTTCAGCGGCATCAAGACGGCTGTGCTTCGGTACGTGCAGATCCACGATCTTTACCCTTCGATCGAGCGGCGGCGCGAGGCTCTGGCTGCCCTCCCGGGGGCTGCCCTCCCGGGGGCTAGCCCGACGGACGCACTGCCCTTGTGCGACGCGCGGACTCTGGGTCTGATTGCGTCCTTCCAACGCGCCGTAGTCGATGACTTGAAGCGCAAAACGTTTCAGGCTGCCGAAGCTCTCGGGGCAGAAAGCATCCTGGTTTCCGGAGGAGTTGCGGCCAACCGCGAGCTGCGGGCGCGCTTTACCGCGGAAGCAGCCAGCCACGGCCTGTCGATCGCATTTCCAACAGTGGCCCTTTCCACCGACAACGCGGCGATGATCGGGGCCGCCGCATGGCCGCGGTTCCTTGCCCGGGCTTTCGCACCTCTCGATTTGACGTCGGATCCCTCGCTGGCGCTGGGAAAGGAATGAACCCTTGATTCTGAAAATCAGAACCGCCGGAGAGCCGGTTTTGCGCGGCCGCGCGCGGAGTTTGCGCCCGGAAGAGATCCTGCTGCCCAGCACGCAGGACCTGATCGCGGGGATGCGCGAGACCATGCGGGATGCTCCCGGCGTGGGCCTGGCCGCCCCGCAGGTGGGTTTGCCTTTGCAACTCGCGGTGATCGAAGACCGCGAAGAGAACATGAAAGACCTTAGCCGCGAATTACTGGCAGAGCGCGAGCGGAAGCCAGTGCCGTTCCACGTCATCATCAACCCGGTGCTGACACTCGAGTTATCGGCGGAGATTGAGTTCTTTGAGGGGTGTCTCAGTCTGCCCGGGTTGGTGGCCCTGGTTCCCCGCGCGCGCAAGGTGAAAGTGGAATGCCTTGACGAAAAGGGGCGGCCGAAAGTAATTCGGGCTACCGGTTGGTACGCCCGGATATTGCAGCATGAGATCGATCACCTGTCGGGTGCGCTTTACGTCGACCGGATGCGAAGCGTCAGTCTTTGTTCGATTGAGAACTTCGGCCGGCATTGGAAGGGTAAGTCCATTGCTGAAGTAAAGGCTGTTCTTGCGGGCAAGCCCTAGCCTGGATTTCTCCCCGGCGGGGGGAGTGCAACCAACCTGCGGGCCCCATCCTTGACGGTGCTTTCCCGGCAAGGGTGGGATTCCACAAATCTCCACGCAGACTGTCTTGGCAACCCACCCTTCGCAAAAAAAAAAGCGAAGGATGGGGCACCCGCAGCTTTGTTGCACTCCGCGGCGAAGCGATGTCGAGCCGTATTTCTCTTTCGTTCTCAACCGTGTGAGAAATGCGGGCTCGTGCATGGGTCATGCATGGAAAGCGATCCGGGGATACGAGCACCCGGCGCGGTTGTCCATTGAGTTTGCAGCTTCGCCTCGTCTGACGTCGCTGACTGCCGGGTGGACGGTGCATCGGTTCAGAAGTTACCATGAGGTTCAGGTAAGACCTGCAACCGGATGACCGTCCGCCTTTTCAATACACTGTCCAATACTGTCGAAGAGCTCAAGCCATCTGATGGCGAGACTCTGCGTTTTTATGTCTGTGGGCCCACGGTCTACGACTATGGCCACATCGGCAACTTCCGTACCTTTCTGCAACTGGATGTTTTGCGCCGCTTTCTTGAGCAACAGGGCTACAAACTACGCCAGGTCATGAACATCACGGACGTTGACGACAAAATCATTCGCAACGCCGCGGCGGCGAACATGCCGATTGCGGAATATACCGCCAAATACGAAGAGGCGTTTTTCGAAGACCTGGACGCGTTGCGTTGCGAGCGGCCGGAGGTCGTGGCGCGGGCAACCGAGAATATTCCCGAAATGGTCGCCCTGATCGAACGTCTGGCAGCCATGAACCTGGCCTACCAAGCACCGGATGGTTCCTGGTATTTCCGCATTGCGGGGTTCCCGGAGTACGGAAAGCTTGCCAAGAAGGATTTCACTGCCATTACGGATGGCGCTCGCGTGGACGTAGACGAGTACGACAAGGATTCGGCTCGTGACTTTGCCTTATGGAAGGCGGCCAAGCCCGGGGAGCATCACTGGGACGTGAAACTCGGGTCGGGCAGGCCGGGCTGGCATATTGAGTGCTCCGCAATGGCGCTCAAGTATCTGGGCGAAAGCTTCGATCTGCACGCCGGCGGGGAAGACCTGATGTTTCCTCACCACGAGAACGAAATCGCGCAGTCGGAATCGGCTACCGGGAAGAGCATGGCCCACCACTGGATGCATGTGCGGTTTCTCCTCGTAGACGGGCGCAAGATGTCCAAGTCCGAGGGTAACTTCTTCACCTTGCGCGACTTGCTGCTAAAGGGATACAAGGCCTCGGCGATCCGCTTTCTGCTCATCTCGGTTCCCTACCGGCATCCGTTGAACTTCACCATCGAGGGTTTGATGGAGTCGGCCAGCGCCGTCGAGAGGGTTCGTACCTTTGCGCAAAGAATCCGTGGCGAGGGATTGCCGGATGGGCTCAATCCCGAATTGGAAGCACAGACCGCCAGGGCGTCGCAGCAGTTCACTGCAGCGCTGGCAGAGGACCTGAACACGTCGGAAGCGCGGGCGGCCATCTTCGAATTGGTACGCGCAGGGAACACCGCAGTGGACGCGGGCAAGCTTTATGCGGGAAACATCAAGTCCATTGAGGACGTGCTACGGCGATTTGACGAGATTTTTGCTGTGCTGGAAGACCGGGACGCGGAGATCTCGCGGGCCGCGCTCGAATGGGCAAACAGGGACGGCCGGGGCCACCAGGCAGCTCCCGAGCTTTTGGCTGCTTACTCGCTGAGCGATCAGCAGATAGATGGGCTCCTGGTAGAACGCGACCAGGCGAGGCGCACTCGCAATTTCGCCCGCGGTGACGCTATCAGGAATGAACTCGCCGCCCTGGGGATCGTGATTGAGGATTCCAAGGATGGCGCCCGCTGGAGACGCAAGTAGCGGCGCGCCGGGGTAGGGATTGCGCTTCCGTCTGCAGTTGCTTGAGCGGAGGCAGAGCAACGCAGATCTCTCCACTTCGCTACGCTACGGTCGAGATGACAATTTTGCTGAGGGTGCGACGCTTAAACCGGAGCGAGCATTTAGAGGCTGCGAGAAAAGTCTTTGTGAGCTAAAAATTGCTCCCCCAGCGGCTAAAGCCGGATTCATTGCAATGGAGTTACGTACGGGCTAAAAGCCCGTACCCTTCAAAGAATTGAGTTTTTCGCGGCTTGTAAAAGCCCGTACCCTCCAAGAAACCACCACACTCGATGGGCTGCCTGGACCAAATGGCCATCGCATATCGGCACGACCTAAAGCTCGCTGCGGCGAGGCTGCTCACTGCACGGTCTGGCGTTGCCTCGGATGACACCCCCCGGATAGGCCGTGCTAACCTTATGGAGCAAGGGGATGCATTACATGCGCATGGAAAGCACAAGTCGATTCCGGTTGGATGCCGACGATATTTCCATGCCCTTTGTCTGCTTCCGCCAAGCTCCACACGCGATCGCGAGGCCTCTCGGTGTGCTCCCTGCCGGCACCCGACCTAGTCTCTTCGGCGGTGACTAGCTTTACTCCGCCGAAGCTCTGCCCTGCCTCCGACCGGGGCCGCATACACCTGCGGCGGTCGACCGACTCGCCCTGAAAGAACGCCGAGAAAGCAGAGATAGCATCATGCAGAAGAATGTTCAGCAAAGCAGCTCAATTCTTGCCCAGTACGGTCCGAAGATCCTCACTTCCCTGCCCGGGCCGAAAGCCGCCGCGATTGTCGCCAGCGACGAACGGTACGTCTCACCGAGCTACACCCGGTCCTATCCCATGGTCGCCAAGAGCGGTCGTGGCGTGCGCGTGACAGATGTCGACGGAAATGAGTTCCTGGACTTTGCCTCCGGGATCGCTGTCGTTTCCACCGGACACTGCCATCCCGAAGTAGTTGCCGCCATCCAGAAGCAGGCTGCCGAGCTGATTCATATGTCCGGCACCGATTTTTATTACGAGCACATGGTGACGCTGGCCGAACGGCTATCGGCCGTGGCTCCCATGCCGGGACCTCATCGGTTCTATTACGGCAACTCCGGAGCCGAGGCCGTTGAATGCGCGCTGAAGCTGGCCCGCTACCATACCGGAAGACAAAACGTGATTGCCTTCTTCGGGGCCTTCCACGGACGCACCATGGGCGCCTTGTCGCTGACTGCCTCCAAGCCGCAGCAACGGCGGCGCTTTGCTCCTCTGGTTCCCGGGGTCACGCATGTGCGCTATCCCTACGCGTATCGCGGCTGCAGCGGCGGCCCGCAAGAAGAAGAAAAGTTCGCACTGGGCTGCGCCCGCTACATCGAAGAGAAACTGTTCAAGACGACGCTGCCTCCCGAAGAAGTGGCCGCAATATTTGTTGAGCCGATTCAGGGAGAAGGCGGCTATGTCGTCGCGCCCAACATCTTCATGCAGGAACTGCGGCGCATCTGCGATAAGCACGGCATTCTGCTGGTCGTGGACGAGGTGCAATCGGGAGCAGGCCGCACCGGCAAATGGTGGGCGGTTCAACATTCCGGCGTTGAGCCGGATATGGTTTGCATCGCGAAGGGCATCGCATCGGGTATGCCCCTGGGCATCTGCATGACGCGGGCGGAAATCATGAATTGGGTACCTGGGTCTCACGCTTCCACCTTCGGCGGCAACCCGGTGGCCATCGCCGCCGCGCTTGCCACCATGGATGTGCTGGAGCGCGAGGGGATTGCCAACGCAGTCGCGATGGGAGACCTCTTCTTTGTCCGTTTACGCGAATGGCCCGCGAAGCACGCGATCATAGGCGACGTGCGCGGCAGGGGGCTGATGATCGGTCTGGAGATCGTCAAGAGCCAGAGTACCCGCGAACCCGCTCCCATGCTGCGCGACCGCATCGTTACGCTGGCTTTCGAGAAGGGCCTGTTGCTGCTTGGCTGCGGAGAGACTTCGCTTCGCCTGGCGCCCCCGCTCATCCTGAATCAGCATGAAGCGGCCATTGCTGTCGATATCCTCGAAGACTGCGTATCGCAGGCTGAACAGGAGCATCGCGACGCGGCAAGCTTTGCCTCGGCAACCGTCTAAAGCGACGCATACATACCACGCACGGGCTCCCGGATCCTCGGCTTTCTCTGCGCTGGATCCGGGTTAATCTAGAATTTCTGGAGTCCGCCCCGTGCAAAAGCAGCCGGCATCCATCCTCTCGAGCTCACGCTTCTGGACGGAGTCAGTGCTTTTCGCTGCTTTTTACCCACATAATGCCGGCGGCGAAAAAGACGCACGCGATGGCAAGCGCGAGGATAGCGTGAGATTTGTTGCTGTAGTGGAGCGCCACCGCGGCATCAATCCACCAGACGACCGCCCCCACGAACCAAATAAAGGAAAGATTCCTCATTCGCATCGAGGCTACCTCAACCATGTCGATTCACATGCGACAAGTCTTTGCGACTCCATTACTTTGGGAATCGCAACGGAACGTCCGTACCCTTATTCCTATTTTAAAACTAATACGGTTTAGGGTTTTCCAGAGATGCGGCGCTTAACCCAGACCCTCTCGGCCGCTGGATGACCTAAAGTCGATCGCCCGGCGGCCGTCTCGATGGAGAGGGTGCGGTCATAATTCCTGGCCAACACGCTCACGCGACCTCCGGGTGCGATACCGGCCTGGTGCAGGAAGAGCAACAACTTCGGGTCGCGCTCGTACAGGCTTACTACGGTATAGCCGGCGTCTTCCCTCGCTTCCGAGAGGACCACGGTTCCGCGCTTGAGGCGTTGCTCCGGGCTCTCGGGCAATACCGAGTTGCCATGAGGACATGTCCCTTTGGAACCCAGTTTTTCCAGGAGCTTGGCTTCGAAAGCGGGAGACACAGCGTGCTCAAGCCGTTCCGCTTCGTCGTGTACCTCGTACCACTCCATGCCGAACATTTCGGCCAGCATACGTTCGATGAGATGATGGCGCAGGGCGGTACGATAGGCCGTTTTCTTGCCTTTGGGCGTGAGCCGCACAATGCCGTCGGGCTTTACTTCCAGAAAGCCGTCGCGCTTGAGGCGTTTAAGCGCCATGGTGACGGCCGGGGGAGAAACGGAAAGCCAATGAGCCAGCGTCGCGGGGATGACTGACTGCCCCTCACTCTCCGCTTCGAGAACGGCTTTGAGATAGTCTTCCTTCGAAATGGTGATGGAGTTATTCACGACACACGCTTGCAGTTAGTTTAGCTGGAGCAGTTTCGCATCCTCGCCGCAGCGAGCTAAGCCACCGGTCTTTACGTGGTTTTCTCTCAAGGAAAACCACGCCTCGCGATCTTTATCAGACCACAGTCATTGCGAAAATGCTCTAAGTCTTGGCAAACCGCCTCGCTCCGGAGAGAATGGAGCCCATGCCCGGCCTCTGGATGCTCAAGAAATTTGTTCAGGCGAGTGACTCGCTGGCGGTTCGCCTCGGACGAAAATCCGCGCAACCCGAACATTTGCAACTGGGGCGCAAGGGAGAAGAAGCGGCGTACTTCTACCTGCGCCGCCACGGGTACACCGTGGCCGCGCGCGGCTGGCGCAGCGGAAAGGTTCGTGGAGATCTGGATCTGGTTGCGTGGGAAGGCGACACGCTCTGCTTTGTGGAAGTAAAAGCGCGCAGCAGCCACTTGGTGGCGACTGCAGAAGCGGCGGTCGATGAAGAAAAGATGGGGACGCTCCGCCGTCTGGCGAAGCAGTATCTTCTATCCATGCCTGACGCGCCGGGTCAGGTTCGGTTCGACATACTATCGATTTACTTCGAAGCTCAGACGACGTTTGAGCTCTTCCGTGGTGCTTTCGGCTGGCATTAAGGTTTATTGAGCGTCTTTGTATTCTTCGTGCCAGGCCATCTGGATAGCTTCGAGCTTGGGTTCGTTTGACTTGGTTGGGTCGTCGGCGAAGCCTTCGAGTCCGGTCACGTATTTATGCAGATCGGTAAAGCGCACCGTGAAGGGATCCAGGTCAGGATATTTTTCCTGCAATTGGATCCCAATCTCTTCCGCATCGTTCCAGGTAATTTCACGCGGCATCGTTCGACTCCTTACTTTCCTTCAGCGAGGGTCAGTGGCTTGCCCTCGGAAACGTAGTTGCGATTCCACTTGGGTATTTCCACCACGTAGTCGCCCGGACCAGTGATGACGGCCTGGCAACCCAGGCGCGAATTCAATTGCAAATCAGCCGCCATGTCGAGACGGTCGAGTTCGTCATCGTCCGCGGGCGCGAGTGCCTCGCTGCCATCTTTCGTCCATAGATGGCAAGTGGTGCAGGCACAGGAACCACCGCAGGCGTGATCGAGAAAGATGTCGAAGTGCTCGGCCACGTCCAGGAACGACATAGGCTTTCCGTGGTGTCCATAAGGCAACGTGCCGTAGGCGAATTCCACCGTGCGGCCTTCGGGGAGAAATGTTACGCGGACTATATTGTCGTTCTGAGTCATAGCATTACTTTCTGTCACTGGAATTCTGCTTGTGCAATGGGGTGGGGTGCAGCCGGACCCTCGCCTAGCTTCTGATCCGCCGATTGCATGGTCTGACCTTTGATCGCGCTCGTGACTGCAGCGTCCATCATGAGTTCGGCAAAGCGATGGGTTGCCTTGTCCAGTGCTTCGGTACCGGCCCTGAGCGCCTGTAAATCGTCGCCCTCTTTAAGCACGGCCAACTCTGTACTAAGCGAGCGAATCTGTTCGCGTTCGTCGTCATCGAGCAACTTCCACGCAGGATGGGAAGGAGCTTTTTCTACGGCACTGAGAATGGTGTCGCCTTCGTTTCTGGCTTCGACCAACTGACGAAGATGAATGTCCTGCTCGGCGTAGTCGAACGATTCCAGAATCATCGATTCGACCTGTTCATCGGTGAGACCATAGGTAGGCTTCACCGAAACCTCGGCCTGCTTGCCGCTGCGCAACTCCTGCGCAGAGACATTCAGGATACCGTTGGCGTCGATGAGGAACTTGACCTCGATACGCGGCATACCCGCAGTCATCGGAGGGATTCCTTTGAGATCGAAACGGGCGAGTGAGCGGCAGTCTTTCGCCATTTCGCGTTCGCCTTGCAGTACATGGATAGCCACATTCGTTTGCCCGTCCACGCCGGTGGTGAAGGATTCGGAGGCAGACGCAGGGATCGTCGAATTACGCTGAATAATCTTGGCCACTACGCCGCCCAGGGCCTCGATGCCCAGTGACAACGGCGTCACATCGAGCAGCAACATGTCTTCGGTAGTCTTTGAGGCACCACCCAGAATGTTCGCCTGCACGGCTGCGCCGAGAGCCACCACCTCATCCGGATTGAGTTCGGTGCGGGGTTGCTTGCCACGACGGGGAAGCTCAAACACATCACTTACCAGGCGCTGCACGGCGGGGATCCTGGTGGAGCCTCCAACCAGCACGACTTCGTCGATCTGGTCAGGGGTGAGATGGGCATCGCGCAACGCATCGCGGCACGGGGCCGTAGTGCGGGCGATGACCGGCTGAATCAGCTGCTCCAATTGCTCACGGGAAATCTCACGCCGGTAATGCTTGCCCTGCGGAAGTTCGATATCAATCTTCGCGACCGCCTGCGAAGAGAGCGCAATCTTGGCTTCGATCATCGCTTTGCGGATGGCCTGAATGACTTGTGGCTGTTGCCGCACGTCCATCCCTTCTCCACCGGCAATACCTTCGTCACCGGCGATGTCATCGAGAGCGATGGCGATCAACAGATTGTCGATATCGTCACCGCCGAGGTGCGTATCGCCATTGGTGGCGATGACCTCGAAAATACCTTCGTGAAGTTTGAGGATGGAAACGTCGAAGGTGCCGCCGCCCATGTCATAAACGGCGATGATGCCTTCCTTCTGACGATCGAGGCCGTAGGCGAGAGCGGCTGCGGTCGGCTCGTTCACCAGGCGGAGTACATCGAGACCGGCCATGCGCCCTGCATCTTTCGTGGCCTGCCGCTGCGCATCATTAAAATAGGCAGGCACCGTGATGACGGCCTGGGTGACGGGTGCGCCGAAGTAGCGCTCTGCATTGCGCTTGAGCTGACGCAGGATATGAGCGGAGACCTCAGGCGGCGTGAATTCACTTTCGCCTAAGCGAATCCGCAAAACTTCGCCGGGGTTGATTTCATCGGCCAGCCGAAAAGGAAAGAACTTCAACTCTTCTGTGACATCTTCAACGCCGCGGCCCATCAAGCGCTTCACCGAGTAGACTGCCCGGTCAGGCGATTGCAAAAGAGTGTTGCGGGCTGCATTGCCAACCAGCATTGCCGGACGGCCGCCATCGCGAGCTGGAGCCAACGCCACCACCGAGGGCACCAGGTTCAGGCCATCTTCCCCAGGAATAACGACCGGCTTCTCGCCTTGCATGAATGCAACGAGCGAGTTTGTTGTGCCCAGGTCGATACCGACTACGCGCTCTTCCGCCATAAATCTTATGACCCTCCCAGGGTCTCATCCACGTCGCGCACCAGGTTCTGAAGATAGCTGCGGCGCTGCAACAACGCGGTCATCGCTTCTTTGGCTGCGGTTTTCTTTGCTTCGTCGTTCTGTTCCCAGGCGATATCCCAGGCCGACCATTGCGTACGCACCTGCTCGTCAAGCGCGCTGAGTTGCGCGGCAAACTGGTCTTTTGCTCCCTCGAGATCGCGGCGCAGTTGCGGATCGTCTTCGCCCATCTTCTGGTTTTGCCGCAGTTCCTCGAGTTGCATATTCAACTCAAAGACCTCTTCCAGCAGATCCGCCGGGACCTTGGAGGGATTCAGGTTACCTTTGCCGCGCTCTTCCTCTTCAAATTGCACGCCTTCTCGCTTGAGTAAGTACTTTGTCCGTTCGAGCGGATTTTTCAGAGTGCGATACGCGTCGTTGAGCAGCGAGGCCTGGGCGAGACTCCATTCCTGCTGTTGTTGCGAGGCGCGCGCATGCACATCGGGATGCAGCTTACGGCTGTAACGATAGAACCGCTTTTCCAACGCCTGCACGTCAAGATCGAGTTTCGGCGGCAAGCCGAACATACCGAAGTAATCGGCGTTGCCCGGGGGCTGCACTTGGCTACACGCAGTGCAGAAGGGCTGACCGTCCGCAACCTCTTGGCCGCAGGACCAGCATTTGGCCGGCGCACTGACTGTCTCAACTATTTGCATAGGGCGGAGTGGAACCTGGGGAAAGAGCTATCCCGAAAACGATGATCCGCAACCGCAGGACTTGGTCGAGTTGGGATTGATAAAGTTGAAGCCCTGCCGCATCAGCGTCTCTTCGTAGTCCAGGATCATGCCGTGGAGGTAGATGAACGACTTGGGATCGACAAAGACGCGCACATCTTCGAAGTTGTAGACACGGTCGCGCTCGCGCGGCTGTGAGTCAAAGCGAATGTTGTAGGAAAGACCGGAGCAGCCACCGCCCTGGATACCGAGGCGGAGCCCCCCCTCTTCAGGAGAGACTCCCTCTTTGGCCATGGCCACGCGAATCCTTTTCAGAGCGCGCTCAGTTACCTGAATGCCCTTTTGATTCGGTGTGGTGTTTTCCGCATTGAGAACTGCCAGGTCCATATCGCCTTTTGGTCGCCTTCTGCTTTAGTGAGCGACGGAAGCGGTGGCTTCTGCCGTCTCGGTGACGCCGTTCTTCTTCTTCCAATCGCCAATGGCTGCACGGATTGCGTCTTCCGCGAGCACCGAGCAGTGAATTTTGACCGGCGGCAGGGCCAGTTCCTTCACGATATCGGTGTTCTTGATTTCGAGCGCTTCCGCTACCGTCTTGCCCTTGACCCACTCCGTAGCAAGTGAGGAGGAGGCGATGGCCGAACCGCAGCCGAACGTCTTGAACTTGGCTTCCTCGATTATCTGGGTTTCGGGGTTTACGCGGATCTGCAGACGCATGACGTCGCCGCACTCCGGCGCGCCGACCAGACCTGTACCTACTTCAGCCTGGCTCTTGTCCATTTGACCCACGTTGCGGGGGTTGTTGTAGTGGTCGATTACCTTGTCGCTATATGCCATTTGATCTCCTCATTCCCTAACCAGCGCCATCTTGCGTGTGCACCAAAGCGAAATGCTTTAGTGCGCCTGCCACTCAATCTTCGAAATATCGATGCCTTCTTTCACCATTTCATACAGCGGTGAAAGCTCACGAAGCTTCTGCACTACGTCGATCACCTTAGCGGCCACGTAATCGACTTCCGCTTCGGTGTTGAAACGGCCAAGCCCAAAGCGAATCGAGCTGTGCGCTACGTCATCACCCAGTCCCAGTGCCTTCAATACATAAGATGGCTCAAGGGAAGCTGAGGTGCAGGCCGAGCCGCTCGAAACCGCGACATCGTTGATGCCCATCAGCAAGGACTCGCCCTCAACGTAGACAAAACTGACGTTCAGGTTGGCCGGCAGACGATGTTCCATCGAACCGTTTACGTGGACGTAGTCGAGATTCGATTCGAGCTTTGCCTTCAGCTTGTCGCGCAATTTGCCAAGACGCTCCCCCTCGGCTGCCATTTCCTGGCCGGCGATTTCGCAGGCCTTGCCCAAGCCAACGATTCCGGGAACGTTGAGCGTGCCGGAACGCATACCGCGCTCGTGGCCTCCGCCGTCGATCTGGGCTGAAATCTGCACCCGGGGACTACGACGACGTACATAGAGCGCGCCGCAGCCCTTCGGGCCGTAGATCTTATGGCCAGTCAGGGAGAGGCAGTCGATGTTCATCGCGTTGACGTCGACTGGAATCTTGCCTACCGCCTGTACCGCATCGGTGTGGAAGATGATGTTGTGTTCACGGCAGATCTTGCCGATCTCGGCGACGGGCTGCACCACACCGATTTCGTTGTTGGCAAACATGATCGTGACCAGAATGGTCTTGTCGTCAATCGCCCGCTTCAAATCTTCGATGTCGATCAGGCCATCCGCTTTTACCGGCAGATAGGTAATGCGGTAACCATACTTTTCCAGCCGCTTGCAGGAATCGAGCACCGCCTTGTGTTCAGTCACCTGGGTAATGATGTGGTTGCCGCGCTCGCGATACATCTCGGCAATTCCCTTGATGGCGAGGTTGTTGCTCTCGGTCGCGCCGGAGGTAAAGATGATCTCCTTGGCGGTGGCGCCGATCAGCTTGGCTACCTGCTCGCGTGCGTGTTCGACGCCCTGCTCGGCTTCCCATCCGAAAGAGTGGTTGCGGCTGGCGGCATTGCCGAACTTGGCGGTAAAGAACGGAATCATCGCCTCAAGCACGCGCGGATCCATCGCCGTGGTGGCGTGGTCATCCATGTAAATCGGCAGCTTTATGCCGGCCTTCTCTGCAGTTTCAACGGTGCTCATTCTGCTCTCCCTACTTTCCTTCTCTTGCTCAATCTTTAAACTTGCGTCAGTTTCCGAGGCTCACCAGCATCGATTCCACCGGCTTACCGTGGTATCTGCGAATGGGTTCGTGCTCACAGAGGTCGGCGACGCGAATCGCCTTGAGTACACTTGCAATGCTCTCGTTCACTTTGCGCAGCGGCTCGCGGATCGTGCAGCTATCGGTCAGGTCACAAGCGTGAGGACCGGTTTCGCACGAGGTGATAAAGAGCGGCCCATCGATCGCGCCGATGACCTCAAAAGCCGTAATGTCTTCCGCCGCCCGGGACAAGGCATAACCGCCGTTGGTGCCGGCATGGGACCGCAGCAACCCCGCCTTGGTGAGCCGCTGCAAAATCTTGGCCAGCAACTGGGGTGGGATGCCATAAGCCTCAGCGATGTCTTTAGCACTCAGCGAAGGCATGTCGGGGCGCTCGGCCAGGAACTTCAGGGCCATCAACCCGTAATCCGCTTTTTTCGTGAGTCTTAGCATTCCCGATGTACCCTGTCAGATGCAATTGGGACCGGGCTGGTCGCATATTCAGTATACGACCCATCTCTCACCAATCACAACCGGCGTTTATAGATATCGCCTGTGGGGGCCGCGCGCCCCGGGCCGGCAGCCGTGACGGCAGGGCTAGTATTACGCAACTCTTACACCGCTATGAGCTTGCGGCAATTACCTTGGTGTTGAGAAGGTGCGGAGCAGTGATGGCGACAGTGACAAATGCCCCCGGCATGACGACCGAAGTAGCGGAACTACAAGCAGCCCTTGAGCCACATGGTGGCAAGTTCCACTGGCCCTTTGCCATCGTGATTACGATCTTCCACCTGGCAGCGCTGGCAGCCCTTTTCGATTTCCGCTGGTCCTCCCTGGCGGTTTTTGCCGTGACTTGGGTCTTTAGCCAGGATGTGGGTATTGGCATGTCTTACCACCGCCTGCTGACGCACCGGGGATACGTGGTTCCCAAGTGGTTGGAGTACGCCATGGCCATTTGCGGCACGATGGCGTTACAAGGCAGCCCGGTTTACTGGGTTGCGGTACATCGCCTGCACCACCAATACACCGATAAAGAGGGCGATCCACATTCGCCTCGGGACGGCAAATGGTGGTCGCATGTGGGCTGGATTCTGAATGGTTCCCTGCATAACGACACCGGCATCCTCCAGCGGTACGCTCCGGATTTGATGAAGCAGGGCTTTTACCGCCGGCTCAACAAATGGCACTGGCTACCGGTGACCTTGTTGGGATTTGGCCTGCTGGCCGCCGGCGGCTGGTCCTGGGTGCTCTGGGGCATTTTCTTCCGGGTTGCGGTCGGCCTGCATGTGACCTGGCTGGTGAACTCCGCAACGCATATCTGGGGTTCGCGGCGGTTCGATACCCGGGATGATTCAAAGAACAACTGGTGGGTGGCCTTACTCACCGGCGGTGAAGGGTGGCACAACAACCATCACGCTCACCCGGTTTCGGCGCGGCACGGCATGGCTTGGTATGAGCTGGACGTCAATTACCTGGGCATCTGGATGCTGGAAAAAGTAGGACTCGCGACCAAGGTCAACGCCAAACGGGTTTGAGGTTCGGGATTGAAGTGTGGGACGGTCGGGTGCGGCCGCAGATCCCTTCCTTTATTCTGCCGGGGTTCTGACAGTTATGCTGGTTCGGCTTAGAGCCACTAAGGTACGCTTTTTCTCAAGTTGCTACCTGGCCCCAAAAGAGAACGTACCTCAGGGGCTAAACAGGCTGCGGAAAAAGTCACTTTAAGAGAGGAATCGCTCCCTCAGCGGCTAAAGCCGAACTCATTACAATGGAGTTACGTACGGGCTAAAGCCCGTACCCTTCAAAGAATTGAGTTTTTCCGCAGCCTGTTAAAGCCCTCTCCCTCTCGGGGTTTTATTGGCACGGCTGAAGCCGTGCCCTTCGTTAGCAGCTGTTTCTGCGCGAGAGCTTGGAATGTATAACGAGTTTTTCCGCAGCCTGTAGAGCCAGATTCATTGCAATGGAGTTACGTGCGGGCTATAGCTCGCTGCGGCGAGGAAGCCCGTTACTCTTCAAAGAATTGAGTTTTCCCGCAGCCTGTTTAGCTGGGTTTGGTGATGCGTCGCTGCGGTACTGGTGGTTTTGGGCTAAAGCAATCCAGTGCGCAGTCATGCATGCCGCTATCCAGATTCCTTAGTTCTGCTTCAACAATGGCGCGAACCTCCGCTGGTTCGCCCACGGCCCGGAGGTTGAGCAGCAGCTCGAGCTTCTCCGCGGGAGAAGCGTTGAGATCTCCATCCACCGCCGGTTCCTGACCGTTTGCGCAGATCGCCGCATTGATAAACCCCGTGGGTGCAGTGACGATTGCTTTTAAATGAGCAATCGAGATGCCGGCTGCGGTGAAGGCGGTGTCGAGCTCATCCAGCAAAGGCCCCAACAACAATGCAGGAGAAAGCGGCCTCTCAGGTTCGAAGACAGCCCGCAGATTCAACCACGCCAGCGCTGCCTCGGCCCGGGCGTACTCCGCATAATCGATCTCGAGCGCCTCGTCGCCCGCCGGGATCGTTCCGGAGAGCACCTCGCTCAACCATGCTGCAAGGCCCTGACCCGATGTGGCGCTGAGTTGGCGCACCCGAGCAACACCCAGGTCTGGATATTCCGGATAAAGATCTGCCTTAGTGAAACATACGAGATCAGCTTCCTGCAGTTGCTTGTCGAAGAGGAAACGCATTTCACCGTCAGCATCCACCGCACGCATGCTCACGGCTCGAAGAGGATCTACCAGCACCGTCAACGGCGCAACTTGCAGCGTCTCGCTGTATTCGAGCAGCGGACGCAATACGGTTGCCGAAAGATCCGTACAGCTACCCACTGGCTCGGCAAAGATTACGTATGGTTCGTGAGCGCGGAGCGCGCTGATGGAATCAACGAGGTCAGACAGGCGGCAGCAAAAACATCCCCCTGTCACTTCACCCGAGTCCGCACCGGAGAAAGCCGCATAGCGGCTATCCACCAGGTCAGTGCCCTGATCGTTCCATATCATGGCGCTGCGCAGCCCCCGACGCTCCAGCTCCTTCGCAGCAGCGAGGATCAGTGTTGTCTTACCCGCGCCCAGGAATCCCCCAACCAAAACAACCCAGGGTTTCATGCGCGGACCTCCGAGTTGCATCGCGGCCAGCGCGTCGAAATAGCATCCCATTCCATCTGCTTTTTTGTTCCTCCTGCGATTCCCTGAAACGAGTTATCTGAAACAAGGACGCACCATTTTGCCACAAGCGAGAGGCAACTGTTATGGTTGGCGGTTACACCACCAGTGCCCCCAGGAAAGGACTCACGCGTCCATGCTCATGCCTTTGTCTACCGGCCCGGAAGAGGCTAAAGCTACACCCGAAACGCTCGTCCCAAAGGGGCTGGCGATGCCCTTCTTTCTGGTCACCGCATTGTTTTTTCTTTGGGGAGTTCCCAACAATCTGAACGACGTGCTCATTCGACAGTTCACGAAGTCGTTCGCCATCACCCGGTTCGAGGCTGGGTTGGTGCAGTCGGCGTTCTACATGGGCTACTTCCTGCTGGCCACCCCGGCTGCGCTGTTGATGCGCAAGATAGGCTACAAAGCCGGCATCCTTATAGGCCTGCTTCTGTTTGCCGGCGGCACGTTTCTGTTCTGGCCCGCGGCGTTGATCGGCAGGTATGGATTTTTTCTCTTCGCGCTGTTTGTGATTGCCAGCGGCCTGGCGTTTCTGGAGACAGCCTCAAACCCTTTCATCGCGCAGTTGGGTTCGCCGGAGAGTGCGGCTCGCCGGTTGAATCTTTCCCAGGCGTTCAATCCTCTGGGCTCCATTTGCGGGGTGCTGGCGGGCACGGTCTTCATCTTTTCGGGGATTGAGCTCACCCCGAAACAAGTCTCCCTCATGCAGGCGGCCCATACCTACGACGCCTATCTGCAGCGTGAGACGATGCGCGTGGTGGTTCCTTACATAGTTGTTGGATTGATTGCTCTGATCTGGGCTTGCCTGATCGCGCGCACCAAATTTCCTGCGATTGCGCGCGAACAGGAAAGCGGGAAGCAGGGCAGCTTCCGCGAGCTGCTGCGCTATCCCAATTTTCTTTTCGCCATCGTGGCGCAGTTTCTTTATGTGGGAGCGCAGGTGGGGAGCTGGAGCTACTTCATCCAATATGTGCAGGATGGCACGCACGAGCCGGAGAAGATTGCCGGCTATTTTCTTACCGGGACACTGGTCGCGTTCGGCCTGGGCAGATTCAGTTCCGCCGCCCTGATGCGTTTCGTCAACCCGGCCACGCTTATGGGCATATATAGCGTAGTGAACATTTGCCTGGCGGCAATCGGGGTGGCCTTCCCTGGCTGGGTTGGCCTCTGGGCGATTTTCGTCACCAGCTTCTTCATGTCGGTGATGTTCCCCACGATTTTTGCCCTGGGGATCGACGGTCTTGACGAAAACACAAAGATCGGTGGCTCGCTGATCGTGATGGCTATCGTCGGGGGTGCGGTGCTGACTCCACTCATGGGCTGGGTTTCAGAGACGCAGCACAGCATCGCGAGGGCATACCTGGTTCCGTTGTTGTGCTACTGCGGTATCGCTCTCTACTCGTTTGTCGGGGTTAAGCTGAAGCGGAGAGAGGCTGCGGTATGAAAGGCTGCGAATTGAAAGACTGCGTTATGATGCGCGCGAACAAGATCGCTTTCGCCACTGTGACAGTCCTGCTCATGATGCTGAGCCTGCCGGGGCTTGGTCAGCAGGCGGCAAACGAACCCGACTGGCAGGCCAGGCTGGCACACATTCTGCCGTTGATGGGCCATCGCAACTGGATCATGATCGTCGACTCCGCGTACCCGCTACAGAGTTCCACAGGGGTAGAAACGCTGGAAACAAACATGGATCAGACGGAAGTGATCCGTAAGGTGCTGAGCGCCATCGACAGCTCCATCCAGGTAAGACCGATCGTCTACATGGATGCGGAACTTCCGTTCGTACCCGAAAAAGACGCTCCTGGCGTCACCGCGTATCGCAATGAGATCAAGAGCGTGCTCGGCGGACGAGGGATCACGTCGCTGCCACATGAGCAAATCATCAGTAAGGTAGATGAAGTCGGCAAGACGTTTCACATCGTGATTTTGAAAACGACCATGACGGTTCCTTATACGTCGGTGTTTCTCGAGCTCAACTGTAAATACTGGAGCGATGACGCGGAGACACGGTTGCGCAAGGCGATGAGCGCAGCGAAGTAGTTTTTTCGGTTCCTCAGGCCGGTTTATCGTTCTTGGCCATACGTAGGTCCGGTGCGATGAATCCGGCTCTACATGTTGTGGGAAAGTTTCTTTTAAAAGGGGGGATCGCTCCCTCAGCGGCTAATGCTCGCTGCGGCGAGGTAGCCGGACTCATTGCACCGGACTTACGTACGGGCTGATGCTCGCTGCGGCGAGGTAGCCCGTACCCTTCAAAGAATTGCGCTTTCAGCAGCCTGTAAAGCCGGACCAATTACAAAGGGGTTAGGCGCCGGGGCTAACGCTCGCTGCGGCGAGGTAGCCCGCTGCGGCGAGGTAGCCCGTACCGTTCCAAAGAAGTGAGCTTTTTCGGCAGCCTGTAAAGTCCTTTTCAAGGTTGGAGGCGTCTTGGTAGAAGACCTTGCCCCTCTTTGATCCATCTGCCGGTGGGCAAAGCGGTAAGAGGCGTTCAAGCATACGGGCTACCTCGCCGCAACGAGCATAGAAAAAGGCGCGTTTTGAAAAACTGTTGGCTTTCTGGTTCATTTTGAAACTGTCTCGGCACTTATGCAAAACACACTGGTGCTATCCGATCAAGGTTATGGAAGCATATACGTAGGGAAACCCAGACGCGAACGGCTGGGTTTCAATGATCAGGCTCCAATAACCAAATTGTTGCTATGCGGCAGGTATTGAGGGCTCATCAAGGATTCCGATTTCGTCCCTCGAATAGGGAACTCATTGGCACGGGAAAATACTACGGGTAGATCACTTTCCAGGAATCGCAAGAAACTAAGGGTGAATTCATGGCTTTCAACAAGGCTGGTACGCGTCGCTCTATATTTTCCAGAACTTCGATCACCGTCCTCCCGGTGCTTCTGTTTGCTTTCACTTCTGCTGCGTTTGCACAGACGGGTTCCGTTACAGGCCAGGTGACCGATCCATCCGGTGCCGTGGTTTCTGGCGCGAAAGTTACCGCGGTGTCGAATGCGACGGGTGTATCGCGTGAGGTCTCGACCGGCGGCGCGGGGAGCTACACGCTGCTTCAACTGCAGCCAAATGTCTACACCCTTACGATAGATAAGAGCGGATTTCAGAAGGCGGTCTTCACCGGAGTAAATGTCACGGTTGGCGAAGTGGTGCCGCTGAACGTGACCCTGGGGGTGGGCTCGACGAGCACGGAAGTCGACGTGAACGCCGTCACCCAGGCGCCGATCGAGAGCGACACCTATCAATTAAGCACTATCATCGATTCGAAGGCCATCAACAACCTCCCGCTCATTCTGCGCGACCCTTACCAGCTCGTTCTGCTTTCCCCAGGGGTTGTTTCCGGCAGCAGTTTCGGCGGTGCAGCCGTAAACGGCTCGCGGGAACGCAACAATAACTTCACGTTGGACGGGTCTGACAACAACGACGCAGGCGTGCCGGGCCCGCTCGGGGGCGCAGTAGGAGCGAACCCTGACACAGCGGCCGAGTTTCGCGTGATTACTAACAACTTTGACGCTGAGTTTGGCCGAAATACTGGCGCTATCGTAGACGTGATTACGAAAAGCGGCAGCAACCAGCTCCACGGAGATGCTTATTGGTTTGGCCGTTATAACGCACTGGGTGCGCGTGACTGGTTTAATCGCAAAGTAAATCCTGACGGAAGCACTTCGCCGCAGAACTCTTATGTGCGCAACCAGTTTGGCGCATCTGTGGGCGGCCCCATATGGAAAAACCACACCTTCTTCTTTCTGAACGGAGAATGGCAACGGTTCGTTACAAATCTCACGGACAACATCACGGTTCCCAACGCCGCGTTCAGAACCGGCGTGTACACCTATGTGGGGCAGGGCGGCAGCCAGGCAGTCGATCTCACTAATGTCGCAAACGCAAACAACAATACGGGCCTGGGGCTCGATAGCTTTGTTACCGGCAATCTCTACAAGGCGTTTCCGCTGCCGCAGGTCAACAACAGCGATGGCGTGAGCGGTTTGTACTTCTTTCCCTCGGAGTCGCGACAGAACGGCTACACGCTTACGGGCAAGATCGATCACCCGTTAACCAGCAATGAACAAGTGTCGCTTCGTTACATCTATGCGCGTTCTTCTGACCCCGATGGGTTCCACGACGAGACGCTTCCGGGCGGAATCGGAGCCACGGGAAGCACAGCAACATCGCACGCCGGCAATATTCAATTGACTTCAACCATTACAGCGACACTGGTTAATAACGCCCGGGGCAGCTATACATTGTTCACCAGCAAGTTTTATTGCGGCGGCTTGAACCAGTTGAATAGCATTACCGGAGGAACCGATGCATTCGGCAACTCCACCTTTTTTGGTCTTTCGGCGCCGTTCGGCAGTATTGGCTGCTCAGGCCTGGGAGAAAGCCCCGGTCAGAGCATTCTCAGCAAGACCGGAACCTTTAACGATACCCTGAGCTGGGTGAAGGGAAAGCACTCGTTCAAGTTTGGTGGGGAACTGCGTCACATCAGCGGAGACGGCGCAGACAATTTCTTCGCGCAGCAGACGATTGAATTTCAGTTTTTACAACTTTTCAGGCCAGTTTGCCGCTTACAACAGCCCTTATCCAATCGGCTCGCCCGACTTTAGAACCTTCCAGGAACAGATTTACCAGCAGGAAGGTGTCATCGACTCACAGAGCGAGGCGCAGTTTTACGATAAAGGCCAGAACCGTGTAAGCACCGACTATCGCCGATTCCGGCAGCACGAATACGGCCTGTTCGCCCAGGACAGCTGGAAGGCGCTCCATAATCTGACGCTTTCCTTCGGTCTAAGGTGGGAATTCAACGGCGTGCCCTTTGAAGCGCAAAATAATTTTTCCAACTTGTTCGTTCCGGCCAATGGTCCGGGGCCCTTCACATTTGACATCGTCGGACCGGGCACAGGTCACCTGCTATACCAGAACGATTGGAAGCTCTTCGAACCTCGCGTTGGTTTTTCATACGATCCGTACTCGGACGGAAAGACGGCGGTTCGCGGCGGCTTCGGTATTTTTCACGATCGCGTTTTCGGCAACCTGTCTGGCAACGCGCGTAGCTCGCCGCCGTTTCAACAATCGCCGTTCAATCTTCCCAACCTCGACCCCAGCTCGGGTCTACCCGATTTTCCCGAATCCCAATTCAATTGGCGGCAACGCTGTAGCCGGCACGACGGCGGTTCCGGAGAACACACCTTTTCTACCGACAGTCCCGACCTCAGCAACCCTCTCTCAGCCGTTATTGCAACAGTCGGAGGCCACTTTCGATCCAAAGCTCAGGATTCCGGGTAACGCGACCTGGAACCTGGGTGTACAGCGCGAACTCAACCCAGAGGTCGTGCTTGAGGTGAATTACGTCGGCAACCACTCTTACCATGTTCTTGACGTAATCGATGGTAATGCGCCGCTGCCCGGCCAATGTGGCAAACCTGGTTTCGTACTGCAATGCGGGCTTCGGCAATCCTAATATCTGCGGTGGCATCGGGGAGGCTTACCTTCAGGGGCAAATCCTCTATTACGGTGGCGACGCTGGTTTGCTGCCGACGAACGGCTCTGGCAACAGTATCTTTTCGTCGGTGGCCGAGCAAACCTCCCGCGCCAACAGCAACTACAACGCTCTGCAAGTGCAGGTAACCAAACGTAGTAGTCACGGATATGAATCTGCATGCGGCGTATACCTGGTCACACGCACTGGATAACAGCAATGATGCCATTCTGGCTGGAGGCAACGGTATCAACCGGAGCTTTCCCCGGGACTCGTACCATCTGAATTACGAATACGGAAATTCGACGAACGACGAGCGGCACATCTTTACTGCTTATGGCACCTGGGAGTTGCCTGTTGGCCTCGGCAGGTCATACGCCAACCGTGGCATTGCAGGCCGCGTGCTCGAAGGGATGCAGATCTCCGGTATCAGCAAAGCCGGAACCGGCCTTCCTTTTGAAATTTTCGGTACGATCGACAACCTGCATACCGGCGTGACAAATCGCGCCAGCTATTCCGGATCGAGCCCCTACCCCGTCGGCCAGGGTCCATCGATCCTGGCCGACGGCAGCGGCAAGAGGACGGGGCCGGCACAATCTGCCTTCATGAACCCGGCCTTTGACCAGGTGCCGACAGTGAGGAGGAACCAGTTCTATGGGCCGAACCAGATCGACACAGACGCCGTGTTTGAAAAGGACCAAAGCGTCTCGGAACGGTACAAGGTGATTTTCCGGGCGGAATTTTATAACGTATTCAACCATCCACTCTTCTTGCAGCCGGCTAGCGGCATACTCGGTGATCCGAATTTCGGAGTCTCCACCGGTACCCAGTCACAGAGTGACGGAACCACCACCGCCCGGCAGATTCAGGGCTCACTGAAGTTTGTCTTCTAAATGAAAAGGTAAGTTTGCCGTATGAGGGCGCCCAGCCGGGCGCCCTCATACTTGCTGGTAACTCATTGGATAAGTGAGTCTTGCAGGGTGCCAGCCGCGATAAATGACGCACGATTCCCGCGGCCCCGGCTCGGCTTCAGCCTAGGTTCGCGGCTCGGTTCCAAGCTCGGCTTTGGGCGGCTTTGGCGGCTCCTTCAGAGAGTTTCCGCAGCCGTATCCCGTACAAAAAAGCGGACCAGCAAGCCGACACCTATGATTTATGAAATATTAACGAGATTTTCTTCATTTGGTGGTAGACAACAGCACAAATTAATGTGCTGATTCGATGCACCTTAGGGAAATTGTAAGAAATATCCCACCAAAGTGTTAGTTAGGCAGCCTGATTGCAGCAGCGAGGGTAGCTGCGCCGCGTTAAGACGCTTCTGGACGGATCCGTCTTGTTGGGAATCCAGATCGATCGGCGAGAGGTTAGACGGGCAGAAAGCGCTCTCCAAACAGCTTCGGGCCAGATTCCACTGGGTCAGTCGTTTCCGATATCGTTGTCACGCTGCCGACCGGGCCACCGGCGTTAAGTACAGCAGGACGACGAACGGCAGCGGCTCCTACCGGTTTGAAAAATATTTTCCCGGTCCCGGATGCGAGGCGAACCTCAAGCGCCCAGAATGCGACGCAGCCGGAGCTCCTTTGATCTCTTTATTCGATTCCGCTACTTCAATTGCTGGGGGAAATAGTTATGAAGACATTTTCGCGTGACCTGACGAGCAACACATCCTCCCTTCGCCGGCGCAGGGAAATGTTAGTCGGCAATTTGCATTTCGTACTCGATACAAGGTCTCCGGGATGTATGGAGCGAATGAAGAAGGTAGCCAGGCTCTTCTGCTGCATTTTCGCGATGCTCGTTTTGACATCCCTGCATGTCTGCTACGGACAAGCCGTTTCCGGTATGACTGGCGAGGTAACGGACACTTCCGGCGCCGCTTTGACAGGGGCCACGGTCACCCTCAAGAATGCTGCCACCGGATTGCAATTCACCGCAACGACGAACTCCATCGGCGTGTACCGCTTCTCCGAGGTTCCTCCCGGTCAGGGATATGAGGCGACGTTTACCGCCGCCGGGTTCTCTCCTGTCGATATCAAGAACATCTACCTCACCGTCGCCACGATCCGCACACAGAATGCAACTTTGCCAGTGGGCGCGCTAGCACAAGCGGTTGAGGTAATAGCTTCCAGCTCCGAAGTCACCATCGACACCACCACCGCCGCCATCGGCAACACATTCGACGTACAGCAGCTGAACAGCCTTCCCGTGCAGCAGAGAAACGACCCGATCGCGCTCTTCACGCTGCAGCCCGGCGTCACTGACACCGGCTCGGTAACCGGCGCCCGCGTCGACCAGAATAACGTCACGGTCGATGGCCTGGACGTCAACGACTTCGCGACCGGCGGCGCGCAGCAGAACAACTCTGGGGCCGGCATCACCACCGGATTTACCATCGTGGGCCACGCCCCAGTCGATTCCGTCGAAGAGTTCCACGGCAACGTTGCCGGACTTCCCGCAAACAGCGGCCCCTCCAGCGGCGGCCAATTCCAGCTTGTCACCAAGTCCGGGACCAACCAGTTTCACGGCAACATCAATGAGTATCATCGCGATCCGTCCCTGGTGGCCAATAGCTGGTTCAGCAACAATGCGAGTCCGATTGTTCCCCGCAATCATCTGATCCAGAATCAGTTCGGCGGCAATATCGGCGGACCGGTCCTGCGTAACAAGCTCTTCTTCTTCTTCGACTTCAACGATTCCCGCATTATTAGCTCCATCCTGGTTCAGAGGACGGTACCCCTCGATAACTTGCGCAACGGCAACGTCGGCTATCTCAACAACGCCGGTGGCATCTCTTATCTCACCCCCGCCCAGGTACAAGCGTTCGACCCAGCCGGCATTGGCGCCAGTTCAACCTGGCAATCCGGGTTCAACGCCCGCTTCCCGCATTCCAACAATTCAGCTACCGGCGATCTCGTCAACTCCGGCGGATACAGCTTCAACGCCCCCAACGACGACTTCGAAACCAACTACGTCACCAGGATCGACTACAACCTGAACCAGAACATGAACATCTTCGGCCGGTTCACCATCGTCCGTGAAAATGCCGTACAGAATCCGAACGAGTTTGCCGGCGACCCGGTTACCAACCCCGTCGTCGATCGCACGTACTCGTTCGTCATCGGCCACAACTGGGTGATTGGCGCCAACAAGACCAATCGCATCTACCTCGGTGAAACCGTCCAGAAACTCTCCTTTCCCAATACCTACAATCCAAGCGGTTCGACCTTCTTGACCTTTAGCGATGGCACTGGGCCCGCTCTTGCCTCTTCTCTCTATCTCCAGCCCAGCGCGCAGGCCCGACGCGTCCCCATCCCCCTCATCGGAGACGACTTCTCCTGGAACAAGGGAACCCATACCTGGCAGTTCGGCGGCACGTTCAAGGACATCCTGGCCCACAATACCGACGTTATAGACTACAACACCACCCAGATCGGACCGGGCGGTTACACGTCGAGCCTGTGCGGCCCCACCCCCGGCGATTGCGATGCAAACGGTACTCCGCACCCCAGCCTCCGCCCCGCCGATATCAGCACATCGGGCACCCTGCCTGACTACAATTACGACCAGGCCTTCACCTACCTGTTGGGCCGCATCGGCAACATTTCGTCCGACTTCAACTACAACGCCCAAGGCACGGTACTGCCTCAGTTGACCGGTGATCAGCGCTACTACCGCTACTACCAGACCCAGGTCTATGCCGCGGACACCTGGAAGGTGACGCGCAACCTCACTCTCTCCTACGGCGTCAACTATCAGCTCTTCTCCGTGCCCTATGAAACGCGTGGCCTTGAGAGCACCATTACCACGAACTTCAACCAATACTTCGGCGCTCGCATCGCCCAGAGCAATGCTTCCCAAACGGGTCCCACTGCCGTCCCGCTGATCTCCTACGTTCTTGGCGGTAAGGCCAATAACGGGCCGCCACTGTATCAGCCCGAGCACCATCTCTTCGCTCCGCGTTTTGGCTTTGCTTTCAACCCCAGCTGGGACCAGAAGAGCGTCTTCAACGGCAGCATCGGTGTCGTCTACGACCGCACCGTCATCAATGCGGTTCAGTTCTTTCAGGATCAGTTTTCGTATCTCTTCCAGCAGACCTTGCCCACCCCGTTGGGAATCCCGGGAGAGATTTACAATTCCATCAAGACGGGCGCGCGGCTCGACAGCAAGAACGGCATCTCCACCGTTCCTTTCAGTCCGCCCGCTACGCCAAAACCACCCTACCAACCCTTCGTAGCCGACGGAGTACCCCAAGGTCTCCAGCTTGGTACGGCCTTCAATAACACCATCGACCCGAAGCTGAAGACCCCGTACTCCATCGCCTACAACGCCGGCTGGCAACACGCTTTCCCGGCCGATCTGATCATGAAGCTTAGCTATGCCGGCCGGCTCGGTCGCCGTCTGCTGGCCCAGACCGATGCCAACCAGGTTCTCGATTTCCCGGATCCCGTGTCCGGCCAGCTCCTCTCCCAAGCCGTGGCTTCCGTCACCCAGCAGCTCAGAGCCGGAGCCACTTCCGCAACCGTCATTCCGCAGCCATGGTTTGAAAATGTCATCGGCCCCCAAGGAGGCCAAAGCTACACCTCGTTCCTGGTAGCTAACTTCGGCTCGTTCGTGGAGCGTGGCGACTTCGGTGACACTGTCCAGTTCCTCGCAGCCAACGGTGCGCCGCTCAACGCGGGATCGGCTGCCCAGTTCTCCCAGAATACTTTCTACGGCAGCAACGGATTCTCCAGCTACAACGCCCTGCTGTTTACCCTGCAGAAGAACCTCTCCCACGGTCTACATTTCGACTTCAACTACACCTGGGCGCACTCCATCGATAACGTGTCCTTCTTCGCCAACTCCGAGGGCAATACCGGCATCGGCGGCGTCGGCTTGGTCTGCGACGCCGTCCGTCCCCGCGAGTGCCGCGCTAACTCTGACTTCGATGTGAATCAAATCGTCACAACCGACGCTTTCTACGATCTGCCATTCGGCAAAGGCAAGGCGTTTCTGGCCACGATTCCCGCCTGGACGAACGAAATAATCGGCGGATGGAGCATCAGCGGTATCACGAGTTGGCACACCGGTCAGGCCTGGGGAACCGTCTCCAACGCCTTCGTTGCCAGCTACTCGAACGATGCCCCTGGTATTCTGGTCGGCCAGCGTTCGGCCACAACTACGCACATCCAAAAGCCAAAAGGCGGAGGCGTCAACCTCTTCGCAAGCCAGCCTAACGCGGCAGCCGCCTATGTAGGTCCGATCGGATTCCAGATCGGACCTCGTAACGGCTTGCGTGGACCTAAGTTCTTCAACGCCGACCTGGGCCTCGCGAAAAACTTCCCCATCTACGGGGAGCGGGTCAAAGCAAACTTCCGGGCAGACGCATTCAACGCACTCAACCATCCGAACTTCGCCTTACCGGCTAACAATGCCTTCAACGGTCTGGATCAACAGGACATCACCAGCAGCCAATTCGGCAACATCAGCTACACCGTCGTCCCTTCGGGAAACGGAAACAATGGAGCCCGCGTGCTACAGCTCTCGCTGCGCATCGACTTCTAAAGGCGCAACGAAGGCAACCACCAGAAAGGGATCGCCTCGGCGGTCCCTTTTCTGCCGAACGGCTGCGATGGGGCACCCGCAGGTTTGTTGCGCTCTCCGGCCAAGCGATATCGTTTGCGAAAATGCTCTCACGGAAAATGGGTGGTGGATCAACTGATCCCCTACCGAAAAGGGCCAATCATTGCGTCTGCCCGCGATCCTCACTAAACTTCTTTGCGGGCAAGAATCCGGCTGCGGATGTGCGCGAGAGACTTCTGCTCAAGAACAACATGCCTCCCCGGAGGCTTGTAAGGAGAAATCGTGCGCCCTTCCCGGTTATTTCTGTTTAGCTCCCTCGGCATCATCAGCTCCCTTCTTCTGCAACCCGCCCGCAGCGCAGCCCAACAGAGCGACCTGGTGGCGCCTCCGCCGCATGCCAAGGAGATTCATCTCAAGCATGTGCTGGTGATAGGCCAGACCAAGGGCTTCGAGCACGACTCGGTTTCGGCCGCTATGGCAACGATCTACACCCTCGGGCAGGAAAGCGGCCTGTGGGACACCATGTTGCGTACCGATACCGAGCTGCTGACCAAGAAGAAGCTGGATAGGAACGCGAAAAAACTCGACTACTTCGACGCGGTCATCTTTGCCAGCACAACCGGCGAACTCGACATGGACGCCAGCCAGAAGCAGGATCTACTGTCATTTGTTAAGGAAGACGGGAAGGGTTTTGTGGGCATTCATGCTGCGCTCGACACCAATTACACCTGGCCGGAATATGGCGAGATGATTGGCGGTTATTTCGATCAACACCCCTGGTCGACGTTCAACGCGCCCATTCTGACGGAAGACCCGAACTTCCCTGCTGTGCGCCACTTCCCCAAAGCGTTCACAAAGTACGATGAAATCTATCAGCCCAAGACCTGGGCGCGGAGCAATGTGAACGTGCTGCTCAGCCTGGACCCCAACAAGCTGAATTACGCCGATAACCCCCGGATTCACCGCGAGGATCATGATTTTCCCGTGGCCTGGAGCAAGATGTACGGCAAAGGCAGGGTGTTCTACTCGACGCTGGGCCACACGGAAGAGGCGTGGCAGGATCCGGATATCCGGAAGATGTATTTCGAAGCAATCAAGTGGTCGCTGGGGATGACCGAGGGAAGCACGACCTCACATGCTCGTCTGCCTGGTACGGCTCCGGCGGCAAAGTAAGGACGCCTGTCGTCATAGACTTAACGATGTTCTTCTATTGGATCAGAGCGGCCGGCGCCCCGATCTGTTGATTTGCGTTCGTGGTTGTGGATGGGGTGGTATTACAGGAATGAAGAAACTTCGGGATGTACTTGTTCTGTCGGCGATCGCGGGCTGTGCCGCTTACCAGGGAAGGCAGTTACACCTTTATGCGGCTTCCGGCCAGGCGCAGGCAGTGGCGCCGGCGACACAAAATGCCGGCCCCACCCCCACCGGCGGTACTCCCAGTCCACTAGACCCCGCGTTGGTGGAAGCCGGCGGTTCCCTTTTTAAGCAGAACTGCGCCTTCTGCCACGGCCGCGATGCCGGCGGGGGAGAAACAGGGCCCGACCTTACCCGCTCCAAACTGGTGGCCGCCGACGCAGGCGGAGACAAAATTGGGGATGTGGTGCTGCACGGGCGGGCCGAAAAGGGCATGCCTGCCTTTCCCTTCTCCAGTGAGCAGATTGCCGGGCTCGCCGCCTTCATTCATAGCCAACGGGAAAAGGCTATCGCGCAAAGCGGCAAACGCAAGGGAGTGGACGTATCCGACCTGCAGACCGGCAATGTCGAGGCCGGCAAGGCCTACTTCAATGGAGCAGGAGGTTGCGCCAACTGTCACTCCCCGACTGGGGATCTGGCCGGCGTTGCCAGCCGGCACGAAGGTTTGGAGTTGGAAGAGCGGATGCTCTACCCCGAAGGCGTGAAGAACAAGGTGACCGTGACGCTGCGTTCGGGCGAGACCGTCGCGGGGACCCTGGCCTACCAGGATGAATTTACCGTGGGCTTGCGGGATGCGGATAACAAGTACCGTTCATGGCGCGTAAGCGATGTGAAATACGTGGTGGATGCGCCGGTAGAGGCCCATGTGGCGCTTTTCCCCAAGTACACCGATGCCGACGTTCATAACCTGATGGCTTATATCCAAACGCTGCGCTAGAGCATTTCCAGACCACGGTCATTCGAGAGAAGGCTTGAGTGGTCCGCCCCGGGAAGGTCCGAATCCATATGAAGGTGATGAAGAATGGGTTGCTCGCCGCCGTGAGCGCCATGATGTTGACGGCAGCTCCGCATGCGCTGACGGCACAGAATGTGGATGCCCAGATGCTGCTGCATCCACCCGCCGATAGCTGGCCCAGCTACCACGGTGACTACTCGGGAAGAAGACATAGTAAGCTCACGCAAATTACTCCACAGAATGTCGGGCATCTGGGCCTTTCCTGGGCCTTTCAGACAAACCAGCCGGCAGAGATCAAGTCGTCTCCGCTGCTGGTGGACGGTGTACTGTATTTCACCGTGCCGGATAATATCTGGGCCGTTGACGCTCGTTCCGGACATCAGCTATGGCACTATACGTATCCGCCAAACAAGGGCGACCACATCGGCCAGCGCGGCGTTGCTATTTACAAAGACTGGGTATTTTTCGTCTCCCCGGATGCGCACCTGATCTCGCTCAACGCCAAGGATGGCTCGGTGCGCTGGATTATTCAGCTAGCCGACGTGGAGAAGGGATATTGGGCCACGGAAGCGCCCTTGATCGTCGGCAACCACGTGATTGCCGGTGTCGGCGGGGATATCGACAACCTGCGGATGTTTCTGCGATCGATCGATCCGGAGACAGGCAAGACACAGTGGCAATGGGATGTGACCCCACCCCCAGGACCCGGCGTGACCACGGGCGGCACCACGTGGATGGCCGGCACCTACGATCCCGAACTTAACCTGATTTTCTGGGGCACCGGCAACCCGACGCCCGTGCTGGAGGGTAAGTCGCGCGCCGGCGACGACTTGTATACATGCAGCATCGTGGCCCTGAACCCCGATACGGGCAAGCTGGAGTGGGCATTTCAGCCCTCGCCGCACGATACCCACGACTGGGATGCAGTGGAGGTTCCTGTGCTGGTCGACGGAACGTTTCATGGTGAGCCGCGGAAGATGCTGATGCAGGCCTCCCGCAACGGGTATTTTTTCGTTCTGGACCGGACCAATGGAAAGAGCCTGTTGACGGTGCCTTTCGGACCCGTGAACTGGGCCACGGGCCTGGACGCAAAGGGCCAGCCGATGCCCGACCCGCTTAAAGATCCCACGCCCGATGGCGTGTTGATTGCGCCGGATGAGGGCGGTTTAACCAACTACCGCTCGCCCAGCTTCGATCCCAAAACCGGCCTGTTCATCGTGAGTGCGCATCCTGCGTGGAGCATTTACTTCAGTAAGCCTGCCGACGGCTCATACGGTTGGGCGGGTGCGGACTATGGGGTCTGGGGAAAAGGAGTGCTGGAAGCCATCGATTACCAGACGGGGAAAATCCGCTGGACGCATGAACTTGGACCTGGAGGTTCGGGCGCAGGCGTGTTGACGACGGAGTCTGGAATCACCTTTACCGGGGATTCCCACGGAAATTTTCTGGCGCTCGATACCAGCAACGGCAGCACGCTTTGGCATGCCTTTTCGGGCTCACGGATCGATAGTTCGCCGACTACGTATGAACTGGATGGACGACAGTACCTGCTGACCAGCGGGGGCAGCGTGTTGTTTGCCTTTGCCCTGCCGGAGGGTTCGGTTGCGCCAAAGAAAATTGCACATCCGGCGGCGAAAGCCCATTGACGCCGCTGCTCTGCACTTCGCGCTGTCGACGCCAAATTATCTGATCCAAAAATCTGCTTACGGAAGCTATGCTTACGAACGTGCCCTGGCGTTGGGATGTTATGAAGCATGGCCTAAAGTCAGAGAATGGCTACTGGTTGAAAACGCGCGATTCTGGATGGGTAAATCAACGGAGGAAAGCACTATATGAAGCGACGGAAACTTCTCAACAAATACTCTCTGGCTGGAATGATTGTCGTACCCTGCCTGCTCCTGGTAGTGCTGGTGCGCGCCCAGACCTTTCCCGATGCGTCGGTCTATGCGAACGACCCGGCTGCGATGCTCGCTGGATACCGCCATGCCGAGGTCGCCTCTGTTTCTGATGCGATTGAGCAACTCACGGGCAAGCGCCAGTTCATGACGCATCACATGCATCCCATTTTCACCAGCAAGTTCGCCGGTTATGCGGTCACTGTAAAGCTGGTGAAAGAAGAAAACCACGATCCGAATGCACTGAGCCCAATGCTCTCCACCATCGATCAGGGCGCCAAAGATTCGGTGTACGTGATGTCGATTCAGGATGGCGCCGATATCGCCGGTATGGGCGGACTGATGGGAACAGCCATGTCTGTCCGTGAATTTGCCGGGGCGATCATTGACGGCGGGGTGCGCGACGTTGCCTATCTACGCAAGATTGGCTTCCCGGTCTACGCGAGCGGCGCTGTGCCCTCGACTTCCGTCGGGCACTATCGTGCGACGGGTTCGGGGTCACCGCTCATCTGTGATGGCATAACCGTGAATGCGGGCGATATTGTTGCGGCGGATAGCGATGGAGTCGTCGTTGTGCCGCGCGAGATCGCGCCCAAGGTTCTGGTGCTCGCGCAGCAGCTGGACTTTAAAGAGCACAGCATGTATGCGTACATTGAAAACACAAAATCCATCGAAGAAGCGGTAAAGAAGTACGGCCGGCTCTAAGGTAACCGATCAACGAACTGCGTTCACAGATTGACAGGAGTAACCCCATGCGATTCCCAGCTTTGTTCAAGACCATGCTGCCTGCCGTCGCCGCGCTCGGCGCACTCTGCGTCGGCGGCTCGTTAGCCTCCGACCGGCCTGCCGGCGCGCAAACCAAAAGTCAGCAATGCCCGAGTAACGAGAGCGGCTTGACGCTGCCGGCGGGCTTCTGCGCAACTATCTTCGCCGACAACCTTGGGCATGCGCGCGACCTCGCAGTTTCGAAAAGCGGAGTCGTTTACGTGAACACGTGGTGGGGTGACAACTATCCAGGGGAGAAGCCGCCCACGGACGCCTTCCTGGTAGCCCTGCAAGACAAGACAGGTACGGGCAAAGCGGATGTGACGGAGCGCTTTGGTGGAACGGCAAAGATGGGCGAATTCGGTGGTACCGGCGTCGCGATCTACAACGGCTCGGTTTATGCGGAGCTCGACGACAAGATCGTGCGCTATGAACTGACGCCGGGATCGATCGTACCCCAGGGCGCGGCCGTTACCGTCGTCTCGGGATTGCCTCTGGGAGGCGATCACCCGATGCATCCCTTCGCCATCACCACCGACGGATCTTTATTTGTGGACGTGGGTACGGAGACGAATTCCTGCCAGCTGACAAACCGCACGCTCAAGTCTCCGGGCGCAGACCCTTGCAAGGAACTGGAGACGCGCGGCGGCACCTGGCGCTTCAGCGCGAACAAGGCCAACCAGACTTTCTCTCCTGCCGATCGCTACGCTACCGGCATTCGTAACGGAGAAGGTTTCGCTTACGATGCCAGCGGCAATCACCTGTTCGTTACGCAGCATGGGCGAGATCAGTTGCACTCCAATTGGCCCGATCTCTACAAGCCGGAAGAAGAGGCAACGCTGCCGGCAGAAGAATTGATGCTGCTGAAAAACGGCGGCGACTATGGCTGGCCCGAATGCTACTTCGATCCCGGCCAGCACAAGCTGGTACTGGCGCCAGAGTACGGCGGGGATGGCGGCAAGAAGGTCGGCGTTTGTGCAACCAAGACAGCGCCGGTCGCTTTCTTCCCTGCCCATTGGGGACCCAATGGCGCGGTGTTCTACGACCAGAAACAGTTCCCTGCTCGTTACCACAACGGTGTCTTTATCGCCTTCCACGGTTCATGGAACCGGTCACCGTATCCGCAGGGCGGCTACAACATCGTCTTCCAGCCGCTGGCTGGGGATCATGCGTCCGGTCCGTGCGAAATCTTTGCGGATGGATTTGCGGGGCAAGTGAAGTCGCCTGAGATGGCGGCGCACAGGCCGAACGGTGTTGCCGTTGGACCCGATGGATCCATGTATATCTCGGATGACACGACAGGCCGGATTTATCGCGTCAGCTATGTCGGCGGCTCTGCCGGCGGAGGCGCAAAGTTCACGCCATGTCCGAACGCGGCTGCTCCCGCAGGCCAGATTGTAACTGCTGCTGTTAGCACGAGCACCAACTCCGCAGCGAGTGCCCTTCCCGTTCCGCCCGGCGCCACCCAGGATATGGTGGCATTGGGCAATCGCATTTATCACGGAGAAGTGGGTGGAGCCGCCTGCGCCGGTTGCCATGGCTCAACCGCTAAAGGCACTCCGCTGGGGCCTGATCTCACAGACCAAAAATGGCTCTGGAGCGATGGCAGCTATCCGGGCATTGCGAAGACGATCACAGACGGCGTGACGCAGCCGAAGGAATCTCGCAATCCCATGCCTCCCTTGGGAGGAGCGCAAATTACGACCGACCAGGTAAATGCTCTTGCCGCTTACGTGTGGGCAATAAGCCATCCCTAGTTGTTGGCGTGGTATGCGACGCTCACGGGTGTCTGCTTCACGCTTGCGTGACTCGGCCCCGTGGGCGTGCTGCGGACGGTCCTCAGTTCGTCTTGCGTTGACCCGGCTGAGTCTCCGATTGTAGAGAGGGCAAAGCGAAGAGACGTTCCAGCTCCTGCACATCAGCTAGCTGGCCCGCGGTCAGGATTCTGCCCAGTGCGGATCGTTCAATCTCTTGCCAGTTGGCAAGGAAGACAAGCAATGCGTCGAAGTCTGGGTTTGTCTGTCTCACAGCTTCATAATGCATCCTGCGGTAAATAGCAGGAATACTACGAAGCGGTGCGGGCGCAGCCCATTGGTGGTAACGGCATAACACTCTCCTATGCGTACAACTATCGATGGAGATGTGCTCAAATTTGGGACAAATGTTGGCATGAAGGATAGAAGCGCATTGCCATCATGAAGGGCTCGCCCAAGCCCTGGCGCACAACAAAATCACTTCTTCCCCTTGGCCGTGGCGCCTTCCGCGGAATTCTGCTTGCCTTCTCGTAACAGAAAGTCGAAGTCGCAGCCTTCATCGGCTTGCAGTACGCAGCGCTCGTATAGCCGGGCGTAACCGCGCGCCGCGAGAGCGCGTTGCGGGGGCAACTTTCTCCAAGCGACAAGACGGCGTTCTAATTCCGCTTCGTCGATCAGCAGTTCAAGACGGCGGGCGGCCACGTCGAGCATGATCAGGTCGCCGGTCTGCACAATCGCCAGCGGACCGCCAACCGCCGATTCGGGAGTGATGTGCAGCACGATCGTGCCAAACGCGGTGCCGCTCATGCGCGCATCGGAAATGCGCACCATGTCTTTCACGCCCGCGCGGGCCAGCTTCATGGGAATGGGAAGATAGCCCGCCTCCGGCATGCCCGGCGCACCCCTCGGCCCTGCATTGCGCAGAACGAGAACGTCTTCGGCATGCACATCAAGATTCGGCTGGTCGATGCGCGCGGTCATGTCTTCAACCGATTCAAAGACCACGGCGCGTCCGGTATGGCGCAGCAGGTGCGGAGAAGCTGCGGACTGCTTGATCACCGCGCTGTTCGGCGCGAGGTTGCCGTGCAGCACCGCCATGGCTCCTTCTCTACTTATGGGTGTGGCCACGCTGCGGATGACATCCTGCCCGGGCACTTCTTCAGCGTTGGCGATCGCATCGCGCAACGTGCCGCCCGCGACGCTGGGTGCATCGAGATCCAGAACCGAAGCCAACTCGCGCATGAGCGCAGGCAGGCCGCCAGCATGGTGAAAATGCTCCATGTAGTGAATGCCCGTCGGCTTGAGGTTAAGCAGAACCGGGGTGTCGCGTCCCAACTGATCGAAGACGTCGAGATCGATTTTCACGCCCGCGCGACCGGCGATGGCTGTGAGATGAATCAATCCATTGGTCGAGCCGCCGATGGCCTGCGACACAATCATCGCGTTGCGCACCGAGGCGTCTGTGATGAGAGAACTCGGCACAGGAGCGCCGGCGATCGCCATCTCTGCTGCGCGCTTGCCACTTGCCTCCGCGATGCGGCGGCGATCGGCGTGCGTTGCGGGGGCCGTAGCGCTCATGGGTAGCGCGAGGCCGAGCGTTTCCACGATACAGGCCATGGTGCTCGCCGTGCCCATCACCATACAGGTGCCGACGGAAGGGGCGAGACGCCCGCTAATCCTTTCGATTTCTTCAAGTTCAATGACTCCGGCGCGGTGCTGGCCCCAGAGACGGCGACAGTCGGTGCATGCGCCCAGAACTTCACCCTTGTGATGACCCACGACCATCGGTCCAGTGGGTACGACAATGGCCGGCCTGTCTGTGCTCGCCGCCGCCATGAGCTGAGCGGGTAGAGTCTTGTCGCATCCGCCAATGAGTACGACCGCATCCATGGGCTGCGCACGGATCATCTCCTCGGTGTCCATCGCCATCAGGTTGCGCAGGAACATGGAGGTGGGATGAGCGAAACTCTCGCCGATGGAAATCGTGGGGAAGACCATGGGCAGACCGCCTGCAAACAGCACTCCGCGCTTGACGCTCTCGATCAGGTCCGGCACGTTGCCGTGACATGGATTGAAGTCGCTCGAGGTATTGGTTACGCCGATGATCGGGCGTTCGAGAGCATCGTCTGAGTAGCCTGCGGCCTTGATGAAGGCCTTGCGCAGGAACAAGGAGAAATCGGCGTCACCGTAGCTGGTAAGCCCCTTGCGCAGGCCCTTCGCAGTGTCTCGTTGCCCCGGGTCGGTCATCCCGACATACTAAGGCATTTGGCAATTGCTGTGATGTGGCGAGCACGGCTCGGTGCGGCGAGGCCCGTGTACACCCATTGGGAAACCGCGGTACAGGCTGCGGAAAAAGTCTTTGTAAGTGAGAAATCGCTCCCTCAGCGGCTAAAGCCGGATTCATTGCTAGGGAGTTACGTACGGGCTAATGCTCGCTGCGGCGAGGTAGCCCGTACCCTTCAAAGAATTGAGTTCTTCCGCAGCCTGTATAGCGACAACGGGCTACATCGATTTGAGCAATTTGAGCAGCCGCGCGAAGCCTTCTTCCCGTGCTGTCTTGTTTCCAGGGACGGTGTTGGTGGGGTCTTCACCCGCACGCATGAAACCGTGGCCGGCGCCGTCATAGGTCACCGGTTCATAGGTCTTTCCAGCAGCCTTCATGGCGGCGACGGCGCCAGGAATGGTGGCGCCAATGCGGGCGTCATTCCCGGCATAGAAGCCGTAGACGGGAGCGGCAATGGTGCTGACGTTCGCTGGGGGCGGCCCGTAGAACACAAAAGCGGCGGAGAGATCTTTGCGGTCCGTGGCGAATGCAAATGACTTGCCACCTCCCCAGCAGAAGCCCACGCTGGCAATCTTTCCGTTCCCTGCAGGGAGATGCTTGCCATAGTCGGCTGCGGCATCGAGATCAGCAGTCACGACCGCGGGATCGAGCCCGGAAACAGCCTCAACGGCGGCGTCCTGACTGCTAAATTCACTCGAGCCGCCCCCTTTCGGGCCGTGGCCGGAGAGCAGGTCGGGGGCGACCACAATATACCCCTGCGCCGCCAGCTCATCCGCCATTTCCTTGGCCCAGTCGCTTAGACCGAAGATCTCGTGGATCAGGATGACCACCGGCGCCTTGGTCTTGACCTCCGGGTACACGACAAACGCCTGGACGGTGCGATCACCGTGCTTCAAGGGCACATACTCGTGGTGGCGTGGCGATGCGTCCAGACGGGCTTTCGCCCAGTCCTGCGCATAGACAGGAAGGACAGCAACGTTGACAAGAGAAAAAACCGCAGCAGCGGCGGCAAGCTTGAAGGCGCGAGGCATGGTGAACATCATGGAAAGGAGTGTAGCCATTGTGGAGGAGGTGCGGCAAGCGTGCCCCTGCCCATCAGCCACCGTTGACGCGTTGGCAGGCGCGTGTTTCGATGAAGTTTGGTGACACGCAAACCTGCTCTTCCGGTGGACTCGATTCTGCCGGAAATGATCGAGTCCCTCAAAAGCCGCTCTACCCTGGTGATCGAAGCGCTCCCGGGCGCGGGTAAGACCACCCGCGTGCCTCCGGCGCTGCTCGATGGGGTGAGCGGTGAAGTCGTGGTGCTGGAACCACGGCGGATTGCGGCGCGCCTTTCTGCACGGAGGGTGGCCTGGGAGATGGGCGAGCCCGTCGGCCAGACGGTGGGCTACCAGGTGCGCTTTGAAGAGGCCATCAGCCAGCGCACGAAGATACGGTTTGTCACCGAGGGTGTGCTGACCCGCCGCCTGCTCTCCGATCCGAACTTGAAAGGCGTGGGCGCTGTTGTGCTGGACGAGTTCCACGAGCGTCACCTGGAAAGCGATCTCGCGCTGGCCTTGCTGAAACGGCTCCAGCTTACCCGGCCGGAGTTGCGCATCGTGGTCATGTCCGCGACCCTCGATACCGGCCGCGTGGCACAGTACCTGGGCGGCTGCCCCGTGCTGCAATCGGCGACTCGCCAATTTCCTCTTTCGATCACCCATCTGCCCTACTCTCCCAAGCCGCTCGAAACACAGTTTGCCGACGCGCTTGCCTTGCTGCTGAACGAGATGCCTGCCGGCGATGTGCTGGCGTTTTTCCCAGGCGCCGCGGAGATACGCCGGGCCATCCGCGAAAGCCAAGCAGTGGCTCGGCGGGCTGGGTTGCTCCTGCTGCCACTGCATGGCGATTTGTCGCCTGCCGAGCAGGATCGTGCCATTGCCCCGGCGGAACAGAGGAAAGTGATTTTGGCAACCAACGTTGCGGAGAGTTCCGTAACGGTGGAGGGCGTGTCTGCGGTGATCGATAGCGGGCTGGCACGGATCGCGACTTCTTCTCCGTGGACGGGCTTGCCGACGCTCCACGTCGGACGGGTGAGCAAGGCGTCGGCAACACAACGAGCGGGGCGGGCGGGACGCACGGGACCGGGACGCGTCCTGCGTCTTTACGCCATGGAAGACTACCTTCGCCGTCCCGAACACGACGCGCCGGAGATCGTGCGCAGCGATCTTTCTCAGCTTTCGCTTGCCTTGCGCGCCATGCACATCGGCAGCATGCACGAGCTGGAGTGGCTGGATGCTCCGCCGGAGGTTGCTGTGCAAAGGGCTGAACATTTGCTTGACCGGCTCGGCGCGACAGATGAAATGGCGCGGCAACTGGCGCGGTATCCGCTGCATCCACGGCTATCCCGCATCCTTATCTCGGCGATGGAGCGCGGTGTGGGAGAGGACGGCTGCCTCGTGGCGGCATTGCTTGGATCGGGGGCGCGCGCGGAAAAGAACGATCTACTGGCGGCGATGGATGGAGAGCAGGATTACCGCACCCTGCAGCAGGTTGAGCAGCTACGGCGCATTGCGCGACCGGCTAAACAAAAGCATCACCAGGACGACGCGTTGCTGATGTCGGTTCTGGCAGGCTTCCCTGATCGCGTCGCACGGCGGAGGTTAGAGAACCAGGTGCTGCTGTCAACAGGCGCCTCGGCCGAGATTGCAGGTGAAGCCCCCGGCTACGAGTTCATGGTCGCCGTCGACGCCGAGGACCGAAAGGATAAGCCACTGCCACTGATCCGTATGACAGCGCGTATTGAACCTGAGTGGCTGATCGAACTTTTCCCTGACCACGTTCGCGACGAGTCGAATGTCGAGTGGAACCGCCACGCAGAGCGGGTAGAAGCGGTGAGCGCGCTGACCTATGACGAGCTGGTGATTCAACAATCGCGCGGTGCATTGCCGGAGGCAGAAGCTGCTGCCGATTTGCTGGCGCGCAAGGCGCTCGAAACCGGAATTGAACGGTTTACAGACAAGGAAGCACTCGAAGAGTTTTTGGCGCGCACACAGTTCGCAGGGCTTGAAGCACCCGATATTCCGCAGGCATTGCAGGAGCTGTGCTTTGGTTTGCGCAGCTTCGCCGAGTTGAAATCGGCTGCCGCTGATTTCGTCTCCGTGCTCGAGCGCAAGCTGGTCACGCAACGGCTCGACGAGATTGCGCCGGCACGGATTCGACTGCCCAGTGGGCGACAAACCAAAGTTCACTATGAACCGGGCAAGCCGCCGTGGATTGCTTCGCGGCTGCAGGATTTTTTTGGTATGCGAGAGACGCCGCGCCTGGGACGAGACAAAACGCCGGTGGTCGTGCACCTGCTGGCGCCGAACCAGCGCGCCGTGCAGACGACCGCAGACCTCGCCGGCTTTTGGGAGCGGCTCTACCCGCAAGTGCGCCGTGAACTCATGCGCCGGTATCCGAGACACTCATGGCCGGAGCGACCGTGAGACGGCGCGGGGGGCCGCCCAACTTGCCCGTGGCCGCCTTGTATAACCGGAGCTCGATCGGTGATCGCGCCGATACCGGGACCGATAACATTGGATGGCGATCAACCTGCATTTCTCACACGGTTGAGAACGATAGAGAAACGCGGCCTGATATCCCCTGGCGGGAAGCACAAAAACCTGCGGGTGCCCCATCCTTTGCTTTCTTTTGCGAAGGGTGGGATACCACGACCGTGTGCGTTGAGATTAGTGGTGTTGAGGTTTGTGGCATCCCACCCTTGCCGGAAAAGCACCGTCAAGGATGGGGCACCCGCAGGTTGGTTGTCCTGCCGGGCTACCGCACGACACAGTCTCCTCGCCGCAGCGAGCAGCCTCGTCGCTCCTCTCATCCATGTTGGTGAGAAATCCAGGTTAGAAAACCGGATTCGCACTGTGTCGTTCTTCGGGCGCACGAACGAACCCGGTCAACTGTGGTTAGCGGCGGATTGTTCGCAGCCCCAGGGATGCACCGAGCGAAAGCAGGCCCAGTAGTCCGATAAGCGGAAGAGCGCTCCCAGTCTTTGGCAGTGCAGTCGGGGCGGCTTCAGCCGCGGCCGGGGCGGCGGCGACGGGGGCAGGCGTAGGTACCGCTATTGCCACCAGGATCGGCTGGTCCTGAGCGGGAGCAGGGGGAGGGGGCGGCATTGACCCGCTTAGTTTCACTTGCTTATCAAACACCGAAACCGGTTCCTCGACGATTTTCGTCGCCGAAACGCTCATGCCTTTCTTCAAGCCCCAGGCATCGACCATTTGTCCATCAACGTTGAACTTCTGCCCTTTTGGAATTTTGAATTGCTGATTTGATCCATCGTCCAACGTCAGGATTACAGAAGTAGGCGGCGAGACGTGCCATACCTTGCCCGTGACCGTCTGTACGGTCGTGACCACTTTTGGAGTGGTGGTGGTGGTAATGGTCTTTTGCAATTTCATGCCGACCTTCACGTCGTGAATGCCTATCTCTTTACCATCTACGGTGGCTCGGGCGCTCTCTGGCACATTGGAAATATGCCGAACTGAACCGTCTGCCATCTGAATGATCAGATCATTTCCATTTACGGACATGACAGTTCCCCGCTCCACAGTGGTCTGCACGGTAGGGGCGTGGGCAGTTGTACTGGTTTCGGTCTGTACCTGCGCGCTTAGGCCAAGCGTAAAGACCGAGCAAATTGCCCCTACGGACAGCGCTAGCAAAGATTGCGTCTGCATGCTCGTTTTCATTGTGTTTCTTCCTTTCCACGTTATCGATTTTGACTTCTTCACCGCTGATTCACGCTCTAGTTAATTTTTGAACCTATCCTGACCGTCGTATGCTCCAGCGCATCGTTCGATCGAGTTGCAGAAGCAGTTGGTTCTCGGGCTGTGCGAACGACACTGCCATGCACGATGTAACGTTGCGGCGCACTGCCCACGAAGTAGAACGGATAACAAGTCACCAGAGTGAGCGCATGCTGCCGGCTCGGCGCTAAAACGGAGATGTCTTTGGGGTCAACAACCGATACCCGATCGACGGTATAAGTTGTCACGCGCTTCGCAGTCACCAGTTCAATTTTGTCTCCGAAATCGATATCCTTCAGCCCACGAAAGAAGCCATCGCGATGTCCGGCAATTCCGATGTTGCCCTTGCCTTCAGCGGAAGCCGTCCCTTGGATCCGCCCCACCCCTCGATTGAGCACAAGGTCGTCGGTCCCTTCTAACACCGGGACTTCAAGACCGATTTTTGGAATGCGGAGGATGGCAATCGCCGGTGAAACCTCCGAGTGCAGGCTGTCGTAGTACCCGCTTATCCGCTTCTCCGACCACAAGCTAAAATCTGGCTTGGCAGCCTCAGAACCCACCCGTTCAGCGGAGCCGGTTGAGCGCAGCTGTTCGTTCTCGAATCGATGCAGGGCACTCCGAGAGGCCATAGCTCCGTCGATGCGCGCTGCCCCATAGAGTGCCAGCATCAACAGACCGCTGGCGAGTAGCACGCGTTCCAATTTGCGCAACGAATTCATCCTGCCAGCTCGATCACCCCACAGTGGGCCATCCTTGATTCAGCCCAAGGATTCAGCCCAAGCCGGGCGTCTCTTGTGTCCAGACAATAGAGCAGACAGGACTCGATGCGTAACTGTTATTAGTGACAGTTAGGGATACGACAGCGAGTCTAACCGGGTGGACGCCACAGCAAGAAAGTAAGAGAGATGGCGATGAACAAGGGCGTATGTTCCCGCTTCGGCGCAGAACACCTCAGGCGCGCGGCTGAGGTAAGTGCCTTCGCATAGCAGGTTTGAGTTCTAACTACAGATTATCTAGTTTGGAGAACGGCTTTTGTACCGAGATTGCCAATGCTCATGACTGCGCACGTTATAGAAGGGCACGCGGTTGTGTGATTCCAAGAATGTTTTACGGGGGTCGTCAGGAAGCCAGCGAACTAGCCGTATCTCTGCCGGAACTGGAAACGGTGGCTTCTATCTGCGTTCCCAGGGAAGGTTGTGACCAGATTACGACGCGGCCACCTACCGACCGCAACCGTTCCTGCATGCTGATCAAGCCGAGACCGCGCTTGGAACTCTGCGCGTCGAACCCGATTCCGTCATCGGAAACTCTAAGGCGGATCTTGTCAAATTCGCCGGCCAGTTCGACTTTCACGTGATGCGCCTGGCTGTGTTTCGCTATATTGTGCAGCGACTCCTGGAGTGCACGGAACAAGCTCAGAGATACATTTTCTTCCATGTTCTTTGGTAGAGCCCGGATGGTGCAATCGACTTGAACTTTGTGCTGCTTGGCAAAAACTCTGCAGAGATCCGCCGCCGCGGCAGCCAGACCAAGATAGCGCAATTTGGAAGGGTGCAGTTCATGAGAAAGATGCTGGACATCTGCTGAAATCTCAGTAACCAGTTGCCAGAGCTGCAGCAACTCTCCCTCTTCGGAACCGTTGCTGCGCTTTCCATCTGCCTGTTCCAGCTCCAGTAATCCGTTGGCAAGAAGCGCCAATCTTTGGCTGATATCGTCGTGCAGTTCACGCGAAATCCGAGCGCGCTCTTCTTCTTGCGCTTGAATCAGACGGCCGCTGAGTTCTGCTTGAGCGGCTTTCGCTTCCTTCTGGTCGGTTATATCCACGCAGCAACCGATGTACCCGGAAAAGGTTCCGTCTTCCAGCAGCCGAGGCACACCACGATTCAGCATCCAGCGGTATTCGCCGTCATAACGCCGGAAGCGATACTCGAGCGCAAAGTCCTGCCTGTTGGTGGAAGCGCGTATATAGAAGCCCAGGAACTCTCGCGCGTCCTCGGGATGAATACTATGGGTCCAGCCATACCCGACTTCTTCCTGCATGGATCGTCCGGTAAAGCGCAACCACTCCTTGTTGAAGTCAGTGCAGAGATTATCTGGGCCCGACAACCACATGAGCACTGGAGCGGAGTCCGCCATGAGCCGGAATCGTTGTTCACTTTCCAACAATTCCCGTTCCGCTCGTTTGCGCGCGGTGATATCGATGGCTGCCGCAAGAATGCACAACTCGCCGCCGACCTCGACCAATTCGGCTGATGCTTCTGCGATGCGGAGCACTCCGTCTTTATTTCGGAATTGAAATTCAACATCGCGAATACGGCCTTCCTCTACCAGCTTTTGCGCCAGTCTCCGCCTCTCGGCAGGGTGGAGCCAGGGTCCGGCTTCGGGAACCGTTTTTCCCAGGATGTCTTCTCTGCGCAACCCCGAGAGGCGTTCCCACGTTTCATTCACCTCAAGGTAGCGTTGGCCATCCGCCGTTGTCAGAGTCAGGGCCATAGGGCTTTGCCGAAACGCCTTGGAAAATTTTTCTTCTGATTTCTTCAGCCTTTCTTCCGCTCGTTTTTGCTCGGTAACGTCTCGCGCGATCTTGGAAGCCCCAATGATCCTCCCCGTCCAATCTTTTAGTGGCGATACGGTCAGCGAGACATTTACCCGCTTTCCTTCCTTGGTGACGCGAATGGTTTCGAAATGCTCAATGCGCTCTCCTGCTTGTATGCGCTGCAGGATCATCGCTGCTTCTTCCAGCAATTCGGGAGGGGTGATAAATGTATCCGGCCTGCCAGCGGCTTCCGCCTCTGTATACCCGAAGATGCGCTCCGCACCGGCATTCCAACTTGTAATCGTCCCATCGAGGTCTTTCGAGATAATCGCGTCATCGGAGGATTCCAAAATAGCGGCGTGCTTCAACGTGGCCTCTTCGGCCTGTTTGCGCTCGGTGAGATCCTGGATTGTGCCGCGCAGCTCGATCAAACGACCGTTCGGGTCGCGGGCCACCTCTCCGCGAACTGCGAGCCACACCCTGGTCCCATCCGTCTGCTGGGCTTCCAGTTCCAACTCGTCCGCTTCCCCGGTTTGCTCTATTTTCTTCATGGCCTCGGTAAGCCGCTTCCAACTCCAACTCGGGAAAAAGCGCTCCAGTTGCTGAAAAGGAACCGATTGCCCGGGTTCGCAGCCGATGCGGCTCCAGATCTCTCCTAAGAGGGAGATCGAATCCGTCTTTGGATCCCAGTGCCAACTACCCAGTCGCGCAAGACGTTGGGACTCCAGTAGCTCTGCCTCCTTGGTGTGAAGCGCGTATTCGGCACGCTTACGCCTGGAGCGCAGGTGGAGAAGTAACAGGATCAACAGAGTCTCGATTGCAATGGCTGCGCAGAGAGCAAGTATGCGCCAACGGTACACCTGCCACGGGGAAGACTCCCGGTAGATCAGCACACTTTCCGGTGGCAACCGATCCTCGGGAATAGCCCAGCGTCGCAGCTGGCGCCAGTCAAAGAGGTAGTGTTGGAACTGACCAGTCTGCACTGGGATATTCTCAGGTTTTTCGCCGTTCGAAATCCGTGTGGCTGCCTGACCCAGAGCCCTGGCGACCTCCCGGAGATCTGCGACACTGCCTCCCACCACTCCATTGCCTACTGACGTTGCCATGGTGCCGTAGATTGGCCGGTTGGCCGCCCGCGAGATGTTCGGCAGTATGCGAGACGGGATTAATCTCTGACCGTCGGCATCGACCGTAAAATCCAGAAACAGGACGACACTGCCGGCCTCAGCACTAGCAAGCCGCGACTGCAGCTCTAAAAAGGTCAGATCTGTCCAATACTGAAGGTTCACCGTTGACTCGTAGGTATTGAACTCTGCTTTCGCCTCAGCCAGTTCCACTTTTTCGAAATCGGAGGAGCCGGCAACCACGATCACTGAATGAGTACCCGGGTTTTGACTGAGCGCCAATTCAAGCGTCGGGAGATAGTTCAGTTTTCTTATGACGCCGGTACGGCCAGGTTTAGGCGCTTGCCATCCTGCCGGATTGGCGGGCTCTACGACGCAGAACAAAAACGCGGCGCCGGGAAATCGTTTTGTCTGGTCAAACTCGGCGAACGCTAACGACTGCTCCTCGACCGCGATGACCAGGTCAAAAGCTTTCTCCTCATGCCTTTTTTGTAGCAATCCCAATCGGATGTTCCCGCCACCCTCGTCGCTATTCGTCGACCAGGGATCGATATACTCGATGGTGAAATGCACAGGCATAAAGCTGCTGCCAAGAATTTGTATCTCAACTTCATCGATAAGCGCCCCGACGTCCGGCGAGTCCGGATCCGAGAACGACAAGAAAAGCACTTCTTTTTGCTGCCGCTGGGGAACAGCGGCCTTGACCGGGTGAGCGCCCTTACCTTTGTGAGCAGTGTGACCTGGGAGGGAAGGAAAGGCGGCGGCAGGGAACGCTAAAGCCAGATAAGAGCACAAAAGTATCAGCAACAATGGCAAATACATGACTCGCCTGGCTGGCGCCTCTCGTGATTTGCTGGCAGTAATCGTACATCTGCCTCCCAGAAGTAGGTGGACAACGTGCCGATTCTGGCTGTTGTTTAGGCTGGCCCTCAACGCAAAGAGCGGTTCTCAAGAGAACGTGGCCCCTACCCTTTAAGTCGTTGCCATCTCGACGAGATCAGTACTCTCTGCTCAGCACTTTTATCCGATCGCAGACTCAGGATTGAGGGTCGTCAATTCGAAAACATGATAACCCCATGCGGGTAGATCAAGGTAAAGACCGACGGATAGCAGTTGGTCGCCGTCGCGATCGTAAGTTATGGGGTTCATCAGATCGCGTATGCGGACATTACACCCACAAATTTGGTCAAAGGGAATGCTTACGTAACATTGACTTTGGTTTGGCGCATAGTTTGTTACGACGACAACGGGCGCCTGACCCACACTGTGCCAGGCGAAACAGATGAAGCAGTCCCACGACCAGTTACCCTCCCACGCCGCTACACAGTCGAGCAGCTGCCACTGACCGTTTCTCGATACAGGCAGATGCACACAGTCAAGCAGGCGGTCGTAAAAGGCACGCACGGATGTCTGGATCGATTCCTTCGGGCGGCGGCCCAGGTGGGTGGGCAGCCTTTTAGTTCTGCCCTCAAGCTGTCCATCGTGGAAGAATCTCAGACCCAGGCACAAGTAAGTCAGCACTGCAGCCGGCCTCTGGACCTCAGGGGCAAAGGCCACTGCTGCGCGGGGCTCGTCGTGATTCTCAAGAAAACGTGCGGACTTCCGTTGGAACTCCAGGTCGGCGCGGAAATGATCACGAACAGGACGCGCAACTCCTTCCCGAAGCCGATCGTAGAGCCGCTTGTCGTATGTGTAGTCGAAGCCCTGCTGCTGCAGAGTCCATTCCAGGTCCCAGTAGACCTCGGCCATGAAGAGGAAGTCTGGTTTTCGCGAGCGAATCAGCTCGATTGCTTTTGGCCAGAACGGCTCCGCCCGCAGGCCCCACGTCCGTTGGAAAACGTCAGGAAGAACGAGCATCGCCATATCGCAGCGGATTCCGTCGCATAGTTCGGCCACCTTTTGCAGTTCCAGCCGCATTGCTTGCTGCAAGGAAGGTTCCGCGTAGTTCAACTGCAGGGTGTCGGGCCAACCTGAAAAATAAGGGTCGCGCCCATAGGCCAGGATCCTAGGTCCCGATCCTGTCTCAAGACGAATATAGTTTTGCGGTTCCCTGCTTAGTTGTTCGTCCGTTCCGCTGACATAGAATTCCGGGTGGGTTTGAACCCACGGATGATCGAGCGCGGTGTGGTTAGGAACAAAGTCGAGCAGCAGGCGCATGCCGCGGTTATGGATCCGCTGACCGAGACCCCGCAATGCCTCGTCGCCGCCAAAGTCTGAATGGGTGGTCAGGCTCGAGATGGCAAAACAGGAGCCAGAAATGTCTTCTTGCTGAAGATCGGGCAGCACCTGGCGAAACTCCGCTTGCCACTCATGATGCTCCTGGGAGACCCTCCTGCCAGCGGGCCCGGTTTGCCATACGCCCAAAAACCAAACCCATTCGAAGCCTTCTTGGGCCAGCCGGTCTAACTGCTGATCGGAAAAGTCATCGAGCGTAGCCTTCCTACCCAGATCATCGGATAGTTCGCGAAGCGTCGCCCGTGTATTGATCTGGTAAAGAGAAGGATTTCGCGATTGGCTCCGCGCCGCGGGTGTTTTCGTGGCGGTCGGATTGTATTGAGTTGGCAGCAGATCAGAGGATGCGGCCATGTGAATACAACTCCCTAGAGATGGTATTTAGCCTGCCCACACGACGAAACTGGCAGAAGTACCAGCGGAGAAGACTCCGAACCAGCTTAAACCACAGCGCCGCGGCGAGCGGTGGAGAGTGCAAACTCACTCCGCCGGGTTCCCGCTCCGGGCAGCGCCGGCGGGATATCCCACGTACCACTGGTAGAAGTTCCAGTTTCAATCATGCGCGCAATATCCTAACCTGACCTTGTAATCGCTGTTTCCAGAGAGTTAAATACTCCAGCCTGTCACTTTTCAGACAGGGTGGGCCCTGGCCGTAGAGATTCCCGCTGGACCTTGAATGGGATAGAGCATTTTCACAAATGGAGTAAGGGAAGAATATTCCCTGGACGCAGGTGTTCCGTCAAAGAACACCTGCTCATAACCACTCCCACCACATCACAGTATTTGTGATAATGCTCTAAGGATCTGGAGCATGCAAATGAATCACTCAATCTACAAGTGGAACAGTCGCAGATATGCCTTGTTAGCGATGCTTGCGTTCGCGCTCATGTCGAGCGGTTGCAAGAAGAGCGCCGATCAGTCGCAGGGCAACAACTCGCAAAGCTCCCCAGCGCAAGCAGCGCCGGCTGATAATTCAGCAGCGAATGCGCCAGCCGGCAGCCAGCCACAACCCGCAGACCAACCAGCGACGTCCCAGCAAGCGTCGTCCGCTCCAGCGCCTGCGGCGCCGCCGGTCGAGGCAGCGCCCGTTCCGCCGCCGCCGCCTATAACCTACACGGTTCCAGCGGGCACCCCTGTAACGGTGAGGTTGGGGCAAAGTATCGGCTCGAAAACGGCCAGTGTTGGTGATACGTTTACCGGCACTCTGGTCAACTCACTCCGCTCACAAGGAGTGAAAGTAGTCCCGGCTGGCGCCACTTGTACCGGCACGGTTGTGGCCGCGAAAGGGCAGGGGAAATTCAAGGGCGCGGGCAGCCTGGCAATCCAGTTGTCTGAAGTAGGAGGGCACCACGTAGTCACATCCGCCTACCTGCAAGAAACAAAGGGGAAGGGCAAGCGCACCACAGCTTTGGTTGGAGGGGGTGCGGGCGGTGGAGCATTGATTGGCGGACTGGCAGGGGGCGGTAAGGGAGCCCTTATCGGCGGACTGTTAGGGGCAGGCGCCGGCACGGCGGGCGCCGCATTTACGGGCAACAAAGAGACTGTGATTCCCGCCGAACAACCAGTCACCTTCACCCTGCAGAGTGCGATTTCTGTGACCAAATAGAAGAGCCTGCCGTGGGGCAAGGGATCACCTCTGGGTTGAATAGGGCCGCTTCTCCCTGGTAGGAACAGCGACCGGGTAGGAACAGCGACCGTTGCCCTCTTGGCTCAGTTGCCGGCCGAAAACGATCCGCCAAGTGTTCGGGAATAGGCCTCTGATCCTTCAACAAGGGGAGAGTTGGCTATGAACCTTTGGAGACAGTTTCAGGCGTCCGTCGTGAGCATCTCCCTGGTGGTTTCGACAGCGCCCCTGGATGGCTGCAAGAAGTCGACCACGAACCCGGCCACGAACCCGGCCACGAACTCGGGTCAGGCCGCGAGTCAGACTCCCTCTCCGGCCGCTCCCGCGGTGACTTATGCTGTGCCCACGGCAGACCAGCTCTACCAGTTAGTCGCTCCCATCGCCTTGTTCCCCGACAACCTGGTGGCGTTGGTGTTGGCCGGCTCCACGTATCCAGACCAGATAACGGCGGCCGAGAACTGGCTGCGACAGAATGGCGCCCTGAAAGACATACAGTTGAAGCAGGCCGCCGACCAACAGCCGTGGGATGCGAGTGTGAAGACGCTGACCACGTTTCCCGATGTACAGGACCAGATGGCCAATAACCTTACCTGGACTTCAGCGCTGGGTGATGCCTACTTCAATGACCAACAAAATGTGATGAATGCCGTGCAGGTTATGCGGCAGCGCGCGCAGGCTGCAGGCACTTTGAAGAGTTCTCCACAACAAAGCGTCTCAGTGCAGACCGCCGCACCGCCGCCCCCGCCGCCACCGCAGTCAGCCGACGGACAGCCCGCAACAGCGATCGTTCAACCACCGCCGCAAACCATAGTGATCCAACCGGCGCAACCAGACGTGGTCTATGTGCCCACCTACAATCCAGCGGCTGTTTACGGAGCGCCGGTCCCGGTCTATCCCGGCTATGCGGCTCCGCCTCCGCCACCGGGACCCTCAACTGGCAACGTGGTCGCCGCCAGTCTTCTCTCGTTCGGAGTTGGGATAGCAGTGGGTGCAGCCATTAACAGCAACAATAATTGCTGCGGATGGGGATATAACTCGTGGAACACCAACTGGCATGGTGGGAACGTTTCGTACAACCGCAATGTGTACGTCTCGAACTCGAATACCTTCGTCAACCGCAATAACTACTACAACCATCGCAACAATTACTACAACAATAACCAAAACCGCCCGGCGAATTATAACGGGAACAATGCCGCGTACAACAATCGCTCTGGGAACTACAATCGCCCGGCCAACTACAACCAGCCTGCGAACTACAACCGGGCTGCACAGAACAAGCCGAATCTCAACTCCAACCTGAACCAGCAGCAGTTCAAAGGCACAACCATCAACCAGCAGGGCAGGCCGCAACCGGCGACAGGTTCAAACAACAGGCAGCAAATGGGGGCCAACCGGCAGCCAATTGCGGGAGGGCCAGCTGTCGAGAACAACCCGCGTCTGAACTCTGCCAACGCGCGCCCCGCGACCAGCCAGCCGATAAACGCCAATCGGCAGACCCAGGTGGGTAATCGTCCGGCAGGCAATCAGCAAGTGCGTGGTACGCAGAACGCGCAATCGAGGACGGCGACAGCCAATCCGGCGCAGAACCTGCAAGCGAGGACAACGACACCCAATCCAGCGCAGAACAATGCCGCACGCGGCTACGGCCAGCAACCGAGGGCCAGCGGCGAGAAAGGCGCCTTCCAAAACGCCGGCACCGGGGGAAGTGCAAGGCTGGACTCGTCGCGAGGCCAGCAGAGTCTGGGTGTGACCAAGCCCTCTGGCAACAGCGGAAATTCCGGGGGGAATCGTCAGGCAGCCGCTGGACGCGCGCAACAGCGCCCGGCGACGGGCGGAAGACAGCGCAAATGAGAACCGCGATTTTGCCGATGGTCTTTTCGTCCTCATCCAATAACCATCTAATGTCGAGGACGTGAGCGATGAGATCTGAATCCGTGAAGATCGTTAAGCGAAGCTTATGCTCGGTAACCGGGGGCGCTCTCTTGCTTTCATTGGTACTTGCGCCGGTCGCGGTGCTCGCACAGCAAGGCGGCGAAAAGACCTTTGGCTCCCCCGGAGCCGCCGCCGTGGCGCTTTACAGGGCCGCTTCAGCAGGTGACGATCGCGGTCTCACTGATATCTTCGGGGTTCAGGCCAGAACCCTGCTGCACACCGGCGACAACGTGGCCGACAAGAATGCGGGCCGCAAATTTGTTGAGCGCTATAACCAAATGCACCGTATTGTGATCGAGCCCGACGAGACGGCAACGCTCTACATAGGAGCCGAAAATTGGCCTTTCCCTATCTCCATGGCAAAAGACCCTGGTGACCGCTGGTTCTTCGACGCGGAGAGCGGCGTCAAGGAAGTTCTTTACCGGCGTGTGGGTAACAACGAGCTTGGCGCCATCGACACGTGCCTCTCGCTTGTCGACGCGCAACGGGAATATTTTAGGGCCCAGCCTGGCGGTGACAAAGCTGCACACTATGCCTCCAAATTCGTGAGTGATCCGGGACAACGGAACGGTCTGTATTGGCAAAGCGCTGACAACGACAGTCCGATTGGGCCTGCAATCGCCCAGGCGGGAGATGAGGGGTACAGTTTCCAGGCTGGCAAAGCTACGCCGTTCCACGGCTATTACTTCAAACTGCTTATCAGGCAGGGTGCAGCGGCGAAAGGCGGAAAGCGAGATTACAGGGTGAACGGTGACCTGACTCGAGGTTTCGCAGTGGTCGCCTGGCCTGCTGAATATCGCAACTCTGGCGTGATGACCTTTATGGTGGGCGAAAACGGCATCGTGTATCAGAAGGATCTGGGCCCTGATACGGTTAAGACCGCAACTGCCATGACGGAATATGACCCCGGTCCAGGCTGGACAAAGGTGCAGTAGGCTTAAAGCGGTTTCCCCATGTTGCAAAAGGCGCTCAGTGTACTGTCACTCCTTACGGGCTGATGACGTATGGTTCATTCACATGAACTTATCTCTCACTTGGCGCTTGTAATCGCGCTCTGCGCCTCAAGGCCCGGGGAATGGGAAGCGTATGGAGTGGACGAAGCGCTCCGACTGCGGCCGGAACTATCCAAGAGAATCGTCGCTTGCGATGGAAGAGCAAGCTGAGAGCCAGATTGCTCTACCAACTCCATGATTGAGAAAAGCAGCTCTTCCTGAATCTCCAGGAAGTGGGCCCAATCTCGCACCGACAAATAGGCAAAGACATCTACAGTGAGCGATGAGGAACCGAAGCCAAGAAATCGCACCCTAACCGAATCCGAACTCACCGATGCGTGTTCGCGCAGAAGCGTTCTGACGTTGTCGACGACCGAGCTAATTTGTGCTGCCGTCGTGCCATAGCGTAGAGACAGCGGAGGATGAAGCCAATATTTGTCACGGGCAGAAAATGTTTCGATGCTCATGGCGGCAATTTGACCATTGGGAATGCTCACGACCGTTCGATCCAGGGTGCGTATGCGGATCGAACGGAGACCGATCTCATCCACCTCGCCGAAGGTTTCACCCACCTTCAAAACATCCCCTACCCGAACCGCCTGGTCAAAAATCAGGGAAACGCCGCCAATCACGTTTTCCAGGGTTTTCTGCGCTGCGAGTGCAACCGCAATCCCGCCGACACCAAGCCCGGCGAGTGCAGCTGTAGGGTTCACCCCGAAGTGGTAAAGGGCTGCGAGCAAGCCGGCGAAGACAAGGAACGTGTCAATCACACGGCGTGTGAGCCGGAGTATGGAAGCAGTTCCAGTAAGGTTCTCTTTGCGCAGCCGGCGATTCCCAAATTGTTCCACATAGCCGTTGATGATGATAAGGATCCAAACCACAGCGGCGATCACCATGATCGCCGAGATGCTGGACCAGAATTGCCGCGCGAACAACGGAAGGCTCACCTTCGTCAGGGGCCAGCGAATGACGATGGCGATAAACAGGAGGCGGCCTGGACCGGGCAAAATGCGAGTCCTGGGTTTTATTGTCTTGTTCGTCCAGCGGCGTTCCACTCGGGCGACGAGTGGTCGAAGCAGCCAGCTGAATAGAGTTGCCAAGACGTAAAGCAATGGGAGGCCGACAAAGAGCGCAAGCCATTGAAAAAGAGGGACCTCTGCTATGCGGCGCTTCACCAGAAATTGGGGTAGAAAGGCATCGACCGTTGGCAAATCGACATCTTGATACCAAGCAGGAACGGCCTCCAGCGTTTTGCTTGAAAACAGCCAAATTTGGCCGGACTGCCCTTTCGTGACGCGTTCGAGCGTAATGTCAAGCTTGCCTTCTTCGCCGGTGATCGTCCCAACCACCTCACGATCGGGGGTTAGCGAGTCCAGGACCGACCCTTCCGGCTTGGCGCTGATTTGATTAAGCTTGGCGGGCATTCGCTGGTTCAGGAGGAGAGAGAGTTTACGCGCCAGATCCTCAGCGGCTTTGCCCCGCAACCGGGTATTCAGGTACTGGGAAGCCGTCTCGTAGTTCCCGTTTTTGGCGGCTGCGAGAAAGCCGAGAACCGTACCTCGTGGAGTGGTGCGCCCCAAGGAATCGCGTGGCGCCTCCGCCTGCGCCGTAGACGGGTTAGCCTCAGGCAGTCCAAGTTGCGACCAAGCGACCGGACACAGGAACAAGAGCAAAGCAACGGACCGGCTCAGGCGGAGACCTCTGCCGGGCTTGATAAAACGAAAGCGTGTCACTGGATCCGTCCAGGCGGACCGGACGTTTCTCGTCCTCCGCAAATCTGTAACATCAAGTGTGTGCCGGGACGCCTCGACTGTGGACTGGTAGTTCTGTCAGTTGTGACAACCCCATTTCATGTATTGCTGTTGGGCGATATCTCCCGGCTCACTCGGTGCAACGCGACCGGGAGCGCTACCGGGAGCGCCGACGCCGGCCCCGTTCAAAAAATGTTCACGATAGATAGCGCTAAAGTCGCATCTCAGCACAGGGGTGTTGTGATTCGGATCACAACCTGACCGACTCTGACTAAACTGCTCACAGTTAGACGGATTGAAAGGAAACAGACAAATGAGTCGTTCACGTATTCTCATCGCAGACGACCATAACCTGATGGCCGAACTTTGCAAAAGGCTGCTCGAGATCGAATTTGACGTGGTCGGTACCGTCAACAATGGGCGTGCCCTGGTACAAGCCGCCGCAGAACTCAAACCAGATGTGATTGTGGTAGATATCACGATGCCGATATTGAACGGTCTCGACGCCGGCCAGCAGGTGAAGCAAAGGCTCCCACGAGCCAAGCTGGTATTTCTCACCATGACAGCGGACTCTGAAGTAGCCGCCGAAGCTTTCCGTCGCGGAGGTTCGGCTTATCTGCTGAAGACGTGCGCTGCAACAGAGTTGATTACCGCCGTTCGCGATGTGCTGCGCGGCAAAACGTATCTATCACCGTGTCTTTCGCGAGATGAAGTAACTTTTCTTCGCCGGCAAGGCAATGCGCTCATAGAGGAACAAGAGCGGCTGACTGAACGGCAGCGCGAAGTACTCCAACTATTAGCCGAAGGAAAGGTTATGAAAGAGGTAGGAAGCATCCTGAACTTGACCACCAGAACAGTCGCCTTTCACAAGTACCGCATCATGGAGGTTCTGGGTGTTAAGAGTAATGCCGAGTTGGTCAAGTACGCCGTCCGAAACCACATGACCGCGGCCTAGGAACTTCTTATACGCGCCGATTGATACGCGTCGCTTGATACGCGTCAACGAGTGGAGTTCTGCTTTCGCAGCCGGCACCGGCTCCAGCCTTTCCTGGCATCTCGCTCAGCCGTTTGCGGTTCGTAATTTCGCTGCACCGGTGAAGTGCGCAGGCTTCTCCGAGTCGATTAGAGTTTGTGTGTAGTACCCCGTGGACTTTCCCCATCAACACCTATCAACCCGTCACTAACAAACCGTTTATTCTGAAGAACCGCGTCTACGGCAATTAGTAATTCCGTTGCGGCGCTGGCCTTTATCACGTAGCCGAGTCCCCCCAGGCTGAGGGCTTCCTGCACGACCTCCGCAGAGCGTTCCTGGCTAGCAAAAATGATTTTGGAATTGGGGGAGAGCGTTCGGATCTGTCGAGCGGCTTCAATTCCATTGAGACCTGGCAGCGCGATATCGAGCAGGATCAAGTCCGGCTGTAATTCTTTGGCTTTTCGAACGGCTTCCAGTCCGTCCGATACTTCCGCGACGATCTGCAGTTTCGGTCTTTGTCCGAGGGTAGAAGCGATAAATCGCCGAAATGGTTCGTAATCCTCTACCACCAGAACCCGGACTAATGTCGCACTTCGTTCGTCTTCACCGTCTGGCGTATGGGTGACCCGCGTCTCCAGATCCGACTTTTTGGTCAAAAGAACTCCTTGCATGGCCGAATGAAGCTGATCTCCGGAGGAGGAAACCATTGGTTGTTAAAGAGGATGAGTGGAGAAACCCACAAGAAACAGTTGCCTGTTCCGCGTCGGAAAGACGCTCCCCCAAGACGTTTAACAACGCTCCATAATTGATGCCCATTTGTTTAACGGGAATCATACTCCTCATGGATGTCTGCCGTTTACCTGCTTTATGCTGTGGAGGCCTCCGGCGCAGGAGATCACGGCGATCAATCCAAGCGACCGCGGGTCTTCCCACAGCACCCCGTTGGTGAGAAACGATTGCTCACGTGACTGCCTATTGCGTCAGGGGCGGAACGTCGACCTTAGGCGCGGCGAATGCGCTGCACGCAGATACATGGCGAGCGGACTCGCCGGAATCGACAGGTCCTTTGATTTGATAGGCTTGACGCAGAATGGTCGGGGAGAGAGGATTCGAACCTCCGACCCCCTGGTCCCGAACCAGGTGCTCTACCAGGCTGAGCCACTCCCCGAACTTGCAATTGGAAGGATGTTTACGAGCTGAAAGGTTCCTGGAAGATCCTTTTGTGAACACTCGCGAACATCTCAGAGTGTATCAGAAGAGGCTGGCGGCCCACCTGAACCCCGCCTAAATTCGCCCAGGGGCTGAACCGGCTGCGGAGAAAGTCTCTGTAAGCGAAAAATCGCTCCCTCGGCGGCTAAAACCGGATTCATTGCAATGGAGTTACGTACCACCAATGCTCGCTGCGGCGAGGTAGCTCGCTGCGGCGAGGCTGCTCGCTGCGGCGAGGTAGCCCGCTGCGGCGAGGTAGCCCGTACCCTTCAAGAAGTGAGTTCTTCCGCAGCCCGTGAAGCGCTGGGGGTAGAGCAGAACCCGCAACACCGTGCCCAGCGAAATCTTCGCCGGACTGCATTTTTCATCAAGCAAAATCCAACCCCACGGGTGCTGTTCGGGTACAGCGATGCGGGTTCTGCTCTAAACTGCGGTTGAGCGGCGGCCAGCTTGCAAAGTCATGAAACCAGTGCAACAACTCGACCTGCATGGCCTGCATGTGCTCGATGGAGGGATGGCAACGGAGCTCGAGAACCTGGGGTTCGACCTCTCGGGGGTCCTGTGGTCAGCCCAGGTACTGGAAGATTCTCCGCAGGCCATCGCCCGGGTACATCGCGCTTACCTCGAAGCCGGCGCCGACTGTCTGATCACCGCCAGTTATCAGGTATCGGCGGAGGGCTTCGAGCAAATGGGTCATGCCCCGCAAGACGCTGCCGTGGCCGCAGAGAATGCTCTGCGCAGGTCCATCGCCATCGCCGAGACGGTCAGGAGCGAATACCAGGAGAGCACACCACGAAAAGTATGGATCGCGGCTTCCATTGGACCCTACGGCGCCATGCTCCACGACGGATCCGAGTACCACGGCGATTACGATTGCAGCTTCGATGAACTGGTAGGGTTTCACCGGCGACGTATCGCAGTGCTCGTACAGACCAGCGCCGATTTTCTGGCGTTTGAGAGTGTTCCGTCGCTCGACGAGGCGCAGGCGATCCTCACCGCTCTCCATTCTTACCCGGATATACCGGCCTACATCAGCTTTACCTGCCGTGACGCAATCCACGTCTCCCATGGAGAGACCTTGCAGACGTGTGCGCATCTGCTTGAGGTTGAGCCGCAAATCGTCGCGATGGGCGTCAACTGCACCCGTCCGGAGCTGATGAGCAGCCTGATCGGCGAGCTGAGACAGAGCACCGCAAAACCCATCCTTGTATATCCCAACTCGGGCGAGCAGTGGAATGCCGTCCAGCGCTGCTGGCAAGGCCACGCTGTCCCATTCGAAAAACTCGCGAAGCAGTGGCAGATGGCCGGCGCACAATGGATCGGCGGCTGTTGCCGCACAGGACCGGAGCAAGTGCGTGCCGTCGCAAACCTCTGGCGCCCTTTGGCATAGCAGGGTTGCCCTTCGCGTGACGCGGATGAAGATGCTCAAGCAGAACCACAACTGTACTCAAAGCATTTTCGCAATTACTGTGGTCCGGTAAGTGCAGTGAGGTGTGGTTTTCTTCGGGAGAAATCCACGTAAGAGCCGGTGGCTTAGCTCGCTGCGGCGACGTAGCTCGCTGCGGCGAGGTAGCTCGCTACGGCGAGGTAGCTCGCTACGGCGAGGTAGCTCGCTACGGCGAGGCAGCTCTACACCCATTGCTCGCTGCGGCGAGGATGCGAAAATGCTCAGCGGCGGACGCTTGACCGGACCTTTCATCAAGAAAAGTCCAACTTCCCCGATGCCGGCCGGGTCCAGCTATGCTGGTTCTGTTTTAAAAATGGAGTCCTATGGCAAACGCTACGTCTGTGTTCACTCCCCGCGAGGCCGCCCATCTACTCGGCATCAGCTATCCAACGATCAAGCAGTGGATTCTTGCGGGAAAGCTGAAGACCGTGCGAACCCCTGGAGGCCATCATCGGATCGCGGAGACTACCCTGCAGCCATTCCTGGCTCAAGATAAATTCAACCCTGCAACCGAATCCCGGGAACGTTACCGGCGAGTCAGCGGCCGGAACCAATTCATCGGCAAGGTGGTAAGTATTCGCGTGGAAGGCCTGCTCGCGGAAGTTGTGCTCTCGATAGCGGACATGCGCATTACGTCGATCATTACCGCGACCGCCGTCCACGAGCTTCAGTTGAAAAAGGGGGACACGGCGGCCGCCCTCATCAAATCTACAGACGTGATGATCGAGCTTGTCTAATATGTGCGGCCTTATTCTTTGACCGTACGAGTCGATTTTGCGTAATGCGGGCGGGTTCCTCTATGCTGTTCAGCGTGCGAACCCTACGACTCTTGCTGCTGTTAGTTCCCGCTCTTGGGATATTGCCTTCCTCTCAAGCACAATCCAACGCCGCCGCCGTCGGCGTCAATAACGACATTTTGCAGCAGATACCGCAGCGAATGAAGACATTCGCCAGCCAGCAAACGGTCGCCGGGGCTGTCACCCTGGTGGCGCACGGCGACGATATTGTTGAGTTCGACGCTGCGGGGATGGCTGATATCGAGACCGGCCAACCCATGCGTAAAGATACGATCTTCCAGATCATGTCCATGACCAAGCCGGTTACGGCGATGGGCATCATGATGCTGGCCGAACAAGGAAAGCTTTCGCTGCGCGATCCAGTGGAGCAGTATTTGCCGGAGTTTCACGGGGTCAAGGTGGCCACCATAGCCGGTCCGGATCAGGAGGCGCTGGGTGTGCCCAACCACGCCTTCACCATCCGGGACCTGCTGACGCACACGGCGGGAATTTTAGACGAACCTGGGCCGCCACCCATCCAGGATTATGCGCAAACTCTGCGTGTGCCTCTCGATGAGGTCGTGAAGCAGCTCGCCAAGCAGCCCTTGCTGTTTCAGCCCGGAACGCAGTGGAGCTACTCCAGCCCCAGCTTCGAGATTCTTGGGCGCATCATCGAAGTGGCTTCAGGCGAGTCGTATGTGGACTACATCACCGGACACATCCTCAAACCACTCGGCATGAAAGACAGCTTTTTCTTCCCGCCGCGAGACAAGATTTCACGGATTGCGAAGGTTTACGAAAGCAAAGATGGAAAACTGACGCTTGCGCCCAAAACGATTCTCGGCGGGGATCCGACCGGGCACCGGGAAGGAGCAGTATTCTCCGCGCCCGGCTGGGGCCTGTACTCCACAGCCGATGATCTGCTGCATCTCTACCGCATGATGCTCAACGATGGAGTGTATGAGGGCCACCGCTATCTCTCACCATTTTCGGTGCATGTGATGACGGAGCCGCAGACCTCCGGCATCCATTCCGTCGGCTGGGTTCGTGGCAGCGATTGGGGCCTGGGCTGGGAAGTGGTGACGGAGCCTCTGGGTGAGCTTGCCGGGCATACCGTGGGCACCTATGGACATTCAGGCGCATTCGGGACGCAGGGCTGGATCGACCCGGAAAACCACCTGATCTCGATCCTGCTCATTCAAAGCGGCGGTGGCGACACCGAGAGCATGACCAATATTTTTCTCGACATGGCGGAGGCCGGCGTCGGCAAGTAAGAGCCATCTGTATCGCCCTGGAGCAGTTTCGCAATGGGTGAAACTGCTCCAGGGCCCGACCGCAAACGTGACTTTTTCTGTAGGCGGGTTCAGTCACTCCCTTTTGCTCACGGCCTTTTGCTAATTACGCGCTATCACGAAGAGCCGAAACCCTTCCTAAGGGCAAGATCCCTCGATCTATCTACGAAAAGAGCCCTTCTCCTTTTGGCAGCCTGTTTCTGCCTCGTTACATTCCTGCAACATGCGACAATAGACTTACCCGCATGCAACCTGAGTCGCTCTCCGTGGACCTGGAAACCCTGTCTTTGACGGCAGAGCTCCTGGCGCAACACAGCATCACACCCGAAGAATATCAACGCATCGTTACCGCCCTGGGGCGGACGCCCGGGCTAACTGAGCTGGGCATCTACAGCGTCATGTGGAGTGAGCACTGCTCCTACAAGTCCTCTCGCGTCCATCTGAAGCGGCTGCCGACACGCAGCAAACTGGTCGTCCAGGGGCCTGGCGAGAACGCCGGCATTATTGACGTCGGCGACGGCTGGGGCTGCGCCTTCAAAATCGAGTCACACAACCACCCATCGTTCATTGAGCCGTTTCAGGGGGCTGCGACTGGCGTGGGCGGCATACTGCGCGACATTTTCACCATGAATGCCCGGCCGCTCGCCGTTATGGACTCGCTTCGCTTCGGCCCCATCAGCGAAGACGAACTAGCCGGGGATCCATCGGCCCCGGAAGTGGTGCATAAGAATCACAGCCTGCTGGAAGGCGTGGTCAGCGGGATCGCGGGCTATGGCAACTGCTTCGGCGTGCCGAACCTGGGCGGCGAAACGCGCTTCGAGCCCTGTTATTCCGGCAATCCGCTGGTCAATGCTTTTGCTCTCGGCCTGGTGCGTCTGGATGAAATCTTTTACGCCAAGGCCTCCGGTATTGGCAATCCGGTGATTTACGTGGGCGCCAAGACGGGCCGCGACGGTATCCACGGAGCCACGATGGCCAGCGAAGAATTCAAAGAAGGCTCAGAACAGAAGCGGCCCAATGTGCAGATGGGCGATCCATTCATGGAGAAGCTGCTGCTCGAGGCCTGCATCGAAGCCATGCAAACAGGCGCGGTGGTGGGTATACAGGACATGGGAGCCGCTGGGCTCACCTGCTCTACCTGCGAAATGGGCGCTCGAGGTGGAGTGGGGCTCGAAGTGGAACTCGACCATGTGCCACAACGCGAAACGGGCATGTCCGCCTACGAGATCATGCTCAGCGAAAGCCAGGAGCGCATGCTGCTGGTGGCCGATAAGGGCCGCGAACACGAAGTGATCCGGGTCTTTGAAAAGTGGGGGCTGGATGCAGTAATCGTGGGCGAAGTGATCCCCGAACCGCGGTTGCGCATTTTGCATCACGGCCAACTGGTAGCGGATATCCCCAATCAGTCGCTCACCGATGATGCGCCGCTTTATCACCGGCCCGTCGGGGAGTGGAAGGCGCCCGTCAAGCTCAGCCCGCCGGCGGAAGTGCTGGAACGGCTCACGTTCTTTGAGCAGACGCTGACCCGCGACACGGCCTACTCGACCAACTACGCCGATGAGTTGCGCGCTCTGCTCGCCTCCTCAAATGTGTGCTCCAAGAGCTGGATCACGGAGCAATATGACTCCATGGTGCAGACGAATACGGTGCAGGGCCCAGGCGGTGAGGCCGGGGTGATGCGCATCAAGGGTACAAACCGGGGTTTGGCGATGGCGCTCGATGGCAATGGGCGCTGGTGCTACCTTGACCCCAAACTGGGAGCCTCCCTGGCTGTAGCCGAGGCGGCACGAAAGGTCGCTTGCACCGGCGCGACACCCGTGGCGGCCACCAACTGCCTCAACTTCGGGAATCCGGAGAAGCCGGAAATCATGGCCCAGCTTTCGTCGGCCATCGACGGTATCTCCGAGGCCTGCGTGGCCCTTGGCACGCCAGTCACCGGGGGCAATGTTTCCCTCTATAACGAGACGCGCGGTACGGGGATCTATCCCACTCCGGTCATTGGGATCGTGGGCATTCTCGATCAGATAAGCACCGCTGTCGGGGCAGATTTTCAGCGTGCCGGAGACACCGTTCTGCTGATTACGCCCGCATCGGTGCCGCCTCTCGAAGAGCGCATGCAGGAATTTGGTTCGTCAGAGTATGCGCGAAAGGTTCTTTCCTCACTTTGGGGAACGCCACCGAGCCTCGATCTGGAAGCAGAAGCGAATCTGCATCGTTTACTGGCTGAGCTGGCAAAACAAGACCTGGTTCACTCGGCTCGTGACGTCTCCGACGGCGGCATTGCCGTGGCTTTAGCGGAAGGATGCTTTCGTCATGGAGTCGGCCTACGCGTCAATCTCTCGAAGGCCCCCGATCTGCCAGCGGAATGGGACCTGTTCGGAGAAACAGCAAGCCAATGCATTGTTAGTTGCGCAAAAGAATCGGTGTCAACAATCGAAAAGCTGGTGGCGCGGTACCCCGGCCTGATGGTTGAAACCTTGGGTGAAACCGTAACTGAGCTCTTTGAGATTGCGGTCGACGGCCGCGTGCTGATTCGTGAAAAAGTGGCAGGTTTGCGCAACGTCTGGTCGGTAGCGCTGCCTTCTCTGCTGCGCAACGACATACCAGTGGGGAATTAGGGCCATGGAGAGTACGACCATCAACGAGCATCTGAATCAGGACGAGTTAGAAGACTCCGGTTCCATCCCGTTCGATAAATTACGGGAAGAGTGCGGAGTGGTCGCAATCCACGGCCACCCCGATGCGGCGCGCCAGTCCTATCTCGCGCTCTACGCATTGCAGCATCGCGGACAAGAGTCCGCAGGTATTGCCACAGCCGACTACACCAGCCTTTACAACATCAAGGGCATGGGGCTGGTGGCCGACATTTTCACCGACGACGTACTCTCGAAACTGCCTGGCGAAATGTCGATTGGGCACACACGCTACTCGACGACGGGCGATTCGGCTCTGCTCAATGCCCAGCCGATCCGGGTCGACTCCACACGCGGCTTGATCGCCATTGCGCACAATGGCAACCTGGTGAACCTGGGCACACTGCGCACCCAGTTGGAGCGGGAGGGCGCTTATTTCCAGACCACCAGCGATTCCGAAATCATCGTGCAACTGATCGCACATTCCAATGCCAAGACGCTCATCGAGGCCATCGGCGATTCGCTGCGGCAGGTGACCGGCGCTTTCTCGATTGTGATGATGACGCGCGACCGCATCTTTGCTGCTCGCGACCCGCATGGATTCCGCCCGCTCTCCATGGGCCGCATTACCAATCCAGATGGGCCCGACACCGTGGTGTTCGCCTCAGAGACGTGTGCCTTCGACCTGCTCCGCGCCAAGTACGAACGGGATGTGAAACCGGGCGAAGTGGTGATGGTTACACGCGACGGCGTCACCTCGGTGCAATACTCCACGGGCGTGCCCCAGTCGAGCTGCATCTTCGAGCATGTGTATTTTGCCCGGCCCGATAGCCGTATCTATGGCCGCTGGGTTCAGGCCAGCCGCGAACAGATGGGACGCCGGTTGTCGCGCGAGTCGGGCGTGCCAGCCGACCTGGTCGTGCCTGTTCCTGATTCTGGCGTAACGGCTGCCCTGGGATATGCGGCGGAGAGTGGAATTCCCTTCAACTTTGGGCTTATCCGCAACCATTATGTGGGGCGTACCTTTATCGAACCGGAGCAGCGGGTGCGTGATTTCGGGGTGAAGCTGAAGCTGAATCCGGTGCGCAATCTGCTCGAAGGCAAACGCATCATTCTGATCGATGACTCGATTATTCGCGGCACCACCAGCCGCAAGATCGTACGCATGGTGCGCGCGGCGGGCGCAAAAGAAGTGCATCTTCGGATCAGTTGTCCGCCGACCATATCGCCTTGCTACTACGGAGTAGACACACCGAACAAGAGTGAATTAATCGCAGCCAATTTTTCGGTGGAAGAAATTCGGCAATTCATTGAAGCTGATTCGCTTGCTTATCTCTCACTCGAGGGTCTCGAAGAAGCCTGCGATGGCGGAGAAGGTAACAGTTTCTGCACCGCTTGTTATACCGGCAACTATCCAACGCAGTGGGTCGATGTAGCTGAGATTCTGCCGGCAACTGCGGTCACTCGCTGAAGACAAGTAGCCTTAAAGCATTCGTGAAAATGCTTTAAGGCAAATCGAAAAGCAGGATTTCCGCTTCTTCCGTCGCCACGATGGAGAGCCCCGGTTCGAGGCTGATCGCCAGCGCGTCTCCCTGCTCCAGTGCAAATCCATTGGCCTGTACGCTGCCCTTAGCGACCTGTAGCCACCCGAAGCCTTCCGAGAGGAACGTGTAGTCAATCGCCGCCTTTGGCTGGAGGCGCGCTGCGTAGAGCCGGGCATCGCTCACCATCGCCAGCGAACCATCCTGTCCGTCAGGCGAAACAACCAGGTGCAGGCGGTTGGGTTCTTCCCTCAGGGGAAACCGCTTCTGTGCGTAGTGCGGGTCGACACCGTTCTTGTTGGGCAGCAACCAAATTTGCAGGAGATGCAGCGGTTCCGTGTTCGAGTGATTGAACTCGCTGTGGCGAATGCCGCGTCCCGCCGACATATGCTGCACCTCGCCCGGCGTGAGCACTCCGCCGTTGCCCAGCGAATCGCGGTGCTCCAATGAGCCCTCAAGCACGTAGGTGATGATTTCCATGTCGCGGTGCGGGTGGAGACCGAACCCTTGGGCGGGCGCGATGCGATCTTCATTGAAGACCCTGAGTTCGCGAAAGCTATTGAACTTTGGATCGTAGTAGTCAGCGAAGGAAAAAGAGTGACGCGTATCTAACCAGCCGTGATTGGCGTGGCCCCGGTCTTCCGCCGATCGAACGCTGAGCATGTTGCTGTGGTCCCCGTTCCAGGTTCAGTTTTACCTAATCCCAGAGAATCGCCCATCACACGGATGGGCGAAGGGACTTGTTTGACAAGTTGCCCGCGCCGGTATGGCATTTTCGCAATTGGTGTAGACCGACCTCGCCGCAGCGAGCTAAGCCACCGACCTTTATGTGGTTTTCTCTCAAAGAAAACCACACCTCGCTGCTCTTATCGGACCACAGTCATTGCGAAAATGCCACCAGATGCAGAAACTGCAAAGAGTCCTCAGCGAAGAAGACGGACGGAGCGAGCCTGTAAAGTCTGTCGAGCGAGAGTGCTCCAACAGACCTTCCGGGCGAAAACTACTCCGACTTACTCGATGTGGTCGAGGCAGCGGGAGTTGAAGTGCTTTCAGTCTTTGCAGGAGACCCTTTGTCCGCCGGGCTGGAGCCGTTGCCAGCCGCCGGTTTGGCGGTTCCGGCAGAGCTTCCTGAGCCGGGATCGGACTTGGCAGGCGAAGCGTAATCCGTCGTGTAGAAACCGGATCCCTTGAATTGCGCGCGGGCGGGTGTAGAAATGAGTCGCTCTACCTCGCCCGGGCAAACCGGGCACTCCTTTACATCTTCCGCTGAGAAGCTCTGAATGCGCTCAAAGCGGTGTCCACACTGCTTACACTGATATTCATACAACGGCATTGCGTGTGCTCCTTACTCAACCGCCAGGGGAGCGGGCTTGCGTTCGGCCAGCTCAATCAGGCGAACCTCGGTAATGGCCTCTGTTGCCTGCAGCGCGGCCAACGCCGAAGGGACCACGCGGCCATCAATCTGGACAACCGCCAGCGCATTTTTCTGCGCTGTCCGCTGGCTGCGACCCAAAGCGAAGTTCGCAATATTCATCTTATGCTCGCCAAGAATCGTACCGATACGGCCGATCACGCCAGGGACATCCAGGTTGCGAATGAACAACAGGGTTCCTTGAAGTGGAGCCTCGATATCGATGCCATCACAGGAGAGCAGGCGGGGGGAACTGCCGTGCAACACCGTGGCGCTGGCAGTCGTGTCACCGTTCCCTGTATGCAGGGTCAGTTTGAGCACAGTGCCAGCTCCACCCGATCCTTCTTCCTTCATTTCTTCGTGGACGCGAATGCCACGTTCCGTGGCTACAGAAAGCGCATTGATGCGATTCACCTGATCCGACTGAGCCAGCACGCCCTGGATCGCTGCGTTGCGTACCAACTCCGTCTTTCCCTGCGCCAGACGGCCACTGTAGGAAAGATGAATGCTCTCGACATTGCCCGCCGCCAGCGGAGACAGGAATGCGCCCAACCGCTCAGCCATCAAAATGTACGGAGCGCGCTCCTGGTACTCCTCGTGCGTCATGGAGGGCAGATTAACCGCATTCTGTACGACGCCGAACTTGAGATATTCCTTCACCTGCATGGCGATCTGTATGCCGACCGCCTCCTGCGCCTCACCCGTCGAACCGGCGATGTGGGGCGTAAGAATCACGTTGTCCAACCCGAAGTAGGGCGAGTCCTTCAACGGCTCCTGGCTGAAGACATCGAGAGCCGTACCCGCTACCTTGCCTGAACCAAGTGCCTCCACCAGTGCTGCGTCGTCAATCAATTCACCACGAGCACAATTGATGATACGGATGTTCTTTTTCATGGTGGCCAGGGTGGCTGCGTTGATAATGCCCGCCGTTTGCGGGGTGAGCCCCACATGCAGCGTTAAATAATCCGCCTCGCGGAAAAGCTCATCCACAGAGCACAAGCGCACGCCATTCTCCCTCGCCACGGCGGGCGACACAAACGGATCGTGACCGAGCAGTTCCATACCGAAGACTTTGGCGCGGCGTGCGACCTCGAGGCCTACACGGCCAAGACCGAGGATGCCCAACCGCTTGCCGCGCAGTTCTGCGCCCTGCAACGATTTCTTCTCCCATTTGCCGTTGTGGAGCAGAGCGTTGGCCCGGGGTAACTGGCGCGCCAGCGCGAGCATGAGACCGATGGTGAGTTCCGCGACCGCAATGGCATTGGCGCCCGGGGTATTCATCACCACGATGCCACGGCGGGTGGCCGCATCGGCATCGATGTTGTCTACGCCCACACCGGCGCGGCCGATCACGCGAAGCTTAGGGGCCGCCTCAAGCAGCGAGTCATCTACCTGGACGGCGGAACGAACGACGAGCGCATCCGCGTCTGCGAGTTCTGCAGCCAATCCGTTCTTGATCTGATCGTGGGTTACGACCTGCCAGCCGTTCTCGCCTTGAAACACAGCGAGCGTAGCGGGCGAAACTTTCTCTGCCAATACGATCTTCATTGCTCTCCTAAAGGGTGGATGTCCCCTGCGACGACTGCGGTTCAAAAGCGGCAGCCCTCGCCAAGGGACTTTGCGGCGTGATCATCGGGACGGTTAGGCGGTTCTCACAGTGGGGAAAGAGCGGCGTAGGCCGTGGCACAGTGCCCTGCCGGACGAGCGCAGGCACCCTCCTGTTTCGCGGTTTTATCCATTGCGCGTGCGGCGAAAACGTTCTGAGCAGCAATCCATGCTTTGCCCAGCGCAAAAGCGGGCAGTTCGGGCGCGTGCGCTCCCTGTTCCAACGCGCCAACCAGAGAGATGGTGTCCATCTTGCGAATCATGATTTGTCCTTACCTCCCATTGTAATAAAACCGCCCCGAACAAAGGTTTCTATAATGGAGGTTTTGGCGGAATGGAGAGCTATGAGCCTGGTTGAGAAGATTCGTGAAGATATGGTGGCGGCGATGAAAGCGCGTGCGGTCGACCGCTTGTCCACGTTGCGCATGGTGATTACGGCCCTGAAAAATAAGGAGATTGAGCAACGCGAGCCGGTCACGGACCCGCAGACACTGCAGATCCTGACCACTCTCATCAAGCAGAGGAAGGACTCGATCGAACAGTTCACCCGGGGAAACCGTCCGGAGCTGGCAGAAAAAGAAGCGGCCGAGATCGTAGTGATTGAAGAGTACATGCCGAAATCAGCCGGAGAGGACGATCTGCGACAACTAGTGACTTCGACCGTCGCGGAATTGCGGGCCGAGGGCGCCTCCCTTGGCGCCACTCTTGGACCCAAGGATATGGGTACGGTGATGAAGGCCGTACAAGCGAAGATTCAGGCCAGCGGGCTGCGCGCCGACGGCAAGGTGGTTAGTGAAATGGTGAAAGGCGCGCTGGCGGGGTAGACGAAATCCTACTGCTGCTATTCAGCCTTCGTCTTCAGCGGACCGGGGAAATGTCTTCGCAACTGGCAACTGTTATTTCCCACATCTGCCGACAAGAAGCGTCGGCAGATATGGGGCACCCGCAGATCTGGGGCACCCGGCACCCCGGCGCCCGGCATCGGTAGATTGAGGGCACCCCGGTTCCTGTTCTATCCGAGATTATTCGGGGATGACCTTGACGAAGGTGCCGTCGGGCAGCTCCCCGCCTAGCACGTGCACGACACCCCCCTTGACCAGACCGCGGAGCATGACTGCCCTGGGTTGTTCAGGTGGCACCGGTGGAGCCGGCACCGGCTTCGAAGCACGGGATGCAATGGAGGGCGGCGAAACCGGCACAGGAGCTGGACCGGCCGCCGGGGCCCGCCCCATACCGCGGTCCATGGCTAGATTCGCCAGCCGGTCCGCGTGCTTGTTCTTATCCCGCAACACATGCTGAATCTGGAAATGGTCAAGCCGCTCAATGCGGCGGCGAGCTTCCTCGTACAAAGCCCGCAGCTCCGGGCTGTTCACCCGGTATTGTCCCTTGATCTGCTTCACCATCAGCTCGGAATCGGAAACCACCTTTAAACTGCCGTATCCCTTGGCGAGAGCGAATTCCAAAGAAGCCAGCAGGCCGGAATATTCGGCGAAATTGTTGGTGCGCTTGCCCAGGTATTGGCACAGTTCGCCCAGGACTGCTCCGGCTGAGTCCTGAATATAGACGCCGAAACCGGCCGGGCCCGGGTTACCGCGGGATCCGCCGTCGCAATAGGCAACAATTCCATCAAAAGCAGGGGGCGCGAAAAGGCCCGGGCCGCGTCCGCCGGGGGTGGGGGGTTGGGGAGACATAGGCTGAGTTTATCGAAAGTCTCAGCAGCCCGAAATCTATGCTTACCAAACGGCCGCTCGCTTCGTCGTAATGCACAGAAGTTTGAGTGTGTACTGGAGCATCAGATGTCAGTGGACGCGCTTCGCCTCGATGCACAACGGCCGACCAAGGCCAGGGATACTGCCTGGGCTCCCAAGCGAACGATACAATCCTCTCCAGGCATGGCAAGCGAAGCATGGGGTCGCGCCACCGAAACCGAATTGATCCGCGAAGCTCAGAATGGTTCGCGTACGGCTTTCGAAGCCCTCGTACGCCAGTACGACCAGCCGGTGTTGCGGCTGGCCCTGCGACTGACCGGTTCCGAACAGGACGCGCAGGATATCCACCAGGAAGCCTTCCTCAAGGCCTACCGTTATCTAGCAAACTTCCGCTTTGAATGCTCTTTCTATACCTGGATTTACCGCATTGTGACGAATCTTTGCCTGGACCATCTGCGCCGGCGCAAGTCGCGGCGCGAAGATCAGTCGGTGGTGATCGATTCGAGCGGGGGCGAGATGGATCTACTCACCAACGTCTCCGACGATCGATCCATGGCCAATCCGGATCGCGAGCTGGAACGCAAGATGCTTGGCGAGCGCATTCAGGAAGCATTGAGCCACCTGACTCCGCGTGAACGTATGGTTTTTGAACTAAAGCATTACCAGGGCCTGAGATTAAGAACGATCGGTGAAATGTTGAACACCACGGAAGAGACCGCCAAGAATACGCTCTTCCGGGCGACTAGAAAATTAAGAACGAATTTGGCGACTTTACGGTGAGGCGAGGTTTTACAAATGGAATGCGAGTTGGCTCAACAGAAGGTGGCTCTGTTCGCATACGGAGAGCTTCCTGACGATCAGTATCCCGAGTTAGAAAGCCATTTAGCGACCTGCACACGATGCCAGGAGGAGTTGGCGGCCGTGCAGGCACTGCAAAATGCAATGTCTTTCGCTCCCTCGATGGAGCCCTCGGCGAACCTGCTGGCGCAGGCCCGTTTACAACTGGAAGAAGCACTGGACAGCATGCCGCGCGCCGGCTGGCTCAACCGGATACAGCAGTCCATGTTTCGCGGAGTGGGTATGCTGGGCCGGGCTCCGGTCGCAGCCTCCGCTCTCCTGGTTCTGGGCCTGACCTGCGGCGGCTGGGCCGGCTATAAGGCCGCCTTGCGCCAGGATTCCAAACCCGCCGCTCTCTCTGCGACCATCGCGGGACCAGGCACCATTGCCGGCGTCACCAGCATTACCCGTGAACCCAACTCCGAGAACGTGGAAGTCCACTTTACCCGCGCGGTTCCGGAAACCACCCAGGGCTCGCTCGACGACCCACAAATACGTGAACTGCTGTTGGTGGGAGCGCAGAGCGAAGTGAATCCTGGAGTGGCGCAGAACTCGTTGAGCCTGCTCGCCGATGAGTGCCTCGCGGGGCACGAGTGCTCCGACGGTCCGGTGCGCAGAGCCTTGATGAGCGCCCTGCTTTATGACAAGAACGCCGGGGTACGGCTGAGGGCTTTGAATGGCCTCAAGCCGTATGTGGGCGAGGATATGCGGGTTCGCGACGTTGTACTGGCATCCCTGATGAACGACCAGGATGCCGCCATCCGCTCACGCGCCATCGAGTTGCTGCCGCCGGTGGAAGCTGACAGCAGCGTGCGCGAAGTGTTGCATACGGTGGCGGTGGATGACGTCAATCCGCACATTCGTACCGCCTCCCGCCAGGTTCTGGATCAATCGCCTGAAATCCAGTAGCTTGAAAGTGCTCTGACCAGAAAACGAGTTTCAACGGTTACACATTTCCTGGGAGTTTCCAGATGAAACACATTGCGATGCTGGGTCCGGTGGCTATGGTTTTGAGCGGTCTGCTCACTGCGCATGCTGCGTGGGCATACGACGGTGCACTGAACGTGAGGCAACTGGGCCACGGATTCCTGCTCTTCAGCTCGCAGGGCTATCTGGGCGTTGACCTGGGGGAAGTAGATACGGACCGGGCCAATGCGTTGCACGTCAAGGACACGCACGCCGCCGAAGTGGTGATGGTGGACCATGACGCACCAGCCGGCAAGTCAGGGCTTAGGGCGCACGACGTGATTCTTCAGTTGAATGGCCATCCCTTCGAGAACGTTAACCAGTTGCGCCACCGGCTGCATGACATGCCATCCGGCCGCACCGTGACTCTGCTGGTAATCCGCGATGGCAAGCCTTTGAACCTCTCCGTACGGCTTTGCGACCGCAAACTACTGGAACAGGAGGCATGGTCGAATCACTTGAGATTTCCGGCCCCCCCTGCCTCCGGGTCCAGCTTCGTCGGCTCTTCGTCATCGGGCGCAACTTCATTTCTTGATGCTGTCATTCCTAAACCCTTTTATGTGGGTGCAGAAGTGAACCCTGTGCGGGCACAGTTGGCTGACTACTTCGGAGTGACAAGCGGGACTGGATTGCTGGTGGAAAATGTCGATTCCCAGAGCCCTGCTTCGCGGGCCGGCCTCAAAGCAGGCGATGTTGTGGTGAAAGTCGAGTCACGGGCGATGTTCGGCCGCAACGATTGGCTTAAGGTACTCCGAGCCCATCGCGGACACCTCGTGCAGGTTACGGTCGTACGCAATAAGCAGGAACAGGTTCTGACCATGAGCGCGGGGCCACCGAGGACGGATTAGACGCAAGCCTGGAGACCCGACCCTGGACCAAAGCAAGACACCGCCCAGACGGCCCAGACCTCCACTCAGGCCCGGGTCTACCCCATTCCCTTCCCGGTTACTCCCTGCCTTTACCCTGCTGTGATTCAATGTAAGTGGATGCAACAACAGAAACATACCCTGAGAGGCCGGGCCAAGGCAGCGACGCGCAAAATGCGCGAATTGACCTTGGTGGGCCGGGCCCTCGCTTCGACCAGGCACGTCGTCATGGCACAGATTGTGCCCATGCGGTTCTGCAACCTTTCCTGCGCGTACTGCAACGAGTACGACAAGGTGTCAAAGCCGGTACCGGTGGAAGAGATGCTGCACCGCATCGATCATCTCGCCTCGCTGGGCACAAGCATCATCACCATCTCGGGCGGCGAGCCGCTGACCCATCCTGAACTGGATCAGATTATTGCGCGCATTCGCCACCATGGGCGAGTGGCGGGCATGATTACCAACGGATATCTGCTAATGCCGGACCGGATCAAGCGCCTGAATCGCGCGGGGCTCGACCACATGCAGATCTCGATTGATAACGTGCAACCGGACGAAATTTCGAAGAAGAGCCTGAAGGTTCTGGACAAAAAACTGGAATTCCTGTCCCAACATGCCGAGTTCCACGTAAATATCAATTCTGTTGTCGGCGGCGGTATCAAGAATCCCCAGGACGCGCTGGTCATCGGCAAGCGAGCACTGGAACTGGGATTTACCTCGACGATCGGCATCATTCATGACGGGGAAGGCCAATTGAAGGCCCTGAAGGATGAGGAACGCCGCGTCTACTACGAGATGGCAGGGATGGAGAAGAAGAACTATTCCCGCTTCAATAAATTTCAGGAAGCGATTGCCAACGCGGAACCCAACGACTGGCGTTGCCGGGCCGGCTCACGCTTCCTCTATATCTGCGAAAAGGGTCTGGTGCACTATTGCTCGCAGCAACGCGGGTATCCCGGTGTACCGCTCGCGCAGTACACCAAGGCCGACCTCAAACGTGAGTATCTGACGGAAAAGAGCTGTGCTCCGCACTGCACGGTTTCCTGCGTACACCAGATTTCCTACATCGACCACTGGCGTTCGCCGCAAACCAAACAAACCTCGCCGGGGCAGTTGGTCAAGATACAGACGTAGTTACGAGTCTGTTACGGAACTCCACAGTTTTCTGAAGCTCCAGCGTCAGGTGAGCGGTTCCGAGTACGTTGCCATCCGCTTGAGGGTGTAGGCCATCATTTCACCATCCTTTGCTGGAAACCTCTGCCCGATTTGCTGTCAATATTCGCGGTAAAAGCTAGCTAAGGCATTTTCGCAATTACTATGGTCCGGTAAGAGCAGCGAGGTGTGGTTTTCTTTGAGAGAAAACCACGTAAAGGCCAGGCTCCCACGGCAAGCCGTGGGAGCCTGGGTGGTCCATTCATTTAGCGGCGCCGTGTTGTACGACAGTGGCCTGGCCTTTGGTATCGGCCAGCGCCTGATCGATGATCTGGTAGAGCTTCTGACGATCTACGACTTCGACAAAAGGCACTCCGTTGGTTTTGTTTGTCACGATCCAAATCGTGGGGGTGTGCTCGATGCCGACGCGCTTGCCAACATCAAGGTCGGCGGTTACGGCATCAGCCAGCTTTTTCTGCGGATCGACGACAAACGGCAAGGCCAGCCCATGCTCCTGCGCGAATTTCTCGGCGAAGTTGTGGATAGCGGCCGTGGCAGCCGGCGTCGGTCCCGCAGGCGTTTCCGGGGAAGTTTCGGCCGCCGCATCAATCAGCAATTGATTGGCAAATACGGCATCGCGAAAATCGTCGCCCATCTTTTTCGACTTGGTGTCGAACCAGCGCGCATAGACAGCCGCGTCAAAGCTCCACGCGTGAAAAGACAATGGGAAATCATGACGCACCCAGGGAATCTTGTACTGCGCAGCGGCGTCTTTGAGCAGCGGATTGGCACGAGCGCAATCGGGGCACTCCATGTCTTCAAACTCCACAATCGCCACTTTGGAGCCAGGCGGTGGCTTGAGGGGGGCTGGGTCGTGCACAGGCGTAGTCGCCTGGGCCGCAGCTCCGACGGCGCTCAGCAGGAGAAAGGCCGCAAGGCGAAGTCCGGTTTGCGGTGAAGCGTTTTTGTTCGAATCTGCAGCCAGAAGCAGCCGTGAAATAGCGATCATGGTTCTTTTGTCCCTCGCATTTAGAGCATTTTCACAAATACTGTCGTGGGGCGGGAGCGGCTATGTGCAGCGGTTCTTTGACGGAACACCTGCGTCCAGGCCATATTTTCCCCTTACACCATTTCTGAAAGTACTCTAAGACCATTCTTGCTCACTATTGTAAGCGCTGGTTCCCGCCCTGCGGAGATGCGGTATGATGCTCGCTCTGGTGATGCATGGGACAAATGCATGAGACAAATGCATGAAACAAGCGTCGGTCAAGATATTGCTGAGCCTGGCAGCGGCAGGCCTGGCGGGGTTTCTGACGTTCGTTCTTCTGGAAGCCACACTGGCAGGTAGCCGGGCGCTTAGTGGCAGCGCCGCTCTGTTTCGCTTTCAAGTGAGCTCGATGATCGCCATGAGTATCTTCGCCGGAGTGGCCATCGTGATGTATGTACGATTGTCGCGCAGCCGGCTCAATGTTGGTCCAGGTTCCGAGGCATCCAAAAGGCTGAGGCTAAAGAAGTGATATGAAAAAAAGCACAGAATGGGGATCTTTCGGCGCTTTTGTAGTGGTCGTTCTGGTAGCGTTAGGCCTTCTGCTGCGCCGCGGTGTTCATGGACAATCGGCTGCGTTCGCAGTGGCGCTGCTGGTGATCCTGTTCTTGAGGATCGGCATGTTTGTATGGAATTTATGGCGGCAACGCGAGGAAATAGAAGGCAAATAGATCGGGCGGTCAGGTCTACGAACACTGTGCTACACTCGGTTCCCGCAAACGGAACAGGCTGCTCGCGAGCACAGAAAATAGAGCCTGTACACCGCGGGTGATCTCAATGAACTGGAACAGCGAACCCGGTAACGGAACGCCGCTCAACGGGCAATCGGGATTACCCTGTCCGCGGCCCTTCACGACAAGAGAGCCCTGCCGCTCGGAACCGCATTCACGAAATGGCGGGACCCTCGAATACATCGCCTATCGCTGTGTACCCACTGAGGCGCATCGACCGTTCCAAGCCCCCCATCTTGCGAATTGGAGATACCTCGCATGAACCGTACATTGAAGACGTATCGGGGCCCGGACATTCGCAATGTAGCGCTGGTAGGTCATGCCCATTGCGGCAAAACCACCCTGATCTCGGCTATGCTGCATGCCGCGAGAATGACTGAAAGACTGGGCCGGGTCGAGGACGGCAGCGCAGTCACGGCCTACGACGAAGAGGATGTAGCCCGCCACACCACCATGCAGAATGCACTGGCATTTGCCGAGTGGCGCGACATAAAGATCAATTTCGTAGACACTCCGGGCTTCCCCATGTTCGTGCATGAGGCCCGTGCGGCGTTGTTGCCGGTGGAATCTGCGCTCGTAGTCGTGAATGCCGCCTGCGGCGTCGAAGGCATGACACGGCGCGTGTGGAAATTTGCAGAAGAGTTCAATCTGCCGCGAATGATCGTGGTGAGCCAGATGGACCACCCACGCGCGGAACTGGAACGCTCGCTCAACGCGCTGCGGGAAAATTTTGGCCGCCAGGTGGTTCCGGTGCAATTGCCGATTCTCGAAGGCAACGGGGAGAACCCTGTCTTCCGCGGAGTCGTGGACCTGGTCACGATGGAGGCCTTTGTCTACGAGCCGGACGGCAGCGGCCGCGGGCGCTTGTCTGAAATCCCGGTACGGATGCGCGAAGATGCCACTGCCGCTCATCAGGACCTGGTCGAGATGGTAGCCGAGGGAAAGGACGAATTGATGGAGGAGTTTTTCCGGGAAGGGACCATCCCGAAAGAGCACCTGATCGTTGCGCTTCATGAGGCCATTCGCGAAGACAGGATTTTTCCTGTTCTGTTTGCCAGCGGCCTGAGAAATGTCGGCAGCGACCATCTGTTGGATTTCCTTCAGACCTATGCGCCTTCGCCCGTCGAGAGGGTACCGGTGGCCGCCCGGGGTGCGGCCGAATCGGTTGCTGAAATGGTGTTGCGCAAGGTCGACGATCGCGAGCCGCTATCGCTTTATGTTTTCAAGACGATGTCTGACCCCTTCGCCGGCAGGATCTCTTTTTTTAAGGTATTTTCAGGAATTGCGCGCTGCGATGCCACGGTCACCAATTACACCCACCGATCCGCCGAACGTCTTGCCCACCTGACAGCCATGCAAGGCCGAACAGCAACTTCAGTCGCGGAACTGCACGCGGGCGACCTGGGAGCGGTAGCCAAATTGCGCGAGACGTTTACCGGTGACACGCTGGGCGACGCGGACCATGAAATTTTCTTTGATCCTGTGGCCATGCCGGAACCTGCCGTCACCTATGCCATTGAGCCGAAGACAAGAGCCGATGAGGAGAAGCTTGCGCCGGCGGTGCACAAGCTCATGGAAGAAGACCTGATGGTCCGGTTCTATCGCGATGCCGCAACCCATGAGTTCCTGTTGGCGGGCTCCGGGCAGAGTCATATCGAATCTGTGGTGCATCGGTTGCACCGCCGCTATCACACCGACGTGACTCTCAAGTCGCCGAAGGTGCCTTACCGGGAAACGATCAGGTCGGCTACGGATGCTCAGGGTCGCCACAAGAAGCAGAGTGGCGGGCACGGCCAATATGGAGATTGCTGGATTCGTCTGGAGCCGCTGCCGCTCGGCAGAGGATTTGAGTTCGTAAACGAGATTTTCGGCGGAGCCATTCCAAAGAGCTTTATTCCGGCCGTAGAGAAGGGCGTGCAGGAAGCCGCAGCACGCGGCTGGCTCGCCGGTTTCCCCATGGTGGATTTCCGTGCCGTGCTTTACGACGGCAGCTACCACGATGTGGACTCGAACGAGCTTTCTTTCCGCTTGGCCGGCCGGTTGGCCTTTCGCAACTGCATGGAGCGGTCAAAACCCGTGCTCCTTGAACCTGTGATGCGGGTCGAGATTGAGGCCCCTGAGGACTATACCGGGATATTAATGGGTGACCTGACGGGAAGGCGGGGACGGGTGCAGGGCATGGGAAGCGGGCGGGGCACCACGGTGATCCGCGCCGAAGTGCCGATGGCCGAGATGCTCAGTTACGGCGCCACGCTCACCTCCCTGACCAAAGGGCTGGGTACTTACCACATGGAAATGGCCCGTTATGACGTGGTACCCCCGGGAACGGCAGAAAAGGTAATCGCTTCCGCCCACAAGAGCGTCTACGCCGACGACGAGTCATAAAAGGGGACCAAGGCCAAAGGGGACCAAGGCCGCCTCCCGGCGCAAGCCCTGGCCCCGGGCAAGAACGTGTTTTACGCGTCTTAAAACGCATTTCGCAATGACTGCGGTCTGGTAAGAGCCGCGAGGTGTGGTTTTCTTTGAGAGAGAACCACGTAAAGGCCGGTAGCTAAGCTCGCTGCGGCGAGGTAGCTCGCTGCGGCGAGGCCGGTCTACGCCCATTGCGAAAATGCTAGAGCGGTTTCCCAATCGCCATACACCGCCTCGCTGCTCTTAGAGCATTTTCACAAATACTGTGATGTGGTCGGAGTGGTTATGTGCAGGTGTTCTTTGACGGAACACCTGCGTCCGGGGCATATCCTTCCCTTACTCCATTTGTGAAAATGCTCCACCAGACCACAGTCATTGCGAAAATGCGTTTGTACGATAGAAGATACAGAGAGTTGCGCATGATTTTGGCAACCTGAAGCCTTCCCGGCAATCTAAAGGTTTGAACGGACAAGGAAGCGGCAGCCCATAATGACGATCCCAGCGCGGAACCTGTTAGCAGTCTGCAGTTTAGCGCTGCTTTCCGCCGGAATTTTGCCCGCGCAAACGGCGAATCAGAGTTCGGCCTCGAGCCCTTACTACGGCAGCGTAAGCACGATTAAGCCGACCGACGGAGTCAAACCATTGACCCTGGACGAGGCGATTGGAATGAGCATCGAGCACAACCTCGCGCTGGTGGAAGCCCGGCAGCAGGAGCAAAGAGCGAAGGCGCAGACCCTGGTTAGTCTGCAACCAATGCTGCCGACGATCATCGCTCAGGCCGATTTCGGTGCACACCAAATCAACCTCGCGGCCCTGGGATTCACCAGCAGCCTGGTGCAGAAGTATGCGCCACCTGGTACGTCCATCGCCACTGTGGTCAACGTGACGGTCACCGAGGCGCTGGTGAACTACTCCCAGACTCTTTTCAGCCTGGCGGATATCGATCGCTACCGGGCCGCGAAAGCAAACGAGGAAGCAGCTTTTTATAGCAAGCAGTCGTCGCGGGGGCTCGTCGTTCTAACAGTAGGAGATGCTTATTTACAGGCATTGGCGCTGGGCGCGCAGGTCGATAACGCCACGGCCTTGCTCCAGGCAGACCAGGTGCTGCTCAACCAGGCAGTCGCCGAGCATCAGGCCGGCACGGCGGCGAATCTGGACGAGCTAAGAGCGCGGGTGCAGTTTCAGACGCAGCAGCAAGCGGTGATCACGGCGGACGTGAACTTCAAAAAAGCAAAGATTGCGCTGAACCGCGAGATCGGCCTGCCGCCGGAGCAGGAGATCCAACTCTCCGATACCGAACCCTATGCCGACCTTGCGACCATGAAAATCGACGAGGCCAAGGCCATGGCCTACCGCAGCCGCCAGGACTATCAGGAGCTACAGGCGCAGATTCGAGCTGCCCAACTGCAGCGGAAGGCGGCTAAATGGGAGCGGCTGCCTACCCTCGACTTCGGCGGCAATTACGGCCTTACGGGTGTGATCGGCGGCATCTATCACGGCACATTCGTCGCGCAGGGAACCCTGAATTTGCCCATTTTTCAGGAAGCCAAGTTCCGCGGAGATAGCGGAGTGGCCGAGGCGAATCTCTCCAGCCTCAACCAGCAAATGGCTGCCCTGCGAGAGCAGATCAACCAGCAGTTAAGAGACAGCATTCTCGACGTACAGTCGGCCACAGAATTGGTGAGGGTAGCCCGCAGCAACGTTGAGTTGGCAAGCAAAGAGCTGGAACAGACCACGGATCGCTTCAAGGCAGGGGTGGATGACAATCTGCCGGTGGTACAGGCGCAAGCGACCCTGGCAAATGCCGAGACGACCCTGGTTCGTACCACCAGCCAGCATAATCAGGCCAAGCTGGGCCTCGCACGCAACCTGGGGATCGTCGACACCCAGTACGCCACTTTCCTGCACGGCAACTAGCTTAACGCGATGGCACGGGCTGGCCCCGATTCAAGTAAAAGCGGCTTGAATGGGCCGCTGGGGCCGTTTACGAAAGTGCTCCACAGGCTGCGGAAAAAGTCCTTGTAAGCGAGAAATCGCTCCCTCAGCGGCTAAAAAGCCGGATTCATTGCAATGGAGTTACGTACGGGCTAATGCTCGCTGCGGCGAGGTAGCTCGTACCCTTCAAAGAATTGAGTTTTTCCGCAGCCCGTCCAGCCAAGGACTACGGCAGGGGCGACTCCAGCAACGTGACCGTACCGCTTCGGATGTCGAAATACCCAGCCGAAACCTTCAACTGTCCCTCTTCAATCAATTTTGCAAGGAGTGGAGATGAACGCACTTTATCTGCCTGGATGAGAGCATTGGCGCGAACCGTGGCCTCCAGATCCGGGCCGGCCTGCTGGACAGCAGGTTCAATATACGGAAATAACGAACCAATTTGCCCCGGGGCGGATTGCCCCTGGATCGCAGCCGTCACCGCACCGCAGCGGCCGTGGCCCATCACCAGGATGGTGTTGGTCCCAAGCACTGCCGCGGCATACTCCAGGCTGCCCAGGATTTCTGTGGTCACGATGTTGCCCGCTACGCGGGTGACGAACAATCGCCCGATGGTCTGATCGAATACCACCTCGACGGGCACGCGAGAATCAGCACAGGAGAGGATCGCGGCAAACGGCTCCTGTTTTTCCAACATTTGCTGCAACATGGCGAGATCACGCCGGTAGGTGGATGTGCGACCGCTGGTGAAACGACGGTTGCCCGCGATCAATTCTTCCAGAGCTTCGTCCGGGCTTAGCCTCCTGGTGTTGTTTTGTAAGGCCGCTGGCGTAGAAGACATGCCTGCATCCTATCGTATCTTTCGCCCATAGCAGTTCCGCAGCCTCGCCGCAGCGAGCTTAGCTACCGACCTTTACGTGGCTTCTCTCAAAGAAAACCACACGGCGGATTCAAGGGTCAAGTGCAACAAAATTAGCTTCACGTTGATCCGCACATAAGCGCAATGCGTGGAGTGAGATAGGGGGCGATGCGCTGAACTGGTCTATGGAAAAGCTGGAAAGCAAAGGACGCTTCCCACTTTGCCCACAGACCCGGCTGCTGCTGCTGGCCTTCCTCTCTTGAAGACCAGAAGAATCACGTTCCCACGATTTGTTGCACTTGGAGTTTGATCCCGCCCACCTCGCTGCTAGTAGAGCGTTTTCACAAATGCCGTGATGGGGTGGGAGTGGTTATGTGCAGATGTTCTTTTATGGAACACCTGCGTCCAAGGCATGTGCTTCCCTTACTCCCTTCGTGAAAATGCTCTACCAGACCACAGTCATTGCGAAAGCGCTTTAGGGTATGCTGGCGACGCAGCGGTCCCGGAAATCTCCTGGATTTTGTTGCAATGTTGCAATAATGAAGCGGACGCATGGCTACACAAACACCAGGAATCGCTGCATTCGCGCACAGAGATTTCCGTCTTTACCAGCTGGCGCGGGTGATGGTCATCATGGGTGCGGAAGCCCAGGCGCTGGCTGTGGGCTGGCAGGTATACCAGATTACCCACCGGGCAATCGACCTGGGGTACACCGGGCTGGTCTTGTTTTTACCCGGACTGCTGTTTCTGCTGCCTGCCGGCCACGTGGCCGACCGCTACGACCGGCGACTGGTCATCCTGGTCTGTTACTCCCTGCAAATTCTGTGCACCCTGGCGTTGTTCCTGTTCGCGCTGCAGGGGCTGCATCGCGTGGAGCCGATCTTTTCGGTCTTATTCCTTATTGGGCTTGGACGAGCGTTCAGCGGGCCTGCCAGCTCAGCCCTGATTCCTCATCTGGTTGCTCCTGAGCACTTTGTCAACGCCATCACCTGGGGAGCGACGGTTTTTCAAATCGCCAATATCGCCGGACCAGCCGTCGGCGGCCTGCTTTACACGCTTCCATTTCCAGGAAGGCTCTACGGAGCGCCCATGGTGTTTCTGTTCACCCTGGCGACCAGCATCGGATTCCTGGTGTTGATCGGCTTGCTCCACGTCCGTCCTGGGCGGATGGAGCATCGGGCTATTTCTACCGAGGTCATCCTGGCCGGTTTTCGCTATGTATGGGAAGCGAAGCTGTTGCTGGGGGCGATTTCGCTCGACCTCTTTGTTGTTTTATTGGGCGGAGCTACCGCGCTGCTGCCGATTTTTGCGCATGATCTGCTGCGCACCGGGCCACAGGGCCTGGGCGCCCTGCGCGCGGCTCCCGCGATGGGCGCGCTGGCGGTCTCCATCTGGCTCACCTTTCGGCCGGTCCTGCGAAGGCCGGGGGTGACCATGTTCATCGGCGTAGCGATCTACGGTGCGGCAACGGTCGTCTTCGGGTTATCGAGAAGCCTGTCGCTTTCGATGGCCGCGCTGGTGATCGTTGGCGCATCCGACATGGTCAGCGTGGTGATCCGGTCTTCCATGCTGCAATTGGCCACCCCCTCCTCCATGCGCGGCCGGGTGAGCGCAGTCAACTCGCTTTTTGTCGGCGCCTCGAACGAATTGGGAGAATTTGAAAGCGGCTTTACGGCACAGTGGTTTGGCGCCGTGCGCGCCGTGGTGGCCGGGGGGGTAGGCGCCCTAATTGTCACCGGACTCTGGAGTGTGCTCTTTCCGTCGCTACGCCGGATCGACCAGTTGACCGAAGCGTCTCTGTTGCAAATCGAGCAGGTAAAGCCACAGGACTAAACCGGCTTTGCACCCCGTCTTGATTAGACTTATTCCATTGACAGTGCTCGATATGAATTGCATACTTTTGAAGCGTAGATCAGGACTTGTCTCTAACTTCTTCTCCCCCAGGGTTCGATACATGCGCTTTCGGCGCATAGGCAGACAGTCCGGTGAGTCTCTTGCCAGGCGATTGCCTAGCTCGATCGTCGAGCTCGATCGTCGGGTTCGATCCTCTGGTTCAAAGGCTTGCAACAGTTAAGCGTGGGAGAGTACGTAACAATGAAAAATCCCAGTGTTTTTCAGGGCTTCGCAGCCCTTTGCCTCGCTGCTACAGCGTCCGCCGTCTCCGGTCAAACCACCGCCCTTCAGCTTTTTGGCCCGGTCAACGTGAGAACGTCTACACAGGGAACAGGCCTCGACACGCCTGCCACCTTCAACACGACGAATTTGAATCTGACCTGTACGGCTCCCATTCAGGCTGTACTCTCTTCTTCCCCGAGCGGTACGGGGAATGTATTGGTCGACAATTTCGTTACGTTGAGCGTGGCCGGCGGGAGCCCCACGAATCTTTGCAGTGGCGGAACAAACGAAAACGGCGGCCGGCAGCAGAACTGTTTCACGACGGCCTATAGCTCCCCAGCCAGTAACGGCACCCTGAATGGAACGGACCCCGATACGCTTCTGCCCGCCGGCGGCGTGGCGCCCATCGACATCAGCAGCTTTCTCAGCCCGGGGCCGGTGCAGCTCAACATTAGCCTTGTAGATACCGGCAGCTTTCTCACCAGTTCCAGCCTGTACCTGGTGACCAACTGCACACCTGGCGGCCTGACCGGACCGGCCCAGATAACGGGCAACCCCATCAACCAGAGCAACCCGAGCAGCCAGCAACTGGCGCAGAGCTTTACGTTCAATTCTGCAAACAATCTGCAGGTGCAACTAACCTACGACCTGTCAGAAGCACAGAATGCCGGTAGCCTGACAATCGCCGACGGCGTCATTCCCAACACGACGGATACGCCGATCGATCCAACCATCTGGCAGTCACAGTATGTGCCGGGCACATCGTTCGCTACCTCCAACTGCCTGATTCATAGCGGCGAGCTTTTCGGCAACTCTCCCGGGTGCAAACTGTATACCCTTACCTGCCAGGTCGGTACCGACCCGAGCCAGGCCGGCGCACTCTGCCCGTCATCGCTTGAACGGAATGAGATCTTCGAAGAATCGTTCGATGGCCCCAGCTTCACACTTCCAGACATTCAGGTACCCAACGGCCCAACATTCCACCAGGGAATCGCACTCCTCGAAGCCAAGGAGGGATGGAACGGCGGAACGTGCGTATTCGATCAGGCGGCGACGAGCGTGGCGAACGCGCTTTGCCCGCAGAACCTGCTCACCACGTTTAGCGGTCCGGGACTGTACAAAAGCGGCGGCCGCACGCAGGAACCAAACTCCACATTCATTTCGGTAGCCCCCGTTCCCGAGGATCTGACCACAGTGAGCGTGACTGGGCAGCAGCCGGGTTACTGGGTCAATAGCCACAGCGCCACGGTGAATTTCGTCAGCACCCCTCCCACGGTACCGGGCTCGATTCCAGGAGCCGGCAGCTTTGTAGCGGCACCGATCGCAAACCTTACCTACGGCCTGTCGACGACCTCGGCTCTGCCCCAGCCGGGACCGCCGGTACCGGGCGATATCGTCCTGCAGAACTCCGTTCCCTGCCCTGCGCCCGGCTCGAATAATTATTCGGCCACGGTCTTTACGCCCCCCGCGCAGAGCGTGAGCGTTCCCCAGGATGGAAACTACCTGATCCACTACCTTGCGCAGGATTGTGCGGGCACCGAGGAACTGAAATTTACCCAGACGGCAGGCAGCTGGTCCACGTCTTTCTACACATTCCCGCTCAACGTGGATACCGTGGCTCCCGTCATCGTGTCCGGGCCGACGCTGTCTCCGGCCGCCTCGCCCTCCTACGTGGTTGGGCAGAGGGTCACGGCCACCTATCGCTGCACCGACGATCGTTCAGGCATCGTGCAGTGCGGCGCCTCGAGCTACCCGCCGGGTAGCACGCTGGATACGGGCAGTATCTCCAGTCCGGTAGACACGTCGAAGGCGGGGCCGGGCACGTTTACGGTGATAGCCAAGGACGCCGCAGGCAACCAGACAAGCACCTCGGTCAACTACCAGGTGGTTGGGACCCCCGTCAGGGTAAGCATTCTGAAGCTGGCTGCGCATCGCGTCAAACACGGCGGTACACTTACCTACGCGATCGGCGCCGCGAACTTTGGCATTCACGATGCTTCTTCGGTCGTGATCACCGATCCGCTCCCTGCAGGAGTCACCTTCGTGCGGGCGACAGCTCAACAGTTCAGTTGCATTCGAGGGAAATGCACCAACCTGGCGAGTTGCGGATTTGTAAACAACACGGTAAGTTGCACGAGCCCGTCACTGACGCGTTTGACGCCGATGGTGATTGAAATCGTCGTGAACGTGCAGGCGCAAGCCGGTACGACAATCAAGAACACTGCCACGATAAGCACGGCAGAACCGGCTGTATCCCCGTCCAATACGCAGTCCACCGCGACGACCGTAGTGTTTTAAGGCATAGAGCCCGGAGGCTCACCCAAAAAATCGGGTGAGCCTCCGGACTTTTGCATGCACCGATACAGGCATACAATGATGCTATAATCGTGCCTATAAGGTTAAGGAGCTTTCCACTCTTGCGCACTACTCTCGCCCTGGACGACGATCTACTTGCGAAGGCTCAGTCCTTTACCGGGTTAACGGAAAAGTCTGCAGTCGTTCGGGAAGCCCTGAAAGCACTGATCGAGAGAGAAAGCGCGCGCCGGCTTGCACTTCTGGGTGGCAGCGAACCGGAACTTGCAACCATTGCCAGGCGGCGCTCAGAATCCAGATGATTGTGGTCGACACTTCGGTTTGGGTGGACCATTTTCGATTGACCGACCAAACCCTCGCGCATCTACTCACAAACGGTGAGGTTCTCACGCACGCATTTGTTATCGGAGAGCTGGCGCTTGGCAACATGCGCCAACGCGAAACCATCCTGGGCTCTCTTCGAGATCTTCCCAAGGCGCCAGTTGCCGCAGATGCGGAAGTACTCGTTTTTATCGAAGAGTGTTCGCTGGCTGGGATGGGAATCGGGTACGTGGATGTCCATTTGCTGGCCTCCACACGTCTGGCAGCGGGTGCCACACTTTGGACACGCGACAAGTATCTACTGCGCGCCGCCGAGCAACTTGGGCTCGCCACAAGGCCGTAGACTCTGACCTGCATTCCTCACCAGCAGGGAGGAGACGAGCGGCGAAAGCTGCTCGTTGCGACGAGGCTGTGTTGTGCGGTGGCCGGCGGAGCAACAACCCTGCGGGTGCCCCATCCTTGACGGTGATTTTCCGGCAAGGCTGGGACGCCACAAATCTCAACGCACACGGTCGTGGTCTCCCACCCTTCGCAAAAAATAGCGAAGGATGGGGCACCACCCGCATTTTTTTTTGCACTTCCCGGCCAAGCGATATCGAACCGCGTTTCGCTATAACGCTCAACCGCGATGAGAAATGAAGGCTAGAGGAAGGCTAAAGGACTTCCGCAATGGCTGTGGTCTGGTAAGAGCGGCGAGCATGCGAAAAAGCTCTAGCCGGGCACTGAAGAGGCTGCGAAGACTATTTCTTCCAGCGGTTTGATTCGTCGGACATGGCCTTGATGTCGGTTCGATGGAGAAGGTTTTCGGCGCCGGAATCGCCGCGCAGAGCGTCAAGGGATTGGGCGGCCTCACGATAGTAGGATGCCGCGCGATCTGTGTTCCCACTCAGCCTGGCTGAAAGACCGAGTAGATAGTAGATTCTCGCCGAACCGAAGCGCACACCGGAACGTTGTGCCGTAGTCAACTGCTCTTCCAGAAGATGATTGGCCTTGGTGTAGTCTTTGAGGCCAATCTGCGCCTGCGCCATTTCAAGATTCATCTGCAGTGACAAATAGGCGGTAACGCCATGGCTCAAATTGAGCAGAGGTTGCAGGCTACGCGAGGCCTGAAGGAACCGGCCTTCGGCAGCCGCATCGCGCGCCAGACTCACCTTGGCCTGCAGGGCTACTTCGTTATTTTTTGCCTGCGCCGCCGAGTGAAGTGCTGAATCGTAGTACTGGTCAGCACCTTTCAAATCGCCACGATAATAGGCAAGGTCGCCGCGGGTGTTGAAGATGCTGGCCTGCAATGATTCGTTCTTGAGAGCCTGCTGAATCTTCTGTGCTTCGTCGAGCGGCGCAGCCGCATCCTCACCCTGGCCTGCGTGGGCGAAGGATCCCGCAAGGTCATTCAAAAATCCGGCCATATTGACACCGTTTTCACCTTGCTCGCGGAAGCTTTTCACTGCGTCCTGCATGGACTTTACGGCGGCGCCGAAGCGGCCCTGATATTCAAAGACCAGCCCCATCTGGCGGGAAACAATGGCGACGCCATGCGGGTCACCCGCTTTGCGCGCCAATTCGAGCGCGCGGATGAGAGACGTCATGGCCTGGTCGTATTGCCCGGTCGCGGTGTAGGCCTCACTCAGGGTCTCAAGGGTGTCGGAAATATCGCCTGGCACTCCCAGCTTCTCGCGCAACTGCAATGCCTGCTGCGCATAGGTGAACGCATTGCTTGTGTCTCCGATGGAGAGATATACGCTGGCGATATTAATCAGGCACTGGGCCTCGTAGCCCTGATCACCACCCTCACGCTGAATCTGCAGAGCCTGCTTATAGACGTCGAGCGCCTGGTCGTATTGGCCCTGTTCCTGGTAGACCGTACCCATATTGTTGAGCGTGTGCCCCAACTCGTCCTTCATGCCGATATCGCGCAGCAGAGCCATGGCCTTGTTGTAGCTCGCGAGCGCCGCCTCCGGCTTTCCGCTCGTTATCTGCGTATCGGCCATCTGGTTAAGGGCAGCCGCCACGCCACGCTTCTGGCCGATCTTCTCGTTGATGGTGATGGAATCCTGATAGTTACGTATTGCTTCGTCGGGCTTGTTTAGCAAGCCATACGAGATGCCCATGGATAGGAGGATGAGCGCCCTTTGCTCCTGGTTATCGACCTGAATCGACAGCGTGAGTCCCTGAGTGAGAGCGTCGAGAGCGGTCTGCGGGTTTCCCGTGATGTTGTCAATGACGCCCATCTGCCACAGAGCCTTTATATTTTTCGGATCGGCCTTCAGGATGCCGGCAAAAGTGGAGCGCGCCTTGTCGTACTCTCCGTTCTGCAGATAGAGGCTACCGAGCTCGTACTGCACATCCGTATCGCCCGGGAGACTACGCGAGAGATTCTGGTAGGCTTCGAGCGCCTTTTTTATATCCTTCATGATGCGCGCGTTGCTCGCGTTGATCAGATACTTCTCCGGCAGGGGAAGGTTCTGGTTGCGCACCAACTCCGCCGCGCGAATGGAAGACTGCGCCGCATCGCTCTCGAAACCCAGGGCGGATTGCGCATCCGCGAGCCTGGAAAAAGCGAGGGCAAATTCCGGATCTTCATTCGTTGCCAGTTGCAGATGCTTCAAAGCATCGAGGTTCTTGCCGGCGCGCATCAGCACCGCTCCCTCGTTATATTCCCGTAGGGCGTCCACGGAACCTGAGGTGGGCTTGAAGGATTGCGCTTTCAGCTCGTCCACCACATCGGCGGATAGGGAAAGGTTCTTGCGCACGGAGTCGGCGAGGCTATCGATCGCCGCAGGCAGATCTTTTACCAGGGCCTGGGCTTTTACGGGAACCGTCTGCTCGTGGATCAGATCGCGAATGGTGGCGTTGATCACAATCTGATCGCCGAAGCGGGCAAAGTCCCCGGAAACAAGAATGTCGGCGTTGCTGAATTTGGCGACGCGTTGCAGCGTATCCGGATCGATCGCACTGTCGGCGCCAATGCGCAGATCAGAAAGCACCTGGTGCAACCGGTCCGTCGATACGGTGTGCAGATGGGCGGACTGCCCGATGTCGGTGCTGAGCATGTCCGCGGCGGTCGAACCGATCCAGTCATCCTGAACGTTCCCTGAGGAATTGCGGAAGGGCAAAATGGCAAGCGATCGAGCTTTGAGAACAGGCGTCGCCTGTCCGGCCTCGAAGGAGGTTACCGATTTCGGCCTTACGAAGACGTATCCCAGCAGAGCGAGGAGTAAGAGCGATAACGCGGTGACGCCGCCGACGATCGGTTTGTGTTCAGAGGCCCACCGGGCTGGACCGGGCCGTAGCCGGGCGGCGATGATGCCAGATCTGCCGGTGCCCGACCAAAGCTCCAGGTCGGCCAGCAGTTCTGCCGCGGACTGGTAGCGCAGAGCGACATCCCGCTCGAGGCATCGGCTCACGATTTGGCTCAGCGCCGCAGGGATGGTCTCGTCGAACTCGGAGACGGGGACGACCCGCTCCTGCGTGCGTTTGATCAGGCTGGCGAGCGCACTCTCGGCACGGAAGGGTGTTTGGCCGGTTAGGAGCTCGTAAAAAATAAGGCCGAGCGAAAAGATGTCAGAGCGTTGGTCCAGATGGCCGGCGAGCGCCTGCTCGGGCGACATATACTCCATGGTGCCCACCATGGCGCCGGTCTGGGTCATGCGATCGCCTTCGAGCGTCTTGGCCAGGCCGAAGTCCATAACCAGGATGCGGCCACTGTGGGCCTCCTGCATGATGTTCTGCGGCTTCAGATCGCGATGGATGACCCCTACACCGTGGGCAGCCTCAAGCGCCCGGCAAACCTGCTCGATAACCAAGGCTGCCTCGTGTGGAGGCAACTTCGTGCGCTGGCGAAGCACGGCGGCGAGATCTTCGCCTTCGACGTACTCCATGGTGATGAACTTAATACGCTCAGCTTCACCCAGATCGTAGATACGGACCACGTTCCGGTGGGTGACCTGCGTTGCCAGGATCAATTCCTGTTTAAACCGGTCCAGGATGGCGCGATTCCGGGCCAGGTCGGGGCGGATGACCTTGAGAGCCACCATGCGGCTCAATTCCACATCGCGCGCCTTATAGACGGCGCCCATGCCACCTTCACCCAGGAGACTCAGGATCTCGTAGCGCTGCGTGAGGAGCTGACCGGGGGCTAGATCGATCTGTCCGCCCTCTGTGTACTCGCCGGACAGGGTGTGAGGTGACAGGGTGCGCGGCGACAGGGACGAGCCCGGCCCGATCATCGTAGGACTATCACTCGAATGTTGCGAAATAGCCGGAGCACCGAAGACGGTATCCGCGTCGCTGGGAAGGCGAATATTGGCAGACGAGCTTTCACCCTTGAGCGGAGTGCGGATTCCGCCAGTGCCCGGCTTTGCGGGGTCGTGCCCGGGAGGCTTGCCTCCTTGTTCTCCCATGACTTAGCGGTCCCAGCTCCGCATAAAAATGCTCGTTGGATGAGCGAGAATGCTCAATGCGGTGAATACCCGCAGTATATAGCGGCTGGGCGCGGAAACCCGTTTCAATGTTGCCGGTCGAGCGAGAGCTTATGACGAAGCTTCGCCCCTTCGTTTTGGTCCACGTACGCTTCTACGAAGGTGGGCCACCGTACCCGGTTTAACCGGGATTTATTAGAGCAGAACCAGCATAGGTGTACCCGGTCGACATCGGGGAAGTAGGATTTTTCTTGATGAAAAATCCAGTCAAGCGTCCTTGCCGCTGGGTACAGTTGTGCTGGTTCTGCTCCAAGGCTTGCGGGGCCGACAAAAGGTCCGCGTGGCATGACTCAGGAAAAAATTCTCACTGCGGTTTGCGCCAGCAGTGCGCCAGTATGGCTCCAGTATCGCGCCAGCACTGCTCCGCGAACAGGAGATCTCTGTGCGCCGAGCCCATGAGGACAAGAACCATCGCCGTTCCATCAACATCAACGTCAACGTCGACCCGTTGGTGAAAAGCTAGATTCCGGTGCCGTAGTCTGCGGCAGGAACGCTATCCCCGGCATGCGAAAAGAAGTCGTACTGCGTGCGGCGGTTGAATTTGTACCGCGCCCGCAATTCGCGACCGACGTAGAGCCCAACGGCAGCAATTCCAACCAAGACAGAAGTCCAGCCAACAATCCACATAGCAGACCCTTCTTCCTCGGGGGAAGATGAACCCGGCGCGTGGCCGGAATTTTGTAGCCCGTGATGGTCGTTACCACCCGCGTACATCATGCCAAAATCATAGCGCAGCTTTGTAGAATCGAGATAGTTACGATGAGTGACACCAATGAGTGACACCAAACAGCGACACCAAAGAGCTATTTCACCTGCTCAATTCGATGCAGGAGTTCGACCTTTCGTATCGCGGGAAGAAAGCTGGCCTCAATAGAGTTAGACGCCAATTCCCTTAAATGTTCTTCGGTAAAACCAAAGACTTCATGAGCCACACGGTATTCCCCTTCCAGGTCACTCAAGAACATCGCGGGATCGTCTGAATTGAGGGTAACCATGAGCCCGGCGTCGAAATAGCGGCGTACCGGGTGCTCTTCGAGCACTGGGCAGCAACCGGTGCGGAAATTGGAGGTAACGCAGATCTCCAGCGGCACCTGCCGTTCAGAAAGCACCGCGATCAGGTCTGTATCCAAATGGGCGGAAAGGGCATGGCCAATGCGCTCAGCACCGATGTTGAGTGCTGCCCAGATGCTTTCTGGCCCCACGGTTTCGCCGGCGTGGGCAGTCAGGCGAAGTCCGGCTTCCCTGGCTTCCTGGAATAATTCGCGGAAGGGTTCCGCCCCGGTGCGACGTTCGTCTCCGCCAATCCCAATCCCGATAATGCTGGGCGACTCCCGGCGCAGTTCCGCCGCCTTGCGGAAGACGCGGGCGGCCTCCTCCGGACCAAAATGACGGACGGCATCAAAAATCCAGTAGAGGCTTATGCCAAATTGCCGTTCGGCACGGATGCGCGCTGCCTCCATCCCCTGAAACAGCGGCTCAAATTCGATACGCCGCCAGTAGTAGACCACGCCGACAGACACGTAGACCTCGGCGTGCACGATTCCCTGGGCCGCCAGGCGCTCCAACATGCGATAGGTGATGAGTTCGTAGTCGGCAGCGGTGCGCAACCGTTCGCTGACCGCCTTGAAGGCCAGCAGGAAGCCGGTGAAGTCGGTGTAGCGGTAGAGCGAGCGAGCTTCTTCCAGGGTTAAATGGTCGTCATCGTGGCGCTTGCTTAGTTCGACCAGAGTCTCCGGGGAAACCGTACCTTCCAGATGCAGGTGCAGCTCGGCTTTCGGGAGGGCGCGCAGCCATGAGGCTGGGATCCGACGCGGGGTGGCAAGACGTGTCATGAGAGGGATGAAAATTCGCTGTGTTTGCGGCTGTAAAGGAAGTAGATGCCCAAACCGATGACCAGCCAGCCGAAAAACCGGAACCAGGTAATGATGGGCAGCCCCGACATAAGCAGAACACAAAACAAGAGACTGAGGATAGGTACGGCAAGACCGCCGGGGGCACGGAAACCGCGACGCCGGTCGGGCTCTCGATAGCGCAGGATGAGTACGCCGATCGCTACCAGCACAAAGGCGAAGAGGGTGCCGATATTCGATAAGTCAGCCAGGGTGCCGATATCGAGCAGGCCGCTGGGAATGGCTACCAGCAAGCCCGCCACCCAGGTGGCCACCGCCGGCGTGCGATATTTCGGGTGCACCTTGCCGAACCAGCGAGGGAAAAGCCGGTCGCGTGACATGGCGAACCAGACCCGCGCCTGACCCAGCTGGAAGACCAGAATGGACGAGATCATGCCCATCATGGCCCCGCAGAGCACCACCAGACGAACCCAGTTCAGCGAAACCGAGCCCGTATCGTGGCTTAGCTTCTTGAGGGTGTTGACCACGGGCGCCGCATCATCGACCAGAGTTTGCCAGGGAACGAGGCCGGTAAGAACCACCGCCACACCCACGTAGAGGATGGTGCAAACGGCCAGGGTGGCCAGAATGCCGATGGGCACATCGCGCTGTGGCCGGTGACATTCTTCCGCAGCAGTCGAAACCGAATCGAAACCGATGTAAGTGAAAAAGATGATACTGCCGCCGGTGAGTACACCAGACCAGCCGTTGGGGAAGACCGGATGCCAGTAACCAGGGTGAATGAAGTGAGCGCCGGCGACGACGAAGACCAGGATCGCGGAGATCTTCAATAACACCATGATGTTGTTGGTGCTGGCGGATTCACGTATACCGCGGACCAACACTACGGTCAAAATCAGGACGATTAGAAAAGCGGGCAGGTTGAAGCCGAAGTGCCAGCCAGGCTGATAGACGGCGTTGCCCTGAAAGTCACTCAGGCCCGAGGGCAGGAATGCGGGCGAGATCCACCGCGCGCTGGGATGCACACCAAACCAGTCCATGAAATCGACGATGTGGGCCGCGAAGCCGACGCAAACGGCCATGTTGCTGACCGCATACTCGAGGATCAGATCCCAGCCGATGATCCAGGCGACCAGTTCACCCATCGTCGCGTAGGTATAGGTGTACGCACTGCCGGCGATGGGGATCATCGACGCCAATTCGGCATAGCAGAGCCCGGTGAAGGCGCAGACCATGGCCACCAGAACGATCGAGAAAGCGAGCGCGGGCCCAGCTCCTGGACGCCCCGACAATGCGTGGTGATTGACCAGGTAGTCGAGAAGTGGAGTGTTCAAAATCGACGAGGTATCGAACTTCTCTCCCGCGATGGCGGTACCGATCACGGTAAAGATTCCGGAGCCTATCACTGCGCCGATACCCAGCGCGGTCAGCGACCAGGGGCCAAGCGTTTTCTTCAGACAGTGCTCAGGGAGTTCCGAGTCGCTGATCAGCTTGTCGATCGATTTAGTTGCGAATAATTGCTTTCGCAGCGTCTCGGCTCCTGATGCAGTGACGGCCAGATCCTGGGCTAGCACCCTCAGGTGCAAGCCCAGAAAGATTCGGAAGGTTCGGAGGGTTCGAAAGAACGGTTATGGCATTTTCACAAATACGCTAGTGCGGCGGGACTTGGTTGTGCGCAGGCGTTCTTTCCACCCCAACAAGCAAAGCTTGCTGGGGACCCCGGTAATTCCACCCCAACAAGCAAAGCTTGCTGGGGACCCCGGTAATTGGCCGAACGCCTGCTTGCAGAGCAACTTTTTCCCCTACACCATTTGCGAAAACGGGTTAACGCTTGCTTTGGCCTCGGCTCGCCTTCTTTGTCTTCTTTTTATTCGAACCGCGAGGCAGGGTGCGTGGGCCCTTGGGTGCTGCTTTCTTCCGTGCGGCGCGCTTTACTTTCTTTCGTTCTAACTTATCTTCGATTTTCTTGGTATTCGCCATTATTTTCCTTGTCTAAACCTTTTCCAGCTGAGCGAACTTCTCTACTAGTTTTTTCACGCCGAATTCAGAAAATTGTACCGTAATCTTCGCATCGTCACCGTCTCCCTCGCGGCGGAAGACCACGCCTTCACCATATTTGGGGTGGCGTACGCGCTGGCCGCTGCGGAACCCCGTGGCTCCCGCGGAGCCAGGAATTTCGAGTTTCGGCCGCGTCACGCTGCCCTTGCCTGAGGAGAAAAACTGGGCAATGTTGTCGATCGAACCAGTCTGTGAACGCGCCCCATACTGACGATTCGAAGGCGATGGGGACGCGGTGCGAGGACGCTGATCTTCGTCCTCATAGCTGTAATGCGAGGTGCCCTCCGAGTCATCGCGGCCGCGATTTGCCCCATAGCGCGCACCGTAAGCGCCACTGCTGGGTGTTCGCTGACCGCGGGTAAGGTCTTCCAACAAATGGGCCGGAATCTCTTCGAGAAAGCGCGATGGAATGCTGGATTCCGGCATATCGTTCCCGTATCTCCGGCGATAGCGGGCGCGCGTCAGCACCAGGGCATCCATGGCCCGCGTCATGCCTACGTAGCAGAGCCGGCGCTCCTCTTCCAACTCATTTGGTTGATTGAGCGTGCGCGAGTGAGGGAACAAGCCCTCTTCCATGCCGGCGAGCAGAACCAGGGGAAACTCCAGTCCCTTGGCGGCGTGCAGACTCATCAGGGTTACGCGGCTTTCGGGATTGTAACTGTCAGCGTCACTGACCAGGGCGGCGTGGTCGAGAAACTCCGACAGGGTTTCGCCGCGCTGCTGGGCATCCTGCGCGGCGTTCGCCAGTTCCTTCAGGTTTTCAATGCGGGAGACGGCTTCCGGCGTACCCTCGTCTTCGAGCGCTCGAATGTAGCCTGTCCGGTCAATGAGAAAGCGAATCAATTCCGGCAGGGTGGCTGCGTCCCCTGGCTTGCGGAAACCCTCTTGCCGTGGCGACTCTGTTGCCGCTGCCGGTGCAGTGGCGGCAGCGCTCCTGACAACGGCAGAGCTCTTGGCCTCGGAAACGGAATGCGATTCCTCGTCATCGAAGACGAAGAAAGGCATAGCAGGCTCTTCGGGGACAGGTTCCAAATCACCAAAATCGAAGGCGACATCTTCCCATTGTCCTGAATCGGCAGAAGGTTCGATCGGCTGTTCACCGGTAAAGGATTCTTCGATCGCTGGCGTATCGGCGGCAGCTACATCCTGCGTGAGTTTTTCGGCAAAGCCGGGCGCGAGCAAAGCCCGGGCATCCTCAATCATCTTGCGAAAAGTGTCCAGCGCCATGCAGGCCCGCGCCGGGAGAAGCTGATCTTTGATCGCACGGCCGACCGCCTTCCAGGTGCTCATGCCGGTTTCGAGGCTCAGGCGCTCGAGCACTTCAAGTGTGGTCTTGCCGATACCGCGCGCGGGTGTGTTGATGACGCGCGAGAGAGCGATCGAATCATCCGGGTTCTGCACGAGCTTGAGATAGCTCAGAAGATCTTTGATTTCGGAACGGTCATAAAAAGAAAAGCCACCCACCATGGTGTAGGCGATGCCGTAGCGGCGAAGAGCTTCTTCGACCAGGCGGGACTGAGAATTTGTGCGATAGAGCACGGCTGCGCGCGGCAGATCCTGATCCTGCCCGGCACGGCGCATGTACTTCTGGATATAGTCGGCAATGAAAAGCGCCTCGTTTTCTCCATCCGGCGCTTCGTAGTAGCCGATCATCGCGCCGCCTTCGCGCGAGGTCCACAGATTCTTACCCTTACGCTGCAGGTTGCGCGCAACCACGGCGGACGCTCCCTCGAGGATCACCTGCGTGGAACGATAGTTCTGCTCCAGGCGAATGGTTTTGACTTCGGGAAAATCGCGCTCGAACTCGAGGATGTTGCGGATGTCGGCGCCGCGCCAGGAGTAAATGCTCTGGTCTTCGTCACCGACGACGCAGACATTTTGCTCCGGCCCGGAAAGCAACTTCATCAATTCGTACTGCGGGCGGTTGGTGTCTTGATACTCGTCGATCAGCAGGTAGCGATAGCGGCGATTGTAGCGCTCGCGCACCTCAGCCGAAGAGAGCAACAGACGCACCGCCTCCAGCAACAGATCATCGAAATCGAGGGCATTCGCCTTGCGCAGTTCTTTGCTATAGATCTCGTAGATATGCGCGATGCGTTCCGCCACCGGGTCGGTGGATTGCAGATAAATCTCCTGCGGGTCGAGCATGTGGTTCTTGGCCCAGGAGATGCGCGAAAGAACCGTGCGCGGTGTGAGCTGCTTGGTGTCGAGCCCCATGCGGCGCATCGCCTGCTTCACGACAGACTGCTGGTCGGCTTCGTCGTAGATCACAAAATTGCGGGTTAACCCCTGGTCGCCGATGCGCAAAGCTTCGATATCGCGGCGCAGCATGCGCACGCAGAAGGAGTGAAACGTGGCCAGCAGAGGCTTGGCCATGGATTGGTGCTCGAGCAGTTTATCGACACGCGCGGCCATCTCGGCCGAAGCCTTGTTGGTGAACGTAACGGCCAGAATGCTATCCGGGGCGACATGACGCACCTGGATGAGATAGGCGATGCGGTGGGTGATGACGCGGGTCTTGCCGGAGCCCGCCCCGGCGAGAATCAGCAACGGCCCGTCGACCGATTCGACGGCGGCGCGTTGCTGCGGGTTCATTTTTTCGAGCAGATGTTGCAATGGCTGGTCTCTGAGGGTGTGCGCTGTTGTCGGCTTACCAAGGAATGCGTTGTCTTTTACAGTGTATCGTCGGCAACTTGTGTTGCAATTCTGCTATGTGGAACGCGGGGGAAGCCTTGCAGCGAAGAGTGTGCGTTTTTTGTGGATCGAAATCCGGAGTGCGTCCGGATTATAGGGACGAGGCGACCGAGCTGGGTCGCTTGTTGGGTACAAACGGCCTGGGACTGGTTTACGGAGGAGCTCAGGTGGGTTTGATGGGGGCGGTGGCAGATTCCGCACTCGCGCACGGGAGCGAGGTGATTGGAGTGATCCCACGCAGCCTTGCTGACGTGGAAGTCGCCCACCACGGGCTGAACAGGCTGGTCGTGGTGGATACGATGCATGAACGGAAGGCATTGATGGCGCAGGAGGCGGATGCCTTCGTTGCGTTGCCAGGGGGATTCGGAACGCTGGATGAATTCTTTGAGATTCTTACCTGGGCGCAATTGGGTATCCACACAAAGCCCTGTGTGCTGGTGAATACGCTTGGGTATTACGATTACCTGCTACGGTTTCTCGAGATCACGATCGAAGAAGGGTTCCTGAAACCAGAAACCTTTGCGCACATTCTCTTGGCAAGCAATGCGGCGGAGGCGATCGAGTGCATGCGGACGGCGTGGCAGACGCTGCCGATCAACCATGCGGCGCCTCGTAAACCTGCTCCTTGAAAGCATTTTCGCACCAGCAGGGAGGCTGTTGGCTGCGGTGGCTGGCAGCGCAACCAACCTGCGTGTGCCCCATGTATGACAGCCTGCACTCCTGTCAAGGGAGAAAGGCACAGAATCTCCCGTTGTGATCGGTGCGGGGTCAAGGGCGCCGTACTTAGGCGTTCATCTTGACCCTTGACCCCCGCTCCGATCACTCCGACCATTGAGCTTGGTTCGAATCGCGGACGTACTTTCCGAGATTCGAACCATAATTGGAAAACCGTCCTTCATTGCTAAACGACCCGAGCTCGCACGTTGATTCAATCACCTTCGATAGAACCATCAGGTTCCATCAGCCATGTATTCGGTCCGGTACTGCACCATGATTTCCTGTTCAAACTCTTTCCTCGCAGAAAGAGTCGAGGCGTCCAATCATTCGACCGGTCTCTTGCTGAGACCAATGGGGCACTCGGACTGCCTCGCATGTGAACCGCGCTCCCTGACGTGCTGATAATCTTGCCCGGAGCGCAACATCCAATACAACCTAACTGCCAGCTTGTGCGCGATGGCCACCTTCGCCACGCCATGATGCTTCTCCATCGACAGGCGCACATACTGCCGATGCCAGCTCGCGTCGTACCTCTGCGCGGTGCTCGCCGCCTCCACCAGCAACCAGCGCAGCAGCGTGTTGCCCTGCTTGGAGATGTGTCCCAGACGGCGCTTGTCGGAGCTGGAATCCTCAGACGGAATCAGCCCCAGATAACTGCCCACCTGCTTGCCGCGCGGAAACCTCTGCCAGTTGCCGATCGTCAGCACGTAGGCCAGTGAAACCACCGGACCCACGCCCGGATGCGTCATCAGCAGACAAGCCTCGGCGTTGGAGGCCGCAGCCTGGCTTACCGCCTTGTTCAAGGGCGCAATCCGTTCCTCAACCCGGTCCAGCAGAGCCAGCAGATCCTTGCGCCGCTCGCCATACCAGCCCGGCAGCGGTAAGGCTTCAATGGCCTGGCGGCGTTTTCCGCTCCATCGGCCTGGAATGATCAGCCCTTCGTTCTTGGCCATCCCGTCCAACTGGTTGGTCACCCGCGTGCGCAACCTGACCAGGCGGCAGCGATGCAACAGCAGTTGCCGCAGCTGTTCGTTCTCTGCCGGCGGCTGCCAGATGGCAGGGAAACGATCCTCCATCAACAAACGCAGAATATGCTCCGCATCCCGCTTGTCGGTCTTCTGCCGGCGCGGGTTCGAGGCGCGAATCTGGGTCGCATCTCCCACTAGAAGTTCATAGCCCAGCTCACTCATCAAGCGTCGAAACCAGCCATAGCTCCCGGTGGCCTCGATGCCAACTCGCATCCTGGTGCCGCACAGCGAGCGGTAGTACTTTACCGCCTCCGCCGTGTGCATCAAGCGCCGCTGCCCACACTCTCCTGTTTCCTCAAGCAAATAGGAGATCTGTTGAAACCGCGGATGAAAATCACAGCCTATAATCATCATGCTCGGCTCCTTTCCTCCCGAGCTTCCGGTCGTTAGCAGCAACCAGTCTACTCAGGTCGAAGGAGCCGACGCTGTCATGCAATCATCCTTGACGGCGCTTTTCCGGCAAGGGTGGGTAGCCACAAATCTCAACGTACAAATCTCAATGTACAAGGCCGTGGTAACCCACCCTTCGCAGGAAAGCGAAGGATGGGGCACCCGCAGGTTTGTTGCACTGCGACCAAGCGATAGCGAGCGGTGTTTCTCTATCACTCTCAACCGTGTGAGAAATTCAGACCAGGGTTTGAGGTGTCCCATACCTGGCAAAACCGGGCATGGGTCGCCGGTTTACAGTTTGGCGGTGCGGCACTCGCTGCATTGGCAATGGCGGCGCAGGTAGTCCCAGGAGTAGATGCCGCTCTGGTGACCGTCGTTCCAGCGGAAGCTGATGGCGTAGCGGCCAACCGGCGCTACCGACTCGGGCCGGGCCGGAGCTTTATACATCTGTAGCGGAGATGCAGACTGGGGCTTCGGTTGCCCGGGCTGCCGGCCGGCAGCTCCACGCTCCTCATGGCACGTCGCGCAGGGACAAGCATCGCGTAGCCAGGTGAAGTTCCAATGGCTCTGGTGGCCGTCCTTCCAGTCGATCTCCACACCGGTACCGGTCGTCTTTTGCACGCGCACACGCGCCGGCTCGGTTGCCTCGCGCGAGAGCGGGCGTTCCGTCCCCTGCTGGGCCAGCCTCTGTGCCTCTTCTTCGCTGATAAAACGGATGCCTTCGTGGCTCATACAGTCCCTCTTTAAGAATACTCGGCAACGCTCAGGCGTAGCGTTTCCAAAAGAAGTAGGAGGCCATCCCCAAACCAATCAGCACGACCACCCTGCGCATGAAGACCGGCGGTAAACGGCGCGAATGCCGCGCTCCCAGATAGCCGCCCAACGCCGCGGCGATCATCATGAGCAGGCAATATTTCCAGAGAATCTGCTTGTTGACGATAAACGTCAGCACCGCAATGCCATTCGCCGTAGTGGTTCCAACCACCTTTAAAGCGTTGATTTCATGGATGTTCTGGATGCCGAAGACGGCCAGGATCGACATCAGCAGAAAGCCGGCTCCGGCTCCGAAATAGCCGATGTAAAAGCAAACCAGGACGACCCCGATCCAAAGGTAAACAAGATGTAGCCTGGTGCCTGAAACGGCTACCCGGTTACGCTGCAGCCAGGCCGACACCGGACCGCTTACGGCAAAGAGGCCCGCGGCCAGCAGCAACAGCCAGGGCACCAGGGTCAGAAAGGTAGCCTGGCCGGTGCGCAGCAGGGCAATCGCCCCTGCCAGGCCACCCAGCAGAGCGGCCGAACAAACGGGAAGCACCAGCCGGACATTGGCCTTCACATCCTGCCAAAAGGCGGCGATGGAGGTGAACTGACCCGGCCAAAGCGCAACCGTGTTGGTGGCATTTGCCTGAATGGGAGGAACCCCTGCACCCAGGAGCGCAGGAAAGGACAGAAACGAACCGCCACCCGCCATGGCATTGATAGCACCGGCCAGGAAAGAAGCGACAACAAGCCAGGCGTGTTGCCATTGCGTTGCAAATGTCATCTGGTTTTCATTTTATGGCCTGTGCTGCCACCACAGCAGGCTGGGTGGCCCCCATGCAAGCCGGGTTTTGTTCAGTGGGGTTCGACCTGCAGGATCAGGCACTTCAAGTATTCGGTTTCAGGCATGTTGAAAATGACCGGGTGATCTGATGCGGCGCCGCGCCTTTCCAACAGACGCACACGCTTTTGCGCATCGCCCGCCGCCGCCGCCACCACGCCATGAAATTCGTCCCAGGAGACGTGGTGCGAGCAGGAGCAGGTGATCAGCGTCCCACCAGGGCGCAGCATCTTCAGCGCGCGCAAATTGAGCTCTTTGTAGCCGCGCAGGGCTCCCTCCACGGCACGCTTCGATTTGGCAAAAGCCGGCGGATCGAGAACCACGGTGTCGTACGCGTTGCCTGCCGTGCTCCAGTCGCGCAGCAGGTCGAAGGCATTGGCCTCCACCCAGTCCACCGATGCCCGAATGCGGTGCCGGTTGACCTCCAGGTTTTCTTCGGCGACCTCAAGTGCGGCTAGTGAAGCATCGATACCGGTGACCTTGCTACAAACCTGCGCGAGATGCAGCGCAAACCCTCCCTGGTAGGTGCAGACGTCGATCGCTTCGCCGTGGGCATAGCGTGCTGACGCCGCGTAGTTCAGGCGCTGATCGAGAAAGGCTCCGGTCTTTTGCCCTGCATGGGCGTCGTAGTGAAAGGCCAGCCCATTCAGGTGAAAAATCGTTCGCAGTTGCGCGACAGGGTCGGCGGAATAGAGCGCGGCCTCGGAAGGCTGGCTCAGTTGTTCCAATTCACGGATGCGGGCATCGGAGCGCTCCACAATCGTCGCCGGCTGAAGCTCCGCCTTGAGTGCCTCCAGGATGACGGCACGTACGTCGTCCTGATCGAGCGCCTTCGCGAGAATCTCGAAAAGAACCAGATCGCCGTAGCGATCCACAATGAGGCCTGGCAATTGGTCGGCCTCACTGAAGACCAGGCGGCAGGCGTCCGTTCCTTCATCAAGCATGCCATCCCGAAGATGAATAGCCTGACGCAGGCGCTCGGCGAGCAATATCAGCCAGGCGGACTGACTAAGCGCCGGATCGGAGCTGACCATGCGAAGAGCAATCTGAGAGGCTGGGCTCCACAACGCTGTGCCCAGCGGAAACCCACGATGGTCGGCCACGGCGAGCAAGCCCGCGTCCACTTCGACGACATGTTCGATATCGGAACGGTAGACCCAGAGATGCCCGGCTCGCAGCCGGTCTGCGGCTCTGCGGGAGATCATAGCCACCGGCCCCTCATTGCGCTGACGACGAGGGATTGCTGACTTAGCTGCAGGCGAAGAACTGGATTTACGAGGCACAGAACATCTTCGCACAGTGCCGGCGTTCGATGATCGCGAGCCGGCGAGGCCCGATAAGACACTCAGAGGGTACCGGAGGTACGTAGCAAGCTCTCATCGGCCAGCCTATAATCAGGTATGGCGACGGTCCACTCCACTCCGCTGGAACCACCAGCGGAGCCAGGCATCCTGGCGGCGAAGTTTGCCGAGTTGCTCGCGACGATAGGCAAGAATCGTCCCAGCGACGACATCGGCATCATTCGCAAGGCATGGGAGTTTTGCGTGCAGCACCACAGCGGGCAGCTCCGCGCTTCCGGCGAACCGTATGTCCTGCATCCTTTGGAAGTAGCCCAGGTTCTCGCCGAGATGAAGCTGGATTCGACCGCCATCGCGGCCGGTCTGCTGCATGACGCCGTCGAAGACACGCCAGTCACCACGGAAGACATCACTGAACAATTCGGGGAGCAGGTCGCGCACATCGTCGAAGGCGTGACCAAGATCGACAAAATCCAGTTCGCTAACCGCGAAGACCGCCAGGCCGAGAACGTTCGCAAAATGTTGCTGGCCATGGTCAGCGATGTACGCGTGGTGCTAATCAAGATGGCCGACCGGCTGCACAACATGCGGACGCTTGAGCATCTTTCCCGTGAAAAGCAGGAAAATATCGCCCGCGAAACTCTGGATATCTATGCACCCCTGGCTCACCGCCTGGGAATGGGTAAGGTGCGCGGTGAACTGGAAGATCTGGCTTTCCGCTACGTGGATCCCTTCGGCTACGACCAGGTGAAGACCGCGGTTGAGGCAGCACGCGAAGAGGACGAGCAGTTCCTGAACTCGGTCGAAGCGTTGCTCAACGACAAGCTGCGCGAGAACAAGATCGAGGCGCGCCTGGAGTGGCGCATCAAGCGGCTCTACAGTATTTACCAGAAGTTGCAGAAACAAAAAATCACGGTCGACCAGGTGTACGATCTGCTGGCCGTGCGCGTGATTACGGCCACCGTGCAGGATTGCTATGCCGCCTTCGGCCTGATTCACTCCATCTGGCGCCCAGTACCCGGCCGCATCAAAGACTTCATTGCGATGCCCCGGCCTAATCTGTACCAATCCCTGCACACCACGGTGATGGGCGAGGGTGGGCACCAGTTCGAGGTCCAGATCAGAACTGAGGAAATGCACCGCGTGGCGGAAGAAGGCATCGCGGCGCACTGGAAATATAAAGCCGGCGGCTCGCCCACCAACGCGCGCGATGAGCAGCGCCTCGCCTGGGTGCGCCAGCTGGTCGAGTGGCAGCGGGAAATGACCGATCCCAACGAGTTTCTCTCGACCCTCAAGATCGATCTCTACCCGGAAGAGGTGTACACCTTTACGCCCAAAGGCAAGGTGGTTGTGCTGCCCAAGGACGCGACGCCCATCGACTTTGCCTACACCATCCATACCGAGGTGGGTAACTCCTGCGTGGGTGCGAAGGTGAACGGCCGCATGGCGCAACTGCGTACCAAGCTGCATAACGGCGACATTGTGGAAGTCGTAACGCAGAACGGCCACACACCGAGCCGCGACTGGCTTACGTTTGCCAAGAGTTCCAAGGCACGCAACAAGATCAAGCACTGGCTCAATGAGCACCAGCGCGAACGGGCCATCGAAATCGGCAAGAAGCTGCTTGACCGTGAAGCGCGCAAATACAAGGTTTCCCTAAGTAAGTTGACCGACGCCGACTATGCCCGGGTCGCAGCGGAGTGCGGTCTGGCGACTGCGAGCGACCTGATGGGCGCCCTTGGCTTCGGCAAATACTCTTCGCGTCAGGTGCTGAACAAGCTCTCGCCGGGTGTGACCACAGGGACGGGTTCAGAAGCAGAGCCAGGAAAGGACGCGGCTGGGACGCCGTCCACCGGGTCCATGTCGGAGGCGGTCAGACGCGTGCACATGCACGGTTCCGACTCTCTGCAAGTCGAAGGTCAGGATGATCTGCTGGTATACCGTGCCCGATGTTGCAATCCGATTCGCGGCGAAGAGATTGTGGGTTACGTGACCCGCGGTAAAGGCGTGGCTGTGCATGCCCGCAGTTGCCCGAATGTGCAGAATCTGTTGTACGAGAGCGACCGCCGCATCTCCGTAGAATGGGCGCGTGCCGGCGTAGAGAATACCGGCCGCAAGATGACCTATCCGGTGAAACTGACGGTGTTTTGTGACGATCGCGCGGGGATGTTGAAGGAAATGACGGCGGTGATCAGTGACGACGGCACCAACATCCGCGGAGTGGATTCCAAACCAACGGGAGATTCTGAAGCAGTCGTCGAATTTGTGCTGGAAGCGGAAGACATGCGGCACCTGACGCGTATCGTGGGTGGCCTGCGGCGGGTTCCGGGAGTGCGCGACGTGCAACGTGCGCACAAGGTCTAAAGCGGTTTCCCGATGTAGCCGAATGAACTGAGGCCCGATTGACCCGCATACGAGAAATCTTTTTTTTCCTTCTTACGAAAAAGCGCGAGATGCTTATCCCCGCCAGGTTACTTGCCAGAGACTGTTCGAAGCTGCGTAAAATCAGGGCATGAGCAATCCCGGCAAGTCTGCTGTTTCTACCCAAAGCGCACCCGCGGCCATCGGCCCCTATTCCCAGGCAGTACAAATCGGAGACATGATTTATACCTCCGGACAAGTTCCCCTCGATCCAGCCAGCGGAGTGATCGTAGAAGGTGGGATACGCGAACAAACGGTTCGCGTGCTGGAAAACATTAAGGCGGTTTTGGCCGAAGCCGGCACCGATATGCATCGCGTGGTCAAGACCACGGTCTTCTTGAAAAATATGGCGGATTTTGCCGCGATGAACGAAATCTACGCCACCTATCTTGCGCCGGAAGGTGTGGTCGCGCCGGCAAGATCCACGGTGGAGGTTTCGAGACTGCCCAAGGACGCACTAGTCGAGATCGACGTGATCGCGCAACGCTAGAGCTCGCGTCGGCACTTGCGTCAGAGAGAAGGCACGACGCATCGAATGTACAGGGTCGATGACCCAGGAGCGAAGGACATGGCAAACAACCAAGTGGAAAAGCTGGACAAGATCGAGAAAACTGACCCCGAGTGGCGGGCAGAGCTGACGCCTGAGCAGTACCACGTCATGCGGCAAAAGGGCACGGAACCGGCTTTCTCAGGAGCGCTCTACCGCAACCACTCCGATGGCGATTACCGCTGTGGAGCTTGTGGAGCGAAACTCTTCAGCTCTGACACCAAGTTTGAGTCAGGAAGTGGATGGCCGAGCTTTACCGTACCGGCCAACGCCGCGGCCGTGGAGTTGCATGAAGATAAGAACTACGGAATGACCCGGACGGAAGTGACCTGCGCACGCTGCGGAGCCCACCTGGGACACGTTTTCCCGGATGGCCCGAAGCCCGGAGGCCTGCGGTATTGCATCAATTCGCTGTCGCTTGGTTTCGACCCCAAAGTGCCGGGGGAAAAGGAATAAGCGAAGGCTGCGGGAAAACCGCAGCCTTCGCTTAAGCTGCTTTGACGACCTTGCCGGCCTTGATGCAGCGCGTGCAGACGCGAATGCGTTTGGTTCCGCCGTTGACCGAAGCCTTGACCGGACGCAAATTCACATTCCAGCGGCGCTTGGAAACATTGTGCGCATGCGAGATCTTGTTACCGAACTGCGGACCCTTGCCGCAGACTTTGCAAATCTGTGCCATGACAAAACTCCAATACCCTAAGGTTTTCGCAGAAACAGGCGGCAGTCTTACTCCGTAATCACGCGACCGCAGAAGGCGATGGCGGTTAGAGGACAGGACAGGTACACGCACCAAACCGGCGAACTCCCAGTATAGCCGCAGTGCGACCCGGCGACAACCCGGTCAAGCTTGCCCGAGAGTTGACCGGGCTGAGGTACGCTTTCCATGTATCTCCGTAGGGATTGGAAACTTACCCGCAGCCTGTGAAGCACTCGACAAAAGAGACCGCGAACGATTCGCCCTACCGTGCGCCCTGGCTGGTCTTCTGGGTAGCTTTTGGGGTACGGGTGCTCTACGTCACCCTGGCGCACACCTACCGTATCCACCCGGAAGACGATCACATGCTGTTTGGCCAGGAGATGGGGCGCATCGCGCGCGCGCTGGCCACAGGATACGGCTTTGCAGACCCCTTTCGCGGACATACCGGACCGACAGCGTGGGTAGGTCCACTCTATCCCCTGATCCTGGGTGGAGTGTTCAAAGTATTCGGGGTGTTCACGCCGCAGTCGGCGTGGGTGATATTCACCATCAACAGCCTGTTTTCAGCTCTGACCGTACGCACAATCTGGGAGATCGGCGCTCGCTGCTTCGACCTCCGTGTGGCACGCTGGTCGGCCTGGATCTGGGCGCTCTACCCGGCAGCCATGCAGTACGCCGTCCGCTGGGTGTGGGATACATCCCTGAGCACCTTCCTCTTTTCCTGGCTGCTGGTGGTGGCGCTGCGTTTGCGGGACCAGCAGCAAGAGCGAAGGGTTGCACTAAACTGGGCGCTGTTTGGGCTGGTGTGGGGACTGACTGGCCTGGCCAATCCAGCACTGCTGATTTTTTTGCCGGCCAGCGGACTATGGGTGTTGGCGGGTTCGCGGGACTGGAGGCGCGAATCGGCTGGAGTTCTGTTAGCGGCGTTATTGTTTTTCGCGTGTCTTGGCCCATGGATCTGGCGAAACTGGGAGGTTTTTCACCAGTTTGTGCCGACGCGGACTAACTTCGGGGCCGAGCTTTACCTGGGTAATGGTCCCGGAGCCACCGGCCTTTTGATGGAGTACGACCATCCCATCCAGGCCCCCGACCAACTGCGTCTGTATACGAAAGCGGGGGAAATCGCCTATTCCAGAATGCGCGGAGACCAGGCAAAGGCTGTGATCGCGGCCAATCCGGGTCTGTTTGCCAGAAACACGCTCAAGCGGGTGTTTTTCTTCTGGGCAGGTGTTCCCCACCCGGTCAGCCGGACCGAGTGGGCAGAGTATGCGCGAAGCCTGAATTTTATCTTTGCCAGCGTCGTTGGACTACTAGGACTCGCGCTGGCCCTGCGTCGTAAGGTTCCGGCCGCCGTGCTTTTTGCGTGGGCCTTTCTGTTACTGCCCCTGGTCTACTATGGAGTTACAGCGCACGCGCGTTTCCGGCACCCGCTTGAGCCGTTGATGGTTGTGCTCGGCGTCTACCTGTTCCAATCCGCGGAAACCGCGCGAAAGGTATACAGAGGCGGTGGCAGCGGACAAGTCCAGGAAGGGACGGACATTGACCAACCGGGGCGACAAACCGTAGAATCGTAAAGTTCGGGGATAAGCCTGCGGCGCGCCCAAGTTGGCGTTGCGCTGCTGTCACGGTTTGGTGCGGTTTGCTCACCTGCGCTTCCTTCGGGTTTGAGCACATGCAGCAATCAAGCTAGATCCAGGCCAACTCATTTTGCGACGCCGCCGTGATCGGCGTTTGGAGGTTTTATGTACGCGGTTATCCGCACAGGTGGTAAGCAGTATCGCGTTGCGCCGGGCGATGTTCTCAAGATCGAAAAGACAGCCAGCGACGCAGACAGCAACGTGGAATTCAGCGATGTTCTAGCGTTCTCCGACGGGATATCGCCTCTGGCCAAGCCTGCTTCCGGCAAGGTTTTTGGCACGGTTCTGGGCGAAGGACGTGGCGAAAAAGTCCTGGTGTTCCATTTCAAGCGCAAGAAGCAATACAAGAAACTGCAAGGCCATCGCCAGTCCTTCACCGAGATTCGCATCAACAGCATCGAGGTGAACGGTTTTACGTATGGCAGCGAGGCTAAGGCCGCGCAGTAGTCGCTGAATGATTTTCAGATTGAGGATAGGCAATGGCACATAAAAAAGGCTTAGGCAGCTCTAAAAATGGTCGCGACTCAAACGCGCAGCGGCTTGGCGTAAAGATCTTCGCCGGCCAGGTAGTCACCGGTGGCTCCATCATCGTGCGCCAGCGTGGCACGCGTCTCAAACCGGGCCTCAACGTAGGCCGGGGGAAAGACGACACCCTTTATGCCGAGATCGCCGGCAAGGTCAACTTTATTGACCGTGGCAGAACCGGGCGTTTCGTTTCGGTCGAACCAGTCGAGACTCCCGCAGCAAAGTAAGCTCAGCATTTCTTCTGTAAAAAGAGGGTCCCAGCGATGCTGGGGCCCTCTTTTGCTTTGCGCATTTGCCACAGTGGGAGAGCTCTGCTGCGGGACCGTCGCATGCGAGTCATCTTTGCGGCACGGCATGGGGCTACCTCGCCACGCCCAGGCCGTGTTGTGGGGTGCCGGCAGTGCAACCAACCTGCGGGTACCCCATCCTTCGCTTTTTCGCGAAGGGTGAGGCACGACGACGGTGTGCGTTGAGATTTGTGGCTTCCCACCCTTGCCGGAAAAGCACCGTCAAGGATGGGGCACCCGCAGGTTGGTTGCACTGCCGGTAGCTTAGCTCGCTGCGGCGAGGCCGCTCTACACCCATTGCGAAACTGCTCTATGGCTCAAAAGCTAAAGGCCATAACGGCGATGCCGTTATGGCCTTTAGCTTTACTTGTATCCGTTCTAACTGGCTACATTAAGTGAATTCTTGATGAGGATGCGTTCCACAACCTTTTCGACATCCTGAAGGAAGAAGTCGCTGGCAGGCACTGTAGCGGGCACCCGAACACTTGTCTGCCCGATAGCTGCCGCCACTTCGTTCCAACGCGCCAAGGGCGAGGTGGACTTGAGCGCAAGTACCTGACGAACTGGTTCACGCTGCAGGAAGTACGCGGACCAGACACCCAGCGTCAGGATGCTGGTGCTGGTGGTAATCATGCTGATGGTCGATGTCATCATGCTGGGGCCGAAATGCACGAAAGCCGCAGAGACAACCAAGTCGCTGGCTGCCATGATGCCGAATCCAAAACTAACGCCAAACACACGACTACGGTAAGACAAGCCGAGCTTGCCGGCAGCGAGTAAGAGGAAGAGCAACAAACTAAGAAGAAAGAGGCTCTCACAACGCATTGCCTGGGCAACGATGGCCAGCAAGAGCTTATCGGCCCTGCCACCAGGGGTCAGAAGGGCGGCAGAGGCAGCAACAAATGATATGCAGGCTACCCAGCGGAAAGAGATGGTTCCCAACCACTTCAAGCCGGGGAACGGTTCCATCGACGACTGGAACAATTCCTGAATTACCAGGAAGACCACCACGGCACCCGCGACATAGGTCAGCCAATAGGCATAGAAGTAGAGGCTGTAGGCCTTGAGCGGGTCAATGGAAATGAACCGATGGAACTGCACAAGGAAATGGAGAACAACCGTCGAGCCTAGGCGCAGGGCGACATAGGCAAACAGCGCTGGAAAGCGCCGCTGTTCCCGAGACCTTAGTAGAGCCATCATGGCCACGACCATGAAGAGTGGCTCCGCCGCATACAAGATGGTGAGGGCTACGCTGGTCATTCACAACACCCCTTACGAGTCTTGAGAATAGCTCGAAAAGAGGTGGTGCTCAACCGAAGAAAACCCCGAACCCTAGCACTTTTGTGCTAGCCATGCATCGATAGAGTACTGCAGGAACATCTGACAGTACCCAAAATGACTTACTTTATGCCGCAGGAGGTATGGCCAGGAGGGCAATTAGGAACCGGCAGAAAATGCGGGACAATGAGGCTGTGGCTGGTGGGAACTTCCTCTGTTGTCTTAGTAGTAACTGCACCGGCTACGAAACCTGCGAAAACGACGGAAAAGACAAATGCGTGTACGAGAAGCTTCATGATGTGATTACCTCCGAGAGTAGTTGTTTCCGTTTGAAGTAGAACTGCCTGACGAATCTGAGTATAGTTCTGCGACACCAGTAACCAGCCAATTTACAGACTATATAGAGGCTATCTACTCTGTCCGTTACAGTAGTACCCCAACTGACATCTCAAGAGTAACCGAAAATAGAGTTACCATAAACACTGCGAAAGATGTACAGCGGTCACTTAGGTACCCAAAATAAAGGCGCGCCTTCCGCAGCGTTTTCGTGGCTTTGCGCACTCATTTCCCCTTTTGGTACAGCCGGATGGGCCCACTTCCGGAGCCGGAAACGTGGTAAACTTGGGTAGTCAAAGTGCGGTCAAAGCCTGCACTTTCAAGATGTTATTCAGCATCGGCCGCTTCGCCGAGAGCCGCCACTTTAAAGCATTTTCGCGATGACTGTGGCCTGGTAAGAGCAGCGAGGTGTGGTTTTTCTTGAAAGAAAACCACGCAAAGGCCGGTAGCTTAGCTCGCTGCGGCGAGTCCGGCCTACACGAATTGCGAAAATGCTCTAGCATTCCGTTCGGAGTTGCATGTCCACCAAAGAAGTCACTCTTTCCGCCGCTCTTCCTCCTGCAGCCCCAGTCCCCGAACGCACCTATACCGGCGACAACATCAAAGTGCTGGAGGGTCTGGAGGCTGTCCGTTTGCGTCCGGCCATGTATATCGGGTCTACGGGCGATCAGGGTTTGCATCACCTGGTGTACGAGGTCGTCGATAATTCCGTCGACGAGGCACTCGCGGGCTATGCGTCGCGTGTTGAAGTGACCATCCACATCGACAACTCCGTCACCGTTACCGATGACGGGCGAGGCATCCCCGTCGACGAGATGGAGGTTCCAGGCGGCGAGCGCATGCCGGCTTTGCAGGTGGTCCTTACCAAGCTGCATGCAGGGGGCAAGTTCGACGCGTCGACCTACAAGGTTTCAGGCGGGCTGCATGGGGTTGGCGTGTCGTGCGTCAACGCTCTGAGTGAAGAACTGGATGTCGAAGTCTGGAAAGATCAGCACACCTACGAGCAGACCTACGCCAAAGGCATCCCGATTACCAAGCTTAAGGAGACGGGGACGACGAAAAAGCGTGGCACCAAGATCCGCTTTCTTCCCGACAGGACAATCTTCACGGTTACCGAATACAACTTCGACACGCTCGCGCAGAGGCTGAGGCAATTGGCCTTCCTCAACAAAGGGCTGGAAATTGCGCTCATTGACGAGCGAGCCACCGATCCGAAAACGGGAGAGGCGAAACGCTCCGACTTCAAGTACGCGGGGGGCATCGCAGAGTTCGTCAAGCATTTGAACCGGGGCAAGCAGGTTCTGCACGATAAGCCCATCGTCATGGAGTCTTCTCGGGATGGGGTCGAGATCGACATCGCCTTGCAATACAACGACAGCTATTCCGAAGCCGTGTTCAGTTTTGCCAACAACATCAACACGGTCGATGGCGGCACGCACCTTTCCGGCTTTCGCACCGCGCTGACCCGTACCATCAACACGGCAGGCCAGCAGATGGGCCTGTTCAAAGACGTGAAGGAAAATCTTTCGGGCGACGATGTGCGCGAGGGATTGGTCGCGGTGGTGAGCGTGAAATTGCCGCAGCCGCAGTTTGAAGGGCAGACCAAGGGCAAGCTCAACTCAGACATCGCCGGCACCGTGCAGGCTTTTGTGAATGAGCGCCTGGGCATGTTCTTCGAACAGAATCCTCCGGTTGCCAAGCGGATCATCAACAAAGCAATCGAAGCTGCGCGGGCGCGCGAAGCGGCCCGCAAGGCGCGCGACCTCACACGGCGCAAGGGCGCGCTCGACGGCGGCGGCCTGCCGGGCAAACTGGCTGACTGCAGTGAACGTAACCCTGACCGTTGCGAACTCTACCTGGTAGAGGGAGAGTCCGCAGGCGGAACCGCCAAGCAGGGACGGGACCGGAAGTTTCAGGCTGTGCTACCGCTGAAGGGTAAGATCCTCAACGTAGAAAAAGCACGCTACGACAAAATGCTGGGCCATGAAGAAATCCGGGCGATGATTACCGCTCTGGGTTGCGGTATCGGCAAAGATGACTTCGATGCAAGCAAGTTGCGCTACGGCAAGATCATCCTGATGACCGATGCCGACGTAGACGGTTCGCACATCCGGACGCTGCTGTTGACCTTCTTTTTCCGCCACATGAACGATCTGATCAGCCGCGGCAATGTGTATATCGCGCAGCCCCCGCTCTATCGCATCAAGAAGGGGAAATTCGAGCAGTACATCAAGGACGATCGCGAGTTCATCAAGGTGATGATCAAGCGGGCCGCCGACGGCATGACTTTGCGCTATAGCGTCCCAGAGAAGAAGCTTGAGGGCGGCGCCTTGACCAGGTTCCTGGGACAGCTCAATGACTACCTAGGGGTCTTCGAGAAGGCCAACAAGCACATGCGCAACACGACGGTCACGGAGCTGTTGCCCAGGTTCGAACTCATGAAGCGCGCGGACTTTGAGGGTGAAGGGACCGTTCCCCCGAAGATCGCCAAGCTGCACACAGAACTGGGAAACATGGCGAAGGGCAGCGGATTCAAAGCCGTGTCCAAGCCTCAGTACGAGGAAGAGCACCGCACATGGTCTGTCAGCTTTACCGACAGCCAGGGCGCCGTGCGCACGGTGGATTGGACCCTGGCATCCTCGCCGGAATACAGGCAAATGATGTCGAAGTACTCCCTGATTCGCGAAGAGCTTGTGGGGCCTTACGTCATTGAGTACGCCAAGCCGGTGGAATCCGAAGAGGTCGAGGGTGAAGCAGCGGTGGCAGACACGCCAGCCAAGCCCAAGAAGGCCAGGAAGGCCGTTCCCGACCCGGTAACGAAGCAGTCGGCCCGCGAGGTCTTTGAGCACGTGATCGAACAGGGGCGGCGTGAATATGACGTCCAGCGCTATAAGGGACTGGGCGAGATGACGTCGACACAGCTTTGGGAAACGACGATGGATCCGGACCGGCGCACTTTACTTTCGGTCAAACTGGATGACCTGGTAGAAACCGAACGCATTTTCAGCACTTTGATGGGCGAGGATGTCGCGGAGCGACGCAAGTTCATCGAAGATAACGCGCTCGACGTAAAGAACCTGGATATTTAAAACTCAGTTATTTAAGACTTGGATATCTGGGCCGTTCACCTTAAAAAAGAGTTTCGGCTCGCCTCGCCTGGCGTGTACTCGGTGTACGTGGGCTGGATGTACGTGGGGTGGAGTGGCGTGGCGTGGACCGCGGAGCTGCCTTTCGATTGCCACCAGGAAGGCATCCAGAGCAGGTCTTTCTGCCGCTTACGATCCTTAAAGTCGACCGTGAAGAGTACACGGCGACAACTGAGGTCCTGCGATGTCTCTGCTTGAAGTAAACGAACTCACGAAGAATTACGTGCGGCAATCCGGATGGTGGGGTGCACGAGAGCAAAAGTGCGTCGTCGATCGGGTTTCCTTCTCGATTGACCGGGGACAGACACTCGGGCTGGTGGGTGAATCCGGTTCCGGCAAGAGCACCGTCGCCCGGATGATCCTGGGCCTGGTTCCGCCTACTGAGGGAACGGTCACCTTCGATGGCGAGCATGTCCTCTGCGGAGCATCGAGCGCGAGCTTGCGTGCCCTCCGCCGCCGGATGCAGCCCGTATTCCAGGATCCGTTTGCTGCACTCAACCCGCGGATGACCGTAGCGCAGATTATTGCTGAACCCTTTCAGATCCATCGCAACGATGGGCCGGGTGCTTTTCCCGCTGAGAACGCGGAGGCGTTGCTAAAGGAAGTGGGGCTGGACGAGTCGGCTCTTCGCCGCTACCCACACGAGTTTTCCGGCGGCCAGCGGCAAAGAATCAACATTGCACGGGCTCTCGCACTCCGGCCGGAGCTGCTCATACTGGACGAGCCGGTTTCGGCCCTCGATGTCAGTGTCGGGGCGCAAATCATGAACCTCCTGCGCCACTTACAACGCACATTCCAATTGACTTACCTGTTTATCTCCCACTCGATGCCGCTGGTGCGTTATCTCTCCACCGAGATCGTGGTGATGCGTAACGGCAGAGTGGTTGAGGCCGGAAACTGCGAGCAGATTTGCCGCGAGCCGAGTGCCGCCTATACCAGGACGCTGCTGGAGGCGACTCCCGAACTTCCGATATGAGTGAGCGATATGTGATTCATTTACGCTCATATTTTATGACTCCTTCATGCTGCTATCTGCATCCGATCCTATCGGCAGGAACACACGATACACGTGTATCCACGGCCTAAGCCTGCTCTGGAAGAAGCAAGGCGCATGGCATTGGCTTGGCAAGCAATGCTGGGATGATTCGGTCAATCGAGGAAGGCACATATGGCAATTCGCTGGGATAAATTCACCCTCAAGTCACAGGAAGCAATTCAGAAAGCGAGTTTGCTGGCCAACGAAAATGGCCAGCCTGAGGTGCTGCCGATCCACCTGTTGATGGCGCTGATAGAAGACAAGGAAGGCATTATTATTCCGCTGCTGCAGAAGATCGGCGTTCCTACCGATCAAATAGCGCACAGCGCACGGCAGGTCATCGGCAATCTGCCCAAAGTGAGTGGCGCAGCCTCAGAGCCAGGCCTGTCTTCGTCCATGCAAAAGGTGTTGCAAGACGCCCAAAAAGAGGCAGACGACTTTAAAGACGAATACGTGTCCACCGAGCACCTGTTGCTGGCCTTGGCCCAACGCAAGAATGATCCGGCGCAAATGCTGCTGGCGTCACAAGGGGCAACGCGGGATGCGATCCTCAAAGGATTGACCTCCGTGCGGGGAAATCAGCGTGTGACCGACCAGAGCCCGGAAGCGAAGTATCAGGCCCTGGAACGCTACGCCAAAGATCTGACAGAGCTTGCGCGGCGCGGCAAGCTCGATCCCGTCATTGGACGGGATGAAGAGATTCGCCGCGTGATCCAGGTACTGTCACGCCGAACGAAGAACAACCCGGTGTTGATTGGTGAGCCGGGTGTCGGCAAGACGGCCATCGTCGAGGGCCTGGCGCGGCGCATCGTCTCTGGCGATGTACCGGAGCTGTTACGTAACAAGCGAGTGATCTCGCTCGATCTGGGTTCGATGCTTGCAGGCGCGAAGTATCGCGGCGAGTTTGAAGACCGCCTCAAGGCGGTGCTCAAGGATATTGAAGACTCGAACGGTCAGATTATTCTCTTCATCGATGAGTTGCATACGCTGGTGGGCGCTGGAGCGGCCGAGGGAGCGATCGACGCTTCGAACATGCTGAAGCCCCCCTTGGCTCGGGGCGAGCTACGCGCCATTGGCGCCACCACCCTGAACGAGTACCGCAAGTACATTGAGAAGGATGCTGCATTGGAACGCCGCTTCCAGATCGTGTTTGTCGGCGAGCCGAATGTAGAAGACACGATTGCCATTCTGCGCGGCCTCAAGGAGCGGTACGAGGCTCACCACAATGTACGCATCAAAGACTCGGCCATTGTGGCGGCTGCGACGCTTTCTCACCGATACATCTCTGACCGTTTTCTGCCGGACAAAGCCATCGACCTGGTCGACGAGGCAGCCGCATCGCTCGCCATCCAGATTGGGTCCGTGCCCGTGGAGATCGACCAACTGGAACGGCAAATGATCTCGCTCGAAATCGAACGTACGGCGTTGAAGCGAGAAACCGACAAGAACTCGAAGGAACGGCTGGAGATCGTAGAGCGGGAGTTGGCTGCTCTGAAGGAGCGGGCAACCGGCCTGCGCGCGCGGTGGCAGACGGAACGAGACGCGATTACGCGTCTGGCTGATTTGAAAAAGCAAATCGAAGCGTTGCGCTTCGAGATGGAAGAGCAGACGCGGAAGGGCAATCTCGAACGCTCGGCAGCTATCCAATATGGCGAACTGCCCCAGCTCGAAGCCGAGCTGAAGCGGCTCAACGCCAAGCAGGATGGCGCCGCCGGCGGACAGATGCTGAAAGAGGAAGTCGACGAAGAGGACATTGCGCGCATTGTGAGTAAGTGGACCGGCATCCCGGTCGACAAGATGCTGGAAGGCGAAGTGCGCAAGCTGGTGGAAATGGAAGGGCGCCTGCGCGAGCGGGTTGTTGGCCAGGACGAAGCGTTGGAGATTGTGGCCAATGCGATTCGCCGGTCACGCGCCGGGTTGAGTGACCCCAAGCGGCCGATTGGTTCTTTCCTCTTCCTCGGACCCACCGGCGTCGGGAAGACGGAGACGGCTCGTGCGCTGGCGGAGTTCCTCTTCGACGATGAGCAGTCTATGGTGCGCATTGACATGTCGGAGTACATGGAGAAGCATGCGGTGGCGCGTCTTATCGGTGCGCCTCCTGGATATGTGGGCTACGACGAGGGTGGACAGTTGACCGAAGCTGTTCGCAGGCGGCCGTACTCAGTGATTCTTTTCGACGAAATCGAGAAGGCTCATCCGGACGTGTTCAATGTATTGCTGCAGGTGCTCGACGATGGGCGCTTGACCGATTCGAAAGGTCGCACCGTGGACTTCAAGAACACGGTGCTGATCATGACATCGAACCTGGGGGCGCATCTGCTGCGATCAGAGAACCTGGATAGCGAGGCAGCGTTTGACGCTGCGCGGGATCAGGTGATGGAACTGTTGCAGCAGAGTTTTCGGCCAGAGTTTCTCAACCGGGTAGACGACGTGGTGATCTTTCGTCCGCTCGGAGAAGAGCAACTCTCGCACATTGTCGATCTGCGTCTGGCAGATCTGCGCAAGCTATTAGAGCCGCGCAAGATCACGCTGGAGCTGACCGACGGCGCGCGCCACCAACTATTGCTGACCGGATTCGATCGGCAATATGGGGCTCGTCCTCTCAAGCGTGCGATTCAGCGGCTGATTCAGGATCCGCTGGCCATCAAGATTCTCGATGGCCAGGTCTTGCATGGGGACCATCTTCGCGTCGAGGCTGATCCACTCAAAAACCGGCTACTTTTCGAGGTAGCCGGTCGAGCGGTCGAGGCCTGATAGGGTTGAAAGCGAGCAATGGCAGTTACTTGCTTTAAACCCACTCGCCTTTGCGCATGAGCGGCTCGGCTGTTCCCGTGGCTGTGATGCCATCGAGATCCATCTCGCCTGAACCGATCATCCAGTCCACGTGAATGAGGCTGTCATTTGCGCCTTTTGCCGCCAGCTCTTCGGGCGCCAGCTGGTCTCCATTTTTCAAGCATGTACTGTAGGCTTGCCCGAGTGCGATGTGGCTGGCTGCGTTTTCATCAAAGAGAGTATTGAGAAATAGCAGCCCACTCCTCGCGATGGGCGAGGAGTGCGGTACCAGGGCCACTTCCCCCAAACGGCGCGCTCCCTCGTCCGTATCGATCATTCGCTCCAACACCGGCTGGCCCTTCGAAGCTTTGGCATCGACCACGCGGCCACCCTCGAAGCGAACCGCAATCTGCTCAATCAGCGTGCCCTGATGAGAAAGCGGCTTGGTGCTGGTTACGGTGCCCTCCACGCGATCTTTGTGAGGCGTAGTAAAGACCTCTTCGGTCGGCATGTTGGGAATGCAATATGCGCCTGTGCCGGCCTGCGTGCCTCCGCCCATCCAAAGATGGTCATCGGCCAGTCCTACCCGCAAATCGGTTCCAGGGCCGCGAAAATGGAGCGTAGCGTAGCGCTTCTCATTGAGAAGATCCGCCCGGCGATGCAGTCCGGCGTCATGCTGCTTCCAGCGGGCTATGGGATCATCGACATCCACACGGGTGGCGGCAAAGATTGCGTCCCATAGCTTCGTGATCGCCTGCTGCACAGGCAATTCAGGAAATACCGCGACAGCCCACGCGGGGGTGGCGCAGGCAACGATCGTCCAATTGATATCGTGCCGGGTGATGAGTTCGATCGCGGGGCGATAGGCCTTCGACACGGCGCGGTTAGCGCGGCCTACTTTTTCCGGGTCTTCCTTCGATAACAGCGAGGGGTCGCCGCCGGTAATCGCAAGCCGGGCAGCGCCGTTGCGAAAAGCCTGGGCCATTCCTTCAAAGAGCCATCCGGCCGCGGTGTCAAAGCCCGCTTCCTCACTGTTGCGATAACGCAGCAGAGCCGAGTGCTCATCGGTGTAGAGCGTGGTCACGAGCGAAGCTCCTGCTCTATACGCTTGCTCGGTGATGAGGCGCGCCAATGGCAATGCATCGATCGAGGCGGTCATGACCAGTTCCTGGCCTCGCTCTAACCCCAGGCCCGCATTGACGGCGACTTGCGCCAGGCGTTCGAGTTTTTGTTGAAAGGTGAGCGATATTTTTGGCAGTTCGGTCAATGTACCCATAGTTCCCTCGCAGATTCCATTATCACTGGTTTCTGCTGGCAGAAAGAAATCAGAGTCTGGGGTTTTGTGTCGAAACGATTCGGGGGATTCCTTGCAGGTCGTCCTGAATGGTGGTGTTCGTCCAGTTGAGCAGGAATTTCAGCAGCGCCGGGCCTTGTCCGTAACCCATTTCGAGCATCAGCCAACCTTTGGGCTTGAGTCGTTCGCCGGCCTGCGGAATAAGCCTCTCGTAAACCTCAAGGCCGGTTGGGCCCGCGTAGAGGGCGGAATGGGGTTCGTAGTTCGACACCTGCGGCTCGAGAACCTCAGCATTCGCGATGTAGGGCGGATTCGAGACGATCGCGTCGAAGTCCTTTTCATCGATGGCCGCCAGCAAATCGGATTGCTGGAATGTAATTCGTCCAGCCACACCGTGACGTTGCGCATTGCGCCGCGCTACCGCGAGAGCGGCGAGGGACACATCTACGGCCTTCACCTGCGCTCGCGGCAGCACATGGGCCAACGCGATCGCGATGGCCCCGGAGCCTGTCCCAACATCGATGATGCGCGCATGGGCGCCGGGGTCGATGCGCTCGAGAACTGCTTCTACCAGGTGCTCGGTTTCCGGGCGGGGGATGAGCACATCCGGGGTGACCTCGAAGATCAGGCCAAAGAACTCCTGCTCGCCGGTAATGTATTGCATCGGCTCATCCGCCATGCGCCGCACGAGGAAGTTCTCTACGTGCGCTTCCTCTGCCGGCGAGAGAAGTCGCTCAGGATGCGCGAAGAGATAAATCGGATCGCATCCCAGGGCGTGGGCCAGAAGCAATTCCGCATCACGCCGCGGATGGGCTGAGAGAGCGGCAAGGCGGTTGCGAGCCGCCTCAAGAACCTCACCGGCGGTTGCCGGCACTTTACGCCACAGCGGCTGTTTCAGCCTTGAGACGCTCGGCCTGATAGTGTGCCGTCAATGCATCGATGGTCGGCTGCAGGCGGCCTTCCATCACTTCGGCAAGCTGATGGTTGGTGAGACCGATGCGGTGATCGGTAAGCCGGTTCTGCGGAAAATTGTAGGTACGAATCTTCTCGCTACGATCGCCCGAGCCCACTTGCTGTTTGCGCTCTTTGGCCAATGCCTGCTGCTGTCTGTCCATCTCCACTTCATAGAGACGAGCGCGCAGTACACGCATACCCTTCTCACGATTCTTGATCTGCGATTTCTCATCCTGGCAGCTAACCACCGTGCCGGTGGGCAGATGCGTAATGCGCACGGCAGAATACGTGGTGTTGACGGATTGTCCTCCAGGTCCGGAGGAACAGAACGTATCGATGCGAAGGTCTTTCGCCTCAATCCTTACGTCGACCTCTTCCGCTTCAGGCAGCACAGCGACCGTGATTGCCGAAGTGTGTACGCGACCCTGCGTCTCTGTGGCGGGTACGCGCTGGACGCGGTGCACTCCGCTTTCGTACTTCATCTCGGAATACACGCGCTTGCCTTCGATGATGGCAATCACTTCCTTCAATCCGCCTATTCCTGATTCGGACTGAGACAGGATTTCCACTTTCCAGCGATGCTGTTCGGCAAAACGCGAATACATGCGGAAGACCTCGGCGACAAAGAGTGAGGCTTCGTCTCCACCGGTGCCGGCGCGGATTTCGAGGACGACGTTCTTTTCGTCATTCGGATCCTTGGGTAGTAGCAGGACCTTGATTTCTTCTTCCAAAGCAGACGCCTGGGTTTGCAGACGGGTCAGTTCTTCCTGCGCCATGGCCGCGAGTTCAGGATCGCTCTCGTTGAGCATGCCTTTGGCGTCGCTGATTCCCTGGTTTGCCTGCCTGAGGTCGCGGTATTTGCCTACGATGTCTTCCAGGTCGCGATGGGCTTTGGCAATCTTTTGATACTTCTGCTGATCGTTGACCAGTTGGGGATCGGCAAGTTGCAGGCCTAAGTCTTCGTAGCGGGTTTCCATCTGTTCCAGGCGGTCCAACATAATGACGTTCCTTTCCACGCCTTCAGGGCGGGGTCAACTTTCCATTTCGGGGCGAAACAAGAGTGACACAGTCTTCGGCGAGCGCCGCTAGGAAAGGGCGTGCCGGACGGGAACCGTATTGGCAACGCGATGAACCATTTCCTGTATTTTATCAGGTTTACACAATCAAGCGGCGGCCTTGGCAGGCACCGCATCTCAATGGGAACCTGAGACATGCCTGCCTCGTTTGTCCAATTCGCAGAGCTGTGCCAGCGCCTGGCGGAGACCAGCCGCAAGCTCGAAAAGCGCGCTCTGATGGCCGATTATCTGCGTACCCTCTCGGTATCCGAAGCCAGCCTGGCAGCGCTTTACCTGGCCGGGGCACCCTTTTCTGAGACAGACGGACGCGCATTGCAAGTGGGCGGGGCTATGCTGAGCCGGGTGATCGCGCGTATCTCGGGCGCCGATGCACCTACGATGCATGCCGCCTATCTGCGCCATGGGGACCTGGGCGGGGCGGCGCAAGATCTTCTGGCAGGACGGCCGGCTGCTCCTACCCTGCTCCTGCTTTCAGAGGTTACCGAGGCGTTTGCGACCATAGCCATGGCGGGAAAACCGGCAGCCAAAGAGAGCATAGTCTTCGGCCTGCTCGAAAGGGCGAACCCGCTTGAGGCCAAGTACCTCATCAAGATCATCCTGGGAGATATGAGGACCGGCATCAAGATCAGCCTGGTCGAGGAGGCCATTGCCGCGGCCTATGCGGCTGCCATCGGCGAAGTCCGCCACGCACGGATGCTCAATGGCGATTTGCCGGAGGTGGTGGAAATGGCAGCCAGCGGCCGCCTCGCCGAGGCGCGGATGAAGCTGTTTCACCCACTTGGCTTTATGCTTGCCAGCCCCGTCGAAACCGTAGAGGAGGCATTGCGGCGCTTCTCAAGCGAGACAGCTGACCCAGGTGCGGACGTAGCCGAGGGACAGGCGATCCAGAAAGCCCAGCTTGAGGACAAGTACGACGGTGTCAGGGCGCAGATTCATTGTGGATCGCCGGATCATCCAGGACGGGTCGCCATCTTCTCGCGTTCTCGAGAAGAGATCACAGCCGGCTTCCCCGAGATCGTGGATGCCTTTGCCGGCTTTGAGGAACCGTTGGTCCTGGACGGCGAAATCCTTGCCTGGAGTCCAGGTTCCGGGGAGTCGCCGGCGCGCGCGTTGCCCTTCGCTTCTTTGCAGGCACGCCTGGGACGTAAGAAGGTGACGCCGGACATGCGCGAAGCAACGCCAGCTATTTTTATGGCGTTCGATCTGCTGTACTACCGCGGCGTCATGATGATGGGTAGGCCGCTCATTGAGCGCAGGCGCGCGCTCGAAGAGCTGGTGCAGCATGAACAACAGAAAACGGTGGTCGGCAAGTACTCTCCCACTTCCGTAATGGGGTCGCAGACAGAGCTGGCTTTTGGACCCGTAGCGGTGACAGATGGATTTGCCCGGATGGTGCTTGCGCCTGCGGTCCCACTGCAAAGCGTGGGGCAGCTCGAACAGGCCTACGTGGATGCCCGCGCGCGGGGAAACGAGGGCGTGATGCTGAAGGCCCGCCATAGCACGTACCAGCCGGGACGACGGGGCCTGGCCTGGCTGAAACTGAAGCGAGAGCTGGCAACGCTCGATGTCGTGGTGACAGCCGCGGAGTACGGACACGGCAGAAGAGCCGGATGGTTGAGCGACTATACCTTTGGCGTGCGCGACGGAGACGTACTGCGCAATGTGGGGAAAGCATATTCCGGTGTCACCGATGCGGAAATTGGACGGCTCACCCGGTTTTTTCTGGAGCACACGCTGGAGGACTACGGCGGGATTCGTACCGTGGAACCGCTTGTCGTGTTTGAAGTGGCGTTCAACAACGTGATGCGATCCGATCGGCACGACAGCGGGTTTGCTTTACGCTTTCCGCGGATTCTCCGCATCCGCGATGACAAGCCGGTGAGTGAGATCGACACGCTGGAGCGTGTCGCCGAGATTTACGGCTCGCAGCCTGATAAGGCTGAGTGATATTCGGATGGCCCGTGCAAGCCCGGTTTTGCATTGAGTGGGGTTCCGCCACTTCCTGCTGCAAAACGCTTCAGAGAAGAGAGTCCCCGAAGCCGGAGGCCGGGGTCGCTTTAGTGTGAGTGTGCGTGCGAGTGGTCGTGATGGTCGTGGTCGGCTTCCGCTGGCGGTGAACAGCCCTGGGCAACTTCGCAATCGGCACACTCGAACTGGATCGTGGAATGGTAGATACGGAATCGCTGCCGAAGCGTTCCGTTCACCTGCTCCAGAATGCGAGCGCTCTCCGAGGGCGGAATGTCGGCGATGAGGATGTGGGTGGCGAGGGCGTGGGTTTGCGATCCAAGGCTCCACACATGCAGGTCATGCACATCCTGAACACCGTCGATCGCCTGCAGCGATGTACGAATTTCAGCCAGAGAACAACTGCGCGGCGTTCCTTCGAGCAGGATGTTCAGCGTCTCACGGACAATCGATAGCGAACTCCACAGAATAAGCGCGGCAATCAGAATGGAAAGCAGAGGATCGATCCAGTTGTGCCCGGTCAACAGGATGGCGGCGCCGCCTACGATCACGGCAGCGGTGGAAAGCGTGTCACCGAGCATGTGAATGAAGGTGCTGCGAATATTCACGTCGCGCGCCGCGGTCCAGAGCAAAGCTGCGATCACGCCATTCATAAGCACGCCGGCAGCGGCGACGATCATCATCAAATGGGGTTGTACCTGCACCGGATCGCTCAGTCTGTGAATAGCAGCGATCGCGATCCAGACGGCGATGATTACCAGCGTGAGCGCGTTAAGGAACGCGGCCAGCACACCAGCGCGCTGGTATCCGAACGTCTTTTCGTCCGTGGCCGGGCGGTTCTGGAAATATACCGCGACGAAGGAAAGGAGCAACGCCAGAAAGTCGGATACGTTATGCCCCGCCTCGGAGATTAAGGCCAGAGAATGGGCACGGATGCCGGCGACAAAGGTCAACCCCACGTAAGCCAGCGTCGCAATGAGCGAGATGCGCAGGATCTTTTTGGTCTTCTCTGACCCGCCGCCGTGGACGTGCATGGATATAGTCTACCGGGAGCCGCGCGGGCACGAAAGCAAGATGCCGCTGCAATGAAGGGGATTGTTCTTGTTTGTAACGCGGCAAAAGAAGCAAAACCGCTTTAAAGCATTTTCGCAATCACTGTGGTCCGATAAGAGCAGCGAGGTGTGGTTTTCTTTGAGAGAAAACCAGGTAAAGGCTGGTTGCTAAGCTCGCTGCGGCGAGGCAGCTCGCTGCGGCGAGGCAGCTCGCTGCGGCGAGGCAGCTCGCTGCGGCGAGGCCAGTCTAGACCCATTGCGAAAACGCTCTAGCGCAAAGAAGGAGCGGCTGCGGGGGGGCGCCCGTGCAACGGAACGGAGTTGGCCGTTTCCCGCAACCCGCTCCAGGTTTCAGCCACGATGAGCGAGTTCCCTGGGTTGTGGGGGTCGTAACGCACGGAGGCCGGGAAGCCCAATCGGCAGTCATAGATATTGACGATGTGGCGGAGCATGGTGACGTCCTGCGAGCATTCGTAGACAACCCCTGCCGCTTCATACTTATAGAGGATGAGTTGCATGCCGTTCGGGCGGCTGCTTTCCTCCGCATTCAAATCAGAAATGTCGATCACCGTAGCATCGATGATGCGGCCCTGCTGCACCAGTGAATCCCTGCGTTTCCGTTCGATTTCGTCAGGGCTCGGCTTGCGGCGGAGCAAAGCGTAGGCCGCGACTCCACCCAGGCAGATGCCGGCAGCAGCGAGCGTGCCAAAGACCTGAGATTCACGCAGGGGCAAGCTGTTCATGGGGGCTCCGGGCAGGAATCGGGTTACTAGATGAAGGATATCCCAGGCCAGCGCCTACGGCGGAGCGCCGTGAGGATGCTGGACCCCATTCAGCAACACCCGATCGTGGAGTGCGCCGCTCCCGGTGACCGCCGGCCTGCCTGAGCTATACTCACTTGAGATGTCAATCCGTTCGTCTGCACTACGAGGCTCGACGGCGACCGCCGGTTCGAGGGCCGCTTCTCCCGCAAATTCCCGCTCCGATGCCCGGCGCATTCGCTCGACCACCGTTCTGTGCGTACGCCGGAACGGCAGCGTGGTCATGGCCGCGGACGGCCAGGTCACCTTGGGTGATAGTGTCATCAAGCACACGGCGCGCAAAATCCGCCGCCTTTATCAGGATAAGATTCTCGCCGGGTTTGCCGGCTCAACGGCGGATGCGTTTTCACTATTCAGCCGTTTCGAGGCGAAGCTCGAGCAGTATGCCGGCAATCTCGGCCGCTCTGCCGTAGAGTTGGCCAAAGACTGGCGTACGGATAAGATGCTGCGCAACCTGGAAGCTTTGCTGGTGGTCGCCGACCTGAAGCAAACGTTTTTGATCAGCGGCTCGGGTGACGTCATCGAGCCGGACGAGGGAATTGCTGCGATCGGCAGTGGTGGGAGCTTCGCCCTTGCAGCAGCTCGTGCACTGGTGGAGAATTCCGAATTGCCGGCAAGAGCCATTGCCGAAAAGTCCCTGCGCATCGCGGGCCAGATCTGCATTTACACCAACGATCAAATCACGATTGAGGAATTGCACGACTAGCACTCACCAAGTGAGGCCTTCAGGCTGTACCTGAAAGCGAAGCAAAATAATGGTTTTGGCCCCCGGAAGGCAGTATGTCTGTGCTGAGATCGTTGCCCAGGGATGAAGTGCCCGCATACGTTTGATCGGTGCATGTACGGGCCAGGGTCCGAACCTTCACCGGCAGGAGCACGCATATGGCGATCTTTTTACCAGGAACCGCAGAAGAGCTGGAACTGTCTCTCGAAGACCTGACGCCGCGAGAAATTGTGGCTGAGCTGGACAAGCATGTCGTGGGACAACGGGCCGCCAAGCGAGCCGTTGCCATTGCACTGCGAAACCGCATGCGCAGGCAGAAGCTGCCGCCCGACATCGCCGAAGAAATCATGCCAAAAAACATCATCATGATCGGCCCCACCGGCGTGGGCAAAACCGAGATTGCGCGCCGGCTGGCTAAGCTGACCAATTCACCTTTTATGAAGGTGGAAGCCTCGAAGTTCACCGAGGTGGGCTACGTCGGGCGCGACGTTGAATCGATGATCCGCGATCTGGTTGAGGTTGCGGTGGACATGGTGCGTGAAGAAAAGCTGGAAGAGGTGGAGGACCGGGCAGAACTGAATGCGGAAGAGCGGCTGCTTGACCTGCTGCTGCCTCCTTCGCCTGCCGCGCCTGCAAGTGGAGCGGGATCCGCACCGGGCCCGGTGGTGGTCGATGCCAATAGCTACCCCGCAGCGAGCCAGGAGAGCCACAACCGTACGCGCGAGAAGCTCAGGCAACAATTCCGCGAGAGCAAACTGGACGACCGCACGGTCGAAATTGACGTGCGTGAGCGCAGCGCCCCGTCGTTTGAAATCATCTCCAACCAGGGCGTCGAAGAGATGGACATCAATCTCAAAGACGTGCTGCCTAGCCTTTTCGGCCAGCGCACGAAGAAGCGCAAGATGAAGGTAGGAGAGGCGTTCGAATACCTGGTGCAGGAAGAAGAAACGCGACTGGTAGACATGGACCAGGTGACGCGCCTGGCCGTGGAGCGGGTGGAAAACTCGGGCATCATTTTTCTGGACGAGATTGACAAGATCGCCGGACGCGAAGGCGGCCATGGCCCGGACGTTTCTCGCGAGGGTGTGCAGAGGGACATTCTCCCAATCGTGGAAGGGACCACGGTAAACACCCGATATGGCATGGTGCGGACCGATCACATTTTGTTTATCGCGGCAGGCGCGTTTCACGTTTCGAAGCCGAGCGATCTGATTCCCGAGCTGCAGGGCCGCTTCCCTATTCGCGTTGAGCTGCAATCGCTTACGGTGGAAGACTTTGTCAGGATCCTGACCGAGCCGAAATCCTCGCTGACCAAGCAATACACCGCACTGCTCGAAACCGAAGGCCTGAAGCTGCGGTTTACCAAAGAATCGCTCGAAGAGATGGCCCGGTTTGCCTTCAAAGTAAACGAGACCACGGAGAATATCGGCGCCCGGCGCTTGCACACCATCATGGAGAGGGTGCTCGACGAGATCAGCTTTATGGCGCCGGACATGATGAAGGGAAGTTCGGCCGAGAGCGCTCTGCTCGAGATAGCGGCCTCGTCCCCGGATCACGGCGCCACCGTACCGCTGCCCATCACCGAGACCGAGACACCGGAAGGCCGCGAGCGGGTGGTGCTGATCGACCCGGAGTATGTGCGAGCCATGGTCGCCTCCATCGTGAAGGACCAGGACTTGTCGCGCTACATACTGTAGGGTTTGGGCAGTCGCAGGGATTCAATCGTCTCTCCCACGGCTACGCCGGGGCAGGCCGGGACTTGTTTTTGGGGTTGATCTCTCCTCAGCACTGTACGCTGGGCGCGCCCAGGAGCCACCTGCTCCCCCGGCGCAACTGCTTCATTTAGAGCAGAACCAGCATAGGTGTACCCGGTGGACATCCGGGGAGTTGGATTTTTCTTGATGAAAAATCCAGTCAAGCGTCCTTGCCGCTGGGTACAGTTGTGCTGGTTCTGCTCTAAAGCAAATGCAACAGCAACAGTAGTAGGATGGATGCGGCTCAATCTCGCCGTGACTGGGGCCCTGAACAAACGTAACCTCTTCAGTTCGATCGAAGCTTTGGTTGACCGTGCAAGATCGCGTAGTTTATCTGAGGTGACTTATGGAGCAGCGCCAGGGCTACTTTTGTCGTGCTTACATTGGCCAGGATGTTCAGGCGAATGTGATTGCCCGCACCCTCCGTGAAGCGGAACACGAAATCACGCGCCTGATTCGCGGCGGAGCCATGGCGGCGCATGCCGTACCCCATGGATCGCCCGACCATGAGCCGGAGCTTGTGGCAACAGGTTACGGCGGAATGGCCGACGGAGAAATGTGGCGCTATCTTCGACACGCTGACGGCCCGGAGTTTGAGCGGTGGCAAACCGCGTTTCACTCCAAAACCAAGATTCTGGATGAGCGCTGGGTGGTGATTGAGTGTTCGTCCTCCGGGATTCGAGAATATGGCGCCTTTGGCAAGGCTGTGCGCGCCATCTGGGGCAGTGCGGCGATGCAGCAGGAAATCGGCCGCGATCGAAGTGCGCTCAGCCAACACCCGACGAGCGAAGGGGCGGAGAAGATAGGCCCTAAACCGGCGAAAAAAACGCCTCTCATCTGGAAAATGGGCTAGAGCAGCTGCGGGAAAACTCAATTCTTTAAAGGGTACGGGCTACCTCGCCGCAGTGAGCTACCTCGCCGCAGTGAGCTACCTCGCCGCAGTGAGCTACCTCGCCGCAGTGAGCTACCTCGGCACAGCGAGCATTAGCCCGTACGTAACTCCATCGAGATGAATCCGGCTTTGGCCGCTGAGGGAGCGATTCCCCGCTTAAAGTGACTTTTTCCGCAGCCTGTAGAGCCTTTTCACAAATACTGTGGTGGCCAGGGAGTGGTCATGTGCAGGTGTTCTTTGCCGGAACACCTGCGTCCTGAGCATATTCTTCCCTTACTCCCTTGGTGAAAATGCCTTAAACGCTTGCGCGCCGCGTCTGTTATTTTGTCTCATGGCCGCTCGCGGCTACGCCAGGTACCCTGTTTCCCTATGTCGAACCGCCCAGAGCCGTCGCCTGACGATCCAGGTTTGAACTCTCTTAAAGAAAAAGTGTTCGAGGCCAATCTGGAGCTCGTGCGCAAGAGTCTGGTTCTTTTTACCTTCGGCAACGCCAGCGGCATCGATCGAGAGCGGCGCCTGATTGTGATCAAGCCCAGTGGCGTGGATTACGCAGGCATGTCGCCCAGCGATATGGTGGTCACCGATCTTGACGGAAAAGTGATTGGCGGGCGGCTCCGCCCGTCTTCTGATCTGGCGACGCATCTCCTCCTGTACAAAGAGTTTCCTACGATCGGGGGCGTGGTTCATACACATTCGGAATACGCGACAGCCTGGGCCCAGGCTGGCCGGGAGATCCCTGCCTACGGAACCACCCACGCAGACTACTTTTATGGGCCAGTCCCAGTGACCGAAGAGTTAACCCCTGAAGAGATCGGCGGGGAGTACGTGCTGAACACGGGCGTGGCCATTGTCCGCCGCTTTCGGGGTCTCGATCCGGATGCGATTCCCGCCGTCCTGGTGGCCGGCCACGCGCCCTTCTGCTGGGGAAAAACGCCTCTCGAAGCAGCGCACCACGCGGCTGTACTGGAAACTGTCGCTCGCATTGCGTACTTTACCTCTACCCTGCGGCATGACTGCGCGGGCGTTTCACAGGCACTCCTCGATCGCCATTATTTTCGGAAACATGGCGCCAATCGAACCTACGGACAGGAGAAATAATGCTCCAGAAGAACGTGCAAGCAAGCGGTGATCGCTGCCAAGGCCGGGAACGGTGCGTCAAAGCATGGTGACGCTCCTCGCCTCTTCCCTCTTACCCCGTCCCGCAATGGCGGCCTTGGCGGCCTCGGCTTCTACCCAGTTAGCGCGGCTGAACTGGATCGACGTGCTGGTGATCGCGATCTACTTTGCGGTCGTGGTGTTCATCGGCTTCTATCTGAAGGGCTCGTCGAACACCAGCGAAGAGTTCTTCATGGCGGGGCGCGAAATGACCGCCTGGATCGCCGGTCTCAGCTTCGTGTCGGCCAACCTGGGCGCGCTCGAGTTGATGGGCTGGGCCGGTTCGGCCTACCAATACGGCATCCTGGCCACGCACTGGTACTGGATCGGCGCAATCCCGGCCATGCTGTTTCTCGGCATCGTGATGATGCCGTTCTATTACATTTCGAAAACGCACTCGGTTCCCGGCTATCTGCAGCTCCGTTACGGAGAGGGGGCGCGCGCACTTTCTGCAATCAGCTTCGCCTTCATGACCATCCTGATGAGCGGCATCAATATGTACTCGATGGCCATCGTGATGAAGGTCGTGCTGGGCTGGGACCTGAACTTTAGCATCTGGGTCTCCTCGGTCACGGTCGCGATCTATGTCGCCCTGGGCGGCCTGAAGTCGGCGATTTACAACGAGATTCTGCAGTTCCTGCTCATCTGGGCGGGCGCTCTGCTGGTGCCGATTCTGGGCCTGATGGAAGTAGGCGGCTGGAGCAACCTGCGGACGCAAATCGCGACCAACCTGGGCCGCACCGACTATGTGCACCTATGGTCGACGCTGGGCCATTACAACACGAACCCCATGGGCGTGAACTGGTTCGGCATCGTCTTCGGATTGGCCTTCGTCGTCAGCTTCGGCTATTGGACAACGGATTTTCTGGTGGTGCAGCGTGTTTTGTCCGCCGACAGCCTGCGCTCCGCAAGAATGGCTCCAGTGATCGGGGCGGCGTTCAAGATGGCCGTGCCTTTCATCGTGATCCTGCCCGGCCTGCTGGCGCTGTCTGTTCTGCCGTTTCACCTGGTTCCGCAGGATGTGGCTGTGCAGACCGGCCAGCACAGCTACAACGAGGTACTGCCCCTGATGCTGGTGCGCTATTGCGGGCCAGGCCTGCTCGGGTTGGGCGTCACTGCCCTGATTGCCGGCTTCATGTCAGGCATGGCCGGCAACGTCAGCGCTTTTTCGACCGTCTGGACCTATGACATTTATGGCGCTTTTCTCAACAAGAAGGCGAGCGATCGGCACTACGTAGCCATGGGCCGCTGGAGCACACTGGTCGGAGTGCTGGTCTCGGTGGGAACAGCCTACCTGGTGCAGCACGCAGCCAGCATCATGGACTACGTGCAGCAACTGTTCAGTTTTTTCATCGCGCCGCTCTTCGGCACCGTGATCCTGGGCATGCTGTGGAAGCGCGCGACCAAGGAGGCCGGCTTCTGGGGATTGCTGTCGGGGACCGTGACCTCTATCAGCTTGTGGCTTTGGGTGAAGCATGATCCGCACGCGCTGCGCTACGTAGCGATGTCTCCCGACGCCAAAGAAATGGCTGAGAACATCTATCGCGCCATGTGGGCATGGCTCGTTTGTGTACTGGTCACCGTCGTGGTGAGTTACATGACCAAACCTCGACCGGTGGAGGAACTGGAAGGGCTGGTCTACGGCGCCTCCAAGCTACCCAAAGAACACGATGATCACTGGTACCAGAAGCCGATTGTCTGGGCGGGTGCGGTGATGGTGGTCTTCACGATTTTGAACATCATCTTCTGGTAAGGAGCCGAGCCGATGCGAAGGTCTTTTTCTATCTGGTGGTTCGCAGGCGGGCTACTGCTCGCCTATGGCGTAGTTATCTTTACAACCGGCGTTTGGGAGCTGAGCCATCCGCTGGCTCATCCGCCGGTTCTCAACCGTCTTCATGCGCCCATCTGGTGGGGCGGACTCCTCGCGATCGTGGGCTTGGTTTACACCATCGGCTTTCGCCCACGAGAGCTACCGAACAAGGCCGCCCGATAGCAAAGAGCGAAACAGAGGCCCGTTCTGCGTGATTGCAGAACGGGCCACCGGAGGTTGTTACCGGTACGGACTTGTCTGTTTTATCTAAGCTCCGTACTGTGCTTCGACGGTCTCCGGCACGCGTAACCAGCCATAGAGTGGGAAGCTCTCCACCAGTTCGAGCACCTGACCACGGATGCGATGCAGAGCCTGCGGGTCGTTGCGCTGATCGAGTGCCTGGGCGATCCACTTGCCGATGGTCTGCATTTCCGTCTCACGCATGCCACGTGTCGTCAGCGCAGGGCTGCCGATGCGGATCCCGCTGGGCTTCATGGGCGGATTCGTGTCGTAAGGAATTGCATTCTTGTTCACCGTAATGCCGGCTTCGCCGAGCGCGAACTCAGCTTCACTGCCCAGCATGCCGCGAGAGAACACATCGATGAGCAATAGGTGCGTGTCGGTTCCGCCGGAAATGAGGCGGTAGCCTTCGCCCTTGAGAGTCTCACCCAGCGTTTGCGCGTTCAGCACTACCTGCTGCGCATATTGCTGGAACGCCGGCTCCAGCGCCTCGCGGAAAGCAACTGCCTTGGCGGCGATGACATGCACCAGCGGTCCTCCCTGCTGACCCGGGAATACCGCCCGGTCGACCGCAGCCGCGAATTGCTGCTGGCACAGGATCAGCCCGGCGCGGGGGCCGCGAAGTGTTTTGTGTGTCGTCGTCGTGACCAGATGCGCGTGTGGCACCGGCGAAGGATGCGCCCCCCCGGCCACCAAACCGGAAAAGTGCGCCATGTCGACCAGAAGCAACGCTCCGACCTTATCTGCAATTTGCCGCATGCGGGCGAAGTCAAGGATCCTCGGATAGGCGCTCCCTCCACCGATCAGGAGCTTCGGCTTCTCACGCTCGGCGATCTCTTCCAGTTTGTCGTAGTCGATGCGCTCAGTTTCTTTCTCGACGCCATAAGATGCCACGCGATAGAGCTTGCCCGAGAAGCTGAGCTTGTGCCCATGCGTGAGATGGCCACCGTGCGCAAGGTCGAGACCCAGGATGGTATCACCCGGCTGGATAACTGCCATGTAGGCTGAAGCATTGGCTTGAGAACCGGAGTGCGGTTGCACATTCGCGTGCTCGGCGCCAAAAAGCTGCTTTGCCCGATCACGCGCCAGATCTTCGACTACGTCTGCGAATTCACAACCACCGTAGTAGCGTTTGCCCGGGTAGCCTTCGGCGTATTTGTTGGTGAATGCCGAACCGACAGCCTCCAGGACCGCCTGGCTGACAAAGTTCTCTGAGGCGATCATCTCGAGACCTTCGTGCTGGCGGCGAATTTCCTGGTCAATGGCGGCGGCGATCTCTGGATCAGCCTCGGTGAGCGGGCGGCGCATACGGTCAGACATAGCCTAATTTTAGACTATTCAGCGCAAAACAAGCCGCGGCGTTGCCTTCGCGGGTGTGGGTTGCTGGCCCCGCAGTACCCCTGCCGCTCGCCTATCTCGCTACCAGTTCGTTTGGCTGGGTGGGTTGGGTTGGGGAGCCGGCCAGCATGGCTAGTTGCTTGAATGCCTGATAGACGAAGGAGCCGAGGTACCAGCCGTCCATAAATTTGTAGGGCGTCTCGCCGGTGGTGTAGTGGCCACAGGGCAAGACCTTGGAGACGAAATTGATGCCGCGCCGGCGGAAATTGTCGATGACCTGCAGGGAATACTCCTCAAGAAAGGTCAGATCGTAGGTCGCATGCACCAGCAGGGTCCTTCTTGGGCTGGCGGCAAATTGGTCCATATAGTTGGATGGGCTCACAGCTGCCCAAACATCGCACAGGCGTTGCTGCGTCATGTTAAGGGTTTCGAAGGCGGCGCGGATGTGGCGTGTACTTTGGCCGGTCCAGACGACGTCGCCGAAGGACATGGAGGCATGATTGAAGGCAGTCACGCGGACCCGGCTATCGAGTGCGCTGGCCAGAAAGGCATAGCAGGATCCAAGACTGGTGCCCAAAATGCCGAATTGCTCGTAACCCTGCTGCTGCAGCCAGTCGATACAGCAACGAATGTCGATGACGGCCTGGCGGCACGAGGCAACGGTGCGTCCAACATTCGCACTGACGGCGTAGTCGGCGCGCTCCAGTTCCGCCGGACGGCGAATGTCGTGATAAGGCTTGCTGAGGCGCAGGGCGGATACACCAAATCGATTGAAGATCGAGCAGAGTGCGTTGTGACTGAACGCGTCGGCGTTCCACTGCGGCATAACGATGATGGCCTGCTTCGGCTTGCCTACCATCTTGTGCTCAGGGGCCGGGAACCAGCGCGCGTTGACGCGATCGTTTTCCGGATAAGGCGTGCGCACCGGCGAAGTAAAACGTAGAAACTGTGCGGTGGGGAGCTTGCCCTGGGCTGCCTTCTGGCGTAGCAGGGCATCCCGCTGCAGGGTCTCGGGGCGGACGTTGGTGGGAAAAAGCTGAGGGTGACGTTCCTCGAGCACAAAATCCTGCGGCACGTCGTAGGCGAAAAACTCGCTGCGATGCTGCAGGATAAAGTCGTTCAAGGCCAACATCGTACGTTCGCCGGCGACATGGTCTTCCGCGGCGGGCGGAGCAAGATGAAACCCATAGGCACTGGTAAAGTCCTGTAGCCACTCGAAGCCCCACTCCACCGGCCGCACTATGCGGTTGGTGTCGCGGGTGGTGAGGGCGGTTTCCCAGCGGTACATCCAATCTCCGTAAAGCTTACCGAGCATTTTTTTCACCGCGGGCCCACGCTCATGCTTTGCTCGGCGCGTGCCGGCGGAACTGCTCCACTACGGCGGCCATATCTTCGTCGCCCTGGCCGGCGGCGATGGCGTGCTCGAAAACGCGCAGCCCGGCCCGGCCCATATCAAGATCGAGAGCGTTCTGGTCGGCCTCGGTGATGGCGTAGCGAAGGTCTTTGGCCATAAGCCTGAGCAGGAACTGGGGTTCGTATTGCCGCTGGGTCATTCGACCGCTAAGCAACTTGACGACGGGACTGCCTGGGGCTCCCTCGGTTAGGACCTTGAGCGCTTTCTCGGTGTCGAGGCCGCTGCGCTCGATCATCGAAAGCGCTTCGGCCAGGGCCGCAACCTGCACACCGGAGAGGAAGTTATTGATGAGCTTCAGACGCGCCCCGCTACCCACCGGACCGACATGAACGACGTCACGGCCCATCGCACGGAGAATGGGGTCGATCTTATCCAGGGTTTCGCTGGGGCCGCCAGCCAAGAAGAGCAACTGGCCGGCGGCGGCCTGGACTTTGCTGCCAGTAACCGGGGCATCGACCAGCACGCAGCCGTGCTCCTTTGCTGCACGGTTCAATTCGAGAATCCAGTCGACGGTGACGGTACTCGATTCCACCAGGATGGCGCCGGGGGCGATACCAACCAGCGCCTCACCCCGGCCCAGCCAGATGTCGCGAGAGACGGGCACATCGGAAAGCATGCTGATAACGACGGCAGCACCGGCGGCTGCCTCGCGGGGGGACCGGGCCAGCGTGGCTCCCCGGGCTACCAGCGGTTCGGCCTTGGCTGCGTCGCGGTTATAGACCCGCAGGGGATAACCGGCATCGAGCAAACGGCCCGCCATGCCTGACCCCATGAGCCCAAGCCCCAATAAAGCAACTGTCGTTTCACTCATAAGCAACTGCTCCCTCAAAACGCATTTGGCAAACTGCATCTGCACCCTACAGAAACCATGGTATTCGGGTGCCAAAGTTCTAGAATAGAAGGGTTATGGCGTTTACGGAACAATATGACGTTGTCGTGGTGGGCGCCGGGCACGCCGGATGCGAAGCGGCCATGGCCGCCGCGCGCATGGACCTGCGCACCGCGCTCTACACCTTCAACCTCGATTTGATCGCGCAAATGTCCTGCAATCCAGCGATTGGCGGCATTGCCAAGGGCCACCTGGTGCGCGAGGTGGACGCGCTCGGCGGCATCATGGGCGAGGTTGCGGACGCGGTCGGCATCCAGTTCAGGCTACTGAATACTTCGCGCGGACCCGCCGTGTGGTCGCCAAGGGCGCAATGCGACAAGCGCCAGTACCGGGTGAAAATGCGCCAGTTACTCGAGTCCCAGGCGAACCTGCACATCCGGCAGGCCGAAGTGGTGGACCTGGTTCTTGACCCACCAGCGAGCGATGGGGGACAGAAAATTGCGCGCGGGGTACGCCTGCGCGATGGCCGTACCGTATGGGCGGGTGCGGTTGTGATCACGACCGGCACCTTTCTCAACGGCCTGATTCATTGTGGTGAGGAGCGCTATCCTGCCGGACGCAGCGGGGAGCCCCCGAGTGTGCTGCTCGGCGAGGCACTCAAGCGGCTTGGCCTTCGCGGTTGCCGGCTCAAGACCGGTACTCCGCCCCGGCTCGACGGCCGCTCGATCGACTGGACCCGTTTCGTGGAGCAGCCCGGCGATGCCGATCCGACGCCTTTCAGTTTCCGCACCGTTGAGCTCCCGCAGAAACAGATTTCCTGCCACATCGCTCACACGACACCGGAGACACTGCGCATCATTCGCGAGAACGTGAGCCGGTCACCCATGTATTCCGGGCAGATCACAGGGATCGGGCCGCGCTACTGCCCTTCGATTGAAGACAAGGTGGTTCGCTTCCCTGATAAGGAACAGCACCAGTTCTTTCTTGAGCCGGAAGGGCTCGACACCAACGAGGTCTACGTCAATGGAATGTCGACCTCTCTGCCTATGGAAGTGCAGTACGAGATCGTTCGTTCGATACCGGGACTGGAACACGCGGAGATGCTGCGCCCAGGCTACGCGATTGAATACGACGCCATTGACCCGACCGAACTTGATCGCAGCCTGCGCGTGAAGCAGATTGGCGCACTCTACCTGGCGGGACAGATCAATGGCACCTCAGGTTATGAAGAAGCCGCCTGCCAGGGTTTGATGGCCGGCATCAATGCTGCGCTGCGCGTTCGTGAGGAGGCGGCTTTCACCCTGGACCGCACGGAAGCCTATACCGGCATCCTGATCGACGACCTGATCAGTAAGGGCACGAACGAGCCCTATCGTATGTTTACCTCGAGGGCAGAGTTCCGTCTGCATTTGCGCATCGATAACGCAGACCGGCGGCTTACTCCTTACGGACACAAGCTGGGGCTGATCGGCAGTGAAGCCTGGCAGCAGTACGAGCAGAAGCAGGCGCGGGCGGTGGCTCTTGAAAAGCTGCTGGCTACACGCAAGATAAACGTCGCGCACCTTAACTCCCTGCTACCGAGCTTGGCTTCGACGTTGAGCAACGTGGCCGGGCAAACGTACGCCCAATTGCTCAAGCGCCCGGAGATCAGCCTGGAGCAACTGTTGCCCGTGCTGCAAACGGAATGGCAAGAAGACGGCGGACCGCTCGATCTCTTCCGTGGCGTGGTCAACGCGAGGGTTCGCAACGAGCTCAAGTCGGTGGAAACAGAGATCAAGTTTGCCGGCTACCTGGACCAGCAACGCAAGGCGATTGAAAAGTTGAAGAAGGCCGAGCAACGGGCTATCCCCACAGATTTTGCCTATGCAGGCATCAGCGGCCTTTCGCGGGAGATGCAGGAGACGCTGGCTCGCGTGCGGCCGCAAACATTAGGGCAGGCGAGCAGGATCCCGGGAGTCACACCGGCTGCGCTTTCGCTGCTGCATGTTCACCTGGAAATCAACGACAAGCGCAAGGCGGCAGCCGCGAGCATTTCGTCGTAGTCTTCGCAAGCCTCACCCACCCGCAGCAAGCGCCGGCACGCCGCTGGCTGCACCTATAAAAGCCTATCGCCGCGGATCGTCGAAGAATGGCGACGTGGGAAATCCACCTTCGTCATCGAGACGGCGGCTGTTCACGGTTTCACCCGAAAAGAATTTCCTGCCGATTAGCCTGCGTTTCTCATCACGGTTGAGAGCGATAGAGAAACGCGGCTCGATATCGCTTGGCCGCGGAGTGCAATAAATCTGCGGGTGCCCCATCCTTCGCTTTTTTGCGAAGGGTGGGTTACTACACGGTGTGCGTTAAGATTTGTGGCTACCCAGCCTTGCCGGAAAAGCACTGCCAAGGCTGGGGCGCCCGCGGCTGTGTTGCGCCGCCGGCCACCGTACACAGCCGCGTCGCTCTTACCTGAACACCGTCATCGCGAAAATATTCTATGCGGACTGCGCGACCGCGGAAGTACCTGTGGGGGCTGTTGCCTCTCTGATAAAGGCGCCCACGCGCTCGCGAAAGATACTCGTATCGAATTGCCGGGCAAACGCCTGAATATGAACCGGCGAGAATGCTGCTTCCGTCGCCTCGAATCGAAGGATCGCGTTCATCATGGATCGTGTGTCCTGCTCGAAGAAGAAGATGCCGGTCGGTGGCCCTTCCAGTTTCTGCCGGGAAGGATGCTCAGACCACGCGCGCACGGTTTCGAGCGAACCGCCTTTGCCGTAAGCAATGACGGGACGGCCACAGGCCTGAGCCTCCAACGGCACCATGCCGAAGTCTTCGTCGGCGGCGAATAACAAGGCGCGGCACTCTGCATACGTTTGCCACAGTTGCTGCGTGTCGACCGCTCCCAGAAATTCAATGGTCGGGCCGGCAAGAGCTCGCAGGCGTTTGCTCTCTGGCCCTTCGCCCACAATCAAAAGCCGCCGCCGCAAACGATTGCAGGCGTCGATCATGATTTCCGTTCGCTTGTAGCCAACCAGCCGGCCGACTGCAAGATAATATTCGCCCTTGGCCGGCGATAAAATGCCGCGCAGCGTATCGATGGGTGGATGAATAACAGTACTGGGCTGACCATAATAATGGCGGATGCGTCCGGCGACATAGTGCGAGTTGGCCAGAAAGTGCGTGACACGCTGCGCCGCCAGATAGTCCCAATTGCGCAGGTAATGCGCGGTGAGCGAGAACGGAATGCGCGCAAGTGAGGACATGGGAGTGCGATAGGCATGATAGCTATCCCACAAATACCTCATAGGCGAGTGACAATAGCAGACATGGATCGCATCGGGTCGAGTGATGACCCCTTTCACCGGCCCACTGTCTGAGCTCAGCACAAGATCGTAAGAGGTGAGATCCAGATCTTCCACGGCCATTGGATACAGTGGCAAAAGATGGCGATGAAAGCGCGTGGCGTTGGGAATGCGCTGCAGAAACGACGTGCGCAATTTTCGGCCGGAAACACCTTGCGGGAACTGATCCCGATCAGCGAGCAGCGTAAACAGATCGGCGCCTGGAAACATGCCGGCCAGCACCTCGGCCACGCGCTCCCCGCCGCCATGGGTGACAAACCAATGATGAACGATGGCTACCCGCATAGGACTTTGCCTTCTGACTTAGCCACTGTGGCCTCGACCTACCAGGGCGGGCACTGCAGGCGGCCACCCTTGCACGGGGAGTTCATACTCAGCCAGCACCTTGAGAATCGTAGCTTCATCGGCCGGACTGATGGCGTATCCAATGAGCTTTTTGAGACGGCTGGTATCGGCGATCAAGGCTTTTCGTTTGGAAACTTGTTGCCTTGACCCACTCGCGAGCACCCTCAAGTCGCGCCCGGAGGTCTGCATGATGAGATCGGCCATTTGTTGTACCGTGGTCGATACGCCACTGCCAAGGTTGCAAAGCTCACAACCGTCGCTTGCCAGGGTAACGTCTGTCAATGCCTGTGCGAGCGAGCGCACATCGATGAAATCTCGAACGGCGGATGGGTCGCCCAGGCTCTGGATCGGCCACGCCGCGCTCATGTGCTTCATGATCTCGGGTACCAGGTGCGGAGCGGTTGCACGCCTGCCAACCGCGTTGAAGATTCTGCCTATCACCATGCTTGTGCTCCAACCCCACTCGAGGGCGCCACGGCACAGCGACTCCGCCAGAAGCTTGCTCCGTCCGTGAACGGTGATGGGCGCCGTGGGGTCATCTTCTCGATGCGCGCCTGAAGAAGGCGCGTAGACGTCTGCGGAAGAGGCGAAGAAAAATCGCTGTACCCCGCTGTTCCAGCTCAAGGCGAGAACATTGTAGGTACCGACGATATTGAGATCGTAAGCAGCGACCGGATCCTTCTCGCAGAATGGGATGTAGGGGTAACCGGCCAGGTGAAAGACTGCGTCCGGCTTCCACTCCTGGAATGCGGCGGAAAGCGCTCTGCGCTGAGTGATATCCACCTGGCGAATCTCTGGTCTGGTAGCACTTTCAAGCCAGTGATCCCGGCCCGAGAAAAAGTTGTCGACCGCCATGACGTGGTGGCCCTTGGCGAGCAAATAGTCGACAACATGCGATCCAATAAAGCCGCAGCCTCCGGTGACAAGAACTCTCATGCATTCCTTTCCTGGAGCGTTGGCGGTACCTCAGCCCGTGGGCGAAAGGAGGGCGCCGGCAATGCTCCAACGACCTGGGCGGCGAGGTGACCCAAGGCCGCAACCAGCCGTTTCCCATTTTCGGGGTGCCTCGCCTGCAGGGCTGCGGACGGATGCGGAATCACACCTTCGTAGCTTTCGGCAAAGAACTGCTGTACGAACTCCACCAGTTCCTCAGGACCATGCATGTGAAACTGGCCCGATTGCAAATCATAGAGAAGTGACGCCAGCTTCTCCGGCGAGCTCAAATAGCGGCAACCGGACACACGATTGTTTCGCGAAGGCACGAGGGTTGCACAGGGCTTTCCGGCAAGTATGGCGTGGAATGCAATGGTGTCCGTTACTGTGACTATTAGGTCGGCCCGGGTGAAGGCGTCCTGTATGCGCACGCGGGATGAAAGGGGTACCAGTGCATGGTTGCGACGGACCACCTCGAGAAGAGCATCATTCATTTCGCAGCTTGCGTTGGGGTGGGATTTCACAAAGATAGTTGCCTGGTCTCCGGCCGCAGTCGCCAGGCGCTGCAATAAAGCCGCCTGATCGCTGTATCTGGCGCCCCACACATCGATGGCTGGGTCGGGCTGCAACTGTAAAGGAAACAGGATCTTGATCTTTCCGTTGGGCGCCACGGGAGAGGGCACGGTTTTGCTGGCCATATTCCAGCGATTGAGATTCCATCTGTTGAGGCGCACCATGGCCCGCCTCTTAAGAAGAGACGGCAGACAAAATTTAGCGCCGCTGATTGCCGCAACGCGAGAGAGCGGCGCCAAAGCCGTGCTCATCCCACTCTGCCGACCCTGTCCATCGAGTCCATCGAGTTTATATAGACTGACGCGGCTTGCGGCATGCTTCGCGATATAGTCAGCGACCGCATTGGGCCGGGGAAAAGCGCCGGAACCGGCGACAGTTTCAAAGGTATTCGCGCGATAACAGAAAAAGCGCCCCAGGGACTCGCCAGCGGAGACCGGAACGATATAAGGAATGGCGGATTCGCGGCAAGCTTCCATCGCGAGCAGTTCATGAAAGTGCGTCATGCCACCGATGACCAGATCGGGCCTTATCTCTTGCAACAACCTTTGGATGTGTTCGTAATAGTAGTGGTAATGTTCAGCATTTCCGCCACAGTACCGGGTCCAGGGGTCGGAACTTTCAATCTGCACAAAACGCTGCGCTGCAGTTACGTATTGAGAACTGAGAGGCCGGGGTACAACATGCACCCGCGCGTCCTTAGATGCGCCGCGTCGACCGAGGACCAGCCAGGAGCTGGTAAATGCCTGCTCCTCAATGCCTGCCTCAAGCAGGGCTTGCATCGGAAGACGGCCATCTAGAAACAACACGTGAGGGCCAGGGGTCATATTTTTTGCCGTTCAGTTGTTCGGAGTAAACCGAAGGTAACAGAGAAACAGGTTCGGTAATTACAACTTGGGTAGCTCTATCGGAAGGACAGAGTGGCGCCGATGCAACCCGGCTCTAACCTGAAGCGCCGGCTTCGAACGGGCGGGCAAAGTAGGCATACATAAGCCCTCTGCCATGGGCAAACCAAAGCGCGGCCTGCAATTTCCTTCCCAGGCAGAGCATGCAGGCCGCCCGGCCCAGGTCAAAACCAACAAACGCTATCCACAGCCAGAACAGGGTGTGCTTACGCTGCACTCTGCCCATGCCTGAGCCATAACGATAAAAGCGTTCCGCAGTGATGCCGCCATGGCGAGCATCCTTGCATGGGTGAATCACGTGCCAGCGTGCAAAGAAGAAGCCTTTTATTCCACGGTGCATGGCCTGCAAAAGGAAGTCAGTATCTTCGCCTGATCCGAAACAAGTTCGCGCGCCGATGCCCAGGCATTCATCGAAGGTCAGAGTTTGCGATAGCGATGTTTTGCGGACGAAGAACGTATAGCTTTGCGAGGTGCGAAAAATATTGAGGTGTGTCAAATTGCAACACGCAGCATACCACTTATTGCCACTTGGCACTCCTCCTTCATCGCGGGAGCCAAGGCTCAGGATACCGTAATCGTCATTGCGTCTGAACCACTGGTCGACATTGGCGAGGGTATCCGGCGGGTACGTGCAGTCATCATCGGGAAACGCCATAACTTCTCCGTCGCAGTGACTTAGGCCGATATTGCGCGCCTTTGACAAGCCTGGTTCGCTGCGCAGGTGTTTCATCTCGATCGTTTTCCACCTGGCCAGAATAGGCAAGAGGCGGTCGTCCTTGTTTTGATCGACCACAATCAGTTGGAAGTCGCTAAAGGTTTGTGCGGCTAACGACGAGAGAAAGTGCTCAACCTCTGTAGTTCTGCCGATGGTAGCTAGTATCAGGCTGAAACGGTGCATGGCTAGCTCTTCTATCGGCCATGCATGCTTTCTCGTTACCGGCTCCTTGAGGCGGAGCAGCACGACATGGGAAAAGAACGGGTTTTGTTTGTCGACCTTGGGTCTCATTACGGTGGCGTCGAAACGTATGTCGACGGTCTCGCCGGCATCCTAAGCCCATACGCGGAGGGCTATGCGGTTTGCTCTTTGCCGCAACTGGGAGCACAACTGGGTGCGCGGGGCATAAAGGTCGTGTGCCTTCCACTGTTGGGTTCGAAATGGTTTAAGCCGCTGCGGTGGATGATCGCCTGCTTTGTCGTGCCCTGGCTGCTGTTTCGCTTCAATATCAGAAGAGTGCAACTGAACGGATACTTTGAATCGCTGATGCTGGCGCCTCTTCGCCTGCTGGGCTGCAAGACGATTTACACCATGCATGGTCCATTCGAAACGGAGCTTTATTCATGGCTTACCGACCCGGCGCGATTCGTTCCCCGGTTTCTGTCTAAACATTCCTTGCGCTATGCGTCGCGGGTGGTGTGCGTTTCTGAAGCGGTAGGCGACATTGCCCGGGCGTCGCTCCCCGCTCACAAAATCATCGTGATTCCCAACTGGGTCAACCTCCCCCAGTCGTGGCGTCAGTCTTTCTCTGTCAAAGACCGCCCGCGGCTGCTTTTCGTCGGCAGACTGGAGGGCTACAAGGGTGTGCAATTCATTCTTGAGGCCATGCGTGAGATGTCGGACATATCGCTTGTAGTCGTGGGTGAGGGTAGCTATCGCTCAAGGCTCGAAACGATGGCGAGCGGTCTGGACGTTCAGTTCGCCGGCTTTCAGACGGACGTGTCGAGGTTCTACGAAGACTGCACAATTTTCGTGAATCCGTCCCTGGGGCCGGAAGGGTTACCGCTGGTGTCGCTCGAAGCGATGGCCTATGGCCTGCCGTGCGTGTTTAGCGATCTGCCTGTGCACAGCGAGATTTCCCGAAATGGAGAGGCCGCGGCTCTGTTTCGAAAGGGAAAAAGCGCGAGTCTTAGACGGCGGCTGGAGTCTCTGCTTTTCAACGAAGACTCGCGTAGGAGCTACGGAGAGGCTGCACGAAGATCGATTGAACGAAATTACAGCCTTTCGCATGCGACGAGCCGCTACGTTCAGGTTTTCGGTTTCTCTCATACCCATCATGCCTCTTCCTTTGCCGGCACCGGCCTGCTTTCTAACCATCACGTGTCTCCCGCCGATGATGCGCTTACCGGCGTTGCCGACGGAGCACGCAGGGACCTCGACCGGCCATGAGCCTGAATTCATTTTCTCTGGATAATTTCTCTCGATGAAAAATCCAGCCGAGCGTCCGGGTACAGTCGTGTTGCTTATGTCCTGGTCCGTGGGATGGGAGTGGAGTCAAATCACATTTTCCCCCGGATCTAGTCTCGGTCGTTGCAGTGCGAAGACGACTCAAAAGAAACGAAACCATCCTCGGACTGTACGGAACAGCCGCGGCCTGCCCGGCGTAGCCGTGGGAGGGACGACTGAAAATGCCCCAGGATGAAATCCCATAAGCGCTAACTTATGGGGGAAGTTTTCGTCCAAACCCTCACAAAATCGCCATTCGAGCGAAGCGCCTCGCAGATTTGTCGTGTGTCACGCGCTTGTGGCGCGGAGTCGACGAACCTCGGCGGTGCTTATCTTACCCATGCTGTTCCGAGCTTTTCAACCACCGAAGCCCCAGGACAGGATCTGCTGCGGTACGCACTGGATGGTCACGGGTACATCTTTTCATGCACGGTAATCCCCTTCCATCCCCAGCTTTGTGCAAGGTCTTTGAATTCCGGATGAATCGTGCGAATGAGGTTGAGCTTCTTTTCGCGCCGCCAGCCTTGAGTTGTTTTTCCCGAGCGATGGCTGTGCGAATGTCTTCCTAGCCTTCAAAGTAGAGCAGGCGGTTGCAGCCATAGGAGTGAAACCTTCCAACGTGCCCTCCTTATGTTGCATGAGGCGCGGAACCGCCGGTGCCGGCTTCGGTGGTTGAAAAGCTCCGGGCCGCATGGGTAAGATAAGCACCGCTGGGGTTCTTCGACTGCGCACCACCAAGCGCCGTGGCACGCGCACAATCTGTGTAGGCGCTGCGCTCAGAATGACGATTTTGTAGTGAGTTGGATTTTCAAGAAACCAGCGCCTTCTCGGATTTCGATGTCTTCCAAATTAAGTTAGCGCTTATGGGATGAAATCCTGGGTACACCCTTCTAGAGCAGATCGAATCAAGAAAGTGGTTCTGGCGGACGCATTCTCCAGACTGGCAGACGACGGGTTCACTTCCGCCACCAATGGAGGCGATGCCTGGAGGCTGCAGGACGAAACGATACCGTTCGAGAGGGCTGCGAATACGGTCGTCTTGTTGCCATCGCTTCCGCCCCACAGATAAAAGACATCAAGCCAGAGCAGTGCAGAAAAGCCAATGGGTGAGCTGCGGTCGAAACTCACAGGTCGCAATGGCCCTTTCCATCCCATTGAGTTCGCCCAGAAACGGAAAGTCGCGAACGTCTCTAGGCCCTTCGGTGATCAAATCTACATTGTGAGTCGGCGAGAAGCGTCGCTGCAGTTCCTCGGTAAGGCCGGCCTGTGCCCAATCGTGACATTCTATGATGAGGTCGCTCGCATGCAGCCCGGGAACGATGTCGGGCCGCAACAGGTCCAGTTCTGCGCCCTCAGAATCAACCACGACCAGCGACCGCTCGCGGAGCCGTAGCAGTTGGTCCAGCCTATCGATGCTGCACGGTCCGCCAACCGTGAGGCGATGCGCCACCTGATTTTGCTCAGCCGTCCGCAAACAAAGACGCTGGGCGATTTTATCGCCGTCGAATGCGAAAATGGGTGCCTGCGACATAAGGAAAAGGGCCATACCCACAGCGTAGTAGCCTTCTCCACAACCGACGTTCAATACAAGTTTGTAGCTGCGGCGTGCCACCTGGAGCAGAGTGGGGTGCAGTTCTCCTTCGTAGCAGCCGATCAGTTTTTGCAAACGCGAAGCGCTATCCCATGATGTGTGAACGGGGAGTTCCATACCCTGGAATGGGCCGGCCTGGACGACGTTTCCGTGTTGCCCTGTATAGCGCTCCAGAAGTCCCTGCCGAATATCAAAAAGTCCAAGCTGCAATGAAGCGCACTTGACGGCTCGTGGAACGTAGTTCCGTAGTGCCGTTTTCACCAGGCGTTTCATCGGGTACATGTCCTGCTTGCACCTTTCACAATTTGCGGCTTCGCCGGATGGCAGATCGAAATACTTCGCAATTGGCCATCCTTGCGGTCATGCCGGCCTAAGTCCGGCAATTAGATAACTGTCGTATGTATCGGCGAGCCAATGGAGCTTCATTATGAAGGACCATGCCTAACCGTATGGATCGAATGGGTGATTCACGAAATAAGACTCTTGTGCCGATCGATAGAAGGTAACTCCAGGACGGTCCCGTAGCCTGTTGCAAATCACTTCCTGGGTCACTTCCTGGGGAGACTGTCTTCACTCCATTGGATCTCTGGGGGGATGGGCTGGCCGCTTTCCATGGGTGACTTCGTTTCCAGGGATGGAGGCAAACAAAATAAGATGCCGTGGGTGGGCCCGCTCGACCGCAAGGACGTTCAATCCGCATCGGGTGAGCAGTTCACGACTATTCGTCTCGTCAAATACGTGATGATGCAGACACCGATTATTAAAATTGTCGAGAGAGCGGCGGTGAAACTGCTCGGGTGAGCCGGCCTCCGGATCGCGGCTAAGATCGTGTTTTTCAAGAATCTCAGGGAGGTGAGATAAGTCACGCTCGGTGGTGTTGCGATGGAAATCTTCGAACATATGATCCGCAGTCGCAGGGGTGCGGCGGTGATCGAAGGTTCTGGAGAAATCGGGCAGCACAAGGACAAGCGCTCCACCACGCCGGGTCACGCGTTTCCACTCCAGAAGTGCCTTTACCGGGTTGGCGAAGTGTTGAAGACTATTCGAAGACAGCACGAAATCGTAAGTCGCGTCCTCTATGCAGGCCAGATCTGAGGCATCACGGAAGATATTCTTACCGGCGGCCTTTCGAGGACAAAAGGCAAACTCGTCTCGATGGGGAAGCCAGGTGGTGTTGACCGCGAGATCGCAATTGTCCAGAGAAGCGACACGCCCATAAACCGGCAGCAGCTTTCTTCCCTTCTGAAATATCTCGCTCGGGCCGCCGATCTCCAACCCCCTCTTTCCTTCGATAAAGGGAATCATGTCCTCAAAGCAATATGCGCGACCATGGAACAAACAGTGCAACTTGGTCTCGACGCGCCTGAGGAAAGATGCAGACATCCCGTGGCTCCGTTGAGGTGGTTTGCTGGTATGCACGTGAGATCGAATGACGCCTGCTCCTTTTTTGACTGTAAATCTGGCATCTCAAACAAAGTGGCGCATGTCGGAGAAAATTTTTCAAACCGGAGGAAGCCTCAGCTCACTGCGGCGCTGGCAGTGGTCGCGCCACGATAGATCTCCCGATAGCGCGCGGTGATCGATGTATCGGTAAAGAGGTTGAGCACTTTTTCGTCGCCGCATAGGATGCCACCTGTACTGGTTTCTGTACAAACAACGTGTTGGTTGAGAAACTCTCTCCGCAGCTTAGGCAGAGGGAAAGGGATGGATCTCCACGTTTTCCTCATACTCGCTTCTGTTCGATTGGGAAGACTGTCGCGCAGTATACGCAGCGGCGAGACGCTTGCCCCATGAAACAGCGGGTCTCTCCAAAACGGCATACACAACAGAGGCCAGCCCGAGGCTGACCAGGTAAGTGAGCACGACGACTGCGATGAATGACATGGCAGTGCGTGGGTGAATAACTCTTTGTTCGATAGGCGTGAGGCAGGCCTGGTGGACGAGGTACATCGAGTAGGTTCGCTTACCCATCCAGGCGCAGGCAGGCGAGCCGAGCATCTGTGCCATCCATGATTGCTTCAGGAGCAGGATAGGCAGAACCAGCGCGGTGCAGACGACGAAACTCACGCGGAAGGTACCGCTTAAGGAGGCGCAATAAGAAAGTATCCAGATACCAATGACTGCGGCCATCGGTGCTCGATCGGCCCAGTCAAGCACTGCCCGCTGTCTGTTTCTCTGGGCATGCAAGGCGACCGCGACACAGCAGCCGGCCAGGAGAGAAAAGTAGGCCACCGGCAACGTATGTGTTGGAGAGATCAACAGGGGAATGCACGTGACAGGAACGATGGCCCACCTTGCTGCGGGCTTACGAAGCAACACGAAGAAGAGCAGAGGCCAGAGGAAATAAAACTTTTCTTCGACCGAAAGTGACCAGGAGTGAGTAAAAGCAATTGCCAGTCCCTGAGGCACGTACTCGTTGCGAAGACTCAGTAAGTAAGGGAGGCCATTCAGCACCTTGACCTTCAAGGCATGCTGCGATGGAAGTTGACAGATGAGCAGATAGGCGGCGATTGTCAGGAAATAGGGTGGAAGGATTCTAAAGGCACGACGGATGTAGAAAGCGGTCAGCGAGATTTGCCCCGAAGCCGACTCTTCTCGAAGCAACAATGTGGTTATGAGGAATCCGCTCAACACGAAAAATATGCCAACCGCAAGGCCACCACTGAAATATCGATGCAGCGGCGTCACCGTTCGGACGTGTCCCCCGATGACAAGCACCAGGGATAGGACCCGCAAGCCATCGAGCGGAGCGAAGTAAGACGCGCTCCAGAAGTTCACGGGGGCGTCCCTTTGCACGGTAGTCGACGCCCTTTCCATGCCCACATGCCACGATGCACGATCTGAGGTTGTTTCCTTCATGCCTGCTTACTCCTGATTGGTGTCCGGTCGATCATCCAGATTGCTCAGCCCTCACACTTCATGGGCGTGTGACTCCGTGCCCTCACTAAGCAGCAGGGACAGCAGATTTCGTCGCAGAGAGAGAACCCCTGACGAGGTTTCTGACCTGAAAGAGCTGCTTGCCTCGTCTGCGCTGAGAAAAGATCTTACCGACACTCCCCGAGTGTGATCGCGACGACTGGACTGCCGTCCTTTGCAGAGCCGGTCAAGGCACTCCCAAGCTCACCGCGGCGCCGGTAGTGCCCGCGCCACTATAAATCTCCCGATAGCGCGCGGTGATCGATGTATCGGTAAAGAGGTTGAGCGCCTTTTCGTCGCGAAAGCCCCCGTTGCGCCAGCGGCTGACATCGAGCATCGCTTGATCCATGATTGCGGCGAGGGCGCGGGCATCTCTCGCGGGATAGGTGGCAAACACCTTACCCAGCCGCGCGATTTCAGGGATACCGCCAGACTCGGCACAGATTGCACTCTTGCCGGCAGCGAATGTTTCGATAACGGTGCGCGAAAGAGGCTCAGCCCAAAGTGAGGAAACAAGAGCGACGTCAATCGACCTGTAGAGCGATGGCGCGTCCACAAAGCCCAGCCATTCGATGCGCGGATCTATAAATTCTCTCTTGAGCGCATTCACATAGCTATCGAGTCCTGTGCCTGCTATTTTCAAACGCCAGTTCGTTCCAGAGACATGTTTGAGTGCCTCAAGAACGATACGAATTCCCTTTTCATCCTGCACCCTGCCGACGTAGCCGAAGACCAGGGTGGACCGTTCTTCGACTGCCGGCTTCGGTTGAGCGGCCATGCCGGCGATGTTGTAGATCACGGCGGAAGAAGAGCCTGCGAAATAGCCATGTTCTGTGTGACGGCGCAGAACGTATTCACTGATGGAAACCACCGTGTCCACCATTTGCGAAGCGGGCCTGCGCTTTGCGGTAAGCATTGTGCAATCGGTGCAGCGCCGCTCGCAATTCGACTCATTGCGGAAGAGTGCGCTGCGCGAACAAAGGAGATAGTAGTCACGGAGAGTATGAATCAAGCGAATATTGCGCTTTTTCGCTTCGTTCCACACGGCGACCGATAAGCCCGCAAGAATGTTGGTATGGACAACATCGGGCCGCACCTCATCGAGAATGCGTCCCACCCGCTCCGCCGCCTTTGCATTCCAGATGTCGCTCATGTGCCACAGGAGCCTTGCCGGCGCGGGCGGTTTCTCGCTGCGGCCATAGGGCCAGTACCGGTTGTCGAGCGGCAGGCGATACACACGAACGCCATTGAGGGCTTCTACCTTTTCTTCTTCCTCCGGGTGAAGCGTGATGACCGAGACCTCGTCGCCGGCCCGCGCCAGTTGCTCTGCAAGCAAGGTCACGGACCGCTCTGCCCCACCCATGATGATCGGGGCATACAACGCGTTTACCAGCATGATTTTCATCCCCGACTCCTCCTGAGGCTCGATGAAGCGTTCACATCTCTACGGTTTTTCCCATGCGCATCAGGACACCGTCACAGGTTCCACGAAGCATCATGGTCAACTTTTGCCAACGTTGTTTCTCGGCCAGCACAATCATGAATACCTCCCTGATTGAGCCGACGATGATCCAGCAGGTCCATCTTGGAAATTTCAAGCCATAGTTACGGAGCATCCAGATGCGGTTGCGATTGATGTAATAGCGGGCCCCGGCGCTGTGATTGGAGGTACTGCCGATCTTCTTTCCCAGCAAGCAGTACGGGGTCGGGTGGCCGGAGGCGTGCAGCAGGATTGCGGTCGGGCTTTGGGCGATGGAGTAACCTCTCGACCGAAGCCGCAAGCTGTACTCATCGTCCACCGTGTATATGAAAAGCTCTTCGCGAAAATAGCCGCATTCCTGAAACACTCGCGTTTTGAAGAAACTCCCCGAGGTGATCGTGACGAGCGGACCGCCATCGGAGGCAACTCCGAAGATTCGTTCTGTCGCAGATTTCGGATCGATGTATCTGGGAACAAGGAGGCCTAAGTTTAAGCGGCCCTCTGCTTCGGCAAAGTCAGCCAGCATGTGCCGTATGAAATTTTCGGTTACAGCACTATCCTGATCGAACAAGACCACAAACTCGGACTCGCTGGACTCAGCCCACTTGACGCCGATATTGAGCGCAGCGCCGATACCCAGGTTCTTTCCGTTTTCGACGAGCGTGAAGCGCAGCTCCTCGCTCAGAACGCGTAACTTCTCAATGGCCACGGGACCAGAACCGTTGTCGACCACCACCAACTCCTCGACCTGAGGGCGTATCCTGGCGAGGTTATCCAGGTCATCCGCGCTTGGACGAAACGCCACAATCACTGCACATACGCTGTTTTGATGAGTTTCGTTCATGACATTCGCACCTTTAGGCCGCACTCGACAATGCTCGATCTCAAGCCCCGGCCACATCCCTGCCGTAGCTCATCAGTCCGTTGGAGAATCGAAAATACTTTGGCAGACTCAACGTTGCGCCCATAACGCGATCGACGGTCCTGCGCTGTCTCAAGCTCGTCCGCGCCTGCATGAATGCATATCTATCCTGGGCGAGGCGCAAGACGAGCGGATCGATCGGCATGGTTTCCAACTTTGCGGCCATCGAACGCCAACGCTTTTCCGTGAGCCTGTGAATCTCCATAGCCCTCTGTTTGTCGACTCGCAGTCCATCGTGCCAACGACGCGGCGTCAGCCCCACTTGTTGAGCCGAGTGCAGACGGTAACTCATGAGCCGCTCAGGCATGGCGCGCAAACGCCCGAGGGCCGCGACGAGCAGTGCGATCCATGCGTCGTGTACCCATTCGGCAGGAATCGGTGTCACCTGAGAGACGAAGGCCGATCGAAACGCAAATGTCGCACCGGTGACCACTCTTCTCCGCAACAACAACCGGGCGCCATACTCACCGTTCAGGTCTGCCTGCGTGCCGGGTATGCATTGGGAACGTTCCCATAAGGATCCAGGCAGCGGACGCGACGACTCATCGATCAAATGAGCGTTACAAAATACGCCCCCTACTTCGGCTTCAGACGCCAACACGTGCGCCATCGATTGCAGCTTGTTCGACTGCCAAACATCATCCTGATCACAGAGAACGATGACGTCACCGCTGCACAGCTTGATCGCTTGTTCGAAATTTCGGGTGGAACCGAGTTGTGCGGCGTTACGGACGAACCTTACCGGAAAGGCTGTCGATTCCGCGAAGGCTCTCACTATCTCGGCCGTGGAATCACTCGACCCATCGTCACACACGACGAGTTCGCACGGAAGATGCGTCTGCCTGGCGATGCTCTGCAGCTGTTCATGAAGAAAGCGACCTCCATTGTAGGTACACATTGCGACAGAACACTTCACGGTGATTTCTTCCTCCTTGCTGTGCATATCTCGCAAAAAGACTCTTCCAATAGATTTCTCGACCGCCGCCTAAGAGAAGCTCAACTTGCCGCGCATCATCAACCTGCCGCGCGCTATGCGGACGAACGATTCCCTATCTTCCCCGGTCATGCTAACGAGCCACGCTAACGACAGAGTCGACAGGGCCCATACACAGCCGATGGTGAACGCAAGCGGTCGATCGCTTGTCGATCCCAAGGGCGGTGTGCCCGTGAGCACCCCATGGCAGGCGAGAAGAATGGAAGGAATGGCCATTGCCGCAGGCCGTATCATTCCCTTCATAAACAGGTCCATGCGCGACAATGCAAGCGTCGATTGAGTGAAACGCATGCTCACGCCAAAGTGCACCGCAACCCCCACAACGGAGCCGAGCAAGGTGCCCAAGGCTACACCTATCGCGCCCAGATGCTGCACGAGCCAGATACTGCTGGCAAGATTCACGATGCCCTCAGCAACCGGGGACGCGGTAGCGACACTTTGTCTTGAGGTGGCCACGACCATCGTGGCATAAGGTGCACAGACGGTCCGCACAATATTCGCGGCGATCAGAATTTGCAGCAAATGCAGGCTATGCTCGGCATACGTTGGACCTACCCAGTGACTCAAGATCCAAGACCCGATCATCAGAAACGGCAAACCTGTCAACAAGAGAACGATGACGGCATAACGAGTGGACCGGAGAAGCACACTTCCCATCTGGCTTGCATTGCGTTGCACGCTCAGCGCCGACGCAGCCGGCAACAGTGGACCCATCACCGCCGAGCTGACCATCAGCAGCAACGCTGGTCGGTGAATTGGCAACGGCATAGTAGGCCGTCTCCCCGAAGGAATAGTGACCAACGATCGTCAGATCCAGCCCACTTATAAAGAGCATGCAGACAGACCAGACGGTCATAATCGCACAGTACTTGAGCATGTTGGCCAGCATGCCCCTATCGATCGATCGCAATGAAACGCGAATGCGGGAGGCCAGTTTTCGCCACGCGGCAACCTGTAGTCCAGCAATCGTCATATTGACACTCGCCGCGATTGCACCCATCAGGACAAGGCTGCCGTGCACTTCAGCCGCAAGCCAGATCATGGCCCCGAATAGGAGGCGGCCGGCAATCGTGATAATCATGGTTACTTCATACCTCTGAAGTCCCAGAAATAGCGCCGCGAACACCGAGGCAGCGAGCACTACACAGAGTGACGAGCCCACAAAGAGAACACTGGTGCGCACGTCACCGAAGAGCTCTGGAGGCATGGCTCGAAAGAAGTGCGGCACTTGCCAGGCGAGGAGGCCCGTGAGCAACAAGCCGAGGATCGCAGCGCCCACCGTGATGGCGAACCCGGCGCTTGCACAGCGGCAGGAACCTTCTCCGTCGCCCCTTGCCTCGTACTCAGCGATGTGTTTGGCAACCGCAGTTTGCACGCCAAAGTCCAGATAGCCGACATAGGCACTCAATTGCAGAATGAGAACCCACGCCCCGTAAACGGCTACCGGGAGTCTGCGCGTGAGATAAGCAGGCAGGAAAATAGCAACCAGGGACGTGACTGCGATGCGAAGGGCATTGGCGGACGCATTCCTGACTATTGTTCTGGCCATCAGAGCGGGCTTGGACGGTTGCACTACCACTGAACCTGTGGCCATACGAGACGATTCCCTCCGTGAGCTTAGAGGGCCAAGGGTAGCCCTTCAGGGGTTGGAAAGTTGATTCGACACTTCTCCTTGCCGCCGCCACTCGCCTGGCGCGGGGAGCCGGATAAGGATCAGGGCTGAGTCAACCCTCGATGTCAACCGGGAGCGAGCGCGGTTTCATCACAATCGCGGTGGCTGTATTCGTCGAGGCTCGCGGCTGGTCGACGTCCACCTTCGGAGAGTGCAAAGATCACAAATATGACACCAAAGAAATTGATCGTGAAGAGTGCGGCGAGCAACACCGTCGAGTAGGCCGCGGCGACGGCAGTAGTGAGGTACGAACGCATCGTTTCTGCTTCCTTTCTCACCAGATTCCAAAGGTGCCAGAGGAGAAAGAGCATGAGGGACAAACCGATGAGCCCAACATGGAGAATGATCGCCAGGTAGAGGTTGTCGCTGCCGCCTGTGCCTGTGCCTGTTTGATCCAACGACCTCCCCTGAACCATGCCATTGCCGAACAGGAGATTCCAGACACTTGTCGAAACGAGCAGATCGAGAAGTGCGACCAGATGGCGAAACGTTCGGAAAAAGAGGTGGCATCCGTGATTCCTCCTGTGGACAAGCCGCCGCCGCCGGCTTGTGAATACGCGTAGACGGCAAGGAAGCAATCCTGCCGCCAACCACAGCAAAGGCAGCCATCGCGTACGGTTCTTTTTCCGACCGAAAGTAATGACACATGAGGCAACCACGCCACACACGGTGCAGGCTATATTTGTGCGCGCTCCCGATGCCCATGCTGTGAAGAGGCTCAGCACAAGCAACGGGATGGCCACCACAAGGTTTTTGCGCCGATTGCACATGGCAATCGCCAGAGAGGCAATGAGGCAGAAGAACAATGCACAGGTAGCGGGTTCGATGAACAGACTGAAAACCCTGATATGCCCAAAAGTGCTCCAGACCAAGACGTGAAAGTTACCGTCACTGCTATCTGTTCGCACGATGGGGCTATTGGTGACGTATTGCGCGATTCCGAGAGCGCCGCAAACCAGGGAGAGTGCGATCAAAAGGCGGATCAGGATTCGATCAGGAATGTTGAGTGGACTGGCGAGCGCCAACGCTCCAACGAGCGGAAGCAAGTAGTACGCGTTATAGGAAAGAAGGATGTCGGCGAAGGGGATATTAAGCTCGAAATACTGATAGAGGGCCGCCGGCACGAGGTAGGCAATGAAGATGAGCGCAGCATGTGTGGCCGCCTTATCGCGGATTTTTCCGCGCAGCAGAGCCCGGGTTGCAATCGCTGCGAGCAGGGCCACTTTGAGAAGGGCCGGAGTGATGGGTGCGCTTCCCCCGGTGAGCAACATCTGGAATTGCGCCATGGCGGCATCGACGAGGACGAAAGGAAGAATCAGGAGCACGCCCAGGTTGATGAGAGAGAGGGGGCCGGCTGGCGCGATGTAGCTTACCTCCCCTTCAGCAGCCATGTGCTCACGATCCTGCACGAAGGGAAAGACATCGGAAGCCGAAAGTTCAGGGGACGAATTCATATTCTTTCGCGGACTCGATGATTTGTGAGCACCTCACGATCAGCCTTCGGTTCCCTGGCCGGCGGGTGCTCCGTGGTTCCCTGCGTTGTGCGCCGGCGGGATTGCGCCGGCGAGGCGTATGGGGCTGCATCCATAAACAACGGGAACAGCGGGAACAGCTAGAACTTGTAGATCGCAGCCGAAGATGCGGACGCGACCACACTGCCGCCGGCTCCGGAAGCAATATTTCTCACGTAGCTGAAAGGCACGTAGACGATGTCGTCAGCCTGGAGCGGCATGTCGGGCTGCTTGCCTTTCTGCATAGCGCTGAGCTTCAGCGGGATATCGATGCGGCTGCCATCGGCTTGTTTACGAAGGAGGCGAGCGCGTGAAGGCGCCGCGCTTGGGGGGGTTCCCCCCGCGAGCGTGAGAGCCTGCACGACAGACAGGGAAGAATCGTTGGTGACCATGGCAATCCCGCCCGGCCGGTTTACATCACCGAGAATGTAAACGACGTCGGCTTTAGGAACGATGATCGTGTCGCCCGGAAAAATGGTGACGTTTCCGTCAAGCGCATCCTGGGGCGAATTAGACGCCTCAAAGATGATTCGCTCCTGCGTGGTTCGCCGCTGAATGGTGATTCTGCGATTGGCTACATCCGTGAGGCCACCTGCGAGCGCAAGCACATCAAGCACGGCTCGCGGAGTATTAATGGCATAGCTGCCCGGGGAGCGTACCTGGCCCATGATGATTACGCTTTCCTGAGTAGGCTGCTCCAGATCAACGCTGACGTGAGGGTTCACAATGTAGTGGGCGTCGATGAGCACCCGGCGGATCGTTTGCGATGCCTCGGCAAGCGTTTGTCCCGAGACCTGGACGTTTCCACCAAGAATCAGCGGCACATTTCCGGCGTCAGTTACGCGCACACTCTGGCCCAGTTCCGGGGCCTCCAGAACCTTCACGTTTAGCTGGTCACCAGGCCCTATATGCAGGCTTTCTGTTTGGGCCGCACAAGTGAGCGCACAACAGAGGGTGAGGAAGAGATAAATGGCGGCGAGAACCCTACCATCAAGCCTGGTGGTATTCATATTTCTTTCCCCCGTAATAGCCGTAGTAGCCGTAATAGGCAGCGGAGCGAGACGAAACAAAATTAAGGACTGTCCCGATGGCCGATCTCGCCGGGTCTTTGCGATGCAGCATTAAAAGCTTGTAGGCGCGCTCGAGGGCAGGCTTGGTGGTGGAGCCAACACGCGCCAATAGAACAGTCGCATCCGCAAGCTCTGCGAGCAGCAGTGAATCGGTAACAGGAAGGACTGGCGGCGAATCGAGCACGACGAAATCGAAATTGCCGCGCCACTCTTCCAGCAAATCCTTCATACGGCGAGATCCGAGAAGCTCCGCTGGATAGGGAGCGGCTGGTCCACCTGGAATAAGAGATAAATTCGGATAATCCGGAAGGGACATCATGCCGTGCTCCGCATCAACGTCCGCCAACAGCACGCTCAAGCCCGCCTTACCCTCCAGGCCCAGGCGGCGGCGCAATACGGGGCGCCGCATGTCAGCCTCTACCAGCAGAACCTTTTTGCTAAAGACAGACAACGACAGGGCAAGATGCAGGGCAAGGGTTGACTTTCCTTCTCCGGGATTAGGACTGGCGACCAGCAAGACCTGCGGCGGCCTTCCGCTACGAGAGATCAACAACCCTGAGCGGAGACCGCGCACCGCTTCAGCGAAAGGGCCGGGTTGCGCACTCAGGAGAAGCTCGTGGTTATTGAGTTTGCTACTCTCCATCTGCGGTGCGATGCCCAACAGCGGAATCTGCAGTGCATCAATGTCTTCACTGCCCTGGATCTTGTTGTCGATCGCGTTGACGAGCAGTGCGGTGCAACAGCCGAGGAATAGACCCAGTGCGCCGCCGAGCGCGAGATAAAGGGGAACTTGCGGCTTGCTCGGATCCGCGGGGACCGTCGCCGGATCGACGATGGTGATGTTGGAAGAGTGAAGTCCCTCTACAATACCGGCCTCCTTCAGCCGCTTGAGAAGGTCCTGATAGAGTTGCTGACTTTGATCCGCTTCTTTGGAGAGGATGGCGTATTCGATGCCCTTGTCATTCAGCTTTTCCGCGGCGCTTCGATCCCGCTCATAGCCGGCCACGGCGCCCTGTTCTGTCTTGGTGGCGATATCCAAATCACTTTGGGCCCGCCCCGCAATGCGCGCGATCTCTGCCTGAAGTGCCTGCTGCACGCTTTTCAACGAGGCTCGCTCCTCGATCAGCTTCGGATACGCGGCATCGAACTGGGTAGAATCCTGCTCGATCTGCGCCTGCGTCGTGGCCTCCTGCAGACGAAGGCTTTGGATCAATCCGAGAGAAGAGGAGACACCTGAACTGCTGCCCCCCGCAATCGATGTGCCGCTGAGTTGAGAAATCAGTTCCGCGTTTCCCGTCCGGATTACTTCGACGACAGAGGCTTTGAGTACGCGGTTCATATGTGCTTCAGAAACCTGCGCGGTCGCTTGTTGCAACTGATCGAGCGCCGGGCTATAGATGGCCGGCTTGCCCGCAGGATCGGTACCGCCGACCCCGAAGATGCCGCTGCCCTGCTGCAAGGCGACGACACGGGACTGGAGATCCTGGCTTTGCTTGCGCAAGTCTCCGAGCTGACCCTCGAGCCATTGTGAAACCTGGTTCGTTGCTGCGAACTTGGTTTGAAAGGAGTAATCGATAAGGGCCTGAACCAGGCGATTCACCACTGCGGCTGCAACTTTTGGGTCTTGATTGGTGTAGTTCACTTCGAGCAGACGAGTGCCCGCAGTCACCTTGACCTTTAGACTTCCATGAAAGTTGCTGATGAGTCCGGCACGACGCCGGGGTGAGTCTTCCAGATTGGCCCGCACCGGATCCGCTACGCCATGAGGGATGATCAGGCCGACCGCCCAGCCGACAGGGCTGAAGTGGCCCCGGAAATCAGGATTGTGCTCAAGGTCAAGCTCCTTGATCACCTTGAGCGCGATTGCTTCCGACTGCAGAATATCCGCTTCGGTTTGCAGGTCTAAATTCACTGAAAGAGCATCGGAGTCCCCGCCCGACGCAGCTCCCAAAAGGCTGTCGAGGCCGAGGCTGCTGTCAGAGGAGGGCTTCTCGAGTTGAATCGTACTTGTCGCGGTATAGCGACGCGTCATGAACACGCAGGCGCACACCGCGAGCAGGAATATCGTGGCTAACGTTGCTAGAACTGTCCGCTTCCGCCTCTGAAAGATTCTCAGAAGGTCACGCAGAGTTGGGTCATTATCGGGAAGCGGATTCACTGTGCTCCTTGTCAGCCCATTGAGGCTCTTGCGACAGTCGGTGTCGCATTTCACTCTCTCTATCGGACGAAGCAGATACTTTCATTAACCCTCAGGACGGCGGCAAGAGTCTTCAGCCCCGACCTAACACGATAGTGTGCCTATTGTTGTGGCACACCTTGCCGATAGGCGCTTGATCCCCGGGGGAGGGCCTGAAAGGTACCAGCGCTGAGGATTGCTCGGTTACGGTCATCGCGCCGCCGGCATGGCATGCGAGATCGTGCTCTACGGCGACTCAACGGCGCTTGCAGATCTTGATCCCGCAGTCATCCGGATGGAGACGGGACTGCGAACATGCAACATAGCAGAAGTGCGCTCGATGGGCGATTTTGTCGGATGGATTTCCCGGTCGATGATTATCTTGCGCGTAATCCGTCGCCCAGGTTTTTCGTGGCCGCATGGACTCCCAATAACTTCAACCTGAACCATCCACGGATGTTGACCTATCACCCGGAGGCCTATGCCTATGCGCTTCGCTATGATCGCGGCGCGTGGCTATGGACGGGAATGCTGCGTCATCCGGCGCCCATACTTACTTTTCTGGTCTGGGCGCAGAGCTTCGTCATTGCCGCCCTCGAGGACAAACTGGCTAATCGTTGGCATCGCCGCCACGCTCTCAACGGATCTTACTCTTGGACAGAACTCAGTGTGCGCCCTGCTTTAGCCATACCGCGCCCGCAGTTCGCCAGAGGATGCCCAGATCCATTCCCAGACTCCAATTGCGGATATAGTCTTTGTCCAGTGCTACGCGGTCCTCATAGGCAATGCCGGAGCGGCCCGATACTTGCCACAGGCCACTTAAGCCAGGCTTGGCCGAAGTGTAGAAAAAGTAGCTTTCGCCATACTTGCGCACTTCTTCCTCAACGATAGGCCGCGGGCCGACCAGGCTCATCGAACCTAGCAATACATTGATAAATTGAGGTAGCTCATCGAGACTATTACAGCGCAGGAAGCGCCCGATCGACGTAACCCGGGGATCGTCTTTCAACTTATGCGACCGGCGCCATTCCTCAGCCGCGCCCGGATTCTGCTCAAGGTAATTGCGCAGAATGTCGTCTCCCTGCACATGCATGGAGCGAAACTTCCACATGGTGAACTCTTTGCCGAACCGTCCGATGCGTCGGTGGCGATACAGGATGGGACCGACCGAACTGCGTCTCACCAGCAACGCAATCCCAATCATCAGCGGCACAAGCAGAGGCGACAACGCGACAACAATGGCAATGTCGAGAATCCGCTTGACCAGCCGGTAAGCGATGCAGTTGCTGCGCAGAGAGTGGACTGCGAGCGCTGCCTCGTCCCACGAGGACCGATTGCGGCCTGCCGGCTGGCCGGCCGCACGAGTAAGTGGGATTAACGCTTCGAAGTGAACCAGCGTGTCGCTTGCCGGCATGAAGGCTCGATCGTTCCATATTGGCAGCGCACCCGACGCGATACTTAGCGGCAGGGTCACTCCCTTGGCAGACACACCACTCATTTCTTGTAACCGATCCAGTGACATACCAGCCCTTTGCTGCATAGCATCGCTCGCGTCGACGACGCCGCGCAGACGCGCCATGCGGGAACCAGAATGCGATCACCGGTGGCACGACATAAACCACTCGGCCTTGCCGCCGATTCTTTTTCCTCGCATAACGAGCTACGCGTCGAGATGAAGTCCGTTCAGAACTTTCGCCTACAGACTCGTTATCGACGGGGTCACTTCAGGCTCGATTGCAAGGGAGTACGCCTTCCGGGTCATTGACACGTTTTTTCGCGGTGGGTGCTGGTTTGGGATGACCCAAAAACGGCCAATCAGATCTGCTTGAGTACCCGGTCCACCTCGGACGAAGGAGGATGTGAGGTCGAGCGGGATCCATGATTACGTGCCGGGATCAGCCACCGGCACAAATGAAAGACCGGGTGTTTTGTCAGTTCTTTGCTGAAATTTAAGCTACCGAAAATGTTGCAAATGCAGTTTATTTTCGCTTCCGTCAAGAAGGAAACCGTTTTTCGGCGGGGTGGCGGATCTTTTCGACAAAGATGTTTCACTGGAAGCGAGAGGGGATCAACATAGTGAAGCGCCTGGTTTATTTTCAGGCGCCGGGCCGGGACATTTTCTATCCTTGATCCAATGCATGCCGCAATCTAGGGCACCCGCAATCTAGGGCATCTTCTGGACCTTGTAACCCTCAGGGACTTCCAAAAGGAACTGGTCATCCGTCAACGGTTGATTCTCGGTCAGTTTCTGCACGGTCAGTGTGATGCGGTATTCATCGAGCAGCCGATTGATGGTGATGGTGCCGGGGAACTGCGTTCCGTGGAAATCCTGATAGGGCCCATAAGTGACCTGCGTCTCCAGATCGCCCTCCGCATTGTAGATATCCTGCCCGGTGGGCAACAGGGTGATCCGGCTGAAGTGGATGACCCGCAGAGGGGTGCTCAACTGCGGTAGCCCGGCGGGAGCGCTCGTTGTGTCTGGTTTCGATACGGTCAGATCGTATTGGGGCGTTTCGATCAACTGCTTCGGTTTGGGCTGCATGGTGGTCTGGCTGGAGTTAGTCATCGAAACAATCGAATCTGCCGAGATGCTGCGGATCAAAATGGAATCAGAGAACACGGCCGGACGCAAGTTCTCCAGGGGGTTGGCTGCCCTGGTGCCCACATCCGTGCTGCCCTTAATTACCGTTCTTTTCGGAGGAACCAGCAGGGTGAAGGACTTACCATCGCTCGCCAGGTCAAAAGCGCGCAGGCGCACAACCGGCAGATATCCCAGCACGCGCAGCATTTGCGGCTTGCGCAGACGGATGTAGCCCTGAATCGAGGTGTAATCTGTCTGCTGTCCTTTGTGGGCTCCTCCCACAGAGGCGGTAAAGGTGACTGTAGCGCTGAGTGAGTTGACCTGCTCATACCGCTGGTTGAGCGCTTCGACCAGTTGGTTCGCTTCGGCGTTGCGCACGACCCCGGCCAACTTCGGCTGCTGCAGGCTGCGGGTGTGGCTCAGGCAGCCGGTCATGACCGGTAATGTGAGCGCCAAAAGCTTGAACCAATCTCTCCGCATTTAATTCAACTCAGAAACTGCGAGTATAGAGCACCGGGAGCGCGGAGAGGGCGTGGTTTGGCTGCTGCACCTGCCCGCAGAACGGCTGTCGAGACCCTGCGTTCCCCACCCGCTCAATGGGCAGCCTGCATGTTTTTGACGCCGCGACGATAGGCGATCACATTGCGCTCATGCTCTTCGAGCGTAGTGGCGAACCGGGAGTGGCCCGCCGCAGTCGGGTCCGCGACGAAATAAAGATAGTTGCTATCGGCAGGGTGCATGGCTGCCTGCAGAGAGGCGATCCCCGGGCTGCAAATGGGACCGGGAGGCAACCCGCTGTGGCGATATGTGTTATAGGCCGAGTCCCGCTTCAAGTCCGACTGGTAGATCGTTCCGCGATATTGCTTATCCAGCATGGCGGCGTAGATGACCGTCGGGTCGGTCATCAAAGGCATGTCTTGGGTCAGCCGATTTGAGAGCACGCTGGCCACCAACGGGCGATCCAGTGCGGCCGGCGTTTCTTTTTCCACCAGAGATGCCAGGGTCACCACCCGGTGATAGTCCCCCTTCAGGCCGATGGAGGCACTGGCTTGGCGAAACCGCCGCACCATGACGGCCAGAACCTGCTGGGCCGTCTGGCGGTAGGCAAAGCGGTAGGTATCCGGGAAAAGATAGCCTTCGAGATTCCTGGCGTCGGGATCCAGGTCAGAGATCAGGGTCACATCCTGGGTTGCGGCCAGAAAGCTCTCTTTCGATGCCAATTTGGCGTCTTCGACGGCCTGGGCGATATCGAAAAGGTTGAAACCCTCGGGAATCGTCAGCGTGCGGGTAAGAACGTCGCCCCGAACCATGCGGTTATAGACGGCGGTAAGGGTTGCCGGTTGTTCAAAACGGTACTCCCCTGCTTTCAGAGTGCCGCGGCGTACCAAATGCCACGTATCGAAGACGTACTGGTTTCGGATAATCCCCTGCCCTTCCAACAGAGCGCCGATGGCGCGTGTACCCATGCCTGGGGTCACCTCAATAAACGTCTCCGCCGAGGGGGCCGCCGGCAAAGTCAGTTCTCGGTAGGCAAACGGAACGGCAACCAGGGCTAGAACCACAAAAATTACGAGAATGAAGCGTCGCACAAGCGGGACCTTGAAGAATTGGATTCTCCTTAAGGATTTTATGATGCGATTCTCTCGCGTGCTCAGAAGTTCACCGAGATTGGTGCACCTGCGAGCCTTTTCTGCGATATCGGACGGTGGGGGCCTCCATCCAGTATTGAGTAAGGGCTGGAGCAAGAGGGCTGGAGTAAGATCCCCAAAGGCTTATGCCATGAATCAACCTCAGGAGCGATCCACGCCCGTAAGTGGCCGTATCTTCGGTTTGGATGTGGGGGATCGCCGCGTAGGCGTGGCCGTCTCGGACGAGTTGGGAGTGACCGCGCAACCGGTTCTGACCCTGGTGCGCAAGAATCGCCGTCAGGACTTCAGTTCCCTGGCGCGGCTGATGCGCAAATACGGGTGCACCCGGGTGGTCGTGGGTAATCCGCTGTATATGTCCGGCGACGTCAGCCCACAGTCGCTCAAAGCGCAGGCTTTTGCTCATGATCTTGAGCGGGAAACCGGAGCAGAAGTGACTCTCTGGGACGAACGGCTTTCGACCACCGAGGCGCATCGTCACCTGGACGCCGCCGGTCGTGCCCCGTCAAGCCGCAAGACGGTTATTGACCAGGTCGCGGCTGTGCTGATTCTGCAAAGCTTTCTCGATTCGCACCGATGACAATTGCCCGCGATAAGCAGAAGAGCGGTAGAAGTTGGTGAAAACGGTACCCGTGGTCCGTCGTATAATCGTGCTTTGGAGTTGGCTCTGACCGCCTTGCAGAGCGGTTTCAAGGTATTTTCACAAGCAAAGTGATGTGGTCGAAGTGGCTGGATGTAGGCTGGGTTCAAGATCACTTCTCCCCTTGTGCATCACTTGTGGAAATGCCTGCGGGCCGCGTACTGCGAAACCTATCCAAACACCTTTGGAATGTGCGCCTCTGGAACGTGGCGCCTCTGAACGTGGGGCCTTTGGACGTGGGGCCTTTGGACGTAGCCGGCTTTGGACATAGCGACAGGAAAGAGGGTACCGCGGGATAGACGTCTTCCACCCGCTCCCCGGATCATTGCAAAATGCCTGAACACATAAAGAAAAAACTGGAAGAGCAGATTCGCGCACTGGAGCACGAGCTTACCCACGAGTTGCCAGTCGAGATCAAGAAAGCCGCCTCTTTGGGCGATCTGAGCGAAAACGCGGAATACCACATGGCCAAACAGCGCCAGGTATTCGTGAACGCGCGCCTGGGGCAACTGAAGGCGCGCATGGCGGAATTGGCTTTGGTCAACCTGTCCAATATCCCGAGGGATAAAATTGCGTTCGGCTCGACCATCGTCGTCTTCGATACGACAAAGAACGAGGAAATCACGTACAAGCTGGTCACCAGCGAAGAATCGGATGTAAACCAGGGCCTCATCTCCACGACTTCACCGATCGGCCGCGGGCTGGTGGGTAAGAGGGTGGGAGACGTGGCAGCGATCGTGACGCCTAACGGGAAACGCGAACTGGAGATTCTGAAGCTCAAGACGATTCACGACGAGGAGCAATGATCCAGCCGGAGCTCGAAAAATGACCTGGACCAGCGCCTTCGGTAAAGGCTGCGGTGTCATCCTGCAAAGTATCGTGGATGGGCTCGCGCTTACCCGTATTTCGCCCAATGTGCTCACCTTTCTGGGTCTGCTGATCAATACGGGCGCGGCCATCCTGTTTGGTCTGGCCAATGAACACAATTACGTCCGGATGTTTGTCTACGCCGGCTTGGTGATCATCGGCGCGGGCATCTTCGACATGGTGGATGGGCGCGTGGCGCGCCAAACCGATCAGGTCACCATCTTCGGGGCCTTCTTCGATTCCGTCATCGATCGCTATAGCGACGTGGTGCTGTTCTTCGGTCTGCTGGTTTTCTATGCCCGCGGTAACCGCTTTTTCTATGTAGTACTGGCGGCATTCGTGATGGTTACGTCGCTCATGGTCAGCTACACACGGGCGCGGGCAGAGGCGCTCATCGGCTCGTGCAAGGTGGGGTTCATGGAACGGCCGGAACGTGTGGTTCTGATCATCCTGGGCGCGTTGTTTAACCGCTGGGGTGTGATGGCGCCGGTCCTCTGGGTATTGGCTGTCCTTTCCACCATTACGGTCATCCATCGCATTCGCTATACCTACCAAAGAACGAAAGCGCAGACGATCGAGACCCGTGCGGCCAGAATGTCGCCCAGTGCGCTACGCAATCAGCCTGCGTCCAAGGCTGCCACAGCCGCGCCGGCCCACGCCGGCTCGGGCGATCTGCGGCCTGCTCCTCGCGCCTGACCCTGACGTGACCAGAACGTGACCATGACGGGCGACTCTCACGCCGGCTTTGTGCCCGCTTCTCGCATATCTCCGGTCTTGCTCTCCGGTCCGGTTCTTCAGCCCAGCGCCGGTGCCAGTCTCGCCGAGCTCCAAAACACCTCAATATGAAACCGACCCTCATCCTCGCTTCTGCATCGCCGCGCCGGCGTGAACTGCTGGCCCAGGCGGGCTTCGAGTTTCAAGTTCAGGCTTCTTCCGTATCCGAGGTGCGCCGGGCGGACGAAGATGGCATCCGTTTTGCCACCAGGCTCGCACGAGAGAAGGCGGAAGACGTCTTCGCCCAGCAGAAACGTGTTGACCCGCGGCTGGTGCTGGGAGCCGACACCGTGGTCGAGTGTGAAGGTGAGGTTCTGGGTAAGCCGGTGGATGGGGCGGATGCCAGGCGCATGCTTTGGTTACTCGCCGGCCGCACGCATCAAGTGATCACGGGGGTCGCCGTTGTGGGCGGGCTGGAGGAAGCGGCTGTAGTAGAGGTAGCCGCCGAATTGACCCAGGTCACGATGCGGACGCTCACAGCCGAAGAAATATCGCACTATGTCATCGGCGGCGAACCGATGGACAAGGCGGGAGCCTATGCCATCCAGGGTTATGCGGGGCGCTGGATCCCACGCATCAGCGGCTGCTACTTCAATGTCGTCGGCCTGCCCCTGGCCCTGGTCAGCAGTCTTCTCGAGGGCTCGGCGAAGCGTTTAGAGCAGAATCAGCATAGCCGTTCTCGGTCGACATCGGGGAAGTAGGATTTTTCTTGAGAAAAAATCCAGTCAAGCGTCCTTGCCGCTGAGTATTTTCGCAATGGGTGTAGACCGGCCTCGCCGCAGCGAGCTGCCTCGCCGCAGCGAGCTTAGCAACCGGCCTTTACGTGGTTTTCTCTCAAAGAAAACCACATCTCACTGCTCTTACCGGGCCACAGTAATTGCGAAAATGCTTTGAGTACAGTTGTGCTGGTTCTACTCGAGCAGCCCGGTAGCGCAGGGGCCGGACTCGTCGCCCGGCTCGTTACCAGGAATGAGGGCAGGCGTCACACTTCTCTGGTCCGAGTCCGCGCAACATTCACATGGAGCCAGTTCCGGTGCAGCGGAGACGAGCAACTGCGTGGTGCAGAGAACAACAATGGTGAGAAGGGTTAGATCCACGACCGCCAACATAGTGCCCTTTCCGGACCGAGCGGCCTAAGCATCTAGAGCATTTTCGCAATTACGGTGGTCCGGCGAGAGCAGCGAGGTGTGGTTTTCTTTGAGAGAAAACCACGTAAAGGCCAGTTGCTTCGGTCGACACCAATCGCGAAAATGCTAGTCCAACGTGAGGCCGCCAATCATCGCTGCGAGCAGTGCCGTTCGGGGAACGAGTGCATCGAGCAGAATGGATTCACGATCGGCATGTGCGCCTTCCCCGACCGCTCCCATTCCGTCTAGCGTGGGTACGCCCAATGCTGAAGTGAAGTTCCCGTCCGAGCCTCCTCCTGTCGCTGCTTCCTGCAAGTCGAAACCCAGGCCTTTGGCGATTGTTGCGGCGTTACGAAAAAGCGCCACAGTACCAGGAGTGCGCTCCATCGGCGGCCGGTTCAATCCACCTGTCACCTCGAGGGTGCAATGACGGTCGATCGCACGCAACCTGCGGAAGCGGCGGTCGATGCGTTGGGCGTCCGCAGCCTTGGCAATGCGCACGTCGAACTCAGCCCAAGCTTCGGCCGGGACCACATTTGACCGTGTGCCACCCCCGATGACCCCAGCGTTGACCGTGATGCCGCGAGACGGATCGGTAAAAGCGCTGGTGCACTCGATCTGACGGCCCAGCTCGAGCACCGCGCTGTGACCTTTGCTGAAGTCCACGCCGCTGTGTGCACCGACCCCCTTCACCTGCAGACGGTAGTTGGCTACCCCTTTTCGGGCGGTTTTGTAGGCTCCAGGAATTCCCTGCGCCGGTTCGAGGACGAACACCGCAGAGCATTGGCGGGCCAGCGTCTCGGTCAGCGATCGGGAATATTCGCTTCCGGTTTCCTCATCGCTGTTGAGCAAGAAGATGACCGGCCTGCTTAACTGCTCGGCTTCCACCAGAACCTGCAGGGCAGTCATAGCCATGACGATACCGGCCTTCATATCGAGAACTCCCGGGCCCCAGGCGCGCCCCGCACGCAGGCGATAAGGCATGGTACGAAGAGTCCCCAGCGGCCATACGGTGTCGAGGTGGCCGAGCAGCATCAAGGGCTTGACTTTTGTGCGAGCCGGGCCGAAACTGCCTACCAATAGATCACCTACCAGCTTTTGCTTTTTTCTTTGGCTTCTGCCACCGATCGCCTTTATCCACGTCTGTAAAAGACGGACGGCTCGGTTCACCGCCGCCGGATTGTCGGTGGGGGACTCGATGCCAACCAGTTGGTCTATGTTTTCAAGCATTTGCGGACGGCGTCGTGCTACCGCCCGGGCCAGGTCGCGATACGTATTCATGGGGCTATTATCACTTCCCGGAAACGTCCGAAACCATGAGCGGCTTTACGAACACCCGTATGGCAGCGGTTATACCCTGAACAGTTTGTGGCTTTTCTGACACAGTGAAACTTTGCCCGTCGTATGTAGTCTATGGTTTTGCGACTCTTTGCACGCCAGGAACACTCATTCGTGGAAACAGAGCATCTGGAAAAAACGATCGCATCGGTCATTGAATTCTCTGGGGTGGGCCTCCACAGTGGGGCTCCGGTGAACATGAAATTACTACCGGCTCCCGCTGGTTCTGGCATCGTTTTTCGTCGCACCGACCTGGACAACTACGAGATCGCAGCCACTGGCCGGAATGTAGCCAAGGTCAGTTACGCCACCAGCATCATGCGCCAGGGCGTGCTCATTTCCACCACCGAGCACCTTCTTTCTGCCCTCGTCGGCGTTGGAGTGGACAACGTCATCATCGAGCTCGACAACCTGGAACTCCCTATTCTTGACGGCAGCGCTCTGCCCTACGTGGAGGCTTTTGCCGCGGTGGGCATGCGTACTCAGCGCCGGCGCCGCCAGTATCTGCGCATCCTGAAGAGTGTCGAAGTACGCGAGCATGGCAAGTTTATTGCGGTGTATCCCGGCGACGGCTACAGCATTACCTACGACATCCATTTTCCTCATCCCATTGGCCGCCAGGCTTTCACGGTCGACCTGGCGGCGGGTTCCTACGGCGCCGAGATTGCCGCCGCGCGCACTTTTGGCTTTCGCGAAGATGAAAAGATGCTGCGGGATATGGGGCTGATTCGCGGCGCCTCGGCCGAGAATGCCATTATCCTGGGCAGCGGCGGCGTGCAGAATGGCCCGCTTCGGTTTGAAGATGAATTTGTTCGCCACAAGGTGCTCGACCTGATCGGCGACCTGGCCCTGGCCGGGCACAGCATCATTGGCCGCGTCGTGGCTGAGCGGGCCGGGCACGCCATGCACACGGCCCTGGTGTCCCGCCTGTTGCGCGATCGCTCAGCGTGGGAGCTGGTGCAATTCCCCGCCCCCAAAAGCAGCCTCATCCCGGTTGCCGCGACCCGCCTGGCCACCGCTTAAACCATTTTCGCAATTACTGTGGTCTGGTAAGAGCGGCGAGGTGTGGTTTTCTTTGAGAGAAAACCACGTAAAGTTCGGTATCTTCGGCCTACACCAATTGCGAAAATGCTAGAGCATTTCCCGACATTAATATTCGGCGAGCATAGAGGGAGCCGTGACGGGAGCGACTTCTGCTTCGCGAGAAGTGCGCACGATTTCACCCAGGGCGTATTTCAGCTCGGCAATACCTGCGCCAGTCACCGCCGAAATGGCAAAGAAAGGGAGCTTTCGGCGTTTCGCCATTGCGCGCAGTTTCTTGAGCTTGTCCGGGTTGGCAGAGTCGATCTTCGAGGCCACCAGGATCATCTGCTTTTCGTTGAGGCCATGACCGAAGTTTTTCAACTCAGACATGATGACGCGAAAGTCTTCCAGCGGATCGGGACGCCCGCTCGCATCGGAAACGTCGACCAGATGCACCAGCACGCGGGTCCGCTCGATATGGCGCAGAAACTGCACCCCTAACCCAGCGCCGAGATGCGCGCCTTCGATCAGACCGGGAATGTCGGCCACCACAAAACTGTCCTCATTCGGTGGCTCTCCCACCGAGACCACACCCAGGTTCGGCTCCAGAGTGGTAAAGGGATAGTCGGCAATCTTGGGCTTGGCAGCGGAGATGCGCGAGATCAGGGTCGATTTTCCGGCATTCGGATAGCCTACTAATCCAACATCGGCCAGCAGCTTCAGTTCCAGCCGGTATGCGCGTTCTTCCCCTTCTCTTCCCGCTTCCGATTCCCGCGGAGCCTGGTGAGTGGCGGTGGCGAAATGCTGGTTCCCTCTGCCGCCACGACCGCCCTTGGCCGCAACGATGCGTTCGTCCGGATGGGAGAAGTCGTGCACCACAGCGCCGGTCTCGTCGTCATATAACACGGTGCCGACCGGTACTTTCAGGATGACGTCTTCGCCTTCTTTGCCGGTGCAATTGGAACCTTCGCCGTGGCGTCCTCGCTGGGCCTTATGCTCGGGGTTAAAACGGAAGTGCACCAGGGTGTTGTGCCGTTCGCTGGACTCCATGATGACGTCGCCGCCGCGGCCACCGTCACCGCCCGAGGGGCCTCCACGCGGAACGAACTTTTCGCGCCGAAAGGCAACGCAGCCATTGCCGCCATCCCCTGCCTTTACGCGAATTCTTGCTTCATCAATGAACATGTCGTCTTTATTCAGTGTAGCGGATGCGGGTTGGCGTGTTTTGTAGCGGTCAACCCATGGGATTGCAGGCTATGAGGAATGCCGCAAGGCCGAGATGAGCCTGGGAGATTCGACCCGCGCTTTTTCGTCGGTGGGGATGAGTCGAACCGTTATCCTATGCAACATGGCAGTCATCCGCATTTCGGAAGCTGACGCCTCGCGCGATTTTGGTACGCTGCTGGCGCGGGTACGAGCTGGTGAAGAGGTTCTCATCGAGGGTGGTAGCTCTCCTGCCGTGATCGTCCGGTTGCTTGCAAAGCCTACTCTGAGGCTTCTATCCGAATCGCTCGCATTGGCTGGAGAACATCGGTCTAATGTGACGCTCGATGGGGGCTTCGAACGAGATCTCTCGGACATCGTTCAAATGTAAGCGTCAGGACCTGTCGACCGGATCTTCAGTTCAGGAAACAAGCAGACGCGGAACCCTTGCGCTGATGGCGCAGAGGACTTCCCACGGTATGGTGCCGGTAAGGTCCGCCAGGGCCCAGGCGGTGATTGCGTGTTGGCCCTGGCTGCCAAGCAGAACGACCTCATCCCCGATCGTGACCCCAGGAATGCCGGTGACATCGATCATAGTCTGGTCCATCGAGACTCGGCCGGAGATCGCCGCCTTGTGGCCGCGGATGAGCACATGGCCGCGATTCGACAACAGCCGATTGAACCCATCCGCATAACCAACGGGCAGCAAGGCAATGCGCGTCTGTCGGGTAGCGGTGAAGGTGTGCCCGTAGCCGGCCGTCTCGCTCGTCTGAAGCGTACGCAATGAGGTCACCTGGGTTTTCCAGGCAAGTACGGGAGCAAAGTCATTTCCTTCCGGATCCCAGACTGCGCCATCGCGGGTGAATCGGTCCACATAACCGTAAAGGGCCAGTCCTGGACGGAACATCAACCGCGCACCAGCTTCTGAGGCCAGATCTAGCAGAGCCTGACGATCCGATCCCGCGATGATGCTCGAAGAGTTGCCGGCGTGCACCATTTGCGGCTGAAGGCCGAGCGCACGAACGGCCTTGATGGCACCGCCCAAGCCCGCTAGTTGTGGATTGGGCCTCTGCGAAGAAAAAGCCTCAGGCTCGCAGAAGTGTGTTGCGACGGCTTCGAGGCGCAGGCAGGAGCCTGAGTGAAAACGCTGCAGAAAGGCTGTGACTTCCGGAGAAATTTCGGGCCCGAGGACACGCAAGCCCTGTCGCGACATCCCGGTGTCGATTTCCAGATGAACTGGGATGCTCGCCGAAGGCAGTCCGCGCGCCGTGGCAGCTTGCTCCAAAAGGTCCAGTTGCCAATCGTCCCACACCACCGGGGTCAGTCTCTGATCGATGACCGCATCGGCTTCTCCGGGGAAAATCCCGGACATCAATAAGATACGAGCGTGGGGACAGACGGCGCGCACCGCAGCGCCCTCGTCGGCCGAAGTCACCCCCAGCCACTCCGCGCCAACACCAGCATCGGCCAGCAACGGTGCACACGCCAGTACGTCGTGGCCATAGGCATTGGCCTTGACGACCGCCATGACATCCGCCTGCGGCCCTGCCATGCGACACAGCTTTTGATAGTTGGCCAGCAGCCGCGACTTGCTGATCTCAGCCCAGACGGGACGGGTAAACAGCTTATTATTCTCCTGGACCTGCACCGAAAGCCATATTTTCGAAGCGAGTGCACTCCGCCAAATAGGCGAGAAACACTGAGCCGGTGGGACCATTGCGCTGCTTGGCAATAATGATCTCCGCCTTGTTTTCCGAATTCGGATCCGCCTCGCCGTTCTCGTCCCGGTTATAGTAGCTTTCGCGATGAATAAAGGCGACCACATCGGCATCCTGCTCGATGGAGCCGGACTCGCGCAGGTCAGACAGCATAGGCTTCTTATCCCCACCGCGCTGCTCAGAGGCACGGCTAAGCTGTGAGAGCGCGACCACCGGAACCTTCAGCTCCTTGGCCAGCGCCTTGAGCCCGCGCGAAATCGCACTCACTTCCTGGGTGCGGTTCTCGTATTTGCGCCCTCCCACACCGGAGGTCGACGCAGTCATCAGCTGCAGATAGTCGATGACGATGAGATCGAGGGTGCCCTGCTGGCGCATTAACCGGCGGGCCTTGGCGCGCATCTCGGAGAGAGAGATGGCCGGCGTGTCATCGATAAATATCTTCGACTCGGCGAGACGCTCCAGTGCCTCCATTAATTTGCCGCGATCCGCCCTGGGAATGAAGCCGGTCTGAATCTTCTGCATGGAGACCAACGCCTGCGAGGCCAACATGCGCCGCAGCAGCGACTCCTTCGACATTTCGAGCGAAAAGACCGCCACCACTTTGCCATCCCTGACCGCGGCATTCTCGGCAATATTGATGGCCCACGCGGTTTTACCCATACTGGGGCGGGCCGCGATGATGACCAGATCGGAGGCCTGCAGTCCGCTGGTCATCTTGTCGAACTGGGTATAGTGCGTGGCCAGCCCGGTCACTTCTTTCTGCTGGGCGTAGAGGTTATCGATGGTCCCGAAGGAATCGCGAACGATCTCGGGGATAGCAGCAAACCCGCGAGTGATGCCGCGCTCAGAGACTTCGAGCAACCCGGATTCGGCGGCATCCAGCACCGCAAGCGCTTCTTCGCTCTGGTCGGCCGCGCGAGTGATCGCGGTGCTGCAGATATTGATCAACTGCCGCGCCAGCGACTTGTCCTTCACAATATGGACGTACTCTTCAATGCTGGGCCGGCGAGGCAGGCCTTCCGTCAAAGATGCGAGGTAGGCAACCCCGCCTACCGCCTCAACTTCCTTGCGTTTGGCCAGCTCTTCAGAAAGCGTGACGATGTCGACCGCACGATTTGCATTGATCAACTCTTCCATGCGGCTGTAAATGCGCCGGTGCGAATCGAGAGAGAAATCATCCGAGCGAAGCCGAGCCGCCGCCTCGTTGAACGCGTAGTTATCGAGCAGGATCGCGCCCAGAATCGAACGCTCCGCTTCTACGCTGGCGGGCAGCCCGCGATCCAACGAGACATCAGAAAAAGTAGCCATGAAGAAACTCCATGCTCAGTTTAGGTCAGAACTGGCGCCTTTCTACGCCTGCGGATAAGGAGTGCAAATGTGGACAACATGTCCCCGTTGCAACCACGGCCGAAGGGCAGATACGAAGGCGACAACGAGGAACGATATGATTGAGGAATGAAACCTCTCGCAATCGGAATCTGCATGGTCCTGTTGAGCCACGGTTGCCTGAACGCTCACGGGCAACAGGCGGCGCAGCCCGAGGCCAAGACAACTCCAGAGCCCCCTGCATTCAAAGAAATGCAGACAGTGGAAGACCGCTGGAGTGATGCAGTCACAAGGCGTGATCAATATGGAATGGAGTTGGTGCTTGCTCCACAGTTCATTGGCATCTCCGCCAGCGGTGACGTGACTACGAGAAATCAGCAAATTGCGCGCCTGTTCACCAAGAACTCCGGCATTGAATCGCTGGAGCAGAAAGTGATCAGTGTGCGCTTCGTAGACGATGTCGCGATTGTTAACGGAACCTACAAGCTGAGTTGGAAGACGGACAAAGGCCCATTGGTCGAAAAGGGTATCTTTTCCCATGTGTTTGAGCACGCACGCGGCACGTGGCTTTGCCTCAATTCGCAACGAACCGTAGTAGCCGAGGACTCGAAGCGCGAAGCGCAGGAAAGGGCGAAAGCGGCCAAACACAGCGATGCGGCGCTGCCTGTGCACATTCCAACAATCTACAAGGGACCCGCCAGCACGCAGGCCGCGCCTCAGCCGGGAAGCAATACTCCGCCCCAGTAGTTTCCCAGCGGGCTCCTCCTGAAAAACCCCGGGCTCAAGCCGACCGGATTCTGATTTGCGGCGGTTACATATTCATTTTCTTGAAGAGAAAACCAGGAATGTTGCGGACAATCGCCATGATGGCTGCCCAGTACCACGGGACGTATGCCACGTCGCGCCGGCGCTCCACGGCCTTCAGTATCCCCACAGCCACCCGATCGGGCGAGGCGAAGAGCGCGTTATGCGGCACATGCGCGGTCATGGGCGTCGCTACGAACCCGGGCTTGATGGTCAGAACCTGCACGCCATCGCGATCGATGCGGTTGCGCAGCCCATCGAGAAACACGTTGAGCGCGCCTTTTGAAGCACCGTAGACATAGTTGCTCTTGCGGCCGCGGTCCCCTGCCACGGAAGAAATAACCGCCAGCGCCCCCGAACCTTGCGCCTGGAAATGATTTCCCAGCCACGTGAGTAGCGATACTGCAGACACGAAGTTTGTGTGCAAAATAGCCGCAGCCATATCGAAGTTCGCTTCCGCCGCCTGCTGATCGCCCAGTACGCCGTGCGCGATCAGCGCCAGGTCCATCCGCCCCAGCCGCTGTGCCGCGGATGCCAACATCTCGGGGTGGGCAGTGGTATCGTCCAGGTCCATCACCCATGTATCGACGACGCTTGCCCCGCGGGTGGCAAGATCCTGTGCCACCGCGGCAAGCCGGTCTGCGTTACGCGCCACGAGCATGAAATGACGGTGCGGAGCAGCCAGCCGGCGCATGGTAGCGATGGCGATGCTCGAAGTAGCTCCCAGCACCAATACGGTCGAAGGAAAAAGAGGATCGCGCTTAGTCAAGGCCGGTTACCCGTTGCCAGAAGCTGGAGCTGAATGCAGGGTCGATGTATGTTGCAAACTGCTGCCACTGAGGATAAAAACCCTGAAAATGCGCCGAACTCATGCGCGCATCTTTCGCCGGATACATGCGGCCTCCGCACTCCACGGTGATGCCGGCCAACGTATCCATGAGGTCAAAACTGACTTCTTTACGGATGGGAAAATCCAGCGCCAACGTGACGCCGGGCATGGGAAACGACATCATCCCAGGGGAAGGCGCGTCGCCGAAGGCCTTGATGACGGCCAGAAAAGAACCCAACCCCGATGCGGTGATCGCCTTCAGTATTCGGATCATGCCCATCGAGTCGGTCTCCCACGGCAGCACACACTGGAATTGCAGCAGACCCTGCTTGCCGTACATTCGATTCCACTGCAACAGGCGGTCGAGCGGATAAAAGAATGGCTCGTAGTCGACGAGTGCGTGGCGTTGCTTGCCCATTTGCTTGTGGTAGTAAAGGTTATTGAAGGCGCCCACCGAGTAGCGGCTTAACGCGAACGCAGGTAGATCGAAAGGAAGCGTGGCGTTTGGCTTGGCCAGCGGCGTCAGCGACCCGGGAGTTTCTTCATGCTCCCCCTGCATGAAGATGCCTCGGGCAAAATTGCGCCCCTGCGCGACGCAATCGATCCAGGCCACGGTATACTCTGCGCCGGCGGCGGCATGAGACAGTGCCGCGAACTCTTCCAGACCGACGAATTTGGTGGATTGGAGCTTGATCCGCCGGGAAACGATGGGGCGGAGCTGCACCTCAGCCCAACTGATCATTCCGGTCAAACCCATGCCGCCGATGGTCGCCGCGTACCAATCGGCATTCTGCGCCGGGCTGCACACGACACGCGTGCCATCCGAGCGAACTAATTCGAAACTCGGTACGTGGCAACCAAAGGTACCTGCGACGTGGTGGTTCTTGCCGTGAATATCATTGGCAATGGCTCCACCAACGGTTACATATTTCGTTCCCGGGCTTACCGGCAAGAACCAGCCACGGGGTACGGCAAAATCAAGTATCGCCGCCAGCGATACACCCGCTTCGCAGCGCAACAGGCCGGTCTGTGTATCGAAAGCGATGAGGCGATCGAGGTTGGACGCACGCAACAGCGTTCCGTTCTGCAGCAGGCATACGTCGCCGTAACTGCGGCCCAGACCTACGGCGAGCATTTTGCCGCTGGAGATTTGTGCGGGAGGAAAGTCTTCTTTCCAGAAAAGGGGTTGTACTTCTGAGTGGAGCCTGGGATAGCGGCCCCAGGATTCGAATTCTGGCCGGTCTGGGGTGGGGGACATAAGTCTGATTTCTTTCTCGTACGGTTATAGCAGTTTCACAATTCGCCGCAGCGTGCAATTCGTGTAGACCGGCCTCGCCGCAGCGAGCTTGGCGACAGATCCTTTCGTGGGTTTCTCTCAAGCAAAACCACACCTCGCGATCTTTACCAGACCACAGTCGTTCGAGAAAACGCTAGAGCATTTTCGCAATTGGTGTAGACCGAAGCTACCGGCCTTTACGTGGTTTTCTCTCAAAGAAAACCACACCTCGCTGCTCTTACCAGACCACAGTAATTGCGAAAATGCTCTAAAGCGCCGACCAGGCGATGAGCATCACGCCCAAACCCAGGAGCAGGCTCATACGGTCGGTCAGCGCAAAAACAACCGGATCTTCATCGAGTTCACCCCGCGAAGCGAGCAGCCAGACTCGGCTGACCCACAGAATCAGCAGCGGGGTGATGAGCCACATGCGGTTGGGACGGTGATAGAGCGCCATCACGTCATGTCCGCTGATGTACAGCGCGAAGATCACGATGGAGGCGTAGGCGCTGGAAGTACCGAAACTGCGCAACTGCTCAATGTCGGTCAAGAGGTATCCCCGGCCGTTGGTGGGATGCATGCCGCGCGCATGCAGACTTTGCAACTCGCTGAAGCGTTTGACCATGGCCAGGCTGAGAAACAGGAAGACGGAGAAAGCCGCAAGCCACGGAGAGACTGGGGTATACGTGGCCGCGGAGCCGGCCATCATGCGAACGGTATACAAGCTCGAGAGGATGATCACATCCACCAGCACAACGCGCTTGAGCACGAGCGAATAGGCCAGCGTCGTCACGAAATAAAGGAGGAGGTAAATCAGAAATGTGCGCGGCAGATAGACCGCCATCGTCAGCGCGACCACAAGCAGGAGACAGGAGATGGCCAGACCAGTGGTGACCGCGAGATCCCCTGCGGCAAAAGCCCGGCGGCGCTTATGCAAATGCGCCCGGTCCGTTTGCAGGTCAAGCAGGTCATTCAGGATGTAGGTTGCCGAAGCAGTAAAGCTGAAGCAGAAAAACGCCGCGACTGCGATCAGCAAGGATGCGCGATTCACTGAATGGGCCAGCAACAACGGTAAAAAGACGAGCAGGTTTTTTGCCCATTGATGAACCCGAAGAGCTTTGGCAAGGGCGGCGACCCTTGAGGACCGGTCTTCGAAGGTTCTGCTCACCTCGATCTTCCGGCTCTTCAACGCACTGTTCAAGCCGCCATGTGGGTTGGCCAGCATGGCCTGCTGGGCGCCTTGCAGCAGGGGCAAATCAGGCAATGCGTTGCCGATATAGTCGAACCCTGAGAATCGCTGTTCGAGTCGTTGCAGCTTGTGACTTCCAGTCAGGTTCACGGCGCCGTCGCTCGCCATCACATCTTCGAAAATGCCCAGGTGCGCTGCGATTTTCTCCGCAAGCCTGCGGTCAGCCCCGGTGGCGAGGTAAAGTTTACGGCCGGCGGCGTGTTCTTCTCTGAGGTAATCAAGCAAGGGGCGGTTATAGGGGAGGTGAGCCGCATCGAGGGTGACCCGAGACGCCACCTGTGCCTTGAACTGCGCCTTGCCCCGCATCGCCCACGAGGGGGCGAGCAGTAAGTCTGCGGGGCGTTGGCGGGCGAGCACCATGAGTGAATCGACCAGCGTGTCCGATTTGACCAGCGTGCCATCCAGATCCACACAGAGCGGGCGCTCTACCTGTTCCGGAGCCGGAGAGGGCATCGCCTGAAGATTGGTCATGAAAGCTATTTTCTCCCGCGCAGAGTCGATTCCAACGGAGAAGGCGACGGAAACTGGAACGCGTGGCTGGATTGCAAACAAAGGAACTGCGACAACGCGACCAGACCGAGTGCGGCAGCGCGCGGCAGCGAGGCATAAAGAAATCCGTGCAACCCTCCTATTTCAAAGGATATAGGCTGGCTCCTGGTTCTCCGCCGTGTGCGCCAGCGAACCGAATCAGGGTTTGGCCTGCACACGGTTCCCGCCGGTCTATACCGCCGATAAACTACAGCTATAGCAGTTTCGCGTCCTCGCCGCAGCGAGCAATCCTCGCCGCGGCGAGCATGGGTGTAGACCGGCCTCGCCGCAGCGAGCAAAGCCACCGGCCTTTACGTGGCTTTCTCTCAACGAAAACCACACCTTGCTACTCCTTCCAGACCACAGGAATCGCGAAAATGCTTTAAGTGTGCTGATCCGGTCTCGTTTACGCCATTTCTTTCCGATATTCAGGAAAAAATTACAAACAAATACGAGCTTACGTTCGTCTCTAAATCGAAGGCTGGGTTGCAACCCGTCACATCAAAGCTAAGATAGCCAGCCGAACACGGGCCTGGCCGGGCTTAGACTGGCAGGCGCGCCTGCTGGTTGGCGGCGTGACGCCAACCCAGTGAGGTAAGGTCTTGCGCATGGCCCTCTGTCTGATAATGGAAGAGGCGCAAAGCGGAGGGCGAGGGCTTGAACCCTGGAATGCAAACGAGTGGAACGCAAGTGAGACGAACGATGCCAGAAATAACAATGCCAGACATTAAGACGCACCAATTTTCGACGGGTTTACAGAAATTGCTGCTGCGGTTCGCATTTATAACCGCCATTTGTACAGCGTTACTGCCCGCAGCCGCGCACGCGCAGGACGCCGCAGCCAAGCCCGTGACGTTTCTGGGCACGGTACAGACCCTGAACGGTAACGCGATTAGCGTCAAGAGCGACGCCGGCGCCACCATGCAGGTGACCGTGCAGGAAAATGCGCGCCTGCTGCGCATTGAGCCGGGACAAAAAACACTGGCTGGAGCCAGCCCATTTAGCCTCTCCGGTTTGCAAACGGGAGACCGTGTGATGGCGCGCGGCGCCGCGGATGCGGACGGTAAATCGCTCGCCGCGACGATGCTGGTCGCGATCAAGGGCGCGGACATCGCGCAGAAGCAGGAACGGGAACGGGAGGACTGGCAGAAGAACGGAACCGGGGGGTTGGTGAAGGCGGTCGACCCTGCCGCCTCAACGATTACGGTTTCGCTGGGCGCGGGCGGCAATCGCACCGAAATGATTCACGTGACCTCGGCCACAATCGTTCGCCGTTATGCTCCCGGTTCCGTCAAATTCGATCGAGCGGAAAAGGGAACGTTTGACCAGATCACGCCGGGCGATCAGTTACGCGCCAGGGGTAGTAAGGGCGCCGACGGCACAACGCTGGAGGCAGCGGAAATTGTCAGTGGCCAGTTTCAGAATGTTGCCGGCTCCATCGAGAGCGTAGACGCCGGAGCGTCGACGATCACAGTGCACGACTTGACAACCAAGAAAGTCGTCGTCGTCAGCATCACATCTGACAGCGAGTTGAAGAAGCTCGACCCGGCGGTAGCCCAGCGGATAGCCCAACGCCTGGGCGGCGGAGCGAAACGTCCCGAGGGAGCGGGCGCCGGAGCAACCGGCTCTGCACCCCAGCCGGCTGCTGGCGCTTCCGCAGCTTCCGGCACAGAACCGCCAGCGGGCGGCTCCGGCCATGGCCCTGAATCTGGCCCCGGATCTGGTGCTGATTTTCAGCAGTTGCTGGCGCGTTCGCCCTCAGTCACGTTGAAGGATCTTCAAAAGGGCAACATGGTGATTGTGGTGGCAAGCCATGGACAAGCTTCTGACCCGATCACGGCCATCACCATAGTCGCAGGTGTCGAGCCCATGCTGCAGGCCTCAACCAGTGGAAGCCAGGCGATACTTTCTGCCTGGAATCTCGGGGGCGAAGGCGGCGGCGGAGAAGGACCGCAGTAGAGGTACCCGTGCGTCAAAGAAGAACGCTGGGCAATAAAATAGAGAAGCCGGAAAATAGAGAAGCCGGATGTCCCGTTGCGGAGCCCCTAATTTCGGGCCTTCTAACGGGATAGACAAAGGTTCCCGTCAAGTGGATCGGTATCCCGCTCTCCGCGATCATCCGAAGAATGGTCTACCTCGCGGATCCGTCACAGATCCTGCGTCACACATTCGGCCAGGAACAGCTTATTCGCGCTCTCACCCCACGGGGAGGAGCGAAAACAACCGAAGAACGATCTAACCATGCGATTTCACAAACACTGCATACATTCTGGGGAGAACTCTTGAATCGATTCCTCGCTTTCTGCCTGACCGCCTTGCTTTGTGCTGCAGGTGCGGCTGCCACACAACCCGCCCTGGCGCAAACGTCAGCGTCCACTGCAACCGACATGGGCACGCTTCGCGGCCAGGTCGCGGACCCGAGCGGCGCGGTCATTCCGCAGGCGTCTCTTACGATCATCTCGTCGACGGGTGTGAGCCGCACCGCTACCTCCGACGCCGCTGGCCAGTACTCCGTTTCCGGGCTTCCCGCTGGGCAATATACCGTCACCGTGCAGGCTCCTGGCTTTTCGACGTTCACCGCACCGGCGGTGAAGATCGCTCCCGGGCAATCGGAGCGGCTGAATATTGCCCTTTCCATTCAAATCGAGGAGCAGCAGGTGCAGGTGACCGCCGACACACAGGGTGTCAGCGTAGACCCGGACAACAACGCGAGCGCCGTAACGCTGACCGGTAAGGATCTCGACGCGCTGTCGGACGATCCCGATGAACTTTCCAACGAACTCACCGCGCTCGCCGGACCGTCCGCCGGACCGAGCGGCGGGCAGATCTACATCGATGGATTCACCGGCGGACAGCTTCCGCCCAAGTCGGCGATCCGGGCGATCATCATCAATCAGAACCCGTTTTCCGCTCAGTACGACACACCCGGGTACGGTCGCGTAGAAATCCTCACCAAACCGGGCACCGACAAGCTGCACGGGCAATTTTTCGTGAACGCCAACGCTTCCACCTTCAACACGGCGAACCCTTTCGCGCAAAATCAGCCAGCCTACCACACGCTCCAGTACAACGGAAACGTGAGCGGACCGCTCGGCAAGCGAGCCTCGTTCTTCGTCGACTTCGAGCGGCGCGATATCCAGAACAACAGCATCGTCAATTCCAGCGTGCCTTACGTACCCGATCCGGCCACCTGCGGCCCGTTAAATGGAGTCGTGAACCCGACCACGGGCACGAACTGCAGCGTGGCCGTTCCCTACCCGCAAACACGAATCGATTTCAGTCCGCGGGTCGACTACCAGTTGACGCAGAAACAGACCCTCACCGTGCGCTATAGCTACAACCAGGACACGCGCACAAATAACGGCGTGGGCAGCTTCGTTCTCCCTAGCCAGGGATACAACACCAACGAAGTTGAAAACAGAATTCAGGTCAGCGACAGCCAGGTTTACGGCGCTAAGTTCGTCAACAATACACGGTTCCAATACGTTCGCGACGAAAGCGACCAGACGCCACAACTGGTGGCGCCGGCGATCATTGTTCTGCAGAACTTCCAGGGTGGAGGCAGCCCACAGGGCAAGGGCCGCGACACGGACACTCGCTACGAGTTTCAGAACTACGCTTCCCTGGCCCTCAACAAGCACTACATCCGATTCGGTGGCCGGGTCCGCAATGTGCATGACACTAATTTCTCCAATGCGAACTTCGAGGGAACATACACCTATTCCGATTCGAATAGTTTCCTGGCAAACCAGCCCAGCCAGTTCTCCATTACGACGGGCGGAACGACGCAAACAGTGAGTGTCACGGATCTTGGTCTTTATGCGGAAGATGAGTGGAAGGCGCGGCCTAACTTCACCATCGACTACGGGGTGCGTTTCGAGACGCAGAACCACCTGGCCAACAAATTCAGCTTTGCTCCGCGCGTTGCGCTCTCTTACGGTATTGGTCAAGGCGGCAAGCAGCCGAAAACAGTGCTTCGGGCCGGTTACGGCATCTTCTACAACCGTTTTACCGATGACCTGTTGCTCAATACCAACCGCTACAACCTGGGTCAAACCGGCCAGGTGCAAAACATTCAATCGAACCCCAACGGGGCGCCCGCGAATGGCGCACCAGAAGATTCCGCAGCCCTGCCAACGTTCTATCGCACGCAACCCGGCCTGAATGCGCCTGCCACGACCGAGGCGGGCGCGGGTATCGAGCATCAGGTCAACAAGAATGTAACTGTGTCGGCGACGTATCTATATTCCCGCGGCATACACCAGTTCCTCTCGCGCAACATCAACGCGCCTCTGCCCGATGGAACCCGCCCCGCTTCAAGCCTATGCCCGGCAAACCCGATCGGTGCGCCTGCGGGTACTCCCTGCAACATTTACGAATACGATTCGCTGGCTGCCTTTAAAGAGAACCAGATCTTCCTGAATCTGAATGTTCACGCGGGCCGCAAGCTCACTTTCACCGGCTTCTACATCTACAGCAAGGCCAATAGCGACACCGGCGGGTCGGGATATCACCCTTCAAACCAGTACAACATCGCGCAGGACTATGGCCGCCAATTCTTTGACGTGCGTAACCGCGTCTTCGCCTTTGCCAATTACACCGCTCCTTATGGATTCAGGATCAGCCCTTTTCTGGGCGCCACTTCCGGTGCTCCGTTCAATATCCAGCTCAACCAGGACATCAACGGTGACTCGTTCTTTAACGACCGACCCGCTTATGCGTCTTCGGCTTCCAATCCGGCGAATGTAGTTACGACGAAGTATGGGAATTTTGACATCAGCCACACGCCGCCGGCCGGCGCACAACTCATCCCCATCAACCACGGCAATGGGCCTGTGCAATTCACGGCGAACCTGCGCGTAGCCAGGAGCTTCGGCATCGGCCCAAAGGTGGAAGAGGGTAAGGGCGCCATCGTCGGGGGCGGAGGGGGCCCGGGAGGCGACGGGCACGCTCCGGGACTAGGACTAGGTGGCAATGGTGGCGGCGCGCGTGGACCCAGCACACGCGTGGATCGACGCTACAGCATTACTCTGAGCGCGTTCGCCCACAACATCTTCAATGTGGTCAACCTTGCGCCGCCCGGCGGCACTCTGGGGGGGCCGCCGGACGGAACCACCGATTCGCCGTTCTTCGGCAAGTCCACGCAGTTGGCTCAGGGGTTTTTCTCGCATGGGTCGGCTGTCAGAGATTTCAATTTCCAGGCCTTATTTAATTTCTAAAGCATTTTCACTTCTAGTCTGCACAGGAGGGTGTGGCGAAGTGCGGCTTTTCTTCCACCCCAGCAAGCTCGCTTGCCGGGGACCCCGGTTCTTGAGGAAAACCCGCCATGGAGTCGTTGCGCTGTAAACACCAGAAGTGAAAATGCAGTAGCCTGCCTTCCCTTCCCGGTTGAGAACAATCGAGAAACGTGTCTCGATATCGCCTGGGTGGAAGCGCAAAAAAGCCCGCGGGTGCCCCATCCTTCGCCTTTTTTGCGAAGGGTGGGAGACTACGACCTCGTTCGTTGAAATTTGTAGCGTTGAGATTTGTGGCATCCCACCCTTGCCGGAAATGCACCGTCAAGGATGGGGCACCCGCAGGTTTATTGCGCTGCTCTGGCCACCGCACAACACAGCCTCGCCGCAGCGAGCATAGCCAGCGACCCCAGTAATCTCTGCGCCATCCTGCGGTTCTCTGAAGCACGGGATTAACCAACAGCAGGATCTTTCTCGTACAAACCTATCGCCCTGTGGCTTCCAGGCGGTTCAGAATTGCGCCGGCTTCTCCCATTCCGCAAATACGAATGACTCGAGTGGCTTGCGCTGACGTGGAGTCGACTCCCGTTCCACCAGGTGCTCTGGCAATTTCGCAGGATCGCCCAGGTAGCCTATCGCGGTGACGGCGCCAATATCGTAGTCAGATGGAATCGCAAACGACGCTCGCGCCTGCTCGGCATGGAAGCCCGCCATCGAGTGGGTGTGCAGACCGGCGGCCGTAGCCTGCAAAGAAAGGTTCGCCGTCGCCGCACCCGTATCGTGCAGATTATGGCGAAGCGGAGTTCCATTGGTCAGCGTCTTCTTCGCCGCAGAAAGTATCAGCACCGGCGCGCTCCTGGCCCAGGACTGATTGAACTCAACCAGCGTATGGAAGATCTTCTGGTAGGTCTCGTCTCCGCGACGGCCAACGAGGAAGCGCCAAGGTTGTTCGTTGGAAGCCGAGGCGGCCCACCGTGCTGCTTCAAAAAGCGACTTAAGCTCTTTCGCAGGGATGTCCTTATCGGCAAAGGCGCGGGGACTCCAGCGGCGAAGAATGACCTCTTCCACGCCAGCTTCATCCGGCGCACGCTTCAATTTTTCTATTTCGGCTGTCGTGGACGCCACGGGTTTACTCCTCAACGATCGTTTGGCAGCGTTTAGGGCAACAAGGCGGGAGGAACGTTGCCAGATTCCGCAGCAAAGAAGAACGCCTGCCCTTGTGGGGGTAGGCGTTGGTTTACTCTCGTACGCCTTCGACGAAGGCCTTTAGCTTGCGGGACCGTGAAGGATGCCGCAGCTTGCGAAGCGCCTTGGCTTCTATCTGGCGGATACGTTCGCGTGTGACCTGGAAGCTCTGGCCTACTTCTTCCAGGGTGTGTTCAGAGCCGTCTTCGAGGCCGAAGCGCATCTTGATCACACGCTCTTCGCGCGGGGTCAAGGTACGCAGCACCTGCGAGGTGTACTCCTTCAGATTGACGCTGATGACCGCTTCTGAAGGCGAAACCGCCTGGCGATCTTCGATGAAGTCGCCAAGATGGGAATCTTCTTCTTCGCCGATGGGCGTCTCGAGTGAAATCGGTTCCTGTGCGATCTTGAGCACCTTGCGAACCTTCGCTACCGGAATATCCATCCGGCGTGCGATCTCTTCGGAGGTAGGTTCACGCCCCAGCTCCTGCACCAACTGCCGCGAGGTACGAATCAGCTTGTTGATGGTCTCGATCATGTGCACCGGAATACGGATGGTGCGCGCCTGATCGGCAATAGCACGGGTAATCGCCTGACGAATCCACCACGTGGCGTACGTGGAGAATTTGTAGCCACGACGGTATTCGAACTTGTCCACCGCCTTCATCAGACCGATGTTGCCTTCCTGGATAAGGTCGAGGAACTGCAGACCGCGGTTGGTGTACTTCTTGGCAATCGATACCACCAGACGCAGGTTAGCCTCAATCAGCTCACGCTTGGCCTGCTCCGCATCCATGTCGCCCTGAATCATCTCGCGCTGTGTGCGCTTGAGTTCGGCGATGGAGACACCGGCTTCCTGCTCCAACTTTTCCAGATCGGTCTTGCAGTTCTTCTGCTGGCGGCGATACTCCTTGCGCAGCTCTTCACTCTTCGACTGGTCATGCTTCGTTTCGAGCGACTTGACCTGCCGCTCTAGCATGCGCATGGCGTCGACGGTCTTGTTGACCTTGTCGAGCAGACGCTTGCGCTCTGCGTTGGTGTACTTCAGTTCCCGGACGATGCGCGAAACCTCGACCCGCTCGCGGTTCATCATCCAGCGCGTTTTGCGATGTTCCTTGGCTTTCGCCTTGGGGTTAATGGTCTCGAGCTTTTCAAAGAGGAGAGCCGCTTTTTTCTGGTGCTTGAGCAGCGTGTCGACGCGGCCGATGGTGACCCGGATGCGCGACTGCAAAATCTCTTCAGTGATTTCCTCTTCATCGAAAATCACCACTTCCTTGATGTTGCGCACGCCGCGCTTCAGATCCTCGCCCAGGGCGACGACCTCGCGAATGACGATCGGCGAACGGGAGATGGCCTTGAGTACGCGCAATTGCCCGCGCTCGATGCGCTTGGCAATCTCGACTTCGCCTTCCCTGGTCAGCAGGGGAACGGTGCCCATTTCGCGTAGATACATGCGAACAGGGTCATTGGTTTTTTCGAGTGTGCCCGGTGTGAGGTCGAGTTCAACATCCTCGCCCTCTTCGCCCTCGCTCTCGAACTTATCGCCGCCAAACTTGGGACCACCCTCGAGCACATCAATGCCCTGGGTCCCGATCGTGGTCAACAGATCGTCGAGATCGTCCGGTGAATGCAGATCACCCGGAATCAGGTCGTTGACCTCGTTGTAGGTCAAATAGCCTTTTTCCTTGCCTGCATCAATCAGTTTCTGAATATCGTCTTCGTACTTGTCTTCAATCGCCAAGCAAATCCTTATCCCGTGCTTAATTTTTTCGGATCGGTCCGTGCTCAGAAAGGACAGGGTGCTATGCGAGCCGCGTAGGGCATATTCCGGACGGTTGATAAACCGTTTTGGGCAAGTAGACGCACGTCCTTCAAAGAGTTATAGAATATCATGGTTCGGAGTGTGTTCCTCGGTTGCTCCCTCGGCGTCGCCCCGCCCGATACTCCTGCTGAACCTTTCCGTATCTGGGCTCCTTTGAGCTCTTAAACCCACACTCGTTAGATGTTTCATAGGCAATTTGGGTTCTCTTGCAAACCGCATCGATCGACCCACCTTCTGTTAGACGTCCGCTTCCCGCATCTGCCGGTCTACTTTAAGTTTTTCGGCCATAAAAACCGCGAGTTGAGCGAAATCTCCGCGGCGTTCCGCTTCCGCGATGTCGGCGCGCACCCGGCGCTGCAGGGCCTCCAGATGGCGGTATTTGAGCGACACCAGGGCTGATTCCACCTGATCGAGTTCCACTTCGCTACTTTCGCGCAACAATGCCTGGGCCAGCAAAGCACGCTGCACCGGGTCGGGAATCGCGGCCAGAGGCTCCAACGCCCCCCGGTCGCGCAAAAGCAGAAGCAATTTGCTCACGCCCAGGCCCTCAAAGCACTCAGGCTGGCTATGCAACGCGTCGGCAGCGCGCGCAAAAACGCGGCTGCCGGGCGGAGAGGACAGCGCCCTCATGAGTACGCGTTCGGCCTCATTCAACCGGTCCAGAGCAGAGGTGCTGACCTGGTCGCGGCGCTTGCGGGCTGCGTCCTTGAGTTCGTCCCTGACCAGGGCGGAGTCGATGCCCAGCTTCTGCGCCGCGTCCGCCGCAAACTCGTCCCGGACGATGCGGTTGGGCATACGGCGGATGTGGGGCAGCAGAAAATTAAGGGCCTTGCTCTTACCTTCGGCGGATCGGGGAGGAAAGAGCTGCATCGCACGTTCAATCAGGTAGTCGGAATGACGCTTGGCGCCTCTCACAGCAGCTACATATTCCTTGATGCCGCGTTCGCGAATGTAGCGGTCCGGGTCAAGCCCGCCTTCCAGCGTAACCACCCGGACGTCAAATTCCTCCTCGGTTAACAGCGCAATCGACTTCTCGGCGGCGTTCGCCCCGGCTGTATCCGGATCGAAATTGACAATGAGGCTCTTGGTATAGCGGCTCAGCAACCGGACCTGCATCTCGGTGAAGGCGGTGCCGCTGGTAGCCAGCACATTGTGAAAGCCTGCTGTATACGCGGTGATGCAGTCCATCTGGCCTTCCACCAGCAAGGCAAACTTCTGTTGCCGGATGGCCTCTCGCGCCTTATCGAGATTAAACAGCACTTGCCCTTTGGAATAAAGCGGGGTCTCCGGAGAGTTCATGTACTTCGGGCCGGACTTCTCGTCGCTATCGAGAGCGCGCGCCGTAAAGGCGATCACCCGCCCCGACTCATTGTTGATAGGAAACGTGATGCGCTTGCGAAAGCGGGCGTACAGCGGTCCCGCCGAGCCGTCTGGCTGCTCTTTCGAAGAGACCAGACCAGAAAGACGAAGGACGTCGGGCGGGGCCATGCTCTGCAAGCGATCGCGCAGCGCGTTGAACGAGTCTGGAGCGTAGCCGATACGAAACTTGGCGATCGCATCCGGCGTCAGTCCGCGGCCCGAGAGGTATTCCCGGGCGCGAGAGCCTTCGGGCCCGCGCAGTTGCTCTTCAAACCAGGTAGTAGCCAACTCATGCAAATCGAGCAGTTTGCCGCGCTGGCGGCTCTCTTCAGCTTCCTCCTGGCTCAGGAATTCTCGCTTGGGGAGAGCAATGCCGCATTTTTTGGCAACGATCTTTACCGCTTCGGGAAAGCTGACGCTCTCGATCTTTTGCACAAAGGTGTAGACATCGCCGGACTGCCCGCACCCGAAGCAATGGAAAAACTGACGCGACGCATGGACCGAAAAGGATGGCGTCTTTTCGCCATGAAATGGGCAAAGTCCAGCGTAGTTCTGCGCGCCAGATTTCTTCAGCGTGATGTATTCGCCGATGATCCGGACGATGTCAGCCTGCTGCTTAACGAGTTGGGCGAAGTCTGAAGACACTGGATGAACGCATTCTCATTGTCATACATCGACCTACATCTCAGGGCGCAGGAAAACTCATCTGGTTATGTGGAATGCCGCGCCGGCAGGTCCTGAACCGCGGCGCCGCGCGATATCGCCTGGCCGGGGAGTACAGCCTCGTCAAAACAAGTCGGGGATACTGGAGAATGCGATGCGCGTAGGCGCCGCCGCGCCTGCCAGCAGCGCGCTGGCGAAGCACAGGGTGTTGGTTCCATATTTGTAGTTCACCTGATCCATGGTGGTCGAGAGCCGCGTCCGCTTGCCTTCTTCTTCAAGACCCGAGAACAAGCTCAGCGTGTGCAGGTGGTCGGGAACCAGATTGCCCAGCGAGACGCCGACAAAGAAAGGCCTTTGCTGTGACCGGCCGGTTGGACTTTGGCTCCAGAGTCTCTGCAAACCCTCCACCAGCGTCTGGTTATCCTGGCACTCCAAAAGCGGGCAGCTTTGCACCCAGGGCTGCTGATGAATGCCGGAGGAGTGTCGCGAAGAGGCGGCCGCGCTGCCTACCGCAAAGCGAATCGTCAGCGTCATATGCGAGGCCCAAAGCCGCGCCTTGCGTAACCGCATCGCCGCCTTATGTAACAACTTGTTGGCTACCGCATAGGCGCCTTCGGGGGTGCGCAACTCCGGCGAAAGAACGTGCGAGTGACCAATCGACTTGGCATGCTCCAGCTCTGCTTCGCCAAAGTCTTCTCCGCGAAGCCAGTACCAGAGCTTTTCTCCGCCAATCCCGCCCCAGGCCGTATGCATCTGCTGCCGGTCAAGTGCCAGCAGTTGCACCATGGTGCGAATACCCGCCTGATGCAACCGCTTCTCCATACGAGCGCCGATACCCGGCAGATCACGCGGTGTTAAAGCTGCAAGTGCGTCATGCAGCAGGTCGGGCGTAAGGGCGACGAGCCCGTCGGGCTTCTCCATATCGGAAGCTACCTTGGACAGGTAGCGGTTGGTCGCGAGGCCCACCGAGCAGCGAAGCGTGGCGCCTGCCTTGCTGCGAACCGCCGCCTTGACCTCGCGCGCCAACTCAAGCGCGGCGAGCAGCGGCTGTTCCCGTCCTAAAAGCCGGCAGGCCATCTCATCGATCGACATCACGGAGGTTACCGGCAGACAGGACTCAACCGCCTCCACGACCCGGTGGTGGTAGTCGACATACACCTCGTGGCGAGCCTCTACCAACACGATTCCGGGACACATCCGCCTGGCTTCGCCAACCTGGGTTCCGGTGCGCACCCCGAATTGCTTGGCCTCGTAACTCGCGGCGATACAGCAGGTTGTGTCGGCCATCAGGGGTACCACGGCGACCGGCCGGTTGCGCAGTTCAGGGCGCAGTTCCTGCTCTACAGAAGCGAAGTAGGAATTGAGGTCGAGGAACAGCCACTGCAGGCGGGGATCCCCCGTTGGATACCTGGGGAAGCTCTTGCCCGCGAAGTCCTCTGTGATTTGGCTATTTCGCATTTGTTGCTGTAGTGCTAAATTCTTGCCATCAAACCTTTCCCGGAAAGCAGTCGATCGTATGCTGGAAGGGAAGCGGTCCTGAAAAAAATTATGTACCCCGGAAAACCAACCCCATGGTTCGGGCTACATAATTGTGTGGAGTAATAATATGCATGCTCTCCATTTACATGCGTTCGCCCACTGGTTCCTCCAGTTCGAGTCGTACGGCCCTGCAATTCTGGTCACCATCGGTGCGGCCCTGCTCATGGCTTGCGGGATAAGTGCGACTTGCTCGCCCTGCAAAGAAAAGGACGACGTCTTTCATCGCCAGGTCTTCTAGAGTCATTCTCTAGCCAGCCCCCTGAGGGCGAACGCGCAGTGTCTGCCTGGTCTTCGATCCCCTATTGTCCTCTGAATTCCAGCCAAAGATTTCCTCACGTCTAAAAACAGTTCCGATCCGGCGAGCAAATTCTGGCGAGCAAATTTTCGCTTGCCGCCCACGCACCCATCTGCTCTACTCCACCCCATGCAGGAGTCGGAAAGCTGGTTGGAACGCTGGCAACGCGCCGGTCTGATCGATGACGCAACCGCCACAGTCATACGCGCCTATGAAGCAGCCCATGCAAACAAGCCCAGCAGCCGCCGATGGCAGGTAATGATCGCGCTTTTCTTCGGCGCGCTTCTTCTCGGCGCCGGGGTGCTGCTCTTTGTGGCCGCGCACTGGGATTTCGTGTCGCCGCTCGCGCGCATGTTACTGGTCCTGGCCATGCTGGCGATCTTCCACACGCTTGGCCTGCTTACCCGCACCCGTTTCGCCGGCTTCGCCACAGCGATGCACGCCGTAGGCACCGTCTCCGCCGGAGCGGCCATCGCGCTGACCGGCCAGATTTTTAATATGCAGGAGCACTGGCCGGCAGCCGTCCTACTATGGGCTCTCTGTGCCGCCTGCGGATGGGCTTTGCTCCGCGATGAGTTCCAGCAGACCTTCACCCTGCTCCTCGTGCCGGCATGGATCCTCTCGGAATGGAGTGACCGGGCGAACCTCTACGGCGGAACGTCTGTCTATCTCGCGCGCCTGCTCGCCGTGATCGGCGCCGTTTACCTTACAAGCTTTATGCACAGTCGCCGCCGCGCGGTCTTCTCCATTCTCTTTGGCGCGAGCGCCATCCTTCTGCCCGTCAGCGCTGTTGTTCTGGCGGAGGGATGGAACGGGATGGGCTATGGGAGACATTGGGAATTTTTGCCACTCTCGTATCGGCTTTGGGCGCTGGCACTGGAGATCATGGCCATTGCAGCCGGCTGGTTCCTTGACCACAAGAGCTTGCCTGCGACCCTTGCGGTTGCGGCGACAGCATGGGCTCTTCCCTGGACTCGCACCACAGTCACAGAGCACATGGGCGGCCATGCCTGGACTCACAGCGAACCCAACCTGCTTACGTACGCGCTGCTCGGCGCCACTGCTGTCTTCTTCGTTTGGTGGGGCATTCGGAATCTGGCGAAACCACTTGTCAATTACGGCATGGTCGCCTTCGCCTTGACGGTGACGTGGTTTTATTTCTCAAGCGTTATGGATAAACTCGACCGATCTCTCGGACTGATCCTTCTCGGCGTTCTCTTCCTCGCCGGGGGCTGGGCCCTCGAATACACGCGCCGCCGCATCGTCGCCGGCATGATGCAGGAGGCCACAGACGAGGGCACCGGGGCCGAGGCATGAAAACGATCCGTCCAGGCCTCCTTCTGCTTGCCATGCAGCTCGTTCTTGTACTGAGCGTGGGCGGCAAATACCTATACGAGCGGCAAACCTGCCCACGCGTCTGGACCCGCGCCTCCCAATTCGATCCCAACCTGCCGTTGCGCGGCCGCTATCTCGCGTTGCAATTGCTGCTGGACGTCTGCGACCTTCCCCATGACGCCGGGCACGCCATGGGGCCATACGTCGGCAACCACTCTTTCTGGCAATGGAATGTCGCCCTCCACGCGGTCGACGGCAAACTGGTACCGACTCTGGAAGACGGTTCGACCGCCAGGCGAAGTGACTCCACCCTCACGCTCTTTGCCAACCGGCCCTGTAACCGTGCCACCCTGAATAGTGAAGCGATGCTCTTTGTTTCTGACCGCGCACAACTTCCTCTTCCCCTCAAACGAGGTGAGGACCTCTGGGTCGAAGTCACGTTGCCTCCCAGCGGCCCTCCGCGCCCCATCCGGATCGCTATTTCAAGCAGGGAAGGATTCCGGCCCCTCGGCTCGAACTGAGGGTTCGAACTGAGGGGCCGAAGGATTCGATTCACCTGCATGCGGGGTGCAGTCTGCCTCTCACGCTCTCCATTGCACCAGGCGCCGGCGTAGGCAGAATGGTCCTGACAGGTGTTGCCGTCAGGGCTTCTTCATCTGGGGTCTGCCCTTCGCGCCCCATTCCACATAGCCCATCGGATGATGGTGATCATGCGTAAACAGAACCAGCCACTGCTCCGGGATCGCCCTGCTCAGAAAACGCTTGCGTTGCTCGATACAGGTGAGCGGGTAAAGGTCATAACCCATCACCCACGTTGCATCCAGATGCGCACTGGTCGGGATCAGATCGGAAATGTAACAGGCACGTTGGCCGCCTGAATCGAGCATCACTGCCATCGTCTGTGCCGTATGGCCAGGAAACACCTCGACCGAGACGCCAGGCACAATTTCCATCTGGACCCCGCTCGGTGGGTCGATGAGCGTCATCTGCTGACTGGCGACAAGAGGATCGTAATTATCGCTGTTGTAGCTCACGGCGTCGCGCTCCAGTTGCAGATGACCGTGCTCTACTTCACCGCGATGTGCGAAATAGCGGGCATTGGGAAAAGTCGGCACAAGGCTGCCATCTGGTTTGCGCGTCGTATTCCATCCGCAGTGATCGAAGTGCAGGTGAGTGTTGATTACGATATCCACTTCTTCCGGCTTGATGCCGGCGGCTTCGAAACTTGCCGGCAACGCCAGCTTCGCATCGAAGATTGCCCGCATTTTTTCCGACAGTTTGTTGCCGATACCGGTTTCGATGACCACGGTGTGCTTGCCGGTACGCACGACTACGGTATTGGTTCCCAGCAGAATCTGATTGTGCGCATTGGCGGGCGCGCGCTTCTCCCACATGGGTTTGGGCACCACGCCGAACATGGCGCCACCGTCGAGAAGATAGGTTCCGTCGGTGAGAATGGTCAGGTCCATCTCACCCAGCGTGGTGTGGCCTCGCACCAGGTCATGAGTTGAGCTGGTTTCCGCAGGATGGCTCAAGCAATTTCTCCCTCATACAGCATTTCGATGCCTTATGAGCATTTTCACAGAAACCGCTGCGCTGCGAGCGGAGACGTGCAAACACTGCCGGCAAGCACTGCGGACAAGCACTGCGAACAACGGCCCGCTTCTCGCATGCACCCCATGTGAAATGCTTCAGTTCGACGCCGGACTATTTTCCGCAATGGATGGCTGAAGATACATCTGAAAATGCGCCCGTATGCGGTTGAACAGATGCGCAGTGGCTTCATCGCCCTCGATGCCATGCGTCTTCCGCGGGTAAAGCTGCAGGTCATAGGGAACATCGGCATCGATCAGCTTTTGAATAAACTGGATCGTATTTTCAAAATGCACGTTGTCGTCTCCGGTGCCTTGAACCAGCAGTAGCCACCCTTTGAGGTTCGCCGCGCTGTTCACGACCGAGTCGTCACGATAACCCTCAGCGTTCTCAGAAGGCACGCTCAGGTAACGCTCGGTATAGATCGAGTCATAATTCTGCCAGTCAGTCACGGGAGCCACGGATACGCCCGCACGGAAGCGGTCACTGTGGGTTAAGGCATACAACGTGAAGGTGCCGCCCCAGCTCCATCCCCACCAACCCAGCCGCTTGCCGTCCAGTTGCGGATAGGCGTGCAACGTCTGGTCCAGCACTGCAAGCTGATCGCCCAGTTGAACCGGCCCGAAGTCGTGATAGGCGGCCTGCGCAAAATCACGACCCCTTCCCCCCATTCCGCGATTATCTACACGCAGCACGGCAAAACCGCTTTGCGCCAAAACCTGATCGAAGAGGCGTTCACGAGCGTCCCATTTTCCAGTTACTTTCTGTACCTGCGGGCCGCCATAGGGATTCACAATCAGTGGCACGCTGCCAACCTCCGTCTTGTCCGGCGGCAGCACCAACTGGCCATAGAGGGTGGTAGCACCATCCGCGGCTTTCGCCTCTACCGCGAGAGACGGCATGAGCATGCCTTCAAGCGAAGGCGAACGCCAGATGGTCTGACAGTCCGTTTGGTGGCGGCACAAATCCAACACGGGAGGCGTGGCCGTCGAAGAAATGACGTCGGCAAAGAAGTTGGTATTGGGCGAGAAGATCGGCTCGTGCCATTCTCCAGCGTGGCTCACCTGGTGCTTGCCTTCGCCGTTCCATCCCACAGACCATATCTGCTGCTGACGCGGGTCGCCTTCGTTCGAGAGGTAATACACCGCATGTCTGACCTGGTCTACGCCCACGATGTTTGCAACTTCCCAATTGCCGCCGGTCAGTTGCTTCACCAGGCTCGCTCCGGAAGCTAACGGGTTTTCTCCGGCAAAGCTGTAAAGGTAGATGTGATTGTGCCCATCGCGCCAACTGGTAAGCAGGAAGTTAGACGCGAAGAACGTCAGGTCATACGACTGGTCGAGAAACTTATCGTCTGCGATGGTCAACGCAGGCTTCGACGTTTCCGTGGAGAGATCGACAAAGTACAAAGTCATCTTCTTGTGATTGCGAGCCAGGGTCTCAATCCACAAGGTCTTGGCGTTGAGCCATCCGAACCGCGGAATGTAGTCGCTGCCGCTTTCGATCGGCAGATTGACCCACTTCGTTCGTCCACCCGTAGCGTTCACCACGCCAACCCGTACGGCGGGATTGGGGTCGCCAGCCTGGGGATAACGCTGACGGTCGACCGCCGCATGCGTGGGGATCCAGTCTTCGATGGGATATTGAGGAACTACGGTCTCGTTCATTTGCAGGTACGCGAGCCGCCGGGAGTCAGGCGACCAGAAATAATTACTGCGCACGTCGAGTTCTTCTTCGTAGACCCAGTCCACTTCACCATTCAGCAAAGTGTCTGATGATGAGTCCGTGAGCCGTAGGGCCGCATTGCTTTCGCGCAGTTTGGTCACATATAGGTTGTGGTCACGCACGTACGAGAGATAGCCGGCATCCGGGGAAAACTTGGGATCGTCTCCGCTGCCCGCACCGGTCGATGCGATCTGCACCCCGGTTCTGTTCGACAGATCGTAGAACCAAAGTTGCCCATTGGAATCGAACAGCAAATGCCTTGAGTCAGGCACCCAGAGATAACTCGCCTGTTTGTAGCGCTTCCGGTGATTGCGGTCGCGCTCTAAAGTGGCCGGTGCACTGAGGGATGCCATCTTTTCATGGTCAACCAGCACGTGCGAGTTCCCAGTACCCCCTTCGACGGAAACGAGGTCGCCGTCGGTTGCAATGTAGCTAAGCTGAGTTCCGTCCGGGCTCCAGGCAATGCCCTGTGGGGGCTCGGTCGCCTCCGCCAGGCGATTCATTTGTTCGACCGTAACCGGTTGGGCAGGAGTTGCATCATCGGCTGCCCAGGCTGAGAGGGGAAAGAGAGCGAGTACCAGGGCACAGCGAAGCAATTTCAAGAACAGGCTCCAGCGGCAGGGTTTCGAGCCTGAAGTGTATCGCATGGGGATGGGGTAAGTCGGCGAGCCTGTTGACGAGATAAAGAGGTCCCGAAGAACGCCGTGCGCAGCGCAGAAGTAAGTTTCGATGAAACGGCTAAACTCACCTACTCCTTGCGCCGCAGTTGACTTTAGCCGTTCCGTCAGCCCCTGCGACTACCTTATACACAGCGTGCTAGACTCCAGAGCAAGCATGGATGTTCAACTGCAGTCGCTTATTCGTTTGCAGCAAGGTGATATCAAAATTTCACAACTGCTGGAAACCATCGCCGCCCTACCCCGCCATCTGCGGTCGATTGAAGAGAAACTGCAGCAGCAGAAGTTGGCTCTGGAACAGGTCGACAAGGAAGTGCTGGCAGAAGAAGCGCGGCGCCGAAGACAGGAAAGCGATCGCAAAGATCAACAGCAGAAGCTCGTCAAGTATCGCGACCAATCCAACAGCGTAAAAACCAACGAGCAATTCCATGCCCTGCAGCACGAGGTCTCCTTCGTGGAAGCGGAGATTCGCCGCATTGAAGACGAAGAGCTCGCCAGCATGATCAAGAGCGAAACACTCGAGGAGCAGCGGGCTGAGGCGCGTAAAGCTTCGGCCGAGCAGGCAAAGCTCGTCGAGCAAGAAAAGGAACGGGGCCGCATTGCCTCTGCGAGCCATCAAGCCGATCTGGCTATGCTTGAAAAAGAGCGCGCCAGACTGCGCAAGGGAGTCGACGAAGCCCTGCTGGCGCAGTACGATCGCATCGCTTCCTCTTCACGCAAGACGGCCCTGGCCCGTGCCGACGGACAGCGCTGCCTCTCTTGCCAGATGTCGTTGCGTCCGCAGTTTTGGAATAAAGTTCGCGAAGGCACTTTGATGAATTGCGAAAGCTGTGGACGCATGTTGTATTTCGACCCCAGCGAGGCGACTAGCTCCCCTTCCCCAACTGCCGGGCATTAACATCTAAGCATGAAACGAATTGCTGTCGACATGGACGAGGTGCTGGCAGACGCGCTGAGCGAACACCTGGCTCGCTACAACCGGGACCACGGGGAAGCCATCACCAAGAGCGAACTGGATGGTAAGTGGCTTTGGGATATAGTCTCGGCTGACCGGCATGAAAGGCTCGAAAGCTATTTTCGCAGTGAAGATTTCTTCGAGGACCTGCCGGTTCTGGAGCACAGCCAGGAAGTGCTGGCCAAGCTCAGCGGGCACTACGAAATATTCATTGCCACCGCAGCCATGGAGTTCCCCAACTCTTTCGGTTCCAAATATCGGTGGCTAAGGCGTCACTTTCCATTCATCCCGCCGGCGCATTTCGTTTTCTGCGGGGATAAAAGCATTCTGCTGGCCGATTACCTGATCGATGACTCGGTACGGCACTTCGAACGGTTCCGCGGCAAGGGAATACTTTTCTCCGCTCCTCACAATTTGAATGTGACTGGCGTCACCCGAGTCTCGAGTTGGCGGGAGATTGAGCAATTCTTTCTGCCCGTGGGCCGTGCCTGAACCCGTTGGCGGTAGCTGAAGAAGATAAGCGCAAAGCACGAGGGGCATGGTCTCGCCATGCCCCTCGTGCTTGACAACTGCTCTACACCGTCGCGTTACTGCTTGGCGGGAGCACTTTCTTTGTTTCGGCTAGGCGCAGGGATCGCGTGTGACGTGAGCTTTGTAGAAGGGCCGTTCAAAGCAGAACCCCGCGAAGTCATCGCTCCACCCAGCGGCCGCAGAGTCATCGCCGGTTGCGCTGCCTGAAGTTGATGCATCGTCACGATAATGGCCTGCGCCGGCACCTTGCCTGCACAGCGATAGGAGTGAGGCGTGCTCGCATCAAAGTAAACTCCGTCGCCGGGAGTGAGGATATGTACCTTGTCTGCGTGCCTCACCTCTAACTCGCCCTCCAGGATGTATAGGAACTCGTATCCAGGATGTACGTGCGGGCGAATCTCCATGTTCTTCTTGAGCGGAATGAATTCCGCATAGTAAGGATCCAGTTGGCGATCAGGAACCATGTAGCCCAGGCTCTCGAAATAATACGTGGGATCGTCGACGCCAGTCTGAGGCAGGCGAACGCGTTCCTTCTTGCGGTGAACGCGAAATAGAGTATGTGGCTCTGTCTCAAAAAAGTAGGAGAGGTCTTTACCGAATACCATGGCGACACGGGCCAGGTTGCGCAGCGTCGGCACCACGCGCCCGGTCTCGAGTTGAGAAAGAAAGCTTGCTGAAAGGCCAGTGTGCCGGCCGAGTTCGACCAGGCCCATCGATTTCTTCAGGCGGAGCCGCTTGATTCGTTCGCCGATTCGCTTCTCGGCGATGAACGACTCAGCACTTTCGGGATCTATCTCGGAACTCGTCGTTGCCTCTTTGGTTTCCACGGCGCTTCTCCTGGAATGGATCTATTCAAGATATAGGATGAGCGATCTCCACTAAATGTTGCTGAAAATAAAATAGTTTTCATCACGATGAACGCCATCTCACTCATGACTGGCAAAACAGACTCACGTCCTTGAAGGGTACGGGCTACCTCGCCGCAGCGAGCATTATCGCCGCAGCGAGCATTATCGCCGCAGCGAGCATTAGCCCGTACATAACTTCTTTGTAATGAATCCGGCTTTAGCCGCTGAGAAAGCGATTTTCGCTTACAAAGACTTTTCCCGAAGCTGAAAAGCCGGACATCGCGAGAGGGGAAATATGCCCGAAGACCAAATACTGCTGACCGGATCCTCCGGATTTATCGGTACTTCTCTGATACGTTTCCTGGCTCGCGAACGGATTCACAGTATTTCGCTTATTCGAAATAAATCTGGCGAAAGCTCTCGTTCCGATTCCGGACAGCTTTGGGACCCCTATTCTGAGACGCCCGTCGCGGATCCACGAGCCCTCGATGGGACAACTGGGGCGGTTCACCTTTCTGGCGTCAATGTAGCCGGAGGCCGATGGACCCCAGCCTACCAACGGCAGATTATGGAGAGCCGGATCAAGCCCACCCGTGCCTTGGCCATCCTGATGGCAGGGTTGCGTCCCCGGCCGCAAGTAATGGTATGTGCTTCAGCCATCGGCATTTATGGGAACCGCGGAGACGAAACTCTCACCGAAGAGTCGGCCCACGGTCAGGGATTTCTGGCGGAAGTTTGCCTTGCCTGGGAAAAGGCAGCCCAGCCCGCGAGCGATGCCGGGATCCGGGTCGTGCATGCACGTTTCGGGGTCGTATTGTCCCCCGAGGGCGGCGCGCTGGCAAAGATGCTTCCTTTGTTTCGCCTGGGATTGGGTGGCCCGCTCGGCAACGGCCGTCAGTGGACGAGTTGGGTGGCGCTCCCCGATGTGGTGCGAGCGATCCTGTTTGCCGTGCAGACGCCCAGCCTCTCCGGTGCTTTAAACGTCGTTGCGCCCCAACCAGTCACCAACCTGGAGTTCACCCACGCCCTGGGGAGAGCTCTCCACCGTCCTGCGCTCCTGCCGGCCCCTGCCTTTGCCCTGAAGCTGGCATTGGGCGAAATGGCTGATTCAACCGTTCTGGTGAGCGAACGCGTACTTCCAGACAGGCTGAACGATGCGGGCTTCTCTTTCCTTTACCCCGAGCTGGAACCTGCCCTGAAGGCGCTTCTGGTCCCGTCTTAATGGTGCGGTCTTAAAGCGGTTTCCCAACTGCTTTGCATTGCCGGCGAGGGCAGGGTGTCGTTTCCCTCTAGAAAACGAGGTAGAGGTTATTGCTTCGGTATCCGTCCATTGGGCCCCCGCTATGGCAAGTCATGATTTAGGTTGGAAGAGCATGATTTGCAAGTTCAAGGTTGCCCTGGTAGCCATTTTCCTGACGGGTATCTCTACGGGGTGCGGATCACCCGGGGCGCCCGGACCGCCCAGTCTGAACCTGCCCATCACGGTCAGCAATCTTTCCGCGATCCGTATCGGCGATTCCGTCCGGCTCTCCTGGACCATGCCGACTCGGACCACCGACCGCGTCACCCTGAAGCACCCCATCGCCGCAGAAGTTTGCCGCGGCGTCGATAACCTGCCATGCGCGAATGTTGTTGAAGTGATGCTGGCCCCCGGGGCGGCTGGAAGCTATCAGGACCAACTGCCATCCGATCTCACGCAGGGATCGAATCGCCTGTTGCACTACGCGGTTCTGTTGCGCAACCATGCCGGCAAGTCGGCCGGCCCATCCAACCTCGTCTACAGCGCAGCGGGCCCCGGCCCGGCCACGCTCACCGGCCTCAGCGGCCAGATAGGGAAAGAAGGCGTGTTGCTCAGTTGGAGGCCCGGAGCCACAGCGGAGCCGGGTAAGCCCATCGTGTTTCGCATCGAGCGGCGACTGCTGACCCCGGTCGCACGCGAGGAAGCTCCGCATTCTCCGCTGGCCCCTGCTCTGCCGGCAGTCGACCAGACACTCGCGGTCCACAGCCGCGAAGGCGTCGACCCGGGTCATGCGCTCGATCACTCGGCGCTGTTCAACCAGCAATACCGCTACATCGTGGAACGGGTGGTGACGTTGTCTCTCGCCGGACAGTCCGTGGAGATCCAGGGTCTTCCAAGCGATGCTCTGACCGTATCGACCAAAATTACCTTCCCGCCTGCCGTTCCCCAGGGGCTTGCCGCCGTGTCCGATACTGCGGAAGGCGCCATCGATCTCTCCTGGTCGCCCAACCTTGACAGCGAACTGGCGGCCTACCGCATCTACCGCCGGGATACGCAAGAGAGTCTGCCCGCCCAGCGCATTGCTTCCGTCAGCGTGGAGACCTCCTTCCGCGATGCCGGAGCGCAACGTGGACATACATACGCGTATTCTGTTTCGGCCATCGATCAGGGCGGGAATGAAAGCAATCCATCCCCTGAAGTACAGGAGACGCTTCCCGCCCAGTAAAGCATTTTCGCAATAACGCCTCGGATAACAGGAGCCTTTCCCCATGAGATATTGCCGCATTCAAACCAAACACGGACCGCAATACGCTGAGGTCGTCGAGCGCAGCAACGGGCTCGAGCGCAGCAGTGGGCTTTGGATCGAACGCCTCCTTCCTCCTTTTGAGGAGGGCCCGGCGAGCGACTACATTGACCCCTCCATCGATCGCTTTGCACCGTTCCCCATGGAAGAGGCCCGCCTGCTGGCGGCGGTGGCGCCATCGAAGATCATCTGTGTGGGGAGAAACTACCGGGAACACGCCGCGGAATTGGGAAATGAGGTGCCGGCCGCACCTCTGCTTTTCTTAAAGCCGCCGTCAGCGGTGCTCGGGCCGTGGCAGCCCGTCTGTATCCCCTCTCTTTCCAATCGGGTAGATTTTGAAGGGGAACTTGCGGTGGTGATCGGCGTCAAGTGCAGCAAGATCAGCGACGAAGAGGATGTTCGCGACTACATCCGCGGTTACACCATTGCCAACGATGTGACGGCCAGAGACCTGCAAAAAACGGATGGCCAATGGTCCCGCGCCAAGGGCTTCGATACCTTTTGTCCCGTTGGACCGCTGGTCACCGACGAGATTGACCCCTCTCGTGGCATCGGACTGACAACCCATCTCAATAAAGAATTGCGCCAGGACGGCAACACGCGCGACCTGATTTTTTCCATCGACTATCTCCTGCGCTACATCACCGCGGCCATGACCCTGTTTCCAGGGGACTTGATCCTGACCGGCACGCCCGCGGGCGTGGCCCCCATGAAGGCCGGCGACGAGGTGTCGGTGACCGTCGAAGGTATTGGTACGCTGACCAACCCTGTTATGTAGCCAGCCTCGTGCGGGGAAGGACGATGCAACCTATCGAGTTTTTAAGAATCACAACAGTATCTAGCCTTACACTCGGGGCTTACACTGGAAGGTAGGCAAGGAGATTTCTGATGGCCAAGACACTGCTTGAACAGCTTCGCGAAATGACCGTGGTCGTTGCCGATTCCGGCGACATTCAGTCCATTGAACAATTCAAGCCCCAGGACACGACGACCAATCCTTCTCTGCTCACCGCAGCCGCAGAGATGCCTCAATATCAGCCCATCGTGGACGAAGTGCTGCTCGATGCCAAGAAGAAGTTGGGATCCCAGGCGAAAGACAGTGACGTTGCCCGCCTGGCATTTAGTCACCTGGCCGTAGCCTTCGGGAAAAAGATTCTGGATATCGTTCCCGGCCGGGTTTCGACCGAAGTCGATGCGCGCCTCTCCTACGACACAGAAGCGACCATCAAGCAGGCGAAGGGAATTATCCAGCAGTATGACGAGGCAGGCATTTCGCGCGAGCGGATTCTGATCAAGATCGCCTCTACCTGGCCCGGCATCAAGGCTGCTGAACAGTTGGAAAAGGAAGGCATCCACTGCAACCTGACCCTGCTGTTTGGCTTGCACCAAGCCGTAGCTTGCGCCGAGGCAAAGGTGACGTTAATTTCTCCCTTCGTCGGCCGCATCCTCGATTGGTACAAAAAAGACACGGGTAAGGATTACCAGGGTGCGGACGATCCTGGCGTTCAATCCGTCACCAAGATCTACAACTACTACAAGAAGTTTGGTTACAAGACTGTGGTGATGGGCGCAAGCTTCCGCAACACCGGCGAGATTCGCGAACTGGCAGGATGCGATCTGCTTACCATCGCTCCCAAGCTGCTCGAAGAGTTGAACACGACGCAGGGCGAACTTCCGCGCAAGCTCGATCCCAGGAATGCCGCAAGCCTGCAGATCGAAAAAATTCCCATGGATGAAGCCATCTTTGAGAGGATGCACGCCGAAGATCGCATGGCGCATGACAAGCTGAAGGAAGGCATTGAAGGCTTTAGCGCAGCACTTGTGAAGCTGGAGAAACTTCTGGCTGATCGGCTGGCAAAAATGGGCGAGAGTAAACAGGAAACAGTCGCTGCACGCTAACGCAGTTGACATTGGTTCGAAGCGGCTGGCCGATGGCCAGCCGCTTTTTCATGTACGCATGATTCGTCCCGGCTGGTCCGGGAACCGACCGACGAGGCTGCTCGCTGCGGCGAGGGTGTGTTGTGCGATGGCCGGGGAGCGCAATCAACCTGCGGGTGCCCCATCCCCCCGGATTTCCCGTCGAGTTCTGTGAGCCAGATGTCCCTTATGCGGCTTTCCTTTGAAGAAAGCCGCACATGCTGATGTGTCCAGCTTAGCGTGCGGGAAATCCGGGGTCCTTGACGGTGCTTTTCCGGCAAGGGTGGGTAGCCACAAATCTCAGCAAACAAGGTCGTCGTAACCCACCCTTCGCAAAAAAAGCGAAGGATGGGGCACCCGCAGGTTCGTTTGCACTGCCGACCAAGCGATAGCGAGCCCCGTTTCTCTATCGTTCTCAGCCGGAGTGAAGAACCTGCCCCCCAGACAAGCCGCAAATCATTTTTCCGACGCGGGTTCCACCCTCATCATCGTAGAGGCAATTTCTCTCGGCAAGCGCGAGACCCACCACCTATGGGTGTTGCACGCATAGGTTCTTCTTCGCACTCAGGGAACAGGAGTGCGAAGTATCTTCAGTAATACCCCATTCATGTATTTGTAATATGCCAAATATCCGCTTAATCTTCCTGTCAAAGGTAAGCAGTAGAGGCGGCTCCGGAGCATTGCGCTACGCGCCGTAGCCCAGCAAGGAACAAACCCCAACCTTCATTGGAGGTGGCCTTGATTCCGCTCAAGCATTCCTTACGCCAGCTCTTCCACGAAATTGTTTCAGATTGCTACGACTCACGCCTTGGTATGCACGACGCTGAGATTTCCAGCTACGTTGCCGACCTGCTCACCGAATTCTGCCGTTCTGAAAACATCTATCGCATCCGCGACGCCCAGGGAAATCCTGTACGAGAAGTGGGTGAGATGTTAGTCGCGTCTGACCCGGTGCATGGCACAGCTTCGTCCTTTGGAGAAGAGCGGGAGCGGCGCAAACATATCGGCGACTACACCTTGTTCTTCACCGGCATGTATCCGGAGTCGATGCAGAAATGGGGCGAGCGGGAGTGCGACAGCTTCTTCCAGATGGTGCAGGCCGGCAAGGAGAGCTACTACATCGTTTCGCAATTCGACCTCTTTGAATACGCCGAAGAGGCTCCGTTTTTTGCTCGCCTTTCCGGCTCATTCGAGACCTGCATCTACGGTTTGAATATGGTGCGGGCAGAGCTTGACCGTCTCAAGGCGATTTCTCCGCCACCCACGCAGGCCCGGCTCGGCCCGCCGACGCGAATCATGTAATCTTTCCGCCGACGCGGGTACACAATGCGGGCGCGCAATGCTATCGGGTTGGTGTAGCATTGCGCCATCCTGCGCGAGGCTTTGCGCTGCAGCGAATTGAAAATCGAGGATAAGGAGAACGATCATGCTGATACGAAACCTGAAGCGCCTGTCCCATAAGGGTTTGACGATCGCGTTGGCGGCGGGGCTGCTGGGGAGTGCTGCCATAGCCCAGCTGACCTTAAAGCCCTTCGCCACGCACGCAATGATGGCGCCTGCCCCTGCGCCCGCAACCAACCTGGTCGATATCAATTCAGCGAGCAAGGCCGACTTGGGCGCGCTCCCGGGCATTGGCGATGTCTATTCGCAAAAGATCATCGACGGCAGACCCTACAAGACCAAGACTGATTTGGTGAATAAGAAAGTCATTCCCCAAGCGACTTACACCAAGATCCGCGACAAGATCATTGCCACCCAGCCCAAGAAGTAGGCAGATTGCAGCCAAACAAAAAGGGAAGCGCGATGCGCTTCCCTTTTTGCTTCGTACCAGTGATCCAGCTTAGACAGCCTGGGGCAGATTTTCCTTCACGCGGAACCGCTGCATATTGATGCGCAACACGCGCTCGATTTTGCGCAGATCGCCCTTCTCTTCCGGGGAAGCAAAGGTAGAAGCCACACCGCTGCGGGAAGCACGGCCCGTGCGGCCGACGCGGTGAACAAAATCTTCCGCGACCTTGGGCATGTCGTAATTCACAACGTGCGCCACATGGTCGACGTCAATTCCGCGAGCAGCCACATCGGTAGCCACCAGGATGCGATGACCGCCCTGGGCAAAGCTGCGCAAAGCAGCGTTGCGCTGGGACTGGCTGCGGTCACCATGAATGCTGGTCGCTTTCCAACCGGCATGGGTCAGCTTCTTGGCTACGCGCTCCGCGCCATGCTTGGTGCGGACGAAAACCAGAAAGCTTCCGTCTTCAGAACGGAGCAGGTGTTCGAGCAGCGGCATCTTGCGATCCGCGTTGACTTCAAATGTCTGCAGCCGCACATTTTCCGCCGGCTTGAGTACCGAGCCAATTTCGATGCGCACCGGGTTCTTGAGGTAATCGCCAGCCACTTCGCGCACGGCGCCTTCGAGCGTCGCCGAGTAGCAAAGTGTTTGGTGGCTTGCCGGGATCGCGCCAACGATGCGACGAATGGCAGGCTTGAAGCCCATATCGAGCATGCGATCGACTTCATCCAACACGAGGATCTCGACCTGGTTCAGCTTGACCAGCTTGCGGTTAAGAAAATCTTCCAGGCGTCCGGGCGTGGCCACGATCAAGCGTGCTCCGCGGCGAATGCTATCCAACTGCGGGCCCTCAGCCAAACCGCCGACGACCAGCGCGGTGGGAAAGCTGATGAGCTGCGCGCATGCCTGCTGGACCTGCATCGCGAGTTCGCGCGTGGGCAGCAGGATAAGCGCATGGGCCACTTTGGCCTGTGACTTCTGCAACTGTTCGATGATCGGAATCAGAAAGCTCAGCGTCTTGCCGGTGCCGGTCTGCGCTGTCGCCAGTACGTCCTTACCCTCGAGCGCCGGAGGAATCGCTCCTACCTGCACTGGGGTGAGGGTGACAAAACTTGCCTTGGCAAGCCGCTGCTTGAGAGTTGCCGAAATAGGTAATGCGGAAAATTCGTTCAAAATAAGTCCCTTGCTTCCGGTCTATTCGGAGACGCGGAATGCTGTTCATCGCCGCACGGCTTCGCCCGTTTAGCGATCTCATGAATAGCCCGATGGCTTGCGCGGTCCGTTTGTACATTGGACCCAGGCGCCGGCACGAAGATCTCCGCCGGCTGCGGCCTGCAGGCTGCAGACATTGAATCTGGCATTGTTGACTGCTTTATCGGCAGTATGAGGTTTGTCGCGCTGCAGAGGAGTGTTTGGCTAAAGAGCCAGGCAATACCCGTACATTGCACCATGCCAGGGAAGCGCGTGCTTCCTATCATCGCCGCGAAAATCTGCGGCGACTACGCTGAAGGGCTTGGGGCAAAATCCGACCGGCTTTTTTAACGCCCGAAGGGCGGAAAGCAAGAGGTCAAGCGTAAGCAATCTGGCTTCGTGACGGCGAGAAAGGCTACAACCAAACAATTAAGCGCAGGTTAAGAATAGCACAGGTCACGCGCAAGACAACAATAAGCTTGGTAGTGGGTCAGTTTGAATCCACAGGGGAAACGCATAATCGAAACATAAAGGCCGCCATCTCTGGCGGCCTTGGCTTTTAAGATTTGGGTTCCTGGTCTTTCTGGATTTGGTTGGGCATTCCGGGTGGTCTATCTTTGCATTGGTCCGCATAACCGATAAAGACCGAGATTGAATATCCAAGTTGATTCAAGGCTGATTCCATTTCTTTGACCGTGAATAGTTCATCGTCCGGTCGGTCAGCAATGGTGACTTGGGGACCTTTAGTTCCGGGGATGTACCCCGATCCCTTATAGGCCCAAATGGTAAAACTACCATCGGGGAAACGGATGAATGCGCCTTCCAAGAGCTGGATGACGTCTAAAAACTTAGCAAGGGAGATTGGCCGGAGCTTTGCTGCCATTGATAACCTCGGGGGAAGCCAGGGCCCTAAGCCAATGCTCGTCATCTTCCTTAGGTTTAACTAAGTAAAGACTGAGTTTGTCTTGCCTAAATTGTATCCCTTTTAGTTTGAGCGTTTCAAACTCCTCCCAATGGCATTCGGCGGCGCGCCTCTGGAGACCGGGTCTCCAGTCTGTGAAGCATTGCTCTACGTGCCTACGGACTACCTTCTTGAGGTTTTCCCACGCGATCTCCTCTGTTGATCCTGAGGTGACGATATCAAAATTCAAACAATGGCCTTCCCACCGCCCAGTTTCCTTGTCCTTCCTGAGCAGGCAAGAGATCATCGGCGGTACTAGGGAAGTCTCCTCCTGATCTAGCTCGACGATATCCACGGTGTGTACTCCTTATCTCCAGTTGAATCCGCCCCTTGTTGGAAGACAAAGGGCTGCAATCAAGGTAACAGAACGTAGAGGTACCAACAAAGTACCTTGTCGGTTAACAGTACCAAAAGAAACCAATGCCGACCGGCACGATCAGGCAGTTTGTGCGAGACCATCCAGCATAGATTTAGGTTCAAGGAGTGCGACCAGATTTTCAATGCCCCAAACGTGGTTCGCAATTCCGGCTTCCATCGCAGGGGTGACGCGCAGGGTTTTGTGCACACGGCAGAAGTTGTAATACATGAAGTGCAGGGCGATTGCCGCCTCATGGTTTTCAACCTTCTTTGAGAAACCGTTGGTCAGACGCGTAAAACGGCGCATCGACATACGCATGGTCAGATTTTGACGCTCCACGAATGAAGTGCTGATATGGTTCGGATCGGGATTGCCTGCTTTCACCTGGTGCTCCACGCCGATCACTTCGCCGGGGCTATAGCGGGTATCGGGGTAGGACGGCGAACCGTAGAGCTTTATCAGCATCGCGTAGTCCACTTCCATGCCGAATACCCCTTCAACGGCTTCCAGATATGCCCTGTGCCCGTCAGTGGTGATCTGCACGCGAGTAGACAAGCGCGATGCCAAATCCTTCATAAACAAGAGTGCCGTGAGGAAATCCCGATCCCCGCACATGTGAGAAACCATTAGCTTAGTGTCCGCGGCCAAAGCTGTCCAAGTCCATAGGCTGCCTGCGCCCTGAGCCTTTTGCTCTTTTGAGACGTGGCCTTCTTTGGCGTAGCAAAACGACCAAATCTCATCGCACTGAATCCGCTTTGTCGCAATATTCCGCACGTGCCCGTGGTGGTATGCCGCGCAAGCCTCGCCCAGCTCAGCCAACAGCTTCAATACGGTGCCCTTAGCCGCTCCGGTCATCCGGCAGGTTGCACGGATGCTGTTTCCCTCTACAAGGCAGGAGGCGATGCGAACACGGTCGGCAATAGATAGCCTGTTCATAGGTCTTATTATCAAGCATTTTGGACAAATTGGCAATGCATAAAGATAAGTGAAAAAAAGGCATTGCGTATAGCCAATGCCCATGTGCTATTATTGAATTTAGTAGATTGCCGGATGGGTCATTAGCTTGGTCGGCTTCCCATATCGGCGGAATGGAGGTGCAGAAATGGTACTGAAGATAATACCCTAGCGCACCTATGAGGTGTGCGGAGCAGGGGTTTGCCTCTATACGCAGACCCCAACCTCTACACACAGACTACCACGGAGGGTATACCCCATGAAAGAGAAAACGATGGCGAACCTTGAACAATACCGTGCAGTGCTGGAAGACCTGATGAAGCAGAAAAACCAGCTTCAATTCAGGATCGGAGAGATTGATACTGCCATGTCGGCGTTGCGTCGGCTAATGCCGGGCGAGGATATCGTGCCCGAAAAGGATATTCAACAGGTACTCCCTATTGTCCCTAACGGACCTTATGTCGGTATGAGTACGCGATGGGGAATTCTGGCACTGTTATCTGAAGATGCTACGCGCCCATTATCAACCGGCGAGATTGCCGAGGCTCTACAGGCCGGAGGGATGGTATCTGGAGCGAGAAGCTTTGCTGGTAATGTGTCGGCTGTCTTAAGCGGAATGAATCACGAAAAGCAGGAGGTCATTTCTGGCACGAATGGGTGGGTAATTTCCGAAAAGGGAAAGAACGCCTGGATTCACATCAAGGCGATCCGAGAGCAGAAGAAGCACTTCACTTCGGCCTCCACCGGCTATCAGCAGCCTTCTTTGCAATAGCGCTGCGCCTCTCGGGTGTCAAAGCAGCAGCCCGCGCATAGCCCCTTTTGGCAGCGGCGGGCTGCCTTTTTTTAAGAGGTTTCTCGCCAGTTGCCTGATCCACTATCGACTTGGCTAGCGTGTTTATGTCCATGACTTTATGATGCGGCAAGCCGCTAGCCAATTCAATCCCCTGTGGATTCAAACTGACCCACTACCATAAGCTTGCCATGTCCCTCACTCTGGATTTGACGATCCTGCGCGTGGACCACGCTCGCTTATCTTTTGACGTAGGTAGAGAAAGGTAATCCAAACGGCATAGCCGTCACCCACCAGCATCACAATGCCTGTTGGATTTAAGTGTCCGCGAGTGATCAAAGCGACAACGACTATCGTCTCCCACCCTGTCCACACCAAGAGCGCAATGGAAAGACCGATTATCCAGAGAATCCGGGTCACACAGCCTCACGTTGGGGGCAATTTCGAATTAGCTTCGATTGTTCAAACCCGAACTTTATCGCTGCAAGGGGATAATCGCGTTCTTGTTATCGGGCCCCTGAGGATCCACGCGGAAGTCCCAAACGGATAGATTCACTTCGCCCGGGCCGATCAACTCCATCAGAGCGTAGTCGCCGATGGTCAGCGGCTCGCTAGGCGTCAGCTTCATCCAGCGGTTCCCGGGCAGCATCTGCGTCGTCGTGGGGATCACATCTTCGGTCTGTGACACCTTGCCCGCCACCCCAATCTTGATGCCGCTGACCATCCGGTAGTCCTTTTTGAAGTTGCTGCGCACGCGCACGATGGCGTACTGGCTATTGGCGGAACTGAACCCTTTCTTGTCCTTGGACGGTGGCGGGGCGTGAGTCTCCACCGTGATCGCGGAGGTGGCGGCGACCGCATGGTCGTCCTGACCGGTAATACTGACGTAGAGCGCAGGGTCGTTCACGTGCAGCCTGACCTTCGATTCAGCTCCCGCGATCTGGATATTCTGCTGGATGCCGCCTAGAGGATTCAGCGTAGCGCGGATCACGTTGTGGCCGATTTCACGGTTTACGTCCCCCGAGTTCTGCAGAAGGGCCACCAGTTCGGGCTGGTCGTGAAACGTATCGAGCGCCCACACTCCATCCTCATCCGGCAGGCGCAACCCAGAGGCCACATCGGGAGTACGTGCACGCTCCTGCTGTTCCTCTTTGTCCAGTTCCGCCGCTTCAGGAATGGAGGGCGCTGCAGGTTCCGGGGGGTGCGCGCCCGGCGCGTGATCTTTGACCCATTTCTCCGTGGCCGCAAAATCGACGAGTTCTGTGGGAATCTCTTCCCACTGACCACGTTCGGCACTGTAGTAGCGCACGCGATCGCCTGCCCGTTCGTATTTCGTCACTACCTGGTAGGTGCCGTCTTTGAGGATCAGGCGCTGATTCGGCGTTTGCGCCATCGCTGACCGGTCGCCGGGGGCGATAGATATCAACACAACGACGAAAAGCAGGAGGCGCGTGAGCCACATAGCGGTAGGTACCACTTTAGACGAGTCGCGCCGGGTTCGGTTTTGATCCGTGCAAACTTGCATATGCCCGGGTCAAAAGGGTGTCCGGCGCCTGGCGGCCATTTCAGTCTTTCCTTACTTTTCACTTCCTGCGATACTTGTATGTGCCCACCCGGTGCGTCCATCCCTACCAAAATAAAAAGGTGAAGAAGCAATGTCTGCAAAGTACATCTTTGTGACGGGCGGAGTTGTGTCCAGCCTCGGCAAAGGCCTGGCCGCAGCGTCGATCGGCTGCCTACTTGAGAGTCGCGGCCTCCGCGTCAACCTGATGAAGTTCGACCCCTATCTCAACGTCGACCCAGGGACGCTTTCGCCTTTCCAGCACGGTGAGGTCTTTGTCACCGACGATGGCGCCGAGACCGATCTCGACCTGGGCCATTACGAGCGCTTTACGCACGCGCGCCTCAGCCGCGACAACAATCTGACCACCGGCCGCATTTACGAGCAGATCATCACCAAGGAACGGCGTGGCGATTACCTGGGCAAGACCGTCCAGGTAATTCCGCACGTGACCAATGAGATCAAGAACGCTATGCGCAAAGTAGCGGCCGACAACGACGTGACCATCATCGAGATCGGCGGCACGGTGGGCGATATCGAATCGCTTCCCTTTCTCGAAGCGATCCGGCAGATGCGGCAGGAGTTCGGCCGGGAAAATACTGTTTTCGTCCACGTGACGCTGGTACCGTGGATCGGCGCCGCCCAGGAACTGAAGACCAAGCCCACGCAGCACTCTGTGAAGGAACTGCTCTCCATCGGAATCCAGCCGGATATCCTTCTCTGCCGCACCGATCGCTTGCTCACGCATGAGATCAAGAGCAAAATTGCTCTCTTCTGCAACCTGGAAGAGAGGGCGGTCATTGCCGCCCGGGATGTCGCATCCATCTATGAAGTGCCGCTGACCTTCGCCCAGGAAGGCGTCGACAAGCTGGCGCTGAAATATCTGCACATCGAGGCGAAGGAACCTGATCTGACGCTGTGGCAACAACTCGTCGATCGCTGCTATCACCCTCGCGACGAGGTCTCGATCGGCATCGTGGGCAAGTACGTTGAGTACGAAGATAGTTACAAATCGCTTAAAGAAGCCCTGGTGCATGGGGCGTTGTCCTTTGATCTCAAGCTGCGCGTCACCTGGATTGAAGCAGAGGGCCTCGAGAGCAAGCATCCCGGCGACCGAGACTATGAACAACAGCTCGCCGGCTTCGACGGCATCCTGGTGCCTGGCGGCTTCGGCAAGCGCGGCATCGAAGGGATGCTGAATGCCATCCGCTATACGCGCGAGAACAATATTCCTTATTTCGGCATATGCCTGGGAATGCAGACGGCGTGCATCGAATACGCACGCAATGTCTGTGGTCTGGCGGGCGCCAGCTCCAGCGAGTTCGACCCGGGCACGCCCCATCGCGTGATCTACAAGCTCCGCGAGCTCACAGGCGTAGAGGAGATGGGCGGCACGATGCGCCTGGGTGCATGGCCTTGCGTGCTGGCGCAGGACTCCATCGCTGCGAAATGCTACGATGCCACGCAGATCAGTGAGCGGCATCGCCATCGTTACGAATTCAACCGCGAATATGAGGCCTTGCTCACCGGAGCCGGTTTACGCATCACCGGCACCACACCCGATGCTACCTACGTAGAGATTGTCGAGATTCCCGGCCATCCCTTTTTCCTGGGCTGCCAGTTTCACCCCGAGTTCAAGTCCAAGCCGCTCGAGCCGCACCCGCTGTTCCACGCGTTCATTGAGGCTTCTTACAACAACAGGCGGCAAACACATGCCCCGGCGGAAGCCGAGCGGCCCAGCCTTTCCGAAACCCGCGTATGAACGACCCGCGCATGAGCGACTTTGAAGTCGGCACGGTGCGGGTGGGCGGCCCCTCTCTCTTCCTGATAGCCGGCCCATGCGTCATCGAGAGCGAAACGCATGCGCGCTTCATGGCAGATGCCATCCAGCGCATCACCACCGACCTTGGCGTCCCGTACGTTTTCAAAGCTTCGTACGATAAAGCCAACCGCACCTCCGCCTCGAATTTTCGCGGCCCGGGCGTAGCCGAGGGCACACGTATCCTGCGCCGGATCGCCGAGTCCACCGGCCTGCCGGTGATCACGGACGTCCATCAGGCAGCGGATTGCGAGGCCGTGGCGGAGGCCGTCGACGTCCTGCAGATTCCCGCGTTTCTTTGCCGGCAGACCGACCTGCTGCTCGCCGCCGCGAGGACTGGACGCGCGGTCAACATCAAGAAGGGCCAGTTCGTCGCACCCTGGGACATGCAGTATGCCGTCGAGAAGATGACCGGCGCGGGCAATCCGCGCGTGTTTCTCACCGAACGCGGCTTCAGTTTCGGCTACAACAACCTCGTGGTCGACATGCGTTCACTAGCCATCCTGCGGAAGTTCGCGCCGGTAGTTTTCGACGGAACCCACTCCGTGCAGACCCCTTCATCGGCTGGGGGTGTTTCCGGAGGGCAACCGGAGTTCATTCCGGTCCTTGCGCGGGCAGCCGTGGCTGCCGGCATAGATGGAATCTTCCTCGAAGTGCATGACGACCCCGCCCATGCCAAGTCAGATGGGGCCAATGCTCTGAATCTGAAACACTTGAAGCCTCTGCTGGAAACGCTGCTAGCCATTCATGCCGCGACGGGAAACAGGTAGGGCACGGCCGCCTACACCAATTGCAAAGGCAATTGTCCCCTCAAGACAATTGAGAGAATAAATCGCGATCAGGATTGCTTTCTGATGCTTCTGCGGGCACCTGCTTCATCGGCTCCGGAGTTGCGGTCTCCGCTGGTTCGGCCGCTGCTTCAGCAGCATCGGGCTGCTGCATGGCAGGGCGAGAGAAGCCAAACGGCAATCTCAGACGGTCGATATGCTTGTCTGAGCGTTTGCTAATGTTGACGAAGAACGGCCCTGGATTCGCATCGATGATCTCTTGCATCTTGTAGCGGCCAATGATGACGGCAGCGGCCCAGACTTCGGGAAATGAATTGCTATCGGTCAGGAGAAACACTTTGACGCGGGCGTCGATGATGGCTTGGCGATTCTCGGGTACAGTCTCAAGCCTCTTGTCACCCGATACGATCACCCAGTTATTTTCGCCGCAGAGCTTTATCCATTCGGGGTCAGAAATGAACTTGTGAGCTTCGTTGGGATACACCTCGCAGATGGGGTGTATCGTCAGACCTGCCCTCCGCAACATAGCGGTCATCCGTCCACCGTGGGTGCGGTCGAGAAAGATGTCTTGATCGAGTTTAGGCTGCCCTTTGCTCAAAAAACTCTATCGCTCGTTGGATTTTAGAGATCGGCAGATCGAAATCCTCGGCGATGGATTCCAGTTCTTCGCCAGCCGTGTGCCTGCCGTGAATGACCCACGCTGGTACTCCTGAACCCTCGATTGCAGGCTGGCTTGACGATATGCCGTAGGTGATCGAAATTACGCGGTCGTCCGGTTGACCAGCAATCAGGGGGAATATCTTCTTTATAAGGTCATGTTCGTCAGCCACAACATGCGTCACAAATTGATCCATAATGCTTTTGAAGTTCAATTGGCCCGGATGAGAAAGATTCTCCGTCTCAGAAACCGTCTTCACAAAGAGGTCCAGGCCATTCGTCATGAAGTCTTTTGATATGAGAGGGTGAGAGTGATCGATCTGGGCTTGAATAGAAGTCACCGCAGCCCGAACTGCATTCAGGGGAACCTTGTGGGTATAGCGAGTGGCCGCGAGAACATGAAGCTCCGCCAGGTTGAAGAACGACAGTAGTTTGTTCTCGGGGTCAGCGGGCTTTATGAGAGGCTCAAAGTATCCCTCGCCATAGGCAACCGGATAGGTACGTCCCCAAAGCCACGTCGATAGAGTCTTTGGATGAATTCCTAAATAGCAGGCAGCGTCTTCTGGCGTATAAAGCGCCAGTTCGCGAGAGTCAACGTCAGCGTAGTAGTGACCCTTGTGAAGTTGAACCATAGTGTCGTCTGAAACGCATGAAGCCGCCATCTCACCCTCCGTGGTACCCTTCGAGTGAGATCTGGCGTATGTCTACTTCAACAAAGCCGTCTGAAAAAATCTCGGGGCTGCCACCACGAGCGTTTACACGAAACGACTTCCATTCCTTGGTAAAGCGGGCTGTTATACCGCCCGCTCAGAAACCTGCTCCAAAAGCGGAGTGAACATAGGCTTCATTTCGTTGCGGTGATTATACCGATAAGCGTATTCGTCTAGGTGCGACTGTAAAAAGTCCTTCCGTACCGAGTGATATACCCCGCCACGCCCTCAGGGACTAAAAGTCCGTACCCTTCAAAGAATTGAGTTTCCCCCCAGCCTGTAAAGCCCACATCAGTTTTGCAGCATTTATGGCACGACTAAAGTCCTGCCGTGACACAAAACCCTTCACGCCGACAATCGTGCCCGAGTAAAGTTGATATTTATCTTGCGAAAATACTATAGCCTCTGAGGTACGTTCCTCTCCCCGGCGGCATTGTACGAGAATGGCTCGCTGGTACCGGGGCTCCGCATTGGCTCAAAATTACGCGTTAACGCGTTAAGTCCCTTTCCGGATGAGTTTATCGACTTTTAGGGCAACTTCTTTCCAATTGGCGCTGCCTGCTCACCCTCGCAGACAGACCCAACGGTCATGGGCCGGCCAAGGCCGATATTCAGGGAACACTCGCTTAGATTGATGCTTCGAACGCAAAGTAGCGCGATATGTTTGAAGGGTATGGGCTTGAAGAGGCTGCCGAAGAAGTCTTTGTAAGCGAGAAATCGTTCCCTCAGCGGCTAAAGCCGGATTCGTTGCAAGGGAGTTACGTACGGGCTGAAGCCCGTACCCTTCAAAGAATTGAGTTTTTCCGCAGCCTGCTCAGCCCCGGCTTGCTGTGGGAGGTGCGCTTTTCAAAATTGGCCCATTCATCGCAAACAAGCAGCCATCCTCATCTAGAGCAAAAAAAGGGCCCCTCGGGTGAGGGGCCAATCTGCCTTGGTTCTCTCGTTGTGTGAGAGCTTGGTGCGGCTTTACTGCTGTATTGGGTGCGACGCAGCATCCTGGGGGGAGGGCTGCAGGTTCGATTGCTGCGTCGCGCCTGTGGTGGAACTGCCGTTATTTTGATTTGTTGGCAAGTTCGAAGCCGCAAGACTGTTGTGCAACAGCGTTACGTGCACTACCGTACCGCTGTTACCGGATGTCGTTGATTCCTCACGAGGAGCATTGCCCATCGCAAGGCGATAAATTCTGAAGACTGGAACCTGGTGGTCGACCACTAAGTAGCGCACCACCGCGTCTGCCATGTCTTGAGATCTCTGAATACCCGCCTGACCGCGTGTCGTCGAGTATCCCTGTACTTCTACGATGTATCCTTTTTGACCCTGGAGCTGCGTGGCAATCTGATCCAGGGCTTCTTTCGCCTTTTCATTCAAGGCAACCTGGCCCACGCGAAAGCGGATCTCGGTGTCGGTGATCTGCTGGTACTGATCGAGATTGCTGACCGTCGTACCCAACTGGGTCGTCTGCGAATTGGCCTGCTGGGCCAGTTGCTGCGCCTGACCCGCCTGAGTCGAAGCAGCGACAGCTTGCTGGTTCGCCGAATCCGCCGTGGTCTGTGCCTGGTGAATGCCTGCCTGAGCGCGGGCATCGACGTCCTTGATATCGTTCGCGTTCTTTGCGGTGAGCTGGTCCAGTTCGTTCAGACGATCTTTCACCGGAGCGACCTGACGGTTTACCCACTTCTTGCGAGCTAGCGGGTTCATCTTGCCCCAGAATCCCTCAGTGGACTTCGCGGGGAGAGGTGCACCAGTAGCATAAGTCGAGGAGTCAGTGGCGGCGGGGGAGGTGCTCGCAGCAGCTGGTGTCGCCTCTTGTGCTGCGGCAGGGGCGCTGGTCTGCGGAACGCTCGCCGCTGCGGGGGACGACTGAGCCAATCCAGGCATGCCCAAACTGGCTGCCAGAAGAAGCGCTGTAATAGATCCCGTGGTTGCCGTACCTTTATTCACGCGTGTCCCTTTTTTAGCCCAAACTCGAACGAGAGACATGTTTGCGCATAACTCGCCATGTCTCTTCGGCTTATCTACAGCAAGCGATTGGCCAAACTGGTCAACTGCTTGCCGAAAACCAGTATAGAACAGATTCTAATGCCACTTAGGTGCCACGTGAAATTGATCGAGAACCACTAAGCGGAGATTGACTGGACGAAAATCGTGAACTTTTCTCCAGTGAGTGCAGCAAAAAATGCTCTGCGCTTTTCCGCCCGGGTACACAAGTACCGAAAAACGATTCATGGCCTATTTAGCACGAATAGCAATCACTCTGAGCTCCGGATACTGCTGATTCCATTCGTCGGGAACCTCATCGAAGATCAGACGGAACTCCCGGCGCTGTCCGGGCGCAATAGGATCGGCCGATACCGGTTCGGTATCGATGTAGGGTTGGCGCGTGCGAATCAGGTTGAGGGGCACGGCTAACCGCTGAGCGTATTCACCCGTTGGGCTGTGAAACCCGACCTGCACCGTAATGCCCGTCAGGGTCTTAACGCCGCTGTTCGTGATTTGGCCGTCGACGTACGTGACCTTGGCCCCGGAAAAACTGGTAGCCTCGCTCATTTGCAGATCACTCCATGCGAGGCTGGCGGCGTAGGGGTCGGGCGGCATCATACCGGTCCCGCCCACCTGGTTGTCTCGCTTGCCGTGGCCACCAAAGACAACCAGCAGCGCCAGACCCAGAACAACCACTACGGCCGCTGCAATCCATGGCAACCACACGGTTTTTTCCTGGGTTTGGTGGGACGCGAGGAAACCGGCACCCTGCTGGGGTGTGGCGACTGGGTCGTCTTTGCGTGGTTCAGAGGGCATCACCGAGATTGTACCTGCGGAAAACCCCTAGAGCGGTTTCGCATCCTCGTTGCAGCGAGCAATGGGTGTAGACGGGCCTCGCCGCAGCGAGCAAAGCTACCGGCCCGGCCCTTGCGTGGTTTTCTCTCAAAGAAAACCACACCTCGCTGCCCTCACAAGGCCACGGTGATTGCGAAAATGCTTTAGCTGAATCGGGCTCGCTTCACTGTCTGCCGGAAGTCATTGCCGCGCATTTTGAGTTCGACGCACATTTCCGAAAGGCGGGACCGCATCCGCTCGCCGATCCGGTCGCCCAGGCTCTCCTCGGGTTTGGCGATAGCGCCCGTGCGCGCCAGAGCCGCGGGCACATTGGGGTAGTTGGTTGTGATCAGGGTCGTCCGTTTGTCGTTGTAGCGTGTATTCAACACCAGGGCCACCGTATCCCACACCCAGTCTGTCGGCTTTTGCGCCCCTAACTCATCCAGAATCAATACTTCCGCTTCGAACACCGGCTTCAGAATTTCCAATTCCGTGGTCGCCACCAGGGGGTTATACGATTCCTGGATCCGCTTCAGCAGTTCGCGGTAGTCGCAGAAGAGGCCGCGGACGCCCTTCTCCTGAATCAGAGCCTGCAGAATGCCAACCGCCAGGTGGGTCTTGCCGATCCCCACATCTCCGGTAAGCAGCAACCCTTTGCCGTCGGTGGTGACTGGGTAGCCCGCGACAAAGTTACGCGCCATCATGTGGGCGCCGCGCAGCGACTGATCCGCATTGGGATAGTCGGCTTCGAAGCTGTCCAGGGTGCAATGCTCGTAGCGCTTAGGGATCGCGGCCCGCTTCAAGAGGCGCGTAGCCTGCAGCTGCACCCTGCATTCGCACTGCCGGGCATAACGCTCCCCGTCGGCTTCAACAAAAAGACGCAGGCCAGAGTCTTCACAGATAGGGCAGGGTTCGGTCATGGCTATACAACCAACGTTACTCCAGCAGCCGTGCGCTCACCAGAGGCGCGGCTGCGGAAAAGTGGTCGCCTTAACGGGAGGCCCCCGGCAGATTCCAGTGGCAGTACACCGCCAGCATGCGCAGGGCAAAGCACCCCACGATTCCACAGCAGTTCGCCACCACCGTATTCACCCGTAATTTGAGGCAAAGAATCGTGACCGCGGCGCCAAAAAGGGCTGCCGTCGCATACACGTCTGAGCGCAGCACCTTGGGCGCCTGGCCAATGAGGAGGTCGCGAATCGTGCCTCCGCCGACCCCCGTGATGCCGCCCATCATCGTTGCCAGAAGAGGATGCAGCCTGAATTCCAAAGCCTTGGTCGCCCCTGCCACCGCGAACAAGCTCAGGCCCGCTGCATCCAGAGTGATTACCAGCCACGGGTTCACTGCTGAAAAATAGGCATGCAAAAGAAAGACTGCGGCGCCGCTAGCCAGGGCCGTGGCTGCATAGTTCCAGTTCCTGATCGCGCCGGGGGGTATATCGCCTACCAGAAGGTCTCGAACAATCCCCCCGCCTAGGGCCGTAACAAATGCCAGAACCAACATCCCCAGCAGGTCGAGCCTGGCTTGCGCGGCGGTCGAAGCGCCCTACCGCAAACACGGCCGTTCCCATCAGATCGATGGCTAGCAACAATTGCGCGGCGCGCGGGCTGAAAGCCGGAGGCATCCCTTGAATATAAGAGCAACCTGCGAGCCTTGCGCTTCCCGTTACCGCTTGAAGAAGTTGTCGTCGCTGTAATCGGGCGAAACCGCATCTACCTACAATGGGGTAGTCGTCCGGCGAACAGCCACGGTCGGCGAGATCGAGTTCATTGCAAGGGGACGGATGGCAAAGCCGAACGAGGGACGAAGCCGGGTAGTCATTGAGAACGTAGTGCCACAAGTGAGCTGTGGCCGTTTTCCCATCAAACGAATTGTGAACGACAGCGTTTCCGTCGAAGCCGATGTCTTTGGCGATGGCCACGATCATGTCCGTGCGCGCTTGGTGTGGAGACAGGAAGCCACGTCCACCTGGGAGACGATGGACATGCGCTCTCTCGGCAACGACCGATGGAGCGGAGAATTCCCTGTCAGCCAGGTGGGCCGGTATCGCTACACCATCGTAGGCGAGGTCGATCACTTCGGAACCTGGCGCAGCGATCTGAAAAAGCGAATCGCCGCGCAGCAGGATCTCACAGCGCAGCAGGATCTAAACGTGCAGTACTTGATCGGCGCAGCCCTGCTCGAACAAGTAAAGCCGCGCGCTTCGAACCCAGATGGCGCCAAGCTGGCCAAGTGGGCCAAAACGCTCAAGACTGCCGGCACCAACCCGGCCGCTGCGGAGCTGGCTTTGGACGAAGAACTCGCCACCGTGGTAAGCCTCTACCCGGATACCGCGCTGCAAACCTGGTATGACCACGAACTGGAAGTCGTCGTAGATAGAGAGAGAGCGCGCTTTTCCAGTTGGTATGAGCTTTTTCCCCGTTCCTGGTCTTCGACAACTCCGGGTAAGCACGGCACGTTGCGGGATGTGGCGGCGCGTCTCGACTATGTGGCAGAGATGGGATTTGATGTCCTTTATCTGCCGCCCATTTCTCCGATCGGGAAAAGCTTTCGCAAAGGAAAGAACAATGCTGTGCAAGCCGCCCCGAGGGATGAGGGTAGTCCCTGGGCCATCGGCTCGGCAGAAGGCGGCCACACCGCCGTTCACCCTGCTCTCGGGACGCTGGCTGATTTCAAAGACCTGGTGAGCCGTGCGCGGGCGCTGAACATGGAAGTCGCTCTCGATATCGCTTTCCAGTGCTCGCCCGATCATCCCTGGGTCAGCGAACATCCCGAGTTCTTCAGGATGCGCCCGGATGGATCCATCCAATATGCGGAGAACCCGCCCAAGAAGTATCAGGACATCTATCCATTGGATTTTGAATCGTGCAACTGGCAGGGACTGTGGGAAGCGCTGAAGGGTGTTTTCGCCTTTTGGATGGACCAGGGGGTGAACCTATTCCGCGTTGACAATCCGCACACCAAGGCCTTTCCGTTCTGGCAATGGGTCATTCCCGAACTTAAAGCGAAAAATCCCGACGTGCTGTTTCTTGCCGAAGCCTTCACCCGGCCTCGCGTCATGGAACAACTGGCCAAACTCGGCTTCTCTCAGTCCTACACCTACTTCACCTGGCGCGAAACGAAAGAAGAGCTCACCGAGTACATGCTCGAGCTTACGACGACGCCGGTGCGCGAATATTTTCGCCCGAACTTCTGGCCGAACACTCCAGACATTCTGCCCGGGCATTTGCAGACCGGTGGACTGCCGGCTTTCCGCAGCCGCCTGGTGCTGGCCACCACCCTCACTGCGAACTTTGGCGTTTACGGGCCCGCCTTCGAGTCGGGAGTGAACATACCCATGAAACCCGGCGGCGAAGAGTATCTTGATTCGGAGAAGTATGAAATCAAAGTATGGGACCTGCAGAACCCTGCAAGCCTCAAACCGCTGATTACGACCCTGAACCAGATTCGGAGACTCAATCCAGCGTTGCAAAGTAACGAACGCCTCCATTTTCACCCGACGGATAATCCTTTGCTCATCTGCTATTCAAAGCGCACCGCGGATGGCGTCAACACCATCGTAACTGTCGTTAACCTTGATTCTTTTTACGAGCAATCCGGATGGGTAGACCTTGATCTGGATAGGCTCGGATTGACTGGCGGCGAGGCGTTCGAGGTCCACGACCTGCTGGCCGATAAAAAGTATCGCTGGCAAGGCAATAGGAATTATGTTGCTTTGCGGCCTGCGGAAATGCCGGCTCATGTATTCCGCGTGACGCCCAGGTAAGCACCGATACGTTAGAGCATTTTCGCAATTACTGTCGTCCAGTAAGAGCAGTGAGGCGTGGTTTTCTTTGAGAGAAAACCACGTAAAGGCCAGCGACTTCGGTCTGCACCGGTTGCGAAAATGCTATAACGGGCACTGGATGAGTGACGATGTACCGGCGGTTGAAGCCAGGGAGGCGCGATTGAAGCAAGCGGGAAGTGCGACAGACCCACTCTGGTATAAAGACGCGATCATCTACGAGTTGCATGTCAAAGCATTCATGGACAGCAACAACGATGGTATCGGCGACTTCCAGGGCTTGCTCAGCAAGCTCGACTACGTGCAGGACCTGGGCGTCACGTGCCTATGGTTGTTACCGTTCTTCCCATCGCCATTGCGCGATGACGGCTACGACATCGCAGACTATCTCAGCGTCCACCCCAACTATGGCACGATGGAGGACTTTCGAGAATTCCTGACGCAGGCGCACAGCCGTGGCTTACAGGTCATGATCGAGCTGGTCATCAACCACACTTCAGATCAGCATCCCTGGTTCCAGCGGGCGCGCCTGGCTCCCAAGGGTTCCCCCGAGCGCGATTTTTATGTGTGGAGCGATACGGATCATAAATACGCCGATGCCCGCATCATTTTTACCGACACTGAGAAATCAAATTGGACCTGGGACCAGGAAGCAGGCCAGTACTATTGGCATCGCTTCTTTTCGCATCAACCCGATCTGAATTATGACAACCCGGTCGTGATCGAAGAGATTGTCAAGATCATGCGTTACTGGCTCGATATGGGTGTCGATGGGCTGCGGGTCGATGCCATCCCTTACCTGGTGGAACGCGAAGGGACCAACTGCGAGAACCTGCCCGAGACGCACGCGGTCATGAAGCGCATCCGCGCTGAAATCGATAAGTCGTACGACGCGAGAACCATCCTCGCCGAAGCCAACCAATGGCCGGACGAGGTTCGCATCTATTTCGGCAATGGGGATGAGTGCCACATGGCATTCCACTTCCCGCTCATGCCCAGAATCTATATGGCGCTTCGCCAGGAAGATCGCCTTCCCATCACCGACATCATGGCGCAAACGCCGGAGATCCCCCATAACTGCCAATGGGGACTTTTCCTGCGCAACCATGATGAACTCACGCTCGAAATGGTCACCGATGAAGAGCGCGATTACATGTACCTGGCTTACAGCGCTGATCCGCGCATGCGCATCAACGTCGGCATCCGCCGCCGCCTGGCGCCGTTGGTCGATAACAACCGCCGCCGCATTGAGCTGTTGAATAGTCTGCTCTTCTCTTTCCCGGGCACGCCCATTGTTTATTACGGTGATGAGATCGGCATGGGCGACAACATTTATCTCGGCGACCGCAACGGCGTGCGCACCCCTATGCAGTGGAGCGCTGACCGCAACGCCGGCTTTTCCCGCGCCGTACCTGCCCGGCTGTACAGCCCGGTAGTGATGGATCCGGTGTGGGGTTACGAAGCCACGAACGTGGAGGCGCAGCAGAGCGACCCGTCTTCCCTGCTGAGCTGGATGCGCAACATGATCGCCTTGCGCAAGCTATTCCAGGTCTTTGGCCGGGGAACCCTCTCCTTCCTGAACCCCGTCAACCGCAAGATTCTTGCTTATATTCGCGAATATCAAAACGAACGGGTCCTCTGCGTTGCCAACCTTTCCCGCTTTGCGCAACCCGTGGAACTGGACCTGGCTGCCTATGCCGGCATGGTCCCCGTAGAAATGCTGGGCTACGTCGAGTTTCCCAGGATTCGCGCGACAGCTTATCCCCTGACCGTGGGACCGTACGGTTTCTTGTGGCTCGAACTGCAGCCTTCGCCCGAACCGGTGCCAAGCCTTGCGGAGGAAGGAGATTCGGAGCTGCAGCTGAACGGAGTGACCGACTGGATGAGCGTGCTCGAGGGCACCGGACGTCGAGAGCTCGAAGAGTCCATCCTGCAGGGGTATATCTCGCAACAGCGTTGGTTTGGCGACAAATCGAGAAAGATCACGGGTGTAAGAATCGAGGACTGGGCGGTCTTCAACCAGAGGGTCAGTGCCCTGGTGTTTATCGAGGTCCAATATTCAGAAGGGCCCTGCGATACCTATCTGCTCAGTCTCGGGCTACTTTTTGGAGCGGCCGCAAAGGCGCTGCGTGAGGAATCACCGGGCGCCATCGTGGCCCGTGTGACTGCAGGCGCCAGTGACGGCGTCTTGCACGAGGCGATCTTTAATGAGAGCGCGAGCGAGGCGCTCCTTGCCCTGATCGTCCAGGGAGAGCAGATTGCTTCCCGGGATGGGAGCATCTTTGGTACACCCAGCAGCGCGTTGCACCGTCTCAAGGGGGATGATGCGGTTACGCCCAGGCGCGGCTCCGCCGAGCAGAGCAACACTTCGATTCTGTTCGGTGACAAGCTGATCATGAAGCTGTTCCGGCACCAGGAACCCGGCGAGAATCCTGACACCGAGATCGGCCGCTACCTTACCGAGAAGACGCACTTCACCCATGTCCCAACCTTCGGGGGCTCCATTGAGTACAGCCGCAAGGGGCAGCTCCCGTCGACCCTGGCCATGTTGCAGGGCCTGGTCAGCAACGAGGGCGACGGCTGGCAATGGACCCTGGAAGAGCTGGATCGTTATTACGAAGCCAGCGCCGCGCACAACTTCTCTCAGGGCTTTACTGACGGAGAAGCCATGAGCCCCACCATGAGTCTCGCTGAGCTGAGCCGAGCCGAGGAGACGCCTTTCGCCCGCGACCATGTCGGCCCCTATCTCGATGCCGCCGCCCTGTTGGGCAAACGCACGGCAGAGTTGCACCTGGCGCTCGCCACCCCCACAACAGACATGGCGTTTGCCCCCGAGCCTCTTACCTCGGGGGACATGGACCGCTTGCGTGAAGAACTCATCCTGCACGCCGCCGGCGCCTTCGATGCCCTTAAGGAAAACGTCGCCCGCCTGCCCGATAGCGCACTTGAAAGAGCCGGCCTGGTGCTCAGCCGCAAGACCCTGGTGCTTGATCGCTTCCGTCAGTTGGCCGGGAGGCAAACAGACGCACTGCGCACGCGCATCCACGGGGACTATCATCTGGGGCAGGTGCTGTGCACCAAAGGCGACTTCGTCATCCTCGACTTCGAAGGCGAGCCGGCCAGGCCGCTGGCAGAGCGTAGGATCAAGCAGTCACCCCTGAAGGATGTCGCGGGGATGCTGCGTTCCTTCAGTTACGCGGCCTTCTCCGCTCTGCTGAAGTATTCCTCGCGACGGCCAGAAGACTTTCACCGCCTTGAGCCCTGGGCGCGCTTATGGGAGCAATCCGTCTCATCGGCATTTTTGCGCACCTATTGCGAAGCGGCCAAGGGGGCGGCCATCGTTCCCTCGGATCCACTTCTCTTCCAGCAACTGCTGGAGGTATATGTCATTGACAAAGCATTTTATGAACTGGTCTACGAGTTGAACAACCGGCCCGGTTGGGTATTGATTCCGCTCACCGGCATACTTGGTTTGCCGTTGTGGGGAACTGTCGTGACAAACAGTTGAACGTCTGAGAGGGCCCTGAAGGTACACGCATGGCGAAGCTAGAGCTTTCGGAAGAAACGAAAGCAGGGATAGAAGAGGTGGGAGCAGCCGACCTGCTTATCGCAGTCGCCGTGCCGGTCGACTTCGAACAGGTGCGTGCCGTAGCCACGCAATCCGTGCTCGCCATGGGTGCAGTTGGCCGCACGGGTAGCGAAGGCTTCGCTTCTCTGCGCACGGTCGTGGCATTTCCCGGAGTCAGTGGCGTCAAACCCGCGATCAAAGCTGCGGCAGGGGTTACGACGGGGGCTGCGACAGACGTTGAGGCAGAGCCATCGGCGGCAACCACAGATGCTTTGCGCTTTCTTCCGTATTCGGTGCCCGCCGGCAGTCCCGCGAAAATCCCCTGGCTTGCCGACGCCGGCACTTATCACGCCATCTTCTCCATGGCCCGTGAGCTCGGTGTGACCGCATGCGCCGTCATCGGTCTTGATCTCGCGGCGTTGGAGACAAATTTTCTCGCGCCCATGCTGGCGCCTATCCTCGAAAAACGCAGCGAACTTGCCATGCCGTTCTATACCCTGGGCAAATTCGACGGCTTGCTGAACTCGAGCATTTTGTATCCCTTGACGCGCGCCCTCTATGGCAGCCGCGTACGTTTTCCATTGGCGCCTGACTTCTGTATCGCTGGAAAAATGATTCCGCAACTTGAAGTGGGTCTGCAGCGAACCAGCTCACAGGGGCAGACGCTTTTCTGGCCCGCCACCGAGGCCGCGCTGCGCGACTGCCCCATCTGTCAGGTACGTGTAGACACGCGCCACAGCCCTCCCGCAGACGGCTTCGATCTCAGCACCATCCTGAATCAGACGGTCGGTCCACTGTTTGCGGAAATGGCTAACAACGCCCCCTTATGGCAAAAGGTGCGCAGTTCCCATGCGATCGAACCGTCCGGCATGGCTGCTCTGCCGCCCTCCGATGGGCCGGCAGCCGACACCACTTCCATGCTCCAAACATTTCAGCTCGGCTTCAGCAACTTGCAGGAAGTATGGTCCCTGGTGTTGCCGCCCGTCACTCTGCTGGAACTCAAAAAGCTGACGCGGCTGAGCACGGACCGCTTTCACCTGCCCGATGAACTCTGGGTTCGCATCGTCTACGACTTCGCTTTGGCTTACAGGCTGCGCACCATCAGCCGCGCGCATCTGTTGGGCGCGCTCACACCGCTTTACCTCGGTTGGGTCGCGTCGTATGCGTTAGAAGTAGGCAGCGCTAGTCCAGCAGAAGCAGAACAGAGAATCGAGAGGCTGGCGCGTGCTTATGAAGAGGGCAAACCGTATCTGTTATCGCGGTGGCGTTGGCCAGATCGCTTCAACCCGTAGGCAGGAGGAGATGCATTATGTGGACTCAGGTGTCACAGTCACTGCACGAATCGATGGCGCGGGTCATCAGCCGCATCGCCACGCTGCTACCGGGTATTCTGGCGTTCATCGTCGCTATCCTCTTTTTCTCTGCGATCGCTTGGGCCATCGCCTGGCTGGTCCGCAAGTTGCTGCAGGCGGCGCGCATCGACGAACGCATGGCAACCGGGACGAATGCGATTGCCGAATGGTCGCCTACCTACACTCCCACGGTGCTGATTACGCGTATCGTCTTCTGGTGCATCGTGCTGGTCGGTTTTCTCGTTGGCCTTGAAGCGGTTGGCGCGTCTTCCGACAATGTCCTCTCCGCTCGATTACTGGCCTACATCCCGAACGTGGTGGGCGCGGTGGTATTGCTCCTTCTGGGTAACGTCGTTGCGCGCTTTCTTTCCCGCGGGGTTCTGATCGGTGCGGTCAACATGAATCTTCACTACGCACGCTTATTGAGCCTGGGCATCAAGTGGCTGGTGCTGGTATTTACCGCGGCCATGGTGCTCGATCACCTGGCCATTGGTGAAGAGATTGTCAGCCTTGCCTTCGGCATACTTTTCGGCGGCATTGTTCTGGCTTTAGCTCTCGCCGTAGGTTTGGGCTCGCGTGACCTGGTGAGCCGCTCGCTTGAGCGTGAAGCAGCTCGCCCGGCCCCGGAAGCCGTACAGGAAGAGCCCTTCCGCCACTTCTAAAGCATTTTCGCGAAGGTTAACCCTATCCTCTGACCGAATCTTTTGGTTCTGGACAGGCGCCTCCCAAAGACTCGAAAAGAAGGTTTGCCCCGGCATATCTGGGCTGAAAACGATGAGGCGAAGCCTCATCCACTGTCTTTTCTCGACCCGCCTCAACTCCCCGGGTGCCCCATCCTTGACGGTGCTTTCCGGCAAGGGTGGGACGCGACAAATCTCAACCCACACTATCGTGGTAACCCACCCTTCGCAAAAAAACGAAGGATGGGGCGCCCGCAGGTTTATTGCGCTCCCGCCCAAGCGATATCCAGCCACGTTTCTCTATGGTTCTCAACCGTGTGAGAAATGCAGGTTAGGGACGACGTTCTCCGGCCCTTGCCAGTAACCCAGGCATCGGACCTTTCCGATCCATTGTGAAGATCGCCCAGTGCCTTTCCCGAATCCGCCGATAGCAGGGCGCGAGAGTAGCCCGGGACGCCAGTCCTCGGTAGACTTGAACTTGCTCTGAAAGACCCCGAAGGGACGAGTCATCGGAAATGAAAGAGTCTAAGCGCGAAAGCAAAAAAAGACCCGCTGTGAAGGTCGCCATTCTTGGCTTTGGTACCGTGGGTAACTCGGTTGCCCGCATTTTGAGCGAGCACCCGCCTCAAGGCGTAGAGCTGGGCTGTATCTTCAATCGCGGCATCGACCGCAAACGCGTACCCTGGGCGCCGTCGTCCGTAGTATGGACCGAGAACTTCGATGAAGTCCTTGCATCCCACCCCGACATCGTGGTCGAGTTGGCCGGCGGCTTGAAGCCCGCGGGCGACTGGGTGCGCCAGTCTTTGGCGGCCGGCAAGTCTGTGGTCACCGCCAACAAGAAGCTGATCGCGGAGCAAGGCCCGGCGTTGGCCGAGTTGGCCCGGCAACATGGCTGCCAGTTGCTTTATGGTGCGGCTGTAGCCGGCGGTGTGCCGGTCATTCCTGCCGTACAGCAGGGGCTTGCCGGCGACCGTATCAATCGCTTTCATGGCATCCTGAACGGCACCTGCAACTTCATTCTGAGTCACATGGAAGATGGAGCCGACTTTGAGCCGACCCTGCGCCAGGCGCAGGAGCGGGGCTATGCCGAGGCCGATCCCACCGAAGATGTCGATGGCTTCGACGCCCGCGCCAAGCTCGTGATTCTCTCACGCATCGGACTACGCATGGAAGTGCTGCCGGAGGAGGTAGCCTGCCGCACCATTCGCGATGTCTCGGCCGTTGACTTCGCCTACGCCAAAGAACTGAATTGCACCATTCGCCAAATCTCGCTCGCCGAGGTCCGCGATCACGAACTTCTGGCTACCGTCGGGCCGATGCTGGTGCCTCGCAGCTCTCCTCTGTCGTGGTCACGAGGCACAGAAAATATGGTGATTTCCGGCGGCCAGTACGGAGGCGAAACCGTGTTCTCCGGCCATGGAGCGGGTGGGCATCCAACGGCCGTCGCCGTGATCTCCGACGTGCTGGCCATTGCCCACGGTGGCTGCCCCGTCACGGTCGACACAACGCGCGCGCGCGTAGACGGCGACTTTGTGGTGCCGCATTACATTCGGTTTGTGGTCGACGATCAACCCGGCATTGTGGCGGCGATTGCCGGCGACCTCGCCCGCGAGGGCATCAACATCAACGCCCTTCTGCAGAAGCCCGGCTACCCCAAAGACCGTTTGCCATTTGTGGTCACCGTCGAGCCTTGTCCCAGCTCAGCTCTTAAAGCCGCGCTCAAGAAGATCGCACAAATGGATTGCATGCGGGTACCCCCGTTTGACCTGCAGATGCTGCAGGAACCATGAAAGCTTAACCGAAGTAGCTAAGAAAGTTTGAAATCTACAATGGGCGCTCGAAGATCTTCTGCTGTTGTCGATGCGACGAGAAAGTGCAACGAATAGAGCTCTGTGATCGACGGCAGATCGGCACGGAAAATTTCCTTATAAGTGCTTACGCCGTTGATCTCCAGATAGCCGAAGCAGTGATAGTTGAGGCTCCAAAGGATCTCGAGAACGCGGCAGGCAACGCTCGCGCCGTGGAGCTCAATTGCCAGGCGCGGCTGGTATCTCGATAACACGTCCCGCGCTCCCTCGAGCGCCATGGCCTCCGCACCTTCCACGTCCAGCTTGATTACGTCGGGCCTACGAAGGCTCTGCGCGTCGATAAGACTGTCCAGGCGGGCCGTCGTCACCTTGGCAACCGCGGGCGGAACGCCATACTGCGTGTGCGATGCAGACGCCTTTCCCTGCATCACCGCATCCAGAGCTCCGCTGTTCGAAGTAATGCTGTCGACCTGGAAATCGGAGACCCCGTCCTGATCGCCAATCGCGCAGGGCAGAAGGGTCACTTTGTCCTGGCAAGCGGCAATCTTCAGGTTCTCATCGATCATGGCGCAATTATTCGCCATCGGCTCGAACGCGTAGACGTGCGCAGCCTTGAAGACCTGAACCATGAAGCGGCAGTAGAGGCCTATATTCGCGCCGATATCGTAGACGACATCCCCTTCATGCAGCAGGCGTTGCAAACTCCCCAGCATGAAGCCTTCATAGACCAGCGGAGGCCGCAGCCAAAACATGCGGTTTTGCCGCAGACGGATAGCGAACTTCCCCACGGGCTGAACGTCAATCCGCCAGCGCACATCGGGAATGGCTTTCAATACGAGCCTGCCTAGCCATGGCGTGCTACGGATTCGATAAGTATCAATGGGAAGCATGTCGCCTTTTCACACCAGCATCTTCTCTAAGAATCTCAGACTATACCCACCGGCCTGGTTTTAGTCAGGCGGTGTCCCATCCGAATCATCGGGCGCTCGATCACGTAGTTAACTGAGCGAGGCCGCGAGAACGGCAAGAATCAGGTTCAGCGGGAATGTCTCAGGAAGGCCAAGCGGCCGCGCCGTAAGAAAGCGTTGCGTAAAAAGCAATTGCTAGCACAGGTAGAGGCTGTAAGAGATCCGCCCTACCCAGCGCAGGGGGCTCCACTCCAGCAATCGCGTCGCGAGACTCGCCGGCTTTAACACCGTACCGATCACCACTCCAGGCATCACGCATGCAATGGCAGTCTTGGTAGAGCTTTCTCATCGGCAAATGTCCTCACCGTGCAACTCCTGAGCGGAGTCACACTTTGCCACTAGGCTTTACTGGCCGCGGGGTTACCTAACTGCGGCCAGTTTCGCTGCACCTCGAGCAGGTAGATACACCAGCCCTGACAGCGTTTCAGTGGCGACTTGACAATGACAGCACGTCTTTTTTCCACGCGAGAACGCTTCCCGAGGGACACGAGTGGCACAGCGTGGCGTATAACTTTGGGCAAACTACTCGCCAGTTGGACGCTGAGAGTCGGGTTCCTTCACTGCTCTGGGGGAGGAGAGTTGTCTTGGATGAGAAAACCGACGGTTGGAAACGTAGGCTGCCAGTCTGCCTGATTCTGCTCTATAAGGTTCGCACTAACGCCATTCAGCCCGTCTGTGTTGTAGATACGATTGATGGAAGGCACCACGTTATCACGAACAAGAACGCCGGACATGAGAATTCCCGGGAAGTCTTGAATCCCGATACCGAAAATAAAGTTCGGCTCCACATCGGGGAAGATGTAGTTACCATCCCCAACGGATAGCGTATTTCTCAGCACGTCAGTATTGATGACCGGCCCATATGCCGCTGGCCCTCCGTATGGGCCAAAACCCGATATAAGAATGCCCCCGCCAGAGTTGGCTAATGAGTTGTCTTCGATGACACCCTCCAGAGAGTCAGCAAGCACGATTGATGCGCCCAGCGTATTTGTGATGGTATTGTTGGCGAACGTCATATGGAGTTCGTACTGCGTAATAGCTACGACCGAGGTTTCATCTGGAGTCACCTTCCATGGCGCTATGAGATCTATGGTCCGCCCGCTAAAGCTCTTCAAGAACGAATATTGACCAACTCCTCGCCCAGCGATGATAGACATTACGGCAGCTTGCGGGTTTGTGTTCCCCACCCAGTTCCACGCCGGGTCTGCGGCCAATGTCACGGTCGATGAGCTACTTGTGGCAACTTGTCCGAAGTAAGATCCCCCGTCACCATCATTTGTTATGACTTGTTGACTCCCCGAACCCATATTCTCGAAAGTGTTGTAGCCGACATAGATGTCCTGGGAGAGCGCAGAGGGGCCGAATTGGCTGTTGCCACGGCTAATACTTAGCCCCGAGCCAGCTGAAAGTCCACCCTGCCCCTGGTTGAGTGGGTTTTGCGATGTCGTAGTGTTTTTTTCAAAAATCACATTTTGACTGTCTTCAATTCCAAGCCCCGTCCAGTTATTCAGGATGAACTTGTTCCCAGAAACGATGGCACCGTCCCCAAAATTGAGGTCGAAGTCCTGATTTGAATTAGAAAGAAAAGACGAGTCATAGACCTGGACGTCCGGGCCAGCTACGAGAAACATCTGCTCATTTGGGTTGAATGCACCGGCGGTGGACGCGAAGCTCACATTATCGAAATAGAGATGGCCGGAGTTAGACGGTAGTCCTAAGACAACGCCAGAGCTGAGCAGGAGTTGGAGACTGGCTGGTGCCTGGAAGCTCAAGTTTGCCATGCCGAAGTATTGAGGCACGGTAAACCATTGGCTCGGCGCTGACTTAGCCGGTTTGCCCAGGAAGTTCGTGGCGGCGGAAGACACACCGACAAGGACCTCACCAGAGTGGGCTGTCACCCCGGCTGTGAGGACAAAGTTGCCTGCGGGAATCGCTATGTATGCAACCTCTTGCGAGCCAGGCGACGGGGCGTAGGAATCCAGACAGGACTGAAAAAGCGCAGTGTTATCGGTCACACCATCGCCGACCAAGGTCGAGCAAGTGACTTTGCGCACAGTGAAAGCCGGTGGAGAATGAACCGTAATTTGAGCTGCGGGGCTTGAGGTGGCGCTCCAGGGCAAGGTCCCAACCCACAAGTTGTAGGTGCCTGGCGCGATGGAACTGGGAATTGGAACTGAAATTGAGTTGCTGTCGAGCTTCGACGCTGTGAGAGCGTAAGCCACGCCCGTTGAAGTTTGCAGCACTACGTTGTTGGTCAGCAGGAAATTTTTTCCAAAGATTCTCAACGTGCCACCAGGCTCGACGCCGCAATCGTAGACCTGGTGCCTGAGGGCAGTACTCGGATCTGTTGTGGGTGGGATTCCGATCGCCCAGTTGAGCGCGGGCGAGTTCGCCAGCCCAAGTACAGGGGAGGCTGTTGCGTCTTCGATCTGGAAACCATACACGCCGGCAGGAAAACTTGACGGAACAATAAACGACAGCCCAGTGGTGCCCTGTTGAGAGGTCGAGACCAGGCTAGTACTCTGCTTGACCACGCTTTCCCAGTCCGTGGTTCCTGGCGGAATGAGCGCTAGTCGAGCATGTTTCGTCGCGTCAGTGAAGGCGCCCGTGAGCAGGATCGATTGCCCAGGTTTCGTCTCACGGGAGGTCCAAAAAATCGCGTTCGAAGTATAGACGGGCTGCCCGACGAGGACGCTCCACGGATTTACAAAAACGGGGTCTGTGCCGACACCCCAGTCTCCATTTGAAGTGCCGGTGTTCGGGTTACTACATCCGGTCAAACTTTGAGTCGTCGTCGGAATCGGGACCGCTTGTCCACCATTTGGGTTGGTCCCGGAATTTCCGTTTTGTGCTTGGCCTGAAGACGTTGCCGGGATGCCACAGCCTTGGGAAAGCAGAATTGTCCCAATGATCGTCAAGACGGTGACCCACCGCCGTGTGTTCCCGCTCGAGAAGGCGGTTGAAAACGTTGGACCAGAGAACGGCTGCTTTCTCTTGTGCGTCATGCTCATTTGCTATGCGCTGCCTCAAGGTGAGTTTGTTTCCACTTAGGTAAACGGGCAGCCTCAATCCCGTATTGGGCCTTGAAGACTGTCTCGTTGGAAGCCGTGCAGAACACTTATTCCTCAATCGGAGAAACGATTCCACTGCGATGTACGTCGTGGCGATTGAGGACCGATCCTAAACACCCAAGACGCCTCGCTCGCTCTCTTTCATATTCCAATTTGCACATTTCGATTACTATCCGAAATACCTTTTAGAGCAGAGCGATCGGAACGCGGAAACGCATTTCCATTTCGGATCTTGTCAGTTGCACTTCGGGATTCTGACAAGGGACTGTTGGCCTATTCTTCTGAACCCATTTCTGGTCCTGTACTTGTCTAGCCCGTCCGCCAAGAGCCGACGGAGGTTCTTTAGGCGGAGAAGGAGGTGAACGTGAAGTGAATTGATGTCTCCTTGATACCAACCTCTTGGGATGGTGGGAATCGCATCCTTAAGGAGCTGTGGAACCCGACGATCGAATAAGGCCAACGTCCCTTCAATGTGGGACGTGTTAAGCGAGGACGTATTCATTCCCATCGAATTGAGACCGCGATATGCTGACAGTTGCTGCCAGGAGGGCCCGCCAAAAAGGTGACCGTTATCCAGAAACATTGCCCGGTAGCGCGTGTCTGTACTTTTCTTCCAAAACACGCACTGTCGATCATCTCGGTGGCCAGCCCAGATATCAAAGAGAGAGACGGACAGAAATTCCTCAAGATTTCTGACTTTGTCCCAAGCGCTGCCTGGTATGAAATCAAAGGTTGTATAGCCCGGTCCGCCTAAAAATTCGGAGCCGAAGTGATCACCGCAGGATGGAAGCACCCTTTCCCCTTCGGCCTCCATGAGCAACTCGGGAAAATGACGCAGTGCTTTCAGGTTGATTCTGATGGGCCTCCATTTCGGGACGCTGAAACCCAATCCGTGCATGATCGTTGTCCCGAGGGCGTCGTTCGCTAGAACGTTTGGGCCTTGAGGACTTGGATGGGTCTTCAGGATATACAGCTTCCCGTCGTCGCACTCGACTAGTCGACTCTGAGAGCCACCACGCATTCTCCGAATAACCATGACGAGCTCTAGTGGCATCACGTCCATTCGGGCGGGTGGCCGAACCAGAGAGGACGTATACGAGTTGGGAATTGCGATCGACATAACCAGTGCGTCCTTCCGCTGGTACTGTGCTACAACCGGTCAACATTTGTGCAGTCCTCGCTGCGAGAGGCGATGCTCGTCTATATGCATCACGGTTTGACTGCTGGCTTGTTCCAACAATTGTTTTGCTCGTCGCGGACCCCGGACACATCTCCAACTGGATCTAGATTCCATATCGGTCACATCCATGACTATGTAACGGTGGAACTGTGGAAAAGCAGGACATGACTATCACGAGGTACAACGCGCAAGGAAAGCTCCTACAGTTCCTTAACCCAACATCAATTGCGACTCTTGACGGCGGTTCGCTCTGCAAACACTCTTGGTAGATTCACCCGTTCACTGTCGGTAGACCTGTGCATACTGAGTGCCTAGTTGGACTCCAGGTACGGGAATGTTAGTTAGGTACGGTAATTGTGATTCGGTAAGTTCTTTCTGCCTAGACCTCAGATTGCGCATCGCATCCTGTGCCGCTGCTCTAGAGCGCCATCGAGTTCAGCACGGGCGTAGCCTTTCCGGTGGAATAACGAGTACCCATATCGAGCGCAAGGATGCTTGTCATTGTTGAACTTAACCTTTGCCGGACTGCTTCAGTCTCGGATTTCCACAATTGCGTCTGTTTTTGATACATGCAATTACCGATAGAGAGTCCATATCAACATGGAGTGACGTATGACTCTGCTATTGCTACTTGCACTCTCTACGACTCGCCAGGCGATCCACGAGAAGGTGGAGCGGGTGATTTGGAACCGCCTGCAACTACAACACGAAGCGATCCAAGACTTGTGGCCTCATGCTGGCCACAAGCTTTTCTCCGATTTCGAGAAAGCGAAAAATTGCTATGGTCGGTTCCATTTGGGGAAGGTGGAAGGATGCGACGCCCTTCTCTCAATTGTCGATAAGGATCTTTCCAAAGATTCCAGCGGAGAAATCGAGCTGCAGCAACCGCGTTATATGGAAAGCTCAGGGGCGCAGTAAAGAGTCGGGGCTATCTTGAAACACTAGTCGAAACTTGCTCAGGGAAGACGTTTTTAGAACGCGCCTGGAACGAAACCTGTTGCTTATACGAAACGCTTCTGTTTCGTATAAGCAACAGTGGCAAATGCTGATTGAGGGGAAGTTTCACGATCCATTGAGCTCGCAGAACCATAGGGACTAACCGACCGATGTAAAGGATATCCGGGAACCCTTGGCCGGGAGGTCTCGACATTTCCAGTTGTAGTGAAGTGACGCGCCGCCTTCCGAAAGCGCGTACAGCCCAAAAAACGACCGCCAGGCCTGAGTTTCGAATATGAGACGGCTTGACAGCGGGTGCAGTCGAAGCCGGTGGGGAATGCATCGAAAAGCTAGGAGAACTATAAATGCCTTTCTTGGATTGCTCCGACGTCTCCCCCGCCTTCAGAGGTCTTCTCTCTTACGCCCCATACGACCTTTTAAGGCTACTCCCGCCCACGCAGATAGTGCTTGACGCTGAGTGCTGTGAGAACCGCGAAGATAGCGCGATCCGCACTAATTTGTAATCGACATCGTTGCTCGAAACGTTAAGGGATTTTTAAATGGATTTGCACGAATCGGAGCAGTATATTGGCGTCTATAACATCAAGACATTACGAAATATTGCCGAGATTCGACAAGTGCATGTGTACGCACGCTGTTGAGACTGCGCGCCCCTATGCAAATTGGTGAATCTTGTCGGTTTGTGGTCTCGACGCTGCTGGACAGCTTGTTTGCGGCATCGCAACAGGCTACGACACTTAGAAAGGACAGAGATATGAATAGGGATGGTCATGCCGGAGCGAAGATCGCCGGACAAGCCCGACATCCATCGACGGATGCAAATCAGCGATCCGCCATTGCCTGCTCCAGTGCCACTCGGTTAATCTGCGTCCCAGAGAGTAGTGAGAATGAGGCTGCAGTCCGCGACCGCCTGACGATTGAACACCTGCCGATCGTGCGCCTAGTCGCGAGACGTATAAAAGAGAAGCTCCCGCCTCATGTGCCGATGGACGATCTGATCAGCGCTGGTATTGTTGGGCTTCTTGACGCCGCCGAAAAGTTCGACCCGGAGAGGAGCGTGGGATTCCGTACATACGCACAATGTCGCATTCGGGGCGCCATTCTAGACAGCCTGAGGGCACTCGATTGGAGTCCGCGTTCGTTGCGTCAAAAAGGGAGGATCGTTCAGCAGGTCACTGAAAAGCTCAACGCCCGCTTTCAGCGTCCTCCAGAGGAACAAGAAATTGCGGATGAACTCAACGTTGATCTAGTCGAATACCAAAAGCTTCGCATCGAGCTGAATGGCCTCTCCATCTCTCCATTGGAATCTACCGTCAACGATGACTTGGCGAGCGGCGTGGCGGCGTCTCTACCGGCGAAACTCGAAGACGATCCGTTATTTCGGTATTTGGACACAGAAATGCGAGACTTGGTTGCAAAGGCTGTTGAGAGGCTCCCCAGGCTGGAACGCCTTGTAGTCACTCTGCGATACTATGAGGAAGCTACGATTAAGGAGATTGCGCTCGGTTTAAGAGTGAAGGAAAGCTATGTTGCCGAACTTCACCTTTCAGGAATCCTGCAACTCCGGGAACACCTGATGACGCCGTGGAATTGCAACCAACCAGGAATCGAGGCGTCTTATCCGGGTTCACACATAGAGCAATCGGAGACAAAAGGGAGCCGTAATGGTGTCAAGTCTGAGCAGAGAAGATATCGGAGGGATTGCGAACGGACCGGGATGAAGCAACTTAATGCTCGGGTCGGGCTCTTTGGTGGAGATCGTTGACTCCTGATAAGTGAGTGCGATCTCGGTCAAATTCAGTGTTGATAAACGTTCCGGCCTGTGACTTGAGGGACTCATTACCAGGGTAACGAAAAGGCTTACTTTGCGAATACTGTTGTTGGGAAAGGGAATGTTTCGCATTAGCATGACCACATGAGTTCGTGCCTTAGTGCGTGGAGCTGCATGTGAGGAACCCTTTTGTTTCCGATCAAAGGAAGTCGACGGACGGTTATGCTTTCGCCCTGGACGACCCTACCTCGCCCTCCGTCCGTCGGAACGCGGCTAGCGGAGAAGACAAGGAAAGACAACGCGCAAACCAGAGTGGCAAAGGCTTCGATTCTCGGGATTCATCCAGAGCGTACGATATTGCTGATCTCGAGTCTCAAGTTGAGGATGTCCGACTCGAGAAGGTGGAGCAAATCAGGAAGGCAATTGAGACAGGGTCGTATCAAGTCGATCCTGCCAAGGTTGCAGACGCCATAATTGAGGAGATGCGGAGGGCGCGCGAGGCGTGCGAGGCGTGCGAGGATCCTTCCAGCGCCCACGCGGACGGCACCGAAGCCCAAAAGTCGTAGACCGCACCCGATCAGGCCGAGACGACCGTGCGCAAAACGTGCCCACGTTTCTCGCGCGGATCCCGGAAGACCTGTATTTTCATGACGATCAACTCAGCCGTATTTCTCACTTGAATACGAACATTACCGGATGCCTTATCGATGACCTTTTCCGTCGAACTCACGCATCTTCTTAACGACCCTAAAGGTAACTCGGTTTGTGTGCAATTGTAATCATCGAGATTGCAATTGGCCTTTCGCTGTCCGGCGCGTGACGCTACATTGTTCATAAGAGTACAGCCCCAATACAGAAGCTGTCGCGTAGTTTTTCACTGTTTTTCTGGGTTTATAACTGCCAATATCAATAGTTAATACGTATCTTAAAATTTGTTTTATCGGTTGGCCAAAACCTGACAAAGGTCTTGCGTGCTCGTTTGCCGTGGATGCTACCTTGGCCGATCGTCGATTTTAATCCAGACGCCAGGTCGGCGGACTGATTTTTCCGGCTTTCAAGGGTCCCGATGTGAAGAGCGTCGAATCTGATAGAGGAAACTTGCACATGGTGTGTTCGAAGAGGGATGGCCCGACGCCAAGGTCGCAGAGCCTCCTGCCAGAGGAATTGCGAATATCAACCGCCAGGGATGCTCCCTTAATAAAACTCACGATTTAGGCGCTGCGTCACAGTTTCGCAGAATTCCGAGTGACCTGAAAACCGCAAGGGAGATTGGTGTTTACTTGAGAGAATACTGGAAGCGTCTGGAATCAATAGAGTCTGACGCCCTCGAGGAACTGGACCTACGCAGTGACTCGGAATCTGCAGATGACGACAAGGGTTGTTGGCACGGCGACCTTGAAGTGCATACGAGGTTGGCAGAGTTGGTTCGAGATCTTCCAGAACCAGAGCGGCTTGTCTTGGCGCTTCGATATCAGGAGGGTTTGAATGCCAAAGAGGTATCGCTGGTCTTGGATATTGATGAGTCGATCGTCAGACAGTTATGGACATCGGCGAGTCTTTGCCTTCGGGCGAGGCTTCTTGGAAAGAGCCTAATGCGCAACCCGAAGGAGCGAGTATAACATATCAACACGCCGACACGGCCGGTGTTCGCTCTATTCAGCTAGTGACTCGTCTTCGCGTGCAACCGTGCGATTAGAGATTGCACAGCGGCATCCAGATTCGGATCAGTGAGTCGCTTCTGGTCGAGTGCCGCTATGGATTGCCTGATTGATGTGTGGTGTACGTTTCCAAAGTGAGATCCGATTTCCGTTAGAGGCAGTTCCGCAATCTGCTGAGCCAGGAACATCGCGATTTGGCGTGCGATTGCCGTCACCCTTGCACGGCTTCGTCCATGAAGCTTCTCTATGGGGAGGTTAAAGTATTCGGCCACTGTGACCTTGATCGCTTCGATCGAGGTTGGCCGGTGCGTCCCGGTTTTGCTTCCATAAATCATAGGGTTCATCCGTCGGAAACCAAGTACTTGCGAATCTCGTAAACCGCTCGCTCTATCATCCGGAGTTCCCCATCCACGGCATCATTGCCATAGTTGAGATTTACTTGTGATCCGGTAAGAGCAGTGAGGTGCGGCTTAGTTCGCTTGGGCGAGGCCGCACACACGCACACACCCATTGCGAAAAAGAATCAGCGGGCGGTGTCTACGCTCACGCCACAGTGGTCGCTCTTCAGTGCATAGAGGGTAATATCGGCAAAGCCGTACTTGTTGTCGATCGGCCCCATCCGCTTCAGCACTTCTGTTTTCCAGGGCGCTAACGGCGGCTGATGGAAATCGAGCGGCGGCCCCTGCAATCGCTGGCGAAGGGCGTCGGGCATATCTTGTAGCGGAGGATGATAAACGGGGTCGGAGTTGGGCCAAACCGCATACGCCTGATGGGAACAAATCATCGCGTCCAGCTTATCTCCCGCTGGCGTTGGATCCAAGGAGTGGAGGCCAGGGGTCGTCTGCTCGTTGACGTAGAGATATGGGTGCCCGGAAAGCTCAACCGGATAGAAGTAGCCGCCTACCGGCCCGTACACGGGCGCTCCAGGCGGGAGGACGCCCTCGAAGAACGAGGTGAGAGCGGTGCTGCTTCTTTGGTTCCAGGTGAGCATGATGGCTGCCACTTGCTCCAGCTCCTCGATACCGAGCAGCATCAAGCACACGGCTGCAAACGGGATGACTCCGACAGCCACCCAGCGCTCTCGGCGGAACGATGGGTCGACCGCACACATGGCGGCCACAACGATGGGCGGCAGCCAAAATGGCCCCTGTCCGAGCGGGTTGGCGACCACCAGCATCATCAGGATCAGATTGGCCGCCGCGAAGGCGGTCAAGCACAACTGGATGGGGGCCACACGCGGATTCGGCTGGGAACGTCGCCGGAACGCGCTCCCTAGGGGAATCAGTATCAGCAGGATCAGCAGCAGGGCCAATATCTTGTGATGTTGCAAGTCGAGCGTCCAGAGACCGCGGCCGGCGAGAGGGGTCGCGTTGATGTAGTCGGTCTTTGTTGCGCGCCGCACGTAGAGATACCAGGAGATGGTGGTTTCGCCCAGAGGGAGGAGCAGGAGTGTATGGACGAACGCAGCCGTCAGGAAAACCCAAAGTGTCCCCAGAAGGAAAAACCTGCGGAACTCGGCAAAGCAAAGCCCTGTCAGGCCCATCGCGACAACCGCAGCCGCGCTAAGGGTCAGAGTGCGCGGGCTCGAGCCTAGCGCGAGTCCTATGAGCAAGCCGGCCAAGACCGTCCTCCAGGCTTGTAGCCTTCCGCGGGAGGGAAAATCCTGAAGGAAAACCCGCAGGCCGGTAAGGAATAGCCCAACGGTCACGGCGTCCCAGCGCCCTGGGAGCGTCGCCGCTACCGAGCCGGCCAGCGCAATGATTAAAGCTGTAAAGAGCCGACCCACAATGTCGCCCCCACCGAGCTTTACCAGGTGCCAGCAGGCTGAGATGGTTAGAAAGACTCCAGAGAGACAGGCAAGACGCCAAACGATTGGTGACAACCCGAACAACCGAATCAGCCGAGCTTCTGAAGAGATAGATACCGGTCCGTAGAACGGCAGCGGAGAGCGCGTGCTAGGGTATTGGGCCAGAACGCTTAGAATGGGCGGCTTTGAATGAACAATCGACCAAGCGGTCGAGACTGCAAACACTTCATCTTCCCACTCAGCCTGTCGTCCCACCGTCGAGACGTTGAGAAACAAAACAAGGACCGTAATTGCCGAGATTGCGAAGCAAAGCCGTTTGTTGACAGTGTTCAACCCGTTTGCTCTCGTCATAATTTTCGCATTCGCCGTGACAAAATCGTCTAGTCCAAGAGGCCGACCGGGCAAACCTACACCCTCCATCTTCTGACCCGGCTGATGTTTCCCGAGGATGAGGTAGCGGTTCGTTATTTATCTCGACAAATCAGGAGGCAAAGCGGGGTCTGCCGATTTCACGCCTGAGGGAGACAGTCGTTCGTCCGTGGCCAGCTGCTTGGGGCGGAGCAGGCTCCTTCGCCCTCAACACGGAGAAGCTCAAGAGTAAAAGATACGCAGCCCACATGCGGTTGATACTACCAAAAGGGGAATAGAGAATATCCCACACGAAGTTTGCTAGCATATAAGAATAAAGCGGAGCAAGCGCCGGACGCAAAACTGAGATTCGAAGGATGGCACGTATAACCTGCACCAAGATGTAGATCCAGAGAGCGCCCCCCAATATTCCTGATTCAACCCAAGCCATAGTAAGGTGAGAATGAGTCGGTATGACGGGGATAACGTCCTCGGGTTCGTCCGATTCACTGTAACCGTAGTCATACTGGATCTTCTGTTTCAGCTCGAGGTATTTGGGCTCGAGCGGAAAGGAGCCATGTCCAATAATCGGGTTGTCGATGATTGCCTGGATGGCGACGAGGGTTTCCGGCCTTCCCCCGAAAAGCACACCAAGCTTTCCATTCGATTGAGTCTGGAATTTTTCAGTCGTCGCTTCGTCAAACCAGCCCTGTTTGGAAGCCAACTCGATCGCCTTATTTGCAACCCACGCTGAGGAAGCTGTGACCGTCAGAAGAACGAAAATTCTTACAAAACTTTGTAGGTTGGAATTTTTATGGTTTCCAGTTTTGCTTGCCCCGGTGAAAAGTGGCAGGATCAGAGCTGTCGAGATCAAGATGATTCCCATTTGGGAGCGGAAGGCATACTTCAGGTTCAAAAGAACCAGTACGAGTGCGATACCTACGCAAACCCAGTATCTTCTCCTCTTGTAGTAGTAAGAGGAGCAAAAAAGCGATGTTATGACCAGCGCGGAAGCGTACCCGAATTTCCACTGAAGAAGAAACTCTCCCCTGAACGTCCACGCATAGTAAAGGAAAACGGCGACTATGCTTAGCGCGAAGACCACGAGCTTTCGAGTCCCGTTGTTTATCCAAATAGCCAAAGCGATGAAGTCGAGCGTGAAAAAAATAACTCGTGCGGCCCCCTTCAAACGGCTATCAAGCAGGGTGCCGGTATTGAAATCCGCGACGATGGTTCCCAGGAGCCACCCCGCCGCTAACACGTAGAACATTAAGTACTGGCGATCGAAAGCGCGCTTGCCGTGTTTTAGTAAAAGGAGGGGTAGCATCGGAAAAATAAGAACCTCACCTCCAGGCAAAGCTCCTACAAGATTCAGACTGTAAATTCCAGCCGCGCCCAGCACAAAAAGACCAGCTTCTCCCCAGTTCCCGCGCCTCGTAGAGCGAGGAGCGTACCTAGTAGAGTTACGCGTCCGGTCGTTTCCGATTGGTCTAGCTCTTACGGTTTGCAGCACGTGCTAGCTCTCCGCGTTGGTTTCTGGATTTTCATGCACCGAGACCCCGATGCGTGCCGGTCGTCAGGACTCGTCTGAAAGTTTTTTCGACTCCAAAGTTGCAACAACTAGCAATTCTTCGCCGCTTCGGTCCCAATCATTGTCAAAGGGTTGAGGAAGCTCTCTGTAAGGAGAACTCGAAAATTTCGTCGAGAAGCCATGATTCGGGAGATTGCAGTTGAAAAAGTCCGCGGTGAGCGCCAAAACGTGCTTCTCGTTGATCATTTGCCCCCATTTGACCCCGAAACGCCTCGCGTGGTCGCCGGAACAGTTCGGCACGTAGAGGAAAACCTTGCCGCCCGGCTTCAGGAGCCGCTGGAAGGACGTGAGAGAAGCTTTAGGGTTTGGGGTGTGCTCAAGAACGTGGGCCGAGTAGATAGCGTCGAATCCCCCGCTAGGCAGACTCTCGATGTCACTCGTCAAGTCGACTCCGAGAGTTCTTCGGCCGTACTCGACGCGAGGTCGCGAAACTTCAAATCCTTTCGCTTCGTAACCAGCGTGGGCAAGCTGGTAGACCCCATAGCCCCAGGAGCAACCGTAGTCGAGGACGCTACCGTCAGGAACAGCCGCTCGCATGGTGTTGATATGAGTAGTTAGGTCTCGCCCAACACTCTTGAAGTTCTCCGCTATGTGACGCGGAAGTTCATCCTCGCGGGGTAAATCAGTCACATTCTCTTGGTGATAGGCCTCTTGGTAGAATCCCACGCTTTCCTCAACATCGTCCTTGGGGAAGCGGAAGCTTAACGAGCATTCCTGACATGTCCGAAGCTGCCAAATATGATTTTTCCATTCGACAATCCTCGTGCGTTCCGAGTTGCAATAGGGACAGCCGGTCGATTGAAACGTTGCATACTTGAATAGTGTTTTCGTCAAAAATTCCAGCTTGCTCATATAGCTACTTTCAATACTAGTTTCCGGCTAGGGCGGAAATCAATCTAATTGCCAGCGCGGGTAGTCGTAATACACGTTCCCTGTCCAAGATTTCGCCCACGCGGCCACTCAAGCTTGGGATTTCGCTGCTGTTGGATCCGAATTTCAGGTTCGCACAGGGTCGAGCACGGTCGTAAATGGAAGGCCCTCAGCGCTCGTCGTCTAAATAAAAGCCGCCCGCGAGAAGTGTCAGAGGGTTTCTTTGCTGCGGGTAGGAAAGAGCGGTGATAGTTCGTGTCTGGTTGTGGTCAAAACGAGTTGCTGTCGAATCGCGTAGACTGCACGTTCGATTGCCCGGAGTTCTGAGTCTACGGCGTCTCCAGGTAATTGGTTTCGCAAACAGCTAGCTAGTGATTGGGTGGCATTCTCCAAACGCTTGACCTGTCGGCGAACTTTCGCGGCCTGTTCTTGTTCCATCGAGCAAATCGTCCCACGCCGCAGCTCGCTGCGTCTAGTCAAATTCATCCCGAGCCGCAGCGAGTTAAGGTTCCTACGGTATTCTGATCCAGCGTGATCGAACAGGAACTAACCCGGGTCCTAAAATCCAAGGTGATCGCGGGGCTCGACGGTGTCCGGACGCTGGCTATCCTGCTGGTTCTCGCCGATCATTTCTTGCTGACGGATCGCATCGGCATCCACCACGCCTTCGGTCCACTCGGCGTCACTATCTTCTTCGTCCTCAGCGGTTTCTTGATTACTTCCATGCTCCTCAAGGAGTACCGAAGGACCGGAACAGTTTCGTTAAGCAACTTCTATCGTCGCCGGGCATACCGGATATTCCCAACGTTCTATTGCTGCTGGCTGCTCACTTCGCTGGTCGATCTCACCTGGCACATCTTTGACTGGAAGGCGGCGGTCGCCTCATTTTTCTACTTCATGGACTACTGGCGAGCTTTCGGACCAGCCGATAGCCCAGTTCAGATGTACATCAGTTGGTCGCTCGCGATCGAGGAGAAGTTCTACCTGCTGTGGCCTCTGCTGTTTCTGTTCCTGCTGCGGACGAGATCCTCGCCGATGCGTATTCTCTCCGTGATCATCCTCGGTCAATGGATGTACCGCGTGATTCTCTTCCTTGGCTTCCACGTCCGTGGCAGCTACATGTATTATGCCTTCGACATGCGCGCCGACGCCTTGCTTGTCGGGTGCCTGCTCGCGATGCTGCTCGAAAACGAGGCCACCCGGGCGCAGTGCCGCCGTCTTCTGACCCACCAATGGTTGGCCGTGGCTCCTCCAGCATTCCTGCTGTGGGCTGCGTATGCCACTCCCATCCTCGGACATCCCGCTTTGACCCTTCTCTGGTCGGCTCAACCGCTGGTCGTGGCCGTTATGCTGGTGCAGGCGATGTACTGGGGAGCCAAGACGTGGAAGGTATGCTCAAGCTGGATCGTCCGGACGATCGCCCACCTGTCGTACGCGCTCTACCTCTACCAGCCCCTGGCGAGCCGGATTGTCGGCCTTAAACGCCTCCCACACATCGGGATCACCACGGCCATCCTCACCGTGATTATGTCCGTGGCCTCCTACTACTTGATCGAGAAGCCTTTCATGCGGATCCGGGATCTACTTCCCGGTGGAGACTCGTTAGCGTGGGCAGTTGAGCAGAACTAGTCCGGGGACTTCCGCACCACGTCTGACTTGTACATCCTCACACCGCACAGCGAGCACTTGGCGGTGAGGCTGCGGAGCTTTGGAACAACAACTTAAGAAGCCTCGACATCTTCCATACCGCATTCCAGCGAAAACGGCGCTTGTACAGGCCGGCTGGGAACAGTGGCAAAGCGGCTTTTAAGCCTGAGGAAAGGCAACTCTACCCAGCGATAGGATGCGAAGGCAAGGAGCACCGTCATGAGCAGTCCAAGCACCTTGGTTGCAAGGAGTGCCCAACCCTTCGACGGATGGATCAGGCTCAACATAATGAGCAGGCCTGCATAGTGCAGCATGTAAAGTCCGTAACTGACCCTGCCCAGGCGCACGACCCATTCGGCCCTGAGAAGCCTGCTGCTGCTGTGCAGGCAACCGTACAAAATCGCAACCGATGCAAGCGAGATCATCAGACGGCCCAGGATCATCCTCATCGTTACTGGCTCCGGCTCCTTCATGATCAAGGCCGTGGCCGCCACAAGAAATATGAGCCCTCCGCTTATCAACAACAAGCGAGCTGCACTGCCGAGCTTCGGCAATTTGTCTACGCAAAACGCCAAAATAATACCCAGCGCCAGGGAGTCGCAACGCGAGGCCGTGCCGAAGTATAGATAGCTACTTCTGGCGCTACTGAGCGCCATGGCGATTTGGCTCAAGGTCGCAAGAGCGAACACAACGATGCCCGCAATCAACCACCCACGACGCCTCAGCAGCTTTGCAAGAAGCGGCCAAACGAGGTAGAACTGCTCCTCGATAGAGACAGTCCATAGCGGAGCGCAGATTGACCCTGGTGCACCGAACACTGCGTACACCCAGTTGCTGACGGAAAGCATATATCCGGCGACGTAGTACCACGGCAGGCTTTGCCCGTAATACCAAAAGTGAGTGAACCCGGAATGCGCAATGGCGACACCCAGAACGACCACGAGAAAATAAAGCGGCCAGATACGCAGGACGCGTCTGACGTAAAACAGCCGTACAGAAATATCGCCCGTCGCCTCGCGCTCCTTCGACAGAAGCGACGTGATCAGGAACGCGCTCAGCACAAAGAAAAGATCGACACCGGAAGCGCCTGACAAAACCGCCGCAGTCCAAAGTTCCGGCAACGGCAAATGCAATTGTTTATAGAACGTTACCTGTACCGGGAATGCGTGACAAACGAAGACGGCGAGAAAAGCATAAAAGCGCAAGCCATCCAGTTCTGGCTGGTAAAAACGCTGCCGGCTCTGAGACTTTGCCACCATGGCTGCCTCAGATGCCTCGGTCAATTGTCCCATTCCATCAACGCCCCGCTTTACCGTAAACGCTGTCGTCGCTGTCCGCAAACGGCAGATGGCAGATGAGCCCGACCGCGGCCCCTCCAGCTTAAGATTATAGGAGGTAGGTTATTTGTCTCACTTGTTCCGGAGTGAAGCACGAGAAGAATGCTTCGAGAACTTCGAGCGAGTTGCAGGTCACTCCACGCACGCTCAGGAGCGGACAAGTTTTCGCGAGAGAGCGATCAGAGCATTTTCGCAATGACTCTGGCCTGGTAAGAGCAGCGAGGTGTGGTTTTCTTTGAGAGAAAACCATGTAAAGGCCGGTAGCTTAGCTCGCTGCGGCGAGGCAGCTCGCTGCGGCGAGGCAGCTCGCTGCGGCGGGGATGCTCAACACCCATGGCCCGCTGCGGCGAGGATGCGAAAACTGCTCCAGCGGAGATCGGTGCGCCTTCGTCCGCTTCGCGCCGAACCGCTTCCTGAAAGAGCAGACGCCCTTCGAATCTCCGGCGGCCTGCTATACGCCTGGCGGAATGGGAGGAGGGGGAGCTGCCTCAACCTCGGGTGCACCCACGCCGACACCGGAGGGATAAGAATTTGGAGCCGTCTCACCCAGTGGTTCAGGCGCGGCTATAGGGGGCGCAGGCGATACGTAGGGCTGGCGAGCCTGTGCGCCGGCCGGACCGGGAGTTGCGACAAAGCGATCTCCCGAGAAACGTGGAATACCGAAATGGCCCCGAATGTGCAACAGATCAAGCGTGCTGATGTCGCCATTCAGAGCAATCAGATTCAGATCCTTTGGCCCTGCGAACAGCACCATCATGCCGGTCACGTCCAGGTGTGAGAAATTGATCCACAGGTCGGTTTGTCCCGCGTTGAAAGGGTCGCCTTGGCCGTGGGCTGCGACCAGATGCCGCCAGCCCGACGCTTCACACTGCCTGCGGATGGCATCCAGCGCCCGGGGATCGTATAGCCCAGGCGCAGCGAAGTGGTAACTATGTACGGAAACGCCGTTTAGCTTGGCGATTGCGTTCCGGGTTTCCTGATCGGCGTCCCCTATAAAGTGGCTCACTAGCTGCAGCATCGAGCGGTCGAACGTGAAATCGGTGTGGAACGCGGCTCGTTGACCCAGCACCTCAAACCCTTGCGGAACCCAGCTTAGGGACTGTGATGGCGTAGTCTGCGCGTGAGCAGCCGGACCCAGAGCGGCAAGCGGCACTGTGAGCAACAGGGCGAAGACGGCAAGGCATGCGCGCGAACTTGTCGAACTCGTCATGGGAATCAGGCACTCCTTCCAACTAAGACGCCCCTTCGCAGGAAAAGTTCCGGTCATCGACGCGGGCAGCCGCATCGGTCGTCAACTCTGCAGCACCACGGGTCAACGGCGGCGGCCCAGCCGCTGGAGCAGAACCAGCACAATTGTACCCAGCGGAAAAAATGCTTGACTGGACTTTTCCTCAAGAAAAGTCCAACTTCCACGATGCCGGCCGGAGTACAACTATGCTGGTTCTGCTCTGAGACTTCTGCTTGCTATCTCAAAGAAAACATTGTGCGGATAGGAAATCACTCGCTTGCTAGAGCGTTACTACAGCGGACGTGCTATCTGCCGATAGCAAACAAAGGGGAACAGCTTCTGGTTGCAGGGCGCTCTTCCAACTATGCTGCGGACCGGGAGACATTCGGGCAAATGCAAAGAGGACTGCTGGCTCCCCACTCACCAGACGTTCCATTTAATGAGACCACCTTGCGGCAACCAGCCGCAGCCTGACCCGACAACACTTAGCTTCATTCTTCTCGCCGGGGAAACCACTCATGCCTATTCAACGACTATCTTTGGCTGTATTGCTTCTACGCGTCATTCTCTTTTGCCATGATGGCGGTGCACAAAATACTCCCGGCCTGCAAACGCTGGCGGCGGCGACCGCGAGTCAACGCGTCTCTCTGCCTGCTGAGCCCTCTCTGAGGAATCCCGCAAACCTGACCGCCTACAGCGCCATCGCGCCTGAGGGTATTGGACCCTTGTCACGATTTGGATTCGCTGGGCGCGCCGGACTTGGCGGCCTGGGGTTCGATCTGGCGACTTCTCTGACAAGAAGATGGAACCTGCGACTGGGGTCCGATTTCTTTAACTACGCCACTACGTTCCATGCTGAGGGTGCATCCATCAACGCCCGCCTCCGGGTGCGCACTGCCCATGGCGCACTGGACTGGCGCCCTTTTGCAGGCCGCTTCCTCGTCAGCCCACAGGTGATCTTCGCAAACAACAACAGGGTCCAGGGAACCTATCTACTACCTGCCGGCGGCACAATTACCCTGAACGGACAAAAGTACATCAGCAGCGCCACCGACCCCTTTCACGGAGCCGGTTCGATTGACTTTCGCAAGGCGTCTCCTGGTTTCACCCTTGGTTTCGGCAACCTGCTCTCGCGCCGGGGCGGTCACTTCAGTGCTCCCGTCGAAATCGGCTTCTACTACGCGGGGCCGCCAAATCTGAAGGTTGCCTTCAGCGGCAGCGTCTGTTATCCCGGGCTCCCCAAATCTGTTGCTTGTGTACCGGCCAGTGAGAACCCCGACTTTCAGCAGCTTCTAAATACGTTCATCGCACGAAATCGTCACAATCTCAGCTACGCATCGTATTTTCCGATCTTCTCTACCGGGGTGGGATACGTCTTCTAAAGCATTTTCCTGCTTGCCGCCGGACCGGAGGCAATGAGAACCCCACAACTGAATTGTCATCTCGCCTGCCCCAGCCTGCCGTGGGACCGGAGCGTTAAAGCATTTTCGCAATGACTCCGGCCTGGTAAGAGCGGCGAGGTGTGGTTTTCTTGGAGAGAAAACCACGTAAAGGCCGCAACCTTCGGTCTACGCCCATTACTCGCTGCGGCGAGGATTGCGAAACTGCGGCGAGCCTGCACTTCTCGCACGGCTAAGAATGATAGAGAACCGCGGCCCGATATCGCTTGGCCGGAGAGTGCTAGGGAGAAATCCAGGCTACTAGATTGCCGCGTCGAGACGTCTCCCGTGCAGTGATCGGTAATGTCTGAAGGGAAACGTAACTGAATGCGGTTTCCCTGATCTCTCTAGAGAAGATTTTTCTCAGACGACGCACGTAGTCCACGAGGACAAAAGATTTGCCGAACTGCACTCGCCAGGATCCAGCCTCTAGAACTATCTCAACCTGTAGACCAGGCCAAAGCTGTAGTTAACCGGCTTGCGTATTTGTCCCGATGCGTAGATGTTCGAAAATGAAACTTCGCCGACGCGCAGATTCCAATGGTGTCTTAGATAGAGGTCCGCGCCGCCGAGAACTGACCACTGAAATCCGGCGCTATGGGCCGCCAACTTCACCGTTCCGTTTTCATTCGTCTCCACTACTCTCCATGCCCGGCCCGCTCCCACCTCGAGGGCTCCGTAAACAGAGAAGCGCCCAAGATAAAGGCTGGCGCGCGGCCCAATCAATGCAGCGTACTCATGGTCATACCCGCCCCATCGAAGAAAGACGCCTCTCAACTCAGCGCCGACCAAGGCTTGGGGACGCAGGTATGCCCCCGTCGTAACGCCACTGACTGTATTGAAAGCGCCACCGATGGTTGGTTGGGCCACGGTAAAGGTGCCAAAAATGCCTACATCCGGAGGCAGGTGCAAGGCCGGCGCCACCTGGGCTCTGGCGCCCGCATGAGCAAGAATGAAAGTTCCGGTGAGAAGCAGCCCACGAGAAAACTTTGCTGCCATCATCTGCCGTGGCAGCGAAAGCAAGAGCCGCCGCATGCCACGAAAGCGTTTTGGGTCACATAACGGAGAAAACCTAAGGCAGTGCATAGCTACCAGTTCCATTGATCGACCAATCGCCCGCTACAGCGGGAGCCCGCTTGTTGTCAGGGTGCATCTTCACTGCCGCATACGCGACGAAATCAGTTTGGAGCGCCCTGCTTAAGTTGTTATCGACGCGGTTCGCCGAGACATGATTCCAGCCACCTTTAATTCCCAATCCATCGACGCGCATCCAGGTATCGACAAGGGTGCGGTTTCGTTCGAGCGATCATCAGGAAAGGAAAGAGCTGCGCGAATGACCGGGCGGTCACCCGGCAGCTTCAACGGATAACCCGTCGGTGGGATTTCCAAAATCGTTGTGCTCTTGTTACGTCAGGTGGGCAACGCTCACAGAGTGAGCCGGAATTGCACAGCACCCTCAAGTGGGAGGAATCGCCGCTGAAAATTTAGCAGAGCCTGAATCGGAATCTGGCGTGCGCGCATTTGTAACTTCGTCTGCGGCCTCGACTGAAGGCTGAATCAATCCGGCATTTGACTATGTGCGGTGAATTGGAATTCTCAAGGGAACTGCCGGCGCGGGGTGCATCGGGCTTTCCTTGAGTCGCTCTTGCTCCCGCGGAAGCTTCAACGCCTGGGCTGCTCCAGCATTGGCTCCAGCACTGGCATCAACATCGGCTCCGGCAGCGCGAAGTAGCCCAGAGAGCAAGCTACCCGCGACCACCAGATAAACCACAGCGAACTCCAGTAGATGGCTTGACATAGTGCCTCCAGGACCCCGCGATTCAGTACGTGCAGCCAACCGAAGTCAGGGACCTTGAGATTCCATCCGTGTGGAACCGGGCCTGAATCACACCTTTGTTGTCAGCGTGGAATCCAAATACCACCTCGTTCGATCCTGCAATGCGTTGTATCAAGATACGATTCTTCTTACCTTGAGTTAGTTCCCCATACGGCGATACGGTACGTCCTCTGTCCAGCACAGCCCAGTGCTGAGTTTCGGGTGCGCTGCCGTCCCGCTGGAACGATACAGATGTGGTTGGTACGGCGCCGCTGAAGTTCGTGGCCTCGCTGGACACCGCGAAGTCCGTTTCCAGGGCTAAGCGATACAGCTTGCCGTTCTTGCAGATCGCGTCCAGCTTGAGCGTCCCGGGCTGGCCTTGTGCACCTCCATCGCCTGACAACACGTTGGTCTGCAGCAAAACGATGCGATCGCCACTGGGGCTTGTTGAAGGATAGGTTGCCCAGGCGCCGATTGTTTGTGGCGCCTGCGCAATCGCCGCAAGCGTGCAAAAGAACAGAATAGAAATCACTACGGTAGCGTTTTTCATTGTGTTTTACCCCCTCCAGGAATCAGAACCAAGGGCAGGATAGCCAGCTTCGCCATGAGCTGAAAAAGCGAATGGTCATTCGCAGCTGGTTAGTTGGTTATGCGTTCCTGATTACCCTGCTACACGGGTCATGTACGAGGATTTGAAGACGAGATGACTTGAGAAATGGGAGCGGCTCATTGTGAAACAGAAAGAGTCGTGCGCAAGCATGATCGGTAACCCGCTTCCTGCTTACCCCGCGCGGCGGCCGCCGCTTACATTTTCCCGATTTGGTCCTAACGCCTACCACTAAGAGGGAATGGCGCCTTGCTGGTTACGTAAAAAAACGATAGCCACCACATAGAGGCCAAACAGGATCAGCAGTTCCAGCGTCTGCTGGCGCAGGAACAGCAGGAAGAGAAGCTTCTTATCGAGCAGGCTCTGCCATTGTCCTCGCTGCAGAAGAGCCAACTGTATACGGTATTGCACCGAGATGCCGGCAAGCGCGGTCACCACGGCCAGAGACGTGCCTAATGCCCGATGCCTTTGGAAGACCAGCAACACGGCCGGAACGGTCAATAACAACAGGCGGGTGTCGTAGAAACGGTGATAGACCGGTAACAGCGACAGTACTGCGAGCGCGGCGAGCGCGGGCAAGTGCTGGCCGGTACCCACGCGTTTCCAGGGCGCCGCCCAAATCCATAAAGCCAGCAGACCAAGAAAGATTGCGTAAGACATCACGTTGAACGTGTGCGCATCAGCCCGCCAGATACTGGTGAGCACCTGCAAATTGATATCGCCGATCGCCTGCGGATTGGCGGGCCGGGGGTCGGCACTGCCTCCTGGGCTCAGGGTAGAAGAAAGATTTGCGAGCAGAGTCGTGGGCCAATCGGCGCTATGCGCATGCCACCGCAGAATAAGGCCCGCCGAAAGCAGGACGGCCAACGCCCCAGCCAGGGCCACTGCAGCATGGCGCCAATGAATGCGCTGCAGAAGGAAGTAGAGCACGATCAGGCCCCCGATCTGCGGCTTGACAGAGAGGCTGAGTACCCACAGCAGCGTGGCTAAAGGCAAAGCGCGGCCGTGAAGAAAAAGACAACTACCGATCACCAGGAGCGAAACCGCGAAGATGGCGGGCTGCCCAAGCACCAGCAGGATGCTGCTGGTGAGCAGAAAGATTGAAACCAGGCCCGTAGCCAGCCATTGCCGCGGGCACAAGGTCAGGACCATGCCCGCGGATACCACAAACAGGCACCCGTTGAGCAGGAACCACACCATCCTTGCCGTAGGAAATCGCAACAAGCCGAGAGGCGAAAGCGCCAGGAAGGTCGAAGGCGGATAGACCGGGACGTCAATGTCCCACGATGGCAACTCACCCGCGCGGCCGCCTGCCTCGAAGAACTGCCGTTCGAGTTGCCGCGTGTCGTAGGGATTGCAATCGTGCAGCAGACACCTTGCGCCGGTGTATACAGGCACGAAGTCGTTCGCTGCATCGAACCGTCTGGCGCCGGATGCCAGAAAGGCAAGGGCGGCGAGCGCCAGAACAAGCCAATGCAGGTCCGGCTTTGCGAGCTTCATGACTGGTCTACGATCCTGGGAATGATTGCAAACCTATCATAAGGGTTAAGAGCCACTTGCCTCGATGACCAGCCCCACGAGATGTCCACAGGACGAGTTCTGCCCCTCTCATGCGGGGCGGCTTCGGCATCCTATAAATTCTCAGTTTCCGAAGCGCGGAAAGGTCTAGAATGCGCAGCAGCCATGGTTTTCACGCCCAGCAGCATCGCCGCCCTGGTCGTTGCCGCAAGTTTCGCCGCCGGGCTTAACGTGTACGCGACCATTTTGACCCTGGGGCTGCTTGCTCGTGGGCATTGGGTGGTGTTGCCGCCGGGTCTGGAGACACTTTCCAGCTGGTGGATCATCGGGGCGAGCGGGGCTCTCTTTGCCGCCGAGTTTGTCGCCGACAAGATTCCTGGCTTCGATCTGTTGTGGAATGCCTTGCACACATTTATCCGCGTGCCCATTGCGGCTTTGCTGGCCTTTCGCGCCACTTCGCAACTGACGCCTCGCATGCAGGTGTTGGCGACTGCGGTGGGCGGCGCCGTTGCCCTGGCTGCGCATAGTTCGAAAACGGCTGCGCGGGCTTTGGTCACCCCCAGTCCAGAGCCGGTTTCGAACATTGCCTTAAGCAGTTCAGAGGATGTAGCCGCCGTGGGCATCACCTGGCTGGCAACGCAGCACCCCATGGTTGCCGGCGGCATCACGCTGGCGTTGTTGCTGGTTTCGATTCTTATGCTGCGATGGGTCGTCAAGGCGCTGCGTGATCTACTGGCCAAACTGCTTCCCGCCCCGGCGAGCTAGAGCAGAACCGGCACAACTGTACCCAGCGGCAAGGACGCCTGACTGGATTTTTCATCAAGAGACATCCAACTTCCCCGCTGTCCACCGGATACACCTATGCTGGTTCTGCTCTAGATCTAGTTCACGCGATGCGGCGCGCTCGTCGCGCCTGAGGGCTTCGCCGCAGTCACATCGGTCTCCCCTTCCGGCAGCACACATACTGAAGCGGCAACGCCTGCCCGTATTGCGGCGGCCATCAGTCGCTCCACAGGCTCTTCCATCGGCTCCTGCGAAAGTCGAAAGGTGCCGTAATGCATGGGAATCATGCGAGTTGCACCGAGATCGAGAAAGCCTTGCAGCGCTTCCTCCGGGCAGGTATGCACCCCGCGATAGCTGTCAGGCCGATAAGCGCCAATCGGTAACAGCGCCACATCGGGTTTTAAACGATCGCCTATTTTCCTGAAACCATCGAAATACGCCGTGTCTCCCGAGTGATAAAGCGTGTGCCCGCTGCCCCGCAATACATATCCACCGAAGCCGCGATGGGTGTCTTTGAAGAAGCGTGCTCCCCAGTGCTTGCAAGGGGTCAGAGTTACGTCGAGGCCACACACGGGCTTGGTTTGCCACCACTCGAGCGTCACTACCCGGGCAAATCCCAGATCGCTCACCAGGTCCTCTACGCCCCAGGGCGCCACCGCGATGGGCGGACGGCCGCTCAGTCTTGTCGTGTGGGCAACAATCCTGCGGAGCGAAGGGCGGTTGAGATGATCCATGTGCGCGTGCGAGAGCAGCACGATGTCGATGGCCGGCAAATCCTTGATCCTCACACCGGGACGCCGCAACCGGCGCAACGCGATAAGGCGCGCGGCAAACACAGGGTCGATGAGCAGATTGCGGCCGCCGATCTGCACGAAAAATGAGGAATGGCCGATGAAGGTAACGCCCAGTTCTCCGGGAGCTACCAGCACCGGAGATTTCGATTCCCCGCTCATCGGACGGAAGGCGGACTCGCCTACCAGAGTTCCCAAAGACTGCATTTTAGTGATCACTGCGCTTTTGCCCATGTTGGTTGCCACAATCCGCCTGGCTACTAGATTCGTGAAGACCGGTGCGAGATGCCTTTTCACTCTTGGCGCACGTTCTATAGACGGAGCATAGGCGGAATGCTTGTACTGGGTGTTAAAACTCGTTGCTCCGCTCCCTACGGTATCTGGGGCGTCACACCCAGGTTATACATGACAAACGAATAGATGTCGGATGCTGTATCGAGCGCTTTGCTCGTATTGCTGGCCCCGTGCCCCGACTGTGTGTCAATACGAATCAGCACCGGGTTGTCCGGGCTCGCTTCGTCCTGCAATGCGGCAGCATATTTAAACGAGTGGGCGGGCACCACCCGATCATCGTGATCGGCGGTGGTGATGAGCGTCGCCGGGTATTTCCCGCCCGCGCGAATATTGTGCAGCGGTGAGTAGTTGTACAGCGTTTGAAACTCTTCCTGGTTATCACTCGAACCATAATCCGCAATCCAGTTCCAGCCGATCGTAAACTTCTGAAAGCGCAACATGTCCATCACGCCGACCTGCGGCACAGCGGCGCGAAATAGTTCCGGCCTTTGATTGATCACCGCGCCTACTAGCAGTCCGCCATTCGACCCGCCAGAGATCGAAAGCTTTGCGGGTGAAGTGTATTGGTTCTCGATCAGCCACTCCGCTGCCGCGATAAAGTCATCGAAAACGTTCTGCTTGTTCAGCTTCATGCCGGCTTGGTGCCAGGTCTCGCCATACTCGCCACCGCCGCGGAGATTTGCCGAAGCGTAGACGAACCCCTGCTCCAGCAGGGCAAGGCGCAAGGGGTTAAATTCAGGCGCGATGGTAACGTTGAAGCCTCCATACGCATACAACATGGTTGGATTGTTGCCGTCGAGCTTCAGTCCACGCTTGAACACCAGAAACATCGGTATCCGCGTGCCATCTTTGCTGGTAAAGAAAACCTGTTGTGTTTCGTAGTCTTCGGCGCGAAATCCTTTGATCGCGGATTCGCGAAAGATCGTGGATTGCCTGCTCGCGATGTCATAGCGAAAAATTGTGCTGGGATAATTGAATGACGAGTAGGCGTAGAAGGCAAACGGATCGTCGCTTCTTCCGCCAAACCCGCTTGCCGTCCCGGGCCCGGGCAGCGCGATCGCGTTCTCTGTCGTGCCGTCGAGCGAGTAAACAAACGGACGCGAAGTGACGTCGCGAGCATAGGTGACAAAGAGTTTGCCGCCCTGCGTGGCTACGCCGCTCAGCGTGTCCGTCGTTTCCGCAACGACTTCCTTCCACGCAGCTTCGGGATTCTGTGGATCATAGAGCGCGACCCGGCCATTCGGGGCATTTTGATTCGTCAGGATCAGGAAGCGATCTCCGACATGGTCGATCACGTCGAAGCTATCGTTGGTCACCTCGGAGACGATCGCGAGGAAGTTCGAGTGCGGCGCCGTGAGATCTCGAAAAAACAGCGCGTTGCCATCTTTGCCTTCGCCGCGCTCCGATATGTTGAGGATTGCGTATCGTTCATCCTCGGTTGTATGCAATATATGGAAGCGCTGCGAATGCGCCTTATCCTCGTAGACCAACTCGTCATTTTCTTGCAGCTGGCCTAGCCGGTGGTAATAGACCTTATGGCCTTCGTTGCGCGAAGAAAGGTCGTGGCCGTCTTCCGGCTCGTCGTACCGGCTGTAGAAAAAACCGTCGCCATGCCAGGCGAGGCCAGTCACCTTAAGCCATTTGAGCTCATCTCCGAGCACCTTGCCGGTTTCTAATTCCAGAACGTGACCTTCCAGCCAATCGGACCCGCCGCTTGAAAGGTAGTAGGCGAAGTAGCGTCCATTGCGTGACGGCTCCCAGGCCGTCATGCGTACGGTTCCGTCGGCGGAAAGCTGATTGGGATCAATGAGTATGCGCGGTGTACCCTCAAGCCCGTTCTGTACATAAAGCACACTCTGATTTTGCAGTCCGTCGTTCTTCGACCAGAGGTAGTATGGGCCGCTCCGGCGCGGTATCCCGTATTTGGGGTAGTCGTAAAGCTCCTGGAGGCGGCGCTTCAGTTGTGTCCGGTAAGGAATGTTCGCCAGGGAATTGAACGTGATCTTGTTTTGTGCCGTCACCCACGCCATCGTCTCGGCGGAATGGTCATCTTCGAGCCAACGGTAGGGATCGTTGACTTGAACCCCGTGGTAGTCGTCGACCTGTTCAACTTTGCGGGTCTCAGGATAATGCAAGGTTCATCCCATCAGAGAAGATTGCAGTAAGCAGCAGGTGAAGGTTAAACGGAAATCGGGCCTTGAACAGGTCCGCAAAACAAAACAGGACGGGCCCAGATTGAACTGGACACCCGTCCGTTTGAGGCTTCTGTTGATTCATTGGTCAGAACGACATCGCCTTCAGATACTCACGAAAAGCGGGCCCGAGCTCGCCGTGGTTCATGCCGAATTCCACGGTTGCTTTGAGCATGCCCAGCTTGTCGCCCGCGTCAAAGCGCAGCCCGTCGAAGCTGTAGCCGTACACCTTCTCATGCTGTAACAGGCCGCGGATGCCATCGGTCAATTGCAGTTCGCCGCCCGCGCCGAGCGGTGTTGTCTCTAATACATCGAAAACCTTCGGCGTGAGCACGTAACGTCCGATGATCGCGTGACGCGAAGGAGCATCCTCAGGCTTCGGCTTCTCTACCAGACCCTGCACGTCAAATAAACGCTTGTCGCCGGGAACCGCAGTACAGTCGAGTACGCCATAAGAAGAGATCGCAGGACCCTCCACTACCTGGGTAGCCAGAACAGAAGATTGTGTCTGCTCGAACACGTCGATCATCTGCTTCAGGCACGGCACCTTCGCTTCGATGATGTCATCCGGCAGAATCACGGCGAAAGGTTCGTCACCCACCAGGTCGCGCGCCATCAGAACGGCGTGCCCCAGACCCATGGCTTCCTTCTGCCGCACATAGGCGATGCGCGCCATGTGCGAGATCTGCCGCGTCATGGCAAGCAATTCGGTCTTGCCTCGTTTCTCGAGCAGCTGTTCCAACTCAAAGCTGATGTCGAAGTGGTCTTCGATCTCCGCCTTGTTTCGTCCGGTAACAATAATGATCTGTTCGCAACCGGCGGCAATGGCTTCCTCCACGCCGTACTGGATGAGTGGCTTGTCCACCAGCGCCAGCATTTCCTTGGGCAATGCTTTGGTTGCAGGCAAAAAACGCGTGCCGAGACCGGCGGCCGGGAAAACTGCTTTGCGTACTTTAGCTTTCATCTCTTGCAAATCCTTCACGCCCGGTGAGGCGAATTCTAGACGAAGTTAATTCCGGATGCTTACCATTGCGTGTTCTTGACAACAACAACACCATCGGCTGAAGAACGGGTCGCTCTACGTAGGATGCAAGATGCAACCATTGCTAGAGTGTAGGCGAATCGTCCCCTAAAAGTGCGCGGCGAACCATCTTGATGGGCGGCCATCCTTGCTGCAAGAAATCGTCGTGGAACTGCTTGAGAGAAAAATGAGCCCCCTCTTTCTTCTGCAAATCCGCGCGTAACTTGAGAATCTGCAGCTTGCCTAAAGTGTAATAGAGATAGGTTGGATCGGATGTTCCACGTTTGGTCTCGATGAGTCCGCTTTCGTGGGTCTGATAGCCTTCATGTTCAAAGAACTGAACGGCCTGTTCAAAGGTCATTTGCCCAGTGTGCATCTTGATACCCACGACAAACCGGGCATTGCGCAGCAGTGCATCCTGCAGTTGCCCCAGGCGAATCATCTTGGCATCGCGCACGTCGCGCGCCCCCGTTCCCGGCTGCCCGTAACCCTCATCGAGCATCATCTGTTCGCAGTAGTGAGCCCAACCCTCGGCGTTGGAGTTGGCTCCTAACAACTGGCGCACCTTGCCTGGCGCGCGCGGCACCCATAAAAACTGAATGTAGTGCCCCGGATATGCCTCGTGAACGGCCGTGCTCACAATCGTTCCCCGATTGAACCCGGCCATCCGTTCTTCAATCTGCCGGTGCGTATCGTGTGCTGCCGGCAGCGTCACGTTGAAGTAAGCCTCGGTTGCCACTTTCTCAAGCGGCCCGGGTGTGTCCATCGAAGCGGTTGTGGTCGCGCGCATGAACGGCGGCGTTTCTTTGACCCTGGGGAGCACGGGCGACGGGATGTCGACAATCTGATGGGCGCGAATGAACTCGATCAGCCCCTGAAAGGTATCGCGAAAACTCTGCAGCAGATCGCCGGGTGCGGGATGGTCGCGGTCCAGTTCCGCCAGCACCTCGCGTGGCTTCCGCTTGGGGTCAATTTCCCCGGCGATGCGGTTGAACTCCGCCTGATTCTTGTGCAGGTCCGCGTACCCGATTTCGAGCAGCCGGGGCAAGGGAGTGTCGACCATCTCATCGTCGAGTAATAGCTTGGAGTAGGTCTCGGCGCCCAGGCGAAAATCACCGTGCGACTGAGGCAATAGATATTTTTTGAGCCAGTCCTGATAATTCTCAAGCGCAGCAATCACTGCGTTGTTCGTTGTGGAGAAGCCGGCCCGCAGTTGTTCATTCCTGGCCTGCTTAAAGGCTTCCGGCACGTCGGTCTTAAAAAACGCAATAATGTCGGGAAGCTGTTCCAGCGCGATTTCTGTATACACCCGCGGCGGGTTTTTCAAATTCTGACGCGCCGCCTCGAGCGCGGCAGGCATCTGCTTCTCGCGGGCGATCAGTAAACCCAGCCGCTCGTCGGGCGAGGCGAAACTACGCTCCATCAATACAAACGCGCTATTCGAAATACCGCTCGAATAGTAATCGGGATTCTTCTCCCATGAGCGGACGGTGTTCAGAGACAAGAGCGTGCTGCGGATGTTTCCCAGCAGCAGCTCACGATCGCCCTGACTATTGAGATCGAGTTGTGAAGCCGGTATGGCTTCAAACTTCGTTTCGAAACGATTAAGATCAGCCGTTTCCCGATGGATCGCGTTCAGGGAGTAATCCTCAAGCTGCGCGTCATATCCATGAAAGCCCTGCAAAGTCGCGATCGATGGCGAGTAACGAAAGTAAACCTGATCGAAATAAGTATCCGCGAGCTGGTTTAGCTCGGCCGTAGTGCTCTCAGGCGTAGATGGCGAGGCCGCCGGCGCTTTTTGAGAACAGCCGGATACCATGGCTGGCATAAAAGCAAGCGACGTCAAGAGAAACAACTTCGGGAGAAGTGACTTCAAGGGAAGCGACCTCAGGGAAAACATCTCGTCCTGCAAGGCGATAGTGACTCCTATCTATCTGCGTTGATGCGAAGCCGCTACCTCGGCGTCTTCGCCTGCGGCTAGTTGTTCCAGCAGCGCACGTATTTCGCTCAATATATCCTGCGGCTCTGTTGCCTTGAGGGGAAAACGCAGCACGCCTTGGGGCGTGAACTGCGCACCCTTCTTCGCATTTTGCGCTACCAGCTTCATCAACCGTCCGGGATCGATACTTGCCTGGCCGGTAAAGCGGACGTGGATTTGATCGCGCTTGCGATCCACCTGCGCGACGCCCGTTTGTTCGCATAGCAGCCGCAAACTCGCGGCGTCCATCAAGTGGCGCACGGTGGCAGGCAGTTCCCCGTAGCGATCTTCAAGCTCCGCCCGCACTTCACCCAGACTGCCCTCATCCGGTGCGCCGGCAATCTTCTTATAAATGCGAAGGCGCTGGTTTTCTTCAGCGATGTAGCCTTCATCGATGCGCAGACTGATGCCGAGATTGAGTTGCGTGGTTGCCCTTTGCGGCAGTTCTTCACCTTTCAACTCATGGACCGCGTGCTCGAGCATGCTGGTGTACATCTCAAAGCCCACCGCCTCAATATGTCCGCTTTGCTCGCCGCCAAGCATGTTGCCGGCGCCGCGCAGTTCAAGATCAAGCGCAGCAATCTTGAAGCCGGCGCCAAGGTCTGAGAATTCCTTGAGCGCCGCCAGCCGCCGCCGCGCAATCTCCGTCAGCTCATGCTCGGGCGGAATCAGCAGGTACGCATAGGCGCGGCGGTTCGATCGGCCAACCCTGCCCCGCAACTGGTAGAGTTCTGAAAGTCCATGCCGGTCTGCGCGGCTGATCAGAATCGTGTTGGCGAGCGGAATATCCAGGCCGTTTTCGATAATCGTGGTCGCGACCAGCACGTCGTACTCCCCGTGCATAAAGGCCAGCATCACTCGCTCCAGCTCACCTTCACTCATCTGGCCGTGGCCGACGGTCACGCGTGCCTGGGGCACCAGCTCCTGGATCTTGGCGCTGATCTCGTAAATGGTTTCTACCCGGTTATGAACGAAATAAATCTGGCCGCCGCGCTCCAGTTCGAGCTCTACGGCCGAGCGGATCAGCTTTTCGTCGAAACGCGCCACCACTGTCTGAATCGCCATGCGATCTTTGGGGGGCGTCTCGATCACGCTCATATCGCGCAGCCCTACCAGGGACATGTGCAGCGTACGCGGAATCGGTGTAGCCGACATGGCCAGCACATCGATTTCGCGGCGCATCTGTTTCAGCCGTTCTTTGTGCCGCACACCGAAGCGCTGCTCTTCGTCCACAACGAGCAGACCAAGATTCTGGAACAGCAGATCTTTCGATAACAACCGGTGAGTGCCGATCAGAATGTCGACCTTGCCCGCCTCCACCCGTTCCAGAATCAGCTTCTGCTCTTTGGGAGAGCGGAAGCGCGAGATCATTTCCACCACGATCGGGAATTGCTTGAAACGGCTCTTGAAGGTTTCGAAGTGTTGAAAGCTGAGAACGGTGGTCGGCGTAAGAACCGCTACCTGGCGGCCATCTTGCACGGCCTTGAAGGCGGCGCGCATAGCGACTTCTGTCTTGCCGTAGCCCACATCGCCTACCAGCAGACGGTCCATGGGCAGATACGATTCCATATCGCGCTTGATGTCAGCGATGGCTGAAAGCTGATCTTCGGTTTCGTTGTAATCGAAGGCGTCTTCAAATTCGCGTTGAAATTCGTTGTCCGGCGGAAAGGAATGACCTTGCGCCGCTTTGCGCTGCGCGTAGAGCTTGAGCAGTTCATCGGCCATGTCCTGCATGGCCTTTTTCACGCGCGCCTTGGTCTTTGCCCATTGCTGGCTGCCCAGGCGATTAAGCACCGGCGCTGGGCCGGCATCGGTCGAGCGGTACTTCTGAATGAGGTCGAGCCGGGTGAGCGGTACGTAAAGCCGCGCCTGTTCGGCAAACTCCAGCACCATGAATTCCACTCGGATGCCGTCCTGCTCGATGTCTCTTAAACCCATGTAGCGGGCGATGCCGTGCTCCACGTGCACCACATAGTCGCCTACGGTGAGATCGCGGAAGTCGGAGATAAAGGCCGCAGTCTTGGATTTGGCTTTTCTCACCACAGGGCGAGCGGCTACGTCTGCTTCATCCGAGAAGTCGTTCGCGCCGAAGAGCACCAGGTTGCAGTCGGGCAGGCTGACACCGCTCGAAATCGCGCTCTGTACCAGCACGGGGACGCGTAAATCGCCGGCCAGGTGACTCGACTCGTCATAGGCCTGCTCTGTGCCCGGAGCCTGTGGCCGGCTCCCCAGCCGGTAGGGCTGGCCATACTCTCGCAGAAGCCCGGCCAACCGTTCGACTTCGCCATGATTAGGAGCCACCAGCAGCATGTGGGTTTCCTGTTGCACCAATGTCTTGATCTGCTGCAGGAAGGCAGGGATCGAACCGTGGAAGCGCAAGGTAGGACGGGAAGAGAACGCCACCTCGTCCATCGGGTTCACATCGTCTTCCAGTATGTCGACCGCGCCCAGTTGATCCATCTCCAGGCCGGGCAGCGAGGCAATCTTCGCCAACAGTTCGTCAGGAGAAAGATAGATGTCGGCGGGAGTGATGAGGGAACCGATGCCGCTGCGGTCGTGCCGCTGTTCCACCTTGTTCCACCAGCGATCAGCCTGGTTTCGCACCATGGCCGGCTCTTCGACAAAAACCTGCACACGCGGAAACAGGTCAAAGAGCGTGCGATCGGCGCCTGCGACAGCACAGAAAAACTCCCAGCCAGGAAAGACGCTCACGCCGCCTGCAACCAGGGCCCGGTTCAGCAGCTCGGGATCGTCGCCCGCATCCAGACGGCTGCCGCTGAGCCGCTGATGAATAGCCTCCAGCAAATCTTCAGACACTGGGGTCTCGGTCAGCGGTAACAGCAGGGTCTCGTCGATGGCCGTGGACGAGCGCTGGGAGTCCGGTTCGAATTTACGGATCGATTCGATTTCATCGCCGAAGAGTTCCAGGCGGACGGGGCGATCCGCCTCCGGCGAGTAGACGTCAAAGATGCCGCCACGGCGGGTAAACTGCCCCGGCATCTCGACGATATCCATCGGACTATAGCCCACGCTCGCCAGATGGGTGGTTAGCTCCTCCATGTCGATCTCTTCGTCGCGGCGCAGGACGCGGCCGAGGTTGGCGTAATAGTCCGGCGCAAAGACGCGCATGCTGGCCGCCTCAATAGGAACAATCACAATCGAAGCAGAGCCGGTCGCGATCTTCCACAACACAGAAGCACGCTGCTCCTGTACGTCGGGGTGGGGCGACATGTTTTCAAACGGTAAGACATCGTGCGCCGGCAGCCGAAGCACGCGTTCGGGTTCAATCGCCCCGGTAAGTTCACAGGTGGCGCGCAGCGTGAGTTGTAACGAGTCTGCCGCCTTGTTGTCAGCGACGATGACGACGACCGGCGCCTGGGCAGCTCTGGCGAAGAATGGCAGGTAGAGGGCGCGGCCTGTGGCCGTGAGGCCGGAGACACGTCTGCGCCCCGCGGCAAAGGCCAGGTGCCTTTGTACGCGCTCAAACGGCTTACAGTGTTCCAGTTCCAGGAGCAAATCGCGGACGAACGGGAGGATCATGCCTGCAATGATTCTACCGGAGGGTCTGTATCAAGCAGGGAAAGTCAGGAGGGAAAGAGACGAGGGAGAAGGGCGGCAAACGCTCGCCGTGCGAGCCGTACGAGTTTGGGCATTTCGACCGAAACCCAATTTGCGGCCAGCTTTGCGCGGCGCAGCCGCGCAGAGTGTTACCAAATTTCGCGAGGCTTCACCAGGCTTCACTGCAATGGTGTGGCGTCGAAGCTACAGCATTTTCACTTCCGGTGTTTACAGAGCAACGGCTCACATGGCGGCTTTTCCTTAAGAAAAGCCGCACTTCGCTGCAGCCTCCTGTGCTGAGTAGAAGGGAAAATGCTCTAAGCGCAGGGGTTCCAGACAAATCACGGGTAGCGCCGGCTCAGAACCGGCACTACCCGTGATTTGCAATCGCGATTGCTTACGCCTGAACGGCGACCTTCTCAGTGCTCGAAACCGCAGGCGCCGGCGCGCCATCTTTCGTCTGGCCAGGCTTGCGGATATCGATGCCACCCTTGAAGAAGGCGCCATCTTCGATGCTGATGCGCTGGGCAATCACATCTCCGGTCAAGGAACCTTCGCTGCGAATGTCCACCCGGTCACTGGCGTTAATGTTGCCGCGCACCTTGCCCAGAACGACAACTTCGCGGGCAGAGATATTGGCAGACACCTGTCCATTGCGGCCGACGGTGACACGGTTGCCAGGCAGATTGATCGCACCTTCGACCTTACCGTCGATGTAGAGCGACTCAGAGCCTGTCACTTCGCCCTTAACCACCAGGCTCTTGCCAATGGTGGCCTGATCGGCTGCCGCCGGCGATGCGGGAGAGGCGCTGGAAGTGCGTGTGGTGGTGGTTTCGTGGCTTGCGGCCGCGGGTACTGACGGACGCGTAGGCTCCGTGCTAGGAGTTGCGGGACTTCCAGGTTGGTTCGGTTTCCACATCTCTCTTGTACTTCCTTTCTTTTCCTTGTGAATACAGGCCCCCGAACAACCCTGCGGAACGCTTTCCGCATTTCTGGGCAAATCAGTCGGAGCTGTTAAATTTCTTTCTCAATGGACTTGCGGGGCTATCACCGCGCAAGCCGCGCAATCCTTGCTCTTGTCTGCATCTTAACCACGCTTGCCGCAAAATTGAAATCCCCATTCCGAATCTTTCACGGTTCCGCGCACGCTGACCCATTAAGATCAACAAAGGCCCATTTTGGCTTGGCCCAGCAAAATCAGCACTTTAGTAACCAAAATGACTGACCGTGAACTCCTTATTCGCATCGAACGTTCAACCGGCCAACGGGCCGGCTATAAGCAATTAGTCCGTGAACTCGGGTTGGGTGGCGGCCGTGAGCGGCGGATGCTGCTCGAGCAACTCGACCGCATGACGGCCCGGGGCGAATTGATCAAGTCCGACCGGGATCATTGGGCGCTGCCTCAAGCCGCCACGCGCAGCGATCTGCTGGCCGGCCGCCTCGATGTACATCGCGATGGATTTGGTTTTGTGCGGCCGCAAGCACGCCAGACAGGCGGCGATGACGATATCTTCATTCCGCCCAGCGAGATGAACGGCGCCATGCAGGGCGACCAGGTGTTGGTCGAACTTGCTCCGCCACGCGCCGATGGCCGGCTGAGCGGGCGCATTGCCAGGGTCCTTACGCGCGGCAACCCAACGGTGGTAGGCATCTTTCACTACGCAGTTCATGACCACGCCATCGGTAACATCGTCAAACCTCTCGACGAGCGGGTCACTCAACCCATCCTCATTCCTTTCGGAATGGAGACAGCGCCGGCGATTCAAGACGGGACTCCGCATCGTGTGGTCAGCGCGGCAACCAGCAAGGCGACCGGGGAGAACCGGCCACCGCTCCAACCCCCGTCCGATCTGGAGGGAATGGTCGTCGATGTGGAGATTACCGACTGGCCGACCCCTTCCCGGGGCGCCCGCGGCAAGGTGATCGAAGTATTGGGCCGGCAGGATGATTTCGGTGTCGACGTAGAAATCATGATCCGCAAGCACCATCTGCCTCACGTCTTTCCTGAAAATGTACTCGCGGAAGCGCGCGCAGCGGCTCATCTTGATCGCGCAGAGGCAGCACGCCGCCGCGACTTTCGCGATCTGCCCATCATCACCATCGATGGTGAGACGGCCAAGGATTTTGACGATGCCGTCTTTGTGCGCCAGCATGCGCCCGGTGAGTGGGAGTTGCAGGTTCACATCGCGGATGTCGCCCAATACGTAACGCCTGGCTCCTCTCTCGACCTCGAAGCCCGTTTGCGCGGCACCTCGGTCTACTTTCCCGATCGCGCCGTACCCATGCTGCCGCAGGAGCTTTCAAGCGACATATGCAGCCTGCGGCCAAACGAAGATCGCCTGGTGCTCTCCTGCATCATGCTCATCGATCCGGAGGGCGAGATTCGCAGCTACGAGGTGACGCAGGGCGTCATCCGTTCCACTGCGCGGATGACCTACACCCAGGTCCATGCCATCCTCGAGGGCGATCGGAACGTGCGGGAGCAGTTCCCCGCCCTCGTGCCCGAGATAGAACAGATGCATGAGCTGGCGCGGCTGTTGAACCGCAAACGGCAGCGCCGCGGTTCGATCGATTTCGATTTGCCTGAGCCGGTGATTCAATTCGACGAACAGGGAGCCATGCAGAGCATCGTTCGATCAGAAAGAAGCTGGGCTAATCGCCTGATCGAAGAGTTCATGCTTTCCGCCAACGAAGCCGTTGCCTCCTGGTTGCAAAATCTTAAGGCGCCGTCACTGTATCGAATCCACGAGAAGCCCGAGCCGCGCCGCGTGGTGGACTTCGAGTCCGTGGCCGCCGGCTTCGGCTATTCGCTCGGCCTGGGCCCTTTGCCGGTCAAGCGCATGACGATGAAGTCTGAGCGCCGTGAGTACCGCAGCCGCGAGCAACGGGGAGGTGAGCAGCGAGGACGCCAGCCCCGTCAACACGAGGTGCCGGAAGATATCCCCGTCACGCCGCGCATGTATCAGCAGTTGGCGCTCAAGATTGCCGGTAAACCCGAGGAGCGCATTCTCGCGCACCTCATGCTCCGCTCTCTGCGTCAGGCGCGATACAGCGAGAAGAACGAGGGCCACTTCGCCCTCGCCGCGCCCTGTTACACCCACTTCACTTCGCCTATCCGCCGCTATCCCGATCTCATCGTTCATCGCATCGTCAAGGCGGTCCTCGCCTCAGGCGAGAGTGGCATCGGCGTTCTGGCCAAGGAAGCGGGCAAAAGCAAAGCAAAGCATGCACAGCAGGATGCAGTAGGCCATGATGGCGCTCCACTCGGTGAAACCGAGCTGGCCGCGATCGCTGATGAATCGAGTCAGGCGGAGCGCCGCGCCGACGAGGCGGAACGCGAGCTGATGGAGTGGAAAAAAGTTAAGTTCATGCAGAATCGCCTGGGTGACGAGTTCGACGCCATGATCCTCAGCGTGACCAAGTATGGATGCTTCGTCGAATTGGACAGCCTCTTTATCGAGGGGCTGGTGCCCCTCATGAGCCTGCAGGGCGATCACTACACGTTCCGCGAGAATACGCGCCAGATCATGGGCGAGCATTCCGGGCGGCGCTACTCCATGGGAGATCGTGTGCGGGTAGTACTCGACCGCATTGATTCGATACAAAAGCGGTTGCAGTTTTCCATTGTTGAAGAAGTCGCTCCTCTACGCCTCAAGCGTCCCGATAAAGAGAAAAGTAGGTCAACGGGCAAAGCGCACCCCTACATCCCGCCCAAAACGAAAGTGCTGCGTAAGGGAAAAAAGAAACTGAAGAGCAAGCGCCCGAAGAAGAAACACCTTTAGAACAGAACCAGCACAACTGTACCCAGCGGCAAGGACGCTTGATTGGATTTTTCATCAAGAAAAATCCAACTTCCCCGATATCGACCGGGTACACCTATGCTGGTTCTGCTCTAGTTCGTACCGGCTCTCGCTTCGATCTCACCGCTTCCATCGTTGTCGCTTCGATGGAAGGACTTCCAGACCCCTTCTGCTCCCCGCATTACCAATCCGCTGTTCATCTCTTACAATGGAACCAACTGACAGTCGGGAGAGATACATGCCACACATGGTCGTTTGTGCGCGTTACAAGGAAGAGTTGGAAGGGCTGGAAGAGCCCCCGTTCGACAGCGAATTTGGTCAGAAGATCTACGACCAGGTCTCGAAAAAGGCCTGGTCGGAATGGATTGAGCGGCAGAAGATGCTGCTCAATGAATATCGCCTCCAGCCCTGGACCCGGGAAGCGCAGGAATTTCTGGTTGAGCAGATGCAGGAGTATTTCTTCGGAGAAGGCTCCGCTCTGCCCAAAGAGTTTGTTCCTCCCACGCACTAAGTATGTTTGGGAAGGTGACGTCCTGCCGTGACGGCGCCTTCTGCGATCTTTCCGGAATCGGCACTCAGTCGTGTACACTCAAGAGGTCAAATTTGCCGTCGGGACGTGGCTCAGCCTGGTAGAGCACTCGCTTGGGGTGCGAGGGGTCGGCAGTTCAAATCTGCCCGTCCCGACCATTCAAATAGCAAATTTGATCTCCGCACTCCCCGTCTCACCCACCCCGCCGTTCGCTTGCAATAGCTCACCGGTTCAGCGAGTTACCTCATCTTGGCGGCGCTCGCGGCGGACCCGGCTGGCCTGCAAAAGCACGAGCGCCAGCGGCCAGCCAGCATAATCACGGCGATGGCACTGCCGGCAGCGGACGGGATATTGCAGCAACAACAACCGCTCCACATCTTTCATGCGAAGACGGGATAAGCGAAAGCTGGAGGAGGAACACTCTGGGCAAGTCACGGGAATCACCGGCTTCCATGGGTTAAGGCATTTTCGCAATGACTGCGGTCCGATGAGAGCAGCGGGGTGTGGTTTTCGTTAAGAGAAAACCACGTAAAGGCCGGTTGTTTCGCTCGCTGCGGCGAGGCCGGTCTACACCCATTGCTCGCTGCGGCGAGGCTGCTCGCTGCGGCGAGGATGCGAAAATGCTTTCGAGATAAAACAATGTCACCTAAAGGCGAAGACGCGTCCATGCATGGTCTTCCGCCAGGAAAACCATCTTCCGCGATCTTTATGAGCACGGTCGTCACGGGATCGCTCTATAATTTAGCCGGTCCGCGCTCAGGCCTACTCTAGCATGCTTCGCAGGATGCTCAACTGGGCAGGTCCGCAGATAAAGAGCAAGGTCTTTAGAGGAGATGAGGTCAACCATGGTTTGGGATGTCTCGTTCACATGCGATATCTGCGGTAGAAAAAAGAGCGAATCGAATCATTGGTGGATGCTGGTTCTGGGCGATGTTCCCTGTTTTGAAGAAGAACAACCGCGCCAGCGCTTCACCTTGATGCCGTGGAACAACGCAGAAAGCGGGAATGCCGAATTTTTTCATCTGTGCGGACAGGGTTGCGCCACGCAGGCGATGGAACGCTTTATGAATCAGGCCGGCGTCAGTCCCGATGGCGTTTCGCAGAGTGCCCCGGAGCAGGGCGCTTCGGACTCGGGGGCCGACGCTTTGAACTAGAGTTTGAAACTAGAGTTTGAAATTAGAGCTCGAAAAGCGCGGGCTTCGGCTTTGGAGTGGGCATCGTCCGTTCCTTGGCCTGCGATTGCGGCGTGGGGCCGGCAAGCATACCGAGAATCTCGCGTAATTCCTTGCGAACCTTGTGCAGCCGTGCTTCTGTTCGCTGCACCGTCTGCTGCTGCTGCGGCAACGGCAGCTCCGGCTGGCCGGCCCGCTTGCTGCGGCTCTCTGCCAGAATCGCCTGGCGCGCGCCTGCAATCGTGTAACCCTCGTCATACAACAATCGCTTCACGCGCAGAGCCATCTCTACGTCACGCCGGCGATAGAGCCTCTGGCCGGTGCCGCTCTTATTCGGTTTAAGCTGGGTAAACTCTGACTCCCAGAAGCGAAGAACGTACGGTGCAACCGAGCACAACCGCGCCACATCACCGATGCGAAAGTAAAGCTTGTCGGGAATTTCGGTTTTCTGTGGCGCCCGTTGCTGCGGTAGGTGAGTGGCCATACAGATCGCTCGATGGGCGCCGGATGCGGACCCACCTTCGCTCAAAAGTATAGGCCAGCTTCTCTTTCGATCGGAGCTTTTTCTTGCAGATTTCTCATCCGCGTACACCAAGTATGACAATGCCGGCGGCCACGAAAAGCTCAAGAGCTGCAGGCTATCTCACTCCGCCTTTGCCCCGAACACGAGTTCACGGCCACGCCACGAAAACCCGGGTGGCCCATTCAAGCCCGGTTTTGGCTTGAGTGGGGTGGAGTCGCTGCCGGGAGCAAAGCCTCCAGGATGCTGCGGGCGAAGGGCACGGCGGATTCAAGGAATTGAGCTTTTCCCCAGCCTAATCTCCTGACTTCCCCGCTTCCTTAAGTGTGCTCTTGCGCCCGTTTGATCTTCTTCGACCGTTTGATCTAAACCGGGGCTTCCTCCCGAACGTCGGTTGCTATGACCGCCCGTCTCTCTTCACTGCCAGGGGGCGCGGCTCGCAGATACTGTGGCGGCCAACTCACCGTATCGCCCAGCGCCTTCGCAGCATCCAGCGCCCAATACGGCTCGCGTAGCAGTTCGCGGGCCAGCAAAACCAGATCCGCCTGGCCTGTTCGCAGAATGTGTTCCGCCTGTTCGGCACTGGTAATCGCGCCCACGGCTCCGGTAGGAGTCTTCGCTTCCCGGCGAATGCGCTCCGCGAACGGCGTCTGGTAACCCGGTCCAACCGGCATCACCGCGTGGGGGGCCAGTCCCCCCGAGGACACGTCGATAAGATCGACCTTGTGCTCTTTCAGCACCTTGGCCAGAGCGACGGACTGGTCGATGTCCCAACCGCCCTCGACCCAATCGGTAGCCGAGATCCGCACCAGGAAGGGTGCCTCGGCCGGCAGCACGGCTCTGATCGCGTCCACCGTCTCTACCAGAAAGCGAATGCGATTCTCAAACGAGCCCCCGTATTCATCGGTGCGGCGGTTACTCAGAGGCGAAAGAAACTCATGCAGCAGGTAGCCATGTGCTGAGTGCAACTCCACCAGGTCGAAGCCTGCGTCGAGAGCTCGCTCCGCGGCTTTGGCAAAAGCTTTGGTAATGGCTCGTATACCGGCCAGGTCCAGTGACACGGGCTGTCCATAATTCTCCGCAAAAGGCACGGGGCTGGGCGCCATCACGTTCGACCATCCACCTTCACTCGGCGTGAGATACCTCTGGTTCGCGGCCCAGGGGCGAGCCATACTGGCCTTCCGGCCTGCATGGGCCAGTTGCACCCCGGCGCGTGCCCCCTGTCCATGGATGAAGTCGACGATCCGTTTCAGTCCGGCGATGTGTTCGTCTTTCCAAAATCCGAGGTCCTGGGGAGTGATGCGGCCTTCAGGCAGCACTGCGGCTGCCTCGGTAAAGACCAGGCCGGCTCCGCCGACCGCCCGGCTACCCAGGTGCACCAGGTGCCAGTCGTTGCTGAAACCGTCTTCGCTCGAGTATTGGCACATAGGTGAAACGAAAACACGGTTAGAGAAGGTAACTCCCGCCAATTGAATCGGAGAAAACAACTGCGAATGGTGTTTGGACACGAAATAACCTCAGCTGGAGCATTTTCACAAAGGGTGTAAGGGCAGGATATGCCCTGGAGGCAAGTGTTCCGTCAAAGAACACCTGCCCATAACCGTCCCACCCCATCACAGTATTTGTGAAAACACTCTGGATGGCGCTTGCCCTGCGCCATAAGGGAAAATGCGGTTCCATTGTCAGATGCAGAGCCCCGGTGAAAGTCGCAGCTTCAACCTCTCCCTGTGCCTGCGGAAACTTTTTGGGGAACCTGCCGCAGTCCACGCGCGTACAGACCTAAGGGAGCATAAACATGAAAGCTGAGCGACGGAAACACCCCCCTAGAGAAGCGGCTCCGGGGTTTGGAGAAGCGGCCCTGGGGTTTGCTTTGCTCGCCCCTGTCTTCCCCCTTGTCTTGCCTCTTGTCCTGCCTCTTGTCCTCACCGGCACAACAGGCTGCAAAGTGCACGTCGACAAGACAGTGGACGGGGAGAACGTAAAGATCGCCACCCCTTTCGGAAATATCGCGGTCAATAAGGATCAAGCCTCGCCCGCCGATCTGGGCCTTCCCTCCTACCCTGGCGCCGTGCCTGACAACGGCAATGACGGCAACAAGTCCGCCAAAGTCGACCTGGGTGTCGGCTCCTTCAGGTTGCGCGTCAAAATGGCCCACTACGCCACCCAGGACAGCCGAGACCAGGTGCTCTCGTTCTATCGCAGGGCGCTGAGCGAGTACGGCAGCGTAATCGAGTGTGCCGGGGGTAAGGCAGTGGGCACACCCGCCTCTAACGGACAGGGACTGAGCTGTGACCACTCCGCTCCTGAGGACGTCGTGCCCGATGGAAAACTGGGCTCCGATGCCGTGGAACTGAAGGCTGGTTCGGAGCGCCATCAACATATTGTTGTGGTCAACAAAGGCACTTCAACGGCCACTCGCTTCAGCATGATCGCGCTCGACCTGCCGCACGGCATTCCCACCGACGACCAAGGCACAAACTAAGAGGCCCCGAACTGCGCCTTCGCGGACGCCAGCAACGACCGCACGCACACGCCAGATTCTTGCCCCGCGCGCGCACCATTTGTTTCATTCGTGCGCGCGGTTTTTTTTAACCCGTGCGCGCCCCGCCCTGGTGCGAGGGGTGCCCCCCACCGTGAGAGGTTCGATTGCACTCTGCTCCCCGGTGAGATAGCTTCAAAAGCAATGAGCTTGTTCTGCCATCGCTGTGGCGCGACCCTGAACCCCTCCGAGCTGTTTTGTTCGACTTGCGGCGCCCCGCAACTGAAGTTTGCCCAGGAGGAGGCGGCCGATAACAATTACGCCGGCTCCCGTCCGGCCGGCGCGGTGGCGCGTGTGCAGGGAATTTCCTGGAAAGACGCGATCCTTGCGGCGCTCATGGTGGCAGTGCCCGCCGGCCTTCTCAGTTCCATCTCGGTCCTCTCGTGGGGATGCTGCCTCTGGGTGGTGGGAGGAGCCGTCCTGGCCATCTCCGTCTATCAGAAGCGCGCTCCCGGATTTCTGCTGGAAACCCGTTCCGGCATACGGATTGGCGCGGTCGCCGGGCTGATCGCTGCCTACAGTTCCGTCATCGGAACCGCCATCTGGCGGGTTTTTTCCCGCTATGTTCTGCATCAGGGCTCTGAAATCGATCAGTTCTACGACTCCGTCATTCAGCAATCGACGGCGCTGGTGCAGACCAATCCTGAAGCCCAGGAGCAGTGGCGCGGCTATGTTCATTTCCTGATGACCCCGGACGGCCGGGCGGCCTACACGCTGATGAATGCCGCCACGACGTCGATCGGCATCATCCTCTTTTCGGCCATCGGGGGCGCCCTGGGGGTTCGTCTTCTCGCCCCGCGCAAGGGAAGCCTGGGTAACAGCTAAACATGCAGCCATTTACAGAACGCTGATATCATCCGGCGAGAGCATTTATGAGCAAAGCAAACGTTGGGACAACACCAGTGCTGCGGGAAAAGACCCGCATCATGTCGGGGTCGGAGATCGAGCGCACGCTGATTCGACTGGCGCATCAGGTCGTCGAAAAAAACAACGGCGGTAACAATCTGGGTCTGGTCGGCATCAAGCGTCGCGGGGTGCCCCTCGCCCAGAGGCTGGGGAACCTGATCAGCGGTATCGAGAAGAAGCCGGTCGACGTCGGCGTTCTGGATATTAACCTCTACCGCGATGATCTTTCCACGCGCGATATTCGCCCCGTCGTGTCTCCGGGAGACATCGGTTTCGACATCACCGGCCGCAACATCATCCTGGTGGACGATGTGCTTTACACCGGCAGGACTGTACGTGCCGCGCTCGACGCACTTTTCGACCACGGACGCCCCGGGCGCGTGCAACTACTGGTTTTGATTGACCGCGGTCATCGCGAGCTGCCCATTGAAGCCAGCTTTGTTGGCCGGACCGTACCCACGACATCGCGCGAAATCGTAGAGGTTAAGCTGCAGGAAATTGATGGCAACGAACAGGTGATTCTCGTCGAGCGCAGCGAATAACATCGGCAATCCAGCAAGACCGCCTCAACTCAACATGACAACAGTAAAAGCCATGCCGGAGCCATCATGCGCCGCGCTTCCCAGCGTAGCTGCACCAGCCATGCCTGATGGTTCCCGATCGTTACTCTCGGTTACCTCTCTCGGAGTGAGTGATGTCTCCGCTATTCTGCATCTGGCGACAATGCTCGAAGCCGAGGAACCCCTGGCTCGCGCCATGCGGCTGGCGCGGCGGCGGGTAGCGCTTCTCTTCTACGAGTCCAGTACGCGCACGCGCACCTCGTTTGAGCTGGCTGCCAAGGGCTTGGGAGCCGACACCGCATTGATCAGTTCCCAGTCCTCTTCCATCGAAAAAGGTGAATCGCTCAAAGACACCGGCCTCACGCTGCGTGCCTTGGGTGCGGAGTGCATCATCCTGCGCCACCTCTCTTCCGGAGCGCCCTACCTGCTGGCACAGGTCACCGGATTGCCGGTGCTGAATGCCGGCGACGGCATGCACGAACACCCCTCGCAGGCATTGCTCGATGTCAGGACCATGCTTCAAGCTCTGGGCCGCCCGGAAAATGCGCCCGGAGAAACATTGCTTCAGGGAATCACCGTAACCATAGTGGGCGACATTCTGCACTCGCGCGTGGCCCGCTCCAATGCGCTGTTACTGCCGAAGCTGGGCGCGCGCGTCACTTTGTGCGGTCCTCCCGCTCTGCTGCCTGAGATCGCCAAGGAACTTGGGCCCGGGCTCAGCATCGAGAGGGACTTTGACTGTGCGCTAAAGCAAGCCGACGTGGTGATGATGTTGCGCATTCAGAAAGAGCGGGTCATTGGCCTGCACATCGATCTCGACGAGTACATGTTGCGGTACCAATTGCACCGCCAGCGCTTGCACGCCAACGCGCCCAACGCAGTGGTGATGCATCCTGGTCCGATGATTCGCGGACTCGAGCTCACCAGCGACGTGGCCGATGGTCCCCAGTCAGTGATCGAAAAACAAGTAACCAACGGTGTGGCGATTCGCATGGCACTGATTCATCGTGCGCTCGAGCCGAAATTTACGAATGTGCCCGCGAAAAAATCAGCCGCGAAGAAAAGGGGCCGGGCTTGAACGCGATTCTGATCCGTGGCGGGCGCCTGATCGATCCGTCTGCCGGCGTGGACGCAGACCGTGACGTCCTATTGAAAGATGGGCGCGTGGCCGCTATAGAAGCCCCAGGCAAATTGAACGCTGCAGCCAAACAGGCGGAAGCGGAGATCGTGGATGCCAAGGGCCTGGTCGTCGCGCCGGGGCTGGTGGATATCCACGTGCACCTGCGTGAACCGGGCCAAGGCTACAAGGAAACCATCGCCACAGGAACGGCCGCCGCCGCCGCGGGTGGATTCACCAGCGTGTGCGCCATGCCGAACACCATTCCCGTGAACGATTCCGCAGAGACCACGCGCTGGATGCAAAGTGCTGAACGCAATGCAAGCGCACGTGTGTTCCCGATCGCAGCGGCTACCCGTGGCAGCATGGGGGAGGCTCTCACCGAATACGGTTCGCTCAAGGCAGCGGGCGCGGTTGGCGTAAGCGACGACGGTAAGCCCATTCTCGGGGAAGCCATCATGCATCAGGCGCTGGCCGCCTCATCACGCGCCGGGCTACCGGTCATCCAGCACGCCGAAGATACGCGGATGACTGGCGGATGTTCGATGAACGCCGGTGCTCTTGCGTTCCGCCTGGGATTGCGCGGGATGCCGGTCGCTGCGGAATCGAGTCTCGTCGAGCGCGACATTCGCCTGTTGAGTGAACTCAAAAACGGCCGTGCTCATCTGCATGTTGCCCATTTGTCCACACTGGCCGCGCTGGACGCGGTACGCAAAGCCAGGCGTAACGGTTTGCACGTCACCTGTGAGGTCGCTCCGCATCATTTTATTCTCACCGAGAACGCGGTCGGCGAATACAACACCAACGCAAAGATGAACCCTCCGCTGCGGGCAGAGTGCGATCGAAAAGCGATGCTCGAGGGCTTGCTCGACGGCTCGATCGATTGCATTGCTACCGATCATGCTCCCCATGCGGCGCATGAAAAGGAACAGGAGTTCGAGCGCGCCCCCAACGGTATCACCGGGCTTGAGTCCGCGTTGGGGCTGACCATGGAAGTGCTGCATCGCAAGCACAAAGTCTCGCTCAGCCGGCTGATTACGCTATTGAGTACACAGCCTGCGAACCTGCTCAGCCTGCGCGGCCGCGGAACCCTGGTCGTGGGCGCGTTTGCCGACGTGGTGGTATTCGACCCGAAAGGGGAGTGGACCTTCCGTGCGGCGGTCACGCGCTCCAAATCGACGAACACGCCTTTTGATGGGTGGACCATGCTTGGCCGCGTACGCATGACGATCAGCGAAGGCCGCGTCGTCTATCGTGCAGAGTAAGCGAAGAGGCGCTCAACAGCACAGCACCCACACCGAAGCCAAGCCATAAACCCAAACAAAACCGTGGTAGTGGCACATTGCCATACCAACGAAGAGTCTCGGCGCATACATCGAACAGATTGAGCAGCAGGGCGCTCACGCATATACCTCGGGCGAGGCCGATGCGCAGGCGAAGCCATGCAGCCAGCGCGGCCCCGCAATAAATCCCCAGGCAACGCACGCAAACAGCGACGGGGGAGCCTTCGATAAAGAAACTGCGGCTCGGCAATTGGTGACACAGGCGGCCGAAGAAACTGCGTACGAACATGGCGGCCAGGGGATGGTGGGCAGCCAGAAACGGAGGGGCCAGGACAACGGCCACCACGGCCAGCATCGCCGCCCTCATTTTCATGCCGCTACCTGTATCCATTTTCGAATCGCAAACGATCCATCTAGCACCAAGGTACTGCATCCCAAACTCCCGTTTGAGAGGAACCCTGGCTGTACCGGTTGTCGTCGGCAATACCGTCGCCGTACCTTCCGGGGCGGCCGCGACCCTTCGAGGACGGTAGCCGAAGCCCACTAGCCAAGGCCACCCCACCGTTTGACATCTGGACGATCTGAGACCATCGTGGTTGCATGCCGATCCTTCTCCTTGCTTTCCTTATTGGGTGCATCTGCGGTCTGCGCTCCATGACTGCCCCTGCCGTCGTTGCCTGGGGAGCGCATCTGGGCTGGCTGCATCTGGAAGGCTCCTGGCTCGAATTTTTCGCCAGCAAAATCTCCTTGGTCGTCTTCTCTCTCTTCGCTCTCGGCGAACTAGTCGCAGACAAGCTCTCCTTCATCCCCGGACGAACCCAACCTGGGCCCCTCGGTGTTCGTGCGGTCTTCGGCGCTATGTGCGGAGCTGCGTTGTGCTATTCCCGCAATGGATCATTGCCGTTAGGAGCCGTGATCGGCGGCGTGGGTGGGGTAGCCGGAGCCTTTGCGGGGTACGCGTACCGTACATCCCTTGGCCGGCGGGCGCCCGACTTCCTGCTTGCCTTGCTTGAGGACCTGGTAGCCGTCGGCGGCGGCTTTCTCATCATTTCCCACCTGTAAAGATTTCTTTCTCGCCCCTGCCGGCCGGCATCCAAGAATTTTGCGCGCTTTCCACGCGGAATGGACGAGGCGATTGGATATGAGTACCGAAAAAGAAGAATTTGACGCCATCATCATCGGCTCCGGGCAGGGGGGCAATCCTCTGGCTGCGGCGCTCACGGCGGCCGGAAAGAGAACCGCCCTGGTGGAGCGCAAGGATGTGGGAGGCACGTGCATCAATCGCGGCTGCACTCCGACGAAAACCATGGTGGCGAGCGCCCGCGTCGCGTATCTCGCCCAGCGGGCTGCGGACTATGGGGTTCAGACCGGCCCGATAGCGATCGACCTTGCCAAAGTTCGGGAGAGAAAACGCGCCATCGTTACTAGTTTTCGCGGCCGCCGCGAAGAGCGGCTGGCTGAGAGCCATGTGGAGTTGATTCGGGGAGAAGCCTCGTTCACCGGCCCAAGGCAGATTCGCATTGCTTTAAGGGATGGCGGGGAGCGGCTTTTGACCGCTAGCCAGATCTTCATTAACACCGGCACACGCAGTGCAAAGCCAAAGATAGAAGGCCTGGACAAGGCGCCCTGGCTCGATAACGAGAGCATCATGGAACTCGACCAGGCGCCCGAGCACCTGCTTGTACTGGGTGGCGGTTACATCGGCGTGGAGTTCGGCCAGATGTTTCGCCGCTTTGGCAGCAGGGTCACCATCGTCCAATCCGGACCGCAACTGCTGGGGCGGGAAGATCAGGACATCGCGGCGGAAGTGTTGACGATCCTGCGCCAGGACGGCATCGAGGTGTTGCTCAACGCACGTACTCAAAACGTGGCACGCGCGGATGATCTTCTTACCCTGAATGTCACGATCGAGGGCAAGCTGCAGCCCGTCGCAGGTTCCCACCTTCTGGTAGGTGTCGGTCGCACTCCCAACACCGACGCGCTTCAACCCGCCGTGGGCGGCATCGACATCGATGATCGCGGCTTTATCAAAGCAAATGAACGGCTGGAGACTTCAGCCGAAGGTGTCTATGCCATCGGCGATGTGAAGGGCGGACCACAATTCACCCACATCGCCTATGACGATTACCGCATTCTCAAAACCAATTTGCTCGACGGGGGCAGCCGGACGGTCACCGGCCGCATGGTTCCTTACACGGTGTTTATGGATCCTCAACTAGGCCGGGTCGGGATGACGGAGAGCGAGGCAAGGAAGAGTGAACGGAAGATTCGCGTAGCCAGAATGCCCATGACTTCAGTCGCGCGCGCCATCGAGACCGACGAGACACGCGGCGTAATGAAGGCGGTAGTCGATGCCCAAACAGAAGAAATCCTGGGCGCCGCGGTGCTGGGAATCGAAGGCGGAGAAATCATGACCGTATTGCAAACAGCCATGATGGGCGGTTTGCAATACAGCAAACTCCGCGACGCCGTGTTCGCGCATCCGACGCTCGCCGAGTCGCTCAACAACCTCTTCTTCCGCTTCGACGACGAGAAGTAGATCAGCAGCTCTCTCTCTACAGCCGCAGATCGACGACCGTAGCGCCGGCCCCGCCCTCGCTGGGGCTGGCCTCAGCGACCAGGGCGACGTGCGGATGCCGTTCCAGTTTGGCTCGCAGCGCTTTACGAAGAATGCCCATACCCATCCCATGGACGATACGCACGCGGGGAAGTCCGGCAAGAAACGCGCGGTCGAGGTACTGCTCCACTTCATCGGAGGCCTCATCGACGGTACGTCCGATCACATTGAGCTCTGAGCGCACCGTATCTTCGGGATAAGCCATCGAAACCGTGACTCCGCGGCTGCGAGCTGCCTCCAGGGGGCTGGCCGTGCTGGGTGCGCGGGCCGCGATCACTTCCGCGATGTCGTCCCGCGCGATGCGCATTTTCATCGGACCTATCGCAACCTCGAAGGTATTGTCGTCGATCTGCCGCTGCACGATGCCCGTCTTGCCTATGGACTTGAGCTTGACCGTGTCGCCGACGGAAACATGCCGCACGATGTGGGGCTTTGCATGACTGTCTCCCCGATCGGCCCCGCTGTGTTGCGCCACAACCACCGCGTTAAATTGATCGCTGAATTCGCGCCGCAGGCGAGCGATGCGCCGTTCGGCTTCCTTTGAGAGTTTCTGCTGGGCTGCGCGGTCGTCGATCGCTCGTACCGTTTCACGTATCTGGTACGTAAAATCTTTCAGCAACGACTGCAGTTGCGATTCGAGATCGCGTACTTTCGTGCGCCATTCTTTCAGCCCTTCGCCTTCCAGCCGACTCTTCTCTCGCGCAACCTCCTGCTCCCGCCGCTTCAGCTCCTCGCGCTCGCGCCCCGCGGCGTCGAGCTGACTGTGCAACTGATCGAGAAAGCGGCCGATATCCTGCGTCTGCGTATTCTGCTGTGTGCGCGCATTTTCGATGATGGATGCATTGAGGCCCAGCCGCTGGGCGATGTTGATGCCCGCCGAAGCGCCGGGAACGCCCAGCCGCAATGCGAAGGTGGGAGTCAGCGTCTCTTCATCGAAGCCCACCGAGGCGTTCAGCACGCCGGGTCGCTTTGCCGCGTATACCTTGAGCGATGTGTGATGGGTAGAGATCAGGCACCACGCACGCCCGTTGAGAAAATATCCGGCGATCGCCACCGCAAGGGCCGCTCCTTCTTCGGGGTCGGTGGCCGAACCCAACTCGTCGAGTAACACCAGCGAACCCGAATCAGCCACCTCGGAAATGCGCTCGAGATGGACAATGTGCGCGGAAAACGTTGAAAGATTTTGCTCGATCGATTGTGCGTCGCCGATGTCTGCCAGAAACGCATCGAAGAGGGGAAAGACGGCCTCAGTTGCAGGCACCGGGATGCCGGCCTGGGCCATCATGGCGAGCAACCCCGTCGTCTTGAGCGCAACCGTTTTGCCGCCGGTATTCGGACCGCTGATGATGAGCTGACGTTCGGCATCATTTAACGCCAGGGTGAGCGGTACCACGCTGGCCTGCCGGGTGCGCAAACGCTTTTCGAGCAGCGGATGGCGCGCGTCTTTAAGATGAAGAAGCGGCGCTTCTTCGACCGCAAAGCGTGGACGAATGCAATCGAAGTCCGCGGCGAAGCGTCCTCTCGCCTGCAGCCCGTCGATGACGGCCAGCGCCGCCGCGCCCTGGGCGATCGCGTAACTTTGCGATCCAATCTCGTGGGTCATGGCCAGAAAGATGCGGATGGTCTCCGCCTGTTCTTCTTCGATCAGGCGCACCAACTCGTTGTTCTGCTCGATGGTTTCCAACGGTTCCAGATAGACCGTTTGGCCGCTCGAGCTGGCCCCATGGACGACGCCGGGGATGCGCCGCTTGTGCTCCGACTTCACGGGGATGACGAAGCGCTCGCCGCGGATGGTGATGAGATCTTCCTGCGTGCTGCCGCCCTCAGAAAGACGGCGCAACATGCTGCGCAGCCCCTCTTCAATGGTGCGCTGCTGACGCTCGATCTCGCGCCGGATGCGACGCAACTCCGGCGATGCGTTGTCGCTGAGCGTGCCATCGGGATTCAGACGCGACCGCAGAGAGCGTGCTAGATTTCCCAGTTGCGCGCCGGCAGGCAACTGGCTCAGTGCCTTCAGGTCCGGCAGTTGGGTGGCGACCGCGTCAGGCGGGCTCTCGATCAGTTCCTGCCAGGCGGTGATGTTGTCCATCAGGAACAGCAGGTTGCGGATCTCTTCCGGCTCAAGCAGCGCCCCCTGGATGCGCGCCTTATCTGTAAGCTTTGTCGGATCGAACAAGCCGCCCAGCGCCGGGGATATGCCTTGTCCCAGCAACAAGCGCATTTCGCTGACCAGATCGTGTTGCACACCGATCCAGGCAGTATCCAGCGAAGGACGAAGGGCGAGCAGCCACTCGCGGGCAACCTGCGAGTGGGCAAAGCTCGCCACCAGATCCAGAAGACGGCTCCACTCGAGCGCCTCGCAGCTACATTCCTCCACCGTGGAGGGTACAGTCTCAATCAAGCTCACAAGATCATGCTAGAGCATGGGGGCTAGAGCACGGGTGATAGAGCAGGGATGAGAGCCATCCTGACGGGTTTGGTTTCGAGACGGCCCTCGAACCCTTAAAATCAAACCATGGAATTCCCAGTCACCCGTCTTCGGCGTTTGCGGCGCACCGAGGCGATGCGTTCTCTGGTTCGCGAAACCCATCTCCATCCCGGAACCCTGATTTACCCGCTCTTCATCTGTCCCGGTGAGGGCGTCCGGCGCGAAGTCGGCTCCATGCCTGGGGTGTACAACCTGTCTGTCGACGAGGCTCTCAAAGAGGTGGAAGAAGCCGTGCGACTCGGGCTCGGCGGAGTCCTGCTTTTCGGCCTTCCTGCCACCAAGGACGAAGAGGCAACCGGAGCCTACGATGAGAACGGCATCGTGCAGCAGGCGCTTCGCGCCTTTAAACCTGCGGCGAAAAAGCTGCTGCTTATTTCCGACGTCTGCGTCTGCGAATACACGTCGCACGGCCACTGCGGAGTGGTGAGCAAGAACGGCGAAGACTTTGAAGTAGAGAACGACCCCAGCCTGAGTCTGCTTGCCCGTACCGCCGTCTCGCAGGCCGCGGCGGGCGCTGACATCGTGGCCCCGTCCGACATGATGGACGGCCGGGTCGGCGTCATCCGCGACCACCTGGACGATGCCGGCATGGAGCACGTGCCCATTCTTTCCTATGCGGCGAAATTCTCGTCCGCCTTCTATGGACCCTTCCGTGATGCAGCCGACTCGGCGCCGCAGTTCGGCGATCGCCGCACCTACCAGATGGATGGCGCCAACTTGCGCGAAGCCATGCGCGAAATCGATCAGGACATCGCCGAAGGCGCGGACATGATCCTCATGAAGCCGGCGCTTCCCTACCTGGACGTTATCCGTGCCGCGCGTGAGCGCCTGGATGTCCCGATGGGGGCTTACCAGGTGTCCGGCGAATACGCGATGTTGCAAGCTGCGTTTGCAAAAGGCTGGCTGGAACGCGATCGAGCCATGATGGAGTCCCTCGTCTCGATTCGCCGCGCCGGAGCCGATTTCACCGTCACTTACTTCGCGAAAGATGCTGCAAAGCTACTAGGTTAAGAGTCTCCCTGAGCCACAGACGCGAGGGTGCCCCATATCTGCCCGGTTTTGGCAGATGTGGGATTTCGCGAACCTTAATTTACGGATTTCTCCCAGCATCTCGATCCGACCTGGTGGACATCAGGAAAGCTCGTTCCCGAGCATAGCCACAGCGGCATGCAACCGGCGAGTGAATGCCTGCGGCTCTTCTCCCGGGGCCATGGTTAGCGGAGTGCCCAAGCGCACCTCCACGGAGCCACGCGCCGGCCATCTTTTGTCTCGTTGGCCTCCCATCCCTTCGATAAAAATCGGCTGCACCGGGACTTGCGACTCCTGGGCCAGCAGCCCGATGCCTGACTCGAACGGCTGCAGGCGTCCATCCCTGGAACGCCGGCCCTCGGGAAACACCAGCACATGTTCTCCGCGATCCAGCGCCTCCCCGGCACGGGCAAAACTCTGCCGCAATCCCGTGCCCCGAGGCAAAGGGAACACATTAAAGAGGGCCGTCACCAACCCATACGCGAGCGGCGTGAACATGCTTGCCCGCTGGTGACGCTGCGCTTTCGCTCGTCGCCAACCGGTGAGAAGCTCCCCTGACATGGCAACGGCCACATGATCCCGGTCGCTGCCGCTCAAAGCGTAGAGGATCACCGGCACGTCGAAGGCAGTCAGGTGGTTGGCGATCAGCAGTGAGGGCCGGGTGAGAGCAATCGGCGGCGTCACGCGTGGTCGAAGCAGCAGCCAGACAAGAGGACGCGCAATCGTCTCTAAAAACAGAATGCGGGCCAGGCGGACGATGCCCCAGTCTGGCCAGCGGGGAAAGACCGGTGCATCCGGCTGGCTTGGCCTGGCAGGCAACGGTTTCCCCTGTAGCGCGGGTACTACCTGTGCGTCGTCTGTAGGCGCAGACGCAGCCGCACGCGCACGTGTTGGCTTCGACCTCTCGATGGCCTCCTTGCGCAACAAACCGCGCAGATCGCCCACCGTTCGCACCTGTTCCCACGCGGTGTCGTCCAGTTCCACCCCAAAATCAGTCTCAAGCGCACTCTGCAACTGAACCAGGGCAAGACTATCGAGGTGCAGCTCCTCGGCCAGCCGGTCGCCGGAAGAAACTTCCCGGTTGGGCGCACCGAGCTTGCGCAATAGGTACGTGAGGCGATCGGCAGGGGCGACCACCGCCGCTCCACCGGCAGCCAGAGATTGCTGCGCCCAGCCCTGCACCGTTCGGCGCAGCACCTTGCCGGTGCCGGTGCGCGGAAACTCCGGCTGCGGCCAGCGCAGCCAATAGAGCATGTGTTGAAAGGCCGCCAGCTCGCCGTTGGCGCTCGCCAGCGCGTGCTCCAGGGCCTCGTCCGGCGCCTCCGACAGAAACACAGCAGCGGGCGTCGGCCCTATGGGGGAGTCGTACTCTACCACCAGCGCATCGCGCACCCCAGGTTGCCGCCGCAGTGCCTGCTCCAGATCCTGGGGATGGATATTCAGGCCTGCGGAGGTGACCATCACGTCGCTTTTGCGTCCCGCGAAAACCAGTTGACCCTGGGCATTGTGCGCCGCCAGGTCGCCGGTTGCCAGCCAGTCTGCATCGCGGGCCTGCAGCCGGCCGTGCTGCCACACCTGTGAAGCGATGGAGTCGCCGCGCACCAGGATCTCGCCATCGTCTCCAATCCTGACCTCCCGCCCGGCAAGCGGTTTGCCGATACTGCCGCGGGCGATCCTGAAGGGATGATTCAAAGTGACCAGCGCCGTGGTTTCGGTCATGCCGTAACCCTGGATCAGCGCGAAAGCCGTGGTCATCCAGAAAGCCTCAAGATCGGGCGGCAAGCTGGCCCCGCCGGCCACAAACGCCCAGAACTTCCACCCCAACCGCCGGTGCAACGCGCGGAAGCGCCACCATCGCTTCATAATCGATGGGCTCTGCTCTGCAGCCACGGCCTGGGAAACGCCGGGGAACTCGGTTTCGAAATGAGCCCGAAGCAAGTCCAACACCCGAGGCACCGCGGCCATGACCGAGATGCGCTCACGATGCATGAGCCTGACCAGGCGCGGAGCCTGCAGCCGGTCTTCGTAGTGGACTTCTGCCGCAAGCAATGGCGGTACCCACAGCCCCATGAATTGGCCGAAGACGTGGCTCAAGGGCAGCGTATGCAGAATGCGCAAAGGATGCACGAAGCGCTCGTAGCGCAGGTATTTGCCGATCTCTTTTTCGAGCGGATCGAGGGAGGCCAGCACGTTGCCGTGGGTGTGCACGATGCCCTTGGGCTCAGCCGTGGTGCCCGAGGTAAAGATGATCTGCAGCACCGTCTCGCGTGAGAGCCCAGGGAGCGGCGTGTAGTCCGGCTCCGGGAGCGAGGCGGTAAATTCAGAAAAGCCAACCGCGGAAATCCCGGATCCAAGCTCTTGCAGGAGAGCCAGATCGCCTACCAACAAGCGGGGCTGCACCTCGGCCACCACCCGCCTGGCCAGATCCAGACTGCCGCCAGCATCGAGCGGAACTGCGACGATTCCTCGCAGGACGCATCCAAAGAAAGCCGCCATCCACTCTACGGAATTGCCGCCCCACAGCAGAACCCGGTCGCCCGGTTGCAGGCCGCGAAGGGCGAAGGCGTGGGCACAACGGGCGCTCAACTCTGCCAGACCGGTATAGGTGGAAGGAAAGCGGCGGTTGCCCCGGTGGGTGACCACCGCGATCTGCTCTCCATAGCGGCGGAAGTCCGCGATGAGCGTTGCCAGGTGCGGTCGCACCCGTTCAGTGTGGCACAAGAGAGCACGCCCCAGCGAAGAGCGGCAAAGCTGGTCGCGTAAGATAGAGCTTTTGCTTCGAACCATTTGCCGGCGGCACAGATTCCCGCTGGCTTAACCGCGTTTCAGGGGAGCTTGCTGTGGCAGACACGATTTACGACATGGTCATCATCGGGGGCGGTCCGGGAGGCTACACGACCGCCATCCGCGCAGGACAGTACGGGCTCAAGGTCGCCCTCGTCGAACGGGAAAAGAAGTTGGGCGGAACCTGCCTGCACGTGGGCTGCATCCCCACCAAGTCCCTGCTGTTCGACGCCGAGGTGTATGACCACCTTAAGAATGCGACCGAACACGGCATCGAAGGCGTAGGCAAGGTGACCATCAACTGGAAGACCATTCTCGACCGCAAGAACGGGATCATCACCAAGCACGTAAAGGGTCTCGACTTTCTGATGCGCAAGAACAAGATCGCTATCATCGAGGGCTACGGCCGGCTTACCGGCGCTGCCAAAGATGGAGTGCATTCGGTTTCGATCGAGTCCGCTACCGGCGAAAAGAAGACCATTCAGGCAAAGAATGTCGTGCTGGCCACCGGTTCCGACGCCCGCATGCTGCCCGGCGTGGAAGGGGACGGCAAGAGCATCCTGACCAACGTGGAAATTCTGGCTTTGCCGCAAATCCCGAAGTCCATGGTCGTCATCGGCGCGGGCGCTGTGGGGGTTGAATTTGGCTCGATTTTCAACAGCTTCGGCAGCGAGATCACCATCGTGGAATATCTGCCGCGCATGGTGCCCAACGAAGACGAGGACGTAAGCAAGGAGCTCTCGCGCGTGTTTCGCAAGCGCGGCATCGAGGCCCACACCGGCGCCAAAGTGGAAAAGGTGGAGAAGACCAAAGAGGGCGTCAAGGTCACCTTCACGGCGGCAGACGGCAAGCAGGTGGTCAAGGAGGCGGAGAAAGTGCTGGTGGCCGTCGGCCGTGCCCCGCGGACTGCGAACATCGGCCTCGAGTCCACCAGGGTCGAGGTGGATCGCGGGTTCGTGAAAACCGACGAATGGATGCAAACTGCTGAGCCTGGCATCTTTGCCATCGGCGATATCGTCGCCGGTCTTCCGCAGTTGGCCCATGTGGCCGCCATGGCGGGTATGGTGGTGGCAGCGAGAGTTGCCGGCAAGCGGGCCCGTCCGGTGCGCCGCGACCGCATCCCGGCCTGCACCTACTGCGAACCGCAGATCGGCAGCGTCGGCTTGACCGAAGAGCAGGCCAAGGCGAAGGGCCTCGATGTCAAGGTGGGAAAGTTCCCCTTCTCCGCCAATTCCAAGGCCTCGATTGTCGGTTCGCATGAAGGCTTCATCAAGGTAGTGGCCGATGCCAAATACGGCGAACTGCTGGGCGTCCACATCATCGGGCCGCAGGCGACAGAGATGATTGCCGAAGCCGTGGTGGCGCTGGAGTTGGAGGCCACAATCGAAGAGCTGATGTTCACCATTCACGCCCACCCGACTCTGGCGGAAGCCATGCTTGACGGCTTTGGCAGTGTCGAAAACATGGCCATCAATGTGTAAACGTGGCCTGGGCCTGGTCTAAAAGCAATGGTCGTTTCGCTCGTCCATCTCGGCCGCGTGGATTACGCGGCGGCGCTCGACCTGCAACAGCAGGTATGCCTGTTGCGTCAGCAGGAACGCATTGGAGATGTGCTCCTGCTGGTCGAGCACCCCGCGGTATTGACCCTGGGCCGTAATGCTCATCGTGAACACGTGGTCGCCAGTGATGACCTGCTCGCCCGGCGCGGCATCGGGCTTTTCGAAACCAAACGCGGAGGCGACGTCACCTATCACGGCCCCGGACAGCTCGTCGGCTATCCCATTCTCGATCTCCGCGCCTTTATTCCGCCGATTGGCATTGTCGACTACCTGCGCAAGCTGGAAGAGGTTCTGATTCGGGCCTGCGCTGACTACGGCGTCCTTACGCAGCGGCTGACAGGCCGGGCCGGTGTCTGGACGATGCCGGGAGGGGAAATTGCCGAAAAGAAAATCGCCGCCCTGGGAGTGCACGTTGCCCGAGGCGTTACCACCCACGGCTTTGCCCTCAATGTAACCACCGATCTGCAAGACTTCGACCTGATCGTGCCCTGTGGCATCAGAGACAGGGGAGTCACCAGTCTCGAGGCCGAGGTGGTTCTCGCCTCGCCACCTTCCATGGAACAGGTAGCAAACTCCGTCTCCCGCCATTTCGGCCGGGTATTTGGACGGCAGATGCTGTGGGTGGAGACGCTCGACGCTCTTTTGCCCGGCGCAACGGCGGATCTGCCGGCGGTTAACCCACTGAAAGTGGAAGCGACGCCCTGAGTTCCGGCATTCCACCGGATTGCTCTAATATAGAAAGTTCGAACAGGAATTCCGCTCTGGGCCACGGGCCTGGCGGGTGACCTTGCGAAAGGATGTTCATGCCGACCGATGTAATCATGCCCCAGATGGGCGAGTCGATTTTTGAAGGCACCATTACCAAGTGGTTGAAAAAGCCAGGTGATTCCGTAGAGCGGGATGAGCCTCTTTTTGAGATTTCCACGGATAAGGTGGACGCGGAAATTCCTTCGCCTGCCAGTGGAGTGCTCACCGAAGTCAAGGTCGGAGAAGGTAACACCGTGCAGATCAATACCGTGGTGGGCGTGATTGGTGATGCTGACGGCAAGCCTGCGCCAACCGCTCCCGCAGCAACAGTTCCGGCAGCCGCCAAGGCTGAAGCGCCGAGTGCACCCGCAGCGCCAGCAACTGCATCGCCGGCCCCGGCCGCCAAGTCCGGGCCTGCTGCTCTTACTGATGTCATCATGCCCCAGATGGGCGAGTCGATTTTTGAAGGCACTATCACCAAGTGGCTGAAGAAGCCAGGCGATTCCGTGCAGCAGGACGAGCCGTTGTTCGAGATCTCCACCGACAAGGTGGATGCCGAGATTCCTTCGCCCGCCGCGGGCACGCTTGCTGAAATCAAAGTACAGGCCGGTACCACGGTGCAGATCAACACCGTCGTCGCGCTGATCAGCGGCGGCGCGGGTGCTGCTGCCGCGTCGGCCCCTGCCGCACCCACCCCTGTTACAGCCTCCACGCCTGCGCCCGCGCCTGCCGCAGCCGCCGACAGCGAAGCCGATGTTGAGACCACCGATTCCGAGACCGGAGAACGGCTTCGCTCCTCGCCCCTGGTGCGCAAGATCGCTAAGGACAACAACATCGATCTGCGGAGGGTTCCTGGCACCGGGTCAGCGGGCCGCATCACCAAGGAAGACATCCTGGGCTTTATTGCCAAGGGCGGCGCGGCGGCAGCTCCCGCACCGGCGGCCAAACCCGCAGCAGCTTCTGCAGCCAAACCGGCAGCTCCCGCACCCGCCGTCACGGCCAGCGACGAACTGGTACCGCTGACCAGAATGCGCTCTATCATCGCCCAGCGCATGGTTGACTCCAAGCGCACCAGCGCTCACGTCCATACCGTCTTCAAGATCGACATGAGCCGCATCGTACGTATTCGCGAGAAAGAGAAGTCCAAATACGAGCAGCGCAACGGCGTCAAACTCACCTACATGCCGTTTCTCTCCCGGGCGGTAATTGCCACTTTGCGCAAGATGCCCATCGTGAACGCTTCGATGGAAGGCGACGCCATCCGGTACCACAAGAACATCAACCTCGGCATCGCCGTTGCTCTGGACTGGGGCTTGATCGTCCCCGTCATCCGGCAGGCAGAGGATAAGAGCTTCCTCGGTATCGCGCGCGCTATCGTCGACTTGGCCGAGCGCGCCCGAGCCAAGAAGCTCAAGCCGGAAGAAGTGGCCTCTGGCACCTTCACGATTACCAATCCCGGCATTTTCGGCGAGCAGTTCGGAACGCCCGTCATCAATCAGCCGGAATCGGCCATCATGGGAGTGGGTGGACTATTTAAGGAGCCCACGGTGGTTACCGATGAGAACGGCTCTGATTCCATCGCCATCCGCAGCATCATCCGCCTGACCATGGGCTTCGACCACCGCATTATCGACGGTGCGGACGCCGGCAGATTCATGGCGGAAGTGAAGAAGTACCTGGAAAACTGGAACGAGGACATCGGTTAAAGCATTTTCGCAATGACTATGGTCTGGTGAGAGCGGCCTACACCTATTGCGAAAATACTCTAGGCTAAGCCAATTCCTCGGGTACCCCATCCTTGCCGCGCTTTTTGGCAAGGGTGGGATACCTCGAATCTCGATGGGCTGCCTCTGGTTTCTTAACCGCTCCCAGCCTGCCCGTTTACAGCCGGTCTTTCGCTTCGAGCACACGGGCTACGGCTTCTTCCGCCGTGTCCGCGGTGGCGGAAAGATGGCCCATCTTTCTGCCCACCCGGGCAGTGTTCTTCTCATACAAATGCAGACTTACCTCTGGAACGGCCAGGGCACGTGCAAAATGTGGTTCCGTCTGCTGCCCGTTCCTCAGCCAGAGATCGCCGAGCAGATTGACGATCGCTGCCGGGCGCACAATCCTCACGTCTCCCAGCGGTAAGTCGCACACCGCACGCACTGCCTGCTCGAACTGACTGGTCACGCAGCAGCGCTGGCTTGTGTGGTAGCTGTTGTGCGGGCGCGGCGCGAGTTCATTCACCAGGAGCCCGTCCTTGGTCACGAACATTTCCACTGCCAGCAACCCTTCGAGATTGAGCCGTTGGGCCATGGTTGTCGCAATCTCTTGCGCCTCCGCTTCCAAAGCCGCGGGAATGGAAGAGGGCATCGCGCTCCACACCAGGATCTGATTTTCATGGTGATTCGTCGCCGCCGGGTACGCGAGAATCTGGCCGCTCGGATTGCGCGCCACCATGACGGAGATTTCCTTTTGCAGATCGAGAGCTTGCTCGGCGACACAAGGCTGTTCCCCCAGTGCCCGCCAGGCGGCTTTCACACGATCCGCCAGCTTGCCGGGGTTGTGCGTACTGTCGAGTTTTGCCTGCCCCTTGCCGTCATAGCCGCCGCGAGCGCTCTTCAGAAAAATACGTCCGGGCAATTCCGCCACTGCCCGATGCAGGTCGGCTTCGCAACCGATCGCCCGATAAGGCCCCACGGGAAAGCCCTGATCTTGTAGCCAGTTCTTCTGAGTGATGCGGTCCTGCACCATGGCAAGGATGTCTTTGCCCGGCCGCACCGGACAGTGGCTGGCCGCAGCCTCGAGCGAGGCAATGGAGATCTGCTCGATCTCGAGCGTGATGACGTCACATCCGCGGGCCAGATCGGCCGCAGCGCGAGCGTCGTCCCAGCCGCCGACAAAACAGGAATCCACGACAAAACGTGCCGGACAGGAAGGGTCCGGGTCCATCACCTGAACGCGATAGCCCAGCGATCGCGCAGCCATGGCCACCATGCGGCCGAGTTGACCGCCTCCCAAAATGCCGATGGTCGAGCCCTGCTCGATCACGCTCATTCCGGCAGCTCCGCGTCCAGCACTTCCCTGGTGCGCGCTTCGCGCCATGCGTGCAGCCGTTTGCCCAACTCCAGGTTGCTGCCTGCAAGTATGGCAATGGCCAGCAAGGCCGCGTTGGCGGCTCCAGGCTTGCCAATCGCCAGGGTGGCCACGGGAATGCCTTTCGGCATTTGGACGATGGAGAGCAGCGAATCAACGCCCTGCAGGCAGGTAGCGGGCACTGGAACCGCCAGTACTGGCAGAATGGTCTTGGCGGCAATCATTCCCGGCAAATGCGCCGCGCCGCCGGCTGCGGCAATGATGATTCTCAGTCCCCGCGGCTCGGCCTGCTCGGCGTATTCGAAAAGCCAGTCGGGGGTACGATGCGCGGAGACAATGCGCGCTTCATAGGGAATGCCAAACTCACGTAACAGTTCCACGCAGGGCAGCAGCACGTCGTAGTCACTCTTGCTTCCCATGACTACGCCAACGATTGGAGAGGCGTTCATGCTGCCGATTATTTCATTTAGTCCTCAGTTGTGCGTGGGTCCCCGCGGACAGAGCCGATATCTGACCCTGAACGGGCGCTCATCTGCATTTCTCACACGGTTGAGAACGATAAAGAAGCGCGGCGTGATATCGCTTGGCCGGGAGTGCAACAAACCTGCGGGTGCCCCATGTATGACAGCCTGCACTCCTGTCAAGGGAGAAAGGCACAGAATCTCCCGTTGTGATCGGAGCGGGGTCAAGGGCGCCGTACTTAGGCGTTCATCTTGACCCTTGACCCCCGCTCCGATCACTCCCGACCATTGAGCTTGGTTCGAATCGCGGACGTACTTTCCGAGATTCGAACCATAATTGGAAAACCGTCCTTCATTGCTAAACGACCCGAGCTCGCACGTTGATTCAATCACCTTCGATAGAACCATCAGGTTCCATCAGCCATGTATTCGGTCCGGTACTGCACCATGATTTCCTGTTCAAACTCTTTCCTCGCAGAAAGAGTCGAGGCGTCCAATCATTCGACCGGTCTCTTGCTGAGACCAATGGGGCACTCGGACTGCCTCGCATGTGAACCGCGCTCCCTGACGTGCTGATAATCTTGCCCGGAGCGCAACATCCAATACAACCTAACTGCCAACTTGTGCGCGATGGCCACCTTCGCCACGCCATGATGCTTCTCCATCGACAGGCGCACATACTGCCGATGCCAGCTCGCGTCGTACCTCTGCGCGGTGCTCGCCGCCTCCACCAGCAACCAGCGCAGCAGCGTGTTGCCCTGCTTGGAGATGTGTCCCAGACGGCGCTTGTCGGAGCTGGAATCCTCAGACGGAATCAGCCCCAGATAACTGCCCACCTGCTTGCCGCGCGGAAACCTCTGCCAGTTGCCGATCGTCAGCACGTAGGCCAGTGAAACCACCGGACCCACGCCCGGATGCGTCATCAGCAGACAAGCCTCGGCGTTGGAGGCCGCAGCCTGGCTTACCGCCTTGTTCAAGGGCGCAATCCGTTCCTCAACCCGGTCCAGCAGAGCCAGCAGATCCTTGCGCCGCTCGCCATACCAGCCCGGCAGCGGTAAGGCTTCAATGGCCTGGCGGCGTTTTCCGCTCCATCGGCCTGGAATGATCAGCCCTTCGTTCTTGGCCATCCCGTCCAACTGGTTGGTCACCCGCGTGCGCAACCTGACCAGGCGGCAGCGATGCAACAGCAGTTGCCGCAGCTGTTCGTTCTCTGCCGGCGGCTGCCAGATGGCAGGGAAACGATCCTCCATCAACAAACGCAGAATATGCTCCGCATCCCGCTTGTCGGTCTTCTGCCGGCGCGGGTTCGAGGCGCGAATCTGGGTCGCATCTCCCACTAGAAGTTCATAGCCCAGCTCACTCATCAAGCGTCGAAACCAGCCATAGCTCCCGGTGGCCTCGATGCCAACTCGCATCCTGGTGCCGCACAGCGAGCGGTAGTACTTTACCGCCTCCGCCGTGTGCATCAAGCGCCGCTGCCCACACTCTCCTGTTTCCTCAAGCAAATAGGAGATCTGTTGAAACCGCGGATGAAAATCACAGCCTATAATCATCATGCTCGGCTCCTTTCCTCCCGAGCTTCCGGTCGTTAGCAGCAACCAGTCTACTCAGGTCGAAGGAGCCGACGCTGTCATGCAATCATCCTTCGCTTTTTTTGCGAAGGGTGGGTTACCAGGACCGTGTGCGTTGAGATTTGCGACTTCCCACCCTTGCCGGAAAGGCACCGTCAAGGACCCCGGATTTCCCGCACGCTAAATTGGACACATCAGCGTGTGCGGCTTTCTTCAAAGGAAAGCCGCATGAAGTACATCTGGCTCACGAAACTCGACGGGAAATCCGGGGGGATGGGGCACCCACAGTTTTTTTGCGCCGCCGGCCACCGCACAACATAGCCTCGCCGCAGCGAGCAGCCTCGTCGCAGCGAGCAGCCTCGTCGCTCCTCTCCTCCCTGATTGTGAGAAATCGAGACTAAACATGAAGTTCGTCGCGAGCCGCCCGCGCCAGATTGGGCAACTCGGAACTAGCCATCACCCGGATTCCCTGCTCCTTCATGATCGCGTTGGCATACTCGTAGAGATCCCGCTGCTCCTCGTCCGGCTCGTTGTTGCCCGCCGGCCAACGAATCGGCTCAACGATGGCGGTGAGCAGTAAATCTCTATGCTCCAACCGCTTCACCCCATTGGCCAGCCTGGGCGCGGAGAAAGCCAGCAGCCGGGCATCGTCCGCATTTGTTTCGAGCGACACCGGCTGGAACATCTTCAGCAGCCCGTTGCGATAACCGCATTCGATGCGCAACGGGTCGCCCGGCCTGGTGTACTGGGCAGCCGCGATGTTCTTCTGCATCAGCCCCCACACGCCGGCCTTCTCAAATTGCGTGCGTATGGCCACGCGCAACGCGGCACGGCCGCCCAGCCGCTGGCTGCGTTCACGCGGTGGAGTATCCACATACCGGCGCATCAGATCTTCGATCGCAGACACAAAAGTCTCCGCCAGGTGAGCTTTGGTCTCGGTCATTTGTATTCCGTTTGAGAGCGTGTCTTCGAGCAACGTCATGATGGGCTTCGTCAGGTCCGCCGGTTGCGCTCGCAAGCGATGCGCGATCTCGCTCTCCAACCCTTCCAGCATGGGGATATCCGCATCCGGATCGAGGCAACGCACCCGGCTCCAGTCGCGGGTAAAGCGCAGCTCGCTCTGCTCGCCCTGGGACGTGCGCAACAGCACACCGATGTTCACAAACTCATTCCTCACAGGGTCGGGCACATATCGGATGAGTTGAAACTCGCACTGTTTTCGTTCCATATGGCCCTCTCATTTCCGCGGCACCGCTTCAGTTCAATCCGCTACCCTGTTCAATATCACGCATCCACGAGGCCTCAGGGAAGTCCCGGCCCAGTGCCTTTTGCGTTTCGCCCTCCCAATTAGGAAACGGCCACCGCGCCGATTTCCGAAACGCAACAATCAGATCCCGCACGCGCGCACGCCGCGCCAGCAACTGCTCGATCAGAACCTCCAGCGCGCTGAGGTCGCTTCCGTACCATTCCGGCGGGACGATCTCCCCGATCGGCCATACGATATCCGGTTCGAGGTTCTCGATGCGGCTCAGCCACGGCTCGAAGCTCTCCCATCCCGTAATCCCGCGATAGACCGTGTTATCCGCATAAACCCCACACAGGCCGACGTCGCGAAAGGACCACTCTCCGGCTCCAAAACAGTATCCCTGGTCGATGAACGTGGCACTATAACGCCGTTCCCGCGGTTTTCTTTGAAACACCGCCTGCCTGCCGTTGATGTTGCCAGTCCATTTGTCCAGCGCCAGCATGCCGGCGAATTCATGCAGGTTGCGCACTTCCAGCAGTTGTTCCTGGGGAAGGTAATCGACCGTTCGACCGGGCATCAACCCGCCCACCCATCGTGAAGCGAACTGCAAACCGGGCCGGCAGGGTTGGGCTCCGCCGCGCAGTTGGATCGATAGTTCAGGAGTATTCCGGATCAGCCAATCCGTTACATCAATCACGTCGGAGTGAGGAACGGCGAGCCCGACGGCTGCGCCCAGGCGAGTCGCCAGCAGCTCGTTGGCCAATACCCGGATATGCTGCGGGTTGTTGCTGAACTTGACGACGTACAGATGGCCATCGGAGGCGAGCATGAGATGGCTCTGCGCCCCGCCGCGCATACGTCGAATCTGCTGGATCGCCATCAGTGCCACCGCAACTTCCTCCGCATCTTCAGCCGCTGCAAGTAGCAGCATACTCGCATGTTGCCCGCAGGCAATGCGCGCCCATCATGATCCCCCTAAAGCAGCTCTGCTTTTCCGTCCTCCCCCGCGTTCTGGTAGCATCGCCACGGAGGAAGCACATGGAACAACCCGTTACCGCACCGAACGTTATCGCATCGAATGGTTCGCGCCGCAATGAAGATATCGCCCTGGATCTATTGAAATTTATCGCTGCGTCAACGGGTCTGGGAAGGGGCACTACCCCCGCAGCGGGATTTGTCGCGGCCACAGGTTCAAAGCCTGACGATCAGGTGAACCAGCTTCTTGCCCTCTACTCCAAATGCCTCGTCGCCGTTCAGGGGAAATAAGCGAACGCTCCCACGGAAGTTCTCCCCAAGGAAGCAGGCGAACCCTCAAAGTGAAACCTCGAAGCGCCAGAAACCAAGCGAATGACTCCAAACGAATGACTTATGGCAGACAGTAACAACGCCCTGCAGATAGCCGTTTTTGGCGCTGGGGCTTTCGGGCGTAATCATCTGCGCGTTTACCGTGAACTGGAGCAGTCTGGTTTGGGAGTGAAACTCGCGGCCGTGGCCGACACCAACCCGGCAGTCGTCGATGCGCTGCGCCAGCAAGGTCTAGCGGTGTATGCCACGCCTGAGGCCTGCCTCGACGCCTGTCGCAGGGGAGAGCTGCGCCTGGACGCGGTTTCCGTGTGTGTTCCCACATCCGCCCATTACTCCGTGGCCTCGCAAGCGCTCGACCACGGCCTGGACGTTCTCGTGGAAAAACCGATCGCCGTCACTTTGGCGGATGCCGATGCCCTGGTTCGCCAGGCGGCGGCAGAAGGAAGGGTCCTCCAGGTGGGCCTTCTGGAGCGCTTCAACCCCGCGGTCGCGGTGGCCGAAACGCTGGTCAACGGGCCTATGTTTTTTGAGGCCCACCGGCTCAGCGTTTTCAATCGCAGGGCGCTGGACGTCGACGTGGTGCTGGACCTGATGATCCATGACCTGGATATCGTGCTCAGCTTTGCCCGTTCGCCGGTGCGGGAGTTGCATGCCGTAGGCCTGAGGATCTTGTCATCCAAGGTCGACATTGCCAATGTGCGCCTCGAATTTGTCTCCGGCTGTGTGGCCAACTTCACTGCCAGCCGGGTGAGCACGGAGACGGTGCGCAAGCTGCGCTTCTTTCAGCCGCACCAATATCTCTCGATCGACTATGCGCGCCAGGACCTGCTGGTCATTAATGTGGCCCCGGGAGGCAACGTGGTTCCAAGCATGGAGAAGGGCCCAGGCACGGAAAAGGACCCAGCTTCCCAGGCAAATCTCGTCGCCACAAAGCCGGCTGTGCAGGGTGGAGAGCCCCTGCTGCTGGAGATCAAGGCATTTCTCGATGCGGTCCGGACCCGGAAGCCGCCCCGCGTCAAGCCGGAGGAAGCCCGCGATGCCCTGGCTTTGGCGCTCGACATCAACCAGGCGATCGAGGACCATGCGACGCGAGCCGGCTTGCTGTAGGAATGAATCGTTCGCGTCTCTGCCGCAAACACCGGCTGACTAAGACTTGAGGGCCAGACAAACCAGATACCAGCTGTGGTTCGTGCAGGCGTAGCGAGCAGCCTCACGGGCGCCGACTAACGGCGCTAATCCCTGCTCCAGCGCGGGTGGCTCACCGACGAACACAAAAAACTGCGTGGACGCGAGCAGGGTGGAACGTGTCGAAGCCGGCAGAGCCGGCAAATCGACGTTGCCGTTAATCAGGCGCTCCGCTTCTTCTGGTGAAGCCATGGAATCGATCAGCAGATCGCCGCCCGGCGCCGGCATCAGTGGTGTGATCTTCTGGTCCATGAAAGGGCTGTTGAGCATTACGTTGTCGGCACGCAGAAGCGGGAGCGCCCCGCTCCAGAGGTAAGGATTGAAGCCGAGCTGGTGTTGCACGCGCACGGCCCGAAGCATCGCCGGGTCGAGGATAGCCAGTCCCTGCGTACGTTCTGGCAGAGGCTGATTCTCGAGAGCGATCATCTGATGAGCTACCGGGCGAAAAAAGATCTCCGCGGGCAGCAGCGTGAGAAGCGCCAAAACGAGAGCGAAGAGCGGAGCCATGCGGATCAGCTTGCGCGGATCGGCGTAGCCACCGGCGGCAGCGACAGCCCCGAGCCAGGGAAAGAGCATGAGGCGCTGCGCGAAGAAGTCTGAGCCGTTCATCGAAGCCGGCAGAATCGGGATCGCAACCAGAACAGCCACAGCAAGAATCAGCATGCTGTCGGCCGGCCTTAGTTGGCAAGATCGCCAGCGGATGATGATTCCCCGCGCCGCCAGCCACAGGCAGCACAACAGCAGGGCATAAAGGCCTACGCGATAAAGGTTGACCAATAGACTGTTCGATCGCGTGTCGAACGGCGAGATACCGAAAAGCGCCAGGCTACTGATCAGGGCATTCTCGTGCAGGCCAAAGCCGCGAAGGTTTGAAGCGGATCGCGACCGATCGACGCTGGCGAGCGAATAGAGAAAGCAGATACCCGTAAACGCAAGCGCTGAAACGCGCCAGCGCAAACCTTTGTATGCGGCGCTTCTGCTTCCGCGCAGGAGGCGAATGAGCAGATCGAGGACACAGAAAACGATCAGCATTAGCAGGGGGATCGGGTGCGTGAACGCCAGCAGCAGACTGGTCGCGGCATACCCTGGCCAAAGTCGGCCCGACGCCCGGCACCAGAGTCCGGCGGCCAGGAAAAACAGTCCTACAGCCAGCGAATAATTCAGAAAGCCCATGCCCAGCGACCAGTGAAGAACCAGAGGAACCGCACTGAGCGAAACCAGTTCTCCGCTGGGACCAAGGGAACGCGCACAATAGCGCACTCCATAGGCCGTGCAGGCAAAAGCGATACAGATGAGCAGCTTTTCAGCCAGATCGAAAGACAGGAACCTGCTTAACCCGAGCAGGATGGCATAGTGGGTCGCATAGGGCGGGAACGGATGCCGGATGACATAGGCATCGTAGGCATGTGAGCCGGAGAGCAGAGACGCGATGGCGTGCACGTAATACTTGTGCATCGGGCCATCCTGCGTGGGGAAAAGCGGGAGCGATAGCGCCCAGGCGCAAAACAGCAGGACGAGACCGGCGAACAGGCCGGCGAACACCGTCGAGTTGAATTTTGTATCAGTTCCTGTTTCTTTGGCCAACGCGATCTTTCTCCTGGCTCTGTCAGGCGACGGTCAGTCGCGCGGTGGGTTTCCGTTTGAGCTTAAGTGCAGGACGCTCGACAAAATGCCAGCTCAGCCAGCCAAGCGCAAAACAGAAGACGGTGGAAACAGCAAAACAAATCCAGGGTGAGCCCCGGTGGAACCAGATCCACAAGCTCTCGACCGGCCATCCATATAAATAGATTCCATACGAGATGTCAGGGAAGCGGCTCATCCATGACAACGCGGAAAGATGCATGTGTCCCAGGTAGAACATCAGGTAGCTGCCACCTAACACTACGGCAAACTCCGCCGTGGATGGTAGAAAGACCACCCATGCCGCCATGGCTGCGGCAGCAGCCATGGCGAAGCGCGGGCGGAAAACAATCTTGTCGCTAAACAAATAGAAGCACACGCCGACCAGGTAAATACCCGTCAACCGGATCGTCAGTGCCGGCACGCCGAAGACGTTTTGCCAGGGCCAGTGCATGTGCTCGAAAGGGGCCAGGTAAAGCAGGGTTGAGAGCAGAAGCAGATTGGCGGCCAGGCATAGCAGCGGGCGCCGGAACAAGCCGCAGAGTCCCAGCAGCGCAATCAGCAGATAGCAGCGAAACTCATATGCAATGGTGTACATCGCTCCGTTCACCGTGGGATACGGCATCCCGGGCAGAACAGGCGGGGTGGCCGGATTGGTGAGCAGAGCAACGCTCTTGAGGAATTTCCAGCCGAAATGGCTGAAGAAAGAATCGACTCCCGGTGCAAGCAAACCCACGGCCAGCGTACTGATCAGCACGGCGATTAAAAAACCGGGAACGATGCGCAGCCATCGCTTTCGCATGTACTGAATGAAATCAGGATCGCTCAGCCAGCTTTGCACGATCAGGTAGCCGCTCAGCACAAAAAATCCGTCCACGCCCAACGTGCCAAAGGTCATGGAGGAACGGGTCCATCGGCCGAGTAGCTCGCGCGACGCGTAACCGTCGGTGAGTTCGAAAGCATGAGCCAGCAGCACCAGGGTAGCGAAGAGGATGCGCAGCAGGTCGAATTGATGGTTGCGGCGGGTTTGCTGCTTGGCCACCCTATGCTCCTCCAGCCCCTCTAGTCTCAGGCTCTGCGACCAGAGCGGGGATGTCCAGGCCACAAGACTGGCTACAAGACAGACTAAAAGCCAAGAACAGGGTGCGGCTCGTAAGGCTGCTCGAGAGCTTCGATTTCGCTTTCTTCCAAGTGGAGATCGAGCGCTTCGATTGCCTGATCGAGATGCGCCATCTTGCTGGCGCCGATAATGGGTGAACTCACGCCGGGCTTCCCCAGAATCCAGGCCAGGGCGATCTGCGCATTCGGTACCGCTCGCCGCGTCGCGATTTCGGTGAGCCGCTCTACCACCGTAAAGTCCGACGGGCGGTAATACATCTTCTGCGCAAAATCGTCTGTCTTTGCGCGCACGGTCTCCCCGAGGTTTTGCGCATTGCGGTTGCCTGCCAGAAATCCCCGCGCCAGCGGACTCCAGGGAATCATGCCTACACCCTCATCCAGACAAAGGGGGATCATCTCCCGCTCTTCTTCGCGGTACACGAGGTTGTAATGGTTCTGCATGGCGACGAAGCGCGTCAACCCCATCATGTCCGAGGTCTGCAGCATCTTGAGAAATTGCCAGGCGTACATGGACGAGGCGCCGATGTAGAGCGCCTTGCCTGCGCGCACCACCTGGTCCAGTGCTTCGAGCGTCTCTTCGATGGGCGTATGGGGATCGAAGCGGTGAATCTGATAGAGATCGACGTAATCGGTTCCGAGGCGGCGCAGGCTATCGTCCATGGCATGCATGATGTGCTTGCGCGAAAGGCCCTGCTGATTAGGGTCGCTCCCCATGGCATTGAACACCTTGGTAGCGATCACAAGCTTGTCGCGGGATGGGCCGTATTCCTTGAGCGCACGACCGGTGATCTCTTCACTTACGCCGAGCGAGTACACGTCGGCGGTATCGAAGAAATTGATGCCGGCTTCAATGGCCCGACGGTAGAAAGGCCTGGACTCCTCTTCCTCCAGCACCCATTCGCGCCATTTCTTTGAGCCATAGGTCATGGTTCCGAGACAGATTCGGGAAACCTTCAGCCCGGTCGAACCGAGATTGACGTATTCCATTTACACCCCCAGCCTAGTAGGGAATTCATGAACGCCTGAAGTCGATTATGCACCGACCCGGATCACATCCGCGGGTCTGCGAGTACGGTGAGAGACTTTCAAGATACGGGCGACCTCGCGGCAGCGAGCATTAGGTTGAACCGTTCCACCTGTTCCGCTACCTTGACGAGCAATCGTTTCGCTACAACAACCGCGCAACAAGAGGCAACGAATCGAACGATGCAGACCCTTCCACCTTGGCACTCACCGAAGTCACAGGTAAGCGCCTAACCTACGGACACCTGACTGGCAAAGATAGGGAGCCGCGAGCGACAATAATGTAAGGAGACAGGGCGGGGGCAGAAGAAACGTTAGCCCTTGCGCCGCGATTCGGACTTTCGCGTTAGGTTGATCACTGTTTGAGTTGCCGCTTATGGCCGCATCCGAACCTTTCCTAGCCATACTCTATCACTGCGGCGGAAAGGTCGCATGAATGCTATAGCCAGACTCAATGGCATGTTTTACAGTGATTTCGACGTGTTCGATAAAAAGCCAAGTCGCGAAAAAGGGCAAGATATTCGTACCCTTCCTACCTACACAATTCCAGAGGCTGCGACATTTCTAGCCCTAAGCCAGAGAACCCTTTTTTCGTGGTATCACGGCAAGAATCCGATCCTTAAAGCATCCGGCGACTACGGAAATGTTCACCTTCTCTCATACCGGGATATGGAAGAAGCCTATCGGGTCTACTTGTTACGTGAAAAGTTCGACTTCTCGTTGCAATTCCTGAGAGTGTCGATGCAGAATGCCCGGGAGATGTTTGGATCGCAGCACCCACTCCAGCGTGCAGACGCCGTTAAGGAATGCCTTAAAGACCTCGTTTATGACAAGCCTGCTCGCGGGAAGAATCCCCGTACAGTAACGTCGCTAGGCCAAAAGCCAGGTCAACAGGTAGTGAGTGAGGTTGCCGATCTGTTTGGCGCGAGGATCGTCGCCGGGAAGTTTATTTTCCCGTGGCGCTTCGCTACTACCGATCAAGAGAGTCGGCCAGTCTCTATGAATCCAAACATTATGTCGGGGCGGCTAGTTGTTACGGGAACCCGCATTCCGGTGACAGCCCTTTTGGGACGAAAACGCGCCGGACTCACTACAAGCGAAATCGCAAAGGATTACGGGCTGCAACGCGACATGGTAGAGAAGGCGCTAGCTCATATTGGGATCGTACGTCAAAAAGCGGCGTGAGGAATGCGTCTTGTTTCTCGATGAAGGCTTCTCGGCTGAATCCGTCGCCGTTCGCCTACGAACGGCAGGGTTCACGGTCCAACGATTCCCAGAATGGTTCGTAGACGAAAACGGCTCTGTCAGACAGAACGTCGAAGACCCTGAGGTTATTCGGTTTTGCAACAGAAACGGTTGGATGCTCGTGACGAGAGATCACGAAATGAAGAAAATGCATCGCTACGAGATAGCGAAAACGGAAGTCGCGATCCTAGCGACGGCGCACAATAGTTGTGAAAATCAAGACGAGTGGGTAGCGGTCAATCATCAACCTAAAAGGACGCATCCTTCGCGAATTCAAAAATCATGAGCGCCCATGGTTTGCCACTTTCAGTCGGACCGCCAATTTAACCATTAAGAAGATTTCCTAATTCAACTGCTGCCCTGCCGGGGGACCGGAGCGCAGCGTAGTGGAGAGATCTGCGGTTTCCCGCCAGTTGCGAAGTGAAACTGAGCTCTAGCCCTTATGTGCGCTCGCCAGCTTTACCTGGGCTTCATGAATCACTTCATTGGCCTGCAGGTACTTCTCCGGATCCTCGCCGGCGTCGTTCCAGAGCTTCTGTCCGTCTTCCAACTGCTGCTGCGCCGCACCGGCGTCGATCTCTTCCGGCTTGATGGCATTCTGCGCGAGGATGGTCACTCGATCCGGCAGTACTTCGACGAATCCCCACACCACGAAGTAGTTCCGATCGGCGCCGTTGCCGCCATGTAGCTTCACTTCACCTACGCCCAGTTCAGCCAGCAGGGGAGCATGCCCGTAGAGCACCTCCAAATAGCCGGACTTCGACGGTAGCTCGACCGCGTCGGCGGCCTCGTCGATCAGGACCCGGTCCGGCGTGACCAGCCGGACATGCAATTGATTGCCTGCGTCTGCCATGGGTTATTTTTCCTGCATGCTCTTGGCTGCTTCGAGTACTTCCTCGATCGAGCCCTTCATGTAAAAGGCCTGCTCGGGAATACTGTCGTGCTTGCCTTCGATGATCTCTTTGAAGCTGCGCACGGTATCTTCCACCTTGACGTACTTGCCCGGCGCGCCGGTAAACACTTCCGCTACATGGAACGGCTGAGACAAAAAGCGCTGCACTTTTCTCGCGCGGCTCACGGTCAGCTTGTCTTCTTCGGATAGTTCATCGATACCGAGAATAGCGATGATGTCCTGCAGATCCTTGTAGCGCTGCAGGAGGCGCTTGACGCCCTGGGCCACCCTGTAATGCTCGTCACCCACCACGCGGGGCGTGAGAATACGTGACGTTGAGGCAAGGGGATCGACCGCCGGATAAATACCGATCTCTGTGAGTGCGCGCGAAAGCACAGTCTGCGCGTCCAGGTGGGCAAAGGCCGTCGCTGGCGCAGGATCCGTCAAGTCATCGGCCGGAACATAAATGGCCTGCACTGAGGTGACGGAACCATTCTTGGTGGACGTGATTCGTTCCTGCAGTTCGCCCATTTCCGTTGCCAGGTTGGGCTGGTAGCCTACGGCCGAAGGCATACGGCCGAGCAGCGTCGAAACCTCAGACCCAGCTTGCGTAAAGCGGAAGATGTTGTCGATGAACAACAGCGTATCGCTGCCTTGTTCGTCGCGGAAATATTCCGCGATGGTCAGAGCGGTCAGCGCCACGCGCAGGCGGGCCCCTGGCGGCTCGGTCATCTGGCCGTATACCAGGGCGGCCTTCGACTTCTCGCGGTCTTTCGAGTTGATAACACCCGACTCTTCAAATTCGTTCCACAAGTCGGTGCCTTCACGAGTACGTTCGCCGACGCCGGCGAACACAGAAACACCGCCGTGCTTGCTGGCGACGTTGTTAATCAATTCCTGAATGATGACCGTCTTGCCCACACCAGCGCCACCGAACAGACCGATCTTGCCGCCTTTCAAAAACGGCTGGATCAGGTCGATGACCTTTACGCCGGTTTCAAACATCTCTTCGGCAGTCGCCTGGTCTTCAAACGAGGGAGCGGCGCGGTGAATCGGCCAGCGCTCTTTCGCATTCACCGGACCCAACTCGTCGACCGGCTCACCGATCACGTTGAGAATGCGGCCCAGCGTCGCTACGCCCACGGGTACGGTAATCTGCGAGCCGGTGTCGAGGCACTTCATGCCGCGCACCATGCCCTCAGTCGACTCCATGGCTACGCAGCGCACGCGGCCTTCACCGATGTGTTGCTCCACTTCCAGAACCACGTTGATGGGTTGCGGAACGTCGAAGCCATCGCTGGTGACCCGCAGTGCCTGGTAGATCGGTGGCATCGTCGCCTCTTCGAACTGTACGTCGACGGCCGGCCCCGAAATCTGAATCACTTTGCCTATGTTTTCTGCCATAAATGTTCTTTCCTGTTGCGCGGAAGCTACAGTGCGGCTGCTCCGCTGACAATTTCGATAATTTCTTTGGTAATCGCGGCCTGGCGCACACGGTTCAGGGTGAGCGTCAGCGAATCGATCATGTCCGAGGCGTTGCTGGTCGCCGCATCCATCGCTGTCATACGTGCCGCCTGCTCCGCCGCGCTCGACTCAATCAACGCGTGATAAATCTGCGAGGTGACGTACTGGCGCAGAAGGCCGTTCAGAAGCTCGCGGGGTGGCTGGTCGTAGATGTAGTCCACTTCCGCGGTGCCAAACTTCTTTGCTTCCTGCTCAGCTTCCGTGCTGTCCGCTACCCGCAGACTGACGCCGGCTGAAGCAGCGGCGCGCGCCATCTCGTCACGCTCTTCCCGGGTCATGCCTTCCGCCTGCTTGATATCGTGCTTGCCTACTTCAACAACCGGCAGAAGACGCTCGACCACGACTTGTTGAGCAATTACGGATTTGAACTCGTTATAGACGATGTAAACGGCGTCGAGCTCTTCTTCCATGTACCGGTGCACAACTTCACGAGCCAGCACCGCTACCTGGTCGAAACTGGGTTTATCCAGCATGCCGGGGTAATCGCCCGCGACTTCAATCCGGTTCTTGCGTTCGCCACGGCGCTTGTCTTCAGGCGCTGGGAGTGATTGGCCGGGCTCGCGTTCTCCGGGCTCCTCCATGGGGGCGCCATCGCTCTGCTTGTCGACAAACGTCGCTACGCCGTAGCGCCGGCGAAAGAGATCGCGGCCCTTGCGCCCGATCGCGGCGATGTCAATCTCTTCGTCGCCTTTGTCGCTGAGGAAGCGGAACGCAGCCTTGGTGATGTTGCCGTTGAATGCGCCGGCAAATCCCTTGTCACCCGAGACTACGATCAGCAAGGCCTGCTTCTCTTCGCGTGCAAGCAACAGAGGATGACGCAGGTCACCGGTGGATGGATCGTAGAGATCGACGTGGCGCATCAGCGAGCCGATCACGCTGGCCAGCATGTTGGCGTAGGGCCGCGCCGATACCGCGCGCTCCTGCGCACGGCGCAGTTTGGCCGCGGCGATCATCTTCATCGCTTTGGTGATCTGCCGCGTGCTTTTGACGCTGCGAATACGCCGGCGTAAATCGAGAACGTTAGCCATGGTTCGTTACGCTGACTTCTTTCCGTCGGCTTTTTTCTTCTCTTCGTCCGTCAAGGGCTTCACCACCGACTCTTTGAGAGCCGCATCGCGGTGCTGGGCCAGGAAGTTAGCCTTGTATTCATCGAGCGCGGCCTTGATGCGCCCCTTCAGGTCATCATCCAGCGCCTTCTTGGTTACGATGTCATTCAGTAACCCGGACTGTGCTGAATCGAGATAGGGATACAGGCCGGCTTCGAACGCGTGGATTTGTTCCACCTGTAGATCGTCAAGGAAGCCGTTGGTGCCGGCATAAATGACGATGATCTGCTTTTCCGTCGACAACGGAGAGAATTGCGGCTGCTTCAGGATCTCTGTCAAACGCTGGCCGCGGTTGAGCTGATTTTGTGTGACCTTGTCCAGATCGCTGCCGAATTGCGCAAACGCGGCCAGCTCTCTGAACTGTGCGAGATCGAGCTTGAGCGTCCCCGCGACCTGGCGCATGGCCTTAATCTGTGCGCTGCCGCCGACCCGGCTTACCGAGAGGCCCACGTTTACCGCAGGGCGAACGCCGGAGTTGAACAGATCCGTTTCCAGGTAGATCTGGCCATCGGTGATGGAGATGACGTTCGTCGGAATGTAAGCGGAGACGTCGCCTGCCTGGGTTTCAATAATCGGCAAAGCAGTCAGCGAGCCGCCGCCCTTGGCATCGCTCAGCTTGGCCGAACGCTCGAGCAAACGGGAGTGAAGATAGAACACGTCGCCGGGATACGCTTCGCGGCCTGGGGGACGGCGCAGCAGCAGCGAAATCTCACGATAGGCCACGGCGTGCTTGGAAAGATCGTCGTAAATGATGAGCGCATGACGGCCGCTGTCGCGGAAAAACTCGCCGATACTGGTAGCCGCATAAGGCGCCAGGTATTGCATCGGCGCAGGCTCTGAGGCGGAGGCCGAAACCACGATGGTGTAGTCCATCGCACCGTGCTCGGTCAGCGTCTGCACCACCTGGGCAACGGAGGAGCGCTTCTGTCCGATCGCGCAGTAGATGCAGATCAGGTTGTTCTTGGCGCTATTGATGATGGTGTCGAGCGCTACGGCGGTCTTGCCCGTCTGACGATCGCCGATGATCAACTCGCGCTGGCCGCGGCCAATCGGAATCATGCTGTCGATCGCCTTGAGGCCGGTCGACATGGGCTCGCGCACGCCCTGGCGGTCAACCACGCCGGGGGCGATGCGCTCAATGGGCGCGAGCTTCGTTCCCTCAATCGGTCCGCGACCGTCGATGGGCTGGCCAAGCGCATTGACCACGCGGCCAATGAGGCTCTCGCCGACGGGCACGCTCATGATCTCGCCGCTGCGTTTGACCTCGTCGCCCTCACGCAGTTCGGTGTAGTCACCGAGAATGACGCAGCCGACCTGATCCTCGTCGAGGTTCATGGCCAGGCCTTCCACGCCGTGGGGGAACTTCAACATCTCACCGGCCATCGCCTTGTCGAGGCCATGGATGCGGGCAATACCGTCGCCCAGGGAAATGATGGTGCCGACCTCGTCGACGCTGATCTGTGCGTCGTAGTTTTGAATCTGCTCCTTAAGGAGCTGCGTGATCTCGTCTGCTTTAATCTGAGCCATTCGTTCTTCCGTCAATTCTTTTGATTTCGTGTGGCGCTCCGATGAGCCGGCGCGTTTGTAACCTGCTCGCCGTCGGCCATCGTGCCCGGCGCGGCGATCAGCCTTGTCCTGCAACTAAGTGCGGCAAACTAGTTCGACATTAAGCGCTCTTTCAGGCGTTCCAGCCGCCCCCGTACCGAGCCGTCATAGATTGTGCTTCCGATACGCACAATGGCTCCGCCCATCAGACGCCCTGTCCTCGCGAAAGGTTGCGCGGACCCTGCTTCCCGCCAGAGCGGCAACCTGCTCTTCGAACTGCCCGCGCTCCTGATCTTCCAAGGGACGAGCCGTGACGATTTCGGCGTTAGAGATCAGCAGGCGCCGGTTCATTTCCAACCGGTACGCTTCAAGAATCTCGTTCAGCGATGCAAGCCGTTCATGCCTGATTAAAACCGCCAGAAAATTTCTTACCTGGGGACCGCAGCCCACCCGCCCATTCACCGTGTCCAGAATCGACACCCGCTTTTTTGCAGGAATGGAAGGGTTGAGTAGAAGCTCTCGCAGGTCTTTGCTGCCGGAAAAGGTGGCGGCAAAATCGTTCAGTTGACTCTGCACTTCCTCCGGGTTCAGCCTGGCCTCCAGCACAACATCGGCGAAGGCGCGCGCATAGCGAGCGGCAAAGATGGACATTAGTTGTTTTCCCCTCTGCCCGGCGTGCTTCTGGCTAAGGCTTTGTGCGAACTCCTGCAAGAGGGCGTGATCTTCGTCTGCCGTCAGAGTCAATTTCTGTACTGCGCGATCGACAGCCAGGCCGGCGGCAAACTGCTTCAGGCTGCGTTGAGCGGCGCTGGACGCTGCGGCAATGTCCTTGCCCACGGCCTCCACGATGTGCCGGCGCTCGGTCTCGATCGAGGCCCTGATGCGGGCCTCATCCTCGGCGCCGTCTTTCTCGGCTTGCTTGCTGATAAGCCCAATTTCTTCATCCAGTCGCCGGAGCCGGGCTTCAATCGCCGCCAGGCGCTCGTTGGCCTGCTCGGTCGCCGTGCGAGCGTCGATCAGTTGGTGTTGTATCTTCTCGCGGTTGGCGCGGAATGCTCTGGGCAAATTCTTCAGCAGGTAAAAGAGCACAGCGCCCGCCAGGATGGCGAAGTTCAGATATTGGAAAAGTGTCGCCGCCGCTTCCTGATCGAGGTGCAGCCAGCGGCCCAGCCAGCGCACCGAGGCAGAGTGACGATACACATTCTCGCCCGTCTCTTCTTCCTTCGCGGTGGAATTCTCAGTGGCTAACGGCGGCTGAGCACCCGTCTGGCTTGCCTGGGGCTGGGCCTGCGCGTCGGCGGCTGGAGTTTGAGTAAATCCCGTCGCCACGCTAAAGAAAAGAGTCAGGAATAAAAACAGAGAGGTAGCAAAGCGCTTCAACGGGTTCTCCCTACTGCCGCACGGCCGTTAGGAAGAATAACCCGCAGAATCTCACTGGCCAGCTCATCGACAGAACCTTCGATGGTGCGGTGAGCCACACTGGTTTCCGCTTGCAGAGCCATCTTTGCTTCGTCCACTTGTTTACGGGCCGTCTCCTGGGCGTCAGCGACAGCGCTATCGCGTTCGTGATTCCAAAATTGTTGTCGATCTTGCCGAGCTGCGAAGATTTTCGTGCGCGCCGCGCGCAATTGCGCCTCGTATTCCTGCGTTTTCGCGGCCGCCGCTGTAGTCGCGGCATCGGCCTGTTCGATCGCCCCTTGCGTGCGCGCCCGCCGCTCCGCCAGTACCCGGGTCAGGGGCCCGTACACCAGAAAACGGTAGAGAATCACGATGAAAAGGAACAGGATAATCGTCGGCACAGAGCCGAGCAGTAGTCCGCCGAGTTGGTGTAATGTCTCATCCATGGCAAATGTTCAGTATATGGGAATTGTTGTGCGGAGAGCCGGTAGCGGTAGCCGGGAGCTTTGTTTTTAACAGAGGTGAAATTTCTCTGTCAAACTTCGCCGATGAGCCTGGACTAGTCCAGACCAAGTCGAGACCAAGTCTGGACCAGGAACCCGCTTGTCCCGAGCAAGACCCAAGTCCCTTTTAGGCTCATTTTCATTGTTGCACTTTTGGGCAGGGCGTATACTTTAGTTACTTCCTGGACCCGCATCAGGGTCAGACGAGGCCGGTCTCGTGGGAATTTGATCCGCTCCCATCCCTCCGGCCCGTCTCTGCTCCCAAAGATTACACTCTGTACTTGCGATAGCGCCCCAGCAGTGACGCTGGTCCGGCAACGGCCAGACCAACCGAATCGCCGGAAAACTCCCGCTTAAGGATCAATGCCCCGGCATCGAGGGCGGCAAGAATGGCCCCTTCCGCTTGGGGAATATGAAACTTCTCCTCCACAATCGGGTCCAGGGTCAGGGCTTTGTCCATCAGTTCCAGCAACAAGTCGATGCCCTCTCCTGTCTCGGCTGATATGCAAACGGTCCAGTCTTCACCGGAGCAGGCCGCTGGCTCGCCCGGTGGCAGAAGGTCCACTTTATTCAGGACAGAGAGGATGGGCTTGCCCATGGCGCCCAACTCGGCAAGTACCTTTTCCACTTCTTGCTTGTGTTGATCGCGCTGGGGGCTCGAGCAGTCCTGTACATGTAAAAGCACCTCAGCTTTTTCCACTTCTTCAAGAGTTGCCCGGAAAGAGGTGATCAGGGTGTGCGGCAGGTTGCGAATAAAGCCGACCGTGTCCGACAAGAGAACCCGCCTGCGAGAGGGCAGCACGATGGCGCGCAACTTGGGGTCGAGGGTCGAAAACATACGCGACGAGGCAAGAACGCCGGCATCCGTCAGCCGGTTGAATAAGGTGCTCTTGCCCGCATTGGTGTAGCCCACAAGAGCGATCGTGGGTACGGGCACGGATGCCCGCCGATGGCGCTGCTGCGTGCGTACCCGGCGAACATCGGTTAATTCTCCCTTCAGCTGCAACAGCCTGCGCTGGATCTTTCGCCTATCCGTTTCCAACTGGGTTTCGCCTGGACCGCGGGTGCCTATGCCGCCACCCAGCTGAGACATGGCTGAGCCGCGCCCCGTAAGCCTTGGCAACATGTATTCGAGCTGCGCAAGTTCCACCTGCAGCTGGCCCTCACGGGTGCGCGCGTGGCGGGCGAAAATGTCGAGGATCAACTGGGTTCGATCCACCACACGCACCGGCAGGGCACGCTCAAGATTTCTGAGTTGCGTAGGGGTTAGGTCATGATCAAAAAGTATGAGAGTCGCTCTGGACGATTCGGCCACAGCGGAAATTTCTTCGACTTTGCCCTTGCCCACCAGCGTGGCGGGATCGGGTTTTGGCCGCCTTTGCAGCACCTCGGCTACGATTTCAGCCCCTGCCCCTGCGACCAATTCGCGAAACTCCGCAAAGGCCGCCTCTTCATCGACGGGCATGGCGAAAGCAGCCTGGTCCGTCGTGCCGACCGTGAGCCTGGCAGCCTCTCGAGCGAGGGTCGCGGAGCGCGGAAGAGCCTTCGGGCGGGAGGGAAACTCGACCCCGACCAGGAGTGCCCGATCCGCTTGCATGCCCGTACTTTTCAGCAGACCCTCACGAGTGGCCTCAGTTCCCTAAATGAAAGAACCGGGATGAAAAACGGATGAAAAAACGGGTCAAGGAAACCCCTGAAGGAAATGCATGAACGATTCCCGAAAACTACATACCAGGGTTTCAGTCTTCCACATTCAACCCGATGAGGTCAGCTGCAGGAAATGCCTGGTCTGTGGCGGAAGACGATCTTAACAGGCTGCGGAAAAGTCTCTGTAAGAGAGAAATCGCTCCCTCAGCGGCTAAAGCCGGACTCATTACAAAAGAGTTACGTATGGGCTAATGCTCGCTGCGGCGAGGTAGCCCGTACCACTTCAAAGAAGTGGGTGTTTCCGTAGCCTGCTAAGCCCGAATATAGGCGCAACCAAGCCAACACCTCTCCGGGCACGGAGGCGGCAGTCCAACGGCAGCCAAGATAGCTGCCCCCGCATGGCTGAGCTGGCCGGCTGAGCCGACCTGCGAAACTAGCCCTCAGCCACCGCGCTGTCAGGCAGCGCGGTCAAACCGCCTGGCCCGGTTGCGCTCGCTGGGGGATGGCCAACGCCGGTACTCGGACGATGCTCGCTGTGCAGCACAGAGCGGGTGCTGACCACCGTTGAGATGGCATGCTTGAAAATCAATTGCTCCTGGCTATTGTTTTCAAGCAACACGGAATATTTGTCGAACGAGCGTATTTTGCCTGTGAGTTTAACTCCGCTGACCAGGTATATCGTGATCGGAGTCTTATCTTTGCGGACCGTATTGAGAAACGTGTCCTGAATGTTCTGTGCCGGCTTGTTGTCCATGTGCCGATCTCCCATTTCTATGATCGTCTAACTGCGTTATGGAAAAATGCTCAACTCTTGCATCACTACAAAGTTGAGTCCCGAGCCTAAACGAGCTCAAATCCCGCTATTCAAAAGTTTACACTCCTGCCCGCTCGCTTGCTGCTAACCGGGCAAACTGGTTGTTCGAAAAAAAACATAGCCAATGTCGCTCGAATTCCTCTGGCAACCCTCAACTTGGATGCCTGCAGGCGGCTGCGGGTGGTCCCAAGTTTGCGGTGCTACCATAACCAACGTGGGACACAGCAAAAATCCTGCTGCGGGGCCCCTCCGCGGATTCTTATACTTGGCTCTGGGCCGAAAGAACCGCATGAAGGGAGAATCGCATGAAGTCCGCTGATTCTCTCAAGCCCCAACCAAACGTTCAAAACCGGCCCTCCTCAATCCCAATCCCGCAGGTCTCCCGGGTTCCCGGGTCGGATTTGTCGCGCGAATATCAGGCCATCGGCCCGCTCCTGCTCAAAGCCGTGGAAAACGTCTTTTCGGCACAGAATTTCGTCCTCGGCGCCCAGGTTGGTGAGTTTGAGCGCGCCGCCGCCAAGAAATGCGGTGTAGCCCACGCTATCGGCTGCAACTCCGGCACCGACGCCTTGTGGCTGGCGCTGGCCGCGGCAGGGATCGGCCCCGGTGACGCGGTCGTCACCACTGCCTTCAGTTTTTTTGCTTCCGTCAGTGCAATTTTGCGTGCCGGCGCGCGGCCCCTGCTGGCCGATATCGATCCGGAAACCTTCAACCTTGATGCCGGGGCCGCCATGCAATGCCTGCAGTCCGCATCATTGCCCGTGCGTGCGATTCTGCCGGTTCACCTTTACGGCCAAGCCCGCCGATTGGGATGCCTTCTCGCGGATCAAGGAAAAGCATGGCCTGATGTTGATCGAAGATGCCGCGCAGGCTTTCGGAGCATCGTGGGATGGGCGCAAGGCGGGCGCCCTGGGCGATGCGGCCGCCTTTAGTTTCTATCCCACCAAGAACCTGAGTGCCGGCGGGGACGCCGGCATGGTGACCACGGCATCGGAGGCGACCGACGAGCGGGTCCGTCTCTTGCGTGGGCACGGAATGCGCGTCCGCTACCAGCACGAGGAAGTAGGTTGGAACAGCCGCATGGATACCCTGCAGGCTGCGATTTTGCTGGTAAAGCTGGGCTTCATTGACGAGTGGAACGCGCAGCGGCGCGCGTTAGCCGAGCGATACCGCGTGCTCTTTGAGAAGGCTGGGTTAATCGACGCCGGACCCTATCCGGGAAAAGGAGTGGTTCTTCCTAAAACCAGGGTGAAGGCCAGCCACGTTTTCCATCAATTTGTTATCCGGGTTCGCCGGCGTGACGAGCTGAAAGCGTTTTTGAAGGAGAGAGGTGTCGATTCGGAGATTTACTATCCTTCGGCACTCCACCAGCAGCCGGCGTTGCGCAGCCTGGGCTATGAAACCGGTGCCTTTCCGGAGAGTGAGCGCGCCGCTTCCGAGGTTTTGGCCCTGCCCATGTTCGCCCAGCTGACGTTCGCGGAGCTGGAGATCGTCGTAGCGGCGATTGGCGACTTTTTGAGCTAGAGCAGCTATCCAAATTAGAGCAGAACCAGCAATAGGCGTACCCGGGCAGGAGGTGCGCCGCGCATTGGCTCAAACATACGCGTTAACGCGTTAAGTCTGCCGCTCCACTTACCTGATCTCGACCGGGTACACCTACGCTCGTTCCGCTCTAAGAGGGCCGGGGGTTTGGTTTCTTGAGATTCTTCGCAGTTGCTTGTATAGGCGGGGTACCCAGGATTCCATCCTGGGGCATTTTCAGTCGTCCCTCCGGGACTTGATCCGTTGACTGACCCTACCCAGGACTGCGTCCTGGGCTACTATCAGCCGTCCCTGCGGGACTGCTTGGTCGCGACTTCAAGATTGGTTTGCTTATAGCATTTTCGCATCCTCGCCGCAGCGAGCAATTGGTGTAGACCGGCCTCGCCGCAGCGAGCTAAGCTAAGCTACCCACCTTTACGTGGTTTTCTCTCAAAGAGAACCACACCTAGCTGCTCTTATCGGACCACGGTAATTGCGAAAATGCTCTAGTCAACGAGCCGATGGTGCGACCCGAAGGTTCCAAGTGGACAGTTGTGCTGGTTTTGCTCTATCTCCTACCCTTGCCATGATGGCGATGAACCCGCTGGGTGGCCGTTTTTGGTTTTGCGGACACGGGCGCCGCTCCGGAGGCTGGCGTGATCCTCTTCACTAGGCCGCCCTCCAGTTGGTACGACAGCGCTTCCGTATCGGCCGGGCGCGCGGCGCCGGTTACCGGGTCGACCTTGACCGTCTCGCTGGTAGCTACCGTGATTGTGAAATTCGGTAGAGGTTGACCCTGCAGGTTCTTTCCCTGACCTATCGTGACTGGCAGGTATCCCTCGACATTGCGTTGCCGGTAGGCCGTCTCGTAGCGGTGCTTCTTCACGTTCCAGGTAAACACCCTTACCTGATCGAAGTCATAAGGTATGCCATCTTTGTACGCGTTGGTGACCGAGACGTATTCAGGCACCATCTTGTCAGGTAAAGAGGAATCCGCATCGTAGACCTTGGTCAACACGTAAGCGCCCACGATTTTCTGCCCCTCGGAATAGCCTGCAATTTCATCGGGAACATCTACATCCAGCCGGCGGGCGAGCAGCCAGCCTACTTGTCCATGGGTATCTCGCACCATCCACCAGTCCTCCATCGGGATGGGCGGAGGTTCTCCCGGGGTCTCTGGGGCGCCTTTCTTACCCTTGCCTGCGGGTACCGCCAGAAAACCCTGGGGTGGCGCGGGCTTGGGCACAGAAGCACGTATTAACAGTTGCAGTTTTTCATTCTCCGGCAGCAGATAGAACCGGTCGGTGTCACGGCCCGGCTTTACGTGCAGGTAGAGATCGTCGCGCACCACTCCCGTCGCGACCACCGGGTCGTGGGCATGCTGTGTTTGCAGGGCATTGAATCCGTCGAACGTAGCCTGATCGATGACCATATGCTCTTCGATCCAGCCCACTTCTCCCTTGCTGGTTTTCGCCTTGAGGAAGCGCCGGCCATGCTCTACGACTCCGAGCGGCTCTCCATTGGTCACCAGGGCGACGCGATTCGATACAGCAGCCACCCGGTCCCTCAGGTAGGTCTGCTTGGCGACGACGTACACCATTTCCGGTTTGGACTGTTCCCGCAGGCGGCGACAGCCACTCAGCGAGGTTATCAATGCAACGCAAAGGAGAGAAGGAACCAGAAAGCGCCGGCCGGTTTGGCCGCGGAGAAGCAAAGCAACAAACATAATGAGAGGTAAAGTCCCCTGTCATCATTAGAGCATTTTTACTCTGGTTTTTACTCTGGATCTCATTGAAGAAATTGGGTCTGAACACTCTTCGGCAGCGGCTGTCCGCAGCCGGTTATAGCATTTTCGCAATTGGTGTAGACCGGTTTCGCCGCAGCGAGCTAAGCCACCGGCCTTTACGTGGTTTTCTCTCAAAGAAAACCACAGCTCGCTGCTCTTACCGGACCACAGTAATGCTCGCTGCGGCGATATTGCGAAAATGCTTAAAAGCCGGGCCCTTCGTCACAGGCTTAATGTGACGCTGCGACAGCTTCTGGCTGGGCCGGGTCTGTTCCCGTCGTAGCCGTGCTGACTGGATCCAGTTTTCCGTCCGTCGTTGTGTCGAATTTGTAGAGCTGCAGATCGCTGTTACCCGTGGTCCCGTTTGACCCCGAATTGATCACACCCACATATTTCTTCGAGTTGTCTTCGAACATGGCGATCGGCAGCTGCCCCCCGGAGCTGTAAGGCGAACCGGAGATGGCGGTCAGCTTGCCGGAGGCTGCGGTGAGTGTAAAGGCGCTGATGTTGTTGCTGCCCTTGTTAGCAACGTAGACGTAACTGCCCGCAGAGTCGACCAGGACGCCGGTGGGGCCTGTTCCGGCGGTATAGGGTGAACCCACTACTTCTGTGAGGGCGCCGGCCGTGCCGATGCTGAAGACGCGCAGTCCGGTGTTGATTTCAGCCACAAACAGAAACAACGAGTTGGGATCGCTCGCCAGCCCATAGTCTGAAGGGCTGGTCGAAGTGCTGAGCGGCGGCAACACGGTCACTGCGGTTCCGTTCCCGGTGCTGAGAGCGCCTCCCGACCCCAGCGTCAACACCTGCACGCCCAGCGTCGCAAGCGAGACATAGACAATGGAATTGTTCGGGGTGATCAGCATGCTCGTCGGCGTAACCACCGTGGCGGTCTTGGCGTTGCCGGTGTAGAGAGCGACCGGCGAACCGGTCTGCGCCGTCAAGAGGCCGGTGCTGGCATCGATCTGATATATCCCGATCGCCTGTGCCCCGATGGAGGGTCCAAAACCTGAGGCCAGCAGAAAGCCACCTGTGCTATCCACCTGCATAGCCGTGGGGATCACGTCCTGGGCCAGCGGATTGCCGCTGTTCAGAACCGTGATCGATCCGTCGCTATTGATCGTGTAGCCGTAGATGCCATTGGTTGTTCCCGCATACAGGAACGTGTTGGCGGGCGTAACGGTCAAAGATACCGCGGCTATCCCGTTGTTGTACGGCGAATTATTAAGAACAGAAAGTGCTCCGCTGCTGCTGACGCCAAAGCCCGCGATAAAGGTGTTGTTGGCATTTGCAGCGTAAACGTAGTCGCCGGTGTTCGTGGTGCCGCCGCTGTTGGTCTGGTGAACAAAGAAGCCACCACAGCCAGTCAACCCAAAGAGCAACAAACAGCACAGAGCCCTTGTTCGGCGCATGTTCAACATTCCTAGTCTGAACGAGTCCCCAATGCGGGTGATGTCCAGGGTAATCTCAACAGCACAGACGATCCTGTATTCGCGTCCGCTCACCCGCAACGAAACCCCTTTACATCGCCATCACGCAGGCGCCGGCAAAAGCAACATGGCGCCTGTTCATTATACTTTCGTGATGCATTCAATTTCCCGGTTAGTTCTCAGCACGATCCTGATGACTGTGATCGCAGGTCATGCCCAAAATCCCAGGCAAGTTCATGCACGCCTCTGTGTTGCGTGTGTGCACGAGGACATGAGCTTCCTTGCCTCCGACGAACTCCAGGGCCGTGGCAGTGGAACACGCGATGAGCATCTCGCGGCACTTTACGCTGCCTCGCTGTTCGCAGGATTTGGTTTGCAACCGGGCGGCGATCAGGGCAGCTTCCTGCAAAAAGCCCCGCTCCCTTCGCCTCTACCACCCCCGGTCGCTACCATGCTGAAAAACTTTGTCGACGTGCCGAGAACGGAAACGTGGAATGTCGTAGGAATCCTGCGCGGCACGGACCCAGTGGCTGCGAAACAAGTCATCCTGGTAACCGCCCACCTGGACCATCTTGGGGTCGGAGCTGGATCGAGCGGAGACCAAATCTACAACGGCGCCGACGACGATGCGTCCGGTACGACAGCCGTCATCGAGCTGGCGCGCGTGTTCACCCGATCTGCGCCGCCCCGGCGGACGATTCTCTTTGTGCTTTTCGGTGCGGAGGAACTGGGCGGATATGGCAACCAGTACTTTCTCGACCATCCACCGACACCGTTGAAAAACATAGTGGCCAATTTGGAGTTTGAAATGATCGGCCGCCGTGATCCCGCCTTGCCGCGCGACGGCCTATGGCTTACCGGATACGAACGCAGCAACCTGGGGCCGCAACTGGCGCTCCATGGAGCCAATCTGGTCGCCGATCCCCATCCTGAACAGAAGTTCTTTCAGCGCTCCGATAATTACAGCCTGGCCAGGAAAGGGATCGTTGCGCAAACGGTCTCAAGCTTTGGGCTTCACAAGGATTACCATCAGCCCAGCGACGAAATCAGCAGGATAGATTTTTGTCACATGGTCAGGGCCATCGAATCGATGGTGGAACCGATCGCATGGCTTGCTCAGGCGAGTTGGAAGCCGCAGTGGCTGGCAAACGGTAAACCCTAACCTGGTTTCCTTTAGCACATGGTGTCAGGCTTTTTTGGGATTGATTAAGGTTTGAGGTAAACAGGGCCGCTTGGGTAAGCCTTCATCGACTTGCGATGTTAGCCGAGGAGAAAGAACGTACCTCAGGGGCTAAAGAGGCTGCGGAAAAAGTCTATGTAAGCGAGAAATCGCTCCCTCAGCGGCTAAAAGCCCCAGTTAAAAGGAGTGCTTTATTTGGCACGGCTGAAGCCGTGCCAATCGTCGGCAGTCACTCCCGCGCGAAGGCTTGGAATGTGTAACAAGTCTTTCCTTGGCCTCTGAAGCCGTGCCCTTCGTTAGCTGCCGCTCCCGGGCGAACGCTTGGTTGTGTAACGAGTGTTTTCGCAGCTTGTATAGGGCTCCCAGTTTTGCCGCAGTGGTGGTTACCGATAGGCGGTTACTTACGGGGCTTTTTGTTTAGCCGGTAGAGCACACCTACCGAGATCGCGAACTCATTCTGAGTGACGCCGCCGAAGCGGGTCAGCAGGTAGTCCGGGGAAATCCTGAGGGCGAACTTTGGCGAGCGATTCAGGTCGAGGGATCCGCCCAGTGCCGTGGCGAATGCCACACCATTGTTGAAGAGACCCAGATTGGGCCCCGTCAGACCCGGATAGGTTGCCGAGTTGATTGCCGAGTTAAAGATGCCATACGAGCCGCCCGCCAACGCGTGAAAGTCCAACGCCGCGTGTTCGTTCTTCGGTCCGCGGTACGTAACACCACCCATGAACAGGTGTTCGAAGACAAAGGGGCCATGGATTTGGTACGGGTTGGGAACCACACCGGTCGTTCCGTAATAACCCCGGAGGTTTGCCGTTGCGCCGAGGCGTTTCCGCAGCCACCACGTGCCCTGGATGTCGAAGCCACCCAGGTTTGCCCCCGGAATCAAAGCCGGCCCGGCATTAAAGTGTGACGAGGCTAAGCCACCGTAGAGTTCGTACTTGTTGCTATAGTCGAGAGGCTTCAGCGTCTCATTCCGCAGAGAAGGCGCTTCCGGTATGGTTTTTGCAGGTGGAACAACAACCTGTGCGCTCGCTGTGCTGCCCAGCGTCAAGCCCATACTCAACAATGCAGTCGTCAGAAGGACGCCAGCGGTCCCCCACTTCCGTCCAATCACTCCCATTACCTTCAACCAAACCTCCGCCTACTCGACACCAACCCAACGCCAGGCTCCCTGGCAGAGAGGGCCCGCTTCGCGGGCTCATTTCGCATGAAAGGGCTAATCCTTAAGATACATTGCACTTGGCTTCCTGTCAGACGGCGGAAGCGATAGGCTGACGGTATGACTGCGAAAACAACGCTGGCCGAGACCCAGTTCGCATCCCTTGTCGAAATGATGAACGCCTACGCGGAAGAAGCCGTGCGCGTGGCCTGGAACGACCATCGCCGTCAGCTCGACTTCAGCGAGTCTTCGGTCGGCGTGCTGGAGGAGATTCTCGAGGGCCAGGCGGCAGCGGATCTGGAGTTTCAGACGCGGCTGTGGGGCAGCTATTTTGGCGAGGTCCTTCTCAGGCGTTTTGGCGGGGAGTGGGAACTGGCCCAACACCCGACTGGCGGAGTGGCGGCCGTTCCTGCCCTACTGATCCGCGGCTCGCGGCTTTACCCGCTCATCAAAATCTACCGCCGCCTCACCATGGGGAGCGGAGAAAATCTGTCCGTTTTCTACAAGATGGTTGCCGGGCGCCTCAACGAGCAGGCCGCACCCAATGGAGGCGACGACCGGCATCCATAAAGCACTCGAATGGCGTACTATGGCAGGGTACGGCAGATGGGGAAACCCACAAGGGCCGTGCGACAATAGAGCAAACCGGAAGTTAATTCCGGGGCCTGCCGGGTAAGTGGTTTTTTGCCGGTGGATGCCAGGAGAAATTCGTTATGGGCGAGCTACTTACACCTACACATCTTATTGTTGTTCTGGTTGTCGCACTCTTGATCTTTGGACCGCGCAAGCTTCCTGAGCTTGGCAAAGGACTAGGCGAGGGTATGCGAGGCTTCAAGGACGCGATCAAGGGCACACCGGATCCGGTCAAGCAGGATGTTCCCCCAGCCAAGACCGAGGTCACTTCCGAGGTCAAGTAAGTACTCTGCATTCGACGGGTACAACCTCCCGGGATTGGAAAGTAGCCCAGTACCTGCCCAGTATCTGTCTCGGGCATGCGTGCCCGAAAAGCTGGGTTCCGTAACGGGTGACGGAGAAGTTTCCCGGATTTGTATACAGGATTCGTCATCCCCTGCCTGCTTAGTTAGAGACCAGCACCACCGCACCCAGGGCCAAGGCCATGCCCAAGGCCTGATGCGCCCTAGTTCTCTCCTTTAGAATCCAGGCTGCCAGTAAAATCGTGACGACGGGGTAGAGGGATGCCAGCACCGCCGCCACATCCAGGCGTCCGCTGCGTGCGGCTCCCATGTAAGACAGACTGCCGCTAGCCTCGAGCACTCCAGCCGATCCGGCGATCCAGAGAAAGCGGTTTGCCCCTTTGAGTCTGCTTTGGCCTCGGGCCTCTCTACGTGAGCGCGCGAGGAACCAAACGGAAGCGGAGCAGGCTAACGTGGCACTGGCGGTACGTGAACAAATGAGCTGCCACACTAAGCTGTGCGCACTCCCGATCTTCAGCACAACCAGGAAGACGCCGAAGGCCAGACCAGCAAGAGCCGCCAGGCTGAGACCGAGAGGCCGTGGCTTACCGGCGGGCACGTAGGCAATCAGCAAAATCGCAAACCCAGCCAGCACAAAACCGGCGATCTGGCTGGGCTTGGGAGAACCCTGGGTGCGGAACGAATAGACCACCGGGACCATCGCCGTGAGCAAACCGGTCACCGCGGTGGTGAGGCCCATCTCACCGAGCGAAAGAGCCTGGTAGTAGAGGATGAGGGCGACACCGCCGAATGCGCCCGCGCAGAAGCCCAGCAGGGCATAGCGCTGGCTAGGAAGCGGCGAGCGGGTTGCCACCGCGATCGACAGGAGGAAAATAAGGCTGATGACGTGAGCCGTGGCGACCACAAAAACAACGTGGGCTTTTCGCGTGGCCAGGCCGCCGAGAAAATCGCTGACGCCCCAGAAACAAGCTGCCGCCAGTCCCAGGCCTGTGAATTGCAGGCTCGGGTGAATGACCCCGGCGGTCACCGCGAAAGGTTTGTTGCTGTGGGGTAGTAGCCCCTCTTCGCGATCACATCGAGATTCGCCCGCAATACGCGAACGTCCAGCGTGCGGTACTGACTATCGATCGCCGGAATGTGGCTGTAGTAGCCCAGGGTGTATTCCGTGCGCGCCAAAGCGGCAATCTCGGCAAAGCTGCGTTGGATGCCATTCTCTGTGAATTCCGAATAGAGGTGCCCGCCGGACGCAAGCGTGTACCGCGGCAAAATGTTATCCGGAGAAAGGGGCAGCAGCGGCAGCTTGAACCTATCCAGGTAGCCCAATCCCCACGTAGCGGAATCGCCCACTAGCGTGCCATATACCGCGATGTTATTGCTCTGCAGATAGCGGACTACCTCTTTAAAGCTCGCTTTGCTGCGCGATTCTTTGCCGTCGCTGATGACGTAAATGATCCGGCGAAATTCCTTAGGCCGGGTCGAGAGGGACTTGCCGGCAGCCAGGATGGCGTCGTTCAGAGTGTGGATTTCCTTGGGAATAAGACCGACGCCGGAGTTACCGCGCTGCGGGTCGAGATTCGGATCTACCGAGCGGCCATTGATCGTGGGGCCGCCGTAGAGCGGGCCGCTATTGATCGGCACGCCGAGGTATTCACCTTCTTTTTTTGACGCCTGCAGGACAGCCGGTACGCGAGCACTGAGCGCCGCCGTGTAGTCGGTCGGGTTGTTCACTCCGTCAGCGTAGGTGAAGACCGCGATCTCGTCGGATGCCGTAAAGCCGCCCTGAATTGCAGAGAGGCTGTCGTTTACTTTCTTCATCACATCCCGGGTCAGACTTTGATCGATCACCAGGGCAACAGAAAGTGGCACCGCGTCGGCGCTGAAGAACGCGATACGTTGTCGCTGGTTATTCTCGAACAGGTGAAAATCACGCCAATTCAGACCGGCAACCTGCTGATGCTTTTTGTCGAGTACGGTAACGGGCACAACAACATAGTTGATCGTGGTCCTGAAAGTGGCCAGATCCTTTTGGTACTGGCCTGCTTGGGGAACGATCGGCTCAGCTTGCTGCACCTGGTCACCGCCGGCGGCTGGGGTACCCGCGGAAGGATCCTGGGTCGTGGTGGTATTTTCGTCCTGGGGTGCGTTCGGAGCGGACAGGCCTTCACCCGGCGTGACACCCTGTTTCAGCTTATCGAGGCTGCCCTGGCTGCCCGCTTGATGCGGGAGGGGGGCATCGGGCACGGTTTGATCCTGCGGTTTTTGCTGCTGCCCTGCGAGCACGCAGGGAAGTAACAACATGATTGCCAAGACACGCAGTCTTACCACGACTTCCCCCAGGCGGACAACTCGTTTGCGGTCATCCTCAGTCTTGACTTGTTCGTCAAGACTTACTATTAGACGTAGACGCGTCCGGTCACTGTCATAAGATTAGCAGACCGCTCTTTGGCGTTGTACCGCGGTTTCGTATCAGGTTTCGTATCCATGGTTTCGCGTCAGGTTTCGTGTCCCCGCTCTTCGAGGTACCGAGGTATCGTTTAGCCATGCCATTCCGTCTAACTTCCATGAAATTGCGCTTCCCGCTTTGGCTTCTGGCATTTGTGCTGTGTTTTACAGGGATGCAAGCTTTGGCGCAGGTTGCGCCGTCCCCGGACGCACCGCCCCAGGGCCCGGCGGGAGACCCTAATCAGGACGATCACGAGCAGCCGCTCGAGACCCTCAAGGTCAACGTTAACCTGGTCAGCTTGTATTTCACGGTTCATGACAAGCATGGCGCTCTGATTCCGCACCTGACCAAAGACGACTTCACGATCCTCGAGGACAAGACCCCGCAGACGATCAAAAACTTCAATGCGGAGAGCGACCAACCCCTTACCCTGGGGATCCTGCTCGATACCAGCGGCAGCCAGCAGAACGTTTTACCCCTGGAGCAACAGGCCGGCGCTGCATTCCTCAGCCGCGTGCTGCGATCGAAGGATGAAGCTTTTCTCATCTCCTTCGACATTAATCTTGACCTTCTGGCCGACTACACCAACAACGCGCGTGCTCTTTCCCGGGCGATGGATAAAGCGGAGATCAATGTAGGAGCGGGCGGGGGTGGCCTGCCCTCAGGATCCCCCAAGGGCACGTTGCTTTACGACGCCGTTTACAGTGCCACGCACGAGAAGTTGCAGCAGGAAACCGGCCGCAAGGCCATCATTATCCTCTCGGACGGCGAAGACCAGGGCAGCGTGGTCAAGCTGCAGGGCGCCATCGAGGCCGCACAGAAAGCGAACACCATCGTCTACGTGCTGTTGATTGCAGACCGAGCGTTCTACGGGCGAGGGATATACACGGTGGGCTACAGCGGGGACTACGACATGAAAAAACTGTCGGAGGAAACCGGCGGACGCGTGATTGAAGTCGGCAACAACGGCAAGAAGCTGGAAGCAGCCTTTTCGCAGATTGAAGAAGAGCTCCGGACCCAGTACGTCGCCAGCTATACGCCCACCAATGCCAAGCTGGACGGCTCCTATCGCAAGATCGATATCGGGGTGAAGGGTGATGGGCTCAAGGCGCAGGCGCGGAAGGGTTACTATGCGATCGCCCCAGCGGATTGAGCTGCGGGGAGACTATTTCTATGTCTGCACTCTCTACAGAAGATCTCTCCCTGCTGCGCTATCCAATTGGCAAGCCCTTGCGTGCGGAGTCGTTCACTGCGTCGCAGCGCAGTGCCGCGATCGAAGGCATACGTCAGTTACCCAAAAACCTGAGCGCCGCAATCGCCGGTCTTTCCGATCAGCAACTTGACACCCCGTATCGTCCAGAGGGATGGACCGTACGCCAGCTCGTCCATCATGTGGCTGATAGTCACATGAATGCGTACGTCCGCGTACGTCTGGCGCTGACGGAAGAATGGCCGACCATTGTTGCCTACCAGGAAGCACGCTGGGCCGAACTGGTAGACGCACGGTTCGGTGCGACATCGAGCTCACTCAATTTGCTCGAGTCGCTTCATATCCGCTGGGTCGAGCTCTTGCTCTCGCTTAAAGACGGGGATTGGAAGCGCGGCTACGTGCATCCCGAGAACGGCCGTCAATCCATCGAACAGGGCTTGATGATTTACGACTGGCATGGCCGCCACCACACGGCGCACGTGACCGGGTTGGCCGCGCGCATGGGCTGGTAGAGGAGCCCGCATTCCTTGTCGAATCGAATCGCGCTTCCCTCAGAGCCGGCAAATTAAGCTTGCTTCATCTGGAAGCTTTTTCTCTGCACGCACAGATGGCGCCATTTAGATTCGAGTCTTCCCATCTCGCCAAATGCGTGGAAGAGGTGGGGCGCCCATCACGTTGCTTTGCCAACGATGGTGGACAGAGATACATGCGTGTTTTCAAGGTGCCTGGCATTGGAAAGCCCCGATCCCTCCCAGTTTTCCGCTGAGGAGCTTGCACGCCTGCTGGAGCAGTTTTTTACTGACCACCCGCGCGCGGCGGTCATGGAAGACGGTCGCGTCCTTTACGAAATGACGAAGGCTCACTACGCACTCTCGACGGAGCGGGGCCGTTGCATACTCCACCTGTGGTCAGAAGAGCGGAACACGGTGCGCACCGTGGTGGGCCTGGACGCACGCAAAGAGAGACTGCGCATCCAGGTGCGCCGGCTGGGGACGCAGCGCCCCCAATCCCTGGAGGTGGTGCGCGATCGGGATCAAAGAACGCCGGCCGCACGTGCTCTTTCGAGAACCCGCTACCTGCATTTACTGGAGCGGCTTGTCGTCCGCCACTTTAACGGATACAAGCTCGAGGGCCTGCGCTCGGCTATGGACCTGGAACACAGCTTTGGCCCCGCCTACGCGCGCGGACTGCTGGTGCGCGGGCAGGAATGTTGGGCGCTCATTGGCGTGAATGCTGCGGAGAGCCAGTCCATGATCGATGGAGTGCTCACCCTGGGCATTCTTTGGCTCGTCTATTGTCGCGAACATAGCGCCGGCAAGCGCGTGTGCATGGGACTCAAAGTGATGCTGCCTGCAGGTTGCGGCGCAACCACGCGGGCGCGCATGGCGTGGCTCCATCGCGATCTCGCGCGTTGGGAACTTTACGAGATCGAAGAAGCAAGTGAGCAGATTGAAACCATCGACGCGACCGATCAGGGGAATTTGAAAATGCGGATGGTGCACGCGTTCAATCCTGAGGCGGCCGTGGAACGCGCACAGGAGGGGCTGGACCACATTCTGCGCTTGTTGCCGCCGGGTATGCGAGCCCGCGTGACCATAGCGGCGCGCGGAGCCGACGAGGTTGCAGTGAGACTTCATGGCCTGGAGTTCGCACGTGTGCGCCAGGGCTTTGTGGCGAGTTCGTTTACGCGCCAGGCCAACGTGACCTTCGGAGCAGGCGCGAATGAGACTCCCTTGTGGGAAGAAACGGAGGAGGCCTTTAGCCATTTGATGCAGCGTCTTTTTGAAAGCCGCTATCCCGCGGGGAGCGCTCGCAACCCGCTCTTTCGCTTGCAGCCCGAAGCCTGGCTTGAGTCAACGCTTGCCGGCGACCTGGAACAGATAGACGGAGCCCTCGGTGCTCAAAAGATCTACCACCAGGTACCCGCCTTTGCTTCGGCGGACCGGGCGATGCTCGATCTGCTTACCGCAACCAGGAGCGGACGGCTGGCGATCCTGGAGCTGAAAGTGGCGGAAGATCTGCATTTCCCATTGCAGGGCCTCGACTATTGGATTCGCGTGTACTGGCTTCAGCAGCAGCGTGACGCAAGTGGAGCGGGTGAGTTGGAGCGAAACGGATATTTTCCCGGAACTCAGCTACAGCCGGAGCCGCCGATCCTCTACTACATCGTTCCTGCCTTACATGTGCATCCGTCGATGGAGGTGGTGTTGCGCTATCTGTCGCCGGCCATACCGTGGACGCTGGTCGCGTTGAACGAAAGCTGGAGAACCGAGCGCAAGGTGATCTTTCGCAAGCGGAGCGGCGAAGTCGATACCTCTTAGCGAGGGGGCGGCTTAAACAGCCGGGGCCGATTGCCTTCTCCCTCAATCCCCGGCGGCGAGAAGCAACTCTGCCTCACTCTGCGATTCATCTCCGGTTTGAGTAGCGAAGAACACATCCACTGCATCGAGCACGGCCTCCGTGGTTTTGACCTCGTAGATGCTCTTGCGCAGAATGGCGCCTCCGGGCACTCCATGGGTGAACCAGGAGGCGAACTGCTTCATCCTGCCGATGGCGGACGCAGTATTTTCGGCTTCCTCGGTCAACATCAGGAAGTAGTCGCGGATCATACGATGGCGATCCAGGGGAGTCGGCCGGTCATAGCGGCCGAAGGCCGTGTACTGTGCAATCTGGCGAAAGATCCAGGGATTGGCGGGCGCAGCGCGGCCAATCATCACCGCATCGCATCCTGTCTCGGCAATCATGGTGCAGGCATCTTCTGGCGAACGGATATCTCCGTTGCCGATCACTGGAATGCTGACCGCATCCTTCACCGCGGCGATGTATTCCCAACGTGCCTGGCCGGAATAGCCCTGTTCGCGTGTACGGGCGTGCAGTGCTACAGCGTTCAAACCGCACTCCTGAGCGAGCCGGGCTAAGGGAACACACACAATGTGCTCGTCGCTCCACCCCATGCGGAACTTCACGGTGAAGGGAATGCGCACTGCGGCCCTCACCTGCTCGAAGATGGTTGCGATATGCGGCAAATCCCGCAGCAATCCGCTGCCGCCATTGCAGCTCACTACGCGCTTGGCAGGGCAACCCAGATTAAGGTCGACCATGTCGAAGCCTGTTTCTTCCACGATCCTGGCCGCTTCGGACAATGTGACCGGGTCTGAGCCAAAGAGCTGCGCAGAGATAGGATGTTCGTCTTCGTCGTAGGCCAGATACCGTTTGCGCTTGGATTCGCGCATGCGTGACAGCCCGTCAGCCGAGGTGAACTCGGTCATGATCAGGCCGCAACCCGACTGCTGATTGCTGATGGGTGCTTCTACCAGGTGGCGGGTATCGTCCGCCCGCGGTTCGTCCCCGGTAAAGATGCTGGCATTGCGAATAAAGCGCCTGAAGATGGTGTCGGTCACGCCGGCCATGGGCGCCAGCACCGTCGCCGGCGCGACGGTGACCCCGCCGATCACGACGGACGCGGGCACACGGGCTCCAGCCGGCATGCTGTTCTCACGCGGGTTGTCCCAGTTCTTCTTCATGGAGACTTTCTTCATGAGATACCGAAGCCCCACACAACAAAGGCCTCCGAAGCTCGGAGGCCTTTTGTTTCGAGACCAGCCGCGCTTACTTCGACGCGGGTGCTGCCTTGGCAGCCTCGGACTTGCCGGTATCTGACTTTGCGTACTTCCGGCGGAAACGCTCTACGCGGCCCGCGGTATCGACCAGCTTCTGCTTGCCGGTGAAAAATGGATGGCAGGCGGAGCAGATTTCAACGTGGATATCACCCTTGTGCGTCGAGCGCGTTTCAAAGGACGTGCCGCATGCGCACTGTACCCGGATTTCTTTGTAATTCGGATGGATCGCTTCTTTTGGCATCTCTAAAACCTTTCCTACAAGCCCACCACACAAGGCTCGAATCTTCAGTTTACGCCATATTTAGCTTTCTTTCCACAGGCATTCATATAGTCCCGGAATCAATACCGGATACACAAGGCAATCGCTGAGGGAAAGAGCCGAGCTCTACCTTCTCGTATTTACCTAAACAAAGCTAAGAAAGTACACCAGATTTTTAACCATTTCAGCGCTTGACGTTGGACAATTAAAGGATGCGCTTAGTCACCTATCGTCGCGATGCCACCACCGCCCCGGCACTCCTCAAGGACGGTCATGTCTTTCCTCTTACTTCTCTCGGCTACCAGGACGCGCTGGCCTTTATCTCCGCCGGCCCCAAGAGCTGGGCTGCGGTGAATGCTCAACTCGAGGGGACGGGCCTGAACCTGCTCGCGCCGTTGTCTTCCGTGAGCCTGGAGGCTCCGATTCTCAAGCCCACCAAGATTCTCTGCATCGGTCTCAATTATCACGACCATGCCTTGGAATCGAAGATGGAGCCGCCCAAGGTTCCGACAGTATTTCCCAAATACCCGCATGCGTTGATCGGGAACGGCGCGCCTATCCTATTGCCTCGTGCTACCGAACAACCTGACTATGAGGCGGAGTTTGCCGTGGTGATCGGGGAAGGTGGACGCAATATCGCCGAGGCCGATTGGGAGAAGCACGTGTTCGGCTACACCATCATGAACGACGTGAGCGCCCGCGACGTGCAGTTGGCTACGACGCAATGGACGCTGGGGAAGAACTTCCCCACCTTCGCGCCGATGGGGCCGTGGATCGTGTCCAAGGATGAAATCGCCGATCCCCACCAGCTCGATATATCGCTTGCGATTAACGGAGAGACTCTGCAGAAGTCGAACACCCGCGAGCTGATCTTCAAGTTGCCGAAGCTGATCTCATACATCTCGAAGATGATGCCGCTCGCGCCTGGTGACGTCATCAGCACAGGTACGCCGGCGGGGGTTGGTATGGGCCGCACACCAAAGCGTTGGCTCAAGCCCGGTGACGATATCGTGGTCGAGATTTCGGGCATCGGTACCTTGCGAAACCCGGTCCTCGCCGAACCATAACGCGTATCAAAACGCTGTCGCGCGGCCCGGTTTTCGCCGGGCCGTTTGGCTTTAGGGCCACCAAAGATAAGGGGTTACCAGCAGGTCTGGATTATTGCCGAGTACCGGTGCTAGGATCACGCCACCGGCAGAGCCCGGCAACTGTTTCGCGAGAGTTCCTCTCATGATCAAGGTCATCACGATTGAACGGGAGTACGGAAGCCAGGGCGCGGAATTCGCCCACCGGCTGGCAAACAGGCTGAACTGGAAGATCGTCGATCAGTGTCTGATCGATGAAATCGCGAATAAGGCCGGTGTGCCGAAGAGCATGGCCGAGCAGTGCGATGAACGGCTTGACCCGTGGTATTACCGGATGGGAAAGTCCTTCTGGCATGGCAGCGTGGACCGGATGCCCGCCCCACCCAAAGATCAGGTCTTTGACAGCGAACGCATGCTGGAGTTTGTGCGCAAGTACCTGAAGCAATGCGGGACCGACGGCCACTGCGTGATCGTAGGCCGCGGCGCAGCCTGCGCCCTGGCAGGCACTCCCGGCGTCTTCAACGTCTTTGTTTATGCTTCACTTTCGCGCAAAATTCGCTGGTTTGAAGAGCACTTTCCAGAACATGCTGGAGAGGCCCGGGCGGAGCTTGAGGCGACGGACAGGCGGCGAGAGGACTACGTGCGCCGCTACTACAACCGCGACTGGGCCGACCGGCGCATGTATCACATGATGATCAACTCCTGCATGGGGTGCGACGCGATGATCGAGGCCGTGATGGATGGGGCGGGCATGGCGTCTTCGCACGCGCAGGTTGGCGTCAGCTAGAGCATCCTCGCCGCAGCGAGCAGTCCTCGCCGCAGCGAGCTTGGCAACCAGCCTTTACATGGTTTTCTCTTAAAGAAAATCACATTTCGCTACTCTTACCAGGCCACAGTAATTGCGAAAATGCTTTAATCCACCCTCGTTCCATTGATTCGGAGAGATGCCATACCCGGCCTGAACCTAACCCTCGCCTTTATCGGACAGCGTACCCGGAACGATCTGCTCGCACCGGCCACCGCCCTTTATCTCGAACGCATTACCCCTTATGCGGGTATGGAAATGACGCCTTTCCGCACGGAGGAGGCGCTGTTCGCCTTTGTGGCCAGGCAACGAGCGCGGACCCCGGCCTGGCTGGTCATGCTCGACAGCCGAGGCCCGTCTCTCTCCTCCCAAGGACTCGCTGCCTGGCTCGGAGCAAAACGGGACGCCGGTCAGCAGATGATTGTATTTGCCATCGGGCCGGCGAGCGGCTGGTCTGCACAGGCCGCGCGGCATGCCCAAAGCAGGCTCTCCCTGGGGCCGATGACGCTGCCACACGAGTTGGCGCGCCTGGTGCTAGCGGAACAAATCTACCGGGCATTTACAATACTCTCTGGGCATCCGTATCACACAGGACACTGAAACAGTGTTCACAGATCGACACCCATTAACGAAAGTTGCACGCGATTTGGGACAGAAGAGATTGCGGCAACTGTAAGAATGCTCCAGTGTCTTTCAAGCGATGGCTTGGACGGTACCGTGGTATCAGCCTGGTATGCATGGGCGCCACGTAGGACGCGTGGCGAAAGGGAATCATGTCCTGGTTTAAGCGGCAGGAAAACGAGATCGAAGCGAACACAGCCGAGAAGAGCGTTCGCACCGAAGGACTGTGGCAAAAGTGCGAGGGCTGTGCGCAGTATGTTTTTAAGGCCGACCTCGAAGCCAATCTGCAGGTATGCCCGAAATGCAATCACCATCTCCGCCTGGACGCGCTCAGTCGCGTTGCCAGCCTGCTGGAGCCGGGTTACGAACTGGTCGACCTCGAACTCAAGTCGACCGATCCGCTCGAGTTCGTCGATATCAAGCCCTATCGGGAGCGTTTGGAAAAGGCCCGCCGTGAAACTGGCCTTAATGACGCCATCGTGAATGCCGTGGGCCATATCGGCCCGCACAGCGTCGTGCTGAGCGTAATGGAGTTTTCCTTCATCGGCGGGAGCATGGGGTGTGTGGTGGGTGAGACGATCGCCCGTGCTATCGACCGCGCGCTCGCGTCCAGCCAGCCGCTGATTATTGTCGCTGCGTCGGGTGGGGCACGCATGATGGAGGGCGTCGCCAGCCTCATGCAGTTGGCCAAGGTTTCCGCGGGTCTTGCGCAATTGGACGATGCCGGTCTGCCCTATATATCTGTGCTGACCCACCCCACAACCGGTGGCGTCACGGCAAGCTTTGGCATGCTGGGCGATCTGAACATTGCCGAGCCTGGCGCACTGATCGGCTTTGCGGGACCGCGCGTGATCGAGCAGACCATTCGGCAGAAGCTTCCTGACGGGTTCCAACGGTCCGAATTTCTGTTGGAGCATGGGATGTTGGACGCGATCGTGTCCCGCCGCGACCTGCAGAGCTATATCAGCCGCACGCTCGATTTCATGTCTCCGGTACGCGTCGCAAGTTAAATCGATTTCCCAACGCGCGTAGACCGAAGTAAAAGTCCCAACCGTGGTTTTCTCTCCAGGAAAACCACGCCTCGCCGTCGCTGGTGGCGCCAAGCGATTGGGAAACCGCTCTAAAATGGATACATGTCTTATGCTACGGCTGTTGACCGCCTGTATGCTCTCGGCCATGAATTGCACACCGTGGCTGGCGTGCCGCGGCGGAAGTTCGAACTGGCGCACATGCGAGTCCTTATGGAAGCTCTGGGAAATCCGCAGCGCAGGTTCAAGTCGATCCTGGTTGCCGGTACCAATGGAAAAGGATCGACCTCATCGACGCTGGCTAGCATTCTTGCGCACGCCGGTTATGTGACCGGCCTTTATACCTCGCCTCACCTGAGCACCGTGACTGAGCGAATACAGGTGAATGGCGCCATGATCGATGACGATGACTTCGCAGCGCTCTTCGAGCGGATCGAGAAGGTTGCCGCCGGGTTGGTTGCGGACGGCAGGCTGCCCGGGCCTCCCAGCTTTTTCGAAACACTCACGGCCATGGGTTTTCTTTATTTTGCGGATCGCGGTGTTCACACGGCTGTGCTCGAAGTAGGCATGGGAGGCCGGCTGGATGCAACCAACATCGTCGAGCCGATCGTTTCGGTCATTACCGATATTTCTCTCGATCACATGGAGTGGTTAGGCGACACGGTCGAGTTGATCGCCAAAGAGAAAGCCGGCATTTTGCGGCATGAGGGCGTCATGGTCACTCTGCCGCAACATCCCGAAGCCAACCAGGCATTGGGAGAGGTCGCGGTCGCTTTGCAAGTGCGGGGCGTGAATGCTGCTACCTACGTGCCTATGCACAATCCTGATCTGCCTGAAGAACACCTAAGGAATCGCTATCCGCTCACCGTCATGGGCGAGGTCATCGAAATCGACTCACCCCTTGCAGGCGCTCACCAGCGGCGCAACTTGGCGTTGGCCATTGCAACGGCCGTGGAGTTAAGAAACAATCACAGTTACAATATATCCCCCGCCGAGATCCAAGCCGGTATTCACAACACCGTTTGGCCGGGGCGGCTGGAATATATCGCCGGGCATGGCGATCGAGCCGACATACTTTTGGACGTTGGCCACAATCCCGCGGGGGCGTGGGCGCTCCGCTCCGCAGTGTCGCATCTGGACGAAGGACAACCGCTGACCCTGGTTTTCGGCTGTCTGCTGGATAAGCCCATCGCCGAGTTGGCCAAGATACTCTTTCCACTTTTTGGACACGTCGTGTTGACCCCGCTGGATTCGCCGCGCAGTGCTTCGATGGATGATTTGCTTGCCGCCGCGCAGGCAACTGCAAGCGAAGTCTCCGCGGCAAAGGACGCAGTGACAGCGGTAGAGCGCGCGTTGCAGATTACTCCAACGAACGGCCTGGTGGTGGTGACTGGATCGGTCTATCTAGTGGGCGAGGTACGTTCCAGGTTTCTGGTATCGGGTATGGCGCCGGCCCCACTAGCATCTGCGGAGTCGCTCGCGGTATGAGCGCTCCCTCTGCGGCACAGCCGCAGCTTCCTCTCGCAGGGCGGCTGAGTTCAAACCTGGTGCGATGTCCCCTGTTTGCTCTCGCCACCGTATTTTTTGGCTGTATCTCTCTTGCCGCCTCGTGCGTGGAGGAGGAAGGCCGATTCCAGCACGCCATCGCCCGCCTGTGGGCTCGTACTTCTCTGTTAGCCGCCGGCGCACCCGTTACTGTTATCGGACGTGAAAAATTATTGCCTCTAGCGATCTATACCTCGAACCACACTTCGTTCATGGATACGCCGGTAGTCTTCAGCAGTCTGCCGTTTCAATTCCGCATTCTCGCCAAGCAGAGTTTGTGGAAGTGGCCATTTATCGGATGGCATCTGAACCGTTCAGGCCAGATACCGGTCGATGAGGAAAGTGGAAGTGCGGGCTTGAACCGGGCTATCCGCGCTCTCAAGTCAGGCATGCCGCTTTTTATTTTTCCTGAAGGCGGTCGCACCCCAGATGGCAAGGTGCAACCTTTCATGCGAGGACCGGCATACATTTCCATTCGCGCACGTGTGCCCCTGGTGCCCATCGCCCTGATCGGAACCTACGAATTGTTGCCGATCCACACGTGGCATTTTCGTCCTCGCCCGGTCAAGCTGGTAATTGGCGACGCTATCGATCCCACGGAATACACCATTCGACAAGCGGACGAACTCACCGCCAGACTTCGAAACGAAATCACACGCCTGTACGAGACCCATTCATCGCCTGGTGATCTCTCCCCTGCGTTGGCTGTATCAGAAGTCTTTGACGGCGAGACAGAAATAGCGGAAGAGAAATCATGACCACCGAGCTACCGCGCATCGCGATCCCCGAACCCACCTCAGCCGATACCGCCTACAACCAGCGCAGTTTGCCGCAATACATCCATGCGGTGAAGTCGGCGGGAGGCGTAGCTGTGCCCATTCCTTTGCATGAGTCGCCGGAAGTACAGGCAAACCTTTTGCGATCATGTTCGGCTGTGCTTCTTCCAGGGAGTGGCGCAGATGTCGATCCCGCCCGGTATGGTCAAACACCGGTGAAAGAGTGTGCAGCCAGGGATGAGGTCCGCGAGGCAGTGGACAACTTGATCTTCGACCATGCCTTTACACGGCTCAAGCCTGTCCTGGGCGTGTGTTACGGCATGCAGTCTCTCAACGTGTGGCGCAAGGGGTCGCTCATCCAGCATTTGCCGGGTAACTCGCCCGCTGACTTGCCGCAAACGGAGGCGAGGCCGGGAACTCAGTCGGCAACGGTGGTAAACCATGCTCCGGGACGACAAATACAGGATGCCCATCTCGTTACACTGACACCCGGCTCCAGGCTTTCCCATATTCTTGCCGCGAGCGTGGAGAAGATCGCCGATTCCTCTGTCCTTAGCGTGAATTCGAGCCACCATCAAGCCGTCGGCTTGCCCGGGGACCGCCTCACAGTGGCAGCCAAGAGTACGGCAGATGGCGTCATCGAGGCTCTTGAGGGAACCGATAGCGACCAGTTCCTGGTCGCTGTACAGTGGCACCCCGAGCGGAGTTACGACAACAGCCCGGCGTCGCGTGCCTTGTTTTCAGCATTTCTTCGCGCGGCGCGTTCGTGGAGTGGGCCGGAATCGGCAGTGAAGCCGTGACTGCTCCCGAAGCGGCCTTCGATGCAAGCCAGATCGAACGAGCCTTTACTGCCTCAGGCCTCGCGCCGCTACCGCAAGACTCTTACGGCAAGTTCGCCATTTATCTTGCGTTGCTGCTCCGGTGGAATGCGCGACTGAACCTTACGGCCATTCGGGAACCGTCGCAGATGATCCAGCGCCACTTCGTGGAATGCTCCTTTGCAGCGCAACATCTTCCGGAGGATATCGAGACGCTGATGGACTTTGGCTCGGGGGCGGGTTTTCCCGGTATTCCCATTGCGATTTGCCGGCCAGGGATTCGAGTCACCCTGGCGGAAGCACATGGAAAGAAAGCCTCCTTCCTGCGGGAGGTGATACGCGCTATCGGAGTTCCGATCCAGGTGTATGAAGGCCGCGTCGAGTCGATGCCGGGGATGCGCGATTTTGGCGCAGTTTCCATGCGCGCGGTCGAGAAGATGGATCTGGCCATTCCGATAGCGGCTGAACGGGCGGAGCGATATCTTGCGGTGCTCACGACAGACAGCCTGGCTGGATCGTACGGGACTTTGACGCCGGAGTTTCAGTGGCTGCCCTCCGTGGCGCTGCCACACGGGGAACATGCTGTTCTCGCCGTCGGGAAGCGCCGATAGCCTAGACCCTTCGGGATGTCCGGTGGTGTTCCACGTGGAACAGTTCCCTTATCAAGGGTCAAGAATTCCCACCGCGCCTGCCCCATCACGTTCCACGTGGAACAACCGCTTTTCCACCGACCCCTATTCCCACGCACGTGTCCTCAAACAAACCCGAATCTCACCGTAACTCCATGACCGTACGGCAGTTGGGGGACAACCGCCCATGACCCCACCTGGAGTTCTCCACAATTTATGCCCCTTTCTGCACACCACCTATTCCTTGCTCTCGTGGTCAGTAGCCGATACTCTTCAGTACGCATGGGTAAAGTCATTGCCGTCGTCAATCAGAAGGGTGGAGTCGGGAAAACCACCACCGCAATCAACCTCTCCGCAGCGCTCGCCCTCAAGGGTATGACCTGCCTGCTCGTCGATTGCGATCCCCAGGCCAATTCCTCCGGTGGTTTGGGCGTTCCCCGAGACGAGAATCGGAACTCCACCTATGACGTTCTGATGGGAAATGCCACCATCGCGGAAACCACTCTGCCCACGGAGATCGAAACGCTGAAGGTCGTTCCGGGTAGCAACCACCTCGTCGGCGCGACAGTCGAATTGATCAACCTTGAAAAACGCGAATATCGCATGCGCGAAGCGTTAGAACCGGTAAGAAACCAATACAACTTCATTCTCCTCGACTGCCCACCGGCACTGGACTTGCTCACACTCAATGCCCTGGTTGCCGCCGACCGCCTCCTGGTTCCCATGCAGGCCGAGTATTTCGCCCTGGAAGGTATCTCCGAACTGCTCACTACCCTGGGAAAGATTCAGGCTGCCTTCAACCCCGCTCTCGACATCGAAGGAGTCATCCTCACCATGTACGACGAGCGTACGAACCTGGCGCAACAGGTGACAGAAAACCTGCGCAGCTTCTTCGGAGCCAAACTGCTCAAGACCGTCATTCCCCGCAACGTGCGTTTAGCGGAAGCCCCTAGCTATGGCAAACCCGTAGCCCTCTACGATTCACGATCACGGGGCGCGGAAAGCTATCGGGAACTTGCCGAAGAGATCCTCTCGCGAAACAACATCACAAGTCCCAAGGCACTAGAACGAAAAGCGGCCTCGCAGCCAGCACCGAAACCCAAGACTGAAACCAAAGTCCGCTTCTGGCCTTACGCCTGAAACTCGCTTTTCGCTGAGGAACCTCTCCTCGATTTACGCCGGCAAACGGTTTGTCGACCCGATCTTATCCAGTTCATAACCTCCGTGGCGCCACCGCCTCTTAGGACTCACAAATGACCGCTCCCGTCGAACTCCCAAAACGTCGCGCTCTCGGCAAGGGCTTGGAGTCGCTCCTCCCCAGTCGATCCAATTTCACTCCCGCAGCCCCGGCGACGACCGCCGCCACTCCGGCAGCTCCTGATGAAGGCAAACCCAGAGAAATCCCTGTGGAACAGATTGAACGGAATCCGTTTCAAACGCGCACCCATTTCGATGACGCTGCTTTGAAGGAACTCTCGTCTTCGATCGCCGCGACTGGTGTCGTACAGCCTGTGCTAGTGCGCCCATTGGCTGACAATCGCTTTCAACTGATTGCCGGCGAGCGACGCTGGCTCGCATCCAAAATGGCCGGCAAAACCACCGTGCCGGCCATTCTGCGCCATGTCTCCGATGAACAGGCGATGGAAATGACCATCGTTGAAAATCTGCAACGCACCGATCTGAACCCGATGGAACAGGCACGCGCCTATGACCGGCTCGGCCACCACTTCAAGATGACGCAGGAACAGATGGCCCAGCGCACCGGCAAAGACAGGGCATCGGTATCCAACTTTCTGCGACTCCTCCGGCTGCCCATGGAAGTACAGCAGAAGGTAGAAAGCGGCGCCCTCAGCTTCGGCCATGCGCGCACCTTGTTGAGCCTCGATTCTCCTGAAGCCATTCTTAAGGCGGCGCAAAAGGTCACGGCTCTTTCCATGTCTGTTCGGCAAACAGAGAGCTACGTGCAGGGATTGCTAAACCCGGAGAAAAAAGCAGCTGGCGAAGAAAAAGGACAAGAACCGCTCGACCCGAATGTGCGTGAAGCACGGGATTTGCTGCAGCGTGCGCTAGGCCTCAAAGTCTCGATCGAAGACAAGAACGGCAAGGGACGCGTCATTATCGAATACTCCCGCCTGGAAGACTTCGACGGCTTGCTCGAGGCGATCGCTCACAAGTAACGCTTGCACTCTACGCCTCTCCTATATGACACAGTCACGATTACTCATTAAGCTCGGCGAGATACGCGACGAGCCCGTTCGGGCCGCAATCGGCCGGTTGCGGCCTGGCCACCCATGAAAGCGACGGAATTCACTTTTCGCTTTCGGGTGCCGCTCTCTTTGCTGCTCTACCTGCTCGGGTTCCTGGCTCCGTGGCAACGGCTGATCCACAGCGGCAACACCACCCTATGGCTTGCGGCTTCAACGCGGCTTGAACACACCGGTTGGCTCGGCCTGGCTGCTGCCACACTCACAGTGACGAATGTTGCCTTCGGCTGCTTGGTGATCGGGGCAATCCTTCGAGTTTGGGGTACTGCGTACCTCGGCCCTTCTATCGTTCTCGGCAGCACCCTGCAGAGCACCCAAATGGTCGCCACCGGACCTTATCGCTACCTGCGGCATCCACTCTATCTGGGCTCGTGGCTGCTTGGGCTTGGCAGCTCCATCCTGATGCCTCTCAGTGGGGCGTTGGTTTTCCTGATCACCTTCAGCTTGCTCTTTCTCCTGCTCATCTTGAGCGAGCAACGTTTCCTCTCAACGAAACTGGGCAAGCACTACCGGCGGCGTGACCGAGAACATCCCGCGGCGCTTGACGCAGGCACGCCTCCACGATGGGTCCCGGCGCTTTTAACGGAAGTCTTTCCTATTACGTTCGCAGTTTGTTTCGCGCTCTTTGCCTGGCGGTACAACGCACACATCCTGATGAAATGCCTGTTGGTCTGCTATGGCCTGTCCCTGGTCATGCGCGCGTTACTACCGCGCAGTGTGCCCGCAAACGCGAATACGGACCTAGCCTAACCTGGGCTTTCTCCCTAGCGGGGAAGCGAAGGATGGGGCACCCGCAGCTTTCCCTACGAGACTTAGATTTTACGTAAGCAACCGAGGTCGGCATGGAGAGGCTTCGGAGGGCCTGGCATCTCTGCCTGACCCTCTTCGCGAGCGTGGCACATCAGCTTGGCAGCTGAGTGGGAATGCGGCCCATAAGGCCGTACGGCGAGTCATGCAGCGCAACCGAAGTCGGGATCTTCTTTCTCCGGCCACAGCCACCCAACCATCTGCTACTTCTTCGGCGGCGCGATGACGTCTTTCGCAGCCTTGGCGACGCGGAACTTGACCACGGTCTTGGCCTTGATCTTGATCGTTTCGCCAGTCTGAGGATTGCGGCCCAAACGAGCCTTGCGCTCAGCCTTCACCAACCGGCCGAGACCCGGGATGACAAATACGCCATTCTTCTTCGTTTCCTTCACTGCCGTCTCTGCGAGCAGATCAAGAAATGCTGCGGACTGCTTGTTGGTCAATTCCATCTTTTCTGCCAAGGTGCGGACCAGTGCGGTCTTCGTCAAGCCTGTTGCCATATTGTTTCCTTCTTTCCTCGGTTAGTTCATGGGCTCACGGTTATGACGTTTCCACAGCCTTGAGACTCCATGTCTTGCTTGCCCATCTCCGTTTCCGCAACGACCCATTACTTCAGTTCGCGCGTTACGGATCTTTATCGATTTCCACAACTCCGCTGCTTGTAAAATCCGACAGCGATCATCAGGAAACCCAGTGTTTATGCGGGTGAAAACGATCCCACCGCCGTTTACGATGCGGCTTTGTTCCGCGTTTGTCAATCGAAAAACCTGAACTTGTTCCGTTTTTCTCTGGTTTTTCGAGCATTTGTGCCTATTTTGCCCACTTTTCAGCGAAATAAGGCTTGATAGCACACTTTAGTTGCAGACCACGCAAGCCGTCGAAAACGCGCGAAACCCACGCCTGTGGCCTCTACGCGCATGTTCAGTATCACCGGAATTCCCGGTTTGTTTCGACTATGAATCGTTGCAGGAATTCAAAAGCCAAACAGTGGACGCCGCTTCTTGTGTACCTCGGCAACCAGCGGTGTATTGAGTGCGTCGATCAACGGAGCCGCCAAACGGAAACGCTGAATCACTTCTTTCGCAAAGTCTTTGCTCAGCGCCGTCGCCGCCTCCAACTTGGCTTCTACACCCCATTGCCGGCACAAGATCAGATCCATGCCTGGATGCTCTTTCGGAAAGCCCTTCGGGGCTCGGGTGAGCGGCATGCCACTCGAAGAACTCATCATTCGGCGCAGCTTGGGAGCCCCCATCAACTGCCGCACCTCGGCGTGATGCGTGAGCAGAAACTGCCGTATCGCAAACAGCTGCTCTCGCTCAGGCATGTAGACGCCAGCCGCGATCACCACCTCATCCGGAGAAACATGCATGTAATAGCCACCTCCAGAAGTCTTCTCCAGCCCTTCGCGCGACCACCAGGCGGAAACATGACTTTTATATGGGCGCTTGTCAGAAGAAAACCGAATGTCGCGATAGATGCGCATCATACATTTTTGAGGCGGCCGCAGATGGGCTGGAGCGAAGTCCTCCATGGCCCGGTTCACGGTTTCAATCACAGCCAGCATGGGCTGCTTTAACTCGCGTTCGAATTCCGGCTTGCGCGCTTCAAACCACTCACGCCGGTTGTTCCGCCGCAAGCTCCTGAGAAATTTCAAACCAGCTTCGTGGAAATAAGGCGAAGCCGGCGGAGAGGCTAGTTTCGTGGTCATTTTGAAAAGCTTATGCCAAAACCTTCTGCCAAAACAGGTGCGATGCAAATCCGATCGACGCACCTGTTTTAGAAAACTGAACCTGAAGTCAGGGCGGACCGTACCCATTGCATCCAAACGTTCCTCTTCGAAGTGCTATTGGACGGAGATTTCCCTGCTCGCGAGAAGAGGTAACCCTGATGGAAAGCCTCGGGAAGACAGCTTTCGGGTACAAAGGTAATAGGCGAGCTTTGCAAGCTCCGCGGGTATTGCCAATTTTTTGCAATACACTTTGCTTACTCCCCTCATCTGACCAAGCTATACGGCCGCTCCTATACATGAGACAACTTGCGTTGTTTTTGCTGCTGCTTATTGCTTCTACGCTGTGCGCGCGTGCGCGTGTACATGAGATGGAGTTCGATCAGGCCCGCCACGTCGCGGCGCTCGTTGCCCACCATGACCACATCACGGTGGATGATCGCGACATCGTAATGAACTCGATGGATACCCGCAACGAGACGGGATTCATTCCCGGCTACTACAGTTTTGAGATTGTTCGCGAGAGCGATACAGCCGCATCGCCCGACGAAACCATTCGCATGTATGTGGTGTCGAAAAAAACGGCCGATACCTGGGAACTCAACCTGTGCCAACACTACGAGTTTCCCGCGCTCAAACAATTCCAGCAGAGCATTATCCACGAGACGGGCGCCAAATCAGGCGAAGACCCTGACATGCCCAAGGCGATTGGGTGCGCGAACCAACCGGTAAAACAGGCGCAGGCGAAACCGGAACACATGAAGCCGGCATCGGAGTAGAGCAAACCTGGGCGCAAAAAGAAGATGCCCACACCTCCCTGGTGTGGGCATCTTCTCCGCGGCATCACCCTAAGGCGCGCCGCAAACTCATAGCAGCTACGGGGGAATCGCTGCCTGATTGATAAAACCTAAGTGCACATAAGATGCCAAAAGAAGCCGGAGCACTGTCTCCTTCTAATCAGCAACTTGCGAATATGGCCTTGTTTTGCACAACCGGAGGATGGACCCAATCTACCCTCTTTTCGGAAAAAACTACCTGTCTGAGCAGGACCAGCCCAGAGCAGGCCCAGAGCAGGCCCAGAGCAGGCATAGATATACCCAGTCAGCGCCCGGGATGCCGGATCTATCTTGATGAATAGGCAAAGGCTTCAATTTCCCATTCCAGCCAGGGCCGCACGAAATAACATTTCAAAATTCTCGCCTACCGCCTTGTCTTTCGCCACGGCCGCTGCAATCGCTTTTTGCGCCAGTGCCCGCTGGTAGCCAAGGTTCACCAGGGCGGAGAGAACGTCTTCGGTAGAAGGGCCGGTCTCTACCGCTTGCGGAGCAGTGGCCATGTCTTCCAGCTTGTCTTTCAAATCCACGACCAATCGCTCTGCGAGGCGTTTTCCGATCCCTGGAATCTGGGAAAGCGTGGCATGATCGTGGCCGCGGATCGCGGCCACTAATCGCTCAGTACTAAGGCCGCTCTGGATCGTGACGGCAAGCTTCGGTCCTACTCCGCTCACCGTGATCAACCGCTCGAACACACGCTTTTCTTCCCGGTTCAGAAAACCGTAGAGCGCCAGGGTATCTTCGCGGATATGCGTGTGGATGAAAAGCGCCACCTCGGATCCCTCTAGCGGCAATGCAGAAAACGTCGGAACGCTGATCACGACGTCATAGCCGACGCCGGCAGCTTCGATAATCGCCTGCTGAGGATACTTTGCCAAAAGCCGGCCGCGCAGGTGCCCAATCATTCGCTGATTGTAACGGCTGGCGGGTTCTCGAGCAGAACCAGCACGACCGTTACTCAGCGGCAAGGACACTTGACTGGACTTTTCCTCAAGAAAAGTCCAACTTCCCCGATGCCGACCGGGCACGGCTATGCTGGTTCTGCTCTAAAACTTGTGGCGATAGGAGATTTGAAATTCGTATCCGTGGTTCGGCGGAAATAAGCCGGCCACAAGACGTAAACGCTCGGCAAGGGCGGGCGCCGACAACAACGGATACTCCCGCTCGCGCAGATCGCTGTAGTTGAAGTCGAGCGTAAGCGAGAGCATATAGATAGCCAGGGCATCGGAAAACGCGGACTCGAAAAAACTAGTCTTCGCCTTCTCGTCGATCCGGCCCTTTTCCGTCCCCTGCAGGGCAAACCCCTGATTGCTCTGATTGCTCTGATCAACGCGCGCGAACGTTCTCTCTGCCATCCGCGCCCCCGGGCCTTCATTGCGCCCCCGGTCCAGTGCTCTGCGGCGGTGTTCGAAGCTATCCTGACTGGTTTCGCCACGCACTTCGGCGAGCGCCTGCGACCATACCAGGTCGCAAAAACTTTGCGGCACGCCAGCCGCTTCCACGAAGTGGTGGGCGACATTGATAAAGAATTCGAAGGCCAGGGCAAAACGGTCCTGCATGAGGCGGGTCGAAATAAAAATGCAATCGGCGCCGTCAAACCGCACGTTGCGGTGGCACATGGCGCGATCGCCCAGATCGATGGTGTAACCGGGCGCGACCATGGTTTCCTCGGTCTCCCCGAGGGTGAGAGGGACGAAGTAGTAGGAATGGCGGATAAGCGCAGCGGCCACCGTGTTGGGCACCGCCTGCACGATAGGCCCCAGTTCCTCCGCGGTGATGTGCGCATCGGCAAAGATCGCGTAGCTCAGGCGATTCTCAGACTGCAGCATGGGCGTCTGCTGGGCAACCAGCGATGCCGGCAACAACTCCATTTGGGCGACTTCAGCCATAACCTAGTATTCTAGCTGAGTGGAAGGGTGTTCACTGACCCCATTCCGAGGCTTATCATGACCGCACAGCAGCAAACCTCCGCCAAACCCTCCGCCACGGTCTGGTTCATGGAAACCCGAGGCTTATGATGACCGCACAGCAGCAAAACCTCCACCAAAACCTTCGTCACGGTCTGGATCGTGGAGATCCGAGGCGGGCAGAAGGAACGTTCTTCGGCATTCCGCTGGGTGATCTCGGCCTCATCACCAGCCTTCTGATGGCCTTTACCGTGGGCTTTTTGACCTTCTTCCTGTTCACCTTTCTGGGGATCGTTGGCATCTCGATTTACAACGGGATGGGCCATCACATGGACCTTGCCGAAAGCTATAAATACATCGCCTTGCCGGCGGCCTCGGTGATGCTGCTCGCGAGCCTGACCTTCTTCGGCACGCTATGGTTGCGCCGCAAGTTCGCCGGGCGCTAGAGCAGCTTCCCATGGCGCTCATCACCATTCCTCTTGAAGCGTTGCAGGGCGACGGGCTTCCAACTCGAACCAGCGCCTGGTGCCGGCAATTGGAAGCTGGCGACATCCTTTACTTTCCGCAAACGCCTATTCCATTCCAGCCCGGTGATTTGTCCTTTTTGCTGGGTCAGCAGCAGACAAGCAGTACGCTGCACAAAAACATCGCGTACAAGCCGAACACCGATACGGTAACCGGCCTCGACCCCAGCACCGCGGGATCCGCCGAAGTCCAACGGCTGCAAACCATCATGCGGCAGTATTCGCACGAGGTCACCCGCTTTCTTACCAGCTTTCTGCTGCCCTACCACGGCCACTGGCAACTCGACTATGCCAGCTTCCGTCCACAGGAAGAAGAAGGACGGGATCTGCCTCTGCGGCGGCGCAATGATCTGCTGCATACCGACGCCTTCCCCACACGGCCGACACGGGGCGCACGCATACTACGGTTCTTCAATAACATTCACCCCACGCGCACCCGGGACTGGGTGGTCAGCGATCCGTTCTCTGTATGGGCACGAAAGTATGCGCCGCAGCAGATTGCGTTACCCACACCCGGCAACGCGGCTAGCCACGCTTTACGCTCGTTGGCGAAGGCCGCTGGACTTGGCCGCGCGATACCCAGCCTGAAACGGTCGCCCTATGATGACTTCATGATGCGGTTCCACAATTTTCTTAAAGAGAACGCATCGTTCCAGGCCGAGTGCCGCAAAGAATCCATCCAGTTCCCGGCTGGTGCCAGTTGGATGGTCTACACCGACATGGTTCCCCATGCCGTTCTCTCTGGCCAGTACGCGCTCGAGCAAACCTTTCTGGTGGAGCACCGGGCCATGGTCTCTCCTGAGTCTTCTCCCTTGTCTGTGCTGGAATCGATGACCCACTCCTCGCTTGTGTAACTTAGGCGGGGTTCGGCCGCCAGATCTCGTAGTTCAGAACCGAGGCAAATGCCACCCAGGCAATGCAGGGCAGCATAAGCAATGAGACTGGCAATGCGGCTGGAAACGAGGCTGAACGCTCATACCCCGAGGTCTCCGTGGATGCCCGACTCGATTCTCCATTCTCGATTCTCAGGGATCCGGATGTCCCTGCTTGCCCGCGCCCCTCGACGGAAGAGGGGCGCGGCACATATCCTTAACCTTTGTAGCTAAGCAACTTTTGTAGCTCAGCAGGAACATGACAGCGATCGCAGATTCGATAAAAGTCCATCTCCCCGACGGCTCTATCAAGCAATTCCCCGCCGGATCCACTCCTCACGACGTTGCCCTGAGTATCTCGCCACGGCTCGCGGCCGCAGCCGTGGTTGCGCGCATTAAGCCATTAGGTACCGTGACTCCGCAGACAGCGCAGGGTATGGTGGCGCCGACGGAAGAAGCGCCGGCCGAAGCCAGCATGTACGGTGCTGAGGAGGCAAACGCCGAACGGTTGGTAGACCTGAGCGCCCCGCTGAGCGGAGACGTCGCTCTACAGTTACTTACGGAAAAGGATGCCGAATCCCTAAAGGTCGTTCGCCACTCGGCCGCGCACGTGATGGCGACTGCCGTGCTCGAACTGTATCCGGAGACCAAGCTGGGCCATGGGCCTGCAACCGATGCAGGTTTCTTTTACGACTTCTACCGGCCAACCCCGTTTACGCCGGAAGACCTGAAAGCCATCGAAGCGAAAATGGCAGAAGTCGTCGCGCGCAACGAACCCTTCCTTCGCGAGTGGGAGCCGCGCGAGCAAAGCCTGCAACGCTTTAAAGTCAGCAACGATTTCATGAAGAACCACTTTGTCGAGCGCTTCACCCAACCCGGCGAAGAAATCTCGTTCTATCGCAATGGCGCGTTCGAGGATTTTTGCCGCGGCCCGCATGTGCCGGCAACCGGCCGAGTGAAGGCATTCAAGGTCACGAACCTTGCCGGCGCCTACTGGCTCGGTGACGAGAAGAATCCTCAACTGCAGCGAATCTATGGCACCGCGTTTTTCTCCGGCAAGGAGATGGAACAGCACTTCGCTCGCCTCGAAGAAGCGCAGAAACGCGACCACCGCGTACTGGGTAAGCAACTGGACCTGTTCTCTATTCAGGAAGTCGCCGGCGCGGGACTTATCTTCTGGCATCCCAAGGGCGCCATGATCCGCAAGATCATGGAAGACTGGATGCGTGACGAGTGTCTGCGTCATGGATATTCGCTGGTGTACACGCCCCACGTGGCGCGGGTCGATCTCTGGAAGATCAGCGGCCATGAGGGCTTTTACTCGCAGAACATGTTCACGCCCATGGAACTGGACGATGCAACCTATCGGATGAAGCCGATGAATTGTCCGTTCCACATTCTCATCTACAAGAATTCGCCCAAGAGCTATCGCGACCTGCCGGTGCGACTCGCCGAACTGGGAAATGTCTATCGCTACGAACGTTCGGGTACGATGCATGGCCTGTTGCGCGTGCGCGGGTTTACCCAGGATGACGCGCACATTTTTTGCGCTCCGAATCAAATTGAAGACGAAGTAGTAGGCTGCATCGAGTTCGCCCAACTCGTGCTTAACACTTTCGGTTTTACTGAGTTCAAGGTCGAGCTTTCTACCTGGGATCCGAGCGACCGCAAGAGCTATGCAGGTTCGGATGAGAACTGGCAACTGGCCATCAGCTCGCTCGAAGAATGCGTTAGGGCGCAAGTCGATTCCATATAAAACGATCCGCGGCGAGGCTGCGTTCTACGGCCCGAAAATCGATATCAAGCTGGTGGACGTGTTGGGCCGTTTGTGGCAGTTGTCGACCGTGCAATTCGACTTCAACATGCCGGCGCGCTTTGAAATGGAATACGTCGGCGAAGATGGCGAACGCCATCAGCCGGTGATGGTGCACCGGGCTCTGTTCGGTTCCGTCGAACGCTTCTTTGGAGTTCTGGTCGAGCAGTACGCCGGCGCTTTTCCATTATGGCTGGCCCCCGTGCAGGCCGGCATCGTGCCCATCAGCGAGCGTCACCTCGAGTATGCGAAAAAGATACAAACAACCTTACAAAAGGCCGGCTTGCGCGTAGAAGTGGACCACAGGAATGAAAAGATGGGGGCAAAGATCCGCGACTTTACGCTGCAGAAACTGCCCTACATTCTGATCGTGGGTGACAAAGAAGCAGAGACGGGATCGATCAGCCTGCGCATTCGCAGCCAGGGTGACCAGGGCAGCATGCCGCTCGAAGACTTCGTCAGCAAAGCGCAAGCACTCGTCGAGAGCAAGTCGACAAGCTTGTAACGCGCCACTTCCCCTTAAAACCAAGAATCCGTGCACAAAAGAAAAACAGTCCCTGATCCTCTCATCGAAATTGGGAGGATCAGGGACTGCAGACCCAAATGCGAGGAATACCTTTATCGCTGGTGTATCTCTTGATCCATCGCGTCAGGGAATAACTCGCTATCTACCACTGAACTCACGGATAAAGGCTCGGCATCCTAAATCCACGATAGACATTCGTACCACTCACACACATCGTCCATACCGTCTACGGCGTGCTCTGCGGCGTTACCTCGTAGATGCTTGAGCCGGAACCGTTGCCGCAGAGGTCATATTCGATGTTTGCGTTGGCCAATAACTCGACAGTCGCCCGATCCGCATCGCTGCAGCAGCGCTGCGAACTGCGATTCGACTGCAATCCGCCGCCGGTGTACTTGTTAAGCCGGATGTCCATGTCCCTCTCCGGACAGACCCCGCTCGGTCTGCGTCTGCCGTCGATGGCCGAATTCTATTTGGGCAGTCATGCTTTCGGTCCTGGAACCTTGAGGACCTCGGAAATCACCGCTCCTGAGGCAACCCCCAAGAAGACAGCGATCGAATAAAGGTAGTATTCGTGTGCGACGCGCAGATTAACGAACACCATGATGGTTGCTATATAGAGTGCAACACACACGGCAGCGGGTACGATTCCATTTTCGACATACCGCCGTGTATGCAAGCAGGATCACAATTGCCACCCAGACGCTGCCCTTGTGTGAAGGGTCGGGTGCATATTGGGTCACGGCTCGGAACAGAAGGTAAGGCGCGCCTTCCGGTGCACAACAATCAGCTTCCTGTAGACTTCGGGGCCATCAAAGGTATCGATGACGTTCCACTGAAACTGGGGCATCGTCCTTATGTTCGTGTCGAACCACTTCGGCTTGTCGAAATCCGGAGAATCGCCTTTCGCACGGTCGAGCGTATTCGCATTTGGGCCATCCAAAACGAGGAAGTCGGAATGGGAACAAAGAAAACGGCGACTATCCTGAATGTTGTTTTCGTAATAACCGTTGTTGCGATAAGCCTGCATGAGATGGTAATCGAGGACAAATGCTCGCGGTCCCACTAGGGCACCAGGCCAGTCCAGCAAGAAGTAGTAGTGCACTTTTGCATCGTGGCTGAGCCGCATAGCTTTTACAAAGTCCTCCTGCCAGCCGGCGACCATTGGCAAATTTTCAGGAGCTTCTCTCTCGAGGCGATTCAGATCAAGATAGTCCCAGCTCAGGTTAACCGGACCTACCGCCAACACTGTGAGCACGGGTGAAGACAGAAGAAACAATAAGACAGCGGCCCAAATCACGCGCTGTACGGTACCGGCATGCGCTGGCCTGTCCGAGCCGAGCGCTTCCGCCGTCGCTGCAAAGATAATCGCCATCCCGATACCACTCGGCAGAAAATATCTCGGAACAAATACCGGCGTAATCAGATGGGACAGCACGAAAAGTACCACCGGTACGCACAAAAGAACGTACCCAAACAGCACCACACTCACTTTAGGATCAGCGATGCTTCGCCAGCCTGACTTGCAGATTCGTCTCGTCCAGGCCAGGAACACCAGCACAAGAGGTGCATAGAAGACCAACTCTGTAGCGCGTTTGACGACCTGAAATCCAAATTCGAACGAATGCCTCTTTAAAAAACGCAGCCAGGGCAGCGAGTCCGCAAACAGGTACGAGGTACGCAGATCCGTTAGATCAGGAAGCGCGATCCAGCCGTGTGGTCTGCCCGCCGCCATGGACATTTGAATTGCAGGAATCCAAATCAAAAGGGTTAGCCAACCGGCAACGTAAACAAGATAGAGCTTAAAGCGAATATTTCCCTTTGCGTAATCGACCAGGACAATTGCAGCGAGGATTAAACCGCTATAGATCAGACCGAGAACGTGAGTCAAGACAAGAGCCGCCTGGGAGCAAAAAGCCGCTAACAAGACGAAACGCGTGATCTCTTTCCGAGTGATCAGCCGCACATAGAAGGCGAACGTAATCGCCACGGTGAGCATGTAGAGCCCATAGAAGCGCGCTTCCACGTTCTGATCGAGCAGAGTGCCTGACGTACCCCAGAAAATGAGTATCCCAACCGCTGTTGCCCACAGGCCGTAAAACCGGCGAATCGTCCTCCACGTAATGACCAGGGCCGCGCAGAGAGCGCAACTCGAATACAGGCGCAAGGCGATTACGCTGGTCCCGAACGCCTTGGCCCAAATCCATGCCGTCGTGTAAAAAAGGGGCTGGCCGCCATCCGCGCCATGCTGAATGGCGTAGTACAGGTGCCAAAGGGATGGATCGCTTACTTCCTTCCAGGTGAATATCTCGTCCATCCACACTTGCTTATGTGGCGACCAGAGAATGCATGACGTAATCAGGGACAACACGGAACAACAGAGCAGCAGAACTTCATCCACCGAGGTCTTCTGCGCCGGTGGTGTGTCTAGCGCGCTCCGAAGCTCAGCTGAGCTACTCAAGTGGACCGGAGTTGCTCCCTTGCATCACGACGCTTCGACTTTGGCTGGAACGCCATGAAATACCACTTCAGGTAGTGCGGCAGCCACTGCCAGAGCTTGAAGCGCGAAGTCCCCGCCGTCCGGTCTCGCCAGGTGGAGGGAATTTCGCTGATGGTGTATCCCGCCAGAAATGCCTTGACCGTGATCTCGAGGCTTAACTCAAACCCGCCCTTGCTCTCGATGCGAATGTTGTCGAGCATGGCCCGGTCATAAATCTTGAAGGCATTCGTTGCGTCATGAGTCGGCATGCCGCGGAACCAGCACAACGTAACCCCGGAGAGGCGCGAGAGCATCTGCTTGAACCACGGTCCGCCGATGAGCCGGCCACCCTTCATATAGCGGCTACCGACAACGATATGGCTGCCACGCCGATAGTGTTCGAGCATTTTGGAAACCTGGCCCAGGTCATCGGAAAGGTCGGCCATCAGTACCAGCACAGGTCCCGGAGGCGCAGCATCGAATCCGGTCCGGATAGCGCCCACCACGCCTCGCCCATAGCTGTTCTTCACCAGCGCGAGCCGCGTCTCACCCTCGGCGATAACCCTCTGCACCACCGGCAGCGTATCGTCGCCGTCAAAGTCGTAAGCGACCAGCGCACTGAAAGGCAAATCCAAATACGCTGTCATCTCTGACCAGAGCGCAGGAAAATTTGCCCCCTCGTTGTAGACAGGGATGACGATAGTGAGCGGCCCGTCCATGGTTTCTCCTGTCGCCGGTGCCGGCGCTCCCGCGATCACATCTGACCCATTTCCACCTGCTCCGCGATCCACGGGATCACCTCGTCCAGGATCACAGACAAAGGAGTCGTTGCCTCAAAACCAAGCAACTCACGTGCTTTGTTCACATCAGGAGCCCGCTCCTGAACATCGTACTCGTAAGCAGGGTCGCTCACGTAGCGGAACGGCTTGCCAGGCCCATGGATTTTTTTCCAGATCACTTCCGCCAGTTCGAGCACCGTAGTCCGAACCGGGGTAGAAAGGTTGAAATCCTGGTTCAGCGCAGCCGGATGCTCGATGCATACGCGAATACCGCGAGCGAGGTCACCACCGTAGGTGTAGTGGCGCACCTGCTTGCCCTCGCCCAGAATGTGCAGCGGATCCTGTCCCTTGATGAGTTTTTGCACCAGGTCAGGCACAACGTGCGACATGGCCAGACGCACATTCCCGCTCATCACATCCTTGTCAGACAGCGCCCGCTTTTCCCCTATACCGACACAGTTAAAAGGGCGCACAATCGTATACGGTAACTTGTATTGTTCGAAGGCTCCTTGAACGAAGTACTCCACTGCGAGCTTTTGGAACCCGTATGTCGAGCGTGGCGGAGGACTACGCCGCTCTGCACCCTCCGGCGTAGGGTATTCGCTGGTGCTCTCGAACACCATGCTGGAAGAGAGCACGACAATCTTCTCGAGCTTCTTTTCCTTGTGCGCCCAGATGGCTGCGTCGAAAGAAGATGCGATGATGCGTTCGTTTTCCGCCAGCAGGTCGTAGGCGAACTCGTGAAAATAAGAGATGCCGCCAATCATGGCCGCCGCTGCGACAAAATGATCGCAGTCAGCGAGCAGCTCCTTCATCAGCCCTACATCCTTTGCATCGCCCTCGACCAACTTGTAGCGCGGATGCGTGTCGTACGACTTCTGCAGTCGCCCGTACTTGCTGAAGTTGTCGAGACCAACGACGTCGTACCCGTTATCCAGCAGTTCCTGGATCAGATAGCCACATATAAAGCCGGAAGCGCCGGTTACCAATACTTTCACGAAGCGGGATGCCCCCCTGTTTCAGTTTGCTGCCGGTCGGGCCAAAAGCCCCAAACATCGACAATTGCCTTGTCTTTGGAAAAATGAAGATCGCGGTAAGCGGCATGCGGAGCTCCCAGAATCAGGATGTCCGCTCGATGCAGAGCATCTTCCAGCGGAACCAGCTTATCGTCGACGACGTACGGATCGGTGCAAAGCACATCCCTGGCCTCGAGCATAAGCAGTTTGCGTAGCTTATAAGACAGACTCTCGCGTTTATCATCCGATTCCGATTTGAATGCCATGCCTAACACGGCTACGACCTTTTCGCGAAGGTTATGCTGTTGCCGCAACTGGTTCACGAGAAAGTTGGGCAGGCCCTCGTTGATGAGCATGGCCGAGTGACCCAGAAAGAAGTTATTGCCTGAAAACGCCGACAGTTGCAGCGTGTCCTTCAACAGACAAGGGCCGGCAGCAAAGCCGGCCTTGGCAAAACTCTTCATGCGCGGGTAGCGATGCGTTACGGCGCCATAGATCCGCTGGAAATCCAGCCCGTAGGTCTCCGCCAACACGTAAAACTGGTTAGAGATCGCGAAATTCATGTATCGCCAGCTATTGGTAAAAAGCTTGGCCAGCTCGGCTTCAAGAGGCGAAAGCTCAATGAGATCGTCATTGATAATAGAAAACAGCTCGCGCACCCGGGCCAGGGACTCCGAATCAAAAGCGGAGATGATTTGCGGCAAAGTCCGGATCTCTTCCATCGCTTTGCCCTCCGCGATCCGTTCGGGGCAAAACGCCAGAAGAATTTTTCGTCCTGAGGCCTGCAGCCGGTCGTGAACCAACTTGGTCACGCCCGGGTAAACGGTGCTACGCAAGACCAGCAGCGCATTCTCCGGCATAATGGCGATCACTTCGTCGATGCTGCGATAGAGGTCGGTGACCGTAGGATTCAGGTGCTCGTCGACCGGAGTGCCGAGCACCGCGATCGCCGCATCCGCATCCCGCAGACAGGAAAGATTGGAAGTCGCGGTCAATGTCTTGCCAACCAGGCGCTCCAGCATCTCCTGAGCGTTGGCTTCCATAAAAGGCATTTTGCCGGCGTTGACGGTGTTGATTTTGGGTTGGTCGCGGTCGAGCAACACAACGTCCATACCGCAATCGGCGAACACCATGCCCAGCGGAAGGCCGACATGGCCGCACCCGCCTATAATCACTATCTTTTTCAACTTCTTCATCTGATCGTTGTGCGCCTGAATGTGAGTAAGCACTATCTGCGTCATTGTAAACCGCGTGGATCGTGTTCGCCCTTGAGGTCACCCGGAGTGTAACCTTACAGTGGCGTTATAGTGGCTATCTGGATGCCAACCTGCGGCAAATATTGGCGAGTACGGTCCAGACATGCCATACGAGGATCACACTTTATTCTTGGTCACGATGCCGTCCCGTTGATCGGGGGGACGAATCTCTGAGTCGAGTCAACTCGCCACGGTTTGTTGCTGTCGTCTCTGGAACATCCAAAGCGGATGCTAAAGCATTTTCGCAATTGCTCGCTGCGACGAAGACGCGAACATGCTCTAGCCTGTGACGGCAATCTGTTGGAGAAAAAAACGCATCAGGAGCCGGTTCTTCCATGACATCTCCACTGATTGATCAGCCAGAGATAACGACCACTTTGAACCTCTCGGGAAAGCCCCGCGCGAAACGTGAGTTTTGGCTGATACTCGCCATGCTGACAGCTCTGTACGTTTTGGTTGTCGCCATTGGAAACCGGCGTTATGTGTGGTTCGATGAGCTGTTCACATTCGACATTGCAAGATCCACTTCGCTAGGCCAACTCTGGTACCGGGTTCTCAGGTTTGATTGCAACCCGCCTACTGCTTACCTTCTGAGCCGCATCTCGATGTCGATCTTCGGCCCATCTTCCTTCGGCCTTCGCTTTCCATCCATGGTTGAGTTCTACTTCGGGAGCGTCGCGGTCCTGCTCTATGTCAGGAACAAGGTCGGCATGGTGTTCGCCCTTGTTGCGGTGCTCATGTTGTGGGCTGTCAGTCCCACACTCTATTACGCTGTCGAAGCCAGGCCTTACGCTTTGATGTTCTTGTCGTTCGCGGTTCTCATGCTGTCATGGGATAAGGCGATCCATGAAAAGCCCCGTAGATGGGCTCTTTTAGGCGTCTCGATTTCTACGCTCGGAATTGTCGCAGCCCACGTGTTTGCTCCTTTTACGCTTGTCGCATGGATTGTCGCCGAGGTTGTGCGCTTTCGCCGGTTAAGAAGACCCGATTACCCACTTTGGGCGGCGCTCCTGGTGCCCATGCTGGGGATGCTCCTCTACATACCGCTGATTCGCTTGTATGGAGGAATCATCTTCGGGACCCAGGCCTCCTACAACACCATCCTACTGTTCTTCGCGGACACGTTCGGCGCTTCTATTACCGCCTTTGTGCTTCTCGCAGCGCTCCTTGTTCCGTTGCGTAGAACGGCGACCAGCCCACAAAGACAGAGCGTTTCGCCGGAAGAGATCGCCTTATTCGCGTCGCTGTTTTTGAGTCCCGTCCTGTTGAACCTGGTCCTGATGCATCGCCACGGAATGTTTTACAACCGCTATTGCGTGCCCTCGCAGGTGGCGATTATCGCGTCTCTCGTAATCTTCCTTGCTTACCGGGTACGGCTGAACGCCTTGGCGGCCTACGCCGCCGCCGCGGTCCTGATATTGGCTATTCTCAAAGTTCAGGTATGGCATCCCTTGCTCTACCCGGCTCCTCAGGTAAAGGGTGTTCTGGCATCCGTAGAGCCAAACCTTCCGATAGTGATTGGAGAAGGCCAGGTGTTCATGGAGATGAATCAGCGTGAAGACCAAACACTTCTTGCCAGGCTCTATTTTTTGAAGGATTCACAAGCCTCTCTCCAATATGCACATACAAATTACTTTCAGGATCTTGACGCTCCAGATGTAATGCAAAAGGCTGGTTTTCCCTTCACCGCCAATGTCGCTCCCTATGCTTCCTTCGTGCATCGATATCACCAGTTTCTGTTGCTTGGAAATCCAGCCGAATGGGTCTTTCAGAAACTACGCGCAGAGAAAGCCTCGATCGCATTTGCCGGTGACTACAGCGGTACGATGCCCTATTTCGATCGGACTCTGTACCTGGTGACAATACCGTCTGAGGAAGCGGAGCAGAAATGACGGACTAAAGCAGTTTCGCAATTACTGTGGCCTGATAAAGATCGCGAGGTGTGGTTTTCCTTGGGAGAAAACCAGATAAAGGCCGGCAGCTTCGGTCTACACCAATTGCGAAACTGCTAAAGCCGGTCACGGTCTCCCACCGCGCATCATCCGTTACTGAGCTTAGGCACCGCCGTTGCCATCTGCCGGCCCAACTGAACACTCTCCGAGATACTTCTATCCTCTGGATAGTAAAAGCACGTGTCTGCAATCTGCAGGCCATGGATGGGAGTTTGGATCGGCGGCAGTCTGGCTGCAAACCCAGGCTCGCAAACCGGTTGTGCATGTTTGCGACGCGCAACCTTGGAATCGAGCAGATCCTCTTTGATGAGGATGGGTTGAGCACCATGAGACGCTGTATTGCGTTGTCGATGAATTGCGCGTCGGACCAGAAGAACTTGGGATTGGTTATGGGCATGTAGTACGGCGCGTAGACGATTGTGTTGTCTACCAGTCTCGGGTTCGAGAATTCGATGATGCCAGGAATTTCAAATGGCAACCCAGAGTCTTGCCCCCATGCTATCGATACGAGGAACGTTCAAGACCAAATACCCGCCGCTTTTCAAGTACGCCGCAGCTAGCCTGCACTTCTCACCAACAGGGAAGAGACGAACGGCGAGGCTGTGTTGTGCGGTGGCCTGCAGCACAACCAACCTGCGGGTGCCCCATCCCCCCGGATTTCCCGTCGAGTTTCGTGAGCCAGATGTACTTCATGCGGCTTTCCTTTGAAGAAAGCCGCACACGCTGATGTGTCCAATTTAGCGTGCGGGAAATCCGGGGTCCTTGACGGTGCTTTTCCGGCAAGGGTGGGAAGCCACAAATCTCAACGCAGACTGTCGTGGTAACCCACCCTTCGCAAAAGAACGAAGGATGGGGCACCCGCAGCTTTGTTGCACTTTCCGGCCAAGCGACATCGAGCCGCGTTTGTCCATCGTTCTCAACCGTGTGAGAAATGCAGGCTAGCCGAAGAAACTCCGTCGGCTCCGTTACATGCTCGAATACATTGCAAAGGGTTACGAGATCGTAGGCCTTCGATAGTTGAGCATTCTGCAGCACGCACTGCTGAATGTCCTTATTGTCTCCCAGAACCTTGGTTGCCCGCAGGTATTGCGATGCGGAAGGCTCTACACCTTGCCCACCCCAGCCTGCGTCACGCATGACTCGCAAGAATGCGCCAGACGCGCGGCCAAGCAGCGAGCCCATTTAGGGGATATAGGTATCGATGATTCTCTTATGCCGCGCCGCTGTTCGCCATCGGTTAGGCATCTCGGCTTCGTACCTGCTGTCATCAGCGGCGCGGTAGAGGCGGGCAAGTTGCTCACTCTGGGGACGGAAGGATCGATAGGCCAATCCACACGGCCTGCAACGCAGGATCCTACCGTGGGAAAGAAGAGTGCGTGATGACCCAGCAGACTGGAGACTGATCTCGTTGTCGTCTCCATCGAGATACAGTTTCGCTTCGGGACTGTTGCATACTGGGCACCTAGAGTCCATAACTGCCCCGACTTCCACACTCACACATGAAATCCATGTAACCTGCCTCTGCAAAGAAGGTTACCAATTGCAAGATATTACGAAAGAGCGAGAGCTCGATCTTGTATACACCCCTCCGCGCCTGCGAAGAACTCTGGATAACAGCCCGCTCAAGGTGCGGCTTCTCCGTGGACGAGCGGTACAAACTCCAGCACCCCCACTCCGAAGCCGCCGCGGGTCAGGTAGAACGAAACCGTCTCATCAAGCCAAAGAGGTGCGCGCATGGCGAGAAACCGGATCGAGATCGAAACAGCCAGGGCTAGAGCATTTCCGCGGCCTCGCCGCAGCGAGCAATGGGTGTAGACCGGCCTCGCCGCAGCGAGCGAATCAACCGGCGTTTACGTGGTTTTCTCTCAAAGAAAACCACACCTCACTGCTCTTACCAGACCACAGTCATTGCGAAAATGCTTTAAGACATCGCGCGCCTGAATCTGAGTTGGACCTGCTAGCGAAATTCTGGACTGCGTTGGGCTCGTCAACGCTTCTACTTGGTTCTCCGAAGCCACATTCGTGTAAACAGGAACAGAAAGTGCTATGGGAATACAAGATTCGATTCTAGCGACATGCGTATGTCACTTCTCATACTCCAACATGATGCCTGCGATATCGGGTTTTGCTGATTTGAGCCTATAGCCGGCATTGGCAATGGCTTCCGCCGCTCCGGGAGTTGGCTTGCTCTGGCCCTCGTAGACGAGGAATCGACTGTGCGTGGAGAGGAATGGACTAAACGTTGTCGTCTTCAAGTCAATATGCGTCCGTAGTGCGAGGCGCTGGTAGGCTTGAAAAAACAGATCATTTGGAGACCCCCCAAAGTAAAGGTGCGGCACCACCGATGGAGGAGCGTTTTCGAAGAGATAAATGTACTCGAGTTGCGAAAGCACCAGAATGTCGGTATCTCGGCTTTCCAGCACAGAATCATACAAGTTCAGAGGGGCGGATGGATTTGTCGAGAGTCTGAAATTGCTACTTGGCTCAATGAGCCACAGGCGATTCCTTAGATAAACAGTCGTTCCAAGATCCCCGATCATAAGCAGGAACATGAAGGCGCCCATTATCTTCGGGGTCCAGGCACGCTCTTGCGGGCGCGAATTGGCAAAGCCGAACAAAATTGCATAACCAGCAATGCTCGGCAGAAAATACCGGTCAAAGAAGGGGCCCCCGCTGACTTTGCTTCCGATCAAGCCGATTAAAGGAATGCAGGCAAAACCTACCGCCACCAGAAGCTCTCTTGGAGGAATAGCCCGCACCGTATTTGCTTGCAGACCGCCCCGTAGCCCATCGAAGACCGTAAGCAAAAGCGAAAGCATGAGAATCGAGGTAGCCGGCCCGACCACGTTGACGAGGAAATGTTGAAGAAAGTCATGGGAAGCAGCAGAGAATGTTGCTGGCATGCTCGATCGGTATGCGCGGATCAATGGCAGGTACACAGCCAGGACCACGGAAGTAACGGCGAATGCCATGACTGCGATGACGCCCCAATTGGGACGCCGCCGATAAAGCAGGTTATAAATCTCGACTAATGCGAACGGAAAAATCAAATAGACCGCATAGATGTGAGTCAACAAGGCAGCTACAAGAAACAGCCCGAAACAAGCGAGCCACAAATATCTCTTATGACCATCCGTAGTTCTCTGCCAACAAACCAGCGCCAGCCCGCACCACCCTAGCACGAGCCCGTGGGCTCTCGCTTCGTACGCGTAGAACTGAACCAACGTAAAAAAGGGAAAGGCTCCAGCGATAAAGCCGGAAAGGGCGCCGGCGCGCCTTTCGACGAAGAGAAACAAGCAGAAACAAAAAAGCCAAACCCCAACAATTTCCGGCAGCCTCGTTGCGATGAGTCCTTCTCCAAACAGCCGCTGAGCACCCCGCGTCAGGAGGTAGAAGAGGGGCGGATTGAAATCTGCTCCATGAGTTACGGCTGCCCAGGTGCTTCGGAAGTTCGGCAGGCGACAGAGATAGACCGCAAACAGTTCGTCGAACCAGAAACATTTACGGCTCGCCCTGACGAAAATATCCGCGAAATAGATGAACGAAGCCACGGCCGCACACGCGATGACACGCCACCTGAATCCATTCGAAACAGATGCTTCGTCGTTGACGCTGGATAGCGTAGTTTGTTTGACGCTCATAGCTCAGGTGCTTTCCATCGCAATCGGCTGCGCGTCTGGTTCCATCTCGGTGAGTGGCCGCCCGAATGCGATCTTCGGATAGACATTGGTGAATGTGCCAATCGTCACATCGATGAGTGCAGGAGCAGAGGGATCCTTCCATAGTTGTTCAAGCCCACTGCTGATCTCAGAATCGTTGCGTACGCTTGCGCTTGAAATCCCGAACGCCTCCGCCACCCGTGCAAAGTCTGGCGTATCGTAGCCCCATAAGGTCGATTGATACTGTTCTTTGAAATAGCTCTGCTGAAATTGTCGTACCATACCGTGGCAATGATTGTTTATGACGACGATTTTGATCGGGAGATGATTACGAACGATCGTCTGTAGCTCTTGCAGATTGCACTGAAACGCACCATCACCCGCGATCACAACGACCGGACGCGGGGCGAGCGAGACAGCGGCTCCGACGGATGCAGGCAGGGCAAAACCCATCGAACCCATACCTCCTGAAGTCAACCATCGCTGGTCAGCCCGGACCTCGATCGACTGTGCGGCCCACATCTGATGCTGGCCGACATCGACTACATATGCACCGGCCGCCTTTGACACTGCAGAGAGTTGATGCATGAAGATGTTCGGGTTTATACCCTGTACGTCTCCCAGTTCGCGCCGATCATCGAACCTTTCGCGTAATGCAGAGATTTCAGCACGCCATGCCGCCCATTGCGGATCATTGGCACGCACCAGATTCCGGGCTGCGGCCTCGAGAAAAGGCTTCAATTCGGAATGCACCGCGACGCAACCCGGGATGCGGTTATTTATCTCTCCCGGTTCGCAGTCGACGTGGACAATCACTCGATCTCCCTTGAAGAAAGCGGTGTCGTTGCCCGTCTGGCGAATATCAAGCCGGCTACCCAGCACCAGAAGAAAGTCGCTATTGCCGAGTGCGTGATTGGCCCATCGGTTCGCGTAACTCCCAATCATCCCTACGCGGAGCGGATGGTCATACGGCATCACGTCCACAGCGAGCAACGAATTCACGACCGGAATACCCAGAGACTCTACAAGCTTGTGCAGCGGAAGAAGCGCGTTCCCTGCACGGATACCTGCACCCACCAATACCAGCGGCTTTTGCGCTCTCGCGAGAGCCGCACGTAGTTCTGTCCAGATTGAGGGGTCGATCGACGAAGACTCCGCCTCCGACGGGCTTTTGGGTTCAGGCACATCGATGCGGGTATTTTGAATGTCCATCGGTACATCCACGAGTACGGGTCCCGGCCTACCGGCAAGCGCGAGATCGAAAGCTCTCTCGAGCAGTTGCGGAAGCTCTTCCGGCGTCTGTACCTGCCAGGCAGCCTTGGTGATTGGCTTAGCCATGGCGACGATGTCGCTTTCCTGAAAGCCAAGCTGACGGATCGCGCGTTCACCGCGTAGCTCATGTCGATTCACCTGGCCGGTGATAAACACCGCAGGCGACGAATCGAAATGGCAACTGCCGATGCCGGTCAGCAAATTGATGGCGCCTGGGCCACTCGTGGCCATGGCCACGCCGGGAACGCCGGTGATGCGGCCTGTGGCATCCGCGGCAAAGGCTGCCGCCTGTTCGTGATGCATACTGACGATGCGGATCTTCTGAAACTCGTACAGCGAATTCAGCATGTGGGTAATCATGCCGCCGGGCAGCTCGTATACCGTGCGCACGCCGCGGCTGTACAGGAATCGCGCGATATAGTCGGAAGCCTTGATCATCATGTTACGAGCGCCATCTGCCAGTCACGGTTCATTTCTTCGCCGTTGTACAGGAAGCGTGGTGTGCATCTTCACGCGTCCCGTTGTCCGCTGCCCTCTCGTAGGCAGCAATTTGTTCGAGCGTGAACGACTGCATGTCCGCGCCATTCTGCCAGGCTTGATACCAGTCGATGAGCCATGGCAAAGCGTTTTCGAGGCGTAATCTCGGCCGCCACCCCAACTCCGCGCGGGCCCTGCTGGAATCGAGCTTGAGCAGCCCGGCTTCATGGACACTCTCCTGCCCATCGCGGAACCAGGCTGCCCCGCCGCCCCATCGCTGAGCCATCACGGTAGCAATTTGCTCCACAGGCCATGCGTCGTCATCCCAGGGTCCAAAGTTATAGGCATCGGCAAACTCCTTTTCTCCCGAGAGCAGCTTCTCCGCCAGCAAAAGATAGCCCGCTATGGGTTCGAGTACATGCTGCCAGGGCCGAACCGAGAGCGGTCGCCGAATGGGGACGGGCTTGTTATCGGCGAAGCCTCGAATAAGATCCGGAATAAGCCTGTCTTCGGACCAATCGCCGCCACCAATAACGTTCCCCGCTCGCGCCGTGGCCAATGCCACCTTGCTCTTTGATCCCTCCACAGAAAAGAAGGAACTGCGATAGGACGCGCAAACAATCTCGGCACATGCCTTGCTGCTGCTGTAAGGGTCGTGGCCTCCAAGGTGGTCCGTCTCTCGATAACCCCATGGCCACTCGCGGTTCAGGTAGCACTTATCGGTCGTCACCACCACAACCGCGCGAACAGACGCTATCGTCCGAATCGACTCCAGGAGATTGGCGGTGCCCAAAACATTCGTGGCATAGGTGCCGACCGGGTCAACATACGAGCGCCTGACCAGCGGCTGCGCGGCGAGATGAAAAACGAGATCCGGCGCAAATGCCCGCAAGGCTTCATCGAGCCGGCCGGCATCTCGTATGTCTCCACGGGTGTCTTCGAGAACCTCGCCGATGCGGGCGCTGTCGAATAGACCAGGTCCCGTCGATGGATCGAGAGCATAGCCACGCACGGTCGCGCCCAGGCGAGCGAGAGAGAGGGCGAGCCAGCCTCCCTTGAAGCCGGTATGCCCAGTAAGAAAAACCCGTCTTCCGGCAAACCCACTCACCATGTCTTCCAAGGCGCCTTTCCGGAGTGCCATAACTCGTCCAACTGCTGCTTATCTCTCAACGTGTCCATCGGCTGCCAAAAATCATGATGGTAGTAGGCCTGCAGACTCTGCTCACGCGCTAGTTGCTCTAACGGCTCGCGCTCCCACATGACTGCCGGGTCGTCGGGAATGGATTTCAGAACATCGGTGGAAAGCACAAAAAAACCGCCGTTGATCCAGCCGCCATCCCCTGTCGGCTTTTCCTGAAATGTCCGCACCTCGGCGCCATTCGTATCCAGTAAGCCGAACCGCGCCACTGGCTGTACGGCAGTCAACGTGGCTTTCTTTCCGTGCCCATCATGAAAGCGAATCAACCCGGTAATATCGACGTTTGAAACACCATCTCCATAGGTCATCAAAAACGTCTTCTCACCCGCCAAATGGTGGGCTACCTTCTTTAAGCGTCCGCCGGTACCCGTATGCTCTCCCGTTTCTACCAGCGTCACGTTCCATGGTTCGGTTGTCTTGCCATGCACTTCCATGCGGTTGTCAGCCATATGGAAAGTCACATCGGCCGTGTGCAGAAAGTAGTTCGCGAAGTATTCTTTTATGACGTACCCCTTGTAACCCAGGCAGATCACAAAATCGAAAATGCCATGCTGCGAGTACATTTTCAGAATGTGCCAGAGAACCGGCCGTCCTCCGATCTCAACCATGGGCTTCGGACGCACGGACGTCTCTTCACTGATACGAGTCCCAAGCCCACCGGCCAGGATCACTGCTTTCATTTCCCCCCCAACGTCACGGCGGCCGTTCGGGATGCAGTCACTGCATGACCCGTGTCGAATTTACTGGCTTTATCATAGGCTGAAGCAACCGATAATGGGCTGCCCGCTGGCGGAGTGTAGCCCTTCTCGTCAACCGATTGCGCCCGGGCATCACGGGCAAGCTGGTTTATGATAACCAACAGAGACAGCAGGAATGCGTGCCGTTCTCAGGCGCCATCGGGGAGATGACTGGTGAGTGAACGCGCCGAACAGCTCAGGCAACAAATTCTCCAACTCACTGCCGAATATCACCGCGAGGCTTTCCCATCGCGTGAGTTTCAGCCCGGCCACTCCTCCGTTCCAGTCTCCGGTAAAGTCATCGATGCTGCTGATCTGAGCTCCGTCGTCGACTCCGCTCTGGATTGCTGGTTCACCACGGGGCGATTTGCCAAAGCATTTGAGAAGAAGCTGGCCCGCTTTATTGGCGTGAGAAGCTGTTCGCTGGTCAACTCCGGTTCCTCCGCCAACCTCGTCGCTTTGACGGCGCTCACGTCGCCCAAACTTGGTGACAGGCAGTTAAAGCCGGGAGACGAAGTCATAACGGTTGCCGCTGGTTTCCCCACAACGGTCAATCCGATCATTCAAAATCGGCTGGTGCCGGTGTTTCTCGATGTGACGTTGCCGACCCTCGAAATCGATGTGTCGCAACTGGAAGCTGCTCTGAGTCCCAAAACACGCGCTATCATGATCGCCCACACTTTGGGCAATACGTTCGATCTGGACGCGATCATGGCTTTTGCACGAAGACATAAGTTATGGGTCGTCGAAGATTGCTGCGATGCGCTCGGCTCTACCTATCGCGGTCAGAACGTAGGTACCTTTGGTGATCTGGCCACGTTGAGCTTTTATCCGGCGCACCACATCACCATGGGAGAAGGTGGCGCGGTCCTCACCAACACGCCGCTGCTTCAAACCCTGGTTGAATCTTTCCGGGACTGGGGCCGTGATTGCTGGTGCGAGCCCGGTGTCGACAACACATGCGGCAAGCGCTTCGACTGGGAACTCGGCACACTCCCTTGCGGCTACGATCACAAGTACACTTACTCGCACATCGGCTATAACCTGAAAGCCACCGACATGCAGGCGGCGCTCGGCCTCTCGCAGCTAGACCATCTGGAGCAATTCATTCAGTTGCGTCGCAACAACTTCAGTTATCTGCGGAAGGCTCTTGAGCCGTTGGAAACTGTATTGATGCTTCCTAAAGCTACTGAGGGCTCTGATCCCAGTTGGTTCGGCTTTCCCATAGGCGTCCGCGAGGGTGCTCCTTTTACGCGAGACCAGTTGGTTCGTGCTCTCGAAGCAGAGAAGATCGGTACCCGTCTCATGTTCGCCGGAAATCTCCTTCGCCAGCCTGCTTACCGGGGCATCGAATTTCGCCAAATCGGCGAGCTTCCCAATACCGACTACGTCATGCGGAACGTCCTTTGGCTGGGCGTATTCCCCGGCCTTACACACCCCATGCTCGATCACGTGGCCGGCGCCATCGCGCGATTTGCAGTCAAAACGGTCGCACTTCCTGTCCTTACCTGAGTGATAGCATCGCCTCCAATGCCACAGCTAGCCAAGCGCGACCTTGACATGATCTGTGACTCAACCGAAAGCCTGTGGCAATCTCTTCGTAAGCAGCAGTTGTTTGTGACGGGGGGCACTGGCTTCTTTGGCCGTTGGCTGCTCGAAAGTTTCGTGGCTGCAAACGATCGCTTCTCGCTGGGTGCGCGGGCAACCGTCCTTACGCGAAACCCTGTGGGGTTTCGTTCGGCATGTCCGCATCTTGCCGATAGCCCCTCCATCGGCCTTCTGCAGGGCGACATGCAGACTTTCTCCTTTCCGCAGGGCGAATTTCCCTTTGTTATCCATGGCGCGGCTGATGTTTCCGCAGCCCGCGGCCGAGGTTCATCTGGAAATTCTGATCTCCTCGTGTCAACCTTCGACGGTACCCGCCGAATGCTCGATTTTGCTGCGTCGCATGGCGCCGGCAGGTTCCTCTTGATTAGCTCCGGCGCAGTGTATGGCCCGCAACCGCAGTCTCTCTCGCATATTCCCGAAAGCTACAACGGAGCGCCAGATCCGTGTCTGCCGCAGAGCGCGTACGGAGAAGGCAAGCGTGCCGCGGAAGCACTGTGTTCCGCTTACTCCGAAGCAACCGGCATGGAGTGCGTCATCGCTCGCCCTTTTGCATTCGTCGGACCCCATCTGCCTCTCGACCAGGGGTTTGCTATTGGGGACTTCATTCGCAGCGCTCTTGCCGGCGAACCAATGGTCATTCGCGGCGATCCCCACACCATGCGCTCCTATCTATACGCCGCCGAGCTGGCAGTCGCGCTTTGGACTATCCTCTTCCGTGCGAAACCTCTTACCCCCTACAATGTTGGTTCGGATCAAGCTATCAGTATTGGAGCATTGGCCGAGGAGGTCGCTTCCGTCTTGTCACCTGGCCTGCCCATTCACATGGCATCGAGTTCACAGCCGGGCCAACCCCGCGGACAATATGTCCCGAGTACCAGGCGTTCTGCCGATGACCTGGGGCTGCGGCAAACCGTTCCCATGCGCGATGCCATTCGTCGCACTGCGGAGTGGCACGGTTGGCGGGCAGACCGTCCATCACAACACGAGGGGGCGCTCTCTTGAAACTCATTAGCATCGTCAGCCCCTGCTACAACGAGCAGGACAACGTAGAGCAACTCTACCTGCGCACACGAGCCGTGCTCGCTCGATTTCCCCAATTCCGCTACGAGCATATCTTTATCGATAATTCGTCGACGGACGACACCGTGCCCGTTCTCCGCCGCCTCGCAGCCAATGATCCAAACGTAAAGATCATTGTGAACGCACGCAATTTCGGCCATTTGCGTTCCCCTCAGCACGCCATGCTTCTCGCGGAAGGAGATGCGGTCGGCATGCTGCTATCCGATCTGCAGGATCCGCCTGAACTGATGGGCGACATGATAGAGGAATGGGCCCGCGGTACACCGGTAGTGGTCGGCATCAAGAACACGAGCGAAGAAAACTGGCTCATGTACCGCATACGCACGCTCTACTATGGCGCCATCGCAAGGCTCACGAGTTTGAAGGTGCTTGAGCACTTCACCGGCTTCGGACTATACGACCGCCAGGTGATGGATATTCTGCGAAGGGATTTTCGCGATCCTTATCCCTACTTCCGCGGAATGATCGCCGAGATCGGACTACCCTACAAAATCTTCTATTACAACCAGAAGCGGCGCGAGCGCGGCATAACGAAGAACAACTTCTATACGCTGTATGACCTGGCTATGCTGGGGATAACCAACCTTTCAAAAGTACCCCTGCGCCTGGTCACCTTCACCGGCTTCGTCTTTGCCCTGATCAGCATGGCAGTGGGTACCGGATACCTCGTCGCCAAGCTGCTTTTTTGGAATCACTTCGAAATCGGTATAGCGCCCGTGGTGGTTGGCCTGTTCTTCTTCGGCTCAGTCCAATTAGTAGCTCTTGGGGTCATTGGCGAATACGTCGGATCCATTCATACGATGGTGCAGGGCCGCCCGCTGGTCGTTGAAAAGGAACGTGTCAATTTTACGAACGGTCCCCAGGGTTAGGTCAGGCAAGAGAGTTGACACGCAAACGTCTCGGCAAGTCCGGGCGGCGCACTTCTCAGTGAGTGTCATCCATTCCGCGGTACAAACTCCAGCACCCTCACTCCGTCGAAGGAACCCAGTTCGCGTACCGAGTACGCTTTCTCTGCTTTGCTTGTGAGCCAATCGAGCGTGGCGTAGGACTGCGCAAACGCGGCGGCCAAAAAGCGTTTGTGCTGCCGGATCGCCTGCTCAAGAAACTCCGAACCAGCCCGGACGGTCTCCTGATTCAGCGTTCGTGGCAGCGCCACCACCGGCACGGTGAGTTTGTAATAACCGATCGGCGGCAAAATTCCGGTTTCTTCAATGGCAGCGCCCACCGGCATCCTCATGTAGTCAGCCTCAGGGATATCGCTGCAAATCACCACCGGCGCATGATCCGTCGCCGCGTTCTTTTCGATGAACCGCAACGCGTACTTCCAACTGTACCCGTGCGGAGGCCGATCCACGACGTTGTGATAACCGGTGGCGCCCAAAACCGCCAGGCAGAACAGCAAGCGAAGAGCACGAGCCTCGATCAGTCCTGCGAGCAGTGCCCAGCACAGTGCAATCCCAGGAACCGCCACCAGGCGATAGCGGGGCACGAACACATGGATCGACGTTCCGACACTCAACCCAAAGAGAATCAGGCTCGGCACCAGCGCCAGCGAAACACAGAGCAACAGCGGCCAACGATCCCTCAGCTTTTGCCAATCGAGGCTTTTGGTCGCCGCGGCCAGAATGAGCAGAGGCAACAGGACGAGCGCGAAACCGTGCAGCGTGAGGGTTGAGCCCAGTTCCACAAGCTGCGGAGGCGGCGAAAACACATGCGTACCACCGGTGTGGGCCATGTACCGCAGCCGGGGAATGACTGGCAGAAACGCCAGCGTGAACGTCACCAGCGCCACCGCCAGTTGCCGCCATAACACCTTGCGGTCGTCAGACTTCGCCACAACAAAACAGAGCGCAAGCGCCGGCAGAATGGAGGCGAACAGCAATTGAAACTGCACGATGCCGGCCGCCAGCAACCCAAACAGCGCTGCCAGCCACAGGCTGTTGTTGTGGCGCAGGCGGACCAAAGCGAAGATCGTCGCGTTGATCGCCAGCGCTGCGAACGCATACGGGCGGATATCGATCGAAGCGAAAATAATGATCGGATGAAGACAGAAGAGCGCTGCGGCAATCAGCGCGACATCCCGATCGAAGAGCTCCCGCGCGGCGCGATAGAGCAAATACACCGCGGCCAGCATCGGAAGAACCGACGAAATTCGAAGCATGATTTCCCCCGTCCCCATCACCCTGGTCCATAACCAGAGAAGGGAGGAGTAGACCGGAGAGTCGGGCCAGACCTGACGAGCCATAATGCCCGCGAAGCCACCGCGGATCAGGTAGAACGAAACCGTCTCATCAAGCCAAAGAGGTGCGCGAATGGCGAGAAACCAGATCGAGATCGAAGCAGCCAGGGCTAAGACATAAATCGCGGACAGCATACCCTCTGAAACAGAGGGAAATCTACCCGTCTGAGAGCCGGTGGTTGCAGGCGCCGGTCTGTGAACACCTGAAGCGGTGGGGGAAACTTCCAAAAAAAATACTCCTGGACGAAAGTTGTCGTTCGGGAACAACGCCCGGATGATCAGCCGACGCTGCCCGGCATCGCCTGTGTCTGCGTTTCCTTCTCCATCTCCAAAGCATCGAGCGAGAGGCGCTCACGCGGCACATCCTTTAGAAAGGCTGGATTACCCAGACCCCACCGCTTCAAACGCATCTGCAGTGCTGTCCATAGAACGCCGAAGCCATAGGTCACGCTGCGCTGAAAGTTGATCGATGATGCCTCTTCGAAATACTTCGTCGGACACGAAATCTCACCGACGCGAAAGTCAAAGTAAACCGCCTGCACCACCATTTGATTGTCAAAAACGAAATCATCGGAACAGCTCAGCAGCGGCAGGCGCAGCAACAACTCGCGGCTCCAGGCGCGATACCCGGTGTGATATTCAGACATCTTTTCGCGGATCAGAATATTTTCGATAAACGTCAGGGCGCGGTTGGAGATGTACTTGTAAAGGGGCATGCCCCCCTTGAGCGCGCCGCGGCCGAGAATGCGCGATGCCAAAACCGCGTCGTACTCTCCATAGGCGATCATCGACGCCATGGCAGAAACCAGCCTGGGCGTGTATTGGTAATCGGGGTGCAGCATCACAACGATGTCCGCACCGCGTGCCAGCGCAGCTTGATAGCAGGTCTTCTGATTACCGCCGTAGCCGCGATTGTGATCGTGGCGGATGGTGATCAGACCCATCTCTTTCGCAAGATCGGAGGTGTTGTCACGGCTGGCGTCATCCGTCAGGATCACTTCATCCACAATCTCGTAGGGAATCTCCTCGACCGTCCGGCGCAAAGTCCTGGCCGCGTTGTAGGCCGGCAAAACAACGATCACCTTCTTGTTATTCAACATCTGTTCTCTCCCAGATGGCAGCCCCTCTGATTATAAGGAAGTAGTTACGATATCCGATCACTGCGAAACACGCTCCGCTGCCAGAGGAGCCAGCATCAGCATGGAGGAGAAGAATACGGTGAGTGCAACAATCACCCTCGACGCCACACACACGATGTTCCACACGGCCCATAGTTTCGCAGACCAGCGATCTTTTTCGCACCAACAATCAGGTAGGGCACGGCCTTTAGGCCGTGCCAAAAAACCACCGCACTCGATGGCCTTTAGGCCCTGAGGTACGCTTTTTCCTTCGGGATCCCTGCGCCCCTTTCATCCAACTCCTCGCTGCACCTTGAGGCGCGAGCCAACCCTCTGCACAATGCGTGAATCCCGCAGATAGCGTTGCCAACCCGACGGACCGAGCGCCAGCAATTGCAGCAAAACCGGAAGAAACTCAACCGGCTCACCGCGAGAAGCGGCAGCCAATACAGAGTTGACGGCGATCGACGCCCTGGCTGCGCGCTCGACCGAAGTACGCAGCCTTCCGCTCCCGGGCCATGTTTCGAGATGCTCGTCCAGCACCGTGGTGAGTTGAAGATCCCACTCATTCGGTAGCAGCTTACGTGCTGCCGTTTGGGATGCCGGGTGAAGCCGGAAAGCGCTCAGCGTTTCTTCAACGAAGCACACCGGGCCAAGTGCTCCCAGGCGAAGCCACAGATCCCAATCCGCCGAGAACCAAAGCGCTTCATTCAGTCCCCCGGAATTGACCACAGCACTCCGCCGGAACACCGGCGACGGAATGGCGATAAAGTTCTGCACCAGAAGGCGCTCGATAAACAGTGCCGAGGGCACACGACCCGCCGGCAGCGGGCAGGTCCAGAGCCCAACCTTTTTCCCCTGCCGATCCACATAGGCCGCATTGTGCAGAATGAGCGAGCCCTCGGCGTTCTGCATCTCGCGCTGCAATCGCTTCAGCCGTCCGGGCAGCCAAAGATCGTCCTGATGAAGAAAGCAGGCCCACTCGCCGGCAGCTTCGCGCAGGCCAAGGTTGGTGGCTGCCACCCAGTTTCCGAGCCTGCCGGGCGTAAGGATGCGAAGGGGCAGCGCATCCGAGAAGCTACGCACGATGTCGAGGGTGCGATCCGTGGAGCCGTCATCGACAATCACCAGCTCGACCGTGTCGTCGCACTGGCCGCGCACACTCTCGAGCGCAGCGACGATGAACGCCTCACCGTTATACGCAGGCATAACAATCGAGAGAAGGGGCTTCAATGTCTACCTCTTGACCGCAACGGCAAACGCTTCGGTCCCCTGGCCCCGCCAGGCGCGCATCACCATCGACGGAAAAGATAGCAGCGAAACCCAGGCCAGCGACAACACTCCAACCACACGCCCTGCCGGTTTTCTCGAGTGGTTTGCGAAGCTGCTCACACTCGCGAAATAACACCAGGCTGTCTCGAGCAGTGGCGTCTTGAACACCGTCAACTGCAGGCCGGCCTGCTGGCACAAGTCTGCAAGACATGAACGGCCGAAGAAACTCAGGTGCCGGGGCAGATCGAGCAGCGCCCAATACTGGCCAAATTTCATTCCTTGTTCCACACCATACAGTGTAGGTATCTGGATAAAGAGAGACCCACCGGGGCGCAGATATCTGCAGGCGGTTTCGAGAGCCTCCAGCGGATTCGATAAATGCTCGAGTACGCTCCACATAATGACCGCGTCGAATGAGCCTTCGTCCCAAAGCCCCGGCGTGAATTCCCCCGTGCGTACGTCGAAGCCCAGTTCCGTGCGCAGCGCTTCAGCCAGGGCGCCACTGTATTCCACCGCCTTCACATCCCAGCCGGCGCGATCGGTTGCAACCAGAAAATCGCCACCTCCGCAGCCAACCTCCAACAACTTTTTGCCCTGCCCATAGCGGCGCAGGCGACGCATGCGGCGCCAGGTTGTCCATTCGCGAAGAACCTTCCACAAAGGCCAGCCAGGCTCTTTCCACGCTGGCCGATAGGGCGCATATTCTGTCGAGTAGGCTTTGCCGAGCTGTTGCGGGGTCGGCAGAGGGTTCTGCATAATCTGGCCGCAAGACAGGCATCGCTCCAGCCGAAACTGGGTGTCATCGTTGGGCTGATACAGATCGCACCCCGCGCGCACGAAGGTCCACTCGCCTCCGCGACAAACCGTACACAGGCTGCGCGGGGGTTGAACGTTCGTCATTGTCCCGGTGGCCATGGCTACTCTGCCTGCAACGCCTCGACCGGCCTGCTCATAGCCAGCATCTTGGTCAAGCCCAGCGCTGCGGCCGCACATGCGGCGACGACAAAGCAGGAAGAAGCCACCAGAAAGCGATTGGCCAGCGCCCATTGTGCTCCCACATGGAGGGGCGTTCCAAACAAATGCAACATGGTTGCGTAGCTCAATTCATTCACGCCAAGTCCACCCGGAGTCACCACAATGACACAAGCGATAATGACAAACGGCATCGCCGCAGCCAAGTGCCAAAGGGGAATCGATACACCGATCGCCCGGGCCGCCTCACCCGCCATCAACACCTGGACAGTAAATCGCAGCGCGGAAAGCGCCATCAGTTGCCGAGCCAGTCTGGCATTCAAAAGTCCCGAATGTTCCAGGCCGTCCAGCTGTCAGGCTGCGCAGCAACTTGTTTTTCGCCCCTGTACTCCTGGCGTTCCACGCCGCAACCTGGCGTCGCAGCAACGTCATCACCGGTCCAAGAGCCAGCAGGGCAAACGCGGCCAACACCACCGCGCAAAGCAACCACATCCTGCCGCCGCCGCGATAGAAACCGGGTCACACCCGATGCGATCACGAGAACGCCGACGATCAACACGTCGAACGACTGCTCGAAGAGCGTGCCCCCGGTTCCGCGACGCACAGCCCTTCCAGAAGGTATGTTCCCAGTGTGCGCGCGATCGACATGCTTACCTGCACCGGCAACACCTGGCCAAGCGCTACCCCCATACTGGTCAGCGCAAACGACATCGTTCTCGATGGAGCCGAATCAAAAGACCGGCGCAGGCTGGCATCCACGCAACGCCATTTCTGGCTGGAGAGAAAAACATGCAGCGCCGTGAGCAGCACCAGCCGTGTGAACGCGACCCAGCTCACACTCCTGAGCTGCTGCAACGTGGCCCGAACATCGAGCTTGCTGATCCTCACCAGCACCACGATCAACACGACAGTCAGCGCGGCCGAACCGGCCCACAGCAACCAGCGCCGCACAGTCATGGCTGGCGCCTGAGCCTGAGGATGCTCAGAAAGAAACTGCTGAATGTGATCTGTACACCCATGGTCAGCGCGAAAACAGAAGGCATCACAATGCGCAACGTGCGCTGCGTATCGAGCGCGCCAAAACTTTCTCGCGCCCAGCCTGAAACAGCAAATACCGATCCCCCCAGGCCGAGAAGAATTAACACGCTCCCAACAAGCAGGCCCGTCTCCAGGGTGACCCAGTGAAAAACACGGCGCATGCGAGGATCGTCAGGCAACAGCCCCTCCGTGATGGCAAACACTTTCGTGAAGGTGGCAAAGGCAATCAACTGGAGACCAAGCAGCACGGCCACGAAAGCATACAAAAGCGTGTGCACGTCAAAACCGATGCCGCGAAACATCCGCTGGCCTGGAAGCAACAGCGCGCACCCAATCAGACCAACCACCATCAACAGAATCCCGGGATAAAGAAAGAGCCACCGCGGGCTATACATGAGCAGAAAGCGGAGGTGGCGCCACCCGTCGCGCCAGGTGCGCAGGTGCGGTGGGCGGCTGCGCCCATCGGGGTTGAGCGTCGTGGGTACCTCACTCACCTTCATATGGAGCAGGCTGGCCTTCACCACCATCTCACTGGCGAACTCCATGCCCGTCGAACGGATATCCATGCGCAGGAAACTGTCTTTGCGAAAGCCACGCATGCCGCAATGAAAATCTCCCACAGGCGATTTGAAAAACAATCGCCCGATCCCGCTCAGCACCGGGTTACCGAGGTAGCGATGCAGAAAAGGCATGGCCTTGTCGGAAATCCCGCCCTGAAAGCGATTGCCCATCACCAGGTCTGAGCCCGCGCGAAGTTGCTCCAGAAAGCGTGGAGCATGGCGAAAATCGTAACTGTCGTCGGAATCGGCCATCAGCACGTACTTGCCGTGTGTGGCCAGGATCCCGCCTTTCAGGGCACTCCCATATCCTTTGTCCGTAACGTTGACCACGAGCGCGCCTTCCGCCCGCGCGAGCTCGACCGAGCTGTCCGTCGATCCGTTGTCAGCTATGATCACTTCGCCCGCGATGCCCGCGTCACGCAACGCGGCCACTGCCTTGCGCACGCACACCGCTACCGTTTCCTGTTCATTCAGGCAGGGCATCACAACGGACAGCTCTATCGGCTGCCCGTCTGCAGAGGGCGCATTCGATTGAGGCGTATCCGGTTGCGGCGTATCCGGTGGATCGTTCACGGCAGAAATCGGATGGTACTTCATAGTCGAGCTTCCACTTGCCTCCCTCATCGGGATCTATCGCATCGACACCGTTCTTCTAAGACTACCAGCGGACGAGAGCAGAATCAGCATAGGTGTACCCGGTCGAGAACGGGGAAGTTGGATTTTTCTTGAGGAAAAATCCAGTCAAGCGTTCTTGCCGCTGGGTATAGTTGTGCTGCTTCTGCTCAAATCGGCGGCAAGCGTTACATCTTGCTTTCCTTGTGGCATACCTGGGTTCAGCCGCTGCCATCGTTCGTATCTCGCCCTTGAGGTCCGGTCTCCGCCATGTAACGATTCTGGAAGATGAAAACGGGTTCCAGAAATATCCCCTCGCTCGACGGCTTGCGAGCTGTTTCCGTCGGGATGGTGGTGGCAGCGCACATGAATGGTGTGCTCGCGCACAGCATTCCCTTCGTGCCGTTCTGGCTTTACATCTTCTGGGGAAGCCTGGGTGTGCAGACCTTTTTTGTGATCAGCGGTTTTTTGATCACGCATCTTCTCCTGAAAGAGCTTAACGCCACCGGAACCATCGGCCTCGGGCATTTTTACTTTCGCAGGGCGCTTCGCATCTTTCCTCCTTTTTACGCTTATCTGGCCGCAAGTCTTGCGCTCACGCTGGCCGGGGTTTTTGCCGGCAAGATGTCCGCCTTTGTAGTTGCCGGCACCTATACCTCGAACTATTTCGGCGGCGGCAGTGAACTGCTCGAACACACCTGGTCGCTCAGCCTCGAAGAGCAGTTCTACCTGGTATGGCCGGCGGCACTACTGTTGCTGGGCACGCGAAAGAGCGTCAAGCTGGCAATCTGGGTGATCCTGCTCTCTCCCTTTTCCCGGATTGCGACCTATTACCTGGCGCCGAACCATCGCGCGCTGATCGGCGGTATGCTGCACACCGGTCTAGATAGCATCATGTTCGGCTGCCTGCTGGCGTTGCTATGGCGCAACCCGCGGTGGAATCAATGGGTGCAGCCTTTGCTTCACGGCTGGGTAGCCGCACTCGGCGCGCTGTTCGTTCTGGTCATTGGGCCCATTCTGCAGTCCCGCTTCCGCGGCTCTTACGGCCTGGTCATTGGTTTTACCCTGAATGCCATTTGCCTGTCGCAAATTCTGCTTTATGTCGTACGCGTTCCCCACTCGCCTTTGGGCAGGGTTCTCAATACGCGCGTGCTGTGCCACCTGGGCGTTATCTCCTATTCGCTCTATCTGTGGCAGCACATGTTTACCCGTCCAAACTCCGCCCGGTTTGCCCCGTGGAATCTGCTCGCCATTCTGGCCTGCGCGGAACTCTCCTACTGGTTCGTCGAACGGCCCTCGTTCTGGCTGAGAGACAAATTAGAAAAAACAATGCCCTGGAACCGGGCGGCCAAGGAAACAATTACCGTCGAACCAGAAAGGCGCCAGGTTGGAACGTAGAAGCATCAAAGCCCTGATCGGCGTCGCCGTCATTACGTCGTGCCTGGCCTCCATTTTCTATATCTACTCCCGCCCTTCCCGAAACGGCTATGGCGCAGAGCATGATTTTGTCACCGTCATTGCGGGCGCTCATTGTCTTTTGGACCGGTGCGACCCTTACGACTCGCCCACCCTCGAGCAACAGTTCGTCAAAATGGGCGGATACACGCCCACCTCGCATTTCAAACCTGAATGGCCGGTCTATCCGCCGGGGAGCCTGCTCCTCCTCTTTCCGCCTTCGCTTCTCCCATGGCCTGTACTTTCCGTCGTATGGCTGCTTCTCTGCTGGGGATTTCTCACCGCCGCGTTTCTCGTAGTTTTCCTCAAATGCAAAGCCTACCGCGATCCGCTTTCTGCTTTGCCCTTTGTCCTTCTGCTGGCCGATGGATCCATTGGCTGGGCCGTGCAGCTAGGACAGCCCGTGATGGTTGCAGCCGGGGCGCTGGTACTCGCCATCATCGCGTTAGAAGCCGATACTATGCCGATTTTAGGCAGCGCTCTGCTGGCTATCAGTTTGTGTCTCAAGCCGCAAGGAGCCATCCTCTGCGGCTTTTACCTTCTGTTGAAAAACAGGACACGATGGCCGGCATTCGGGGCCTATCTTTTCACTGCAATAGCAACCATTGCAGGCACGCTTCTGTTCTACGTGCGGCTCGGCTCATTTGCCTATCTTGGCCATCTCGCGGCGAATCTCAAACTGGCGGTGCGCCCTGGAGGAGACGCTGACTTTTCCCGTCTCAATGACAAGGACTCTTCCAGCTTTCTCAATCTCCAGGCCTTTCTCGTGCGGCTTAACCCGCACTTAAATCAGGATCCGCATCTCTGCAATCTGCTCACTTACGGCGTCTTCCTATTGCTTGCCGCCCTGCTTGTCGCTGTTTGCTGGCGCAGAAGAAATCTGCTGACGCGACCCTATACGATCCTGGCGGTTCTCGTCATGCTTGAACTGCTGGTCACCTATCACCGCCTCTATGATCACGTCCTGATGCTGGCTGCGATCCCGGGCCTCTACGAAATCAAGGAAAGAGGGCAAACGTCGTACCTGCTGTTTGTCGCCGGCTTGTTCGTCTATCACTTCAGCCAGTTTCACGGGCTTACGATTCACGGACTCGGGCCCTTCCCCTCCGGTGCGCCCGTCGAGCTTTTCATCGCCGCCCTTTGCCTGGTGAGCCTTTGGAAAAATCCGCCCTTGCCGCAAAGGAGCCGGGTGGTCCATGCAAGCCTTCCCTCGGCGTGAGTGGATAACAGGCTGCTGAAAAAACCCGTTACAGATTCCAAGCCCTCGTAAAGAGCCGTTTCCGCGTCACGGCTTGGACTGCGTAACGAGAGGTCCTTAGAGCATTTTCGCGATTACTGTGCTCTGCTCTAAAGGCGCCCGGTCCCCTTCGACTTGGCTCGGGATGACAAATCTGGGGAGTTTTCAGTCGTCCCTGCGGGACTTAGTCAGTTGCTTTAACCTTACCCAGGACTACGTCCTGGGCTACTGTCAGGCGCCCCTTCGGGGCTGTTCGGTTGCGATTGCAAAAAATGCTTTCGTCCGCACGCGAATGCGCGGGCTTCCGACAAACCCACTTGGTTTCGCCAAAACCAGCCCAAATCAAAATGCTCTATTCGCCCACAACCGCCGCCCTGGGCTGGCCCATCGCAACCGGATTGGCGGGTTCCTCGCTCGGCCCGAGTGTCGCGCCGCGGGTTGGATCCTGGCGATCGCGCATGCGCATGAATGGCCGCTCGATCAAGTAGTACGACGCGGTCGCCATCACCAGCATCAGCGCAAACGCGTCGATACCAAGATGCCGCATATTGAGCACCTTGATGATCTTGCCGGCCAACGGATGATAGAGATAGAGCGCATACGAGAGACGTGCCGTCATGGCAACGATGGCGTTACGGCAGAACGCCCATGACTTTGCGCCCCAGTAAACCGCCTGCAACAGCATCACCGCGATGATCACCGGTTGAATGCTCCATAGGGCCAGCATCCCTGCTTCATTGGTCACCGGCGCGAGCACAATCCAGCTCAAGGCGGCGGGAGCAAGCAGGCTCAGCCATTGCCACCTAAGAACTCCGCAGCAGAGCAAACGCGCGCGCTCATTCTGGAGCAGGATCGCCACCAAGCACCCTACAAGAAGCGCATCGACCCGCATATCGAAGGTGCAATAGAGATAGCTCGAGCTAACGTGGAAACCGAGATACAGAATGGCACGATAAGTCCACTGCCCGAGAATGATCGCGGTCACCATCCGGATCAGCCTGGGCTTCTTCAAAAGAAACAACAGCAGTAGCGGCCACAGCAGGTAGAATTTTTCTTCGACCGCCAGCGACCAGCTTACCCACATATGCATCCACGGCTGCGCCTCCGGCGGTGCGAGCGCCCGGCCGTAGTCCATCATGTAGAAGAACGAAATGGCCGCATCCTTCCAGTGGATCTGGTGGACGAGACAATCGACGATCGTCGTCAGGATCCAGCAGCAATAAAAAGTTGGAAAGATGCGGTACGCGCGGCGGCGATAAAAGTTGGAAAGGGAAATGCTACCCGTCCTGCGGTATTCCTTGAGCAGCATGGTGGTAATCAGAAATCCGCTCAGAACAAAAAAGATCATCACTCCGAGCGATCCGGTCTGGGGGTGCGCTCCGAAAAAATAATCGCCGACCCGAAAATGGTCAACCAGCACAAGGAGAACGGCGAGCGCGCGTATGGCATCCAGGCCGTGGATAACTTTTGCGCCAAGAATGCCGCTCAGCTCGCGATCAATCGCCTGCAGGCCGCCTTTCGCGTGGCCCTGACCATGACCCTGGCCCTGACCCTGGTCGCTCGGTCGCCGCTGGAATGCCGTCTGCTGCAGTGGGGAGATCTTCACGGTGGACATGAGGCCACTTGAAGTATTTCATTTCCATCAGCCACGGCAACCCTACTTTGGTTCTTCAAGCGGCCTGCAACACCCGTTTGCGATGCTGGCGGAACCAATTTCGTAACGATGCCCTTTCGCCAGGCCTACCCCTCTATCTCTTAACTAATTCCATCTTGCGTTCTCCCGGGTCATAGACGTCGAAGATCATGCTCTGGCCTCGCTTCAGCGTCTTGAAACGCTCAACATCCGCGCGGAAGTGGCCGGGCGGCCAGGGCGGGTAAACCCACTTCCGATAAACGCCGACGAGCGAAAGCAGCACAACCACCCAGCCTGCATAACGCGCCAGCTTGCTTCCGCCTTGGGTCACACACCAGGCGGCGGCCCACAGAAACATCAGTGACGGCATAAACCAATAACGGATACCCGAGGCATTCGCGAGCACTTCCCAGCGAGGTATCGGGCCGGGCAGCAGCAACGGATCGCGTAGAGACGCCGTCAGCACCAGAACGGCAAATACCATAAAAAGCCGTCCGGCCAAAGTCGCACTCCGCCAGCCCCAAACCAGAATCGCCAACCCGCCGGCCAGCGCAAGCAGCAGCAACGGGCTGCGCAGGTTTGGGCCACCACTCCCCGCCATGCTGTCGATGAAGATGTTTCCGGCGATGATCCGCAAAAGACGGCCGGGGGTCGCCCCCAGAGAGGCTCCCGGGCGTTTCACCGATTGCAAAATCACCAAACCCTGAATCATGACGTCCAGAAGCAGAACTCCCAACACGATCAACGTCCAACGCTGCCGCCTAATCCACCACCAGGCCATCACGCAGGGCAGCAGAACAATGCAAAATGGGCCGCTGAGTCCCCCAACACTGAACACGACGACGTCTGCCAATTTCCCTCGCCAGCTCACGGGAGGAGTCGAAAAGGCCAGCACAGCCTGTAACAGAGCAAGGTGCCACATCGCATCGGTGATCACGATATGCACCTCGGGTACGTTCGGGAGCGCGAGGTAAAGAATTGCCATCAGGATCCGCCGAGGCAGAGACCCCCACGTCTTGCAGCGCGACGAGAGCAGCGCCGTAACCGGGAGAACCTGGATCACGGCCCCGGCAAGGTTCATGATCAGTGGCGCCCACTGCATGGGAAACAGCAACGCCACCCCGGTCACCAACCGTGGAAGCGTCTGTAACTGGCCGGCGTACGCGGTTTCGAGCGAGCGCAACCAGTGCAGGTTGTATGCCTGCTGATACCAGAGCCAACCGTCTTCAGCAAAAAACTGGGGATGCAGCAACGCCCCCGGAAGCCGGGAAAACACGGCGGCGAGAGCGGCGAGAAAAATAACCGCGTGCCAACCGGTGCCTATCGGGTCCTGTATTTCGATCGTTTGCTGCGGGGGTGCGGCTCCGGCAGCGGGGGTGCTGTCACTGCGCATGGCTTTGCTCGCCCCGTTGAGCGGGATGTCGAGCGGCGCGGGGAGTGCGGCACAAGCCACCCAATGAGCAAATGTATCTCGTCAACATGAACCTAATATATGCGCTCGCTTTAGCGGGTCCCGTCGCTACAGCTGGTGATATCCTCCTCGTGCTCGCCGATAGCAATGGGCTGCGTTCCCTTTGCCGCCTTGCGCATCGCTTCGAGCGTCGCTTCGGTTTCCCAACCGTACCGCCGGGCCCATGAGTAAGACAACTCACAGTGTTTTCATGGAGGACTGGGAATGAAGAAACTCATATGGATAGTTCTGCTCTTGGGCATCGGGAGCTTGTCGTTGGCATCATCCACCGCGTGGGCGCAAAGCGGCATCACTGCGCAAAACGGGCGAAATGTGACCTGCGCCTCAGATGACGGAAGACGCCATCTCTGCCGCGTCGACACGAGCCGCGGCGTGCAGATGGTGAATCAGCGCAGCGGCTCGCCCTGCAACCAGGGCCAGACCTGGGGCTACGATCGCAGCGGAATCTGGGTCGACCGCGGCTGCCGTGCCGACTTCTTTTTGGGCGGCGGGGGTGGTTCGGGACCAGGCGGCCAGGTAGGAACCATCACCTGTTCGTCGAACGACGGCAGGAGAAACAACTGTCCGGCAAACACCAGGGGTGGCGTACAACTGGTGAACCAGCGCAGCGGCTCGCCATGCATTCAGGGTCAAACCTGGGGCTACGATGGCCGGCAGATCTGGGTCGATCGCGGCTGCCGCGCTGATTTCCGCGTAGGAGGCGGCGGTGGTGGCGGCTTTAACCCCGGTCGCCCATCGAACGGTGTGAATGTCACTTGTTCCTCGAACGACGGCAAGCGGAATTACTGCGCAGCAAACACCCGCGGCGGAGTCCAGCTCACCAAGCAGCGCAGCGGTTCGCCCTGCGTCCAGGGCCAAACCTGGGGCTATGACAATCGGGGTATCTGGGTCGACCGCGGCTGCCGCGCCGACTTCGTCACCACCTATCGATAGAAAGCCGGGGTAGCGGTCATGGCCTAGGCCGATACCCCGGTCACCAACCGTCGTTATGTATCTATCGCTGTACTAAACGTTCGCTTACTCAGGATCTACCGGCGCCTCGACGCTTATCAAAGCAACTGTCGACTGTTCTTTCCCGCGGGAACCTATCCGGCAATGCAGCAACAGATGGTCTTCCGCTTCGCTCCGAATGTCTCTTCCGTCGGAAGCGGCTCACCATTGGCCAGGGCGTCCTTGAGTTCGCGCGCTCGCGTTCTGATCGTTTCGCGCTTCTCGCACGCCTGCGTGACGGTGGGACCGTCGTACTACTACCGGCGCTTCCCAAACTCGTCGACATATCGAGATCCAAAAAACCGGCCGTCCATCGCGGCATAGACCCCATCGTGACCACGGAGCGAAAGGCGACTTTGGGGTGAGCGATCAAGTCTCTTACTTTGTTAGCTTTGCTGGCGTCCCCGACGGGATTTGAACCCGTGTTATCGCCGTGAAAGCGCCCCCAAGTGAGCTAACTCATTGACTCTAGTGGGAACGGGTGGCTCCCTCACTCTTGCTTTAGCCCTCGCGGCGCACGATATTGGACCGCTATTGAATCGGCCATTATCGCCCATTTCCACTGTTAACTGGAAATTTCCGTATGCCAAGGATTGACAAAGATTGTTATCAGCAGCAGCATCAAGAACAGGGGTATGCTGCCATGAACGTTTCCCTTACGCCAGAACTCGAAGAGTTTGTCGCCATCAAGGTTCAATCCGGCCGATACAACTCGGCCAGCGAAGTGGTGCGCGAAGCCTTACGCCTCCTCGAAGAACATGAGCAAGCGCGGGCAGCACAGATTGCCGCCTTCAATCAGGAATTGAGCCAACGGCTGAATTCACTTGATCGGGGAGAACACGTTGACCCTGCAAAGGTCCGGAACCGTATTCAGGCGAAGTCAGCTGCGCGAAAAAGGCGTCGGGCATGAATAGATTCGTCCTCAGCGCTGCCGCTGAGATGGATCTTGACGCTATTTGGGATTACATCGCCCAGGACAGCCTTGACGCGGCTAATCGCTGGATTGAGAAACTATTCGAAGCGTTCGAGGGGTTGGACCGCAATCCTGGATTGGGACACAAACGCGAAGATCTGACATCGCTCCCCGTTCTGTTTTGGCCTGTAGGTGCCTACCTGATTCTTTATCGTACGAAAGAGGACAGGGTGGAGATTGTGGCAGTGACGCAAGGGGCTCGCGATATTCCCAAATTCCTCAATGAGCGAAACGATTAGCCACGACGAAGTGTGCCACTTGGAATTAGATGCGCAGAGCAGAGTCGACCCTGTACTTGATCGAAGAGTTGTTTTCGGCGCCAGAATAGCGGGAAACGTGAGGTACCCTTCATCCCCGGAGGTTTAGCTATGTTGATTTTTGTTCCGTGGAAACCGGTTGTTCCCCTTGTGGGTAGTGTTGAGCGGTTTGGTATTGGTTGGTTTCGTAGGATCGTCAGTGCTCGTAGGAAAGAACCGTTAGCGATGGACATCGGCAACTCGCCGCGCACAGGTGCCAAGCGTGCCGCTTAACCCACCTCCGTCACACGAACATGCTCACAAGGAACCTGTGGAACCTGTGGGAACCTGTGGGAACCTGTGGGAACCTGTGGGAACCTGTGGACGGACGGGCCGTTAACCTGTGATTACGACACCGTAGCAAGTGCATATGTGTTGTGGAACGACGACCTCATAGACCGAGTAAGTAGATCATGGAAAGTTGGGCACAAGAGAGAGCGCGCCTAAAGATTCCTTCATCTACCATTTTCCCGTTAGAGTGCGAGTCGTGGCACGCTTGGCCCGAGTGATCGCCGTGTTGCCTAACGGCTGGTCAACGGCCCGTCCGTCCCCGGCTTTCCGTCCCCGGCTTTCCTTTCCGTCCCCGGCTTTCCTTTCGAGCGGTAATGGCATTTGGCCTGAAGGTCCAGATGCTATGGCGATCCTGAACAACACCCTTCAAAACAATTTGAATGGTCTCCGCGTGTCGCCTACGTTCTCTGTATCAGCAGCTATCTGTATACGTGCTCTGGCACCTACGTTTCTGGACGTACGAATATCTTACGTGTTTTGTCGCGGTGATCGTGTGGTGCGCTCGAAACCTAAACCACCAAAGTACCCAATGCGTTTCGGTCCCAAGACGCCAGAGCAACGATCCATCGCGACCGTTAAAAAGATCAACCAATAGTAATGATGACTTTTATGTTCCATGGAGGTAATCTCCTTTTCACCTGAGTTAGCTTTTATAGAAAACCCAACCGTTGTTGGAGGGCATGACGTAAGCGGAATCACCTACGTTGGACGGAGGCACTGACGGCGAGCCTTCCCCCAGCATCGACCGATACGGTAGCGGCCTATCTGTGCCGTGAATAGTAGAAGCGGGGAGAGAATGATTAAATCATGGATGTTACTCGTGGTAACCGTCCTTTTGTGTGTTGCGCCGACGACGGGTTCGTGTCAGACAGTGACAGCTCAGTACATAAATACGATTCCGCAAGCGGATCACTTCACTGGGGGTGATATCTGCATCAAGGTGCAGGCAGCCGAAGTGTACGCCTTGGATAACGGTATAAATCAAGTTGATGCCACACATTTCAGCGGGACACAACAGTGCTCAGTAAATATGTTCGGCGGCTTAAACCCTACTGGTAATGCCGCGATCAATTTAACAGTCAATTTTGGTGCGGTCCATATTGTGAGTGAGGTAGAGCAGCATGTAACCAACAGTGGCCTGCATTTGCATGGCATGGGCCCTTACGCGACCCAGATCGAATACGCGGGTGCGAGTGGAGTGACTGCTGCTCTCTTTGTCGATGGAACCACAGGCTCTGGTGTACTGGGCGCTAACGGGCTAAATGGTTTTGAGGCTGATGGGATATTCTTCTATGGTGACTTAGGCAACGTACCGGATGCCGTCGTCATGAGGCAAACCCACCGTTCTATGCTCAGCAACATCGACACGTGGGGCACAACAGGGTGCGGAGTTCACAGTGAGGGAGCCGTCACCGATACGTATTACCGTGTGCACACATCAGCTATAGATGCGACCTATATAGGAATCGACAGCTCTAGTCACTCACAGCCTTCTGGTGGCATCTGCTTGGACGGGTATTCGGGTAACCAATCAACAGACGGAACAGTAACCGATAATATAACGGAGGGAGTGTCCGGCACAGGGTGGCGGCTTATATCGGCCAATAGTATGACGTTCACCTCGGGGACATCCGAGAAAAGCGGGCAGGGTCTTGTAATTTCTCCGGGTTCTAAATACAACACGTTTATCGCTTCAGATTTCGAGGGCAACACTGCTGCTGTTACTGGCGTGGATATCAGTGACAATGCAGGCTACAACACTTTCATCAACCCTATCGCCACTTCCCCTTGCTCGGGCTCATGCTCAACGACGGCCTTCTTATCAGGACTAGGGGGCAACGACTGGTATATCGGCCCAGCGGGCGCACTCTACAACGTGTCGGGAGCGGGCTTTTTCGGGTTTACTCCGTTCAACGTCAGCGCAGGGGCAAACATCCCGACTGCTGCTTCTGGTTTTGTACAGATGTGGGTAGATGGGCACTCAGTATTTATCCCATACTTCAACACCTTGCCCTAGTAGGTCGTCGCCTCAGACAGAGATGTAATGGATTAACCAAGAAGAGGACGAACCAACGTATGAGTTTTAATGATTGCGCGTCGGACTGTAGTGGACCCCAAAACTGTAGTGGACCCCAAAACTGTAGTAGACCCCAAAACTGAGACACGGTTACGGCAAGAAAATCGGGGACATTTATCGGCCATAATGGAGCAGGGCGGGTGGCCCATCCTTTCCAGGCCAATGAAGTGGGGCCCCATCCTTCGCTTTTTCTAGCGAAGGGTGGGAGACCACAAACCTCGACCATCTGACTGGGTGTAATCTTTCTCCGTCATGGCGAAGCTAGTCCGGGAATTGCGGGGGAATTGCGGTGACGGGGAATTGCGGTGACAGCTTACCCATGGGAATTGCGGTGACAGCTTACCCATGGGAATTGCGGTGACAGCTTACCCATTGCAGCGTCCTTTTTGCGGGCCCCCGCTGCAATAGGTATGCTGTCACCTGATAAGGGAGATGCGGGACAAGGGAGATGCGGGGAGATGCGGGACAGACGAAACAACTCCCGAATCGATATCGCCCCACATGGCACGGTGCTAGACGCCAAACCCAGGTGTACATTTGTTATCAAAAATGAGAACCCCTGCTAAATCAACAAAAACAAATTTTTCACATCTTCCTGTCCCGCATCTCCCGCATCTCCGCTGCGATGCGATGAATGCGCCAAGAACGCGCGGCCTTGACCGACGCCTCCGCTGCGAAAAGCCCGTCCTCCGCCGCGATCAAGAGGCCGTGGAAGAACTCAACAGGATGCTGTCTATAGATGCCGAAGACGACAAAGAATAGCAACCCTGAAAGGAGACAGAGGTATCATGGAAAACATGGCAACGATCCACATCTCGGAGACAGAGGCCGTCCGCGACTTCGCTGGGCTGATGGCCCGAGTCCGCGCCGGAGCCGAGATCATCATCGAAAACGGCAAGCTCCCGGTGGCGGTGCTTCATGCGCCGGCTCCGCCGCGCCGCTCCATCGAGGAGTGCATCGCCCTGTTGCCGGAAGACTCCCCGGCAGTCATCGACGAAGACTTCGCCCGCGATGTTGCGGCGGCGGTCGAGGCGCACCGTGAGCCTCTGAATCCTACGGCATGGGACTGATCCTCGACTCCAGCGTACTCATCGCGGCAGAGCGCAAGGGCAGCAATGCACGGCAGGCTCTGAGCGAAATCGCCCAGCGTGCGGCCGGTGAAGACGTGGCCCTCTCGGTCGTGACTCTGATGGAGCTGTCGCACGGCGCGGCCCGCGCCGACACGCCGGAAAGAAAGGCCATGCGGCGTCAGTTCCTGCATGAACTGATGGCGGCTGTGCCGCTGCATCCGGTGACGGTTGCGGTGGCTCTGCGGGCCGGACAGATCGACGGGGAGAACACGGCGAAAGGCGTCCATCTGGCTCTCGCAGACCTGTTAATCGGGGTCACGGCGCTGGAGCTGGGCTACCGTGTTGCAACCGGAAATGTGCGTCACTTGCAGATGGTTCCGGGGCTTGAAATCGTCCCCTTCTAAGCGCATAAAATACTCTTCTTTTAGTACCTGTCTTAGCTGCTAAAGAAGGTCGAGCTGTGGCGACCGAGAGCAAGAGCACGCTGCTACGCAGCGCGTTGAGGGTGTCGCCCCAGAATGGGTGCGGCACAGCAACCTGAAGTTGCTGTGCGGTAACCACAATGGAATCAAACAGCTAACGGAAAAGCGGGGCTTTTCGGGGCAGGAAGCTAAGTCCTTCAAAATCAAAGAACCTTCACCGTACCCGGGACTTAACGCGTTAACGCGTATTTTTGAGCCAATGGCCAACACTCTTCTGAGCCCTCACACTCGTGGTCCATACCGCGACCTTTCCTCGAGTCCGCCCAAGGTCTCCGCAGCCGAGTAAAAAGCCCGGCCCTGACTAAAGTCCTAACCAGGGTCGGGCTCGGTGGATCAGAATGACCCGGCCAACAACAAACCCGGGCTACTCTTTGGATGCTAGCTGCAGGAGGAATTGCGGAATTGCGGTGACAGCTTACCCATTGCAGCGTCCTTTTTGCGGGCCCCCGCTGCAATAGGTATGCTGTCACCTGATATATCCCGTCACCTGATATATCCCCGAATTCCAAGCCCGGCCTCAAGCATTTAGTAAGCGACGATCCCGTTGAGTGTCGTGCCGATGCCGGTAAGGTTCTTGAGCAGGGTGAGCGCTCCGTTGGCGGCGATCGTGAAGGTGTCGACGCCTTCGCCGGAGTCAACAACGTAAAGGAATTTGCCGTCTGGGCTGACGATGGCATCGATCGGCGGTCCGGACGCCGTGGCTGCTACGCCTGACGAGCCGACAAGCGCCGTAGTGCCGTCGGCAGCGATGGAGTACGCAGAAAGGGTGCGCGCGCTGGTATTGGTCGTGTAAAGGAATTTGCCAGACGGAGCGAGGGCGAGCCAGCAGGTTCCGGTCTGAAAGTTGCGGGCAGACCGGGTGAGCGGAGCAATCTGGCCAGTGTTTAGTTGATAAGAGGAAACGCCGTTGGTCCCCTCTTCAGAGATAAAGACATGGGTCGGGTCGAGAAACTGAAAGCCGAACGGAATAGTGCCGGAAGAGCGAGCGGAGACCGTTGGGCCGGCAAGGCCGTTGGCGTCGATGGAGAACATATCGAGTGTGGCAGTGCCACGCTCCGTGACTAACGCGATCGTGGCGCCCGGATTAAGAGAGACCTCGGCCGGACTGGTGGAGGCGGCACTAAGAGCCCGGGTTGCGTTTGCGATAGGAGTGACGGCGCCGTCGGCGCCGACTTTGAACCCGCTGATGTTATCGGCCGCGCCTGCGCGTGAGCCTGCGTTGAGGACATAGACGATCCCCTTCGCTTCGGAAACGCTGATCGGGACCAACCCGCCAGAGGGCGTGCGCGAGGCCAGCGTGAGTGTTGTACTGCTGACGCGGAAGACAGAAAAGTCGTTGCTGCCAGCGTTAACGACGAAAAGCAGCGAGCCGTCCTCGTTCAGTGCGAGCGAGCCCTGATTCTGCAGGCCACCGCCACTGCCTTTGCCGCCCGTCGAGATCGCCGCAGTCTCTGACAGCGAACCATCGCCCGCAGGGCTCAGGACCAGGACGGTGTTGGCCGCCGCATCGTTGGTCTGAGTAAACACTCGGCGGGTAGACGCTGCCGGAACTGCCACGGGCGAAGCGGCGGAAGACGCCCCTGGGGCAGCCCCGCAGCCCGTCAAGACAAGCAGACAAAACAGCCACGTGAAATGAAGGACCCTATTCGGCATGACGGCCTGCTCTTCTCCCAGAAACGCGCACAAGCAAACTTGGGGCGACCAAACGGCCACGGACCCAAACGTACGGGTTGGATGACTGGGAACTTAGAAAGTTACAGGCCGGTGGCCGCGAACCAATCACGTAGTAACAGAAACCTTTGACTATGTGACGATGGGCAAATCCGAGACGATCGGACGATCGGGGACAGAACGTTTCCTGATAGTTTTTGCTTGTGATCCGAATTGCCACGGTAGTGGCGGCGGATATCCTGCATCACCGCTAATCCGGGGACACAATATCTATTACACCGCCGACGATCAGGCAATCGCGCGTAGGCAGCAACCTAAGTCTTTCAAAATCAAAGGACCTTCACTGTACCCGGGACTTAGCGCGTGAGTGCGTATTTTTGAGCCAATAGCCAACACTCTTCTGAGCCCTCAAACTCGCAGTCCATACCGCGACCTTTCCTCGAGTGCGCCCAAGATCTCCGCAGCCGAGTAAAAAGCCCGGCCCTGGCTAAAGCCTTAACCAGGGTCGGGCTCGGTGGATGAGAATGACCCGGCCAAAAACAAACCCGGGCTAATGCTTTAGCTGCAGGGTTTGCCCGCATCGGCATGCGCGCCCTTGGCCTTTGCATCGGCCTCGGACATGTACGCACCCGCCTTGGTCGTACCGTAATACTTCGTACCCGGGCAGTGATAAACCTTCGAGGACGTGTTCAGCCAGACCAAGCCTGGGCCACCACCTGGAGCCGGAGTGGAGGAGTGAGTGGATGACTGAGCAGAGGCCTTCTTACTTGCTGGGGCTGCAGCGGTCGCGGGAGCAGCAGCAGAAGCCGGAGCAGCAGGCGCAGCCGGTGTCGCCGTCTTGGCGGCTGGTGCAGCCGTCGTGGCAGGAGCTGCGGAAGAGGCATACCAGGTCTTCACGCCCTTGTGGCCGCGGCATGCGCCACTCTTGCTTGCACCCGTCCAGTAAGAGCCGTCATTGCAGAGACCAGTAGAGCCAGCGGGCGCCGCGGCAGGTGCCTGGGCCATTCCTGCTTGCCCAGCAAACATCGCGGTGATAGCCAGCGCAGTTACGGCCAGCATCGAACGAATCAGCAGCTTCATATGCACTCCAGTACAACCAGGCGCGAGAGTTAACTCCTAAGCCCCCACATCCTACGTGGAGGGTGAGAGAACCTTCAAGGTCTTTTATTACCCTGGAGGACCGGCCCAGTCGATTTGTTTCTGCAATCAAAAGAGCGCATGCACGCGTCGCGTCGCCGCCGGGAAGACGGGGTAGAAGGCGCCGACGGCCGAAGGAAGCAGCAGGAAGAAGACTCAGAGCGTGGTCGGTGTCTGAAGGGAGACGCGGCGTCGGCAGGCGGGCTCCAAAGCCCCAGGTGACTCATTCAAGCCCGCCTTTGGCTTGAGTGGGGTGGGAGTGCCGCCCGGCAGCAGAGCCTTAACACGCCCGCGCGGAGAGCGGACGAAGAGTATCCGCGTCAGGCACTGAAAGCATTTTCGCAATTACGCTGGCCCAATAAAGATCGCGAGGTGTGGTTTTCTTTGAGAGAAAACCACGTAAAGGCAGGCTGCTTCGATTTACACCAATTGCGAAAATGCTATAGCAGAGGCTTAAAAAGCAGAGAAGCCGAGTTCATGCAGTAGCGCAGGCCAGTCGGCGGAGGCCCATCATTAAATACGTGCCCCAGATGCGCGTCGCATCTCTTGCAGGCCACAGCGGTGCGCTCGCCGAAACTCCTGTCTTCCAGGTCTACAACATTTTCTTTGGCGATCGGCTGCCAGAAGCTGGGCCAGCCGGTACCCGATTCGAACTTTGTATCCGAAGAAAAGAGCGCCGTATCACAGCAGATACAACGGAAGATCCCTCGTTCATGCACGTTGAGATAAGCGCCGGTAAAGGCCATCTCGGTATCTGCTTGGCGCGCAATGTCGTAGGCATTGGCGGAGAGCTGTTGCCGCCACTCCGCGGCGCTCTTAACCATCTTTTTCACGCGGGTCACGCCCAGGGGCGCTCCGGCCGGGGAGAATTCCGCGATTTCCACCTCCGGGATCGGTCCGGACGGCACACTGGCTTCGACAAGAGCAGGCTGCGGACGGAGAGACCACACAGCCACGGCCGCCGCTACCAAGCCTCCACTAAGAAGAAAGGCGCGGCGAGTCGCGGTTCGCCGCGCGGCATCCACGTTCAGGTCCGAGTCGAACATAGGTTTCCTCCCCTGTTGGATTCGCGGCCGGCCGGAGAGTTACAAAGCAGCCCTTTTCAGGCATCCAGTTGCTTCGTCACCAATTCGTTCAGCAGCGCCGGATTGGCCTGCCCTTTCGACAGGCGCATGACCTGGCCAACAAAGAAAGCGGCTACGGTCTTTTTGCCTCCACGATACTGCTCCACCTGCTTGGGGTTGGCCGCGATCACTTCCTGAATCATCTTCTCGAGCGCCGCCGGATCGCTGATCTGCTGCGGCTTTTCGCGTTCATACACCGCGCCGAAGTCCTCACCCTTTTCGAACGCCGTGTCGAAGAGACCCTTGAGCTGCTTGCTCGAAAGCTCCCCACCTTCCGCCAGGTCGGCTGCCTGCACCAGGCCGCGCAGGGTAATGGGAGACTGCTCCAGTTCGAGTCCCTTGGCCTTGAGCCGGCCCATCAGTTCGCTCTGGATAAGGTTGGCGACGCGGCGCGGGCTCTTTGCCTGCTTTGCCGCCGTCTCAAACTGGTCGGCAAAGCTGCGCGTTGCGGTCAGCGTGTGCGCGTCCTGCAGAGTGATGTCGTATTCGGCCACCATGCGCTTGCGCCGTGCCTCCGGCAGTTCCGGCATGCCACTGAGCAGTGCGGTCTTCCACGCCTCGGAAACAATCAGCTCGGGCAGATCGGGCTCAGGAAAGTAGCGGTAGTCGTGCGCCTGCTCTTTGGACCGCATGGAATACGTGCGGCCTTCGCCCGCGTTCCACAACCGGGTTTCCTGCGCCACCCGTCCGCCGCTCTCGATCAGTTCCACCTGACGCTCGATCTCGTATTCCAGCGCCGCGCGGATGTAGCGGAAGCTGTTTACGTTCTTGACCTCAGCCTTGGTGCCGAACTTTTCCTGCCCGCGAGGCCGCACGCTCACATTGGCGTCGCAGCGCAGCGAGCCTTCTTCCATGTTGCAATCGCTCACGCCGGTATAAAGCAAAATCTCCTTGAGGCGGGTCAGGTACTCGTAGGCCTCATCCGGCGTACGCAGATCGGGCTCGCTCACAATCTCGATCAGCGGGGTGCCGCAACGGTTCAGATCCACGTAGGTCTTGGTGGCGGAGTCAGCGAAGCCGTCGTGCATGCTCTTGCCCGCATCTTCTTCCATGTGCAACCGCGTAATACCAATGCGCTTGATGATGCTCTGACCGGAAGCGTCAAATGCGGGAACATCGATCCACCCGTTCTCTGCCAGCGGCTTGTCGAACTGCGAGATCTGGTAGCCCTTGGGCAGATCAGGGTAAAAGTAGTTCTTGCGCGCGAAGACCGAGCGTTCGCGAATCTCACAGTTGATCGCCGCCGCTGCCAGCACGGCGAACTCCACCGCGCGCTGGTTCAGCACCGGCAGGGCGCCCGGCAAACCCAGGCAGGAGGGGCATATGTGGGTATTCGGTTCGCCGCCAAACCTGTTGACGCAGCCACAAAAGGCCTTGGTGTTGGTCAGCAGCTGTACGTGGACCTTGAGCCCAATCACCGGCTCGTACCGGGCCATCACTTCCTGTGAAACGCTCGTCGCAGTGGCCATCATGGATCCATTCTAGATGGATCCAATCTAGAATGATGCATTCCAGATTGCCTCATTCTAGGCAACCCGGCGAAACACGTTGGACGGGCACCCGGCCGGGAAACAAGAGTAAGATGCGGATGCGAAGCCTGAGCGAGGAGTACACCACCGCTTGATCGATATCCGCCAGGAAGTAACCGCCGTCATCGAGGCCACCGTGCTCGTGGTCGCGACCCTCTTCCCTATTGTGAATCCCTTGGGAAGCGCGGCGATTTTCGTCAATCTTGTCGGGTCGGTCGCCCCGGCAACCCAGCGCTTACTCTCACAAAAAATAGCGATTTACAGTTTTTTCCTGCTGCTGGGGTCGGTGCTGTGGGGCGTGCGGGTGCTTAGCTTCTTCGGCATCGGCATCTACGCCGTACAGATCGGCGGTGGGTTGGTGGTTGCCGCTACCGGGTGGTCTCTGCTGAATCAGGATACGGGCAGCCGCGCCAAGACCACCGCCACGGCAGAGGACCAGATTCTCGAAAATGCGTTTTATCCATTTACGCTCCCCATCACCGTGGGTCCGGGTTCTATCTCGGTGGCGATTACCCTCGGGGCACACCTGCCATCGGAGCTCCATGAGGCATCCCTGCTATCACCCCGGGTGCTCATAGCGGCCATCAGCGGAATCACGGTGATCTGCGTAGTCATCTACGTCTGCTATCTCTACGCGAAAAAAGCCGAGGCGCTTCTCGGCCGGTCCGGCACATCGATGGTCATGCGCCTTTCGTCGTTCATCCTGCTGTGCATCGGCGTGCAAATTATCTCCAACGGCCTCAAGGCCTACCTGGAGACACTCAGCTTCCGGCATTGAAGGTTTCAATCAAGCGAAACTGCCCTTCTTTCCGGCGCCAGTTGGTCCAACTCGGACCTGTATCGGTCATCACCGAGATACTTCTTGTAAGCGGTAATCCAGTCGGACGCGATCGCTTGCTGCGCAGTAGGCAAGTCAAGTTTGCCGCCGCATACGAGTTGGTGCAGCCGCTCTTCCAGAGCATCTTTAACGTGGGCATTCCAATCGACAGACCTGGAAGGTTCCGGCCAAAGGTTGCGTATGTCGTCAGCTCCGCCCAATCCCGGTGCGATGAGGTAGTCAATCTCATAGTCGCCAGGACGCGGATTCACGATGCCGTATTCCTTGTACACCCGCTGCTGCAAATGGCTTGGCACGTCGCGCACAACTTCCTCGTGCGCCATCGAGCACACCTCGCCCAGGCTCACTGGCCTTGTCGCACCAGGAGTTAGGCTATGGTCAGGCACCGGCGTATGGGCCAACAAGCTCTCCTGGACGCTGGACTGGACACTGGATCTGTGAAACGATCCATCTCTCAAAAGAAGCTTTGCCCCGGCGAGCGTAAGCGCGACCGCCACGCATACGGCAGCGGCAGCCCGATGCACGGCAACCAATTGCAGAAAACGCGGCCATCCCCTGCGGGTGGGTGTTGCCGCCGCTTCGCCGAGCCGCGCCTTCAGCAACGCACGCGCCCCATCGACCGATGGCAACCCCGGGTCGTCTGATCGGCGATGAACAGAAACAAAATCCTCGATCGTCCTCTCCATCTCTGCCATCCGCGAGCGGCACAACCAGCATGAAGCCAGATGAGTCTGGGCATGCTTTGCGCGTCCGCGAGAGACTTCCCCATCGAGAACGAGCAGGATTTCCTGATCCGACAAGTGCAAAGGTTGTCTCAACATGGCGTCATCTCTCGTTTACGCGCCCTATCTTTGCCAGGGAGCGGGTAAGTGCAATCGATACAGACCCTAGCGAAATGCCGAGCGTGTTGGCGATCTCACGGTAACGATGTCCTTCGGCGCGCAGGTAAAGGCAACAACGATCCAGCTCCGGTAGCGCACGCAGAACGGCTTGCATCCGTTCTGTCCCCTGCCTGCTCGCGACCTCTTCTTCCGGGTTGGGTGTGGCCGCGGCCTGTCTGTGCGCGGCATCTTCATCAGGGTGGAGCGATGCCTGCACCTTCCTGTTCGCATAGACCTGTTTCAAAGCCAGGTTATGCGCGACCCGAAAAATCCATCCGCGCAGATTGCTCCTTGACTTGCCCAGTTGCAAATGCCGGAAAAGGGCCAGGAATACCTCCTGGATCACCTCTTCTCCGTCGTGAAACGAGAGGCCAAGCGAAACCGCGTACCGTAGAAGGGGGCCCCGAAACTGATCGAAGAGCTGAATGACCTCGTCTTCACCCTCCGAAGGCGCTGCCGAACGACTCGCTGAGAAGGCCAGTTTGTGCAACGCGTCTGTCGATGGAGTCATCGTAAGCTGTCCTTGATACATATTCTTACTCACCCACCACCTGTTCAATGTTTTTTGTCTTCTTGTCCCATAACGAAAAGAGATTGAACAAAACCAGCACAATGAATCCGTAACGGTGCGCCCGTGGCAGCATGACGGACCGTTATCTGAGTCCCGTGGGAGGTTTCACAAAACTCAAGTAACGACTTTCAGGCCACCAAAGCCAGCTCTACGGCAGAGACGAACAGAGCTTAGGCCCCATGCCGTGATGCGCCGAACCCGCAGCTATAATAGTGCAAAGAGTGAGAGGGCTCAGGCTACAACACGCTGTGCTGGCCGGGTTTCTGGCGCTTTCCGTGGGATGCAGGCCTCCCGAGACGGCCAGCAGAATGCCCGTCGGAGCCGTCGTCGAGATCAAGCCGCCTCTTGGGCTTCCCCCTGTTCCCATTCCGGCAGACAACCCTCCCACCGCGGAAACGATCGCCTTGGGCCGCAAGCTGTTCTATGACACCCGATTCTCCAAAGACAACACCCTGTCCTGCGCCACCTGCCATGATCCAAACATGGGCTTTAGCGATGGCCGTCTCGTAGCAGTCGGCGTGGGCGGAACGCTTGGCGTGCGCAACGTTCCCACCCTTTTCAACTCGGCTTACTCAACGACACAGTTCTGGGATGGACGCGAACCTGATCTCGAAAGACAGTCCGCTGTTCCCATCGCAAATCCCATCGAGATGAACCAGTCTCACCACGTTTTAGTTGCCAACATACGCAAAGATCGTACCTACCAGGCGGAGTTCACCCAAGCGTTCGGACCCGGGCCAATCACGCTCGATTTGATCGAGAAGTCGTTGGCAAGCTTTGAACGCACGCTGCTCAGCGGCAACTCCCCCTTCGATCAGTACGAGTATGGTGGTAACAAGAATGCGCTCAGCCCTTCGGCCATTCGCGGGCTTGCCATCTTTCGCGATCCGAAGAAGGGCAATTGCGCCGTCTGCCATGCCATGAGCGACAAGTATTCTCTCTTCACCAACTCCACCTTTCACAACACAGGCGAAGGAGTAAACGGCGCAGGGGATCTGATCGACCTTGGCCGCTATACCCAGACCCATATCGAAGTCGACAAAGGAAAATTCAAAACGCCAACCCTGCGTAACGTCGCTCTCACCGCGCCTTATATGCATGACGGCAGCCTGAAGACGTTGAAAGCAGTGGTCGATTTCTACGTGGGCGGCGGCAATTCAAACCCCTATCTTGACCACGACATCAAAGCACTCACACTTTCCGGACAGGACCGCGCGGATCTGCTTGCGTTCCTCGAATCGCTTACCGGCGACATGCCAAAGAACGCCGGCCCGCCGGGGAAAAAAGAGTAAGGTTGATCATCAGCATGAGGCGCACCCACTTTCTCACTCTCTGCTTCGCGGCCACGCTACTAGCCGCTACCCTATTGGCTGCCACGCTACTGACTGCCTGCTCAGCGAAGCCTGCTACAGAACAGAAGACGGACCAGCCAGGCGAGGCAAAAAAGGAGCCGGCTCCCGCTGTCTTCACCGTTGATCCCGCGACCGCCGGCACGGTCTCAGGCCACATACGCTACACCGGCAAGCGCCCCGTCCCCAAAGCAATCGATATGAGTGAGGAACCTGCCTGTGTTGAAGCGCATAAAGGTAAGGCCTATGACGAATCGCTGGTCGTAAGCAAGAATGGCGGACTGGCCAACGCCTTCGTTTACGTAAAAAGCGGCCTGGAAGGAAAAAGCTTTGCTGTTCCCGCGACGCCGGTCACCATCGATCAGAGCGGATGCTGGTTCCGTCCACGCGTATCGGGCATTCAGGTGGGACAGACCTTACAGGTCATCAACTCAGACCCGGTGACCCACAACATTCATCCAATGGCTGAGATCAATCGCGAATGGAACCATAGCCAGGGCGCCGGCGATCCTCCGATCAACCGCAGGTTCATCAAGCCGGAAATCATGATCAAAGTAAAGTGCAACATTCATAGCTGGATGCATGCGTTTTTCGGCGTGACGAGCAACCCCTATTTCGCCGTCTCCAACAACGACGGATCCTTTGAGATCAAGAACCTGCCACCTGGCGCCTATACGATCGGGGTCTGGCAGGAAATACTCGGAACACAAGAGCAACAGGTTACGGTCGGCCCGCGCGGCGACATCCAGGCTAACTTCACGTACAAGGAAAAGTAGAGCATGCGCAGGAACGGATTTGCCCTTTTCGCCACTAGTCTCATCGTCTTCTCCGCAGGATGCAAATCCTCGCAGGCACCCGAGCAGCAAGCTCCGGCGCCGCCCGCGGAAACCTCTCAGCCGCGCATATTTGTAACCAACGAGGTATCCGGTGATCTCAGCATCATCGATTCCGGGAACTACAACCTGCTGGCGAACATACCTCTCGGCAAGCGGCCTCGAGGCATTCATGCAAGCCCTGACAACAAGACAATCTATGTAGCCGTCAGCGGCACCCCGATCGCGGGGCCTGACGTCGACGAAAGCACGCTTCCCCCGGCCGACAAGAGTGCGGACGGCATCGCCGTGTTCGACGTCGCCCAGAGAAAGGTCTTACGCGTCATCCACGGCGGCTCTGATCCTGAAAACTTCGATATCAGTAAGGACGGCAGCCAACTCTACATTTCCAACGAAGATGTCTCGGCTGTGAGTATCCTCGACGTCGCGAGTGGCAATATCGTCAAGTCTCTCTCCATCGGAGCGCAGCCGGAAGGGGTCAAGGTAACCCCGGATGGCAAACAGGTCTGGGTCACTTCAGAAGAAACGAGCACCATTTCTGTGCTTGACGCCGCGGCCGGCAAGATCGTCAAGACCTTCAAGGTCGGGCACCGCCCACGCAATATAGCGTTTCTTCCCGATGGTTCACGCGCGTACATCAACGCGGAAAATGACGGAACCGTGGTGCTGGTGGACGCGAAGAAGTATCGACCCATCAAGACCATTTCCCTGGGTAAGCCGGGCCTGGTGAAGCCGATGAATGTATTGCTTTCGCCGGATGCGACGAAACTCTACGTAAGCACAGGACGTGGACGCGAGGTTGCGACCATCGATGCTGCAACAAATACTGTGCTGGGTTCTGTAGAAGTAGGCAAGCGCCCCTGGGGCATCGCGCTTTCGCCGGATGGCAAGACGTTGTACTCCGCCAATGGACCGTCGAATGACGTTTCCGTCATAGACCTTGCAACGAATACTGTCACGAAAAAGATCGCCGCAGGAAAGGGACCATGGGGTCTGGTCGTCCTGCCGCAGTAAGGGCGAACCCTCAAAAGCTTTGTAGGGCACAACTGATCAAGCCATGCCCTACCTTGTCTTGACTCTCTAGTGTAGTGCGTCCCCAAATGGACGTTTATCCCGGATGTAATCAAGCGTCCTGAATCTTACCCTGCCATGGACTCGGGTGCCCCATATCTCGCGCTTGTTGCGAGATGTGGGGAATTCATGGACCTTAGCCGACCAGTCTTTGCCGTGAGTCGAGAGTTTCGGGGAGAGTGTGACTCTGTTCCCACATCTCGCACAAGTACGTGCGAGATATGGGGCACGGCGGGATCAAACTCCAAGTGCAACAAATCGTGGGAACGTGATTCTTCTGGTCTTCAAGAGAGGAAGGCAGCAGCAGCAGCCGGGTCTGTGGGCAAAGTGGGAAGCGTCCTTTGCTTTCCAGCTTTTCCATAGACCAGTTCAGCGCATCGCCCCCTATCTCACTCCACGCATTGCGCTTATGTGCGGATCAACGTGAAGCTAATTTTGTTGCACTTGACCCTTGAATCCGCCCACCCGAGTCCACACCCGAGTCTTGGGCTAGACAAGATCTTTAAAGCCACACACACGATATACACGATTGTATTTATGACGCACTACACTAGCTAATTAGCCGCTAACTGCCTCAGGACGTATTGCAGGATTCCGCCGTTCTCGTAGTAGAGGATCTCCTGCGGCGTGTCGATGCGGACCGTCGCGTTGAATTCCTTGCCGGCGCCGGATGGATCCGTCGCCTTGATCTTCAGCGACCGTCCCTGAGCAAACTTCTGCTCCAGCATCTGGCGAATACCCACCAGGTCGAATACCTCTTCACCGGTGAGACCGAGCGATTCCGCACTCTCGCTACCCTCGAACTGCAGGGGCAGAATGCCCATACCCACCAGGTTAGAACGGTGGATACGCTCGTAGCTCTGCGCAACGACCGCCCGCACTCCCAGCAGGCGCGGGCCCTTGGCTGCCCAGTCGCGCGATGAGCCTGAGCCGTATTCCTTACCGGCCAGAATCACCAGAGGCACGCCGCGCTCTGCATACTTCACTGAGGCATCGAAGATGCTCATTCCTTCGCCTTCGGGCAGCAAGCGCGTAACGCCGCCCTCTGTTCCCGGAGCGAGTTTGTTACGCAACCGCACATTGGCAAACGTCCCACGCACCATGACCTCGTGGTTGCCGCGCCGCGATCCATAGGAGTTGAAGTCCACCGGCTTCACGCCGTGGTCAACCAGGTACTTGCCCGCAGGTCCGTCCTTCTTGATGGAGCCGGCAGGCGAGATGTGATCCGTGGTGACGCTGTCACCCAGCACTGCCAGCACCCGCGCCCCTTTAATGTCTTCTACTGGCGCTGGCTTCGGCAGCATCCCGTCAAAATACGGCGCCTTGCGGATGTAGGTGGAATCACCCTCCCACTGATACGTATCCCCGGTAGGGAACTTCAGGTTCTGCCAGTTCTTATCACCATCCGTAACGGTTGCATATTCCCTGGTGAAGATTTCCGAATCGATAGCCGAGGCAATGGTGCTGTTCACCTCGTCCTGGGTGGGCCAGATGTCTTTCAGGAAAACCGGAGCCCCCTTGGTATCTTTGCCGATCGGGTCAGCGTCGAAGTTATGACCGATGTTACCTACGAGGGCGTACGCAACAACCAGCGGCGGCGACATGAGGTAGTTGGCGCGCACCTCGGAGTTAATCCGGCCTTCGAAGTTTCTGTTTCCGCTCAGTACAGATACGGCGACCAATCCGTGATCGTCGATTGACTTCGAAACGTCGGTGGGCAGCGGACCAGAATTGCCGATGCAGGTGGTGCAGCCGTAGCCGACGACATTAAAGCGCAGTTTGTTGAGCGACTCGAGCAGTCCTGCCTTCTCGTAGTAATCCGTGACCACGCGCGAGCCGGGCGCCAGAGAAGTTTTGACCCACGGCGGAACCCGCAATCCTTTCTCCACCGCTTTTTTGGCCAACAATCCGGCCGCGACCATGACCGAAGGATTAGAAGTGTTGGTGCAACTCGTGATGGCGGCAATCACCACCGATCCGTGATCGAGATAGGGGTCTACATCAACGCCGAACCGCTCCTTGACCGTGGTCGCAGGCCCCTGTTCAATCGTCGACTTATCACTACCGTTTGGCCATGTGTGGCCGCCCTCGCCTTCCCAGCGGATTGTTTGCTTCGCCTTACGATCGGCAGCGCCCGGTCCCAACAGGTTCGGTAACTGTTGCTTGAAGCTTGCCGCAGCCTGCGAAAGCAGCACACGATCCTGAGGCCGCTTCGGCCCGGCTACGCTGGGCTCCACGGTGGAAAGGTCGAGAGAGGTGGTCTGCGTGTATTCGGCTTCAGGCGAATCGGGAGTATGGAACCATCCCTGTTCCTTGGAGTAAGCCTCCACCAACTGAATCTGCTCTGCGCTGCGGCCCGTGAGCCGCAGATAGCGAAGCGTCTCCGCATCGATGGGGAAGATACCGCAAGTTGCGCCATACTCCGGCGCCATGTTGCCGATCGTCGCGCGATCGGCCAGACTCAATTCGCTGACGCCGGAGCCGTAGAACTCGACGAACTTGCCCACCACACCCAGTTTGCGAAGGATCTCGGTCACGGTTAGAACGAGGTCGGTAGCGGTGGCGCCCTCGCGCAACTTGCCCGTCAATTTGAACCCGACCACCTGCGGCACCAGCATGGACACCGGCTGGCCTAACATGGCGGCCTCTGCTTCAATGCCACCCACACCCCAGCCGAGCACGCCCAGGCCGTTGATCATGGTGGTGTGCGAGTCAGTGCCTACCAGCGTGTCAGGATAGGCGCGTACGACCCCGCCGTTGTCTGCCGTGGTAAATACCACACGAGCCAGGTACTCCAGGTTGACCTGATGGCAGATGCCCATGCCCGGGGGCACAGCAGAAAAATTGCGAAAGGCGGTCTGACCCCACTTGAGAAAGGCATACCGTTCCCGGTTGCGCTGAAACTCCAGGGCAGCGTTGATCGAGTAGGCGTTCGCGGTGCCGAATTCATCGACCTGGACCGAGTGGTCAATGACCAACTCCGCCGGTTGCAGCGGATTGATCTTTTCCGGGTTGCCACCCAGCTTCTTCATGGCGTCACGCATGGCTGCGAGGTCGACGATCGCCGGTACGCCGGTAAAATCCTGCATCAACACGCGCGCAGGCATAAACGCGATCTCGCGGGCCGGTTCGGCCTTTGCCTGCCACTTCGCCAGGAACTCGATATCGTCCGCCGTCACGCTCTTGCCGTCCTCCTGGCGCAGAAGGTTCTCAAGAAGCACGCGCAGGCTGTAGGGAAGGCGGCGCAGGGAGTGGCCTTTGGCCTCAAGCGCGGCCAGTCGGAAAATCTCGTAGCTCTTGTTGCCAACCTTCAGGGTAGATTTACTGCCAAAGCTGTTCATTGCTGATTCCTCTCTGATGTCTGGTGGGGCGTTGCACCAGCGCCCTTTGCGCAAACGCGCATAGGCGCACGAGCCTGATCAAAAGCTGGTTGTCAGGGTTTGGCTGACGATTAAATTAGAAGGAATGGCTCCGGCCACGGTCAGGCTTGCCGTGGCGGAAACGCTTGTGCAGGAAATCGCGAAGTCTGCTCCGGGCGCTCATAGTCCGGTTACCAGTTTAACAGGCTGCGGAGAAGGCGCCGGCTATCCGCATCAGCCGGAGACATGGCCCGGCTTTCCTTGGCTTCGGTAGTGGGTGCGATGGGTGCCCCACATCTCGATTTTGAGATGTGGGTTTACTCAGCTCAGTCTAAGCAGCACGACGTTCAGCGCCAGGATAAGACCCACGGTCAGCCAGCCAAGGATGTTGGTCACCGGGCCGTTCGTGAATGCACCCATTAATTTCCGTCGCCCGCAGAGGATGAGCAGCGGGACCAGGGCGAAGGGCAGGGTAAAGCTCAACACGACCTGAGAGAGCACCAGGATACGGAGCGGATCGAGACCCAGGCCAATGACGATCAGCGCCGGGAGCAAGGTCAGCAGCCGCCGCAAAAAGATGCTGAAGCGCACCTTCAAAAAACCCTCGAGGATCATCTGGCCGGCAAGGGTGCCCACAGTAGAAGACGAAAGACCGGAGCACAAGAGCGCAATCGCGAAAATGGTCGCGGAGGCAGGGCCGAGCAGCGGACCCAGGCTCTGGTGAGCCTCCTCAATCGACATGTCGCTGCGTCCGCTGGTGGCGAACGCCGCAGCCGCCACGATCACCATCGCGGAGTTGACCAGCCAGGCCCCATTCATGGCTAGCAATACGTCCAGCGTTTCCATCCGAAGATGGCGCAGCCGCGACAGATGCCGATCTTCAGAGGATTTTATGTGGCGTTCTTCCGCAGTAAGTCGCGGCTGCACCAGACCGGAATGCAGATAGACCACGTGGGGCATCACCGTTGCCCCCAGCATGCTGACCGCGGCATAGATACTTCGGCGATCCAACCAGGGAACCGCGGTATGGTAGGCAATCTGCCGCCAGTCTGGATGCACCAGGAAGATCTCCACCAGGTAACAGAGCCCAATCACCAGGACAAAGACCATGATGCCGATTTCCAGGGTCCTGAACCCGCGCAGTTCGAGCGCCAGGATGGCGAACACGCAGACCGCAGAAACAACCGCCGCAAGAAACATCACCGTCGTCCGGGTAAGCCCCAGGTGCAGAAAGTAGCCCCCGAACAGCAGGTAGAAACCCAGAGAGGCCCCGAGGAACTCGGCCAGATCCGTAGCCAGCGCCGACAATTCGGCTGCCACCCACAGAACAATCGCCGTGGGGCGGGAGAAGTGTTCGCGGCAGTTCTGCGGCAGGGTGGCCCGGGTTGCAATGCCCAGCTTGGCGGAGAGGTACTGGATCAGGATGGCCATGAGGTTCGACCACAGCAATACCCAGAGCAGTTTGTAGCCAAACCCTGTTCCGGCGATCAGGTTCGTGCCGAAGTTGCCCGGATCGATATAAGCGATGCTGGCCACGAATGCCGGCCCAAACCAGGACAGAACCTGAGAGGTCTTCAAAGAAGAAAGTGACGAGGCGGGTTGTGAGGATCGAACCGGGAGCGATGGTGGTGACGCAGGTGCCATGAACGATCCTCGGTTTCGACGCTGCGCGGGTTTCGACGCTGCGCGTTTAGTATAGCCTGCATTTCCTTTTTTACATTAACCATAGTTAATAGAACTTCGCACCCATGGCGCCGCTGCGATAGTCTTGCCACAGTTGCCCGCATTGGGAAGTCATGTTTCGAGGGGAGTCAACAACAACCGATGAAAGTTCTGGTCATAGGTGCGGGGGGGCGTGAACACGCCCTGGTATGGGCCATTGCGCGCTCCAAGCGAGTTTCCGAGATCGTTTGCGCGCCGGGCAATGCTGGAATCGCGCAATTGGCGCGCTGCGTCCCGGTTATCCAGAAGGACCTCGGTGATCTGCTGCGGGTCGTTGCGGCCGAAGGCCCCGATTTGGTAGTGGTGGGCCCAGAGCTTCCCTTGTCGCTGGGGCTGGTGGACGAACTGCAGCGCCGCAGCATTCCGGTGTTTGGTCCCACCCAGGAGGCGGCGCAGCTCGAAAGCAGCAAAGCTTTCGCCAAGCGCTTCATGCAGCGGCACCAGATTCCAACAGCAGCTTATGCCGTAGCTACCAGCGAGCAGCAAGCCCTGGAGTCGATTGACCTTTTCCATTTGCCCGTGGTGATCAAAGCGGATGGCCTGGCGTCGGGCAAGGGCGTGATCATCTGCGAGACACGGAAGGAAGCAGCCGAAGCTGTCTCCGGACTCATGGGCGGGAAACTTCTGGGTGCGATCCAGTCCTCCATCGTGATTGAGGAATTCCTCACCGGTGAAGAAATCTCGTTTCTCACGCTCACCGATGGCAAGCAGGTTGTACCGCTGGTACCGGCGCAAGACCACAAGCGGATCGGTGAGGGAGATACGGGGGCAAATACGGGCGGCATGGGCGTTTACTCGACCGACGGCATACTGGACGACCAGATGCGCGACTGGATCATGCACCACATTGCTATTCCCACGGTGAACGGTATGGCAGCCGAAGAAACGCCCTTTATGGGCGTGCTGTATATCGGCTTGATGATGACCGCACGCGGGCCCATGGTGCTCGAGTTCAACGCGCGCTTCGGTGACCCGGAGACGCAGGCCATTCTCGCTCGCCTCGACAGCGATCTGGTAATGGCCCTTGAGGCGTGCGTCGAGGGACGTCTGAGCAACACCGAGCTGAAATGGAAGCCTGGAGCCTCCGTCTGTGTCATTGCGTCTTCTGCGGGCTATCCCGGGAGCTATGTCACCGGGCGCAAAATCACAGGGCTGGAAGAAGCGGCCAGGATACCGAGAGTCGAAATTTTCCATTCCGGCACGGCGATGGTCGACGGGCAATACGTTACGGAAGGCGGCCGTGTGCTGGGCGTGACCGCCGCAGCCGCGACCCTGGGGCAAGCGCTCTCGCTGGCCTATGATGCCCTGGAGCTCATCAGCTTCGAGGGCATGTATTACCGCCGCGATATCGGCCATCGGTCGCTCAAGAGATCACTCAAACAGTGACCGCCTGGCCTGGGCCTGCATTCAGCCATCATTCAGCCATGAATCCATACGGCCAGTTCATGCTCTAACTGAGAGGACGGGCAAGAGTATGGGCGAAGTAGATCGCGTGGAGATCGACCCGGTATGCGGCATGAAGGTGGCGCCGCAGAAGGCTGCGGCGACGGTCGAGCACGCGGGACGTAGGTGGTACTTCTGCTCCACAGGCTGCCGCACGAAATTCGAGGCGAACCCGGCCAGATACGATGGGTCGAATCCGCCGGTGAAAACGCCCGCCCTGGTCTCCATCGGCTCAGCCCCGGGGAAGCCCGCAGCCGAGTCCGTCTCCACCCAATACACCTGCCCCATGCACCCGGAGGTGCTCTCCGCTAAGCCGGCCGCCTGTCCAAAATGCGGAATGGCCCTCGAACCCGTTGCTCCCGCCGCGCCGCAGGAACAGACCGAGTACACCTGTCCCATGCACCCAGAGGTTGTGCGCGACAAGCCGGGCGCTTGCCCCAAGTGCGGCATGGCGCTCGAACCCCGCACGGTAACAACCACTGCGGCAAATCCGGAATTGGAAAGTATGACCCGGCGGCTCTGGATAGGCGCGGCGCTCACGCTGCCCTTACTCGCCATCATGGTCGCGGACTTGCTGCCCGGCCATCCGCTGCAGCAGCTTATCGACGGCCGGCTGTTGGGCTGGATGGAATGTGCCCTGGCGACGCCGGTGGTCCTTTGGGCCGGCTGGCCTTTCTTTGAACGTGGCTGGGCCTCGATCGTGCATCGCAGTCCCAACATGTTCACGCTGATTTCGATGGGTACGGGAGCAGCCTACCTCTACAGCCTGGTGGCTGTGGGGGCGCCCGGCCTGTTTCCAGCATCGTTTCGCGATGCGGCAGGAAACCTTGGCCTCTATTTTGAAGCCGCGGCCGTCATTACTGTGCTCGTGCTGCTGGGCCAGGTCCTGGAGCTGAGAGCGCGGAGCCAAACCAGCGGCGCCATTCAGGCCTTGCTCGGCCTAGCGCCCAAGACCGCGCGACGCATTGCCGCCGACGGAAGCGAGGCTGATGTTGCGCTCAGCGAGGTCGCCATGGGCGATCGTCTGCGCATCCGGCCCGGGGAAAAAGTACCTGTGGACGGCCTGGTGATCGACGGGTACAGCTCGGTGGACGAATCGATGGTCTCCGGCGAACCACTTCCGGTCGAGAAAACGTCCGGCGCCCAGGTAGTGGGTGGGACCATCAACGGGACCGGCACCCTGGTTATGCAGGCAGAGCGCGTCGGGGCAGCCACGCTGCTGGCGCAGATCGTAAAAATGGTAAGCGACGCGCAACGAACACGCGCCCCGATTCAGCGCCTTGCCGACAAAGTGGCCTCCTACTTCGTGCCTGTTGTATTGACTGTGGCCGCGCTCACCTTTGTGTTGTGGGCAGTGTTGGGTCCGCAACCACGGTATGCGCATGCCTTGGTGAATGCTGTGGCGGTCCTGATCATCGCCTGCCCGTGCGCTCTTGGTCTCGCCACTCCTATGTCCATCATGGTGGGGACGGGCCGGGGCGCCGGCGAGGGAATCCTTGTTCGCAACGCAGAAGCCCTGGAGACCATGGAAAAAGTGAACACCCTGGTGGTCGACAAGACCGGGACGCTCACCGAAGGCAAACCGCAATTGAGCTCCCTTATCGCGGCGGAAGGGGTGGGCAAAAGCCAGCTTCTTCAATCCATCGCCAGCCTGGAGAAAGCCAGCGAACATCCCCTGGCCGCAGCGATTCTTGCCGCTGCAAAAGAGCAGGAAATCGAGTTGTTGGAAGTATCAAACTTTCAGTCGCTCACCGGAAAGGGCGTACAAGGAACCATTCAGGGCAAGCGGGTGTCTGCCGGAAATGCCGCACTGATGAAGGATCTTGGCGCTTGCTCCCAGGCGATGGAGCAACAAGCTGAAACTTTGCGGCAGACTGGGCAAACGGTCATGTGGATAGCCTGGGACGGCCGTCTCGCCGGTCTGGTCGCAGTCGCCGACCCCATTCGGGAATCTACACAGAAGGCGATCGAGGAACTGAAGAAAGATGGCATCAGAGTCGTCATGGTGACGGGCGACAACCGCACCACAGCCGCGGCTTTGGCGCAGAAGCTGGGAATCGAGTTTGAAGCCGAGGTGCTTCCCGCGCAAAAGGCCGACGCGGTCAAAAGGATGCAGGCGCAAGGAGCGATCGTCGCCATGGCGGGCGATGGGGTGAACGATGCTCCGGCGCTGGCCCAGGCTCAGGTCGGCATCGCCATGGGCACAGGAACGGATGTCGCTATGGAGTCCGGCGGCATCATTCTGGTCAAGGGAGATCTGCGTGGGATTCTCAAGGCCCGGCGGCTAAGTCAGCGCACCATGGGAAATATCCGCCAGAATCTCTTCTTTGCTTTCCTCTATAACGCGCTCGGTGTACCGATTGCCGCAGGCGTGCTCTATCCAGTGTTTGGCGTGCTGCTCAGTCCGATGATCGCTGCCGCCGCCATGAGCTTCAGTTCTGTCTCGGTCATCGCCAATGCGTTGCGCCTGCGCACCGTCCCGCTCAGCCGGGGCTAGCTAGCTCCTCTTTCCCGATCACAAGCATCTCGCCGAGAAACACAACCTACAGGCCTTTACGGCTCTTTCATATCCATCTGCGCGCGCTGGAACGCATAACGGCTCACATGGACGGAGCCCTGGAACGGCCGATTGATATCGGCGATGGCGACCAGCACCAGCGCGATCAGCAGGGAAAATGCACTCACCTGGATGACGTGCAATGGCCCATTTGCAGCGCCGAACATGCAGGTAGAAGCAACCGTGACGGTTCCCCCAACCAGCAGGACAAACCACAGCACACCGGGAAGCGTAGATTCCGCTTGCACCAGGCGGATACGACGGTAACCCGCGAGTGCGCTCAGTTCGTAAAGAGCATGGTCTTCCGCGGTGACCTCGGTGGGAGACGCCTGTTTTGAACTCATCAGCGTCTGCCACATTTCTCGGGTAATCTCACGGGTTTCTACGGGCAGGGCGCCCGTCGCCATCTCTGGCCATTCGTGATCGGCAACCGCATCACCATATGCACGGGCCAACTCCTTAAGCTTCTCGCCTTGCGTCGGCGGTAAACCAGAAGAAAGGCGGTAGAGGTTCACCACCGCGTTGGCCTCAGCATCCGCATTCAGGTCAGCGGCGCCAAAGTTGATCCAGACCGCGTAGAGCATAAAGCCGATGATCACGGCATAGGTTGTACCCAGAACCGATAGCTGCCAACCGATCAGATCATTGTGCGCGCGCCGCTTCTCCGACGGCCAGTAGTGGTTCACGGCCGTCATAAAGGCGAGAGAGCATACGAGGGAGACGATGACGATCACAACGTTTTGTGCCGTATCCAGCATGGCGCGCCTGCCTGAAGAAGATTGTTCCGACCCACTGTACCCCGAGCATTGTGTAACCACAGCAAGAGCAAGCGCGGGGCGCAAGATGCATGGACCGAGTGTCGAGGAACCTACGACTCAAACCGCCCAGCAACGGCATTCGGCGACTATATGGAGTGAGTAAACCGCGATCGAAAGCTACCTCTTGCGGTAAAGCTGCAGACCCTACGTGACAGATAACACGGTCGTTAGCAACGTCCCTCCGCTACCTGGAGCAACCCTGACGTCGAGGCGTGTTCTCGCCATCGGGAGGCCCGGCCGCAGCCCGCCAAGGCAAAAACATAGGTTATGATTTTAAGAGTGGCAATCCCTGACCGCGCCCCGCGAAGAGCGTGGCACGCAGTTTCGGGCGAGTTTTTTGACAAGTAAACAATACACCGGAGGCACTGAGGAATGGCAATGGGTTTTAGACAATTTTCCGATAGATGGATCCGGGGTGGCGCCTGTTTGCTGGTGGCAGCCGGTTTCATAGCTCTGACGAGCCTGGGTGGTTTTGCCGATACCGCCAAGTCGCCGGTCATGAATGTCAAGGCCAAGCGGGGTAGTGTTCTGTTCCAGCAAAACTGCGTGAGCTGCCACAATAAGCAGCCGGATGACACCACGCCGTTCGGTCCCCCAAACCTGCATGGGATCTTTAGCGGCAAGCCCCTCGTACACCCGGCCCTCACCCCGGAGCAAGCGACGGAATTTATCCGCAAAGGGAGCTCCCCCATGCCCGCGTTTGGCAGCCTGCTTACCGAGGCCCAAATCAGCGACCTGATCGCCTATTTGAAAGCTCAGTAACCTGGCAACAGGCACACCGAAATGCTACGGGCGCCTCTATGGGCGCCCGTTCTCGTTGCTATTTTCCTGTTTCAGGCGCGACTTCAGATCCCGTGGGATCGCCGCAAATAGCAAGCAATTCCCGCACTGCCTCCGGCGGAATCTCAGTGCTCGAAAATGAGCATCACATAAGCCAGAAAAACCACGATATGCACGGCTCCCAACAGAACATTTGTCCGATTGCTGGTGAAGGTAAGGCCGCAAAGCGCCAGGGTAAGCACCAGTAAAAGCGAGTCCACGGGATCGAGCCCCAGCACCACGGTCTTGCCGGTGATCAGACCAATGGTCAGAACTGCCGGAATCGTCAGCCCAATCGATGCAAGCACCGAACCGAGCAGGATGTTGATTGCGCGCTGAAGGTCGTTGGCAAGCGCGGCGCGGGTGGCGCTGAACGACTCCGGGGACAAAATCAGGGCAGCCACCAGAAAGCCCCCAAGCGCCACGGGCGCATGCAACGCATGAATTCCATGATCGATAGGAAGGGCGATTTCTTCGGCGAGCACGATGAGAGGCAGCAGGTACGTCACCAGCAGCAAGGCATGGTAGGTGACAGAATTTATCTGACCAGAATTTGCCTCACCGTGATTTGCATCCCTATGCGACGCGGCGCTCCTCGCCGCTTGCGTCGATACACCCGCCGGCTTCATGAAGTATTGGCGATGCCGGGAGTTCTGGATAACGAGGAACACACCGTAGATACTGATCGACATCACGGCGAGAAAGACCGACTGAAATCTTGAGAGGGTAGGACCTTCGGTCGCCTTGGTGAAGTTCGGCAGCACCAGCCCAAGTACCGTCAAGGGAACAATCAGCGAAAGAAACGCGTTCGCGCCCTGCAGGTTGTATTCCTGCTCGTGATGGCGAAGGCCGCCGCAAAGCAGGGAGACACCGACCATCCCGTTGAGCACGATCATCGCGATGCCGAACATGGTGTCGCGAGCAAGCGTGGGCTTGCCGTCGCCGGTCAGCATGACAGCAGAAATCATCATGACTTCAATGCCGATGACCGACAGCGTAAGCACCAACGTTCCCAAAGGTTCGCCCAGCCGGTGCGCAATGCTCTCGGCGTGACGCACCACCGCAAAGGCGGACCCCATGATGGCGGCAAAGAGCCAAACCAGCATCAGGGCAAACCACAGGGGATTTGAGAGATCGGCCAGCCAGCCTTTTCCAAACAATAGAAATAAGCCCGTCGTGACCACGGCGGCGCCGAGGACCCATTCTTGTCGCAGGCCGGCAAGATAATTTGGCTTGATGATCGTAGCTTCAACATCCATGCCAGTAGTCGTACCAGAAAAGTGAGACGGCTGGTACGTTCATAAGCAGGTAGGCATACTTTCACCCGGGCCCGGTTATAGGCTTTTCATAGCCGATCTTCATAGCCGATCTTTATACCCGATCCTGGCGCTTCCCCCAGGGTCTGGACCGCGAAAGAGGTATTGGATGACCTGGCTTGTATGGGCTGTACTCTCCGCTCTGTTCGCCGCAGCCACGGCCTTGCTGGCCAAGGTTGGCGTCGCCCATGTCGATCCCAATCTGGCCACCGCCATTCGAACCACGGTCGTGCTGCTGTTTGCCTGGACCATCGCTCTGAGTCTTGGCTCACACGCCGGTCTAGCCCAGGTTGGCCGGCGCAGTTGGTTTTTTCTTGTTGCCTCTGGCCTCGCCACAGGCCTGTCGTGGATCTGCTATTTTCGCGCTCTCTCGATGGGAGAAGCCTCCAAGGTTGCACCCATCGATAAGTTGAGCGTGGTGTTTGTGGTGGTGCTGGCGTGGCCGATATTGGGCGAGACGATCACGCTGGCCAAGGCGGCAGGAGCTTTGTTGATAGCCGCCGGCGCCATTGTCCTGGCCCTGGCCTAAAGCGTTTCTCACCAGCAGGGAGGAGAGGAGCGGCGAGGCTGCGGCGAGGCTGCTCGCTGCGGCGAGGCTGCTCGCTGCGGCGAGGCTGCTCGCTGCGGCGAGGCTGTGTTGCGCGGAGGCCGGCGGCGCACCAAACCTGCGGGGGCTCCAGCCACAAATCTCAACGCACACTGTCGTGGTATCCCACCCTTCGCAAAAAAAGCGAAGGATGGGGCACCCGCAGCTTCGTTGCACTCCCCGGCTAGAGCAGAATCAGCACAACTGTACCTATGCTGGTTCTGCTCTCAGCGATATCCAGCCGCGTCTCTCTCTCTTGTTCTCACCCGTGTGAGAAGTGCGGGCTAGCGGCCAGGTCACTCGGTTCTGAGCGCTCGCATCGGCTCGAGACTTGCGGCTATACGTGCAGGCAGGAGCGCGGCGAAGAAAGCTGCCGCGCAAAGCACGATTAGGGTCACCGACAGAATCAGGGGGTCCCAGGGTTTTACGCCAAATAGCTGGCTGGCCATGGCGTGCCCTCCCAGAATCGCCACGGGAATGCCGATCGACAGGCCAATGCCCACCTGCATGAGCGCACCACGCAGCACCATGCGCAGCACGCTCATGCGATCGGCGCCCAGGGCCATGCGAATGCCGATCTCGCTGGTACGGCGCTCCACCGAGTAGCCGGTTACACCGTAGAGCCCTATCGAGGCCAGCACCAGCGCCAGGATGCCAAAGAACGAGGTCAGTTTGACAATCATCGCCTCTTGCGTAAAGTTCGCCTTCACCTGTTCGGTAAAAGTCGTGAAATTGACGATGGCGAGATCGGGATTCACCTGGGTCATCGTCCGGCGCACCTCGGTCTCCAGTGTCGTCAGGTTGCCTGCGGTTTGTATCTCGATCGCACCTAAATAATTCGAACGGTCCTCAAACTCTTGATAGCGCGGGTCGGCGCTGTGAACACTCTGCCCCTGCGCAAGAAAGTACATGGGGCGCATCTTGTCAGAAGGTCCCCAGTAGTTCGTATCTTCGGTAACACCTACGATTTCGAAATATTCAGGATGCTTGATATCGTCACTGAAGTGTTTACCGATCGCGCGGCCATCCTTGAAGTACTTATTCGCAAAGAACCGGTTCACCACCGCGACAGCGCGCGTCTTGGGCGTGTCCTGCTCGTTGATGGCGCGGCCCTCTACGATTCTTGTACCGATGGTTTCAAAATAATGCGGACTGGCCCGAACCCAGGAAGCGCCGTGATCGTCATCTCCCGGAGCGGGTGGCGGTTCACCGGCGATATAGACAGTCTGGCCCCAGTTGTTTCCCTCCATGGGGCTGTACACGGAGAAACTTACCTGCCTCACCCCAGGGATCGCGCTCAGGTTCGTCTGCAATTGACGATAGAGCGCTTCCAATTGCCTGGGTTGGTAGCCGGCCATTTGGGGATCGATATGCAGGATGTAGCGATTCTCGGTGACGAAACCGAAGTCCTGGTGCTGCAGATTGCTCAGGCTGCGCGTCAGCAAGCCGGCAGCGCAAAGCAGAACCAGGGAAAGAGCTGCCTGCACCACCACCAGCGATTTCTGTCCCCATCCGCCGTGGCTCGCCGTCGAGCGGTTCGCGCCACGCAGCGCATCCACCGGATTGGCTTTGGCGGTCAACCAGGAGGGAGCAACGCCGAAGAGCACGCCCGTAAGCAGGGAGACAGCCAAGGTGAAGCCAAGCACGGGCAACGACGGGGCTGCCGAAATCGGCACCGGATCGTTCTGAAAAGCGAGATACAGAATCACCCGCGTGCCGGCGAACGCTATCGCAATACCTGCCAGGCCACCTAGCACGCCCAACACCATACTCTCGGTCAGCGTTTGGCGAACCAGCGCTGTGCGCGACGCGCCCAGTGCAGATCGCACCGAAGTTTGCTGCTGACGATTGGCAGCCCGCACCAGCATCAGGTTAGCCAGATTGGCACAGGCGATCAACAATACGAAGCCCGAAACCCACATCAACAGGTGCAGCCCGTCCTGGTACTGGTCGCGCATCATCTGGACGCCGTTGCCGCCATGGGAAAAGTGCAGCGTTTGCCTGGCGACCAGCGGCTTGTCGCGCTCTTCCACTTTGCTCAAAGGGCTCAAAAGAAACTGCCGTAGTTGCACTTGCATGTGCGCTTCCATTGCCCGCGTATTGGCGCCGGGGCGGATTCGGCCAATCAGGTCCAGCCAATCGAGCGAGGCTTCCTCAAGGATCGATCCTGTCGGGCTTATCAACGGTTCCGTGTTCAGGGGTAAGAAGAAGGCCGGGGGATTGCTCTGTACGCGGTCGCCGAAAAATCCCGGCGGCGTAATGCCGATCACGGTGAAGGGCTGACCGTTCATGACAAAACCCGCTCCCACCACAGAAGGATCCTTGCCAAACTTCTCCTGCCAGGTTCTGAAGCTCATCATGGCCACGGCGGATGCACCTTTTCTGTCATCGTTCGGCGTGACCGTGCGCCCGATATACGGAGGAATGCCGAAGGTGGAAAAGTAATTGCCGGAAACGAACTCGCTCCGGTAGGGCTCCGATGCCTTATTGCCTGCTGTACGGCGAACACCGATCATCGTTCCGCCGGACTGAAAAGCCGCCAGTTCAGCGAACCCGGTATTGTTTTCACGAAATTGCTTGTACTGCTCGTAGGAGAAGAGGGTCCAGTTGTCCTGCATGCCGCCGTTGATGCAGCAATTTTCTTCGTTGCCTACGCGGTAGAGATCTTCAGGGTTCACCACCGGCAGCGACTTCAAGCAGCACAGCATAGACCAGCGTGAAAATCGCCGTGGTGGCGCCGATGCCGAGAGCCAACGTGAGAATCGCAGTCGCCGTAAAACCCGGAGCTTTGGCAAACTGGCGTAACGCATAGCGGATATCTGACACAATCTGCATCGCTGCTTCTCCGATTATGGAAAGGTCTCTCCCCACAGGGGCAAAGGGAGATACGGATTGCAGCCACCCGCGGTTCGATTTAATTGCGAGAAAACCGGCAAGACGCCTGGTAAGTCGAACGGGAGTCCGCAGTTCGTGAACGTGGAACGCGGCGAACACACACGGGCGAGCCCTTTCCGCTACGCCTCGGGAGCAGCCCGGCGCGCCCGCCCGCTGATCAGGTAGACCGCGGCACGAAGCTCGAGCAGCGGATCATCCGACGGCTCAATGCCCTCCACACGGGGGATGGGGTCAAAAATTATGGTCTTTTGCTCGTGCGCTTCATCGAGCACCGGCTCGGTTAACGAAAGCACACCCAGCTCCAGCTTTTTGCGATCCGCAGGCCAATGGACGGTCACGTCATCCACCTTGTCCCCGTCTTCGGCGAGCTGTACCAACACGCGGAACTTCACCGGCTCTTTCGCAATGCGCTCCTCCAGCTCATCGAAGAGATAGTTCAGCCCCTTGGCCGCGGCTTCCGCCGCATCCAGAGGATCGTTTCCAGCTTCGGGGACGATCAGGTAACGCCCATAGCGGCTCGCTCCGTCCTTGTTGATAAAACGCATCGCATTCAGGCCGAAGTAAGACTCCCGCGCGAAGCTGGAGGCCGGCGGCTTCGGTAGCTGCACAAAGGCCAGTGCAGCGGGATGGGTACTCAAATATTTCTCCAACGCGGACCCCGGAATGTGGGTCAGGTCCGTGGCAATAATGGCCGTCAGGAACTCCAGAAAATCCTGGCCGGTTCGCGCAGGAAAAGCATTCGCCGAATGGCCCACGATATCGGTGTGCACGCGCTCGGCCAGATGGAAGCGGACGGCAAAGCCACGCGGGTCCGCGTTGGGGTCATTGTCGGGAATGACCGGCACGCCGGTGGAGTTGGAAAACCGCGCGGTCACAGGTGTGGACGGCCTGTTGAAATGGGGGGCGCGGCTGAGCTTGGCGGCATCGGGCGAAGGGGTAAAGGCGCCATGCAGCATGGCGCCTTTGGCATGGGCGGGTCGAAAGCCGGGGTGTACACCAAAGAGTGTGTGGAATTTCTCCAGGATTTGCTCACTGAGGGCAACAATCTTTTCGTCGGTGGGTAGCGGCATCGGTTGGCTCCTTATGGCTGATAGGTAAAGATCAGGTGGGCCCGTGAAAAACAACGATACGCGAAGCGTATGAAATCACGTTTTCAGTGCAGTGGAGTCGATCCGGGGCTTTTGGGATGCCAAGAACTCGGAACTTCTTAGCATCGACCGGTGGACGCCGCCCGCGGAGACTGCTTCCGTACCTCGCTGTTAAAGCTTTTTCTCCCGTTGAATGGTTAAGACATTAGGAGATCTTCAGGCCTGATACCCCTGCGAAAAGACACTTGAGGTGCAGGAGCGAAATGCAAGTAGCCCGTGTTCCGCTATCTGCCCATCTCAATTCGGTTCAATCAAGATTTGACGTTCATCACGGGACTGAATGGCTCAGGTAAAACTACCGCACTTTGGCTGCTCATGGGTCTACTTGCACCGAGTATCGATGAACTTATCGACATCTCCTTTAGCTCAGCAAGCGCAGTTGTGTCCACTGGTGGAGCGGAGATCGTCTTAAAGGCAACTCGAACTGACAAGATGTCATCAGCGTCGTCGAACTCGCAAAGACATTCAAATCCGTCACATAGGGGCAAATTGCTTTCAGCGCGCGGCTGAGGCGCGGCAAGACCTGTGTAGCCAAGACCAGCCGAGGCATGCTAGCGTTGCAGGCCTGAGACCTTCCCGGCAACGGCAAGCTGGAAGATTTCACTAAGACATATGGGCCTCCTCGGAGGAAGTTATGTCCACATCCAGATCGTTCCTTGGCAGTTTTTGCTGTCTGGTGTTGTTCCTCGGCCTATGCGGGATATCTTGCATTGCCAGTGCCGCCACTTCCGTCCAACTCACGGTGAAGAGCGAAGGCGCCGGCGCGGGAAGGGTTATAAGCACTCCGGCGGGAATCGACTGCCCGCAAAGCTGCACCGCCAGCTTCCCTAAAGGAACAGCTGTCGTCTTGACGCCGGCTCCCGAGGCGCGCACTACCTTTGCCGGATGGTCCGGCCTGTGCACAGGTATGGGAACGTGCAAACTGACTCTGGACGACAGTACTACCGTGACGCCGACATTCGAGTTCGGAGCGGCGACACTTGCGTCGATCAACCACATCGTGTTTTTTGCCCAGGAGAATCGCTCGCTCGATAGCTACTTCGGCGCGATGCGGCAATATTGGAAGCTGAACGGATTTCCCGACCAGTCGTTCGACGGCCTGCCTCAGTTCAACCCGACCAGCGGCCAGCCTCCGCTCTATGGTCCCCCTCCCGCCATCCCCGGATGCAACCCCGCCAATCCTCCGCCCAGCGACTGCGTTTGGGATCCAAGTAACCTTGTAGCTTCATTCCACATGAAATCGGTGTGCGACGAAAACCCCAGCCCCTCGTGGAACGAGGCCCATGTGGATTGGAACTTTAACGATCAGGTGGGCAGATTTCCCGCAAAGAATAATGGATTCGTGAAGACTGCCGGGCACGACGCCCGCACCAACCCCGGACATCCGTTCTTCGACGTGAACGGCAAACGCGCCATGGGCTACTGGGAAGGCACCGACCTCTCCTACTACTACTTCATGGCTTCCAATTTCGCCACGTCCGACCGCTTCTTCCACCCCGTAATGACTCGCACCGAACCCAACCGCGAGTATCTTGTTGCAGCGACGTCCCGGGGATATACGCTTCCAAACGGAGCCAACGCTAAGGACACGCCCCAGCTGAAGTCAAAGCTGATCTTCGCGGAGCTTCAGGCTGCGGGTATAAGCTGGAAGGTCTACGTTAACCCGCAAGGCACCGGTTGTGCCGCGCCCTACAAGCCGTCCTGCCTGATCCAGACGGCTTACCTCGAGGGCTTCACCTATGCCCAAACCATCCTGGCGCAGTTTCCACAGAACATCGCCCCCATCTCCGAGTACTTCAGCGATCTGGCCAACGACACCCTGCCCCAGGTCGCGGAGATCGCACCTGCATCTGACGCTGGGCTCGACGAACACGGATCCGTTTCTGATGCGCCAGGCCGAGCAATAAATATCCAGAAGGGAGCGCAGTATACCCAATCACTCGTCAACGCCCTGATGCAGAGTCATTCGTGGAGCGATTCGGTGTTTATCTTTACCTTCGACGAGGCCGGCGGTATGTACGATCACGTCGCGCCGCAACCGGCCGTCAGTCCCGATGGAATCGCACCGGTCGACATCCTTCCGAACAATGTCTGTTACACGACAAAGGGTCCGACATGCAATTTCACATTTACCGGCTATCGCGTACCCTTGATTGTCATCTCCCCATTTGCGAAGAAGAACTATGTCTCCCACACAGTCGCTGATTCGACGGCAATCCTGAAGCTCATCGAAACGCGGTTCAATCTACCTGCCCTCACCAAGCGGGACGCGGCCCAGATGGATATGACCGAGTTCTTCAATTTCAACAATCCGCCGTGGATGTCTCCGCCCATGCCTCCAAAACAACAACTCAATAATCCGTGTTATTTGGACAAGCTGCCCTAGGGCGAACAGCGTTATGTGCGGGGCCGGCCCTATTGGCAGCCTCCTTGTTTTTCGCCACCTTGGTGACGCAAGCTCAAACCACTGTCGCTCATGTCTACATTCAAACCCCGCAGGGCGTTGATCTCTACACGCTCAACTCGGCCAACAAGCTGGCTCTCGCCACCGGCTCGCCATTTGAAACCGTTGGACTGGGGGCAGGAACAAACGGCAGATACTGGATCAGCGTTGGCACGAACATCTTGCACGTGTACGCGATCAATCAGACCACCGGTGCAATAGGCGCTCAGTTTTGCAGTGGCGTTATTTGCCGATGCAGAACGTGGAGAAGATCAGATTTAGAATGTCGTCGCTGGTCGTTTCGCCGGTGAGCGAGTCGAGATGGCGAAGGGCCCCATATAGGTCGAGCAGGAGCATCTCGTGGGGGATGTTCTGCTCGGCGGCCGCGCTCGCAGCAGCCAGGCCTTCGAGCGTAGCCGCTACGGCTTCATATTGGCGCAGGCTCGTCAACATACCGCTTTCTGTATCCGCCGTGGTGTCGCCCACCAGGGCCAGCATCTTCTGCTTCAGATCATCCACTCCTTCGCCGTTAAGGGCTGAAGTGTGGACAATCGGCAACCCCAGTCCCCTAAGGGCTTCTTCCATGGCAGCGCCGGGCTGAGCCAGGTCGCTCTTGTTCACCACCACCAAGGCCCGCCGCTGCGCCAGCGTCGCCAGCAACTCCAGTTCTTCCTGCGCCGGCAAAACCGTCGCATCCAGCACCAGCAGCACGATGTCTGCATCGGCCAGAACCTCGCGCGATTTGCGAATACCGATCTGCTCGGCCTCATCGACGGCTTCACGCATGCCCGCCGTATCGACCAGTTCGACCGGAATACCGCCCAGCGAAACGCGTTCCGTCACTAGATCGCGCGTAGTTCCTGGCGTGGCCGTGACGATCGCACGCTCGCGCTGCACAATGCGGTTAAACAGAGAGGACTTTCCGGCATTCGGCCGGCCCACAATCGCCAGCATCATCCCCGCGTGCACGATGCGGCCACGCGCGAAGCTCTCCGCTACCGGTTGCAGCAGACCACGAATCCCCTCGACCCTGCTCAGGATCTCAACACCAGGAAGCACATCGATATCGTCTTCCGCGAAGTCGATGCCTGCCTCGAGCAATGCAATCAGCGCAACCAGTTCTTCTTTGATGGGCTTGATGCGCTGCGAGAGAGCGCCGTGCAGTTGCTGTGCCGCCACGCGCGCCTGGTAGAGCGTTTGCGCCTCGATCAGGTCGTGCACCGCCTCGGCCTGCATCAGGTCGATACGGCCGCTCAAAAATGCTCGCTGCGTAAATTCGCCCGGGGCAGCGAGCCTCGCTCCCGCGGTCAGCGCCTGACGTACCAGCGTCTCCAGAATCACCGGCGATCCGTGCGCTGCGATTTCCACCACGTCTTCGCCGGTGTAGGAATGGGGCGCGGCGAAATAGGTGACTACCGCCTCGTCGAGTTTCTCCTGTGAGTCGAGATCGAGAACGTCTCCGAACCGGGCCTGACCATGCGCCAGGGGATTCCGCAGGCGCAGCATCGGCGCGGCAAAGCGGGTCACCTCAGGCCCCGAGAGCCGTACGATGCCGATGCCGCCGCGGCCGGGTGGTGTGGCGATGGCGACGATCGTTTCGTTTTGGTAGGTGATGTGAGGATCTGGCTGCATGAGCCTCGCGATATGAGGAAGATTTTGCGCGCGCTGAATCTTGACAGGCACCCGCATTCGTTGCCGGAAAGATTTCTGATTCGACCTGGCCAGTTCGGCCTGGGTTCGTTCGGCGTGGTTAGTTCCGCTGCTTTAGCGTCGCGGGGGCCTTGAGCCGCGTGAAGCAAACTCTGACGGCTGCGGACGAAGACGGGGCGCGCCCTTCGGATAGACCACCACGAAACGGCGCAAGCCCTCGCCGCTGCTCTCGGTTTCAAGGTCGGCGTAATCGCGGAAAGCCAAGTGCATCATGCGCCGTTCACGCGAACTCATGGGAGCAAAGCTGTAGGGCTGAGATGACCTGCGGACCGTTTCGGCAGCCGTTTCCGCTGCCAGCTTGAGTTCACGCGCGCGCAACGTTTTGAAGGAATTGGCGTCGAAGGAGACGATGTCGTGCTCTTCCGATTCGAGCCGAATGATTTTTGCCGCAACGTGTTCGAGCGCGCGCAGCAACTCGCCTCCGCGCTGGGTCAAAAGCACGGCATCCGGACCGGACATCTCCACGTAAATTTCGCGGGCTTCCAGGCCGTCGGGATCCTGGGCTCCAGCACCCGCCGTGATCCTGTATTTCAAGCGCAGGCGGCCGGTGCTGGTCAGTATCTTGAGAAACGCTGCAATCTTCTGAGCTGCAACCGCGTGGTCGACGATCGGCATCGGTTTAGTATCGCACCTGCTGCAAGGGAAGTCAGCTTACCGGCGGCCCAGTTGGCGGCCACTGCCGCCGCTCCTCTTGGCAGCCCGTCTCGCGGCGACCTCGCGCATCTGCTTGCCGATGCCGGTGCGGTTCATCACCGTCTGCTGAATCACATTGATCACGTTGCCAAAAGCCCAGTACAGCGCCAGGCCGGAGCTCAGGTTCCATGTCATGAAACCGAAAAAGACCGGCATGGTAAACGCCATCATCTTCTGCTGCGCGGGATCCATGCCCGGAGAGGGGGTCAGGTACTGCACCAGGAACATGGTCACGATGAAAAATACCGGCAGGATGTGCAGCGGGTCAGGAGCGGCCAGGTTGTGCAGCCAGAGCCAGGGGGCCTGCCGCAGTTCGATCGTGTGCAGCAGCATGCGGTAGAACCCGTAAAGCAAGGGCCACTGCACCAGCATGGGCAGGCAGCCGCCGAACATGTTGACGCCCTCACGCTTCTGCAGATCGAACATCTCTTTGTTCATATCGGCCTTGCGCGGGTCGGTGGCCTTGTATTTCTTGTACTTCTCCTTGATCGCGTTCATCTCCGGCTGAATGCGTTGCATTTTCAGCGCGGACTTCATCATCTGGATGCGTGTGGGCAACATGGCCAGATTGATCACCAGGGTAAGAACCAGGATGGCCCAGCCCCAGTTGGAGACGATATGTTCATGGATCCACCGCAGCGTCAGGAACAACGGCTTGGAAATGATGGTCATGTAGCCGTAATCGACCACCGATTCCAGGTTTGGACCGGTCTGCGCGCCATTCGCTGCGGTCGCCCGAACCGAAGCCAACACCTCCAACACCTTGGGACCCGCGAAGAGGCGCGTGCTCATATGCCCTGAAGCACCCACCGCCGCACCCAGAACAGAAGCGGGGTCGGTCTGATCGGCTTTGCCCTTGCGCGGTATATCGATCGAATCATGCAGGCTGACCAATACGGTCTGCGCAGGCGCGTCCGGTAAAAAGATCGCAGCGAATGACAGATCGCTGACGCCGGCCCACTCGAATGATCCCGGCAAGGTGCCGCCCCCGGAAATTTTCTTAGCAGCCTCGCGATCGTCCTTGCCGTTCTGCATGGTATCGAACTGCGACGCCGCGTAATCAGGGAGCGTCTCCTGATCGCCAAATCCGCCAGGCCAGGCCACTAGCGCGGTGACCGGGCTGCCATGATTGGTGGCGGTCAACTCTACATGCATCACGTAGGTGGAATCGAAGGTGAACACCTTCTTCACGTCAAGACCGTTATTCGAGTAGGTAAACGTGAGAGCGCTCGGGGCGTTCAACGTTCCCGTTGCTGAGGGGACAAACAATGCCTGCGAAAGCTGGCTGCGCAGGCCCGCATCGTAGGTCCACATAGAGAGCGGATACCCTACCTTGGCTGCAGCCTTGGGACTCACCAGATCGAGCGGCTTGCCGGCATCGTCTTTGTACTTCTTCAGGATCCACGAGACGGCCTGGCCGCCGCGATTGGAAAAGGTGATCCGATAAAGCTCATTTTCGACCACAGTGGTCATTACGCCGGCTGCTACGACCGCATCGGCCGCAACTTTGGCGGAATCAGCGCCTGCCGGAGCGCCTGTCACGGACGAAAGAGCGGACGAAGACGTGGGTGTTGCGGAGGAGGTGGACGTGGTTGCGACTTGCGCCGGGGTTTCCGGTTGCGTCTTTTTCTTCGGGCCGAAGTATTGCAGCCCAAGAAAGATCAGAACAAAGACGATGGAAAAAATGAGGAGCGTGCGGGAGTCTTGCCCACCACCGCCGCCTCCCGGCTGATTAGGATTGCGTATTTCTGCCAAAGAGAATTCCTGTCGATCGTACGATCTCGCAGCACGTGAGGCACACTACACCTGCAGCCACGGTCTTATGGTAAATGGCGGGGGTCATCTGTGCGGAAGGGTTGGCGGAAGCGGTTGAGCTTCCGCAGATGGATAGGTGCCCGGAACCGGATCGAAGCCTCCCCGGCCAAACGGATGGCAACGCAGCAAACGCCACAGGGCGAGCGCCGTCCCATAAAAAAATCCATGATGGGCGATCGCGAGTACGGCGTATTCAGAACAGGTGGGCTGATAGCGGCATGCACCGGAGACTCCGCTGACGGAATGTAGCAGAGGCGAGATCCAGCGACGATATACTTCAGCCATTCTGGCCGTCCCCAGGACTCTCAGGCTTGACTGCCGGGTTCTCAGCAGCTTTATCGATCACTGTTTTTTGGGTCGCCGTTTTCTGAATCGCCGTCTTCTGGCTCTCCGTCTTCTGGATGACGGCGAAAATTTTGGATACTTCTTTTTGCAGCCCGGAAAATTCCGCGGTCATCACCGTGCGCCGAGGATGCAGCACTACATCCACATCGCGGGTCAGCGCAGACAGATTCAGCCGAACAGCTTCGCGCATGCGCCGTTTGATGCGATTGCGATCGACCGCTTTACCGAGAACACGGCCGGCCGTAAGCCCCACGCGAGGACCCAACCGCACCGGCTGCGCCAAAAGCGCCACACGGTCAGCGAAAAAATAGGTCATGGAGGACGAAAAGTGCTTGCGGCTTTGCTGATACACGCGTTGATAATCGGCGTGCTTGCGCAGACGAGCGTCGCTAGGGGTAAGTAGACTCACCTGATTATTTTCTCTTGCCCAACGACCATGGACTTTGGTCATCGCCGAAACCCAATTCTCAGTTCGCCGGCCAAGTGGTGGTGAACTGAGATTCGTCGTTTCTCACATCTCGCGGGAGATATGCGGCATCCGAAAAGGGAGGGGGGTATCTAGTCGCGATATCCAGCGCTAACGGCAACGCGCTTGCGGCCCTTGGCACGACGGCGGGAAAGTACAGCTGCCCCGGCTTTAGTCTTCATCCGCGTCAAAAATCCGTGCGTCTTGGCTCGGTGGCGGCGGTTCGGTTGGAATGTGCGCTTTGGCATGACACTGCGCTCCTGATCTCACTAAGAAAATTTGTGCCTGAGGGCAAGTTTTAAGTATAGCGGATTCAGTCTAAAGAGCCAAGGCCGGCGAACTTTCAACGGCCAGGTGGGTGCGCTTACACTGTGCCTTTCACTACGTATGGTGCAACTCTGGAGGGAAAGTTTTTTTTGCCGGGAATGAACAGTTGCACGGCCTTGCAACTGTGCTAGTATCGGCTCCGATCACGATTGATTTTCTGCACGTCCACACTACCTGAACTTTCGATCTGGATACTTTCGCGAGGGGCTTGATTCCCCAGCAGTTCCTGTACACGAGCATGAATCAGCGCCCACGGTTTCGACCGAGGCCGGGTTTGCTCTTTTGTACTTTGCGGAAAGTATCAGGCAGTCGGCGTTGAACGAAGGAAGCGTATGTCTTTTGTCGCCACGGCCCCAACCGTTCCCAACCCCTGGGCGCGGATACTGGGTGCTCTCGAAAAAAAGGTTAACCGGCAATCGTTCGATACATGGCTCAAGCCCACGCGCTTCAGCCATACCAACGGCCGAATTCTTGTCGTGCGGGTTCCCACCCCTGAGTTCCAACACATCGGCGACCGTTACGGCGATCTGATTCAGGAAGCCATTGACGCCTGCCATCTGGAATTTGACGATGTGTCGTTTGTGCTTCCGGAAGAAGACCCGGCCGCGGTGCGGGTGCGCGTGGATGGTGGATTCGCTCCCGTTCCCTCGCACTCCGCCGGCGCCCAGCGCGCCAACACCAGCCGGCAGGCTCCCGCGCCGCCCCCCCAGCAGGCCAAATTTGACTGGACGACGGCCGCGCAGCTCAACCCCCGGTACACCTTTGAAGCCTTCGTCATCGGCAACGGCAACCAGTTCGCCCGCGCAGCCTCTGAGGCGGTCGCAGAACGGCCGTCGAAGGCTTACAACCCGCTCTTCCTGTACGGCGGTGTCGGCATGGGCAAGACCCACCTCATGCATGCGATCGGGCACGAGGTAAAAAAGCGCCAGCCGCAATGCTCTGTCTGCTATGTCTCCAGCGAGAAGTTCACCAACGAGATGATCAATTCGTTGCGCTACGACAAGATGACCAGCTTCCGCGACAAGTTTCGCTCGGTCGATCTGTTGCTGATTGACGACATCCAGTTTCTCGCGCAGAAGGAGCGTACGCAGGAGGAGTTTTTTCACACCTTCAACGCGCTGCACGAAAGCATGAAGCAGATCGTGATTGCCTCCGATCGTCCGCCCAAGGAATTGCCGGAAATTGAAGACCGCCTGCGCAGCCGTTTCGAATGGGGCCTGATCGCCGACATTCAGCCGCCCGATCTCGAAACCAAGGTGGCCATTCTGCAGAAGAAGGCGGAAAGTGAGCAGGTTGTTCTGCCCACTGACATCGCTCTCTTCATCGCTTCGAATGTACGCACCAACGTGCGCGAACTGGAAGGGGCCATGGTGCGCCTGTTGGCATGGTGCCGGCTTAATGGGGCCGAGCTTACCCTGGCGACCACGCAGATATGCCTCAAGCAGTTCATCGATACGCAGGTGCGCAAGATCACCATCGAGGCGATTCAACGTGCCGTCTCGGAGCAGTTCGGGATGCGCGTGGCTGAGCTCAAGCAGAAAAATAATTCCCGCTCCGTGGTCGTCCCTCGCCAGATCGCGATGTACCTGGCCAAGCAGATGACGGAAGCTTCCCTGCCGGAGATCGGACGGCAATTCGGCGGCAAGCATCACACCACCGTCATGCACTCGATCGCCAAGATCGACGAGCAGAGGCGCGCGGATAAAGATCTCAACCGCACGCTCAACAAGCTGCTGGAAACGTTGAACGGATAAGCAACCCTTTCTCGCGCGCTTCACAGGGACTTCGCAGCTACTCCAAAAGCACCTACCAAGCTTTGTGCGGGCGGTTTTCACTCTTCAGAGAAACCGCCCTGGCATTGGCATCGCCATTGGCCGCGCCTGCGGAGTTTCCTTCGCTTGGGCGCTCCCGGTATGCTGAATCTGTTTATGTCATGTTCCGCGGCGCCGCGTCGCCTGGCTACGTTGGGTCTCTTGCTCGCTGGGCTACTCCTCGGTGGAGTACTGACTCCCCGTGCCTATGCCCGCCCGCAGGACACCGGCTTTCTCAATCGCACGATCACGGTCAACGGAACCGTCTATCACTACGTGGTTTACCTGCCGATGAACTGGTCTCCGCGGCAGAAGTGGCCGGTCATCCTGTTTCTTCATGGTTCTGGAGAACGCGGGTCCGATGGCCTCGATGAAACCCAGGTGGGACTACCGAATGCGCTGCGTTCGCACGACGAGCGCTGGCCGTTCGTCGTCGTCATGCCCCAGGTCCCCTACAACCATCACCACTGGACGGATCCGGACATCATGGCGATGACCATGGCTGCGTTGCATGCCGAAGTGAAAGAATTCCACGGGGATTCCGACCGGCTGTACCTCACAGGCATGTCCATGGGCGGCTATGGAGCGTGGGAGATTGCCAAGGATTATCCCGGCCGCTTTGCCGCGATTGCCCCGGTTTGCGGAGGCATCTTCTGGTCCTATGCGCCCAGCCGCTGGCACGAGGTGCAGGAACTTATACCGCAATATGTGAAAGCTGTGGGACGGACCCCGGTTTGGCTCTTTCACGGTGCGGACGACCCAGTCGTCTCTCCACAACAATCGCAGTTGATGTATACCGCCCTCAGCAGCGCAGGAGGGAACGTGCGTTACTGGGAGTTCGCCAACTACCACCACAACGCCTGGGACCGGGCCTACACCGACCCTCAATTACCGATATGGTTTCTCTCCCATCGCCTTTCCGACATTCCCGAAACCAAGCCATATGCTGAGAAGCGCATCATCCCGATTCACCCTGTGCCCCTGAAGGTCGACCCAGCCGTGTATGACGCGTACCAGGGGGAGTATGTCGACGCTGGTGTGACCCAGGTGACGATCTTCCGCCAGGGCCCGAAATTGATGTCGAGAAACCGCACCGGCGACCAGACGGAGTTGCTCCCCGAACTGCCCAACCGGTTTTTCTATCCCAGCGGCAGCAGCACCCGCCTCACGTTCGAGCGCGCGCCTGACGGTCACATCACCGGGCTGGTCTTCTCAGACGACCGTCATCAGGAACACTGGGAAAAGGCTCCTGAAAAAGCGGCCCCCTAGTGTAGTCCGTCACAAATATGATCATGTATGTCGTGGGTGTGGCTTTAAGGATCTTTGTCTAGCCGCGGACTCGGGTGCCCCATATCTAGCACGTACTTGTGCGAGATGTGGGACAAGAGTCACTCTCTCCCCGGAACTCTCGACTCACTGCAAAGACTGGTCGCCTAAGGTCCATGAATTCCCCACATCTCGCAACAAGCGCGAGATATGGGGCACACCCGAGTCCATGGCAGGGTAAGATTTAGGACGCTTGATTACATCCCGGGATAAACGACCATCTGTGTGGCGGGCTACACTAGCTTGCGCTGTCCGCGTTTCCCTCCTCGCATTCCTCCCCACATCGGACGCATTCGTATCGCTTCAGAAATTTCGTTGCTTTTTTCGATGTGGAAAACCAGCCACTTTCAACTTTTCCTGGCTTGCACCATAAAGAAGGCTATGTGCAAAGGCGGCCCTTTGCGAACGTGCGCCCTGTCTGCTTTCCGCCGAGCTTTGCACTTTGCGGTTTTGCTTTCCACAGCTTCGGCTAGGCCTGCTGTGCAGAATGAGGGGAAAGAGGCGAGCAATCTGGCCCAATGCACCGCTCTTCCGTCTTTTCATTTTGCCCAGGTCCAGTTTTCTAAAACAGGGAGGGCGCTCATCCCCGCTGGCTGCATGGTTTTCGTCTCGCTTTCCACTTTTCCGGTGCGAACGGTTACTACTGCTAAGCAAGAATCATTATTTTTTGGTCTTTCTTTCGTAGCCGTAGAGACAGGGTTCCGGTAATCCACAGAAAGTGCGTGCGTCAGATTTTCAGCCAGCTCCGGCGTGGTGTAGAGTGAGTCAAATCGACAAAGGGGAAAACATCATGCTTAGCGTGGGCGTTGAGCAGGAGAGACCAGTCGCACAGGGGGCAGCAACGATGGAGATCAGCGTGAGCCGTCAAGACCTGCTGCGTGAGCTAAGTGCAACGCAGAGCGTCGTCGAGCGGAAGACGACGATTCCTATACTCTCCAATTTTCTTCTGGAAGCCAGCCCGGACGGCGACCGCCTCACCATCACGGCCACCGATCTCGACCAGAGCATTCGCACGTCGTGCGTTGCCAAGGTAAAGAAGCCCGGGTCGTGCACCATTCCGGCGCGCAAACTGTTCGATTACGTGAAGCTGCTGCCCGAGGGCGATATTTCCATCAAGCTGATGGAGAACCATTGGGTGCAGATTCGGTCCGGCCGTTCCAACACCAAGATGGTGGGTATGGCGCGCGCCAACTTCCCCCAGGTGCCGGAGTTTCCTGAGAACGGTCTGACGCAGCTTTCCGTAGCGGCGGCCAAAGGCATGATCTCCAAGACGATTTTCGCCATTTCGAATGAAGAGTCGCGCTACACGCTCAACGGCGCGTTGCTCATTCTGAAGACGGAGTCGTTAGCCATGGTGGCGACCGATGGACATCGCCTGTCGCACATCGAGAAGACGGGGGAGTCGCTCAAGAACATCAGTGGAGAAAAGAAGATTTTGATTCCTCGCAAGGCGCTCGCCGAGCTGCAGTCGCTGCTCTCGGACACCACCGAGGAGTTTCTGGACTTTTTCGACGATGAGCACACGCTGTACTTCCGCCTGGGTCATCGCGTACTGACAACGCGTAAGCTGACTGGCCAGTTTCCCAACTATGAGGCTGTGCTGCCGCGGGATAACAACAAGTTTGTGGTGGTCCGCAGCGAAGAATTGATGGGTTCCATCCAGCGCGTGGCGCAGTTTGCCGACGAGCGTTCAGGCGCTATCAAGATCCGGCTGGAGCAGAATGAGATGAAAATCTCATCGTCCTCGACCGAGTCCGGCGAGTCGGAAGACACGATCGAAACCCCTTACAGCTTCGACGCGATTGTGGTGGGCTTCAACTCTGCCTACCTGATCGATTTCCTTAAGGCGACCGGGTCCGGCGGTGAGGTTCGGCTTGAGTTCAAAGATGCTCAGTCGGCAGGGCAGATGCGCCCGGAAGATGCCGCGGATGACTTCAAGTATCGGTATGTGATTATGCCGATGCGCATTTGACACCCGGCGCCTTGCGCATCGTGATGATTCCAGGCCACGTTCCCAGAACATAACGCTAGTTTCTGGGCGCAGTGGCCTGCGAGCTGAAAAGACTAGCCCTTCTTTGCAGCTTTCTTTGAAGCAGCCTTTTTAGTAGCGGTCTTCTTGACAGCTTTCTTGACGACTGCCTTCTTGACCGCTTTTTTCGCTCCTACAGCCTTCTTGACCGCGGCCTTCTTTGCCGGTTTGGCGCGTGCTGCGACCGTCTTCTCGACCAGCACCGCCTTCAGTTGCGCAAGATCTACGGTGCGGGCTGACTTCCTCAAACGTTCGATGTCGTAATAGGCTCGCTTTTCGGTGAGGAAGACGTGGACCACAAAATCCACGTAGTCCATCAGGATCCATTCTCCCTGCCGGCGTCCCTCGACTGAGTTGGGGTAGGTTTGAAAGTCCTTTTTCAGGCGAGCTTCAATTTCGTCGGAGATCGCCTGGGTCTGCCGTTCATTGGATCCACTCGAAATCAAAAAGAAATCTGTGAAGCCGGAATCCAGGGGATCGAGCTCGAGGATGCGAGTGTCCTCAGCTTTTTTGTCTTCGCAGGCTTCCGCGGCAGCCAGTACCATGCGGCGCGTTTCCGTCGTTGCCATTCGGTTGGGTTAAAACTCCTTGCTTTGCTGTATCTACGTTTGCTGAGCTATCCCTATGGTATCCCGGCCGGCTGTGTACAGGCCGTGGGAGCGAATATACTCCGCAACCGCCGGCGCGAGCACGGTTTGCAGTGCGGAACCCTCTGCCAGAGCCGTGCGAATCTCGGTGGCCGAAATGTCCTGGGCCAGATCGGGTAAAACGAACAGGCCAGTCCGCTGTCCGCCGGACCCGGCGAGCGCGAAGCGGGTGAAGTGGACTCCCTGCTCCTCGCCGGTGATTTCAACCCCGTCAGGCAAGGCTGCACGGATCTGTTCGAGCGAGATCTGTTCGAGCGAGGATCCGGGTCTGGTGGCCACGATAAAGTTGCACAGAAGGAGCAACTCGGCGCATTGGCGCCACCGTCGCAGAGTCAAAAAGGAGTCGGCGCCGAGCAGGCAAAACAACTCAGCGTCCGGATCCAGACGACTCAAGCGCTGCAGTGTGTCGTAGGTGTAATTGGGCTGCCCGTCCGGCCTGGGAGCATCGATACTGCTGGCCACCAATCCCGGCTGACCGGATACAGCCAACTCGACCATGGCCAGCCGGTCCGCAAAGCTGGAGTGATTTGAGCCGACTTTCAGGGGCTGAGCACCCACGGGGGCGACCAGCACCCGATCGAGCGCCAGCCGGTCGACCGCCGCGCGGGCTATCGCGATGTGGCCAAGATGGGGGGGATCGAACGTCCCTCCGAAGAAGGCGATGCGCATACGGCATCCTATCGCACAGGTATTCTGGGACCACCCTTATGCCCACGGCCTACATTGCGCTTGGGTCCAACCTCGATTCGGAGTATGGCGCCCGCGCCGGCACATTAAACGAGGCCTGCGAACGTCTGGGCCGCCTGGGCCGCGTGGTGGCCCGCTCGTCGCTTTATGAAACGGACCCTGTCGGGTATCTTGATCAGCCGGCTTTTCTGAATGCGGTCGTGGCGCTCGATACGCAACTCGAGCCCTTGGCGCTCTTGCGGGGCTTATTGGCGATTGAAAAGGAGATGGGCCGGGATCGGAGCAGCGGCATTCTGAAGGGCCCGCGCACGCTCGATCTGGATTTGCTATTGCTTGGGGATTGCGTTCTCGCCGGGGCAGAGTTGTCGCTGCCGCATCCGGCGCTCGCCGAGCGCCGCTTTGTTCTGGCTCCTTTGGCCGAGATTGCGCCTCAGCTACGTCATCCGCAACTCGGGCAAACCGTGGCGGAGTTACTGGCCCAGGTGCCGGATGAGGCGGAAAATCGCATCTCCGCGGTGCGCCGGATGCCGTGAAAACTGAACCCGGATCCCTGAACTGAATTCGGCCCCGCAACTGAATTGTCATCTCGACCGAAGCGTACCCGGATTTCCTGCTACGTTGCCTCAACCGGCATCCACGTGTGCGGTTTTCTCTTAAGGAAAACCGCATGAAGTCTTCCAACGGCGCCAACCTCAACAGGAAATCCGGGGTAGCGAAGTGGAGAGATCTGCGGTTCTCTTTCGGCGAGCCCTAAAAAGCTTTGAAGGATACGGACGTTAAGCCCGCACGTAACTCTTTTTTTATGAGCCCGGATTTTTAGCCGCTGAGGTACTCTTTGCCTCCCCGGGTAAACGCGGCAGGCCCATGGAAAAACGTACCTCAGCAGCTTAAAGGCCATCGGGGGTAGTGGATGGTTGGCACGGCCTGAAGGCCGTGCCCTACCCGATATCAGTCCGCGTGGAACCGAAGTCCAAAGCCTAAAGCCGCACTTCGCCGCACCTGCTGTGCAGAGTAGAAGTGAAAATGCCCTAGAATCAACGTGTGTCCCTCGCTTTTCATATAGAAGCCGAAAGTGGGCAGGCGAGGCGTGCGGTCATGACGCTGCCTCATGGCCTGGTCCAGACCCCAGCCTTTATGCCGGTCGGTACGGCCGGTTCCGTCAAGGCGATCCCTCAGCACCTGCTCGAACAGCTCGACGCCCAGATCATTCTCGGCAACACCTACCATCTCTATCTGCGACCGGGCCATGAGCTGGTGCAGCGGATGGGTGGACTGCACCGCTTCATCTCCTGGCCGCGGCCCATGTTGACCGACTCTGGGGGCTTCCAGGTCTTTAGTCTCAATAAATTACGAAAAATCAGCGAGGAGGGTGTGAAGTTCCGGTCGCATCTGGATGGATCCTCCCACTTCTTTTCACCTGAGCACTCGATGGACGTGCAACTCGCCCTGGGCGCGGACATCATCATGGCCTTCGACGAATGCACCGAATACCCCGCCGACCGGGCCCGGGCCCGGCAGTCGCTCGAGCTGACCCTTCGCTGGGCGAAAAGAAGTCACCAGCATTTCTACAAACACGCCCAGCTCGACGAAAACGGCGAAGCGACCCAGTCGCTGTTTGGCATCGTGCAGGGAGGCATGTATCCGGATCTGCGGCGGGATTGTGCCGAGCAACTGGTCGAAATGGATTTCCCCGGCTACGCCATCGGAGGCCTGAGCGTAGGCGAGCCGCGGGCGTCGACCCGGGAGGTCATCGAGAGCACCCTGCCCCTTCTTCCCCGAGACAAACCCCGCTATGTGATGGGCGTGGGCTATCCGGAAGAAATTGTGGAGTATGCGGCGATGGGAGTGGACATGATGGACTGCACCATCCCCACCCGGGCCGCGCGGCACGGGCTGCTCTTCACCTCGGGAGGGAGGCTGAACATTCGCAATCGGCGCTTTGCCGAGGATCAGCTGCCGCCCGATCCGGAGTGCAAATGCATGGTTTGCGGCCGCTATACCCGGTCTTACCTGCGGCACCTGATGGCTGCCGGGGAGCCGCTGGCAGGGGTGCTCAATACTCTGCACAACCTGGCCTTCTATCTTGACACCATGCAATCGGTACGAAATGCTATTGCGGCGGATACCCTTCCTGCTCTTTTAGCCCAGGTGCGGGCACGCGCAGCGCGGGTGGGTGCGGAATAAGATCCTGTTACGACGCGATTCCCAGCTCGAACCCCAGAGCTTGAACACCAAATCTCGGACACCAAATCTCGGACACCAGGCTGGCGCTGCGGGACCTCTGAGTACGATTTCTGATGCAGGAATATTAAAGTCTGGCCGAAAGCATTTTCGCTTCTGGTGTTTACAGAGCAACGACTCCCATGGCGGCTTTTCCTCAAGTACCGGGGTCCCCGGCAAGCTTGCTTGCTGGGGTGGAAGAAAAGCCGCACTTCGCCGCACCCTCCTGTGCAGAGTAGAAGTGAAAATGCTCTAAAGGACCCCGCTGACAGTCTTGACCGGGTCCGGCAACTAGACAAACCGGGGCAGATAGGCTGTAGTAGAAGGCTGGACAAGAAATACTAAACAGAACTAACCGATTGCGAGAAGAGCTGCCGAAGGACACCTTCCCGGGGCTCCATCAGAGGACAGTACGTTGACTTTCACTCCCGTATTACTGGCTGCTCCAGTCATCCCGCCCGGTCTGGTGACGTTTCTCCCGTTCGTGCTGATCATCGCTGTTTTTTATTTGATGCTGGTGCGGCCCAACCAGAAAAAGCAGAAGCAATGGCAGGAGATGCTCGGAGCGCTGAAATCGGGCGACCGCATCACCACCACCGGCGGTATCCGGGGCACCATCCTTTCGATCAAAGAAGACGCGGTGCAGTTGCGCGTCCCACCTGACAACATCAAGTTAGAGGTCGTCAAGAGTGCTATCGCTTCCGTGACGACTAACCAAGAGGAAGCAAAATAACCGTATTCCGCGGGCAGACGGTAAGCCCGGCGGAAAAACGCGATTGCGACGCCCATGCGTAAAACCATTCTTATTCTTGCAATTCTCCTCGTGTTCGTTTTTGGCATCTTCGGGATTCCGAAGGGAATCGGGCCTGATGCCTGGAAGACGGCGTTGACCGACCGCATCCATCTGGGTCTTGACCTCAAGGGCGGCACCCACCTGGTGCTGCAGGTGATGGTGGATGAAGCGCTAAACGCCGTGACCGACACCGACGTGGCGCGCGTTCAGGCCGACTTGCAGCAGGGTGGTTTTGCCGCCCGCTCGGTGCTCAAGCCCGACCCGAAGCAGCCGGGGTTGATCCAGGTTCTAGGAACACCTGCGGACCGTAGCGGCGACGTACGCAACCTGCTCGACTCGCGCTATAGCACGCAGTACACAGTAAGCTCCGCGCCCAACAATTCGTGGACGCTTACCATGAAGCCGACTGAGATCCAGACCACCCAACAAAAGGTGGTGCAGCAGGCAATCGATACGATCCGGACCCGCGTCGACACCCTGGGAGTGACCGAACCCACGATTCAGGAATACAACCTGGGCACCAACCAGATTCTGGTGGAGCTGCCTGGCGTCGACGACATCAGCCGGGTACATGAAATCATTCAATCGACTGCCCGCCTGGAGATTCACCTGGTGGTTGGCGGTCCTTTCCCGAGCGAAGAGGCCGCCGCGCAGAGCCTGGGTGGAACCATACCGCCCGACAACCTTGTGATGGCCTACGGCGGCACCGAGCCTGCATTGCTGGGGCAGTACTATGTTCTGCAACGCCTGCCGGCCGTAGCCGGTAATGATTTCCGTGACGCGCAACCTTCGGTTGACGAAAATGGCCGTCCGGATGCGACCTTCATTCTGACCCGCAATGCAGGTGACCGGTTCTACCAGTTCACCACCGCAAATATCGGTAAATCGCTGGCCGTCGTTCTGGATAACAAGGTGCAAGAGGCCGCCAATATTCAACAGGCCATCCGCGACCAGGGCCGCATCACGGGGTTGGGCAAAGACAAGGCGACCAATCTTTCCCTGATGCTGCGTACCGGCGCTTTGCCGGCCTCGATTCACTACCTGCAGGAAAGTGTTGTGGGGCCTTCCCTGGGGGCCGATTCCATCCGCAAGGGTGTATTGGCATCGATCGTGGGCATGATGGCCGTGATGATCTTCATGCTGGTCTATTACCACGGAGCGGGTATCAATGCCGATCTGGCGCTGATGCTGAACCTGGTGATCCTGCTGGGCTTCATGGGCTTCACCGGATCTACTTTGACTTTGCCCGGAATTGCCGGCGTGATCCTCACCATCGGTATGGGCGTCGACTCAAACGTGCTGATTTTCGAGCGCATTCGAGAAGAGCTGCATGCGGGCAAAACGGCCGCAGCCTCCGTCGACCAGGGCTTTGCACATGCCTGGGTCACGATTGTGGATACGCACGTCACCACCATTGTTTCGGCTGCCATTCTGTTCCTCTTCGGGACTGGGCCGGTGAAAGGCTTTGCCGTGACGCTGACGTTTGGACTGTTCGCCAACCTGTTCACCGCAGTCTTTGTCTCGCGTCATATTTTCGATTCGATTCTCCAGCGCAAGCAGCGCGGTGGAGCGCTTTCGATCGGGTAAGGCATTTTCGCAATTACTGTGGCGCGATAAGAGCAGCGAGGTGTGGTTTTCTTTGAGAGAAAACCACGTAAAGGCAGGTTGCTCCGGTCTACACCAATTGCGAAAATGCTGTAGCGCAGAATAGACCGGGAATAGCTATTCTGATTCTGCGATAGCCTGCCGGAGCTTTGGTCCGGTAAGAACCAACTGATGCGCATAAGCCCAGGCGGCTTGCGCAAGAGCAAGGCGGAGTTTCAAGTGGAACTGTTTCGTGGCATTAACGTTGATTGGCTCGGGAAAAAGTGGTATTTCCTCGCCTTCTCGCTGGTCTTTAGCGTGTCTGGAGTTTTTTCGATTCTGTTTTGGAATCACATCAATCTGGGCGTCGACTTCCGTGGGGGCACGCTGGTGTATGTCCAGTTTGAGCAGACACCGAATATCGACAAAATTCGTCAGGCAGTCGACAAGGCCGGCATTCACGACGCACGCATTCAGAGTTACGGAACTTCAAAGCACCAGGTGATTATTTCCCTGGCGCAGAAGGAAACGAAGGAATCCGCGCTCGATGCCGGGCGCCAGTCCATCGTCGATGCGCTCAATACCAACTACGCCCAGACCTCTGCCGGCAGCCAGGGCAAATTGGATCTGGATACCATAAGCAGCGGCGCCCTGGCGCAATATCTGCAGCAGAATGATCCCGAGCATCTGGGCAACGCCGACGCCACCTCGCATTACGCACAACAGGCGGCCGCCATTCTGACCAAGCGCGACCGCGATCTCGGCGGCTTGTTCAGCAGCGTGGATCAACTGAATGGCGTGGCCACGCCGGCGGTGGTCAACCAGTTGAAGCAGGGGGCGTATCTTTCCGGTTTCCACGTGTTCAACGTGGACATCATCGGGCCCCAGGTAGGCGCGGCTCTGCGCAAGCAGGCCTTGTTGGCGACCCTTTACTCGCTGGCCGGTATGCTGGTGTATCTGTGGTTCCGGTTCGAGTTGATCTACGGCGTAGCGGCGGTCGTGGCGGTGTTCCATGACACCCTGATTACCGTAGGCGCGTTCAGCCTCACGAACCAGGAGATTACTCTTACGGTCATCGCGGCCATCCTGACGCTGATCGGCTATTCCATGAACGATACGATCGTGGTTTTCGATCGTATCCGCGAGAACCTGCGCATGTCGCGCCGGGAGAACCTGACGTCGGTTGTGAATCGCAGCATCAATCAGACCCTGAGCAGGACGGTTCTGACCTCAGGGCTGACGTTCCTGACCGTTCTTTCCCTCTACTTGTTTGGCGGCGAAGTACTGCACGGATTTTCGTTTGCCCTGGTGATTGGCATACTGATCGGAACGTATTCGTCGATTGCCGTCGCGGCGCCGATGTTGGTGGCCTATCAGGAGTGGAGGGCGAAGCGTGGCAGGCAGGCGGTTTTGCCGGCGGGTAAGAAGGCGCGCGTTTAAGTTTTCCGCGTCGGTCGAATCAAGAGTCAGCCGAATGCAGAAAGTAGTCATGGAAGGGGAGGAGCCCACTCGGGTTTCCTCCCCTTTCCATTTTGCGCAAGCCTGCACCGCATCGAACCTCGCACGGGCATGTCGCACCGGAATTCTTCCGATCCCCCAGGAAGCAAAAAGGCCGTGAACCCGACAGTTTTGGTAGGCAAAACTATGTCGCTTGAGTTACTCTCAATCGTCTAAAGTTGGGCGTTCTCCCGCGATCCCACGTGGTTTTCCACAGCTTGCACAGTTCCCACAGGTGGCGGAAATTCCCCGCCGGGATCAAAAGGCGAGCCCCCGGTGTCTAACTAAAGACAAGTTCGAATATCAGAGGTAAGGCGATGTTTGAAGATTCACTTATGGAGTCCGGCGGTAAGCTGAAGACCAAGAGTAAGTATTGGTCGATTGCTACCTTCGCCCTCAACGGCATCATACTGGCCGTGCTCGTCATCTGGCCGCTATTGCACCCTGAGGCCCTACCCACGCAGATGATGGCCACGCTGCTGGTTGCACCACCGCCCCCACCGCCCCCTCCCCCGCCACCACCACCCCAGGCTCCGGTCCAGGTAAAGATCAAGTCTGAGATGTTAGACAATCAGTTGCAGGCCCCGAGCAAGATCCCGAAAGAAATCAAGCAGATCAAGGAGTCGGCTGCTCCGCCCTCCATGGCCGGTGTTTCCGGTATGGAAGGTATGGGCGGCGGTACCCCGGGTGGCGTGATGGGTGGCATTCTCGGTGGTATTGGAACCGGCCCGGTGATCGTGAAGGCGGCGCCTCCGAAGAAATTGAACATTTCTTCCGGTGTCGCGGCCGGCAACCTGCTCGACAAGGTGCAGCCGCAGTATCCGGCCATCGCCAAAGCAGCCCGCATTCAGGGCACGGTTGTGATCCAGGCGACGATTGCCAAAAATGGCTCGATTCAAAACCTGAAAGTGGTCAGTGGCCCTCCCATGCTGCAACAAGCGGCACTGGATGCTGTTCGCTCCTGGCGCTACAGGCCCTATCTTCTCAACGGCGACCCTGTCGAAGTGGAAACTACGGTCAATGTAGTGTTTAACCTCGGCGGTTAGTCTTACGTGCCGGCCACCACCAAAGGTGGTAGCCGGCAAACTCCCCTTGTGGCCACTTCGGGTCATATCGACCTGAAGTGAGCCAGTGCTAGCATCTGGATGTTTCAGTGCTTTAACGAAGTTATTCCGTAGGAGGAACGATTCAGTGATTCTCGCCCAACTCTCCCAGCTCGCCGCCCACCAGGCAACTCTCGGCATGTACCTTTTTCAGGATGCCGGACCGACCGTCGGCTTTTCGCCCATGGAACTGTGGCACAACATGGGTGCCGCGGCCAAGACCGTCGTTGGGGTCCTGTTCATCATGTCGATCTGGTCGCTGGCTGTGATCATCGACCGCGCCCTGTACTTCAGCGCGGCTCGTAAGCAATCCCGTGAATTCGCTCCTCGTGTTGCCGGCGCCCTCAAGGAAGGCAAACTGGACGAAGCGGTAAAGGTTGCTGACCGCAACAAGAAGTCGCACCTGGCCGAAGTCGTGACCGCGGGCCTGCAGGAGTTCCGCAACTACGGTGGCGGCGCCGCGGTGACCGACGAGCAGATCGAGTCCAGCCGTCGTGCACTTGAGCGTTCGGAAGCAATCGTTCACGCAAAGTTGAAGAGAGGCCTCGGCGGCCTGGCAACGATCGGTTCGACCGCGCCCTTTATCGGTCTGTTCGGAACGGTCGTCGGTATCCTTAACGCCTTCCAGCAGATTGCCACCCAGAAGACCTCGGGTATCGGCGCAGTCGCCGGCGGTATTTCGGAAGCCCTGGTAACCACGGCATTCGGCCTGTTGGTCGCCATCCCTGCCGTTATGACCTTTAACTACTTCACCGGCAAGGTAGAAGCCTTCGATGTGGAGATGGATAACTCGTCCAGCGAACTCATCGACTACTTCATCAAGCAGAGCCACCGCCGCTAACGCGGTTTCGCCATAAGATGTACGGCGAAGCGACTGCTTTTGGCGGACGTCGGTCCTACATGGAATGGTGATAACGCACTAACGCGGTTCTCTCTCTTCAGGCATGGCGGGAATCCTGCACCGATTGGAACGGAAGACAAAATCCGTTCCAATCCGGTGATTTCAACCCGCAAAAGATATCGAAGCATCTTGAAGATGGGCAAGCCTGGAGCACTTTCACAGTTGGCGTAAGGGGCAATCGATCGCCCGACCCAGACCGGCCAGCACCCGCTGTGAAAACGCTCTCACCGCTCGACCCACGGAGCTAAGACAATGGCATTAGCAGTTAGAAACGAAGGCGCCAAGGTCAACTCCAACATCAACGTCACTCCCATGGTGGACGTGATGCTGGTGTTGCTGATCGTTTTCATGGTCATCACGCCCATGCTTCAAAATAAGGTGAACGTTGAGCTCGCCAAGGTGACCGATCCGACCTCCATGCCTGACGCCGATAAAGAAGACTCGGTCGTCGTGGCGATTACCCGCGACAACAAGGTGTACCTCGGACAGAATCAGGTCTCGATGGCGGATCTCGGTCCGAAGGTAGCCGATCTGTTGCAGAACAAGACCGAAAAACAGATCTTCATGCGAGCCGATGCCCGGTCACAGTACGGCACGGTGATGGATGCGATCGACGATGTGCGTACCGCAGGTGTGGACCAGGTTGGCCTGTTGACCGATCGCAGGCAGGATCAGGCCGCTCCGCCCGCCGCGGCACCACCAGCCGGTCAGTAAGACTCAAGATCAACCTAACGGTGTAAGACATCCTGGCGGACTCGAATGCGAGTTGCGCCCAAGGAAACGAGGGATGAAATGGCATTTGATACAGGTGGAAGTGGCGGATTAAATTCGAGCATCAACGTAACGCCGATGATCGACGTGTTGCTGGTGCTGCTGATCGTATTCATGGTCATTACGCCGGTGACCCCGAAGGGTCTGGACGCCCTGGTGCCCCAGCCTCCGAAGAATCCCCAGAAGCAGCAGGACAACGACCGGACCATCGTGGTGCAGGTTACGCACCGCCCAGGTGGCGGCGTGCCCGGCTACAAGATCAATGAACTGGACATTTCGCACGGAGATCTATTGAATAAGCTGGAAGGTATCTTTGCCACGCGCGCCGAAAAGGTGATGTTTGTCAAAGGAGACCCAGCTCTGGACTTCTCCGCAGTCGCCGATGTGCTTGATATTGGCCACGCTGCCGGAGTAGACCACATTGGTCTCATCACCCCGAAGGTTGAAGCGGGGCAGTAAGCGCGTTTGTTTGCAGGCCGGGCCACGTTGTACTCCTCGATCGCGCCGCCCCAGGGTTTCCTGGAAAGGCTCGATGAGGATCCAGAGAACTGCTGAACGCAGTTGCTGGGCGAGAAGGAAAGGTAGTCCGACCCTGCTAGATGAGCCGCGACAGAGTTCCACACCAGTTCGCCCTTACGGGTTCGTGTGTATGCATGTTTCGAGACAGGTCCGCAGTAGCCCGCAGAGGCTGCCGCGGGCTTTGTTTTTTGCGATGGACTTGTCAGTAGGCTGAAACCAATTACAATCACTTCGCGGCCCTTTTTTTCTTGAGTAGCAGGCCCCCGCGCAAGTCCGTAGTAGGTCAGGCGGAGCCTGGCGATATAAGGAGATTAGAAGCAGAATGAAGCGAAGCGCATATGTTCCGGTGCTGGCGGTCGCCACCCTATCGTTGCTGACCATGGTCACCGGGTGCAGCAAGCTGAAGGCTCGCGATCAGCTCATCAAGGGTGTTCAAGCTTACAAGAACGCGAAGTTCGAGGAGGCGATTGATCACTTTCAGCAGGCGGAGAATCTTGATCCGCAGCTGGCCAATGCCCCTCTGTATCTCGCTACCGCCTACGCGCAGCAGGTGGTACCCGATGCAAACACACCTGAAAACAAGAAAAACGCGCAGTTGGCGGTCAGTTCCTACCAGAAAGTTCTGGCCAAGGACCCGAACGACCTCACCGCGCTCAAGGGTATTGCCGCTGTTTACCTCAACACGGGCAAGACCGATGAAGCCAAGGACTGGCAGCGAAAGGTCACGGCGGTCGACCCCAATGACCCGGTTGCGCATTACACGATCGGTGTTGTGGATTGGCGTCTCGCTTACAAGAATGCAATCCAGGCGCGCAATGCTCTGGGGATGCAGGATAACGGCGACATGATCAAGGACAAGGCGGCCTGCGCCAAATTGGCGGAGCAGAATAGCGGCATCGTGGATGAAGGTATCAAGGAGCTGACGCAAGCCATCAATCTGCGCCCTGCCTATGACGATGCCATGTCCTATCTGAGCCTGCTTTATCGCCGCAAGGCCGATCTGGGCTGCGGGGATGAAACCGCGCACAAGGAAGCCATGGACCAGTTCGATCAATGGCGCGATAAGACGATGGCAACGCGCAAGGCGAATGAAGAGAAGAAGAATCAGCAGACGCCTGGTGGCATTACGCTGGATAACCAACAAGCCAAGTAGTTCTTTAACGTAGAACAAGTGAAAAGGCCCCAGGCTATTAGCCCGGGGCCTTTTTATTGCGGCATCCCAATCGTTTCGCACCACCGGCCCCGGCGAGCTACAGCATTCTCGCAAGATGAATGTCCAACTCTAACTCACCACAAAGCCGTCATTCTGAAGCGGAGCGCATCACGCAGTGGAGGGACGTTTCTCTCCGCCAGCAACCAAGTCAGAGCAAAGCGCAATCCTAGCCCTTGTCATCCCGACCGGAGCGCAGCGTAGTGGAGGGAGCTGCGGTTTCTTTCCTCCACGCGTCGCTAAGATCGGCCCAGGTAGGGTACATCTGCTCCATGAGCCAAATCTTCTTTTCTCTTCTCCAACGCTTGATTTGTTTTTCCCGGCTGAGTGCTTTCCCACGTATTGGGGAAGTGTAACCGCAGATCCCTCCACTACGCTACGCTCCGGTCGGGATGACAAAGTCTGAGGTCCACGCTTTCAAGCGACATTTGTCAGAGCAGCAGACACACCGTAGGTCCCTCCACTGCGCTACGCTTGCTCAAGCGAAGCGCCTACGCAGATTATGCGCTGGTTTTTTGAAGCTCGAACTCACCACAAAACTGTGGTCCTGAGCGAAGCGCAACGCATATTTATCGCTTAACGGGCGGCTTATTGCGCGGAGCCGAGGGAACCCCGGCGATGTTTATCTTACCCATGCGGCTCGGAGCTTTTTAACCACCGAAGCCGGCCCCGGCGGTTCCGCTCCGGCCTGCCCCGGCGTAGCCGTGGGAGGACGACTGAATACCTCAGAGGGTGAAACCCTCACAGCCGCGCCTCAAATGACTGTGGTCCGTAAGAGCGGCGAGCATGAGTCCGTACCCTTCAATGAGGTGCGGGTTCGGCAGACTTTCAGGCCGTGCTACTGCGCTCCGTTTTTGAATATCTGTTCCGCCAGATGGTTCTCGACCTTCGCCTGATTGCGCATCATCTCGTAGTAAGCAGCCCTCAGCAACTGGGAGCGGCTATCGCGTAGTTGCTGCCGGATCTCCTGTTGTACGCGAGGATCGTTCAACTGGCGCTGTCCTGCCGGTTCTTTTTCGATCAGCTTGTAGATCGCATAGGCAGTCGGGGTCTTGGATCCTGGCTGTCCTGCCGGAATGATGTCTGTCATTTGCCCCGGCTGCAGCTTTGAAATTGCTGCGAATACAGCCGGTTCCGTGCGCAAGCTCGACTCCGGAATGAAACCCATGTTGCCACCATTGTTGGTGTCGTTGGGGTTCTCAGAGAGATTCATGGCCAGGGTAGCGAAGTCTTCCCCGCTCTCCAGGCGGTTATGAATCATCTCGATCTTTCTGCGTGCTTCGGCGTCATTGCCGGCTTTGCTGTTCTGCAGATTCACACCCTGCTGCATCTTGGTGGGCTGGGTCGTGACTACGATGTCTGCAATGTCGTACTTCGGCTCGATAAAGTTGAATTGCGCCTTGTTCGCGTTGTAGAAGTTTGAAATATCCGCGTCAGTGATATTAATGCGCGAGTTGACTTCCTTGTTCATCAGCTTGTCTGAGGTGAGCGACCGCCGGATCTGACGCCGCAAGTCGTCGAGAGACATGCCGGAGGCCTGCAGCCTCCGGTCAAATTCTTCCTGGGTGTAAGGGGCCTTCATCTCCGCCAGCTTGGCATCTACTTCTTCATCGCTGGCCACCAGGTTCATCTTCTTGGCCCCCTGCTGCAGAATCTCGTCATCGATCAACTGGCGCAGAATACCGAGCCTGGTTGCGTCGCCTTGCTCTTTCGTCGGCTGTTCCTTGTTGTTGCCCAGGTTATCGCGGTAAAACTTCTCTACTTCGGCACGTTGAATCGGTTGCCCGTTCACCGTGGCGACCACATCCGGTCCGTAGCCGCGCTTGCACCCGGCAACCAGCACGCCGCTCAGCAGCATAAGGCCCATGGCCGCGCCGGCGGCAACGCTACGAGCCCTGTGACGAGTGTGCCGATGCATGCCAGCCGCCAGCAAGGTCGCGGCGGCGGTCGGGCAAGGTAAGGTGTTCACTCTCAATCGTTCCAACGGTCTTTCTCCTCTTGCGCGCAATTGCCTTTTGCCGGCAAGCTTAATGGCCGGCGCCATCTGACGTTTCGCGTTTCCGCCTCTGGCCCAGAGGAGTTCGTTCGCGATCAAAAAAAATCCGTATCCCAACCTGCAATTATTTGGGGGGCTCGGGAGTCGTTGCCGGCTTCTTGGCTGCGTCCGCAACGATCGCTGGCGGTTGTACTCCGGCCGCGCGAAGAGCGCGGTCAATTGTTGCCCGGAGTTCGCTCTCCGGCAATGCTCCTGAAACTCGCTCACCGTTGATGAACAGAGTCGGCGTGCCATTCACACCCAGGGTGCTGCCGAGCTTCATCGAAGCGCGCACTGCTGTTTCATCCTGCTTGGCCACGCAGGCATCGAGCTTGGCCAGATCCAGTTTGGAACGCTCGCCTTCACTGTGCGTCAGCTTGTCGAGCGTCTGCCATGAGGCGTGTGCGTCATGCGTCGATCCACTCACCTCTTCGGCGTGCGAGTGCACATAGTCCACAAACCTCCAATAGGCGTCTCCGCTCTGGTCCGCAATGCAGGCCGAGTTCACAGCCGCGTGCATGGCCCAGGGATGGATCTCTATCAGTGGATAGTCCTTGTATACAAATTTCACCAGGTCCTTGTAGTGATCGAGCGTAGAGGGAAAAAGCTGCTCATGCATGCGCGCGCAGTAGGGGCACTGGAGATCGTCGAAATTTACCACGGTCACCTTGGCATTGGCGGGTCCGCGCACAGGCCGGTTTTCGAGCGAGATCGACTCGGCCGGGTTATTGCTGATGTCGAATTTCTCCAGGCGGGCTACGGTGTTGCCATCGCTTGAAAGAAGAAAATTCACCGTGGTCTGTTTCCCATTGCCGGAAAACGTGATGGGCAGATTTTCATATCCGGCGAACTCGCTCTTGCTCCTGGCTCCGATTTGCACATCGACGTTGGGAGGCACCTCAAACTGCGAGCGCACCAACACTTCAATTCTGCGGAGGAGCTGAGCCGTGGCCACCGGAGCGGTGCTCCCCGGCACGGAGCTGGGGTTACTCTGAGCTTTGCAGCCTGCGGAAAGCGTGAGGGCGAACAGGCACCAACCCAAGGTACGGCGTACAGACAAGGCAACCACCTTTCATACCATGCTCATTAGAGCATTTCTGCCGCCATTATGTCGCTTTTTGGTGGAAGCGGCGACCGCTTTTGTGGCCCTGCGTTTTTGACCGTTCCGATCGGGAACCGATAGCAAACGCGCCAACAAAAAGCTCCCAGTGCTCCCGAGGAGGACGCACTCGATTGGGAAGAACCTGCGTCTATGGCCCGGCCAAAGAGGCCGGGTGGCCCATTCCCGCATGCCTTCTCGGATGGCGCCGAGAGGAGAGATCCGTTTCCCCCCGCTCAAGGCAAAACCAGGCTTGAATGGGCCACCCTGGCATTGGAGGATGAGGGGCAGCATGAAATGTCACCGCAACTGCGGTACTCAGAAAATGCGCTCGGAGTGTTTCAGGTTGCCTGCGGCGCCTACGCCCGCCAGTGTGAAGTTAAAGCTGTATTGGTTCTCGTTACGAACGGAGCCCAAAGCCAGGCGGCGGTATTCGACACTCAGGCCGCAGCAATCCCAATTGTAAGAAGTCTGAATGCCGCCATACTGCAGCGCGCTCTGAACGAAGTCATAGCCAGCGTTGACCCCTGCGCTCAACCCCCGCTTCGTTGGGTCGCCATATCCCAGCAGCAGGCGCAGCAGGTTGTACCTGGTGACCTGGGTGGAAAGGTTGGAGGTCGACGAGGTATTCAGAGCCTGCAGGGTGGAGTAGCCCACGCTGGCGAAAACGCTGTCCTGGCGGTAATTCGCGAAGACATTGCTGGCGTCCGTACGGTTGGTTTTGAAATCGTAGTCCACGTCCCATTCCAGGTCCGTGTGTTCACTGGTGCGGACTTTGAAGCGGGAGATAAGGGGAGACGAATTGCGTGGCCCGTTCAGAAAGGCCACGCCGGTCAGATCGAGTGTCGAGCTCAGCACGTTGCGCCGGAAAGGAACCGCGGCGCCTCCGAACGACGGATCGAAAAAGTATTTCCCGGCCAATGTCCACGTGATCCACGCGCTCGTATCCGAACCGCATTCGGTGTAGATCGGGGGCAGGGTGATGATCCCGTTGATGGGTACCGGCAACACGCCGCTGCTGCAGGGTTTTGGCTGGGCGTGTTTGAACAATAGTCTCTGCGTCAGCGAGTACTCTACTTCATTCGTGTCGCTGACCACATCGGTCGGGTCGAAAAGCGGAATGGAGGAGAAATTATCCACGCCCGCTACATAGCGATACTGAACTTCAGGCTCGATGGTGTGCCTCAGGTCGCTGCCGAACAGCCGCTCCAGCGCCGGCGCCTTGAAGTCGCGAACCAGGGAGGGTGGACGGACAGCAAAGCTGGCCTCCAGGTCAGCACGATTGATGCCGCCGCCGCCCGGGATGGGTGTTGTGCTGCTGAGCGTCTGGCTCTGGGTGTAGTACGTCTCCCGGGCGCCCACTTCCGGTCGAAACGTCCAGCCGTCAAGGTGCAGAGGCAGTGAGAGGCGAGGGTGCAGATCAAACCGCCCGACCGTGCCGGTTTTGGCGCCCGGCTCACTACGGTTCAGTCCAGCAGCCGAACCATCGAAGCTCCAGCGGAAAGCCGAACCCAGAAAGGCAGGCGGCAACGGGTCTGCGATCGTGTCGAAATCGAGGCTCGGCACATGCAGAATCCTGACCTGTGGAGTCACGTAGGTGTTCCCTACCTGGGTGATGCCTTGAAAGTTTTGATAACGGCCAAAGCGGAGACTGGTCGATCGGCCGCTGTCGTTATGGGCGACGAAGACAGAAGAGGTCACCTGCGAAGCGACGGCGAGTGCGAACGATTCGGCAAACGCTTCGCGATACACGTAGGAGCTGAGGTACTCGCCGGTGGCGACGGCGCGCGTATGTTCATCCAGGTCGAAGTCGCGCCGCCCGTTAAAGAGAATGTCCTGCCCGCCCTGGTTCAAATAGCCGGGCGCGAGGCCACGATCGAACAGCGCGGTAAAGCTTCCCGAGGCAAAATCCTCGCCTCGCCCGTGATAGCGGAAATCGCCGAAGGGCGACCAGCCGCGTTTGGAAAAGTACTGCGCCCCCAGCGTAGCGTCCGTGCTGCGATTGATCACCAGGTAGACGGAGTCACCGATGATGGTGCCCTTGGTGGAAGACGTGCCGAAAATCGGCAGCAAGAGTCCGCTTTGCCTGCTTTCAGAGTCGACTGGGTGAGTGACGTAGGGCAGGTACAGGATAGGGACCTTCAACAATGTGAAGTAGCTGTTTTTGGCACGCGCCTGCCCGTAGTCCACTCGGATGAGCGCGGAATGAATCACCCAGTCCGGGTCAGGCAACAGGCATGAGGTCATGGTGCCGTCGATCACCTGATAACGCTCAGGACCTTCCTTGATGAGCACTCGCCCGGTGAACAGGAACGGATTCGAGGTGGTGTACACCAGCTTGCGTTTGCTGGCCGGAGGCTGCCGCCCGATGCTTCCGGTTACATGTTCAAAACGGCCGGTTTCGAGATCGAGGTTGAGCTTGCCATGATCGGCAAGGATGAGTTCGTTGTTGCGTCCGCCCTGCAATTGCACGTGACCCTCTGCCTCGGCATCGCTGGTGTCGCGATCGTAGGAAATTTTGTCGGCAGTGAGTACGAAGTTCTTGTAGTCGATTCTGACCGCGCCGGTCAGCGTGTAGATATTGCCGTGCTTCTCAATGAGCCTCGATTGGAAACTCACCGGAACGCCTGTGACAGGCGTGGGCACGACTTCGGCGACGGGATATTGAGGAGAGGGAGGGGCGTCGGGAAGAGTGGACGTGGGTTCGGCGGAAAGGTCTGGTTTCGCTCCGTCCACAACAGCGTGATCGGCGGCGGGGTCAGCGGCGTCGGCAGCGCTCCCGGATGAAGCCGTGGGAAGCTGACTGGTCAACGTTTGCGGACAAACCGTGTGATGACACAGAATGAACGCTGTGATAAACAAAAAGGTGCGGACTCTCATTACCAGGGGCGAGGTTAGGATAGCAAAACGCCCACGCCTAAGGTATTTGATGGTTCCACCGCTCTGGATATTTCAGTCTCGTTCTCTCGACGTCATGGCGCGCGCCAACGAAGAAAGAAACGTGTCTCCGCCGCCTCTGCCAGATAGCCGCAATCACGAGGGTATGCACGACTTCAGTGTGCTGCCCCACATTTGTTTTAAGGGGCCGCGAAGCGCGCTTCATCAGAGAGGAGAATAGCAGTGAGTCCTTCTTCGCCGAATCTCAAAGAAGACATTGTCCACGAAAGCGCACACGAGAGCGCAGAGGTAGTGCCTGCGTGGAAGCAGGAACTGAACGAGCGCCTGGCGGCAACGCGGTCTCGCCGGTTGCGCATTCGCGGCGAACAGGTCGCTCTGCCTGGCCTGGAGGATATGGAGAACAAAGCGAATTCCCGCGCTGCGAAACTGGCCGCAAAAGTGGCCAGGCGGTATGAGAACGCTCCTTCCTACAGTGAAGTGTTGGCGGCAGAATCGCGCGCCCGTGCAGAGAAGACCGAAGCCGCTCAGCGCGTGACAGACATTTCACCGATACCGATACCGATTCGTCGCTTCGCCGACGAACTCGAGCGCTCGAACGATCCCCGGCCCCTGGGAGCTGTGAAGGCAGAGCCGGTTGTTTTGGCGTCTGCGGCGGCGGCCGCAGCGATACCTGCTGAAACCGAAGACCTGGTGGTCTTTGACGAGATCGAGCCCCTGCCCGCCAATGTGATTGATTTTCCGCGGGAGCTGGTCGCAGCCCGCAGGGTGCGTCCCAGGCTGGCTGAGGGTCCACTCTCGCAGGCTCCGGAAAACGCGCCGGCGCAACTCAGAGTGTTCGAGGTAGCGCCAGAAACAATTTCTCAGACGGCCAGCATCGGGCCAGCCAAAGACTGGTCGCCGATACGGCTGGATTCGCCCCCGGATAGTTCCGCCCAAGGTATGAGCCAGTCGCTCGCACAAGAGATTCCATTAAAGCCGGCATCACTGGAAGACCGGATGATGGCGGCAATCTTTGACTTTGCCCTGGTTGTGGCGGCCTTCGCCCTCTTCATCCTGGTCTTTGCCGCCTGCACGAGCCACCCGCCCACGGGTAAACCGGCACTGCTCGGTGCTGGATTGGTGCTCGGGGGCTTTTGCATGCTGTATCAGTTTCTGTTCTTCAGGTTTGCTGCAGGCACACCTGGAATGCGCTACGCAAAGATAGCGCTGTGTACGTTTGACGATGAGAATCCGACACGTAAGGCGATGTGCCGCAGGGTGTGGTTTCTGCTGCTCTCGGCGGCTCCGCTTGGGTTGGGCTTCACCTGGGCATGGTTCGATACGGATCGCCTGAGTTGGCATGACCGCATGGCGCGGGTTTATCAGCGCAGCTATTCCTCCTGAGGAGCTATTCCTCCTGAGCAGCGATAGCTCCTAAGCAGCTATAGCTCCTAAGCAGCTATCGCTGCTGAGGGGAGCCCACCACCCTCTCCTTTGTCATCCCGAGCGTAGTCGAGGGATCTGCAGTCTGTTCTTCATGCAACAAACGCCCGGCTTTAACAGGCTCCGGAAGAACTCATTTCTTTGAAGGGTACGAGCTACTTCGCCGCAGCGAGCATCAGCCCGTACGTAACTCCCTTGCAATGAATCCGGCTACCTCGCCGCAGCGAGCATTAGCCACTGAGGGAGCAATTTCTCACATGCAAAGACTTTCTCCGCAGCCTGTTACGTAGCCGGGGCTAACAACGCCGAAGCGGCAGCGCCGATGACCGCTACCTTGGGATCGTCCGGCACAACTTCAAGCGAGTAGCTTTGCAACGGGCTCATCTTGACCATCTGCCAGAGGTATTCCTTCAGCAGATTCAGGTCGAGAAAGCGCACGTTCAGGCCGGTGTAGTAAAAGCGGCCTGGCCCACCCAGATGGATGGAAGTAGCCGTGGCGGCGGCCAGACCGCGATGCCAGAGCCGCACGAAATCCATGCAGCGGGGATCGCCCTTCTTGGCGGCGGCAAACACCTCTTCCGGTTCCATGTCGAGGAAGCGCAGGCGCATGGCGCGATGGCCCATAATGCCTTCCAGGTGTCCGCGTCCCCCGCAGCCGCAGTAGGTCTCTTTGGGGTCGAGTGTCACCACCATATGGCCGCCTTCCCACACCCCTTCGGCGTAGGGGTAGCGGCCAAAACCTATGCCGTTCCCGATGGTCCAGACCCGCACCAGGCGATCCTTGCGGCCCTGGGTGACGGCCATGCCCGCGGCCACGGCATCGGCGTCATTCAAGGTCTTTACGGGAGCGTGGATTCCCTTCGCCTGAAAGATTGCGGCCAAGGACTCAGCCACATTGGCGCCCTTCAATTGAACCAGGTTGGGTGAGTCCTCACAGATGCCATTGCGAATGATGCCGGGAATGGCAACGCCGATCGCGTCGATCTTGCCCTCGGCGTGCAGCGCGAGGACCTCATCGCCGATCAAGTGGCAAAGGCTCTCGAAGGGATGGTCGAGCAAAGCCTCGTGGTCGTCCGGATTCTCCGGAAACCGACGCAGCGGTCCTACGAGCTTGTGATCTTCCATCAGCCCCGCGACAATTCTCGAGGAGACGACAACGCCTATCGTCCTGTCCATCTGCTCTTCCTCTCCTCAGTCCGCTGCCCGGGCCAGCCGGTTGATGCCGTTAAATGCGGCGGCCTTGTAGCACTCGGCAAGGGTGGGGTAATTGAACACCGTATCGATAAAGTAGTCCAGGGTACCGCCGAGAGACATCACGGCTTGTCCAATATGGAGGAGCTCGCTCGCACCCTCGCCGATGATATGGACGCCCAACAGATGCCGAGTCTCGCGATGAAACACGATTTTCAGGCGGCCCGTCGTATCGCCACGGATTTGGCCGCGTGCTATCTCGCGATAGTAGGCGACGCCCACTTCATAGGGCACATCTTCATCCGTGAGCTGCTCTTCGGTTTTGCCGATGAACGAAATTTCCGGGATGGTGTAGATGCCGTAGGGATAGTAGCTGGGATTTGAAACCAGGCTTTCATTGCCGAAGGCCCGCGCGACGGCGATACGGCCCTGTTCCATCGAAACCGAGGCCAGGCTGGGAAAGCCGATCACATCCCCCACGGCGAAGATGCCGGGGACCTTGGTACGAAAGTCCTTATCCACCGGTATGCGGCCGCGAGAATCAGGTTCGATGCCGACCTTTTCCAGGTTGAGTTGCTCAACGTTGCCTGTACGGCCCACCGCATAGAGCAGAGCGCCCCCGGAAATGCGTTTCTTGCTCTCCAGGTTTGCCACCACGCTGGCGTCGTCCAATTCTTCAACGCTTTCCACTTCTTCATGCAGGCGCATGGTTACGCGGCTGTCGCGCAGGTGATAGCTAAGCGCCTCTACGATTTCCTGATCGGCAAACTCCAAGAGTTTGGGCCGCTTTTCGATCAGCGTGACGCGCACGCCGAGCGCGGCGAACATGCACGTATATTCGACGCCGATGACGCCCCCGCCGACGACGATCAGTGACTTTGGCAGGCTGGGCAGATCCAGAATCTGATCGCTGTTGACGATGGAACGGCCATTGAGGGGCACCCTGGGTGAGTTCGCCGGCTTGGTGCCGGTGGCGATGATAATGTTTTTCGCCTCGTAGACCTGGCTGCCCGTCTCATTGGTCACTCGTACATGGGTACTGTCTTCAAAGCTTGCAACTCCGGGCAGTACGTCGATACCGTTGCGGGAAAGCTGCGCCTCGGTGACATCGATCTCGGTTTTGATCACGTGCTGCACGCGGAAGGCGAGATCCGCCATCGTGATCTTTTCCTTCACCCGGTAGTTCATGCCATAGATCGAGCGGTAGTTATAGCCGGAGAGGTGTAAGACGGCCTCGCGCATCGTCTTGCTGGGGATGGTGCCGGTATTTATGCTGGCGCCCCCGACGGTGCGCATCCGCTCGACCACGGCGGCCCGTTTGCCCAGCTTGTTGGCGTAGATGGCCGCACGTTGCCCCGCAGGGCCGGAACCAATGATGAAAAGATCGTAGCTAATCATGCCTTGTTCGAAGGGTACCGGAAGATAGAATCGATGAGATTAATTTCTCGTTGTCTACAGACGGCGTAACAAACGCAGCGCAAACCCGGTCATGGCCGGGCAAACCTTTGCTGCATAGCGACTGAAAAACTGCTTTTAGCATACGCCCGGCGCACGTTCGACCGAATGGCGAAAGGGTCTCACTTGCGCAGAATCGGTTCTGCTCTAGCGGGCTGCTGAAAAACCCCACTTCTTTGAAGGGTACGGGCTTCAGCCCGTACATAACTCCCTTGCAATGAGTCCGGCTTTAGCCGCTGAGGGAGCGATCTCTCACTTACAAAGACTTTTTCCGCAGCCTGCTCTAGACTCCACTTCATGCAGCTTTGCGCCATCACCGACCGCAGCCTGCTTGCGAGCGAGGCGGAACTCCTTAATCTGGCGCAAGGCTGGGCGACCGCCGGCGTGGACTTTATCCAGCTTCGGGAAAAGGATCTCAGCAACGAACAGCTCGCATCCCTCGCCACGAGGCTGATAGAAAAGATCGCCGGCAGCCGCACGAAGCTCCTCATGAATATCGCGCGGCCCGAAGCCGCAGCCGTCGCTCGCGATGCCGGAGCCCTCGGTGTCCATCTTGCCGGTCAACCGGTTCCCGGCCTCGGCCGGCGGGTGCGTCAGGCGTTCAGGGAGGCAATCATCAGCGTCCCCTGCCACAGTCTGGAAGAGATCGAGATAGCGAGAGAAGAACGCGTGGACCTGATGCTTTACTCTCCGGTCTTCGAGAAAGGCACGAGGCAGCCGCAGGGGTTGGAGGCGCTCCGCCGGGCGTGTGCCGTGGCCCAAGGCATCCCGGTGTTTGCGTTGGGCGGCGTAACCAGCGGCAATGCAGCCGATTGCGTTGCTGCCGGCGCCGCCGGAGTCGCCGGAGTTCGCCTCTTTATTTCGCCTCTCGGTCTCGGGCGATTGGCGGCAGCTTCCCGGCAATCCGAACCGAGTCTCCCGGACGATATATAGTGGGATAAGACTCAACATGCACAGTGTCCGTTTGAAAAAGTCCCTTACTTCCCTTCGATCGGCCCAGAGCCGGCGGTGTTCGTTTCTCCTGAGTGCTTTGCTGGTCGCGGTTGGCCTATGGGCATCGGCTGTTCCCAGCCACGCGCAAACCACGTCCACTGCAAAAGCAGATGCGACAGGCAAAGAAAAGTTCGATGTCGGCGTGGGAGTCTTTGACCAGATCTCCGACGCTTCCAACGGCAACCTCGTTCGCGATGACACGACCTCGTCGGGTGGCGTACTGTTCAGCTTTCGCCAACCGTATAAACCGTGGCTGGGTTACGACGTCAACGTGGGTTACACCAAGTTCTTCGAGTCGTACAACAAGAACACGGTCAAGCTGCAAAGCAACGTAACCGACCTGAGCATCTCCTATCTGTTTCAGTCCACTCCTATTTACGGAGTTCAACCGTTTTTGAGTGTCGGTGGCGGTCTGATTGTGTTTTCTCCGATTCAGAGGACCATCACCAACGAGGCCTCGAACCCTAATCAGGCTCTGAACCTGTCGGTGCAGTTCCTGCCGGAATTCGTCTATAGTTTGGGACTTGACGTCCCTGTGTACAAGCGCTTCGGGGTTCGCGGGGGGTTACGCGGGCTGAAATACAAGACGCCCGATTTTCACCAGTTTTCCATTGATACCAAGACGCTGCGGACCACGTTCGAGCCGAACATCAATGTGTACTATCGGTTCTAAAGCAGTTTCGCCATGACGGTGGTCTGATAAAGATCGCGAGGTGTGGTTTTCTTTAAGAGAAAACCACGTAAAGGCCGGTTGCTTTGCTCGCTGCGGCGAGGCAGCTCGCTGCGGCGAGGCCGGTATACAGCGATTGCGAAACTGCTAATTTGCCGCGAGACGTGTTTGCGAGAATGCCATGACCCTGCTGATAACGGTACTCGATCTGGAACGGGAACCGATTGAGTTCAGTGAGACGGTCCCCGCCGGCGCCATTGATTACGGTTCCGGGATTCGCCAAATCGACGGGATGCCGGTAAGCGGTCGCGCCGATCTTCTCACCGAGAATCACGGCGCCCACCAGCTCATCCATGACATCCGTTTGCGCGCCGGCTACCAGGCAGATTTTGAAATGCCCTGTGCCCGGTGTCTGGAGACAGTATCCCAACGGCTGGATGAGCACTTCGATCTGCTTTTTCGGCCGAGCGGAGTCGACGCCGAGGGTTCGGAGCACTCCATCTCGACCTCGGATACCGAAATCGGGTACTATGAAGGTGGCCGTCTTGCGGTTGAGGACGTTTTGCGCGAGCAGGTGCTTCTCTCCCTGCCGGCGCGAGCACTCTGCAAGCAGGATTGCAAGGGACTGTGCCCCCGCTGTGGGCAGAACCTGAATACCGAGGTCTGCGCTTGCGATGCAAGCCCAGCCGATGCGCGGTGGACAGCGCTTGCCGACCTCCGCAGCAGGATGAAAACGTAAAGTTGAAAGCGATCCCAGGACTGCGGCCGCTACGCGGGATTCCGGCAAATGCCGGGAAAATCAGCCGGGGATAACGCCTGAAAGGAACCTGCCATGCCTAATCCAAAGCGGCGCCACTCCAAGGCCCGCACCTCCAAGCGCCGGGCGCACGATGCACTCACCGGGATCGTCACGTCGGAATGTCCCAACTGCCACGAGCGTAAATTGCCCCATCGCGCTTGCCCCAAATGCGGCACCTACAAGGGCCGCGAAGTGCTCGAAGCCAAGGAAGCCTAGCTCATCCCTTCCCCCATGCTGACGGATATCGCGCTCGATGCCATGGGCTCGGATAAGTCGCCTGATCCTGAGATCAAGGGCGCAATCCAGGCCTGCCGTGAGCTCCCGGTACGAGTTCATCTGGTCGGCCCTGAGGACCGTCTGCGCGCGGCTCTTCGTGAAGCCACCCGTGGTAAAGATTTGCCCATCGTCATCGTTCCCGCAACGGAATGGATCGCGATGGACGAAAAGGCAGCTACGGCGATCCGCAAGAAGCCGGGCAGCAGCATGCGTCTCGGGCTTCGCCTGGTAAAAGAAAACAAATGTGCCGGCTTTCTTACCGCCGGCAATACCGGCGCTGCCATGGCCCTGGCCAAGATGATCCTGGGGGCTCTCCCTGGGGTGGACCGGCCAGCTCTGGCTAAGATGCTGCCTACCTCGACCGGCTCTCCCTGTGTGCTGCTCGATGTCGGCGCGAATGTCGATTGCAAGCCGCACAATCTGGAACAATTCGCCGTGATGGGCGAGATGTATGCCCGCAGCGTGCTGAAGATTCCTCATCCCCGTGTCGGTCTGCTCTCGATTGGTGAAGAAGAGGGCAAAGGCAACGATCTCACGCGTGAGGCATTTCCGCTGCTTAAGCAACTTTCGCTGAACTTTATTGGCAACGTGGAAGGCCGCGATATCTACAACGGCAACGCCGACGTCGTCGTATGCGACGGTTTCGTGGGCAATGTCGCGCTCAAAACTTCAGAAGGGCTGGCCAAGCTGGTACGCGATCTCCTTCGCCAGTCGCTCACCTCGACCGTGACTGCTCAGGTGGGCGCATTGCTTTCACGCAAGGCTTTCAACGATTTCAAAAAGCGACTGGACTATTCCGAATATGGTGGCGCTCCCCTGCTCGGTATTCGCGGGGTGTGCATCGTGAATCACGGCTCTTCGAACGACCGGGCTATCTTCAACGGTATTCGCGTGACTGCGGAGTTTGCGCAGGCCGGTATTAACCAGCGGCTGGAGCAAGAATTTGCCGGACGCAAGGCCAGTGGATACGGCAACGGAACCTACCGAAAATGCACCCGCGCAGCCCCTGTACTAGAAGCGCCCTCTCGCCAAGACATGAGTAAGACAGCTTTCCTATTCCCTGGTCAAGGTTCCCAATCAGTCGGTATGGGCCGCGACCTCGCCTCCGCCTTTCCGCTCGCTCGCCAGACCTTCGAGGAGGCGAACGACGCGCTCGGCTTCGACCTGGCAGAGCTTTGCTTTCACGGACCCGAAGAACAGCTTCGACTGACCGAGTTTACCCAGCCGGCCATTTTCACGGTGTCGATTGCGGTCCTGCGGGTATTGGCTGCGGCCGGGCTCACTGCCGAATACATGGCCGGTCATTCGCTGGGGGAGTATTCGGCGAATGTAGCTGCCGGTGTGATCGGGTTTGCCGATGCGGCGCGCACCGTCCGCCGCCGCGGGCAACTCATGCAGCAGGCCGTGCCGCCGGGCGAGGGAGCCATGGCGGCCATTCTTGGCATGCCGGGCGACGTGGTCGTTGCTATTTGCCACGAGGCAACGCAGCAGTCTGGAGCGCCGGTCGAAGCGGCTAACCTGAATTCCCCGGAACAGACGGTGATTTCGGGAGCGACAGCGGCGGTCGAACAGGCGATGACTCTGGCTAAAGACCGCGGGGCCAAGCGCGCGGTCATGCTCCACGTCTCAGCGCCTTTCCATTGCAGTCTCATGCAGCCCGCGCAGGATGCCCTGGCTCCTGTGCTTGAGGGGATTTCGTTCTCGGACGCAAAGGTTCCGGTGGTGGTGAACGTGGACGCGGCGGTAACAGTGACCGAGGCCGATAAGCTGCGCAACGCACTGGTTCGTCAGGTTACGGGCACGGTACGTTGGACCGAGTCGATGCAGTTGCTCGTCGCGGAAGGGGTTACCCACTTCATCGAGGTCGGGCCGGGGAGAGTACTCAGCGGCCTGATGCGGCAGATAGACCGCAACCAGAAGTGCGGGCACGTGGATGGCCCGGCAAGTCTGGAAAAGCTGGTGTCGGCGCTCCAAGCCTCCTAGTGTAGTCCGTCACAAATATGATCATGTATGTCGTGGGTGTGGCTTTAAGGATCTTTGTCTAGCCGCGGACTCGGGTGCCCCATATCTCGCACGTACTTGTGCGAGATGTGGGACAAGAGTCACTCTCTCCCCGGAACTCTCGACTCACTGCAAAGACTGGTCGGCTAAGGTCCATGAATTCCCCACATCTCGCAACAAGCGCGAGATATGGGGCACACCCGAGTCCATGGCAGGGTAAGATTTAGGACGCTTGATTACATCCCGGGATAAACGACCATCTGTGTGGCGGGCTACACTAGCCGGGGCGGGCTACAGCGGCTTTTAGATGCTGCGGAAAAAGTCTTTGTAAGCGAGAAATCGCTCCCTCAGCGGCTTTAGGTGAGAGTGTGACTGATACTGGGGCCGCAACCGAACAGCCCCGACCTGCCCCGGCGTCTGAAAGCAGCCCAGGATTTCATCCCATAAGCGCTAACTTATTTTGGAAGACATCGAAATCCGAGAAGACGCTGGTTTTTTGAAACTCCAACTCACCACAACATCGAGTCTGCCAGCCCGTACCCTTCAAACATATCGCGCTACTTTGCGTTCGAAAAATCAATCTAAACAAGTGTTCTCTGAATATCGGCCTTGGCTGGCCCACGACCGTTGGGTCTGTCTGCGAGGATGAGCAGGCAGCGCCAATTGGAAAGAAGTTGCCCTCAAAGTCGATAAACTCATCCGGAAAGGGACTTAACGCGTTAACGCGTAATTTTGAGCCAATGGGGAGGGCCCGGTACCAGCCTTAGACTGCCGCGGAAAAACTCAATTCTTTGAAGGGTACGGGCTTTAGCCCGTACGTAACTCCATTGTAATGAGTTCGGCTTTACAGGCTGCGGAAAAACTCAATTCTTTGAAGGGTACGGGCTTTAGCCCGTACGTAACTCCATTGTAATGAGTTCGGCTTTAGCCGCTGAGGGAGCGATTTCTCGCTTACAGAGACTTCTTCCGCAGCCCGCTCAAGCCCCCTGAGGTACGTTCCTCAGCGAATGCCTTGTGTATCCAGCATTGATTCCGAAAATACTCTATTCGGTCGAAAGTTGGACTGGCGAAAAGCCCAGCGTTTTGCTGCTGCGCTGTACCCATAGGAAGATGGGCGTCTTTTGCCCGTTCAGTTCTATCCCAACCACGACTCCGGAACCGACCGTCTTGGACATCGTGATCTTGTGCGTCTTGATGTCTCCCCAGTCGCTTGCGTGTCCCCAGTCCGTTTCGAAGCGACCGTATGAATAGGAAGCGTATTGTTGCGGATGCTTCTGCCAATCTGAATCGTGATTCCAGATGCCGAAGGCTTTGGGCATGTCCCCGCCTTCGATCGTCGAGAAAAATTGATTGACGCGATGCTCCTGAGGCCAGTTCCAAAAATAGAAAAGCAGACCGGCAATCACCACGCAGGCAACCAGACTCGCGATGAGAATGCTCTTGCGCCTGCGCGCCCTTGAAGGGTCGTAGGCTGGTGCATCGAGTAGGGTCATGCTTAGCTCCTGTCTCTACAGCATTTTCTCGAAGGACGATGGTCTGGCAAGAGCGTAGAGGCCGGTCTGCACCCATTGCGAAAATGCTTCAGCAGGAAGTGTACCGCTCACGCGGGCCCTCCCGCCACGGTGCGAACGGCGTCAGCGGGAATAGGAGATCTGTTCCTGCTCTGCTTTGCGTTCGAGCGCCAGATCGATCAGTCGTGTAATAAGGTCGCGGTACTGGATGCCCGAGGCCTGCCAAAGCTTGGGGTACATGCTGATGGAGGTAAAGCCCGGCATGGTGTTGATCTCATTCAGATAGATGCGGCCTGCCTCACCCGCCTCAAGCAGAAAATCTACCCGCGCCAAACCCGCGCAGTCGCAGGCGCGGAAGGCATCGATCGCCATGGCTTGGACTTCTTTACTCTGCTTGCTGGTCAGCTTGGCCGGGATGAGGGCCACCGAGCCTTCGCTCAGGTACTTGGCCTCATAGTCGTAAAACTCCTTACCCGGGACGATCTCGCCAACCACCGAGGCGATCGGCGCGTCGTTACCCAGCACCGCGACTTCCAGCTCGCGTGCCTTACCCATCCTGCTTCGGTTACCGCGGCCACCGACAGCCTGCTCGACCACAATCTTGCGGTCGAAGCCTGCTGCCATGTCGATGGCGGGCCCCAGTTCCTTGCGGTCATGCACTTTGCTGATACCCACCGAGGAACCCAGGTTTGCCGGCTTCACAAAGAGCGGATACTTGAGCCCGGCTTCGAGCTTGGCAATGATTTTCTTCGGGCTTTGCTTCCACTCGTGGCGCAGAAAAGTGATGTGTTTGGTGATGGGCAGGCCGGCAGCAAGAAAAAGCCGCTTCATTATTTCTTTATCCATGCCGGTCGCTGAGCCGAGGACGCCCGATCCTACATAAGCCAAACCGGCTAGCTCGAACAGCCCCTGCATGGTGCCATCTTCGCCGAAGGTACCGTGCAAAACGGGAAAGACGACGTCGAGTTGCAGCACGCTCTGGGTGGAGGAGAGCGAAGACGCATCGTTCTCAAAGGGCACCAGGGTTCCTCCCCGAGTACCGGAGGCGGCAGGCATCGGCGGAACGATGACGCCATGTCCCTTGGCGATCACCGCGGCTGGCGCGGTTTGTTGGGGGTCGCCCGCGCGCAGAGTACTAGGACCCGCTTCCACCAAGTCCCCTGCCAATAGGCGCTGTGCGTCGTCCGAGACAACCCAGCGGCCTTGCTTGGTAATGCCGATGGGTACTACATCGAAACGTTTGGGATCAATTGCCTTGAGAACCGATGCGGCCGACAGCAGAGACACTTCATGCTCGCCGCTGCGCCCACCAAAAAGAATGCCAACCCGGAGTTTCTTCTTCATGCCGTTTTGATTCTATGGGTCTTCGACGAGTCCTGGCGGCCAACGTAAGTTGTAGCTTCTGGTACGGGGCTTTCCGCACTTCTCCCCAGCAGAGAGGAGAGGGGCGACGAGGCTGCGGAACTGCGGCGAGGCTGTGTTGTGCGGTGGCCGGCAGCGCAGCAAACCCGCGGGTGCCCCATCCTTGCCGGGTGCTTTTCCGGCAAGGGTGGGGAAGCCACAAATCTCAATGCACGCGGTCGTGGTAAACCACCCTTCGCAAAAAAAAGCGAAGGATGGGAACACCCGTAGGTTTGTTGCACTGTTGCAAAGCGATATCGAGTCGCGTTTCTCGCGCACTCAGCGATTCGTTATGATAGCGATCCGTTATGAGACGGATACCATCTCATTTTTTTCCGCGGAGCCCGTCTCTTGCTGCTCCACGCGGAGCGCGACCAGCGCTACCAGCAACGCGACGCTGATGACTGCGGCGCTTCCCAGGGAGAGATGGCGATAGCTCACGCCTGCCGTGAGCAGGATGCCGCCGAGGCTCGCGCCGAGCGCGTTGCCAAGATTGAACGCGCCCTGATTCAACGTTGACGCAAGATTGGGCGCGCCCTTTGCCTGGTCAACGATCCGCGCTTGCAGCGGAGACCCGGCAGCAAAATGAACGGCCCCCCACACGAAGACGATGATCACAGCCGGAATCACCTTCGATTCCAGAAACGGCATGGCTAGGAAGATGACGATGAGCAGCGTGAACCCACCGGCGATCACCGGCATCTGTTTCCAATCTGCCAGGCGGCCCCCCAGCAGGTTTCCCAACGTAATGCCCACGCCGAAGATCACCAATACCCGGGTGACTGCGATGGGCGAAAGATGGGTCACCTGTTCGAGAATCGGCGCGATGTAGGTGAAGACACAGAACATGGCAACGGACGAGAGCGTACTGAGAGCGAGCACAAGCTGCACCTGGGGACGCAGCACCGCCCTGAACTCGTGCTTAAGGTGTATTTTTTCGGCAGGCATGTGAGGGACGAGTCGAAGCAGTCCCACGCCTGCGATCAAGCCGATCGGCACCAGTGCCCAGAAAGCGAAGCGCCATCCGAAAGCCTGGCCCAACGCCGTACCGGCAGGAACGCCAAGTACATTCGCCAGCGTCAACCCCGCGAACATGAGTGCGATGGCCTGGGCACGTTCATTCCGCGGCACAAGGTGCGACGCCACGATGCTGCCGATGCCGAAAAAAGCTCCGTGGCAAAGCGCGGTAAGAATGCGCGCGCCGAGCAGAAGCAGAAACGTAGGCGCGAGGGCACACAAGGCGTTTCCCACGGTAAACATGCCCATCAGAATCAGTAGCGCACGCTTACGGTCCATGCGGGATAAAGCCAGGGCGACCAGTGGCGATCCTAAAGTGACGCTAAGCGCGTAGCCGGAGACGAGGATGCCCGTCTTCGGAATGCTGACCTGGAAGCTGCGAGCCAGATCCGGCAGCAACCCCATGATGATGAATTCGGATGTGCCGATCCCAAAGGCGGAAATGGCCAGTGCAAGCAGAGGTCTTCGCATAGGTCCTCTCTATTGTCCTCGATTGCGTGCAACGGCGCACTTCCATGCTTGCAAAACCGTGCAATGGCTCGGTGACCACGCAGACTTATTCGAACTTTGTTTTTCATGACTCGCTGGGGCGGACGCACCCTTTTGGAGGAAACACCTGGGAGCAGACCTCGGCTTGCTCGGGCCCCCCGACGCGGACAGACAGCGGAAACTTCGTAGGCACCGCCACCGATGGTTCGGGGCTGACCCTCACGGAACTCCCAATTCCGAACCAAGGCGGATGGACAGTCACGGACACTAACGGCAACATTAACAGTGGCGGATCAAGTACCTACACCGACTCGAATGGAAATCAAATCACGGCGAATACCGGTACCGGCGCGATTACAGACACCACCGGAAATGTTGCTTTGACGTTTGCGGGAACTGCGCCTACCGCTACGACGTTTCAATACACGGACACGAACGGAAACCCCCAAACCGTTACATTGAACTACACAACATATACCGTACAAACGGCCTTTAATTGCAGTAACATCGCCGAGTATGGACCTACCTCCACCTCTCTTGTAAGCTCTATATCCTTTCCGGATGGAAGCTTGTACCAGTTCACCTACGAGCCCACTCCTGGGGTGTCTGGCAACGTGACCGGGCGGCTTGCGTCTGTCACGCTGCCGCAAGGGGGAACGATCAACTATACCTATAGCGGCGGTAGCAACGGCATTGTGTGTGCCGATGGCAGTACGGCGGGATTGACGCGCAAGCTTGCTACCAGTGCAGGTTCAGCCGCGTCCACATGGACCTATACCCGCACACCTGGAACCGGAACGAGCACCACTGCCGTTGCGGATGGCCTTGGCAACAACAAAAGCTATTCCTTCGTTGAAGCCAGCAACCAACCGGCCGGGACCACTGCCGAATACTATGAGACCAGCCGCAACGTTTATCAGGGCGCAGCGACAGGCACACCGCTGCTAGCTCGCCAAACTTGCTACAACAGCGCCAATCACCCGTGCGTGACAACGGCCATAACGCTACCAATCACCCGGATCGATTACTTCAACTCCTTCAATGGAGGCGGCCTCGACGGCTCCGCACAGACCTACAACAGCTACGGGCTGGTGACCTCACAAGGGACTTGGGACTACGGAAGCGCTTCTTCACGCGGAGCGATTTTGCGGACGGAGGCACTCACCTATTCAACCTCGGGAATTCCTGGTCTGGTCGCGCAGGATGAAGTTTTCGACGTGAGCGACAATGAGACTGGAAATACGACATACGCGTATGACGGCACGACGCCGACTGCGAGTTCGGGTGTCCCGCAGCATGTAGCTGAAACTGGCGCGCGGGGGAATTTGACCAGCCTGACGCAATATGCCAGCCCCGGCACATCGTATACCTCAACCTTTACCTACGAAGACACCGGCTCACTGCTCACCAGCACTACGCCCAACGGGAAGACAACGATGTCGTATGACCCCACCTTCGTTTACAACACCGGCGTCAGCTTACCCACTCCCTCCAGTGGAGTGGCCCTCAGCACGAGTGCGACCTTTGACACCGCCCACACTGGGCTTCCGCTCAGCTATACCGATCCCAACGGGCAGATCACGGAAATCGCGTCTAACGAATACGACTCGCTGCTGCGGCCCCTTGAGGTTAATTACCCGGACGGCGGAGAGACTTTGAGGTCCTACACCCCAACCTTGGTGGCCACCAGCCACCTTCTCACCAGGCAGGTTCGATCGTCTTCTGATAGCGAGGTTCAACTTGACGGCTATGGCCGTCAGAGCAGCACAGAAGTGGACAACGGGCAAATCGGCAGCCCCTGGTATCAGCAGGATACCTGCTATGATGCCAACGGCAACGTCGCTTTTAAGTCTTACACGTATCAGGGCACAGGTTTTGGCGCCAGCAAGGTTTGTTCCGGCTCCGGAGGCGACACCTACACGTACGACGCCTTAGGCCGCGTTCTGCAAGTCACCCATGGGGACTCATCGCATATCAACTATGGCTACACCGGCAGAGCAACCCAGGTAACCGATGAGAACGGCGTGAGCCGCATCGTGCAAGTCGATGGCCTGGGCCGACCAAAATCCGTTTGTGAGATATCCGCTACGACTATGGCTCTTCAAGGAGTGGCGCCCGTAGCTTGTAGCCTCGACATCGACATCGCGGGCAGTGGCTTCCTTACCACCTACGTCTATTCCACCGACACGACTTCCGGCAACGCGCAAAAAACCGTGGTCACCCAGGGAGCGCAAACCAGAACCTTCGAAACCGACTGGCTGGGCAGAACGACACAGATCATGCAGCCGGAGTCCGGAACCACCACCTATAGCTACGCGTACAACAATATCGGGCTGGTGGTGACGCGGCAGCGTCCGACGGCCAACCAGACCAGCGCCTCGACGCTGACCACAACCACCACTGAGTACGACTCGCTGGGCCGGCTAGAGAATATCAGTTACAGCGACGGCACGCCGACCAAACATTATCTCTACGATGCCAACTCCGGGTTTGCCGCGCCGCAGTCCAATCTGAAAGGCAGATTGTCCGTTGCCACAGCATCCACCAGTCCGACCTTTTCCGGAACCGCCTTCAGCTACGATGCGGTGGGGCGCATCATCGCGCTCTCGGAATGCCTGCCTGGGAACTGCGGAACTCCGGCGGACGACAAAAATCTCGCCTATACGTACGACTATGCCGGGGACTTGACCAGCTCGACCGATGCTGCCGGAGCCACCACGACGTACACCTATTCTGTCGCGAACGAGGTAGAGTCGATCACAAGCAACGCGAGCTCTCTGAGCAGCGCGACCCTGCCCGGCACAATCGTCTCCAACGTGCAGAACGGTCCCTTCGGACCGGTCAGCTATACTCTGGGCAACGGCGTATCGCAGTTCAATTCTTACGACATGATGGGCCGGTTGAACGGGGAGTCGATCTGCCCGGTCGGCACAACGGCTGCGCTAGGCTGTAGCGGCCAGATTTATGGTTTCACCGCGACGTGGAAGGGCCAGCAGCTTCAGAGTTCGTCCGATAGCGTGGAGGGCACGGGGATTACTTACGGCTACGACAACTTCAACCGGCTCACCTCGCTGACCAACAGTAGCAAGCAGCCGCTCTATACCTACACCTACGACCGGTACGGCAACCGCTGGTCACAGCAGCCCGGTTCAGGTGTCGGCTCGGGCTCGACCTTCAACGTGGCGTACAACAGCAGCACGAATCAGATCACCGCCACAGGCTACACGTACGACGCGGCGGGTAATCTGATGTCTGACGGAACCAATTCGTATACTTACGATGCGGACGGGAACCTGACTGGGCTGGTTAGCAGTGGATACAGTCCGCAGTTCACTTATAACGCGCTTAACCAGCAAGTGGCCCAGAGCACAAGCCAGGATGAGTCGTTGGTTGTGTTCGACAAGTCAGGCAATCTTGCTTCGCTGTGGCTGGCAGGGTCGGGCCAGCTTCTGGGCAAGGCGTACTGGGGGGCGGCGGCAATCGAATCCTACAATCCAGCGAACAATACCGCGCTCTTTGCCCATCGCGACTGGGTAGGAACCCGCCGCGCCGTGACCGGAGAGACCGGAGGCACAAATGCCATCGTTAGCTCGCTGCCCTTTGGCGATGACACCACCAATGTCTCCGGGGGACCGGGCAATACCTTCGACGGCTTCACCGGGCTGTGGGCCAGCGCACCCACCACCGATCATGCCCAGTTCCGCGAATACTCGAACATCGCCGGTCGCTGGCTTTCGCCTGACCCCTACGCAGGCAGCTACGACCTGACCAACCCGCAGAGCATGAATCGCTATGCATACGTGTTGAACAACCCGATGAGCTTCGTTGATCCGAGTGGTCTATGCCCCGACGGTCTGGTGGAAGACGACGAAGGCCACTGCACCCGGCCCCCTGGCAATTTTGTCCCCCCTGACATGATCTCGATCTTTTATTGCTCCCTCTTTCCTGGGCTTTGCGGCGGGGGCGGGGGCGGGCAGCCCAGTCAAACTAGTGGTGGCGGGGGTCCGTCAGCCAGCGCCCCAAGTAAACCTTCCTTACTCCATATCGCAGCTTGTGCTATAGCTGCTCCGGTGATTGGAGCAGCGCAGGCCTCTAATCGAACTGTGGGGGTAGGGTTAGGGGGAAGCGCCGGGGCAGGTTTTATACTCGGCCTCTTTGCTTCTGTTGGAGTTCAAATAGTCGCCGATCCCCAAGGAAATGCAGGGCTGGCAGTCAACGTCAACACGAGTGCGTCGGAGGAGGTATTGGAGCCCAGGGGGGCGGACAATTTTCGCTGTCAACCGCTAGGAATATAAATCAACTAAGTGGCGGCCCGAGTGTTGATCTTGGCGGTTCTAGCGGGATCTTTGGCCTAGATGCTTCGCATACACCCGGAGGCCCAACCACCGGTACGGTCACAATCGGCCCGGGAGTGGGTGGCAAAGGAGCAGCCCTTACTGCGGGGTATACCGGAATTCCACTTAGTACTAACTGTAGCGATTTAATCAACTGACGGCGGTGGCATTTCCCATGCTAAAAAACACTTGGTTTTGGTGCATAGTCGGGGTCCTAGTATTCAACTTCGGCATAGCTTTACGGATGTACCTGGTTGTGCGCGTAAGAGGATGGAAGGGATATCTATCGCGTCAAGCAGGTGTGATCGACGCTTACCGGAGGCTGATCGTTTCTGAGGGGGCCCCGTCATGGCCTTTGCCCGCAAGCTACATCCTCATGGGGCTAGGGGTAGCGTTCGTGTTTGGTTCTATTCTGTTGATCGGTTGAGCAATGCCCCAAATAACGTGAACTGCAATACGGTCCTTCCGAACGGTCAGACGGTCGGTTCTGTCGTTCGACAGCAGCGTGCAATTTTGCAGAACGCCTTCAATGCGTCCGCAGCCCAAGCTCAAACGGGCACGCCGTCCAATCCTCTTGGATACCAATTAGGAGCATTCACTGCGATCGTTGGTCCTAATGGGCCGATCGATTTCAGAAAAGGTCAGACGGGCCAAACCTTCGTACAAATGGGACTTGCAGGGAACTTTGCTTATTACGCCATTGGAGCGGGGTTCTTCAGCCCGACAACCTTGGATTTGGGGGCGGGAGCTTATGCCTTAACTGCCGCAGCTTTCTTCCCCCATAGCACCGTTCATTTTTCGGACCTCACAGGGAACTTCTTCAGCGATTCTGCTGCAGCTCAGATGAGAGGGCCGGGACTTGCGGCTAACGGGTGCTCCGTACCGTGAAGATATCCTTGGGTGTTGTTCTGAGCATCGTCGTCGTCGGAATCGTTGGGTGTTCTCGGCCCGATAAAATCACCACAGTCGCATCTCCGCGTCCCGAGTTGTTTTATACCGTGGAGACAACGAGCGGCGACGGCCCTATGTCGTCAGGATCAACGGACGTTTATGCGAACCTTCGCGATGGTAGCAAAGTTCGCAGGGTGCTTGTCCTCCGAGGGCTCTACCTGCAAATCAGTTCAATCAAATGGAACTCTCCAGACGATGCGACGATCTGCATAGCTCCTGGAGGCATCACCAGCGTTTTCCGAAACCAGATAACGCTGAATGGCGACAATACCTACGTCACAGTACACAATCATTTTGCCGAGCCGTGTGACGCGCCTCGCCCCACGGCTGGCAGCTAGAACGTATCCAGAATACATAAGGCCGTCCCTCTTGGGGGCGGCCTTGCTTGCGTCTGGGTCTCCATCTGGCTTCTGTGGCGACCTGGAGAAAAGCGACGGTTCTCTGCACCGGGAGTAGGGCTGACACGTCACCCCCGAATGGGAGCTGTGGAGGAACCTGAAGTTCCCCGGCGGGAACGTCAGTGGAATGAGCGGGCTACAGCCGGAATCCGCGAAAATACTGGCGTTTACGGGTTGCTGAGGGTGAACGTGCATGGAATCAGCGACTAGGGGGGGACAGACGGGCCGTTAACCTGGGGAACCTTGGGGAACCTGGGGACGGGGGAACCTGGGGACGGGGAAGCTGTGAAGAAATTGACAACAGCGAGGGGCTTTTTTGGAAACCGTAACGCCGCTAGACTACAAGGGTGAGCGTAGCTTCAGGTTCCCCTCGCCCCCGCCTTTCTTCGATAGACCGTTCCCAGCTTGTCTTTCGCACTGTGGATGTAGAGAGAATGATCGACGATGACCACAGCGCACGTTCGATCTGGGAGATGATCGGCCGGCTGGATCTAAGTTTGTATCTTGGCAAGATTGCGGCTGTGGAAGGGCGAGCTGGCCGAGACCACACATCTCCGCAATTGCTCATAAGTTTGTGGTTGTATGCATATAGCCGAGGGATCAGTTCGGGGCGTGAGATTGCGCGGCGGTGCGAGTTTGAACCGGCATTTCAGTGGCTGTGCGGTTTGCAGCCAATCAGTCATCGAACCCTATCCGGTTTCCGTTCTGATAATCATGAAGCGCTCGGCAGTGTGTTCGTGCAAGTGGTGGGTGTGCTGAGCGCCGAAGGGCTGATCACCATGGAACGAGTGACGCTGGATGGCACCAAGATCATAGCCAGCGCCAGTGGAAACACGTTTCGGCGCAGAGAGAAGATCGAAGCCCATCTGTCGGCAGCGCAAACGCAACTGAATAAGATGAACGAACAGGGCGCAGAAGAAGAGAAAGTCGCCAAACGCCAAACGGCTGCAAGACAACGGGCGGCGCGGGAACGCGTAACACGGCTGGAAAGTGCGCTTCATGAAGTGGAGCGTCTGCAAAGGAAAAAGAAAGAGGATAAGGCGAAATTTGTAGCGCGGGCCTCCACCACCGATGCCGAGGCTCATGTAATGCGCAACGGCGAAGGGGGCGCCGTGCCCAGCTATAACGTGCAATTGGTGACCGACACCACCCACGGATTCGTAGTGAACGTAGAGGCGACCACCGACGCCATCGACTATCGTCAACTAGAGCCAGCTCTTGAGCGCTGTAAAGAGAGTCTCAGCTGTCTGCCGAAGCAATTGATTGCCGATGGCGACTATACCAACCATGCGTCTGTGCAGGCTGCTGCAAAGTCTGGCGTCGACTTTTACGGCTCGTGGCAAGACAGCTGGAAACCAACAGAATCGGATGCCCAAGGGCGCAGCGGAGCTTTTATCAGCAGTGCTTTCCCCTATGATGCGAAGAATGATATTTACCTCTGCCCTGCCGGACAACAACTAGCGCACAAAGCCGTCCTCGATCGTGGACACGGGGTGCACACGCATGTGTATAAGGCGCCAAGGACAGCTTGTGCTTGCTGCCT